>NZ_JAPEOQ010000001.1 GCF_026341035.1 Streptomyces sp. NBC_01016
CCGTCACTCACCCTGAATGATCAAGGCCCGACCTGCGAAAGCAGGCCGGGCCTTCTTCATGCCCGCACCCGTGGGAACACCACGGGAACACGACCCCCTCCCCAAGGCCGCCCCGCGCGCCTATCGTCCCGGTCATGGCGAGCATCGTTGAACGCCCCAAGAAGTCGGGCGAAGTCACGTACCAGGTGAAGTGGCGCTCAGGCGGCGCCTGGCAGACCGAGAACTTCGGCGGCGACACCGGCGCCGAGCAGGCCGACCAGTTCAAGCAGCTCGTCGAGGCGCACGGCAACCAGTGGCCGTACGGCTGGATCAAGGGCCACGGATTCGTCGAACCCGAGCAGCACCCCGACGACCACCCCTTCGGCGACTACGCCCACCGCTACGTCGACGGACTGAACACCGTGGACGCCCGCACCAAGCGCGACTACAAGCGGGACATCGAGAAGCACTTCCTCGGCGTGCCATACGTCGACCAGGCGGGCGCCGAGCACCGCCTCGGCGGCCTCGTCCACACCGAGCCAGACGGCACGGAGCTCCCGCCGACCATCTGCAACATCACGCAGGCCGACGTGAACGTCTGGGTCGGCCGGCAGCGGCACGCGATCACGGCCCCGGATGATCCCGAGAAGGTGCTCCGGATCAAGGCCAGCGCCAAGAGCGTCGCCAACCGGCACGGCCTGCTGTACGTGATCTTTCAGACCGCGATCGAGTCAGAGCCCGCGCTCCGCGAATCGAACCCCTGCAAGAAGACCGGCCTCCCCCGCCAGGACGAGGGCACCGACGAGGAGATGGTGTTCCTCGAACACGAGGAGTACGCGCGCATCAGCCTCGAACTGCGCACCCTCGACCCCGCGGCCGCAGACCTCGCCGACTTCCTCGTCGGCACCGGCATGCGATGGGGCGAGGCCACCGCCCTCCAGACCCGCGACATCAACTGGACCACGGGCAAGGCCAACGTGCAGCGGGCATGGAAGCGGCAGGAGGACAACACGTTCAAGATCGGGCCGCCCAAGACGAAGAAGGCCCGGCGCCTGGTGAAGCTGAACCCCGACCAGCTGGCGATGCTGCGCCGCCTGACGGCCGGCCGCCGCCCGGAGGACTGGATCTTTCGGGGCGGGCAGGGCAAGGCGTGGCGGCACAGCAACTTCTACCACCGCAAGTGGGAGCGGGCGCTCGCCGAGGCCATCGCGAAGGGACTCGGCAAGAAGCCGAGGATCCACGATCTACGGCACACCCACGTGGCGTGGCTGATCGAACAGAACATCAACCCCGCAGCGATCCAGGCCCGGTTGGGGCATGAGTCGATCACGACGACGATCGACCGGTACGGGCACCTGCTGAACAACCTGGACGACGAGATCAGCGCCGCAGTTACCAACGCGATGCGCGTGGTGGCACCCCGCGAAGGGCTACAGGCCGTCCGCTCCGCGTGATCAGCGGCCCGGCTGCGGCGAGGGGCCGCCGCTCCAGTCCTGCGTCCACTCGCCGCTGCCGACGATGTGGAGCAGGTAGCCGCGCATCTCGTCGAAGCACTGACGCGTCATGGCGCCGGCCGCGACGAGCCACACGAAGCGACCGGGCTGCTCGTCGGGGAGGATCGCCGCGCCGTCGGGGAGATTGGGGCGGATCTCCATGCCGAACTCGGCGACCGTGGCAGGGGGTTCGACCTCGGCAGGTCGGGCGGGTTCCCAGTTCTGCCGCCATCGGCCGCTGCCGACGATGGCCTGGAGGTGGTGGAGCATTTCGTCGAAGCACTGCCGGGTCATGGCGCCGGTCGCGACGAGGAAGACGAACCTGCCTTCTCTCTCCGCGGGCACGATCGCTCGCCCGTCGGGCAGGTGGGGCACGAACTCCATGTCGAACTCCGCCTGGGGTTCTTCTTCCGTCGCGCGCGCTGCACCTTCGTCTGCCATTGTCGAGCCCCTTCGCATGGCACGCCCCTGCATTCGAACTTGATTCGAACATGCAGGTTACAAGTGATCCATCACGCCCCCCAGGCGGATCACCGACTGTGCCATACCGATCAGGTTGTGACTAGAGGGACTCAAGGTGTAACTGAAAGTACTATTAACTATTTAGTACATTCACTCGACCGAGCGTCGGGTGCGCCGCCGGAGGAAGATCTGGGCCAGCTCATCGAGCTCGTCGAGCTCCTCCTCGTCGATCTCCTCGACCCGAGCCAGGAACAGTCGCCGCTTCCCTTCGACATCCCATCGCTCGGAGACGTGCCCGAAGAACTGGGCGCTGGCCGCACGCTGCAAGGCACTCACCGGGAGATGGAGCGCAGCGGCGAGCGCACGGAGCTGGCCCTCGGTCGGCGCCTTCACGCCCCGGTTCTTGATCAGGTTCTCGATGGTGCTCTTCGTGTAGAGCGGCCCCTGCCCCGGACGCTCCGGATCGACCGCCGCCTCGGCGAGGGTGCGGTAGCCGAGGCCGCGCTCCTTCATCTGATCGCGCACAAGATCGGACAGGTCCGTCCGTCTCGTCGTTTCCTCCGCTGCCATCATCCTCGTCTCCGCGTGGGCCGTGTGGGGGGTGGTGTCCACGTGACAACTGCGTCGCCTCTGGCATATGCACTGGTCGGCGCACTTTTCTAGCCATCTCGACCGACACAGTGTCCAGGTTCTTGGCCATCGAACGCCACCCCACCCCGCAGCTTGACCAAAATTCCCCGAAACTCGCCGTCCAGTTATCTGGACACAGCGTCCAGGTTCCTGCCATGCTCTGGGTGTCCAGAAAACTGGCCACACTGTCCAAGGAGGTAGATCGTGGCGCCCGAACCCCGCTACGAACTCGTCCGCCCCGACCTGCTCCGCCTTCTCATGGAGCGCACGTGGACCGGCGCCGACGTCAGCGGCCGCGAACTCGCCGCCGCAATAGGCGTGCCGCGGGCCACCGTTAACGCCCTGCTCACCGGCACCACCCGCTCGGCACCCGAGACCGTCGCCCGCGCCATCTGCCGCGAGATCGGAATCGAACTGCTCTGCCTGTGGGCGCCCAAGAGCCGCACCATCCGCACCCCCGAGCCCGCGCCCCAACAACTGGCCGTCGCGTGACTCGCCGCTTCACCTACGCCGAAGCCGCGGCCGAACTCCGCGTCTCCGAAACCTGGCTGCGCCGGCACATCAAGGCGCTGCCGCACAGCAAAAAGGGCCGAGTCGTGACGTTCACGGCGGAGGACCTGGAGCGGATCGACGCGCTGCACCACCACGAGCCGACGGCCGGCCCGCTGGCGATCGTCTCGGCTCCCAAGCCGGATGGCCCGCACCCGATGGCGCAGCTTCGGCCGCTGCCTCGGCGCGGCACCGCCGTCCGCACTTCCTGAACTTCCCCACAACGCGCCGAAGGGCCGCTCCGCTTGCCGGCCTGAGCGACCCCCGACTACGGCGCCCCTACACACAGAGAAAGAGAGGCCCCGATGGCCACTGAGACTACCGCGACCACGGTCACCGCCCCCTTCGTTAGCCGGTGGGAGCGAGTTCCGCTGTCCGAGCAGCGCGTGGCGCTGGCCGCGTTGGACCGGATCATCGAGCTGCACCCGAACCTGCCTGCCGCGCACATCACGCTCTCCTACACCCGCCCCGAGCAGATCACTGTTCAGGCGCAGAAGTGGCACCACCTGGAGGCGTGGCGCATCGCGCTCAATGTGTCCCCGGCCGAGGTGGAGTTGGGGTGCTGCGAGCCGGAGCGCGACCACATCGAGTTCGAGGCGCAGGTCGACGAAGGACGAGTCCGCGTGTACGTGCTGGGCGACGAGCGGCCGGCCGTGGCCGACGACTCGGCGGTGTCCGCGTGAAGGAGACCCACCGCGACGAGTGGCGCGTGATGGTCACTCTCAATCCCCAGAAGCCCACCGACCTTGGCCTCACCGGCGTCGACGACCTCACCGAGTACCTCGCGCCGACCGGACCGATCACCGTCGCCGTACTGCCCCGCCGCCTCGGGGACTTCGGCTTCGCGTCCGTGGGCGACCGCCTCGTGAGCCGCGACCCCGACGCCAGTTACCGCCGCCGTTGCGACGAGATCGCGGCCGAGCTGCGGCACCTCCCGCACGTCAGGGAGGTAGCCGTCACCTGCACCGAGACGCACACGTGCTCGCACTGCCACCTCACGTGGGAGGTGCTCACCGCCGACGAAGCGGCCGACGACTCGACGAACCAGGACGAGCACAGCGTCGAGGACGAACCGGTGTGCTGCTACACGGCGATCGCGGAGTTCCGTGCCGAGCGCGGGATTCCGGCGCTGGCTCAGACGGGCGGTGCCTCGTGCTGACCTGGCCGATCGCCCTCGGATACCTGGCCCTCTTCGGCCTCGGCTGTGTCCTCGTGTGCTGGTCCGTCGACCGCCACTTCCCCATGAACGACAAGCCGAAGGACGGCACGCGATGAGCAACGACCGCATGCCCGTTGACGGGCCCTACCGCATCTACGTCGACGCCACCCCGACCGGCGCCACACTCGACGTCACCGCGTTCGTCCGCGCCGTCGTACTCAACCTCGCCTCTGCGGCCGACGAGGACGGCGAGAGCCTCCTCGACGACCTGGTCGAGATCGCCGAGTTGGAGCGGTCGGCCGGCGCGCAGGGCCCGGACTCGCACGCCGCTCACGAGCGGGACGAGCGAGTCGAGCGGCTCCTCCAGGAGGTCGCGGGCGACGCCAAGTTGCCGGTGTACGGCGGGCAGGTGGCTCGGCTTGCCGGGTCGCTGGCTCGGATTGCGGCGCCGCGTCCGGTGCCGGGACAGCGAGGTGCTGCGTGAGCACCGCTGCCGAGACCGAGAACTACCCCGGCGAACTCGCCATGCTGCGCGGCCTGGTGAGCGTGATCCGCACCATCGCGGAGCACGGCGACATGGACGAGCTGCGTCGCGTCCTGGTCGAGCACGAGATCGACGAGCAGGCGGCCTACGACGCCCGGGAGAAGGCCAGCGCCACGGCGCCGACGGCCACTCCCCACGTGTTCATCGAGGACGACCGCCTCCGCGCCCTGCACGACGCCATGACGGCCAAGCGCGGCGAGTGGCGCACCGGCGACGTCCGCCGCGTCCTCCGCGACGCCGGCTTCAAGGGCCTCGGCCGCAACACCGCCAGCCAGTTCCTCCGTGCCCTCGTCGACCGCGGCCTCGCCTCCGCGCACGGCCCCGACGACGGCCGCTTCTACACGCTCAGCACCACGGGAAAGGACGGCCGCTCATGACCGGGCCCGAGCACTACGTCGAGGCCGAACGCCTCGTCGCCGAGGCCGCCGTGGATGGGGCCGAGGGCACTCGCTTCGTCCGCCCCGAGAACCTCGCGGCCGCGCAGGTCCACGCGACTCTGGCCCTCGCCGCCGCAACTGCCATGGGCGCGCCCATGGACGGCCACGGCGACAGCGGACTTCCGCCCCTCGACTGCGAGGAGTGGTACCGCGTCGCCGGGGTCAAGCCGCGGAAGGGCGGCGACGCCTGATGACGACGACCGCGCAGGCCGGGGCTTCGGCCCCGGCCGCCGGCCGAAGCCGCAAGGCCAAGGCCCCCGCACCCACCGGCGCCGACCGCATCCCCCAACCGTCGCAAGGCTGGTACCGGGACAAGGTCACCGGCGACAAGCTCCGCCGCGTCACCACCATCCTCGAAAAGGGCTGCTCCAAGGGCGACGCCCTCACCTTCTGGGCCGGGAACATCACCGCCGACACGGCGATGGACCACCTGCCCTATCTCGTGAGCAGCAGCCTCCAGCCCGCCGAGCGGACCGAGGCCCGCAACTGGCTCGCCCGTGCCCACGTCCGCAAGAAGGACGAGCGTAAGGACGTCGGCTCCGCAGTCCACAAGCTGATCGAAGCTCACGTCCTCGGCACGCCGATGCCTGCCGAGCTGCTCGGCGACCCGAACCTCACCCCGTTCCTCGACCACTTCCTGACCTTCGTTGAGGACTGGCAAGTCACCTTCGAGGCCTCCGAGATGGTCGTCGGCAACCGGGAGCAGGGCTACGCCGGAACGCTCGACTACCTGCTCCGCTCCCCGCTCGTCGCCGCCGCGCTCGCCGCGTACTTCAACACGGACGTGCCCGCGGACTCTGTGTTCTGCGGCGACACCAAGACCGGCGGTGAGCTGGACGTCAAGGGCGTGTACCCCGAGGCCTCGTTGCAGATGGCCGCCTACCGCAAGGCCAAGGTCGCGTGGCTGCGGGACGGGTCCACCGTGCCCATGCCCGACACGTTCTGGTCCGGCGTCGTCCTCCACCTGCGGCCCGAGGGATACCGGCTGATCCCCGCCGTCGCGGACGACGACGTCTTCCAGGCGTTCCTCACCGTCAAGGCCAACTCCGAGTGGACGTCCGGCCTGTCCAAGACGGTCATCCGCCCCGCCCTCACCCTCCCCACCATCACCGAAGAGAGGGCCGCCTGATGCCCATCCTCGATCTGCAAATGCGGATGCGTCAGCTCGGCGAGATCCGCATCGGCCACGTCGTCGCCGGCGTCTCCGCCAAGGGCAAGGAGTACACACGCCCGGCCAAGCTCGACAAGTTCCGCTTCACCTCCCCCTCGCGGGAAATCCTCGCCAGCGTCGCCGAGTTGTACGGCGGCGAGGTCAAGCCGTGGACCCCGGCGAACGGTGGCCCGGCCGAGTTCGAGGTGTACTCCACCGTCAACCGGCTCCCCGTGCTGATCCCGCCGCGCGACGCCGTGTCGCAGTGGTACGAGCTGTACGCCGGATCGCAGTGCAAGCGCCGATGCGACGGCGTCACCGAGCAGAAGTCCGACCGACCGTGCATGTGCAACCCGGACGACCGGGACTGCGCCATCACCACCCGCGTCAACGTCATGCTCCGCGACGTCCCCGCACTCGGCCAATGGCTCCTCGTCTCCAAGGGCTACCACGCCGCCGTCACCCTGCCGCCCGCGGCCGAGCTGCTCGCACAGGCCGGCGGCTACGTCGCCGGATGGCTCGGGATGGAAGAGAAGACGGCCATCGTCAAGGACAAGCCCGCCCGGTTCATGGTCCCGACGCTCGACGTGGAGATCACCCCGGCCGCGCTGATGAGCGGGGAGATCGGGAGCGGCAAGACCGAGGTCGCGAAGGGCCCGGAGCGCGCAGCCATCGCGTCGGCTCCGGCCGCAGCGTCGGGCCCGTCGAAGAACTACCTCGCCGCCGCGAAGGGGGCCGCGACACAGGAGGAGGCACTCGCGGTATTCCAGGCAGCGAAGAACGAGGGCGCACCCTTCGACTACCTGGAGAAGCTCAAGGCGATCGGACTCGCCAAGCCGACCGCCGCGTCGACCCCGCCGGCGAACACGGAGTCGAGCCCGGCGGTCGCCGATGCCCCGGACGACGAGGGCGTGTACGACGCCGAGGTGGTCTACGACGACCCCGCGGAAGTCCAAGGCGTCTGGTTCCAGATCATCGCCGCAGCAGGCCAGTTCGGGCTCACGACCGAGCAGGTCGAGGCCGGATTCGCCGAGCGCAACGGCGGCACCCACCCGTCGTCCGGATCACTCGCGCAGATGAACACCTACCTCGCCACGGTCAAGGCGGGTGAGGTCCGATGACGTTCGCCTCCATCCGCAAGATCGGCTTCGACACCGAGACCACTGGCCCGGACCCGACCGAGGCCCGCATCGTCACCGCCGCCCTCGTCGTACGCGGCGGCGGCCGCGACGACACGGTCATGTCCTGGCTGATCAACCCCGGCATCCCGATCCCCGCCGAGGCCGCCGAGATCCACGGCATCAACGACGCCAAGGCCGCCGAGGGAGCCGACCCGAAGGAAGCCCTCGACGACATCGCCGAGCGGCTCGCCGCGGGCCTGCGTTACGGGATGCCCGTCGTCGCCTTCAACCTGTCGTTCGACTGGTCCGTCCTCGCCTACGACCTCGCCCGCAACGGACTGCCCTCCATGGCCGACCGGTTGGCCGGCATCGGGGTGCCCGCGCTCGTCGACCCGCACGTCATCGACAAGCAGATGAACCGCTACGTCAAGGGCAGCGGCATGCGGAAGCTGAAGCCCACGGCCGAGCGGTACAGCGTCGAGCTGAAGGACTGGCACACGGCCGAGGCCGACGCGCTCGCCGCGCTCCTGATCGCGGAGGCGCAGTTCGCGCACTTCGCGCGGCTCGGCCACATGGGGCCGACCGAACTTTTCTCCGCACAGCAGCGGTGGCGCGCCGAGCAGCAGGCCGGGTTGCAGGAGTGGTTCCGCACGAAGGCCACGGCAGAGCAGGGCGGGGCGCCGGACAAGGTGATCGACGGCTCCTGGCCGCTGGTCCCCGCGCAGCGCACGGGCGGTGCCTCGTGACCGCCCGCACCGCAGCCCGCGCCGTCCGCGCGTTCGTCCGCGGACCCGGCCGCCACCGCCACGGTGGCCGGCCGACGCCGATCGAGCAGCGGCCCGTGCTCCTGGACGACGCCGACGTCGACCAGCTCCTCGCCGACGGCGACATCGAGGCCAACGAGTGCGCGCCCTGCCCGTGCTGCTCGCGCACCACCTTCCACGCCATGCACACCGACGGGTCCCGCACGTGCTGGACCTGTGGCACGACCACAGCAGGTGAACAGTGACCGCACCCACCCTGTTCGACACCGAGGCACCGGCCGCCACCACGGCGGCCGGGCCCCGGCCCCTCACCATCGCCCTCGACGTCGCCATCGGCACCACCGGCGTCGCAGGCGACGGCTGGACCGACCACGTCCGCGCCAAGGCCAAGACCCTGCACGGCCGCTTCGCTGAACAGCAGGACGGCTGCGCCTCGTTCTACCGCCACGCCGACTTCGCCGTCATCGAGGGCGCCGCGTTCTCGAAGGCCCGCTTCGCCGGCATGGACCAACTCTCCGCGATGCGGTGGATGATCCGCCACGACCTGTGGAAGCGCGACATCCCGTACGCCGTCGTCCCTCCGGACCAGCGCATCAAGTACGTCACCGGCACCACTCAGCCGAAGGACCCGGCGACCGGGAAGCGTGCGAGCGGCGACGTGTTGAAGGGCATCGTGCGCGACGCCGCGGCCGAGCTGTTCGGCGTCCGCACTGAAGGCCGGGCCCGGTACGACGAGGCCGACGCCCTGGTCCTGTACGCCATGGCCCGGGACTGGCTCGGCGACCCGCTCGCCACGGTGCCAGCGCTGAACCGGCAGGCCCTGGCCGCGTGCACGTGGCCGGAGCGCGAGGCGGTGACCGTCGGATGAGCCGCCGCTTCACCGCCTCGCCCGCAGGCACCAACGACTGGCGCGCCCGATCCGCCTGCGCCGACGCCGACCCCGACGCCATGTTCCCGGACAGCAAGGCACTCATCGCCGCCGCCAAGGACATCTGCCACCACTGCCCCGTCCTCAACGACTGCCTGAACGACGCTCTCCGCAACGACGAAGTCCAGTACGGCCTCCGCGGCGGCCTCACCCCCGAGGAGCGGCGTGCGATCAACGCGCCGCCACCGCCCCCGGCCGCCACTCCGGCCCTGCCCGCCACGCTCGCCGAGGCTGTCGCGCTGCGTACAACCGTCGATGACGACGGCCACACCCGCTGGACCGGCGTGAAGATGATCTCGTTTCGCGGCAAGCGGTACACGGCGGCGCAGGCCGCATTCACCGTCGGCTACGGCCGCGATCCCGAAGGCCCGGTACGCCGCTCCTGCGACGAGGACTGCTTCACCGCCGGCCACCTCACGGACGGCGCGATCCGCGACTCGGAAGCCCGGTGCGGGACCCGCCCCGGCTACTACCAGCACCGCAAGCGCAACGAGCCGGCGTGCGGGCCCTGCAACCGGGCCAACAACGACGCCGACCGGCGTCTCCGTACCACCGGCAGTACCAAGGCCGCGGCATGACCGCCTGGATCGGCGGGCTCCAGATCCGCCGCACCGAGCGCGGTCAAACCCCGGTCGCCGATCTCCTGTGCACCGCGTGCGGCCTCCACCGCCGCGTCACCGGCCGCGAGAAGGTCACCGACTTCGTCCGCGCCAACCCCATCGCAGACCACCGAGCCCACTGCACCGCCACCACACCCCAGCAAGGAGCGAACGCCGCATGACCAGCACCACCGACAAGACCACCGGCGAGATCACCGAGATCGTCGACCTCGCCGCGTTCCTCGCCGGCCACCTCAACGGCCGCACCGCCGAGGAGCTGTCCGCCGAGTTCCACCAGCTGCTCGACGCCGTGAAGTCCCACGGCAAGAAGGGCGAGATGCGGATCACCCTCGTCGTCGAACCCCCGGCCAACGGCGTCGACTCCGCGCCGCTCCCGATCGGCGTCGAGTCCGCCGTCAAGGCCCCGAAGCCGACCCCGGTCAAGTCCCTCTACTTCCTCGACGACGACGGCAACCCCGTCCGCGAGGACCCCCGCCAGATGTCCATCGAGTTCCGCCCCGCCCCGTCCAACACCACCTTCAAGGACGCCTGATCACCGTGACCTACACCGAACTCGCCTCCACTAATGGCGAAGCCCAGACCATCGCCGACGTGGCCATCCGCACCGTGGCCCCGGCCGAGCTGGAGCCCGGCAAGTTCTACGCCTTCCACACCGCGAGCGGCGTGCAGAAGGTCGACCTCACCGGCCCCGAGCACACCGGCCAGCCCCCGCGGAAGCACGGCACCACCACCGTCCGCGACACCGCCTCGTTCCACGCGTACTTCACCAAGCACGCCGACGACAGCAGCGAGGTCTACGCCGACGCCGAGAAGCTCACCGTCACCGCCGTCCTCGACGCCCACCAGGCCGACGGCGCCCGCTGGTCCGGCCACCGGCTCCGCCTCACGCTCCGCGAGACCGAAGCGTGGACGCAGTGGATCCTGAACGACGGCCAGCTCCTCGCGCAGGACGTGTTCGCCGAGTTCCTCGAGGACCACCTCCCCGAACTCCTCGACCCGTCCTCGGCCGACATGCTGGAGATCGCGCAGTCGATCCAGGCGACCACCAAGGTCGACTTCCAGTCCGGCACTCGACTCGCCACCGGGCAACGGCAGTTGCAGTACGTCGAGACCGTGAACGCGAAGGCTGGACAGAAGGGCCAGCTCACCATCCCCGAGCAGTTCACGATCGGCCTCGTGCCGTTCGAGGGCAGCGAGGGCTACCGGCTCACCGCCCGCCTCCGCTACCGCATCACCGACAGCGGCCTCCGCATCGGCTACAAGCTGGAGCGGCCCGGCGACGTCATGCGCACCGCGTTCACGGACGTTGTCACCGTGATCGGCGAGCAGATCGAGCAGCCCGTGATGAACGGGACGCCCGCCTGATGACCGGGGTCCGGCCGCGGGGTGGCACCACTTCCCCCAAGCGCTGCCCCGCGTGCCGGGCCCCTATCCACCGCCAACTCGTCGGCGCTCGAGCAGCACTCGAGATCACCGCCGACCTCGAGCCCCTCACGCTCGAGCAGCAGGCCGCCGCTCGAGAGCCCAATCGGCTCATCTGGTGCCTGCACTCCTCGAGGACCGGCGCTCGAGAACTTCGCTGGCTCACCCCCTGGCACCCCAAGAACTGCCCCCACCCCCACGTCACCGAACACCGCTGCACGGCCCCACCCGTCCGGCCAGCACCCGCACCGCCTGCGCCCGACACCCTGTTCTGAGGAGCCCGCCCGTGAGCAACGTCCGCCCCTTCCAGCGCGACACGGCGGACCACGACGGCCCCAACCGCACATCACCACACGATGCGGAAGCCGAGGCCTACGTGGCCGGCATCGTCATGCACGACCGCGTCGCCTACCTGGAGTGCGCCGAAGTCCTCGACCGCAAGGACATCTACAGCCCCGCGATCCGCCTCATCTGGGACGTCGTCGGCGGCATGGTCGCCGAGGGCAAGCAGCTCCACCCGGTCACCGTTAAAGCGGAGATCGCCCGCCTCAAGCGGCTCCACGAGGTCGAGGGCGGCAACCTCGTCGACCGGCTCGGAGCCGAGACGATCAGTGCGGGCATGGCTGCCTCGTTCGCCGAGCAGATCGCCGAACGTGCCGAGCTCCGACGGTGGGACGAGCACGCCAACGAGCTCAAAGCGAAGATCCTGTCCGGTGCCACCGTCGACGAACTCGACCGGCTCGCCGACAAGCACCGCGAGCAGGAGCAGCGCCGCCACACCGCCCACGGCCCCACCCACCTCACCGGCTCGTTCATCGACTGGGACCCGTTCTTCGCCACCGACTTCGGGAACGTCGAACTCCTCCTCGGCGGACTCATGGCACCCGGCCAGCAGATCACCATCGTCGGCGACGGCAAGGCCGGCAAGTCCCTCTTCACGCAGGAGTGGTTGTGGCGCATGGCCACCGGCCAGTCCTTCCTCGACGACCGGGCGCGCCCGCCCGTGCCGCTCCTGTACGTCGACGCCGAGAACGGCCACCAGGACGTTCAAGGACGCCTCCTGTCCTACGGCGGCGGGCCCGGCCGCATGGGCCTCATGACGTACGCCTCGTTCCCGCCCGTCCGCCCCCTCGACACCGCCGGAGGTGGCGCCGACCTCCTCGCCATGGTCGCCGAGTGCGAAGCCCAACTCGTCTGCCTCGACACCGTCTCCCGCTTCATCTCCGGCCCCGAGAACGACGCCGACACCTGGCTCGCCCTCTACCGCCACACCCTCCTCCCCCTCAAGCGCGCCGGCATCTCCAGCGTGCGCCTCGACCACCTCGGCAAGGACAGCGAGCGCGGCGCCCGCGGCTCCTCCGCCAAGAACCAAGACGTCGACCACGTATGGGAGTTGCGGGCCCAAGGCGGCGGCACCGTCGTCCTCAAGCGCACCTACACGCGTACCGGGATCGGCCCGGACTCGTTCGTCATGCTCCGCCAGTACCGCAAGGACGGCGACGCCTACGTGCCCGGCGCCACCCGGCACGTCCTGATGACCTACGACACCCCCACCGAGCGCGTCGAGGAGGGCTCCGTGGGGTGGCTGGTCCGCAAGCTCGACGACCTCGGCCTCCCGAACGATGCGGGCAACCCGCGCACGAAGGCGGCCCTCGCGAACGCCGGAATCAAGATCGCCAAGAACAAGATCGAAGCCGCCGTCCGGGAACGGAAAAACCGGGACAACTTGGGTTCCCCCGACAGGTTCCCCGAGACCTTCCCCGAAGACGTTCCCCGGGAACCTTCCCCGGGAACCCCCACGGGATCCGAAAACCCGCAGGTCAAACATTCCCCGGGAACCTCACGGGAACGTTCCCCCGACCCAGGTTCCCCCACTTCCCCCCCACCGAAGGTGGGGGAAGGGGAAGGGACGGCCACCCCACAAGCCACAGACGACCCCCTCTGCACCGTCTGCGAACACCCCCTCCACGGCTACCGCCTCGACCGCGGCTACACCACACACCTCGCCTGCGACCCCGACACCGGCAGCCACCCACCCCAAACCCACGAACCCCACGACGCCGCCTGACCCCGCGCGCATTCGGTTACACCCGGCCCGCGCGCGAGACCCCGCCCAACCCAACGCCCCAGCAACGGAGATCACCATGACCGAACTCCCGTACACCGACGACGACCTCCACGACGAGGCCGCATACCAGCACTCCACGCTCACCGACGACCCGGACTTCCTCGGCGTCAGCGAACGAATGCAGGGCTCGGAGATCCCCGGCCTGATACCGCCGGCCGAGGCCGACGGGGCGGAGGGTCCGCACTGGGACGAGCTGCTCGACGAGGACCAGTTCGACCAGGCGCACCGCAAGATCCACGACCTGATCAACGACGCGGCCGACACGTCCCGTTGGGCCATCGACCTCGGCGCCGACAACCTCGTCCCGTCCACCGAGCACCAGCTCACGCTCGACGGCGACCACATGCCGATCGCCCGCATCCACTTCGCGTTCGAACCGCACATGAGCGACGAGATGAAGAACGGCCTCGTCACCGGCCTCGCGCAGGCCATCGCCGAAGCCCTCTGACGCAGCACCGGCCGCCCGCAGTCGAGTTGCGGGCGGCCGGTACCGCCAGTCCACCACACGACACCCCGGAGCCACCATGACCACCAACCCGGCCGGCGGGTGCACGACCCCGTGTATCGCCTGCATGACCGACGAGTCCCACGACCCCGCCCCGTCGCCCAGCCCTTGCCGCCGGACCGACGAGCACGACGCCCACGTGTTCGAGGTCTACAACCGCCCCTTCCAGTGCCCCGGCCGCGACAAGCCGCGCACCGACGCCGAGCGCCTCGCCGAACTCGGCCCGCTCGCCGCCGTCATCGCCGACAAGCTGCGCACCGTGCCCGTCCGCCTCGGTCCCGGTGGCGCCGACAACCTGGTCTCCGAACTCACCCTCGCCGTCGCCGTGTACTGCGGGAAGCACGTCCTCCCCGCCGGAGCTCCGTCTACACCCGCTGAGTTCGAGCTGCGCGGCACCACGGAGACCCGAGCCACCGCGTACCGCGACGCCGCGGACATCGCGATGAACGAAGCCTCCCGCCTGTACGACGACGTGGGACAGAAAGCAGCAGCCGGAGCCCGCGCCGTCGCGGAGCGCCTCCGCCGCATGGCCGACGAGGAGCAGCAGCCGTGATCGTCCACGACCTCGCCGACCTCGGCACCACCCTCATCGGCCGCGCCGTCCTCACCGTCGGCGCCACGGCCGGCGCCGCGACCGCGCTCCTCCTCGGCGGCCTGGCACTCGCCGCCCACCTCCGCGGCCGAGCCCGCACGGCCCGCGCTGTCGAGTACGAGGAGGCCGCGTGATGCCGATCCGCCCCGAGAACCGCGACCGCTACCCAGCCAACTGGCGGGAGATCAGCCTCCGCATCCGCACCATCCGCGCCGCCGGACGCTGCGAATGCCGCGGCGAATGCGGCGACAACCACAACGGCCGATGCACCGCCGAGAACGGCCAGGCGCACCCCGTCACCGGCTCCACGGTCGTACTCACCACCGCCCACCGCGACCACATCCCGGAGCATGTTGACGACGTCAACCTGTTCGCCGCTTGTCAACGCTGTCACCTCCGCTACGACGCCGCGCACCACCGCGCCACCGCCGCAGCCACCCGCCGCCGCGCCATCGAGGACGCCGGCCAACTCGCCCTGGCCGAACCGTGATCACCGCGCTCGCGGTCGGCCTCGTGCTCGGCCCGTTCGTCTCCGCGCTCCTGCTCACCATCCGGTGGGCAGGGCGCACCCTCCACCACCACACCACCAACCGGAAGGCCCACTGACATGGGATGGAACAGCGCGAACCGCATCTTCGACCCCGTCGCCAAGGCACTCGTCGAGACCGGCGCCGACGACGACACCAAGCGCAAAGTCCTCGGCGACCTCATCCGCGAACTCCAAGACGGCGACTGGGACACCGAAGACGAGTCGCTGGAGGACTTCCTCGACGACCCCGCCATCGTCTCCGCGTTCGCCGACCACAACGTCCACCTCAGCGATCGCCGATGCTGCCCGCGCGAACTCGGCGTCGGCCCCCGCGAAGCGCTACTCCTCATGCGCCGCGAGGACACCAGCGAGCAGCAGATGAACGAAGCCCTCCACGCGTACACCCACCACCTCGCCGAGACGATCCGCGCCAACCGCGACCACCTCCGCGGCTCGACCATGCCGGCCACCGCCGTCGCCGACTGGATAGCGGACCTCATCGACCCCGCCGAGCCGTCCGCCATCGCCCACAGCTGACCCCGTCCCGCCGCCTCACGCCCGAGGCGGCGGCCTACCCGGAAGGCGCGCACCGTGACCGCCGAACAGCTCGCCCTCGACGAAGCCGACGAGGACGACGACGAGCCCGCCCTCGACGAGCCGGGCCTCCCCGCCGACCTCCGCGGCCAACGCATCCCCGCCGGCGCCCACATCACCGACCTCCACCTCACCGGGAGCTACCTATGACACCCGCCCTCCGCACCGCCCGATGGCTCACCGCGGCCGCCACCCTCAGCAGCGGCACCGCCGCCTACCTCGTCGCCACCGGCTCGTACTGGTTCGCCGTCGGCGTCGTCTACGTGGCCGGCGTCCTCGCCTGGTGCGCATCCCGCGACTACGCCCGACACGGCCGCATCCAACTCCAGGCCCTCGGCCGCACCCTCACAGCGATCGAGTCGTCCACAGCGTGCTGCCACCTTGCGGAGCACTCCGACGGGCAAGCCCACAACCCGAGTTGCCTGCGCCGCCCGACCAGCGAGCTGTACGCCACGTGCTGCGTCGACGCGTTCGTCAGCCGCGGCGCGCAACACGAACCGACCTGCCCGTCCCGCACGACGAGGAGCAGCGCCGCATGACCAACCGCATCCCTCTGGACGAGATGACCAGCGACCAACTCGACGCCCTGTACGCGCGCGTCGAACGCGCCGAAGCAGCCCAGACCACGCCCGCGCTCCACGCCCAACTCCGCGCAGCCATCGAGCCCATCCTCGACGAGTACCCGGAGCACAACCGGACCGACGAACACGAGGCGCTCCTCGCCGAGATCACCACCGCCGTCCTCGGCGTCGTCCTCCCCGCCGCACGCACCACGGCCGCGATCGCCCGCATGTCCGAGGCCGAGGTCCACCGCGTCATCGCCGTCATCGAGCAAGGACCGCCCGACGAGCACCTCGACCCCCAGTGGGAACGAGGCTGGGACGCGGCCATGGACGCCATCCGCTCCGCCCTCGTGTCGTCGACGGAGTTGCGCAGCCCCGGCGACGAGGCACTGAAGCAGTACGACGCCGAGACCGAGCGCATCGAGGCCGAGAACGAACAGCTCAGCGCCGCGTACCGGGAGCGCGCGCATCTCGTCGCGCTCCTCGCCGCCATGACACCCGGCGCCGTCATCGCGCCCGCGCCCGACGTCGACGAGCCGGGATGGCAGATCGCCTACCTCACCATCGGCGGTCGGCAGGCGAGTTGGCACATTGCGCCGCGCGACGCCTACCTGTTCGCCGCCGTCGAGTACGTCGAGGCCGACGACCCGCGCGCGCAGTGGGACGGCCACACCACCGAGGAGAAGTACATCGGCATCGCTGCCTACACGGCCGAGCTGATGCGGCGCTGCGGGCCCGAGTGCGGCGAGATGCACACCGAGACCGGGCGCTGCGAGATCGCGAGGAACCGATGACCGAGAACACCGCACGACGCCCATTGGCCACGGCCGAGGAGATCGCCGAGTACTGCGGCGTCCCCCTCGGCACGGTCTACCAGTGGTCCAGCCGTGGCGGCGGCCCGAAGCTCATCAAGGTCGGGCGTCACCTTCGGGCCCGGTGGAACGACGTCGAGGCGTGGCTCGACGCACAGACGATCACGCCGAAGGAGCAGTAGCCGTGGCCACTCTGTCTATCTCCAGCGTGATCCTCCACTGCGACGGATGTGGCAAGCCGTTCAACGACGGCGAGTCGTTCCGGAGCAGCACCGAAGCGCGGGCAGCCGCCTACGCCGCCGGTTGGCGCTTCCCGCCCATGGTCACGAAGACCGGCAAGCCCTCCACACAGGGTTCCGATGCCTGCCCGAAGTGCCTGCCCACCTGGAAGACCCTGCCGCTTGCCTCACGCCACAGCTACCAGCGGCAGGACGGCAGCATCCGCTGACACAGCACGAAGGGGCGCGCCCACGATCTCCCCAGACCAGGCACGCCCCCACCGGTGGCCTCACCGTACCTGCCCCACGCACCACAGGAGCACTCGATGAACCCCACCGCCACCAACCTCCGTACCGTCGCGCTGCACTGGACGGACCTCCGCGAAGCCGCCGGAGCCCCAACCCAGTTGGGCGCCTTCGGCCTCGGCCTCCGCGGCTACCTCGCCCGCCTCGACGACGCCGACGCCGAGCAGCTCGAGTACGAGCGCCACCAGGCCGCGCACCTCCGCTCCCTCGAGCGCGACCCGCTCCAGCTCGGCGACCGCCCCACCCCGATCCGGTTGCACATCCTCGACACCATGCGCGCCGTCGAGGCCGCGCTCACCGCCTGCGCCGACGACATTGCACGGCAGGTACAGCGCACGCCGATGGCCATGCCGACCGCACGCCACGCCACCTACGCCAGCCAGCGCGAGGCCGACATCGCCCACCGCGACCGGCAGCGTCAAGCCGTCCTCGCCCGCGCTGATCTGGCCGACCCGCGCAGGTGGCGGCACACCGGCCGCCGCGACGCCGTACGCGCCGCCCTGTGGCTGTGCGCCCGCGTCGAATACCGGCCCGGCCCGTGCCAGCCGATCAACGAGCAGCACGCGAAGCGCATCGGCATGGTTGCGGCCGGCGCCGCCGAGCGCGTCGAGCGCGCCCTCGACATCGCGGCGCAGCAGCGGACGATCGCCCAACGGTGCGCGTGCGGTGGGGAGATCACGATGCACGGCGGCGAGGGCCGGGCCCCGGTCGCGCACTGCGAAGGCTGCGGACGGATCTGGACAGAGGGCGGACTCGTCGCCGCTTGACGACGCCGGAGCATGCGTCAGTGTCGGCCTGTACCTTAGGAGTTAGGCGCGGGGCCTGGATAACACGAAGGTGGTATTCGATGTTCAAGTCCCGCCGCATCTACTTCTACGGTGGCCCGTTCGACGGCCTTGACTGGCCGTGGCCGAAGTCCGACAAGGTCGACCGTTTGATCCTTGTCGAGTACGACCCGGACCCGACTCAGCTCGCGCTCTATGGCATCCGTGAGTCGGCCCTCGTGGCGCAGGACCAGGAGATCATCTACGACTACGCCGGGATGATCTCCGCCACGGCAGAGTAGGCATCGAGTGACTGCCGGCTAGTGGGGCGCGTTATCCAGTCGTGGACCTCGACGACGTGACCTTCGTGCCCCCGCCGCCCGCCCCGCTGCTCCCTGTGCTCAGCCTCGATGACGCACACGAGCTGATGGGGCTCCTCGCCGACATCCGCGACGGGCACGAGCCTGACGTCGAGCTCGCGCGCTACCTGCTCGGGAACCTCGCGGCGAGGGTGCCGTCACTCCCCTGAGGGAGGCTCGTCCGCACGTCCGCGATGGACCGGACACACCCAGTCCTGCTCGACATCCGGCACGTCCGGATCCGTGCGGCGCGAGACCTCGACCTTGGGGCGCCCACAGAGCTGGCAGCGAGGTGGCTTCTCGTCGAACTCGTAAGCCATGGCTCCTCCTCGGGTTATGCCGCCTCGTAGTGGTGCGCGCGCCCGCCCCGCCACTTCACCCACGACGGATCATCGAGCAGCTCCTCGGCGCCTTCCAGCCCGGCCCGGCGCAGGAACTCCACGACGTCGTGATCGGAGTGTGCGAGGCCGAGGATCTGCCCGCGCGCGACGAGGCGCCGGCCGCCCGTGCCGAGCGGCGGGTGCACGACTATCGGGGCGCTCGCCATACCTCCAGGGTGCACCTGCCGGGCGAGGCTCGCAGGTCGCACGCTTCGTTGCCGAATAAATCGAACACGTGCTCTAGTTGAAGGGAAGTGATCGCCAAGCCTCCGGGGGTGACCATGTCCCGCACCATCCACTCGCAGCCCGCCGACATGCGACAGGCCGGCATCGAGCAGGCGTACCGCGAGCTGCTCCTCAAGCTCGAAGGCGAGCCGAGCGTGCGCGAGCTGGCCGACGCCGTCGGCGTCACCCCCTCGACGATCAGCCTCCAACTCAAGAAGATGCGCGAGCGCGGCATCGACATCCGCACGCGCGGCTGGAGGCGCCGACGCATGTGCCCGCACTGCGGCGGCGACCTGTGACCTACACCCCGCCCGGCCGCTACCACGTCGCCTTCGACCGCGACGGCGCGCGGATCCTGGACGGCTGGTGGGACGACCCGGATACGGCCGACCGAAAGTTCGACGGGCTCCGGGCGCAGCACGAGGAGCACGCGAGTGCGCGGCTGCTCCTCACCGAGTGGGACGACGGGCGGGAGTGGCCGCTCCGCGAGTGGCCTACTCCGGCTTCGGGGGGTGCCGGGTGATCTGCCGGAGCTGCTTCTCGACGTCGAACCGACTGAGGCCGTTGTCCTTGGCGTGCGCAGTGACCGCGGCCTGAGCCTCGGCCACCTTGTCGAACCAGAGCTCGCGCTGTGCCGTGAGCTCGTCGCCGTCGAGGTGCTCCAGCTTCTTGCCCTCGTCGTCGGCCGCGCGCTGAAGCTTGGTCAGGTCATCCGGAAGTTCGATCGCCACGAACCGGATCTTAAGCCGCGCCCCACGACGGGGCGCGGCGGGCACGACGAAGCCCCCGCACCCAGCCGGGGCGGGGGCTCAACTGCGACAGTCCTAGGGGCGCCACTCATCGAGGAAGCCGGGCCGTTCCGTGTACGGGGAAGCGAGCGCCTTCACCACCGGTCGCAGCGCGACGAGCCCCATCTTCGCCGGGCCGCTCAGCATGGAGTCGGTGGACGTCGCTGCATCGAGATGCAGCTGAACGGTCGCGAGGATCTCCCGCTTGGCGTCGATCTCACGCAGCACCCGCGCCGGATCATGCTCGGCGATGTGCCGTGCCACGGCCTCGTCGTCCGCTGCCTGCGGCCGGTAGTCCACGACGCCTTCGTCAGCCCCGTCGATGACGACCCAGCGTGCCTCACGATGCACGAAGCCAGGCCCGCGATCGTAGGACCTCCAGCGGCCGCTACCAAGAGCGGCGTCGTCGTCCCACAGGGTCGCCCGCGCGATCCGCTCGTCTTCGTCGAGCTGAGCACCGAGCCACCGCACGAGATCATCCACCGCTAAGACTCCTCCTTGCGCGGCCGATTCTTTCCCGACCCCGAATAGCCGACCTCGATGTCCTGCACCGTCCGCAGCGACACCCCGAGCGTGGCCGCGATCTTCCGATACGACACCGGCGGCTCCTGCGCCCGCATCTCCAGTACAACCGCCCGCCGATCCTCCCGCCAACGCTGCGCCCTCGCCGCCTGATCCGCGAGCACCTCGCCGATAGCCCTGGCGCGCACCTCCGGATCGGCAATCGCCTCCACCGCGTTCATGGCTTCGATCACCCGCTGAGCCTCCTCGGTCACACCCGGCCTCATCTCGATTGGGCGGGCCGCTTGCCACGAGTGTATGGGGTCCCATACATTCGTGAAAGCAGCCCGGCACGGCTGATGCACAAAGCCCCCGGCCCGGCGCTGGAACGCCATATGGGCCGGGGGCGCCCACCTTCAACTCCACGAAGAGGCAGGCATGCCCAACGGTACCGATCAGTCCCCGCCCGATGAAGCCGCACGCGTCGCCGCGCTCCACCAGGAGGCCGCCGCCGACTACGCCACGGCGCAGAACCCCGCGCAGCAGGCCGCCGCCCGCGACCAGCTCGCCGAGGCCCGCGCGCACGGCAACGAGCAGGCGGCCACCTGATGCCGGACACCTTCGGCGGCACCTGGAACCGACCCCGGAACTCGGACCGCGGCCGCTCCCAGCGCGAGATCCAAGAACGCGTCAGCTATGACCACGAGCCGCAGACCGGGTGCGGGGCGATGTTCCTGCTGTGCGTCCTCGCCGTGGCCGCCGTGATCGGTGCGGTGCTCGCGTGAGGGGCAGCCCCTGGGAGTTCCTCGGCATCGTCGCGTGCCTCGCAGCCGGGGTCTTCGCCGTCGTCTGGATCACCACCCACTGACCGGCCGGGCCCGCCTCACCCCCGGTGCGGGCCCGGCCTCCTCATCTCTGGAGCAGCACCAGTGATCGTTGACCAGCTCACCGAGTGGGCGGTCGCCAACCCTTGGCCGGCCGCCATCACCGCAGTGTTCGCGGTCGTCGTCGTCACCTTCCTTGCCGTGGCCCTGTGGCATGCGGCGGACGCGATCCGTGCGTTCAGGTTCCCGCCCGCCGCCGTTCTCGTCGCCGCAGCCGGGGCCCTCGTCTGCACCGCTTACTCCGGCGACACGAGCTGGCGTTTCGCCGAGAACTGGCTCGACATGGCCGACGCCACCGAGCGGGCCGCGATGTTCGCCGCGGCCGAACTGGCCCTCCTCGCCTGCGGGATCATGGCGCGCGCCCACAAAGCCGCGACCACCACCGACGCCAAGGCGGGCACCGGCGGCGTGCCCGGCGTCCTCATGTGGCTCATCACCGCCGTGCTCGTCATCCCCTGCTACGCCGAGTCCGGCATCGTCGGCGGCACCGTCCGCGCCGTCATCGGCCCCGTCATGGCCGGCATGCTCTGGCACCTCGCCATGGGCCTGGAGATCCGAGTCGCCCGCCCGGCCGCGCTGTCCTCCGGGCTGCTCCCCGTCATCGGCCGCGAGCTGCGCGAGCGGATGTTGTCCCGCCTCGGCCTCGCCACCCGCGACCGCACCGCCGAGCAGATCAGCCGCGACCGGGCCACCGCGCGCGCCGTACGCCTCGCGTCCCGGCGCCACCTCCGTGCGTGGGGACGAGCCCGACTCGCTGCCGCGGTCGCCCGCGCCTGCGTCGGGATCGACGGGGCGCAGCGTCACCGGCTCCTCCTCGAACTCGCCGCCCGCCGTACCTCGGCGGAGCTGCGGACCGTACCTCTGGTGTCGCCGTGGGCGAGTACACCCGTACTCGACGAGCCGCACCCGCCCACCCCGCTCGGCGTGGCCGGCGCCGAACTCCGACGCCTCGACCCGTTCGAGGTCGTCACCCAAGTACGGGCCGCGCACCCGCTGAAGACCGCGGCCGAGATCGCCGCCCTGTGCGGCGAGTACGGCGTACCCGTCTCCGAGACACAGGTACGCATCGCGACCCGAGCAGGGTTCCCACCTGCACAGGTACACCCCGCGGTACACCCCGCGCCCGTACTTCCCGAACTGCCCGAGCCGGAAGCCGTGCACGAGCAGGGCCTCGTACTCGACCTCGCGCTCACCGACGCCATCCCGAACCCGATGGCCGCACCCGTACCCGTACTCGCCGCGGACCGTACCCGCGACGAAGTACACGCCCGCGTACCCGACGGCGACGTACCCGCCGAACTCCTCGACCGCGCCCGCGAGATCGACGCCGAGTACAGGCGCACCCACCGCGGACAGCCCGCCTCGATCCGCGCCCTCAAGACCGCACTCCGCATTGGCCAGCCGCGCGCCGAGCAGGTACGCGACGCCCTCGCCGAGAGGCCCACCCCATGACCGACACCCGACCCGGACCCGACGAGCTGCGCATCCGCGGCATCCTCCGCAAGCACGGCGTCGGCCCGGATGCCGACGAGGAGCAGCCGCTCCCCGCCGCGCCCGCACGCCTGCCCGCCGGATTCCAGCCCGCCCCGGATCCGGACGACTGGTTCACCCGGCTCTACGGCCCGGACGGCGAATCACCCATCGGACCTGCGACCAGCACGGACACCGGTCCGGATCCGGAGGACGACGAGCCGCAGGAGCAGCCCACCCCGCGCAAGCGCGCCCCGCGCCTCAAGACGCGCTCCGGCAGCAAGCGAGCCAAGACCAAGAAGCCGAAGCAGGAACACCCGGCAGTCGCCGACCCGCGGCAGTCCCTCATGGACGCGCTCGACAACGTCCCGCCCCGCATCCGCCGCCTCGCTGCCAACCTCGCCGCGGCCGGCCTCGGTTGGTCGCTCGGCTGGGTCGACTTCGCCGAGGACGTCGTCGCGTGGATCCACGCGCACGGCCCCATCGACGCTCAGTCGATCTTCTGGTTCGTCGTCGGGCTCGCCTGCCTGGCCCTGTACCGGCGGTCGCGCCGCTGGTGGTGGCCCGTCGCCTGGATGGCCTCCGTTCCCGCTGCTACTGCCCTCGCTGGCGTGCTCCTGTACGCCCCAACCGCTTAAGGATCATCGCGTGTTCGGAGACCTCGGCCCCGTCGGCATCGCCCTCGTACTGACTGTGCTGCTCATCGTCGGCATCCCGGGCGGCGGCAAGCTCAAGCCGCTCGGCTGGTGGACAACGCTGCTCGTCGCGATGCTCGCAGCCAGCGCCTACAAGGCGGCGGGCGGCCCGTTCAACATCGTTCCGGACGCGGCCGGTACCGTCATCAACTTCCTGCGTGGCCTGACCAAAGGGGCCACGATGCCGGCGCTGGCGCTCTCCACGGCGATCGTCATGCTCTATCTGAAGCTGTCGACGAAGCAATTGGGCTTCGTCACGCTGGTGTTCTTCTACCTCGCGCAGGGCGCGGGCGGGAACTGGACCTACCTCGCGGACGCGATCGAGAACGCGCGGATCGGTCTCCAGTGATGCACATCAGCCTGCGTAAGAAGCCGGCCGCCCCGGAGCCGGAGCCCGTCGAGGAGGCCGAGCAGGACGTCGAGGAGCAGGAGCTTGGGGAGGAGCAGGAGGACGGGAAAGCTCTCTCGCTCCCCGCCGCCCTGGTCCATGCCGTGAAGGCGTGGTTCGCCTGGGGCACGGCCCGCCTTGGCGCCACCGCCACGTACTGGGGGCACGTGTTCGCCGTGTGGGCCTGCGCCTACTACCGCGGGTGGGTCCTCATCGCCGTACCCCTGGTGCTCCTCACGGTCGTCGGCCTGTTCGTTCCCCGGTCCGCGATCAACCAGTTCGCCGAGCGGGTCGAGGAGCGACGCGGCACCGCCAAGCGGGCCGACGCCGAGGCCGTCGAGGAGCCCCCGATCGAGCCGCTCCTCGGCCTCCTGCAACACCTCATCGGGGACGCCCGCGGGGTGCACCTCAAGACCCTCCTGGAGCACCTCGAAAAGGGGGCCGCGCAGGCGGGGCAGGAGCCCCCGTCGCGGGCCGACGTCGAGGCCAAGCTCGCGGCCCTCCGCGTGCCCCTCCGCCCCTCCGTACGGAACGCCGCAGGGAGGGTCAACCGGGGCGTGTACCGGGCCGACCTGGAGGCCGCTCTCGCCCCCTCTCCCGACGAGGCGACCGATCCGGCCCCTGACGTGTAGCTACCGCCGTAGCTACGTCCCTGACCAGCCATGTAGCAGCCCCCGCTACACCCGTAGCGGCCCGTAGTAGCAACCCCTGGAGCACCTCGTGCCGTACCTGTACCGCTGCGCCCAGTGCCGCACCGAGGCGCCCGAGAGACGCGACGCCAAGACGGAAGCGGAGGCCGACCAACAGGCGCACCGCGATGCCGCGCACGGCGGCCACCGGCCCATCGACGGCGACGGCATCGACCACGTCCACGCGGCCGGCCGCGGCGACGGCTGGCTCCCCAACGGGAGCTGTCTCGCCGTGCTCGTGCTGCTCGCCCTGGTCCTCTCGAACTGTTGGGGCCGCTGACCAACCCATAAGCCCCGGGGCGGCCGACTGCTGCCAGGCGCCCGACCGCCCCGGTTCACCCATCCCGATTCACGAGACAGGAGCGCCATCGTGCCACTGCCCAAGGACATGCCGATACGCGACCCGAAGCGCGCGGAGACCGACACGGAGAACGCCACCGAGTACCGGGCCTCGCGGGGCGGGTACTACCCCGTAGAGGAGAAGCCCGTTCCGGGTGCGCCGAAGCAGTAGCTCCGCCACACTGAACGCGCACGCCGGGTTGTGCCCGGCAGTGAGGCCCCGCCGTGCATCCCCCGTCGCGGCGGGGCCTTCGCGTTCCAACAGGTTTCAATGGGCAACTACCTGAGAAGAACGATCACGCTGCCAGGCCACCGCTAATGACTCGCTCGCATCCCAGCGCACGCGACCCAGCGAAAGGCCACCATGCCCAACTGGACACTGCACACGGGGGACGCCCTCACCCTGCTTCCTGCTCTCGACACTCCAGTCGACGCAGTCATCTGCGACCCGCCATACAACAGCGGCGGCCGCACCATGACCGAGCGCACCGCCCGCACCGCCCGAGCGAAGTACCTCACAGAAGCCGGCCGCAACCACGGGCACGACCTCGGCGACTTCACCGGCGAGAACCGCGACCAACGCTCCTACCTCGCCTGGCTCTCCCTGATCCTCGCCGAATGCCACCGGCTCACTCGGCCCGGCGGCGCCGCCCTCGTCTTCACCGACTGGCGCCAACTTCCCGTCACCACCGACGCCCTACAGGCTGCCGGCTACACCTGGCGCGGCATCGCCGTATGGCACAAGCCCACCGCGCGGCCCCAGCCTGGCCGTCTGCGACAGGAGTGCGAGTTCATCGTCTGGGGCAGCAACGGCCCGGTCTTCACCGGCGACGAGCCCGTCTATCTCCCCGGGCACTTCACCGGCAGCCAGCCCCGCGGCGCCCGGCGGCGCCACATCACACAGAAGCCCGTCGATGTGATGCGGGAGCTCGTACGTATCGTGCCCCGAGGGGGAACGGTGCTGGACCCATTCACCGGCGCGGGCACTACCGGGGTTGCCGCTCTCGAGGAGGGGCGCTCGTTCGTCGGCATCGAGCACTCCGCCGCGTACTCTGCCGTGACGCGTGAGCGCCTGGCATCAGTACAGGTGTCTTTGGCTTGACCCCGGGCCCCCAGGAGCATCTCCACGCGAACCTCAACTTTGCTTGACGTTCGCGTGGATCATGCCCCATAGTGGGCCGCAGATTTGGCATGCCCGGAAACAGGCAAACCCACAAAAGGTCCGCAACGGGCATTCCCACTTACACCACACGCCGCGATGATGGCCCCTCAGCACACCCGTCCTGGGGGGACCATGAACCGCCGCACCACCGCCGCCGGCCTACTCGTCACCGCGGCCCTCGCACTCACCGCCTGCTCGTCCGTCGACAACGGCGACGCCAAGCCCAAGGCAAGCGCCACCGACAAGCCGAAGGCAAGCGCCACCGAGAAGGCCAACCCGAACAAGCTCGACGATGCCGGCAAGTTCGCCTGCGACGACTTCGCCAAGGACTACCAGAGCGCGGACACCACACAGGCCCGCCTCGACCTCGCCCACAAGGTCAACAAGTGGGCGCCGAAGTCGTACACCAAGAACATCGCCGACAACGGCAAGGTGCTCGCCCGCGGCGCGGGCGGCTCCGACGGGTCGTGGCAGATCGCAGCGGACACCTTCGCTCAGTCCTGCCTCGACGCCGGCTGGAAAGCCTGACCGACCCCACTGACGAGCCCGGCCGCACACGTCCCCGCGGCCGGGCTCCCGCATGTCCCGAGGAGGTGACCCTGTGCCGAACCAGTACACCCACACGGTCACCGAGGCCGAACTCACGCAGCTCCGGGAACTCCACCGGCAGGGCCTTGGCCGCAACGCCATCGCCCGCGCCATGGGCCGCAGCCTCCGCACCATCAGCGTGTACGCCGCGCGAATGGACCTGTCCTTCGATCGCACCCTGACGGAGGAGGCCACGCGCGCACGGAAGGCCGACCTCGAAGAGCGGCGCATCATGCTCGCCGAGGCCCTCCAAGGCGACGCCGAACGCCTCACCGAGCAACTCTGGACGCCCTCAAAGGTGTTCAACATCGGCGGCAAGGACAACACGTACACCGAGCACGACGTCGACGAGCCGCCCGCGGACGCCAAGAAATCACTGATGGCCGCAGCCGGCATCGCCATCGAGAAGTCGATGAAGCTGATCCCGCCAGAGGTCGACGAGACCAACGTCATGGCGGCCCGGTCGATGCTCGGCTCGCTGGCCGATGGACTGTCCCGACTGGCCGCTCAGGAGCCGTCTGGGGAGGACGACAGCGGGGAGGGCTGATGCTCGACTCGCTGCCCCTGTCACGGAAGCAGATCAGTTCCATCGCGGGCGCGCAGGCGCGCATCAACGTGTGGCACGGCGCTATCCGTTCGGGCAAGACGATCGCCTCGTTGGTCGCGTTCCTGATCGCCGTGTCGGTCGCCCCCGCCTCGGGGCTGATAATCATCGTGGGCAGGTCGTTGCAGACGATCGAGCGGAACGTGTTGGACCCGCTCCAGGACGAGGCCCTGTTCGGCCCGGTCGCAAAGCTCGTCGTGCACACCCGTGGCGCGACCACCGCAACGATCCTCGGCCGCACTATCCACCTCATCGGCGCCGCCGATTCACGGGCCGAGGGACGGCTCCGCGGTATGACGTGCTGCCTCGCCTACGTCGACGAGGCCACGCTCATGCCGCGCGGATTCTGGAACCAGCTCCTCGGCCGCCTCTCCGTGAAGGGCGCCCGGCTGCTCGCCACGACCAACCCCGACAACCCCGGCCACTGGTTGAAGAAGGAGTTCCTCGACCGCGCCGGCGAACTCGACCTCAGGCAGTGGCACTTCACTCTCGACGACAACCCCGCCTTGGACCCGGCATACGTGGCCTCACTCAAGGCCGAGTACGTCGGCCTCTGGTACCGGCGGTTCATTGCCGGACACTGGGTCCAGTCCGAGGGCGCGATCTACGAGCAGTTCGATCCGGAGCAGCACGTCGTCAAGACGCTGCCGCGCATCGAGCGGTGGCTGTGCGATGCGATCGACTACGGCACCGTGAACCCGTACGCCGACCTCCTGTTCGGCATCGGCCGGGACCCGGGCACGGGACGATCGCGGCTGTACGTGGCGAGCGAGTTCCGGTGGGACTCGCGGATGGAACGCCGCTCGCTCACCGACGCCGAGTACAGCAAGGCCCGACGGGCGTGGCTGGCCCGAGTGCCGCAGCCGGAGAGCAACGTCGTCGGCGTCGCCCCGGAGTGGACGATCGTCGACCCGTCCGCGTCGTCGTACATCGAGCAGCTGCACCGCGACGGCGTCAGCGGTGTGACGGCCGCCGACAACACCGTGCTCGACGGGATCCGTACCGTGTCGTCGCTCCTGGCGACCGGTGATCTCGCCGTACACGAGTCGGCACGCGGCCTCATCGACGAACTGCCCGGCTACTCGTGGGACGACGCGGCAGCGGAGCGCGGCGAGGACAAGCCCATCAAGGACAACGACCACAGCTGCGACGCGCTCCGATACGGCATCCGTACGACCGAGGCCCTGTGGCGGCCCTACCTGCCCACCCGACTGGAGGTCGCCGCGTGAGCCGAGAACAGCCACCGCCGATGACCCCGGAGGCGGCGATCGAAAACGCGGCCCGGCTCCTACGGCACGCCGAAGGGGAAACGAACCTCGTCCTGATGGAGCGGCTCGACGACCTCGCCGGGTCGTGGCTCGGCATGGCGAACCTACTGATGGAACGGGAGCGCGCCTGATGGCGGCAGAGATCAGCATGCCCGTTCACGTCCGCGTCGGTGAGCACGAAGGCCACTGGGGCGACCTCGCGGTACCGGTGATCGACGGCACCGTCACCGAGCGGGACGTACGGCGCCAACTCATTGCGTTCCTCCGCGATTGCGCTGGCCAACTGGAGGCCGAACTCACCGAGGAGGTGTCGGATGCCGCTGCCCACGAGTGACACCGTGTGGCCGCCCCCGCACCTCGGTCCCGCCCTCGACGCCATGCACACCTGGGACTCCTGGTGGTCCGGCGACCCCGACCGCCTGGAGCAGCTCTACGGCGGCAGCACCGGCGGCGGCCCCGACCCCAAGCGCATGCAGTACGCGGGCGGCGTCGTGGGCCGCATTGCCCGCTGGTGGTGGGGCACCCCGACCGCGCCCGGCGAACGCCGTACGAAGATGCACGTGCCGATCGCGGGCGACCTCTGCGGCGGATCCGCCGACCTCCTGTTCTCCGAGCCGCCGAAGCTCGTCGTCGAGGACACCGCGACGCAGGCCCGGCTCGACGAACTGGCCGATGACGGCATGCTCGCCACCCTCCAGACCGCGGCCGAAGTCGGCGCCGCGCTCGGCGGCGTGTACCTGCGCCCCGTCTACGACATCGACATCGCCGACCGTCCCTGGCTCGTCGCCGAGCACGCCGACCGCGCAGTCCCCGAGTTCACGTGGGGCAAGCTCAGCGCCGTCACGTTCTGGCGGGTAGTCGGCGAAGACGACGGCCAAGTCTGGCGCCACCTGGAACGGCACGAGCCGGGCGTCATCCTCCACGGCCTCTACCAGGGCACCCGCGACAAGCTCGGCCGGCCGGTGCCGCTGGAGGACAGTCCGGCGACCGAGGGCTATGCCGAGATCGTCAACGACCAGGGCGCGATCGAGACCGGCTACCCCCTGCTCGACGTGTCGTACATCCCCAACCAGGCGTCCCGCCGGTGGCGGTGCCGGCCGCGGCTCGCCGACCTCGGCCGCTCCGACCTTGACGGCGTCGAGCCGCTGATGGACGCGCTCGACGAAACCTACTCGTCGTGGATGCGGGACATCCGCCTCGGCAAGGGCCGCATCCTCGTGCCGAATGCGTACCTCCAGTCGCAGGGACCGGGGCGCGGCGCGTCGTGGAATCCGGATCAAGAGGCGTTCGCGGGGCTGGAGATGCTGGCGCGTGGCGACTCCGGTACGCAGCTCACGGTGGCGCAGTTCGCAATCCGCGTGCAGGAGCATCGGGACACGGCCGAGGATCTCGTGAACCAGATCCTCCGCAGTGCTGGCTACTCGGGGCAGACGTTCGGGCTCGGCGGCGACATCGCGGTGACCGCGACGGAGACCGTGGCCAAGGAGCGCCGTTCGATGACGACGCGCGGCCGGAAGATCCTCCGGTGGCGGCCCGAACTGGCGCACTCAGTCGAGGCGCTCCTCGCGGTCGACGCGTTCGTGTTCGGCACCGGCGTGCAGGCGCAGCGGCCGAACATCGAGTTCGAGGACTCCGTCCAGGAGGATCCGCTCAGCCTGGCCAATACGGCGGACGTACTGCGCCGCGCGCAGGCAACGTCGACCGACACCCTCGTCCGCATGGTGCATCCCGAGTGGGACGACAAGCAGGTACAGGCCGAAGTCGCCCTCATCCAAGCCGAGTCCGGTACTGCGGTGCCGGACCCGATGCAGATGGGCGACCTGCCGTAGGGGGTACGGGATGCCGGTGTCCCCGTGGATGGCCGAAGACCTGTCCGCGGGGGTACGGGACCTGTACGCGGCCGCCGAGGAGCGGCTCCTCGCCATGGTGGCCCGACGGCTCGCCGACGGCATCGACGCACCGCACTGGATGGAGGCCAAGCTCGCCGACATCCAAGCCCTGCGCCGCGGCGCTCAGGCGGTCGTCGACGAGCTCGGCAAGGCGACCTCGCTGGAGATCCATGACGCAGTCGCCGAGGCGTACAACGTGGGCGCCCGCGCGGGCATCCTCGAACTCGGCGCGCTCCACGACGACGATGCGCGCCGGATCGCCGAGGAGACGCCGGGCACCCGCCGCGTGGACCGCCTCGCCATCGAGGCCAACGAACTTGTCACCGCCTCGCACCGGGGGATCCTCCGCGGCGTCGAGGACGTCTACCGGCAGGTGATCGCGCAGTCAGCGGCGACCCCGCTCATGGGCGTCGACACGCGCAGGCAGGCCACCCAGCAGGCCGTGCAGCGGTTCACCGACCGGGGCATCGCCTCGTTCATGGACCGGGCCGGGCGCTCGTGGTCGATGCCTACCTATGCGGAGATGGCGACGCGTACGGCCGTGGGCCGGGCCGCTGTCGAGGCGCACGCCGACCAGCTCACCGCGGCCGGCGTCGACCTGGTCATCGTCTCGAACTCGCCGCACGAGTGCCCGCTGTGTCGCCCGTGGGAGGGCAAGATCCTCGCCCTGTCCGGCCCGTCGGGGCGGCGCACGGTCGAGGTCGAGCACGCCACCGAGGACGGCCGCATGGTTCGCGTCGACGTGGCTGGCACCGTCGACGAGGCGCGTATGGCGGGGCTGCAACACCCGAACTGCAGGCACACCGTGGGCGCCTACCTGCCGGGCCTCACGGTGCCGCCGAAGGATGCGGCCACGGATCCGGACGGGTACGAGGCGACGCAGCGGCAGCGCGAGATCGAGCGGCACATCCGCAAGTACAAGCTGCGCGCCGCATCCGCCGTCGACCCGGCAGCGAAGCGGGCCGCACAGGCGCGCGTGCGCGGCTGGCAGAAGTCCATGCGCGAGCACCTGGACAACCACCCGGAGCTGATGCGCAAGCGCTACCGCGAGCAGCCCGGCGCCTCCAACCTGTCGACCGGCACGCGGCCGCCGCAGGACGCCATCGAGGCCGCACGCCTCCGCGCGGGCGACACCCGGACTCCGGCCGAGATGAGCGACACGCAGCTCGGCCAGGCGATGCGCTCCGGCGCCCTCGACGACCGCGCGTTCGCCCGCGTCCGTGACGAGGCTGATCGCCGCGACCATGCGGCGCTCCTCGCGCGGATCCGGCCGCTCGGCCGGCTCGTCGACGACCTCACCGGCTTTGCCGATGACGAACTCGGGCGCGCACTGCGCGACATGGGGCCCGACGAGGCGCTCCGGATCGCTGCGGAACTCGACCGGCGCGACCTCGACACCGGCATGCCCGGCATCGACACCACGCTGGTCGGCATGTCCGATGAGGCCCTCGGCCTGCGCGCGGCCACCGCCAGCGGCGACCAGCTCTCCGCGATCGCCGCGGAGGCCGACCGCCGGCAGATGCTCGCCGCGATGTTCCCTGCCGGGCAACTCGCCGCGGATCTGGCGCCGTTCGGCGACGACATGCTCGGCTGGGCAATGCGGTACGCGGACGAACGGGCCGCAGCGAGGATCGCCGCCGAGCTCGACCGCCGTTACCCGCCCGAGCCCGCGCCCGCGGCAGCCGGCGCGCACACGGTCGAGGGCCAGCTCGCCGACCGGGCCGCCCTCGACGAGGCCCTCGGCCCGCTCGGCGACGTCGACGACTGGTCGCATCTGGTCGACGATCTCCCGGACCCGTATGCGGGCATGACGGCGACGGAGCGGTGGATCGCCGAGCGGGAGGCGGAGCAGCAGACGGCGCGCGGCGCGTACACCCGGAAGCAGATACGGGAGATGTACGACGAGCACGTGTGGGCGCAGTACATGGCCGCCGAGGACGCCACGAACGGCTACCTGTTGAGCCGGGAGGCCAAGGCCGCAGGCATCGACCCGGGCAGCCTCTTCACGGGCCCGTCACACGTCGCCTACGCGCGCGCCTCAGAAGACCTGAAACGGTGGTGGGCGGACAACCCGCGCACTACTCTGGCCGAGTACACCGAGATGGTCACCGGACAGGCCAGCGACGCCGCGAGTACCGCCCGCAAGGCCCGGAGTGACCAGCAGAACCGACTCTGACCCGGAGGCCGCTATGCCCCGCGAGCAGCTCGTACGCGCGCTCGGCGAAGGGCTGGCCGCTGGCCGCGAGAAGGCTCCGCCGTCCACGTGCCCGTACCCCGCTGGTGACCTGCGCCGTACGGCGTGGGTGCGCGGCTACGCGAAGGCCCGCCCGGTCAACCTCGGCTGAGATCAGCCCACTTCACGGCCCGCCTGGTGCGGGCCTTTTTTCATGCCCGGATCCGGGCCCACACACGTCCGGTGCGCCTGGCGCGCTCCGGCATGCAGACAGGTCCCGCCGGGTGCGGGGCCCACCTCTACGCGCACCAGGAGTGCACGCATGAACAAGCGAACTCTCGCCCGCCACCGCGCCCTCGACGGCGAAGGGTGGGCACACCCCTACGGGCACGCCCCTTTCGCCCCCTACCTGTACGCCGACGGCGGGGACGGAGACGACTCCGGATCCGACAGCGACGACAGCGGTAGCGACGAGGGCACGGACGTTTCCGGAGACGACGACGCCGGCGGGACCGGCGACGACGACGCTGGAGATTCCGACGCCAAGGGGAAGGACGACAAGCCGAAGCCGAAGCCGCCCGCGAAGAAGGACGGCGACGACGATCCGGCAGCCACGATCGCCCGGCTCCAGAAGGAGCTGAAGACGGCGAACGGTGAAGCCGCGAAGGCCCGCACCACGGCGAAGAAGTCCGCGGCGGACGAGGCACGTACGGAGATCGTGCAGGAGCTCGGCAAGGCGCTCGGCCTGATCAAGGACGACGACAAGACGCCTCCGGATCCGGCGGTGCTGAAGCAGCAGATCGAGCAGGCGACCGCTGCTCACCGCGAGACCGCGGTCGAGCTGGCCGTCTATCGGGGTGCGGCCAAGCACGGGGCCGACCCGGACGCGCTCACCGACTCCCGCACGTTCCTGAAGTCGATCGGGGATCTCGACCCGGGCGACGAGGAGTTCGCGAAGAAGGTCAACGCCGCGATCAAGCAGGCCGTGACCGACAACCCCAAGCTCAAGGCCGCGAGCCAGGCGCCCGCGCGCACATCGAGCGACTTCTCCGGCAGCACCGAGAAGCGCACGCCCACGAACAGCATCGATGCCCAGCGGGAAGCGCGACGGAAGTCGCGCGCTGGCTGACCGTAGAGAGGGCCCCTCATGGCCAACACGTTCCTCACCCCCGACCTGATCGCGACGCGCGCGCTCGCGACCCTGTACGAGACCACGCACATGGCGCAGCTCGTACACCGCGACTACGAGTCCGACTTCGCAGGAAGCCAGGGCGACACGATCACCGTCCGCAAGCCCGCGACGTTCACGGCGAACGAGTTCAACCGGGCCACGGGCATCGTGCCCCAGAACGCGACGGAGTCCGGGTTCCCGGTGGTTCTCAACCACCTGCCCGACGTGTCATTCGCGGTCACGACCGAGCAGCTCACGCTTGAGATCAACGACTTCGCCACGCAGCTCCTCGACCCCGCCATGGAGGCCATGGCGCAGAAGATCGACCGCGACCTCCTCGCACTGCGCGACGACATCTCTCAGACGGTCGGCCCCGTCTCCGAGAACACGGACGGGGAAAACTACAACTACCCGGCCGGGAAGTACCCGTGGTCCGACTCCCGGGTTCTCATCGAGGCCGGGGCACTCCTGGACACAAAGAGCGTTCCGGCGGCGGAGCGCCGCGTCGTGGTCGGGCCTCGCACCAAGGCACGTTGGACGGCCGAGAAGATCTGGCGTGCGGCCGACCAGCGGGGCGACACCGTGGGCCTGACCGAGGCCCAGTTCGGCGCCAACGCTTCCGGGTTCGCGCCGTACATGACGCAGAACATCCCGGGCCCGGCGGGCACTCCGGCGGCTGGTCAGCCGACGACCGAGGAAAACGTCGCGTTCCACAAGACGGCGTTCGCGCTCGTCACGCGGACGCTGGAGGTCCCCCCGGGCGCGCAGGACGCCACGATCATGAACTACAAGGGGTTCGCCCTCCGCGTGGTCTACGACTACGACATCAAGTACAAGCAGACCGTCGTGTCGGTCGACTGCCTGTACGGCACGAAGACCCTCGACGCGAACCGCGCGGTCCTCATCAAGGGCGCCGACGCGGCCTGATCCTCACTGGGGTGGTGGGTGGCTGGAGGGGCGCCGGGCGTGACGGCCTGGCGCCCCTCCGCATGCCTGCCCTGATCTGGCCCGGGAGGGCTCATGCCGAAGTACCGCAACAACAACACCGGCGATGTCGTCGAGTACGAGCACCCGGACGCGCGCCTGGAGATGCTCCCGAACTGGGAACGCCTCGACACCGAGGCCGCACCGGAAGACAAGGGCCCGGCCGACGAGCAGGACGGCCGGCCGTCCAAGAGCGCGAACAAATCCGAGTGGCTGGCGTACGCGCGCGCACAGGTGCAGGACGCCGACGAGAACGACGAGCTGGACACGCTCACCAAGGACCAGCTCGTCGAGCGCTACGGCGACGCGTAAGCCGCCCTATCTGCACGCCATTTGGGGGTGACGCATGCCCGGCCGCGTGTACGCGACGACAGCACAGCTCGCCGAGTATCTCGGCACTGATCCGCCCGCCGGCGCGGAACGCCTCCTCGCGCAGGCGTCACAGCTCCTCGACGCCGACTTCCTGCTCGCGGCGTTCTACGACACGGACGCCGAGGGCATGCCCGCCGACCCGGTGGTCAGCGAGGCATTCGCCACCGCCGTCTGCGCGCAGGTCGAGTTCTGGGGCGAGGTCGGCGAGGAGACCGACGTGTCGGGCCCGCTCCAGGGCGTCACCCTCGGCTCGCTCAGCCTTCAGTTCGGCGCAGGCGACAACAGGAGCAGCCCGTCGTACTACGCGCCCCGCCTGGTGCGCGCGCTCGCCGTGCTGCCCGCGGACAAGTTCCGCATCGGCGTCGTCACCGGGGGTTGGTGATGGGGCGGATCCCTGGCTGGCTCCTCGTCCACACGATCACCTTGGAGCCGTACGAGGGCGACGGCTCCAAGGGCCCCATCTACGGGCCGCCCGTGAGCGTGCGGTGCTTCCTCGACGAGCAGACCCGCGCCGTCCGCTCACCCGGCGGCGACACCGTCACCTCCTCCTCGACCGCCTACGCGCGGCGGGGCGTGGACGCGCCACCGCTGTCCCGCGTCACCACGGCGGGCGGCCGCATCACGAAGGTCATCCAGCTCAAGGACCGCGCGGGCGGGCGCCTGCGCACCCCCGACCACGTGGAAATCCAGCTCGAATAGGGAGGCCCTGCCGTGGCCCAACGCTTCCGACTGAACTTCAACGGTGCCCCGGCAGAGCACGCCATCCGCGCGGCCTCCGCCCGCGGCCTCCACCTCGCGGCCGAGCATGTCCTCACCGAGTCACAGGCCGTCGTCCCCCTCGACGAGGGACCGCTCCAGCACTCCGGCACCGCCTCCGTCGACGAGGGGACGCTGACAGCCGCCGTCTCCTACGACACCCCGTACGCCGTCCGCCAGCACGAGGAAATGGACTACCGGCACGCACCCGGGCGACAGGCCAAGTACTTGGAGCAGCCGCTCAACGAGAACCGCGGGCAGGTCGCCGCGCTCATCGCCGCGCAGGTCAGGCGGGCCCTGCGGTGAGCTACACGAGCAGCCTCCTCGGCGGCATCGCCGGCCTCCTCATCGAGGCCGGCGTCGGCGTCTACCGGCCCGACGCAGTGATCTCCGACCCGGACACCGGAATCTTCCGCGGCGTCATGCCGGCCACACCGGAGCGGGCGCTCGGGATCACCGACTACCCGGTCGAGGACGGCGGCGGCACGGACGTGATCACGGGCGTGCAGATCCGCATGCGTGCCGGCCGGGACCCGGACGCGATCGCCGACCTCGCCGACGCGGTCTTCGGCGTGCTGCACATGCGCGAGCACTACAGCGCGGGCGGCGTGGACGTGGCGCTGTCGTGGCGCCAGTCGCAGGCGTGGATCGGGCAGGACGCGCACGGCCGCATGGAACTGACCTCGAACTACTACTTCCGGACCTCTCGGCCGGGCCCCCACCAGCACGAATAGGAGCACCCCTATGTCCACACCTGTGGAAACGAACGTCACTGCGCTCGCCCGGCGTTGGCGCCTGGAGGTCAACGTCGGGACGGAAGCGACACCGGACTGGAAGCTGTGCCCGGGCGTCGTGGAGTTCCAGCCCTCCTCGGAGCCGAACATCGAGGACAGCTCGGACTACGACTCCGACGGTTGGGCGGGGAACACGAAGACCGGTCAGGCGTGGGAGGTGTCCGTCACGATCAACCGGAAGATCAACGACCAGACGAAGGTGTACCACCCCGTCCACGAGGCGATCCGGCTCGCGCACTACGCCTACGGCTCCGCCAACCTGATCCACCTGCGGTACATGGACCGCAACGGCCTGCCGGAGGCGTACGAGGGCAAGGCCATCCCCGAGTGGGCGGAGTCCGGCGGCGAAACCACCGACCTCGGACAGGTGGAGATCACGTTCACCGGCGACGGCCCGCTGGAGACCATCGCCAACCCGCTCGTGGTCACGCCCTGATGGCCGCACAGTTCGAGGCGCTCGGCGACTTCCTCGATGACTGGCTGGAGCTGCCGGTGCGCTGCAAGGACGGGCAGACCCGCATCTTCAAGGTTCCGTCGCCGCCCGCCGAGGACGGCCTGCGGATCGACCAGGTCACCACCATGGCCGCCCGCCTCGCTCTGGGAGGTGCGCCCGCCGACGAGGAGATCCTCAACGACGACGAGGAGAAGGACCTGTTCCGGCTCGCCCTCGGCGACGCCTACGACGAGATCATTTCCCACGTCGCCTGGACCCGCTTCCGGCACATCGCGATGACCGCTGTCGTGTGGATCACCTCTAGCCGTGAGAACGCGGCCGCCTACTGGGCTGCGGGTGGCGACCCTTCTCTCCTGGCCCCGAACCGGCAGGTCCGTCGATCGCAGACCAACGGCGCCTCGGCGTCGGCTGCGGCGAATACGACCCGGTCACGGGGCTCTACGAGTGGTACGAAGGCGGGCTCACGCCGCAACGGTCGGAGCGGAAAGGCGCACCGCAGATAACCCGCGAGGCCCTGCTCGAACAGTGGCCGCTCGTCGAGGCCGACATGCACGACGTGTACGGCCTCGACCTCTCCTGCGGCGTCATGCGCGATCGGTCGTGGCGCTGGTTCCTGATCCGCCTGTACGGCCTCCTGTCCGCAGATTCACGCGTCGCACGGCACTTCGCACCTCCCGAACCCAAGCACTCTCGAAGGAGGTAGCGCCGTGGCGCTCAACGTCGGTGAACTCGCCGGAACCATCACCCTCGATGCCTCCGGTGTCGCCGACGGCCTGCGCGACGCCGAGCGCCAGATGCAGCGCGCAGGCGACCGGATGGGCGCGGACGCCGGGCGCGCCGGGCAGTCGGCGGGACAGCAGCTCGGCGACGGCATCACACACGGCGCGACCAACGGCACACGCGACCTGTCCCGCCACATGACCGCCGCAGGTCGGCAGGCAGGCGAGGGGCTGGGTGAGGGCGTTCGCAGCTCATCCAGCAGCGTCGGTGAGGCAGCCGGGAGCGTCGGCGACTCCGGCGGCGATTCGTTCATGCAGCGGATGCGCGGGCGCGCGTCCGCGGGCGTCAGCGATGTCGCGACCAGTGTCCGCTCGGGCCTGTCCGCCAAGCTCGGACTGGCGGCGATCGGTGCGGCAGCCGGCGCGCTCCTCATGCAGGGCATGCAGACCGCCCTCGACCAGTCCCGCATCACCGGCCGCCTCGGCGCCCAACTCGGGGCGACGGGCCCGGAGATGAAGAAGTACGGGCATATCGCGGGCCGCATGTACGCGGACGCGGTCACCGAGGATTTCCAGGGCGCCGCCGACGCGATCTCGGCAGTGATGCGGGCGGGTATCGCTCCGCCGGGGGCAACGGAGGCACAGCTCCAGTCGCTCGCCACGAAGGTGTCCGACTTGGCGAACACGTTCGAGTTGGATCTCGGGCAGACCGCGAACGCGGTCGGCCAGATGATCAAAACGGGGCTGGCGAAGAACGGCACCGAGGCCGTCGACGCACTGACCCGCGGCCTCCAGAAGATGGGGCCGCGCGCCGACGACATCGCCGACACCTTCAACGAATACTCCACGATCTTCAGGCAGATGGGACTGTCCGCCACCGACGCGACCGGGCTTCTGTCGCAGGGCATGAAGGCGGGCGCCCGCGACACGGACGTGGTCGCAGACGCTCTGAAGGAATTCACGCTGATCACGCAGACCGGCGGAAGCAAGGTCGACGACGCGTTCAAGAAGATCGGCCTGTCCGGCAAGGAGATGCAGGCCGCGTTCGTGAAGGGCGGCCCGACGGCGCGTGCAGCCCTGGACAAGGTCTTCGAGGGGCTGTCCAAGATGAAGGACGGCACCGACAAGAACAACGTTGCCCTGACCTTGTTCGGCACCAAGTCGGAGGACACGCAGAAGGCGCTCATGGCGCTCGACCCGTCCTCGGCCGCTTCCGCCCTCGGCAAGGTGGGCGGTGCTGCCGACCGGATGGGCGACAGCCTGCGGGACAACGCGGGCACGCGCCTGGAGGCGTTCAAGCGAGGCATTCAGCAGAACGTCGTGGACTTCCTCGGCGGGCAGGTCCTCCCTGCCTTCCAGAAGGTCAAGACGTTCGTGGTGCAGCAGTTCGGCGGCATGTGGGCCGAGGCCGGACAGAACGGCGCGACGGGCCTCGACCAGTTCTTCGCGTTCCTGCCGCTCCTCGGCGAGAAGCTCGTCACGAAGATCAAGGAACTCGCCCCGAAGGCTGTCGCGGGCTTGCAGCAGCTCGGCACCGACATGGCGAACTGGATGATGGAGAACCCCGACAAAATGTTCAAGATCGCCCTGTTCGCTCAGGCGATCATCGTCGGGATGTCGCTGCTGCCGATGCTCGTCCTCGCAGCGGTCGTCGCCGCCGCCGGAATGATCATCGGGAGTCTCGGACAGCGACTCCTCGAAGGCGCTGGAGAGAAACTCTCCCAACTCGGCACCTGGATCAGCACATGGTTCGGCGGCCTGTGGTCGCGGTACGTCGCCACGCCCGCGTCCACCTTCCTGGCCAACTTCACAATGTGGGTCGCCTCCCTGCCCGGGCGCGCGGGCAGGGCCCTGTCCAACCTCGGCTCCACGATCGCGCTCGTCGCTTCCCGCAGCTGGCAGATGTTCAAGGACGCTGCCGCCCGCAAGGGCACCGAGTTCCTGGTGTGGGCGGCCGGGCTACCGGGCCGGATCTCGCGGGCCATCGGCTCCCTGAAAGACCTCCTCGTCTCCAAGGGCGCCGACGTCGTGCGCGGCCTCCTGGCCGGTGTCGAGTCCATGGGCAGTTGGCTCCGCTCGCGGCTGATGTCGTTCGCCAAGGGGATGATCCCGGGCCCGATCGCCAAGGCACTCGGCATCCACTCCCCGTCCAAGGTGATGGCGTCGCAGGTGGGCCGGTGGATTCCGGCCGGTATCGCGCAGGGCGTCGAGGCGAACACGGGCGTCCTCGACCGGACGATGTCCTCGCTCGTCGACACCCCGACCCCGTCCGCCGCCATGGCCTCCTCGGTCGGCGGGGCGGTGGCCGGCGCTTCCGGCGGTGGCGGCTCGTCCGCCATCACCCTCCGCGTGGACACCGGTGGCTCAGCGGCCGACGAGCTGCTCGCCAACCTCATCCGCCAGTTCGTGAAGGTGCGCGGCGGCAACGTTCAGACCGTCCTCGGAAGGGGGTGACTCGTGGCCTTTCCCGAGGACCCTCTGGGGCTGCGCGTCGAGATCAAGGCAGGGCGGTGGACGGACATCACGGGGGACGTCTACACCCGCGACGCGATCACGCACACGCGCGGCATCCGGTCGGGTAGCACGACGGCGGAGCCTGCGTCGGTGCCGCTCACGATCAACAACCGCGACGGACGGTACAGCCCGCGCAACCCGATGAGTCCCTACTACGGGCTCATCGGCCGCAACACGCCCGTACGCCTGTCGCTGCCGGGCGGCGGCCACTTCCTCGACCTCGACGGCGACCCGGCCAACTACGCCTCGACTCCCGACACGTCGGCGCTGGACATCACCGGCGACATCGACCTCCGTATCGAACTGTCGGCGTCCTGGTACCGGCCCGGCGTGCAGATGCTGCTTGGCAAGTGGGGAGCATCCGGGAACCGCTCCTACCTGATGCGGATCGCCGACGGGCGGCTCTATTTCTTCTTCAGCCTCGACGGCACGGTGAACTACAGCGCCTCCCAGCCGCTGCCTGCGTTGCCCGAACGTGCGGCCCTGCGCGTGACCTTTGACGCCGACAACGGCGCCGGGCAGTGGGCCGTTGACCACTTCTGGGCGCCCACCCTCGACGGCCCGTGGACGCAGATCGGCAAGACGTTCACCAACGGCACCGCACCCTCGGCTCCGGTCGTGCTCTTCTCCGGCCCGGCGCCGCTGGCCGTTGGCCCCAGCGACCTGTCCCTCAACCGCCTGCCGTTCGAGGGCAAGGCATACCGCGCCGAGGTGCGCTCCGGCATCAACGGCACGATCGTCGCCGCACCCAACTTCACACAACGCCCCGTTGGCACCGCGCCATTCACCGACTCCGCCGGCCGCAGCTGGTCGTTCTCGGGCACGGCCGCCGTGGCCGACCGGCGTGACCTGTTCGTCGGCGAGATCGCGTCGTGGCCGCAGAAGTGGGTAGGCAGCGGCGCGGACGTATGGACGTCCGTGCAGGCGGCCGGGATCCTGCGCCGCTACGGGCAGGGCGTGAAGGCCCTCGACAGCACGCTTCGCCGCCGGATTCCGTCCGGTGACCCGGTCGCATACTGGCCGATGGAAGAGGACCAGGGTGCCACCCGCGCCTACTCGCCGATCAAGGGCGTCACCCCGGCCGCACTGACCGGCGTCGAGTTCGGCGCGCTCGACACCCTGCCCTCCTCCGACCCGCTCCCGAAGATCAGCAGCTCGGGCGGCACCCTGTCCGCGATCGTGCCCGCACACGCCGACCTCGGACAATGGCAGGTCGAGTTGGTGTACAACGCCGACGGCAAGGCACCGCCGGAATCTGGGGACTACGCCGAGGTGATGGGCGTCTCCGCCACCGGCACCGTCCGCCGCCTGGTCGTGAGCATGCGCGCTGACAGGGGCCGTATCCAGGGCTTCGACGCCAGTGGCGCCGCTCTGTTCACCCTGACCGCGCTCTTCCAGTACGTTGCCCCATTTGATGAGTGGCACCGACTGCGTGCGTGGGCCCGCGAGGAGGGCGACGGCACCTGTACGTGGCAAGTGAGCTGGGAGAACGTCACCGGCCGCGTGCAATACCGCTTCTTCACCACGGCGGGCTCGGCCGGTCACGTCACAGCGGTCACCGCGACCTGGGGCAAGGAGCTGGAGGGATGGAGCGTCGGCCACCTCTCCGTGCTGCCGACCGCGGACAACGCTCTCTACAACGGGTCCGACACCGCGTACGCGGGAGAGACAGCGTGGGCGCGGATGCAGCGTCTGGCGTTCGAGGAAGGGTTGTCCATCTCGCGCATCGCGGGAGAGCTGACGACGCAGCAGGTCGGCCCGCAGCGTCCGGAGGCCCTCCTCGATCTGTTGCAGGAAGCGGCGGACGCGGACGGCGGCATGCTTGTCGAGTCCCGCGACCGTCTCGGGGTGCTCTACCGCGACCGCTCCAGCCTCTACACGCAGGAGCCTGCGCTCGTCCTCGACTACGCGGCCGGCCAGATCGCCGCGGATTCGCTGGAGCCGACGGCCGACGACGATGCGACCCGCAACGACATCACGGTGTCCCGCACGGGCGGGAGCTCGGCGCGCTCGCTCCTTGAGGAAGGCCCGCTGTCGGTGCTGCCACCGCCGGCGGGGATCGGCCTGTACGACGAGTCGGTCACGCTGAACGTCGACGATGACCAGCAGTTGGAGTACATCGCGCCGTGGCGGCTCCATCTGGGCACGTATGACGGGGCGCGGTATCCGTCGGTGGCGGTGCGGCTGCACAAGCATCCGGAGCTGATCGACGCGGTGCTCCGCCTGCGTGAGGGCGACATCCTCCGCATCCTCAACCTTCCTTCATGGGTGGCGTACGGACCGGTGGATCTCCTGATCACGGGCCTGACGGAGACGTACAAGCCGCGCACGTGGGAGATCACGTTCACGTGCGATCCGGGCGGCCCGTGGATGACCGCGCGCGCCGACCACGCGGTGTACGGGAAAGCGGACACGGGCGGTTCCGAACTGGCCGGCCCTGTCTCCGCGACGGATACGGCGCTGGCCGTGCGCACGACCGTCGGCGCGCAATGGACGGACGCCCCCAGGGAGACCCCGTTCGATGTCGCCCTCGGTGGCGAGGTCGTGCGGGTGAACACCGTCGGGCGCACCATCCTGCCTGCGGACCCCTTCTTCGAGAGCGGCATCGTCGGCTGGGACGTGGAAAATTCGACGCTGGCCTGGGACCAGTCGGTGACCCACCCGCGCGGCACCACGTCCCTGAAGATCACACCGAACGGGGCGAGCGCTGTGGCGGGCGCATCCTCCGCGCTGTCCGCAGCCGACAGCATCGTTCCCGGACAGGCGTACCGGGCGGGCATGTGGGTGTACTGCCCGGTCGCCCTGACCGATGTCCAGCCCACGCTCTACTGGCACAACGCGGCGGGCACCTACCTATCCACTGGCGGCCCCAACACCGGCGCAGCGGTGCCCGCAAACCAGTGGACGTGGGTGGAGGCAACGGTGACGGCGCCAGCCAACGCGACCCGGGGCAAGATGCGCCCCCGCTTCGGCGGCACGCCAGCAGCCCAACCCATTTACGTGTGGGCACCGCGGGCCGTCACACCGACGGGGCAGTCGGTATCCGACACATTCACCCGGGCCGTCACGGGCGGCTGGGGGAAGGCTGACACCGGCCAGGTCTGGGCCTGGACGGGCGGTTCCGCTGGTGACTACGCCGTGAACGGCAGCGTCGGCCAGCACGTGATGAACACGCGGAACGTCCTCCGGTACATGTTCGCCCCCTCTCCGTCGGCTGACGTCGACGTCCGTGCGGACTGGGCCCTGGACAAGGTAGCCGTAGGCGATTCCACCTACGCGTTCCTCATGGCCCGTTACACGGACACGAACCACTTCTACTTTGCCCGCGCGCAGGTGGCCCCGGCGGGGAACATCGTCCTGACACTCCGGAAGCGCAACGGGGCGGAGGCCCAGCTGGGGGGCTCGTACACCGTGCCTAGCTTCGCCGCGGGCACGTACTACACGCTCCGTCTCCAGGTCATCGGGTCAACGATCCGCGCGAAGTGCTGGCTGCGGTCCGCCACGGAGCCGGAGGCGTGGCAACTATCCGAGACGGACACGGACCTGACAGCGATGGGATCTGTCGGTGTGCGGTCCCTGCTCGGGACATCGTCCACGCAGGCGCTGCCGGTCACCGCGTCCTTCGACAACTTCCAGGTCACTGACTCCCAGACCTTCACGGTCACGCGCTCACTGAACGGCGTCGTCAAGCCGCACACGGCCGGTACACCGCTCTCTCTCGCCCATCCGGCGATCGCATCCCTGTAGGAGGTCTCTCTTGGCTACCCCTGTGGAGTGGCGGCCCGGCATGGACATCACGGCGCCACGCCTGGAGTCCATGAACCAGCGCCAAACGTTCATGGTCACCAACTACGGCGCCGACTCGTCAGGCGGGACGAATGCGGCGCCGGGCATCCAGGCCGCGCTCAATGCCGCGCGGGATCTCGGGGGCGCGCAGGTACTCGTGCCGCCGGGTGTCTACCTGATCGGGCAGACCCTCCGCATCTACACGAACACGCGGCTCACCCTCATGCAGGGCGCGGAGTTCCGGCGGAACGTCGCCGCGACGATGCTCCTCAACGGGGACGGAGGCCAGAGCCTCGGCGGCTACACCGGGCACTCTCGGATCATCATCGAGGGCGGCCTCTGGAACATGCGCGGGACGGCGAGCGGCCTGACCGGCAACGCCATGTGCATCAGCATCGGGCACGCCACCGACATCACGATCCGCGACCTGGAGATCCGCGACGTCTCCGGCTATCACGGCATCGAGATGAACTCGACCAGCCACGGCCTCGTCGAGAACTGCAAGTTCCGCGGCTACGTCGACAACACCGCCGACAAGTCGCGCGGATTCTCTGAGGCCGTACAGATCGACCTCGCGAAGTCTGCTGGTGAATTCGGTGGGTTCGGCCCGTACGACCACACCCCGTGTGAAGACATCTTGGTCTCCGGCTGTCACTTCGGAGCCTCCGGCACATCCGGCACCACTGCATGGCCGCGCGGCGTCGGCTCACACTCGGCCACCATCGGCCGCTGGCACCGCCGCATCCGCATCGCCAACAACTCGTTTGAGGGCCTGCTCCAGTACGCGATCAGCGCCTACAGCTACGAGGACTTGACTGTCGTCGGCAATACGTTCGTGGCCTGCGGCAGCGGCGTCCGCCTGCGCTCCAACATCCTCACGGACTCCAACGACACGACAAACGTCGACGGCGTGGACACCCACTTGTCCCAGCCGATGCGCAACCTGAGCATCTCCGGCAACACCTTCAGAGATATGGGCAACTACGCGGACGCCATCGAGGCCCGCGGCGAACCCTCCGGCACCGTCCTCAACGTGGCGATCTCCGGGAACGTCTTCGACAACACCGGCACCACCGCGAACGGCATCCGCCTTCAGTACGTCGAGCGGGCCTCAGTCACCGGCAACGCCATCGCGAACACCGGCAACACCGGCATCTCCTTGGAGGATTGCAACCGGATCACCGTCGGCTCCAACCAGGTCACATGGGGGCACGGCTACGGCATCACCGCCGTCGACTGCACGCAGGTCACCATCGCCGACTGCCAGATCTGCTACCCGGGCAAGGGCGGCATCCTCCTCGACCAAGCCTCCAGCGATATCCAGCTGCGCGGCAACTTCATCAAGGGCCCCTCCCGCGACAGCAACGACGGCTACTGGGGCATCAACATCTCGGGCGGCTGTTCCTCCGTGACTGTTACCGGGAACAAGACGCGCCCGTACGGCAGCGCCCCCGAGGGCAAGGGCGGCTTCCGGACCGAAAACACTGTGACTCTGGTCCACCGGTTCGGCAATGACTGGCGCGGCTCGACATGGGTTGGGGCTGCGCTGACGGACCCGTCGACTCCGAACACCTCGGCCACCGACATCACCTGATCCATCGCTCCTTCACCTGCACGCCCCGAGCCCGCTGGCCGGGGCTTTTCTCATGTCTGGAGGCCCGCATGTCTGTGTACGTGTGCTCGCTGAAGACCGATCTCCCGCAGTCGATGCCCGGCGGCGGCGAGTACAACATCGTCCGCTTCCCCTACGAGCAGGGCGCCGAGTCCTACGACAAGCACTGCATGCACGAGCAGGCCGACCCGCTCGGCTACGAGGTGCGCGACTGGCAGCGCGACGACCGCTCCGGGCTGATCTGGCCGGCCGTGGATGGGTGGGCGACGCTCACGGCGCTCATCTACTGGGAGGCCGGCGACTACACCGAGCTGCGCGACCGGTTCGTCCGTGACCCGCTCGACCTCGCGGGCGGCGCGGACTCGACGGCGACCGAGCACCGGCCGCCGTCGCCCGGTCAGCAGTTCTTCCACAAGACGCACGAGATGTTCGTGCACCCGGGCACGCCCGTGGCACTGCTCGCCGCGCACAACGCGCCCAAGTCGTGCCGGATCACGCTCGCCGAGTTCAAGCTCGCCATCCACCCCGACTAGACGTCTGGAGCCCCATGCACCCCGAGGACATCGAGAACCGGTTCGCCTTCCACGCGGCGACTACGCAGGAGAAGCGCGACGAGCACACCAGCGTCCGGCAGACGTGCAGGCGCCTCGCCGACGAGCTGAACGAACGGCTCCCGGAGGGACGGGAGAAGGCTCTCGCCGTGACCAAGCTGGAAGAGGTCATGTTCTGGGCGAACGCGGCGATCGCGCGCGCCGGGACGGACAGCTGATGGCCAAGCTCTCCAGCGCCACGCAGCGCCCGATCCCGGTCAACTACACCAAGGGCGGGCAGACCAGCGTGCGCGGCGTCGTCGTGCACATCATGGCCGGCACTCTCGCGGGCACGGATTCATGGTTCCGCAACAGCCGAGCGCAGGCCTCATCGCACTTCGGCACCGGCAAGACCGGCGCCCTCTACCAGTGGGTCGACACCGCTGACCGCGCCTGGGCGCAGGCGAGCGGCAACTCGACGTGGCTGTCGGTCGAGAACGAGGGCCAGGGCGGCGACACCCTGACCGACGCGCAGATGAACTGCATAGCCGAGGTGCTCGCGTGGGCCCACAAGGTCTACGACGTGCCGCTCCAGGTCGCCTCGTCGCCGAGCGGCAAGGGCCTCGGCTATCACGCGATGGGCGGCTCCGCGTGGGGCGGGCACACCTCGTGCCCCGGCTCGAAGATCGTCGCCCAGCTTCCGCAAATCGTGGCCCGGGCGCAGCGCCTCGTGGCCGGACAGAGCATCGAGGAGGACCCCTTGGCGGGCATGACCAAGCAGGACATCTACAACGCGGTGTGGAAGACGGACGCCATCCCTGCGCCGAGCACGTCGAGCACGATCAAGACGAATCCCACGTGGGAAGCCGTCAGCGTCCTCTCCGACATCGCGAACCGTGTCCGTTCGACCGAGGCCACCGTCACCGCGCAGTCGGCCACGATCAAGACGCTCGCGCAGGCCCTCGCCGACCGCGGCGACCCCGTCGATGTCGACGCGCTCATGAAGCGCATCACCGACGCCATCGAGTCCGTGACCGTCCGCCTCGACGTCGACGAGAAGTGAGGTTCAGCAGATGATGACGCTTCCGTTCTGGAAGGCCACGTTCGAGCGGATGATCCGCACGTTCGCTCAGGCCGTACTCGCCCTGCTCACCGGCGACGGGCTCGGCCTCGTTGACGTCGACTGGGGCGCCGCCCTGTCGGTCGGCGGGCTCGCCGCGGTCGCCGCGCTACTCACCGCGATCGTGGCGAGCGGCGGCACCACGGGCCCGGGCATCACGGAGACCGTGGCCACAGCGGACACGCCGCGCGGCCCGACGAGCATCTGACCCTCTTCTCGAACTGGCCGTGATGGAGGGGGTGTTACGTGGACGCAGCGACGCTCGGCGCCGTCGGAACGATCGTCGTCGGGCTCGCCGCGGCCATCGCGGGCATCATCGGCCAGCGCGGAGCCAACCGGGCCAACCAGTCGGGCGCCGTGTTCGGCGGCTACTCCACGCTCGTCGACAACCTCCAAGAGGAGCGCGACAAGCTGCGAACCCAGCTCGCCGAGAACGAGGTGAAGTTGGCGGCCGCCTACGCCGAACTCTCCAGTGAGCGCACCGAGAAAGCCGCGCTGCTCTCACAGATCGGCGACCTCAACCACGAGAACCGTCGCCTACGCGAGCAACTCGCCGACCTGGGAGGCCAGCACACGTGAGTGGACGCCACGCACAGCCGCTCCTCGTCCGCCGGTGGCGCTCCCTCATGCTCGCGGCGATCCTCCTCGTCCTGTCCGGGGCGGTCCTCCTCGTGTGGATGCGCATCGACGCCGAGGCGCACCGTGCGGACCAGCTGGGGGCCGAGGCATCGCGCCGGAGCGGCGACGTGCGGACGCTCGCCGAGGACGTACGGATCCTGCGCAAGCAGGTGCGCGCGGAGGGGGGCACGCCTGCCGCGCCGGATCCGTCGCGCGCGGTTGATCTCCCGGCGCGGGTGAAGGATCCCGTACTCGTGCCGGGGCCACGGGGCCGTCAGGGCGCATCGGGGAAGCCGGCGCCTACGCTCACGCCGTCACCGGGCCCGCAAGGGTCGCCGGGCGCACCGGGTGTGCCGGGGTCGGACTCGACGGCATCGGGCCCGTCCGGTCCTCCCGGAGCGAGTGGACAGCCCGGAGCGTCCGGCGCCCCGGGAAGGGACGGCACCGACGGCAAGGACGGGAAGGACGGCACGACGTCGTGCCCGGATGGGTATTCGTGGCAGGCGCCGGCCACCGACCCGGATGCGCTGGTGTGCCGCCGGGTCGGCGCGGCCCCACCTCCAGAGCAGCCAGCCCCCGACTCGTCGGACACGGAGCCGCTCGCCGTAGGACTGGATCCGCAACGTAGGCAGTACGTATAGAGCTTGGCCCTCATCACCTGCGGGTGGTGGGGGCCGTTTCGTCATGCCCGATTGCAGGCCCCGACCGGGGCTCCCCGGCACCGGAGCAATCTCGCGCAATCCGAAGACACACGCTCCGAATGCGCAGCATGCTGGATCTCCAACCAGCGCAGATGGAGGGCGACATGACGCTCAGGTTCATCGGCACGACGTCAGACCACGGCAACTGCCCGACCCTGTACGAGGTCGAGGAAACAGGCGAGATCCTTGTCCAGGGCGAGCGCGAGACGGACCCCGAGCACCTCGCCCAACTGCGGGACGTGAAGGACTCGGAGACCTTCGTCCGCATCCCTCGCGAACTGCTCACCCGATTCGCCCCCAAGGAGTAGCCCGAGTGCCTCAGTTGATCCCGTTCGACGAGATCAGCCACCTGTTCACCGACTTTGAGCACACTGCCTGGCGTCTGGAGACGCAACGGGGCTACGCCTCGGACCGGGCAGGCGCGAAGTGGGGCCGGTGGAAGGCTGGCGAGGACATCGCGAACGAACCACCCGACTCGTGGCGCACGCAGGTCGCGAAACAGAGAGCGGAAGGGAAGCGCTACGAACGCGTGCGGCTGGTCGACAACCCGCCCACCGAGGGGCAGCGCTTCCTCCTCGCCTCCGGGCTCGGCAATGTGAACTCGGGCGAGGACATCCGGAACATGTGGCGTGCCGATGCGGTGCAACTCGGGTTGCCGAGCTACGACTTCTGGCTCTTCGACTCCCGCACGGTCATCAAGTTCGTCATCGACGACCACGGGACCACTCTCGGCGTGCATGTCCTCGAAGACGCGGAGAGCGTCGTCCATGCGTGCCAGGTCCGCGACCTCGCCTGGCATTACGCCGTGCCTACCAGGCAGTTTCAAGCGCAGGTACCGTCTGCCAGGTGAGCACCGATTTTCAGGCTGGCCGTGAAGCCCTCGGCGCGCGGCTACGCGAGCTGCGCACCGAGGCCGGCCTGAACGGTAAGGAGTTCGCCGAACGGATCGGCTGGCAGCGGTCCAAGGTGAGCCGCTTGGAGCACGGCAAACAGACCGCGACGGCCGAGGATCTGGACGCGTGGGCACAGGCGGTCAACGCGCCTTCCGCGAGTGCTGACTTGCAGAGCCGATTGCGTGGGCTGGAGTCGCAGCAACGGTCGTGGCGACGTCAGCTTTCCTCCGGGCACCGCGCCGTGCAGGACCGGTACGTCGCCGAGTACCGGCGAACGGCGACCGTCCGCGGCTACGAGGCCACAGTGGTCCCGGGGCTGTTCCAGACGCCGGAGTATGCACGCCACCTCCTGACCAGGAACGCCGAGTTGATGCGGTCGCCGCGCGATACCGACGAGGCAGTAACCGCCCGCATGAAGCGCCAAGAGGTGCTGTATCAGCCGGGTAAAACGTTCCGGGTCCTCATCTGGGAGGCTGCGCTTCACGTGCTGGTGTGCCCGCGCGAGGTGATGGCCGGGCAGCTCGATCGTCTTGCCGGGCTGATCGGCATGAGCACGGTCTCGCTCGGAATCGTGCCCTTCGGCGTGCCACTCAAGAGCACCACGAAGCACGGGTTTTGGATCTTCGACGAGGAGCGGGTTGTCGTCGAGACGATCAACACGGAGTTCACGCTGGAGTCTGCGGAGGATGTGGCCCTGTACGGTCGAGTCTGGGACCAGTTCGACGAGGCCGCCGCCTACGGGCCGCAGGCGCACCGGCTCATCGCTCGCGCACGAGCGAGCTTCGACCTCTCGTGAACAACTCCCTCCAACTCCACCAGCCATAGGCGCAATCCCGCGCAATCGCCGAGCACACGCGCCCGCCGTCTCCCTACGGTCCTGGTCATGGCCGCAAAGACTCGCGCAACCAATCACCCACCCGGTGACGTGTGGCTTGCCGAATGCACCGGGCACACACGCCTCGCACACGAGGTGTGGTCGGTGGGCGGGCTCGTACCGATCCACTGCACCCACTGGCTCGCCGTCGAGGCCCAGCTCCTTACCGCACTGGAAGCACGCAAGCGCATGCCCAGCCGAGCGCGCGGGCCCCTGCTCATCGACTCCGGGCTGGAGGTCGCATGGTGGCTCGTCCCGCTGGACGCCGCCGACGACCTCGCTGATATCCGCCCGCTCACCGTGCACCCCTACGACTGGCCGCTGCACTGCCCGTCGTCCCAGCGCCCGGCGTGCGGCCGGTTCTGGCTCGACGCCCCGGACGGCTCTGGAGTGATCACGGATCCCGTATACCTCGCCGCGGCGGTCGGTCCCGCTGCCGGCCGACTTCGCGCGGAGGCGTTCGGATGACCCCAAGAACAGCACCAGTCCGCTCGCCCGCCGAGCCGATCCTCGTATCCGTACCGCCCGTCAACACTCTGTCCGAACCACAGCGATGCGGGCGCAGTTGCGTGTGGTGCAGCAGCGCTCTCGCCATGGGCCACAGCGTCGACGTCGGCGAGCGCGATGACGAGAGCGGCCGGCACTGGTTCCCGCGTGGCTGCCCGCGGTGCTCGGCGAAGCAGGTGTACGTGCAGCTCATAGAACACGCCGCGTCCTGCGAGCAGTGCGTCGACAACGGCGGCTTGTGCCCGGCCTCCGCCGAGCTGCGGCGCGCGCTCAAGGAAGGGCGGGCGCGATGACCACCGACCGCGGGCGGATCTGCTGGCGATGCGACGAGCCGATCCAGTCCGTTGATGAGGTCGTTTTGGCCGACGTCTTCAGCAACTCGGGCGCGGGCGCAAGCATCGAACTGCACCGCACGTGCCCCGTGGTACCCCGGCCGAGGCAGACCGCCCCGGTTGGGTGGGGCCCACGCAGCAACCGGGCGGCCCCGCCTTCCCAGAACTGACCACCGACCCCCGCCGCCGGCATATCTCCACGGATCCCCCGGCGTCGGGAAGTGCGGCCGCCCGCGCCCGTGCGCCGGGCGGCCGCTTCAAACTCCCGCACACCCAGACCCCGTGCGCGGGCGGGCGGCGGCACGACGGCGGTAGTGCCGCCGCCCATCAATTCGGAAGGCGATGCATGACCGAATGGACAGACCCTCGGCACGCGGCCCTGGTCGCAGCCTGGAGGCGCACACAGCAATCAGCTCCCCGCCCGGAGGAGCGGCCGGTGCGGGGCTTCGCGGTTCCCGTAAAGCGCTGACACCCCTCGAACTAGACGAGGTCGCGGAGCGGGACGTCGAGCGCGTCGGCGATGCGGATCAGGTTGTCGAGGATCGGGCTCGCGTGGCCCTGCTCGATGCGGTTGATGGCCTGACGGTCGAGGCCGGCGCGTTCGGCCAAGGTCTCCTGCGTCATGTTCGCGTGGAGGCGTGCGGCCCGGATGCGGTCGCCGACGGCGCGTCGGGCGGCGAGGACGCGTGGCGTGGGCGGGGCGGGCGGCACCCGCTCAACGCTCGCGGCCTCATGATCGACTGTCTGTATCGTCAACCGTACTTTTTTGGATCACACGTGCGGAGAATGTGCACGCCCTGTACGAATAGGGCACACGTTCGAGTGAATTGGGTTTGTGCATATTGCCACCGGCAAACTCGCGCACTGAACTGTGGCCCGTACAGCCACCCGAGACTGACCTCCCCTCCGGCCCCCCAGGCTCCGGGAAGGTCAGCAGTGCCCCCGGCCCGGCGCCGGGGGCGCTGTCACGTCCGTGACCTCACCGACGGTTGGGGCGCTTTGCACTCACCCTGCCCAAGGGCCCGGCGCATGCCGCTCCAGGATGTTCCCGCGGGAACACGCACCCCCTCCCGAAGACATTCCGAAGCATCGAGCGACATCGAAAGACGCCGATTTGCCCCAATTTCCCGCAACGCCGCAGGTCAAAAGTGGGTAACAAAACAGGTTCAAGTCCCGTCACTCACCCTGAAGGATTCGAAGGCCCCGGTTCGAAAGAACCGGGGCCTTCGGCGTTCCCGGAGGATCCGGACGGATCCTGACCCCCGGGGCCACATCTACGACGAGGCGCGGACCACCAGCTCCGTCGGAAGCACCAGGTGCCGCTGCGTGCCCCGGCGGACGGACGAGCGCTTCCCCTCCGCGGCCAGGGCGATCTCGTCGAGCAGCAGCCCCGTCATCGCCCGGCCCATGTCCAGGGTGGGCTGGCGCACGCTGGTGAGGCCCGGCTCCATGTGGCGGGCGATCACCGAGTCGTCGAAGCCGACCAGGGAGACGTCGTCGGGGATGCGGCGGCCCGCCTCGCGCAGCACCTGGCGGGCGCCCGAGGCCATCAGGTCGGAGCAGGCGAAGACCGCGTCGAGGCCGGTGCCGCACTCCAGGAGCTCCTCCATGCAGCGGCGGCCGCCCTCCTCCGTGAAGTCTCCGTAGGTCACCAGCTTCTCGTCGTAGCCGATGCCGCTCGCGGCCAGCTCGTCCACGTAGCCGGCGAAGCGGCGCTGGGCCCCGTACACATCGAGCGGGCCCGCGATGATCGCGACGGAGCGGCGGCCCCGGGAGACCAGGTGCTCGACGGCGGAGCGGGCGCCCGCGTAGTTGTCGGTGTCGACCGAGGGCAGCGGCTCGTCCGCGGAGCGGGGGCCGCTGATCACGGTCGGGATGTCCATCTGGATGAGGCGGTCCGCGAGCGGGTCGTCGGAGTGCACCGAGACCAGGAGGACACCGTCGACGCGGTGGGCGGCGAGGTAGGTGGCCAGCCGGTCCTGTTCGCGCTCGCCGCGGGCGAAGGTGAGCAGGAGCTGGAGGTTGGTCTCGGCGAGGGCGAGGCCGACGCCGCCGACCATGCCGGAGAAGTACGGCTCGGAGAAGAACCGGGACTCCGCCTCCGGGACCACCACGGCTATGGAGTCCGAGCGGTTGGCCGCGAGGGCACGGGCCGCCGTGTTCGGTACATAGCCGAGCTCGGCGACCGCCTCCTCGACCGCGGCGCGGGTGCGGTCGCTGACCCGCGGCGACCCGTTGATGACACGGGAGACCGTGCCCCGGCCGACGCCCGCTCGGGCCGCGACCTCCTCGAGGGTCGGGCGCCTGCCGTGCGTGCCGTGAGCCACCATGACTCGTACCTCCCCAGATCTTGAGCGGAATCTAACAGCCCGATAACCGCACGAACTTGTCGCCGCCGAGTGTCTTGACACCCCGGGTTCGAGCGACGACCCTTCAACTCATCACGGATGGGAGCGCTCCCACCCTACTGGACGCATACAGAAGCCGCACGTTCCCCGCCCGAGCCGCAAGTGAACAACCGGGCCCAGTACAACAGTTGGCAGTGGCAGTTGGCCGGGGGGTCTGCACGTCTCAGCATCAAGAGCACTTGAGCACTTGGAGGACGCAATGCGCACTGCCCGTACGTCCCGACGCGCGATGACCTTCGCGGTCGTCGCCGCCTTGGCCACAGGCCTGCTTGCCGGTTGTGCGAGCGATGACGGCGACGACTCCGGGGGCGCCGGAGGCTCCGGTGACAAGGAGGGCGCGACCACACTGACGGTCGGCACCTTCGGCACCTTCGGTTACAAGCAGGCCGGGCTCTACGACGAGTACATGAAGCTGCACAAGAACATCACCATCAAGGAAAACGTCACCACCCGGACCGACGTCTACTGGCCCAAGACCCTCACCCGTCTGCAGGCCGGATCCGGCACCGACGACATCCAGGCCATCGAGATCGGCAACATCACCGAGGCCGTGCAGACGCAGGCGAACAAGTTCGTCGACCTCGGCAAGGAGGTCGACAAGTCGCAGTGGCTGGACTGGAAGAACAAGCAGGCCACCACCAAGGACGGCAAGCTGATCGGGCTCGGCACCGACGTCGGTCCGATGGCGATCTGCTACCGCAAGGACCTCTTCAAGAAGGCCGGCCTGCCCACCGACCGCACCAAGCTCGCCGAGATGTGGAAGGGCGACTGGGCGAAGTACGTCGACGTCGGCAAGGACTACATGAAGAAGGCGCCGAGCGGCACCAAGTTCGTGGACTCCGCCTCGTCGGTCTACAACGCGGCGCTGGGCGGCGCGAAGGACCGCTACTACGACAAGAGCGGCAACGTCATCTGGGACAAGTCCGAGGGTGTCAAGAAGTCGTGGGACGCCTCGATGGAGGTGGCGACCTCCAACATGTCGGCGAAGCTGAAGCAGTTCGACAAGCCGTGGGACCAGGGCTTCGCCAACGCCAAGTTCGCCACCGTCGCCTGCCCGGCGTGGATGGTCGGCTACATCCAGGAGAAGTCCGGTGACGCCGGCGAGGGCAAGTGGGACATCGCGGCCGCGCCGACCGCGGCCAACTGGGGCGGCTCCTTCATCGGTGTGCCGACGGCGAGCAAGCACCAGAAGGAGGCCATCGCCCTCGCGAAGTGGCTGACCGCCCCTGCGCAGCAGGCGAAGGTCTTCGCCAAGCAGGCCAGCTTCCCGTCGACCCCGTCGGCGTACTCGACCCTGAAGCCGAAGGCCGAGACCCTGGCGTACTTCTCGGACGCGCCGCTGACGCAGATCTTCTCCGACTCGGCGAAGACCATCCCGGTGCAGATCTTCGGCATCAAGGACCAGCCGATCAACACGGCGATCACCGACACGGGCATCCTCCAGGTCGAGCAGAAGGGCAAGTCGCCCGAGCAGGGCTGGGACGCTGCCACCAGCGAGGTCAAGGACGTGCTCGGCCAGTGACCAGCTCCAACGAGGCTCTCGCGCAGACCGCGTCGAGCGCCGACGCCGCGTCCGACTCCACCGAGGAGTCGGGCGCGGCCCGGGGCGCTCAGGGTCGCGGTACGCCGCCGTCGGACACGTCCTGGCGCAGCCGGCTGTACCGCTGGGACATGAAGGCGTCGCCGTACGCGTTCATCGCCCCCTTCTTCATCATCTTCGGTGCCTTCTCGCTTGTGCCGCTGCTCTACACCGCTTGGTACTCGCTGCACAACGTGCAGCTGTCGTCCCTCGACAGCCAGACCTGGGCGGGCCTGAAGAACTACACGAACCTGTTCGACTCGGAATTCTTCTGGAACGCCCTGGGGAACACGTTCACCATCGGCGTGATCTCCACCGTGCCGCAGTTGATCGTGGCGATCTGGCTCGCCCACATGCTCAACTACCGGCTGCGCGGCTCCATCGTGTGGCGCGTCGTCATGCTTACCCCGTACGCCACTTCGGTGGCGGCGGCGACGCTCGTGTTCGTCCTGCTGTTCTCGCCGGACAACGGAATGATCAACTGGGCGCTCGACCTGGTCGGCATCGACCCGGTCAACTGGCGTGAGTCCGACTGGGGTTCACAACTCGCGGTCTCCTCCATCGTGATCTGGCGGTGGACCGGGTACAACGCGCTGATCTACCTCGCCGCGATGCAGGCCATCCCGGCCGACCTGTACGAGTCGGCGGCGCTGGACGGCGCGAACCGCTGGCAGCAGTTCCGGCACGTGACCGTTCCGATGCTGCGGCCGACGATCCTGTTCACCGTCGTCGTCTCCACCATCGGCGCGACCCAACTGTTCGGTGAGCCGCTGCTGTTCGGCGGGGTCAGCGGCACCAAGGGCGGGTCCCAGCACCAGTACCAGACGCTCGGCCTGTACATGTACGACCAGGGCTGGATCAACGGCAACCTCGGCAAGGCGGCCGCCATCGCCTGGTCGATGTTCCTGATCCTTTTGGTCATCGCCGCGATCAACCTGTTGATCACCCGACGGCTGAGGAAGGCCCAATGACCACCATCAGTGATGTGACGCCCGGCCGGCTGGCCAAGGAGGGTGCCGGGCCGCCGACCCGCCGACGGATCTTGGGCGCGGGCAAGCAGCTGCACGCGGGGCCCATCACCTATGTCTCCCTGGCCCTGTTCGGCGTGATCTCCCTGGCGCCGCTGCTGTGGACGGTGATCGCGGCGTCCCGTACGAACGCCCGGCTCGCCCAGACGCCGCCGCCGTTCTGGTTCGGCGGCAATCTGTTCAAGAACCTGGACACCGCCTGGAACCAGGCCGGCATGGGTTCCGCGATGTTCAACACGATCCTCGTGGCGAGCTGCATCACCGTCGGCACCGTGCTGTTCTCCACGCTCGCGGGCTTCGCCTTCGCCAAGCTGAAGTTCCGCTTCTCCTCGACGCTGCTGTTGATGACCATCGGCACGATGATGATTCCGCCGCAACTGGCCGTCGTACCGCTGTACTTGTGGATGTCCGACCTGGGCTGGGCCAACCAGCTGCAGACCGTCATCCTGCCGACGCTCGTGTCCGCCTTCGGCACGTTCTTCATGCGGCAGTACCTGGTGCAGGCGCTGCCGACCGAGCTCATCGAGGCGGCGCGGGTCGACGGGGCGAGCAGTCTGCGGGTGGTCTGGCATGTGGTGTTCCCCGCGGCGCGGCCCGCGATGGCCGTGCTCGGGCTGCTGACGTTCGTCATGGCCTGGAACGACTTCCTGTGGCCGATCATCGCGCTCAACCAGGAGAACCCCACGGTGCAGGTCGCGCTGAACGCGCTCGGGACCGGGTACATCCCCGATGACTCGGTGATCATGGCGGGGGCGTTGTTGGGGACGTTGCCGTTGCTTGTCGCGTTTCTGCTGTTCGGGAAGCAGATTGTGGGCGGGATCATGCAGGGGGCGGTTAAGGGGTGATCACGGGGTGGGCGGGGTGTTCATGTTGCGCCCCGCCGCTCCTACGCCTCGGGGCTCCGCCCCGGACCCCGCGCCTCAAACGCCGGCGGGGCTGGATCTGCTCAATCGCCGCAGGGGCTTGATGTGCGCGGCTCGATGTGCCCGCCCCGTCTGATCACTATCTATGGGAGCGCTCCTATGACCACCACTGGAAACACCAGCACCGCCCTCACCGGCGAACCCGTCGCGACCCGGTTTCCGGCCGGGTTTCTTTGGGGGGCGGCCACTGCCTCGTATCAGATCGAGGGGGCCGTGCGGGAGGACGGGCGGACGCCGTCGATCTGGGACACGTTCAGTCATACGCCGGGGAAGGTGCTGAACGGCGACACGGGGGACGTCGCCGTGGACCACTACCACCGGTGGCGCGACGACGTGCGGCTCATGGCCGACCTGGGGCTGACCTCCTACCGCTTCTCCGTGGCGTGGCCGCGGGTGCAGCCCACCGGGCGCGGGCCCGCCGTGCAGCGCGGGCTCGACTTCTACCGTGGGCTCGTGGACGAGCTGCTCGCCAATGAGATCAAGCCCGTGGTGACGCTCTACCACTGGGACCTGCCACAGGAGTTGGAGAACGCGGGCGGCTGGCCCGAGCGGGACACCGCCTACCGGTTCGCGGAGTACGCGGGGCTCGTCGGCGAGGCGCTCGGCGACCGCGTCGAGAGCTGGGTGACGCTCAACGAGCCCTGGTGCAGCGCCTTCTTGGGCTACAGCTCCGGGGTGCACGCCCCCGGGCGGACGGATCCGGCGGCCGCCCTGCGCGCGGCCCACCACCTCAACCTCGGTCACGGGCTGGCCACTTCGGCCCTGCGCGGGGTGCTTCCCGCCCGCGCCAAGGTCGGCATCAGCCTGAACCCGAGCGTGGTCAGGGCGCTCACCGAGAGCCCCGAGGACCAGAACGCCCGACGCCGGATCGACGCGCTCGCGAACCGGGTCTTCACCGGGCCGCTGCTCAAGGGCGCCTATCCGCGCGACCTCCTCACCGACACCGCGGCCATCACGGACTGGTCGTTCGTGCGGGACGGGGACACCGCGGCGATCCACCAGCCGCTCGACTTCATCGGCCTGAACTACTACACGCCGGCCGTCGTCTCGGCCGCCCGCCCCGAACAGGCGGGCCCCCGCCTCGACGGACACGGCGCCAGCGAGCACACCCCGTGGCCGGGCGCCGACGACGTCGCCTTCCACCACGCGCCCGGCGAACTCACCGCCATGAACTGGCCCGTGGACCCGACCGGCCTCACCGACCTGCTCCTCGACCACACCGCTCTCGCGCCGGGCATCCCGCTCTATGTGACCGAGAACGGGGCGGCGTACGACGATGTGGTCGACGCCGACGGCCGCGTACACGACCCGGACCGCATCCGCTATCTGCACGGCCACCTCGCCGCCGTCCACGACGCCATCGAGCAGGGCGCCGACGTCCGCGGCTACTTCCTCTGGTCGCTGCTCGACAACTTCGAGTGGTCCTACGGATACGGCAAGCGGTTCGGCGCCGTGTACGTCGACTACGAGACGCAGGAGCGCATCCCGAAGTCCAGCGCCACCTGGTACTCCCAGGTCGCGCGCAGCGGGGGGCTGCCCGCCGAATCGTGACACCCGGCGGGCAGTGGGCCGGTGCGCGTCGCGTGGCAGTGGCGGGCACCGGCCCTTAGCTTTCCCGTATGTCCGATATCAACCAATACGAGCGGTCCTGAAGCGCCATGGGTGTTCTCAAGGACCATCCGGAACTCGTCCTGTTCGTGAGCCTCGCGCTCGGCTACCTCGTGGGGAAGCTGCGCGTGGGGCCGCTGACGTTGGGCGGCATCTGCGGGACGCTGATCGTCTCGCTGCTGCTCGGGGCCTGGACCAAGGCCCATGTCTCCGACGACGTGAAGACCGTGTTCTTCGCGCTGTTCATCTTCGCGCTCGGCTACATGGCCGGGCCGCAGTTCTTCCGCAACCTCAACAAGAAGAGCCTGCGCTTCTTCGTGCTGTGCGGCATCGAGCTGGTCTGTGTCATCGGCATCGCGCTCGGCCTGGCGAGCTGGTTCGACCTGGACGTCGGCACGGCCTCCGGCATCCTGGCCGGCGCCGCCACCGAGTCCGCGGTCGTCGGCACGGCCACCGAGTCCATCGGCAAGCTCAGCAACCTCACGGCCGCTCAGATCACCGAGTACCAGGGCAACGTCGCCACCGCGTACACGGTCTGCTACCTCTTCGGCCTGATCACGATCGTGCTCTACACGAGCCAGATCATGCCGATGATGATGCGCATCAACCTGCGCGACGCCGCCCGTGAGCTGTGGGAGCGCACGCGCAGCAAGGGCAGCCTGGAGGCGGACGAGCGCCCCGCCCTGCCGGGCATGGTGGGCCGCACGTATCTGGTGACGACGGCCGACGGACGTACGGTCGGGGATCTTCAGTCCTCGCTCGGCGAGCGCGTCACCGTCGAGTCGGTCAAGCGCGGCAGCAAGGTCCTCGACGTCGCGCCCGGCCTCGAACTCACCCTCTCCGACCTGGTGCTCCTGGTCGGCCGCCGGGCGAACGTGATCGACGCGGGCCGGGTCATCGGCCCGGAGACGCCGGGCGTGCCGGGGCTCGACTCGCCGCTCGCCTCCCGCGAGGTCTCGGTCACCGACAAGGCGCTGGACGGGAAGTCCGTCGACGAGCTGCAGAAGGCGTACCCCGAGTTCTACAAGGACGGCGTCTACGTCACCGACATCACCCGCGGCGACCAGGACATGCCCGCCAACGGGGACACGGTGCTGCACCGCGGTGACGTGGTGACCCTGGTGGGCGCCCGCTCGGGCCTGAACAAGCTGGTCGCCAGGATCGGCTCGGTCGTCAAGAACGACGCCACCGACTTCATCTACCTGGGGCTCGGCATCGCGGCCGGTTCGCTGCTCGGGCAGGTCGTGGTGAAGTTCGGCGACATCCCGATGTCGCTCGGCACCGGCGGCGGCTGTCTGATCTCGGGGCTGCTGTTCGGCTGGTTCCGCTCGCGCTCGCAGACCTTCGGCGCGTTCCCGCCGCAGGCCGCCTCGACGATCAAGGACATGGGGCTCGCGGTCTTCATCGCCTGCACGGGCCTCGTCTCCGGACCGCAGGCCTGGCCGCTGATCAAGGAGTACGGGGCGCTGCTGCCGTTCGCCGGGATCGCGATGGTGCTGATCCCCGCGACGATCTCACTGTTCGTCGGCCGCAAGCTCCTCAAGATCGAGAAACCGCTCCTGATCGGAGCCATCGCGGGACAGCAGTGCTCGACCCCCGCGATCACCGCCGTCACCCAGGTGGCGCAGTCGTCCGTGCCGATGCTCGGCTACACGATCACCTACGCCCTCTCCAACTTCCTGCTCCCGCTGACGGGCCCCGTGCTCGTCGGCATCCTCGGCAACTGAGAGGGCGGTTCACGACGTGATCGACTTCCTCAACCGGAACATCTTCCAGCCCTATCCGGAACTCCTGATCTTCCTCACGGTCGCCTTCGGCTTCCTGTTCGGGAAGATCCGCTACAAGGCCATCGCGCTCGGCGCCGTCACCGGCTGTCTCATCGCGGGTCTGATCCTCGGCGCCTGGACCGAGGTCGAGATCAACGGCACGGTGAAGAGCCTGTTCTTCGTCATGTTCCTGTTCGCCCTCGGCTACAAGGTCGGCCCGCAGTTCTTCCGCGGCCTCAAGACGGACGGCCTGCCGCAGGTCCTCAACGCCGTCGTGGTCTGCGTGTCCGGCCTGCTGATCTGCTGGGTCTTCGCGGCGATGCTCGGCTACGGCCCCGGGCTCTCGGCCGGACTGCTCGGCGGCGCGCTCACCCAGTCCGCGGTCATCGGTGTCGCACAGGACGCCATCGGCACGCTGCCGGGCCTGTCCTCCGGGGCGGCCAAGAACGAGGAGAACCTCGTCGCGATCGGCTACGCGGTGACGTATCCGCTCGGCACCATCCTGTGCGCGATCCTGCTCGCCACGATCCTGCCGAAGCTCTACAAGAAGGACCTCGCCGCCGAATCGGCCCAGCTCGCCAAGGAGTTGGACGCGTCCGAGAGCGACCCGGACCTGGCCGAGGGCTACTACGAAGTGGTGCTGCGCGCCTACACCATCGAGCGCCCCGACATCGTCGGCCGCACCATCGACGACTTCGAGAACCAGCAGAAGGAGCTCGGCCACCGCCTCTACATCACGCGGGTGCGCCGCGACGGGCAGATCCTCGACCACACCCAGCGGACCGCGCTGCGCGAGGGCGACGTCGTCGCGCTCAGCGCGCTGCGCGGCTCGCTCGTCGACTACGACGCCCGCACCCACATCGGCATGGAGACCGACGATGTGGAGCTGCTCGGCTACGAGACGGAGTCGCTGCACGTGGTGGCGTCCGAGAAGGCCCAATTGGGCAGGACCGTCGCGGAGTTGCGGCGCGAGCCGTTCATGGTCGGCGTCTACGTCGACAAGATCTACCGCTCGGGCGCCGAGTTCCCCTACCGCCTCTCCACGAAGATCGAGCGCGGTGACACGCTGATCCTCACCGGGCCCAAGCGCCTCGTGGACCCTGCGGGCGCGGCCATCGGCAAGCCGGTCCCCACCTCGTTCGCCACCGACATGATCTGGGTCGGCATCGGCATCTTCCTCGGCGGCTGCATCGGCATCCCGGCGCTCACCGTCTCGGGCGTCCCGATCTCGCTCTCCACCTCCGGTGGCGCGCTCATCATGGGCCTGATCTTCGGCTACATCCGCGGCAAGTACCCGACGTACGGCAATGTGCCGCCCGGCGCCCAGTGGTTCATGGACACGCTCGGCCTGTGCATGTTCGTCGCGATCGTCGGCATCAACGCGGGGCCGAGCTTCACCTCGGGCCTGTCCGAGGCCGGTTGGGGGCTGCTGCTCTTCGGCGCGGTCGCCACCGTCGTCCCCCTCCTGATCGGCTTCCTCTTCGGCCACTACGTGCAGAAGATCCGCTTCCCGATCCTGATGGGCGTCCTCGCCGGCGGCCAGACCACCACCGCGGCGATCGGCGCGATCAACGAGTCCTCCCGCTCCCAGGTGCCGACGCTCGGCTACACGATCCCGTACGCGGTCGGCAACGTGCTCCTGACCATCTGGGGCGCCGTGATCGTCCTGCTCCAACACTGAGCTCCCGCACCGCACTTAAGGACCCCTCATGACCAAGACGACGTTCACGCGCGAAGAGATCCAGCAGTACGCCCAGCTCTCCCCCTTCGAGCTGAAGAACATCTTCATCGACCTCGCCGAGCAGGCGCAGGCCGACAAGCCCGGCCAGAAGGAGAAGTCGAGCCGCCAGATGCTCAACGCGGGCCGCGGCAACCCGAACTGGATCGCCACGGGCCCCCGAGAGGCGTACTACGCGCTCGGCTACTTCGCCCTGGAGGAGTCGCGGCGCGTGTGGACCGCCGACAACCTCGGCGGGATGCCGGAGAAGCACGGCGCGTACGAGCGCTTCGACGCGTTCGTACGCCGCCACCCCGACCTGCCGGGCATCGAACTGCTCGCCCAGTGCGTCCAGCACGGCATCCAGCGCTTCGGGTTCGACAAGGACGAGTGGGTGCACGAGCTGACGGACGGCATCACGGGCGACAACTACCCGGTGCCCGACCGCATGTTGACCCATGGCGAGCAGGTGGTGCGCGGCTACCTCGCGGACGAGATGTTCGACAAGAAGGCGCCCGCGGACAACAACTTGTCGCTGTTCGCCACCGAGGGCGGCACGGCGGCCATGTGCTACATCTTCGACTCCCTCATGAAGAACGGGCTGTTGAAGAAGGGCGACAAGATCGCGCTGATGGTCCCGGTCTTCACTCCGTACATCGAGATCGCCGAGCTCGACACCTACGAGTTCGACGTCACGTACATCTCGGCCAGCAAGTTCGCGGAGACGGGCGTGCGCGAGTGGCGGTACCCGGAGGAGGAGGTAGCCAAGCTGGAGGACCCGGAGATCAAGCTGGTCTGCCTGGTCAACCCCTCCAACCCGCCCTCCCTGGCGCTGAGCACCCGGGTCGCGAACCAGATCAAGGAGATCGTCGCGGCGAAGAACCCGAACCTGCTGCTCGTCACCGACGACGTGTACGGCACGTTCGTCGAGGGCTTCCGCTCGATCGCCGCCGACCTGCCGCGCAACACCCTGCTCGTCTACTCGTACTCGAAGCACTACGGGTGCACGGGCTGGCGGCTCGGCGTGATCGGGCTGCACGACGACAACATCATCGACGAGCGGATCGCCCAGCTCCCGCAGGAGGAGAAGGACCGCCTCAACAAGCGCTACGGCTCACTAACCTTGGAGCCGGAGAAGATCAAGTTCATCGACCGGCTCGTCGCGGACTCCCGGCAGGTGGCGCTCAACCACACGGCGGGCCTGTCGCTGCCGCAGCAGGTGATGATGACGCTCTTCTCCCTGTTCGACATGCTGGAGGAGGGCCAGGCGTACAAGGAGAAGATCCGCTCCATCGTCCACCAGCGCCTCGACCTGCTCCTCGAAGGCGCCCAGATGAAGATCCACGAGGATCCCCACCGGGCCGCGTACTACATCGAGTTGGACCTCCTTGCCGAGGCCGAGCGCGTCCACGGCAAGGAATTTGCGAGCTTCCTGGAGAAGAACTACGAGCCGGTCGACGCCCTGTTCCGGCTCGCCCAGCAGACGGGCGTGGTGCTCCTCAACGGCGGCGGCTTCGAGGGCCCCACGTGGTCCGTCCGCGTCTCGCTGGCCAACCTCGACAACCTCGACTACCTGAAGATCGGCCACCACCTGCGCGGCATCTTCAACGACTACGCGGAGGAGTGGCAGACCTCAAAGGCGTGACCCCAGAGGTCAGTTGAACGAGGCGAACGCCTTCTGGAAGGCGTTCGCCTCCTGCTCCACCGAACTGCACGTCGGCTGCGCCGAGTCGGAGGCCCCGCCCTCGCAGGCCTTGTCGCGGGTCGCCGACCACATCGACAGGCCGCCGAGGCCCTTCTCCTTCGCGAAGGAGACGAGCTGCGTGGCGTCCTCGACCTTGAAGACCTCGGACGAGACGTCGTTGACGCCGATCATCGGGGTGATCGCGACGGCCTTCCAGGCGTCCGCGTCCGACAGGCCGAATGCCGACTTCACCTGCGCCTGCGTGGCGGTCGCCGCCTGCTCGGCGTAGTCGCCCATGTCGCCGCTGTACGACGCCCCGTAGTCCATCGCCATGATGTTGACGAGGTCGGGCGAGGCGCCGTTGTCCTTGGCGTTCTTGAGGAAGTTCACGCCGTCCTGGGTGAGGCCCTCGGGCATCACCGGCAGCGTCACCGACACGTTCAGGTCGGGGTTGTTCTCCTGCAGCGTCGCGATCGCCTCGGCGCGCTTGGTGTTGGCGGCCGTGTCGGGCAGCGCGCCGCCCTCGATGTCGAAGTCGACCTTGGTGAGGTCGAACTGGTCGATGACCTTCTGGTACGCCGCCGCCAGGTCGCCCGCCGAGGAGCAGGCCTGCGCCAGCTCGGTGCCGGACGCGCCACCGAAGGAGACCCGTACGTCACCACCCGCCGACCTCAAGTCACCTATCTGCGCCGCGACTTCGTCACTGCCGACATCGGTGACGCCGCCCCACTTCGGAGCGCAGTCGCCGCCGGAGGTGATGAAGGCGAGGTTGAACTCCTTGACGCCGGTGGCCTTGGAGGAGTCGACCAGATCGAACTTCGGCTGCAACGAGGTGTCGACGTACGGAGCGAAAGTGGCGCCCGCGTCCGCGTCCGTCACTTCGGCGGACGCGCCGGAGGCGAAGAGGAACGCGCCGCCACCCACGAGAGCGGCGGCCACGACACCGCCCACCGCCTTCTTCCTGCCGCTGATCCTGCGCCGGTGCATGCTGCTGCTCATCGCGTGCCTGCCTTAGGTATGCGTGGGGGGTGGGTGCGCCCACGAGTAGGTGGGGCCCGGCAGACGCTAGCGACCCGCAACCCGGCAATTCGGGCAACAGGGAAGGGCGTTGAGGATCTTAGGGTTGACTTAAGTAAGGGATCGGGACCGGTTAAAGGTCGATACCAATCCTTTGCGTTCCCGGCCGCGCCGCCCGTGCCCGCGGCGCCCCTGGACGGGCCGGTACCCCTCCAGCTGCAGCCAGATCCGCACCTCGGTGCCGCCGAGCACGGACGAGCCGATACGCACGTCGCCGCCGGTGGACTCGGCGACCCGGCGCGCGATGTCCAGACCGAGCCCGGTCGAGCCGACCTCGGCGCCCTCCGTGCCGCGGGCCAGCGCGGCCTCCGGGTCGGCGATGCCGGGACCCGCGTCGGAGACGAGCACGATCACGGCACCATCGGCCCGGTGCACATCGACCGCGAACGCCGTGCCCTCGGGGGTGTGCCGGAACACGTTGCCGAGCAGCGCGTCGAGCGCGGCCGCCAACTCCCCGCGGGCGACCGGCAGTCGCACGGGCCGGTCGACGCCGGCGACCCGCACCTTGCGCCCCTCGTCCTCGGCGAGCGCCGACCAGAAGTCCATCCGCTCGCGGATCACCTCGGCGGCGTCGCAGCCCGCGCCGGGCCCGGCCGCGGCGGTCTGGGGCTTGGCTTCCCTGGCCGTACGGATGATGGTGTCGACCTCGTGCTCCAGCTGCTCCACGGCGGCCCGGGTCTGCTCGGCGGCGGGCCCGTCCCCGAGAGAAGCGGCATTGAGCCGCAACACGGTCAACGGCGTCCGCAGCCGATGCGAAAGATCTGCCGCCAACTCCCTCTCATTGGCGAGCAGTTGAACAACCTGATCGGCCATCGAGTTGAACGCCACGGCGGCGAGCCGCAGCTCGGTCGGACCGTCCTCGGGCACCCGCGCCCCGAGCTTCCCGTCCCCCAGATCGTGCGCCGCGCCCACGAGCCGCTGCGCCGGCTGCACCATCCGCCCGCCGAGCCGGTCCGCGACCGCCACGGACCCGATGATCAGCGCGATGCCGACACCACCGAGCACGACCCACGCGGTCGTCACGCCGTTGGTGACCTCGGCCTCGGGCACGTACACCTCGACGACGGCGATCTTGCCCGTGCTCACCGCGATGGGCTGCAGCCACACCGAGCCGCCCGGCACGTCCACGACGGTGGCCTGCCGGATGTCGAGCCGGTCCCGGCCGACCCGCTGCTCACCGAGCCGGATCGCCTCGTTCCCGCCGCCGGCCGGGACGTACACCGACATCCGGTCCTCGCCGCCGGTCTGCGCGGTGGCGAGGGCGCGGTCGAGCTGGTCGCGATCGGTGGTGATGGAGAGGGTGGGGCCGATGGCGGCGGCGGTCCGCTCCGCGTTGGAGAAGGCCCGGTCCCGCGCCATCTCCTTGATCACGAGTCCGAGCGGTACGGCGAAGGCGACCACCACCATCGTCGTGACGGCGAGGCACACCTTCACCAGCGCCCACCTCATGCCGGCGGCTCCAGCTTCACACCGACACCCCGCAGGGTGTGCAGATACCGCGGCCGCGCGGCAGTCTCCCCCAACTTCCTCCGCAACCATGACAAATGAACATCAATGGTCTGGTCGTCCCCGTACGACTGCTGCCACACCTCGGCGAGCAGCTCCTTGCGCGCGACGACCACGCCGGGGCGTCCGGCGAGGAAGGTCAGCAGATCGAACTCGCGCCGCGTCAGATCCAGCGGCGCACCATCGAGCTCGGCCTGCCGCCGCAACGGATCGATGGCGAGCCCACCGACCCGGATCACCCGCGAGGGCGGCTCGGCGCCCGTGGTCCCCCGCGAGCGGCGCAGCACGGCGGCCATCCGGGCGGACAGGTGCTCGGGCGAGAACGGCTTGGTCAGATAGTCGTCGGCGCCGTCGTTCAGCAGCCGCACGATCTCGGCCTCGTCGTCCCGCGCAGTGGCGATGATCACGGGTACGTCGGTGATCCCGCGCAGCATCTTGAGCGCCTCGGCCCCGTCGAGATCGGGCAGACCAAGATCCAGAATCACCACGTCGAACCGGAAATGAGCGACCTCGCGCAGCGCCTCCAACGCGGTGCCGACGCTGCGCACGGTGTGCGCGGCGTCGGTCAGGTGCCGGATGAGGGCTGAGCGTACGAACTGGTCGTCCTCGACCACGAGCACACTTGCCATGGGACGGCACCGTACGCCATCCGGTGGTTTTCGGCCCTCTGCCGGGTGACTGCGGTGCTCACGGGACAGCCGGGGCGGGTGTGGTGCAGTATGGCCCGCGATGCACGAGAGCCCGCCCCCGCCTTCCCCGAGCCAGGACCACCCCGGCCGTCGACGGTTCACCCACGGCGTCGCGTGGCTGCTCGCCACCGGGGCCGCGGTGACGCTGTCGTGGTGGGGCGTGCACACGGTGATGTCGGGCACGGTGTACGACCCGCCGCAGGCGCTGCCCGTCGCGGCCACGCAGGACGAGCCGGACGCGAAGCCGCCGGTGTCCTCCTCGACCCACCGGCCGTCACCGTCGACGTCGACGCGCAAGCCGTCGGCGTCACCGAGCCGTACGTCACCGTCCCCGTCGAGGTCGGCGTCGTCCCCCTCGCCCACCCCTCGTACGACGTCCCCCGCGCCGCCGTCCTCCGGCTCCGTCAAGAGCTACGCGACGACCGGCGGCCGCGCGGTCTTCGACCTCCAGAAGACCTCGGCCACCCTCGTCTCCGCGACACCCGCCGCGGGCTGGTCGGTCGAGGTGTGGAAACAGCCGACGTGGATCCGCGTCGAATTCACCTCGGGCGAGAAAAAGGTCTCAGTCTTCTGCACGTGGCACGACCACGAGCCGACGGTGGAGATCGCGAAGTACTGACCGCTTTCAGCCCCGCTCTTGGACGAGAGCCCGCGGGGCCCGGGGCTTTCAAGCCCCGCTCTGGGACGAGACTCGCGGGGTCCGGGGCGGAGCCCCGATCTTTCAAGCCCAGCGGCGGGTGGGCAAATCCAGCCCCGCCGGCGATTGAGGCGCGGGGCCCGGGGCGGAGCCCCGCGACGTGGGCCACGGCTAGCGAAACACGGACGGTGGCGGAGCCGGAGACGCCTTCGCCGACGCATCGGTGACCGCCCCCACCCCACCCGTGAAGTCCACAAGCTCCTTGCCATGCACAACCCGCCCCGGATGAGGGTCCCCCGCCGCCCGCCGCGTCAACTCCGCCACACCCAACACCCCCGCGGACGCGACCAGCACCGCGTTCCCGAACCGCTTCCCCCGCAGCACCGCCGGATCGGCGACGAGCGCAAGCTCGGGAAAGACAGCCGCGGCAGTGGCAATCTGCCCCCGCAGATACGCGAGCGGCGGCCCGTCCGCGATATTCGCGACATACGTCCCCGCCGGCCGCAACACCCGCCGCACCTCCGCCAGGAACTCCATACTGGTGAGATGCGCGGGCGTCCGGGCCCCACTGAACACATCGGCCACGAGCACGTCCGCCCAGTCGTCGGGCAACTTGGCCAGCGCCTCACGCGCGTCGGCGGTCCGCACCCGGATCCGCTGCCCCGGGTCCAACGGCAGCGTGCCGCGCACGAGTTGGATCAGCGCTCCGTCACGCTCCACGACCTGCTGCGTGGAGCGGGGCCGGGTGGCGGCGACGTAGCGGGCCAGGGTGAACGCCCCGCCGCCGAGGTGCACGGCCTGCACGGGGCGGCCCCGCTCGGCGGCCAGATCGATGACGTGCCCGATACGGCGCTGGTACTCGAAGGTGAGGTGGCCCGGGTCGTCGAGATCCACGTGCGACTGCGGCGCACCGTCCACGAGCAGCGTCCAGCCGGCCGGACGGTCCCGGTCGGGCACCAGCTCGGCGAGCCCACCGTCGACCTTCTCGACCACGGCTTCCCGCCCCGCGCGCCCCTGCCCCTGCTTCCCTCGCGACCTTCCCATTCGGCCATTATCGACGGCCGCGCCCGGAACGGCTCAGCGGTGGTTGCCCACCGGGGCCCCGGCCCCCGCACGCACGGACTCAGCGGTGGTTGTCCGCCGCCTCGATCATGCGCGCCGCCTCGTCGAGCGCGGCCCGCAGCACCGCGGGGTCGGTGACCAGGTCCGTGAGCCCCTCCACGGGGTCCGGCGGGAGCAGCCAGCCCGTGCCCTCGACCGGTGGGTCGGGCCGGGCACCGAGCGCGAGGCCGCGGCCCTGCGTGTGCGTGCAGTCGCTGCCGGGCACGTCCCAGCCGTCGGCGGTGCCGGGCGGGACGAGGAAGCCGAGGGTGTCGCCGCCCCCGTCGTGCAGCACGGGACCAACCGTTTCCGTACAGCCGCGGCGCAGGATGTCGACCGCCTCCAGGCCCTGCCGGGCCGGCACGGTGACCAGGTCGCAGTCGCCCGGCGGCGATGCGCTGCTCTCCTCGCTCGGTCGATGCCGCACCGTCGTGGGAGTCGTTGGGGTCGTGGGAAGTGACAGCATGGGCTTGGTCGCGTCCAACACGTCGGTCCCTCCTCGCTCGTGGGGTTCCGCCGCAAGGTTCAACGCGTACGCGCCGTCAACAGCTACGGCGGCACGCCGCCGCAAAGGATGGCAGTTCATGGCGGATCGTGGGTGAGATATCCGGTTTGTAGCCAAACCCAGCGTGTCGGGGTCGTGACAGCCGGTACCTTCGAGCCTCGCCGGAACATGGAAGTTGCGGCAGCCCTCCCCTCGGGGCCCCGGGCGCTCCCAACTTCCCTGCCGTCCGGCACGGTTCGCACGGGAGGACCCGCTCATGACGTCGTCGCCGATTGCCTCGGACATCTCGACGCCGCAGTCTCCACGACCGAACCTCGCCTTCCGGGAGCTGCGCGGCCAGCGCTCGCCGGGCGAGTTCGCGGCCGCGGTGCGGCGCGCGGCCCGGGAGATCGGTGAGCGGGTCAGCTGCGACGCGCGCTACATCGGACGCGTGGAGGCCGGCGAGATCCGCTGCCCCAACTACGCGTACGAGCGGGTGTTCCTGCACATGTTCCCGGGCCGGACCCTCGCGGACCTGGGGTTCGCGCCCCGCTCTGCGGTACGTGGCCGGGGTGCGCGCCCCGCCGCTGCCACCGCCGACGCGCAGTACACGTGCCACGCAGAAAACAAGGAGAGCGACGTGCGACGTCGCGCATTCATGACCGGCATGACCGGTTCGACAGCCACCGTGGCCGTTGCCGCCCTGGCGCCCTTCGGCGTCCCCACGCTTCCCGCGGACCTCGACCGGCATCCGGCGCGGGCCGGGATCAACGCCGTCGAGGAGGCGATCCGGCGGATCCGGCTGCTCGACGACCGGCACGGCGCCGACGGCCTGTACCGGCGGGCCTCGACCCCGCTGCGGACCGCCTTCGAGCTGCTCGACGCGGGCCCGGGCCAGCGCGAGGTCACCGAGCGACTGCAGGCCGGGGCGGGTGAACTGGCCATTTCCGTAGGCTGGTTGGCCCATGACTCGGGCCGCTTCGACGACGCGCGCTCGCACTACGCGGAGGCGCTCGCGACGGCGCGGATGGCGGGCGACGAGGCGTTGGAGGCGCACGCGTTCTGCAACACGGCGTTCCTGGCGCGCGACGCGGGGCGCCCCCGCGAGGCGGTACGCGCCGCCCAGGCCGCGACCCGCGTGGCGTCCCGCCTCGGCTCGCCCCGGCTGCTCTCCCTCCTCGCGCTACGAGAGGCAGGCGGCTGGGCGGGGCTCGGCGACCAGCCCTCCTGCGAACGCTCGCTCGCCCGCGCGCAGGCGCTGTTCGCGCGGGGGGCGTCGGACGCGGATCCGGAGTGGATGTCGTTCTACGGCGAGGCCGAGTTGGAGGGCCTGGAGGCGCAGTGCTGGTCAGCGTTGGGCGGCTGGGACCGGGCGTCCCTGCACGCGCGGCGCGCGGTGGCCCTCCAGGATCCGCACTTCACCCGCAACATGGCGTTGTACACGGCCGAGTTGGCCGACGACCTGGCGCGCGCGGGTCACCCCGACGAATCGGCTGCAGAGGGTCTGCGCGCCCTCAACCTTCTCCAAGACGTCCGCTCTTCCCGCATCGAGGGCATGCTGGCCACGACGGCCCGCGTCCTCCTCCCCCACCGCCGCGCATCGGGCGTCTCCGCGTTCCTGGACACCCACGCGATGTCGCGCCGCTCGGCTTAGCCACCCACTCTTACGCCACGAGGCTCCGCCCCGAACCCCGCGCCTCAAACGCCGACGGGGCTGAAAGCTCGGGACTCTGCCCCGGCCCCGCGGGCTCTCGCTCGAAAGACGGGGCTGATTTCGCCGAACCGGCGTTACGGCCTCGGGGCTCCGCCCCGGCCCCCGCGAGTCTCGTCCCAGAGCGGGGCTTGATTTGCCCACCCACCGCGGCACTTGAATTGACCACCCGCCGCAGGGGCTTGAAGTGCCCCGCCCACCCGCAAGCGATCCCCCGGCTCCCGCCCATCTCCCACAGGGGCGTCGGCCCGACGGGGTGCCGCACCACGCCTTGGGCGACCCGGCGACGACCACGGCTCCCCACCCGTTGCGGTCGACGCCGTCCCCACCTTGGGCGAACCCCGCCAACCGCAGCTCCCCGCCCGTTGCGATCGACCGCCGCCCCCGCCTTGAGCAACGCCAACCCCGACTCCCCACCCCTTGCGGTCGACCGCCCCTGCCTTGGGCAATCTGCCGCCTGGGGCGGCAGGGTGGGCAAGGCGGCACCCCGGTGCCGCGCACCCCTCACGACAGACGCCAGCCCCGGCACGACCCCGGCCCGGGGCAGGCCGAAGCCCCCGGAGGGGGCGGGCGGGTGGGAAATGACCGGGCACCGGCACAGCCGGAAAGACACCGATGCCGCACGCCGAACGCAAAGGCACACACCCCGGCACAGCCGGACAAGGACCGATGCCGCGCGCCGAGCGCAAAGGCGCCGACCCCGGCACCGCCGGACAAGGACCGGTGCCGCGCGCCGAGCGCAAGGGCGCCGACCCCGGCACCGCTCAGCCCACCGCCAGGTGCCCCGTTTCGTTCCAGGACTCCAGCGCCGGCTCCCCGTACGCCCACCCGAGCACCGACAGCGACGTCGGGTTCAGCCGGATCCGCGCCGCGAAGTCCAGCGGGAATCCGAGCCAACGCGCCCCGATCGACCGCAAAATGTGGCCGTGGGCGAAGACGAGAACGTCCCGGTCGGCCGAGCGCACCCACTCCACGACCTCGTCGGCCCGCGCCGTCACCTCGGCGAGCGACTCCCCCTCCGGCACCCCGTCCCGCCAGATGAACCAGCCGGGCCTGCGCTCCTGGATCTGCGCCGGCGTCAGCCCCTCGTACGCCCCGTAGTCCCACTCCATGAGCGCGTCCCACACAGCCGCCCGCTCCCCGAACCCGGCAAGCTCACACGTCTCGCTCGCCCGCACCAGCGGAGACGTCCGGACCTCCACCCCGTCGAGCCCGTCGTACGGCGCACGCCCGAGCCGCTCCCCGAGCAGTTTCGCGCCACGCCTGCCCTCTTCCAGGAGTGGAATGTCCGTCCTCCCGGTGTGCCGTCCGGACAGCGACCATTCGGTCTGTCCGTGCCGGGCCAACAGGATGCGCGGTGCCATGAGGAGGCCTCTTTCGAAACTACAAGCAACTACAAGGGTTCAAGGGTGAACATAGGACGAGCGGGAAGGCTCGCCCCGTCCATCATCGCGCAACCCACAGGGAGGTCGCCCGGCGGGCAACCCGTGGCGCGATCGCTGCGTCTAGGAGGGTCGGGGGTCGCCCACACAGAGCCCCATATACACCGTAAGAGTGAGGCCGTGGCCAGAGGCCGGCGCACGAGCGAAGAGGGGGAGCGGCCCGCATGTCGCAGACCGACGAGGCACCGCGCACGGAAGCGATACCCGGCGCCGGGCTCCGCTGGTGGACGGAACTGCCGCTGATCCTCCTGGTGTACGGCGCGTACTCGGCGGGCCGACTGCTCGCCCGTGGCGATGTGGGACAGGCCGTCGACCACGGTCTCGCGATCCTCCGGGCCGAACAGGCCGTCCACCTCAACCTCGAGCACCCGCTGAACCGTCTCTTCACCCGCGAACCGTGGCTCGGCGTCCCCGCCGACTTCTGGTACGCCTCGCTCCACTATCTGGTCACGCCGATCGTCCTCGTCTGGCTGTTCCGCCGCCGCTCCGAGATCTACCGCACGGCCCGCACGTGGCTGATGACCTCGACGATGATCGGCCTCATCGGCTTCGTCCTGCTGCCGACCAGCCCGCCCCGGCTGCTCGCCGCGAACCACGGCTTCATCGACACGATGGCCCACTACAGCTCGTACGGCTGGTGGGGCGGCGCGGCCAGCGCCCCCAAGGGCATGGGCGGCCTGACCAACCAGTACGCGGCGATGCCGAGCCTGCACGTCGGCTGGGCGCTGTGGTGCGGCGTCCTGCTGTGGCGGCACGCCCGCTCCCCGTACGTGAAGGCGATGGGCGTCGCGTACCCGCTGCTCACCACGGTCATCGTGATGGGCACGGCCAACCACTACTTCTTCGACGCGCTCGCCGGGGTCGCGGCGATGGCCCTCGGCCTGCTCCTGACGAAGCCGGTGCGGCTCGTCGCGGCACGCCTGAAGGACCGGGCGGGCCTCGTGCTCGCGGGGGCGCAGGCCTCCCCTTCCGCCACGCACGCCCCGATTGTCAGTGGAGAATGCCAGACTTCCCAGGGTGAGCGAATTCCCCGACAGCGCAAGGCAGCCGCGTCGCAGGACAGCGACGACGGGGCTGCGGCACCGGCTCGCTGAACTGCGCGGCCCCGACCATCCGCCGCGTCCGCTGGACGCCCGGGCCCTGGCCGCGCTCGCGGCGAACCCGGGCTGCCGAAGGCGGGCGCTCCTGGACGGCGCGGGGGTCGACAAGGCGCGCGTAGCGGATGCGCTGGGCTCACCGTCCTCGTTCGGCCAGTCCCAGTTCGCCCTGGCCCGCGGCAATGTGTTCGAGGCGCGGGTGAAGTCGGACGGCGGCGCGGAGCTGCTCAAGCTCGTCCACGCACGCGTGGACGGCACCGCGCCCGAGCCGACGCCCGATGTCGTACGGGCCCCCGACCTGTCGGCGATCGGCCCCGAGGGCCGCACGGCGCGCACCGCGCTCGCCCTCCGGGAGGCCGTCGAGTCGCCGGGGACCTGGACGTTCCTCGACCACCCGATGCTGGCGCTCGATGTGGCGGGCAGCCCGGCGTTCCTGGAGCCGGACGCGGTGGTGGTGCATCCGGACGGCAGCTGGACGGTGGTAGAGATCAAGTCGTTCCCGATGATCGACGGTGCGGCGGACGCGTCGAAGGTGGGCGCGGCGGCCCGCCAGTCGGCGGTGTACGTGCTGGCCCTGGAGGAGGTCGCGGCGCGGATGCCGGACGCGGAGGTGCGGGTCAGGGACCGGATCGTCCTCGTCTGCCCCAAGGACTTCTCGAACCTGCCGGCCGCGTCGGCCGTCGACGTGCGCAAGCAACGGTCGGTGACGCGCCGCCAGTTGGCGCGCCTGACCCGCGTGGAGGACATCGCTGCGGCGCGTCCGCCGGGCACGGTCTTCGACCCGGAGCTGCCCACGGACGAGCTGACGGCGGCGGTCGAGTCGGTTCCCGCGACGTACGCGCCGGAGTGCCTGGCCGCGTGCGAGCTGGCGTTCCACTGCCGTGACCACGCGCGCGGGGAGGGCGCGGTGACCGCGCTCGGCCGCCCCTTGCGCGCCGAACTCGGCTCGCTGACCACGGTCGACGAGGTACTCGCCGCCGCCCACGGCGAGGCGGGCGACCCGGCGGACCCGACGGTGGCGGCGCTGCGCCGCGCGGCGACGCTGCGGGCCGAGGCACTCGGAGGTGCGCACCGGTGAGCCTGATCAACCATCTGGCCCGGCTGGAAGCCACCCACTCGGGACGCGCCCAGCGTTCGGCCACGGTGCGGCACCGCCACCTGTCCCAGCGCCCCCTGGTGGTCGTGCCGCTCACGACGGCCGGTGAGACCGGCGCTCCGCTCGGCGCGCTCGTCGGCACCGAGCGCACATCGCCGCGGCTCCTGGTCGTCCCGCAGCCCCGCGACCGCGACCTCCGCTTCGCGTTCCTGACGCAACTGGCCGATGAGGTCCTGCCGTACATCGACACGTACGCCACCGATGTCGAGGCCGCCGAGCGCAGCGAGGTCGACCCGGAGACCGGCAAGAAGGTCAAGGTCGAGGTCGAACTGTGCGCGGACGCCCCGCAGATGATCGTGCCGGGCCGCGCGGGCATCGAGTTCCTCCGCCTCCTCGGCCGCTCCATGCGCTTTCGCCGCACCGCCGAGCAGGACCCGGAGACGCCCTACCCCGCGCCGCCGCACGTCCCGCTCCTCGGCCGCTGGCTCACGCACTTCGGGGAGCGGTCACGGGTCCCCGGCTCCGCCCTGCTCCTCGCGATGACGGACCTGCTGTCGCGGCACTGGGCGACGGGCCAGTCGAGCCTGGAGGACCAGCACTTGGGCGCGCTGCTCGCCTGGATCGAGGCACCGGAAGGCACCTCGGGCGCGGCGGCCGCGCTCGGCGCCGAGCTGGACCGCGACAGGCACGGGCAGCTGCTCTGCCCGCCTGCGGGCCCCGCCACGGACCCCGCGTTCGACAACAAGCTGCTCGCGCCCGCGATCGAGCGCTACGACAAGGCCCGTACGCGCCACGCGGCCGCCGAGGACGCCGTCGAGGCCGAGGGCCGCCTCGCCGAACTGACCGCAGCCGAGCGGGAGATCAACGCCCTGGTCGAGTCCCGTACCCGGCCCACCTGGGACGCGGTGTGGCGCGGCCTCGACCAGCTGTGCACGCTGCCCGAGGGCGCGTACGCGGCGGAGCGCTGGACCCGCGACCGCTGGTCGTTCACCGGGCACCGCGACCGGGTCCTCGCGGGCGAGCCCCCGCAGCCGCGCCGCGACGACGCGGTGACGGCGGCGAACAAGCTGGCCACGCGCGAGCGCGAGCAGGCCCGCCTGGACGCGCAGGAGGCGCTGGACGACCCGCTGGTGATGGCGGGCCGCCGCCTCTCAGGCGAGGCGTTCGCCGGTGAGGTGACCGAGGTGGTGGCGGCGTACAACGAGAAGAAGCGGCCCCGCCCGCTCGTCACGCTCCGCACGCAGGACGGGCCGCGCCTCGGCGTGGGCGTGAAGGTGTACCGCACCCTCGAAGGCAAGCCGCAGACGGCCGAGTTCGTGGGTTACGAGGACGAGGGCGCCGAGGGCACGGACGCCCCCGTCGTGCTGCGGATCCTGGACAAGATGGGGCGCGGCAAGGAGCCGGCCGAGGGCTCGCTGCCGGAGAAGGGCGAGCGGATCTGCTGGACGCTGTTCGAGCACGAGCAGCGCGGCGGCCCCAAGCTGCCGGAGCCGGAGGAGACACCGTGGACGCACGGCGGCCCGCCGGGGACGGGCGCGGAGTCGCCCGACACCGTGACTTCGGAGGACGTGCTGTGACCACGACGACCACGCCCACAACCACGACCACCGCCCTCAGCCCGTCAGAGGCGGCCGGGCAGGCGACCGCCGCCATCCTCCGCGACACCCTGCACGGCACGGCGCGCGGCATCGTCGTCGACTCGCCTCCCGGCGCCGGAAAGTCCACCCTCGTGGTGCGCGCCGCGCTCGAACTCGCGGACGCGGGCCGCCCATTGATGATCGTTGCGCAGACGAACGCGCAGGTGGACGACCTCGTCCTCCGCCTCCACACGAAGAACCCGGAGCTCGCCGTCGGCCGACTGCACAGCAGCGACCCGGACGCGTACGAGAAGGCGCTCGACGACCTGCCGAACGTCCGTCTGTCGACGAAGGTCGGCGACCTGTCCCCGCTGCCGATCGTCGTCTCGACGGCCGCGAAGTGGGCGCACGTCAAGGACGTCGAGCCGTGGCCGCACGCGATCGTCGACGAGGCGTACCAGATGCGCTCCGACGCGCTGCTCGCCGTGGCGGGGCTGTTCGAGCGGGCGCTGTTCGTGGGCGACCCGGGGCAGTTGGACCCGTTCGCGATCGTCGGCTCGGAGCAGTGGGCGGGCCTGTCCTACGACCCGTCGGCCTCGGCGGTGTCGACGCTGCTCGCCCACAACCCGGAGCTGCCGCAGCACCGCCTCCCGGTCTCCTGGCGCCTCCCGGCGTCCGCGGCCCCACTCGTATCGGACGCCTTCTACCCGTACACGCCGTTCCGCAGCGGCACGGACGAGGGCGACCGGGAGCTGGACTTCAAGGTGGCGTCGGACGGTTCGGGCCCGGACCTGGTCATCGACGAGGCGGCGGCCTCCGGCTGGGGCCTGCTCGAACTCCCCGCCGCGCACACGCCACGTACGGACCCGGAGGCGGTACGGGCCGTGGCCCTGGTCGTACGACGACTGCTCGACCGGGAGGGCGTCACGCGCTCCGAGTCCGGCGAGGGCGCGCTGACGGCCGACCGGATCTGCGTCGGCACCGCGCACCGCGACCAGGCGGCGGCGGTACGGGCGGCGCTGGAGGACCTCGACGTCAAGGACGTCACCGTCGACACGGCGAACCGCCTTCAGGGCCGCGAGTTCGACGTCACCGTCGTCCTGCACCCACTGTCCGGACGCCCCGACGCGACGGCGTTCCACTTGGAGACGGGCCGGCTCTGCGTCCTCGCGTCACGGCATCGGCACGCGTGCGTGGTGGTGTGCAGGGCCGGAGTCGCGGACCTCCTGGACGAACACCCGTCGGCGGACCCGGTGCAACTCGGGGTGACGGTGAAATTCCCGGACGGCTGGGAGGCGAACCACTCAGTCCTGGCCCGCCTGTCCGAACACCGGGTCCACCACTCAAGCCCCTGCGGCGATTGAGCAGCGGGGTCCGGGGCAGAGCCCCGATCTTTTGCCCCGGACCAGCCCCACCCCTCCACCCGCCCCCGGCGGAGCCCCCCGCCCTCTTGCGGGCCGAAGGACAATGGAAGGTGGCCCGACACCGAACCGCGGGCCACCCCGGCAACAGGAGGCCGCACGATGGCGGAGCCCGACCGTACTCACCAGCCCCGGCTGCGACCCGCCCCGCTGATCTTCGAACCCGCGGAGGCGTCCGCCGACCCGGAGCACTTCTTCGACCTGGAGTCCATCGAGGACCCCCGCGACCTGCTCACCCGCGCCACGGAGCTGACCCACGCGTTCCGCTCCGCGGCGGACCGGTCCATGGAGTTCCAGGCCGTCGCCGCGGCGCAGCTCGCGGACCCGCGCCGCTTCGACCGGCTCACCACGGCGGACATCGCGGAGCGCGCGGACTGGACCGAGGACTATGCGAAGAAGATGGTCGAGTTCGGCCGCGATCTGCTGCGCGGGAGCCAGGAACAGACGACGTGACGAGGGCCGCGTCGGGGCCGCGCAGCGAGCCAGAAAGATCATTTGGCATATGCCAGGTGGGCAAGATACTCCACCCCGCCCACCCCTGTCCCGATTTTCCGCAACCCTTGGCAATCGCCCCCTCACCCCCTGTAGATGTATGAGGCATGAGCACCGCGACGCCTCCGTACTCCCCCCACGCCCCGTCGGCTACGGCCCCTGGCGCGCGTGACCACTTCGACATCTGCGACGTCACCCCCGAGGGAGCCGCCTGGCTCGCCTCCGCCGGGGCGTACCCCCGATCCACGCTCGCCCACTGGGAGGCGCGACCCACGGCCCCCGTCGTCCTCCCCTGCGGATCCGCCTTCGACGTGGTGAACGTGCCCGCGATCTTCGGCCGGCGGATGTTAGACCGCCTCTGGTCCGAGGGGCCCGGCTCCGGGCCCGTCGCCACGCACCGGGGCCGCATGCTCCTGTTCACCGCGCCGGGCACTGCCCAGCGCCTGCCGTCACTGCTCCACTGGGAGGAGTGGGGCCACGCGGTGCCGCCGCTGCTGTTCCACGGCGCCGGCGACGCGGTCACGGGCCCGGCCCCCACGACCCGCGCCGCGCTCCGGCCCGACCAGCGCCAGGAGTCCCGCTGGGTCGTCGCCCCCGACACCCGTCACCCCTGGCTGCCGGGACCCGAGGTCATGCGCTGGGCATGCGTCCGGGCGGCCCGCGCGAGTGCGCAGGCCGCGGTACGGATTTCGATTTTTCCTGCCCCCGATCCTGGTGCTAATGTCTACGACGTCAACCGGCGCCATTAGCTCAGTTGGTTAGAGCAGCGGACTCTTAATCCGCGTGTCCGGGGTTCGAGTCCCTGATGGCGCACCTAAAGACAAGGCCTCTCGCGAACCGCGAGGGGCCTTTGTCGTGCGCCTCGAGGGCGGGACACCCAAGCCGGGTAGGCAATTCAAGCCCCGCACTTGAACGAGAGCCAGCGGGGTCCGGGGCAGAGCCCCGAGGCCGCAACGCCGGTGCGCGTGGGGTCCGGGGCAGCGCCCCGAGGCCGCAACCACGGTGCCGGTGTGGGATCAACCCGCCGTCGTCACCTTCACCGTCCACGCCCCCGACGCCGTCCGGTTCTCCGCCTCGACGCGGATGTCGTCGCCCGGCACCGTGAAGGTTTCGCCGACGCCCACCGGGGCGTCGGCCAGGGGCGGGTAGACGGATTCGCCGTAGCAGGCCTCCGTGCGGGGGTGGGCGTCGAGGACCTCCATGGGGCCACCCCCGGACGAGGAATCGCTGCGTACGCGGTAGACGAGAACACCCCGGCTACAGGTCGCCGCATCATTGCCGGAGCCACCTCGCGCCTCCAGGGCAATGGCACTGTCGACACCCGTACGGATGACGGCGAGCTTGGTGCCACCACCCGTACCGAACGGAGAACCCGCCCCCCGCGGCCCCGTACTCAGCGGCTCCAGGGTCAGCCGGGTCTCACCACTGCGCTTCACACACGTCACCTGCCGCTGATCCAGCCACCCCAGCTTCCACTTGTGCCAGCCGAACAGGTCCGGCGAGAGGCCGAACTGGCTGCCCATGACGTCCCAGTCACCGACGTACGTGTCCCAGTCCCCTTTGCCGTCGGTCGGCCGGTGGTAGAGGTCGGGCAGGTCGAAGACGTGACCGGTCTCGTGCGCGAGCACATTGCGGTCCGGCGGGTGCCGCTCGAAGACCGTGACGATGCGGCGGATGTCCGTGCCGTCCGCGCGCATCGGTTGGTCGAAGTTCACGACCTTCGTCGCGTCGGAGTCGACGCCTGGCGCGTCCGGGTCGGCGACGAAGTAGACGACGTCGTACTTGCTGAAGTCCGTGTACGGATCCGCCGCCTTCAGGGCGTCCTGCAGATACGCGCTGCGGTGCGCGGCGTCCCAGTCGCGCTGTATGGCGTACGCGGTCGAGGGGTGCGGCATCTGGACCCACTGCCGCTGCGGATGCGGAACCAGGGAGAACTTCCCGTACGAGGCCCGGTCGAAGAAGCGGCTGGTGGACGGGAAGTAGTCGGAGGCCAGCTCGTCGGGCGTGTTCAGGGGCAGCGAGTCGGGAAACGAGAGGAAGACCATCACGGCGTTCAGGGTCTTCTTGGGCTTCGGATACGCCGGGTTCCAGGTGTCCAGGCCCTCGGAGTGGTGGGCCGCGGTGCGCTCCAGGGCGCAGGGCCCCGCGAACGGAACGGCCGCGGCCGGCCCCGCGACCAGCCCCATGGCGGCCACGGCCGCAAAGGCGGTGAGCCCCGCCGCGAGTGCGCGCGGGCCTGGCTTGTCCACTCCCGCGAGTGGCTGCGGACGCGGCAAGTCGACCTCCGGGACGGGAAAGCGGGACACCCAACCCAGAGTGTTGGTATTTGATGTGATTTGCCCTGTTTATCTGGCCCGGACGAGTGACCGACGACACTCCGGTCGATCACGGAACGTCACAGCCGATCGGCCACGATCGGGCCACGACAGGAGGTCGGTCTCCGGCGAGCAGAAACGATCTACCGGGGAGATGTTCGGCGGCCCGGAACCCATGTGCACCGCGATCCAGGCTGGATAGGCCGTCCGACCTGCCTCTATGATCGGCACACTTTCCTGCCGGGACCCCGCAGCAGACCACGCAACCATCCGACGCACCACGGGAGCGAGCGGTGAGCGCACAGCCCGAAGGGCCCACGACCGCGCGCCGGGTGGCTCCGCCCGGCCTACGCAACGATCCCCTCGCGGGGATCCCGGGGCTCACGGAGACCTCGAAGATCACGGAGGGTGATGGCGTGGGGTCGGCTTCACGGCCTCCGTCCGCCCAGACCCTCTACCGGCCGGCATTCGCGACGTCGCCGCTGGCCATGGCGGTCGTCGATCGCGAGGGCGTGATCGTCGGCGCCAACGACGCCGCATGCGCCCTGCTGTGCGGGGAGGACACCGGGCAGCTCGCCGGCCGTACCGTCGACGAACTGCTCGACCTGCACTCGGACCCGCGCACCGCGGACGCCTACCAGGAGATCCTGCGCGGGCGGCAGGCCCGGCTCAGCCGCACCCGCCGCCTCAAGCACCCCTCGGGCCACTCGCTGTGGCTGCGCGTCACGGTGTCACCGCTCCCGGACGCGGAGGCCGTGCTGCTCTCGCTCAGCGACATCACCGCGCACCGCGGCCTCCAGGACCGGCTGCACCACCTGGAGCTGCACGATCCACTGACCCGGCTGCCCAATCGCGCGCTGTTCTTCGAGCGCGTCTCCGCGGCCCTGGAGTCCGGGACGTACGAGAACACGGGCGCGACCGGGCGCGTGGGGCTCTGCCTGCTGGACCTCGACGGGTTCAAGGCGGTCAACGACTCCCTCGGGCACCCGGTCGGCGACCGGTTGCTCGTCGCCGTCGCCGAGCGGCTCACGCACTGCGCGGACCGCGCGCAGAGCGCCACGGGCGCCCCGCTGGTGGCCCGGCTCGGCGGTGACGAATTCGCGCTGCTCGTCGAGGACTCCACCGGTACGGAGGAGGTGGCGGAGCTCGCCCGGGCGGTCCTTGACGCGCTGCGGGAGCCCTTCGACCTCGCCGGTGAGCGGGTGTCCGTCTCCGCCTCGATCGGCGTGGTCGAGCGGCAGGTCACCGGCACCAGCACGACGGCCCTGATGCAGGCGGCCGACACCACGCTGTACTGGGCGAAGGCGGACGGCAAGGCCCGCTGGACCTTCTTCGACCCGGAGCGCAACGCCCACCGGATGACCCGTCAGGCCCTGTCGTCCAGCCTGCGGCCCGCGGTCGACCGGGGTGAATTCGCCCTGGAATACCAGCCGTTGGTGGAGATGGCGGACGGTGAGCTGCGCGGGGTCGAGGCGCTGGTGCGCTGGCGGCACCCGCAGTTCGGTCTGCTGTCGCCGAATCGGTTCATCCCACTGGCCGAAGAGGACGGCTCCATCGTGGAGTTGGGGCGGTGGGTGCTGCGGACGGCCTGCGCGCAGGCGCGGCGCTGGCAGGTGGAGCACCCCGCGGCGCCGCCGGTGTTCATGAGCGTCAATGTGGCGGTGCGTCAGATGTGGGACTCGGATCTGGTGGCGGACGTCGCGCAGATCCTCGCCGAGACCGGACTCCCGCCGGAACTCCTCCAGTTGGAGCTGATCGAGTCCGCCGTGATGGGCTCGACGGGACGGCCGTTGCAGGCGCTCCGGGCGCTGAGCGACATGGGTGTGCGCATCGCCATCGACGACTTCGGCACCGGGTACTCCAACCTCGCGTACCTCAGCCGGCTGCCCGTGTCGGTACTCAAGCTCGACGGGGCGTTCGTGCGGGGATTCGAGGGGGACGGGTCCACACCCGCGGAGCCGGCGGACGCGATGATCGTCGAGGCGCTCGTGCAGCTGGCGCACCGGCTCGGGCTCACCGTGACCGCCGAGTGCGTGGAGACGGCGGAGCAGGCGGAGCGGCTGCGTCGGCTCGGGTGCGACACCGGGCAGGGGTGGCTCTACTCGCGGCCGGTGGCGGCGGATCGTATCTCTGGGCTCCTTGCCGAGCGCAGATGATCCGCCGCCCTCAGGCGACCTCGGGTTCCCGGGCTTTCAGGGCTTTCAGGCGCGCGGCAACTCGTAGGCGTCCGCGATGAGTTCGTAGGAACGCAGGCGTACGTCGCCGCCGTGGGCGTTGGCCGTGAGCATCAACTCGTCGGCGCCCGTGCGCTTTTGCAGCTCGTCGAGGCCGGAGCGGACCTCGTCGGGGGTGCCGTGGATGACGTTGGAGTTCCAGGACTGGACGAAGTCCCGCTCCATCTCGTTGAACTGGTACGCCTCCGCCTCCTCGGGCGTCGGCACGAGGCCTGGGCGGCCGGTGCGGAGACGGACCATGTTGAGGGCGGCGGCGAGCACCTGGCGGCGGGCCTCCGTGCCGTCGTCGTCCGTCGCGAGCGCCGATACGCCGATGAGGGCGTAGGGCTCGGAGAGGGTCTCGGACGGGCGGAAGTTCTCGCGGTACAGGTCGAGCGCCGGGATCGTGTTCTGCGCCGAGAAGTGGTGCGCGAAGGCGAACGGGAGGCCGAGCGTCGCGGCCAGGCGGGCGCTGAAGCCGGAGGAGCCGAGGAGCCAGACCGGCGGGCGGTTCGGGTCCTGTACGCCGCCGGGGGACGTGGCCTGGACCGGGCCGGGGACGGCGTGGATGCGGGAGTACGGGTGGCCGTCGGGGAAGTCGTCGTCGAGGAAGCGGGTGAGCTCGACGAGCTGCTGCGGGAAGTCGTCGGCGCCTTCGTTGAGGCGGTCCGAGCGGCGCAGGGCGGCGGCGGTCGCGCCGTCCGTACCCGGGGCGCGGCCGAGGCCGAGGTCGACGCGGCCCGGGGCCATGGCCTCCAGCGTGCCGAACTGCTCCGCGATCACGAGCGGGGCGTGGTTCGGGAGCATGACGCCGCCGGAGCCGAGGCGGATGCGGTCCGTGTGGGCGGCCAGGTGGGCCAGGATCACGGCGGGGCTGCTGGAGGCTACGCCGGGCATGGAGTGGTGCTCGGCGACCCAGTACCGGTGGTACCCACGGTTCTCCGCGAGCCGGGCGATGTCGACGCTGGTACGGAGGGCATCGGTGGCCGTGCGGCCGGCCCCCACGGTGACCAGATCCAGGACGGAGAGGGGGGTCGGGGCAGTGCCCTGGGCTGCGCCGCGGATCACGGGTCCTCCTGCGTACGTACGGGGTATATGGCTTGACCCCGACGTAACGGAGGCCTACTCCGCTTTATTCCCGGCACCGTGGCCGGACCCCGCTTAACTGTCGCGCCGCACCGGGGCGCCGCCTTGCCCACCCTGCCGCCCAAGGCGGCAGATTGCCCAAGGCGGCAACGGCACCATCAAGCCCCGAGCAAATCAAGCCCCGCCGGCGTTTGAGGCGCGGGGTCCGGGGCGGAGCCCCGTGGCGTGGGCCCGAGGGGCCGCCACCCACCCCACCCGCCCCACTCACACCTGCACCACCGGCTCCTTCGTGAAGAGCGCGCCCAGGGCCGGCGCGTTGACCCGCCGGTCCACCAGTCGCAGCGCCTCCCAGACGGAGACCTGGTTCGCCGTGAGGACCGGCTTGCCGAGCTCGGACTCCAGGTCACGGACGTACGCCGCCGTGTGCAACGCCGTGTCGGGCAAAAGCACCGCATCCGCGTCCGGATGATCACCGGCAAGAGCCATCGCACGCACCTCGTCCCACCCCCACGTCCCCACCTCGGCCGCCGTGATGATCCCGCTCCCCCGGACGGCCAGGACCTCCGCCCCGGCAGCCTTGAGGAACGTAGCGAAATGGTCCGCGACGTCCTCCGGATAGGTCGCGGCGACCGCCACCCGCCGCGCCCGCACCTCCCGCAACGCGTGCGCGAAGGCGAAGGACGTACTGGAAGCGGGCAGCCCCGCCGCCCTCGCGAGCCCACGCACCTGCTCGTGCGCGCCGTCCCAGCCGAAGACGAAGCTCCCGGACGTGCACGCCCAGACCACCGCCTCCGCGCCGGAGAGCCGCAGTTCCTCGACCCCCGCGGCGAGGCGGTCCGGCGCGCCCATCTTCAGCAGCGCGTCGACACGGTGCGCGTCCTCTCCGATGTCGGTGTGGACGACAGGCAGCCGCACATCGCTGTCGATCAGCATCTCGATGCGCGGGTAGTCGTCCTCCGCGGAGTGTCCGGGGTAGAGAAATCCCAGCGAGGTCATGCGCTATGCCCACCCTTCCTGTTCCTTCGACCGTTCCCTCGGCAGATCCTCCGGAGGCAGCGCCTCCGGCACGTCCGCCGGGGGCCACACCCGCGCCGCCGGATCCAGCAGCGCCTGGTACGGCCCCACCGCACGTGTACCCAGCCGGGCGAGGGCTGCCCACATCGTGACTTGATTGGCCGAGATCACCGGAATCCGCAGCTCCGCCTCCAGCTGCGGGATGACGTCGTACGTCGGCAGGTTGGTGCAGCTGATGAAGAGCGCGTCGGCCCCGGAGCTCCCCGCTTCCCTGGCCATCGCCGCCACGTCCCGGTAGGGCACCTTCCAGATGTGCCGGGTCAGACCGAGGTAGGCCCGGCCCGTGACCGTGATGCCGGCCTCCGACAGATACTCCTCGAGCGATTCGGTGACCGATCGCGTATAGGGCGTCACGAGGGCGATGCGCCGCGCGCCCAGTTCGGACAGGGCCTGGAGCAGGGCCCCCGATGTGGTCACGGCGGGCAGCTCCCCGGCCCGCCGCATCGCCGTGCACATCGCCCGCTCCCCCGCGAGACCGCCGACGAAGCTGCCGGAGGCGCAGGCGTACGCGAGGACTTCCGGCCCGGTGGCACCGAGCGCACGGACCGCTTCACCGAGCGTTTCGTGCTCGCTGACCAGGCGCGCCAGGTCGAGGCCGACCTCGACGGGCACGTAGGGAGTACGGGTGAGGTGGAGGGATACGTGGTCGGGTACCCAACGCCACAGCTCGCGGTCGAGAGCGAAGTCGAACGGGGCGACGACGCCCACGCCGCGCTGCGGTTTCGGTCCCCCCAGGAATGAGACGTCCATGAGCAGGCCCCATGTTCAGCTGACTGATTCAATGCCGGGGTGGTGCTTGAGCCGGCGAACCGCCGGGACGTCGGGACAGCGACACAGCGCGAAACAAGGTGCAGGAACCCTAGTGGTGTCCTCTGTTGTCGACGGTAGGTTCCGGTGCCTGCGGGGTCAATCCGCGCATGTCGGCAGGTGCCTTCGAACTTTCCGTTGTTCGTGAAATTGGTGGCTGTTCCCGACTTCTCGCGCCCAGGAAAGCGGATCTTCATTGCCGGACGGTTTCCCCGCGATGTCCGTGCCTGACGAGGTGATCCTGGGTAGGTCCCCGGCAACGTATCGCTGGTGCTGGAGGGCGGATGACGAGCGTGCTCATCGGACTGACCGCGCAGGACCTCATCGAGGGATATCGCAAGGGAGAGTTCAGCCCGGTCGACGCGACCCGCGCCGTGCTCGCCAGGATCGAGGAGACCGATCCCGCGCTGAACGCGTTCGTGCGTGTCGACGCGGAGGGTGCCCTCGCCCGGGCGGAGGCGAGCGCGCGACGGTGGCGCGAGGGCGAACCGATGGGCCTGCTCGACGGGGTGCCCGTGTCGGTGAAGGACATCCTGTTGCAGCGGGGCGCGCCCACGCTGCGCGGCTCGAAGACCGTTTCGGAGCAGGGCAGTTGGGACGAGGACTCGCCGTCGGTGGCCCGGCTGCGCGAGCAGGGCGCGGTCCTCGTCGGCAAGACGACGACGCCCGAGTTCGGCTGGAAGGGCGTGACCGATTCGCCGCTGTCGGGCGCGACCCGCAATCCGTACGACACCTCGCGTACGGCGGGTGGTTCGAGCGGCGGGAGCGCGGCGGCGGTCGCGGTGGGCGCGGGGCCGCTGTCGCTCGGCACGGACGGCGGGGGTTCGGTGCGCATACCCGCCGCCTTCTGCGGGATCTTCGGCCTCAAGCCGACGTACGGGCGGGTGCCGCTGTACCCGTCGTCGGCGTTCGGAACGCTGGCGCACGTGGGGCCGCTGGCCCGTACGGCGGCCGACGCGGCGCTCATGATGGATGTGATCTCGGGCCCCGACCCGCGGGACTGGTCGGCCTCGGGACCGCCGTCCGGCGGCTTCCGGGACGCGCTGCACGGCGGGGTGCGCGGGCTGCGTGTCGCGTACTCGCCGACGCTCGGCGGACAGGTGGCAGTGCGGCCCGACGTCGCCGCGGCGGTGCGCGCGGCGGTGACGCGGCTCGCCGAACTCGGCGCGTACGTCGAGGAGGTGGATCCGGACTTCACCGATCCGGTGGAGGCGTTCCACACGCTGTGGTTCAGCGGCGCGGCGCGAGTGGTGCAGCATCTCCCGGCGTCCAAGCGGCAGTTGCTCGACCCGGGGCTGCGGGAGATATGCACCCGGGGCGCGCGGTACAGCGCGCTCGACTATCTGGCGGCGGTCGACGCACGGATGGCGCTCGGGCGGCGGATGGGCGCCTTCCACTCGACGTACGACCTGCTGGTGACGCCGACGGTGCCGATCACCGCCTTCGAGGCCGGAGTTGAGGTTCCACGCGGCTCCGGCCTGCGGCGATGGACGGGCTGGACCCCGTTCACGTACCCCTTCAACCTGACCCAACAGCCCGCCGCTTCCGTGCCCGTGGGGCTCGACAAGGGCGGTCTGCCGGTCGGGCTCCAGATCGTGGCGGCGCGGCACAGGGACGATCTCGTACTCCGGACCGCGCACACGCTCTACGAGGCGGAAGTGGCGAGTCACTCCAGTCCCAACACGGCGTGAATCGCGTGAAGTTAGGACATGGACGTATTGCTTATGAATTCAGATCTCGGCTTTATCAAGGGCCGAAAACGATAGGCATATCTCCCGGGGCTTCGGGTAATGGCGCGCCATGGCTCCACCACTTGGTAACAATGAGGGATTCATCGCCAGACCAGTCCGCCGCCGCTCCCTGCTCTACGGTGCGGGGGCGGCGGCGCTGGGTGTGTTCGGTACCGCGGCCTGTAGCCGAGTGCCGGAGGAGGGGAAGGTCGAGGGCGGGGATCTGCTGGACCGGCTGCGCGACGCCGGAGAGGTCAAGATCGGTGTGGCGGGTGAGGTCCCGTTCGGATACATCGACGAGAACGGCGAGGTCACCGGAGAGGCGCCGGCGATCGCCAAGGTGATTTTCCCGCGCCTCGGTGTGCCCAAGGTGAAGGCGGTGCCGACGCAGTTCAGCGCGCTGATTCCCGGGCTGACCCAGGCGCAGCAGTTCGACGTGGTGTCGGCGGGCATGTACATCAATCCGGTTCGCTGCGAACAGGTGCTGTTCTCCGATCCCGACTACCTGATGCCCGACTCGTTCATCGTGCGCAAGGGAAACCCGCACGGCATCAAGACGTACAAGGAAATCGCGGACAAGAAGCTGAAGTTCGCGACGGGCACGGCCTACGCGGAGATCGATACCGCCAAGGCCTTGGGCATCAAGGACATGCTGATCCTGCCCGACCAGGTCGCCGGGCTCGACGCCGTGCGCCAGGGCAGGGTCGATGCCTTCGCCGGCACGGCCGTCACGGTCCGCACGGTGATCAAGGGCAAGAGCGGGGTCGAGGCCGTCGAGCCCTTCCAGCCCTACGTGGACGGAAAGCCGGTCTACGGAGCGGGCGGATTCGCGTTCCGGAAGTCGGAGAAGAACCTGCGCGACGCGTTCAACAAAGAGCTGCACAAGCTCAAGGCCAGCGGTGAACTCCTGCGCATCATGGCGCCCTTCGGTTTCACGAAGAAGGAGATGACCGACCTCACGGTCGAGAAACTCTGCCCCCCTGTCAAGGGAGCCGCCTCATGATGTCCGCGAAGTTCTTCGAGAACTGGTTCCTGCCGGGCATCTGGATCACGCTCGAGGTCACGGTCCTCAGCGCGATCATCGCCTTCGTCATCGCGTTCATCATCGGCGTCCTGCGCACGTCCAATGTGTGGTTCGTGCGCTTCCTGTCCGGGGCGTACTTCGAGATCTTCCGCAGCACGTCCTCGCTGGTCTTCATGTTCTGGATCGCGTACACCGTGCCGATGCTGTTCCACATCAACTTCGAGCCCATGTTCGCGGGCATCCTGGCGCTCAGCATCACCTACGGCGCCTACGGTTCGGAGATCGTGCGCGGCGCACTCGCCGCGGTGCCGCCCGCCCAGCGCGAGGCAGGCATCGCCCTCAACTTCACGCGCACCCAGCGCCTGCGCCGCATCGAACTCCCGCAGGCCTGGCCGGAGATGATCCCGCCGTTCAACAACCTGCTGATCGAGCTGCTCAAGGGAACCTCGCTGGTCTCCCTCATCGCGGTGGCCGACATGACGTTCGCGGGCAACCTCAAGCGGCTCGTCTCCGGCGACAGCGCGCCGGTCTACACGCTGCTGCTCGTCCTGTACTTCGTGTTCGCCTTCATCTTCACCCGCCTCATGCGCCTGCTTGAGCGGCACGCCAAGAGCCGAGTCGGCCAGGCGCCCGAGAAGGGCGGCCTGCGCGTGCTCCTCGGCGGTATGCGCTCCAAGTCGACGATCGACGCCGTCACCGGTGCCGGAGGTGCCAAGTGAACTGGGACTGGTCCAACGTCGCGGACTTCATGCCGCAGTTCTGGGACGGCGTACTCGTCACGCTCCAGGCGCTCGTCGGTGGTGCGGTCATCGCCTTCGCCCTCGGCCTGGTGTGGGCGATCGCCCAGCGCTCGAAGACGAAGTGGGTCAGCTGGCCGGTGACGGCGGTCACCGAATTCATCCGGAACACCCCGCTCCTGGTGCAGCTGTTCTTCCTCTTCTACGTCGTTCCCTCCTGGGGCATCTCGATGTCCCCGCTGGTCACCGGCATCGTCGGGCTCGGCCTGCACTACTCGACGTACACGTCCGAGGTCTACCGGGCCGGCATCGAGGGCGTGCCCGTCGGCCAGTGGGAGGCCGCCACGGCGCTCAGCCTGTCCAAGGGCCGCACCTGGCGCGCGGTGATCCTGCCGCAGGCCGTCCGCCGCGTGATTCCCGCGCTCGGCAACTACGTGATCGTCATGCTGAAGGAGTCGCCGCAGATCATGGCGATCGGCGCCCTTGACATGCTGGGCGAGGCCCAGGGCTTCAGCCAGACCACCTTCACCTACGAGGCCATCAGCATCGTCGGTGTCGCCTTCATCGTCATCGCCTACCCGGCTTCTCTTCTTCTGCGAGTCTTGGAGCGTCGTCTTGTCCGCTGACAGCAGCACTTCCCAGGAAATTCCCAATCCTGCCGTCGACGGCAGCGAGCTCATCCGCTTCGACAAGGTCACCAAGCGGTTCGGCAGCAACACCGTCCTGGACAACCTGGACTTCTCCGTCGACTCCGGCAAGCACGTCACGCTGATCGGCCCGTCCGGATCCGGCAAGACCACGATCCTGCGTCTGCTGATGACGCTGATGAAGCCCGACGAGGGCACCATCAAGGTGGGCGGCGAGTTCCTCACGCACGAGCAGAAGGACGGCAAGCTCGTCTCGGCCGGCGAGAAGCACATCCGCGAGATCCGCAAGAACATCGGGATGGTCTTCCAGCAGTTCAACCTGTTCCCGAACATGAACGTGCTGCGCAACATCACCGAGGCGCCGGTCAACGTGCTCGGCCTGTCCAAGGACGAGGCGGAGCAGCGGGCCAAGGAGCTGCTCGACATGGTCGGCCTCGGCGACCGCGTCGACGCGTACCCCTCGCAGCTCTCCGGCGGCCAGCAGCAGCGTGTGGCGATCGCCCGCGCGCTTGCGATGCGCCCGCAGGTGCTGCTCCTGGACGAGGTCACGTCGGCGCTCGACCCGGAGCTGGTCGCCGGTGTCCTCGACGTCCTGCGGGACATCGCGCGCACCACGGACATCACCATGCTGTGCGTGACCCACGAGATGACCTTCGCCCGGGACATCTCGGACCAGGTCCTGATGTTCGACTCGGGTCGCATCATCGAGTCCGGTTCGCCGGAGAAGATTTTCAGCGAGCCGGAGCACGAGCGCACCCAGGAGTTCCTCAGCGCCGTGCTGTGACCAGCCACCTACCGAGTGGTGCATGACTTTGGCATATGCCAGGGTGGCGCGTTCCTGCTGAGAGGCACGGAACGCGCCACCAATCTCCCCAACCACCGCCCCCAAAGGGGGTGTTGGCGGCTATCGTGGACGAAGCCCAGCTGTCCGGAACCGGTCCATGCAGGGGGAAGAACCGTGGCGCTGAAGCACGAGCAAGGTGCGTCCCCGCACCAGCCGCACGAGGCGGTGCAGCACGCGTTGCGCGTGCTGGAGACCGTCGCACACCGAGGCGTGGGCGTGACCGATACGGAGCTGGCGCGCGTCACCGGACTGCCTGCCGACCAGCTGACGATCCTGCTGCGCATGCTGCGCAGGGAGGGTTACGTCCAGCAGGGCGCCGACGGGGCGTACACCACCGGCGAGACCCTGACCAGGCTCGGAGCCGCGGACGGCCAGGCGGCCGCGCTCACCGCGAAGCTCCAGCGGACCCTCGACCGGCTGCGCGACGACGTGGGCGCGGCGGTCTACATGAGCCGTTACGTCGACGGGGAGATCCGGATCACGCAGGTGGCGACGGGGCCCGGGACGCCCGCGGTCAACGAGTGGGTGGACTTCCGTGTCTCTGCGCACGCGAGCGCCATCGGCAAGAGCCTCCTCGGCCAGCTCGACATGAACGGGCGGCGGGATCATCTGTCCCGCCACAAGATGGCCCGGCTCACCTCGCGCACGATCACCAACGAGAAGGTGCTGCTGTCCCGCCTCGCGTCCCAGCCGGCGACGGTTCCGGTCCTCGACCTCCAGGAGTACGCGGTGGGCACGGTGTGCGCCGCGGTTCCCATCACGGCGGGCGCGTCCGTCGGATGCCTGGCGCTCTCGCTCCCGGTCGAGCACGCGCACCGTTTGCACGACGCGGCGGAACAGTTGAACAAGGAGGCCGCGCCGGTCCTCCTGTCCTTGGCGATCTGACACCGGCAGCAGAAACCCACGACAAAGGCCCCTCGCTGCTGCGAGGGGCCTTGCGTCTTGTGCGCCATCAGGGACTCGAACCCCGGACACGCGGATTAAGAGTCCGCTGCTCTAACCAACTGAGCTAATGGCGCCGGTTGACGAGGTAAATACTACCTGGCCCCAGGGGGTGCTTTTGACCACCGGAGGCGCTGGTGTCACGTGGGGGCGATCAGGGACTCGCGGCCGCGCTCCCGGTACTCCGTCGCCAGGTCCGTGCCGTCCTCGCAGGTCAGGGGGCGGTGGGTGGCGGAGCCCGGGGGCCGCCACCAGAGGTCGCCGCCGCTCCAGAAGCCCTCGCGGCGCAGCTCCCCGCGTCGGACCTTGTTCGTCGCGGTGACCGGCATACGGTCCACCACCCGGAGGAAGCGAGGGGTCATCTTCGTACCGAGGTCGGGCTGGGAGGCGAGGAAGGTACCGAAGGCCACCGGGGAGAACGTGCGGCCCTCGCGGAGCGCGACCGTCGCCATCACCTGGTCCCCGGCCACCGGGTCCGGCACCCCGTAGACCGCGACGGCCGCCGCGTCCGGCCAGCGGGCGAGGATGTTCTCGATCATGGCCGGGGCGAGGTTCTCGCTGTCGACGCGGATCTTGTCGTCGCCGCGCCCGGCGAAGTACAGGTACCCGTCGGCGTCCCGGTAGAAGTGGTCGCCGGTCCAGTACCAGCCGTGCTCCCGGACGCGTTCGGCATACGCGGCGTCGTTGCGCCAGTAGCCCTCGAAGGGTGAGCGGCCACGGTTCACCAGCTCCCCTATCGCCGACTCCCCGTTGAGGAGGCGCCCGCCCTCGTCGAAGCGCGCCGGCGGGCACTCCGCCTTCGTCTCCGGGTCGAGCACCGCGAGGTCGCTGCCGGGGGCCGCCAGGCCGATCGCGCCCGCCGGGGTGTCGGCCGTGCGCTGCACCGCGGCGCCGCCCTCCGATGACCCGTACCCCTCGACGAGCCGCACCCCGAACCGCTCCTCGAACCGCGCCGCGTCCACGGCCCCCGCCTCCGTACCGAAACCGACCCGGAGGGGATTGTCCCGGTCGTCGGGGCGTTCATCGGTGGCCAGGATGTACTGGACGGCCCGGCCCACGTAGGTGAAATACGTGGCGCCGAATCGGCGTACGTCGCCCAGGAACTGGGACGCCGAGAAGCGGCGGCGCAGCGCGACCCCCGCGCCCGCCGCGACGGCCGGCGCCCAGTCCGCGATGACCGCGTTGCCGTGGAAGAGCGGCATGCAGATGTAGTGCACGTCGTCCGCGCGGACCCCGAAGTTCGACACCAGGGACTGCCCCGCCGCCGCGAGCCGCCCCTGCGTGCACAGCGCCGCCTTCGGGGCCCCGGTCGACCCGGAGGTGAAGTAGAGCAGCATGCGGGTGTCGGGGCCGACCCGGTCGTCGGCCTCCGGCTTGACCCCTTCGTACGGCGTGAGCAGCTCCTCGTACGCGCCGGTGTCGGTCACCAGGATCCGGATGCCCGGCAGGTCGAGGCCGTCGAGCAGCGGGAGGTGGGCCCGCTCGGTGACCAGGACGCGGCACTCGGTGTGCGTGATGTCGCGGGCGAGTTCGGCGCCGCGCCGGGTCGGGTTGAGGCCGGCGACGGCGGCGCCGGAGAGCGCGGCGGCGCCCAGCCACTGGGGGAATTCGGGGGTGTTGTCGAGGAGCAGGCCGATGTGGGGGTCCGCCGCCCGCGGCAGCAGCTCACCGAGGAGCGCGGCGCGGGCCGCCGCTCCGGCCGCGACCTGGTGATGGCTGAGCACCTGGTCCTCGTACGCGAGTCCGGGCCTGTGGTCGCCCCAGCGCTCCTGGATGAGTTCCGCGAAGGTGCGCATCGTCATGGATCCCATGGCGGCGAACCATAATTGACGTTCCGTCAGATGTGGAGAGCGGCGACGCCAATCCAGCCCCTCCGGCGTTTGAGGAGCGGGGTCCGGGGCGGAGCCCCGAGGCATGCACCACGGGTGCCGGTGAACCCCGGCGCGCCGTGGGGCGGCGCACCGGGGCCACGGGCTCAGAACGTGACGTCCGAGCACGCGTAGAAGGCGTTCCCCGTGTCCGCGACGTTCCACACCGCGAGGATCACGTGGTGGCCCGACTTCCCGGAGGGCAACGTGCCGGAGTGCGAGAGCGTCGCCGGCGGCTGGCCGCTGTACGGGACCGTGAGGAACGGCGCGGTCTGGAGGGAGGACCGGGTCAGCGGCTTGCTCTGGTCCCAGCCGTCCTTGGTGATGTAGTAGCGGAAGTCCGCGGTGGAGTGCCGCGCGGTGAACTGCCAGCGGAAGGTCTGACTTTGACCACCCGTCACCTTTGTGGTCGGCCAGGCATTCCCGTTCGGCTGCTTGGCGGCGTCGAGCGCGCTGAAGCCGCCGTTCCCTGCCGAACAGAGCTTGCCGTCGGCGGGACCGGCCGCCGGGAAGCCCTTCGGGCCCTCGACGCTCTGCGGCTCCCACTGGATGCTGCCGCAGCCGCTGACACCGCCGTTGGCGCACAGCTTCTGCCTGCTGACGGGCAGGTCGGTGTAGCCGTGACCGCTGGCGCCGCCCGCGGAGAGCGCGAACGCCCCAGCGGTCGTCAGGCCGAGCAGGGCCGCGTACGCCTTCGTACGCTTCGAGGTTTTTCGCATGCTGCCGCTCCTGGGGGGTGTTGGGAGTGCCGGAAGCCGTGCGCACAGCGATAGTTCAGGTCTAGACCAACGCAACGCACAATGTAGAACCGGGAGTTGAGCATGTCCAGACCAATCGCAATTCCCGGCACGACCCCTTCCGGTCACCCCTCAGACAGGCCCCAGGGCGTCACTCTCCTCGACCTGTGTAGAACGCGACCGTCAGGTCCTTCACGAGCAACTTGCGCTCGTAGTCGTCGAGATCCACGAGACCCCGCGCGGTCAGCCGCGTCACGGTGTCCTCCACCGAGTCCACGACCGTGGTGAGGACGGTGTCCCGGCGCCGCGCGTCGAGTGCCGCGATCCGGCGGCGCCGCATCGCGGCGGCCACCTCCGGCTCGTACTCGATCCGCGTGGGCTGCGCCGAGAACACCTCGATGCCGACCGGTTCCGCGTCCTCGGCGAGGCGCCGGGTGAGCAGATCGCCCAGGGCCTCCGCGTTGCGCAGCACCGGCGCGTCCCGGTCGCCGACCACGGCGGGCAGCCGGGACAGCACGCGCGCGAGGCCCGCCTCCACGCACTCGCGCAGATACGTCTCGTGGTCCTCGGTCCCGAGCGTCGCCCGCGCCGTGTCCTTGATCCGCCAGGCGACGAGCACGACGACGCGCAGCGCCTCGCCATTGGTGTCGACCGCCGGCATCGGCTCGCTGCGCCAGTGCCGCAGCCGCACGTCGACCCGGCGGCGCACGAGCAGCGGGTTAAGCCACAGCAGCCCCGCCCTGCGCACGCTCCCCCGGTACCGGCCGAAGCGCGTGAGCACCCAGGCCCCGCCGTTCCGCCCGCGCGCGAGCCCGCCGACGCCGAACAGGGCGAGCGCGCCGGACCCGGCGAGCGCCGCCCACTGCGCGGGCCCGAACCCGGCGCCCGCGTATCCGTCGAGGCCCGCGAGGTCGGTCATGATCCGGGGCAGCACCCCGGCCCAGCCGAGCGTGGCCCCGGCCCCCGCCGCGCCCACCGCCCCGCCGAACAACCCGAAGACGCCGGGCAGCGCTCGCCCGGCCCGCTCCTCCAGGTCGGGGTCGACGGAGGGTGCGGGCCGGCTCGGGGTGCGGGCCGGGGCGGGCCGGGGTGTCCGGCCCGGGGCCGTCGCGTTCGCGCGCTCGACCTGGGCCTTGGTGACCACCGCGGGCCGCAGCGGCACGGCCACCGGGTCCGGGTCGTCGCGGAAGAGAAGGTGGACCGGGATCTCGGTGGTGGACTCGTTGCGGATGAGCCGCGCGGCGCGCGCCCCTCCGTCGGTTTCGCTCATGGAACCCTCCGCGTTGCGCGTCATGAGAACAGCCGACGCCAGGTCTCGGGGCCCGGGTAGCCGTCGGCCGCCTTGCCCCGCCAGCCCTGGGCCCGCTGGAAGGCCTCGACATTGCGCCGGTCCGCCTCGCTCCAGCGCGGCCCGGGGCCCTGGCGGTAGAACTTGCCGAATCCTTTCTTCACGAGCTGCTTGCCGAGCCGCGTGACGTCGGAGTTCTCCGCGCCGGGGCGGAACTTCGCCTTGCCGGGGAAGCCGGAGGAGGACGGGGCCCGCTCGGCGCCGCCGCTGCCGGCGGACGGAATGCTCCGGCCTTGCCCCGTCGTCAGATACGCCCAGGTCGTGGGGCCCGGGATGCCGTCGGCCGCCGCGCCGCGCCAGCCCTGCGCACGCTGGAACGCGCGCGTGGCCTTACGGTCGGCCTCGCTCCACCGCGGTCCAGGACCGACCTTGTAGAACCGCTTGCCGCCCCGCTCGACGAGCATCTTGCCGAGCCGTGTCACGTGCGCGTTGTTCTTGCCGGGGCCGAAGTACTTGGCGCCGGGGAACTTCGTCGACGACGCGCTCGACCCTGAACTGCCGTCCGTGACGGCCCTGTACCGGAACGCGACGTAGCTGCTCGAGTGGCTCCAGTACGCGTACGGGGTGGACTGCACCCGCGTGCCGGGCTTGGTCTGCTCGTATGCGATGTACCGGGTGTGGGACGCGTCCGTCCAGCCGCCGAAGATCGTGACGTGCGAGCCCTTTTCCGGGTCGGCCGGGTTGTGGAAGAGCAGCATGTCTCCGGGCTGCAGCTGCGACTTGGTGATCCGGGTGCCGTACTGGGCGAGGCTCCCGGTCCACTCGTTGCCGGGCAGGCCCCACGCCATGGAGACGAAGCCGGAGCAGTCCTGGCGGTAGCCGTCCTTCCAGTACTTGTTCATGTTGTACGGGACCTTGGCCTCGACCCACTTCCTGGCGCGGTCGAGGATCGCGGCCCGGGAGGTCTTGCGCAGGGTCGTGGACTGGACCATCGAAACGGAGCCGGCGGCCGGGGCGGGCGCTCCGTGCAGCGGTCCGGTCCCACCCTGCGGCGCCGTGTCGACCCCGTCGCCGGGGGGCGGGGTCAGTGGTCTGGCCTCGTGGTGTTCGGCCGCGGCCGCCGGAGTGGTCTGGAGGCCGCCGATGACGGTGCCCGCGGCGGCGGCGAGGACGAGGGCGTGGCGGGCGCCCACCTTGGTGCGCACCGGGTGCGGCACCGCGCGCCGCCACTCGGCGCAGCCCGCGCAGTCGCAGTCCTCGGCCGGGTCGACGTCCTCGAAGACCGGGGCGCCCATCGGCTCCGCCGTGTCCCCGTGCTCCATCCGCTCCATGCGATTCCCCTCACACTCCGGTGCCGGACTTTGGAATAAAGAGCCTCGATTCCGCACGCAGGAAGCGTCTCAACTCTCATGACAAATCGCATGTTGACGGTCCAAATGATTGAAACCACCAGATTTCACCCACTCCCCCGGCGTGTCGAGTGGTCAGAAGCACCCAAGGGGGTCGGGTAAAGTTATGCAGGTCGACCGGCGCCATTAGCTCAGTTGGTTAGAGCAGCGGACTCTTAATCCGCGTGTCCGGGGTTCGAGTCCCTGATGGCGCACAAACCGAAGGCCCTCCGCGATTGCGGGGGGCCTTCGTCGTTGGCCCCCGCCCACCCGCAATCGCCAGGCGTGGCTGGGGGTCCGAGGCGTAAACGGCACGTTTCACGGCGTATCGGCCTTGCGATCATGAACCGGGTGACAGCACTCTGTCATGGAGCCATTGGCTCCCAAGATGCTTACGGTACAAGGCAGTTGAAATGGGCACCGTGTCACACCGGGCCCGAGCCGGTTGCCGAGCGCGCGGGGAGGGGGCCCCGCTCATGAACCGATGTCGAGGGGGGCATCATGCAACCGGAAGGCCGTCGTTCCAGTCTTAGGTAAGGGTGGGACGGTGGCCCGCCAGTGATACGTCCGGGGGCACGGTCAGGGGGCCCGTTCCCGGGCGCAGGACCGACGAACACGCGGTGACGCGTGCGGGGGGATGACTCATGACGTCGACGCCGACGGGCGCCCGGCCGGAATTCGACCCGTCCGAGACGACCCAGCTGCGAGTGCCACCGCACCGCACTGGCGGTTTCCGGCGCATCAGAAAATCGTTGCCGCGCTACGACTACGAGCACTACAGCCGGCTCGCCGGGCCACTGACCCAGCCCGATCCGAACCAGCCGTACAAGGTGCGCTACCGCTCACTGCTCTCACAGGAACCGCACAGGATCCGGGCCGCGCTGATGCTGGGCGCGGCCCCGCTGCTCTCCCTGGTCCTGCTGTTCTGGCTGATGCAGCCCACGCACTGGACCGAACGGGACTACCCCGCCTACGACTTCCTGCCCGCACTCGACATCGTGATGCTGGTGTCCATCGGGCTCATCGAGTTCTTCCGCTGCATGAACGTGCTGTCGAACGCGCACGCGACACTGGTCGCCCGCGACCCGATCCCGGTCGTTCCGGAGACCGGCACGCGCGTCGCGTTCCTCACCTCGTTCGTGCCCGGCAAGGAGCCGCTCGAGATGGTGACGAAGACCCTGGAGGCGGCAGTGAAGCTGCGCCACCGGGGCCTGCTGCACGTCTGGCTGCTCGACGAGGGCGACGACCCGGAGGTCAAGGAGGTCTGCGAGCGGCTCGGCGTGCACCACTTCTCCCGCAAGGGCGTCGCGAAGTGGAACCAGCCGAAGGGCCCGCACCGCGCCAAGACCAAGCACGGCAACTACAACGCCTGGCTGGACGCGCACGGCTCGGACTACGACTTCTTCGCCTCCGTCGACACCGACCACGTGCCGATGCCCAACTACCTGGAGCGGATGCTCGGCTTCTTCCGCGACCCCGACGTGGGCTTCGTGATCGGCCCTCAGGTCTACGGCAACTACGACAACTTCATCACCAAGGCCGCCGAGTCGCAGCAGTTCCTCTTCCACGCGCTGATCCAGCGTGCGGGCAACCGCTACGGCTCACCCATGTTCGTCGGCACGTCCAACGCCGTACGCATCAGCGCGCTCAAGCAGATCGGCGGCCTGTACGACTCCATCACGGAGGACATGGCGACCGGCTTCGAGATCCACCGGCACCGCAACCCCTCCACCGGCAAGAAGTGGCGCTCCGTGTACACGCCGGACGTGCTCGCGGTCGGCGAGGGCCCCAGCGCCTGGACGGACTTCTTCACCCAGCAGATGCGCTGGTCGCGCGGTACCTACGAGACGATCCTCAAGCAGTACTGGAAGGGCTTCTTCACGCTCCCGCCGAGCAAGCTCTTCAACTACACGATGATGATCATCTTCTACCCGATGGCGGCCATGAACTGGATCCTGGCGGCGCTGAGTTGTGCGCTGTTCCTGGGTCTCGGCGCCTCGGGTGTGAACATCGACCCGACGATCTGGCTGATGCTGTACGGCAACGCGTCGGCGCTGCAGATCGGCCTCTACATCTGGAACCGCCGGCACAACGTCTCGCCGCACGAGCCGGAGGGCTCCGGCGGTGTGGCCGGCATGGTGATGTCCGCGCTGTCGGCGCCGCTGTACGCGAAGGCGCTCTTCGACGCCGTGCTGCGCCGCAAGAGCAAGTTCGTGGTGACCCCCAAGGGCGATTCGGCAAGCCCCGACCGCTGGTTCGGGACCTTCCGCTACCACTGGTACTTCATCCTCATCTTCGGCGGCTCGATCGGCGCGGGCTTCTACTTCGGCCACTCCCACCCGGCGATGATCACGTGGGCCTGCTTCGCCCTGCTGATCACCGCGGCCCCGATGTTCGCGTGGCGCTACATGCTCCGCCAGGACAAGAAGAAGCCGAAGCCTCCCGCGCAGGCCCCGCAGCCGGAGCGTCCCGAGCAGCCGGCTCCCGCGCCGCGGGCGCACACCGCGCCCCAGCACAAGCCGAGTTGGGCCGCGCAGCCGAGCGGCAGGAGTGACGTGGTCAACTGGGGCAAGGACCAGACCACGCAGATTTCCCTGGGGGGACATAACAAGTGAAAGACGGTGCGAGCCGCCGCCGTGCCCGGCGCATAGTCATCGGCACGGTGGTGGTCCTGGCGCTGGCCGGGATGAACGGACCCTGGCTGTACCGCTTCGGATCGGCCAAGTATCACGAGTACAAGATCAACAAACCGGAGTACAAGGCCGAGAACGGGCACTGGGACGTCATCGATTTCCCCCAGAACATGCGCCTGAACACGATTCACGCGGCGCTGTTGCACACCGGGAAGATCCTGCTCGTCGCCGGGTCGGGGAACAACCAGAAGAACTTCGACGCGAAGAAGTTCGACACCCGGCTCTACGACCCGGTGAAGAAGTCCATCAAGAAGATTCCCACGCCAACGGACCTGTTCTGCACGGGACATACGCAGCTGGCGAACGGGAATCTACTGATCGCGGGCGGCACCAAGCGCTACGAGAAGCTGAAGGGTGACGTCACCAAGGCCGGCGGCCTGATGATCGTGCACAACGAGGACCCGGACGCGCCCAAGACCATCAAGGCGGGCACGGTCTTCACCGGCAAGGAGAACGGCAAGTCGTTCGTCGCCAAGGACAACATCACGGTCGAGCGCGCCAAGAAGGTCTTCGACAAGGCGACCGGCCGGTTCCTGCGCAATGAGCCGGGCCTCGGCCGGGTGTACGTGGAGGCGCAGCGCAGCGGCGCCAAGTACGAGACCGGCACCCAGGACAACTACCGGGTGCAGGGTCTGACCGGCCAGGAAGCGCGCAACGTGTACGGCATCGCGCAGAAGCTCGCCCTGGACAAGAAGGACTTCCAGGGGATCAGGGACAGTTACGAGTTCGACCCGGTCGCCGAGAAGTACATCAAGGTCGACCCGATGAACGAGGCGCGCTGGTACCCGACGCTGACCACGCTCTCCGACGGCAAGGTCCTCTCCGTGTCCGGGCTCGACGAGATCGGGCAGCTGGTGCCGGGCAAGAACGAGGTGTACGACCCGAAGACGAAGAAGTGGACGTACCTGAAGGACGTCCGCCAGTTCCCGACCTATCCGGCGTTGTTCCAGATGGAGAACGGGAAGATCTTCTACTCGGGCGCGAATGCCGGATACGGGCCCGACAACGTCGGCCGCAAGCCCGGCGTTTGGGACCTGACGACCAATAAGTTCCAGAAGATTCCCGGGCTTTCGGACCCCGACCGTCTGGAGACGGCCAATACCGTCGAACTGCCGCCCGCGCAGGACCAGAAGTACATGGTGATCGGCGGCGGTGGCGTCGGCGAGTCCAAGCTGTCCAGCAAGAAGACCCGGCTCGTCGATCTGAAGGACCCGAGCCCGAAGTTCGTGGACGGTCCGACGCTGGAGAAGGGCACGCGTTATCCGCAGGCCTCGATCCTGCCCGACGACTCGGTCCTCGTCTCCGGCGGCTCGGAGGACTACCGCGGGCGCGGCGACACCAACATCCTCCAGGCCCGGCTGTACGACACGAAGAAGAACACGTTCAAGCAGGTCGCCGACCCGCACGTGGGCCGCAACTACCACTCGGGCTCGCTGCTCCTGCCCGACGGGCGCGTGCTGTTCTTCGGCTCGGACTCGCTCTACGCCGACAAGGCCAACACCAAGCCCGGCACGTTCGAGCAGCGCATCGAGATGTACACGCCGCCGTATCTGTACCGGGACTCGCGGCCGACCCTGGAGGGCGGCGAGAAGACGATCCGGCGCGGCGGTTCGGCGACGTACAAGACGGAGCACGCCTCGTCCATCAAGACGGCCCGGCTGATCCGGCCCAGCGCCTCGACGCATGTGACGGATGTGGACCAGACGTCCATCGCGCTCGACCTCAAGAAGTCGGCCGACTCGGTTTCGGTGACGGTGCCGAAGAGTCGGTCGCTGGTGGAGTCGGGGTGGTACATGCTGTTCGTCACGGATGACGAGGGGACGCCGAGCAAGGCGCAGTGGGTTCACGTGCCCTAGCCGGTTGGCGTGGGGCGGAGGTCCGAGGTCGTCGTCGCACACGACTCGGGGCTCCGCCCCGGACCCCGCTGCTCAATCGCCGCAGGGGCTACCCATCCGCCAGCTTCTCGGCGTATTCACCCCACCATTCGCCCGCCTTCGGGCCGCCCTTGCAGGTGCCGTCGGATTCGCCCGGGCGTTTGACCCACAGGTAGGCCTTCACCTGGGGGTCGCCGGTCTTGGTGGTCGGTTCCTCACCGAGGGCGCGGCCCGGCGGGTTGCACCAGCGCTCGTCCGCGGCGCCGCCCGTGTACGGCCCGTTGCCGTTGCGGCTGGTGTCGACCACGAACGGCTTGTTCCCGACCTTCGCCGAGAGCTCCTTGCCGTACTTGACCGACTCCGCGGTGGTGTAGAAGTTCGACACGTTGACCGAGAAGCCGTCGGCCTGGTCGATGCCCGACCACTTCAGCGGCTCGTAGATCTGGTCGGGCTTGCCCCAGCCCGCGTTGCCCGCGTCGAGGTAGACCTTCGTGTCCTTCAGGGACTTGAACTTCGCGATGGCGCCCTTGAGCAGGTCGTAGCGCTCCTCGTGGAACTGCTCCGGCGTGCAGTTGTCCACCATGTGCTGCACCGCGTCGGGCTCCAGGATCACCGTCGCGGGGCGGTCCTCGATGCCCGCGGCGACCTGGTCGATGAACTCCCGGTACGCGTTGCCGTCCGCCGCGCCGCCGCCCGAGTACTGGCCGCAGTCGCGGTGCGGGATGTTGTAGACGACCAGCAGCGCGTCCCGGTTCGCCTTCTGGGCGGCCTCGGTGTAACCGCGCGCCTGCTCCGTCGCGTTCTCCGGCAACAGCCATTCCCCGCTGGGCTGTTCGGCGATCTTGCGGACCTTCGCGGCCGCGTCGTCCTTGCCGTCCTTCGCGAGAGTCGCGACGGCCTTCGCCGCCTTGCTGTCGGGGTTGACCCAGAACGGGTCGGCGCCCTTGGGCTGCTGCTTCACAGGCCCCGTCGACTCGTCCCCCTCGTTGTTGTCCCCGCCGCCGGATGAACAGGCCGACACGAGCAGCACCGCCCCCACGGCGACCGCTCCAGCCCTCAGTTTCCGGTACATCCACTCCCCCTTGGGTGCACTGTCTGGCTCTCAATCCTGGCATACGCCCCTGTCGTGCCACGAGCGCGTACGCCGCTTGTCAAGGACCTGTTACAGCGTGCGCGGCCCGGGTAGGCGCGACCAGGAACACTCCGATACGCGGGGTGAAAGGGGGCGTGACTTGTCCAGTGAGACGAGTGAACTGCGCCTGGCAGTTGCCCTTCTGGAGTACGCGGAGATCTTCCGTGACGCCTTTGACCCGCCGCGCTATCTGCGCCGCCTGACCGACCACTGCGTGGATCTGCTCGGCGCCCTGGGCGCGGGTGTGCTCCTCGCCCGACCGTACTGCCCCACCCCGGCAAGCCACCGGCGTGAACGGCGTGACGTCGTGCGGGAGTTGGTGGCCCCGGACAGCCCTGTGAGCCCGGCGCACGACACCCTGCGCACCGGCCGGGCGGTGGCCCCCGTGAACCTGGGCTCCGTGAAGAGCGCGGCGCGCTGGCCCGCGTTCACGGCGATCGCCCGCCGTCGCGGCATCGCCTGCGCCTACGCGGTTCCGCTGCGCGGGGCCGCAGACCTGAAGGGGGCGCTCGCCGTCTTCCAGACGGAAGAGTCGGCGAGCCAGGGCGAGTTCGCGATCGCCCAGGTGCTCGCCGACGCGGCCACCACCGGGCTGCACAACCACCGCGTGCACGCCCGCGACCAGGATCTGACCGAGCAGTTGGGCGTGGCGCTCGGCAGCCGGGTGCGGATCGAGCAGGCGAAGGGCATGCTCGCCGAGCGCTGGGAGACCGCGCCGGACGCCGCGTTCACGGCACTGCGACGGTACGCGCGCTCGAACCGGCTGCCGCTCGACCAGGTCGCGTGCTCGGTGATCAGCCGCACCCTGCCCGACGACCGGGTGCGGCCCGACTCGTCGTGAACCCTCGACCACACTCTGTGCCGATCCGCCCAACCGTTCTAAAGTCGTGATGAGTGGCCCCAGTCCTCGGCCGGTTCGATCCGACGGACCATCACAGCCTCCCGTGCAGAGGCCGGGCCCTCCCGCAGCCCGCCGCCCGCGCGGTCGAGGACCAGTCCGGCCGGCGGCTCCAGGGGGAGTGGGCTGCCGGCCGGACCAGGTGGCTCGCGCACTCAACTCGCCTTCTGGGGCGCACTGTTCAGGCCCGACAGATACGCGGACACGATGACGTTCGCGGAGTACGTACCCGAGGCCTTGTCGAAGCTGCCGCCGCAGGTGATCAGGCGGAGCTCCGCTCGCTCGGAGCGGTGCGGCCCGTACGCCTTGGCCGGGTCGAAGTTCTCGCGGGAGAACACCCGGACGTCGTCGACGGTGAACTCGGCGACGGAGCCGTCGGACCGCGTCACACGCACCGTGTCGCCGGGCTCGGCCTCGCTGAGGTGGTAGAAGACGGCGGGCCTGCGCTCGGTGTCGACGTGCCCGACGAACAGGGAGGTGCCGCGCTCCCCCGGCCGCACCCCGTCGCTGTACCAGCCGACGACACCGGCCCGCGCGTACGGCGGCGGGTCGATGGCGCCGCCCGCGTCCAGGCCGCGGGCCACGACAGGTGCCTGGATGCGCAGCGCCGCGATGTCGACGCGCCGCGGGTCCGCTCCCTCGACCGGCTCGTGGGCGGCCGGCAGACGGACGTCCGAGGGACGGCCGACGGCGGCCGCGTCCCCGGTCGTCGGCGACGACAGGTTCAGATCGGTGGCGCCGTGGCCCCACAGCCACAGGCCGAGCAGCAGCACGACCCAGGCGACCCCCGTGAGGAGCCGCCCGGCCCCCTGCGACCGGTCACTCATGGCAGGGTCAGCGCCTCGTCGACGGACCGGGCGCCCTGCGGCGGCGCGCGCTGCGGACGGCCACGGCGACGGCGGCGATCGCGGCGAGCCCCAGGCCGATGAGGGCGTGCCGGGTGCCGGGGCCCTCGCTGGGGGCGGCCGACGGGGCCCGGTGGACGGCGAGCGCCTGCCGCTCGGCGGTGCCGCCGCCGCCCGCGTGCACGGGGGCGGTCGGGGACGGGCTGGGCGTCGCGCCGGCGGCGGATCCGTCGAGGACCCGGAGGGTGCCGGTGACCTTGCCGTCGACCCCGTCGCAGGTCACCGAGACCGGGTAGGCGTCGGGCGCGGCGGAGGACTTCACGCGTGCCTCCGCGAACAGGGTGGGGTCGTCGGCGGAGGGCGCGAGCCGGGCCGGGGACACGAAGGCCGCGGAACTGGCGCTGCCCGTGGCGCCGTCGCAGCCGGTCACCCGCAGGTCGACCTCGGTGCCCGCGGGCGCGGCCCGCGGGGTGACGGTGATCGCCGCGCCGCCGTCGGCCGCCTGGGCCGCGGTGGCCGGTGCGGTCACCAGGACGGCCGCCCCCGCGACACCGACAGCAAGCAGTCCTGTACGCATCGTGAACCTCCTCTAGGCAGGGTCACGCTTCGGGCCGCGTTCCGCATCCCGAGAGGCTTCCGTGGCACGTCACGCCTGTAGGGCCTGTCTTCAAACTCCCGTCGTCGCCCGGAGGGCGGCCCGGCGGCGTCTGGTGCGTGCGATCGCAAGGCGCCGGAGAGTCCTAGTAGCGGAGCTACTCGGGCTTTTCGGCAACGCAGCGAGCGTGCGTGCCAGGCGCCGCCGGGCAGACGGGAGTTTGAAGACAGGCCCTAGGGACGGGTGAATACGATGGTGGCAGTCAGTCGATCCTGAGCCGAGGAGTCCGCACACATGGCAGAGCCCAAGCCCATCCAATCGTGGCTGACCGACATGGACGGGGTCCTCATGCACGAGGGGGTGCCGATCCCGGGCGCGGACGCGTTCATCAAGAAGCTGCGGGACTCCGGCAAGCCGTTCCTCGTGCTGACGAACAATTCCATGTACACGGCCCGTGACCTGCACGCCCGTCTGAACCGGATCGGCCTGGAGGTCCCGGTCGAGAACATCTGGACCTCCGCCCTCGCGACCGCCCGGTTCGTCGACAGCCAGCGGCCGAACGGCACGGCGTACGTGATCGGCGAGGCCGGTCTGACGACGGCGCTGCACGAGGAGGGCTACATCCTCAGCGACTCGGACCCCGACTTCGTGATCCTCGGCGAGACCCGTACGTACTCGTTCGAGGCGCTCACCAAGGCGATCCGGCTGATCAACGGCGGGGCCCGGTTCATCGCCACCAACCCCGACAACACCGGCCCCTCCACGGAGGGCGTGCTGCCCGCGACGGGCTCGGTGGCGGCGCTGATCACCAAGGCGACCGGCAAGGACCCGTACTTCGTCGGGAAGCCGAATCCGCTGATGATGCGGACCGGGCTCAACGCCATCGGGGCGCACTCCGAGTCCAGCGCCATGATCGGCGACCGGATGGACACGGACGTGCTCGCGGGCCTTGAGGCCGGGATGACGACGTATCTCGTCCTCACCGGGCTCACCAGCACCTCGGACATCGACCGCTTCCCGTTCCGGCCGACCAAGGTGGTCGACTCGATCGCGGACCTCGTCGACCTGGTCTGATCCACCGGATTCCGTACGGCGGCCGGGCCGGCTGCGGGTCAGCTGCCGGTCGCCGTCTTCCAGTCGTCCACGTACGTCTGGAGATTCTTGGCGACGTCGTTCCAGTCCGGCTCGAAGATCTGCACGCCGTCCATGATCTTGGCGAGTTCGACGGCGTTGTCGTCGGTGGCCTTCACATCGGCGCGCGGCGAGAAGCCGCCGCCGATGGAGCTGACCTCCTTCTGCTGCTTAGCGGCGAGCATGAAGTCCAGGAGCTTCTTGCCGTTGGCGGTGTGCGGCGCGTTCTTCACGAGGCCGCCCGCGTACGGCAGGGCGAAGGAGGTCGGCTTGCCGCCGGCCTTCTTCGGGAACCAGATGCCGAGGTTCGGCATGTCCTTGGACTGGGCGTAGTTCATCTGTACGTCCCCGTTGGCGACGAGGAGTTCGCCCTTGTCGACCTTCGGCGCCAGCTTGCCGGTGGAGGCGGACGGGCCGACGTTGTTGGCCTGGAGCTTCTTCAGGTAGGCCATGGCCTGCGCCTTGCCGCCGAAGTCGTGCATGGCCTTGACCAGCAGGGCGGTGCCGTCGCCCGCGATGCCGGGCGTCGAGTACTGGAGCTTGTTCTTGTACTTCGCGTCGAGGAGCTGCTCCCACGTGGTGGGCGGGGTCTTCAGCTCCTTCTTGTTGTGCACGAAGCCGAAGTAGTTGTTCACGACGGACGTCCAGGTGCCGTTCGCCGCCTTGTCGGCGCCGTCGACCTGATCCGAGCCGTTGGGCGTGTACTTCGCCAAGAGGCCCTTGCTGTCTGCCTGTTGAATGAACGGCGGCAGCGTGACGAGGACGTCGGCCTGGGTGTTGACCTTCTCGCGGACGGCGCGCTGCACCATCTCGCCGGAGCCGCCCTCCACGTAATTGACCTTGATACCGGTCTTCTTGGTGAAGTCCTTGAAGACCTTGTCGTACCAGCCGTCGCCGTTCTCGCCCTTGAGGCCGTCGGCGCTGTAGACGGTGACGACCTTGCCGTCGGAGGCGGCGGAGCTGCCGCCGCAGCCGGTCAGGGTCGCGGCGAGGGCGAGACAGCCGGTGGTGGCGGCGACGGTGGTGAGCGTGTTCTTGCGCATGGCGTGGTGAACTCCTGTGCTGGGTAAGGGCTTTGGGTGTCCAGCGGTACTTCAGCGTTGCTTCAGCGGTACGAGGCCTTGGTGCGGATCCGCGAGACGGCCAGCAGGACGAGCAGGGTGGCGGCCATCAGGACCACCGCGATCGCGGAGCCGGTGAAGAGGGAGCCGCGGTCGGTGGTCGCGTAGATCTGCACCGGGAGCGGCATCCAGTCCGGCGGGTAGAGCATCATCGTGGCGCTCAACTCGCCCATGGACAGGGCGAAGCAGAGGCCCGCGGCGGCGTTCAGGGAAGGCAGGAGCAGCGGCAGCTTCACCTTCCACAGGACGTACGCGGGGCGGGCGCCGAGGGAGGCCGCGGCCTGTTCGTAGACCGGGTCGAGGCGCTGGAGGGCGGCCGAGACGGACTGGTAGGCGAACGCCGTGACGAGGATCGTGTGGGCGATGATCACGATCCAGCGGGTGCCATTGAGCAGCATCGGCGGCCGGCTGAACGCCACGAGGACGGCGAGGCCGACGACCACGGACGGCACGGCGACCGGCAGCATGAACAGGGCGTCCATCACGCGGCGCCCGCGCTTCTTCAGTGCGGCGGCGGCGAGCGCGGCCCACCCGCCGACGACCAGCGCGAGGACGCTCGCGGTGACGGCCGTGACCAGGCTGGTGGTCAGGGCGGTGAGGGAATCGCCGCTGGTGGCGGCCTCGTAGTGGCCGCCGGTGAAGCCGGAGGGCAGGGCGCCGGACCAGTTCGTGGCGAAGGACGCGGCGAGGACGACGAGGAGCGGCAGGGCGAAGAGGGGCAGGAAGAGGACGAAGAAGAGGACCCAGGTCGCCCACTTGCCGGCCTTGCTATGTACGAGCACGAGGATTCGCCTCCCGGTGGAGAGCGCGCCCGAGGGGCGCGGGACTGTGTCGATCGGTCGTCGCGCCGCGAGGCGCCGCAGCAGGCAGCCTCTCGGACGCAGCGCGCCCCTTCCCCGCTCTCGAAGCGGAGCGCCTACGTACGAGCACGACGGCTCACCACCCGGTACAGGCCGTAAAGGCTCACGGACACAAGGACGTTGACGACCGCGACGACGCACGCGCCCGGATAGTCGGACTCGAGGATCGCCTTGCTGTAGACGAGGGTCGGCAGCGTCGTGACGCCCTTGGCGCCGGTGAAGAGGACGATCCCGAACTCGTTGAGGCACAGGACGAGGACGAGGCTGCCGCCGGCCGCGAGCGCGGGCAGCGCCTCCGGCAGGATCACCTGCCGCACGATCCGGGCGGGCCGCGCCCCGAGCGACGCGGCGACCTCCAGCTGCGCCGTGTCGACCCCCGAGAACGCGGCGAGCAGCGGGCGCATCACGAACGGCGTGAAGTAGGTGATCTCGGCGAGCAGCACGCCCCACGGCGTGGCCAGGAACTGGAAGGGGCCGGTGGTGGCGCCCGTGGCGTCCGTCCACAGCCCGTTGGCCATGCCCACCTGCCCGTACACGAAGAGCAGCGCGAGCGTGATCAGGAAGGACGGGAAGGACAGGAACACGTCAATGAAGCGGGCGACGGCCTTCGCGCCGGGGAACGGCACGAACGCGACGATCAGCGCGAGCGCGAAGCCGAGGACGAGGCAGCCGGCCGTGGACCCGACGGCGAGCCACACCGTCGTGCCGAGCGCCTCGCGGAACGCGGAGGACGCGAAGACGTCGGCGTACGGCGTGAGGGAGGTGCCGCCGGTGTCGGGGGTGAGCGACTGCTGGACGACGAGGAAGAGCGGGTAGAGGAAGACGACGGCGAGGGCGGCGACGGGCGGCAGGGCCAACACCCAACCGGCGCTCATCTTCCGGGACTTGGTGGCGCCCTCACGAGGAGCGGCGAGCGTGGCGCTAGCCATCCTTGCCCACCTCCGCGGCGAGCAATATGCCGTCCTCCGGGGCGAAGTGCACGGTGACCTGCTCCCCCAGCGCCGGTGGCTCGCGCAGTTCGCGCAGGTCGGCCTTGACGCGGTGGCCGTCGACGTCGACGTAGAGGCGGTGTGTCGAGCCGCGCCACTGGACCTCGGAGACCTTTCCCGTAAGGGAGTTGGGGCCTTCGCCGAGGCCGACGAGGTGGGGGCGGACGCAGAGGGTGGCGGTGGAGCCGGGCGCCACGTCGCTCTGCGTCGGGACCTTCAGTTCGGTCGGGCCGAAGGAGACGGTTCCCGTGCCGACCTGTACGGGGAGCAGGTTGGCGTTGCCGACGAAGGACGCCGTGAACTCGGTGCGCGGGCGCCGGTACAGGTCCTGCGGTGTGCCGACGTCCTGGAGGCGGGCCTTGTCCATGACGGCGATGCGGTCGGCGAGGGTGAGCGCCTCGACCTGGTCGTGGGTGACGTACAGGATCGAGACGTCGGGCAACTCGCGGTGCAACCGGGCCAGTTCCGCGAGCATTCCGGAGCGGAGCGTCGCGTCGAGCGCGGACAGCGGCTCGTCGAGCAGCAGCACACCGGGCCGGACGGCGAGGGCGCGCGCGATGGCGACGCGCTGCTGCTGGCCGCCGGAGAGTTCGCGCGGGTAGCGCTTGGCGTAGGCGGCCATGCCGGTCAGTTCGAGGGCTTCGGCGACGCGGGCGGGGATCTCGCCCTTCGGCACCTTCTGCGCCCGCATCCCGAAGGCGACGTTGTCCTCGACGCGCAGGTGCGGGAAGAGCGCGTACTGCTGCACGACCATGCCGATGCCGCGCCGGTGCGGCGGCAGGTCGGTGACGTCGCGTCCGCCGAGGAGCACCCGCCCGGACGCGGGTCGCACGAACCCGGCGACGGCGCGCAGCGCGGTGGTCTTCCCCGAGCCCGAGGGGCCGAGGAGGGCCATCACCTCGCCGGGCTCGACGGTCAGGTCGAGGGAGTCGAGAACGGTGGTGCCGCCGTACGCGACCGACACCCGGTCGAACCGGATGCCGCTCAGCTTCTGGTCGATGTCTCTCACGGCGGCCACGCTCGTGGCGGCGGGTGTCCCGCACGGAGCGGCGCGGCAACGGGACGGTGAACGGGCACCCAAGGTTGGACCAGACCCGTTATTCGTTTGTTATTTGGGTGGAGTGCGGAAGGTCAACTCGCTCTAGGAGGTGGCGGGTTGCCACCCTTCCGCTCCCAAACGGGCGGTGAACGAGAAGCGGTCCCCGCGGTAAAGCGTCCGCACCCGCTCCGTGGCGCGGCGCCCGGTGTCGTACGAGATCCGGTGGATGAGCAGCATCGGGAGCGCGGGCGGCGTGCCGATGAGCAGGGCCTCGCGCGGGGTCGCGAGCACCGTCTCGATGCGCTCGTCGGCCGAGCCGAACTCGATGCCGAGGCGGTCGTGGACGTAGGAGTAGAACGAGGAGTCGGGGTCGAACTCGGCGTCCAGGCGCGGCACCCGGGACACGGGCACGTAGGTCGACTCCAGGCCGACGCGCTCGTCGTCGGCGAGCAGCACGCGCTCCATGTGCCAGACGGGCTCGCCGCGTTCGAGGCCGATCTCGGCGGCGAGCGCGGGCGGACACGGGAAGCGTTCGAGGCCGATGAGGGTGCGCCCCGGGCGCCGGCCCTGCCTACGTACGCCTTCCGTGTACGAGGCGAGGGAGAGCGGCTGCGCCAGCTTCGGGCCCGCGACGACGGTGCCCCTGCCGTGCCGCCGCAGCCGCCCTTCGAGCAGCAGCTCGCGCAGCGCCTGCCGCACGGTCTCGCGCGCGACCTCGTAGCGCAGGGCGAGTTCGCGCTCGGCGGGGAGGGTCTCGCCTTCGGTCAACTCGTCGACGAGCGCGGCGATTTGGGCCTTCACGGCGTAGTACTTCGGGATGCGCCCGTGCTCGGGGATGCCGTCGCGCACGGGGGCGCCGGGGGCCTGATCGTTCGGGTAGTCCACGCGGGGATGGTCGCAGATGGGGGTGAACGCGTGTCCTACGCCTCTCCTGTACCCCGTGGGGCCGGAGGGCCTTGGGCCCGGCCGCCGCGCTTGTTCGGCTGGGGCGGCGGCCGGGCCGGTGGTGGGCCGGGGCTCAGCGTCCGCCGACGCGGAGCCGCCGGGCTCCCACCACGAGGGTCGTGCCGGCGAGGAGGAGGGTGCCGGCCGCGACCCCCAGTCCGAGCAGGGCGCGCGGGCCCGTCCGGGCGAGTTCGTCCGCGAGGGTCGGGCCCGCGGCCTCTTCGATGGTGAACGGGTAGTCGTCGGACTCGCCCACCCAGTCGCCGTCGTCGTCCTTGCGCCGGACGAGCGCGGCGGTGGCGACGACCCGGTCGGGCCGGGTGTCGTCGGCGAACGCGAGGCGGACGTCGACGGAGACCGTGTCGCCCGCGCCGACCGAGAATCCGGGGAAGCCGTCGAAGACGCCGATGTTCTCGTCCCGGCCGGTCCGCTCGACGGTCACGGGACGCCAGCGGCCCGCGTCGCGGAACTCCAGCGTGATGCGCTTCGGCGTCAGTTTCCGGGCCTCGTCGACCAGTACGAGGACGGGGTGGAGGTCGGCGCAGCGGGTGGCAGTGGTGTTGGTCAGGTCGAGCGAGAAGTGCCGGGGGGCGTCGCCGGGGTGGTAGGTGGCGGGGCCCTCGTCGATGCGGGTGTCGATGGGGAAGTCGCCGCGCTTGTCGGCGGCGCAGGCCCTGGTGCCGGTGTCGGCGACCGCCTCGTGGGTGGGGCCGAGGGCGGTGAGGGCGATGGCCGTGGCGGCGAGGGCGAGCGGGCGGCGCAGTCGCATGAAGGCCCTTCACTGGTCGCGGAGTTGACGACAGTCGTGGGCCAGAACCTTGCCAGTGCCGTCCGGCGGGGTTCGGGTATGTGGGTTGCGGCGCGCGGGGGAATCCCCCGATCGGCCCAGCTGGACGACGCTTGGGCAGCACCGGCGTTACGGACGCGGGGCTCCGCCCCGGGCCCCGCGCCTCAATCGCCGGCGGGGCTTGAATGATCCGCTCCCGCCTTGGGCAATCTGCCGCCTTGGGCGGCAGGGTGGGCAAGGCGGCACCCCGGTGCCGTGCAACATGGACGCTGGGCGCCGACCACGGCACAGGTCCACAACCACGGTGCCGCGCAACAAGAACGGCGGGCCCGGGTCAGAGGCGGTCGTGGCCGAAGAGAGGGGCCAGGATCATGTGGGCCGCGCCCTCCACCGCCTGGGTGTCGCCGCCGGGTGCCGCCCGCACGGGTATCGCGGGGCCGCCGCCCTCCCGGCGGGCACGGGCCGCGACGACCTGTTCCACCCCGCGTACGAATCGCTTCTCGTGCGCCGCCACCGTCCGCCCACCAAGCAGCACCGCATCGATGTCGAGCAGGCTCACCAGGTTCGCCGCACCCTCGCCCAGTACCCGCGCGGCCTCGTCCAGCCCCCCGTCCGTGCCGGAGGCAACCGCCGCGAGGCAGAGCGCCTCGATGCAGCCCCGGTTGCCGCAACTGCACCGCGGACCGTCCAGCTGGATCACCTGGTGGCCGAACTCGCCCGCACCGGTGCGCGCGCCACGGTAGAGCGCGCCGTCGAGGACGAGCCCGGCCCCCAGTCCCGTACCGAGGTGGAGGTAGGCGAAGGAGCGTTCCCCCTCCCCCTCCAGGGCAAGACCGAGCGCCGCCGCGTTCGTGTCCTTGTCCACGACGACCGGCAGGCCGAGCCGCTCGGTGAGCGCCTCGCGCAGCGGGAAGCCGTCCCACTGCGGGAACCCGGTCACCCGGTGCAGCACCCCGTCGGCGTGGTCCAGCGGCCCCGGCACGGCGACGCCGACGCCGAGCACCGTCTGGCCCCCGTCCGCGTCGAGCAGCGCGTCGACCTCACAGGCCGCGGCCGCGAGCACCGCGTCGGAGCCCGCGCCGAGGTCGAGCGGGGCACGCCGCGCCGCGACGACCGCGCCGGACAGATCGGTCAGCACGATGCGCAGCTCGTCGCGGTCCAGGTGCAGGCCGACCGCGTGCGCGGCGCCCGCGAGCAGCCTGAGGACGGTGCGCGGCTTGCCCCCGGTGGAGGCCCGGCGGCCGGCCTCGACGGCGAGACCGTCCCCCCTGAGCCGCGCCGTGATCTTGCTGACGGCCTGCGGGGTGAGCCCCGTGCGCTCGGCGAGCTCCAGGCGGCTTATCCCGGCCTCCCCCGCCGTACGCAGCAGATCGAGCACGAGCGCCGCGTTGTGCCCGCGCAGGGCGCTCAGATTCGCGCCCACCGTCGCCGCCATGGTCCTCCTCACGTGCCTGTTCATCACGTCCATTGTCCCCCGCGCTTGCACTTTGGCAACACCGTTGCTTAAGTGGAAGGCATGGATCGTATGGAAGGTACGGAAGGTACGGAAGGTATGGAACCCATGACCGGTACGACTGCCCCCTTGCGCGTGGGCCTGGTCGGCTACGGCCTGGCGGGCTCCGTCTTCCACGCCCCGCTGATCGCCGCCACCGAGGGCCTGACCCTGGACACGGTCGTCACCTCGAACCCCGAGCGGCAGGCCCAGGCGCGCGCCGAGCACGGCGAGGGCCTGCGCTTCGTCGCGTCCCCCGACGACCTGTGGGAGCACGCGGACGAGCTCGACCTGATCGTCATCGCGTCGCCGAACAAGACGCACGTGCCGCTCGCGAAGGCCGCCATCGCCGCGGGCCTCCCGGTCGTCGTCGACAAGCCGGTCGCGGGCACCGCCGCCGAGGCCCGCGAGCTCGCGGAGCTGGCCGAGAAGCAGGGCGTCCTGCTGTCGGTCTTCCAGAACCGCCGTTGGGACAACGACTTCCTGACCCTCCAAAAGCTGCTCTCGGACGGCGAGTTGGGCGACGTCTGGCGCTTCGAGTCGCGCTTCGAGCGCTGGCGCCCGCAGCCCAAGGGCGGCTGGCGCGAGTCCGGCAACCCGGAGGAGATCGGCGGCCTCCTGTACGACCTCGGCAGCCACGTCGTCGACCAGGCCCTGGTCCTGTTCGGCCCGGCCGTCTCCGTCTACGCCGAGTCGGACGTGCGCCGCCCCGGCGCCGAGGCCGACGACGACACGTTCATCGCGATCACCCACGCGAACGGGGTGCGCTCGCACCTGTACGTGTCCGCCACCACCGCCCAACTCGGCCCGCGTTTCCGCGTGCTGGGCTCGCAGGCGGGCTACGTGAAGTACGGGCTCGACCCGCAGGAGGCCGCGCTGCGCGATGGCAAGCGCCCGACGGCCGGTGAGCCGTGGGGCGTCGAGGGCGAGTCGCTGTGGGGCCGCGTCGGCTCCGGCGAGTCCCCGCTGACGGGCGGCGGCCGCCCGCTCCCGACGGTCGACGGCGACTACCCCGCGTACTACGCCGCCGTCGCCGCGGCGCTGCGCGACGGCACCCCGAACCCGGTGCCCGCCACCCAGGCCGCCGACGCGCTCGACGTCCTGGAGGCGGCCCGCGTCTCGGCCCGCGACGGAGTGACGGTGAAGCTGTGATGAGCACCCAGAAAGCGAACCCCGAAAACGCCCCGCAGATCCCCGAGTTGGAGGACCAGGAGCGCCGTCTCGTCCTGAACTCCTTCACGTACGACGACGCCTGGGCCCTCGGCAACCTGCTCGTGGACCTCGCGCGCGAGCGGCAGGCGCCGGTCGCGATCGACATCACGCGCGGCGGCCAGCAGCTGTTCCACGCGGCGCTGCCGGGCTCGGCCCCGGACAACGACGCGTGGATCGCCCGCAAGCGCCGCGTCGTCGAGCGCTACCACGCCTCGTCCTACCTGGTCGGCAGCCGCTTCCGGGCCAAGGGCACGACGTTCGAGGACGCCTCGCGCCTCGACCCGGACACGTACGCGGCACACGGCGGCGCCTTCCCGATCTCCGTACGGGGAGCGGGAGTTGTCGGCGCCGTGGTGGTCTCGGGCCTCCCGCAGATCGAGGACCACAAGCTGGTGGTGGCGGCGCTGGAGCGGTTCGTGGGCTAGGGCGGCGTGGCCCTGGTTCAGCCACGGACTCCGGTCCGCCGCCTGCGCGCCAGGAAGACGGCGCCCGCGCCCGTCGCCGCGATGCCCGCAGCGATCGAGCCGAGCACCGCGGCGCCGAGGGACGGCGTACCGGTGTCGGCGAGATGGCCCCCGCCACCGCCCGTGCCTCCCGTACCTCCGGTGCTTCCGCCGCCGGACGCCCCGCCGTTGTCACCGCCGCCGGACGGGGGTGCGGGGGTGGTGTCACTCGGGGAGGGAGTGGGTGTGGTCTCGCTGGGGGTGGGAGTGGGGGTGTCCGTCGGAGTGGGGGTCGGAGTCGGCGTGTCCCCGGTGGGCGTCGGTGTGGGCGTGGGGTCGGGGTTGTACGGGTCGGAGCAGTTCGGCAGGTCACCGACGAACGGGTAGGCGTGGAACTCCTCGCCCCCACCGCCGGACGCCGTCGTGGACCCGTGAGTGAGTGAACCGGCCGTGTAGAGGCGGCCGTTGGTGCCGGACATGCTCACGGTCGTCGTACTCGACTGGTTGCCGACGAGGACGCTCCCCGAGAACTGGGTGCCGCCCGCGAGCTCCACGCTCGTCGCGTCGGGGAAATTCCACAACAGCCGGTCGCGCAGCTCGGCCGGGAGCATCGTCTCGTACGTGTTGATCTCCCGCGCGCTCCCGTAGAGGTTCACCAGCACGGTGGCCCCCGACGGAATGCCGTCGAACCGGAAACCCGACGAGCCGCCGCTGGCGGAAACCAGGTCGGCGTCGACGTCGAAGATCTGGATCGGGGAGCTGCCGTCGCCGGTGAAGACCGTGGCGTTGCCGTTGTTGACGGCGGTGCCGGTCGGGGCGCGGCGTACGCCGCGGTCGTACGCGTAGCAGTGGCTGGCGTCGGTGAGGTCCTGCCGGATGCCCTTGTAGGGCGCGGCCGCGTCGGGGTCGTGGACGGACCGGCTCTCCACGGTGCCGTCGAGGGTGCCCCCGTACCGCGCGACACCGGTGGCCCCGTCGGCCTCCACCGCGACCCGCTCCCCCGCGGCGACCGTCAGATCACCGCCGACGGTGAGGAAGTCGGTACCGTCCTCGGGCGGCACGCGCGATCCCACGCCCGCGACGCCCACGTTGTAGAGCCCCGAGACGCCGGGGTCCTTGTCCTGGTCGTAATCGCCGAGGACGACGACCTTGCCCTCCGCCTCCGCGGAGCCACGGCGGACGAGGAAGTCCCCTCCGACGTAGATGTTGATGTTGTTGTCGTGGCCGGTGGGAGTGCCGTTGTTCGTGTCCGGGTACGTGCCCGGACAGTCGGGGCCCAGGCAGGGCCCGAGCCCGTCCGGCAGCGGATCGGCGTACGCGGGCCCGACGGCGGCCCCTACGAGGAGGACCGCGGAGGCGAGGACCCCGGCCGGAAGCCGGGACTTTGAGATGACGGTACGAATTGTTCCCATGCCCGAACTATGGGAACGGCCCTCCCGCCCTCCGGGGAGACACGCACCCAGGGCCGCCGAGGGCACCCCGATCGGGGGTGCCCCGGCGACTCCCGTCACCCGGCGGAGAGGCGGAGGGAGCGCCTACGCCCCCTTCAGCTCCTGCCGCTGTCGCCCGAGCCCGTCGATCTCCAGCTCCACCACGTCACCCGCCCGCAGATACGGCTTCGGCTCGGGCTGGCCCATGGCGACGCCCGCCGGCGTACCGGTGTTGATGACGTCGCCGGGGTACAGGGTCATGAACTGGCTTACGTAGCGCACCACTTCGGCGACCGGGAAGATCTGGTCGGCCGTCGTGCCGTCCTGCTTGAGCTCGCCGTTCACCCACAGCCGCAGCCCGAGCGCCTGCGGGTCCGGCACCTCGTCGGCGGTCACGAGCCACGGGCCGAGCGGGTTGAACGTCTCGCAGTTCTTGCCCTTGTCCCACGTGCCGCCGCGCTCGATCTGGAACTCGCGCTCCGACACGTCGTGCGCGACCGCGTACCCGGCGACGCAGCGCAGCGCCGCCTCCTGGGACTCGGCGTAGCGGGCCGTGCGTCCGATGACGATGGCCAGCTCGACCTCCCAGTCCGTCTTCACGGAGCCGCGCGGTACGAGGACCGTGTCGTCGGGCCCGACGACCGTGTCGGCCGCCTTGAAGAACACGACCGGCTCGGCGGGCGGCTCGGCGCCGGTCTCCGCCGCGTGGTCGTGGTAGTTCAGCCCGATGCACACGACCTTGCCGATACGGGCCACCGGCGGGCCGATCCGCAGCCCCGACGCGTCGAGGACGGGCAGCTCCCCGGCCGCGGCAGCGGCCCGTACGCGCTCGATCGCGGCGTCGTCGGCGAGCAGCGCCCCGTCGACGTCCGTGACGAGTTCCGACAGGTCGCGCAGGGTTCCCTCGGCGTCGAGCAGCGCGGGGCGCTCGGCTCCGGCGGGACCGACTCGCAGCAGCTTCATGGTGTAACTCCCTCTGCAGTAGGAGGAGCCTCCACGGCCCGGTGCGGCGTGCAGCCATCGGAGGACTGGTCGATCCTCCAAGGTGAACGTCCAGTCCGCAATACCCCGTTCACGGACTGGACCCGGACCATCGCCGAGAGTTCAGAGCGCGGGCGCGGCCGCCACCCCACCGGCGTACGGCATGTCCCGGTAGAGCACGGCGCGCTCGATCGAACTCCACGTCGTCGACGTGACGACGTACAGCGCGGCGGCGAGCGGCACGAAGGCGACCGTGAAGAGGGTGAAGAAGGACATCAGCGGCATGAACTTGCCCATCGCCGCCATGCCGGGCGCCTGCGGCTGGTCGCCGTTCGGCTTGTTCTGCTGCGCCTGCGCCATCTGCCGCTTCGTCCGCCGGTAGTTGAAGCTCGCGACGGTGGCGACGAGCGCGAACAGCGCCACGTAGACGAGCCCCTGCTCCCCGAAGAGCCCGCCGTGCGCGAGCGCGTCGTGGAACCGGCCGCCGAGCGGGGCCGCGCCGAGGGTGTGGCCGAGCAGCGCGTTGGGCTCGCCGCCGATGCTCCGGTTGGAGAACAGGTGGTAGAGCAGGAAGAACGCCGGCATCTGGAAGAGCATCGGCAGGCAGCCGGTCAGCGGGGAGACCTTCTCCTCGCGGTGCAGCTCCATGATCGCCTTCTGCATCGCCTCGGGGCTGCTCTTGTGCTTCTTGCGCAGCTCGGCGATGCGCGGCTGCAGCTTGGCCCGTTCCCGCTGCCCACGGGCCGCGGCCCGCGACAGGGGGTGGACGAGGAGGCGTACGAACGCGGTGAACAGGATGATCGCCGCGGCCGTGGCCGAGGCGCCCAGCAGTGGCTGGAGGAAGTGGGCGAGATGCTCGACCAGGCTGGCGAAAACGGACATGAACGACGACATGAGTGAGCCCTCCGGGGGTCTCGTCGTGCCTGACATCGGAATGCGAGTCGGCGTGACGGACTACGGCCCCGTACGAGGTAGGGGCTAGTAAGCCGTCGGGACGAGGCGTCCGGGTGCTCGGGGCCTGGGGCGGCCCGAGGCGTCGGGATCGCGCTGCGGCAGGAACGCGGTGCGCCGCTCCCGGTCGCGGATGGCGGTGCGGACGCGGGTGCGCGCCACGGCGGGCGCGGAGCGCGCGGCGAGGACGGCGCAGGCGGCGAGCGCGGAGCCCGCCGCGGCGGTCGCGGCGAGCGCGACGGCGCCGGCGATGCTGCCGGTGTCGACGAGCGCCGAACCGAGGAGGACGAAGAGCAGCAGGGCGACGGGCCGCAGCGTCATGGACCCGACGGATCCAACGGACCCACTGGTCGTGCGTGCCATGTGCCTGCCTCCTCTCCCCGCTCCCGTTTCGTTCGGGCTGTATGCGTCCTGTCAGTTATACAGGTTCGGTCACGACCGGCTGGAGGAGGCGCCGGGGCGCGAGCAGGGCCCGGCTCACCGGATCGGCGGGGTCCGGGTCGAGCGCGGCGCCGGGCAGCATCTCGACGTCCTCCGGTGGCACGAAGCCCCCGCAGGCCGGGCACTCCCCCACGACGCCGAGCCCGGTGCCGCACGCGGCGTGCCGGAACTCACGCGCCGGCAGGGTCCCCGGGATCGTCCGCCCCCACGCGCTGAGCGAGAGCAGCACCGGCCACAGCCCGCGTCCGTGCGCGGTCACGACGTACTCGTCGCGCGGCGGCGACTCCTGGTAGCGGCGCTTCTCCAGGACCCCGGCCGCGGTGAGCGCCTGGAGCCGGGTGGCGAGGACGGCGCGCGGGATGCCGAGGTGGACGAGGAAGTCGTTGTAGCGCCGCACGCCGTAGAGGGCGTCGCGTACGACGAGGAGCGTCCAGCGTTCGCCGACGACCTCCAGCGCACGGGCGGCCGAGCACTGCTGCGTCGCGTAGTCCTTGCCGAGAGCCATGGCCCCACTGTAGCCACTTTTCCAGCCGAAGGTTCAGTGAACGAACTTACCGTGCTACGTTCACCTCACCCGGTAAGTTCATTCACTGAACCTCAGACTGGATGGGTCCAGCCATGCCACAGCCCATGCCACCGCCCACGCCACAGCCCGTACTCGCGAAGGCTCCGCCGCAAGCCCCCGCCCCCGTCCGCCCGACCGCCACCCTCGCCGTCACGAGCGCGGCGACGGCGGTGGCGCTGATGACGTACGCGGCGCCGTCGATCACGCTCGGCGACACCGCCGCGTCCCTGCACACCGGCCTCTCCGCCCAGGCCTGGCTGCTGAACGGCACCCCGCTCGGCCTCGCCGCGCTGCTCCTGGTCGCGGGCAGCCTCGCCGACGACTACGGGCGGCGCCGCGCCTTCGTCCTCGGCACCTTCGCCCTCGGCCTCATGACGATCCTGGGCGCACTGGCCCCCACCACCCTGCTGTTCACGCTCGCCCGGGTCGCGCAGGGCGCCGCCTCGGCCGCGATCATCGCCGCGAGCCTGGGCCTGCTGGTGCACGCGTTCCCGACCCCGGCGGGCCGCATCAGGGCGACGGGGGTGTGGGGCGCGTTCGTCAGCGGCGGCATCGCGCTCGGCCCGGTGGCGGCGGGCTGGGTGTCCCAACTCGCCGACTGGCGCTGGGCGTACGCGGTCCTGGGCGCGGCCACGCTCCTCGTCGCGGCCCTCGCGCCCCGCGCCCTGACAGAGTCCCTCTCACCCCGCACCGGCCGCCCCGATCTGCCCGGCGCCCTCACACTCGGCCTCGCCCTGGTCGCCCTCCTCGCCGCGCTCACGCTCGGCCGCGACGGCTGGCTCCGTGCCCCCATCGGCGTACTGCTCGCGGCAACCGCCGTACTCCTGGCGGCATTTGTGGCGGTCGAACGCCGCAGTGCGAGCCCCATGCTCGACCTCTCGCTCCTGCGCCGCCCGCTCTTCCTGGCCTCCACGGCAGGGGGTCTGTTCACGGGTCTGTCGGTCATCGCGCTCTTCAGCTACGTCCCGACGCTCGTCCAGCACACGATGGGCGTGTCCCCGATGGGCACGGCCGGTCTTTTCGTGGTCTGGTCCGGCACGTCGTTCCTCGTCGCGCTTCAGGCGCGGCGCCTGGCGGGCCGGGTCTCGCCGCGCCACCAACTGACCGTCGGCTTCGCCCTGCACGCGCTGGCCGTCGCCACGATGCTGGGCGCGGCGGGCTCCGGCCACTGGACGCGGCTGCTGCCCGGGCTCGTCGTCTCCGGCATCGGCAGCGGACTCCTCAACGCCGCGCTCCCGCTGCTCGCCGTCGAGTCGGTACCGGCCGGGCGCGCGGCGATGGGCTCGGGCGCCAACAACACGGCGCGGTACATCGGTTCGGCGGCCGGGGTGGCCCTGATGATCGCGGTGTCCACGTCGACGGGCACGTCGTCGCACGCGCTGGCCCAGGGCACGAACGCGGCGCTGATCGCCTCCGGCGCGCTGGCCCTCGCGGCGGCGGGCCTGCTGCTCGGGCTGCGGGAGCGACGGGCGCCGCAACCGCGGGTGTGAGGAGCCGCGTTGCGGGGGTTCTCCCTACCCTGCACGGGCGTGCGGGGGTTCTCCCTACCCCACACACGGGCGCCACTCCCATGGGCGCGCACGACCTACGTCCCTAGCGTGATCGGTGAGATCAGGCGGAGGGGACGAGGGGACGACGGGACATGTGGAAGCTGGCCAGGCGCACCATCCGGTACAGAGGGAAGAGCCTCACGGCCACCTTCCTCGCGCTCTTCCTCGGCACGGTCATCGTGATGACCTGCGGTGGCCTGCTGGAGACCGGCGTACGCAACAACGCGCCCGCGCAGCGGCTCGCGCAGGCCGACCTCGTGGTGACGGGCGACCGTTCGGTGCCGCCGCCGCTCGCCAAGGGCGACGACCCCGACGACGCCGAGGATCCGGCGATCATGCCCGAGCGGGTGCCCGTACCCGCCGCGGCAGTTGACCGGGTGCGGGGCGTCGAGGGCGTCCGCGAGGCCGTCGCCGAGCGGACCTTCGACGCGGCGCTCGTACGGGAAGGGGCGGGCCCTGTGAAGGCGCAGGCGCACGGCTGGGCGTCGGCCGCCTTCGCGCCGTACGGGATCGCCGAGGGCAAGGCGCCCGCGCGGGACGACGAGGTGGCGCTGGACGCCGGGACGGCTCGGGCGGCAGGCGTCGGCCCCGGCGACAAAGTCCGCATCGCGGCCGGGGACAGCACGCGGAACTACACCGTGAGCGCGATCGTGAAGACCTCCCGGCAGCTGGACCGGTCGGCACTGTTCCTCACCGACGGCCGGGCCGAGGCGCTCGCCCCCGCCGTCGCGGACATCGCCGTACGAACGGACTCCGGCACGGACCTCGCAGACGTACGCGACCGGGTCGCCGCCGCACTCGACGGGCAGCCGCTCAAGGTCGTGTCCGGCGACGGCAGGGGCACCGTGGAGTTCCCCGAGGTGCTGACCAGCGGCAGCGATCTGGTCGCGCTGGCGGGGGCGTTCGGCGGCATGACCACCATCGTCGCGATCATGGTGGTGTCCGGGACGGTCGCGCTGTCGGTGGGCCAGCGGCGCCGGGAGTTCGGGCTGCTGCGGTCCATCGGCTCCACGCAGCGCCAGCTCCGGCGGATGCTGCTGACCGAGACGCTGATGGTCGCCGTGGTCGCGGCGGGCGCGGGCTGGTTCGCGGGACCGCCGGTGGGCCGATGGCTGTTCGGCGAGTTCCAGGGCACCGGCTTCGTCTCCGACTCCGTGATCTACGCGCAGGGCTGGATCCCGGCCGTGGCCGCGGCCGGCGCGCTGCTGATCACCGCGCTGCTCGGCGGCTGGATCGGCGCCCGGCGCGGGGTGAACGTCAAGCCGGTGGAGGCGCTGCGGGAGGCCGAGGTGCAGCTGCGCTGGGCGCACCCGCTGCGGATCATCCTGGCCATCCTGTTCCTGTCCGGGGCCACCGCGCTGGCGATCCTCACCGTCCTGCTCTTCGACGGGCCGATCGCGGGCAGCACCGCGGGGCCGACCGTGCTGTGCGCCGTCATCGGGTTCGCGCTGCTCGGACCGGGCCTCACCAAGCTGATGGCGTGGCTGATCGGCGGCCCGATCCGCTGGTTCACCGGCTCCAGTGGCAAGCTCGCCGTCTCGCACGCCCGGGTCCGCGCCGTCCGCATGGCCGCCGCGGTGACACCGCTGATGCTGGCGACGGGCATGGCGACCGGCAACCTCTACCTCCAGACCACGCAGATCGAGGCCACGAAGTCGGCGTACGCGGCCAACCTCCGCGCGGACGCGGTGCTTTCACCGGCGGCGGGAGGCGTCTCCGACTCCCTCCTCTCCGAGGTCCGGCACACCAAGGGCGTCGAGGCGGCGAGCGCCTACGCCACGAGCACGGGCTTCATCGACGGCGTGACCGACGAGGACGGCATCCCGCTCCAGGGCGTCAGCGCGCGGCAGGCCTCCCTCACCACAGCCGTACGACCGACCGCGGGCAGCCTGGAGAAACTCGACGGGACCACCGTGGCGCTGACCACCGAGCGGGCGCGCAACCTGCACAAGGCGGTCGGCGACACCATCACCCTCCGCCTCGGCGACCGGGACGAGGTCGACGTACGCATCGTCGCCCTCTTCAAGGGCCGCCCCGGCTACGAAACGGCCTTCCTGCCCGCCGCCCTGCTCGCGTCCCACACGGATCTGGGTCGCCCCTCGCAGATCCTGGTCCGGACGTCGTCCTCGGCCGTCGTCCCGGGTCTCGCGTCCCTCGCACCGGGCCTGGAAGTCACCGACCGCCAGTCGCTGATCGAGGCCAACGCCGAGGACGCACAGACCCAGGCATGGATCAACTACCTGCTGATCGCGATGATCGTGGCCTACACGGTGCTCGCGGTGGTCAACTCGCTGGTCCTCTCCGTCGGCAACCGCAGCCGGGAGTTCGCGCTCCAGCGGCTGGTCGGCTCCACGAAGGGCCAGGTCATGAAGATGCTGACCATCGAGGCCCTGATCGTCGCCGCGATCGGCCTGCTGCTCGGCACGGCGGCCGCGAGCACCTCGCTGTTCCCCTTCGCGCACGCGGCGGCGAACACCTGGATGCCGTCCGGGCCTTGGTGGATCTACGGGGCGATCGTGGCCGGTGCCGTCACGCTGTCCCTGGCCGCGACACTACTGCCGGCGTGGGCGGCGCTGCGGATCCGGCCGGTGGAGGCGGCGGGGGCGCAGGAGTAGCTACCGGGCACCGGGCTATCCGGCCGCCCCGACCGGATCCCGGGCCAGCACGTCCTCGTCCGCCCGCTCGTCCCGGTCCGCCGGGAACGCGTACGTCACCACCAGCGTCACGGCGAGATTGGCGGCGAGGGCGACGATCCCGGCGTTCATCCCGAACACCGGATCGTGCCCGCTGAACACGAGCCCGCACACGACCCCGACCCCCACCACAAGCCCACTCAGCGCACCCACCAGACTCAACCGCCGCCACACCAGGCCGATGAGCAGCATGGGGACGAGCTGCGCCATCCCTTCGTACGAGATGAGGGAGAGCCGGACGAGCGTGTTGGGAGCGGCGTACGTCAGCGCGAGCGCGACCGACCCGGCGACGACGACCACGACCTGCGACCCGGCCTTCTGCGCCCGCGACGAAGCCTCCGAAGCCCCCCGCCACCGTGGCACGAGGGACATCACACTGCTCCCCCACATCGTCCCGATGACCAGCATGAACACGGCCATCGGCACGATCGACGACAGCGCCGCCGCGACCCCGACGATCCCCACGACCCACGCGGGAAGGGAATCGACGACGAGCTTGAAGAGCGCGAGATTCGACTCGGCCCCGGTGAGCCCCGGAACGACGAACAGGGCCGCCATCCCGAGCAGCATCGGCACGAACAACAGCACGTTGTACGCGGGCAGCCACATGGCATTGCGCCGCAGCGCGTCGGCGTTCCGGGCGCCGAGATACCCGGCGACGGTGGTCGGGAAGATGACGACGGTGAGGGCGTTCAGGAAGGTCGTGGTGGCGAACCACCCTTCCCCGTAAGGCGATCCACCACTCCCCGGCAACGTCAGCCAGGCGCTCTTCTCCTCAACGAGCCGCCCGAGGAAGTCCCCGTACCCGTCGAAGTAATGAAGAGGTACGTAGATGGCGAGGAAGGCGAGCGTGACGATGACGAGGAGGTCCTTCAGGACGGACACCCAGGCGCTCCCCCGCAACCCGCTCACCACGACGAAGAGCGTGGTGACGGCAAAGCCGATGAAATAGGCCCAGTTGAGGCTGACGGCACCGTACGAGATCGTCGAGACGACGACGCCCATCCCGGTGATCTGCAACTGGATGTACGGGAGCAGGAACACGGTGACGAGAACGGCGACGCCGGCGCCGAGCCAGGGCCTGCGGTACCGGTGGGCGACCATGTCGGTGATGCTCACGAGCCCGTGCTGCCGCGCGTAGGACCACAACAACGGCCCGACGACGTACCCGATGGCGTACCCGCAGGACATGTAAGCGACGACATACAGAACAGGGGCGCCGTAGTTGTACCCCCACCCGGCAGCACCCAGATAACTGAAACTGGTGTACCCCTCCCCCGCCATCAGCACCCACACGAACACGGCCCCCAACGACCGCCCGCCCACGGACCACTCGGCGAGCCCGCCTCCGCCGCCCTTGCCGCGTACGGCGAGCAGCCCGAGAGCGACGGTGGCGACCATGAAGACGCCGAAGAGGGTGGTGGCGACGGCAGCGTTGCTCATGACAGGCCCCGCTTGAACCGCTGGTCGCCACGCCAGGTGAGCCAGACGGCGAACGGGGTGACGAGCGTGGCGCCCAGCAGCCACACGAACAGGAACGGCAGCCCGAACACGACGGGTTCGACGCGGTTCACGAAGGGCAGCGCGCCGATATAGAGCACGAAGGGGACGAGGAGCCAGAGCAGGTGGGGCCGTTTGATCACGAAACGGCAGCCTATCGGGGGCGTCGACGCCTATCGGGGACGCATGGCGCCTACCGGGGGCTCATCCGGCTGAGCTTCCCCCACACCACGAGTCGGTACTTGGAGGTGAATTCGGGCGTACAGGTGGTGAGGGTGATGTAGTACCCGGGACTTTGGTACCCGACCCCCGGAACGACACCACTGCGCGGCACAGGATTGATCACGCCCCCATCACCGGCCGAGGTCTGGGCGAGCGTCTTGTCGACGACGTACGTGTACGAGGCGGTCTTCGTCTGAACGGTGAGGGTGTCACCGCGCCGCAGCCGGTTGATGTACCGGAACGGTTCCCCGTGCGTGTTCCGGTGCCCGGCGAGCGCGAAGTTCCCGGCGCCGCCGGGCTGGGCGGTGCCGGGATAGTGGCCCACGTAGCCGTGGTTGAGGACGGCGGACTTGCTGATGCCCTGGGCGACGGGGGCGCGGAGGCCGAGGCGGGGGATGCCGAGGATGGCGTAGGCCTGGTCCCAGTTCGGCTGGGGCGGCGCGGGCTTGGTGCGGTGGTCGTCCGGAGTGACGGAGGGATCGTCGCTCGGGGCGTCACTGGGGGTGTCACTGGGCTCGACGGCCCCGGCGGCGGGCTCGGTGCGATCGGTACTTCCGCCCGAGCCCTCCCCCCATTGCCGCTCAAGAGCCTGCACCTGCCGATCGGCACCGGCCCTGGCCTGCCGATTCGTCCACCACAACTGGTGCACGACGAGCAGCAGCACGACGAGCCCGAGGGTGACGGCGACCTCGGCACCGTTCCACAGAACGCGGCGGACGGCGGACCTGCGGTACCGCCCTTGGGCGACGACAGCAGGCCGCCTATCGGTACGCATACGTTGCATACGTTGCAGCAGCACGCGCGCAAGATAGATCGCGGGGCGCGAAGTCGCCAGGGGTAGGGCGGGGGCTGTGGGTGTGCAAGCCCCGATCCGACGGGAGCCGCGGGCGGAAACCGCAGGCGCTCGGAACCCATGGGTGCGCGAGACCCGATCGCGCGGGTCCCCGGCCAGGGATCCAGCAGTACGGTGTCCCCCATGCGCCCCGACACCCCTGCCACGCCCGCCGAGACCGACCGTGCGAACCATGTCGCGGAAGCCGAGCGCCTGGAGCGCACGGCGGCGATGTACCCGGAGGACGCGGAGCACCTGCTCCTCCAGGCCGCGGCCCACTACGAACTGGCCGAGGCCCGCGACCGCGCGACGGCCCTCTACGACGGCCTGCTGTCCGCCGAGTCCCCCCAGTCCCCCGCCCTGATCCGCGCACTCAAGGCAGCGAACCTCTGGGAGTACGGCCACGAGGCCGAGGCCCAGGCGATCATCGCGGGAATCCGCACGGCGGCGCCGCGCGACCCGGCGCCCTGGGTGATCGTGGCGGAATCCCTCGAGGCCCACGACGAACTCGAGCAGGCCCATGAGACGTTCACGGAGGCCCTCGACCTCCTGATCCCGGAGCCGGAACGTTCCGGGGGCGGCCCGGGCATCCCCCTGGCAAAGCACACCCTCCTCCTCGGCCGCCACCGGGTCCGCCGCCTGCTCGCGGTCGACCACGACTCGTGGGACACCCTCGCGGACGAGGTCAACCGCACCTCGGTCTCCCTGGACGAACTCCACGACCCGAAGCGCGTCTGGGCCCTCGGCTCGGAGAACCCGGCGGAACTCCAGGCCGAAATCTCCCGCATCCGGGCGGAGTTGGGCTCGTACAGGGAGGCCCTGTCGCGCCCCTTCCCGGTGGCGGTCCTGCACTGGCCGTCCCCGGAATACACGGAACTCCTGTCGGCGTACCCGACCCTGTCCTCCGAATACCCGTCGTACGAGGCCCACTTGTCGTCGACGGAGGCTTCCCTGAGGGAACTGACAACATCGGGCACGGCCAACGTCGGCATCGTCACGGGCACAGTCCCCTCCTACGAGGCCTTCGCAGCATCAGAGGGCTCATCCCCAGAGGACGTCTCGCTCCTCCCGCAGTACGCAACGACCCTGGCGGCCCGGGGCCGCGCGGTGGCGTGGCCGCCGGCGGGTGGGGCGGGGTGTTGGTGTGGGTCGGGGACGGCGTATGCGTCGTGCCACGGGGCCGGAGCGTAAAGCCCGCGGCGCTGGGCTGTGGGGCTAGAGCCCTTGGCTCCTGTCAGCCCAGCGCGATCGGTGCTGCTTCAAGAAGGCCACGCCTATGCGGTGTCGAGGCCTCTCGACATAAAGCCTCCCCACCACTTGCCGGGTAAAGCCGTCGACGATGTCCAAGTCGTCGGTGATCAGTAGCGCCCCGTTATCGAACCTAACGTGGCAGTTCGGGCAAAGGCAGAGGATGTTGGAAGCCACATCGGGGCCATGATGCGGTTCACCTAGAGCCTGTATATGAGCCCCTTCGCTATACCGCTCCCCATCCACTCCCACGACCACAGGAACTCGACACACCTGGCAAGTATTGGCGTAGATCGACTTGACCTTGCGTGATGCCCTGGTGTTGCGGACTCGCCGCTGGGATGTGACGTAGCGAGCCGTCGCCCGCTCAAGCTCCGTCATGTCGGGGTCCAGCTCGACTTCCACGTCCCCTGGAACACTTTCGCCAAGATCCCTGACAAGCCGAAATTGCCACATCAGGTGACCCCGCGCAGTCTGCGTGCACCAGTGGCCCTCTACGCGATAGAGCCCCGCATATCGATAACCACCCCTGGCTTTACCGCTGCGAATATCCAAGCCGCGAACGTAACGTACGGGGAGTCCTTCGTTCTGATTGAGGACTAGCCCGGCATTGCACCCATCGAGTCGCTGATCCGTGGTTATGTGCCCATCCTTATCTGGGTCTCCCCCCATCGCCGTGTAGATCACGACATCCCCTTCATCACTATCTGCCGCATATCCACCGCTTGCGACGATTGAGTCCACGCCCTCGCGTGCCGTGCCGGATATGCCTCGCCCGCGGAAGCGATGGACGCCAGCAGCGTGCAGCTCGGTGTGTCCCTTGAACCACTGGCCAGGACTCACCTCCGGCGGAGGGCCGAAGTAGATGCTTTTGGAGGGTTGGCGTGAAGAAGTAGGCATGCCGGCACTCTGACAAGTTGCAGCATGCACTTCAGCTACTTCGAGCTCAATTTGGCTACAGTCGATCACTTCAGGGCCGAAAACAGTCGTTGACTGCCAGGGCATTCCTTGCATCACCTATCCCGTGACTGTCAGTGGCTCTTGCTAGAACTGAGTCACAACGGATCTGCGATCGAGAACACCCAGGGGGACCGATGGCCAAGTCACACCAGCCCGAACCGCTCGAGCCAGGAGTACACGAGAGGCTCATCACCCGAGCTCTTCGGGGTGACATGACGCGGCTCGAGGCTGCGGGCTGGAAAGCCATCGAAGGAGAAGTGACCGCAGAGTCAACTCCGCACGTCCTGGCACATCATCTCGGCGAGACAATTGGCCGGCGCCTCCAACAACTGCCACACAACCAGCAAGTCGCAGCAGCCAACACGATCATGGCTGCCTTGGAATCGGCAGCCCCCTCGGACGACTCATATGCAGACACGCAACTGATTGAGGACGGCCCTCATCAGCTGCTCGCCCTCGCAGAGCAAGAGGCGCCCGGGGTCTACGCGATCCGCCCGCTGACACCGCTCTCTGAAACGGCCCTCATCACGAACTCGCCCGAAGACCCCAGCCTCGGAGCGGAGCTCAGAGCTGAACTAGCCGTGGCCGATCGCATCGACCTGCTCTGCGCGTTCGTGAAGTGGTACGGCATCCGAGTCCTGGAAGGGGCCCTGCGCGAGGCCGCCGATCGCGGGGTTCCCATTCGCGTCGTCACCACGACGTACATGGGCGCCACCGACCGCCACGCCTTGGACCGGCTCGTTCGCGACTTCGGTGCTGAGGTGAAGGTCAACTACGAGACGCGGTCCACGCGGCTGCACGCCAAGGCCTGGCTGTTCCGCCGCAACAGTGGATTCGACACCGCCTACGTCGGCAGCTCGAACCTCTCCAAAGCCGCCCTGCTCGACGGGCTTGAGTGGAACGTTCGGCTGTCGTCGGTAGCCACACCCGCCGTCTTGAAGAAGTTCGAGGCGAGCTTCGACTCGTACTGGAACGACATCTCCTTCGAGACCTACGACCCCGATCGTGATGCCGCCAAGTTGGACGAAGCGCTAGGAGTGGCTGGCGGCTCAACGTCTGGCGATGACCTCAAGATCAGCCTGTCCGGTCTTGAGGTCCGGCCCTATCCGCATCAGGCCGACATGCTGGAGCGCCTTCATGTCGAGCGCGAAGTGCGCGGTCATGACCAGAACTTGCTGGTAGCGGCCACAGGGACAGGGAAGACCGTCATGGCCGCCCTGGACTTCCGCAATCTGCACCAACAGTGGGGCGGCAAGGAGTACCCGCGGCTCCTCTTTATCGCGCACCGCAAGGAGATCCTGAAGCAGTCGCTGCGCAAGTACCGAGAGGTACTCGACGACGCATCGTTCGGCGAGCTGCTCTTCAGTGGCGAACTCCCCCGCGACTGGAAGCACGTCTTCGCCAGCGTCCAGTCCCTCACTGACCAACGGCTCGACCAGTTCAGCCCCGAGCACTTCGACATCATCGTCGTCGACGAGTTCCATCACGCCACGGCGACCACGTATCGCCGCGTACTCAACCACTTCAAGCCCAAGCAACTTCTCGGACTCACCGCCACCCCGGAGCGGGCGGATGGACTCAACGTGCAGAGCGAGTTCTTCGGCGGTCGCATCGCCGCCGAAATGCGACTCTGGGAAGCCCTCGACAACGACCTTCTCTGTCCGTTCCACTACTTCGGTGTCCCTGATGGAACCGATCTGACCCGCCTCAACTGGCGTTCCGGAACGTATGACCAGAGCCAGCTCGGCGACCTCTTCTCGGCTGACCACGCCCGCGCCCGCATCGTCATCAAGCAAGTCCGGGACAAAGTGTCCGACCCCGGGAGTATGCGGGCGCTCGGCTTCTGCGTCTCTCGCAAGCACGCTCACTTCATGGCCAAGTGCTTCCAAGAGGCCGGCTTCCAGGCCAAGGCACTGGACAGCGAGTCGAGGCCCGAGGTCCGGGAGCAGGCTCTAGACGACCTCAAGTCGGGGAAGATCCAAGTCCTGTTCTCCGTCGACCTCTTCAATGAGGGTCTGGACATTCCTGACGTCGATACGTTGTTGCTCTTGCGCCCGACGAGCAGCGCCACCGTGTTCCTCCAGCAGCTCGGCCGTGGTCTGCGCCGCACGCCCAACAAGCCGGTTCTGACGGTCTTGGACTTCATCGGACAGCACCGCGCCGAGTTCCGCTTCGAGGAGCAGTTCCGCGCGATGACGAACCTGTCGCGTAACCGCCTCCTTGAGCACGCCGAGCACGACTTCCCACAGTTGCCCTCTGGCTGCCAGATCATCCTGGAGGGTAAGTCCAAGGACCTGGTGCTGGACAACATCCGCACGCAGATCAAGGCAACAGTTCAGACCCTGGCTAAGGAGGTCAGCGCTTACAACACTCCGCGACTCGCTGACTACTTGAGGGAGAGTCGCCGCGAGATCAAGGAGTTGTACAAGTCCAGCAACTCGTGGACCACTGTCCTACGCCGAGCTGGTCTCGCCGATACGTCCGAACAGCCTGGGGAGAGCGACCTGTTGAAGCGCGTCCACGCGTTCCTTCACGTCGACGACCCAGAACGTGCGGCGGCCTACAAGCGCCTCCTGAGCGACGATGCGCCGGCCTACGAAGATCTGAACGCGACGGACAAGACGTTCGCACGCATGCTGTTCTTCAACCTCTGGGACAAGGCCGGTGGCTTTGACTCCTACGAAGAAGGCCTCGCATCGCTGCGCGGGCAGACAGCACTCCGCGATGAGTTGCGCCAGGTACTCGACTACGTGATGGACGAGGCCGACCACTTCCCCATCCCGCTGGAAGGCCCACACGCGCATCTGCCCCTGAAGATCCACAGCGCATACAACCGCTCGGAAATCCTGGCTGCCCTCGGCGTGGCCCGGTTCGGTGGCCAGATGCCCGGATCGTTCGCCCAGGGCGTCCTGTGGGATGAGGCCAACCAGACAGATTCGCTCCTGATCACCCTCGAAAAGAACGAGAAGGACTTCTCTCCCACCGTCCGCTACAAGGACTACGCCCTAAGCCCAAGCCTCTTCCACTGGGAGTCGCAGAACGCTACCGCAGACATCTCCCGTACCGGACTGCGCTACCAGCAGCACGCCGAACGCGGAAGCCACATCCTCCTTTTCATGCGGCGCTACAAAGACACCGACACCGGCAAGGCTCAGCCGTGGATGCTGCTCGGCCCGGCCACGTACGACTCCCACACCGGAAGCAAGCCCATGTCCATCACATGGCGCCTCCACCATGAGCTTCCTGCGGACGTGTGGACATACGCGTCGGCCGTCGCCTAGGGGGCGAATCAACTTCCGCCTCCTCTCGGCGCGAACAGCCGTCCGTAGTAGATGAGTTGGCACAGAGGCCCCAACTCATCCACTACGCGTGCGCAGCTCGCTCTCGCAGCGAAGCTCGGCGCTCTCCACCACCTCATCTACGTCGAACCCATGGGCGTCCGCCCAGCACAGCATGTCGGCGATGACCTCGATCGCCGTCGTCTTTCCGACGGGAGCGTCGACGCGCGCCACGTCGCCGCTGGCGCCCGACCGCAAGAGCACCACCTGCTCGTACAACCCGAGCAGCGCCTCCGCCCGATCAACGCTCGCGTGCACCACATGACCTTCCGGATCTTCGAGCCCAGTGGCCAGTTCGCACCAGACGACCTTTCGGTCAGCCTTGAGGAGCACGCCCCAGCGATCCGTCACCGCGTCGACGAGTCGCATGCCCCGGCCAGTCTCCGAATCAAGCGCCCCGGCCAGTAGCGTCGGAAGCGCCCTCAAATCCGGGTCCAGCACCTCGATGCGTAGGAACGTGCCGCTCATCGAGAGCGTCAGCTCTGTAGGCGTACCAAGGCCCACGTGCCTGATGACGTTCGCCACCATTTCGGTCACGCATAGCTCGACAGCTTCATCCAGGTGATTCAGGCCCCACAGCCTCAGGTGCATCCGCGCGATGCGCCGCAAGGCCGCCAGCTCCTCAGGCTCGGCCGCGAAGGCCAGACTCCAGGGCTTGCGGAGCATGCAGTGTTGCTGGATCACGAGCACTCCCTCTCCATTGAGGTTCACGACCGCTGGACCGCCCATGCATCAACTGCGGTCAGCAGCACGCGCGTTCATCGATCTCGCCACGCTTCCAACCGCACTACCAGAGTGGCGCCAGAGCATCCCTTCTTGCAATTTGCAGAACGGGATTCCCACCTTCGAGTGATTGGCAAGCACGGGGCTTGGCGCGGAGACTGAGCCTCGCTAGCGAGGAGGGTGTCTAGATGGCTGGATCTCCGACTGCACGACGTCGGCGACTGTCGTTCGAGTTGAAGAGGCTCCGCGAGTCAAGCGGCATGACCTGCGCACAAGTTGGCGCAGCCGTGGACTGGAGCGGCTCCAAGGTGAACCGAATGGAGACCGGCCACGGACGCGTACAGCCGTCCGACGTGGAAGCTCTGTGTCGGCTCTACGAAACCACCGCTGAAATGCGCGAGTTCCTCAAGTCTTTGGCGCGCCAGGCCAAGACGAAGGGCTGGTGGCAGGTTCACGGGTCGGGGGTGCCGGAGTGGTTCAACATCTACATCGGCCTGGAACAAGAGGCGGACTCGTTTCGCCAGTACCAATGCGAGATCGTCCCGGGCTTGATGCAGACACCCGCGTACATCCGAGAGCTGCACTTCGCGGGCTCACACATGAAGCCGGAGGACGCGGAGCGAGCCATCCGTGTCCGGCTCGAAAGGCAGGAAATGCTGTCGCGCCAGGATCCGGAACCGCCAGACGCATGGTTCGTCGTCAGCGAAGCCGCACTGCGGAACGTCGTCGGCGACCACGCCGTCATGCGGGATCAGCTGGAGCACCTACTGGAAGCCACACAAGCGACCGCGATCACCCTGCAAGTGCTGGCCTTTGACTCGGGAACACGCCCTTTGACTGGCCCGTTCACCATCCTTGGCTTCCCTGATCAGGAAGACCCTGACGTCGTATACCGGGATGGCATCACCGATGCCGTGTACCTCGAAGGGGAGCATCATGTTCGGGAGTACACGCGAGCCTTCGACGGGCTCAGGGCAGCCGCCCTCAGCCCGCATCGCTCCCTTCGCCTGATCGAGAGCATCATCAAGGAGTACGCGCAGTGATCGTGAACACCGGCCGTGGTGTGGTTAGTTCCGAGCTCCTCGGCCAGCTCGACTGGTTCAAGGCGTCATACAGCAATGGCGCGGGCGGCGAGTGCCTGGAGTGCGCCATAGCCCCCAAGGGGTCCGTCCTCATACGGGACTCCAAGTGCTCGAACAGCGACGTCCTCGCCTTCGGCCCGCAGGCTTGGACCAACTTCCTACGCGAAGCTAACTCAGGCCCACAGGCTGCTGGTTGACCCACACATCAGCTACTGGGCGGTTACGGCACCTGGCCAACGCCCCCCGAATCCCCTCCGCCACCCCTTCCGCCCGCCCCCGCAAATCCTCCGCCGTGACGGCGAGAACCGGGAGCCCCGCGCCGGCGAGGCGGTTGCGGTGGGACAAGGTGCGGCGCCAGGAGTCCGGGTCCAGGTGGTACTCGCGGGAGTCGACCTCCAGGGCCAGGCCCTCCGCCGGCCAGTACGCGTCCGGGCGGGCCAGGAACGTGCCGGTCAGCGGGTCGTGGAGGTTCGGGTTCCAGAGGGGTTCCGGGAGAGAGTAGGCGTGGATCAGCGCGCGGGCGTCCGCCTCCAACGGTGAGTGCACGCCCGCCGCCAAGTGAGCCGTCGCCCTCGCCACGTACGGGGCGTAACGGCGATGGGACGCGCCGAGTTCGGCCAGGAGCGCCTCCGGCGTGCAGAAGCCGCGCTGCACCGCCTCCGCCAGAAGCGCCGTCACATCACGTTCGCAGCTGAGGCCCGGAACCGCGTCCGCCACCGCCCGCGCGATCTCCGCGACCCCCAGACCCGCCACCGGAAAGTTCTCCGGCATACGGCGCGTCCGGTGCACCCTCACGAACGACGTGCCGCGCGCTCCCACACCCCCGTACGGCACGAGTACGTCGATGTGGCGCAGCCGCTCCGGGCGCGGCGCCGCCCGGAAGTTGTGCAGGGACAGTGCCGCGAGCCCGGTGAGCAGGGCGCGCTCACCCGCGTACAGGAGTGCCGCGCGCATGCGTTGGCGCGGGGTCGGCGTGCCGGAGTGGAGGACGTGGACCCGCGGCAGCACGCGCTGCCACGGGCCGCCGGGGCGGCAACGGTGACTGGTCGTCGAGTCCGCGCAGCCGAGCGCCACCAGTTGGGCGCGGGTGAGGAGTTGGTCCTGGGTGAGGGCGAGGGGGTGGCGTGCCAGTGCCGCCATGGAGGGGGCGGCGAGCCGGGCAGTGGAGGGGTGTTTCGTAAGGGGCTGGTTCATGGTTCTCTCCTCCCCTTCTCACCTCCACCCTCACCCTCCGTAGTCGGTTTGTAGCGGGGAGTGTGGTGGACTGTGACGTGTGGCCACGATCCCTTCGTAGTTTCGCGTCACAGACCCATCAGAGTCGGGAGGCCTCCACCACCTCTCCCCGCCCTGAGACCGGCATCACACTCCCCCGTGTCACATCCCCGCGCCCCGCTCCGTCACATCTACGTAGCCGCGCAAACAGCGCCGGAACGATCGACACAGAACACACGGACACACGGACACACGGACACACCACACAGGAGCCCACCATGGAAGCCCGTATCAACCCCTTCACCAGCCCCATCGCGGGAAAGGTCATCAAGCACATCAACTCCGCCGGGAAGGTCGTCGCCGACTCCACGCTCCCCGCCGCGACGCAGGAGCTCGTGAAGATCCGGGCCAGCCAGATCAACGGCTGCGGGTTCTGCACCGACATGCACACCAAGGACGCCGCGCACGCCGGCGAGACCGTGCAGCGGCTGCACCTCGTCGCCGCCTGGCGCGAGGCCACCGTGTTCACCGACGCCGAGCGCGCCGCGCTCGAGCTGACCGAGCAGGGCACGCGGATCGCCGACGCGGCCGGCGGCGTCCCGGACGAGGTGTGGGCGAACGCCGCGAAGCACTATGACGAGGAGCAGCTCACCGCCCTCGTCTCGCTGATCGCCATCATCAACCTCTACAACCGCATGAACGTCATCGTGCAGATGCCCGCCGGGTCCTACCAGCCCGGCCAGTTCGGCTGACGGACCCAGGGCGTAACCTCGCAAATGGGCGGGTTCCGGCCCGCCCTCCGGAAGCCGCTTCCGGACACCACTACGCAGGAGGTTCACCCCATGGCCCGCGCCCTCCCCACCGCCCCGATAGCCGCCGCCGGACTCGTCGGGGGTTACGCCACCGCCCGGTTCACCAAGAAGCGGCAGCTGGGTGGGGTCGTGCTCGCCGTGGCCGGGGCCGCCGCCGCGACGCAGTGGACGAAGACGCGGGGCGGGAAGGTCGCTGGGGCGCTGACCGGTGCGTACGTGGCCGCGTTCGCCGGGTCGCACCCGCTGGCCAAGAAGGTCGGGGCGTGGCCCGCCGTGTTCGGTGTCGCCGGGGCTGTCGCCGCCGCGTCGTACGTCCTCGTGGACCGCAAGGCCTGAGGTTCTACGGCCGGGCGTGCGTCAGGACGTTCACGACCTTCCCCTGCGGGTCCCGTACGAAGAAGCGGCGCACGCCCCACTCCTCGTCCCGCAGGTCGTGGACGATCTCGGCGCCCGCCGCGCGCATCGCCGCATACACCGCGTCGACGTCGTCCACTTCCACGCTGATGTCCGGCACCACCGGGCCCGTCGCCTCGTGCGTGAAGAACTGGATCTGCGCCGTGGGGTCGGAGGGCGAGACCAGGGTCATGATCCAGCCCATGTTCATCGCCTCGCGGAAGCCGAGCGTCCCGTAGAAGTCGCGGTTCGTCGCCATCGACGCCTCGTCGGACACCTCTACGTTCGGGACCGCCCTGCGGATCTGCGGGTGTGCGTGCCCGGGTGCGGATGCGTGCGCGTGTGCTTCGTCGGGTGCCATGCGCTCATCGTCCCCGGAACGTCGCCCTGTACGCCCCCGGCGACACCCCCAGCACCGCCTGGAAGTGCTGTCGCAGCGAGGTTCCGGAGCCGAAGCCCGTCTCCGCCGCCACCCGGTCCACCGTGTGGTCCGTCTGCTCCAGCAACTCCCGTGCCCGGTCGACCCGTTGGCGGTTCAACCAGGTCATCGGGGTCAGGCCCGTCTCCTCGCGGAAGCGGCGGTTGTACGTGCGGATCGACATGGCGTCGCGGGCCGCCAACTGCCCCAGCGACAGGGGCTCCGCCAGCCGTCCCAGCGCCCACTCCCGCGAGGCCGACGTCGATGTCGGGCCCACCTCCTCTGCCGGAACCGGGCGTTGGATGTACTGCGCCTGGCCGCCCTCCCGGTGCGGGGGCACCACCGTGCGGCGCGCCAACTCCGCCGCCACCGCCGCGCCGTGGTCCTCGCGGATCATGTGCAGGCACAGGTCGATGCCCGCCGCCTCCCCGGCCGAGGTCAACACCCGCCCCTCGTCCACGTAGAGGACGTCCGCGTCGACCGTCACCGACGGGAACGTGCGGGCGAAGTGGGCCGAGGACATCCAGTGCGTCGTCGCCCGGCGGCCGTCCAGGAGCCCCGCCGCCGCCAGGACGAACGAGCCCGTGCAGATCGATGCCACCCGGCCGCGGGAGCCGTCGATGACACCGGCCAGTGAGTCCGTCAACTCCCCGCCCAAACCGCCCGGTTGGAGCGTCTCGTCCGTCTCGTGCGAAGCCGGGACCAGTACCGTGTCCGCCGCCGCGACCGCCTCCAGGCCGTGCTCCGCGTAGATCGGGAAGTCGGCGTCCGTACGGATACGGCCGGGGCGGGGCGCGCACGTCGTCACCTTGTAGAGGCGCTCCCCCGTGGACGGATCGCGGGCCGTGCCGAAGAGCTGGTGGATCAGGCCCAGCTCCATGGGCAGGACACCGTCCCGCACGAGGACCGCCACCGGGGTCGGGCCGCCGCTCTTTCCACGCCGCGCACGCATGGCCAGATTCTTTCACATCGGGGCTGTCTGGCCAGTCGAGCGCGCGTACCGGTCCGGCGCGGCGCGGTGGCGGCGTTGGGGGATCCCCCACCCCCATGCGAACCGCCCACCCCCACCGGGCCTACTCTCCCGATCATTGCTGACCGAGCGGGGCGACCCGCACGAGTGACCGGGTGGGGCGACATGGCCGACTGGACCCTGCGGGCGGCCACCGCCGCCGACGTGGAGCCGATCGCCGAGCTGCGCGCCGTCGTGATGCGGCCCGACCTCGAACGGCTCGGACGGTACGACGAGCAGCGCGTACGGCAGCGGTTCCGCGACGCATACGAGCCCGCGCACGCCTGGGTGATCGAGGTAGCCGGGGCCTTCGCCGGGTGCGTGGCGCTGCGCCCGGACGGTGCCGCGTACTGGCTGGAGCACTTCTTCCTGGCCCCCGAACTGCACGGCCGGGGCGTCGGCGGCGCCGTACTCCGCGAACTCCTGGAACGCTGCGACCGGGAGCACGCCCCGGTCCGCCTGAACGTGCTGCGGGGCAGCCCGGCCCGCCACCTCTACGAACGGCACGGGTTCACCGTCGAGAGCGAGGACCCGGTGGACGTGTTCATGGCACGCCGACCGGCCACCACCACACCGGAGCACCGACCCGCCCGACCGGCCACCACCACACCGGAGCACCGACCCGCCCGACCGGCCACCACCACGCCGGAGCGCCACCCCGCCCCGTAGACCCGCAAAGCGCCCCGCTACGCCCCCAACGCCCGCGACACCGTAAAGATCAGCAGACCCGCCAGCGAACCCACCACCGTGCCATTGATCCGGATGAACTGCAGGTCACGGCCGATGTGCGCCTCGATCTTGCGGGTCGTGTGCTCGGCGTCCCAGCCCGCCACCGTGTCCGTGATGAGGGACGTGATCTCCGCGCGGTACGTCGTCACGACGTACACCGCCGCGCCCTCCACCCAGCCGTCGACCTTCGAGCTGACATCCGGCTCCGTCGCCATCCGCCGCCCCAGCGACAGCAGCGAGGCCCGCACCCGAAGACGCAGCTCACTGCGCTCGTCCTCCGCCGCCGCGACGATCATGCCGCGGACCGCGGACCAGGCCGACGCGATGATGTCCTGCACCTCGGAACGGCCGAGGATCTCCGACTTCAGACGCTCCACCCGGTCCCGGGTGTCCGAGTCGCCCTGAAGATCGGCCGCGAAGTCGGCCAGGAAACGGTCGAGCGCACCGCGCGCCGGGTGCCCCGGCATGTCCCGCATCTCCGTGACGAACCGCAGCAGCTCCTTGTAGACGCGCTCGCCCACACGCTTGTCGACGAACCGCGGCGTCCAGCCGGGGGCGCCGCCCTCCACCGCATCCATCACCGAATCCGAGTGCAGCACCAGCCAGTCGTGGGCGCGGGCGCACACCAGGTCGACGACCCGCTTGTGACCGCCGTCGGCAACGACCTTCTCCAGCATCTTGCCGAGCCCCGGCGCGATCTCCGCGTTGTCCGCCCGACGCGTGATGGCCTCGCCGACGATCGCCTGCACATCCGAATCACGCAGCACCGTCAAAGCGCCCCGCAACGCCGTCGCCAACTCCGCCGTCACCCGATCGGCGTGATCCGGCTCCGCCAGCCACGAACCGAGGCGGCTACCGATGCCGACAGCGCGCAACCGGTCCCGTACAACCTCGCCCGACAGGAAGTTCTCACCCACGAACTCGCCGAGCGAGACACCCAGCTGGTCCTTCTTCGTCGGGATGATCGCCGTATGCGGAATACGCAGGCCCAACGGGTGGCGGAACAGAGCCGTGACCGCGAACCAGTCGGCCAGCGCACCGACCATGCCGGCCTCCGCGGCCGCCGCGACATACCCGGCCCAGGCACCCGCACCCGCATTCTCCGCCCACGTGGCCAATACATAGACGACCGCGACGAAGACGAGCAGCCCGACCGCCATCAACTTCATCCGGCGCACACCACGCCGCTTCTCCTCGTCGGCCGCGGTGAACTCCGCGACGAAACGACGAGCGGGACGGGAGGGCCGGGATTGACCCGATGTGGCGTGGGAATACTGCCCGTTGTCCGCTTCAGCCGCTTTGGAACCTTCAGTCGTTTCAGACCCTTCGGCCGCTTCAACCGCTTTGCCCGCTGTGTCGTACGCACCCTGGGACCCCTGCGCCCCGCGCTTCACGTCGCCGTCCACTCAGCCCACTCCGCATCGGTCATCGGCCCGACCTGTCGACTTCGACTCGACTGTCATTCGCCTCACACATTGTCCCTTCCTGACCTACTCCCGGAACGAACCAAAGGTTCCCGGCGTCTACCTGTCCGGAGGGGGGCCAGTGTCGGCCTCCGCCCGCCCCATGACGCATCATGGGTTCATCACATCGGAGCCTCGGGCTCCCCCTGCCCGAGGAGACACACACCGCATGACCAAGCGTCACGGTTATGCCTTGTTGACCGCACTCGTCGCGGTCGTCGTGATGATCTCTGCCGCCATCTACGTGGGCTTCTCCGGAGTCTTCGGCGGCGATGACGACATACAGGCCGGCGGCGCGCACCCGCGCAGCTCCGCCGCCCCCGCCTCCACCGGCACCTGGGCCGGCAGCTGGTCCGCCTCCCCCGCAGGCGGGGAACCCGGCACGGAGACCAACGGATTCTTCGGCCACTCCATCCGCAACATCGTGCACACCAGCGTCGGCGGCAACGCCGCGCGCATCACCCTCTCCAACCTGTACGGGCAGTCGCCCCTGCGCATCACGCACGCCTCGATAGCCGTGGCCTCGGCCCCCAACAACCCGACGGCCCTGTCCGACACGATGCGCCGCCTGACGTTCTCCGGAAACTCCTCGGTCGTCATCCAGCCCGGCCAGCAGGCCGTCAGCGACGCGCTGCGGATCACCGTCCCGAGCGACTCGGACATGCTGGTCACCACGTACTCGCCGACGCCGTCCGGACCGGTCACGTACCACCCGCAGGCCCGCCAGATGTCGTACGTCGCCCGCGGCGACCGCACCGAAGAGCCCAGCGGCACGCTCTACAACCAGCAGAGCCCGTACTGGCGCTACCTCAGCGCCCTCGACGTGCTCAGCAACGAGGCACAGGGCACCGTCGTCGTCATCGGCGACTCCCTCACCGACGGCATCACCTCCACGATGGGCGCCAACCGCCGGTGGACGGACATACTCGCCGAGCGGCTGCGCACGGAGTCGGGTGCCCCGCGCTACGGCGTCGTGAACCAGGGCATAAGCGGAAACCGGATACTGGCCGACGGCTTCGGCCGCCCCGCCAACAACCCGAGCGGCCTGTCCCGCTTCGAGCGTGACGCGCTCAACCGCTCCGGCGTCCGCGCGGTCATCATCGACCTCGGCATCAACGACATCCTGCGCACGCCGCAGCAGACCGACCCCACGAAGATCGTCGACGGTCTGCGCGAGCTGACCCGGCAGGCGCACGCGCGCGGCCTGCGGGCCGTCGGCGCGACGCTCATGCCGTTCCAGGGCCACCCCGGCTACCGCCCGGACCTCGAGGCGGTCCGCCAGACCGTGAACGCGCAGATCCGCGCCGGCAAGGTCTTCGACAGCTACGTCGACTTCGACCGCGCCCTGCGCGACCCGTACAACCCGCGCCGCCTCCTCGACCAGTACGACTCCGGCGACCACCTCCACCCCAGCGACTCGGGCTACCGCAAGATGGCCGAGTCCCTGGACCTGTCGTCCCTGCGGGGGTCGACGGGGGCGGAGCTCTAGCCGGGACCGGCTCAGCCGGACGACGTACGACAAAGGGCGCCCCCCTGCGGGAGCGCCCTTTCCTGTGCGGCTGGAGGGATTCGAACCCTCACGGGATTTCTCCCACGGGCTCCTAAGGCCCGGGCGTCTGCCGATTCCGCCACAACCGCGACAAAGCGGACATTGCGCCTGGCTGGCGCGCTCCGCCCCGTCAGTGTACGGCGATGTCACCCGACACGGGATGGCGCCTTTCGCCACGGCACCAAGTGCTGGTCAGCGCATGGCAGTTGGAACACAGGTACCGGAGGTTTCCTCGGCGGTTGTCCAGCGGGTCGGCATTGATGTGGTCGATCTCCAGGACCAGCCTCTTCCCGTTCCACAACTCACCTTGGCCACATTCGGCGCACGCGCGTGGCACGCCGATCTCGTCGAGCGCGCGGCGCAACAGGTGCGAACGCGTGCGGCGCGAGCCGGCCCCCTGAAGGACCAGGATCTCATCGGCATGCCTGCGCCTCGGCGACCTGACTCCGGCGTAGTGGCCTTGCCCGGCGAAGTGCTCCGTGGAGAGCCCGTACTCGTCGATGCTTCGTGCAGCCCGAGCACGTGCCGCCCCGTTGTACGCGTCGAAACCCAGGCGACGCATGAGGTCGGCCAGGCTGTGTGAGGCGGCGACGGCTGCCGTGAGCTCCCGCTCGGGCAAGAGGTCCTCGCAGCGGGATGCGCGCGGCGGTGCGAAGTGGCTGATGTCGATGCCGAAGTGAGCAAGCCTCCGCTTCACGTGCTGATACGGGCCGTCCTCGGGCGGGATGCCCAGGTGGAGGAACATCTCTCGGATGCTGGTGGAGCGCGATGCCGCTTCCTCGAGCACCTCCTTGGCATACGACCGCTTGGGACGTTCGGGGAGCGCCTCCTCCTGGAAGTGGGACGTGTCGATCCCGTAGTGGACGAGGCGGTGCCGCAGATAGTTGTAGGGCTTGCTGCCCATCGGCGCGCCGACGCGGCGCATCAGATCGACAAGGCTGGACGATTCCCTGGCCGCCTCCGCCAGCGCAGAGCGGGGGTACTTGCTCATTCCGCGCCCCGCTTCCGGCCGCGATAAGTGTCCGTCACTGTATGACAGTTGGGGCACAGCAGGCGCAGGTTCCCCGGCCGGTTGTCCCACCACGCACCACTGAGGTGGTCGACCTCGAGCGGAATGGGTTGCCCTTGCCACCGCGACCGGCCGCACGTCGCGCACTCCTCCGGGACGCCGAGTCGTAGTAGTTCCCGGCGGAGACGAACTCCGGGGACCCGCCCACTCCCCGGAGCGCGCAAGGTCAGTGGACTCGTCAGATCCTTGCTGGTCTTCTGCCTCGGTGGCGTGAAGTGTGAGATGTCGATCCCGAGTGCCGCGATCCGGCGACCGATGTGAGCCTGATTGCCGCCCACGTCGTTGATGCCCAGGCACCGCACCACCTCCCGGACGCTCCGCGATTCCGCGACGGCCGTTCGCAACGCCTCCTCCGTATGCCGCACCGCCCCGTGCTGGAAGTGCGACGTGTCGATCCCGGACTGCGCCATCTTCTGGTGCAGGTATCGCTTGCTGTACCGCGTCGGCTCACCCCCGCAATACCGAACCGCCTCGTCCCACGACCCCGCGTTCCGAGCCGCCGCCTCCAGCCGCTCCCGCGTGTACCGCTGCCCCGCCATGTGACCCCTCCCTTTCGGCCACGCGTTCGTGGCCTCGTACAGGGCAACGAAACGAAAATCGGACCGTCACGCACGGAATGCGGAACGGTCCGAACTGTGTGGGCGGGCCACATATGGGGGGTGTGGCCCGCCCACACAAGGAGCAAGGGAGGGGTGTCAGAACTTCGGCGTAGGCGCCTGGGACTCGACCATTTCTGCTGCCTCTTCGTCCGTCTCCACGGAGGGCGGGGAGCCGGCCAGGGGCTTCTGGGCCGTTTCCTTCATGCAGGCCACCGCGATGATGCCGACGAGCGCCGCGGCCATCGAGTAGTACGCGGGCATCATGTCGGAGCCGGTCAGTCCGATCAGGGCGGTGATGACCAGGGGGGTCGTGCCGCCGAAGATCGAGGCCGAGAGGTTGTAGCCGACCGAGAGGGAGCCGTAGCGGACCTGTGTCGGGAAGAGCGCCGGGAGGGCCGCCGACATGGTGCCGAGAAGGCAGACCAGGGAGAGGCCGAGCAGCAGCATGCCGAGCGAGACGGCCCACAGGGCGCCGTTCTTCACCAGGAGGAAGGAGGGGATCGAGAGGACGAAGAAGCCGATCATGCCGGCCATCAGGAGCGGCTTGCGGCCGAAGCGGTCGGAGAGCTTGCCGATCTGGCTGATGATGCACATGAGGACGATCATCGTGATGATCAGGATCAGCAGGCCGTGCGTCTCCGAGTAGCCCATCTCGTCCGACAGGTACGTCGGCATGTACGAGAGGAGCATGTAGTCGGTGATGTTGTAGGCGCCGACGAGGCAGATGCAGAGGATCAGGCTCGGCCAGTAGTCGCGGAAGATCTTGGCCAGGTCGCCCTTGGCGGTGGTCTCCACGGAGGAGGCGGCGTCGGTCGCGCGGTGCGAGGACTCGTCCTCCAGCTTCTGGAAGGCGGGGGTCTCGTCGAGGCGCAGTCGCAGGTAGAGGCCGACGAGGCCGATGGGGCCCGCCACCAGGAACGGGATGCGCCAGCCCCAGGACTCCATGCCGTCGCTGCCGAGCACGGCCGTCAGGATCGTGACGAGGCCGGCTGCTCCGACGTAGCCGGCGAGCGTGCCGAATTCGAGGAAGCTGCCGAAGAAGCCGCGCTTCTTGTCGGGGGCGTACTCGGCGATGAAGGTGGAGGCGCCGCCGTACTCGCCGCCGGTGGAGAAGCCCTGGACGAGGCGGAAGAGGATCAGCAGGACCGGTGCCCAGAATCCGATCGTCGCGTAGGACGGGATGAGGCCGATCGCGAAGGTGCCGATGGCCATGAGGATCATGGTCAGTGCGAGGACCTTCTTGCGGCCGACCTTGTCGCCCATGGGGCCGAAGACCATGCCGCCGATCGGGCGGACGAGGAACGAGACCGCGAAGGTCGCGAACGACGAGATCAGCTGGACCGTGTCGTTCCCCGAGGGGAAGAAGACGTGGCCGATGGTGACGGCCAGGTACGAGTAGATCCCGAAGTCGAACCATTCCATGGCGTTACCGAGCGACGCCGCCTTGACCGCGCGCTTCACCGCGCTGTCGTCGGTGACGGTGATGTCGGTGCGGCGCAGCGGCGGGTTCTTGCGCCGCTTGACGGCGCGGAACAAGGCGCGGTGACGCTTGACCGCCTCCGGGTCGGGCACCAGCCCTTCCTCGGTGTCGGTGGTCATGGGGTGGATCCCTTCTCTGACTGCAAAGCGCTTCCAGGCTCCACCTGCTCACGGACGTTCATTGCAAACGAAAGTCCCAAGCGTTCGGGACTTTCGTCACAACCTTTCGTCCCTAACTTCCGCCAATGCCCGAACTTTCGCACGTGGAGTTGGTCCAGGAGGTGCGGGGATTCTCAGATGCCGAGATCCTTGATGATCTTCGCTACGTGGCCGGTCGCCTTCACGTTGTAGAGGGCGCGCTCGACCTTTCCTTCCTCGTCGACGACGACCGTGGAGCGGATGACTCCGGTGACGACCTTTCCGTACAGCTTCTTCTCGCCGAAGGCGCCGTAGGCCTCGAGAACCTTCTTCTCGGGGTCGCCCACCAGGGTGACCTTGAGGTTCTCCTTCTCCCGGAACTTGGCGAGCTTCTCCGGCTTGTCCGGGGAGACGCCGATGACGTCGTAGCCGGCCTCGGCGAGCACGTCGAGGTTGTCGGTGAAGTCGCAGGCCTGCTTGGTGCAGCCGGGGGTGAGGGCGGCGGGGTAGAAGTAGACGATCGTCTTGCGGCCCTTGTGGTCGGCGAGGGAGACCTCGTTGCCGTCGGCGTCGGGCAGGGTGAAGGCGGGCGCGGTGTCGCCGGGCTGCAGTCGCTCGCTCATGGGTGGCCTCCTGGGCGTCGTGGCGTGTGGACTTCGTTGAGCGTAATGGGGGTGCCGGGGGGTGGTGGAGGCGGTGAGCTGACAGACTGTCCATTACTCATACGCAGTGAGAGCAGCGACCTTGGAGGCAGCGCGGTGTCGCACATGTCCAGTACGCCGGATAGCCCGGACACGCGGACCCCGGCCCAGATCGAGGCGGACATCAAGCGCCGTCGCGAGACCCTGGCCGAGACGCTCGACGAGATCGGTGTCCGGGTCCACCCGAAGACGATCGTCGGGGACGCGAAGGCCAAGGTCGCCTCGCAGGTCGACCACACGCTCGGTCGGGCCTATGTCGGGGCGAACCGGCTGGTCTCCGAGGTGAGGGGGCAGTTCGTCTCGGAGGAGGGCGCGCCGCGCCTGGAGCGGATCGTGCCGGTCGCGATCGTCGTGGTGGGTGTCGTGGGGCTCTTCGCGGTGGGGTCGCGGCGTCGCAAGCGCTGACCCGGGGAGCGTTGTCGGAGCTGCCGCGCCGCGTACCAAGGGGCGACCCGGCGGCGTACAAGTGCGCGTGGGGCGGGTAGGTTCGTCGGCGTGAGCGCCAATCCCGATAAGCACAGCACCGGCCATGACGACAAGCTGCCCATCCGGATGTTGCACGACCGTGTGCTCGTGCGGCAGGACTCCTCCGAGGGTGAGCGGCGCAGTGGTGGCGGCATTCTGATTCCCGCGACGGCGGCCGTCGGCAAGCGTCTTGCCTGGGCCGAGGTTGTCGCGGTCGGGCAGAACGTGCGGGCCGTGGAGCCGGGTGACCGGGTGCTGTTCGATCCGGAGGACCGGGCGGAGGTCGAGGTGCGGGGTGTCGCGTACGTGCTGATGCGCGAGCGGGATCTGCACGCGGTGGCGGCCGACCGGTTCGAGGGCTCCGAGGATTCGACGGGCCTGTACCTGTAGCCGTCCGCCTCCCCGCCTGGGGCCGATGAGGGCTGGTGACCATCGTCACCAGCCCTTTTTATCTGTCCTTTGCTACCTTTGAGGGACCCCGACGAGACGCGCCGTACCGGGCTGAGCAGCACTTCGCAAAGACGACGCACCCCTGTTGAGAACCACTGACGGAGGTGCCAGTCATGGCCTGGATCCTGATCGCTGTTGCCGGACTTCTCGAAGTCGCCTGGTCGATCGGCATGAAGTACACCGAGGGCTTCACCCGCCTTTGGCCGAGCGTGTTCACGGGCGCGGGAATCGTCGCGAGCATGGTGCTCCTGTCCTACGCCGCCAAGTCCTTGCCCATCGGTACCGCGTACGGCGTGTGGGTGGGGATCGGGGCCGCGGGAGCCGCGATCGTGGGGATGGTCGCCCTGGGCGAGCCCGTGTCCGCGGCCCGAATCGGCTTCATTGCGCTGCTGCTTGTGGCGATCGTGGGGCTCAAGGTGACTTCTGGGCACTGAGTGGGTTCAGGTCCGTGTCGTCGGGGCTGGGGGAATCGGTGGGTTCTTCCTCGCCGCCCGTCGGGTCCTCGGACGGGGGTGTCTCGCTCGACGGTTCGTCGGACGGGGTGTCCTCGTCCGAGGGGGTCGCTGAGGCGGTGTCCGAGGGGGATTCGGTCGTCGATTCCGATGAGGATTCCGGGGTCGAGGGCAGCGGTTCCTGTTCGGCGCCGCTCTGGAGGTCCAGTTCGAAGTCGTTGGCCGGGGTGCCGGACAGGGCGGCCTGTGTGAACTGGGCCCAGATCTGCGCCGGGTACCCGCCGCCGTTGATCCGGTCGAGGCCCGTCGCCCCGTACAGCGGGGTCTGCGTGCCGGAGGTCGGGTCCTGGCCCATCACGGAGACGACGGTCGCGAGGTCCGGGGTGTAGCCCGCGAACCAGGCCGCCTTGTCCTCCTCCGCGGTGCCGGTCTTGCCGGCGGCGGGGCGGCCCGCGGCCTTGGCGGCGGTGCCGGTGCCGCCGTCGACGACCGATTTGAGGATCGACGTCGTGGTGTCGGCGGCCGCGCGCGGGACGGCCTGCCGGGTCTCCTTCTCGGGGAGCGTGATGTCCTCGCCGTTCTTGGTGATCGAGTCGAGCAGCGTGTACGTGCCGTGTTCGCCGTGGTTGGCGAGCGTCGCGTACGCCTCGGTCATGTCGAGCACGGACGCGGTGGACGGGCCGAGCGCGATCGAGGGCGAGGCCGTGAGGTCCGGGGTGTTCGAGGGGATGCCGAGGTCGAGGGCGGTCTGCTTGACCTTGTCGGAGCCGACGTCGACGGCCATCTGCGCGTACACCGCGTTGACGGACTTGTCGGTGGCGGTGGAGACGGTGATGTTGCCGTAGGAGCGGTCGTCCTCGTTGGCGGGGGCGTAGTGGCCGCCGTCCCAGCCTTGTACGGGGCGCTTGTTGGTGCCGTCGTAGATGGTGCTGGGGGTGATCCTGCGGCCGTCCTGTGTGGTCGAGGCGTTCTCGACGGCGGACGTGAACACGAACGGCTTGAACGTGGAGCCGACCTGGTAGTCGCGGCGCGTGGCGTTGTTGACGTACTGCTTCGTGTAGTCGACGCCGCCGTACATGGCGCGCACCTTGCCGTTCGACGGGTCGATGGCGGCGCCGCCCGCGCGGACGTTCTTGTCGATGTCCCGTGTGTTCTTGTCGAGCTTTGACATCAGCTGGTCGTCGACGGCCTTTTCGAAGGCGATCTGCTTCTTTTTCTGGAGCGTGGTGGTGATGCGGTAGCCGCCGCCGGCGAGGGTGTCCTCGTCGAGGATCTTGTTGTCGGTGATGTAGTCCTTCACGGCCTGTACGAGGTAGCCGCGCTGCCCGGAGAGGCCCGATGGTGCCTTCGCCTGGTCGGGCACGGGGAACGTCATGTTCTTGCGGTCGGAGGCGTCGAGCCAGCCCTCCTTGACCATGCCGTCGAGCACGTAGTTCCAGCGGGCGGTGGCCGCTTCCTTGTTCTCGGGGTGGGCGGCCACGTCGTACGCGCTCGGGGCGTTCACCAGGGCCGCGAGGTAGGCGCCCTGGGCGGCCGACAGGTCCTGGACGTCCTCGCCGTAGTACGCCTGGGCGGCGGCCTGGATGCCGTACGCGTTGCGCCCGAAGTAGCTGGTGTTGAGGTAGCCCTCGAGGATGTCGTCCTTGGACTTCTCGCGGTCCAGCTTGATGGAGATGAAGAACTCCTTCGCCTTCCGGGAGACGGTCTGCTCCTGGCCCAGGTAGTAGTTCTTCACGTACTGCTGGGTGATCGTGGAGCCACCCTGTTTGCCCTTGCCGGTGAGCGTGGACCAGGCGGCGCGCAGCATGGCCTGCGGGTCGACGGCGGATTCGGAGTAGAAGTCGCGGTCCTCGGCGGCGAGTACCGCGTGCTGCACCGATTTGGGGATCTGGGTGAGGCTCACGTTCTCGCGGTTGACCTCGCCGTCGCGGGCGATCTGGCTGCCGTCCGCGTACAGGTACACGTTGCTCTGGGCGGTCGCCGCGGAGTTGGCGGGCGGGATGTCCACGAGGAAGTAGCCGAGGGCGAACAGGCCGACGCACAGCAGGATGAAGCCGACGAGGCCGCCGAGCACCATTCGCCATGTGGGGATCAGGCGCCGCCAGCCGGTGCGCCTGGGCCGCTTGCCCTTGCCTGCGGCGGCGGGCGTGGCGCCCGTGCCGGGCCCGCCCGGTTCCTGGGGCTCCGTCGGCTGCTCGGGCTGCTCCGGCTCGTCGCTGCTCATGTCCTGTGGAACTCCTGATCCGCGTCGTACGTCACGTACGCCTCGTATGGCACATAAGACCTCTAAGACTGCTACATCCCGTGGAAAATCCGTGGCAGGCGACGCGCCCTGTGACTAGGCTCCTGCGCTTCGGCCTATTTCGCGAGGGGGACCGGTGGGAGCAGTGCGGCTGTACGCGACCGTCGCCGCAGGAGGTTTCCGCAGATACGCCACCTACCGCGGGGCGACCCTCGCCGGGGTCTTCACGAACACCGTGTTCGGCCTGATCATCGCCTGCACCTATATCGCGCTGTGGGACGAGCGGCCGCATCTCGGCGGGTACGACCAGGCGCAGGCGCTGACGTTCGTGTGGGTCGGGCAGGCGATGTTCGCGGTGATGGTGCTGCAGATCGGTGGCGGTTTCGAGACCGATCTGATGGAGCGGATCCGCAGCGGGGACATCGCGGTCGATCTGTACCGGCCGGTGGATCTGCAGTGCTGGTGGCTGGCGCAGGATCTCGGCCGGGCGGCCTTTCAGTTCCTGGGGCGCGGTGTGGTGCCGATGGCGGTGGGGTCGCTGATCTTCGAACTCGCGCTTCCCGCCGACCTGTTGAGGTGGGTGGCGTTTCTGTTGACGCTGCTCGGCGGGGCGTCGGTGAGTTTCGCGATCCGCTATCTGGTGGCGCTGTCGGCGTTTTGGCTGATGGACGGCAGCGGGATCGTGCAGATGTCGGGGCTCGTGTCGACGTTCCTGTCGGGGATGCTGCTGCCGCTGAACGTGTTCCCGGGGGCCTTCGGCGAGTTCGCCCGCGCGCTGCCGTGGTCGGCGCTGCTCCAGGTGCCGGCGGATGTGCTGCTCGGTGAGCGGAGTGTGGGCGGCGCGCTGCTGTTCCAGGTGGTGTGGGCGGTGGTGCTGCTCGGTGCCGGGCGGCTGCTGCAGTCCGCCGCGACGCGGAGGGTGGTGGTGCAGGGTGGCTGAGCGGGGCACGGTCCTTGCCGAGTCGGCGCGGACGTACCGGCTGGTGGGCGGGATGTGGATCCGGTCCACGATGACGTATCGGGCGTCGTTCCTGATGACGGTCTTCGGGAACTTCGCGGTGACAGGGCTGGAGTTCGTCGGGATCCTGCTGATGTTCTCGCAGGTGGATCGGCTCGGTGGGTACGGGCTGTCCGAGATCGCCTTTCTGTACGGGGCGGCGGGCACGTCCTTCGGCCTGGCGGATCTGGCGTTCGGGTCGGTGGGGCGGCTCGGGCAGCGGGTGCGGGACGGCACGCTCGATACGTTCCTGGTGCGGCCCGCGCCGGTGCTCGCGCAGGTGGCGGCGGACCGGTTCGCGCTGCGCAGGCTGGGGCGGGTCACGCAGGGCGTGGCGGTCCTCGTCTATGGCCTGACCGTGATCGACGTGGCGTGGACGCCGCTGAAGGTGCTGCTCGTCCCGGTCCTGGTGGTCAGCGGCGGCGCCATCTTCACGGCCGTGTTCATCGCGGGCGCGGCCTTCCAGATCGTCGCGCAGGACGCCTCCGAGGTGCAGAACGCGGCGACGTTCGGCGGCAACGCCATGCTCAGCTATCCGCCGACCGTGTTCGGCGACACGCTGCTGCGCGGCGTCACGTTCGTGCTGCCGCTCGCCTTCGTGAACTGGCTGCCCGGCCTCTACATCCTGGGCCGCCCCTATCCGCTCGACCTGCCGCGGTGGGTGGCGTTCGCGCCGCCGCTGGTGGCGGCCGTCTGTCTGGCCCTCGCGCTGTCCGCCTGGCGGGCGGCGCTTCGTACGTATCGCAGCACGGGGAGTTGATGGTGGAAAGGGGCCCCATGGGAGACGAGTTCATCCGGCTAGACGAGGTCGAGAAGGTCTTCGACGTACGCCGCAAGACGGGCTTCATGCGGCGGGAGCGGCGCGAGGTGCGGGCCGTGGACTCGCTGAGCTTCACGGTGCGGCGCGGCGAGATGGTCGGCTACATCGGGCCGAACGGCGCGGGCAAGTCGACGACGATCAAGATGCTGACGGGGATCCTCACGCCGAGCGGGGGCCGGCTCCGGGTCGCCGGCATCGACCCCTCACGCGAACGGTCCCGCCTCGCGCACCGCATGGGCGTGGTCTTCGGCCAGCGGACGACGCTGTGGTGGGATCTGCCGCTGATCGACTCGTATCGCCTGATGCGCCGCATGTACCGGATCGAGGACGGCCGCTACGAGGAGAACCTGGCGCGCCTCGTCGAACTCCTGGAACTGGGCGACCTGTTGGACGCGCCCGTACGACAGCTCTCGCTCGGCCAGCGGATGCGGGGCGACATCGCGGCGGCGCTGCTGCACGACCCCGAGGTGCTGTACCTGGACGAGCCGACGATCGGCCTCGACGTCGTGTCGAAGGTCAAAGTACGCGGATTCCTCCGGGACTTGAACGCCGACCGCGGCACGACGGTACTGCTCACGACACACGACCTCACCGACATCGAGCAGCTGTGCCGCCGCGTGATGGTCATCGACCACGGAAAGCTCATGTACGACGGTGAGCTGGAGGGCCTGCACGCGACGGGCGGCGCGGCGGCGGAGCGGACGCTCGTGGTCGATCTGGAACGTGAACTGCCGCCGCTGGAGGTCGAGTTCGCGCGGGTGGTGAAGGTGGAGGGGGCGCGGCAGTGGCTGGCGTTCCCGGCCGGGCAGTCGGCGGCGCCGCTCGTGGCGCGGATCGCCGAGCGGTATCCGATGGTCGACCTGTCGGTGCGCGAGCCGGACATCGAGGCGGTCATCGCGCGAATGTACGCGAGGGGCACGTCCGTGGCGCCCTGACATACGTACGCTGACCCCTATGACGGACGAATCCGGCCGACCGAGGCCCTCCGCTGACACCCCCGAACTACGCGCGTCCGACGCCGACCGCGAGCTCGTCGCCGAGCGGTTGCGGGACGCGCTCGCGGAGGGGCGGCTCGACATGGAGGAGTTCGGCGAGCGGCTCGACGCGACGTATCAGGCGCGTACGTACGGGGAGTTGGCGCCGCTGACGAAGGACCTGCCGGTCGGGGCGGGCGCTTCGGGGGCCGTGAGTTTCGTGAAGGAGCCGCTGCCGGAGGGGGCCGTCGACTGGGCTTCGCGGATCCGGGGCGAGGCGAGTTCCACGTGGGGCGTCGGGGTCATGTCCGGGTTCCAGCGCAAGGGGCGGTGGACGGCGCCGCGGCGGTTCAACTGTTTCGCGTTCTGGGGCGGCGGCGAGATCGATCTGCGCGAGGCGGACTTCGAGGCGCGCGAGGTCGTGATCAACTGCGTGGCGGTCATGGGCGGGATGAACGTGGTCGTGCCGCCGGGCGTGGAGGTCGTGGTGCGTGGCATCGGCATCATGGGCGGCTTCGACCACAGCGAGGAGGGTGTGCCGGGGGACGCGGGCGCGCCGCGCGTGGTGGTCACCGGGTTCGCTTTCTGGGGCGGCGTCGGCGTGGAACGCAAGGTCACCCGCGCGGAACGCCAACGCCTCAAGGCGGCGCGGCGGCAGGAGAGGTTGGACCAGCGGTCGGAGCGGCGGCGGCTCGACCGGGGGCCGGACGACACGCCTTGACGTTCCGCCGCCCTCGGGGCTCTGCCCCGGACCCCGCTCCTCAATCGCCGGAGGGGCTCTATTTGGCCCCGCCGGCGCTTGAGGCGTCGGGGCGGAGCCCCTAGGGGTGGCTCAGCCCAGGAGTTCCCGGACCACCGGGACCAGTGCCCGGAACGCCTTTCCCCGGTGGGAGATCGCGTTCTTCTCGTCGGCCGTCAGTTCGGCGCACGTGCGGGTGTCACCCTCGACCTGGAGGATCGGGTCGTAGCCGAAGCCGCCCGACCCCGCAGGGGCGTGCCGCAGCACACCCCGCAACTGCCCCTCGACCACCCGCTCCGTACCGTCCGGCAGGGCAAGCGCCGCCGCACAGGCGAAGTGGGCCGTACGGTGACGGTCCTCGTCGATGTCGCCGAGCTGCGCCAGCAACAGATCCAGGTTCGCCTGGTCGTCACCGTGCTTGCCGGCCCACCGCGCCGAGAAGATCCCGGGAGCACCGCCCAGGACATCGACGCAGAGGCCGGAGTCGTCGGCGACGGCGGGCAGCCCGGTGGCCCGGGCGAGGGCATGGGCCTTGAGAAGGGCGTTCTCGGCGAACGTCACGCCGGTCTCACGGACGTCCGGGACCTCGGGATACGCGTCGGCGCCGACCAGCTCGTGGGGCAGTCCGGCGTCGGCGAGGATGGAGCGGAGCTCGACGATCTTGCCGTTGTTACGGGTGGCGAGGATGAGGCGGGTCATGCCTCCAGTATCCAGCCCCTGGCCGGCCACCCGCACGCCCCGTTACGTCACGACGAGGTGCAGACCTTGGTCAGCTCGCCCGCGGAGTCGGTGACCGGGGTGACGTCCGGCGCCTCGTCGCCGTTCTTGATCGACGTACGGACGTTGCCCACCGCCTTGTTGAGGTCGTCGACGGCCTTCGAGACATCCGCGTTGTCGGTCTTGTCGCCGATGTCGTCGAGGTTCTTGTCGATCTTGTCGAGGGACTCGCCGGCCTGCGTCGGGTCGTTGGACGCGTTCTCCACGGCCTGCTGCAGGTCGGTCACGCTGTCGGCGATGGAGTCGGCGGTGCGGGCACAGTCGAGTGCCTTGTCGACGGCCGAGCAGCCGACGGTGGCCGGAATCGCGACGAGTGCCGCGGTGGCGGCCAGTATGGCGAGACGTCGGTGGCGCGCGGGCATGGAAGGGTCCTCCCCCTGAAGTACGGACGGCTGGACGGCAGTTGGCGTCGTACGCCGTCCACCCACCCGTAGTGACGCAGTCGATGGCTGTGCGGTTGCTGTGCCCGGCCACCCTACTTGGGGAGTTCTTTACCTGGTCGAGGAGCCAGGCGGCGACCCGACCGCCCTAGGAGAGGGTCTCCTCCAGCGCCTTGCGCTGGATCGCCGCGAGCTCGTCGCAGCCCCCAACGGCCAGGTCCAGAAGCGCGTTGAGCTCGTCGCGCGCGAAGGGCTCGGCCTCGGCGGTGCCCTGGATCTCGACGAAGCGGCCGTCGCCGGTGCAGACGACGTTCATGTCGGTGTCGGCGCGCACATCCTCCTCGTACGGGAGGTCGAGCATGGGGACGCCGTCGATGATGCCGACGGAGACGGCGCTCACCGTGCCGGTCAGCGGCTTGCGGTCGGCCTTGACGAGCTTCTTGCCCTGGGCCCAGGAGATGGCGTCGGCGAGCGCCACGTACGCGCCGGTGATGGCGGCCGTGCGGGTGCCGCCGTCGGCCTGGAGGACGTCGCAGTCGAGGACGATCGTGTTCTCGCCGAGGGCCTTGTAGTCGATGACGGCGCGCAGCGAGCGGCCGATCAGGCGGCTGATCTCGTGCGTACGCCCGCCGATCTTGCCGCGGACGGCCTCGCGGTCGCCGCGGGTGTTCGTGGAGCGCGGGAGCATCGAGTACTCGGCGGTGACCCAGCCCTCTCCGCTGCCCTTGCGCCAGCGCGGGACGCCCTCGGTGAAGGAGGCGGTGCAGAAGACCTTGGTGTCTCCGAAGGAGACGAGGACGGAGCCTTCGGCGTGCTTGCTCCAGCCGCGTTCGATGGTGATCGGGCGGAGCTGTTCGGGGGTGCGGCCGTCGATGCGAGACATAGGGAGGAGCGTATCGGGTGCACCGAAGGCCCCACCCCTTGCGTGGGGGTGGGGCCTTCGCGCGTGTGACCTCAGTGGGTCGGGGTCACATCATGTCTTCGATGTCGGCGGCGATGGGGTCCGCGTCGGTGCCGATGACGACCTGGATCGCGGTGCCCATCTTGACGACGCCGTGGGCGCCGGCGGCCTTGAGCGCGGCCTCGTCGACCAGCTCCGGGTTGACGACCTCGGTACGCAGGCGGGTGATGCAGCCCTCGACCTCTTCGATGTTGTCGAGTCCGCCGAGGCCGGCGACGATCTTCTCAGCCTTCGTGGCCATTTCGTTCTCCCTGTGTTCTCCGGGCCCGCCTATGGGCCGCTTTGTCACGGTAACCCACGGTTGGCCCATCTTCGCGGGCGGTAACCCCACCCGTGACGAAAGATGACGATCACGGACCGACCCGTGTCCCCACAACTGGTCTACACCAGTAGTCAGAGTATCCGACGCCCGCCAACCGTGGCTTGTTCCGGGAGGACGCCCCATGAGCGCCAACGCGGCCGCCGCACCACGACCGAGCCCCTGGAGCAACTTCTTCCAGGGGCTCCAGAAGATGGGGCGCAGCCTTCAACTGCCCATCGCCGTGCTGCCGGCGGCGGGCATCGTCAACCGGCTCGGCCAGCCCGATGTCTTCGGCGACGACGGTCTCGGCTGGACCAATGTCGCCAAGGTCTTCTCGGGCGCGGGCGGCGCGCTGCTCGACGCCGACCTCGGTCTGCCGCTGCTCTTCTGCATCGGCGTCGCGATCGGCATGGCCAAGAAGGCGGACGGTTCGACGGCTCTGGCGGCGGTGGCGGGTTTCCTCGTCTACCGGGGCGTGCTGCACCAGTTCCCGATCGACTGCCCGGGCGGGTCGAAGACGGTCGCGACGGGCTGTCTGGCGGACGGGGCGGTGACCGCCGCGACGTTCCAGAACCCCGGGGTGTTCGGCGGCATCATCATGGGCTTCCTGGCCTCGTTCTTCTGGGTCCGCTACCACCGCACCAAGCTGGTCTCCTGGCTCGGCTTCTTCAACGGCCGCCGGCTCGTCCCGATCATCATGGCCTTCGTCGGCATCGTCTTCGCGGCGCTGTGCCTGTGGATCTGGCCCGCGATCGGTGACGCGTTGGAGAGCTTCTCGAACTGGCTGGAGAGCCTGGGCGCCGTCGGATCCGGCATCTTCGGTGTCGCCAACCGCGCGCTGCTCGTGATCGGCCTGCACCAGTTCCTCAACGTGCCGCTGTGGTTCCAGTTCGGCTCGTACACGAAGCCCGACGGCACGACCGTGCACGGCGACATCAACATGTTCCTGAGCGGCGACCCGACCGCGGGCATCTACCAGACGGGCTTCTTCCCGATCATGATGTTCGCCCTCCCGGCAGCCTGTCTCGCGATCGTGCACTGCGCGCGGCCCGAGCGGCGCAAGATGGTCGGCGGCATGATGCTGTCGCTCGCGCTGACCTCGTTCGTCACCGGTATCACCGAGCCGATCGAGTACTCCTTCGTCTTCATCGCGCCGGCGCTGTACGCGGTGCACGCGGTGCTGACCGGTGTCTCGATGGCGGTGACCTGGGCGCTCGGCGTCAAGGACGGCTTCAGTTTCTCCGCGGGTCTGATCGACTACCTGATCAACTGGAACCTGGCCACCAAGCCATGGATGATCATTCCGATCGGCCTCGCCTTCGCCGTCCTCTATTACGTGATCTTCCGTTTCGCGATCACGAAGTGGGACATCAAGACACCGGGTCGTGAGCCCGAGGAAGAAGTCGAGGACATCACCAAGGCATAACGCTTTTCGGCTCCTTCGCGATGGGCCCCCGGACCACTCGGTCCGGGGGCCCATTGCCGTGGGAATCAAGGGTTCCTTATCCCACCTTCACCGTGCTACAACAGGTCTACACCACTGAGTGGTGTAGACCATCTGCTTTTCATGGAGGAAGTTGATGAGCACCGCCAGCGCTACGGCGGCCCCCGCAAAGAAGCGGGGTTCCGGCCTTTTCCAGGGCCTCCAAAAGGTGGGCCGCAGCCTGCAGTTGCCGATCGCGGTGCTTCCTGCCGCCGGCATCATGGTGCGGCTCGGCGCCGATGATGTCTTCGGCAAGGACGGTCTGGACTGGGGCACTGTCGCCACGGTCTTCGCCAACGCGGGTTCGGCGATCACCGACAACCTGCCCATCCTGTTCTGCATAGGCGTGGCCATCGGCTTCGCCAAGAAGTCCGATGGCTCGACGGCGCTCGCCGCGCTCGTCGGCTTCCTCGTCTACAGCAAGGTCCTCGAGGCCTTCCCGGTCAGCGAGGCCGTCGTCAAGAAGGGCGAGGACGTCGCCGCCGTCTACAACAACCCCGGTGTCCTCGGCGGCATCATCATGGGTCTGCTGGCGGCCATGTTCTGGCAGAAGTACCACCGCACCAAGCTGGTCGACTGGCTCGGCTTCTTCAACGGCCGCCGGCTCGTCCCGATCATCATGGCCTTCGTCGGCATCATCGTCGGTGTCTTCTTCGGCCTGATCTGGGAGCCCATCGGCGACGGCATCACCAGCTTCGCCGAGTGGATGACCGGCCTCGGCGCCGGTGGCGCGGGCCTGTTCGGCCTGATCAACCGTGGTCTGATCCCGATCGGCATGCACCAGTTCGTCAACACGGTGGCCTGGTTCCAGCTCGGTGACTTCACGAAGCCCGACGGCTCCGTCGTGCACGGTGACATCACGCGCTTCCTCGCGGGCGACCCGTCGGCAGGCATGTACCAGGCCGGCTTCTTCCCGATCATGATGTTCGGCCTGCCGGCCGCCGCCATCGCCATCGCCCACTGCGCGCGGCCCGAACGCCGCAAGGCCGTGATGGGCATGATGGTCTCCCTCGCGCTGACCTCGTTCGTCACCGGTGTGACCGAGCCGATCGAGTTCACGTTCATGTTCATCGCGCCGCTGCTGTACGTGCTGCACGCGGTCCTGACCGCCGTCTCCATGGCGATCACCTGGGGCCTCGGCGTCCACGCGGGCTTCAACTTCTCGGCGGGCTTCATCGACTACGCCCTGAACTGGAACCTCGCGACCAAGCCATGGCTGATCATCCCGATCGGCCTGGTCATGGCGGCCCTCTATTACGTGGTGTTCCGCTTCGCGATCATGAAGTTCAACCTCACCACTCCGGGCCGCGAGCCCGAGGAGGAGGTCGAGGACCTCACGAAGGCGTGAGCCCCTCCCCCGTGTGACCGTACGACGAGGAAGGCCCCGGAACCGTGTGGTTCCGGGGCCTTCCTCGTACGGCTCTCAGACCGTGTACGTCACTCCGGGCGCGGCCAGCTCGACCGGGCCGTCGTACACCGCGCGCGCGTCCGCGAGGTTCACCTGCGGGTCGGTCCACGGCGGGATGTGCGTCAGGACGAGCTTGCGGGTGCGGGAGCGCTGCGCCGCCTCCCCCGCCTCCCGGCCGTTGAGGTGCAGCGCCGGGATGTTCTCCTTGCCGTGCGTGAACGCGGCCTCGCACAGGAACAGGTCGCTGTCCTCCGCCAGTTCGTCCAGCGCGGCGCACGGTCCGGTGTCCCCGGAGTACGTCAGGGAGCGCCCGCCGTGCTCGACCCGGATCGCGTACGACTCCACGGGATGGCACACCTTCTCCATGCGGACGGAGAACGGCCCGATCTCGTACGAACCCGGCTTCACGGTGTGGAAGTCGAAGACCTCGCTGAACGCGGAGGCCGAGGGCGTGTCGGCGTGCGCGGTGGTCAGGCGCTGCTCGGTGCCCTCGGGTCCGTAGACGGGCATGGGGGCGCAACGGCCGCCGTCGTGACGGTAGTAGCGCACGACGAAGTACGCGCACATGTCGATGCAGTGGTCCGCGTGCAGATGCGAAAGGAAGATCGCGTCGAGGTCGTAGAGACCGACGTGGCGCTGCAGCTCGCCCAGGGCGCCATTGCCCATGTCGAGGAGCAGCCGGTAGCCGTCGGCCTCGACGAGGTAGCTCGAGCAGGCCGAATCCGCGGACGGGAACGACCCCGAGCAGCCGACGACGGTGAGCTTCATAGGAGCTTTCAACCTCCGCGCTGGCGGTCGGAAATGCGGGGTGGAGCCACGGGCCGTGGGCCGGGGCCTGTGCCGGGTCCTGTGCCGAGTTTCCCGTCGTCCGCCCGAAGGGCGGGCCCCGCGGCGTCTGGTGCGTACGATCGCAAGGCGCCGGAGCGTCCTAGTAGCGGAGCTACTCGGATGTTTCGGCAACGCCGCGAGCGTGCGTGCCAGACGCCGCGGGGCAGACGGGAAACTCGGCACAGGACCCGAGGGGGTCAGTCGAGCGTAAGGCGCAAAAGGGCGGGTGGCTCCTCCGTCACGGGCTGTTGTGGGCGAACTCACCTGCGCTGTCACCGGTTCGGAGGGCTTCGGGGCCGCGGAAGCACCCCGCGTGTCACCCCGGTACCGTCATGTCCATGGACACGTCCTGGTGGCTCGCGCTCGCTGCCGTCGTACTGCTCGCGCTCGTCGCGACGCTGGTCGACGGGTGGGGGCGCGGCACGCGCCATCGCCGCCGGGAGCGGCATGTTCCGCGGGATGCGCACGCCCGTGGGCCCGAGCCGGGTGACATCTGGTGGGCGATGGTGCCGTACGAGGACGGGCCCGGCGGGAAGGACCGGCCGTGCCTGGTCCTGTCGGTGCGGCGCGGGGTGGCCACGGTCGCCAAGATCACCAGCCGGTATCACGACGAGCGGCCGGGGGTTATCGCGTTGCCGCCCGGGACCGTGGGGGATGCGCGGGGGCGGGCGAGCTTTCTGGAGACGGATGAGCTCCGCTCGGTGCCGCTGAGCGACTTCCGTCGGCCGGCCGGGGTGATCGATCCGGGGTTGTGGGATCAGGTGCGGCACCTGGGCCACTAGGCATGGGTGAGCCCCTCCGGCGTTACGGTCCTGGGGCTCTGCCCCAGACCCCGCTTCTCAATCGCCGAAGGGGCTCAAAATGACGTAGCTGGCCCGAAAGGTCACGCCCAGAGCTGGCCGTGCAGGACCTCGATCGCTTCTTCCGTCGTCGCGGCCGTGTAGACGCCCGTCGACAGGTACTTCCACCCGCCGTCGGCGACGACGAACACGATGTCGGCGGACTCCCCCGCCTTCACCGCCTTCTTGCCCACCCCGATCGCGGCATGCAGCGCCGCCCCCGTGGAGACACCCGCGAAGATGCCCTCCTGCTGGAGGAGGTCACGCGTACGGGTCACCGCGTCGGCCGAGCCGACGGAGAACCGGGTCGTGAGCACCGACGCGTCGTACAGCTCGGGCACGAACCCCTCGTCGAGGTTCCGCAGCCCGTAGACGAGGTCGTCGTAGCGCGGCTCCGCGGCGACGATCTTGACGTCGGGCTTGTGCTCGCGCAGATACCGGCCGACGCCCATGAGCGTGCCGGTGGTGCCGAGCCCCGCCACGAAGTGCGTGACGGACGGGAGGTCGGTGAGGATCTCCGGGCCGGTCGTCGCGTAGTGCGCGCCCGCGTTGTCCGGGTTGCCGTACTGGTAGAGCATCACCCAGTCCGGGTGCTGCTCGGCCAGCTCCTTGGCGATGCGGACCGCCGTGTTGGAGCCGCCCGCGGCCGGCGAGGGAATGATCTCCGCACCCCACATGGCGAGCAGGTCGCGGCGCTCCTGCGAGGTGTTCTCCGGCATGACGCAGACGATGTTGTAGCCCTTGAGGCGGGCGGCCATCGCGAGCGAGATGCCGGTGTTGCCGGAGGTGGGTTCGAGGATGGTGTCCCCGGCCTTGATCCGGCCTTCCTTCTCGGCCTGTTCGATCATGTGGAGCGCGGGGCGGTCCTTGATCGAGCCGGTCGGGTTGCGGTCCTCCAGCTTCGCCCAGATCCGCACGTCGTCGGAGAGCGAGAGCCGCGGCAGGCGCACCAGGGGGGTGTTGCCCACCGCGGCCAGCGGGCTGTCGTAGCGCATGAGCCCGCTCAGCGCATTCCGCCGGCCACGGCCGGCAGGATCGTGACGTTGTCGCCGTCGCTGAGCTTGGTGTCGATGCCGTCGAGGAAGCGGACGTCCTCGTCGTTCAGGTAGACGTTCACGAAGCGGCGCAGCTTGCCGTCGTCCACGATGCGCTCGGCGATGCCCGCGTGCCGGGAGTCGAGGTCGGCGAAGAGTTCCTTGAGGTTCTCCCCGGCGCCTTCGACGGCCTTCGCGCCGTCGGTGTAGGTGCGGAGGATGGTCGGGATGCGGACCTCGATGGCCATGCTGGGCTCCTGTCGGGAGTCGGAAGTCTGTGGGTGGGCGCGCCTGGGCGCGGGCGTTTCCGGTCAGGTGCGTGGGTGGCTGGAGCCGCGGGCCCTCGGCGGGTACGGCGGTCCGGCTCAGCGCGGACAGATGGCGCTGGCGAGGCGGCACAGGTCGACGTGCAGCCGCGCCACGAGCAGCATGCCCGGCGTCTTTTCGCTCACGTCGTGGGAAACCATGGGCTCATCGTATCGATTCCCGGTCCGGATCCCGGAATGTGATCTCACCATGCGGTCGAAATGCGTCCGGCAATTGAGAACTGCATGGTCGGGAGGGGTGTCGATCAGGCGGTGATCTCGACCTCTTCCTCGGTGATCTCGCCCTCGACGATGCGGTACGAGCGGAACTGGAAGGGGCCCGCGTCGTCGGTGTCCGCGGTGGAGACCAGCACGTAGTGGGCGTTCGGCTCGTTCGCGTACGTGACGTCGGTGCGCGAGGGGTACGCCTCGGTGGCCGTGTGCGAGTGGTAGACGACCACCGGCTCCTCGTCGCGGTCGTCCATCTCGCGGTAGAGCTTCAGCAGGTCACCGGAGTCGAACTCGTAGAACGTGGGCGACCGGGCGGCGTTCAGCATCGGGATGAAGCGCTCGGGGCGGCCCTCGCCGACCGGACCCGCGATGACGCCGCAGGCCTCGTCGGGGTGGTCCTTGCGGGCGTGCTCGACGATCTGGTCGACCAGGGACTGGGAAATCTTCAACATGCGGCCAGCATAAGCAAGTGGGCCCCTCTGTACCGGAGTGCGGTACAGAGGGGCCCACCTGGTGAGACGGGGTGCGTCGGTTGCGCTTAGTTGCGCTTCGCGAAGGCGGCGCTCTCGGGGTTGCGCTTCTTCAGGAAGAAGTACGAGACACCCAGGATCGCGGCCCAGACCGGAGCGGCGTACAGGGAGACGCGCGCGTCGGGGTCGATGCCCATGAGGACGATGACGAGGAAGATGAACGCCAGCGCGAGGCCACTGACCCAGACGCCCCAGGGCGCGCGGAACTCGGACTTCGGGAGCTCACCGCGGTCGGACTTGAGGCGGTAGCGGATCTGGCAGATCAGGATGACGATCCAGGCCCACATGCCGGAGATGGTGGCGAAGGAGACGACGTAGTTGAACGCCTCGCCCGGCCACTGGTAGTTGATCCAGACGCCGACCAGCATCATCGCGGCGGAGAACGTGGTGCCGATGACCGGCAGACCGTTCTTGCTCAGCTTGGTGAAGAAGTTCGGGCCCTGGCCGTTCTGCGCGAGGTCGCGCAGCATGCGGCCGGTGGAGTACATGCCCGAGTTGCAGGAGGACAGCGCGGCGGTCAGCACGACGAAGTTGACGATGGCGGCGCCGATGCCCAGGCCCATCTTGTCGAAGGCGTGGACGAACGGGCTCTCGCCGGCCTTGAAGGACGTCCACGGCACGACCGAGAGGATCATGATCAGGGCGCCGACATAGAAGACGGCGATGCGCCACGGCACGGTGTTGATCGCCTTCGGCAGGACCTTCTTGGCGTCCTTGGCCTCACCCGCGGTGACGCCGACGAGCTCGACCGCGAGGAACGCGAACATCACCATCTGCAGGGTCATCAGCGTCGAGCCGATGCCGTTCTCGCCCGCGAAGAAGCCGCCGAGGTCCCACAGGTGCGAGATGGAGGCCGTGTCACCGACGTCGGAGAAGCCGATGGTGAGGATGCCGGCGCAGATCAGGATCATGCCGACGATGGCGGTGACCTTGACCGTGGAGAACCAGAACTCCAGCTCACCGAAGAGCTTCACGGAGATCAGGTTGGCGCCGTAGAGGATGACGGTGAAGACGAGTGCGGACACCCATTGCGGGATGTCCCACCAGAACGTCATATAGGTGGCCGCCGCGGTGACCTCGGTCATGCCGGTGATGACCCAGAACAGCCAGTACGTCCAGCCGGTCGCGAAGCCCGCGAAGGGGCCGATGAACTCGCGCGCGTACTCCGAGAAGGAGCCGGACACGGGTCGGTACATGAGGAGCTCGCCGAGAGCCCGCATGATGCAGAAGATGACCACGCCGGCGACCGCGTACGCCAGGATCAGGCTGGGCCCCGCCTTGGAGATGCCCTTGCCCGCACCGAGAAAGAGGCCGGTCCCGATGGCGCCGCCGATGGCGATCATCTGGATCTGCCGGGCCCCGAGTCCCCGCTTGTAACCCTCGTCGGTCTCGCCCTGCGCGGCCTCATTGCCGTCGTGCTGCTCGTCGACCTGCACTGAGGTCATGATGTGCGCCTTTCTCCATGCCGATCCGTGCCGTACTCGGCTCGGATCGACTGTGACGATCCTTTGGGGTCTGGGCCCCTGGATGGATGGAGCTTGTGCCTACCGGCGGTCGGCCGGTCGGGGCGCCCTCTGACTGGACAGGGGTGGCGTCCGTCAGGTGGTCGTGAAGATTTATCACGGCGTTCATCGGGGTCGGCCGAGACGCGTGTGGCGTACGCCACCAGCAAAAGGGGACAAAACAAATCACCGCGCCGCAATGTGGGTGGGTGCGGTGACGGGATCGTTATACGGATTTGAGGGCCCGCTGAGCGAACAGGCCAACCTGACCGACGGTCAGGCCGTCAGGGTCTCGACGAGGGTCTCCTGCAGCCCGCCGAGCCACAGATATGCCATCACCATCGGCTTGCGTGCGTCGTCGTCAGGGAGCCGGTAGAGGAGGTCCGTGTCCTCCTCGTCGGTGATGTCGAGGCGGGTGCCGATCGCGAGGCGCAGATCGTTGAGCGCGCGCATCCACTGGATGGACTCGCTCTGGGACAGCTTGAGGACCGCTCCCCCGTCGCCCGCCGGGCTCAGCGTGTCCAGCGTGCGGATCACCGCGAGGGCGTCCTCGCGCTTGCCGGCCCGCAGATCGTTCTCGGTGAAGCGGCGGAACTCCGAGGAGTGGGCGCGCAGCTCCTCGGCGTCCTCGACGCTCTCACCCTCGCCGCCCGGACCGCCGTACGCGTCGGGGAAGAGGCGGCGCAGCACCGCGTCGGAGGGCGGTTCGCTCGGACCCTCGGCGAAGAGCTCCGCGAGCGGGTCGTCGCTCACCTCACCGCCGGGTCCGGGCCCGATCAGCTCCAGGAGCTGGACCGCCAGCGAGCGGATGATGGAGATCTCGACGTCGTCGAGGGCGACGGCCGCGCCGCCACCGGGGATCGGTTCGAAATGTCCTGGCATCGGGATGCTGCTACTTCCGATCCTGTTGAAGCGTGGCCCACAGGCCGTATCCGTGCATCGCCTGCACGTCGCGTTCCATCTCTTCGCGGGAGCCGCTGGAGACGACGGCCCGGCCCTTCTGGTGCACGTCCATCATGAGCTTGGTGGCCTTGTCCTTGGAGTACCCGAAGTACGTCTGGAAGACATACGTCACGTAACTCATGAGGTTCACCGGATCGTTGTGGACGAGCGTGATCCAAGGGGTGTCCGGCTCGGGGACGACGGACGCGTCCTCCGTCGTCTCGGGCCTTTCGATCTCAAGGGGTGCTGGAGCCGTCACAGGGCCCATGCTGCCACCACCACCCGCCCCACGCACAAACGGACGCAGAAATCGTCACCCTGACGCTAATCGGGGGTAGCATCAATCCTATGAACACAGCGGACCTGGGCCTGCCGGTGGACGTTCCGTCGACGGCGCTCTTCACCGACCACTATGAGCTGACGATGCTGCAGGCGGCCCTGCGCGGGGGCACCGCCGACCGGCACTCGGTCTTCGAGGTCTTCACCCGGCGACTGCCCGAGGGTCGCCGCTACGGCGTCGTCGCGGGCACCGGGCGCGTCCTGGACGCCGTCGAGAACTTCCGCTTCGACGCGGCCGTGCTCGACTTCCTGCGCGAGCGCGACGTCGTCGACGAGCCGACGCTCCAGTGGCTCGCGGACTACCGCTTCTCCGGCGACATCTGGGGCTACCCCGAGGGCGAGGTCTACTTCCCCGGCTCCCCCGTGCTGCGCGTCGAGGGCTCCTTCGCCGAGTGCGTGCTCCTGGAGACGGTGATCCTCTCGATCCTCAACCACGACTCGGCGATCGCCGCCGCCGCGTCCCGGATGTCCTCGGCCGCCGGCGACCGGCCGCTGATCGAGATGGGCGCGCGCCGTACGCACGAGCTGGCCGCCGTGGCCGCCTCGCGCGCCGCGTACGTGGGCGGGTTCGCGACGACCTCGGACCTGGCGGCCGGATTCCGGTACGGGATCCCGACCGTCGGCACCAGCGCGCACGCCTTCACGCTGATCCACGACACCGAGCGGGACGCCTTCCGGGCCCAGGTCGACTCCCTGGGCAAGGGGACGACGCTGCTCGTGGACACGTACGACGTGCAGGAGGCGGTCGCGACGGCCGTCGAGATCGCGGGGCCCGAGCTGGGCGCCGTCCGGATCGACTCCGGCGACCTGCTGCTCGTCGCGCACCGGGTGCGCCAGCAGCTGGACGAGCTGGGCGCCGAGAACACCAAGATCGTCGTCACCTCCGACCTCGACGAGTACGCCATCGCCTCGCTCGCCGCCTCGCCCGTGGACGCGTACGGGGTGGGTACGCAGCTGGTGACCGGGTCCGGGCAGCCCACCTGCTCCATGGTCTACAAGCTGGTCGCGCGCGCAGAGTCCGCCGATCCGAAGGCGCCGCTGGTGCCCGTGGCGAAGAAGTCGGCGGGCGGGAAGACCTCGATCGGCGGCCGCAAGTGGGCCGCGCGCCGGCCGGACGCGGACGGGGTCGCGGAGGCCGAGGTCGTCGGCACGGGGGCCGTCCCCGAGGAGCTGGCCGACCGGCAGCTCCTCGTCGAGCTGGTCAAGGGCGGCGAGGTGGTGGCCCGTGAGCCGCTCGACGCGGTGCGCGAGCGGCACATCGCGGCGCGCGACCGGCTGCCGCTGTCGGCCACGCAGCTGTCCAGGGGCGAGCCGGTCATTCCGACCGAGTACGTCTGAGGCCGTTTGGGGCCGTCCGGGGACGGACGGCCCTCTCGAGCGCCCCCCACGCCCTCTCCCGCAACGCACTTGAAGCTTCTACGCTCGTAGTCTCCAAGCAGAAGGACAGCAATCATGCGTCGCGCCCTGATCGTCGTGGATGTGCAGAACGACTTCTGCGAGGGCGGCAGCCTCGCGGTGGCGGGGGGTGCCGATGTCGCTGCCGCGATCACCGATCTCGTCGGGCAGACCGGCGGCGGTTGCTACCAGCACGTCGTCGCCACGCGTGATCATCATGTCGATCCCGGTGAGCACTTCTCGGAGGCGCCGGACTTCGTGCACAGCTGGCCGCGGCACTGTGTCGCGGGGACCGAGGGGGTCGGGTTCCATCCGAACTTCGCCCCCGCGGTGGCCTCCGGCGCGATCGACGCGGTGTTCGACAAGGGGGCGTACTCGGCCGCCTACAGCGGGTTCGAGGGGGCGGACGAGAACGGGGTGCCGCTGGAGGAGTGGTTGCGGCGGCGGGAGGTGTCCGAGGTGGATGTGGTCGGGATCGCCACGGATCACTGCGTGCGGGCCACTGCCGTGGATGCGGTGCGGGCCGGGTTCCGTACGAAGGTGTTGCTCGACCTGACCGCCGGGGTGGCGGCCTCCTCCACCGAGGCGGCGCTCGAGGAGCTGCGCTCGGCCGGCGTCGAACTCACGGGCAAGCCAGTCGTGGCCTAGGTCGCGGGGCTCCGCGCCTCAAACGCCGGCGGGGCTGGATGGGCTCAGACGCCCGACGGGCTCACTCTGCCCGGCAAGAGGGTGCGTATGGGGTGCCAGAGTTCGCCGGATCTTGTGTCCGGGGCCGTACGCCAGATCAGGCCGTCCGGGTGGTGGAGGACCGCCGTTATCTCGTCCGGGGTCGGTGGCTGGGCGTTGCCTCTGAGGTAGACCGCGCGCAGGCCCAGATTGCGCAGGCGGGTCAGGGCGCGGGCCCGGTTCGTGGCGTGCACCAGGAACCGTACGGCGCCGTCGCCGGGGCCTGGCGCGGGCAGCGTCAGAGCGACCACCACGGTGCCTCCCGGCAGCTTGCAGAACCCTCCTGCGGACATGACTGTCACACCCCCGTGGGACGTAGTGTCAATAAGGAACTCACAGGACGCACCTAAACACGACCGGCCGCGACCCCGCTAGAGGGTCGCGGCCGATACGTTTCTGACCTGCGGTTTTGCCGTGCTACTTGGCCGAGGGGCCCACCTTGATCGTCATCGAGGAGCCGTCGAGCGGCTGCTTCACGATGCTGATCTTGGTGTTGGTGTCAGTTGTGCGCACGCTTCCCGTGGGGTTCTCCTCGTACCAGTACGTGCCCTTGTGATCGTCGAAGACGGGGACGCCGGCCTGCGCCGGGATCTTCGTTTCGACGCCCAGCTTGTGGAGCTTCATGCCGGGGACCGGGTAGCGGCCGAAGGCGGCGTCGTACGGCGTGATCTTGTTGGTGATCAGCTTGCCGTCGGACCACTTCAGCGGCTTCGCGTGCGCGTCGACCGGGAGGATCAGACCCTTGCCGGGGTGCTGGCCGACGTTGTTGTTGCGCTGCGAGGTGTCCCACTGCCAGACCATGAGGCCGGGGCGGTAGGAGTAGTGCTCGACCCAGTTCTGCTTGGCGCCGCCGTCACGCCAACCGAAGTTGTACGGGCCGGACTTGAGGGTCTTGTCGTAACTCACGTACTGGCGGTTCTCGGCGAGGTAGAACTGCGGGTAGTCGCCGGAGATCGAGGCGCCGACGCGGGAGAAGCCGCGCGTGGTCCAACCCGCCTGCTCCGTCTCGGCGTTGTCGGAGAAGAGGGTCGCGCCGTCCGCCTTGACCGTGAAGTTGTCGAAGGCGAAGCCCATTTGGGCCACTCCGCCGTCGGTCTTGTAGCGGAAGCGGACGTCGATCTTCTGGCCGGCGTAGGCGTCCAGCGGGTAACTCAGGTGCTGGAACTTGCCGTTGGTGCCCGTGAGGGCCGGCTTGTCGCCGCCGTCGCGCGGGAGGGGCTGGCCGTCGGCGGTGCCGTCGATGGTCTTCCAGCTCGCGCCGCCGTCGGTCGACACCTGCGTGTACAGGTAGTCGTAGTCCTTCTCGATGTCGTACCAGCCGTCGAGTTCGAGGGCCGCCGATGTCTTGCCGGTCAGGTCGACCGTGCGCGAGAGGGTGTTGTCCAGGTCGTCGCCGTAGTCCGACCACCACTGCTTCGCGCCCTCGGTGGGCTTCACGATGTCCGTGGTGACGTTCTTCTTCGGCAGTTCGACGACGAGCGCCTGCTTGAGCTTGGTGTTGTACTCCGAGACACCCAGCTTGTGCGTCGACTTGGTGGCGGCCTTCGCCTTGTCGTAGTTCAGCCAGCCGAGCTGGAGCTTGTCCCAGGCCGTCATGTCGCCCGGCATGTCGCCGATCGAGTCCTTGCCGGTGCCGAGCCAGGAGCCCGCCGACATCAGCGACCAGAAGCCGACCGAGTTCTCGCCGGTGTACGTCGTGTCGTACAGGTCCGGCAGGCCCAGGTCGTGGCCGTACTCGTGGGCGAAGACGCCGAGGCCGCCGTTCTCCGGCTGCATCGTGTAGTCGCCGACCCAGATGCCGGTGTCGCCGATCGGGGTGCCGCCCGCCTTGAAGCCGGACGGGCCCGTGTCGCCGTCGTCGCGGGAGAAGGCGTAACCGCGGTGCGCCCAGAGGGAGTCGCCGCCCTGCGCGCCGCCGCCGGCCGAGCCGTCCTCGCCCGCGTGGACGATCTGGAAGTGGTCGATGTAGCCGTCGGGCTCGTTGAAGTTGCCGTCGTTGTCGTGGTCCGTGCGGTCCCACTGGTCGTACTGGGCCATGTCGGCCTTGATGTCGGCGTCCGACTTGCCGGCCGCCTTCTGCTGCGCGACCCAGGCGTTGACGCCGTCGCGGACCAGGTCCTCGACGTTCGGGCAGTTGTCGGCGCCGCAGTAGTTGGAGCCGTAACGGGCCTCGTTGTACTCGACCTTGACCCAGTCGGAGACCTCGCCCTCGACCGAGTAGCGGCCCGATGAGGTCTTCTCGTAGTACGTCTTGAGGGACTCGGCGCCCTTGCCGGAGGCGGTTTTGCCGTCGCCGAAGTAAAGGTCCTTGTAGTGCTGGGAGTTGTAGTCCTTCTGCCAGGCCGTGCTGTTGTCCTTGGCACGGTCCGGCTCGGCTATCCGGTTGTGCAGCGGGCCCGGCGTGCCGCCGTACTTGGGCTTCAGCTCGTCGGTGTCGTCGTCCGCGCGGTCGACCAGAGTGGTGTTGTCGACCTTGTCGCCGAACTCGGTCAGGATCGTGAAGATCTTGTCCGTGCGCTCGCGGCCCAGCTCTACGTACTTGCCCTTCGACAGCTCCACGACCTTGGAGCCGTGCTTCTCCTGGACCTTCGAGTCGCCCTGGAGGACCTGCTGCAGCGCCGCCTGCCGCTGCTTCTCCTGCTGCTTGCTGAACGGGCCGTCGAAGACGTGGCCCTTGCCCCCGTACGTCTTTCCGTCGGCGGTCGCGCTCGTCCTGGCCGGGGTGTCGGCCTGAGCGGTGGTCGCCGCGAGCGAGCCCGTGGCCGCGGTGGCGGCGAGGGTCGCGAACACGGCGACCGATCTCAACGCCCGTCTCTTGGTGGTCACTTGAGTGGTCCCCTCCTCCGTGGCGTGAGCGCCACGCGTCACAAGTGACGTCATTTGACCGGAGGTAGAGAAGAAATAATAGACCTTGACTGAGACATTCACTTTGCACTATGCAGAGCGATTGGTTCGGAATACGGACGGATCGACAGCGCCCGCTCCATGGGCAACAGGCGCGCCCTGCCGTCCACTTGGCGGACCCGGTGACTCCGTGCGCCCCCCATGCTCCTGCGGCAATGCTTAGGGCATGCTTACCGGGTGCTCTGCTCGGGCACAGGTCCGAATAGTCCCCCGATGTCACGAGGACGGATCTCACCATGCCTCGCCCGACTGTCGCTCAGCTCGCCTACGGTTCGGCCACCGTCGTCTGCTCCACCATCGCCATGGTCCTGCTGTCCCAGACCGAATCGGGCCCCGGTGTCCCGGTCATCGCCGTCTCGGCGCTCATTCTGGGACTGTTCGTGGCGATGTCGGTGCCGACCCGCAAACGAGATCCCGAGGCCGGACCCGGCTCCGCCGAGGAGCGGGTGCCGGCGCAGCGCCTCAGCACCAGGGTCCCCTCCCCCTCGGCCTCGGCCGAGGCCTCACGCGCACGCGAACCGGCGGGCCCGTGAGACACGGACCCGCCGGTTCGCCGGTGTGGACTTCTGTCAGGCGGCGCTGACCACCACGGTTTTCGCCGCCTTGTCGTGCAGACCCTGCTTGTAGGGCTTGTCGAAGAAGCTCCAGCCGCCGCAGATCGCTGTCCAGATGCAGGCGCAGCAGAACACCGCGGGCACCCACAGGACGACCGCGCGCAACAGGTTGGTCTGCATGCTGGGCGTCGCGCCGTCGCTCAGGTTGGCGACGCGCAGCTTCAGCCACTTCTTGCCGAGCGTCTGCCCGGTCTTCGCCGTCATGATCGTGTCGTAGCCGACGTAGAGAATGGCCCCGATCAGCGACTGGGCGAGCCGCTTGCCCGCGTCCATCTCGTCGGTGTCGATGTTGTACTGGCCGACCCCGAAGATCCACGACAGCAGGCCCACCACGATCGCGATGAGGATGATGTCGATGATCCGCGCGAGGACGCGCTTGCCGCTGTCGGCCAGCGGCGGCATCCCCGCGAGCGGGTCGGCGGCGCCGTAGCCGCCACCGTAGGGATCACCGCCGTACGGGGGCGGTGGCGGTGGTGGGGGCGCCGAGTCGTAGGGGTTCTGGGAGTTGTCGTACGGCGAGCCGCCGCCCTGGTCGTTGGGCGGCGGCTTACGGAACGGGTCGTCGTCCGGCGGCTGGCCGGACCCGGAGGGCGGCGGTTCGGTGCTCATGGCCCGAGTGGAACGCGAACCCCGCCGCCGTGCACGTGGCGGGCCGCCGTCCGGATGACCCTGCCGTCAGTCGGATGACTCTGCCGTCGGTCGGACGACCCTGCCGTCAGTCGGCCGCCACGAACGTGCCCGCCGCCTTGTCGTGCAGGCACTGGCGCCACGGGCGGTCGAAGGCGCCCCACAGGACGCCGAGGACGCCCACGACGAGGACGCCGGGCACGCTGTACGCGATCCAGCGCTTGAGGGCCGAGACGAACGTCGGGGCCTCGTGCTCCTCGATGTCACGGACCGTCAGGCCGAGCAGCTTCTTGCCGAGGGTGTAGCCCCACTTCGAGGTCGGCAGCGCCTCGTAGAGCGTGCCGACCACGAGCAGCACCGCGAGCACGATGCCCAGGTACATGCCGGTCGTGCCGTCGAGCAGCCAGACCGTGACCTGGTGTCCCGAGGCCTTCGCCTCGTCGATCTTGCCGTTGATGTGGTCGGCGGCCTTGGTGCCGAGCGGTACGGCGGCGATCGCGGTGACCGCGCCGACGACGACCGAGTCGATGAGCCGGGCCGCGAGCCGCTTGCCGAGGCTTGCCGGGCGGGCCGCCGCCGCGGCCTGCGCCGCGGCGAGGAACGGGTCGGTGGCGACCGGCTTGAACGGCGTCACCGGACCGTTCGGGTCCGCGGCGGGCGCCTGACCCTGGGCCGGGCCTTGTCCCTGCGCCTGCCCCTGGCCCGCCAGCTGGTGCACCTGCTGCGGCCACGAAGGGGAGCCGCCGCCGGGCCCCTGCGTCATGGGGCTCTGGAGGTGCGCCTGCGCCTGGGGCGGCTGCTGTTGTTGCGGCTGCTGGGGCTGGTGCTGCTGCGGCTGCTGTTGCGGGACGTTCGGCTGGGCCGGGGCGGCCGGGGCCTGCGGAGCCGGCTGCGGGTTCAGGCCCGCGCGGGCCTGCGCCTGGGACTGGCCCGGCGTGGCGGACCCACCGCCCTGCCCGCTCTGCCCGCTCTGCCCATCCTGCTTCGGCAGCGCGCGGAACGCCATCGTGCCGTCGGCGGGGGCCTGCTGCCCGCCTCCCGGCTGCTGCATGGCGCGGAGCTTGACCGTGCCGTCCGTGCGGTCCGGCGGCGGGGCCGCCTCCGGGGAGGCCTGCTCGGGGGTCTCGGCGCCCGGGGCCGCGCCCCAGGAGACCCTGTTCGCCTGCTCGGTGCCGAAGCCCGTCTGCCGGGCGGTGTTGGCCCCCCAGGCGGACGCGGGCTCGGGAGCCGCGGGTGCGCCGTGGTCCGAGGGCCCCATCTCCGTACGGATGGAGGGCTCCTCGTCGAGGAAGACGGGTCCTGTCTCCTCCGCGGGAGGGGGCTCGGACACCGAGTTGGGGGCGGGGGCGGCACCCCCACCGGGCGGGGCCGGAAGGGATTGTCCGTCGGAGGGGGCGGGGCGGCTGGTGCCCGGGACCCACGCAGCCCCGTTCCAGTACCGGACATATCCGGGAATGGACGGATCGGGGTAGTAGCCTTCGCGGGGCCTGTCGTCACCGGGGGCCGGGGTTGGCGCACTCATGTCCGTCGTCCCGTATCTGCTCGGGGGTCTTGTTGTGGGTTCCACATCTATCAGACCGCCGCGCCCGCCCGTGCCGCTCCACCGTTACGGACCACTTTTCGGGGAACGTGACGCCCCTTGTCGGAGAGCGGAGAAATATCTTCGTCGAACTCGCGTAATGCTCCCGGCAGATCGCGCTCTCACCTTCCAACGGGCCCGCTCCGGACCCGTACGACGGAGAGGAAACGCACGACATGCACACCGTGGTGGAACGCGAACTGGAACTGAAGCTCGTGCTCTCGCCGGAGCGGAGCATCCCCGTCCCGGCCCGACTGTCCTACCGAACCGACGATCCCTACGCCGTCCACATCACGTTCCACATCGGCTCGCACCACCCGGTCAACTGGACGTTCGCCCGCGAGCTGCTCGTGGAGGGGGTGTTCCGGCCGTGCGGGCACGGGGACGTGCGGGTGTGGCCGACGAAGGTGGACGGGCGCAGCGTGGTTCTGGTGGCGCTGAGTTCGCCGGACGGGGACGCGCTGCTCGAGATGCCGACCACGCAGGTCTCGGCCTGGCTGGAGCGGACGCTGCGGGCGGTGCCGCCCGGCACGGAGACGGATCAGCTCGGCATCGACGACGCCTTGGCCGAGCTGCTCACCACGGCCCCGGCCGCCGACGACCTGTACCTGTGCGACCCGTGGCCGGGGGACGAGTCGTCCTCCGACGACCTGTGAGGGGCCCGGCACGGGGGCGGGATCACTCGGAAGGTGTGCCCGGGTCCAACGTGCCGGTGAGCGTGGCGCCCGCCGGGGCGGGGCCCGGGTCGGCGACCGCCGTGCCGACCGCGAGGCCGACGGAGGAGAGCGCGATGGCGCCGACCAGTACGGCGGCGGTCGTCCTGCGGCGGCGGGCGGACTTGTCGTGGTTACGGCTGACGTTGCTGGCGCTCATCGGCGGGACCTCATCGGGCTGCGGGATGCCGGCCGGCGCCCTGACGGCCGGCCGTGCGACCCCTTCAGGATCCCGCCGGAGTGCACCCCGTCACATGAGGCTTTCGTCCTTTATGCGGGCCGTACGTGACCGGGGCCGCACTCCCCGCGATCAGGACGGTCACCAGAGCAGGGATCGGGACAGCGATCAGGACAGCCATCAGAACAGCTTGCCCGGGTTGAGCAGGCCCAGCGGGTCGAAGGCCGCCTTCACCGCCTGCTGCATCTCGACCCCGACCGGGCCCAGCTCGCGGGCGAGCCACTCCTTCTTCAGCACGCCGACGCCGTGCTCGCCGGTGATGGTGCCGCCGAGTTCGAGGCCGAGCGCCATGATCTCGTCGAACGACTCACGGGCGCGGCGCCCCTCGTCGGCGTCCTGCGCGTCGAAGCAGACGGTGGGGTGCGTATTGCCGTCGCCCGCGTGCGCGCACACCCCGATGGTGAGGTCGTACTTCTCGGCGATCCGCTCGACCCCTTCGAGCAGCTCGCCGAGCTTGGAGCGGGGCACGCACACGTCGTCGATCATCGTGGTGCCCTTGACCGCTTCGAGGGCGGTGAGCGACAACCGCCTTGCCTGGAGCAGCAGTTCGGACTCCGCGGCGTCCTCCGCGGGCACGACCTGGGTGGCGCCCGCGGCCTCGCACAGCGCGCCGACGGCCGCGAGGTCCGCAGTGGGGTCCGGGGTGTCGAAGGCGGCGAGGAGCAGCGCCTCCGTGGTCTCCGGCAGGCCCATGTTGGCCATGTCGTTGACGGCCTTGACCGTCGTACGGTCCATGAGTTCGAGCAGGGACGGGACGTGCCCGCCCTCCATGATCCGGCAGACCGCGTCGCAGGCGGCCTCCGCCGAGCCGAACTCGGCGGCGAGCACGAGCTGTTGGGGCGGCTGCGGCTTCAGCGCGAGCGTCGCCTTCACCACGATGCCGAGGCTGCCCTCGGAGCCGACGAAGAGCCGCGTCAGGTCGTAGCCGGCGACGCCCTTCGCGGTGCGCCTGCCCGTCTGCAACAGCCGCCCGTCGGCGAGGACGACGTCGAGCCCGAGCACGTACTCCGCCGTCACTCCGTACTTCACGCAGCACAGGCCGCCTGAGGCCGTGCCGATGTTGCCGCCGATGGTGCACATTTCCCAGCTGGAGGGGTCCGGCGGGTAGTAGAGCCCGTGCTCGTTCACCGCGCGGGAGATCGTGGCGTTGATGACGCCCGGTTCGACGACGGCGATCCGGTCGACCGGGTTGATCTCCAGGATGCGGTCCATCTTGACGAGCGAGAGGACGATGCAGCCCTCGCTCGCGTTGGCCCCGCCCGACAGGCCCGTGCGGGCGCCCTGCGGGACGACCGGGACGCGCAGCGCGGTCGCCGTGCGCATCACGTGCTGGACCTCTTCGACGGTGCGCGGCAGGACGACGACGGCCGGCGTGCCGGCGTCGCAGAAGCTCGCCATGTCGTGGGCGTACGAGGCGGTGACGTCGGCGTCGACGAGGATCGCTTCCGCGGGCAGGCCCGTGCGGAGCTCTTCCATGAGTGTGCGGCTCATGATCACAGCCTCGCACTCCGTGCCACCTGTGTGAACCCCTTACTACCGGGGCTCTGCCCCGGACCCCGCAGGCTCTCGTCCAAAGGCGGGGCTTGAGTGGGTCACACCAAAGCCGTGCCGATCAGGCCGTTGCGGGTGATCAGGGACGCCAACTCCGGCTCGCTCAGCCCATCCGTTCCGGCGGGGCGCCTCGGCAGGACCATGTAGCGGGTCTCCGCGCTGGAGTCCCAGACGGTGACCTTGACGTCGTCCGGGAGGGTCACGCCGAACTCACCCAGCACCGCGAGGGGTTCGCGCACCACCCGCGAGCGGTACGCCTCGCTCTTGTACCAGCCGGGAGACGGGCCGAGGAGTCGCAGCGGGTAGCAGGAGCAGAGCGTGCACACGATCATGTTGTGCACGTCGGCCGTGTTCTCGGTGACGCGCAGCCTCTGGGGCTGAACTCCCCCACTGGAGAAGCCCAGTTCGGCCACCGCCGCCGAGCCGTCCGCGAGCAGCCGCTCCTTGAACGCCGGGTCGGTCCAGGCGTGGGCCACCACCTTCGCCCCGTTGACCGGAGACGCGCCCGCGAGGAAGCCGTCGATGACCTCGTCGACCGTCTCGCCGCCGACGATGCCCTTTTCCTCCAACAGGCTTTCCAGGAGCCGTACTTGGCGGGAGATCACCGCGTCGTCGTGGTTACCGGACATCGCCTTCGGCCTTCCTCAGGTAGCTCTCGGACAGGTCGAGGACGACGTCGTGCTCGCCCTCGCCCCACAGCTCGCGCGCCGCGAACCGCACCGCGTAGACCATCTCGACGGGCGCGTCCCCACGCCCCTGCGCACGCACGTCGGCGAGCGGCGCCCGGCCCTCCGGCTCGACGACGACGCCGAGCTTGCCGCGGGCGTAGCGCGGCAGGCGGGTGTGGTGCGGCGGGTCGTGCCGGTACGTACGGACCAAGTCCCCGGCCACGTATGCGGGTTGCTCGGAGTCAGACACGGTCGAGCACCCCCTCCTCGATCACGCCCTTGCGTTCGAGGAGCGTCCGGATCGCGTGGAACCAGCGCTCGTAGTACGAGGCCGCGAGGTACTCCTGGGGCGGCATCGTCTCGATGGCGTCCCGGAACTCGTCGAGGTTGAAGACCTTCTGGACGAGCAGCGCGCGCTGGAGCGCGAAGACCCGCGCCTCCCAGTCCGCGTGGAAGGGTTCGGCGTCATCGGTGGTGTCGATGGCGCCGAACCCTGTCGTTCCGCCTACATCGTTCATCCTGGCCATGAGGCCAGCCTACGAGCGCCGGTCAGAGATTTCCGCGCTTCTCCTGCTCCCGCTCGATCGCCTCGAAGAGCGCCTTGAAGTTGCCCTTTCCGAAGCCCATGGAGCCGTGCCGCTCGATCATCTCGAAGAAGACGGTCGGCTTGTCCTGGACCGGCTTGGTGAAGATCTGCAGCAGGTAGCCGTCCTCGTCACGGTCGACGAGGATCTTCAGCTCGCGCAGCGTCTCGACGGGCACGCGCGTCTCGCCCGCCCACTCGCCGAGGGTGTCGTAGTACGAGTCCGGGGTGTCCAGGAACTGAACTCCCGCCGCACGCATGGCCTTTACGGACGCGACGATGTCGTTCGTGGCGAGCGCGAGGTGCTGGACGCCGGCGCCGCCGTAGAACTCCAGGTACTCGTCGATCTGCGACTTCTTCTTGGCGATGGCCGGTTCGTTGATCGGGAACTTCACCTTGAGGGTGCCGTCCGCGACCACCTTCGACATCAGCGCGCTGTACTCGGTCGCGATGTCGTCGCCCACGAACTCCTTCATGTTCGTGAAGCCCATGACCTTGTTGTAGAACGCCACCCACTCGTTCATCTTGCCGAGCTCGACGTTGCCCACGCAGTGGTCGATGGCCTGGAAGGTGCGCTTGGCCGGAGGCTCGACGATCGGGGCCGCGGCCGCGAAGCCGGGCAGGTAGGGGCCGTCGTAGCCGGAGCGCTCGACCAGTGTGTGGCGGGTCTTGCCGTACGTGGCGATGGCGGCGCGCACGACGGTGCCGTGCTCGTCCTTCGTCTCGTACGGCTCCTCGATGCCACGGGCGCCGTGCTCGGTGGCGTACTTGTACGCGGCGCGCGCGTCCGGGACCTCGATGGCGAGGTCGACGACGCCGTCGCCGTGCGCCGCGACGTGGTCGGCGAGGAAACGACCCCACTCGGTGGAGGGCCTGATGACGGACGTGAGGACGAAGCGGGCCGAGCCGTTGGTGAGGACGTAGGAGGCCGTTTCGCGGCTGCCGTTCTCCGGTCCGGAGTAGGCGACGAGCTTCATGCCGAAGGCGGTCGAGTAGTAGTGCGCGGCCTGCTTGGCGTTGCCCACGGCGAAGACGACCGCGTCCATCCCCTTCACCGGGAAGGGATCGGCCTGCCGGGCGGTGTCGGGGGTGTGCTGTGTGGTCTGCGTCATACCGTGAGACTCCCGCCGGTCCGCAAGGTGCGCAATAGTTTGCGTTTTCACTGGGCAATCTGACCAGTGGAGGGTCCGTTTCTGCGGGCTGCTTGTACAGGGTGACCACCCGGCGACGGGACGGCAGCGGGACGACGGCGGAGGCGTACATGGCGATCGACGATCTGGACGGGCGGCTCATCGTGCTGCTCGCGCGCGAACCGCGGATCGGGGTGCTCGAGATGTCCCGCCGGCTCGGCGTCGCGCGCGGCACCGTGCAGGCCCGCCTCGACCGGCTTACCTCGAACGGAGTCATCCGCGGGTTCGGCCCCCAGGTGGACCCGGCGGCGCTCGGCTACCCGGTCACCGCGTTCGCGACGCTGCAGATCAGGCAGGGGCAAGGAGCCGATGTCAGGACCCATTTGGACGGCGTCCCCGAGGTCCTGGAACTGCACACGACGACCGGTAGCGGGGACATGCTGTGCCGCCTCGTGGCCCGCTCGAACGCGGATCTTCAACGTGTGATCGACCGGGTTGTCGGTTTTGATGGCATCGTCCGGGCTTCCACGGCGATCGTCATGGAAAATCCTGTTCCGCTGCGGATCATCCCGCTCGTGGAGCAGGCGTCAGGAGATTCCTGACGGCTATCCGAGCACCGCCCGGGAGTGAGGTGCGATGAACTTCTGGGACTACCTGGGCGCCCGGCACCAGCAGCTGCTCGCCGACGCCTATCAACACGCGAGCGCCGTCTTCCAGTGCATGGTCCTCGCGACCTTGATCGGCATCGTCATCGGCATCGTCTCGTACCGCAGCGAATGGGCCGGGAACCTGGCGACGACCGCCACCTCGACCATTCTGACCATCCCCTCGCTCGCCATGATCGGTCTGCTGATCCCGATCGTGGGGCTCGGCGTCGCACCGACCGTCATCGCGCTGACCCTGTACGGGCTGCTGCCGATCGTGCGGAACGCGATCGTGGGCCTGCGCGGCGTCGACCCGGCGCTCATCGACGCGGCGAAGGGCATCGGGATGTCCCGGACCGCCCGCCTGTTCAAGGTGGAACTGCCGCTCGCCTGGCCGCCGATCCTCACCGGGATCCGGGTCTCCACGCAGATGCTGATGGGCATCGCCGCCATCGCCGCGTTCGCCTCGGGCCCCGGACTCGGCAACGAGATCTTCCGCGGCATCGCCTCCCTGGGCAGCGCCAACGCGCTCAACCAGGTGCTCGCCGGAACGCTCGGCATCATCATCCTCGCCCTGCTCTTCGACGCCGCGTACGTCCTCATCGGACGGCTGACCATCCCGAGGGGGATCCGTGCCTGAGACCACGACGACCGCGACGACCGAGCCGTCCGGGGCCCCCGAGGCGTCCGGGGCCAGCATCGAGCTGGAGAACCTCACCAAGCGCTATCCGGGCTCCACCGACCCCGCCGTGGACAGCGTCAACATGGAGATCAAGGCGGGCGAGCTGATCATCTTCGTCGGCCCGTCCGGCTGCGGGAAGTCCACGACGCTGAAGATGATCAACCGGCTGATCGAGCCGACCGGCGGCCGCATCCGCATCGGCGGCGAGGACGTCACCGACATGGACCCGGTGAAGCTGCGCCGCAAGGTCGGGTACGCGATCCAGTCCTCCGGGCTCTTCCCGCACATGACGGTCGCCCAGAACATCGCGCTCGTGCCGAAGATGATCGGCTGGTCCAAGTCGAAGATCAAGGCGCGGGTGGAAGAAATGCTCGACCTGGTCGGCCTCGACGCCGCCGAGTACCACGGCCGCTATCCGCGCCAGCTCTCCGGCGGCCAGCAGCAACGCGTGGGCGTGGCAAGGGCGTTGGCCGCGGACCCGCCCGTCCTGTTGATGGACGAGCCGTTCGGCGCCGTCGACCCGATCACCCGCGACCACCTCCAGGACGAGCTGATCCGGCTCCAGCACGAGCTGCACAAGACGATCGTCTTCGTCACGCACGACTTCGACGAGGCGATCAAGCTCGGCGACCGGATCGCGGTGCTCCGCGAGAAGTCGCACATCGCGCAGTTCGACACCCCGGAGGCGATCCTCACCAACCCGGCGGACGACTTCGTCTCCGGGTTCGTCGGCGCCGGGGCCGCTCTCAAACGCCTCAACCTCACCCGCGTACGCGACGTGGAGGTCACCGACTATCCGACGGTGCACGTCGACGACCCGCTGCAGGACATCTTCAACAAGCTGCGGGCGGCCGGCACGAACGAGTTGCTGCTGCTCGACAGGCGCGGCCGGCCCTACAAGTGGCTGCGCCGCGGCGACCTGATGCGCGCCAAGGGCTCCCTCGCCCGCGCGGGCACCCTCGTGCACGACACCGTCACCCGCGACGCCACCCTGCGCGACGCCCTCGAAGCGGTCCTCACCGACAACGCGGGCCGCGTCGCGGTGACCGGGCGGCGGGGCGCGTACGAGGGCGTCGTCGACATGGAGACGCTGATGAACTCCGTGCACGAACTCCTGGACGCCGACCGCCTCGAAGCGGTCGAGCACCAGCACGAGCTGGAGGAGAAGCGCGCCGAGCAGACGCACCTCGAGCAGGAGGGCTCCCAGGGCGCCGGCGGGGAGGCGAAGGCGTGAGCACACCGTCCCGAAAATCGCCTCCGAACGGCGCGCGCCCCGAGGGCGAACACGAGGTCAAGGGCCTCGCGTTCCGCGACGAGGGCCAGGGCGAGCAGGAGGCACCGCCGCCCTCCCCGCCCGCCCGGAAGGAACCGTCCCGCATCACCTGGAAGAAGCTGACGTTCCTTCCGGTGTTCCTGATCCTCGTGCTGCTGATCACCTGGCTCTGGTTCCGCAACGCCGACCTCGACACGATCTCCGAGAACGCCATCGCGGGCGGCAAGGTGTGGAAGGCGCTGCGCCAGCACATCAGCCTGACGGTGATCTCGACGTTCTTCGTGCTGATCATCGCGATCCCGCTGGGGATCCTGCTGACCCGCAAGATGTTCCGCAAGGCGACCCCGTTCGCCCTGGCGATCGCCAACATGGGCCAGGCCACCCCGGCCATCGGCCTGCTCGCCCTGCTCGTCATCTGGCTGGGCATCGGCGAGAAGTCGGCCCTGATCGGCATCATCATCTACGCGATCCTGCCGGTGCTCTCCAACACCATCGCGGGCCTGAAGGCCAACGATCCGACGCTCCTCGAAGCGGCGAAGGGCATCGGGATGTCGCCGATGGGGGTGCTGAGCAAGGTCGAACTCCCCCTCGCCGTACCGCTGATCCTCGCGGGCGTGCGCACGGCGCTCGTCCTCAACGTCGGTACGGCGACGCTTGCCACCTTCGGCGGTGGCGGCGGCCTCGGCGTCCTCATCACCACCGGGATCACCAACCAGCGCATGCCGGTCCTGATGCTCGGCTCGATCCTGACGATCGCGCTGGCCCTGCTCGTCGACTGGCTGGCCTCGCTGGCCGAACTGCTGCTGCGCCCGCGCGGGTTGGAGGTGCGCTCATGAGGTCCTTCAACCCCGTGAAGCCCATGAAGTACCGCGTACGTGTTGCGGTCGCGGCGAGCTGCGGGATCGCGCTCCTCGCGAGCGGCTGCGGACTGACCAGTGGCAGCCCGCTGGTCGATGATGTGCAGCCCGGCTCCGTCGGCAAGGGCAAGCCCCTGGCGGGCGCGGACATCACCGTCACGTCCAAGGAGTTCACCGAGCAGCTGGTGCTCGGCGCGATCATGGGCATCGCGTTCAAGGCGGCCGGCGCGGACGTCCTCGACCGGACCGGCATCCAGGGCTCCATCGGCGCCCGCGAGGCCATCAAGTCCGGTGACGCCGACGCCATGTACGAGTACACGGGCACGGCCTGGATCACGTATCTCGGCAACTCGGACCCGATCACCGACCCGCAGAAGCAGTACGAGGCCGTGGCCAAGGCCGACAAGAAGAACGGCATCACCTGGCTGCCGCAGGCCGAGCTCAACAACACCTACGCGCTCGCCATGAACGACGCCAACTTCAAGAAGTACGGCACCAAGACGCTCTCCGACGTCGCCGCGCTCGCCAAGAAGAACCCGAAGGCCGTCACGCTGTGCGTGGAGAGCGAGTTCGCCAACCGGGCCGACGGTCTGCCCGGCATGCAGAAGGCGTACGGGATGAATCTGCCCACCGCCAACATCACGCAGATGGACAGCGGCATCATCTACACCCAGGCGTCCAAGGGCAGTTGCACCTACGGCGAGGTCTACACGACCGACGGCCGGATCAAGGCGATGCACCTGAACGTCATGGAGGACGACAAGAAGTTCTTCCCGAACTACAACGCGGCGCCCTCGATCAACACCAAGGCGCTCAAGAAGTACCCGGCGATGGCGGACATCCTGGAGCCGATCACGAAGAAGCTCAACAACACCGTCGCCCAGGACCTCAACTCGAAGGTGGACGTCGAAGGGCAGGACCCGCACGACGTGGCGAAGGACTGGCTGGTGAAGGAGGGCTTCGTCAAGAAGTGAGTGTCCGGTCCTTCAGCGTCAGCACTCCGGGACCGTGCCCGAGCCCTTCTCCATGTTCGTCAGCGCGGTCATCGTGCCCTTGAGCGTGCTCACCGAGATCAGCTTCATCGAATCCGGTGCGGAGGCCTTCGCGTCCGAGCACTCCGCCTTCGGTACGAGGAAGACCGTGGCGCCGTCGCGGTCGGCGGCCTGCACCTTCAGCGAGACGCCGCCGACCGGGCCGACCTTGCCCTTGGCGTCGATGGTGCCGGTGCCTGCGATGGACTTCCCGCCGGTGAGGTCGCCGCCGCTGCCGTCGCCGTCCAGCATGTCGATGATGCCGAGGGAGAAGAGCAGTCCTGCGCTCGGGCCGCCGACGTCGCCGAGCTGGAGGTCGACCTTGATGTCCTTCGAGGACTTGCCGAGATAGGACAGGGCGGCCTCGGTGGCGGCGTCCTGCGAGCCCTTCATCTCCTGCTGGTTGTGCTGCTCGACCTCCTTCGTCGAGTCGCCCGACGGGTACACCGCGTCGCGCGGCATGACCGCGCGGTTCTCGGCGAACCAGCCGTCGAGTACGTCGCTGAGGTGCACGGAGGCGTCGGGGCCCGTCGCCACGATGGTCACCGCGCGCAGCTTGCCGTCCGTGGGGCGGGTGGGGGCGCCGCTGATGTCGATGACGGGTTTGCCGTCCGACTTCCCGAGCACGTTCGTCGTGGGCCCGGGCTGCGCGACGGAGAACGGCAGCGGGGCGAAACCCGCTACCGCGAGGAGGGCGACGACCGGAGCCGCGCAGGCGGCGATGGCAACGGGGCGGCTGAGGCGATTGAGCACGGGTTGACTCTAACGTGAGGGCGTTTCGGCAAAATCCAGCCCCGCCGACGATTGAGGCGCGGGGTCCGGGGCGGAGCCCCGGAGCGCAACGCCGTCGCCGAGGGAGTTACCGGAGCGCGTCCGACACTTCGCGGGCCGCGTCCAGGACCCTGGGGCCCACCCGTTCCGGGACGGAGTCCGAGAGCATGACCACGCCCACGCTGCCCTCCAGGCCGGTCACCCCCAGCAGTGGCGCGGCCGCGCCGCTGGCGCCCGCCTCCAGTTCGCCGTGGGTGAGGGTGTAGCCGGACTCGGGGAGCACGCCCTGGCGGGCGCCGAGGATGGCGCGGCCCGCGGCGCCCCGGTCGAGCGGGTGGCGGAAGCCCGTGCGGTACGCCACGTGGTAGTCGGTCCAGGTCGGCTCGACGACGGCCACGGCGAGGGCCTCCGTACCGTCCACCAGGGTGAGGTGGGCCGTCGCCCCGATGTCCTCGGCGAGGGAGCGCAGGGCGGGCAGCGCTGCCTCGCGTACCAAGGGGTGGACCTGGCGGCCGAGGCGCAGGACGCCGAGTCCGACGCGGGCGCGGCCGCCCAGGTCGCGGCGGACGAGGGCGTGCTGTTCGAGGGTGGCGAGCAGGCGGTAGACGACCGTGCGGTTGACCCCGAGCTTGTTGGAGAGCTCGGTGACGGTCAGGCCGTGGTCGGTGTCTGCGAGCAGTTTGAGGACGCGCAGTCCCCGGTCGAGCGTCTGGGAGGTCTCCGCGGTCACGACGCCCACTCCTTAGTGGTGAGGGACGACGGTCTCTGCGCGGGGGTCGCGTCACCTGTCCCGTGGGCGACGCGCGTCAGAGGCCGCCGGTCGGTGATCAGGCGCTGGGCTGCTTACGGCTGTCATTGGACGCACCGGCTGCGCTCCGCGGCGGCTCTGCCACGGGGCGTGTGCGTTGCCCGGAATGTAGCGAGGTCGTCCCGCTGAGCGGAAGACTCCGTCCAGAATCCGGGCAACCAACGGCCGGAGATGTGCGCGATTGCCCGCACTTGATCCCCATGTCACTTCATGCGGGTGGCCCATTCCTGCACCTTGGCGATGCGCTGGCGCAGCTGTCCGCCGGTCGCCTCCGCGCTCGGCGGGCCGCCGCACACCCGGCGCAGCTCGGTGTGGACGACACCGTGCGGCTTCCCGCTCTGATGCACGTACGCCCCGACGATGGTGTTGAGCTTCTTTCGCAGCTCCATCAGCTCCTTGTGGGAGACGACGGGGCGGCGGTCGGCCGGCAGCTCCAGGAGGTCGGCCTCGCTGTCCGGCTTCTTCTTGCTGTGCGAGATCTGGCGGGCCTGGCGCTTCTGGAGGAGCATCTGCACCTGGTCGGGTTCGAGGAGGCCCGGGATGCCGAGGTAGTCCTGCTCCTCCTCGCTGCCGGGGTGCGCCTGCATGCCGAACTCGGCGCCGTTGTACATGACCCGGTCGAAGGTGGCCTCGGACTCGAGGGCCTCGAAGGAGAACTGCTCCTGCTCGCCGGTGTCCTCGTCCTGCTCCTTGTTCGCCTCGTCCATCTCCTTCTCGGACTCGGCGTAGGGGTCCTCCTCCTCGTCCTTCTTCGGCTTGTCGAGGACGTGGTCGCGCTCGACCTCCATCTCGTTGGCGAAGCCGAGCAGGTCGGGGACGGTGGGCAGGAAGACGGAGGCCGTCTCGCCGCGCCTGCGGGACCGTACGAAACGGCCCACGGCCTGAGCGAAGAAGAGCGGGGTCGAGATGGTCGTGGCGTAGACGCCGACCGCGAGGCGCGGCACGTCGACGCCCTCGGACACCATGCGGACGGCGACCATCCACCGGTCGTCGCTCGCCGCGAAGTCGTCGATCCGGTTCGAGGCTCCGGTGTCGTCGGAGAGCACGACGGTGGCCTTGCTGCCCGTGATCTCGCGGATCAGCTTCGCGTACGCGCGGGCCGATTCCTGGTCGGAGGCGATGACGAGGCCGCCCGCGTCCGGGATGCCCTTCCTGACCTCGGTGAGGCGGGCGTCGGCGGCGCGCAGCACGCTCGGCATCCACTCGCCGCGCGGGTCGAGGGCGGTGCGCCAGGCCTGGCTGATGGCGTCCTTGGTCATCGGCTCGCCGAGCCGGGCCGCGATCTCGTCACCGGCCTTCGTGCGCCAGCGCATGTTGCCGCTGTACGAGAGGAAGATGACGGGCCGCACGACGTTGTCGGCGAGCGCTTGGCCGTAGCCGTACGTGTAGTCGGCGGACGAGCGCCGGATGCCGTCCCTGCCCTCCTCGTACTGGACGAAGGGGATCGGGTTGGTGTCGGAGCGGAACGGCGTACCGGTGAGCGCGAGGCGGCGGGTGGCCGGTTCGAAGGCTTCCAGGCAGGCCTCGCCCCACGACTTCGAGTCACCGGCGTGGTGGATCTCGTCGAGGATGACGAGCGTCTTGCGCTGCTCGCTGCGGTTGCGGTGCAGCATCGGCCGCACGCCCACACCCGCGTACGTGACGGCGACGCCCTGGTACTCCTTGCTGAGCGGACCCGCGCTGTACTCGGGGTCCAGCTTGATCCCTATCCGGGCGGCCGCTTCGGCCCACTGCTTCTTCAGGTGCTCGGTCGGCGCGACCACGGTCACCTGCTGCACGACGTGGTGGTGCAGCATCCAGGACGCGAGGGTGAGCGCGAACGTGGTCTTCCCGGCGCCCGGGGTCGCGACCGCCAGGAAGTCGCGCGGCTGCTCCTGGATGTACCTGTCCATCGCACCCTGCTGCCAGGCACGCAGCTTGTTGGCCGTGCCCCAGGGGGCGCGGCCGGGGAAGGCGGGTGACAGGTGGGCGGACGAGGCAGAAGGAGTGGTGGATGTAGTAGTCACGGTCTCCGGTTACTCAAAGCTGGACGGCACGGCTACGTATGACAACCGGGCCACCCTACCGGTGCCGAGGTTGACGGGCGCGCTGGGCGAGGCCGGGGACGGCGTGGTTGGGACGTGTGTCACAGATCAACTGACGGCCCGGAGCGTCGACTTCCACGTCACTTCTACGCGGAGTCAGGGCTACGTCACCGGTGCGCACGCAGCCGGGAGGCCACCCATACGCCCACGAGCGCGACGGCCGCCATCGGCAGGAACACGGCGACGAACGCGGCCGGATGCGAGCCCCCGGCCCCCTGTGCGACACCGTGCCCCGCCGTGCCCACCGCTCCCCCGCCGAGCGCGGCGAAGGCGGCGCCTCCCGCGGCGAGCAGCAGCGCGTTGGAGAGGCCGTCGGAGATCTGCAGCGCGGCAGAGTTCGTCCCGGCCTCCTCGGGCGCGGACAGCTGAAGCAGCAACACGGACGTGGACGAGATCACGAGCCCCATCCCCAGGCAGCCGAAGGCCCAGGCGACCGCCACCGTCCACACGGGCACGGCCGGGATCAGCACGCTCGGCGCGACGGCCACGGCCGCGGCGACCAGCACCATGCCCCCGGCCACGAGCCGCTCCCGGTACGGCTCGACCCGCGGCCGGGACTGCAGCCACGAGCCGAACGCCCAGGTGCCGCCGCCCGCGGCGAGCGAGAACCCGGCGAGGGTGGGACTGAGGCCCCGCTGCGTCACCAGCATCAGCGGCACGAACGACTCGGCCGCGATGAACGACCCCGCCGCGATCCCGCGCAGCAGCACCACGGACGGAAGCCCGCGCGCGGCCCGGTACGTGCCGCGCGGCAGAAGGCCGAGCACGGACGGCACGAGGAGGGCGACGCCGACGGCTGCGGGCAGCAGGGACAGCGGCCGCAGGTCCTGGGCGGCGTACTGGAGGAGGCCCGCACCGAGGGAGATCCCGAGGGCGAGGCGGATGCGCCGCCGGTCGAAGCGCGCGGGCGCCGTCCCCTCGGGCGGCCCACCGGCCCGCCGCCGCACCTCGGGAAGCGCAAGCGCAAGCGGCAGCACGACGAGCACGGGGATGCCGAGGAACACCCACCGCCAGCCGATGTGCTCGGTCACGGCCCCGGCCGCCAGCGGCCCGACGATCGACGGCACGACCCAGCTCGCCGCGAACGCCGCCATGATCGCGGGCCGCAGCCGCTCCGGGTAGGCGCGGCTGACGACGACGTACAGCCCGACGATCACGAGCCCGCCCCCGAGCCCCTGCACGGCCCGCCCGGCGATGAACATCCACATGCTGCCCGCGGTCCCGGCGAGCAGCAGCCCCGCGGCGAAGGATCCGATCCCGGCCGTGACGGGGCCCAGCGGCCCGCTCCGGTCGGCCCACTGCCCGGCGAGCACCATTCCGAACAGGCTGGTCGTGAAGAAGCCGGAGAACGCGAACGCGTACAGCGACACCCCGTCCAACTCCCTTGCCGCGACGGGCATTGCCGTCCCCACGGCGGTCGCCTCGAAGGCGATGAGCAGCACGACGGTGACGATGCCGATGCTGAGCGCGCGATAGGTGCGGCCGAGGACACCTTCGGTCTCTGAGGGGACGGTGCGGGCGGGGGCGTCGTCAGTGACGTCTTCGAGGGCGGCCATGCGGTTCAGAGTAAGGGGCGTAGGGGGCGCTGACCCCTGTCCGGAGACGGGTTCTCGGGTCGTCCGTTGGTCGTAGGTCGGCTTGGTGTGTGAACGGCGTATGGCAGTCACATTGCAGGGCGCCGGGAAGCCTTGAGGACGGTGATCACGTGCCCGTAGCGTGAGGCGCAGCTTGGCCGTGTGCCCGAGTGGCTTAGGGATTCGCCTGCAAAGCGAAGCACACCGGTTCGATTCCGGTCACGGCCTCCACGCACGAAGGGGCGCCCCGCATGAAGCGGGGCGCCCCTTCGTCGTGCACGGGGTACGGCCTCAGCCGGTCGCGTCCGCCACGACCGTTCCCGGAGCCGGCGCGTCCGTGACCACCGCCGCCTGCGGCCTGATCGGCAGCCGGTTGACCGGGCGGCCGGTCGCCGCACGGACCGCCGAGGCGATCGCCGCCGGGGACGCGACCACGGGGGCCGCGCTCGCGGACTTCGCGCCGAAGGGGGCGATCACGTCGCGCTCCTCGACCAGGTTGACGATGTGGATCTCGGGGGCGTCGAGCGAGGTGGGCAGCGCGTAGCCGGTCAGGTCGGGGCGGCGGACGATGCCCTTCGGGGTGCGGAGGTTCTCCGTGAGGGCCGCGCCCACGCCCTGGGTGACACCCGCCTCGATACGGGCCGCGAGTTGGGCGGGGTTGAGGATGCGGCCGACGTCCTGGGCGACCGCGAGTTCGACCACGCGCACCGAGCCGAGCTCCACGTCCACGTCCACCACCGCGCGGATCGCGCAGAAGGCCATGCCGACGAAGGCATCGCCCTGGCCCGAGGCGTCGAGCGGCTCCGTGGGGTGCGGGCGGCACTGCGCCGTGGCCCACAACTCCTTGCCGTCCATGGCCTCTTCGACGGTCGTCGAGAGCACGCCGTCGTAGGACGTGATCTTGCCGTCCGCGATCTGCAGCAGCTCCGTGGACATGCCGAACTTGTGCGCCAGGGGCTGGAGAAGCTGGGTGCGGACCATCTTGGCCGCCCGCTCGACCGCTCCGCCCGACACCCATGTGTGCCGGCCCCGGCAGCCGGGGCCCGCGGGCGGCTGGTCCGTGTCGACCGGCGCCACGTGGACTTCCTCGACGCCGAGCGTCTCCTGGACGATCTGGCGGGCGAGCGTGGCGAAGCCCTGGCCCGTCTCCACGGCGGCGCAGATGACCGTCGCGACGCCGCCCTGGACCTTCACCGTGGCCGTGGAGACCTCGTCCGTGCCCTCCGCGCCGAGCATGTGCACCATGCCGATGCCGTAGCCGACGCCGCGGCGGATCGCGGCCGGTTCACCGACGCCCTCGGGCCCGCCGGGAAGGAGCCAGTCCTCCTCCGGCGAGTCCTTGGGAAGCGGCGGCAGCGGGAAGTCCCTTACGGAGGACAGCAGTTCGGCCACGGGCGCCGGGCACGTCACCGTCTGCCCCGTCGGCAGGATGTCGCCGGTCGCCAGGACATTGCGCAGGCGCAGTTCGGCCGGGTCGACGCCCAGCTTCTTCGCGAGCTTGTCCATCTGCGCCTCGTACGCGGCGCAGACCTGCAGCGCGCCCTCTCCCCGTACGTGTCCCGAGGGCGGGTTGTTCGTCCGTACCGCCCAACCCTCGATGGAGGCGTGCGGCACTACATAGGGGCCGCAGGCGAAGGAGACCGCCGCGGCGAGGGCGTCGGACGACGTGTCCGCGTACGCGCCCGCGTCCAGCAGGATCTGGGCCTCCACCTTGACCAACCGGCCGTCCGCGTCCGCGTGGTGGCGGTAGCGCAGGAGGGTGGGGTGCCGGTGCGGGTGGCCGAGGAAGGACTCCTCGCGGGACGCCGCCAGCTTGACCGGGCAGCCGGTGTGCAGGGCGAGCAGGCCCAGCGGGAGGTGGAAGCTCGGGTCCTCCCGGTCGGCCGTCGCGCCGGGCACGCCGGTGACGACGACCTTCACGCGCTCGCGCTCCAGGCCGTAGCGGGCGGCGGCCAGATCACGGTCGCCGTGCGGGTCGGTGGAGGCGATGTAGAGCTCGACGCCGCCGTCGGGGCGGGGCACCGCGAGGCCCGCCTCGGCGCCGATCGGCGCCGGGTCCTGGCGGCCGATGCGGTAGAGGCCCTCGACGATGACCTCGCCCGCCGCCTCGGGGTCGCCGTGCTGGAGCGGGATGTGGCGGATCAGGTTGCCGTCGGGGTGCAGGGGCTCAGCGCCGAAGGACTGCTCGGGGTCCGTGACCGGGTCGAGGACCTCGTACTCGACGATGATCGCGGCCGCCGCCATGCGCGCCGTGTCCGGGTGGTCGGCCGCCACGGCCGCGAGGGCCTCTCCGTGGTGACGCACCACTTCGGAGGCGAACATCGGGCGGTCCGACGCGCGGTGTCCCGCCAACGGGCCGCCGGGGACGTCCTCGTGCGTGACGACCGCGAGGACGCCGGGCATCTCGCGCGCGTGGCTGGTGTCGATGCTCACCACGCGCGCGTGCGCGTGCGGGGAGCGCAGGATCGACGCCCAGAGCAGGCCCTCGGCCCACAGGTCGGCGGCGTACGGGAACGTGCCCTCCGCCTTGGCGTGCGCCTCCGCCGAGGGGAGCGACATGCCGAGGCCGTGCGGGAAGCTCTCCGCTTCCGGAGCGGCGGGGGCCGTGGAGGTCGTGGCCGTCTCGTTCGTCATGCCTGGCCTCCGTCCGGGAAGTCCTGCGGGTTCTGGGGGTTCTGGAAGTCCTGGGGACGCGGGACGTCCGCCGGGTGCTGAAAGCCCTGGGGACGCGGGAGGTCCACCGGGTTCTGGAAACCCTGAGGGCTTTGGAAGCCCTGCCTGGCCTGGCCGCTCTGCGGCTTCGCGTCGACCTGGATGTCCTCGGCCGCCAACGGGCCCGCCTGGCGCGGGATCAGCGGCTCTTGCGCGCCGCCCTCGGCCGACGGGGCCTCGCTCGCGGCGTTGGCCGCCGCCCGGCGCTCATCGGCCACTTGGCGCACCGCGTCCACGACGCCTCGGTAGCCGGAGCAGCGGCACAGGTTGCCGCACAGCGCCTGGCGGGTCTCCAGGGCGGTCGGGTTCGGGTTGCCCTCCAGGAGGTCGTGCGCCGTCATCGCCATGCCGGGGACACAGAAGCCGCACTGCACCGAACCGCACGCGGCCAGCGCCCGCTGCACGTCCGAGGGCCGACCGTCGGTGGCGAGGCCCTCGACCGTACGGACCTCACTGCCCGCGGTGGTCGCCGCGGGCACCAGGCAGGAGGCCACGAGGCGGCCGTCCACCTGCACGTTGCACGCGCCGCACTCGCCCTGCGAGCAGCCGTCCTTGGCCCCCGCGAGCCCGAGCCGCTCCCGCAGCACGTACAGCAGCGACTCCCCGATCCAGGCGTCCGTGACGGGCCGGTCCGCACCGTTGACCCGCAGGACGTAGCTGGCGAGGGGGTGGTCGTCGTGAAGCATGGGCCGACCGGAAGCCTCGTCGTCCGGCACCTCCGGGTCGACGCCGACCTCGGGAGCCTCCGGGGCACCGTCGACCTCAGCCTCGACCTCGGGAGCCTCCGGGACGGCGTCGACCTCGACCTCGGGAACCTCCGGGGCGACGGCCTCGTGGCCATCAGGGGCCGCCGGCACATCCAGCTCTACCGGCGATTGAGCCGCAGGGTCCGGCGCATCAGCGCTCGGCACATCAAGCCCTGCCGACGCCTGAGACGCAGAGTCCGGCAATTCAAGCCCCGCCGGCGATTGAGGCGCGGGGTCCGGGGCAGAGCCCCGCGACGCAGGCTCGGACGGCCGCTCCGGGGAGACAAGCGAAGGCCCCGCCTCAACACCCGGTACCGCCGGGGCCACACCCGGTCCCGCCGGGGCCTCCGGCTGCGCTGCCCACGGCGCAGACGCACCACCCGGCAACGTCGCGGGCGGCATGTGCCCACCCCATTGCTGAGCCATCGTGGAGGCGGTGAACTCACCCGATTCGTCCGGGAGTTCCCCCCCGGCCAACGGAATCGACCACTGCCCGGTCTGCCCGTGATGAGGCGCCTGCTCCACGGGCTCGGCCGCTACGGACTCCACCCCACCGCCAGAGGCCGCCGGCCCGACCAGGTCCTGCGGCAGCACCCACACACCGGTCGCCGCGGGATCGGTCGCGGCCGCACCCGTGGCCGGGCTCACCGTTATCGGCGGCGGCACATAGCCGTGACCCGGCGCCTCCAGCGGCGCCGCGTCCGGGAAGCCCTCGGGGGGCAGCTGCACAAAGGCCGTGGCGTCGGAGTCGTACTCACCCTGGGGTACCGGCTCCCAGCCGTCGGGTCCGGGGTACTCGTTCGTCACGACAGCGCCCTCCCAAGTGCACGTCGGGCCAGCACGGCGACGGTGCGCCGCAGATGCAGTACGGCGGGCGGCAACTGCTGCTGCGTGCCGTCCGGCGCGGGATCCGGGTCGGGGACGCAGGCCGCGGCGACGTATTCGCCGAAGGCGTGCACGGCCTCCGGCACGAGGGCGCCGCGATTGCCGTCCCAGTCGATGAGCGAGGCCACCCACTGCTCGGCCTCGAGGGGCCGCAGCGGCATCGGCGCGATGGCCCCGACGGCGCAGCGCACCCCGCGCCGCGCCGGGTCGAGGACGAGCGCGACGGAGGCCATGGCGCGGCCGGGGCCTGTGCGCCCGGTCGCCTTCAGGAAGACCTGCGGCGCGTGCAGCAACGGGACCCGTACAAAACCGATCAACTCGCCCGGAGCGAGCATCTCCATGCCGGCCAGCAGGTGCGAGACCGGCACTTCGCGTCTCGCGCCGCCCGGCCCCGCGATGATCAACGTGGCTTCCAGCGCGGCCAGTACGGGCAGCGTGTCGCCCGCGGGGGCGCCGGAGGCGATGTTGCCGCCGAGCGTGGCAGCGTTGCGGATCTGGGGCGGGCCCGCGGCGCGCGCGGCGGCGGCGAGACCGGGGATGAGCGCGGCGAAGTCGGGGCGGCCGATGCGCGCGTGGGTGAGGCCCGCGCCGAGCAGCGCGTTGCCGTCCTGGTACTGCCAGCCGCGGATCTCGCTGATCCGGCCGAGCCCGACGAGGGCGGCGGGGCGCAGTCCCCCCGCGTTGACCTGGGCCATGAGGTCCGTGCCCCCGGCCACCGGTACGGCGGCGGGCATGGCGGCGAGCGCCGCGACGGCCTCGTCCAGCGAACCCGGAAGTACCGCGGCTTGTGTCGTCGCCTGCGGTGCGTGCGTGGTCAAACCGGCTGCCCCTTCCCGATGTCCGGCCGCGTGCCTGGCAACGGCGCCGGTCCCCGCGTGGTCCGCGCGTGACCGCCGTTCCCGCCGTTACGCCTGTTCCGCCGTACGGTACGTGCTGACAGGCCGGACGTGGCAACTCTGGCACATCTTCCTTCCGGCCCGGAGAGGGGGTCCGGTAGGAGGCATTCGCCCCTTCCACCTCGCAGATGACCGATATCGCACCAGATCACCTGAGGGGGCGAATTGCCGTTCTGTGCCTACGTATGAGGTGAGGTGCGCGGTGCCGCGCGGCGACCGCCGCCGCACAAGCTCACACGTTCGGGGGTTCCCCTTCGAAGGGACGTCCGAGCACCCCCGGGCGCCGCTGCCAGGGCAACGGGCCACCTGGGGGCCGGTAGGCGACGCCGAGGGCGTCAAGTCGCCGGTAGTGCGCGGTCATTCGGCGCTCGAAGTCCGCGAAGTCGCGCGCGCCGGGTGCGGGCAGCTCGCTCCACGCGACCTCGCTGAAGGCGGAAAGTCGCGGATACACCTGGTAGTCGAGGCGCTGTTCGTTCTCCGTCACCTCGGTCCACACGTTGGCCTGCGCGCCGAGGACGTGCCGCGCCTCCTCCTCGCTCAGCTGCGGAGGAACCGGCTCGAAGCGGTAGACGTCCTCCAGCGTGCGTACGTAGCCGATGGGGACCGGCTCCTCGTCGCCGGGGGCCTGCCGATAGTTCAAGTAGACCTGCTGCTCGGGGCACATGACGACGTCGTGACCCGCCCTCGCCGCGGTGATGCCACCCTCGTAGCCGCGCCAGGAGGAGACCGTGGCGCCGGGCGCGAGGCCGCCTTCGAGGATCTCGTCCCAGCCGATGAGGCGCCGGCCGCGCGCGCCGAGCCAGGTGTCGAAGTGCCGGATGAACCAGGACTGGAGCTCGTCCTCGTCGGCCAACCCCAGTTCCTTGATGCGCTCCTGGGCGGTGGGCGACTGCCTCCACTGGTCCTTGGGGCACTCGTCGCCCCCTATGTGGATGAAGGTCGACGGGAACAGGTCGAGGAGTTCCTCGAAGACGCCCTCGTAGAAGCGGAGGGTGTTGTCAGTGGGGGCGAGTACGTTCGGATTGACGCCCCAGGTGTCCCAGACGGGGAGGGAAGCCGTGTCGACGACATCACTGTTGCCGAGTTCCGGATACGCGTGGATGGCGGCCTGCGAGTGGCCCGGCAGGTCGATCTCGGGGACGACCGCGATATGCAGCGCGTCGGCGTACGCGACGATTTCGCGGATGTCGTCCTGGGTGTAGAAGCCGCCGTGCGGCTTGTCCTCCCACAACTCCGAGGCGCGGTGGCCGAATTTCGTCCGTGACCGCCAGGAGCCGGACTCCGTCAGCTTCGGATGGCGCTTGATCTCGACGCGCCAGCCCTGGTCGTCGGTGAGGTGGAAGTGCAGGACGTTGAGCTTGTGGGCGGCCATCAGGTCGAGTTGGCGCAGCACTCCGACCTTCGGCGTGAAGTGGCGGGCGACGTCGAGCATCATGCCGCGCCAGCGGAAGCGGGGCGCGTCGTCGACGGTGAGGTGCGGGACGGTCCAGGTGCGCCCGGGAAGCGGGGCCCGGCGGTACGCGTCGGGGCCCAGGAGTTGACGCAGCGTCTGGGCGCCCCAGAAGACGCCTGCCGCGGATCCGCCCTCGATCGTGACGCCCGCATCCGTCGCGCGCAGCCGGTAGCCCTCCGGTTCGAGGGACGGGTCGATGCGCAGGGCGACGACGTCGTCCTCGTACGCGCCCTTGGGCGGCAGGGCGAGACCGGTCGCCGCGCCGAGTGCCGCGCGCAGCCAGCGCGCGGTGTCCTCGGTCCCCTCCCCCGCGGCGATGCCGGTGCGCTCGCCGAGCGCGTGGCGCCCTTCGCCCGAGCGCGTCAGCCGACGGGGTGCGGGGATGAGTTCCATGGCGGGAGGCTAAGAGGACTGGACCAATTCGCGCAATGGTGGGGCGGACGCGCGAAACCCCGGGCATGCGTCACCGCACGCCCGGGGTTCACTGGACAGACCGGGGTTCACCGGAAGACCGGGGTCGCCGGGAAGGTTCACCGGGAAAGGAGAGCAGGCGCCGCCTACTTGTCCTTGCCGCCGCCGTCCTTGCCGCCCTTGTCCTTGTCGCCGCCGGCGCCCATGGACTCGTAGATCTCCTTGCACATGGGACACACGGGGTACTTCTTCGGGTCACGGCCCGGCACCCACACCTTGCCGCAGAGCGCGACGACGGGCGTGCCGTCCAGCGCGCTCGCCATGATCTTGTCCTTCTGGACATAGTGGGCGTAGCGCTCGTGATCGCCGTCGCCGTTCGACGTCTGTGGCGTCGGCTCTACGAGGGTCCCCGTACCTGTCCCGCGCTCGGGCTCAAGAGTGCTCATAACCGCCAAGGGTACTTAAGCCCGCCCGGTCCCGGAACGAGGTCAGTTGAGCGAGGGGTCGTCCGGATACGTGGCCACCATCGCCAGTTCACCCCGCTGGCGCCGCAGCACCGCGCGCCACAGGCCCTCGGGGCGGGTGGCCGAGACATCACCCGGCTCCGACTCGACGACGTACCAGGCGCCCTCCGTCAGTTCGTTCTCCAGCTGTCCCGGGCCCCAGCCCGAGTAGCCGGCGAAGATCCGCAGGGAGCCGAGCGCCGCCGCGAGCAGCTCCGGCGGGGCCTCCAGGTCGACGAGACCGATCGCCCCGTGCACCCGGCGCCAGCCGAGCGGGGCCTCCCGCTCGTCGTCCCCGGGGATCACCGCGACGCCGAGCGCCGAGTCGAGGGAGACCGGGCCGCCCTGGAACACGACCCCCGGCTCGCCGGCCAGATCGCCCCAGCCCTCCAGGATGTCTCCGACGTCCACCGGTGTCGGCCGGTTCAGCACGACGCCGAGTGAGCCCTCCTCGTCGTGGTCGAGGAGCAGCACGACCGCCCGGTCGAAATTCGGGTCCGCGAGGGCGGGTGTGGCCACGAGCAGCCGCCCTGTGAGCGAGGACACCTCGGTCATGCGTGACATGATCCCGCATCTGCCCGCCGTAGGGGGAGCCAAGCGCAACAACCGCGTGAACGCAGCTCAGCGCGCAGGGAAGTGGAAGACCCGCACTTCACAAAACCGTCACGCTTTGTGCCTTCTCCGGCGCGCTTCGTGTTGTAGCGAACTCATGACGCTCCCTGGCGCCCTCAGGCATACGAATAAGGGGTGCACCGCCCTTACCCTTGAGCCTGGCCCTGCCCTTCTCTTCGGAACGCGAGATTCATGACCGTCACCGACGATGTCCTCCTTGTCCACGGCGGAACCCCGCTGGAGGGCGAGATCCGTGTCCGCGGCGCGAAGAACCTCGTGCCCAAGGCCATGGTCGCCGCGATCCTCGGCAGTGCGCCGAGTCGGCTGCGCAATGTCCCGGACATCCGCGACGTGCGCGTCGTACGCGGCCTGCTGCAGCTGCACGGCGTGACGGTCGGCCCCGGTGAGGAACCGGGTGAGCTGGTGATGGACCCCTCGCACGTGGAGTCGGCGAACGTGGCCGACATCGACGCGCACGCGGGCTCCTCCCGCATCCCGATCCTGCTGTGCGGCCCGCTGCTGCACCGTATCGGCCACGCCTTCATCCCGGGTCTCGGCGGCTGCGACATCGGCGGCCGGCCCGTCGACTTCCACTTCGAGGTGCTCCGCCAGTTCGGCGCGACGATCGAGAAGCGCGCGGACGGCCAGTACCTGGAGGCCCCGCAGCGCCTGCGCGGCACGAAGATCCGCCTCCCCTACCCCTCCGTGGGCGCCACCGAGCAGGTCCTGCTCACGGCCGTCCTCGCCGAGGGCGTCACGGAGCTCTCGAACGCGGCCGTGGAGCCTGAGATCGAGGACCTGATCTGCGTCCTGCAGAAAATGGGCGCGATCATCGCGATGGACACGGACCGCACCATCCGCGTCACCGGCGTCGACAAGCTCGGCGGCTACACGCACCGCGCCCTCTCGGACCGCCTCGAGGCGGCCTCCTGGGCGTCGGCGGCGCTCGCCACGCACGGCGACATCTACGTCCGCGGCGCGCAGCAGCGCTCGATGATGACGTTCCTGAACACGTACCGGAAGGTCGGCGGCGCCTTCGAGATCGACGACGACGGCATCCGCTTCTGGCACCCCGGCGGCCAGCTGAAGTCGATCGCGCTGGAGACGGACGTCCACCCCGGCTTCCAGACGGACTGGCAGCAGCCGCTCGTCGTGGCGCTCACGCAGGCCACGGGCCTCTCGATCGTCCACGAGACGGTCTACGAGTCGCGCCTCGGCTTCACGTCCGCGCTGAACCAGATGGGCGCGCACATCCAGCTCTACCGCGAGTGCCTCGGTGGCTCCGACTGCCGCTTCGGCCAGCGCAACTTCCTGCACTCGGCGGTCGTCTCCGGGCCCACGAAGCTGGAGGGCGCCGACCTGGTCATCCCCGACCTCCGTGGCGGCTTCTCGTACCTGATCGCGGCGCTGGCGGCCCAGGGCACGAGCCGTGTCCACGGGATCGACCTGATCAACCGCGGCTACGAGAACTTCATGGAGAAGCTCGTCGAACTCGGCGCGAAGGTCGAGCTCCCGGGCAAGGCCCTCGGCTAGCCGCCGCTCGACCCGTACGTGAATGGGGGCCACCCGGAAGTTCCGGGTGGCCCCCATTCACGTGTGGCCACAGAGCTGGACCTTGTCCGCAGACGCGCCCGACCGTGGCTGGGCGCGCAGTTCCCCGCGCCCCTGGGCGGCAACGCAAAGGGGCGGCCACCCGGAAGGAATCCGGGTGACCGCCCCAAGGCGTTGCGCCTAGGACTTACTTACCCTTGGCGGCTTCCTTGAGCTTCGAGCCCGCGGAGACCTTCACGCTGTAACCGGCCGGGATGTTGATCGGCTCGCCGGTCTGCGGGTTCCGGGCGGTACGAGCGGCACGGTGGGTGCGCTCGAAGGTCAGGAAGCCGGGGATGGTGACCTTCTCGTCGCCCTTGGCAACGATCTCGCCGACGGTCTCGGCGAACGCGGCCAGCACGGCGTCGGCGTCCTTGCGGGTCACCTCGGCGCGGTCGGCCAGCGCGGCCACCAGCTCACTGCGGTTCATGTTTGTACTCCCGTGTTCTTCTTGCCGTTGAGGCGTGCCACGCGGCCAGGCCGCGTGTTGGGCAACAGCAAAGTTGATGCTGCCAGGGTCTCGGTCAGGCCCAGGACCCGGGTCCGTCTTCCAGACCCTTGCGCCTGAAGAGGCATCCTGCCCCTACCCACGGCGGTAAAGCCAATCCGGCACCCCTTGGGGTCACACGGAAAGCGCCACCGTGCCGGTTGCAGGGGCGGGCCCGGGGGCCTGTTTCCCGGCCAGCCTATGGGGCTCGGAGGCCCCGTAAACCGCGACGCGCCGGTAATCAGGCGGTCGTGGCCCCCGTCACAGCCACTCCGGCCGCCTTCGCCGCGTCGCGGACGGCGCCGGCGACGGCTCCCGCGACCTTGTCGTTGAAGACGCTCGGAATGATGTAGTTCGGGTTGAGTTCGTCCTCGGTGACCACGTCGGCCAGGGCCGTCGCGGCCGCCAGCATCATCTCCGTGTTCACCGTGCGCGACTGGGCGTCGAGCAGGCCGCGGAAGACGCCGGGGAAGACGAGGACGTTGTTGATCTGGTTCGGGAAGTCGGAGCGGCCCGTGGCCACCACGGCGGCCGTCTGGCGGGCGATCGCCGGGTCGACCTCCGGGTCCGGGTTCGCGAGCGCGAACACGATGGCACCCTCGGCCATCGCGGCCACGTCGTCGCCGTTCAGCACGTTCGGGGCCGAGACGCCGATGAACACGTCCGCGCCGACGACCGCTTCCTTCAGCGTGCCGGTCAGGCCCTCGGGGTTGGTGTTGTCGGCGATCCAGCGCAGCGGCGAGTCGCTGTCGGCGTCCTTGAGGTCCTCGCGGCCCGCGTGCACGACACCGTGGATGTCGGCCACGACGGCGTTCTTGACGCCCGCCGCGAGCAGCAGCTTGAGGATGGCCGTACCGGCGGCGCCGGCGCCCGACATGACGACGCGGATGTCGTTCATGTCCTTGCCCGCCACCCGCAGCGCGTTGGTCAGCGCGGCGAGCACCACGATGGCGGTGCCGTGCTGGTCGTCGTGGAAGACGGGGATGTCGAGGGCCTCGCGCAGGCGGGCCTCGATCTCGAAGCAGCGGGGCGCCGAGATGTCCTCGAGGTTGATGCCCGCGAAGCCGGGGGCGATGGCCTTGACGATCTCGACGATGGCGTCGCTGTCCTGGGTGTCCAGGCAGATCGGCCAGGCGTCGATGCCCGCGAAGCGCTTGAAGAGGGCCGCCTTGCCCTCCATGACCGGCAGCGCGGCCTTCGGGCCGATGTTGCCGAGGCCGAGCACCGCGGAGCCGTCCGTGACGACCGCGACGGAGTTGCGCTTGATGGTCAGACGCCGGGCGTCCTCGGGGTTCTCCGCGATCGCCATGCAGACGCGGGCCACACCCGGCGTGTAGACCATGGAGAGGTCGTCACGGTTGCGGATGGGGTGCTTGGACTGCATCTCGATCTTGCCGCCGAGGTGCATCAGGAACGTACGGTCGGAGACCTTTCCGAGCGTGACGCCCTCGATGCCCCGGAGCTTGTCGACGATCTCGTCCGCGTGGGACGTCGACGAAGCCGCGATCGTGACGTCGATCTGGAGCTTCTCGTGACCGGAAGCGGTGACGTCGAGGCCGGTCACCGAGCCGCCGGAGGACTCCACGGCGGTGGTCAGCTGCGAGACGGCGTTACCGCCCGCGGGGACCTCCAACCGGACCGTCATCGAGTAGGAGACGCTGGGCGCCGTTGCCATGGCCGACTTCCTCTGCTTTCACCGTGTAGCTGTTGCCGTCCGATGGTCCCACCTACCGGTGAGTACGTGGTAGTCGCATCGGGTTTTGAAGCTAACGTTCATTCATCTTTTGGAAAGTAGTTTCCACCATACGAGAAGTCGGGGGAAACGGGAAGAGGAAACAGAACGAGGCCCACGTCACGGAAGTGACGTGGGCCTCGCCTCACATTCATGACACCGACCCGCCATGCTCGCCTCGCGGCAAGTGGTCCCTCTAAGGGACGATGGTTGGGCCCGGGGGCTTGGATCGAGCCGGTGCCGTCATCAACGGTAACACCGGAGACAGTGGGGGCAAGAGTCAGTCGCGGAGCAGATCCGGCACCCCGTTCGCGTCCGGTTCGTCCCGCTCTCCGGAGACCACCGTGAGCTGCTGCGTCGCCCGGGTCAGGGCCACGTACAGGACGCGCAGACCCGCCGGGGACTCGTCGGCGATCTCGGCCGGGGAGACCACGATCGTGGCGTCGTACTCCAGCCCCTTGGCCTCCAGGGAGCCGAGCGCCACGACGCGCTCGCCGAGCCCGGAGAGCCAACGGGCCGCCTCGTCCCGGCGGTTCATCGCCACGACGACGCCGACCGTGCCGTCGACCTGCTCCAGGAGCCGGGCGGCCTCCGCCCTGACGGTGTCCCCGGTCCTGTCCCGTACGGCCTCGAAGCGCGGCTGGACGCCCGTCGAGCGGACCGCCGAAGGGGACTCGGAGCCGGGCATCGCGAGTGCCAGGACCTTCGCGGCCAGCTCGGCGATCTCGGACGGGTTGCGATAGTTCACGGTCAGGGTGAAGCGGCGGCGGGGCCGGGAGCCGAGGGCCTCGTCGCGGGCGGCGCCCGCCTCGTCCGGGTCGGACCAGGAGGACTGGGCGGGGTCGCCGACGATCGTCCACGTCGCGTGCCGACCGCGGCGGCCGACCATCCGCCACTGCATCGGCGTGAGGTCCTGCGCCTCGTCGACGATGACGTGCGCGTACTCGGTGCGCTCCTGGGCGAGGCGCTCGGCGCGCTCGCGCTGGGACTCCTCGCGCTGCGGCATCAGCTCTTCCAGGCCGGTGAGCTGGTCGAGCGGGTCGTACTCGCGCTTCTTCTTCTTCTTGCGGGCCGGGGCGCCGAGTACGGCGGTCAGCTCGTCGAGCAGGGCGACGTCGTGGACCGAGAGGGCGTCGCGGCGCAACGATCTGGCGAGCTTGCGGACCTCGCCGGGGTTGAGGATGCGGCGGGCCCAGCGGCCCAGGCGCCGCTCGTCGGACATGGCGGACAGGACCGCGCGGGGCGTCAGCTCGGGCCACCACGCGTCGAGGAAGCGGAGGAACTCGTCCTCGCTCGTGACGTCCTCGTCGAAGGAGGAGCGCAGTTCGGCCGCGAGCTCGGGGTCGGAGTGCCGGCTCCCGGCGCCCGACTGGTCCCACAGGGCGTCGAGGAGGAGCTTGCGGGCGCGCGGGCGCAGGTGGTTGACGGGGGCGGTGCCGCCGAGGGTGGCCTGCCGGATCCGGTTCAGCCGGTCCGCGTCCAGCTCCAGGCGGCGGCCGAAGGCGACGACGCGGAGCCGGGTGGGGGTCTCCCCCGTGGCGGCCTCCGGCTCCTCGTCGCCGAAGTCCCCGAACGCCAGCTGCTCCTGGGCGGGCTGCTTCGGGCGCCCGCTCTCCAGGGCTCCCCGTGCGGCCTTCCTGAGCACACTCAGCATCCGCGACGAGCCCTTGACGCGGGCCACCGCCGGGGAGTCGTAGACCGTGGCCTCCGCGCCGTCGACCAGCGAGCCGACCGCGCGGATCGCGACCTGGCCCTCCTCGCCGAGCGAGGGCAGCACGCCCTCGGTGTAGGCGACCAGGAGCGGGGTCGGCGAGACGATCAGGATGCCGCCCGAGTAGCGGCGCCTGTCCTGGTACAGGAGGTACGCGGCGCGGTGCAGCGCCACCGCCGTCTTGCCGGTGCCGGGGCCGCCCTCTACGTACGTCACGGACGCGGCGGGGGCCCGGATGACCTGGTCCTGCTCGGCCTGGATGGAGGCGACGATGTCGCGCATCGAGTGGCTGCGGGCCTGGCCGAGGGCGGCCATCAGCGCGCCGTCGCCGATGGCGGGCAGGTGTTCGCCGTCCAGGTACGCCGTCAGCTCCGGGCGCATCAGGTCGTCCTCCACGCCGAGCACCTTGCGGCCCTTGGAGCGGATGACGCGGCGGCGCACCACGCGGCCCGGATCGACCGGTGTGGAGCGGTAGAAGGGGGCGGCGGCCGGGGCGCGCCAGTCGATGACGAGCGGCGAGTAGTCCGCGTCGAGCACGCCGATACGGCCGATGTGCAGCGTCTCGGCGATGTCGGCCGTGTTGTCCTCGCGGACGGCGCCGTCGGCCGGCTCGATCGCCGTGTACGCGCCGTCCGGGCCCTTCTTGCCGTCCTTGCCCTGGAGCAGGTCGATGCGGCCGAAGAGGAAGTCCTCGAACTCGTTGTTGAGGCGGTTGAGGTGGATGCCCGCGCGGAAGACCTGCGCGTCGCGCTCGGCGAGCGCGCCGGGCGTGCCGACCTGGCCGCGCTTGGTGGCGTCCTCCATCAGGAACTCGGCCTCGTGGATCTTCTCTTCGAGGCGTCGGTAGACGGCGTCGAGATGGTTCTGTTCGACGCCGAGCTCGCGGTCGCGGACCGAATCCGCGGACTCGACCCCACCTGAACTCGTATCCGATTTCACCGCTGAATCGTGCGGAGCCTGAGCGGCCACCGGGCCCCCTTCTGACGTGCTGGGCAGCCGTCAAAGGTACGCGAAAGGGGCCCCGTAGGGCTACGTGCGGCGCCGTACGGTCAGGCGTTCACCTCCACGAGCCGCTTTCCGTCGAGCGTCTCGACCTCGAAGTGGTCGATCTGGCCCCGGTCGAAGGCCGCGCCCCCGTGCACGTACAGGGGATGCTTCGCGTTCGCGTTCGCACTGTCGTCGATGCCGTAGCCCCACTTCGGGACGGCCCAGGTGGTGACCGTCTCGCGCTCGCCGTTCTTGCCGACCGCGACGAGGGAGCACTTCAGCGGGCCCTTGACGTTCTTCAGTTCCAGGACGGTGTGGGTGCCCCAGGCCTTCTTCTCCATGCCGATCGTCGCCGTGACGTTCGTGGTGGCGTCGGTGGCCTTCACCTTGTCGGTCATGTGGTTGAAGAAGGCGTCCTTGGCGGGGCTGGTGGAGTGCGGTTCCGCGACGGTGTTGTTGCCGCCGTCGTCCGTCACCGCCATCACCGTCAGCGGGCCGCCGATGATCAGGGCCGCGGCGGCCGCGACCAGGTAGAGGCCGCGCCTGCGCTTCTTCGCGCGGCGGCGCCCCAGTTCGTCGGCGAGGGACTCCGCGAGGCGGGGGCTCGGGCGGGCCGCGAGGGAGTCGCCGATCTGCGGGGTCGGCTCCCGGGGTGCGCCGCGCTCGGCCGGCAGGTCGGCGAGGGCGGCGAGCATCGGCTCCATGCCCGCGAACTCCTCCAGGTTCCGCGCGCACCGCTCGCACGTCGCCAGGTGTGCCTCGAAGGCGCTCGCCTCGATGTCGTCGAGGATGCCGAGCGCGTAGGCGCCGACGGTCTCGTGCACGTCGCCCGCCTGCTCATGGCCGAAGGGACCGTACGATCCGTGGCCCGTCGTCATGCCGTCACCCCCCGCTCCTCCAGCGCCAGCTTCATCGAGCGCAGCGCGTAGAAGACCCGCGAGCGCACCGTGCCGCTGGGGATGCCGAGCGTCTCGGCCGCCTCGTTGACCGTACGTCCTTTGAAGTACGTCTCCACGAGTACTTCCCGGTGGGCCGGGGTCAAGTCCTCCAGCGCGTCGGAAAGGGTCATCAGCCACAACGCCTTGTCGATCTCGTCCTCCGCGGGGATGACCTCCAGCGGCGACGGATCGACCTCCTGCGGCCGGGCCTGCCGACTGCGGTGGCCGTCGATGACGATGCGCCGGGCGACCGTCACCAGCCAGGGGCGTACCGAACCGGTCGCTCGGTTGAGCTGTCCGGCGTTCTTCCAGGCACGGATGAGCGTCTCCTGTACGACATCCTCCGCGCGCTGCCGGTCCCCCGCCACCAAGCGGAGCACATAGGCCAGAAGCGGCCGTGCGTGCTCGGCGTAGAGCGCGCGCATCAGCTCCTCGTCCGGCTCGGGCGGCCGGGGCGCACGATGTCGGGCCCGGGGCGGGCGTTCATCGGCCACGGCGGAATCCTTGCGCACGCCTACCTCCGGTGTCCCCTGTTCGGCCATGTCTCTCGGCTGGGCTCACGGGAGGGATACGCAGACGAACTCGCGGATGTTCAAAGGGAGTTACGGAAGTCGACTCAGGCCCTGGCCAACGCCGCCGCCCTACGTCGATGTCTGGCCACCCGCTCACGGTTGCCGCACACCTCGCTGGAGCACCAACGGCGCCTGCGGCCACGGGACATGTCGAGGTAGATGATGGGGCAGTTGTCGCCCTCGCACTGGCGCAGGGAGCCGCGGACGGTGGGGTCGGTGAGGAGGTCGATGGCGTCCCGCGCGACGGCCGCGAGCAGGGCCGGGCAGCCGGGTTCGATGTGCAGGGAGCGGACGAGGGTGCCGTCGGCCGCGCGTACGGCGCGGGGTGCGGGCGGGGCCGCGCGGGCGAGCAGGTTGACCCGTTCCAGGGCGCCGGGGACCGGGCGGCCGGAGAGTTCGCCGCGGACCAAATGGGCTATGTGCGCGCGCAGTTCGCGGAAGGCCGCGAGCCAGGCGGGCGAGCGGTCCGCCAGCGCGGCGGCGTCCGGGACGAGCCCCGCACCGACCAGCCAGGCGCGCAGCAGGTCGGGGCTCGTGAGGCGTTCGTCGGGGTGCGCGGTCGCGACGAGGTCCAGGCAGAGACGCCCGGAGTCGAAGCGCAACTCGTAGGGGGCAGGGGCAGGCGGGTGGGGCCCTGTGGGTACTGCTGCCATGCCCTCTACAGTGCCCGCCCGCGGGCGTGGCCGGAACCCCCGCTGCCGGAACCGGAGTTGACGGCCTAGCCGCGGCCGTACGCCGGAGGATCGTCGTGGAGGATCCGCTGGAACAGGACGTGGTCGCGCCAACCTCCGTTGATGTGGAGGAACTTGGGCGCGAGCCCGTACCGGACGAAGCCGCACTTGGCGAGCACGCGCTGGGACGCCTCGTTGTCCGTGAGCGTGCCCGCCTCCACGCGATGCAGGCCCATTTCGTCGCGGGCGGCGCGGCAGACCTCCTCCACGGCGGCGGGGATCAGGCCCCGGCCCCGGTAGTCGGAATCGACCCAGTAGCCGAGGCTGGCGCTGCACAGGGGGCCGAGGTGGATGCCGTTGAGCGCGGCGCGGCCGACCACACGCCCGTCGGCGGACCGGTCGAACAACAGCCACAACGCCCCACCGGGCTCGGCGATCCGCTCGGCCTGCTCCCGCGCCGTGTAGTACTCCTCGGAGCGGTACGGCTCCCAGGTCTTCATGAACTCCCGGTTCCGGACCACGGCGTCGGCCAACGCCTGGGCGTCCTCGGGGACGGCGCGGCGGAGCTCTATGTCGGGGGTGATCAGCATGCCGGTACGGTACGCGGGCCCCTGGACGCTCGCGCATGGGGTTGCGCGGATCGACGATGTCGGGGCGGCACGGTCCGCGGCTTGACTGGGGCCATGACGACATCGACGCGTTTCACGGGATGGGTACTGGGGGCGGCCACGGTCGCCATGGGACTGGCGGCAGGGTCGTTCTACGTGTTCGCGTGCGCCGTGATGCCCGGCCTGGCGCGCAGCGGCGACCGTACGTACATCGAGGTGACGCAGCACATCAACGACGTCATCCAGAACCCGGTGTTCTTCCTGAGCTTCATCGGGGCGCTGGTGTTCACCGGATACGCGGCCTGGCGGGTGCGAGGTCAACAGGGGCCGCGCGGCTGGGTGTTCGCGGCGCTGGCCTGCTACGCGGTGGCGTTCCTGCTGACGATGACGGTGAACGTGCCGCTGAACGACGCGCTGGCCGCGGCCGGCTCCCCCGCGAGGATCTCCGATCCGGCGCGGGTGAGGGAGGAGTTCGAGGGGCCGTGGGTGGCGTGGAACGTGGTGCGGGCCGTGCTGTGCACGGGGGCACTCGGGTGCTTGGTGCGGGGGCTCCGATCAAGCCCCTGCGGCGATTGAGCAGCGGGGTATGGGGCAGAGCCCCAATCCTTCGGCCCGTCCGGCGCACGCTCTCGGGGCTCCGCCCCGGACCCCGCTGCTCAATCGCCGCAGGGGCTTTAAATGTCCGCGTACTTCGCGTCCGCCGCCGGGTCCAGCGCCAACCGGTACCCCCGCTTGACCACCGTCTGAATCAGTTTCGGTGTCCCCAGGGACGACCTGAGCCGGGCCATCGCCGTCTCCACCGCATGCTCGTCGCGGCCGGCGCCCGGCAGCGCGCGGAGCAGCTCCGCGCGGGACACCACCCAACCGGGGCGCCGCGCCAGCGTCCGCAGCAGTGACATGCCCGCGGGCGGCACCGGGCGCAGCTCGTCGTCCACCACCACGGCCTGCCCGCGGATCTGCATCTGGTGGCCCGCGATCGGCAACGTACGCGCGCGCGCGGGCAGTTCCTTGCACAGCAGCTGCACCAGCGGACCGAGCCGGAAGCGCTCCGGCTGCACCGTGTCCACGCCCCGCGCCTGCAACGGCACGGCCGTCACCGGGCCGACGCAGACCGCGAGCACGTCGTGGTGCAGGGCTGCGAGCAGCTCCGCCTCAAGGCCCCGCTCCTCCGCGCGACGCAGCAGCGCCTGCGCGGCGGGGGCCGAGGTGAACGTCAGCGCGTCCACGCCGCGCGACACCGTGGCGTCGAGGAGGCGGTCGACCGGCCCTATGTCCTGCGGCGGGAGCCAGCGGTAGACGGGGACGCCGACCACTTCGCCGCCCGCCTCGCGCAGCGCCTCGACGAACCCGGGGAGCGGCTCGCCGTGCAGCTGCACCGCGATGCGCCGCCCCTGGACGCCCTCGTCGAGCAACCGCTCCAGGACCTCGGCCATCGACTCGGACGAGGGCGACCACTCCTCGGTGAGGCCGGCCGCCCGCACCGCTCCCTTCACCTTCGGGCCGCGCGCGAGGAGCTCGACGCCACGAAGGCGCGCGAGCAGATCCTCGCCCAGGCCCCAGCCGTCGGCGGCCTCGACCCAGCCGCGGAAGCCGATGGCGGTGGTGGCCACCACCACGTCCGGCGCGTGGTCGATCAGCTCCTTGGTGGCGACGAGGAGTTCGCTGTCGTCCGCGAGCGGCACGATCCGCAGGGCGGGCGCGTGCTGCACCGAGGCCCCGCGCCGCTGGAGCAGCGCGCCCAGTTCGTCGGCGCGGCGCGCCGCGGTGACGCCCACGGTGAAGCCCGCGAGCGGCCCGTGGGCCTGCTCCGGCCTCGTGGCCTGCTGTTCCTCGTCCATGCTGGTTCTCGCCCCGCTCGACGTTTTTCCGTGTACCGGGCCCACCGGCGCGTGGTCCGAGCTTGTCAACGCTCCGTGTCGGCCCCGGATCAACGTTATTGCGTACGTGTTACGGGAGCCAATGTCACACCTCCGCGTAGCTGAGCTGCGGCTTCGTCTCCGCCGTGGAGCTCGCGACGGTGCGCGACGCCGAGCGGCGAAGGTATACGGCCCAGGTCACGGCGAAGCACACGGCGTAGAAGACGAGGAAGGCGACGAACGCCCCGGTGCCGGTGCCGGCCGTCTGGAAGGACTGCCGGAACGCCAGGTTGATGCCGAGCCCGCCGAGCGCGCCGACCGCGCCGATCAGCCCCATGGAGGCGCCGGAGAGCCGCCGCCCGTACGCGGCCGCTTCCTCGCCGGTGAGCCCCTTGGCCAGCGCCTTCGCCTGGAAGATGCCGGGGATCATCTTGTACGTCGACCCGTTGCCGAGCCCGCTCAGTACGAACAGGGCGATGAACGCGACGGTGAACAGGGTGAGCGACTTCTCGACCGAGGCCAGGATCACGACGGCCGTGGCGAGGGCCATACCGACGAAGTTCCACAGCGTGATGCGCGCGCCGCCGTACTTGTCGGCGAGCTTGCCGCCGACGGGCCGGATGAGCGAGCCGAGCAGCGGGCCGATGAAAGTGACGCCGGCCGCCTGGAGCGGCGTACGGCCGAACTGGGTCTGCAGGACGAGGCCGAAGGCGAAGGAGTAGCCGATGAAGGAGCCGAACGTCCCTACGTAGAGGAACGACATGATCCAGGTGTGGCCGTCGCGCACGGCCTCCTTCGCGGCGCCGGTGTCGTTCCTCACGGTCGCCAGGTTGTCCATGAACAGCGCGGAGCAGACCGTCGCGACGACGATCAGCGGGATGTAGATGCCGAGCAGCACGCGCGGCCCGCCGCTCGCTCCGATCACGGCGAGCGCGACGAGCTGGATGACGGGGACGCCGATGTTGCCGCCGCCCGCGTTCAGGCCGAGCGCCCAGCCCTTCTTCCGCAGCGGGAAGAAGGAGTTGATGTTGGTCATGGAGGAGGCGAAGTTGCCGCCGCCGACGCCGGTGAGCGCCGCGCACCACATGAAGGTGGTGTACGAGGTGCCCGGCTCCATCACCGCGAACGCGGCGATCGACGGCACCAGCAGCATGCTCGCCGAGACGATCGTCCAGTTGCGGCCGCCGAAGACCGCGACGGCGAACGTGTAGGGCACGCGCGCGAAGGCCCCCACCAGCGTCGCCATCGACACGAGGAAGAACTTCCCCGCCGGGTCGATCCCGTACTCGGGCCCCATGAACAGGACCATCACCGACCACAGGGTCCAGATGGAGAATCCGATGTGTTCGGAGAGGACGGAGAAGGCGAGGTTGCGCCGGGCCACCTTCGCCCCCGTCTCCTCCCAGAACACTTCGTCCTCGGGATCCCATCGCTCGATCCAGTTCCGGCTCCGGGTCTGTTCCTTGGGGCCAGGCATCTCACGCCTCCAGGTCACGGTTCGCGTCTGTGTGACCGAAGGTAGGGAGGCGGGATTTCCGCTTCGTGGCGCGAAGTGACCACGGGGGAACTTTGCGCTCACCTGGAGGGCGGGGCGGGGGTGAGGCTCCACCCTGCGCCTCACCCTCCGCGCGCCGACCCTTACTTGCGCCGGCTCCCCGAGCCGCCGCTCCGGCGGCCGTCCGGCCACAGGCGAGGTTTGCGCTTCGCGGCCAGGTCCTCGACCCAGCCGGTGGCGACGATCGCGAGGCCGATGAGCGGCCAGATGAGGACGAACGACCAGAGCATGTACGTCGAGTCCAGCGCCGAGCTCAACTTGTCGTCCATGAACGGCAGTTCGTAGAGCAGGTCGATCAGCGGGAACGTCGCCATGATGAGCAGGTTGTGCCACAGATAGATCGTGACGGCCCTGTTGTTGGCCAACGTCACCAGGCGGTCCCAGCGGGCGAGCCGGCCCGGCAGCTGCTGCCAGGACGGCGCGTACTGGAGCAGGATGACGACGAATCCGAGGGACCAGGTCGCCTGGGCCAGCGGGATCTCGTTCAGATCCCAGCCCTCTTCGGACAGGTGGCCCGAGGCCCACCACAGGCCGAAGCCCATGAGCAGCGCGGCGCCGGACACCGCGGCGTAGCGCGGCACCTTCTGCAGCACGCCCTCCTGGTGCGCGAAGCCGAGGACCCAGCAGCTGCCGTACACGGCGAAGTCGGTGACGGCCTCCCCTGTACGGCCGGGGATCTCCACCAGGCCCGTGCCGATCACGGCCGTGAGGGCGAGCGGCGCGCACAGCGTCGCCCACGGCAGCTTGCGGAACGCCTTGAGCAGCAGCGGGGACGCGAGCACGAACCACATGTAGGCGCGCAGGTACCAGAGCGGGCCGATGCCCTGCTCGGCCCACGTGGTCTCCAGGAAGCCGGGCGGGTTGGCGATCTCCCACGGGTAGGCGGGGGCGCCGATCGGGATCACGTAGTTGACGATGCCGAGCCAGCCCCAGGCGCCGCCGCCGGTGTCGGGGTCCTTGCCCGGGTTCCAGCCGCCGATGAAAAGGAGTGGCAGCACCAGCGCGCTGAACAGCCACATCGGCGGGAGGAGGCGCCGCAGCCGCCCTCGTACGACGCTCAGCGCGGGCCTGCTCAGGGAGCGCGCCATCAGCGATCCGGCGAGCGCGAACATCACGCCCATGGACGGGAAGACGACCGAGAGCCAGACCCAGCCGAACAGGTGGTAGGCGATGACCCGGACGAGCGCGACGGACCGCAGCAGGTCGAGGTAGCGGTCCCGGCCGGGCTTCTTGGGCGCTGGGGCCGCCTCCGGCGGCGGGCCCTCCGCCTCCGGCAGCGGGCTGGTGGCTTCGGCCCGCTGGAGTACTTCGGGGAACCGGGCGGTCGCCTCGGCCGCCACTCCCCCGGTGGCCACCGCGTCGGTGAGCACCGGGCCGCCGCCGGGTCCGCGGGGCGGCGTCGCGCCGGTCCTGGCGGGCGGCACGGCCGGCCATCCGGCCTCGGAGACGCCCAGGGTTCGGCCGTGCTCCGGCTTGGCGAACCAACTTCCCTGCGCCGAGGGCTCGTCCACGCCCTCGCCGTTCCCGCCGTTCGTCGGATGCGTCATGCCACCGGCCTCCGCTCGTCACCGGAGACGGAGCTCGTCCGCTGGTGCGGCACCCGGCCGCCGGGCCCTGCGCCCACCACGCCGGTGCGGCGCAGCTTCTGCCAGCGCAGCCGGCCGCCGGTGAGCGCGGTGATCCAGGACTGGAGCAGCACGACGTACATCAGCTGCCGGTACAGGAGTTGCTGGAGCGGGAGGGATATCAGGTGCGTCATGCGTTCCTTGTCGAGCCGGAAGGCGTACGCGGCGCAGATCGCCTGGATCGCGAGCACGCCGAACCAGGCGCCGACGGTCTTCTCCGTGGGGCCGAACACGAGCCCGTAGAGGAGGAAGATGTCGATCAGCGGCGCGAGCAGCGGGGCCAGCACCATGAAGAGCGAGACCAGCGGGAGGCCGACGCGGCCGAAGCGTCCCGAGGGGCCGCGGTCGACCAGGGCCCTGCGGTGCTTCCAGATGGCCTGCATCGTCCCGTACGACCAGCGGTAGCGCTGCGACCACAGCTGCTGGACGGTCTCCGGGGCCTCGGTCCAGGCCCGCGCCTTCTCGGCGTAGACGACGCGCCAGCCGTCGCGGTGCAGCGCCATCGTGACGTCGGTGTCCTCGGCGAGCGTGTCGTCGCTCATCCCGCCGACGCGCTCCAGGGCGCTGCGGCGGAAGGCGCCGACCGCGCCGGGGATCGTCGGCATGCAGCGCAGGATGTCGTACATGCGGCGGTCGAGGTTGAAGCCCATCACGTACTCGATGTGCTGCCACGCGCCGATCAGCGAGTCCCGGTTGCCCACCTTCGCGTTGCCCGCGACGGCGCCGACGCCCGGGTCGCCGAACGGCTGGACCAGCTCGCGCACGGTGGCCGGTTCGAAGACGGTGTCGCCGTCCATCATCACGACGAGGTCGAACCGGGCGTTGGCCAGGCCTCTGTTGAGGGCCGCGGGCTTGCCCGCGTTGTGCTGGCGGACGACGCGGACGCCGGGCAGCCGCATGTTCTCCACGATGCGCGCGGTGCCGTCCGTCGACCCGTCGTCGATCACGACGACCTCGATGGGGTGCTCGCTCAGGGTCAGCGAACGGACCGTGTTCTCAATGCACTTGGCCTCGTTGAAGGCCGGTACGAGGACGGAGACCGGCTCGGTGACCTGGGGGCCCCATGCGAAGCCCTTGCGGCGCACCCGGCGCGCGTGCACCGCGGACAGGATCAGCATCAGGCCGAAGCGGGACATGACGAGGACGCCGATGACGGCGAGGCCGACGACGAGGACGCCCGTGATGTTGTCCGAGGCCCCCACCGCGTAGACCCACGCCTTGCCCTTCCACAGCTCGACGCCGCTGACGGGCGTGTGCGCGCCGGGCATGCCGAGGGCCTCGGTGAGACTGGCGAACTTGTAGCCCTCGCCCTGGAGTCCGGGCAGGAAGCGGTCGAGCGCAGCGACGGTCTGCGAGCGGTTGCCGCCGGAGTCGTGCATCAGGACGATCGCGCCCTTGCCGTCCTTGGGCGTGGCACGGCGGATGATCTCGTCGACGCCGGGGCGCTTCCAGTCCTCGCTGTCCGTGTTGTTGACGACCGTGATGTAGCCGCGCGAGCCGATGTACTTGGTCACCGGCCACGACGCGTCGTCCATCGCGTCGGCGAACGAGGAGTACGGCGGCCGGAACAGGGAGGTGCGCACGCCTGCCGCGCCTTCGAGCGCCAGCTGGTTCTGCGACAGCTCCCAGTCGATCCGCTTCTTCGACTGGTAGGAGAGATCGGGGTGGTTGAAGGTGTGCAGGCCGACCTCGTGCCCCTCGTCCACCATGCGGCGCACCAGGTCGGGATAGCGCGAGGCCATGGTGCCGGTGACGAAGAAGACGGCGTGCGCGTCGTGCTTCTTGAGGACGTCGAGGACCTTCGGGGTCCACTCCGGGTCGGGGCCGTCGTCGAAGGTGAGCACCAGTTGGTGCTTGCCTATGGAACGGCTGGTCTCCTGGCCGCCCCTGGTGTCGATGACGGGCCCGCCGTCGAGGATCTTCTCCGGCACCTTGTCGGTGGCCGCCTCGGGGCGGATGCGGTGGTCGGCGAGGATCTCGCTGTGGACGTAGCCGCGCAGCATCAGCATCGTGATCATCGCGACGAGCAGGAGCGAGGGCAGCAGATAGCGCAGCGGAAGGCGGCGCCTGCGGGCACCGACCCGTGCGTGGCGTGAGCGGTCGGACATCTACAGGACGCTGCTTTCCAGGGACGGGACAAGGCTGCCCAGAGGCTGGACAAGGCTGTCCAGGGGCTGGACGAGGGGCGCCACGAGCAGCTGTACGAGGCCGCCTTCGGCGAGGGTTTCCGAGCCGTCGGTCCCGGGACCCCCTGCGGGGTCGCTCACGGTGTCGTCCGGCGGCGTCGTCGGGTCGGTCGGCTCGGACGGGTCCGTCGACGGCTCGTCGCTGTCGGCCGGGCCTGACGGATCGACGGGCGGTGTCGTCTTGCCGCCCGTCGGCCTGCCGGACGGCGAGGTCCCGGTGGACGGCTTCCCGGAGGCGCTGTCCCCGGCCGACGGCGACGCACTCGCGCCGGGCGCGGCGGAGGCGCCCGGCACGGCGCTGCCGGTGACGCTCGACTCCGGGGTGGCACCCGGAGACTGCGCCGTCGACGTCGACGGAGTGGGCTCGGACGACCTGGTGCCGACCTTGCCCGCGCCCTTGCCCTCGGCGGGCATCGGCAGCCACGGCGCGTCGGAGTTGCCGGAGAAGACGGTGACCACGATGACAACCGCGTAGACCGCGATGGCCAGGCCCGCGGCCACCCCGAAACGGCGGAAATTGCGGCCGCGCCGCCCCGAGTCGTCGACGAAGACGGGGAGTTCCTTGTCGTCGGCGCCTTCTCGGCCCGCCCGACCCTCACCGCCGCCTGCGCCGCTCCCGCCCTCGCCCGGTCTCACGCCGACCGGACCGCCCAACTGACGCCCTGAGACGTCGAGTTGAACCGTCACCTCGTGCGGGTCATGGGTCGGCCCCGACAGGCCGTCTTCTCGCGAGTTCTCCACCGTACGCACATCCCCCCAAGGACACGTTCATGAGTGCGCGGGCGACGGTGGGGCTTTCGCCGGTCGAACCGGGCCCCCACCCGATCCGAGCGCCCCCACTATCACATCGCACCCAAACCCAGAATGTAGCGCACACCAGTGACACCCACGCACACACCTCATTCACGACTCAACATAACCTGCACATCTGTGGCTGGAATCCACGCCTCCGCGGGGCGTTCAAGCCATCCGTTCTCCGCCGCGACGGCGGTCGCGGCGGCCCGAAGTGCCGCGATTCCGGGGTGTTTACGCCCCTTTCGCCACACGAGTGACACGGGTGACAGTGGCACGGGGTCGACGAGCGGTCGCAGCACCGAACCCGGCATGGCCGGAAAATCCACTCCGGTGAGGACCGGATTTCGATACTTGTCCATGATCCGCCGAAACTCCTTCTTGCCGATGGCGAGCGGCGCCGGCGGCGCGACACGGATGCCCCGGCCCTCGAACAACTGCCGGGCCAGATCAGTCCATTCGGGTGTGCGGGGGTTGCCGGCGCCCGCGTAGACCGACTCACCGGCCAGAAGGCCAAGGGGCACGGCGTCGAGCGCCGCCAGCGGATGGTCGTCGGGCAGCATGATCGCCATCGGCTCGTAGCGCACGGGCTGTTGGGAGAGCCGCGCACGCATTGCCGGGTCGAGCCCGGCGAACCGGCCGAAGGACACATCGAGCCGCCCGGCCAGGAGTTCGGCGGCGGCGCCGGTCAGGCCGCTCTCGTAGCGGGCCATCAGCTCGTGGTCCGGGGCGAGTTCACGGGCGCGCGCGAGCACCCGCTCGTGCGCGAGACCCGGGCTGTTGATATCGACGAGCAACGGCCGGTCGGTGGCGGCGGGCCCGGTGAAGGCCGTGAGCAGCTCGTCCTGCGCCGCGATCACGCGCCGCGCGTGCGGCAGCAGCCGGGCCCCGTCCGTGGTGAGCGTCACCTGCCGGGTGGTGCGGCCGAAGAGGTCGACGCCCAACTCCCGCTCCAGGCGCCGGATATCGCGGCTGAGCGCCTGCTGGGCGACGTAGAGCCGGGCGGCGGCGCGGGTGAAGTGCAGCTCGTCGGCGACGGCGAGGAAGGCGCGCAGCAGGCGGGGTTCGACGTTCGCTGGAGGCATCGGGCGAACTTACAACGCAGGCGCGTGAAAATTAACAACACAGGAGCGTGAATCGGCACCGAGTAAGTGTTGGACCCCGCACGTGACCTGCGGCGACGCTCTTCGCATGCCCACTGCTCCCACGTCCACCGGCTCCACCTCCACCGCTCCCACGTCCACCGCTCCCACGTCCTCCGCCGCCACGTCCTACACCCGGCTGTTCGCCATCCCCGGCGCCCGCGCCTTCACCCTCGGCAACCTCATCGCCCGCTTCCCGCAAGGGATGTTCAGCATCAGCGCGGTGATCATGATCTCCGGCTCGCGCGGCTCGTACGCGCTCGCGGGCGCCGTCACCGCCACAGGTCTGGTCGCCAACGCGCTCGTCGGACCGTGGACGGCGCGCCTCGTGGACCGCCACGGGCAGGCACGGATCGCGGTCCCGGCCACCGTCATATCGGCCTGCGGCTCGCTCGCCCTGCTCCTGTGCGTGCACTTCGAGGCGCCCAACTGGACGTTGTTCGCCTCCTACTTGGCGTCCGCGACGACCCCCAACACGGGCGGCCTGTCCCGGGCCCGCTGGGCGCACCTCCTCAAGGAGACCCCGGACGCCCTGCACACGGCAAACTCCTTCGAGCAGGCGGCGGACGAGCTCTGCTACATGCTCGGCCCCGTAGCGGCCGCCTTCCTGTGCGGCTCGCTGTTCCCGGAGGCGGGCACCCTGGTCAGCGTCGTGCTCATGGTGACCGGCGTACTGATCTTCGCCGCGCAACGGACGACGGAACCGCCGCCCCACGCGCGTACGAAGGCGACGAAAACGCCGCTACGCGCGCGTGGCATGCCGCCTCTGCTGCTCGCCTTCCTCGCCACGGGCGCGATCTTCGGTTCGCTCGAAGTGGTCACCGTCGCCTTCGCCGACGCGCAGGGCCACAAGGTGTGGGCGGGCGGCATCCTGGCGCTCCAGGCGGCGGGCTCCTGCGCCGCGGGCCTGGCCTACGGGGCGTGGCGACCGGCGGGCCCGGCGGCCCGCCGCCATCCGCTCTGCGTGGCGGCGATGGCGGCCCTGATGACGCTGCCCCTGCTCGCCGCCTGGCTCACCGGCTCCCTGTACGTCCTCGGGGGCGCGCTCCTGGTCGCGGGCATGGCCACGGCGCCGACGATGGTGACCGGCATGACCCTGGTCCAACAGCGCACGCCCACCGGCCAGTTGAACGAGGGCATGACGCTCGCCGTGACCGGCATCCTCACGGGCATCGCCTGCGGCTCCGCGACGGGCGGCGCCGCGGTGGAGCACTGGGGCCCCACCGCGGCGTACACGGTGCCGGTCATGGCGGCGGCGTGCGCGCTACTGCTGGCGCTGTACGCGTACGTACGGTCCGCCCGCCAGGGATCCCGCTAAGGGATCCCGCTAGAGGCTCAGCATGTGGCCGGCTTGCGCCACGAGCACTCCAGGTCGCCGTCCCGCTCGGCGGCCGGCACGGCGCGCGTGGACTTCGGCACGGCGGCCGTCGCCTCCTTCGCGGTCGACTTCGCGAGGGTCACGACGATGGCGTCCTCGAGCGGCTTCACGGAGTCGACGAGGTAGTTGTTCTGGACGACGCTGTAGACGAGCAGCCGCCCGTCGGCATCCTTCACGTACCCGGACAGCGCCGACGCGCCCGTCAACGACCCGGTTTTCCCCCGGGCGTTGAGAGCGGCGGGCGTGTCGCACATCCGGCTCCGCAGCGTCCCGCCGACGAACCGGTCCGGGTCGCAGGCCACGGGCAGCGACTTGTACCAGTCGGCGTACCAGGGCTCGTCCTGTACGGAGAGGAGGAGGTCGGCGAGCTGCCGGGCGGCGAAGTTGTCCTTGCGCGAGAGCCCGGACCCGTCGACCTGCCGCAGCTTGGTGGCGTCGACCCCGGCGCCCTTCAGATAGTCGGCGACGGCGTCGATGCCGTCACCCCAACTCCCGGGCCTTCCGGTCGCCTTGTACCCCATGGCCTTGGTGAGGGACTCGGCGTGCATGTTGTTGGAGAGCTTCATGAACGGGATCAGCAGGTCCTTCAGGGGCATGGACTCGTGCGCGGCGAGCCGCTTCGCGCCCGCGGGCGTGGCCCGCCCCAGCTTGGTGGACCCGCCGACCTTCACCCCGTGCGCGGTGAGCGCGTCCCGGAACACGGAGGCCGCGTACCCGGTCGGCTCCCACACGGTCACCCACTCCTTGGTGGTGTCACCGCCCACCGGCACGGTGCCGCTCACGGAGATGGTGTTGGTCCCGTGCCGCCGCTCGACGGCGACGGTGTCGTCTCCCCCGGCCCCGACGGTGGACGCCCGCATGTCGATGTGCACGTAGCGGTTCTTCGGCGTGACGCTGACGGCCGGCTTGTCCCCCGCCTTGGCGCCGGGCTTCACCTCGACGATGACGGTCCCGGTGTCGTAGTCGGTGTCCGGGGCGACGCTGAGGGCCGAGATCTGGGCGGCGTAGTACGAGGACTCGTCGTCGCCTCCCCAGGTGTCACCGATCCGGTGGTCGTCGAACCTGGTGTCGTCGGCGACAAGGCGTCCGCTCACCCGCTTCACGCCGGCCGCGGCGACGTCGGCGGCGAGCTTGTCGTAGTCGGCGGCGAGGGTGGTCGGGTCCCCGGTGCCGCGCAGATACAGGTCCCCGTCGAGCACCCCGCTCCGCACCCGCCCACCGGCGAGCACGTCCGTGCCGAACCGGTAGTCGGGGCCGAGGACCCCCATCGCCGCGGTGGAGGTGGCGAGCTTCGTGTTGGAGGCGGGCATCAGCCGCCCGGTCGGATTGTGCTGGTACAGGGTCTCCCCGGTCTTCGCGTCGGCCACGACGACACTCGCCGCGCCGCCCTCCATCCGCGCGTCCCCGAGAATCGTGTCGATCGCCTCCGGCAGCCCGCTGGGGGTGGAATCGGCGCCGGCGGGCGCTCCCCAACTCAGCGTGGCGGCAACGACGACGGCTACGGCGGGCAGGGCCCATCTCGATCCCTTACGTCTCCTCATGCCACAGGAGCATCCCGGAAGCGCAGGGTCCCGCCAAGACCCACAACTGAGCCAACGACAAAGGCCCGACTGTGTGAACAGTCGGGCCCGTATCGCATGGGATGAAACGATGGTGGAGATGGCGGGAATCGAACCCGCGTCCAACGGTGCAGCAGCAGGGCTTCTCCGTGCGCAGTTCGCTTCGATTTTCTCGGCCCCGGTGATCACGCGAACAAGTCACCGACGGGCCCAGCCACTGTTTGATTTCCTTTTCCGCCCCGTGGCCGGACGGAAAAGTTTAGTTCCCTAGATTATGCCAGGATCCGGGTCGGGAACACTCCCGGGCTGACACCCTTTTAGGGTCCTTCAGTCGCTGTTATTAGGCAGCGAGGGCGAAGGACTGGGAATCGCTCTTAGAATTGGCGATTATTGGTTGCGACATATGGTTAACGAGATCATTGCCGCTTCCTCGACACGCTTCCCCTGCTTCGACATCCGCTGTCGAAACCGATCATCCCCATGTTGTTTTTTCAAAGGTGGGCCTTGCGACCCGTGGATCTCTCGATCCGGCGTCCCTGCGTGAGGAACAACCCCATCGTACGTGACCAACGTACGACGATGCCAGCGTATTCCTGACGGACGGGCGTCAGCCCATCCGCTCGTTGTTCCGCTGCCGCCGCTTCGCCGACGCGATCGCCCGGTCCGAGTCCCGCCGGTCCTGCTTCTCGCGCAGCGTCTGCCGCTTGTCGTACTCCTTCTTGCCCTTGGCGAGCGCGATCTCGGCCTTCGCCCGGCCGTCCTTGAAGTAGATCGCCAGGGTCACGATCGTGTGACCGGTCTCCTCGGACTTCGACTCCAGCTTGTCGATCTCCTCGCGGTGCAGCAGCAGCTTGCGCTTGCGGCGCACCGCGTGGTTCGTCCAGGTGCCCTGGTTGTACTCGGGGATGTGGGCGTTGTGCAGCCAGGCCTCGCCCCGGTCGATCTGGACGAAGGCGTCGGCCAGCGAGGTGCGGCCCTGCCGCAGTGACTTGACCTCCGTGCCGGTCAGCACGATGCCGGCCTCGTAGGTGTCCATGATCAGGTAGTCGTGGCGCGCCTTCTTGTTCTGCGCGACCATCTTGCGCTTGCCGTCCTTCTTCTCGGACGACGCCCCCTTGCCCTGCTTGGGCTGGGACTCCTTCGGTACATACATTGCCTTGGCCATAGTGCTGGCCATTTTCGCACTACGAGGGGGCCCCGAGGCCAGTCAATACTGTCTCCGCCCGCCGCAGGGTGTCCGCCTCGGTCTCCAGATCGGGGGTGATGCCCCGGCCGTCGACCGCGCGGCCCGAGGGTGTGCGGTAGTGCCCGACGGTGAGCTCCGCCACGGAGCCGTCGGGCAGTCGGCTCGGCATCTGGACCGAGCCCTTGCCGAAGGTCCTGGAGCCCACGACGACCGCGCGACCGCGGTCCTGGAGGGCGCCGGTGAGCAGCTCGGCCGCGCTCATCGTCCCGCTGTCGACGAGCACGACCACCGGTCTGGACGTGTCGGCCCCTCGCTGTGCGTGCAGGGCCCGCTGCGCCCCGCGTACGTCGTACGTCGCCACGAGCCCGCCGTCGAGGAACGCGGAGGACGCCCTGACCGCCTCGGTGACCAGGCCGCCTGAGTTGCCCCGCAGGTCGAGCACGACGCCCGCGCGCGCGGGTGCCGCGGCGACCGCCGTGCGCACCTGGTCGCCGACGCCCTTCGTGAAGGCGCTCACCTTCACGAGCGCCGCGCCGTCGGGCAGCTGCGCGGAGGTGACGGAGTCGGTCGACAGGTTGGCGCGACGCAGGGTCTCGCTCCACGCGCGCGTACCGCGCTGCAGGCCTACGTGGACGGGCGTGCCCGCGTGCTTGCCCCGCAGGAGCGCGAGGACCTCGGTGACGGGGTGACCGGTGACCGGCTCGCCGTCGATCGCCGCGATCCGGTCGCCCTCACGGATGCCGGCGCGCTGCGCGGGCGATCCCTGCCTGACCTTGGAGACCTGCACCGATCCGTCGGCGGTGCGACGGGCCCGCAGGCCGATGCCGGTGTATTCGCCGTCGAGGGACTGCTCGAACTCCTCGTACTCGCCTCGCGAGTAGACGGAGCCCCAGCGGTCGCCGCTGCGGCTGACGGCGTCCTGGGCGGCCTTCGTGGGCGACTTCCCGTCGGCCATCGCCTCGGCCGCCGCGTCGCTCGGATCGGTCGGTCCCACGATCGGCTTCTCGTGCGCGGCGACGAGCGAACTGTCCGCGTTCTCCGTGGGTTTTCGGTGCTCCTCCGGCCAGGAGCCGGTCGCGGCGCCCGCCGCGAGGACCGTCATGAAGATCAATGTCAGGGTCGCCCCGCGGCCGATACGGCGGGGCGTGGAGTACAGCTCCGGACCTGACATGTCGGTGAGTCTAGGACAACCAAGGGCGCCGTACGGGCCGTTGACCCGCACGACGCCCCGTGGCGCGAAGGACTCTCGTCACACCTTCAGGTACTTGCGCAACGCGACGAACGCGGCAAGCGCCGGCATCAGCACACTCACGGCGAGAATCAGCGGCAGTTTCGTCAACACCGAGTCCCAGCCGATGAAGTTGATGAGCTGCAGCTTGTCGGAGAGGGCCACGCCGTTGTCGATCACGAAGTACTGGCCGGCCGCGAGGAACACACAGGCGATGCCGCCGCCGATGAGTCCGGCGACCGCGGCCTCCATGATGAACGGCGCCTGGATGTAGAAGCCGGACGCGCCGACGAGCCGCATGATGCCGGTCTCGCGCCGGCGGCTGAACGCGGACACCCGGACGGTGTTCACGATCAGCAGCAGCGCGACGACGAGCATCACCGCCATCACCGCGCTGGCCGCGTAGTTCAGGTAGCCGAGCAGCCGGAAGAGGTTGTCGAGCACGCCCTTCTGGTCCTGCACGGACTGCACGCCGGGCCGCCCGTTGAACGCGGTCGCGATGACGTTGTACTTCTCCGGGTCCTTCAGCTTGATCCGGTACGACTCCTGGAGCTGGTCCGGCGTGAGCGAGCTGGCCAGCGGGGAGTCGCCGAACTGCTCCTTGTAGTGCTTGTACGCCTGGTCCTGCGATTCGTGCGCCACGGAGTCGACGACGGGCAGCTTCTTGAGGTCCCGCTGGATCTCGTTCTTCTGCTCGGTCGTGACCGGGCCCTTGGCGCAGTTCGGGTCGGAGTCTGCGTCTCCCTTGTTGCACAGGAAGATCGAGACATTGACCTTGTCGTACCAGTAGCCCTTCATCTGGTTGACCTGGTCGCTCATGAGCAGCGAGCCGCCGAACAGGGCGAGCGAGAGGGCAACCGAGATGATCACGGCGAAGGTCATCGTCAGGTTACGGCGGAGGCCTACGCCGATCTCCGACAGAACGAATTGGGCACGCATAGCGTCACTAACGCCTTTCGCAGCTTTCTTTCTCGGTACTTCTCGCGGTTCTCAGTGCTGGTATCCGTACACGCCGCGCGACTGGTCGCGCACGAGGCGGCCGTGCTCCAGCTCGATGACGCGCTTGCGCATCTGGTCCACGATGTTCTGGTCGTGGGTCGCCATGATCACGGTGGTGCCCGTCCGGTTGATCCGGTCGAGCAGCTTCATGATGCCGACCGAGGTCTGCGGGTCGAGGTTGCCGGTCGGCTCGTCCGCGATCAGCAGCTTGGGCCGGTTGACGAAGGCCCGCGCGATGGCGACGCGCTGCTGCTCACCACCGGAGAGCTCGCCGGGCATGCGGTCGTCCTTGCCGCCGAGGCCGACGAGGTCGAGGACCTGCGGCACGGACTTGCGGATCTCACCGCGGGACTTGCCGATGACCTCTTGGGCGAAGGCGACGTTTTCACCGACCGTCTTGTTGGGCAGGAGTCGGAAGTCCTGGAAGACCGTGCCGAGCTGGCGGCGGATCTGCGGGACCTTCCAGTTGGATACGCGGCCGAGGTCTTTGCCCAGGACGTGCACCTGGCCGTGGCTGGCCCGCTCCTCGCGCAGCACGAGGCGCAGGAACGTCGACTTGCCGGAGCCGGACGAGCCGACCAGGAAGACGAACTCACCACGCTCGACCTCCAGGGAGACATCCCTGAGGGCGGGCCGGGTCTGCTTGGGATAGACCTTGGAGACGTTGTCGAATCGGATCACGGGTGCACCACGGGTAGCCGGAGGTAGGTGTGCGTGACCATACGCGAAGCCGCGCACAGAGCGCAGGCGCCGTCCCTCGTTGAGCGTTTTGTCCCGCTGTGATGCCGCATACGGCGCCGGAATTGTCCGCCCCGTACCTGGTCAGAGGCGGTACTTCCAGGGAGACGCGCCGAATTTCCGGGAAGCTGGCACAGTGGTAGGGGGAACGGTTGCGTTTCCCGGAGCGTTGAGCGGAGAGAACCCAGGGGTGCCCGGTGGCAAGCTCCGCCGCGCGGGAGGAGGAGAAGCGCATGACCTACGACCGATTGGTGTGCGCGAACTGTGCGGCCCCGGTGAGCGAGGGCCGCTGCCCGGTGTGCCGGGCGAATCGCGAGCGGCTCCAGCAGCAGAACCCGCTGGCCGCGCTCAGCCCCATGGCGCTGGTCGCCCTGGTGGCGGTGCTCGTGGCCGCGATGGCGCTCCTCGCGCATCAGACGGTGTAGCCGCCGCACACAGACATGCAAAAGGGCCCGGAGCCGATCGGCTCCGGGCCCTTTGCTTGTGCGTAGTGCTACGCGGCGGCGCCGCCGCGGTTGTTCGCGAGGCGCGGCAGGAGTCGGAAGCCGACACCGCCCGCGATCATCGTGGCCGCACCGATCACCAGGAACGTGGTGCCGGAGGAACCGGTCTCGGCGAGCTCACCGGTGGCCTTGGCGTTGCCGGAGCCCGAGCCGGTCTGCTCGACGGGAGCGGAACCGGTGTCCTGCAGGCTGTCCTTGCCCTGACCCTGCTCGACGGGGCTGTTGTTGCCGTCGGGGTTGGTGTTGTCGCCACCGCCGGTGGACGAGCCACCGGTGCTGGAGCCGCCGCCCGTGGAGTCGTCGCCACCGGTGGACGAGCCACTGGTGCCGTTGCCACCCGAGTTGCCGTTGCCACCCGAGTTGCCGTTACCACCCGAGTTGCCGTTACCACCGGTGGAGTCGTCGCCGCCGGTCGTGGCACCGCCGGTGGAGTCGTCACCGCCCGTCGTCGCGCCACCGGTGGAGTCGTCGCCACCGGTCGTGGCGCCACCGTTGGTGTTGCCCTCGGTGACGCCGGCGACGCCACCGTTGGTGTTGCCCTCGGACACACCGGCGACGCCGCCGTTGGTGTTGCCCTCGGTCACACCGGCGATGCCGTTGCCCGGGTCCTCACCCTCGTCGCCGCCGTCCGCGCCGTCGTCCTCGGTGGGCCAGCAAATAAGGCCGAGCGGGCCGCAGGTCTCGCCGCTCTTCTCGTCAACGGTGGCGGCGGATGCCGCACCCGCGGCGGTCAGCGAGGCACCGGCCGCAATTACCGCGCCGGCCGCTATCCGCGCAACGCGGATCCGCGTCTTCTTGGTCATCTGTCTGCTACCCCCAGTAGCCAATCGTCAGTGGAGCAGCGCCAGGGACCGCGTTCAACCGGAGACAACAGAGGCCTCGTTCACCCCTCCCCCGTTCACACGCGTCCCACTAATACGCATGCCGCGCGCCAGCCTTTCCACTTTTGGGATCAACGTCAAGGGCGTTGCGCACGTTATGTCCACACTTGGGCGGAGTTGACCGCCATACGAACATGTGACTGTGACGTAAATGCCAGGTCAGTCTTCACAAGTGCGGCACATTTGAAGTTCGGTGCGGGCAAAAACGAAAGGCAACTGCCGCTCGTCGAACGGCAGTTGCCTCTAATTCGTTGAATCCCGGAGTTACTTCTCCTGCTGCTTGCGCCAGCGAATTCCGGCCTCGATGAAGCCGTCGATCTCGCCGTCGAGAACGGCCTGCGGGTTGCCGACCTCGAACTCCGTACGCAGGTCCTTGACCATCTGGTACGGGTGCAGGACGTACGAACGCATCTGGTTGCCCCAGGAGCTGCCGCCGTCGCCCTTGAGGGCGTCCATCTTGGCGCGCTCCTCCTGGCGCTGGCGCTCGAGGAGCTTGGCCTGCAGAACGTTCATGGCCGTGGCCTTGTTCTGGATCTGCGAGCGCTCGTTCTGGCAGGAGACCACGATGCCGGTGGGGAGGTGCGTCAGACGGACCGCGGAGTCCGTCGTATTGACGCCCTGGCCGCCGGGGCCCGAGGAGCGGTACACGTCGATGCGCAGCTCGGACTCGTCGATCTCGACGTGGTCGGTCTGCTCGACGACGGGGAGCACCTCGACGCCCGCGAAGGACGTCTGGCGGCGGCCCTGGTTGTCGAACGGCGAGATGCGCACCAGGCGGTGCGTGCCCTGCTCGACGGAGAGCGTCCCGTAGGCGTACGGGACCTGGACGGCGAAGGTGGTCGACTTGATGCCGGCCTCTTCCGCGTACGAGGTCTCGTAGACGTCGGTCTTGTAGCCGTGGCGCTCGGCCCAGCGCAGGTACATGCGCTGCAGCTGCTCGGCGAAGTCCGCGGCGTCGACGCCGCCGGCCTCCGCACGGATGTTGACCAGCGCCTCGCGCGCGTCGTACTCGCCGGACAGGAGGGTGCGGACCTCCATCTCGTCCAGCGCCTTCTTCACGCCCTTGAGCTCGGACTCGGCCTCGGCACGGGTGTCCGGGTCGTCCTCCTCCTCGGCCATCTCGAACAGCACGCCGAGATCGTCGAGACGGCTGCGCAGCGCCTCGGCCTTGCGAACCTCCGCCTGGAGGTGGCTCAGCTTACTGGTGATCTTCTGCGCCGCCTCAGGGTCGTCCCAGAGGGACGGCGCGGCCGCCTGCTCCTCGAGAACGGCGATATCTGCCCTCAGCTTGTCGAGGTCCAGGACGGCCTCGATCGACTCCATGGTCGAGGAGAGGGACTTCAGCTCTTCGGATACATCGACGACTGCCACAAGACCAGCCTAACGGCTGGTGCAAGTGATCCGCCCCGGCCGTCCTCAGTGCCTGTTCTAAGGCTCTGTGGGCGCGGAATTGTTGCTGTCCGCGGGGGGCGCCTCGTCGGAGCCGGAGGATGTGGCCGCCCATACGCCGCCGCCGACCGCGGCGACCAGGACGAGCCCGGCCACCCCGAGCGTGATGCGTCTGCGGCGCGCGGACTGCCGGTTACGGGCCGAGCCGGGGCGGGGCGATCCGTGGGCGCGGGGCGCGCGGGCCGTGCCGCGGGCGCCGCCGGCCAGTTCGTCCGGTGCCGGGACCCTCATCGACGTATGGGTGTCGCGGTTGGAGTCCTTGGGTGCGGAGCCGGGGATCAGGGAGACGGCGCCGCGGCGGGGCCGCTCCGGGGGCTCCTGCGGCGTCTCGGTCCGCTGCTCCGGCTCGTCGGGGGCGGGCTCCGTCTCCGGCTCGTCCACGTCGAGCGGGGGCAGACCCGTGAGCATCGGCTGAAGTTCGCGCAGGCGCGCGGCCAGCTCGGTGGCCCTGAGGCGGGAGGCCGGGGCCTTGGCGAGGCACTGGACGAGCAGCTGCCACAGCTCGTCGGGGATGCCGGGGAGCGGGACCACCGTCTCCGTGACGTGCCGGCGCAGGATGGCACCGGGGTGGCCGCCCCCGAACGGCGTGAAGCCGGCGAGGAGTTCGTACAGGACCGTCGCGAGCGCGTAGATGTCGACGGCCGCGCGCGCGGGCAGGCCCTCGATGACCTCGGGGGCGAGGTAGTCGGGCGTACCGATGATCTTCGTCGCGCGTGTGCGGCGCGGGGTGTCGATCAGCTTGGCGATGCCGAAGTCGGTGAGCAGGGCGGGGTGGGAGCCGCCGGGGCCGAGCTCGCCCTGCATGTCCAGGAGTACGTTCTCCGGCTTGACGTCGCGGTGCACGATGCCCGCGGCGTGCGCGGCGGCGAGGCCCTCGGCGATGTCCGCGGCGACGGCGACCGCGGCCTCGGGCGGCATCCGGCGCTCGCGGTCGAGCCGCGTGCGCAGGTCGGTGCCGCGTACGAGGTCCATGACGAGCGCCAGGTCGTTGCCGTCCACCACCAGGTCGCGCACGCCCACCACGCGCGCGTGGTCGAGGCTCAGCAGGGCGGTGCGCTCCTGGACGAAGCGGCCGACCAGTTCCTGGTCCGCGGCGAGGTCCTCGCGCAGCAGTTTGATGGCGACCGGACCCTCGGGTCCCTCGCCCAGCCACACCGTGCCCGCACTGCCGCGTCCCAGGATCTGGTGTGCGGTGTACCGGCTGCCGATCTTCCGTGCCAAGGCTGCTCCTACAGACGCGTGTTGGCGCCCAAGCTACGCGGCTCGGACGCCAACCTGCGCATCAGAGGGGGAATTCACCCGCTGGGTGTCGACAAATCTCCAACGTCACCGACCAGTTGCCCTTCGGCGGCCGATCGTGACGGCCCGTCAAGACGGACTAGGGTCTGTCGTTTGGATCAGGCCGGATCAGGGAGCGGGGGCCGGTGCGTGCGATCGCAAGGCGGAGGAGGGAGTCGACGCGGAGCGTCGGCGACCGACGACAACGCCGCGAGCGTGCGTGCCGGCCCCCGCTCCCTGATCCGGCCTGATCCAAACGACAGGCCCTAGTTGCCGGTTTTGCTCCCCAGATCGCCGATCCAGCCGGACACCGTGGAGAACCAGTCGGAGATCTGGGCCCAGTAGCCCTTGCCGGTGCCGATCCAGTCCTGGAGCGGGGTGAACTCCCAGACCAGCCAGCTGACCACGAAGAGCATCACGATCATGAACAGGCAGCCCTTGAGGCAGCCGAGACCCGGGATCCGCATCCGGTTGGGGCTGCGGCGGCGCGGCTCACGAGGCTCACGCGGCTCCTGTGCCGGGCGCGGGGCCTGGCGGGGCGGCGGCTGCTGCGGCGGCGCGTACTGCTGGGGCTGCTGCTGCGGCTGCCGCTGCGCGTACTGCTGCGGCTGGTGCTGCTGGGGCTGTTGCTGCGGCTGCTGCGGGCGCGCGACCTGGCGCTGCGGGCGACGGCGCAGCGGGTCCTCGTTCGGGGCGAGGTACTGGACCTGCGTCTGCTCGTTGCGGTCGCGGGCGGCGCGCAGCTGGTCGCCCCAGGCGTCGGGCATCTGCTGCGGCGGGCCCTGCGGCATCGGCGGCAGCACGGCCGTCGGGTCGGCCGCGTCGGCGTTCTGGCCGCCGCCCTGCTGGTTCATGACGCTGGTGGCCGCGTTCGGGTCGTACGCCGACGCCGCCGCGGCGCCGGCCGCGGCCCCTGCCGCCCCGGCGAGGCCCGCGGCCGCCGCGTTGTTCGGCAGCACCTGCGTCGGGTCCGCGTCCGAGGTGCCGGGGGTGCCCGGGACCTGGGCCGGGGTGGGGTCCGGCGTCAGGAGCGCGCCGACGCCCTCGGCGGCGGCGATCTGCGCGCTGTTCGCGTGCACGCCGATGCCCTCGGCGACGGTGCGCAGGCCGCGCGCGAGGTTCTCCGCGCTGGGCCGCTCGTCCGGGTTCTTGCGCAGGCAGCGCTCGATGACCGTCCACAGCGGGTCAGGGACCGTCGACGGGCGACGCGGTTCGGCGCTGAGGTGCTGGTGCAGGACTTCGAGGGCGGAGCCGCCGGAGAACGGGGGCCGGCCGGTCACCAGCTCGTACAGCAGGATGCCCGCGCCGTAGATGTCGACGGCGCTGGTCTGCGGGCGGCCCTCGGCGGACTCCGGCGCCACGTAGGCGGGCGTGCCGACGAACTCGTGGGTGCGGGTCAGGCCCGGGGAGTCGGCGAGGCGGGCGATGCCGAAGTCGGTGAGCATCGGGTACATCTCAGCGCCGCCGTCGGGGTCCCACTTGAGCAGGACGTTCGCCGGCTTGAGGTCGCGGTGCACCACACCGTCCGCGTGCGACGCGGCGAGCGCGTCGGCGATCTGGGCCGTGAGCAGCGCGGCGCCGACCGGCGAGAACGGTCCGTTCTCGCGCAGGTAGCGGTGCAGGTCCGGGCCCTCGACGAGGTCCATGACGAGGGCGAGCAGCTCGCCCTCGACGACCAGGTCGCGGGTCCGCACGATGTTCGGGTGGGTGAGCCGCAGCAGGACGGAGCGCTCCCTGAGGAAGCGCATCACCACGTCCGCGTCGTTGGCGAGCTCTTCCTTGAGGACCTTGATCGCGACGGTCTCGCCGGGCTGCCCGGCGACGGCCGCCTCAGCGCCCGCCGTCTCGCGCTGGCGGGCTCGCCAGACGGTGCCCGTGGCGCCGCGTCCGAGCGGCTCCTCGAGCAGGTACTTGCTGCCTACCGGCCGCACGTCATGCGCTCCCTGCATCGGTACTTGCTTGGGTCACCTGGTTCCGGGTGTTCCGACCCACTCTAGTGGCGGATTCTCCGGTACCCACTGTCGATCTTCTGTGGCTTTCGGTTCGGTCCCGCACCGGCCGCTCCACTCGTGTACGGCCCCGGCACCTACCCGTGTTCGACGGAAAGACGCACGGCTGGGGCCGTTGGTTGCCGAGGGATGACGTGACCGATCTCAAGCAGGCAACGAGCAGGCACTTTTACGGGCAGAGCCGACCAATCAAGATCACTTACGGGTGGCTGGCGGGCGTGTTGTCAGCGGCAAGTGCAAGGATGCCTCCAGCACTGGCTGACGTGCCCGTGGCGGTGGGGGGAATCTGCGGTGGGGGACCGCGGGGCAGCCCCTCTGTTTCCGGGCGCCCGCGCAGAAGGGACCGCAGGCGGCGATGCAGATCCGGCTTACCGTCGTAGACCCCCTGGGCACGCGCCCCGACATGCTCGCACGTGGTGACGACACACTCGCGCGCGGTGTTGACGTACTGGTCACGGCCCCCGCGGGCACGGCGCTCGCCGCGGTCGTCTCCGGCCTGGCCACGGCCGTCGCGGGCGGCGAGGCGGGGTCCACGACCTTGTACGCGGGCACGGAGCGGCTCGACGCACAGCGCTGCGTCATAGGTGAACCCCCACTGATCGACGGCGCGGTGATCGCGCTCGGCGCCCCCGTGGACCCGGGCCCCGAGCCGGACGACGCGGCGGCCCAGCTCCATGTGGTGGCGGGTCCCGACGCCGGCGGCGTCCACCTGCTGCACGGCGGGCAGATCCGCGTCGGCCGCTCCGCCGACGCGGACGTCTCCCTCGACGACCCGGACGTGTCCCGTCTGCACTGCGCGGTGACGCTCGGCGACGACGGCCGGATCTCCGTGGAGGACCTGGAGTCGACGAACGGGACGTCGGTGGACGGCCGCGCCCTCGACTCCCGCCCCGTCCGCCTGTCCCCCGGTTCGCTGGTGCGCCTCGGCGAATCGGCGCTGCGGGTCTCCGTCGCGGGCGACGCCGCCCGCCCCCGGCCGCTGGGAACGGCGCCGGACGGCGAGGGACACGTACGGGTGCTGTTCGCCGAGAAGCCGGTGGACGCGCCCGCGCAGACCGCTGCCACCGACCCCGAGCAGGAGACCCGGCACGCGTACGGGGACTCCGCCTGGGGCGCGGCGAGCGATGCCGCTCAAGGGGGCGCGCGGTCACTGGTGCCCGAGCCGGAGGCGGACGAAGAGGCGGACGACACGCGCGTGGGCACTCCCGCGCGCGGCACCTCGCTGCCACGCGCCCCGCGCAAGCGCGGCGGGCTCTCCCGGCTGCTGCGCCGCGGCAAACGCGACGAGCACGACGGCTACGACATGGACGACCAGCAGCACGAGATCCACGAGCCGCACGTGCTGCGGACCCCACAGCGCTCCGAGCCCGTCGCCGATCCGGCCGCACCCGCTGCGGCCCCCGCGTACGAGGAGGAGCCCAGGCCCCTCGCAGGCGCCGCCGAGACATGGCCCGACGCGGCCGCGCTGCTGCTCACCGCGCTCGGCCCCGGGCCGCGGCTGTGGGAGCGCGGTCCCGGCCACGCGGAGGCGCTCGCGGTGCGGCTCGGCAGCGTCGACCGGCCGGGCCCCGGCGGGGTGGGGCTGCTGCCCGCGGTGCCGGTGACCGTGGGCCTCGCCGAGGCCGGAGCGTTGGGGCTCGCGGGGCCGCGCGCGCGGCTCGCGGGTCTGGCGCGCTGCGCCGTCGCCCAGCTCACGACGCTGCACGCGCCGGAGCGCCTTGAACTCGTGCTGATCTCGACCGACCGGGCGCGCTCCCTGGAGGAGCGGGTCGCCGACTGGTCCTGGCTCGGCTGGCTGCCCCAGGTGCGGCCCGCCCACGGCCAGGACTGCCGGCTGCTGCTCGCCTACGACCGGGAGCAGGCTGCGGCCCGTACGAACGAGCTGCTGCGCCGCCTCGACGACCACGCGGCGGGGCTCAGGCCTTCGGCGCAGGCGCCCGACGAGCCCGTCGCCGCCACGGTCGTCGTGGTCGACGGCGACCCCGGAAGCGCCTCGCTGCGGGAGGCCACGGTGCGGCTCGCCGCCGAAGGGGCCGCGGCCGGGATCCACGTCGTGTGCCTCGCCGAGGCGCCCGCCGCCTCGCCCGCCTCCCCGGCCGCGCAGAGCTACGAGGCGGCGTGCGCGGAGAGCCCGGCGTTCCGCGCGTGCGGGGCCGTGGCGCTGCTCAGCGGTGATGTGGCGACGACGCTGCGGTTGCACCGGGCGGCGCAGGGACAGCTCGTCGGGCACGGCACGGTCGGCACGGCCGACGCGGTGTCGCTCGCCTGGGCGGAGCGGTTCGCGCGGGCGCTCGCCCCGCTGCGCACGGACGCGGTGGGCGGTTCCGGCGACCGGCCGGGCTCGCGCGTGTCGGCGCCGCTGCCTCAAACCTCCCGGCTCCTGGACGAGTTGGGGCTCGCCCGTGCCACCCCGGCGTCCCTCATGGCGCGTTGGGCGGCGGCCGGGGACGATCCGGACTCGCTCGGCGGTCGGGTCTGGGCGGTGCTCGGGGCCGGGCCCCGCGGCTCGTTGACCGTGGACCTGGCCGCCGAAGGGCCGCATCTGCTGGTCGAGGGGCCCGCGGGCAGTGGCCGTACGGAGCTGCTGCGTTCGGTCGCCGCGTCGCTCGCCGCGGCCGAGCGTCCCGACCGGCTCGGGATGGTGCTGGTCGACGGGACGTCGGGCGGGGAGCGCGCGGAGGGGCTGCGGGTCTGCACGGACCTGCCGCACGTCACGACGCACCTCGCCGCCAACGACCCCGTACGGATGCGGGAGTTCGCCCAGGCGCTGAGCACCGAGCTGAAGCGGCGGGCCGAGCTCATAGGGCGTACGCACTTCTCGGAGTGGCACACGCAGCGGGCCGTGTCGGGGCGGGTCGTGTCGCAGCGCGGCGCGCCGTCCGCCGAGAGCGCCGGGGATGTGGACGTGCCGTCGAGTTCGACGATGCGGCTCCGTCCCGGTGCCACGCGGGAGCGGGCTGAGGCCGGGCCTCCGCTGCCGCGGCTCGTGGTGGTCGTGGACGACCTGGACGCGCTGCTCTCGCCGCCGCTCGGTTCGCCGGGGCGGCCGGCCGCCGGGTCGGTCGTTCGCGCCCTGGAGGCCGTGGTGCGGGACGGGGAGCGGCTCGGGGTGCACCTCGTCGCCGCGTTCGCCTCCGGCGGGGCCGGAGGGTGGGCGGCCCGGCCGCGGGTCGTGCTCGACGCACCGGGGACCGGGAGCGAGGATCCGGCGCCGGGGCGCGGGGTGTTGCACGGGGCGGACGGGCGTGACGTGGAGGTGCAGGCGGGGCGGGTGACCGGGCGCATCCCCCGTACCGCGACGCAGCGGCCCACCGTGGTGGCGCTCGAGTGGGCCCGCATGGGCGACCCCCCGGACCGCCGCCCGGTCCGCGAACTGGGCAACGGCCCCACGGACCTGGCCCTCCTCGCCAGCGCCCTGGAACGCGCGGCCCGCTCCGTATCAGCGACCGAGGTCCCATCGCTCCTGTGACCACATCAAGCCCCGCTCTTGGACGAGAGCCGGCGGGGCCCGTGGGGCCGGCACCTTCCCCGGTCGGCCCCAACTCCCTCCAGCCGCCGCCCGCTTGACGCATCACGACCCCGTCACGATCACCCGGTTTACAGCACGGGCACCCTTGCCGGTTCTCCCTGGCCGGGCGTAGACCAGTGCGCACGGGACAGCGCTCAGTACGTACGTTCAGCGTTCAGGACGAGAACGGGGCAGTGATGGGCAGCACTCGCAGCACTTTTCGTACACGCACACCCAGCACCCGCAGGACCCGCGGCACCCACACCTTCCGCACGACCCTCGTGGGCATCGCCATCGGTTCCCTCGCGCTCACCCTCACCGCCTGTGGAGGCGATGACGACAACGGCACGTCCGACGGGAGCGGCGACAAGACGCCCGCGTCCTCGGTCAAGCTGCCGAAGCTGAACGGCAAGTCGGTGGAGATAGCCGCCGTATGGACCGGCGACGAGCAGAAGAACTTCAAGCAGGTGCTCACGGAGTTCGAGAAGCGGACGGGCGCCAAGGTCACCTTCGTCCCCGCCCAGGACCCGATCATCAACTTCCTCGGCTCGAAGGTGGCCGGCGGCGCCCCGCCGGACGTCGCGATGCTGCCGCAGCCCGGCGCCATCAAGCAGGCCGTCGACAAGAAGTGGGCCAAACCGCTGGGCAAGGACGCCGAGGCACAGCTCGCCAAGAACTACTCCCAGGGCTGGCAGGACCTCGGCAAGGTCGGCGACAAGCAGTACGGCGCGTACTACAAGGCGGCCAACAAGTCTCTGGTCTGGTACAACACCAAGGTCTTCGAGAACGCGGCCGCCAAGGAGCCGAAGACCTGGAAGGAACTGCTCTCCACCTCGCAGGCGATCTACGACTCCGGCGTCACGCCGTTCTCCGTCGGCGGGGCCGACGGCTGGCCGCTGACCGACTGGTTCGAGAACATCTATCTGTCGCAGGCGGGCCCCGAGAAGTACGACCAGCTCGCCAAGCACGAGATCAAGTGGACCGACCCGTCCGTGAAGGACGCGCTCACCACGCTCGCCCAGCTGTGGGGCAAGAAGGACTTCCTCGCCGGCGGCAACAAGGGGGCCGTGCAGACCGAGTTCACGAAGTCGGTCGAGCAGACCTTCACCGGCGGCGACCAGCCCAAGGGCGCCATGGTCTACGAGGGCGACTTCGCGCAGGTGAACATCCAGCAGACCAAGGCGAAGGTCGGCACGGACGCGAAGGTGTTCCCGTTCCCCGCGGTCGGCTCCGGTGACAAGCCGGTGGTCAGTGGCGGTGACGCCGCGGTGATCCTGAAGGACTCCGAGGCGGCGCAGGCGCTGGTGACGTGGCTGGCCTCGCCGGAGGCGGCGACCATCCAGGCCAAGCTGGGCGGCTACCTCTCCCCCAACAAGAACGTGGACCTCGCCTCGTACCCGAACGCGGTGCAGCGCGAGATCGCCAAGGCGCTCGTGGGGGCCGGCGACGACTTCCGCTTCGACATGTCGGACCAGATGCCGCAGGCCTTCGGCGGTACGCCCGGCAAGGGCGAGTGGAAGGCGCTGCAGGACTTCCTGATGAACCCCAAGGACATCGCGGGCGCCCAGAAGGCCCTGGAGGCCGAAGCGGCCAAGGCGTTCAAGGACTGACGCGGCGATGACATCCGCCACCGGCGGCGGCACCCCGGATCCCGGGGCTGCCGCCGCGACGCCACCGCGCAAACACAAGAGCGTCACCGGCACCCGCAAGTCCGTCGCCGGGCTCTTCCTGCTGCCCTCGCTGATCCTGCTCGGCGCCCTCGTCGTGTACCCGATCGGCTACTCGCTCTTCCGCAGCTTCTTCGACGACTCGGGCGGCTCGTTCATCGGGTTCGACAACTACGAGACGCTGTTCACGCGCGAGGACACCAAGGCCGCGATCAACAACAACATCTGGTGGGTGGTGCTGGCCCCGACGGTCGCCACGGCGCTCGGCCTGATCTTCGCCGTGCTCACCGAGCGGATCCGCTGGGCCACCGCGTTCAAGCTGGTGGTCTTCATGCCGATGGCCATCTCGATGCTGGCCGCGGGCATCATCTTCCGGCTCGTCTACGACCAGGACCCGGAGAAGGGCGCGGTGAACGCGGTCGTGGTCGGGGTGCACGACACGTTCGCCGACTCCTCCGCGTTCCCGAAGGCGCATCCGCGCGGGAACGGCACGCTCGAAGGGAAGAGCGGCGGCCCGTTCCTCACCAAGGAACCGGTGCGGGCCGGAACTCCCGTGCTGCTGCCGCTCGTCGGCGTCGCCGCCGACCAGATGCCCGAGGGCGCCAAACCCGCGAAGGAGCCCGCCGCCGGGAAGGCCGGGGTCACCGGCACGGTGTGGCAGGACTTCACCCTCGGCAAGGGCGCGGGCGGCATCAACAAGGTCGACGCGACCGAGGTCGGCTACCCCGGCATGCGCGTCGAGGCCGTCAAGGACGGCAAGGTCGTGGCCAGCGCGTCGGCCGCCGCAAACGGCACCTTCGCGCTTCCCGCCGCGGCCGACGGCGCCCAACTCCGGCTGCCCGCGGCGAACTTCAAGGAGCCGTACAACGGCGCCGACTGGCTCGGCGACAAGAAGTTCTTCACGATCCACCTCGGCGGATTCGAGCTGTACCTCAACATCGTGACGACCTCGATCATGGTCGCGTACGTATGGATGTGGGCCGGGTTCGCGATGGTGCTCATCGGGGCGGGTCTGGCCAGCATTCCCCGCGAACTCCTCGAAGCCGCCCGCGTGGACGGCGCCTCCGAGTGGCAGGTGTTCCGCCGGGTCACGGTGCCGCTCCTGGCGCCCGTACTCGCGGTCGTCCTCGTCACGCTGATGATCAACGTACTGAAGATCTTCGACCTGATCTTCATCATCGCGCCGGGATCCTCGCAGGACGACGCCAACGTGCTGGCCCTGCAGCTGTACAGCTCGGCGTTCAGCGAGGGCAACGAGGGCCTGGCCAGTGCGATCGCGGTGCTGCTCCTGCTGCTCGTGATCCCGGTGATGTGGTTCAACATGCGCAGGCTCAGGCAGGAGACACGGCGATGACGACCCTCGGCGAGACCGTCAAGGCCAAGCGCTCGCTCGCCGGCCGGATCGGCGACAAGCTCAGCGGCGGGTTCATCCAGTTCGTGCTGCTGCTGATCGGCGCGCTGTGGCTGGTGCCCACGATCGGCCTGCTGTTCTCCTCGCTGCGTTCGCCCGAGGACATGGCGGACAGCGGCTGGTGGACGGTGTTCAGCAAGCCGGCGCAGCTGACCTTCGAGAGCTACAGCAGCCTCCTGGAGAACTCGGACATCACGCGTTCGCTGGTCAACACGGCCCTGATCACGGTGCCCGCGACCCTGCTCGTGATCGTGGTCGGCTCGCTGGCCGGCTACGCGTTCGCGTGGATGGAGTTCCCGGGCCGCGACTGGTGGTTCCTGATCGTGGTCGGGCTGCTCGTGGTTCCCGTGCAGGTCGCGCTCGTGCCGATCGCCCGCCTCTTCGGCGACATCGGCATCTTCGGCTCGATCTTCGGTGTGATCCTCTTCCATGTCGGGTTCGGGCTGCCGTTCGCGGTGTTCCTGCTGCGGAACTTCTTCGCGGAGATCCCACGCGAACTCCTGGAGGCGGCCCGCCTGGACGGCTCGGGTGAACTGCGCCTGTTCCTACGGGTCGTGCTGCCGCTCGGCGCTCCGGCGATCGCCTCGCTCGGCATCTTCCAGTTCCTGTGGGTGTGGAACGACATGCTGGTCGCGCTCATCTTCACGGACACCGACAGCCAGCCGATCACGGTCGCGCTGCAGACCCAGGTGCGGCAGTTCGGCAACAACATCGATGTGCTCGGCCCCGGCGCGTTCATCTCGATGGTGGTCCCGCTGGCCGTGTTCTTCGCGTTCCAACGTCAGTTCGTGTCCGGCGTGATGGCGGGCGCCGTGAAGTAAACCGGGATTTGTCGAGCGAGAAGGCCTTTCGTTCCCTCCCGGCCACTGCGCGGACACCCCGTGCACCTACCCAGAGCTGATGGCCTCCCGGGGCCGGCCGACGAGCGCGTCGTCCGCCGGCCCCGCACCCACGTCATCCGTACTGGAGCTGACATGCAGCACGAGTCCCACACCGCGCCCGCCGAACTGCCCCGCCCGGCCGCGCTCGACGACGTCAAAGGCTGGTTCCACAACATCGACCAGGTGCTCTTCGACTGGTTCCTGAGCCGGCAGCGCGCGCTCGGCCAGGGCGGGGATCTCCTCGAACTCGGCGTCTACCTGGGCAAGAGCGCCATCTTCATGGGGCAGTACCTGGAGGAGAAGGAGACCTTCACGGTCTGCGACCTGTTCGACTCGCCCGCCGGCGACCTGGCGAACGACAAGGAGATGAACAAGTCCTACAGCAGCCTCACGCGCACCGCCTTCGAGGCCAACTACCAAGCTTTCCATGACGAGTTGCCCGAGGTGGTGCAGGGCCCCTCGCACGTGATCACGTCTCTTGTCGCCCCCGGCAGCTGCCGCTTCGTGCATGTCGACGCCTCGCATCTGTACGAGCACGTGCACGGCGACATCGAGGCCTCCCGCGAGCTCCTCGGCGAGGACGGCATCGTCGTGCTCGACGACTTCCGCGCCGAGCACTGTCCGGGCGTCGCGGCCGCGACGTGGGGCGCCGTCGCCACGACAGGGCTGAAGCCGCTGTGCATCACGGCGACCAAGTTCTACGGGACGTGGGGGTCGTTCGAGCCGGTGCGCACCGAGCTGGGCGCGATGCTCGCGGGGCGCAAGGACTTCTGGCACGGCGCGGAGGAGGTCGCCGGGCACTCGATGATCCGCATCGACGGCAAGAAGGCGAAGCGCCCGGCGCAGCCGGTGTCGCGCTACGAGTCGACGGCACCGGCCGTGCCGACGCAGGGCCCGCGCCCGAAGGGCCTGCTGCGCTCCTTGCTGGGCCGCTGACGGTCTAGGCCGTTTCTGCCGGATCCTGCTGCAGTCGCGGACTCCGGCCCGCCCTATGTGGGCCGTGGCGCCTTCACCCGCACGGCCCACGAAAGGCGGGGCGGGCCGCTCCGGCGGGGCACGCATGCCCCATGCCGTACATGACGACCACCGCACTCGCCCGGGGAGCGGCGCGCGGCGCGACGGCGCTGCGCGGCGGCCACTTCTGGCGCCCGACCCCGTTCTTCGTCTTCGGCGGCCTGTTCTGGCTGCTGCTGACGCTCGCGTACTGGTGGGTGCCGATGGCGTACGACTACGGGCTGCACGCGGCGGTGATCGAACGCCTGAAGGTGAGCCTGCTGCATCCGCGCCACCCGCTGGTCGACCTGCCGGGCGCGGGCAACCCGTACGTCTCCTCCCCGTACGCGATGGCGGAGGGCGCCTTCGCGCGGGCGACGGGCCTGACGGGCTGGGAGGTCATGAAGCTCGCGGGCCCCGCCAACCTGCTGGTTCTACTGACGGGCCTGAACCGCTTCGTCCGGGCGCTCACATCACGCCAATGGGCCCCGGTCCTGGCCCTGTTGACGCTGACACTCCTCTGGGGAACGAGCACGGACTGGCGGACCGAACCGCTCGCGCTGCGCTCCCTGATGATCGACCTCGGCTACCCGTCGACGTTCGCGATCGGGCTCGCCCTGTGGGTGTGGGCGGGCGCGTGGCGGCTGCGGCGGGAGGGCGCGCGCTGGGCCGTGGCGGGGGTCGCGGCGGTGGGCCTCGTGTGGCTGTGGCCGGACGCGGACCCCGCGCAGCCGCACTTCCCGTGGCTCGCGCTGATCGGCCTCCCGCCGCTGTGGCTGCGGCTGCGCCGCGACCGCAAGGACCCGCTCGTGCTCCTGTGCGCGGCGGGCGTCGTGGCCCTCGCGTACGCCGCACTGGCCCACCCCTCCGCGTACGGCGCGGCCATGGTCCTCACGGTGGTGCCGCTCCAGCTCGCCCTGGCGATCGCCCTCGCGGCGCCCCGCCCCTGGCCACGGCGGCGCCGGGTGCTCGGAGCACTGACGGCGACGGGCGCGGCGCTCGGCTTCCTTGCCACGGTCCTCGACCCGCCGCCGAGCTGGCCCGCGTACACCTGGGCGGCGCAGCACATCCCACCCGGCGACACGGTCCTCACCAGCGGCTACCGTCCGGTCCGCGCACTGCCGGGCTACGGGCCGACACTGGTCGCGCCCGCCCGCCCCGACCCGGTCGTCGACAGGGCCGACTGGGACCGGCGCCGGGCGGCGGTGCGCGCCTACCTCTCCCCCACGTCCACCCGCGCGGAACGGGAGGCCGTCGCCGACCGCTACCGCGTCCGCTGGCTGCTGCTCGACCGGGGCGAGCGGCTGCCGCCGGAGGCGGTCCTGGTGGCGTGGAGCCCACAGACGGGCGAGGCGCTCGCGCGGGTCAACGGGGGTACGTCGCGGACCGGTTGAGGCCTACTCGACGACGAGCTGCACGTCGATGTTGCCGCGGGTCGCGTTCGAGTACGGGCACACCTGGTGCGCCTGCTCGACCAGCTTGCGGCCGGTCTCGGCGTCGACCGACTCGGGCAGCTCGACGCGGAGCACGACGGCGAGCCCGAAGCCCTCGCCCTGCTTGCCGATGGAGACCTCGGCGGTGACGGCGGCGTCGGCGACGTCCACCTTGGCGCTCCGGCCGACGAGCCCGAGCGCGCTGCCGAAGCAGGCCGCGTAACCGGCGGCGAAGAGCTGCTCCGGGTTGGAGCCCTGGCCGTTGCCGCCCATCTCCGTCGGGATGCCGAGCTGAAGGTCGATCACGCCGTCCGAGGAGACGGCACGCCCGTCGCGGCCGTGGGTGGCGGTGGCGACGGCGGTGTAGATGGCGTCCATGGGAGGACCTGCCTCTCGTTTCCGTGAATCTCTTCGCGACTGTCTTCGTACTCCACCAATAGAGCACACAATTCAATTGCACACAACTCAATCGCGCGAGCGCTACCCTGGATGCATGGCCACGCCCAGCACTCCCAGTACTCCCAGCACCGACGAGTTCCTCCGGCTCGACCGCCAGATCTGCTTCTCGCTCAACGCGGCGTCGCGCGCCTTCGGCGGCATCTACCGGGCGCTGCTCAAGGACCTGGGCCTCACCTATCCGCAGTACCTGGTCATGCTGGTGCTCTGGGAGGCCGCCCCCGAGGAGGGCCCGATCCCGGTCAAGCGCCTCGGCGAACGCCTCCGCCTCGACTCCGGCACCCTCTCCCCGCTCCTCAAGCGCCTGGAGGCGAACGGCCTCGTCCACCGCGAACGCAGCGCCACGGACGAACGCTCGGTGACCATCGCCCTCACGACCTCCGGCGCGACGCTGAAGGAAAGCGCGGCCGAGGTCCCGCGCAAAATCGCCGCCGCAACAGGCTTCGACCTCCAGGAAATCGAATCCCTCCGCTCCCAACTCGACCGCCTGACAACCGCACTGGACAACGCGACCCTCTAGCGCCGCGGCATTATCAAGCCCCTGCGGCGATTGAGCAGCGGGGTCCGGGGCAGAGCCCCGTGACGTGGCCCCCGTCGCGGCGCCACAACACCGGAACCCGGGGAACCCGCCCCCCGGACCCTCCGCCCAAGCTGCGCCGCCTCCCCCGCAAGGCCCACCCCCACCGCAATCGCCAACGTCACCGCCGCCGCATGCACAAGCCCCCCGACCCCCGTCGTGGTCCGCCCGGAGGCAAGCGCGGCCAACGCCACGTACAACGCACTGCCCGGCAGCAACGGCGCGATTCCAGGAACGACGAGCGGCAGCGCCGACTCCCGCCTCCGCCGGGCCACGGCATGCGCGGCGCACCCGACCCCGGCCGCCACCACCGCCGTACCGACGAGCGAGGGAAGCCCGAGGACCGCGAACTCGGCCGCCACCACGAACCCGACGAGCCCGAGCAGCGCCGCGGGCAACCAGTCCCGCCGCGGCGTCCGCGCCCGCGCCGCCACGGCCATCGAGAACACGGCGGCGCCCACGACGGGCGCCCCCAGATACTCGGCCCGCTCCGCCGTCGGCACGACCGGCGCCTCGAACCCGACGAGCCGCCCCACACCGAGCACGGCCACCACGCCGGTGACCACCGCGGCGAACACCAGCATCGCGTCGAAGAGCCGCCCGAGCGCGGTCAGATAGTGCCCGGTGAGCGCGTCCTGCACGGCGCTGACGAAGGTGACGGTCGGCAGCAGCCCCAGCACCCCGGCGACCACGACGGACTGTACGGTCGTCGGCGGCGCGCTGTGACTGATCGCGACGGCCAGCACGGCGGTCGGCATCGCGGCGACGGCCGACCGGTAGAACGCGGGCACGCCATGGCGCCCCAACCAGCCGCTCAGCAGCGCCCCGAGCAGCCCGGCGAAGAAGGCACACGCCGACGCGAGCGCGCCACCACCGAAAGCGATACCACCGCCCGCGGCCACGAACCCGGTCTGCACCGGCACGCGCCACACCGCCCACCGCCCCCGCTCCGCCGGCGCGTCGAGGATCCGCGCGATCGCGGCCCGCGCCTCGTCGAGCCCGAGCTGCCCGGCACTGATCCGTTCGACGAGGGCGTGGATGCGCCCCAACGTACGGAAGTCGGTGGCGTGCCTACGGATCACCCGGTTCGCGTGCAGCGGCGTGAGTTCACCGGGCGCGTGCGCGGACAGCGACACGGAGGCGAGCGTGACGCTCGGCTCGCAGTAGCTGAGCCCGTACGTCTCGGCGACGACGAGCATCCCGGCGACCGCCTCCTCGGCGGAGGCCCCGTACGACAGGAGCGCCTCCCCGAGCCGCGTCGCGAGCTCGGCGACGCGCGCGCCGTAGGCCTCCATGTCGGCCCGCCCGTCGTCGTGCAGCAGCTCGCCGCCGTACCCGTAACTTCTGATCGGCTCGATGCCGCGCAGCCGGGGCAGCGCTTTGGTCAGCCAGGGGTCGGCGCGGTCGAAGGTGGCGGCGGGGCGGGTCCTCGAAGGCATACAAATGGAGCGTAACGGACATCACACTTAAACGACTTAAGAGTTTCGTGCCAGGATCGAAGCGATGGACACCGTCGCCGAAAGCCACCTCGCGCACCTCCGCCGGCTCCGCGCCGCCAAGGACGTGATGGACCGCGACTGGGCCGACGAGACCCTGGACCTGGACGCGGTGGCGGCCCGCGCCGGCTACTCGCGCTCGCACTTCGTCCGCGTCTTCAAGACTGCCTACGGGCGGACCCCCGGCCAGTACCTCTCCCAGCGCCGCATCGAACGCGCGGCGGAGATGCTGCGCACCTGCGACCTGAGCATCACCGAGATCTGCCACCTGGTCGGCTTCGCCGGCCTCGGCACGTTCACGACGCGCTTCAAGCAGCACATGGGCCAGACCCCTGGCGAGTACCGCCGGTCGAAGATCGCCCGCGGCGCCGCACTCATCCCCGGCTGCTACGCCCTGCTGTGGGCAGGCGGCTTCCACCCGACCAGAGACAGCGGGACCAGCGACAGCGCGACCAGCGACAGCAAGACCAAAGACAGCAATTCTGAAGAAGCCGACTGACACTCCCGCTGCCTACGGTGGACCGGCCAGGACAAGCACACCGCGGGAGCCCCCATGATCAAAGGCGTCGGCATCACCACCATCTGGACGCTCGACCAAGAGCGTACGAAGACGTTCTTCACCGAGAAGCTCGGCATGGAGCTCCGCACCGACATGTCCATGGGCGACTCCCGCTGGATCACCGTCGGCGCCAAGGACCAGCCGGAGTTCGAGCTCGCGCTCATGCGCCCCGACGGCCACGGCGTCGACCCCGAGTCCGCCCGCGCCCTCACCGAACTGGTCACCAAGGGCGTCCTCGGCGGCGGCGCCCTTCGCACCGACGACTGCCGCGGCGACTACGAGACGTTCAAGGCGCGCGGCGTCGAGTTCCTCCAGGAACCGAAGGAACGCCCGTACGGCATCGAGGCCGTCTTCCGCGACGACAACGGCAACTGGTACTCGCTGACCGAGCGCAACGAGGAACTCGACCTCACCAAGGAGTGGGCGTGAACACGCAGACACCCCCGACCCCCGCCCCCGACAACACCGCGGAGCGCTGCGCCCTGTGGCGGGCGATGCACGTCCAGGTCGACGAGGCGCCGCACGTACTGGAGGACGAGGTGGGCCTGCGTCTGCTCGCCCCCGCCCCCGACTGGCGCGAGCGCCCCGACATGGAGCCGACCGCGACCCGCGGCTTCCGGGCCGCGATGGTCTCGCGGGCCCGCTTCATCGAGGACCTCGTGGAGCGGGAGTCGGAGCGCGGCGTCGACCAGTACGTCATCCTCGGCGCGGGCCTGGACACGCTGGCCCAGCGCCGCCCGGAACTCGCCGCCCGCCTCGACATCTACGAGGTCGACCAGCCGGGCCCGCAGTCCTGGAAGCGCGCCCGCCTCGAAGCGCTCGGCTACGGGGTCCCGCCCCGCCTGCACCTCGTCCCCGTCGACTTCGAGGCGCGGGAGTCCTGGTGGGACGGGCTCACGGCGGCCGGCTTCGATCCGCACCGCCCGGCGCTCGTCGTCTCGACGGGCGTCGCCATGTACCTCACCCGCGAGGCCACGGCCGCCACCCTGGAGCAGATCGCGAAGCTGGCCCCGGGCTCGACCCTGGCGCTCTCCTTCATCCTCCCGGCGGATCTCCTCGACGAGGCGGACCGGTCGGGCATGGAGACCAGCAAGAAGGGCGCGAGCGCCTCCGGCACGCCCTTCCTCAGCTTCTACGCCCCCGAGGACATGCTCACCCTGGCCCGCAAGGCCGGCTTCGCAACCACCCGCCACGTACCGGGCACGGAGCTGGCGACCCGCTACTTCACGGCCCGCGAGGACGCCCTGCGCCCGTCGAGCGGCGAGGACTTCTTGGTGGCGACCACCTGATCCGTAGGCGGGAGGCGCGAGGCGGGCGGGACTGTGACGTAGGACTACGACGCGACCGTAGTCCTACGTCACAGTCCCGCGATTCCCCAGCCCCTCACAGCGCCTCGCTCACAGCGCCTTCAGCGCCGCCGCCGTCGCCACCGACAGCTTCTTCAGATGCCCCTTCGGCAGCTTCGGCGTGCGCACCACCAGCGTGCGCCAGTACAGCGGGCCCGAGATGAGGTCGAGCGCGAGCTCCTCGTCGAGGCCCGAGCTCAGCTCTCCGCGCTCCACCGCCGCTCGTACGATGCCGCTCGCCACCCCGTGCTGCCCCTCGCGCAGCGCCTTCTGAAGGGCCTCGGCGATCTCCGGGTTGCGGGCCGCCTCCGCCTGGAGGTCCGGGATGATCTGGCCGGCCACCGGGTGGCGCAGTGCGCGTGACGTGACCTCGTAGAGGAGGCGGAGGTCGGCCTCCAGGGAGCCCGTGTCCGGGGCGGGCAGGCCCTGCACGGCGATCGCCGAGACCAGGTCGAGGACCAGGTGGAGCTTGGACTTCCAGCGGCGGTAGACCGCCGTCTTGCCGACGCCCGCGCGGCGCGCGATGCCCTCGATGGACATGCGCGCGTAGCCGACCGAGGCCAGCTCCTCGAAGACGGCCGCGCGGATGGCTTCCGTCACGTCCTCGCGCAGGACGGCCGCGCCGGCGGGGGCCCGGCGGCGCGTCGGCTTGGGGGAGTCGGCGTTGGTCGTCATATGGCAAAGCATAGGCGCGCGACGACGAAACGGTTGCGTTCCGACGTCGATCCGCCCTACGCTCACGTCACGACGATACGGACCCGTCCCGACGTAAACGGCGGGTGAACACCAGCCGTCGCCCCACCCCCCGACCGAAAGCAGCGGATGTGAGCCAGGTCCTGGACGCGCCTCCCCCGCAGGAGGCACCGCGGTCCACCCCCGAGGATCCGGCGGCCCTCGCCGCCCGGTACGGGCTGAGCGTCAGCGGCGCGCGGCCCTCGCTGTCCGCGTACGTACGCCAGCTGTGGCAGCGCAGGCACTTCATCTCGTCCTTCTCCACCGCCAAGCTCACCGCCCAGTACAGCCGGGCGAAGCTCGGGCAGGTCTGGCAGGTACTGACGCCGCTGCTGAACGCGGCGGTGTACTACTTCATCTTCGGCAAGCTCATGGGCACCAGCAGGGGTGTGCCGGACTTCATCCCGTTCCTGGTCACGGGCGTGTTCGTGTGGACGTTCACGCAGTCGTCGGTGATGGCGGGGACGCGGGCGATCTCCGGGAACCTCGGGCTCGTCCGGGCCCTGCACTTCCCGCGGGCCTCGCTGCCGGTCTCGTTCTGCCTTCAGCAGCTCCAGCAGTTGCTGTTCTCCATGTGCGCGCTCGTGGTCATCCTGCTGGCGACGGGCGTGCCGCCGGCGCCGTCCTGGCTGCTCGTGGTGCCCGCTCTCGCGCTTCAGTTCGTGTTCAACACCGGGCTCGCGCTGATCATGGCGCGGATGGGTTCGAAGACCCCGGACCTCGCGCAGCTGATGCCGTTCCTGCTGCGTACGTGGATGTACACGTCCGGCGTGATGTGGAGCCTGACCCGGCTGACGGACGGGCAGGACGTCCCGTCCTTCGTACGGACGCTGCTCCAGCTCAACCCGGCCGCCGCCTACATCGACCTGATGCGCTTCGCGCTCATCGACAGCTTCACCGCGGATCAACTGCCGCCGCACATCTGGGCGTTGGCGGCCGGCTGGGCACTGCTTGTCGGGGTCGGCGGGTTCATCTACTTCTGGAAGGCCGAGGAGACGTACGGACGTGGCTGAGCACATCAACGACCAGGACGACCGGCGGATTCCCACCGTGATCGCCGACAGTGTCGACATCGTCTACCGGGTCAATGGAACGGGCGCGGGCCGTGGCGCCGCGACCGCCGCCCTGAGCCGCATCCTCGGCGGCCGGAAGAGGGCCGAGAAGCGGGCGGGAGTGCGGAAGGTGCACGCCGTGAAGAACGTGTCCTTCACCGCCTACCGAGGCGAGGCCATCGGGCTCATCGGGACCAACGGGTCCGGTAAATCAACCCTGTTGAAGGCCGTCGCCGGGCTGCTGCCCACCGAGAACGGGCACATCTACACCGACGGGCAGCCCTCCCTGCTCGGCGTGAACGCGGCCCTCATGAACGACCTCACCGGCGAGCGCAACGTGCGGCTCGGCGGGCTCGCGATGGGCATGTCGCGCGAGCAGGTGCGGGACCGGTACGACGAGATCGTCGACTTCTCCGGGATCAACGAGAAGGGCGATTTCGTGACGTTGCCGATGCGGACGTATTCGTCCGGCATGGCGGCGCGGCTGCGGTTCTCCATCGCCGTCGCGAAGGAGCATGACGTGCTGTTGATCGATGAGGCGCTGGCGACCGGTGACCGGGCCTTTCAGAAGCGGTCCGAGCAGCGCATCAAGGAGCTGCGCAAGCACGCGGGCACCGTCTTCCTCGTCAGCCACAGCAACAAGTCCATCCGCGACACCTGCGACCGGGTGCTGTGGCTGGAGCGCGGCGAGCTGCGGATGGACGGGCCGACCGAGGACGTCCTCAAGGAGTACGAGGCGTTCACCAACGCCGCCACCGATGCCGGCAAGCCCAAGCCGAAGAAGGCCAAGGCGCCCGTCGCCGCCTGACCGCGCCCGACCAGCAAAACGGGGGCGCCCCGAGCCGCAAGTCCGGCTCGGGGCGCCCCCGTTCGCGTATCCGCTACGAGTGCGTACGCAGCAGCGTGCGCATCGTGCGCATGGCGACCGAGAGGTTCGCCAGGTCGAACGAGTCCGAGCCCTGGATCTCCTCCAGGGTCGAGCGCGCCCGGCCCAGGATCGCCGCGTTCTTCTCCTCCCACGCCTTGAACCGCTGCTCGGGCGTCGAGGTCCCGTTGCCCGCCGCCAGTACGTCGGCGGTGAGCGCGGCGTGCGCCGCGTACAGGTCCTCACGGATCGACGCGCGGGCCATGGACTGCCAGCGGTCGGAGCGCGGCAGTTCGATGATGCGGTCCATGAGCTGGGTGATGGAGAGCCGGTCGCCGAGGTCGTAGTAGACCTCGGCGACGGACAGCGCGTCCTTGCCCGTGCGGTCGGCGATCTGCACGATGTCGAGCGTCGGGAACGCGGACGAGAATCCGGCGACCCGCTCCGCGAGCTCCTCCGGCACGCCCGCGCCGGTCAGCTCGTCGACGATGCCCTGGTACCACTCGGCGTCGGCGCCGCGCAGCATCTTCGGCATGGCGGCCCAGACCTCGGTGACGCCCTCCTTGAAGAAGTCGATCGTCTCCGCCAACTGGAGCGGCTGCGGACGGTTGTTGAGCAGCCAGCGGGTGCCGCGCTCGACAAGTCGCCGCGAGTGCAGGCGGACCCGGGTCTGGACGTCGGCGGCAACGACATTGTCGAGCGCCTCGACCGCGTCCCACACCTCGCTGAGGCCGAAGATCTCGCGCGCGGCGAGCTGCGCCCGCACGATCTCCTCCAGAGACGCGCCCGTCTCCTCACGGAGGCGGTGCAGGAACGTCGAACCGCCCGTGTTCACCGTGTCGTTGACGAGGACCGTCGTGATGATCTCGCGGCGCAGCGCGTGCCCGTCGATCGCCTCGCCGTACTTCTCGCGCAGCGGCTGCGGGAAGTAGGCGTGCAGCAGGCGGCGCAGGTAGGCGTCGTCCGGGAGCGAGGTCCGGATCAGCTCGTCGGCGGCCGTGATCTTCGTGTACGCGAAGAGGACGGCGAGCTCCGGCTGGCTCAAGCCCCGCCCGGAGTTGAGGAGTTCACGGATCTGCCGGTCGTTGGGCAGGAACTCCAGGCCCCGGTCCAGGTGGCCCTGCTTGCCGAGGCGGCGCATGAACCGCTGGTGGGCGTGGAGCAGGGACGGCGCCTGGGCGCAGGAGTTGGCCAGCGCGATGTTCTGCGCGTAGTTGTTGCGCAGCACCAGGTGGCCGACCTCGTCCGTCATGGCGGCCAGCAGCTTGTTGCGCTGCTTGACCGTCATGTCGCCGTCGGAGACGAGCCCGTTGAGCAGGATCTTGATGTTCACCTCGACGTCCGAGGTGTTGACGCCGGCGCTGTTGTCGATGGCGTCGGTGTTCACCCGGCCGCCGCTGCGGGCGAACTCGATGCGGCCCAGCTGGGTCGCGCCGAGGTTGCCGCCCTCGCCGATGACCTTGGCGCGCACGTCCTGGCCGTCGACGCGGATCGGGTCGTTGGCCTTGTCGCCGACGTCCGCGTTGGACTCGACCGACGACTTGACGTACGTACCGATGCCGCCGTTCCACAGCAGGTCGACCGGCGCCTGGAGGATGGCCTTCATCAGCTCGGCCGGCGTCATCTTCGCCTGGCCGGACTCGATGCCGAGGGCCTCGCGGATGTGGGCGTTGAGCTGGATCGACTTGGCGGAGCGCGGGAAGATGCCGCCGCCCGCCGAGATCAGCTCCTTGTTGTAGTCCGCCCACGAGGAGCGCGGCAGCTCGAACATCCGGCGGCGCTCGGCGTAGCCGGTGGCCGCGTCCGGCCTCGGGTCGATGAAGATGTGCCGGTGGTCGAAGGCGGCGACCAGACGGATGTGCTCGGAGAGCAGCATGCCGTTGCCGAACACGTCACCGGACATGTCGCCGACGCCGACGACCGTGAAGTCCTCGGACTGCGTGTCGACGCCCAGCTCCCGGAAGTGCCGCTTGACGGACTCCCAGGCGCCGCGGGCGGTGATGCCCATGCCCTTGTGGTCGTAGCCGGCCGAGCCGCCCGAGGCGAAGGCGTCACCGAGCCAGAAGTTGTACGACTCGGCGACCTCGTTGGCGATGTCCGAGAACGACGCCGTGCCCTTGTCGGCCGCGACCACGAGGTACGTGTCGTCCTCGTCGTGCCGCACGACGTCGGCGGGCGGCACGACCTCGCCGCCGACCAGGTTGTCGGTGATGTCGAGCAGCGCCGAGATGAACGTCTTGTAGCTCGCGATGCCCTCGGCCATCCAGGCGTCGCGGTCCACCGACGGGTCGGGCAGCTGCTTGGCGACGAAGCCGCCCTTCGCGCCGACCGGCACGATGACGGTGTTCTTCACCATCTGCGCCTTCACCAGGCCGAGGATCTCCGTACGGAAGTCCTCACGCCGGTCCGACCAGCGCAGACCACCGCGCGCGACCTTGCCGAAGCGCAGGTGCACACCCTCGACACGCGGCGAGTACACCCAGATCTCGTACGCGGGCCGGGGCTGGGGCAGGTCGGGGATGGCCTTCGGGTCGAGCTTCATGGAGACGTACGTGTGCGGCTTGCCGCCCAGCGCCTCCTGGAAGAAGTTCGTCCGCAGCGTCGCCTTGATGACGGTGAGGAAGGACCGCAGGATCCGGTCCTCGTCGAGGGACGCGACCTGGTCGAGGGCGCCGTCGACCTCTTCGAGCAGCCCGTCGATCAGCTCGGTCCCGGCGCGCTGCCGGTCCGGCGACATCCGCGCCTCGAACAGCGACACCAGCAGGCGCGTGGTGTGCACGTTCGTCCGGAGCGTGTCCTCCATGTAGTCCTGCGAGAACGTGGAGCCCGCCTGGCGCAGGTACTTGGCGTACGCGCGAAGCACCATCGCCTGACGCCAGTTCAGACCGGCGCCCAGGACGAGGGAGTTGAAGCCGTCGTTCTCGGCGAGGCCGGTCCAGGTGGCGGCGAAGGCCTCCTGGAAGCGCTCGCGGCCGTCGGCCCCGAGGTCGTCCCCGTTGCCGTTCGCCGGCTTCGGCATGCGCAGGCCGAAGTCGTAGATCCACGCGGTCTTGCGGTCGCTGCAGCGCAGCTCGTACGGGCGCTCGTCGGTGACCTCGACGCCCAGGCGCTGGAGCACCGGCAGGACGGCGGAGAGCGAGACGGGCGCGCCAATCCGGTAGATCTTGAAGCGGCGCTCGCCGGGGGCCGCGCCCACCGGCTCGTACAGGGAGAGCTCGAAGTCCTTGTTCTCCTGCGTGAGCTGTTCGAGGTGGACCAGGTCGGCCACGGCGGCGCGCGGCGAGTGGTCGGCCTTGAAGCCCTCGGGGAACGCCTGGCCGTAGCGGCGCAGCAGTTCGGCGGCGCGCTCCTCGCCGCACTCGGCGTTCAGCGCCTCCCCGAAGCCGTCGGCCCAGGAGCGGGCGGCCTCGACGAGGCGGGCCTCGATGCGGTCCTTGTCGGCGTCCGAGAGCTCAGGCAGCTCGGTGCCCGGCGGGACGCGGACGACGAAGTGCAGCCGGGAGAGGATCGACTCGGTGTTCCAGGCGGTGAAGTCGACGCTGGTGCCGCCGAGCTCCTCCTTGAGGATGTCGATGATCCGCAGCCGGACGCCCGTGGTGTAGCGGTCGCGCGGCAGGTAGACGAGGGCCGAGTAGTAGCGGCCGTACTCGTCCTGGCGCAGGTAGAGCCGCAGCCGGCGGCGCTCCTGGAGGTACAGGACGGAGGTGACGATGGAGCGCAGCTCGTCGGCGGGCGTCTGGAAGAGCTCGTCGCGCGGGTACGTCTCCATGATCTGCATCAGGTCACGGCCGTCGTGGCTGTTGGGCGTGAAGCCCGCGCCCTTGAGGACCTCTTGGACCTTGCGGCGGATGACCGGGACGCGGCGCACGCTCTCGGTGTACGCGGCGGAGGAGAAGAGCCCCAGGAAGCGCCGCTCGCCGACGACATTGCCCTCGGCGTCGAACTTCTTCACGCCGACGTAGTCGAGGTAGCTCGGCCGGTGCACGGTGGCGCGGCTGTTGGCCTTGGTGAGGACAAGCAGGCGGTGCTCGCGGGCCTTGGCGCGGGCGTCGGCCGGGAGCCGGTTGAAGGACGGCGAGACCGGGTGGTGCTCGTCGCGCTCGTGGTGCGGGTCGGAGCGCAGGATGCCGAGTCCGGTGCCGGGCACGGCGGCCAGCGAGTCGTCGTCGGAGAGGTTGTACTCGCGGTACCCGAGGAACGTGAAGTGGTCGGCGGCCAGCCAGCGCAGCAGCTCGCGGGCCTCATCGACCTCCTGGTCGGGCAGGTCACCGGCGGTCGGCTCGCTCGGCAGCTCCTCGGCGATGCGCAGCGCCGAGTCCCGCATCTTCTCCCAGTCCTCGACGCACTCCCGTACGTCGGACAGGACGCGCAGCAGGTCGGCGGTGATCTGCTTGAGGTCGGAGCGGTCGGTCTCGCGGTCCGTCTCGACGTGGATCCACGACTCGGTGAGCACGTCGTGGCCCTCGGCGGACGAGCCGGCCGGCAGCACCTCGAGGAGCTTGCCGGTGACATCGCGCCGGACCGTGATCTGCGGGTGGATGACGACGTGGATGCCGCGCCCCTGCCGGGACAGCTCGTTCGTCACGGAGTCCACGAGGAACGGCATGTCGTCGGTGACGACCTCGACGACCGAGTGGCTGCACGTCCAGCCGTTCTCCTCGACGGTCGGCGTGTGCACCTTCACGTTGGCCGTGCCCTGCGGGCGGTTCTCCGCGAGGCGGTAGTGCGAGTGTGCGGCCCCGAAGACATCGACCGGATCACGGTCGCTCAGGTCCTCCGGTGCGGTGTGCAGGTAGTAGCGCTGGAGGAACGCGAGCACGCCGTCGGTGTTGGTGGTGGTCCCGGCGGCTTGCGTACCTTCGCCCGTCGCCCCAGTCGGTAGGTTCCCCCCTACCGGGCTGTTCTCAGCTACCCGTGCGGCCCTGGTGAGCAGCTCGGCTTTGGCTTCGTCCAGCTTGGTCTGCATTGTCCTCTGGCTCCTGTCGCGCGCCGTTGCGAGACGTAGATGTGGCGTAGATGAATCGCTCGGCACAACGTCCCGACGCGGGGTGTCCGGTCTGAGACGACGTTATGCCCGGATGAGAGATGGGAGGACGACAATGCGCCGTTTTCAACGAAGAGGCCATCCGCCCGAAATGATCTGCGTCTGAGCGCCGGGCACGACCGCTGTGGCAGGTCGTGATCTCCCGGCGCGGGCAGGGGGCGACGATGCCCCCGCGAGATATCGCGCTGATCACGGGACCAGGCTATCGCTCCCCGAGGGGGCATCGTCATGAGCCGCTTGTGTACAAATCAGGGGGGCGAACTTTGACAGTCTGCACAGAACGCCTGAAGCCCTTGCGTAGTACGGGCTCTTGCCAGCCGGGCGGGGCGGCGACACGTTGGGCGGACGACACGGCGGATCCCGGCGAGGGGAGTGTGTGACCAATGGCACCCAAAATCCTGATCGTCACCGGCGACGCGGCGGAATCGCTGGAAGTCCTGTATCCCTACCAGCGGCTGCGCGAGGAGGGCTACGAGGTCGACATCGCGGCTCCGACCCGCAAGAAGCTGCGGTTCGTCGTCCACGACTTCGAGCCCGGCTTCGACACCTACACGGAGAAGCCCGGCTACACCTGGCCGGCCGACCTGGCCTTCTCCGAAGTCGACCCGGGCCAGTACGCCGCACTGGTGATTCCGGGCGGCCGAGCACCGGAATATCTGCGCGCCGACGCCGAGCTCCGCAAGATCATCAAATCCTTCTTCGACACCGACAGGCCCGTCGCGCAGATCTGCCACGGCCCGCTCCTGACGGCAGCGGTCGACGCCCTGCGGGGCCGACGCGTCACGGCGTACCCGGCCCTCGAGACGGACATGCAGGCGGCGGGTGCCACATTCCAGGACGCGGAGGTGGTCGTCGACGGCACCTTGGTCTCCTCCCGCGCCTGGCCGGACCACTCGCAGTGGATGCGGGAGTTCCTGACGGTGCTGCGGGCGAAGGCGCCGGCGGGCAGCTAGGTAAGTGCGGTGGCTGCCCCGCCGACGAGGGCAGCCACCGAAACGCGCCGTACTCCGGACGCAGCGACGGGGGGCCGATGCCACGACAGCCGTGGGGAGTTGACCATTGCCGTCCGGCGCCCCGCCGCGCCGTTCCTCCAGAGCACGCGACACCTGTACAGCGTGCCGCGCCCCGACCCCCCTCGGCATCGGTATCGCCGTGGAGCCGTATACGCATCTGCGCACGCGGAGCCGGAATCCGTATACCTAGGCAAACTCAGCCCCTCCGGCGATTGAGGGGATCTCCGTACGTGACCCCACCCCCAACTTCGCCAAAATATGCTCCACATGCGCATCAGCCGTCCGCTTGGAGATCACCAACCGCTCGGCGATCTCCCGGTTGGACATCCCCTCCGCCACCAGCACCGCAACCTCCCGCTCCCGCCGGGTGAGCGCATCCACCCCGCCCCCACGCGCCGCCGGCACCTGCGCCACCGGCGGCGCGTCGGCCCCGGCCCGTACGGCATCGAGCACCTGCCGCCCCGAAAGCCGCGCCCCCACACCCCACCACCGCCCGAACTCCTCCTCGCCCAGGGCCCGCAGCACGGCGCCACGCACGGTCTCCTGCTCCTCGAAGAGTGACGGCAGCATCCCGACCGGGTCACCGCCCCCGAGCCGCCGCGCGTTCTCCGCGTACCCGAGCAGCCACGCCGCCCGCACCTGCCGCTTGTCGTACGCGGCGGACCAGGCGAGTCCGAGACAGCACAGCGCGGCGATCAGCACCTCGTCGATCTCCGCGGCGGCCTCCAGGCCCCGGCACAACGAGGCGACGGCCTCCACCCGCTCCCCGGCGAGCCAGAGGATGACGCCCTGCACCATGAGCGTGGACCCGAACAGCTGCCGCTCCCCCGTGCTCTCCAGGTGGGCGAGCCCCGTGCGGCACAGTGCGAGCGCGCCGTCCGTGTCCCCGAGTACGCCGAGCAGCAGAGCCGCTTCGTAGTGGATGACGCCGATGCCGAGGCCGTCCTCGCGCGCCAGGATCCGCTGCCGCGCGTCCTCCATGACGTCGAGCCCGTCCGGTTCCCCGCACAGCGCGTCGAGGCCGCCCAGATACGCGTCGCAGAACAGCTCGACCCGGTCGTTGCCCGAGCGGCGCGCGATGTCGACGGCCCGGTGGAAGAGTTCGAGCGCGCCCGGCAGATCCCCCTGCCACACCGAGAAGAGGGCGGTCATGAACCGACCCCACGCCTGCTCCTGCCCCACCTCGTCGAGGAGCGCGAGCCCCTTCTCGATCCAGTACCGCCCCTCGGAGAGCTGGCCGACCGCCCGCCAGTACGGGCCGAGCTGCGCGGCGAACCACACGCCGGCGGCCACCGAGTCGGGGCTCTGGTAGGCGTATTCGAGCGCCGCCCGGACATCGGCCCGCGCCGCGCGCAGCACCCGGTAGTGGCCGACCTGCTCGGTCGTCAGGAAGCCGTCCCAGTAACGCTGCCCGAGCTCCCGGTGGTACGCGGAGTGCCGCTGCCGCACGGCCGCCGACTGCCCCGCCTCCTCCAGCCACTCGGCGCCGTACTCGCGGATGGTGTCGAGCATCCGGTACCGGCTGCCGTTCTCCCCGATCCGCTGCACGACGGACTTGTCGACGAGCCCGATGAGCTGCTCGAGCACGTCGGGGCCCGCCAACTCGCCGCCCGCGCCCACGACTTCGGCGGCGGCCAGCTCGAAGGAGCCCGCGAAGACGGAGAGCCGCGCCCACAGCAGCCGCTCCTGCGGCGTGCACAGTTCGTGCGACCAGCCGATGGCCGTACGCAGCGTCTGGTGCCGGGTCAGCGAGGTGCGCCGGCCGCCCGTGAGCACCTCGAAACGCTGCCCGAGCCGCTCCACCAGATGTTCGAGGGGCACCGCCCGCAGCCGCACCGCCGCCAGCTCGATGGCGAGCGGGATCCCGTCGAGACGTCGGGCGAGCGCCGCGAGCTGCTCCCGGTTCGCCTCGTCCACGGCGAAGCCCGGCACCACGGCGGACGCCCGCTGCACGAACAGCTCCAGGGCGTCGTCGGGGGCGAGCGGCGCGATGGCGCAGCAGCGCTCCCCCGGCACGTCGAGCGGCTGCCTGCTGGTGGCGAGCACGCTGACGCCTGCCGCCTCCCGCAGCAGCACATCGGTGAGCATGGCGCAGGCGTCGACGAGGTGCTCGCACGTGTCGAGCACGATGAGCAGCCGCCGTCCCTGAAGGTGCGCGACGACGGCGTCGAGCGGCTCCATGCCTGCCTGTTCCGGCAGCTCCAGCACGGCGGCCAGGGTGACGGGGATCAGCTCGGGGTCGCGCAGCGCGCTCAGCTCGACGAGCCACACCCCGTCCGGGAACCGCTCGGCGAGCCCGGCCGCGGCCCGCATCGCCGTACGACTCTTGCCGACGCCGCCCGGTCCCACCAGGGTGACGAGGCGGGCACGCTCGAACCCGGCCCGCACCTCGGCCAGTTCGCCCTTCCTGCCGACGAACGTGGTTACTTCTACGGGGAGTTGACCGCCCCGCCGCTGCCCGAACCCGAAACCCATGAACTCCGCCCCCGTCGTATCGCCGCGCCACTGGCCCACCACAGCGTACGCAGCCGACAGCGGAGCGTGAACTGGGTCGATGCAAAAGGCGGCGGATACGGGTGGGTTCACCGCTCCGGTTGACGGCCGGGGGTGCGGCTCGGGGCGCCGGGGGCGCGGTTCAGGGTCCCGGGGGCGCTGCTCAGGGTCCCGGGGGCGCTGCTCAGGCCGCCGCGGCCAGCCGCTCGGCCTCGCGCACCGCCTCCGCCAGGGTGTCGACGACGGGAGCGCCCACCCCTTCGAGGCTGGCCCTGCTGTGCGAGCCGCCGGTGTAGAGCACGGCCTGCGCGCCCGCGGCGATCGCCGCCACGGCGTCGTCCGCGGCGTCCCCGATGACCACGGTCCGCTCCGGGGCCACGCCGTCGAGGACCTTCAGGTGCCGCACCATGTACTCGGTCTTGCTGCCGCCGGAGGGGCCCGTCCGCCCGTCGACGCGCACGAACCGCTCGGCGATCCCCAACTGGCTTACCAGCGGCACGAGTTGCTCGTGTCCGGCCATGCTGAGGATGGACTGGCTGCGCCCGGCCTCCTGCCAGCCGGCGAGCAGCAGCTCGACGCCCTCGGTGAGCCGGCAGTCCACCGCGTACCGCTCGTAGTGCTGGTGGAACGCGCCGTCCATCGCCGTCCACTCGGCCTGGGTGGGCAGCCGGCCCATCAGCCGCTCGTAGAACTTGGGGATGGGGATGCAGTACAGCTCGCGGTACTTCTCCAGCGTGATCGGTTCGAGCCCGACCGCCGCGAAGGCCGCGTTGCTGGCGCGTATGACCGCCTCGTTGTCGTGGAACAGCGTGCCGTTCCAGTCCCAGACGATGTGTGTACCCGTGTGCATCCCGAAGTGTCTCCCCATGACAAGAAACTACCCACCCCTGAGGCGGATCCCTCAGCGATCGCCCTAGGGCCCTAGGCCCTGTCGTCAAACTCCCGTCTGCCCGGCGGCGTCTGGCACGCACGCTCGCAAGGCGCCAGACGCCGCCGGGCCGCCCTCCGGGCGACGACGGGAGTTTGACGACAGGACCTAGCCCACGAGGCCCGGGATCTCCTGCGTGGCGAACCACAGCAGGTCGTGGTCCTCGGCGCCGTCCACGACGAACTGCGCGTCGTCGTCGCCCCGGTCGGCCGCGGCGAGCGCCTCTGCGGCGGCCGCCACATCGGCGTCGGCGTCGCCCGAGTCGACGTGCACGGCGGCGACCTTCGCCAGCGGCACCGTCTCGCGCACCGTCAGCTCGCCGAGCGCGCCCTGCTCGCCTCCGCGGTCCTGGTCGGCGACGGCGGCCCGGTCCGGCACGTCCACGGCGACGACGACCCGGCGGCGCGCGGCAGCGGGGTCGGCGGCGACGAGCCGCAGCGAGGCGAGCGCGGCCCGATTGAGCGCCGCGTACTCCAGCTCCTCGATGTCCTCGGACCGGTACCACTCGCGCAGCGCGGGCGTCACGGCGAAGGCGGTGACGGGCGCGGGCCCGATCTCGCCGGCCTTGTACGCCTCTGCGAGTCGAGGCAGGGACAGAGGTACGTACACGCGCATGGTCCGGCTGCTTTCTGCTCTGCGTCGGGGGCTTCAGGATACGTGGGGGCGTCCCCCTTCGGGCCGCCGCCCGCGTCCGCCCGGGCGTCAACGCCCACCCGCGGCCGACCTCCGTACGCTCCCGGGGGCCGGGCCCCCGCGCCCGCCCGCTCACCCTGATAGGCGAACCCACCGCCGCGCCCCGGCGCCGCCCACCGGCGCTTGCCGCCGCACCCCCGGCCTCGTACAAGATCCTCACGAGGAGTTACCGGTCGGTATCGGGAGGCGTCATGCAGAAGGTCATGAACAGGCGGGGGCCACGCGGAAACACCCGGCCGCCCACCCGCCGCGACAGCCGTCGCCCCGGCGCGGTTCCGCGGCGCGTCCCACCACAGGTCCCGCCGCACCCCACCGAGCTGTTCACCCAGCGCCTGCTCCTGGTGCTCAGCGGCGACAGGCCCCTGCACTGGTTCGCCCGCCACGCCGCGCACCAGGCCTTCGACGACCTGCTCTGGCTGGTGGAACGCCGCACCCTGCTGCCCGGCGCGGGGCCCCGCCCGACCGTGCACGGCATCGGCCACTTCGAACCCGCCCCCGGCAGCTACGAAGTGTTCGCCCGCATCGCGGTCGGCCCCCGGCTGCACGCCCTGGCCTTCCGGCTCGCCCTGGGCGAGGACCAGCGGTGGCGCTGCACGGCGGTGGAACTGGGCGGCCGACCCCCACGGGACACCGAGGACGTCGGCGGGTGAGGGCACGAGAAAGGGGCTGGGCACCCCGTGCCCAGCCCCTTCTCACGCATCGCGTGACACGCACTGCGTCACACACACTGCTTCACGCGCGCCGCATCACACACTGCGTCACGCGCGCCGCGTCACTTCTTGCGGCGGCGGCCCTTCTGCTGCTTGCGCCGCTCGGCGCGGGTCAGCCCGTCCGCAGAGGAGCGCGTGGGCCCGCCGCCCTCGGTCACGAAGTCGCCCTCGTCGACACCGCCCTCGGCGTTCGGCGCCTGGAAGTGCAGCCGGTCGGGACGCTGCGGAGTGTCCAGGCCCTTGGCCCGGATCTCCGGACGGCCCCCGGCCTGCGCCGGCACCGCGTCCTGCTTCTCCAGGTTCGCCGCCGGCGCCGTGTCCGCCACCGGGACCTCCTCGACCTGCTGCTCGACCTGGACCTCCAGGTTGAACAGGTAGCCGACGGACTCCTCCTTGATGCCCTCCATCATGGCGGTGAACATGTCGAAGCCCTCGCGCTGGTACTCGACCAGCGGGTCCTTCTGCGCCATGGCGCGCAGGCCGATGCCCTCCTGGAGGTAGTCCATCTCGTAGAGGTGCTCACGCCACTTGCGGTCGAGCACGCTCAGCACGACCCGGCGCTCCAGCTCACGCATGATCTCGGACCCGAGCTGCTCCTCGCGCGCCTCGTACTGCGCGTGGATGTCGTCCTTGACGGCCTCGCCGATGAACTCGGCGGTGAGACCGGCCCGGTCCCCCACCTCGTCCTCGAGCTCCTCCACGGTGACCTTGATCGGGTAGAGCTGCTTGAACGCGCCCCACAGCCGGTCGAGGTCCCACTCCTCGGCGAAGCCCTCGGCGGTCTCGGCGCCGATGTAGGCGTCGATCGTGTCGTCCATGAAGTGCTGCACCTGCTCGTGCAGGTCCTCGCCCTCCAGGACGCGGCGGCGCTCGCCGTAGATGACCTCGCGCTGCCGGTTGAGCACCTCGTCGTACTTCAGGACGTTCTTACGCGTCTCGAAGTTCTGCTGCTCGACCTGCGACTGGGCGGAGGCGATGGCGCGGGTCACCATCTTGTTCTCGATCGGGACGTCGTCCGGCACGTTGGCCATCGACATCACGCGCTCGACCATCTGCGCCTTGAAGAGCCGCATGAGGTCGTCGCCGAGCGACAGGTAGAAGCGGGACTCACCGGGGTCGCCCTGACGACCGGAACGACCGCGCAGCTGGTTGTCGATACGCCGCGACTCGTGCCGCTCCGTACCGAGAACGTAGAGCCCGCCGAGGTCCTTGACCTCCTCGAACTCGGCCTTGACCGCCTGCTCGGCCTTCTCCAGGGCAGCGGGCAGCGCGGCCGCCCACTCCTCGACGTGCTCGACCGGGTCGAGGCCCATCTGCCGCAGCTCCGCCTCGGCCAGGTCGTCCGGGTTGCCACCGAGCTTGATGTCGGTACCACGGCCTGCCATGTTCGTGGCGACGGTGACGGCGCCCTTGCGGCCCGCCTGGGCGATGATCGGCGCCTCACGGTCGTGCTGCTTGGCGTTGAGCACCTCGTGCTGGACGCCACGCTTGGCAAGCTGCTGCGAGAGGTACTCGGACTTCTCGACGGAGGTCGTACCGACGAGGATCGGCTGCCCCTTGCCGTGCTTCTCGGCGATGTCGTCGACCACCGCGTCGAACTTGGCGACCTCGGTGCGGTAGATCAGGTCGGCCTGGTCCGCACGGACCATCGGCCTGTTGGTCGGGATCGGGACGACGCCGAGCTTGTAGATCTGGTGGAACTCGGCGGCCTCGGTCATCGCCGTACCGGTCATGCCGGAGAGCTTGTCGTAGAGGCGGAAGAAGTTCTGCAGGGTGATGGTCGCCAGGGTCTGATTCTCATCCTTGATGTCCACCCCTTCCTTCGCCTCGATCGCCTGGTGCATGCCCTCGTTGTAGCGGCGGCCGGCGAGGATACGGCCGGTGTGCTCGTCGACGATCATGACTTCGCCGTCGATGACGACGTAGTCCTTGTCCTTCTTGAAGAGTTCCTTGGCCTTGATGGCGTTGTTCAGGTAACCCACGAGCGGCGTGTTGACCGACTCGTAGAGGTTGTCGATCCCGAGCCAGTCCTCGACCTTGGCGACACCCGGCTCATGGATGGCCACGGTGCGCTTCTTCTCGTCGACCTCGTAGTCGCCGGTCTCCTCGATGCCCTTCAGCGTGTTGCCCGCCTCGCCCTTCTTGAGGCGGGTGACGAGCTTGGCGAAGTCGCCGTACCACTTCGTGGCCTGGTCGGCGGGGCCGGAGATGATCAGCGGCGTACGGGCCTCGTCGACGAGGATGGAGTCGACCTCGTCGACCACCGCGAAGTTGTGGCCGCGCTGGACGAGCTCGTCCTGGGACCACGCCATGTTGTCGCGGAGGTAGTCGAAGCCGAACTCGTTGTTCGTGCCGTACGTGATGTCGCAGTTGTACATCTCGCGGCGCTGCGCCGGGTTCATGTTCGCGAGGATGCAGCCGACGGACAGGCCGAGGAACTTGTGAACGCGGCCCATCATCTCGGAGTCGCGCTCGGCCAGGTAGTCGTTCACCGTGATCAGGTGGACGCCCTTGCCGGACAGCGCGTTCAGATACGTCGGCAGCGTGCCGACCAGGGTCTTGCCCTCACCGGTCTTCATCTCCGCCACGTAACCGAGGTGGAGCGCGGCGCCACCCATCAGCTGCACGTCGTAGGGGCGCTGGCCCAGCACACGGCGGGCGGCCTCACGGACGGTGGCGAACGCCTCAGGCAGCAGGTCGTCGAGGGTCTCGCCGTCCTCCAACCGCTGCTTGTACTCGTCCGTGAGTGCGCGCAGCTCGGCGTCGGAGAGACTCTCGAAGTCCTCTTCGATGGAGTTGACCTGGTCCGCGATGCGGTGCAGCTTGCGCAGGATCTTGCCTTCGCCTGCACGCATGATCTTCTGGAGGACGGACACGGGGGTTGGTCTCCTTGCCGGTCGGGCCTGGCACGGTCGGTTTTCTCTGAAACTTCTAAGTATTACTGGGGACTACCAAGGACTACTAGAGCAACGGCCATCGTATGCGAGGACCCCACCGTGCCGGGAGGTCTGCCATGAGGTCCAACGCGCGGGCCGCCGCGAAGGTGCCGGTATGGACCATGAAAAGTCGTGGCGCCCCCGTCGCGTGCCGAGCAGAATCGGGCGATGGACCCCGTGACGCTGACCACCGACCGCCTGCAGTTGCGCACCTTCGTGCCCGCCGACATCGACGAGGTGTACGCCGCGGCCCAGGATCCCGAGATCCAGCGCTGGACCACGATTCCCTCGCCTTACGCGCGCGTGGACGCCGAATACTTCGTCAACCGTGTCGTCGCGGACGGCTGGCTCGGTGACACGGAGTACACATTCGCGATACGCACGGAGGGCAGCGGCCCGGTGGTCGGCGCGGTCTCCCTCCACCACCCGCGCGCGGGTGCCTGGGAAGTCGGCTTCTGGACGGCCAAGCGGTTCCGGGGCCGCGGCTATATGACGGAGGCCGTCCTGGGCGTGGCCCGCTGGGCCTTCACCGACCTCTCCTGTCCACGCCTGGAGTGGCGCGCGGAGGTCGGCAACGTGGGCTCCCTCACGGTGGCGGAACGCGCGGGCTTCACCCTGGAGGCCACCCTCCGAGCAGGCCTGCCCAACAAGGGCGTCCTCCGCGACTGCTGGCTCGCCTCCCTCCTCCCCACCGACCTGAACCTCCCCACCCCACTGCCATACCTCCCGGCCCCGAACTGACCAGCCGCCTCCGCCGCAGCCCACCCCCGGCGCCGCCCCCACCCCGTTGTCAGACCCGGCCTCTATCGTTCCGGCCATGACGACCTCGCCGCGTCCCGCCGCCACCTTGTCCGCCGACGAAGCCCGCCGCATCGCCCTCCGCGCCCAAGGCTTCCTCGGCGCCCCCGACCGCAAAGCCGGGGTACGTGGCGTACTCCGGCACCTCGGCGCGGTCCAGCTCGACACGATCTCCGTCCTTGCCCGCTCGCACGAGCTGATCCCCTACGCCCGCCTGGGCGCGGTCCCCCGGACCAAGGTCGAGTCGGCGTACTGGACGCCGGGCGCGGCCCCGTCCTCCGCCCCCCACGCCTTCGAATACTGGTCGCACGCCGCCTGCGTGCTCCCCATCGAGGAATGGCCGCACTTCGCCTTCCGCCGCCGCGCCTACCGCTCCCGCCCCCACTGGCACCACCACCTCCCCGACGGCGCGTACGACCAGGTGATCAAGCAACTCCGCGCGGAAGGCCCACTCACCGCCACGGAACTGGGCGGCGCGAAGAACAAGGGCGAGTGGTGGGACTGGTCCGAGTCGAAGATCGCCGTCGAGCGCGCGCTGATGTACGGCGAGGTGGTCTGCGTGGAGCGCCGCGGCTGGAGGCGGATCTACGACCTGGCGGAGCGCGCGATCCCGTCGCCCCTCCTACACGACGACCTCGACGACGCGGAGTGCGTCCGCCGCCTGGTCCGCCAGGCCGGCGAGGCCCTCGGCGTCGGCACGCGCGCGGACATCGCGGACTACCACCGCCTGAAGAGCGACCAGTTCGACGCGGTGATCGAGGACACCGGCCTCGTCCCGGTCACGGTGGAGGGCTGGGGCGGCAAGCCCGCCTGGGCCGACCCCACGGCCCTGGAATCAGCGCCCCGCGGCCGCCACCGCACCACGCTCCTGTCCCCCTTCGACTCCCTGATCTGGGAGCGCGCCCGTACGGAGCGGATCTTCGGCTTCACGCACCGCCTGGAGGCCTACGTCCCCAAGCCGAAGCGGATCCACGGCTACTTCGCGATGCCGGTCCTGTCCGGCGGCCGCCTGGTGGGCCGCGTGGACCCCGCGCGAGCGGGCAGCACCCTGGTCGCCAAGCAGGTCTCCCTGGACGGCCCGAAGGCCGTACCGGCGGTGGCGGCGGCGCTCCACGAAGCGGCGAGCTGGGTCGGCTGCGACAGCGTCAGAGTGGAGCACATGGAGTCGGCGCCCCTGAAGAAGGCCCTGCTCGAAGCCCTGCGCTAGCAGCCCTGCGCTCGCGGCCTCACCCCAGGAGCCCGGCCCCAGGAGCCCCGCCCTACCGGATCTCCAGGATCTTCTCCCGCATCGCGTACACCACGGCCTCCATCCTGGAGTGCAGCTGCAGCTTCTCCAGGATGTTGCGCACATGGTTCTTCACGGTGTTCTCGGAGATGAACAACTCCTTGGCGATGTCCCGGTTGTTCATGCCCGTCGCCACCAGCTTGAGCACCTCGAGCTCCCGGTCGGTCAGCCGGGGCGCGGGCACGAGCCGGCGCTCGTCCGTGCGCTGGATCATCGACTTGAACTCGGTGAGCAGCTTCGACGCCATGGACGGGCTGATCTGCGACTGCCCGTCGGCCACGGCGCGAATGGCCGTGGCCACCTCGTCGGTCGAGATCTCCTTCAGCAGATATCCCGTCGCGCCCGCCTTGATCGCGTCGTAGAGATCGGCTTCCTCATCGCTGATCGTCAACATGATGATCTTGGCGCTGGGCGCCACCTCCTTGATGGAGGTGCACGCCTCGATGCCGCCTCTCTTGGGCATCCGTACGTCCATGAGGACGATGTCCGGCAGCAGATCGGCCGCCTTGTCCACGGCCTCCGCCCCGTCGCCCGCCTCACCGACGACCAGGATGTCCTCCTCGGCCTTGAGGACGATCTCCAGGCCGCGCCGGAACAGGGCATGGTCGTCCACCACAAGCACCCGGATGGGTTCCTCGCGCGAGGATCCGGCATCCGGCCCCGTGTCGGCGCCGTCCTCGCCGGCACCGGCGTCCTCGCCCCGCATCAGTCCGAAGCTGTCCGCCATCGTTCCTCCCCCTGAAGGCCGCGGCCTGTCTTCCTGTGCCGCGCCAACCCGAGGCACCAGCACGCCGGTTGACCCGGCGCCGCCATGATTTCATGCTCCGGCGTCGGCGCGATGGCCGTGCGGTGCACCAGGGGGTCGCACAAGGGTGCCCCTGGGGGCGCACACGCACCTCAGGGGCACCCGATGAGTGGGTGTCAGTTGTGGTCAGCCGCCGATTGCGTCGCCCCCGTCGGCTCCCCTGACCTGGGAGACCATGGGGTCGGTGCTGAGGTGGATGACGCCGTAGTCGTAGGCGTGCCGCCGGTAGACGACGCTTGGTTCCTTCGTCTCGGAGTCGACGAACAGATAGAAGTCGTGCCCGACCAGCTCCATCTCGTAGAGCGCCTGATCGAGCGTCATGGGTGCCGCCACGTGGGTCTTCTCACGGACGACGAGCGGGCCCTCGCCCTTGACCTCCAGCGAGCCCATCTTGGTGGTCGGTACGCCGTCGGGCTCGGCCTCTTCGGTCTTGGCGATCGTGCCGTCCCCGTTGAGCAGGGCGGCGTCCGGAACGTGCTCGGCGACCTCTGCCGCAGAGATCCGCTTGCCGCGCCGCGACGACCGCTTGTCGTGCTCCTTGCGCAGGCGTGCGTCGAGCTTGTCCGTGGCCAGGTCCAGCGCCGCGTACGGGTCGCTTGCCGCGGCCTCTGCCCTGATCACCGGGCCACGCGTGCGCAGTGTGATCTCCACACGCTCGCACCGGTCCGCCTGTCGGGGGTTCGGCTCCTTGGACACCTCAACGTCGAGGCTGATCACCTTGCCGTCGAGCTTCTGGATCTTCTCCAGCTTCAGCTTCTCGGCCACGTGCTTACGGAACCGCTCTGGTACTTCGGTCTTGCGGCCCTTGACGACGATGTCCACGCAGAACTCCGTTCCCGGATAGCCCCGCTCCTTGGGCGGAGCATCTCCCTCTTGCACCAGACTCCGGCCACTTCCGGAGTCTCGGACTCGGTGACTTCCACCTCCTCCTCCCCCGTGGACAAGATCTACACCCCACCACGACGAGTGATTGCGAAATTGTCTGTGCAATGCGCCTGACACGGCAATCCAATGGTGAGGAGTGGCTCAGACCTTTCCTGCCGAGTTCCTCACAACCGAACATATCTCGCCCGGACGGTTGTCGGCACCCTCTACTGACACGTACCTCCAACCGAGCGAAAGAACCCTGTCTCTACCTGCAACGATGCAGATTCCCAACTAGTTCCGGTTTATTTCGAAGGATTCCGGAGACGCGGCCACCACGGCCGCTCGAAACGCGATCCCGGCGATCTCGCCGGCCTTTCCCGGGCCCGCCTCGGAGCGGCCCCGATCCGACTCGCGTTCCCTATCGATCTTCACGTAACCGGTCGCGGCCGCTATTGCGCGCGCCGCCTCCGCGAGAGAAGCACCCGTCGTGATCAGGTCGTCGACCAGCACGATCCGGCCAATTCCGGTGAGCAACGCGCTGCCACCGCCCACCACTTCCAGCGCGCCCGTCACATTCACCAGCCGCTGCCGGGCGTCCAGGCCCGACTGGTCGGCCACCGCTCGCCGCTGCCGCAGCACGGCCAGCACCCGCGCCGGGACACCCGCACGGCGCAGCTCGGCCGCCGCCGCGTAAGCGATCCGCCGCGTCGGATCGTGACCGCGCGCCCGCACGGCCCGCGGCGCGGACGGCACAGGGACGAGCGTCACGGGGCCCACAGGGCCGCCAGGAGCCCGCCCGGCCCCGCCGCCCCACTCGGCCCCGCCGTCCACGAGTCCGGCCCGCACAGCCCCGGCCAGCGCCTCGCCCAGCGGCCGGGCGAGGCCGAGCGCACCACGCTCCTTGTGGGCGAGGAGCACGGCCCGCACCGCGTTCCGGTACGGGACGGCGCCGAACACGACCGGCATCCCCGGCGGAGCCGGTCGCGGCCGCACCCGGCTCGGCACAGCGCCGCGCAACGCCGCCGAGCACCGCGCGCACAGCGTCGTACGAGATCTGCCACAGCCGGCACACTCGGCCGGCAGCACCAGATCGGAGAAGTCCTGCCACCACCCCCGCATACCCACCACTGTGTCGACCCGCGGGCCGCCCCACCAGCCCTGTGGACAACGCCCTGTGGACAACTCGACGGTTGTGAACAGGGGTTGAACTCGTGTGGGTGACACCCGGGCCGACGGCCCTCGTCGCTACCCCGGATAGACCGGAGCCGTCCCGTCCTTCAGCACCGACTGCCACGCCGCCCCGGAGGGTAGGCGGACGATGCCGTCGTCGGAGTGCGCGAGCAGCGGCAGTTCGTCGTTGTCCGACGCCGCGATCTCGCTGACCCTGGTCAGACCCGGCAGCGCCTGCCCGGTCGGCGTCGATCCGTCGCTCAGCACGTACTGCATCTGCTGCAGCCCACCGGGCTCCCGGCCGACGACGACGAGCCGGCTGTCGCCCGCCCACGACACGGCCGTCACCTCTTCCATCTGCGGTGCCGCCTGGCGCAGTTCGGTCACCGAGGCCTCCGTGTCGCCGTTCGCGTCGGCGTGCCGCTCGACGCGCCCGATCCACAGCGACGTGGTGTCCTTCTCCGACACAAGGAGTCCGATGCGCGCTCCGTCGGCGGACGCCTTCACCGTCTCGATGGTGGCGTCGTCGCCGAGCCCCTCGACCCGGACCTTCTGCACCTTGTCCGCCTGGCCCTGCCCGAACATCAGCAGCCGCCGGTGCTTCGGATCACGGTCGGCCACCCACAGATCGCCGTTCCCGTCCCAACTGGGCGTCGTGAAGCCGTTCTTCTCCGCCTTGGCGTGGCTGCTCGCGACCGGGTCCCCCAGCGAGGCACCGGCGATCAGCGACGCCACGTACAGCGAACGCCCGTCGTTCGAGACCCCCGCCGCGCGCTCCTGGTCGCGCGAGACGGCCACGGAACGCAGCACCTGCTCGCCCTCGCCCAGCGGCCCCGGCACCTGCTCGGGGCTCTTGTCGGACCTGCTCTTGCCCGGCATCCGCACCAGGCGGCCCTTGGCGTCGAGGAAGTACTGGTCCGGGACGCGCCCGGTGGAGCGCGGCGCCGCGAGGGCGTCCGCCCCGTCCTCGGTCATCGCACACATGAACCGGCCGTCGGAACGCTTCAGTTCCACCTCGTTCACGCTCGACGACGACAGGTCCCGCAGCGAGAACAGCAGTTGGGCCGCCATCTCCTTGCACTTGGCCTGCCCGGCCCTGCTGCCCGCCTCGTTCAGCGGCACCGTCAGCTTGTTGGCGTCGTCCGGCGCCAGCGAGTCGGTGCCCTTCTTCAGCGCGGCATGCGTCGGAAACGCCGTCCGCACCACCGGATTCAGCCAGCGCGTCGGCCCCTGCAACAGCTCCTTGACGGTCTCCGTCAGCGGGTCGGTCCACTGCCGTACGAAGACGGGGTCCGCGACCAGGCGCCGCTGCCCGGCCTCACCGCCCGACGCCGAATCCACCGCGTAGTAGTACTTGTTGACGGAGCTGTAGATCCGCTGGAAGTCGGACTCGCCGAGAACGACCCCCTCCGGGAGGGCGTCGATCCGCCACTGCTTGCCCTTGGAGGTGTTCACCTGCGTCAGGTGCAGATCCCCCTGGTACGCCCCGCCCCGCGGCTGGTACGCCTGCTGCTGGTCGACCGTGGCGACCTGCTTGCCGGTCAGTTCGTAGGAGCGGCCGTCGTTCCCCGAATTCGGCCGGCCCGTCGGGCGCGTGCTGGGGCCGTCGTCGAGCACCACGGTCTGCCGCTTGGGCTCCCAGTTCTTCGCGGCCTTCGACGTCAGGTACTTGCGCGCCATCGTGTACGAGGGATCGTCACTGGTCAGCGCCTCCAGGAAGCCCTCGACAATGGAGGAGGGCCCGACGTCGTCCTTCGGCGGCAGGGCGAAGACGCGCACCTGTGAGTCCGGGCGCTGCGAGGCCTCGACCGATTCGAGACCCCCGTTGTCCGGCATCGACGCGCAGCCGGCGAGTACGAGCGCACCGCACCCGGCCAGCATTCCGGCCCGCATCCCGCGCCGCTGCCGCGGCACCCGCTGTTCATCCACGACCGCCATCGCTCCCCTCACCGCGCGATGTCGCCGCGGTCCGCTCGGTACGCGCCCGCGCGGGCGCGCCGGGTTCCGCCGACGCCTCGTCGTCCGCCGCGCGCGGCCCGCCGCGCTCGTCACGCCCACCGTGCCCGTCCGGGTCACCGTGCTCGTCACGGTCCTCGGCCTGCCGCGACTCGCCCGCCGCCCCGCCGCGCGCCACCACGCGCGCACCGCTCCCGGGCAGCGCCGTGGGATCGGCGGACACCGCCGCCTGCGCGGGGCGCGGGGCGATCGGAGCCTTGGCCGGTACGGGCGGCGCCTGGGCCGGCACGGTGGCGAGCTTCTTGCCGTCGGCGCCCGGCAGACCGGCGTCACCGAGTCCCCGATTGCGCCGCGAATCCTCCGGTTCCAGCGGTATCGGCGAACCTCGCAGCGCCTCGTCCACCGTCCTCGGCAACGTGAGCCGAAACTGCGAGCCGCCGCCCGGCTCGCCCCACGCCTGCAACCACCCTCCGTGCAGCCGCGCGTCCTCCAGGGCGATCGACAGGCCGAGCCCGGTCCCGCCCGTAGTACGCGCGCGTGCCGGGTCGGCCCGCCAGAAGCGGCTGAACACGCGGGTCGCCTCGCCGGGCTTGAGTCCCACTCCGTAGTCGCGCACAGCGACGGCGACCGCGCCTCCCGCGGTCGCGAGCCGCACCACGACGTCCTGGCCGTCGCCGTGCTCCACGGCGTTCACCACCAGGTTGCGCAGCACGCGCTCCACGCGCCGCGCGTCCGCCTCTGCGACCACCGGCTGGTCGTCGCCGACGATCCGGATGTGCGTGCCCTTGCGCTCCGCGAGCGGCTCGGCGCCGCCCACCACGCGCCGTACGACCTCCCGCAGATCTATCGGCTCGGCCTCCAGCGCGGCGGCCCCGGCATCGAACCGGCTGATCTCCAGCAGGTCGGCCAGCAGCGACTCGAACCGGTCCAGCTGGTCGGCCAGCAACTCCGCGGACCGCGCGGTCACCGGATCGAAGTCGACCCGCGCCTCATGGATGACATCGGCGGCCATCCGTACGGTCGTCAGCGGCGTACGCAGCTCATGGCTCACGTCCGAGACGAACCGCCGCTGCATCCGCGACAGGTCCTCGAGCTGCTGGATCTTCAGATAGAGGTTCTGCGCCATCTTGTTGAAGGCCTCGCCCAGGCGCGCGATGTCGTCCTCGCCCGTGACCTTCATACGCTCCTGGAGGCGGCCCGCGGAGAGCCGCTCGGCGACCCCCGCCGCCATCCGCACCGGCGTGACGACCTGCCGCACGACGAGCCAGGCGATGGCCCCGAGCAGCACCACGACGAAGAGTCCGGCTGTCGCGAGCGTCCCCTTGACCAGGCCGAGAGACTTCTCCTCCTGCGTCAGCGGGAAGAGGTAATACAGCTGATAGGCGTGCCCCTGCGGATCGTTGAGCCGCTTGCCGACGACGAGACCCGGCTGCGCGTCCTTGCCGCCGTCGTAGACGATCTTCGTGTACTGCTGCGACGCGCCGGCGATCCGGTCGACCTGCCCCCGCAGGTCGTCGGGCACGCTGCGGTTCGGGTCCACCAGACCGGAGCCGCGCGGCGCCCGCCCGTTGCCACTGTCAGCATCGTTCGAGCTGAGGGTCACGACGTCGAACGCGCCCTTGCCGCCACTCGCGAGCTGCGTGACGAGCTCGCTCATCCAGTTGTTGGGGTTCAACGTGGTGCGACTGTCACCGGACGCACCGTCCCGCACCCCGGCCGCCGCGGAGTCTGCCTTGTCCTTGGCCGCGCGGAAACCGCCCTCGGCCTGACTCTGCGAGGCCTTCACCTTGGCGTCGAGCAGCCCGTTGCGCACCGAGCCGATGACGACGATGCCGAGCAACAGCACGACACCGAGCGACATCAGCAGCGTCGTGACGACGACCTTCAGCTGGATGTTGCGCCGCCACAGCCGCATCGCGGGCAGCAACGGACGCCGCACCCAGCGGGCGAACAGGCGCAGCACAGGGCTGCCCTTCATGCCGCCCTGGAGCAGCAGACCCCCGTCGACGGCCCGGCGCAGCCGTGAACCCCGAGCGGCGGTGGGTCCCGCCGCGGGTCCCACAGGCCGCTCCGGGCGGGACCCCGCGGCCCCGGGCGCCGAAGCGGCACTGTTTCGGGACACGTCAGCTCGGTCCTGCCTTGTAACCGACGCCTCGGACGGTCACCACGATCTCCGGCCGCTCCGGGTCCTTCTCGACCTTGGAGCGCAGCCGCTGCACATGCACATTGACCAGACGCGTGTCCGCCGCGTGCCGGTAGCCCCACACCTGCTCGAGGAGCACCTCACGCGTGAACACCTGCCAGGGCTTGCGCGCGAGCGCGACCAGCAGATCGAACTCGAGCGGCGTCAGCGCGATCGGCTGTCCTTCCCGCTTCACCGAATGCCCGGCCACATCGATGACCAGGTCACCGATGGCGAGCTGCTCCGGCGCAGGCTCCTCCGATCTCCGCAGCCGTGCCCGGATCCGGGCAACCAGCTCCTTCGGCTTGAACGGCTTGACGATGTAGTCGTCGGCCCCCGATTCGAGGCCCACCACCACATCCACGGTGTCGCTCTTCGCCGTGAGCATCACGATCGGCACCCCGGACTCCGCCCTGATCAGGCGGCACACCTCGATACCGTCCCGGCCCGGCAGCATCAGATCGAGCAGCACCAGATCGGGCTTGGTCTCACGGAAAGCGGCCAGCGCCTTGTCGCCGTCAGCTACGAACGACGGCTCAAAACCTTCACCACGCAGCACAATGCCGAGCATCTCGGCCAGTGCGGTGTCGTCGTCGACGACAAGGACTCGTCCCTTCATGGACCACATCATCCCATTAGCTCATCGTTGCCTGGAGTGAGCTGGCACACAGTTCACCCAAGCCATCACTTGTCACAGGCGACACAACGCCCCACTCCGTGACGATCGCCGTCACCAACTCCGGAGGCGTCACATCGAACGCGGGGTTGTACGCCTGCGTCCCCAGTGGTGCCACCGGAATCCCGCCACCTGCCTCCACTCCGGCCAGCGGCGCCCGCGGCGCCGTGACCTCCGTCACCTCATGCCCGGCCCGCTGCTCCACCTCGATGGAAGCCCCGTCCGCGGTCTCCGGGTCGATCGTCGTCACCGGCGCGACCACGATGAACGGCACATGGTGGTAACGCGCCAACACCGCGAGCGGATAGCTCCCCACCTTGTTGGCCACCGAACCGTCGGCCGCGATCCGGTCCGCGCCGATGAGCACGGCATCCACCTCACCCGCTGCGAACAGCGAACCCGCGGCGTTGTCCGTAAGCAATGTGTACGCCATCCCGTTGCGCGCGGCCTCATACGCGGTCAGACGAGCCCCCTGCAACAGCGGGCGCGTCTCGTCCACCCACAGCCGGCGCAGCCGCCCGGCCCGATGCGCGGCGAGCGCGACCGCGAAAGCCGTGCCCTCACCGCCGGAGACCAACGCCCCGGTGTTGCAGTGCGTCAGGATGCGGTGATTGCCACCGGGCACCAGCTCGTCGAGGAGCCGCAGACCCTGCTCGGCCATCTTGGCACTGGCCGCCGCGTCCTCCTCGTGCAGCGCCCGCGCCGAGGCGAGCGCCGCCGCGGCAGCCCGCTCCCGCGCCTGCGCCTCGTCACCAGCCCCGCTCCCGAACGCGGACCGGTACGCCTCCTGCGCCCTGCGCGCCCCGTACGCCAGATTGACCGCGGTGGGCCGCGCGTCCGCCAGCGCGTCGGCCGCCTCCTCCACGTCGAAGCCGCGGGCGGCCGCGAGCGCCACGCCATACGCCCCGGCGATCCCGAGCAGCGGCGCCCCGCGCACGGCGAGGGTACGGATCGCCTGCACCAGGGCCTGCGGATCCGTGCAGACCAGCTCGACCTCTTCCGCGGGCAGCCGCGTCTGGTCGAGCAACACCAGAACGGGCCCCTCCGCCGGCTCCTCCCATCGGATCGCCGGGATGTCGACGGCCTCGGGCTGTGCGCCGTCGATGGGCCATATGTCCTCGCCGGATTGCGCGTACTGATCAGCCATCCGCCCAGTCTGCCCCGTACCGACCCGACAATTGAAGGTGTGCAGCCCTCACGGGGCCAGGTCATCCGGCACCCACCCCATGGCACGATGGCAGCCAACCTGCTGCCGCGACCGCGGACGGGCACTTTGAAGGAGCGACGATGAACGACACTCCGGGCTGGGCATCGCCCGGATCTGCCCCCTCCGACGGCCCGGACGGCAACCGTAAGGACGGCCCCGAGCAGAACGGCGACGCACAGGGCAGCGGTCCGCAGGACGCGCCCCCGCAGGACGCCGCGGGCCAGGGCCCGAAGTGGTCCAAGGAGCAGCCCCCGCCCGCCCAGTGGTCCGCCCCCTCCGGCTCCGCCCAGACCCCTCCCCCGCCCCCGCCGGCTCCCGGCCAGGGCCAGGGCCAGGGCCAAGGTCAGGGTTGGGGCGGTCAAGGCTGGGGCGGTCAGGGCTGGGGCGGCCAAGGCGGAAACGGTGGCCCCGGTCAGGGACCGGGCGGCCCCGGAGGCGGCGGCTACCCCGGCTGGGGCGGCGGCTGGCAGGGCAAGCCCTCGGCGGCCAAGCCCGGCGTCATCCCGCTGCGCCCGCTCGGCGTCGGCGAGATCCTCGACGGCGCGGTGTCGACGATGCGGACCTACTGGCGCACCGTCCTCGGCATCTCCCTGACGGTCGCCGTGGTCACCCAGCTCCTGGCGGTCCTCCTCCAGGGCTTCGTCCTCAACGACGCGGCGACCACCACGGCCCTCGACAACCCCGACGCCACGCCGCGCGAGATCTTCAGCGCCCTGGGCGCACTCCTGATCGGCTCCGCGGTCGTCGCGGTCGTGACGCTGCTCGGCACGATCGTCGCGACAGCCCTGCTGACGACGGTCACCAGCCGCGCCGTGCTCGGCCGCCCCGTCACCATAGGAGAGGCCTGGCGCGACGCCCGGCCGCAGATCCTCAGGCTGCTCGGTCTGACGCTGCTCCTCCCGCTGATCGCCGCCGCGATCATGCTCGTGAGCATCGTGCCCGGCATCCTCGTCGGCGCACTCGGCTCGACCGCGGGCGGCATCGCACTCGGAGTCGTCGGCGGTCTCGCCGGCCTCGCCGTGACGATCTGGCTGATGGTCCGCCTGTCGCTGGCCTCGCCCGCCCTGATGCTGGAGAAGCAGACCGTCCGCAAGGCCATGGGCCGCTCCACCAAGCTCGTCCGCGGCTCCTGGTGGCGGGTCTTCGGAATCACGATCCTGGCGTCCCTGATCGCCGCGGTCGTCTCGGAGATCATCCTCTTCCCGTTCACCGCCATCGCCGGGGCGGTCAGCGGAGACGGCTTCACCAGCCTCCTGGAAAGCGGCGGGAACTTCGGCTGGGCCTTCCTCATCATCACCGGTATCGGCTCGGTCGTCGGCTCCACCATCACCTTCCCGATCACGGCCGGCGTCACCGTGCTCCTCTACATCGACCAGCGGATCCGCCGCGAGGCCCTCGACCTCGAACTCGCCCGCTCCGCAGGCCTGCACGACTACGGGTCCGCCCCCGGCGCCACTCCGGGGAGTTGATGACGTGAGCGCACTTGGGGGAGTGCTCCACACGACGATCTCGTCGGTCCTCACCGGCGGCGAAGAGCCGCCGGTGAGGATCCCGCGCGACCCCGCGCGCGAAGCGGCGAAACGCGAGCTGTCCAAGCCCGCGTACCACCAGGACGACCCGAACTGGTTCATGCGCGCCCTGAACAAGTTCTGGGACTGGATCGACGAGCTCTTCTCCGCCGCGTCCGGCGCCGCCCCCGGCGGCGCCGTCGGCCTGCTCGTGATCCTGCTGGCCGTCGTCGCCGTGGCGGCCGCCCTCTGGTGGCGCCTCGGCACACCGCGCCGCTCCCCCACCTCCGCGCCCCCGCTCTTCGACGACCGCCCGCGCAGCGCCGCCGAACACCGCGCGGCCGCCGAGGCGCACGCCGCCCAGGAACACTGGAACCAGGCCGTCCAGGAACGGATGCGCGCCCTGGTCCGCTCCCTGGAGGAGCGCGCCCTCCTCGACCCGCGCCCCGGCCGCACCGCCGACGAGGCCGCCGCCGAAGCGGCCCGCCCGCTGCCCCAGCACGCGGACCGCCTCCGCGCGGCGGCCCGCGACTTCGACGACATCGCGTACGGCGGCCGCACCGCGACCCCGGAGACGTACGAGCGCCTGTCCACCCTGGACACCGAGGTGGAACGCACCACCCCCACGCTCACCCCCACCGCGGGAGCGCCCCGGTGACCGAACCGACCGACCCCCGCACCCCGAACTCCGGCCGCAGCGGCGGCGACCGCACGCCCGACCGGCCCCGGCCCGCCACCGCGCACCCGATCAACCCACCGGGCCACCAGCCGGAATCCGAGCCCGGAACACACCCCGGAGCCCCCACCGCCACGACGACCCTCACCGCGCCCCCGTCGCCCCCGGCCCCCGAGGGCACCACCTCCAGCACGCCCACCGCCCGCCAGATCTGGACCCGCACCCGCGGCATCGCCCTGGCCCTGGTCTTCCTCTTGGTCGCGGCCGTGGCCATCGCGGTGGTCCGCTCCGGTGACCAGCACGGCGCCCTCGATCCGCGCTCCGCCGACCAGCGCGGCAGCCGCGCCGTCGCCGAACTCCTCGCCGACCGGGGCGTCGACACGCGCGTGGTCACCACGACCGCCGAGGCCCGCGCGGCGACAGGCCCCGACACCACCCTCCTGGTCGCCGCGCCCGACCGGCTCACGGCACGCCAGCAGTCCCGGCTCCAGGCCGCCACCGTCGACTCCGGCGGCCGCACCGTCCTCGTCGCCCCCGGCGCCGCCGCGGTCGACATGCTGGCCCCCGGCGTCGCCACCGACCCCGAGCCCGCCGCCGACAAGCCCCTCGCGCCCGGCTGCGCGCTGCCCGAGGCCCGCCGCGCCGGCCCCGCGGACACCGGCGGCCACCGCTACAGCAGCACGCTCGCCGGCGCCGACTCCTGCTACCCGAGCTACGGCTCCCCCACGCTCCTGCGCCTTCCGTCCCCCGCCGGCGAAGGCGACACGGTCGTCCTCGGTTCCCCCTACATCCTTCTCAACGACCGCCTCGACGAACAGGGCAACGCCTCGCTCGCCCTTCAACTCCTCGGTTCGCGCCCTCATGTGGTCTGGTACCTCCCCTCCCTCTCCGACGACTCGGCGGCCGACGGCGCGCAGAACGACCGCAGCTTCGTCGACCTGATCCCCAAGGGCTGGCTCTGGGGCACCCTTCAGCTCTTCATCGCGGCAGCACTGGCCGCACTGTGGCGCGCACGCCGCCTGGGCCCCCTGGTCCAGGAGCGCCTGCCCGTCGCGATCCGCGCCTCCGAAACCGTCGAAGGCCGCGCCCGCCTCTACCGCAAGGCGAACGCCCGCGACCGCGCCGCCACGGCCCTACGTATCTCCACCCGCACGCGCCTGGCCCCCCTCATCGGCGTCCCCGTCTCCCAGGCCCACTCGCCCGAGACCTTCCTCCCGGCCCTGGCACGCCAACTCCCCACGCCCGCCCGGGACCCGCACACTCTCCTCTTCGGCCCGCCCCCCGCGACCGACGCAGCACTCATCGCACTCGCCGACCACCTCGACGCCCTCGAAAGTGAGGTACGGAACCCATGATGGACCCGACCACTGACAACGCCGGGCCCACGACGGATCCCCGCAGCTCAAGGGCGTCTTTGGAGGCCCTGCGTACGGAGATCGCCAAGGCCGTGGTCGGCCAGGACTCCACCGTCACGGGCCTCGTCGTGGCCCTCCTCTGCCGCGGCCACGTTCTTCTCGAAGGAGTGCCCGGCGTCGCCAAGACACTCCTCGTACGCGCCCTGGCCTCGTCCCTCGAACTCGACACGAAGCGCGTACAGTTCACCCCCGACCTGATGCCGAGCGACGTGACGGGCTCGCTGGTCTACGACACCAACACCGCTCGCTTCTCCTTCCAGCCGGGCCCGGTCTTCACCAACCTTGTCCTCGCCGACGAAATCAACCGCACCCCGCCCAAGACCCAGTCCTCCCTCCTCGAAGCGATGGAGGAGCGTCAGGTCACGGTCGACGGCACGGCGCGCCCGCTCCCGGACCCGTTCATGGTGGTCGCGACCCAGAACCCGGTCGAGTACGAGGGCACCTACCCCCTCCCCGAGGCCCAACTGGACCGCTTCCTCCTCAAGTTGAACGTTCCGCTGCCTACCCGCCAGGACGAGATCGACGTCCTGACCCGGCACGCCTCCGGCTTCAACCCCCGCGACCTGCACGCAGCGGGCATCCGCCCGGTGGCCACGGCAGCCGACCTCGAAACGGCCCGCGCGGCAGTCGCCAAGACAACGGTCTCCCCGGAAATCACCGCCTACGTAGTCGACATCTGCCGAGCGACCCGCGAATCCCCGTCGCTCACCCTCGGCGTCTCCCCACGAGGCGCCACGGCCCTCCTCGCCACCGCCCGCGCCTGGGCGTGGCTGACCGGCCGCGACTACGTCACCCCCGATGACGTCAAGGCCCTCGCCCTCCCCACCCTCCGCCACCGCATCCAACTGCGCCCGGAGGCCGAAATGGAGGGCGTCACCCCGGATTCCGTCATCAACGCGATCCTGACCCACGTCCCCGTCCCCCGCTGACCCGACGCCCGACGGAGGACGACACGACAATGGCACTGACCGGACGCACGGCCCTTCTCGCAGCCCTGGGCTCCCTCCCCGTCGGCATCTGGGACCCCAGCTGGACCGGCATCCTGGCCGTCAACACCCCGCTGGCCCTGGCCTGCGCGTGCGACTTCGCCCTGGCCGCCCCCGTACGCCGCCTGCGCCTGACCCGCTCGGGCGACACCTCCGTACGTCTCGGAGACCCGGCCGACGTCACCCTCACGATCACCAACCCCGCGCGCCGCCCCTTGCGCGCCGCCCTCCGCGACGCCTGGCCGCCGAGCAGCTGGCACTCCGGCATGGAGTACGAGTCGTCCCGCCACCGCGTGAACATCCCCGCCGGCGAAAGGCGCCGCGTCACGACGCGCCTCCAGCCCACCCGCAGAGGCGACCGCACGGCCGACCGCGTCACCATCCGCTCCTACGGCCCCCTCGGCCTGTTCACCCGCCAAGGCACCCACAGGGTCCCCTGGACGGTCCGTGTCCTGCCGCCCTTCCACAGCCGCAAGCACCTCCCCTCCAAGCTGGCCCGCCTCCGCGAACTCGACGGCCGCACCAGCGTGTTGACCAGGGGCGAGGGCACAGAATTCGACAGCCTCCGCGAGTACGTTCCCGGAGACGACACCCGCTCCATCGACTGGCGCGCAACGGCCCGCCACTCCGCGGTGGCCGTCCGCACGTGGCGCCCGGAACGCGACCGCCACATCCTCCTGGTCCTCGACACCGGCCGCACCTCCGCCGGCCGAGTCGGCGACGCCCCGCGCCTCGACGCCTCCATGGACGCCGCTCTCCTCCTGGGCGCCCTGGCCTCCCGAGCCGGCGACCGCGTGGACCTGCTGGCCTACGACCGCCGCACCCGCGCCCTGGTCCAGGGCCGAACCGCAGGCGACGTCCTCCCCGCCCTGGTCAACGCCATGGCCCCACTGGAACCAGAACTGATCGAAACGGACGCCCGAGGCCTCACGGCAACGGCCTTGCACACAGCGCACCGCCGATCCCTCATCGTCCTTCTTACGTCCCTGGACGCGGCCCCCATCGAAGAGGGCCTCCTCCCCGTGCTCTCACGTCTCACGAAACGCCACACGGTCGTCCTGGCATCGGTTGCCGACCCCAAAGTCGAATCGATGACATCGGCCCGGGGCACCACAGAAGCCATCTACGACGCCGCGTCAGCGTCCCAGGCAAAGGCCGAGCGCCTACGCACAGCCGAACAACTCACTCGCCACGGCGTCACCGTCGTGGACGCCACCCCATCCGAATTGGCCCCAGCCCTTGCGGACGCCTACCTGGCCCTGAAATCCGCCGGCCGCCTTTAAGAAAGAGGGGGCGTTCCCCAAAACGCTCCTGAAACGCAGAAAAGCCCCGGACCGTATCCCGGTCCGGGGCTTTTCTATAAAATTTGTTCGGCGGCGTCCTACTCTCCCACAGGGTCCCCCCTGCAGTACCATCGGCGCTGTGAGGCTTAGCTTCCGGGTTCGGAATGTAACCGGGCGTTTCCCTCACGCTATGACCACCGAAACACTATGAAACTGTCAACCGGAGCCGTGGCACATGGCTACGACGGTTGTTCGTGGTTTCAGAACCAACACAGTGGACGCGAGCAACTGAGGACAAGCCCTCGGCCTATTAGTACCGGTCACCTCCACACCTTGCGGTGCTTCCAGATCCGGCCTATCAACCCAGTCGTCTACTGGGAGCCTTAAACCCTCAAAGGGGGTGGGAATACTCATCTCGAAGCAGGCTTCCCGCTTAGATGCTTTCAGCGGTTATCCTTTCCGAACGTAGCCAACCAGCCATGCCCTTGGCAGGACAACTGGCACACCAGAGGTTCGTCCGTCCCGGTCCTCTCGTACTAGGGACAGCCCTTCTCAATATTCCTACGCGCACAGAGGATAGGGACCGAACTGTCTCACGACGTTCTAAACCCAGCTCGCGTACCGCTTTAATGGGCGAACAGCCCAACCCTTGGGACCGACTCCAGCCCCAGGATGCGACGAGCCGACATCGAGGTGCCAAACCATCCCGTCGATATGGACTCTTGGGGAAGATCAGCCTGTTATCCCCGGGGTACCTTTTATCCGTTGAGCGACGGCGCTTCCACAAGCCACCGCCGGATCACTAGTCCCGACTTTCGTCCCTGCTCGACCCGTCGGTCTCACAGTCAAGCTCCCTTGTGCACTTACACTCAACACCTGATTACCAACCAGGCTGAGGGAACCTTTGGGCGCCTCCGTTACTCTTTGGGAGGCAACCGCCCCAGTTAAACTACCCATCAGACACTGTCCCTGATCCGGATCACGGACCCAGGTTAGACATCCAGCACGACCAGAGTGGTATTTCAACGACGACTCCACAACCACTGGCGTGGCCGCTTCAAAGTCTCCCACCTATCCTACACAAGCCGAACCGAACACCAATATCAAACTATAGTAAAGGTCCCGGGGTCTTTCCGTCCTTCTGCGCGAAACGAGCATCTTTACTCGTAGTGCAATTTCACCGGGCCTATGGTTGAGACAGTCGAGAAGTCGTTACGCCATTCGTGCAGGTCGGAACTTACCCGACAAGGAATTTCGCTACCTTAGGATGGTTATAGTTACCACCGCCGTTTACTGGCGCTTAAGTTCTCAGCTTCGCCACACCGAAATGTGACTAACCGGTCCCCTTAACGTTCCAGCACCGGGCAGGCGTCAGTCCGTATACATCGCCTTACGGCTTCGCACGGACCTGTGTTTTTAGTAAACAGTCGCTTCTCGCTGGTCTCTGCGGCCACCCCCAGCTCATGGAGCAAGTCCAATCACCAGGAATGGCCCCCCTTCTCCCGAAGTTACGGGGGCATTTTGCCGAGTTCCTTAACCATAGTTCACCCGAACGCCTCGGTATTCTCTACCTGACCACCTGAGTCGGTTTAGGGTACGGGCCGCCATGAAACTCGCTAGAGGCTTTTCTCGACAGCATAGGATCATCCACTTCACCACAATCGGCTCGGCATCAGGTCTCAGGCACAAGCTGTCCGGATTTACCTAGACAGCGCCCTACACCCTTACCCCGGGACTACCATCGCCCGGGCTGGACTACCTTCCTGCGTCACCCCATCGCTCACCTACTACCAGCTTGGGCCGGCGGCTCCACCACTTTCCATTCCCCGAAGGGTCCGGAACGGCTTCACGGCCTTAGCATCACTGGATTCGATGTCTTTCGCGTCACAGCGGGTACCGGAATATCAACCGGTTATCCATCGACTACGCCTGTCGGCCTCGCCTTAGGTCCCGACTTACCCTGGGCAGATCAGCTTGACCCAGGAACCCTTAGTCAATCGGCGCACACGTTTCTCACGTGTGTATCGCTACTCATGCCTGCATTCTCACTCGTGAACCGTCCACAACTACCTTCCGGTGCTGCTTCACCCGGCACACGACGCTCCCCTACCCATCACAGCGGGCGTTGGCCCTATAGCTGCAATGACACGACTTCGGCGGTACGCTTGAGCCCCGCTACATTGTCGGCGCGGAATCACTTGACCAGTGAGCTATTACGCACTCTTTCAAGGGTGGCTGCTTCTAAGCCAACCTCCTGGTTGTCTCTGCGACTCCACATCCTTTCCCACTTAGCGTACGCTTAGGGGCCTTAGTCGATGCTCTGGGCTGTTTCCCTCTCGACCATGGAGCTTATCCCCCACAGTCTCACTGCCGTGCTCTCACTTACCGGCATTCGGAGTTTGGCTAAGGTCAGTAACCCGGTAGGGCCCATCGCCTATCCAGTGCTCTACCTCCGGCAAGAAACACACGACGCTGCACCTAAATGCATTTCGGGGAGAACCAGCTATCACGGAGTTTGATTGGCCTTTCACCCCTAACCACAGGTCATCCCCCAGGTTTTCAACCCTGGTGGGTTCGGTCCTCCACGAAGTCTTACCTCCGCTTCAACCTGCCCATGGCTAGATCACTCCGCTTCGGGTCTTGAGCGCGCTACTAAATCGCCCTATTCGGACTCGCTTTCGCTACGGCTTCCCCACACGGGTTAACCTCGCAACACACCGCAAACTCGCAGGCTCATTCTTCAAAAGGCACGCAGTCACGACGCAAGGAACAAGTTCCTTGCGCGACGCTCCCACGGCTTGTAGGCACACGGTTTCAGGTACTATTTCACTCCGCTCCCGCGGTACTTTTCACCATTCCCTCACGGTACTATCCGCTATCGGTCACCAGGGAATATTTAGGCTTAACGGGTGGTCCCGCCAGATTCACACAGGATTTCTCGGGCCCCGTGCTACTTGGGTGTCTCTCAAACGAGCCGTTAATGTTTCGACTACGGGGGTCTTACCCTCTACGCCGGACCTTTCGCATGTCCTTCGCCTACATCAACGGTTTCTTACTCGTCTCACGGCCGGCAGACCGTAAAAGAGAGATCCCACAACCCCGCACACGCAACCCCTGCCGGGTCTCACACGTATACGGTTTGGCCTCATCCAGTTTCGCTCGCCACTACTCCCGGAATCACGGTTGTTTTCTCTTCCTGCGGGTACTGAGATGTTTCACTTCCCCGCGTTCCCTCCACACTGCCTATATATTCAGCAGCGGGTGACAGCCCATGACGACTGCCGGGTTTCCCCATTCGGAAACCCCCGGATCAAAGCCTGGTTGACGACTCCCCGGGGACTATCGTGGCCTCCCACGTCCTTCATCGGTTCCTGGTGCCAAGGCATCCACCGTGCGCCCTTAAAAACTTGGCCACAGATGCTCGCGTCCACTGTGCAGTTCTCAAACAACGACCAACCACCCGTCACACACCAAGAACCTTGGTGCTTCACCGGGGCCGGCACTGAAGGCGACCTCACGGCCGTACCTTCAGATACCCAACAGCGTGCCCGACACCCTCACCACTCGTGATCAGCTTTCCACGCTCCGAAGAGCAGTACTTGCAGCCCGAGATGACTGACGGTGCCGAATAATCAACGTTCCACCCATGAGCAACCACCGTCGAACGTTTGCCGACGTAGTGGCCTCTGACCTCGTCCCGAAGGACTCGGTAAGAAGTGCTCCTTAGAAAGGAGGTGATCCAGCCGCACCTTCCGGTACGGCTACCTTGTTACGACTTCGTCCCAATCGCCAGTCCCACCTTCGACAGCTCCCTCCCACAAGGGGTTGGGCCACCGGCTTCGGGTGTTACCGACTTTCGTGACGTGACGGGCGGTGTGTACAAGGCCCGGGAACGTATTCACCGCAGCAATGCTGATCTGCGATTACTAGCAACTCCAACTTCATGGGGTCGAGTTGCAGACCCCAATCCGAACTGAGACCGACTTTTTGAGATTCGCTCCACCTTGCGGTATCGCAGCTCATTGTATCGGCCATTGTAGCACGTGTGCAGCCCAAGACATAAGGGGCATGATGACTTGACGTCGTCCCCACCTTCCTCCGAGTTGACCCCGGCGGTCTCCTGTGAGTCCCCATCACCCCGAAGGGCATGCTGGCAACACAGAACAAGGGTTGCGCTCGTTGCGGGACTTAACCCAACATCTCACGACACGAGCTGACGACAGCCATGCACCACCTGTACACCGACCACAAGGGGGCGCCTGTCTCCAGACGTTTCCGGTGTATGTCAAGCCTTGGTAAGGTTCTTCGCGTTGCGTCGAATTAAGCCACATGCTCCGCTGCTTGTGCGGGCCCCCGTCAATTCCTTTGAGTTTTAGCCTTGCGGCCGTACTCCCCAGGCGGGGCACTTAATGCGTTAGCTGCGGCGCGGACAACGTGGAATGTTGCCCACACCTAGTGCCCACCGTTTACGGCGTGGACTACCAGGGTATCTAATCCTGTTCGCTCCCCACGCTTTCGCTCCTCAGCGTCAGTAATGGCCCAGAGATCCGCCTTCGCCACCGGTGTTCCTCCTGATATCTGCGCATTTCACCGCTACACCAGGAATTCCGATCTCCCCTACCACACTCTAGCTAGCCCGTATCGACTGCAGACTCGGGGTTAAGCCCCGAGCTTTCACAATCGACGTGACAAGCCGCCTACGAGCTCTTTACGCCCAATAATTCCGGACAACGCTTGCGCCCTACGTATTACCGCGGCTGCTGGCACGTAGTTAGCCGGCGCTTCTTCTGCAGGTACCGTCACTTTCGCTTCTTCCCTGCTGAAAGAGGTTTACAACCCGAAGGCCGTCATCCCTCACGCGGCGTCGCTGCATCAGGCTTTCGCCCATTGTGCAATATTCCCCACTGCTGCCTCCCGTAGGAGTCTGGGCCGTGTCTCAGTCCCAGTGTGGCCGGTCGCCCTCTCAGGCCGGCTACCCGTCGTCGCCTTGGTGAGCCATTACCTCACCAACAAGCTGATAGGCCGCGGGCTCATCCTTCACCGCCGGAGCTTTTAACCCCCATCCAGGAGAATGGGAGTGTTATCCGGTATTAGACCTCGTTTCCAAGGCTTGTCCCAGAGTGAAGGGCAGATTGCCCACGTGTTACTCACCCGTTCGCCACTAATCCACCCCGAAGGGCTTCATCGTTCGACTTGCATGTGTTAAGCACGCCGCCAGCGTTCGTCCTGAGCCAGGATCAAACTCTCCGTGAATGTTTCCCCGTCATCGGGGTGACACACACGAGAGCGGAACAGTCGGAGGAATAATCCGACCGTTCACAGCGTCCTCGCTGTGCGCCTGCCGACCAGAAGGCCTGCAGGACTTTTCAAAGGAACCTCGCCCCAGCAGATGCTGGAGACGGGGTATCAACATATCTGGCGTTGATTTTTGGCACGCTGTTGAGTTCTCAAGGAACGGACGCTTCCTTTGTACTCACCCTCTCGGGCTTTCCTCCGGGCGCTTCCCTTCGGTATTTCGTGTTTCCAACTCTACCAGATCCGTTTTCCGTTCCGTTTCCGGTTCGGATTTCATTTCCGGTGGCCGTTGGAGGGCCTTTGCCTTTCGGCGGTGCCGACTTTATCAGAAGTTTTGGGCCGGTCTGACCGGCTCAGGGTTTCCGATTAATCGGGAGGGGCTTCTCGAAAGAATTGAATTTCGTGAAGCGAGCTAGATACTAGCCGTTGCAATCGAACCTGTCGAGTTCGGGGCAACTGTTCGAATCTACCTCCCCGGTCTGTCCGTGTCAACGGTCTTTCCGGGGCGAAGAGGAGACTAGCAGGTCAGCGGGGCGCTCGCACATCAGGCGGCCGTGGGCAGCAGCGCACTGCGCTCGTCCGTGGCCACATCGCCCGTTTCGCCCTCACGAACCGCTCGGCCGCCGAGGACATAGACGTACGCCAGGAAGGCCAGCTCTGCCGCGATGCCGATGGCGATGCGGGCCCAGGTCGGGAGGCCGGAAGGGGTGACGAAGCCTTCGATGGCCCCGGAGATGAAGAGGACCAGGGCCAGTCCGATGGCCATGCCGAGGGCCGCGCGGGCCTCTTCGGCCAGGGCTGTTCTGCGCGTACGGGGGCCCGGGTCGATCACGGTCCATCCGAGGCGGAGGCCGGTCCCGGCCGCTACGAAGACCGCGGTCAGTTCGAGCAAGCCGTGCGGGAGGATCAGCCCCAGGAAGGTGTCGAGGCGGCCGACGGAGGCCATCAGGCCGATGCCCACACCTACATTGAGCATGTTCTGGAAGAGGATCCACAGGACCGGCAGGCCCAGGAAGACGCCCAGAACAAGGCACATGGCAGCGGCCTGAGCGTTGTTCGTCCAGACCTGGGCGGCGAACGACGCGGCCGGGTGGCTCGAGTAGTACGTCTCGTACTGCCCTCCGGGGCGGGTCATCTCGCGGAGCTCGGAGGGGGCTGCGATGGAGGCCTGGACATCGGGGTGGGTGCCGATCCACCAGCCGATGAGGGCGGCTATCGCGGTCGACAGCAGCGCGGTGGGTACCCACCAGTGGCGCGCCCTGTAGACGGCTGCCGGGAAACCGTGGGTCAAGAAGTGCGTGACGTCGCGCCATGAAGCACGGCGGGTACCCGTCACCGCACTACGCGCGCGGGCCACGAGTTGGGTGAGGCGGCCGATCACCCGGGGGTCCGGTGCGCTCGACTGGATGAGCGAGAGGTGGGTGGCGGTGCGCTGGTACAGGGTCACCAGTTCGTCCGCCTCTGTGCCGGTGAGGCGGCGTCGACGGCGCAGCAGGGCGTCCAGTCGGTCCCACTCGGCCCGGTGGGCGGACACGAAGACGTCGAGGTCCATCCGGTCTGCTGCTCCTCGCTTTCCGGCACCTGTACGGCGCGATGGTCCTTCAGCTTGGCAGACTGGCGGTTCCTGGGGCAGCTCGTTGAAGGGTGGGTGGCCGGCGTGAGTGAGCTGGTGACGGGTGAGGCGGTGGCGCTGGAGCTTCGGCCCGCGAAGCTGCCGAGTCGGGCGCTTGCGGTGCTCATCGATCTGGCGGTGGCGTTCGCCGTCTATATCGCGGTGACCATGGCCTTCGCGGCTGCGACCGCTTCGCTCGACGACGCGGCGGTCGCGGCCGTCGCGGTGGCGACGTTTCTGTTGGTGCTGGTCGGGATCCCGATCGCCGTGGAGACGTTGAGCCATGGGCGGTCGCTGGGGAAGCTCGCGTGCGGGCTGCGCGTCGTGCGGGACGACGGTGGGCCGATCCGGTTCCGGCATGCGTTGGTGCGGGGGGCTGTCGGGGTCGTGGAGATCCTCATGACCTTCGGGGTCGTGGCGTGCATCGCTTCGCTCGTGTCCGCGCGGGGCCGGCGGGTCGGGGACGTGTTCGCCGGGACCCTCGTCGTACGGGAAAGGGTGCCGACCGGGCAGTTGGCGGGCGTGCCGCCTCCCCCGCCGTGGCTGGTGGGAAGGTTCACCGAGCTGGATCTGTCGGCCGTGCCGGAGGGGCTGTGGCTCGCGGTGCGGCAGTACCTGACGCGGATGGGGCAGTTGGATCCGCAGGTGGGGTGGGGGATTGCCGAGCGGCTCGCGGATGAGCTCGCCGCGCACACGGGGGCGCCTGTGCCGAGTGATGTGCCGCCCGCCGCGTTCCTGGCGGCCGTGACGCACGAGCGGCAGTCGCGGGAGGCTCAGCGCGCGTTCGGAGCGAGCGCCGCCGCGGGTGGTCAGGCGGCTTCCGGCGTGGCTGGTGCGGCTCCCGGGCCGTACGGCGGATACCCGGAGGCCGCAGGGCCCGTGCCGCCCGCGACTCCCCTCGCTCCTCCTGTTCCTCCGGCCCCCGCAGCAGGCCCGGCCGGCTCCCCCGCGCAGCGCCCGGGCCCGACCCCGGCCGACAACCCCCCGGCGGGATCCGGGAGTTCGGACCGACCGGCTACCGGGTTCGTGCCGCCGGCCTGAGCGCGCGCCGTCAGCGGAACGCCGACGGCGGGGTCTCGAGGGCCTCCAGCTCGATGCCGGGGGCCGCGAGGACCACGTCGCCGCTGATGTGGACCGTCTGCTGCTCCCCCGTGTCCAGGGCTGTGACCTGGTATTCGTCCACGGTCAGAGGTCCGTTGTCAGTGGCGTGTGCTTCGCTGTTCAGCAAGGTCCAGGACTGGTCCAGAGTGCGCGGCGCAAGGACGGGATCCGTCAGGGCGACGAGGCGGACGCGGGTCGGAGGGGAAGCGGGGGTGAGACCGAGCAGACGTGCGGTGGCGATGAGGAACGCGGGGGATGTTCCCGTGAACGCGTGCGCGGGGGCGTTTCCTTCGGTCGCGTGAGTGCCGGTGGGGTCGGTGCGGACCCATGTGACGCCGTCGATGGCGGCGCCTCTCACCTGCCAGCTCGCCGCATTCAGTTCGAGGCGGATGGGGCGGCCGAGTTCGTCGAGGGCGAGGTCGATCGAGCCGGCGTGGTCGCCGGAGGGGGTGGTCCGTTGCGCTACGTAGCGCCAGCCGGAAGGGCCGGGCGCGCACTGGAAGTGTTCTTCGCCGAGGGGGGTGTGATCGTGCAGATCGTGGAGCGAATAACGGCCGCGGGGCATGGCGTTCGTGGAGTCCTCTGTCTGGCCTGGTGACGGCCGCCGTCGGGTGCGGCGTCGGCGGTCGTCGAAGGACGTGTCCACCGTAGCCAGCGGTGTGCGCGGACACGGGACAGGCCCCCGACACGGGGGTGCGGGGGCCTGTCCTGCGAAGCGGTCAGCCGACGGGCGGCTGGTGCGCGGTGCCGAGTCGAGTGGTCAGGAGACGAGTGCTCGGCAGGCGCGTGCTCAGTAGCGGTAGTGGTCCGGCTTGTACGGGCCCTCGACCTCGACGCCGATGTACGAGGCCTGCTCCGGGCGGAGCGTCGTCAGCTTCACGCCGAGCGCGTCCAGGTGGAGGCGGGCGACCTTCTCGTCCAGGTGCTTGGGCAGCACGTACACGCCGGTCGGGTACTCGGACTGCTTGGTGAAGAGCTCGATCTGGGCCAGCGTCTGGTCCGCGAACGAGTTGGACATCACGAAGGACGGGTGGCCCGTCGCGTTGCCCAGGTTCAGCAGGCGGCCCTCGGAGAGCACGATGAGGACCTTGCCGTCGGGGAACGTCCAGGTGTGGACCTGCGGCTTGACCTCGTCCTTGACGATGCCGTCGATCTTCGCCAGGCCGGCCATGTCGATCTCGTTGTCGAAGTGGCCGATGTTCCCGACGATCGCCTGGTGCTTCATCTTGGCCATGTCGCTGGCCATGATGATGTCCTTGTTGCCGGTCGTCGTGACGAAGATGTCGACCTTGTCGACGACCTCGTCGAGCGTCGCGACCTGGAAGCCGTCCATCGCCGCCTGCAGCGCGCAGATCGGGTCGACCTCGGTGACGATGACGCGGGCGCCCTGGCCGCGCAGCGACTCCGCGCAGCCCTTGCCCACGTCGCCGTAGCCGCAGACGAGGGCGGTCTTGCCGCCGATGAGGACGTCGGTGGCGCGGTTGATGCCGTCGATGAGCGAGTGGCGGCAGCCGTACTTGTTGTCGAACTTCGACTTGGTCACGGCGTCGTTCACGTTGATCGCCGGGAACAGGAGGTCGCCGTCGCGCTGCATCTCGTACAGGCGGTGGACGCCGGTCGTGGTCTCCTCGGTGACGCCGCGGATCTCGGAGGAGAGCTGGGTCCACTTCTGTGAACCGTTCGAGATCGTGCGGTTCAGGAGCTGGAGGATGACGCGGTGCTCGTCGGACTCGGCGGTGTCGACCGAGGGGACCTTGCCGTCCTTCTCGTACTCGACGCCCTTGTGGACGAGGAGCGTGGCGTCACCACCGTCGTCGAGGATCATGTTCGGGCCGCCGGTGGGGGTGTTCGGCCAGGTCAGAGCCTGCTCCGTGCACCACCAGTACTCCTCCAGCGTCTCGCCCTTCCAGGCGAAGACCGGGATGCCCTGGGGGTTGTCCGGCGTGCCGTTCGGGCCGACGGCGATGGCCGCGGCGGCGTGGTCCTGCGTGGAGAAGATGTTGCAGGAGGCCCAGCGGACCTCGGCGCCGAGCGCGACGAGGGTCTCGATGAGGACGGCCGTCTGGACCGTCATGTGGAGGGAGCCGGTGACGCGGGCACCCGCGAGGGGCTGGGCGTCGGCGTACTCCTTGCGGATCGCCATGAGGCCGGGCATCTCGTGCTCGGCGAGGGTGATCTCCTTGCGGCCGAAGGCGGCGAGGGAGAGGTCGGCGACCTTGAAGTCCTGGTCCTGTCGGTTGGCGACAGAAGTCATAAGTGAGCTGCTCCTCGGTGCTGTTGCAGTCGGTCGAGGTGGGCTGACGCGCCTGTCCACGGTATGGGCATGCGCGCATGGAGCTGACCTGCGGCGTCCTGGGACACAAGTGTCCCCTGGCGCTCGCAGCGCAGTCCGTCGGAGGCCCTCTCTCCCTCGGCCGACCCGGCGTACGGGCCGCCCGACCGCCATCAGCAGCGACGTCTGGCTCGGTACAAAGCTACACCGATCGGCCCAGCCGAACCCACCCCGCCTCTCGATCCGGTCGGGCGCGTTCCGGACCGGGCCTCCTGGGAGGGATGGGCGAGGAATAAATAGGGAGACATGACGACGGACTGCTGGATCAGGGACCTTTGAACTGTCGACTCTGTGCGTATGTGTTGCACCATGCTGGGAGAGCGGCAAAGATTTGCGCGCTCTTGCACGGAACGCTTGAAGGAGAGCCACGTGACCAGTCCGGCCGACCCCCACGCGGGCGGAGGGGCCGTCGAGCAGCAGAAGAAGTTGAAGCTGCTCGCGGTGACCGCATGTCCGACCGGCATCGCGCACACCTACATGGCGGCGGAGAAGCTGCAGCAGGCAGCGGATGCCGCAGGTATCGACATGAAGGTGGAGACGCAAGGGTCCATCGGGGCCGAGAACGTCCTGACCGACAACGATGTCAAAGCCGCCGACGGCATCATCATCGCCGCCGACAAGGACGTCGACCGCGCCCGGTTCGCCGGTAAGCGGGTGCTGTCGGTCGGCGTGTCGGAGGGCATCAGCCACCCCGAGCAGCTGATCGAGCGAGTGCAGAGCGCGCCCGTGGCCGGCTCGGAGGGCGGTGGTGCGCAAGAGGCCGCGGCGTCCGGCGGCAAGGAGCGCAGCGCGGCGTACAAGGCGCTGATGAACGGCGTCAGCTTCATGATCCCGTTCGTCGTCGTCGGCGGTCTGCTGATCGCCGTCTCGCTGGCGATCGGCGGTCACGCGACGCCCGACGGCATCCAGATCCCCAAGGACACGTTCTGGTTCAACGTCAACGCGCTCGGCACGCTCGGCTTCAAGCTGATGCTGCCGATCTTCTCCGGCTATATCGCCTACGCGCTCGGTGACCGGCCCGCGCTCGTGCCGGGCATGATCGGTGGCTTCCTCGCCGCCGACGCCAGCATCTACGGCTCCGACGCCAACGCCGGCTTCCTCGGCGCCATCGTGACCGGTTTCCTCGCGGGCTACATCGTCATCGCGATCAGGAAGATCAAGGTCCCGAAGGCCATCCAGCCGATCATGCCGATCATCGTGGTCCCGATCGCGTCCACGCTGGCCGTCGGTCTCGCCTTCATCTACATCCTCGGCGGGCCGATCTCCTGGGTGTTCACGCACCTCACCGACTTCCTCGGCGGGATGACCGGGTCGAGCGCGGTGCTGCTCGGTGCGCTCATCGGTCTGATGATCGCGTTCGACATGGGCGGCCCGGTCAACAAGACCGCGTTCCTGTTCGCCGTCGGGCTGATCGGGACGAACAACGCCGTCATGGGTATGGCCGCCGCGGCCATCCCGGTCATGCCGCTCGGCCAGGGCCTGGCCACGATGATCCGCCGCAAGCTCTACACGGACGCGGAACGCGAGGCAGGTATCGCGGCGCTGTTCATGGGCTGTTTCGGCATCTCCGAAGGTGCCATCCCGTTCGCGGCGGCACGTCCGGCGCAGGTCATCCCGGCGAACATGCTGGGTGGCGCGGTCGCCGGTGCGATCGCCGGTATCGCCGGGGTCGAGGACTCCGTGCCGCACGGCGGTCCGATCGTCGCGGTGTTCGGCGCGATCAGCGGGCTTGCCTGGTTCTTCATCGCGATCGTCGCGGGCACCGTGATCACCGCCGTGACGACGAACGCGCTCGTCGGCGTGAGCAACCGGCGTGCCGCCGCCAAGCAGGCCGCGGCCGACTCCGCGAAGCCTGCTGAGGCCGTCGCGGCCGGTGCCACTCCGGCCGTCGCCGCCGAGAGCGCGCCGGAGCCGGCCCACGCCACGGCGTCGGTCGCCTCCGCGTCCGCTTCCGCCTCGCTCCAGGCGGCCACGGCGAGTGCCACCGCCTCCGGCGCCGCCGAGGCCGAGGAGGCCGATGAGGCGCACGCCGCGGCGGACGAGGCCGCAGAGCCCGAGGTCCTCTCCGGCTACCTCACCGACCGGACCGTCAAGGTGCAGCTGGACGCGCAGGACAAGGAAGCGGCCATCCGGGAGATGGCGGGCCTCGCCGCCGGTACCGGCAAGGTCGCCGACATGGAAGAGCTCGTACAGACCGCGCTGCGGCGCGAGGAGCAGGGCACGACCGGGCTCGGCGAGGAGATCGCCATCCCGCACGCCAAGACGGACGCGGTGACCGCTCCGGTCGTCTGCTTCGCGCGGTCCGACGAGGGCATCGAGTGGGGTTCGCTCGACGGCACGAAGGCCAGGCTCGTCTTCATGATCTCGGTGCCGGAGGCCGCCGCGGGCGACGAGCACCTGCGGATCCTGGCGCTGCTCTCGCGGAAGCTGATGGACACGGACTTCCGGGCGCGGCTGCAGGCGGCGCCGGACGAGGCCGCGATCCTGCGGGTGCTGGCAGAGGTTCAGTAACCGAACCAGGTGTCTACGTAGATGGGGCCCAGCCGAGATTCTCGGCTGGGCCCCATCTACGTAAGGAAGTGCTCAGTGCTCCGGCGTCTGCGTCGGGCCGCCCGGGCTGGCCTCCCGGTCGGAGCCCTTCGCGGCCTCGGACTCGCTGTAGATGTCGGGCTCGAGGTAGATGACGCGGGCGATCGGGACGGCGGCGCGGATGCGGGCCTCGGCTTCGTTTATGGCGCGGGCCACCTCGGCGGCCGTGTCGTCGTGCTGGACGGCGACCTTCGCGGCGACGAGGAGCTCCTCGGGGCCGAGGTGGAGCGTGCGCATGTGGATCAGGCCGGTGACGGTCTCGCCATCGACGACGGCCTGCTCGATCTTCGCGACCTCCTCCGCGCCGGCGGCCTCGCCGAGCAGCAGCGACTTGGTCTCCAGGGCGAGGACGATCGCGATGACGATCAGCAGGATGCCGATGCAGAGGGTGCCGATGCCGTCCCAGACGGCGTCGCCGGTGGCGAGGGTCAGGCCGACGCCGAACAGCGCGAGGACCAGACCGATGAGCGCGCCGAAGTCCTCCAGGAGGACGACCGGCAGCTCAGGGGCCTTGGCGCGCTTGATGAACTGGCCCCAAGTGAGCTTGCCGCGCAGCGCGTTGGACTCCTTGATGGCCGTACGGAAGGAGAAGCCCTCGGCGATGATCGCGAAGACGAGCACGCCGACCGGCCAGTACCAGTGCTCCAGATCGTGCGGGTGGCTGATCTTTTCGTAGCCCTCGTAGACGGCGAACATGCCACCTACGGAGAAGAGGACGATCGACACCAAGAAGGCGTAGATGTAACGCTCGCGTCCGTACCCGAAGGGGTGTTGCGGAGTCGCCTCTCGCTGGGCCTTCTTGCCGCCGATCAGCAGCAGGAACTGGTTGCCCGAGTCCGCGAGCGAGTGGACTGCCTCGGCGAGCATCGACGAGGAGCCACTGAAGAGGAACGCCACGAATTTCGCTACCGCGATCGCTAGGTTGGCGGCCAGCGCCGCCACGATCGCCTTGGCTCCGCCTGAAGCACTCATGTCGTTCCTGGTGTCCTTTCGAGGTTCTACGTACGTCCCGTGCGCGGTGGGTCATTGTTGCAGCACGGGACGTCGCAGGTGCCTCTCAGGCCACCACGGTCGCACGGAAAACCGTGCCGGATCCGGACACATTCACCTTTTCACCCGCCGGAACGAAGGCCGACTCGCCGGGCGCGAGCGCGAGCTCGCCGGCCCGGACGGTGCCTGCCGTGCACAGCAGGACCTGCGGCGTCGCGGCCGTCAGGTCGTGGTCCGCGCCGCCCTCGGGCAGGACGAAGCGCGAGAGGCGGAACTCGTCGATGGGGGTGTCGTAGACCTCTTCGCCCTCCGGAGACGCCTCGGGGCGCAGCACGCCGGGGTCGGTGGCCTCGAAGCGGACGATGCGCAGCAGCTCCGGCACGTCGACGTGCTTGGGGGTGAGTCCGCAGCGCAGCACGTTGTCCGAGTTGGCCATGATCTCGACGCCGAGGCCGTTGAGGTAGGCGTGCGGGACGCCGGCGCCGAGGAACAGGGCCTCGCCGGGCTGCAGTTGGACGTAGTTGAGCAGCATCGCCGCGATGACGCCCGGGTCGCCGGGGTAGTGGTGGGCGATGCCCGCGTACGGCTCGTAGGCGCCGCCGATGCGCTGGGCGGCGGCCGTGGCGTCGGCGACGGTCCGCTCCATCTCCCCCGGATCGGCGCTCAGTACGGCGGTGAGGACCTCGCGTAGCGCCGCCTCCTCGGGGTGGGCGCGCAGCAGATCGGCGTACGGCTTGAGGCTGTCGACGCCGAGGCCTTCGAGGAGCTGGGCGGCTTCCTCGGGCGCACGGAAGCCGCACAGGCCGTCGAACGGCGTGAGCGCGCAGATCAGTTCGGGCTTGTGGTTGGCGTCCTTGTAGTTGCGGTGCGGGGCATCGATCGGGACGCCGCGCCGCTCCTCGTCCTCGTAACCCTCCTTCGCCTGCTGGAGGTTGGGGTGCACCTGGAGGGAGAGGGGCGCGCCCGCGGCGAGCAGCTTGAGGAGGAACGGGAGGCGGGGGCCGAACTTTTCGACGGCGGCGTCGCCCAGTTCGTCGGCCGGGTGCGCGTCGATGACCTCGTTCAGCGGGCCGCGCTCGGTACGCGAGGGGGCGCCCGGGTGCGCGCCCATCCACATCTCCGCCTGCGGTTCACCGGTCGGGCTTACGCCGATGAGCTGCGGGATGGCGGTGGTGGAGCCCCAGGCGTAGGGGCGGATGGTGTTGGTGAGGCGGTCCATGAGGCTTTCTTTCGATACGCGGTCCGGGCGGACGACAAGGATTTTTCTGAAGCTGATTGTTCTGAAGCTGTCAGGCGCGCGAGGCGAGACCCAGGTAAACGGCGGCGAAATCCGTGACGGCGATCAGCTCCGCGAGGGTCTCCAGGTCGCTGCCCTCCTCCGGTTCCAGCTCGCTGATGGCGATGTCGTGCGACAGCGCGAGTTCGCGGGCCGCGGGTGCGGCGGTGAGGCCGCCGGCCGGCCGGTCGCGCAACAGGACGACGCGGGCGCGCAGCATCTGGACCTCCTCGACGCGGTCGCGGAAGAAATCCTCGGGGTCGGCGCCGGCGGCCAGGTCGCCGGTGAGGAGCGCGCCGTGGGCGACCATCGCCTCGGGCAGGTCCGCGGCGAGCGCGGGGTACCCGGCGAGCTCGGCGATGGCGGCGGCGAAGCGACGGCCCGCCGGGCCCGCGGCGGCGCCCTCGGTCCAGATCAGCGGGAGCGCCTCTGCGAGCTCGGCGGCGAGCGTCTTGGCCGGGTTGCTGTACGTGGCGATGGCCGGGCCGCAGCGCTCGGCGACCTGGTCGAGGCGGTCGGCGACCTTCTCGAGCGTGTCCGGCGCGGCCGGGAGGAGGCCCGTGCGGTCGAGCAGCGCGAGGAGGGGCGTGAGCAGCGCCCAAAGCGCGCCCGGCGCGGAGGCGGCCGCGGGTTCGTCCTGCTCGTACGGGGCCGTGGCCATCGGTACGAAGAGGCCGTGCGCCCCTGCCACGGCTTCGGTCAGCGGGGCGCCGGAGGGGCAGACCGCGACGGCCGTGACGCCGCGCCGGTACGCCTGCTCCACGAGGAGCGAGAGGCTCGGCTCCGTGCCGTCCGGGGTGGCGATCAGGAGGAGGTCGACCGAGCCCGCCCAGCCCGGCAGCTCCCAGCGCAGCGCGCCCGCAGCGGGGGCCACGCCGGTGGGGCGCAGGCGGACGACCGGGGAGGCCGCGCCTGCCAGGCGCCCGATGAGGTCGGCGACACCCGCGGCGGCCGTGCCGGGACCCGCGATCAGGACGGCGCGGGGGCGGCCGTCGGGCTTCAGGTCGGCGATGCCGGCCTCTGCCGCGTGCCGGGCCGCCGTGCGGACGCGGGCGCCGGCTTCTGCGGCGCCGCGCAGCAGGCCGCGGCGGTCGGCCCTGGCCAGTGCGTCCGGGTCGTCCAAGAGCGATTCGTCGAACATGGCGTCGGGCCTCCTGCGGGGCGTGGTGGAGGGTCAGGGCCTGTCCGGGTGTCCGGCGGATCGGGTCCCATGCGGGCGGCCCTGATCCGTCGGCGCCGGTGAGGTCCTAGGGCCTGTCTTCAAACTCCCGTCGTCGCCCGGAGGGCGGCCCGGCGGCGTAATGGGGCCTCCCCTGCTCGAGCGAAGCCGAGAGCTTGGGGAAGCGTGCGATCGCAAGGCGCCGGGAAGTCCTAGTAGCGGAGCTACTCGGGCTTTTCGGCAACGCCGCGAGCGTGCGTGCCAGACGCCGCCGGGCAGACGGAAGTTTGAAGACAGGCCCTAGGCGGGGCGGCGCGCCTCGTCGATCAGGAGGACGGGGATGCCGTCGCGGACCGGGTAGGCCAGGCCGCAGTCCTTGCCGGTGCAGATCAGCTCGGCATCGGCCTCCTTGAGCGGGGCGTGACAGGCCGGGCAGGCGAGGATCTCCAGGAGGCCGGCTTCGAGCGGCATGGTTTCCCTCCGGGGGTGAGTGGGGTTCGGGTGCGATGCACCTTGTGCGGTGGCCGGGTGGCCGACCGGGGTGCGGCGCTGGTCACCAGCCTACCGGCGGAGGCGGTGCCGTGGCCGGGGCCTTCCGGTGAGCGTGCGCCGCGCCGGGATGTGGGGGCGGGCTGCCCAGGCTCAGCCGGGCTTGACGCCACGGGGCTCCGCCCCGGACCCCGCTGCTCAATCGCCGCAGGGGCTTGATTTGGAGCCTTAGCCCCGGATGATCGCCAGGACCTCGTCGCGGGTTTTTTCCATCGTTGGGGTGTCCCGGGCCTCCGTGTTCAGGCGGAGCAGCGGTTCCGTGTTGGACGGGCGGACGTTGAACCACCAGTCGGTCGCCGTGACCGTCAGGCCGTCGAGCTCGTCCGTCGTGATGCCCTCGCGGCCCGCGTACGCCGCCTTGATCGCGGCGAGGCGGTCGGTCTGGTCGGCGACCGTGGAGTTGATCTCGCCGGAGGCCGCGTAGCGGTCGTAGGAGGAGACCAGGGCGGAGAGCGGGCCGTCCTGGCCGCCGAGCGCCGCGAGGACGTGGAGCGCCGCCAGCATGCCCGTATCGGCGTTCCAGAAGTCGCGGAAGTAGTAGTGCGCGGAGTGCTCGCCGCCGAAGATCGCGCCGGTGGTGGCCATCTCCTGCTTGATGAACGAGTGGCCCACGCGCGTGCGCACGGGCGTGCCGCCGTTCTCCTTCACGACCTCCGGCACGGTCCAGGAGGTGATCAGGTTGTGGATGATCGTGCCCGAGCCGCCGTTTCGCGCGAGTTCGCGGGCGGCGACCAGGGCGGTGATCGCGGACGGGGACACCGGGTCGCCGTTCTCGTCCACCACGAAGCAGCGGTCCGCGTCCCCGTCGAAGGCGAGGCCGAGGTCGGCGCCCTCGGCACGCACGCGTGCCTGGAGGTCCACGATGTTCGCCGGGTCCAGCGGGTTCGCCTCGTGGTTCGGGAACGTGCCGTCCAGCTCGAAGTACATCGGCACGACGTCGAGCGGCAGTCCTCCGAGGACCGTCGGGACCGTGTGCCCGCCCATCCCGTTGCCCGCGTCCACCACGACCTTCAGCGGACGGATCGCCGTCAGGTCGACCAGGCCGCGCAGGTGCGCCGCGTAGTCCTGCAGCGTGTCCCGCCGCGTGACGGTCCCAGGCGTGGCGGCCGGCTCCGGGGCGCCCGACGCGCTCCACTCCTCGGCCAGCCGGCGGATCTCCGCGAGGCCCGTGTTCTGACCGACCGGCGCCGCGCCCGCCCGGCACATCTTGATGCCGTTGTACTGCGCCGGGTTGTGCGAGGCCGTGAACATGGCGCCGGGCAGGTCGAGCGCGCCCGACGCGTAGTACAGCTGGTCCGTCGAGCACAGGCCGATCTCGGTGACGTCCGCGCCGAGGGCGGCGGCCCCGCGCGCGAACGCCCTCGTCAGGCCGGGCGAGGAGGGCCGCATGTCATGACCCACGACGATCGCGGAGGCGTCCGTCACCCGCACGAACGCGGCGCCGAACAGCGCGGCGAGCTCCTCGTCCCACTGGTCCGGGACCACCCCACGCACGTCGTACGCCTTCACGATCTGCGACAGATCAGCAGCAGCCACGGTCTGCCCAGCCCTCCTGGAGTCCTGCACGGACCCACAAAGTACCTGGCCGCACTGACAGCGGATCGTGAACCCCTCATTCCTCCCGAGGAACCCGACCTCCCACGTCCTCACTGGTCACAGAAGTACTCAGCTGTGACCGGTGAGTACCGACATCGCTCACGGCAGCATCCACCCCAGCACCGCCGTGCTCTGCCCCCACACGATCAGACACATCACCAGCAGCAGCCCGGCGCTCCATGGCAGCACCTTGCGCAGCAGGTCGCCCTCCCGGCCCGCGAGGCCGACCGCCGCGCAGGCGATCGTCAGGTTCTGCGGCGAGATCATCTTGCCGAGGACGCCGCCCGAACTGTTCGCCGCGGCAAGGAGTTCCGGCGAGAGGCCCGACTGCTGGGCGGCCGTCACCTGGAGAGCGCCGAAGAGGGCGTTGGCCGAGGTGTCGGATCCGGAGACCGCGACGCCGAACCACCCCAGGACCGGTGACAAGAAGGCGAGCCCGGCGCCCGCGGCCGCCACGAAGTGCCCGATGGTGGCGGCCTGTCCGGACAGGTTCATGACGTATGCGAGGGCCAGCACGCTCGTCACCGTCAGGATCGCGAACCGCAGTTCGTGCACGGTGCCGAACCACTCACGCACCGCATCGCGCGCGTGCACCCCGATCACGACCGCGGTGAAGACGCCCGCGATCAGTACGAGCGTGCCGCCGGTGGAGACGAGCGGCAGCGTGAAGATGTTGCCGCCCACGGGCTTGCCGCTCGGGTCGGCGACGTTCAGGAAGGGCCAGTCGAAGACCCAGTTGGCCTTGGCGAGCCAGTCCTTGATGGCGGGGATCTGCGCCAGGGAGAAGATCACGACGATGAGCGCGTACGGGGCGTAGGCGCGCAGCACCTCGGACCGCGCGTCCTCCTCGTCGAGGTCCTCACTGCGTACGCCGGTCAGGACGGCGGCGCGTACGGGCTCGGCGGCCGGCCTGCGCGCGTGCGGCACCGCGACGAGGGCGCCGGCGCCCACCAGGGCGGCGCCGATGTCGGCGAGTTGGGCGGACACGTAGTTGGAGGCCACGAACTGGGCGACGGCGAAGGCGAATCCGCACGCGAGGGCAGGCACCCAGGTCTCGCGCAGGCCCCGCTTGCCGTCCACCAGGCCGACGAGCACGAGCGGCACCACGAGGGCCAGCAGCGGCGTCTGACGACCCACCACAGAGGCGACGGCGTCCAGCGGAAGGCCCGTCACCTGAGCCAGCGTCACGACCGGCGTGCCCATGGCCCCGAAGGCGACGGGCGCCGTGTTGGCGACGAGCGCGACGACCGCGGCCTTCACGGGGTCGAAGCCGAGCGCGACCAGCATCACCGAGCAGATGGCGACCGGCGCACCGAATCCGGCGAGCGCTTCCAGTAGCGCGCCGAAACAGAACGCGACGACGAGCGCCTGGATGCGCGGATCGTCGGAGAGCCGCCCGAAGGAACGGCGCAGGATGTCGAAGTGCCGGGTGCGCACCGTCATCCGGTACACCCACAGGGCGTTGACGACGATCCACATGATGGGGAAAAGACCGAAGACCGCGCCCTGTGCGGCGCTGGAGACGGTCTGCCCAAGGGGCATGTCGTACACGAGCCAGCCGACGGCGGCTGCCACGGCGAGACCGATCAGGCCCGCCCGGTGCGCCTTCATGCGCACGGCGCCGAGCAGGACGAGGACGGTCACGAGCGGCAGGGCCGCGACGAGGGCGGACAGGCCGAGCGAGCCGCCTACGGGCTCCAATTGCTGGACGAACACGTGCGCCTCCCGGAATCCCGGAGTCGGGTGGCGAAATCGTCGTGTCCTCAACAATCGCGGGTCAACGCGTACGACTGTGAAGATCCCGTGAAGGGGGCTGATCTACAAGGAAGTTGACCGAGGAAGTCGACTGGCCGCCGGCCCGGTCAGTTGTCGGGCGAGCGCAGCACACGGAGGTGGCCACGGCGCGCGACCTCCATGGGGTCCGCGGCGCGCGGCCCCGAGCCGCCGGCCTCGGCCGCGCGCTCCTGGGGGCGGGCCGCCTCGCGCACGGCGTTGGCGAGTGCCTCCAGGTCGTCCCCACTGGGGCGGCTGGGACCGCTGGTGTCGGCGAGGCGGACGACCTCCCAGCCACGCGGCGCGGTGAGGCGCTCGGAGTGCTCGGCGCACAGGTCGTAGCAGTGGGGTTCGGCGTAGGTGGCGAGCGGGCCGAGGACCGCGGTCGAGTCGGCGTAGACGTACGTCAGCGTCGCGACGGCGGGACGGCCGCAAGCGGTGCGCGAACAGCGACGTACAGGGCTCACAGCGTTGGACGGTACCGCACTCTTGAGCGGGCCGCGACGACTCTCCCCGAGGTCACCCCACCGTGTCGTGGCGTGACACGGCGCACACCACCGCGCGCGGGCGCCCCGATGACCTGCGTCTACCCCGGGTTGTGCGCCCCATGCGGCAGTTGAAAGCGGTCACCACTCGGGGCATATAGCGCCAATTGCCGCGAGATCATCGATCCGGGAAAGAAGTTGAATCAGCCCCAAGATTGGCTTGATCGGTCAGGAAGCGACATGGAGCGCTCCGGCAGGCGCCGCCCCGCTTCCGGCGCCGCGGAGGACTACGCTGCGTCAGTGATGGAAAGGCCAGTCAACACAGACGACGCGGTTTCGCCGCCCTCCGGGGAACCGTGCCCGCCGCGCCGCCGCGACCGGCACGGCCGGGGCATGCGCGGCCCCGTGGCGCCGCCGCAGGTGCCGCTGTCCGCGAGCCGTGCCGAGGCCTTCTCCGACCTCGTACAGGACTCCGTGGAGCGCCTGGAGCGGCGCTGGCCGCAGCTCGCCGAGGTCGACTTCCTGATTCTGGACGTGCCCCGGCTGACGGCCGAGGACGAGGCGTGGGTCGGCGGCACGGTGCCGCTCGGCGGCACGGTACCCGCGCAGGAGGACACCCCCGCGCGCGTGGTCATCTACCGGCGCCCCGTGGAGATCCGCACCAAGGGGCGCGAGGAGCAGGCGGCGCTCGTGCACGAGGTCGTCGTCGAGCAGGTCGCGGAGGTCCTGGGGCTCACCCCGGAGACCGTGGATCCCCGCTACGGGGACTACGGAGACGGCGAGGACTGACCCCGCCGCCCCGTAGGCAGCCGCCTTCTTTACGTAGGCAGCCGCTTCTTTATGTAGGCAGCTACTTCTGCACCACCGAGAGGTCCTCGTCCGCCTTCGGTACCGACACCATGCCCCGGTCGTCCGGCAGCGTCTGCACCGTGAACGCGGGGACGGATCCCTGCTTCCTCTCCAGCATCCGCGAGCCGTGGACCGGGCCGCCGGACACCGGCTCCACCGTCAGCGCGTAGCTGCCCTTCAGGCCGGACGGGACGGGCGGGGTGACCGACATGGTCGTGCCGCCCTTGACCGTGTACTCCTTCGTGGTCGCCGTGCCGCCCTCGGTGCCCGGGGACGCGGTGACCTTGACCTTGCCGGTCGACTCGGGGGCGGTCAGGGCGAGCGTGGAGCCCTTGGAGCGGTTGTCGGCGACCGTGGCGCGCGCGCCGATGCTCCGCGTGGCCGGGATGAACGCGGTCTCCTGGTCGGCGCCCTTGCCGCGCGTGACGCGCAGGGCGGCCACGACCGGCACGGAGCCCTCGGAGGGCGTCAGGATCAGCGACCCCGCGTCGCCGCGCGTCACCGCGCCGAGGTCGACGGCCGTGGTCATGCCCGACTTCAGGTGCAGCGTGTCGTGCCCGGCGGGCGCGATCTTGCCGCTGGAGGTCGCGAGCCGGACCTTCAGGTCGGCGTCGTCCTGCCCCGGTGCGAAGGCGACCAGGCGCACGTTCTTGGCGTCCTTCGGGATGCCGGGCAGCACGAGGGACGCGGCCGGGTCGGCGACGGCGGGCAGCCAGTCCCCGCCCTGCTTCTCGTCCACGTCCGACAGGGCCGCCCCGACCCGGCCGCTGCGCGCGGTCACGTGCAGCGTGAGGTTCGTGTACGCCTTGTCGGTCAGCGTCGACAGCAGCACGGGGACGCTGGAGTGCGGCCCTACGGTGATGCCCTCGCCGACCTCGGACTTGATGGCCCCTTCGGGGCCGTACATCTGCACGTCCACGACCGCGGCCTCGTCGTCCGGGTTCGTGAGGTGGACGTAGTCGCTGCGGCCCTTGGCGGTGCTGGCGCCGGGGAAGTAGAAGTCCGTGTCGGGCTCCGAGCAGTTCACCCCGAGCAGGCCGCGGCCCGATCCTGCGGTCACGCTGGTCGTCTGCTGGACGGTCCAGCCGGGCGCGAGGGGGCCGTCGGCGGTGCCGGTCAGGGCGGGCGCCTCGGCCCCTGTGGCGTCGCCCGCGACGGGCGTGCCGGGCTTCTTCGGGGTGACGACCGCCTTGCCCTTCTTGCCGCCCTTGGCGGGCATCAGCTCGGCCGTGCCGGAGCCCTCAGTGCCCTTGGTCTCGGGCGTGTACGAGGTGTACGCGGTCTCGGCCAGGTCGGACTGGCTGGGCTCCGGGCACAGCAGGCTGGAGCGCTCGACAGGGAGGCGCGCGGCGGCCGCGTTGCCAGACGTGTCGTCCTCGCCGGGCGTGGTGGCCGCGGCGAAGCCCGTGACGGCGGCCAGGGCGGTCACGGCGGCGATCAGGGACAGGGTCGTGCGGTTCACTGCTGGCTCCCGTCGGGGCGCTCATTGTCGGCGCCGTTGCCGTGGCCGTGCTGCTGCTCGTACGTCGGGTCGTACTGCGGGGGCTGGGGCTGAGGCATCTCGTACCCGCCTCCGTAGGCGTACGGGTCGTACTGGCCCGCCTGGTAGGGGTCGGCCTGCTGGTCGTACCCGTAGGCGCCGCCCTGGTACTGCTGCTCCCCCGCCGCGTACGTGCCGTACTCGGCGCCCGCGTAGCTGGGCTGGTCCCACTCCGCGTAGGTCTGCTGGTGCGGGAAGCCCGCCACCGGGACCTCCTCCGGAGGAGGAGGCATGTCGGCCCCGGGAACCGGCTGGGGCGCCGGCTCCGCCTGTGCCGCCTGCTCCGCCTCGGCCTGGGCGCGCAGTCGGCGGGCCCTTCGGCCGTCGCCCGCGAGGTCCTCCGCGGTCACCACGGGCTCGTCCGGCAGGTCGTCGTCGACGTTCTCGCGCCGGCCCGGCAGGGCGAGCACCACGAGGACGAGGGCGAGCGCGCCCTGCGCCCACAGCCAGGCGACGTGCGTGATCGGCGCGTCGTACGTGACGTCCAACGTGCCGCCCGATGAGGGCAGTTCGAAGCCCTGCGCCCAGCCGTCGACGGTGGTCTTCGTAAGAGGCGTGCCGTCCAGCGTCGCGGTCCAGCCCTCGGCGGACTGGTCGGCGAGGCGCAGGATGCGGCCCTCCTTGCCCTGCGGCACCTTCGTGTGCAGCTCGACGGGGCCCGCCGCGACCGGCACGGCCTCCTCCGCCGTGGAACCGGCGGAGGCGTTCGGTAGGACGACGGCCCGCGCCACCTGCCGGTCGACGCGCCACAGCGCCGTGCCGTCCTGCTGGCTGAGCCGGGTCAGGCCGGGCGTCGCGTCGAGGACGCGGCTCATCTCGCGCGGCGCACCGCCCCGTACGAGGACGTAGCGCACGGCGAAGCCGCCGAGCTGGTCGGCCTGGTCGGCGCCGGAGCCGGCGACCAGGTTGGCGACGACCTTGTCGAGCTTGGCGTTCTCGCCCGCGGCCTCGGTCAGCTCGCCGTCACCGAGACGCACGCCCGAGCCCCGCACCAGCGAGTACGCGACGTCGCCCGTGGAGCCGTCCATGACGAGCGTGCGGGCCTGGTCACGGGTGCCGGCCTCCTCGGCGACGAACGCGGGCACCTGCACCGGGTCGCGCCGCTCGACGGGCCCGTCGGCGCCGCCGATCATCCAGCCCGCGGCGAGCAGCACAGGGCCCGCCGCCGCGGCGAACGCGATGAGCGCGGCCACCGGCTGACGCCAGCCGAAGCTCTGCTCGGCCACGCGCGAGCGCGCGCCGTCGGCGCCGAGCGCGGCAGCGGCCAGGAGCGCGATGCCGTAGACGAGGGTGGCGGGTCCTGCCCACGCCGAACCGTTCGACAGGGCCGCGAAGACGAGTGCCACGACGGCGACGGACCAGGAGGCGACGATCGCGCGGCGGCGCTCGTGGCGCAGCAGGGCGGCCAGCGCCGCGAGGACGATACCGACGAGCAGCAGGCTGCCCGTGGTCCCGGCGCCGCCCGGCGACGCGCCGAGCAGTCCGAGCCCGGTCGCGGAGCCCGCCCCGTACGGGATTCCGGCCTCCTTGAAGAAGCCGAACGGGAGCAGCGAGAGGGACCACGGAGCGAGCATCAGCAGCGGCGTGCCGAGCACGGCCAGAAAACGCAGCCCGTAGGCGGTGATGTCGGAACGCCGCACTACAAGGAGGGCGATGCCGAGGACGAGCGCGATCGGCCACACGATCGGCGTGAAGGCCGTCGTGATCGTGAGCAGCAGCGCGTACGCCCAGGTGGCCCGCCAGCTGCCGCGCCCGCCCTGAGTGTGTGTCAGGCCCGAAGCGGCGAGACCCGCGCGCGCGAGAAGCGGCAGCAGGATCGCAAGGACCGCGGTGCCGATGCGGCCGCCCGCGAGGGCGCCCGTGACGGCGGGCAGGAAGGCGTACGCGACGGCCGCCCACGCGCGCAGCAGGCGCGAGGTGACGAGCGGCCTGGACGCGAAGTACGCGGTGAAACCGGCGAGCGGCACCGAGCCGACGAGCAGCGCGGTGACCGCGAGCCCGGTGGAGCCGAACAGCACGGAGGCGAGGGTGGCGAGCAGCGCGAGATACGGGGGCGCAGCCTGGGTGCCGCCCGTACTGGTGGCGTGCCAGGCGTCGACGTACCGCGCCCACAGCTCGGACGCGTCGGCGGGAGCCGGCAGCAGCGCACCGCCCGCGAGCGCTCCGCCGCCCAACAGCCCTCTACAGGCGATGAGGGAGACGAAGAGCAGCACCACCAGGAGCATCGGTCCGGGGTTGCGGGCGATGCGCTTGAGGCGCGCGAACCGCTCGACCCGGACGAATTCGGCGTCGTCGGGCGACACGAGGCCACCGCCACCGTGCCGGCCCGCCCTGGCGGTCTCCGGGTCGGAGCCTTCGAAGAGGCTCCCCGCCACCTGCTCGACGGTGAGCCGCACCGTCGCGCCCGGCGGCGGGAACAGCGGGCGCAGCTCCTTGGGGTCGACGACGCCGTTGCCGCGCTGCCTACGGGCGGCGAGAATCCGCCCCGGCCGCAGCAGCGTCGCCAGCAGACCGGTGATCTCGTCGAAGGCCTGTCCCGGCACCTTGCCGACGAGGTACGCGAGCGTACGGAGCAGCGTGCCGAACACGAGGCGGAGCAGGGCCCACGGAAGGGCCGCCCCGCGCGCGTTGGCCAGCAGCGTGTAGACGGCGCCCGCCTTGTCGACCTTGTGCGGCGACGTGGCGGTGCGGCCGACACAGTCGACGGTGCGGCGCTCGCGGGAGGCGGCCTCGGCGTGCCGCACGACGGCTTCGGGGGCGACGACGACCCGGTGGCCCGCTGCGTGGGCGCGCCAGCACAGGTCGACGTCGTCACGCATCAGCGGCAGCCTGCGGTCGAAGCCGCCGAGCTGCTCGAAGACATCACGCCGGATCAGCATGCCGGCGGTGGACACGGACAGCACGGGCCGCACATGGTCGTGCTGCCCCTGGTCCTGCTCGCGGCGGTCGAGGCCGGTCCAGCGGCGCCCGGAGTGGGCGATGGAGACGCCGACCTCGAGCAGCTGCCTGCGGTCGTACCAGCCGCGCAGCTTGGGGCCGACGATCGCGACGTCGCTGCCGGCCTCGCGCTCCCTCTCGACGACGCGCAGCATCTGGGCGAGCGCGTCGGGATCGGGCGCACAGTCGTCGTGCAGCAGCCACAGCCACTGCTCGGGTTCGCCGTGCGGCAGGTCCGGCATGTCGTACGCGTCGTCGCGCCAGGAGCGGCTGACGGGATCCCAGCCGCTGGGGCGCTTCAGGTACGGCAGCTCTTCGGGGGTGAGGACGCCCGCGCTGCGCACGGCTTCCTCGACGGCCTGGCCGAAGCCGGTGCGGCGCGCGAGGTGCAGAACGCGGTCGTCACCGATGGCCTGCGCGACGAGCGCGGCGGAGTCGTCGGCGCTGCCGGTGTCGGCCGCCATCGCGTTCTGTACGGGGCGCTCCTGGGAGAGCAGTCCTGTCAGAACGTCGGGCAGCCAGCGCGCTCCGTCGTGCGAGACGACGACGGCGGTGACGACATGCCTGGGGAACTCGGGGGCGCTGCTCGGGTCGACCCCTGCTGCGGGCCCCGGGTTGAACGCGGCGGCGGCAGTACCGAATTGGCCTGCCGAGTGGCTGTGCACGGACATCGAGGTACGGGCCCCGGTTCGTTGGACTGCGGTGGACGCCCGCGCCCGATGGGGACACGGTGGCGTCCGGGACGGGGCCCCACACTAACGGCTGCCAACAACAGCGACCCGCCGCCTGTGGACAACCACTGGCAGCGGGCCGGAAAGCACCGCACATCTCGGGCGACGACGGGAGTTCGAGAACAGGCCCCAGGCCTGATCCGAACGACAGGCCCTAGACAGCGGCCTTCTTCAGTCGGCGGCGCTCGCGCTCGGAGAGGCCGCCCCAGATTCCGAAGCGTTCGTCGTTGGCGAGCGCGTATTCGAGGCACTCGGAGCGGACCTCACACGCGAGGCAGACCTTCTTGGCCTCTCTCGTGGAGCCGCCCTTCTCCGGGAAGAAGGATTCGGGGTCGGTCTGGGCGCACAGCGCGCGCTCCTGCCAGCCGAGTTCTTCTTCCGCGTCCTCGACCAGCAGATCCTGAAACGACTCGGTCATAGTGCGCCCCTCGTCTGTCCGTGCGTCCCCGTGATGTTGCCGTTACCGATTTCGGCTGAACGACACGAGTGAAATTACAAGTGTGCCGATCCGGGGCAGTCAAGCCGAGATCTGCTATTGGGCCCGTTATTCACTCTGCGGAACCAAGGCTATGCGGAAAGTGTTCAAATCGCCAAAAACCATGACACTTGCCCGCGGCTCATGCGGAGCCGGCCGCACTCCATGCAGTCACCCCTCCTTCGATGAACCGCTACAAGGAAGGACGCCGCAAAGATCACTGCCGTTCCGACGTTTGCACGCCTGGTTGCTGCGCCACATGTCCCGAGGCCTCGCTGCACAAACCTTTCGCCTGCCAAGGACACCGGATGAGGTGAACCATATTCCACAATCCGGACATTGGGTTGACAACAAGGGCATGACCCGCTGTCCTGTTGGGCATGCTCGCGATTTCGGCACCCTCGACGACCCGCACCGCCGGGTCCGTTCGCGTTGCCCTCGCGTGTTGTTGCTGTTCCAGCTGTTGAGTCGTTGAGCCTGTCGGCTCCGACCACGCTTCTTCTCATCTCAGTACGGCTCTGTGCACCGCACTCCCTTGAGGAACACCACCACCCCATGAACAGCGACAGCGACCTCCAGATCGCCGGCGACATCCTCGAAGTACCGCACCTGCTGCAGCCCGTCCGGGAGCACCCCGGGACGGTGGCCGAATTCGTCGGTCTCGCGCGCTCCATCGCGGCCGACCGCTCCCAGTGGGAGCACCTCGTCGAGTACGACGCCACGACCCGCTGGTACCACCGCCTGCGCACAGGACCCGGCTACGAGGTGTGGCTCCTGTCGTGGGTGCCGGGCCAGGGCAGCGGGCTGCACGACCACGGCGGGTCCTCCGGCGTACTGACGCTGCTGCAGGGCGAACTGACGGAACGTACGGAAGGGGGCGTGCGGGCACTCGGCACCGGCGCGCAGCGGGTTTTCGCGCCCGGTTACGCCCACGAGGTCGTCAACGACTCCCTGGAACCCGCGGTCAGCCTGCACGTCTACTTCCCCGGCCTGACCCGGATGCCCATGCACCCCCACGCCGCCGACTCCGCCCTGGCAGCGGGGACCCCCTCCCCGACCTGCTCGGTCGCCGAAGGCACCGGCGCCACTGTCTGAGACCGGCCGACGCGTTGTCAGAGGTGCCTGAGATGCTGGGCACATGCGCATTGTGGTTCTGGCAGGCGGCATCGGTGGTGCCCGGTTCCTTCGCGGTCTCAAGCAGGCCGCGCCGGACGGTGCGGCCATCACGGTCATCGGCAACACCGGGGACGACATCCACCTCTTCGGTCTGAAGGTCTGTCCGGACCTCGACACGGTGATGTACACGCTGGGCGGCGGCATCAACGAGGAGCAGGGCTGGGGACGTACGGACGAGGCGTTCACGGTCAAGGAGGAGCTCGCGGCGTACGGGGTCGGACCCAAGTGGTTCGGGCTCGGCGACCGGGACTTCGCGACCCACATCGTCCGTACGCAGATGCTGGCCGCGGGCTACCCGCTCAGCGCGGTCACCGAGGCCCTGTGCGAGCGGTGGCAGCCGGGCGTGCGGCTCCTGCCCATGTCGGACGACCGCGTGGAGACGCACGTGGCGGTCGATGTGGACGGCGAGCGCAAGGCCGTGCACTTCCAGGAGTACTGGGTGAAGCTGCGCGCCTCCGTGGACGCGCAGGCCGTGGTGCCGGTCGGCGCCCAGGAGGCGAAGCCCGCGCCGGGCGTCCTGGAGGCCATCGCCGAGGCCGACGTGATCATCTTCCCGCCGTCGAACCCCGTGGTGAGCGTCGGGACGATCCTGGCGGTCCCCGGGATCCGGGAGGCCATCGCCGAGTCCGACGCCCCCGTCATCGGGCTCTCGCCGATCGTCGGTGACGCCCCGGTGCGCGGCATGGCCGACAAGGTGCTCGCGGCCGTGGGCGTCGAGTCCAGCGCGGCCGCCGTCGCCGAGCACTACGGCGTGGGGCTGCTCGACGGCTGGCTGGTCGACACCGTGGACGAGAAGGCCGTGGAGCGGGTCGAGGCGGCCGGGATCCCGTGCCGGGCCGTGCCGCTGATGATGACGGACCCCGTGGAGGGCACCGCCGCCGCGGAGATGGCGCGCGAGGCGCTGAAGCTCGCGGAGGAGGTGCGGGGCGCGTGACCGGAACCCCGGGCTTTCGCGCGTGGGCCCTCCCCGGCATTCCCGAGGTACGGGAGGGCGACGACATCGCGAAGCTGATCGTCGCCGCCGAGCCGGGGCTCGTCGACGGTGACGTACTGCTCGTCACCTCGAAGATCGTCAGCAAGGCCGAGGGCCGCGTGATGCTGGCCGACGACCGGGAGGCCGCGATCGACGCCGAGACCGTACGGGTCGTGGCGCGGCGCGGCACGCTGCGGATCGTCGAGAACAAGCTGGGGCTCGTGATGGCCGCGGCAGGGGTCGACGCCTCGAACACCCCTGCCGGGACGGTGCTGTTGCTGCCCGAGGATCCGGACACCTCGGCGGCCGCGATCCGGGACGGCGTGCGGGACGCGCTCGGAGTGGACGTCGGGGTCGTCGTCACCGACACCTTCGGCAGGCCGTGGCGGAACGGGCTGACGGATGTCGCCATCGGGGCGGCAGGCGTGCGCGTACTCGACGACCTGCGGGGCGGCACGGACGCGTACGGGAATCCGCTCAGCGCCACCGTGGTGGCCACCGCCGACGAGCTGGCGGCCGCGGGTGACCTCGTGAAGGGGAAGGCCGGCGGTCTCCCGGTCGCCGTGGTGCGCGGGCTCGACGCGGCCGCGGCCGAGGGTGAACAGGGCGGATCCGCAAGGGAGTTGGTGCGGGTCGCACGCGACGACATGTTCCGACTCGGCACGTCGGAGGCGGTACGGGAGGCCGTGACGCAGCGGCGGACCGTGCGGGCGTTCACCGACGAACCGGTCGACCCGGGGGCCGTGCGGCGGGCCGTCGCCGCGGCCGTCACGGCGCCCGCGCCGCATCACACGACGCCGTGGCGGTTCGTGCTCCTGGAGTCGGAGGAGTCGCGGACGCGGCTGCTCGACGCGATGCGGGACGCGTGGGTTGCTGATTTGCGGCGGGACGGGAAGAGCGAGGAGTCGATCGCGAAGCGGGTGCGGCGCGGGGATGTGCTCCGTAACGCGCCCTACCTGGTGGTGCCTTGTCTCGTGATGGACGGGTCGCACACGTACGGGGACGCGCGGCGGGATGCCGCCGAGCGGGAGATGTTCGTGGTGGCCACCGGGGCCGGGGTGCAGAACTTCCTGGTCGCCCTGGCCGGGGAGCGGCTCGGGTCCGCGTGGGTCTCGTCGACCATGTTCTGCCGGGATGTCGTGCGGGACGTGCTCGGGCTGCCTCAGGCGTGGGACCCGATGGGGGCCGTCGCGGTGGGGCATGCGGCGGGGGCGCCGGGGGTGCGGCCGGAGCGGAGCGTCTCCGACTTCGTGGAGGTTCGGTAGGGGCGGTCGGCCGCCCGGACTTCGTGGAGGTTCGGTAGGCCGCCCGGTCGCTGTGGTGGCGGGCGCGTTGGCTCACCACTCCGCGATGTTCACCCTGCGCATCTTGGGTTGCCTGCGCGGTGGTGAGACGCCGCTGAGCATGATCAGGCGGGCCGCCCGGTGGCGCTGGCCCGCGTACGGGGCCAGGAGTTCCAGCATGTCCTCGTCCGTCGCGTCCCTGTTGGCCGCGAGGGCGTAGCCGACGATGCCGGGCAGGTGCAGATCGCCCGTCGTCACCTCGTCCGGGGCGCCGTGCGTGCGCTGGACCGTCTCCGCGGAGGTCCAGGGGCCGATGCCGGGGACCAGTTCCAGACGGGCGCGGGCCGCCGCGGGCTCCATCTGTGCCGCCTCCTCAAGGCGGCGGGCCACCTTTGCGGACCTGATGATCGTCGCGGCGCGCTTGTTGTCCACGCCTGCCTTGTGCCACTCCCAGGACGGGATCAGCGCCCACGTGCGGGGGTCCGGCATCACGCGCATGCGCAGTTCTTCGCCGGCCGGGCCCGGGGCCGGTTCGCCGTACTTGTTCAGGAGCAGGCGCCAGGCGCGGTACGCCTCGTCCGTCGTGACCTTCTGTTCCAGGATCGACGGGATCAGGGACTCGAGGATCAGGCCCGTGCGGGTGAGGCGGAGGCCGGGGCGGCGGCGGGTCGTCTGTGCGACGAGGCGGTGGCGGGGTTCGAAGGCGGTGGGGTCGTCCGACTCACCGAGCAGGTGCGGGAGTTGGGACAGGAACCAGGTGGCGCCCGGTCCCCAGGCGTGTGCCTCGACGGTTGTCGTGTCGGGGTGGTGGGTTACGCGGAGTGTGGCCGGGCCCTCCGGGGTGCGGCTGGCTCTCCACAGGGCGCCGGTCGGCGTGGTGCGGAAGGTGGGGTCGGCCGGGCCGCGGCGCAGGGGGCCGAGGGTGAGGCCGAGGTGGAGGGGGGCTTCGGGGGTGTGGGTGTGCGTGTGAACGGTTGGGGTGGTGGGGGGCGCCGGGGTGGGGGTGGGTACGCGGGTTTCGCCGCCACGCACGGTTGTGCGGGTGGGTGGGGGTTGCGTACGGGGGGCGTATCGGCGGCCGGCCACGGGGTCCTTCGTGTGGGGCGGGTGGGTCTTCGAGGGTAGGGGGTTTTCTTCCCCGACCCGCCCCTTCCCGGAACTGGGGGCTCTGCCCCCCAGACCCCCGCGCCTCAATCGCCGGCGGGGCTTGAAATGCGAAGCAGCCTCACTGGTCCGATGAGAAGCGGATGGAGGCCGGGGGGAGGGTTGTGTTGCACCAGATGCGGGCGCCGGATTGGAGTTCGTTGTCCGCGCCCACGTGGGCGCCGTCGCCTATCACCGCGTCCTTGAGGGTCGTGCGGGCGCCCACGCGGGCGGCGGTGCCGACCAGGGAGTCCGTGATCACCGCACCCGGTTCGATCACCGCGTCGGGCAGGATCGCGGAGCCGGAGATGCGCGCGCCCTCGCCGATCAGCGCACCCTCGCCCACGACCGTGCCCTCGGTGAGCTTCGCGTCCGGGGCCACCCGTGCCGTCGGCAGGATCAGGCGGTCGCCGCGGCGACCGGGGACGGCGGGCGACGGGGCGCGGCCCATGACCAGGTCGGCGGAGCCGCGGACGAAGGCCTGGGGGGTGCCGAGGTCCAGCCAGTAGGTCGAGTCGACCATGCCCTGGAGGTGGGCGCCGGAGGACAGGAGGTCGGGGAACGTCTCGCGTTCCACCGAGACCGGGCGGCCCGTGGGGATCGTGTCGATGACCGAGCGGCGGAAGACGTACGCGCCCGCGTTGATCTGGTCCGTGACGATCTCTTCGGGGGTCTGGGGTTTTTCGAGGAACGCCGTCACCCGGCCCGTGTCGTCCGTGGGGACCAGGCCGTACGCGCGCGGGTCCTCGACGCGGGAGAGGTGGAGGGAGACGTCCGCGCCGGTCGTCTTGTGTTCGTCGACCAGCGCGGCGATGTCGAGGCCCGTGAGGATGTCGCCGTTGAAGATCAGGACCGGGTCGTCGGGGCCCGAGTGCAGGCGCGAGGCGACGTTGCGGATGGCGCCGCCGGTGCCGAGGGGCTCGACCTCGGTGACGTACTCGATGTGCAGGCCGAGGCCGGAGCCGTCACCGAAGTACGGCTCGAAGACCTCGGCCAGGTACGAGGTGGCCAGAACGATGTGGTCGACGCCCGCCGCCTTCGCGCGCGCCAGCTGGTGCGTGAGGAACGGCACACCGGCCGCCGGGACCATCGGTTTCGGGGTGTTCACCGTGAGTGGCCGGAGTCTGGTGCCCTTGCCGCCGACCAGGAGGATCGCTTCTGTCACCTGTCGTCTCTGCTTCCTGCTTGGGCCGGCCGAACTGTCTTTCGGCCGGCCAGTGTATGCAGACCGTGCGAGGCGCCCAGGCCGGCCGGCGTCAGCGACCCTGTAGGTGGGCGGAGCTGGAGCGGGCACTGCCGAGCTTGTTGTAGAGACGGCGTCCCGGACATTCGGTCGCGAAACCGTCCCTGTGACCGGAGATCACCTTGAGTCGTACATTCTTTCCCTTGCGGTAGAGATTGCCACCGCCCGACTTCAGATATGTAGACCCGCGCGGATTCGCGCCGTAGAGCCCGAGCTTCCAGGCCGTGAGACGCGCGATGGCCCTGACGGCCGCGGAGGGCGGGTTGGAGCTGCCGTACGTGCCCAGGACCGCGATGCCCGTGCTGTTGGTGTTGAAGCCGAGGGTGTGTGCGCCCATGACCGGCTTGGCGACGCCACCGGCCCGTCCTTCGTAGATGTTTCCGCACTTGTCCACGAGGAAGTTGTAGCCGATGTCACGCCAGCCACTGCTCTTGACGTGGTAGCGGTAGATACTGCGGATGACTGAAGGGGCTTGCGAGCAGCGGTAGTTGTTGCCGGAAGCACTGTGGTGGACGAAGGCGGCCTTGACGGTTTTGGTGTAGCCGAGTTTGCGTTCCCGGAGTTTCTCGTTGGCGCCCCAGCCCTTGCGCGTGATGATGCGCGGGCGCGGGCCGATGAACGGGCGGGACTCGGCCGCGGCCGGCTTGCCGCCGCGGGCCTCGATCAGTTCGTCCTCCGTCTGCTTCTTGTCGAGGGCGGGGATGACGCCGGCGTTGGCCCCTTCGGCGCGGGAGCCCTGCGGGGGCTCCTCGCCGGGGTCGACGAGTTCGAGGCGCAGGCCCTTGGGGAGGGGGGACGGCTGCGCGGCGCGCTCGGGCTCGTCCGACTTCACGCGGACTTCCACGCCGTCGCTGTCGCCGACCCAGAGCGGGGCGGTCGAGCCGTGCAGGCTGCCCGCGGCGCGTTCCGGGGTGTCCAGGTCGGGGGCGTCGTCGTTGTGGGTCTCCACGTCCTGCCAGGTGGACCAGCGGGTGGTGTCCGTGGTCCGCGTACGCACTTGTACGTGGCCGTCGAGGTGGGCGTCCGGGTCGTCCCAGACGACGCCGACGAGGGAGAAGGGGCGCACGTCGCGGCGTGCGAGCCCCTGTTCTTGCGGGGCGCCGGCGGCGCGTGTCGAGGTGCTGCCGGGCGACGATTCGAGGGGCAGGGACTGGGTGCTGCCGGGGACCGCTTCGCGCGTCGGGGACGGCGCGGCGTGCGAGGCCGTGGGCAGAGTGAGCGGGAGGGCCAGGGCCGCCGCGCAGGTGACACCGATCGATGAAGCCAGAAATCCACGCATGCGCACGATCGTGTGCGGATCCTTGGGCATCGGCCATTGGGGAGGGTCATACGGGTGTTGGGCGAAGGCCCGTTGCGCAGCGCCGAGGGGAGGCTGTGCCGGGGTCGGCGCCGTGGGTTTCGTTGCGCGGCGCCGGGGTGCCGCCTTGCCCACCCTGCCGCCCAAGGCGGCAGATTGCCCAAGGCGGGGCGGCGTCGGCCGTCTCGGGTGGGGAGCCGGGGCGGCGGCAGATTGCCCGAGGCGGGGGCGACGTCGACCGCAACGGGTGGGGAGCCGGGCCGGCGGCAGATTGCCCAAGGCGGGGCGGCGTCGGCCGCAACGGGTGGGGAGCCGGGGCGGCGGCAGATTGCCCAAGGCGGGGCGGCGTCGGCCGTCTCGGGTGGGGAGCCGGGGCGGCGGCAGATTGCCCAAGGCGGGGGGCGACGTCGACCGCAACGGGTGGGGAGCCGGGGCGGCGGCGGATTGTCCAAGGCGGGGTAGGCCGGGTCGGGTCGGGGGTGGTGCGTAGGGTGGTTTGTGTGAATGTTGCTGCTCGTACTCCCGCCGCTCTGCTTCAGGCCGCTCTCGTCGCCGATCCGGGGCGGCCGCTCGTCACCTTCTATGACGACGCGACCGGGGAGCGCGTGGAGTTGTCCGTGGCCACGCTCGCGAACTGGGTGTCCAAGACCGCCAATCTGCTGCAGGGCGACCTGAACGCCGAACCCGGCGACCGACTCGCCCTGTTGCTGCCCGCCCACTGGCAGTCCGCGGTGTGGCTGCTGGCCTGCTCGTCCGTCGGCGTCGTCGCCGATGTGGGCGGGGACCCGGCCGGCGCCGATCTCGTCGTGAGCGGGCCCGACACGCTCGACGTCGCTCGCGCCTGCTCCGGGGAGCGGATCGCGCTCGCGCTGCGGCCGCTCGGCGGGCGGTTCCCGCAGCCGCCCGAGGGCTTCCTCGACTACGCCGTCGAAGTACCGGGGCAGGGCGACCGGTTCGCCCCCTTCGCACCCGTCGACGCGGACGAGCCCGCGCTCGTCGTGGCCGGCGCCGAGTTGACGGGCGCCGAGGTCGTCGAGAAGGCCGCCGCCGACGCCACCGGGCTCGGCCTGACCGGGCCCGGTTCGCGGCTGCTGTCCGGTCTTGCGTACGACACCTGGCAGGGGCTCGCCGCGGGTCTCTACGCGCCGCTGGCCACCGGCGGCTCCGTCGTGCTGTGCCGCAACCTCGACCGGCTCGACGAAGAGGCCCTCGCCAAGCGGGTGGAGAGCGAGCGGGTCACCGCGACCGCCCGCTGAGCCAATAAGCCCGCTGACCTCGTAGGGAAGCACAGCTAGTCCGTTCGGCTCAGCTCCCCCGGCCCGTTCGCGCGGTGGGGTCCATGGTCGTAGGTACGCCTACGTTTCCATGAGGGGGACCTGTACGTGACCGACTCCGCTGCCACGCCCCCGGACCCCGGGCCGGCCCACGGCTCCTCGCCCACCGGCGCGGGGCGCGCGCGGCGGCGCGGGAGATGGCTGCGGTACTCGGCGATCTGCGCGGCCTTCCTGGTGCTCGTCGCCGGCGGCGTCGGCTGGATCGCGTACGACAGGCTCAACGGGAACATCACCGAGGACACGGACACCGCCGCCGAGCTCGCGCGCTACGAGAAGGAACGGCCCACCGTGCTGGCCGAGGGCGCGCAGAACCTGCTGCTCATCGGCTCCGACTCGCGGGCGGGCAAGAACGGGAAGTACGGCCGCAACGACGGCACCCAGCGCTCCGACACCACGATCCTGTTGCACGTCGCGGCGGACCGGAAGAGCGCGACGGCCGTCTCGTTCCCGCGCGATCTGATGACCGAGGTGCCGACCTGCCGGCAGCGGGACGGCTCCCGGCACGACGAGATGTTCGCGATGTTCAACTACGCCTTCGAGGTGGGCGGTTCGGCCTGCACGATCCGTACGGTCGAGAAGATGACGGGAGTCCGGGTCGACCACCACATGGTCGTGGACTTCGACGGGTTCAAGGACATGGTGAACGCCGTCGGCGGCGTCACGGTGTGCCTGGACCGGCCGATCGACGACGACGACGCGCATGTGCGGCTGGCCGCGGGCACCCACCATCTGAACGGCGAGCAGGCCCTGGGCTACGTACGCGCCCGCAAGAGCCTCGGCAACGGCAGCGACACCGACCGGATGGACCGTCAGCAGCGGTTCCTCGGCGCGCTCGTCGCGAAGGTGCAGAGCAACGGCGTGCTGCTGAACCCGACCCGGCTCTACCCCGTGCTCAACGCCGCCACTTCCTCGCTGACCACCGACCCCGGACTCGCCAGCCTGCGCGGCCTCTACGACCTGGTGCGCGGCATGCGCGGCATTCCCGCCGATCGCGTCCGGTTCCTGACGGTGCCCCGCGAGTCGTACGAGTACAACGCCAATCGGGACCAGCTCGTGCAGCCCGCGGCCGAGCGGTTGTTCACGCAGCTGCGCAAGGACACGCCCGTGAAGGTGGCCGAACAGTCGTCCCCGGCCGAGGAGTACGGCGCTCAGGACGAATACGGCACAGACGGCGAATCAGGCGGATACTCCGACGGATACGACGGATACGACGAGTACGACGAATACGGCAGCTACGGCAGCGTCGGGAAACCCGGCGCCTCTGCCGCCCCCACCTTTCGTGGCAACACGGCCGGACAGGCCTCCTGCGGCTGAGAACGGACGTCCGGACGGCGCCTCAACGGCCCCTGGGTAAAGCGGAAGTCATCAACCGACTCACAGGTTCAAAGATATGGTCCGTATTGCCCAGTTGTATGGGAGTGGAATTTGTCACCGTCCTCGCTTGACGCTGAACTGGGCGGATAGTGTGAGCGATCCGGTGCACCCGGCCATGCTTGCGAGCCAGGTCGCGCACTACTGACCGACTTGACCGGGCGCCCGCTTTTAAGGGGGGTGGGGCGCCGCGTGGCCCCGACGGAGGACACAGACAACCGTGGACGCGCAAGGCCGTGGGCGGGCGGAGAACATCGACCCCGCAGATCAGTGGGTGCTCAACCCCCACACCGGTGACTACGAACTGCGACTGACCCCCTCCGCTGGGCAGTCGGCAGTGCCCAGCCCGCGCCGCGCCGCGCCGCGCGGTGGCGGTTCCCGCCGTGGCAATCCGCAGGGTGGCGGCGGTCGACGCGACGTTCCTCCGCAGCGCAGACGCCGTGAGGCGCCCGCGCAGGACCAGGGCTCCGGCCGGCGGCGTTCGCGGCCGAAGAAGAAGTCGAAGGCCAAGAAGGTCATGCTGTGGACGGCCGGCGGCATGGCCATGGTCGTCCTGGTGGGAGCCGGAGTCGGCTACTGGTACTGGGAGCACCTCAACGGCAACATCACGTCGCAGGACGTGGTCGGCGCCAAGAACGGCTTCGCCAAGGACGAGGCGATCAACGTCCTCGTCATGGGTACCGACAAGCGCACCGGCAAGGGCAACGAGGGCTACGGCGACAAGGGCAGCGTCGGCCACGCCGACACCAATGTGCTGCTGCACGTCTCCAAGGACCGTACGAACGCGACCGCGTTGAGTATTCCGCGCGACCTCGTCGTGGATGTGCCGGACTGCGAGGTGAAGCAGAAGGACGGCTCGCTCAAGACCATCAAGGGCACGCCGAACGTCCGCTTCAACACCAGCCTCGGACAGGACGAACGCGACGCCGGCTGTGTCATGAAGACCGTCAAGGCGGTCACGGGCATCACCGTCGACCACTTCATGATGGCGGACTTCAACGCGGTGAAGACGCTGTCCAGCGCCGTCGGCGGCGTCCAGGTCTGCGTCGCCAAGGACGTCAACGACCCGGACTCGCACCTCAAGCTGTCGGCGGGCACGCACAATCTCCAGGGCGAGCAGGCGCTGGCCTTCCTGCGCACCCGGCACAGCTTCGGCAACCAGGGCGACCTGGACCGGATCAAGGTGCAGCAGCAGTTCCTCGGTTCGCTCGCGCGCAAGATGAGTTCGAGCGACACGCTCACCAACCCGCGCAAGCTGACGAGCCTCGCGGAGGCGGCGACCAAGGCGCTCACCGTCGACAAGGGCATCGGCAGCCTGAGCAGCCTCAAGGACCTGGCCCTCGAGATCAGGAAGGTGCCGCCGAAGAACCTGTCGTTCACCACGGTTCCCGTGATCGACAACCCGGCGGAGCCGACTCCCGTGACCGTCGTCGTGAACCCGACGGCCGGGCCGCCGGTCTTCAACGCGATCAAGAACGACGTGTCCCTCACGGAGACGAAGAAGAAGCAGAAGGAGAAGCAGGACGCGAAGCTCAAGGGCTCCAAGTCCGCCGCCTCCGCGGTCCGCGTCAACATCTACAACGGCAGTGGCAAGACCGGCGCCGCTCAGGAAACTCTCACGGAACTGCAGAACAATGAGGGCGTACTGAAGTCGAGCCAGATGGGCAACAAGCCGAATCAGGCGAAGACGAGCCTCGAGTACTCGCCGAACCAGGCGAGTCAGGCCCGGCGGCTCGCGGACATCATGGGCCTTCCGGCGTCCGCGCTGAAGGAGGGCCAGAGCGAGACCAACGATCAGGGGCTGCCGGCGATGAAGCTCATCCTCGGCGGCGACTTCAAGGGTGCGGGGACACCCGTCGACGGAGCTTCGGCAAAGGCGCCGGAGGTCGACAAGACAACAGCGGACAAGGCTGTGTGCGCCAAGTGACCAACCTCGGCCGCCTGTTGACTGTCTAAGTAAGTGACAGAGGGCGGCCGAGCCGCTGTCACAGGGCGGGGAGGGCGGGGTAGGACATGGGGCGAGGCACTGTGCGTGGGGAGCGCACACGGCGGCCTGCCGGGCGGGGAGAACCACCGAAACAGGCGTCCGACCTGGGGTGGGACGACAGCCTGTACGAGGACGCACCGGGCAGTGACGACGCGGACAGCCGCGGTCGCACCACCCGCAGCAGGCAGCGCGCGGCCGTCAGGCCGCGCCGCCGCAGACGACGAATACTGCGCTGGACCGCGAGCATCCTCGCGGTCCTGATCATCGGCACGGCGGGCGCCGGATACCTCTACTACCGCCATCTGAACGGAAATCTCGAGACGGGCAAGCTCAATCTCGGCGAGCACAAGGTGCCCGAACCGACGCCGAACGCGGCGGGTCAACGGCCGCTGAACATCCTGCTGATCGGCTCCGACAGCCGGAACACCAAGGAGAACCTGAAGCTCGGCGGGCACAAGCAGAGCGTCGGCTCCGCCCCGCTGGCCGACGTACAGATGCTGCTGCACCTGTCGGCCGACCGCAGCAACATGTCCGTGGTGAGCATGCCCCGCGACACCCTGACCCGGCTGCCCAAGTGCACCGACCCGAAGTCCGGCAAGGTGTACGAGGCGACGTTCTCCCGGCAGATGGTGAACTCCTCGCTGGCCCGCGGCGGCGCCGGCTGCACGGTCGCCACCTGGGAGGAGATGACCGGCATCCACATCGACCACTACATGATGGTCGACTTCTCGGGTGTCGTGTCGATGGCGGACGCGATCGGCGGCGTACCGGTCTGCGTCAACGCCAATGTCTACTCCAGGAACAGTTCGGGCGAGGGCTCGGGCCTGAAGCTGCGAAAGGGCACGACGTCCGTCAAGGGCGAGCAGGCCCTGCAGTGGCTGCGGACCCGGCACGGCTTCGAGGACGGCAGCGACATCGCGCGCGCCAAGGCGCAGCACATGTACATGAGCTCGATGGTCCGCGAGCTGCGCAAGAACGCGACGTTCAGCCACCCGGCCAAGCTGCGCACGCTCGCCGAGGAGGCGACGAACGCGCTCGGCGTCGACGACGGCCTCGACACGGTCAAGAAGCTGTACGACCTGAGCAACGAGCTGAAGCGGCCCGCGCCGAAGCGGATCACGATGACGACGATGCCGTTCGTGTACGAGGGTGCGCGCGTGGTGCCGAAGGAGAAGGACGCCGACTCGCTGTGGCGGCTGCTCCGTGACGACATCGCGCTCGACGGCAAGGACAAGGACGACAAGAAGAAGCCGAAGGACGAGACGTCCGACGATCCGGCCGCGGCCGACGGCAAGATCGCGGTGCAGGTGCGCAACGGCACGCGGACGGCGACGACACCCGCGGCGCCCGGTCGGGCCGCGCAGGTGGCGCAGGCGCTCACCGCCGAGGGCTTCACGCAGGCGGTCCCGGACCAGGCGCAGTCCCTCGTCGAGGACAGAACAGTGATCCGCTATCCGTCGGACGACCTGGAGGGCGACGCCCAGGCGGTCGCCAAGTACCTCGGGATTCCGCTGAGTTCGGTCCAGGAGTCGACGGAGGTTTCCGGGGTGACGCTGATCGTGGGCGCCGACTGGAAGACGGGCACCGCCTACCCGAAGTCGACGGACGACGAGGACGCGAGCAAGGCACTGGACAAGGAGCAGACACAGAACGGCGCGGACGACTCGAAGTGCATGGAGGTGGAGCAGGGCTACACCTGGTAGCTCCCACGCTCCTACGAGACACGCTCCTACGAGAACGGGGCGCGAGAGATGAACTCCCGCGCCCCGTAAGGAAGTTGACGGTCAGTTGACCGCGGGCTCCTGCGGCACGGCCGGGCGGCGCGACGCGATGACCTTCTTCGCGAGCGACTTCGGGCTGGTCAGGAAGCCCCAGCCCCACGTCATGTGCATCGTGGCGAGCGCGACGGGGATCTGGGCGCGCGCCTTCAGCGGCAGCCCCTTGCCCGCCGGGACCGAGCCCGCGACGATCGCCGCGAGGTAGCCGCCGGGGATCACGAAGCCCCACGGCGTGAGGGCGACGCCGACCACGACGCCCGCCGCGATCGCGCACACGGCGGTCGGCGGGGCGAGGTAGCGCAGGTTGATCGAACCGGAGTGGAAGCGGGCGACGACGTGCCGCCAACGGCCGTAGTTCCGGTACTGCTTGGCGAGTTCCCTGACACTCGGCCGGGGCCGGTAGGCGACCTTCAGGTCGGGCGAGAACCAGATGAGGCCGCCCGACTCACGGATCCGGAAGTTCAGCTCCCAGTCCTGGGCGCGGATGAACTCCTCGTTGTACCCGTCGAGCTTCTCGAGCACCTCGCGCCGGAAGACGCCCAGATAGACCGTCTCGGCCTGCTGCGCCTCGCCGCCCGTGTGGAACGCGGCGTTGCCGACGCCGATCTTCGACGTCATCGCGGCGGCGACGGCCTGCTCCCAGGCGTTGGTGCCCTGGGCGTGCATGATGCCGCCGACGTTCATCGCGCCGGTCTCATCCATGAGGCGGACGGCGGTGGCGATGTAGCCGGGCGAGAGCGCGGCATGACCGTCGACGCGGACGACGACCGGGTGGCGGGAGGCCTTGATCGCGGCGTTCAGGGCGGCGGGGGTGCGGCCCGTCGGGTTCGGCACCGTGGACACCTTGGGGTGCTCGGCGACGAGCCGCGCGGCGACCTCGTCCGTACGGTCGGTGGAGGGGCCGAGAGCGAGCACGACCTCCATCTCGCCGTCGTACTCCTGCGTCAGGATCGCCTCGACGGCCTCCTTCAGATGCCGCTCCTCGTTGAGGATGGGCATGATCACGGAGACGGCCGGGAGCTGCCGGTCGGGATTCGTGTTCTGGGTGTCCATTTCGTCTTTCACGGCCGGGGGTCCGGGGGTTGCCCCCGGAAAGTGCAGCATCGCGGGTCACGTTACCGCTAATGGGGGACACGGGCGCGCGCCGCCGAGTCGCTGCCGTGGGCAGCAGATCGTATGGGCCTACTGTGCTCGCGTCCCACGCCCACTGCCGCGGAGGTGTCCCCCGGTGCCCACGCCGCCCCGCTCCCCCGACCGTCCGCAGCGGCCCTCCCGTCCCCGGGGGCAGGCCCGCAGGAACGGTCGTCCGCCCCTCAGGAAGAAGTCCAGGTGGGCCATGCGGGTGGCGACGGCGCTGTCGGTGACGGTGCTCACCGCGGCCGGCGTCGGGCACGCGCTCGTCACCGGCATCGACGCCGGGATCCACCGGATCGACCCCTTCAAGGACATGAAGAACCGGCCCGCGGCGGGCGACGGCATGAACGTGCTGCTCGTCGGCACCGACGGCCGCGACAAGATCACCGAAGAGGAGCGTCAGAAGTACAAGCTCGGCGGCGCGCCGTGCCACTGCACGGACACCGTGATGATCGTGCACATCTCGGCGAACCACGAGCGCGCCTCCGTCGTCTCCCTCCCCCGCGACAGCTACGCGGAGATGCCGGCGCACACCGACATCAACAGCGGCGAGAAGCACCACCAGCACCCCGTGAAGCTGAACGCGGCGTACGCGGAGGGCGGGCCGCAGCTGACGCTGCGCACGGTCGAGCACATGACGAAGGTGAAGCTCGACCACTATCTGGAGGTCGACTTCACCAGCTTCATGAAGACGGTCGACGAGCTCGGCGGCGTCGACATCTGCACGGACTCCCCGCTCAAGGACTCCTACACCGGGCTCGATCTGGACACCGGCACGCACCGGTTGAACGGCGGGGAGGCCCTGCAGTACGTGCGGGCCCGGCACATGGACAGTGCGGGCGACCTCGGCCGGATGCAGCGCCAGCAGCGGTTCATGGCCGCGCTGATCTCGAAGGCGACGTCGTCGGGCGTGCTGCTCAATCCGGTCCGGTTCCGCGGTGTCGCCTCCACGCTGCTCCAGTCGGTCCGTGCCGACAAGGGATTCGGGTCGGACGAGATGGTGGACCTGGCGCGGGCGATGCGGAACTTCTCGCCGTCGTCCTCGGAGTTCACGACCGTGCCGATCGGGAACATGAGCTACCCCGTGCCGAACATCGGCTCCACCGTGAAGTGGGACGACAAGAAGTCCGCGGCGCTGTTCAAGGCGCTGCGCGAGGACAAGCCGCTCGCTCCGCACCTGCCGAAGGCGAAGAAGGCGGCCGTGGTCGACGTCTCACCGAAGGAGATCAGCGTCCAGGTCGAGAACGGGACGATGTCCTCCGGGCTCGGCAAGAAGGTCGACGCCGCGTTGAAGGGGACCGGGTTCCGGACGACCGGGGCGCCGGTCAACGCGGACGACCGCACCGCGAAGCGGACGACCGTGTTGTACGACCCCGGGTGGGACCGGTCGGCCAAGTCGTTGGCGGCGTCCCTGCCGGGGGCGGAGATGACGCCGGTGGACGGTCTTGGGTCGACGTTGAAGGTGGTCGCCGGGGCGGATTACAAGGGGGTGCGGGCGGTGCGGGCTCAGGATGCGGATCCGGGGGCGTTCGGGGCGGTTACCGGGGACCAGGTCGTGTGTGGTTGACCTCTTGTTGCGGTCGGCCGGGGTTGCGGTCGCGGGGCTCTGCCCCGGACCCCGCGGGCTCTCGTCCGAAGAGCGGGCTTGATTCGGCTCAATCGCCGGCGGGGCTTGAACTGCTCGCGCGCAGCTCCTTGATTGCGCGGCGCTTCGCCAAGCGGTGTTGGCGGCGGATCTGGGCCTCCTGGTAGCGGCGGCGGTCGCGGTCGGTCTCGGGTTCCACCGGGGGGACCGTGCGGGGCTTGCCGTCCGCGTCGACCGCCGCGAAGACCAGGTACGCCGAGCCGACCTGCTGCGCGGGCGTCGACTCGTTCCAGCGCTCGGCGAGCACCCGCACGCCCACCTCCATCGACGTGCGCCCCGTCCAGTTCACCTGCGCCTTCACGTGCACCAGGTCGCCCACGCGCACGGGCTCCAGGAACGCCATCTCGTCCATGGAGGCCGTCACCGCAGGTCCGCCCGAGTGCCGGCCGGCCACGGCACCCGCCGCGTCGTCCACCAGTTTCATGATCACGCCACCGTGCACCGTGCCGAGGAGGTTGGTGTCGTTGTGCGTCATGATGTGCGACAACGTCGTGCGGGAAGCGGAAGTCGCCTTGCCCGGAATATCCGATTCCGTGCCGTGGGCCAGGTCTGTCATGGCACCAACCTTATGCGCGTACCGAATGTGTTAGCTCTGCAACAGCACTGGTGCGATTTCTCTTCAGGGCTTGTGAGGCACACATTCGGGCACGGCACACTGAGCCCTATGAATGAGTGGCCCGACGGGCGGAGCGACAGGCAGGGCGGCGCCGGCAACGGCGGATACGGCCGTGGCAGCGGTAGCGCACGCCCGGAAGGCGCCCGTGTCATGGGGCACGTGCAGCGCCCCGTACCGCAGCAGCAGCAACCGCCCGCGTACGACGGCGGTGGCGGCGGGTACAACGCGTCGCACGACGACGGGTACAACACGGGCCAGGTCTACGGCCAGCCGAGCGGCCGGGGCCGGGGTCCCGGCTTCGACGACGGTGGCGACTACGGGCCGCCGAGCGGCCGGCCGGTGCGCCCCCGCAACTGGGGCAAGCGCATCAAGTGGACCGTCCTGACCGTGCTCTTCGTGGTGGTCGTCGCGAGCATCGGCACGTACTTCTGGGCCGACTCCAAGCTGCACCGCGACGTCGACCTGTCGAAGGTCATCAACCGGCCCGAGGCGGGCGACGGCACGAACTACCTGATCGTCGGCACCGACAGCCGTGAGGGCATGACCGCCGAGGACAAGAAGAAGCTGCACACCGGCTCCGCCGAGGGCAAGCGCACGGACACGATGATGATCCTGCACGTCGGCTCCAATGGGGACACTCTCGTCTCGCTGCCGCGTGACTCGAACGTCGAGATCCCCTCGTACAAGGGCGCCGAGTCCGGCAAGACGTACCCCGCCACGGGCCGCCAGACGAAGCTGAACGCCACGTACGCGGAGGACGGCCCGACGCTGCTCGTGCGCACCGTCGAGTCCAACACCGGTCTGCACATCGACCACTACGCGGAGATCGGCTTCGGCGGCTTCGCGAGCATCGTGGACGCGGTCGGCGGCGTCGACATGAACCTGAAGGAGGGCTTCAAGGACAAGTGGTCCGGGGCCGACTTCCAGAAGGGCAAGCAGACCCTGGACGGCCAGCAGGCCCTCGCCTTCGTCCGTACGCGGCACGCCTTCGCCCAGTCCGACCTGCAGCGCACCAAGAACCAGCAGCAGTTCCTCGGGGCGCTCGCCCACAAGGTGTCCTCGCCCTCGACGGTCCTGAACCCGTTCACGCTGTACCCGACGATGGGCGCGGGCCTCGACTCGCTCACCGTCGACAAGGACATGAGCCTGTGGGACCTCGGCAAGATGTTCATGGCGATGAAGTCCACCAACAGCGGTGACGGCAAGTCCATGAACATGCCGACGAGCGGTTCGGTCGGCGGCAACCTGCTGTGGGACAAGGCCAAGGTCAAGCAGCTGGTCGACCAGTTCAACAACGACGAGAAGGTCACGGTCTCCAGCGACTGAGGCCAGGATGTCGTCATGATGTCGTCATGACGTCCGCTCTCGTTCTCGGTGCCGCCGGTGGGGTCGGCCGGGCGATCGTGGCCCGGCTCGCCACCGGCGGTACGCATGTCGTCGCGGTCGACCAGGACCCGACGGTCCGTCAACTCCCGGGCGTGCACGCGGTGTTGGTGGGCGATGCCACCGAACCGGACGTCATCGGACGGGCCTTCGACGCCGCTCCCGAGGCGCCCACCGTCCTCGTGCACGCACTGCTGCACGAACTGCGGGCGCCACTCGGTGAGTTGACCGCGCCGCAGTGGCACCGGGTCTTCGACGTCGGGCTCGTCTCCGCCTGGCAGGCCGCCGCAGAGCTGGTGCGGCGCAAGGGTGCGGGGCCCGCGTCCGTGGTCCTCGTCGGCTCTGTGCACGCGCACGGTGCGGCGCCCGGCTGCGCCCCGTACGCGGTCGCCAAGGCGGGGCTCGGCGCGCTCGCCCGCGCGGCGGCCACCGAGTGGGGGCCGCTGGGGGTGCGCACCAATGTCGTCGAGCCCGGCTTCGTGCCCGTCGAGCGCAATGCCCACCGCTGGCGCGACCCCGCCGCACGCGCCCGCGTCGAGGCCGACTACCCGCTCGGCCGCCTCTGCTCCCCCGAGGAGATCGCCGACGTCGTCGCCTTCCTGGCCGGGCCCTCCTCCTCGTACGTCAACGGGGTCTGCCTGCCCGTGGACGGCGGCTACCTCGCGGCGCTGCCGGAAGTCACAAAAGGTGGTGCGGCGGGCCCCCGCCCCTGACACGCTGCGCCGATGGATCGCGAAGAGATCTCCCGCATCGCCCACACCGACCACCCGATCAAGGCCCCGCTCGGCGACGACTCCGTACGCGAACTGCTGCGCCACGCCCTGCCCCGCGGCGACGAGCGCGTCCTCGACCTCGGCTGCGGCCCCGCGGAATGGCTGTTGCGCGCCCTCGCGACGCATCCGGGCGTCCGGGCCGACGGCGTCGACCTGGACGAGGACTCCCTGACCGAGGCCCGCGAGCGGGCGGCCGCGGCGGGCGTGGGCGACCGGCTCGCGCTGCACCACAAGGCGGCCGAGGACTTCGTGCCGGAGAAGCCGTTCGACGCCGTGCTCAGCGTCGGCGCCGCGCACGCCTTCGGCGGCCTGCTCCCCACACTCGACGCGGCCCGCCCCCACCTGGCTCCGGGCGGCCGGGTCGTGATCGGCGACGGCTACTGGGAGGCCACGCCCTCCGCCGAGGCGGTCGAGATGCTCGGCGACTTCGCCGACCTGGCGACCACGCTCGACCGGGTCACCGAGGCCGGCTGGACCCCGGTCGCGGCGCACCTCAGCACCCGGCACGAGCTGGACGCGTACGAATGGTCCTGGCTCGGCTCCGTCGCGAACTGGTCCCTCGACCACCCGGACCACCCCGCCGGCGCCGACCTCCTGGAACTGGTCGGCGAGCGCCGCACGGAATGGCTGCGCGGCTACCGCCACTGCTTCGGCTTCGCGTGCCTGGTGCTGCGGCGGACTCACGAAGGCCCCTGATCCGTGCGGGTGATCAGGGGCCTCGGCGTGAGCGGTGTTACGGAAGGTTCCTCGCCATGACGACGCGCTGCACCTGGTTCGTGCCCTCGTAGATCTGGGTGATCTTGGCGTCGCGCATCATGCGCTCGACCGGGTAGTCGCGGGTGTAGCCGTAGCCGCCGAGCAGCTGGACGGCGTCCGTGGTGACCTCCATGGCGACGTCCGAGGCGAAGCACTTGGCGGCGGCGCCCTGGAACGTCAGGTCCTTGTCGCCGCGCTCCGACTTGGCGGCGGCCGCGTAGGTCAGCTGGCGGGCGGCCTCGATCTTCATGGCCATGTCCGCGAGCATGAACTGGACGCCCTGGAAGTCGCCGATCGGCTTGCCGAACTGCTTGCGCTCCTGGACGTAGCCCTTGGCGTAGTCGAGGGCGCCCTGGGCCACGCCCAGCGCCTGGGCGGCGATCGTGATGCGGGTGTGGTCGAGGGTCTTCATCGCCGTGGCGAAGCCGGTGCCCTCGGCGCCGATCATGCGGTCGGCGGGGATCCGCACGTTGTCGAGGTAGACCTCGCGGGTCGGCGAGCCCTTGATGCCGAGCTTCTTCTCCGGGGCGCCGAAGGAGACGCCCTCGTCGCTCTTCTCCACGACGAAGGCGGAGATGCCCTTCGAGCGCTTCTCCGGGTCGGTGACGGCCATCACCGTGTAGTACTCGGACTCACCGGCGTTGGTGATCCAGCGCTTCACGCCGTTGAGGACCCAGGAGTCGCCGTCGCGCACGGCGCGGGTCTTCATGCCCGCCGCGTCCGAACCGGCGTCCGGCTCGCTCAGGCAGTACGAGAACATGCCGTCGCCCTTGGCCAGCGGGCCCAGGTACTTCTTCTTCAGCTCCTCGGAGCCGGAGAGGATCACGGGGAGGGAGCCGAGCTTGTTCACGGCGGGGATGAGGGAGGACGAGCAGCAGACGCGCGCCACCTCCTCGATCACGATGACCGTGGCGAGCGCGTCGGCGCCCGCGCCGCCGTACTCCTCGGGGACGTGCACCGCGTGCAGGTCCGATGCGGTCAGCGCGTCGAGCGCCTCGCGCGGGAAGCGCGCCTCCTCGTCCACCGCGGCGGCGAACGGGGCGATCTTCGCCTCGGCCAGCGCACGGATCGTGTCGCGGAGCATGTCGTGCTCCTCGGACGGGCGGTACAGGTCGAAGTCAGCCGATCCGGCCAAGGTCTCTCACGCTCCAAGCCACGCTTTTACTGGTGCAGATGTCGATGCTAATTACCGTTAAGTAACTCGAATTTTAGGTCTCGGCGCACACCACGGATACGTGAGCTACGCGACAAACGGAAAGTTGCCCGGTGAGGCGCCTCCACACGCCACGGCTATGCTCGGCAGCGCCCTGAAGCACCCACACCTCTGGAGCCCCCCGATATGGCCCTCAAGATCACCGTGATCGGCACCGGCTACCTCGGCGCGACACACGCCGCAGCCATGGCCGAACTCGGCTTCGAGGTGCTCGGCCTGGACGTCGTGCCCGAGAAGATCGACATGCTCACGCGGGGCGAGGTCCCGATGTACGAGCCCGGCCTGGAGGATCTCCTGCGCCGGCACGTCTCGGGGTTCGAGGGTTCGAGCGGGCGGCTGCGCTTCACGATGGACTTCGCCGAGGCCGGCGAGTTCGGCGATGTGCACTTCGTGTGCGTGAACACGCCGCAGAAGCACGGCGAGTACGCCTGTGACATGAGCTACGTCGACGCCGCCTTCTCCTCGCTCGCCCCGCACCTGAAGGAGGGCGCGCTCGTCGTCGGCAAGTCGACCGTGCCGGTCGGCTCGGCGGTCCGCCTCACCGAACTGCTGCCGCAGCACGCGGAGTTGGCGTGGAACCCGGAGTTCCTGCGCGAGGGCTTCGCCGTGAACGACACGCTGCACCCGGACCGGATCGTGGTCGGCGTGAACAGCGACAGGGCCGAGAACCTGCTGCGCGAGGTGTACGCGAAGCCGCTCGCCGAGGGCACCCCGTTCATCGTGACGGACTACCCGACCGCCGAGCTGGTGAAGACGTCGGCGAACTCCTTCCTCGCCACCAAGATCTCCTTCATCAACGCCATGGCCGAGGTCTGCGAGGCGGGTGGCGGCGATGTCGCGAAGCTCGCCGAGGCGATCGGCTACGACGAGCGGATCGGGCACAAGTTCCTGCGGGCCGGTATCGGCTTCGGCGGCGGCTGCCTGCCCAAGGACATCCGCGCGTTCATGGCGCGCGCCGGAGAGCTGGGCGCCGACCAGGCCCTGACGTTCCTCCGCGAGATCGACTCCATCAACATGCGGCGGCGCGGCGCGATGGTCGAGATGGCGCGCGAGGCGCTCGGCGGCGGGGCGTTCCTGGGCAAGCGGGTCGCCGTCCTCGGCGCCACGTTCAAGCCCGACTCCGACGACGTACGGGACTCCCCCGCCCTCAACGTCGCCGGGCAGATCCACCTCCAGGGCGGCCAGGTCACGGTCTACGACCCGAAGGGCATGGACAACGCGCGCCGCGTCTTCCCGACGCTCGGCTACGCGGACTCGGCCCTCGATGCGGTGCGCGGGGCGGACATCGTGCTGCACCTCACCGAGTGGCGCGAGTTCCGCGAGCTCGACCCGGCGGATCTCGCCAAGGTCGCCACGAGCCCGGTGGTCCTGGACGGGCGCAACGCGCTGGACAGTGCGCTGTGGCGGGCGGCCGGGTGGACGTACCGGGCGATGGGACGTCCGTCCGCGTAGACCCCGTTCCGAGGCTCTACTTGGCGCGGTAGCGCCGCATCTTCGCCCGGGCCCCGCAGACCGCCATGTCGCACCAGCGACCGCGGCCCGCGGGGCTCCGGTCGTAATACGCCCAGTGGCAGTCGGCCGCCTCGCAGGCCTTGAGCCGCGCCCAGGTGCCGTCGCCGCGCGCCTCGGCGATGGCGGCCGCCACGCGTCCGGCCAGGGAGCCGCCGCGCACCGGGACCAGGCTCGCCGCGCCGTCCCGCTCGTCGACCGCCACCCGCAGCGGCGCCCGCGCGAGCAGCTCGCCCAGCGGGGCCACGGTGCGGTGCGGCGGGTGGCCCGCGTGGGCCAGGCAGGCCGCGCGCAGCGACTCGCGCAGTTCGCGCGCCTCGTCCAGCCCGTCCGCCGCGATGCCGAAGCGCTCGCGCACCTCGGCCCGGTCCAGCGCGTCCTCGCCCGTCGCGATGTCGAGCAGCGTGTTCACCAGGGCCTCGATCAGGGCGAGGCCGCCGGGCGCGGTCGGGCGGGCATTCATGGTTGCGACGTTACCCGCAATGCGGGATTATCCAGTAACGCCGAAGTTACCGGTTGGCCCCGTATAGGGGTAACACGAGGAGGCATCATGCCCATCGCACAACTCGGAGTCGTCGTCCTGGACTGTCCGCGGCCGCGTGAGCTGGCGGAGTTCTACGCCGCCGTGCTCGGCGGCAGCATCACCGGGGACGAAGAGGGCTGGGTCGACGTTGCGGCGCCGGGCGGCCACCGCCTCGCGTTCCAGCAGGCGCCCGGGTACGTGGCGCCCTCCTGGCCCGCGCCGGACGCGTCGCAGCAGTACCACCTCGACCTGACCGCGGAGGACCTGGACGCGGCCGAGAAGGAGATCCTCGCGCTGGGCGCCACGGTGCTCGACGCGGAGGACCGCGACCGCAGCTGGCGGGTTTACGCGGACCCCGCGGGGCACCCGTTCTGCCTCTGCGCCTGCTGAGCCTCGCGGGACGCATCTGACGACGAGGGCGGCGCGCGTGACTTCCGGGTGTACGCGGATCCGGCGGGGCATCCGTTCTGCTTGATCCGGCCGGAGGCCGGCTGGCGCGTCAGGGTTCGTGGGTGGCGGTCGACGGGCCGCGGCGGTGTTGCGCGGCGCGGGAGACGAACTCCGTGCTGCGCAGCACCCGTTGGGCGTTGCCCCAGGTGAGCAGGGCGAGGTCGGCGTCGGTCCAGCCGCGGTCCTGGAGTTCCGCGATCAGGGCCGGGTAGCCGGCGACGTCGGTGAGGTCCTCGGGGCGCGCCTCCCCGGTGTCGTACGTCCCCGACAGGCCGACCGCCTCGGGGCCCGCGAGGCGCCGCACGTGGTCGACGTGGTCGGCCACGTCGCGCAGGGCGGGGCCCGTACGGTCCGCGGAGCACGGCACCAGGCACAGTCCCCCGCCCTCGCCGAGTGCGGCAAGGAGGTCGTCCGGGGCGTTGTCGGGGTGGTGGTTCAGGGCGTGGGCGCCGGAGCGGGTCAGGGCGACCGGGGCCTTGGAGACGGCGAGGACGCGGGCGGCGGTCGCGGCCGAGGCGCCGGTGAGGTCGATGAGCATGCCGAGCCGGTTCATCTCCCGTACGACCTCTTCGCCGAACCGGGTCAGGCCGGCGTCCGACGCCCATGACGTGCCGCTCAGCGTGAGGGCGCGCAGGCCGAGGGCGTGCAGGGAGCGCAGCGTGCCGAGCGAGTCCGCCGCCGCCATGGCCGGGGCCGGGCCGATGAGGACGGCGATACGGCCGTGGGCGCGGGCGTCGGCGGTGTCCGAGGCGGAGCGGGAGAGGCGGAGGTCCTCCGGGTGGCGGGCGACGACGTTGGTGATCAGGTCGATCTGCTCCAGCGTCGTGGCGACCGGGGCGTCCGGGGCTACGTGGGGTGCCCACAGCTGCGCGCCGGTGCCGCCTGCGCGCAACCTCGGCAGATCGGCCTCCACGGCACTCTCGCCCAGCTCCAGGTCGTACCAGGGCAGAGTCCGCAGGACCTGCGGGAGACCGCAGTATCCGTCGGCCACGGGGTGGCGGGTGAGGAGGTCGTGGGGTGGGGTGGGGTCCGCGGGGGTCGGGGCCGCCGGTGTGGGATCGGCGGGGGTTGGGGCGTTGCCCGTGTTGCCCGCGTCGGCCGGGGCGTGGCCTGCGGGTGTGGGGTCCGCCGGTGTGGGGGGCGCGTTGCCCGCGTCGGCCGGGACATGGCCTGCGGGCGTGGGTCTTGCGAGGTCGGCGGTGGCGGGCCTCGCGGCTTCCAGGTCGCCTGCCTCGGCGGGGGCGGTGAGTTCGTCCTGTAGGTCTGCCATGGCAGGGCTCCGGACGTCGGTGGGACAGTCGTTCGGACCACCGTTGCACGGGGTGCGAGTGGGGTCTCGGTGAGCGGTGCCGTTCGGGTGGGCGGGGGTGTGGTTGGGCGGGGGGCCGGGGGTCTCTGGTCCGGGGAGCCGGGGTCCCGCCCTGCGTACTCGTGCGCGGCACCGGGGCCCCGAGCTTTGCCGGGGACAGCACCCCACGCCATCCGCACGATCCGCTGCACCACCCCGCGGAGGGGGTGGGTGGGAGATAGGCGGGGCGGCGGCCCAACGGGCCCCGGCGCCGGACGCGTCGCGGCGGCGGGGTTCGAAGCGTTGCGGGACGGCGCCGGAGGCGATGGGCGCGGGGCGCCGGGGGCGGACGTGCCCACCCTGCCGTCCGATGGGGTCGCACCTGCCGGAGCCGGTCGGAAAGCTTGGGAAAGGCAGATTGCCCAAGGCGTGGCAGGCCCTGCCGTCTCGGGTGGGGAAGTCACGTCCGGCGGCGGACTACCCGATGCGGGGCGGCAGTCGACGCCATGGACTGGGGCTGAACCATGCCGGTGGCTGCTCGTCCGAGGCAGGGGCGGCGGGGCTGGGGCTGGGGCTGGGGGCGTAGCCCCAGGGCTCAACCCCGGCGCAGGCAGAGCGAATCAGCGCCGGGAAGCGCCCAACCGCAGCCCCCGGAGGGGGCGGGTGGTGGGAGGTGGGCGAGGCAAGCCGAGCGAGCCGGGGGCACCGCAACCACCCCACCCGGTCCGAGCCGCCCGCTACCCGTCCAGCTGCGACAGCGTCGCGTTCGACGGGCCCCTGCGGGACCGGAGGTCGGACGCCACCGATTCCGCGTCGCCGAGCACCCGCACCGCGTTGCGCCACGTCAGCTTGGAGAGGTCGTCGCGGGACCAGCCGCGGTCGACCAGTTCCGCGATGAGGTTCGGGTAGCCGGAGACGTCGTCGAGGCCGTCCGGTGTGAACGCCGTGCCGTCGTAGTCGCCGCCGATGCCGATGTGGTCGACGCCGGCCACTTCGCGCATGTGGTCGAGGTGGTCCGCCACCGTGGAGACCGTGGCCACCGGCCGCGGGCGCGCCTCCTCGAAGGCGCGGTGCAGCTTCATCGCCTCCGGGGACGTGTCCAGGTGGTGGAAGCCGTGGGAGCGGAGGTTGTCGTCCGCGGCCGCGGTCCAGTCGACGGCCGCCTGCAATACGAACTTCGGGACGAAGGTGGCCATGGCCACTCCCCCGTTCCCCGCCAACCGCTCCAGCACGTCGTCAGGGATGTTGCGGGGGTGGTCGCACACCGCCCGCGACGAGGAGTGGGAGAAGATCACGGGTGCCTCGGACACGTCCAGCGCCGCGCGCATCGTCGTCGCCGCGACGTGCGAGAGGTCGACCAGCATGCCCTCGCGGTTCATCTCGCGGACCACCTCGCGGCCGAAGGCCGAGAGGCCGCCGACACCGGGCTCGTCCGTCGCCGAGTCCGCCCACGCGATGTTGTCGTTGTGCGTGAGTGTCATGTAGCGGACGCCCAGCGCGTACAACGCCCGTAGCGTGGCAAGGGAGTTGTTGATGGAATGGCCGCCCTCGGCGCCCTTGAGCGAGGCGATGCGGCCCTCCTTCCGCGCCGCTTCCATGTCGGCCGCGGTCCGCGCCTCGCGCAACTCACCCGCGTACCGGGCGATCAACTGGTCGACGCAGTCGATCTGTTCGAGCGTGGCGCTGACCGCCGCGTCGCCCGACAGGTCCGTACGGACGTACACCGACCAGAACTGCGCGCCGACGCCGCCGGCCTTCAACCTGCCCAGGTCCGTGTGGAGATGGGCGCTCTGGTCGGTGGCGATGTCGCGCGCGTCGATGTCGTACGTGACCTGCTCGCGCAGCGCCCACGGCAGGTCGTTGTGCCCGTCGACGACCGGGAACTCGGCGAGCAGCGAGCGGGCTTCCTCAAGAGGGGTACTCATGCGCGCGCTCACTTCCCGAAGCCGAAGCCCGTGCCCGAGCCCTCGACCTTGGCCCGCAGCCGCTTGCCCTTCTCGGTCGCCTGGTCGTTCAGCTCCTGCTGGAAGTCCCGCATGCGGCCGAGGAGTTCCTCGTCGTGGGCGGCGAGGATGCGGGCCGCGAGCAGGCCCGCGTTGCGCGCGCCGCCGACCGAGACCGTGGCGACGGGGACGCCCGCCGGCATCTGCACGATGGACAGCAGGGAGTCCATGCCGTCGAGGTACTTCAGCGGGACCGGCACGCCGATCACCGGCAGCGGCGTCACCGACGCCAGCATGCCGGGCAGGTGGGCCGCGCCGCCCGCGCCCGCGACGATCGCCTTGAGGCCGCGCTCGGCGGCCTGCTCCCCGTACGAGATCATCTCGTGCGGCATCCGGTGCGCGGAGACGACGTCGACCTCGTAGGGGATCTCGAACTCGTCGAGGGCCTTCGCCGCGGCCTCCATGACGGGCCAGTCGGAGTCCGAGCCCATGACGATGCCGACGACGGGGGACGTGCGGGTCGTGCTGCTCATTCGGTGATCGTGCCCCTCAGGTAGCCGGCTGCGTGCCGGGCGCGGTCGAGGACGGCGTCGAGGTCGTCGCCGTAGGTGTTGACGTGACCGACCTTGCGGCCGGGCTTCACGTCCTTGCCGTACATGTGGATCTTGAGCTGCGGGTCGCGGGCCATGCAGTGCAGATACGCGCTGTACATGTCCGGGTAGTCGCCGCCCAGGACGTTGCACATGACCGTCCATGTCGCGCGCGGGCGCGGGTCGCCGAGCGGCAGGTCGAGGACGGCGCGCACGTGGTTCGCGAACTGGGACGTCACCGCCCCGTCCATCGTCCAGTGGCCGGAATTGTGCGGGCGCATCGCGAGTTCGTTGACCAGGATGCGGCCGTCGCGGGTCTCGAAGAGCTCGACCGCGAGGTGGCCGACCACGCCGAGCTCCTGCGCGACGCGCAGCGCCAGCTCCTGCGCCTCGCCGGCGAGGGACTCGTCCAGCTCGGGGGCCGGCGCGATCACCGTGTCGCAGACGCCGTCGACCTGCTGGGACTCGACGACCGGGTACGCGACCGCCTGGCCGTGCGGGGAACGGACGACGTTGGCCGCCAGCTCCCGTACGAAGTCGACCTTCTCCTCGGCGAGGACCGGCACGCCCGCCTTGAACGGGTCGGCGGCGTCGGCCTCGGAGCGTACGAACCACACGCCCTTGCCGTCGTAGCCGCCGCGCACCGTCTTGAGGATGACGGGGAAACCCTCGCCCTCCTCGGCGAACGCGACCACATCGGCCGGGTCCCGCACGATGCGGTGGCGCGGGCACGGCACGTCGAGCGACGTGAGCTTCGCGCGCATCTCGCCCTTGTCCTGGGCGTACAGCAGCGCGTCGGGCCCCGGGCGGACGGGGATGCCGTCCGCCTCCAGGGCCCGTAGGTGCTCTGTCGGTACGTGCTCGTGATCGAAGGTGATCACGTCACAGCCGCGCGCGAACTCGCGCAGCGTGTCCAGGTCGCGGTAGTCGCCGACGACGACATCACCGACGACCTGCGCCGCGGAATCCTGCGGGGTGTCACTGAGGAGCTTGAACCTGATGCCGAGCGGGATGCCTGCCTCGTGTGTCATACGAGCGAGCTGTCCACCGCCGACCATGCCGACTACGGGGAACGTCACCGGTCCAGGGTATCGGCCATTTGACCGGATCTCGTACGCACCTCGTCCTGTAGGAAAGGACAAGGAAGGGGCGAGGTACGGCCATCGTCACCGTCCCCCGACGTCCGGGAGGGGCCCCGGTTAGCATGGCTGGGTCGGTCATGACCGGACGGACCGGCCCAGATCAGGAAACCACGGGGGCTGAGGCGACTACATGGGTATCACCGGACGTACCGGCCGCATCGGCGCACTGCGACAGCGGCTCGCGGGCGTGGCCCGTGAGGTCGCGAAGTTCGGTGTCGTCGGCGCCCTGGGCGTCCTCGTGAACTTCGCCGTCTTCAACCTCATGCGGCACAGCACCGACCTCCAGGTGGTGCGGGCCAGCGTGATCGCGACGGTCGTCGCCATCGCCTTCAACTACGTGGGATTCCGCTACTTCACGTACCGCGACCGCGACAAGAGCGGGCGGACCAAGGAACTCACGCTGTTCCTGCTGTTCAGCGCGGCGGGCCTGATCATCGAGAACGGTGTCCTGTACGCGGCGACGTACGGGTTCGGGTGGAACAGCTCGTTGCAGAGCAACATCTTCAAGTTCCTCGGCATGGGGCTCGCGACCCTGTTCCGGTTCTGGTCGTACCGGACGTGGGTGTTCAAGGCGCTGCCCGCGAGGGAGGCCGTGGCCAGCGCGGAATCGTTCCTCGGCGAGTCGCCCGCGCCGCCGGTGCAGCGCGTGAAGTGACCGCGGCTGCCTGATCCAGTGACCGCTCTCTGATCCACCTGATCTACCTGATCTACCTGATCTACCTGATCTACCTGATCATTTGTTCCTCGTCCGCGTCGTCGCCCGACGCCTTCTTCAGTGGCGTACGGGAGAGGAACAGGCCGAAGACCGGCGGGGTGGTCTGGAGCATTTCGAGGCGGCCGCCGTCGGCCTCCGCCAGGTCGCGGGCGACGGCGAGGCCGATGCCCGTCGAATTCCGGCCACTGATGGTCCGCTCGAAGATCCGCGAGCCCAGCTCCGGCGGGACCCCGGGGCCCTCGTCCGTGACCTCGACGATGGCCTGGCTGCCGGTGACGCGGGTACGCAGGGCGACCGTGCCGCCACCGTGCATCAGCGAGTTCTCGATCAGCGCGGCGAGCACCTGGGCCACCGCGCCCGGGGTGCCGACCGCCGTGAGGTGGCGCTTGCCGGAGGAGACGATCGCGCGTCCGGCGCTGCGGTAGGCGGGCCGCCACTCCTCCAGCTGCTGCTTGATCACCTCGTCCAGGTCGAAGGGGACGGCGGATCCGGTGCGCGGGTCACGGGAGTTGGTGAGCAGCCGCTCGACGACGTCGGTGAGCCGCTCGACCTGCGCGAGCGCGATCGTCGCCTCCTCCTTCACCTCGTCGAGGTCCTCGGTCATGGTGATCTCCTCCAGGCGCATGGAGAGCGCCGTGAGGGGCGTACGCAGCTGGTGCGAGGCGTCGGCCGCGAGGCGCCGCTCGGCCGTCAGCATGCGGGCGATGCGCTCGGCCGAGCCGTCGAGGACGTCGGCGACGCGGTCGAGCTCCGGGACGCCGTAGCGCTTGTGGCGGGGGCGCGGGTCGCCGGACCCGAGGCGTTCCGCCGTTGAGGCGAGGTCGGTGAGCGGGGACGCGAGGCGGTTCGCCTGGCGTACGGCGAGCAGCACGGCGGCGACGATCGCGAGGAGGGCCACGCCCGCGATGATCAGGAGCGTGCGGCCGACCTCCGTGGTGACGGCCGAGCGGGCCTCCTCGACGGTGACCTTCTCGCCCTGCTCGCCCGTCGCCGTGTAGGAGATGACCTCGCCTACGGGTTCCGTGCCGATGGTGAGCGGCTGGCGGCCGGGCATGTCGATCTCGGCGTAGCGCTCCCCTGCGACCTGGTCCTTGAGGATGCTGCCGGTGATCTGTTCCTCGCTGAGGATTCTGCTGTCCACGATGGAGGCGAGGCGGACGGCCTCCGACTCCACGCGTTCCTGGGCGCTGTTGGTGATGGTTCGGGTCTCCACGATGACCAGGGAGACGCCGAAGACGGCGATCACGACCAGGACGACGGCGAGGGTGGAGTTGATCAGGCGGCGGCGCATGTTCTTAGTGTCCCGGATTGGTGCGCGGCACCGGGGTTAGGGACTCGGGGCTCCGCCCCGGACCCCGCTGCTCAATCTCCCCCAGCTACCGCTGGGAGGTGCCCCCTGCAGGGGCTTATCCGGATCAGCTTTTCTCGAACCTGAAGCCCACGCCGCGGACCGTTGCGATGTAGCGCGGGTTCGCCGCGTCGTCGCCGAGCTTCTTGCGGAGCCACGAGATGTGCATGTCGAGGGTCTTGGTCGACGACCACCACGTCGTGTCCCAGACCTCGCGCATCAGCTGGTCGCGGGTGACCACGCGGCCCGCGTCCCGTACGAGGACCCGCAGGAGGTCGAACTCCTTGGCGGTGAGCTGGAGTTCCTCCTCGCCCATCCACGCGCGGTGCGACTCGACGTCGATCCGGACGCCGTGCGTGGCCGGGGCCTGGACGGGCTCGGTGGCGCCGCGCCGGAGCAGGGCCCGGACGCGGGCGAGCAGCTCGGCGAGGCGGAAGGGCTTGGTCACGTAGTCGTCGGCGCCGGCGTCGAGGCCGACGACCGTGTCCACCTCGTCCGCGCGGGCGGTGAGGATCAGGACCGGCACCGTGTGCCCCTCGGCGCGCATTCTGCGGGCCACCTCGAGGCCGTCCATTCCCGGCAGTCCGAGGTCGAGCACGACGAGGTCGATGCTTCCCTGCAGTCCGGCGTCGAGGGCGGTCGGACCGTCCTCGCGCACTTCCACCTCGTAACCCTCGCGGCGCAGGGCGCGGGCCAGCGGCTCCGAGATGGACGCGTCGTCCTCGGCGAGCAGTACACGGGTCATGAGGTGATGGTAGTCCGCGGCGGACGACGCCCGTAGGGTGATCCGCCACTGCGGCTTCCCGTGCCTAACGGAATTTTGGCCTCCGGGCTCGCGCCCTGCGGTGTCCGGGTGCCATCGTGGGGATGACCTTTGAAACAGCGCCGGTGGTTCCGTGAAGGCCTGTGATCCATCTCTCAAGTCCTTCCATATACCACTGAGTCGTTCGTAAGGTGATTCAACGCCTGATGCACTACAGGGGGACCTTTGGAGCGCACTGCGCACCCAAGGTCCCTTTCTTGTGTGAGCTGACGTCAGTCAGCATTTTTAGGAATGACCTGTGGCCGGGCCCCGCGTGTAAGGAAGCGCGCCGGGGTGTGGATCTCGGGCCCGCCGCATCGGCGGGTTTCGGTGCCGGCCTCCCCCACGCGGGCGCCCGCTCCCCACGAAGGTGCAGCGTCCCGAGCGAGCAAGGAACCCCCATGGCGTCCAGCCTGACGAAGGAAGCCACCGCGCCCGGCGCCGGTGAGAAGACCTTCCTTGGCCACCCTCGCGGCCTGGCCTTTCTGTTTCTGACGGAGATGTGGGAGCGCTACAGCTTCTACGGGATGCGCGCGCTTCTCGTGCTGTACCTGTCGGCCGGTGTGATCGACGGTGGCCTCGGCCTCGACATCGCCACGGCGACGGCGATCTACTCCGTCTACAACGCCCTTGTGTACCTGCTCGCCCTGCCGGGCGGCTGGCTCGGCGACCGCGTCTGGGGTCCGCGCAAGACGACCGCGGTGGGCGCGGGCATCATCATGGTCGGCCACTTCACGCTGGCGCTGCCCTGGGCCGGTTCGTTCTACCTCGGCCTCGGTCTGATCGCCGCCGGTTCGGGTCTGCTCAAGGCCAACATCTCCACGATGGTCGGCCACCTGTACCCGGAGAAGAACGACCCGCGTCGTGACGGCGGCTTCTCGATCTTCTACATCGCGATCAACGTCGGCGCCTTCTTCGCGCCGCTGACGATCGGCACGGTCGGCCAGAAGGTCAACTGGCACCTCGGCTTCGCGATGGCCGGTGTCGGCATGGCGCTCGGCCTGGTCTGCTTCCTGTTCGGCTTCCGCTACCTGTCGGACGAGTCCACCGTCGTCCCGTCGCCGATGAGCGACGACGAGAAGCGCGTGCTGTGGAAGAAGTCCGCGATCTGGGCCGCCATCGCCCTCGTGGTCTACGCCGCCGCCGGCGCCGGTGGCCTGCTGACCGTGAACTGGATGCTGTGGCCGCTCACCATCCTCGGCCTGGTCCTGCCCATCTGGTACCTGGTCAAGATGAAGCGCGACCGCGAGCTGTCCGACACCGAGCAGTCCCGCGTCTCCGCGTACATCTGGTTCTTCGTCGTGGCCGCCGTGTTCTGGGGCATCTACGACCAGACCGGTTCCACGCTGACCCTGTTCGCGCAGAACGACACCACCAACACGCTGTTCGGCTTCGAATTCCCGTCCAGCTGGTTCCAGTCCCTGAACCCGCTGTACGTCATGGCGCTCGCGCCGGTCGCCGCCTGGCTGTGGATCTGGCTCAACAAGCGCGGCAAGGAGCCCAGCACCATCTCGAAGTTCGCCAACGGCGTCTTCCTGATCGGTATCTCCTTCTTCGTGATGATGCTCGCCCAGACCGCGGCCTCCGGCGACGCCAAGGTCACGCCGCTGTGGCTGTGCTCGGTCTACCTGATCCAGACCATCGGTGAGCTGACGCTCTCCCCGGTCGGCCTCTCCCTCACCACGAAGCTGGCGCCGGAGAAGTACGGCTCGCAGATGATGGGTGTCTGGTTCCTCGCCGTCACCGCCGGTGACTCGGTCATCGCCCTGCTCCAGCTGATCGGCGCGCCGACCGACACCGAGTGGTGGTTCGCCTCCCAGGGCGCGCTCGCCGTCCTCGCGGGCGTCGCGGTCTTCATGTTCCGCCGGAAGGTCAAGCCGCTGATGGCGGGCGTGCACTAGCGCTCCGCTCGGCTACGTGAAGGGGCCGGTCCGCACCGTTTCGGTGCGGGCCGGCCCCTTCTGTGTGTGCTCCGACGCACGGGGCGGTCCCCCGGCGCCCGGCCTCGGGGCTCTGCCCCGGACCCCGCTGCTCAATCTCCCCCAGTTACCGCTGGGAGGTGCCCCCTGCAGAGGCTTGAATTGCCGGGGTCCGATGGGGCTATCGGCGGACCACCCGGCGTGCCCGTGGCAGGAACGTGAAGACCGCGCCGCCCAGGAGGATCACCGTGCCGGCCGCCAGGCCGAGGGCGCGGAGGGCGCCGTCGTTGGAGGAGCCGGTTTCGGCGAGGCCGCCGCCGGTTGCCGCGGAGCCGCCGGCCGCCGCGTCACCCGCGCCGCCCGCCGAACCCGAGCCGCCTGCCGCGCCGCCCGCCTGCTTCGACGTGTCGAGCTCCAGGGAGACCGGAGCGCTCTTCGGCGTGCAGGTGGTGGTCGTACCCAGCGCCTTCACCGTGAGGACGCCCGGCGAGAGCGTCGACTTGCCGTCGGCGCCCGGCTTGTACGTGCCGGTCAGGTCGGGAATCGTCATCGGGTCGCCGGACTTGATGGGCTTCTTGTTGGTCGGGCCCTCGACGGAGACCGTGCCCTTGTCGGAGCCGCCCAGCTTGACCGCCATCGACGGCTTCACCGAGTCGGCCGGGATGTCGGCCGGACTGTCCATCACGGACTTCTTGAACTTCACCGTGAGGCCGAAGTTCCCGCCGTCCTTCTTGGCGTTGATCTGCACCGGAGACGTGGCGCTCTTGTCGCCGATGGGCGTCTTGCAGGCGTAGGGGACGCTGACCTCCTTGCCGGTGAAGTCGCTCTTGCCGCTGTCGCCGCCGCCTGTGGAGGAGCCGCCCGAGTCACCGGACCCGCCCGCGTCGCCGCCACCGGAACTCGACGAGCCACCCGTCGAGGTGCCCGACGAGCCGCCGGTCGAGCCACCCGGCAGACCGCCGATGGCGCCACCCGAGCCGCTCGAACCGCCCGAACTCCCGGCGCCCTCAAGGACCTTGATGACCGCGCCGGGATCCACGGCCTCCTTCGGAGAGCACTTGGTGTCCGTCGACATCGGCTTGCTGACGTTGATGTTGTACTTGTCCGGGGTCAGCTTCAGCTCACCCGGCTTCTCCAGCTTCAGCTTGCCCTTCATCGTGGACAGCTTCATCGGGCTGTTCTTGGGGATCGCGGGGTTCTCGCGCGGCCCCTCCATCGCGATGTCACCGGTCTGCGCGCCGGCCGCCTTGAGCGTGCCGGTGGGCTGGACGGTGTTCTCGCTGAGGTCGAGGACGTCCGGGTTCTTCGACGCGCCCTGGATGAACTTCCAGGTCACATCGATGGTGTCGCCGACCTTCGCCTCGGCGGGCGCCGTGATCTGCGTGATGGTGGTGCCCTGCACCGGGTCGAGCCCGGAGATCGAGGGCGGTATGCACTCCGTCTTGTACGAGCTCTCGGCGGCCTGCGCGGGAGCTGCCACGAACAGCAGGCCCGCCCCGCCGAGCATCAGGGCGACACCGGCCGCGCTCACTCTCCGATGGGTGCTCACGTATTTCCTTTCGTCGTCGGACTGTTCTCGTGCGGTGCGGAGAGCTGACCGGCCTCGGGCCGCTCCGGACCGGTGGGACCGGTGTCCGGGGTGAACCAGGGCAGGGTCGTGGTCTGTGTCGTGCTCGTCGTGGGCGCGGGTGCCTCGCCGGAGGCGGGCCGCTTCGGCTTCTGCTGCGGGAGCCGCACCTTCGGAAGCCGTACGGTGCGCCCGCCCGCCCCGTTGGACGCCCGCGGCCCCCTGGACCTCGACCGGCGATCGCGCGGTCGTACGCGGTCCACGACGGCCATGCCGATCCGGAAGACGGCGGCCGGCACGACGATGCAGAGCAGGATCCAGAAGAGGGTGACGCCCCAGGGGCGGCCCACGCCCCAGGGCTGTTCGGCCAGCACCTTCCCGCCGTACTTGAGCGAGACGAGATAGTCGCCGTGCGCGCCCGCCGACAGTTCGACGGGCAGCTCGACCTGTGCCTTCTGCCCCGGCTTGATCGTGCCGCGCCACTGCTGGTCCTCCCATTGCGGCGCGAACACACCGTGGGAGGTGCCGACTTGGAAGATGGGATTCTTGACCGGGGTCGAGCCGACATTGCCCACGGTGAACGTGAAGGACCGCGACGGCGGGGCACCGAACCAGGTCAGCAGGCCGCTGGACCCGTCGAGCCGGGTGTCGGCCACCATGGACAGCTGTCCGCTGCCGGACGTCTTCGGCAGCGCCTTCACCGGATGCCCGGCCACCTGGAACACGGCGTCCGCCTGCGCCTTCTGCCCGGTCACCGTGGCGACATGGACGACGCACGGGCACGGATTCGGCGGCTCGGCGACCGGGAGCGACTTGCTGAACGCCCCCTTCGTGTCGGTGGTGACCGCGCGGCCCTCGGAGTTGGCGCAGGAGTTGGTGCCGCCGATGACGCCGCGCGACGGGCTGGACTGCCCGCAGATCAGCATCATCAGCAGCGTGTCGGGCCGCCAGCCCGCACCCTTCACGGTGATCGAACCCCCGGTCCCCGCCTGGGACTTGGAGAGGGTCACGGACGGCTTGTCGGCGGCTGCGGAGGCGGCGGCCGCCCAGGGCGCGGTGCCCGCGAGCAGGGCCGCCACGAGGGCGAGGACGGTCAGCAGCCGCGAGCTGCGGCGGTTCATGGCGCACTCCTTACGTTCCCTTGTCGGCGGAGCAGTCGGAGCAGGTGCGGCGGTACGGGCCAGGAGGGCCGTCGGCGGCGCAGGTACCAGTAGGCGGCGCACCCCGCCCCCGCCAGCACGGCGAGGATCCCGCCGACCGCCGCCCACGGCACGAACCGGGCGCTCGCCGTGGCCGAGTCCACCGCGCCGCCTCCCGCGGTGACCGTCACCTTCACGTCGACGGCGTCGAGCGCCGGGGCGTTCTTCCACGGTTCGGTGAGGCTGACCCTGCGGCCCGGCAGCAGCTGCACCGGCAGGGCCCGGCTCCTGTCGAGGGCGGCGCCGAGCACCCCGTCGGCCTTCACCGCGAGGCGCGGCGAGAGCGTCGTGTTGCCGCGGTTCACCACGTCGTAGGCGATGGCGCCCTTGTGCACCCGTACGTTCTCGACCGTGAGCGCGGACAGCGTGGGGCCGCTGACCCGCAGATGGACACTGACCCCGGCGTCACGCCCGCCCGCCCGTGCCACGACGGCGCCCGGGTGGTCGCCGGGGGTCGCGCCCGCGGGCACGGAGACCGTGAAGGGGACCTCGGCGCGGGTGCGCGCCGGGATCTTCACGGTCTTCTCGGCGAACCGGATCCAGGCCCCGGTGTCCGTGGCCTTCTTACGGACATCCAGCGCACCGTCGCCCTTATTGTCGGCGTCGGCCCCCCGCAGGGAGACCTTCAACGGCTTGTCCCCCGGATTCGCGACCGCCACCTTGTCCTCCAGCACAGACCCCGGAGTCCCCTCGGCGTAGATGTACGCCCGCCCGTCATCATCGGCGGGCCGGGTACCACCGGCAGAGGATGGCGCGACGGTCCAGCTGGGTCCAGCCGCGGCGACCTGGCCCGAGAGGCCACCCAGGAGGAGAGCCGCAGCAACAACAATCAAGCCCCTGCGGCGATTGAGCAGATCTCTCAAGCCCCTGCGGCGATTGAGCAGCGGGGTCCGGGGCAGAGCCCCGCGGCCGTAACACCGCGGGGCCCCACCTCGCATCGACGAGCGCAACGTCATCGCAGCTACTCACGCCCCCTTAACGGGACGCCGCCTGATGACGCCGCGTCAACCACAGCACCCCCGCCGCTCCGGCCAGGAGTACCGTCCCGCCAAGCGTGCCGAGCGCGATCGCCGAATCCTCCGGCCCGGTCTGCGGCAGCTCCCCGCCGCCGGACGGCGCCGACGCCGACGACCCCGAATCCGCGGCCCCGCCGCCACCCGCAGCCGCCTTCACGTCCATCTCAAGCGACGGCTTCGGACTGTTGGACGGCGTACACGTGGTGTTCGTGCCGAGCGCCTTGATGGTGAGGACGCCGGCGGTGAAGTTCACCTTGCCGCTCTTCTTCGGCGTGTACGTACCCGTCAAGTCACTGATCTTGATCGGGGTGTTGGCGGGGATCGCCTTGTCGTTCGGCGGCCCGGTCGCCGTGAACTGGCCGCTGTCCGCGCCGCCCACCTTGATCACCGCGCTCGGGTGCATGGCGCCCTTGCCGAGCTCGACGGGGCTGGACGAGACGCCCTTCTGGAAGGACATCGTGACCTTGTAGCCGCTGCCGCTCTTGGCGCTCTTGATGTCGATCGGGGAGACGGCTCCCTTGTTCCCGATCGGCGTCTTGCACTGGTAGTTCACGTTCTGCACCGTGGCCGAGGCGGTGGGGGCGGCCATCAGCACCGCCGAGCCCGCCAGGGCCGCGCTCAGCGCGAACGCGGCGGTTCGTTTCTGGTACGTCCGGTACGTCACCTCGAAGTCCCTTCAAACCGAAGGTTACTGACGGTTCATCAGATCTGGGTGGCTCAAGGTACGCCGGGGACCTTGCCGAGGGAAGACAAAGAGCACGCCGGATCGAAGTCGATCCGACGTGCTCCTGAGGACGCACGAAATGGGGCTACGCGGGGGCGCCGACCTCCGCCCACACGACCTTGCCCGTGACACCCGGGGTGCGGACAACTCCCCAGTCCAGGCAGAGGCGTTGGACGATGAACATGCCGTGCCCGCCGGGCCGTCCCGCCCGGTGCGGGGTGCGCGGCGCCGGCTGGCCCGCCCCGCGGTCCGTGACCTCGATGCGCAGCACCTTGTTGGCCGGGGAGTCGCCGAAGTACAGGATGATCTCGTCGGGCCCCTCGGCGTGCAGGCACGCGTTCGTGACGAGTTCCGAGACGACGAGCAGCACGTCCTCCGCCGCGGCCCGACGGTCCGCGGTCGCCGCCGGCAGCCATCCCCAGGCGTGCAGCGCTTCGCGGGTGAAGTCGCGGGCGAGCGGCACGATTCCGCTCGCGCCGCTGAGGCTCAGCCTGCGGACCCGCGCACCCGCGACGACCGGTACTTCACCGGACTCGGGGCCGTGGTCGCCCGGCGAGTAAGGCCGGGTGGTGCTCATCAGCACTTCACCTCACCGATTCACCAATTCAGCTTCAGGATTCAGGGTTCAGGGTCCGAGTGCCCACTGCCCGGCCATGAAGTCCGGGTCGCGGATCGGGGTCGGAGGGTCATCGGGGTCGCAGGGTCGGAGTCGCGTTCGGGGGGTCTCCTGCCCGAGGGAACGCCGGAAACACCCACTTGTTCAGAACAGCTCCTGTGACGCTGGTAACGCCTAGATCACACAGCGACAACTGGAGCGTAACTTCTGCAGTCGACCACAGTACGCAGTCGCCCGGTTCCGGTCAGTCGCCCGAGGGGTCCGGCTCGAGGGCCTCGCCGAGCGACGCATGCACCGTGAAGACGGCCTCCGCGCCGGTGATCTCGAACACCCTGGCAACCACCGGAAGCATGCCCGCGAGGTGCACTCCACCACCGGCCGCCTCGGCCTTCAAGCGGGCCCCGAGCAGCACGTTCAACCCCGTCGAATCGCAGAATTCGAGGCGCGAGCAGTCGATAACCAGCCTGGAATGTCCATTGCTGAGGCATTCATCCAGGGGTTCGCGCAGCAGATCGGCCGTATGGTGATCCAACTCACCGGCCGGGGTCACGACGGCACTGGTGCCCTCTTGTCGCACCTCGACCAGAAGCCGGCCCCGATGCGCACTGCCGACTGTCCCGCGGTCCATGACGTCTCTCTCTCGCTGCCTTCGACGTGCCGATTGACGCCCTCGAACACTACGCCCTCAGGCTGTGCATCGGCACCCGAACAACCTCTAGAATTCGGACATTTCGACTCAGAACGCACTTGCGGCCCGGTGTGGAAAACGGGTAGGCCTAGTAAGGACAACATTCGACCACGGCCGGCTTTGGAGGCGCCGCACTTAAAAGCAGTGCACGCATCGGCATCGGCAGCCATATGCCGAGAACGCATGGAGGACATCATGTCAGCCCGGCTCGACGAATCGCGTACTGACCAAGCGACGTCGACACTCCCCCCGGAAACTGTCGACGTCGAGGCGGAAAGCCTTGAGGGCCTCGAAGGCCTTCCGGAGATCCCCCCCTACGACGAGGTGGGGCCGCTCGACGCCCGAGCCCTCTCCAAGACCCTCTTCGAGCGGCTCGAGTCCCTCGAAGAAGGCACGCACGAATTTTCGTATGTCCGCAACACGCTGGTCGAGCTGAACCTGGCTCTGGTCAAGTTCGCGGCCTCTCGGTTCCGCTCCCGCAGCGAACCGATGGAGGACATCATCCAGGTCGGCACCATCGGCCTGATCAAGGCGATCGACCGGTTCGAACTGAGCCGCGGGGTCGAGTTCCCGACCTTCGCGATGCCAACCATCGTCGGTGAGATCAAGCGCTTCTTCCGCGACACCTCCTGGTCCGTGCGCGTACCGCGCCGCCTCCAGGAACTCCGTCTCGACCTCGCCAAGGCGGGCGACGAACTCGCCCAGCAGCTCGATCGCGCCCCCACGGTGGGCGAGCTCGCCGAACGCCTGGGCCTGTCGAAGGAAGAGGTCGTCGAGGGCATGGCGGCGTCCAACGCCTACACCGCCAGCTCGCTCGACGCCCAGCCCGAGGAGGACGACTCCGAGGGTGCGCTCGCGGATCGCATCGGCTACGAGGACCACGGCCTCGAGGGCATCGAGTACGTCGAGTCCCTGAAGCCGCTGATCGCCGACCTCCCGCCGCGCGACCGCAAGATCCTCTCGCTGCGGTTCGTCGCCAACATGACCCAGTCCGAGATCGGTGAGGAACTGGGCATCTCGCAGATGCACGTGTCGCGACTGCTGTCGCGAACGCTGGTGCGCCTGCGCAAGGGTCTGACGCTCGAGGAGTAATCGCGCGGACCCGTAACACCGGCACCACCCGTAACACCCTGTCACGTCGTGGGGGCCGACCGTAAGACGGTCGGCCCCCTCGATGTTTTTTATGCCAACTCCCGCCGCCCGGCGTCCTGTTACCGCGAGAAACGCCTACCCGTAGCACCTCTCCTGCACCACTATGAGCACCCATCTGGCACCCGGTGACAGGAGGACACGGTGTTTGCGAACGGTGGCGCCCATGCCACGGCGCCCGACCACCGGCTCGTCGCCCTGCTGCGGGCCGACACCCCGACCGCGTATCCGGCGCTCGGCGAGCTGCGCGACAGGCACCGGCACGCGCTCCTGGCGTACGCCCAGGTGTGCGCCAACGACACGGACGCCGCACGGCAGTTGGGCGCGCAGGCCTTCGCACGCGCCGCACGCGAGGTCGCGCGCGGCCTCGAACCGCGCGGCTCCTGGCGCCATCACGCGCTGCTGCTCGTCCACCGCACCGCGGCCGAGTGGGCCACCGACGAGCGCCGCGGGCGTCTCTCCCCCGGCCTGCTGGGCACCCTCGGCCCACCGGACGCCCCCCGGGCACCCGCTGCGCTGCTCTCCGCCTTCCATACGCTGCCGGCGCGCACCCAGACGCTGCTCTGGCACTCCGTGGTGGACGGGGATTCCGACGCCGCCACCGGCATCGCCACCGGAACGTCCGCGCGGGACGTGGCGCAGGCGCGGGGCGCCGCGCTCGACGCGCTGCGCGGCGCCTGCCTCGCGGCCCGGGCGGCCCGCGCGCAGGACACGCACTGCCGGGGCTATCAGCGCCTGATCGAGGAAGCGACCAGACCCGGTCGGCCACGCAACACCGCCGACCTGGACGCGCACTTCGCCCGCTGCCCGAGCTGCACCGCCGCGTACCTGGAGCTGACGGCCCTGCGGGACGATCCGCGCCGCGCGCTCGCGGAGGGCCTGTTGCCGTGGGGCGGCACGGACTACCTGCTGACCGAGGCGCCCGCCACGGCTCCGGCTCCTCCCACTCCTGCGGCTCCCGTGCCCCAGCAGGCCACCCCCCGCAGCCACCGCGCGACATCCACGACGAGGGCCGACCGTCGCCGCCCGGCCGGCCGCGCCCGCCGGAAGGCCTCCCGGCGCCCCGCGGTCGTCCGCGCGACGCCGATGGGGTTCGCGCTCGCCTCGGCCGCGGTCGGCGTGGCGCTCGTACCGCTGCTGATCCTGACGCTGACGGAGGGCCGCCCCGACCTGTCGGCGGTGGGCCAGGGCATGGGCGCCACACCCTCGACACCGCCTCCGGTCCGGGTGACGGTCACGGCGACGACGACGGCCACCACGACGACCACGACGACCGCCACCGCGACGACGACCGCGCGGAGCACGGAGACGATCACGGTGCCCCCGTCACCGAAGCCCACCACCAACCCCCCACAGGGGAAGCCGAGTTCGACCCTGTCCCCGTCCGGCAAGCCGAAGCCGCCGCGCTTCCGCCCGCCCGGCGAGGAGTACGCGGAGGTGATCGACGTCGCCTCCGGGCTGTGCCTCGACGTCTCCCGCACGCCCATGGCGGACGGCGACGACGTCGTGGCCGCGAAGTGCGACCGCACGGGCAGCCAGCAGTGGCGCGTGGAACCGGCCCGCGGCGTCATCCAGTCCGCCGCCAACCCCGACTTCTGCCTGGACAACCGCGGCGACACCGACCGCCCGATCGGCCTCGGTCACTGCACGGCCGCCGACGACGACCACGGAGCCGACCTCACCTTCTCCGTGCACGGCGACGGCTCGATCCGCCCCGCCGCCGACTGGAAAACCGCCGTCACCCCACTCGACGACGGCTCGTTCCGGCTGGGCCAGCGCAAGTTCCAGGGTGGGGACGAGCAGCGGTGGCGGGCGGGAAAGAGTCTGTAGCCGCTAGTCGACGGGGCGGAGGGCGGCCCTCGCGAGGGCGATCACGTCACGCAGGCCCTGGCCAGGGGTAGGTGCCGGTGCCGACGCCGGCTTCGCCGCGATCCCGGCACAGGCACGGCAGATCCCCTTCCCGACTCCTCGCGGCAGCGGGTCGCGGCACTCCGCGCATTCGCCGAGGGGAGCTACGCGCTTGCCCACGACGGGAGTTGGCGGGGCAGCGGCAGGCGGCCGGTTCTCCAGTCGATACCTGACGAGGGCGGCAGCGGAACGGAGTGCGCGTGGCAGGTCCGTGGTCAGGCAGCGACGGAGGTCGGTTTCGGTGGCGCCGGTCGCCAGTGCGCCGTCGATGAGCGGCGCGAGGCTTTCGACGTCGCGGGCGCCCAGGCGCAGCGCCGGTTCGCGGTCGGCGAGGCGTTCCAGGAACGCCGTCCCACGGTTGGGGGTGTTGTCCTTCGGGGTTTCGCCCAAGGGGTATGCGCCGACGGCCCGCTCGGTCGCGCCACCGACGGGCGGGTCCTGGTCGGTCGGGCCGAAGGCGGCGGTGACCTCTTCGGGTGACGTCAACGGCACGTTGGAGACGAGGACTTGAGTCGTCCAGCGCCCCGTCTCCGGATCCTGCGAGCGGCGCGTATGGAGGTACCCCTCCTCTTCCAGCTGCCGCCTGGCCTTTCGTACGGCCAGACGGCCTTCCGGCATCTTCTCGCCGAGGGACTGGACGGTTTCCCGGGAGCCCTCGGGGAGGGACAGGGCCCAGAGGAGGAGCCGTACGGCTGTGCCGTTCAGGCGCGGGTTCCGGATGATCTCGTTCGGAACCTGAGAGAAGAAACGGGCAGGCGGGATAGCATGCTTGAGCATCGCGATGGACCTCTGATCCATTCGTCGGTGAAGGCCCTCAGATTGGTGTTTGCGCACCGCTGAGGGCCGCTCCGTGTTTGCGCACGGAGCGTGATAACGCGATTACTGTAGCGCGGACTTCGCGGCGAAGTTTACGAAAGTGGTCCAGCTGTCGGCCGAAATGGCCAGTGTGGGGCTGGAGTTGGACTCGGCATTCTTCGAGTCGCGAATGTGGACCGTGGCGGCGTAAGCGACTTCGAGGCACTGCCCGCCCTCCGCGCCGCTGTAACTGGACTTGAACCATGCGAGGTTGGCGGTCATAGCTCCCCTGCCATCTGCTCGATCAGCTCCGCGGAGTCACCTGGGGTCAGGGCCTGCGTGCGGATCATGCCATAGCGCGTGTGCAGCACACTGACCTCGTCGCGATCGTCGATGATGCGGCCGTTCCCTTGCGTCTCAAGGTAAGCGAGCAACTGCCTTTCAGGGGTCTCCAGCAGGGTCATCGGGCCGTCCACGCCCGCGTGGCCCTCGTAGGACGTCGGCATGACCTGGATGGAGACGTTTCGCCTCCGGCCGACTTCGAGCAGCCGTTTCAACTGCCCCTTCAGGACGGCGGATCCGCCCATCGGCCGCCGCAGCACCCATTCCTCGACCACGAACGACAGCGAGATCGACGGCACGCGGTTCAGCAACACCTGCCGTGACAAACGCGCCTCCAAGCGGCGCTCGATCGCCTCCTCCTCCAACACCGGGAATCGGGCATTGAGCACCGCGCGCGCGTACCCCTCCGTCTGCACCAGCCCATTCACCAGATGCGTGTCGTACACGCAGAGGCCGACCGCTTCGGCCTCCCGTTCCACGTACTCCCCGAACCACGCCGGATACCGCCGCCGCTCAAGATGCGCGGCCGCCGCCTCCACCGCTTCCTGCGCCCCCAGGAACTCCCCCGCCCGCGCCACGAACCGCGCGCTCGGCATCCGCTCGCCGCGCTCGACCATCGCCACCTGCGACGCCGAATACCCGACGTACGCCCCGAAGTCGTCCCGCGAACCGCCCCGCGCCTCCCGCAGGGCCCGTACCACCGCGCCGAACATCCGCATGCTCGACGACCCGTCGACACAGTCCTGCACAAGGAACCCCCTCGCCTGCACACCTCGTTGTGTGCAGCTCCTGGTCCTGGTCAGGCTAGCCAGCGGTCACGCACTGTGAGCGTATGAAGACGCAATCTCCACCCGAAGTCGTCATCCAACTCCGGGCAGATCCCGAGCAGTTCTCGGACGTACGGCGAACGGTCGCCACGTACCTAGGGGCCTGGGGGCACCTCGCCCTCGTCGACGCGGCGCAGCTCTGCGTGACGGAAATACTGGCGAACGTGCACCGGCACGTGGCGGTCCCCGAGTGCGAGGTGCGGCTGCGAGTGCTGCCGGAGGCGGAGGGCGGCGCGGTGCAGGTGTCGGTGGCCGACCGCTCGCCTGTGCTCCCGGTGCTGTGCACCGAGCCCGACTGGGGAGCCGAGTCGGGACGGGGGATGTTCCTGATCGCGGCGGCGGCCGACCTGTGGGGCACCATGCCGACACGGGACGGGAAGCTGGTGTGGGCACGCCTTGCGGGGAAATGGTGCGAGCAGCGCGTCATCGAAGACGCGGTGCGCACGGGAACGGTGGATCCCGACAATGCCGCGACCGCGTACGGCCTCGGGGACTGGCAGCCGCTGCCGGCTCGGCCGGAGGCTCCGGCCGAGCTCTCCGAGGTGCTTCGTCAGATGCGCGGGGAAGAGGAGCGGTGAACTACCTCGGCGGCAAGGGTGCGAGACGGGCCTGGCGACCGCCGGACCGTTGCGCGGCGAGGTAGCGGTTGTTGTCGTCGACCCGTTCGACGCGTTCGGTACTCACTGCGACTCGTCGTAGGCCTCGCGGATGTTCCGGGGGACGCGGCCTCGGTCGTGGAGGACGATGCCGTTTTCACGGGCCCAGCGGTGCAGGGCGTCCTCCACCGGAGGCTCGGCCGGTTCTTCCACGCCGTCACCGGCTTCGATTTCGGGATCCATCGGTTCCCCCAGTCCGCAGTTGGTCGGGAACCCCTAGACGCGATTCCCCGCCCGCCACACCTCCGAGACCAGCGGCACACCCGGCCGGTACGCGAAGTGGACGTGGCTCGGGGCGTTCAGGAATGTGAGGTCGGCGCGGGCGCCCTGGGAGAGGTGGCCTACGTCTGTGCGGCGGAGGGCCTTGGCGCCGCCTGCCGTGGCCGACCAGAGGGCCTCGTCGGGGGTCATGCCCATGTCGCGTACGGCGAGGGCGATGCAGAAGGGGACCGAGGACGTGAAGGACGAGCCCGGGTTGCAGTCCGTGGAGAGCGCGACCGTTGCGCCCGCGTCCAGGAGGCGGCGGGCGTTCGGCCACTCGGCGCGGGTCGAGAACTCGGCGCCCGGGAGGAGTGTCGCCACCGTGTTGCCGTTTGCCAGGGCGTCCACGTCGGCGTCCGTGAGGTGTGTGCAGTGGTCGGCCGATGCCGCGTCCAGTTCCACCGCGAGTTGGACGCCGGGGCCGTAGCTGAGCTGGTTCGCGTGGATGCGGGGGAGCAGGCCCTTGGCCTTGCCCGCCGTCAGGATTGCCCTTGCCTGGTCGCCGTCGAAGGCGCCCTTTTCGCAGAAGACGTCGACCCAGCGGGCGTGGGGGGCGCAGGCGTTGAGCATTTCGCCCGTCACCAATTCCACGTATGCGGCGGGGTCGTCCGCGTAGTCCGGGGAGACGATGTGGGCGCCCAGGTAGGTGACTTCGTCCGTGTGGGCTGCTGCGATGCGGAGGGCGCGTTCCTCGTCGGCTGTCGTCAGGCCGTAGCCGGACTTTGTTTCGAATGTTGTCGTGCCCTGGCGGAGGGCCTCGGTGAGGTGGTGCTTGAGGTTCGTCTCCAGGGCTTCGTCCGTTGCGGCGCGCGTTGCCGCGACTGTCGTGCGGATGCCGCCTGCGGAGTAGCTCTGGCCCGACATGCGGGCGTTGAATTCGGCGGTGCGGTCGCCTGCGAAGACGAGGTGGGAGTGGGAGTCGACGAAGCCGGGGATGACGGCGCGGCCGGCGGCGTCGTGGGCCTCGTCCGTGGCCGGGGCCTTGGCCGTCGGGCCCGCCCAGGCGATCTTGTCGTTCTCGATGACGAGGGCGGCGTTGTGGATTTGGCCGAGGGGGCCTTCGCCCAGGTCGGGGTTGTTTGTGACCAGGGTGCCGATGTTGGTGATGGTCGTGGTGGTGGTCGTCATGGTTCCTCTCCGTGGGTGGTGGGGTGTCTTTCCCCCACCCCGCCCCTTCCCGAAAGTCCTGCCGGACGGGCCGCCTCAATCGCCGGCGGGGCTTGATAGATCAAGCCCCGCCGGCGATTGGGCGGAGCCCCGGGGCGTTAGTTGTGTAGGGCCGCGATGGATGTCGTCAGGGCTTCTGCCACGTTGCCGACCAGAACGTGTTCGCCGTCGCGGACCACCACGCGGCCGGACGACACCACGTCCGTCACGTCGGCGGCTGTCGCTGCGAAGACTGCCGTTTCCGTGCCGAAGCGGGGTTCGGGGCCCGCCGTGCGGACGGAGTTCAGTGTCACCGTGACCAGGTCGGCCCGCGCGCCCGGTTCGATGGCGCCCGCGTCGTCCCAGCCGAGGGACGCGTGGCCGTCGGCGGAGGCCGCGCGGAGCAGCGCCGCCGCCGTCCAGTGGCCGCGGGTCCGGGAGCGCAGGCGCTCGTTCAGCTCCATCGCGCGCGCCTCCTCGAAGAGGTCGATCACCGCGTGGCTGTCGGAGCCCAGCGACAAGGGTGAACCCGCCTGCTGGAGCTGTACCGCCGGGCCGATGCCGTCCGCCAGGTCCCGTTCCGTCGTCGGGCACATGCACGTGCCCGTGGACGAGCCGCCGAGCAGGGCGATGTCCGTGTCCGTGAGGTGGGTGTTGTGGACGCCGACGGTCCGTGCGCCCAATACCCCGTGATCCGACAGGAGTTGGGTTGGTGTGCAGCCGTGTGCTGCCTGGCATGCGTCGTTCTCCGCTGTCTGTTCGGAGAGGTGGACATGGAGTGGGGCGCTGCGGGCCGACGCCCAGTTCGCGACCGTTGGCAGTTGGGCTGCCGGGACCGCCCGTACCGAGTGGATCGCCGCGCCGATCCGCACCCCCGGCCGCTCCTTCAGCAGTGACGCCCGTTCCGCCCACGCCTCCGCCGTGCCGTCACTGAAGCGCTGCTGGTGGTGGTCCGGGGCCTTGCCGAAGCCTGAGGAGACGTACGCCGTGTCGAGGAGGGTGATGCGGATGCCCGCCTCGTCCGCCGCCGCGATCAGCGCCTCGCCCATCGCGTTCGGGTCCGCGTACGGGGTGCCGCCGGGGGCGTGGTGGAGGTAGTGGAATTCACCGACCGCCGTGATGCCGGCCAGTGCCATCTCCGCGTAGACCGCCCGCGCGAGTGCGTGGTACGTGTCCGGCGTCAGGCGGTCCGCCACCGAGTACATGACCTCGCGCCACGTCCAGAACGTCCCGGACCCGACCTGGACCGTCGAGCGGAGCGCCCGGTGGAAGGCGTGGCTGTGGGCGTTGGCGAGGCCGGGGAGGGTCAGGCCGCGCAGGGCCGTCGCGCCGGGCGGGGGCGCGCCGACCCCCGTGCGGACCGCCGTGAAGCGGCCCTCGTCCGACACGTCCACCGCCACGCCCGGCTCGACATGCGTGCCGAGCCAGGCGTGTTCCAACCAGTACGTCGTCGTCTGCGTCACGTGCAGGCCAGTCCTTCCAGTACGTCGGCCAGTGCGCGTACCCCTTCCAGGCAGTCGTCCTCGGCCGCGGACTCGGCCGGGGAGTGCGAGACGCCCGTCGGGTTGCGCACGAACAGCATGGCGGTGGGGATCGACTGGGCGAGGATTCCCGCGTCGTGTCCCGCTCCCGTTCCGAGGACGGGGATTCTCAGATCCGCTGCCGAGTCCTTCGTGCCCAGGATGCGGGCCAGCTCGTCGCGGAGCGCGTCGTCGAACTCGACGACCGGCGTGAACGACTCGCGGGTCAGCGATACGTCGATGCCGTGCGCCTCCGCGTACTCGCGGGCCGCCTTCTCGACCCCGGTGACCGTCGCGTCCAGGGACTCCTGGTCGGCGGCGCGGGAGTCGAGCCAGCCGCGTACGAGGGAGGGGATGGCGTTGACGCCGTTCGGCTCGACCGAGATCTTGCCGAAGGTCGCTACTGAGCCTGCCAGTTGGGCCTCGCGGCGGGCCGCCAGGACCGTCTCCGCGTAGGACAGCATCGGGTCCCGGCGGTCGACCAGGCGGGTCGTGCCCGCGTGGTTGGCCTCGCCGCGGAAGTCGAAGCGCCAGCGGCCGTGCGGCCAGATGGAGCTTGCGATGCCGATGGCGTCGCCGGACAGGTCCAGGGCGCGGCCCTGTTCCACGTGGAGTTCGATGAACGCGCCGATACGGTCCAGGCGTTCGCGGTCCGCGCCGATCGCGTCCGGGTCGTGGCCCGCCCGCTCCATGGCCTGCGGGAGGGTGATTCCGTCGGCGTCCGTGAGCTTGTGGGCCGCCTCGGGGGTGAGGACGCCTGCGGTGAGGCGGGAGCCGACGCAGGCGAGGCCGAAGCGGGCGCCTTCCTCGTCGCCGAAGTTGGTGATGGCGAGGGGTCTGGTGAACTCCGCTCCCCTGCGGCGGAGTTCGTCCAGGGCGGCGAAGGAGGAGACGACGCCGAGGGGGCCGTCGAAGGCGCCGCCGTCCGGGACGGAGTCCAGGTGTGAGCCTGTGACGACGGCGTCGCCGGCCTCCGGGTCGCCGAGCCAGGCCCACTGGTTGCCGTTGCGGTCCAGTTCGTAGGTCAGGCCGCGGGATTCGGCCTGGGCCTTGAACCATGCGCGGCAGTCGGTGTCGGCGGCCGTCCAGGCGAATCGGCGGTAGCCGCCGGAGTCGGCGTTGCGACCGATCGGCTGCAAGTCGCGCCACATCTCCAGGAAGGAAGGAGAATTCCCCACCCCGCCCCTTCCCGAAAGTCCTGCCGGACGGGCCTCCTCAAACGCCGGAGGGGCTGAAATACCAGCCCGTCCGGCGTTTGAGGACGAACTGGGGGCGGAGCCCCCAGGTGCGGAAGTCACTCGCCCTCGCCCTCCCGCATCGGTACCCGAACGCCGCGCTCCGCCGCGACCTCCGCCGCGTGGTCGTAACCCGCGTCGACGTGGCGGATGACGCCCATCGCCGGGTCGTTCGTGAGGACGCGTTCGACCTTCTGGGCAGCGAGGTCCGTGCCGTCCGCGACGCAGACCTGGCCCGCGTGGATGGAGCGGCCCATGCCGACACCGCCGCCGTGGTGGAGGGAGACCCAGGTGGCGCCGGAGGAGGTGTTGACCAGGGCGTTCAGGAGCGGCCAGTCGGCGATCGCGTCGGAGCCGTCCTTCATGGCCTCCGTCTCGCGGTAGGGAGAGGCGACCGAGCCCGAGTCGAGGTGGTCGCGGCCGATGGCGACCGGGGCCGAGAGTTCGCCGGACGCGACCATCTCGTTGAACTTGAGGCCCGCCAGGTGGCGTTCGCCGTAGCCGAGCCAGCAGATGCGCGCCGGGAGGCCCTCGAAGGCGATGCGCTCGGCGGCCATGTCGAGCCAGCGGTGCAGGTGCTTGTTCTCGGGGAACAGCTCCTTGATGGCCTTGTCGGTGGCCTCGATGTCCTTCGGGTCGCCGGACAGCGCGGCCCAGCGGAACGGGCCGAGGCCCTCCTCGAAGAGGGGACGGATGTGCGCGGGCACGAAGCCGGGGAAGGCGAAGGCGCGGTCGTAGCCGGCCTTGCGGGCCTCGTCGCGGATCGAGTTGCCGTAGTCGAAGACCTCGGCGCCCGCGTCCAGGAAGCCGACCATGGCCTCGACGTGCAGGCGCATCGACTGGCGGGCCTTGTCGGTGAAGCCGGCCGGGTCCGCCTCGCGCTCCTTGTCCCAGTCCTCGACGGAGATGCCGACGGGCAGGTAGGCGAGCGGGTCGTGGGCGGACGTCTGGTCCGTCACGATGTCGATCGGGGCGCCGCGGCGCAGCAGCTCAGGGAAGACCTCGGCGGCGTTGCCGACGACGCCGATGGACACGCCGCGGCGCTCGTCGCGGGCCTGCACGGCCAGTTCGAGGGCGTGGTCGAGGTTGTCGGCCTTGACGTCCAGGTAGCGGGTGCCGATGCGGCGGTCGATGCGCGTCTCGTCGACGTCGACGCAGATCGCGACGCCCTCGTTCATCGTGATGGCGAGGGGCTGGGCGCCGCCCATGCCGCCGACACCGGCGGTGAGCGTGATGGTCCCGGCGAGCGTGCCGTCGAACTTCTTGCGGGCGACCGCGCCGAAGGTCTCGTAGGTGCCCTGGACGATGCCCTGCGAGCCGATGTAGATCCACGAGCCGGCCGTCATCTGGCCGTACATCATGAGGCCTTCGGCCTCCAGCTTGCGGAACTCCTCCCAATTGGCCCAGTCGCCCACGAGGTTGGAGTTCGCGAGCAGCACCCGCGGCGCCCACTCGCTGGTGCGCAGCACGCCGACCGGCTTGCCGGACTGGACGAGGAGGGTCTCGTCCGACTTCAGCGTCTTCAGCGTGCGCACGATCGCGTCGTACGCCTCCCAGGACCGGGCCGCCTTTCCGGTGCCGCCGTAGACGACGAGCTTGTCGGGGTGCTCGGCAACCTCGCCGTCGAGGTTGTTCATGAGCATCCGCAGCGCACCCTCCTGCTGCCACCCCAGGGTGTTGAGCTCGGTGCCGCGCGGGGCTCGTACGGGGCGGGGTCCTGACATCGGCGGCCTCCTGGAGTGCGTGTCAATCAGCTGTTCAGCCTTCTATTCACATCCTGGCGACATGAATAGGTCTAGTCAAGAGGTGCTCGGGGGAATCCCTACCTCCTACGCGGACAACCACCTACGCACCTCGCGGGAGGTCCAGTGACATCTGCGACAGCCGACACCCCACTGCACCGGGCGATCGGGCCGAAACTGCTGATCCTGTTCGTGGTCGGGGACATCCTCGGCACCGGGATCTACGCGACCACGGGCAAGGTCGCGGGGAAGGTCGGCGGCGCGCTGTGGCTGCCGTTCGTCATCGGGTTCGTCGTGGCGCTGCTCACCGCCGCCTCGTACGCCGAACTCGTCGGCAAGTACCCGAAGGCGGCGGGCGCGGCGCTCTACGCGCAGAAGGCGTTCAAGGTCCCGTTCCTGACCTTCATCATCGCGTTCATGGTGATGTGCTCGGGGCTCTCGTCCGCGAGCGCCGCCGCCCGCGCGTTCAGCGGTGACTACCTCGGCGAGCTGACGAGCAACGCGCTGCCGCCCACCCTGGTCGCCATCCTGTTCGTGCTCGCGCTCGCCGCGCTGAACCTGCGGGGCGTAGCTGAGTCGGTGAAGGCGAACGTCGTGCTGACCCTGGTCGAGGTGACCGGGCTCGCCATCATCCTCGCCATCGGCGCGTACGCCGTCCTGACCGGTGAGGGGGAGCCCTCCCGGCTGGCCGACATCGACACGGGCGGCACCGGATTCGCCCTGATGACAGGGGTGTTGGGGGCGACCGCGCTGGGCTTCTTCGCGTTCGTCGGGTTCGAGGACTCGGTGAACATGGCCGAGGAGACCAAGGACCCGGCCCGCACCTTCCCGCGCGCCCTCTTCATCGGCGTCACCGTGACCGGCACCATCTATGTGCTCGTCGCGCTCGTGTCCTCGCTGCTCGTCGACCACAAGGTGCTGGAAGCGTCGAGCGGGCCGCTGCTGGAAGTGGTGAAGGCCGGCGGCGTCGACTTCCCGCACAAGCTCTTCGCGCTGATCGCCCTGTTCGCCGTCACCAACTCGGCGCTCATCAACATCATGATGGCCTCGCGGCTCTGCTACGGGATGGCCAACGAGCGCATCCTGCCGAGCGCGATGGGCCGCGTGCTGCCCAAGCGGCGCACGCCCGTCGTGGGCATCGTCTTCGTGTCGCTGCTCGCGGTCGGGCTCGTGTCGACCGGGGAGATCGAGGGGCTCGGCGACACAACGTCGTTCCTGCTGCTGTGCGTGTTCGCCGTGGTCAACGTGGCCGTGCTCGTGCTGCGCAAGGACCCGGTCGACCACCGGCACTTCCGTACGCCGACGGTCCTTCCGGTGCTCGGCGCGGTCACCTCGCTGATCCTCGCCAGTCCGCTCGCCGACCGGCCCGCCGAGGTCTACATCCGGGCGGGCGTGCTCATCGCCATCGGGATCGCACTGTGGGCCGTCAACAGGGTGGTGATGAAGACGCACGGGGAGGAGTAGGGGCTCAGAAGCGCACCCGAGGCGCCTGAATCCGCCAACCCCCAGGGTCAGTTGGCGGATTCTAGCCGCCCCACGCATGTTCCACCGGGAAATGCCAGAAGCCTCACCTGGTCTCCGTACCGTGCGTAGCTTCGTCGTCACACGTGTACGAGTTGTGCACAAAGTGGCGATCCGGTGGGGAGGTTCAGGGGTGCCCGGAATCGACGAATGCCTCCTGGAGGTCATGCGGCTTCCAGGAGCACGTGGCGCCTCCGTCGTCGACTGGACCAGCGGACTCGCCCTCGGCACGGTCGGCGACACACGCAACGGGGACCACGAGGCGGACGCCGCCGAGTCCGCCGAACTGGCCCGGATCGCCGCCGAGCACCGCGCCTTCGCCCCCGCCGACGGCAGCGACTGGACGCAGGGCTCCGCAAGTGACAAGGCGCCCCCCGTCGAGGACGTCATCGTCACCAACCGAGACAGCTATCACGTGCTGCGCTTCGTGCGCACCACCTTCGACAGCAGCGTCTTCATCCACCTCTGGCTGAACCGGGACGAGGGCAACCTCGCGCTCGCCCGGCTCCGGCTCACCGACATAGCCGACCGGATGGTCCTGGGATGAGCGTCGACGTCCGTACGGGCGTCTCGCCGATGCTCAGCCGGCTCGCCGACGAGCAGGCCACCGGCGCCCTGATCCGCGAGCACGGCACGCTCTACCTGGAGGACGGCCGGGTCGTGCACGCCGAATCGCCCTCGACCCCCGGCATGGACGTGCTGCTCACCAGGGGCGGCGCGGTGCAGGCCGAGGGCTGGTCGGAGGCCGTGGACCGGGCGGGCGCGCGGCAGCGGGTCGGCCGCTACCTCGTCGAGCAGGGCCGGCTCTCCGACGGGGCGCTCGAACTGTGCCATCTGGGCGCCCTGTTCGACGCCGCGTACTTCACACTCGCCCCGAGCAGCGGGCCGACCCGGTTCCGGTACGGCGTCTCGCACTGGTTCGGGACCGTGCGCCCGGTGCTGGTTTCGGCGGTCCAGCGCGAGACGCTGCGCCGCCGCGACCTGCTCCAGCGGATCTGGCCCGAGCCGGACACGGACACGGCGCCGCTCAACCGGATCATCCGGCACGGCGAGGTGTGCGTACCGCCGCGCAGACGCAACGTCCTCGACCTCGTCGACGGCGCGCGCACGGCCTCCCAGATCGCGCTCACCCTGGGCAGGCCCGCCTTCCACACCCTTGTCGACCTGCGGCGCCTCGCCGCGTGCGGACTGGTGACCCCGGTCTTCGCGCCGGCTCCGCCCACGTTGCCCGAGCAGGCCGTCGTCGAGGACCCCGACGTTGCCCTGTTGCGGCGGCTGCGCGCCGGTCTGGAGGCCCTGTGAAACGCCTGCTGCGTTCCTCCCGAACCCCAGAAAGGAGACTTCCGATGGCCGACCAGGGCGAGCTCCTCGCCGAACTGCAGCGGTTGAGAGTCCGCGTACCCCAGGTCACGGGGGCCCTCGTCGCCAGCGTCGACGGCCTGGTGCTCGCCCATGACGCCCCGGGCGTCGAACCGGAGGGCGTCGCCGCGCTCACCGCCACCGCGCTCGGTGTCACCCAGCGTCTCTCCGACGCCACCGAGCAGGGCGCCTTCCGCGAACTCCTGGTGCGCGGCGCCGCCGGTTACGTCGCCACGTACGCGGCCGGGGACACCGCCGTCCTCACGCTCCTCGCGGAGGACCGGGTCAACGTCGGCCGGCTGCATCTCGAGGGACGTCGCTCCAGCACCCGCATCGGTGAACTCACCGCTCCCCCGGAGGAGGAAGCGCCGCCCGAGCCGACCCCCCGCGTCCGCGGCAGGGCCCGTGCCCGCACGGCATCCACCACCACGACGACCGAGACCGGACTCCCTGTCCGGCCGCCCACCAACGTGCCGACCCAGCCCATGCGTTGACCACCGGCACGCCCGCAAAGAACGCATGAAAGGACCCAGCATCATGGCCAACACCGAGACCGCCCTCAAGGACGCCCTCGCCTCCATCGAAGGCGCCACCGCCGCGGCCCTCGTCGACTACACCAGCGGCATGGCCCTCGGCACCATCGGCGGCTCCAAGAGCTTCGACCTGGAGGTCGCGGCCGCCGGCAACACCGACGTGGTCCGCTCCAAGCTGCGCACCATGGAGCAGTTGGGACTCAAGGAGGGCATCGAGGACATCCTCATCACCCTCGGCAGCCAGTACCACCTGATCCGCCTGATCAAGGGGCGTGGTGGCAACGGTCTGTTCCTGTACCTGGTGCTCGACAAGTCCCGCGCGAACCTCGCGATGGCCCGCCATCAGCTGAAGAAGATCGAGGGCGAGCTGGAGGTCTGAGCGCAGCACGTGAGGGGCGCCGCGCCGGATCCACCGGCGCGGCGCCCCTCACGTCACCTCAAAGTCCGCGCAGGCCTCCACGGGCCCACCCGGCTACCCCTCCCAGTCGGACTCCTCGCGATCCCGGCGCTCGCGGCGCCGGACGGGCCCCCACCGCACCGCGTGCAGCGCGTTCACACCGACGATCCCGCCCCAGGCCACGAAGAGCCCGGCCAGTCCGGCGTTGACCACGGCGATCGCGGACAGCGGGATGGCGAGGACGAGCGAGACCACGGCGAAGCCGAAGCGCTCGCCCCAGTTCTCCGCGCCGGTGTCGCGGGCCCCGCGGGCCACGCTGACCCGGTGCTCGGCCAGCTGTCGTCGCACCCTGCGGTCGACGACGGAGTCGAGCCGCTGCTCGACTTTTTCGAGGAAGGAGTCGACGAGCGCCGGCTCGTAGTCGTCGCCCAGCTCCCTGCGTGCGTGCAGGGTGGCGTCGAGTTCCTTCTTGAGTTCGGCGTCGCTTGCGCGTTCGCGGGCTTCCATACCGCTCGACGTTACGGAGCGGTGGCCCCCACCGCAGTAGGGCTATCCCCCGTCTTCTCAGTGGGCCACTCCCCCGCATTGCGCCGGGCGAGCAGCCAGTACAGGACGGCCGGGACGACGAGCCCCACGATCCACGACACGTCCGCCCCGCCCAGCGGCCCGACGAGCGGGCCCGTGTAGAAGGCGGTGGCCAGGAACGGCAGCTGGGCGAGCAGCCCGATCCCGTAGACCACGAGCGCGTCCCAACGCCAGGCGCCGTAGCGGCCGTTGGGGTCGGAGAGGGCCGGGAGGTCGTAGCGCTCGCGCGAGATCAGGTAGTAGTCGACCAGGTTGATCGCGGACCACGGCGTGAAGAACGTCAGCAGGAACAGCAGGAAGTCCTTGAACGAGGTCAGGAAGCTGTCCTTGCCCGCGAGGGCGACCACCGTGCCCGCGACCATGATGATCCCGATGTAGACCGCCCGGCCGCGCTGCGAAAGCACCCGCTGGCCGCGGAATCCGCTGATGCCGGTGACCATCGACATGAAGCCGCCGTACGTGTTGAGCACGTTGACGGTGAGCTTGCCGAGCGCGATCACGAAGTAGAAGAACGAGGCGGCGAGCCCCGCCCCGCCGAGCGACACGACGTATCCGACCTGGTTGTCGATGAACTTCTCGCCCGCGCTCGCCGCGACCAGCACCCCGAATGCCATGGACCACTGCGAGCCCAGCGCGGAGCCCGCGAGCGTCCACCAGAACGTGGCCTTGCCGCTGGTCGTACGCGGCAGATAGCGCGAGTAGTCGGCGACGTAGGGGCCGAAGGCGAGCTGCCACGAGGCCGACAGGGAGACGGCGAGCAGGAACATCGGCATCGAGAAGTGCGCGTCGGACAGCAGCGCGCCGACGTCGGCCCGGTCGAAGAGCCGCACGCCCAGGTAGACGAAGGCGAGCGCGCACACCACGCTCGCCACCCGCCCGAGGACGTGGATGACGCGGTAGCCGACCGTCGCCACGATCCCCGTGACGAGCGCGAAGACGATGATGCCCGTCGTGTCGTTGGTGTGCGTCAGCTGCGCGGTGGCCTGCCCGGCGAGCACGGTGCCGCTCGCGAAGAACCCGACGTACATCAGGACGACGAGGAGCAGCGGGACGACGGCGCCCTTCACCCCGAACTGGGCCCTGGACTGGATCATCTGGGGCAGCCCGAGCTTCGGGCCCTGCGCCGAGTGCAGCGCCATGACGGCGCCGCCGAGCAGATTGCCGAGCACGAGCCCGATCAGCGACCAGACCACGTCGCCGCCGAAGACGACGGCGAGCCCGCCGGTGACGACGGCCGTGATGTGGAGGTTGGCGCCGAGCCAGAGGGTGAACTGGTTGAACGCGCTGCCGTGCCGTTCGCTGTCCGGCACGACGTCGATGGAGTGCTTCTCCACTACCGCTGCCATCCGATGGCCTCCCTACTTCTTGCTGATCCCGTGCCGGCGCGCGTAGTCGTTCGCGACGTCCTCGGGGTCCTTCTTGTCCTTGTCCACGAGCCGGTTGAGCTCGGTGAGGTCCTCGGTCGTCAGCACGTTGCCCAGGCGGGCCAGGGCCTTGCGGACGGTCGAGTCGGCCTTGCGGTCGGCGATCAGCGGGACGACGTGCTGACCGGGGACCAGGTTCTTGGGGTCGGTGAGGACGACCCAGTCGTTGGCGGCGATGTCGGTGTCGGTGGTGAAGAGGTTGGCGACATCGACGTCGCCGTTCTTCAGCGCGCCCTTCACCAACGGGCCCGAGGAATCAAGGGACTTGAACTCCTTGAACTCGACTCCGTAGACGTCCTTGAGCCCGACGGACCCCACCTGCCGCTTCTTGACCTCCGGGGCGGCGCCGATGACGAGCTTCCCGTTGTGGTTCGCGAGGTCGGCGAGCGACTTGAGCTTGTACTTCTTCGCGGTCTCGCGGGTCACCACGAACGCGTCCGAGTCCTCGGCCAGCCCGTACGGCAGGATCTGCAGGCCGGTCGGGAGCACCATGGCGAGCGCGTTCTGCATCTCGCCCTCCTCGGTGGCCTTCGCCTTCTTGTCGAGGTAGTGCAGGAGGGCGCCCTGGTACTCGGGCAGCAGGTCGATGTCGCCGCCCTTGAGGGCGGGGATGAGGATCTCGCGGGTACCGAGGTTCGGCCGCACGCTCGTCTTCACACCGGCGGCGTCGAGCGCGGCCGCGTACAGGTAGCCGAGCACCTGGTTCTCGGTGAAGTTGGCGGTGCCGATGGTGACACCCTTCTTGCTGGAGCCGCCGCCCGAGAGCGAACCCCCTTGCTGGTCGAGCGAGGTGATGCCGCTGGAGCAGGCGGACAGGGCCGGGACGGAGGCCGCGGCTGCCAGGCCGCCCAGGAGGGCACGTCGGTTGAGATTGCGCATCTTGCTTGCTCCTAGGCGGACTTGAGAGTGGCGGGGCGGTTGCGGAAGAGGAGGCGCTGGAGCCCGGAGAGGGCCAGGTCGAGCACGACGGCCACGACCGCGACGAGCACGGCCCCGCCGAGCACCTGCACCAGGTCGCGCTGGGCGAGCCCGTCGAAGACGTAGCGGCCGAGCCCGCCGAAGGACACGTACGCGGCGATGGTGGCGGTGGCGACGACCTGGATGAGCGCGAGTCGGAGCCCCGTCATGATGAGCGGCATCGCGAGCGGCAACTCGACCTGGAAAAGCACCTGGTGGGCCTTCATGCCCTGCCCGCGCGCGGCATCCCGCACCTCGGGATCGACGGCGGTCATCCCGGCGTACGTATTGGTGACGATGGACGGCACCGCGAGCGCGACGAGCGCGATGTAGACGGGCCACATCGAGAGCCCGCTCGCGAGGAACACGAGCACGACCAGGCCCACGGTCGGCAGGGCCCGCCCGAAGGACGACAGGTTGATGGCGACGAAGGCGCCCCGCCCGGTGTGCCCGATGAGCAGCCCGACCGGCAGAGCGATCACGGCGGCGACGAGGGTGGCGAGCAGCGAGTACTGGAGGTGCTCGGCGACGCGCGTCGCGATGCCGTCGCTCCCCGCCCACTGCTCCCCGCCGACCAGCCAGGCCCCGAGGTTCTTGAAGAGTTCGAACATGGCGGGTTCAGGCCTTCCGGGTCCGAGTACGGGTACGGGCCCACGGAGTGAGCAGCCGCTGGGCGCCGACGAGCAGCGCGTCCGCGACGAGCGCGAGCAGCAGGGTGAGGACGACGCCGACGATCACGGGGGTCGGGAAGTTCCGCTGGAACCCATCGGTGAACAGCTGACCGAGCCCGCCGTCCCCGATGTACGTCGCCACGGACACGAGCGAGATGGCCATCACGGTGGCGATCCGCACGCCCGCCATGATCACGGGCAGCGCGAGCGGCAGCTCGACGGTGAGCAGCGTCCGCATCGGCCGCGTCCCCATCGCCTTCGCCGCCTCCTTCGTCTTCGCGGGCACGGAGTCGAGCCCCTCGACGGTGTTCCGCAGGAGGACGACGAGCGTGTAGATCGTCAGGCCGATGACGGTGGTGGTGCGGGTGAGCCCGGAGATGGGCAGCAGCAGCACGAAGACCGCGATGGACGGGATGGTGAACAGCACGTTCGACATCCCGAGCAGAAACCCGCGCAACGGCCGCACCCGGTGCGCGACGACGGCCAGCGGCAACGAAATGACCAGCCCGAACAGCACGGCGCTGAGGGCGGCTTGGAGGTGGGAGAGGGTGAGGGTGGCGAGATCGGACTGATGCGACCCGATCCAGGACCAGTCGATGGTCACGCGACGCCTCCGGCCGGCTCGGCACAATCAAGCCCCGCTTGTGTACGAGAGCCAGCGGGGTCCGGGGCAGAGCCCCGAGACGTCCCGCCGGACTGGGCCGCACTGTGCGCCTGCCCGGACCGCTCATGGACGTCGTCCCGCGAGCTGACACCCGTAAACACACCGTCCGCGTCCACCCGGGCCACGAAACCGCCCGGCGCCGCGATCGACTCGTTCAGCGCCGACAGGAGGGAGTCCGTGTCCCGCAGGGGGCGTATGGGCAGCTCCGCGCCCGTCCCCTCGTCACGCCAGAGCAACGGCTTACGCGCCGTGTCGAGGACCAGTTCCCAGCCGGTGTCCGCGGGGTACTCGCCCTGCCCGACGCCCGCGAGCGTGGTCAGCGACAACAACTTCAACCCACGCTCGGCCCCGAGGAAGTCCGCCACGAACTCATCCGCCGGCCGCGCCAACAGCTCCTCCGGCGGCGCACACTGCACGAGGTGCCCGCCCTCACGGAACACGGCTATTCGGTCCCCGAGCCGCACCGCCTCGTCGATGTCATGCGTGACGAAGACGATCGTCTTGCTCAACTCGGTCTGCAGCCGCAGCAGTTCATCCTGAAGCTGGGTACGCACGACGGGGTCGACGGCTCCGAACGGCTCGTCCATGAGCAGCACCGGCGGATCCGCGGCCAGCGCCCTCGCGACACCCACCCGCTGCTGCTGCCCACCGGACAGCTGATGCGGATACCGCTTCCCCATCTCGGCGGAGAGCCCCACTCGCTCAAGAAGCTCACCGGCCGCGGCCCGCGCCTTCTTCCGCCCCCAGCCGAGCAGCAGCGGCACCGTGGCGACGTTGTCGAGCACGGTGCGGTGCGGGAAGAGCCCCGCCTGCTGAATGACGTAACCAATGGATCGCCGCAGCTCAGCGGCGTCCTGCTCCAGGACGTCGCGCCCGCCGACCCGAATGGTGCCGGACGAGGGCTCGACCATACGATTGATCATCCGGAGGCTGGTCGTCTTGCCGCAGCCCGACGAGCCGACGAAGACGGTCACACCCCCTTCCGGCATGTCGAGCGAGAGATCATGCACCGCTGTCGTGCCGTTCGGGAACCGCTTGTGGACCGCGTCGAACTGGATCATGGAGCGCCTCTGGAGTCCTCTTGCCCGTCCTGCATATCGTCATGCAGAGTTCTCGGTACGTGAATAACTTGTCAATGCCCCCGCGTAAATCGCAGGTAAATCCCCGTACCGGGGACCGAACTATGAGACGCGGACGCCCGTTTCGGGGCATTTGAACACTGATCAAGGGGGAACAGCGCATGGTGTCACAGCCGGTCGTCGTGCTCGACGGCCACGGCCTCCCGGTCGCCGACGTGGTCCGCCTCGCCCATGCGAGCGCCCGTCCGGTCCCCGGCACGGACGCCATGAAGCGCGTGGACCGGTCCTGGAACGCGGCGCGGGAGATCGCCGCGTGGGGCAGGGTCTACGGCCGCTCCACCGGCGTCGGCGCCAACCGCAGCGAGGACGTGCCCACCGAGGCCGCCGCCGACCACGGCCTGCGCCTGCTGCGCAGCCACGCGGGCGCGATCGGCGACGAGCTGCCCGAGCGCGAGGTGCGCGCGATGCTCGCGGTCCGCGCGAACCAGCTCCTGGCCGGCGGCGCGGGCCTGCGCCCCACGGTCGTCACGGCGCTCTGCGAAGCCCTGGAGGCGGGCGCGTACCCGGCGGTCAACGAGCACGGCTCGGTCGGCACCGGCGACATCGCGCCCCTGTCCCAGATGGGCCTGGCCCTCGCCGGCGAGCACCCGTGGCGCGGCAAGGGCACCCCGCCCAAGCCGCAGCCCCTCGACAACAACGACGCCCTGGCCCTGATCTCCTCCAACGCACTCACCCTCGGCCAGGCGGCCCTCGCCCTGCACGAGATGCGCGACCTGCTGGCGGCGACGAACCTGGTGGCGGCCCTGAGCCTGCTCGCGGTCGACGGTTCCTACGAGGCGTACGCCCTGCCCGTGCACGAGTCGCGCCGCCACAGGGGCAGCTTCGACGTGGCGGCCCGGATGCGCGAGATCCTCGGCGCCGACGACCACCCGACGCCCCCGCTCGGCCGGATCCAGGACCCGTACGGCTTCCGCTGCGTGCCGCAGATCCACGGTCCGGCGCAGGACGCGGCGGACGCCCTGGAGGACGTCCTCACGGTCGAGATCAACGCGGCGGCGGAGAACCCCCTGATCTCGTACACGGAGATGGCGGCCTACCACCACGGCGGCTTCTACATGGCCCAACTCGCCCTGGCCCTCGACCACTTCCGGCTCGCGGTCAGCCAGGTGGCCCGCCTCTCCACGTCCCGCCTCTCCACCCTCAACGAACCGAACTTCACCCGCCTTCGCCCGTTCCTCGCGGACGGCGAACCGGCGTCGTCCGGCGTGATGATCCTGGAGTACGCGGCCGGTGGCGCCCTCGCCGACCTGCGCGCCTTCTCGGCCCCCGCCTCGCTCGGCCACGCCGTGCTCTCCCGCGGCGTCGAGGAGCAGGCCAGCTTCGCCTCGCTGGCGGCCCGTCAGGCCCTGCGCGCGTGCGCGGCGTTCCGGCAGGTCGTGGGCTGCGAACTGGTCGCGGCGGTGCGGGCGTTGAGGCTGCGCGACCTGCACCCGGACGTGGAGCTTCCGGTGGGGCGGGCGTTCGAGCTGGCGTTGCAGGACCTGCCGGCGGAGATCGCGGACCGGCCGCTGACGGAGGACGTGGCGCGCGCGGCACAGCTCCTGGGCCGCTTCGTGACCCCCTAGCCCCACCCCCCTTCATCAGCCCACACCCCTAGCCCCCACCCCTCCACTTTGAATAGAATCATGCACAATTCGGCACCCTTGAATGGACCGGCGGGAGACATGAGCGAGCGCACGGACAGCACACGGAGCGGGTCGGACAACGACGCGGGGGCGCAGGGCCCCTCCGCCCGCCTCCAGAGCCTCTTCGAGGGGCACCGCCTCACCCCCACCCAGCGCCGCATCGCGCACTGCATGGTGCGGCGCGCGGCCGAGGTGCCGTTCCTGTCGTCCGTGGAGCTGGCCGAGCTCGCGGGCGTGAGCCAGCCCTCCGTGACCCGGTTCGCGGTCGCGCTCGGCTTCGACGGCTACCCGGCGCTGCGCAAGCACCTGCGCGAGACGGCGCCCTCCGGACCGGCCACCGCCACCAAGGCCAACGAGTACCAGCAGGCCGTGGAAGCCGAGATCGCCAACCTCCGGCACCTCGCCGAACTGCTCGCCGACCCGGAGCCGGTCGAACGGGCAGGCAGGATCCTCGCCGCCTCACCGACGCTGCTCGTCCTGGGGCTGCGCGCGGCCGCGTCCCAGGCGTTCGGCTTCGCGTACTTCGCCGCGAAGGTCCACCCCGACGTACGCCTCCTCGACGAGGGCGGCACCATGCTCGCCGACCGCATCGACGCGGCCGTCCGCGCGGGCGCCAAGACCCTGCTCTGCTTCGCGCTCCCCCGCCACCCGCGCGAGGTCGTCGACACCCTCGCGTACGCGAAGGAGGCGGGCCTGACCGTCGTCACGGTCGCCGACTCCGCCTTCGCCCCCGTCGCCCGCCACTCCGACCTGCTGCTGCCCGCGGCGGTCGGCACGGGCCTCGCCTTCGACACGGCGTGCTCGCCGATGCTGCTCGGCCGGGTGCTGCTTGAGGCGATGTGCGACGAGCTGCCGCAGGCACAGGCGCGACTCGAGGAGTTCGACGTACGGGCGGCGGAGCGCGGCCTCTTCGTCGAGTGACGGTCGATTCCCGTGGACGGTCAACACCCGTACGGGAGAAGTGAGTTGCGCGGGGACCGCCGCACCCCCGTGTGACGGGGGGCGGGACGACGGCGGTCCCCGCGAAGGGCGTGCACCGGGTCAGGCCGGGTGCGCGCCCAGGGCGTCCGTGGAGGTCCGGGAGCCGCTCCGGAGGTTCCTTTGACGCCGCTCGGTGTCGGGTGGGGCGGGGAGCCGCTCCCGCCCCTTCCGACATCCACCAATCTGCCGGACCCGTGTTAAGCCGGTGCTGCGCGCACGTGTCGCGCTCGTACCGTTTTCGCGAACCCGGGAAAGCGACGTACGAAACGGCCCCCGAAACGGCCCCCGAAGCAGCCCGAATCGGCCTACTTCGCCGCGTCCTTGGCCAGGAACGACAACAGGTCCTGACGGCTCACCACACCCGTCGGCCTGCCCTCGACCAGCACGATCGCCGCGTCGGCCGCACCGAGCACACTCATCAGGTCCGCCACCGGCTCCCCCGAGCCGACCTGCGGCAGCGGCGCCGACATGTGCTTCTCCAACGGGTCGTGCAGGGACGCCCGCTGGGCGAACAGCGCGTCGAGCAGCTCCCGCTCCACGACGGACCCGATGACCTCGGCGGCCATCACGTCCGGGTGCCCCGCGCCCGGCTTCACGATCGGCATCTGCGAGACCCCGTACTCGCGCAGCACCTCGATGGCCTGACCGACCGTCTCCTCCGGGTGCATATGGACGAGCGAGGGCAGCGCGCCGCCCTCCTTGTCCTTCAGCACGTCGCCGACGCGGGCGCTGGGCCCGGAGTCCTCGAGGAAGCCGTAGTCCGCCATCCAGTCGTCGTTGAAGATCTTCGAGAGGTATCCGCGCCCGCTGTCCGGCAACAGCACGACCACGATGTCGTCGGGACCGAGCCCCTCCGCGACCCGCAGCGCCGCCATCACGGCCATCCCGCAGGAGCCGCCCACGAGGAGCCCCTCCTCCTTGGCGAGGCGCCGCGTCATCTGGAACGAGTCCTTGTCGGACACCGCGACGATCTCGTCGGCGACCTCACGGTCGTAGGCGGTCGGCCAGAAGTCCTCGCCCACGCCCTCGACGAGGTACGGGCGCCCGGAGCCACCGGAGTAGACGGACCCCTCGGGGTCGGCCCCGATGACCTTGACCCGCCCCTCGCTCGCGTCCTTCAGATAGCGCCCGGTCCCGGAAATGGTGCCGCCGGTGCCGACGCCCGTGACGAAATGGGTGATCCGCCCGTCCGTCTGCTCCCACAGCTCGGGCCCGGTGGAGTGGTAGTGCGACTCGGGGTTGTGCGGGTTGCTGTACTGGTCCGGCTTCCAGGCGCCGGGCGTCTCGCGTACGAGCCTGTCCGAGACGTTGTAGTACGAATCCGGGTGCTCGGGGTCCACCGCCGTGGGGCAGACCACGACCTCGGCGCCGTACGCGCGCAGCACATTGATCTTGTCCGTGGAGACCTTGTCAGGGCAGACGAAAATGCACTTGTAGCCCTTCTGCTGGGCCACCATGGCGAGGCCGACGCCGGTGTTTCCGCTGGTCGGCTCGACGATGGTGCCCCCTGGCTCCAGCTCCCCGCTCCGCTCCGCCGCCTCGATCATGCGCAGCGCGATGCGGTCCTTCACGCTGCCGCCGGGGTTGAAGTACTCGACCTTGGCCAGGACGGTCGCCCGCAGCCCTTCGGTCACCTTGTTGAGCCTCACCAGCGGGGTGTTGCCGACGAGGTCGATCATCGATTCGTGGATGCGCACCGTGGTCTCCGGGTTCTCCTCCGTAATGGTGCCGCCAGGGTAAGGCGCACACCATGGACCATGGGGCTTCATCCGGCGTTGCGATTGGCCGACAGGGATAACGGGGCAAGGAGTCCTTGTAGCCGTAAAAGAGTCGCAGAGGCAGGTGGCCGCGGAACATGTCGAGCAGGGCGAGGGTGGCACGGCGGATCGCAGCGGGCGCAGCGTACGGCGGCGGCGGGATCGGGCTGCTGGGTGCGGCCACGGTCGGAGTCGTGCTCGCCGAGGTACATATCGCGCGCCGTCAGGTCGGCAACCACGGTCCCGAGCCGGTGCACGTGCCGGCCGCGGACGGTGTGTACGGGCGGCGGATGTACGGCCCTCGCGACGGCGAACCGTTGCGCTTCCTCATGCTGGGGGACTCGACGGCCGCGGGGCAGGGTGTGCACCGGGCGGGGCAGACGCCGGGTGCGCTGCTCGCGTCCGGGCTCGCGGCGGTGGCGGAGCGGACGGTGGAGCTGCGCAATGTGGCGCTGCCGGGCGCGCGCTCCGACGACCTGGACCGCCAGGTGCCGCTCGGGCTCGCCGACCCCGACTGGCAGCCCGACGTCTGCGTGATCATGATCGGCGCGAACGACGTCACGCACCGCATCCCGGCGACGAAGTCCGTACGACATCTGTCGGCGGCCGTACGCCGCCTGCGGACGGCCGGCGCCGAAGTGGTGGTCGGCACGTGCCCCGACCTGGGGTCGGTGGAACCGGTCCAGCAGCCGCTGCGCTGGCTGGCCCGCCGCGCCTCGCGCCAGCTCGCGGCGGCGCAGACCATCGGCGCGGTGGAGCAGGGGGGCCGCACGGTGTCGCTGGGCGACCTGCTGGGGCCCGAGTTCTCGGCGAACCCCCGCGAAATGTTCGGCCCGGACAACTACCACCCCTCCATGGAGGGGTACGCGACCGCGGCGATGGCGGTGCTCCCCACGCTCTGCGCCGCGCTGGGCCTCTGGCCGGAGGAGGAGCGCCCGGACGCCTCCCGCTCCGAGGGCTTCCTCCCGGTCGCCCGCGCGGCGGCGCAGGCCGCCCAGGAGGGCGGTACGGAGGTCGCGGCGGCCATGCCGACCGGTCCCCGGGGACCGTGGGCGTTGCTGAAGCGGCGCCGTAGGAGGCGGGTCCCGGCGGAGGAGCCGGTATCGCAATCGAGCGCTTGACCGTCCTCCGCTCCCGGGGCTCCGCCCCGGACCCCGCGCCTCAAACGCCGGCGGGGCTGAATTTGCTCAGCCCCGCCGCAGGGGCTTGAAGGGCTGAGCAAGCGCTTAGTAAAGTGCGGCAGGGGTCACACCCCAGTACCGGTGACCCGAGCGGTACGTACGGGTAACTTCCCTCACGGTCAGCCGTATCGAACTCTTGGAGCCGCGTGATGCCCGAAGCAGTGATCGTCTCAGCCGCCCGTTCCCCCATCGGCCGCGCCTTCAAGGGGTCGCTCAAGGACCTCCGCCCGGACGACCTGACCGCCACGATCATCCAGGCCGCCCTCGCCAAGGTCCCCGAGCTCGACCCCCGCGAGATCGACGACCTGATGCTCGGCTGCGGCCTCCCCGGCGGCGAGCAGGGCAACAACCTCGGCCGCATCGTCTCCGTACAGATGGGCATGGACCACCTCCCGGGCTGCACCGTCACCCGGTACTGCTCCAGCTCGCTCCAGACGACCCGCATGGCGCTGCACGCCATCAAGGCCGGCGAGGGCGACGTCTTCATCTCGGCCGGCGTCGAGATGGTGTCCCGCTTCGCGAAGGGGAACTCGGACTCGCTCCCCGACACCCGCAACCCGCTCTTCGCCGACGCCGAGGCCCGCACCGCCGAGGTCGCCACGCAGGAGAACACCAGCTGGCACGACCCGCGCGAGGACGGCCTGGTCCCGGACGCGTACATCGCGATGGGCCAGACCGCCGAGAACCTGGCCCGCGTGAAGGGCATCACCCGCGCCGAGATGGACGCCTTCGGCGTGCGCTCGCAGAACCGCGCCGAGGAAGCCATCAAGAACGGCTTCTGGGAGCGCGAGATCACCCCGGTGACGACCCCCGACGGCACGGTCGTCTCCAAGGACGACGGCCCGCGCGCCGGCGTCACGCTCGAAGGCGTCTCGGGCCTCAAGCCCGTCTTCCGCCCCGACGGCCTGGTCACGGCCGCCAACTGCTGCCCGCTGAACGACGGCGCCGCCGCCCTCGTGATCATGTCGGACACCAAGGCGCGCGAGCTGGGCCTGACCCCGCTCGCCCGCGTCGTCTCCACCGGCGTCTCGGGCCTGTCCCCCGAGATCATGGGCCTCGGCCCGGTCGAGGCCAGCAAGCAGGCCCTGAAGCGGGCCAACCTGACCATCGACGACATCGACCTGGCCGAGATCAACGAGGCGTTCGCCGCGCAGGTCATCCCGTCCGCCCGCGAGCTCGGCATCGACGAGGACAAGCTGAACGTGAACGGTGGCGCCATCGCCGTCGGCCACCCCTTCGGCATGACCGGCGCCCGGATCACCGGCACGCTGATCAACTCGCTCCAGTTCCACGACAAGCAGTTCGGCCTGGAGACCATGTGCGTCGGCGGCGGCCAGGGCATGGCGATGGTCATCGAGCGCCTGAGCTGACCCGGGCCGGACCGAGGCGGTCTACCCGTTCGTGATCCAATCTCCCCCAGGATGTGACGTGCATCTCGGGGGAGATTGATTTTCGCAGGTCAACCCCGTTCCCACCCCATACCGGTGCTAAACACCCGCCAAAAGACCTGTCCGTTTCGTGACGTAATGCACTGACAGCTGGTTCGTCCAGGCTTCAAGCTGATGTAGGAAGTCGGGGGTCGACTTGAAACCGGGAGTACGTCAGTGAGCGCCATGCCTGCCGCCATAAGTGTCCTCGTGCTCGCCACGGCCGCTGCCACGGCCGTCGGTGTCGCCACCCTGCAGCACGTCAGGGGTCTGCGCCGACAGGTCTCTGAGCTGCGCGACGAGCTGAGCAGGGATCGCGCCGTCCAGGCGCTTCCCGGCATCCCCGCCGCCCGCACCACGCCGGACGCCGAGGCGATACGCAACGCCGTCGCCGACGCCCTCGCCGAGGAGCGGGAGCGGGAGCTGGCGGAGGCCCGGGCGTTCTGGGCCGCCCAGGAGGCGCGGGACAGCTCGGAGCTGCCGCCGTTCCTGGCCGGCGGCGCGCTCGGCGACGACATGTTCCTGCCGCGTCAGGCGGACCTCGTGGGCCTTGAGCCCTTCGGGGAGCCGTCGCTCGAGCCGGAGGACGAGTTCGCCGGCACGGCCGCGCTCGACGAGATCGTCGAGGAGTCGCCCGAGCTGGCCGCCGCGCGCCGTCGGCACCCCTCGCACCCGGACTTCGTGCCGGTCCAGTCGCCGGTCGTGGGCGACCACGAGCGCACGGTGCAGTGCCTCGAGGAGCTGGCGCAGACGCGTACCGCCCTCGCCGACGTCCGTCCGGGTCCGCTCGGCACGCTCGACGTGTACGTGTTCACCGACGGCACGACGCTCTGCATGACGCCCGGACACCGGGAGACGGCGGAGCAGTTGGCGTCCGCCCTGCGCGAGGGCGAGACCCCGGTCCTCCTCGGCGGCTCGGGCGTCTCCGGCGCGTACGCCCTGACCTTCGAGTGCGCCCGCTCCAACGTCTACATACTGGCCGACCGCGTCATAGCTTCGGCCTGAGCAACTTCAGCCCCGCCGGCGATTGAGGCGCGGGGTCCGGGGCGGAGCCCCGAGGCCGTAACGGGTCAGACACCGGCCCGCTTCATCGCCACCTCGACCAATTCCACCGCCTCCGCGAGGCCCTCCGCCTCCCGGAGGGAAACCGCCAAGTCCCGCCCCGCGACCGTCACTTGGTCGGCCGCGGCGAACATCCCCGCATCGGGCATCTCCCGCACGGGCACGTCGGGCGCATCCAACTTCTGGGCCCGCTCCGAAAGCTCCCTGGCCAGCGCCAGCGCCTCCGCGGCAGCGTTCCGCTGCAGTCTGCTCTGCGGCGCGGCCCGGAGCCGATCGGCGAACTGATCCACTGCTGCGGTCAAAGGCGTCGTATCAAGCACGCGGCGACTGTAGCTGTTTACAAGGCCCCGGCGCTCAGGCACGGTGGCGTGAAGGACCGGCCACATCGAAGCGTTCCGGAGGCGCCGATGTCCCAAGTCTTCTCCGAGGAGACCCACCGCAATCTGCTGGCTCGCATCCCCCACTGCACCGGTCGCGAACTCCGCGACTGGATGCGCACCGTCGAAGAAGGTCCCTGCTTTCTTCGCTTCGAAGAGAAGGTCAGTTGGCTGCGCGGCGAGCACGATCTCGCGTACGGCCACGCGAAAGCGATCATCCACGAGTACGACCTGAGGCGCGCCGCTCGGCGATTCCGGTAGCGCCCCGCTCCCCTTCACAACCCTCACCTCACAGCAAAGGGGCCCGCACACCCAAGGTGTGCGGGCCCCTGACACTCGACCGTCAGGCGTTACGCCTAGTCGCTGCCCTGCAGGATCGCGATGAGTCGCAGGAACTCCATGTAGATCCAGACCAGCGTCATGGTGAGGCCGAACGCGGCGAGCCACGCCTCTTCCTTCGGGGCGCCGTACGCGATGCCGTCCTCGACCTGCTTGAAGTCGAGGGCCAGGAAGCAGGCACCGAGAAGAATGCCGACGATGCCGAACAGGATGCCGAGCCAGCCGCTGCGGAAGCCGAGGCCGTTACCGCCGCCGAAGACGGCGAACAGCAGGTTGATGCCCATCAGCAGCACGAAGCCGAGGGCCGCCGCCATCACGAAGCCGTAGAAGCGACGGTTGACGCGGATCCAGCCCGCCTTGTACGCGACGAGGACCGCCGTGAAGACGGCCATCGTGCCGAGCACGGCCTGCATGGCCGCACCGCTCGCGATGTAGTTGTCGACGATGCTCGAGAGCACGCCGAGGAAGACACCCTCAAGGGCCGCGTACGCCAGGATCAGCGGCGGGGACGCCTTGCGCTTGAAGGCCTGGACGAAGCCCAGGACCATCGCGACGAGGCCCGCGCCGATCGCGATGCCGTACGACTTGCCGATGTTGGCCTCGTCGATCGGCAGCAGCACCCAGGAGAGCGCCGCGGTGACGATCAGCAGGCCGAGCGTCGTGGCCGTCCGCGTGATGACGTCGTCGATCGTCATGCGGCCGGTGGTGGCGGGCGCCTGCGGAGCCCCGTACTGGACGTCCTGCTGTGCGTAGGGGTTCTGCGCGTACGGGTTGCCGGCGGGGGCCTGGGCGTAGGGGTTCCCCTGCGCCGTGCCGACAGCGGGGCCCCCGGCCTGCGGCTGCTGCGCGTTCGCATTGAACTGCGCGTAGCCGTTGTCGCGGCTGAACCCCCGTCGCGAGAAGACCGGGTTGCTGCTCCTCATCTCACTCCTCCATGGCCACCCTGTATGGCCTTGCCATCAAGAGTAATGGTCTGGCAAAGATCCGACCCTAGTGCTCAGGGAGGATCTTTCCCATCCTGTTACGAGGAACGTCCCGCGCACCCTCTGTGTTCCGCCTTCCGGCCCTCGTCAGACGGGGAAACCGGTGTACGCCTCGGCAAGATCCGTCTCGGCCGCCCTCGACGTGGTCACCCGGTCCAGCTGGGCCAGCTGGATCTTGTCGTCGAAGGCCGTGGCGTCGGGGGCGCGGTGCAGCATGGTCGTCATCGCGTACGAGAACCGCTCCGCCTGCCAGACACGGCGCAGGCAGGTCTCGGAGTACGTGTCGAGCGCTTCCGCGTCGCCCTTCTCCACGTACGTGGTGAGGGCGCGGGCGAAGGTGATGACGTCGCCGACGGCGAGGTTGAGGCCCTTGGCGCCGGTCGGCGGGACGATGTGGGCCGCGTCCCCGGCGAGGAAGAGGCGGCCGTGCCGCATCGGCTCGTGGACGTACGACCGCATGGGGGTGACGGACTTCGACGTGATGGGGCCGCGGGCGAGGCGCCAGGTCGGGTCGTCGACCTCCAGGCGGCGGTCGAGTTCGGCCCAGATGTCGTCGTCGGACCAGGACTCGGCGTCGGTGTCCGCCGGAACCTGGAGGTACGCGCGCGTGACGTGCGGTGAGCGCATGGACATGAGGGCGAAGCCGCGGTCGGAGCGGTTGTAGATCAGCTCGTCGTGGGAGGGCGCCACATCGGCGAGGATGCCGAGCCAGGCGTACGGGTAGGTGCGCTCGTACGTCCGCGAGAGCTCCTCGGGGACCGCCTTGCGGGCCACGCCCCAGAAGCCGTCGCAGCCCACTACGTAGTCGCAGTCGAGGGTCTGCTCGCGGCCCTCGTGGCGGAAGCGGACGCGGGGGCCGTCGGTGTCGGCGCCCTCCACCGCCAGCGCCTCCGCCTCGAACAACAGGGGGCCACCGTCGGCCAGTTGGGCCGCGATGAGGTCCTTGCAGACCTCGGTCTGCGCGTACACCATGACCTGCTTGCCGCCGGTCAGGGCGGGGAAGTCGACGCGGTGGCGGCGCCGGTCGAAGCGCAGCTCGATGCCGTCGTGCGGCAGGCCCTCGCGGTCCATGCGCGCGCCGACACCGGCCTCGCGCAGCACGTCGACGGTGCCCTGCTCCAGGATCCCGGCGCGCTGACGCTGCTCCACGTAGGCGCGATCGCGGCTCTCCAGGACGACCGATTCGATGCCGGCGTTGTGCAGGAGCCTGGCCAGGAGCAGCCCGGCCGGGCCCGCTCCGATGATGCCGACGGTGGTGCGCATACGGGATCCCTCTCGCGTCATTGCGGTTGTTCGCCTGTGGTGCCTTTGTAGCGTCGTGTTCGCCTGGTGAACTTTCGTTCATCAAGTTCTGAGCGGATCCTCGCCCCGCGCGGGGCGGGTGTCAATGGTTTCGAGGGTCCCTGGGTCGACCGGACCACGCGGGAGCTGGGAGAGGGCACACCAACACCCCTGAGAGCAACGGAGGTTGGGGGCCGCGACGCGCAGCGGAGAGGAAGTTCGGAGGTGCCCGGAACCGGACTTGAACCGGTACGCCCGCTAAGGGCAGCGAGGTTTAAGCTCGCCGTGTCTGCATTCCACCATCCGGGCAGACTGTGGGGCTCCGCATCGACGTTCCGAGCCTATCCGGCGGCGTCCCCCGATCAGCGGAAGTGCATCCCCACGTTGTCTTATTTTATTGACGTCTGAGGGTGCATCAGCACACGCCGGGGCCTTCAACACCTGCCGGGAGCCCTGCGGCCTTCGGGGACGGCTTCCCGGGGATTGACGGAATTTCACCGCCTCGGTTCCGCGCACCCGGGTCCGGCACCTCTCAGGGGCCGGGGTCATCCCCAGGTATGACTCGGGCTCCCCCGATCCCTCCGAAGTCGCCCTCCGGAACGAGAGCTGCGACTGACCTCCCCCGCCCGATCCGCCGGGAGGATGGAAAGCGTCCCCGTAAGCAGCACGCCGACCGACAGGAGCACCCTCCCGTGACCACCACCCCGCTCGCGGGCCGCCCCACCACCACGGCCGCCGCCCGCGCCACGGATCTGTCGAAGATCTACGGACAGGGCGAGACCAAGGTGGTCGCGCTCGACCAGGTCTCCGTCGAGTTCCGGCAGGCCGAGTTCACCGCGATCATGGGCCCGTCCGGTTCCGGCAAGTCGACGCTGATGCACTGCGTCGCCGGCCTCGACTCGTTCTCCTCCGGGTCCGTCCGGATCGGCGAGACCGAGCTGGGGTCCCTGAAGGACAAGCAGCTCACCAAGCTCCGCCGCGACAAGATCGGCTTCATCTTCCAGGCGTTCAACCTGCTGCCGACGCTGACCGCCCTGGAGAACATCACGCTTCCCATGGACATAGCGGGCCGCAAGGCCGACAAGCAGTGGCTGGAGAACGTGATCCAGATGGTGGGGCTCTCCGGGCGCCTCGGGCACCGGCCCGCGCAGCTCTCCGGCGGGCAGCAGCAGCGGGTGGCGGTGGCCCGCGCGCTCGCCTCCAAGCCCGAGATCATCTTCGGTGACGAGCCCACGGGAAACCTGGACTCGCGGTCCGGGGCCGAGGTCCTGGGCTTCCTGCGCAACTCCGTGCGGGAGCTGGGGCAGACCGTGGTCATGGTCACGCACGACCCCGTCGCGGCGGCGTACGCGGACCGGGTGATCTTCCTGGCCGACGGCCGCATCGTCGACGAGCTCCGGGACCCCTCGGCGGACTCGGTCCTTGACCGGATGAAGCGGTTCGACGCCAAGGGCCGGACGAGCTGACCGGCCGTACGACCCAAGCGCCCCGCTGGAAGCCACCGACCCAGGACTGAGTAGACCCATGTTCCGAACCGCCCTGCGCAACGTCTTCGCGCACAAGGCCCGGCTGCTGATGACCGTGCTCGCCGTCATGCTCGGCGTCGCCTTCGTCAGCGGCACCCTCGTCTTCACCAACACCATCTCCGGCGCCATGGAGAAGTCCTCGGCCAAGGGCTACAGCCACGTCGACGTGGCCGTCACCGCCCAGTACGGCGAGGACAAGGGCAACACCGTCGGCAAGGAGGCCAAGCTCACCGACGCCACCCTGAAGGCGGCGCGGGACACCCAGGGCGCAGGCTCCGCGTACGGCGTCCTCAGCGGTTACGCCGCCGTCGCCGACCAGGACGGCAAGCTCGTCGGCAACGGCTTCTCCACCAAGGGCGGCAACTACTGGGGCAAGGACGACTCCCGGTACCCGCTGAAGAAGGGCACCGCCCCGCACGGCGCCGACCAGGTCGTCCTCGACGCGAAGACCGCGCAGCGCGCCGGCTACAAGGTCGGTGACCAGGTGCGGATGTCCGTCGACGGCCCCGTCCTGACCCCGACCCTCACCGGCATCTTCAGCACCGACGACGGCAACGTCTCGGCGGGCGGCTCGCTCGCCCTCTTCGACACCCCGACCGCGCAGCAGCTCTTCCACAAGCCGGGCGGGTACGACGAGATCGACGTGACGGCCGCGGCCGGGACGAGCCAGCAGCAGCTGAAGTCCGCGCTGGACAAGGCGCTGCCCACCGGTCAGACCGAGACCACCACCGCGCAGCAGCTCGCCGACGACCAGGCGAAGTCCATCTCCAACCAGATGAGCTCCATGAAGACGATGCTGCTCGTCTTCGCGGGCATCTCGCTCTTCGTCGGCATCTTCATCATCGCCAACACCTTCACGATGCTGGTCGCCCAGCGCACCAAGGAGCTCGCGCTGATGCGGGCCGTCGGCGCCTCCCGGCGTCAGGTCACCCGCTCCGTGCTCCTGGAGGCGTTCGTGGTGGGCGCGGTCGCCGCCGTGACCGGTCTCGGCGTCGGCATCGGCATCGCCGCGGGCATGCGGGAGCTCATGGGCACGACGGGCGCGATCATCCCGGACGGGCCGCTCGTCGTCTCCGTCGGCACCGTCGTCGCCGCGCTGGTCGTCGGCATCCTGATCACGATGCTGGCCGCCTGGGTGCCGGGCCGCCGCGCCGCGAAGATCCCGCCGGTCGCCGCGATGAACGCGGTGCACGCCGCGCCCACCGCCAAGTCCCTGGTGCTGCGCAACACGCTGGGCGCCCTGGTCTCCGCGGCCGGTGTCGCCGCCGTGCTCTACGCGACGACCCTCAGCGGCGACAGCGGCCAGGCCCCGATGGGGCTCGGCGCCGGGCTCCTGGTCATCGGCGTCTTCATCCTCACGCCGCTGCTCTCCCGCCCGCTGATCGCGCTCGCGGCCCCGGTCCTGCGCGCCTTCGGCATCTCCGGCAAGCTGGCCCGCCTCAACTCGGTGCGCAACCCGCGCCGCACCGCCGCCACCGCGTCGGCGCTGATGATCGGCCTGACCCTGATCACGGGTCTCACGGTGATCGCGGGCAGCGTGCAGTCGGCGATCAACAAGATGGCGGCGGACTCCCTGAAGGCGGACTACACCGTCTCCATGGCGAACGGGAACCAGCTCTCCCCCGACGTCGTAGGGACCCTCGACAAGACGCCCGGTGTCACGGCCGTCAGCGGCCTGACCAACTCGCCCGCCCGCATCGGCGGCGACACCGAGTTCCTGACCGGCGTCAACGGAAAGACGATCACACAGCTCGCCGAACTCCCGCTGGACAGCGGAAAGTTCACGGTCGGCGGCAGCCAGGTCGTCGTCGACAACAAGACCGCGAAGGACCACGACTGGACCACCGGATCGACCTTCACCACGCACTACGAGGACGGCAAGCGGCAGAAGCTGACCGTCGCGGGCGTCTACGAGGCCAACGAGATGATGCGCGGCATCATGGTCGACACTCCGACCCTCGCCCCGCACCTCGCCAAGGACGCCGGTGACATGCAGGTCATGGTGAAGACGTCCGGCGGCGCCTCCGACGCCACGCAGGACAAGCTCACGAAGGCGCTCGGCGAGAACCCGGCGATCAAGATCCAGGACAAGCAGGACGTCTCCAACGAGATCGCCCAGGTCTTCACGCTGATGCTGAACATGCTCTACGGCCTGCTCGCCATGGCGGTCATCGTCGCCGTGCTCGGCGTCATCAACACCCTGGCGATGTCGGTCTTCGAGCGCCAGCAGGAGATCGGGATGCTCCGCGCGATCGGCATCGACCGCAAGGGCATCAAGCGGATGGTCCGCCTGGAGTCCCTGGTGATCTCCCTGTTCGGCGGCGTGCTCGGCATCGGGCTCGGTGTGTTCTTCGGCTGGGCGGCCGGGCAGCTCATCGGCAACTCCATGTCGACGTACGAACTGATCCTGCCCTGGGGCCGGATGGGGATCTTCCTCGCGCTCGCCGCGGTCGTCGGCATCCTGGCGGCCCTGTGGCCGGCCCGCCGCGCGGCCCGTCTGAACATGCTCGACGCCATCAAGTCCGAGTAGCTGTACAGGAGTGACGAAACTGGGGCGCATCCGCGACTGCGGATGCGCCCCAATTCGCTTACGGGACCGGCTAGCTGACGATGTTCCAGGTGCGGGCCCGCAGCGGCGTCCCCGACGCCCCGCTCTCCGGCGTCTTCACCGCGAGGATCTGGTTGACCCCGATGTGGTTGCGCTCGAAACTGAGCGCGGACGCGGCCATGTAGAGCCGCCAGACCCGGGCCCTGCCGGGGCTGACCAGCTTCAGGGCCTCGGACCAGCGCGCCTCCAGGTTCCTGACCCACTGGCGCAGCGTGAGCGCGTAGTGCTCGCGGATCGCCTCGACGTCCCGCACCTCGAATCCGGCCCGCTCGAGCTGCCCGGTGGTGGAGCCCACCGGCGCGAGCTCGCCGTCCGGGAAGACGTACGCGTCGATGAACTCGTCGACCTCGTACTCCGACTCGTCCCGCTGCGGCCGCCGCGCGATCTGGTGGTTGAGCAGCCGCCCGCCGGACTTGAGGAGGGCGTACAGATCGGACGCGTACTCCAGGTACCGCTCGGAGCCCACGTGCTCGGCCATACCGATGGACGAGATCGCGTCGTACGGGCCGTCACGCACGTCGCGGTAGTCCTGGACGCGGATCTCGACGCGGTCGGTCAGACCCTCGTCGGCGACCCGCTTCCTGGCGTACGCGGCCTGCTCCTGGGAGAGCGTCACACCGACGACGCTCACACCGTGCTCACGCGCGGCGTGGATCGCCATGGAACCCCAGCCGCAGCCCACGTCGAGCAGCCGCATGCCGGGCTTCAGCGCGAGCTTGCGGGAGATCAGCTCCAGCTTGTCGCGCTGGGCCGATTCGAGACCGGCCTCGGGCGACTCCCAGTAGGCGCACGAGTAGACCATCGACGGGCCGAGGACCAGCTCGTAGAAGTCGTTGCCCACGTCGTAGTGGTGGCTGATGGCCTGCTTGTCGCTGCCCTTGGTGTGCAGGTGGAGACGGCCACCCCTGCGCATCTCCTCGGGCGGCGGGGCGGGCGGCAGCGGGGCGCCCGCGAGCTTCACCAGCTCCTTGGCCGCGGCGCGCACCTTGGGGTCCTTGAGGGCCTGTGCGAGGCTCTTGGACTCCCCGTCGCCCTCGTCGGGGTCCCGCTCCCAGATGAGGCCTGACATCCGGTCGAGGACCGCGTAGAGGTCGCCCTCCACGTCCAGTTCACCGGCCACCCAGGCCCTGGCAAGACCCAGCTCTCCCGGTTTCCAGAGCAGTCGGCGCAGCGCGCGACGGTTCCGGACGATGAGCACGGGGGCGTCCGGAGGACCTGCCTCCGAGCCGTCCCAGGCGCGCAGGCGCACCGGGAGTTCGACGCCGAACAACTGCTCGGCGACATTCTTCAGCCGCTGTGCGGCGTTCTGCATGGCGGACACCTCCGTGACGAGACGAATTCTCGGAAATCCCGGAACGGTTCAACACCACGTAAACACCGACAGGCCACCTGCGCAGTCCCGATATCGAGTCACGGAACGGCAAAATACCTGTACCCACCACGTACATCGGGAGGGGAACGCCGAAGGGGCCGCCCGCACCACGGATGGCGAGCGACCCCTTCGGGATGAACTATCTGCAGGTCAGGAGGCCTTGGCCTTCTCTTCGACCTTGTCGTCCTTCTTCTCCTCGGCCTTCGGCGCCTCGGCCGCGGGCTTCGGAGCCGGCTTGGCGGCCTCGTAGAACTCCTCGCGCGGAGTCTCCAGGGCGCCGAGCGCGGTGATGTCGCGCTTCTGGAACATGTTGATCGTCCACTCGGCGATCACACGGATCTTGCGGTTGTACGTCGGCATGGCGAGCCCGTGGTAGCCACGGTGCATGTACCAGGCGAGACGACCCTTGAGCTTGATCTTCATCTTGCCCATGACGATCATCGCGACGCCCTTGTGGAGGCCGAGACCGGCCACCGCACCCTTGTTGGCGTGCTTGTAGTCGCCCTGCGGGAAGCCCCGCATGCCCGACACCACGTTGTCGCCGAGGACCTTGGCCTGGCGCATCGCGTGCTGGGCGTTCGGCGGGCACCAGGCGTTCGGGTTGCCGTTCGCGCGACCGACCAGGTCCGGAACCTGGGCGTTGTCGCCCGCGGCCCAGATGTAGTCGCTGCCGGCGACCTGGAGGGTGGCCTGCGTGTCCACGTGACCACGCGGGCCGAGCGGGAGACCGAAGCGGGAGAGGGCCGGGTTCGGCTTGACGCCGGCGGTCCACACGATCGTGTTGGAGTCGACCTCGAGGCCGTTGCTGAGGACGACGTGGCCGTCGACGCAGGAAGGCATCGTGGTGGAGAGGTAGACCTCGATCCCGCGGGACTCCAGGTGCTTGCGGCCGTAGACGCCGAGCTCCGGGCCCACCTCGGGCAGCACCTTGTCGGCGGCGTCGACGAGCACGAAGCGCATGTCCTCGCGCTTCACGTTCTTGTAGAACTTGGCCGCGTCGCGCGCCAGGTCCTCGACCTCACCGATGGTCTCGGCGCCCGCGAAGCCACCGCCGACGAAGACGAAGGTGAGCGCCTTGCGGCGGATCTCCTCGTCCGTCGTCGACTCGGCCTTGTCGAGCTGCTCGAGTACGTGGTTGCGCAGGCCGACGGCCTCCTCGACACCCTTCATACCGATACCGGCCTCGGCGAGGCCCGGCGTCGGGAAGGTGCGGGAGACCGCGCCGAGCGCGATCACCAGGTAGTCGAAGGGAACCTCGTACGCCTCGCCGACGATCGGCGCGACGGAGGCGACCTTGCGGTCCTGGTCGATGGAGGTGACGCGGCCGGTGAGAATCTCGGCGCCCGGCACAGCGCGTCGCATGGGGACGACGACGTTGCGCGGCGAGATGCTGCCGGCGGCGGTCTCGGGGAGGAAGGGCTGGTACGTCATGTACGAGCGCGGGTCCACGACCGTGACGGTCGCTTCGCCGTAGCGCATCTTCTTGAGAATGCGCCGCGCCGCGTACAGGCCTACGTACCCACCCCCGACAATGAGGATCCTGGGACGCTCCGTGGTGCTCATGCCATCGAGTATCCACCCGACTGGCGGGGGTCGCTCGTGCGCCCCTTCACAAGCTTGTAGGGGGGCTCTGCTACACTGCGCCGCCCACGTGACCCATGTCATGACATCCAGGGGGAACCACCGCACCGCCCCAGACGTTGCTCACCCCTCTTGAGCAGCCATAGTGAGCATTTGGCGGTACTGGACCACTTCGGTCCGCAATCGACTCGCAACACTGCGGCAACCTCACGCGCGACCCTCGACGAGGTCGCCTCACGCCCTCGAACGGGCCCTCGGCCGCGTAACAGCCACCAAGTGGGCCGATTTCCTTGTGAAGAAGTTCACGAACTTTCCCGACAGCGTGTCGCGGCGGGGTGTCGGAAGCGCCCCGCAGGGCGCTCAGACGCTGTGCGGGGCGCTCAGGAGAGACGATTTCGGGGCGGTTCGGGGGCCGGCCCGGGGCTGTCCCAGGCCTGATTCCGGAGCCCGTGTCAGGCGATGGACCAGGCGATCCCGTCGAGGATGTCGTGCTCGCTGACGACCACCTCGCGTGCCCCGATCCACTCCATGATCAGGCGCAGTACGAGCGCGCCCGAGGCGATGACGTCGACCCGGCCGGGGTGGATGACCGGCTTCAGCGCGCGCTGGTCGTGCGAGGACGTCAGCAGCCAGTCGGTGAGCTCGGCGACCTTGTCGAAGGAGATCCGGGAGTGGTGGATCGCCGTCGAGTCGTACTCGGTCAGGCCGAGGGCGAGCGCGGCCACCGTGGTGACCGAGCCGGCCAGGCCGACCAGAGTGCGGGCCGCGGTCAGCGGCACCGTCTGGTTGACCAGGTCCAGGGCCTCGCCGATGTCCTGGCGGATCGCCTCGATCTGCGCCGGGGTCGGCGGGTCGGAGACCGTGCCGTCCTCGGCCACGAGGTGGCGCTCCGTCATCCGTACGCAGCCGATGTCCACGGAACGGGCGGCGCGCACGGTGTCGTCGCCGACGACGAACTCGGTGGAGCCGCCGCCGATGTCCACGACCAGGTAGGGCTTGTCCAGGTCCGCCCGGCCCGTGAGTTCCTTCGTCGCACCCGTGAAGGAGAACGTCGCCTCCTGGTCACCGGTGATGACCTCGGGCTCGACGCCCAGGATGTCGAGGACACCGCTCACGAAGTCCGCGCGGTTCTCGGCGTCGCGGGAGGCGGAGGTGGCCACGAAGCGGAGCTTCTCGGCGCCGTGTTCCTTGATGACCTCGGCGTACTCGCGGCATGCGGCGAAGGTGCGCTCCAGGGCCTCCGGGGCGAGGCGGCCCGTCTTGTCGACGCCCTGGCCGAGCCGGACGATCGTCATCCGACGGTCCAGGTCGACGAGTTCACCGGTTTCCGGGTTGGCGTCCGCGACGAGGAGTCGGATCGAGTTCGTGCCGCAGTCGATGGCGGCGACCCTGGTCATGGCGGGTGGGCTCCTTAGGTCGTCGTGTGGTTGCGGTGAGCCGCTGGGGGCTCCGCCCCCAGACCCCCGCGCCTCAAACGCCGGCGGGGCTGGATTTTCCAGCCCCTCCGGCGATTGAGGAGGCCCGTCCGGCAAGACTTTCGGGAAGGGGTGGGGTGGGGAAAAGGGGGTCAGTCCGTGGACTCGGACGTGACGCAGGCGCCCTTGCGCCACCACTCCGGGAGCATGGCGATCGCCTCGTCGCCGAGCGGGTTCACACCGGGCCCCGCGGCCAGCGAGTGACCGACCAGGACGTGCAGACACTTCACACGGTCCGGCATCCCACCGGCACTCGGGAAGTTCTCCAGGACCTCGATGGCGTCACGCCGGGCGATGTAGTCCTCGTGCGCCGCACGGTACTGACGAGCCAGCTCAGGGTCCGTCTTGAGCCGCTCCGTCATCTCCTTCATCACCCCGTTGGCCTCGAGCGTCCCGATCGCCGACGCCGCACGCGGACACGTGAGGTAGTACGTCGTCGGGAACGGGGTCCCGTCCTCCAGACGCGGGGCCGTCTCGACCACATCCGGGTTGCCACAGGGGCAGCGGTGCGCGATGGCGCGCAGGCCGCGCGGCGGGCGCCCCAGCTGCTCCTTGAACGCCTGGATGTCGGCGTCCGTGGGCGCGGTGGGCTCGGTCTGCGGCGGGGGCGTTTCCATCGCTCGGGTGTTCCTTCAGTGATTGTCAGTTGTCGGCGGTGAACGTCAATTGTCCGCCTGGTCGGCCTTGTCGACGCCGTCCCAGACGTTGGAGTACCAGGGGCGGTCCTCCGCGCCCTGCTCGGCGCGCTCGGCGGCGGCGGTGCGCTCGTTCGGCACCACGTAGCCGGTCTCGCCCGGCATCACCATGTGCAGGCGCTCGCGGATGCGCTGCTCGGCGAACGCGTCGTCCTGCCAGCGGGCCTTCTGGTCGCGCAGCTTGTCGACCCGCTCCTTGGCCTCCTGCTGCTGGCGCTGCAGGTCCTCGATCTCGCCGCGCTGCGACACGTACTGCCTTATCGGGTACGCGAGCGCGACCACGAGGGTGCACAGGACGAGGGCGAGCAGGGCCGCGCGGCCGGTGAGCCGGGAGCGGCGGGCCTGCCGCTTGCTCTGCGAGCGGTAGACGCGCTCGGCGGTCTGCTCACCCAGGACGCGCAGGCGGGTGGCCGTCGAGAAGCGATCTCTGGAGTCCCTGTCCCGTACCTTTCCGGGCATCGCCTGCTCCCGCCTCCCCGCTCACGTACGTACGTCCCCGCACACGGTACGGGACCGAGTGCGGGGACGTACGTAACTGCTACCTCAGTGAGGCTCAGCCCTTGAAGCGCGGGAAGGCCGAACGGCCGGCGTAGACCGCCGCGTCGTCCAGGATCTCCTCGATGCGCAGGAGCTGGTTGTACTTGGCGACGCGCTCGGAGCGGGCCGGGGCGCCGGTCTTGATCTGGCCGCAGTTGGTGGCGACGGCGAGGTCGGCGATGGTGACGTCCTCGGTCTCGCCGGAGCGGTGCGACATCATGCACTTGAAGCCGTTGCGCTGCGCGAGCTCGACGGCGTCCAGGGTCTCGGTCAGCGAACCGATCTGGTTCACCTTCACGAGCAGGGCGTTCGCCGAGTTCTCCTCGATGCCGCGGGCCAGGCGCTCCGGGTTGGTGACGAAGAGGTCGTCGCCGACGAGCTGGACCTTGTCGCCCAGCTTCTCGGTGATGACGTTCCAGCCGGCCCAGTCGTCCTCGTACAGCGGGTCCTCGATGGAGACGAGCGGGTACGCGGAGACGAGCTCCTCGTAGTACTCCGTCATCTCGGCGGCGGAGCGCTCCTTGCCCTCGAACTGGTACTTGCCGTCCTTGTAGAACTCGGAGGCGGCGACGTCCAGCGCGAGCGCGATCTGCTGGCCGGGAACATAACCGGCCTCCTTGATCGCCTCAAGGATGAGGTCCAGGGCGGCACGGTTGGAGTCGAGGTTCGGCGCGAAGCCGCCCTCGTCGCCGAGGCCGGTGGCCAGGCCCTTGCTCTTCAGGACCTTCTTCAGCGTGTGGTAGACCTCGGCACCCCAGCGAAGGGCCTCGGAGAAGGACTCCGCGCCGATCGGGGCGATCATGAACTCCTGGATGTCGACGTTGGAGTCGGCGTGCGACCCACCGTTCAGGATGTTCATCATCGGGACGGGCAGCAGGTGCGCGTTCGGACCACCGAGGTAGCGGAACAGCGGCAGGTCGGAGGCCTCGGAAGCGGCGTGCGCGACGGCGAGGGAGACGCCGAGGATGGCGTTGGCGCCGAGCGAGCCCTTGTTGTCGGTCGCGTCCAGGTCGAACATCGCCTGGTCGATCAGGCGCTGCTCGGTGGCGTCGTAGCCGACCAGCTCCGGGCCGATCTGCTCGATGACGGCCAGGACGGCCTTCTCGACACCCTTGCCGAGGTAACGGTTGGGGTCACCGTCACGGAGTTCGATGGCCTCGAAGGCACCGGTGGAGGCACCCGACGGGACGGCGGCACGGCCGGTGCTCCCGTCGTCGAGGCCGACCTCGACCTCGACCGTGGGGTTGCCTCGGGAGTCCAGGATTTCCCGGGCTACGACGACGTCGATGGACGGCACGAGCATCTCCTTCTTGGATGTGACGCAGGCTATGCGGGCGGCTGCTTGGTACGTGGTCCCGCACCCCTGAGCGTAACCGGCTCGCGGGCATCGGCCATCCGAACGCCCGCCTCGTGGACAACGCCGATAGCGAAATGTTCCTTAACTGAACAAAAACAGCGACCTCCGTCCCGGCTGTGCCGGGACGGAGGTCGCCGAAGTGAGCGACCCGTGGGGACGGGGTGCGGCGGGGCTCGGCGTCCGCCGATGCCGAGCCCGTACCTGACGGCCTGGGAGGGCCTGGGGTGGTCCTGTGCGGACCGGTGGTCCTGTGCGGACCGGTGGTCCTGTGCGGACCGGACGTCTTAGCTGAGGTGCAGCTGCTGACCCGGGTAGATCAGGTTGGCGTCCTTGACGATGTCCTTGTTCTTCTGGAACAGCTGCTGCCAGGTCGTGTCGTGCGCCTCGGCGATCTTGCTGAGGGTGTCACCGGACTTGACCTTGTACTCGCCGTCACCCTTCTCGACCTTGTTGCCGGTCGGGGTGGTGACGGTGTCCTGCTTCGGAGCCGCCTGCTGCTTGGGGGCCTCCTGCTTCGGGGCCTCCTGCTTCGGCTGCTCGCGCTGCTCGGAGCGGTCGGCACGCTGCTGCGTGTCCTGCTGCTGCGTGCTCTGGGTGTCCTGCTTCTGGGTGTCCTGCTGCTGCGAGGACGAGTCGTCGGCGCCACCCTCGTTCGGGGTGGAGGACAGGCCGGAGCCGCAGTTCGGCCAGGCACCGTTGCCCTGGGAGGCGAGGACCTTCTCGCCGACGGCTATCTGCTGGGCCTTGGAGGCCTGGTCGGCGGAGGAGGCGTACTGGTCGCCGCCGTAGGCGGACCAGGTGGAGGACGAGAACTGGAGGCCGCCGTAGAAACCGTTGCCGGTGTTCGTGGACCAGTTGCCACCGGACTCGCACTGCGCGACCTGGTCCCACTCGGACGTGGTCGCGGCGGAGGCGGACGTCGCACCCATCAGCGGCACGGCGACGGCGGCAGCGGCGACACCGCCGAGCGTGGCGACGCGGACGGCCTTGGACGGGCGGCGGTGCTTGTTCTTGCCGGAAAACAGCATGGAGATTTCTCCTCACCGACGCCTGCGAGGTGAGCTGTCGGGTTCGGGCCAGTGAGTGCCCGGCAGACGCATCCTTGTGCGCTGCTTAACCCCAAGCCCGTCCGGTCTCCCGGAAGGGCACTTACCTGGGTCCCCCGCTCCTGCCTACGGCGCATACGCGTCGACTGTTCCCGTACGGACGTTGGCAGGATTCGGCGTGACGTCCATCGGGGCCCGCTGAAGCGAGCGGTCACGAACGTAAGCGGTCGATCCGTCCGATTTCAAAGTCGATCAGGGGCTTTGAGACCCATGTCTCACTTGATCAATATCGGACAAAGCCCCTTCAACCGCACCGAACTCCCGCTACTTTTTGTCCGATCCGTCCCCAAGATCCAGGCTCTGACCAGGAAGGATGAGGTCTGGGTCGGTACCGACCGTCTCCTTGTTCCGCTCGTAGAGCGCATCCCATCCGCCGTGCACGTCCTGGGCCTTCGCGATGTCCCAGAGGTTGTCGCCGGCGTGCACCTTGTACGTGTCGCCGTCGCGCTTGTCGTCGCGCGAGGCGTGACGCCCCTCTCCCGTACGGGAGTCGGAGCCGCCCTCGTCGGCGCGATCGCCGCGGTGGCGGCCCGACGTGGCGTCGCCCTGCGTCTCGCCGGAGGGCGAGGCGGACGGCGTGGCCGTCTCGGAGGCGGCGTCGTCAGAAGGCGCGTGGGACTTGTCACTTGAAGAGGTCGAGGACTCCTCGGCCTTGTTACCGGAGGTATCGCCCGACTCGTCCGCCGAGGCCTTGTCCGACGCGTCGGAGCCCTCCGCCTCGTCGTGACCCTTGTCTCCCGAATCCGCCGATTCGGTCGAGTCGCCCGGATCGCTCGATTCACTCGAATCCGTCGCGTCCGTGGAGCCCGCCTTGTCGGCGTCCTCGTCGGCGCTCTTGTCGCCACCCTCGTCCGACTTACTGTCGGCATCGGTGTCGGACGAAGCGGAGGACTCGGACGGCTGCGGCGACGCGGACACGCCCGGGTCGACGTCCGCCGAGTCGTCGTCCTTGGTGAGGTCGGCGGTGAGCGAGCACATCGGCCAGGCGCTCACGCCCTTGTCGTCAAGAACCTTCTCGGCGACGGATATCTGCTGCGAGCGGCTGGCCTGGTCGGCACGCGGGGCGTAGTCGAGCCCCCCGTACTCCTCCCATCTCTCCTGCGTGAACTGGAGTCCGCCGTAGTAGCCGTTACCGGCGTCCAGGCTCCACTGCCCACCGCTCTCGCACTCGGCGAGCTTGTCCCACGCCTGCGTGGTCGCGGCGCTCGCGCCGCTCGCGGCGAACAGCGGGATCGCGATGGCGCTGCCGGCGACCCCGGCGGCGACGACGAGAGCAGGGGCCTGACGGGGGCGACGGTGACGACCGTTCCCGGAGAGCATGCGTTTGCCTTTCGCGAGACTGATGCTGCTACGCGCGACGGGTAGTGCAAGTGGTGCGAGTTGTGCATGTGTCGCGATGATCCGTGAACGTAGCGGCACTCGAACGCCTGTCACAAGTCGATGCAGCGTAGATCACGTGAAAGTCACAGTGTTGACGGTCCGTCAGTTGACCCGTCGGTTCCGGTGGGGATCTGACGCGGGGTGAACTCCACCGGGAGCGTGCGCAGTCCGCGCATGATGAGGCCGCCGCGCCACAGCAAATCGGTAGGTTCCACCGCAAGTCGCAGGTCCGGGAGGCGGGTCAGGAGGGTGGCGAGGGCGGTCTGTCCCTCCAGGCGGGCGAGCGGGGCGCCGAGGCAGTAGTGGATGCCGTGTCCGTAGCCGAGGTGCTGGTTGTCGCGGCGGGAGAGGTCGAGGGTGTCGGGTTCTGTGAAGCGCGCCGGGTCGCGGTCGGCGGCGGCGAGCACGACGAGGACCGGGTCGCCCACGCCGATCTCCTGGCCGCCGATGGTCAGCGGCTCCCTGGCAAAGCGCCACGTGGCCATCTCCACCGGGCCGTCGAAGCGCAGCAGTTCCTCGATCCCGGTCGCCAACAGCCCCGTCTCCCCCGCCGCGATCGACCTCTGCAGGCGCTCACGCTGGTCGGGGTGTGTGAGCAGGGCGTACGTGCCATTGCCGATCAGGTTGACCGTAGTTTCAAAACCGGCGAAGAGCAGCACGAAACACATGGCCGCCACCTCGTTCTCCGTGAGGTGTTCGCCGTGGTCGGAGGCGCGGATCAGCTCGGAGATCAGGTCGTCGGTGAGGTCACCGCGCTTGCGGTGGATCAGCTCCACCAGGTACGCGCGGATCCGCTTCACCGCGCGTCCCACCCCGCCGCGCGGTCCCCCGCCGTGGCGGATCATCATGCCTGCCCACTCGCGGAAGTCGTCCTGGTCCTCGCGGGGGACGCCGAGCAGGTCGCAGATGGCGTAGATGGGGAGGGGGAAGGCGAAGTCGTGGATGAGGTCGGCTTCGCCCTTGGCCGCGAAGGCGTCGATGAGGTCGTCCGTCAACTGCTGGACGCGCGGCGCGAATTCGGCGACGCGGCGTGGGGTGAACGCCTTCGAGACGAGGCGGCGCAGGCGGGTGTGGTCCGGCGGGTCGATGTTGAGGAGATGGGTCGTCAGCTCGGCCTGGCGTTCGCCGGGGATGCCCGTCTTGCCCTTGGCGGGGCTCCGCTCGTCGTGGTGGTCCGCGTTCTTGCTGAGCCGTTGGTCGGCGAGCGCCTGGCGGGCGTCCGCGTACCGGGTGACCAGCCAGGCCTCGACGCCGCTCGGCAGCGTGGTGCGGTGCACGGGGGCGTGCTCGCGCAGCCAGGCGTAGGCGGGGTACGGGTTGCTGGCGAACTCCCAGCTGAAGAGTTCGGGGGCGCTGGAGGGGGTGGGGCTCTCGGTCACCACCCGACCGTAGCCGCCCCTACTGGTCGGTGAGCCCCTCGGTGGTCCGCACCGCGTCACGGTAGGCGCGGGCGGCGGCTCTGAGCGCCGCCTCCGGGTCCACGCCCTCCGCCTCGGCGTGCAGGGCGAGGGCCAGGAGTTCGTAGCCGACGCCCTCGCCTGTGGGGACCGGGACGTCCAGGCCCGCCGTGCGCACCCGCGAGCCGAGCTTGGCGGCGAGGGCGAGGCCCGGCTGGCCCACCGGGACGCCGTCCGTGACCGAGGCGCGGCGCTTCTCCTCCGCCTTGGTGCGCAGCCAGTGCTCCTTGACCTCTTCGGGGGTCGTGGCGGTGTCGTCACCGAAGACGTGCGGATGGCGGTGGATGAGCTTGTCGACGATGCCGCCCGCCACGTCGTCCACCGAGAACGGCTCGTCGGCGTCCTCCTCGGCGATGCGCGCGTGGAAGACGACCTGGAGGAGTACGTCGCCGAGCTCCTCGCGCAGTTCCTCCCGGTCGTCCGTCTCGATGGCCTCGACCAGCTCGTACGCCTCCTCGATCGCGTACTTGGCGAGGTCCTCGTGGGTGCGCTGCTTCGACCAGGGGCATTCGCGGCGGATGCGGTCCATGACCTGCACGAGGTCGAGGAGGCGGGCGCCCGGCAGGTCGTAGGAGCCGGGGAGCAGTTCGAGGTTCGGCATCTGTTCGCGGCCCGAGCCCGCGAGGCGCGCCAGGCCGTCCGTGAGCTGCCGGTCGCCCTCGGCGGTGGCGAGGACGACGAGCGCCCGCCCGCCGTCGGCGCAGCGGTCGACGAGCTCGCGGGCGGTGGGCGAGGCGATCGTCACCTGGACGCCCGCGTCCTTCACGTACGGCAGCTGCGGGTGCGCGGAGTCGGCGCACAGCACCTCGTCGGCGGTGCGCAGCGCCTGCCACGCCTGCCAGGAGAGGAGCCCGGGGGCGACCCGGTGGCTCGTGGTGAGCAGGACGACGCGGCCGGCGATGTCGCCTGCGTCGGCGGGGGTGTCGTGGTCGTGCGCCTCGGGTTCGTTCACCCCTCGAACGTAACGCAGGCCACTGACAACCCCGCCTCCCCCGGCCCTACGTCGTCTGCTGCTGGGCCGGGGCTTCCTTGGTGATCTGCTTCAGCCACGGCGTCTTCGCGTCGACCCGGCTGTTCTTGGTGACGTCCCATGTGCCGTAGCGGGGGTTGAGGTCGACGTTCAGCTCCTTGGAGGCGCTGGAGAGCGCCTTCCAGAAGACGGCCTTGCCCTGGGGGGTCTGCATGTCCGCGCCGAGCGCGGTCGACAGCTTCTGCGCCTCGATCTCGGTGCGCAGGCTCTCGGTGAGCCGGTTCGGCGGGATGTTGTACTGCTGGAGCCAGGCGACCTCCAACGCCTTCGCGCCGCCCGCCTGTTGCTCCAGGCCCGACCGCATGCTCTGCATCTCCTTGCGGGTGACGGAGATGCCCGCGTCGGTGGCGGCGCGGTGCAGGACGCGGTCGAGGACCATCGTGTGCAGCGTGTTGCGGGTGAGGCCGCCGGTCTTGGCGATGGCCTGTTCGTACTGCGCGGAGTCCTTGGTGGCGGTCTGCTGCGCGTCCCGCACCTCGTTCACCCGGCTCTCCAGCTGCGAGACGGTGATCCGCTGGCCGCCGACGACGGCCGCGGCACCGGGGTGCGCTTCGCTGCCACAGGCGGTCAGGGCGGGTACTGCGGCGATGGCGGCGGCGGACAGGACGAGCGCGGTCCGGCGGCTGTTGCGGCGGTGCAAGGTGGGCCTCCCTGCGAAGAGTTTGTGGGCATCCCGCCGCGCGAAGCGCGTCCACCAGGGGTGGTGGTCGGGTGACGGGCGGGCGCACAAAGTCCGGCGTTGATCGATGTTAGGCAGTGGCCGCTTGCTAGGCCACCTATTCGACAACGATTCGCCGAGGGTCGAGGTATCGACCGGCGCTCAGCCGACCACGGCCACCGGCGCGTCCCACGCGTCGCGGTCGACGGTGATCGCGTAACCGCCGCGCGACTCCTTGCTGTTGACCATGTACTGGTGGCCCCGGTGGCGGCCGGTCCACAGGGTGGAGGCGAACGGCCAGTCCGTGGTGGTCGTGTTCACCTTGTCCCACTTTGCGTACCAGAGGTTGCCCGGCAGGTTCGTGCGGTCGGTCGTCGTGGCGACGGCCTTGGCGCTGGAGCTGGAGAACCCGTACATGCCGGTCCGGTAGTACTTCCCGTGGACCGCCTTCTGCCAGTTACGGATGTACGTGAGAACGGCCGTGTTGCAGGAGGAGTTCGTGGTGTCGTACGCCTCCATGTCGAGGTAGAGCGCACTGCCCGCCTTCATGCCGAGCGCGGACGCCTTGGCGACGGCGTCGGCGCCGTCGGTGGCACCGAGGGAGGCGGCGGTCGTGGAGGTCATCCTCTCCGGGTTGGTGCCGCTCGCGCAGGACGGTTGCGCGCCCACATAGAGCGGAATCAGCTTCCAGCCCTGGGAGTTGACGGTCTTGACCCAGGAAGCGGTGAGGTTGGCCTGGGTGCAGCCGCGGTTCTTGCCGCCCACGTAGACGGCCGCCGCGCCGTAGAAGCCGGTGTGCCAGGCCTTCATGGCTGAGGTGGAGGGCGCCGTGCAGGCGTCGAAGGCGCGGCCGGTGTAGTACTTCGCCGCGGGCCAGGAGGTCGTGGAGGCGAGGGACTGCTGGACCGTGATCCCGCCCGCGAGGACGGCGGCGCCGACCGCGCCGATGGCGAGGCGGCGGCGGGTGCGGGAGCGCCGGTGCCGGACCGATGTGGGCATGCGTCTTCCTTCGTCGTACGCGGGCGGGTGGGGGACGGCGTCAGTTGAGGGCGGCGACGGCGGTGGTGTCCTTCGCGGCCAGCTTCTTCGCCGTGGCCGCGCCGTTGTCGTGGCCGTCCGTCGACATGACAGTCACGACAGCGCTTCCAGTGCGTACGGCGATCAGGGTCGTACCGTTCTCCCACGCCGGGTCGGTGAGGGTGATGGTGTACGCCTCGTCGCCGAGCCCGGACGTCGCTGTGCCCGCCACCTTTACGTCGCTCTTGGTGTCGGCGTCCTTGTAGGTGGGGCAGGAGGCGACGGCCTTCTGGAGGTGCCGCATGACGGTGGCCGCGGTCTTGCCGCGGAAGACGTCTGCCTGCTGTGCGATGTCGGCGGTGGTCTTCTCGTTCGCGTAGTCGTTCTGTGCGAAGGAGACGCCCTCGTCGCCGGTGAGGGCGAGCCAGCTGGTGCCGCCGAGCTTGGTGCAGTCCGGCTTGCTCAGGGCGGCCGGGTCGCTGCTCGGCTCCTGGTAGGTGTCGCCGGTGTCGCGGGCGGCGTCCTGGTCGATCCGGTAGCCGGCGCCGAAGAACGACGCGGGCGCGAGCGCCGACTTCAGTCGGGCCCCCTTCGCGAGCCCGGCGTCGGGGTCCCGGGAGGTCTTGGAGGCGGTCTTGCCGGCGTCGTCGGAGTCGTGGGAGCCGCCGGACGAGCAGGCGGTCAGGGTGAGCGGGAGGGCGGCCAGGGCGAGCACGGCGGCAGCGCGGACAGCGGTACGCATGAGGTTCCTTGGTGACTACGAAATGGGGACATGCGTGGGGGGAACGCCGTGTGGGCGCCGCCGAGGGCGGGATGCGCGGGGTCCGGTGGGGCGGGACCCGGGCGCGCCGGGGGATGCACACAGGGAGCTGACTGATTGTGCACGATCAATTCGCCGTCACCGCCCCTGGAACGGCGCTTTGGGGGGATCTTGGCCGGGGCTTGACCGTAAAGGCCGCTGCTCAGCCGCGCACTTGTCCCAGCCATTGCAGCGTGCGCCGCACCTCCGCGGGGAACGGGTGGCCGGGGCCGTGCAGCCGTTCGGCGTCGTGCAGCAGCCGGGTCAGCGTCTCGTGGGCCGCACGCCGGTCGCCCACGGAGAGCAGCAACTGGCCGATGCGGCGCCGCACTTCGAGGGCGAGCCTGAGGTCCGTGGTCGCGTACTGGTTCTCGTAGTACGGGAGCAGGGAGCGGTACTCGGCGAGCGCCGCGGCGGGTTCACCGAGGGCTTCCAGGCACTGGGCCGCCTCGTAGCGGAACTGGAGGGACTGCGGGTCGGCGTGGCCCGCCTCCGCGGCGCGTTCGTCGGCGAGTCGGCGCAGTTCGGGCAGGGCGCGCCGGTACTGGCCGTCGTCCATGAGGGTGGCCGCGTACTGCTTCCGCAGGGTGCGGACGACGGGTGAGTGCTCGCCGTGCTGGACGGCCGCGGCGGGCAGGATCGCGCCGAGGATGTCGACGGCCTGCGTGATGCGGCCCTCGCCGAGCAGCACCTTCACTTCGTCGACGGCGCGTGCCACGTCGGGGCGGTCGCCCTGGAGGTCGGTTCCCGGGGGCTGCGGGGCCGGGGTGACGGCGCGGTCGGGCCAGGGGGCGTGCGGGCGCAGGAAGGGGCGGGTGGGGTCGAGCGGGCGGCCGGTGGGCACGCCGCGCGCGGGCAGCAGCGGGAGCAGTTCCTCGTACGTCTGCTGGGCGGAGGCCGGGCGGTCCTGGGGGTCCTTGGCGAGCAGGCGCAGCACCAGGTGTTCGAGTGGCTGCGGTACTTCGGGGCGCAGTTGGCGGACCGGGACGGGGGCCTCGTAGAGGTGGCGGTGGAGGATGCCGAGGGCGGTGGTGCCCGCGAACGGGACGTCGCCGCTGAGGAGTTCGTACAGCAGCACGCCGAGCGCGTACAGGTCGGTGTGCGGGCCGACGGCGCCGCCCATCGCCTGTTCGGGCGCCATGTAGGCGGGCGTGCCGATGGGCGATCCGGTGTGGGTGAGGCGGGTGGTGTCGGTGTCGAGGACGGAGGCGACGCCGAGGTCGAGGACGGTGAGTGTGCCGTCCTGCTTGACCATGACGTTCCGTGGCTTGAGGTCGCGGTGCACGATCGGCACCGCGTGCACGGCGGAGAGCACGGCGCACAGTTGCGCGGCGACCGCGACCGCCCAGGGCCAGGGGAAGGGGCTGTGCTCGGCGAGGTGGTCGGCGAGGTCGGCGCCGTCGATGTACTGCATGACGAGGTACAGCTCGTCCCCGTCGCTGCCCGCGTCGTGCACGGTGACGAGGCCGGGGTGGTCGACCTGTGCGGTGACCCGGCATTCGCGCAGGAAGCGGCGGCGCAGCTCGTCGGCCTCGGCGCCCGCGACCCGGTCGGGGCGTACGAGCTTCACGGCGACGCGGCGGTCGAGGCGCTGGTCGTACGCCGTCCAGACCTGGCCCATGCCGCCCTGGCCGATGAGCGTGGACAGTTCGTAGCGGCCGGCGACGACGCGGCCGCCGGCCTGGGGGTGCCCGGTCACCGGCCGCCGTCCTGCTTGCGCAGGTAGTCGCTCAGCTCGTCCAGCTCGGCGCGGACCTGGTCGATGCGGTGCGGCGGCGGGGCCTGGTTCTGCGGCGGCGCGGGCGGCGGGGCGGGTGTGGGCGTCGGCGCGGGTGCAGGCGTGGGCGTGGGTGTGGGCGTGCCCATCGTCGTGTGCGTCTGCGGCGGTGCGGTGGGCCAGGGCTGCTGCGGGCGCGGGTGTCCGTAGGCGGACGGCGGGGGCGTCTGGGCGTACGGGCTCGGCGGGAGCGCGGCGCGCGGCCTGCGTATGTCGTAGACGAGGAAGTACACGGCGCTGCCGATCGCGAGGAGCAGCAGCAGGGCGAGGGCGACGTCGGTGCGCGGGTCCGCCTCCGGCAGCGAGCCGATGATGCCGAACAGCGTGATGCTGACCGGCAACGAGGCGATGGCCAGGGCCCAGTCGAGCGGCCTGCGTCGCAGCGCCGCGATGCGGAACAGCGGGGCGCAGGAGAGCAGGCCGCAAGTCAGCACGGACAGCGCAGGGAACAGCACCCTCAGGGTGATGACCGCGCCGTCGCTCTCGCGGCGGGGCGGCGCCGCGCCGGGCCCGTACATGGCAGCTCCTGGTCACTTGTGCGGGGTGGAACACGCGGCAATGCGATGCCGGTTCCTTCGAGCGTATAGGCGGACTCGGACAACGGGACCGGGGTTGTACGGAACGGATGTCGCTCCGCTCACACCGGGCTCTTGTGGAACGGGTGCCTCCGGTCGTGGCGGGCCCGCCGGTCCTACGCCGCGGGGCTCTGCCCCGGACCCCGCGCCTCAATCGCCGGCGGGGCTGGATTTGCCCAACCGGCGCCGGGCCTAACTGTTCGGTGGCAGGGTGCCCGCCGTCAGGCCGTCGTGGAGGCCCTGGACCAGTTGTTCGCCGAGGCGGGACGCGTGGCGGAGGGTGTTTTCGAATGTGGCCAGGGATTTGAAGCGCTCGCCGTACTCGGACTGTTCGGCGCGGGGCAGGCGGGGCAGCTGGAGGCGCCGGACGTCGAGGCGCGTGGCGGTGGAGGCGTGGCTGGAGGCCTGGCGGTTGTTGGCCGTGGAGCGCAGGAAGCCCGCGAGGAACCACGGGTCGAGCGCGGCCGGTTCGGGCCGCAGCAGGGCCAGACCCCTGCCGAGCGCGGCGCCCGCGTCCGCCTCGTCGACGACGCGCACGGCGGCGGTGCCACCGACCACCGGCACGACGACGTCCCCGACTTCCAGGATCACGGGGTCGTCGTCCGCGGAGTGGGCTCCGGAGGGTGCCGTGCTCGTCAGGACGTCGTGGTCGGTGAGTACGGGTACGCGCGCGTGGCCTCCCGGGCCGCCACCCGTCGCCGCGGTGCGCAGCGACAGGGCGCCCGCGCGCGCGAGTTCGCCGACCGTCGTCAGTGGCCAGCGGGCCGGGGCCGTGGCGTCGGGGACGGCCCGCGGGGCGAGTTTCGTGGTGAGCCGCAGCGTGTCGGCGAGCTCCTCGCGTACGGCGGTCAGCTCTGCCGCGCCGCCGCCCGTGGCCGGCGGGGGCAGGCGGCGGGCGGGCGCGAGGTCGACCTCGTCGTCGAGCAGGTCGATGACGGGCACGGAGCGGGCGAGGCCCGGCCGCTCCTCCAGGGAGCCGTCCCGGTCGTGGGCGCGCCAGGCGTCGAGCACGGTGCGGCGCACCTCGTCCCACACCTGCTGCTCCCGTACGTCACCGGACTCGGCGAGCGAGGACGTGTCGACGAGCAGCAGCTCCGGGGCGGCGGGCGCGCCCGCGCCGGGGCGGCGCAGCACCCACAGGTGCAGCGGGATGTTGTTGGGCGGGACGGCCCCCGCGGGCAGCGCGATCACCGCGCGCAGGGCGCCGCGGCGCAGCAGGTCGGCGCGGATCCGGCGGCCCGAGCGGCGCGAGGCGACGGTGGGCGGCATCAGGAGCACGGCGCTGCCGCCGTCCTTCAGGCGCGCCAACGCGTGCTGCACCCAGGCCAGTTCGGACTCGGTGCGGGCGGGGAGGCCGTACTCCCAGCGCGGGTCGTAGGCCAGCTCGTCGTGGCCCCAGCCGCGCTCGTTGAACGGCGGGTGGGCGAGCACCGCGTCGGCCCGTACGTCGCTCAGGGCGTCGGCGCGCAGGGTGTCGGCGGCGGCGGTGCGCACGGCAGGGGCGTCCGTCCCGCCGTTGCCGTCGAGGGCGAGGCGGAGCGCGGTGAGCGCGGCGAGTTCGACGGAGGCGTCCTGGCCGTACAGGGTGCGGCCGGGCCGCGAGTCGTGGGCGCGCACGGCGTCGAGGAGGGCGCCGGTGCCGCAGGCCGGGTCGAGGGTGGTGGTGGCGGGGCCGACGAGCGCGGCCATCAGTTCGGCGGGCCCCTGCGGGGTGAGCGTGTACTGGCGCGGGTTGGCATCGAGATGCCGGCCGAGCAGGAACGCGAAGGTGCCGCGGGCGCCCAGCTCCGCGGCGAGTTCGGCGGCGCCGCGCAGCAGCGGCACCGAAGGCAGCAGGTCGGCGGGCGACGGCGTGCCGACCGCCCGCTCCGTGGCGTGGCCGAAGCGTGGGGTGAGGACGCCTTCGAGAGCGGCCGACAGGCGCTGGGCCAGGTCGCGGTCCTTGTCGGTCGCGGCGAGCGTGAGCCATTCCGTGGGCCGGTCGTGCACGAGCAGCAGGGCGCAGCCCGTGTGCAGGAGGGCGGCGACCGGGCCCGCCGGGTGCCCCGCGAGCTGCTGCCACACGCGCTCGCGCAGCGGGACCTCGGCGAGCTTGCCCTGGTCGCGCAGCCACTCCTCGACCTCGGTGAGCGCGAAGGAGGGGCTGGTCTCGGTGCCGCCGACCGGCCTGGGGAAGTCCGCATGCCTGCGGCGCCAGTTGCTGACGGCGGCGCGCCCCACCCCGGCGAGCCGGGCGATTCCCGCGGCCGTCACCTCTGTCGCGTTGTCCTGCACCGAGCCGACTCCCCTCCGGACGCCTGTCCCGCAGATACGTCCTGACGTGCCTGTGCGACCGACCATACAGACTCCCGCGTAAGACCCGCATTCACAGCCGTGAGCGCATCAAGTTCCGTGTACGCGGTTGACTCGGTTCACAGACAGTGCTGTTATTGCCTCAGCCAACCGCCGGATACACGGAAAGCCGGGGGGAGGTTGGCTTCTCTCATCGGAGGAACAGCTATGTCCCAGACCCAGCCGCCCCAGTCACCCCATTCGCCCCAACAGCACCCCCAGTACCCGCCGTTCCAGCAGCAGCCGCCGCAGCAGGTCGCGCGCAACGGGCTGGGGACGGCCGCGTTGATCCTCGGCGTCATCGGCGCCCTGTCGGGGCTGATCCCGCTGCTGTTCTGGCTGGCCGGGATCCTCGGTGTGATCGCCCTGATCCTGGGCCTGACGGGGCGCGGCAGGGCCAAGCGCGGCGAGGCCACGAACAAGGGTGTCGCCCTGACCGGCACGATCCTCGGCCTCGCGGCCATGGGCCTCGCGGTCTTCGGTGCGTACACGACGTTCAAGGCGGTGGACGACGCGGTCGACGAGATCAACAAGTCGGTGTCCGACACGAAGGCCAAGGACGCGAAGTCGTCCGGCGACGCGAAGGACAAGGACGGCGAGAGCGGCAAGGGCGACGAGAAGCCGGCCGCCGGCAAGACGCTCGCCGCGGGCGACTCCGTGGTCTACGACGACGACCTGACCGTCTCCGTCTCCAACGCGGTCACGTTCAACCCGAGCGAGTACGCGGCGGGCCACAAGAACGGCAACCACGCCTACAAGGTCACCGTCACCGTCACCAACGACTCCAAGGAGAAGTTCGACGCGACCCTGCTGACCGCGAACGCCCGCGCGGGCGAGGCCGGCACCAAGGCGGAGCAGATCGTCGACGACAAGGTCGCCATGGGCTTCGAGGGCACGATCCTGCCCGGCAAGAAGGCCACGGTCGTCTACGGATTCGACGCCCCGGCGGACGCGAAGAACCTGACCGTCGAGGTCACGCCGAGCTTCGACTACGACGGCACGCAATGGGACCTGAAGCTGTAGCAGCCGAGCGAGGAGCTCACAGGGGGGTGGTGCGGCAGGCGCTCACAGCGCGTGCCGCATCCACACGTTCGGCTCGACGTACACGGCGTAGCCGCCCTCCGGTTCGCAGCGCACCGGCACCAGCGCGCCGGGCACCTCGACCGGACCGGCGGTGTCGAAGGCGAGGCCCGTCCACGTCCGCCACTGCTCCAGCGATCCGGACACGGTCATCGAGGCGGGCGCCACCTTGTCGATGACGGCGCCCGCGCGGACGTGCACGCGCAGCCACGGGTCGGCGGGCAGCCCGTCCGACTCCCTTACGCGGTACGCGTATGCGCTCATCGGGGTCGCGGGCTCCAGGTGCTTGGCGCTCGGCCGGACCGGCGCGACGACCTCGCGGAAACCCCGGGCGCGCGCGTTGTCCCGCATCGCCGCGAGCATCCGCCCGGACAGTCCCTTGCCCTGCATCCCGGGCACGATGGTGATCTCGATCGCGCTGACGGTGTCCGGGGCGAGTCCGGCCGCGCGGTCGGCGAAGGCCCACGTCAGCACCTGGTCCCAGCCCCGGTCGGGCAGTTGCCCGCGCCCCTCGGCGCGCAGCGCGAACGGCACGCTGAAGCCCCGGGCCACGACGGCCCCTTCGGCGTCGGTGGCGACGAGCACGTACTCGGGCAGCTCGTCGCGCACCCGGTGCATCAGCAGGGCGCCGACCGGGTCGTGCGGCACGAAGACGGGCCAGTTGTCGGGCATGGCCCACAGCGGCCCGACCAGTTCGGGCCGCTCGGCGAGGGTGGTGACGGTCAGGCCGTCGGGGGCGGCGGGATGCGTGCTCATGCGGTCATCGTGCATGGAAGCGCGGAGGCGCCGCAGTCGGATTTCCGCCCGTCGGCAGCTTCTGGTCCGGGCAGGTGCCCAGCACCTTCTTCATGGCGTCGCGCTCGGCGGCGGTCACCCACACCCCGTACTTCTTCTTCACGGCGACCTGCCCGGCGACGTACGTGCACCGGTACCCCTTGTTGGGCGGCAGCCAGGTGGCGGTGTCGCCATCTCCCTTGCTGCGGTTGGGAGTCGCGTCGACGGCAAGGAGGTTCAGCGGGTCGTTGGCGAACGCGATGCGCTTGCTCGGCTCCCACTGGAAGGCGCCCTTCTGCCAGGCGTCGGACAGCGCGACGAGGTGATCGATGTCGACCTTGCTGCGGCCGCGCGTGAAGGAGATGTCCTTGCCGCCGTACGGGTCCGGGGAGAGCGTGCCGGAGACGACCTTGCAGTCGCCGTCCGAGTAACGCACGCCTTCCAGGTCCCGCTTGAGGATGTCGTCACGGGTGTCGCAGCTGTTGGAGTTGGTGTCGGCCCAGGCGCTGCCGAACCGTTCCCGCGCGTAACCGGTCTTCGGGGCACGCCCCTTGACGGTCAGCGAGCCGACGGCGGCGAGCGCGCTGCCCGCCTTGCCCTGGGGCTCCGGACCGGCCTCGCCGCCCCCGCCCGTCGCCGCCTCGCACCCGGTGACGGCGACCACGGCCACCAGCACGGCGGCCCCGGCCCGTACAGCGCCTCGCAGCACGGCGCTACCTCCCCTTTTGTTCGCGTTCGGTCCACTCACCGTATCCGAGGCATGATCACACCGTGCCGATGCCCAGCGTGGCCACGGAAAGCAGCAGGCCCGACCCGATGACGGCTACCCACAACGGGCCCAGCAGATACGTGAGTTCGGCGCTCGCCGGTGTCGTAAACGCCACAGGGCCGGGGCCGGCCGGCTCAGCCCGTCGCGCTGTTCAGCGCCGAGAGGACCGCGCCGTACGCCTCCTTCTTCTGGTACGAGCCGTTGAAGAGGAGCGGGGTCTCCTGGGAGCGCCAGGAGTACTTGTCGGTGACGCCCCACACGGTGATGCCGTTGCACCGGGCGACGGCCACGCAGGCCTGGGCGACCTGCCGGTACACGTTGGCCTGCGCCGAGCCGGAGCCGCCGACGTCGAGTTCGGTGATCTGTACGTTCACGCCGAGGTCGGCGAAGCGCTGGAGGTTCTGCTTATAGGTGCTGAGGTTCTCGTTCGAGGAGAGGTGGCTCTGGAAGCCGACGCAGTCCAGCGGGACGCCGCGGGCGCGGAAGTCCTTGACCATCCGGTAGATGGCGTCGCTCTTGGCGTTGACGCCGTCGGTGCCGTAGTCGTTGTAGCAGAGCTTGGCCTTGGGGTCGGCCGCCTTCGCGGTGCGGAAGGCGTCCTCGATCCAGCCGTCGCCGAGCTGCTTCTGCAGGTTGGACTGGCGTCGGCTGCCGTCCCACTCGTACGCCTCGTTGACCACGTCCCAGGTGTCGATCTTGCCCGCGTAGTGTCCCGCGACCTTGGTGATGTGGTTGCGCATGGCCTGGCGCAGGCTGTCGCCGGTCAGCCCCTGGACCCAGCCGGGCTGCTGGGCGTGCCAGACGAGGGCGTGGCCGCGGACGAACTTGCCGCGCTGCTGTGCGTAGTTGACGAGGTCGTCGCCGCCGCTGAAGTTGAACTGGTTCGGGCTCGGCTCGGTGGCGTCCCACTTCATCGCGTTCTCGGCGACGACGCTGGAGAACTCGCGGTTGAGCGTGGACTCGTAGTCGCTCTCGCCGAGGCGCGGGGCGACCGCGGCGCCGAAGTACCTGCCGTGCTCGGCGGCCGCGCCACCGAGCGTGTCGGCGGCCTGGGCGGTGGGCGACAGGGTCAGGGCGGCGGCTGCCGCGAGGGCGCCGGCCGCCGCGGCGACGAGCACGGATCTGGTCCGTCGTGAGGTGCGGGTTCTGGAGGAGCTGTCGGTCATGGCGCTTCCCTCTCTGGTGGGGGGCCTTGTGGGGCTCAGGACAGGGCGGCTTCCCAGCGCGTGCCGTCGCCGGTGGCGTCGGCGGCGAGCCGGTCGCGGGCGGCGGTGTCGTCGTACAGGCGCCAGCGGAACCAGTCCACGAGGGTGTTCTGGGTCCGGTCGAAGGTGGGGAACCCCGGGTTCAGGTACGAGGCGTGGTCCGCGCCGAGGTGGGTGAGGAACGCCTTGGTCGCCGGCAGCTCCGCGTACGCCCGCCGGGCCAGGGCGTAGTCGCAGGTCGGGTCCTTGTCGCCGTGGATGAACAGCGTGCCCGCGTGGACCGAGGCGGCGGGGGTGCCCATGTCGACGCAGGCGACCGGTACGGCGGCGACGATCCGGTCGTCGGGCCAGGCGGTCAGCAGGCCGTGGATGGTCATGCCGCCCATCGAGTGCCCGGAGACGCCGACGCCCGCCGCCGTGTCGATGTGCCCGGCGAAGGGGCCGCTCTGGTTCAGGGCCAGGGTCCGGGTGAGGACCTCGGAGACGTCCTTCGACCACTCCCCGCCGTATACGGAGCCGATGTTGGTGTTGTCGGAGATCGAGGGGGCCGGACAGATGAAGCCGGCGGAGGCTATCGCGTGGGTCTGCGAGGCGTACGAGTCGGAGTTGCCGTACGCGCCGTGGTTCCACTCCGCGACGGGGAACACGCCGTCGGCGAGCGGGGCGTCGGGAACGGGGGCGCCGCCGGGGGCGCCGGGGGTCGGGTAGAAGACCTTGGTGAACAGGGAGCGGCTGCCGCGGCTCCAGTTGAACTGGCGCACTCCGATCGCGAACTGCTGTGCGGGCGCGGCCTGTTCGGCCCCCGAGGCCGGGTGCAGCCCGGAGTCGAGCAGGGGGACGCTCAGCCCCGCCGTCGCGGCCGCGGTCAGGCCGAGGAAGGTACGTCGCTTCAACGACATGCGTGAACTCCTTGGGTGTGGGGGGGTGCGCATGCGTGCAGCTCAGGCCGCCATTGGTCGAAATACCGGACGACGGCCGGGCCTTCGGACGTAGGAATGATGGAGGGCTTGACGGTGAGCGGTCAACGCTTCTCGCGCAATTGTTTCGGCAGCTGGACCGAAACTCTTGCGGGAAAGTTTCAACACCACTGGTGAGCGGGCGACTTGGAGGACGGAGAAAAAATCCGGTCGGCGCGGCAGCGCTCAACTCCGCGGCGCCGCCGTGCTCTCGCGGACCACGAGTTCCGTGGCGATCTCCACACCGAGCTGCCGCACCCGCTCCCCACGGCCCAGCGCGAGGGCCAACTCCGTTGCGGAGGCGGCCATTTCGTCGAGCGGCTGGCGCACCGTCGTCAGCGGCGGATCGGCCCAGACGGCGACCGGCATGTCGTCGAAGCCGACCACGCTCAGGTCCTGCGGGACGCGCAGCCCGGCCTCGCGCGCCGCCTGGTAGACGCCGAGTGCCTGCATGTCGTTGGCGGTGACGATCGCGGTGGGCCGGTCGGGGCGGCCCAGCAGCGCCCGGGCCGCGGCCTGGCCGCCCTCGCGCGTGAGCGGCCCACGGACCGTCGCGTCCGGGTCCACGGGCAGCCCGGCCGCCTCCATCGCGGATCGGTAACCGGCCGCCCTGGCAAGGCAGAACGCGTGGTCGGGGCCGCCGATCAGGGCGATGTGCCGGTGGCCGAGGGCGATCAGGTGGCGCGTCGCCGACCGGCCGCCCTTGAAGTTGGTGGCGCCGACGTAGGGGACGCCGTCGGGCACGTCGTCCATCGGGTCGAAGACGACGTACGGGATGCCCTTCGCCCTGAGCCGCTCGCGCTCCGCCTCGGGGAGCTGGAACACCGACAGTACGCACAGCGGGCGCCGCCCCACGGTGTCGTCGACCGAGGCGTCCGCGTCGTGCAGGCCGAACTTGGAGACGATGACACCGGCCCGGTTCCTGCGGGCCACCTCCTCGACGCCGCGGATGATCTCCCCCACCCACATGCTCTTCAGCTCGCGGAAGATCAGCTCCACGAACTTCTGCCTGTTGTCGGAGGTCTTGCGGTATCCGTGCTCGCTGATCAGTTCCTCGATCCGGGCCCGGGTCCCGTCGGACACCCCCGGCCTGCCGTTGAGCACCCGCGACACCGTCGGCACCGACACTCCCGCCAACGCGGCGATGTGCGCGATCCGCACCGACGCCGGACCCTCATCGCGCGCGGCCTTCCCGCTGCCCGCCGACGTACCCTCACGGCTGTCCGCCACGACCACTCTTCCCGATCAACCGACATCGCCTGCGGGCCGATTCGACTCGACGTTGTCACTGGCGTCAAGGTCGGACGATCCCCGCATGAACACCACGAACACCGCCACGGCCCGGCGCACGGCCGTCGTCACCGGCGCGGGCACCGGCATCGGCCGGCGGAGCACGGCGCAGGTGGCGGTGCGGGAGCGGCTGGCGGCGGCGCTGTCGCAGGTGTCCGTCAGGTGTTGACCCAGCGGTTGCGGCTGCCGTCCGAGGCGCACTTGATGATCCGGCCGTTCTCGGCGTGCGTGGTGCTCCCGACGTCGGCGTTGCGGCAGAACTGGCCCGCGCTGTAGCAGTTGCCCGCGCTGGAGACGATCTCGCAGGCCGGGGCGGCCGGAGCCTGCGTCCTGGAGTGCGTGGGGGCGGGCGGCGGGGCCTTGGTCCTGGTGGGCGTCGGGGCCGGGGCCTGCGTCTTGGTGCGGGTCGGGGTGGGCGTCGGGGTCGGGGTCGCCGAGTGCGTCGGCTTCGGTGTCGCACTCGGCGTCGCGCTGTGCGTGGCGGACGGCCGCGGCGAGGACGTGACCGGGGCGGGCGTCGTCGTGGACGCGGCGGGACGCACCGACCGCGAGTCGGCGACGTCATCGGTCTTCGGGGACGTACCGGCGCCGAAGACGCCCACGGCGACCATCAGGGCGACCGCGGCTCCGGCGACGGCCGCCAACGACCCGCCCAGCGACGGCTGTTGGACCATCCGCGTGCGCGGCGTGCGCAGTCCGGCGAGGACGGCCCCGCCGAGGGCGAGAACGACGGCCACGACCGCTCCGGCGCCACCGGTGCCGATCACCACGGCCACCACCGCGCCGACGAACGCGACGGCGGCGAGCCCCGCGTCCCCCGCCGAGCGCCGGCGCAGCGCGGTCCACGCGAAGGGCAGCCAGGCGAGCAGGCCGAAGCTGAGCACGGCTATGAGGGCCCGTCCGGCGCATCGGGCGCCGAAGTTCGCAAGGGGCTCGCCGCCCCGGGGAGCAGCCGGCGGGGCTGGTGTGTACGACATGCGCATCCCGTATGTGATGGAAATGTGAAGGATCGGGGGAGAAAGATAGCGCATGCACGGACCGCGGCGGCCCGGAACGCGGAAGACGGTGGTGGGCCCGGACCCCCGCAAGGGTCCGGGCCCACCACCGTCGCCGCTGAGACTCCAGGTGCTACGAACCCAGGATCGTCGTCAGGAACTCCCCGACCCACGCCAGCAGTTCCCGGCCGACCACCGGCTTGCCGCCCATCTTCTTCGGCTTCGGGCGCGGCACGAGGAGCTGGTGGGTGGCCGACTTGATGACCGTGCCGGGGTAGAGGCGCTTGAGGCGGAGTTCCTGGGACTCCCGCAGCTCCACCGGCGCGAAGCGGATGTTGTTGCCCTGGAGCACGATCTCGCCGACCCCGCAGGCCCGCGCCAGCATCCGCAGGCCCGCCACGAGCAGCAGGTTCTCCACCGGTTCCGGCAGCTTGCCGTAGCGGTCGACGAGTTCCTCGCGGACCTGCTTGACGTCGTCCTCCGTGTTCGCGGAGGCGATGGCGCGGTAGGCCTGGAGGCGCAGGCGCTCGCCGGGCGCGTAGTCGTGCGGGACGTGCGCGTCGACCGGGAGCTCGATCTTGACCTCCAGCGGCGGCTCCTCCTCGACGCCGCCTTCGAGCGAGGCGCGGTAGTCCGCGACCGCCTCGCCCACCATGCGTACGTACAGGTCGAAGCCGACGCCCGCGATGTGCCCGGACTGCTCGCCGCCGAGCAGGTTTCCGGCGCCGCGGATCTCCAGGTCCTTCATCGCGACGTACATGCCCGCGCCCATCTCCGTGTGCTGGGCGATGGTGGCGAGGCGTTCGTGCGCGGTCTCCGTCAGGGGCTTCTCGGGCGGGTAGAGGAAGTAGGAGTAGCCGCGCTCGCGGCCTCGGCCCACGCGGCCGCGCAGCTGGTGGAGCTGGCTCAGGCCGAAGTTGTCGCCGCGCTCCACGATCAGCGTGTTCGCGTTGGAGATGTCGATGCCGGACTCGACGATCGTCGTCGAGACGAGGACGTCGAACTTCTTCTCCCAGAAGTCCACGACGACCTGTTCCAGGGCCTGTTCGGACATCTGGCCGTGCGCCGTCGCGATCCGCGCCTCCGGCACGATCGCCCGGAGCCTGGCCGCCGCCCTGTCGATGGACTCGACCCGGTTGTGGATGTAGAAGACCTGGCCCTCGCGGAGCAGTTCGCGGCGGATCGCGGCGCCGATCTGCTTCTCCTCGTACGGGCCGACGAAGGTCAGGACCGGGTGGCGCTCCTCCGGCGGCGTCGTGATCGTCGACATCTCGCGGATGCCGGTGACCGCCATTTCGAGCGTACGGGGGATGGGGGTCGCCGACATCGTCAGCACGTCGACGTTGGCCCGCAGCTTCTTCAGCTGCTCCTTGTGCTCGACACCGAAGCGCTGCTCCTCGTCGACGATGACGAGGCCCAGGTCCTTGAACTTGGTCTCGGAGGAGAACAGGCGGTGCGTGCCGATGACGATGTCGACCGAGCCGTCCCGCAGTCCTTCGAGCGTCGCCTTCGACTCGGTCTCCGTCTGGAAGCGGCTCAACGCCTTGACGCTGACGGGGAATTGGCCGTACCGCTCGGTGAACGTGCCGAAGTGCTGCTGCACGAGGAGGGTCGTCGGTACGAGGACCGCGACCTGCTTGCCGTCCTGGACCGCCTTGAACGCGGCGCGGACCGCGATCTCCGTCTTGCCGTAGCCGACGTCGCCACAGATCAGCCGGTCCATCGGGACCGTCTTCTCCATGTCCTCCTTGACCTCGGCGATCGTGGTCAGCTGGTCGGGCGTCTCCACGTACGGGAACGCGTCCTCCAGCTCCCGCTGCCAGGGGGTGTCCGAGCCGAAGGCGTGGCCGGGCGCCGCCATGCGCGCGCTGTACAGCTTGATCAGGTCGGCGGCGATCTCCTTGACCGCCTTCTTCGCCTTCGCCTTCGTCTTCGTCCAGTCGGCGCCGCCCAGGCGGTGCAGCGTCGGGGCCTCACCACCCACGTACTTGGTGATCTGCTCCAGCTGGTCCGTGGGGATGTAGAGGCGGTCGCCGGGCTGGCCGCGCTTGGCGGGCGCGTACTCGACGACGAGGTACTCGCGGGTCGCGCCCTGCACCGTGCGCTGCACCATCTCGATGTAGCGGCCCACACCGTGCGCCTCGTGCACGATGTAGTCGCCGGATTCGAGGGTGAGCGGGTCGATCGTCTTGCGGCGCCGCGCGGGCATGCGGGCGCCTTCCTTGCCTGCGGCCCGCTGCCCGGTGAGATCGGTCTCGGTGAGGACGGCGAGCTTCAACCCCGGGTCCACGAAGCCGAATTCGAGGCTGCCGCAGGACACCTGGACGACGGACGGGGCGAGTTCGCCGAGGTCCTTCTCCAGGCGGGCCGCGATGCCCTCGCCGCCGAGCACCTCGACGGTGCGGGCCGCGGGGCCGTGGCCCTCGGTGACGTAGACCGCGCGCCACCCGTCGGCGAGCCAGCCCTTGGTGTCGGCGAGCGCGCGGGCGGTGTCACCGCGGTACGTCTCCGGAGCGTGCATGCCGAGCTGAAGGGTGTCCGCCTCCCCGTCCACGGTGTCCGCCGCGAACGGGGACACCGACCACCACATCATCCCGAGCTCGCGCGCCCGGTCCCGGACGTCCGCGATGGCCCACAGGGACGCCGCCCCTACGTCGATGGGGGCCTTGCCGCCGGTGGCGGATGCGGCCCACGACGCCTGGAGGAATTCCTGGCTGGTGGCTACGAGGTCGGCGGCCCGGGTCCGTACGCGCTCGGGGTCGCAGACCATGGCCATCGATCCGGCCGGCAGCACGTCGAGCAGCAGCTCCATGTCGTCGACGAGGACGGGGGCGAGGGACTCCATGCCCTCGACGGCGATCCCCTCGGCGATCTTGCCGAGCAGTTCGCCCAGCTCAGGGTGCTGCTCTGCGAGGTCCGCCGCGCGGGCGCGGACGTCGGCGGTGAGCAGCAGCTCGCGGCAGGGCGGGGCCCACAGGCCGTGCTCGGCGATTTCGAGGGAGCGCTGGTCGGCGACCTTGAAGTACCGGATCTCCTCGATGTCGTCGCCCCAGAACTCGACACGGAGGGGGTGCTCCTCGGTCGGCGGGAAGACGTCGAGGATGCCGCCGCGCACGGCGAACTCGCCGCGCTTCTCCACGAGTTCGACCCGGGCGTACGCCGCCGCGGCCAGCGCCTGGACGGTCTCCTCCAGGTCGGCGCTCTGCCCGCTGCGCAGGGCCACGGGCTCCAGGTCGCCGAGGCCCTTGACCTGCGGCTGCAGCACGGAGCGGATGGGCGCGACGACGACGGAGACCGGGCCCGTCTCCGGGTCGTCGGAGGTGGGGTGGGCGAGGCGGCGCAGCACGGCGAGGCGGCGGCCGACGGTGTCCGACCTCGGGCTGAGCCGCTCGTGCGGCAGCGTCTCCCACGACGGGTACTCGACGATGCCGCTCTCCGGCAGCAGCGAGCGCAGCGCGCCGGCCAGGTCCTCGGCCTCGCGCCCGGTGGCGGTCACCGCCAGGACGGGGCGCTTCGCCTCGCGGGCGAGCGCGGCGATCGCGAAGGGGCGGGACGCGGGTGGGCCCACCAGGTCGACGTGCATCCGGTTGCCGTCCCCCGCGGCCTTCACCGCTTCAGCGAGGGCCGCGTCCTTGACGACGGCGTCGAGCAGTCCGTGCAGGCTCATGGAGAAGATCCGTCCCGGGTCAGTGGGCAACGCGAAGGGCCCGACACGTGGTACGGGCCGGGGGTTCCAGCGTACGTCGTCCTCCGGGGGCTCACCCGTTTGAACGTTTCCGGCTACCCGGGGTTGCGGACTCGGGGCTCTGCCCCGGACCCCGCGCCTCAAACGCCGGCGGGGCTGAAAAGATCGGGGCTCCGCCCCGGACCCCGCTGCTCAAGCGCCGCAGGGGCTTGAATGGCCCAGCCGCCCAAAGGCCCCCGCGGATGAAGTTCCGCGGGGGCAGGAGGCCGGACGGCTATTCCGTCGCGATTGCGTTCAGGACGTTCATGCGGCCTGCCCTGAAGGCCGGGATCAGGGCCGCGAAGAGGCCCACGAAGGCGGAGGCGATGAAGACCGCGATGATCGTCGGCCAGGGGATCTCCAGGACGCCGAGGCCCTCCAGGGCGAGCAGCTTCTGTGCGGTGGCGCCCCAGCCCATGCCGAGCCCGAGGCCGAGGAGTGCGCCGAAGACGGCGATGACCACCGATTCCAGGCGGATCATGCGGCGCAGCTGGCGGCGCGAGAGGCCGATGGCCCGCATCAGGCCGATCTCGCGGGTTCGCTCGACCACCGAGAGGGCCAGCGTGTTCACGACGCCGAGCACCGCCACGATGATCGCGAGCGCGAGCAGCCCGTAGATCATGTTCAGGAGCTGGCCTATCTGGTCCTTCAGCGTCTGCTTGTAGTCGGTCTGGTCCTTGACCTTGACGGTCGGGTCGGCGGCGACGGAGGCCTTGAGTGCCTTGTACGCCTGGTCGGCCTTGCCGGGCTCCGCCTTCGCGAACATCATCCCGTTCAGCGGCACCCGGTCCGCCGGCAGGTATCGCGTGGCCGTCGCGACGTTCGTGTACATCGCGCCCTTGTCGAAGACCGTGTCCTCGTCCGAGGTGATCGCCGCGACCTTGAGCCTGGCGGTCCGCCCGTGGTCGAAGGCGACGGTCATCGTGTCACCGGCCTTGATGTGGTGGCGCTCGGCGAACTCCGAGCCGACCGACATCGCGTTCTTCCCGTACGCCGCCGAGAGCTGCCCGGAGGTCATGTCGCGCCGCAGGTCCTCGGCGTAGCTCGGGCTCGCCGCGGAGATCTCCTCCTTCTCCTTGGCGCCGGAGGGGGTGGTCAGTGTCGCCTTGACGAACTTGACCTCGGTGACATGGGAGACGCTCCCGCCCTTCTGGACCTTCTTCATGGCCGCGGCGGCCTGCGGTGTGATGTCGCCGTTGCTCGGCTCGACGATGAAGTCCGCGCCGACCGACTTGTCGAGCTGGTCGGTCGCCGAGGCCACCATCGAGGAGCCGACGACGGAGAGGCAGGCGACGAGCGCGAGGCCGATCATCAGGGCCGCGCCCGTGGCGCCGGTGCGGCGCGGGTTGCGCAGCGCGTTGCGCTCGGCCATGCGGCCCACCGAGCCGAACATCCTCAGCAGCACGGCGCTGATGGCGCGGACCACGATGCCGGCGAGCAGCGGGCCGATGACGACGAAACCGATGAGCGAGGCGACGATCCCCGCGCCGAGGAACAGCGAGCCCTCGCTCGCCTTGTCGGCCTGCGCGGCGAGGTACAGCGCGTACCCGCCGCCGCCCGTGAGGACGAGGCCGATGACTGCGCGTACGGCCCCCGCCTTGACGTCGGCCGGGGTGCCCGCGTCGCGCAGCGCGGCCATCGGGGAGACCTTGCCCGCGCGGCGGGCCGGCAGATACGCGGCGAGGACGGTGACGACGATGCCGAGCAGCAGGCCGATCGCCGGGGTCGTCCACTTCACGGTGAGGTCGCCGGTGGACAGCTCCATGCCCATGGACGACATGAGCTTCATCAGGCCGACGGCCAGGCCCACGCCCGCGCCGACGCCGACCACCGAGCCGACGACGCCGAGCAGCAGCGCCTCGACCAGCACCGAGCGGTTGACCTGCTTGCGCGAGGAGCCGAGGGCGCGCATCAGGCCGATCTCGCGGGTGCGCTGGGCGACCAGCATCGAGAACGTGTTGATGATCAGGAAGATGCCGACGAGGAAGGCGATGCCGGCGAAGCCGAGCAGGGCGTACTTGATGACGTCCATGAAGGAGCCGACGTCCGCGGCGTTGGCATCCGCGGTCTCCTGCTGGGTCTGGATCTTGTACGCGCCGCCGGTGCCGAGAGCCGCGGCGACGTCCTTCTTGAGCTGCGTGTCACTGACGCCGCTGTCCGCGGCGACGTTGATCTGGGTGAACTGCCCGGTCTTTCCAATGAGTTCACGCTGGGAGGTCGCGGTGTCGAAGTAGACGACGGCCGCGCCGGGGTTGGTCACCTTGAAGGCGGCGATGCCGGTGATCTTCGCCTTGAAGTCGCCGGTGGCGGCGATGGTGCGCAGCTCGTCGCCCAGCTTCAGGTGGTGCTTGTCCGCCGTGTCGGAGTCGACCATGACCTCGGTGGGGCCGCGCGGCGAGTGCCCGGTGGTGATCTCCATGGACCGCAGGTCGTTGTGCGTCCAGTTGCCCGCGATGGTCGGTGCGCCGGTGGTGGACCCCATGTTCTTGTTGTCGGAGTTCACCACGGTCACGTTCATCGAACTGACCGCGCCCTCGGCCGACTTGACGCCCTCGGACTTCTTCACGGCCGCGAGCGCGGACGCGGGCAGCGACTCGGGCCGCCCGGTGTCGCTGCCCTCGGTCCCGGAGCCCTTGGGGCTGACGGTGACGTCGGACGCGGTGGCGCTGAAGAGCTTGTCGAAGGTCTTGTCCATCGTGCCGGTGAACACGAGGGTTCCCGTGACGAAGGCGACCGAGAGCAGCACGGCGACCGCCGAGAGGGCCATCCGGCCCTTGTGCGCGACGAAGTTGCGCAGCGAGGTCTTCATGACCGTGTTGGCACTCATGATGTGCGACCTCGGGCGTCGAAGTCCTTCATGCGGTCGAGGACGGCCTCGGCGGTCGGGCGCGCCATCTCGTCGACGATGCGGCCGTCGGCGAGGTAGAGGACGCGGTCCGCGTACGAGGCGGCCACCGGGTCGTGCGTGACCATCACGATCGTCTGGCCCAGCTCGTCGACGGAGCGGCGCAGGAAGCCGAGGACCTCGGCGCCGGCGCGCGAGTCGAGGTTTCCGGTCGGCTCGTCACCGAAGATGATCGACGGCCGGGAGGCCAACGCCCGGGCCACGGCGACCCGTTGCTGCTGTCCGCCGGAGAGCTGCGTGGGCCGGTGCTTCAGGCGGTCGGCGAGCCCCACGGTCTCGACGACCTGGCGCAGCCACGCGGCGTCCGGCTTGCGGCCCGCTATGTCCATCGGGAGCGTGATGTTCTCGACCGCGTTCAGCGTCGGCAGCAGGTTGAACGCCTGGAAGATGAAGCCGATGCGGTCCCGGCGCAGCTTGGTGAGCTTCTTGTCCTTGAGGCCGGTGATCTCGGTCTCGTCGAGGAAGATCTGCCCGGACGTGACCGTGTCCAGGCCCGCCAGGCAGTGCATCAGCGTCGACTTACCGGAGCCCGAAGGGCCCATGATCGCGGTGAACCGGCCGCGGGCGATGTCCACGTCGACATGGTCGAGCGCGACGACTCGGGTCTCCCCCGTCCCGTACGCCTTCACGAGCTGAAGCGCCCGCGCGGCGACGGCCGAACTCTGTCCAGTGTCCCTGTACCCGGGAATGGTTGCAGCCGTAGTCACGGTAAGTCTCCTAAGTCGGTCACGCCTCGGATGCGTGGGATCAACGCCTTGTGCGGCCAAGTCTGGTGGAGCGGGGTACCCCGGCGCGTTGTGGAAAAGCCCCGTCTTTTCCGGGGGAAAACCCCACCACCCAAACGCTACGAACCCCCCTGCGCCCGCTCGTCCTCCATCGGGACGAACCGCCCCTGGCCCCTTGTACGGAGGTCCCCTTAGGGGAGGTCCACCCCTCGGTGGACGTCTACTCAGGGGCGCCTCCACCCGCATAAGCTCCTGACGTAGATACGTGCAGGGGGAACACATGCAGGGGACCACCGACCGACGCCGCGGAGCCGTCGTCGCCGCGCTGATGCTGAGCATGGCGCTCGCCGCGCTCGACACGACCATCGTCTCGACCGCGGTGCCGCAGATCGTCGGCGACCTCGGCGGCTTCTCCGTCTTTTCCTGGCTGTTCTCGGGCTATCTGCTCGCGGTCACCGTCACCCTCCCCGTGTACGGGAAGCTGTCGGACACCTTCGGCCGCAAGCCCGTGCTGATCGCGGGCAGCGTGCTGTTCCTGGTCGGCTCGCTGCTGTGCGCGTCCGCGTGGAACATGGGCGCCCTGATCGCCTTCCGGGTGGTGCAGGGCCTGGGCGGCGGCGCGATCCAGGGCACCGTGCAGACCCTGGCGGCCGACCTCTACCCCCTGAAGGAACGCCCCAAGATCCAGGCCAAGTTGTCGACCGTGTGGGCCACTTCGTCGGTCCTCGGCCCGGCGCTCGGCGGGCTGCTCGCCTCGTTCGCGGGCTGGCGCTGGATCTTCCTGATCAACCTGCCGGTCGGCGCCGTCGCGCTCTTCCTCCTCGTACGGCACCTGCACGAACCCCGGGCGGACCGGGAGAACGCGGCGCGGCCGCGGATCGACTGGGCGGGCGCGCTCGCGGTGTTCGCGGCCGGCGGGGCGCTGCTGACCTGGCTGGTGCAGGGCGGGGTCGCGTGGGCGTGGGGGTCGGTCCCCTCGATCGCCTTGCTCTGTACGGGAGTTGCGCTCATCGGCGCCGTCTTCCTGATCGAGCGGCGGGTGGCCGAGCCGATCCTGCCGGGCTGGGTGTGGCGGCGGCGCACCATCGCGGCGGTCAACCTGGCGCTCGGCGCGATGGGCCTGCTGATGGTGGCGCCGACCGCGTTCCTGCCGACGTACGCACAGTCCGTCCTCGGCCTGTCCCCCACGGCCGCCGGCTTCGTGCTCTCCGTCATGACGCTGAGCTGGCCGGTCTCGGCGGCCCTGAGCCAGCACGTGTACCGCAGGATCGGCTTCCGGGACACGGCCGCGATCGGGATGGCGGGGGCGCTGGTGCTGCTCGCCGCGTTCCCGCTGCTGCTGCCGTATCCGGGTGAGGTCTGGCAGCCCACGCTGCTCAGCCTGCTGCTCGGCGCGGCCCTCGGTCTCTTCCAGCTCCCGCTCATCGTCGGCGTGCAGTCCACGGTCGGCTGGGCGGAGCGCGGCACCGCCACCGCGTCGGTCCTCTTCTACCGGCAGATCGGGCAGACGGTCGGCGCCGCCGCTTTCGGAGCGGTCGCCAACGGGGTGATCGCGGGGCGCCTCGGCTCCGGCGCCGACCTCGACGCGGTGGCGCGCGACTCGGGCGCCGACGAGGTGCGCCGGGCGATCGACGCGGCGGTCGACTCGGTGTACGTCGGCGCGGCCTGCGCCGCCGGAGTCGCCCTGCTCGTTCTCCTGACGCTGGCCCCGCGGCGCTTTCCCGTCCTGGAATCGGAGGCTCCCGATCCCGTAGCGGAGAAGAGCGGGCAGGAAAAGTCATCCGCGGCACAACTCCCCCACCAGCAACACTCACCTCACGTACAAGAAAAGTCGCCCGGCACCGACTGATCGTTCACCCAAACGCTCCCCAACTCGTCTACCTACGAGTAACGTTCCGGCTCCCCACACACTCCCTGCGGTCCGCCCAGTCCCCGGCGGACCCGAGCCACGCAAGGAGAACAGGGATGTCGTCCCAGCCGCACCCGTCGCAGCCCTATCCGTTCCAGGCGTACCCCCCTCCCCACACGCGCGCCCCCGCTCACCCCCACTCGCACCGCCTTCCGCGCCATCCCGACGCACCCAGCGGCGAACTGCGCCTGCTGCGCACCGCCTACCGCTGGCAGCGCCGCGTCGCCACCCTCACCGCCCTCGGGTACTTCACGCTGTTCCTGCTGCTCTCCGCGTTCGCACCGGGCCTCATGAACCGCTCGGCCACCGGCGGCCTCTCCACGGGACTGCTCATCGGCCTGTGCCAACTCCCGGTCACCTGCCTGGCGTTGGTCCTGTACGAGTACTCGGCGCGACGCCGCGTGGACCCGCTCGTCCACCGGATCCGCCGTCAGTGCCGCAAGGGCGGGGGCTACGCGCGATGACCACGGGTCCGGCCGTCGCCGCCGCGTCCACCGACGCCATGTCCCTGGTCGCGTTCACCGCGGTGGCGACGATCACGCTGCTGCTGTGCGTCCTGACCGGCCCCGACCGCGACGGCCTCGAGGAGTTCTACACGGGCTTCGGCCGCCTCGGCCCGATCCGCAACGGCCTGGCCATCGCGGGCGACTACATCTCAGCGGCCACCGTCCTCGGCACCGGCGGCATCATCGCGCTGCTCGGCTACGACGGCGTGGTGCTCGCCCTGAGCACGGCGCTCTCCCTGATGCTGCTGATGTTCCTGCTGGCCGAACCACTGCGCAACGCGGGCCGGTTCACGATGGGCGACACGCTGGCGCGGCGAATGCCGGGCCGTTCCGTGCGGATGGCGGCCTGCGCGGCCACGATCGCCGCCCTGATGCCCATCATGCTGGTCCAACTGGCGGGCGCGGGCGACCTGTTGGCGTTCCTGCTCGGCTTCACCAACGAGATCTTCAAAACGGCCGGCGTGATCGCGCTCGGCGCACTCATGATCAGCTACGCGGTGATCGGCGGCATGAAGGGCACCGCCGTCATTCAGATCTTCAAGATCGTGATGCTGCTCGGCTCGGGCCTGGTGATCGCCCTGCTCGTCCTGCGCCGCTTCGACTGGGACCCCGGAACCCTGCTCGCGGCCGCCGCCCGCGGCAGCGGCGCGGGCAACGCCTATCTGAGCTCGGGCCTCCAGTTCACGCACGGCCCCGCACCCCGCCTCGACATGATCACTTCGGAGCTGACGGTGGTCGTCGGCGGGGCCGCGCTGCCCCACGTCACGATGCGCATGTACACGGCCCGGCACGCGCGCGAGGTGCGCCGCTCGATGACCTGGGCGGTGTCCGCGGTCGGCCTGTTCGTCCTGATCATCTCCGTGGTCGCCTTCGGCGCGACGGCGATGCTCGGCAGCCAGGCGATCACGCAGGCGGACCGGCAGGGCAACACGGCCTATCTGCTCGGGGCGCGGGCCGTCTTCGGCGCGACGACGAGCACGGGCGAGTCCCTGCTGTTCACCACCGTCACCACGGCGCTGTTCCTGACGCTGCTCGCCTCGGTCGCGGGCATGATCCTGGCCTGCGCGAACTCCCTCGCGCACGACGTGATCGCGTACAGCAAGCGGGGATTGACGGACCGTTCGGAACTGACCATCGCCCGAATGTCCGCCCTCGGCGTCGGCGCCTTCGCGATCGCCCTGGCCTGCGCGTTCCAGCACCGCAATCTGCAACCACTGATCACGCTCTCGTTCTGCCTGGGCGCCTCCGCCCTCGCACCGGCCCTCGTCTACAGCCTCTTCTGGCGCCGCTACACGCGCGCGGGTCTGCTGTGGACGCTGCTCGGCGGGACGGCGGCCTGCGTCGTCCTGATGACCGGCACCAACCTGGTGTCGGGCTCGCCGACCTCGGCGTTCCCCGGCATGGACTTCAACTGGTTCCCGTTCACGACGACGGGCGTCGTGTCCATCCCGCTGGGCTTCCTGTTCGGCTGGCTCGGCACGGTCCTCACGGACCGGCGCAGGGCCGACACCCAGCGGCAGCAGTACGAGGCCGTGGAGGCGTGGATCCTGGCGGGCTCGGCGACGGCGCCGAGCGAGAGCACGCGGCGCTGAGAGCGCCCCCGGGCGCTACTTCCCGAGCCGCTCCGCCAACTCGGCACGGCGCGTGAGTACGCCGTCCTTCAGCTCCTCCATCTCCCGCAGCGCGTCCCGGCGTTCGCGCTTGGCGAGGCGGTCGATGTAGAGGCGGCCGTACAGGTGGTCCGTCTCGTGCTGGAGGCAGCGGGCGAAGTAGCCGCGGCCCTCGACGACGATCGGGTTGCCGTCCTTGTCCTGGCCGCGCACGACGGCGTGGTCGGCGCGCGCCACCGCCTTGTAGGGGCCCGGCACGGAGAGGCAGCCCTCCATGTCGTCGACGAGCCTGCGCTCCGCCGGCGGCTGCTCGTCGAGCACGGGGTTGCAGATGTGGTCGGTGTGCCGGACACCCCAGTCGTCCTCCATGTCGTAGACGAAGAGCTGGAGGTCCACGTCGACCTGGTTGGCGGCGATGGCCGCGCCGTGCGCGACGTGGTTCGTGGCGAACATGTCGTCGATCAGGCGGTCGAGTTCGGGCGTGCCGAAGAGGGTGTCGGTGACGGGTTCGCAGCGGCGGCGCAGTACGTCCTCGCCCACGATCGTGATGCGCCGGACCGCCCCGCGCTCCACCTCCGGTGGCAGCTGGCCATCACCCATGTCGACTCAACCTTTCGCATCCGCGCACCACTTGACGACCGCCCAACCTTAACGGTGCACTCGTCCGCCCCCACGTCACGGGGCTCCGCCCCGGCCCCCGCGCCTCAAACGCCGGCGGGGCTGGAAATGCCAATCGCCGCCGGGCCGGGTCGCCTCAATCGCCGGCGGGGCTGGAGCATTCAAGCCCCTGCGGCGATTGAGCAGCGGGGTCCGGGGCAGAGCCCCGTGGCGTGGGGACGGGTGGGTGTCACTCCGCCTCGGCGGACGCCTTGCCCGTAAGCGTGGCCAGCGAGGCGCGGACGTGTTCCATGTGGGACCGCATCTCCTCGCGCTCCCCCTCGTGGCCCTCGAGGATCGACTCCGTCTCCCGCTCGATCCGCTCCGCACGCGCACGCGCTTGCGCGAGCAGCTCCGCCGCCGCGGCCTCCGCGTCCTCCTGGCCGTGCCGCGCCTCCTCCTCGGTCTCACCGAGCACCCGCTTCGCCTCCGAAAGGCGTTCCTCGGCCTCGGCGACGGCGCCCGCCTCCCACGCCTCGGACGCGGCCACCTGCTCGGCCGCCTCCCGGTCCGCCTCCTCGATCCGCTCGGCGTGCTCCTTGGCCTGGTCGGCGAGGTTCGCGTCCGTGCGCTCACGCATCTCGCGCAGCGCCGCGAGCGCCTCGCCCCGCATCTCCTTCACGTCGCGCCGCGCGGACACCCGGATGTCGTCGGCCTCGGCCTGCCCGGCCGCGATACGCCGCTGCGCGTACTCCTCCGCCTTGCCGCGCACCTCGTCGGAGTGCGCCTGCGCGTCGTCACGCGCCTCGTCCGCCGCCGCGCGTGCGGCATCGGCCTCGGCCTGCGCGTCGGCCAGCGCGGCGCCACGCACGGCGGTGTCCTCCTCCTCGGCCAGCTCCAGGAGGTACTGGGCCCGCTTGCCGAGCGTCTCGTACGTCTGCGGGGCGAGGTTCGCGACGGCCTCACGCAGCCGCTCGGCCTCCTCCTCCATCTCCTTGGCGAGGACGGTCAGGCGCGCGGCCCGCTCCCAGGCCTCGTCCCGCTCCCCGGAGAGCTTGGCGGCGGCGGCCTCCACCTGCTCGGGCCGATACCCCCGACCCCGTACGCCGACGAAGCCGTACTGCGACGACTCCGCTCCACCCGCACCGCTCATCTGGATCCCCTCTCCGGCAAGGCACCGACCGGCACCGGCAAGCCCGATCTACGACATTTTGCGCGATTGGCGCATATCTTGATGGAACAACCCGAGGCGGCCACATTCCGACACACGTGACGCCCAGGTCGACCCACTCGGTCCAGGATGCGTCAATTGCCGTCGAAAGTCGGAATCGCCTTGTCCTCGCGCAGTGCGGTGAAGAGCTGATCGGCCTCGCTCTCGTTCCACATCACCACGTCCCCGACCCCCGAAACATCGGGCTCACTGCCCACAGGAACGGTCGTCGTCGAGGCCGGATCGGACATCTTCACGCCCATGTTCGCCAGCGCGCCGACCCCGGTGTCCTTGTCGACGGTCAGCGCGTCGAGCGAGGCGCTCATGAACGGGATCAGCCTCCACGGCGGAACCAGCACCCGCAGGCTGAGCGCCTTGTGGGCGATCGCGTCCACCAGGTCTTGCTGCCGCTTGACCCGGCCCAGGTCGCCGGTCGGGTCGGAGTAGCGGGCACGCGCGTACTGCAGGGCCTGCGTGCCGTTCATCGTCTGGCAGCCCGCGTCGAAGTCGGCGCCCGACTTCTCGTCGTGCAGGCCGCCGTCGGCCACACAGATCTCGACCCCGCCGAGCGAGTCGACGACATCGACGAGACCCAGGAAGCTGACCTCCGCGTAGTGGTCCATGCGCAGCCCCGTCGACTGCTCCACGGTCTGCGTGAGCAGCTTCGCGCCGCCCACCGAGTACGCGTAGTTGATCTTGTTCTTGCCGTACCCCGGGATCGAGACGTACGAGTCGCGCGGGATCGAGACGAGATACGGGCCGTTGTCCCCGTAGTGCAGCACCATGATCGTGTCGGTGCGATTGCCCTCGTCGTTGCCGACGTGCAGGTCCTTGCGCTGTTCGGGCGTCAGGTTCTCCCGCGAGTCCGAACCGACCAGCAGCCAGTTCGTGCCCGCGCCCGCGGCCGGACGGCCGTCGTAGTCGCTGAACGCGTCCGTGGTCTGCAGCCGCGAACCCGCCCAGAAATACAGGCCGATGCCGTACGCGGCGAGCACCACGAGGACGACGAGCAGGGTCAGTCCGACCCGCCGGGGCCAGCGCCGCCGCGGCCGCGTCGCCCGCACCGTCGTCGGCTCACTCCACTCAGCTGCCATGTGCGCATGATCGGGGCGCCCGGCCCGTCGCGCAGGTCGAGCGCCCCGTCACCGCCGTACGCGGCCGCCTACAGCAGCCCGTCCCACATCTGCTCCAGCAGCACCGACCACCAGGTCTCGGGCGAGCCGAGCGCCGCGGAGTCGATCGCGCTCAGCTCCGCCTGGAAGTCGACGGTCCAGCGGCCCGCCTGCTCCTGGTTGAGCCCGAAGCGCAGCCGCCACATCCGGCCCAGCAGGGCGATGGAGCGGGCGAACTCCGGCAGCCCGCTGTTCACGAACTGCGGCGGGGCCGGGGCGCCGTCGGGCCCCGCCTCCACCGGCACGGCCACGATGTTCGCCGTCCCGTACTGCACGCACAGCGCCTTGCCGAAGTCGCTGCCCATCACGAGGTACGAGCCCGCGTCCGACGCCGCCTGCACGCCACGCTCCTGCGCCAGCTCGGCGAGCGTCGGCACGGGGCGGCCCGGCTGGGCCTGCGCCCAGAAGAACGGCCCGAAGTCGGACGGAAGACCCGCGACGACGAGCGTGTGCGCCACGGTGTCAGGGACGCCCTGCCGCGACACGGCCCGCTGGTCGAACCGGAACACACCGGGGCCGAACGCCGCCGCCAGCTCCTGCGCGATCGCCTCCGGCGGGACCGGGGGCGCGGGGTGCGCGGGCTGCAGCGGGGCGCGCACCGGGGCCGGGCGCGCCGGGCCGTCGGCGACCTGGTGCAGCTCGCCCTGGTGCGCGAGGAGCTGCTGCATGCCCTGTTGACGGCTCGCGTGATCGGTGCCGTACGGCGCGATCGACGTGATCCGCGCCTGCGGCCACTGCTCCTGGATCATGCGCGAGCAGTACGCGCCGGGCAGCGAGCAGGACTCGAGCTCCGTGTGGAGTTCGAGAACCTGGTCCGGCGGCACGCTCATGCCGCGCAGCTCGTGGAAGATCTGCCACTCCGGGTGCGGCGTCCCCGGCGCGGACCGCCGGATGAGCTGCTGCTCGGACCCGTCGGGCGCGCGGTACCGCAGCACGGCCTGATAGCCGGGCCCCACGGTCGGCTGCCCCGCCGGCTGGGCGGGCTGCTGACGCTGCTGCGGCTGCGGATACCCGTACGCCGCCGGGGGCGCGCCCGGAATCTGCTGACCGGGAGCGGGCGGGGGCATGGGGCCGGGGCCGGGGCCCTGCGGGGCGGGGCCCGAGAGCATCGTGGCGGCGTGGTGCACGCCCTCGCCGGGAGCACCGGGAGCGCCGGGGGGCGGGGGCGGAGTCGACGGGTCGGGGCCCTGCGGGCCGGGGCCCGAGAGCATCGTCGCGGCGTGGTGCACGCCCTCGCCGGGAGCACCAGGGGCTCCGGGAGGCGGAGGCGGGGCCTGCCCCACGGGGCCGCCGGGAGGCGGACCCGAGAGCATCGTCGCGGCATGATGCACGCCCTCGCCGGGAGCACCGGGAGCACCGGGAGGCGGGGGCGGGCCGGGCTCTCCGGGCGTCTGCGGCGGCCCGTCCGGGCCGGGCGGCGGCATCATCTGCGTAGGGACGTAGCCACCCGCCGGGGCACCGGGCGGTCCCGGCGGCGGCGGAGTCTGCGCGCCGCCACCCCGCGGGGGCTCGGCCTTGCTGGTCGCGGCGTTCGCGATGTCACCGGCACCGGGCGGCAGCGGCCGACCGCCGGCGTCGCGGGCCCCGGGACCGTCCTGCGGGTAACCGTACGAAGCCCCCGGAGGCGGCGGCCCGGGAACCGCGGTCCCCGGAGCGGGCGGCGGGAACGAGGCCCCGGCCGCGCCCTGCGGATAGCCATAGGAATCGGCCCGCTCGGCGGAAGCGGGAGCTACGGGCGGCACCGACGGAGGCTGCCCACCCGCGTCGGGCGCACCCTGCGGGAAGCCGTACGAGGCCGTGGGGGCAGGCGGCGCCGACGGAGGCTGGGAGCCCGCATCAGGCGCGGCCTGCGGGAAACCGTACGAGGGAGCCGGAGCAGGCGGAGCCGACGGAGGCTGGGAGCCCGTGTCAGACGCCGCCGGCGGGAAACCGTACGAAGGGGCCGGAGCAGGCGGAGCCGAGGGGGGCTGCGCACCCGCGTCGGACGCAGCCGGCGGGAAACCGTACGAAGAAGCGGGCGGAGCCGACAGAGGCTGGGAGCCCGTGTCGGACGCGGCCGGCGGGAAGCCGTACGAGGGAGCCGGAGCAGGCGGAGCCGACGGAGGCTGGGAGCCCGTGTCGGACGCAGCCGGCGGGAAGCCGTACGAGGGAGCCGACGGGGGGTGCGCACCCGCGTCGGGCGCGGCCTGCTGGTTGGCGTACGTCACAGGGACGTCCGACGGAGGCGGCGGAGGGGGCGGCGGGATGGGGCCCACGATGCGGGCCGTCTGCGCGTCCGGCGTGACACCGGGCGGCGGCGCGTCCTCGGCGAGCGGCGGCGAGAACACCGTGTCGGGCAGCGGAACCGAACGGTCCTCCTCGTCGCCCATCCCGTTCGTGTCCGTACCGGCCCACGGCGTCGCATCGGCCGGGACCGGGACCGGGGGCACGGCGTCCTGCGGCTCGGCGTCGACCCGCGCAGGAACCGCATCCGCGGGCGTCGCGTCGGCCGGAGCCGAAGCCGCGGCCTTCGCCAGGCCCGGCGCAGCCGAAGCCACCGGCTCGGCCGGCGCGTCCGAACGCCGGTCCGCCTCCTCCTGCAACCACTCCGGAGGAGTCAGCAGGAACGACGTCTGGTTCAGGTCCACCCGCTCCGGCGACCGCGGAGCCGACGGCTCGGCCGGCGCGTCCGGCAGCCCGTACTCCTCCTCGTACCGCCGGATCACCTCACCCACCGGCAGCGAGGGCCACAGCGAGGCGTCCCCACTGTCCCGCGCGATCACCAGGCGCTGGCGCCCGCCGTCGGACACCGGACCGGCCTCCCGGTCCTCCGCCCACACGACGAAGCCCAGCTCGAACTCCCGCACCCGCACCTCTCGGTGCTGATACGCGGGCATCTCCCCGTTGATCCATTCCTCGGCGCGCTCCTGCGCCTGCGCGAACGTCACCATCGCAAGCTCACTCCCCACCGGCGACCGGAACGGCACGCGCGAAGCCGCCGTCCACCATCAGATTCGCCACCGTCTCCAACTCCGGCGGACTGCCCGCGAGTCGGGACAGAAAACCGTCGAAGTCCGCACCGCAGGGCAGCAGCAGCCGCTCCACCCGCTCGGCCACCGGCAGCACCGCCGTCTCGCCGCTGTCCCGCGCGTCGTCGTACGCGCAGAACCACACGGAGCCGACCGCGTCGCCCCGCACCTGCACGGCGAGCAACCCGCCCTGCACGAACGCGACACCCAGATAGTCCTTCGTCAGGTGATCGCGCAGACACTTGTTGACATACACCAGGTCGTTCACGGCCGCCTCGTCGCGCACCGTGAAGAACGGCTGGTCGACCAGGAGGCCCAACTCGGCGTCCAGGCCCGTCCCGACGGGCGCACAACCGCCGCCCGCCTTCAGGAACGAGCGGTACGCCCCCGGCAGCCGCAACCCCAAGTCCTCTTCCGCGGAGAGCACTTGGCTCTCCGACACCGCGACCCCGGACTTCGGGAGACCGAAGTGCACGGGCCGCGTGTCCTGCAACGGCCGCGTGCCACGCTTGTGCTGGTCCACCGGCGCCGTCGCCAGACCACCGTGGTGTCGAAGGAGCGCCTTCACCTCGACCGGAACCAGTTCGAGGCGCCGCGAGCCGCGCGCGTGGTGCCACGTCCAGCCGTGCGGCGTCGCCACCGGCGGGATCATGTCCCACAGTTCGTGCCCGGACGCGGCGAGCGCCGCGTTCGCCGACACGTAGTCCGTCAGCCGCAACTCGTCGACACCGAAGCCCTGCGGCGGATCCGCGATCTCCGCAACGGCACGGGCATACGGGGAGAAATCCGGGAAACCGTCATCATCCACGCGAACTCCGCGCGGATGACGGGCAGCGCGGACCGGGTCCGGGAAGTGCACGACCTGCCCGGCATAAGCCGCGTTCGGCGGCGCGGCCTGCTGCCCGAGCCGACCTGTCGTCATGGCTGTTGCCCCCTGCGGCGCTGGTGACGGTTGCGGATCTGTCCCGGTGCTGTCCCGGGTCTGTTCCGGACCTGCTCCTGATCCGTACGAATCAAACGACAGCCTATGCGGTTGTGCGACACCGGTCACCGGGCCTCCGGTTCCATGACCAGCAGTCACCTGAGCATCACCACCACGTGACGATCGGGCGTGACAGGGCCGAGATCGGGGTCCGGCTTCCGCACCCGCGGGCCCGTTTGGCAGTCTGTGCAGGCAACCAGGGGGATTGCAGTGGGGAACTGCAGGAGGGGAAACAACAGATGCGCAGCGGTACCGCAGAGGAAACTGCACCCGCGGACGAGCAGCCCGGCGACGACCCGCGCGTCGGCTGGAGCGCCACCGACGCCGGCGCCGTACCCACCCTTGGCGTGCGCCGGGACGGCATACTCCCCACCGTCGCCGCCGCCCTCTCCGTGCGCGGCACCACCCTCACCGCGACGGCGGCCCGCGGCGAAAAGGCCCCGTCCCTGCACCCGTTGGTCCAGGACTTCCTGGATACGTTGACCAGCGCGCAGCGCGACCGCTTCACGGGGCGCTGCGCCGAGGCCATCCTCGTCTCCCGGCACCTCACGGCGAGCGACACCGAGCGCGCGGAGAAGTCGAAGCGGGCCCGCCGCCGGCCCATGACCGTCGGAGAGGCCCGCAAGGCCCTCAAGCAGTCCAAGCTCACCACCCGGCGCATCCGCGAGGACGGGGACCCGCTGCACGGCGGCTTCGCCCGACCCTGCCGCGCCTGTACGGCGCTGACGGCCCACTTCGGCGTCCACGTAGTGGCCCCCGAAACGGACAACACCCCGCACGACGACAACGAGGCCGCGCACTGATGCCCCACCCCACCTCCCAGGACGCCCGCTTCTCCGACCTGGTCGACGCCACATTGCGGGTCGCCGGATGGCAGCCGGGCCGCTGGGACATCAAGCAGGCGGAGTTCTGGGCGGACGCGCTACGTACGCACGTCTCCCCCGCCGGCCACCGCCACTCGGTCTTCCCCGCGGCGGTCGAGGCCTGGGCGGAATTCGGCGGCCTCCACCTCACACCCACGGGCCCCGGCCGGCACATCGCCCCCGCCCAGCCGCACCTGGACCCCCTCCACGGCCTCCACGCGGCCCGCACCCTCGGCGACCTCGGCCGCGCCCTCGACACGGAACTCGCGCCGCTGGGGGCGGAGTCGGGCACGGAGGCGTTGCTGGCGATCGACACGGAGGGCCGCATCTTCGCCCTCGACCACAGCGGCGACTGGTACCTGGGCCCCGACATAGACGAGGCCCTCTCGACCCTGATCACGGGCCTCCAGCCTCCACGCCTGTCCCCTCCGGGGTGACCGGGCCGGGTTGCCGACCCCGTGCGGGGTAACCGGGCCGGGTTGCCTACCTCCGCAGGGGTAACCGGGCCTGGCCGCCGACCTCCTCCGGGGTAACCGGACCTGCCCGCCAACCTCCGCCTAGGTAACCGGGCCTGGCCGCCCGCAGCGGGACGCTCTCGGGCGGCGACGCGCCCTTGGGCACCAACGGTCCGCCGGGCAACGTGGCACGCACGCCTGTAGCCGCACCCCGCCCATCTCCCACCCGCCCGCCCCCTCCGGGGGCTCCGGCCCAGCGGGGTTCGACCCAGAGGGGCCCGGCACCCCGGGTGGCGACCGGTACCGCGCAACGCGGGCGTGGGGCCAGCCCCGACTCCGCCCCCTACAACACCGCCGGCAGCACCGCCGATACCCGGAAGCCGCCCGCGTCCGTCGGGCCCGACACGAACACGCCGCCGAGCCCGGCGACACGTTCCTTCATGCCCACCAAACCGTTTCCTCCGGACGGCAGCCCCGCCGACGCGGCAGCGCCCGGCTCCGGTGGCGGCTCGTTCTCCACCTGCATCGCCACTTCCGCGCCCCGATGCGCGAGCCGGACGTACGTCTTCGCGCCCGCCGCGTGCTTGTGCACGTTCGTCAGCGCCTCCTGGACGACCCGGTAGGCCGTCTGCTCCACCGCCGCCGCGTACCCCCGCGACTCCCCCTCCACGGACACCTCGACGACCATCCCGGCCTCCCGCGACTGCCCGACCAGATCCTCCAGCTCGGCGAGCCACGGCCCGGCCTCCACCTCCGCCTCGGCCCGGGAGGCCGCCGCCGCGGCGGCCACCCCCACCGCCTCCAACGGCATCCGGTCCGCCCGCCGCGGCACCGGCTCCCCGGCCCGCAGCACCCCCAACATCTCCCGCAGCTCGGTGAGCGCCTGCCGCCCCATGTCCCCGACCAGCGCCGCGTTCTTCACGGCCTTCTCGGGGTCCTTCCGCGCGACCGCCTGCAACGCCGCCGCGTGCACCACCATCAACGACACCCGGTGCGCCACCACGTCGTGCATCTCCCGCGCGATCCGGGTCCGCTCCTCGCCCCGCGCCCACTCGGCACGCTCCTCGGCCCGCTCGGCGAGCAGCCCCAACTCCCGCTCCAGCGACTCGTTGCGCTCCTGCAGCGAATCCATCAGCCGGCGCCGCGCACCCACGTAGAGCCCGAGCAGCAACGGCGGAGCCGTCACCCCGAGCGCCGTGGTGATCGCGAGGAACGGCACGACCCAGTTGGCCACCTGGAACGTGTCCGCGTGCGCCGCGGAGTCCTGCTGCACCCGCACCACCGACACGATCAACGTGCCCAGGAACGACATGCCCGCGAGCGCCCCGATGATCCGCCGCGGCACCTCCGACGCCGCAAGCGAGTACAGCCCGACGACCGTCAGCATCACGCCCATCTGCGCCGGGGTCACCGCCACCGAGATCAGCACGACGGCGATCGGCCACTGCCGCCGCAGCACGAGCGTCGAGCCGGTCAGCACCCCGAAAAGGATCCCCACCCAGACCGGCAGCCCGGCCTTGTGCGCGAACGGCACCCCTTCCACGGCACACTCCACCGCGGACGCCACCGCCAGCACCACATCCAGCGCGGCAGCCCTGCGCCGCGCCCACCACCACGGCCCCCCGGCCGCGGCTCGGTGAACTTCCCCCGCTGTGGTCATGCCCTCCAGACTACGGGCGCCGGGTGCCCGATTTCCGGCGAGTTTTACGCAGTGGTCTCCACCACCCCGCTCCTGCCCGCACCGGAGGAGCAGCGCGCGCGTATGAACGCCGACTTGGCACGGCCGCCCGGCCATCCGCGTCCCGCGAGCAGCCGACATGTACCGTCGCATCGAAGGCTCTTGGTACGGCATAGTGTTGGGAGCCCGACCGACAGCCTGACGTAATGTCCGGTTTAGGTAGAAGCATTCCCCCGTGGTGTAATTGGCAGCACTGTGGCTTTTGGTGCCATCTGTCCGGGTTCAAGTCCTGGCGGGGGAGCTCTAGGCGGTTGCGGGGCCCGATCGAAACGGTCGGGCCCCGCCCCCATGCCCGGCCCAAAACGCCCCGGTATCCTGCGGATGTCCACCCCACAACGCATCCGACGCCGAAGGGCCCACCCGTGAGCAGCGCCAACACCCCGGCAGCCGTCGTCGTACTCGCAGCGGGTGAGGGCACCCGTATGAAGTCGGCCACCCCTAAAGTCCTGCACGAACTCTGCGGCCGCTCACTGGTCGGCCATGTCCTCGCCGCCTCCCGTGAGTTGAACCCCCAGCAGCTCGTCGTGGTCGTCGGCCACGAGCGGGAGAAGGTCGCCGCGCACGTGGGCGCGGTCGACGCCGAGGCCCGCACCGCCGTACAGGCCGAGCAGAACGGCACGGGGCACGCCGTACGGATGGGGCTCGAAGGGCTGACCGGCGGGAGCGCGGACCTCGACGGCACCGTCGTCGTGGTCTGCGGCGACACCCCGCTACTCACCGGCGGGACGCTCCAGGCCCTGTCCGCCACGCACGCCGCCGACGGCAACGCCGTGACCGTGCTGACCGCCGAGGTCCCCGACGCCACCGGCTACGGCCGGATCGTCCGGGACAACGTCTCGGGCGCCGTCACCGCGATCGTCGAGCACAAGGACGCGACCGAGGCGCAGCGCGCGATCAGTGAGATCAACTCGGGTGTGTTCGCGTTCGACGGGCGGCTGCTCGTCGAGGCGCTGAAGCAGGTGCGGACCGACAACTCCCAGGGTGAGGAGTACCTCACCGATGTGCTCGGGATTCTGCGGGAGGCCGGGCACCGGGTCGGTGCGTCCGTGGCGCGCGATCACCGTGAGATCGCCGGGATCAACAACCGGGTGCAGTTGGCCGAGGCCCGCCGCACTCTCAATGACCGGCTCCTTGAGCAGGCGATGCTCGCGGGTGTGACGGTCGTCGACCCGGCCAGCACCTTCGTAGATGTCGCCGTGACCTTCGAGCGGGACGCCACCGTTCTGCCGGGCACTCAGCTGCTGGGCGCCTCGCATCTCGCCGAGGGCTCCGTGGTCGGTCCCAACTCCCGTCTCACGGACACCCGCGTGGGTGCGGGGGCCCGGGTCGACAACACGGTCGCGTACAGCTCGGAGGTGGGTCCGGAGGCGTCCGTCGGTCCGTTCGCGTATCTGCGGCCCGGTACCCGGCTCGGTCTGAAGTCGAAGATCGGGACGTTCGTCGAGGCGAAGAACTCGTCGATCGGTGAGGGCACGAAGGTGCCGCATCTTTCGTACGTGGGTGACGCGACGATCGGCGATCACACCAACATCGGTGCCGCGAGTGTCTTCGTGAACTATGACGGGGAGAGCAAGCATCACTCCGTCGTCGGGTCCCACTGCAAGACCGGTTCGGACAACATGTTTGTGGCTCCTGTCACTATCGGGGACGGTGCGTACACCGCCGCCGGGTCCGTGATCACGAAGGATGTGCCGGCCGGCTCGTTGGCCGTGGCGCGGGGCCAGCAAAGGAATATCGAGGGTTGGGTGGCCCGAAAGCGACCGGGGAGCTCGGCTGCCAAGGCGGCGGAGGCGGCTTCCAGGAATCCGGAAACCGCGGACTGACGTGGTCTGACCGGAAACAGGTGCGCCCGACACGGCGTACCGTGATAGGTGCTCACGATTCGCCTGGCTCGCTGCTAATGGGACGCGCGGGCAGCTGCGGCGGACGAACTCGTCTGAGGAGACTAGTGCTGTGACCGGGATCAAGACGCAGGGCGAGAAGAAGTTGATGCTCTTCTCTGGCCGCGCCCACCCCGAGCTTGCCGAGGAGGTCGCGCACCAGCTCGGTGTCGGGATCGTCCCGACCAAGGCGTTCGACTTCGCCAACGGCGAGATCTACGTCCGCTACCAGGAGTCCGCTCGCGGTGCCGACTGCTTCCTGATCCAGAGCCACACGGCTCCGATCAATAAGTGGATCATGGAGCAGTTGATCATGATCGACGCGCTGAAGCGTGCGTCGGCCCGCTCCATCACTGTCATCGTGCCGTTCTACGGTTACGCGCGGCAGGACAAGAAGCACCGTGGACGTGAACCCATCTCGGCGCGCCTGGTCGCGGACCTGATGAAGACCGCCGGTGCCGACCGCATTCTGACGGTCGACCTGCACACGGACCAGATCCAGGGCTTCTTCGACGGCCCGGTGGACCACCTGTTCGCGCTGCCGATCCTGGCGGACTACGTGGGCGCGAAGGTCGACCGCAACAAGCTGACGGTGGTCTCCCCCGACGCCGGCCGCGTGCGCGTCGCCGACCGCTGGTGCGACCGCCTCGGCGCCCCGCTGGCGATCGTCCACAAGCGCCGCGACAAGGACATCGCCAACCAGGTCACCGTGCACGAGGTCGTCGGTGACGTGAAGGGCCGCGTCTGCGTGCTCGTCGACGACATGATCGACACCGGTGGCACGATCTGCGCCGCCGCCGACGCCCTGTTCGCGCACGGTGCGGAGGACGTCATCGTGACGGCGACGCACGGTGTGCTCTCCGGCCCGGCCGCGGACCGCCTGAAGAACTCGAAGGTGAGCGAGTTCGTCTTCACGGACACGCTGCCGACGCCGGGCGAGCTGGAGCTCGACAAGATCACGGTGCTTTCGATCGCGCCGACGATCGCCTCCGCGGTGCGCGAGGTCTTCGAGGACGGCTCGGTGACCAGCCTCTTCGAGGGCGAGGCCTGATCTCGTAGCGGATCTCCTCACTGAAGATCCATTTGGGTGCGGCCTCCCCCGCCGGGTAAACTGCTGAAGTTGCTCGGCGAGGGAGGCCGCACTTCTGTTCTCAGAAGGTCGGCTGTCCGTTATCGACGCGCTCTTCGTAGCAGGCCGTTCGTGGCCGGGTGACTATTTCCCCTAGTTCTACGAGGAGTTGAAGAGCATGTCCGAGGTCAAGCTTTCCGTCGAGACCCGCACCGAGTTCGGCAAGGGTGCCTCCCGCCGTCTGCGCCAGGTCGAGAAGGTTCCCGGTGTCGTCTACGGCCACGGCGACGAGCCGAAGCACATCACGCTCGACTCGCACGCCCTGATGCTGGCCCTGCGTACCCCGAACGTCCTGATCCGTCTGGACGTCGACGGCGGCAAGTCCACCGAGCTGGTCATCCCGAAGTCCGTGCAGCGTGACGCGATCACGAGCTTCCTGGTCCACGTCGACCTGCTCCAGGTGAAGAGCGGCGAGAAGGTCACCGTCGAGCTCCCCGTCCACACCGAGGGCGAGCTGGCCCCGGGTGGCAACCTGCTCGAGCACGTGCTGAACACGCTGTCGGTCGAGACCGAGGCGACGCACATCCCCGAGTCGGTCACCGTCTCCGTCGAGGGCCTCGAGGCCGGTGCCTCGATCCACGCCAAGGACATCAAGCTGCCCAAGGGCACCACGCTGTCCACGGACGAGGACGCCGTCGTGCTCCAGGTCCTGTCCGCGCAGGCGGAGGAGGCCCCGGCCGACGCCGAGGGCGACGAGGCCGCCGCGGAGGCCTGAGCCTTCAGGGTCTGACCTGTACGGGGTGGTGGGCGCGGCCCACCACCCCGTATCGCTGTATCGCGACGTATCGACGTACACCTAAGGAATGTGCATGTCCGACGAGAACGCTCCCTGGCTGATCGCCGGGCTGGGCAACCCTGGGCCCGAGTACGCGATGAACCGGCACAACGTCGGCTTCATGGTGGCCGATCTCCTCGCACAGCGGATGGGCGCCAAGTTCAAGCGGGCGACCAAGGGGCAGGCACAGGTCATCGAGGGGCGGATCGGCCCGCCTGGGCCCCTGAACCGCCGGGTGATCCTCGCGAAGCCGATGTCGTACATGAACGTCTCGGGTGGTCCCGTCACCGCGCTGTGCGACTTCTACAAGGTGCCGACGGAGCACATCGTGGCGATCCACGACGAGCTGGACATCGACTACGGGGTGCTGCGCCTGAAGCTGGGCGGCGGCGACAACGGGCACAACGGTCTGAAGTCGATCACGAAGTCGCTGGGCAGTGACTATCACCGGGTGCGGTTCGGGATCGGCCGTCCGCCGGGTCGGATGCAGGTCGCGGACTTCGTGCTCAAGGACTTCTCGTCGACGGAGCGCAAGGAGCTCGACTACTTCGTGGACCGGGCCGCCGACGCCGCGGAGGCGCTCGTGATCGAGGGTCTCGAGCGCGCGCAGTCGACTTACAACTCCTGACCTGTACGGACTTGTCGGGGCGGGATTCCGCCGGGAGTTGACCGTACGCAGGGTGATGGCCAAGGATCCCGGCCATGTTGCCTGTTGCCCGTCAAGTCGCGGCGGCCGTGGTCGCCGCGCTGTTGCTGATCGCCGGTGTCTGGGCCTCGTGGGGTGCGGCGCAGCACGTGATCTTCCCGACGGGCCGTGAGCGCGGCACGATGACGGTGACCCGGTGTGCGGACGGAACGTGCACGGGCCCGTTCTCGCCGGCCTCCCCCACCGCCGTGCGGCATGCGAGCGTGACGATCGACCGCTCGATCGGGGAGAAGAAGGGCGCGCGCTTCCCCGTCGTCCTCAAGCCGGATTCGACCTCGGCGGTGCGCGCGGGTACCGCCGGATTTCTGCACGCCTGGGTGCCGCTCGGCGGCGGGCTGCTGCTCGCGGCGGTGGTGCTCGCGGGCGGGATACGCAACCGGCGCCTCACGTGGATCACGGGAGGCGCCGGAATCGCGCTGCTGACGGCGGCCTTCGTCGCCGTCAGCTTCTAGCCGCTTCTTGAACGGCCCCAGGGTCAGCCGGTGTTGCGCAGGCCCGCGGCCACACCGTTCACGGTGAGCAGCAGGGCGCGGCCGAGCGTCGGGTCCGGTTCCTCGTGCGCGGCCGCCGCGTCGCGCTGCCGCTTGAGCAGGGCGACCTGGAGGTACGAGATCGGGTCGAGGTAGGCGTCGCGGATCGCGAACGTCTGCTTCAACACGGGCTGCGCGGCGAGGAGTTCGTCCTCGCCCGTGATGCGCAGCACCTCGGCGACGGTCAGCTCGTGCTCGGTCACGATGGCGTCGAAGACGTGCTTGAGGTTCTCGGGCACGAGGGTGTCGACGTAGTGCCGGGCGATCCGCAGGTCGGTCTTCGCGAGCGTCATCTCGACGTTGGAGATGAAGTTCTGGAAGAAGTGCCAGCGCTCGTTCATCTCGTCGAGGACGGTGTCCAGGCCCGCCTCGCGCAGCGCCTTGAGGCCGGAGCCGACGCCGAACCAGCCGGGCACGATCTGCCGTGACTGGGTCCAGCCGAACACCCACGGGATGGCGCGCAGTCCGTCGAGCGAGACGCCCGAGCCGGGGCGGCGGGAGGGCCGCGAGCCGAGGTGCAGGTCGGCGAGCTGGTCGACCGGCGTGGAGGCGAGGAAGTAGTTCGGCAGGTCCGGGTCCTCGACGAGCTTGCGGTACGCCGTGTGGGCGGCGTCGCTCACGACGTCCATGGCGGCGTCCCAGCGGGCGAGGGCCTCGTCGGACTGGCGCGGCGCCGTGTGCAGGGCGGAGGCCTGCAGCGTGGCCGCGACGGTCAGTTCCAGGTTCTCGCGGGCCAGGGACGGCACGAGGTACTTGTCGGAGATGACCTCGCCCTGCTCGGTCACCTTGATCTCGCCCTCCAGGGTTCCCCAGGGCTGGGCGAGGATCGCGTCGTGCGAGGGGCCGCCGCCGCGGCCGACGGTGCCGCCGCGGCCGTGGAAGAGGCGCAGGCGCACGCCGTAGCGGTGGGCGACGTCGCGGAGGCGGCGCTGGGCGCGGTGGATCTCCCACTGCGAGGTGGTGATGCCGCCGAACTTCGAGGAGTCGGAGTAGCCGAGCATGACCTCCTGCACGTCGCCGTTGAGCGCGACGAGGCGCCGGTAGGACGGGTCGGAGAGCATGTCCTCGAGGATCGTGTCGGCGGCCTTGAGCTCGTCCGTCGTCTCCAGGAGCGGCACGATGCCGATCTTCGCCCAGCCGGCGTGCAGGTCGATGAGACCGGCCTCGCGGGCGAGCACGGCGGCGGCGAACACGTCGTCGGCGCCCTGGCACATCGAGATGATGTACGACTCGATGACCTCGGGCCCGAACACGTCGAGCGCCTTGGTGATGGTGTGGAAGACGCCGAGCGTCTTCTCGCCCTCGGCGTCGAGCGGCGCCGGGGTCGGGGCCAGCGGACGGCGGGAGCGGAGCTCCTTGGCGAGCAGCTTGCCCCGGTAGTCGCGCGGCATGTCCGCGTACCGCCAGGACTCCTCGCCGAGCCGGTCGAAGAGCTGGCCGAGCGTGTGGTGGTGCGCGTCGGCGTGCTCGCGGACGTCCATCGTGGCGAGCTGCAGACCGAAGGCGGAGAGCGTACGGATCGTACGGTCCATGCGGCCTTCGGCGAACAGTCCGGCACGGTGCTCGCGCAGCGACGTCTGGATGAGCTTGAGGTCGTGCAGCAGCTCGGCGGTGCCGAGGTAGTCGCGGCCCTCCCGGTGCGGGGTGTTGTCGGCGAGCCGCGTCTTGGTGTTCTCCAGCTTCTGCCGGATCGCGGTGGCCTTGAGCCGGTAGGGCTCCTCCGCGTTGAGCCGCTTGTAGCGGGGGCTGATCTCCGGGAGGCGCTCCAGGTCGCACTGGAGCGAGGTGAGCAGCTCCTCGGTGGCGCCCGTGTAGCGGATCGAGTTCGACAGGAAGCCGCGCAGCTCGTCGATCATGTCGAGCGCGTCGTTGATCCCGTGCTCGTGCTGGAGGATCAGGACGTCCCAGGTGACCGCCGGCGTCACGTTCGGGTTGCCGTCGCGGTCGCCGCCGATCCAGGTGCCGAAGGTGAGCGGGCGGCTGTCCTCGGGGAGCTTGAAGCCGACGCGCTCCAGCTCGGCGGTGAGGTCCTCCAGGACGTCGCCGACGGCGCCGGCGTGCAGCTCGTCCAGGTAATAGATCGCGTTGCGGGACTCGTCCGTGACCTCGGGGCGGACCACGCGCAGCTCGTCCGTCTGCCACACCAGGTCGATGTTCTCGGCGAGGCGGGTGTCGTAGCGGCGCCGGTCGGTCTCCAGGACCGGGGTCTCCAGGAGCTCGGCGACGCGGCGCAGCTTGTTGAGGACGCTTCGCCGGGCGGCCTCCGTCGGGTGCGCGGTGAAGACGGGGCGTACGTTCAGGTGCTTGACCGTGTCGCGCAGGTGGTCCGGGTCGGCGTCCTTGAGCCGGTCCGCGGTGCGGGCGAGCAGTCCGCCCTCGGCGGCCCGCATGGCGCGCAGCTCGCGGCCACGGTGCACCTGCTCCGTCACGTTGGCCAGGTGGAAGTACGTGGAAAAGGCGCGGACCAGCTTGGCCGCGGTGTCCAGCTCGGTGCCGCGCAGGAGCTCGGCGGCGGCCTCGCCGTCCTCGCGGGTCAGGCGGCGGACCTTTTCGACCAGGTCGAGGAGCTCCGGGCCCTCCTGGCGGACCAGGGTCTCGCCCAGCAGGTCACCGAGCCGACGGATGTCGGCGCGCAGCTCGGCGCTGGTGCTCGTCGCAGCGGTCTGTTCGTCGGCACTGCTCACAGGTGCGGCTCCTTGCAATGGTGAAGCAGGTGGTGAAGCACGTCGGGAGGAAGGATCCCCGGATCCGGGTACTAGACCCGGGGTGGAGATTCAGAGCGGACCGCGCTGTCCGACCGATTCCAAGGATATGTGCCACCGCCGACGGCGAGGCTCGGAGCCTCTTGCCGCCCGGCTGCACGCTTACGTACTTACGGTGCCGTAGGTTACGAAACCGTAGGCAAGCTGTCCGCGGATCCCCGTGGATCTCCTGACCCGTCTCAGCCCGTCTCAACCCTCGACTTACAGGGGACTCCCATGGCCACCAGTACCGATGTGATCGAAGAAGCTCCCGGTCCGGCGTCAGAACCCCCCGCCACCTCGTCCTCCGCGACGCTCGGCGGCGAAAAGAAGCGCTCCGTGGAACAGATCACACTGCTCCTGTTCATCGTCCTCCCGTTCCTCGCCGTGCTCGCGGCGGTGCCGCTGGCCTGGGGCTGGGGAGTGAGCTGGCTCGATCTCGGCCTGCTCGTCGCGTTCTACTTCATCGGCTGCCACGGCATCACGATCGGCTTCCACCGGTACTTCACGCACGGCTCCTTCAAGGCGAAGCGCCCGCTGCGGATCGCGCTGGCGGTCATGGGCTCGCTCGCGGTGGAGGGCCCGGTCGTGCGCTGGGTCGCCGACCACCGCAAGCACCACAAGTTCTCCGACGCCGAGGGCGACCCGCACTCGCCGTGGCGGTACGGGGAGACGGTCCCCGCCCTCCTGAAGGGCCTGTGGTGGGCGCACATGGCCTGGATGTTCGACGAGGAGCAGACCTCGCAGGAGAAGTACGCGCCGGACCTGATCAAGGACCCGGCGATCCGCGCGATCTCCCGCCAGTTCATCTTCTGGACGATGCTGTCGCTGTTCCTGCCCGCCCTGATCGGCGGTCTGGTGACGATGTCGTGGTGGGGCGCGTTCACGGCGTTCTTCTGGGGCTCGCTCGTCCGCGTTGCGCTCCTTCACCACGTGACGTGGTCGATCAACTCGATCTGCCACGCCGTCGGCAAGCGCCCCTTCAAGTCCCGCGACAAGTCGGGCAACGTGTGGTGGCTGGCCGTCCTGTCCTGCGGCGAGTCCTGGCACAACCTGCACCACGCGGACCCGACGTCGGCGCGGCACGGGGTGGAGCGCGGCCAGATCGACTCCTCGGCCCGCCTCATCCGCTGGTTCGAGCAGCTGGGCTGGGCGCACGACGTGCGCTGGCCGTCGAAGGACCGCATCGCCTCACGCCGCAAGGAGAAGGTCGCCGATGCCGCGTGAGCGCGGCACGGCATGATGGGGACGTGGAGACCGACTCAAGCACCCCTGGCAACGCGAGCAGCGACCGGCCCGAGCGGCCGGAGAAGGCTCGGCGCACGCGCAGAACGCGGATGACGGGGGCGGAGCGGCGTCAGCAGCTCCTGGAGATCGGTCGCGTCCTCTTCGCCGCGAAGGGCTTCGAGGGTACGTCGGTGGAGGAGATCGCGGCGAAGGCCGGGGTCTCCAAGCCGGTGGTGTACGAGCACTTCGGCGGCAAGGAGGGCCTGTACGCGGTGGTCGTGGACCGCGAGATGCGCCAGCTCCTGGACATGGTCACGAGTTCACTCACGGCCGGACATCCGCGCGAACTGTGCGAACAGGCCGCGTTCGCGCTCCTCGACTACATCGAGGAGTACACGGACGGCTTCCGCATCCTGGTCCGCGACTCCCCCATCCCGCAGTCCACGGGCTCCTTCGCGTCGCTGATCTCCGACATCGCGACGCAGGTCGAGGACATCCTCGGCCGCGAGTTCAAGAACCGCGGCTTCGACCCGAAGCTGGCGCCGCTGTACGCGCAGGCGCTGGTCGGGATGGTCGCGTTGACGGGGCAGTGGTGGCTGGACGCGCGCAAGCCGAAGAAGGCGGAGGTCGCTGCGCATCTGGTGAATCTGGCGTGGCACGGTCTCGATGGGCTCGAGCCGAAGCCGCGGCTGATAGGGCACCGGAAGAGTTGATGCGCGGCAGCGGCGTTGCGGTCGCGGGGCTCCGCCCCGGGCCCCGCTGCTCAAACGCCGCAGGGGCTGGATTATTGAGGCTCTGGCTCCAGAATCTCCAGTCGGTTTCCTACCGGATCCGAGCAATAGAAGCGCCGCCACCCCGGCAGTAGGTCGTCCCACTCGACCGCCACGCCACGCCCCGCCAGCCGTCGCGCGTACGCCTCGATGTCGCGGACCAGGAGGCCCGGGTGGGCCTTCTTGGCGGGGTGGAAGTTCTGGTCGATGCCCAGGTGGAGTTCCGCGGACCCGGACCGGAACCAGCAGCCGCCCCGCGCCGCAAGCACTGGTGGTTTGGGGAGTTCGGTCATGCCGAGGTCGTCTACGTAGAAGGACCGCAGGACCTCCTCGCTGCCCGGCGGCGCCGCGAGCTGTACGTGGTCCACCCCGACCAGCGTCATGAGCGCCTCGCCACCACGAAGATCCGCCGGAACGGCAGCACCGTGCCGTGCTCCGTCGCCGGGTACGCCTCGCGGAGCAGGTCCCGGTACTCGGCGACGAAGGCGTCGCGCGCCTCCGGGTCGTCCGCGAGCGCGGTCAGGACCGGGCGCAGGCCCGTGCCCTTGACCCAGTCCAGGACCGGATCCGCGCCCGCCAGCAGGTGCATGTACGTCGTCTCCCAGGCGTCGACCTCGCAGCCGAGGCCGGCGAGCCGCTCCAGGTAGGCCGCAGGCGTGAGCACCGCGTCCCCGTGGCGCAGCACTCCGGCCAACCGGCCCTTCCAGTGGGCCGATTCCGCCAGCTCCCGCATCAGGACGTGGCTGGGCGCATCGAAGTTGCCGGGCACCTGGAAGGCGAACGTTCCGCCGGGGGCCACCGCGTCGATCCACCGGGGGAAGGCCTCGGCGTGGTCCGGGACCCATTGCAGCGTCGCGTTCGACATCAGCAGGTCGTACGTCTCCGTGGGCGCCCAGTCGGCCGCGTCCGCGTAGGCGAAGTCGAGGCGGTCACTGGCGTGGGCGCGGGCCTGTTCCAGCATCTGGGGCGAGTTGTCGTAGCCGGTGATGCGGGCTGTGGGCCAGCGTTCGGTGAGCAGCGTCGTGACGTTGCCGGGGCCGCAGCCGAGGTCGGCGATGCGGGCGGGCTCCCCCGGCAGGGCGGGGACTCGGGCGAGCAGGTCGACGAAGGGGCGGCCGCGGTGGTCGGCGTGCCGGAGATACTGCTGGGGGTCCCAGGTGGGTGTGGGCGTCATGTCGTCAAGCGTCTTCCGCATATATCTCGATGTCAAGATAGTCGACCTCAAGAGACTTCATGTCGACACACCCCCTACACTGATCGTCATGGAGGACGAGGTCGACCGTCTGGTCTCAGCGTGGCGCCGAGAGCGCCCCGACCTCGACGTGGAGCCCCTTGAGGTGCTCAGTCGGGTCAGCAGGCTCGCGCGCCATCTCGACAGGGCCCGCCGCCTGGCCTTCTCCGAGCACAACCTGGAGCCGTGGGAGTTCGACGTCCTGACGGCCCTGCGCCGCGCGGGCACGCCGTATCAGCTCTCTCCCGGCCAGTTGCTCACGCAGACGCTGGTGACGTCCGGCACGATGACCAACCGTATCGACCGGCTCGCCAAGAAGGGCCTCGTCGAGCGACTGCCGGATCCCAGTGACCGCCGCGGCGTCCTGGTCCGGCTCACGGACGAGGGCCGCGACCGTGCCGACCAGGCCCTGGCCGGGCTGCTCGACCAGGAGCGGGCGATCCTGGCGGAGCTTTCGCGTACGCAGCGAGGTGAACTGGCGGGTCTACTCCGCCAGTTGACCGCGCCGTTCGACAACATCCCGGGCTGACGCCCAAGACGTAAGGCCTCAGCTGGCCGCCTCCAGGTCCGCCGGGCCCACGCCCGCCCTGCGGGCCAGTGCGACCGCCGCGAGGGTCGAGTGCACCCCGAGCTTGCCCAGTACGTTCTGCATGTGTGTCCGCACCGTGTGCGGCGACAGGAACAGCCGCTCCGCCACCGCCTTGCGGCCGAGACCGGCCACCATGCAGCGCAGCACCTCGCGCTCCCGCGGCGTCAGGGACTCGACGAGCCGCTCGGACTCGGTGCGGTGCTTGCGCGCCGCGGTCAACTCCCGCAGTACGCCCGTGAGCAGCGCCGGCGGCAGATGTGTCTCCTCGCGCAGCACGCCCCGTATGACGGTCAGCAGGCGCGACAGGGAACAGTCCTTGGCGACCCAGCCGGACGCCCCCGCCTGGAGCGCGAGCGCCGCACGGCGCGGATCGTCCCGCTCGGCGAGCACCACCGTGCGAACGGCGGGCTGGCCCGAACGGACGCCCGCCACCAGGGAGATGCCGTCGACGAGGCCGTCCTGCGAGGCGCTGTCGGGTACCGCCGTCGGCGCGCGCATGCCCTGGAACGATGCCGCGCCCAGGTCCGCGTCGATCAGCAGCACATCGAAGCGGCGTCCCTCGGCGACAGCCCTGTCGAGGCAGCGCAGGGCCGCGGGGCCGCTTCCCGCGGCCGACACGTCGACATCGGGCTCGGCGGCGAGCGCCGCCGCGAGCGACTCGGCGAAGATGCGATGGTCGTCGACCACCAGGACCCGGATACGAACCACGTGATTACCCCCTTCCCCGAGCTCCCTGAAGGAGCAGGGGATACCCCATCGCCGGGGTCGGACCAACACAGGTACGGCGCCCGGAGTACGGGTCGCCGCAACGGCACGGCCGCCGCCGTGCGCACAACCGCTACCCCCGCTCCGGGCGTCGTACCCGGCTGTCTCGCCCCCTGATCGGCACCGGCCCCCACCGGTGCTGTCCTCAGAGTAGAGGCGACGGCCCCCAGGGGAAGTCAATTCGCAGAACTGGTTGTCGGTTGGCGGAGCAGCGACTGTCCTGCGCGTTTATGGTGATGCGCATGTTTCGCATCGAGACAGAAGTCGACAAGGAGCGCGCCCTTCTGCTCCGGTCGCTGCTGAGGGAGACCAATACGGCGGCGTCACCGGACCTTCGTGAGCTGCGCGGCACCCCTGCCGACCAGCATGTCCCGCTCCAGGTATGGGTGTTGGACGAGGACGGCGCACTGGCGGCGGGGCTCGACGCGTACACGTGGGCGTTCTGGCTGCACGTGGATCTGCTGTGGGTCTCCGAGCAGCACCGCGGGGCGGGGCTCGGCTCCCGGCTCCTCGCGGAGGCGGAGCGCCTCGCGCACGAGGAGCGCGAGTGCCGGGGCTCCCGTGTCGAGACCTGGGACTTTCAGGCCCCGGGCTTCTACCGGCTGCATGGATACGACGTGGTGTCCGTGATCCCGGACTACCCGCCCGGGATCAAGGAGTTCACGCTGACGAAGCGGCTGGGGTAGCCGTCACGAGGTACGGCGCGCCCCCGCCGATGGCACTGCCGGGAAGACTCGCGGTGCCGTGAAGCCGGCCTCCGCGAAGGCGTCGGTGATCGACTTCGTGACGGTGTCGGCCTCGTCCGACTCCACCAGGACGATCGCCGAGCCGCCGAAGCCGCCGCCCGTCATCCGGGCGCCGATCGCGCCGGACGTCATCGCCGTGCCGACGACCAGGTCCAACTCCGGGCAGGAGATGCGCAGATCGTCGCGGAGCGAGACGTGGCCCTGGACGAGGATCGGGCCGATGGCGCGGACGTCGCCGGAGTCGAGCAGCTCGATGACGCGCTCGACGCGGTGGTCGTCGGTGACGATGTGGCGGACGTAGCGGACGACCTTCTCGTCGACCCCGGCCAGCTCCAACTCCGCTACGGACCTGCCCAGTTCGGCGTACGGGACATCGCGCAGGTGACTCACGCCGAGGACGCGCGCGCCCTCCTCGCAGCCCGCGCGCCGCTCCGCGTACGCGCCGTCGCCCAGCTCGTGCTTGACGCGGGTGTCGACGACGAGCAGCTGGAGGCCGTGGGCCGCCAGGTCGAAGGGGACCTGACGGATGGACAGGTCGCGGCAGTCGAGGTGCAGCGCGTGCCCCTCGGTGGCGCACGACGAGGCCATCTGGTCCATGACGCCGCACGGCACACCGACGAAGGCGTTCTCGGCGCGCTGCGCCAGCACCGCCAACTCGGCGCCCGTGAGCCCGAGTTCGTACAGGTCGTTCATCGCATACGCCGTGACGACCTCGAGCGCGGCCGACGACGAGAGGCCCGCGCCGGTCGGGACCGTGGAGGCGAGGTGGATGTCCGCGCCGGTCAGCGTGTGGCCCGCCTCGCGCAGCGCCCAGACGACGCCCGCCGGGTATGCGGCCCAGCCGCCCTGGCCGTACTTCGACAGCGGGGCGAGGTCGTCGACGCGCAGTTCCACGACCGGGGCGTCGATGTCGGCGGAGTGCAGGCGCAGCACGCCGTCCTCGCGCCGGGCCGCCGCGGCGACCGCGGTGTGCGGCAGCGCGAGCGGCATGACGAAGCCCTCGTTGAAGTCGGTGTACTCGCCGATGAGGTTGACGCGGCCGGGGGCCGCCCACACTCCGGCGGGCTCGTACCCGTACAGGTCCTTGAACTGCGCGTCGACGGACATGAGTTGAAGCCCCTGATTCCTACTGGCGGGCCTGGGCGAAGGCCCAGGCGTCGGCGACGATGCCCGCGAGGTCCGCGCGGGACGGGTTCCAGCCGAGGCGCTCGCGCGCGGTGTCGGCGGAGGCGACCAGGACGGCCGGGTCGCCGCCGCGGCGCGGGGCGACGACCTCGGGGATCGGGTGCCCGGTGACCTGGCGGACGGTCTCGATGACCTCGCGGACGGAGAAGCCGTTGCCGTTGCCGAGGTTGCAGATGAGGTGCTCGCCGGGCTGCGCGGCGTCGACGGCGAGCAGGTGCGCCTCCGCGAGGTCCGCGACGTGGATGTAGTCGCGGATGCAGGTGCCGTCGGGCGTCGGGTAGTCGTCGCCGAAGACGTTGATCGCCTCGCGGCCACCCTGCGCGACCTGGAGGACGAGCGGGATGAGGTGCGACTCGGGGTCGTGCCGCTCGCCGCAACTGCCGTACGCGCCCGCGACGTTGAAGTACCGAAGGGACACTGCAGCCAGTCCGTGCGCGGCCGCCTCGCCCGTGATCATGTGATCGACCGCGAGCTTCGAGGCGCCGTACGGGGAAGTGGGCGCGGTCGGGTCGGTCTCGGTGATCGGGGTGTTCACCGGCTCGCCGTACGTGGCGGCGGTCGAGGAGAAGACGAGCTTGCGGACGCTCGCCGCGCGCATCGCGGCGAGCAGCTCCATGGTGCCGCCGACGTTGTTGGCCCAGTACTTCTCGGGCTTCACGACGGACTCGCCGACCTGCGAGAACGCGGCGAAGTGCAGCACGGCGTCGTAGGAGGAGTCGAGCCACTTGGCGGCGTCGCGGATGTCACCCTCGATGAAGGCAGCCCCGGACGGGACGCCCTCGCGGAAGCCGGTGGAGAGGTTGTCGAGGACGGTGACCTCGTGACCCGCCTCGATCAGGTGCTGCGCGACGACGCTGCCGACGTAGCCCGCACCGCCAGTGACCAGGTACTTCTTGGAATCGGCCTTACCCATTACTCGCTCGCTACCTCTCGCAGTCGCTCGGCCGCGGTCTCCGGCGGCACATCGTTGATGAACACGCTCATGCCGGACTCGGAACCCGCGAGAAACTTCAGCTTGCCGGAAGTGCGTCGGACGGTGAAAAGCTCGAGGTGCAGCGCGAAATCATCGCGGTTGACGCCCTCGAACTCGTCCAGCGAACCGAACGGGGCCTGGTGCCAGGCCGCGATGTACGGCGTCGCCGGCTGGTCAGCGCCGAAGATCCGGTCGAAGCGCCTCAAGAGTTCCAGATAAATCTTGGGGAACTCTGTGCGTGCGTCGTCGTCGAGCGCGAGCAGGTCCGGGACCTGGCGCTTGGGGTAGAGGTGCACCTCGTACGGCCAGTGGGCGGCGTAGGGCACGAAGGCCACCCAGTGCTCGCCGTCGAGGACGATCCGCGAGCCGTCCTCGACCTCCTTCTCCACCACGTCGGCGAAGAGGTTGCGGCCGCCGGTCTGCTCCTTGTGCTCGGCGGCGGAGCGCAGCATCAGGGCCGTGCGCGGGGTGGTGAAGGGGTAGGCGTAGATCTGGCCGTGCGGGTGGCCGAGGGTGACGCCGATCTCGGCGCCGCGGTTCTCGAAGCAGAAGACCTGCTCGACGGAGTCGAGGTGGGAGAGCTCGGCGGTGCGGTCCGTCCACGCGTCGAGGACGAGGCCCGCCTGCTCCTCTGTGAGGTCGGCGAAGGACTTGTCGTGGTCGGACGTGAAGCACACGACCTCGCAGCGGCCCGCGTCCCCCGCGAGCGAGGGGAAGCGGTTCTCGAAGACCACCACGTCGTACGAGGAGTCGGGGATCTCGCTCAGTCGCTCGCCCTCGGAGGGGCACAGCGGGCACTCGTCGGCCGGCGGGTGGTACGTGCGGCCCTGGCGGTGCGAGGCGATCGCCACGGAGTCGCCGAGCAGTGGGTCGCGGCGCACCTCGGAGGTGGTGACGGTGGGGTCGAGGGGGCGGCGGTCGGCCGCGTCCCGGACGACGTCGTCGCGCGAGTCGTAATAGATGAGCTCACGACCGTCGGCGAGCCGGGTCGACGTCTTCTTCACGTCCGATGCTCCTCATCACACCAACCAAACAGAACCAAACACAACAAAGCATAAGCCAACAGTGGCGTCAAGAGAAGCGGGCCGCACCGACTGCCCGCAGCGGGCTGTGCGCTTTCTGTGCTGTCTCGTGCCGTCCCGAGGGGTCAGAACGGGATCTCGATCACAATCCAACAAAGAACGTCAGCGGAACTGTTCACTTATTGAAGCCGGAGGCGTAGGTTCCGGACTGTTTCAGTTCGCGCAACGAAGCGAGATCTACATGCTGTCCCCCACAACAACCCTGGCCGAGGGGCTCCGGCTGCCCACCAATGGCCTCGACTACGCGATCATGGCGATCTACTTCGTCGTGGTGCTGGGCATCGGCTTCGCCGCTCGCCGGTCCGTGAAGACCAGCCTGGACTTCTTCCTCTCCGGACGCTCCCTGCCCGCCTGGGTCACCGGTCTCGCGTTCGTCGCCGCGAACCTGGGCGCCACCGAGCTCCTCGGCATGGCGGCCAACGGGGCGCAGTACGGGCTCTACACGGTGCACTGGTACTGGATCGGCGCCATCCCCGCCATGGTCTTCCTCGGCCTGGTGATGATGCCCTTCTACTACTCGTCGAAGGTGCGCTCGGTCCCTGAGTTCCTGCTGCACCGCTTCGGCCCCTCGTCCCACCTGCTCTCCTCGATCATCTTCGCCGTCTCCTCGGTGCTGATCGCGGGTGTCAACCTGTACGCGATGGCCCTGGTGCTCCAGGCGCTGCTCGGCTGGCCGCAGTGGCTGGCGATCGTCATCGCGGGCCTCTTCGTCCTCGCGTACATCACGATCGGCGGGCTCTCCTCGGCGATCTACAACGAGGTCCTGCAGTTCTTCGTCATCCTCGCCGCGCTCATCCCGCTGACCATCGTCGGCCTCAAGCGCGTCGGCGGCTGGGACGGCATATCCGACTCGCTGTCCAGCTCGCACGGTGATTCGTTCATGACGGCCTGGCAGGGCACGGGCATCGGCGACGCCAACCCGCTCGGCGCCAACTGGCTGACCATCGTGCTCGGCCTCGGCTTCGTGATGAGCTTCGGCTACTGGACGACGAACTTCGCCGAGGTGCAGCGCGCGCTGTCCGCGAAGAACCTCTCCGCCGCCAAGCGCACCCCGCTGATCGCCGCGTTCCCGAAGATCCTCATCCCGATGGTCGTCGTGATCCCCGGTCTGATCGCCCTGGTCATGGAGCCGTCCATCGGCAAGTCCGCGGACGGCCTGCAGTACAACGACGCCATCCCGGTCCTCATGCGCGACCTGCTGCCCAACGGTGTCCTCGGCATCGCGGTGACGGGCCTGCTCGCCGCCTTCATGGCGGGCATGGCGGCCAACGTCTCGTCCTTCAACACGGTGTTCACCAACGACATCTGGGCCGCGTACATCAAGAAGGGCCAGAGCGACCGGTACTACCTCGGGACGGGTCGCGTCGTCACCGCCGTCGGCGTCGTGATCGGCATGGGCACCGCGTTCATCGCGGGCAGCTTCAGCAACATCATGAACTACCTGCAGACGCTGTTCTCGTTCTTCAACGTCCCGCTGTTCGTGGTCTTCATCATCGGCATGTTCTGGAAGCGGACGACGCCGGCGGCGGGCTTCTGGGGGCTGCTGTCCGGAACCGTGGCCGCGATGGTGAACTACTTCTACTTCTACAAGCAGGGCGTCATCGAGATCCCCTCGGACCAGGGCGCCAACTTCGTCTCCTCGATCGTCGCCTTCGTGGTCGGCGCCGTGGTGATGTTCGTGGTCACGCTCTGCACCAAGTCCAAGCCCGCCGAGGAGCTGGCCGGTCTCGTGTACGGCACGAAGTCGCCGGGCATGGAGGAGCCGCCGGCCGAGGGTGACGACGCCTGGTACCGCAAGCCGGCCCTGCTGGGCTGGGGAGCGATCGTCCTCGCCGTCATCTGCTACATCCCGTTCTCCTTCTGAGGTCCGAGGTAACACGACATGAGCGACGAAATGAACCAGCACGTCGAGGAAGTGAAGGAGCTTGAGGCCAAGTCGGCGACGGCGGCCCGCCTCTTCGACGTGCGACGCATCATCGGCGGCCTCTTCGTGGTGTACGGCGTGATCGTCACGATCGCCGGCCTCACGGCGTCCGACGCCGACCTCAAGAAGGCCCAGGACATCAACATCAACCTGTGGACCGGCATCGGCATGCTGCTCCTCGGAGTGTTCTTCCTGGTCTGGATGAAGCTGCGCCCCACGGAGCCGCCGACGACGGAAGAACTGGCGGAGGCGTCCGAGTAGCGCCACCGGACTGTGACGTCTGACTACGGGAATCCCGTAGTCAGACGTCACAGTCGGTCGCTCCAGCAACGCACAAGGCCCGTTCCGCCTGAGCGGAACGGGCCTTGGACTTCTGGAGCGCCGGGCAGGCCTTGCACCTGCATTTCCCCGCAGGAAGCGGGGCGTCTTTCCTTGGACCACCAACGCATGGTCACCCGCCGCGAGTTGCGGCGACCAACAAGATCAACTGTAGCTCAGGACTCGGGTTCTGGCGAGCCCACCGGGCCCGCCCGGTCCAGCAGGCCCGTCCGCGCGGCCAGCGCCGCCGCCTCCAGGCGGGAGCCGACGCCCAGCTTCATCAGGACGCGCTGGACGTGCGTACGGGCCGTGGACGGGGCGATGCCCATGCCCGCCGCGATCAGCCGGGTGTCCTCGCCGTCCGCGACCCGCACCAGGACCTCGACCTCGCGCGGTGTGAGCATCTGGAGCAACCGCTGCCCCTCGTCGTCCGGTTGGGCCGCCGGGTTGAGCAACTCCGCGAACGCGCCCTGGAGCAGGGCGGGGGCCACCGCGGCCTCCCCCGCCCGCGCCTTCATGAGGGCGCGCTCGACGCCCTCTATGCGCTCGTCGTGCCGTACGTAACCGGAGGCGCCGGCGGCGAAGGCCGACGCGATGCCTCTTGGCGAGGGGACGGGGCCGAGAACCACCACCGCCACCTGCGGGCGCTCGCGTTTGATGCGGATCACCGGGTCGAAGGTGCCGGGTTCCGCGGGGGTCGCCGTGCCCAGCAGGCAGACCTCCGGCGCCCGCGAGATGACCAGATCCGCCGCGCCGGCCGCAGGCGCGGCCGCCGCGAGCACCCGGTGCCCGCGCAGCTTCAGGGCCGAGGCCAACGCCTCGGCCAGCAATCGGTGGTCGTCGACCACCATCAGCCGCACTCCCATCGGGCCAACCCCCCAATCCACCCCGGGTGTCCCCGCGAACCCCCGGGCCCCCCAAGGACAGGCGAGCCCCCCGACTCCCCGTCCTCCTTCATCCCCCGGAAGCTACACGCTTGTTCGAGGATGCGCGCCCCCTACCGGCCAGAAGCGGCCCTCAATGCTGAAATCCAGTGCATTGAGGGATGTTTGGGAGTACAGGAACGCAAAGCCAGCGCCAAGAAGCTTTCGCTCAGGGCGACTTCGCGACCATTTTCATCCGGTACCGAAACCGACCGCCGTGTACCGTTGGCCGCCGTCCGCGTAGGGCTCACCGATCAAGGGCTGACCGAGGAACAATCTCCCCTTGGAATAGTGGAGTTCGGAATTCGATCGGCCCGGCGCCATGCCGCCGATCATGTTCCGGACGGCGGGCGTGGCAGGCGTTTCCACCAGGGTCGACTGCTTCATGGTCCCGGGGTCGATCGTCACGATCTGGCTGCCCTTCTTGGCTGCCCCCGTCTTGAACGCCAGGATGTTTCCGCCGTCCATGCGCACCGGGAAGATGTCGTGGTGGTCGCCGCCCGTGACGCGGTCGCCCGTGCGTTTCCCGGTCTCCAGGGAGTACGACACGATCTCGTTGGCCGGCCCCGATCCGCTGTCGGTCTCCTGCGACCGGGTCGCGAAATAGATCCGCCCATTTCCGACGGTGATCTTCGCGCAGCCCTCGGTCTTTCCGACCTCACAGGCGAAGTCGTACTTCTTGGCGTCGATGGAGATCTTGCTCGCGAGCCTTCCGCGGCTGTCCAGGGCGAATACGTCGGTGATGGTGCCCGCCGTGTCGGCGCCGTTTCCCACGCCGAAGACGACCGGCTTGGTGGACAGGACCTTTACGTCGGCAAGGCCCTTGGCGAGCTTGTAGGACCACCGGGGCTGGCCCGTCACCGGGTCCAGGAGCTGGACGTCGTACGTCGCGTGGCCGTACGTACCGCACTTGCGGACCGTCACCAGCTGGGCGCCTCCGTGGTAGCCGACGTCCTGGCACTCCCCGGTGTCGGGCTGCCACAGGATGTTGCCCGACTTGATGTCGAAGGCGGCGCCGCCGTCGAGACCGCCGCCCGCCGCGAGCGTGTTGCCCGAGAGGGAGAGCTCCTCGAAGATCCGCCGGTTCGAGCCCTGGCCCAGGCTCTGCGTCCAGAGCTTGTGCCCCGTGTTGACGTCGAAGACCGTGATCTGGCTGCACGGCTTGTGGTCGCCGTTCGCGGGCCGCTCGCTCGCCTCGCTGACCACGGCCGCCAGCGCGTCGTCGGTGACGGTGTCCGTCCCCGCGCACGTCTGCCCCGACAGCGGGAGCGTCCAGGTCTTCCTGCCGCTCGCGGCGTCGTACCCGACGATCTGGTTCAAGCCCGCCTTGGCGTACGTCCTGTCGGTCAGCCAGGAGCCCTGGACGCTGTCCACCTGCCGCTTCGCCACCTTCGGCGCGGGCAGCCGCAGCGTCACCTTCGCCGACGGGTCGGCCGGGGCCTGCTCCGCCCCGGAACCACCGAAGCCGTCGCCGCTCTTGTCGCCGCCGGAGCCCGTGGCGCCCACGCCGGGGTCGTCGCCCGACGTCGTGGCGTAGAGGAAGCCGCCGCCGACGATGAGCGCGATGGCCACGACCGCGGCGCCTATGACGAGCGCGATCGGCGGCACCTTTTTACGGGTGGGGGGCTGCGGGTGGCCGTACTGGGACTGCTCGTACTGGGCCTGGTCGTACTGGGCCCGCTCGTACGGCTGTTGCCTCACGGGCGGGAGCGGTGTGCGCAGGGTGCCGTAACCGGGGGTGGTGTACGGCGATATGGGCGGTGGGGCGCCGAATTCGCCCTGCGGGGACGGGGGTTCGTTCGGCGGGCGGGGTGGGGGTGGCTGGGTCATGACCTGGGTACCTCGGGGACGTTGAGTTTCGGCAAGGCCAGTCGCCGTGGGCCGGATCGCACGTTCTCGTTCCGGCGGCCCTTTTCTATCACTCGCGCCTGTCACTCGCGGCCGACAGGCAACGGGCCGATCCTTCCCCGTACCCAGGGGAGGACCGGCCCACGGTGTGCCTGGGCCCTGTCTGGCTCAGGCGTCCTCGGCGAGCTCCAACCAGCGCATCTCCAACTCCTCGCGCTGCGCGACCAGATCACGCAGTTCCGCGTCGAGCTTCGCGACCTTCCCGAAGTCGGTGGCGTTGTCGGCGATCTGCGCGTGCAGCTTGGTCTCCTTCTCGGAGATCTTGTCCATCTGCCGCTCGACCTTCTGGAGTTCCTTCTTCGCGGCGCGTACATCTTTAGAAGACCCAGTGGCCGCGGAGGGCCCCGCCTTCTCGGCCGCGGCCGGTGCGGCCGCGGGGGCGGGCGACGCGGCCTCGATCATCCGCTGCCTGCGCTCCAGGTACTCGTCCACGCCGCGCGGCAGCATCCGCAGGGTGGCGTCGCCGAGCAGGGCGTACGTGTTGTCGGTGGTGCGCTCCAGGAAGAACCGGTCGTGGGAGATCACGACCATCGAGCCCGGCCATCCGTCGAGCAGGTCCTCGAGCTGGGTGAGGGTCTCGATGTCGAGGTCGTTCGTCGGCTCGTCGAGGAAGAGGACGTTCGGCTCGTCCATCAGGAGGCGCAGGATCTGAAGGCGGCGGCGTTCGCCACCGGACAGGTCGCCGACCGGCGTCCACTGCTTGTCCTTCGCGAAGCCGAACTGCTCGCACAGCTGGCCCGCGGTCATCTCGCGGCCCTTGCCGAGGTCGACGCGGTCGCGGATCTGCTGGACGGCCTCCAACACCCGCAGCGTGGCGGGGAGTTCGGTCACGTCCTGCGAGAGATAGGCGAGGCGGACCGTCTTGCCGACGGCGATCTTTCCGGCGGCCGGCTGTACGTCGCCCTCGCTGCGGGCGGCCTCGTCGAGGGCGCGCAGCAGGGACGTCTTGCCCGCGCCGTTCACGCCGACCAGGCCGACGCGGTCGCCGGGGCCGAGCTGCCAGGTCAGGTGCTTGAGCAGCACCTTCGGGCCGGCCTGGACGGTGACGTCCTCGACGTCGAAGACCGTCTTGCCGAGGCGGGCGTTCGCGAACTTCATCAGCTCGCTCTTGTCACGCGGCTCCGGGACGTCCGCGATCAGCTCATTGGCCGCCTCGATGCGGTAGCGCGGCTTGGAGGTGCGGGCGGGGGCGCCGCGGCGCAGCCAGGCCAGCTCCTTGCGCATCAGGTTCTGCCGCTTGCTCTCCTCGGTCGCGGCGATCCGCTCACGCTCGGCGCGCGCGAACACGTAGTCCGAGTAGCCGCCCTCGTACTCGTAGACGTCGCCCTTCTGCACGTCCCACATGCGGGTGCAGACCTGGTCGAGGAACCAGCGGTCGTGCGTGACGCAGACGAGGGCGGAGCGGCGGGCCCGCAGGTGCTGGGCGAGCCAGGCGATGCCCTCGACGTCGAGGTGGTTCGTCGGCTCGTCGAGGACGATCAGGTCCTGCTCGGCGATGAGCAGCTGGGCGAGCGCGATACGGCGCCGCTCGCCGCCGGAGAGCGGGCCGATCACGGTGTCGAGTCCCTGCGGGAAGCCCGGCAGGTCGAGCCCGCCGAACAGCCCCGTGAGTACGTCGCGGATCTTGGCGCTGCCCGCCCACTCGTGGTCGGCCATGTCGCCGATGACCTCGTGCCGGACGGTGGCCTTCGGGTCGAGCGAGTCGTGCTGGGTGAGTACGCCCAGGTGCAGGCCGCCGTTGTGGGTGACGCGTCCGGTGTCGGACTCCTCCAGCTTGGCGAGCATGCGGATGAGGGTGGTCTTGCCGTCTCCGTTGCGTCCCACGACGCCGATCCGGTCGCCTTCCTGTACGCCGAGGGAGACGCCGTCGAGGAGGGCACGGGTGCCGTAGACCTTCGAGACGTTCTCGACGTTGACCAGATTGACTGCCATTTCGCTCCGCTCCGGGGGGTGGGCCACGGGGGTGGGCCGGTCTTCAAGCGTAGTGGGGGTGCGGGAGTGCCTTTGCGGCGCGGGCCGCCGGGGTGCCGGTCACGGGGCGCTGCCGCGGACCTGGGCCGGTCCTACGCCGCGGGGCGCTGCCGCGGACCGCGGCCGGTCCTACGCCATGGGGCGCTGCCCCGGACCCCGGCCGGTCCCCACGCCACGGGGCGCTGCCCCGGACCCCCGCCGGTCCCCACGCCACGGGGCGCCGCCCCGGACCCCGCGCTGAAAGATCGGGGCTCCGCCCCGGGCCCCGCGCCTCAAACGCCGGCGGGGCTGGAAGGTCGGGGCTGCGCCCGGGCCCCGTGCCGAGTCAGAGGAGTGTCGCGCCCGGGGCCGGGGATGGGGCCACGCGGGCCGTGCGGCACACGCCCGCCTCCGCCAAGCCCGCGGCCACGCGTCGCGCAGAGGCCTCGTCCGCCGCCAGGAACGCCGTCGTCGGCCCCGAGCCGGAGACCAGCGCGGCCAGCGCCCCCGCCGACGTACCGGCGTCAAGCGTGTCCTTCAGGGACGGGAAGAGGGAGAGCGCCGCGGGCTGGAGGTCGTTCGTGACCGTGGCCGCGAGCGCCTCGACGTCGCCGGTGCGCAGCGCCTCCAGAAGGGCGGGCGCGGCGACGGGGTCGGGAGCGTCGGGGCTGAGGCGGTCGAACTCGCGGTAGACGGCCGGGGTCGACAGGCCGCCGTCCGCCGCCGCGAACACCCACCAGAACTCGCCCCCCACATCGAGGAGTTCGAGCTTCTCGCCCCGCCCCGTACCGAGCGCCGCCCCGCCGACCAGGCTGAACGGCACGTCGCTGCCCAACTCGGCGCAGATGTCGAGGAGTTCCTCGCGGGAGGCGTTCGTACCCCAGAGCGCGTCGCAGGCCACGAGCGCGCCCGCCGCGTCCGCGGAGCCGCCCGCCATGCCGCCGGCGACCGGGATGTCCTTGGCGATGTGGATACGGATGGTGGGTTCACCGAGGCCGTGCCGCGCCGCCAGGGCGTACGCGGCGCGCGCGGCCAGGTTCGTACGGTCCAGGGGGACCTGGTCGGAGCCGGGTCCCGTGCAGGTGAGTTCGAAGGCGTCCGCCTCCGACACCGTCACCTCGTCGTAGAGGCCCACGGCCAGGAACACGTTCGCCAGGTCGTGGAAGCCGTCGGGGCGGGCGCCGCCGACCGCGAGCTGGACGTTGACCTTGGCGGGTACGCGTACGGTCACCGACGTATCCGATGTCACTGCTGCTTGGCCTCCGCGATGCGGGCGAATTCGTGGACGGTGAGCGCCTCGCCGCGCGCCTGCGGGGAGACACCCGCGGCGACGAGGGCCTCCTCGGCGGCCTGCGCCGACCCCGCCCACCCGGCGAGCGCCGCGCGCAGCGTCTTGCGGCGCTGGGCGAAGGCGGCGTCGACGACCGCGAAGACCTCTTGCCTGGACGCGGTGGTGGGGATCGGCTCGGTGCGGCGTACGAGGGAGACGAGGCCGGAGTCGACGTTCGGGGCGGGCCAGAAGACGTTGCGGCCGATCCGGCCGGCGAGTTTGACCTCCGCGTACCAGTTGGCCTTCACGGACGGGACGCCGTAGACGCGGGAGCCGGGCCCGGCGGCGAGCCGGTCGGCGACCTCGGCCTGCACCATCACGAGGGTCCGCTCGATGGTCGGGAAGTTCTCCAGCATGTGGAGCAGGACGGGGACCGCGACGTTGTACGGGAGGTTCGCGACGAGGGCGGTGGGGGCCGGGCCGGGAAGCTCGGTGACCTGCATCGCGTCGATGTTGACGAGGTCGAAGGCGTCCTTCTTGGCCGGAAGGCGGGCCGCGATGGTGGCGGGCAGGGCCGCGGCCAGTACGTCGTCGATCTCCACGGCCGTGACGTGGCGGGCCGCTTCGAGGAGGGCGAGGGTGAGCGAGCCGAGGCCGGGTCCGACCTCCACGACGGCGTCGTCCTCGGTCACTTCCGCGGTGCGGACGATGCGGCGGACGGTGTTGGCGTCGATCACGAAGTTCTGGCCGCGCTGCTTGGTCGGCCGGACGTTCAGCGCCGCAGCGAGTTCGCGGATGTCCGCGGCGCCGAGGAGGGGGCCCTGGGGGTCACTGGTGCTCACCGTTCAAGGGTAGCTGTGCCGGGGTGGGGCCCTTCGCCCGTGTTGCGCGGCACCGGGGTCTTACCGTGCCGTGGTCGGCTCCTCCCGTCCTGGTTGCGCGGCACCGGTGCCTATCCGGCTGCGCCGATGCCCGCTCATCCCCCACCCGCCCGCCCCCTCCGAGGGCTTCGGCCCGTCCGGGCCCGGTCGCTGTGCCGGGGCGGAGCCCGCCGTAAGAGGTGCGCGGCACCGGGGTGCCGCCTTGCCCACCCTGCCGCCCCAGGCGGCGGATTGCCCAAGGCGGGTGCGGTTGACCGCAGGGGGTGGGGGACCGTCCCAGGCGGCGGATTGCCCAAGGCGGGTGCGGTCGACCGCAGGGGGTGGGGGACCGTCCCAGGCGGCGGATTGCCCAAGGCGGGTGCGGTCGACCGCAACGGGTGGGGGACCGTCCCAGGCGGCGGTTTGCCCAAGGCGGGTGCGGTTGACCGCAGGGGGTGGGGAGCCGTGGTTGCCGGCGGATCGCCCAAGGCGGTGGCGGCACCCCGTGCGGCCTACGCCCCCGGAGGGGGCGGGTGGGTGGGAAATGGGCGGGAGCCGGGCCATTGCCTGCGGGTGGGCAATTCAAGCCCCTGCGGCGCTTGAGCAGCGGGGTCCGGGGCGGAGCCCCGAGGCCGTAACCCCCGTGCCGCCACCGCTAGAGGCGCGCCCCGCAATGTGGCCAGGGGGAGGCCCCACGGCTGACGTAAAGCCTCTTCGCCCGGTACGTCTGCTCCGCGGCAGGCGCGTCCTGGGGGCGCCCCGAGCCGCCGAGGCTCTGCCACGTCTGCGTGTCGAACTGGTAGAGGCCCCCGTAGGTGCCGGTCGCGTCCGTGGCTCCCGGCCGGCCGCCCGACTCACACGCCGCGAGCCCGGACCAGTTGAGGGAGTCCGCCCCGGCCACGGACGTCGGCATCGGCTTCGTACCCACCCTGACCTGCTGCGTACGCGGCTCCCGCACGACCTCCTGCCGCACGCGCCGCGGCTTCCCCCGGACCCCGTTGACGGTCCGCACCGAGTACGTGACCCGCTTCATGCCGGGCTCACCGGCCTGCGTGACGACCTCCGTGCCCTGGAACTGCGAGGCGTCCTCCGTGCGCTCGGTCGCGTAGGGGATCGGTTCCTCGCGGACCTCCTTCTCCCCCGTCACCCGCATCACCGTGATGACCTGCCCATCGCGCGGGAAGCTGCTCTGCGGCACCGACGTGGTGTCCTGCCCGCGCAGCGTGACGCCCGCGTCCTCGACGGCCCCGCCCACGGTCGCCGCGTTCGTGCGGATGGTGCGGCGGTTGCCGTCGGCCATGATCGTGACGCTGCGTTCGGTGCGTACGTCGAGGTCGAGTCCGTGGCGGGCGATGCGCTGAGAGCGGGAGGCCGAGACGTAGGCGCCCTCCGCCCGCACCCCGAGCTGTCTGAGCGCCCCGTGCACGGTCCGCTCCGTCGTCCACACCTCGCGGCGCTGCCCGTCGAGGGTGAGCCTGACGGGGCGCCCGTACCGGACCGCTACCTCGTCCCCGCTGGCCAAATCGGCCGTCTCGCCGGGCGCCACGACGTCGTGGTCGCCGACGTCCACGCCCTCGTCGGCGAGGAGTTCGGTGACGTCGTCGGCGAAGGTGTGCAGAGTGCGCTCCTTGCCGTCGACGCTGAGGTGGATCGCCTTGTCGTCGGCGACGAAGGCGGACGTGCCGCCCGCGAGGAACGCGACGACCAGCGCCTGCGGCAGCAGCCTGCGCAGCGACTCGGGGCGCTGCGCCACCTTCTTGCGGCGCGCGGCACGCCGCGCGGCGGCCCGCCCGCCGGTCGGCGCGGCGGCAGGGGCGGGGGCGGAGGCGGAGGCGGAGGCGGGGACCTGGGTCCCCTCCTCGTAGGCCTCGTAGGCCTCGTAGGCCTCGTACGCCCCGTGCTCCCCATACGTCTCGTACCGCTCGTACGGCTCGTACGTCTCGTACCGCTCGTACGTCTCCTGCGGCGTAATGCTCACGACGACGCTCCAGGCCACTCACAGGTGTCCGGTCCCCGGTGAGGGGCGGATCGGGCCAGCAGAACCTAGCGGAGCGTCAGTCACTCTCCAAAGCACCCTGACTACTCTGCGTGGCTACTTTGCCCGAAGGTGAGCGGACGCGAGCGCCCGTGACCGTTATCGCTCAGTAATCGAAGGCACGCGCGGTGTTGGCGGAGACCGACGTCGCGAGGGCTTCCTCCGTGACGCCCTTGACCTCGGCCATGGCGCGCAGCGTGACCGGAATGAGATACGGGGCATTAGGCCGACCGCGGTACGGGGCGGGCGTGAGGAAGGGCGCGTCGGTCTCGACCAGGACCAGCTCCCGCGGGGCCACCGCGAGCGCGTCGCGCAGCGGCTGCGCGTTCTTGAACGTCACGTTTCCCGCGAACGACATGAAGTAGCCGTTCTCCGCGCAGATTTGGGCCATGTCCGCGTCGCCGGAGTAACAGTGGAAGACGGTGCGCTCGGGCGCGCCTTCCTCCTTCAGGACGCGTAGCACATCGGCGTGGGCCTCACGGTCGTGGATGACCAGCGCCTTGCCGTGCCGCTTGGCGATCTCGATGTGGGCGCGGAAGGAGCGCTCCTGTGCGGCCTTGCCCTCGGGGCCCGTACGGAAGTAGTCGAGACCGGTCTCGCCGACGCCCTTCACGTGCGGGAGGGCGGCGAGCCGGTCGATCTCGGCGAGGGCCTCGTCGAGCCCGGCGTCGCCCAGCGGCTCCCTCGCACCCTGCCGGGACCAGCCGTCCGGGTCGCCGTGCACGATGCGCGGCGCCTCGTTGGGGTGCAGGGCGACGGTCGCGTGCACGCGCGCATGCTCCTCGGCCACGGAGGCCGCCCACCGCGAGCCCGCGAGGTCGCAGCCCACCTGGACGACCGTGGTCACACCCACCGACGCCGCCTTGGCGAGGCCCTCCTCCACGGTGCCCTCCTGCATGTCCAGGTGGGTGTGGGAGTCGGCGACCTCGATCTCCAGGGGCGCTGGCAGCGGCGGCGGGGTGACGTCTTTGGTGCTGGGGCTCATGCCCCCGATCCTACGAAGCCGGTGTCACTCGTCCCGCTTGTGGTGGTGGCTGAAGGGGTGCAGCAGGTCCGACAGATGCCAGTGGTGGTGCCCCTCGCGCTCCGCCGCGCCCGGCTCCGGCACGTCCACCGGGCCGGACTGCGGGGTGCGGTGGTGCTGCAGCGCGTCACGGGCCGAGGAGACACGGCCCGCGCGCATGATGCGTACGACGTGGCCCTCGCAGTTCACACACGTGGGCCTGGTCAGCGGCGACGGCACCCGCTCGCCCCCGACCACGTACATCACGAACTCCGCACCCTCCCCGTCGACGTGGTGCTCGATCTCGTAGGACTGCTCCCAGCCGTGCCCGCACCGCATGCAGGCGAACGAATACGACTCGTGGACGATGGATGTCGCCGCGCTGCGATTCGGGACCGGGGGCGTCTGCGCACCAATGGCTGTCTTGGAGACTGCGAACTCGCTCATGCCAGCTCCTCTTGCCCGCTGGACAAACGCTGCCCTGCGGCAGCGTGGGGACGGGTGCGTCCCCTTCAACCAGTGGACGCCTCCGCCGGGCCGCGCGCAAAAGGTCTGTCGACTATTGGATCCGATTTGGCCTTTCCCTGCCGAAACGGCCCTGCCGCGCGGTCTTCGCTTTGCTTTTCAGGTTAGTCCTTTACGCGCTTATGGGGCGGCCCGCGCCGCATTCTTTGCCGCCACGACGGCATCGAAGACCTCACGCTTGGGCAGCCCGACGTCGGCGGCCACGGCGGCGATCGCCTCCTTGCGGCGCTCCCCCGCCTCCTCGCGCACCCGCACCCTGCGCACCAGCTCATCGGGGGTGAGGTCGTCGGCGGACTTCTCCGGCGCGCCCTCGACGACGACCGTGATCTCGCCGCGTACGCCCTCGGCGGCCCACTCGGCGAGCTCCTTCAGGGGGCCGCGCTTGACCTCCTCGTACGTCTTGGTGAGCTCGCGGCACACGGCGGCGCGGCGGTCCTCGCCGAAGGCCTCGGCCATCGCGGCGAGGGTGTCGTCGAGGCGGTGCGGGGCCTCGAAGTAGACGAGGGTGCGGCGCTCCTCGGCGACCTCCTTGAGGCGGGACAGCCGCTCGCCCGCCTTGCGCGGCAGGAAGCCCTCGAAGCAGAAGCGGTCGACGGGGAGCCCGGAGAGCGCGAGGGCGGTGAGCACGGCGGAGGGGCCGGGAACCGCCGTGACCCGGATGTCCCGCTCGACGGCCGCCGCGACCAGCCGGTACCCGGGGTCGGACACGGACGGCATCCCCGCGTCCGTGACGAGCAGCACCCGCGCCCCGCCGACGAGCGCCTCGACGAGCTCCGGCGTACGGGCGGTCTCATTGCCCTCGAAGTACGACACGACACGCCCGCCGACCTGCACCCCGAGCGCCTGCGTGAGCCGCTTCATGCGCCGGGTGTCCTCGGCTGCGACGACATCGGCGGTGGCCAGCTCCTTGGCCAGCCGCGGCGGCGCGTCCGCCACATCACCGATCGGCGTGCCCGCGAGCACGAGGGTTCCGGTGGACTCGGGGGATTCTGCGGTTCCAGTCACGTTTCCAGTCTCGCAGGCACGGGGAACGGCACTCGCACAGTCGTGTTCCCTACGATGGCGCGCGTGACCAGTACCGCGTCGTCGTCCGGGGCGACTCCGACCAGCGCACCGACCGAGCAGACCGCAAGCGTGGAGCCGCAGCAGTCGTCGTGGCTGCGCGGGCTGCGCAGGTTCGGATACCGGGCGCAGGCCAGAGGCTCAGACGTGGGCACGCGCCTGGTGCCGCCGTTCCCGCCGCTCGGGGGGCGCCTGTGGGCGTCCTTCGGGCTGAGCCGGTTCTCCGCCGCGCAGGCGGAGCGGATCGTCGGCTGGGTCGGGCCGCTGCTCGTCACGCTCGTCGCGGGCCTCGCCAGGTTCTGGAACCTGGGCAGCCCGAAGGCCGTGATATTCGACGAGACGTACTACGCGAAGGACGCGTGGGCGCTCATCCACCGCGGCTTCGAGGTGAACTGGCCCAAGGACGCCAACGACAAGATCCTGGCCACGGGCGGAAACGTACCGATCCCGCACGACGCCTCGTACGTCGTGCATCCGCCGGTGGGCAAGTACGTCATCGGTATCGGCGAGTGGATGTTCGGGTTCGACCCGTTCGGCTGGCGGTTCATGACGGCGGTCCTCGGCACGCTGTGCGTGCTCATGGTCTGCCGGATCGGGCGGCGCATCTTCCGCTCCACGTTCCTCGGCTGCCTGGCGGGCGCGCTGCTCGCCGTGGACGGGCTCGCGTTCGTGATGAGCCGCACCGCGCTGCTCGACTCGATCCTGGTTTTCTTCGTGGTGGCGGCGTTCTGCTGCCTGGTGCTCGACCGGGAGCGCACGCGCGGGCAGTTGGCCGCCGCGCTGCCGGTGGACGAGTACGGGCTGCCGCACCCCGATGCCGAGATCGCGGAGACGCTGCGCCTGGGCTGGCGGCCGTGGCGGCTGCTGGCCGGCCTGTGCCTCGGGCTAGGCGCCGCCACGAAGTGGAACGGCTTCATCTTCCTGGCCGCCTTCGCGCTGATGTCGGTGCTGTGGGACGTGGGTTCGCGGCGGGTGGCGGGCGCCGAGCGCCCGTACCGCGCGGTCCTGAAGCGGGACGTCGTGCCCGCCTTCGTCTCGACCGTCCCCGTGGCCATCGCCACCTACGTGTTGTCCTGGCTCGGCTGGATCCTCTCCCCCACCGACGGCTCCGGCGGCTACTTCCGCAACTGGGCGGTGACCGACGGCAAGGGCGGCACCTTCACCTGGCTGCCGGACTGGGTGCGCAGCATGTGGCACTACGAGCACGAGGTGTGGAACTTCAACACCACGCTCAGCTCGCCGCACACCTACCAGTCGAACCCGTGGAGCTGGATGGTCGACGGCCGCCCGGTCTCGTACTTCTACGAGTCGCCGAAGCCGGGCGCGCAGGGCTGCCCCGCCGACGCCACCGAGAAGTGCGCCCGCGAGGTCCTCGCCCTCGGCACACCGCTGCTGTGGTGGGCGGCCTGCTTCGCGCTCCTGTACGTGCTGTGGCGCTGGTTCTTCCGCCGCGACTGGCGGGCGGGCGCGATCCTGTGCGGCATCGCGGCGGGCTACCTCCCCTGGTTCAACTACCAGGAGCGGACGATCTTCTACTTCTACGCGGTCGTCTTCGCCCCGTTCCTCTGTCTGGCCCTGGCGATGATGCTCGGCGCGATCATCGGCAAACCGGGCTCACCGGAGCGACGGCGGGTGATCGGCGCGGCGGCCGCGGGCGCCCTGGTGCTGCTGATCGCGTGGAACTTCATCTATTTCTGGCCGATCTACACGGGCGACGCGATCCCGGTCGACTCGTGGCGGTCACGGATGTGGCTGGACACGTGGGTGTGAGCCGGTTTCGGTCAGCTTGGTGATCTCAATCCGGACACCTTCGGACATCATCTGATGAACCCGCGCCCCCTGGGGCACTCCTCGTGCTTACAGTCCCTCTCGTAAACCTGGGGAGGGGAGCGCTTCATGCGCAAGGGGGTCAAGATCGCCATCGTCGGCGGGGTGTGCACCGTCATGGTGGGCGGCGCCGGGTACGGGGCGTACAACCTCGTCACGGCGGTCACGGGCGGGAACACCGTGTCGTCGCAGGGGTCGGAGTACAAGTCGGGACCACCGTCCGGCGACGAGGTGAAGGAGACGTCGGAGCAGTTCCTCGCGGCGTGGGAGAAGAACGATCCGGCGGCCGCGGCGCGGCTCACGGACTACGCCGACAACGCGATGCGTGTCCTCGAGGACTGGCACGACAAGGCGCACGTCACGCGCACCGAGCTGACGCCGACGAACGCGGACGGCGCGAAGGTCGCCTTCCACGTCAAGGCCACCGTCGCGTACGGCAAGAAGACGAAGACGCTGTCGTACGACTCCTCGCTCAGGGTCGTGCGCGGGCAGACCACGGGGCGGGCGCTGGTCGACTGGTCGCCGGCCGTGGTGCACCCGTCGATGAAGAAGGGCGACACGCTCGTCACCGGAGAGGCGCCCGCGCCCCCGATCGAGGCCGTGGACCGCAACGGCACCGTGCTGACGAAGGACGCGTACCCGTCGCTCGGCCCGGTCCTCGACCAGCTGCGCGCCAAGTACGGGGACTCCGCCGGGGGTTCGCCCGGCATCGAGACGTACGTGGAGCGGACCGACGACGGCGGGGAGACGAGCTCCGCGAAGACGCTCCTCACGCTCGCCAAGGGCAGGCCCGGCAAGCTGCGTACGACGATCAGTGCCACCGCGCAGGCGGCCGCCGAGCAGGCCGTGAAGAAGTACCAGGAGTCGTCCGTGGTGGCGGTCGAGCCGTCCACCGGTGAGGTGCTCGCGGTCGCCAACCAGGCCAAGGGCGAGTTCAACGCGGCGTTCCAGGGCGGCACCGCGCCCGGCTCCGTGATGAAGATCCTGACCGCCGCGGCACTGATCGACAACGGGGTCACCTCGGCGAACGGCCCGGCGCCCTGCCCCGATTCGGCGGTCGCCCAGAGCCAGACCTTCCGCAACCTCAAAGGCATGCGGCCCAACGAGAACGCGACGCTGGCCGACAGCTTCGCCCGCTCCTGCAACACCGCCTTCATCAAGCTCTCCGACGACCTGGGCGCGACGAAGTTCGCCGCGGAGGCGGAGGACCGGTTCGGCCTCGGCAAGGACTGGAAGACGGGAATCGTCTCCCGCGACGGCTCGGTCGAACTGCCGGGGGACTCCGACGACGCCGCCGCGATGATCGGCCAGGGCCGGGTCCAGATGAACCCGTTGAACATGGCTTCGGTCACGGCGACCGCCATCACCGGCACGTTCCACCAGCCGGTCCTCGTCTCCCGCAAGGTCGACGACCACCCGCTCGCCACGGCGAAGGGGCTGAAGCCCGGAACCTCCGACCAGCTGCGGCAGATGATGCGGCTGACCGCGACCAACGGCACCGGCGCCGCGGCCATGGCCGGCGTTCCCGGCGACAAGGGCGCGAAGACCGGCTCCGCGGAGGTCGACGGCCAGGGCAACGCCAACTCCTGGTTCACGGGCTACAGCGGCGACGTGGCGGCCGCCGCGACGGTGCCGCGCGGCGGGCACGGCGGAGACGCGGCGGGCCCGGTCGTCGCGGCGGTGCTACGGGCCGGAGCGTAGTTCCCCTACGACTCCCTGCGCCTGGCGGTGAATCCACGCATCGCCAGGCGTTACCACGTCGTTCTGTCCTACGGAAAGTGCGCTCAGGACCACCCCGTACCCTGGGCCACCCGTAGATCTCCGGAGGACTCAGGTGGGCAGCAGAGGCAAGCGTCGCGGTGAGACGCGGCGCAACACGAACGCCCTGGTGATCGGTGGCGTCGCCGCCGTCGCCGTCATCGGGGCAGGCGTCGGCGCGTACGCGCTGATCGGGAGCGGCGATCAGGCGGGCAGCACCTCGGCCTCCGCCTCGGACGACAAGCCCGAGATCCCGAAGGGCCCACCGACCGCCAAGGAAGTACGGGCCGTCGCCGACGGTTTCCTCACCGCCTGGCAGCAGGGCGAGACCGCGAAGGCGGCCGCGTACACGAACGACGCGGCGGCCGCGAAGAAGGCGCTCGCCGGCCTCTCCAAGGACGCCCACCTCACCGGCCTGAAGCTCGCTCCCGGCACCCGCAAGGGCGCCGAGGTCCCCTTCCACGTCACGTCCACGGTCGAGTACAAGGAGGGCAAGGGCAGCGGTTCGGACTCCGAGCTGAGCGAGCCCTTCGCGTACGACTCCGCGCTGACCGCCGAGCGCCGCAAGAGCGACGGCAAGGTCCTCGTCGACTGGCAACCCTCCGTCGTGCACCCGGACTTGAAGGACGGCGACCACCTGGAGACCGGCGAGGCGGGCGATCCGCCGGTCAAGGCCGTCGACCGGGACGGCACCGAGCTGGACGCGAAGAAGTACCCGTCGATCGGCACCATCGTCGACGGGCTGCGCGAGAAGTACGGGAAGAAGGCGGGCGGCACCGCGGGCGTCGAACTGCGCGTCGTGCGGGGGAAGTCCGGGAAGAAGTCCGACGACAAGAACGCGCTGCCCGACAAGACGCTGCTCACGCTCTCCAAGGGCACGCCGGGCACCGTGAAGACCACGCTCGACCCGGCGCTCCAGGCCACGGCCGAGGCCCAGGTGAAGTCGCGCAAGAAGGCCTCGGTCGTGCTCGTGAAGCCGTCGACCGGCGAGATCCTGGCGGTGGCGAACTCCAGCACCGGGTTCAACACGGCGTTCCAGGGCTCGCTCGCGCCCGGCTCCACGATGAAGGTCATCACGGCGTCGATGCTGCTGGACAAGAACATCACCGACGTCGACAAGAAGCACCCGTGCCCGAAGTACTTCACGTACGGGCACTGGAAGTTCCAGAACGACGACAAGTTCCAGATCAAGAACGGCACGTTCAAGGCGAGCTTCGCCGCGTCCTGCAACACGGCCTTCATCAGCCAGGCCCCGAAGCTCGACAACGACTCGCTGACCAAGCAGGCGCAGTCGGTCTTCGGCCTCGGCATGAACAACTGGTCGATCGGGGTGCCGAGCTTCGACGGCGCGGTGCCGGTGATGTCGGACGCGCAGATGGCGGCCTCGCTGATCGGGCAGGGCGGCGTCCGGATGAACCCGCTGAACATGGCCTCGGTGGCGGCGACCGTGAAGGCGGGCGCCTTCCACCAGCCGTACCTGGTGTCGCCGGACTTCGACGACCGGACGCTGGCGAAGGCGTCGAAGCCCATCTCCGCGTCGACGGCCTCGAAGCTGCGGGAGTTGATGCACTACACGGCGATCGCCGGTACGGCCGTGAAGCCGATGTCCGGGCTCGGCTCCGACATGGGCGCGAAGACCGGTTCGGCGGAGGTCGACGGGCAGAAGGACCCCAACGGCTGGTTCACGGCCTGGCGCGGGGACCTCGCGGCGGCGGCCGTGGTGCAGCAGGGCGGTCACGGCGGCGACTCGGCCGGTCCCGTGGTCCGCAAGATGCTGCTCGCGGGCGGCTGACCGGAGACCGATACAGGGTCGCGTGTCCCGTACACGCAGAGCTAGCGTGCGGACCATGACGACAGCGGAAGACAGCAACAGCAACAGCACAGCCGCACACCCTCGTTTCGCCGAGGCCGTCACCGCGATGGGCCTCACCGATCTCCTGCCGCGGGTGCGGCGCTTCCCCGAGGCGACCCGCACCGCGCAGGAGGCGGCCGAGGCGATCGGCTGCGAACTGAGCCAGATCTGCAAGTCGTTGATCTTCGCGGCGGACGGGGTGCCGGTGCTCGTCCTGATGGACGGCGCGTCCCGCGTCGACCTCGACCTCGTACGCGATGAACTGGGCGCCGAGAAGGTCACGCGCGCCAAGGCCGACGTCGTCCGGGAGTTCACCGGTTACGCGATCGGCGGCGTCCCGCCCTTCGGCCACGCGAACAAGACGCGCGTCCTCGCCGACCGCTCCCTCCTCAACCACGACACGGTGTGGGCGGCGGCCGGCAGTCCGTACGCCGTCTTCCCCATGGCGCCCAAGGAGTTGATCTCGCACGCGGGTGCCACGCTCGTGGACGTGCGCGTATGACTCCCGTGGTCGCCGCGGCGGTGCTGCTCGCCGCGGTGACCCACGCCTCGTGGAACGCCCTTGCCCACCACATCACGGACAAGCTGGTCGGCTTCACGCTCATATCGGGCGGCGGAACGCTGATCGGCCTGGTGCTGGCGATATTCGCACCGCTCCCGGCGGCGGGTGCATGGCCGTACCTGGTGACGTCGGCCCTCCTCCACATCGCCTACTACGCCCTGTTGATGACCTCCTTCAAACTGGGCGACTTCGGGCAGGCCTACCCGATCGCGCGCGGCACGGCGCCGCTGGTGGTGACGGTGCTCGCGGCGGTCTTCGCGGGCGAGGTGCCGGGCGGCTGGCAGGCGGCGGGCGTCGCGGTGTCCAGCGCGGGCCTGACGGGCCTGGCGCTGTGGGGCCTACGGGGATCGGGGCGCAAGCCGGACTGGCGGGCGCTGGGCGCCGCGCTGGCCACGGGGGTGTCGATCGCCTCGTACACGGTGGTGGACGGCCTGGGCGTACGGGCCTCGGGCTCCTCGCTGGGCTACATCGCGTGGCTGATGGTGCTGGAAGGGATCGCGGTCCCGGTGTACGCGGCGTATCGCTGGCGCGGTGAACTGGTCGAGCGGCTGCGGCCGTTCGCGTGGCGGGGCCTGCTGGGCGCGGCGCTCTCGGTCCTCGCCTACGGCCTGGTCCTCTGGGCCCAGACGCGGGCCGACCTCGCCCCGATCTCCGCGCTCCGGGAGTCGTCGATCATCGTGGGGGCGGCGATCGGCGCGATCTTCTTCAAGGAACGCTTCGGCGCGCCGAGGCTTTTGGCGGCGGGTGTGGTGGTGACCGGGATCGGCCTGATGCTGGCCCATTGAAGCCGCGCTTGCCGACGAGAGCCCGCGGGGCCCGGGGCGTCAAGCGGTACGGGCGCCGGCCTCTCGCTCCACGCACAGCTCGTTGCCCTCGGGGTCATGGAGGGTGACCCAGCCCCTGCCGTCGGGCCGGCGGTGGTCTTCGTGGAGCGTGGCGCCCAGGGCGAGGAGGCGGTCGACCTCCTCGTCACGGGTGCGGTCCTGCGGTTGCAGGTCCAGGTGCACCCGGTTCTTGACGGTCTTGCCCTCGTCGACGCGGATGAACAGCAGCGTCGCGTTCGCGCTGTGCACCAGGGCCTCCGGGTCGCCCGGAAAGTCCTCATCGGAGAGCTTGCCGTCCAGGACACCGGTCCAGAACGTCGCAAGGGCGTAGGGATCGGCACAGTCGAAAGTGATATGGCGCACCAGTGAACTCATGGGCGTGACCCTAAGCCGGAGTTGGGCTCAATCGCGCATGATTTTGAAGCCGCTGCTGATCGCGGTCGTCCCACCGTCGACCGGGAGCACCGCCCCGGTCACCCACGCCGCGTCGCTCGACGCGAGGAACGCGACCGCCGCCGCGATGTCGGCCGGCTCGCCGACCCGGCCCAGCGGATACAACTCCCGCATCGTGTCGAGCTGTTCGCCCCGACCCGCCCAGGCCGCGGTGCGGACCGTGCCGGGTGCGATCAGGTTGACGCGGACGCCGCGCGGTCCCGCGTGCCCGGCCAACGTACGGGTCAAGGACGCGAGCCCCGCCTTCGCGGCGCTGTACGCGTGGTTGCCGAAGTCCTGGATGCCGTTGACGGAGCCGATGTTGACGATGGCGCCGCGTCCGGAGGCGACGAGGTGCGGGAGCGCGGCGCGGGCGCACCGATAGGCGCCGGTGAGCGTGATGTCGAGGTCGGTGGCCCACACCTCGTCGTCCTCGTCCTCGAAGAGCGGCGCGTCGGGGTGGCAGGCGCAGGCGTTGTTGACGAGGACGTCGAGCCGCCCGAAGGTCTCGACGGCGTACGCGACCGCGGCCTCGACGGCGGCCCTGTCGCCCACGTCGCAGGCGAACTCCCTTGCCGTACCGCCCTGTTCACGGATCGAGGCGGCGACCTTCCCCGCTGCCGCCTCGTCGATGTCGGTGACGAGGACGCGCGCGCCCTCCCCGGCCAGCCGGTGCGCGGTGGCGGCGCCGATGCCGCTCCCGGCCGCGGTGATCAGAGCCGCGTGATCCTCGAAGCGCTTCATACGCGGACGCTAACCCGCGTTCAGTGCCTCCCGCACGGACTTCACCAAGGCCTGGGCCCGCGGGTCCGCCGTAACTCCCTTTTGCATGCCGTTTGTTACGTACCCGAACGCGAGGCCCGACTCCGGGTCGGCGAAGCCGAGGGCGCCGCCGCGACCCGGGTGGCCGAAGGAGTTCGGGGAGAGGAGCGGGGAGGCCACGCCGTGCAGCATGTGGCCGAGGCCGAAGCGGGACGGCGAGATCAGGACACGGTCGGGTCCCGACGAGGCTTCCGTGCGGGCGAGTTGGGCGGTCTCGGGGCTGAACACCCGTATCCCGCCCTCGACTTCGCCGATCAGCGACGCGTAGAAGCGGGCCAGGCCCTCCGCCGTGCCGATGCCGTTCGAGCCGGGGAGCTGGGCCGCGCGGTAGGCCGGGGCGTTCTCGTCCGCGGACGGGGCGATCGTGCCGAAGGCGCGGCTGGTGAGCGAGTCCGGGTTCTCGTACGCCTCGACGATGGCCCGCTTGGGGCGGGAGCGCAGACCGCCGGTGGCCGGGGGCTCCACGGGGCCGACGCGGCCGACCCGGTGGGCCTCGCCGTCCGGGAGGCCGATCCAGACGTCGGCGCCGACCGGGGCGGCGATCTGCTCGGCGACGTACTCCCCGATCGACCGCCCCGTGGTCCGCCGCACCAGCTCGGCCGTGAGCCAGCTGTACGTCTGCGCGTGGTAACCGTGGTCCGTGCCGGGCCGCCAGACGGGGGCCTGGGCCGCGACGGCCGCCGCGGCGAGGTCCTGGTCCGCGGCCTCGGCAGGGGTGAGCGGGCGGTCGAGGGCGGGGACGCCGGCGCGGTGGGCGAGGACGTGCCGGACCAGCGCGTCCTCCTTGCCGTGCGCCTTGAACTCGGGCCAGTACGAGCCGACGGGCGCGTCGAGGTCGAGCTCGCCGCGCTGATGGAGCAGGAGGAGGGCCGCGGCGGCGATCCCCTTGGTGCCGGAGCGGAGGATCTGGGCGGTGTCCGGCTGCCAGGCCCCGCCCCCGTCGACGTCCCGCGTGCCCGCGTACAGGTCGATGATCCTGCGCCCGTCCCGGTACACGACGAGCGCGGCGCCGCGCTCTCCGCGGGCCGTGAAATTCTCACCGAAGGCGGTGCGCACACCTTCGAATCCGGGGGCGACCGTACCGTTCACTGCTATGTCCACGGAGGGTGCAACAGGTCGCGGCGGCCGTTGATTTCCGCGGGCCGCTCACGTGGCCTAGGGCCTGTCGTTTGGATCAGGCCGGATCAGGGAGCGGGGTAGTGGGGCCTCCCCTGCTCGAGCGAAGCCGAGAGCTTGGGGAAGCGTGCGATCGCAAGGCGGAGGAGGGAGTCGACGCGGAGCGAATGGGGCCTCCCCTGCTCGAGCGAAGCCGAGAGCTTGGGGAAGACCGACGACAACGCCGCGAGCGTGCGTGCCGGGCCCCGCGAGCCCGGCCTGATCCAAACGACAGGCCCTCGGTCACGCCGTCCGCCCCGCCACCGACCTCGGGTCGAAGCCGAAGGGGAGCTCCAGGCGGTGCGCCGTCATCAGGTTCTCGTCCACGAGCAGGTCGCCGGTCGCCCCGTCCGCCGCGATCGCGCCGCCGCTGAGGATCACCGCGCGGGGGCAGAGCTCCATGGCGTACGGCAGGTCGTGCGTGACCATCAGGACCGTCACGTCCAACGAGCGCAGGATGTCGGCGAGTTCGCGGCGGGAGGCCGGGTCGAGGTTGGAGGACGGTTCGTCGAGGACCAGGATCTCGGGTTCCATCGCGAGGACCGTCGCCACCGCCACCCTGCGGCGCTGACCGAAGGAGAGGTGGTGCGGGGGCCGGTCCGCGAACTCCTCCATGCCGACCAGCGAGAGCGCCTTGCGGACGCGCGCCTCCAGCTCCGGGCCCTTCATGCCCGACGCCGCAGGGCCGAACGCGACGTCCTCGCGGACCGTCGGCATGAACAGCTGGTCGTCGGGGTCCTGGAAGACGATGCCGACCTTGCGGCGGATCTCCGCCATGTTGCGCTTGTCGACGGGCAGGCCCGCCACCGTCACCGTGCCCGCACCGCCGGTCAGGATGCCGTTGAGGTGCAGGACGAGGGTCGTCTTGCCCGCGCCGTTCGGCCCGAGCAGCGCGACCCGCTCGCCCTTGCCGATGCGCAGGTCCACGCCGAAGAGGGCCTGGTGCCCATCCGGGTAGGCGAAGGCGAGCCCGGAGACGTCCAGGGAAGCGGGCGCAGAAGAAGCAGCAGGAGAAGCAGAAGAAGTCACAGCGTCCATCCCATCAGGCACACCACGAGCGCCGCACACGGCAGGGTCAGCGCGTACGACCACTGGGTCCGGGTCGCCGCCAGGTCGTCGATCACCGGCATCGCCCCCGCGTAACCACGGCTGACCATGGCGAGGTGCACCCGCTCCCCGCGCTCGTAGGAGCGGATGAACAGGGCGCCCGCCGACTTGGCGAGGACGCCCCAGTGCCGTACGCCCTTCGCCTCGAAGCCGCGCGACTCCCGGGCGATCTTCATGCGGCGCATCTCGTCGGTGATGACGTCGCCGTAGCGGATCATGAATGAGGCGATCTGGACGAGGAGCGGGGGCAGCTTGAGGCGTTGCAGGCCGAGGATCAGTTCGCGCAGTTCGGTGGTCGAGGCGAGCAGGACCGCGGCGGCGACGCCGAGCGTGCCCTTGGCGAGCACGTTCCACGCGCCCCACAGTCCGCTCTCGCTCAGCGACATCCCGAGGACCTGCACCCGGCTCCCCTCCGCCACGAACGGCATGAGGACGGCGAAGGCGACGAACGGGACCTCGATGAGGAGCCGCTTCAGCAGGAAGCCCGCCGGGACCCGCGCCGTCGCCGCCACCGCCGCGAGCAGCACGGCGTACAGGCCGAAGGCCCAGATCGCCTCGCGCGGGGTGGAGACGACGACCAGAACGAAGCAGAAGACCGCGGCCAGCTTGGTGTGCGGCGGCAGGGCGTGCACGGGCGAGGCCCCGGCGCGGTAGAGCTGGTGGGCGTGACCGGCGCCCATGTCAGGACACCCGCTCCGAAGCGGCAGGGACCTCGGTCGAGGCCACGTCGCCGGCGCGCCGCCTGCGCAGCGCCCAGAAGATCCCGGTCCCGGCGACGACGGTGACGCCGACGCCGATGATCCCGGCGAGGCCGCCGGAGAGGCGGCCGTTGGCGATGTCCTTCACGCCGTAGTCGGCGAGCGGCGAGTCGGAGGAGGCGTGCTCCTTGGCCTTCTGGTCGATGCCCTTGTCGTGGGCGACCTTCTCCAGTCCGTCGGGGTTGGCCGAGGCGTAGAAGGAGACGAAGCCGGCGAGGACGAGGGAGGCTGCCAGGCCGACGAGCCACACCTTGCGGCGCGAGCGGGCGGCCACGGGGGCGGTCACCGGGGTGGCCGCGTCCACCAGCTCCCCGTTCACCTTCAGCTTCAGCGGCTGGTGCAGGCCCCGGGCCCCGTACACGAGGTCGGGGCGCACGGCGACGACCGCGCCGACGGTGAGCGCGGTGATCACGGCCTCGCCGATGCCGATGAGGATGTGCACGCCGACCATCGCGGTGGCGACCTTGCCGATGGAGACGTCGGTCGTCCCCCCGATGGCGTAGATCAGGGTGAAGACGACCGCGGCGGCCGGGACGGACAGCAGCGCCGCGACGAAGGACGCCACGGTGATCGAGCGGCGGGTGCGCGGCAGCAGCTTCACCAGGCCGCGGAAGACGAGGTAGGCGACGACGGTCGTGGTGATCGCCATGTCGGTGATGTTCACGCCGAGCGCGGTCAGGCCGCCGTCGGCGAAGAGCACGCCCTGCATGAGCAGCACCACGGACACACAGAGGACCCCGGTATAGGGCCCCACGAGTATCGCGGCCAGCGCGCCGCCGAGGAGGTGTCCGCTGGTGCCCGCGGCAACGGGGAAGTTGAGCATCTGCACGGCGAAGATGAACGCCGCGACAAGGCCCGCGAGCGGTGCGGCCCGCTCGGAGCCCAGCTCGCGGCGGGCGCCGCGCAGGCTGACGGCGACGGCGCCCGCGGCGACGACGCCCGTGGCGGCCGACACGGGGGCGTTGATGAATCCGTCAGGGACATGCATGGCAGGGAGCTCCGCTCGGGGGCCGGGGGCAGGGTCCGGTTTCGACGTCCGGGTTCGGCGTCCGGTGAACCGTTCGATGATAGTGCTTTGTTGCGAACGCCTTGCAATAGCGTCTCAGCGCCGATTACCCCCCGGCCATCCCTGGTCTGTACACCCCCGTATATGCGACATTTAAGGACATGACGGTTGTCGAGCAGTACGTAGAGCAGTACGCGCGAGCCCGGGTCGTCACCGATTCCCCCGAGGCCGGCCAGGCGGTCCCCGTCGTGCTGCGCCACGAGAGCGGCACGGTCCATGTCGCACTGCCCGGCTCCGGCGAGTGGGGAGCCTTCCCCCGCGAGCTGCTCGAACGCGGCCTGCGCGCCCCGGTCACCGGCGGCGCCGTCCGGATCTGGCCGTGCGGTCGCGTGCAGACGGTCATCGAGTTCCACGCGCCGCACAAGCCGAGCGGGGTGACGGTCGTGCAGTTCGACACGAAAGCGCTGGTCCGCTTCCTGCGCCGCACCTACACGACCGTCACCCCGGCCAAGGCCCCTCAAGGCATCACCCGCTGAAGGGCATCACCCGCTGAAGGGCGTCACGCGCTGACGAGCTCCCGCTCGTCGTCCGGACGGTCGGCGTCGGCCGTCCGCAGCCCCTCGCCCTCCACGTCCACGTTCGGCAGCACCCGCGCCAGCCACTTCGGCAGCCACCAGGCCTTCTTGCCGAGCAGCGCGAGGACGGCGGGCACGAGCGTCATACGGACGATGAACGCGTCGAAGAAGACGGCGATGGCGAGGCCGAAGCCGATCATCTTCACCATCTGCTCGGAGCTTCCGATGAAGCCCGCGAACACCGCCATCATGATGATCGCCGCGGCCGTGACCACCCGCGCCCCGTGCTTGAACCCGGTGACGACGGCCTGCGCGGGCCGCTCCCCGTGGACGTACGCCTCACGCATGCGCGTCACGAGGAACACCTCGTAGTCCATCGCGAGACCGAAGACCACGCCCACCATGAAGATCGGCATCATCGACATGACGGGACCGGTCTGCTCGACGCCGAACAGCGAACCGAGCCAGCCCCACTGGAACACCGCGACGACGGCGCCGAGCGCGGCGAGCACCGACAGCAGGAAGCCGAGCGCCGCCTTCAGCGGCACCAGGATCGAGCGGAAGACCACCATCAGGAGCAGGAACGCGAGGCCGACGACGAGCGCCAGGTAGGGGATCAGCGCGTCGTTGAGCTTCTGCGAGACGTCGATGTTCATGGCCGTGGAGCCGGTGACGCTCAGCTCGGCGCCGGAGTCCGCCTTGATGTCGGCGCCCGCGTCGCGGATGTCGTGCACGACGTTCTCGGTGTCGACCGACGACGGCTTGTACTTGGAGACGACGCTGATGACAGCGGTGTCGCCGGCCTTGTTGAACGTCGCCGGGGTGACGGCCGCGACGCCGTCCGTGCCCTTGATCTCCCGGACGACCTCGGAGACCGCAGCCTTCGGGTCGGCCGCGCCCTTGGCGTCGACGACCGTCATGAGCGGGCCGTTGAAGCCGGGCCCGAAGCCCTCGGAGAGCAGGTCGTACGCCTTGCGCTGGGTGGTGCTCGTGGGCTGCGCGCCGTCGTCGGGCAGGCCGAGTTCGAGCGAGGCGACCGGGACGGCCATGGCGCCGAGGCCGACGATGCCCGCGATCAGGACGGTGACCGGGCGGCGCAGGACGAAGCCGGCCCAGCGGGTGCCCATGTTGACCTTGGGCTCCTTCTTCTCACCGAGGTCCTTACGGGCCTTGCGGCCGTGCACCCGCTTGCCGACGTAGCCGAGCAGCGCCGGGATCAGGGTGAGCGCGATGAGCACGGCGATGGCGACGGTGCCGGCGGCCGCGATGCCCATCTTCGTCAGCATCGGGATGTTGACGACCGCGAGGCCGACCAGCGCGATGACGACGGTGAGCCCGGCGAAGACGACGGCCGACCCTGCGGTGCCGACGGCCCGCCCGGCGGCCTCCTCCCGGTCCCGGCCCTCCGCGAGTTCGCCCCGGTACCGGGACACGATGAACAGCGCGTAGTCGATGCCGACCGCGAGGCCGATCATCATCGCCAGGGTGGAGGTGGTGCTGCCCAGGTCGAGCACGTTGGCGAGCGCCGTGATGGCGGAGACGCCGATGCCGACACCGATCAGCGCGGTCAGCAGCGGAAGACCGGCCGCGATCAGCGAGCCGAACGTGATCACCAGGACGACGGCCGCGATCGCGATGCCGATGACCTCGGTGGCGCCCGTCTCCGGCATGGCCTGGAGCGCGTCACCGCCGACCTCGACGGTCAGACCGGTCTGCTTCGCCTCGTCGATGACGTCCTGCAGCGCGTCCCGGTCGGCGTCGGTCAGCTCCATCGAGGAGACCTTGTACGTCGCCGAGGCGTAGGCGATCGTGCCGTTCTTGCTGATCGTCTTCGCGACGAACGGGTCCGCGACGGACGCGACCTGCTTCGAGCTGGACTTGATCTCGGCGACGGTGTCCTGGATGTCGGCCTTGTTGGCCGCGTCGGTGAGCTTCTCCCCCTTTGGCGCCTCGAAGACGACGCGGGCGGTGGCCCCGTCGGCGGCGGATCCGGGGAAGCGCTGGTCGAGCAGGTCGAAGGCCTTCTGGGCCTCGGTCCCCGGTATGGAGAAGGAACTGGAGGCGGCGGTCGGCGCGGTGGCGGCGCCCACGCCCGCGAGCGTGAGCAGGGCCACCCAGATCAGGGCGACGAAGTGCCGTCGGCGGAACGCGAGTTTGCCGAGTTTGTAGAGGAATGTGGCCACGGAGGCGTACTCCCGGTCAGGTCGTGGGTCCAACAGGACAGCAGGGCATGTGTGATCGGCCCGACGACATGAGCGGTTGTGCGTCAGGTGGAACGGTGGGGAAGGGTCAGGCGCTGGGAAAGGGTCAGGCGCTGAGGGCGGGGAGGACCACAGCGTCGATGTACGAGACGAGGTATTCCTGCGTCGGTGGCTCTTCGTCGATGAGCGTGCGGGTCGCGAACGCGCCGACCAGCATGTGGAGCGCGTAGCCGAGCGCCGGGTTGTCGGCCCGGATCTCGCCTCGGTCCACCGCTCTGCGCAGCATCCGGTCGAGACCGGACACCTCGGGAGCGACGATCCACTCCTTGAAGGCCGCGAGCAGATCCGGATTGGCGTGCACGGCCACCATCAGGCCGCGCATCAGCGCGCTGTTCTGCTCCATGTGGCAGTCGTCCTCGCGGACGGCCATCGCATGCAGATCACCGCGCAGCGAGCCGGTGTCGACCACGTCGAAGTGCGGCTTCTGGCTCCGCAGCGCCTTCACCACCAGCTCGGCCTTGCCGCCCCACTGACGGTAGAGCGTGGCCTTGCTGGACCGGGTCCGGGTGGCCACGGCGTCCATGGTCAGGGCGTCGTAGCCGACCTCGCGGAGAAGTTCGAGCACGGCGCCGTACAGCTCGGCCTCGCGCTCGGGCGTGATCCGGCTGCGACGCGTCGTTGCCTCGGCGACCATGTCACCCACCCGACCTCTCCGTATGCGTACGCCATAAAAGTACCCTGCCCCCTAGCGAAACGAAACGGTTTCGTTCGTGCGCTGCGCCACACCTTCTCGCACACCTTCCCGCACACCCTTCTCAGTGAGTCCCGGTTGCCGGAGGCCGCGTCGCGGAAAAGCATGAGGAGGTGACTGAGGCGACTGAGGCAACCGACGATGCGGACGGCCGGGCGTACCTGCGTTTCCCGCACATCAGCGGCGATCGGCTGTGTTTCGCCGCCGAGGACGACCTGTGGGTCGCGCCGCTCGACGGCTCGACGCGGGCCTGGCGGGTCACCGTCGACCGCACCAAGGTCAGCCACCCGCGCTTCTCCCCCGACGGCCGGCACATCGCGTACACGACGTGGCGCAGCCTCGACCCGGAGATCCATGTGGCGCCGGTCGACGGCGGCTCCGCGCGCCGGCTCACGTACTGGGGCAGCGTCGACACCCAGGTGCGCGGCTGGACTCCCCCCGACAAGGACGGCCGGTGCGACATCCTCGCGGTCGCCTCGCACGGCGAGCCCTTCTCGTACTTCACCTTCGCCTACAGCGTCCCGACCGACGGCTCCCCCGGCGGCAAACTCCCCTGGGGCCCGGTCTCCGACATCCAGGTCGCCGACATCGACGGGGAGCGGCAGACCCTGCTCCTGACGGGTACGGCGCCGCACGAACCGGCCGCCTGGAAGCGCTACCGGGGCGGCGCGCAGGGCCGGCTGTGGGTGCACGGACAGCGCATCCTCGCCGACCTCGACGGACATCTCGACGACCCGATGTTCGTGGACGGCCGCATCGCGTTCCTCTCCGACCACGAGGGCATCGGCAACGTCTACTCCTGCCGCCCCGACGGCACCGACCTGCACCGCCACACCGACCACGACTCCTTCTACGCCCGGCACGCCACCACCGACGGCACCCGCGTCGTCTACCAGTGCGCGGGCGACCTGTGGATCCTCGACGACCTCGACCCCGACTCGGTGCCGCGCAAGCTGCGGGTCCGGCTCGGCGGCCCCCGCGCCGGGCGCCGCAGCTACCAGGTCCCCGCCGCCCAGCACGTCGACTCGCTCTCCGTCGACGAGACGGGCCGGGCCAGCGCCGTCGTCGTCCGCGGCAGCCTGTACTGGCTCACGCACCGCGACGGCCCCGCCCGCACCATCGCCGACACCCCGGGCGTGCGCGTGCGCCTGCCCGAGATGCTGGGCTCGGGCGGCCAGGTCGCCTACATCACCGACGCCGACGGCGAGGACGCCGTCGAGATCGCCTACCTGCCGCGGGCCAGCGGCGACCGGGCACCGCGCCGGTTCGCCTCCGGCCGGCTGGGCCGCGTACAGGAGCTGGTCTCCGACCCGGACGGGGAGCGGCTCGCGATCGCCTCGAACGACGGGCGGCTGCTCCTCGTCGACGTGGGCGACGAGGGCGGCGAGGCGCCGCTGGAGGAACCGACCGTCACCGAGCTGATCCGCTCCACGAACGGGCCCGTCCGTGACCTCGCCTTCTCCCCCGACGGCGCCTGGCTGACCTGGTCTCACCCGGGCATCGGCCGCTCGCTGCGGCAGATCAAGATGGCCCGGATCAACCGGGGCGGCGGCTCCACCGCGATCGGCGCGGTCCCCCCGGGGAAGGGCGAGTCGGCGACGATCGTCGACGTCACCAACGGCCGCTTCGAGGACGAGAACCCGGTGTTCACGCGGGACGGCCGCTATCTCGCCTTCCTCTCCTGGCGCGGCTTCGACCCCGTCTACGACGTGCACACCGGCGACCTGTCGTTCCCGCTGGGCTGCCGCCCCTACCTCGTACCGCTGTCGTCCGCGACGCCGTCCCCGTTCGCCCTCTCCCCCGACGGTCGGACGGCGGCGGGCGGCCTCGACCCGGTCGAGGACGCGGGCGGCGACGGCACGCCGACCGTGGAGATCGAGGGCCTCGCCAACCGTGTCGTGCCGTTCCCCGTCTCGGCGTCCAAGTACTCGTCGCTGCACGCGGTCGCAGGCGGCGGCCTGGTGTGGCTGCGCTGGCCGATCTCGGGCGCGCTCGGCGAGACCTTCGCCAACCCGGCCGACCCCTCGGCCCAGCCCACCCTCGAACACTTCGACCTGGTCAAGGGGAAGAAGTCCCAACTCGTCGCCCACATGGACTGGTTCGCGGTCAGCGGCGACGGCTCCCGGCTCGTCGTCGTCGACGAGGGCGAACTGGAGGCCGTGCCCGCCACGGAGGCGGGTGACAACGACACCACCGTCTGGATCGACCTGCGCCGCATCCTGCACGAGGCCGACCCGGCGGCCGAGTGGCGGCAGGCGTACGACGAGGCGGGCCGGATCATCCGCGCCTACTTCTGGGAGCCGCACATGTGCGGCATCGACTGGGACGCGGTGCTCGACCAGTACCGGCCGCTGGTCGAACGGGTCGCCTCCCCCGACGAGTTCGCGGATCTCCTACGAGAAGTCCTCGGCGAACTCGGCACGTCCCACGCCTACGTGGCCGCCGCCCGCCGCAACGAGGGCCCGCCGCACTACCAGCGGGCGCAGGGCCTGCTCGGCGCCAACTTCGTCTGCCGCGACGGCCGTTGGACGCTCCAGCGCATCCTGCCCGGCGACTCCTCCGACTCCAAGGCCCGCTCCCCACTCGCCGGCACCGGCATCCGCGACGGCGCCGTCCTCACCCACATCGACGGCCGCCCGGTCGACCCGGTCACGGGCCCCTACCCGCTGCTCGCGGGCGCCGGCGGCACGACCGTCGAGCTGACCTTCACGTGCGCGGAAGGCGGCGGCCGCCCCCGCCGCGTCGCCATCGTCCCGCTCGTCGACGAACGCCCGCTGCGCTATCAGGACTGGGTGGCCAAACGCCGCGCCGTCGTACGGGAGTTGAGCGGCGGCAAGTGCGGCTATCTGCACATCCCCGACATGGGCGGCTCCGGCTGGGCCCAGTTCAACCGCGATCTGCGCATGGAGGTCTCCCGGCCCGCGCTCATCGTCGACGTACGCGGCAACGCGGGCGGCCACATCAGCGAGCTGGTCGTCGAGAAACTCACCCGAAAGATCATCGGCTGGGACCTGACCCGCAACGCGCAGGCGGTGTCGTACGCCTCGAACGCCCCGCGCGGTCCCGTCGTCGCCCTCGCCGACGAAGCGACCTCGTCGGACGGCGACATGATCGCCGCCGCGTTCAAGCTGCTGGCGCTCGGCCCGGTCGTGGGCCAGCGCACCTGGGGCGGCGTCGTCGGCATGACCGGGCGCCACAAGCTCGGCGACGGCACGGTGATCACGGTGCCGATGAACGCGGCCTGGTTCCCCCAGTACGGCTGGTCCATCGAGAACCGGGGCGTGGAACCGGACATCGAGGCCCTGCGCACCCCCCTCGACTGGGCGGAGGGCCGGCACGCCCAGCTCGACGACGCGGTGGAGCTGGCGCTCAACCTGTTGACGGAACAGGGCGCGACGACGCCGCCGGACTACTCGGACGTCCCCGACCGGAGGCGGCCGAAGCTGCCGCCGCGCTGACCGAACCTCCGCCGGACCAATGTCCTGCGGAGGGCTTACCCGCTTCCCCCTGGCATGACAGATTCTGGGCGCGTACATGGCGATGACGCGGTCGACTACCTGTCTCCCAGGGGGATTTCATGTCGCAGGGTTCTTCGCAGAGTTCCTCGCAGGGTTCTTCGCACGGTTCACGAAGAGGGGTCCTGCTCGGCGCCGCGGGAATCGGGGCGGCGCTGGCACTCGGCAGTACGGGGAGAGCCGCGGCGGCGACTCCCGGGCTGCCACCCGTCCTCATCACCGAGCAGGCGAGCAAGCGGCTGCTGGTGATGGATTCGCGGGTGGGGGTGTGGGACCCGGCGGAGAATCCCGGCGTCGTGCGCTGGGCGTTCTCGCCCCTGGGCGACACCCGGTACCGGGACGTCGAGCCCGACATCAGCTGGGTGTACCCGAGCGAGGCGAAGGTGCGCCGGTATCGCGGGCGTACGTTCGTGCTGACCACGGCCTCGTTCGGGTTCGTGGGCGTGGTGGAGTGGCCGAGCGGGCGCCGCTACTGGGCCGGGGCGCTCGGCCCCGGAGACGATCTGATCAACCCGCACACCGCCGAGATCCTGCCGGACGGGAACGTCGCCGTCGCGTGCAGCACGGGCGCGCGGGTGCGCTTGTACGCGGCGTCCCTCGGGCCGCACTCCACGCGGTACACGGAGGCCGAGCTGAAGGGGGCGCACGGGCTGCACTGGGACCGGGCGCGCGAGGTGCTGTGGGTCATGGGTGACGACGAGCTGGTGGCCTACGGGGTGGAGGGCACGCGGGTGCGGCCCTCGCTGGTGCGGCGGTTCGGCGTGGCCCTGCCGGTCGCGACTCCGGGCAAGTCCGCCGGCGGGCACGACCTGTTCCCCGTGGCCGGGGTTCCGGGGCGGATGTGGGTGACGACGAGCGCGTCGGTGTTCCAGTACGACATCGCGAGCCGCAGCTTCGTACAGGACTTCGCGGGGGCCTCGGAGATCGTCCGGAAGTCCGTGAAATGCGTGGGGGACGATCCGCGCACCGGGCGGGTGGTCACCACCGTCCCTGAGCCCGGGCTCGGGGAGACCTGGTGGACGACGACCGTGAGCCTGCACCGGCCGACCGGGTCCTTCAAGTACGTCAACGGCGGGATCTACAAGGCCCGTTGGTGGCTACCCAGGTGACCCGTCGGGCGATTCCAGCCTGCGGTCGAGCGCAAGGGACAGCTCCGCCTCCACGACTCCCTTCGCCAGCGGGCGCAGGCGGTCGATGTCCTTGTCGGAGGCGTGCTCGGCGACGAGGTCGGTGAAGAGGGTGGCCAGGGCGTCGGCGTGTTCACGCACGCGCCTGGCCGCCGCCAGGACGTCGGCCAGCGGGATGCCCTCACGGACCAGGGCCGCCGAGATGTCGAGCAGCCGGCGGCTGATGTGCACGATCTCCTCGCCGTCGATGCCCAAGTAGCCGAGATCCAGGGCCGCCTGGAGGTTCTCGGGCGTGACGTCGTCGGCGAAGTGGTCGGCGAGCTCGGCGGCGGAGAGACGGACGGGGACCTCCTCCGTGGGCTGCACGCCGAGGAGTTCACCGACGTCGCGGCCGCGGTCGAAGGCCTCGGAGAGCTCGCTGATCCCGTTGAGGGTGTGGCCGCGGTCCAGGAGCGAGGCGATCGTGCGCAGCCGGTCCAGGTGCGTCTCGTCGTACCAGGCGATGCGGCCCTCGCGGCGGGGCGGCTTGATGAGCCCGCGTTCACGGTAGAAGCGCACGGTGCGGACCGTGATACCGGCCGCCTTCGCCAGCTCCTCCATGCGGTACTCGTGCTTCTTTCCGTGTCCCGTCTCATCCTGTGCCACGTCGGAAACCTTATGCCGTACTGCCGGTAACTTTCCTTGGCCCGACCCCTACCCATGAGTACGCAGAGCCTCTACTCTCCGAATTACGCCAGTGTTCACTGGCAGAGTCGCTGCGGCAAAGGAGGCGCCGGGATGCCCGAGCAGGAGCACGAGCACGTACGAGTGGCGGTGATCGGGTCCGGCTTCGGCGGCCTCGGCGCGGCGGTCAGGCTGCGGCGCGAGGGGATCACCGACTTCGTGGTCCTGGAGCGGGCCGACTCGGTCGGCGGGACCTGGCGCGACAACAGCTACCCGGGATGCGCCTGCGACGTGCCGTCCCACCTGTACTCCTTCTCGTTCGCACCCAACCCCGACTGGCCGCGGACGTTCTCCGGGCAGGAGCACATCCGCGAGTACCTGGAGCACGTCGCCGACACCTTCCGCCTTCGGCCGCACATCCGCCTCAACTCCGAGGTGACGCAGCTGCGTTGGGACAACGACCAGCTGTGGTGGGAGATCGACACGGCGAAGGGGAAGCTCACCGCCGACGTCGTCGTGTCCGCCACCGGACCGCTGTCCGACCCGAAGACGCCGGACATCGCCGGGATCGACACCTTCCCCGGCAAGGTCTTCCACTCCGCGCAGTGGGACCACGAGTACGACCTGCGGGGCAAGCGCGTCGCCATGATCGGGACGGGTGCGTCGGCCATCCAGATCGTGCCGGCCATCCAGAAGGAGGTCGGGCACCTCACCCTCTTCCAGCGCACGCCGCCGTGGGTGATGCCGCGCGCCGACCGGGCCATCTCACCCGCCGAACGCTGGCTGCACCGACAGCTGCCCTTCACCACCCAGGCGCGCCGCGGACTCCTTTGGGGCATCCGGGAGTTGCAGGTCCAGGCGTTCACCAAGCACCCGAACGAACTGGGCATGGTCGAGCAGCTGGCCAAGCGGAACATGCACCGGGCGATCAAGGACCCGGGGCTGCGCGCCAAGCTCACCCCGGACTACCGCATCGGCTGCAAGCGGATCCTGCTCTCCAACACGTACTACCCGGCGCTCGCCCAGCCCAACGTCGACGTCGTCGCCTCCGGACTGAGCGAGATCCGCGGGAACACCCTCGTCGCATCGGACGGCAGCGAGGCCGAGGTCGACGCGATCGTCTTCGGCACCGGCTTCCACGTCACCGACATGCCGATCGCGGACCGGGTGATCGGCGCCGACGGCGACACGCTCATGCAGTCGTGGAAGAACGGCATGAAGGCGCTGCGCGGCGCCACGGCCGCCGGATTCCCGAACTTCATGACCGTCATCGGCCCGAACACCGGCCTCGGGAACTCCTCGATGATCCTGATGATCGAGGCCCAGCTGAACTACCTGGCCGACTACATGCGCCAGCTGCACGTCCTCGGCGGCCGCGTCGCCCTCAACCCGCGCGAGACCGCCGTCACCGGCTGGAACAACCGCGTGCAGGACCGCATGAAGCGCACCGTGTGGAACACCGGCGGCTGCAACAGCTGGTACCTCGACGAGAACGGGGTCAACACGACGGTGTGGCCGGGCACGACCACCGAATTCCGGCACGCCACCCGGCATGTCGACGTAGGCGAGTACGAGGTGGTGCGCGCGCCCGCGGAGCCGGCCACGCCCACGCGTACCAAGAAGAAGGCCAAGGTGAACGCCGCATGAGCCGTCTGATGCGCCATGTGACGACGGGACCGTACGCACCGCCCGTCGCCGCCCGCGAGCTGACCGTCACCTCCGCGGACGGGGCACGGCTCCACGTCGAGGTGCACGGCCCCGAGGGTGCCCCGGCCGTGCTGCTCTCGCACGGCTGGACCTGCTCCACGGCGTTCTGGGCAGCGCAGACGCGGGCCCTCGCCACCGACCACCGGGTGATCGTGTACGACCAGCGGGGGCACGGCCGCAGCCCGGCAGCCACCCAACTCCCGTACACCACCGACATGTTGGCCGACGACCTGGAGGCCGTGCTCGGCGCGACGCTGGAGCCGGGCGAGCAGGCGGTGCTCGCCGGGCACTCCATGGGCGGCATGACGATGATGGCCGCCGCCGGGCGCCCCAAGTTCCAGGAGCACGCGGCCGCCGTCCTGCTGTGCAGCACCGGAAGCTCGCAGCTCGTGGCCGAGGCGACCGTGGTGCCGCTGATGCGAGCGAGCAACCTGCGGACCCGGTTCACCCGCACGATCCTCGGCTCGAAGGCACCGCTCGGACCCGTCACACCGATCGGCAAGCGGGTCCTCAAGTACGCGACGATGGGCCCGGGTTCGGCCGCCGACAAGGTCGAGGCCTGCGCACGGATCGTGCACGCCTGCCCGCGCGAGGTGCGCTACGGCTGGTCACACGTACTCGAACACCTCCAACTGGACGCCGGGGTCGAGCAGTTGACCATGCCGGTCGCCGTCGTCGCAGGCACCGACGACCGCCTCACCCCGGTCGCGCACGCCCGCCGGATCGCCGCCGCGCTCCCCAACTCTGCGGGCCTGACCGAACTGGCGGGCCTCGGCCACATGACACCCGTCGAGGCCCCCGAGGCCGTCACGACGAAGATCCGCGACCTCTCCCAGAAGTACGCACAGCCGAAATCACAGTCACAGTCGCAATCTCAGTCGCAGAAGGGGGCCGATGCCGCATGAGCAGGGTCAGTCTCGAAGGTCAGGTCGCGGTCGTCACGGGAGCCGCGCGCGGCGTGGGCGAACTGCTCGCACGCAAGCTGTCGGCACGCGGCGCGAAGATCGCGCTCGTCGGGCTCGAACCGGACGAGCTGAAGCAGGTGGCCGGGCGGCTGCACTCCGACGCCGACTGGTGGCACGCGGATGTCACGGACCACGTGGCGATGGCGCAGGTCGCCCAGGAGGTCAAGGACCGCTTCGGGAAGGTCGACATCGTCATCGCCAACGCGGGCGTCGCGACCGGCGGCCCCTTCGCCGAATCCGACCCGGTGGCATGGCGCCGCGTCATCGAGGTCAACCTCATCGGCTCCGCCGTGACGGCCCGCGCCTTCCTCCCCGTACTGACGGAGTCCCGCGGCTACCTGCTGCAGATCGCCTCCCTCGCCGCGATCACACCCGCCCCGATGATGACCGCCTACTGCGCGTCCAAGTCGGGCGTGGAGGCGTACGCGCACAGCCTGCGCGCCGAGGTCGGCCACAAGGGCGTACGCGTCGGCGTCGGCTACCTGTCGTGGACGGACACCGACATGGTGCGCGGCGCCGACCAGGACGATGTGATGCGCGAGCTGCGCCAGCAGCTGCCGTGGCCGTCGAACAAGACGTACCCGCTGGGCCCGGCGGTCGACCGCCTCGTGGCGGGCATCGAGCGCCGCTCGCCCCACGTGTACGCGCAGTGGTGGCTGCGCGGCATGCAGGGCATACGCGGATACCTGCCCGCGGCGATCGGAGTCATCGGCCAGCAGCGGATGCGGCGCTTCGAGGGCCGCCTCGACACCGTCTCCAAGGGCCTCGTGGGCGCGGGCGGCGCCGCCGACGAGGCCGCACGAGGCCACTGACCTGCACTTTCCTCATCCCACCCGCCATCCCGAACACAGTCCGTCATTGATCAAAATGCGGCGAATCGGGCACCGTGTAAGTCTGGTCGAGGCCCAACCCCCACCCTTCATGGAGTGCATCAAATGGGTATCTCTGACCAGTTCAAGGACAAGGCCGAGCAGCTGCAGGACAAGGCCAAGGACGCCATGGGCGGCTCCGAGGGCAAGTCCGAGGAAGGCCAGGACCGCGCCAAGGACGGCATGGACCAGGCCAAGGACAAGGCGCAGGACGCCGCCCAGGACGCCAAGGACCGCTTCCAGCAGTGACGCCACCTGAACACATGTGACTGGGCCCCGTCCGGATCTCCGGACGGGGCCCAGTCATGTCGGCTCCCTGGCTCCTGGCTCCTGGCTCCTGGCTCCTGGCTCGGGCGCCTACTCGTACACGACGGTGACGGGTGCGTGATCCGACCACCGCTCGTCGTGCGTGGCGGCCCGCTCGACGAAGCCCTTCACCGCGCGCCCGGCGAGCCCCGGCGTCGAAATCTGATAATCGATGCGCCAACCTGCATCGTTGTCGAAAGCCCGCCCCCGGTACGACCACCACGAGTACGGCCCCTCGACGTCCGGGTGCAGTGAGCGGACCACGTCGACGTAGCCGCCGTCCGTAGGCTCGAAGACGGAGGACAGCCATGCGCGTTCCTCCGGCAGGAAGCCGGAGTTCTTCTTGTTGCCCTTCCAGTTCTTGAGGTCGGCCTCCTGGTGGGCGATGTTCCAGTCGCCGCAGACCACGACCTCGCGGCCGTCGGCGGCGGCCCGCTCGCGCAGGGACTTCAGGTAGGGCAGGAACTCCCCCATGAACCGGATCTTCTCGTCCTGGCGCTCCGTGCCGACCTCGCCGGAGGGCAGGTAGAGGCTGGCGACGGTGACGCCCGGCAGGTCCACCTCGACGTAGCGGCCGCTGTCCTCGAACTCGGCCGAGCCGAACCCGATCTGCACCCGCTCCGGCTCGCGCCGCGTATAGAGGGAGACACCGGCCCGCCCCTTGGCGGCGGCCGGCGCGTGCACGACGTGCCAGCCCTCGGGCTCACGCACGTTCTCCGGCAGCTGGTGCGGCTCGGCGCGCACTTCCTGGAGGCAGACGGCGTCGGCGGAGGTCTCGGCGAGCCACTCCACGAAGCCCTTCTTGGCGGCGGCCCGGAGCCCGTTCACATTCACAGAGGTCACAGTCAGCACCCCGGCACGATACCGGCATATCGAAAGACTCGACCGCAAGCTCCCGCATAGAGTTACGATGGTTCGTATGAGTATTCAGCTTCCTGGAGTCGAGGCCCCGCTCCTGCGCCCCACCTCCTTCGGCCACCGCGACGCGATCGCGCTGAACGACCGCGTCCAGCTCGAGTACGCGGAGCGGTACGGCGACGAGGGCGACGTCACGCCGCTGGACCCGACGATGTTCGAGCCGCCGCGCGGCCTCTACCTGATCGCGTACGACGCCTCGGGCACGCCGCTCGCGACCGGCGGCTGGCGCGGCCAGGAGGAGAACGAGGAGGGGTACGCGGACGGCGACGCCGAGCTGAAGCGCATGTACGTCACTCCGGAGGCGCGCGGTCTGGGTCTGGCGCGGCAGATTCTCGCGGCGCTGGAGGAGGACGCCCGGGAGGCGGGGCGTACGCGCATGGTTCTGGAGACGGGCCTCAAGCAGCCGGAGGCGATAGCCCTGTACACGTCGAGCGGTTACGAGCCGTGCGCCAAGTTCGGCCACTACCGGTTCGACGAGTTGAGCCGGTGCTTCGCGAAGAAGCTGTAGGCGTCGTCCTCACGGAGAAACGCGAAAGCCCCGACGGTTTCCCGTCGGGGCTTTCATTGCAGTGGACGTGAGGGGATTCGAACCCCTGGCCCCCTCGATGCGAACGAGGTGCGCTACCGGACTGCGCCACACGCCCTTGCAACGAGTGAAACTCTAGCACCCCGATCCGGGTGCTTGGAAATCCGTTCCCTGGCTGGTCAGCCGGGCGGGTTCCGGAGTGGTCCGGCTCACTCGTTGGCGGCGCGCGGCCTGCCGTCGGCGCCGTCGTCGAACTGGTCGAAGAGCGGCGTGCGGCCGCGCTCGCGGGAGCGGCGGGCGGAGGCGGCGCGGCGGGCGTCGCTGCGGCCGTCGTCGGCCACCGGCTCGGCGGACTCCGCGGAGTCCGGGGTGTGCTCCTCCTGCTGCTGCGCGGCCTGTTCCGCGGCGGAGGAGCGGGCGGAGCTCCACGTCTCGGGTGCGTTGTAGTCGATGCCGCCGGTGGCGCGTGGGGCGACGGGGGCGGTGACGTACGTGGGCAGGGGCACGGGGACCGGGTCCCAGCTGTCGCCGGGGCCCGGGTGGCGCTGCCGCTCGCGCTGCTGGTCGACCCACTCCTGATGGTCGGTCTGCTCGACGAGGGCGCGCCGGTCGGCGGCGAGGGCCTCGAGGCCGGGATCGGTGGCGGTCTCGTCCACCGATGGTCCTTCCTCCTGGTCCTCGGCCGCGGCGCGTGCCGCGGCCGGCTGCCGCCTGCGCGGCTGGCGCTCCCGCAGTCGCTGCGCGGCGACCTCGGCGCGGCGGCGGTCCATGACGTAGGCGTAGCGGCGGCGTTCCTGCGTGCGCAGGTAGACGATGTACGCGCTGAGGAGCAGGGCGGGGGCCGCGGGCGCCCACAGGAACGCGACGCCGCCGACGGCTGCCACGACGGCGCCGATCGTGAAGGCGGCGAAGAGCAGCACGGTCGTACGGCGGCGGCGCGCGAGCACCTTGGTGCGCCGGGCGCGCGCGGCCTGTGCCTCGGCGGCGGCGGAAGCGGCGCGGGCGGCCCGGGACTTGGCGGGCGCCGTGGGCTCGGCCGCCGGTTCGGGCTCGCGGGCGGCGGGCTCCACGCGCTCGCGGGCGGGTTCCACGCGTTCGCGGGTCGGTTCCACGCGTTCACGGGCGGGTACCGCCCGCTCGCGGTTCGGTTCCGCGAACTCCCGGGCGGAATCGTGGTGTTCACGGCTTTCGCGGCGTTCACGCCCCGCGTGCGGGGCGCGTCGCTCCCCGGAAGGAGACATGCCGACGTTCCGGACGTCCACCCCTTCGGTGGGTGCGTCCGGGTCGACCGGGTCGCCGCGCCGCTCGTCCGCCTCGGGCGAGCGCGCCTGCAGGTCCTTGGCGTACCGGCGCTCCATGCCCGCCCGGCCGGAGAGAAGCCGGATGGCGGTGCTGAAGCGTTCCGTCGGACGAGCTTCGTTCAACTCGTCCTGCCTACGGAGCCACATCGGCACCAAGTAGGCGGCCCAGGCCCCGACGATGACTGCGTAGATGAGGCCGCTGCTGCTCACGGACACACCGTAGAGGGGTTTGCACGGGGTCATCCGCCAATTGAGTCGGTGTGTCGCACGATCTGGCTGATAATCCGAGCTTTTTTGCGATCGATGTGATCAACAGGACGACCTTCGGGGGAATTCAATGACCCCTGACGGTGCCTCATCGATCAATTTCGAACATTTATTTCATTTCGAGGGGGTGCCGGGATCGACCGCGTTGGGGGCACTCGGACCTGCGGCGTTTCCACGCCGCTCGCGACGTCGACGCTTCAGGAGTCCTTCCGGGACCTCTTCGGCGGTGAGCGCGAAGACAAGATGGTCGCGCCAGGCCCCGTCGATGTGGAGATACCGTGGGCGGAGCCCCTCCTCGCGGAATCCGAGTTTCTCCACGACCCTGCGGCTCGGCCCGTTCTCCGGCCGAATACAGACCTCGATGCGGTGCAGCCCCACGGTGCGGAAGCAGTGGTCGACCGCGAGCGCGACGGCCGTCGGCATCACGCCCCGGCCCGCCACCGACTGGTCCACCCAGTACCCGACATGGCCCGAGCACATCGACCCCCAGGTGATCCCGGCGACGGTCAACTGCCCGACGAGGCGGCCCTGGTACTCGACGACGAAGGGCAGCATCCGGCCCGCGTTCGCCTCCGAGCGCAGGTGGCGCACCATTTGACGGTATGTCGGGCGGTGCGTGATCGGACCGCTCGGGGTGGGCGGCGGGATGGTCGCCTCCCAGGGGCGCAGCCAGTCGCGGTTGCGCCGGTTCACTTCGCGCCAGGCACGCTGGTCGCGCAGCCTTATGGGGCGGAGGACGACATCGCCCTCCACCAGCACGACGGGCCACGACGGGCTGTTCAGCGCGCACCCCCGGGTGCCTGGACATCGGGTCTGGGATCGCTTCTGGGGTGGTCGCCGCCGTGGATCTGGTCGACGGCGTGGGTCAGCAGCGGCCCGAGAACGGCGAGCCCGTCCTTCACGCCCCCGCTGGAACCCGGCAGGTTCACGATCAGTGTGCGCCCGGCGACCCCCGCGAGGCCACGCGAGAGCGCCGCCGTGGGCACCTTCTCCCGGCCGTACGCGCGGATCGCCTCCGGGATGCCCGGCACCTCGCGGTCGAGGACGCGGGCCGTCGCCTCGGGGGTGCGGTCGGTGGGCGAGATGCCGGTGCCGCCGGTGGTGATCACGACGTCGTACGCCGCCTCGACCGCGGCCCGCAGGGCGGCCTCCACGGGGTCGCCGTCCGGCACCACCTGGGGGCCCTCGACGGCGAAGCCCAGCTTCCTCAGGCCCTCCGCAATCAAGGGGCCGCCCTTGTCCTCGTAGATCCCGGCGGCAGCCCGGTTGGAGGCCGTGACGACGAGGGCGCGGTAGCTGTCGGTCATGCCCTGGCCTCCCGGTTCCAGACCCCGGACTTGCCCCCGGTCTTCTCCTCGACCCGTACGTCCGAGATGACCGCTCCCTTGTCGACCGCCTTGACCATGTCGACGACGGTGAGCGCGGCGACCGAGACCGCCGTGAGCGCCTCCATCTCGACTCCCGTGCGGTCCGTGGTCTTCACGGTGGCAAGGATCTCCACGGCGTCGTCCGCCACGGACAGGTCGAGCTTCACGCCGGACACGGCCAGCGGGTGGCAGAGCGGGATCAGGTCGGGGGTGCGCTTGGCGCCCATGATTCCCGCGATGCGCGCCGTGGCGAGCGCGTCCCCCTTGGGCACGCCCTCGCCGCGCAGCAGCTCCACCACGCGCGGCGAGACGAGGACGCGGCCGCTGGCGCGGGCGGTGCGCGCGGTGACGTCCTTCTCCGATACGTCGACCATGCGGGCGGCGCCCGCTTCGTCGATGTGCGTGAGCCGGCCGGTCCTGTCCTGCTGGTCCTGTTGGTCTGGCGAAGTACTCATGCTGGTGTGGCGCTCCCGATCCGAGCCGTGCGCGGTGCGGCGCGCCGGACGATTTGTGCGCGACACGCTATCGCGAGCCTCCGACAATCGGCTCTCTCAGCCCAGCAGGACCACGTCCACCTCGGTGCCCGGCTCCACCGACGTCATGTCCTCGGGGACCACGATCAGCGAGTCCGCCTGCGCGAGCGCCGCGATGAGGTGCGAGCCGGCGCCGCCGACGGGGGCGACCTCGCCGGCCTCGGCGTCGTACACGCCGCGCAGGAACTGGCGGCGGCCTGAGGGCGAGGTCAGCGCCTTGTCGGCGGTGAGCGTCGCGCGGTCCTTCGGGCGGTGCACGGTGTCCTCGGGCAGGCCCATCAGGGTGCGGATCGCGGGGCGTACGAACAGTTCGAAGGAGACGTACGACGACACGGGGTTGCCCGGCAGCGCGAGCAGCGGGGTGTGGTCGGGGCCGATGGAGCCGAAGCCCTGCGGCTTGCCGGGCTGCATGGCGAGTTTGCGGAACTCGACGCCGCTGCCGGCTCCGATGCCCTCCTCGTCGTCCGGGTCGCCGATGCCGGTCAGGGCCTCCTTGACCACGTCGTACGCGCCGACGCTGACGCCGCCCGTCGTCACGATGAGGTCGGCGCGGATCAGCTGGTCCTCGATGGTGGAGCGCAGCGTCTCGGCGTCGTCGTCGACCGCGCCCACCCGGTAGGCGATGGCTCCGGCGTCGCGGGCGGCGGCGGTGAGGGCGAAGCTGTTGGAGTCGTAGATCTGGCCCGGCGCCAACTGTTCGCCGGGCTGGACGAGTTCGGTGCCGGTGGAGACGACGACCACGCGCGGGCGCGGGCACACGCGTACGGTGCCGCGGCCGATGGCGGCGAGCAGCGCGATCTGCGGCGGGCCGAGGACGGTGCCGACGGTGAGCGCCCGGTCGCCCGCCTGTACGTCGCTGCCCTGCGCGCGTACGTGCGCGCGTGCTTCGGCGGGGCGGTGCACGCGGACCTCTCCTGAGGCGCCCTCAGGGGCCGTGCTGTGGGCGGCCATCGAGGTGACGGGGCCCGCGCCGAGCCCTCCGTCGGTCCACTCCACGGGAACCACGGTTTCGGCCCCGGGCGGCAGCGGGGCGCCCGTCATGATGCGGGCGGCCTCGCCGGGGCCGACGGTGGGCTGTTCGGCCTGGCCCGCGGCGACGTCGCCGATCACCGTGAGCACGGCGGGGAACTCCTCGCTCGCGCCCGCGATGTCCGCGACGCGCACCGCGTACCCGTCCATCGAGCTGTTGTCGAACGGCGGCAGCGACAGCGGGACCGTCACCTCTTCGACGAGCACACAGCCCTGCGCGTCGAGGAGTTGGAGCTCGATGGGGTCGAGCGCGGTGACGGTGGCGAGGATGTCCTCCAGATGCTCGTCCACCGACCAGATCTGCGCGCGGTCCGTCGTGGCACTGAAACTGTTCACTGCTGCTCCCCTGCTCCTCGTGCCGGTTTTCTGGTACTCCGGTGTTACTACCACGGGCATTGTGTGACGCCCTGGAGGTGGGGTGCCGCACCGAGGCGCAGGTCCGCCGGGGAGCGAGCGGGGTGTCAGATCTCCTCGGCGACGTAGCCGCGCAGCCAGGCGCGGAACTCCGGCCCCAGGTCCTCACGTTCGCACGCGAGGCGGACGATCGCCTTGAGGTAGTCGCCGCGGTCGCCGGTGTCGTAGCGGCGGCCCTTGAAGACGACGCCGTGCACGGGGCCGCCGATCTTCTCGTCGGCGGCGAGCTGCTGGAGCGCGTCGGTGAGCTGGATCTCGCCGCCGCGGCCGGGCTCGGTCTTGCGCAGTATGTCGAAGACGGCGGGGTCGAGTACGTAGCGGCCGATGATGGCGTAGTTGGAGGGGGCGTCGGCCGGATCCGGCTTCTCCACCAGGTCGGTGACCTGTACGACGGCGCCGTCCGATGTGGCCTGGACCGCGGCACATCCGTAGAGGTGGATCTGGGAGGGCTCCACCTCCATGAGCGCGATGACGCTGCCGCCGTGCTCCTCCTGGACCTCCACCATCTTCTGGAGCAGGGGGTCGCGGGGGTCGATCAGGTCGTCGCCGAGCAGCACCGCGAACGGCTCGTCGCCCACGTGGGGGGCGGCGCACAGGACCGCGTGGCCGAGGCCTCTGGGGTCGCCCTGGCGCACGTAGTGGATCGTGGCGAGGTCGTTGGACTCCTGGACCTTGGCCAAGCGGTCCGCGTCGCCCTTCTTTTGAAGGGCCGCCTCCAGCTCGTGGTTGCGGTCGAAGTGGTCCTCCAGCGGGCGCTTGTTGCGACCTGTGATCATCAGTACGTCGCCGAGTCCCGCGGACGCGGCCTCTTCGACCACGTACTGGATCGCCGGCTTGTCGACGACCGGGAGCATCTCCTTGGGAGTCGCCTTCGTGGCGGGCAGGAACCTGGTGCCGAGGCCCGCGGCGGGGATGACAGCCTTGGTGATCCTGGTGTGCGCGTCAGTCATGCGAGTCACCATATCCGGCTGCTATGGGCGGAATCTGTGGGTCCGCTTTGAAGGCACATATATGCGTCGAATAGGAGAGGTTTGTGACCCGGCTATGAGTCCGCACACCGATGAGCCCGCAGAAGATCCGCGCGGCGTCCACCCTGACAAGCGTTCATTGCGCAGGGAGTTCCTCCGGGTGAGGAACTCGTTGACGGAGGATGACATACGGGAGACGGAGCGGGCCGTGGCCCGCCGAGCTCTCGAACTCGACGAGTTGGCGAACGCCCGCACGGTGGCGGCGTATGTCTCCGTGGGCGGCGAGCCGGGGACGGGCGCGCTCCTCGACGCCCTTCGCGCGCGCGGGACGCGCGTACTGCTGCCTGCCCTGCTGCCCGACAACGACCTGGACTGGGGCGCGTACGACGGGGCGGCTTCGCTCACCACGGTGCGACACCCGGGAAAGATGGCCCTGTTGGAGCCCGGCGGCGAGCGGCTCGGCCCCGCCGCCGTCCTGGAGGCGGACGCGGTGCTGCTGCCGGGGCTCGCCGTGGACGCGCGTGGGATGCGGCTCGGCCGCGGCGGGGGCTCGTACGACCGGGTGCTCGCTCGCCTGGAGGCAGCCGGTGCACGGCCCGCACTGGTCGTCCTGCTCCACGACAGCGAGGTCGTCGCGCACCTCCCCCAGGAGGCGCACGACAAGGCCGTGGACGCGGTGGTGACGCCCTCGGGCGTGCGGCGCTTCTGACCACCGCACCGCACATGCGAAAGGGGCCTCACGCGCACGCGTGAGGCCCCTTCGGTGTTGATCCGGCTACGGCTTCAGGACCAGCGAGTCCTCGGTGCTGTCGCCGACGGCCTTCTCGGAGAAGTGCCACGGCAGCAGGTCACCCTTGACCCACTTCTCGGTCTGGTCCGTGTAGTGGTCGCTGAAGGTGTGCCCCGAGGCGCCCGTGAGGTTGATCCACTTGGACTTGTCGAGGTCCGCCATGTTGACCACCATCCGCATGGACGGCACCCAGTCGACTCCGTAGCCGCCCGCGGCGTTCCAGCCGGTCGCGTTCACGGCCGCCTCGCCGCCGCCCAGCTTCCAGGGGCCGCGGTTGAGCACGTACTGCAGCCAGCCGGGGCCCTCGGTGCCGAGGGTCTGGTTCTTCAGCTCCAGCTTGTGCAGCCGGCCCCAGCTCCAGGTGTCGATGTCCTTGCCGAGCTTGGCCGTGAGGTCCCAGCGGGCGTCCTCCATGGCGCGCTTGAACAGCTGGTCACGGTTCTCGGTGGGTTCGTTCGTGCGGCTGCCCGGCGTCTTCCACCAGTCGTTCTTCGGATCCTTGATGATCTTTCGGACGACCTCGAACCAGCGGTCGCCGCCGTCCGGCTGCGCCGAGTGCGTGTCCCGCTCGCCGCACTCGCGGACCTTGCGGTCCTCGTCGGCGGGGCCCGACTTGTCGACCGGCTCGACGCTCAGGCACTGGCCCTCGACACGCAGCTCCTTGGGCAGCTTGTTGCCGAAGGCGAGCTTGAGGATGTTGCGCCACACGGAGTTGAAGTACGCCGCGGCGGCCGAGTCCGGGTTCTGGGTGTAGTCCCAGTTCTCCAGGAGCTGCTGCGCGTCCCTGACGTCCTTGTCCTGGACGTCGATCTTCTGCAGGTAGGGCACGAGCAGCTTGGCGATCTCGCTGCTGTTGTCCATCTGCATGGTGCGCATGTCGTCGGTGGAGATCTTCCCGCCGTCCTTGATCTTCGACTCGATCAGGTCGGTGATGCGCTGGCTGCGGGTGCCGTAGCCCCAGTCCTTGGTCAGCGTGTACGGGTAGCTGTCGTCGACCACGGCCTGGTTGGCGGTCACGATGTAGCCGCGCTTCGGGTTGAACTCGTAGGGCAGCTCGTCCTGCTTGATGTAGCCGGTCCAGCGGTACTTGGAGTCCCAGCCGGGGGACGGCAGCGAGCCGTCGCCCTCGCCGCGGGTCGGAATCCGGCCCGGCAGCTGGTAGCCGATGTTGCCCTCGGTGTCGGCGTAGGTGAGGTTCTGCGAGGGCACCTGGAAGTCGGCGGAGGCCTTGCGGAACTCCGACCAGTTCGACGCCTTGTCGAGCCCGAAGACGGCGTCCATGGTGTTGCCCGGCTGCAGCGCGGTCCAGCGCAGCGCGATGCCGTAGCCGTCGCCGCGGTCGGGGGCCGCCGCGTCCACGCCGGCCTTCTTGCCGACCTTCACGAGTTCGGAGTTGCGGTCGGACAGCAGCGGCCCGTTGTCGGTCTCCCGCACCGTGATCGTCTTGGAGTCACCGCCGGCGACCTTGATGGTCTCCTTGCGGGTCTTGAAGGGCACCGTCCTGTCGTCGACCAGGTAGCCGTCGCCGCTGAACTTCTCCAGGTAGAGGTCGGTGACGTCGACGCCCGAGTTGGTCAGGCCCCAGGAGATGTTCTGGTTGTGGCCGATGACCACGCCCGGCATGCCGGCGAAGGTGTAACCCGACGTGTCGTACTGGCACTTGCTGGAGACGCTCGTGCAGTGCAGGCTCATCTGGTACCAGACGGACGGCAGTTGTGGCGCGAGGTGCGGGTCGTTTGCGAGCAGCGGCTTGCCGGTGATGGTGTGGTCGCCCGAGACCACCCAGGAGTTGGAGCCGATGCCGTTGCCGTTGGGGCCGAGGCCCGCCGAGTCGGGGATCTCGTCCAGGACCTTGGAGAGGCCGCCGAGCTGGCTCTGGAGGCCGCTGGGGGCCCCTGCGTCGCCCGTCAGGCCGGTGCCCGCCGCCCCGGTCGACTGTGTGCTCGTGCCGCCCGAGGACGCGTCGTACGACTTCGTGGCGCTGTTGTACCCGCCCTCCTGCACGATCGGCTTGTGCCGCGTGTAGGGGTAGTCGGGGTACAGGTCGGCGATCTGCTTCGGGCCGAGCCGGCTCGTCATCAGCGAGCGGTCGATCTCTTCCTGCATATTGCCGCGCAGGTCCCAGGCCATTGCCTTGAGCCAGGCCACCGAGTCCACGGGGGACCACTTCTGCGGCTTGTAGTCGTTCTCGAAGCCGAGCGCGACGTATTCCGCGGAGATGTCCTTGCCGCTCTTGCCGCCCAGATAGGAGTTGACCCCCTTGGAGTACGCCTGGAGGTACTTCTTGGTCGAGGGCGACAGCTTGGTGTCGTATTCCTTCTGCGCCACCCGGCGCCAGCCCATGGTGCGCAGGAACTCATCGGTCTTGACCTGGCCCTTGCCGAACATCTCGGAGAGCCGACCGGAGGTCGTATGGCGCCGCACGTCCATCTCGTAGAAGCGGTCCTGCGCCTGCACGTAGCCCTGCGCCATGAACAGGTCGTGGTCCGTGGACGCGTAGATCTGCGGGATCCCGTAGCTGTCCCGCTTGACCTGCACCGGCCCGTCGAGCCCGTCCAGTTGGATGGACCCCGTCGTCTGCGGCATGGACGCGCGGACGCTGTCGACGCTCCAGTAGGCACCGAATCCGAGGCCCGCGAGGACGGCCAACACGAGGACGATGACGATCAGTCGGGCTCGGCGCCCCTTCTTCTTACCGGGTGGGCTGCCGGCAGAGGCATTCGTAGTGGAGGGCATCGGCGGGATCCTTGCTGTCCTTCGCTGGCTGCGGGCGAGAGCAACCTTACGAGCAGTGCGGTGCGGCTCCGGACGCGGAGTCGGGAAGCAGGGTTCTACGAAGAGCGGCGTGACGAAACCGGCATCAAGAAAGCGTTAACGATTAGGTAAGGTAACGAAGTAACTTCCCTGTCGCAGTTTCCCTCCTGGAAGGAACAGCCCCTGACTGTCCACCAGCTCAACCAGCTCCTGCTCGTCGGCGCACTCGTGCTGCTCGTGGCGGTCGCCGCCGTGCGCATCTCCTCGCGCAGCGGACTGCCGAGCCTCCTGCTCTATCTCGGCATCGGCGTCGTCATGGGCCAGGACGGGATCGGTCACGTCGACTTCAGCAACGCCGAACTGACGCAGGTCATCGGCTACGCGGCGCTCGTCGTGATCCTCGCCGAAGGCGGTCTGGGCACGAAGTGGAAGCAGATCAAACCCGCGCTCCCAGCGGCCGCCGCCCTGTCCCTCGTGGGCGTCGCGGTGAGCGTGGGAGTGACGGCCGTCGGCGCGCACTACCTGGTGGGCCTCGAATGGCGACAGGCACTCATCATCGGCGCGGTGGTCTCCTCCACGGACGCGGCGGCGGTCTTCTCCGTTCTACGTAGGGTGCCGCTTCCGGCACGCGTGACCGGCGTCCTGGAGGCGGAGTCCGGCTTCAACGACGCCCCTGTCGTCATCCTTGTCGTCGCGTTCTCCGCCGCGGGCCCCATAGAGCACTGGTACGTCCTCATCGGCGAGATCGCCCTGGAGCTCGCGATCGGCGCCGCCATCGGGCTCGCGGTCGGCTGGCTCGGCTCCTTCGGCCTGCGGCACGTGGCCCTGCCCGCCTCCGGCCTCTACCCGATCGCCGTCATGGCCATCGCCACGTCCGCGTACGCCGCGGGCGCCATGGCCCACGGCAGTGGATTCCTCGCCGTCTACCTGGCGGCGATGGTGATGGGCAACGCCAAGCTGCCGCACTGGCCGGCCACCCGCGGCTTCGCCGAAGGGCTCGGCTGGATCGCGCAGATCGGCATGTTCGTCCTGCTCGGCCTGCTGGTCACCCCGCACGAACTGGCCGACGACATCGTGCCCGCGCTCCTCATCGGCCTGGTCCTCACGATGGTCGCGCGCCCCCTGTCGGTCGTCGTCAGCCTGGTGCCCTTCCGCATACCGTGGGCGGAGAAGGCCCTCATGTCATGGGCCGGGCTGCGCGGCGCCGTACCCATCATTTTGGCGACGATCCCGATGGTCACGGGCGTCGCCGACAGCCAGCGGATCTTCAACATCGTCTTCGTCCTGGTCGTCGTCTACACCCTCATCCAGGGCCCCACGCTGCCGTGGCTCGCCGGAAAGCTGCGCCTCGCCGGCTCCTCCGACGCCGCCGACCTCGGCATCGAATCGGCGCCCCTGGAGCGGCTGCGCGGGCACCTGCTGTCCGTCTCCATCCCGGAGAGCTCGCGGATGCACGGCGTGGAGGTCGGCGAGCTGCGGCTGCCCAAGGGCGCCGCCGTCACGCTCGTCGTCCGCGACGGCACCTCGTCCGTGCCCGCCCCGACCACCGTGCTGCGCCGGGGCGACGAACTCCTGGTGGTCGCCACGGACCCGGTGCGGGACGCCGCGGAGGCGCGCCTGCGGGCCGTCGCCCTCGGCGGCAAGCTGGCCGGTTGGTTGGGTACCGCGGGCCCGGAAGCCCGTTAGCATGGATGCACAGACCATGTACGACCGACTCTGCCTGACGTAGAGCCGGCGCGACCGCAAAGCGGCCGCGGTCCCCTTGCAGCGCTGTGCTTCACAGCGTTCGATCTGCTTGGCCCAGGGCCTCTCCTGGCGCGGACCGTAGGTATCACTCGGTTCCCGGCGCATGAGGACGGCTCTCGGCGCGCACCCCTCGACCAGGAGGACAGCGCGCTACCAGGCGGCAGAAAGGCGAGGGCCGTGCCACAGAAGGACACGGTCACCGATCCCGGCACCCAGCGGGCCGAGCGCCCCGGCTACGGGCAGCTCCTGCGCACCCGCGGGGCCTGGACGTTCCTGCTTCCCGGCTTCGCGGCGCGCCAGCCGTTCGCGATGCTCACGATCTCCATCGTGCTGCTCGTGCAGCACACCACCGGCTCCTACGGCACCGCCGGCGCGGTCTCCGCGACGACCGGTGTCGCCATGGCGCTCTTCGCGCCCTACAGCGGCAAGCTGGCCGACCGCTTCGGGCAGCGAGCCGTACTGCTGCCCGGCGTGCTCGTGCACTCCGCGGCCGGGCTCACGCTCACCGCGCTCGCCCTGTCCGGGGCGCCCACGTGGGCGCTGTTCGTGGCCGCCGTACCCACGGGTGCCTCGACCCCGCAGATCGGGCCCATGGTCCGTTCCCGCTGGGGCGTGAAGCTGCAGGGTTCGCCCCTGATGCAGACGGCCGCCGCCTTCGAGTCGGTCACCGACGAGTTCACGTTCGTGCTCGGCCCGCTGTTCGCGACGGCCCTGTGCACCGGCATCGACCCCGCCGCGGGCCTGATCACCGAGGCGGCGCTCACGCTCGTCGGCGGCCTCCTGTTCGCCGCCCAGAAGGGCACCCAGCCCCCCGTGGCCGGCCTGGAGGGGCACGCGCGCGTGCAGAACGCCTCCGCGCTCCGCGTCCCCGGTGTGCGCGTCCTGATCGTCACGTTCCTCGGCATCGGCTCCGTCTTCGGCGGCATGCAGGTCTCGCTCGCCGCGTACACCGAGGCGATCGGCGAGCCCGGCCTCAACGGCGTCCTCTACGGGATCTTCGCCGCCGGCAACATGCTCTCGGGCCTCGTCTGCGGCGCCATCGCGTGGAAGATCTCCCCGCAGCGCCGGCTCCTCGTCGGCTACACGGCCCTCGCCGTCATGGCCTCGGGGCTGTGGGCGGCGCAGTCCGTGGTGCTGCTCGCCGGGCTCGGCCTGCTGGTCGGCGTGTGCATCGCGCCGTCCCTGATCACGGGCTACACGCTGGTCGACAAGATCGTCCCCGCGGGCTCCCGCACCGAGGCCTTCACCTGGCTGACCGGGGCGGTCGCGCTCGGTCAGGCGGCCGCCGTGACGGTGTCAGGACAGCTGGAGGACCGCTTCTGGGACGGCGCCGGATTCCTCGTCCCGATGGGCGGCACGGTGCTCGCCCTGGTGGTCATGTTCCTGCTGCGCTCGCGGCTCGCGCCGCCCTCGACGGGACGGACCGTGGCACGTGGTGTGGGTCACCGCGAGCCCGTGGCAGTGGACTGATCCCGCGGAATAGGTCACTATGGATCGTCGTTAGCACTCATCGAGTGAGAGTGCCAGGAGGAAGACACAGTGCCGACTTACCAGTACCAGTGCACCGAGTGCGGCGAGGGCCTCGAGGCGGTGCAGAAGTTCACCGATGACGCCCTGACCGAGTGCCCCAGCTGCAACGGCCGCCTCAAGAAGGTGTTCTCGGCCGTCGGCATCGTCTTCAAGGGCTCCGGCTTCTACCGCAATGACAGCCGCGGCTCCTCGTCGAGCAGCAGCCCGGCGTCGGCCTCGAAGTCGTCGTCCGGATCCGAGTCGTCGTCCGGTTCGGAGTCGAAGTCCTCGGACTCGAAGTCGTCCTCCGACTCGAAGCCGTCGACGTCCTCTTCGTCTTCGTCTTCGTCTTCGTCGAGCTCGTCGAGTTCTTCGACGTCCTCCGCCGCGTAACCACGCCGCGAATTCTTACGAGACCCTGTCGTCATCCGACGACAGGGTCTTCGGCGTTCCCGACGTGACTACTGTGCTGACCATGGGGACCAACGCGAGCAACGTGAACGCAAGCGCCGGCGCCGAGATCGGTGTGATCGGCGGCTCCGGCTTCTACTCGTTCCTGGACGACGTGACGGAGATCAGCGTCGACACCCCCTACGGACCGCCGAGCGACTCGCTCTTCCTCGGTGAGGTGGCGGGGCGCCGGGTCGCCTTCCTGCCCCGGCACGGCCGCGGCCACCATCTGCCGCCGCACCGCATCAACTACCGCGCCAATATGTGGGCGTTGCGCTCCGTGGGTGTGCGCCAGGTACTCGGCCCGTGCGCGGTGGGCGGCCTGCGGCCCGAGTACGGGCCGGGGACGCTGCTCGTGCCCGACCAGTTCGTGGACCGTACGAAGTCGCGGGCGCAGACCTACTTCGACGGGCATCCGCTCCCGGACGGGACCGTGCCGAACGTCGTGCACGTCTCGCCCGCCGACCCCTACTGCCCCGCGGGGCGCAGGGTCGCGGTGAAGGCGGCGCGCGGCAAGGACTGGGAACCGGTGGACGGCGGGACGCTCGTGGTGGTCGAGGGGCCGCGGTTCTCCACCCGCGCCGAGTCGCAGTGGCATGCCGCCATGGGCTGGTCGGTGGTCGGGATGACCGGGCATCCCGAGGCGATGCTCGCCCGTGAACTGGAGCTCTGCTACACGTCGTTGACCCTCGTCACGGATCTGGACGCGGGCGCGGAGAGCGGCGAGGGCGTCTCGCACGACGAGGTGCTCCAGGTGTTCGCGGCCAACGTGGACCGGCTGCGGACGGTGCTGTTCGACGCGGTGGCGGGGCTGCCGGCGGACGCGGAGCGGGACTGCCCGTGCGCCGGGGCGCTGGGCGGGATGGATCCGGGTTTCCGGCTGCCGTGATGCTGCCCTGAGGCTGCCGTGATGCTGCCCTGAGGCTGCCGTGAGACCTGAATATCCCCTCGTGAGGCCTGAATCTCCCCTTCGGGTGAGGGAGTTGTCCACAACCGCTCGGTAGTGCACGGGCTCCGGCGGGATGCGGCGCGGAGGCGGATGGTGGTCGGCGAGACGGGCGCGGTGCCCGTCCGGCCCGACCGATCCGCAGGCGGTGGCGACTGTGTCCGCATCTGTACCCGTCCCGTACCAGCTCAGCATTCCCCCGACGTCCGAGGTGCCGCCCTTCCCTCCCGTGCACGTACGCGGCGCGCGGTGGCGGCCGGGGCGCGCGGGCAGGCGCCGGCACCGGCCGGCCGTGGCGGCGGGGCTCGTCCTGACCGCGGCGGCGCTGGCGGTCGCGGTGCCGTCGTCCGGCGCGGGAGGCGGGCCCGAGCCCCCGCACGCGGCGGCGCCGGGCGGGCGGGCCGACGCGTCCGCCGTGCCGGTGTCGGCGCCGGTGCGGATCGCGGACGCGGGGGCGGTACGGCTGCTGCGACCGGGCGACCGGGTCGACGTGGTGGCGGCGCGGGCGGACGGCGGGCCGGGGGTGCGGGTGCTCGCGTCCGGCGCGCGGGTGGCGTCCGTGCCGAAGCCGAGGCCAACTCTCGGTCAAGGCGGCGATATCGGCGAAACCTCGACGACGGGCGGGGCGTTGGTGGTGCTGACGGTGGAACGCGCGACCGCGGCGCGACTCGCGGGCGCCGGAGCCGCTTCTAGGTTGGCGGTGACGGTGTGGTGACGTATATCTCCGCAAGTCCCCCGTTCGAGCTACCGAATTGGACAGGTCTGACCCGAACTGTCGTAGGTTGCGGAAGCGTTTGCTCCACTACCTGGACATGTGAAGAGAGGCCTTCTGGTGAGCGAGAACAACGGACCGAGCCTGTGGGAAGGCTTCAAGGCCTTCCTCATGCGCGGGAATGTGATCGACCTGGCGGTCGCCGTGGTCATCGGCGCCGCATTCACCAACATCGTGAACGCTGTGGTGGAAGGGGTCATCAACCCGATCGTCGGAGCGTTCGGGACGCAGGACCTGAACAAGTACGCGTACTGCCTGAAGGGCACGTGCGAAGCCGGCAGCGACGACAGCATTCAGATCATGTGGGGCACTGTCCTCAGTGCCGCCATCAGCTTCCTGATCACGGCCGCCGTCGTGTACTTCCTGATGGTGCTGCCGATGGCCAAGTACCTCGCCCGGCAGGCCGCGAAGAAGGCCGAGAAGGAAGGCACCCAGGAGGTGCTGGAGGTCTCCGAGCTGGAGGTGCTCAAGGAGATCCGCGACGCGCTCGTGGCGCAGCGCGGCTCGGGGCACACCGAGCCCTAGCGGGTCTGGCCGCGGCCCTTCAGATGTGGTGGGGCGGCTTCTCGTCGAGGAAGCGGGCCAGGTCGGCGGCGCTGTTGTCGCCGGCTGTCGGCCGCTCGCCCCAGCCGCGGTCCGTGTCGTCGGAGGACTGCGCCGTCAGCGGATCGTCGAAGATCAGCGCGGCCTTGGGGTCGCGCTTCTTGGGATCGCGCTTTTCGGCATCGCGCTTTTCGAGGTCGCGCTTCTCGGGGTCCGGGGCGGGGCTGCTCATGGCTCCAGGGTACGTCGCCGGGAGCGACGGCCCCCGGCGTGCCGGGTCAGACGGCCGTGAGGCCGTGGGACTCGAAGATCGCCTTGGCGGAGGCGACCTGCTCGGGGGTGGGCGAGGGGGTGTCGTGCAGCGTGAAGGTCTTGCCGAGCGCCTGCCACTTCGCCTCGCCGAGCTTGTGGAAGGGCAGCACGTCGACCCGGGAGACGTTGCCGAGGGAGCCCGCGAACGCGGCGACGCCCTCGATATTGGCGGGGTCGTCGGTCAGGCCGGGGACGAGCACGAAGCGCACCCACACGTTCTTGCCGAGGTCGGCGAGGCGGTGCGCGAAGTCGAGGGTCGGCTGCAGCGGGCGCCCGGTGACGTGCTTGTAGGTGGCGCGGTCCCAGGACTTGATGTCGAGCAGCACCAGGTCCACATCGCGCAGCAGGGCGTCGGTGGCGCGCACGCCGAGGAAGCCCGAGGTGTCGAGGGCGGTGTGCAGGCCCAGCTCGTGCTTGAAGCGGTGCAGCAGCTCACCGGCGAAGACCGGCTGGAGCAGCGGTTCGCCGCCGCTGATGGTGGCGCCGCCGCCCGCGGCCTCGATGAACCGGGTGTACTTGGCGGCTTCGGCGACGATCGCGTCGGCCGCGGTGCGCTTGCCGTTGCGCATCTTCCAGGTGTCGGGGTTGTGGCAGTACAGGCAGGTCAGCGGGCAGCCGGAGAGGAACGTCACGAAGCGGGTGCCCGGCCCGTCGACGCCGGTCGACAGGTCCCAGGAGTGCACCGAGCCCTCGATGGGGCGGTGGGTCGCGGCGGCGGCCGGGGTGGCGGCGTCGTTCGCGCCGAGGTCACTCGCGGTCCGGGTGAGCAGCACGGTCATGGCGTTCCTCCTCGTGTCCTTCAGGGTGTCCCGGTCGGGAGGACCGGCTCAGAGGGAGCCGTGGAAGGTGCGGTTGATGACGTCCAGCTGCTGCTCACGCGTCAGGCGGACGAAGTTCACCGCGTACCCGGAGACCCGGATGGTCAGCTGCGGGTAGTTCTCCGGGTGCTCCATGGCGTCCTCGAGCGTCGCCTTGTCGAGGACGTTGACGTTCATGTGGAAGCCGTCGCTGGCCATGAAGCCGTCGAGCACGCCGGCCAGGTTGCCGATCCGCTCGCCGGGGGTGCGGCCCAGGGCGTCCGGGGTGATCGTGTTGGTCAGCGAGATGCCGTCCTCGGCGTCGTCGTAGGGCAGCTTCGCGACCGACAGGGCGGAGGCGATGTAGCCGTGCTCGTCGCGCCCGTTCATCGGGTTGGCGCCGGGGGCGAAGGGAGTGCCGGCGCGGCGGCCGTCCGGGGTGTTGCCGGTCTTCTTGCCGTAGACGACGTTCGAGGTGATCGTGAGCACCGACTGGGTGTGCACGGCGTTCCGGTAGGTCGGGTGCTTGCGGACCTTCTCCATGAAGCCGTGGACGATGCGCTTGGCGATCTCGTCGACGCGGTCGTCGTTGTTGCCGTAGGCCGGGTAGTCGCCCTCGATCTCGTAGTCGACGGCGAGGCCGGTCTCGTCACGGATGACCTTGACGTTCGCGTGCTTGATGGCCGAGAGGGAGTCCGCGGCGACCGACAGACCCGCGATGCCGCAGGCCATGGTGCGCAGGATCTCCTGGTCGTGCAGGGCCATCTCGATGCGCTCGTAGGCGTACTTGTCGTGCATGTAGTGGATGACGTTGAGCGCGTGGACGTAGGTCCTCGCCAGCCAGTCGAGCATCGCGTCGTACTGCTCGGCGACCGTCTCGTAGTCGAGGTACTCGCCCTCGATGGGTTCGAAGCCCTCCACGACCTGCTTGCCGGACTTCTCGTCGCGGCCGCCGTTGATCGCGTAGAGGAGCGCCTTGGCGACGTTCACGCGGGCGCCGAAGAACTGCATCTGCTTGCCGACGGCCATCGCGGAGACGCAGCAGGCGATCGCGGTGTCGTCGCCGTACTTGGGGCGCATCAGTTCGTCGGACTCGAACTGGATGGCCGAGGTGTCGATGGCGACCTGGGAGGCGAAGTCCTTGAAGCCGCGCGGCAGTTCACGCGACCAGAAGACCGTCAGGTTCGGCTCGGGGGCCGGGCCGAGGTTGTAGAGGGTCTGCAGCGCGCGGAAGGTGGTGCGCGAGACGAGCGGGCGGCCGTCCTCGCCGATGCCGGCCATCGACCAGGTGACCCAGGTCGGGTCGCCGGAGTAGAGGTCGTTGTACTCGGGGGTGCGCAGGAAGCGGACGATGCGGAGCTTGATGACGAAGTCGTCGATGAACTCCTGGGCCTCGGACTCGGTGATCCGGCCGGCCTCGATGTCGCGCTGCAGGTAGATGTCGAGGAAGTTGTCGATGCGGCCGATCGACATGGCCGCGCCGTTCTGCTCCTTCACGGCGGCGAGGTAGGCGAAGTACAGCCACTGGACGGCCTCGCGGCCGGTGCGGGCCGGGCCCGAGATGTCGTAGCCGTACGACATGGCCATGGCCTTGAGCTCGTTCAGCGCCTTGATCTGCTCGGAGATCTCCTCGCGGTCCCGGATGACGTGCTCGGTGGGCCAGGCGGCGCTGAGCTTGTCCTTGTCGGCCTGCTTGGCGGCGATGAGACGGTCGACGCCGTAGAGGGCGACGCGGCGGTAGTCGCCGATGATGCGGCCGCGGCCGTAGGCGTCCGGGAGGCCGGTGATGATGCCGGAGGAGCGGCAGGCGCGGATCTCGGGGGTGTAGGCGTCGAAGACCCCCTCGTTGTGGGTCTTGCGCAGGTGGGTGTAGATCTCGCGGACCTCGGGGTCGGCCTCGTAGCCGTACGCGTTGAGGGCGCCCTCGACCATCCGCCAGCCGCCGTTGGGCATGATCGCGCGCTTCAGCGGGGCGTCGGTCTGGAGGCCCACGATGAGGTCGGTGTGATCGGCGGCGGTGCCGTCGATGTAGCCGGGCCGGAAGGCGTCGATGCGGGACGGGGTCTTCGCGTCGACGTCGTGGACGCCGCGCTCGATCTCCGCGGGGAACATCCCGAGGAGCTTGTCCCATACGGCAGTTGTGCGTTCGGTCGGTCCCGCGAGGAAGGAGCCGTCACCCTCGTAGGGGGTGTAGTTCTGCTGGACGAAGTCGCGGACGTCGACGGCGTCCCGCCACAGCCCTCCCTTGAAGCCGTCCCAGGCCTCGCCGTGCGTCGTCTTTTCCGCGGGAGTGGCAGTCATCTGCGGCACCTTCCCCATCTCTTCGACCGGTGGGTTGCTACGTGTTCATTGCACTCCTGCGGGGCTCGCCGGAGGGGCGGCAATGGTCCTGAGTTCAGGACCGTAGGGCCTTACTTCGGGCCGGAATCCGCTGGCACTTCCGGGGTGACCTGGGGTTTTCCTCGGGACTTTCGACCCATGTTCGCTTGTGAACGCATTCACAAGAAATGTGCCGGATTTCCGTGGTACCGCGGGCTGCCGTGCACGTGCGGACTGCGTGCCGAATCCCCCACGGCGCGGCCGGATCTGCTGGGGTGGGCGCATGACGTCCACCCCAGACAAGCGCTCCCCGATCCGCCGCATGGTCGAGAGGGGGCGCGACGAGGAACATCGGGCCGCTTCACCGCTGGAGCTGTTCTTCGACCTGTGCTTCGTCGTCGCCGTCGCGCAGGGCGGGGCGGAGCTGGTGCACGCGGTCGCGGAGGGCCACTCGGGCGCCGGCGTGATCGACTACGCGCGCGTCTTCTTCGCCATCTGGTGGGCGTGGATGAACTTCACCTGGTTCGCCTCGGCCTACGACAACGACGACGCGCTCTACCGCCTGATCACACTCGTCCAGATCGCGGGCGTGCTGGTGCTCGCGGCCGGGGTCTCACAGGCGTTCGCGCACGACAACTACATGGTGGTCTGGCTGGGCTACCTCATCATGCGGGTCGCCATGGCCACGCACTGGCTGCGGGCCGCAGCCTCCACCACGGGCGCCGAGCGCCGGGTGGCGCTGCGGTACGCGGGCGGGGTGCTCGCCTGCCAGGTCGGCTGGCTGGCACTGCTGTTCACGCCCACGGCGGCGCAGGGCTGGGTGTTCCTGGCGATGGCGATCCTGGAGATGTGCGTACCGGTGTACGCGGAGCGGGACCGGCAGACGTCCTGGCACCCGCACCACATCGCCGAGCGCTACGGCCTGTTCACGATCATCGTGCTCGGCGAGTCGATCGCCGCGGCGACGGTCGCGGTGAAGTCGGGCATCGAGGAGAACGACGCGCTCGGCGAGCTCCTGCCGATCGCGGCCGGCGGCCTCCTCGTCGTCTTCGCCGCCTGGTGGATCTACTTCGCGGTGCCGATCCACGACCGGCTGCGCAGCAACCGGCAGGCGTTCGTATGGGGCTACGGCCACTTCTTCATCCTCGCCTCGGCGGCGTCGATCGGCGCGGGCATCGAGGTCGCCGTCGAGCAGGCGGTGGGCGAGGCGCACATCTCCACGACCGCGGCCTCCGCCGCCGTGACGGTCCCGTCCGCGGTGTTCCTGCTGCTGGTGTGGGCGCTGCACTCGCGGTACTTCAAGGTGGGCCTCGCGCAGAAACTGGCGTTGCCGGTCAGCGCGTTGCTGGTGCTCCTGTGCACGTTCGCGGGTCACTGGGCGGTGCTCGCGGCGGGGATCGTCGCGGCGCTCACGGTGGTGGTCGGGGTGACGCTGTCCTCGCGGACGGGCGAGGCGCAGCCCGCCTGACGGGGACCGGCCACCCCGGGCGGGCGCCAACTCCCGTGGTAGGCATGGGACATGACGACACGCAACGATGCCCTCACCGATGTCCCCGGCCTGCGCGTCGGACACGCCACCCGTGTCGGGGACGGATTCCTGACCGGTACGACGGTCGTGCTCGCCCCGGAAGGCGGCGCGGTCACCGCCGTGGACGTGCGGGGTGGCGGCCCCGGCACGCGGGAGACCGACGCGCTGGACCCGCGCAATCTCGTGCAGCGGATCGAGGCGGTCGTGCTCACGGGCGGCAGCGCGTTCGGGCTCGACTCGGCGTCGGGCGTGATGGCGTGGCTGGAGGACCAGGGGCGCGGGGTCCCGGCCGGCGCCCGCCCGGGGGAGGTCGTGCCGGTGGTTCCGGCGGCGTGCGTGTTCGACCTCGGCCGGGGCGGCGACTGGCGGGCCAGGCCGGACGCGGCGTTGGGCCGCGCCGCGGTCGAGGCCGCCGCCGCGACGGAGCCCGGCTCCCCCGTCCAGGAGGGCAACATCGGCGCGGGCACCGGCACGCTCGTCGGGAAGCTGCGCGGCGGCATCGGCACCGCGTCCACGGTCCTCGAATCCGGGATCACCGTCTCCGCCCTGGTCGTCGCGAACGCCGCGGGCTCCGCCGTGGACCCGGCCACCGGGGCGCTGTACGGCGAGTTCTTCACGGGACGCGGACCGGTGACGTACCCGACGCCGGAGGCGCACGAGGCGGCGGGCAAGCGGCTGGCGGAGGCGGCCGCTGCGAACGGGGCGGGACCGCTGGACGGGGCGGGGTCGCCGGACGAGGCGGGCGGAGCCGGGCGCACCGCCGGGGCCGGCGCGTGGGGCGGTGCCACCGCGCCCACCGGCCCGCCGCCCCTCAACACCACCCTCGCCATCGTCGCCACCGACGCCGACCTCACCCGCGCCCAGGCGCAGAAGGTCGCCGGTACCGCGCACGACGGGATCGCGCGGGCCGTACGGCCTGTGCATCTGCTCAACGACGGGGACACGGTGTTCGCGCTCGCCACCGGGGAGCGCCCGCTCGACGCCGCGAACCCCCTTGCCCTCAACGAGATCCTCGCGGCGGGCGCGGACCTCGTGACGCGGGCGATCGTGCGGGCCGTGCGCACGGCGGAGTCCGTAACGGCCGGCGGCCGCACCCACCTCTCGTACAGCGACCTCTATTCGTAGAGCGACCTCTGACCTCTACTCGTAGAGCGATCTCTACGGGGGCCGGCCCGACACCGTGTAACAGAGATCCACCGCCCCGTAACAGAACTGTCCCTGTGGCTGCGTTCACAACAAACGGAGGGAACCCCTCCGGCCGTCTCGCGCTCTTCCCACACATCGGTAGAGAAGCAGCGGAACAGCAGAAACCACGAAAAGGGAGCAGACCGTGAGCAGGCAGAACATAGCCGTCGTGTGCGCGGCCATCGCCGTCGGCGCACTGACGCTCACGGCCTGCGGGGGCGACGCCACCGCCGACAACAAGAACGACGACGCCCCGAAGATCACCATCTCCGCCAAGGACGGCTCGACCGGCGCGTCGATCAACGCGACGGGCGTGAAGGTCAGCGACGGCAAGCTGACAGGCGTGAAGATGACCGAGTCGGCGAGCGGCAAGGCCGTGCCCGGCACGATCGTGAAGAACGGCGCGGCGTGGAAGCCGAAGGAGCAGCTGGAGCGCGGCACCAAGTACCGGATCTCCGCGTCCGCCAAGGACGGCAGTGGGCAGAAGGCCGCCGCCAACTCCATCTTCACGACGGTCTCCGGCGCCAACAGCTTCATCGGCACGTACACGCCGGACGACGGGTCGACGGTCGGGGCCGGGATGCCGGTCTCGTTCACGTTCGACAAGGCGATCACCAACAAGAAGGACGTGCAGTCGCACATCACGGTGACGTCCAGCGGCGGCCAGAAGGTCGTCGGCCACTGGTTCGGCGCGCAGCGCCTGGACTTCAGGCCCCAGGAGTACTGGAAGGCCGGCTCCAAGGTCACCATGAAGATCGACCTCGACGGCGTCGAGGGCGCGAACGGGGTGCACGGCGTGCAGGACAAGACGGTGACGTTCACCGTCGGCCGCTCGCAGGTCTCCACGGTCGACGCGAACACGCAGGAGATGACGGTCGTCCGCGACGGCAAGACGATCAAGACGGTCCCCGTCTCGACCGGAAGCAACGAACACCCGACGTACAACGGGCAGATGGTGATCTCGGAGAAGTTCGTGCAGACGCGCATGAACGGCGACACGGTCGGCTTCGGCGGCGAGTACGACATCGCGGACGTGCCGCACGCGATGCGCCTGTCCCAGTCCGGGACGTTCATCCACGGCAACTACTGGAGCTCACCGGGCATCTTCGGCTCGCAGGGCACCAGCCACGGCTGCGTCGGCATGCGGGACGTGAAGGGCGCGGGCGGCGACACGACCGCCAAGTGGTTCTTCGACAACTCGCTCGTCGGCGACGTCGTGGTCATGAAGAACTCGCACGACGAGACGGTCGCCCCCGACAACGGCCTCAACGGCTGGAACATGGCGTGGAGTCAGTGGACGGCGGGCAGCGCCGCCTGACCGGCCGCCACCCCACCACGAACCCACCACGAACCCTCACCGACACGGGCCGCGCGGGAACCCCCCGCGCGGCCCGTGCGTTGTCCAGGCACGTTGCTCAAATCCCGTTCCCCGTTTGTCATTTCCCGGACATGATGTCCGAGCGAAGGACTACGGTATGCACCCACGAGGTGACACGAAGCAATACTTGGGAGGTGCCTTGAGCGTTCCGCATGATTCCGAGCCCGGTGTCGGGTTCGGCACCGAGCCGGACGCGTCACCCGAAGCGCAGCTCGGGCGACTCCTCGGGCGCGCGCTCAACTCCTTCGACCTGCCCGACGAGACGCTCGAGCGGCTCGACGGCGCCCTCGCGTACGCGGGCTCCCTGCACTCGGCCCACCACAGCGGCGGCCGCCACCGCGAGACGTACCGGCACAACTGGCTGCTGATCGACGGCGGCTCGCTCACCCTCTGGGAGCTCGTGCACAACACGGGGCGGAACGGCACACCGCAGCACGAGGTCTACGTGTCCGAGGACGAGCTGCACCTGGCGACGGGACGGCTCCCGCTCCCCCACGAGGCCGAGCCGGAGTTCGACCTCCACGTCCCCATGACCCCCGTCAAGCTCCCCCCGACCCCGCCGATGCGCCGCACCTTCGGCACCGGCGACCCGGACAGCTCCGTCGACCACGCGCGCCGCCTGCTGCGCCGCGCGGAGAACCCCGACGTCACGACGCGACCGGGCCCCGGCACGGCGCGACTGCTGCGGGAAGCGTGCGCACACCAGATCACACAGGCCTTCGGCTGCCGCGTCAGCCACGGATTCGCGCTGTACGAGCACGCGTTCCTGCTGCGCGACGGCTGCGAACTCAGCCTCTGGGAGGTCGAGCACACGGCGACGCCGGACGGGCGGCACATGTGCGAGGTCTACGCGACGCAGGCCGCTGCGCGAGCGGCGATGGAGCACCGGGCGGCGTCATCCCCGCGGGCTCGGCGGTAGCACTCCGCGGGACTGTCGATGGTGGCACTCCCCGGACCACCGGCAGGACTACCGGCGGCTGAACTCCCGTACCAGTCCTGCGAAAGCGTCCTGCTCGTCGGCCGTCAGCGGCACCGACTCCAGCGCGGGCGCGCGGGACTGCGTCGGCAGCGCGCCCATCGGCAGCTGCGTCCGCGGCTGCGGCGGACCGAAAGCGACAGCGCGCGCCAGGCGGGCCAGTCCGATCACCCATGCCACGGCCGCAAGAGCGACCAGAGCCAGGCCCAGCTGCTGAAGGATCGACACGTGCTCAGGCATGCGTTCCAGTGAACACCACAGTCCGGGACTTTGGTCCCGGACCGTGACGTATCTCGCAACACCGGACAGCACCCCCGTGCTGGGCGATCAACCACCTACGCCACGTATCGCACGCTCGGGTGAACCCCCGGCGAACACGCCTATTCGCACAACAGCCCTCGTACCGTTCATGGCATCGATCACCTGGTGGGGGCGACACATGCGAGCAGCAGCGCTGGGCATCTACGTCCGGCAGTCGGACGTGGCACGCGGGCCCGACGGATCCCCGGATGGTGGGGCGGTGGCCCGCCAAGAGGCTGCGTGCCGTCGACTCGTGGTCACGCTCGGTGGTGTCGTGGTCCGTGTCTATGACGACAACGCCCGCTCCGCCTCCTTGCCCGGAGTCCCCCGCCCCGCGTTCGACGAGCTCATCGCGGATCTCGCGGCCGGAGTGATCGACGGGTTCGTCTTCGTCCACGCCGACCGGGTCGCTCGCCGCGCGTCGGACGCCGCCCGGGTGTGCGCGGTGTACGAGGAGCATCCGCAGCTGCTGGGACGTTCGGTCGAGGGCGGGGTCGACCTGGCCACGCACGAAGGACGTACGCGATTTCTGCAGCAGGTCCTCGACGGGGGCAGTGAGGCGGATGCGACGGCTCGGCGTCAGCGGTCCGCCAATCTGCACCGGGCGTTGGCGGGGCAGCCGCACATCGGGGCGACCGCCTGGGGGTGGGACAAGGAAGGCCGCTTGCAGGATCCCGCCGCATCATTGCTGCGTCGCGGCATCGAAGCCGCGGCCGAGGGTGCCTGCGTACGCGAAATCCGCGCGGACTGGCTCGATCACGGCGTGACGGGGCGCACCGGCAAGCCGGTCTCCCGAAAGACCGTGCTGCTCCGCCTCATCAACCCGCGCAACGCCGGATACCGCATCTACGCCTCGGCCGAAGAACGGCGCGCCAGTAGCCAGTTGTGGACACCCGATCTCGTGCTGCACGACGACGTCGGCCTTCCGGTCATGGGCGAATGGCAGCGCGTCGCCGCGCCCGCGACCTACTGGCCCGCGGTGCGCAGCCTGAAGGAGCAGCTCGAAGGGGCCCATGAGCGCGGCCACAGCGGTCCGCCGCCAGGTCTGTACACCCGTCTCCTGTCGGGCCGGGTTCGCTGTGCGGAATGCGGGGCGTCGATGGTCGTCTCCTCACGCACGGTGCGTACCGGCACCGCCGCCGGTACGCGGCAGCCGTTCTACCGCTGTCCCGCGATCAACGGCGGATGCGGCCGGCTGTCCCGTACCGCCGCCTCGCTGGAGAGTTACGTGGCGGATCAATTGCTCGCGCGGTTGCGGCAGGTTGCCACGGCTGCCGTCCCCTCGACCCCTGTCACGACAGATGCCGGGGCCACGTACCGTTACAGCGCTCTGGCCCGGCGCCAGGGCGAGTCGATCCGATCCGCTCAACACGCCATCGCACACTGGGGAGCGTTCGAACTGCCCGAGCAGCGTGCCCAATTGGCGGCACACGTGGACGAGGTCCGGCTGCGTCCTGCACCTCGCGGCCGCTGGTTCGACCCGGCCACGGTCGACATCCGTTGGGCGGATCGCGCGGCCCCGGCGCTCCAGGGCGTGTGACAGCACCGTGCTATTCATGGCTGGTGACGGCTTCCCGGATACCCGACAGACCCATTGACGCAGTGCTGTGCGACGTCGACAACGTGATCCGCTTCTACGACACGGCCCCACTGGCCGAGTTGGAGCGTGCCGCTGGGCTCCCCGAGGGCACGACGGCAGACGTGGCCTTCGCCCCGGAGCTGGACCTGCCGCTACTTCTGGGCAAGATCACCAAGGAGAAGTGGGTGCACTCCATCGCATCGGCACTCACCGGTCTGGTCCCCCGCGCGCAGGCCCGAGAGTTGGGGGCAGCGCTTGCAAACGCTCCGACCCGGTGCGACGACGCGGTCGTGGACATGCTGCGCCGGGTACGCAGGCGCGTGCCCCTGGTCCTGGTGACCAACGCGACCCTGGATCTGGAGCGGGACCTCGAATCCCTGGGGCTGGCGGACCTTGCCGACCACGTCGTCAACAGCGCCCGGGTGGGCGTCGCCAAGCCCGAGCGGGAGATCTATGAGATCGCGGCCGAGCGGGCCCAAGCCCCGGTCCAGCGATGCCTGTTCGTCGACGACCGGATCGAAAACGTGGAAGCGGCCGTCGCGCTCGGCATGTCCGGCGTGCACTACCTGGGGCCTGCCGGCCTCCGGACGGCGGTGGGTTCTCTGTTCGACGGCTGAATCACCGCTCTGTGCGAGCGCGCGAGAGCGGCGACCTCGACGAGAGGCCGCCGCTCTGCAAGGCATGTAGCGCCTACCGTGCGCTCATGCAGTGGGCTGAGGCTGCTTCGTGCCCGGCTCCGCCGCGGTCCCGTGAGCACCTGACGTCGGTGACGGTGCCACCGCGTCAGTCACCGAGTCCTGCGCTGCCGCGAGATCTGCCTGCTGAACCGCGGGCTTGCGCAGGGACTTGAGGAGAACGGTCAGCGCCGCTGTCACACACGTGCCCACCGCGATCGCCACCAGGTAGAGCCAGGCGTTGCCGATGAGCGGGACAACGAAGATGCCGCCGTGCGGGGCTCGAAGAGTCGCACCAAAGGTCATCGAGAGTGCGCCGGTGATACCACCGCCGACCATCGACGGAACAATGACACGGAACGGGTCGGCCGCCGCGAAGGGGATGGCCCCCTCGGTGATGAACGACGCACCGAGCACCCAGGCCGCCTTGCCGTTCTCCCGCTCAGCCTTCGTGAACAGCTTCGACCGGACCGTCGTCGCCAGTGCCATGGCCAGCGGCGGAACCATGCCCGCCGCCATCACAGCCGCCATCACCTTGAGCGAACCGTCGTTGGGGTTGGCGAGGCCGCCCACCGCAAAGGCGTACGCGACCTTGTTGAGCGGGCCGCCGAGGTCGGTGGCCATCATCACGCCGAGTACGACGCCCAGGATGATCGCGTTCGAGCCCGACAGCGAACCCAGCCAATCGGTCAGACGGGTCTGCACCCAGGCGATCGGCTGGCCCACGACAGCGAACATCAGGAAGCCGACGACCGCCGACGAGACGAGCGGAATCACCACGACCGGCATGATGCCGCGCAGCACATCGGGCACCTTGACCCGCTGGATCGCCATGACCACCGCACCGGCGATCAGACCGCCGACCAGGCCGCCGAGGAATCCGGCGTCGATCGTGACCGCGATCGAGCCCGCGACGAAACCGGGCACCAGGCCGGGCCGGTCGGCCATGCCGTAGGCGATGTATCCGGCGAGCACCGGCACCAGGAAGCCGAAGGCCGCCTGACCGGTCCAGAACATCAGGGCCGCCCAGCTGTGCATCGAGCCCCAGTTGAAGGCGTCGACGACCGACTGGACGTCGGTGTTGGCGATCTTGTAACCGCCGAGCGCAAAGGAAATCGCGATGAGCAGACCGCCCGCCGCCACGAACGGCACCATGTAACTGACGCCCGACATCAGCCACTTGCGGAGCTTTGTGCCGTAACCGTCCGTGGATTCACCGGAGTTGTCCACAGGTGTGGATGACGCGTCGGCGCGGCCCGTGGTCTCGCCGCGGGCTGCCTTCTCCCGTACCTCGGCGATGAGTTCGGCGGGGCGGTTGACGCCGGCCTTGACGCCGACGTCGACCGTGGGCTTTCCGGCGAAGCGTTCCTTCTCGCGTACGGGGACGTCGTGGGCGAAGATCACGCCGTCGGCGGCCGCGATGACGGCCGGGTCGAGGCGGGTGAAGCCGGAGGAGCCCTGCGTTTCGACGACGAGTTCGACGCCGTCGGTGTCGCGGCCGGTGTTCTCCAGGGACTCGGCCGCCATGTAGGTGTGGGCGATGCCGGTGGGGCAGGAGGTGACCGCGACGATCTTGAACGTTTCTGCCGCCGCGGGCTGCTCCGGCTCTACGGGCTCCGGAGCCGGGGACTCGGCCTCTTCTGCCGCTACGGGTTCCGGGGTCGGCTCGTCGCCGCGTATCAGCGCCGCCGCTGCCTCCGCGTCGGTCGCCGCGCGCAGTGCCGACTTGAAGTCCTCGTCCATCAGCTGGCGGGCCAGCGAGGAGAGGATCGTGAGGTGGGCGTCGTCCGCGCCCGCCGGGGCCGCGATCAGGAAGATCAGGTCGGCGGGGCCGTCCGGGGCGCCGAAGTCGATGCCCTCGGCGCTGCGGCCGAAGGCGAGCGTCGGCTCGGTGACGTGCTCGCTGCGGCAGTGCGGGATGCCGATGCCGCCGTCCAGGCCGGTCGGCATCTGGGCCTCGCGGGCCGCGACGTCGGCGAGGAAACCGTCGAGGTCGGTGACCCTGCCGAGGGTCACCATGCGTTCGGCCAGCGACCTGGCCGCCGCTTCCTTCGTTCCGGCGGACAGGTCGAGGTCGACCAGGTCCGCGGTGATCATCTCCGTCATCGCGGGCTCCTTTGCCTACGCATGGGTGGGGTGAGTGGTGGGGCGGCTGGGGTGGTTTTTCGGTGTGCGGCTGCCGTCATCGCGCGGGCTCCTTCAAGGGGCGGTCCACCGGGACCTCTGCCGTCAGTTCCACCGCGGCCGGGCGGAGGTCCCGCGGCGTCGGCATGGCGCTGCCCGGCAGCTGGACCGCCGCCGCGCCGTGGGCGACCGCCGAGGCCAGGGCCTGAGAGCCCTCGCCGCCCGCGATCAGGAAGCCGGCGAGGGAGGAGTCGCCGGCCCCGACGTTGCTGCGCACCGCGTCGACGGGGGCCGAGGCGAACCAGGCGCCGCTCGCGTCGACCAGGATCTGGCCGTCCGCGCCGAGCGAGGCGAGCACGGCGACCGCGCCCAACTCCCGTAGTTCCTCTGCCGCCTTGACCGCGTCGCCGACCGTGGCGAGCGGGCGGCCGACGGCCTCCGCGAGCTCCTCGGCGTTCGGCTTGACGACGTCCGGGCGTTCACGGAGGGCCGCGAGGAGCGCGGGGCCCGAGGTGTCGAGCGCGATGCGGGCGCCCGCGGCGTGCGCGCGGGCCACCAACTCGGCGTACCAGGAGGGCTCCAGGCCGCGCGGCAGGCTGCCGCAGCAGGCGATCCAGTCGGCGCCCGCCGACCGTTCCCCTACGACGCCCAGCAGCAACTCGGCCTCCGCTGCGGACAGTTCGGGGCCCGGAGCGTTGATCTTCGTGAGGGTTCCGTCCGCTTCCGCGAGCGCGATGTTCGAGCGGGTGTGGCCCTCGACCGGGACCGGGGCGACCTTGATGCCCTGTCCGTCGAGGAGTTCGGCGACCAGGGCGCCGGGGGCGCCGCCCAGCGGAAGGACGGCCAGCGTGGGGGCTCCGGCGGCGGCCACGGCCCGCGACACGTTGACACCCTTGCCGCCCGGGTCCATGCGCTCGCCGCTCGCGCGGACGACCTCGCCGCGGTCGAGGCCGGGGACCTCGTAGGTGCGGTCGAGGGAGGGGTTGGGGGTGACGGTGAGGATCATGCCGGGGTCGCCGCTTCCGTTGCTTGTACTGCGTGCGTACGAATGGTGCTGGTGGAGCCGGTAGAGCTGGTGGCGCCGGTGGGGCCGGTGGGGCCGGTGCTGGTTCGTGGGGTCATACGCGGAGCACCTCCGTGCCTCCCGCCTCGATCGCCGCCGCGTCCTCGGGGGCGAGGCCGGTGTCCGTGATCAGCAGGTCCACATCGGCGAGGTCGCCGAACCGGGCGAAGTGTTCCTGGCCCCACTTGCCGGAGTCGGCGAGCAGCACGACGCGGCGGGCCGCGGCGACGGTGGCCCGCTTCACGGACGCCTCTGCGAGGTCGGGCGTGGTGAGTCCGGCCTCGGCGGAGAAGCCGTTGGCCGCGAGGAAGAGGACGTCCGCGCGGATCTCCCCGTACGCGCGCAGCGACCAGGCGTCGACGGCGGCGCGGGTGCGGTGCCGGATGCGGCCGCCGACGAGGTGGAGCTGGATGCCGGGGTGGTCGGCGAGCCGGGCCGCGGTGGGCAACGAGTGGGTGACCACGGTCAGTTCGGACTCCAGCGGCAGCGCGGTCGCGAGCCGGGACACCGTCGATCCGGCGTCGAGGATCACGCTGCCCTCGGCCGGCAGCTCGGCGAGCGCGGCGTGGGCGATGCGGTCCTTCTCGTCGGCCGCGGTGCCCTCGCGCTCGGCGAGGTCGGGCTCGAAGTCGAGGCGACCGGCCGGGATGGCGCCGCCGTGCACGCGCCGGACGAGGCCCGCGCGGTCGAGGGACTTCAGGTCGCGCCGGATGGTCTCGGCGGTGACCTGGAACTCCTCGGCCAGCGACAGCACGTCGACCCGTCCGCCGTCGCGGGCGAGGCGGAGGATCTCCTGCTGGCGCTCGGGTGCGTACATGTCCGTTTACCTGTGTCCTTCGTCTGCGAGCGTGCCCGAATCTGTTGCTCTGATGTGAGGCTACGGCCGCATTTCCAGAAAGTAAACAGGTTCGGGCATTCGACAGACACAAACGGGCATCCGTTGCGACGTACACACACCACAGGGCCCGGCCCTCCAGCGAGGAGGACCGGGCCCTGTGCGGACCACGGCGACTGCGGCGACTACTGCCCCATCACGTACTTCATCGTCGGACCCGTGGTCCAGCCGCCGTCCACGGCCAGCTCCGCGCCCGTCATGTACGAGGAGTCGTCCGACAGCAGGAACACCACCGCTTTCGCGATCTCACCGGCCTCGCCGACGCGGCCCATCGGGGTGTTCGGGTAGTTCCCCTCGCCCTGCTGGATGCCGACCTGCGCGGTCATCGGGGTGTACGTCATGCCGGGGTGCACGGAGTTCACGCGGATCCGCGCGGTGCCCTGCTCGACCGCCGCGATCTTGGTGAGCCCGCGCACGCCCCACTTCGAGGCGCCGTACGAGGAGGTGAGCGCGAGGCCCATCAGGCCCGCCGCGGAGGAGATGTTGACGATCGAGCCACCGCCCGCCTCCTTCATCGCGGGGACGACGGTCTTCATGCCCGCGAAGACGCCGACGAGATTGACGTCGAGGACCTGGCGGAAGCGCTCCACGCTCTCCGTCTCGAAGGGCATGCCGGTGGAGATCCCGGCGTTGTTGACCAGGCCGTCGACTCCGCCGAACTCGGTGGTGGCGTAGGCGAGCGCGGCCTGCCACTCGTCCTCCGACGTCACGTCGAGGTGGGTGTAGCGGGCCTTGGCGCCGAGCTCGGTGGCGAGGGCCTTGCCTTCGTCGTCCAGTACGTCGCCGATGACGATGTCGGCGCCGGCGGTGATGGCGAGGCGGGCGACGTCGGCGCCTATGCCGCGGGCTCCGCCGGTGACCAGGATCGTCTTGCCGGTGAGGTTGTTCATTTCGGCTCCCTTTGGATTACGTCCCCGTTCGGATTACGCCCCCCGGGGTTGACGACTCGGGGCTCCGCCCCGGACCCCGCGCCTCAATCGCCGGCGGGGCTTGAATTGCCGGTGGCGCTCGATGTGCCAGCAGGGCTTGAGGTGTCGGAGGCACTTGATGTGCCGACGGGGCTTGAGGGGTTGGAGGCGCTCGATGTGGCGGCGACGCTTGACGTGGCGGCCAGGCCCGACCGGGTCAGGCACTCCAGTGCCAGTGCTGCCGGGCCGGACGGACCCGTGGTCGGGGCCTCCGACCCCGCCCACGTCTCCACCGCCACCCGCACCGCCGTGGTCGCCATGCCCGCGAGCAGGCGCAGCGGCAGGTCGGGGTCGGGCCCCGCGCCCGTGCGTTCCACGAGGATCGTGAGGAGGGTCGACTCCGAGACCCGGCACGTGTCGCTCCAGACGGCCCGCAGCGCCGGGCTCTCCCCGGTGAGGCGGAGCAGGGCGCGGACCCAGCCGAGGGACGCCGCACTCGCCGGGTCGTCCCCGGCGAGTGCGCGCTCGACGGCGTGCCGCAGCGCGGCGGGGACCGGCAGGTCGGCGGGTGCCTCGCGGACCGCCTCCGCCCACCGGTGGGCCCCGGCGTCGAGGAGCGGTGCGACCGACTCCTCCTTGGTCGCGAAGTAGCGGTAGAAGGTGCGCGGCGCGACGCCCGCCGCCCGCGCGATGTCCTCGGCGCGCGTGGCCCGCAGGCCGTCCCGCGTGAACAGCTCGGCCGCGGCGCGGGCGATGTCCAGGCGCGTGGCGGCCTTGCGCCGCTCCGTCAGCGACAGGCTCGAGGTCGCAGTCGGAGTCGGAGTCGGGGGCGTCATCGCACTACCTGCCATGCGGACATGCTATGTCGCTGTGGCACAATCTGCCACTTCCAAACAATGACCATGCCAAGTGGATCGACCAACCCCACGTGAGTGAGGCGAGAGCAGTGCGGCGGCGGCACTTTCTGAGGACGACGGGCCTGGCCGGAGCAGGGGCGGGCACCCTGGCCGCCCTGACCGGCTGCGGTTCGGGCGACGGGAGCGACGGCGCCGACGGCGGCAAGGTCACGCTCGACCTCCTCGTGGCCAGCTACGACAAGAGCGTCGGCGCCTCCATCGGCGACCAATGGGACGACGTCGTACGGGCCTTCGAGAAGAAGCACCCGGACATCCACGTCGAGGTGGAGCGCGTCCCGTTCCTGAAGATCGACGCGGTCCTCGCCCGCCGCGTCAAGGACGGCCGCGCCCCCGACATCGCGCAGGGCCACCTCTTCGCCCCGTACGCCGAGGACCGCCTGCTGTACCCGGCGGAGCGGCTCTTCGACGTGCCCACGCAGGCGAACTTCGTCCGCTCCTTCGCCGACGCGGGCCGGGTCGACTCCGTGCAGTACGGCATCCCGATCCTCGCCAGCACCCCGCGCCTCTTCTACAACACGGGCCTCTTCGCGCGGGCCGGCCTCGCGGGCCCGCCCCGTTCCTGGGCCGAACTCCGCGCCGCCGCAAAGGCGTTGAAGGCCATCGGGGTCCCCACCCCGTACGCCCTGCAGTTCGGCCCCGAGGCCGCGGAGGACGAACTCCTCGCGTGGCTGCTCTCGGGCGGCGGCGGTTACGCGGATCTCGGCGGGTACGACTTCGGCTCCGCCGAGAACAAGGCGACGCTGACCTGGCTGCGCGACGAACTGGTCGGGCCCGGCCTCGCGGGCGCCGCCCCGGGCAGGCTCACCAGGACGCAGGCGTACGCCCAGTTCCTCCGTGGGAGGGCCGGCATGCTCATCGCGCACCCGGTGCTGCTCGGCGCCGCGGACAAGGCCCGACTGCCGTACGCGCACGCCCCGTTCCCGCTCAAGGAGGGGAACGAGGCGGCGCCCCCGGTGGGGCTCAACGACTGGATGATGGCGTTCAGGAGCGGCGGCCATGTGGAGGAGGCCGGGAAGTTCCTGACGTTCCTGTTCGGCACCGGCTCCGCGAAGACGTACGGCGGCGCGCAGGCCACGCTGCCGGTGACCGTGACGGCCTCCGACAAGCTGCGGGCCGACCGTTCGCAGCGGAAGCTGTGGAAGTTCGTCGACCAGATGCCGGACGCGGAGTTCCACCCGGTGGGCCTGCGCTCCTGGCCCAAGGTCCGCTCCGCGGTCCGCGAGCGGATCGGCGGGGCGGTGGCCCCGGGCGGCAGCCCGGCACAGGTCCTGGAGGCCTTGGACCGAATAAGCCCCTCCGGCGATTGAGGAGCGGGGTCCGGGGCAGAGCCCCGCGACGTCACACCAACTCCCGCTCCGGCTCCACCGCACCGTCCCCCACGCCCCCCGAAACAACCTCACCGCCTTCGGGAGGGATCGGCGGTTTCTACGGTTTCTACGGTTGAGGTCATGGGAGAAAAGTTGGAAGTCATCTAGGCCAGATCGTGTCCTAGATGCGCGCCATTCTGGAACCATGGAGAACATGACGCCGTCACCGACGGACACCCCGGCCCGGCTCCTCTCGCTCCTGTCCCTGCTCCAGACGCCGCGCGAGTGGCCCGGCGGCGAGCTCGCCGACCGGCTCGGCGTCTCCCGGCGCACCGTGCGCCGCGACATCGACCGGCTGCGCGACCTCGGCTATCCCGTGCAGGCCACGCTCGGCGCGGACGGCGGCTACCGGCTCGTCGCGGGCAAGGCGCTGCCGCCGCTCGTGCTCGACGACGAGGAGGCGGTGGCGATCGCGGTGGGCCTGCGGGCCGGGGCAGGACACGCGGTCGAAGGCGTCGAGGAGGCCTCGGTACGGGCCCTCACCAAACTCGAACAGGTGCTGCCCTCGCGGCTGCGGCACCGGGTGGCCACGCTCCAGACGGCCACCATCCCCCTGACCTCGGGAGACGGCGCGACGATCGCGCCCGAGACGCTCACCGTGATCGCCTCGGCGGCCGCGGGCAGCGAACGTCTGCGCTTCGGTTACCGGGCGCGCGACACCGCGGAATCGCGCCGCTTGGTGGAGCCGCACCGGCTGGTGTCGACGGGCCGCCGCTGGTATCTCGTCGCGTACGACATCGACCGCGAGGACTGGCGCACCTTCCGCGTCGACCGCATCGCGGACCCGTTCGCCACGGGCGCGCGGTTCGCTCCGCGGGAGGTGCCGGAGGGGGACGCGGCGGAGTACGTACGCCGCTCGGTGTCCTCGTGGGGCGCAGGCGCCGCCTATGAACTGGACGTGGAGTTCGACGCCCCCGCGGAGGCGGTCGCGGAGCGCATCCCGGCGGCTGTCGGCGTCCCGGAAGCCCTCCCGGACGACCGCTGCCGCCTACGAACGACCTCGACGGACCCACTCCACTGGACGGCGATCCGCCTGGCGATGACGGGCTACGACTTCAGGGTCCGGGGCCCGGAGGAACTGACAACAGCGGTAAGCGAGTTGGCCGCGCGGCTGACGCAATCGACCAACTTAAGCCCCGCCGGCGATTGAGGCGCGGGGCCCGGGGCAGAGCCCCGAGACCGCAACACCGCTACGGCGCAACAAAAACCGGGTCACGCCGCCGCGTCGAACCCCGTGTCGCGCGCCAACTTCTTCAGCTCAAGAAGCGCATGCTTCTCGATCTGCCGAATCCGCTCACGCGTAAGACCGTGCTCCTTGCCGACCTCCGTGAGCGTCCGCTCGCGCCCGTCCTCGATCCCGTACCGCATCTTGATGATGGAGGCGGTGCGCTGGTCGAGCCGGCCGATGAGGTCGTCCAGCTCCTCGCTGCGCAGCAGCGTGAGCACGGACTGCTCGGGCGACACGGCCGACGTGTCCTCGAGCAGGTCGCCGAACTGGGTCTCGCCCTGGTCGTCCACCGACATGTTCAGCGAGACCGGGTCGCGGGCCCAGTCCAGGACGTCGACGACGCGCTCCGGCTTCGCGCCGAGCTCGGCGGCGATCTCCGTGGGCTCCGGCTCCCGGCCGTGCTCGCGGTTGAACTCGCGCTGCACGCGGCGGATCCGGCCCAGCTCCTCGACCAGGTGGACGGGGAGGCGGATGGTGCGGGACTGGTCGGCGATCGAGCGCGTGATGGCCTGACGGATCCACCACGTCGCGTACGTGGAGAACTTGAAGCCCTTGCGGTAGTCGAACTTCTCGACCGCGCGCACCAGGCCCGCGTTCCCCTCCTGGATCAGGTCGAGCAGGGGCAGGCCGGACCGCGGGTAGCGGCGGGCGACCGCCACGACAAGCCGCAGGTTCGACTTGATGAAGATGTCCTTCGCGTTCTCCGACGCCGCGACCAGAGCTTCCAGCTCCTCGCGGGACGCCTGGTCGGCAGCCTTGCTGTCGGAGACCGTGCCGTCGAGGATCTGCTGGGCGTAGACGCCCGCCTCGATGGTCTGGGACAGCTCGACTTCCTTGGCGGCGTCGAGCAGCGGTGTGCGCGCTATCTCGTCGAGGTACATGCCGACCAGGTCGCGGTCGGCGATCTCCCCGCCTACGGCGCGAACACTGCGTGCCGCGTCAGTCTCGCCGGACGCGGCGGACTTACGACGGGCTACGGCACGGGTTGCCATGCGTGCTCCCTTGCGGTGGTAGGTCGGCTGTACGCCCCCTGGGGGGCCTTACGGGTGCCCTGCATCCGATGGAATCAACGACTGGAATCCGGACAGAATTCCCAAGCCGCCCATCTTTTTTCTGATCATGCAGTACCCTGTCGCGCCACAACGCGCGAAGAGGGGAGTCAGAATGGTGTCCGAGTCCACAGAGGTGCAGGTCAGGCCAGGAGTCGAGGACGACCTCGAGGCCCTCACGGACCTCTACAACCACTATGTACGTGAGACGCCGATCACATTCGACACGGCCGCCTTCACTCCCGAAGAGCGACGTCCTTGGCTGCTCTCCCACCTTGAAGACGAACGGCATCCGCTACTGGTTGCCACTGAGACGACGTCGAAACGGATCCTCGGCTACGCCACAGCCAGCAGTTTCCGCCCGAAAGCCGCGTACGACACCTCGGTGGAGGTCACGATCTACCTGGCGCCCGACGCGGGCGGCCGCGGCGTCGGCACGCAGCTCTACAAGGCGCTCTTCGAGGCCCTCGCCGAGCAGGACATCCACCGCGCGTACGCGGGCATCGCGCAGCCGAACGAGGCGTCGGCCCGGCTGCACGCCCGCTTCGGCTTCCGCTATGTGGGGACGTACGAGGAGGTGGGGCGGAAGTTCGGGGAGTACTGGGACGTGGCCTGGTACGAGAAGGCCCTCTAACCGCCGAACTGCACCGACCGCTTCGCCAGCCCCAACCAGAACCCGTCGATCACGCTCCGCTGCCCCGTCCCCTCAAGATCGCCGAAAGCATCCGCCGCGCCCATCGCGACGAACAGCGGAGCGAAGTGCTCGGTCCGGGGATGGGCCAGGGCGCCCGCCGGTGACTTCCGCGTGAAGTCGAGCAGCGCGTCCACGTCGCCCGCCTCCAGCGCCCGGTGCCCCCAGTCGTCGAACTCCGACGACCACGCCGGGATCCCGCCCTGCCGCAGCGCGGCGAGGTTGTGCGTGAAGAAGCCGGAGCCGACGATCAGCACGCCCTCGTCGCGCAGCGGCGCGAGGCGGCGGCCGATGTCCATGAGCCGGGCCGGGTCGAGCGTCGGCATGGAGACCTGGAGGACGGGGATGTCGGCGTCCGGGTACATCTCGACGAGCGGGACGTACGCGCCGTGGTCGAGCCCCCGGTCCGGCACGTCCTGGACCGGGATGCCGGGGCCGCGCAGCAACTTGCGGACGGATTCGGCGAGTTCGGGCGTGCCCGGCGCCGCGTACGTCACCTCGTAGTAGTGCTCGGGGAAGCCCCAGAAGTCGTACACGAGCGGCATGGTCTCGGTGGCGCCGAGGGCCAGCGGCGCGTTCTCCCAGTGTGCGGAGATCATCAGGATCGCCCTGGGGCGCGGGAGGTCGGCCGACCACTCGGCGAGCTGGCCCGGCCACAGGGCGTCGTCGGCGAGCGGCGGGGCACCGTGGGAGAGGTAGAGCGCTGGCATCCGGTTCACGACGACCTCCTTGAAGTTTCAAGCTCTTGCTACCGACAAAACTAAGCCTTCTTTGTTTAATCTTCAAGAAGGAGGACTACGATGGGAACCATGGAGCAGCAGCACACGGGCACGGGCGGCAACGACGCGGAGGCCACGACGTGGCTCAGCGAGGACGAGCAGCGCACCTGGCGCGCATACCTCCATGCCACCACGCTCCTGGAGGACCACCTCGACCGGCAACTTCAGCGCGACGCGAAGATGCCGCACGTCTACTTCGGACTCCTGGTGAGGCTGAGCGAGGCGCCCCGGCGCCGGCTGCGGATGACCGAGCTGGCGCGGGAAACGAAGATCACCCGCTCCCGACTCTCGCACGCGATCGCGCGCCTGGAGAAGAGCGGGTGGGTGCGGCGCGAGGACTGCCCCTCCGACAAGCGCGGGCAGTTCGCGATCCTCACGGACGACGGCCTGAAGGTCCTGGAGAAGACCGCGCCGGGGCACGTCGAGACCGTCCGCCAGTCCCTCTTCGCACGGCTCACCCCCGAACAGCAGAAGTCCCTCGGCGAGATCATGATGATCGTCGCCGAGGGACTCCAGCCGAAGGAGGCCGGGGCGGATCTCCCCTGGCTCAGGTGAGATCCGCCCCGTACGCAGGGGTGGTCAGTGCGCGACCACCGGCACCAGCACCTCGTCCTCCGCACCCTCCGTGTCGCCGGAGGCCGCGGCCGAACCCGCGCCCGGGGCAGCGGTGTTGACGAGCGTGAAGGCGATCAGGGACGCGACGGCCAGGATGCCGACGGCCCACCAGATGGCGTGGGTGTAGCCGCTCACCATGGCCTGCGCCTGAAGCAGCTGCCGGCTCGTGGCTCCGGCCGCGTGGTCCGCGATGTACGCGGTGGTCGCCGAGGCCGCGATCGTGTTCAGCAGGGCCGTGCCGATGGCGCCGCCGACCTGCTGCGAGGTGTTGACCATCGCGGAGGCGACGCCCGCGTCCCGGGCCTCGACGCCGGTCGTGGCGAGCGACATGGCGGGCATGAACGCCGTACCCATGCCGAGGCCGAGCAGCAGCTGGGCGGGCATGACCAGACCGGCGTACGAGGAGTCGACCGAGAGCTGCGTGAGGATCAGCATGCCGAGCCCCGCCACCAGGAAGCCGGGACCCATCAGCAGGCGCGGGCGGACCCGCGTCATCAGACGGGCGCCGATCTGCGTGGAGCCCGTGATCATGCCGACGATCATCGGCAGGAACGCGAATCCGGTCTTGACCGGCGAGAAGCCCTTCACGAGCTGCAGGTAGTAGGTCAGGAAGAGGAACAGGCCGAACATCGCGATGACCGCGAGACCCAGCGAGGCGTAGACACCGCCGCGGTTGCGGTCGGCGACGACGCGCAGCGGCAGCAGCGGGTGCTTCACCCGGGCCTCGACGGCGACGAAGGCGAACAGCAGCACGGCCGCGGCGACGAACATGCCGATGGTGGTCGCGTCGGACCAGCCGTTGGTCTCGGCGCGCGTGAAGCCGTAGACGAGCGAGACCAGGCCGAGCGTGGACAGCAGCACGCCGGGGATGTCGAGCGGCGAGCGGTTGCGGCCACCGGCCGGCTCACGGATGACGAAGTAGGCACCGGCGGCGGCGACGATCGCGAACGGGATGTTCACGAAGAACGTCCAGCGCCAGTTCAGGTACTCGGTGAGGAAGCCGCCGAGGATGAAGCCCACGGCGCCGCCGCCACCGGCGATCGCACCGTAGATGCCGAACGCCTTGGCGCGCTCCTTGGCATCGGTGAACGTCACGGCGAGCAGCGAGAGCGCGGCCGGGGCGAGCAGCGCGCCGAACACGCCCTGCAACGCACGGGCGCCGAACATCATCGCCTCGTTCTGCGCGGCGCCGCCGAGCGCTGAGGCGAGCGCGAAGCCCACAAGACCGGCGGTGAAGGCCCGCTTGCGGCCCCACAGGTCCGCGATGCGCCCGCCGAACAGGAGCAGGCCACCAAAGGCGAGCGCGTAGGCGGTGATGACCCACTGCTTGTTGCCGTCGGATATGCCGAGGTCCGTCTGGGCGGCGGGCAGGGCGATGTTCACGATGGTCGCGTCGAGGACCACCATCAGCTGGGCGAGCGCGATGAAGGCGAGTGCCTTCCAGCGACGCGAATCGGGTGCCGTTTCCGGCAAGGGGGTACCCACAGCGGGACTCCAAGTCGTGAATAAGCGTGAGAAATCGGTCTGGTACGAAGCTGTGCGGTGACGAAGCTCTGCGGTGAAGAAGTTCTACGAAGGTGAAGTTCTACGAAGAGGTGGAGAGGCGCGCGGACGTCAGTCCTGGCGGAGGTCCTCCAAGGTCGCGGGCTCGCCCGGGAGTTCCGAGCGGGCGGGTGCCATCAGGCCGTCGAGGAACAGCTGCAGATGACGGTGGACGTACCGGTCGAAGCCCAGACAGCCGGTGCCGGGCAGCGGCCGGGTGAGCTGGGAGAGGGCGACCATCAGATCTCCGACGCCGACGTCGGAGCGCAGGTCACCGGACGTACGGGCCCGTTCCGTGAGCTGCTCGACGGCGCCGGTGAGGCGGTCGCGGGCGGCGGTCAGGTCCGGGTGGTCCTTGTCGAAGGTGGCGTCGAGCATCGGGCACAGGGCGCCGATCCGCTCCTCCGCGGCGGCGTGCACGAACGTCCGCAGCGCGCCGAACGCGGTCGTCTCGCCGGCATCCTCGGCGGCGAGCCCCCGCTCCGCGTGCTCGGTGATGGTGTCGGTGACCGTGATGACCACGTGGTGCATCAGCTCGCCGCGGTCCTTGAAGTTCCGGTACAGCGTGGCGTTGCCGACGCCGGCACGGCGTGCGACCTCGTCGAGCGGCAGGACGGGACCGTGCTCCACGAGCAGTTCGCGCGCGGCGTCGACGATCCGCTCCCGGTTGCGCACCGCGTCGGCCCGCGGGCGGGGGGCGCGGCGCTGCGTCTTCTCGGTCGCGGTGGTCACGGCGGCCTCCTTCACGGGTCTGGGTGCACGAACTTCGGGTGAAGTGGGGACCTGGTCCCCGGTTCGTGCGGACACCGGTCTAAACGGGGAGACCGTCCCCGGTTATTTCCCGGCCTTCATGTGACCTGCCTCACACGCCTCTGACCTCGGAAACCCACGATCGGCGCACCCAGCGAGCGGCCCGCCACGCCCCGACACAGGGTGATCGAAAGGGACCCGAGCGTGAGGCGGTGCGGATGCGAGCAGTGCGTCGGATACGCAGGGGCCGCCGTGGGGCGCTGCTCGCCGCGAGCACGGCGGTGGCGCTCGCCGTGACGATGACCGCGAGCACCGGAAGACTCCTCGACGACTCGACGACCGCGGCAGGTCCCGTCGCCGTCTCGCGCACGACCTCCCTCGCCCCCTGCATGATCCGCGGCTCGTTCGGCGTCCAGATGTCGGAGGGGCTGCCCACCGCCGCCGGCTACGCCCGGTCCACCGGCACCGTGCGGGCCCTCAACCTCATGGTCGACTTCCCCGACGCGCCGGGGCAGGGCTCCGCGAAGGAGCGGCTCGGCGAGTTCTTCCCGCAGACCCAGGACTGGTTCGCCGCCGGCTCGTACGGAAAGCTCGACTACGTTCCCGAGGCCCCGGTCGACCACTGGCTGCGGATGCCCAAGCCGTTCACCGCGTACGGGATAGATCGCGGCGCCCCCTTCGACCCCGGCTACCGCAAGCTCGCCGACGACATCGCGGCGGCGGCCGACCCCGAGGTGGACTTCCGCAGGTACGACCTGGTGAACATCCTGGTCACCCCGAACGCGGGGCCCTCCGCGCTGGACACCGTGCTGTCGGTGACGTTCGCGGGCAACCACGAGGCGCCGGTCGCCGACGGGGTGCCGCTGTCCAACGCGTCGTTCGTGTACTCCCGTCAGGACGACGGATCGGGCTCGTACGCCAAGACCGGATACCGGGTGCTGCCGCACGAGAACGGGCACGTGTTCGGGCTGCCGGACCTCTACACGCAGGACGGCGGTGGGGCCGCCGGGCACTGGGACATCATGAGCGAGGACTGGGGAGCCGGGAACGATCTGCTCGGCTGGCACAAGTGGAAGCTCGGGTGGCTCGACGACAGCCAGGTCGGCTGCGCCGCGCAGTCCGGCACGACCGAGTACCGGCTGTCGCCGCTGGCGCGGAACGACGGCAGGTCGAAGCTGGTGTTCGTGCCGCTGACCCGGAAGACGGGGTACGCGATCGAGGTGCGTACGCAGGGGGGCAACGACGAGGCGGTGTGCCGGGCCGGGGTGCTGGTGTACAAGGTCGACGCGGATGTGGACACGGGGCAGGGACCGGTCAAGGTCGAGGACGCGACGCCGGACAGTGGGGGGTGCACGCGGCAGCCGAACGTGCATGCGGAGTTGTCCGATGCGGCGTATCAGGCCGGTGAGGTGTTCCGGGACAAGTCCGCGGGGGTGCGGGTGACCGTCGGCGGGATCACGTCCGACGGCGACTACCAGGTATACGTCACCCGTAGCTAGGCCACGGGGCGCTGCCCCGGGGCGCTCGACTCGCAGCTCCGCCCCGGGGCGCTCGACTCGCCACACGCCACGGGCTCCGCCCCGGACCCGACCCCGCCCCCGGTCAGCCGGACGCCAAGGACTCCCGCAACTCACGCTTCAGGATCTTGCCCGTCGCGTTGCGGGGGAGTTCGGAGGCCTGGAGGACCACGTGGGTCGGGACCTTGAACGCCGCCAGGGACTTCGCCGCGAAGGCCCGGATGTCGTCCGGGGTCGCCTCAGAGCCCGGACGGGTGCGGAGTACCGCCGCCACCTCCTCGCCCAGGACCGGATGCGGGATGCCCACGACGGCCGCCTCCAGGACGTCCGGGTGGTCGTGGAGGGTCGCCTCCACCTCCACGCAGTGGACGTTCTCGCCGCCCCGGATCACCAGGTCCTTGATCCGGTCGACGACACTGACCCGGCCGTCCGAGAGCACCGCCAGGTCCCCCGTACGGAACCAGCCGTCCTCCGTGAACGCCGCCCCGGTGGCATCCGGAGCGTTCCAGTAGCCACGGATCAACGGCTGGCCGCGCAGGCAGAGTTCGCCCACCTCGCCGTCCGGCAGCGGTTCCCCGAGGGGGTCCGTGATCCGTACCTCCACTGCGGGCGCCGGACGGCCCACGCTGCCCGGCCAACTCCGGTACTCCTCACCGGCGTTGGAGAGCACACCGCCGAGCGTCTCGGTGAGGCCGTAGCCGTTGCGCGGCTCGATGCGCTCGCCGTAGCGGTCGGTGAGGCGGGCCACGATGCCGGGCGGGGCCGCGGCGCCGCCCGTACTGAACCCCGTAAGGGAGGGGAGTTCGTCGCCCAATTCCTTTGCGCGTTCCAGGAGTTGGAGCGCCGTGGCCGGGACGCCGCCGAAGCTGGTGATGCCGTGTTCGCGGATCATGGCGAGCGCCGTGTCCGGGTCCCACTTGCGCAGCACCACGATCGTGCCGCCCACCCACATCGCCGCGTAGAAGCCGGTGAACGCCGCCACGTGGAAGAAGGGGAAGGTGAGCAGGCCGACGGGGCTCGGGCCCTGGCCGGGCACGATGCCGCGGGCCAGCGCCGTGCGGGCCGCGGCGTAGCGGGGCCCCGTGACGGCGCCCATGTGGGCGTGGTGGGTGGCGACGGCGCCCTTGGGGCGGCCCGTCGTACCCGAGGTGTAGAGGATCGTGGCGTCCGCGGACGGGTCGATGTCCACGTCGGGCGGGCCGAGTTGGGGGTCGGGGGTGGGCAGGTCCGCCCACCGTTCGGTCCGCTCGCCGGTCACCTCCCGGCCCTCCTCGTGGCAGACCAGCGTCCAGGGTCGGCGGCTCGCCGCGTCGAGCCACGGGCGGACCCGTTCGTAGCGCTCCCCGTCGACGACCAGCACCGCGGGGCCGCAGTCGTCGAGGGCGTACGCGCACTCGTCGGGGGTCCACCACGCGTTCAGCGGCACCGCCACGAGCCCCGCCAGCTGCGCGGCCCAGAAGGCGATCTGCCACTCCGGGTGGTTGCGCATCGCGATGACGGCGCGGTCGCCCGGCCGCAGCCCGTACCCGCCCGCGCTCTCGTCGTCGAGGAAGCGGCGGGCCAGCGCGCACGCCGCCGCGAAGAACTCCCCGTAGGTCATGCGCCCGTTCTCGGAGATGACGAAGGGGGTGTCACCGAACGCCCACGTCGTCTCGACGAACTCGCGCAACGTACGCGGCCCGTCGGCATAGGAAAGGCGCCCGTCCTCGCCGCGTACGACGGCGAAAGGGGCGCCCGGAGCGGTCAGCAGCGCTTCCACGGAATCCACGGCATCAGCGTCCATGGTCGGACGGTACGTCCGGCGGCCCGACCCACGTCAAGATACGTGCACCGGCCAACGGGCCCGTACAGCACGGCGGGCGGCGCGCGTGGTCCTCACGCACACCGCCCGCCGACAGCCTTGAGGGCTCCTACGAAGCCGAATCCGATGCCGAAGCCGGTGCCGGCACCGAAGCGGATGCCGAAGCCGAAGCGGCCGCCGCATGCTCGGCCACCCGCTTGCGGGTCAGGAACCAGCCGATCACCAGGCCCGCCACGATCAGCGGCGAGCAGTACACCGACATCGCGGAGTCGCCGCCGCCGACGACCATCAGGACCACGACCGCGACCAGGAACACGATGGTCAGCCAGCTCGTGTAGGGCGCGCCCGGCAGCCGGAACGACGGGCGCTCCAGCTCGCCGCGCAGGGACTTACGGCGCAGCACCATCTGGCAGATCATGATCATGACCCAGGTGCCGATCATCGTGATCGCCGAGAAGTTGATGACGATCGAGAACGCCCGCTCGGGCACGATGTAGTTGAGGATGATGCCCGCGATGTAGCAGGTGGCGGTCAGCAGCACGCCACCGTAGGGCACGCCCTTCTTGCTCATCTTCGTGGTGAACCCGGGCGCGGAGCCCGCGAGTCCCATCGAGCGCAGCACGCGGCCGGTCGAGTAGAGGCCGGAGTTGCAGCTGGACAGGGCCGCCGTGAGGATCACGAAGTTCATGATGCCGCTGATGCCGGGCACGCCCAGCTTGCCGAGCAGCGTCACGAACGGCGACTCGCCGGCCTTGTACGCGCTCCACGGCAGCAGCAGGACGAGCAGCAGCACGGACCCGACGTAGAACAGCACGATGCGCCACGACACGGAGTTGATGGCGCGCGGGATCACCTTGCGCGGGTTCTCCGTCTCGCCGGAGGCGATGCCGACCATCTCGATGGCCGCGTACGCGAAGACGACACCCTGGATCAGGACGATGGCCGGGAGCAGGCCGTTCGGCAGCATGCCGCCGTTGTCGGCGATCAGCTGCGGGCCCGTGCTGTGGCCGTCGACGGGGTGACGGCTCGCCAGCAGCCAGCAGCCGATGGCGAGGAACGCCAGGATCGCGGCGACCTTGATGATCGAGAACCAGAACTCGAACTCACCGAACCAGCGCACCGAGATCAGGTTGGCGCCGAGCACCACGAGCAGCGCCACCAGGGCGAGCGTCCACTGGGGGATGTCGCGGAAGGCGGCCCAGTACTGCAGATACATCGCCACCGCGGTGATCTCCGCGATGCCGCTGCATATCCAGTGCAGGAAGTAGACCCAGCCGGTCGTGTACGCGGCCTTCTCACCGAGGAACTCGCGCGAGTACGACACGAACGAGCCCGACGTGGGCCGGTGCATGACCAGCTCGCCCATCGCGCGCGTGATGAAGAAGGCGAACAGGCCGGTGATGGCGAAGATGATCACCAAGGACGGGCCCGCCACGTTCAGTCGCTCTCCCGCTCCGAGGAAGAGGCCGGTGCCGATGGCGCCACCGAAGGCGATCATCTGGACCTGACGATTGCGCAGGCCGGCCGCGTAACCCCCCTCACGGATGGCTCCGGCCGTGGCCTTGCCGCCCGTGGTCACACCGCTCTCGGTCGCAGCCTCAGGGGCGTGCGCGGGCCGAGCCTCGGACTCGGCTTGTGCTGTGTGCTCCATGGTTCTCCGACGTACGTGCAAAACGGCATGCCGCACACACGCACGCACCCGCGTTTGCGAACGCGGGCAGGCGTGTGCGACGTACCTGTTGGACAGGACTGATCCGCCGGATTCGGCGAATCACGAGATCGGAACGGATCCCGGTGGGGTGTGCCGCGGGCTCACCACGCGACGACACGCCACCTTAAACCGTTCACAGGGGCAACTAATCCACGAGCCCGAGCAGCGAACCGGCGTACCGGGCACCGGACTCGGCGAGCACCTCGTCGAGGGACTGCGCGGAGCGCACAGGGGCGAATGTCACCTTGTCCGCTTCCGTCCCAATTCCGTTCAGGACATATCCGTACACAGCGGGGCGAGGAAGGCTGTTGTAGTGGAAGTGAGTTGAGAAGTAGTACGCGCCGGTGTCGTACAGCGCGACGAGGTCGCCGGGCTCCAGTTCGGGCAGCTCACGGCCGCGCGCCACGAGGTCGCCGGCGAAGCAGCAGGGCCCGGCCACGTCCTGCACCAGCGGCGCGCTCGTCCGCGGCCTGCCCTCGGCGTCGTACGCACCGACCCGCAGCGGCCACGACTCGGGCGCGAAGACGGTACGGGTCGCCACCTGCGCGCCCGCGTGCGTCACGGCGATCCGGCGGCCGCCGGAGGTCTTGGTGTACTCGACGTGGGCGGCGATGAAGCCCTGCTTGGCGAGGAGCGAGCGGCCGAACTCGGTGACGAGGGTGTACCGCCCGTCGAAGAGCCCGGGCACGGTGCGGCGCAGGATGCTCGCGTACTCCTCGAAGCCGGGCGTGATGTCGTCCGACTCGAAGTTCACCGGCAGGCCGCCACCGATGTCGAGGGTGTCGATCTGCTGCCGGCCGACATGCGCGTTGATCTTCTCGGCCAGGTCGTACGCGGCGCGCACGCCCTCGGCCATCAGCTCCAGGGCGACACCCTGGGAACCGGTGTGGGTGTGCAGGCGCGTCATCCACGGCCGCGCCTTGTACGCGCCGAGGACCCACTGCTCCGCGCCCTCGTCGCGCAGCGCGACGCCGAACTTGGAGGTGGCGGTCGCGGTGCTCATCGCACCGATCGAACCGCTGCCGACCTGCGGGTTCACCCGAAGCCCCACGGGCGCGCAGCCCTCCCCGAACTCCTCGACGAGCTCGTCGATGCGGGCCAGCTCCTGCGGATTGTCGGCGTTCACGGCGATGCCGCTCGCCAGCGCGTCACGCAGCTCGCCGACGGTCTTGGCGGGCGAGTCGAACACGATCCGCTCGGCGGGCACCCCGGCCGCCCGCGCGAGCGCCAGCTCACCGGGGCTCGCGACCTCCGCGCCGATGCCCTCCTCGTTCAGGAGCGCGAGCACGGGGACGAGCGAGGCGGCCTTCACCGCGAAGGTGTGCCGCGCCTCGACACCCGCGAACGCCGCTTTGAGCGCACGCGCCGCCTCCCGGACCCCGGCCACGTCGAGCAGCCCGAGCACGGGGGCGTCGGGCCCTACGAGCCCCTGCTCGACGGCGGCGCGCAGGGCGGCGTCGCGGCGGTCGGCGGAGGCGGGGGGCTGCGGCGGCACGGGCTGCGGCATCGGGGGTGGCCTGCCTTCTGCTTCGTACGTCTCGTACTTCACGTACTTCTCGTACGGGGTGGTGGTCCTGGCACTCGTCACTGTGCAGCGCGGCGGGGTGGTGTGTCTGCGTGCGCAGGCACGAAGTACGGGGTGGGGGCGCTGTGGGTCGGCACAAGGGATGGCGGACGGGCACGCGCGCGTGGTGCGTGCGCACGACGGTGGGCGGGCGGACGTGGTGGCGAGGCACTACGGGGTGCCCCATCGGGCGCGCTCACGGCAGCTCACCGTCGTGCGCACGGCGGCTCATGGCTTACTCACGGCAGCTCACGGCAGCTCACGGCAGCTCACGGCAGCGGGATCAGCCCGGCCCGCCGCAGCCCCAGCTCGACGACGAGCCGCACGTCGGGATCGTTGAGATCGAAGCCGCCCAGCTCACGGGCCCTGCGCAGCCGGTACCGCAACGTATTCGCATGGATCCCCAGATACCGGGCGGTGGCCCCGGCGTCCCCGAAGAACGCCAGATGCGCGGCGACCGTGCGCGGCAGATCCGTCCCGTGCCGCTCGTCGTGCGCGAGGAGCGCCGCCACGGCGTCCCCGACCGACGGCACCTGCGCGGCGACGGCGTCCGACACCCGCAGCGCGTCCAGGGCGAACCGCACGTCGTCGGCGCCCGCCACCTCGGGCTCCCCGCGCTCGCACAGCACCCGCAGCACCTCGTCGGCCCCGGCGCGCGAGTCCACGGCATCCTTCAGCCCGCCGACGACGGGCCCCACGGCGACGAGGGGCTTGACCCCGGCGCCGCGCAGCACGGCGGCGAGGTCCCGGGCGAGCCGCTGGGCGGCGTCGGGCCGGGGGTCGGCCAACAGCACGTCGATCCGGTCCCCGTCCTGTCCAGCCCCTCCGGCGCTTGAAGAACGGGATCCGGGGCGGAGCCCCGACGCCCCCTCCTCGACCCGGTACGCAAACGCCGACCCGCCATGCGCAGCAACCCGCAACGCCGCCGCCCGCAAGGCCCGCTCCCGCACCTCCGGTGCCACCGCCCCCACGACCACACCCGCCAGCACGGCACACGGCTGCCCCGGATCGACGCCGAGCGCAGCGCCCGCCGCGCCCACATCCGGCGACGGATCCTCGAACAGCGCCCGCACCGCATGCCGACGCCGCCCCTCCGCCGACCGGGACCGCAGCCGGTGATGCAGCAGATGCGGCACGGCGATGGCGGCGGCCTGCCGCAACGCGTCCCGGGCCCCCTCCGGCAACGGCTCCCCGTCGGCAGCCGCCCACAGCGACCCGAGGACCTCCTCCCCGGCGCGCACAGCAACAGCCAGCCGCTCGGGAAACCGCCCATCCGCAGCTCGATGCACCACATCCCCCGCCCACAACGCCGCGAGGAACCCGCTCTCGGCCAGCTCCTCGACCCGCCACCGCGGCACCCGCCGCCCGAGGATGGTCAGCCGCCGCAACGGGTCGGCGGTGTCGGCGGTGGGCGAGTACGCCAGCACATTGGACTCGGGGTCCTCGATGGTGATCGCACCCCCGACGAGCGCGGCGAGCGCAGAGGCGAGGGCGGGCAGATCCCCGAGCCCCACGTCGACGCCGGGTTCGGGCACCCGCGCCCCACCGGCCGCGAGCGCGGCCCGCAGCAGCCCGATCAGCTCGCCCCAGTCCACCCACGGGGCACGGGCGAGCAACGCCGTGGACACCCCGTCGGCCACCTCACCGAGCAACGGCGCCACACCTTCAGCACCCCGCCGCACCACCAGAGCCGCGGCCCCAGCCCGATCGGCAGCGCGCAACACTTCAGCAGCAGCAGGATCGGACGTATCGACCCCCACCGCGATGAGCACCCGCCCCCGCTCCTGCAAGCTCTCCCCGGAGTCGAACACCCCGACCCCGCCCACGACCACGTCCGTCCCGCACGGCGCGTGCACGACCTGGACGACGTCCCGCCCCACGACCCCGACGACCTGCGCCAACGTGGGGCCCCCGCCCGAAGCGGGATTCTCGGGCTGCGGCCTGCCGGACGCGGAAAACTCCATGCCCCCAGTCTCACCGATCACGTGCGGACCGCCGGATGTGACGAACAAGGCACCACAAAAGGGGTACTTGTGAGCAACAGCACCCGCCACCCACGTCCAATCGATCTCCCCCGCCCATACGTTGGACGAATGTCCCCTCTTGCCCAGGTGAGCGAGGCGTACGGTCCGCGCTTCGCCGAATTCGCCTTCGAGCCCGCCTTCCTGGCCGCGGTCGACCAGCACGTGGCGGAGCTCCGCGAACGCCTGGAGGCCGGCTCGGCCACGCTGCACCCGCCGGCTCCCGACGCCGAAGTGCTCGCCGACTACTCACTCGGCTTCCTCGACGCGCTCACCGAGACCGGCTGGCTCGAGCCCGTGGGCCACGACTACGCGGTGTGCCGCCTCACCGCCATCAGCTGGCTGGTGAGACGGCACGACCTGCTCGACCTGGTCTAGGTCACCGCGCAGGTCACTGGTTGTCGAACCGCTCCCGCTCCTGAACGGGCTGATTGGTCAGGGCATCCTCACGCCCCGCCTGATAGGCACCGGCGCTACCGCCACTCCCGCCGACATTCCCCCTCGCCTTGGCGGTCTCCTCCTCGGCCATGTTCAGCCACCGCTCCCAGCGCTGCCGCATCGGCCCGATGAGCCCGCCGCCGACACCGACGATCAGGATCCCGGCCCCGGCCGCGAGACCGGCGATCAGCACCGGCTGCGTGACGGACGTGGCGATGCCCGCCTGCCCGAGCGCGGCGATGGCACCGAGGACCACGATGCAGGCCCACACGATGGTGCCGACGGTCTTCCCGTACGAGACGGAGGACAGGGTGTTGGTGACGATGTCGCGCACCAGGTTGGCGACGGCCATGGCCACCACGATCAGGACGACCGCGACGATGCCGCGCGGCAGCCAGGCGACGATGCCGTTGATCATGTCGGACACGGGGTTGTCACCGAAGACACCGAAGCCGAGCTGGAGCACGATCAGCATCAGGGCGACGTAGACGACCTTGCAGAGGATCGCGGTCGTGTCGTACTTCGACCCTTCGAGCATCTTCGCCGAGCCGGCCCGTTCGGCGAGCTTCTCCGACCCGATCTTCCTGAGGCCCCGGTCGAGGAGCTTGGTGATCATCTTGGCCACGAACCAGCCGATGACCATGACGACGAGGAAGCCGAGGAACTTCGGTACGAACTCGGCGACCTTCGACCACGCGTCGTTCAGCCCTTGAGTGAAGTCGACAGCGAGCGTACTGGGGGCGGGGTTCTGGAGCATGAGTGGCCCTCCACTCAGTGGGGCCGGACGCCACGCACGGCATCCGACGAGACGTGTCCCCCCTCGTTTCCTTTCGTCCCTCCGGCTTAACAGCCCCAGCCGCCCCCGGCCGCCCCACGTCCCCCATTGGCGTGACACACGGCCGCCCCCACACCCCGAACCCGATCCGCTACGCTGTTCACGCGCCTTCGTAGCTCAGGGGATAGAGCACCGCTCTCCTAAAGCGGGTGTCGCAGGTTCGAATCCTGCCGGGGGCACCAGTCCAGAAGGGGCCCACCTCCGAATTTTCGGAGGTGGGCCCCTTCTGACATCCAGACCTGACATCGTCGGCCTCAGTCACCGAAGGTCACCACACCCCTCCCTGAGCAGGACAGTCGTATGTCAGCCGAGGAGTGACTGTCGCCTGACGAGGTGTACGAGTACATGACCGAGGTCGAGACGACCGGCCCCTGGGATCGGGCAAGCCCTTGCGTGCGGAGCAACAACGGCAAGCGGCTGACGCCAGCGCGATAGAACTTTCCCTACTTCATCAAGGCTCGCTCCGCTCGCGGCACGGGGCGCCCCGTGCCGTCGATCATTGCCAACCCAACCGCCAAAGGGCGCTGTCGCGGATCAACGGCCGCTCTGGCCCGCCGGTTGTCGCCACCATGATCCGACCTTGTGGGGAGAACCCTTCAACACCCGTAAGCCCACGAGGCGCACGCACAAGAACACCCCATCAACCACCATCCGGCCCGAGCCATCACGATCAACCAGAAGGATCGAAGGCCCCACCACGGGGCGGCGCCAGCCGGCCGCCGCCCCGCCGCCTCCATGCCTCCGTCACCGGCTGCGCGTCGCCGACCGCCCGGCGCTCCCCAAAAGGGCCACAACCAGCAACGAGCCGTAGGAAACAAGGGGACTTACGCACCACAGGCCAACGACGCTTTGGGTCACCGATCAGGCCGGATCATGGTGGCGACAACCGGCGGGCCCACGCTGCCTGATCCACAACCGCCCTGTGGCCCGCTGATCACACAGGCCACCAGCCGCGATCAAAGACGATGCCTCCGGCGGGGGATCGGCCGACACCGGGGGCCAGGGGAAACGCCGCCGGGTGCGGGTCCGCGGGTGGTTGCGTGAAGGGCTTCCATCCCGTCCGCCGTCGACCCAGGCAAAGCCGAGCAGACGTGGCCCATGGCGTCCAGGTCGTTCGTACAGTGGCGCGCTCCACCTGGACGCCATGAACCACGCCCGCACCACATACGTGTGGGTCGACGGCGGACGGGATGGAAGCTGGGTTGAGCGGTGGGCTGAGTATGAGTGGGAATCGCGCGCAGAACCGGCGAGAGGGCCTCGGTGGGTGACGTGCTGCGGCGGGCCTGTACGCGAGCGAACGGCCAAGTACTGGGCATGTAGCAAATATGAAGACTCAGCATGCGCTCCGCCGGGTCATGCTCGGCATCCACGCACGCCACTTCCAGGCACGTTACGGCGTCCCGTGGAATAACCTGCCTCGCCTTCAGCAACGGCGAATCAGGCTCAATCAGAGATCTCACAGTCGCCGTCGGGTCATGCGCACGCTCACCGTGATTTGTGTGGCAGCCGTACTCATCGGCCTACCGTGGCTGGTGTGGCGAGGCCCCTACGTCATCGACGGCGAGTATCTGGACCGCAGCGAGCTGGCGAAGGGGTCGGCCGCTCTGGTGACTGGTCTGCGTACCGCACTAGTCGCTGGCACTGCCGCCCTCGGTGCAGGCATGGCCCTGTTCTACACCGCCCGCACATACCACCTCACTCGGCGGGGGCAAATCACGGATCGCTTCACCAAGGCTCTGGAGCGCCTCGGCTCGGAGCAGCAGTACGTACGTATCGGCGGCATTCTCGCCATGGAACAAATCTTTCAAGATGCACCAGAGCAAGCCGCCTCCGATGCCGCCACGGTTCTGCGTCAATTCATTCGCGACCGCACCTCCAAGACAGCCACCACCTCAGAACTGCCCCAAGCTCCAGACGCCGACATCCAGATAGCTCTGAACTTTCTGACAGATGTAGACCTGCGCCCGTACGTATCCATTCGCGCAGGTCTAACTCTCCACGAGCTGCACCTCGCTGGTGCAGTTCTAAGCTACGCCGACCTCACCAGCGCTTTTCTGAAAGACGCGACACTCACCAACGCCAACCTGGAGGGAGCAACGCTCACAGACGCCTTTCTGATCGACGCGAACCTTGCTGGCGCCAACCTCACCGGGGCCGACCTACGCGGCGCGAGTCTTGTTGGCGCCAACCTCACCGGGGCCGACTTACGCGGCGCAGTACTTACCAACGCCAACCTCGCCAACACCGACCTCACGCGAGCCGACCTACGCGGCACGGACCTGTCGGATGTTCGCTGTTTCACTCAACTACTCACGGAAGTGCACACAGACGAGAAGACCATCCTTCCGTCCGATCCACAGGGCGCCAGATGAAGTGCGACAAGGGTCAGACGCCTCACCACTCAAGGCCGTGCCAGACCCGTGCCAGATCGGCCGGGGAACCACGGAGAACGGCAGGCATGAGATAGGCCGCACCGCGGGGCCGTTAGGGCGCTCCCCCACACGGCAGGGCCAAACATTGAGCCACCAAGTTGACGCGGACAGGAAGCCTAAGACCTGCGGGAGGATCTCGGTTGCAGATCGTCTCGCATCGCCCTCTGCAGAGTCTCCAAGTCCCGGAAAAATGGCTGCCTCACGGCTTCGTATTCCGCTGATTCTGGCCGAAGAGGCCTGGAAGCGAGGAGTTCTCGAATAGCGCGAAGTTGGCGATAAACCGGCAGAGCCTCTTGGTAAATCCGATCCGGAGCGACAATGCCCAACTCCCGCAACACAGACTTGGCGTCACTGTTTTGAGGATCATTGTGGAAGGCGCCGTGAACCCCATTTCGGCGGGCATCATCCAACTGGTCATTAAACGCAGCGCCTATCATGCGGCTATGCGCCTGCGCCAGGGACGTCAAGAAGCGCGCATACACAATTCGCTTCGTCTCACTCCAGTACCGATCTTGTTCTCTGCGCGACCGCACGAGATCGGCAACAAGGGTCGTCCCGACGCCGAAGATCGCTCCGATGGCTGCAACCGCGAGAGTCCCCAACTCCATGTACTCATAGTAGGTTTCCCGCCACTTGAGAGCCATACCAAGTCTTTGACCACAGCCACAGGTGAGTAGCCGCAAGGCAGCGCACCACGGACAGCTAGCTACTGTGCAGCAACTGCGACATGCTCTGTCTGTCATGACCCTTACTTCAGTCGCCGCGATCGCTGATGGCCGAGCCACATAGAGCTACGGATCAGATCGCAGCTCGTGGACTATTCGTGGACGAACAGCCGCCAGCCGACCCATTTGAAGCCCGTGACCTGCGTACTCGTCTGGGACTCAAGGGGCCTCCGGAGCTGTGTGCAATCGAATCCGCCCACACCGTGTCAGCCAGATCGGCATACTTGATGACTGGACCGCGAGTGCAGGGGGTGGCGATGTACGGCCGAAGCGACGTGGTATGGGAACAGCTGACTGACGCCGGCTTGAAGTTCCTCGTTGAGCGAGCACAGCTCCGCAAGGTCACGACCTACACAGAGATGAACTCTGTGCTGGCCCGGCGGACTGGGCTTCCCGGCTTCGACTTCGAACAGGCGGACGAGCGTGCCGCCATGGGCTACCTGCTTGGACTGATCGTGGAACGGGACTACCCGAAGAGCGGGCTCATGATCTCTGCACTGGTTCACTACCTCGGGGCGAACGACGCTGGGCCTGGTTTCTACGCCCTCGCGCAGCAGCTCAGCATGCTCCCCAAGAGCTCCTCTGCAACAACGAGACTTGAGTTCTGGATTGGGCAGGTCAACTCGCTCCACGAGCTTCACTCGGCTCCTGGCCGGTAGGCGTGCGGAACCTGCTCTGTCGAATGCGTGTCGAAGACGCTGATTTCTTGCACATAGTCACCCAGCAACACCAGGTCAAGGGTGATGTGGCAACGATCGTGCCAGCCGCCTTCTAAGCGCTTGGCATTTGAAGTGGGACTCACCCACAGCTCGCGGCCGCCACGCAGGGATTACCTCAACAACACCAACAGCCGTAGCAGGGATCCCGCGCCCAGTCACTCTCCACACCAGAAGCAGACTTCGGCTCCGGGATGGCCGTACTTCTGCGTGCCGCATCGGGTGCAACTGGGTCGACGTGGGCGGGCCGTGGGTGCGTAGGGTCCAGGTCTGCCATCGGGTGTCTGCCACAGCAGCCATTCATTGACTCGATCCGCGTAGGGGTTCGGTGCCAAGTTCCCTTCGGCGGGCGGGGCCTCACGCCGCTGGCGCTCGTCATCCAGTGCCAGCTGAAGCTCTCGACGCATGCGGGCTACTTCCTGCGCGCGCTGGAGCCGCCACCTTCTGCGCAGCATGAGAACGCAGCCAGCATCCGCAGTAGCGCAGAACCATGCTCCACCGAAGTAGTCGACGTCTGCGGCCCATCCGAGCCCTACGCACAGCAGGGTAAGCGGGGTAAGGCAGATGATCAGGAAGAGAAGGACCGTGGCCCCATTGATCTCTAGATCAAGATCTCCATAGTCGGCAGACGGGCCCTCGCGCCAATGAGGGGTCACCCAGGTGCCATCGGCGCGGTAATAGCCGCGAACGTGCGGCACTACTCCCCCTTGCTTGTCATGTTGCACCAATCACGACACGCTACTGCTACCCATGATGCGCCAAGTTGCTGTCGACAGAGGTTCGATCGGTGTGGTCCTACGTACAGCCCACCATCGCGGCAGCGCAGTGTGGGAAGAGTTCACGCCGCCTTGTGCCGAGGAGGCACTGCCCACCGAAGCGCACCTCCGCTAGCTGACAGGTCGCGCAGTGGCGCCTCCTACGTCTGGACCACCTGTGGACAGAACCCTGGACTGTCGTGTTGATCATGGCGCTGACCAGCACGCTACCCACCGCACAAAAGGGCCTCCGGAGCCGTCTGCGTAGGTTGAACAAGGTCTCTATCCACAGGAGTCGCAGATGCCCGTCACTGGCAACTGCATGAAGCAACCGTCACAAAAGGCTGGCGGCTGCACGGTACGGGCCCGCTGACGCTCAATGGCAGCCTGATGCCTGGGAGCAAGGGCAGGAACTCCTCCTCCCGGAGGCAACGTGGCACCGAATCTCCGGTAGCAAGCGAGCCGCGCTTCGGCCGCATGGCGTTCGCGCTCTAGCACACCAGGTACAGGCGGCTGTCCCGCAACCGCCAACACTTCCTTGTAGCCCTCACCCACCATGCCGTCGTCGCTGTGCACGACCAGCGCGGTCAAGGGCGGATCTCCTCTTCGGTGGGCTTCACGAACCACGCGCCCGAGGACTGAGCCGATCCAGTTGTGCAGCAGAGCACGGGTGTGAATGCCAGACCGCTCCTGAACCTCCCGTCCCAACTCTTTGTAGGTGATGACAGCGTGATACGTACGCGCCACCTCGACCAGTACCGCGTAGGCAGTCTGTCCCCACGTTTCGCGAGGGTCTTGCACGTCGATGCCCATCACTGCTCTCCCCCGACGCTGCTTCTCGCTCGATACCGTCCCGCAACGTCCAGCCAATCGTGCCTGCCTGCGGCTCAAAGTGTCAGTGGAACGGGTGCGTTGAAGCGACCGGACTGGCGGGCCGTTCACCGGCGATGTGGTTCGGGTTCACAGAAGTTGTGACGCTCTTGAGTGAGGGCTTGGGGCACCATGCCCGATATGACTTACAGTGGCGACCCGTCGGCCGGAAGAATGGCCGTGAGCCCCAAGGAGCTGGCGGAGTGGGGCGATCAATGGGACAGGTACGACGCCAGTGTTGATGGCCCTCAACCAGTCCCACACCTCTACACCTGGGTCCGGCAGCGGAACTGGTGGGGCTCCGGTGCGACCCTAAGTCAGCTTCACTCACTCGCCAGGAACCATGGCATCCCCGTCGCGTGGATACCGCCCGCCGACGTCATCCGTGAACTCGTCCAGGCTGATGACCACCACGCCGCGAAGCTCGATGTCCTCGTAAGCCACCAAGCGAAGCTACGCACCGCGTGTCGCCGCACGGTTCCGGAAGACTCCGACGGCTGGCATACCGACTACCCCGAAACCGCCCGGCGTGTACTCGCCGCATGGGAGGACGGTCACCTGCTCGCTGCTGGATGCCTCGCTCTGGCAGCGGCGGAGGACATCATGTTCCTCGTAGCCCGCGTGGAGCGAACCCGGTACAAGATGTACGACGAGCTGAAGAAGGCAGCGGGTATGGAGCCGCACCCGCAATGGTGGCCGCAGGACCAGGTCGTCCTCACGCCGATCGAGCCACTGTTCAGTCAGTACTTCCCGGAGAGGCAAGATCCACTCCCACAGAACCTGTCCCGACACGCGGTAATGCATCGCCTGCCGCTGGAGCACATGAACGACGGTCATTGCATCATCGCGATCATGCTTATGCTGTCGCTGCTCGCTGAACTTGAGTGGCACATGATCCAAGAGCGGGCCGAAACGTTCTATGAGGCCGGGAGCACTGAGGAGGACAGCAAAGGAGTCGATCCCTAAGCGGCGTCTCCATCGTTGCCGACATCATCAGGTGTACTCAGCACGCCGAACGAGACGACGTCCGGGTGTGCAGTACAGCAGGGAAGTACCGCAACCCACGCCACCGAAGCCAGGCGTCATCGACTAAGCCGTGGCCACGGAACCGTGGACTATCTGTGGACGGATCCCAGCCGATCGAGCGCCCGTAAGGCGCCTACCAGCGACTTCCTCTGAGAGCCAAAGGGCCTCCGGGGTCGTGTGCGGCCCAGCCAAGGAAGGCACTCCCCCTCGTTCCGGAGGTGCGCTACGGTCCCCGCATGGCCGAAAACGACGGCGGACGCGCAGCCTGGTTGGAGTCGAAGCGCCGGCTGGTCAACCCCGAGCGACACATCGCGGCTCTGCGAGAGCTCATTGCAGAAGACGACAATGAACTTCTTCTCTACGACTACGACCTCGTCAGCGACCCGCGGGACGCAAGGATGGTAAGAGCTCAGCAGCGAGCAGCCGGGCAGAGAAACCGTCGACTCAAGCGCTTGGCGGCTCGGGAGCGCCACGCGGCACAGCAGCAATGTGCAGCGAACACAGTGCCCGATGACGTGAGTTCCTGACATCCAAGACTGACATCAACGGCGCCGGACAGTGGTGTTCATCAGCACCACTCTCTGGCCTTCGCGTCCATGGCCGACAGTTGCACAACGCCGCCTAGTTCGAGCTCCTAAAGCGGGTGTCGCAGGTTCGAATCCTGCCGAGAAAGCGCGCACACGCAGCCCGCGGGCGAACCTCTCTCGGTGCAACTCCCGCACAGTCCGAAACGAGGCCCACGCCCGCTACTGAATTGCGGGGTCGACGTCGTCAGCGTCACTCGCCGGCCTCGGGCGTGCACGCGAGGCCCCGGTGGCCAACAGGATGCCCGTCAATACGGCGGCAGAGGCCGCCGATCCCGCTGCCGTCGCCCGAACGCCCTGCGGCACGTCATCCACTGCTCTCCGCGTTCCGTCGTCCATCACGCATACGGTGCGCAGGGTGAGGAACTGGACGTCATAGTCCACCGCCCCTTTCAACTGCTCCCTGCATGGATGGTCGTACGGAAACGGCGCCGAGTCCGCCCCGCCGTCCTGCGCCACCGCCACGGTCGACAACAGCCCCATGGCTCCCCATGAGTAGGCGGCCGTGGCCGTGGCCGCGCAGGCAAAGGCGGCGGCCACGACTGGACGGCGCCAGCCCTGTCCGGACCAACGCGCGTCCCCTGGCAGGGCAACCCCGAGGCCCCGGAGCAGGAAGAACATGACCAATGCGACGGTAGCGAGAAACACCACCGGTATGAGGAGGATCAAGACGACCCTTTCTCCAGGGCACCGCGATCACGATGATCAGCGTCGGCACACGAGGATGCCGCCCAGACAGTAGACCTCGAACGCCCCTGCCGGGAGCACCCGTCTCCTGCGACCGTGATGCGCATGCTGCGCGAGCACGACGAGCAAGCCGCCGCATGAGCCGCGAGGCCAGTCGACGCCACGACGCGGCACCGGCGTCCCGAGTGGTGCGGGCGGGGCCTACTCCGGGGCGCGGGAGTAGCGCTCCACGGTGGCCTTGGACGTCGACGTGTCGAGGAGCCGCAGTTCCCACGGTCCCGTGTTCACGTCGAAGTCCTTGCCGAAGCCGACCCACTTGCCGGCCATCCGGCGCCCGGTCGGCTCGATCAGCATCTGGATCGCCCCGTGGTAGCGGGCGCCCCGGTAGTAGCCATCCGAAGCGGTTTGCTCGATCCAGGACCCGGTGACGATGTTCCGGTCCGTCGTGAGGTCGAGGTGCAGGGGGCTGTCGGGGTTGCTGGACGCGCCCGGCAGGGACTCGGCCGTGAGCCGGTTGTCCCGGTGCACGACGAGGACATGATGCTTGCCCTCGTACGTGGTGTCGCGGCCGGAGGAGTAGAACTCGTAGCGGCTCAGCCAGATACCCGAGTAGTCCACCGCCTGCGCTTCCGGCGCCGTCTCGGGTGCCTCGGCCGCCTCCGCGACACCGGTTGCCCCGGCGTCCATGTCGTGGCCGCCTGCGCCGTCCTCGTGGACGCGGGAGGCTGACACGGCGAGCGCGAACCCGAGTGCTTCGATCGGGCGGCCCGTGAACCGCTGCAATGCGCGGGCGTACAGCGGGCGGCATGTGCGGGTCTGGCCCGACTCCCACCGCTGTACGAGGCGCTTGCTGGCATCGTTGGGTTCGCCCAGCTCCTTGCCGGTCTTGCGGAGTCCGTTCGCGAACTCGTCCTGCGAGAGCTGCATGCCGATACGCACGGCACGCAGGACGTCGTTCGTCTGTACCTGTGCTGTGGTGGTCATGGTCCGAGGCTAGCTACGCGCCTCGTCCAATGACACCGGTTTGACGCCTTCGTGTGACGCCGACATACCGCCTCTCGGACGCCAGATGTGTCGCCGCGATGGTCGCCCCGCGTCCACAGGATGGGAGCCATGTCCATCCGCATCAGCGCGTACACGGTCAGAGCAGACGGCACGCAGACCACCTCACGGACCCTCTACGAGGGCGAGGGCGGAGAGCCCATGGCGACTGGTGTGATGCCGCCCTGCATCTGCCCGCGATGCCGCCGAGGCGGAGGACGCTCCCCAGGCACCACCACGAATCCCCCATCGCGTGGAGGCACACCAGCATGAGCACCGCCGTGAAGATCCGCGACCCTAAGACGTTCGTTCCCCAGGACGTGTGGGCGCGGCAAGTGAAGCTGATCATGCGGGATCCCGAGATCGGCCAGGACAAGGCAGAGCGCATCTTCGGCCAGACGATCGCGTACTTCGTGGCCGCCGGAGAGAACCCCGACCTCCTCGTGGGCCCGTCCCCCGAGGTGGACCAGGGCGTTCACTCGTTCATGCTCGACACCATCCCGTACCACCAGTTCACCTACGGGCACTTCGGCCGGTACGTCCACCACGTACCCGAACTCGAAACCGATCTGTGCGTCCAGTGCACCAACGACGGCGGTGGCGAAGGCAAGAATCACGGCGACGTCGCCTGCGTCAGCGACGACGACAAGGTGAAGGCCGAAGCCGACGGCCGGCCGATGGTCCTGGAGGCCACCGTCGCGGCGATCGAGGCCGCGGGCTTCGTCATCGACCGCGAGCTTTGGAACATGGGCGTGAAGTGCACACAGTGCCACGCCGGGTGCACCGACTCGCCCAACACGGGCAAGAGCAAGTAGGCTACAAAGACAGAGAGTTGGGGCCCACCCCTCTACATTCGGGGCGGGCCCCTTCCCCTGTGAGAGGAACCATCTGCATGTCGCTCGCCGAGACCTGGGACCGCTTCGCCAAGGAGCGCACACTTCGCCGTGCAGTGAACGCACGGGGCCAGTCGACGTGGCTCAACTGGACCCAGTACCCGGACCACGGCCCCGACGAGGGCGTTCTCGGCACGCCGTTGGCCGGCCTGAAGGTGTTGGAGCTGGGCTCCGGAAACGGCGACAACCTCGCCCACCTGGCCACGCTCGGCGCCACCTGCACGGGCGTGGACGTCGCCCCAAGCCGCGAGGCCGCCGCACGCGAGCGCTGGGGACACTTGCCCGGCCTGGACTTCCGCACGGCCGAGGCCGTCGACTACCTGACCACCGAGGCCGCCACCTTCGATGTGGTGCTGTCCATCTTCGGCGCAGTCTGGTTCGTCGACCCCGACGAGCTACTGCCCCTCGTACGGGCCCGCATGAACGACGGCGGTGTCCTCGCGTTCTCCCACCTCCCGGCCGACAGCCAGGAACTCAAGCCGGGCAGGGCCGGCATGCGTCACGACCACACACCCGACGAGTGGACCGAGTTCCTGCACCGCCACGGATTCACCGACGTCCGCACCGAGATCATCGAACCGCCGGCGGGCCAGAGCGCGGCAACGATGCTGATCCGGGCAACTGTGTAGGCGGCCGCTAGCCCTTCACCTACTCGTCGTGGCATGCGCCACCACTGCGCCCGACGGTGCGCCGTTGCGCAGGCATGAGTGAAGACAAACCAGCAAGGCCCCGGTCGCTCACCCCGGTCGGGGCTCTTTGCTGTGCGGCTACCAGTTCATGTGGCTGGGCACATCGCACGTCGTGGGGCCGGGCGATGGAGGGCAGTCGCCCAGGCCGAGCCAGACCAGCACCCCGGCGAGCGCCACCACGGCCAGACCGATCACCAGGCCGGTAGGGGTGATCAGGAACCTGCCGACGGGGCCGAGCTGCCGGTCGCGGGGCACTGTGGCCCGGCGCAGGTTCCAGAGGCCGAAGACGGCGACGGTGGCGACCCCGAAGGCTGCCGACACCCAGCCGTCGCGGAAGAGGCCCTGGGCGACGTAGGCGATCACGCCGCCGAAGATCAGCGCGTACATGATCCGGACGAGCACCTTATTGATCATCGTCGTCCCCCTTGTCCACGTACCGCTGGAGGGCCATGAACCCGGCGTAGAAGACGCCGAAGGCCAGCGGCGAGCCCCACTGTGGCGACAGGCCGCCGACGATGACCACGGCCATGACGACAGCCGTAGCGAGGGCGAGGGGGCGCAGGTATCTACTCATCGTCCCCCCTCTTGTCGGAGTGACGGCGCCGCCAGAGGCCGAAGCCGAGGGCGTCGAGCAGGGCCTTGACGACGAGATACAGCGCCCCACCGCCGAGCGTGAGACCCCAGCCGCCGCCAATGACGATGCCGACCGCGCCGACGACGACGGCGAGGACGACCGGCACCGCGAACTCCAGGACGGGCGGCTTCATCGGCGGAAACCTTCCGGCTGGGCGGCCTTGACGCGACGGCAGAACAACTCGAAGGGCACGGCGGCCACGACGGAGCCGCCGAGTACCCACCAAGCCTGGGGCGTGAAACCCTGTGCGATGCCGATGGTGCCGAGGACGAACCCGGCGCCCGCGAAGATGTGGGCCTTGCGGCGGGCGTGCTGGAAGCGGACCCACACCTCGACATTCATGGGCTGGGGCTTGATCAGCGGCATCGGCGCTTCACCTCGTCGCGCATGAGGCGGTCGAAGTGCGTCAGCCAGGCCCGGCGCAGGTCGCGGCGCTTGCGGCGCTTGCGGCGCTTCACGCGGATTTCCCGGCACCAGGCGCTGATGCCGAAGAGGCCGAGGACCAGGCAGAACACGCGGGCCCAGCCGGTGTACGTGGTGACGAGGTCGATGGTGGACAGGGTCCCCCCGGCGAGGGCGATGACCTCCCACTTGTCTTCGCGCAGGTTCACTTGCGCTGCTCCCCCGCCTTGAGCGCCGAGCGGAGCAGGAAGACGCCGAGGACGCACCAGGCGGCGGGTGCGACGCCTGCCCACCACGGCCACCCGAAGGCGAAGATCCCGATCACGCCGAGAATCTCCAAGAGGGCGGACGAGCAGACCGTTAGGAGTGCCGCGCCCTTGCGTATCGCGATGTTCTCGGGGCGGTTCGCGGGGGACCCATTGCGGATTCGCTGGATGACGCCGTAGATGATCAACCCGGCGAAGATGGCCCCGGCGATCGGCAGCTCCAGCCAGTCGGGCAGCAGCTCGCCTATGAGTCTCCCGGCACCTGTGCCGCTGTATGCCAGGTGGGCCACTGTGTTGCTCCGCTCGAAATAGCCCCCCGGCTGTCGATGTGTCCGGGGGACGCTAGGCGGCGGGCCAGGCGCGATGGAAATTGATCACGGGGATTCGTTACGGGTCTCACACAGGCTGGACGAGGTCAGCGCGCGGCCGGTGAGGCGGGCCGCAAGGCTGATGCCATGGTGACGTCCGAGAGACCGATAGTGATCTACCCGCCTGACGCTCGACGAGGTGTCGACGGGCCGGACATGTAGCGGCAGGATTTGCTTCCTTGCCGTCCGACTACGCCGCCCTTAGTCACTCGGCCCGTCGAGCGCCGAAGGAGACTGGGCTCACGGGCCCGGTCTCCAGATGCGCGGCAATGCGCGTGACCGTCCGTGCGTTGTCCTCGAACAGGTGCGCCTGCATGCCCGCCGTCCGGGCCGCCTCGACGTTGACTGGGACATCGTCGATGAACAGGCAGTTCTCCGGTCGCACAGCCAAGGCGGCGCACGCGGCATCGAACGCGCGCTGGTCGGGCTTCTCGATGCCGAGCTCATGCGAGTAGACGATCTGCTCCACCAGTTCGTCGAAGTGGTACAGCGTCGTCTCGCGCTCGCGGGCGCCGACAAAGCTGTTGCTCAGGATGCCCAGCCTGCAGGTTCCCCGCAGCCCTCGTACGTAGTCGATGAGCTCCTCGTTCGGCGTCCCCAGGTACTCCGCCCAGAGATCCGCCATGAAGGCTTCGGCCAGGGAGCCATCGAGGCCCAAGCGGGTCGATACCTGCTCCTGTACCTCTCGCTCACTGATGCTCCCGACGCTCCCGGCCCGCCATACGTCGTGCATCCGCTCGTCGACGGTGCCCAGTGGCAGGTCCAGCCGCTCTTCCCACCGTCGCACCCACCCGGTTTCCGGCGTGATCTCCAGAACGCCGCCGATATCGAGGATGACGCAAGAAATGGTCACTCAAGTTCTCCTCTGGCTAGAGCTGCCGGAAGTAGACAGCTACCGGGTTCTGGATGCAACCGAGTTGCTCGTAGAGAGCCCTGGCGGGTGCGTGGAAGGAGTCTCCTCCCGTGCCGATTTCGACGATCTCCGCTCCGCGCAGGCGCATCTGCTCGAAGGCGTGCTCGCACAGGGCCGTACCCACGGCGTGGCGGCGGTGCTCGGACGAGACCGCGAGGATCACGACTTCGCCGTGTCTGCGGTCCGGGTCGACGGCCCACGCCACGTAGCCGGCGATCACGCCTGCCACCTCGGCGACGGCGACGTAGGAGTGGCGCTCGGGGGCGTGGAGTTTCGCGATCTGTCGTCGGTAGTCGTCGCGCCAATTGCCGTGCTGGACCGTGAAGATGACCTCGCCCATCGAGGGGCGGAAGACCTCCTCGAAGAACGGCCGGAACGTCTCGATGGTCAGGTCGGTGAGTGGAGCCACGTCGTCGTGGGCGAATGCGCGGATACGCATCGAAGGGTGCCTTTCGGGCTGAGGGCTGAGGGCTTGGGACCCAGGGGAAACTGGGCATGGGTCGGCCCGCTCCCGCCCCGAACGAGGGGCGGCGAGTCGGGGCCCTCAGACCCGCGTGCGCCAAGCGGCAAAGCACTCCATGGACCGGATCGTAGTGCCGACGAGTGCTTGTGTAGATCGTCCCCCTGTTGAGGTTGAGGGCGGCCCTCCACGAAAAGCGGGCCGCCCCGACGGCTACGGCCGCTGCCGTTGCCGCATCGATCCCACCGTCCGCAGCACACGGTCCGCCCGCTCCCGCAGCTCCGGATGCGCGAGCACCGTGTTGCGCAGGCCGCGGACCGGGCGGCGCCAGAGGCGGTGGGCGGCTGCGGCGGGGTGGGGGCGGGTCGCGAAGCCCTCGGCCACGCGGAGTTCGCGGGTCTTGAGCCAGTCCTTGTACTCCTTCTCGCCGCGACCCCAGTCCATGAGGCGGATGCCCTCGCGGCCCGCGGCCTCGACCATCCGCAGGTGCATGAGGAGGCCCGGGGAGTAGTAGCTGAACTCCGGGTCGTATGCGGTGAACCAGGCCGCGAAGACCGTCTTCGACGTCGGGCCGAAGTGGGCTGCGACCGGGCGGTCGCCCGCGTAGATGACCGAGAGGACTCCCGTGAAGTGGTCCTCTCGGACCTGGAAGAGATGGTCCGTCAGGTGCACGATCCACGGGCGGGCGAAGCGGTCCATGCGGCCGGTGCGGCGGTACTGGGCCGACTTCCAGCGCATCAGCTGGTGCAGGACCTTGGGGTCGCGCTCGTCGTAGACGAAGCGCATCTCCCCCACGTTGCGGGTCAGGCGGCGCTCCTTCTTGAGCGTCGTCTTGGCCTGACCGGGGTACGTCGCCCTCAGCCACTCCTCGTACGTCTCATGGCTGCCGTCCTTCAGGTCGAGGACGGGTGAGGCGAACGTTCCGGTGACGTAGCGGCCGAAGGGTCTCTGTTCCTCGACGAGGTGGTCGAACTCGAACACCGACAGGCCGCAGGCGCGCAGGAGTTGGCGGGTGTCCCAGGTGACTCCTGGCCGGTGCACCAAGGCCTGGCAGTCGGACAGGCCCATGCCGATGGCGCGGCCGATGCCCGCGGGCCCCTTCTCGTACGGGAAGAATCCGACGGGTTCGGCCCCCTCCCGCAGCACCGCCACGTGCGCGCGACCCTTGAACCTGGCGACCCCCTCCGCGAACTCCGGTGCCAGGAACGGGTTTTGGAAGTCCGGAGACTGCTCCATCGTTTCGTGCCAGGCGGAACGCAAGGACGCGCTGAGCTCATCGGCTCTGTACGTCGTGATGTTCAACGTCGGTTCGACCGCCCTTCACCGCGGGTGCATGGGCCGGCGCTCGGACCGGTAACCGGACAGGTGCGTTGATACGCGAGCATGCTGCTCATGGGCCCCCCTCTTCCCCCCATGGGGCTCAAAGGTCGCGAAACAGTACGCACGCTGTCAAGAGCCCATCGGGGCAAGTAGAGCACTCAACGCATGGATTTGGTCTACGAGTTGACACAGGCGTTGATACGGGCGTGGACGTGCATGTCGTGCCAGCCGTCCGTGTGCAGCGCCGAGCTGCGGCGCGTGCCCTCCAGCGGGTAGTCGGCCTTGAGCGCCACCTTGCACGAGGGCTCGTTGCGGGTGGAGTGCAGGAGGTCGATGCGGTGGAAGCCGACATCGAGGGCCCAGTCGGTCATCGCCGCCAGCGCCCTGGGGGCCACGCCCAGGCCGCGGGCGGCCGGCAGCACCCAGTAGCCGACCTCGGCGACGCCCTCCATGAGGTTCATCTGGCGCAGCGCCATCCTGCCGAGCGGCGCCCCGTCGGCCGCCCCGGCCACGAACCACTGGGCGGCCGTCTCCTCCCGCCATCCCTCGTGCGTCGACGTCACCCAGTCGCGGGCCTCGTCCACGGACTCCATGCCGCGGATGTGCCAGTAGCGCAGGGCCGGGTCCTGGAAGGCGTCGTGGATCGCGGGGGCGTCGGTGAACTCGGGTGTGCGGAGGACGAGTTCACCGTCCGTCGAGTGGAGGGTCGGTTGTGGGCCCGACGCCAGGGTGCCGGGCTTGATGATGTGCGGGATGTCGATCGGCATGATCCGCATCATGGCCGGATGCGGTCGCGGCGCGCATCCGGATAACGCCTCGGGGCTCCGCCCCGGACCCCGCTCCTCAATCGCCGGAGGGGCTGAAATTGCGGACCGGCGCCGTCTCCGGGAGGCGCCATATGCACAGCGCGCTCGCGAGGCCCGCCAGCGCCATGTACCCGGCCAGGTACCAGGGGCGGTCGCCACCCGCGTCGACGAGAAGCGTCGCCACGAAGGGCGAAGTCCCCGCGAAGATAACGCCGTTGATCTCGCGGACGAAGACCAGACCGCTGTAGCGGACCTCGGTCGGCAGCGACTCCGCGTAGAACGTGCCGGTGACCGCGAAGATCGAGTTCAGCATCAGCGCGAAGGCGACGGTGATCGCCAGGTAGATCAGCCACGGCTCGCGCGTGTCCACCAGCCAGAAGAAGGGGTACGCGAAGAGCGTGATGGCCACCGCGCCGCCGATCATCACCGGCTTGCGCCCGACCCGGTCGGAGAGCGCGCCCGCCAGGGGGATCGTGAGGATCGAGACCGCCGAGGCGATCGTGATGCCGAGGACGGAGGTGCCGGAGGAGAGGCCCAGCTGGTTGGTGAGGTAGCTGGGCAGATAGCCCTGGATCGCGTACGAGGCGATGGCGGTGGCGCAGCCGGAGCCGATGAGCAGGGCGATCGCCTTGGGGCGGGTCTTGATCGCGGCCAGGACCGGGAGCTTTTCGCGCTTTCCGCTGTCGCGGGCCTGCTCGAACTGCTCGGTCTCGGGCGCGGCGTTGCGGATCAGCAGGGCGATCACGACCACGAAGGCGCTGGCCAGGAACGGGATGCGCCAGCCCCAGCTCAGGAAGTCGTCCTCGGGCAGCGTCGAGACGGCGGCCACCGCGCCGGAGGCGATGACGACGCCGATGAACTCGCCCGCGCCGGGCAGCGAACCGTAGAACCCGCGCTTGCCCTCCTCGGCCGCCTCCGTCGACATGACGTACGCGCCGCCGAGCTCGGCGCCGACGCCGAAGCCCTGCATCATCCGGCAGAGCACGAGGAGGATCGGGGCCCAGATGCCGATCGCGTGGTACGTCGGCAGGAAGCCGATGGCGAGAGTGCCGACGCCCATCAGGATCACGGTGAGGATCAGCACCGGTCGGCGGCCGATGCGGTCGCCGAGGTGGGCCAGGACCAGGCCGCCGATGGGGCGCACGGCGAAGCCGAGCCCGAAGGTCGCGAACGAGGCGAGGGTCGCCGCGAACGGCGAGACGTCCGGGAAGAAGACCTTGTTGAAGACGAGCGCGGCCGACGCGCCGAAGAGGAAGAAGTCGTACCACTCGAGGATCGACCCGACGACGCTCGCGGCGGCTGTGCGGCGCTGGCGGGTGCGCGCGCTCATCACCTTCGCGTCTCTCGGAGCGGACGGCTCCTTGTGGGTGGATGTGCTCGTCGTCGGGCTCATCTCACTCTCTTTCCGGGCTCGGTGGGCCGACTGACGACCCGATGTTGCAACATATGCACGCCTGTTGCGTGAAGGCTGCTAATGTTCTTCATGGGCCCATCGGGATGTCAATGGGATGTCATTGGAGGACGGCGAATGTCCGGTACGGCGGTCTGCCTCGGCGAGACGATGGCGCAGGTCACCCCCGCCGACGGCGAGGGGCTCGAGCGGAGCCGGGAGCTGCGGCTCGCGGTCGCCGGTGCCGAGTCGACCGTGGCGCAGTACCTCGCGGACCTCGGGCACGAGGCCGCGTGGGTGAGCCGGGTCGGGGACGATCCGTTCGGGCGGCGGATCGTCGCGGCGGTCGCCTCGCGCGGCGTGCGCGTCGACGGGGTGCTCGCCGATCCGGCCGCCCCCACCGGCGTGTACTTCAAGGACCCGGGCCCCGACGGCACCCGCGTGCACTACTACCGGGCGGGCTCGGCCGCGTCCCGGATGACGCCGGCCGACGCGGACCGCGTCGACCTGACGGACGTACGGCTGCTGCACCTCACCGGGATCACACCGGCCCTGTCGGACGGCTGCGCCGAGCTCGTGGACACCCTCATGGAGCGGGCGGCGGACAGCGGGACGCAGGTGTCGTTCGACGTCAACTACCGCCCGACGCTGTGGCGTTCACGTGACGCGGCGGCCGATGCGCTGCGTGCACTCGCCCGCCGCGCCGATGTCGTACTCGTAGGGCGCGACGAGGCCGAGACGCTGTGGGGCACCTCCACCGCCGAGGACGTACGGGAACATCTCGCGCCGCGCGGCATCCTCGTGGTGAAGGACGGGGATGTGGGGGCGACCGAATTCGCCGGTGCGGGCGGCGAGTTCGTGGCGGCGCCCGTCGTCGATGTCGTCGAGACGGTCGGTGCCGGGGATGCCTTTGCTGCCGGGTATCTGAGCGGGCTGCTGGGCGGTTCCACGCCCGCCGAGCGGCTCGCGCTCGGGCATCGGCTGGCCGGGCGGACGCTGCGCAGCATCGAGGATTACGTTCCCGCCACCACACAGGAGCGCTGACCCCATGTCACAGACCGTCCGTCGCGCCATCGACATCCTCGAGTTCATCGCCCGCCGCCCGCGCACCCAGACCGAGGTCGGCGAGCACCTCGGCGTGCACCGCTCGACCGCGCTGCGCATCCTGGAATCCCTGACCGAGGGCGGCCTCGCGCGCCGGCTCCCCGACGGCCGTTACGCGGTCGGGCACCGGCTCGCCGGGCTCGCCCACCTCGCCCTGGAACAGTTCGGACTGAAGGACGTCGCGGGCGAACACCTGCGGCTGCTCGGCGAGCGCTGCGGGCACACCGTGCACCTCGCCGCCCTGGAGGGCGAGCGGATCGTGTACGTCGACAAGGTCGACCCGGTCGACGGGGTGCGCCTCTACTCGCAGATCGGCCGCCCGGTCACCCTGCACACCGCCGGAGTCGCCAAGGCGATCCTGGCGCACATCCCCAGGGAACGGGCCGACGCGCTGCTCGCCGACTGCGACTTCGCGCCGCACACCAGCACGACGATCACCTCCCCCGACGCCTACCGCAAGGCCCTCTCCGAGGCCAGGGCCCGCGGCTGGGCCGTCGACGACGGCGAGTACGAGGATTTCGTGAACTGCGTCGCGGTACCCGTACGGGACAGCAGCGGCGAGGTCGTCGCCGCCGCGTCCGTGACCGCGCTCAAGGCCAGGGCCGACCTGGGCGCGCTCGAATCCGAAGTACTGCCCGACCTCATGACCACCGCCGACACGATCTCCAAGGAGCTGGGATGGCGTCCGTAGCCACAACGTTCGATGAGCTGTTCGCCGGAGTACCGGTGATGGCGATCCTGCGCGGCATGCCCGCAGACAAGTCCGTCGAACTCGCCGTACGCGCATGGGAACTCGGCATCGAGTGCGTCGAGGTCCCCGTGCAGACCGAGGAGGCGGCGGGAGTGCTGGCCGCCGTGGTCGCCGCGGGCCGGGAGCGCGGGAAGCCGGTCGGCGCGGGGACCGTCACCACGACCGAACGGCTCGGGTGGGCGGTGGACGCGGGCGCCGCGTTCACGGTGGCCCCCGGGTTGAACGCGGAGGTGGCGCGGGCCAGTCTCACGGCCGCGCTGCCGCATCTGCCCGGCGTGGCCACCGCCACGGATGTGCAGGCCGCACGGGGGATCGGGTGCACGTGGCTGAAGGCGTTCCCGGCGAGTGTGCTCGGGACGGAGTGGTTCCGGGCGATGCGGGGGCCGTTCCCGGAGGTGCCGTTCGTTGCCACGGGCGGGATGGATGCGGGGAACGCGGCCGCGTATTTGGCGGCGGGGGCGAAGGTCGTCGCCGTTGGTTCGGCGTTGGAGGATCCGGAGCAACTTCCTTTGTTGGCGGAACTGTTGCGGCCACAGGGGTGAACGTCGCGGGGCTCTGCCCCGGACCCCGCGCCTCAAGCGCCGGCGGGGCTGCATTGGGCTCAATCGCCGCCGAAGCCTATTCGTAAGGATGCGTCATGAAGATCACCTCGCTTACCACTTACCTTGTTGCTCCCCGTTGGCTGTTTTTGAAGGTTGAGACCGATGAAGGGGTCACCGGGTGGGGAGAGCCCGTTGTCGAGGGGCGGGCGCACACTGTCGCTGCTGCCGTCGATGAGCTGAGCGACTACCTCGTCGGGCAGGATCCGCTGCGGATCGAGGACCACTGGCAGGTCATGACGAAGGGCGGGTTCTACCGCGGCGGGCCCGTGCTGTCGTCCGCCGTGTCCGGGATCGACCAGGCCCTGTGGGACATCAAGGGCAAGTTCCACGGCGTCCCGGTGCACGATCTGCTGGGCGGCGCCGTCCGGGACCGGATGCGGATGTACTCGTGGATCGGCGGCGACGACCCGAGCGAGGCCGCCGAGCACGCGGCGCAGCGCCTCGAACAGGGCTACCGCGCCGTGAAGATGAACGTCGGCGGCCGGATGCGGCACCTCGAGCCCTCGCGCGAGATCGACGCGGTCGTCGAGCGCGTCGCCTCCGTGCGGGACGTGCTGGGCCCCGACGGAGGCGTCGCCGTCGACTTCCACGGTCGTACGTCCCCGGCGCTGGCCAAGCAGCTCGCCCGCGCCCTCGAACCGCTGCGCCCGATGTTCATCGAGGAGCCGCTGCTCCCTGAACTCACATCGCAGTACGGCGAGTTCACCGCGTCCACGTCCATTCCGGTCGCCACCGGTGAACGGCTCTACTCCCGCTGGGACTTCGACCCGGTGCTGCGTTCCGGCATCGCGCTCGCGCAGCCCGACCTGAGCCACGCGGGCGGCATCTCGGAGACCCGGCGGATCGCCGCGCAGGCCGAGGTGCACGGTGTGGGCCTGGCCCCGCACTGTCCGCTCGGGCCGATCGCGCTCGCGGCGTGCCTCCAGGTCGACTTCGCGTCGCCGAACGCGTTCATCCAGGAGACCAGCCTCGGCATCCACTACAACGTGGGCTCCGACCTCGGCGACTACCTCGTCGACCCGTCCGTCTTCGCCTTCGACTCCACGGACGGGCACATGGCGCGGCTGACCGGGCCCGGGCTCGGCATCGAGATCGACGAACAGGCCGTGATCAAGGCGGCCGCCTCCGGCCATCGCTGGCACAACCCGGTGTGGCGCCACGCGGACGGTTCTTTCGCGGAGTGGTGATCACGCCCGATTAAGCCCCTGCGGCGATTGAGCAGGCGGCGCCGTGGCTGAGGCCTCGGGGCTCTGCCCCGGACCCCGCGAGTCTCGTCCCAGAGCGGGGCTTAAATGGGGCCTACCTGAGCTCCTCGGGGCACGGCGTCCCCCGAGGCAACTGGTACGGCGCCGCAAGGCGATACGTGCCGGGCTTCGGGGCCAACAGCTCCGTCCACGCGTCCCCCGCCTCGTCCTTCTCCGTCTCCACCAGGCACCCGTGCACGTTCGCGTACCGCTTCGGGAGGGAGTCGTTCGCCTCCCGCGCCCGCTTCGACGCCTCCGTCTCCTTCGGCGCCCCCAGGCTCTTGCCCTCGGCGTCGACGACCGACAGCCACGGCGAGTACGGGACGCGGATGTGTACGCGCCCCGGCCGGGTCACCTCGATGGTCAGCTCGCCCTGCTCCGCCGCGTCGACGACCGCGTGCGGCTCGGCGAGCGGCGTCGGGTCGGTGACGGCGAACAGCTGCCAGTTGGCGTCGCCCCACACCTGCTTCAGGTACGGCAGACCCCGCCGCACCAACTGCCGCTCGCGCTCCGCGCCCTTGCCGTCCGGCTCGTCCTTGGGCAGCACCACATAGTGAACGGCCCAACGCCGCAGCCACTCGCGGTAGTTCGCCGAGTTGAGGGTGTCGTCGTAGAAGAGCGGGTTGCGCTCCATGTCGGCCTGCCGGTTCCAGCCGCGCGCCAGGTTCACGTACGGGGCGAGCGCGGAGGCCTCGCGGTGCGAGCGGGCGGGCACCACCTCGACGCGGCCGTGCTCGGCGCGGACCTCCTGCAACTCGTTGACGAGCGGCGCCAGTTCACGGGCCCAGGAGGCGGCCGGGGTCGTGCGCACGACGTCGTCGACCGACTTGAAGCCGATCCACGCGTTGAAGGCGACGAACGTGACCACGAGGACGTACCACTTGCGCGAGCGCTTCTGCGTGAACGGCAGCGCCGCGAGCAGCGCGACGCCCGCGAACAGCATCGGGAGCCGGGTGATGTTGGAGCCGATCTGCGAACTGATCAGCCACACCAGGAGGGTCGCCAGGGTGTAGACGGCGGACGTGATCCGGACCGTCACCCACTCCTTGGGCACGAGGACGTACACGAGGACGCCGTACACCATCGGCAGCAACGCCGACCAGAACGACATCGGCTGCGTACCGGAGAACGGGAACAGCCACGCGGAGAGCACGACGACGGCGGTCGGCGCGAGCCCGAGCGCGTACGCTCCGGGCCGCCGCTTCTGCAAGAAAAGCGCCACGGCGACGAGTCCGACGAAGAGCCCCGCCACCGGCGAACAGGCGGTCGCGATGCCCGCGAGCGGCGCCGCCACGGCCGCCTTCGCCCAGCGCTTGTAGCGCCAGCGGTACGGCCAGCAGAACACCGCGGCCGTCGCCGCGAGCCCGAACATCATGCCGAGGCCGAAGGTGACGCGCCCCGACGCGGCGTTGCACAGGAGCGCGAAGACGCCGGCGAGCGCGGGCCACAGGGGCTTCGCCACCACCCGCGTACGGATGAGGATCATGGTCAGCAGCGTCGCCGAGAGCGTGCCTGCGCCCATCATCGTCGTGCGCACGCCGAACACCGACATCAGATACGGCGAGACCACGCTGTACGACACCGGGTGCATGCCGCCGTACCAGGCGAGGTTGTACGCGGAGTCGGGGTGCCGACCGACGAACTCGGCCCAGGCGTCCTGCGCCGCGAGGTCCCCGCCGCTGTTCGCGAACGTGAAGAACCAGATGAGATGGAGGAGTGCGGCGACCGCTGTGGCGAGGGTGACGGGGTGCCGGACGAAACGCGCCAGGCGCGTGCCGACGTCCGGTTCGCCGGTGGCCGCATTCGCTGTGTTCGCATGCCCTTTGGGCTGCTCGGGGACTTGTGTCCGGGGGCGGCTCCCGCCCGTCCCGGGCTTCGCGTCGTCGGCGCGCGTCGGCCTCGCTGTGGCCACTCCCTACACTCCCGTTTACCCGTGTGCCGTTGTGAATGAACGGGTGGGCGTCCCCCGCCTGCCCGGTCTCGCGACGCTAGCACGGGGTCCGCGAACGGGCGCCGTGGGAGGCCGAAGGGCTTCGGCCTCCCACGAGCGGACCGGGGGGCGGTCCTTGGGGCGATCAGCCGACGCGGGTCAGCTTCGCGCCGAATCCGGGCTCGGTGAGGCCCTTCTGGAGGGCCACCGGCACCTCCACGGCGCCGCCCTCACCGTCGCCGACCTCGAGCACGCCGACCGTCTCCCCCGACTTGCCGGTGTGCGGCACGGACTTGCCGTCCTGGTCGGCGAGTTGCAGGTGCACGGTCTTGCCGGCCCAGCCGACGGCCTTGACGTCCTTCGTGACCGTGACCGGGGTGTGCCCGCCGAGCTGGTCGTCGACGTAACCGACGACGTCGCCCTTCTTCAAGACCGTGGACGAGGTGACGGCGTCCTGGGCAGCGAGCATCGCGGTCTTGCTGACCGCGTTGACCGTGTCGATGATCGGCGCCTTGTGCTGGCCGAGGATCGCGCCGACGACCGTGACGGTCGAGCCGCCGGCGTCCTTGGTGGCGGCGAAGAGCAGGTTGCCGCCGGCCTTGGTCGTCGTGCCGGTCTTGATGCCGATGGCGCCGTCGTAGGGCACCAGGCGGTTGTAGTTGGTCCACTTCTTGCCGGACGGGTCGGTCCAGGTGGGCAACTTGGTGATGTCCGTCAGCGCCGGAATCTGCACCAGCTCGTTGCCGAGCTTCACCTGGTCCTCGGCGGTGGAGACGGTGCTCTCCTTGAGGCCGGAGGGGTCGGTGTAGGTGGTGTTCTTCATCCCCAGCTTCTTGGCGGTGGCGTTCATCTTCTTGACGAACGCCTCCTCGGAGCCGGCGTCCCAACGGGCCAGCAGACGCGCGATGTTGTTCGCGGACGGGATCATGACCGCCGCGAGCGCGTCCTTCTGGGAGATCTTGTCGCCCTCCTTGACGGTGTTGAGCGTCGACTCGTTCTGCCCGTCGGCGTCGTAGCCGCCCTCCTTCTCGGCGGTGGCGTCGACGGTGATCGACGGACCGTCGGCGCCCGCCTTCAGCGGGTGGTCCTTGAGCACGATGTACGCGGTCATGGACTTGGCGACGGAACCGATCGGCACGGGCGTCTGCTTGCCGAAGTTGTCCATCGTGCCGATGCCCTGGACGTCCATCCAGCCCTGGCCCTCGCCCGGCCACGGCAGCGACGCCTTGTCGCCGTCGAAGCTGTACGTGGCGTCGCTGGTGAGCGTGAGGGACGGCGTCGGCAGCGGACGAACGGCCTGCACGACCCCGAACACGATGATCAACAGGATGACGAGCGGCGTCCACACCTTGACCCGGCGCACCGCGGTACGGACCCGGGTCTCCGCGGGCGGCGGGGTGTTGGTCAGCTCGGCGAGCAGGTCGAGCGGCGGCTTCGGCGGCAACGGCTGCTGGGTCGTCCGCTCGGCCGGCTCGACGGTGGGCTGCTCGGCCTCCGGCGGCAACTCCTTACCGGTGGCCTTGCCCTCATCAAGCCCCTTGAGCGGCACGAACTTACTGCTCTTGGCGGTCCCGGCCGCCTTGAGCGTGGTGGTCGGCTGATCAACGGGCTGCGGGACGGCCTTGAAGACGGCGGTGGGCTGGTCGGCCTTGCCGTCACCCTTGGCGTCGGACTTCCCGTCGGCCTTGGCGGCCTGCTTCCCGCCCGCCTTGGCACCGGCCTTGTCGGCCGACTTCCCATCGGCCTTGCCGTCGGACTTGGCGTCCGCGGTGCTGGCGGCCTCGGCGACCGGCTTCCCGCCGGCCTTGGCGGCCGCCTTGCTGTCGGCCTTGTCGGCCGGCTGGACGTCGGCCTCGGCGTCCGGCTGGGCGCCGGATGTAGCGGCTGACTCGCTGTCGGCCTTGTCGACCGGCTTCCCGCCGCCCTTGGCGCCGGACTTAGCGGCCGCCTTACCGTCGGCCGACTTCCCGTCGCCCTTGGGACCGGACTTGGCGTCCGGCTTCGCGCCGCCCTGAGCGGCGGACGTGGCGTCAGTCTTGCCGTCGCCGCGGGCATCGCCCTTGGCGGTCGGCTGCGCGTCGGCCTTGGGGCCGGACTTGCTGTCGGACCTGCTGTCGCCCTCAGCGGCCGGCTTGGCGTCGGCCTTGGCGGCTGCCTGGGCACCGGCCTCGGCGACCGACTGCACGTCGGCCTGAGCGCCGGACGTGGCGTCCGCCTTGCCGGCTGACTTCCCGGCGCCACGGGCGTCGGACTTGGCGGCCGGCATGGGGCCGGGCTTGCTGTCGCCCTCAGCGACCGGCTTGGCGCCGGACTTGACGCCGTCCCGGCCGTTGCTCCGGGCATCGCCCTTGGCATCCGCCTGGGCGTCCGTCTTGCCGTCGCCCTTGGCGTCGGACTCGCTGTCGCCCTCAGCGGCCAGCGTGGCGTCAGCCTTGGCGGCCGTCTTGCCGTCGCCGTGGGCATCGCCCTTGGCAGTCGGCTGCGCGTCCGCCTGGGCGCCGCCCGTAGCGGCCGTCTTGCCGCCACCCCCGGCGGCGGACTTGCCGCCACCCTTGGCGTCGGACTCGCTGTCGCCCTTGGCGGCCGAGGCGGCGGCCGCCCTGCTGCCGCCTGTAGCCGCCGCCTTGCCGTCGCCCTCAGCGACCGGCTTTGCGTCGGCCTTGGCGCCGCCCCAGGCATCGCCCCGAGGATCCGTCTGGGCCTCGCCCTGGGGATCCGCCTGCGCGTCGCCCTCAGCAGTCGGCTTGGCGCCCGCCCCGGCGGTGGACTTGCCGTCACCCTTGGCGGCCAGCCTGCCGTCGGCCTTGGCGCCGCCCCGGGCATCGCCCCCGGCATCCGCCTTGGCGGCGGGCTTGTCGGTCGGCTTGTTGTCGCTCGTGGCGTCCGCCTTGTCGTCGTTCTCAGCGGCCGCCTTCGCGCCGGAGGGCTTGTCGGCGTCGGTCGTGGTGTCGTCCGCGTCGGAGTCGGCGTCACCAGTGGAACCGGTGGCCGAGTTGGTGGGCTTGGCGCCCGCACCCGCACCCGCGGCCGCGGAATCCGCCTCCCCGTCACCACCGCTCGAATTTGCAACTGCAGACGCGTCGGTGGGGCTCTCGTCGCCCGCCACCCAGGCCGCCACGGCCGCCCGCAGGCGGTCGTCGCCGGCGTCCGGATCGGGGGCCGAGGCGCCCGTATCCGGGTCCTCGCCCGCCGCGTCGCGGACCGAGAACACCGCCGTCTCCTGGTCCACGCCCCGCGACACCGCGAGACGCGGGTCCTCCGGAGCCGGGCCTCCCGACGCCTTGTGCTCTCCCGACTTGTCGGGGGTCCCCGCCACCGATGCCTCCTCGACCGAATGAACCACTCAACCACTTGTCGCCGGACAGACCAGCCCTGTCCGAACCATGTACCAGTGTCCTGTGTGGGGGCTTAACCCACGTGGTAGACGAGAACGACATACCTACAGGTTCCCGTCCAAACCCCCCACGCACTCTCGACAGACCAATGTGAGAGGGGTCACCCTGTCATTCATCCACGCGGGGAGGCATGGATGGGCAGGAGCCGCAGAACACTTCCGGAGGAGCTTCTGCTGCTCGCTCTGGACCCGGCCACGGGTACCACAGCGCAGCCGCAGTCGCTCGACCTAGGTCTGGCCGGAGCACAGCTAGTAGAGCTGGCGCTGGCCGGACGGATAGCCCCAGACGGGGATCGTATCGCCGTGGTGGCACCACGGCCGACCGGAGATCCGACTCTGGACTGCGCGTTGGAGTTGCTGCGAAGGCGTGGCGCTCCCGTACGGGCCGTCCACTGGATAGGCGGGCCACGACTTGGCCTGCGACAGACCTACCTCTCGCACCTGGAGCGGTGCGGCATGGTGCATGCCGTGGCCGGACAGATGTGCGGGGTACTGCCGACGACTCGCTACCAAGCGACGGAGTCGGCGGTCAGCCGGGAGATCAGAGCCCGGCTGGACAGCGCGATCCGCACCGGGGTCCCACCGGACCCACGGACCGCGGCGCTCGCCGCACTGGCCCATGCGGTCGGACTCGGCAAGCACCTGTATCCGGGCAACGAGGGCAGGTCCTCACGCTCCCGGCTGCGGGACCTGATCAGGCACGACCCGATGGGCGGCCTCGTGGCGCACGCCGTGATGGACGTCCAGAACGGTGTGGCGGTACAGCCACGCCGCTCACCGGCCCCCTCGGCCGGTCGGGGCGCACCGGAGCCCGCTCGCGGCGTTCCGATGCAGCCACGCCGCGGTTCCATGGCTCGGGCCGTGGCCCACTAGGCGAACCGCAGCACCAGCACCACCCGCAGCACCACAAGCACCACCCGTAGCACCACAGCGCCGCACCGTAGTCCCCAAGAACCGGTCCGGGAGCCGCTGTACCGCGCGGGGTGATGCGCCGGGCGTGAGGACGACGCCCCGGCACGTCACCCCGCGCGGTCGCGTTTGTGCTGCGTAGGAGGCACGTGCAACCCGCATGTGCGTCCCGTGCACATCCGCCGTTTCCCAGCGCAGAGCCGCCCCGGGGTGGCAATCTGCTGAGCAATAGACACGCAACGTATGCAGAACAAAGAAATGCACGTAGCCGGAGGTGCACGTCCGTGGCGTCCAACGTCAATCCCACCGTCAGGCGACGCCGGTTGGGCCAGGAGCTGCGCCGGCTCCGCGAACTCAAGGGCATGACCGCCGAAGAGGTCGCCGAGCGCCTGCTGGTGTCGCAGTCGAAGATCAGCCGCCTGGAGAACGGGCGGCGCAGCATCAGCCAGCGCGACGTACGCGATCTGTGCGGCGTGTACGAGGTCGAGGACCACCGGGTCATCGACTCGCTGATGCAAATGGCCAAGGATTCGCGCCAGCAAGGCTGGTGGCACTCCTTCGGCGACATTCCCTACAGCGTCTACATCGGCCTGGAGACCGACGCCGCTTCCTTGCGCGTGTACGAGTCGCAGTGCATCCCCGGTCTGCTGCAGACCCGCGGCTACGCGGAGGCGCTGATCCAGGGCGCGATGCCCGAGGCCTCGCTCACGGACGTCGAGAAGCGCGTCCAGGTCCGTATCCGCCGCCAGGAGCGGATCGACGACGAGGCCAACTCGCTGCGCCTGTGGGTGGTCCTGGACGAGGCGGCGCTGCGCCGCGCCGTCGGCGGGTCCGTGGTGATGCGCGAGCAGCTGGAGCACCTCGCGGAGGTGTCCGGGCTCCCCCATGTCACCGTGCAGGTGCTGCCCTTCGAGATGGGCGCGCATCCGGGGATCACGGGGCAGTACGCGATTCTCGAGTTCCCCGACGCGGCGGACTCCAGCGTCGTCTACATCGAGGGCGTCACCAGCGACCTCTACCTGGAGAAGACGCAGGACGTGCAGAAGTACAGCGTCATGTACGAGCATCTGCGCGCCCAGGCGCTGAACGTGGAGCAGTCCCGGCAGTTCATCCTGGAAGCCGCGAAGCGCCACACGCGCTGAAGTCCGACACACTCACTGAAGGTCGAAGAAGTCCAACTCGCGTAACGGACCGCAGAGTTCAGGCCTCCGATCCGGGCCCGGCCCGTGGGAAAGCGCCGCACGGTACACCTTTCCCACGGGCTCATGGAAGACCCACCTGGAATATGCCATCCGGTCGAGTGAATGGCCCCACCGCCGCCCCCGGTCGGCGAGTAGCGTCGATCACGCCACCAACCGACATGGTGTTGGCGCAAAGCCGCAGCAAGTCCGCGGCTCAGCAAGGGATCAATGGCCAGACCGGAGCAGATCATGGCAATCACCAAGGGCGCACAGCCCACCTGGATCAAGTCCTCGTACTCCGCAGGGAACGGCGCGTGCGTGGAGATCAAGTCTCCCGCCGCCCACGCGGTGGACGTACGCGACTCCAAGGACCCGCAGGGCCCGAACCTGGCATTCGCGCCGGCTTCATGGAGCGCCTTCGTCACGGAGATGAGCCGGGTCGCCAGCTGACCCCCCAGCCAACTCCGTGAGACAACCGAACACGCAAGAAAGCACTACGCAAGACCGCAACATGCAAAACAGCACCACGCAACATCGCACCACTGACAGAGCCCTCTCGACTGGTCCGCCGTCCTGGCCGAGGGGGCTCGGCGCTGTCCGGGGCCTGCTCACCAAGAGCGTCCACCAGTAGGTCGTGAATGCGTCGAAGTCGGCGTCGATTCGCAAAGGGTTCCTGCGTCTGCCGCCCGAGCTCCAGGACACATACCCGCTGGGGTGCCACAACCCGCAGATGACGGACGCGGTGGTCTTCGACCGGCTGGCCCTACCTAGCGGGCCAACTTCCGCAGCAGGCGGAGCGACTCGTCGACGGGCAGCGCGACATCTTCCACCAGTGCCTTCATCGCAGCCCTGTACGCATCGACCTCCTCGGGATCATGCGTCATGACACTGGAAGCGAGCAGTTCGTTGTAGACGGTGGCGCCACCGCCGTCGTACACGAGGATGGTGAAGTCCCCGTTGGCTCCCGCGTGTACAGACTTTCGGAGCGGCACGATCTGAAGCACCACGTTGCCCCTACCGCTCAGCTCCTTCAGCCGTCGCAGCTGGTCCCGCATGATCTCCGGCTGCTCTTCGAACTCCTGCAACAGCACGGCTTCCTGGATGACCGCATGCAGTTCGAACGGCTCCGACAGTCGCGTCAGGAGGGCCTGCCTGGCCGAGTTCATGTCCGCCACCAGGTCCGCCTTCCGGGGCATGTCGTCCGGTGCCCCTCGAGCCAGCACGACGGCCCGCCGGTAATCGGCGGTCTGCAACAGGCCAGGCACCGTCATGGTGCAGAAGACGAACTCCCGTGACGCCTGAGCCTCCAGCTCCATGAAATCCCGCACCCCGTGCGAGATCACGTCGCTGTAGCTCGCCCACCAGCCGGCGTCGTCCGCGTCCCGGCACAGCCCCTCGAAGTAGCGGCGGTCGTCGCCCACGCGGTACAGATCCGCGAGCCGGGAGTACACGTCGAGAGAGAGTTTCGTACGCCCCGTCTCCCATCTGCTCGCCGTGGCAAGACTCACCTCCAGCCGATCGGCGACGTCTTGGAGCGTGAGCCCTTCGCGCACCCGCCAATGTCTGAGCTGAGCTCCAACTCTGCGTCTACGCGCGGATGTTGCTTCTCCCATGCGGACCTCCCGGCAGAAGTCTCGCAGTTGCGGAAGCCGCAGCGACACCCTCACACGAGTGAAAGTTTTCAGATCATGAAGAACTGCTTGCAAGGTCGAGAGGAGCGGCCGGACACTTCACAACGTCGACACCCGCCGACATCGATCCAGTACGGTCCGTGACCGCAATCGGGAGGAACCGTGACTCCGACTCGGACGAATCGACACGTTGTCGTCCATCTGTGCGCCACCGTCGACCAGTGGTTCAGCGCAGTTCGTCGAGGTATCGATCGGTGCCGGGAACGGTCGGGATGAACGGCGCCACCAACTCCACGCGGCCCAGGCCCGATTCAGCAACCCTGGAGTCAAGGCCGGTGAAGTTCCCTTCCCAGCACTCCCGCGGGTCCCGCTCCAGGAACCAGAGCAGCGTCAGCCGGGTGTCGACGCCCTCGACCTGCTTCACATACGTCATCCGGTCCCCCGGCAATGGCGTCGGCCGGAAGGCCACCACCATGGCCGCGGGGCCACCCTGGAGCACCTCCGGCAGATGCTCCGACCGCAGCCACTCCAGCAACTCGGTGCGCTGCTGGGCTCCTTCAGCGTCGATGACCTCCACCACGAGCCCCTTGTACGGGTAGTCGAGCGCATGGAAGTCCCTCGGGCCGGCGGCTCCGTCCCGATAGACCGTCGCCTCATGATCCTGGAAGGCCGTGAAGACATGCGTCCGGTCCTGGTAGACCCGTCCGTCCCGGTTCAGCCTCTTGTTGATTCCGACGGTCCACTTCATGTGCTCGTCGTAGCGCCCGTCCGTCACCCAGTACGTCGAGATGAAGCATCCGGTGGTCACCGGCTGTGCGACGGCCGACTTCTCCGGGTAGCGCAGCTCCTGGAGTTCACGGGTCGCCACCCAGCGCCGGCCTGCGAACATCCACGGCATCGCCATCGCTCCAGCGATGTAGTGATCATCTTCGTACCACCTGTGGTACTCCCGCTCATGCCCCGCGTGCGGCTCCACCATCGTGATGAGCGCATGCCCGAACTTTGCGCCGTAGGGACCGACCGACGCCAGTTTGGCGTACAGGTCCGGATAGGTGTCCTCGTGATCGCCTTCCACCGCTTGCCCTCCATCTCCCAGCCGCCTCAGCCTGTCTGACGGTACGTCAGTTTTCATCGCGTGAGAATGCCCGTAGCCCAGGAGGCTTCATGAATGAGCACCGCGTTCCGACCGACGCGCAGTCCGGACCTTTGCCCGACGCCATCGTCATCCCTGAACAGGCGCGTCGCCCCGCTCCGCTCAGGCGTTCCGCCGACGATCCGCCACATGCATACGTCCCCCGGCGCCCAGGCGCGTATCTGCGCACGTCGCTCGACCGGCGAGGAGATGAACGGGGCGTCGGCCTACAGCTCGAGGATGCCGATCAGCGGCGGACGGAGCTCGGGTGGGGCACATTCACCGAGGTCTACCGGGAGAACGACACCGGAGCTTTCAAGAAGAGACGAATCATGCGGACCGACGGCTCGGTCGACTGGGTGGTCGTACGTCCCGAGTTCCGACGCATGCTCGCCGACCTCCTCACGGGCCGTATCGACGGCGTCATCTTCTACGACACCGACCGGCTGGTGCGTCAGCCCCGGGACCTCGAAGACCTGATCGATGTCGTCGAGCACACCAAGCACCCCGCCGCAGGTGTCACCGGGGGCCTCAACCTGATCAATGGCCCCGATCGGCACACGGCCCGCATCCAGTGCATCATGGCGCTCAAAGCTTCGGAGGACACCGCCCGGAGGGTCGCACGAGGCCATCTCGCGGATGCCGCAGCGGGCAAGCTGACCGGCAGGGCCCCCTACGCATGGAACCCGGACGGGACCCTCCGCCAGGACCGGGCAAGGATCGCGGGCCGCATCTACTCGCGTTTCACGACCGGCGCATCGATCGCCGGGATCGCTCGCGAACTCAACAAGGACAACATTCCCTCGCCACGTGGGGGCGCGTGGTCACCCGCGGCGGTGAAGGGCATCCTGACCAGCCCCCGCTACTGCGGCTTCGTCTCCTACCGGGGGAAGCACCGCAGCGAGTACACCCGCCAGCGGGACGGATGGGAACGCGTCCTGCTGGGTGAGGACGGCACTCCAGTCACGGGCACATGGGAGCCCGTCGTCTCACAGAAGGTGTGGGCCCACAGCCAGCTGGAGCTCGGCCGCCGCAGGCTCCTCGACCAGGAACGGGGCATCTCGCGGAACCCCGATGGCGCCAATCAGCGCAAGTACGTGTTCACCGGATACCTCAGATGCGGCATCTGCAAGGCGCCCATGAGCGCCAAGTGGGTATCCCGGCGTGGGCACGTCATCTACTACTGTCCGGGCAAGGTCAGGGGCGCGTGTGGCAAGGTCAGCCGTCGTGCGGCGCCGGTCGACGCCCGCCTGGAAGAGCTGATCGCGGACTGGGCGCGGGCTCAGGTTTACGACCCCCTCCCAGTCGACACACCACTCCCATCGGTGACCGAGATCCAGGACCACATCTCGGCAATAACCGAGCGGAAGCGGGACCTTGTCAGGGCGTGGGCCACAGATGACGCCGCACTTCGGGGTATGAGCCCGGACGACTACTACCTGACACTCTCTACCCTGAACGCCCAACTCCGCGAGCTGTCACGACAGTTGGAGGCCACCGGCGCACGGAGCGCCGAGCCGTCGATCCGCGACTACGCAGCCGAGTGGCAGACGGGAAACCTCGAACAACGACGCACCATCGTGGCCGAGGTGTTCAAGGCCGTGTACGTCATGCCGTCCGGGAAGGGGCGTGCACCGTTCAATCCCGCCCACATCGTCCCCGAGTACGCCGAGGACCTTCCCTCCATTCACACCCAGCCGTACTCTGACGCACCGTCAGATGAGCTGCTACAGCCAGGAGGCGACCGATGGTGAATGCGGAACTGCTTGCGGGGAAGACCGTGATCGTCTCCGGGGTGGGCGCGGGGCTCGGCCGCCAGGTGGTGGAGGCCGTGCTGCGCGACGGCGGGAACGCGGTGCTCGGGGCGCGCACCGAGGCCCATCTCGCTGCATGCGCAAAGGAGTTGGACCCGGAGGGCAAGCGGACCGCGTTCCGCTCGACCGACATCGCCGACGAGGCGCAGTGCGAGGCGCTCGCGGATCTGGCGCGCGAGCGATTCGGTGGCGTGGACGCGGTCGTCCACGTCGCGGCCTGGGACAGCTACTTCGGCGGCCTGGAGGATGCCGACTTCGAGACCTGGAGCAAGGTCGTCGACGTGAACCTGTTCGGCACGCTGCGGATGACCCGCGCCTGCCTGCCCGCCCTCAAGGAGCGCGGCGGCTCGGTCGTCTTCATCGGGACGCAGTCGGCGATCGCGGCGCCCTCCCAGGTCCGGCAGGCGGCGTACGCGGCGTCCAAGGGCGCCCTGACGAGCGCCATGTACTCGCTGGCGCGGGAGGTCGGGCCGCACCGGGTCCGGGTGAACACCGTGCTGCCCGGCTGGATGTGGGGCCCGCCCGTGCAGGCCTACGTACAGATCACCGCGCAGACCGAGGGCGTGCCCGAGGACGAGGTGCTCGGGCGGCTCACCGAGCGGATGGCGCTGCCGGACCTCGCGACGGACGGGGACGTGGCGGACGCGGCGGTGTTCCTCGCCTCCGACCGGGCGCGCGCGATCACCGGCCAGCAGCTCCTGGTGAACGCCGGAGAACTCATGCGGTAGCCGACCGGCTCGGGACACCTGCCGATACCGCAGGTCAGCCAGGGTGAACCGGCCCCTCCCCGAGTTTCGCCACGTTCTGAATTCTGTCCGGGGTTCATATCCATGACTGCAGAACCCTTGACCGGCCCCAAGCACGGAGGTTCAATCCCCCACGTCCCCAACACCCTTACCGGGGGCAACCGTTGTGCAGCGGAACCCCTGGAGGGGGCACATGAACAGTCTCGACTGGGTCGTGCTCATCGCCTACTTCGGCGTGATGGTCGCGATCGGCGTCTGGTCCCACAAGCGCGTCGACAACGTTTCCGACTTCTTCACCGCGGGCGGCAAGATGCCGTGGTGGCTGTCCGGCATCTCGCACCACATGTCCGGCTACAGCGCGGTGATGTTCACCGGGTACGCCGGTATCGCGTACACCTACGGCGTGACGTCCTTCGTCACCTGGTCCTTCCCGATCGCGCTCGGCATCGCCATCGGCGCCCGGCTGTTCGCGCCGCGCATCAACCGGCTGCGCTCCAAGCTCCATGTGGCCTCCCCGCTGGAGTACTTGAAGAATCGCTACAACCTGGGCACCCAACAGGCGCTCGCCTGGTCCGGGATGCTGCTGAAGATCGTCGACGTGGCCGCGAAGTGGGCGGCCATCGCCACCCTGCTGTCCGTGTTCACGGGTGTGTCCCTGAACCAGGGCATCCTCATCACCGGTGCCATCACCGCGGTCTACTGCACGATCGGCGGCCTGTGGGCGGACGCGCTCACCGAACTCGGCCAGTTCATCATCCAGTTGCTGGCCGGGGTCTCGATGTTCATCGCGGTCGTCCTCAAGCTCAGCGACAAGCACATCGGCTTCTTCGAGGCCTGGAGCCGGCCCGAGCTGCAGGGCCACGACAAGCCGCTGGTCGGCCCGTACGGCACGGTCTTCCTGCTCGCGTTCCTCTTCATCAAGCTCTTCGAATACAACGGCGGCATGCTCAACCAGGCCCAGCGCTACATGGCGACGAGCAGCGGGCGCGAGGCCAAGCGGTCCGCCTACCTGTCGGCCTCGCTCTGGCTGATCTGGCCGGTCGTCCTCTTCTTCCCGATGTGGATGTCGCCGCTGCTCGTGCAGGCGCAGAAGCCGGACGGCTCCGACTCGTACGGCCTGATGACCGAACAGCTGCTGCCGCACGGCCTGTTGGGCCTGGTCATCGTCGGCTTCTTCTCGCACACGATGGCCATGTGCTCCTCCGACGCCAACGCGATCGCGGCCGTCTTCACGCGGGACGTGGCACCCGCGCTCTCCTCGAAGGCACGGCAGTGGGGCCCCCGCACCGGCCTGTTGGCGGCCCGACTGACGACGGTGATCTTCCTGGGCCTGTCCATGGCGGTCGCCACGCAGGTCAACTCGCCCACGTTCAAGGACATCATCACGGTGGTCATCAAGTGGGTGGCCGGTCTGATGGGCCCGATCGCGATCCCGATGATGCTCGGCCTGCTGCGCCAGTTCCGCCGCTCCGGGCCGACCGCCGCGCTCACCAGCTGGGGCATGGGTCTGCTCGCGTTCTGGCTGGTGAACTACCCGATCAGCTGGAACATCGAGGGCGGCGTGCCGCTCCAGTACCAGGTGTCGATCCCGCTCGCCGTCTCCCTGGTCCTCTACATCCTCATCGGCTACATCAAGCCCGAGGACACCCCGGAGCGCGACGCGATCATCGCGACCATCAACTCCGACGACGACGGCGCTGCTGCGGCGGCGGTACCGGCACCGGCCGGCGCGAGCGACAACGTACTCGGATCACGGGTGAAGGACTGACCGAAGGACCAACCACCACTGGGCCGCACCTTCCGGGGTGCGGCCTACGCCCGCGGGTACCGCGCCAGCCACCCCGCCGAAGCCGACCCCGGCCCATGCAGCGCAGCGCCTTGCGTCATCTCCATCGCGAAGTCGTCCGCAAGCTCCAGGATCGTGGGCCGACCCTCCACCTCCGCCACCCACGCGGGCGGCAACGCCGTCTCCCCGTGCAGCGCCCCGAGCAGGCTCCCGCACAACGCGCCGACCTGCGCGGAGGGCCCGTCGTGGTGCACGGCGAGGCCGAGTCCGTGCCGGATGTCGTCGCTGACGAGCGCGCAGTACACGGCGGCCGCGAGCACGCCGGTCGCGTCCCCGTCGCCCACCAGCTCCCCGACCCGCGCCGCGGTCGGCATGCCCTGCCGTACGGCGCCGAGCGCGTGCTTGAGCGCGTCCGCGACGGGCGGGTGCCCGGGGCGCGCGGCGAGCAGGGCAAGGGCGCGCTGCACGGCGGCGTCGAGGGAGTCGCCGCGCGCGAGGGCGTGTACGAGGACCGCGTACGCGCCCGCCGCCAGGTAGGCCTCCGCGGCGCCGTGGGTGTGCACGGCGCACTCGACGGAGAGCTGGAACACGAGCTGCGGCTCCCAGCCGACGAGGAGCCCGAACGGCGCGGAGCGGGTCGCCGCCTCGGCGCCGTCCGCGTCCAGGTTCTTGGGTCGGTCGAGCGTCCCCATGACGTCGTTGCCGAGCCCCAGCAGGCACGCCTGCGCGGCGCCCCGCCGCGAGTACAGCCACTCCTCGCGGGCCAGCCAGCCGTCCTCCTTGCGGCGCAGGTCGGGACCCCAGTCGCGCTGGGTCGCCGCCCACCGCAGATAGGCGCGGTGCACATCGGTCGGCGGGTGCCAGGCGCCGGTGTCGCGGCGCACCTGGGCGCGGATGAGCCCGTCGACGGTGAACAGGGTCAACTGGGTGGCGGCCGTGATGGCGCCGGTCCGCCCGTACACGGGCACCAGCTGCTTGAGCCCCTCGTCCCCGTGCTCGGCGTGGATCCCGTCGAGCGTGAGGCCGTCGAGCGGGGCGCCGAGGGTGTCACCGAGTGCGCCACCGAGCAGGGTCCCGCGCACTCTGCTGCGGAAGTCCTGCTGTTCGGTGCGGCCCCAGACGGCCGCCGCGTTGGGCGCTGCGCCCATGGGGGACTCCTCCTGTCACGACCCTCGACCCTTCGGCTTCGAGCACTGTAATCGACCGACGTCGACCAGGAATGTTCACGAAGTGATGGGATCGTGGACGCCTGCGCTCACGCGGAGCACGGGCGGTTGTTCGTGGGTCCCGCCTCGCCCAGATCGATGGTCTGCTCATCGGCGATGAAGGGCTCGTCCCAGACACGGCAGGCCATCGCGATGCGATGGATTCCCTCTCTGATCAGCTCGTCCTCGGACACTCCCAGGCGTCCTGACGCTTCTTTGATCAGCGCGATGTCCGCTTCGTCCGCGTGAACACGTACAAGTTTCAGCCCCATGGCAACTCAGCCGTACCAGGTCACATTGCAGATGTAGACACAGGCGTGCCGGGGAATCGCGAGGAAGCTGATGAATCCGCCACCACTCCCGGCGGAAGCCCTTCCATGACGTACTCGGCGCTCGGGTTGTAGTCCCAGGTCCAGTCGGTCACAACCCGGCCTCTGCCTCAGCCGTCTCCCGGATCGCCCGGATCTCGGCCATGGGGGCACGCAGGTCTCCCTCTCCCGCATCGACCAGCCCCTCCAGCTCCCGCAGCCGGGCTGCCCGCGCGGGGTGCCGCTCGATCGCCACGAACACGGCCCAGGAGTGAACGAACGCTCGCAGAGGTGCCAGGCTCTGGGTCTGCTGCGCATTCGTCGTCGCCTCGAAGAGGTGTTGCGTGAGCGCGGGCACCCGGCTCGGCGCGATCCTGGCGACGGCTGCCCGCAGAGCGTCCGGCGTGAGCTCGGGCATGGGGATCAGCGGTCCGTACGGGCCGTCAGCCTGGACACTCACGATGACCTCCGGGCCGATCGCGGTGAGCGAGAGGTTCTCGTGCTGCGCCAGGTGATGCCCGACGACGGTGAACTCGGACATGTGGCGCTCCCGGGAGCGGTGAAGGCCGCGTGGCGGTGTGGCCGAACGGCCGGAATGGGCGCGCGAAGGCGCGCTAATCTGTTGCCCAGACATCGGGAAGCCTCTTTCTTCCTTGGTGGTTAGGCCCTCGTCCGGGATGCCAGTCCCGGCGGGGGCCGCTTTGCATATGCGGCAGAGAGTGCACCACGAACTCGCTTGTTCGCCAGTCGAGTTGGCGATCGTCACTCTCGCGAGTGATGCCCCTCCGGTGGCTTACGTCCGGAGGTGAGGTGGGTGGGTTTGGTTTTTCCCAACCCTTTCTTTGGGGGGTGGCGTACCGGATCACCGGATCACGCCAACTCGGGTTCCGGAGCGCCATCCACATCCGCGAACCCCGGAAACATTGCCCCGAAAACCGCCCCACCGCCCCTCCCGACGGAGGACCCTGGAAACACACGTCTTCTGGTGCTGAGGGGCATCGGAAAGGGTGGGACGCCATGGACGCGGACAAGGGGCAGGGTCTTGCGAGCGCGGCCAACCGCTTCACCACGCGTTCCGTGGACGAGGCGCGCGCCGTGCTGTCGCAGCAGTTCTACGACATGAAGCTGGACACGCCCACGGCACAGGACTTCGAGCTCGACGCCGACGTCGTGGTGCTGGGTGGCGTGACGATCGGGCGCATGTCGTTCGGCGCCTCCATCCGGGTCTACGTCCCCGACCTGGAGGGCTACCACGTCGTGGCGCCGACGACCGGCTCCTTCAGCATCGGTCAGGGCCGGGCGCCCGACACCCCCGTGTCGGCCCGCACGGGCGGCATGATGAATCCCCCGAAGAGCTTCCGGGTCGGCGACTTCTCGCCCGACTGCGACACCCTCACCATCAAGATCGACAAGGCGGCGGTGCACCGACAGCTGGAGGTACTGCTGGGCAGGCCCGCACACCGCAATGCCGACTTCAGCCCGTCGTTCGACATCTCCCGGGGAGCCGGCCGCAGTTGGGCGGGTCTGGCGCGCTGGGCCGCGCTCGACGCGAACAGCCCGGGCGGCTTGCTCCAGAGCCCCATGGTTCGGGGGCGGATCGAACAGACCTTGCTGGAAGGCCTGTTGCTCGCCACCGACCACCGCTACCGCGACGCCCTCGACGCGCCTCCGCTCTCCATGCCCGCCGTCGCTGTGAAGCGCGTCATGGACGCGGTGCGCGACAACCCGGCCGAGCCCTGGGACGCGAACCGGCTCGCCGCCGTCGCCCAGGTCGGCCTGCGCACGCTGCAGGAGGCGTTCCGGTCACAGGCGCGCATGACGCCCATGGGGTACGTGCACGAGGTGCGGATGCAGCACGTGCGGATGGCGCTGCGCGTCGCCGCACCCGGCGAGACCACGGTCACCGAGGTCGCCTACCGCTGGGGCTTCGCCCACCTGGGCCGGTTCTCCCGGCGCTACCGGGACCGGTTCGGCGAGCCCCCTTCCCGTACGCTCGCCGCCTCGCGAAGCCTCGCGCGAACCGGATAGCGGACCCGCGCAAAACGGCGAGACCGGCCCCGGGAGCGGGCCGTACCTTCCTGATACCGCCCCGCTCACGGGATGTCGCGGAAGATGGACGGTGTCGGCGCCGCCCACCCGCCGCTCCCCTCCATCCCACGTACGGCGGCGGACTGTGGCGCAGGCAGAGCGGGAGAGCCTGCGCGCTCGGGCCCGGCCGCCCACCTTGTCAGCGGCGGCGGGCCCGGGACCCGACCGTTCTGTGGCGCCCCGCTCCTACGGCTCCAACACCGGCAGCAGCTCCGGCAGATGGCCGTCCGACGCCTGGGCGGCGCCCACCCGCTCCTCGGGCACCTCCCCGTACAAGGTGGTCCGCGGCTTCGACGGGCGGCCCGCCGCGTCCGCGACCGCGATCAGGTCCTTGACCGACTTGTACGAGCCGTAGGACGAGCCCGCCATCCGGGAGATGGTCTCCTCCATGAGCGTGCCGCCCAGGTCGTTGGCGCCCGAGCGCAGCATCTCGGCCGCGCCCTCCGTCCCCAACTTCACCCAGCTGGTCTGGATGTTGGGGATGTGCGGGTGCAGGAGGACGCGGGCCATCGCCGTGACCGCCCGGTTGTCGCGGGTGGTCGGGCCGGGGCGCGCGATGCCCGCCAGGTAGACCGGCGCGTTGGTGTGGATGAAGGGGAGCGTCACGAACTCCGTGAAGCCGCCGGTCTCCTGCTGGATGGACGCCAGGGTGCGCAGGTGGCCGAGCCAGTGGCGGGGCTGGTCCACGTGCCCGTACATCATCGTCGAGGACGAGCGGATGCCCAGCTCGTGGGCGGTCTTGATGACCTCGATCCACGTCGCCGCCGGCAGCTTGCCCTTCGTGAGGATCCAGCGGACCTCGTCGTCGAGGATCTCGGCCGCCGTGCCGGGGATGGAGTCGAGGCCCGCCTCGCGCGCGGCGGTCAGCCACTCGCGGATGGACATGCCGGTGCGGGTCGCGCCGTTGACGACCTCCATCGGCGAGAAGGCGTGGACGTGCATGCCGGGCACGCGCTCCTTGACCGCCTTCGCGATGTCGAAGTACGCCGTACCGGGCAGGTCCGGGTGGATGCCGCCCTGCATACAGACCTCAACTGCCCCTACGTCCCAGGCCTGTTGGGCCCGGTCCGCGACCTGGTCCAGGGACAGGGTGTACGCGTCGGCGTCCGTGCGGCGCTGCGCGAAGGCGCAGAAGCGGCAGCCGGTGTAGCAGACGTTCGTGAAGTTGATGTTCCGCGTGACGATGTACGTGACGTCGTCGCCGACCACCGACTTACGGATGTCGTCCGCGATGCCGCAGAGGGCGTCGAGGGCCGGGCCGTCCGCGTGCAGGAGGGCGAGTGCCTCGTCGTCGGTGAGCTTCGTCGGGTCGTCGGCCGCCTGCTTGAGCGCCTGGCGTACGTCGCCGTCGATGCGCGAGGGCACCATGCCGGGCGCGGCCTGCTCGCGCAGCGCCTCCCAGTCGCCGTACACGACGTCGAAGTCATCGCGACGGTCCTTCGTACGGCCCTCGGTGTCGATGGTGCGGTGCAGGTCGGTGCGGCCGCTGGCGGTGAACTCCTCGTCGGGCTCCTGCCAGGGGCGGCCGACGACGGGCGCGTCGGCCACGGCGAGGCCGTCGGTGTCGGACAGGGCGTTGACGTGCGGGAGCAGGCGCGGGTCCAGCCACGGCTCGCCGCGCGTCACGAACTCCGGGTAGACACACAGCCGTTCACGCAGCTCGAAGCCGACCTCCGCCGACTGCGCCGCCAGCTCCTCCAGCTTCGGCCACGGCTTCTCGGGGTTCACGTGGTCGATGGTCACCGGGGAGACGCCGCCCCAGTCGTCGATCCCTGCGTCGATGAGGCGCGCGTACTCGCCGTCGACGAGGTTCGGCGGGGCCTGGAGGTTCCCCGAGGGGCCCATGATGTGGCGGGCCACGGCGACCGTCGCGACGAGGTCGTCGAGTTCGGCGTCCGGCATGCCGCGCATCGCCGTGTCCGGCTTGGCGCGGAAGTTCTGGATGATCAGCTCTTGGATGCCGTGGTACGAGCGGGCGACGCGGCGCAGCGCGAACAGCGAGTCGGCGCGCTCCTCGTACGTCTCACCGATCCCGATGAGGAGTCCGGAGGTGAACGGCACGGACGAGCGGCCCGCGTCCTCCAACACCCGCAGCCGGACGGCCGGTTCCTTGTCGGGCGAGCCGTAGTGCGGCATCCCCGGCTCGGACCAGAGCCGCTCGGCGGTCGTCTCCAGCATCATGCCCATGGAGGGCGCGACGGGCTTGAGCCGCTGGAAGTCCGTCCAGGACATCACCCCGGGGTTGAGGTGCGGCAGCAGCCCGGTCTCCTCCAGGATGCGAATGGATATGGCGCGCACGTACGCGATGGTGTCGTCGTAGCCGTGCGCGTCGAGCCACTCGCGGGCCTCGGGCCACCGGTCCTCCGGCTTGTCGCCGAGGGTGATCAGGGCTTCCTTGCATCCGAGTTCGGCACCCTTGCGCGCGATGTCGAGGACCTCGTCGGGCGACATGAACATTCCGTGACCCTCGCGGCGCAGTTTGCCGGGGACGGTCACGAACGTGCAGTAGTGGCACTTGTCACGGCACAGCCGAGTGAGCGGGATGAACACGCTCTTGCTGTACGTGATGACACCCGGCCGGCCCGCCGCCTCCAGGCCCGCGTCGCGCACGCGGGCGGCGGACGTGGTGAGGTCGGCCAGGTCGTCGCCGCGCGCCTGAAGCAGCACGGCGGCCTCCGTGACATCGAGCGCCACACCGTCTCTGGCCCTTTTCAGTGCGCGGCGCATCGCGTTGGCGGTGGGACGGTCTGCCTCGGGGGGCTGCGGTACGGCGTCCTGATCACTCATGAACCGAGCATACGAGCGCCATCCGGACACTACGAGGGCGCCCGCCTGTGCCCTTCCCGACGCCCCCGTCCTCCCCTACGCTCCCGGCATGCTTCTGCGCGCACGACCCACGACCGTACTGATGCTGCTGGGCGGGCTGCTGCTCGGCGGTGTTCCGGCGACCGCATCCGCGTCCGCCCCCACGACCGGGACGACTTCGACAGCTGCTGCCGCGAACAGTCCAGCGACGAAGTCCGCCTCCAAGACGAGCCCACAGGCCACCAACAGGACGGTCATCACGAAGGTCGGCAAGACCGTCAACAAATCGTTCGGCAAGAAGAGCAAGAAGAAAAAGAAGAAGAAGAGCTCGTTCGGGGTGATCGGCCTGATCCTGCTCGTGCTGGTCGTCATCGTCGTGCTGCTCGTCCTGACCCGGTTCCTGCGCGGCCGGAAGTCGTAGCAATAGCTGTAGCCATAGCCGTACGCAATCTGCCGCTCCCCTTCCCTTCGAGGGGAGTTCACGGCTCAATGCCAGGGTCACCCACGTCACATCCGACACCCTGGGGAGCCGCACCATGTGCACCGACGAGACGCCCGGCGACGAACACGGCATCGGCAGACGCGCGCTGCTCACGACGGGGGCCGCGGGGGCGCTTACCCTCACCGGCATGAGCTTCGCCAGCGCAGCCGATGCCGCCGATGCAGCCGAGGGCTCGCAGTCCACCAAGACGCTCAAGGGCACCCTGCCGCCGGGCGCGCCCGACTACGTGTACCTCCCGGTCGAGGTGCCCTCAGGGGTACGCGAGATCAAGGTCTCCTACACGTACGAGAAGGCCACCGGGCTCCCGGCCGGTACCCAGAACAACGCCCTCGACATCGGTGTCTTCGACGAGCGCGGCACGGAGCTCGGCGGCAAGGGCTTCCGCGGCTGGTCCGGCGGCGCCCGCACCGAGTTCTTCGTCCGCGCCGACGACGCGACGCCCGGCTACATCCCGGGCCCGGTCCGCCCCGGCACCTGGAACATCGCGCTCGGCCCGTACACGGTGGCGCCGGAGGGCCTGCCGTACGAGGTGACGGTGACGCTGACGCACGGGAAGCCGGGCGAGACCCCCCGCCCGACGTACCCGCCGGAGCGCGCCCGCGGCCGGGGCCGCGCCTGGTACCGCGGCGACTGCCACATCCACACCTGGTACTCGGACGGCCGCCGCACGCCCGCGGAGATCGGCGAGCTGGCCCGCGCGGCAGGCCTGGACTTCATCAACACGTCCGACCACAACACGTATTCGTCCCACGCCCACTGGTCGGACGTGGCGGGCGACGACCTCCTCGTGCTGATCGGCGAGGAGATCACCACCCGCAACGGCCACGTGGTCGCCCTCGGCACCGCCCCCGGCACGTTCATCGACTGGCGCTACCGGGCCCGCGACAACCGCTGGGCGAAGTACGCGCAGCAGGTCCGCCGCGCGGGCGGCCTGGTCGTCCCCGCCCACCCGCACGCGACGTGCATCGGCTGCGGCTGGAAGTTCGGCTTCGGCGAGGCGGACGCGGTGGAGGTGTGGAACGGCCCGTACACGCCGGACGACGAGGTGTCCCTGGCGGACTGGGACAACACCCTGGTCGCGTACGCCCGTTCAAAGGGCCGCACGGGCTGGATCCCCGCGATGGGCAACAGCGACGCCCACCGCGACCCGGACCGCGTCGGCGGCCCCCAGACCGTGGTCCTGGCGGACGACCTGACCCGCGAGGCCATCCAGGCAGGCATCAAGGCGGGCCACTCGTACGTGGCCGAGTCCTCGTCGGTCGAACTCACCTTCACGGCAACCGGCGGCAAGGGCGAGGTGGCGGGCATCGGCGACCGCCTGACCGTCGCCCCCGACACCCCGGTCACGGTGCACCTGAAGGCCAAGGCAGCACCCGACTGCACCCTCCACATCGTCACGGACCAGGGCACCCTGTTCACGTCGGCGGCGGGCGCGACCTCGGCGACCTGGACGACGACCGCGTCCTACGCGGCGTACGCACGAGCGGAAATCCGCCACACCCCCACGACCCAGGGCCTCCCCGGCCCCCTGGCAGCCTTCACGAACCCGATCTTCCTGGGGGACTGAGGCGCCCTAGGGCTCCTCCACCACCAGCACCGGCGTCTCCCGGTTCAGGATCTCGCCGCGGAAGAACGCCGGGCTGCGGCGGCCCATCACCAGCATGATGACCACGCCGACGAGCAGCAGGCCGACGCCGATCACGAAGACCGAGCCGATGCCGAGGACCGAGGAGCCGCTGCCGTACGCCGGGTTCCACATGTCGACGAGGGTCTTGATGAAGACCGCCGACAGGAGGACGCCGCCGAGCAGCGGGAAGAGGCCCTTGAAGGTGAAGTCGCGGACCGAGCGGCGCAGTTCCGCCTTGAAGTACCAGGCGCAGGCGAAGGCCGTCAGGGCGTAGTAGAAGCAGATCATGAGGCCGAGCGCGTAGATCGTGTCGACGAGGACGTGCTCGGAGACCAGCGTCATGACCGTGTAGAAGACGGCCGTGGCGACGCCCGCCGTGACCGTCGCGCGGCCCGGCGTGCGGAACTTCGGGTGCACGCGCGCGTACGACGCCGGCAGCGCCTCGTACGTCGACATGGCGAGGACCGTGCGGGCGACCGGGATGAACGTCGTCTGGAGGCTGGCCGCGGCCGAGGCGAGGACGGCGACGAACAGGAGGATGCCGAGCGTCGGGCCCATCACCGGGCCCGCGAGCGCCGCGAAGACGTTGTCGGACGTTTCCGGGTTGGCGAGTCCGAGGCCCTTGTCGCCCGAGCCGACGATCATCTGCGCCGCGACGCCCGTCGCCAGGTACGAGCCGACCAGGACGACCATCGCGATGAGCGCGGCGCGCCCCGGCGTCTTGTCGCTGCCGATGGTCTCCTCGTTGGCGGTGAGGCAGGTGTCCCAGCCCCAGTACATGAAGATCGAGAGGGACAGGCCCGCCGTGAACGCGCCGAAGGACTGCACCGAGAACGGGTTCAGCCACGACCAGGAGAAGTCCACCGAGGTCCCGGCGAAGTCCGCGGAGCCCGCCTTGGCCACCGCCATCACGACGAAGACGGCGAGCACCACCAGCTGGAGCCCGACCAGCGTGTACTGCACGCCCTTCGTCGCGGTCATGCCGCGATAGCTGATCGCCGTCGCCGCGGCGATCAGGGCCAGGCACGTGAGGATGTGGACGGCCTTGTTGTCGTCGAGCGCCACCACCGAGGCGTTGTTGCTGATCTCGCCCGCGAGCAGCCAGAAGTACGAGGTCGCGACCCCGGCGAGGTTCGACAGGACGATGATCGTCGCGATCACCAGGCCCCAGCCGCACATCCACCCGACGCGCGGCCCGAACGCCTTCACGGTCCAGGTGAAGGACGTGCCGCAGTCCGGCATGACCTTGTTGAGCTCCCGGTACGCGAAGGCCACGAGCAGCATCGGCAGGAAGCCCGCGAGGAACACCGCGGGCATCTGGAGGCCGACCTCGCCGGCCGTGGAGCCGAGCGTGGAGGTCAGGCAGTAGACCGGGGCGACCGTGGAGACGCCGATGACGGCGCTGCCGAGCAGCCCGACGGAGTTCCCGCCGAGGCCCTTGCCCCCGCCGCCCCCGGTGGTGTCTGCGGCCCGCCCCGTCGAGGGCCCTGCGTCCAACTGAGTCATGAACAGGACGTTAAGTCCTGCGGTTTCCGCATCTAGTTGGATCTGGCAGGAATTGTCACAGCCGTGACGGCTGGTTATCCATGGGCAATTCGGGCGTGCGCCCCATCATCTCCAGGCGCACGACTCACCCTACCGGCAGATAGCAAGGCAGCGGGCCCGGCGTTCGATATTCGGTAATCGAAGCCGGGCCCGATTTCGCCCGATTCAAAATTTTCCCGTGCCGATTGCGTCACGCGCGCCCCGCCGGGCGGCCCCCGCCACGGAACCGGCTGACGGCGGTGGGCACCGCGTAGATCAGGGCGAGCGTCAGGAGCGCGAGGATCGCCATCAGCGCGGGCGTCCCGGGCGAGATGCAGAGGGCGAGCACGACCGCGGCCCCCAGACCGGCCCAGAACGCCAAGTACTCGCGGTCGTTGCCACCCCGCCGGTACAACAGGACCGCCCTGGAGATCAGCACGACGACGGCGGCGCCGTCGATCAACGCCGACACGTTGGGGAACTTCACCAGCGCGGCGAACCCCGCGGGCACCAGCCACAAGAGACCGAGCAACGGACGCCCCGGCAGCCCGGGACCCCCGTCGTGCCGCTCGGCGGTACCGCGCGGGGGCGGCCCCGACACCGGCCGCGCCCCGTACGCCGCGGGCTGCTGCCGCCCGTACGAGGAGGACCAGGCATCGACCGTCGACTGCTGAGCGTCGCCGTGGAACCCGGCGTGGCCCCCGTGGAGCGCACCGCCCGGCGGGGTCGAGTACGGCGTCGAGGGCTGGGCCGGGAACGGTGCCGGGGGCGGTGTCGAAGGCGGCGGCGGGGACGCGGGGCCGACTCCCGGCCCCCGCGTGGCCGCGTCGTGGAAGTCCCCGCCGCTCGGCCCGAACACGCCGCCCGCGTCCGGCTGCGTGGACCCGGGGCCGGCCTCGGCCCCGTGCATCACCGTGTCGGCCCGCGCCTCCAGGTTCAGGAGCTGCCCCGACGTGCGGGCGATCAGCGAGACGACCTGCGCGGGCAGCCACGTGTCGCTCGTGGCGTCGCGGGTGCGTGCCTGGGCGACGAGCTGACCCGCGTCCGGCCGCCGCTCAGGCTCCGGGTCGAGGCAGTGCCGGATGAGGTTCCGCAACTCCTCGACCACACCCGGGAGCTGCGGGTCGAGGCTGCCCCGGTGCGGCTGGACGCCGGTGGCGGCGAAGGCGAGCGTGAGCCCGTAGCTGTAGACGTCGGTCGCGGCGGTCACCTTCTCGCCGTACGCCTGCTCCGGCGACATGTAGGCCGGGGTGCCGATCCGCGCCCCGGTCGAGGTGAGGCCCGCCGTGGTGAGACCCGCGTCGAGCGCGGCGTGCACGATCCCGAAGTCGATGAGGCGCGGCCCGTCGGCCGACAGCAGCACGTTGGACGGCTTGAGGTCGCGGTGCACGAGCCGGTCGCCGTGCACATGCTCCAGGGTCTGCGCGAGATCGGCCGCGAGCCGCCACAACGATTCTGCGGGCAGCGGTCCGAACCGATCCACCGAGTCCTGGAGGGAGGGCCCCGACACGTACTCCGACGCGTACCAGGGATGCCGCTCCTCCAGACCGGTGTCGACGACCGGCACCGTCCCCGGCGCCCCGACCCGCCGCACGACGTCCGCCTCGCGCCGGAAGCGCTCACGGAAGCCCGGTTGCGCCGCCATGTCGGCGTGGATGAACTTCAGCGCGACGGAGCGGCCTCCCGCGTTACGGGCGAGATAGACCCGCCCCATGCCGCCCTCACCGATCCGGCCGAGCACCCGGTACGCACCGACCGTGCGCGGATCCTGCGCCTCCAGCGCCTGCATGGAACCCCCGGTTCCGCCGTAGTGACCATCTACAATTGCGCATTTTCACATGCTCAGTTGTAGACACGCAGGAGAGCGGTCCGAGGGTTCCGTGGGGCTGGTGGTGCTGTTGCGGCCGATGGTGTTCACCCGGCCTATGGTGATGGTGGCCGATGGTGATGGCGCGCTATCCCGGCCAGACGATCGACTGCCACTCGCTGTACGCGTGCAGGGCGTACGAGCCGACGTCCCGGCCCACCCCGCTCTTCTTGAAGCCGCCGAACGGGGCCTCCATGTTCCGGCCGATGGTGTTCACGCCGACCCCGCCGGCCCGCAGCCGCCGCGCGACCCGGAAGGCCCGCGCGACATCGCCCGACCACACGTAGTCGATGAGGCCGTAGTCGGAGTCGTTCGCGAGCGCGATCGCCTCGTCCTCGTCGCCGTCGAACGGGACCACGGCGACGACGGGCCCGAAGATCTCCTCGCGCACCACCCGCATGTCGTTGGTGCAGTCGGCGAGCAGGGTGGGAGCGACGTAGAACCCCTCGTCGAGACCGGCCGGACGCTCGCCGCCCGCGACGACCGTCGCACCCTCCTTGCGCCCCAACTCGACGTAGGACTCGACCCGTTCCCGATGTGCCGCCGAGATGACGGGCCCGACGACGGTCCCCTTCGCGCGCGGGTCACCGACCTTCATATAGCCGATGTACGCGGTGAGCTTGGCGACGAACTCGTCGTACACGGACCGGTGCACGATCGCCCGCGTCGGGGCCGTGCAGATCTGTCCGCTGTAGAAGGCGTACGTGGTGCCGATGCCGGCCACCGCCGAGTCCAGGTCCGCGTCGTCGAGGACGACCGCGGCGCCCTTGCCGCCCAGCTCCATCAACTGCCGCTTCATGGAACGGCCGCAGACCTCGCCGATGCGCTGGCCTACGGCGGTGGAGCCGGTGAAGGACACCATGTCGACGTCCGGGGAGTCGACGGCGGCCTCGCCGACGCCGACCTCGGTCCCGCTGACGACGTTCACGACACCCGCCGGGACGCCCGCCTCCTCAAGGGCCGCCGCCATCCGGAACACGGACAGCGGATCCTGCGGCGCGGGCTTCACGACGACCGTGTTGCCCATGGCGAGCGCGGGGGCGACCTTGCCCGCCGGGTTGGCCCACGGGTTGTTGTAGGAAGTGATGCAGGTGACGACGCCGACCGGCTGGCGCACGGCGAGCGCGCCCGTCACGCCCGCCTTCCCCATCGGCCCGGCCTCGTTGATCTGCGGCGTCATCGCCTCCTCGACCGGTTCCAGGGCCCCCTTCGCGTACCGCCGGAACCGCGAGACGCCCACGCCGACCTGCATGCCGCGCGCGGTCCCTGTCGTCGCCCCGCTCTCGGCCTGCGCCAGCCCGGCGTTGGCGACGAAGTCCCGCTGCATGAGGTCGGCGGCCCGGCCGAGAATCGCGGCCCGCTCCTCCGGCTTCGTACGCGACCAGGACCCGAAGGCGTCGCGGGCCGCGCGCGCGGCGTCGTACACCTGCTGCCGCGAGGCCTCGGGGGCGTGCCCGACGACGGACTCGCGCGCCGGATCGACGACGTCGTAGTGCCCGGCCTCGGGCTCGACCCACTCGCCGCCGATGAACAGCCGCTGTGATTCGCTCACTTGGTGCTCACCGTCCGCGTATCGGCACCCGACCGCAGCACCTTCCCGGGCACGGCACCACTCACGACGTCCTCACGCATGGCCTCAACCCCGTTGACCCACACGGCAGTTATGCCGATGGCCTTGGAGTCGAGCCGCGGGCTGTCGCCCGGCAGATCGTGCAGGAGAGTCGCCTTGCCGGCATCGATGGTCTCGGGATCGAACAGCACGAGGTCGGCGTGCCAGCCCTCCTGGATCCGCCCGCGCTCCCGCAGCCCGAAGAGCTGCGCGGGATCATCGGTGAGCATCTTCACCGCCTCCTCCAGCCCCAGCAGCTTCCGTCCCCGCAGGCAGTCCCCGATGAACCGGGTCGTGTACGGCGCACCGCACATCCGGTCCAGGTGCGCGCCCGCGTCGGACCCGCCGAGCATGACGTCCTCGTGGCTCCAGGTCTCGGCCCGCAGCGCCCAGGAGTCGGGGTCGTTGTCGGTCGGCATCGGCCACAGCACGGTCCTCAGCCCGTCGTTGGCGCAGATCTCGACGAGACACTCGAAGGGCTCCTGCCCCCGCTCGGCGGCGATGTCGTTGACGACCCGCCCGCTCAGACCCTCGTTGGCCTCGGAGTACGTGTCCCCGATGACGTAGCGCCCGAAGTTCGCGAGCCGCCGGAAGACGCCGGCCTCCTTGCTGTCGGCGCGCCGCAGCATCTCGCCGCGCACGTCGGGGTCGCGGAGCTTGGCGATCCGCTCATCGACGGGCAACGCGAGGATCTCGCCCCACCCGGGTATCAGATTGAGCGCACAGAACGTCCCGAGGGACATGTTCATCGGCGTCAGGATCGGCATGGTCAGCGCGACGATCCGCCCACCCGACTTCCGGGCCCGCTCGCTCGCCTCCAGCTGCCGCGGCACCCGCTCGGGCACGGAGGCATCGATGGTGAGCACGTTCCAGTTGAGCGGCCGGCCGGCAGCAGCGCTCATGTCCACGAACAACTCGATCTCATCGTCACTGAACTGATCGAGACACCCTGCCACGATGGCCTCGATCTGCGTCCCCTCGTACTCACCGACCGCCTTGCTCAGCGCGATCAACTCGGCGGGCTTCGCGTGCCGGGAGGCGACGGGCTCGCCGTCCCCGTCGGAGTGCGAGGACGACTGGGTGGTGGAGAGCCCCCAGGCCCCGGCGTCCATCGCGTCCTTCAACAGCCCGACCATCCGGTCGAGTTGCTCAGGAGTCGGCTGCCCGCCGACGGCCTCGGCCCCCATCACGTACCGCCGCAGGGCGCAGTGCCCCACCATGAACCCGGCGTTGACGGCGATCCGCCCGTCGAGAGCGCCCAGATAGTCCCCGAACGAATTCCACGTCCACGGAGCACCCTCCTCGAGGGCGACCAGCGACATCCCCTCCACGCGGGACATCATCCGCCGCGTGTAGTCGGCGTCACCGGGCTGCTCCGGGTTCAACGGGGCAAGCGTGAAGCCACAGTTGCCACCGGCGACCGTCGTCACCCCATGGTTCAACGAGGGGGTGGCATACGGATCCCAGAACAACTGGGCGTCGTAATGAGTGTGCGGATCGACGAACCCGGGCGCGAGCACGAGCCCCGAGGCATCCTCGGTGCTCCGCGCCTCCTCGGCGACCTTTCCGGACTCGGCAACAACGGCAATCCGCCCGTCCCGAATCCCGACATCAGCAACAAACCCGGGCGCCCCGGTCCCGTCGACAACGGTGGCGCCCTTGATGAGGTGGTCGAGCATGAGTGGTACCCCCAACGATCAAGCCCCTGCGGCGATTGAGCAGCGGGGTCCGGGGCAGAGCCCCGAGTCGTGTGCAACGACAGGGCCCCGGCTCTCCCGTCCGGGAGGGGGAAAGCCGGGGCGGCTCAAACGGACTACGCAGCCGACCTGAACCTGGTCGTCCGGTGCACCGGATCCGTGTCGATCTTCGGAATCACGTGCTCCCCGATCAGCTTGATCGAATTGAGCGTGTCCTCATGCGACACCCCGATCGGCAACCCGAACGACAACTGATCGGCGCCCGCCTGCTCCCACCGCTTGCACTGCTGCAGCACCTCGTCCGGGTCCCCGCAGATCATCAGCTCCTCGGCGATGAGCAGCTCGATGATCTCCTCGGAGTAGTCCGGGAGCAGCTCGGGCCACTCCGGTATCCCCTCCGGCCGCGGGAACGTGTCGTGGTACCGGAACAGCAGCGACTGCAGGTAGTTGAGCCCGCCGCCCACAGCGATCTGCACCGCCTTCTCGTGCGTCTCGGCACAGATCGCCGTGGACGTCACCATGACGTTGTCGTTGACGAAGTCACCGATGGGGTCCGGGTCCTGGATGGCGGTCTTGTACTGCTCGAGCACCCACTCCATGTCGGAGACCTTCTGCACGCTGAAGCCCAGCACGCCGAGCCCCTTCTTGGCCGCCATGGCGTACGACGGCGGCGACCCGGCGGCGTACCACATGGCGGGGTGCGACTTCCCGTACGGCTTGGGCAGGATCTTGCGGGGCGGCAGCTCCCAGTGCTTGCCCTTGAACCCGACGTACTCGTCCTGGAGCCACATCTTCGGGAACTCGCGGATGGTCTCTTCCCAGATCTCCTTGGTGTAGTTCATGTCGGTCACACCCGGCATGAACCCGAGGATCTCGTGGGAGCCGGCGCCGCGCCCGCTGCCGAACTCGAACCGCCCCTCGCTGAGGTGGTCGAGCATGGCCACCTTCTCGGCGACCTTCACCGGGTGGTTGACCGGCGCGAGCGGATTGAAGATGCCGGAGCCCAAGTGAATGCGCTCGGTCGCATGGGCCAGGTACCCGAGGAACACATCGTTCGCGGAAAGGTGCGAGTACTCCTCCAGGAAGTGGTGCTCGGACGCCCAGGCGTACTTGAAGCCGGACTTGTCCGCCTGGATGACGTACTCGGTCTCGTTCATGAGCGCGCGGTGCTCGGCCGTCGGGTCGGTCAGCGCCTGCTTGCCCAAGTATCCCTGTACAAAGAGCCCGAATTCCAAGGAGGTTCACCGTCCTCGTCAGTTTCTGACGCATCGTCAGATTGGTTGGATCGACTGTTCCACCGGACCCGCCCACCGTCAATACCTGACGCATCGTCAGCTACTGCTGGAGAGGTGGCCCGAAGGGTTCAAGCGAGAGTTCGATTCGAAAGGGGACGGGCGGTCACAGCACGCTGACGCCCGCCAGCCACCCGCCGTCCACGACGAACGGCTGCCCGGTGATGTACGCCGAGTCCTCCTCGGAGCTGAGGAAGAGCGCGAGCCGCGCGACCTCCTCCGGCTTCCCGACCCGGCCGAGCGGCACGAGCTTGCGGTACAGGTCGTCGAGCGCCTGGGCCGCCTCCTCGGTGTTGGCCTCGGGGTCGAGCTGGGAGGGGTTGCTCATGGCGGTGTCGATGGCGCCGGGGCAGACGGCGTTGACGCGGATCTTCTGCGCGGCCAGCTCCAGCGCGGCGACCCGCGTGAGCCCCACGATGGCGTGCTTGGTGGCGGTGTACGCGCCGACGTACGCCATGCCCGTCACCCCCGTGTACGAGGAGGTGTTGACGATCGACCCGCCGCCCGCGGCACCGATCTCGGGCGCGACGGTCTTGATTCCCAGAAACGCCCCCACCTGATTGACCTGAATGATCTGCTGAAACTCATCCAGAGGCGTCGAAACCAGCTCGTTGAACCGCAGAATCCCCGCGTTGTTGACGAGCCCGTCGATCTTCCCGAAGGCGGCCTTCGCCGAGCCGACGGCGGCGACCCAGTCCTCCTCCTTGCTCACGTCCAGGTGTACGTAGACGGCGTTTCCGTTGCCGATGTCCTTGGCGACGGCCTCGCCCTGATCGTCGAGCACATCGGCGACGACGATCTTCGCCCCTTCCGAGGCGAAGAGCCGTGCCTCCTGCTCCCCCTGTCCGCGCGCCGCACCGGTGATGAGGACCACGCGTCCGTCGAGCTTGCCCATGCGTCAAACCCCTTAACTTGTCGGTCAGTTGACGTCGGTCGGATGACGTCGATCGGATGACGTCGATCGGATGACGTCGATCAGGTGACGTCGTTCAGGTGCGGAGCGGTATCGGCGGCGAAGGCCGCCATCTGGTCGGTGAGTTCCTCGCGCGTCCGGCTGCGGAAGCGGATCTGGATCTGCCGGACGCCCATCGCGGCGTAGGCCCGCAGCGACTCGGCGATCGCCTCGCCCGAACCGGACAGGGTGCGCCGCCCGACGTCCCACGTCGGCTCGCCCATGTACAGCGGCTCGGTGATCGCGCCCACGGTGAGCGGCGCCTCGATCCCGGCCTCGGCGCGCAGCCGCCGCAGCTTCTCGATCTGCTGCGGGAGCCGGTCCCGCGGGTCGCCCTGCGGCAGCCACCCGTCGCCCTTGAGCGCGGCCCGGCGCACGGCGGGGGCGGAGGAGCCGCCGACCCAGATCGGCACGCGCGCCTGGGCGGGCCTCGGCCGCTGCCCAAGCCCCTCGAACCGAAACAACTCCCCCTTGTGCACGGGGAATTCCTCGGGTCCGAGCGCGGCCTTCAACGCGTCCACGCTCTCGTCGAGCACGGCGCCGCGCCGCGCGAAGTCGACGCCAAGCGCCTCGAACTCCTCCTGTACGTGCCCGGCCCCGACGCCCAGGACGAGCCGCCCGCCACTGAGGTGGTCGAGGGTCGCGTACTGCTTGGCCGAGACGAGCGGATGCCGCAGGCCGACGACCGCGACGTGGCTGAGCAGCCGCACGCGCTCGGTGATGCCGGCCAGGAAGGCGAGCGTGGCGACGGGGTCGTACCAGGTCGTCGACATGGCGTCGGCGAGCCGGCGCGGGATGGCGACGTGGTCGCAGCTCGCGATGTAGTCGAACCCGCTCCGGTCGGCGGTGCGGGCGACCTCTGCGAGATCCTCCACACCGGCGCCGGCCTCCCAGGGTTCGGCGTAGATGGCGCTCTGGGACTGAATCGGGAGCTGCATCCCGTAGGCGAGCGAAGCCATGAGAACCCCTGCCACTAGGTTTCCTGACGGTCCGTCACATTCGGCGGATGCGCAACATCCTGAGGTCTGACGGTGCGTCAGGCAAGAGTTCTCGCACGGTCCCACGCCACGGGGCTCCGCCCCGGCCCCCCGGGGCGGAGCCCCAAATCAATCCCCGCTCTGGTGACGAGAGCCCGCGGGGCCCCAAATAGAGCCCCTGCGGCGATTGAGCAGCGGGGTATGGGGCAGAGCCCCAAATAAAGCCCCGCCGGCGATTGAGGCGCGGGGTCCGGGGCAGAGCCCCGATCTTTCAAGCCCGGCCGGCGATCGAGGCGCGGGGCCCAAATAAAGCCCCTGCGGCGATTGAGCAGCGGGGCCCGGGGCAGAGCCCCGCGACCGCAACCCCGCCTCCGGGCACCGAGCACCGAGCACCGAGCCCCCGGCCCCCGCCACCCGGCCCCCGCCACCCCACACCCGCCCCCCGATCAGGGCCTCCAGCACCCATCCCGATCCAGACCGAGCAGGTCAATCGCATTGCCCCGCACCAGCCGGTCCACCACATCCGGCGCCAGGTGCCCCATCTGCGCCTCACCGACCTCCTTCGACTTGGGCCACGTGGAGTCCGAGTGCGGATAGTCCGTCTCGTACAGAACATTCCCGACCCCGATCGAGTCGAGGTTCTTCAGCCCGAACGCGTCGTCGAAGAAGCAGCCGAAGACGTGCTCGGCGAAGTACTCCGACGGCGGCTTGCGCACCTTGTCGGCGACGCCGCCCCAGCCCCGGTTCTCCTCCCAGACCACGTCGGCCCGCTCGAGGATGTACGGGATCCACCCGATCTGCCCCTCCGCGTACATGATCTTCAGGCTCGGGAACCGCTCGAACTTGCCGCTCATCAGCCAGTCCACCATCGAGAAACAGCAGTTGGCGAAGGTGATGGTCGACCCGACGGCCGGCGGCGCGTCCGGCGACGTCGACGGCATCTTGCTGCTGGACCCGATGTGCATGGCGATGACGGTCCCGGTCTCGGCGCACGCCGCGAGGAACGGATCCCACTCGTCCGTATGGATGGACGGCAGCCCGAGATGCGGCGGAATCTCCGAGAACGCGACCGCCCGCACCCCGCGCGCGGCATTGCGCCGCACCTCGGCCGCCGCCAACTCGGGGTCCCACAGCGGTACGAGGGTCAGCGGTATGAGCCGCCCCTGCGCCTCGGGCCCGCACCACTCCTCCACCATCCAGTCGTTGTACGCCCGGACGCCGAGCAGCCCGAGCTCCCGGTCCTTGGCCTCCGTGAACGTCTGCCCGCAGAAGCGCGGGAACGTGGGGAAGCAGAGCGCGGACTGGACGTGGTTGACGTCCATGTCGGCGAGCCGCTCCGGCACGCTGAACGACCCGGGCCGCATCTGCTCGTACGTGATGACTTCCAGCTTGATCTCGTCCCTGTCGTAGCCCACCGCCGTGTCGAGCCTGGTCAGCGGCCGGTGCAGGTCCTCGTACACCCACCAGTCGCCGATCGGCCCGTCGTCGCCGGGCGCGCCCATGACCGGCGCGAACTTCCCGCCCAGGAAGGTCATTTCCTTCAGAGGGGCGCGGACGATACGGGGCCCGGTGTCGCGGAACTTCTTCGGCAGCCGGTCGGACCAGACGTTCGGCGGCTCCACCGTGTGGTCGTCGACGGAGATGATTCGCGGGAAGTCGGCCGATTCCAGGGGAGTTTGAACGTTTCGGGTGCTTTCTGTCTCCGTGGTCTCCATGCGCTCACGGTAGCGCCGATCTGACGACCCGTCAGCTAGTGGGGACCCAGTGGTTCCCGATGGCCCGTGCGTGAGGTCTCTGTGATGGGTGCCTTCCATGGCTGACGTTTCCGTCAGGAACAAGGCAAACTGACGGGAGTTGTCTTTGATGTGCGCGCGACACGGCGCGCCGGTTGGACGGCGCGGCAGAATGATGTGCGGACGTGGCAGCAGGGAGCAGTGAAGATGGCCGGTGGACCGCGGGTACCGGAGCAGCGGCGTGCCGCCCCGCCCGAGGACCCCTCGGACGCGGCCCCGGCCACCGGCGCCGACCTGCGCTTCAGCGTGCTCGGACCGGTGCGGGCCTGGCGCGGCGGAGAGCCCCTGTCCACCGGCTCCCCGCAGCAGCGCGCCCTCCTCGCCGCCCTCCTGCTGCGCCAGGGGCGCACGGCGACGGCGGCCGAACTCATCGACTCCGTATGGGGCGAGGAGTCCCCGTCGCAGGCGCTGGCCGCGATCCGCACGTACGCCTCACGGCTGCGCAAGATCCTCGGCCCCGGCGTCCTGGAGACCGAGGCCGGCGGCTACGCGCTGCGGATGGCGCGGCCCGACGCCCTTGACCTCGTGGCGGCCGAGGAGCTGGCGGCGCAGGCCGAGCGGGCGCGGCAGTCCGCCGACCTGTGCCGGGCGCGGACGCTGGTGAACGAGGCGCTCGACCTCTGGGACGGCGAACCGCTGGCCCACGTACCGGGTCCGCACGCGGAGACGGAGCGCGCCCGCCTCGACGAATGGCGCCTCCAACTCCTGGAAAACCGCCTCGACATGGACCTGGAGCAGGGCTGCCACGCGGAGGCGGTCTCGGCCCTCACCGCGCTCACCGCGGACCACCCCCTCCGCGAGCGCCTGCGCGAACTGCTGATGCTCGCGCTCTACCGCTCGGGCCGCCAGGCGGAGGCCCTCGCCGTCTACGCGGACACCCGCCGCCTCCTCGCCGACGAGCTCGGGGTGGACCCGCGCGCCGGCCTCTCGGAGCTCCAGCAGCGCATCCTCCAGGCGGACCCGTCCCTGGCGGAGCCCTCGGCGCAGCCACCTGAGCCCTCGCAGACACCGCAGCGCCCGGCCCAACTTCCGGCCACGGTTCCGGATTTCACGGGCCGCGCGTCCTTCGTGACGGAACTCAGCGAGACGCTCGCCGCCGCGTCCTCCGAATCGGGCACCGGCTCGGTGATGGCGGTCTCGGCGGTGGCGGGCATCGGTGGCGTCGGCAAGACCACCCTCGCCGTGCACGTGGCGCACGCGGCGCGCGCCGCGTTCCCCGACGGCCAGCTCTACGTGGACCTCCAGGGCACGAGCCCGCGCTGCGCCGAACCCGAGACGGTCCTCGGCTCCTTCCTCCGCGCGCTCGGCGTCCCGGAGTCGGCGGTCCCCGAGTCCCTGGAGGAGCGCTCGGCCCTGTTCCGCTCGACCCTCGACGGCCGCCGGACCCTGGTCCTCCTCGACAACGCGCGGGACGCGGCGCAGGTCAGGCCGCTGCTGCCCGGCACGGCGGGCTGCGCGGCGCTGATCACGGGCCGCGTCCGGATGGTCGACCTGGTGGGCGCGCACCTGGTGGACCTGGACGTCATGTCGCCCGACGAGGCACTGCTCCTCTTCACCCGCATCGTCGGCGAGGAGCGCGTGACATCGGAACGCAAGGCGGCGCTCGACGTCGTCGCGGCCTGCGGCTTCCTCCCCCTGGCGATCCGCATCGCGGCCTCCCGCCTCGCGGCCCGCCGCACATGGACGGTCTCGGTCCTCGCCGCGAAGCTCGCCGACGAGCGCCGCCGCCTCGACGAGCTCCAGGCCGGCGACCTCGCGGTCAAGGCCACCTTCGAACTCGGCTACGGCCAACTGGAGCCGGCCCAGTCCCGCGCCTTCCGCCTCCTCGGCCTCGCCGACGGCCCCGACATCTCCCTCGCGGCGGCCTCCGCGGTCCTGGACCTCGACATCGAGTCGACGGAGGACGTCCTGGAGTCCCTGGTCGACACCTCCCTCCTGGAATCCGCCGCCCCGGGCCGCTACCGCTACCACGACCTCGTACGCCTCTACGCGCGTGCGTGCGCGGAACGGGACGAGACGAGCACGGACCGGGACGGGGCGCTCTCCCGCCTGCTGGACTTCTATCTGGCGACGGCGGCAGAGGTGTACTCGATCGAGCGTCCCGGCGACCGGCTGGTGGACCACCTGACGCCGACCGTCCATGCGGGGCTCTCCTTCGACGACCGGCAGACGGGCCGTGACTGGCTCTACAACGAGGCGGTTCCGCTCCTCGCCTGCGCCCGGCAGGCGACCGGGAAGGGCACCCTGCGCCGAGGCATCGACCTCTTGTGGGCGGCGGTCGACCTGGCCGAGTCGGGTGCCAACGCGAAGGAGTACGAGGCGACGGCCGCCCTGCTGCACGAGGCCTCCCAGGCGATGGCCGACGTCCGGGGCGAGGGCAGGGCCTGCGTGGTGCTGAGCAACGCACGGCTCTTCTCGGGCGCCTTCGACCGCTCCGAGCAGGAGGCGCACCAGGCGCTCGCCCTCGCCGAGACCCATGACGACCCGCTGGCGCGCTGCTGGGCGGCGAACATCCTGGGGAACATCGCCTTCTACCAAAGCCGCCACAAGGACGCCGAGGTCTACTTCAACCGGGCCATAAAGGAGTTCACGACGTGCGGGGACCTGGCCGGCTCGGCCAGCCCCCTGTGCAACCTGTCCCGGATCCACCTGGCCACCGGCCGCGCGGACTCCGCGGTCACCCTCGCCCGGCAGGGCACGGAGATCTACGAGCGGCTCGGCCACTCCCTCCGGGTCGCGAACGGCCGCTACGCGTTGGGCCTCGCACTGGGCAGCACGGGCCAACACGCGGCCGCCACCGAGCAGTTGGAGCAGGCGCTCGTCATCTTCCGGAACAGCCGCCAGCGGCTCTGGGAGGGCATGGCCCTGTGCCGGCTGGCCGAGGTGGACCTGAACGCCCAGCAGCCGACGCGCGCCGCGAGCAACGCCGAATCGGCGCTGACGATGCTGCGCGGCATCGGCGGGGCGTGGCGCCGGGGCAACGTACTCACCGTCCTGGGCAAGGCCCTCAGGGACCTCGGCCAATCGGGCCGCGCCGAGGTCTGCTGGCGCGAGGCCCTCGACATCTACGAGGAACTGGGCTCGCCGGAGGCCGTTGACGTACGGTCACTCCTGGCGCCGGCCAAGGCGTCGTAGCGAGCGGCGACTTCAGCCGCGACGCTCCCTCGGGGCGATCCCTCGGAGCGGCCCCTCAGAGCGGTCCCTCGGGACGTTCATCGTTCGTTTATCGCGAGGGTGCAGTCTCATTCTTGCCGGGCCGTCGCGTCGGGGGGCAGACGGACCGCCGGACGGGCCGCTTCACCTGAAGTCCGGGTGAGTGCCCGCGGTCCAACCGGCCGCCCACGGGGGAGCGGCCGGTTGGGCTCGTCCCAGTCCAGCCCAGCACGCCCACAGGGGAGGCATCACCATGAGCACAGAACCGGACCCGGTCGTCGAGCCGAACAACACCCACGTCACGGGTGGTGAGGACGGCGAGGACATCCAGCCGCTCAACACCCACGTGACCAGCAAGCCGGCTGCTGTCGCAGCGGACGACGGCGAGCTCAAGCCGGACAACACCCACGTGACGTCCGAGCCCAACTAGACCACCATCCCGACGGGGATCGGCCGCGGCGGACCAAGGGGGAACCGCCGCGGCCGAGGTGTGTCCTGGGGCCCTTCGTCATGCCGACCCGGGCGCCAGCACCCGCGTCTCCACCACCGGCATCCCCTTCTCCCACCAGTGGTCATAGCGCCGGTACGCCCCCGGATCCCGCTCCGCCAGCAGGCGGGCCACGCCCTGGGCCTCGGCCTCCAGATCGGACCACGTCCGCTTCGGCAAGGGCCGGAACGCGCCCACCTCCACGCCGCCGCCGTCCGCGGCGAGACGCCAGACACCGGCCACGTAGCCGTCCACGAGGACCGTCGGGAGTACATCGCCGTTCACCCGGGTCACGTGCTTGCGGTACTCCGGCGGGAGCACCCGGCCCCGGTCCGCGTACGCGAGCAGGACGCTGTCCCACATCGCCAACAGACGCGGTGGGGCAGGGACTTCGGCTCCGGGCAGCACCCCGCCCGGCACGTCGTACAGCACCTCGCCGCCCGGCCCGCTCAGCTGCTCCAGGTCCTCGTCGAGCGCCGCCCGCACCCGGCCCTTCTGGACGAGGGCGAACTGGGCCATGTCCGCCACCGACGCGGGCCCGAACCCCGCCAAGTAGCGGCGGATCAGGGACCGCAGTCCCTCGGCCATCGCCTCCGGGTCCCGCAGTCGCGGGCGCCGCCCCGCTTCCGCCGCCACGAACGACTGCCGCTTGTCGGAGGCGTACGACCACGGCGAGCCGGCCACCGGCGCGTGCCACAGCGGCGCGTACTGGCGCAGCATGCGGCAGGCGGTCACCACCTTCTCCCCGGTGGCCCGCCCCGTGAACCACTCCGTCAACTCCCCTGTGGTACGCGGCCGTTCGGCCATCCGCAGCAGCTCCGGCAGCAACGCATCCGCGTCCTCCGCCACCAACCCCGACGCCCGGAACCGCGGATCCCCCAGCCGCGCACCCCGCACCGTCGGCTCCACCGCCGCCCGGAAGTCCCGGTAGTCGTCGACATGCACGGCGTGCAGCGTGATCCGCATCAGCGTCGACTTCACCGCCCGGAAGTCCCCGAACACCGCGTCCAGGTCCGCCGGATCGAACCCCGCCACCCGGTTCCACAGCGCCACATACGGCGAAGCGGGCTGCTGCGCCTGGAGCGCGACAACCCGCCGTAGTGCCTCCTCGGCCCCAACCGCTGCCCGGTCGAGCAGCAGCTGCCTGGCCAGAGTCGACCTGTTGAGGCCCCGCGCGGACATCGAGTTCGTGGTCATGCCGGAATTCTTCCGGCACGGACCACCCCGCGCACCCCGGAAACGTCAGTCCAGCTTGCGCGCCACTTCCGTGGCCCAGTACGTGAGGATCATGTTCGCGCCGGCCCGCTTGATACCGAGCAGCGACTCCATGATCGACTTGTCCCGCTCGATCCAGCCCCGCTGCGCCGCCGCCTCGATCATCGCGTACTCACCACTGATCTGGTACGCGGCGACCGGCACGTCCGCCTCGTCGGCCACCCGAGCCAGGATGTCGAGGTACGGACCCGCCGGCTTCACCATCACCATGTCGGCGCCCTCTTCGAGGTCGAGCGCCAGCTCCCGCAGGGACTCCCGGATGTTGGCCGGGTCCTGCTGGTACGTCTTGCGGTCACCCTTGAGCGAGGAGCCGACGGCCTCGCGGAACGGGCCGTAGAAGGCGGAGGAGTACTTCACCGAGTAGGCGAGCACGGCGACGTCCTCGCGCCCGATCTGGTCCAACGCATCGCGTACGACGCCGATCTGACCGTCCATCATGCCGCTCGGGCCCACGATGTGCGCGCCCGCGTCCGCCTGGACCTGCGCCATCTCCGCGTACCGCTCCAGCGTCGCGTCGTTGTCGATCCGGCCCTGCTCGTCGAGGACGCCACAGTGGCCGTGGTCCGTGAACTCGTCCAGGCACAGGTCGGACATGACGAGCAGGTCGTCGCCGACCTCGGAGCGGACGTCGCGCAGCGCGAGCTGCAGGATGCCGTCGGGGTCGGTACCGACCGTGCCCCGCCCGTCCTTCTTCTCGTCCAGCGGCACGCCGAACAGCATGATCCCGGAGACACCCGCCTCCGCGGCCTCGGCCGCCGCCTTCTTCAGGGAGTCACGGGTGTGCTGGTACACGCCCGGCATCGAGCCGATCTCCACCGGGGCGTCGATCCCCTCGCGCACGAACGCGGGGAGGATCAGGTCGGACGGATGCAGCCGCGTCTCGGCGACCATGCGCCGCATGGTGGGAGTCGTCCGCAGCCGCCGCGGCCGCGAACCGGGGAAAGAACCGTACCGAGTCACTGAACCTGCCACCTCTACCTACGTGCTGTGTTCTCCCGGGGGACGACCCCCGAACCCCCAGCCGGACAAGCAGGCCGACCGGGGCCCAGGTAGGGCCGTGCCCGGAAAACGGAGTAAACCGGAAGGGCGGGCACCCGGACCCGTAAGCCCGGAAAATGCCCGCCCCACACTCTTCCTTACGGAGCCGCGCGCCTGCGCCGCGACCCGGGTCGCCGCTCGCTGGGCCGGGTGACCGGGTCACCCGCCTCGATCGCGGCAACCCGCCGCTTGGTGCCGAAGTCGGCAAGCGCGGCCGCCAGCTTGAGCACCGACGGCTCCGGAGCCATCACGTCGACCCGCAGGCCGTGCTCCTCGGCCGTCTTGGCGGTCGCCGGGCCGATGCAGGCGATCACCGTCACGTTGTGCGGCTTGCCCGCGATGCCGACCAGGTTGCGCACCGTGCTCGACGACGTGAACAGAACGGCGTCGAAACCGCCGCCCTTGATCGCCTCACGCGTGTCCGCCGGCGGCGGCGACGCGCGCACGGTCCGGTACGCCGTGACGTCGTCGACCTCCCAGCCCAGCTCGATGAGCCCGGCGACGAGGGTCTCGGTCGCGATGTCGGCACGCGGCAGGAAGACGCGGTCGATCGGGTCGAAGACCGGGTCGTACGGCGGCCAGTCCTCCAGGAGACCCGCGGCCGACTGCTCGCCGCTCGGCACCAGGTCCGGCTTCACGCCGAAGGCGATGAGGGCCTGCGCCGTCTGGTCGCCCACCGCCGCGACCTTGATCCCGGCGAAGGCGCGGGCGTCGAGCCCGTACTCCTCGAACTTCTCGCGGACGGCCTTGACCGCGTTCACCGAGGTGAAGGCGATCCACTCGTAGCGGCCCGTCACCAGGCCCTTGACCGCGCGCTCCATCTGCTGCGGCGTGCGCGGCGGCTCGACCGCGATGGTCGGCACCTCGTGCGGCACGGCGCCGTAGGAACGAAGCTGGTCGGAGAGCGAGACCGCCTGCTCCTTCGTCCGCGGGACGAGCACGCGCCAGCCGAACAGCGGCTTCGACTCGAACCACGACAGCTGGTCGCGCTGGGCGGCTGCGGAACGCTCGCCGACCACGGCTATCACCGGGCGGTTGCCCTCCGGCGACGGCAGCACCTTGGCCTGCTTCAGCGTCTGCGCGATGGTGCCGAGCGTCGCCGTCCAGGTCTTCTGGCGCGTCGTCGTACCGGCGACCGTCACGGACAGCGGGGTGTCGGGCTTGCGGCCCGCCGCCACCAGCTCACCGGCCGCGGAGCCCACCGAGTCGAGCGTCGTCGACACGACGACCGTGCCGTCGGACGCGCCGACCTCGGTCCAGCAGCGCTCGGATGCGGTGGCCGCGTCCACGAAGCGGACGTCGGCGCCCTGCTGGTCACGGAGCGGCACTCCGGCGTACGCGGGCACGCCCACGGCCGCCGCGATGCCGGGCACGACCTCGAAGGTGATGCCGGCGGTCGCGCAGGCCAGCATCTCCTCGGCCGCGTACGTGTCGAGGCCGGGGTCCCCGGTGACCGCACGCACGACCCGCTTGCCGCCCCGTGCGGCCTCCATGACAAGATTGGCCCAGTCCCTCAGAGCCGGGACCACGACGGCAGTTGACGAGCCGTCAGCGGTCGCCGGGCGCTCCGGGGCACCCGTGGCGTCGAGGACGGTCACGCCGGCCTTGGCATGCGTCCGCACGACGTCGAGCACTTCGGGCTCGGCGATCAGCACATCCGCTCGGGACAGGGCCTCCACGGCCCTGAGGGTCAGCAGTCCCGGATCTCCGGGACCCGCACCCAGGAAGGTGACGTGCCCAGGTGCCCAGGCGGTCGATACAGCGGTGGTGGGGCTCATCGTGCTCGCTCCCCCATCAGACCGGCCGCACCCTTGGCCAGCATCTCGGCGGCGAGTTCCCGCCCGAGTGCCAGCGCCTCGTCCTCGGACGAGGGCACGGGACCGGTGGTGGTCAGCTGCACCAGCTCGGAGCCGTCGGTGGTACCGACGACGCCGCGCAGGCGCATTTCCTTGGCAGTCTGCCCGTCGGCCAGCAGGTCGGCCAGCGCACCCACAGGTGCACTGCAGCCGGCCTCCAGGGCGGCGAGCAGGGTTCGCTCGGCGGTCACGGCGGCCCGCGTGAGCGGGTCGTCCAACTCGGCGAGCATGGCCACGAGTTCACCGTTGTCGGCGGCACACTCGATGGCCAGTGCCCCCTGGCCGGGGGCGGGCAGAATCATGTCGGTCGGGAGGAACTCGGTGACTTCCTCGCTGCGACCGGTACGGCTGAGCCCTGCGGCCGCGAGGACCACCGCGTCCAGCTCGCCCTTCTCGACAAAGCCGATCCGGGTGTCGATGTTCCCACGGATCGGCACGGTCTCGATCCGTATGCCGTGGCTGCGCGCGTACGCGTTCAGCTGCGCCATGCGGCGCGGCGAACCGGTACCCACGCGGGCACCCTCGGGGAGATCCGTGAACTTCAGTCCGTCGCGCGCGATCAGCACGTCCCGCGGGTCCTCGCGCACCGGTACGGCGGCGAGGGCCAGCTCAGCGGGCTGCGCGGTCGGCAGGTCCTTGAGGGAGTGCACCGCGAAGTCGACCTCGCCCCGGGCGAGCGCGTCGCGCAGCGCGGTGACGAAGACTCCGGTGCCGCCGATCTGCGCGAGGTGCTCGCGGGAGGTGTCACCGTACGTGGTGATCTCCACAAGCTCGACCTCGCGGCCGGTCAACTGACGTACGGCTTCGGCCACTTGCCCGGACTGGGCCATGGCCAGCTTGCTGCGCCTGGTGCCCAGCCTCAGGGCTTTCTCGGCGGTCATGCCGGGCCTCGATTCTTGCCTTCTGCTTCGTGGGGGGTGGCCCGGGAAACGGCGGCGACCGTCTCCTGGTCCAGGTCGAACAGGGTCCGCAGGGCGTCCGCGTACCCGGCACCGCCGGGCTCGGCGGCCAGCTGCTTGACCCGTACGGTCGGCGCGTGCAGCAGCTTGTCCACCACGCGCCGCACGGTCTGGGTGATCTCCGCGCGCTGCTTCTCGTCCAGGCCGGGGAGCCTGCCGTCGAGCCGGGCGATCTCGCTCGCCACCACGTCCGCGGCCATCGTGCGCAGCGCGACGACGGTCGGCGTGATGTGCGCGGCCCGCTGCGCGGCACCGAACGCGGCGACCTCGTCGGCCACGATGGTCCGCACCAGGTCGACGTCGGCGGCCATGGGGGCGTCCGCGGAGGCGTCGGCGAGCGACTCGATGTCGACGAGGCGGACCCCGTCGATCCGGTGCGCGGCCGCGTCGACATCCCGCGGCATCGCCAGGTCGAGCAGGGCCAGCGCCACCTGTCGTACGGGCTCGGGGGTGCGCTCGCGGCGCATCTCCGGCACCCGTCCGGCGACGGCGAGGGCGGCGATGGTCTCGGCCTCGGAGAGGCGGACCTGCTCACCGGGCGCGTTGTCGACCCAGGCGCCGTGCTGCTCAAGGGCTGCGGCGTCGAAGCCGGCGACCGCGGCCTCGCCCTCGACGGAGAAGCCGCCGCGCACCGTCTCGGCAGAGCGGCTGTCGCTTCCGGCCTTGCCTGCGGCGGGAGTCGTGGAGCCGGGCACCTCGCTGCCCGCGGTCGGCGTGCGGCCCGCGACGGCGGAACGTATGGCCTCGGCGGTCAGGACGAGACCGGTCGCACCGGTGCAGGAGATGGCGACGTCGGCACGTGTCAGTTCGTCCGCCACGGCGTCCATCGCGACCGCACGGGCCGCCGTACCGGCCTCGTTCAAGATCTCTACAAGGCGGTCGGCGCGCTCCACCGTCCGGTTGGCGACGACGACCTCGGCCACTCCGGCCCGCGCGAGCGTGGCCGCGGCGAGCGAGGACATCGAGCCGGCGCCGATCACGAGCGCCCGCTTGCCCTGCGCCCACGCGTCCACCGACTGCCCGGCGGCGAGCTGCTCGAGGCCAAAGGTGACGAGCGACTGCCCGGCACGGTCGATCCCGGTCTCCGAGTGGGCGCGCTTGCCCACCCGCAGGGCCTGCTGGAAGAGGTCGTTGAGGAGCTTGCCCGCGGAGTGCAGCTCCTGGGCGCGCGCGAGGGTGTCCTTGATCTGGCCGAGGATCTGGCCCTCGCCGACCACCATCGAGTCGAGCCCGCACGCCACCGAGAACAGGTGGTGCACCGCCCGGTCCTCGTAGTGCACATAAAGATAGGGAGTGAGCTCTTCGAGGCCCACACCGCTGTGCTGCGCGAGCAGCGTCGACAGCTCGGCGACACCGGCGTGGAACTTGTCCACGTCCGCGTACAGCTCGATGCGGTTGCAGGTCGCGAGCACCGCGGCCTCGGCGGCCGGTTCGGCGGCGAGCGTGTCCTGCAGCAGCTTCGCCTGGGTGTCCGCGTTCAGCGCGGCACGCTCCAGAACGCTGACAGGGGCGCTGCGGTGGCTCAGACCTACGACGAGGAGACTCATGCCGGCATCACGGCGGGCACGTCCCCGTCGGGTCCCTTGCGCTCGTCGTTGTGCCTCTCGGCGGCGGGCTTGGTGACCTTGGCGGCCGGGCCTTCGAGACCCACCGCGCCCTCGGCCTCCTCCACCGGGCTCTCGCCGGCCTTGCGCTGCTCGTGGAAGGCGAGGATCTGCAGCTCGATGGAGAGGTCGACCTTGCGCACGTCGACGCCGTCGGGAACGGAGAGCACCGTCGGCGCGAAGTTCAGGATGGAGGTGATCCCGGCGGCGACGAGCCGGTCGCAGACCTGCTGCGCGGCACCGGCCGGGGTCGCGATGACGCCGATGGAGACGCCGTTCTCGTCGATGATCTTCTCGAGGTCGTCGGCGTGCTGCACGGCCATGCCCGCGACGGACTTGCCGGTCATCGCCGGATCGGCGTCGATCAGGGCCGCGACGCGGAAGCCGCGCGAGGCGAAACCACCGTAATTGGCAAGCGCCGCACCGAGGTTACCGATACCGACCATCACGATCGGCCAGTCCTGCGTGAGGCCCAGCTCGCGTGAGATCTGGTAGACGAGGTACTCGACGTCGTAGCCCACGCCGCGGGTCCCGTACGAACCGAGGTACGAGAAGTCCTTGCGCAGCTTCGCGGAGTTGACCCCCGCGGCGGCCGCGAGCTCCTCGGAGGAGACCGTGGGTACCGAGCGTTCCGACAGAGCGGTGAGGGCTCGGAGGTACAGCGGAAGCCTGGCGACGGTGGCCTCGGGAATTCCTCGGCTGCGGGTCGCCGGTCGGTGAGTTCGGCCAGTTGCCACGGTGCTCCTGCGGGTAGAGCGGGGCTGTGGGCGGCACCCTGCTACTCGACCGCCCCGTCGAATGCAGGCTATGTCTTTGTGAACGCGTGCACAAAGATGGTGTCCGATTTGCCCGGCCAACGTGACCGGGCTCACGCGCGCCCCGCGCGCCTCCCTGGAACCGGCGCGCAGGTAGCTTCGTTGCTCACCTGTGGAGGCCAAAACGGCACACTCTCCTCAACGTTGCCAAGATCCACGCCCCCGAGACCAAAACCGCCCCCGATCCTAAGCGACTTTTGGGACCAGTTGGACTGGTCGGTCAGTGACCTGTGCGACCGGACCACGGCCGGCCGCGACCGACCTGGGGCTTCGTACGCGGACCGTCACCGAGTGAGCGCGTGCCGCAGCCGCTCCTCCTTCACGCGCCAGAAATCGTGCTGCGCTCCGTCGACGAGAACGACCGGGATCTGTTCCCAGTACTTGCGGTACAGCTCCTCGTCCTCGGTGATGTCCTTCTTCTCCCAGGCCGCGCCGACCTCGGCGCACACCTTCTCGATCACCGACTGTGCGTCGTCACACAGATGACAGCCGGGCTTCCCGATCAGCGTGACGATCCGCTCACGCGGATCCTTCTTCTCGCGGTTGCGAAAAATGGGACTCATACCGGCCATTCTCGCCCCACACGCGGCCCTCCTGTCGCCGAGAATTCACGTGCGGACAGGCTCCCGAAACCCGCGCGACTCCGGAACCCCCGAACAGACTGGCTATGCTCACGACATGTCCCGCCCGTCTCCCGACCACCACCCCGGTAGGAGGCACTTCGTGCCGAAGCATGGAATGGGATGGCTCACACCCCGTAGGCGCTCCGCCACCGCGCGGAGCGTGCTGGCAGGCGAGGCTTCGGCCGAGGCCGCCCGCAAGTCCTCCCAGGAGCTGGAGGACCAGGCTCCGCCGGTCGACGAGGACCTACAAGAACCGGAGTTCCCGGTCGCGGGCGACGACAAGGCCGCCGCCTTCTTCGACCTGGACAACACGGTGATGCAGGGCGCGGCGATCTTCCACTTCGGCCGCGGCCTCTACAAGCGGAAGTTCTTCGAGCGCCGGGAGCTGACCCGATTCGCCTGGCAGCAGGCCTGGTTCAGGCTCGCAGGCGTCGAGGACCCCGAGCACATGCAGGACGCGCAGAACAGCGCCCTGTCCATCGTGAAGGGCCACCGCGTCGCCGAGCTGATGTCCATCGGCGAGGAGATCTACGACGAGTACCTGGCCGAGCGGATCTGGCCCGGCACCCGCGCCCTCGCCGAGGCCCACCTGGACGCGGGCCAGAAGGTCTGGCTGGTCACGGCCGCGCCCGTGGAGATCGCCACGGTCATCGCCCGCCGCCTCGGCCTGACCGGCGCGCTCGGCACGGTCGCCGAGTCCATCGGCGGCGTCTACACCGGCAGGCTCGTCGGCGAACCGCTGCACGGCCCCGCGAAGGCCGAGGCGGTCCGCGCGCTCGCCTCCGCCGAGGGCCTGGAGCTCGGCCGCTGCGCCGCGTACAGCGACTCGCACAACGACATCCCGATGCTCTCGCTCGTCGGCCACCCGTACGCGATCAACCCGGACGCGAAGCTGCGCAAGTACGCGCGCGAGCGCGACTGGCGCCTTCGGGACTACCGCACGGGCCGCAAGGCCGCGAAGGTCGGGATCCCCGCCGCGGCCGGCGTCGGCGCGGTCGCGGGCGGCACGGCGGCGGCGATCGCACTGCACAGGCGCCGTCGCTGACGGTCGGTCGCCTACGGTCACCGAGCGGTCGAGGACGACATTCCGACCGTCTTACCCGTGTCCCGCTCCCGCCAGTCCTGTAAGTACCACTCGGCCACAACACGTCACCACCAGAGCCGGAACTTGAACGTAATCGATCAACAAGTGGTCACTCTCTGGTACTTGAAACGCCGTCGAGCGACTACAGAAGTGACGTAATCGGTGATTTGAGCAACTGGGTGTAGTGCTCCCTGCACGAAGCGTTATTCTCCTCAGACGCAAACCGGTACCCACGCGTCAGTACGACGGGTGAACGGTCCCGCACTGCACGTGATGGAAGCTCTGCCTCTGGGAGTCCCGTGTACCCACACGTCGGGGTTGACGCCTCGGGCCTGGCAACGCTGCACGCGACGGTCGTGGACCGCTTGCGCGGTTTCGTCCCTACCGCGTACGCCGTCCCCGCCCTCGCCGCTGCGGCAGCGTCGGCCGTGCCCGCCCCTGCCTCGCCATGTTTCGCCATGGCCGATTCGACCGCGGCCACCGTCGGCAGACGGGCCCGTTCCGGGTCCGCCGGCGCCTCGGGCACCGCGGCCAGGTCGGCCACACCTACGGCCCGCCGTCCCGCGGCCGACAGCGACAGTGCCCGCATGATGGATCTGGTCGAGCGCGCCCAAGGGGGCGAGGCCGACGCGTTCGGCCGGCTCTACGACCAGTACAGCGACACTGTGTACCGCTATATCTATTACCGCGTCGGCGGAAAGGCGACGGCGGAGGACCTCACCAGTGAGACCTTCCTGCGCGCGCTGCGCCGCATCGGCACGTTCACCTGGCAGGGCCGCGACTTCGGCGCCTGGCTGGTCACGATCGCGCGCAACCTGGTCGCGGACCACTTCAAGTCGAGCCGTTTCCGCCTCGAAGTGACCACGGGCGAAATGCTCGATGCGAACGAGGTGGAGCGTTCCCCCGAGGACTCCGTCCTGGAGTCCCTCTCGAACGCGGCGCTGCTCGACGCCGTGCGCCGCCTCAACCCACAGCAGCAGGAGTGCGTCACGCTGCGCTTCCTGCAGGGCCTGTCCGTCGCCGAGACCGCTCGCGCGATGGGCAAGAACGAGGGCGCGATCAAGACCCTCCAGTACCGGGCGGTGCGCACCCTGGCGCGCCTTCTGCCGGACGACGCCCGCTGAGCCCCGGGGCCTCTTCTTCAGCCCTGGGGCCGTTACTGCCCGCAGTCTCCAACTCACCTACGGTGAAAGCGAGATGGGATCGCGCTCGGATCACCTTTCGCGCGTAACCGAAGTACCGAGCCGCTCGTTGTGCGGGATGCAGGCTCCCTGTGGTCACTCCCGACCGGGATTCACTCACTCGTTGGTGTGTATCCGGGTCCGGGGTGCAACCCCAGGACCCCCTGGGAAGTCGACCGTCATGAGTGAGAGGAGGTGCCGCCAGTGATCGCGAACGTCTCGGCACACCGGCGGGCGAACGCCTTCGCCCAGGCCCTGGAGGACCAGTCCGACCAGGACCCGTCGGCGCAGCAACCGGAAGAAGAACCGGCCGCCCGGCGCAGCGATGCGGCGACGGCCGAGGAGGGCGGGCTGCTGTCCCTGGCCGCGGCTCTCGGCGAGCTGCCGAAGCCGGAGTTCGATCCCGAGGTCAAGATGGTGCAGCGGGCGCAGCTCGTCGCCGCCATGGAGGCCATGGTCCAAGAGGGCGGCGCGGCCACCTCCGTACCCAAGCAGCGCCAGGGCAAGGGCGCCCACCGGGCGAGTCCACTGCGGAAGCTGCGGCCCCGCTCCCGTCTGAGCAAGGGCATCGCGGCGGGCGGGCTCACCGTCGGCGTGGCCGCGGGCGCCTTCAGCGGTGTGGCCGCGGCGTCGTCCAGCGCACTGCCGGGCGACCACCTCTACGGCCTCAAGCGCGGCATGGAGGACCTCAAGCTGGGCATGGCGCACAGCGACTCCGACAAGGGGCAGGCCTACCTCGACCAGGCGTCGACGCGGCTGAGCGAGGCGCGGCGGCTCATGGAGCGCGGCCGCACCGGACAGCTCGACCACGAGTCCGTGGGTGAGGTCAGGCGCGCGCTCTCCGGGGTGCAGTACGACGCCTCCGAGGGCCACCGGCTCCTCAGCGACGCGTACAAGCGCGACGGCGCCCTCGGCCCGATCCAGGCCCTGTCCACCTTCTCCGACGCGCACAGGCAGAGCTGGACGGCCCTGAGCGACCGCCTGCCGGTCCAGCTCGGAGACGTACGGGACCAGGTCAGCTCGGTCTTCGACGCCATAGACGAAGAAGTCGGCCCGCTGCGCTCCCTGCTGCCGCGGACCCCGGACGAGAAGGGCGGCGCGACGAGCCCGGGCACCAGCCAGGACGGTACGTCGCCGGGCACCCCGGACACCGGCAGCTCCACCCCGTCCGGATCCGGCTCCGCCTCCGACGACGGCAAGACGTCGACGAAGCCGAAGCCGTCCACGTCCGACACCGGCAAGGACGAGGAGGGCCTGCTCGGCGAGAACACGGGCGGCCTTCTCGACCCGCCGAAGGACAAGACGACCCCGCCCTCCTCGGACGACAGCCCGGACTCCGACACGGACACCGGCTCCCCGAAGCCGGACGTGACGGTGCCCCCGCTGCTCCCGGGCCTCCTGCCGGGCCTGGGCGTCGACGGCGAGGACGCGAAGTAGCGCACCGCGCAGCAGACAGGGCCCGAGGCTTGCCTCGGGCCCTGTTCTCGTTCAGAAGAACACCGCTTCAGAAGAACACGGCTTCAGAAAAACACCGACCGCCGCTGCACCAGCAACTTGTACAACGTGTGCTGGATCTGTTCGCGGACCTGGTCCGTCAGGTTGAACATCAGCATCGGGTCCTCCGCCGCCTCCGGCGGGTAGCCGTCCGTCGGGATCGGCTCGCCGAACTGGATCGTCCACTTCGTCGGCAGCGGCACCGCGCCCAACGGCCCCAGCCACGGGAACGTGGGCGTGATCGGGAAGTACGGGAAGCCGAGGAGCCGCGCCAATGTCTTGGCGTTGCCGACCATCGGGTAGATCTCCTCCGCCCCGACGATCGAGCACGGCACGATCGGCGTGCCGGCGCGCAGCGCGGTCGACACGAACCCGCCCCGCCCGAAGCGCTGCAGCTTGTACCGCTCGCTGAACGGCTTGCCGACGCCCTTGAAGCCCTCCGGCATGACGCCGACCAGCTCACCGCTCTCGAGCAGCCGCTGCGCGTCCTCCGCGCAGGCCAGCGTGTGCCCGGCCTTGCGCGCCAGCTCGTTGACCACCGGCAGCATGAACACCAAGTCGGCCGCGAGCAGCCGCAGGTGGCGGTTCGCCGGATGGTTGTCGTGCACGGCGACCTGCATCATCAGGCCGTCGAGCGGCAGCGTCCCCGAGTGGTTGGAGACGATCAGGGCCCCGCCCTCGGACGGGATGTTCTCGATGCCCTTCACGTCGACCCGGAAGTACTTCTCCGCGAGCGGCCGGAGCAGCGACATCAGGACCTGGTCGGTGAGCTCCTCGTCGTAACCGAACTCGTCGACGTCGTAGTCCCCGGTGATCCGCCGCCGCAGAAACGCGAGCCCGCCCGCGATCTTCCGCTCCCAGCCGCCGCCCTGCGACGGCTCGCCCGGCTCCTCGGGCCCGGGTTCGGGCGCGGATTCGGACGGTGGCTGCTGCAAGGGCCGCACCTTCCGTACGGCCACGGGTTCGCCCTTGCGTCGCCCGCCGCTCCCCGGGCCCCGGCCGCGGCGCGCGGCACCCTTCGCCGCCGCCCCTCGCGACCTGTCGTCGTCGAACGGAATGACCTTGGCGTCCGCCATCGTTGATGCGCTCCTCAGTTGGCGCTCTGCGTCGGGGGGTGGCTGGGACCTGTGCGGGCACCGCTCAGGAAGGGCAGCGCGGCGATCCGGTCGACGGCCCCCGCGAGGGCCTGCGGCGGCAGCAGTCCCGGGCCCCGGCCGCGTACGAACTCCGCGAAGGCCTCCGCGGTCGTGTACTTGGGCTCAAAGCCCAGTGTGTCGCGCATCTGGACCGTCGACACCATCCGTCCGTGCGTGAGCAGCCGGATCTGCTCGGGCGAGAAGTCCGTCGCCCCCAGCGTACGCAGCGCGCCGCCCACCCAGGTCACGGCGGGAAGGAGAACCGGGACCGTCGGCCGGCCGAGCCGCCGCGAGCACTGCGACAGCAACAGCACACCGTCACCGGCGATATTGAACGTGCCGCTGTTCAACGTGGCGCGGGCCGGCTCGTGCGAGGCGATCCGCAGCACCTCGATCACGTCGTCCTCGTGCACGAACTGCAGCCGCGGGTCGTAGCCGAACACGGTCGGCAGGACCGGCAGCGAGAAGTACTCGGCGAGCGGCGAATCCGCCGTCGGCCCAAGGATGTTGGCGAAGCGCAGCACACACACCGCGACATCGGGACGGCGCCGGGCGAACCCGCGCACATAGCCCTCGACCTCCACGGTGTCCTTGGCGAAGCCTCCGCTCGGCAGCGACTTCGGCGGCGTCGTCTCCGTGAAGACGGCCGGGTCGCGCGGCGCGGAGCCATAGACGTTCGTACTGGACTTCACCACCAGGCGCTTCACGTTCGGCGCCTTCTGGCACGCGCCGAGCAGCTGCATCGTGCCGATGACGTTGGTCTCCTTGACCGTGCCGCGGCCGCCGCTGGCCAGCGGGGTCCCCGTCACGTCCATGTGCACGACCGTGTCCACGGAGTACTCGGCGAGCACCCGCGCGATCGTCGGCTGCCGGATGTCGGCCTGCAGGAAGTCGGCACCGCCCAGATGGTGTGCCGGCGGCACCGCGTCCACGCCGATCACCCGGTCCACCTCGGGGTCCCGCTGGATCCTGCGTACGAACCGGCCGCCCAGTTGTCGGGCCACCCCTGTCACGAGCACGACTTTGCCCAAGATCAGCGCCTACCTTCCGTCCCAGCCCCGCCGCGCTCCGCAATCACTGCTTGCGGGCCACGTTAGCGGTTCGATGTTGCGCTGTGATGTCTGCTCGATGCAGGAAGTGACGACGGCCACACTCGCAGGTAACGGGAGGTTCCGAAGTGAACAATTGCCTGTTCAAGGGAGCTGTCACGCAGTGCCGCCCCCGCTCGGTCGCCACTCGGTCCGCACAACGCAATGTGGCCCTCCCACCGGATGGTGGAAGGGCCACAAGGCGCGCTGTACAGCAGCTGCCGCTTACTTCTTGTTGCGACGCTGCACGCGGGTGCGCTTCAGCAGCTTGCGGTGCTTCTTCTTCGCCATCCGCTTACGCCGCTTCTTAATGACAGAGCCCACGACTACCCTCGCTCACTTCTCGGACAACCCCTGCGTTGCAGGGACAATCACTCGGTGCGGGGCTGCATTGGGGCCCACACGACCTACGAGGGGCTAGCCTACCCCGCTCCGAGCGCCGAGCAGAAATCGAGGTCCGCAGGACCCCCTGGATCAGCCTGCGTCCACCCCCACGTAGGAGTCACGGAGGTACTCATGAACCGCATTCTCCGGGACTCGGAATGACCTCCCCACCCGGATCGCGGGCAGATGACCGCTGTGCACCAAGCGGTACACGGTCATCTTCGACACTCGCATCACCGCGGCGACCTCCGCCACGGTCAGGAACGCCACCTCGGATAGAGGCCTCTGGTCAGCAGCCATGACACACCTGAACCTTCCGCACTCGACGGCCACCGGCTTCCCCTTCCGGTGACTCAACGTCGTTGCGTGCTCACTCCCCAATGTAGAGGCGGGTGATGCGAGTGGGGAAGAGGAGCAGCGATCGGCCGCCTACTGTGACAGACACGCTCGATTGAGTACATAGCGAGTAAGCGGTCGGTAGTAATCAGACCGCACAGCGTCATCAAGTGGAACGACGACGGACACCTGTCCCTCGGCCTCACCGACGAACAGGGCGGGATCGTCCGTATCGGCCAGACCGATGGCGTCAAACCCCAACTGACCTGCACCGCAGACCCATCCGTGGTCCCCGATGACCAGCTCGGGCAGCGGCTCGCCGGCCTCCGAAAGCGCACCGAGCACCAGCCGAACCGGGAGTGGTGAGTGGGTGTGCGCGCCGGTCTCACTTCGCACCGGGTACGCGCCCGGTTCTCGCACCAGCGCGACTCCTCGGTCGTAGTCGAGGTTGTACGTGCGTAGGCCGAACCGGGTCGTTATGTCGATACTCCGACCCTGCGCGGGGGTGAGGACGGGGCAGCCCACCGCCGACAGGGCGTCCGCCAACGCGGCGTAGAAACCGAGCAGTCGATGCGGATGACCCGTCCCGAACAGCACTGGGGAACGGCTCTCGGCGGCCCGGCCGAGGCGCTCCGCAAACGCGTCGAGCGCGGCCAGGGTCCGTTCCGGATCAATGACATCGTGCCCCGTGCGGTGCCCCGGGTCCCCGGAAACCCCACACTTGTCCGCCATCAACGCGAGCAGATCCCGGTGCCCCCAAGCCCACTCGGGGTCGAGCCCGAGCATCACTCGCGGATCCCGCGCCTCGAACAGGCGGTAGCTCCGCAGACTCTCCTCACGGGAGGTCGCCACGGGCCCGGCAAGCCGAGCCGCCAACAGATGCGCCCGCAGGGCGCCGACGCTCAACACCCTTGTGATGTTGCGCCATTGCCCCGCCCCGTTCCCCCACTTTCCAGCAAACACCCCACGGTCGGAGTAACGCCCTTCCGCCTTGGGCAATCTGCCTTCCCCAAGCTCTCGAACAACCTCGAGCAGGGGAGACCCCATCGGGCGGCAGGGTGGGCAAGGCGGCACCCCGGTGCAGGCCGCACCTACGGAAGGCGCCGACCCCGGCACCGCTCAAAGACCCCGGCGCCGCCCGCCGATCACGGCAACAGCCCCCGCAAGGGATACGCCGCCTTACGCGTAGCCAGAACCGCCTGGTCGAGCCGGTCCGCGGGGTCGTACCCCGCCTCCCACCCCTGATACGACACGGGCCACCGCCCATCCGTCATCCGCTGCGGAGCCAACTGCCGCGTACGGGCGAACACTTCCTGCCGCCACCCCTCAGGAATCACCGACTCGGGCGCGATCTCCCGCCCCGCCGCAATCCCCACGAGATGCGTCCACGACCGCGGCACCACATCCACCACGGCGTACCCGCCCCCACCCAGGGCCACCCACCGCCCGTCCGCGTACTCGTGCGCCCACTCGTGGCAAGCGACCTGCACAGCCCGCTGCGCGTCCAAGGAAACGGCCAAATGCGCCAACGGATCCTCGAAGTGCGTATCGGCCCCGTGCTGCGTCACAAGCACCTGCGGCCGGAACTCCGCCAACAACTCCGGCACCACCGCATGCAGCGCCCGCAGCCACCCCGCATCCCCGGTCCCCGCCGGCAACGCCACATTCACGGCCGTCCCCTCACCGGCCCCGTCCGCCCCGGTCTCCTCGGGCCACCCGGTCTGCGGGAACAACGTACGAGGATGCTCGTGCAACGAAATCGTCAGAACCCGCGGGTCCTCCCAGAACGCCGCCTGCACCCCGTCCCCGTGATGCACGTCCACATCCACGTACACGACCCGCTCGGCGCCCAGCTCCAGCAGCCGCGCGATCGCCAGCGCCGCATCGTTGTACACGCAGAACCCGGACGCCGCCCCGGGCATCGCATGGTGCAGGCCACCCGAGAAGTTCACGGCGTGCAGCGCGTCCCCCCGCCACACACTCTCTGCGGCCCCCACCGACTGCCCGGCGATCAGCGCGGACACCTCGTGCATCCCGGCGAACGCCGGATCGTCCATGGTCCCGAGCCCGTACGCCGGGTCGGCCGCGGCCGGATCGACGGACGCGGCCTTGACCGCCTCCACGTAGTCCTCGCGGTGCACGAGCCGCAACGTCGACTCCCCGGCCGCCTTGGCCGCGACGACCTCCAGGTCCCGGTCGAGCCCGAACGCGTCCACCAGTCTCCGGGTCAGATCAAGCCTGATCGGATCCATCGGGTGTCCGGGCCCGAAGTCATACCCCGCTACCGCCGGGTCCCACATCAATTGCGCGCGGCCGCTCATGCCCGCCACCGTATCGGTCGCCCCGCTCCCGGAACGACGGGGCGTACACCAGCGTCATCAGCACCAATGCCATGGGCACGAGCATCGCCCCGCGGTAACTCCACGCGTCCCCGATGGCCCCCACAAGCGGCGAACCCACCAGAAAGCCCACGTAGTTGAAGATATTGAGCCGCGCCACCGCCGCATCGGACGCCTTCGGGAACAGCCTCCCGGCCGCGGCGAACGTCTGCGGCACGATCACGCACAACCCGAGCCCCAGCAACGTGAACCCGAGGATTCCCACCCACTCCCCCGGCGCCAGCGCCACCACACCGAACCCGCCGGCAGCCACAACAGCCCCGAACCGCACCACGGCCACGGCCCCGAACCGCCGCACGCCCACGTCCCCGACGGACCGCCCCACCAGCGTCATCACCATGTAGACGTTGTACGGAACGGTCGACATCTGCTCCGAACTGCCCAGCACGTCCTGCAGATACTTTGCGCTCCAGTTCGAGACCGTCGAGTCCCCGATGTACGCGAAGGACATCACCAGGCAGAGCGGCAACAGCAGCTTGAAAACGATCCCGCCGCCCTGCGCCTGCTCTCGCGCGGCCGCCTCCCCGTCGGCCGCCCGCCCGTCCACGTACCACCGGCTCGCCACGAGACAGAACGGCAACAGCACGCACGCCACCGGCAGATACGACACGAACAGCGTCAGATCCCAGTGCGCCCCGACCCACGCGAGCGACGCCCCGACGATCCCACCGAGGCTGTACGCGGCATGGAAGCCGAGCATGATGCTGCGCCCGTACGCCCGCTGCAGGCTGACGCCGAGCATGTTCATCGAGGCGTCCAGGGCCCCGACGGAGAGACCGAACGCGGCGAGCGCGACGGCCACTTCGGCCATCGAGTCCCCGGCCCCGACCCCGAGCAGCGCCAGGAGCACGACTGGCTGCGACCACCGCAGCACCCGACTGGGCCGCACCCTTTTCACCAACTGCTCGGTGCCTACGCTCCCGACCCCGGCCAGCACCGGCACCGCGGCCAGGAACACGGGCAGCAGCGCGTCGGATATCCCGTACTGGTCCTGAATGGCGGGGATCCGGGTCACGAGCAACGCGAAAGCGACACCCTGCGCGAAGAAGCTGAACCCCAGAGTCCCGCGACCCCACCGCAGCCGCCCACCCACCGTGCCGGCCGTCCCGGCTGTCCCATCGGTCATGGCGGCACAGCGTAGGCCTCCGCCTTACCCGTGGGTAGATGGATCACAAAACCATGGGCCGACCGTGACCTCACTCAAGCAGCCGCGGCAACTCCCGCATGTCGTCGAAGAGTTCATCGGCCCGGCCGAGCCGCTCAGCGGGCGTCATCGCGGTGAACCCGTACACATCCATCCCTGCGGCGACGGCGGCGTGCACACCGAGCGGACTGTCCTCGACGACCAGACACTTCTCGGGCGGAACCCCCATCCGCTCCGCCGCGTACAGAAACAGATCGGGCGCCGGCTTCCCGCGCCCCACATCCTGCGAACTGAAGATCCGCTCGTCCCCGAACCACTTGTCGAGCCCGGTCTTCCGGTGCCCGACACGGATCCGCTCATGGCTCCCGGAGGACGCGACGCAGTACGGCACCCCGTCGGCCGTCAGACTCTCCAGCACCTGGACGACCCCGTCGACCGGCTCCAGCTCCCGCTCGAACGCCGCGAACACCCGCGCATGAAAGACATCGTCGAAGTCCTCGGGAAGCCGCTGCCCGGTCCGCTCGAGAACCACATCGTGCACGCGGTGCATGGCGGCGCCCATGTAGTCCCGCAGGGATTCCTCGTACGAGGTCGGGTGCCCGAGCTCGGTGAGATAGCCGGCCAGGAGCGTATTGGAGATCGGTTCACTGTCGACGAGTACGCCGTCGTTGTCGAAGATGACGAGGTCATAGCGCATTCCCATATCTTCGACCCTAAACGCAGAAAAGCCCCGGACCGTATCCCGGTCCGGGGCTTTTCTTCAAAATTTGTTCGGCGGCGTCCTACTCTCCCACAGGGTCCCCCCTGCAGTACCATCGGCGCTGTGAGGCTTAGCTTCCGGGTTCGGAATGTAACCGGGCGTTTCCCTCACGCTATGACCACCGAAACACTATGAAACTGTCAACCGCACCGTAGTCGTGGCCCGACATACGGGGTTGTTCGTGGTTTCAGAACCAACACAGTGGACGCGAGCAACTGAGGACAAGCCCTCGGCCTATTAGTACCGGTCACCTCCACACCTTGCGGTGCTTCCAGATCCGGCCTATCAACCCAGTCGTCTACTGGGAGCCTTAACCCCTCAAAGGGGGTGGGAATACTCATCTCGAAGCAGGCTTCCCGCTTAGATGCTTTCAGCGGTTATCCTTTCCGAACGTAGCCAACCAGCCATGCCCTTGGCAGGACAACTGGCACACCAGAGGTTCGTCCGTCCCGGTCCTCTCGTACTAGGGACAGCCCTTCTCAATATTCCTACGCGCACAGAGGATAGGGACCGAACTGTCTCACGACGTTCTAAACCCAGCTCGCGTACCGCTTTAATGGGCGAACAGCCCAACCCTTGGGACCGACTCCAGCCCCAGGATGCGACGAGCCGACATCGAGGTGCCAAACCATCCCGTCGATATGGACTCTTGGGGAAGATCAGCCTGTTATCCCCGGGGTACCTTTTATCCGTTGAGCGACGGCGCTTCCACAAGCCACCGCCGGATCACTAGTCCCGACTTTCGTCCCTGCTCGACCCGTCGGTCTCACAGTCAAGCTCCCTTGTGCACTTACACTCAACACCTGATTACCAACCAGGCTGAGGGAACCTTTGGGCGCCTCCGTTACTCTTTGGGAGGCAACCGCCCCAGTTAAACTACCCATCAGACACTGTCCCTGATCCGGATCACGGACCCAGGTTAGACATCCAGCACGACCAGAGTGGTATTTCAACGACGACTCCACAACCACTGGCGTGGCCGCTTCAAAGTCTCCCACCTATCCTACACAAGCCGAACCGAACACCAATATCAAACTATAGTAAAGGTCCCGGGGTCTTTCCGTCCTTCTGCGCGAAACGAGCATCTTTACTCGTAGTGCAATTTCACCGGGCCTATGGTTGAGACAGTCGAGAAGTCGTTACGCCATTCGTGCAGGTCGGAACTTACCCGACAAGGAATTTCGCTACCTTAGGATGGTTATAGTTACCACCGCCGTTTACTGGCGCTTAAGTTCTCAGCTTCGCCACACCGAAATGTGACTAACCGGTCCCCTTAACGTTCCAGCACCGGGCAGGCGTCAGTCCGTATACATCGCCTTACGGCTTCGCACGGACCTGTGTTTTTAGTAAACAGTCGCTTCTCGCTGGTCTCTGCGGCCACCCCCAGCTCATGGAGCAAGTCCAATCACCAGGAATGGCCCCCCTTCTCCCGAAGTTACGGGGGCATTTTGCCGAGTTCCTTAACCATAGTTCACCCGAACGCCTCGGTATTCTCTACCTGACCACCTGAGTCGGTTTAGGGTACGGGCCGCCATGAAACTCGCTAGAGGCTTTTCTCGACAGCATAGGATCATCCACTTCACCACAATCGGCTCGGCATCAGGTCTCAGCCTTGTGTGCGACGGATTTACCTACCGCACGGCCTACACCCTTACCCCGGGACTACCATCGCCCGGGCTGGACTACCTTCCTGCGTCACCCCATCGCTCACCTACTACCAGCTTGGGCCGGCGGCTCCACCACTTTCCATTCCCCGAAGGGTCCGGAACGGCTTCACGGCCTTAGCATCACTGGATTCGATGTCTTTCGCGTCACAGCGGGTACCGGAATATCAACCGGTTATCCATCGACTACGCCTGTCGGCCTCGCCTTAGGTCCCGACTTACCCTGGGCAGATCAGCTTGACCCAGGAACCCTTAGTCAATCGGCGCACACGTTTCTCACGTGTGTATCGCTACTCATGCCTGCATTCTCACTCGTGAACCGTCCACAACTACCTTCCGGTGCTGCTTCACCCGGCACACGACGCTCCCCTACCCATCCATACAGGCGTTGGCCCTGTTGTATGAATGACACGACTTCGGCGGTACGCTTGAGCCCCGCTACATTGTCGGCGCGGAATCACTTGACCAGTGAGCTATTACGCACTCTTTCAAGGGTGGCTGCTTCTAAGCCAACCTCCTGGTTGTCTCTGCGACTCCACATCCTTTCCCACTTAGCGTACGCTTAGGGGCCTTAGTCGATGCTCTGGGCTGTTTCCCTCTCGACCATGGAGCTTATCCCCCACAGTCTCACTGCCGTGCTCTCACTTACCGGCATTCGGAGTTTGGCTAAGGTCAGTAACCCGGTAGGGCCCATCGCCTATCCAGTGCTCTACCTCCGGCAAGAAACACACGACGCTGCACCTAAATGCATTTCGGGGAGAACCAGCTATCACGGAGTTTGATTGGCCTTTCACCCCTAACCACAGGTCATCCCCCAGGTTTTCAACCCTGGTGGGTTCGGTCCTCCACGAAGTCTTACCTCCGCTTCAACCTGCCCATGGCTAGATCACTCCGCTTCGGGTCTTGAGCGCGCTACTAAATCGCCCTATTCGGACTCGCTTTCGCTACGGCTTCCCCACACGGGTTAACCTCGCAACACACCGCAAACTCGCAGGCTCATTCTTCAAAAGGCACGCAGTCACGACGCAAGGAACAAGTTCCTTGCGCGACGCTCCCACGGCTTGTAGGCACACGGTTTCAGGTACTATTTCACTCCGCTCCCGCGGTACTTTTCACCATTCCCTCACGGTACTATCCGCTATCGGTCACCAGGGAATATTTAGGCTTAACGGGTGGTCCCGCCAGATTCACACAGGATTTCTCGGGCCCCGTGCTACTTGGGTGTCTCTCAAACGAGCCGTTAATGTTTCGACTACGGGGGTCTTACCCTCTACGCCGGACCTTTCGCATGTCCTTCGCCTACATCAACGGTTTCTTACTCGTCTCACGGCCGGCAGACCGTAAAAGAGAGATCCCACAACCCCGCACACGCAACCCCTGCCGGGTCTCACACGTATACGGTTTGGCCTCATCCAGTTTCGCTCGCCACTACTCCCGGAATCACGGTTGTTTTCTCTTCCTGCGGGTACTGAGATGTTTCACTTCCCCGCGTTCCCTCCACACTGCCTATATATTCAGCAGCGGGTGACAGCCCATGACGACTGCCGGGTTTCCCCATTCGGAAACCCCCGGATCAAAGCCTGGTTGACGACTCCCCGGGGACTATCGTGGCCTCCCACGTCCTTCATCGGTTCCTGGTGCCAAGGCATCCACCGTGCGCCCTTAAAAACTTGGCCACAGATGCTCGCGTCCACTGTGCAGTTCTCAAACAACGACCAACCACCCATCACCCCGAACCCTTAAAGTTCGAGTGCACTGGGGCCGGCACTGAAGGCGACCTCACGGCCGTACCTTCAGATACCCAACAGCGTGCCCGGCCCGACCTGTTCACTCTCACGTTCCACGCCGAAGCAGTACTAGTGAAGCCAACCGATCGTGCCGAATAATCAACGTTCCACCCATGAGCAACCACCGTCGAACATTTGCCGACGTAGTGGCCTCTGACCTCGTCCCGAAGGACTCGGTAAGAAGTGCTCCTTAGAAAGGAGGTGATCCAGCCGCACCTTCCGGTACGGCTACCTTGTTACGACTTCGTCCCAATCGCCAGTCCCACCTTCGACAGCTCCCTCCCACAAGGGGTTGGGCCACCGGCTTCGGGTGTTACCGACTTTCGTGACGTGACGGGCGGTGTGTACAAGGCCCGGGAACGTATTCACCGCAGCAATGCTGATCTGCGATTACTAGCAACTCCAACTTCATGGGGTCGAGTTGCAGACCCCAATCCGAACTGAGACCGACTTTTTGAGATTCGCTCCACCTTGCGGTATCGCAGCTCATTGTATCGGCCATTGTAGCACGTGTGCAGCCCAAGACATAAGGGGCATGATGACTTGACGTCGTCCCCACCTTCCTCCGAGTTGACCCCGGCGGTCTCCTGTGAGTCCCCATCACCCCGAAGGGCATGCTGGCAACACAGAACAAGGGTTGCGCTCGTTGCGGGACTTAACCCAACATCTCACGACACGAGCTGACGACAGCCATGCACCACCTGTACACCGACCACAAGGGGGCGCCTGTCTCCAGACGTTTCCGGTGTATGTCAAGCCTTGGTAAGGTTCTTCGCGTTGCGTCGAATTAAGCCACATGCTCCGCTGCTTGTGCGGGCCCCCGTCAATTCCTTTGAGTTTTAGCCTTGCGGCCGTACTCCCCAGGCGGGGCACTTAATGCGTTAGCTGCGGCGCGGACAACGTGGAATGTTGCCCACACCTAGTGCCCACCGTTTACGGCGTGGACTACCAGGGTATCTAATCCTGTTCGCTCCCCACGCTTTCGCTCCTCAGCGTCAGTAATGGCCCAGAGATCCGCCTTCGCCACCGGTGTTCCTCCTGATATCTGCGCATTTCACCGCTACACCAGGAATTCCGATCTCCCCTACCACACTCTAGCTAGCCCGTATCGACTGCAGACTCGGGGTTAAGCCCCGAGCTTTCACAATCGACGTGACAAGCCGCCTACGAGCTCTTTACGCCCAATAATTCCGGACAACGCTTGCGCCCTACGTATTACCGCGGCTGCTGGCACGTAGTTAGCCGGCGCTTCTTCTGCAGGTACCGTCACTTTCGCTTCTTCCCTGCTGAAAGAGGTTTACAACCCGAAGGCCGTCATCCCTCACGCGGCGTCGCTGCATCAGGCTTTCGCCCATTGTGCAATATTCCCCACTGCTGCCTCCCGTAGGAGTCTGGGCCGTGTCTCAGTCCCAGTGTGGCCGGTCGCCCTCTCAGGCCGGCTACCCGTCGTCGCCTTGGTGAGCCATTACCTCACCAACAAGCTGATAGGCCGCGGGCTCATCCTTCACCGCCGGAGCTTTTAACCCCCATCCAGGAGAATGGGAGTGTTATCCGGTATTAGACCTCGTTTCCAAGGCTTGTCCCAGAGTGAAGGGCAGATTGCCCACGTGTTACTCACCCGTTCGCCACTAATCCACCCCGAAGGGCTTCATCGTTCGACTTGCATGTGTTAAGCACGCCGCCAGCGTTCGTCCTGAGCCAGGATCAAACTCTCCGTGAATGTTTCCCCGTCATCGGGGTGACACCACGAGAGCGGAACAGTCGGAGGAATAATCCGACCGTTCACAGCGTCCTCGCTGTGCGCCTGCCGACCCAAAGGCCTGCAGGACTTTTCAAAGGAACCTCGCCCCAGCAGATGCTGGAGACGGGGTATCAACATATCTGGCGTTGATTTTTGGCACGCTGTTGAGTTCTCAAGGAACGGACGCTTCCTTTGTACTCACCCTCTCGGGCTTTCCTCCGGGCGCTTCCCTTCGGTATTTCGTGTTTCCGACTCTATCAGACCGTTTCACCGGCCGATTTCCTCGGGGTCCTGCTGGTCTTGCTCTTCGCTTTCCGGCCTTTCGGCTTTCCGGCGAGTCCGACTCTATCAGATCCTTTCGGGCCTGATTCCCAGTCAGCGGGGCTTGTCTTCGCGGCTGTTGGGCCGTTCCGACGAGTGAGACTTTAGCGGATTCCCGGCCCCCGAGCTAATCGGGGTCGCGTCCTTTCGAACGTGGATTCCTCATTTCGCAAAGACGCACGTAAATGCAGAAGACGACCGAGCAGAAGCCAGTCGTCGAGCGTTTAAGAGGTCTTGCGGAATGGTTGTCCGGGGACCGACCGGGGTCGGCGCTCACGGCGGACAACTCGGAGAACACTACGGATGGGCCCAGGGCGTGTCAACTTCACGCCCCGGGCTCGTACGCAGGTCAGCTGTTGTTGCCGGAGGCCAGTTCGCGGCTGCGGTCGCGGGCGGCTTCGAGGGCGGCGATGAGGGCGGCTCGTACGCCGTGGCTCTCGAGTTCGCGGATCGCGTTGATGGTCGTGCCGGCGGGGGACGTCACGTTCTCGCGGAGCTTGACCGGGTGCTCGCCGCTGTCGCGGAGCATCGTGGCCGCGCCGATGGCGGACTGGACGATGAGGTCGTGGGCCTTGTCGCGCGGGAGGCCGAGGAGGATGCCCGCGTCCGTCATGGCTTCCACCAGGAAGAAGAAGTAGGCAGGGCCCGAGCCGGAGAGGGCCGTGCAGGCGTCCTGCTGGGACTCGGGGACGCGGAGGGTCTTGCCGACCGAGCCGAAGAGTTCCTCGGCGTGCGACAGGTGGGCGCTCGTCGCGTGCGTGCCCGCGGAGATGACGGACATCGCCTCGTCCACCAGAGCCGGGGTGTTCGTCATGACGCGGACCACCGGGGTGCCCTCGGGGAGGCGCTCCTCGAAGAAGGTGGTGGGGATGCCGGCCGCGCCACTGATCACGAGGCGGTCGGACGGGACGTGCTGGGCCAGCTCGTCGAGGAGCGTGCCCATGTCCTGGGGCTTGACCGTGAGGATCAGGGTGTCGGCCTGCTTGGCCGCTTCCTGGTTGGTGACCGGGGTGACGCCGTAGCGGCTGCGGAGCTCCTCCGCGCGTTCGGGGCGGCGGGTCGTGACCATGAGGTCGCTCGGGGCCCAGCCGCCGCGGATCATTCCGCTGAGCAGGGCTTCACCGATCTTGCCCGTGCCGAGTACGGCGACCTTGTGGCGGGTGTGCTGGCTCATGTGACTGGGGGCCTTCCGTGTGCGGCGTCGTCCTCGTCCCGTCGTTCAGGGGCATCCTCGCATCGGGTGTGCCCGCCGTTCGCGGGTGTCCGGTGGGCGGAACGGGCGGGCGCCGGGGGCTCAGGCCGTGCGCCGGCGCAGGGTTGCCGCGCCCAGGCCGAGGACCAGGACGGCGCAGCCGGCGACGATCACGACGTCGCGGAGGTAGGTGGCGGTGAGGTCGGTGTGCTTGAGGACCTCGTTCATGCCGTCGACGGCGTACGACATGGGGAGCACGTTGGAGATCCCCTCGAGGATCGGCTGCATCTGGTCGCGCGCGATGAACAGGCCGCAGAGCAGCAGCTGCGGGAAGATCACCGCCGGCATGAACTGGACCGCCTGGAACTCCGATGCCGCGAAGGCCGAGACGAAGAGGCCGAGGGCCGTGCCGAGCAGGGCGTCGAGGAGGGCGACCAGGAGGAGGAGCCAGGCCGAGCCCGTGACGTCGAGGTCGAGGACCCAGAGGGCGAGGCCCGTGGCGAGGAGGGACTGGACGACGGCGACCGTGCCGAAGGCCAGCGCGTAGCCGCCGATCAGGTCGGCCTTGCCGAGCGGCATGGACAGGAGGCGTTCCAGGGTGCCGCTGGTGCGTTCGCGGAGGGTGGCGATGGACGTCACCAGGAACATCGTGATCAGCGGGAAGATGCCGAGGAGCGAGGCGCCGATGGAGTTGAAGGTGGCCTGGTTGCCGTCGAAGACGTAGCGGAGCAGGAAGAGCATCACGCACGGGACGAGCAGCATCAGGGCGATCGAGCGCGGGTCGTGGCGGAGCTGGCGCAGGACGCGGAGCGCGGTGGCGGTGGTGCGGTACATGTTCATGGCGGGCTTCCCGGGGCGTCGGCGAGGGCGTCAGTGGGTGCGTCAGTGGGTGGTGGGGCGGGCGGCGTTCGTCGCGTTCGCCTCGTCGACGAGGTGGAGGAAGGCCTCTTCGACGGTGGGGGCGGCGGTGCGCTCGCGCAGGGCGTCGGGGGTGTCGTCGGCGAGCAGTTCGCCCTCGCGCATGAGGAGGAGGCGGTGGCAGCGCTCGGCCTCGTCCATGACATGCGAGGAGACGAGGATCGTGGCGCCGCGGGCGGCGAGGTCGTGGAAGAGGTTCCACAGGTCGCGGCGGAGGACCGGGTCGAGGCCGACGGTCGGTTCGTCGAGGACCAGGAGCTCGGGGGTGCCGAGGAGGGCGACGGCCAGGGAGACGCGGCTGAGCTGGCCGCCGGAGAGGTTTCCGGCGAGGGCGTCGGCGTGGGAGGTGAGGTCTACGTCGGTGAGGACGCGGTCGACTTCGGCGTTGCGGTGGGCGGCGGCGGACCGGCCGGGGAGCAGGACGGATGCGAAGTAGGCGAGGTTCTGGCGGATCGTGAGGTCGAGGTAGACGGACGGGGCCTGGGTCACGTAGCCGACGCGGGAGCGGAGCTTGGGGTGGCCGGCAGGGTGGTCGAGGACGGTGAGGGTGCCGGTGACCTTGGCCTGGGTGCCGACGACGGCGCGCATGAGGGTCGACTTGCCGCAGCCGGAGGGGCCGAGCAGGCCGGTGATCTGGCCGCGCGGGACGGTGAAGTTCAGGTTGCGCAGGACGGGGTGGGGGCCTCGGACCACGGTGAGGTCGGTGGCTTCGACGGCGGTTTCCGTGGAGGGTGACGGCGACTTATTCATCACACGATGAATAATCCTCCGGAGGGGTGGGGGCGTCAAGGTGTGGGTTGGGTGGCGCCCGGCCGGGGTTGCGGGGCGCGCGGCGGGGCGGTCGTATCGGCGTGCGGCGTCGGGGTTGCGGGGCGGCGGCGGGGCTGGGGCCGTTGTATCGCGCGCGGCGCCGGGGTTTTGCGGCGGCAGCGGGCTGGGGTCGATGTATCGGCGCGCGGCGCCGGGGTGCCGCCTTGCCCACCCTGCCGCCCAAGGCGGCAGATTGCCCAAGGCGGTGGGCGTCGACCGCAACAGGTGGGGAGCCGTGCGGGGCGGCGGATTACCCAAGGCGCGTGCGGTCGACCGCAGCGGGTGGGGAGCCGGGGTTGGCGGCAGGTTGCCCGAGGCGGGGGCGGCGTCGACCGCCTCGGGTGGGGGAGCCGTGGCTGGCGGAGGTCGCCCAGGGCCGGGGCGCCCCTCGCCGTCCCGGGTGGGGAGCCGCAGCTGCCGCCGGATTGCCCAAGGCGGTGGCGGTACCCCGTCGGGCCGACGCCCCCGGAGGGGGCGGGTGGTGGGAGGTGGGCGGGGCAAATTAAGCCCCTGCGGCGATTGAGCAGCGGGGTCCGGGGCAGAGCCCCGATCTTTCCAGCCCCGCCGGCGATTGAGGCGCGGGGTCCGGGGCGGAGCCCCGTGGCGTGCGGCCGGAGGGCTACCGGCGCTTCTTCTTGGCCGGGTTGCCTGCGCGGCGCGCCGTGCGGCGGGAGTACTGGGCGCGAGCCGTCTCGTACTCCTCGCGGCGGAGCTTCTCGCCCGGGGCCTCGACCAGGCAGCGCAGGGCGTAGGCGATCAGGACGCCCACGAAGCCGATCGCCAGGAAGCCGCGCAGCGACGCCTGCTTCTCGGGGTCGTGCCGCTCGGTGAAGCCGGTGCGGGTCCGGGCGAAGGCGAGCGCGCTGCAAACCGCGAACATCACGATGAGCAGCAGGTTCACGAGGGATCCGACGTCGGCGATCGCCAGGCCCTCGTAGGCGAAGCGCAGGACGAAGCAGCCGGCGGCCGCCAGGACCAGCGCGCCCACGCCGACCGCGGCCCGGCGCAGGCCGTAGTTGCCGCTGTGGTCGACCCAGGTCGTACCGAAGAAGCGGATCTCCTCGGGCTGGGGCCCCGGGGCCGGGGAGGTGCTGGGGGTGCCGGTTTCGTCGCTCACGCCCCCGATTATCACCGGACCGGGCCGCGGCACCCGCAGCCCGGCCCCCTAGCGCGGCCCCTTTAACGCGGCTCAGGCGCAGCGCGGCGCCACGTAGCCGTCACTGCCCGTCTTCACGTACGTATCGGAGACGTACTCGCCGACGCCGATGTTGTCCCAGACCCGCGACGTGCCGTACGGGCCCGCGACCGTCTCGCCCGGCTTCTGGCAGAAGATCGGCACCTGCGCGCTCAGCGGCAGCACCCGCACCACGCGGTACTGGGTTCCGGGGCCACTGCGGACGTTCACGTTGTAGCCCGGGGCCACCCGGTAGTACATCGCCGCTGCCGCCGCTTCCACGGACTGGCTGGGCCGGCTGGACTGAGCGGACTGTTCGTCTACTGCCATGGCGTGGCGTCTCCCCGTCGAACGAAGCCCGTTCTGCGTTCATTGAGGGCCCGTTGAAATGTATGTGGTGAGCTGTCGAACACGCAGGCTAGCAAGGCTCGTTCGGCTCGTACGAACCATCGACTAGGCTCCGTGCGTCGCGCGCGCACGGAGATCGCGATGTCATCCACGGGGGTGGACATGCCGTCACACAACAGCATCGGGACCGGCGCAGAAGCGGAACTTCCGGAGTACGCCGGGCACTACCGGCTCGAGGAGCGCCTGGGTGCGGGCGGCATGGGCGTCGTACACCTGGCGCGGTCGGCGGCAGGGCTGCCGATCGCGGTGAAGGTGGTGCACGCCGAGTTCGCGGGGGACCCCGAGTTCAGGGGCCGGTTCCGGCAGGAGGTGGCGGCCGCTCGGCGGGTCAGCGGGGCCTTCACCGCGCCGGTCGTCGACGCCGACCCGGAGGCCGAACTGCCGTGGATGGCAACGTTGTTCATCCCAGGCCCGACCCTTGCCGAGCACGTCAAGCGGAACGGTCCGCTGGAGCCCGCCCAGCTGCGGCACCTGACGGCCGGACTGGCGGAGGCGCTGCGCGACATCCATCGCGCCGGTGTCGTGCACCGCGATCTGAAGCCGAGCAATGTGCTGCTCGCCGAGGACAGTCCCAAGGTGATCGACTTCGGGATTTCGCGCCCCAAGGACAGCGAACTGCGCACGGAGACCGGCAAGTTGATCGGTACGCCGCCGTTCATGGCGCCCGAGCAGTTCCGCCGCCCGCGCGAGGTCGGCCCGGCCGCCGACGTGTTCGCGCTCGGCTCGCTCCTGGTGCACGCGGCGACGGGCCGGGGCCCGTTCGACTCCGACAGCCCCTACCTGGTGGCGTATCAGGTGGTGCACGACGAACCGGATGTGTCCGGCGTGCCCGAGGATTTGGCGCCGCTCGTCCTCGCCTGTCTGGCGAAGGAGCCGGAGGAGCGGCCCACGCCGGACGAGCTGATGGCCCGGCTGCGGCACATCTCGGCGCGGTACGACACGCAGGCGTTCATACCCGCACAGCGGGAGCCGGTCGAGCAGACCAGCGCCAACTCCCGTGAAGAGACGTCAAGTTCACCGGCCACCCCGCAGAAGCGCCCCCGACCCCGCACCCTCGTCACCCTCGCCGGCATCCTCGCGCTGAGCGGCGCGCTCACCGTGCCCCTCCTCTGGGGGAGCGACCCCGGCTCGGGCACCGGCACCCGGACCGCCCCGGCCGGCTCCCCCGCCACGTTCCACCCCTGGCAGCGGAAGCTCGGCTCCGGTGCCGTGCCCGCCTGCTCGTACGGGGCCGGGAGCCTGAACTGCACCGTGCCCGGTGCGCTGGCCGTGTCGCTGGATCCGCGGGACGGCTCGGTGCGGTGGAAGCGGAAGGCGTCCGGTGGGGCGGGGGACGTCGTCGGGGCGGCGCCCGTGGTGTCGGGCGGGCTGGTGCACGCGCTCACCCCGGACGGGTCCCGGCTCGTCGCGATGGCGCCCGATACGGGCAAGTCCCGCTGGTCGATGGACATTTCACGGTTCCAGGGGCAGGTGCGTCAGGCGGCGGGGCGGGTGCTCCTCGCGGCGCCCGACGGGACGCTCAGCGCGGTCGACAGCACGACCGGGAGACCGGTGTGGCGCCACCGTCTCCCCGGGACGTCGACGATCCAACCCGCCCTCTCGTACGTCGGTGGGGGCCTGGCCTATGCGACGACGCCCGCGCCCGACGGCGCGAACACGCTGGTGAGCGCGGTGGATCCGGAGACGGGTGACGTCCGCTGGCAGCAGCGATCGCCGGGCACGGCGACCCCGATCGGGGTGTCCGACGGGGTCGTCTGGTGCGCGGAGCAGAACGCCTCGGGCGAGACCGTCGCGCTCGTCGGCCATCGCCTCACGGACGGGGCGGTGGCACGTCGCGTACGGCTGTCCCTGCCGCTGCCGTCCGCGACGGTGGCGCTGCACGGCGATACCGCCTATCTACTCGCGGCGGGCGGCGCGCTGGTGGCGCAGGACCTCGCGTCCGGCAAGCAGGTGTGGCGGTCGGAGACTTCGGTGAGCCGGGGCTCGGCGCCCGCAGTCGACGCCGCCTCGAACCGGGTATACGTGACGGCCCCCGACGGCCGGCTGCTCGCCGTGGACCGGCGCACGGGCCGTCCGGTCGGACAGAGCAGTCCCCGGCCCGCGGGCCGATCGGACCGGGTGGTGGCCGATATTCCGGCGCCGGTCGTGAGCGGCGGCCGGGTGTACGGGAGCGCGCCGGACGGCACCGTTTCCGGCGCCGCCACGGCGGACGATCCCTAGGGCCTCTCTTCGAACTTCGAAGACAGGGACTGGCTTCAAAGCCAGGAACTAGCCGAGCTGCGACACGTCGCGGACCGCGCCCTTGTCGGCGCTGGTGGCCATCGCGGCGTACGCGCGCAGAGCGGCCGAGACCTTGCGCTCGCGGGCCTTGGGAGCGTAGACGCCGCCAAGGGCCTCGCGCCGCGCGGCCAACTCCTCGTCGCTCACGAGGAGTTCGATGCCACGGTTCGGGATGTCGATGCGCACGCGGTCGCCGTCCTCGACGAGCGCGATGACGCCACCGGCGGCGGCCTCGGGCGAGGCGTGGCCGATGGACAGACCCGACGTACCGCCGGAGAAGCGGCCGTCCGTGACGAGCGCGCACGCCTTGCCGAGGCCGCGGCCCTTCAGGTACGAGGTCGGGTAGAGCATCTCCTGCATGCCGGGGCCGCCCTTGGGGCCCTCGTAGCGGATGACGACGACGTCGCCCTCCTTGACCTGCTTGAGCAGGATCTTCTCGACGGCCTCCTCCTGCGACTCGCAGACGACGGCCGGGCCCTCGAAGGTCCAGATGGACTCGTCGACACCGGCGGTCTTCACGACGCAGCCGTCCTCGGCGAGGTTGCCCTTCAGGACGGCGAGGCCGCCGTCCTTCGAGTACGCGTGGGCGACATCGTGGATGCAACCGCCCGCCGCGTCGGTGTCGAGGGTGTCCCAGCGCTCGGACTGCGAGAAGGCCTCGGCGGAGCGCTTGCAGCCGGGGGCCGCGTGCCACAGCTCGTTCGCCTCGTCGGAGGCAGAACCGCTGCGGATGTCCCAGGTGTCCAGCCATTCCTTGACGGAGGCGGAGTGGACGGTGTTGACGTCCTCGTTGAGGAGACCGCCGCGGTACAGCTCGCCGAGGATCGCGGGGATGCCGCCGGCGCGGTGCACGTCCTCCATGTAGTACGTCCTGGAGCCCGCGACGTTCGGCGCGACCTTGGCCAGGCACGGGACGCGGCGCGAGACCGCGTTGATGTGGTCGAGGTTGTAGTCGACCTCGGCCTCCTTGGCGGCGGCCAGGAGGTGCAGGATCGTGTTCGTGGAGCCGCCCATCGCGATGTCCAGCGCCATCGCGTTCTCGAACGCGGCGTGGGTGGCGATGTTGCGCGGCAGGACGGAGTCGTCGTCCTCGCCGTAGTAGCGGTTCGCCAGCTCGACGACCGTGGCGCCCGCGCGCTCGTACAGGCCCTTGCGGGCGGTGTGCGTGGCGAGCACCGAGCCGTTGCCCGGCAGGGCCAGGCCGATGGCCTCGGCGAGGCAGTTCATCGAGTTGGCGGTGAACATGCCGGAACACGAGCCGCAGGTCGGGCAGGCGTTCTCCTCGATGCGGAGGATGTCCTCGTCCGACACCTTCTCGTTCACGGCCTCGGACATCGCGTCGACCAGGTCGAGCGTGCGGACCGTGCCGTCGACGAGGGTCGCGCGGCCGGACTCCATCGGGCCGCCCGAGACGAAGATCGTCGGGATGTTGAGGCGGAGCGCCGCCATCAGCATGCCGGGGGTGATCTTGTCGCAGTTGGAGATGCAGATCAGCGCGTCCGCGCAGTGCGCCTCGACCATGTACTCGACCGAGTCGGCGATCAGGTCGCGCGAGGGCAGCGAGTACAGCATGCCGCCGTGGCCCATCGCGATGCCGTCGTCGACGGCGATCGTGTTGAACTCGCGGGCGATGCCGCCCGCCTCGCGGATCGCGTCGCTCACGATGCGGCCGACGGGCGCCAGGTGCGTGTGCCCCGGCACGAACTCGGTGAACGAGTTGGCGACGGCGATGATCGGCTTCCGGCCGATGTCCGCACCGGGTACACCGGAGGCGCGCATAAGGGCGCGGGCGCCCGCCATGTTGCGGCCGTGGGTGACTGTGCGGGACCTCAGCTCGGGCATCGTCGCTCGCTCCTTCAGAGGGATAAAAAATCTGTCTCCCGAGCCTACGCCGCCGATCCAAGCGCTGGACAGGGTGTCCGCATAACGGGATATCCGTCTCACTGAGTGCTCACGGGCCGGTCAGTACGGGGTGCTCACGGCCCGGTCAGATGGCCCTGCACCACGGGGGCGATCCGCCCGATGACCCACTCCGCGTCCGCGGACGCCAGCGGCTCCACCTTGATCACGTAGCGGAGCATCGCCATTCCCACGAGCTGCGCTGCCGCCAGTGACGCCCGCAGCTCGGCCTCGCCCTCCGGCAGGTCGAGCCGCTGGGCGATCCGTGCGAGCAGCTGCGAGGCGACGAGTCCCCGGAAGACGCCCGCGGCCACCTCGTTGTTCAGGGCGGACCGCACGATGGCGAGCAGCGGCGCCCGGGTCGCGGGCGCGTCCCACACACCGAAGAAGAAGCGGGTCATGCGCTCGCCGACCCCGTCCAAGGGCCCGTCCGCCAGGGCCGCGGGGGCCTCCAGGGCCGGTGCGAGGACCATCTCGATCGACGCGGCGAACACCTGCTCCTTGGTGCCGAAGTAGTGGTGCACCAGGGCCGAGTCCACGCCTGCGGCCTTGGCGATGCCGCGCACCGACGCCTTGTCGTAGCCGCGCTCGGCGAATTCCTCGCGGGCCACGTCCAGGATCCGCTCCCGCATGCCCGGACCGGCGTCCTGCTGCGCGCGCGGGGGCCGGCCCCTGCGGCGTACCGGCTCGGTCATGAACGCGGGACCCGCGCGGCCGACGCCAGGTGCAGGCGCGCGAAGGCGAGGGCCTCCGCGAGGTCGGCCTCGCGTTCGGCGCTGGACATCGCGCGCCGCGTATTGACCTCGATGACGACGTGCCCGTCGAATCCGTTCACGGCGAGGCGGTCCAGGAGTTCGGCGCAGGGCTGCGTGCCGCGGCCGGGGACGAGGTGCTCGTCCTTGCCGGATCCGCCGCCGTCGGCGAGGTGGACGTGGCCGAGACGGTCTCCCATGCGGTCGATCATCTGCATCGCGTCGGTGCGCGCCGTCGCGGTGTGGCTGAGGTCGACCGTGAAGTGCCGGTAGTCGTCCTTGGTCACGTCCCAGTCGGGGGCGTACGCGAGCATTTCGCGGTCCCGGTAGCGCCACGGGTACATGTTTTCGACGGCGAACCGCACATCCGTTTCGCCCGCCATCCGCCAGATGCCTTGGACGAAGTCCCGTGCGTACTGGCGCTGCCAGCGGAACGGGGGGTGTACGACCACGGTCGACGCCCCCAGCTTCTCCGCGGCGGCCCGCGCGCGCTGCAGCTTCACCCACGGGTCCGTCGACCACACGCGCTGCGTGATCAGCAGACATGGCGCGTGAACGGCGAGGATCGGGATGCGGTGGTAGTCGGAGAGGCGGCGCAAAGCCTCTATGTCCTGGCTGACGGGGTCGGTCCAGACCATGACCTCGACACCGTCGTAGCCCAGGCGCGCGGCGATCTCGAAGGCCGTCGCCGTCGACTCCGGGTAGACGGAGGCCGTGGAGAGCGCGACCTTCGCATCCGGGATGCGCACCACTGGTTCTGCCACGGGGACAGGGTACGGCCCCCGTGGCGGGGCGGGGGCGCCCACCCGGATGATCACGTTGTCCGGCGCCTCGGGCCCACCCGTCCCCACGTCTCGGGGCTCCGCCCCGGACCCCGCTCCTCAATCGCCGGAGGGGCTGAAAATGCTCAATCGCCGGCCGGGTCCGAGTCTGTCGGCATGTGGTCCAGGCGGCGGAGGATGACGCCCTCGCGGAGGGCCCAGGGGCAGATTTCGAGGGTTTCGACGCCGAAGAGGTCCATCGCGCCCTCCGCGACCAGCGCTCCGGCGAGCAGCTGGCCCGCTCGGCCCTCGGAGACTCCCGGTAGTTCGGAGCGTTCCTCCACGGTCATCGCGGCGAGCTGCGGCACCCAGTCCTCCAGGGACTTCCGCTTCAACTCCCGCTGTACGTAGAGACCTTCCGCCGACCGGGCCGCCCCGGCGAGGCGTGCGAGCTGCTTGAACGTCTTCGATGTGGCCACCACGTGGTCCGGCGCCCCGAACCGGGCGAACTCCCCCACCGTGCGCGCGATCTGCGCCCGCGCATGGCGTCGCAGCGCCTTCACGTCGTCCGGATCCGCCGGGTCCCCCGGCAGCCAGCCGGCCGTCAACCGGCCCGCACCGAGCGGCAGCGACACCATGGCGTCCGGGTCCTCGTCCAGGCCGTACGCGATCTCCAGCGAGCCGCCGCCGATGTCGAGCACCAGCAACTTCCCGGCGGACCAGCCGAACCAGCGCCGCGCCGCAAGGAACGTGAGCCGTGCCTCTTCCTCGCCGCTGAGCACCCGTAGTTCGACGCCCGTGGCCTCCTTGACGCGCGCGAGGACGTCGTCGGCGTTGCTGGCCTCGCGCACCGCCGATGTCGCGAACGGCAGCAGGTCCTCGACGCCCTTGTCCTCGGCGGCCTCCAGGGCCTCTCTGACCGTCCCGATCAGCAGGTCCACGCCGTCCTGCCCGATCGCCCCGCGGTCGTCGAGGAGTTGGGCGAGCCGCAGTTCGGCCTTGTGCGAGTGCGCGGGCAGCGGGCGGGCGCCGGGGTGTGCGTCCACCACCAGTAGATGGACCGTATTCGAACCCACGTCGAGGACACCGAGTCTCATGTAGGGAACGCTACTGCTCTGTACGGCGTGCCCGTCCAGGAAGGTCCTGTAGAAGGCGGCAACGCCTTTACTCTGGAACGGTGCCAAAGACGAAAAAGGCCAAGGCCGACAAGAGCGACAAGAAGACGAAGTCGGCAAAGCAGGAGCTGAAGAAGCAGAAGGACCAGCAGAAGGACCTCCAGAAGCAACCGAAGCAGCGGGCCAAGGCGGACGAGAAGCCCATCGACTTCCCGCGCGCGTGGGTCGAGTTCCCTGATCCGGCGGACGACGAGCAGATCTTCCGCTGCGATCTGACATGGCTGACCTCTCGTTGGAGCTGCATCTTCGGCAGCGGCTGCCAGGGCATCCAGGCGGGCCGCGCCGACGACGGCTGCTGCACGCTCGGCGCCCACTTCTCCGACGAGGACGACGAGAAGCGGGTGGCGGAGAACGTGGCACGCCTCACGCCGGACATCTGGCAGCACCACGACATCGGCACCGAGACCGGCTGGGTGTCGACGGACGAGGACGGGGAGCGTCAGACCCGTCCGTACGAGGGCTCGTGCATCTTCCAGAACCGGCCGGGCTTCAAGGGCGGCGCGGGCTGCTCGCTGCACATCCTGGCGCTCAAGGAGGGCCGCGAGCCCCTGGAGACGAAGCCGGACGTCTGCTGGCAGCTCCCGGTCCGCCGTACGTACGAGTGGATCGAGCGGCCCGACGACACCAAGGTGCTCCAGGTCTCGATCGGCGAGTACGACCGCCGTGGCTGGGGTCCGGGCGGCCATGACCTGCACTGGTGGTGCACGTCGGCGACCTCGGCGCACGGCGCGGGCGACCCGGTCTACGTCAGCTACGGGCCCGAGCTCACCGAGCTGATGGGCAAGGACGGCTACGACAAGCTGGTCGAGCTGTGCGAGGAGCGCCTCGCGGCCGCGCCCAAGGGCCTCCCGCTCATCGCCCCGCACCCGGCCGACCCGGCGTAACTCACACATCCGACAGTCCCGGAGCGGACGTCAGGGGGTCCCCGACGGCGAGCCCGTCCCGGACCCCCCGGTCCCGGAGGGCGACCCCGGGTCCGACGGGGGCGCCGTGTCGGAGGGCTCGGGGTCGCTCGGGCTCGGCGTCGAGCTCCCGGTCGGATCCGGCGTCGGATCGGGCGAGGAGTGCGTCGGCGTGGGCGTCGGCCTCGGGTGGTTCGGGGACGGCGGGACGGAGTGGGGCGGCGAGGGCCGCGACGTGCCGCCGCCACCTCCACCGGAGCCGGAACCCCCGTACCCCTCAAGGGAGATGACCGCCCCGGAAGGGTCGATCCCGACGTGCGCCGTCCAGTGCCCGCGCGGCTCCCGGTACTCGTTCACGTACACGTGGATGGTGAGCGACTCGCCGGGGCGCAGCGTGCCCGAGGCCTGGCTCAGGTACAACCATGACGCGTCCGTGGAAGCGGTCCAGTCGACGGGCGTGCGGCCCGAGGCGGTGAGCGTGATCGCCGTCGAGTTCCCGCTGGGCTGCGCCTCCACGGTGATGCGGCCGGGGCCGCGCCCCGCGCGCGTGGGCGGCGATGTGACCTCTACGGAGACGTCGGGCGAGCGGCTGCCCGCGGTGAAGCTCGGGTCGGGGCTCGTCCGCGCGTTCCCCGCGTTCTCGTACGCGCCGCCGGTCCGCTCGCCGTCGAGGCTGTCGGCCGTGCCGTCCTCGCTGGCCGTCACAGAGCGGCCGTCCGCGGTCTCGCCGGTCAGCGGCGCACCCCGGTAGGCGGCCCACAGGGCGAGCACCGGGGCGGCGACCACGGTGGCGACCACGGTCGTCGTCACGGCACGCGAGCGCAGCCGGTCGCGGCGGGCCGCCCGGTCCTTGGGGTCCATCGGGTAGCCGCGCCGGTCGAAGCGCGGGGCGCCCGGGGGCCGGCCGTGCATCGCGTGGTGCAGGGCCGCCCGCGGGGCCTCCACCAGGGGCAGCGCGGCCGGTGTCACCGTGGTGCCCGGCCAGGCGCGGGGCGCGGCGCGCTCGGCGGTGCGGCGGCAGCGCGGGCAGTCGTCGACGTGCCGGACCAGCTCGCGGCGCAGGGCGGCCGAGAGGAGCACCTGGTTGTCCCCCGTGAGGCGGGCGACGCTGGGGCAGGTGCCGGTCTCGACGACGGCGAGGGCGGCGCGGGTCCGCTCGACCTCGCAGGCCGCGGCCGAGAGCAGCTCGCGGGTGGCGGTGGGGTCGGTGCCGAGGACGGCGGCGACCTCGCGCGGCGACAACTGGTGGCGCACGGCCAGCTCCAGGGCCTCGCGCTGCTCCGGGGTCGTGCCCGCGGCTTCCGGCCAGGCGAGCTGGGCGAGCTGCCGCCTGCGCTCCTCCTGGAGGAGACCGTCCTGGGTCTGGGTCCTGCCGCCCTCCTGCGCGCTCTGACGCCGCCGATTGGCCTCGGCCAGACGGCGCAGACAGGACCAGCGGGCCAGCGCGTAGAGCCAGGCCCTGCGCTCGGCCGGCGAGTCACCGGCAGGGGCGCGGGAGCCGCGCCGCTCGGCGAGCGCGAGGGCGTCGCCGAGCGCCGAGGTCGCCTCGTCGTGATCGCAGAGCACGGAGAGGCAGTAGGTGAACAGGCCGTCCAGACAGGACTCGTAGCGGGCGGGCGGGCGCTGCGGGGCGGTGCGCGGCTCCTGCCGCCTCGCCCCGGTGCGGTGCGCCCGGTGTGCGCCGGTGGTCTGTGTGGGAGTTTCCGGCCTGCTGCTCATCACCGTGCGACCGTAGGCGCACCACGCGGGGGCTTCCTCCCCCTTGAGCACATTTAATCCTTACGGGTGAAACGATCCCTCAAAAGAGGACAGGAACCCGTCATTCCGTGGCCAGCGCGGCTACGCGGGGCGACTTCGGGGGTGAACCGGGGACGGTGGCACGGGGGTGTACCGAGGGCGGGCCCTTGAGCGACCCGAGGGCGTTGGCACGGGCCGCGCCCACCCGTTGTCAGTCCTGCCCGCTACGGTTTCGTTCATGGCTGCCCGTACGAAATCCAAGGACCGTCCGTCCTACCGCTGCACGGAATGCGGCTGGCAGACGGCCAAGTGGCTGGGCCGCTGCCCCGAGTGCCAGGCGTGGGGGACGATCGACGAGTACGGCGCGCCCACCGTGCGCACCACCGCACCGGGCCGCGTCACCACGTCGGCGCTGCCCATCGGCCAGGTCGACGGCAAGCAGGCGACGGCCAGGACCACCGGCGTGCCCGAGCTCGACCGGGTGCTCGGCGGCGGCCTGGTGCCCGGCGCCGTGGTGCTGGTCGCGGGCGAGCCCGGCGTCGGCAAGTCCACGCTGCTGCTCGACGTGGCGGCCAAGGCGGCCAGTGACGAGCACAAGACCCTCTACGTGACGGGCGAGGAGTCGGCCTCCCAGGTCCGCCTGCGCGCCGACCGGATCCATGCGATCGACGACCACCTGTACCTGGCCGCCGAGACCGATCTGTCCACCGTCCTCGGCCACTTGGACGCGGTGAAGCCGTCGCTGCTGATCCTGGACTCCGTACAGACGATCGCGTCCGGGGAGATCGACGGGGCGCCCGGCGGGGTGTCGCAGGTGCGCGAGGTCGCGGGCGCACTCATCCGCGCCTCCAAGGAGCGCGGCATGTCCACGCTCCTGGTCGGCCACGTCACGAAGGAAGGCACGATCGCGGGCCCTCGCCTCCTGGAGCACCTGGTGGACGTCGTCCTCAGCTTCGAGGGCGACCGGCACGCGCGCCTGCGCCTCGTACGCGGCGTCAAGAACCGCTACGGGACGACGGACGAGGTCGGCTGCTTCGAGCTGCACGACGAGGGCATCACGGGCCTCGCCGACCCCAGCGGCCTGTTCCTGACCCGGCGCGCCGAGCCGGTGCCCGGCACCTGTCTGACCGTCACCCTGGAGGGCCGCCGCCCACTGGTCGCCGAGGTCCAGGCGCTCACCGTGGACTCCCAGATCCCCTCGCCCCGCCGCACCACGTCCGGCCTGGAGACCTCCCGCGTCTCGATGATGCTGGCCGTGCTCGAACAGCGCGGGAAGATCAGCGCGTTGGGCAAGAGGGACATCTACTCCGCGACGGTCGGCGGCGTGAAGCTGACCGAGCCCTCGGCCGACCTGGCCGTGGCGCTCGCCCTCGCCTCCGCCGCGAGCGACACCCCGCTCCCCAAGAACCTTGTGGCGATCGGAGAAGTAGGCCTCGCGGGCGAGGTCAGGCGGGTCACGGGCGTGCAGCGCCGGCTCGCCGAGGCACACCGGCTCGGCTTCACACACGCGCTCGTTCCGTCCGATCCGGGAAAGGTCCCGGCCGGTATGAAGGTCCTGGAAGTCGCCGATATAGGGGACGCTCTGCGGGTGCTGCCGAAGGGTCGTCGGCGAGAGGCCCCACGGGAGCCGGAGCAGCGCCGGTAGACTTTGCCCTGGTCTCGCCCGTGCGTGCGAACGCGAGGGACGAAGACCCCGAGCCCCAGGGCACCCCAAAGTCTGCGATCCGGAGGAGTGCAGTGGCAGCCAATGACCGGGCGGCAACTCCCGGCAAGTCCGGCGGAAGCTCCGGTGCGGACAGTCTGATGCGCGCCGCGCTGAGTGCCGTCGCGCCCGGAACCGCCCTGCGCGACGGCCTGGAGCGCATCCTCCGCGGCAACACCGGAGGCCTCATCGTCCTCGGCTCCGACAAGACGGTCGAGTCGATGTGCACGGGCGGCTTCATCCTCGACGTGGAGTTCACGGCCACGCGCCTGCGCGAGCTGTGCAAGCTCGACGGCGGCATCGTGGTCTCCTCGAACCTCGACAAGATCCTGCGGGCCGGCGTCCAGTTGGTGCCGGACCCCACGATCCCCACGGAGGAGACCGGCACCCGGCACCGCACGGCGGACCGGGTCTCCAAGCAGGTCGGCTACACCGTCGTCTCGGTCTCCCAGTCGATGCGCCTGATCGCCCTGTACGTGGACGGGCAGCGCCGCGTCCTGGAGGACTCGGCGGCGATCCTGTCCCGGGCCAACCAGGCCCTCGCGACCCTGGAGCGCTACAAGCTGCGCCTCGACGAGGTGGCGGGCACGCTCTCCGCCCTGGAGATCGAGGACCTGGTCACGGTCCGGGACGTCTCGGCGGTCGCGCAGCGCCTGGAGATGGTGCGCCGCATCGCGACCGAGATCGCCGAGTACGTCGTCGAGTTGGGCACGGACGGCCGGCTTCTGGCGTTGCAGCTCGACGAGTTGATCGCGGGCGTCGAGCCGGAGCGCGAGCTGGTCGCGCGGGACTACGTGCCCGAGCCCACCGCCAAGCGTTCCCGCACGGTCCCGGAGGCGCTGGTCGAGCTGGACGCGCTCAGCCACGCGGAACTGCTCGAACTGCCGATAGTGGCACGGGCCCTGGGCTACACCGGCTCCCCCGAGGCACTCGACTCGGCGGTGTCCCCGCGCGGGTTCCGGCTCCTGGCCAAGGTGCCGCGCCTCCCTGGCGCCATCATCGACCGCCTCGTGGAGCACTTCGGCGGCCTGCAGAAGTTGCTGGCCGCGAGCGTGGACGACCTGCAGACGGTCGACGGGGTCGGCGAGGCGCGGGCGCGGAGCGTGCGGGAGGGCCTGTCGCGGTTGGCGGAGTCGTCGATCCTCGAGCGGTACGTGTAGCCCTGTACAGCCCCGCCGGCGTTTGAGGCGCGGGGTCCGGGGCAGAGCCCCGAGACGCCGCGCCGGAGGGGCTTGAGTGGCTCAGTCCTTCTTAAGGACGAACGACGTCTGCGCCGCGGGCAGTTGCGCCGCCTTCACCTCGACCAGGTAGGTCCCCGGCCCCGCCACTCCCGCCGAAGGCGTCGCGCACTGCGGCTCGCTCGGCCGCAGATCCCACGTGTAGTCCCGCTGCACCGTGCCGCCCGCGGGGGCCCGCAGCACCATGCCGCCCGCCCCGGCCGGGCAGTCGTCGGAGGACCAGAACGGCTTGTCGGCCTCCGCCTTGGTGATCGTGACCACCGCGGTCTTCGGCCCGAGGTCGACCTTGCAGGACTTGTCCGCCGTGTTCTTGGCGACGAGTTGGAGCTTCGGCTTGTCCCCGGGCGCGTACGAGTTGTGGACGCTGCGCACCTTCAGGGTCACGCCGCCCGCCGTGCAGTCCGGGAGGCTGGAGCCGGCCGGGACCTGGTCCCCGGAGGACGTACCCCCGCTGCCGTTGCCACCGCCGCTGCCGCCGCCGTCACCGGAGTCGCCGCCCGCAGCATCGTCCGAACCACCGGACCCCGCACCCGAACCACCCGAGCCGCCGGAACCCGAGCCAGAACCCGAGCCGCCGGAACCGCCCGACTCGTCGCGTCCGCCGGGGTGTTCGCTGATCGCGGGTCCCGTGCCGGAGGGTCCCGGCGTGATGGACTCCGTCGGACTCTTGCCGCCTGAGCCGTTGGCGCCGTTGTTCCCGCCGCCACCGCCCAAGGTGACGATCCAGACGATCAGCAGCGCGAGCAGCGCCACCACGGACAGCAGAACAGCCCTCCGTCGCCAATAGATGGAGGAGGGGAGCGGCCCGATCGGATTGCGCAGAGATCCCACGGCTCAAACCTTACGAGAGATCGGGCCGTTGTCCGGTGCTACCCGCCGCCTCGCACACCAAGTTTTCCGGATCATCATCACGCGCACGCCGCCGAACGGGCTCCGGGACCCCTGTCGATCGTCAGGTGGGGCCCGGGACCATCGCTGGATGTGACAAGCCTTGGGTATTGCATACTGTCCGTCACCATGGGAACCATCGACTCCGACCTGTATCGCGGCATCACCGATTTCGCCCACGACACCCCTTCGTGGTTTCAGCACCTCATGGAGGTGTGGACGGAACTGGGTCTGCTGCTGTTCGCCGTGCTCTTCGTCGTCGCCTGGTGGCGGGCGCGGGCCAACGACCCGAAGGCCTTCGCCGTCGCGGTGCTCGCACCGCTGGCCACCGCGGTCGCGTATGTGATCAGCGAGGTGGTCAAGTCGGGGATCGACGAGGAGCGGCCCTGCCGCGCCGTCTCGGGCGCCCTGCCGTCCCTGATCGACTGCCCGGTCTACGGAGACTGGTCCTTCCCCTCCAACCACGCCACGATCGCCGCCGCCGCGGCCGTGGGCCTCGCGCTGGCCTGGCCGAAGGTGGGCTGGTTCACGGTGCCGATGGCGCTCCTCATGGCGTTCTCACGCGTCTTCGTGGGCGTGCACTACCCGCACGACGTCGCGGTGGGCCTGCTGCTCGGCACGCTGGTCGCGTTCCTCGTCGTACGCCTTCTGACGCGGCCGGGAGCGCGGGTGACCGAGGCGATGCGGGGGTCCGGGAACGGGCTCGTGCGGTGGTTCGCCGGGCCGGGGCCCGCGGGGGCCGGGTACGGCTCGACGCCCGACGGCCGCTCGCGGCGCGGGGCGCACAGGCGCTGAACTTTCTGAAGACAGACAGACGTAGCGGGCCCCGAAGATGATCGGGGCCCGCTACGTCTTTCGGCCTCCAGAACCGCTACGTCAGCAGCCCCGCCTCGTACGCCACGATGGCCGCCTGCACGCGGTTCTTGACCTCGAGGCGCTCCAGGACCGCGCTGACGTACGCCTTCACCGTCCCCTCCACGAGGTTCAGCCGGTCGGCGATCTCCGGGTTCGACAGGCCCGCGCCGACCAGGCCGAGCACCTCGCGCTCGCGCGGGGTGAGCGCCGCGACGCGCTGCCGGGCGGCGGCCTCGCGGGTCAGCCGCCCGCCGCCGAGCCCGTCGATGACATGCCGGGCCACCTTCGGCGACAGGAACGCGGCGCCGTCCGCCACCGCCCGTACGCCCGCCATCAGTTCGTGCGGATCACCGGACTTGAGCAGGAAGCCGGTCGCGCCGCCGCCGAGGGCCCGCGCCACGTACGCGTCCTCGGAGAACGTGGTCAGCATCGCCACGGCCGTGCCGGGCACCGTCGCCGTGATCTCCTCCGCCGCCGCGAGGCCGTCCAGGCGCGGCATGCGGATGTCGAGGAGCGCCACGTCCGGGCGGTGGGCCTGGGCGAGCCGCACGGCCTCCCGCCCGTCGGCGGCCTCCGCGACGATCTCGAAGTCGCCGCCCGCCGCGAGGATCGCGCCGACCCCGGCCCGGATCATCGCCTCGTCGTCGGCGAGCAGCACCCTGATCCGTCTGCCGGCGCCCGGTTCGCTCAGCGCGCCCATTCACGCTCCTCTTCCTTCACTTGGTCGGCGGTGCCCGCCTTCGGGATCACCGCCTTGTCGACGAGGGTGTGCGCCGTGTCGTCGGCGAAGCAGAGTCTGAAGTGCTCGACGGACACGAACAGTTCACCGCTCGCCCGGTAGTAGCGGCAGTCCGCGTGCGCCGGGGGCGGCGTGGGCGCGCGCTCGACGGGCGGGTCGCTGATCGTGCGCTCGGGCAGCCGCGACTCGACGTCGGCGAGGGGCGCGCCGACACGCAACTGCGCGTACGCCTGCGGGGTGAGGACGGCGTGCGTCTTCGTGTACGCGTACCAGGTGAACGCCCCGCCGATCAGGACGGTTCCCGCGACCGCCGCCGCCCCGAAGGCCAGGCCCACGCGGCGTCTGGCGGTGCGGCGGGCGTGCCCGAAACCGGCGTCGACGTCGACGGGGGTGCCGCCGAGCGGGGCGCCGGGCGCGGGAAGGCGGGCGCTCACCCGGAAGCCGCCGTCGTGCGGGCCGGCGTCGAAGCCGCCGCCGAGCGCGGTGATCCGGGCCCGCAGGCCGAGCAGTCCGGTGCCGCTGCCGGACGGCGCGGCGGGCGCGTCCGCCGGGCGGGCGTTGGTGACGGTGACGGTCGTGGCGGTGTCGTCCTGCCGCGCCTCTACGGTGACGGGGGCGCCCGGCGCGTACTTGGCGGCGTTGGTCAGGGCTTCTTGGACGACGCGGTAGACGGTGCGGTCTTCGGTGCCGGTACCGGGGGCGCTCACCAGGTGCACCGGGAGGCCCGATTCGGCGGCCCGGTCGACGAGTTCCGCGACGGTCTCGCCGGGTGGGGCGAGCGGGGCCTGCTCGTCGTCCTCCTCGCGCAGCAGGCCGATGATTCCGTGCAGCCGGTCGGTGGCGTCGGAGGCGGCGGAGCGCAGGTCGGCGGCGGCGTCGCGGTGCTGGTCGGCGAGGCCGGGGGCGACCTGGAGGGCGCCGGCGCGCAGCGCGATGAGGCTGAGTTCATGGCCCAGGGAGTCGTGCATGTCCTGCGCGATCCGGGCCCGTTCGCGCAGCCGGGCGCGGTCCGCGACGATCCGGTGCTCGCGCTCCAACTGCTCGGCCCTGGCCCAGCCGGCGGCGGTCAGCTCGCCGCTCTGCCGCCAGTACCGCCCGATGAGCCAGGGGAAGACGGCGCCGAACAGCAACGTCCCCATGAGCACCAGCCACTCGGCGGCCGGGTCGACCTGCCGGATGCTGATCTTGACGGTGCCGGCGACGGCGAGCGCCCCGAAGGCGAGGAGCGAGGGACGTACGGCCGGTGACCGCAGCCCCATGAGGTACGCGAAGACGGCGAGCGCGCCCCCGTACGAAAGCGTGAACAGGGATGACGCGACGGCGAGGCCCGGGGCGGCCGCGAGCAGGAAGGCGGTGGCGGGGAGCCGGCGGTGCAGCGCGGTGGCGGCGCCGAGCGCGGCGATCCCGGTGAGCTGCTGCCAGGTGCTGTCCGGTTCGTGCAGATGCAGCCACTCGACGGCGAGCACCGGGACGGCGAGCGCGCCCCAGAGCGACAGCTCGACCAGCAAGGTACGTCGTCGATCCTCCACGCCCCGACGCTACAAGCGAGCCGGTCCCCGCCACCCCTGCCGATCGTCAGGTCCCCCCGACCACCTTCGGCGAACCTGACGACCTACCGCCAGCCACACGGCCGACGCCGCCCTGCCTTGGGCAATCTGCCGCCTGGGGCGGCAGGGTGGGCAAGGCGGCACCCCGGTGCCGCGCACCCCTCACGACGGGCCCTGCCCCGGCACAGCAGCCGGGCCCCGGGGAGGCCGAAGCCCCCGGAGGGGGCGGGCGGGTGGGAGACGACCGGGCACCGGCGCAGCCGGGCAGGGATCGGTGCCCGCGCGGCCGAACGCAGGGGCGCCCACCCCGGCAAAGCTCCAGGACCCGGTGCCGCGCACCCAGCACCACAGACCCCGCCCCCGGCGCAGCCGGAGAGGGGCCGGTGCAGCGCGCCGATCGCATGGACGTCGACCCCGGCAAAGCCCCGGACCCCGGCACCGCACACCGAACACATCGGCGCCCACCCCCGCGCCCCCCGCACCACAGACCCCAACCCCACCCCCGCACAACACCCCACGCTCCCCCGCCCCGGCCCCCGTACATGGCAGGATCGGAGATGCCATGACTGCGCTCACGAAGAACTCCGAGAACGCCGCGACCGCCGCGACCGCCGATCTCCACGCACCGGTCATCGACTGGTTCACCGAGCACGCCCGCGACCTCCCCTGGCGCCGCCGCGACGCGGGCCCGTGGGGCGTGATGGTCAGCGAGTTCATGCTCCAGCAGACCCCCGTCAACCGCGTGCTCCCGGTGTACGAGCAGTGGCTCGCCCGCTGGCCCCGCCCCGCCGATCTCGCCGCGGAGGCCCCCGGTGAGGCCGTCCGCGCCTGGGGCCGGCTCGGCTACCCGCGCCGCGCCCTGCGCCTGCACGGCGCCGCCGTCGCCATAACGGAACGCCACGGCGGCGACGTACCCACCGGCCACGCGCAGCTCCTCGCGCTGCCCGGCATCGGCGAGTACACGGCGGCCGCCGTCGCCTCGTTCGCGTACGGCCAGCGGCACGCGGTGCTCGACACGAACGTGCGGCGGGTGTTCGCCCGCGCCGTCGCCGGCGTGCAGTACCCGCCGAACGCGACGACCGCCGCCGAGCGGAAGCTGGCCCGCGCGCTGCTGCCCGAGGAGGAGGACACCGCCGCCAAGTGGGCCGCCGCCTCCATGGAGTTGGGCGCTCTGGTGTGCACCGCCAAGAACGAGGAGTGCCACCGCTGCCCGATCGCCGCGATGTGCGCGTGGCGGCTCTCCGGGAAGCCCGCGCACGAGGGCCCGCCGCGCCGCGGCCAGACGTACGCGGGCACGGACCGCCAGGTCCGCGGCAAGCTGCTCGCCGTGCTGCGGGACGCCGTCGCCCCGGTGCCGCAGGCCGCGCTCGACCGCGTGTGGGACGAGCCGGTGCAGCGGGCCAGGGCCCTGGACGGCCTGGTCGACGACGGCTTGGTGGAGCCGCTCGCGGGCGGCCTCTACCGGCTTCCGCAGGGCTGAGCCGGGCGCGGAGACCCACACGGCCGACGCGGAGACCCACACGGCCCCCTTCGTTACACAACCGACGGGTAGTCGTGCGTTCGCCGCTGGCCGGAACGGACAACGCCGTGACAACTCCTCCGTAACTTCTTCCTCGTAACCGCACACGACCTGTGCGGACCACGGGGATTGCAGGAAGCGGGAGGCAGTTGATCATGGCGCATGCCGGTGAGGTGCTCGGGTTCGAAGAGTACGTGCGGACGCGGCAGGACGCTCTGCTGCGCAGCGCCCGGCGGCTCGTGCCCGACCCGGTCGACGCCCAGGACCTGCTGCAGACCGCGCTCGTGCGGACGTACGGGCGGTGGGACGGCATAGCGGACAAGCGCCTGGCCGACGCGTATCTGCGCCGGGTCATGATCAACACGCGGACCGAGTGGTGGCGGGCGCGCAAGCTGGAGGAAGTGCCCACCGAGCAGCTGCCCGAGTCCTCGATCGACGACTCGACGGAGCAGCACGCGGACCGCGCCCTGCTGATGGACGTCATGAAGGTGCTCGCTCCGAAGCAGCGCAGCGTCGTGGTGCTGCGACACTGGGAGCAGATGTCCACAGAGGAGACGGCCGCCGCTCTCGGAATGTCGGCCGGAACCGTGAAGAGCACGCTGCACCGGGCCCTCGCCCGGCTCCGTGAGGAGCTGGAGAAGCGGGAGCGCGAGGAACTGGCCAGCCGCGCGCTCGAACGTGAGGAGCGGGAGCGTTGCGCGGCCTAGGCATACGTGCCTCTGGGATTCGTACGTCCCTGATGCGGGGGCGATCCGCCCTGATGCGGAGGCTTTCCGCCCTGATCCGGGGTCTTTCCAACGTGATACGGGGACGTTCCGTCGTGACGCGGGAGCGATCCGCCGTGACGCAGGAGCGTTCCGCCCTGAAGCGGGGCATGAAGGCGGGGGGCGCGGCGATCGCCGGGCTCGCCGCCCTCGGGCTGTTCGCCGGGGGCCTCGCGGCATGCTCGACCGGAGGCACCGGCGCCCGTGACGAGGGCCCCGCCCGCACGGACCCGGTCGGGTCGACGGCGGCGGGCAACGCGAGCCCCTCGGCCTCCGCCTCACCGAGCGCCCCGAGCACCACCCAAGCGGTGCGGCTGGTCAAGCAGGACCCGAAGGTGAGCGCGGACATCAAGCGCGACCTGAAGCCGTGCGTGGCGGACGAGTACCCGGTCGACGTGAGCTACGGAACGCTGACGGGCAGCTCCCGCAGCGACGTCGTGGTCAACGTGATGACCTGCGGAGACGCGGTCGGCATCGGCACGTACGTGTATCGCGACGAGGACGGCACGTACAAGAATGTCTTCAGGGACGAGGAGCCCCCGGTGTACGCGGAGATCGACCGGGGTGATCTCGTGGTAACCAAGCAGGTGTACGAAAAGGGTGACTCGGTCGCCTCACCGTCGGGCGAGGAGATCCTCACGTACCGATGGAGCGGCCACGGATTCGCCCAGGAGAGCCGCACGCACAACGATTACAGCAACGCGGTGGACGGGGCGAGCCCCGCGCCTTCGGACGACGGCGGCTGAGACACGTGGTGGAGGAGAGAACGGATGGCCGGCATGGGCGGTGAACGCAAGGGCGAGCCGACGCACGTCCTGTTCGTCGAGGACGACGACGTCATCCGCGAGGCCACCCAGCTGGCCCTGGAGCGCGACGGTTTCGTGGTCACCGCGATGCCGGACGGGCTCGCGGGCCTGGAGGCGTTCCGGTCGAACCGACCGGACATCGCGCTGCTCGACGTGATGGTGCCGGGGCTGGACGGGGTCTCCCTGTGCCGCCGCATCCGCGACGAGTCGACGGTTCCGGTGATCATGCTCTCCGCGCGCGCGGACTCCATCGACGTCGTGCTCGGCCTGGAGGCCGGGGCGGACGACTACGTGACGAAGCCGTTCGACGGGGCGGTGCTCGTGGCCAGGATCCGCGCCGTGCTGCGCCGCTTCGGGCACGCGGGCGGCGCCGCGGCCGCCTCCGGTGCGGCCGAGGAGAGCCTCGCGCCCGACCACGGGGCGCTGCGCTTCGGCGACCTGGAGATCGACACGGACGGCATGGAGGTCCGCAAGGGCGGGGAGCCGGTGGCCCTGACGCCCACCGAGATGCGCCTGCTGCTCGAGTTCTCCTCCGCGCCCGGCTCCGTACTGTCCCGCGACAAGCTCCTGGAGCGCGTGTGGGACTACGGCTGGGGCGGCGACACCCGCGTCGTCGACGTCCATGTGCAGCGGCTGCGTACGAAGATCGGCCAGGACCGGATCGAGACGGTCCGCGGCTTCGGCTACAAGCTCAAGGCCTGACCGGGCTGATGGGACTTGCGCGTATGAGGAAGGGCACCACGGGGACCGGGTCGGAGACCAAGTCGGCGACTTCCGCTTCGGCGTCTACCGCGTCGGCGACTTCCGCTTCGGCGTCTACCGCGTCGGCGACTTCCGCTTCGGCGTCCGCCGTCCCGGCGCCGCGCGTCACGGGTACGTCGGGTGCCCCTGGCGCCACAGGTGCCGCGAAGAAGTCGGCCGCCGCCGGGACCTCGGCCGGCGCCCGGAAATCCGCCCGCTCCTGGATCCCGCACGGCCTGAGGACCGGCGTGCGCTGGAAGATCAGCGTCGCCATCGCCTTCGTGGGCGCACTCGTCGCCGTCGCGCTCAGCCTCGTCGTGCACAACGCGGCCCGCGTCTCGATGCTGGACAACGCGCGGGACGTCCAGGACGAGCGGATCCAGTTCGTGCAGCGGCAGTACGAGGCGCGCGGCGGCAATCTGCCCGTCGGCTTCAAGGTGGACGACCCGGCGCTCCCGCCCGACCTGCGCGCGAAGGCCCGCGAGGGCCGCCGCGTCACCTACGTGTCGGAGTCGGCCAGCGGCGTCCCCGACATCTGGGCCGCGGTCCCGCTCAGCAACGGCGGGATCCTCTCGGTGCACACCCGGTTCGCCGACCGCAGCGCCACCGTGATGAAGGACCTCGACAAGGCGCTGCTCATCGGCTCGATCTCCGTTGTGCTCGGCGGCAGCGCGCTCGGCGTCCTCATCGGCGGCCAGCTCTCCCGCCGGCTGCGCAAGGCGGCGAGCGCGGCCCGCGATGTCGCGGCCGGCCAGAGCGACGTCCGCGTCCGCCGCGCCATCGGCGGTGTCGTACTCGACGAGACGGACGATCTCGCGCAGGCCGTCGACGCGATGGCCGACGCCCTGAAGCAGCGCCTGGAGGCCGAGCGCCGGGTCACCGCCGACATCGCGCACGAGCTGCGCACGCCGGTCACCGGGCTGCTCACCGCCGCCGAACTGCTGCCTCCCGGGCGGCCCAGCGAACTCGTCAAGGACCGCGCGCAGGCGATGCGTACGCTCGTCGAGGACGTCCTGGAAGTGGCCCGGCTCGACAGCGCCGCCGAGCGGGCCGAGCTGCAGGACATCATGCTCGGCGAGTTCGTGGAGCGCCGGATCGCGGCCCGCGCGGGCGACGGCGTCACCGTCCGGGTGATCCACGAGTCCGAGGTGACGACGGACCCGCGCCGCCTGGAGCGCATCCTCCTCAACCTGCTGGCCAACGCCTCCAAGCACGCCCGCCCACCCATCGAGGTCAGCGTCGAGGGCCGGGTGCTCCGGGTGCGCGACCACGGCCCCGGTTTCCCGGAGGAGCTCCTGGAGGAAGGGCCGAGCCGCTTCCGCACCGGCGCCGCCGACCGCGCGGGGCACGGCCACGGCCTGGGCCTGACGATCGCGGCGGGCCAGGCCCGGGTGCTCGGCGCCCGCCTCACGTTCCGCAACATCCGCCCGCAGGGAGCGGACCACGACGCCCCCGCCGAGGGCGCCGTGGCAGTGCTGTGGCTCCCGGAACACGCACCGACGAACACGGGAAGCTTCCCGATGGTGCGCCTGCCGGGCGGCAAGTGAGCCCCGGCTCCGGCCGGCTCTCCTCGCTCTCCCCTGTCGTACGCACGTGAGCCCCGACCCCGGTCAACTTCCCTGTCGTACAAGGGAGTCCGCGAGTCGTACCGCCTCCACCTCGCCCAACGGCGCGTGCCCCAGCAGGAATCGGTACCAGAAGACTCCGTAGACCTGGTCCACCATCAGCTCCACGTCGCAGTCCTCCGCCAGCTCGCCGCGCTCCCGTCCCCGCTCCAGTACCTCGCGCAGCGCGGCCCGCCGCGCCCCCGTGAACTCCCGCATCAGATCGGCCAGATGAGGATCGTTCGCGGCCTCCCGTACGAGCGTGCGCAGGGCCGGGGCGACCGGGTCCCGCTGGGCCCCCGCGAACGTCGCGGCGACCACCGCCCGCAGGTCCCCGCGCAGCGCGCCGGAGTCGGGAGCGGGCACCTCCGCGTCGGCGCGGTCCGTGAGCGCGTCGAGGAGCACCGCACCCTTCGAGGGCCACCACCGGTACAGCGTCTGCTTGCCGACGCCGGCCTCCTTCGCGATGGCGTCCACGCTCACCGCCGCGCCGTCCGCGTCCGCGAGCAGCCGCAGGGCGGCGTCGAGGACGGCGCGGCGCGCCTCCTCGTTGCGCCGGCGTCCGGTGTGGGCGCGCTCTGGGGGCATGCGACTCACCTTCTCCGTACGAGATACGAGATACGGGAGTTCCGGCGACCTTTCCGCCGGGAACCTCTTGACGAGACTGCGGGTCTCGGCAACACTCACTCTATCGAGACCGGCGGTCTCGTCAACCACCCAGGGAACTCCGGGACCAAGAGGACAGGGTCACCATGACTGCTGCAACACCCTCCGGCACACCCACCCACACCGTCGTCATGGGCGGCAGCTCCGGCATCGGCGAGGCCACCGCCGCGCTGTTCGCCGCACAGGGCGCCGAGGTCACCATCACCGGCCGCGATCGGGCCAAGCTCGACGAGGCGGCCGCGCGGATCGGCGGCAAGACCACCACGTACCGCATGGACGCCACCGATCAGGGCGACATCGAGGCCTTCTTCGCCACCACGGCGCCCGTGGACCACCTCGTCGTCGCGGTGAGCGGCGCGGCGGGCAGCGGCCCGTTCGCCGACCTGGACCTCGACGACCTGGCGCACGGCTTCGACGCCAAGTTCTGGCCCCACCTGCGCATCCTGAAGGCGGCGCTGCCGCGGCTGACCGAGCACGCGTCGATCACCCTCATCACGGCGGCCTCTGCCCGCGCGGCCTTCCCCGGCACCTCGGGCCTGGCCGCGATCAACGGCGCGCTGGAGGCGATGATCCCGCCGCTCGCCGTCGAGCTCGCCCCGCGCCGGATCAACGCCGTATCGCCCGGCGTCATCGACACCCCTTGGTGGGGCCGGGTCCCCGAGGAGCAGCGCAAGGAGCTGTTCGCGGGGCTCGCGGCGACCACGCCTGTGGGCCGCGTCGGCCGCCCCGAGGAAGTGGCACAGGCCATCAACTCCCTTGCCACGAACGGGTTCCTCACCGGCGTGGTCCTGGACTGCACCGGCGGGGCGAACCTGCCGACCGGCCGCTGAACCGCACCCCACGACAGAGCGGTCCCCGGCGCCGTAGGACACCGGGGGCCGCTCGAACCGATCGGAGCCGGGGTCAGCCGGACTTCACCGCGGCCTCATCGCTCGGCACGGCGTCCTCGGGGCCGGGAGTCGGCGCGGCGCCCCGCAGCACGACCTCCTTGACGAAGACCGCCGCGAGCAGCGAGCCGAGGGCCACCACGGAGCCCAGCAGGAACGCGGAGTGCGTGCCGGAGGAGACCGCGAACTGGTAGGCCTCCCGCGCCTGTTCCGGCAGCTTCGCCAGGCTCGCCGCGTCCAACTGCGCCGACTGCTCGGTGACCTTCCCGCCGAGCGCCCCGGCCTTCTCCGCCATGACGTCCTGCACCCGGTTGTTGAACAGCGCGCCCATGATGGCGACGCCGAACGACGAGCCGAGGGTCCGGAACAGGGTGGTGGACGAGGACGCGACGCCCATGTCCTTCATCTCTACGCTGTTCTGCGCGACCAGCATCGTGATCTGCATCAGGCAGCCCATCCCGGCGCCGAGCACGGCCATGTAGAGCCCGGACGTGAATCGCGAGGTCTGGGTGTCCATCTGCGCGAGCAGGAACAGACCGGTGATCATCAGGACGCTGCCCGCCACCGGGAACACCTTGTACTTGCCGGTGTTGGTGGTGACCCGGCCCGCGATCAGCGAGACGACCATCATCGCGAGCAGCATCGGAAGCAGCAGCAGACCGGAGTTGGTCGCGGACGCGCCCTGCACGGACTGCTGGTACAGCGGCAGGAAGAGCACCGCGCCGAACATCACGAAGCCGGTGATGAAGCCGATCACGGACATCAGCGTGAAGTTGCGGTTGCGGAAGATGTGCAGCGGCACGATCGGCTCGGAGGCCCTGGTCTGCGAGAACACGAACCCGACGAGCGCGGCGACGCCGATCCCGATCAGCTCCATGATCACGGCGGAGTTCCAGGCGTACTCGCTCCCGCCCCACGTGGTCACGAGCACGATCGAGGTGATGCCGACGGTGAGCAGCGCGGCGCCCAGATAGTCGATGGACCCCCCGGACCGCTTCTTCGGCAGATGCAGCACGGCGGTGATCGCCACGAGGGCGAGGATGCCGAGCGGCACGTTGATGTAGAAGGCCCAGCGCCAGCCGAGGTGGTCGGTGAGGGTGCCGCCGACGAGCGGCCCGCCGATCATGGCGAGCGCCATCACGCCGGCCATCATGCCCTGGTACTTGCCCCGCTCACGGGGCGGAATCAGATCGCCGATGATGGCCATGACCCCGACCATCAGACCACCGGCGCCGAGGCCCTGAATGGCTCGGAAGCCGATCAGCTGTCCCATGTCCTGGGCCATTCCGCTGAGCACGGAGCCGAGCAGGAAGATCACGATGGAGGTCAGGAAGGCGCCCTTCCTGCCGTACATGTCGCCGATCTTCCCCCAGAGCGGCGTGGAGGCGGCGGTCGCGAGCGTGTACGCGGTGACGACCCACGACAAGTGCTCGAGCCCGCCCAGCTCGCCGACGATGGTGGGCATCGCGGTGCCCACGATCATGTTGTCGAGCATGGCCAGCAACATGGCGAGCATCAGCGCGAGCAGCACGACCCGTACGCTGCGCGGCTGTTTCACCGACGACTGATCCGATCGATCCGATTGATCCGCTGTCGCGGGCTGTGCCGCCGCCTGTGTCATGGTCCCCACTCCCCCTGCGTCACCCGGGACTTACTTGTCGCCCGGCTAGTTACCTACAATGGGGAAAGTAGAGCGCCAACTAGCCGGGCGTCAAGTAAGTTTTTTCCCAAGGGCTCGACAAGGGCACGAGAGGCAGCAACCGATGGTCACGGGCAGCAGTAAGCCGCAGCAGCGCCGCGGGGACACCCGCCAGCGCATTCAGGACGTGACCTTGGAGCTCATCGCCGAGCAGGGCTACGAGAAGACGTCGCTGCGGGAGATCTCCGAGCGCCTCGGTGTGACGAAGGCCGCGCTCTACTACCACTTCAAGACCAAGGAAGACATCGTCGTCAGCCTGTTCACGGACCTGATGAGGCCGATCGACGACGTGATCGCGTGGGCCGCCGAGCAGCCGTCGACGCTGGAGGCCAAGCTCGAGATCCTCGGCCACTACTCGGAGGCGCTGGCCCACGCCGCCCCGCTCTTCCGCTTCATGCAGGAGAACCAGGCGACGATGCGCGAGCTGAGCATCGGCGAGAACTTCAAGGAGCGGATGACGTCCCTCCTAGACCATCTGCTCCCCGAGCACGTCACGCTGACCGACCGGGTCCGCTGCTTCAGCGCGCTGTTCTCGATGCACGCCGGAATGTTCGTCCTCAAAGACGTCGAAGGCGACCCCGAGGAGAAGCGCAAGGCCATCCTCGAGGTCGCCTCCGACCTGGTCACCCGGGCCCATCAGAGCTGACGGGCCGACGTGGTGGGCGTCGTCAGACGCTCACGCCCTCCTTCTTCAGGAAGGAGACGGGGTTGACCGCCGAGCCGTAGTCCGCCGTCGTGCGGATCTCGAAGTGCAGGTGCGGGCCGCTGGAGTTGCCGGTGTCGCCGGACAGCGCGATGTGGTCGCCCGTGCCGACCGTGTCGCCGACCTTCACGTCGATCTTCGACAGGTGCGCGTACTGCGAGTACGTGCCGTCGCTGTGCTTGATGACGATGGCGTTGCCGTACGCGGCGCCGTCACCGGCGCCGTTGCCGCCGGCCTTGACGACGGTGCCGCCGTGCACGGCGGAGACATCGGTGCCGACGGGCACGGCGAAGTCCTGGCCGGAGTGGTGACCGCTGGCCCACATGGCGCCGCCCTGCGAGTAACCGGCGGAGAGTTCGTAGTCCTTGACCGGGTCGATCCAGGACTTGGCCTTCTTCTCCTCGGCCGCCTTCTTCTTGGCCTCGGCGGCCTTCTTCTTCGCCTCGGCCTCCTTCTTCGCCTTCGCGGCGTTGTCGGCGGCCTTGGCCTGGGCGGTGGCCTGGGCCTCGACGGAGGAGGAGGCGATACCGGGGAGGGCGGTGGCGTCTGCGGAGTCGGCGACCGCGGCCCCGGTCCCGAGCAGCGCCGACACTCCGAATCCGGCGGCCACGACGGCGGCACGCTTGCGGAGCATCGACGTACCGGGGCGGTGGGACTGGGTGCGCTTCGACATATGGGCAGACCTCTCGAACTGGGACATGAAGGGGCCCGGCGCACTGCCTCGTGCTGCCGGGCCGGCCATCCCTTGGTAACCCCACCGCCCATCACCACCCAAAACGCCCATCTACGACATGTCCTCGTAGACCCACCCCGAGGGTCGTTCCGACCGGACCGCCGCCAGGCCGGGACGAAAGACGCCCGATTTATGCCCTCATCCCTGGTTTAAGCCCACTTCATCGCCGTACGCCCGGACCGGGCGGGCACACCTCTCCAACCAAACAGACAAATCACCAGAACCCCTCAACCGCGTAACGACCTACCCAGACCACCCTCATCCCACTATTTCCGTTAGTACGTGACGCACGTCCTGTGCGGCAAGTCACCGACCGGCAAGATCCAACCCCCCGCGGATGTGACCGGGGCTACGCTCCCGAACCATGGATCCCGCTGCCCTCGGCACCCGTCTGGCATCGAGCGTGATCGCCCCGGCGCTCAAGAAACTCCTCGTTCAGGAGGGCCCGGGAGCGGGCCTGACGGACAAGCCGGTACGCATCTCCGGCCTGGTCTCCTTCCGGGGCGAGAAGCGCACCCTCACGGAGGCGGACCTCGAACGGCTCGCCCGCAAGCTGGTCGACGCGGCGGTGGCCGGGCCCGGCGAGCCCCCGTTCCCGTACGAGGAGCAGGAACCGGTCGTCCTCGCCCTGACCCGCACCCTGCACGCGCTCGGCGACCTGACCATGGACGACGTCCAGGCGGTCCGCCTCGGCCCGCGCGCCCTGGCACACGCCCTGCGCCGCGCGGCGCCCACACCGGAGCTCTCGGCCGACGCGACGTACTTCCTCGACGCGCTCACGGAGTGGTCCTGCGTCCACATCCTGCACTTCTTCACGCAGCGGTCGACCTTTGTGGCGCGGACGCTGGTGGAGCAGAGCCGGGGGCAGGCCGAGGCCCTCGCCAAGATGGACGCGCTGCTCGCCCGCGACGACGGCCCGGGCCGGGACCGCGCCTTCGAGGAGCGCTACCGGAGCTATCTGGCCATCCGCCACAACCACCTGACGATCTTCGGCCTCGACGCCCGTGACACCGCCGACAGCTGGCCCCTGGACGTCGCCTACCTGAGCCTCGAAGCGACCCGGGACGCCGCCCCCGAACCGGGCGAAGGGCCCGGCGCCACCGCCCCCGTCACCGTGCGGCTCGCCGCCGAGGACGCGCTCACCGGGCCGGGCCACGAGCGCGTCCTCCTGCGCGGCGATGCCGGATCCGGCAAGACCACGCTGATCCAGTGGCTCGCCCTCACCTCCGAGGAGCGCATCCCGTACGTCCTGCCGCTGCGCACCCTGATCCGGGCCGCCCGGCTCCCGGCCCCCGCCGACTTCCTTGCCGGCACCGACTGTCCGCACTCGCCGCCGGACGGCTGGGCGGAGCGCGTCCTGTCCGACGGGCGCGCGCTCGTCATGGTCGACGGCCTCGACGAGGTGCCTTCCGCCGACCGCGCCCGCGTACGGGACTGGCTCCTTGCCCTGGTCCGCGGCTACCCGGGCGACCGCTGGCTGCTCACCGCACGCCCCACCGCCGTACGCCCCGACTGGCTGGCCGGCGACGGCTTCACGGAACTCGTCCTCGCCCCGATGGACCGCCCCCGCGTCACGGCCTTCGTACGCCGCTGGCACGCCGCCGCGCACGCCCCCGAGCACGAGGAGCCGCTGCTCGACACGCTGCGCACCAAGCCGGACCTCGCACGCCTGGCCACCAACCCGCTGATGTGCGGCCTCATTTGCGCCCTGCACCGGGCCCGCCGCGGCTACCTTCCCCCGCGCCGCAAGGCCCTCTACGACGCCGCGCTCCAGATGATCCTCACCGAACGGGACCGGCAGCGCGGCATGGGCGGTCTCGACGGCATCGACCTGGAGACCGAGGACCAGGTCGAACTCCTCCAACGCCTCGCGTACTCCCTGGTGTTGGCGGGCCGCACCGAAATGGACGAGGACACGGCGCTGACGCTCCTGGAGCGCGCCCTGCCCTCCGTCCCCGCCGCGTCCGCGCAGGGCGACGCGACGACGATTCTGCGCCATCTCCTCCTGCGCAGCGGAGTGCTGCGCAGCCCCGCCCCCGGCATCGTCGACTTCGCCCACCGCACGTTCCTCGACCACCTGGGCGCCCGCTACGCGGTCGAGGAGGGCCACTTCGACGTCCTGCTCGGCCACGCCGAGGACACGCAGTGGGAGGACGTGCTGCGGATGGCGGTGGCGCATGCGCGTACGCGTGAACGGGGGCGGTTGTTGCGGGGGTTGCTGGCGGCCGACGTCCCCCGCCTCACCCTCCTGGCCCTGGCCTGCCTCCAGGACGCGTCTTCGGTGGACCAGGAGGTGGTGGAGGAGGTGCGGGCACGAGCGGCGGGGTTGATTCCACCGCGCGACAAATTCGAGGCGGAACAGCTCGCCGAGGCGGGTCCTTTCGTGCTGGAACTGCTGCCGGGGCCGGAGGGGCTAAAGAATGCGGAGGCGTATGCGGTGGTAGTCACGGCGTCCCTGCTGGGCGGGGAGGGCGCGCTCCCGGCCCTGAAGAAGTTCCGTACGCATGCGGCCCTGAACGTACGGCGCCAACTGGTTGGCACCTGGCACCGGTTCGACCCTCAGGAGTACGCAGACGAGGTCCTCGCCCACCTCGACCGCGACGGTCTCGACCTCACCGTCCAACGCCGCGAGGAGTGGGCAGCGGCCCGACACCTGCGCGGCTGGAGCAGTCTGGACTTGCGCGGCCCGTACACGCTCGCGGAGATCTTCGCAGGCACGGAACTGAACGAACTCGCCCGCCTCTCCCTCCGGTACAACCCCCTGGTCGAGGATCTCGTCCCGCTGGCAGAGCTTCCCTCCCTGCGGGGCCTCTTGCTGGACGACTGCCCAGAAGTACGTGACCTGGCACCCCTCTCGGGGTTGGCCCTGGAGCACCTCATGGTGTTCGACCTGTCGACCGTGCGGGGGCTGCGCGACCTGACCCGGCTGCCGTCTCTGTCCGTGAACCTTCCGCTATCCGGTCCGACGCTGGCCAACAGCCTTCCGACGTCCGAGCGCCTCGACTCCCTCTATCTCGCCAAAGGCGCCATTACGTATACGGGCCTGCGCGGCCTCGACGCCATGCCATGCCTACGCCATCTGACACTCGGTACGGGCGCCGGTCCCTGGGCGCCGGCCGACTGGCACTGCCTCCGCGAGCACCCCTCCCTCAGCTCTCTGTACCTGATCACGGGCGAGTTGCCGCCCGGCCCCCTCCCCGAACTCCCCCGTATCGACCGTCTCGGTCTGCGTCTTCCTCACGGCCCCGCCCAGTTCGCCAACCACGCTCCCCTGTTCCCGGCCGTCCGCAACGTCACGATCTACCCTGGCCCCACCGCCGTACAGGACCACGCCCCTTACGCCGCCCTCTTTCCTCACGCGGAGGTAATCGTCCGCCCCTACTGAACAAAAACGGGTGGGCCCGAACCGTTCCCTCAGGAACAGCTCGGGCCCACCCGTATCAGGCTCGCCCCGGAGGGGTTACGCCTCCTTGCTCAGGTTCGGGCCGCCACCGGCAGCCGCGTCCTCGATCGGCGGAGCGTCGGGCAGTGCCGCCTTCTCCTCGCCGCGGAAGGTGAAGGTCTTGTTCTCGCCCTCGCCCTCCGTGTCCACGACCACGATGTGGCCCGGGCGCAGCTCGCCGAAGAGGATCTTCTCCGACAGGCTGTCCTCGACCTCGCGCTGGATCGTGCGCCGCAGCGGACGCGCGCCGAGCACGGGGTCGTAGCCCTTCTTGGACAGCAGCTCCTTGGCGGACTGCGAGAGCTCGATGCCCATGTCGCGGTCCTTGAGGCGCTCGTCCACCTTCGTGATCATCAGGTCGACGATCTCGAGGATGTCGTCCTGGCTGAGCTGCGGGAAGACGACGACGTCGTCGACACGGTTGAGGAACTCGGGACGGAAGTGCTGCTTGAGCTCGTCCGACACCTTGTTCTTCATGCGCTCGTAGTTGGACTTCGAGTCACCCATGGCCGCGAAGCCCAGGTTGAAGCCCTTCGAGATGTCACGGGTTCCAAGGTTGGTCGTCATGATGATGACCGTGTTCTTGAAGTCCACGACACGACCCTGGGAGTCGGTCAGGCGACCGTCCTCCAGAATCTGCAGCAGCGAGTTGAAGATGTCCGGGTGAGCCTTTTCGACCTCGTCGAAGAGAACCACCGAGAACGGCTTGCGCCGCACCTTCTCCGTCAGCTGACCGCCCTCTTCGTAGCCCACGTAACCGGGGGGCGAACCGAAGAGACGCGACACCGTGTGCTTCTCGCTGAACTCCGACATGTCGAGGGAGATCAGCGCCTCCTCGTCACCGAAGAGGAACTCGGCGAGCGCCTTGGACAGCTCGGTCTTACCGACACCGGACGGACCGGCGAAGATGAACGAACCACCCGGACGCTTCGGGTCCTTCAGACCGGCCCGCGTACGGCGGATCGCCCGCGAGAGCGCCTTGACGGCGTCCTTCTGGCCGATGACCCGCTTGTGGAGCTCGTCCTCCATGCGCAGCAGACGCGAGGACTCCTCCTCGGTCAGCTTGAAGACCGGAATGCCGGTGGCGGTCGCGAGGACCTCGGCGATCAGATCGCCGTCGACCTCGGCGACGACGTCCATGTCGCCGGCCTTCCATTCCTTCTCGCGCTTGGCCTTCGCGGCGAGCAGCTGCTTCTCCTTGTCGCGGAGAGAGGCCGCCTTCTCGAAGTCCTGGGAGTCGATGGCCGACTCCTTGTCGCGACGCACGCCCGCGATCTTCTCGTCGAACTCGCGGAGGTCCGGCGGCGCGGTCATCCGGCGGATGCGCATCCGGGAACCGGCCTCGTCGATCAGGTCGATCGCCTTGTCCGGCAGGAAGCGGTCCGAGATGTACCGGTCGGCCAGCGTCGCGGCCTGGACGAGGGCCTCGTCCGTGATCGAGACGCGGTGGTGGGCCTCGTAGCGGTCACGGAGACCCTTGAGGATCTCGATCGTGTGCGGCAGCGACGGCTCCGCGACCTGGATCGGCTGGAAGCGGCGCTCGAGGGCCGCGTCCTTCTCCAGGTGCTTGCGGTACTCGTCGAGCGTCGTCGCACCGATGGTCTGCAGCTCACCGCGGGCCAGCATCGGCTTCAGGATCGAAGCGGCGTCGATGGCACCTTCCGCGGCACCCGCACCGACCAGCGTGTGCAGCTCGTCGATGAACAGGATGATGTCGCCGCGGGTGCGGATCTCCTTGAGCACCTTCTTGAGGCGCTCCTCGAAGTCACCGCGGTAGCGGGAGCCGGCGACCAGCGCGCCGAGGTCAAGCGTGTAGAGGTGCTTGTCCTTCAGCGTCTCGGGCACCTCGCCCTTGACGATCGCCTGGGCCAGTCCCTCGACGACCGCCGTCTTGCCGACGCCGGGCTCACCGATCAGGACCGGGTTGTTCTTGGTCCGGCGCGACAGGACCTGCATGACGCGCTCGATCTCCTTCTCGCGCCCGATCACCGGGTCGAGCTTGGTCTCACGAGCGGCCTGCGTCAGGTTGCGGCCGAACTGGTCGAGCACCAGGGACGTGGAGGGCGTGCCCTCGGCAGGACCGCCACTGGCGCCGGCGGTCTCCTTGCCCTGGTAACCGGAGAGCAGCTGGATGACCTGCTGCCGCACCCGGTTGAGGTCTGCTCCCAGCTTGACCAGGACCTGGGCGGCGACGCCCTCGCCCTCACGGATCAGGCCGAGCAGGATGTGCTCCGTGCCGATGTAGTTGTGGCCCAGCTGAAGGGCCTCGCGGAGCGACAGCTCCAGGACCTTCTTGGCACGGGGGGTGAAGGGGATGTGCCCGGACGGGGCCTGCTGGCCCTGACCGATGATCTCCTCCACCTGCTGGCGGACCGCCTCGAGCGAAATCCCGAGGCTCTCCAGGGCCTTAGCGGCGACACCCTCGCCCTCGTGGATCAAGCCCAGGAGGATGTGCTCGGTGCCGATGTAATTGTGGTTGAGCATCCGGGCTTCTTCCTGAGCCAGGACGACAACCCGCCGCGCGCGGTCGGTGAACCTCTCGAACATCGTTAATCGCTCCTCAGAGCGGTCAGGCAGTTAGGGGTCGGTCCCCTCCCTGTCCTTCCGCAGCTTAGTCCCGCAAGCGGGGACCGCTCATTCCATCTGCCGACACCCGTTCATGGTCTCCTGCCCCGAACGCCGACAACTGCTCCAACCCGATGGTGCGAGACGATGTTCCCGCAGGCCAGGCAGATACCCCCACCATCAGTACGCCGATGGCGAACGCGGGCTGCCCGTCCTGCACGTGTCGCCCCTCCCACTAGGGATGTCTTACCCGTAAGGACTGACACTCCATGCGGCGCACCCCGGTTCCCTCCGCTACGGGCGAACAACTTTGCGCCGCCCAGCGCTCCCGTACGCCCCTTTTCCGGACACACTACGCATGCAGTCGGCGACGGTGCGTAACCCCGAAGCGTCGGTGGCTGTTGCTCCTGGCATGGTCACCACCTCCGGCACGACCGTTCCCGCTCCCCGGCACCCGCTGACCGACACCGGACGCGATCCGGTTCGGCGGTGGTACGAGGACGAGCTCGGCTGGGCGACCGCGCCCGGCCCCGACGGCGCACTGCTCCACACCGGGCTGCGCTTCGACGTCCTGGAGGTGCCGGCCGACGCCGGCTTCGCGATGCTGCGCAGACTCGATCCCCGGTCACCGGTGGCCGTGCGCGGGGAAACGATGCGGCTGCTGGTCGCCGCGGGCAGCGCGGACGAGCTGCCGGGGCTGCTCGACTGGCTGGAGTGGGGGGCACTGCCCCTGGACCTCGTGGCCGTCGGGGCGGGCAGTCTCATCGACGCGCCGACGCCTCCGGGGTGGTCCGGCTCGCAGGAGGCCGCCGTCTGGGTGCGGCCCCCCGAGCCCGGCTGCGAGGTGGAACCGGTGCTGCCGGCCCTGACGAGCCTGACGGCCGTCTCGACCTGGTCGGTCGTGGGGGGCGGTGGGGGCGCCCCCGATCTCGTACGCCTCGTGGACACGGCGGCGACACACTGCCACCGGGCCCGGCTGCGTCGCGGCGCGGCTGCGCCGGCGACCACGTCAACAAAGCGACCAATGCGGCCGTCCCGTCAGCCGTTGGCCTTCTCGTAGGCCTCACGGATCGACTGGGGAACCCGGCCGCGGTCGTTGACCTCGTAGCCGTTCTCCTTCGCCCACGCACGGATCTGCGCGGTGTCCTGGTTGCCACCGCCGGACGTGGCGCGCGCCTTGCCCCGGCCGCTCGAGCGGCCACCGGTGCGACGACCGCCCTTGAGGTACGGCTCGAGGAGGCCACGGAGCTTGTCCGCATTGGCGGTGGTGAGGTCGATCTCGTACGACTTACCGTCGAGCGCGAACGTCACGGTCTCGTCCGCCTCGCCACCGTCGAGGTCATCGACAAGAAGGACCTGAACCTTCTGTGCCACCGGATTTCCTTTCATCGAAATCTGAAGGGCGGCCCCGCGACCACGGCCGCTGATTCGCCGTCCCCTTGTTATATGCAGTACTGCAGTACGTCGGAAAGCAAACCGCTTTTGCCCGAAAAACACAAACCCCTGGCTGAGATCGGGTAGAGATCCCGGAGTTGAACACTGCCCGCCCGACCCAAAAACATGCGCGATTCGGACATAGGGAACCGTTGCAAGCACGCATGCCGGAATAGCGCCCGGCGGCGATCACAGATGCAGAAGCATCCGGCTGTTGCCCAAGGTGTTCGGTTTCACTCGTTCGAGACCGAGGAACTCTGCTACGCCCTCGTCATAGGAACGCAGCAGCTCACTGTAGACATCGGTGTCGACCGTATCGACAGGTGTCTCACCGATCTCCACGAAGGCGTGCTTGGCGAAGAACTCGACTTCGAAGGTGAGGCAGAAAACTCGCCGAACACCGATCCAACGCGCGGTCTGAAGAAGCTTCTCGAGCAGAAGATGTCCGACACCGGACCCCTTGACCTGCGGATCCACCGCGAGCGTGCGGACTTCCGCGAGGTCTTCCCACATGACGTGCAGTGCGCCGCAGCCGACGACCGCGGCGTTGTCGTCGCGTTCCGCGACCCAGAACTCCTGGATGTCCTCGTAAAGCGTCACAGTGGCTTTGTCGAGCAGGATCCCCTGTCGGCTGTACGCGTCGAGCAGGCGGCGCACCTCCGGCACATCGGCCGTCCTCGCCCTGCGTACGGTGACTGCTTTACGGGTCGATTCGACGGGTGACGCGACTTCGGGGAGCTCTGCTGGCATGTCCGGACGCTATCGCCCGGCTCCGTCGCCCGCTTCCTCGGGGGCCGAGGGGACTTCGGCCGGTAGTTCGGGCGAGACGATCCGCATGGCATCCCTGAGTGCCTCGCGCTGTCCCTGCGACATCATCCCGAAGAACGCGACGAGGGCCGCGGCCGGGTTGTCGCTCTGCGCCCAGGCCTCGTTCATCAGCGCGGCCGAGTACGCGGCCCGTGTGGAGACCGCCTCATATCTATAGGCCCGGCCTTCCGCTTCGCGGCGCACCCAGCCCTTCTGATGGAGATTGTCCAATACGGTCATGACGGTTGTGTAGGCGATGGACCGTTCCTGTTGGAGGTCCTCCAGGACTTCCCTCACGGTGACCGGGCGGTTCCACTTCCACACCCGCGTCATCACTGCGTCTTCGAGTTCTCCCAAGGGGCGCGGCACGTGAAGCACAATAGTGGGAGAAGTCGGTAATTCAACGTGGGACGTGGCGACGATCGCCAAGCAATGACAAAAGGGGCGCCCGGTGGGCGCCCCTCACTGCCGATTCCGTACCGGTCGCGCCGCTCAGGCGGTCGCGTCCCGCTGCGGGCCGCCACCCTGCCGGGCGGACTCGGCGCGCGCGATGGCGGCGTCGACGGCCGCGTCTTCCTTGGCCTTCTTGTCGCCGCCCTGCGACTTCACGATGGTCACGATCAGACCGATGAAGAACGCGGCCATCACGACCGGGGGCACGAGCGCGGAGACGTAGTCCATGCCCCCAGAGTAGCTACCCGACGGCCAGTCGTTGCGACGGGGCCGGGGGTTGGGCGGGGCGGCGCTTCGGGGGGAAGACCTCGGCGGGGGTGGGGACCGGGCGCTGCGGTGTTTCGGGGGCCGGCTTGGCGGGCTTGCCGCCGTCCGCCGCCGACAGGCCGCCGGGCAGGGCGAGCAGGTGGGTGCGGGAGGCCGGGACGCGGGGCCGGTAGAGCGCGTCGAACTTGTCGCGTACGCCCTGTTCGGCCAGGTCGTGGCAGCGGGCGAGGAGGGCCACCGCGGCCGGGTTCGCGGGCAGCGCGCGCAGCGCCGAGAGGTCATCGGCGCCGGGCTTGTGGCCCGCCTCCAGAGCCTCCTTGAGGAGGCTCAGATAGCCGGGGGCGGAGCCGGGCAGGGCGGCCCGGTAGCGGTCGAGGTCGGAGCGGAGGAAGGCGCGCATGCGGATGCCTTCCCGGCTCGCTTCGTCGAGCGACTCCGCGAGTCGCAGGCAGGCCCGGACATCCTCGTCCGAGGCGGGGCTGGGATGGAGGGCGAGGGCGAGGGCGCGTCGGAGCACACGCAGCTCTTCTGCACCGAACGCCAGGCCGCCGCGGTTTCCGTAGGGCGTGGGCATGAAATGACGGTACGGCCTATTACGGACAAATCGGCTTAACCGGCAATTTCCGGGCGCGCCCCCGTCGCTCTGTCCCTCAGAGCCGCGAGACGTTCCGCTCGTAGACCAGGCGCAGCCCGATCAGCGTCAGCCACGGCTCGTGCTCGTCGATCACGGTGGCCTCGCCGAGGACCATCGGCGCGAGCCCGCCCGTCGCGATGACGGTCACGTCGTCCGGGTCGTCCGCGAGCTCCTTCGCCATCCGGTTCACGACCCCGTCGACCTGGCCCGCGAACCCGTAGACGATGCCCGCCTGCATCGCCTCGACGGTGTTCTTGCCGATGACGCTGCGCGGTCTGGCCAGCTCGATCTTGCGCAGCTGAGCGCCGCGCATGCCGAGCGCCTCGACGGAGATCTCGATGCCGGGCGCGATCACGCCGCCCGCGTACTCGCCGCGCGCGGACACCGCGTCGAAGGTCGTGGCCGTGCCGAAGTCCACGACGATCGCGGGGCCGCCGAACATCTCGACGGCCGCGACCGCGTTGATGATCCGGTCGGCGCCGACCTCCTTGGGGTTGTCCATGAGGATCGGCACGCCGGTCTTGATGCCGGGTTCGACCAGCACGGCGGGTACGTCGCCGTAGTAGCGGCGGGTGACCTCGCGCAGCTCGTGCAGGACCGAGGGGACGGTCGAGCAGATGGCGATGCCGTCGATGCCGTCGCCCAGTTCGTCGCCGAGCAGCGGGTGCATGCCCATCAGGCCCTTGAGCAGGACGGCGAGTTCGTCGGCGGTCTTGCGCGCGTCCGTGGAGATGCGCCAGTGCTCGATGATCTCCTCGCCGTCGAACAGGCCGAGGACGGTGTGGGTGTTGCCCACGTCGATGGTGAGCAGCATCAGGCGTCCGCCTCGCGCAGGTCGAGGCCGATGTCGAGGATCGGCGAGGAGTGGGTCAGGGCTCCTACGGCGAGGTAGTCGACGCCCGTCTTCGCATACGTAGCGGCGTTTTCCAGCGTGAGGCGGCCCGACGACTCCAGGAGCGCGCGGCCGTCCGTGATCGCCACGGCCTCCTCCGTCTCGCCCGGCGTGAAGTTGTCCAGGAGGATCAGGTCGGCGCCCGCGTCGAGCACCTCGCGCAGCTGGTGCAGGGTGTCGACCTCGACCTCGATCGGCAGACCGGGGAAGCGCTCGCGCACGGCCTGGAAGGCCTGGGCCACGCCGCCGGCCGCAACCACGTGGTTGTCCTTGACCAGGGCCGCGTCCGAGAGGGACATGCGGTGGTTGACGCCGCCGCCCATGCGGACCGCGTACTTCTCCAGGGAGCGCAGGCCCGGGGTCGTCTTGCGGGTGTCGCGGACCTTCGCCTTCGTACCGTCCAGAACGTCCGCCCACGCGCGCGTGGTCGTCGCGATGCCGGAGAGGCGGCACATGATGTTGAGCGCGGTGCGCTCGGCGGTGAGCAGGTCGCGGGTGCGGGTCGTGACGGAGAGCAGCTTCTGGCCCGCCTCGACCCGGTCGCCGTCCTCCGCGTGCCGCTCGACCTCGAACTCGTCCGCGGCCACTACGGAGATGACCGCTTCGGCGACGCGCAGGCCCGCCACGACGCCCGCCTCGCGGGCCGTGAAGTCGGCGGTGGCGACGGCCTCTTCGGGGATCGTGGCGACGGTCGTGACGTCCACGCCGCCGTCCAGGTCCTCGGTGATCGCCATGTGGGCGATGTCCTCGATCTCGACCGGGTGCAGGCCGGCGTCGACCAGCAGCTGGGCGAGCGACGGGTCGAGGCCGCACTCCATGACGTCGGTGCCGTTCTCGTCATTGCCCTGCGCACAGCCGCAGTTGTCGCCGCAGCCGCCGCTGTCGGCGAGGGGGAGGTCGGGGGTGGCGCTCACGTCGGTCACTGCTCCTGAGGGTTTTCTGCCGTTGCCGGAAAGTCTGCTGTGGGTGTGGTGTACGTGGCCAGAGTCCTGTCCGGATTCAGGCGTACGACGATGTGGCGGCGCCACGTGGCATCGTCGCGGTCCGGGTGGTCCTCGCGCCAGTGGCAGCCACGGGTCTCCTCGCGGCGGCGCGCGGCGGCGACCAGGACGCGGGCCACGCACAGGAGGTTGGTGGCCTCCCAGGTGTCGACCCCCGGCTCGGACGTCTTGCCGTTCTCCGTAAGGGAGTTGACCGCTTCGGCGTGGATGCGGCCGAGCTGGGCGGCGGCCCCTGCGAGGGAGTCGGCGGAGCGCAGGACGCCCGCGCCCGCTGTCATCACGCGCTGGATGGCGAGGCGGGCCTCCGGGGGAAGCAGCGGGTGCGTCGGGGTCTGCGGGTGCTCCACGGGCGCGGGCACGCGCGCGTGGAGGGCATTTTCCGCGTGCTGCCGCTCGATGTCGTCCGCGATGCGCTCCGCGTAGACGAGGCCTTCCAGAAGGGAGTTGGAGGCCAGCCGGTTCGCCCCGTGGACGCCCGTGCAGGCGGTCTCCCCGCACGCGTACAGGCCCGGCACCGTGGTGCGGCCGTACAGGTCGGTGCGGACGCCTCCGGAGGCGTAGTGCGCGGCCGGGGAGATCGGGATGGGCTCGGTGACCGGGTCGATGCCGTGGGCGCGGCAGGCCGCGAGGATCGTGGGGAAGCGGTGCTCCCACATGTCGGCGCCGAAGTGCCGCCCGTCGAGGTACATGTGGTCGGTGCCCTGCTCCTGCATGCGCCGCGTGATGCCCTTGGCGACGATGTCTCGGGGCGCGAGCTCGGCGAGTTCGTGCTGGCCCACCATGAAGCGCACGCCGTCCGCGTCTACTAGGTGGGCACCTTCGCCGCGTACGGCTTCGGAAACGAGCGGTTGCTGTCCTTCGGCGCCCGCGCCCAGGAACAGCACGGTCGGGTGGAACTGGACGAATTCCAGGTCGCTGACCTCGGCGCCCGCGCGCAGGGCGAGGGCCACGCCGTCGCCCGTGGACACGTGCGGGTTCGTGGTCGCGGAGAAGACCTGGCCCATGCCGCCCGTCGCGAGGACGACCGCCGGGGCGAGGACCGCGCCGACGCCGTCGTGCTGGCCCTCCCCCATGACGTGCAGGGAGACGCCGGCGGTGCGGCCCTCCGCGTCGGTCAACAGGTCCAGTACCAGGGCGTTTTCGACGGTGCGCAGTCCACGCGCGCGTACTGCTTCGACGAGTGCGCGGGAGACCTCGGCGCCCGACGCGTCGCCGCCCGCGTGCGCGATGCGGCGCCGGTGGTGGCCGCCCTCGCGCGTCAGGTCGAGCGAGCCGTCCTCGGCCTCGTCGAAGCGGGCGCCGGTCGCGATCAGGCGGCGTACGGCGCCGGGGCCCTCGGTGACCAGGGTGCGTACCGCGTCCTCGTCGCACAGGCCCACACCCGCGACGAGGGTGTCGTCCAGGTGCTGCTCGGGGGTGTCGCCCTCGCCGAGCGCCGCCGCGACGCCGCCCTGCGCCCAGCGCGTGGAGCCGTCGTCGAGGCGGGCCTTGGTGACGACGACCGTGCGCAGGCCCGCGGCCTGGCAGCGCAGCGCCGCGGTCAGGCCCGCGACTCCGGAGCCGACGACCACGACGTCCGCTTCGAGGTTCCAGCCGGGGGTGGGGGCGTGGAGCCGTATACCGGTGCTGCTCACTAGTGGCCTCCGAAGGTCAGCGGCAGGTTGTCGATGAGGCGGGTGGCGCCCACCCGCGCGGCGACCGCGAGCACGGCCTCGCCCTCGAAGCCGTCGGTCACGTCGGTGAAGTCGCGGGGGTCGACGAGGGCCACGTAGTCGAGCTCGATCGGCGGCTGGAGCCGCTTGGCCTCGTCGAGGATCAGGCGGGCCGCCGCGAGGACTGCCGAGGGGCGGCCCGGGGACGCCGTGGCGACGGCGTGCGCGTCGGCGGCGGCACGGGCCTCGCCGATCCTTCCGAGCGCCTTGGCCCGCGCGCGCGGGGTCGGGCTCTCGGCGGCACGCGCGCGCAGGGCCTCCTGCGCCGCATGCCGGTCGCGGCCCGTGAACAGGGCGTCGGAGAGGGCCAGCGCGGTGCGGCGCTCGGCCGGGGACAGGTAGCGGTTGCGGGAGGAGAGCGCGAGCCCGTCGTCCTCGCGGACCGTGGGCACGGCGACGATCTCCACGTCGAAGTTCAGATCGCGCACCATGCGGCGCACCAGGGCGAGTTGCTGCGCGTCCTTCTGGCCGAAGAGGGCCACGTCCGCGCGCGTGAGGTGCAGCAGCTTGGCGACCACGGTGAGCATGCCGTCGAAGTGGCCGGGGCGCGAGGCGCCTTCGAGGCGCTCCCCCATGGGGCCCGCCGTGATGCGGACCTCGGGCTGTCCGCCCGGGTAGACCTCGTCGACGGACGGCGCGAACACGGCGTCGGCGCCCGCCTGTTCGGCGATCTTCACGTCCGCTTCCAGGGTGCGCGGATAGCGGTCGAGGTCCTCGCCGGCGCCGAACTGCAGCGGGTTCACGAAGACGGTGACGACCACTTCGCCGTCCGTCCCCGCGCGGGCCCTGGCCGCGCGGATCAGGGTCGCGTGGCCCTCGTGCAGGGCGCCCATCGTCATGACGACGACGCGCCGGCCGGTACGCGTGCGTGCCCGCATGTCCGCGCCCTTGTGGACGAGCCGCGTGTGCGACGTCTTCGTAGGGCTCGCCTTTATGGAGTCCGTGGGGCTCGTGGGGCTCATCGGGTTTCCTCCGCACCGGTCGCGAGGACACCCAGCAGGTCCTCGGCGAGCTCCGGCTTCAACAGGCCGTGCGCGAGCGCGCGGTCGGCGGTCGCACGGGCCATCGCGAGATAGCCGGCGACGGTCTGCGGCGCGTGCTTGCGCAGCTCCGTGATGTGGGCGGCGACGGTGCCCGCGTCGCCGCGCGCCACCGGGCCCGTGAGGGCCGAGTCCCCGGACCTGAGCGCGTTGTCGAGCGCCGCGCCGAGCAGCGGGCCCAGCATCCGGTCGGGAGCGCCCACGCCCGCCTCTCGGAGCAGCTCCATGGACTCGGCAACCAGGGTGACCAGGTGGTTCGCACCGAGCGCGAGGGCCGCGTGGTAGAGCGCGCGGTTCTCCTCCGCGATCCACTCGGGCTCGCCGCCCATCTCGATGACCAGGGCCTCCGCGGCCATCCGCAGCTCCTCGGGCGCGGTGACACCGAACGAGCAGCCTGCCAGCCGCTGGACGTCGACTGCGGTGCCGGTGAACGTCATCGCGGGGTGCAGCGCGAGCGGCAGTCCGCCCGCGCGCAGCGCCGGTTCGAGGACCTTGGCGCCGTACCGTCCCGAGGTGTGCACGAGCAGCTGGCCAGGGCGTACGGCGCCGGTCTCGGCGAACCCCTCGACCAGGCCCGGCAGGACGTCGTCGGGGACGGTGAGGAGCACCAGATCGGCCTGCGCGAGGACCTCGGCGGGCGGCACCAGGGGCACGTCGGGCAGCAGCGTCGCCGCCCGGCGCACGGAGGCGTCGGAGACTCCTGAGACGGCTACGGGGCGGTGCCCGGCCAGTTGCAGGGACGCGGCGAGCGCGGGACCGACACGGCCCGCACCGACGACGCCCACGGTGAGGCGGGCGGGGCGGTCCTTGGGGGCGGGGGGCTCATTGGGGTCGGATCGTGGGTTCGGAGGGGGTGTTGTCACGAGGCGATGGCCTTCCGTTCCAGTCCGCTCGGGGTACCGGACGATTTCTCGTCATGTTAACGCTATCTGTGGGCACCGGGCCCGGCCGTCCACAGGCTGTGGGCAAGCGCACGCGGGTGCGCCATGATCGACAGATGGACGGAACCGCCGAGAACACTGCCACGCCCGAGAAGACGCAGCCGGAACGCCTGATCACCGCGTTGCGGGGCGCCGAGCGCAGGCTGGCAAGCAGGTCGAAGGAGGCCACGCTGGGTGAGCGGTGGGAGAGCCTGTCCGCCGCGGCGGCGGAGGCCGACCTGTCGGGCGACGTCGACATCTACGGGGACGGCGTCGTGGCCGACCTGGAGGCGAGGGTCGCCGCGCTGCTCGGCAAGGAGGCGGCCGCGTTCTTCCCCACCGGCACCATGGCCCAGCAGGTCGCGCTGCGCTGCTGGGCGGGGCGTACCGGCAACTCCACGGTGGCCCTGCACCCGCTGGCGCACCCGGAGGTCCACGAGCGCGAGGCGCTGACCACGGTGGCGGGGCTGCGCACCGTGCACCCCACGCGCGCGGCGCGGCAGATCGACGCCGACGACGTGCACGACATGGGCGAGCCGTTCGGGACGCTGATGCTCGAACTGCCGCTCAGGGACGCCGGGTTCGTGCTGCCCACCTGGGAGGAGCTTGAGGAGGTCTGCGAGGCGGCACGCGCGCGTGACGCCGTGATCCACTTCGACGGGGCCCGCCTGTGGGAGACCACGGTGCACTTCGGGCGCCCGCTGGACGAGATCGCGGAGCTCGCGGACAGCGTCTACGTGTCGTTCTACAAGTCGCTCGGCGGCCTCAGCGGCGCGGTGCTCGCGGGCCCGGAGTCGTTCGTCGGCGAGGCCAGGGCGTGGCGGCACCGCTACGGCGGCCAGGTCTTCCAGCAGTTCCCGCAGGCGATCGCGGCGCTGGCGGGCCTTGAGCGGGAGTTGCCGCGGCTTCCCGAGTACGTGGCGCACGCGCGCGTGGTCGCGCAGGCGCTGCGGGAGGGTTTCGCCGAGGCCGGCGTCGCCGGGGCGCGGGTGTTCCCCGAGGTGCCGCACACGCACCAGTTCCGGGTCTGGCTGCCCTACGACGCCGAGGCGCTCACGGAGGCCGGGATCGCGCAGGCGCAGGAGACGCGGACGGCGTTGTTCGCGCAGTGGTCGGACGAGGGTTCGGTGCCGGGGTTCGCGACCACGGAGGTCACGGTCGCCGGGGCCGGTCTGGAGTGGGGCCCGGACGACGTCCGCGCGGCCGTCGCGGACTTCGTGGGGCGGATCCCCTCGTAGGGGACGGATCCCCTAGTAGGGGGCGGGCTCAGCAACTCGTAGGGGCGGGCTGAGCAACCTGTTGGGGCGGGCTCAGCAACCGGCGGGATGGCCGCGGCGCCCCGAGAAGCGGCGTCCCGACAGCCGGCGGGTCAAGGCCGCCCGGATCCGGCCGCGAGCCGGACGGCCGGCCACGACCGCCTTGAACCGGCGGTAGTCGCGCAACTCCCGGAACGCGGCGACGTCGTTCAGACCGGGCGCCGGCGGGGCCGCATCGCCGCGCTGGGCGGCCCGGTAGAGGTCGATGGCGTACTGCTGGGTGACGCTCATGTCGAACACCTCGCCCTTCATCTCGCTTGTCGCGCTGTGCCCCGGAATCAGCCTGTTTGCTGCTGTTCGGGGCCGATGGGTACGAGATTGCGCCCGGCGTCGCCGCCCGGTCACGTCGATTGACGGGAGTCGTCAATCGACGGCCCGACTGTCAGTGGCGGCGTGCACCATGGGGTCATGAGCGTGAGCATCGACATCACGGGCCTGACGCCCGAGCGCATCGACGTCGTGCCCTCACCCCTGGCCGAGCTGGGCACGGCGCTGCACGCACTGTCGGAGCCCGCCCACCACCCGGGGTTGCAGGGATGGACGACGAGCGTGTCCACGCGCCTGGATCCGTGCCTCGCGGACCGGATGTGCGAGGCGGACTTCCTGTGGCGGACGACGTTCTCGGACGTCTTCATGCCGTTCGCCGGGATACCGGGGCAGCGCACACTGCCGGGTGCCACGCTCGCCGAGGACCTCGACCTGCTCGACAAGCTGTCCGACGAGCAGTTCGTGGACGCCGCCCTGGAGTTCACCTGCCAGCCGTCCTACGGGAGCCCGGACCACAACCGCCTGTCGGACCCGCGCACCCGTGAGCGCGCCCTGGACCTCGCGGCCGCACGCGGGACGCACCAACTGCGGTTCGCCCAGCGGCTCCTGGACGACCCGCCGGCCGTCCGGTCCTGGTTCCGCGAGCTGATGCAGGACTGCGACGAGGCGTTCTTCGCGGACGCGTGGCCCCGCCTGCAGCACCAGTTGGCGGCGGACGCGCGGCACAAGAAGGAGCTGCTGCGCCGCAAGGGCCTGCGGGAGGCGCTCACCTCCATGTCCACGGCGGTCTCGGTGGACGAGGCGGGGCACCGCGTCACCGTCGACAAGCTCGTCGAGGGGCGTACGGCGACGGCGGCGCAGGGCGGCCTCGTCCTGCTGCCGACGAGCCTCGGCTGGCCGCACCTGATGGTGCTGCACCGGCACGGCTGGCAGCCGGTGATCCACTATCCCGTGGCCTCGCCCGGCCTCACCGCACCGCCCTCCGTGGAGCAGCTGACCCGCCGGATGTCGGCGCTCGCCCACCCGACGCGCATGCGCCTGTGCAGGCACCTGGCCCGCGGCGCGTACACGACGAGCGAGCTGGCCGACGCGCACGGCATGTCCGCGCCGGAGATATCCCGGCACCTGTCGGTGCTGAAGAAGGCCGAGCTGATCACGACGCGACGGCGCGGCCGCTATGTGCAGCACCAGTTGGACCTGAGCGTGGTCTCGCGCCTCGGCGGGGACTTCATCGAGGGCGTGCTCCGCTGACCGCCCGGGCCCGGGCGGCCCGGCCTCAGGCCCCGGCGCCGCCGGCCCGGACGAGCCCCGTCTCGTAGGCGAGGACGACGACCTGGACCCGGTCGCGCAGGTCGAGCTTGGTCAGGATGCGGCCCACATGGGTCTTCACCGTGGCCTCGGACAGCACCAGGCGCGCGGCGATCTCGCCGTTCGAGTGCCCCTGGGCGACCAGGACCATGACCTCGCGCTCGCGCTCGGTGAGCCGCTGGAGCCGCTTGTGCTGCGGCTGGTCGGGGCCGCTGGGCAGCATCGGGGCGAACCGGTCGAGCAGGCGCCGGGTCGTGGACGGGGCGACCACCGCGTCGCCGCTGTGCACGGCGCGGATCGCGGTGAGCAGTTCCCCCGGCGGCACGTCCTTGAGCATGAAGCCGGAGGCCCCCGCCCTGAGCCCCGAGAACGCGTACTCGTCGAGGTCGAAGGTGGTCAGGATGAGGACCTTGGGCGGGTCGGTCTCGACGCAGATCCGCCGCGTCGTCTCGACCCCGTCGAGCTTCGGCATGCGGACGTCCATGAGGACCACGTCCACGGAGGTCGAGCGCAGCACCTCCAGCGCCTCGACGCCGTCGCCCGCTTCGGCGACGACCTCCATGTCCGGCTGCGCGGCGAGCACCATCCGGAAGCCGGTGCGCAGCAGCACCTGGTCGTCGACGAGCATGACCTTGATCGACATCGGGCGGTCCTCACTGGTACGTGTCGGTGGACTTGTACGTGTCATCTGTACGCGTCATCGGTGGACTTGTACGTGTCAATGGGCGGGCTTGAGAGGCAGCAGCGCGCTGATACGGAAGCCACCGCCGGGCCGTGGTCCCGCGTCCAGCGTGCCGCCGACCATACCGACGCGCTCGCGCATCCCGATGAGGCCGTGGCCGCGGCCGTCCGGGCCCCCGTCCTCGTACAGCTCGTGCGGGGCGCCCTTGCCGTCGTCCTCGACGAGCAGGCCGAGGCCGTCGTCGAAGTAGACGAGGCGGACGCTGGCGCCCGCGTTCGGACCGGCGTGCTTACGGGTGTTGGTGAGGGCTTCCTGGACGATGCGGTACGCGGTCAGCTCGACGCCGCTGGGCAGCGGGCGCGGGGTGCCCTCCACCCTGAAGTCGACCGGGAGGCCCGCCGTGCGCACCTCGTCGACGAGCTCCTCTATCTGCTCGACGTCGGGCTGCGGAACGTACTCGCCGGCCTCCTCGTGCTCGCCGGTGCGCAGCACGCCGAGCAGCCTGCGCATCTCCGCGAGCGCCTGCCTGCCGGTGCCCGAAATGGTCTCCAGGGCCTTCTTGGCCTGGTCGGGCGCCTGGTCGAGGACGTAGGCGGCGCCGTCGGCCTGCACCACCATCACCGACACGTTGTGCGCGACCACGTCGTGCAACTCGCGTGCGATGCGCGCCCGTTCGGCCGCCACCGCGACCTTCGACTGCGCCTCGCGCTCCTTCTCCAGGCGATTGGCGCGCTCCTCCAGCTGTGCCAGATACGCGCGTCTGGTGCGCAGCGAGTCGCCGAGCACCCAGGCGAGGGCGAACGGCACCATCTGGAAGACCGTGATGAGGATCTGGCCCGTGGTGCTGATGTCGCCGACGGTGGGCCAGCGGAGCTGGGAGAGCGGCGCCGCGAGCAGGCCGCCGATCAGGCCGAGGCGGGACGCCCAGCGCGGGCCGTTCACCGCGCACGTGTAGATGATGACCAGCATCGCGAAGTCCGACGGATTGACCTTCCCGTCGAACACCAGCTGGCCCAGGCCCGCGGCCACCGCGAGCAGCAGCATCTTGTCCGGCATCAGGCGGCGCAGCGCGACCACCACGGACATCAGGCCGGCGCAGACGAGCAGCGCCACCTCGTTCCCGTACGACGCACCGCCGGTCCCGCTGGCGCCCACCATGGTCACGGACATGCCGAAGAGAATCACGGCCCAGAAGCCGTCGACCCACGTCGGGTGTCTGCGGAGGAAGTCGTAGACGCGCTGCACGTAACCCAGAGTAGGTATGCGTGCAGCGCGCAGGGGTCAACCGGAGGGCCGATCCGGACCCGGCGCGCGTACTCCTGAAGGTGGAGACCTCCCACGGCGCATGCGCCCGGCGCACTTAGCCTTCAGGTGTGGAGAACGGACAACAGGGGGCACCGCGCGGGTGGCGCGCGGCCACCGAAGAGGCGCTGTACGGACCGGCCGGCTTCTACCGGAGGCCCGAGGGTCCTGCCGGACATTTCCGCACGTCGGTGCATGCGTCGCCGCTGTTCGCCGGGGCCGTCGCCGAGCTGTTGTGCCGGGTGGACGCGGCCCTCGGCGAACCCGCCGATTTGGCGTTCGTCGACATGGCGGCGGGCCGCGGCGAGCTGGTTTCGCGCGTCCTACAGGTGCTGCCGGAAAAAGTGGCGCTACGCGTGCGTGCCTACGCGGTGGAGAAGGCGGAACCTCCCGCCGGGCTCGACCACCGGATCGAGTGGCGGGCCGAGCCGCCCACCGGTGTCACCGGACTCCTCTTCGCGAACGAGTGGCTCGACAACGTGCCCCTGGAGGTCGTCGAGGCGGACGCGGACGGCACGGCCCGGCTGGTCCTCGTACGCGCGGACGGCACGGAGTCCCTCGACGCGGCGGCACCCCTCGACGAGGCGTCGGCGAGCTGGCTGCGCCGGTGGTGGCCGCTGCCGCCCGAGCCGGGCCTGCGCGCCGAGGTCGGGCTGCCCCGCGACGAGGTCTGGGCGGCGGCCGTACGCACCCTGGAGCGCGGCCTGGCGGTCGCGGTGGACTACGCGCACACGCACGCCTCCCGGCCGCCCTTCGGTACGCTCACGGGCTTTCGCGAGGGCCGGGAGACGACGCCCCTGCCCGACGGCTCCTGCGACATCACGGCGCACGTGGCACTGGACGCGTGCGCGACCGCTCCGGACGCCCGACTCCTCACGCAGCGCGCCGCCCTCCAGGCCCTCGGCGTCACCGCGGGCCGCCCACCGCTGGCCCTCGCCTCGCAGGACCCGGCGGCGTACGTCCGGGCGCTCGCAGGGGCGGGAGAGGCGGCGGAGCTGACCGCGCGGGGCGGGCTCGGCGACTTCGGGTGGCTGGTCGAGCCGGTGGACCTCCCGGCGGACGGCCTACTTGTCGATGTCCCCGACCACGAAGAACAGTGACCCGAGGATCGCCACCATGTCGGCGACGAGCGTCCCCGGAAGCAGCTCGGTCAGCGCCTGGATGTTGTTGTACGAGGCGGAGCGCAGCTTGAGCCGGTACGGCGTCTTCTCGCCCTTGGAGACGAGGTAGTAGCCGTTGATGCCGAGCGGGTTCTCCGTCCACGCGTACGTGTGGCCCTCGGGCGCCTTGAGGACCTTCGGGAGGCGCTGGTTGACCGGACCTTGCGGGAGATCCGCGATCCGGTCGAGGCAGGCGTCGGCGAGGTCGAGCGCGTTGTGCGCCTGCTCCAGGAGGCACTCGAACCGGGCCAGGCAGTCGCCTTCTTGTCGCGTGACGACCTTCAGGGTGTCCTGAAGCTCTCCGTAGGCGAGGTACGGCTCGTCGCGCCTGAGGTCGAAGTCGACGCCGGATGCGCGGGCGATCGGGCCGCTGACTCCGTAGGAGTGCGCGGCCTCGGCGGACAGCCTGCCCACCCCGCGCGTGCGGCCCCGGAAGATCTCGTTGCCGAGGACGAGGTTGTCGTAGACGTCCATGCGGGAGCGCACGCTCGCGACGGCCGCACGCGCGCGGGAGGTCCAGCCGAGCGGCAGGTCCTCCTTGAGGCCGCCGACGCGGTTGAACATGTAGTGCATGCGCCCGCCGGAGACCTCCTCCATGACGTTCTGGAGTTCCTCGCGCTCCCGGAAGGCGTGGAAGACAGGCGTGATTCCACCTAGTTCGAGCGGGTACGAACCCAGGAACATCAGATGGTTGAGCACCCGGTTCAACTCGGCGAGCAGCGTCCGCAGCCACACGGCGCGCTCCGGTACCTCCATGCCCAGCATCCGCTCGACGGCGAGCACGACGCCCAGCTCGTTCGAGAACGCGGACAGCCAGTCGTGGCGGTTGGCGAGCATCACGATCTGTCGGTAGTCGCGCGCTTCGAAGAGCTTCTCCGCACCGCGGTGCATATAGCCGATGACCGGCTCCGCCTGCTGGATCCGCTCGCCATCGAGCACGAGACGCAGGCGCAGCACACCATGGGTGGAGGGGTGCTGCGGACCGATGTTGAGCACCATGTCGGTGCTCTCCGCGGCACCACCGATGCCGACCGTGGCCTGAGTCGTGGGCGTCATGCCGACAGTGTCTCCTACGTAGGGTGGGCGCATGGAAACAGGGGCAACGGGGACTTCGGGCATCGCGGGCACTCCCCCTGAGGCCGAACCCGCGTGGACGGGCCTGCCACCGGGCCTGCTGAAGCTGCGCCGCCTGTTGCTGGTGGTGTGGCTGGTGCCGCTGGCCGCGGCGGCCGGGGCGCTGCTGTGGATCCTCGCGGGGCCGACCTGGGCCGCGTTCGCGCTGCTGCCCCTGGCGGTGCTGCTGTGGGGCTGGGCGATGCTCGGCCGCAACTGGCGCTCGTGGCGGTACGCGGAGCGGGCCGACGACCTGCTGATCACCCGCGGCATCCTGTGGCACCAGGAGACGATCGTGCCGTACGGGCGGATGCAGCTCGTCGAGGTGACATCCGGGCCGCTGGAGCGGAAGTTCGGCTTGGCCAGCCTGCAACTGCACACCGCCGCCGCGGCCACCGACGCGACGATCCCCGGCCTCGTACCCGCGGAGGCCGAGCGGCTGCGCGACCGCCTCACCGAACTCGGCGAGGCCCGATCGGCGGGCCTGTGACGGCCTCCGGCGCCCCCGACGGCGCCCCGGCCCAGGAGCCCGCTCAGGACGTGCGAGAGCGGCGTCTGCACCCCGTCACGCCGCTGCGCCGCGCGTGGGCGCCCATCGCGATCCTGCTCGGCTGGGCCGTCCACGACATGGACCAGGCGCAGCGCCAGCTCGCCAACCTCAGCACCGCCGTGCTCCTGATCGGCATCGGCGTACTGGTTCCGGCGGCCGCCCTGTACGGGTTCCTCACCTGGTGGTTCACGCACTTCGCGGTGACCGACACCGAACTGCGCATCCGTACGGGCCTGTTGTTCCGCCGCACCGCCCACATCCGGCTCGACCGCCTCCAGGCGGTGGATGTCACGCAGCCGCTCCTCGCCCGCTTCGTAGGCGTGGCCAAGCTGAAACTCGACGTAGTAGGAGCCGAAAAGAAGGACGAGCTCGCCTTCTTGGGAGAGCGCGAAGCCGGGAAGCTGCGGGCCGAACTCCTCGCCCGGGCCGCCGGTTTCGCGCCCGAGTCGGCGCAGGACGTGGGCGAGGCGCCGGCGCGGCCGATCCTGCACACGCCCCCGCGGATGCTCGCGGTGGCGCTGCTCCTGACGGGCGCGCCCTGGGCGATGCTGCTCGCCGCGGTCGCCGTCCCGGTGCTCCTGTGGTTCGCCACCCACAACCTGTGGACAGTGATCGCGGTTGCGGTGCCGCTGGTCGGCGGGGCCTTCACCAACAGCGTGGGCCGGTTCATCAAGGAGTACGACTGGACGGTCAGCGAGTCCCAGGACGGGCTGCGCATCGACCACGGGCTGCTCGACCGGGTGCACGAGACGGTGCCGCCGGGGCGGGTGCAGACCGTACGGATCGTCGAGCCGCTGCTGTGGCGGCGCCGCGGCTGGGTCCGCGTCGAGCTGCACGTCGCCGGGTCGTCGAACACCGCGCTCGTCCCCGTGGCGCCGCGCGAGGACGCCGAGGACGTCGTCGCGCGGATCCTGCCGGGGGTCTCGGTGCCGAAGCCGGCCGACTTCGCGGGGGTACCGCGGCGCGGGCGCTGGTGCGTGCCGGTGTGGTGGCGGAGCTACGGAGTGGCGGTCACGGAGACGGTGTTCGCCGCGCGCCACGGGCTGCTGCAGCGCCGTATCTCGCTCGTCCCGCACGCCAAGGTGCAGAGCGTGCGCCTCACTCAGGGGCCCTGGGAGCGGCACTGGCGGGTCGCCGACCTGCACCTCGACACGGGCGCCAACAAGACGGTGACGGCCCGCCTGAGGGACGTGGACGAGGCGTCCGACCTCCTGCGGGCCCAGGCGGACCGGTCCCGCACGGGACGGCGCGACGCGCGGCCGGACCGGTGGATGGCGGGGGCCTGAGAGTTCCTTGACCGGGAGAACGGGTGAGGGGCGAGCCGGCTGCCCGCCGACTCGCCCCTCACTCACTCGATCTCACGCCTGACGTGCCACGCCCGAAGCCTCATGCATGCCTGAGCCTCACGCCTGAAGTGCCGACCTCAGCTCGCCCATGTCGATCTGCTCCGTCTCGTCGTGCGCGGTCAGGTCGATGACCTGCTGCTCGCGCTCGGCTTCTTCGGAGGCTTCGGCTTCTTCGGAGGCTTCGGGGGCTTCCGGGGCCTCGGCGCCTTCAGAGGCTTCGGGGGCCCCGGCGTCGTCGGCGTTGCCGCCGTCTTCGGCCTCGGTCTCCACCTCGGCCGCGACCTCCGCCGCCAGCTCCTCGCCCACGACGTCCGCCAGGTCTTCCCCGCCCTGCAGGGAGCTCCCCGCGCCGAAGAAGTCGAAACCGCCCTGGGGGACCTTCCGCGCGGGTGCCGCGGGTACGACCATCGCGGCGGCAGGCACGGTGAAGTGACCGGCCGCCGCCTCGGACTTCCCCCGGGAATCGGCCTCCTCCGCTGTGTGCGCCGCCGGTTCGGGCCGCGCGAGACGCTTGAGCGCGACATTGGCCTTCCGGTACATCTCCGGGGTCGGCCGGCCCGGCACGGCCGGGGGCACGGGCGGCAGTGCCTTCGCCGGGGAGGCGGCCTCTATCGCGAGCCGGCGCCGGCCCTCGAGCGCGCTGGCCCGCTCCGTCTCCGCGTTCGCATACCGCCGCAGCAGCGCCGCGTGCTCGCCCCGCAGCGCGGCGAGTTCGGCACGCTTCGCCCGCAGCTTGCCCTCCAGGCGGGTGCGCAGCTCACGCGACTCGTCGAGGTCGCCCTCCAGCTCCGCCACGGCCTCCTCGTGCCGCCACCGCTCGCTCGCGGCGCCGCGCGTCAGCTCGGCGACCCGCTTGCCGGCGAGCCGGTCCCAGCGGCGCATCACCACGGCGCCGATCACCGCAGCCGCGGCCGCCGCCGCGGCGACGCCCCGCAGAACGAGCGGATCCTCGGACAGCCAGGCGGCCCCGGCGCAGACGAGAGGCACACCGGCGATCACCGTCGGAGGCAGGAGGCGGTGCAGGGGCGGAGAATGGCGGTGGCGTCCACGTGGCATGGCCAGAAACTTACCGCGCGTAGGCAAATCGCGAAGCCCCGCCCGGCAATATTCGGACACACCCGTCACAGAAACCACCTAACCCCCGTACGGACTGGACCACTTACCGCGGCCGATACCGCTCACCTCTCGCTTCACCTCTCGCTCCGACGACAGGCGCCGATCAAGATCATTTAGCGATGAGGTCCTTGGACTCCAGATACTCCTTCGCGACATCGCCTTCCTTCTGCCGCTCGGCGTCGACCTTCCGGTTCAGCTCGACGAGATCATCGGTCGTGAGCGTCTTCGTCAACTTCCCGAGGGCATCGGCAATCTTCTTGTCGCCCGCATCCTTGGCGTTCACCACCGGAACGATGTTGTCCGCGTTCTGCAGCTTCTTGTCGTCCTTCAGAAGAACGAGCCCGAAGTTCTCCAGCGTGGCGTCGGTCGTGGTCGTCAGGACCAGCTGGTCCGTGCCGTTCTTCACCGCCTGCTTCGACTGCGTGGTGCCGACGCCCTTGGGGTCGATTCCCGTGACATCGATCCCGTACGACTTCTTGAGTCCCGGCGCGCAGAACGGCCGGGTCTCGCATTCGTCACCGGCCGCGATCTTCACCTTCTCGCCCGACTTGCCAAGATCCGAAAGGGTCTTCAACTTGTGCTTCTCGGCAAAGCTCTTGCTCACCGCGAACGCGTTCTGATCGACGGCCTCTCCCGCGTCCAGAACCTTCAGTCCCTGCGGCTCGGCCAGCTTGCGCAGTGCGGTCACCGTGGCATCGACATCGCTCGACGCGACCGGCTTCGCCTTGGACCCGTTCTTCTTCAGGTTGAGGAATTCGGCGAGCGTCGCCGCGTATTCGGGCACCACGTCGATGGCGCCCTTGGCGAGCTGCGGTTCGTAGATCTCGCGGTTCTCCACCGTCTTGACCGACGCGTCGTACCCGGCGTCGGCCAATATCTGCCGGTACAGCTCACCGAGCACCTTGGCCTCGGTGAAACGCGCGGCGCCGATGACGATCTTGCCCTTCCCGCCGCCACCCGACGCGCTCGCATCGTCCTTGCCCTCGAGGCTGTCGCCACCGCCGCACGCGGTCAGCCCCGCGGTCAGCGCACCCACGGTCACGGCCGCCAGGGCCACTCGACGCGTTCTGCTGTTCATCGCTCTCCTCGTCGCACTGCCGGAACTGACAACAAACACAAGCCCTCGCACCCGGGCTCCGGTCCCTGACCCGGCCCCGGTCCCCTGGTCACGCCCGCCTCCGCATGGGATCGAAGGCCCACCCCGCCGCGACGAACAGGCCCTCCGCGGCCAGCGCGAGCGCGGCCACGAGCACCGCCCCGGCGACCACCTGCGGCGTGTCCTGAAGGCTGAACCCCGCCGTGATGATCCGCCCGAGCCCGCCCTCCCCGGCCATCGCCGCCAACGTCGCCGTCGCGATCACCTGCACCGTCGCGGACCGCAGCCCGGTCATCACCAGCGGGTACGCCAGCGGCAGTTCGACGCGGGCGAAGACCTGGCGGCCGCTCATGCCCATGCCGCGCGCGGCCTCCACCACCGACCGGTCGACCTCGCGCATCCCCACGTACGCGTTGGTGAGCAGCGGCGGCACCGCGAACAGCACCAGCGCGATCAGCGTCGGCACATCGCCGTGCCGGCCGAGCGGGGTGAGCGTGAGCAGTACGAGGACGGCCAGCGTCGGTACCGCGCGCCCCACGTTCGAGATGTTGATCGCGAGCGCGCCGCCCTTGCCCTTGTGCCCGAGCCACAGGGCCAGCGGCAGGGCGATCAGGCAGGAGACGGCGAGCGCGACACCGCAGAAGTAGAGGTGCTCGGCGAGGCGGTGCCACACCCCCTTCTCCCCTTGCCAGTTGGCACCCGTGGCCAGCCAGTCGTAGGCCCCCGATATCGCGTTCATGCCACCTTCTCCGGCTCGACGCGCGCCACGTCGTCGCGGCCGCGGAGCCCCCGTATTCGGAACCCGCCCCGGGCGGGCGCCCCCACCCTCGTCCACGGCGTCAGCCAGCGCTGCACGCCGAGCAGCAGCAGGTCCGCCACGATCGCGAGCAGCACGCACAGCACGGACGCGGTGAGCACCTGCGCCTTGAAGTCGCTCTGCAGGCCCCCGACGATCAGCGTGCCGAGCCCGCCGTAGTCCACGATCGAGCCGACTGTCGTCAGCGCCACCGTGGAGACCGTCGCGATCCGCACTCCGGCCAGCATCGCCGGGAGCGCCAGCGGCAGTTCGACCTCCCACAGCAGCCGCAGCGGCCCGTACCCCATCCCGCGCGCGGCCTCCCGCGCCTCCTCCGGGACCGCCTGCAGCCCCGCCAATATGTTCCGCACGAGGATCGTCAGGGAGTACAGCACGAGCCCCGTGACCACCAGCGAGGCCGAGAGCCCGAACAGGGGCAGCAGCAGCGAGAACATCGCGAGCGACGGGATCGAGTAGAGCACCGTGGTCACCCCGAGCACCGGCCCCGCGAAGACGCGTGCGCGCCGGGCGAGGAGCGCGAGCGGCAAGGAGATGAGGACGCCGATCAGCACCGCCGCCGCCGTGATGCCGAGGTGCTGGACGGTCGCGTCGACCAACTCCTGGCTGCGAGTGCGCACATACTCCCCGCACACCCAGTCATTGGCCACCAGGCAGTTCTGCTCGCTCACGCCGGCCACCTCCCCCGATTCCCCGAACGTATGTCAGTCGGCCGCACACCCGCATGCACGTTTCCCGACCGCCAACGACCCTAGCCCGACCCACTGACAATGGCCGAGGCCCGGCCGCCCGACGCAACACGCCGTTCACATGACTGCCGCGCCCGGGCATCCCCAACCGGCCCGCATCCCGGCAGAATGGGGTCCCATGATCCGGTTCGAGCACGTCAGCAAGCGGTACGCGGACGGCACCACCGCCGTCGACGATCTGTCCTTCGAGGTGAACGAGGGCGAACTGGTCACGCTCGTCGGCCCGTCGGGCTGCGGCAAGACCACGACGATGAAGATGGTGAACCGGCTCATCGAGCCCACCGCGGGCCGAATATTTCTCGACGGCGACGACATATCCGGGGTCGACCCGGTCCAACTGCGCCGCCGCATCGGCTATGTGATCCAGCAGGTCGGCCTGTTCCCGCACAAGTCGGTCCTCGACAACACCGCGACCGTGCCGCATCTGCTGGGCGTCAAGCGCGCCAAGGCCCGGGAGCGGGCGGCGGAGTTGCTCGATCTGGTGGGCCTCGACCCGAAGGTTTTCGGCGAGCGCTACCCCGAGCAACTCTCCGGCGGCCAGCGCCAACGGGTGGGTGTGGCAAGGGCGTTGGCGGCCGACCCGCCCGTACTGCTGATGGACGAGCCGTTCGGCGCGGTCGACCCCGTGGTGCGCGAGCACCTGCAGAACGAGTTCCTGCGCCTGCAGCAGACGCTCGGCAAGACCGTCCTGTTCGTCACGCACGACATAGAGGAGGCCGTCCGCCTCGGCGACCGTATCGCCGTCTACGGAGACGGTCGCATCGAGCAGTACGACACCCCGTCGGCGGTCCTCGGCACGCCCGCCACCGACTACGTGGCCGACTTCGTGGGCGCCGACCGCGGGCTCAAGCGCCTCTCGGTGACGCCCATCGAGGAGGGCGACCTGGAGCAACCGCCCGTCGTGCACCTCGACGACCCGCTGCCCAGGGAGCTCGACGCCCGCTGGGCCGTCGTCCTGGACAACGACAACAACCTGCACGGCTGGATCTCCGCCGAGCACGCGCGCGTGGCCGCGAACAAGGGCGACACCGTGCGCGACCACGCGCGCCGCATGGAGGCCTGGCTGCCCGTGGGCGCCCCGCTCAAGCAGGCGTTCGCGACGATGCTCCAGCACGACGCGGGCTGGATCGCGGTCATCGACGAGCACAGCGAGGGCCGCTTCCTCGGCGTGCTGACCCCGGCCCGGCTGCACGAGGCGCTGCGCCGCTCCACGGCCGCGGACGCGCGGGACATCACGCGCGCGGAGGTCGAACTGGAGACCGTGGACCCACTCCTCCCCCAGTGAAGCCCCACAGGCAGTGAAACCCCGTCGGGGTTCGCCGTTCACGAGTGAACCCCGGTCGCTCCGCTTCCGTCCTACAGGTCGTACGTCACGGATGCGGCATTCGCACCGTGTTCATATGTCTCGCGGGGCGAGCGGCACGAGGAGGCGCGGGGATGCGGCGGATCGCGGGCGCCTGCCTCCTGGCCGGCGGCACGGACATCGCGGCAGGCGTCCTGCCACGGTTCGCACGCGACAGGACGGGCTCCGTCACGGAGGCACTGCCGGGCACGTACGGCCCGTACGCCGCGGCACTGGCGCTCGGCAGCGGCGTGCTACTCGTCCTGCTCGCGCACATGCTGCGGCGCCGCAAGCGACGGGCCTGGTGGGCGGTGCTCGTGCTGCTGCCGCTCGGCGCCGCCGGGCAGTTCGTGTACCGGGACTCGCCCGTGGGGGTCGTCGGCATCGCCCTGGCCCTGGTGCCGCTGTGGCTCCTGATATGCGACCGGAAGCAGTTCGACGCGCCGCCCGACCCACGCGGCCGTTGGCACGCCCTGTCCAACTTCGTTCTCCTGGGCGCCGGTTCACTGCTGATCGGCCTCGCCGTCGTCAGCGCGCACCCGGAGCGGCTCGTCGGCGCCCCGAGCCTCGTGGACCGCCTGGAGCACGTCCTGTGCGGTCTGCTCGGCATGGAGGGGCCGCTCGTCTACGTAGGCGGCACGGCGCACACGGTCGCCCTCTCGCTCGGCACCCTCGGCCTGGTCACCGCGCTGACCACGCTCTACCTCGCGTTCCGCCCCGAGGACCCGGCCGCCCGTGACAAGGGGATCGTCTTCTCGCCCAGCGGCAAGGCGGCGGTCCGCTACCGGGTCGTGTCGGGCGTGATGCTGGCCAAGGGCGACCCCATGGGCGACGTAGAGGCGTGGCCGGGAGCCATGGAGCGCTTCATGGACGAGGCCCGGACCCACTCCTGGACGCCGGCCGTCATGGGCTGCTCCGAGACGGGGGGCGCGGTCTGGACCCGCGAGACCGGCCTCGCCGCGCGGCCCCGCCGCGAAAGGGGCGGCACCTTCGCCGGCCGCCAAAGCCGCGAGATCCCGCCCGCCGTGAAGGGCCTAGGCTTGAGGCCATGAGCACGTCGCAGGTCCGCCGGGGCCACGTAGCCAACCTCCCCGTTTGGGACCGCTGCGCGGTCATGGGTGTCGTCAATGTGACGCCGGATTCGTTCTCGGACGGCGGCCGCTGGTTCGACACGACCGCCGCGATCAAGCACGGCCTCGACCTGGTCGGCGAGGGCGCCGACCTCGTGGACGTCGGCGGCGAGTCCACCCGTCCGGGCGCCAGCCGCGTCGACGAGGACGAGGAGCTCAGGCGCGTCATCCCCGTCGTACGAGGGCTCGCCTCCGAAGGCGTGACGATCTCGGTCGACACCATGCGGGCCTCCGTCGCCGAGCAGTCCCTCGCCGCGGGCGCCTCCCTGGTCAACGACGTGAGCGGCGGCCTCTCCGACCCGGAGATGGTCCCGGTCGTCGCCGCCACGGGAGCGCCCTTCGTCGTGATGCACTGGCGCGGCCTCCTGGAGGGCACCAATGTGCCCGGCACCTACGAGGACGTCGTCTCCGAAGTCGTGAACGAGCTCCACGCGCGCGTGGAGGCCGCCCTCGAGGGCGGCATCGCCCCCGACCGCATCGTCCTCGACCCGGGCCTCGGCTTCTCCAAGAACGCCGAGCACGACCTCTCCCTGCTCGCCCATCTCGACCGGCTGCACGCGCTCGGCCACCCGGTTCTCGTCGCGGCCTCCCGCAAGCGGTTCCTCGGCCACGTCCTCGCCGGTGAGCAGGGCGCCCCGCCGCCCGCCCGTGAGCGCGACGCCGCCACCGCCGCCGTCTCCGCGCTGGCCGCGCAGGCGGGCGCCTGGGCCGTACGCGTCCACGAGGTGCGGGCCACCGCCGACGCCGTCCGCGTGGCACGCGCGGTCGAAGGAGCCCAGTGACCGAGGCCGACGTCCAAGCCGTCGACACCGCCAACCGCACCTACTACGAAGCCGTCGAACGCGGCGCCTTCGAAGAACTCACCGCCCTGTGGCTCGCCCCCGAAGACGTCGAGTACGCCGAGGACGCCGACCCGGACGAGGCCGAGGACACCTCCGTCAGCTGCGTGCACCCCGGCTGGCCGGTGCTCACGGGCCGGGGCGAGGTGCTCCGCTCGTATGCGCTGATCATGGCGAACACGGAGTACATCCAGTTCTTCCTGACCGACGTGCAGATCAGCGTCGTCGCCGACACCGCCCTGGTGACCTGCACGGAGAACATCCTCAGCGGCGGCCCCGCCCCCAAGGAGGGCGACGAGCTCGGCCCGCTCGTCGGCCAGCGCGTCGTCGCCACCAACGTGTTCCGGCGCACCCGCGAGGGCTGGAAGATCTGGTCGCACCACGCCTCCCCCGTGCTCGCCGACGCGGACGACGAATCCGATGAGATGGACAAGGGGGACGACGGCGGATCACCCGCCTGAGTGGGTAGGCGCCCTCACAGAGCACGAAACCCGGATGCGAGATTGCGCTCCTGACCGCCTGGGTATGGGCGGCTACCAGCAGAGAGCGCACCGTGGGGCGGGTGTGCCGGGTGGGATCAGTCATAGCCCCCGCGGGCCGGTGGTGTCAGTGCTCGCAGGTAGATTCGATCGAGGCCGGGACATCGACCGCACATCGATGCGTCCGGCCTTCAACGACGACTGCAGGAGTGATTCGCGTGGATCGTGTCGCGCTGCGCGGCCTCAAGGCCCGTGGGCACCATGGCGTCTTCCCCAAGGAACGCGAGGAAGGCCAGACCTTCATCGTGGACCTGGTGCTCGGCCTGGACACGCGAGCGGCCGCGGCCGACGACGACCTGGCGAAGACCGTGCACTACGGCATCGTGGCGGAGGAGGTCGTGGCCGTTGTCGCGGGCGACCCCGTGGATCTCATCGAGACACTCGCCGAGCGCATCGCCCAGACATGCCTGAAGCACGAAGGCGTCCAGGAGGTCGAGGTCTGCGTCCACAAGCCGGACGCGCCGATCACCGTGCCCTTCGACGACGTGACCGTCACCATCATCCGGAGCCGAGTATGAACAACACTCCGTTCGACCCGACCGTCCAGCCGGTGCCGACCTCCGTGGTGGAGCAGGTCGACGCCGCCGACACCACGCTCTCCAACCCCAAGCGCGCCGTGATCTCCCTCGGCGCGAACCTGGGCAACCGCCTTGAGACCCTCCAGGGCGCAGTCGACGCCTTGGAGGACACCCCCGGCGTCCGCGTCAAAGCCGTCTCGCCCGTCTACGAGACGGAGCCCTGGGGCGTCGCCCCGGAGAGCCAGCCCTCGTACTTCAACGCCGTCGTCGTCCTGAAGACGACGCTGCCGCCGTCCTCGCTCCTGGAGCGCGCGCACGCGGTCGAGGAGGCCTTCCACCGGGTACGGGACGAGCGCTGGGGCTCCCGCACCATCGACGTCGACATCGTCGCGTACGCCGATGAGGTCTCGGACGACCCGTACCTCACGCTCCCCCACCCGCGGGCCCACGAGCGGGCCTTCGTGCTCGTCCCCTGGCACGACGTGGAGCCGGAGGCCCAGCTTCCGGGGCACGGTGCGGTCGCCCAGCTGCTCGACGACGTGACCCGCGCGGGCGTCGCGGCACGCGCCGACCTGGAACTCCACCTCCCCGACTAATCGTTAGGGTCTACCGGACACGGTTTACGGCCACTGGAATCAGGGCCATGACGGACGAGGGGCGACCAACCGGGATGAAGCAACTGCGCATCAGGACGTTGGTCGGCCTCTTCGCCGTCGCCGGAGTGCTGTCCTGGGCGGGCGCCCGCCTGTGGGACTCGCTCGGCACGCTGCCGAAGGTCCCGCTGGCCGCACCCATCGTGCTCGCCGTGATCGCCGTCGTGCTGCTCGCGACGGCCCTGTCCATCCGCTCCCGGCTGCGTGCACAGCGTGAGCGCCGCCCCGAGGCCAAGGGCGTCGACCCCATGATGGCGGCGCGCGCCCTGGTCTTCGGCCAGGCCAGCGCCCTGGTCGCGGCGCTCGTGGCCGGCATGTACGGCGGCACCGGCGTCTTCCTGCTGGAGTCCCTGGACGTCCCGGCCCGCCGCGACCAGGCGATCTACGCCGGACTCTCGGTGCTCGCCGGAATCGGCGTCGTCGCGGCGGCCATGTTCCTGGAGCGCATCTGCAAGCTCCCGGAGGACGAGGACCCCGAGCAGGCGGCACCGGCCGCCTAGGTCCCGCCGCACGCCCCGGAATCGCGCATCAGCGCATCAGCGCATCAGCGCCCGATGATCAGGCTCATCGCCTCGCTGCGGGTGGCGGAGTCGCGCAGCTGACCGCGCACCGCCGACGTGATCGTCTTCGCGCCGGGCTTGCGCACCCCGCGCATCGACATGCACATGTGCTCGCACTCCACGACAACGATCACGCCGCGCGGCTCCAGGATCTCCATCAGGGAGTCCGCGATCTGCGTCGTCAGACGCTCCTGGACCTGCGGACGGCGGGCGTACACGTCGACCAGCCGGGCCAGCTTCGACAGGCCCGTGATCTTGCCGTCGGAGGACGGGATGTAGCCGACGTGGGCGACCCCGACGAAGGGGACCAGATGGTGCTCGCAGCTGCTCTGCACCTCGATGTCCTTCACCAGGACCATCTCGTCGTGCCCCAGGTCGAACGTCGTCGTCAGGACGTCCTCGGGCTGCTGCCACAGGCCCGCGAATATCTCCCTGTACGCGCGGGCGACCCGCCCCGGCGTCTCCCGCAGGCCCTCGCGGTCCGGGTCCTCGCCGACCGCGATGAGCAGCTCACGCACGGCGTTCTCGGCCCGCTTCTCGTCGAACTCGCCGATCGAGCCCTCGCCGTCCAGCGTCACCGGGTCGGTCATCAGGTGCCTCTTTCTCTACTTACATCCCGCGCGGCAGCGCAAAGGCCGCGTCCCCCACACCGTAAAGCGTGGGGGACGCGGCCTGCATTCCGGGTCTGGCCTGCCCAATGAGGGCGGGGTCAGCTCTCGGGGCGCTCTTCCTTCACCGTGTCCACCGGGGTGGTGGACTCGATGGCGGGCGCCGCCCCGTTCGTCAGTGAGAGCTCCTTGGGGGAGAGCACCGGCGGGCGGGTCGAGGGGGTGCGGCGGTTGGAGCCGGTCCACGCGGGGCGGGCCGGGCGCTTCACGATCGGAGCGAAGATCTCTGCGATCTGCTCCTTGTTCAGCGTCTCCTTCTCGAGCAGCGCGAGGACCAGGTTGTCGAGAACGTCGCGGTTCTCGACGAGGATCTCCCAGGCCTCGTTGTGCGCCGTCTCGATGAGCTTCTTGACCTCTTCGTCGACGAGCGCGGCGACCTCTTCCGAGTAGTCGCGCTGGTGACCCATCTCGCGGCCCAGGAAGGGCTCCGAGTTGTCGCCGCCGAACTTGATCGCGCCGAGCCGCTCCGTCATGCCGTACTGCGTGACCATCGCGCGGGCCGTACCTGTGGCCTTCTCGATGTCGTTCGCAGCGCCCGTCGTCGGGTCGTGGAAGACGAGCTCCTCGGCCGCGCGCCCGCCCAGCATGTAGGCGAGCTGGTCAAGCATCTCGTTGCGCGTGGTCGAGTACTTGTCCTCCTCCGGGAGCACCATCGTGTACCCGAGCGCGCGGCCGCGGGACAGGATCGTGATCTTGTGGACCGGGTCGGAGTTCGGCGAGGCCGCCGCGACCAGGGCGTGACCGCCCTCGTGGTACGCGGTGATCTTCTTTTCCTTGTCCGACATGATCCGGGTCCGCTTCTGCGGGCCCGCGACCACACGGTCGATCGCCTCGTCGAGCATGAGGTTGTCGATCAGCTTCCGGTTCGAGCGGGCCGTAAGGAGCGCGGCCTCGTTCAACACGTTGGAGAGATCGGCACCGGTGAAGCCCGGCGTACGGCGGGCGACGGCCGACAGGTCGACGTCCGGAGCGACCGGCTTGCCCTTCTGGTGAACCTTGAGGATCTCCAGACGGCCCTGCATGTCCGGACGGTCGACCGCGATCTGGCGGTCGAAACGGCCGGGACGCAGCAGCGCCGGGTCGAGGATGTCGGGCCGGTTCGTGGCGGCGATCAGGATGACGCCGCCCTTCACGTCGAAGCCGTCCATCTCGACGAGCAGCTGGTTGAGCGTCTGCTCGCGCTCGTCGTGTCCACCGCCGAGTCCGGCACCACGGTGCCGGCCGACCGCGTCGATCTCGTCGACGAAGACGATCGCCGGAGCGTTCGCCTTGGCCTGCTCGAAGAGGTCACGGACACGGGAGGCACCGACACCGACGAACATCTCGACGAAGTCGGAACCGGAGATCGAGTAGAACGGGACGCCCGCCTCACCCGCGACAGCGCGCGCGAGCAGGGTCTTGCCCGTTCCGGGCGGGCCGTACAGGAGTACGCCCTTGGGAATCTTGGCGCCGACAGCCTGGAACTTGGCCGGTTCCTGGAGGAACTCCTTGATCTCGTGGAGCTCCTCGACGGCCTCGTCGCTGCCGGCGACGTCGGAGAACGTCGTCTTGGGGGTGTCCTTGGTGATGAGCTTGGCCTTGGACTTCCCGAACTGCATGACTCGGGAGCCGCCGCCCTGCATCTGGTTCATCAGGAACAAGAACACGACGACGATGAGAACGAAGGGCAGCAGCGAGAGCAGGATGCCCACGAAGGGGTTCTGCTTCGACGGCGAGACGGTGTACCCGTCCGGAATCTGCTTGTCCTCGAACTTGGCCTGGAGACTCTTGGCCACGTCGACGCCCTGGTCGCCGATGTAGCTGGCCTGGATCTTGGTCGAGCCGTCGACCTTTTGGCCGTCCTTCAGCTCGACCTTGATTGTGCTCTCATCGCCGGTGGTCAGCTTGGCCGACTCCACCTTGTTGTCGTTGATGGCCTGAATTACCTGGCCGGTGTCCACCGTCTTGTAGCCGCCGGACGAACCGACGACCTGCATCAACACGACCACGGCAAGGACGGCCAGCACGATCCACATGACCGGCCCACGGAAGTATCGCTTCACGTCCATCCATACGGAGCGGTGCCGCCCCGTCCCTCCTGCCATAGTGAGTTTGATAAGGCTGTTTGGAGCTCTTGGTGCTGTTGTAGCTGTTTGAAGAACTGTTCTTCGGACGGTACCCCAGCATTGTCACCCGAAGCCGCAGGGGACAACCGGGAATCTGCCCTTCGCATGCTCCAACGGCGGGAAACCCGCGAGGGTTCCCGTCCCCGCGATCAGGGCTGACGATTCCTCAGCCGCCGTAGACGTGCGGCGCGAGGGTGCCGACGAACGGCAGGTTCCGGTACTTCTCCGCGTAGTCCAGGCCGTAACCGACCACGAACTCGTTCGGGATGTCGAAGCCGACCCACTTCACGTCGATGTCGACCTTGGCCGCCTCCGGCTTGCGCAGCAGCGTGCACACCTCGAGGGAGGCGGGCTCGCGCGAGCCGAGGTTGGTGAGCAGCCAGGACAGCGTCAGACCGGAGTCGATGATGTCCTCGACGATCAGGACGTGCTTGTCCTTGATGTCGGTGTCGAGGTCCTTGAGGATCCGCACGACGCCGGAGGACTGGGTGCCCGAGCCGTACGAGGACACCGCCATCCAGTCCATGGTGAGCGGGGTGGACAGGGCGCGAGCCAGGTCCGCCATGACCATCACGGCGCCCTTGAGCACCCCGACGATCAGCAGGTCCTTGCCCGCGTACTCCGCGTCGACCTTCGCGGCCAGCTCGGCCAGCTTCGCGTCGATCTCTTCCTTGGTGATGAGCACCGACTGAAGGTCGGTGCCCATGTCTTTCGCGTCCACCCGCATCACTTTCGGTCGTCCCACCGGCCGCCGCGACGTGACCGTCGAGTCAGCCTTGCCGGATGACCAGTCTGCCACCCTGCCGCTGAGCGAGAACTTTGCCCGGCAGATTGATCTCTCCCTGGCCCCGCCACCCCGTGATCAGGCGGTCGACCTCCTCGATGTGCCGGGCGAACAGCGCACCGGCGGGGGCGCCCGCCTCGATGGCCGTCCTGCGCAGGATTCTGCGGCGCACGGCGGGCGGCAGAGCGTAGAGCTTGGCGCATTCGAGGAGTCCGGCCGCGTCCCGTACGGACTCGGCGGCGTCACGGGCCCAGGTGTCGAGCGCGTCGGCGTCGTCGCGCGACAGCTGGGCCGTACGGGCGAGAGCCTCGACGACGCCCTTGCCGAGCGCCTTCTCCAGGGCGGGCAGGCCCTCGTGCCGGAGCCTGGACCTGGTGTACGCCGGGTCGGTGTTGTGCGGGTCGTCCCAGACGGGCAGGTGCTGGACGAGGCAGGCCTTGCGGGCGGTCTGCCGGTCGAGCGTGAGGAAGGGGCGTCGGTAGCGGCCGCCGGTCCCCGACATGGCGGCCATCCCGGACAGGGAGCGGATGCCGGAGCCGCGGGCGAGACCGAGCAGGACCGTCTCGGCCTGGTCGTCGCGGGTGTGGCCGAGCAGGACGGCGGCGGCGCCGTGGGTCTCCGCGGCGGCGTCGAGGGCGGCGTAGCGGGCGTCGCGGGCGGCCGCTTCGGGGCCTCCGTCACGGCCCACGTCGACGGCGACGGACTCGACGGGCTTCAGGCCGAGGGCGGCCAGGCGCAGAACGACGTCCTCGGCGCGGGCGTCGGAGCCGGGCTGCAGGCCGTGGTCGACGGTGATGCCACCGGCGCGGATGCCGAGTTTGGGGGCCTCGAAGGCGAGGGCGGAGGCGAGGGCCATGGAGTCGGCTCCGCCGGAGCAGGCGACGAGCACCACGGGCTCGGCATCCGGATGGGAGTCGTTGAGGATGTCGTGGAGGACGCGGCGGACCGCCAGGCGTATCGCCGCGACCGCAGGATGGGGACCCATGTCCGGTTCCCTTCATTCCGTTGTCTGGGGGGTGGGCGCTGCTGGGAAACTCGAACCGGACCAGCGCCGGCTGACCCGGCTCATTCGCTCAACGGTGACCGGGTGAGATCGGTCACGCAGAGTGTGTCGATGGTGACAGAGCCGAGCGGTTCCCCGAGCATTGCACGCCAGCCCACGGCCTACGGTCCCTCGGATGGGTGATCCTGAGCAATTATGGGCGTGCCCTACGGGGCTTCGTGAGCGCCGTCCGACTTGTTGTGCACCCGCGCGACCCAGTCCGCCGGTTTGGCGATCTCCGCCTTCGTCGGAAGCGTGTTGGGAGACGTCCACACGCGGTTGAAGCCGTCCATGCCGACCTCGTCGACGACGGCCCGTACGAACTTCTCGCCGTCGCGGTACTGGCGCAGCTTGGCGTCGAGGCCGAGCAGCTTGCGCAGGGCCAGGTCGAGCCGCGAAGCGCCCTTCTGCCTGCGCTGTTGGAACTTCTCGCGGATCTCCTCGACGGACGGCACGACGGCCGGTCCGACGCCGTCCATCACGTAGTCCGCGTGCCCTTCGAGCAGCGACATGACGGCGGTGAGGCGGGCGAGGATCTCGCGCTGCGCCGGGGTCTGCACCAGCTCGACGAGCGAGCGGCCGCCGTCGTCCTCCTCGCCCTCGGGGCGCCCGCCTGCGAGCGACTGGGCGGCCTCCCGTACACGCTCGAGGAACGTCGTCGGGTCGACCTCGGTCTCCTCGAGGAATGACTGGATCTCGCCCTCGAGGTGGTCGCGCAGCCAGGGCACGGCCGTGAACTGGGTGCGGTGCGTCTCCTCGTGGAGGCAGACCCAGAGCCTGAAGTCGTGTGGTTCCACGTCGAGTTCGCGCTCCACGTGCACGATGTTCGGCGCGACGAGCAGGAGCCTGCCGCCGCCGTTCGGCGCGGCGGGCAGGTCACGGGTGGCGGGGGCGAAGGTCTCGTACTGGCCGAGGACGCGGGAGGACAGGAACGAGAGCAGCATGCCGAGTTCGACACCCGTGACCTTGCCGCCGACCGCGCCCAGCATCGCGGGGCCGGGGCCCGAACCGCGCCGCTCGTTCATCTTGTCGAGCAGGGGCCGCAGCACCTCGCGGAAGCCCGCGACGTTGGCCTTCACCCAGCCGGGCCTGTCGACCACGAGCACCGGGGTGTCGTGGTCGGAGTCGGTGGCCATGCGCGTGTACGCGCGTACGTGCTCCTCGGAGGCCTTGGCGTGCCGGCGCAGCTCGGCCACGACGGCCCGCGCCTCGTCACGACTGATCTCCGGTCCTGGTCGTACAAGTCGGGTCGCGGTCGCCACCGCGAGGTTCCAGTCGACCATTCCCGAAGATGCCGCACCGCCGAGGCTCGTCATGCGTCAACGGTACGTGACCCCCCGCGTACCGGAAGGGGGGTCGGCCCCGGAGTGCCGCCCCACTTCGGCCACTGGAAACCCTTAAGGGTTCACCTGCAGCCGCAGTTGGCGACCGAGGAGGCGAGGCGGTCGAGGCCCGACTGGGCGGCCTTGGGGTCCGTGGCGCCCTCCGTCATGAAGGCGAAGACGAGGAGGCGTCCGTCGGCGTCGACGACCGTCCCCGCGAGCGTGTTGACGCCGGTGAGGGTGCCGGTCTTGGCGCGGACCAGGCCGGTTCCCGAGGCGTCGGCGGCGTCCTCGTAGCGGCTCGCGAGGGTTCCCGTGAAGCCGGCGACCGGCAGGCCCGTGAGGACGGAGCGCAGCTCGGGGCGGGACGGGTCGGCGGCCTTGGCGAGCAGGCCGGTCAGCAGGTCGGCGGAGACCTTGTCGGCGCGGTCGAGTCCGCTGCCGTCGGCGAAATGGGTGTCCTTGAGCGGCAGCCGGAGCTTTCCGAGCTGCTTCTCGACGGCCTTGCCCGCGCCGTCGAAGTCGTGGCTCGTGCCCGCGGCGATCGCGGCCTGCCGGGCGAGCGCCTCGGCGATGTCGTTGTCGCTGTGCGTCAGCATCCGCTCGACGAGCGCGGAGAGCGGCGGCGAGGACACCTTCGCGAGCTTCTCCGCCTTGGCGGACGCCTTGCCGGAGGCCGGGTCACCCTTGGTCTTGATGCCGCGGTCGCCGAGCAGGTCCGCGAACTTCTTCGCCGCGGCCGCCGCCGGGTCGGCCTCGCGCGTGGCCGGTCCGCTGTCGGAGTCGTCGGTGCGGGCCTCGTCGGCCATCAGGGGCGTGACCCGGGCGAGGTTCTCGTTCGGACCGATGGGGTGGATGTCGGGACCGGAGTACAGCGAGGTGTCGTACGTGAGGGTCACCTCGGTGGTGTCCCGCTTCTTCAACGACTTGGCGGTCTCGTCGGCGAGAGTGCCCAGGTCGGCGGCACCGTAAGGATTCTTCTCGCGGGCGGTCAGGGTCGGATCGCCGCCGCCCACAAGAATCAGCTTCTTGGAGTCTTTCTCCAGGGCCGTACGGGTGGCGATGCGGTGGTCGGGGCCCGCGGCCGAGAGGGCCGCCACCGCCGTCGCCAGCTTCGTCGTGGACGCCGGGGTGAGGGTGTCGCCCGGTGACCTTCCGTAGAGCCTCTTTCCGGTGACGGCGTCGACGACCGCGGCCGTGCGGTGGCCACCGAGGGCGGAGCCCTTCAGGAGCGGGTCGAGGACGTCGGCCAGGGCGCTCTTCGTGGGGCCCGGCACGGCCGCGCCGGGGGCCGCCAGCACCACGGGAGCGCGCGGCGCCGCCTCGGCCGCACCGCCGTGATCTGCGCCACCTCCGGCCTCCGAGGAGGCGGCCCGGTCGGCCTCGGCCTTACGCTGACCCGAAGCGTCCCAGGGACCGGCCGCGACCGCCACGACGGCCGCGAGGGCGAGACCCACCGCCGTCGCGCCCACCGTGACGTGCTTGGTCTTGGATCCGGCAACAGTCTTCGCCGCACTCTTCACGAGCTGCGAAGCCTTCGGCTCCGGCACCGCGGACCAGCCCCTTTCGCGATCACACATCTGCGTAGGGGACACTTAACCACCAGACGTTTGTGTTGATCATTGAGGAGCCACCGGTGGAGTTCGACGTCCTGATCGAGATCCCGAAGGGATCGCGGAACAAGTACGAGGTCGACCACGAGTCCGGTCGTATCCGCCTCGACCGTCGTCTGTTCACGTCGACCGCCTACCCGACGGACTACGGCTACGTCGAGGACACCCTCGGCGAGGACGGCGACCCGCTGGACGCCCTGGTCATCCTGGACGAGCCGACGTTCCCGGGCTGCCTCATCAAGTGCCGCGCGATCGGCATGTTCCGGATGACGGACGAGGCCGGCGGCGACGACAAGCTGCTGTGCGTCCCGGCGACGGACCCGCGGATGGAGCACCTGCGCGACATCCAGCACGTCTCGGAGTTCGACCGCCTGGAGATCCAGCACTTCTTCGAGGTCTACAAGGACCTGGAGCCCGGCAAGTCCGTCGAGGGCGCCGACTGGGTCGGCCGTACCGAGGCCGAGGCCGAGATCGAGCGTTCCTACAAGCGTGCGCAGGACAACGGCGGCCACTGAGCCCCCAGCGTTCACATCCGGGCCGCCCCCCTGGGGCGGCCCGTTCGCGTGTCTGTGCGCATACTGAGGCTTAGGTGCAGTACAGCGATACGCAGCGATGTGAAGGGCGAGGAACGACAGAGGTGACGGAGCGGGAGTCCGAGGCCCCCGAGGACCGCAAGCCGCAGTCCGACGAGGCACGCAGCGCGTTCACGCAGCCGATCGGGATCATCACGCCGCCCCCGGTGGTCGAAGAGGAGTCTTCGACCACTTCGGAGTTCGCGGTGCCCAATGGGCTGAACGTGCAGGCGCCGGAGCCGGTGGACACGGAGGGATCGGCGTTCACGCCGCCGCGGACGTACAGCGCCCGCGAAGCGCCGCCCGCGTTCACTCCGCCGCACGGCATTCCCATGGTCAGGCTGACCAAGGAGGCGCCCTGGCAGGACCGGATGCGCACCATGCTGCGGATGCCGGTCGCCGAGCGGCCCGCCCCCGAGCTGGTGCAGAAGCACGACGAGGACTCCGGACCCGCCGTGCCGCGCGTGCTCGACCTGACGCTGCGTATCGGGGAGCTGCTGCTCGCCGGTGGTGAGGGCGCCGAGGACGTGGAGGCGGCGATGTTCGCCGTGTGCCGGTCCTACGGGCTCGACCGCTGCGAGCCGACAGTAACGTTCACTCTCCTCTCGATCAGCTTCCAGCCGTCCCTGGTGGACGACCCCGTGACGGCCTCGCGCACCGTGCGCCGGCGCGGCACCGACTACACGCGCCTCGCGGCCGTGTACCGGCTCGTCGACGACATCAGCGACGAGGAGACCGAGGTCTCCCTGGAGGAGGCCTACCGGCGCCTGGCCGAGATCCGCCGTAACCGGCACCCCTACCCGGGCTGGGCGCTGACCGGGGCGAGCGGGCTGCTTGCCGGGTCCGCCTCGATCCTGGTCGGCGGTGACCTGCTGGTGTTCATCGCCGCCGCGATCGGCGCGATGCTCGGCGACCGGCTCGCGTGGCTCTGCGCGGGGCGCGGGTTCCCGGAGTTCTACCAGTTCACGGTGGCCGCGATGCCGCCCGCCGCGATCGGCATCCTGCTGACCCTGGCGCACGGCTACGTGGACGTGCAGTCGTCCGCGGTGATCACCGGTGGACTGTTCGCACTGCTGCCCGGGCGTGCGCTCGTGGCCGGTGTGCAGGACGGTCTGACCGGCTTCTACATCACGGCGGCCGCCCGCCTCCTGGAAGTCATGTACTTCTTCGTGGGCATCGTCATCGGTGTCCTGTTGATGCTCTACGTAGGCGTGCAGCTGGACGCCTCGCTCAACCCGGAGGCGGCGTTGCAGGCCGGCGACCGGCCCGTCTGGCAGATCGTCGCCTCGATGTCGCTGTCGCTGGCGTTCGCCGTCCTGTTGCAGCAGGAGCGGGCGACCGTGATCGCCGTGACGCTCAACGGCGGGGTCGCGGGCGCGATCTTCGGGGCGCTGCACTACCAGGGCGGGATCTCGCCGGTGGCCGCGACGGCCGCGGCGGCGGGGCTCGTGGGCCTGTTCGGGCAGCTCTTCTCGCGGTACCAGTTCGCGTCGGCGCTGCCGTACGTCACGGCCGCGATCGGCCCGTTGCTGCCCGGTTCGGCGACGTACTTCGGTCTGCTGGCGATCGCGCACAGCGATGTGAACAACGGTCTGCTGTCGCTGTCCAAGGCGGCGGCGCTCGCCCTCGCCATCGCCATCGGCGTGAACCTCGGTGGCGAGATCTCCCGCCTGTTCCTGCAGGGGCCGGGCGCCGCGGGACGGCGCGCGGCCAAGCGCACGAGGGGCTTCTAGGGCCTGTGCCCTGTCTGTGGGTCTAGCGCTTCGCGTGCCGGCGGCGCGGCGGCGTGGGCGGGGCCTCTCCGGCGGGTCCGGCCTCCCCGGCCTGCGCCGACCGGGCGGCCTCCTTCTTCGACTTGCCGCGGGCCCGCAGGAACTCGATCGCGATCGGCACCACCGAGACCAGGACGATCAGGATCAGGATCGCCTCGATGTTCTTGTGCACGAACTCGATGTTGCCGAGCCAGGAGCCGAGCAGCGTCACGCCCGCGCCCCACAGCACGCCGCCGATCACGTTGAACGTGAGGAACGAGCGGTACTTCATGCCCGAGACGCCCGCGATGATCGGCGTGAACGTACGGACGATGGGCACGAAGCGGGCCAGGACCAGGGACTTCGGCCCGTGCTTCTCGAAGAACTCGTGCGCCTTGGTGACGTTCTCCTGCTTGAAGAGCCGGGAGTCCTCGCGCTTGAAGAGGGACGGGCCGACCTTCTTGCCGAACATGTAGCCCGCCTGGTCGCCCAGGATCGCGGCGAGGCAGATCAGCCCGATCGCCCCCCACAGCGGGAAGTCCAGCTGCTTCGAGGTGATCAGCAGACCCGTGGTGAACAGCAGCGAGTCGCCCGGCAGGAAGAAGCCGATCAGCAGACCCGACTCGGCGAACACGATGAGCAGCAGGCCCCAGATGCCGAACGTGTTCAGCAGATAGTCCGGGTCCAGCCAGCTTGGTCCTAGAGCAAGCGTCATCACGGGTCCGGACTCCTGAGGGGCTTCGGTGGCAAAGGCAGGGCAAGGCAATGGCGATGCAAAGTTATCAACGCCGATTGTCCCTGCCAGGTTCCAGTGGCCCCCTCAGGATGCACTGTGCGGAAACTGTGGCATACCTGTGGTTCAGCCGTTCCGTAGCGAGTTCGCGTGGATCGCGACGCTCAGGTGGTCGGCGACGCCCTCACCGACGGCGTCGTAGTACGCCTTGAAGCGCTCGTCGGCCACGTACATGGCGCCGAGACAGGCGTGCATCTCGTGCGGGCAGTCGTAGAACCAGCGCGAGATCTGGTCGCGGTGCTCCTCGGCCAGATCCATGGCGCGCTCGCCGTCCGCCGGTTCGCCGGCCGCGACGAGGGCCGCGTAGCGCGCGAGCCAGTCGTCGTTCTCGGCCTTCATGCGCAGCCAGTCCTCCTTGGAGTACGTCGCGGCCCGCCGCTGCGACTCGGCGTACGCCGCCGTGCCGCCCCAGCGCTGCTCGGTCTCCTCGGAGTACTCCTCGGGGTCCTTGTCCCCGAAGACCTCGAAGCGCTCTTCGGGTGTGAGCTGGATGCCCATCTTCTGTGCCTCCATGGCATGTTCGACGGCCTCTGCCATCTTCTGGAGCTTCTCGATGCGGGCGGTCAGCAGGTCGTGCTGGCGCCGCAGGTGTGCGCGCGGGTCGGATTCCGGGTCGTCCAGCAGGGCCTGGATCTCGTCGAGCGGGAAGCCGAGCTCCCGGTAGAAGAGGATCTGCTGGAGCCGGTCGAGGTCGGCATCGCCGTACCGGCGGTGTCCCGCCGCGCTGCGCTCGCTCGGGGCGAGCAGGCCGATCTCGTCGTAGTGGTGCAGGGTGCGCACCGTGATTCCGGCGAAGCGGGCGACCTGACCCACGGAGTGGCTCATCCGCCGTACCTCCTTTCTCGTACGTGATTCAGCTTGGGGCCTCACGTGACGTGAGGTGCAAGTCCATTGCTTCGGCGAGCTTTCGGGGTGTTATGCCGTTTATGTCCGCCTAAGGTGGCGCCGTGAGCACGCATACCGAGATCGAACCGCCGCCCCCGCCCGCCGTGTCCGCTCGCGCCCTGCTGCCGTTCGTCCTGCCCGCGCTGGTGGTGGGCGTCGGCTGCAGCGTGCTGTTCCTGGCGCTCGACTGGATCGCGGAGAAACTGGCCGATCTGGTGTGGGAGAAGCTGCCCGACGCGCTCGGCATCGGCGGCTACTCCTCGTTGTGGATCATCGTGATGCTCACCGTCACGGGCGTCCTCGTCGGGCTCGTGGTCTGGAAGGTGCCGGGTCACGCGGGCCCCGACCCCGCGACGATGGGGCTCGGCGGCGAGGCACCGCTGCCGCCGTACGTGCTGCCGGGGCTCGCGCTCGCCGCGGCGCTGATGCTGGCCGGCGGGCCGAGCCTGGGCCCGGAGAACCCGATCATCGCGGTGAACGTGGGGCTCGCGTTCTGGCTCGGCAAGAAGCTGGTGCCGAACTCGCAGGCCACGATGTGGGTGAGCCTCGCGACGGCGGGGACCATCGGCGCCCTGTTCGGTACGCCGATCGCGGCCGCGCTGCTCGTCTCGGAGACGCTGGCCGGGAAGGCGATGCCGATGAAGGGCTCGCTGTGGGACAACATGTTCGGTCCGCTGCTCGCGGCGGCCGCGGGCTCCATGACCACCTCCCTGATCGCCTCGCCCTCCTTCGACCTGGGCCTGCCGCCCCTGAGCGATCCCGACTGGGGCGACCTCCTGTCCTCGATCGTCGTCGCGTGCGCGGCCGCGGTGTTCGCGATGACCGCCGTCTACGCCTTCCCCTACGTGCACCGCGCCTTCGGCCGCCTCGGCCACCCGATGCTGATGCTTCCGCTGGGCGGGCTCGTGCTCGGCCTGCTCGGGGCACTCGGCGGCGAACTGACGCTGTTCAAGGGGCTCGCGGAGGTCAAGGAGATCGCCGCGTCGCCGGACGGCCGGTCGGCCGGGGAGTTCGCCCTGATGACCGTGGTGAAGCTGGCGGCGCTGCTCATCGCCGCCACGTGCGGGTTCCGAGGCGGACGGATCTTCCCCGCCGTCTTCGTGGGCGCGGCCTTCGGCCTGTTCGCGCACGCCCTCGTGCCGGGCGTGGACCCGTCGGTCGGTATCGCGGCCGGTGTGCTCGGAGTGCTGCTCGCGGTCACCCGGTCGGGCTGGGTCAGCCTGTTCACGGCGGCCGTCCTGGTCGCGTCCCCCGCGATCATCGCCCTCATGTGCATCGCATCTTTGCCCGCTTGGCTACTGGTGACGGGACGCCCCCAGATGCAACTGTCGGAGGACGGGTCGGCGATCCGCTGAAAGCGTTTCAGCGATCCGCCGAAGGCGTTGAAAACCGTACAACTTCCGTTGCTCGAAAAGGAGTTGCCCTCATGTCACCCCTGCATCAGAGCCCGGCCGACCGCTACGGCAAACCCGACGAGCGCCCCATCGCCGTCAACCCCTTCTACGGTGAGGCGAATCCGACGGCAGGGATGACGGACGCCCCGCCCAAGCACCGGATGCCGAACGGTCCGCTCGCGCCCATGACCGCGTATCAACTCGTCCGTGACGAGCTGATGCTGGACGGGAACGCGCGTCTCAACCTCGCCACCTTCGTCACCACGTGGATGGAGCCCCAGGCGGGCATCCTCATGGACGAGTGCCGGGACAAGAACATGATCGACAAGGACGAGTACCCGCGGACGGCGGAGCTGGAGCGACGCTGCGTCGCCATGCTCGCCGATCTGTGGAACGCGCCCGACCCGTCCGCCACCGTGGGGTGTTCGACCACCGGGTCGAGCGAGGCGTGCATGCTGGCCGGGATGGCGCTCAAGCGGCGCTGGGCGCGGAGGAACGCCGACCGCTACCCCTCGCGCGAGGCCCGCCCCAATCTCGTCATGGGCGTGAACGTGCAGGTGTGCTGGGAGAAGTTCTGCACGTTCTGGGAGGTGGAGGCGCGGCAGGTGCCGATGGAGGGCGACCGGTTCCATCTCGATCCGGCCGCCGCCGCGGAGCTGTGCGACGAGAACACGATCGGCGTCGTCGGCATCCTCGGCTCCACCTTCGACGGCTCGTACGAGCCGATCGCCGAGCTGTGCGCGGCGCTCGACGAGTTGCAGGCGAAGACGGGCCTCGACATCCCCGTGCATGTGGACGGAGCCTCGGGCGCGATGGTCGCGCCGTTCCTGGACCCGGATCTGGTGTGGGACTTCCGGCTGCCGCGGGTGGCGTCGATCAACACGTCGGGGCACAAGTACGGGCTCGTCTACCCGGGAGTCGGGTGGGCGCTGTGGCGCGACGCGGAGGCGCTTCCGGAGGAACTCGTCTTCCGGGTCAACTACTTGGGCGGCGACATGCCGACCTTCGCGCTCAACTTCTCGCGGCCGGGAGCCCAAGTGGTCGCCCAGTACTACACGTTCCTGCGTCTCGGCAGGGAGGGATTCCGGGCCGTTCAGCAGGCGACGCGACAGGTGGCGCGCGGACTCGCCGACCGGATCGAGGCGCTCGGCGACTTCCAACTCATCACCAGGGGCGACGAGTTGCCGGTGTTCGCGTTCACGACGACGTCGGACGTGAAGGCGTACGACGTGTTCGACGTGTCGCGGCGCCTTCGGGAGCGGGGGTGGCTGGTGCCGGCGTACACCTTCCCGGCGCACCGGGAGGATCTCGCGGTGCTGCGGGTGGTGTGCCGCAACGGGTTCTCGTCGGACCTGGCGGAACTCCTGGTGGAGGACCTCGGCCAGCTCCTCCCGGAGCTGCGCAAGCAGCCGCACCCCTCCGTTCCGGACAAGGGTGCGGCCACCGGGTTCCACCACTGAGCTCAGTGGCTCAACCTCGCGAACCTCCGTACCGCCAGCGGAAAGAAGACCGCCACGAGCCCCACCGGCCACGCCACCGCGAGCAGCACCTCGTCCGCGCCTCCCGGGTTGCCGAAGAGGTGGCGGACCGAGGAGGCCGTGGCCGACATCGGGTTCCACTCGACCACCGCGCCCAGCCAGTCCGGCATGGTGGACGGCACCGTAAAGGCGTTGGAGAGGAACCCGACCGGCCACACCAGGATCTGCACGGCCTGCACCAGCTCCGGCCTCCCCGCCACCATGGCCAGGTAGATCCCCATCCACAGCATCGCGAAGCGCAGCAGGAGCAGCAGCCCGAAGGCCCCGAGCACCGCGCCGAACGAGCCGTGCACACGCCAGCCGATGGCGAGGCCGACGGCGGCCATGACCACGATCGACGCCGCCGACTGGAGCATGTCCGCCGCCGAACGGCCCACGAGGACCGCCCCGTTGGTCATCGGCATGGACCGGAACCGGTCGATCACCCCCTTGTTGAGGTCCTGGGTGACCGCCAGCATGGTCGTCTCCAGGCCGAACGCCATGGTCAGCGCGAGCATGCCGGGCACGAGGAAGTCGACGTAATCCCCCTCGACGCCCTTGCCGCCCCCGATCAGGTAGCCGAACATCACGAGCAGCATCACGGGGAAGACCAGGCCGACCACGACCTGCACCGGCTGCCGTGCCCAGTGGGCGAGTTCGCGCCGGGTCATCGTCCAGGAGTCCGTGACCGCCAGGACCGCCGGTGTACTCATGCGGGGACCTCCGTCAGGTGCAGGAACACCTCGTCGAGCGTGGGGCGGCGCAGCGCCACGTCCTCCGCCTCGACACCGGCCTCCTGAAGGGCTCGTACGACGTCGGTGAGCGCGGCCATCCGGTCGGTCACCGGAGCGCTCACCAGGCGACGGTCGGCGTCGACCGTGGCGCCCGCGGGCAGCATCGGGGCGACGAGCGGCAGCTGCGCCGCGTCCCGGACCACGACGTCGATCCGGTCGCCGCCCAGCTTCGCCTTCAGTTCGTCCGGGCTGCCGTCCGCCACGACCCGGCCCCGGTCGACCACCGAGACCCGGTCGGCCAGCTGGTCCGCCTCCTCCAGGTACTGCGTGGTCAGCAGCACCGTCGTGCCACCGCCGACCAGCGAGCGCACCGCGTGCCACACCTCGGCGCGGCCGCGCGGGTCGAGGCCCGTCGTCGGCTCGTCGAGGAAGAGGACCTCCGGGTCCGTGATGAGCGACGCGGCGAGGTCGAGGCGGCGCCGCATGCCGCCGCTGTACGCCTTGACCGCCTTGCGGCCGGTGTCCCCGAGGCCGAAGCGGGCCAGGAGTTCGCCGGCCCGCACGCCCGCGCGCCGGGCGCCCAGGTGGTGCAGCCGGCCGAACATCTCCAGGTTCTGCCGGCCGCTCAACTCCTCGTCGAGCGCCGCGTGCTGGCCGAGCAGGCCGATGCGGTGCCGGACCGCGTCCGGGCTGCGCCGCACATCGTGGCCCGCCACCTCGACGCGGCCCTCGTCGGCCCTCAGCAGCGTCGTCATGACGCGTACGGCGGTGGTCTTGCCCGCCCCGTTCGGCCCGAGGAGGCCGTGCACGGTGCCCCGGCCCACCGCCAGGTCGAGGCCGTCGAGTGCCGCCTTCTCCCCGTACCGCTTCCGCACTCCCTCGGCGACGATCGCGTCCGTCATCCAGCTCCCTCCGTTGCCACATCCACCGTATTCAAATTTGACTAGATGGGCGAAGGTAACCGAGGAACCCTCATTCGTCAAACTTGATTAGCGGCCGCGCTCCCCGGGGTGCTCCCCCGCCGCGAACGGGTTCTCCTGCCCCTCCGCGAGCACGCCGACGAAGGGTTCACCCTCGCCCGCGAAGGTGTAGGAGCCGCCCTCGATGCGGGCGATCAGGCCCTTGGTCCACTGCGCGCCGGTGTCGGCGGAGAAGACCCAGTGGTTCATGATCTCGCCGATGTGGCCCAGTTGTTCGGGGCCCTCCTCGGGCGTGTAGTACTCCGTGACGGAGCGCCGCCACTCCTCCATGTGCCGCACCCGCTCCTTGAGCAGCCCCACGACCTCCTCGCGCGGCAGGTCCACCATGCAGCCGAGCGCAGCGGTGAGGATGTCGGGCCGCTGGTCGTACGAGGTCAGGGACGCGCGGACCAGGGCGAGGTACTCCTCCTGCCCCTGATCCGTGAGCTCGTACTCGGTGCGCGGCGGGCCGCCGACCGTGGAGGGCGCGACCTCGTGGGCGCGCAGCAGCCCTTGCTTCGCCATCTGCTTGAGCGCGTGGTAGATCGAGCCGGGCTTGGCGTTCGACCACTCGTGGGCGCCCCAGTACTCCAGGTCGTTGCGCACTTGATAGCCGTGCGCGCGGCCGTGCTGACGTACGGCCCCGAGAACCAGCAGGCGGATCGCTGACATGCGGTCCAGCGTAGACGTCGGGGCACGGCGACCCATCCCCGGTCAAGCGCCCCCGCGCACGCGTAGGACTTTCCCTACGTTTGACGCGTAGGGAAACCCCTACGTATCGTCGGCCGCATGAACATCACCCACGCCTCCTTCCTCACCCTCCCCGTCACCGACCAGGACCGCGCGCTGCACTTCTACGTCGACGTGCTCGGCTTCGAGGTCGTCGTCGACCGCGAGATGCCGCCGGGCCGCTGGCTGCAGGTGGCGCCCGCCGGGGCCCAGACCGTTTTCACGCTGGCCGGACCCGGCATGGGCGATTTCACGCCCGGATCGGCGCGGGGGATCATGTTCGTCACGACCGATGTCGACGCCGACTGCGACCGCCTCAGGGCCGCGGGCGTCGAGGTCGGCGGACCCGAGCAGCTGCCGTGGGGCCGGATGGCAGGCTTCACCGACCCGGACGGCAACAGCCTGATGCTGATCACCGAGAACGAGACAGGAAGCTTCTGACCGCCATGCCACCCGCGAGCGCGCGCACCACCACCGGCCAGGACCCCGACCGGATCTTCGCCGCGCTCGCCAGCGGCACCCGGCGCGAGATCCTGCGCCTGCTGCGGGAGCAAGGGCCGCAGCCGGCCGGGGCCGTGGCGAACCGCTTCGACATGGCCCGGCCCAGCCTCTCCGAGCATCTGAAGGTGCTGCGCGACGCGGGACTCGTCTCCGAGGAGCGCTCGGGCCGGCAGCGGATCTACCGCCTGGAGGCCGCACCGCTCGCCGACGTGCAGGACTGGCTGCATCCCTACGAGCGGTTCTGGCGGAAGAAGCTGAGTGACCTCAGCGACGTACTGGACGCCATGCCCGACGATGACGCCTCATGAGCATCAGTGAGCCCGACCCGACGCCCGATCCCACCACCATCACGGTCGACCAGTTCTTTCCCCATCCGCCCGCGAAGGTGTGGCGGGCACTGACCGAGCCCGAACTGATCCGGCGCTGGATGATGCCGGGCGGTGAGAAGTTCCGGCTCGCGGTCGGGCACCGATACGCGATGACGGCGGTGCCGCGGCCCAACACCAATTTCTCCGGCACCGTCGAGGCCGAGGTTCTCGCCTACGAGGACGAGCGGATGCTGCGCATGCGCTGGACGGATCGAGATTCGGCCAATTCCGCGGACTGGACGATCACTTGGACGCTGTACTCCGAAGGCCGTGGGACGCGCCTTTTCTTGGTTCATGAAGGATTCGATCCGGACGACCCGGCCCAGGCGATGGCTCGAAAGATCATGGACGGTGGTTGGCGTTCGCATGTAATGCGGGCACTGGGGCAGGCGCTTTCCGAGCTGTAACTGCGAGAACACCGCGCGTGCACGTGCATCTGCCCATGCAAGGGCATTTGAACGCAGCTATGATCCTGGACAGTTGGGGCAGTTGATCACCGCTGTCCCGGCTTTCACAATCACCGCAGAATCATTCACTGTTACAGCACTGACAGCACCACCGGGGAGCGAACCGTGCACCACGTGTACAACGGCATGGCGGCCACGGAGTTGCACGGAGTGGTCTGGCAGAAGAGCAGGCACAGCAACTCGCAGGGTTCCTGCGTGGAGTTCGCGAAGTTGCCCGGCGGAAGGATCGCCGTGCGCAACTCGAACTTTCCGGAGGGGCCCGCGCTCGTCTATACGCCCGCGGAGATAGAGGCGATGCTCCTCGGCGTGAAGGACGGGGAATTCGACCATCTGACGGCCGGGGCCTGACGCGACGTCAATGACCCTTCTCACAACCTGAAGAGCGCCCAGACGACTTTTCCGCTCAGCGCTCCGGCCAAGGGGTGCCAGCCCCAACTGTCGGCGAAGGAGTCGACGAGGAACAGTCCGCGCCCCGACTCCGCCGAGAAGTCGGCGTCGATGTCCACCTCTTGGGCGACCGGACTGTCGTTACTGGGATCACGGACCGCGCACACTACGCGCGAAGACCAATGCATCAAGTGGAGCCGTACGGGCGGATCCTGGGAGTGCGGGGTGTCCGCCGGGAGGCCGTGCCGCAGGGAATTGGTGACCAGTTCGGAGACGACGAGGCAAATATCGTCGAAGCGCTCCAACGCTTCCCAGTCGGCGAGCGTCCTGCGACTGAACTCCCTTGCGCAGCGCACCGCTTCATAGCGGGCGGGCAGAGCGCAGGACGCGGTGCTGGAGACCGCCGAGGGGTCGACCGGGGGCAACCCCTGCCTTAAAGGCTCGAGCATGGTCGATCCGTCCGTCCCCATGCGAGGCACTCCCCATTTTCGCAGTACGCAGCGAGCGGTGGTGGCGCCATCGTTCCGAATGCGTACAGCGGATGCAAGGGCAGATGCACGTGCACGCGCCCGACTTGAGCGACCCCGTACCGCTTCTCGTGCATTTCTTCCTACGACTTCTTGCGCATGTAGTTCGTGATCTTTCCGTTTCTGTAACCGAACGAGTACAGACGGGAGCGTTTTAATGGCACACTTCGGCCGTGGACCAATGGGGAGGATGAAGAGACGTGACCGCTGGGGAGGCATGGGGGTCGCCCCAGGCGCTGAACTCTGGTGGAGGCTCGGTGGTGCGACGCATCCTGCTGGGCTCACAGCTGAGGCGCCTGCGGGAATCGCACGGGATCACCCGCGAGGCCGCCGGCTACTCGATTCGTGCCTCCGAATCGAAGATCAGCCGCATGGAGTTGGGACGGGTGAGCTTCAAGACGCGCGATGTCGCCGACCTGCTGACGCTGTACGGAGTGGATGACGAGGCGGAGCGCTCTGCGCTGCTCTCGCTCGCGAAGGAGGCCAACGTCGCGGGCTGGTGGCACAGTTACAGCGACGTGCTGCCCGGCTGGTTCCCGACGTACCTCGGGCTCGAAGGCGCGGCGACCCAGATCCGCGGCTACGAGGCCCAGTTCGTGCACGGCCTGCTGCAGACCGAGGGCTACGCCCACGCGGTCGTCGAGCAGGGCATGAAGGGGGCCGCGCGCGAGGACATCGAGCGGCGGGTCGCCCTGCGCATCGAACGGCAGAAGCTGCTGGTCGACGAGCGGTCCCCGGAGGTGCACATCGTGCTCGACGAGGCCACGGTGCGGCGCGTACAGGGCGGCCGCGAGGTGATGCGCGGACAGCTGGAGCACCTCATCGAGCTGACCTCGCTCCCCCATCTGACCCTGCAGATCATGCCGTTCAGCCACGGCTGGCACCCCGGCGAGTCCGGCACGTTCACGATTCTCACGTTCCCGGAGTCCGACCTCTCGGACGTCGTCTTCCTCGAACAGCTCACCAGCGCCCTGTATTTGGACAAGCGCGAGGACGTGGCGCAGTACGAGAAGGCGATGACGGAACTCTCGGACCAGTGCCCCTCGCCCGAGGACAGTGCGCGACTACTGCGTGACGCGCTGTCCGAATTGGCATGAGTGGCCTGCGAGTTGAGGAATTCCCCTCCGTAACTGCGGTTACCGGACCGTACGATGACGTCACATCAGGTGCCCGGCGCTGCAGCAAGGGATTACATGTCCTACTTCACGGAACTGGACCGGCAGTACATCGACGGCTCGTGGCGTCCCGGACGCGGGGCGTGGGACATCATCGACTTCAATCCCTATAACGGGGACAAGCTCGCCTCCATCACCGTCGCCTCCGTCGAAGAGGTCGACGAGGCGTACCGCGCGGCCGAGCGGGTCCAGAAGGACTGGGCGGACACCAACGCGTACGCGCGCCGCGCCGTCTTCGAGCGCACGCTGCGCCTCCTGGAGGACCGCGAGGAGGAGATCACCGAGGCGATCATCGACGAGCTCGGTGGTACGCGGGTCAAGGCCGGCTTCGAGCTGCATCTCGCCAAGGAGTTCCTGCGCGAGTCGGTCCAGCTGGCGCTGCGCCCGCAGTGCAGCGTGATCCCCTCGCCCGTGGACGGCAAGGAGAACCGGCTCTACCGGGTGCCGGTCGGGGTCGTCGGGGTCATCTCGCCGTTCAACTTCCCCTTCCTGCTGTCGCTCAAGTCCGTCGCGCCCGCGCTCGCGCTCGGCAACGGCGTGGTCCTCAAGCCGCATCAGAACACCCCGATCACCGGCGGTTCGCTGATCGCGAAGCTCTTCGAGGACGCGGGCCTGCCGGCCGGCCTGCTCAACGTCGTGATCACCGACATCGCCGAGATCGGCGACGCGTTCCTGACCCACCCCGTGCCCAAGGTCATCTCCTTCACCGGCTCCGACCAGGTCGGCAGGCATGTCGCGACGGTCTGCGCCGCGCAGTTCAAGCAGTCGATCCTCGAACTCGGCGGCAACAGCGCGCTGACCGTGCTCGACGACGCCGACATCGACTACGCGGTGGACGCCGCGGTCTTCAGCCGGTACGTCCACCAGGGCCAGGTCTGCATGGCGGCGAACCGGATCCTCGTGGACCGCAAGGTGGAGAAGGAGTTCACGGAGAAGTTCGTGGCGAAGGTCTCCTCCCTCAAGGCGGGCGACCCGCGCGACCCCGACACCGTCATCGGCCCCGTCATCAACTCCACGCAGGCAGAAGCGATTTCGAGCGTGGTCGCCACCGCGGTCGCGGAGGGCGCCAGCGCTCTCGTACGCGGCGGTGTGGACGGGAACATGGTCGAACCGGTCGTACTCACCGGGCTGCCCGCCGACTCCCCCGTCCTGCGGCAGGAGATCTTCGGTCCTGTCGCCCTGCTCATCCCGTTCGACGGGGACGAGGAGGCGGTGCGGATCGTGAACGACACCCCGTACGGGCTGAGCGGCGCCGTGCACACGGCCGACGTGGAGCGCGGGGTGGACTTCGCCCAGCGGATCGACACCGGCATGTTCCATGTGAACGACGGGACCGTGCACGACGAGCCGCTCGTCGCCTTCGGCGGGCAGAAGCAGTCGGGGATCGGGCGGCTCAACGGCGAGGCGACGCTGGAGGCGTTCACCACGCAGAAGTGGATATCGGTACAGCGGGGGCGCTCGCAGTTCCCGTTCTGAGGACGTACTGAGGTTGGGAGACGTTGTGCGCAGCAGGACCGTGCGGTTCGGGGTGGGCGCTGCCGCCGTGGTGGCGGCGCTCGCGCTGGGCGGGTGCAGCGGTGGGGGTGACGACGACGGCAAGGCCCAGGACAAGGGCTCGGCCTCGTCCTCGGCCTCGAAGGGGAGTCCGTCGGCGCCCGACGAAGGGTCTTCGTCCGGGTCCGGGTCCGGGAACAGTTCCGTGAAGGACGCCGAGGGCATCTGGAAGGCGACCACGGGCGGCAAGCCCGTCGTCCTCGTCGTCGGCGCGAAGCAGGCCGCGCTGACCACCGCCGACGGGCACCTGTGCACCGGGACCCTGGCGGGTTCCGGCAAGCCGACGCTCACGCTCAGGTGCGCGGACGGGAACACCGACCGTACGAAGGGCACGGTCGAGTCCAACGACGGCAGCACGATGCGGGTCTCGTGGGACGCGGGCCAGAACGACACGTTCAAGAAGTCGAAGGACGGCGAGTTGCCGACCTCCCTGCCCAGCGGCCTCCCGACGAACTGAGGCACCTCTGAGGCACTTCTGAGGTGCCTCAGAGTCACCTCTGCTCGGTCGACTCCCGGGTCATCGGCGGTACGTCGGTGTCGAGCGCGTCGGAGAGCTCCTCCAGCGTCTCGAGGAACAGCGCCGCCCCGCGGCGCACCACCCGGTCGGGGACGCCCTCGCCGTCCCAGGCGTCGAGGGCCTCGCGGACCGGCGTCCAGCGCGGGATCCGGCGCTCGCGGATGGCCTGGGCGCCGTCGCGGGTCGCGGTGCGCAGCGCGTCGGCGAGCGCGTCCGCGGCGGGCACGGGGGTCGCGCCGCGCTCCGGCAGGTGCGCCTCCATCAGCATCACGACGCGGCCGATGTGGTGCAGGGCGTGCGCGGCCTCGTCGGCGGCGGCGTTGGACAGCCCGCGGTGGCGTACAGGTTCGGTCTTGGCGCGGGCCGCGGCCTGCTCCCAGGCGATGTGCGCGTCACGGGCCTTCAGCAGGGCCTCGCGCACGTCCGGGCAGCTCTTGCCCGCCGGGCTCGCGTAGTGGGCGACGACCGCGGCGGCGTACTCGCCGAGCGCCTCCAGCCAGTCGGCGAGCCGGGTGCGCAGGCGCGGGGTCTCCCAGGCCGGGTACAGAGCGTACGACAGCATCGCGAGGACGCCGCCGACGAGCGTGAGGACGACACGCTCCGGGACCGTCTGGCTCCACTCCTGCCCACCCATGCCGAGCAGGAACACCACGTACATGGCGACGCAGCCCTGGGCGGCGAGCTGCCCCGTGCGCATCAGCAGGTACATGAGCCCCGCGCACACCACGGCGAGCACGGCGGAGAGATACGTGCCGGGGTGCGCCAGTTGCAGGATCGCGGTCGCCGCGGTGACGCCGACGAGCGTGCCGCCGAACCGGGCCACCGCCCGTGAGTACGTCTGCGAGAAGTCGGGGCGCATGACCATCACGGCCGACATCGGCGCCCAGTAGCCGTGCCCGAACGGGAGGACGTCGCCGATGAGATACCCGGCGACGGCGACCGCGGCCACGCGATTCGCATGCCGCAAAATCGGCGACCCGGGCCGCGCCTCCCGCCGGATCGCCCGCGCGGCGACGGGGAGCAGCTGAAAGATGCTGGGCCGCCGCAAGGGCCGTGCGGGCGCGTCGAGCCCCTGCGCACTTTCAAGCCCCTTCAGCGGCTGGGCATTCTCACCACCCTGCGGCGGATGACCACTTTCAAGCCCCTGCGGCGATTGAGCAGCGGGGTCCGGGGCGGAGCCCCGATCTTTGGGCCCCGTCGGCGATGGCGGCTCAGGATCCTCCGCACCGGTCGGCCGCACCCCACCCGCCGTCTCCAGCACGTCCTTCAGAAGGGACCCGAGGCGACTCGCGGCCCGCTGCGGCGGCCCCGACAGAATCGCCCCGGTATCCGGGGACCGGAACGTCGCAATCGCCCCCGGCGGAATCTTCACCGGCGACCCGTGCCGAATCGCCCTCGCCGCAGCATCCAGAATCGCCCCCGCCGCGGCAAGCAACTCCCGCACCCGGTCCCGCTCCACCCCCTCCTCCGGCACCCCGACCGCCGGATCCGCCAACGAGGCCAGCACCGGCCGGATCCGCTCGGCGAGCCCCCGCGCACCGTGCAGCTGCGCGGGCCGGGTCCGGGCCTGCCGGGGCGTGAGCGCGGCCGCGTTCCGCGCCAGCATCAGCGGCTCCGGGTCGAACGCGGCGACCGCATCGTGCCGCAACCGCCGCGCGTAATCGGCCTCCGCCGCAAGCGCGTCGGCGAGCGCGTCGCGGTGCGCCCCCCATCTGCGTACGGGGAAGAGGATCACCAGCGTCGCCTGGACCAGGCCGCCGAAGGCCATCATCGCCGCGTGGCCCGCGGCCTCGGCGATCGTCGTCGGCAGGGTGATGGTCACGAGCATCATCGCGACGTTCGACGAGGCCATGATGCCGATGGTCGGCCCCGCCGCCCAGGCGAGACCGGCGAGATACGTCCACAACGCGAGCAGTGGCAGGAAGAAGAAGAGGTGGGAGCCGGTGAGGTAGCCCAGGAACGTCGAGATGCCGAGGCTCGCGCCGGAGGCGAGCGCCAGTTCGGGCCGCGGCCGCCAGCTGCGCTGGAACGTGGCGATCGCCGCCTGGTACGCGCCGAAGGCGGAACCGGCCGCCACCGCGGGACCGAACAACGTAAGACTCACCGCGAGCACGATCGCGAGCCCCGCGGCGCCCCGCAGCGCGATCAACGGTTCGAGGCGCTTGCGCTCCACGGTCAGGCCCGAGCGCGTGGTCACCTTCAACGCCCGGAACCAGCTCATTTCGCCAGAATACGGGCATCAGCCGTTCCGGACGGCGAGGCCTACGCCCCTCCTGCTCCCCTTCTACTCCCCTTCGCGGAGCACCAGGTCCAGGAGGCCGGGAAAACGGGCGTCGAACTCGGCGCGGCGCAGCCGGTTGAGGCGCCTGGGCCCGGCGTCCCGCTGCTCGAGCAGGCCCGCCTCACGGAGCACGGAGAAGTGCCGGCTCAGCGTCGCCTTCGTGACCGGCACATCGAAGGTGCCGCAGGTGTGCTCCCAGTCGGCGGCCCCGGCCAGCCCGCGCACGAGCATGCGGCGCACCGGGTCGGCGAGCGCGACGAGCGCCGCCTCCAGGGAGACGTCCGCCGGTTCGACATGCACCGGCGCCGCCCGATGGCCGCCCGCCGTACCTTCCGCCGCTGCCCGCACCGCCGCCATGCCGTCCTCCCTGTTTCCGGATGAATGATCACGACTCCCCGGACACCCTTGCCGAGTGTTCGATGTCGTGCGTACACTCCGAGCGTTCGTAGATCATCAAACACTCTAGTGCCTCGTCGCCCCGTTGCCTTGCGGAGGAGCCCCGCCATGTCCCTTTCCTCGACCCAGCAGTCTCCCGTCCGCGTGGGCATCGTCGGCCTCTCCGCCAAGCGCGGCTGGGCCGCCACCGCCCACCTGCCCGCCCTGCGCCGACTCAAGGGCTTTGAAGTGCGCGCACTCTCCGCGAGCAGCGCCGACTCCGCGAAGGCGGCCGCCGAGAAGTACGGCATCGCCCACTCCTTCGGCACCGCCGCCGAGCTGGCCGCGTCCGACGAGGTCGACCTCGTCGTGGTCACCGTCAAGGTGCCGGACCACCGGGAGATCATCGAGTCCGCCCTCGCCGCGGGGAAGGCGGTGCTCTCCGAGTGGCCGCTGGGCGTCGATCTCGCCGAGGCCGAGGGGCTCGCCGCGCTCGCCGCGGAGCGCGGCCTGCGCACCTTCACCGGCCTCCAGGCGCGCTCCGCCCCGCTCGTACGCCACCTGCGCGACCTGATCGCGGACGGCTACGTGGGCGAGGTGCTGTCCACCAGCATCGTGGCGTCCGGGCGCGGCTGGGGAGCGGAGATGCCGGAGGGCAGCGCGTATCTCCTGGACCGGTCCACCGGGGCGAACATGCTGACCATCCCGTTCGGCCACACGCTGGACGGGCTGATCTCGGTCCTCGGGGACTTCGACGACACCGCGCGGGTCGGCGCCGTCACCGCCACCCGCCGCCGGGAGCTCAAGGACCCGCGCACGGGCGACATCCACCGGCCCGACGTCCCCGACCAGGTGGTGCTCGGCGGGGTGCTCGCCTCCGGCGCGGTGGCCTCCGTGCACTACCGGGACGGCACGTCGCGCGGCACCGACTTCCTCTGGGAGATCAACGGCACCGAGGGCGACCTGGTCGTGACCGGCGACCACGGGCATCTGCAGATGGGCGAGTACACGATCAGCGGGGCGCGCGGCTCCGACACCGAACTGTCCGAACTCACCGTCCCGGAGCGGTACTTCGAGCCCGAGCTCGCGGAGCTGCGCGGCACCCCCGCGTACAACGTCGGCGCCGCCTACGCCCAGCTCCGCCGCGATCTGGCCGACGGCACGTCCGTCGTCCCCGACTTCGCGCACGCCGTCCGGCACCACCGGCTGCTGGACCGCGTCGAGCGCGCGGCAGCCTGACAGCTCACCCTTCGAGGCGGGCCCGCTGCGCCGCGGCGACGCCCTCCTCCCAGCCGGCCCCGTCGGTGACGCCCCTCATCCGCGTCGTCACGGTCTCGGGGAACATCTCCTCGGCCCGCCCCGTGACCGCGACGTCCCGCGCGGCGAGCACCGGCAGCACCTCGCCCGCCTCACCCACCTCACCCGTCACCCGCTCGGCGACGGCGGCGAGCCGGTCCCCGATCCGGTGCGCGTACGCGGCGAGGAACGACTGCCGGAAGGTCTTCGTACGCTTGCGGCCGCCCGCCCGCTGCTCGGCCTCGGCGCGTGTCATCGCGGCGGTGGCCTGCACGAGCAACGACGTATGGAGGACCTCGACGACCTCCAGGTCCGGCTCGAAGCCGACCACGGTCGAGAACCCGAACGCGGAGTTCCAGACCGCGCGACAGCGATTGGCGCCCGCCACCGCGTCGAGGAGGACCGCCTTCACCGTCTCGTAGGGGGCGTCGACGCCGATCCGACAGGCGGTGGGCGCGTCCTTCGCGTGCGTACGGGAGGCGAGCAGCGCCTCGTCGACCGAGTGCCGGGCCATCAGCTCCTGCGCCTTCGCCGACAGCGCCTCCGCCTCCGGCGGGTACCCGGTCCGCTCCGCCTTGGCGAGCAGCGCGCGGATCTTCGCCAGGGCGCGCGGCTCGCCCGCCACGGGGACGGTGATCGACTCACCCGGCACCGGACCGACCGGCTCGATGGCGGGCAGCCGCGCAAGCAGCCGGTACAGCTCCAGGGCGACGGTGGCGCCCGAGAACCGGTCCGTGCGCGCGGGCTCCTCCGCGGGCAGCTCGGCGAGCTGGGCGGCCCAGCGCGGCGGCAGATTCTCGTACCGCTCGGTCTCGGTGCGGATCAGGCGGGCCGCAAGCCGTTCGTGGGCCGCGTCAAGGCCCTCCTCCCGTACGACCATCCGCAGCACGTCGGCCGGCTGCCAGCCGCGCTCCCACGCCCGCCGCACGAACTCCCGCCCCCGCAGCGCGAGTTCGGCGTCGGAGGAGGGGTCGGCGGCGAGCAGTGACGCGCCGGTGTCGAGATCGCCGCCGTCGTGGAGGGCGGCGGCGAAGGCCCGCTCGACCGTGCTGTCACTGCTCGTACCGCTCATACGCCCATGATCTCAGCCCTGCGCGGTGCCCCTGCGAGGCGGCTCAGGAGGTGAGCGGCTCAGGTGGCGAGGGACTCAGGAGCCGAGCGACTCCACGATCAGCTCGGCGGCGCGCGCCACGAGCGGGCTGTCGCCCTCGGCGTCCTTGTCCGGCTTGGTCGACAGGACGGACAGCACCACCGGCGCCCCGTCCGGCGTCCAGGCGATGCCGACGTCGTTGGCGGTGCCGTACGAGCCGGTGCCGGTCTTGTCGCCGAGCACCCAGTCCGCGGGCAGGGCCTTGCGGAAGCGTTCGGCGCTGGTGGTGTTGGCGAGCAGCCACCGCGTCAGCCGGTCGCGGTCGGCGGGGGCGAGGGCGCCGCCGAGGACGAGGTGCGCGTACGTCGTACCGATCGCGCGGGGCGTGGTGGTGTCGGTGACGCGGCCCGGTTCGGCCGAGTTCAGCTCGGGCTCCCAGCGGTCGAGGCGGGTCGTGCGGTCGCCGGTCGAGCGGCAGAAGCGGGTGACGGCGGTGGGGCCGCCGAGGTGCTCCATGAGGAGGTTGGCGGCGGTGTTGTCGCTGTACGAGATCGCGGCGCCGCACAGCTCGGAGACGGTCATGCCGTTCGCGAGGTTCTCCGCCTTGCCGGTTTCCGGGGCGCCGTCCGCGCGGTCGATGTCGGCCTGCGTGTAGTGGATGCGGCGGGCCAGGAACTTCCCGTCCTTGTCGAGGTCGCGCAGCACGGCGGCGACGGCGATCGTCTTGAACGTGGAGCACATCGGGAAGCGTTCGTCGGAGCGGTGCCGGACGGTGCGCCCCGTGCGGATGTCGTGCGCGAACACGCCGAGGCGGGCGCCGTGCCGGCGCTCGAGGGCGGTGAAGCGGCCGTCGGCCGACTCGGCGTGGGCGGTGCCGGTGGCCGCTCGGGCGGTGGCGGAACCGGCGAGCGCGGTGACGCCGAGGGCGCTCGCGGTGGTGAGGATGGCGCGGCGGGTGGTGGACACGGTGGAGGGTGGTCCCTTCTGCGCAACGATGATCTTTTTTGACCGGTACGGGTACGAGGACGGTCCTTCCCACCCAAACGGTTGCGGACCCACCGAGATGGCAGGGGCCACCGAGATGCCAGGGGCCACCGTGACATGCGAGGCTCGGGGGCATGAGAGTGGCACTGGCGCAGACCGACTGCGAACTCGGCGATGTGGACGCCAACCTGGACACGGCCCGCGAGCAGATCTCGCAGGCCGGGGACCAGGGAGCGGACCTGGTCGTCTTTCCCGAACTGAGCCTGCACGGCTATCACCTGGGCGGCCTGAAGTCCGACACGTCGATCGCCACGAACGACCCGCGTCTGCTCGGCCTCACGACGCCGGACGGCCCCGACGTCATGGTGGGCCTGCACGAACACACCAGCCTGCGCGCGTACAACACCTCCGCGTACTACTCGGGCGGCGCCCTGCTGCACGCCCACCGCAAGCTGTACCTCCCGAACTACCTGGCCTGGGAGGAGCGCAAGCACGTCAGCCCCGGCCAGCACTCCCGCGCGTACGACCTGCCCGGCGACCACGGCAGGGCCGCGACGCTGGTCTGCAACGACGCGTGGCAGCCGGTGCTTCCGTGGCTGGCGGTGCAGGACGGCGCGGAGGTCCTGTTCGTCCCCGCGAACAGCGCGGCGACGCTCGACCCCGAGGCCATGGACACCACCCTCTACTGGGACACCCTCCTCTCCTACACGGCGAAGATGCTCCAGTGCTGGGTCGTCTTCGTGAACCGCGTCGGCAACGAGAACGGGGCGTCCTTCTGGGGCGGCTCCCGGGTCATCAGCCCGCGCGGCACGGCCGTGGCGCAGGCGCCGCAGTGGGAGCCGGGCCTCGTGACGGTCGACATCGACGTCCACGAGGCACGCCGCCAGCGCAGGGCGGTCCCCTTGGTGGCGGAGGCCCGCCTGGGCCTGATCGACCGCGAGGTCCGCCGCCTGATCGACGAGGGCGGCGACAGCTAGCCGTTTCAGCCCCTGCGGCGTTTGAGCAGCGGGGTCCGGGGCAGAGCCCCGCGACCGCAACGCCGTCGCAGGGCACACGTTGTCAGTGCCGAATGTGACACTCGGCTACGTGACCGAACGATGGGCTCTCGCCCCCACCGAGCACGGCGGAGCGGACCTCGCCCCGCTGGGCCCGGACGGGCTGCCCGCAGGACCCGTCGTCCGGGAGCCGGACCTCGCCGAGGCCGTCCGCACCCGACCGGAGGTCACCCGCTGGGTCTGGCGCGACACCCACGCCGTATACCCCCACCTGCTCGCCGCCGGCGTCCGCGTCGAACGCTGCTACGACATCGAGGCCGCCGAGAACCTCCTGATCGCCCACGAGGGCCGGCACGGCGACCCCCGTTCCGCCGCGGCAGCCCTGGCCCGCCTCAAGGGCGCCCCGGTCCCACCCGACCCCCCGCCCCGCGTCGCCGCCCCCGGCTCCCAGTCCTCCCTCTTCGAGCCCCGCCCACCCGTCGACGTCCCGCTGACCGACCTCGTCGACGTATACGCGGAGCAGCAGCGCCGCCACGAGGCCACCGCCCAGCCGGGCCGAATGCGGCTGCTGACCGCGTCCGAGTCGGCGGGCATGCTGGTGGCGGCCGAGATGCACGCGTCGGGCCTGCCATGGCGCGCGGACGTCCACAGGTCCGTACTTCAGGAACTCCTCGGCGAACGCTACGGAGGCGGCGGCGAGCCACGCCGCCTGGCCGAGCTGGCGGACGAGGTGTCGGCGGCGTTCGGCAGACCGGTGCGCCCCGACCTCCCCGCCGACGTGATCAAGGCCTTCGCCCACGCCGGCATCAAACTCACCTCGACGCGCCGCTGGGAGATCGAGGGCATCGACCACCCGGCCGTACCGCCCCTGATCGAGTACAAGAAGCTGTACCGGATCTATACGGCACACGGCTGGTCCTGGCTCCAGGACTGGGTGCGCGAGGGCCGCTTCAGACCCGAGTACCTGCCGGGCGGCACCGTCTCCGGCCGCTGGACGACGAACGGCGGAGGGGCCCTTCAGATCCCCAAAGTCATCCGCCGCGCGGTGATCGCCGACCCCGGCTGGCGGCTCGTCGTGGCCGACGCCGACCAGATGGAACCCCGCGTCCTGGCCGCGATCTCCCGCGACCCGGCGTTCATGGAGGTCTCGGGCCAGGCCGCCGACCTCTACCAGGCGGTCTCCGACCGGGCGTTCGCCGGTGACCGGGGCCAGGCCAAGCTGGCCGTGCTCGGTGCCATATACGGGCAGACCTCGGGCGACGGCCTGAAGAACCTGGCCCTGCTGCGACGACGCTTCCCGCAGGCCGTCGCCTACGTCGACGAGGCAGCGCGCGCGGGCGAGGAAGGCCGTCTCGTGCGCACATGGCTGGGCCGCACCTGCCCACCCGCCGTGGGCTCCGCCGACCCGGACGAGGCCGGCATCCCCCAGGACGATCCCGAACAGCCTTCAGAGGCAGGTGGATTGACGTACGGCTACGCCTCGTCGAACTCCCGCGCCCGCGGCCGCTTCACCCGCAACTTCGTCGTACAGGGCAGCGCCGCCGACTGGACCCTGCTCGTCCTCGCCGCACTGCGCCGCGAACTCACGGACATGGCAGCCGAGTTGGTCTTCTTCCAACACGACGAGGTGATCGTGCACTGCCCCGCGGAAGAGACGGACCGGGTCAGCGAGGCAATCCGCGAAGCAGCCGACCTGGCCGGCCGAATCGCCTTCGGCGAAACCCCGGTGCGCTTCCCGTTCACGGTGGCAGTGGTGGAGTGCTACGCGGACGCGAAGTGATCCGGAGGGCACCGTCGTTCCGGGGCCGCGCTCGGGCACGGCCCCGGATCCGGGCGTCACCCCGTGGTCGTACGGCGGCGGGGTGCGACCACCGCCGGGGCGAGGACCGCCACGACGACCACCGCGGCGAGGACCCAGAACGCCCGGTTCTGCTGGTCCTGGTGAGAGGTGGTGGCCAGGGCCGCGGTGAGGGCCGCGATGCCGTTCACGCCGGCTGCCGAGCCGAGGTTGCGCAGCATCGTCGCGGCCGAGGTGGCCACGCCCAACTGCTCGGGCGGCGACTGGTCCTGGATCAGCGCGAGCGTCGTCGCCGTGACGGCGCCGGTGCCGATGCCCGCCGTCGTACCGGCCAGCCAGGCGAGTTCGCCGGTCGCGCTGAGCGAGGCGCTCACCAAGAGGGCGAGCGCGCCCACCAGCATCGAGGGCCGGTAGCCGTGCCGGGCCACGAGCCCGCCGGTGACGGCGCTTCCCGCGACCCAGCCGAGCGCGGCGAGGCCGACGACCACGGCGATTCCCGTGGTCGAGGTCCCGGAGGCGGCGAGGCGTACGGGCAGCACGGTGACCGTCGCGTACATCACGACGCAGGCGCCGACAGTGGCCAGGGCCGCGCCGGCCGAGGGCGTACGGGCCAGGATCTGGCGCGGTACGAGGCCGCCGCCGAAGCGGCGTACCAGGACGAGCGCCAGCAGCCCGACGACCGCGGCGAGGACGCCGCCGATCGTGCCGAGGCCGAGCTCGCCGCCCTGGAGTCCGACGAGGACCAGCGCGGAGCCGCCCGTGACCAGCAGGTACTCCCCGGCCGGGAAGCCGGAGCGCTGCCGGGGCGCCGAGGCCGCTGCCCGCTTCGGGAGGGCGAGGACGACGGCCAGGACGACGAATGCGCACAGCGGCACGTTCAGGAAGAACACCCAGCGCCAGCCCCACGCCTCGGTGACGGCCGCGCCGACCACCGGGCCGAGGACCGCCGCCACGCCCCAGACCATGCTCAGCATCGACTGCGCCTTGGCGCGCCGTTCGGCGCCGAAGACCCGGCCCACGATGACGTAGCTGGAGACGACGATCGCGCCCGCGGCCAGGCCGTGCAGCACCCGGGCCGCGACCAGCACGCCGAACGAGCCCGCGACCCCGGCGAGCACCGAGGCGCCGAGGAAGACCAGCGTCGAGCCGACGGCAAGCACCCGGTCGTCGAGCCGGTCGGCGACCCAGCCGGCCAGCGGCGTGCCCGCCACCTGGGCCAGCATGAACCCCGAGACGAGCCAGGCGTATCCACCGCCCGAGCCGCCGCCGACGTCGGACAGGACGCTGGGCAGCACCGTGCCCATGACGGTGGCGTCCATCGCGGCCAGGAGCAGGGCGAGCACGGCCGCCGCGACGGCGACCCTGCCCCCGGCCACGGCCGGACGGGCGGGCGCCGCGACGCCCGCGCCCACGGCCGAGGACGTCATGACGGGACCCCCGCGGTGCTCAGGGCCTTCACCGGCGCCACGACGGCGGCCGCGTGCACACGGTCGACGCCGGAGAACTCTGCGATGAGCGCGGTGAGTTCGTCGTCGAGGATCTCGTCGACGCTGTACAGCGTGCCGTCCGCGGCGAAGACCTTGCCGCCGAACGCCTTCGTCATCTCCAGTTGCACGGCAGCCGCCGGATTGCCGGTGACGAAGTCGACGCCGAGCAGCTCCCGGGTGCGCTCCTCGAACGTGGCCGCCAGCGTGCGGTTCAACTCCTCTATCCTGCCGAGTAGTTCACGTACTCGCTGCTGCTGTCCGGCGGTGAGTGCCGGGTAGATCAGCTTCATCGCCACGTGGTCGATCTTCACGTGCCGGGCCTCGTCGAGGCCGTGCGTGTGCAACAGGCGGGTGAGGAAGCGGGCCCGGTCCGGGTCGAGCCCGTCGGTGCGGTGCTCGAACACGGTGATCACGGACTCGCCGACGTACGCCGAGCAGCACAGCGCGACCAGCTTCACGTACGGGTGGTCATCGGTGCGGAAGACGTCGAGGCGCTCGTCGAACAGGGCCGCCTCGACGCGGGGTTCGGCCCCCGAGAGGGCCCGTACGTACCGGTAGAAGGTGTTGGCGTGCTGGATCTCCTCTGCGGCGAAGCAGGAGAGTGCGTGGTGCAGCTCGTGCCCGAGGTTGATGGGGTCGCGCAGGTCGTGCAGCTCGCCCATCACCATGGCCATGACAGTGCTGACGTGGCGCTCGATCTCGGCGAGCTGCGCCAGCTCCTTGGTGAGGTAGGCGACGGCCTCGGCCTCGTGACCCGGCTCCCCGTATGCGACGACGGAGGCGAACTCCCGCTCGGCCGGCGTGCCGGCCTCCGCCCAGTCGAACGCATTGGGGTGGAAGGTGTTGATGTGCGCGAGCCGGGTCACCGAGGCGAGCTCGGTGCGGACGGCCTCGGCGATGCCGTCGAACTGGTCAGCCCTGGTCATTCTCGTACTCCTTGTAGCCGTCCTGCAGCCCGATGGAGATGTCGCGCAGCCGCACCCAGCCCTCGGCGATGAACTCGCTGTCCCGCAGCTTCTCGATGAAGAAGTAGTAGGTCTTGATGTCGTCGGTCTCGACGAACAGGAAGTCGGAGTAGTCCGTGGCGAACGCCTCGGCGTCGAAGTGCCGGACGGACATCCGGTCCGCGAAGGGCCCGACGATCTCCTTCTGGAAGACCTGTTCCTTCTCGCCCCGCTGTTCGCGGCTCAACCGGAGCCAGGAGGCGTCGAATTCGTAGCGGATGACGATGCCGTACTTCATGGTCAGCTCCTGGCGTAGCTCTGGGCGTTGAGGATGGTGCGCTCGGGGTCGGTGATGGCCCGGCGGCCGTGCATGACACGGGTGTTGTCGATGAGGACGATGTCGCCGTCCTCCCACTGGATCTCCTCGGTGACCTTCTCGGTGACCTCGGTGTACTCGGCGATCACGTCGTCGGGTATCAGGGAGCCGTCGGCGAAGCGGATCTCGGGCGCCTCGTAGTTGAACGAGGGACCGAGGATGCTGTTGGCCCACGCGGTGCGCGAGGAGCCCCGGGTGGGGTGGGCGGCGTACACCGTGTACTCGTAGGTCAGGGTCCCGTCGGTGGCCTCGGTGAAGACCACGTCGGCGCCCTTGTTGGAGACGGCGTGGAGATGCTCGACGGTCATGTCGGCCGGGTCCGCGTCGGGGCCGGTGAGGTGCGCGGCGAGCCGCTGCCACATGGCCCGCGGGACGTTGCTGCGCACGTACTTCACCGGGTTGCCGGCGAACACCTTCCTGGCCCGCTCGGACAGCGCGTCCCAAACCCGGAAGCCGTCGCAGACGGTGGTCTCGGAGCCGGACGTGGCGGCCTTGACGCAGTGGAACCACAGCAGGTCGGGGGCGAAGGGCGTGGCGCCGTTCTCCAGGTGCAGGCCGATCGGGTCGCGCCCGGAGTCGACCTTCTGGGCGGCGTTGCCGTGGGAGGTGCGGGCCGGGTCCATGGTGGTGCGGGAGCTGTAGCGGCGCACCAGCTCGTTGAACTCCTCGACTCCGGGGGCGAATCCGCGGATCAGGAGGTGCCCGGTGTCGGCGAGCAGGCCGTCGAGGCCCGCCTGGTACAGCTCGGTGAAGTCGGACTCCGTGCCGGTGGGCGTGATCATCATGCCGTCGCCGTCACCTATGGCGGTCAGACGCAGGGTGTGCTGGGCAACTGTCATGGCTTAATCCCCGTTTTCGTGTGTGCGTCAGATGTGCGTCAGAGGGAGAGGTCGCCCGGGCGGTCATCCCGGCGGCCGTTCGTGGGCGTGAGAGCCATCAGGTCGTCGAAGAGCTTCTGGCGCCGCGGCCGGCCGGTGACGGTGAAGTACTGGCGGCGGAAGTCGCTGCTGTCCGCCACGACGAAGAACCGCTCGGGCCGGTCGGTCTCGGCCAGATGCTGTTCGGCGTACGCGTGCGCCTGCCGCCGTATCTCGTCGGCCCTGTCGACATCGGCGGCATCGGCGGTGATCAGCAGGGCCGACACGTGTTCCAGGCCCTCGCCGAACACCACGGCGTCCACCACCGACGGGCAGCTGCGCAGGCTTCCCTCGACCCATTCCGGCGAGACATTGCGGCCGTGGCTGGTGATGATCACGTTCTTCAGGCGGCCGAGGATCCGGATGTAGCCGTCCTCGTCGATCTCGCCGCGGTCCCCCGTGTGCAGCCAGCCGTCCTCGTCGACGGGCCGGCTGGTCGGGTCCTCCACGGTGTAGCCGGCGAACAGTGACGTCGACCTGACCAGCAGCTCCCCGCCCTCGGAGAGCCGGACCTCGCAGTGCGGCAGCGGCCTGCCGACGGTGCCGGGCCGCCAGTGCTCGGGCGTGTTCCACGAGACGACCGAGCTGTTCTCGGACAGGCCGTACCCCTCGTGCACACGCAACCCTGCCGCGTCCAGGCGCAGTTGGGCCGCTACGTCGACGGGCGCGCCGCCCGCCATCAGGAACGGCCGCACCTCGTCGCCGAGGACCGGTCCCCCGGCGGCGCCGCACACCGCCTTGTCGAGGGCGCTCACCGCGGCGGGCGGCAGCACGGCGGTGGTCGGCCGCCCGGCGCGCAGCCAGGTCACCACGTCGTCCGCGCGGGAGCCCGCGGTGCCGAGCAGCGCGGTCTTCTCGGGCAGCAGGATCATCCGGCCGCCGTTGATGATCGGCAGGTAGACCGCAGTGACCTGCTCGATGAGCAGGCTGAACGGCACCAGGGAGAGGTAGCGGGAGTACACCCCGTCCGGCGAGACCGAGTCGAGGGACACGAGCAGCGCCTCGAGCGCCTTCGACCGGATCTTCACGCCCTTGGGCGCACCCGTGGTTCCCGAGGTGTGGATGACCTTGATGATCCGCTCGTCCGGCGGCAGTCGGAGACCGTCGGCCTCCGCGACCCGGTTCCCTGCGCCGCTGTCCGCCGTGATCGGGAGGACGGTGACGGCGCCGTCCAGGCCCCACTCGGCGAGCTTGCGGACCCCGGCCTCGTCGGCCAGGCAGAGCCGGACCTCTTTCAGCAGCGAGGCGGCCTGCTCACCGGAGAACGCCAGCGGCACCGGCACCTCGACGAAACCGCCGAGCAGCAGCGCGAGGTCGGCGGCCACCCACTCGGGGCCGTTGCCCGCCACCACGCCGATCGTGGCCCCGGCGTCCGCGCCGAGGTCGGCGAGCAGCCGGCGGATCTGCCCACTCCAGCCCGCCAATTCCCCGTACGTGAAGGTCCCGGCGACCGAGCCGTCGGCGGCCAGCCGCTCGACGAGAACGTCGTCGCGGCGCTCCGGCGCGTACAGACCGTCGTAGATCTCCCTCATCGCGCGCCCGCCCCCTGCGGAGCGAGGGAGGCTTCCTGGCCCCAGGTCACCGCGAGGTGGTAGCCGGACTCGGCCTCGCGGTTGATGCCGGCGTCAAAGGCCCGCAGGTCGATGAAGCCGGCCACGGGAGCGGTCTCGTAGTACGTCCCCCACGTGCCCCGCTGCTCCGGCGGCAGGGCGTCCTCGCGGGCCTGGGCGAGTCCGGTGAACCGCAGCCCGATCCGCGCCAGGGTCCGGGCCAGCGGCTTGGTGACGGTGCACAGCAGGTACGAGGCGCCGTTGCACCAGCACAGCGCGGGCACCATGCCGATGAGCTTCAGGCCCGCGCCGGGTTCGCTGGAGGCCAGCGGCCCGACCTCGACCAGACCGGCCGGCTCGCACTCGGTACGCGTGGACCGCGATATGACGTCGGCCGCCCCGTCCCCGAGGTAGTGCTCGACGAGAAGGCTGCGTTCCCCTCCGTACGTCAGCCCCGCACAGGCCAGCGGGACGACGTCCGCTCCCGTGCCCTCGTCCGAGCACAGCGCGATGAAGCTGTCCGGCGACGGTGCGATCCGCGCCCCGTAGTCCCGCGCGTACCGGTCCTGTGCGAGCTCGACGCAGGCCAGCCACAAGGCACTCCCGCGGCGAGCGATGTTGATGCGCATTGCCCCTCCATTCCGCATCACGGCCCGACCGACCGGCCGAGCACTCCTTCACGTTATGACCATCAGTCGTTTTTTGACAACTAGTTCATGATCGGGAGTGGCGAACGGAAAGCGAGCAGCGAACTACGGATCCAGGCGCAGAACTTCACCCATCAAATACCTACTCAGAGTGACCTTCCGGCGCATACTGGGCGGCGATCGGGTCGACGATCCCGGCCACCTCGCGGTGCAGCCGCGCCACGTCGTCGACCGGGAGCCGGGTCCAGCCCAGGCCGCCGATCATGGAGGTCATCACCTTCAGACGGGCATCGAGGCCCTCCTCGCCGGACCACAGGAAGCGGCGTGAGAGCAAATGCATGGCCGCGTAGCCGAGGATGTAGGCGCGCAGGGCGTCCACCGCCACGGCCGGTTCGACCTCGGCGTTCCCGAAGGAACCCTCGGCGACGCTGCGCTCCACGGCGTAGCCCACGACCTGCGACATTTGCGCCTCGACCAGGTCACGCCGCTTGAGTCGCTCCTCGGACGCGACCTTGCAGACGGCGTCGGTGCGGGCGGTGATGCTGCACTCGAAGAGCACCGGCGCCACCTCCGCGTGCCGCATGTAGGCGAGTGTCATGCCGTACACGGCACGGGCCCCACCCCATGGCAGATCGGCGATCGCCTGGAAGTAGCGCAGCTGACGCCGTGCGCTCTCCGCGGAGAGCTCGATGAGCAGGTCTTCCCTGCAGGTGAAGTGGTTGTAGACGGTGCCTTTGGAGTACCCGGCCTCATCGGCCAGCTTCCCCAGCGTCAGATTGTGGAACCCGTCCCTGCACACCATGTCGAGCGCGACGTACACCAGCTTCTGGTCACGCTCCGCAACTTCCTGGGCCTTACGTTGAGTCGTTCGCATGGCTGCATTATGAATGACCAACAGTCAAAGTTCGACACTCGGTCAAAGCTGGGTCAAGCTTTATTGGGGAGATCCTGAAACGGCGCGGGCCCGCCTCCACCACACTCCGAACAACAGAAAACCCCAGGTCAGAAGAGTCTGACCTGGGGTTTCCCAGTCTGAGCCGCCTTCGGGATTCGAACCCGAGACCTACGCATTACGAGGGCCTGCAAGATCGTGGCGGGTGGTGCCGGTGCGTGCCACCGGATGATGTCTCAGCTGGTCAGGAGCGTACGACTATGACCGCCATGACTGCTGATCCGGCCTCGTGCCGCCCAGTCCGCTCACGCAGCGCTCACGCAAATCGCCGGGGCTCGCCGGCGTGAAGCTCAGATCCGCCCGAGGTCGACCTCGACCGGAAAGGGCGCCGAGACCTTGACGACACCGGTGAACACGCCCCCGTCCCGGTAGGCCCTGGTAGCCGGGTCAAGCACGTACGTGTACACCAGCGGAACCCCGGTCGCGGCCTGCTCGACCCGCCAGTAGAAGGCGATACCGGCCTTCGCGTACTGGTCAGTCTTCACGATCCGATCGGTGGTCTCCGACCCTGGCGAGACGACCTCGACGACCAGCAGCACATGCTCCGGCCGGGTGGGCGAGATGTCGATCGTGTCCGCGCGATACACCACAACATCCGGACGCCGATTGGTCAGCGGAACATCCTGCAGACGGACATCGAAGTCGGTGTCGGCGTTCCACTCCGGCCCCGCATCAGCCTCCAAGGCATTCGCCAGCATCCGGGCAAGCCGGTTATGACGCTTGGATGCGCTGGGACTCACGACGACCATCCCGTCCACGATCTCGATCCCCGCACACTGCTCCTCGGACCAGGAGTCGTACTGCTCCGCCGTGATCTGCTCATGCATCCACGCAGGAGCCACCGTCTCGGCAGTCATGACCCACCTCCTGGACACCATGCGAGCGGGACCGATCCCGCTGGGATCAGAGTACTGTCCCGGATCCGCCAGCATCTGGTAATGAAGCTCCCCCCGCGGTTGGGACACGCTCCTCGCCCGCGGCTACAAGAGGACGACGTTCCGGAGTGGTCGGACCGGATCAAGGCCAACGTGGCCGGCGAAGTCCGGCGAAGAAGGAAGGAGATGGGGTGGAGCGCACAGGACCTGGCGGATCAGTGCTCGCGGCTCGGGCATCCCATCCCGCGCAACGTGATCGCCAACATGGAGTCCGGGCGCCGGGCCAACCTACCCCTGGTGGACGTCCTGCGTCACCCGAAGGCTGAACCTTCCGGGGAAGTCCAGAACGTCACGGTCGGCCCGTAGGCCCCGTCCTCCTCGTCGCTCACTTCCACAGTGATCTCGCGACCCGGGTAACGCGAGGAGAGGATTCCCTGCCAGCACTCTCCCAGCGCCAATGCGAGTTGGGGCAGCTCTTCCCCAAGCTGATCTTCATCCGTCAATTCGATGTTGTTGAATGTGCCCCACAACTCGACGTGGTTGACGACGGCCTCAATTCGCTTCCGATCGCCATCAAGACTTGTGAACCAGTCGTCGACAGTGCTCTGACGGAAGCGCTCTTTGAGGAAAATACAACCGCGGTACTCGACCGTTTCGGGGCAAAAAAGCCAGGCCGCGGCCAGAACAAATCGAAGACCATCCTCAAAGTCGAGGTAATTGTCCGGATCGAGTTCCTCATTCTTCCATTCGGTGCGCCATTTCTTGAAGAAAGCCGGCAGTTCACGCTCGGACCATGACGGTTTGATGCTACTCACGGGATCTCCCAGGGGAACGCGGTACGCACGTCCTTCGACTCACCCACATAGACTTGCCCGGTCTTAGGGTTGGTATTGTGCGACATTTTTACGACGTGTGGTGTGTCTACTCCGTTGTGCGAGGCCCCCTCGCTGCAAGGCGCGACCTTCGGAATCATAAGTGGAGTAGCTGGTCACCTTTCCTGACTGGGGGTCGGTCTTGTACATGGTCCCGTTCGCCGGACCGTTCACCTTCGGAAGTTTGTGGCCTCCGCGGCCGGCGCCGGTACCAGTGCCCTCGTATTTCTGACCATTCTTGATCAGCTCGGACGCCGGCTGCTGTGCGGAGCCGCTGGCACCGGATCCCTCGCTGTTCATCCGCAGGGGTTCGACCTTGGAATCGCTCCCGGCATGCTGGGCCAGGTCCATGGCTCCAGCTCCCGCCACACCCACGCCTGTGGCTATTCCAGCAGCGGAGACGGCGTTGAGTGGGACACCGGCGACCGCGCCGACGCCGGTGGCGTCCAAGGCGACGCCAAGCCCTTCACCACCCGCGCTGAGCCCGGTCAGGAGCACGCCACCGAGCATCGCGGCACTGTCGCCCGGATGCTGGATCATCGCGTTGCCGAAGGAGGCGAGATCGTTGACGACGACCTTGCCCACGTCCACGGCCCCTTCACCCACATCGCTGAAGAAGTCACCGACCTGGGACCAGAACCCCGGCTTCTCAGGGGCTGACTCGGTCGCCTTCTTCACCAGCGCTGTCGCGGTGTGCCCTGCGCCGTCCACGTTGCCGCGAGCGGTCTCGAGAGTCCCGCGGGCGGCTGCACGGTCGGCTTCCCCGGGATCATGAAAGGGGATCTCGGTCTCGTCCCCTTTGCTGCGTGCCTGATTGACTTGCTGAGTGTGGGCCTTGCCTGCGGCTGCCGTCGTGGCTTCGCCACGCGCGAACTGGGATATGGCTTCCTCTGCGCGCTGCTGGGCTGCGCGCAGGGTGTAGCTGTAGTCGTACAGGGCGTTCGCGGCAGCGTGGAAGTTGTCGCCGGCCTTGACCCACCTCGATGGCTCACCATGGAAACGATCGCGGAAGGCGTCACCCGCCGGACCTCTCCACCCGTCTTCGGTCTCGATCTTCGCCAGTCCCTCGCCGGCCTCGATGAGAACATCGCCGTAGGCGAGAAGAGACTGAGCGGTCGTATTCAGAGCATCGGGTGTGCCGGGAACAAGATCACGGGGGTTCGACGTCTCCCCGAGCTCGGCCATCAGGACGCCCCCGGATCGGACCCAGTCGAGGACTGAAGAATGCCCTGAACAGAGAGTTGGATGTGTTCCTCAGCCTTTTCGTAGCTGTTGACGCAGTGCGTCAGCCGGTCAGAGACCTCTGCGCCATCGGTGGCCAGGTGCGAGACGCCGATGTTCCACCGATCGCAGAAATCGGCGACCGCTGATGCCAGTTCGTCGTGGCCGAAGGCGTCCTTGGGAGCATCGATGTCACTCACCTTCTTGGTGGCCATCGCGTCCAGAGTGGTGGTAATCCCGGTTGCGGCCTTGCGAAGTGCATCAAGGTCCACAGAGAACCCTTCTGACATGTTCCATCCCCTCCCCCGTGCTCAGCACCTGGCAGTCACCTGACACGAACCCATCAAGGATCGCGAACAACTGGGCAGGCTAGCAGCGGAGCCTTCGAGGAATCGCACAAGGATCCGGATGGGCCTGATGCCGCTTGGGAGACGAGTGCGGTCGCGCGGCCTGGGTGGCCGATGTGGCCATGCCGCCACGGGGAACGACCGAGCTGGCGCCTACGTCATTGCCTCATGCCGACCAGCAGCGCTCCGTCGGCCTGGCACTTCGCACCCCTTCCGCTCACGCATCGCTCACGCAAGCACTCCCACGGCATCCCCGTCGTGCGACTCGGCATGCCCTGGACATGAAAAAACCCCAGGTCACGGCGAGTGAGTCCTGGGGTTGATCCGAGCCGCCTTCGGGATTCGAACCCGAGACCTACGCATTACGAGTTGTCGGATCTTGGTCCGGGGGCGTCCGCACCTGTACAGAACCGCAGATCAGCGGCGGCTTTGGATGACGGCGGCACGATGCGGACGGCTACGGAAGTAGCGCCAACCGAGACCACAAGTGAGACCTGGTCGGCATAGGTCGCCACCTGTGCTGACGCTCCGCTCACGTTCATCGGCGTTGTCGATCCAACGGTATGGGCGAGGACCGATGGATGCCAGAAGCCGTTGAACGCTCTCAACTCAGGGTATTGACAGCAAGGGCAAGCAAAGCCGTCAGCACAGTCATCGTGGTCGCGAACGCGACTCCTGCGCTCCGCACCGCTCCCGCCACCGATTCACCCTCAAGCCGCGCTAGAAGGCCGGTCAAGGCCGCCACAAGTGTCGCGACGACTCCTCCGGCGAGAACACATAGGACGAGCAGGCTCAGTGTCTCAACAGTCGAGTTCATGGGCTTCCTTCCGTTACAGCAGATGCGATGCAGCAGAGACTGAGCCAAAGCGCATACACGGACGTTCACGCTGAACGAAGATGAACAGATCGACACACACGGTGGGGTGGGCATGGGCACACAGAACTCTCGGCATGAGGCTCACCAAGATCACGAGGTAGCGCTCCAGCGGCTATCGGAGAGCCTCAGGCGCCTGCGGGCCGAGCGTCGGATCCCTGTAGCCGCACTGGCTAGTAGGGCTGGACTGAGCCGAACGACTGCCAGCAAAGCCTTGAATGGATCATCCATCCCCACAGAAGAAACCGTGACCACCCTGGCACGAGCGCTGGGCATTGATCCACGACCACTCCTAGATATGCGAAGGCAAGCACTTCCGCCAAGCAAGCCAAAGCCCACAGTGCAAAAAAAGGAATTGCCGAACACTCAAGAATGCCGCACGAAAGAATATTTCGAGGAGCAGTACGCTAGATACATCGATAATCGATGGGGGAAACTATCAATTATCGGCATAGATATTAACCATCCGGGGCGACACTCCTGGCCTCTTGACACCGCCTACTTGAGTCTCAGCTTAGGCGCAACGGATGAAATCCCAGACTCTCGAGATGAGAAGCCAGGGAAACGAAGGCCTCCAAATGAAATTCGAATAGAGCAAGCCCTAGTCGAGCGACGCAGGTTGTTGATCCGCGGCCTCGCTGGCTGCGGAAAAACGACACTGCTTCAGTGGCTCGCGGTCACTGCAGCGCGCGGAAACTTCCCTCAGGAACTGCATCATCTAAACGATTGCGTTCCCTTCCTTCTTCGACTGAGAACCTTGACCCGCATTGGCAGCCTTCCCGCGCCCAGCGGTTACCTGAGCGCTGTAGGGTGTCAGCTTGCAGGTGATCAGCCAGCCGGATGGGCCCACAGCGTCTTATCAAGTGGTCGCGCCCTGGTACTAATAGATGGCGTTGACGAGGTATCACAGGTCCATCGAAATGAAACAAGGGACTGGCTCGAAGAGCTCCTGGCATCCTATCCGGACAACCAGTATGTGGTCACAACTCGCCCCACGGCCGTTAACGAGGGGTGGCTATCCGATTCCGGCTTTAGCGAACTAGCCATTCATCCTATGAGTCCTCGTGATGTTGCAGTTTTCATTGACCGGTGGCACGAGGCCGCTGCAGTAGATGTCAATGTCGAAGACGAGCGCAAACACCTTAATGAGCTGCGAGAAGACCTTAAGGATGCCGTGCGCTCTCAGCGGGGGCTAGCCCAACTGACGACTTCGCCGTTACTTTCGGCTCTGGTGTGTGCCCTACACAGAGCCCGCAATGGATATCTCCCCCACGGCCGCATGGAGATTTACCGAGCAGCACTCGCTATGCTGCTTGATCGTCGCGACCGAGAACGAGGCATTGAAGCAACCGGGATACATCTGAATGAGCACCAAGCTACACGTTTGTTGCAACGTCTCGCCTACTGGATGGTAGACAACGGTCAAGCAGAAATAAGCCGCGATGACGCGATGCATCATTTGGCCGACATTCTACCAAACATGCCCGAGGTCGCCGCCCAGGGTTCCGTTAAACAGATCCTGAGTTACTTGGTCGACCGTAGCGGCCTCATCCGCGCTCCAGACGTTGACGGTCTGGACTTCGTACATCGAACTTTCCAAGACTATTTGGCGGCAAATTTTGCTGTGGAGCAAAGAAACTTCGGTGCTTTAGTCAACCATGCCGACGATGACCGTTGGGAAGACGTGATTCGCATGGCAGTAGCGCACGCAAGCCCTTCAGATGCCAAGCAACTACTCCGCAAGCTGATATCACGGGGTGACCGCTTCACAGCCAATACAGAACGGCGGCATAGGCTCCATCTTCTAGCAGCGGCCTGCCTTGACTACGCAGTAGAGCTAGATCCAGATACTAGACAAGAGGTGCGCTCGCGCGCCGAAGCTGTTATTCCACCGAGAAGCCTCAAAGATTCCCGCAGCCTCGCCAAGGTTGGACCATTCATTCTCGACCTACTCCCAGGCCCCGACGACCTAGACGACATTCAAGCCGAGGCAGTCGTGCACACGGCTGGCCTACTAGGCGGGGATCAGTCTATGTCTGTACTCAAGCGGTTCCGTACATGCACCAAGGGGAGAGTCCCTCATTACTTGCAGCTCCATTGGGGACGACACAACGTCAAAGAGTACGCCCAAGATATCTTGCGCCACAATCCGGGAATTGACCATTTAACGATTAGCACGTTCGATCAAATCACGGAATTGCGGCACCTGGAGATGCCTCCATCCGTTGCTCTGGAAGGGGACTTTGGGCCGCAGGAGATCGCCGCCTTGAAGGACGTCGAGCGAATACAGTCGCTGACAATCGGATATAACAATCGACTGGTCGATTTGCAGGTTCTAAGAACTTTCCCGAACCTTCGCCGAATTACACTAGACATCTGCCAGGGAGTTAAAGATACGTCTGCACTCAACTATTCAAGTGTTCAATCGCTGAGCGTATGGAAAGCCAGCACAGAGTGCTTGACCAGCCTGCCCCGGTTGACGAATCTTCAGGGTTTTCGCATTAACTCGGACAGTCGACATCTCGCATTGTGCGACTTTTTCCCGGCTTCACACATCACTTCTGCTTACCTTGGCCCAATGAGTTGCAGAACACTTAAAGGGATCAGCGAGTGGCCAACGATCGAGGACTTTTCGATCATCACCCATCGGCCAATAGAGGGTTTGGCAGAGTTGGCAAAACTTCCGAATCTCTATTCTCTCGAACTGGGTGGCGCAGCTACGTCGAATATAATTTACCGGATACCCGTGATGGGCATGGTTAGAAAACTAACCATTGCAAAATCTGACTTCGTTGACTGTGGCGTATTGGTTGAGAAATTTCCTAACATGCAAGAAATTTGCCTCCCTTCCGATAGTGGTCCGCTTGACCTGGCGCCATTGAGTAACATTGAAGGCCTGCTAGTGCGTGCGCCAGGCGTGAGCAGCACTGGGGAGTATTAAGACTGACACCATCTAACTCATGCGAGATCTTGCCAACAGCAAGTTGTTGCGAACAGGATGCAAATGACTCTGGGGATGTCTCCGCTACGCGGTTCGAAGAGCCTGAACCGGCAACCGCGCCCCAGAGCCGACAACGGCGGTTACTAAGTCTGCGTTTCCGCGAACATCGATCCCGGCAAAGACCCTTGGCGTTGTCAGCGAGCGCGCACAAGTCGACTCGTGAAGCCTTCGACGCAGAGCCGCTCGTACGCCGCTATCACGTCCTCCGGCACATCGACCGCAACCATGAATCCCTCGCGTGGGTAAATCATTAGCCGCTGCTGGGCCCCGACCAGCATGTCGATTACCAGGCGTGCATCGTGAATGGAGTCGACGTACTCCGTGAAGCTCACCGGAGTTGAAGCGCTCACCACGTCCACGTCCGGCCACAGCTTGCGGACGGTGGCGCTGGCGCGGCGCTCCTCATAGGGCTTGCTGACGAGGAGCACCGACTTGACTTCCATCCCTTGGGAGTTGAGCAAGTCACGGGTGAAGATGATGTTCTGCCCGGTGTTCCGAGCGCGCGGTTCAACCAGGATCGCAGATGCGGGTACACCGAGTTCGATTGCGCGCTCCCGATAATGCTCAGCTTCTCCGCGTGGCATCTCGCTACGCGTAGTCGGACTGGTAGCCCCGGTGAAAACAATCAGCGGGGCCAATCCTTTGTGAAACAGCGCAGCAGTCGTGTCCGCTACTCCCAGATCATGGCTCCCCAGCCCAACGGCAACGTCGCATGGCTGGGGGTCTTGATGCATGAGCTGGAAGTTCCACAACCGTTGAGCATCTGCCCACGCCTGCGCCGAGATCACTGAGCACCTTCTTCCGTACGAGCCGAGTCAGGCACCTTGAAGTCGTAGGCCCACGCAAAACGCGTCGCCGCGTGCACCCCGATGGCGAACTCCACCACCGTGCCATCCACCGTGTACGTAGTGCGATGCAGCTCGACCACCCACTCCCCCGGATTGAGCTGGAGAAGTTGGACCTCGTCGGCACTCGGAGCGCGCGCGAACAGCTCTTCCTTCATGTGGTCGATCTCGTATCCGGCGTCGTAGAGCACGCGGAAGCCACCGCCCCGCCCCGCAGGGCCGGGCGTCGGGTCCACGATGCGCGTGCCCTCAACGTGCTCGGGCCGGTAGTAGCTGGTCAACGTGTGCGTCGGCTGCGTGCCTTCCTTCACGACACGCGCTCGCGCGTACACCTCGGCACCTTCCGGTAGCCCGTGAGCTTCCGCAACGAGTGCCGGCGCTTCCACCCGGCTCACAGTCTGCGTCTGCTCGTTCCTGCGGTAGCTGCGGCCAGAGGCCACGCGGTCAGCGATGAACGCGACCTCGTCGCCATCACGCCATTTGGCCTTGTCGTATCGAGCGATACCGAGCCGCTTCAACGGCGCCTGCTCACGCACGACCGTGCCGTGCCCTCGCGATGAGGCCACCAGCCCTTCGGCCTCCAGCGCCTTATAGGCCGCGTGGACCGTGGACTTCGAGCCTTCACCGGCCTCCACCAGGTCCCTGATGTGCGGAAGCTGCTGGCCAGGGGCGTATTCGCCGTTCCTGATCCGTTCGGCTAGCCGGTCTGCCAGTTCTCGCCACTTCGGTGCCACGCAGAACTCCTCTCGACGCACTCCAGTGAAACACAGTCCTAGGACTGTTGACAGTCCCAGGACTGCAGTGCATTCTCATCTCAGGCCGCTCGCAGTCCTAGGACAGCGAGTCGGAAGGGTCTTCTTTGGGCTGCTTCTGGCCGTGCCGGTCCGGGATTGCTCGCCACCACGGGGGCCCCGCGCTGGGTGTTTCTTGAGAACTGCATAGGTGGGCTCCGCCTCCCCGAGTTGAAAAGGCGGACTGCGCGACTGATTCGCGCACCCAACCCCCTCGCGGCGTTCGCCGCGCCGGTTGCCTCCGTCGCTCGTCTCGTACGAGCGGCGCCGAGGGGAGCCGGATCTACCGACTTCAACGGCGCGCGGCCCCGGTGCTGGAACACCGGGACCGCTGGTCGGGCCGTTGCTACCTGCTAGGGAGACCACGACCCATGGAACACATCGTCACCGTTCAGGACGCTGTTACCGCTTTCGCCCCGTTCATGGAGCCGACGAACGCCGAGCTGGACGCCATCGAGCGCGAGATGCCCGTCATCCGCGCAGAGGTAGACCTGCTCGACGCGCAGATCATCACCATCGACCGCACCCCGACCGAGCTGGACGAGCGGCGCATCCGCCGGGCCCGCCGACGCGTGCTCGCCGCCCACCGCGACCACCTCAACGGCATTGCCGAGCAGGCGGACGGTGCGGCATGAACCTGCACCGCAAGGGCCGTACCGCCCTCGTGCTCGCCCTCGTCATCGTGGTCGCCATGGCGTTCCGGGTCTCCTGGAACGCGCTGCGCGACATCGCCAACGCCGTGGGCGCAGACCACACCGCCGCGACCCTCTACCCGTTCGTGGTCGACGGCCTCATGGCGCTCGCCCTGGTCGCCACTCTCGTACTCGCAGGCCGGGACCGGACGTTCGCACTGCGTGTGCTCGGCACCTACACGCTCGCCTCGCTGGTCCTGAACTACGTGCACGGGCTCGTGCCCGAGCTGCACGGCCGGACGGTCGACTGGGGTCGACTCGCGGAGTGGGATCCGGCGAACTGGGCGCTCGTGCTGCTCGCCACCTCGCTTCCGGTCGGGTCGATCTACTTCGGCTCCGATCTGGTCGCGAAGGTGCTGCATCATCGTTCGACGTCGATCGCGCCTCCGATCGAGAATGCGGAGGAATCTACCCAGATCGAGATGAACCGGTCTACGGCTGACCTGCCGGAATCGACTCCAAAGCCGATCACCCCGAACGCCAAGGCGTTGCCCCGACCGGTGACAGTGGGCTTCTTGAAGTCGACCCTGCCGCTCAAGCCGCTCCCCTCGATCGAGCAGCCGGTCACGGTGCCGCTGAAGCGGCGCGCGGTGGCTGCCGAATCGAGTCGACCGCGCCGCGCGACAGGCCGCGTGCCCGACGTGGCTCGGACCCCGCGTCCGAAGCGCACGCCCGACGAGCTGCTCGATGAGGCACGGAAGGCAACGGCCGAGTGGCCGGTCGACAAGCTGACGGCCGAGGGCATCCGCCGTGAGGTGCACACTTCCCCGGCGAACGCCCGCACGCTGCGCGACACCCTGCGCGCCGAGCGCGGCTTGCAGGTTGCCTGATGGCTGCTCTGCCCACCTTCCGGTGGCGGCTGGCCCCGGACGGCTACGCGACCTATCGCCAGCTTCGTGCCCTCGGGCTGCGGCCCGGTGGTCAGGAGGTGGCTGCGCAGGTGGAACGGCCCCGCCGACGGCGGGGCCCGCTGGTCGCCTACCTGTACCGCATCGACGCCGCGAAGCCGGTCCGTCCGATGACGGCGGCGCGGTGGGCGGCCCTGGCCAAGGCCAACGCCGCCCGCCGCACCTGCCCCGAGTGCCGGCGCGATGCCGGATACGTCATCCCGCCGACGCTCGGCACGTGCTCCACCTGCGCCTTTCCCGACGACACCGGCCTGGAGGCTGCGTGATGGAAAACCTCCCCGCACAGCGGCCGTTGACGGTCGTTCAGCTCCCCGACGGAACCCACACCTACGCCGACCCCGCCTCCCTGCCCGCACAGCAGGCTGGTCCGCAGGTGGTCCACATCCACCAGGCGCCCCCGGACCGCACCGTGCAGCGCATCGCGCTCGGCTCTGGGATCGGGGCCGGGACGGTCGCGGCCGGCGTCTACTTCGGCCCGCTGCTCGTCGGCGTGCTGACCGCCATCGCCGCGAACCTCGCGATGCTCGCCTTCCTGGTGCTCATCCTCGGTTGGGGCGTCGTCACCGTGGTCCGCGCCGTCATCGACGGCGGCAAGACCACCGGCAGGAAGAGCCGCAGGGGCCGCTAGAACCCCTCCAAGCTCCAGGCGCCTCTGTGGGCGCCTGGAGCCCCTTCCGTGCGGGGTTTGACCCCCAGAAGGCTGTTCGGCCGCCCTGACCCCCGTAGCGACGCACGGTGACAGAAGTTTCCGTCCTCGCGCGCGCACGCGTAGGGGCGCGCCTCGGAAACCAGGAAACCGGAAACTCCGCAACTCCGCGTAATCACAGGTGTGGTGACGGGCCGTCGCATGGCCCGTCACCACCAACCCACACCATCCCTTGGAAGTGAGGACTCGTGAGTCACGCTCAAGTCTGGCGCACGCACCGCCAGTACGCCGCCACCGCCGCCCGCTTCACGGCTGACATGTGGCGCAAGGAAGCCGACCGCCGCGCCGCCCTGCGTGCCCAGCGCAAGCCCCTGGTCGCCGATGCCCGCGCCGCGTTGTCCCGCGCGCAGGCCGTCGACCCCGAGGGCGTCACCTCTCTGCGCCACCGCGCGGAGCGTGAGCTGAAGCGGACCAAGCGGCGCGTGCCCGACCCGATGTGGCTGTTCGCCACCAAGACCGCCGCCGCTGTGGGCGTCGCCGGATACGTCTACGTGCCGCAGGTTCCGGGCCGCGTGTGGGTGTGGCTGGCCGTGGCCGTGGTCGCGGCCGTCACCGCGCTCACGGTGTGGATCGCGCATCGCGAGCGGGATGACAGCACGCTTAAGCCCACGGCTGAGGAGATGGCGCTGCTCAAGCGGTTGCAGCCGCAGCACTGGAAGGAGCACGCCGAACAACGCGGCCTGGAGGGCACCTTCAGCGGAAAGCCCAAGCTGACCGAGGCCGGGATCGTGTGCGCGATCCGCCTGGACGGCAAGTGGACCCCGGCCAAGCTCCGCGCCGCCGAGGACCACGTGCGCGCGCTGCTCGGGGCCCGCACCGGCCTGCCCATGCAGATCAAGGCCGGGAAGCAGGGCGGTTGGGCCGAGCTGCTGTTGCGCACCCGCAGCGCGGCCGACGGCGACGACCTGAAGTGGACGCCCGAACGGCGCTCCCTCGGCGTCGACACCGTCACCGGCGAGCAGGTCGCCGTGCCGCTCGGTGAGCGGCTGCTGATCGCCGGTCGCTCCGGCGCCGGTAAGTCGGTGGCCTCCCGGCCGCTGCTGTTCGACGCATCCGAGGGCGAGACGAACGCGCTGGTCATCATCGATCTCAAGCGCGTGGAAGGCCGCCTGTGGGACCACCGGGCCCGTGTCGCCTCCACCCCGCGCGAGGTCATCGACGTGGTCGATGAGCTGGAGACGGAGATGCTGGAGCGGGTCACGGTCCTGCCCAAGGGTGAAGACACGTGGACGCCCACCGCTGAGCGGCCCCGGATCACGGTCGTCGTCGACGAGGGCGCCGAGGTCATGTCCGCCGCCACCAAGGTCCCCTACGAGACCGAGGGCGCCGACGGCAAGAGCGTCACGGTGAAGCGGTCCGCGCTGCCGGGCCTGGAGTCCATCGCCCGCATGGGTCGCGCGGCCTGCATCGACCTGTGGTGGATGACCCAGAAGCCCACCGTCGACGACGGCATCCCCAAGCAGATCGCACCGCAGATCGGCGTCTCCATCTGCCTCGCGGTCCGCACGCCGGCCGAAGCCCGCGTCGTCCTCGGAGAGGACGCACAGGCCAAGGGCTGGAACGCCGACGAACTCCCGGTTCCCGGTGTGGCTCTGCTCCGTGACGGCAAGCGCAAGCCCGACCCGGTCAAGGTCCGCTACATGGACAAGGCCGTCGTCATCGCCCTGCCCGACCGCACCCCGTGGTCCCGCACCACCGCGCCGACCACGGAAACCGCGGGCACGCCGACGCTCACGCTCGTCAAGGGCGATGCACCCGAAGAGGCCCCGGCCACGGACGGCGCCGTCGCCCGTGTCCTGAAGGCCATCGAGACCGCCGACCCCCCGGTCCGCCAGAAGGACCTCGTCGGCATCACGGGCCTGTCCAAGGGCGCCGTGTCCAAGGCCGTCAAAACCCTCACCACCAACGGCACCATCACCCGCGCCCTGGACGGCCACCTCACCATCCCGCGCGGCGACGACTCCGCCGCCGCCGCCTGAGCACTCCCACGCACGACGACGGCGGCCCCCCTTCCGCCAAGAACCGGGGCCGCCGCCTTCCACCTGCCATCAACAGACCTGTGGAGGTCTCCCAGCATGACCCAACCGACCACCATCCTGCGAGAGCACCTGCATACGGCTCTCGACCTGGCGGCAACCGGCCTGCCCGTGCTGCCGCTCCGGGCCGGGAAGGTCCCGTTCGGCAACTGCCGAGCCTGCACCGGCAACGCATGCGGCGGGCGGCCGAACATGAAGACCCCCGGTGCCTGCGTCTGCTCGCTCCCCTGCCACGCCTGGGCCGCCGCGACCACCGACCGTGACGTCATCGCCTCCGATGCCTGGAGCCGTGCGTGGCTGTGCGCGGCCGCGGTTGCCTACCACCCCGGCGGGGCCGGGCTCACCGTCGTCGACCTCGACAACGCCGACGCCATCACCTGGGCCCGCAAGCACCTGCCCGAGACCGTGACCGTGCCCACCACGCGCGGGGAACACTGGCTCTACCTCGGCACGATGCCCTCGGCCAACGGCGTGCGGCCCGGCGTCGACGTCAAGTCCCGCATGTCCTACGCCCGCTGGCTCGGCTTGGGCACCGGCGCCATGTCGCCCCTGCCCGACGCCGTGCGCGCGCTGGTGGTGAAGGCACCCGCAGCGACCGGGCCCGCGCCGCAGATCGCCGTGCCTGCCGGGGCCGGAGAGTGCCGGCACCGCACGCCCGCGTTCCTGGAGCGCGGTATCGCGATGGCCGAGCAGCGCATCACCGAGGCCCGCAGCAGCGTGCACTCCACGGTGTACGCCACGTTCCTGGCCGTGCTGTCCACGCACGGCCGGTGCGGCTGCCTCACCGAGGACCACATCGCGCGGCTGTTCACCGCCGCGCAGGCCAAGGGCGAGACGGCCCGCCACTGCACCGAAGCGTGGACCAACGCCCGTACGAAGTTGGGACTGTGAGCATGTCCGAGGACGACAAGACCCCGGCCCGCGAGGTCATCGCCGACTACGCCCAAGCCCACTTCCGCTACTTCCGCACCGCCGACGGCACCGTCTACGCGCAGAAGAACGGCCACCCCGTCGCCCGCCCCATCCGCTCCCAAGGAACCTCGGGCAGCCACCGCCAGGAACTCATGGTCGGGCTGTTCAACGACGGGCGCGGCGTCTTCAACGGCACCGCCCTCAAGGAGGCGTTGGACTTGATCGAAGCACTCGCGATGAAGCAGGAAGTCCAGCAAGTGCACATCCGCGTCGCCCCCGGATTCGACGGCGCGACCTGGCTCGACCTCGGACGCAACGACGGCAAGTCCATCCGCATCCACCCCGCCGGGTGGGAGATCCTCACGCCCGACCCGGCCGAGGTGTGCTGGCGACGCACCCAGCTCACCGGCGAACTCCCCCTGCCCGCCAAGGACACCGACGGCAAGGGCATCGATCTCCTGCTGCGGCTGTGCAACTTCGCCAACGCGGAGACCGAGGCCCTCGCCATCGCCTGGCTGATCGGCTGCCTCGGCCCGTCCGTCCCCGTGCCCGCCCCGTTCCTCACCGGCCCCCAGGGCGCGGGCAAGTCCACCGGCGGGCGCATGCTCGTACGCATCATCGAGGGCATGAGCGGCGACCTACGCCGCGCACCGAAGGACGAGGAGAACCTGACCGCCGCCGTGGCCGCCGGGTGGGTCACCGCGCTCGACAACCTCTCCTACCTCTCTCCGGACCTCTCCGACGCGATGTGCTGCATCGTCACCGGCGCCGAGACCGTCAAGCGCGCCTTGTACACCGACGGCGACGTCGTGCGGGCCCGCTACCGGCGCCCGCTGCTCATGACCGGCATCGACGTCGGCGTCATCCGGCCCGACCTTGCCGAACGACTCCTGCCGCTGCGACTGGAGCGGCCCAAGGTCCGCAGGACCGAGGCAGAGCTGTGGACGGAGTACGAGGAAGCCCTGCCGATCGTGCTCGGCTCGCTGCTCGACCTCACCGTCAAGGTCCGCGCCGCTCAGGCCGAGATCCCCACGGACCTGCGCATGGCGGACTTCGCGCACCTGTGCGCGCAGCTCGACTCGGCCACCGGGTTCGGGGCACTGTCCGCCTACCGGCGCAGCCTCGACGACCTCAACGACGACGTGATCGAGGGCGACCTGCTCGCGCAGACCGTCCTTCAGCACGCCGCCACCATCGAGCCGGGCCGCGATCAGCGGAATCCGTCGGCCGAGTGGCTGGCAACCCTCAGCGCGCTCTACAGCGGCGAGGACTGCCGTCCGATGCCCAAGGGCTGGCCGACCACCGGCAAGGTGCTCTCCGACCGCCTCAAGCGCCTCCAGCCGACGCTGGCCGCACGCGGGGTGTTCGTCGACTGGGGCCGCACCAGCTCGGCCCGCTACATCGAGATGAGCCGCCCGCCGGCGCCGCCCGAGCCCGAGCAGGGACAGGTGTTCTGACCTGCGGCGACAGAGCTGCCCCTGAACAAGCAAGAAGAGCACCCGTCGCCGCGCAGAGTGCTCTTCTTGCTGTTCGGCGGCTCGCCGCCGCCCGAAGGACGTGCCGCGAAGCGGCTCCTTCTACGCCCTTCGCTTTTCGCTCGTGAGAGCCGCGCACTACCAACAGACACCCCCTTCTCTTTGTCCGAAGGAAAGAGACCCTGCGTCACCCCCGTCACGACAGGACAGAAACGGCGCCTGACCTGCTATTTCGGGGTGACGCAGACGGCAAATCGATGCGTCATCGTGCGTCACCTGCGTCATCCCGTGGCAGGGCCCCTGTGTCACCGATGACGCGCCGCCATACCCCTGCGTCAGGCCAAAACCGCAGGTCAGGGTCCATTCGTGACGGACGTGACGCGATGACGCAGAAATCCCAACCTCGGACACACGCGCACTCGACTAGAGACATCCCGCCGAGGAGGCACCCCCGGATGAGCACCGCCATTGCTGCACCCGTCGACCGACTCCTCTACAAGCCCGAAGAGGCTGCCGAAGCCCTCGCCATCGGACGCTCCACGGTCTACGAGCTGATGGCCGAAGGCGCCCTGAAGTACATCAAGTTGGGCCGCACTCGCCGGATTCGGCGCGCTGACCTCGAAGCGTACGTAGCGAGCCTCGCCCCGCTCCCCAACTGACCCGAGCACGTCCAGAGGCGCCCCGAGCATCGCGCTCGGGGCGCCTCCCGCATGAAGGAGGCACATGAGCCCCCGCAAGGCCAACAACGAGTCGTCGATCTACTTCGGCAGCGACGGCTGGTGGCACGGTCGCGTCACGATGGGCGTGAAGAACGACGGCAGCCCGGACCGCCGTCACCGCCGCGCAAGGACCGAGACCGAGATCAAGCGCAAGGTCCGGGAGTTGGAGCGGCAGCGCGATACGGGCAGTGCCACGAAGGCAGGCCGCAAGCCCACCGTCGGCGCGTGGATGGAGTTCTACCTGACCACCATCGCGAGCCTGAAGCTCCGGCAGCGCTCGCTCGATGACTACTGGTCAAAGACCCGCAACGACATCATCCCTGGTGTCGGGAAGCACCGGATCGACAAGCTGCAACCCGAGCACCTGGAGCGGATGTACCGCGACATGCTCGATGCCGGCCACGCTCCCTCGCACGTCGTGAAGGTGCACCGCATCCTGTCGCGCGCCCTGAAAATTGCCCACCGCCGCCGCCTGATCACAGAGAACGTCGCGACGCTCGTGGACCCGCCCAGCGTCGACGAGACCGAGGCGAATCCGTTCACTCAGGAGGAGGCCAAGAGGTTCCTTGAGGCCGCCGCCAAGCGGCCCACGTTCATGCGGTGGATCGTCGGCGTCGGCATGGGCTTTCGGCAGGGCGAGACGCTCGGGCTGCGGTGGTCGTACGTCGACCTGAAGGCAGAGCTGTTCCACCCCCAGTGGCAGCTACAGCGCCTCACGTGGAAGCACGGATGCGGCGATCCACATGCCTGTGGAGCGCGCCTGCACCGCTTCCACCCCTGCCCGAAGGACTGCACCCGGCACGAGAAGTACAAGCGCGGTTGCCCGAAGCCCTGCCCCAAGACCTGCACGAAGCACGCGAGTGCCTGCCCCGAGCGCAAGGGCGGCGGTCTCGCCTTCACGCGGCCGAAGACCAAGAAGAGCCAGAACCCCGTCCCGATCCCGCCCGTGTTCATCCCGTTCCTGTCCGACCACAAGGCCCAACAGGAGGTGATGCGCGCCGAAGCCGGGGAGCTGTGGGAGGAACACGACGTCGTGTTCTCGCGCGAGGACGGGCGCCCACTCGACCCCCGACAGGACTACGAGGAGTTCAAGGAGCTGCTCAAGGAAGCCGGGATCGACGACCGCCGCCTCTACGACGGGAGCCGCCACACGGCCGGCACGATCCTGAACGAGCTGGGCGTCGACATGACCACCATCATGGAGATCCTTCGGCACACCCAGATCAGCCAGACCCGCCGCTATGTGAAGGGCAGATCACACCTGTCGAAGGACGCGATGCGGCGCATGGGCGAGTTCTTCTCACCCGCTCCCCCGGCCCCGGATTCCGGCCCCACTGAGACCAGAACTGAGACCGAGGACCGTCGCGCGGCCCGTGCGCGCCGTCGTCGCCGCATCCGCTAGAACGACAAAACCCCAGGTCGGAAGGTGTTCCGACCTGGGGTTTCAGTCTGAGCCGCCTTCGGGATTCGAACCCGAGACCTACGCATTACGAGTGCGTTGCTCTGGCCATCTGAGCTAAGGCGGCGCCGCCGCGCGCACCGGAGTGCGTCAGCAACGTCGCCAATCCTACACGCTCCGCAGGGGTGCTCCGCACAGCCTTTATGGCCAGGGGACACGCACTACGAGCAGCGCTTTCCGTCGGTCGGCGGGGTGCCGGTCAGCAGGTAGTCGTCGATCGCTCCGTCCACGCAGTCGCTGCCGCGGCCGTACGCCGTGTGGCCGTCGCCGTCGTACGTGAGGAGGTGGCCGGAGGAGAGCTGGGCGGCGAGGGACTTCGCCCAGCGGTAGGGGGTCGCCGGGTCGCGGGTGGTGCCGGCCACGACGATGGGGGCGGCGCCTTCGGCGGTGATGCGGTGGGCTTCACCCGTCGCCTTCACCGGCCAGTAGCCGCAGTTCAGGGAGGCCCACGCGAGGCCCTTGCCGAAGACCGGGGAGGCCTTCTCGAAGTCGGGGAGCGCCTTCTCGACCTCCGCGGGCGAGGTGAAGGACGGGGGCTGGTCCAGGCAGTTCACCGCGGCGTTGGCGAACATCATGTTCGAGTACGTGCCGTCGGGGTCGCGCTCGTAGTAGCTGTCGGAGAGGGCGAGCAGGCCCGCGCCGTCCTTGTGCTTCATGGCCGCGGTGAGAGCCTCGCGCAGCTGCGGCCAGGCCCCCTCGTCGTACATCGCGGCGATCACGCCGGTCGTGGCGAGGGCCTCGCCGAGCTTGCGGCCGCTCTGGTCCCCGGTGCCGATCGGCGAGCGGTCGAGGGTGGCGAAGAAGCCCTTGAGGCGCTTGCCCGACTGGTCGGGGGTGCCGGTGCCGAGGGGGCAGCCGGACCGCTTCGCGCAGTCCTTCGCGAAGGACTTGAACGCCGTCTCGAAGCCGGCGGTCTGCTGTGCGTTCATCTCACGCGCGGGCAGGGAGGGGTCCATCGCGCCGTCGAGGACGAGTCGGCCGACCCGCTCCGGGTACAGGCCCGCGTACGTCGCCCCCAGGAACGTCCCGTACGAGGCGCCTACGTAGTTGAGCTTCCCGTCGTCGAGCGCCGCGCGTACGAGGTCCATGTCGCGGGCCGCCTCGACCGTGGAGACGTGCGGCAGAACCCGGCCGGACGTGCGGTTCGACGCCTCGCAGCCGGCGCCGAAGCTCTTGTAGGCGGCGGTCAGGCGGGCCCGCTCCGCCTTGTCGTCCGGGGTGACGTCGGTCTGCGTGTACGCGTCCATCCGCTTGCCGTCGAGGCACTTGACGGGCTCGCTGCGGGCGACGCCGCGCGGGTCGACGGCGACCATGTCGTAGCGGGCGCGGACCTTCTCCGGGTAGCCGATGCCCGCGTACGACTGGAGGTAGCCGATCGCCGAGCCGCCGGGGCCACCCGGGTTGACCAGGAGCGAACCGAGGCGCTTGCCGGGGCCCGTGGCCTTCTTCCGGGAGACCGCGAGGTCGATGTCTCCGGCGGACGGCTTGTCGTAGTCGAGCGGCGCCTTGAGGGTGGCGCACTCGAATCCGGGCACGCCGCACTCGTGCCACTTCGGGGCCTGGTCGTAATACGGGGCCAGATCGGCCGGCGTGGCACGGGGCAGCGCGGCCAGCGAGGAACCCGGAGCACCCGAACTGCCCGAGGCACAGGCGGAGATGGCGGCGAGGGCCACCCCGGCAGCGGCGGCGAGGACGGCGGGTCGGCGGCGTGAGGTGAGGGGGAGGCGCCAGGAGTACATCGGCCGAGCGTAACGCTCCGCGCGCGACTGTTCACCTTGCGTACACGAAATCAAACCTCAGCGGCGAGTGGGCACCATCAAGCCCCGCTCTTGGACGAGAGCCCGCGGGGTCCAGGGCGGAGCCCCGTGGCCTGAGGACGGTCGGCCGCAACGGTCAACCCGCACGCAGGGCAACCGTCATCGCCTCCACCGCCAGAAGCGGCGCCACATTCCCGTCCAACGCCACCCGGCACGCCCCGATCGCCTCGATCCGCCGCAGCGTCGACTCCGGCGACGTACTGCGGGCGATCCGCTCCAACGTGTCCTGGATCTCGACGCTGGCCAGGTCCACGCGCGAGCCGAGCTGCATCGCGAGCACGTCCCGGTAGACCACCGTCAGCTCGGTGAGCGCCAGGTCGAGGCTGTCGCGCTGCGAGCGCGTGCGGCGCCGCTTCTGCATGTCCTCGAGGTCCTTCATGACGCCGGCCGTGCCGCGCGGCATCCGGCCGCCGCTCTGCGCGCCCATCGCCGCCTTCAGCTCTTCGGTCTCCTTGGTGTCGACCTCTTCGGCGAGCTGCTTGGAGTCCTCGGCTGCCGCGTCCACCAGCTCCTGCGCCGCCTTGAGGCAGCCGCCGATCTCCTCGACGCGCAGCGGCACCTTCAGGACGGCGGCCCTGCGCTCCCGCGCGCGCGGGTCCGTGGCCAGGCGGCGGGCCCGGTCGATGTGGCCCTGCGTGGCGCGGGAGACGGCGGCCGCGACGTCCGGCTCGATACCGTCCCGCCGGACGAGCATGTCGGCGACGGCGGAGACGGCGGGCGTGCCCAGGGTGAGCAGGCGGCAGCGGGAGCGGATCGTCGGCAGTACGTCCTCCACCGAAGGCGCGCACAGCAGCCACACCGTGCGCGGAGCCGGCTCCTCCACCGCCTTCAGGACCGCGTTCGCCGACTTCTCGTTGAGCCGCTCGGCGTCCTCCACGAGGATCACCTGCCAGCGGCCGACCGCCGGTGACGTGTACGACTTGCGGACCGTGTCACGCATGTCGTCGACGCGGATCTGGGTGCCGACCGCGGCCACCGTCGACACGTCCGCGTGCGTACCGAGCAGCGCGGTGTGGCAGCCGTCGCAGAATCCGCAGCCGGGGGCTCCGCCGAGGGCGCGGTCCGGGCTGACGCACTGGAGGGCCGCGGCGAACGCGCGGGCCGCGGTCTCCCGGCCGGCTCCCGGCGGACCGGTGAACAGCCAGGCGTGCGTCATCTTCGACGCAGCCGGCGGCGGGGTTTGCGCGGTGGCCGCCGTCACCAGGGCGTCCGCGTCCCGCGCGGCCGCGGCCAGCTCCGCGATCACCCGCTCCTGACCGACCAGGTCGTCCCATACGGCCATGCGGCCACCGTCCCTTGCTACTGCCGAGCCCCAGCGAAACCCATTGTGCCGGTCCCCACTGACATCGCCCGAACCGTGGCCGAACTCCCGGGGTTCCGCCCCGGACCCCCGCTTCTCAAACGCCGGAGGGGCTTGAGAAACAGACCCCGCCTACCGGCGACGCCCCCGGTCGTCCTCGTCCTCACGACCACCGAGCAGCTCGTCCGCCAGCGACGGCAGGTCGTCCAGCGGCGTCTCCTCCGCCCAGTCGGGCCGAGGCCGCCGCGGCTTGCCGTTCTCGTCGACCTGCGGCAGCTCCGCCGTCCGCTCGTTGGGACCGTCCGGGCCGGAACGGGCGGGCCGCTCGTCGCGGAAGTAACCGCTCGGCACCCGGTCCGCAGGCTCGGACACCTGCGGAAGGACCGCCGTCTCGTCCGCCGCACCGGGCGCGGGCGGCTGCGGAAGCTGCGTCGTCTCCTCGGCGTCCTCCGCGTCCCGCACCTGCGGCAGCACCGTGGTCTCATCGGCGTCCGAGGGCTCGGGGGCCTTGGTGAAGTCGACGATCGGCGTCGGCACGGTCGTCTCGTTGTCCGGGACCGGCTCGTCCCGCACCCGGTCGTCCGGCGCCTCGCTCGGCAGCTCGGCCTTACGGAGGTTCGCGGTCGGCGCGCTCGCACTGCGCTGCGCCTGCTCCGCGGCCTGCGCCGCGAGCCGCCGAGCCTCCTCCGCGCGCAGCAGCGCCTCTTCGGCCTTGCGCTGCTTCTCCAGGCGCCGCTCCTCGGCCTCGGCCCGGAGCCGCGCCTCGTCCTCGGCCTGCTTACGAAGCCGCTCCTGCTCGGCGGCGCGTGCCTCTGCCTCTGCCTTCAGGCGGGCCCGCTCCTCCTCGGCCTTGCGACGCTCCTCCTCTGCTCGCTGCCGGGCCTCCTCGGCCTGCCGCTCGGCCTCCAGGCGCTGCGCCTCCTCCAGCTCGCGGCGCTTGCGCTCTTCTTCCTCGGCGCGCAGCTTGGCGAGCTGCTCCTGGCGCTCGCGCTCCAGGCGCTCCTCCTCCGCCTTGCGGGCGGCCTCTTCCTCGGCCTTGCGGCGCGCCTCTTCCTCGGCGGCCTTGCGGGCCTCCTCCTGCGCCTTGATCTCGGCCTCGGAGAGCGGGAGGAGTACGTCGAGCCGGTGCCGGATGACGGTCGTGACGGACTCCGGCTCCTGGCCGGCGTCGACCACCAGGTAGCGACCGGGGTCGCCCGCCGCCAGCGTCAGGAAACCGGAGCGCACGCGCGTGTGGAACTCCATCGGCTCCGACTCGAGCCGGTCGGGCGCCTCGGTGAACCGCTCGCGCGCGGCCTCCGGGTCGACGTCGAGCAGCACGGTCAGGTTCGGTACGAGACCGCTGGTGGCCCAGCGGTTGATGCGGGCAACCTCGGTCGGCGACAGGTCACGCCCTGCGCCCTGGTAGGCGACGGACGAGTCGATGTACCGGTCGGAGATGACGACGGCGCCGCGCTCCAGGGCGGGCCGGACGACCGTGTCGACGTGCTCCGCGCGGTCGGCGGCGTACAGCAGGGCCTCCGCGCGGTGCGAAAGACCGGCCGACGAGACGTCGAGCAGGATGGACCGGAGCCGCTTGCCGACCGGCGTGGCGCCCGGCTCGCGCGTGAGGACGACCTCGTGGCCCTTGCCGCGGATCCACTCCGCGAGCGCCTCGGCCTGCGTCGACTTCCCGGCGCCGTCCCCGCCCTCCAGGGCGATGAAGAAGCCGGTCGTGGCCGGGGCCTGCACCGGGTCGTTCCCGCCGAGCAGCGCGTCGCGCAGGTCGTGCCGGAGCGGCACTCCGCTGCGGTCGTCGGCCTTGGCGAGCACGAGCGCGGCGACGGGCAGCAGCAGCGCGCCCACGAGCATCAGCGTGAACGCGGCGCCCCCGTGCGCGAAGACGAACTTTCCGCTCTCCAGGTGGTGCGGCCCGATCAGCGCGGCCAGCACGGGCGCGAGCAGCGCGCCGAGCGCGACGGACACGCGTACGACGGCCTGGAGGTGCTCGGTGGTGCGCGCCCGCCGGGACTCCTCGGTCTCCTGGTCGAGCAGCGCGTGTCCGGTGTTCGCCGCGATGCCCGCGGTGACCCCGGCGATCGTCACGAGGAGGATCACGCTCGTCACATCGGGCACCAGGCCCGCCGCGAGCAGCGCGATACCCGTGAGCGCGATGGCGAGGGCGAAGAGGCGGCGCCGCGAGAGCGCCGGCAGCACCTTGGGCGCCGTGCGGATACCGATGACGGTGCCGCCGGTCAGGCCGAGCACGAACAGGCCGAACGTGACCGGGCCACCGCCCAGGTCCTTGGCGTGCAGCACGGAGACGGCGACGGCCGCCGCGATCGCCCCGGCGACGCAGGAGCAGGCGAGCACGAGCAGCCGGATCGCGCCGGTGCGGCCCTTGTCCACGCCCGTGCCGGAGCTGGGCCTGCGCAGACCCTCCAGCGGCGACCGCGCGCGCGGGGTCTGCGTGGCGGGCAGCTCCAGGAAGAACACGACCGACAGGGAGGCGGCGAACAGACCCGCCCCTACGTAGGACGACAGCGCCACCTGGTGCACGGCGAACCAGTCCACGCCCGCACCGATCAGGTTCTGCACCAGCGTCACGACGACGAGGCCGGCCGCGCCCAGCGGCACGGCAACGAATCCGGTGCGCAGCGAGAGCCGCCGCAGCGCGTCCGTGTGGTCGGGCAACGGCCGTACGGACGCGCCCTCCAGCGGCGGCGGGGGCAGCAGCGCGGGTGCCGCGCTCGTCTTGGCGACGGTCCAGAACCGCTCGGCGACCCCGGCGACGAACGCCGTCACGAGGAGCATCGCCAGCGCATTGTCCGGCACCCAGTCGATCCACAGGGGGGCGACGATGAGCAGCGCGGCCCGCAGTCCGTCGGCGCCGACCATGGTCCAGCGCCGGTCGAGCGGCCCGCCGGGCGTCGTCAGCGCGGTCAGCGGTCCCAGCAGGACGGCACCGAACAGCAGCGTCGACAGGATCCGGGCCCCGAACACGGCGGCGACGGCGAGGGCGACGCCCCGGTATCCACCGCCGAAGGACTCCTCGGGGATGGCCGTCTGCACCGCCAGCACCACGAGGACGAGTAGCCCGATCACGTCGCCGACTCCGCCGACGAGTTGCGCCGACCACAGTCGCTTCAACTGAGGTACGCGCAACAAGGCGCGCACCGCACGCTCTCGGGAGTCCGCGACCAGGGCGTCGTCCGGGGCCGTGTTGGGGTCCGTTGGCTGCTCGGCACGGGTCATTCGTCCAGCCTATAGGGCCCCGCCGACACACCGAAGGTGTGTTCCCGCTGTGAACGCCTCCCCGCCTGTTTCACGGGGAGGCACTCGTTCCGCTGAGCGGTCGACTACTCCGCCGAAGCCGTCTTCTTGGCAGCGGTCTTCTTCGCGGTCGTCGTCTTCTTGGCCGCGGTCTTCTTCGCCGTGGTCGTCTTGGCGGCCGTCTTCTTCGCCGCCGTCTTCTTCGCGGCGGTCTTCTTGGCGGGCGCCTTCTTGGCAGCCGTCTTCTTCTTGGCGGGGCCCTTCGCCCGCTTCTCGGCGAGCAGTTCGAACCCGCGCTCCGCCGTGATCTCTTCCACAGAGTCCGCCGAGCGCAGCGTCGCGTTGGTCTCGCCATCGGTGACGTACGGGCCGAAGCGGCCGTCCTTCACCACGACGGGCTTCTCGCTGACCGGGTCGGTGCCGAGCTCCTTCAGCGGCGGCTTGGCGGCCGCGCGACCGCGCTGCTTCGGCTTGGAGTAGATCTCCAGGGCCTCTTCCAGCGTGATGTTGAAGAGCTGCTCCTCGGTCTCCAGGGAGCGCGAGTCCGTGCCCTTCTTCAGGTACGGGCCGTACCGGCCGTTCTGCGCGGTGATGTCGACGCCCTCGGCGTCCTGGCCGACGACGCGCGGCAGCGACATCAGCTTCAGGGCGTCGGCCAGCGTCACCGTGTCGAGCGCCATGGACTTGAAGAGCGAGGCGGTCCGTGGCTTCACCGCGTTCTTGCCCGTCTTCGGGGTGCCCTCGGGGAGCACCTCGGTGACGTACGGGCCGTAGCGGCCGTCCTTGGCGATGATCTGGCGCCCGGTCTCCGGGTCGGCGCCCAGCTCGAAGTCGCCGCTCGGCTTGGCGAGCAGCTCCTCGGCGTACTCCACCGACAGCTCGTCGGGCGCGAGGTCCTCGGGGACGTCGGCGCGCTGGTGGTTCTCTGCGTCGCGCTCGCCGCGCTCGATGTACGGGCCGTAGCGGCCGACGCGCAGCATGATGTCGTTGCCCACGGGGAACGACGAGACCTCGCGGGCGTCGATCGCGCCCAGGTCGGTCACGAGCTCCTTGAGGCCGCCGAGGTGGTCCCCGTCGCCGTTCCCGGCGTCCGCGGCGCCGCCCTGGCCGTCCGAGCCCTCACCGAAGTAGAAGCGCCGCAGCCACGGCACGGCCTGCGCCTCGCCACGCGCGATGCGGTCGAGGTCGTCCTCCATGGAGGCGGTGAAGCTGTAGTCGACCAGCCGGCCGAAGTGCTTCTCCAGCAGGTTGACGACGGCGAACGACAAGAAGGAGGGCACGAGAGCCGTCCCCTTCTTGAAGACGTAACCGCGATCCAGGATGGTCCCGATGATGGACGCATACGTAGACGGGCGGCCGATCTCGCGCTCTTCGAGCTCCTTGACGAGCGAGGCCTCGGTGTAGCGCGCGGGCGGCTTGGTGGCGTGGCCGTCGACCGAGATCTCCTCGGCGGACAGGCCGTCGCCCTCGGCGACCTGCGGAAGGCGGCGCTCACGGTCGTCGAGCTCCGCGTTCGGGTCGTCGGCGCCCTCTACGTAGGCCTTCAGGAAGCCGTGGAAGGTGATCGTCTTGCCGGAGGCGCTGAACTCGGCGTCGCGGCCGTCGGCGGACGTGCCACCGATCTTCACCGTGACGCTGTTGCCGACCGCGTCCTTCATCTGGGAGGCGACGGTGCGCTTCCAGATCAGCTCGTACAGCTTGAACTGGTCGCCGGTCAGGCCGGTCTCGGCGGGCGTGCGGAAGCGGTCGCCGGAGGGGCGGATCGCCTCGTGCGCCTCCTGCGCGTTCTTGACCTTGCCGGCGTACGTACGCGGCTTGTCCGGCAGGTAGTCGCTGCCGTACAGCTGCGTGACCTGCGAACGGGCGGCCGTGACGGCCGTGTCCGACAAGGTCGTGGAGTCCGTACGCATGTAGGTGATGAAGCCGTTCTCGTACAGCTTCTGGGCGACCTGCATGGTCGCCTTCGCGCCGAAGCCCAGCTTGCGCGAGGCCTCCTGCTGCAGCGTCGTCGTACGGAACGGGGCGTACGGCGAGCGGCGGTACGGCTTGGACTCGACGGAGCGTACGGAGAACTGCGTGTCCTCCAGGGCGGCGGCGAGCGCACGGGCGTTCGTCTCGTCCAGGTGCAGCGTGTTCGCCGAACCGGCCTTCAGCCGGCCCAGCGAGTCGAAGTCACGGCCCTGTGCGATGCGCTTTCCGTCGACCGCGCTGAGGCGGGCGACCAGCGACGACGGGTCGGAGGAGTCACCGGCGCGGCCCGTCGCGAACGTGCCCGTCAGGTCCCAGTACTCGGCCGAGCGGAAGGCGATGCGGTCGCGCTCACGCTCGACGACGAGGCGGGTGGCGACGGACTGGACGCGGCCCGCCGAAAGGCGCGGCATGACCTTCTTCCACAGGACCGGCGATACCTCGTAGCCGTAGAGGCGGTCGAGGATGCGGCGGGTCTCCTGGGCGTCGACCAGCTTCTTGTTCAGCTCACGCGGGTTCGCGACGGCGGCCCGGATCGCGTCCTTGGTGATCTCGTGGAAGACCATCCGGTGGACCGGGATCTTCGGCTTGAGAACTTCCTGGAGGTGCCACGCGATGGCTTCGCCCTCGCGGTCCTCATCGGTTGCGAGGAAGAGCTCGTCGGACTCCTTCATGAGGTCCTTGAGCTTCTTGACCTGCGCCTTCTTGTCGCTGTTCACGACATAGATGGGCTGGAAGTCGTGCTCGACGTCCACGCCGAGCCGGCGCACCTCGCCCGTGTACTTGTCCGGGACTTCGGCCGCGCCGTTGGGGAGGTCGCGGATGTGCCCGACGCTCGCTTCGACGACGTATCCGGGGCCGAGATAGCCCTTGATCGTCTTCGCCTTGGCGGGCGACTCGACGATGACGAGTCGGCGGCCGCCCTGTGCGGTCTCGCTGGTCGGGGACAACTTCGCTCTTCTCTCCGGTCGGCGGTTCGGGGCCTCTTCGATGGCTTTCTCCCGCGGGATCGTGCCGTTTCAGCGGCACTGCTGCGGAGTGTGACGGTACCTCCCGCCGGTGTGTCAAACGGGAAAAGCACGCAGCAGCCACTCGGAACGGTAACCCGACTCCTCGTGATCCTGCCCCCGGACCGCTGAGCGGACGCCTGGGCGCCGGGTCGTTGTGCCCGCGTCCCGTGTGCCGGGTTCCTGTGGCAAACGTCCCCATTGAGTAGCGGTCCCGTGCCCTAGGACTCCTCTGTTTATCCCTTCCTGACAAGATGGCGCATGGCTGGGGGAGCCCGCGGGGAGCCTCCGGCTCGTCCCCAAGGCATCACTATCCAGGAGCTTCCCGACATGTCCGAGAACAATCCGTACGGCCAGCCCCCCAAGGACCAGTCGGGCGGGAACCCGTACAACCAGCCCCCGGCGGACCAGCCGGGCCAGCAGGGCGGCCCGTACGGCTACCCGCAGCAGGGCTCGCAGCCCGGCTACGGCACGCCGCCTCCCGGTCAGCCCGGTCAGCCCGCCCCGCCCCAGGGCCAGCCCGGCTACGGCACGCCCCCTCCCGGCCAGCCGCAGGGCCAGCCCGGTCAGCCCAGCTACGGCTACCCCTACCCCGGCTCCGCCCCGGCCGGTCCCGGCGCGTACCCGCCCCCGCCCGGCCCCGGCATGGGCGCCCCGAACATGGGCCCCGGCATGGGCATGCCCTACGACCCGGCCGCGCCCTACGGCTACGACCCGTACGGCCGTCCGTACTCGGACAAGACGAAGCTCGCCGCGGGTCTCCTCGGCATCTTCCTCGGCTCGTTCGGCGCCGGCCGCTTCTACACCGGGCACACCGGGATGGCCGTCACGATGCTCATCGTGTCCGTGGTGACCTGCGGACTCGGCGGCGTCTGGGGCCTGATCGACGGCATCATGATGCTCGCCGGCAACAACGCCACCGACTCCCAGGGCCGCCTGCTGCGGGACTCCTGACCCGTGCCCCGCGCCGCGTCCCCCACGGCCCGCCTCAGGAGCGCGTTCGGCGCCCCTGCGGCGGCCCCGCTCGGGGTGCTCGCGGCGGGGGCCGGAGCCGCGCTGTACCTGTACGGCACGGACCCGCACGAGCCGGGCCACGTCCTGCCGGGCTGCCCCTTCCGCATCGCCACGGGGCTGCTCTGCCCGGCGTGCGGCGGAACGCGGATGGTCTACGACCTGATGCACGGTCAGTACGCCATGGCCTGGCACGACAACGGCGCGCTGCTGCTCGCCGCCCCCTTCGGCCTTGCCCTGCTGGGGCGTTGGGCCTACGAGGGGCTGCGCGGCCGCCGCTGGTCGCCGCCGATCGGGGGTCGCGGCGCGGCCGCGATCCTGGTCGGGGCGCTGATCTGGGCGGTGCTGCGCAACGTGTTCTGAGTGGCTTCGGGGCAGCGTCCGAGCCGCTTCCGAACGGCGCCCGGCCGGGGCCGGGCCTAGATCTGGCCGAAGCACCACACGGCGAGCGCCAGGGCCCCCGCCCCGGCCGCCGCCGCGATCACCACCGACGTCACGGGGCGCGCTCCGTACGCCACCGGCTCGCGGTGCGCCGTGCGCGCCCCGGTCCACGCCAACAGGCCCGCCCCGAACAATCCGAACACCGTGCCTGCGAACACCGCGGGAACACTCTCCATCGCCTTGCCTCCCCCAACCTACGGACCGATTCCGGTACTCAGGCGGGCGACGCTGACACGGGTAGCCGAACCCGGGATGAACTCCCGGGCGCCACAAGGCGAAGAGCGGCCGACCGGTCTCAGTCGACGGGCGTGAACGGCTCCAGGAACCCCTGCTCGACCAGCGTCCGGATCTGCGCGGGCGTGCGGTCGCGCAGCGACACCGGGTCCTCGCCCATGAGTTGGGCGATGGCGTCCAGGATCGTCCCGGCGCTCAGCGACCCGTCGCAGACGCCCGCGAACCCGGCGCCGACCGTGTCCACCTTGGTCGCGCGGCGCATCCCGCGCCCCTGCCGCAGCACGACGTGCTCCGGGTCCTCGGCGCCCGGCAGACCGACCTGCTCCTGCACGACCTCCCCGGCCAGCTTGAAGTGCGCGCCGAGCAGCGCCGCGTCGTCGTGCGCCCGCAGCCAGTCGACCCGCTCGAAGTGCGCGCGCACGGTGTCGCCGAGCGGCTGCTCGACGGGGTGCGGCCACTCCTCGACGACGATCGAGGGCTCTTCGGCAGCGGTCTTCCTGAGCGTGATCCAGCCGAAGCCGACGGCCCGCACCTTGCGCGCCTCGAACTCGTCGAGCCAGGCGTCGTAGCGCGCCGCGTACTCGGCGGGGTCGCCGCGGTGGTCACCGGCGTCGCGCAGCCACAACTCGGCGTACTGCGCGACGTCCTGCACCTCGCGCTGCACGATCCAGGCGTCACAGCCGCGCGGCACCCAGGAGCGCAGCCGCTCGGCCCACTCCTCGCCCTCCACGTGCTGCCAGTTGGCGAGGAACTGCGCGTACCCCCCGTCGTTCAGGTGCTCCCCCGCCCCTTGAACGACCGAGCGGCACAGATCGTCCCCGCTCATGCCGCCGTCCCGGTACGTGAGGCGAGACCCTGCGGGAAGGAGGGGCGAGATCACGAACGGCGGGTTGGAGACGACCAGGTCGTACGTGGCGTCGCCCACGGGCTCGTACAGCGACCCCTCCCGCAGCTCGGCTTCCTGCACGCCCGACAGCGCGAGGGTCAGCGCCGTCATGTGCAGCGCGCGCGGGTTGAGGTCGGTCGCGGTGACCCGCGTGGCGTGGCGCGCCGCGTGCAGCGCCTGGATCCCGGATCCGGTGCCGAGGTCGAGGGCCGAGCCGACGGGCGTACGCACGGTGATCCCGGCGAGCGTGGTGGACGCCCCGCCGACCCCGAGCACGACGCCTTCCTCGCTGCTGCCGATGCCTCCGGCGCCCCCGACCGCGCACCCGAGGTCGGACACGATGAACCAGTCCTCGCCCTCGGGGCCGCCGTACGGGCGTACGTCGACGCTCGCCGCGACCGCGTCGCCCCCGACGGTCCGCAGCCACCCGCTCTCCAGGCACGCGTCGAGCGGCAGCACCTCGGCCACGCGCTCGCGCGGCGCGGGCTGCTGCAGCAGGAAGAGCCGAACGAGCGTCTCCAGGGGCCGCTCGCCCCGGGTGGCCCGCAGGGCGGGCACGGTCTCGCTGCGCGCGAGCGCCGCGTAGGCGGACGCCCCGAGCAGCTCGAGCAGCCCATCGGCAGTGAACTCGGCAGAAACCAGCGCGTCACGCAGGGACCCGGCGACGTCATTTCGATCAACAGAGGGCAGCGATACAAAGTCGGAAGAACTCACACCCCCATTGTGACGCCGATCCATCCCGCACCGCTGTGGACAGCCGCCCCGCCCCGCTGTGGGCAGGCGTTCCGCACGGCGGAACGGGTGGGCACAGCCCCCGTCGCAGCGTCACGCAAACACGACAGCGCCCCCGGTGCAGCGCAGAGAGCGCAACCCCGGGGGCGCGGAAGAAAACGTGAGGCCTAGGACCCCGAAGGCGTAGCGGAAGCGCTCTTGCAGCTCTCCTGCTTCGCCATCGCCTTGCCCACGTCCCCCTCCTCGAGGTTCTTGAGCGCATCGCTGCCGTCCTGGCTCAGCGTGTCGAGCTGGCCGGCGATGTCCTTGAGCCCGTCGGCGAACTTCGCCTGGTCGTCGGTGTCGAGCTTGTCGACCTTCTTCTTCAGGTCGGCGTACGACGTCGAGATCTTGTCCAGTTCCTTGACGGCGTTCTGCTGCTTCTTGTCACCGCCGTCGACCGGCGGAGCCCCGGCCTTGTCGACCGCGTCACCGATCGCCTTGTACGCGTCGGACATGTCCTGGAACGCCTGCGAGTCGGTCTTCTGGACCTGCTCGGGTTCGCTGTTGTCCGAGGTCTCCTTCTGGATCGCGGTGTTCGCGGCCTCGATCTTCTTGGCCTGCGGCTGGACCTTGTCGCAGACCTGCTTGGCCCAGGAGTCCAGCTTCTCGTTGCTGTCGTCGCTGCAGCCCGACAACGCCAGTACCAGTACCGCACCGCCGGACAGTGCGGCAGCAAGCTTCTTGTTCACCGGATTGGTCCCTTCCATGGCTCTCGGCCCCGGAACTTACACGCCACGCACACGACAATCGCACGCCGGGCGTCCTATACGACCACTTTATTGACCTTTAGCAGCCATTTGCACCAAGAGAGATAAGGCTCACTGAAACCGGAAGGGCCTGCCTCGCAGACGTAAGGAAACTACGCCAGAACACACCGATGGGCGGACAGCCCGTCAAAAGACGCTGTCCGCCCACCTGTTGTCGCACTGTCGCCGTACTGACGTGCATTCAGGTCACGTACGCATGTTCCTCACGTACGTGTCGTCGAGACCACGGCAGGATCTGCCTGCTCCGGCACCCGTCCGGTGCCTCCCGGGTCCCCGTCCTCGTCCCCGCCGACCGCGATGCCGCGCCGCTTGGACATGTACACGGCACCGATGATCACGGCGAGCGAGACGACCGCGGCCGCGACCCGCACGCCCACGCTCGCGTCGTCCCCGTAGCTGAACTTGACCACCGCGGGCGCGATGAGCAGCGCCACGAGGTTCATCACCTTCAGGAGCGGGTTGATGGCGGGGCCCGCGGTGTCCTTGAAGGGGTCGCCGACCGTGTCACCGATGATCGTCGCCTCGTGCGCCTCGCTGCCCTTGCCGCCGTGGTGCCCGTCCTCGACGAGCTTCTTGGCGTTGTCCCACGCGCCGCCGGAATTGGCGAGGAAGACGGCCATCAGCGTGCCCGTCCCGATCGCCCCCGCGAGATACGCGCCGAGCGCGCCGACGCCGAGCGTGAAGCCGACCGCGATGGGCGCCAGGACGGCGAGCAGCCCGGGCGTGGCGAGCTCCCGCAGCGCGTCCTTCGTACAGATGTCGACCACACGCCCGTACTCCGGCTTCTCCGTGTAGTCCATGATCCCGGGGTGCTCGCGGAACTGCCTGCGCACCTCGTAGACCACGGAACCCGCCGACCGCGAGACCGCGTTGATGGCGAGCCCGGAGAACAGGAACACCACCGCGGCTCCGGCGATGAGCCCCACCAGGTTGTTGGGCTGCGAGATGTCCATCACCAGGTTCATCGGCCCGCCGTCGCCGACCTTCTCCCCGACGTCTCTGGCCGCGGTGAGGATCGCGTCCCGGTACGAGCCGAACAGCGCGGCGGCCGCGAGTACGGCGGTCGCGATGGCGATGCCCTTGGTGATGGCCTTCGTCGTGTTGCCGACGGCGTCCAGGTCGGTGAGCACCTGCGCGCCCGCGCCCTCGACGTCACCGGACATCTCGGCGATGCCCTGCGCGTTGTCGGAGACCGGGCCGAAGGTGTCCATGGCGACGATGACGCCGACCGTGGTGAGCAGCCCCGTACCGGCCAGGGCGACCGCGAACAGGGCGAGCATGATCGACGTACCACCGAGCAGGAACGCCCCGTAGACGCCGAGCCCGATCAGCAGCGCGGTGTAGACGGCCGATTCGAGGCCGATGGAGATGCCCGCGAGCACGACGGTCGCGGCCCCGGTCAGCGAGGACTTGCCGATGTCCTTGACCGGTCGCCTGCTCGTCTCGGTGAAGTACCCGGTGAGCTGCTGGATGAGGGCCGCGAGCACGATGCCGATCACCACGGCGACGACCGCGAGGACCCGCGGGTCGCCCGCCTTGCCGCTGATCGCCGTGTCCGTGACGCCGTCCAGGTCGGCGTACGACCCCGGCAGATAGGTGTAGACGGCGATGGCCACGAGCACGATCGAGATCACCGCGGAGACGAAGAAGCCGCGGTTGATGGCGCTCATCCCCGAGCGGTCGGCGCGGCGCGGCGCGACGGCGAAGATGCCGATCATCGCCGTGACGACGCCGATCGCGGGCACGATCAGCGGGAACGCGAGGCCCGCGTCACCGAAGGCCGCCTTGCCGAGGATCAGCGCGGCGACCAGCGTGACGGCGTACGACTCGAAGAGGTCGGCGGCCATTCCCGCGCAGTCTCCGACGTTGTCGCCCACGTTGTCGGCGATGGTCGCGGCATTGCGCGGATCGTCCTCCGGAATGCCCTTCTCGACCTTGCCGACCAGGTCGGCGCCGACGTCGGCGGCCTTGGTGAAGATGCCGCCCCCGACGCGCATGAACATCGCGATCAGCGCGGCGCCGAGCCCGAAGCCCTCCAGGACCTTGGGCGCGTCGGCCGCGTAGACGAGCACGACACAGGAGGCGCCGAGCAGGCCGAGCCCCACCGTGAACATGCCGACGACGCCGCCCGTACGGAAAGCGATCTTCATTGCTTTGTGCGAGACGGCGGTGAGATCCTTTTCCGGCTCGCCTTCCGCCGGGGTCGCTTCTCTTGCGGCGGCGGCGACGCGCACATTGCTGCGCACCGCGAGCCACATTCCGATATAGCCGGTGACGGCCGAGAACACCGCGCCGATCAAGAAGAAGATCGACCGACCCGCGCGCTGATTCCAGTCGTCCGCCGGAAGCAGCATGAGCAGGAAGAACACCACGACGGCGAATACGGCGAGGGTTCGCAGCTGCCGGCCCAGATAGGCTTTCGCGCCTTCCTGGACCGCGCCCGCGATCTCCTTCATCGAGTCCGTGCCCTCACCGGCCGCGAGTACCTGGCGCACCAGGACTCCGGCGACGGCGAGCGCCGCGAGCGCGACGACGGCGATGACGACGACGATCAATCTGTTGTCGTCGGTCAGAACTGCGGCTGCGAACGTAGCAGGGGTAGAGGGCTCCGCCATTCGTCCTCCTTGACGCTTGGACTGAGCTCAAGATGTGGACGGATTGTAGGGAGCGGACCCTGATCAAAACAGGGCGCGGCAAACGGAATTGTTTCCTACCCAGCAAATGTTCGGTGAACCTCGCCCGGCAGGCCGAGGCGGAATTACTAACCCCCTGAAGGCATTAGCGAAGATCCTTTATTGGCCGATGGGTTGATCGACCTCAGGAAATACCGAAGAGGCCCGGTTCACCGACTGGTGAACCGGGCCTCTTCGAAAGATCTCCGGGCAGCGCGCGAAGCGCTCGGCGCGCTACGGAAGCGTCGCCGGCAGGGTCGGCCAACTCATCCGAATGAGTCCGCCGTCCGTCTCCGCGGTGACCTCGACATCGTCCACGAGGCCGCTGATGACGGCGAGACCCATCTCGTCCTCACCCTCGGCCTCCAGATCGTCCGCGGAGCCCGCCGTGTTCGACTGGTGGTGCGTGCGCGGCGCCTCGTCACCGACCTCGATGGAGAACTGCTTCTCCTCCTCGATCAGGGCCACCCGCACCGGCGCCGAGATGCCGCTGCTCTGGTGCAGCCCGACCGCTCGGCTGCAGGCCTCACCGACGGCGAGCCTGACCTCGTCGAGCACGGCCTCGTCCACGCCCGACCTGCGCGCCACGGCGGCCGCCACCAGACGGGCCGTCCTGACGTGCTCGGGCAGAGGGCTGAAGCGGAGTTCGACAGTGGCCATGCATCCCCCTCGGACAGACGGGCCCACGGTTGTACGAGCGTGCTCCCGGGGACCGGCCGGCCTGGGCCGCCCGATCCCCTTGTCTCCACCGGTGTCGCCACCGGCATCAACCGGATCAGTCGGTCGCCGCGACGGCTTCCTCGACCGAGGTGTGGATCGGGAACACCTTGGTCAGTCCGGTGATACGGAAGATCTTGAGAATGCGCTCCTGGTTGCACACCAGGCGCAGCGAGCCCTCGTGGGCACGCACGCGCTTCAGGCCGCCGACCAGCACGCCGAGCCCGGTGGAGTCGAGGAAGTCCACGCCCTCCATGTCGACGACAAGGTGGAAACTGCCGTCGTTCACCAGCTCAACCAGCTGTTCGCGCAGCTTGGGCGCGGTATATACATCGATTTCGCCACCGACCTCGACGACCGTACGATCGCCGACGGTACGGGTCGACAGGGACAGGTCCACGGATCCTCCAGCACCTTGCTATCGAGCGGTCGCCCCTCGGGGACACCTCGGCATGATCCCCCGGGACGGTTCGCCAGCCGCGATGGCATTCAATCACTTACCGGCAGGCGTGCACGACGCCTTGAGAGCATTGTCCGTCACGCCAGTGACACACTCGGTGCCGATGGCCAAGAATCTCCGATCCGATCGACCCTCGGCATCCGCCCCAGACCGCCCCTCTCCCGGTGCGGTCCTGGACCGGCTCGCCTCGGGTCCGAGCAGGGCTGCGCGTGTCACCCATACGGAGCACTTGCCCCCTCGCCCCGGCCGTCATGCCGTCTGGCCCGATCGGATCCGGGCCGAGGTCATCGCGGCCGTACAGACCGCCGGAATCGCGCACCCCTGGGCCCACCAGGCACTCGCGGCGGAGCACGCACTGGACGGCGATTCGGTGGTCGTCGCCACCGGCACGGCCTCCGGAAAATCGCTCGCCTATCTGGTCCCGGTCCTGTCGACCCTGCTCGACGGATCCGAGGCGCCGAACGGGCGCGGCGCGACCACGCTCTACCTCTCCCCGACGAAGGCGCTCGCGGCGGACCAGTGCCGATCCGTGAAGGAACTTTCACAACCGCTCGGTACGGCGATTCGTCCCGCGGTCTACGACGGCGACACCCCGTTCGAGGAACGCGAGTGGGTACGCCAGTTCGGAAACTACGTCCTCACCAACCCGGACATGCTGCACCGGGGCATCCTGCCCTCGCACCCGCGCTGGTCCTCCTTCCTCAAGGCGCTCAAGTACGTCGTGATCGACGAGTGCCACACCTATCGCGGCGTCTTCGGCTCGCACGTGGCGCAGGTTCTGCGAAGACTGCGCCGCATATGTGCCCGCTACGGTTCCGACCCGGTCTTCCTGCTGGCCTCGGCCACCTCGGCCGAACCGGCCGCCTCCGCCCAGCGGTTGACGGGTCTCCCGGTCCTCGAGGTCGCGGACGACGCGTCGCCGCGCGGCGAACTGGTCTTCGCGCTCTGGGAACCCCCGTTGACGGAGATGCAGGGCGAGAAGGGCGCACCGGTGCGGCGCACGGCGACGGCCGAGACGGCGGACCTCCTGACCGACCTCGCGGTCCAGGGCGTGCGCTCGGTCGCCTTCGTACGCTCCCGGCGTGGCGCCGAGCTGATCTCGGTGATCGCGCAGGAGCGGCTCGCCGAGGTCGACCGCTCGCTCGCCCGGCGGGTCGCGGCCTACCGCGGCGGCTATCTCTCCGAGGAACGCCGCGCCCTCGAAGCGGCCCTGCACTCCGGCGAGCTGCTCGGCCTCGCCGCCACCACCGCCCTCGAACTCGGCATCGACGTCTCGGGGTTGGACGCGGTGCTGATCTCCGGCTACCCCGGTACGCGCGCGTCGCTGTGGCAGCAGGCAGGCCGGGCCGGGCGCTCGGGCCAGGGAGCGCTGGCGGTCCTGGTGGCCCGTGACGACCCCCTGGACACCTACCTGGTCCATCACCCCGAGGCCCTCTTCGACCAGCCGGTCGAGTCGACGGTCCTCGACCCGGACAACCCGTACGTCCTGGCTCCGCACCTGTGCGCGGCCGCGGCGGAAATCCCGCTGACGGAACCCGACTTGGAGCTGTTCGGCCCGGCGACCGGGGAACTCCTCCCTCAACTGGAGGCGGCGAAGCTGCTGCGGCGCCGCTCCGCCACGAAGGCTTGGCACTGGACGCGCCGCGAGTCCGCCGCGGACCTGGCGGACATCCGCGGCGAGGGCGGCCCTCCCGTGCAGGTCGTCGAGGCCGGCACGGGCCGGCTGCTCGGCACGGTCGACGCGGGCTCCGCCCACACCTCGGTCCACGACGGAGCGGTCCACCTCCACCAGGGCCGCACCTACGTGGTGAAGAAGCTGGACCTCGACGACAACGTCGCTCTCGTCGAGACCGCGAACCCCACCTACTCGACCACCGCCCGCGACACCACGGCCATCTCCATCCTGGAGACCGACGTCGAAGTCCCTTGGGGCGACGGCAGGTTGTGCTACGGCTCGGTCGAGGTCACGAACCAGGTCGTCGGCTACCTCCGCCGCCGGCTGATCACCGGCGAGGTCCTCGGCGAGACCAAGCTCGACCTCCCTCCTCGTACGCTGCGCACCCGCGCGGTGTGGTGGACGGTCACGGAGGACCAGCTGGACGCGGCCCGCGTGAACCCCGAGATCCTCGGCGGCGCCCTGCACGCCGCCGAACACGCCTCCATCGGCCTGCTCCCCCTCTTCGCCACGTGCGACCGCTGGGACATCGGTGGCGTCTCGATGCCGCTCCACCCGGACACGCTCCTCCCCACGGTCTTCGTCTACGACGGTCATCCCGGCGGCGCGGGCTTCGCCGAACGTGCCTTCCACACCGCCCGCGAGTGGCTGACCGCCACCCGTGAGGCCATCGCCTCCTGCGACTGCGATGCCGGCTGCCCGTCCTGTATCCAGTCCCCCAAGTGCGGCAACGGCAACGAGCCGCTGCACAAGCGGGGGGCGGTGCGGCTCCTGTCGGTGCTGCTGAAGGGGGCGGCGGGGTAGTCGAGACACACCCCGCCCGCGGTTTCGAGTCAGCCTGCGCCAGGAGATCAGTGGAGTCCGTCAGGTCTGTGACGTTCCCTTTGCCGAATCTGTCCTCATGCCAGTTCGGCATGTGCTAGCCGTGGCTAGCGCAGCGCTCAGGACATCGACTACCTGTATGTTCTCAAAACAGTCAGGCTAAAGAGAGGCCAGATTCAAGGACTCCGGCATATGCGCTCTGCATGAACGGATCAATTTCCGTTGTCCCCGCATGAGTTGGGTCGCCGCGCCCTAGAGTGCTTCCGACGCATCGTTCACGACAGATGCTCTGGTGCCTTCCGAGCCATGGCCGGAGGGACAGCCTCCGGTCCGGCCGTGCGGCCGCCCCATGAGGACAGGGAGCGTCATGCTCAACAACGATGAACCGCCGGACTACGCCCTATGGTCCTTCTGGGTCTCGATGTTCCAGTGCCTGCTGGAACTGACCCAGTGGCTTAGTTCGTAGTCCGACGACATCGTCACCGGGGGCCGACCAGCCAGGTCGGTCCCCGCTCTATTTCCCGAAGCGCGGTTGCATCTGGTTGTGTGCAGAAGCCCCCACGTACCTCATGGTAGGCAACGCTAGCGTGCGCCACTCCATTTCCGCAGCGAGCTACAGCACTTAATCGCCCGCTCATGGCAGCCCGAAAGGGCGCCGGTAGCACTGCAAGTCACCGCAGGTAAGCCCAGTGCTTCCCCCGCTCCCCGCGTATCTGCATTTATGCAATCCAAAGTGCATAGGCCGATGCTCGCGGACCCGGTAGAACTGGAATTGCCCCGCCGGGCACAAGTCACCGCCACATCACGGATACACGTCTCCGTTCCCCCGCCCCGACACCCCGGCAGGCACCACTCCGGAGGGGCCCGCCCGCGCCCGTACCTCCGACCGGAACGCCCCGTGACCCGCCGCCGCGGTCACGTTCGACACCTCCCCGCGTACCGCGCACCGCACCACATCCGCCCCCTGCGCCCGCGCCACCCGCACGGCCAGCGCGCACGCCTTCGCCCTCCCGTCCATCCAGCGGTCCGCCGCGGCAAGCGCCGCCAAGTCCGCCGCCGAGCCCGCACGGTGCCGCGCCTCCACCGCCTGCCCCATGGCCAGCACCGCCCCGAACACCACCCCCACCGCGGCCATCGCCATCGCGACCCACACGGTCGCCGACCCACGGTCACCCCGCCCCGTCACGTCGCTTCCTCCGCCGCCGCCACGGCCTGCGCGCTCAGTTCCACCCCGAGCGCTCCCGGCCCCACGGACCTCGCCCGCACCGTCACCCGCACCAGATCGCCCTCCCGGCCCACCGCGACCCGTGCCCCCGGCGGCGCGGCCTCCCGCGCCGCCGCCACCGCGGCGCCCCTGGGCTCCTGCCGGGCCACCGCCCTGGCCCCGGCCCGCGCGGCGTCCACGCACCTGATCTGCGCCGACGCCGCGAGCACCACCCAGACCAGGGCCATGGTGAACGCCACAAGCACCGGCAGCACCACGGCCGCCTCCGCCGTCACAAACCCCCGGTCGCGACGGGGCTCAGAACGAGCCATGGAGCGCCTTCGCCACCAAGGACTGCAGCGCCGACTGCACCACGTCGCTCGTCACCACCTGGTACAGCACCCCGGCGAAGCCCACCGCCGCGATCAGGCCCACCGCGTACTCGGCACTGACCATCCCGGCGTCCCGCCGCCCGGACCGCACCGTCCGCGCCCATCGACGAGCACCTCCGCGCAGCCACTCGCACCAGGCCCGCCCCACACGCATTCCACTCATGCCAACTCCCTTGAACCACAGCGTTATTCACTCGAACAGCCATCAGCAGGGACTCCCCGCCTCACCTCCCTCCAAAGACCCCGCCTCCCAGCCCGATCACCACCGGCACCACCCCCACCACCAAGAACGCGGGCAGGAAGCACAGGCCCACGGGCGCCGTGATCGCCACCGCGGCCCGGCGTGCCACCGTCGTCGCCCGACGCCCCCTCTCGGCCCGGCACTCCGTGGCGAACCGCGCCACCGGCGCCGCCGCCGGAGCCCCGGACTCACCCGCCCGCTCCAACAGCCGGACCAGCCCATCGGCGCCCGGCACGGCCGCCAACTCATGCCAAGCCACACCCAGTTCGCCCCCGAGTCGCACCTGCGCCGCGCCCCGCTCGAGCCCCCGCCCGACGGGCCCACCCAGCGCCTCACCGACCGCCCGCGCCGCCTCCACGGGCCCGGCACCCGCCGCCAGGCACGACGCCAAGAGGTCGCACGCCAAGGGCAGTTGACGTACCGCAGCGCCCCTCGCGCCCGCCCCCACCCCTGCTCTCACGCCCTCCTCCCGGCCGCGCCACCAACGCCACACCCCCACCCCGCAGACCACCCCGACCACGACCCCGGCCACCCCGCCCACCAGCACGAACCCGGCACACACGGCCCCCGCGACCGGCACCCACCGCCGCACCCCGGCCGGCAGCCCCACGGCCCGCCGCGCCGACTCCGCCGCGGCCACCTCGAACACGAGCCGCACCCGCCGCCGCAACGCCCGCTCGGCCCGCCGCGCCGCGACCTCCCGCACCAGCCACATCACCATCACCGCGATGCACAGCACCGCCCCCAGCCTGTGGACAACGTTCATCGCCCCTCACCCCTCCGCCCCTCGCACGATCCGCATCGCCCACCACAACCCGGCGGCCTCCAACGCCCCGCCCACCACCAGACAGCCGACCCCGGGCCACGTGTGCAGCAGCACCCGCAGGGGCCGCGCCCCCATGCCCGCCCCGAGCAACAGCGCGAACACGGGCAGCCCGGCGAGCATCACCGTGGTCGACGAGGGGCCCGCCAACTGGGCTCTGAAGTCGGCCCGTTGATCCCGCTCCGCACGCAGCGCGTCCGCGAGCCGTTCGAGGCCGGACGCGAGCCCCGCGCCCCGATCCACCGCCACCCGCCAGCACGCCGCCAGCCCGTTCAACCCCTCGGCCCCCGGCTCCCGCGCCGCCGCCCTCAGGGCCCCGGGCACATCCCCGCCGAACCGGGCCGCCGCCACCACGGCCGCGCTCCCCGCGCCGGTCAACGCCCACGATCCCCGTACCGCCACCACCAGCGCGTCCCCCGGCTGCCGCCCGGCCCGCACCTCACCCGCCAACAGCCCGCACAGCCGGATCACCGCCTCTCCGCGCCGCTCCTTCCCCCGCCGCGCCGCCCTGGTCGCGCGCAGCCGCCCCACTCCGGGCACCGCACACACGCCGAGCACAACCGGCAGCACCGAGGCACCGGCGATCCCGACCACCAACCCACCGACCGCGCACCACCATTCGGGCCGCGCCCGCACCCACGCCCACCACCGCTCGCCCACGCCCAGCCACCCGGACCACACCCCGAAGTCCGCCCCGACGCCCAACACCCTCCGGGCCCGCCGCACCTCCAACTCCCGTACCTGCACCGCCCTCATCACGACCACCGCCCCCAACGCGGCCATCACCACACCGGAACCAGCACCCAAGACGCCACCACTCACACCCACGCCCCCCTCTCCACCAACCCCGCCAACTCCACCGACTCCACCGACCCACGCAACCCGTGATGGCCACCCCACGACCACACGCCCGCCCTCACTCCAGCCCCACAGACGACCACCGCCCCAAGCCCCTCATCCGACACCCCGCACACCAAGCCCCACAGCCCCTGCCCTCGCCCCAGCCCCACAGACAGCCACCACCCCAAGCCCCTCATCCGACGCCCGTCACACCAGCCCCCACGACCACACACCCTCACTCCAGCCCCACAGACAGCCACCGCCCACGCCCCCGTCCGACACCCGCACACCCGCACACCCGCCCCCACAACCACGCCTCCTCCCCCGCCCCACAACCGCCCGCCTCACCCCAACCGCACCCCCAACAACCCGCCCAGCCGCGCCCACCCCGCCCGCTCCACGAACCCCCGCTCGCCCCACTCCAGCGCCGGTACCGCCCGTACCCAGCCCTCCGCGTCCCGCTCCAGCACCTGGACCTGGGCGATGCGGCGCCGCCCGCCCCGGTCCCGTACGAGATGCAGCACCACGGAGACCGCTGCGGCCAATTGGCTGTGCAGCGCCGCCCGGTCGAGTCCGGCCGCCGTCCCCAGCGCCTCGAGACGCACCGGGACATCGCTCGCAGCGTTGGCGTGAACGGTGCAGGAACCGCCTTCGTGGCCCGTGTTGAGAGCTGCCAGGAGCGAGACCACCTCGGCTCCGCGCACCTCGCCCACGACGAGCCGGTCGGGCCGCATCCGCAGCGCCTGCCGGACCAGGTCGTCGAGGCCGACGGCCCCCGCGCCCTCCTGGTTGGCGGGGCGCGATTCGAGGCGGACGACATGAGGGTGGTCCGGCCTCAACTCGGCGGAGTCCTCGGCCAGGACGATCCGCTCCCCCGGCCCCACCAGACCAAGCAGCGCGCTCAGTAGCGTCGTCTTGCCCGTGCCCGTACCGCCGCTGATCAGGAAGGACAGGCGCGCGTCGAGCAGCGCCCGCAGCACCCGGTCGCCGCCCGGCGGCACCGTCCCCGCCGCCGTCAACTCCTCCAGGGTGAAGGCCCGGGGCCGCACGACCCGCAGGGACAGGCAGGTGCAGCCCGCCGCGATCGGTGGCAGCACCGCGTGCAGCCGGGTCCCGTCGGGCAGCCGGGCGTCCACCCACGGCCGCGCGTCGTCCAGGCGGCGCCCCACCACGGCCGCGAGCCGCTGCGCCAACCGCCGTACGTCGGCGGCGCTTTCGAAGGACACGTCGACCGGCTCCAGGCCGCCTCCCCGGTCGACCCACACCTTGTCCGGCGCCGACACCAGGACGTCCGTCACCGAAGGGTCGGCGAGCAGCGGCTCCAACGGCCCCGCGCCCACCAGCTCGGACCTCAATCTGCCCGCCGCGCCCAGCACTTCGGCGTCGCCCAGGATCCGGCCCTGCGCCCGCAGCGCCTCGGCCACGCGCGCGGGCGTCGCCTCCGACCCGTTCTCGGCGAGCCACTGCCGTACGCCGTCCAGCATGCGCGCCCCGACCACCGCACTCATGACACCCCTCCTCGCACCCACTGCTCGACCGTCCGCACGCCGACCGCTCCGGCCGCCACCGCGCTCTCCACAGGTCGCCCGTCCACGGCCGGCTCCCCGCCCTCCCGATTCACGCCGCGTCCCCCTCCACCGCCGCCACCGGCATCCGCTCCCAGAAGGCCCCGCAGAACCGCCCGAGCGGCCCGCCCTTCAACACCTCGACGTCCGCGGGCAGTTCGCCGGCCAGCGGCAGGCCGACGAGCCGCGCCACCTCGTCCGCCGCGAGCCCTCCCGCGCCGCCCGCGGGCGCCGTCACCACCCGCAGGTCCCGCAGCACCATCCCCGCCGCCCCCGCCATCCGGCGCGCCGCCGCCACGGCCCGCAGCTCCGGTGGCACCACGAGCAGCCCCAGGTCGAGCTGGGCCAGGGCCTCGACGGATCCGGCGTCGACCCGGCGCGGCAGGTCCACCACGACGACGCCGCCCCTGCGCCGACCGGCCGCGAGCACCGCCCGCACCGCCTCCGAGGGCACCGCCGCGAGATCGCCGCGGTCCCAGCTGAGCACCCGCAGATCGTGCAGCCGGGGCAGCGACTCCTCCAGGGCCGTGCTGCCGACCCGGCCCCGCGACTCGGCGAAGGCGGGCCAGCGCAGCCCGTCCACCGCCTCGCCGCCGAGCAGCACATCGAGCCCACCGCCGAGCGGGTCCGCGTCGACCAGGAGGGTGCGCCGCCCCGACCGCGCGGACGCCACGGCCAGCGCGCAGGCCAGCGTGGAGGCCCCGGCCCCGCCGCGTCCGCCGAGCACCCCGACGGTCAGGGCGGGCCGCCCCACCCCCTCGGCGACATCGGCGATCCGGTCCATCAGCCACTGCTCGCCGTCGGGCAGGACGAGCACATGGTCGGCGCCGATCTCCACGGCCCGCCGCCACACCCCGGAATCGTCCTGATCACGCCCAACCAAGATCACGCCACGCCGTCGGGACACCCCGCGCAGCCGCCCCGCGGCATCGTCCCCGACCAGCACGAGCGGCGCCGATTCCCAGCCGCCCCAGCCCTCTCTGCCCGCCGGCGCCCCGTGCCCGACCTCCGGCCGCACACCCGCCGCCGCGCACAGCCGCAGCAGGTCGTCCAGCAGTTCCACGTCCTCCGTCACGATCAACGGGGCGCGTCGCACGTCCCGCGCGTCGCACTCGATGACTTCCGCCATGGTCCGGTCCCCCTCTCGCCGCGCTCGCCCGCCCATGCGGACGATCCGTTCCGCACGTGAAGTCGGCGGTGTCCAAGGCGCGGAATACCGCCCATCCGCCACGGCTCGGCCATAACAAACCGGCCATGAACACGGATCCGAACTTCGCGTGCGGAATCACCGTGCAGCGATCCCGGAAAACGTGGGGATCTTGGTCAATAACTGTGGACACGAGAAGGCTTGTGAATATCCCAGTCACTCATACCGGTGACACCTTGAACGGGGCATGGAACTCTCCGCAGAGCAGCCTGACGGTCACGCAGCGTGACGGGAACCGGGCGTGCCCTCCGAGGCGCGCGAGCCTTCGAAAACCCCTGTGCGGGCATAAAAAAAGGACCCGAAAACGGGTCCGGACATGCGACGACCCCCGCCGGGGGGGAGAGCGGGGGTCGTCCCCACGGTCCGACTCGGGGGGGGAGGAGCCAGACCGGGTTAGCACGGTCGCGAACGATCCGTGACTTCCATGGTGTACCCGAGAGCCTTCTCAAGCAAACCCACGCGCCACAGCTTACGCCGAATGGTTGGCGCCTATGCTCGGCCTCGTGGAAAACCACTCCTTGCCTCACTCCACGCCCCGTACAGCGGCGTTCTTTGACCTGGACAAGACGGTCATCGCTAAGTCGAGCACACTCACGTTCAGCAAGTCGTTCTACCAAGGCGGGCTGATCAACCGGAGGGCCGTACTGCGCACCGCGTACGCCCAGTTCGTGTTCCTCGCCGGCGGCGCCGACCACGACCAGATGGAGCGGATGCGCGAGTATCTCTCGGCGCTCTGCCGCGGCTGGAACGTGCAGCAGGTGAAGGAGATCGTCGCCGAGACCCTGCACGATCTGATCGACCCGATCATCTACGACGAGGCAGCCTCCCTCATCGAGGAGCACCACACCGCCGGACGCGATGTGGTCATCGTCTCCACATCCGGCGCCGAAGTGGTCGAGCCGGTCGGTGAGCTGCTCGGCGCGGACCGGGTGATCGCCACCCGCATGGTCGTGGGCGACGACGGCTGCTTCACGGGCGAGGTGGAGTACTACGCGTACGGGCCCACAAAGGCGGAGGCCATCAAGGAACTGGCGCGCTCCGAGGGGTACGACCTCGCGCGCTGCCACGCGTACAGCGACTCGGCGACGGATCTGCCGATGCTCAGCTCGGTCGGGCATCCCCATGCCGTCAATCCGGACCGGGCGCTGCGCCGCGAGGCACTCGCGCGCGGGTGGCCGATCCTCGACTTCCACAAGCCGGTCCGGCTCAAGCAGCGCCTGCCGCATCTGTCCGCGCCCTCACGGCCCGCGCTGCTCGCGGCGGCCGGGGTCGGCGCGGCCGCGGTCACGGCCGGCCTGGTCTGGTACGCGAGCCGGCGTCGCGCGACGCCAGGCGCCCATTGAGGCCACCGGTTCGCCCTATTTGAACCTAAAAGTAAAGAAGTGCGGCCAGGGCTTCCGCTTCCCCCAGGGGAGGAGTACAAAGGATTCAACGGCCCGCGAGACCAAGGACATCCGAGAGGACACCTTCAACCGCAAAAGGCCCCACGGACCGATGCATGAACACCGAGCACCCACGCGACGTCGACCCGTCGATTACGGGCCAGCCGCACCAGGCAACGGGCAAAGAACCCGACCTGATGGGCAACACTTCGAGGACGCTTGGTAACCCGGTGAACATGCCAGCGGCGGTACGAGTATTCGTACCGCCGCAACCCTTTTGTCAGGCCTCTTTGTCGGGCCTTTTCCGCTACGCGGCACCCCGCTGCAGCGCCTCACAGACGGCCGTCGACTCCCTGACACCCAGCTCGATCGCCTTGCCGCAGTGGGTGATCCAGGCCGCCATCCCCTCCGGCGTACCGGAGACATAGCCGTCGAGTGCGGCCGCGTAGGACGCCCGGCCGAGTTCGGCATGGCCCAGCTCCGCCGGACAGACGGACTTCGGGTCGAGACCGCTGCCCACCAGAACGATGCGCTCGGCGGCGCGCGCGACCAGACCGTTGTGCGAGCCGAAGGGGCGCAGGGCGAGCAGCTCGCCGTGCACGATGGCGGCGTTCACCAGGGCCGGCGCCGCGCTCTCGGCGATGATCAGCTGCGAGAGCCCCTCCAGGCGGCCCGCCACCTCCTCGGCGTCCGGCACCGGGAGTTCGACGAGCGGCTCGTCGACCGACTCGTCCCCGAGCCGCGGCCGACCCACCGCGTCGCTCTTGTCGGCCGCCGCGACCAGGTGGAGGCGCGCGAGCACCCGCAGGGGCGACTGCCGCCAGATGGAGAGAAGTTGACCGGCCTCGGCGGTCAGCCGCAGGGCCGCGCCGACCGTGGGGGCCTCCTTGTCGCCGTCGCCGCCACTGAAGTCGGTGCGCCTGCGCACCTCTTCGAGCGGCCAGTCGGCACCGGAGAGCGCCGCGCTGCCGCGCGCCCCGCGCAGTGCCGCCTCGGACGTGATCTCGTTGCTGCGACGCCGCATGACCCGGTGTCCGTAGACCCGGTCCACAGCCTTGCGCACGGCGTCCACGGAATCGGCCACACCCGGCAGGTCGGCCAGGGCGGCGAGGGGGTCGGCTGTCGTACTCATGAGTACGACCCTACGGGCCACGCGGCGCCGCCCCACGAAGGAGTGGTCTTCTTCACGCCACATCGACACGGACAGCGACCGTACGGATACCCTTCGTGAACATGAAGATCGCTTTCGTTGGGAAGGGCGGCAGTGGCAAGACCACGCTGTCCTCACTGTTCATCCGCCACCTCGCCGGCACCGGCTCCCCGGTCATCGCCGTCGACGCCGACATCAATCAGCACCTCGGGGCCGCGCTCGGGCTCGACGAGGGCGTCGCGGGCGAGCTGCCCGCGCTGGGGGCCCGGCTGCCCCTGATCAAGGACTATCTGCGCGGCTCGAACCCGCGGATCGCCTCGGCCGACACGATGATCAAGACCACGCCGCCCGGCGAGGGCTCGCGACTGCTCAGGGTCCGCGAGAACAATCCGGTGTACGACGCCTGCGCCCGCGACGTGGAACTCGACGGCCAGGCCGTGCGTTTGATGGTCACCGGGCCTTTCACCGAGGCCGACCTCGGTGTCGCCTGCTACCACTCCAAGACCGGAGCGGTGGAGCTGTGCCTGAACCACCTCGTCGACGGCCGGGGTGAGTACGTGGTGGTCGACATGACCGCGGGCTCCGACTCCTTCGCTTCGGGCATGTTCACCCGCTTCGACATGACCTTCCTGGTGGCCGAGCCGACCCGCAAGGGCGTCTCGGTCTATCGCCAGTACAAGGAGTACGCCCGGGACTTCGGGATCGACCTGAAGGTGGTGGGCAACAAAGTGCGGGACGCGGACGACCTGGAGTTCCTGCGCTCCGAGGTCGGCGAGGACCTGCTCGTCACCGTCGGGCACTCGGACTGGGTGCGCGCCATGGAGAAGGGCCGCCCGCCGCGCTTCGAGCTCCTGGAGGAGCCCAACAAGGCTTCCCTGCGGACACTTCAGGACGCGGCCGACGCCACGTACGAGGTGCGCGACTGGGAGCGCTACACGCGCCAGATGGTCCACTTCCACCTGAAGAACGCCCAGAGCTGGGGCAACGAGAAAACGGGGGCCGACCTGGCGTCCCAGGTCGACCCCGACTTCGTCCTGCGGGAGAGCGTCGCAGCTACTGCCTGAGCAAGTGCCGGACGGTACCTACGACTTGGCGGCCGGGGCTCCCGGTACCCCCTTCGGGGCCGGGGCCCGCTTGCCGCCGAGGTAGGACTCCCAGCCCTTCTTCGGGCCCTCGCCCACGCCGAGACCGCCGAGCTTCTTCAGGGTCTTCGGGTCCTGGGCGTCGAGCCAGTCGGTGAGCTGCCGGAAGGAGACGCAGCGGACGTCGGGCTTCTTGCAGACCTTCTCGACCGTCTCCTCGACGGCGCGCATATAGGTGCCGCCGTTCCAGGACTCGAAGTGGTTGCCGATGACGAGCGGCGCGCGGTTGCCCTTGTAGGCGCGGTCGAAGCCCGCGAGCAGGCTGTCGCGCATCTGGTCACCCCAGTACTCGCGCTTCGCGGGATCGCCCTGGGTCGCCGTGCCGGACTGGTTGACCATGAAGTTGTAGTCCATGGTCAGCTGCTCGTAGGAGTGGCCCTTGAACGGGACGAGCTGCATCGACAGGTCCCACAGGCCGTTCTTCTTCTTGGGCCAGACCTGGTTGTTGACGCCGCTGGTGTCGTAGCGGAAGCCGAGCTCGCTCGCGGCGCGCGTGAAGTTGTCCTTGCCCTCGAGGCAGGGGGTGCGGGCGCCGATGAGCTCCTTGTCGTAGTCGAAGGGCAGCGGCGCTGACCGGTTCAGGCCCGAGTTGGACTTCCAGCCCTTCACGAACGACTTGGCCTGCTTGATCTCGCTCTTCCACTCGGCCACCGACCACTGGCCCACTCCGCCGTTCTTGCCGCAGAAGTGGCCGTTGAAGTGAGTGCCGATCTCGTTGCCCTCGAGCCAGGCGCCGCGCAGTTGCTCGACGGTGTCCTTGATTCCCTTGGCGTCGTTGAAGCCGATGTCCGAGCGGCCGGCCGAGTGCTGCGGCGCGTGGTACTTGCCCGCCTTGCCCTCCGGGAGCAGATACACGCCGCTCAGGAAGTACGTCATGGCCGCGTTGTTCTCCTTCGCGACCTTACGGAAGTGCGAGAAGAGCTTCTGGCTGTCCTCGCCCGCGCCGTCCCAGGAGAAGACCACGAACTGCGGCGGCTTCTGCCCCGGTCTGAGGCGCTCGGCCCGTGGCAGGTTCGGCTGCCGCCCGGTGTACGCGGTCGAGCCGTCGCCGATCAGCTTGATCGCGCTGCCCGGCTTGGCCTTCTTCGGGCCGGGGGCACCCTGCTGGGGCTTGGTCTTCACGGTGCGGTGCTCGCTGGATCCGCCGGTTTTCCCGGTGGCGCATCCGGCGAGTGCCGCGGCGCACGCCGCGGCGGCGGTGATGCCCGCGGCGAGCCGCTTGGCGGCAATCCTGTGGGTGGCGGCCATCTTCCGCCCACCTTCTTCCTGGAGTCGGCTTGTGTGGCGGTGAAAAGAGATGAATGCCCGTTATGCACGGACAACGCCGTCACGGTGACACGAGGGCCGAACCGAATTAGTCCGACAAGCCGACAAGCCTTCTTATTCACTACTGAGCGTGAACTGGTAACCCATTTGCACCTTTTATCCGGCCACAATCTTTACTCTGCATTACGATTCATTTACCGACCGCTACTGAGCGTTGATTTCATCCCGCCGCTGCACGCCGTGAACCACGGCCGCGATCGACCCCGCCCACCGCAAGGGGTCACCCCACATTCCGCGACCGCGCTGCACCCCGGAGGAGACGGGAAACCATGTCAGCCTGCGTATCCACCCACACCAGTGACTCCGGCCGGACGGGCGAGCCCTCGGACGCCGCCCGCACCGCACACAGTCCACCGCCCACGCCCCGCCGCTTCCGCATCGCGGGAGCCGACTTCTCCGCGTCCATCGCGGTCTTCCTCATCGCCCTGCCGCTGTCCCTGGGCATCGCCCTCGCGACCGGCGCGCCCCTGGAGTCGGGGCTCGTCGCCGCCGCCGTCGGCGGTATCGTCGCCGGCTGCGTCGGCGGAGCGCCGCTCCAGGTCAGCGGGCCCGCCGCGGGCCTCACCGTCGTCACCGCCGAGCTGATCCAGCGCTACGGATGGCGGACCACCTGCGCCGTCACCGTCCTCGCCGGCCTCGCCCAACTCGGCCTCGGCTGCCTACGAGTGGCCCGCACCGCCCTCGCCGTCAGCCCCGCCGTCGTCCACGGCATGCTCGCCGGCATCGGTGTCACCATCGCCGTCGCCCAGCTGCACATCATGCTCGGCGGCTCCCCCGAGAGCTCCGTGCTCGCCAACGTGGCGTCCCTGCCGCAGCAGTTGGCGGATGCCCAGCCCGCCGCCCTGGGCGTCAGCGCGCTCACGCTCACGGTGCTGCTCGCCTGGCCGCGCATCCCGGGGCGGATCGGCCGCTTCGCGCGCAAGGTGCCGGCCGCGCTCATCGCCGTGACCGCCGCGAGCGTGACCGCCGCGCTGCTCGGGCTCAGCCTGCCCGAGGTCGATCTGCCCTCCTGGAGCAGCCATGCGCTCGCCGGGCTTCCGGACGGGCCCGTGCTCGGCCTCGTCGCCGCCGTCCTGACGACCACGCTCGTGTGCAGCGTGCAGTCGCTGCTCGGGGCGGTCGCCGTGGACAAGATGACCGCCAAGCGCTCGGACCTGCCGCCCGCGATGCGCCGCTCGAACCTGGACCGGGAGCTGCTCGCGCAGGGCGCGTCGAACATCGTCTCCGGATCGCTCGGCGGGCTGCCCGTCGCCGGGGTCGCGGTGCGCAGTTCGGCGAACGTGAACGCGGGCGCCGTGAGCGGGAACTCCTCGATGCTGCACGGCGTTTGGGTAGTAGCCGCCACGCTGCTCCTGGTCCCCGTCCTGGAGCTGATCCCGCTCGCCGCGCTCGCCGCCCTGGTGATGGCGGTCGGCATCCAGATGGTGTCCCTGAACCACATCCGCACGGTCACCCGCCACCGTGAGGTCCTGGTGTACGTGGTCACCACCCTCGGCGTCGTCGTCTTCGGCGTGCTCGAAGGCGTCGGGCTCGGCGTCGCGGTCGCCGTCGGCGTCGCCCTGCACCGCCTCGCGCGCACCCGCATCACGCACGAGGTGGATTCCCGCGGCGTCCACCACGTGCGCGTACGGGGGCAGTTGACGTTCCTCGCGGTGCCCCGGCTCAGCCGGACCCTGCACCAGGTGCCGCACACCGCGGACTGCGTCGTGGAGCTGGACGGGTCCTTCATGGACCACGCCGCGTACGAGGCGCTGCAGGACTGGCAGAAGTCGCACACCACGCAGGGCGGCAAGGTCGAGGTGGCCGGGCGCGGAGGGGCCAGGATCGCCGAACCCGCGCGCGCGAGCCACACCTGCTGCCGCCCCTGGACGCCGTGGCGCAACCACCACTGCGACCGGCCCTCGCACGACCCGGCGGCGGCGCCCCGGGCCATCGAGCCGCGGCGGGCCGGCGGGCATCAACTGGCCACCGGGATCAGCGCGTTCCAGCGCAATACGGCGCCGCTGGTGCGCGAGGAGCTGGCGCGGCTCGCGCGCGAGGGGCAGAAGCCCACGCAGCTGTTCCTGACGTGCGCCGACTCCCGGCTCGTCACGTCGATGATCACGTCGAGCGGTCCTGGTGATCTGTTCGTCGTGAGGAATGTGGGCAACCTCGTGCCCCTGCCCGGCGCCGAGAGCGCGGACGACTCGGTGGCCGCCGCCATCGAGTACGCCGTGGACGTGCTCGAGGTCCAGTCGATCACCGTGTGCGGGCACTCCGGATGCGGGGCGATGCAGGCGCTGTTGAGCAGTCCCCCGAGCGGCCACGGGGCGCTCACACCGCTCAAGCGCTGGCTGCGGCACGGGATGCCGAGCCTGGAGCGGATGTCCGACGCAGGGCTGCCGTGGGCGCGGCTCGCGGGGCGGGCGCCCGCCGACACGGTCGAGCAGCTCTGCCTGACCAATGTCGTCCAGCAGTTGGAGCACTTGCGCGAGCACGAGTGCGTGGCGCGCGCCCTGGAGCGGGGCGCGCTCGAACTGCACGGCATGTACTTCCATGTCGGGGAGGCGCAGGCGTACTTGCTCGACGAGGCCGACCCGGTCTTCGGACAGGTCGGGGCCACCGCCCTCGACGGCAGCCTCGACGGAGGCAGCGCCACGCGGGCCTGAACCGACCCGTCCCCGCCTCCGTGCAATCAGATGAGACCGTAGGGCTCCCGACCAGGTCGGGAGCCCTACGCGTACAGGTCTAAACCAATTCGCGGACCCCCCTTGTCACCAGGGGTCGCGGTCTGATGAGCTGTGGCCTGGGACACAACGGTCGCCTCCGACACAAACACTGCATGGGAGAAGCGTCGTGAGCAACGAAAGCCTGGCCAACCTCTTGAAGGAGGAGCGACGCTTCGCGCCGCCCGCTGACCTGGCCGCGAACGCCAACGTCACGGCCGAGGCGTACGAGCAGGCCAAGGCTGACCGGCTCGGTTTCTGGGCCGAGCAGGCCCGCCGCCTCACCTGGGACACCGAGCCGACCGAGACGCTCGACTGGTCGAACCCGCCGTTCGCCAAGTGGTTCAAGGACGGCAAGCTCAACGTCGCGTACAACTGCGTCGACCGCCACGTAGAGGCAGGAAACGGCGACCGCGTCGCGATCCACTTCGAGGGCGAGCCCGGCGACAGCCGCGCGATCACCTACGCCGAGCTCAAGGACGAGGTCAGCCAGGCCGCAAATGCCCTGACCGAGCTGGGCGTTCAGACCGGCGACCGGGTCGCCGTCTACCTGCCGATGATCCCGGAAGCGGTCATCTCGATGCTCGCCTGCGCGCGCATCGGCGCCGCGCACTCGGTGGTCTTCGGCGGCTTCTCGGCCGACGCCATCGCCAAGCGCATCGAGGACGCCGACGCCAAGGTTGTCATCACTTCCGACGGCGGCTACCGGCGCGGCAAGCCGTCCGCGCTCAAGCCCGCGGTCGACGAGGCGCTGACCCGCGTATCGGTCGAGCACGTTCTGGTCGTGCAGCGCACCGAGCAGGAAGTGGCCTGGACCGAGGGCCGCGACCTGTGGTGGCACGAGACCGTCGGCCGCCAGTCCACCGAGCACACGCCGCAGGCCTTCGACGCCGAGCAGCCGCTGTTCATCCTGTACACGTCGGGTACGACGGGTAAGCCGAAGGGCATCCTGCACACGTCGGGCGGCTACCTGACGCAGGCGTCGTACACGCACCACGCGGTCTTCGACCTGAAGCCGGAGACGGACGTCTACTGGTGCACCGCCGACATCGGCTGGGTCACCGGACACTCGTACATCACGTACGGCCCGCTCTCGAACGGCGCGACGCAGGTCATCTACGAGGGCACCCCGGACACCCCGCACCAGGGCCGCATCTCCGAGATCGTGCAGAAGTACGGCGTCACGATCCTCTACACGGCGCCCACCCTGATCCGTACGTTCATGAAGTGGGGCGACGAGATCCCCGCGAAGTTCGACCTGAGCAGCCTGCGCGTGCTCGGGTCAGTGGGCGAGCCGATCAACCCCGAGGCCTGGGTCTGGTACCGGAAGAACTTCGGCGCCGACAAGTGCCCCGTCGTGGACACCTGGTGGCAGACCGAGACCGGCGCGATCATGATCTCGCCGCTGCCGGGCGTCACCGAGACCAAGCCGGGCTCCGCCCAGCGCGCGCTGCCGGGTATCTCCGCGACCGTCCTCGACGACGAGGCGAACGAGGTGCCGAACGGCGGGGGTGGCTATCTCGCCCTCACCGAGCCGTGGCCTTCGATGCTGCGCACCATCTGGGGCGACGACCAGCGGTTCATCGACACGTACTGGTCGCGCTTCGAGGGCAAGTACTTCGCCGGTGACGGTGCCAAGAAGGACGAGGACGGCGACATCTGGCTGCTCGGCCGGGTCGACGACGTCATGCTCGTCTCCGGGCACAACATCTCGACGACCGAGGTCGAATCCGCGCTCGTCTCGCACCCGTCCGTCGCCGAGGCCGCCGTGGTCGGCGCCGCCGACGAAACGACCGGACAGTCCATCGTCGCCTTCGTGATCCTGCGCGGCAGCGCGAACGCGGACGACGCCTCGCTGGTGGCGGACCTCCGCAACCACGTGGGCACGTCCCTCGGCCCGATCGCCAAGCCCAAGCGGATCCTGCCGGTCGCCGAGCTGCCCAAGACGCGCTCCGGCAAGATCATGCGCCGCCTCCTGCGCGACGTCGCGGAGAACCGGGCGGTGGGAGACGTCACGACGCTCGCCGACTCCTCCGTGATGGACCTGATCCAGGCGGAGCTGCCCTCGGCGTCCAGCGAGGACTGACCCGCGTACGAACCCACGGGAACGGGCATCCGGCGAGCGCGCCGGGTGCCCGTTTCGTGCGTATGGTGATGATCACCAAGCAGGCCCGCGCACCCGGTAGGGTGAGGATCGCGTCAAGAACGCGACAGGGATCCAAAAGGTGCGCCGGGAAGTCTGGTCGGCAACGTAGTCAGCCGTACCCGACCGGAGGTCTCACCCGTGAGCGCGCCCAAGAACAAGCAGGACCGTAAGGCACTCGGCCGGCTCTCGCTGCCCGAGCGGACCTTCGTGGCCGACGCGCTGCGCACCGAGACCGTCGGCGGCGTCCTGCTCCTGGTGGCGGCGATCGCCGCGCTCGTCTGGTCCAACATCCCGGCCCTGCACCACAGCTACGAGGCCGTCAGCGATTTCCATCTGGGGCCCGGCGCGCTCGGCCTCGACCTCTCCATCGAGCACTGGGCCGCCGACGGGCTGCTCGCGATCTTCTTCTTCGTCGCCGGCATCGAACTCAAGCGCGAGCTCGTCGCCGGTGATCTGCGCGACCCCAAGGCCGCCGCGCTGCCCGTCGTCGCCGCCCTCTGCGGCATGGCGACACCCGCGATCGTGTACGTGATCGTCAACGCGGTCGGCGGCGGCTCGATGAGCGGTTGGGCCGTGCCGACCGCCACCGACATCGCCTTCGCGCTCGCCGTCCTCGCCGTCATCGGCACCTCGCTGCCGAGCGCCATGCGCGCGTTCCTGCTCACCCTCGCCGTCGTCGACGACCTCTTCGCGATCCTGATCATCGCGATCTTCTTCACGGACGACCTGAACTTCGCCGCGCTCGGCGGCGCGTTCCTCGGTCTCGCCGTCTTCTGGCTGCTGCTGAAGAAGCGGGTGCGCGGCTGGTACATCTACGTACCGCTGGCCCTGGTCATCTGGGGGCTGATGTACAACAGCGGCGTCCACGCCACCATCGCCGGTGTCGCCATGGGCCTGATGCTGCGCTGCCACCGCGAGGAGGGCGAGGAGCAGTCGCCCGGCGAGCACATCGAGCACCTGGTGCGGCCGCTCTCGGCGGGGCTCGCGGTGCCGCTGTTCGCGCTGTTCAGCGCCGGTGTCGCGGTGTCGGGCGGGGCCCTGGGCGACGTTTTCACCAAGCCGGAGACGCTGGGCGTGGTGCTGGGTCTCGTCGTCGGCAAGGCCGTCGGGATCTTCGGCGGTACGTGGCTGACCGCCCGGTTCACCAAGGCCTCGCTCTCCGACGAGCTGGCCTGGCCCGATGTGTTCGCGGTGGCCTCGCTCGCCGGCATCGGCTTCACGGTCTCGCTGCTCATCGGGGAACTCGCCTTCACCGACGACCCGTTGCTGACGGACGAGATCAAGGCGTCCGTGCTGATGGGCTCGCTGATCGCGGCGGTGATCGCGAGCGTGCTGCTGAAGATCCGGAACGCCAAGTACCGGGCCCTGTGGGAGGACGAGGAGCGCGACGAGGACCTCTCCGGGGTCCCGGACATCTACGAGGTGGGCAAACCGGAGTACCACCTTCGGATGGCCGAGATCTACGAGCGGAAAGCCGCGGAACACCGAAGGCTTGCGCAAGTGGCGGCCGGGGCAGGCGGCGAGGACGAGCGTCCGGCATGATCTGACGGAGAATCCGCGCAGTACGCGCATACGAAGCAGCCACAGAAGAACAGGGGAGTACGCGATGAGCGCACCCGACGACAACCCGGTCGGCGCCGAACGCAGCGTCGGCCAGCTGTTCGCATCGGCGACGGCCGAGATGTCCGCGCTGGTGCACGACGAGATCGCCCTCGCGAAGGCGCAGCTCAAAAAGGACGTGAAGCGCGGCGCGACCAGTGGTGGCGCGTTCATGGCGGGAGTGGTCGTCCTGACCTTCTCGCTGCCGATGCTGAGCTTCGCGCTCGCGTACGGGATCAACGCGTGGACCGGCGGGTTCAACGGCGACGGCGGCTGGAACATGGCCTGGTGCTTCCTGCTGTCCTTCGCCGCGAGCGTGGTCATCTTCCTGCTGCTCGCGCTCATCGGCGTCGTCTTCGCCAAGAAGGCCAAGCAGGGCAAGGGGCCGCAGAAGACCGCAGCCTCGTTCAAGGAGACGGCAGGCGTACTGCAGAACGCCAAGCCGCACCCCCGCGAGGTGACCGCGGACGGGCATGACACAAAGGCCATCGAGGCTGTGGCACGCTCGTCTGCATGACGGACCCTGCCACTCCTTCGGCCCAGCCGCCCGCGTCCTTCGTACTCCTCGACGTTCCCGGCGGGCACAAGGTGACCCACCGGGACGTCGCGGCCAACGGCGCGCGCTTCCACATCGCCGAGATGGGGGACGGGCCGCTGGTCCTGCTCCTGCACGGCTTCCCGCAGTTCTGGTGGACGTGGCGGCACCAGCTCGTCGCGCTCGCCGACGCGGGCTTCAGGGCCGTGGCGATGGACCTGCGAGGGGTGGGCGGCAGCGACCGTACGCCGCGGGGCTACGACCCGGCGAACCTCGCGCTCGACATCACCGGAGTGGTGCGCTCGCTCGGCGAGCCCGACGCGGCGCTCGTCGGCCATGACCTCGGCGGATATCTCGCCTGGACCGCGGCCGTGATGCGGCCCAAGCTGGTGCGTCGGCTCGTGGTCTCCTCGATGCCGCATCCGCGCCGGTGGCGCTCGGCGATGCTGGCGGACTACCGGCAGTCGCGCTCGGGATCGTACGTCTGGGGTTTCCAGCGCCCCTGGCTGCCCGAGCGTCAGCTGCTCGCGAACGACAGCGAGTTGGTGGGCAAGCTGGTCCGGGACTGGTCGGGGCCGCACCAGCCCGACGACGCGACGGTGAAGACGTACCGGCAGGCCATGTCCATCCCGTCGACCGCGCACTGCTCGATCGAGCCGTACCGGTGGATGGTGCGCTCCCTCGCGCGCCCCGACGGGATCCAGTTCAACCGGCGGATGAAGCGCCCCGTGCGCGTGCCGACGCTGCACGTGCACGGCTCCCTCGACCCGGTGATGCGCACGCGCAGCGCGGCGGGCTCCGGCGAGTACGTGGAGGCCCCCTACCGCTGGCGCCTCTTCGACGGCCTCGGGCACTTCCCGCACGAGGAGGATCCGGCCGCGTTCTCCAAGGAACTGGTCAACTGGCTGAAGGATCCCGAACCGGACCGGTGAGCCCTGTTTGGTGAAGGATTGCCGAGGGGAACGCCTGTGCTTCGAACGGCCAATTGCCCGGCGCATACGCCATTTTGGGGAGTGTGAGGGCGGTTACCGACCATGGGGCAGGGGCACACGTCGGGGTATGGGCTGGACGCACGACTACAGTGACGCAGCACGCAATCGCCGCCCAGCGATGACGCTGGGCTCTCCCCGGAGAGGAGCGCCTGACGGCTGGTCGGCGCACGATCCCCGGCTGGGCATTCCTCGCATTCTGCGGCGCCGCGCCCGGTGGGTGTCGGCGCGGATCCGGCACGGTGGGCGGGGCTGAACAGCCCTTCCGTACCTGGCGATCCGGCCGGGTTCCACGGCTGGTCGGCTACAGCGCGCAGGCGTCCGTGTCGACCTGCTGGTTCGCCGTACGGCCGCGCGCGATGTCGGTGCTGATCTCGTCGCCGGACAGCGCGTAGCCCGTCTCCGAGTCGTCGAGCGACTTGGCGAACACCACGCCGTAGACGTGGCCGTCGGGGGTGAGCAGCGGTCCGCCGGAGTTGCCCTGACGGACCGTCGCGAACAACGAGTACACATCGCGGCGCACGGTGCCCCGGTGGTAGATGTCCGGGCCGTTCGCCGTGATGCGCCCGCGCACGCGCGCGGGGCGGACGTCGTACGCGCCGTTCTCCGGGAAGCCCGCGACGATCGCGCCGCCGCCGCGCTGCGCGTCGGCCTCCGAGAACTGGAGCGGGGGCGCCTGCAGGGCCGGCACGTCCAGGACCGCGATGTCGCGCTTCCAGTCGTAGAGCACGACCTTCGCGTCGTACTTCACGCCCTCGCCGCCTATCTGGACGGTGGGTTCGTCGACACCGCCGACCACATGCGCGTTCGTCATCACGCGGCGGTCGGAGAAGACGAAGCCGGTGCCCTCGAGGACCTTGCCGCAACTGGGCGCCTGGCCAACGACCTTGACGATGGACCGCTTCGCGTTGCGCGCCACCTGGCTGCCCGCGAGCGCCGGGTCCGGCGGCTTCACGTCGGCGATCGGCTCGTTCGCGAACGGGCTGAAGACCTGCGGGAACCCGTTCTGCGCGAGGGTCGAGGAGAAGTCCGCGAACCAGGTGTCCGCCTGCGTGGGCAGCGCCTGCGAGACGCCCAACAGCACCTTCGAGCTGCGTACTTCCTTGCCGAGCGTGGGCAGGGTGGTGCCGGCCAGCGCGGAACCTATCAGCCAGGCCACCAGGAGCATCGCCGCCACGTTGACCACCGCGCCGCCCGTCGCGTCGAGCGCGCGGGCCGGGGACCAAGTGATGTACCTGCGCAGCTTGTTGCCCAAGTGCGTGGTGAACGCCTGTCCGACGGAGGCGCAGACGATCACGACGACCACGGCGACGACCGCGGCGGTCGTGGTGACCTCCGCGTCACTGGTGATCGCGTCCCACAGGAGGGGCAGCGCATAGATCGCGACGAGGCCGCCGCCGAGGAACCCGATCACCGACAGGATGCCGACGACAAAACCCTGGCGGTAGCCGACGATCGCGAACCACACGGCCGCGGCGAGCAGCAGGAAGTCCAGCACGTTCACCGATTCACGCCCCGCCTTGCATCTCGCCTCGCCCCTGTCGGCCCCTGCTCGTGATTCACGGCGCCCACCCTGTCACGACCGCCAATCGAGTGGGACCGTCTTTGATCGGTCCCAGGGGCGCTCCCACCCCGCGTAGTGCAGCAGCCGGTCGATCACGCCCGCGGTGAACCCCCAGACCAGAGCCGACTCCACCAGGAAGGCAGGGCCCTTGTGGCCGCTCGGGTGGACCGTCGTCGCCCGGTTCTCCGGGTCCGTGAGATCCGCCACGGGGACCGTGAAGACGCGCGCCGTCTCCGCCGGGTCGACCGCCGCGACGGGTGAGGGCACCCGCCACCAACCAAGTACGGGCGTGACGACGAAGCTGCTCACCGGGATGTACAGCTTCGGCAGCACGCCGAAGAGCTGGACGCCGCCCGGGTCGAGGCCGGTCTCCTCCCACGCCTCCCGCAGCGCGGCGTGCAGCGGCCCGTCTCCGAGCGGGTCGCCGTCCTCCGGGTCGAGGGCGCCACCGGGGAAGGAGGGCTGGCCCGCGTGGGATCTGAGCGAGCCGGAGCGCTCCATGAGCAGCAGCTCGGGTCCGCGCTCCCCCTCGCCGAACAGGATCAGCACGGCGGACTGCCGCCCGGCCCCGCTCTCCGGCGGCAGGAAGCGGCTGAGCTGCTCTCCGCGGACCGTGGCGGCAGCGTGGGCCACGGGGTCCAGCCAGGCGGGCAGGCCCTCGGTGCGGAGCGTCACGTCGAAGGGAGGCGGGCCACCCGGCCCGTACGCCCCCGCCGTGCCGTGCGCCCCGGCCGCCCCCTTCGCCCCGCCGCTCATCCCGCCGACCTCGCTCACGTGCTTCATCGCCGCCCCCTCGCGGTGTGCTGGGCCAAGCCCCGACTGCCCTCCGATGCGGTCCGTCACGCCTCCCGGCCGGCCAGGGGCGGCGCCGGGAGGCCGCCCGCGTCCAGGTAGGACTGCGGGGGCTTGAGGCGCTGGCCGGGGAAGCCGCCCTTCTCGTACTTGAGCAGCTTCTCCGCCTTGTCCGGGTCCGTCTCGCCCTCCCCGTACGCCGGGCAGAGCGGGGCGATCGGGCAGGCGCCGCAGGCCGGCTTGCGGGAGTGGCAGATACGGCGGCCGTGGAAGATCACGTTGTGACTGAGCTGGGTCCACTCGCTCTTCGGGAAGAGCTCGCCGATCGCCCGCTCGACCTTGTCGGGGTCCGTCTCGTCGGTCCACTTCCAGCGGCGCACCAGGCGGCCGAAGTGCGTGTCGACGGTGATGCCGGGCCTCCCGAACGCGTTCCCCAACACCACGAAGGCTGTCTTGCGGCCCACGCCGGGCAGCTTGACCAGGTCTTCGAGGCGGCCGGGCACCTCGCCGCCGAAGTCCTCGCTGAGCGCCTTGGCCAGGCCCATGATCGAGCGCGTCTTGGCGCGGAAGAAGCCGGTCGGCCGGATCAGCTCCTCGACCTCCTCCGGGTTGGCCGCGGCCAGGTCCTCGGGGGTCGGGTACTTCGCGAACAGGGCCGGCGTCGTCTGATTGACCCGCAGGTCCGTCGTCTGGGCCGACATCACCGTGGCCACCAGGAGCTGGAAGGGATTCTCGAAGTCCAGCTCCGGGTGGGCGTACGGGTACACCTCCGCGAGCTCGCGGTTGATCTTCCGGGCGCGGCGGACGAGCGCGGTGTGCGTCTCGGGGCGCGCGGCCGACTTTTTCGCGACGGTGGGCTGCTTCGGGGCGGCGGCCTTCGTGGCGGACTTCTTCGGAGCGGCGGACGCCTTCTTCGAGGTGGCCGTCTTCTTCGGGGCAGCCGCCTTCTTCGAGGTGGCCGCCTTCGCGGCGGTCTTTTTCGCGGGCGCGGACATCGCTAGGCGGCCTTCCCCTGTGCGGACACGGACTTGAGTACGGGCGCGGCCCCGATCATGCTCACCGACACGGTCTCCGACCCTCGGGTCACGGCCTCGGGGGCACCTTTCTGCGCCTGTTCGCCGACAGCGGAATCAAGGTCACCCACCACCGCCACAACCCCCTTCGCCTGCGCTCTCACCGGCTTTTTGAACACTCGGCCAGCCTAAAGCCCGGCACTGACATCCGCCCCGAAGCCGCCGGATCGCTCCACGATTGGCCCCCTCCCCCTCGGGTTGTGGCGCGGGTGCGGCAGACTTGTGTACGAGTGACTGATCACACTGTTTGGACCGTCCGGCAAAATGGGCAGTGGAAATGATCGACAACCGGGGCGATCCGGTCGATTCGATCGGGTCCACTCCCGATGCAGGCGACATAGGAGAGAAACTCGTGGACGACGTTCTGCGGCGCGCCCCGCTCTTCGCGGCGCTCGATGACGAGCAGGCCGCGGAGCTCCGCGCCTCCATGAGTGAGGTGACCCTCGCACGCGGCGACGCCCTGTTCCACGAGGGCGACCCCGGAGACCGCCTGTACGTGGTCACCGAGGGCAAGGTGAAGCTCCACCGCACTTCCCCCGACGGGCGCGAGAACATGCTCGCCGTCCTCGGCCCCGGCGAGCTGATCGGCGAGCTGTCGCTGTTCGACCCGGGCCCCCGCACCGCCACCGCCAGCGCCCTCACCGAGGTCAAGCTGCTCGGCCTCGGCCACGGCGACCTCCAGCCCTGGCTGAACGCACGGCCCGAGGTGGCCACGGCGCTGCTGCGCGCCGTCGCCCGGCGCCTGCGCAAGACCAACGACCAGATGTCCGACCTGGTCTTCTCCGACGTGCCCGGCCGTGTGGCCCGTGCGCTCCTCGACCTGTCGCGCCGCTTCGGTGTGCAGTCCGAGGAGGGCATCCACGTCGTGCACGACCTGACGCAGGAAGAGCTGGCCCAGCTGGTCGGCGCCTCCCGCGAGACGGTCAACAAGGCGCTCGCGGACTTCGCGGGCCGCGGGTGGCTCCGCCTGGAGGCCCGCGCCGTGATCCTCCTGGACGTGGAGCGCCTCGCGAAGCGCTCGCGCTGACTCCACACGCTTACGTAGACGGGTCCCGCCACACCTCGTGGCGGGACCCGTCTACGTAGAGCCCCACAGCGACACACATAGCGGGACCCGTCTACGTAGAGGCACACAGGGGAGCTCTTCATGACACAGCCGCCCGATCTCGTCACCCGTTTCGAGGAGGAGCGAGGGCGGCTGCGTGCCGTGGCGTACCGGATGCTCGGTTCGCTGAGCGAGGCCGAGGACGCCGTTCAGGAGGGGTGGCTGCGGCTTCAGCGGGCGGACACCGACGAGGTGCGGAACCTGAGCGGCTGGCTGACGACCGTCGTCGGGCGGATCTGCCTGGACATGCTGCGCACCCGCACGGCGCGCCGCGAGGAGCCCTTCGAGCACGAGGCGCTCGGGCCCGCCGAGACCCGCGTCCCCGACCCGGTGATCCGGCCCGCCGACCCCGTTCACGAGGCCGAACTCGCGGACTCCGTAGGGCTCGCGCTGCTCGTCGTGCTCGACACGCTCGCGCCCGCCGAACGCCTCGCCTTCGTGCTGCACGACATGTTCGCCGTGCCGTTCGAGGAGCTCGCCCCCATCGTGGAGCGCACCCCCGCGGCGACCCGGCAGATGGCGAGCAGGGCGCGGCGCCGGGTGCAGGGGGCGACCGCGCCCCGGGACACGCCGCTGGCCCGGCAGCGCGAGGTCGTCCGCGCCTGGCTGGCCGCCACGCGCGCGGGTGACTTCGAGGCGCTCCTGGAACTCCTCGACCCGGACGTCCTGTTGCGGGTCGACGCGGGCAGCGGCACCGCCTCCGGGCTGCTGCGCGGGAGCCTGGCGGTGGCCAAGCAGGCCGCGTTCTACGGGAAGCTGGCGCAGGCGGCGTACCCGGCGTTCGTCGGCGACGGCCTCGGCATCGTGCAGGCGCCTCGCGGCCAGGTCGTCTCGGTGCTCGCCTTCACGTTCCGGGACGGCAAGGTCGTCGGAGTCGACATCATCGCGGATCCGCCGCGGCTCGCTGCGCTTGGCATCGGGTGGGTGGGGCCCGGCGGCGAGTGAGGTGCGGGCCCCTGCGGTTGGCCCCGGCGGCGAGTGAGTTGCGGAGCCCCGCGGCCTTGGCCCCGGCGTGGGTTGCGGTCGCGGGGCTCCGCCCCGGGCCCCGCGGGCTCTCGTCCGAAGAGCGGGCTGAAAAGATCGGGGCTCTGCCCCGGACCCCGCCGCTCAATCGCCGCGGGGGCTTTATCGGGGCGCTCTAGATCAACCCATGCTCCCGCAGATAGTCCAACTGTGCCCGCACGCTCAGTTCGGCTGCCGGCCACAGGGAGCGGTCCACGTCCGCGTAGACGTGTGTCACGACGTCGGGGGCGGACACGTAGCCGTTCTCGACGGCCGTTTCCACCTGGGCGAGGCGGCCCGCGCGGTGTGCCAGGTAGAACTCGACGGCGCCCTGGGCGTCCTCCAGGACCGGGCCGTGGCCCGGCAGGACCGTGTGCACGCCGTCGTCGACCGTCAGGGAGCGCAGGCGGCGCAGCGAGTCCAGGTAGTCGCCGAGGCGGCCGTCCGGGTGGGCGACCACCGTCGTGCCGCGCCCGAGGATCGTGTCGCCGGTCAACACGGCCTGGTCGGCGGGGAGATGGAAGCAGAGGGAGTCAGCGGTGTGGCCAGGGGTCGGTACGACGCGCAGCTCCAGGCCGCCCGTGGTGATCACGTCTCCGGCGGCCAGGCCCTCGTCGCCGAGCCGCAGCGCCGGGTCGAGCGCCCGCACCTTCGTCCCGGTCAACTCGGCGAACCGGCCCGCCCCTTCGGCGTGGTCCGGGTGCCCGTGCGTGAGGAGGGTGAGCGCGACCCGCTTGCCCGCCTTCTCGGCGATGTCGAGGACGGCGTGCAGATGCGCGTCGTCCAGCGGTCCCGGGTCGATGACGACGGCGAGGTCGCTGTCCGGTTCGGCGACGATCCAGGTGTTGGTGCCGTCGAGGGTCATCGCGGAGGCGTTGGGCGCCAGGACGTTGACCGCGCGGGCGGTGGCGGGGCCCGTGAGGACGACGCCGCGCGGCTGGCCGGGCAGGGCCGCGGCTTCGGTCATGAGGAGGCTCCCCCGTTGCTGTCGCTGTTCCCGGTCGGGATGTGCTTGGTGAACTCGTCGTGTCCCGGCCAGGACAGCACCAGCTCGTCCTCCTCCATGCGCGCCTGCGCGAGTACGGGCGTGAGATCTCGCCCCGCCGCCCCCGCGAGGGCGCCGCGCACGTCGTCGTACGCCTCCAGGGTGCGCAACGTCGCGATCGTCGGCGGCATCATCGTCAGCTCGCCCCGGTCGTACTCCGCCGCGGCCCGCCCCGGCATGATCCACACCGTGCGGTCGGCCTCGGAGGAGTCGTCGCTGGTGCGCTGACCCGCCGGGAGCGCGGCCACGAAGAACCACGTGTCGTAGCGGCGCGGCTCGAACTCGGGGGTGATCCAGCGGGCCCACGCGCCGAGCAGATCGGAGCGCAGCACCAGGCCGCGGTTCTCCAGGAACCCGGCGAAGGACAGGTCCCGGTCGATCAGCGCCTGCCGGTCGGCCTGCCACTGCTCGCCCGTCGTGTCGTCGACGACGGTGTCCGGGGTCGGTCCGGCGAGCAGCACGCCCGCCTCCTCGAACGTCTCCCGCACGGCGGCGCAGACGATCGCCTGGGCCTCCCGCTCAGGCACCCCGAGCCGCTCGGCCCACACCTGGAGCGAAGGACCGGCCCAGCGGACCAGCCGGTCGTCGTCGCGCGGGTCGACGCCGCCGCCCGGATACGCGTAGGCGCCCGCCGCGAACTTCATCGACGTACGTCTGCGGAGCATGTGCACCTCGGGGCCACCGGGCGAGGCGTCTCTGAGCAGCATCACGGTGGCCGCGCGGCGCGGAGTCGCGGGTGTGAGTGTGCCGTCGGCGAGGGCACGGATGCGTTCCGGCCACTCCGGGGGATACCACTGCCCATTTGCCATGGCCGGAGGCTAACCGCTGACGGCCGGATGTTCGAGAGGCCGCCCACGACGAAGATCGTGGACGGCCTCTCGTACGAGAACGGCAGCTCAGGCCTCGGAGGTGAGCTCCACCTGGATCTCGACCTCGACCGGCGCGTCCAGCGGCAGCACGGCCACGCCGACGGCGCTGCGCGCGTGCACGCCCTTGTCGCCGAGGACCTCGCCGAGCAGCTCGCTCGCGCCGTTGATGACGCCGGGCTGGCCGGTGAAGTCGGTGGCGGAGGCCACGAAGCCGACGACCTTCACGACACGCGCGATGCGGTCCAGGTCACCGGCGACGGATTTGACCGCCGCGAGCGCGTTCAGCGCGCAGGTGCGGGCCAGGTCCTTGGCCTGCTCGTCGGTGACCTCGTCGCCGACCTTGCCGGTCAGCGGCAGCTTGCCGTCGACCATGGGCAGCTGCCCCGCCGTGTACACGTACACACCGGACTGCACGGCCGGCTGGTACGCGGCGACCGGGGGGACGACGGGCGGCAGGGTCAGGCCCAGCTCGGTGAGCCGCGCCTCCACCTGCCCGCTCATGCGGCCTTCTCCCGCTTCAAGTACGCCACCAGCTGCTCGGGGTTGTTCGGCCCCGGCACGACCTGGACCAGCTCCCAGCCGTCCTCGCCCCAGGTGTCCAGGATCTGCTTCGTCGCGTGCACGAGGAGCGGCACGGTCGCGTATTCCCACTTCTTTGCCATGGGGCCGACTGTATCCGTCCGGACATGGCCGAAGCGTTCCGGAGGCTGCTGCGTGGATGTCCGACGTACTGGTTAGGCTCGAATACGTGAGCAGGCTCCAGGTCGTCAGCGGCAAGGGCGGGACCGGAAAGACCACGGTCGCCGCTGCACTCGCGCTCGCCCTCGCGACCGAGGGAAAGCGCACTCTCCTCGTGGAGGTGGAGGGCAGACAAGGCATCGCACAGCTCTTCGAGACGGAGGCGCTCCCCTACGAGGAGCGGAAGATCGCCGTCGCGCCCGGTGGCGGGGAGGTGTTCGCGCTCGCCATCGACCCTGAACTGGCGTTGCTGGACTACCTCCAGATGTTCTACAAGCTGGGCAGCGCGGGCCGCGCCCTGAAGAAGCTGGGCGCGATCGACTTCGCGACCACCATCGCGCCGGGCCTGCGGGACGTGCTCCTGACGGGCAAGGCGTGCGAGGCGGTGCGCAGAAAAGACAAGCAGGGGCGCTACATCTACGACTACGTGGTGATGGACGCGCCGCCCACCGGCCGCATCACCCGGTTCCTCAACGTGAACGACGAGGTGGCGGGGCTCGCCAAGATGGGCCCGATACACAATCAGGCGCAGGCGGTGATGCGGGTCCTCAAGTCCCGTGAGACCGCGGTGCACTTGGTGACCCTCCTCGAGGAGATGCCGGTGCAGGAGACCCTCGACGGGGTCGCCGAGTTGCGCGCCGCGAAGCTGCCCGTCGGACGGATCATGGTGAACATGGTGCGACCCGCACTTCTCGGGGAACCCGCCCTGGCACTGGCCTCCGACGGTGAGGTCCGCCCTGCGGTCACCGAGGCCCTGACGGCCGCCGGGCTCGGCAGCGCCAAGCGGCTCGTCGGCCCGCTGCTCGCGCAGGCCGGGGAGTACGCCGAGCGTTACGCCCTGGAGCGCGCCCAGCGCGACCAGCTCGCCGAGGCGGGCCTGCCGCTGCACGAACTGCCGTTGCTCACCGAGGGCCTCGACCTCTCCGGGCTCTACACGCTCGCCGAGGAACTGCGACAGCAAGGGATCCAAGGGATTCAGGGAACCGCATCCAGGACAGGACGCCACTCATGACGGGACGCCATTCATGACGCTGACCCCTGAGGGCACGCTCGACGTGGACCCGCTGCTCGACGACCCGCAGACCCGCATCGTGGTGTGCTGCGGCAGCGGTGGCGTCGGCAAGACCACGACGGCCGCCGCCCTCGGGCTGCGCGCCGCCGAGCGCGGCCGCAAGGTCGTCGTCCTCACCATCGACCCGGCCCGCAGGCTCGCCCAGTCCATGGGCATCGACTCGCTGGACAACACCCCGCGCCGGGTGAAGGACTTCGACGACTCCGCGGGCGGCGAGCTGCACGCGATGATGCTCGACATGAAGCGCACGTTCGACGAGATCGTCGAGGCGCACGCGGACGAGGAGCGCGCGAAGGCGATCCTGAACAACCCCTTCTACCAGTCGCTTTCGGCCGGCTTCGCGGGCACGCAGGAGTACATGGCGATGGAGAAGCTGGGGCAGCTCAGGTCCCGCGACGAGTGGGACCTGATCGTCGTCGACACCCCGCCGTCCCGCTCCGCGCTCGACTTCCTGGACGCGCCGCAGCGACTCGGCTCGTTCCTGGACGGCAAGCTGATCCGGCTGCTCATGGCCCCGGCGAAGATCGGCGGGCGCGCGGGCATGAAGTTCCTGAACGTCGGGATGTCGATGATGACCGGCACGCTCGGCAAGCTGCTCGGCGGTCAACTCCTGCGCGACGTGCAGACGTTCGTGGCCGCGATGGACACGACGTTCGGCGGTTTCCGCACGCGCGCGGACGCCACGTACAAGCTGCTGCAGGCGCCCGGCACCGCGTTCCTCGTGGTCGCCGCGCCCGAGCGGGACGCGCTGCGCGAGGCCGCGTACTTCGTGGAGCGGCTGGCCGCGGAGAAGATGCCGCTGGCCGGGCTCGTACTGAACCGGGTGCACGGCAGCGGCGCGAGCCGGCTCTCGGCCGAGCGGGCGCTTGCCGCCGCGGAAAATCTTGACGAGCGCCGCATTGTGGATCAGACGGGCGGGAAGGAAGAGGGTCGTGCCACTCCCGAGGCACCCCCCGAATCATCTTCCGAAGCGCCCTTCGAGGCATCCCCCGAAACATCCGAGGCCGACCCCACGGCCGAGCCCGGCATTGAGCAACTGACCGCGGGACTACTGCGGTTGCACGCGGAGCGCATGCAGATGGTCGCGCGCGAACAGCGCACGCGTGACCGCTTCACCGCGCTGCATCCCGAGGTCGCCGTGACCGAGGTCGCGGCCCTGCCCGGTGACGTACACGACCTGGCAGGCCTCAGGGACATCGGAGAACGGCTCGCGGCCGGTGGCACTCCGGCCGGAGCTTGAGCCGTACGTCCGTGGCCCGACGGACAGTTCCGACGGTTCCCACAGTTCCTACGGACAGTGGTGCGCACGCCGGCTAACCGACGGCCGCGTACCTCTCGTACGTCTCGTCGTTCTCCAGTTCCACGGGCAGTAGGCCCGCGCCGCGCTCGTACTCCGTACGCGCTGTCTCAAGCAGCGTGCGCCATGACGTGACGGTCGGACGCCTGCGCAGCAACGCGCGACGCTCCCGCTCCGTCATGCCACCCCACACGCCGAACTCGACGCGATTGTCGAGCGCGTCCGCCAGGCACTCGGTCCGCACGGGGCATCCCGTGCACACCGCCTTCGCCCGGTTCTGCGCTGCTCCTTGAACGAACAGTTCGTCCGGATCGGTAGTGCGGCAGGCCGCCTGCGCACTCCAGTCGACTACCCAGCCCATACCGGCGCCGTCCTCTCCCGAATCGAGGCTCCCCCACGGCGGCAGCGGCATATTCACCGCCGCCAGTTGAGGACGTTACGGAAGGTGGGCACAGCGCAACACCCCCTTCGGGCCCAATCTTGAATGGTCCGAACGGACTATGCGTGAGCGGCAGATCACCCGACGGAGTGACCGAAGGACATGCGTAATAACCCCGGCAAACCGGGACAGTTCACTTGAGTCACAACGGGCGTGGAGTGACACACAAGGCGAAGTCGGACGCCCCCTGAGCCCTACGCGAAGACGCGCGAAAGGGTCCGAGAATGACTACAAGAGGCACTTCATACGTACCGGGAACGATTCGGGGTCGTCCCGCATCTTGATACGAGACCGCACTGCTGTGACAGTTGAGTGCAGCTTAGGCCAAGGCATATACGGCTGTCCGGAGAATCGACACGTAGGCTGCCCCGTATGGGAAAGAAGCGCTCGGGCGGTGGCGGCGGTACGTCGCCGGCCCAACAGGCCGCCAAGTTCCTCGGAGTCAGCGTGCTCGCAGGAGCCGTGCTGGCGGGGATCGCCCTGCCCGCGGCAGGCGCGCTGGGTCTCGCGGCCAAGGGCTCGGTCGAGGGATTCGACGAGATTCCGGCGACGTTGAAGACCCCGCCGCTGAGCCAGCGCACCACGATCCTGGACAACGAGGGCGGGAAGATCGCGACCGTCTACTCGCGCGACCGCACGGTCGTGAAGCTCGACGACATCTCGCCGTACATGCAGAAGGCGATCGTCGCGATCGAGGACTCGCGGTTCTACGAGCACGGCGCCGTCGACGCGAAGGGCATCCTGCGCGCGATCAACGCCAACGCGCAGAACGGCGGCGTCTCGCAGGGCGCCTCCACCCTCACCCAGCAGTACGTGAAGAACGTCTTCATGGAAGAGGCGGGCGACGACCCGACCAAGCTGGCGCAGGCGACTCAGCAGACCATCGGCCGCAAGGTCAAGGAGCTGAAGTACGCGATCCAGGTGGAGAACGAGGTCGGCAAGAAGAAGATCCTCAACAACTACCTGAACATCACGTACTTCGGGCAGCAGGCGTACGGCGTCGAGGCCGCGGCCCAGCGCTACTTCTCCAAGCCGGCCAAGGACCTGAACATCCAGGAGTCGGCGATGCTCGCCGGCATCGTGCAGTCCCCCAGCCGCTACGACCCCGTCAACGACGAGGCCGAGGCGAAGAAGCGGCGCAACATCGTGCTCCAGCGGATGGCGGAGACGCACGACATCACGCAGGCCGAGGCCGCCAAGGCCAAGGAGACGCCGATCGGCCTGAAGGTCAGCAGGCCGCAGAACGGCTGCATCACCGCGCAGCACGGCGCGGCGTTCTTCTGCGACTACGTCAGGAACTCCTTCCTCAACAACCCGGCCTATGGCAAGACGTCCGAGGAGCGGGCCAAGATCTGGAACCGCGGCGGCCTGACGGTGAAGACGACGCTCGACCCGCAGACGCAGGAGTCCGTGGAGGACTCGGTCAAGCGCCACGTCTACCAGTCGGACAAGGTCGACGCGGCGGGCGCGTTCGTCGAGCCCGGCACCGGCAAGGTCCTCGGCATGGGCCAGTCCAAGCCGTACGGCTCCGACGCGAGCAAGAACGAGTCGGAGATGAACTACTCCGTCAACTACCGGGACGGCGGCTCCAACCTCGGCTTCCCGACGGGTTCGACGTTCAAGCCGTTCGTGGCGGCAGCGGCCCTGGAGAAGGGCACGTCGGTGACGAAGCAGTACCCGGCGCCGTACCAGATGCCGTACCCGAGCCGGGTCCAGACGTGCAGCGGCAAGCCGTGGGTCAACGACGGCGGCTACAAGCTGGAGAACGAGAACGAGTCGGAGGTCGGCCCGTACCGCCTCAAGGAGGCGATGGCCAAGTCCATCAACACGTACTTCGTGCAGATGATCGGCGACATCGGCATGTGCCCGGTCGTGAAGATGACCGACAAGCTGGGCGTGGTGCAGGGCAACGGCAAGAAGGTCGACGAGGTGCCCTCGTCCATGACCCTCGGCTCGACGGGTCTCTCGCCGCTCACGATGGCCTCCGCGTACGCGGCGTTCGCCAACCGCGGCACGTACTGCACGCCCGTCGCCATCGACGCGATCACCGACCCCAACGGCAAGGCGCTCGACGTGCCGAAGTCGAAGTGCTCGCGCGCGATGTCGCAGTCGACCGCCGACAAGATCAATACGCTGCTCAGCGGCGTGATCGACTCCGGTACGGGCAAGACGGCCGGCCTCAGCGGGCGGGACAACGCGGGCAAGACCGGTACCACCGACGCCCGTAAGAACGCCTGGTTCGCCGGCTACACGCCGAACCTGTCCGGCGCCGTCTGGGTCGGCAGCGCCTCGCAGGCCGTCGAGATGACCGACATCACCATCGGTGGCCAGTACCACGACAAGGTCTTCGGCGCCGATACGCCGGGTCCGATCTGGCGGGACGCCATGACCGGCGCGCTGTCCGGCAAGGACGCGCCCACCTTCAACAAGGTGAACATCCCGGACCCGGACAAGAAGAAGGACAAGAGCAAGAACAAGGGCGACAAGCCCGACGCCGGGGACGACGGGGGCAACGGCGATACCGACCCGCTGCCCGACATCTCGATCCCGCCGGACCTCATCGGCGGCAATGGGAACGGGAACGGACACGGGGGCGGTTGGGGCCGGTAAGGCCCCCGCAGACCGGTAAGGAAGAGGGCGCATCCCACACGGGATGCGCCCTCTTCTTCGTCTCTTCGTCGTTCGTGGCGGAGCTCAGCTCTTCGCCGTTCGTGACGGAGCTCAGCCCGCCAGGAGGCGCTTGACCGTGGAGGCCACCCGGCCGCCCTCGGCGCGGTCCGCGACCTTCGGCTTCACGATCTTCATGACCTGGCCCATGGCCCTCGGCCCCTCGGCGCCGGCCGCCTTCGCCTCCTCGACCGCCTGCGCGACGATCTGCTCGAGCTCGGCGTCGGACAGCTGCTGCGGCAGGTACTCGGCGAGCACCACGCCCTCCGCCTCCTCGCGGCTCGCGGACTCGGCGCGGCCCGCCTTCTCGAAGGCCTCGGCAGCCTCGCGGCGCTTCTTCGCCTCCTTGGCGATCACCTTCTGCACCTCGTCGTCCGTCAGCTCACGCTTCTCCGTGCCCGCGACTTCCTGGTTGGTGATCGCGGAGAGGGTCAGCCGGAGCGTCGAGGAGCGGAGCTCGTTGCGCTCCCTGATCGCGGCGTTGAGGTCGTCCTGCAACTTCGACTTGAGCGTGGTCATGACTTGATTGTCGCAGGTGCGCGAGGCCCCACGCCCGCGGATTTCCGGGGCGGGGCCGGTCTGACACGATGGGCCCATGCGCGCTCGATACGGGAATCCTCTGAAGACCTCCCTGAAGGTGACGGCCGGCATCGCGGCGGCGGGCGCCGCCGGGCTGATCTACTCGGCGGGCTTCGAGGCCCGCTCCTTCCGCCTGCGACGGGTCACGGTCCCGGTCCTGCCTGCGGGAATGCGCCCGATGCGGGTGCTCCAGGTCTCCGACATCCACATGGTGAGCGGGCAGAACAAGAAGCGCCGCTGGCTGCAGTCGCTGGCCGGACTCCGCCCCGACTTCGTCATCAACACGGGCGACAACCTGTCCGACACGGAGGGCGTCCCCGAGGTCCTCGACGCGCTCGGCCCGCTGATGGAGTTCCCCGGCGCGTACGTCTTCGGGTCCAACGACTACTACGGCCCCAAGCTCCTCAACCCGGCCCGCTACCTGAAGCAGCAGATGTCGGGCAAGCACGGTCTGAACGGCAACCCGCCCGTCGTCGGCGCCATCCACAACCCGTGGGAGGACCTGCGCGACGCCTTCGACGGGGCCGGTTGGCTGAACCTCACGAACACGCGGGGCTCGCTGAAGGTCGCGGGCGTGGAGATCGGCCTCACCGGCCTGGACGACCCGCACATCAAGCGCGACCGGTACGCGGAGGTGGCCGGCGGCCCGCTGGCGGGCCCGGACTTCTCGATGGGCGTGGTGCACGCCCCGTACCTGCGCACCCTGGACGCCTTCACCGCGGACGGCTACCCGCTGGTCCTCGCGGGCCACACCCACGGCGGCCAGCTCTGCATCCCCTTCTACGGGGCCCTCGTCACCAACTGTGACCTGGACGCGGACCGCGTGAAGGGCCTGTCCACGCACGAGGCGGAGGGGAACACGTCCTACCTCCACGTCTCGGCGGGCTGCGGCACCAACCGCTACACCCCGGTCCGCTTCGCCTGCCCGCCCGAGGCGACCCTGTTGACGCTGGCGCCGATGGCCGCCTGAGGCCCTGCGCAGAGGGCCGCCGTAAACCGGATTTCGTCTCAGGCCGACAGTCCGCTAAAGTAAACGACGTCGCCGCGACCTGCAGAGCAGAACAGCAGAGACCGGAACAACGACATCGGGGTGTGGCGCAGCTTGGCAGCGCGCTTCGTTCGGGACGAAGAGGTCGTGGGTTCAAATCCCGCCACCCCGACAGTTGAAACACCAGGTCAGGGGCCTGATCCGCATAGCGGGTCAGGCCCCTGAGTGGTTTCTGGGGCCCTCCTGGGAGAAATCTGGGAGAAGATCTTGAAATTCGGCTCCCAGACAGCGCCTACCTGAGCGCCCTCGCCCGCTCGTGCAACAGGGCGTTGAGAACGGCAACTGGCGACGTGGGGCACATCGCGAGCCTCGCGTCGAGCGACGCCTCCCACTCTGCGGTGAGCGCCGCCATGAGGTCGGCGCGCATCTCTTTGGTGATGTGCGTGTAGCGCGCCTGGACAGATCCATCGATGTGCCCCAAGCGCTCATCCATGAGCTTGGGCGGCGTGCGGAAACCTTCCATGCGCGTCTTGTGCGTGTGCCGTAGCCCGTGGGGCGTGAGTCCCTTGGCCACGGGGACCCAGCAGGTATCGGCGCGCGCGTGGGCGCCTCGCCCTCGGGCGGGTACGCCGGGCCACGGTTCCGCGAGTACCGGCACGGGCCGGGCCTCCTGTGGCGCCTTCTTCGGGTACCAGCCAGAAGCGGCGGGTGTGAACAGCCAGGTAGCGAACCCGTTCCGCCGCCAGTGCGCGGCCTGGTCGACAGCACCGCCGCCACGGGTGAACCCGAGATCCGCGATCGCCTGACGCACCCTCACCCTCGTGGCTTCTGCCACGGTTTCGGGCCGGTTGAGGACGTTGGAGACCGTGCCGGTCGATACGCCGGCGCGCCTCGCGACGTCCACCACCTTGGCGCCCGTCTCTCCGGTGCGCGAGACGCCCTGGCCACGGAACATGTACGTCCTGCCGTGGCAGGGGCAGGGGGTCGGCTGAGTACGGGCGATGTGCCCGGTCCAGAGCCGCGAGAGCCACGGCGGGGCATCCACGGTGCGATAGCTGTCCTCCTTGGGAGGGCAGCGCACCAGCTCTCCCGAGTCGATTTCGTAGAGCTGCCACTCGATCCGAACCGACTTGGGGCGGGCGAACTCGACCTCCAGGCCCACGACTTCACCCCAGCGCATTCCGGTGTAGCCCTTGGTGACCGCAGCTACGAACTCGTCATCCCTGCCTGACAGAAGGGAAGCTCGTTCAGCGACCAGGAGGATGCCGAGCGGGTCTGTGACCACCTTCTCCGGGCCGCGGTCACGGGAGCGGCCTGCTCGCTTTCCTCGCCCCCGTCGCTTGGTCGCCGGGTTGGCGCTGATCAGTCCGTCTTCCACCGCGTCCTCAAGAAGCAGGTGCAGCGTGCCGCGCCACGTCTTCACGCTCGATACGGCATACAGCGCCTTCTCCTTCCGCTCCCACGCGTCCACGTCAGTTCGCTGGATCTCGGCGAGCGCCTTGTCCTCGAACTCGGGGAGCAGGTGCTCCTCAAGGTGACGGCGGTAGTTCTGCATGGTCGAGGCCGCGAGGTCTTGGGCGTCGTACCAACCCGAGGCGTACGCCCCGAAGGTGGTTCGGCCGGCCGCAGGGTCCCTCCACTCCCCCGCGCGTACCTTCGCCTCCTCGGCGTCCGCTGCCTGCTTGGCGTCGCGCTTCTTGGCGAAGCGGATGGTGTTCCCGTTGGCGTCAGCGACAGTTCCGTACTTACCCGTTGAGATCTTGTAGCGGCCGCGCCAGTAGCTACCGCGGTCTTCCGCGAAGCCCATGTTTCTCCTCATCACAAGCAGTGGGCGGGAGCCGGTCGACTCCCACCCACTGCGATCGTTCGTTCTGTCAGGCGGCGTTCCGCGCACGCCGCGGACGCCTCGCTCGGAGCTGCACCACGGGCCCGGTCGTCTGCGTCCGGGAGCCACGACGAGGCGAAGCCGCGTTGCCCTCCGAAGGGCCCTCGCTGGGGACTTCCTCAAGGATGCGGAAGATCTCCCTGACGTGATCGCTCGTGAAGCGGTAACCACTACCGCTTCGCAGGAAGGGAATACGCCGACGTCGGGCCTGCTCCTTGACCCACCATTCAGAGCACCCGAGAGAGGTCGCTACCTCGGCTGCCGAGTAGCTCCTGGGGAGTCCAATCTCCTTCTGCACCTTCACGACTCCTCACCGCACGTTGTCTCTGGCCTTCTGGGGAACCCGCAGCATCCGCCACGCCTCCGGGTAGGTAGTGGCTGGCCCTGCGAGTGGGATTGAGTTCGGGACCTGGGTCCGCGTGTGTCCGAGTTGGGGATTTCTGCGTCATCGCGTCATCTGCGTTCCCGACCGGGTGTGACCTGCGGTTTTGGGTGACAGCGGGTTTCGGTGAACGTCACCGGGTGTGTCACCGGATTGCGGTTTCGGGGTGACGCGGGTGACGCGTGGTGACTTAGGTTTTGCGGCCTGCGTCACCCTCGTTGTGGCCGGTGGGACCCGGTTTTCGGGGTCTGGTGTCGCGGGTGACGCAGATTCTCTCTACTTAGGAAAAGAGAGAGGGGGGAAGTGATCTTTTGTCTGCCGTCGAAGAGCTGAAAAGGTGCCGCTTCGCGGCGCGACTGTCGGGGGCGGCGAAGCCGCCGAACAGCAAGAAGAGCACCCCCTCGGCCTGGCCTGCCGGGCGCTCGTCGCGCGTGCCGCCGGGTGCTCTTCTTGCTTTTGTGTTCCGCCGGTAGGCAGGTCAGAACAGCGGGGCCCGTGGGGCTGTTTCGACGGGCCGGGCGCGAGTGATCTCGATGTAGCGGGCGGTTTTGGTGCGGCCCCAGTCGACGAGGACGCCGCGTGCGGCGAGGGTGGGCTGGATGCGCTTGAGGCGGTCGGAGAGGACCTTGCCAGTGGTGGGCCAGCCCTTGGGCAAGGGGCGGCAGTCCTCGCCCGCGTAGAGGCGGGTGAACTTGTCGAGCCATTCCGTCGAGGAAAGCTGCTCGGCCTGCCCCGGTTCCATGGTCTCGGCGTGCTTGAGAGCGGTCTGGGCGAGCAGGTCGCCCTCGATGACGTCGTCGGTGAGGTCGTCGAGGCTGGCCCGGTACGCGGCGAGCGACCCCAGGTGTACGGCGTTGTCGAGCTGCGCGCACAGGTGCGCGAAGTCCGCCATGCGTAGGTCCGTCGGCGTCTCCGTCTCGACTGCCCGCACGGAAACGGTGAGGTCCAGCAGCGAGCCGAGGATCACGGGCAGGACCGGCTCGTACTCGGCCCACAGTTCGGCCTCGGTACGCCGCACCTTGGGGCGCTCCAGGCGCAGCGGGAGGAGGCGTTCGGCGAGGTCGGGGCGGATGACGCCGACGTCGATGCCGGTCATGAGCAGGGGGCGCCGGTAGCGGGCGATGGAGACGTCGCCGTCGGTGTAGAGGGCGCGCTTGACGGTCTCGGCTCCGGTGACGATGCAGCACATCGCGTCCGACATGTCCGGGGTCAGGTAGGAGAGGTTGTCGAGGGCGGTGATCCATCCGGCGGCGACGGCCGCGATCAGGTTTTCCTCGTCCTTCGGGGCGCGGCGCAGGTCACCGCTCATGCCCTCGATGATCCGGGTGAGCATGCGGCCGGCCGTGGACTTGCCCGCGCCCTGGGGGCCGGTGAGGAACGGCGCCGGGACCGGCGAGGTCGGGCTGAGGCAGCCGATCAGCCAGGCGATGACCAGGGACTCGGTGGCGGCGTCGGCGAAGTTGCACAGGCTGAGCAGCTTGTCGATGCCCTTGCCCTGGGTGTCCTTGACCGGGAGGGGGAGTTCGCCGGTGAGCTGGGTGCGGCGCCAGCGGACCTCGTGCGGGTCGGGCACGGCGATGTCCCAGCCGTTGGGGTGGATACGGACGGACTTGCCGTCGTTGCGGCCGAGGTCGAGCCAGGTCGCGCCGTCGAAGCCGGGGGCGACGCGGACGTGCACGCGCTCGACGTCCTCGCGCATGGCCAGTGCTTCGATCATGTCCAGTGCCTCCTTCAAGGCGGTGCCGCTGAATGCGCCGTGGCCGTCCTCGAACAGGCCGACCATGAGTTCTTGGCGGTGACTGCCCGAGGTGCCCTGGGAGCGGATCGGGCGGGCGATGGGGTGGCCCTTTTGCTGGGCGTAGACGGTGCCGTCGGCGGTGCGGAAGTAGCGGAAGTGTGTTTTGGCGTAGTCGGTGATGACCGCGCGGGCCGGGGTCTTGTCGTCCTCGGACATGCTCAGAGTCCCAACGTGGCGCGGGCGTTGGCCCAGGCCTCGGTGCAGTGTCGAACGGTTTCGCCCTTGTCCTGCGCGGCTGCGAAAAGGGGGGCGACGTGGGCTTCGGTGAGGCAGCCGCAGCGTCCGTGGGTGGACAGCACGGCCAGGAAAGTGGCGTAGACCGTGCTGTGCACGGCGCTGGTGGCCGAGCGGATGCGCTGTTCGGCCATGTGGATGCCGCGCTGAAGGAAGGCCGGACTGCGGTGCCGGCACTGCCCGCCACCGGCGCCCGCGGGCACGGCGATGGCCGCGGATGCCACAGGCCGGGCCGGGGCGGGCGCCTTCGCGACCAGGGCGCGCACTGCCTCGGGCAGGTCGGTCATGGTGCCGGTTCCGGGCCCCAGCCAACGGGCGTAGGACATCGTCGACTTGATGTCCACGCCGGGCCGCACTGCGTTCGCCGACGGCATCTGACCCGCGTACAGCCAGTGCTCCCCGCGTGTGGTGGGCACGGTCAGGGTCGCGGGCAGGTGCTCGCGGGCCCAGGCGATGGCGTCGGCGTCGTCGAGGTCGACGACCGTGAGTCCGGCGTCGCCAGGGTGGTAGGCCACCGCGCTCGCGCGACGCCATGCATGGCGCCACGCGATGGAGTTGATGACGTCCGGGTCGGTGGTGGCGGCCGCCCAGCCGTGGCAGGGGCCGGGGCAGGTGCAGGGGCCGGGGGTCTTCATGTTCGGTCGGCCGCCGCACCGGCTGTAGAGGCAGGAGGGGCAGTTAGCGAAGGGAACCTTCCCGGCGCGGAGCGGCAGCACGGGCAGGCCGTTCGCGGCCAGGTCGAGAGCCGCATGCAGGTGCTCTCGCAGGATCGTGCTCGGTTGGGTCATGCTGGAGACCTCCACAGGTCTGTTGAGGACTGGAGACAAGGGCGGCCCCACGGCTTTGGCGAGACGGTGGGGGCCGCCCTTGGCGCAGCTAGGACGGGATCGGGCCGGTGTGGCCGAGCGGGTTCGTGGCCGACCAGGCGCGGTTGAGCGCGGCGGTGAGTCCGCGGGCGTAGTCCTCGGCCTCGTGGAGCGACGCCGAGGCGGCGGTGACGTGCTCTGTGGTCGTGCCGTAGTCGGCGCTGACGTGGCCGAGCCGGTGGTGCGTGTTCAGGGCATAGTCGATCTGCTCGAAGGCCTGCGGCAGTCGCTCGACGAGCGCAGTGAGAGCGCCCAGAACGCGATACGCCTCCGGGACTGAGGCCAGGCCGGGGCGGTCACCGCCCGGGAAGGTGCGGTGGTTGAAGGCGCGGAGGGATTCCGCAGCGTCTCGTACGAGCTGCACGGGGTCGGTGGTGGGCATGTGGACTCCTGGGTTAGCGCGATGCGCTCGGGGTTGGGGATTGGCCGGGCGGAGTGACGCGTGTGGTGCTGGCCGGACTGGGCTTCGGGTGTTTAGGCGTGGCGTCGCTGTCGGGACTGGCGAGGTGGAAGCCGACGATGAGGCCGAGGATCAGCAAGACGATGTGCCGGTTGGCTCTCCACCAGGTGGGTCGTGCGGGTTCGGTCAGGACGCCTATGACGGCGGGGCCCTTGGCCACGCGTGGATCCCTCCTTGGGGGTTGAGTGCAGGCAGGACTGCGCGCCCGCTGTAGGTCGGGTGCGGGGTCAGCGACCGGCCGCTTTAAGCGGGGCGCTTGGACAGGTCGGCCAGTTGGGTCCAGGTCTGCTGCCACTGGGCGACCTGGTCGGAGCCCATGCCGTGGGCCTTGATGTCCTGGCTTTCGCCGAGTGCGGCGAGGGCGGAGGCTTCCGAGTGGCGGCCCTCGCGGGCGGCCTGGAGGGCTTCGTCGTGCCGGTTGTCGATGACGTTCGGCGGCATCGGCCACGCCCATTCACCGGCCTGCTCGACCGCGTCCACGGCCTCCGGTTCGGGGGCCATCCCTTGGGCGGCGTCGCGGCGCTTGGAGGTGTAGCAGTGCTTCTTTTCGAAGTCCGTGACGAGGGTCTGGACGAGGTTGATGTGCCGGCCGGTCTGCCAGATGGCCTGGCCGCGGCCGAGCAGCGGGATCTGCTGGACGGCCCAGTCGGGCAGGCCGAACATGCTGCGGCACAGCTCGGCGTCCTCGGGGTCCATCTGGTGGAAGACCCGGGTGGAGGCCAGCCGCAGGAGGTCTTTGGCCTCCTCGGACTTGGCGTCCTTCGCGGAGTGCGCGATGGACGTCACGGACAGCGCCTCGCGGCGGGAGTACTTCATCATCCGCTGCAACAGCGCTGCGGTGGCCGGGTGTTTGAGGATCTGCCAGGCCTCTTCCACGATCAACGTGGAATGCATGCCGTAGGCGGCGCCGCCCTGGGCCAGCCACACCGACTCCAGGAACACCCCGACCACAGCCATCAGCGCGGGCAGCGCCACCGAGGTCCGGTCGATGCGGCTGAAGTCGAACACCGTCAACCGCTCATCAAGGGACAGCGACGTCGGTCCGTCGAGCATGCCCCGGGTCGCGGACCGCACGAACGGCGACAGCGCCTGAACCACCTCCTGGCCGAAGGCGAGGAGCTGCTCGTCGGTGAACCGGCCTGGAATCGCGTCGTGGGACAGCGACGTGACCGCGTTCATCAGCCCGGACAGCGTGGTGGCTTCCGCAGTGTCCATCGCGGCATCAAGCGCCATCCGCGCCCCGGACGACAACGGCTCCTGGCCGCCGAGCTCGGCGAGCGCAGCGACCAGCTGCACGCGATGCAAGGGCGGGATCCGCTCATCGAGCGGGTTCATGCATACTCCCTCGCCGAACCGGACCGGCTTCACGCCGAGCGCGGAGGCGATGGAGTCCCATTCGCCGACGCCGTTTTCGCCCTTGGCGTCGAGGACCGCGTAGCGGCGGCCCTGGCGGGCCAGGTCGCGCAGCGCCAGCACCTTGCTGTTGGTGGACTTGCCGCCGCCGAGCGTGCCGAGCACGGCCACGCCCGTGCTCGGCAGCACCTCTTGGTCGCAGTCGACGGCCGTGAAGCGGAACGGCGAGCCGTCCAGCAGCGATGCCCCGACCAGGGCCCCGTCGGTAACGGGCTGGCAGGCGTAGCCGGGGAAGAGCCCGATGGCCTGCCGGGTGGTCGTCAGCATGTGAACTCCCCTCCGGGCAGGGGCAGCGCGGAGCGCCACCCTGTTTCGTGTTCGCGGTCCATCCAGGTGAGCCGGGCGCCGGCCGATACCGCGGTCTGCTCTGCCTGCGTGCGGAAGGCCTTCAGCTCCTGCTCGTCGGCGGCGTGGACGGTGACCCGGGCGGCCACCTGCACGTAGGTGGCGCCGTTTTCCAGGTCCTCCTCGTGCAGGTCGGCGGCCTTGCGGCCGGTCCTCGTCGAGGTCTTCTCGCGCCGGGCGTCGTCTGCGCCGCGGGCGGTGGCGGTGCGGAGCATCTCGCCGGTCTCCAGGCGCTTCTCGGCCCGGCGGCGATCCTGCGGCAGGTACTCGATGACCGTGGTGCGGCGCACCCGCGGCAGGGTCGTGACCATCGGCCGCCAGAACGACGCCGAACGCTGGCCGCGCCGGAAGTCGCTCACATCCGCCGTCGCGTGGAAGAGGCCTGCGGCCCGGAAGTGGTCCTCATGAACCTCGAAGGGGCCGTCGGTCAACTCGGCGGGCAGGACCTGCGACCAGGCCCACATGCCCCACAGCGGCCCGGTCTCCATCCCGCACGCGGCCGCCTGCTCGTAGGCCGCCTCCAGCCAGCCGTGCTCCTCTTCGATCTCCTCGCCGTGGGCGGGCACCGACAGCACGACCACGGTCGTGTGGGCATCGCACGCCGTGCCGACCATGTCGACGAGCTGCCGGTAGGAGTCGCCCAGGTCGTCCGTGCCCGTCGTGCGAACGTCGTCCTCGTCGGTCCCGTACGGGCTGACCTCATGCACGATCCGCACGCAGGCCCCGGGGCCGGTGGCGGCCACCCACTCCAGGAACGCCGCCAGCTCGTCATGAGCCCGGCACATCAGCGTCGGGTCCTTCAGCGCGGCCCCGTCGGTGATCCACTCGAACGCGGCCAGTGTCCGGCCGTTGGCCTGCGGGAAGGCGGCGCGGTCGCGCTGGTGGAAGCGGAGTTCCTGCACGCCGGTGAAGGCCACATGGTGCGGGCTCGCCCCCATCGTGTCGGCGGTCTTCTCATCGCCGCGGGGGTTGAGGGCGCGGATGCGGGACTTGTGGCCCAGGCGCCGGCCGATGCGTTCCACGGCCGTGGCGTCGCCGAGCTTGATCAGGGCTCCGGCCCCGGCGATGGCGCCGGGGGCCAGGCTTGCCAGCATCCCGGCGATGCTGCCGGATGCGGCGAGCATGCCGGTGAAGCTGAGCAGGGCGCCCGAGCCCATGACCATGTAGTCAGCCGCGGCGGGCGGGAGCTTGAGGGTCTCCGTCTCGTACAGCGGGTCCAGCAGGTACGTCCGGGACTCGGACACGTCGGCTCCTCTCTTCAGTCATCGTGGTCGGCCGGTTCACGCGCGGCCGGGGCTCGGCAGGACGCGGCGCCTTGGCGGCCTCGCCCGAAGCGGGCTTGTTCCAGGGCCGGTTGCCCGGGGTGTGCAGGGCGGACAGGTTCTTCGCGTGGATCGTGCGCTCGCGGTCGGCGGGCATTTTGGTGACCGTGGTGCGGCCCTGGGTGTGGGCCTTGACCTTCGGCATCCGCGTGATCCGTGCAGCGGCCTTCTGGGCGACCGAGGGCAGGTTGAGCAGCATGTAGACGCAGACCAGGCCGGTCGATGCGGTCAGGAGCAGGTCGGTCAGGGCGCCCTTGGGCATCAGGGGCCGGAACATGAGCACGACGGCGACTGGGATGCGTACTACGTACACGGCGCAGACCAGGTGCAGCAGGCGTCGCAGGGTCGTCGACTGCAGCCAGCCGCGGCTCACGCCGAATGCGGCGACCAGCGGCAGGAACACCATCGCGGCCAGGACGCCCGGTGTGGTGAGCTGGCAGGTCAGCCACAGCGGGCCGATCGCCCCCATCACCACGAAGGCCTGCGCGATGCGCCCGTAGGGGTTGCCGTCCGAGCCGATCAGCATCTTCTCCATGCCCTTGAAGGGATGGTCGGCGTACACGAGGGTGGAGAGCTGGCCGAGCCCGTAAGCGAGGAACGCGATGACGATCGGGGCCGCGGTCGCCAACAGGATCAGGCCGAGGTAGCGGCCGCCGGCCTGTCCGGCCTTGCGGAAGTTGGGCCCCGAAGGGCGGGCCATCCAAAAGACGAGCCCGCCCAACAAGACGATCGTTCCGATCAGCAGGCTCAGGCCCGCCACCGGGTTGTAGACGCCCGCGACGCCGTGGGCGTCGAGCCCGTCCAGCGGGGACGCCCCGGACATCATCAGGCGGTCCATCTGCCGGTACAGGGCCGCCGCCAGATCGGACATGGTGTCCGCGAAGCTGGAGACGGGGTCCCAGACCTTCGTCAGGTCGTCCTTGCCCGGCGGCTCCCCGCCATTGCCGCGCTCGCAGTACTGCTTGGCCCTGCCGATGATCTCGGCGCACGGGTCGGCCATAGTCAGCCTCCCAGCGCGGTGGTCAGGGCCGGGCCGATGAACAGCACGCCCAGAGCGAGCAGGATCAGGCCGCCGACCGTCACGACGGTCTTCTTCAGGGCGCCGCCGTCCTTCTTGAAGCCGGCGGCGAACCCGCCGCGCGTCACGGTCACGATGACGCCGCCGAAGATGACCAGCAGGGCCGCGCCGAGCAGGACCCCGGCGACGATCTGGTACAGCGGCAGCAGGCCCGCGACCGGCTGGAGGTCGGGGCCGGTGTCCTTGATGGTCTTCAGGACGGTCTTGGCGCCCTGGGAGCAGTCCTGGGTGCCGTCGGCCTTCTTGATGCAGCCCTCAGCGGCCCAGACGAACGTGTCGGAGTACTTGCTCATGGTCAGTTCTCCCAACGGGGGTACGAGTTGCCGGAGTTGGCGTCAGAGCTGTTCGGGCCGGTCGTCGGCCCGCCGTAGTACTGCGGGTAGCTGTCCGTCTCGGCGCGGAGTCTGCGCATCTCGCGGGCCGCGCGCAGCGCCGACCAGGACGAGAGCCCGGCGACGATCAGCAGCAGGATCACCAGGGCAGACAGGGCGGCGAGCGTGTCGGATTTCTCGACCGCGTCAACGAGGTTGAGTGCGCCTTCGTCGCTGATGTAGCACAGCAATTCCCTTCTCCTTTCAGGTCTGTTGGGCGTTGTCGGGGTGGGCGCGTCCGGCGCCCATGAAGGTGTCCCACCACATCGGCTCGATGCGGATCTTTGCGCCGGTGCGCGGGGCGTCCAGGAAGTGCCCGCGGCCGATGTAGATGCCGACGTGATCGATATCGCGGGGACCGGCCTTGCCGGACTTCTTCTTCTGGCTGAAGAACACGAGGTCCCCGAGCTGTAGTTCGTCCTTCTCGACCAGGGATCCCTGCTGTTCCAGGTAGGCGTACTGGTCGTTGGCGATGCGGGGAATCGTGACCCCGGCCTGAGTGAAAGCGGCCTTGGTCAGGCCCGAGCAGTCGAAGCCGCCGTCCTGGTCGCCGTTTCCGCCCCAGACGTAGTCCTTGCCGATCTGACGGGAGGCATAATTCACGGCATCGACCGCTACCCGGGACTGATTCGAGACCGGCTGCCCCATGCTCGCGGCGGACTTCATGATGGTCGTGACGTAGTTCTCGGTCTCCTTGTAAGGCGGGATGCCCCGGTACTTCCTCACGGCGCCCGCCCCGGAGTTGTACCCAGCGAGTGCGAGCCGCGTCTTGTCCCCGGAAACACCCTTCAGGCTTTCGGAGACCGAGCACATGTAGCGGGCGGCCGACGGGATCGCGTCCTCGGGATCCCAGATGTCGCGCTTTCCGTCCTCATTGCCGTCGATCCCGGAGGACTGCCAGGTGCCCGGCATGAACTGGGCGATGCCCTTGGCTCCCACCGGAGAGGTGGCCTTCGGGTTGAAGTTGGATTCCTGTTTGATCTGTGCGGCGAGAATGCGAGGCGATATGGCGTCGCACTCGTTGCCCCACGCGTTGATGACCCGCTCGTACTGAGCGGGCACCGATCCGGGCTTGACCCGGTCGCCCACCGCGGTCTGCTTGCCGCGCACGGCAGGGTTGCCCTGCAGGCTCATCGCGGTGATGGCGATCAGCGACGATCCGGCCACCAGGATCCCGATCCCGGACCCCTTCATCTCTCACTCCCCCTTCTCCTGTGTTCATGCAGGTCATGAACCGTGCAGGGGTCCGTGCGAGGCACCGTGCGGGCACCGTGAAGCACCGTGTCGCGCACGGTGGCTGCACAGGAGCCGCACGGTGCCCGCACGGTGGGTTGCACGGTGGTTCAGCGGCCGACGATGTCCCGCAGATGACGGCCACGCACGCGGCCTACCTGGGTCGCCGGGATCGGCCGGCCGAAGGCCTCGGCCAGCCAGGCAAAGACGGCCTTCCCGATGGCGGCATCGTCGCGGTCAGGAATGTCCACGCCCAACGTGCGCAGCCGGGACGCGAATTCAGCAGTCGAGAGAAACGCGTTGTCGCCGTAGGCCTCACGGACGAGACCAACGCTTTCCGGCTCGTCCTCGCGGGGCTCGTCCACCCGCGCATCCACGGCGGCGTTGATTTCCTCGTCGCTCACCATGAAGCCGCGGAATTCACTGTTCTTGTCCATGACCTGGAGAACGGCGGCGCCCTGGATACCGGGGAGCTTGGACGCGTCGTATCCGGTCTTGGCCGTCCCGCCCCCGAGAATCACGTCCGACTGGTCACGGTCCGCGCAGCCGAAGGCGATCCGTACGCGGTGATTTCCGCGAATGGACGTGTTGATGACCTCGGCCTTGGGGTTCTGTGTCGACAGGACGATCAGAATGTGCGAGGAGCGGACCTTGCGGGACAGTGTCTTCATCCCCGTTTCGAACTCGGCGCCTTCCTTCTTGGAGTCGGCCTCATCCGTGTAGGTGCTGACCTCGTCGAGAATGAAGAGCAGCGGCCGGTGCTTCGCCTTCCCGGCACCGGAGCGAACGGACTCGGAGTTCGCGGCGGCCCGACGCAGGTGCTCCTTTTCGACGTAGGCGTTGATCTCCATCATCCGCCGGTGGTCCGGAACCTCTTCGTAGATCAGGCAGGCCTTTTCGAGGTACGCGAAGTCCCCGTCGCCCTTGGCATCCACGATGATCAGGTCCCAGCCGAGAACCAGGGCGATATACGCAAGCCACTTCAGTTCCTCGGTCTTGCCGCCTCCGGAGGATCCCGCCACGAGCATCTGCGTCTTGCCGAACGGAGAGGGGATTTCGACGACCCGGCCGCTCATGTCGTAGCCGAGCGGCAGCATGCCGCGCGCGATGGCCTCGGCCGGATCCGGCAGCGCCGGAACGCGGCTGTAGAGCGGCTCATCCAGGCTCAGCAGGATGACCTCGCGCGAGCTGGTCCCAGGCCGCATCGTGAACTGCTCGTCAGGGACGCCGAGCCACGAGGCGATCCGGGCCGCCTTGCCGGCCACGTCGCCGTAGACCCCGGCGGGCGGCAGCTCGATCACCCATTCCTCGCCCAGCTCGACACGGCCACGGCGGACCGTGCGGGGCTTACCGCCGGAGTAGTCAAGCTTCAGCGCCGAAGCCAGTGCAGGCGCCTCATCAGCGGGCGCGGGAGCCTGAAACGCCTCAGGCACAGCAGGAATCGGGGCGGTCGGCGTCGCAGCCGGAGCTGCCCCCTGCTCGACCTCGCCCGCTTCAGGATCAGGCAGGGACGCTTCGAGTCCTTCCGAGGCGAACGCGGCCGTGTGCTGCACGCTGGGGCGCTTCACGCCGCGCGGTCGCTTTCGGCGAGCTGCCCGCGCCATCGCTGCGACGCAGGAGCCGAGCAGGAGCACGGTCAGGCCGATCAGCCAGACCTTGTTGTCGGTCACCCAGGCTTCGATCTCGTCGCGGTAGCGCAGGCCCGCGGCCGGCACCATGACGGCCAGGCCGCCCACGACCCATTTCTCCTCCTCCGGCAGCGATCGCATCGGCCGCCGCTGCTTCTTCGGGGCCGCACTGACCTGCGCGACCTCCGGGTCTTTGGTGAGGCCTACCCCCGTGGGTTCAGCCATGAGTGCATCCCTCCCCGAGCTGGTTGGGGCCGCAGGTGAAGAACGTGACGATGCCGTCCCTGCCGGTCTTGTTCCGGATCACCTGGCGGGCAAAGTTGAGGAGCCCGGCGCGGTCCCCGTCCGGCGGCACGACGACGTTGCCGTCGGCCGAGACGAGTGAGCCGTCGTTGAGCTGCACGGTCAGCACGTAGTGGTACTCCACCTCTCGGGGAGCATTCGTCGAGCAGCGGTTCATCGAGTAACTCCCGTTGATCAGAATCTGCTTGAGGGCGCGTCACGCGGTCTGCTCGTCGTGGCACAGCAGGCACATGCCGAGCGAGGTCGGCAGGCAGTAGCTGTAGGCGACCTGGCAGACGGGGCACGTGCGGCGGGCGAGCATCGCCAGCGCGAGCGCACCCCACTTCCGCGAGGTCATCGGCCGCACCGGCAGTGCCCGGTCCTCGCGGTAGAGGTAGGCGACCATCGCGCCGGACTTCCGGCCGCGGTGCCGCATCATCAACTGCGCGCACACCTCCTGGCCGCCCGGCCGCAGCCCCTTCGCACGGAGCTGTCGGCGGGTGGCCAGACCGGCCGGCGCGTACTTCCACGGGTACGTCGGTATCCCGTACCGGGCGCCCGTGGGGTCGTAGCACTTGCTGTAGGCGGTCGGCATCAGCCGCTCGCAATCGCGAGGTCACCGGCGTCGGGGCCCCGGTGCTCGCCGTAGCGGTGGGAAACCCACCCGACCGACCAGCCGCACAGCTCCGCGGCCTGGCGCACCGGCAGGCCCGCCTCGCACGCGGCGGCCACGATCCGGCGCGCCTCGTCCTCGGGGAGCTTGCCCGCGGCCGGGCCGCGCTCCAGCAGCGCGGCGCGTTCACGGGCCACCTGCTCTTCGCGTTCACGACGTTCACGCGCAGCGTCTTCGCGGCGCTTGCGCTGCTCGGCCTCGGCCCGCTGAAGGGCCTGCTGTTCAAGCTTCAGGGCCTCTTGTTCACGCTGTTCACGCTCGCGTTCACGGCGTTCACGAGCCTCGCGCTCGGCCGTCTCGGCACGCTCCCGAGCCTCGCGGTCCTCGCGCCGCTGACGCTCCTCCCGCTCCGCCTGTTCACGCAGCAGGGCGGCTTCATGCTCACGCTGTTCACGCGCCACCTTCTCGGCGTGCTCGCGCTCCTCCCGCACCTCGGCACGCGCCCGCTCCTCGCGCTCACGGGCCGCCTGCTCGCGGGCTTCACGCTCGGCCGTCCGCTTGGCCTCCTGAGCGCTCACGGCGCGGGCGATGCTGCGCCGGTAGGCCAGGCTCGTCTCTGCCGTGGCAATCAGCAGCAGCGGCGCCGCCGAGTGGATCACCACGCCGACCAGGTCTTTCTTCAGTGCGGAGTCGGCGGTGTTGAGCATCAGCGTCATGAGGCCGGTCATCCAGCGCAGGGCGATGGGCCACTTACCGCCGTGCTCGCCCAGGCGGGCCAGCACGTCGTCGAGCTTGACCACGATGACCACCGCGGCGTCCACGACGAGCGGCAGGATCGGCGCCGTCCACGCCCACTCCGGAGCGGTGTGCTTGGCCATCAGCGGGGTGACGGTGAGGATCGAGTAGAGCATTGCCCCGCTCACGATCAGCCACGTGCCACCCGACAGGGTGCGCTCGGCTGAACGCGTCTGAACACTGTTCACGCCGCCTCACCGACCCGCCTCTGAGCGGGCACGAACACCCGACGGAAGCCGTTCGCGGCGGCGTCGTACGTGAACGCCTCAAGGCGCCACTGGACTTCGGCCGGCATGCGTTCATCCCCGGTCACCCAGGCGCCCTCGGTAACGCCGTGTGTGGCGGTGTCGGCCTTCGCCTCCGCGTGGGAGGCGTAGACGGTGTGGGGCTCGCCGTAGTGCAGCAGCACCGTCAGCGAATCACCCTCCGACGGTCCGGCCTCCAACTCCTCGCGGAGCCGCTGGACCTCGATCTCCCGCCGCCGCAGGTCCTCCTCGGCGGCGGCCAGCTCGGCCACCGTGTGCGCGAGCCGTTCCCCCGCCTCGGTCGACTCGGCCTCCAACCGCTTGATGCTCGCGGTAGCGGCCTGCATCTCGCAGGTGTGCCGGTCCACCGCTGCACTTGCGGCCTCGCTGGTCTGCCGGGCGCGGTCGAAGGCCGCGTGGGTGTCGGCCTCAAGCCGCGCGAGACGCTTCGCTGTGACGATGCGGATCATGCGGCATCCCCCTCACGAACCGCGGCGACCTGGTTGGTGACCTGGCGGCGCGCGTCGAGCACCTTGCGACGAGCCCGCCGCATACGCCGCTCATCCATCGGGTTCACCGGCCGGTCCAGCAGCGCGATCTGCACGTCCAGCAGCTCGACCTCCGCCGTGATGAGCGGCATCTCGCGCTCGGTGGCGTCCAGCTCGGCGTCCGAGGGCTCCTCGCCGAAGGCGTCGGGGGTAACAGGGGGTTGAACGGCAACGATGAGCTTCATGGGTCGTGTCTCCCTAGGAACAGGTACGGCCCGACAGAGCCCCCGGAGTAGCCGCTCCGGGGGCTCACGCCGTACGAGACGAATGCCGCCGACGTGGGCGGCGCGGCCACCGATGGCGACCGGAGTGCCCTGGCCGGGAGTCGAACCCGGCCTACGACCATCAGGGCTGTTGATTCAGTGGCCGGTCACGGCCGCGTGCGGATGAGGCCGCGGCGGGCGGACCGGCAGCGGCGGCTTCGTGCGCTCGTGCTCGGCGCCGGCCATCAACGACCGCCCCGCGCACGGGCGTCGGCCAGGCTGCGCTGATTCGCCTCGTGCGCCTTCCGGGCCAGCTCAGCGCGCTCCGCATCTGTCAGACTCGTGATCACAGGTGCCTCCTACTAGGTGCCTGTACGCGGGCCCTCGGGTTGCCTCCCGGGGGCCCGCTCAGAACCGGCTCCTCCGGCTCCCCTCAACCCCGCCCGTACAAGCCGCCCCGAAGGACGCCCGGACGGGCGAGGCGAGCAACCGGCGCGGTGCTAGCCACCGCGATGCAGTTGAAGCCGACCGGTTGGCCGCGACGCACGTTCACGCTCGCGAGCCTGGTGATGAAGCGGCGCCACCGTGCCGATCGATCACGGTGGCGCCCATCGCATTCATCGACTGACTGCCTCCTTCGGCTCGATGGACGGGGATACGCACTGCAAGGGGGACCACGTCCCCACTCTCCGGCCGTTGCTCGCGGTCACCGGGCCACCTCGCCAGTAGGGCCGAAGCCCAGTTCCCCTGGCCTTTAGCGGGATTGCAGCGTCCCCGCCCTGTGCATTCGTGCAGGTCAAGCAGTTGCGGTCGGATTCCCGCGGCCTTTCGGCCCCGTGCTCCGTCGCAATCTCAGATTGACCCAGGTCAATCTGAGTGTCAAGCGTATGCCGCCGAAAGATCAGAGATTGACCTAGGTCCGGTTACTCTCGGGGGCATGGACCAGAGCCCCGAAGCGCCCAAGCAGCCGCCCACGGCCAAGGACATCGCGGCGGAGTTCCGCGCGAAGATCACGGGCCCTGACAGCACGTACGACCCGGGCGATCGGCTCCCCGCAGCTCGGACGCTCGCCAAGGAGCGACACGTGCAGCTCATGACGGTTCAGAGCGCGTACAGCCAGCTCCGTGACGAAGGGCTGGTCCTCAGCCAACAGGGCCGCGGCACGTTCGTGCGCGATCCTGCCGCCCCCCCTCGGCACCCAGCCGGGAAGCAGTCCGGCGTATACCGCCTTGGCCGCCGAGCTCAGCACGATTCACGACGCGCTCCGCGTACTCGGCGAGCGGTTGGATCGCCTTGAGCGGCTTGTCGGTAGCGAGAATCCACAGTCGCCGTGAGTTCGTCGGTGCGCCTCAGTAGCCCTTCGACTGCACCGCGCGCCTGCCTCATGCTCGCTGTGATCAAAGCGAATTCGGCAGGGGACATGCCCGCCAGTTCGCTGCGCTGCTCGTAGATCGCTGACATGCCAATGAGCATGTGGCCGGACACAACGGAGGACCCGGACAGACTGTCCGGGTCCTCTTTCATTGCAGGTCAGGTGGGTTGACGACCCATCATTTGTTTGCTGCGTCCACCGCGTCCAGCACCGCCCCCCACGGGAGGTCGCGGCCCGCCGGCGCCTCCCTCGGCTCGTACAGCGGCCACACGTCCGGGCTGTCGACGACGTGCACGCCACCGGACCGCAGAGCCTCGATGTGCTGCTTCCACGCCGGGTGGCGAGCGTGGGCTGCATTCACGCGCGGGAAGACAACAACCGGCAGCGAGAGCGTGCCGATGGCTTCACCCACCTGCGTCAGAGCCTGATTGTCCATCAGGCCCATGGCGAGCTTGGCCACCGTGTTGGCCGATGCAGGGGCGACCACGTAGCAGTCGACCGAAGGGTGAGGGCGAGTCTCGCCCGGTAGGCGCGGCTCGTCGCGGACGGGAAGGCCGGTCAACTTCTCCAGACGCTCGAACTCGCCACTGATTCGCAGCCACTCACCGGCAGTTGGCGTGAGCGTCACGGCTACCTGCCACCCCCGCTCGATCGCGGGCTCTACGAGCCCGGTGCGCAGTGCCTCCACACCGCCCGCCGCCGATCCGACGACCCCGAGCACTCCACGCCTCACTGAACTCACTGCACCGCCCTGCACCGTTGAGCCATCACGAACACTTCGGACGAACGCGACCCGCTAGAAACGGGAGCCTGTTTGATCAGGTCCCGCAGCGTCTCGCGCACCCTGGGATTGTTCCGCACGAGCTGCGGAGACGTGCGCTCAGCCGTTCGCAGCTCTGTGAACGCCTCGTCGCCCTGCCCGGCCAGCGACAGGGCGCGCGCGTAGTCGATGCGATGGGAAACGCTGCGCTCCTGCGGCATGTGGTCGACGTTGATGTCACCGTTCGCGACGACGTACGAGACGTTGTCCAGGTCCAACTCGACGGAGAGTCGGTGCAGCAGCACGTTCGTGGGCCCGAAGCCGGTCTGCCAGTAGTTCTCATCCGCCCCGAGGTCCTCGGCGAGCTGCTCGGCACGGTCCAACAGGCTTGCCGCCGTGGGTCGGTCTTGGTGACGAGCAGCCGCTACGGCGGCGCGCAGGTGAATCATGCCCAGCAGGCTCAGTGCTGCCGGATCGCTCTCCGTGACCTGCGACGAAAGCCACGCTGCGGCGGTGTTGCCCAGTTCGAGGGCATCGTCGTACCGCCCATTGGAGAGGAGGGCGTGCGTGCCCGAACGCGCGGCTGACGCCAGCACGAGCGGGTTGTCCGACTCGTCAGCGGCTCGCATCGCACGCTCGGCAGCAAGCCATGAGATGTCTGACTCACCGATCTTTGCGAGCGTCGTCGCTGCGAGGTGGTGCGTACGCGCGGATACTGCCCAGCAGTCGCCGCGATCCTCACCGCGCCGGGCCGCTCGTTCCTCCAGCTCCTGCGCGGTCTGTAGAAGCGCCGGCAGGGCCGTGATGACGCTACCGAGCCGCCCTCCCTGGTAGTCGTTCCACGCCTGCTCGACACGTACTGCCACGGGAGCGGGAGTCGGGAGCTGCGTCTCGGCTTCGGGGCCAAAGAGTAGGCGCGAGAGCCGCCGCGGGCTCATGAGGGCGTCGCGCACAGCGGGTACGTCGTCTTGCTGCCGCTCGTCTTCCACGAGCACGGTCTGCCCGAGCAGGTCCCCAAGCGGAACGCGCATGATGCGAGCCAGCTCGGCGAGCATGTCGATCCGAGGAGGCTTTCGCTCTCCCCGTTCGATCTTCGCCAACCAGTCGGTGCTTCGGCCGACAAGCCCGGCCAAGACTTCTTGCGTGTGGCCACGACGCCTGCGGTAGAACGCGATCCGCTCGCCGATGCTGAGGTGATCTCCGAGACCACGCATTGTCTGCTGCCTCCTGCTGCTCGAAGGGGCGTGCTTCACGGTACAGAGGCGTCTCCCTGGCTGGTAGACGACCTTGGTCCGCACTGTTGCTGCTACGAGAGTCGGGCAGTCTGGGGCCCGGAGCCCGGACGAACTGTCCGGGTATCCCAGGCACGTTCTCGGCGTCCGTGGCACCCCGCGCTGAGTGGCGACGCGCTTCGGTGGTGCGCGCCCTTCCGCCAGGGCTCCCAGACACGGCCTACACCGTCGTTAAAATCGAAAACATGTCCGAATCGAGCTTGATGGAGCGTATCGAGAAGCACCGCGCGGTCGTGGCCTGGCTGGAGTACCAGCTCGGGCAGGAGCGGGCCACGATCCGGCGCCTTGAAGGCGAAGCCGTCGAGCAGGAGCGCCGGCGCAAGGTCGCCTGGAAGGAATCCCGCTTCACGGTGCAGGAGCCGCTCCACGAGGAGGCGCCGTACGTGATCCACCGGGGCGGTTGCATGAAGCATCCCAACCCGCTCGATCACTACGAGGCGCCCGACCTGGTGATGATGATGCGCGGCAAGAACGCCTCACCCTGCCCGACCTGCAACCCGATGCCGGGGCTGCGTGGCACGTGGATACCCACACCAGACTTCGGCGAGGACGCCTGAATGCACCGCCGTAACCCGGCGGTCGCATGCCGCGCGGGCTCGGGGCTACGCGTTGCCGCGCTTGCGCCTCGCCTCGACCTTCGCCAAGCACACATCGCACAGCGGGCTCGACGGCCCCCTGGCGACGTACCCCATCCGGAAGCCGTCCGGCCTCATGGCGTAGAGGAAATGCGCGGGGCTGAATGCATCTCAGCGGCTTTCGAGGAGGAAGGTAGGAGTGGGTAGTACCAGCCGCGACGAGTTCCCCTCCACGGCCGGTCCCCGCCTTGACCGTGGCCCTGATGCCACGGGAGGCATCGATACCCCGGGAACTCAGGCCGACAGATTCGGCGCCACCGACTCAACCGAGGTCTTCCAAGACCTCAGATGCGCCGTGCAGTGGCGGGAGGCATGAAAAGCCCCCCGGTTGCCGCCGCGGATGCGGCAGCAACCGGGGACGCGCGGGACCGGGACTCCCCGGCGGTCCCTGCGCGAGGTGCCCTCTTAAGCGTGAAGGCGAGGCTGCGGGAGTTTGCCTCACCGGCTGGTCACGTAGCGGAGGGCAGAGGCTGGGGCCGCGTTGTCGGTGACGCGGCTCCAGCTGGCGGGGCTGGGTACCTTGGCGTGGAGCCCAACTCCCCTTCATTTGATGAGAGTAGACCGGTCACAGGGTGATCGGAAGCGCTTGTGGTCCGCTTCCTGCAGGGTCGTCCCCGGGTGGGGCGCAGCCGCTGTGGGGTGGCTCGTTGGGACTCACAGTGATGGTCAGGCGTACCGTCGAGGTGTGGACTACAACAGACAGGCGAGGCTTGCTTCGCAAGAACGAGTCGCCTATGCCGAGAAGTGCGCGGCTCGATGCCTTGCCGAGTCCGAGAAGCACACGGCCGCCGCAGAAGCCAGCAACCCGGCTTTCCATACCAGCATGAGCGTTCTGTACCGCGGCATGGTTGAGGTACATCGATCAACAGCGAAGCGGCAACGAAGCACCGCCGCTCTCCTGCACAGCCCTCAGGCCCACGAGCGCCACCCACGCCCCTGAGAGCGCCGAACAAGCCCTTGGCGCATCCCACTGTCTCGCGCCGGGAGAAACCTGGGAGAAGATCTTCTCCCGCTCCCCCTCGGTGACCCATCGATACCAACTCACACCAACGCCCTGACCTGCGCAGATAGAACTCAGGGCAGCTATCGATCTTGCCGGGACCTTATTCGGGACGAAGAGGTCGTGGGTTCAAATCCCGCCACCCCGACAGCCGAAACACCAGGTCAGGCCCGGTACTGAGAAATCAGTACCGGGCCTGTTCTGCGTTTGGCCTCACGGGTTGATCAGCAGGTCAGGCGGGGTGCCGGAGGGTGTCGACGCCCGATGCCCCCGCCATGATCGGTTCCGCCTCCTCCTCGGTCGTGTCCGGTGGTACGACGAGCAGGTCCCAGCGTCCGTGGCCGGGGGCGACGAGGACGACGGTGTGCAAGGGAGTGGCCGCCAGGCTCCTGCGCAGACGGACGACCTGGTCGGCGACGAGCATGCGGCCCGGTGTGGCCGGCCACGCTGCCCCGTTGAACAGGACGCTGCTGATGTGGCCCCAGGTCCGGGGCAACCCCGCGAGCAGCGTGGGGAGTTCGGCGAGCAGGTCGTAGGAGTGCGGCCACCAGGCCCCGTCGATGGCTCGGGGACCACCGGCGTGCGGGGCCAGACGCAGGCGCAGCAGGGGCTGGGAGGGGGGCGGAAGGTGCGGTGCGAGGGTCATCAGGGGTGACTCCTGCCGGCTGCGTGCGCGGGTGAGTGGGTGACGGGGCGGGCGTCAGATGCGGCGGGCGGCGACGCGGTCCGGCGTCGGCCAGCGCACGTCGTGTGCGAGGCCGAGGCGTTCGAGGAGCCGGATGACCGCGGCCGACGGGTCGAGCTGGCCGCGCTCCACCCCGTGCCGGGCGCTGGTCGGGTCGGCGTGGTGGAGGTTGTGCCAGCTCTCGCCGAAGGAGAGCAGGGCGAGCGGCCACAGGTTGGTGGCCCGGTCGTGGCGGCGGGTACGGAACGGGCGCTCGCCGATCATGTGGCACAGCGAGTTCACGCTCCACGTGACGTGGTGGAGCAGCGCGATGCGGACGAGCCCCGCCCACAGCAGGCCGGTCACGGCGTGCAGCCAGGTGCCGCCGATCGCCCAGCCGAGGCCGAACGGCAGGGCGAGCGTGACCAGACACAGGAACGGGAAGGCGCGGGAGACCCCGCGGATGTCGCGGTCGGCCAGCAGGTCGGGGGCGTAACGCTCCGGCTCCGTACGGTCGTTGCGGAACAGCCAGCCGATGTGAGCGTGCAGCAGACCGCGCAACTGGCCGCGCAGGTGGGTGCCGTACCGGTACGGGGAGTGCGGATCGCCGGGGCGGTCGGTGAAGGCGTGGTGGCGGCGGTGCGTGGCGACCCAGCCGACGACGTCGCCCTGGAAGCTCATCGAACCGGCCACCGTGAGGGCGATGCGCACGGGGCGGACGGCCCGGTAGCTGCCGTGGGTGAGCCCGCGGTGGAAGCCGACGGTGACTCCGAGGCCCGTGAGCACGTACAGGGCGAGCCCGAGAACGATGTCCGTGGGATGGATCAGCCGCCCCCACAGCAGCCATCCGGCGAGGCCGAGCCCCACGAACGGCAGCACCACGATCGCCGCTGTCACCGTCACGTACAGACGCTCTCCGCCACCCCGATCATGCGGCGAACCATCGCGTGGGAACGGCGAGTTGCCGTCGTAGGGTGCGGGCGGCGCGGCGTCCGGCAAGCGGGCGAGTGTGTGCGCGGCGGGCTCCGGGGACATGTGCGGGCTCCTCGACTGGTGAGCGGCGGCGCGGCCGGGGTCGAGGGCAGCCCCTGAGTGGGCGGTGGGGAAGGGGAGCATGGCGTTGCGCGGTGACCGGGCACCGCCATCCGAACGCCCCCCGCCTTCTTGCACCGTACTCCTGCGCGGCCGAAAACGGCCCCGGCGCCGCGCACGCGGCAGATGCCATGAGGAGGAGCGATCGGCCCCCGCCGGGCGTAGGCTGAACACCGGGAATGCCTTCAAGTAGGCGTTGAATACGAGGACTTGGGACGGCCGCCGCCGATCAAGCGACCGGGGGCGGCCGTCGGGCGCGAGGAGCAGTGGCTCCCCCATCCGCTCCTCGCGCGGGGCCCAACTGCGGCAGCGGGGCGCGGGAGTTCCCCGCTACGGACACGCAGGAGGGCAGGGGCTGGAGTCGCGCCTCGTCGGCGACGCGCGACTCCAGCGGGCCCGGGACAAGTGCGCGCCGAAGTCGGGGCCGGCAGTCGGCCAGACGGAGCGTACTGCGGCCGTCACGCTGATCGGTAGGGCGCGCGGATCGGTGGGCCCGGGCCCCCGACCGGTTCGGGCCACCCCTGGTCGCGTCGTGCCCACCACAGGAAGCCGGAGTGCTCCGCACGTCCGGATGCCCTACTGGATTCGGCGCAGCCAGACTCATCCTGGTGACCGGTGTCGCCGCCCCACCGGCGGGACTAGCGTGAATACGGCACTTAGCGCAGCCGCCGACAACAGCGCCGGCTTCCAGGTCCCCGGTCCCGGACCCCCAGCACTCCGGCCTCCGCCTTCGAGGAGGTCGGGTCGCGGTCCGTGATTCCGCGTCGCGACCTGACGTTCTCCTTGTGCTCCTTCCTGATCCGTTTCCTTCTTGATCCACCTCCTTCCTGATCCGTTTCCTTCTTGACCCCTTTCCCTCTTGATCCGTTTCCTCCCTGATCCGTCGTCTTTGCGGGGCGGTCCTTCGCCCGCAAGGACGCGCCGGGTGTGTGTTGCCGACGCACAGGCCCGGCCTGCCCGCGCGCGTCGCACTTGTGCAGGGGGACACAGCGACGCCGCCGCGAGGGCCACCGCCGGTCCGGTCACTCGGCCCGGCGATGGCCCTCGCTCCCACCTTCCGCGCCGCGGTGTGCCGTCGGCAGGGCGTGCCGCAGCACCCGGCCCCACATCGACGCGTACTGCCGCCACAACGGCCCAGTGGCGTACGGGAGTCCGTACCGGGCGCAGATCTTCCGGACGCGCGGAGCGAGCTCGGCGTAGCGGTTGCTGGGCAGGTCGGGGAAGAGGTGGTGCTCGATCTGGTGGCTGAGGTTGCCGGTGAGGAGGTGGAGCAGCGGCCCGCCTTCGATGTTCGCCGAGCCCTGGATCTGGCGCAGATACCACTCGCCCCGGCTCTCGCCCTCGATCTGCTCCTCCGTGTACGCGAAGGTGTGCACGTCACTGGGGAAGTGTCCGCAGAAGATGACCGTGTGCGCCCAGACGTTGCGGGTGGTGGTCGCGGTGAGATTGCCGAGGAGGCAGGGCAGCGCGGAGGGTCCCGCGAGGAGCGGGAAGAGGACGTAGTCCTTGGCCGCCTGGTGAACCGCCTTGCCCACCATCGCAGTTGTGTCCCCGAGGAAGGCGCGCACGCTCTTGCGGCCCGCCAACGCCTCGTCCACCTCCAGGTCGTACAGGGCGATGCCCCACTCGAAGACGGGCGCGAGCAGGGCCGTGAACAGCGGCTGGAGGAGATGGCCCGGGTGCCAGGGCTGGTCCGGGGCCATGCGCAGGACCGTGTAGCCGAGGTCGCGGTCGCGGCCGACGACATTGGTGTACGTGTGGTGCAGGTGGTTGTGGGTGCGTTTCCAGGCATCGGCGGGGGTGGCGAAGTCCCACTCCCAGGTCGTCGAGTGGATCGCCGGGTCACCGAGCCAGTCCCACTGTCCGTGCAGGATGTTGTGGCCCAGCTCCATGTTCTCCAGGATTTTGGCGAAGGTGAGCAGGGCGGTGCCCGTGAACCAGGCGGGTGGGAAGAGGGAGACGGCGAGCGCGAGGCGTCCGCCGGTCTCGCAGCCGCGTTGCACGGCGATGACGGTACGTATGTAGTGGGCGTCGTCGGCGCCGCGCGCCGCCATGAACTCGGCGCGGAGCGCGTCCAGTTCACGGCCCAGTTGGTCCGTAAGGTCGGCGTCCGGTTCCCCGGGCGCCGGATCGCTGAATACAGCGGCGGTCATGAGGGTCTCCTCTGGACTCACAGGTCGAGGACGAGCGTGCCCGCGGCGCCGTTGACGCAGGTCTGGATCAACTCATTTGGTTCGCCGTGCAGTTCACCGGTGCGCAGGTCGCGCACCCGGCCCTCGACGATCGGGACGAGGCAGCCGAAGCAGAGGCCGCGGCGGCAGCCGTGGAGCATCGGCACACCCACCGATTCGCCGGCCGCGAGAAGGGGCACACCGGGCGCCACGTCCGCCCACCGGCCGCTGCGCGTGAAGCACACCCGGCCGCCGACCGCGTCGGCGCCCACCGGTTGCACGGGGGTCAGGTGGAAGCGCTCCACCCGCAGCCGCTGCCGCACTCCCCCTGCGTCCCACTGCCGCTCCGCCGCGTCCAGGAGCCCGGAAGGACCGCACACCCAAGTGTCCCGCCGGCGCCAGTCCGGACACGACGCGGCGATCCGGCCGGCGGTGAGGCGTCCGTCCGTGCGCGTATGGGTCAGACGGACCGTCAGCCAGGGCAACCTGGCTTCCAGGGCGGCCAGTTCGGCACGGAAGAGACACTCGTCCGGCGACGGCGCGCTGTGCAGGAGCAGGGTGTCCGGGGCGGCGCACCCGCGGCGGGCGAGCGTGCGCAGCATCCCCATCACGGGCGTGAGGCCACTGCCCGCCGTCACGAACAGCAGCCGCTCCGGCAGCGGCCGCGGCAGCACGAACTCCCCTTGTGCCGGGCCGAGTCGGAGCACCGTGCCCGGGGCGGTCCTGTGCACCAGGTGCGGCGAGACCCGGCCGTCGGGGTGGGCCTTCACGGTGACGGTGATCTCGGCGGCCCCCTCGTCGGGCGCCGAGGTGATCGAGTACGTCCGCCAGTGCCGTACGCCGTCGATCTCGACCCCGAGCGGAAGGTACTGCCCGGCCCGGTGGCCGCTCCAGCCCCGGCCCGGCCTGATCACCAGGGTGGCCGCCCCCGCGCCCTCACTCCGTACGTCGGTGACCCGGCCCGCGGGATGCCGCGCCGACCACAAGGGATCGAGCAGGCCGAGATAGTCGTCCGGCGAGAGCGGGCTGGTCAGCCAGGACACGGCCGACAGAGCGGCGCGGCGCCCCGGCCGGCCGGTGAAGGACCGCAGCAGCGCTCCCGGTGAGCGTCGCGGCTGCTCGGACATGCGGGCGCCCCTCCCCATACCGAATTCCCGAATGCCGGATGCCGAATGGCTGATGTGCCGGCTCCGAACGCGCCGGGTCCCTCTCGGTCCCGTACGCGTGCGTCCCGCCGCCGTCGCCGGATCGCTTGCGCCGAGGGAAACACACGGGGCGGCGGACCACACCGCCCCACGGCATGCTTCGCGCCATCGGCCGCACGGCTCCTGTCAGGCGGGATGCGCCGGTGCCCAGCGTGTGGCTCCGCCGATGCTCCCGAGGATGGCCCGATGGCGACGCCGCCGCCCGGCACGGACCGCCTCTCATGGGCCGAGCCGTACGCTGGGAGCACCGGGTGCTCCTCGTACGCCGACTCCGCTCGACGTCGCCTCCGGCGCACCACGACACGGGCCCCACAGGGCGGCCCGAAAAGGGGCGTGCGTCATGAACGCACTGATCGCCCACCACAGTTCGACCGGCTCCGGGCGCATCGTCGTGCACCCGCCCGCCCGACTCTCCCTGCGCCCGCCGACCTTCCCTCCGGGACCGGTGTGCGGAGCCTGGTGGCCGCGCACCGATGAGCTGGCCACCGAACTGGCCGCCCTCATCGAGGTGTTCGAGGCGACCCGCGGGCGCGTGACCCGTATCGCCTCTCCGCGGGGCAGCTGGCCGACGGAGCCGCGCACCCTGTCCGTGACGGGCCACGTGATCCTGGCCGCGTGGTACACGTCCGGTCTCGACCCCTATACGATCCGGCTCTTCTCCTACGGGGCCGGGCGCTGGGACCTGCTCGTCGTCCCGTCGAGCAGCCGGGACGACACGGCCGCCCGGCTGATGCACGCGGCGGCCGACCCCGCGCTCTGTCTCACCGGGACGGCGCTGATGGCAACCGAGGGGCCCGCCGGTTCCACGAACGGATGACGGTTCATGACCGCACGTCACCACACGTGTCATAGGCGTACGTTGGAGCCACCGAGGGCACGTCGTACACCGGCATCCACGCGGGTCTCGTCCCCGGTGAGCAACGGCATCGGGGACGACCGTTCACGTCGCTCCGAAGACGGGTCCGCGTCATGGCAGCGACCACCCCGCCCCCGGAGGCACCCGCGGCCCGCGTCGCGCTGAATTCGCCGACGGGCCACGGGCCGCTGGTCGTGGGGTGGTGACCGGTCGAAAGGACGGCACCGGTCCGGATCAGCACGGGAGTGGACTGCGGCTGACGCTGGAGCGGACCCCCGTCACACCCGGCCACTTCATGACCCTGTCCGTGGCCGGGGAGCTCGACACCGGCAGCATTCCCGCGCTCTGTGAACTCACCTCTCAGGTCCTGGGCGAGGGCAGCCGGCACCTGATCATGGACCTGTCCGAGGTGACCCACTGCGACAACGCCAGCTTCTTCACCCTCCTCGGCATCCGCGAGGCCGCCCATCACGCCGGCGGCAGCCTCACCCTGGCCAACCCCAGCCCCTGCGTCCGACTCGCCCTCACCCACAGCGTCCTGCGTGATCTGCTCCCCTTCCACGACCTCTGTGCGCAGGAGCCACCGGACACCTGAAGCCTGTGGCGTGGAGGGCAGCGAGTACCGCGGTCAGCTCGACGTGTCCCCGTTGTCGTCGAGGCGCAGACGACGGGCGAGCACGTCACGGGCGACGTCGAGAAGGGGTCTGTCCTGGCTGAAGGCATGGCCGCGCAACCGGATCAGCGCGTGGTCGCAGGTGATGTCGAGCTGGGCGGAGAGCATTCCGGTGGCCTGGTGGACCTCGGCGAAGTAGAGACCGGGCTCGTCCAGCAGCGCGGCGTACGTGAAGTCTGCGTGCGCGGCGGTGGCGATCGTGAGCTGGGCCAGGGTGTCGGCCAGGCCGAAGGCATCCGTCAGCTGGTCCGTGGACATGGGCCCGGGGCGGGTGCGGTAGCCGGTGAGCGCGCCGAGTCCGATGACCCCGATGCGCAGGGGGAAGGAGAACACGGCGCCTACGTCGAGCGCTTCGACGGCCGCGGGCAGACCCGGCCACCGGCTGTCGGTGAGCTCGGTGACATGGGGCACCAGCAACAGGGCGCCATGACGGGCCGCGTCGAGGCTGGGCCCGTGTCCCTGGATCTGCTGCAGATCCTCCAGCGCGGCGGTGTGCTCGCCGTGGGACTGCACGAGTTGGGCCGGGCCGCCGGTGGGCGACAGGAGCAGGGCGAGACCGTCCAGGCCCAGCACGTCGGCGAACTCCCCCAGCGGCAGCGGCGCCATACCCGGGCCGCTGTGCGAGCTGAGGGCACGCAGGTAGGCAGTCATGACCGGATGAGTCACCGCTGCCGCCCCCTTCCGGGTGAGGTGCGGGCCCGCCGGAGGGCAGTCCGCTGATCCCTGTCGGTGCAGGGGCCTCTCATCGACCGTGCCGACGCAGTAGCGACGAATCCGCCGTACCCCGCAGCACGTGTCGGGCGACCTCGGTGAGCCGCATGTGATTGCTGCGCGCGTGGCGGCGCATCCGGGCGAAGGCGTCCTCGACGCTGGTGTCGAGCCGGTGCGCGAGGTACCCCTTGGCCTGCTCGATGACGATTCGACTGTCCAGGGCCGACTGCAACTGCGCGGTCACTGTCATCTGTTCACTCACCGCCCGTTGTTGCAGGACGCCGATGGTGGCTGTGTCGGCCAGCGCCTGCGCCAGCCGCAACTGGGAGGCGCCCAGGGGTCCGGGCCTGTCCCTGAAGAGGTTCAGGGACCCGATCACCTGGTCGTGCAACCGCAGCGGGCAGGCCACGACGGAGGTGTGGCCGAGCTCCACGGCCCGCGGCGCGAACCGGGGCCACTGGGTCCGCGCGGCCGCCGTGTCCAGCGCGACGTCGGCGACCTGTCGCTTGGTCCGGTAGCAGTCGTGGCACGGGCCTTCGTTCCACTCGACGCCGGCCAGCTCCAGCGTGCGGGTGCGCTCGTCGGAGGCGGCCGCGTCCACAAGGCGGCCGCTGGGTGTGGCCAGCAGGACACCGGCGGCGGCCACGTCCAACAGGTGCACGCAGTGCTCGGTCAGCATGTGCAGGAAGTTGATGACGTCGAAGTCCTGCACCAACGTGTCGGCGAGGTCGACGAATGCCGCCGCCAACTGCTCCTCGTGCGGCAGTTCGGCCATACCTGCCCACCTCCCAGGGTGATTCGGCCATCACCCTCCCACAGGCCGTCCCCCGTGATTGCCCTCCACTCTCCTCCTCGCCGCACCGTGTGGCCAGAACGTTTGCCGAGTACAGGCGGACGGCGCGGCGGTGCCGGAGCTACTCCGTCGCGCGGTTGCCCTTCTTGTCGCACGGGAGGTCGGAGAGCTTGCTGTGGGCGAGGAAGTCGCGGGTCGCCTGCTTCTCCACGTCGGAGATGGCCGTGGGCTGTACGTCGATGATCCCGCCGAAGGGGCGGTCGACGTCGCGGATGATGCACAGGGTCGCCGTCAGCATCACGGTCACCAGGGTCAGCGCGGCCAGCTGCCCACGGTTGTGCCTGCGCGGCAGGCAGAGGCCGAGGGCCGCCACCGTGACCGCGAGCACCGCCAGCAGGAACCAGAGGATGGCGCCGGGGATGCTGGCGGTCGCCTGGGTGAGGCGCTCCTCGCGCTCCTCGGAACGCTTGTGGTCGGCACTGACGAGCATGCCGAAGGCCGGTTCGCCCTCCATGGCACGGAAGTTCCGGCGCAGGTCGGTGGACCACACGCTGGGCGCCGACGAGCCCTTGCCGTCGGCCATTTCGGGCCACTCCTGGACGCGGACGGCGCGGGCGTAGCAGACGGCGTCGGCCTGGACGGCCGACCGCTGCTTCACGGTGGCGTACTCGGCGGTCTCGACGAGCTGGTCCAGGGCGCGCGCCTCGCCGCGCGCGGCCACCTCCGCCTTCCCGTACGAGCCGTTGGCGGTCACGAGGACGAAGGCCAGCAGCAGCACGGTCAGGGTGAGCAGGGGGCCGACGAGGTCCTTGACGGCCATGCCGGTGTCGTCGTCCTCGGTCAGCAGCCTCGGCCGCAGATATCGGTTGGCCGCGATACCCGCGATCAGGGCGAGCGCGGCGACGACGATGACGATGACCACGAGCGAGTACCTCCGGGAGACAGGAAAACGGTGCTCCCCGCCATGGGGCACTGTGATCTTGTCCTGACCGTCCCCGCCCTCCGGATACGGCGGACGGGCCCACTCACCCTCTATCGAGCGACAGGCGCTCCGCCGGAAAGCGGTGGTGGAGGGCCGGTGAGCAGCCCCAGGCGGGATGCCGTCGCGACCGCCGCCGCCCTGCTGTCCGCGCCGAGCTTGGTGTAGACGGCGCTGAGGGCGCTCTTGACCGTGCTCGGGCTGATGCCCCGGCGGGCCGCGATCTCCCGGTTGGACAGGCCGGCCGCCACGAGCCGGACGATGTCGGCCTCGCGGGGTGTGAGCACCGGGGTGCTGCCCTGGGGCCCGGCCAGGGCATGGCGGGCGACGCCGGGGCCGAGGACCGTCTCGCCGCGGGCGACCGCGCGGACCGCGGCGAGCAGCGATTCGGCGGACGCCTCCTTGCCGAGGAATCCGGTGGCGCCGGCCCGCAGCGCGGAGGTCACCGTCTGCGCGGTGACGTAGGCGCTGAGGATGAGGACGGCGGGCGCGGGGTCCAGCGCGCGCAGTTCGCGGACGAGTCGGATGCCGTCGTCGATGCCCGCGCCCAGGTCGAGGTCGACGACGGCGACGTCCGGGGCCTCGGGGCGGCGGGCCGCGCGCAGGGCGTCGTCGGCGGTCGCCGCCTCGGCCACGGGCGACAGGTCGTCGACCGTCGTGAGCAGGGTGCGCAGGCCGATCCTGAGCGCGGGGTGGTCGTCGACGACGAGGACCCGGGTGGGGCGGGCGCGGCCGGTCCTGGCGGGGACCGGCTCGGGTATGCCGGCGGGGACCGGCTCGGTTATGCCGCTCAGGACGTCACTCATTTACGTCACTCATCCACGTCATCCGTCCACGTCTGCCCCGGCCGGCCTGCGCCGCAGCACGGCGCTCAGCTCCGTGCCCGTACCGGCGCTCGACACCACCGCGAACGTGCCGCCGAGGCCTTCGACGCGGTGCCGCAGGGAGCGCAGACCGTGCCGGTCGTCGGGCACCCGGGCGGGGTCGAAGCCCCGGCCGTCGTCCCTGACGGTCATGGTCACCTCCTGCGGCTCGTACGTCAGCGTGGCGGTGACCCGGTGCGGCCGCGCGTGCCACAGGGCGTTGGACACCGCTTCCTGCGCGAGCCTCAGCAGGGTGTGTTCCACGTCGGGCGGAAGCGGGCCGGGCTCGCCCGAAGTGTAGAACGCGATCTCCGGGGGGCCTTCGGCGCCGGAGGCGGAGGGTGGGCCGCCGGCCACCTGCCAGCCCGCGGCGAGTGCCTGGCGCATCGCCGAGAGATGGTTCTCGATCGTTTCGGGGAGCGTGCCGTTGGGGGTGCCCGCCGGGCGGTCGGTGTGCGCCGAGTCGATGAGGAGGCGCGCCTCGCGCAGGCCGAGGTTGGTCAGGTCGAGGGCGGCGTGCGTCGCCTCCACGGCCCTTGCGGGGGCGGCGGTCAGGGTCCGCTCCGCGCCCTCGAGGAGCAGCTTGACGCCCGCCAGGTACTGGGCGATCGAGTCGTGGACCTCGGCCGCCATCCGGCGCCGCTCGTCCGCCTGCCCCGCGAGCCGCTGCGACGTCGCCAACTGCCCGCGGTCGTCGCGCAGTTGACGGATGAGCGCATCGGCGGAGCCGCGCAGGCGCTCCTCCTTGCGGAAGGCGAGGACGACCAGGAGCAGGGCGAGGAAGGCGCCCACGACGACCATCTCCTGGTCCCCGACGGTCGCGGACCCCCGCCGCGAGGTGACCGCCGCCGCGGCGACGGCGACGACCGCGACGCCGAGCGTGCGCAGCCGGGGCAGGAACATCAGCACGACGAAGTACAGCGCGGCGACCAGGACCCGGAACTGGGTCCCCGTCAGATCGAGCCAGAGCCACAGGCCGAACAGGGCCGCCAGCCAGCCGAGGGTGAAGGGATCGGCCCGGCTCGCGAGCCGCAGGGCGCCCGGATCGGCCCCCGAACGGCGCTCCGCGACCGGCGCGAAGCAGTACACGAGGCCGAGCGCGAGCCCCGCCCCGACGCGCCACCCCTCCCCCGACACCCCCGCCACGACGGTCCGCACCAGGCCGACGACCAGCAGGACCAGGAACGTGGCGTGCAGCGGCGACGTCACCAGGCGCGCGAACCCCCGCCGTCCGGCCGGACTCCCCGCGGGCGGCTCCTGCGCGGAGACGAGCGTCGCGTCGCTCATGAGTGCCCCTATCAACTGCCGCGCCCACCCGTCCAGGGCCGGGTGGCCGCCCTTGCGCACCCGGATGGTCCGCAGCACGCGGCCCGGTGGCCGGTGATCGGACGTACCGGATCTTCAAAGATCAGTGATGACATGCCGGACACCCACGCGAGGCGCCCGACGCCCGCGCGGCACCGAAGGAGGACACACATGGCGCAGCCACGGGCCGCCGGCGGCACCCGGCTGCAGTCGGTGGAGCGCGCCCTGCGCATCCTCACGGAGATCGCCCGCCACCCGCAGGGGCTGACCGCCAAGCGGCTCGCCCGGTTCCTCGACGTACCGCTGGCGACGACGTACCACCTGCTGCGCACGCTCGCGCACGAAGGCTGGCTGGAGCACACCGAGGGCCACTACCGGGTCGGCCCGGGCGCCCTCGCCTTCGGCCGCGTCCTCGCGGGACCCGATGACGACGGCTCCGAGCAGGGCGTTTGCACAGTCTGAGATCTCGGCGGATCTTCCGCGGGGCATCTGGTTGAAGGGGGCAATGAGCGCCGCAAGAATCGCGACGTTGCCCAGAGAGCGGCGGGGGCGCTGAATGAATGCGGACGACGACGTCACACCGGGTTCCGACGACGCGCCGGACGCCGGTGGCGCACCGGACGAACTCGTGGGTGTCATCGCGGCGATGGCCCGGTGGGGCGAGGACCTCTTCCACCCTGTGGAGGTGGAGCTGCGGTTCCGGCTGACGGATCCGCTGGCCGTCACGGTGACGGCCTGGGGCGGCGCGGAGGCGGGCGTCCCGGGGTCCGTGCTGTGGCCGCTGTCGCGGGACCTGCTCCTCGACGGGCTCGAACGGGCGGCGGGCGACGGCGACGTACGCATCGCTCCCTATCGCGTCCCCGGCCGCGACCGGCTGGTCATCGTGGACCTGCGCAGCGCACCCGGCGAGCCCCAACTCGTCCTCGCGCACGACGCGTTGAGCCTGTTCCTCGACCGTACGGAGCGCATGCTGCCGGAGCGCGAGGGCCGCCTCGAAGGGCTCATCGACCGCGCCCTACGAGAGCTGGCGCCGGGGGACGACACCTGAGCGGCCGCCCGGCCCAGTGACAAAAGCCGGTGCCAAAAGCCGGTGACAAAAACAGCGCCCGGAACGGCCGAAGCCGTCCCGGGCGCTGCCCGTCCGAGCGCGAGCCAGGTGACTAGCTGTTGGCGCAGACGTTGCCCGCCGCCGGGTTGAGCGCGGCGATCAGGTTGAGCGAGTTGCCACAGGCGTTGATCGGAACATCGACCGGAACCTGGATGATGTTTCCGGACAGCACGCCCGGGCTGTTCTGGGCCACACCGGTGGCGCTGGCGCCGTCGGGGCCGTCCACCGCGGAGGCCATGGCAGCGGATCCCATAACAGCGGTCCCGGCCAGCACGGCCGCGGCCGCGAAGGTGCGAAGACGCATCGTTGCTCCCTAGAGAGGTGAGGGAATATGACGCGCCAATCACACCGCCACCCCGCCCCGAATCGGGACAATTGAGCCATCGGGGGGCGTGTCCGTCAGCTCGTCCAGAAATCCCACCAGCGGGTCAGGATCATCACGCCGACGACGCCGATGTGGGCGGCGGTCGGCACCCAGGGGAAGTCCGTGAAGAAGGCCCGTACGCCCCGGGACGCCGGGAGGAAGCCGCTGCCGACGTTGAACGCGACCAGATGCCAGAACAGGGCGATGGTGGCCGCCCAGGCCAGGCAGCACCACAGGCACAGCGAGTTGATCCGGTACAGCGACTGGAACTGCAGCCAGGTCACGAACCCGACGCCGAACAGCGCGCCCGCGTTGAAGGTCAGCCAGTACCAGCGGGGAAAGCGGACCCCGGTCAGCAGACTCACGCCGACGCCGGCCACGAGCCCGTAGGCGACGAGGCCGAGCAGCGGATTCGGGAAACCGAACGCGGCGGCCTGCTCGCTCTTCATGATGTTGCCGCAGGACACCACCGGGTTCAGGCTGCACCCGGGCGTGAAGTTCGGGTCCTCAAGGAGCTTGAACTTGTCGATGGTGATGACCCACGACGCGAGCACCCCGGCGGCGCCCGTGACGACGAGGAGCCAGGCGAGCGTCGTTGCGCCCCCGACGCGGGAGTCCGCTCTCGAACTTCCGGTGCCGCGGTGCCGGTTGACCGGTCGGTGCGCGGCAGGGGCGGTCGTCACGCGCGCACGCGACGGATGGGCAGCAGGCAGTGCGCGGCGGCCATGAGGGTCTCCTCGTCGCCCGCGAACTCCTCCAACTCCTGCTCGGTGACCGGGGATCCCGGCGTCGCGGTGGGCCAGACGCGCGTGGTGAACAGGAAGTACGCGCTCTTGCGGGCCTCCGCCGCAGCCAGCCACTCGGGCGGCACGGAGCACTGGGCGTTCAGGAGCGGCATGGTGACGACGGCCTGGCCCGCCTCGACCAGCAGGGACACCGGGAAGCTGGGGCGGCCCGACGCGTCGTGGACGGTGGTGCCCACCGTGAGGCCGTTGGTCTCCAGGAGGCCGCGCACGGCCGCCTCCGACGCCTCGGGTCCTGCCGGGGAATCACCCATGGAGTAGGCGAGGAGAAAGGGAATGTCGCCCTTTCCATCGGGGTGTTCGCCACTCCAGGCGATGACCGCCAGAGTTCCCAGATCGGCTGCTCGAAATGCGGGGCCACTGCTCACAGTTGAAGTCATCGAAGAAGCCTAGCCAGACCCGGTCGGCGCACCGGCCACGGTTCACACGTTTGGCGGAACGCATTCCGCGGACGAAATACCGAAGGCTGACCCGGGAACCCTGGGTCCCGAACCAGCCTTCGACGAATGGCTCGACGTACGAACCTGACGTACGAACCTACTGACCGACGGGGAGACCGCCGAGCATGCTGCCGGCGCCGGAGCCGGAGCCGCTCTCGTTCAGCCCGTCGACGGCGCCCTTGACGGTGCTGACGGCGCCCCCGTCGTTCTTCGGGTCGAGCAGGTTGCTGTCCACCGGCGAGACGTCCAGCGTCGGCTGGCTGGTGATCGTGTTCACCGCGCCGTTCAGGCTCATCGGAGTGAGGTCCGAGGCAAATGCCGGAGCGGCGGCACCGACAATCGCCATCGATCCGGCGACAACGGCAGCGGTCTTCAGAACCTTCATTGTTTATGCCTTCCCTCGACAACTCGCGTCGTCGGTTTGGAAAATACGCTTCTGCTTGCTCAACGAGCGTCCCGACCTCGGGGTGTGCGTCATCGCGCCAAAACCCGAAGGATCCGCACACCCGAAACGGCCGCACAACGGAGCAGCCGCCCCTCGGGGAGGGGCGGCTGCGGAAGAGTCGGGCTGGGCCCGTCAGTCGTTGGCGCAGGTGTTGCCGAACGCCGGGTTCAGCAGACCGATGACGTCAACGGTGTTGCCGCAGGCGTTGACCGGCACGTGCACGGGAACCTGCACGGTGTTGCCCGAGATCACGCCGGGGGAGTTGGTGGCAGCGCCCTGCGCGCCGGAGTCGGCGGCGGCGACGCCGGCCGAGCCGGCCATGGCAGCGGCGGCCATTGCGGAAAAGACGACTGCCTTCGCGGTACGCGACATGAAGCATGCTCCTTGGAGGTCGTTCTGTTCGGCCAGCGCGGGTGCCTGGCACGTGGTGCAACGGGGCGGCCGTACAAGGGGTTGCGGCTCCGAACGGGTGACTGGCCGTCGCGGCGGCCCCTTTGGGGTGACGTCATGAGCGAACGGGTGAACCGGTTCTCGCGGGGCCGGAGGCCGGTGGTCCACTGGGGGCCGTCATGAGATTGGCCGCGCCGCCTTCCTGTCAGCCGTCGGCTCCACGCCGTTGGGAGGGCGGCCCCCGACCCGGGCGCCCCGTGACTCCTCCGGCCTGGCGCCCCATGACAGAGCTCGGGCCGCCGGCGAATGCGGAAAGCCGGCGGCCCGAGCCTTGTGTGCGTTCGGCTGATCAGCCGTTGTGCACACCGTTTCCGGCGAGGACCGGGATGTCGCTCAGGATGTGCGAGAGCGGCTCGTCACCCTTGGCCTGGGTGGAGTTCTCGGTGCACTGCTGGTTCTGCGGGGCCGACAGGACCGGGATGTCCTGGACGGAGACCGGCACGACGCCGACGAGCGAACCGACGTTGCCCTTGACGGGCAGGCCGACGCAGGGCTTGTTCAGGGAGCCCTGAACGAGACCGAGCTGCGGGCTCAGGTCGCCCGCGGTGGTGGAGTTGCCGTACGTCTGCGACGAGCCGTTGCCGCTGGTCGAGGTCGTGCCGTGGTCGTCGCCGATGGCGAGCGCCTGCGGGGCGGCTGCGGCGGAGACGCCGACGACGGAGACGGCGACCGCTGCGGCGGCCATGGCCTTCTTGAGCATGGTTCTGATTCCTTTTCTGACGGGCACCGGTTACTGCACTGAGCGCAACTGCGGAGGGCGGAAATGGTTCCGCATATCCACCCGATCGGACAGACATCGAAACCCGGTCGAGCACCCGTGCCCCCGCCAAGCGGCCCGCACTGGCGCGATTTTCATTTCATCGACCCCGCGCCGTAATCGGAATCGATCGGAGCCACGTCCGAGTGAACGTGAGCAACCGATGGCGAGCTGCGGAGTTGATACAAGTGCTCCCAGACGGAAATAAGAAGGGGAATTTCCTCATGCTGAAGAAGGCCATGGCTGCCGCGGCGGCCACCGCTTCTCTCGTCGGTATCGCGGCCGCCGCCGCCCCGCAGGCCCTGGCCGTCGGCAACGACGGTGGGACCACGTCCGAGAGCGGCAACAACGCCTCGCAGACGTACGGCAACTCCGCCACGTACGGCAACATGAGCCCGCAGATGGCGCTGATCCAGGGCTCCCTGAACAAGCCCTGCATCGGCCTGCCGGCCAAGGCCAACGTCGGCTCGCTCGTCGGCGTCGTGCCGGTCTCCGTCCAGGACATCCCGGTCCTGTCGGCGCCGCAGAACCAGCAGTGCACCGAGAACTCCACCCAGGCCAAGGGCGACGAGCCGCTCTCGCACATCCTGGAGGACATCCCGGTCCTGTCCGGCAACGGCACCGGCAACAACTGAGGATCCGTTGCATGAATCGGGCCGCCGCTCCGGCGGCCCGGTCTGCTGTTCCGGCGCCGGCCGGAAATTCAGGTAGCTGTACGAGCCTTTTGATCCGCTGCGTCCGGATGTTCGGGAGGTCGCGCACAGTGCCGAATTTCCTGCGAATGGCTCGCGCGGGAATGGTCCGAACGGGTTTCGGTCCGCAACTGCCCGGAATGCAATCCAGTTGACCACACGTAGCTCCGCATCCGGAGCGCGCGTATCGAAAGGGAACCACCCCATGAAGAAGCTCTTCGCAGCCGCCACGATCGCTGCCTCCGTCGCCGGCCTCTCCGCCGTGGCCGCCCCGCAGGCGCTCGCCATCGGCGACGACACCGGCACGACGTCCACCAGCGGCAACGGCTCGTCGCAGACGTACGGCAACTCCGCCACCGCCGGTGACATGAGCCCGCAGCTCGGTCTCGTCCAGGGCTCCCTGAACAAGCCCTGCGTCGGCCTGCCGGCCAAGGCCAACGTCGGTTCGCTCGTCGGCCTCGTGCCGGTCGCGGTCCAGGACATCCCGGTCCTGTCGGCCCCGCAGAACCAGCAGTGCACCGAGAACTCCACCCAGGCCAAGGGTGACGAGCCGCTCTCGCACATCCTGAGCGACATCCCGGTTCTCGCCGGGAACGGCACCGCGAACCACTGAACGGACTGAGGGGCGGTCGCCGGTACGCGCGACCGCCTCTCTCCGTACGGTGTTCCGTACGCCAGGCATGACAAAGGCGGTGGACCGATCCCGGTCCACCGCCTTTGGCGTGTGTTCTTGCGTCGGCTACTGGATCGCGGGGAGGAGGCCGGTGACCGGCGCCACGAGGTCGGTGGCCTGGTGCAGTTCGTTCAGGTGGTTGAGCCCGTTGAGCCCGGAGAGCTGTTCCGCGGTGCTGGGGAGCTGTTCCTGCTGGTCCTCCGGGATCGCCATCGCGGTCAGCGAGTCGACGGTTCCAGTGGGGGAGATGGGTTCGACGGCGTGGGCCGCGGGGGTGGCGGCCGCCGCGGCTCCGACGGCGAGGAGGACGGCGCTGAGGGCACGACGAGTTGAGATCATGTCCGGCTAACGGTGGGGTCGGCGGGGCGGATACGGGGTTCGCGGAGCGCCACCCGTGAGGGCCAATCGTTCGAGTGGGCGTCGTGCCGGTGCGGTCGACGGGTTCCTACGCCTCGGGGCTCTGCCCCGGACCCCGCGAGTCTCGTCCCGGAGCGGGGCTTGATTTGCCGGTGAGTAGCGCGTGGACCTCTTGGGCTCTGCGGAGGCCCGCCGGGTAGGGGAGGGCTTGGGCCAGGTGGGTTGCGTGGGTCAGGGCTTGGGTGGACTCGGTGGGGGCGGAGAGGTGGGACAGGGCTGCCGCGTGGGCCAGGTGGGCTTCTACCTCAGCCAGGCGTTCGCCGGTGCGTTCGGCGCGGGTGGCCTCCGCTGTCGCGAGTTCCAGGGCGAGCCGGGGGCGGCCCGCGTGGAGTTGGGCCCAGGCCGTCAGGGACGGCGCGGCGTCGGGGCAGTCGGCGAGGGCACGGAGGGCGGCCTCGGGGTGGCCGGTGCGCAGGGCGAGTTCGGCGCGGGCGGTGCCGACCTCGTAGCGCGCCTGGCGGTCGCCCAGGTGGTCGGCGGCGGGGGCGGCGCGGTCCAGGAGCTCCGCGGCCGCCGACGTGTCTCCGGTACGCAGCCGGACCAGCGCCAGCGTCGCGAGCGCGTACGGCAGGCACCAGGCGCCGTCGCCCTCCGCGAGCGTCACGGATGCCTCGGCGAGCGCGGTGGCCTCGTCGAACTCCTCCAGCAGGAGGTGGAGTTCGGCGAGGTTCAGGCGCTCGAAGGCGGCCGCCGTCGGGTTTCCCGAGCGGTCGGCGAGGTCGAGGGCGCGTTCGCCGCTCGCCACCGCCTCGCGCAGCCGGCCGTGGCGGCGCGCGTTCTCCCGCAGGGTGGAGAGGACTGTGCCGAGCAGCGTCGGGTCGCCGTACGCCTCGGCCGGGGCGAGCGCGAGGTCACCGGCCTCGCGGGCCTCGGTGAGCCGGCCCGAGAGGCCCAGGTTGGTGGCCTGGAGGGCGTAGGAGCGGGCGAGCAGGCCCTGGCCGTGCGGGCCGGGGACCTGTCGCGCGGCGTCCAGGGCCCGGCGGGCGGCGGCGTAACCGTCGTCGTAACTGCCCCGGACGCCGTGCAGCATGGCGTGGGACAGGTGGTGCACGGCGAGGGGTTCGGGGGCGGCTTCCGGGGCGGCCGGGTGGGCGCGGAGCGCGTCGGCGGCGGCGTCGAGGGCGCCGGTGCGCACGAGGGACTCGGCGAGCCGGGCCGCCGTGAGCACCGCGTCGTCGTGTGCACCGCGCCGGACGAACTCGGTCAGTGCCTCGCGCAGGGACGCGGCCGCCTCTTCGAAGTGGCCCATTCTGGCCAGGACCTGACTGTGGGCCAGGCGGGCGCGGGCCGCGTCGACGTCGAGGCGGGCGACGAGGTCGCGGTAGTAGCGGTCGGCGGTGTCGTTGGCGTAGAGGGCGGCGGCGCGTTCGGCGGCGCGGCGCAGATACTCGGCGGCGCGCGGGTCGTCGGCGCGGGCGAAGTGCGAGGCGAGCGCGTCGACGGCGTCGGGGCGGCGGGCGAGGACGGCCCGCGCGAACGCGCCGTGCAGCTGCCTGCGGCGGACCGCGGTCAGCCGCTCGTAGCAGGTGAGGCGGACCAGCGGGTGCCGGAAGGCGAGCCCCGGTTCGGGCCGCCCGGCCACCACGACCTGGCGCTCCTCCACCAGCGAGGCCGCGATGGCCCGTTCGACCCCGTCGGCGGCCGCGGCCCCGGTCACCGGCGGGCGCAGGCCGCGCTCGGCGACGTCGAGGAGTTCGGAAAGGGCCGCCTCTCCCCCGGCCACGGACAGCGCCTCGACCAGGCGCCGCGCGTCGGGGTCGAGGCGCACGAGCCGGTCCGCCACCAGCTCCCGCACGCCCTGGGGCGCCCCCGCGCCGGCCGGTCCCTCGGCCGGGCCACGGGCGAGTTCGAGGGCGAACAGCGGGTTGCCGAGGGAGAGTTCCCACACCCGCTGTTCCTGCCCGGGACGTGGCGCCGCGTCCCGCGCCACCGCGAGGCACGCCTCCCGGTCGAGCAGCCCCAACTCCTCGCGTACAGCGAGCCGTTGGCGTACCAGGAAGCTCAGGATGGCGCGCCGTGCGTCGTCGTCGGGGAGTTCCTCCTCGCGGTACGTCACCAGGAAGCGCAGCCGGATCCCGCGGTCCGCGGCGCGGCGGGCGAGGTGGCTCATGAGCTGGTACGAGCCGGTGTCGGCGGCGTGCAGGTCGTCGAGGACCGCGAGCACCGGACGGGCGGCGGCCAGGTCGCCGAGGAGCGCGGCGCTCGCCCGGAACAGCCGGTCGCGCTCCTCCTCGGGGCTGCGTTCGCCGGATGTGCGGATCTGGCCCAAGGACGGGAGGAACACCGCCAGTTCGGGATACTCCGCGCCGACCCGGGCCCGCTCCGCCGCGTCGTGCTCGGCCAGCCACCCGTCGAGCGCCTCCGCGAACGCCCCGTACGGCGTGTGCCCCTCCGCGTCCTGGCCGCCGCCCCACAGCACGACCGTGCCCGAGGCCGCGGCCCGCCGCGCCACCTCGCCCACCAGGCGCGTCTTGCCGACGCCCGCCTCGCCGGTGAGCAGCGTGACCGGCGGCCCCTCGGCGGCGAGCAGCCGGTCGAGCACCGCGTCGCGGCCGTGCAGCGGGGTGGCGGGTGCGGCTCGCAGCGGCGACGGCAACGTTGTCGTGATCGGCACCGGGGCGGGCGCCGCCGCGAGGGCCGCCCGGTGCAGCTGCTCCGTTTCGGGACCGGGGCGGACGCCCAGTTCGGCGTCGAGCGCCTCGCGGCACGCGTGGTACTGGTGCAGCGCGCGCCGCCGCAGGCCCTGGCGCAGGGAGGCGTCGATGAGGACGCGGTGGGCCAGCTCCTCGGCGGGGCTGGTGGCGAGGACCTGCTGGGCCACGGCCGCCGCGTCCGTTGCCGAGCCCGCCGCGAGGTGTGCCTCGGCGAGGCCGAGCAGCAGCCGTTCCCGCAGCAGCGCGAGCCGCCCGCGGCGCTCATCGGCCCAGTCCACGTACCGGTCCTCGGGGAGCAGTTCGCCGGTGAACAGGGCGAGGGCGGCGGCCAGTTCGGCCACCGCTGCCCCCTCCTCGACCACCGCCTCGGTGAGCGCCGCCTCCGCCGCCGCCTCCGCCGCGTCGGCGTCGATCCACACGGTCGCCGGGTCGAGGAGGAGCATGCCGCCGTCGGACAGGAGGTACGACGACGCGGCGCGCGGGGCGAGTTCGGGTTCCAGCGCGTGGCGCGCGGCGTGCAGGGCGACGCGCAGGCTGCCCGCGGCGGCGGACGGGTCGGCGTCGGGCCAGCAGCTGTCCATGGCCTGCTCGCGGTGGAGGCGGTGGCCGGGCACGACGGCGAGCAGCTTCACCAGGGCGCGGGCGCCGGGGCGCGGCCAGCGTTCGGCGAGCGGGGGTCCGGTGTCACGGGTCGCGCTGAACCCACCGAGAAGGCGCAGACGCAGCAGTGGAGCGGCGGGTTCCGTCCCGTTCGTCTGACGTGTGCTCATGAGGGCGACACTGTAACCGAGCACGCCATGAACCCCCTGGGCGAGGCCCAGGGGGTCCGGATCGGTCAGGTCATCCGTCGGTCACGTGCGCGCGGGCTCAGGAGAGCTTGTACGTGGTGACCTGGTGGATGCCGTTGTCGAACACCTGGTAGCCGCCGCCGAGGTCCTCGGCCAGCCGGTCCAGGCCGTAGTCGTCGCCCTGGAGCGAGAGCACCTCGTCGGTGCCGTCGCCGTCGAGGTCGGCGGCCAGGAAGTTGCGGGTGCCGATGGCGTCGGCGTCGCCGAGGGCCTGCTGGAAGGAGTTGCCGTTCTCGAAGAAGTCCGCGTCCCCGGCGTAGGCGGAGACGGAGCCCTCGCTGCCCGCGATCAGCAGCTTGCGGCCACCGGGACCGGTGGCGAACGCGCCGTTGTAGGACTGCCCGATCACCGAGGCCAGGGCGTCGTCGGTGCCCTCACCGGAGAACCTCCGGAAGGACGAGGTGCCCGCCTGGTACAGCTTGCCGTCGTCGGTGAAGAAGCCGCCGTGCGTCCACAGGCCGCCCATGGTCGTGGAGTGCACGACTTCACCGGTGCGGCCGTCGCGGATCTCCATGTACGTGTGCGGGGCGCTGGAGTCGGTGGAGCCGACGCCCGCCTGCGACTGGATGTCCCAGGTGTAGACGACCGCGTGGCCGTCCGCGTACGGGATCTCCGGGGAGGCGAAGGTGCCCTTGTACGTGAGCGCGGCGTGGATGACCCCGTCGGTCGACACATCGGGGACCGGCGGCGCGACGCTCCACTTCGCCTTGCCGTTCTTGGCGTTGAGCGCGACCGCGTTGGCCCCCGGGTCGGCCAGGTTGATCGAGCCGGCCTTGGAGTACGAGGTGTAGACCTTGCCGTCCTGGACCGACGGGTCGGAGAACACCACGTCGCCGAGGTCCTTGGGCGCCGCGTACGACCAGATCTTGTGGCCGTCGCCGTAGTAGGCGTTCAGGGTGTTCGTCGGGACGACGATGTCCTGTGTGCCGTCACCGTCGAGGTCGGCGAGCTTGACCGAGTGGACGAACTGGCCGCCGCCGTCGATGGTGGCGAGCGTCTTGCCGTTCTTGGCGTTGAGGACGACCACGGCGGAGTCGGCGGCGACGACGATCTCGTCCTTGCCGTCGCCGTTGACGTCGCCCTTCTGCATGTCGTGCACCGCGCCGGGGACCGTGGCCCGCCACAGCTTCTCCGGCTTGCCGTTCAGCAGCGAGGGACCGGAGTAGGCCCACACGCCGTTCGACGAACCGGCCATCACGACATCGGACTTGCCGTCCTTGTTCACGTCGGTGCTCTGCGCGATGGAGATGTCGGCCTGGAGCGGGGTGATGGCCTGCTGCTTGCCGTTGGTGAGCTTGAACGTGCGGATGTTCTGACTCTGGTCGATGACGCGGACGTGGGTGCCCGCGGCGTCGCTGTACACGTCCTGGTACATCGGCGCGCCGGCCAGGCCCTTGTTCTGCCAGACGACGGCGCCCTTGCCCGAGTACACGGTCGTCGCGGCGTAGCGGCCGCCGGCCACGTTCTGCGACGTGTTGATCATGCGGTCGTCGTCGCCCGCGGCGACGAGCTTGCCGTCGGCGACCTGGAGGCGCCAGGTGTTCGGCCCCTTCGTGGCGTTGTCGGCGTCGCGCTTGGTCGTCTGCGACCACAGCAGCTTGCCGGGGTCGGCGCCATTCAGCACGCGCACCGTGTTGGCGTTCACCTGGAGGTAGTTGTCCAGGGAGGACTCGGCGACCGCGTACTCGTCGCCCGCCTTGGCCGTGAGGTCACCGACCGCCAGGGCGGTGGGCAGCACGTTGACCCGGGTCTCCAGCGTCGAACGGTGGCCGTTCTTCAGGTCGTACGCGGCGATCTCGTACTTCACCGCGTCGTTGACGTCGGACTGCTCGACGACGACGAGGCGCCCCCGGCCGGCGTCGACGCGGATCTGGCGGCTGTAGAGCATGCTGTCGGTCTGCCAGGCGACCGAGCCGTCCGCCACGTTCATGACGAGGGTGCGGCCCCGGCCCTCGACGGAGTCGGTCTTGGCCCGGTCCCAGGAGACGACGATCTTGCCCTTGCCGAGGTCCTGGATGTCGCCCCAGACGGAGTCCCCGGTCTCACCGGTGTCGTACGTCCACGTCGACGACGGGGTCAGCTTGCCGTCCGCCGACGAGAAGCGGATGCCGGTCAGCTTCGTCGTGTCGGTGGCCGGCGAGTTCATGTTCAGGCTGGGCACGTCGGCGACGAGCAGCGTGTCGTCGACGACCTTGACCATGGTGGCGTAGTCGTACAGCTTCGACCAGGCCGTCTTGCCGGTCCTGCCGTCGAGGACCGTCACGAACGTGCCGTTGGGCAGCGACGAGCCGGGCGAGGTGAACGGGCGGTAGGACGAGATGCCGACGCTCGCCGAGAAGACGATGTCGTCGACGCCGTCGCCGGTCAGGTCGCCCGTCGAGTAGCCGGAGTCGGAGGAGGGCGTGAACGGCGTCACCGCGTTGTAGCCCATCATGACCCGGACCGGGAACGGCTCGGGCTGGTACACGCGCTGCGGCTTGACCTGCCAGTCCTCGTAGTACGAGGCGTTGGTGCGCTCCCACTTGGACTCGCCGTCGGCGGAGTGCAGTTGGACGTTGCCGCGGCTGTGGACGGTGTAGTAGTCGCCCTTCTTGCCGGCGGGCACGGTGGCGCCCATGCCGAGGACGCCCTCCATCGTGGACTTGCCGGTGAAGGTGACCTTGTCGGAGGCGGCATCGGTGGAGGCGTCGCCGGACGTGGTGGCCGGCTTCTTCGTCTGGTCGGCCGTCTTGTCGGTGTCACCGTACGGGTCGAGCTGGACGTCGGCCGTGAGCTTCTTCTCCTGGGCCTCGGTCAGCTTCATGACGCCGCCGTCACCGCTGTCGGCGGCCATGACCGCCGGGGCCGCGCTGAGGCAGAGTCCGGCGGCGACCAGGGCGGAGGCGAGCCGGAGGGCCCGCCGCGAGTGGGTGGGTCTCATGATCAGGCTCCCTGGGTGAAGCGGATGGCCGAACCGTCGGTGACGACCGACTGGTTGAAGGAGTACTCAAGAGCGTCGGTGCCGGCCTGGTTCTGGATGCCGACGGTGGCGCCCGCGCCCTTGTCGGGGACCGACTGGTACTGCAAGGTCACGGAACCGGTGGCCTCGTCGAAGACGACCTCGAAGGTGGCGCGGTCCGAAGTGCCGTTCCCGTAGGCGGCCTTGTTCCAGACGATCGCGAACTTGCGGCTGCCCTTGGTGCCGGTGGTGGCCGTCTGCACGGACGACTTCTTGTCGAGGACGAGGTCGTCCCAGAGCGGCGCGATGAACCCGTTGGGGTTGTACAGGGTGGGCAGCGCGGTGTTCGCGTAGTCACCGACGCGCGGCGCCAGGAAGTTGACCATGCCGTCGGTGGTGATCGACGTGGTCGAGTACGGGACGCCGTAGTGCTTGACCGAGAACGGCAGCGAGATCGTCGTCGCGTCCTCGTCACCGGTCAGGGCGACCTTCTTGGAGCCGGCGATCCAGGAGTACGTGACCGGCTTGCAGCTGTTGCCGGTGGCGTCGGTGCGGGCCGGGACCTGGACGTTCTTGGTGAGGTCGGCCGCGGCGACGGTGAACGCGCCGGTGTAGACGCCGTTGCACACGAGCGGCGCCGTGGGCTTCACGGTCAGCGTGAACGCGCCCTCGGCGACCTTCGGCAGCGTGTACGTGCCCTTGGCGTCGGTGGTGACCGACGGCACCGGGGAGCCGATGACCTCGACGGTCGCGCCGGGCAGGGCCTTGCCGGAGACGTCGAGGACGGTGCCGGTGACCTTGTGCGTGGCGACCGGGGCCATCGCGACGTCCTGGGTCAGCGCCTGGCCGGTGGTGAGCTCGACGCCGCTGACCTTGGTCTCGGCGTGGCCGTAGCCGCTGAGCGTGAAGTCGTACGTGCCGGGGACCAGCGTGATGCGGTAACCGCCGTCGGCGTCGGTGGTCGTGGTGCGGGTGCCGGTGGTGCCGGTGACCTTGACGACGATGCCCTGGAGCGCGGCTCCGGTGGCCTTGTCGGTGGCCTTGCCCGTGACGATGGCCGCGGTGTGCGGGGCCTTGTCGATCGTGGCGAGGGCGTCGAGCTTGCCCTCGCCCCACACGTTGTTCATCCCGGCGGTACCGCCGCAGTGGGTGTCGTCGACGTCACGCGCACCCTCGTTGAGGAGCGCACGGGTCTCGTCGATCTTGCCGACCAGCGAGGGGACGGCCGCCCACAGCAGCGCGACGGAGCCCGCGACGTGCGGGGTCGCCATCGACGTGCCCTGGATGGTGTTGTACGCCGAACCCGGCCACGTGGAGCGGATATTGACGCCCGGCGCCGTGATGTTCGGCTTGGCCGAGCCGTCCAGCGGCGAAGGGCCGAAGCTGGAGAAGTCGGCGATCTTGCCGGCCGAGTCGTAGGCGCCGACACCGTAGGACGATTCCTGCGAGCCCGGCGGGTGGGTCGTCGAACAGGTCGTGCCGTTGCCCTCGTTGCCGGCCGCGAAGGCCGCGAAAATGCCCGCGGAGTCCCAGGCGTCGAGGATGTCCTGGTAGAAGGGGGCGGTGCCGTACGGGTCGCCCCACGAGTTGTTGACGATGTTCGGGGCGAGGTCCGGGCGCGGGTTCTGGCCGTTGTGGTCGGTCGGCGCGAGGATCCACTGCCCCGCCGCGAGCAGGTCGTCGTCGTAGCAGGTGTCGCTCGCGCAGCCCTTGGCGGCGATCCACTTCGCGTTCGGGGCGGCGCCGATACCGTTCGCGCCGACCATCGTGCCCATGGTGTGGGTGCCGTGGCCCGCGTTGTCGCACGGGGTGCCGTCGGAGGGGCAGGTGCCCGACGGGTCGTAGAAGTTGTAGTCGTTCGTGAAGGAGCCGTCGCCGTTGTTGCCGCGGTACTGCTTCACCAGGTCCGGGTGGTCGTACTGGACGCCCGAGTCGACGCTGGCGACGACGATGCCCTCGCCGCGGTCCTTGTACTCGTCCCAGACCTGGTCGGCCTTGATGTCGGAGATGCCCCACTCGGGCGTCTCTTCACTGTCGGCGGACGCCTCGGTCCCCGAGGCGGTGCGCGTCTTGGTGACCTTCTTGTCGGAGGTCTCCATGTCGTCCAGCTTGAAGCTGTGTCGCTTGACGATCTGCTTGACGTCGTCGCGCTTCGCCAGCTGCGCGACAAGGTCCTGATCGCCGGTCACCTGGACGGCGTTGGCGATCCAGTAGTCCGTGTGCCCGACCTTCTCCTTGTCGAGGAAGGAGTTCAGGGAGCGCTGCGATTCCTTGGCGTGCGCGCGCAGCTCCTTGTAGGCGGCCTTCGCCTTGGCGGCGTGCGTGCGCTGCTTCTTGGCGCCGGACAGATCGGCCTGGTCCTTGAGGACGACGAAGAACGTGGCGTCGTCGCCCTTCGCCACGGCCTTCTCAAGGGCGGAGTCGACCTTGTCGGAATGCGCCGGGGCGGTCGTGTCGGCGACGGCGGGCAACGGACTGCTGAACAGGGCGGCAGTCGCGGTCAGCGACGCCGCCGCCCACACGGCGCGTCTGCGCCGGGACGGTCGGGGCAGGTGCATCGGGTGCGCTCCTCCGGGACGGATGACGGGGAGGATGCACGCTAGGAAGGGGCCGTTACTGCGCCATTACTGCCGCCCCCGGCCCGCCGTTCGCGCCTGCCGGGGGCAGGGCAGGGCGCACGGTGTGTACGCCCTGGTCACACCCCCACCCCGCGCGCCCGCAGCCACGGCAGCGGGTCGATGCCCGAGCCGAACTGCGGCGTGACCCGCACCTCGAAGTGCAGATGCGGGCCGCTGACATTGCCGGTCGCGCCGGAGAGGCCGAGGACCTCGCCCGCGTCCAGCCGGTCCCCCGTCGAGACGCCGATCCGGGACAGGTGCGCGTACTGCGTGAAGTAGCCGTCGGCGTGGCGCACGATCACCTGGTTCCCGAAGCCGTCGCCGCACCCGACGTACTCGACCGTCCCCGCGCCGACCGCCCGCACCGGTGTCCCGGTGGGCACCGCGAAGTCCTGCCCAGTGTGGCGGTGCGACCAGAAACTGCCGCCCGAGCCGAAGCCCGCCGACAACGGCGCGGGGCTCACCGGCTTCACCCAGGTCCGCCCCTTGCCGGCCCGCTTGTGCCCGCCCACGTCGCCGCGCGCGCAGTTGCCGCCACCCGTCGGCATCGGTCCGGCCGCGAGGACCCGCGCACGGGCCCGCCGCACCTCCGCCTCGGCCTTCGCCAGCTTCGCCTCGATGTCTTCGCGGGCGGCCGACCGGCGCTCCTCCTGCGCCTTGAGCCCCTTCACCAGGCGCGCGGACTCGGCCCGCCGGTCGGCGACCCGGTCCCGGGACTCCGTGACGCGGTCAGTGAGCTGCCGGGCGGCGCGGTCGCCCCGGCTCGCGCGGACGCCGGCGTCGAGGGCCCGCTGCGGGGAGGACGAGGTGAGCAGCGGCAGCATCGTGCCGAGGCCCGAGGCCCCTTGGTACTCGCTGCGCGCCTGGCGGCCCAGGGTGGCCCTGAGTGCGTCGAGGCGGCGCTGCTCCGCGGCCTGCCGCCGGGCGACGTCGGCAAGCCGGCGCTCGCCCTTGCGCACGGCGTCCTGCGCCTTCTCGTGCGCCGCGACGGCGTTCGACGCCTCTCGCATCAGCCGGTCGGCGCGGGCCGAGAGCCGTCCGATGCCGGGGCCGTCGTCCGCGGACGCCGGGCCGGTGCCGGAGGCGAGGAGCGCGGCGATCGCCGCGGCCACGCATGCGGCCGTCCCCGTACGCCTCGTTGCGTTCCGTCGTACACATCGCATCGACCGAATGTCGCAAAAAAGACAAGCCGGACGGTTGGACGTCGCCGTGTCGACCGTCCGGAGTCCATCGGACGCACTACACGCGGCGGTGTTACCCGCGGACACCCCGAGAGAGATACCGAGAGAGATGCCCGGAGACACGGGAACGGCCGTGGGCCGGTCCTGGTGGACCGGCCCACGGCCGTTTCCCGTGCGGGTGCCTGATCGGGCGTCAGGGCCTCCTGCGGCTCCGGCGGGCTGCGACCAGGACCAGGGCGCCGAGCCCGAGGGCCAGCGCGGAGGCCGCGGCCAGGAAGACGGTCACGTCGTCGAAGCCGGTGTCCGGCAGGTGGCCGCCGCCGGGCTCACCGGGCTTGCCGGCCGGGTTGCCGGCCGGGGTGTCGGGGTTGTCGGGGTTCCCGGGAGTCGGGGGCTCCGGGCTCGGGTCGGGGCCTGTCGGGGGCACCTCGGCCGTCGTGGTGCAGTCGGACGCGCAGGTGGAGTCGGGCGGTCCTGTGACGGCGTTGGTCAGCGTCCGGTCGCCCTTGACCGGGTCGTCGACGGTGACCGAGTACGTGACGGTCACCTTCTCCCCGGCCGGGACGGTCCCGGACCAGCTCAGCTTCGGCTCGTCGTAGGAGACGTCACCGGCAGTGGCCTCGGCGTCGCCGTTGTACGCGGCGTCGTCCAGCACCTCGGTGAGGTCGTCGGTGAACGCGGCGCCCATGTACTCGGCGCCGCCGCTGCTGCCGACGGTCACCGTGTAGGTGACGGTGTCCCCCGGCTTCGGCGCGCTGGTCGAGGCGGACTTGGCGAGCTCCAGGTGGGCCGGCTCGACGCGGACCATGTGGTCCTCGACCTCACCGGGCCCGCCGAAGCCGGTCGCCGTGACGGCGCGGGCGGCGCGGGCAGCGCGGTCGACCGCCCGCTTGGCCGCGGACACCTCCTCGTCCCCGAACAGCCGCAGCCGGGCGAAGGTCTCGCCGAGCTTCATGTTCTGCAGCCCGTGCCAGGTCAGCGTGACCTCGGTGGCACCGTCCGGTACGTCGGCGGTGACCATCTCGTCGCGGTCGAAGGTGCCGTCCTCGTTGGCGTCGACCCAGCCCGCCAGCGTGGCGTCCCTGCCGGTGGTGTTGGTGACCGGGACCTTCGCCGTGTGGCTCCCCTGGTGCTGATGGAGCGTCACGGTCCCCATGCCGTCGTCGTCCTGGTCGTCGCCGGCCGTGCGGTGCGGGTCGCCGTCCCGCTCCGGCTCGACGGTCCGGCCGATGCGCAGCCCGTCCACCATCTCGTGGAACGCGCCGCCGCTGGCACGCCGCGTCTTGTACGTGTCGGGGGCGTCCCCGAAGTCGTAATCGGGCGCCGGGAGCACCGTCGTGCAGTCCGGATCGGTGGTGCCCTCCGGGCAGTTGGAGTCGGGCGGGCCGACGACGCCGTTCACGAACCTGCCGTTGCCCGCATCCGTGACGGTGAACGTGTACGTCACGGTCGCCGTCTCGCCCTCGGCCAGGTCGCCGGTCCAGGTCAGCTGCGGCGCGGCGTAGGAGACGCGGCCGGAGTCGGCGGCCGCGTCACCGTTGTACGTCGCGTCGTCGAGGACCTTGGTGAGGTCGTCGGTGAACGTGGCGCCGGGGTAGTCGGCCCGGCCGTCGTTCGTCACGACGACCTTGTAGCTGAGGGTGTCCCCTTCCTTCGGGTTCCTCGGCGCGGCCGTCTTCTTGATCTTCAGGGAGCGGAGGCCGACGTCCGTGCCGCAGTCCGGGTCGTCCGACCCTTCCCGGCAGTTGCTGCCCGGATCCTGCGAGACCACGGTGTTGGTCAGCTTCTTGTCACCGCCGGGCGGGGTGGCGACGGTGACGGAGTACTTGATCTTCACCGTCGCTCCGGCCGGCACATCGCCCTTCCAGGCCAGCTTCGGCGCCTTGTAGGAGACGGTGCCGGAGGTGGCGTCCGCGTCCTCGTTGTACGTCGCGTCGTCGAGGACCCCGGTGAGGTCGTCCGCGATCTTCGCGTCCTTGTAGGCGGCCTTGCCGGTGTTGGTGACGGTGACGGTGTAGGTCACCTTGTCGCCGGCCTTGGCCTCGGCCTTGTCCGAGGTCTTCTCGATGTGCAGCGTTCCGACCGGGGTCTCGGTCGTGCAGCCGTCGGGGCAGTCGGAGCCTGGCGGTCCTGTCACGACGTTGCCGAGCACCTTGTCGCCGGTGTCCGGCGCGTCGACGGTGACGGAGTACTTGATCTTCACCGTCGCCCCGGCCGCGACATCGCCCTTCCACGCCAGCTTCGGCGCCTCGTAGGAGACGGAACCGGAGGTCGCGGCCGCATCCTTGTTGTACTTCGCGTCGTCGAGGACGTCGGTGAGGTCGTCCGTGACGGTCGCGTCCTTGTACGCCTTCTTGCCCTGGTTGGTGACGGTCACGGTGTACGTGACCTTGTCGCCGGGCTTGGCGGATGCCTTGTCGGAGGACTTGGCGATGTCGAGCCGGGGGACGGTGACCTCCGTCGTGCAGCCGTCCTCGGCGCCGGTGACACAGTTGGACGCGCTCGATCCCTTGACGACGTTCTTCGCGACGCCGTCCCCGGTGGCGGGGTCCTTCATCGTCACCGAGTACGTGAGTGTGGCCTTCTGGCCCGCGTCGAGCGTCGGTGACCAGGCGAGACGCGGGGACGTATAGGCAGGGGTGCCGACGGTTCCCTTCGCGTCGCCGTTGTACGTCGCGTCATCGAGCACGCCCGTCAGGTCGTCGGTGACGGGCGTCTCCATCGACGAGGGCCCCGTGTTCTCCACGACCACCTTGTACGTGACCTTGTCGCCCGGCTGCGCCTCGTCGCCGGAGGCCGGGGACGAGGTCTTGGTGATCTTGTAGCTGGGGTCCGAGAACCGCACGGTGGCGCACTCGGTGGGCGGCCGCATCCCCGACAGCTCGCCGACGTTCTCCGGGCAGTTCTTGTACTCGCCCGGCGCCGCGGTCACGTCCACGCTCAGCGTGCAGGACTCCTGCCCCTCTTTGAGGTCGCCCTTCAGCCCCACGGAGCCGCCGCCCGCGGCCGCGGTGACCGAGCCGTTGGTGCAGGTCGTCCTGGTGTTCCCGGGGTCGGCGACGGTCAGGCCCGCGGGCAGGTCGTCCTTGAAGGACCAGCCCTTCTTCGTCCGCAGGTCCGAGGTGTTCGTGACGGTGAACGTCAGCGTCGACGTGCCGCCCGCGGCCGCGTGGACCGGTGAGAACGCCTTCTCCACCCGCGGGGTGACGTCCATGACCTGGATGTCGTCGAACGCCGCGTCGTTCCCCGCGTTGCTGCCGTTGCCGTTCACCATGCGCACACCGAGCGCGTCGCCGTTGAACAGCACGGGGGCGTCGCTGGTCGTGTGCACTGCCTTCGCGCTCTTGCCGCCGGCCGTAATGGTCCGCGCGTCGCGGTCGGTGCACGGGTTGACCGGCTTCGCCGACGCGGGGATCGCCTTCGCCCCGTCCATCAGGAAGAACTTCAACTGGGGCCCGGAGGCAAAGCAGTTGAAGGCCGCCGAGGAGGCCGCGAACGTGTAGAAGCGGCCGGGCGTGACGGGGACGGGCCGCTCGGTCTCGAACTGCACCGAGTTCGCCGCAGGGGCGGTGACGGTGAAGGCCGCGACCGCGTGGTTGGCGTCGGGGTCCGCCGAGCCGTTCAGCTGCCCCAGCGCGTTGGACAGGTCGCGGGTCGAGTTCCACCACGAGCCGCAGTCGGCGGTACCGGGCGCGTAGCCGGCCGAGTCGGCCTTGTTCAGCACCCACCCGTTGCAGCCCTTGAGCCAGCCCGGGTGCGCCGCGTACGTCATGTTCCGCGGCGGGGCGCCGGTGTAGCTGTCCAGGAGGGTCGGATCACCGGTCAGGTGCTCGAAGTCCTCCTGGTAGACCAGGGTCGGATCGGCCGGCGCCGCGGCTCTCGCCGCCCGCTCGGCCGCCGGTCCCTGCGCGGCACCCACCGCCACCGCGGGCAGCGGCGCCGCCACCATCGCGAGCACGGCGCCGAGCACCACCCCCGCCGCGGACGCGCGCCGTGGCACCCGCCAACGTCGCAACCACTGCCTCGGGCCGTCCACCACTCCACCTCCGTCACGGAAAGTAACCAGGAATGATAGAAAGCTCACACGCCGCTTATGTGACGAACGGCACATAAGCGGCCAGCGGCCCGATTCCACCCGGGCGGCCCAAGGAAGATCGAACAGGCATCCGCACCGATCCCGTGTACCCTTGACGTGCAAGCGAAGGGGAGTAGCCCCGCAAACCGGTCGTCGACACACTGGAACCCCCGGGTTCCCGGTGGCCGGGCTCGGACCGCCTCGGGCGGGACGGGTGGGCGAGACCTTCGACCAGGCAGAACACAGCACACGTACGCACCCACGCATACGTGTGTCCGCTGCCGGGTCGAGTGGTCCTCCCTACGCAGCGGGGCGGGGTTCACAACGGCCCGGCCCGCACAGAAAGCGCCCCCATGGACCTCGATCCCCTGGCGATCGTCACCGCCTTCGGGCTGATCTTCCTCGCCGAACTCCCGGACAAGACCATGTTCGCCTCACTGGCCATGGGCACCCGGATGAAGCCGCTCTACGTCTGGTTCGGCACGGCGGCCGCGTTCGCCGTGCACGTCGCCATCGCGGTCGGCGCGGGCTCACTGCTCGGCCTCCTCCCCGGCTGGCTCGTGAAGCTCGTCTCCGGCCTGATGTTCCTCTTCGGCGCGTTCATGCTCCTCAGGGGCGGCGACGACGAGGACGACGAGGACTCGGCCGGCGCGAAGACCGTCACCGGTTTCTGGCCGGTCTTCGGCACCGCGTTCATGGCCGTGTTCATCGGCGAGTGGGGCGACCTCACCCAGATCACCACGGCCAACCTGGCGGCCACGAACGGCACATGGTCCACCGCGATCGGCTCCTGGGCCGCGCTCATCTCCGTGTCCGCGCTCGCCCTGGTCGCCGGGCGCTTCATCGCCAAGCGGGTGCCGCTGAAGACCGTTCAGCGGGTGGGCGGCTTCTGCATGCTGGCGCTGGCCGTGTGGTCCTTCGTCGAGGTGTTCACCGGCTGACGCACCGGCCGGGCACACCCCTTGTGGATACACAAACGTATCGAATACGTTCGCGTATCCAACCGGGGAGGCGAGGATGCCCGTCACCAAGCGGCGTGCGCGGACGCGACAGCGGCTGCTCGACGCCGCGCTCGACGTGTTCGCCGAGGAGGGCTTCGGTCGCTCCACGGTGGAACAGGTCTGTGAGCGCGCGGGATTCACCCGTGGCGCTTTCTACTCCAATTTTTCCTCGCTCGACGAGCTGTTTCTCGCCTTGTGGGAGGAGCGGTCCGCGCGGATGCTCGATGATGTGCGGACTGCCCTCGCCGGTGTCGACCCGGACGATCCCGAGGCCGCCGTGCGGGCGGCGATCGACGCCACCCCGGTCGACGACGCCTGGTTCCGGATCACCGCCGAGTTCACCGCGCACGCGCTGCGCAATCCGGGCCTGCGCCGGGTGATGGCCGCCCGCGAGGAGGCCATCCGCGACGCGATCCTGCCGGTGTTCGTGACCGCGCTCGGCCGGCTCGGCCGGCGGGTCACGGACGAACGGGCCCTGGGTGACGCCCTGGTGGCCGTGCACGACGGGACCTCCGTGCAGGTCCTGCTGCAGCCGGACGACGCGGCCGTACGGGCCCGTCGCGAGGCCCTCTTCATGAACGTACTGGACGCCTACAGCACACCGTTGGAGAGCGCATGAGTGACACCACTGCCGATGTCATCGTCGTGGGAGCCGGCCTCGCCGGGCTCGTCGCGACGTACGAACTCACTCGCGCGGGCAAGCGAGTCGTGCTGGTCGACCAGGAGAACGAGGCGAACCTCGGCGGCCAGGCGTACTGGTCGCTCGGTGGGCTCTTCCTCGTCGACAGCCCCGAGCAGCGGCGGATGGGGATCAAGGACTCCTACGAGCTGGCCCTCGCCGACTGGCTCGGCTCCGCCGGATTCGACCGCGAGGACGAGGACCACTGGCCGCGCAAGTGGGCCGAGGCGTATGTGCGGTTCGCGGCCGGGGAGAAGCGGGACTATCTGCAGGGGCTCGGGCTGAAGGTCACCCCGAACGTGGGGTGGGCCGAGCGCGGCTCCGGGACCGCGACCGGGCACGGGAACTCCGTGCCGCGCTTCCACATCACGTGGGGGACGGGCCCCGAGGTCGTGCGGGTCTTCCGCGAGCCGGTGCTCGCGGCCGCCGAGCGCGGGCTCGTCGACTTCAAGTACCGGCACCAGGTCGACGAGTTGATCGTGGAGGACGGCGCCGCCGTCGGCGTGCGCGGGTCGCTGCTCGAACCCTCCTCCGAGGCGCGCGGCGTCGCCTCGTCGCGCGAGACCGCGGGCGACTTCGAACTGCGCGCGAAGGCCGTCATCGTGACCTCGGGCGGCATCGGCGCGAACCACGAACTGGTCAGGAAGAACTGGCCCGTTGAGCGCATGGGGACCCCGCCCGAGTCCATGGTGACCGGTGTCCCCGCGTACGTCGACGGGCGCATGCTGGAGATCACCGAGAACGCCGGCGCCTCCCTCGTGAACCGCGACCGCATGTGGCACTACACCGAGGGCCTGAAGAACTGGGACCCGATCTGGCCGGGCCACGGCATCCGGATCATCCCGGGCCCGTCCTCGATGTGGCTGGACGCCGAGGGCAAGCGGCTGCCCGCGCCGCTCTTCCCCGGGCACGACACCCTCGCCACGCTCAAGCACATCACCGGGACCGGGCACGACCACACGTGGTTCATCCTGACCCGCGCCATCGTGGAGAAGGAGTTCGCGCTCTCCGGATCCGAGCAGAACCCCGACATCACCGGCAAGGACCTGAAGCTGGTCCTCCAGCGCGTGAAGAAGGGCGCGCCGGGCCCGATCCAGGCGTTCCTGGACCGTGGCGAGGATTTCGTCGTGCGGCGGAACCTGAAGGACCTCGTCGCCGGGATGAACAAGCTGACGCCCGAGACCCCCGTCTCGTACGAGCAGGTGGAGCGCGAGATCGTCGCGCGCGACCGGGAGGTCGACAACGGGTACTCCAAGGACCTCCAGATGATGGCGATCCGCAATGCCCGCTCGTACCTCTTCGACCGCCTCACCCGCGTCGCCAAGCCGCACCGCCTCCTCGACCCGGCGCAGGGCCCGCTGATCGCCGTCCGCCTGCACGTCCTGACGCGCAAGACGCTCGGCGGTCTGGAGACGAACCTCGACTCGCAGGTCGTGCGGCCCGACAAGTCCGTCTTCGAAGGTCTCTACGCGGCCGGGGAGGTCGCCGGGTTCGGCGGTGGCGGTGTGCACGGGTACAACGCGCTGGAAGGGACCTTCCTCGGCGGCTGCATCTTCTCCGGTCGCGCCGCCGGGCGCGCGCTCGCGCGGAGCCTCGCGTGAGTACGCGGGGCACGGCCCTGGTGACGGGGGCCTCTTCGGGCATCGGGGCGGCGGTCGCGGCGGCGCTCCTGCGGCGCGGCTACAAGGTGTACGGGACCAGCCGGGACCCCCGGAAGGTCACCTCGCCGGTGCCGGGCGTGGAGTACCTGCCGCTCGACCTCTCCGACGAGGAGAGCATCGAGACCCTCGCGCGGTCGGTCGGCGAGGTCGACGTGCTCGTCAACAACGCCGGGGAATCGCAGAGCGGCCCGCTCGAGGAGCTGCCGATGGACGCGGTGCGGCGGCTCTTCCAGCTCAACGTGTTCGGGGCGGTGCGGCTCAGTCAGCTGCTGCTGCCGGGGATGCGGGAGCGGCGGCGCGGCCGGGTGGTCATGGTCGGCTCGATGCTGGCCAGCTTCCCGCTCGCGTACCGGTCCTCCTACGTCGCGTCGAAGGCCGCGATCAAGGGCTTCGCGCACGCGGCGCGGCGCGAGTACGCCCCGTACGGCGTCGGCATCACGACGGTCGAACCGGGCTCCATCGCGACGGGCATCAGCGAGCGCAGGACGCAGTACGTGGCGAAGGACTCGCCGTTCCGCGCCGCCTACGACACGATGCTCGCCGCCCTCAACTCCAATGAGGCGCACGGGATCTCGGCCGAGAAGGTCGCCGCGAAGATCGTCTCGGCGATCGAGGCGGGGCGGCCGAGGCCGCTGTACGCGGTGGGCAGCAACGCGCCCCTCGTGTTCGCGCTGCGGCGGGCGCTGCCTCGCTCGGCGACCGAACGGATGGTGGCCAGGAGGCACGGGCTGAAGTAGCGGCGGGGGCTGAAGCGGAGGTTTCGGCGGTCGCGGGCCCCCTGGACGCGGCCGTCGGAACCGCTCCCACGGATGTGCGTAAGGACTGTTCCTGGGCGGGGCACTCGGGCGTACATTCGGTTCACCGTCGCAGCACGCACGGTCGTACGGATGAATTGCGTCGGCGCTGTTCATCCGTCGCCCGCGCGCCGCCGGAGACGGGGAGCAGGCGCCGCACAGCGGGAGTACCTGCGAAGGCCGGCCCGGCCACTCCCCTCGGACACCGTTCCGGTCGGGCCGGCTTCCCGTTTGCCGGGGCGGCCCGACGTAGCGGCACTATGGGGGCATGACTGACAGCAACGGGGCCACGCCCGCCACCGAGTCCATGCCCGACTGGGAGAAGCGGTTCCGGGCGCCGCGTGTCTCCCTGCCCGACTGGGCCGAGGACGCGCCCCACCGCTCCCTGTTCGTGTCGAACGCGACGGGGACGTACGAGCTGTACGCGTGGGACCGCGCCACGGGCGAGCAGCGCCGCGCGACGGACCGGGCGAACGGGACGACGGACGGCGTGCTCACCCCCGACGGCGCGTGGATCTGGTGGTTCAACGACACGGACGGCGACGAGTTCGGGACCTGGCTGCGCCAGCCCTTCGCGGGCGGCGAGGACGTCGAGGCGGTGCCCGGACTCGCGGCCTCGTACCCGGCAGGACTCGCCCTCGGCCGCGACGGGCACACCGCCGTCATCGGCTGCTCCACCGACGACGACGGCACGACGATCCACGTCGTACGCCCCGGTTCAGACTCCCCCGCCGAGATCTACCGGCACCGCGAGTCGGCGGGCGTCGGCGACCTGTCGTACGACGGGACGCTGATCGCGATCGAGCACACCGAGCACGGCGACGCGATGCACGGAGCCCTGCGCGTGCTGCGCCTCGACGGTTCGACGGTCGCCGAGCTCGACGACTCCAAGGGCGGCACCGAGGAACTCGGCCTGGAGGTGCTCGGCTTCGCGCCCGTGACCGGCGACACCCGGCTGCTCGTCGGGCATCAGCGGCGCGGCCGCTGGGAGCCGATGGTGTGGGACGTCGCCACCGGCGAGGAGACCGACCTGGCGCTCGACCTGCCGGGCGACGTGTCCGCCGAGTGGTACCCGGACGGCTCGGCGCTGCTCGTCGTGCACGAATTCGAGGCGCGTGGCGAGCTGTGGCGCTACGAGTTCGCGACGGGTGCGCTGACGAAGGTCGACACCCCGGTCGGCTCGGTGTCCGGCGCCACCGCGCGGCCCGACGGCAGCGTCGAGTACATGTGGTCGTCGGCCGCCGAACCGTCGGTCGTCCGCTCCACCACGGGTGAGGTCGTCCTCGATCCGCCCGGCATGAAGGCCCCGGCCTCCGTCCCCGTCGAGGACGTGTGGGTGGAGGGCCCCGGCGGCCGCATCCACGCCCTCGTACAGAAGCCGGCCGATGCTCCCGCAGGGCCGCTGCCCACCGTGTTCGAGATCCACGGCGGGCCGACCTGGCACGACTCCGACGCGTTCGCGGCGGGCCCGGCGGCCTGGATCGACCACGGGTACGCGGTGGTCCGGGTCAACTACCGGGGCTCGACCGGCTACGGCCGCGAGTGGACGGACGCGCTCAAGCACCGCGTCGGCCTGATCGAGCTGGAGGACATCGCGGCGGTGCGCGAGTGGGCCGTCTCCTCCGGGCTCGCCGACCCCGCGCGCCTCGTCCTCGCGGGCGGCTCCTGGGGCGGCTATCTGACGCTGCTCGGCATCGGCACGCAGCCGGACGCCTGGGCCGTGGGTCTCGCCGCGGTGCCGGTCGCGGACTACGTGACGGCGTACGAGGACGAGATGGAGGCGCTCAAGGCCCTGGACCGCACGCTGTTCGGCGGCTCCCCGGAGGAGGTGCCCGAGCGGTTCGAGGTGTCCTCCCCGCTCACGTACGTCGACGAGGTGAAGGCGCCGGTCTACATCTCGGCGGGGGTCAACGACCCGCGGTGCCCGCTCCAGCAGATCCTCAACTACGTCGACCGGCTCGAGGCGCGCGGCGCGACCCACGAGGTGTACCGGTACGACGCGGGGCACGGTTCGCTCGTCGTCGAGGAGCGCATCAAGCAGGTCGCGCTCGAACTGGACTTCGCGAAGCGCCACTTGCCGAGCTGACCGGTGCCGCGGGGCAAGGGAGGGGCCGGTGGACGGGTCCTTATTTCGGACCCCGTACCGTGGGGGTGTGTACCGGTTCCTCCTGACCCCGCGCTGGTGGGGGATCAACATCTTCGTCCTGCTCGCGATCCCCGTGTGCATCTTCATGGGCTCGTGGCAGCTCAGTCGTTTCGAGGACCGGGTGCAGGACCACAAGACCGCGTCCCAGCAGACGAAGGTGAACGAGACGGCGGCCCCCGAGCCGCTCGCCTCCGTGCTGCCCGTGGACCAGAAGACCTCCGGTAAGCGGACCACCGCGACCGGCCACTACGGCAAGCAGCTCCTGGTGCCGAACCGCGACCTCGACGAGCGGAGCGGCTTCTACGTCGTGACGCTCCTCAAGGTCGAGGGCTCCGGCTCCGGGAAGGCGCTGCCGGTGGTCCGCGGCTGGGTGCCCGGCAAGGCGTCCGCCGCGAAGGCGCCGGCCGCGCCCAAGGGGAAGGTCACGGTCGTCGGGGCGCTTCAGGCCTCGGAGTCCGCGACCTCGAACGGGGTGACGGCCTCGGGTGGCCTGCCCTCCGGACAGGTCGGCGTGATCAGCGCGGCGTCGCTGGTGAACCTGGTTCCGTACGACGTCTACGACGGGTGGATCACGCTCGACAAGGCGGACTCCGGGATGACGGCGGTTCCGGCCACGGCGCCGGAGGGCAGCGGGCTCGACCTCAAGGCGTTCCAGAACCTCGGGTACACGGGTGAGTGGTTCGTGTTCGCGGGGTTCGTGGTGTTCATGTGGTTCCGGCTCGTGCGCCGCGAGGCGGAGGCCCTTCGGGATGCGGAGCTGGGGATCGCGGAGCCGGTGCCATCGGCGGAGACCGGGGCGTCGGTCTAGCGGCACGGTCCCGTTTCGGCCGACCGCCCCCACGTCACGGGGCTCCGCCCCGGACCCCGCGCCTCGAACGCCGGCGGGGCTGGAAATGCCGCCGCTTACGACGCGGGGAGCAGGCCCGTGCGGTAGACCGTGCCCTCGCAGGCGTTCGAGATGGTGGTCGCTGCTACCGGGCCGCCCGGTTCCGACGTGTGGGAGACCGCGACGCTGCCTTCGTCGCCGCCGTCCGAGCCGAGCTGCGTCGTCGTCTGGGGGTCGGAGCCGGTCGTGGCGTCGCCGGTGTCGGTGCCGTCACCGGTCGGCGTCGGCGAGGGGGTCGGATCCTCGCCACCACTGCTCCCGCCGCTGCCCCCCGTCGCGGAGCAGGACGCGGACGGCACCCACGCGAACCGCACCTCGTACGCCTTGCCCGGTTCGAGGATCACCTGGCTCGGCTCGGTCGACGGGTCGGGCAGCCCCGAGCCGTCGCCCGACGTGTGGTCGACGACGCTCACCTTGGCCGGATCGGCCGCGCCCTGCGCGACGGTGACCACGGACCCTTCGCTGTCCACCGTGCAGTTGGAGCCCGAGACGTTCGAGACGCGGAACGAGCCGTAGACCTTGCCGTCCCCGTCGGGCGCGCCGACGGTGGCCTGCGGCCTGCCCAGCTCGCTCGCCTCACAGGTGGGCGAGGTGGCCGCCGCCGTGGAGGCGGGATCGGCCCCCGCGGTGGCGCCGCCCGTGGCCCTGCGCTCGTCGCCCTTCTTGCCCTTCTTGGCGCCCTTGCCCTTGTCCTTGGCGTGCGAGGGCTTGCCCGACTCGCCCTGCCCCGTGCCACCGGACGCCGTGCCCGAGCTCGCCCCACCGCGCGTGGCATCGCTGCTGTTGCCCGCGATGGCCGGCCGCTCGCCGGTGGGGTCGGGGTTCGTCACGTGCAGCACCGCGGGCACCGCCATCGCCGCGAACACACCCACGGCGATCGCACCCACGGCGGCCTGCCGCTTGCGCGCGCGCCGGACGGGCACGGCACGGTGCAGCTCGTCGAGCGCCTGCTCCGAGGGCTCGAGATCCGCGACGGCCTGCCGCATCATCCGCCGCACCGCGAGCTCGTCGTCACCGAGGCCGGGGCCGCCGGGTTCGGGAGCGTCAACAGGCTCACTCACTTCGTCGGCCGCCCGGCCCGGGCCGCCGTCGAGATGGTGGTTCATGCCGGCTCCTCCATGGCGACGCGCAGCGCCGCGATACCTCGCGATCCGTACGCCTTGACCGAGCCGAGCGATATCCCGAGCGACTCGGCCACCTGCGCCTCCGTCATGTCCGCGAAGTATCGCAGGACGAGGACCTCGCGCTGGCGTCGCTGCAGCCCACGCAGCGCCTTCTTCAGGGCGTCCCGCTCCAGGAGGTCGTACGCACCCTCCTCCGCGCTCGCCATGTCCGGCATCGGCTTGGTGAGCAGCTTCAGACCGAGGATGCGGCGGCGCAGCGTGGACCGCGAGAGGTTCACGACGGTCTGGCGCAGATACGCGAGCGTCTTCTGCGGATCGCGCACGCGTTTGCGCGCGGAGTGCACGCGGATGAAGGCCTCCTGCACGACGTCCTCGCAGGAGGCGGTGTCGTCGAGAAGCAGCGCCGCGAGCCCCAACAGGGAGCGGTAATGGGCGCGATAGGTCTCGGTGAGATGGTCGACGGAGGTACCGGCTTCCGTCATCGACTCGTCAGCACCCTGTGCCTGTGCCGGAATGCGCGCCGGTCCCGCCGCTGGCATGGGCGCGATCACCGGCATGCCACCGGCCGCGCGCACGCGACGGGTTCCAAGGGGTGCGAGAGTCGGACGAAGGGCTGCTGCGCCCGTCGCCCGTACCACTGTGAAGTCCAGTACTTCTGCCACGCCTGTTGGACAAGCTTCCCCCCGTCATGGTTGTACGCGTCAGGCGCCCCATTTGCGACAGGCCTCGTCATCCCCACCGATGACGCCGCCTCGAATGCCGACATGCGCACCACTCTTCCCCTATGCCCCGTATATCCGATGCAGATCGGCTCCCCACCGGGCGACCGCAAAGACGCTCCCCGCCCTGCGCGTGGTTGCAGGACGGGGAGGAAAACCCGCTTACACAAAACTCACACAGAATCTTATGAGCGGATCCACGCTTGGGAAGGGGCTTCCCGCATCGCGGGCACCGAAAGAGCCGCAGCTCACATGGCGGAGAGCTCTGCTGCCACCAGCTCGGCGATCTGCGCGGTGTTCAAAGCTGCGCCTTTGCGCAAATTGTCCCCGCAGACGAAGAGTTCGAGCCCGGCCGGATCGTCGAGCGAACGCCGCACGCGGCCCACCCACGTCGGATCGGTGCCCACCACGTCGGCCGGCGTGGGGAATTCACCGGCGGCCGGATTGTCGAAGAGCACGACGCCCGGCGCGGTCGCGATGATCTCGCGCGCCCGGTCCACGGTGACCTCGTTCTCGAAGCGGGCGTGGACGGTGAGGGAGTGCGTGGTGACGACGGGCACCTGTACGCAGGTGACGGCGACCTTCAGGCCCGGCAGGCCGAGGATCTTGCGGGACTCGTCCCGCACCTTCATCTCCTCCGAGGACCAGCCGTCCTCGCACAGCGTGCCCGACCAGGGCACGACATTGAGCGCGACGGGCTCGAGGAAGGGCCCCGTCCGGTCGCCGACGGCCCGCCGCAGATCGCCGGGGGCGGTGCCGAGCTCCGAACCGGCCACGAGGGAGAGCTGCGCCCGCAGCGTCTCGATGCCGGCGTGGCCCGCGCCGCTCACCGCCTGATAGCTGGACGCGACCAGCTCGCGCAGCCCGAACTCAGCGTGCAGCGCCCCGATCGCCACGATCATCGACAGCGTCGTGCAGTTGGGGTTGGCGATGATGCCGCGCGGCCGCACGCGCGCGGCGTGCGGATTCACCTCGGGCACGACGAGCGGCACATCCGGGTCCATCCGGAAGGCGGGCGAATTGTCCACCACCACAACGCCCTTGGCGGCGGCGATGGGCGCCCACTGCGCGGACACCTCGACGGGTACGTCGAACATCGCGACGTCGACCCCGTCGAAGACGGACTCCTCCAGGGCGACGACCTCGACCTCCTCGCCGCGCACGGTGAGCTTGCGCCCGGCCGAGCGCGCGGAGGCCACGAGTCGGATCTCGCCCCAGATGTCCGCGTGCTGCGAAAGGATCTGCAGCAGAACGGCGCCGACGCTCCCGGTCGCTCCCACGACCGCGAGCGTCGGACGCCGCACGGGTGCCTCGGCCATCAGCGGCCGGTGCCTCCGTAGACCACGGCCTCGTCGGAGTCCGAGTCGAGTCCGAAGGCGGAGTGCACGGCGCGCACGGCCTCGTTCACATCGTCGGCACGCGTGACGACAGAGATGCGGATCTCGGAGGTCGAGATCAGCTCGATGTTCACGCCCGCGTCGGTGAGCGCCTCGAAGAAGCCGGCCGTGACGCCCGGGTTCGTCTTCATGCCGGCGCCGACGAGGGAGATCTTGGCGATCTGGTCGTCGTAACGCAGCGAGTCGAAGCCGACCGCGTCCTTCTGCTTCTCCAGGGCGTCGATGGCCTTGCGGCCCTCGGTCTTGGGGAGCGTGAAGGAGATGTCGGTCAGGCCCGTGGACGCGGCCGACACGTTCTGCACGATCATGTCGAGGTTGATCTGGGCGTCCGCGACGGCCCGGAAGAGCTTCGCGGCCTCGCCCGGCTTGTCCGGAACTCCGACGACGGTGATCTTCGCCTCGGAGGTGTCGTGCGCGACACCGGAGATGATGGCCTGCTCCACGCCCTTTTCCCCTTGCTGGTTCTTCTCGATCGGCTCGTTGCTGACCCACGTGCCCTTCAGCCCACTGAAGCTGGAGCGGACGTGGATCGGGATGTTGTACCGACGGGCGTACTCCACGCAGCGGTGGAGCAGCACCTTCGACCCGGAGCTGGCGAGCTCCAGCATGTCCTCGAAGGAGATCCAGTCGATCTTCCGCGCCTTCTTCACGACGCGCGGGTCGGCCGTGAACACGCCGTCGACGTCCGTGTAGATCTCGCAGACCTCGGCGTCGAGCGCGGCGGCGAGGGCGACAGCGGTGGTGTCGGATCCACCACGACCCAGGGTCGTGATGTTCTTGCCCTCCTGGCTGACGCCCTGGAACCCGGCGACGATGGCGATGTTGCCCTCGTCGATCGAGGTCCGGATGCGCCCCGGAGTGACGTCGATGATCCGTGCTTTGTTGTGGACCGAGTCGGTGATGACACCGGCCTGACTGCCCGTGAACGACTGGGCCTCGTGGCCCAGGTTTTTGATCGCCATCGCCAGCAAGGCCATGGAGATCCGCTCTCCGGCGGTCAGCAGCATGTCGAATTCGCGCCCTGCAGGGATCGGAGATACCTGCCCGGCGAGATCGATCAACTCATCCGTCGTGTCACCCATCGCGGACACCACAACGACAACCTTGTTGCCGTTCTTCTTGGCGTCGACGATCCTCTTGGCGACCCGCTTGATGCCCTCGGCATCTGCTACGGAGGAGCCTCCGTACTTCTGCACGACAAGGCCCACGTGCGCTCCTCGCTCAGTCCGTCTGTCACCGCATGTACGTATGCGCACTGCGGTCGGCTCAGTTTAACGAGCGGCCGAAATCCGCCCCGGCTATATCACATCGTGAGATGTCCCGCCCACGACCTGATCACCCAGGTTTCCGTTTGCCGACATCCGGCCGCTCGGACAATCGCATGCCCAGACCCTGGCGGGGCAACCGGGTAAGTGGGGCGGGTCACACTCTTGACGTGGGCAGCCGTGGTGGACGTCGCGCAGTTCCCCGCGCCCCTGTCGGGGCTACTTCACCGGGCGGAGGCCCAGGGGGCCGGCGATCTCCTCTGCCATGACCTGGCCCGCCTCTTCCTCCAGCGTGCTCTCCGCCGACGAGAGCTCCTCGTCGGTGTCGAGGCCGTCGAGGTCGTCGAGTGGCTGGTTCAGGCGCACGTGGGCGACGAGGGACTGCAGGGCGCGCAGCGTCGCGGAGGCGGTCGACCCCCAGTTGGAGAAGTACGAGAACTGCCACCACCACAGCGCCTCGGTGATCCGGCCCGCGCGATAATGCGCCATCCCGTGCCGCAGATCGGAGACGACGTCCGCCAGATCGTCCGAGATCCGCGCGGCGACCGGCGCCTTGCGGGGCTCGTACGGGTCGAAGACCTCGGAGTACACGTCGACCGGGTCGAGCATCAAGGCGAGCCGCTCGCGCAGGTCGTCCATGTCCGGCTCGGCGCCCAGGTCCGGCTCGTAGCGCTCGTCCGGGAGGATGTCCTCGTGCGCGCCCAACCGGCCGCCGGCGAGCAGCAGTTGGGAGACCTCGAGCAGCAGGAAGGGCACGGCCGAGTCCGGCTCGTCGCCCTTCGCGATCTCGGTCACGGCCACGATGAACGACTCGACCTGGTCCGAGATCTGGACGGCGAAGTCGTCGGGGTCCTGGGTGGTGGAGTGCAGCGCGACCGCGTCGGGCGTCGACGGCTGCTGTGCCGTCGACGACTTCTGCGGCGTCGGCGACTTCTGTGGCGTTGGCGTCTTAGACATCTAGGAGTCTTCTCCCCTCGAAGGCGCGGCCGAGGGTCACCTCGTCCGCGTACTCCAGGTCGCCCCCGACGGGGAGGCCGCTGGCCAGGCGGGTGACCTTGAGGCCCATGGGCTTGATCATGCGGGCGAGGTACGTCGCTGTGGCCTCGCCCTCGAGGTTCGGGTCGGTGGCGAGGATGAGCTCGGTGACCGTGCCGTCCGCGAGGCGGGCGAGAAGTTCCCTTATCCGCAGATCGTCGGGTCCGACGCCCTCGATCGGGCTGATCGCGCCGCCGAGCACGTGGTACCGCCCGCGGAACTCACGGGTGCGCTCGATCGCGACGACGTCCTTGGGCTCCTCCACGACACAGATCACGGAACCGTCCCGCCGCGGGTCGCGGCAGATGTTGCACAGCTCCTCCTGCGCGACGTTGCCACACGTCGCACAGAAGCGGACCTTCGCCTTGACCTCCATCAGGGCCTGCGCGAGCCGCCGTACGTCGGTGGGCTCGGCCTGCAGGATGTGGAAGGCGATCCGCTGCGCGCTCTTGGGACCGACGCCGGGCAGCCTGCCCAACTCGTCGATGAGGTCCTGGACCACGCCTTCGTACACGGATTGCCTTCGCCTTCAGGTCGTCGTCTGCGGATGCTGCGTCTTGGTACGTACGGTAGTTGGCGGCGGGGTCAGAAGGGGAGACCCGGAATGCCGCTGCCGCCGCCGAGTCCCTGGGCGAGCGGGCCGAGCTTCTGCTGCTGGAGGTTCTGCGCGTTCTCGTTGGCCGCGGCCACCGCCGCGACCACCAGGTCGGCGAGGGTCTCGGTGTCCTCCGGGTCGACCGCCTTCGGGTCGATCACGAGGCCCCGCAGTTCACCGCCGCCGGTCACCGTCGCCTTGACGAGACCGCCGCCCGCCTGGCCGTCGACCTCGGTCTGCGCCAGCTCTTCCTGAGCCTTCGCGAGGTCCTGCTGCATCTTCTGGGCCTGCTCGAGCAGCTGCTGCATATTGGGCTGGCCACCACCGGGGATCACGATCAGCTCCTGTTCCGGTCCGCTTCCGGTCCGTCCACGTCGTCGAGGCGGGGCGTATTTCCGCGACGGATGTCCGCCGATGCCCCTGGATCCGAGCCTACGTGGTCGGGGGGCCGCCCGCCCCGGTGACCTGAAGCCTCACGGGGCATGCGCGACCCCATTTCCGCTCTGCACTCTTTCGAGTGAGATGGGTTGCTTTCCATACCTGATGCGGGACCACTTCCGGGCGGAGATCCGGTGAAAACTGGGGTTCGGCCACCCGTTGGGCGGTAGGAAGATGCTGCACATCAGGCCCTGACGACGAGTGCGGGGCCTCGCCCCAGCCGTGATCTGTCGAGGGAGTTCCGGGTGAGTCAGCCGGAGATGCAGCCCGAAGGTGCGCCCCAGGAGGGGGCGGGCTCGGGCGAGGACGGCGACCGGGGCGGCGGCGGCAAGAGAGTTCCCCGGCAGGGCGACCTCACCGGCCGGGCGCTCCCGCTCGGCGACTGGAGCGAACCCGCCGAGCGGCTCGACGAGCTGTACCGCTGGGTCGAGCAGGGCGCCCTGCGCACGGCGGACTGGTACCTCTCGGACCGGGTGTGGAAGCGGAGGGCCGCGCGTGCGCTGCGCAGCGGCACGGTCCTTGGAGCGGTCTGCGGCGGGGTGCTGCCGCTGCTCGACCTGACGGGCGTGCTCACCGGCGCGGCCCCCTGGGGGTATCTGTCGCTGCTGCTCGCGGTGGCGTGCGTCGCGTGCGACCGGTATTTCGGTCTGACGTCCGGCTGGATACGGGATGTGGCCACGGCGCAGGCCGTGCAGCGACGCTTGCAGGTGCTTCAGTTCGACTGGGCCTCGGAGAACGTACGAGAGGTCCTCGGGCCGACCGAGGGCACCGCCAGCGAGGCGGCCGAGCGGTGCCTCGGGGTGCTGCGGCGGTTCTCGGACGACGTGACGGAGCTGGTGCGGGCCGAGACGGCGGACTGGATGGTGGAGTTCAAGTCCGGCCCCGCGCCCTTGACCATGCAGGCATCCGTCCCGGCCGCCCGCCCGGCCGACCAGCCGACCAACCGCTTCCCGCTGCCCCCGGGCACCCGCCCCAACATGCCGCGCCAGCGCCCACCGGAGCCGCGGTAGCTCTTTCCAGCCCCGCCGGCGATTGAGGCGCGGAGCCCCGTGGCGTAAGGGCGGTCGGCCGCAACAGTTCCGGTCAGCTGAAGATGAGCATGGAGCTCTGCGCCAGACTCCGCGTCGCCGCCTGGTGAAGCCCCAGCCAGACGTGCCGCTCCCGGGCGAACGGACTGTCGTCCAACGGCACCGCCGCAGCCGGCTCCTCCAACGACGTCGGCGCAACCGGCGGAGCCGGCGGTTGCGGCGGATTCCCCGGATCGATCCCAATCGCCGGCGCCACGAACTCCAACTCCCGCAGCAGCGCATGGCACGACCCCAACGGCCCGCCCCCCGCCAGGAGTTCGTCGTTGGACAACGGCTCGGGAAAGTCCACGGGCACGTACGCCCCCGCATGGTCGTAATGCCAGACCAGATGGGAACTCTGGGCCGTCGACTCGAACATCTCCAGCAACTGCTCGTAGTCACCGCCGAGTTCGTCGACCGGCGTCACGGCGAGGCCGCAGATCTGCAAGAGGTACGCCCGGCGCAGGAAGTGCAGCGCGTCGTAGTCGAAGCCCGCGATCGGGGCCACGTCCCCGGACAGGCCCGGCATGTACGCGTGGACCGGAACCGGCGGCAGTCCTGCCTCGTTCAACGCTTTGTCGTAGAGCGCGAGTTCGTCGGCGAACGGATTCTCGGGGCTGTGGCACAGCACGTCGACCAGGGGGACGAGCCACAGGTCACAGGCCAAGGGGGCTCCTCAGTGCTCCGGATCGCTCCGGCGCGATGGACGGTATCGGCGTCAAAACCAGGGTAGTGCGATGCGCGGCAGGGTTGACCTGTCTTGCGCCTACCCGTTGTCCCCGCTCTACCCGCTCAGTTGCCTGTCAGAGCCTCGATCAAGGAAAGCGAGTCGTCGTTGTACGAGGCGATGAGCGCGTGCGCGGCGTCGGAGTCGCGGTCCACGAGCGCGTCGACCAGTTCGCAGTGGCCCGACCACAGCCGGCCCCTGAGGTCGCCCGCGGCGCGCAGGTGCGGGACCGCGCACATCCAGGACTGGACGCGCAGGCGGTGGAAGAAGTCGGAGAGGTACGGGTTGCCGAAGAGGGCGGAGAGCTCGCGCCAGAAACGCAGGTCGTAGCCGATGAGCACGTTCAGGTCACCCGCTCCCGCCGCACGGGACGCCTCCTCGCCGCGGCGGCGGACCCCGGCGAGGTCGGCGGCGGTCTGCGGGGCGCGGGACGGGTCCGCGGCGAGGCCGCGGAAGATTCCGTCCGCGACGAGGCTGCGGGCCTCGATCATCGCCCGGTAGTCCGCGAACGAGTACTCGTGGACGCGGAAGCCGCGGTGCTGCGCGGAGTCCAGGAGGCCCTGGGCGCTCAGGTCGACGAGGGCCTCGCGGACGGGGGTGGCCGACACCCCGTACCCCTCGGCGATCTCCTTGACGGTGAACTCCTGGCCGGGACTGAGGCGTCCCGCCAGGATCTCGTCGCGCAGCGCGTCCGCGATCTGCTGGCGCAGGGTGGAGCGGGTGACGGCGGGGCCGTCAGATACGGGCACGGGTCGGGTCCCCCGGTTCGGCTGGCGTGGTCGTGCGGTGTGGTGTGGCTGGTTAGGTTACGCCTGCGGATTCCGGGGCGGGGGCGGGTGGTGGCCGAGTGCCTCGGCCACCACCCGCCCCCGCCACCCGCGAACTACGCCACGTGTTCGTCCGCCACCGTCAGCGCCGCGTCCAGCGCCGAGAGGCCCTCCTTGGCCTCCGATTCCGTGATGTTGAGGGCCGGGACGACGTGTGTGCGGTTCATGTTGATGAAGGGCCACAGGCCGTTCGCCTTGGCGGCGGCGCCGAACGCCGCCATCGGGGCGTTCGCCTCACCGGCCGCGTTGTACGGGACGAGGGGCTCGCGCGTGGAGCGGTCACGTACGAGCTCCAGGGCCCAGAACATGCCGACGCCGCGCACCTCGCCCACGGACGGGTGCCGCTCGGCCAGGTCGCGGAGGGCCGGCTCGATGATCTCGGAGCCGAGCTTCGCGGCGTGGGCGACGATGCCCTCCTCCTCCATCACGTTGATCGTGGCGACGGCCGCCGCGCAGGCCAGCGGGTGACCCGAGTACGTCAGGCCACCCGGGTACGGGCGCTTCGCGAACGTTTCGGCGATGGCCCCCGAGATCGCTACGCCGCCCAGCGGGACGTAACCCGAGTTCACGCCCTTCGCGAAGGTCAGGAGGTCCGGCGTCACGTCGTACAGGTCGGCCGCGAACCACTTGCCCGTACGCCCGAAGCCCGCCATGACCTCGTCGAGGATGAAGACGATGCCGTAGCGGTCGCAGATTTCGCGGACGCCGGCGAGGTAGCCCTTCGGCGGGAGCATGATGCCCGCCGTGCCCGGCACCGTCTCCAGGATGATCGCGGCGATGGTCCCCGGGCCCTCGAACTGGATCGTGGATTCCAGGTGCTCCAGGGCGCGGGCGCACTCCTGCTCCTCCGTCTCCGCGTAGAAGCGCGAGCGGTAGAGGAAGGGGGCCCAGAAGCGGACGACGCCGGCGGTGCCGGTGTCGCTGGCCCAACGGCGCGGGTCGCCGGTCGCGTTGATGGCCTGCTGGGTGCCGCCGTGGTACGAGCGGTACGCGGACAGGACCTTCGGGCGGCCCGTGTGCAGACGGGCCATGCGAAGGGCGTGCTCGACCGCGTCGGCGCCGGCGTTCGTGAAGAAGATCTTGTCGAGGTCGCCGGGAGTGCGCTCGGCGATGAGGCGTGCGGCCTCGGAGCGCGACTCGATGGCGAAGGCCGGGGCGAAGGTCGTCATCTTCCCGGCCTGCTCCTGGATCGCCGCGACGACCTTCGGGTGCTGGTACCCGATGTTCGTGTAGACGAGGCCGGAGGTGAAGTCGAGGTAGCGGTTTCCGTCGTAGTCCCAGAAGTAGGAGCCTTCGGCGCCGGCGACGGCCAGCGGGTCGATCAGCTCCTGTGCCGACCAGGAGTGGAAGACGTGCTTGCGGTCCGCGGCCTTCACGGCGGCGCCGACCTGGGGATTCGGCTGAGGGGTCATGGGGCCGAGGGTAAATGCGCGATGCACCGGCACACCATCGGCGTCCTGTCTGTGGGACGCCGTCGAACCCGACAACCTGTCGCCCCGCCCCGGCCCCGCACCATGACGCCCGCTGTGACGCCCGCTTCAGGACCCCTCCTGAGCTGGTTTTAGCGTGGCGTTAGGAAACCGTCGGGCAGGCTGGTCCGCATGAGACAGCCGATCGCGCACCGCTGGCGCAACGTAGCCGTGACCGCGGCCTGGGTCGCCGTGGGAACGGCCGCGGGCGCCCTCGGCGCCTGGCAGCTTGCGGGCACCGACGCGAACGCCGGGACCGGCAGCCACGGACATCCCCTCGACGACGCGGCGGTGCACCGCGCCCTGGCGTCGGCGCAGGCGTCGACACCCCGCGCCGACACCTCCTCCGACGCCCCGGCCCCCGCCGACCAGCGCCGCACACTCCGCTTCACGGGCGGCTCCGCGACGGTCGAGTGCGGGGCGGACGGCAGCGTCTACCTGGTGTCGTGGAGCCCGTCGGACGGCTACGAGATCGATGACGACGACGTCGTACGCGGACCCGGCCGCGTGGCCCGCCTCGAGGCGGAGCCCTCCGACGACGATGACGGCCCCGACCGGCACTACGAGATCCGGTGCGCGGCCGGCTCCGGCACGCCCAAGGCCGTACTGGTCCCCGACCACGACGATGACGACGACTGACGCCGGGACGACGACCGACACCGGGACGACGACCGACACCACAAGGACCCGGTCGGGGGCCCTCCGAAGCACCCACTTACGGTGATCAAATGCCCCATCTCCTCGTCGTCGAAGATGATCCCGCCCTGCGGAACGCCCTGGTCCGCGCCCTGCGCGACCGGGGCCACGCCGTCGCCACCGCGGCCACCGGCATGGCCGGCCTCGACGCCGCCGTCACCGACCGGCCCGATCTGGTCGTGCTCGACCTGGGCCTGCCCGATGTCGACGGCGCGCAAATACTGCGGATGCTGCGCGCGGTGAGCGACGTACCGGTGATCGTGGCGACGGCCCGCGACGAGGAGGGCGAGATGGTCGCGGTGCTCGGGGACGGGGCCGACGACTACATCGTGAAGCCGTTCGGCGCGGCCCAGTTGGACGCCCGGATCAAGGCGGTGCTGCGCCGCCTCGGGCTGCCCGGTGACATCGACGAGCCGCTCACGGTCGGCGGACTGGTGATCACTCCCGCCTCCCGAGAGATCACGCTCGACGGGCAGCCGCTCGACCTGACCCCCCGCGAGTTCGACCTCCTCGCTTATCTCGCCCACCGCCCCGGCCAGGTCGTCTCGCGCCGTGAACTGCTCGCCGAGGTGTGGCAGCAGCCGCTGGGCGGCGCCGACAAGACGGTGGACGTCCATCTGTCGTGGCTGCGAAGGAAGTTGGGCGAGTCGGCCCAGTCGCCGCGCTATCTGCACACCGTACGCACGGTGGGTGTGAAGCTGATGGCCCCCGAGGCCGGGGACGCCTCGTAATGCGCCGCACCCTGCTGCTGCTCACCGCCGCCACCACCGCCCTCGTCCTGACGGCGCTGCTCGTCCCGCTGACCCTGCTCACCCGCAGCCACGCCGCGGACCGGACGACCGCGGAGGCGACGGCCCGCGCCCAGTGGGTGGCCGCCGCGATGGGCCCCACGCTGCACAGCGCGAACGAGCGGGCGGGCGCGGAGCAGGCGGTGGAGAGCGTCAACTCGCCCTCCCAGCCCGACACTTCCCTTATCTTCGCCGACGGCAGGGTGATCGGCGCCCCGACCGCCGTCACCGACGCCGTACGCCTCGCGAGGGCGGGGCGCGCGTTCACGTACGAGCCGCCGGGCGGCGGGCGGCAGGTCCTGGTGCCGGTGCAGGGCGCGGAGGGCGGCACGGCCGTCGTCCAGGTCAGCCTGACCAACCGGGAGCTGTACGACGGGGTGCTCTCGTCGTGGCTGACGCTGGCCGGTATCGGGCTCGGGCTCGTACTCATCGGGCTGCTGCTCGCGGACCGTCTCGGGGCGCGGCTCGTCGGGGCGACGCGTGCGCTGGCCGGGACGGCGGACCGGCTCGCCGGCGGTGATCTGACCGCCCGCGCCGAGCCTCAGGGGCCGCCGGAGCTGCGCTCCGTGGCCGCCGAGCTGAACCATCTCGCCGCCCGCATCGACGAGCTGCTCACCGCCGAGCGGGAGAACGCGGCGGACCTCGCGCACCGGCTGCGCACTCCCGTCGCGGCGCTCCGCCTGGACGCGGAGGGGCTGCGGGACGCGGAGGAGGCGGAGCGGATCGCGGCGGGGGTCGCGTCGCTCGAAATGGGCGTGGACGAGGTCATCCGCAAGGCGCGCAAGCCGCTCCGCGGGGTGGCGGGGGTGGACCTCGCGGCGGTCGCCCGTGACCGGGCGGCGTTCTGGGAGCCGCTCGCCACGGACCAGGGGCGGGAGTTGGGCGTCTCGGTGCCGGACATGCCGGTTCCGGCTCCCGTGCCGGAGGACGAACTCGTCGCGGCGCTCGACGCGTTGATCGGAAACGTGCTGGATCACACCCCGCAGGGGGTCGGCTTCCGGGTCTCCGTCCGGGCGGAGGGCTCCGCCGTGGAGCTGGTGGTCGCGGACGACGGGCCCGGTATTCCGCCGGAGTCCGAGGAGCGGGGCTCCTCCGGTGGCGGCTCCACGGGCCTCGGCCTCTCCATCGTGCGGCGCACGGCGGAGGAGACCGGGGGAACGGTCTCCTTCGGAAACGGGGGGCCGGGGGCGACGGTCACGTTGCGGTGGCATTGACCCGTACCGGGATTGCGGCCTCGGGGCTCTGCCCCGGACCCCGCTGCTCAATCGCCGCAGGGGCTTGAATGGTGCCGCTGAATCGCCGGCGGGGCTGGGCAAATTCAGCCCCGCCGGCGATTGAGGCGCGGGGTCCGGGGCAGAGCCCCGGGACCGCAACGCCAGTGCCGACTCACACGGTCGAAGGCCTCGGGAACGCCTCCCGCACAGCCCGCGTCCACCGGTTCACGCCCAACTCCGGACGCAGCGCAGCGTATCCGCCGCAGTACTTCGTGAACTCGGCCGCCCGCACGCCGAATCGGTGCAGCATCCGGTCCGCCTCGGTCAGCGACCCCCGCGTCTTCGTCTCCACGAGGACAAGCCCACCGTCCGCCCGGACCGTCCGCCCGTCGGAGAGATCCCGGACCACGAGCCCGGCGTCACACGTGATCCGCTGCCCGTCGGCGACGAACGTGGCGCGCTGGTAGTCCGTGACCAGCGAGGGGGCCAGGCCCTCCGGCGCCTCGATCCCGTACGCCCCGCCGAGCACACCCGCGAGAAAGCCCTGCTGCGCGGCGTCGAGCGGACGCTCCTCGCCCTCCAGCCTGCGACGGTGCTTGACGGTCTCGCCCCGCCCGTTCTTGAGCTTGATCTCGAACTGCCGCTCCCCCGTGTCCTGGTAGGTGCGCTCCCGGATCTTGTAGCGGAGCCGGCGCCCCTGCCGGTGGTCGTGATAGGTGCGCAGGTCGGCGGTGTCGTAATAGGTCGATCTGTACGAGAACCAGCGCCGGCCGTTCACGGAGAGCGAGCGGAAGGGGCCCTCGGGGCGCCGCGGGTCGGTCAGCAGCGCCGCGAAGTCCTCGAAGACCTCCACCGGCACCAGATAGCTGTTGTCGTAGCGGGCCAACAGCTCGGCCCTGTTGTTCAGTTCGTCCAGCGACAGCGGCTTGGCGGCGAGTGCGGCGCGCCCGATGGCGCGTACGGCGGGGATCACACGGTCTCCTGGTGATAGGCGGCTGCGGTCTTCGTCGTACTGCGAGGCTCATGACGCTCATGAGCACCCCTGGGGGTACGAGAGGTACGTATGGGCTCCTCCGATCGTTCCCGTGCCTCCGGCTGGCGGAATCTGACTTCCACGACCATCAAGTCGCGTACGTAGTCGATCTCCCGCACGGTCCAACCATGCGGCTGCCCCAACCGCCTCGCCAGTTCGGCCCGCAGCGCGTCCTCGTCGACGTACACGGCGTCGAGGGTGACGACGGCCCGGCGGTCACGGGCGTAGAGGCGCGGATGGTCGGCTATGTAGACGACCACGAGCAGCAGCGCGGCGAGCGCGGCGGTCACTCCGAGGCCGAGTGCGCGCAGTCCGCACAGCAGCCCGAGGACCAACGTGACGAAGTAGTACGCCACTTCCTGGTGCCGCAGCGCGTCCGAGCGCAGCCGCACGATCGACAACACCCCGAACAGGCCGAACCCCAGGGCGAGACCGCCACCCTTGCCGACCTCGCCGAGCGCGGCGACGACCGCGAACAGGGCGACGTTCAGCGCGAGATACGCGGGCACGAGCTCGCGCCTGCGGTGCCGCGGGTAGAAGATGCCGAAGGTCAGCAGCGTCACGGCGAACAAGTCGAGGCCGAGATGGGCGCCGAGCTCCGCCATAGGTGGGATGTTGTCCATGCCCCAGACGCTACGAACGGCCAGGTTAACGCCGCGCTTGGTGACGGTTAACGATCCGCGCGGACGTACCCGCGTCACACATCGGCGTCACGTACCCGCGTCAACGTACGTCGACGAACGGAACCGTTGAAGCCGCGAGGACCCTCTCTGTCGTATGTCCGCATTATTCTCAGTTCGTTGCACACATACCGGGGGAGGGTGGCGCGACATGGAGGGTATGCAGAGGATCGGCGCGTATCGACTGCTCGGCCGGCTCGGCGCGGGCGGCATGGGCGAGGTGTATCTGGCGCGCTCGGAGCGCGGTCGCACGGTCGCCGTGAAGGTCGTACGTGAAGAGCTCGCCGAGCAGGAGGAGTTCAGGAACCGGTTCCGGCAGGAAGTGGCGGCCGCGCGGCGGGTCGGCGGCGCGTGGACGGCTCCGGTGCTCGACGCGGACACGGACGCGGAGATTCCCTGGGTGGCGACCGGGTACGTGGCGGGGCCCAGCCTCCAGCAGGTCGTCTCGCACGACTACGGCGCGCTGCCCGAGCGCTCGGTGCGCATTCTCGCGGGCGGCCTCGCGCACGCGCTCAAGGACATCCACGCGGCGGGCATCGTCCACCGCGACCTCAAGCCGTCGAACGTGCTGATCACCATCGACGGTCCACGCGTCATCGACTTCGGCATAGCGCGCGCCCTGGAGTCGGTGACCGACGGCGGGCTCACCCGCACCGGGGCGCTCGTCGGCTCGCCCGGTTTCATGGCGCCCGAGCAGCTGCGCGGCGACCGGATCACCCCTGCGTGCGACGTGTTCTGCCTGGGGTCCGTCCTCGCGTACGCGGCGTCGGGGCAGTTGCCGTTCCGTACGTCCACCAGCGGGGTGCACGCCCTGATGTTCCGTATCGCGCAGGAGCCGCCGGAGCTGGACGGGCTGCCGGAGGGGCTGCGGGACCTCGTACGCGAATGTCTGCACAAGCAGCCCGGCGACCGCCCCACGCTCGACGAGATACTCGAACTGACCGGCGCCGACGACACGTTGGGCGACGAGGGTCGCACCCGCGATCCCTGGCTGCCGGGCGCTCTAGTGGCCCAACTCGGGCGGCACGCCGTGAAGTTGCTCGACACGGAGGACCCGGAGCGCACGTCCCGGACTCCCTCGCCGGCGCCGCCACCCGACACTCCGACGAGCCCCGACCCGGCGCCGCCACCGCCCGGTACTCCCGGCCCGCCCGGCGCGGGCTCGCTGAACCACCTGCCGACCGTGGTCTCCCACGAAGCCCCGGCGCCGCCCGCACCCGCGCCGCAGTACGGCTACCCGCACCCCTCCCAGCCCCAGCCGCTCCCGCAGCCGCCCGCCTACGGCCAGCCACCCGGAGGTTGGGGCCAGACTCCGGCCTACGGCCCGCCGCCGCCCGTGCCCCCGCGCCGGAACCGCTCCACTCCGGCGCTCATCGTGGTCGCGCTGATCGTGGCGCTCGGGGCGGGCGGGTCGGTGTACGCCTTGATGAACGGCCAGGACAAGCCGGCTGGCCGGGCGGACGCCAAGGTCTCCCCCACGTCGGCGACCTCCGCCCCGGTCTCCCCTGCCGCGTCCGCCCCGGACTCCCCGGACTCCCCGGACTCCCCGAGTCAGGAGGCGTCCTCGCCCCCGGAGGAGTCCCCGCAGTCCGCCGCGGGTGACATACCGACCGGGTTCCTCGGCACGTGGGAGGGCACGATCGACAACGCCAACGGCCACCACTCGCGCAGCATCACGCTCCAGCAGGGCGCGTCCGGCGACACGGTCTTCTCCCTCACGGCGGACGGCTACCAGAAGGACGGCTCCCCCTACCACTGCGTGTTCCAGGGCCAGTTGGAGTCGGCGACGTCCTCCACGGTCCGGATCGGCCCCACCGACCCGACGATCGCGCAGCCGAGCGGCGCCTGCGACCCGGGCGAACCGAGCACGATCACCCTCACCACGACCGGTGGGCTGAGCCGCGCCATGTCGGGGGGCGAGGCACCGCTGACGTACGACAGGACGGGCTGAGCACGGAGGGCAGGGGCGGAACGCGAACGCCCCGGCCCGCCGAAGCGGACCGGGGCGCGAAAGCCGGTGAGGGCTTACAGGAACGAGTTGACCTGGATCGTCTCGTCGCGGCCGGGGCCGACGCCGATCGCCGAGATCGGGGCGCCGGACATCTCCTCCAGCGCCTTCACGTACGCCTGCGCGTTCTTGGGGAGGTCGGCGAAGGTCTTGGCCTTCGTGATGTCCTCCGACCAGCCCGGCAGGTACTCGTAGACCGGCTTCGCGTGGTGGAAGTCGGTCTGGGAGTACGGGAGCTCCTCGACGCGCTTGCCGTCGATCTCGTACGCGACGCAGACCGGGATCTGCTCCCAGCCGGTGAGCACGTCGAGCTTCGTCAGGAAGAAGTCGGTGAGGCCGTTGACGCGCGTCGCGTAACGGGCGATCACCGCGTCGAACCAGCCGCAGCGACGGTCACGGCCGGTGGTGACACCGCGCTCGCCACCGATGCGGCGCAGGTCCTCGCCGTCCTGGTCGAAGAGCTCGGTCGGGAACGGGCCGGCGCCGACACGCGTCGTGTAGGCCTTGAGGATGCCGATGACGCGGCTGATCTTCGTCGGGCCCACGCCCGCACCCGTGCAGGCGCCGCCCGCGGTCGGGTTCGAGGAGGTGACGAAGGGGTACGTGCCGTGGTCGATGTCCAGGAGCGTGCCCTGGCCGCCCTCGAAGAGCACGACCTTGTCCTCGTCGAGCGCGTCGTTGATCACCAGGGTGGTGTCGGCGACGTAGCCCTTGATCTTGTCCGCGTAGCCGAGGAGCTCCTCCACCACCTGCTGCGCCTCGATGGCGCGGCGGTTGTAGAGCTTCGTGAGGAGCTGGTTCTTGACCTCGAGGGCCGCCTCGACCTTCTGGGTGAGGATCGACTCGTCGTAGAGGTCCTGGACGCGGATGCCGACGCGGTTGATCTTGTCCGCGTACGTCGGGCCGATACCGCGCCCCGTGGTGCCGATCTTCCGCTTCCCGAGGAAGCGTTCCGTCACCTTGTCCACCGTCACGTTGTAGGGCGTGATGATGTGCGCGTTACCGCTGAGCAGGAGCTTCGACGTGTCGACGCCGCGCTCGTTCAGACCGCTCAGCTCGGAGAGCAGGACCGACGGGTCGACGACGACACCGTTTCCAATGACCGGCGTGCACTCCGGCGAGAGGATTCCGGAAGGGAGGAGATGCAGCGCGTACTTCTGGTCGCCTACGACAACCGTGTGGCCGGCGTTGTTGCCGCCCTGGTAGCGCACTACATAGTCCACGGATCCACCGAGCAGGTCGGTGGCCTTTCCCTTGCCTTCGTCACCCCACTGAGCACCGAGCAGCACAAGTGCGGGCACAGGCGTACACCCCTTCCGGGCGGGGCATGTCCAAGGTCAGGGGCTGTGGCCGCGGCTGTGCGGCATGCCTTTGTGAGCCTTGGGGTGCCCCGGAATAGACGAAGCCCCTGGCGCAATAGCGCAAGGGGCTCTTGCACAAAGATGCTACCCGAGGAAGCGAGGCAAGGCCGAGGTGGCGGCTTTGGATCATCCATCTGACCGTGCGGACGACGCGAGCGGGAGGCTGTCACGGCAGCTTCTGGTGATCGTCGATCCGGTCGCGATGCGTGCCGACGGGGAGTCCGTGCGCATCGCCAAGGACGTGTTGTGTGCGGGTTCGACGGCGAAGGTGTGCCTGCCGGAGGGCCCCGCTGATTTTGCGAAAGTGCTGGCCAAGCGGGGTGTGAGACGGCCCGTCGTGGTCGGCGACGACCGGGCGCTGCTGCGTGCGGTGTCTTTGCTGCACCGGGAGCGGGAGCTGGCCGGGGCGGTGTTCTCGATGGTGCCGGTGGGGGCGGCGGTGTCGCTCGCGCACTCCCTGGGCGTGCCCGCGGGGACAGTGGAAGCGGCGCGCTCGGCGCTCGACGGGGCGCCGCGGCGGCTCGATCTACTGGTGGACGACAGCGACGGGGTGGTGCTCGGGGGCCTGAGCATCCCGCCGATCGCGGATCCCTCGGACTCGGGGCCGCAGGACGGCCGCCACTGGTGGCGGACGTGCGGCTCGCTCGTCCGGAACCTCGCGGCGCGCTCGCCGCTCGGCGCCGAGGGGGACGAGGCGCCGGCCGCGCGGTTGCGGATCGAGGTGGACGGGGCGACGCTCGTCGACCTCGACCAGCCGGTGCGGGGAGTTTCGGTGTCGCCCTCCGCCGGGGACGGGCTCGCGCGGGTGGAGGTGCGGAGGGATGGGGCGGGGCCGGTGTGTGTGCGGGCCCGTACGGTCACGGTGACCGGGACGGATTTCCGGTACCGGGCGGATCAGGTGACGATCGGGGGGCCGGTGCGGAGGAGGACGTGGTCCGTGCGGGCTCGGGCGTGGGGGTTGGCGCTGCCGTGACCGTTGACCGGCGCCGGGGTTGCGGACTCGGGGCTCTGCCCCGGACCCCGCGCCTCAAACGCCGGCGGGGCTGGATTTGCCCGGCACCGCTGCTCGGTCACCACAGAGGCTTGATTGGCTGCCCGGGCCGCCGGTAAAGCCTAGTCCAGGTCCAGCGTCTTCCGGTGTTCGCGCCAGCGGGCCATCACCTCGGTCATCTCGCTCTGCACGAAGTCGAAGAACGCCAGCGTCTCGTAGATGCGGCGGCCCGCGGGGGTGTCCTCGCCGAGGCTGTCCACGCCCTCCTTGAGCGTGCCCCGCCAGCGGTTCAGGACGCTGTCGCGGTTGGTCAGCGCCTCGTACCACTGGTTGCTGTGGACCCGGAAGAGGTCGCGCCGCGTTCCCGGCTCGCGTTCGCGCGTGACCATGTGCTGCTGGGTCAGGTAGCGCACCGCCCCGGACACCGCGGCCGGGCTGACCTGGAGCTGTCCGCCCAGTTCGGCGGAGGTGAGGGCGCCGGAGTCGGAGGCGAGGAGGGCCGCGAAGACGCGGGCGGGCATCCGGGTCATGCCGGCCTCGACGAGCTCGGCGGCGAAGCGCTCGACGAACCGGGAGCGGGCCTCGTCGGCCGCCCGTGCCTGCGTCTCGTCCATGCCCTGCGCGCCCATGTCCCGATCCTCTCCCCTTGCCCGGTCTGCGACGTCAGTTTATACGCTTCCTTAACTTCACAAGTTTGTGAAGTGCGCGTAGCTTCAAAAGCATGACGAAGGCAATCACGGTCTCCGGACTGCACAAGTCGTTCGGCAGGACCCACGCGCTCGACGGTCTCGACCTGGATGTCGAGGCCGGAGAAGTGCACGGTTTCCTCGGGCCGAACGGAGCGGGGAAGTCCACCACCATCCGCGTCCTGCTCGGCCTGCTGCGCGCCGACTCCGGCGCCGTCCAGCTGCTCGGCCGCGACCCCTGGTCCGACGCCGTGGAGCTGCACCGCAAGGTCGCGTACGTACCGGGTGATGTGACGCTGTGGCGCAACCTCAGCGGTGGCGAGGTCATCGACCTCTACGGGCGGCTTCGCGGCGGGCTCGACAAGAAGCGCAAGGCCGAGCTCATCGAGCGCTTCGAACTCGACCCGACCAAGAAGGGCCGCACGTACTCCAAGGGCAACCGGCAGAAGGTGGCCCTGGTCGCCGCGTTCGCCGCGGTCGACATCGACGTGCTCATCCTCGACGAGCCCACCTCCGGCCTCGACCCGCTGATGGAGGACGTCTTCCAGTCCTACGTCGAGGAGGCCGCGCGCGAGCACGGGCGGACGGTGCTGCTGTCCTCGCACATCCTCAGCGAGGTCGAGGAGCTGTGCGACCGGGTCAGCATCATCCGCAAGGGCGTGACCGTGGAAAGCGGTTCGCTCGCTGAGCTGCGGCATCTGACGCGGACCAGCGTCACCGCCGAACTCGCGGGCGAACCGGGCGGGTTGGGCGACCTTCCCGGTGTGCACGATCTCGACGTCCAGGGCAAGCGAGTGAAGTTGCAGGTCGACACCGACAAGCTGGACGCCGTCCTGCGCTCGCTCGCCGAGTCCGGTGTGCGCTCGCTGACCAGCACGCCGCCCACCCTGGAAGAGCTGTTCATGCGGCACTACCAGGACGACGTGGCGGACGTGCAGAGCGACAACGAGAAGGAAGCGGTGTCGCGATGACCACGCTGACCTCCGCGTACGCGCCGCGCACCGGCGGCGCGCGGCACCTCGCGGGCACCGGGACGCTGCTCAGGCTCGCGCTGCGGCGCGACCGCGTGATGATGCCCGTATGGATCGCCATCACCGCGGTGATGGTCGTGTCGATGCCGAACTCGCTGGAGTCGGTGTGGCCGACGGCCGCCGAGCGGGCCGACATCGCGGCGTCCATGAACACCAACAGCTCGATGCGCGCGATGTACGGGCCGGTCTTCGACGACTCGCTCGGCGCGCTGACGGCGTGGCGCGTGGGCACGTTCGCCGCCGTCTTCGCCGCGATCATGAGCCTGCTCATCGTCGTGCGGCACACCCGCGACGAGGAGGAGAGCGGGCGGCAGGAGCTGGTGTCGTCGGCGATGGTGGGGCGGCGCGCGCCGCTGACCGCCGCGCTGCTCACGGCCCTCGTGGCCAACGGCGTGCTCGCGCTGCTCATCGCCGGCGGGCTCGCTTCCCAGGGCGGCTCGGGGGCCCTCGCCCTCGGACTCGCCGTCGGCGGCTGCGGGATGGTGTTCGCGACGATGACGGCGATCGTCGCCCAGTTCACGGAGAGCGCGCGACTCGCGCGCGGCGCCACCTCGGCGGTGCTCGGTGTGGCCTTCGTGCTGCGCGCGGCGGGCGACTCCGGCACGAACGACGGCTCGTCCCCGCTGACCTGGATCTCGCCGATCGGCTGGGTCGAGAACGTCCGCGCCTTCGCCGACGAACGGTGGTGGGTGCTCGGGCTGTTCCTCGCGGCCGTCCTGATCCAGGGCGCGGTGGGCTACGGTCTTGCCGGGCGGCGCGACATCGGCATGAGCTTCCTGCCGACCCGGCCGGGACCGGCGAACGGACGCCTCGGCACGGCGGGTTCGCTGGCCTGGCGGCTGCAACGGGGCAGCGTGATCGGCTGGTCGATCGGGTTCCTCGCGGCCGGTGTCGTCTTCGGCGGGATGACCGAGGGGGCGGCCGACCTGGTCGGCGACAGCGAGAACACCATGGAGATCATCGAGCGGATGGGCGGCCAGTCCGGCATCACCAACGCCTTCCTCGCCACGATGGTCGGCATGCTCGGGATGGTCGCCGCGCTCTACATCGTGCAGGCGGTGCTCCGGCTGAACAGCGAGGAGACCTCGCAGCGCGCCGAACCGATCCTCGCGAACGCGGTGGGCCGGATCGCCTGGGCCGGCGGCCACCTGGTGATCGCCTTCGCGGGAGCCGCGCTCATCATGCTCCTCGGCGGTGTCGGCCTCGCGGTCGGCTACGGCCACGAGTTCGGCGCGGTCATCGGCGCCTGCCTGGTCCAGCTCGCCGCGATCTGGACGCTCGGCGGGGTGGCCGTGCTGCTGTACGGGGTGTGGCCGCGGGCGGCCGTCGCCGCGTGGGCTGCGGCGGGGGCGGCGCTCCTCATCGGCTGGATCGGCCCGGCCCTTAAGCTGCCGCAGTCGGTCATGGACATCTCCCCGTTCGGCCACTTGCCGAAGCTGCCGGGTGGGGACATGGCGTGGGGCCCGGTGCTCGTGGAGGTGCTGCTCGCGGCGGTGTTCGTGGGCGTGGGCCTGGTCGGACTGCGACGGCGGGACATGTCCAACTGACGGTGCCGTCACAGCTCCACGGCAAGCCCCTCAAGACCCCGGATGACGAAGTTCGGCTTGCGCTGTGGCTCCGACGCGAGCCGCAGCGTCGGCGCCTGCGTGAGCAACGCCCGCATGGACGCGGCAAGTTCGATGCGGGCGAGCGGGGCGCCGATGCAGTAGTGGATGCCGGCCGAGAAGGAGATGTGCGGGTTGTCGGGGCGGGTCAGGTCCAGGCGGTCCGGGTCGGTGAAGACCGCCGGGTCGTGGTTGGCCGAGCCGAAGAGGAGGGCCACCTCCGATCCTGCCGGGATCGTGGTGCCCGCGACCTCGATCTCGTCGAGCACCCAGCGTTCGAAGAGCTGGAGCGGGGTGTCGTAGCGCATCAGCTCCTCGACCGCGGTGGGGATCAGGGAGTGGTCCGCGCGCAGGGCCGCCAGCTGTTCGGGATGGCGGAACAGGGCCCACCAGCCGTTCACGGTCGCGTTGACCGTGGCCTCGTGTCCCGCGTTGAGGAGCAGGACGCAGGTGGAGATCATCTCCTGCTCGGTGAGGCGGGCCGGGCGGGTGCCGTCCTCGTCGTCGTGGGCGGCGATGAGACCCGAGATGAGATCGTCGGTGGGGCGTGCGCGGCGGGCCGCGATCAACTCCCGTAGATACTCGGTGAATTCGAGCGACGCGGTGACCGCCGCCCGCGCCGTCTCCTGCGAGGGGCTCAGCTCGTACATCCCGCAGATCGCCGCCGACCACGGCCGCAGCGGCGCCCGGTCCGACTCGGGGATGCCGAGCATCTCGGCGATGACGGCCACCGGGAGCGGTTCGGCGACGGCCGTGAGCAGATCGCCGCCGCCGTCCGCGACGAGCCCCGCGACCAGCTCGACCGCCAACTTCTCTACGTAGGGCTGGAGTTGCTGCACCGTACGCGGCGTGAACGCCTTCGACACCAGGCGGCGGATGCGCGTGTGGTCCGGGGGCTCCAGGTCGAGCATGCCGTGGTCGTTGAGGGTGTGGAACGGCTCGTGCTCGGGCGGCGGGGCCGTGCGGCCGAAGTCCTCGTGGGCGTAGCGGTGTTGGTAGGTGCGGCCCAGGCGGCGGTCGCGCAGGAGCGCCGAGACGTCGGCGTGGTGCGGGATCAGGTACTGGTTCGAGGGCTCGAACCAGTGCACCCGGCCGGCCTCGCGCAGGGCCGCGTAGGCCGGGTACGGGTCGGCGACGAAGGCCGGGGACCAGGGGTCGAAGGCAGCGGCGTTCATGCGCGGACGTTAGCCCCGCTCAGCCCGGCGTGACCAGACGTGCCTCGTACGCGAACACCGCCGCCTGCGTCCGGTCGCGCAGCCCCAGCTTCACCAGGACCCGGCTCACATGCGTCTTGATCGTCGACTCGGCGACCACGAGCCGCTCGGCGATCTCGATGTTCGACAGGCCCTGCGCGATCAGGACGAGCACCTCCGTCTCCCGCTCGGTCAGCTCCCCGTACGCGCCCGTCTGCCGCCCCACAGGGAACCTCGACGTCTCGGACAGCTTGGCGAACTCGGTGATCAGGCGGCGGGTCACGGTCGGCGCGAGGAGGGCCTCGCCGCTCGCCACCACCCGTACGCCGTCGGCGAGTTCGCGCGCGGAGGCGTCCTTGAGGAGGAATCCCGAGGCCCCGGCCCGCAGCGCCTGGTACACGTACTCGTCCAGGTCGAAGGTGGTCAGGACGAGCACCTTCGTGCCCGCGTCCGCCGCGACGATCTCGCGGGTCGCCTCGATGCCGTTCAGCTCCGGCATGCGGATGTCCATCAGGACGACGTCGGGGCGGAGTTCGCGGACCTTGGCGATCGCCTCCACTCCGTTGACCGCCTCGCCGACGACCTCGAAGTCCGGCATGGCGTTCAGCAGGACCGAGAAGCCCTCGCGGACCATCATCTGGTCGTCGGCGACCAGCACCCTGATCACGCCTCGTCCTCCGTCCCGGTGGCCACGGCGCGGGCGACGGGGATGAAGACCGTCACCTCGTACCCGCCGTCGGCCGTCCCCTCCGCCGTCATCTCGCCGTCGAGCATGGAGACACGCTCACGCATCCCGGTGAGGCCGTGTCCCGCTCCGGGGCTCGGCTTGACCAGCCCGGTCGAAGGGCCGTTGACGATCCTGAGGCCGAGGCCCCCGAGGACGTACGACACCTCGACCGCGGCCCCCGAACCCGGCGCGTGCCGCAGCGCGTTGCTCAGCGCCTCCTGCACGATCCGGTACGCCGACAGCTCGACGCCCTGCGGGAGTTCACGGGCCGCGCCCGTCACCGTCCGCGTCACGGTCAGGCCCGCCTCCCGCACGTTCTCCAGAAGCCTGTCGAGGTCGGCGAGCGTGGGCTGCGGGGCGTCGGGCGCCTCGTAGTCCTCGGCCCGTACGACACCCAGGACGCGGCGCAGCTCGGTGAGGGCCGCCACCGCGTTCTCCCGGATCGTGACGAAGGCCTGCTCCAGCTCGGGCGGCGGGTTCTCGACGCGGTAGGGCGCGGCCTCCGCCTGGATGGCGACGACCGACATGTGGTGCGCCACCACGTCGTGCAGTTCGCGCGCGATGTTCGTGCGCTCCTCAAGCAGCGTGCGCCGGTCCCGCTCGACGGCCGTGACCGTACGCTCCTGGACGACCTGGCGCCGCGCGGTGCGGTTGACGTGGACGAGCGCGACGATCCCGATCCCGATGCCGGAGAGCACCGCCATCGGGACGGCGATGCCGCCGTCCAGGCCACCGAAGACCGCCGCGGAGAGCAGCGCGTACAGCGTGGACAGGGCCCACATCCAGGCCGCCGTACGCGGCCGGGTGCGCGCCGCGACCACCATCATCACGATCGTGTGCCCCATGAGGCTGCCGGCCGACCACGGGTAGAGGTCGTCGCTCGTCACCCAGACCAGGACGGGGGCGACCGCCAACGACAGCCACCAGGCGAGGATCGGGCGGAGCAGGGTGAGCGCCACGGGGACCGACACCATCAGCCCGGCGACGAGGGCGTAGATGCTGTCGTCGAGGGCGCCGTAGCTCGCCATGCCCGTGATCAGCGTGAGCCCGGCCAGGCCGAGCACGACGGCGTGCGGCAGCAGCCCCAGGCGCTTGCGGAAGCGGTCGGGGAACTGCCGGGCCCACGGCCCGTCCGTGCCCGCCCGCGGCATCGGCCGGTACGCGAGCACCCCCCGGAACAGGTCCTCGCGCAGCCCCCGCAGCGCCGACTTCGCGAGATTGATCTCAGGGCTGTGCTCGCGTGGGCCCTGAATGATGGTCGTGTCGGTCATGACACTCACGGTAGGACGCGGGTGCACCGCCCCGCGTCCGTACGAAGGAGGGTTCGGCGGCGTCCGTCGCAAGGACTAGACGACCGAGGGGGCGCGGTCACCAGGCCAGTTGCGCAATCTCCTCCGCGACCACCGCGCAGGCGTCCGCCGCCGGGTCGATCACCGGGAAGTGGCCGACCTCCTCCAGGAACGTGACGCCCACGACCTCGCCGGCCTTCGCCGCCGCGTCCGCGTACGCCTCGGCCAGTTCGAACGGCACGGTCGTGTCCGTACGCCCCTGGACCAGGGTCGTCGCGACGCCGGTCGGCAGCAGTTCCACGGGGTCCGCGTACGGGCGGCGCTCGTCGAACAACTCCCGCATCCCGCCCAGGAACTGGACGCACGCGCCGTCGCAGACCCCCAGCTCCTCGGCGAGCACGAAGCCCGCGAGCGGGGCGATGGCGACGACGCCGCGCAGCGCCGCCGAGTTCGGGGTGCGCCAGGGCGCGCCCTCCGGCAGCACGTGCCGGGCCCCCGCCCACAGCGCGAGCTGGCCGCCCGCCGAGTGCCCGGTGACGACGGTGCGGCGCGGGTCGGCCGACGGCAGGTGCTCGGCGGCGAGCGCGGGCATCGCGTCGAGCGCGGTCGCCACGTCGTCGAAGGTCTCCGGCCAGCGCCCCGCGACGGGCCCCTCGGCGCCCTGATGAGGCACCGCCGTGCCCGGTCCCCGCCGATACTCGACGTTGGCGACGGCGAACCCACGCCTCGCGAGGAAGTCGCAGAACGGGGTCAGGTACTGACGGTCGTACGGCGCCCGCCACGCGCCGCCGTGCAGGACCACGACGAGCGGGGCCGCGGTCGCGCCGTTCCTCGGGGCGTAGAAGTCGACGATCTGATCCGGGTGATCGCCGTACGCGGCGCTGACGTCCGGCGGCACGGCAGGGTGCGAGAAGGCCGACGCCTCCTCCGCCTCCTCGCGGGCGGCGCCGGACTTGTCGGGGTCTGGCATGCTCCAACCTCTCGACGTCGTGCGGAACTTGTGGTTACGGGTATGCGGACGCTACCAGGCCCGTGACGTGCGTCAACACGTACAGTGACCGCACAAACGGTTCCTTCGTTCCGTTACCCTGGCGGTCATGAGCAGCGAGCAGAGCGCCGCGTCCACCGATGCGCCCGAACCCGGCACGCTCCGTCCCGGCGGGCGCACCGCCCGTGTCCGCGCGGCGGTGCTCGACGCGGCGGGCGACGTCCTCGCCGAGCACGGCTTCGACCGGCTCGACCTGGGCGACATCGCGCGGCGCGCGGACGTCGGCAAGACGACGGTGTACCGGCGTTGGGGCTCGCCCACGGGCCTCGTCGCCGACCTCCTCGACCAGATGGCCCAGGAGTCGCTCCCCCGCACGGAGACGGGCACCCTCCACGGCGACCTGACCGCCAACGCCCGCCTGGTGCAACGCACGTTGGCGGACGCGCGGCAGGGCCCCCTGTTCCGCGCGGTCATCGCCGCGGCCGCCTGCGACGAACGCACGGCATCGTCCCTCGCCCACTTCTACGAGGTCCGGGTGGCCGAGTGGTCCCCCTGCGTGGAACAGGCGGTGTCCCGCGGCGAACTGCCGTCCGGCACGGACCCGTCCGAGGTCATCCGCGCGGTGTCCGCGCCGCTGTACTACCGCCTGCTGACGACGGGGGCCGCCCCCACGGAGAGGGACGCGGAACGCGCGGTGGCGGGGGCTGTCGCGGGGGCGGTGGCGGGGGTTTATGTGGGGTGAGGGGGGCGGGGTGGCTCGGCGGGGTGGGTCGGCGGGGCGGCTCGGCGGGGTGGGTCGGCGGGGTGGGTCGGCGGGGTGGGTCGGCGGGGTGACCGATGGGCCGAACGCCGCACACCGGGCCACCGGGCCACCGGGCCACCGGGCCACCGTATGGGCCGAACGGACATCGGGCCGCTTGCCCGCCCATCTCCCACCCACCCGCCCCCTCCGGGGGCTCCGGCCCGAAGCCTCCGGGCCCGGCCGTCCCGGCCCACACCGGGCTGATCCCTGCCGCCACGCACGGCTCCCCACCCGTGGCGATCGACCGCCACCGCCGTGAACAGTCCCCGCGAACCACGGCTCCCCACCGGTTTGCGAACGACCGCCGCCACCTCGGGCAGCCCCCGCTAACCATGGCCCGCACCATTTGCGAACAACCCCCCGCCGCCTCGGACAGCCCCCGCGAACCACGGCTCCCTACCCCTTGCGAACGACGCCGCCCCCGCCATGGGCAGCCCCACCAACCACGGCTCCCCGCCCGTCACGGTCGACCGCCGCCGCCTCGGGCAGGCCCCGCCAACCACGGCCTCCCACTCGCTGCGAACGACCACTACCGCCACGGGCACCCCCGCCAACCACGACTCCCCACCCCTGACGGCCGACCCCGCCCCCGCCTTGGGCGAACCCCGCCAACCGCGGCTCCCCACCCGTTGCGGTCGGCCGCACGCGCCTTGGGCAATCTGCCGCAGGCACGGCTCCCCCGCCATTGGCGGTCGACGCCACCCCCGCCTTGGGCAATCTGCCGCCTGGGGCGGCAGGGTGGGCAAGGCGGCACCCCGGTGCCGCGCACCCAACACCACAGGCGCCGACCCCGGCAGAGCACAGCCCCTGCGCCGCGCAGCCATCCGAACAGGCGCCGCCCCGGCACAGCGCCCGGGCCCCGGACGGGCCGACGCCCCTGGAGGGGGCGGGCGGGTGGGAGATGAGCGGGCACCGGGGTCACCGGAAAGCGCCGGGGCCACCGCAAAGCACCGGCACCACCGAAAGCACCGGTGCCGCGCACCCACCACCGCACCGACAGCCGCCACCCCGCCCGCACGACGGCCGGGACCAACCGCACCCCGCCGCACGGTGGCCGGAACCAACCACACCCCGCCCCCACGGCGGCCGGCCCCACCCACACCCGGCCACCGAAGCGGGTGACGCTAGGACAGCTCCCGCGCCAACACCCGCGCCGCCCCCTCCACATCCACGAAGGACAGGTACAACGGCGTAAAGCCAAAGCGCAGAACATCCGGCGCCCGGAAGTCCCCGACGACCCCCGCCGCGATCAACCGCCCCATCACCTCCCCCGCATCCGCACACCGCAACGCCACCTGACTCCCCCGCTCCCCGTGCGCCCCCGGCGTCACCACCTCGACCCGGCCCCCGGGAACGTACGCCTCGACGCACTCCACGAAGAAGTCCGTCAACGCAAGGGACTTGGCCCGCACCGCGTCGACCGAGACATCGGGGCGCGCCCACACCTCAAGGGCCGCCTCCAACGCCAGCATCGACAGGATGTCCGGCGTACCGACCCGCCCTCGTACGACCCCGTCCGCGGCCTCGTACTCGGAACGCATCCCGAACGGCTCGGCGTGCGAGTTCCAGCCCGGCAACGGCGAGTCGAAGGCAGCCTGGTGCTCGCGCCGCACATACAGATACGCGGGTGAACCGGGCCCCCCGTTCAGGAACTTGTACGTGCAGCCGACGGCGAGGTCGACCCCGTGCGCGTCGAGCCCGACCGGCAGCGCGCCCGCACTGTGGCACAGGTCCCACACCGAGATGGCCCCCGCGCCCCGGATCGCCGCCGTCAGCGCCGTCAGGTCGTGCAGCCGCCCGCTGCGGTAGTCGACGTGATTCAGCAGCACCGCCGCCGTACGGGACGAAAGCGCCCCCGGCACCTCCCCCGGCTCCACGGCCCGCACCGAACAACCCGTCATCCGCGCCGCGGAGGCCGCGATATAGCCGTCCGTGGGGAACGTGGCAGCGTCGACAAGAATCTCGTCCCGCCCGACCTCCGGCCCACCCGACAACCGCACCGCACCCACAAGTGCCTTGAAAACATTGACACTTGTGGAGTCGCCAACCACCACCTGCCCGCTGCCCGCGCCCACGAGCGGCGCGATCAGATCGCCGATCCGCTCGGGCGCGGTCCACCACCCCGACTCGGTCCAGGACCGGATCAGCAACTCGCCCCACTGCCGCCGGACGACGTCATCGACCCGCCCCGGAACGTTCGCAGGCAACGCACCGAGCGAGTTCCCGTCCAGATAGACAACCGCGTCATCCAGAACGAACTCCCCCCGCACACCCGCGAGTTCATCCTTCGCATCCAGCTCACGCGCCCGCTCGTACAGATCAGACATGAGACCTCGCCGTCCACAGCTCGGGGAACACGTTGCCGCGCGCCCGCTTCTCCAACCACGCCACACCGGCGGAGCCCCCCGTGCCCGCCTTCGCGCCCATCGCGCGCCGCGTGGCCACCAGGTGATCGTTGCGCCAGCGCCACACCAGCTCGGCGACATCGGTCAACGCCTCGCCCAGACGGGCGAGTTCATCGTTCTCGTCGCCCGCGTACAGGCGCGTCCACACCGCCTCGACCTCCGCCGACGGCTCGTACTTCTTCGACACGTCACGGTCGAGCACGGCCCGCGGCACGGCGTGCCCGCGCCGGTGGAGCAGCCGCAGCACCTCGTCGTACAGGCTCGGCTGGTGCAGCGCCTTCTCCAGCTCGGCGTGCACCCGGGGCGCGCCGCGGTGCGGCACCAGCATCGACGCCGACTTCTCGCCGAGCAGGAACTCCATGCGCCGGTACATCGCCGACTGGAATCCGGAGCCCTCGCCGAGCGCGGACCGGTACGAGTTGAACTGGGCCGGAGTGAGCTGCGCCAGCGGCCGCCAGGAGTCGTTCAGCGCCTGCAACTCCCGTACGGAGCGCTTCAGCGCGGCCACGGCGGTCGGCACGTCATCGGCGGACAGGGCCCGCGAGGCGGTCTCCCACTCGTGCACGATGACGGTGAACCACAGCTCCATGACCTGGGTCGTGACCAGGAAGACCATCTCGCCGGGATCGTCCGAGCGCAGGTGCTGGAGGTGGGTGAGGACGTCGGCCTGGACGTAGTCCTCGTAGGGCGTGGTGCCCGCGAAGTCGAGATGCGGGGTGGCGGGGACTTCCGCCTCGTGATCCGCGTCGTGGGACATCGCTGTCTCCTGTTGTACTCCGGGTAGCGGTCCGCCCTGCCGTTACCGACACGGGGCCCCGGTCCCCACGGGCATCCTCCGCAATCGTCCCCGGAAACGGCAAGGCCCGCCTGGTCACAATGGACCGGGCGGGCCTCACAGCACCACAAAACCTCAGGTCAGCGTCTGCGCCGCCGCCTCCGAGGAGTCCTTCAGGAACTGCGTGCAGCGCTCGTACTCCTGCTGCTCACCGATCTCGCCCGCGGCCCGCGCGAGGGCGTGCAGCGCGCGCAGGAAGCCGCGGTTGGGCTCGTGCTCTCAGGAGAACGGCGGAAGTTGTCCCCGTAACTCGTCTTGACCTGGGAGGGTCTGAATATGACCGAGCAGGAATGGCTGGACAGCGTCGCAGCCCAGTTGCCCGAACGGGACATCGAGTGGGTACTGGACCTCGCCAGAATCTGTTCCACGGAATGGGCGGGCGACAAGGCCCCGACAGGCGAGGCACCTGCCACCGGCGCCTCCGAGTAGCGCACAAGAGGACGGTCGGGTGTCGACCGTCTCGACGGCGCACACGTCGAACTCTTCGCGGGTGAAGCTGTTGACCATGGTCACCTGCCCTCACAGCAATTGAGGTACACGCAGTTCGCAGTCGCCGTCATGACCTGACGGCAAGTTGGCGAACCCTGCTCCCGGCTCGCCTCAACGGCACGCTCAAACTGACCAGCCCGCGACATCCATGGCGACATAAGTAACGGGACTGCCAGGCAGTCCGGCGACCCGCCGAGTCCTGTCGAGGGGCCGAACCGCGAAGCGGCATGCCGAACCGCTCATCGGTCGATACCACCTACCTACCGTCCATTTTGTCCGCTGTGTACACTTACATCTTTAAACAGCCATTTGCTGAGTTTTGCGTTCCCTGAGGTTGGTTCCGCGCACGCCCGGCGATCATGCGACGAGAAGGGGAGACGCATGCACACGACTGAAGAGCGCTCGAAGGTCCAGTTCGAGCCCATTCGGCCCGCCTCCCGGTCGCGCCGCGCGGTCGCCTTCGCCCTGGGGGCACTGGTGTGGATCGCGGCGGGCTATCTCGCGATCGCTTTGCTGGGGCACACGCACATCGTGGTCCGGCTGCTGCTCGTCACTGCGGTCTCGTGCGTCGCCTTCTCGCTCCTCCTGGCCTGGGGCATGGCACTCAGGAGCCGAGAGGAGCGCCGTGAAGCTGCTTGACCTCGTTCTGATCTTTCTGGCCTTCTACCCCGTGGTCACCGGGGCCGCGTGGATCGCGGGCGGCGTCATCTTCCGGCTGCGCGAGGAGCACCCCGAGATCGTGGAACCACCGGGCGGCTGGCCCGGCGTGACCGTCCTGGTCCCCGCCTACAACGAGGAGATGGTGATCGCCCGCTGTGTCGAGGCGCTGCGCGCGGTGGACTACCCGAACCTCGAAGTGCTGATCCTCAACGACGGCTCCAAGGACACCACGGTCGCCACGGCCGAGGCGGCAGCAGCCGGTGACCCACGGATCTCCGTGTGGGACGACGGGGTCAACCTGGGCAAGGCCGACCGGCTCAACGACGGAATGCGCCGGGCCCGGCACGGCCTGGTGATGGTCACCGACGCGGACACCCATCTGCACCCCCTGGCCATCAAACACCTCGCCGCCGGGATGGCCCGCTCGCCGCGCTACGCCGCGTTCGCCGGCAGCCCCCGCGTCACCAACCGCCGCGGCGTCATCACGACCATGCAGATGCTGGAGACGGCCTCTTTGATCGGCCTGATGCGTCGCACCCACGGCCTCGCCGGACACGTCGGCACCGTGGCCGGGGTCCTCGGCCTGTTCCGGCGCGACGCCGTGCTCGAGGTCGGCGGCTACGACCCGAGCATGGCCACCGAGGACATCGAACTCACCTGGCGGCTCATGGAAGCCGGCTACCTGACCGGCTTCGCACCCAACGCCCTCGTCGGCATGCAGGTGCCACAGGACATCCGGGGCATCTGGGCCCAGCGCACCCGCTGGGCCCGCGGCCAGGGAGAAGTGCTGCGCACTCACCTGACCACGGTCCTGCGACCACGCAACGCCCGCCTGTGGCCGATCGCCATCGAAGCGCTGCTCTCCTACGTGTGGGTGGTGCTGATGCTGTGCACCACGGTCTACAGCTGCGTGCACTACCTGATCGCCCCGCAGGACGCCCACTTCAAGGCACTGCTGGCGTGGGGCCTGGGCATCGCGGTCATCGCTACCATCCAGGTGAGCGTCGCCGCCCTGGTCGACCTGCACCTCGACCCGAAACTCCCGTACGCGTTGCTGCTGCTGCCGCTCTATCCGCTGGCGTACTGGACCATCAACGCCCTGGCGGCGATCCGCTCTCAGACCCCGGGCCTCGTGCGCGGGCCCCGCAAGAAGCGGGTCGTGTGGGACCTCGCCCGCAGCTCGACCTGACGCCTACAAGCGGCCGAACAACCGAAGCCGGCGGCGGCTTCGTTGGGGTCGGGGGCGGGCCAGCCCCGCCGGTTCGAGGAAGCGAGGCTGACCCCCAAGGAGAGAGCCCAGCCGCGAGGTGTGTGCACTTCCCCAGAACGCTCACTCCGCGTCAGGTACCCGCAGCGGAGCCCCGCCACTGTAACGATGCACCAACCGCCAAGTTCTGCGTTCTGGCAGCGAATTGACGAATCCCCGAGGAACCAAAGCGCCTTCACGCACCGTTCATGCAGGCGAAGCGCCGATGCGAAGGTACACCGCAGGTTGACGTTGCCTCCCGTCAGTGAGGCACTTCAAATCTCTCCAGGGTGGCTGCGAATCGGGCGGATCAGCAGAACGCCGAAGCCCCGGGCAGACGAGTTGTGGTCCAGGGTCTCGATCCGCATTGGGCGCAAGCAAGCGCCGCCGGCGCACAGGAGGGGAACCGACGGACGCGGCGGCAGCCTGCTCACCGCAGGAACGTTTCCACACGAGGATCATGAAATCTCGTAACCGCGCCGCCTTGAGGCGACGGGCCCTTCAGCTCCGTAGGTGGGAGGCCGCGGCTGGGGCCTGATGTTTGTGGGCATGGTCCGCAGCAGCCGCACCGGCTCATGTTGTGACTGATCGCAAGGGCCATCGCCGGGGCTTCGCGGGGCGTCCTTCGCTGTGCTCGGCTTCACTGTCCAGAGGCGGCCTACCTCAAGAGGGCGGGGTGAGTCGCGGCGGCGTTTTGTCGCTTTCTGGTGTGAATCTAACGATATGAATCTGACGCCGAAGGCCGTGCAGCCGCCCATCGCCCAGCAGCAGGCCGAGATGCGGGAGCGCCTCCCGTTCGCCGACTCCCAGGACTTCGAGGACGCCTCGCGGGGGCTCATCGCCCGCAGGGTGCCGAGCGCCGTCACCGACGCCGACGGCGCCGTCGTGTGGGACAACGACACGTACGCCTTCCTGGAGGGCGATGCTCCCGACACGGTGAACCCGAGCCTGTGGCGTCAGTCCCAACTGGTCGCCGAACAGGGCCTGTTCGAAGTGGTCGAGGGTATCTACCAGGTGCGCGGCCTCGACCTGTCGAACGTCACGTTCGTCGAAGGCGCCACCGGTGTCCTCGTCATCGACCCGCTGATCTCCACGGAGACCGCCGCTGCGGCCCTGGCCCTGTACCGCGAGCACCGAGGCGAACGTCCGGTAACAGGTGTCCTGTATACGCACTCGCATGTCGACCACTTCGGCGGCGTCAAGGGCGTCACCACCCAGGAGGACGTCGACGCCGGCCGGGTCACGATCATCGCGCCGGAGGGTTTCACCGAGCACGCCGTGGCGGAGAACGTGTACGCGGGCACCGCGATGGGCCGGCGCGCCGCCTACATGTACGGGGCCGCACTCGCCCGCGGCCCCCAGGGCGCGGTCGGAGCCGGGCTCGGCCAGACCACCTCCACCGGCACGGTCACTCTGATCCCGCCGACCCTGATCGTCACCGAGACGGGGCAGGAGGAGGTCGTCGACGGGATCCGGATGATTTTCCAGATGGCCCCCAACACCGAGGCGCCGGCCGAACTGCTCATCCACTTCCCCGACTTCAGGGCCCTGTGCACGGCCGAGGACGCCACCCACACGCTGCACAATCTGCTGACGCTGCGCGGCGCCGTGGTCCGTGACCCCCACGCCTGGTCGCACGCGCTCACCGAGACCATCGACCTGTTTGGCGAGACGACGGACGTGGCGTTCGCCTCGCACCACTGGCCCACCTGGGGGCGCGAACGAGTGGTCGGCTTCCTGGGCGTCCAGCGTGACCTCTACGGCTACCTGCACGACCAGTCGCTGCGGCTGATCAACAAGGGCTGGACCGGCATCGAGATCGCCGAGCACCTGGAACTGCCCCCGGCTTTGGAGAACGCCTGGAACACCCACGGCTACTACGGTTCGGTCAGTCACAACCTCAAGGCCATCTACCAGCGCTACATGGGCTGGTTCGACGGCAACCCGGCCCACCTGTGGCAGCACCCTCCGGTTGAAGCCGGCCGACGCTATGTCGAGTTCATGGGCGGTGCCGACGCCGTCGTGGACAAGGCGCGCGGTTCCTTCGAGGCGGGCGACTACCGGTGGGCGGCCGAGGTACTCAGCCACGTCGTCTTCGCCGAGCCCGCCCATGCCGCGGCCCGCGAACTGCTCGCCAACACCTTGGAACAGCTCGGCTACGGCGCGGAGAACGGCACGTGGCGCAACTTCTACCTCTCCGGCACCACCGAACTGCGCGCAGGCCAGTTCGGCACCCCCACCGTCACCGCGTCCCCCGACGTCGTCGCCCACCTCACCCCCACGATGCTGTTCGACGCCATCGCCATCCAGATCGACGGCCCCAAGGCGTGGGACGAACAGCTCACGGTCGACGTCCGCCTCACCGACGCCGACGAGCGGTACCGCCTCACCCTGTCCAACGGCGTCCTCAGCTACAGCGCCGCGACGCAGAAGACCGCCGCGGACGTCACCCTCACCAGCACCGTCCACGCCCTGTCGGAGCTGGCTGTCACCGGGCTCACCCCGGAGAGCCTCGACCGGGCCGGTGTCCAGGTCGAGGGCGACACGTCGGCGCTCCAGCGTCTCACCGCCGTACTCGATCCCGGCGACCCGGACTTCCCCATCGTCACCCCCTGACCTATTGCCAGGTGTTCGACGGGCCCGCGCCCGGCACGTGCCGTCCAGGAGGGCGATCATGACCGACAGCGGGACCCCGCGGCCCCCACCCCTTCGCCTGAGAACCCGGCGCCACCGGTCAAGCCAGCCGGGCTCGGACGTCCGACGGCACGCGACGTCGTCTCCGGCTTCGCCACCGGCCTGTTCTCCATCCCCGAAGGCATGGCCTACGCGGGTATCGGAGGCTTCGCCGCGCCCCTGGGCCTATGGTCCGGCGTCGTCCCCACCATCGTCGGCTCGGTGTTCGCCCGTACCGCCCTGATGGTCACCACCCTCACCATCCTGGTCGGCGTGGTCATGCTGCTGATGAGGCTGCTGAAGCTCGGCTCCGTGATGTCGTTCGTATCGACAGCCGTGATGACCGGCTTCACCACCGGCATCGCACTGCAGATCGTCACCGGCGTCCTCAAGGACGCCACCGGCAGCAGTAATGATCGTGTTCCCTCGGCGGTCGGTGGCCGGGGAACACGCCCCTTGATCCGTTCACCGTTCCTGTCATAAGAACATCGCTCCACCCGACCTCTATGCATAGCTCGCCCGCTCGTAGATCCTTTGGAGCTGTGACAGAAGCGGCTAACACTCCTTCATGGACCAAAGGCATCAGTGCGATCACTCTCTTCGTCGAGGATCTCGACGCCACGAAGCAGTTCTACCGTGAGGTCTTCGGGCTACCGGTGGCCTACGAGAATGACAACTCGGCTGTCTTCGAGTTCGGCAACACCATCATCAACCTGCTGAAGATCACAGCAGCACCCGAGCTCATCGCGCCCGCTCGCGTCGCCCAGGCCGACGTCGGCTCCCGTCTCCAACTCACCCTGCCGGTGGACGATGTGGACGCGATGTGCAAGGAACTGGTCGCCCGCGGTGTCACCCTGCTCAACGGCCCCATGGACCGGCCCTGGGGCATACGGACCGCCAGCTTCCGCGATCCCGGCGGCCACATCTGGGAAATTGCCCAGTGACTGCGCCGCTTGGCCTCGGGCCCCGGACACACCTCTGCCGGCCACCTCGACGCGGCGCGAAAACTCCTCGACGGCCGACGATGGATGATCCAGACCTAACGCGGCCGGCGGGTATGCCACCAAGGACAGGCTGAGTCCACGAAGTGCCTGAACGGCCTTGCGGAACAACCCGGCAGGCCGTGCCGATAACCAACGTCTGGTCGCTGAGGCTCCGTGTGCGCCTCGCATGATGATCAGTGCGGATGCTGCGGTTGGACAGCGATGCTTCTAGGGGGAGTTGAAGTGCAGAACACGAGTGGAGAGGCTGGCCTCGTCATAGCCGTGGTGGTCGTCGGCCTGGTAATACGGCAGCAGCTGCGTACCCGTCCCGTTTCGCGTGCCGGATCGCTGGTCACTCCAATGGCAGTCGGTGCCTTTGGTGCCATCGGGATCGCGTTCGGTATCGGCTCGGTCGTCAAATATCGCCCGCTGACCACGCTGACCGTTGCCCTCCTGGTGGCAAGCCTGGCCATCGCGGCGTCATTCGGCGTGGCAAGGGCCCGGACCGTGGAGATCTGGCGTGGACCCCAGAGCGAGGTGCTGCGCAAGGGGACGGCAGCGACGACTGGTCTGTGGCTCGCCTCGGGTGGGGTGCACATCGGGCTGGCACTGTGGATCGACCACGCGGCCGGGACCGGGCTCCTGGGGAGCGCGTCGCTCTACGCATACCTGGCGATCGGCCTGGGGACGCAGAACCTCCTGGTGCGCAGGCGCGCCGCCGCACTCTCCTGGCTCTGTCCATAGCGCTGTTCGGGTCCACCGCCGTGGTGGTGGGCCCCCGGGCTCCGCCCGTGCGAGCCTGTCGGCCGCGTATCAGGGCCAGTTCCTGTCGTATCTGGCGGTGGACCTCGTCCTGGGCCTCATCGTCCCCAGCCTCGCCAACTCGCTCCAGGCCGTGCTCGACCAGCGCAAACTCCTGGCCCACCGCATCGAGGAACTGCTGGAGGCCCACCCTCTTTCCCAGGTCCTGATCTCGATGCCCGGTATCGGCATCAGGACCGGCGCCCGCATCCTCATCGACGTCGGCGACGGCACCCGCTTCCCCAGTGCCGCCCACCTCGCGGCCTACGCCGGCCTCGCCCCCGCGACCCGCAGCTCCGGGTCCTCGATCCGCGGCGAACAGCCCTCCCGCAGAGGAAACAAGCAGCTCAAACGAGCCTTCTTCCTCTCCGCTTTCGCCGCCCTGGCCGACCCGCAATCCCGCACCTACTACGAAAAGAAGATCAGCCAGGGCAAGCACCACACCCAAGCCCTCCTCTGCCTCGCCCGCCGCCGAGCCGACGTCCTCTTCGCCATGCTCCGCGACGGCACCTTCTACCAACCACCAACCCCGATTGCCCCTTGACCAAAGTCTGTGAGTCTTCATCTGGCTGGTCCGGGACCGGCTGGCAGGGTTGACGTCGGTCGCCTCGTCGTGGTCGTGGCTCGTGACTAAAGTGGCCCCTCTAGGGTGCCTTGCCTATGAACTGCCCGACTATGGCGGGCGGCCGGCGCCGACCCGGCCCACCTCGGTGGCCTGATAAGAAGCATGCCCGGCCCAAAAGGGCCGTGGCCCGTCACAGTTCTGCCTCGAAGTGACCTCTCCCGGGCACAGCGCCGGTCCGCAGCGACCGGGACCACTGCCTCACGGAGAGGAACCGTGATCGCGTGAACACCATTGTCGCCCACACGCATTCGTTCGTCATCGGCGTCGACACCCACGCCAGAACACACACCTACGCCGTGCTCGCCGCCAACGGTGAGCAACTGGGCACGGAAGCGTTCCCGAACACCCACGCGGGCAGGGCCCGAGCCATCAACTGGGCCGGACGCCGCACCGGTGGGGACCTCGGCGCACTGTGGGTCATCGAGGGTGCGGGCAGCTACGGAGCCCAGATCGCCCGCCAGACGGCACGGGCCGGCTACCAGGTGGTCGAAGCCGCCAGAATGGGCCGCGCCAGCCGCCACGGCATCGGCAAGTCCGACTCGATCGACGCCCGGCGGATAGCCGCTGCCGTGCTCCCGCTCCCCGAACACCAGCTGCGCACCCCTCGGTTGGACGAGGGGGTCCGGGCGGCAGCACAGATCCTCCTCACCTCCCGGGACGAGCTCACCAGCGAGCGGACCAGGGCCGTGAACGCCTTGACTGCCCTCGTGCGCATTGCCGACCTCGGCATGGACGCCCGTCGCTCCCTCAGCACCAGGCAGATTGGCGAAATCGCCCGCTGGCGCCCGCGTGAGGAGGACCTCGCCGTCACGACAGCCCGTACCGAGGCCGTCCGTCTGGCCAAGAGAATCGTCGCCCTTGATGCCGAAATCGCGGACACCATGAGCCGGCTGGGTGAGCTCGTCGACGCCAGTCCGGCCGCCAGCCTCCCTGACGAAACAGGGATCGGCCCCGTCACCGCCGCCACCGTCCTGGTGGCGTGGTCCCACCCGGGACGGGTTCGCGACGAGGCCGCGTTCGCCGCCCTCGCCGGAGTGAGTCCCATCCCCGCCTCCTCCGGCAACACCACACGCCACCGCCTCAATCGCGGCGGCGACAGGCGTCTCAACCGCGCTCTGAACGTCATCGCGATGGTCCGCATGGTGCACCACCCGCAAACCCGCGCCTACGTTGACCGCCGACGGGCCGAAGGCAAGACAGACCGTGAGATCCGACGCTGCCTCAAGCGCTACCTCGCCCGACGCCTCTACCGCCACCTCAACGCCACCGCAGCGAAATTGGGGGTTGACGAGACATAGAAGCTTCATAGGGACGCCCCCCAACGTGGTTCTCTCGCCTGCTGCTTGGACGGTCAGCAACCTCAAGTGCACCTGCGCAGCGGGCACTTCACCCTCCCGCACCATTCCATCCGTGATAGCACAGGAGGGGTTTGTCAGGTCGAGTGTCGAACGGGGTGCTGTGGTGGCTGTGGGCTATCTGGTGACCGTGGTGTTGGCCGTACTGATCGTGGTGTTCTGCCTGGCTCGCATACGCGGACCGAAACCGCTCTTCTACTTCAGCTACCGGCTCGGCCTGGTCTTCAACGAGATCCCGCACGTCGCTCTCTACGCACTGGCGGCCTCGACGGCACTGGCCTTCTCGGAAGGCGACATCACCACGACCTCCGACCGGGTGAACGTCGGGGTGGCGGGGGCCGCGGCTGCCGGACTCATGGTGGTCACCCTGCGCGGGATGCGGGCGGCGTCCGTGGTGCGTGTCGCCTTGGACGACGCGCTCGGCGCCGGGACAGGGACGCACCGCCGGCCGCCGCTGGCACGCATCCTGTTCAGGCCCGTCTTCCGCCGCCGCCGTGACGTCAAGCGGGTGGGCAACCTCAGCTACGGGGACGCAGGCCGTCGCAACCTCCTCGACGTCTACCACCACCGCTCGTGCCCCGAGGGCGGCTCCGTAATGATCCACTTCCATGGTGGCCACTACGACCAGGGGCGGAAGAACACTCAGTCGCTGCCCCTGCTCTACCGGCTCGCCAGCCAGGGCTGGGTCTGCATCAGCGCCAACTACCGGCTGCGCCCCGACTTCCCGCATCCCGCCCATCTGATCGACGCGAAGAAGGTCATCGCCTGGGCGCGCGAACACGCAGCGGAATACGGCGCGGCGCCTGCGGCGGCCGTGTTCGTATCGGGGAGCTCCGCAGGCGGGCACATGGCGGCGCAGGCAGCACTCACCCCCAATGAACCGGCCTACCAGCCCGGGTTCGAGGAGGCGGACACCTCCGTGACCGCCGCCGTCGTGCTCAACGGTTTTCTCGCGGAGTACTTCGACGGAGACCCGGCGACCTCGCCCGTAAACCTCGTCCGGACGGATGCACCGCCATTCCTCATCGCGCACGGGGACCTGGACGAGCTGGTGGACACCGAGAATCCCAGAGCACTTGTCACCGCTCTGCGCTCCGCCTCCGCCTCGCCAGTCGTGTACGTCGAACTGCCTGGCGCGCACCATGCCTTCGACCTCTTCCACTCATTCCGGTTCGAGGCGCTCATCGGCGGCATCGAGGACTTCGCCGCGTGGGTGACGGCCCGGAAGAATCCGGCCTAAGAACTCGTCACACGATCATGCGTTGATCTCGCCACCGCGCGGGCCCGCGGCCGCGTCGGAGGGCGCCCCAACGCCGTCAACGCCGACCTGCTGCGTCAGGCCCGCGACCTGCTGCCCAACCCCGACAACAGCGTCGGGTCGATTGCCAAGCTCCTCGGCGTCTCCGTCGGCGCCCTCTACAACCACATCCTTGACCTCAAGCCGCTCCGCGTCACCCGCATCCCCACGGTTTCGCCCGGGGAACGCTGAGCTCAGCACGGGTGGGGGCATGGTGCGAGAGGTGGAGGGGGCGGGCGAGGGGGGCATGGGGTGGGGAAAACCGAACCACCGGGTTACGTGCGGGCACCATCGTCCACAGTGGGCCCGCCCGGAAAGCTGGAGGCATCGCGTTCGTCCAGCTCACAGTGAGGTGCATTCCCATGGTCACATCAGCTTCCCCGGCCCCGGCCCGCCTGTCCGCTCCGTCCATCCGACGCGGAGCGCGGGCGGTCCTGCGGGAGCCGTGCCGGGCAGCGACCTGGCGGCGCGTGGCGTACCTGCTGCTGGCCCTGCCGGTCGGCGTGCTGTGCGTACCGCTGGCGCTCGTCGGCGGTCCGGCCGGCCGCGTCCAGCGCGGGCTGGCCCGGCGGCTGCTCGGCCTGCAGATTGCGGAGCCGGCGCACACCGGCCCCAGGGCCCTGGCACACGCAGTGATCAGCCTGCCGCTCAACCTCATAGCCGCCGTGCTCACCGGCTACGGCTGGTCGACGGTGCCGCTCAACTTCGGCTGGCCGCTGCGTCCCCTCATCAGCCTCGGCGACGCCGACCCCACCCACGCCTGGGGCGGCCCAACCCTCGCGGGAGTCTGGGGTCTGCACGCCCTCGGCGGGCTGGGCTTCCTCCTCCTCATGCCGTGGATCGGCCGGGGCCTGACCGCGCTCCAGGGCCGGCTGGCCGCCTGCCTCCTCGGCGGCCGCCGCACCGGGGTGCTCACGCCCGTACTCCTGGCCCTGCTGGTCGTCGTCGTGGGTGCCGCACTGGCCCTCCCGGTCGCCCATCAGATCTAAGTTGAGTCCCATGCGCCGCCTACGCACCTTCGTCACCACCCCCTTCGCCCCCAGAAGCCTGACCGCTCTCCTGTACACACTCCTCGTGCTGCCCCTCGCCGTGGCGGGGGCCCTGCTCGTCGTCACCGGCCTGCTCCTCGGCGGCCTGCTGTCGGTGACCCCGCTCGGCCCGTGGCTGATCGCACTGACCGTGCGCGGCGCGCTCTCCCTGGGAATTCTCCAACGGGCACTGGCTCAGGCCCTGTTGGGGATGGCGATCGAGCCGCCGGTGCTGCGCAGCGAGCCCGGAGTCTTCGGCTGGCGGCGGGCCGCGCTCGGCGCCCGGGCCGGCTGGCGCGCGGTGGGCTGCGCGCTCGCCGCGCCCCTGACCGCGGCCCTGCCCGTCGCGGCCGTGACGATCGGCTACGTGTACGGGCTGCTGCTGGCCCTGCATCCCGTCCTCAAGCACTGGAACTACGTCACCGTCCGCGCGGCCGACGGTTCCGTACGGCACGTATCACTGCAGGTCATGGGTGTCGAGTTCGACTCCTGGCCGCGCTGGGTGGTGGCCGTCGCGGCCGGGCTACTGCTCCTGCTGGCCGCCCCGTGGTTGTTGCGCCACGCCCTCGCCCCGCACCGGGCTCTACTCAGCTCCCTCCTCGGCCCGGGCGCCGCCGACCAGCGCATCCGCACGCTCGAGGAGACCCGCGCCCAGGCCGTCGACGACGCGGCGGCCGTGCTGCGCCGTATCGAGCGGGATCTGCACGACGGCGCACAGGCGCGTCTGGTCGGCCTCGGGATGCATCTGACGCTGATTCATGAACTGATCGCCGCCGACGCCGACCGCGACCGGCTGCTCGCAGTCGTCCACACCGCCCAGGGCAACGCGAAACAGGCCGTGGTCGATCTCCGCAACCTCGTCCGCGGCATCCACCCGCCCGTCCTGGACCAGGGGTTGGACGCCGCGCTGGCCACTCTCGCCGCGGACAGTGCGCTGCCGGTGACCCTCACCGCCGACATCCCCGTCCGCCCCACCCCTGCGATCGAGTCCATCGCCTACTTCTGCGCCGCCGAGCTCCTCGCCAACGCGGTCAAGCACAGCAGCGCCTCGGAAGTGTCCATCGATGTCGCCGCCGGGTCGGGAGCGGCGGCCGGTGCGCTGCGGCTGGCCGTCCGCGACGACGGCCGCGGCGGGGCGGTCCTCGGTGCGGGCAGCGGGCTGACCGGTCTGTTGGCCCGGGTCCGCACCGTGGACGGCATCCTGACCTGTGACAGTCCCTCCGGAGGGCCTACGGTGGTCACCGTCCTCCTGCCCGCCAGATGAACAACTGATCACAGACAGCAGAGGTACCGGCCATGCGCGTCGTCATCGCCGAGGACTCCGCGATCCTGCGTGACGGACTCGCCCAACTCCTCGCCCTGCGCGGCGTGGAGGTGGCCGCCGCCGTCGAGGACGCCGAGGCCCTGCTCACCGCCGTCGCCGAGCACCGTCCGGACGCCGCCGTGATCGATATCCGGCTGCCGCCCGGCCATACCGACGAGGGCCTGCGCGCTGCTGTGACGATCCGTCAGGAGTATCCCGCCACTGGCGTGTTGATCTTTTCGCAGTACGTCGAGACGAAGTTCGCGGACCGCCTGCTCGGCAGTCGGAGCACAAGCAGTGGAAGTGACGGCGGTGGAATCGGCTATCTCCTGAAGGAACGCGTCATGGACATCGGCGAGTTCGTGGACTCGCTGCGGCGGGTCGCGGCCGGTGGTACCGCCCTGGACCCGGAGGTCGTCGCCCAGCTTTTCGGCGCCGCCCGCCGCGCCTCGGCATTGGACGCCCTGACCCCGCGCGAGCGCGAGGTGCTGTCCCTGATGGCCCAGGGCCGGACGAACTCCTCCATCGCGGAGGCCTTCGTCGTCTCCGAGCGTGCGGTCGAGAAGCACATCGCCAATATCTTCACCAAGCTCGACCTACCACCCTCCGACACCGACAACCGGCGGGTGCTGGCGGTGCTGCGCTACCTGGAGACCGGCGGCGCGTAGCCCCGAGTCTCCGTCGGGTCCGCGGCGCCGAGCCGCGAGGAGGTCGTCGCGAGCATCAAAGCCACTGCCTGCAAATGACCTCTATCGCAGGCAGCCCACGCCCTGCACAAGCCCCCGAACCAGCGTCATCAGGCCGGGGTCGGCTGAGTGAGGTTCACCGCGTTACCGTCGGGGTCCTTGATGTGGGCGACGCGCTGTCCCCACGGCATGTCGTTGGGGCCGCCGGTGACCGAGCCACCCAACGCCTCCACCCGGCCGAGCGTCGCCTCGACGTCGTCGACACCGATGCTGAGCAGGATCCGGGGCGCCGCCCTGCTTCCCGGGTCATCCTTGGCCACCAGCCCGAGGTCGGTGTCGCCGATGCGCAAGCCGAGGTAGAAAACCGGGCCCTTCTCCGGCACCCGGAAGATCTCCTCGGCCCCGAACAGTTCCGTATAGAAGCCGAGCAGAACGTCCTGGTCGGCAGTCAGGATCACTGGCTGGATGGTGGACATGGCACCCCTGTCGAGAACGGTCGTATCGCTGGACAGACCGTTCGAGGGCGGTGGACTCATCGGCAAACTCGCTCCGCCGGACGGACCGCTGGTGAAGGACTTGAGTGCCGGCTTCACCCAAGCCGGAAGAGCTCTCCGCAACGTGAGCCCACCGGCTCATCGCTCACGTGCCATCGGGCACTTCTTCCTGCCGTGGCTGGTAGTCGAGATATACACGGTCCGTGTGACCAGGCCATGACAGGGAGAGCCGCCAGCATCCGGCCTGGGGCAGGTCCACGATCGAGGAACCTAGATCCACAACGCGGGCAACCCGCTGCGCCGGATTCGCGAGTGTGGCCTCGATGGTCAACCGCGCATCACCGGGAGCGTCGTCGCGCGGCACCCAGCGGATCTTGTTCGTTCTCGCGCTGCCGCCGGACGGCGCGTGGTACGGATAGCCGAACAGGACCGCCAGGATGCGGTTGTGCTCACCGAGCGCGTAGTGGGGCACGCTGCGGGGTCCGAAGCTGTCAGCGGCCCACGTCGGGAGGCGACCAGACCTGGTTCCCGGGCCGCAGGTCCCACCTCCGTTGGTGGCCGCCGAACGGGATTTCGGTGTGCGGTCTGTGCCGGCGGCGTCCGGTGTGGACTTTCCTGACGAACACGCGGGCAGAAGGACAGCGAGCAGCAGGCACAGCGCCCCAAAGGATCTGGGCGCGCCTTTCACGCGATCGGTGCGGGCAGGTGTCTTCACGCACCACTCCCCCAAGTTGACCTGCCGTCCGGGCACTTAACGGTAGTCCGCAGGCTCAGCTGAGGGTGCGGGTCTGTGCAGCGATCGGTGGAGCGCGGTCGGGTTGATTTAGCTGCGGCCTGCGGCGAGTCGGCCGTCGAGGGTGATGTCGAAGGCCTGAAGCGCGGCCTTCCAGCGCATGGTCCAGCGATTGCGTCCGGTGCCGTGGGATCCAGGCTCATGACGGCCAGGCAGACGCACTTCAGCTCGGCCTGCAGACGGTGCAATCGGCAAAACGGGTGAGCACGGGTCGCCACGAAGGCGCCGCTATGAAGTGGCCTGTCCATCCTCACCATCACGCGGCACAGAACCTCCGGGCTCAGCACGGCTGGAGTGGCGCTCGGATGCCTCCAAAACGGACTCCCAACTCCTTGGCCTCGCCTTGCCGACGCACCGGCTTTCACTGCGCATTCGCTGAAATACACCGAGTTTTCTGAGGATGAGGCGGTCGTCGGCGTTCGCCTCCAGTCGCCCCGCCCGTATCTCGTCCAATCGCCACCCGAGTACCGCAGCATCAAGAAGCGCCCCGAACGTCGGCTCTGCTTCGTCGCCCATTGGCTGCCCTTCCCCTGAGCCTGCCTGTGAGTCGTCAGCGTACGTCGCGTCCTTCAACTACGTTCCACATGAAGCTATTTGACCGAAGGTGCGCGATTGGTGCGCAAACTGTCCACCGGCACGAAAGGGAGTCCTCCTCGCCCGCCACGTCCGCACGCGGAGACCGCTCCCGCGCCCAGGACAACCAACCGGAGCGCCGCCTACGACAAGCACTTCCGCATCAGTGTGCACATGGTCTCGTATCGGCGCAGTGTTCCGTCGGGGGCTTGCTCGTCCCACGAGTCGGGCCGGCTGCCGTACGCGATGTAGCCCAGCCGTTCGTACAGGGCGCGAGCCCGCGGATTGTCCTCTTCCACGCCCAGCTCCGCCTGCCGCAGGCCGCGGTCCTTGATGCGTTGTTCCGCAGCCTCAATGAGGACGGTTCCGATTCCACACGATTGCAGTGCGGGATGGACGGCCAGCTGCCACAGAGTTCCAGCACCTTCTGAGGCCCGGTAGTCCACGCCGCCCTTCGCGATCGGAATGTTCGCGGGCGTGCAGACGGCCAAGTAATCGACGTCACCAGCCTGAGCTCGCTTCAACTGCTTTGCGACGCCTCGGAGATGGTGGTCGGACCCTGCCCATGAGCACGACGCCAGATCAGCAGACGTCAGATCACGCACGACGAGTCTCAGCTCAACCTTGACCAAGACAAGCACCTCCGGCATGCCCGCATCCCCACCGACCAGGTCCGGCGCGATGCGGATTCGCGACGCGGGCCTGCACAACGCCTACCAGAAGGCGAGCGGCCTGACCCCCTGGCGGGCCGGGCCACTCACGATGCTCAGCCAGTCAGACCGCCGGGTTGGAGTAGGCCATGCGCCAGAACGCGGCCTTGGTCCCTGATCCTGCGATGCCGTCGAGAGCACCCTTGTAGCCGTAGAACTTCTTCAGGTTGGCCTGGAGCGACACGATCGTCTTGGGCCCCACGACGCCGTCGATGGCTCCCTTGTAGGGAGAGGGCTGACTGGGCCAGGTGGCCAGGAATCGCTGCATCGCCTTCCAGCTGCTGGCCCCGAGCGCCCCGTCGACCGAGCCCGTGTAGCCGTACATGGTGAGGATCCACCGCTGGATCCGTTTGGCACCCTGGCGGTCAAGGCCGAGATTGACCACGGCCGCGCTCGCCGGTCCTGCGAAGCCGACCACCGCCACACCGGAAGCCGCCACCGTCAACAGCCCGCCTCTGATCAGCCCACGACGCGAGACACCGTCCCGCCTGCTCTGCTCCACGTCTGCCCCTCCCCTTGGCCGGGGATCTTCTCCCGGCTCGGCGCACAACTTAACCCTGTTCGCCGTCGAACACCCCGGGTTCGTGGACTCCCGCCCTGGGCCCTGCCTTCCCACCGGCGGATCACCGATCACTGGCGTCCCGTTGTCTGCGTCCGCACGTGCCGGTGAGCAGCGGGAAGGCAACTGCTCTATCAGCGGCGTCGCCGGGTCTGCATAGGCGAGGACGGGGCCGGGCCGCCCGATCACCGAGCGGGCGGTCGAGGTCGTCGTCGAACTCGAACAGGCCGGCTATCTGAATCGGCGACGGGTCGGACGGCGCAACCAGTACACCCTCGACCGATCAGCCGCTCCGGCACCCGGCGGAAAGAGGTCTCACCGTTCGCGACCTGGCTGAAGCCGTTGCAGGCCGTGAGCTTCAGGTGCGCAGAACGTCTGTGGAGTTCTGGTGGGCCTGCGTACCCTCCAGTTGCTTGCTGTGTCACTTCCGGTTCGCCAGGGAGTGTGTGGCGTGCTTGGCGCCGGGAACTCGGACTGCCGTGTTCCGTGGTTAGGCAGTCAGCCTGGGACGCCTGGTGTCCGCGGTCGGCCGTCCGGCGGCGGACACCGCGCACTTGGTCTGGGATCCGGTTGTCGTGCGGCCTCATGGCGTAGAGGAAATGCGCGGGGCCGTAACTGATTGGGCGGGCTTTCCAGAGGAACCTGGAAGTGGGTGGTACCGGCAGTGACGGGCTCCCCTCCACGGCTGGTGCCGCCCCGGCCGTGGCGCCGATGTCGCGGGAATGCGTCGGAGCCACGGGGACTGGTCCGACGATTCCTTCCCTCGGCGGCCCAACCGGAACGCCGTAATGCCTCAGATGCGCAGCGCGATGGTCGGAGGCTTGCGAAGCTCCCCTGTTGCCGCCGCAGATGCGGCGGCAACAGGGGACGCGCGGGACCGTGGCTCCCCTTTTCTCGGTCCTCGCGCGGGGTGCCCTCCTGGCGTGGGGGCGAGGCTGCGGGAGTTGCCTCGCCGCTCGGTCACGTGCGGAGGGCGGAGGCTGGAGCCGCGTTGTCGGTGATGCGGCTCCAGCCGGCCTCGGTCGTCATGGCTCGGGGGCAGGGAGCCCGGGGCATGGGTGTGAGCCCAATTCCCCTTCTAGGTGCGAGCGTAGGACGGTCCCAGGGTGATCGGAAGAGCGTTGCGGGCATGCCGCCCGCGAGGCCGGTCGGTTCCAGGAGCCCACGGCTCATCGCATAGGAGATGTCGAGGGCGGCGTGCTCGTCGACCACCTGGTCGACGATGTGCTGCTGGCCCAGATCGTGCCCACCCGACGCCTGCCGGGTGACGTAGTACTTGCGCTGCAACCCCCGCTACAGCGACCGAGCTGAGACTTCGTGCGGAGTCGTCACGCCCAGTCTCGGCCGGCAGAGTATCGAGTCGCTGACCGCGGAGATCGATGCCAGGTCGTAGGCGCGGGCCGCGATTGCCCCGCACCCATTCGGCCAGACGCGGTGGTCGATAACCGACCATCTCAGTCCGAGTATTTACCCACCCTGTCCTCTTGTGACCGTTTGGTGACATTGGTGGTGAGCCTCGTGGCAAGACGCCAGTGCAGAGGAAGTTGCGACTGCCTCCGTACGTGAGCACGAACTGCAAGGAGGAACGAACATGGTCATCTCGCGCGCCACCATCGCCGTCACCGCCGCGGTCGCTTTCGCTGCCGCGGGAACGGGGACGGCTCTCGCATCTGACGCCACATCGTCCGCGACGCGAGCCACGCAGGAATGCCAGCCGGGCACTCTGAAGGCGACCACGACGCAGCTCGGGACCGAACAGGCGGGCATGAACCATGCCGGGACGTTCCTGAAGCTCACCAACACCGGAAACGTCACTTGCGTGATTTCCGGCTACGCGGGCCTCGCCCTGGAAGGCAGCGGCCACACCGCGCTGACGACGCAGACCGAACACAGCGACACCTATTTCGCCGCGGACCCCGGGCGGCACGATGTCACCCTGCAGGCCGGCGACTCGGCCTACGCCGACCTCGTGTGGACGCATACCGGAGCTGATACTGCAGCCGCCCGCTACCTGCAGATATCGCCTACGGGCGGCAATTCGCACAGCACCGTGGCCTTCAAGCAAGACGTGGACAACGGCGATCTGTCAGTCACGGCGTGGAGCGACGCTCCGCCCACCATCTGAGTTGGGTGTGGCTCTCGGCTCTTCCAAGATTTTCGTAGGCGTTGATCGACTGCCCGGTTTCCGCTCGGCCGGCTGGATCGGCACGGCACGCTGGTGACGTGTGATGTCAATGTGACGGACCTGCTGCCGCAGCTGTCGGCGGGAGCAGCGCAGGGAGAGAGCCATCCGTGGCCTTGAGCAGGCAGACTGACGGGATGGAAATCGTGGGGACGTGGTCGGGCACCGTGTGCGTAGAGAATTCTCTGTTCGGGGCGCAGGAGGACGCCACCGTCGGCGAGGAGCCCTGGACGGAACTTGACCTGGACTCAGGCCCTCTGGTTGCCGGTCGCGGCGCTTTGCTCATCGTCAGCCCCTCGATCGATCACGACGCTGACGTCACGGTTCAGGTACTGAGCGGCGCGCCCGACGCTCGTGAGCAGGCAGGGTGGGCGACGGCCGGTAGGGCCGTCTACCACAGCACCGGTACTGATCTGGCTGTCTGTTCTCTCACACAGGGCTTCGAGTCGACCGGACTCGAGCTCCAGGAGCGCACGTACTCGGTTCGGCTGTTGCGGCGCCAAGTCCAGATGGAAGAGCAGAACGACGCATTCCTCATCCAACTGTGGTGAGCCGGCGGGTGGGTGGCGCGATCTGCGATCGCGCCACCCACCGTGCGCTCTCAGGTGATGCGAACCTGGAACGCGTCGGTGTGCAGGACTCTCTGCGCCTTGTAGAACGCTGCCAGGGCTGCTCCGGCCTTGGAGTTGTCAGTACCCGGCACGTACTTCAAGGAGTAGTTGCCGTTTCCCGCACCGCTTCCTTCCCAGGTTGCGGCGAAGGGGAATTCGTCGCACTGTTCGTCCGCGTTGGGCGGTGGCAGCTTCTTGCATTCACGGGCCGTGGTGTTGCGGTTGTTCTTGTACTGGCCGTCCGCCGTGGCGTCCCACTTCGAGTACAGCCGGTAGTTCTCCCTGGTCAACCACTACCAGCAACAGATGCCGAAGCCCCTGTCCGCCCCATTCGTCACCGCCCACGGCAAGGAACTCGGCCTCGGCCGTGACACCCGGGTATGGCAGTTCCTCAAGGCCGCCGCCGAACGCCCGATCACCGAGGAGCAATGACGGGACTTCCTGCGGATGAGCCCGTGGTTCGAGGACCACAAGCACTTCATGCGGGACCAGGTGACCGCCTACCGGGAGACGGGACGCCTGGCCGCCGCCACCTACGGCATGGTGCAGGGCAAGGCATCCGTGCGGGACATCGACGAGAAGACAAAACCCTGGATGCTCAACAGCCTCTACGTCCCCCGCACAGTCCGCCACGAACGAGGCGCCCCACTGCCGCGCACCTACGCCGTCTCCGACGACTTCGCCGCCCTGCAACGCGAACAGGACCGCCTCCCGAAAAGCTGATCTGCCCAGACCCCTCCCAGTCCCGGGTGCTGCGGAAGCATGCGTCGCGTGCTCCCCGCTGACGTCCAAGATGAAGCGGGAACGTCTTGCATGTGCTGGGCGGGCGGTGGCAGCGGCATGCGACACCAGCGAGGGATCCTCAGCGAGGCAGGTTCGGTTCCCGGGCTCAGATGCCGGGCGTCCAGCCTGAGGCTCCCGCCCAGGCTTCGGCCCGCTCGCTGATCTCGGCGATCAGCGGGCCCTTGGCCGCCGCGTAGGCGTTCATGTCGGGCCAGTCCTGCTCGGCCAGGTGCTGCTTGTGCCGGGCGTAGGCCGCACGGTCGGCGGCATCCCTGCGCAGCCAGTCGCGGAACAGCAGGTGACGGCGCTCCCACTCGCTTCCGGCCGTGCAGATGTGCACTTGGACGCCCAGGTCGGGGGTGCGCACCATGCGGTGGCCGGGCTGGCGCACGCGCAGGCCGTATCCGGCCCTCTCCAAGGCCAGGAGATAGGCAGCCTCGTCATCGACGTCCGGCACACTCAGGTCGATGTCGATGATGGGCTTGGCGACCAGCCCGGGCACGGCCGTCGAACCGACGTGGTCGACCCGCCGGACCACCGGGCCCACCGCGTCGACGATGCGTCGCCGTTCCCGCTCGAACGCGACCGGCCATGCCGGGTCGTAGGCGACAACCCGGATCTCGCGCTTTTCCTGGCCGCCTATCAACTCAGTCTGATCGCCCATGACTCCATTACAGCCCAGCGGGATGACGGTCTGTTCCCCGGTCCATGCCAATTCGCCCGCGGCCTACAGCTACGAGCCTTGGGTTCACAGTCATCCAGGCACCTGCCAGTGGCTGTCCGTGCCGTCAGGGTGCTCAACGGGCACGGCTTGGTCGGGGTAGGGGCGAGACGGACGCGGGCTGTACCTGCGGGCTGGGTGCCACGTGGGCCCGGTGATCGCTGCGGGCCTGTGCCGCAAGGGCGCGTGCGCTGGGTGCTTGTCGTGCGGCGAGGCGTTGGATGCGCCAGGTGAGGACCCGGGCCGGTCGGTCGGCGTCGGCAAGCGGGCGTCGGCCGACGGCGCTGCGCAAGACCTCCTCGGGGTTGTGCCCGGCCTTCTCGGCTTGGGTGAAGGTCGCGGTGAGCGCGTCGAAGGCCGCGTCCCCCACGATCTTCTCGGCGTACTCGGGTACGACATCGTGGACCAGGCGGATGTGCCGTTCGACGGTGGGGCGGGGCGGCCGTTGCTGAGCGAGAGCGGCCAGGGGTGCAGTAGCCGCTTCGTCGTAGGCGGCCTGGAGCTCAAGCTGGGTGCGCTGAGCGGCGGCGGCCTGCTGGTCGTGGTGGCGGAGCTGGTGCCAGCGGGCGGCGGCGATCACGGCCAGGAGTGCGGCGTCGAGGAACATTGCCAGGACGGCGCCGTCCTTCGACGTGGGCTCGCGCAGAATCGCGCGGACCGCACTGCGCAGGGCGCGAGCATGCTGGTGATCGGCCCGGATGCGGGAGCGAGTCGCTCGCTCAAACTCCCTTGATGCTCCATGGAGTTGGGTCCGCAGTGGTGCGGGCGCGATGAGGGGAAGGGTGTCGAGGGCTTCGCCGAGGGCGTTGATGTGGGCTTGGGCGGCCTCGTCATCGGCGTTGCCGTCGAGGTGGTGGGGGATGCGTTCGGTGGCGGCAGTTGCCTGGTGCCAGGGGCCCGTGCGGCACGCGGCCGTCTGACCGTCGGCGCGCGAGGCGAGGTCGTCGAGTCGCTTCTTGATCTTCGGGAAGGACAGGTCCGGTGCGAGTTCGGAGCCGGAGAACCGGATCGGCTCGCCGGCCTGGTTGGTGTCGCCGGTGAGAGCGACCGTGAAACCGCGGATGTCGCCGGAGGGGAAGTGCTTCACGTCGACCTGGACGCCGTCGGTGTGAGCGAGCAGGTCGAGAAATTCCTCGGTTCCGCGGGCGGCGGCCACTGCGGTACGGACCGTGGTGCGCAGGCGCTCGCGAGTGGTACTGGGCTGTCCTGCGCGCTTGGCCTTCTCCTGTTCGGCGCGGGTGGGTCGCTTGGCGGCCGTGCGGTCACCGCGCACCACCTGGAACAGGCCGTACTCCTTCTCGATCTTGGCGAGTTCGCGGTCGGCGGTGAGGTAGTCGTTCCAGTGACGGGCCGGGCGCAGGTCGGCGCGGATCGTGGTGGCGGCGATGTGGATGTGGTCGTCGGCGTGGCGCACGGCGACCCAGCGGCAGCCGTCCGGATCACCTGCGGGAGCGATGCCGGTGGTGGCGACGACGCGGCGGGCGATGTCGGCCCAGTCGTCGTCGGTGAGGTGGCGGTCGGTTGTGGCGGCGCGGATCGAGCAGTGCCACATGTGGCGTTCGGGCGCGCGGCCGAGGCGTTCGGCCTGTTTGACGTGCAGGTCGAGGTCCGCGACGAGTTGCTTGCGGGTGGTGTCGGGGTCGTCGGTGGTGCGGCCGGGGTCGGGGGCGAAGCCGTCCCAGGAGGCGACCAGGTGGGGGTCGTGGTGGTCGGTGGCCTTCTTGGTGTCGTACAGGTAGCGAATGAGGCCGGCGGTGCTCTTGCCGCCCGTGATCTTCGCGATCATTCGGCCGCCTCGTTGGTGGCGGCCTGGTTCGCGGCGTTCGCGATGTGGCGGACCGCCGTGCCGACGGCGTCCAGGGTGCGATCGGTCTGGGCCAGCAGGGCACTGTCCCCAGGGTGTGGATTGCCGCCGGAGTTGAGCCTCCAGGCGATCTGGTTGACGTTGCGGCCGATCTTGGTGACCTGCTCGCGCAGGGCGTTGAGCTCGTCGATGTAGTCGTCGAGCTGGGTGCGCTGGCCGGGGAGAGTGAAGCCGAGGTCACCGTTGATGTGGGCCATGACGAGGGCGCCGACGTAGTGGGCGGCCGCGATGTTCAGGGACCGGGCCTTGGCCAGGATGACGGCCTTCTCGTCGGCGCTGTAGCGCACGTCGACGCGGTCTGTGCGCTGCACGGGCATGCGGCTGCGACGGCGGGCGACGCGGTGCACGGCGGCTTCGTCGGCGGCACGCGGCAGCGGCAGTTCGGCGTCGACGAGAGGCTTCTCCGAAGTGGGCGCCCCCTGGCGCCCGCGTGCCTCCGCCACCCCTGGGGCGGAGGCTCCCCCGTTGGACCGGCCCTTGGACGGTCCAACGGGATACCTTGCTCCGCCGTTGAGGCTGGTGCTCATCTCCTGCTGAGCGGTGTGCGGTTCGTGGTACGGGGCGTTGTGCATGGGCTGGTTCTCCGTGAGGCGGGGCAGTGCCCGGCGGAAGGCTCGGTGTCCCCGCGCAGGTGGGCACGGGGACACGCGATCGGGGAAGGCTTGGCTCGGTCGAGAGCGTCAGACAGCGTCGACGGTGATCGCGTTCTGCTCGGTTTCGGGGGCGGCGGTGTCGAGTTCGGCCTGGACGAAGTCCTTGAGCCGGTCCGCCTCCTGTCGCCCGATGGTGAGGCCCCTGTCGCGGAAGGTGGCCTCGATGTGGCGGCGGGAGGCGCGTTCGTTGCGGCCCAGGGGAGCGGCGCGGGCGATGCCGAACCGGTCTGCCGAGGCGGAGTCGAGCGCCAACTCGTTGGCCGGAGTGCGCACTTTGGAGGCCTCAGCCATCTTGGCGTTACTCGACGCGGCGCTGATGGCGCCGGATGCCACGTCAGCGGTCGCGGCCGCCACGTCGACGGAGGGCTGGTCTGCCGAGTCGCGCCGGGAGGGCGTGGGGTGGCGGCGGACGACGAGGTAGAGGTGGACGGCGCCGGCGAGGGCGAGTGGGGCGATGGCTGAGAGGGCTCCGACGGTGAGGTCGTCGAGCTGGAGGCTGTCGCTGTGCCGGTCGAGTTCGTTGAGGCGTACGGCGTGCAGGGCGTTGGCCCAGATGCTGGTGACGGTGGCGGCGCCGACGAGGGCCCATACGTAGGCGCGTGAGGGGGTGGGGGCGGTGCGGAGCATGAGGAGGGCGCCGACGCCGATGGCGATGAACCCGTCGATGACGAGGGGGAAGGCGTAGGTGAGGAGTCCGCGGATGTGGATGGCGACGGCCATCTGTCGCAGGGCGTCGTAGGAGAGGGCGAAGGCGAACGCGGCGAGCAGGGCGATGCCGGCGCGGATCGCTGCGGTGCCTGCGGTCGGGGTGGTGCGGGAGGGCAAGGTTCGAACTCCAGAAAGATGCTTTGCGGGACTGTGAGGGGAGCGTTCACGCGGGGTCACGCGAGGGGGCGTACACGCGGGCCCCCCTTCTAAAGGGGGGCCCGCGCGTGAACGCTCGGGTGCGTGTACGCCGTGTACGGTCCCGTGATCGTTTGACCTGCGGTTTTGCCGTGTCCGTGTACGCCGCGAGCGGTTCACGGCGCCGGTTTCGCGTGAGGGGCGCGTGTACGGTCGCGTGAACGCTTTGCAGGGGCTGTGGGTGGTTCAGCCGACGGCGGTGAGGTGGCGTGCGGAGGCGTAGTAGCGGGCCTGTTGGCCGCCTCCGGATCCTCCGGCGATGCCGTCGGCGCGGGTGGCCAGGCCGGTGTCGACGAGGCGGGTCAGGTGGCGGCGTGCCTTCTCCACGTCGGCGCGCTCGGGCTCGGCGCCGCCGGTGAGGATGGCGGCAAGCTCGCGGACGGTCATTCCGTTCACGGCGTTGCGCAGGAGGACGGCGGGGTCGCGGCCGGGGTCGACGGTGGTGGTGCCGCGCTTGTGGTCGTGGGTGACGTCCAGCGGGCCGACCTCACCGGTGGGGGTCTTCAAGTGGTGCAGGGTGACGGCGGGATCGCCGGCCCGGCCGGTGACGAACAGGACGCTGCCCGCTCCGGCTGTCAGCCACGTGGAGCCGTAGACCTGATCGAGGCTGGGGCGTTGTCCGCGTGGGGCGTCGGCGGTGGCCTTGCGCTGGTGGTGCAGTTCCAGGATCTCGACGCCGCCTCGCAGGGCGCGCATGCGGGCGTTGTGGAAGGCAACGGCGAGGCTGTCGTCGACCATGGTGCTGACCGCGTCCTTGAGGCTGTCGATCACGATGGTGTCGGCCTGGTGGGCGGCGGCGAGGTCGGCGAGGAGGTCGGGCTCCTTGTCGAGGGTGGCGGGCAGCGGACCCTGCCAGACGACGAGCCGGTCCCGGAGGATCGTCTCGTCGGTGTCGAAGACGCGCCGTGCCATGGCCTTCGCGATCTGCTTGGGCCGGTCCATGGCCAGATAGAGCACCCGCCTGCTGGGGGCGACCGGCATCTCCAGGACCGTCTCCTGCAGACCGAGCCGGGCGAAGATCACCTGGTGGGCCAGGGTGGTCTTCCCGACCCCCGGTGCACCGACGATCATCAGGCTCTCGCCGGGCGCCCACACGGTCTGTTCCCGGGTGCCCCACAGGGGCTCGGCGTCCGCGCCGGTCTCGCGCACGAAACACCAGCCGTCGACCGCGAAGCGGGACAGGCGCCCCTGCCCCGAGGAGAGGGCGCGCTCACGTTCGGCGCGCATTTCCGTTTCGGCCTCGCTGCGGATCGCCTCGGGGTCGGCGCCCGGTTCCTGAGCACGTTGGACGGTGCGCACGGCCGAGGCGAGGAGGCGGCGCAGGTCGGCCTTCTGCCGGATGATCTCTGCGTGGTGTTCCGCGCTGGTGGTGCCGTAGAGGGCGTCGGCGAGCTGGTGCAGGTAGACGCGGTCGCCGACGCGCCGCAGGTCGCCCTGCTGCTGGAGCACCTCGCTCAGCACGATCGGATCGGTCGGCCTGTCCTCGCGGTGCTGGGTGAGGAGTGCGCGCCAGATGGTCTCGTGCGGGGGCCGGTAGAAGGCGTCGTCGCCCAGGACGGGGCGGACCGCGTCGATGACGGCGGCGTCGTGCATGCAGGCACCGAGCACCGCGCGTTCGGCGTCCACGTTGTACGGCGGCTCCGACGCCTCCATCGGCGGCAGGGTGGTGCGGTTCGGTTCGGGATCGGCCATACTGGGCTGCAGCTCCTCTGCTCGCGGGCCATACGGGACGGCAATCCCGGCCTCGCGTGTTGATCGCTAGGGATGGCGGTTGAGAGGTTTGCGCTTGAAGCCCCCGGCACTGCCGGGGGCTTTTTCGTGCCCGGGCACCCCTGCGCGTCGGGGGTGTGGGGCTATCACCATGCCACATGAATTGCAGATCGCAGCACAGCTCTGCGTATCGCAGAATGGATGGTACCGTTAAGGGGTTCCTGCGGATGACAGAGAACTACTACAAACGGAAGGATCAGCCGTGGCTGATGCAGACCCGGCACAGGGCGTCCTGCTCAGCGGCGAGAACAACGTCGCCGTGCGCATCAAGCTGGAGCGCGAAACGCGCGGCTGGAGCACCAATGCCCTGTCCGACCGTCTGAACGAGGCCGGTTTCGACATGAACCCGTCTGCGGTCTGGCGCATCGAGAACGGCAGACGCCGCATCAACCTCGACGAGGCCATCGGCTTCGCCGAGGTCTTCGGCATCGACCTGCGCAATCTCGTCGGCCCGCCGCAGCTCGCGGCCCAGGCCCGCGCCATGGAACTCATCGACGAGGTCGTCGACGCCTTCCGCGCCACACAGCGCGCCAACGCGACCCTCACCGAGGCGCGCGACGCCCTTGATGCCTACCTCACCGGGCACCCCGACATCCGCGAGGAAGCCGACGTCGCGGTCTCCAACGCCATCGCAGCCGAAGCCTCCAAGCACCTACAGAAGGCATACGGACCGCCACCCGGCGAACACGACACCGCCGCACCCGCCGACGAGGCGTAGGCCCCAGACCCCACAACCGTGCCGAGCCCGCAAACCCTCGGCACGGGCAGCTCAACCGCATCCCTAGCCATCAATCGGCGGGCCGGTGTTGCCGCACCCCCGCCCGCCGGACCCCGAAGAGGATTCGCTCTTGCGTCACCCCCTCCCCGCCGCACCTCGGCCTCCGCACGAACGCCGCCAACTCCCTCGCCCTGCCCCACCGCCGCTCGTCCAACTACGCGACGGCCACAGCGGGAACGGTGAGGGAGGCCCGGCCCTTTGACCGAGGACGAGTGGCTGCGCCGCGTAGAGGCTCAACTCCCTGACCGGGACGAGGAATGGGTCGAGGACCTGCTCCGGATCTTCGGCATAGAACGGGCGTGAACGAACGGAAGCCGGGGCCCTGCCAGCAATCAAGCTGGCAGGGCCCCGGCTTCCGTTCGTCACCCCACGCTGCCGCTACCTGAGTACCGGTTCGATGTCCGCCGGATCGAAGACCGGCCCGTTGGACGCCGGCTTGATGACCACCGCGCGGAAGACCTTGAGCACGGCTGCCCGTTGCTGCTCGATCGTCAGGTCCTCCCACCGCTCCCGTACGTCGACGGGCCCGGCCGCAAAAGTCGCCACCTCGGCCCGGTGCAGGGCACGCTCCCTCTGGAGCTCCGCCATCTGCTTCTCAAGGTCATCGGTGAGAGCGACGTAGCGGGCAGCGGACATCCGCTTCTCCTGCCATGCCTGCTTGAACTCCGCCATGTCCCTTTCCAAGGAGGCAAGTTCCTCCTCCTTGGTCCACTCCGGCGCACGCGTCCGGACATCCGTCAGCGCCTTGTCCGAGCTGAGGAACACGGCGTTCCTGATGAGGCGGTCGACCGGCTCCCCCGACCTGGCCACTCCCCCGCATCCCCCGTCGTTCTTCCCGGGGCAGGCGTACCTGAACTGCGACGACGTCTTCGACTTCCGGTACGACGGGAAGGCGCGCATCTTCGTGCCGCATCGACCGCACCGGGCGATACCGGAGAGCAGGTACTTGGTGGCGTAATCCCGGACGACCCGCCCCTCCGTCTCCTGCCGGACCTTGTCCATCAGGAGATGCCACTCGTCCGGCGTGACCACCGGTTCCCAGTCGCCGACCACGGGCTCGCCGTGTTCATCGAGGAACAACTCCCCCTGGTGCATGCGATAGCCGCAGATTCGGGGGTTCACCAGCATGCGCTTGATCTTGGAGTCGTCGAAGAATCCGCCGCTGTGCGACCGAATTCCCTTGTCCCGCCACTCGCGCGCGATCGTCGCCCAGCGGATGCCGCCCAGGAAGTCCCTCACCGCCTTGCGGAGGTTCTCGGCTTCCTCCGGCACCACGGTCCTGCGATCCTCACGGTTCCATCCGTACGGAGCCCGGCCGCCCGGCAGCTTTCCCTGCGTGGCCAGTTCGAGGTGCTTGCGCTTCGTACGCCGCGAGGTGTCCGCCGACGACTTATTGGCGATGGTGACCTTGATCCGCGCGATGAACCGGCCGTTCTCCGTGGACAGGTCGATGTCCGACGCCGACACGGAGTCGAAGACGAGATGACGCTTGCGGCGCTCGGCGTCCTCGTACTCATCGATCCACGCTTCGAGTTCACGCGGCTGCCGTGTGAAGCGGTCGATGTCCCAGGCGACGACGCCGTCGATACGCCCGGCCTTGAGGTCCTCCAGCATCTTCCGGAACTCCGGGCGCACGGTCCTGCGCTTGTACGCGGACAGGTCGTTGTCCTCATAGACCTTGGCGACCTCCCACCCCCGCGCGGCACAGTGCAGTCGGCAGTCCTCCTCCTGCCGCACGACGCCAAGGCCCTCGGCCTCGTCGTCCTTGCTGATGCGGGTGTAGATGCCCACCTGGATGCCACCGGAGGGGCCCCGTCGTTCTGCCATGCGCGGGATCGTCGCACACCGCGAGCGAATACATCAACCGCCCTTCTGGCTGCCATTCGCTCCCTGACCGAGCTTCACGGCACCCATCCCGAACACCAGGCGGCAAGTGGCAGACTGGCGGTATGACGACGCACAAGAACCTGCTGGGTGGACCGGACCCGACGTACCTTCCGGAGAACGAAGAGGCGTACCGCCTCCTGGGCGAGGAGTCCCAGTCGCCGGCCGATGTCGCGGCCAAGTACCCGACCTTCTCGCTCGCCTGGGCCATGCTCGCCGACGACGCCTTCGAGGCGGGGCGTGTGGTCGAGTCGTACGCGTACGCGCGCACCGGTTACCACCGAGGGCTCGACTCGCTGCGCCGGGCGGGGTGGAAGGGGCACGGCCCCGTCCCTTGGGACCACCAGGCAAATCGCGGGTTCCTGCGCTGCCTCGCCGCCCTCGCCCGCGCCGCCGGCGCGATCGAGGAGAAGGACGAGACCGAGCGGTGCTGGCAGTTCCTCAAGGACAGCAGCGAAGAGGCGTACACGACGCTGAAGCGCTGACCAGCGCGGCGTTAGCCGTTGCAGCCGCCGTAGCAGCACAAAAAAATGCCGCCGCTTCTTACGAAGCGGCGGCACCGAGTGCACGATTACATCTTCCGCCATTCTCCCACGGCACCGGACCGTGGCCCTTCCAGCCGGCACGGCGCAGCGAGTCGAGGCCGCGGTGGTAGCCGGTGCGGGCGTAGGCGTAGGACTCGACGACGCTGCCACGCTCGAACGCGTCGTCGGCGAGCTGCGCCCAGGCGAGCGAGGAGGTGGGGTACTTCGCGGCGACGTCCGCAGGGGCCGTGCCGGACGCGAGCAGCTCGCGGGGCTCCGGGTCGTCCGGGAGCTCGGTCGGGGGCGGACCGCCGAGGAGGTTCTCGTGAAGGTTCATGGGGTCAAGTGTGCCGCGCCCGGACGGTTACCCGTCGAGCGCCCTCGTGACATGCGACGGGCCCGGCTCCCCGAGGGGATGCCGGGCCCTTGCACAGAAGGGCCTGCGGGAGGCCCCACGGAGGACTACTTGATGCGCGTACCCGTCGAACGCAGGTTCTCGCAGGCCTGGACGATGCGGGCGGTCATGCTCGCCTCGGCCTTCTTGCCCCACACGCGCGGGTCGTACGTCTTCTTGTTGCCGACCTCGCCGTCGACCTTCAGGACGCCGTCGTAGTTCTCGAACATGTGGCCCGCGATGGGCCGCGTGAAGGCGTACTGGGTGTCGGTGTCGAGGTTCATCTTCACGACGCCGTTCTCCAGCGCGGTCGTGATCTCCTCGACCGTGGAGCCGGAGCCGCCGTGGAAGACGAAGTCGAACGGCTTCGAGCCGGCCGGCTGGCCGTACTTCGCGGCGACGCCCTCGTTCAGCTCCTTGAGCAGGTCGGGGCGGAGCACGACGTTGCCCGGCTTGTACACGCCGTGCACGTTGCCGAAGGACGCGGCCAGCACGTAGCGGCCCTTCTCGCCCAGGCCCAGGGCCTCGGCGGTGCGCAGCGCGTCGTCGACCGTGGTGTAGAGGTTGTCGTTGATCTCGTGCGAGACGCCGTCCTCCTCGCCACCGGTCGGCGTGATCTCGATCTCGAGGATGATGTTCGCGGCCTTGGCCTTGGCGAGCAGCTCCTGCGCGATCGTGAGGTTGTCGGCGAGGGTCTCGGCCGAGCCGTCCCACATGTGCGACTGGAAGAGCGGCAGGCCGCCGGCCTCGACGCGCTTGGCGGAGATGTCGAGCAGCGGGCGCACGTAGCCGTCCAGCTTGCCCTTGGGGCAGTGGTCGGTGTGCAGCGCGATCTTGTTGCCGTAGCGCGCGGCGGCGACGTGCGCGAACTCGGCGAGCGCCTCGGCGCCGACGACCATGTCCTTCACGCCCTGGCCCGAGAGGTACTCGGCGCCACCGGTGGAGATCTGGATGATGCCGTCGGACTCGGCCTCGGCGAAGCCCTGAAGCGCCGCGTTCAGCGTCTGCGTCGACGAGACGTTGATGGCCGGGTAGGCGAACTTCCCCGCCTTGGCCCGGTCGAGCATCTCGTTGTACTGGTCCGGGGTTGCGATGGCCATCTGCCGTCTCCTCGTAAAGCGCGCGGGTTGCGGGTTCGGGTTGTCGTTCTGGGTGACCCTCACCAAGGGGGTGACATCATCGTCGACCCCATCCTTCCAGACTCGGCCAAATGCTCCAGCCCTGCGAAGTGGACCGGGTCGGTCCGGGTGAGTCCGGGTCAGTCCAGTCCGAGCTCGTCCTTCGAGAAGGCGAAGAGGTACGGAACCCCGGCGCCCTCGGTGATCTTCTCGGCGGCGCCGGTGGCCCGGTCCACGATGGTCACGACGGCGACGACCTCGGCCCCGGCCTCGCGCACCGCCTCGACGGCCTCCAGCGGGGAACCGCCTGTGGTGGACGTGTCCTCGACGACGACCACGCGACGGCCCTTGATCTCCGGGCCCTCCACACGCTTCTGCATGCCGTGCGCCTTGGCGGCCTTGCGGACGACGAACGCGTCGAGGCGCTCGCCGCGGGCGGCGGCGGCGTGCAGCATCGCGCCGGCGACGGGGTCGGCGCCCATGGTGAGGCCGCCGACCGCGTCGAACTCCAGCCCGTGCTTGCCGGTCAGGTCGAGCAGCACCTGGCCGACCAGCGGGGCCGCCTCGCCGTCGAGGGTGACGCGGCGCAGGTCGACGTAGTAGTCGGCCTCGATCCCGGAGGAGAGCGTCACCTTGCCGTGCACCACGGCCTTGTCCTTGATCTGCTGGAGCAGCGCGTCGCGCACGTCGTTCGAAGTCATGGCTATGAGCTTAAGGGCCCGGCGCGGGGGCCGGTTTTACAGGTGGCTCCACGTCGTTACAGGTGGCTCCACGTCTCTACAGGTGGCTCCACGTCCAGGTCGTGCTCGCCTCCAGCGGCTCCACGGGCGTGACCAGGCGCGGCGCGGTGTTCAACCCGTTCGGAGGCCCGGTCTGCGGCTCCACGCACACAGCCGCGTCCTGCTCGTCGTAGACGACGACCCACTGCTCGGGGCTCTTCACCTCGAGCTGGAGGGCGCCCGGCCAGGACAGCATGACGTCGACGCCGTCGGGCATCCCGAAGCAGTCGTCCCAGGGCCCGGGGGTGGGCTCGATGCGCTTGCCGGTCGGCAGGTGGTCGGCGCCGCGCTCCTCCTGCCAGGCCGGGTCGAAGGCGATCTGCACGCTGCTGCCGCCGTCGGTGACCGTCCGGTTGAACCAGGGGTGCCAGCCGATCTGCGCGGGAAACGAGTCGCCGTACGTCTCGATCCCCATCGACAGGGTCAGCGAGTTCTCGGTGAGCGAGACGAGCTGCGTGACGCGTCCGCTGTACGGCCAGGGGTCGGTGAGGTCGTACGTGAAGGCCGCCTCGGTGTGGGTGGCGCGCGCGGTGGTCCACTCGGCGTTTCGGCCGAAGCCGTGGATGGCGTGCGGCGGGGAGTTCAGCGGCATCTGATGGACCTTGCCGCCGTCCCGGAACTGCCCGTCCCTGATGCGCCCGCACCACGGCACCATCGGGAAGCAGCCGTACTTCTCGCCCTGCCGCAGCAGCTCGGTACCGGAAATCTTCAGGCTGCTGATACGGCAGCCGTTGCCCGGCGCCACGGTCACTTCCGCGTCGCCCGCGGTCAGCGTCGTCTCCTGTGTCGTCACGGGTCCTGAGCCTATGCGGGGCGGGGCCACCGGCGCCTGCGCAGGGCTCCGCCGATTGTGCGGAGAGGGCCTAGCGGCGCCTGCGCAGGACCCGGCCGACGACGATCGCCGAGGCGAGTGCGACGGCGGCCGCGGGGGCGGCCCAGCGCAGCGTGGCGCTGGTCGTGACGCCTTCGGGGGCGGGCACGGGGGCGTACCGGCCGCGCGGCGGCGCGTGGTCGACCTCTTCCGCGCTGCGGCCGATCATCGTGCGCCGGGCGTGCGCGGCGACCGGCTCCGCCGGGAGGTCGGATTCGGGTCCGTCGGCGGCCGCGAGATCCGTGTCGGGGTCGAGGGACGGCGGCGGAATCTCGGTGTCGAAGACGGAGGAGTGGTCGTCGCCCCCTTCGGCTCCGCCTTCGCCGGAACCGTTGTGGGCGGCGCTCTCGCGGGGGTCGCCGACCGAGCTGCTGCCGGAGCCCTCGACGGTGTCGTCAGCCGGACCACCGCCCGCGTCGTCGTCCGTGTCCGCGCCGGTACCCGCGCCCGGGTCCGTGCTCACGTCCGTGCGCGCGTCGTCGTCGGAGTCCGCGCTCACGCTCATGTCCTCGTCGGGGTCCGAGCCCGGCTCCTGGCCGGTCGCTCCCAGGTTCTCCGCGAAACGGTTCAGCAGACGATGGGCCGCCGACGCCACGGCCTCGCGCGGCAGTTCCGCGACCCGGCCGTCGCCGGAACCGGTGCCGGAGAAGGTGACGGCGGAGCCGCCGGCCGCCGCCGCGACCCGGGCGGTCAGGGCGAACTTCACGCCTCCCGTGCCGCGGGCCTCGCTGCCTTCACCCGTCACGGCGAAGGATCCGTCCGCCGACTGCGTCACGGTGACGCCGCCGCGGTACGTGATGGTGTGCCCGCCGATACGTACCTTCAGCCGGCCTCCGCCACCGGAGGCGTCACGCTGGTAGCCGGGCAGGGCCCGGTCGACGCGTTGGGAATCGCAGAGCACCGCCCGCAGTGACTCCGCCGGAACCGGAACGAACACCTCATGCTCCATGCCGCCGAGCCTAGCGACCTCATCGCTCACGTGTCCCCCCTTCGCCCTCCGCCTTTCGACTTTCCAACGCCCCAGGGTGCCCTTGTGCTACCGCGACCGCGAGTGGGCGCGGGGGCTGCACCACATCGACGGCGGGCGCTACCCCGGCGCCGCACATCGACGACGGCAGGCGCCGCCCCGGCCTTACGCATGGACGCACACCGCCCCGGCCCCGCGTATCGACGACGGCAGGCGCCGCCCTCGGCCCCACGCATCGACCACGGCAGGCGCCGCCCCGGCCCACCCCCACAACCCCGGCCCCACGCATCGCCGACGGCAGGCGCCACCCTGGCCCACGAACCAACCCTCGGCACCCCGACACAGGCACCACCCCGCGGGGCCGGAGCCCCCGGAGGGGGCGGGCGGGTGGGAGACGACCAAAGCCCGGCGCAGCCGCAGGAGGCACGGCGCCGCGAACCGGAACCGCAGGCGCCACCCCCGGCCCACGCCTCGACCACGGCAGGCGCCACCCCGGCCCACGAACCAACCCTCGGCACCCCGACACAGGCACCACCCCGCGGGGCCGAAGCCCCCGGAGGGGGCGGGTGGGTGGGAGACGACCAAAGCCCGGCGCAGCCGAAAGGCACAGCGCCGCGAACCGGCACCACAGGCGCCGCCCCCGGCACCGCCCCACAACCCCGCCCCCGCGCAACACCCCCGACGCCCCCCGGCCCCGCCGACCCGCACCCCGCACCCCGCACCCCGGGCCCCGGCCCCCGCACCCCGGCCCCCCGAACCCGCCGGCCAGGCGTCGTCAGTCGCCGAACCGCGGATGCACCAACGTCGACGGCGCGTGTCCCGCCCCGGCCCGTACCACCCGCGAACCCGCCGGAGGCCCAGGTCGCGTCCATCCCGCCAGGACGAACCCCACACCCCCGTCACCGCGATACGCCACCACCCGCAACCCCGCGGAGCGCACCGTCGCGGCAGCCGTCCCCAGCGGCCCCGCCCCGCCCCTCACCCGCGCCACCACTCGCCCCCGGTCCGTGAGAACCCGCCCCACCAACCCGTAGAACTCCTGCGAGTACAGCTTCGTGCTCGCCGTGCTGCCGGGGTCGGGCAGATCGCACACCACCACGTCGTACGGCAGCGCCCGCGGAGCGCTCCGCAGCCACGCGAACACGTCTCCCGTCAGCACCCGCACCCGCGGGTCCCCGAGCGACCGCCCGTTCAGCTCGCGCAGCCCCGGGTCGGTCCGGGCCAGGTGGACCACCGCCGGGTCGGGGTCGACCACGTCCACGCGCCGCACCCCGCGGGCCCGCAGCGCCTCGCGCGCGGCGAGGCCGTCACCCCCGCCGAGGATCAGGACCCGCGCGCGCGGACCGCCGTGCAGCGCGGGGGCGACGAACTGCCGGTAGGGACGGCCCCGTTCGCGCCCGTCGGCCCGCAGCTGCCCGTCGAGAAAGAGCGACGTGGGGCGCCGCCCACCGCCCGTGAGCACGACTTCCTGCGCCCCGGTCTGCACGGCGACCCGCACATCCGCCCCGAACAGGGCGTGCCGCGCCGCCCGTTCGAAGTCGTCGACGAGGACCCAGGACGTGGCGAGCACGCCGAGCACCGTGACGTTCGCGACGATCAGCAGCCAGCAGGCCCGACGGCTAAGGTCCCGCCGGAACAGGCCGAGGACGAGCACTGTCCCCGCCACCGCGTTGACCGCCCCGGTGAGGAGCGCCCCCGTCAACTGCCCCAGCAGCGGCAGCAGCAGGAAAGGGAACGCGAGGCCGCCGACCAGCGCGCCCACGTAGTCCGCCGCGAACAGGTCGGCCACGGCCCCGCCCGCGTCCTGCCGCCGGATTCGCTGGATCAGCACCATGAGGAGCGGCACTTCCGCCCCGATCAGCACCCCGATGGCCAGCGAGAACCCGACGAGCAGCCAGCGCGGCCCGTCCGCCCAGGCCCCGCCCCAGGCCCCGGTCCACGCGAACACCGCGTACAGCGCCATGGCGCTGCAGCCGCCGACGAGCGCGAGCAGCGCCTCGATCATTCCGAAGCCGACCGCGGCGCGCAGCCGCAGCCGCTTGGCGGCGAGCGAGCCGAGGCCCATCGCGAAGACCATGACGGAGAGCACGACGGAGGCCTGGGTGACCGAGTCGCCCATCAAGTACGAGGCGAGCGCGACCAGTTCGAGTTCGTAGACCAGTCCGCAGGCCGCGCAGACGAAGACGCCTGCGAGGACGAGGAGGCGCCCGGTGCCCGGCTTCACCGGGAGCGGGGACCGGACCGGGCCGCCCAGGGACCTGGGGTCTCGGGTCGTCACGGGTGGGTGCGGTTCGATCACGCCTGGAACGCTACGTCACCGTTCGACTCCGTCCGGTCACCCACAAGTGTGGAACCGATGTACCGCAGGCATACCCGTGATCCGCGCGACCTGCGCGACCACCGCGAGCCGGGCTCACGCGGCCGCTCACTCCGCCGCCCGGGCCTCCGCCCACGCGCCTCCGCCCGCACCACCGCCCGCGCCGCTACAGCGCGGCGGCCACCGGCATCCGCGCCCCCACCCGCGTACGAGTGGCGACCAACTGGCCGTCCTGCGGGTAGGCGTGCCAGGTGCGCCAGTGCACCTGACCCTCGTGCCGCTGGGCGAGCATCGCGGTGAAGGCGTGCGGGCTGCCGGGAAAGACGCCCGCCAGACCGTTCGGATGGTCGGCGACGAGCGCGAGCAATTCCTGTGCGCGGCCCGCGAATTGACCCGCAGTCAAATGTTCGACGCGGGCCGCGAATTCGTACTCCCAGTCGCCGAGGCGCTTCGCGACGCCCAGCGGGAGCGGCGTACTGCTGCCGGGAATGCACGCCACAGTCTCCGAACAGCTCCCGTTCTCCTCCTCGAGCAGCACCTGGTGAGAGGCGCCGAGCAGCCTCAACTGAAGCCTGGCATCGTCGATGTCGAGGTCGAGCGTGGCGAGCGCGGGCAAGGGCTCCCGGCCGAGGGCCCAGGCCAGATCGGCCGCACTCGTATCGGTATAGGCGGTGTTCAGGGTCGTGAGCATGGGTCGGCTCCGCTAGCACGCAAAGGGAGGTGGGGCCGGCTGCGTCGAAGGAGCCGGCTCGTGCCCACGTGAACGCGATAACTACGTAGTACGAGGGCTGCGTTGACGGTTAAAGGGAATCATGGTGGGCGACGCCATCACAGCATTTTTACCCAACTTCGGAGGGTTTCCATCCCCCCGAGGGCAGCACAGCTCAACTGTTCAACTTCCACGAGCACCTTTCGCGCCCGGCGCACAACCTCCGAGGGCACAACCGGACAAGCGTGCGGCCCACGCGGACCGACTGCCCCGTGTCAGTCGCCTCCGCGCGGGCCGCACGCCCCGACAGCGGTGTGTCAGCTTCCGCCGCCCCCGCATCCACCACCGCCACCGCCACCACCGCACGACGAGCCACCTCCGCCACAGGAGGAGCCGCCGCCGCACGAGTGGCCGTGATGACCGCCGCCGGAGTCACCGGACGAGGAACACCCGTAGCCGCCGCCACCGCTCGCGGCACCGCCACCGGCCCACCAGCTGCTCCTGCCGGCACGGTTCTTCTTCAACGACGTACTGGGTGAGCGGCCACTGCCGCCCGCCCTGGCCGTTCCGAGCACGATGGCGAGCACCACCATCACGAAGACCACGATGAAGAACACGTTCATCACCGGCCCTCCTCTCTCTTCCCCCGTATCCCCCGAGGGGCCGCCCCGTGCGGGCGTGACAGGGGAATGCCCGTGCCCGGAGCACGCCAAGCAGGAGTTGAGGAAGTCCAGAGGTTCGGCGCAGGATGGCCGGCATGACCTCCAGCGCACGCCCCCTGCTCAACCGCCGCCTCGCCGAGTTCGGAACGACGATCTTCGCCGAGATGTCCGCGCTCGCCGTGCGGACCGGCGCCATCAACCTCGGCCAGGGCTTCCCCGACACCGACGGCCCCGAGCAGGTGCGCGAGGCCGCCGTACGGGCGCTGCGCGCGGGACACGGCAACCAGTACCCGCCGGGCCCCGGCATCCCCGAGCTGCGCACCGCGATCGCCGACCACCAGCAGCGCCGCTACGGCATGGAGTTCGACCCCGACCGCGAGGTCCTGGTCACGGCGGGCGCCACGGAGGCCATCGCCGCCTCCCTCCTCGCCCTCGTCGAACCCGGCGACGAGGTCATCGCCTTCGAGCCCTACTACGACTCGTACGCGGCCAGCATCGCCCTCGCCGGCGGCACCCGCGTCCCGGTGACGCTCCGCCCGCACGAAGGTTCCTTCCGCCTCGACCTCGACGAGCTGCGCGACGCGGTCACCGACCGCACCCGCCTCCTGCTCATCAACACCCCGCACAACCCCACCGGCACCGTCCTCAGCCGCGCCGAACTGACCGCCATCGCCGAACTCGCCGTCGAACGCGACCTCCTGGTCGTCACCGACGAGGTCTACGAGCACCTCACCTACGGCGACGCCGAACACATCCCGCTCGCCACGCTCCCCGGCATGCGCGAGCGCACGGTCACCATCGGCTCCGCGGGCAAGACGTTCTCGTTCACCGGCTGGAAGGTCGGCTGGGTGACGTCCACGCCGGAGCTCGTCACGGCGGTCCGCTCCGCGAAGCAGTTCCTGACGTACGTCTCCGCGGGCCCCTTCCAGTACGCGGTCGCCGAGGCCCTCGCCCTCCCCGACACGTACTTCTCCGACTTCCGCGCCACCATGACCGCGAAGCGCGAACTGCTCGCGACCGGTCTCGAGGACGCGGGCTTCACCGTCTTCCGCCCTCAGGGCACCTACTTCATCACCACCGACATCCGCCCCCTCGGCTTCGACGACGGCTTCGAATTCTGCCGCGCCCTCCCCGAACGCTGCGGCGTCGTCGCCGTCCCCAACGCCGTCTTCTACGACGACCGCGCCGCGGGAGCCCCCTTCGTCCGCTTCGCCTTCTGCAAGCAGGACGAGGTCCTGAGCGAGGCGGCGGCGCGGCTCGCCAAGGTGCGTACGCGGTAGGGCGGTTCACGGCGGCCCATTGAAGAAAGCCTGTGCGGCAGGCATAGATGTCCCGTGCTCCGCGCGTCCTTGTGGGCGTCAGAGAACGGGAGGGCCCATGGACCCGCAGGATCAGCTCAGATTCCGGGACTTCGTCGACGCCAGGTGGGGCACCCTGCTCCGCCTGGCGAACCTGCTCACCGGCGGCGACCGGCACGAGGCCGAAGACCTCGTGCAGACCGCGCTGATGAAGGCGCTCGGGCGCTGGCGGCACATCGACGACCCCGAGGGGTACGTCCGCAAGGTGATGTACCGGCACCAGGTCAGCCGCTGGCGGCTGCGCCGACCGCACCGCGAACCGACGTTCGACGCGTCGCGCACCGTATGGCGCGAAGAGGGCACGGCCGACGGCACCGCCGACGCCGACCTGCGGATCACCATGGCCGGCGCGCTGGCCCGGCTCACCCCGCGCCAGCGCACGATGCTCGTCCTGCGCTACTTCGAGGACCTGTCCGAGACCGAGGTGGCGGCCGCCCTGGGCTGCTCGGTCGGCACCGTACGCAGCACCACCCACCGCTCCCTGGCCCGGCTGCGCACGCTCGCCCCGGAACTCGACGCCCGGCACCCCGCCGCGGCCACCGATCCCGACCGCCCCGCGAACGGCACCGCGCCGAAGGGAGCCCACGCATGAACGCCGACCAGCTCGACCGGGCGCTCCGGGACGTCCTGCACGCGTGGACCCCCGACACCGCCGCCGCCCCCACGGACCTCGCCGACCGTCTCGTACGCCGCCGCAGGCGCCGCACCACGCTGCGCGTCACCGGCGCCGCACTCGGCCTCACCGCCGTCGCCTTCGGCACGGTCCTCGTCACCGGCACAAGCGGCGACGACCGGCCACCGACCCCGACCAACCACGTCAGCCGCGAGGGCAAGCTGCGCTGGCAGACCACGCTCCCCGGCAAGACCACATGGGACGCCTGCATGAACGGCTCCGGAGCCGTGTACTGCAGGGGAGCCGGGTACGACGGCCTCGGCGTCGACACCCGTACCGGAAAGGTCGTCTGGCAGCGCCCGTCCGCGAACGACGACGGCGGCGGCACCCCGGCGGGAGCGATGGCCGGGGTCCGCGACGGGATCCTCTTCACCTACGCCGACCACGCGCCCGGCACCTCGAACCCCGGCACCGACGTCGTCGCCGTCGACATCGACAGCCGCAAGGTGCTCTGGAAGCACAAGCTGGCCGACGACAGCCGCGACGCGGACTCCGCCGTGCTCTTCGACGGCGGCATCCTCGCCAACACCCCGACGTTCAAGAGCGCGGCCGCCCTCGACCCCAGGACCGGCCGCACGCTGTGGACGCACAAGTGGAAGCAGGCCGACTGCACCGCCGCCGCGATCGGCGGCGTCCCGCACCTGATGTGCTCACCGGACAGCGAGAAGGCGCCGCAGCGCAGCACCGTCGTCCGCCTCGACCCCGCGACCGGCCGCCCGCACACGGTCGCGACGGTCAAGGGCATGACGAGCTACATCGGCAGGGACGGGGACACCGTGCTCCTCGCGGCCCCGGTCGGAAAGCAGAAGTTCATCGGCGAACCCGGCCCCACCGACCTGATCCGCGTCGACACGGGCACCGGGAAGGTGACGCGGCACCGCGCCGACGGACCGCGCGGCGGCGTGATCGCGGACGGCGTCATGCTCACGGTCCGCAAGGACGGCACGGCCCTCGCGTGGTCGGCCGCCGACGGGAAACAGCTGTGGGCGAGCGCGTCCGGCCTCCGGCTCCGCAAGGACCCCAGCGGCCCCGGCATGTACGAACTGGCCTCCGCCGCGGCCGTGAACCTCACCGACCGGGTCGCCTACTTCCTCGACCCGACCGGGAACATGGTGGGCCTCGACCTCGACAACGGCGCGGTGCGCTGGCGCGGCAAGGTGAAGCTGTCCGAGCGCCCGGTGCGGGCCGGCGTCGCCCCCGAGCTGATGACCGAGGGACGCCACGGCCTCATCGGCCAGGTCGACGGCGAACTGTTCCGCATCGACCCGAAGCCGGCGCGCACAGAGTCGTAGCCACGACAAGAGCCCGGCCGGCAGCCGCCCTCATGGGGCAGACACACCGGCCGGGCTCTCACGCAAAACTCACGCGGACGCACTCGGACTCACTGGGAGTCGTCGCCGTCCTCCGGCTTCTCCGCGGAGTCGACGTCGGCCTCCAGGCCGAGCTGCTCCACCAGCCACCGGTCGAACTCGATCGCGGCGCGCACCCAGCTGACCGTCGACGACACGAAGTGCTCGAGCGCGACCCCGGTGCCGATCAGCATCTGCGCCTCGCCGATGAGGCGGACGGTGCCGTCGTCGTGGGTGTGGCTGTAGACCTTCGGCCACAGGGTGCGGCGGTTCCAGTCGTCGATCGACTCGAGCAGCTGCGGCTTGATCTCGATGCCGTGCGGCCGGTCGTAGAACGTCCGCACCGAGAAGACCTGCTGGTCGTCCTCGCCGCGGAACATGAAGTACGTACGGAACTCCTCCCACGGCGCCGCGAGGTCACCCTCCTCGTCGGTGACGTACTTGAGCTCCATCTGCTCCAGAAGCTGCTTGACCAGGTCCTGGTCGGGAACGACGGGACCGGCCGGTCCCGCTCCCTCTTGCGGGTCGGGCTGTCCCCCGAAATTGGGAATCGAGGACGGGTCGATGCTCACTTGCTTGGTCCCTTCGTATGGATGCCGCCATCCTCTCCCACCGAGGCCCCCCATGGGCAAGCCCGCGCCCCTTCGCAGGGGCGCGGGCGTTTCGCGGCGGGCGGACTACAGCGTCTTCCCCGTCGCCGGACCCACGATCAACCCGTCGCCGAACGCGTCGACGCGGACCGTGTCGCCGTCCTTGACCTCGCCGGAGAGGATCTCCTTGGCGAGGCGGTCGCCGATGGCGGTTTGGATCAGGCGGCGCAGGGGGCGGGCGCCGTAGGCCGGGTCGTTGCCCTCGTCGGCGAGCCAGGCCAGGGCCTCGTCGGAGACGTCCAGGGTGAGGCGGCGGTCGGCGAGGCGCTTCGCGAGGCGGTTCAGCTGGAGGCGGGCGATGCGGGAGAGCTCGTCCTTGTCCAGGGCCGAGAAGACCACCAGGTCGTCGAGGCGGTTGAGGAATTCGGGCTTGAAAGAGGCCCGGACCACTTCGAGGACCTGTTGCTTCTTTTCCTCCGCCGACGTCAGCGGCTCCACCAGGTACTGGCTGCCCAGGTTCGACGTCAGGACCAGGATCGTGTTGCGGAAGTCGACCGTGTGGCCCTGGCCGTCGGTGAGGCGGCCGTCGTCGAGGACCTGGAGGAGGATGTCGAAGACCTCGGGGTGGGCCTTCTCGACCTCGTCCAGGAGGACGACGGAGTACGGGCGGCGGCGGACCGCCTCGGTGAGCTGGCCGCCCTCCTCGTAGCCGACGTAGCCGGGCGGGGCGCCGACCAGGCGGGCGACGCTGTGCTTCTCGCCGTACTCCGACATGTCGATGCGGATCATGGCCCGCTCGTCGTCGAAGAGGAAGTCGGCGAGGGCCTTGGCGAGTTCGGTCTTGCCGACGCCCGTCGGGCCGAGGAAGAGGAAGGAGCCGGTGGGGCGGTCGGGGTCGGCGATGCCGGCGCGGGTGCGGCGGACCGCGTCGGAGACCGCGCGGACCGCTTCGGTCTGGCCGATGAGGCGCTTGCCGAGCTCGTCCTCCATGCGCAGGAGCTTCTGCGTCTCGCCCTCCAGGAGGCGTCCTGCCGGGATGCCGGTCCAGGAGGCGACGACGTCGGCGATGTCGTCGGGGCCGACCTCGTCCTTGACCATGGTGTCCTTGGAGACCTCCTCCTCGGCCTCGGAGGCTTCCTCCAGGTCGCGTTCGAGCGTCGGGATCTCGCCGTAGAGGAGCTTGCTCGCGGTGTCGAAGTCGCCGTCGCGCTGGGCCCGTTCGGCCTGGCCGCGCAGTTCGTCGAGCTTCTCCTTCAGTTCACCGACGCGGTTGAGGGACTGCTTCTCCTTCTCCCAGCGTGCGGTGAGTCCGCGCAGCTCCTCCTCCTTGTCGGCGAGGTCGCGGCGGAGCTTGTCCAGGCGGTCGCGGGAGGCCGGGTCGGTCTCCTTGGAGAGGGCCATCTCCTCCATCTTCAACCGGTCGACCGAGCGCTGGAGTTCGTCGATCTCCAGGGGTGAGGAGTCGATCTCCATGCGGAGCCGGGAGGCCGCCTCGTCGACGAGGTCGATGGCCTTGTCGGGGAGGAAGCGGGAGGTGATGTAGCGGTCGGAGAGCGTCGAGGCCGCGACGAGGGCGCTGTCGTTGATCTGGACCTTGTGGTGGGCCTCGTAGCGGCCCTTGAGGCCACGGAGGATCGCGATGGAGTCCTCCACGGAGGGCTCCGCCACCAGGACCTGCTGGAAGCGGCGCTCCAGGGCCGGGTCCTTCTCGATGCGCTCGCGGTACTCGTCGAGCGTGGTCGCGCCGACCATGCGCAGTTCACCGCGGGCGAGCATCGGCTTGAGCATGTTGCCCGCGTCCATGGCGGAGTCGCCGCCGGCGCCCGCGCCGACGACGGTGTGCAGCTCGTCGATGAACGTGATGATCTGGCCGTCGCTCTCCTTGATCTCGGAGAGGACGGTCTTGAGGCGCTCCTCGAACTCGCCGCGGTACTTGGCGCCCGCGACCATCGCGCCGAGGTCGAGCGAGACGAGCCGCTTGTCCTTGAGGGACTCCGGTACGTCGCCCTTGATGATGCGCTGGGCGAGGCCTTCGACGACGGCCGTCTTGCCGACGCCGGGTTCGCCGATGAGCACCGGGTTGTTCTTGGTGCGGCGGGACAGGACCTGGACGACGCGGCGGATCTCCTGGTCGCGGCCGATGACCGGGTCGAGCTTGCCCTCGCGGGCCGCCGCCGTGAAGTCCGTACCGAACTTCTCCAGCGCCTTGTAGGACCCTTCGGGGTCGGGTGTGGTCACCCGGCGCCCTCCCCTGCTCTTGGTGAATGCGTCGACCAGCTTCTTCGCGCCGGCCCCGTTCTGTGTCAGTACGTCGGCGGCGGCGCCGCCCTTGGCCGCGATGCCGATGAGCAGGTGTTCCGTGGAGAGGTACTCGTCGCCGAGGTCCTTGGCGCGCTCGGACGCGTCGGCGATGACGGCGAGCAGGTCGCGGTTGGGCTGGGGCGGCGCGACGGTGGATCCCGTCACGCTGGGCAGCGAGGCCAGTACCCGCTCGGCGCCCGCCCGCACCTGCGCCTGGTCGGCGTCGACCGCGGCGAGGAGGTCGGTGATGTTCTCGTTGTCCTGGCCCTCCAGCAGGGCCAGGAGCAGGTGGGCCGGGGTCAGATCCGGGTGGCCCCCGGACACGGCCCGGCTGCTTGCCGCGTTGATCGCGTCGCGGCTCCGGTTCGTCAGCTCGGCGTCCACGTGCCTGCTCTCCTCCATGCGCTAGGGAAACTCACTCTGACTCATCGAACGTGCACAAAGTTGAGTCTATTCCACTCAAGGGCGTCCAGGGAAAGGGCCCGGGCCCCTCTGGGATAGGTTCCCGTTCATGGCCAAGCGCATCGACCTCGACGCCCCCGGATCCGCCTTCCTCGACTTCTGGCGCGAACGGCACCTGTGCACCCTGACGACGCTGCGCGCGAACGGCACGCCCCATGTGGTCCCGGTCGGGGTGACGTACGACGCCGAGGCGCGGGTCGCCCGCATCATCACGGGCAAGTCCACGAGGAAGGCCGCCCATGTCGTCGAGGGGTCGGGGTTCGCCGCGGTGTGCCAGGTCGACGGCCGGTGGTGGGCCACGCTGGAGGGGCGGGCGACGGTGCACACCGACCCGGAGCGCGTCGCGGACGCCGAGCGCCGCTATGCCGAGCGCTACTCGCGCGCGCCTCGTCCGAACCCGGACCGGGTGGTCATCGAGATAGCGGTGGGCCGGGCCACGGCGAACGTCCCCGCTCCCGAACCCGCGTAGCCCCCGGCCCTGTACGACCCCGTACGTCCCCGTACACAACTACAGCGGCGCCACCGTGTCAGGTTCACGGTGGCGCCGCTGCAGGGGGGAAGCACCTGCGCGATTACAACGACGGGGGCATCGCGTCAGGCACTGCGGGGGGTGGCTGTGGAGCGTGGGTGGGACTGCGAGGGCTCGGGTCCTGCCTCGCCGACCAGTTCATGGTCCCGCTGGTCGAGGTTCACAAAGATCATTCCGTACCGGACGACCGTACGTACCGGCTGTGGGGCCCCGCGCGGTCGGCGCAGGCACCGGTAGGCCCGGATGTCGTCGCCCTCGCGGACCACGATGATGGGCTCTCCGAACAGGGTGACCATGAGGGAGTCACCGTCGCTCGGAATCGCGGTCACGAGGTCGATGGTGTGCCAACCGGAGCGGTAGGCGATCGCCATCTCCCGGCGTAACGACCGGTCGTCGGGCGGGGTGATCATGCGCCTGCGTCCGTGGGCGCGGAGTTCCAGATCGCGTCACTGGGGAGTGCCTTGACGGTCGTGGGCGCCACGTTCCAGATCGCGTCCGCCTGGGCCGCGGGTGCGGTGTTCCAGATGGCGTCCATCGGCCCGAGCGCGCCGAGGACCAGCCCGGCGGAGAAAGCGCCGGCAACAACGGCGCGAAGTATTCCCTTACGCATAGCGGGTCTCGTCCTCACTTTCATGGTTTCTCTCCCCCGGCTCTCCACGACGATGGCTCATTCGGCCACGCAAACACCACAGGGTCGATGCATCATGTTCCTGCACGTTCAGGACCCTGGGGGGTGGAGCTATGCCAAATACCAGCTCAAATCAGGCACATCCACACGCCATGACCGAGCTGTGCGACGCCGGGAGGCACTTGTACGCGACAGCCCTGCGCTCAGGACGCATCGCGCGCAGCGAAATCTCCTCGGCTCCCTGCCTACTGGACTTCGCTCTCCTGCATCCCGATCCTGATGACTCCGCCTGGCTCCGGCCGGTTCCGCCGACAGCGGCGCTCTCGCAACGACTGCATCCGCTCGAACGCGAGATACAGGAAAGAAGGGCTCTCGCGATCGAACTCACCGATGCCTTCGAGCCATTTCTGGCCATCAGTGCCCAGCGACAACCGACCACCCACTCCATCACGGTGCTCGAGGGCAAGGAGCGGATCAACGCCGCCATCGAACTGGCCCTCGCCGAGTGCAAGTCCGAGATGCTCACCGTCCAGCCCGGAGGAGGCAGGGACGAGCACACTCTCACCAAGGCCCTGCAGATGGGCAGGGAGATCACCGATCGCGGCATCACGATGCGCACGCTCTACCAGCACACGGCACGGCACAGTCACGGGACCCTCGCCTACGCGGAAGCCCTGGCCCAGGGAAACGTCGACATACGCACCCTCGAAGAGCTCATCGAGCGGCTGATCATCTTCGACCGTTCGGTCGCGTTCATTCCCGCGCGCGAAGACCGGCAGTCCGCCCTGGAGTTGCGCCACCCAGGTCTGGTCGAATACCTGGCCAACGTCTTCGAGCAGCTCTGGCAGCGTGCGGTCCCGCTGCTCGACGAAACGCCCTACGGACCACCGACCGACGGCATCACGGGCGTCCAGCGCTCCATAGCCAAACTCCTCGTCGAAGGCCACGTCGACGAGGCGATAGCACGCCGGCTCGGGATGAACGTACGCACCTGCCGCGCCCACATCGCCAAACTCGCGGCCGCACTGGGCAGTGGAAGCCGGGCCCAACTCGGCTTTCTCATCGCGCAGTCCGGAATGCTCGACCCAGACACCCCCGCACCGAGCAGAGGGAGCGAGTCGTGACCCTCAGGACTCATTCGCACGACGTCGGCGAGGTGTGCGAGGCCGGCATGCGGCTCTATACCCGCGCCCTGCGCGAAGGCCGCGTACCGCGCGCGGACTCCGATCCGACTCCCTGTCTCGAAGCGCACGCGCTGCTCCGCCCGGACACCGGGGACCCCGGATGGCTGCGACCGGTTCCCCCCGCGATCGCGCTGCCCCGACTGTTGCGGGCCGTCGAGGAGAACATCGCCCTGCGCCGCAGCCAGGAGGCGAAGCTGGCCGAGACCTTCGCCCCGCTCATGGCCCTGGACGCCGAGCGGGCGGCCGTCCCGGACGCCCCCATGATCACCGTCCTGCTCGGCTTCCAGCGCATCAACGACGCGATCGCCGAGGCCATGTCCACATCGTCGACCGAGCTGCTCACCATCCAGCCGGGCGGTCACCGCCCGGCCCCCCTGCTCGCCTCGGCCCTGCCCAAGGAGCAGGAACTGCTGGCCCGTGGCTGTCGGATGCGGACCCTCTACCAGCACACGTCACGCCACTCGCAGGCCGTGCTCGCCCACTTCGAGCAGCTGACCGGTGACGTCCAGGTCCGCACCCTCGACGAAGTGACCGAGCGCCTCATCATGCTGGACCGCACCGTCGCGTTCATCCCTGCGAACCACGACCGCACGGTGGCCCTGGAGCTCCGGCACCCGGCGCTGATCGCCTACCTGGCGACCACGTTCGAGCGTCTGTGGCGGCTGGCCACGCCGATGTACCCGCAGGCGGCGGTCGAGGAGCCGGCCTCGGACGGCGTCACGACGCGTCAGCGCACCATCGCGACGCTGCTCATCGAGGGCCACACCGACGCGGTGATCGCGGAGCGGCTCGGCATGAACGTCCGCACCGTCCGCGTGCACATCGCGAAGCTCGCGGCGACGCTGGGCAGCGACAGCAGGGCCCAACTGGGCTATCTGATCGGCCAGTCGGGCATCCTGGAGGACGCGGACTAGCCAGCCACCCCCACCGGCTACTTCAACCCCGCCTCCGCGCAAGCCTGTGCGTACTTCGCCGTGCAGATCTGCGACACCTTGAAGATCTTGTCCTTGACGACGGTGCTCTTGATGTTGTCCTTGGTGAGCGCGACGACGCTGACGCTCGCCGTCCTGATCTGCTTGGTGGTCGGGCTGTCGGTGCGGTCCATCGCCAGCGCCTCGAACTCGATGTCGCGCCCCTGCGAGATCCGCACGGCCATCTCGGCGGCGGTCTCCGCCTCGTCCGGGTACGGCTTGTAGACGCTCATGTACTGCTCGCCGTCCAGGATCCGCTGCACGGCGGCGAGTTCGGCGTCCTGGCCGGTGATCGGCGGCATGTCGCGGACGCCGACCTCCTTCAGGGCCTGGATCACGCCGCCGGCCATCCCGTCGTTGGCGACGTACACGCCCGCGATGTTGTCCGCGCCGAGCGCGTTGACGGCCTGCTCCATGTTGGCCTTGGCGTTGGACGGCTTCCAGCCCGCGGTGTCGTACGACTTCGCGACGGTCACGGCGTTGCCGAGTTCCACGCGGGCGGCGGCCTTGAACTGCGCGGCGTTGGGGTCGCTGGGCGAGCCGTTGATCATCACGACCTTGTCGCGCTTGGTGGCCTTGGTCCCGCCGAGTGCGGAGATCAGCGCCTTGCCCTGGGTCTGTCCGACGAGCTCGTTGTCGAAGCCGACGTAGGCGTCCACGGGCCCCTCCGCGAGCCGGTCGTACGCGATGACGTGGATGCCCGCGTCCTTGGCCTTGCGCACGGCCGGGGCGATGTCCTTGGCGTCCACGGCGTCGACGACGATCGTGTCGACCTTCGCGGCGATCATCTCCTGCAGCTGCTTGCGCTGGAGGGCCGCGTTCTGCTTGGCATTGGCGTAGACCAGCTCCCCCTTGCCGGACGTCAGCTTCGCCACCTGACGCTCGAATATGGGGTGGTCGAACTTCTCGTAGCGAGCGGTCTCCTTCTCCGGAAGCAGCAGACCGATCTTGACGTCGTTGCCCTTGGTGGTGGACGCGCTGGGCCCGCTGTCGCCGCCCGGCAGCACGCCGCCGCAGGCCGAGAGCGAGGCGACCAGGACGGATGCGGCGCCGGCCATGGCGGCGCAACGCATACGCGTGTTCATGTGCGGATACCTCCCTGACGTGGCCGCGACGGTGCGGCCGAGGTGGCTCGAAGCCAACTCGCCCGCCCACTGACCGTCAAGAGGTGAAGCCACACCGCAACGAAAACGGGTCCATTACTTCTTCACATGAAGCCGAAGACGGCGAATACCGGACACCTTCGCAAGGTGTCCAAGACCTTCACAGGAAACTCAAAGGCGACTCTCGAATCTCAGGCCTCGATCCTCAGGCCTCGAATCTCAGCCCTCGAACTCCGTCAGGTCGATCGCGTACAGCATGCAGCCCTCCACCCGGCCGGGCAGCGGCGCCATCCCCAGCTTGTGGAGAACCTTCTCCGAGGAGGTGTCGCCCTCCGCGGTGACCGCGACGACCCGGTCGATGCCCCGGTCCTGAAGCGCGAACTCCAGCGTCGCCTGCGCCGCCTCCGAGGCGTACCCCTGGCCCCAGAACTGTCGCGCGAGCCGCCACTGGATGCCGATCTGGCCCGCCACCTGTTCCGGGGCGTCCGGCACGTACAGGCCGACGGCACCCGCAAGCTCGCCGGGGCCGAGGAGTTCCACGGCGAAGACCCCGAAGCCCTCGTCGTCCCACTCCTCCTCCCAGCGCTCGATGTCCTCGGCGGTCTCGTCGAGGGAGCGGGGGGAGCCGTCGCCGACGCGGCTCATCACGGCAGGGTCGGCCTGGATCTCGGCGAGCGGGGCGAGGTCGTCGTCCGGCTGCCAGCGGCGCAGGAGGAGGCGGGGGGTGCGGATCTCGGTCATGGCTCCATCCTGCGGCATACGAAAGGGCCCCGGTGACAACGCCTCCGGGGCCCTTCACGCATGAGTGCGGACTACTGCTCGGACGACCGCTTCGGCCGCCACACCACCAGCGCGCTCGTCTGCTGGACCTCCTGGTACGGGACCAGGTCCCGCCGGTAGGAGGCGTGCACCGCCGCCTCGCGCTGCTGGATCGCGGAGGCCGCGCTCTCCACTGCCGAGGAGAGTTCGGCGACCCGGGACTGCAGCGCGGCGACCTGGTTCTCCAGCTCGATGATGCGCTTGATGCCGGCCAGGTTGATGCCCTCGGCCTGCGACAACTGCTGCACCGCACGGAGCAGTTCGATGTCGCGGGCCGAGTAGCGCCGGCCGCGCCCGGCCGTGCGGTCGGGCGAGACCAGGCCGAGGCGGTCGTACTGGCGCAGGGTCTGTGGATGCAGGCCGGACAGCTGTGCCGCCACCGAAATGACGTACACCGGCGTTTCGTCGGTCAGTTCGTACGGGTTGTGGCGCCGACGGCCGGGCTGCCCGTCCATCACATTCACGCTCCCTTCGCGGCCTTGAACAGTTCTGCCCGCACGTCGGTGTCCTCAGTCGCCTTGCGGTACGACTCGAGGGCGCTGCGGGCGTCCTCCGAAAGGTCCTTGGGGACGGCCACCTCGACCGTCACCAGCAGATCCCCGCGCGTGCCGTCCTTGCGGACGGCGCCCTTGCCGCGGGCCCGCATCGTCCGCCCGTTCGGCGTGCCCGGGGGCAGTTTCAGGGTGACCGGCGGGCCGCCGAGCGTGGGCACCTTGACCTCGGCGCCGAGCGTCGCCTCGGTGAACGTCACCGGGACGGTGACGGTGAGGTTGTCGCCCTTGCGGCCGAAGACCGGGTGCGCGTCGACGTGCACGACGACGTACAGATCGCCCCCGGGGCCGCCCCGTTCACCGGGAGCGCCCTTGCCGCGGAGCCTGATGCGCTGGCCGTCCGAGACCCCCGCGGGGATCCTGACCTGCATGGTGCGGGAGGACTTGGCCCGCCCACTGCCCTTGCAGGCGTCGCACGGCGTCTCGGCGATCAGGCCGCGGCCCTTGCAGTCCACGCACGGGTCGGTGAGGGAGAAGCCGCCACCGCCGCCCCGCGAGACCTGTCCGGTGCCGACGCAGGTCGGGCACACGCGCGGTGTGCCGTTCGCGTCGCCGGTGCCGGAGCACGCCTTGCAGGGGGCCTGGGACGACATACGGAGGGGTACCGTCGCGCCGTCCACGGCCTCGGTGAAGCTCAGCGTCACCTCGGACTCGATGTCCTGGCCACGGCGCGGCTGAGTACGGGTACCCGTACCCGCGCCGCCCCGGTTGAACAGGCCACCGAACACATCGCCGATGCCGCCGCCGAAGCCGCCCGGACCGCCCTGGCCCTGGGCGCCGCCTCCGAAGAGGTCGCCCAGGTCGAAGTTGAACGAGCCTCCCGCCCCCGCACCGCCGGGTCCCGGACGGAACCCGCCGCTGCCGAACAGGGCGCGCGCCTCGTCGTACTCCTTGCGCTTCTTGGGGTCACCGAGGATGTCGTTCGCCTCGGAGATCTCCTTGAAGCGCTCCTCCGCCTTGTCGTTGCCCTTGTTGGCGTCGGGGTGGTTCTCGCGGGCGAGCTTGCGGTACGCCTTCTTGATCTCGGCGTCGGTGGCGTCCTTCGGGACGCCGAGGACCTTGTAGTAGTCCTTCTCGATGAAGTCCTTGGTGCTCATCGGCCTCGACGTCCCTCCTCACTCACATCAATCAGTACGCGTACGACGTCAGCCCTCTTCCGGGCCACCGTTGTCCTTCTCGTCGCCCTTGGTCTCGGCCGACTCGGCAGCGTCCTCGGACTTGCCCTGCGTACCCGGCTGCGGCTCGGCCACGGCCACCCGCGCGGGGCGGATGGTGCGCTCGCCGATCCGGTAACCCGGCTGCAGGATCGCCACGCAGGTCGTCTCGGTGACGTCCGGCGCGTAGGAGTGCATCAGGGCCTCGTGCACGGTCGGGTCGAAGGGCTCGCCCTCCTTGCCGAACTGCTGAAGGCCCATCTTCGCGGCGACCGTCTCCGTGGATTCGGCCACCGACTTGAAGCCGCCGACGAGCTCGCCGTGCTCACGGGCACGGCCGATGTCGTCGAGAACGGGAAGCAGCTCGGTCAGGAGGTTCGCGACGGCGATCTCCTTGACCGTGACGCGGTCCCGCTCCACACGGCGCCGGTAGTTCTGGTACTCGGCCTGCAGGCGCTGGAGGTCCGCGGTGCGCTCGTTGAGCGCGGTACGCACCTGGTCCAGCTGTGCCGTCAGGGCAACATCCTGAGCAGAAGCTGAGTCCCCGGCCGGGGCCGCCCCCTCCGTGTCGGAGGGAGCGGCCTGCGGCTCGGCGTCGTCGGGGGTGGCGCCGGAGGGGACGTCAGGCTTCTCGTTCTCCTCGAAGCCCGGGGTCTCCTCCGTCACGCGGCACCGTCCTTGCGGTCCTTGTCCTCGTCGACGATCTCGGCGTCGACGACGTCGTCGTCGGCCTTGGCGTCACCCTGAGGAGCGTCACCCTGCGGGGCGTCACCGGCGGCCTGCGCACCCTGGGCGTCGGCGTACATGGCCTGGCCCAGCTTCTGCGAGACGGCGGCGACCTTCTCGGTGGCGGTGCGGATCTCGGCCGAGTCCTCGCCCTTGAGCTTTTCCTTCAGCTCGGTGAGGGCTTCCTCGACCTCGGTCTTGACCTCGCCGGGGACCTTCTCCTCGTTGTCCTTGAGGAACTTCTCCGTCTGGTAGACGAGCTGCTCGCCCTGGTTGCGGGACTCGGCGGCCTCGCGGCGGGCGTGGTCCTCGTCCGCGTACTTCTCGGCCTCTTCGCGCATCCGGTTGACCTCGTCCTTCGGCAGCGAGGAGCCACCGGTGACGGTCATCTTCTGCTCCTTGCCCGTGCCGAGGTCCTTGGCCGTGACGTGCATGATGCCGTTGGCGTCGATGTCGAAGGCGACCTCGACCTGCGGGACACCACGCGGGGCCGGCGGCAGACCGGTCAGCTCGAACATACCGAGCTTCTTGTTGTACGCCGCGATCTCGCGCTCGCCCTGGTAGACCTGGATCTGCACCGACGGCTGGTTGTCCTCGGCCGTCGTGAAGATCTCCGAACGCTTCGTCGGGATCGTCGTGTTGCGCTCGATCAGCTTGGTCATGATGCCGCCCTTGGTCTCAATACCCAGGGACAGCGGGGTCACGTCGAGGAGCAGGACGTCCTTGACCTCACCCTTGAGGACACCGGCCTGCAGGGCGGCGCCGATGGCGACGACCTCGTCCGGGTTGACGCCCTTGTTGGCCTCGTTGCCCGCGGTCAGTTCCTTGACCAGCTCGGCGACGGCCGGCATACGGGTCGAACCACCGACGAGAACGACGTGGTCGATCTCGGACAGGTTGATGCCCGCGTCCTTGATGACGTTGTGGAACGGCGTCTTGCAGCGCTCCAGAAGGTCCGACGTGAGCTGCTGGAACTGGGCGCGCGTGAGCTTCTCGTCCAGGTGCAGCGGGCCCTCGGCGGACGCCGTGATGTACGGCAGGTTGATCGTGGTCTCCGTGGAGGAGGACAGCTCGATCTTCGCCTTCTCGGCGGCCTCGCGCAGGCGCTGAAGCGCCATCTTGTCCTTGCCCAGGTCCACGCCGTGGCCGTTGTTGAACTGCTTGACCAGGTAGTCGACGACGCGCTGGTCCCAGTCGTCACCGCCGAGCTGGTTGTCGCCGTTCGTGGCCTTCACCTCGACGACGCCGTCGCCGATCTCCAGGAGCGAGACGTCGAAGGTGCCGCCACCGAGGTCGAAGACCAGGATGGTCTGGTCGTCCTTGTCCAGGCCGTAGGCCAGGGCCGCGGACGTCGGCTCGTTGACGATGCGCAGGACGTTCATGCCCGCGATCTCGCCGGCTTCCTTCGTCGCCTGTCGCTCGGAGTCGTTGAAGTAGGCCGGGACGGTGATGACCGCGTCCGTGACCTTCTCGCCGAGGTAGGACTCCGCGTCGCGCTTCAGCTTCTGCAGGATGAACGCGGAGATCTGCTGCGGGTTGAAGTCCTTCCCGTCCAGGTCGATCTTCCAGTCGGTGCCCATGTGGCGCTTCACCGAGCGGATGGTCCGGTCCACGTTCGTGACCGCCTGGCGCTTCGCAACCTCGCCGACCAGCACTTCGCCGTTCTTCGCGAAAGCGACGACGGACGGCGTGGTCCTGGCGCCCTCGGCGTTCGCGATGACGGTGGGCTCACCGCCCTCCAGAACGCTGACGACGGAGTTAGTCGTGCCCAGGTCGATGCCGACCGCACGTGCCATTTCGATTCCTCCAGCTACCTACTTGAGTGGAACTGGCTCAAGACTGCAACACCCTCCCCCTCGGCGTCAACAGACCTGAGTCCCACCCACTCAAGTTTTATCCTGCCCTTATCGGCAGACCGCTGGAGACGCGGCTCTGACCTGGGCTTTTGTGAAGTGTCGTGAGCTCGTACGGAGATGATTACGCTACGAGCGAGGCGTAGAGGCACTCGGTGCGCTCGGTCCAGGCGGCTTCCCCGTACCGCTTCGCGTACACCGCGCGGCAGTGCTCCCGCAGCGTCGGGAAGATCTTGGCGGCCACGTCGAGCGCGCCGGGAAGGTGGGCGTCCAGGGTGGTGACCGTACCCGTGCCCTCGGACCGCACGGCACGCGGCACCGCAGACGCCCCGGCCCCCTCGAAGGCCAGCACCGGCAGCCCCGCGGCGAGCGCCTCCGCGTACACGAGCGGCACCGCCCTGCGCGTCCCCCGCCCCGGCAGCACGATCCCCCGATATCCCGGAAGCGCCCGCCTGAGCTCCCCCCGCCCCACGGCCCCGCACATCCGCACCGACGCGGGCGCCGCCGCCCGGCACCGCCCCTCCAGCGGCCCGGCCCCGATCACATCGAGACGCTCACCCGCGGGCCAGCGGCGCAGCAGTTCGAGCACGCCCCGCTCCGGCGCGAGCGGCCCGACGCACACCCAGGCGGCACCGGACCCATCGCCCCCGTCTGCCCCACCGACCCCGCCTGCACCGCTGCCCCCATCGGCCTCGCCCGCCCAGACCTCTGGTTCCGCGACCGTGGGTACGAAGTCGGGCACCACGTCGAGACGTTCCCGGGGCAGCCCGGCGCGCGCGCACGCGTCCCGGCTCGCCTCCGAGAGGACCACGAGGCGGTCGGCCCGCCGCAGCAGCGGATCCTGCCGCAGCCCGCCGCGCGCCGCCCACGGGAACTGCAGCGCGGCGAACCGGGAGCCGCGGTGGGGCCCGTGCCGCAGGGTGGCGACCACCGGGCCCGTCCACTCGGTGACCCAGGCACGGCCGAAGGCGGGGTACAGGTTGTGGACGTGCACGACGTCCGGGCCGAACGCCCGCAGGGTGGCGAGGGGGCCGCGGCCACGGCCGTTCGCCGCGACGAGGCGCACCTCGTGTCCTGCGCGGGTGAGCGCGGCGACCTGGTCGAGGACGGCCTCGTCCTCGCCGCCCGGGGCGCCGAAACCGTGGACGACGGCGATCCTCATGGTCAGACCCTGGCCTCGGCGGTCGTGACCACGCCGAACGCGCCGCCCGCGTCGACGAGGGCCGCGTCCACGATGTCGAGCAGCCCCAACGCGGGCTCCCATCCGGTGAGTTCGCGCAGCGGCCCGGCGTCCGGACGGTGCGACTCCACCTCCTCGTACGCCACCTCGCAGGGAACGAAGCGGAGCGGGGAGGGGGAGCCGGAGCGTTCGACGATGACGCCCGCCAGGTCGGCGACGGCCGTCTCCTGCGTGCCGCAGACGTCGAAGGCGCGGCCGGCCGCGGCGGGCTCGGCGAGCAGCCGCAGCAGTGCGTCGACGGTGTCGGCGACGTGGGTGCAGCGCAGGCGCCGGGTGCCGTCGCCGTGGATGGTGAGCGGCAGGCCCGCGACCGCCCGTTCGGCGAGGCGCGGGACGACGGCGCCACGCGCGGGCGACTGGCGGGGCCCGACGGTGTCGTACAGATGGACCACGGTCACGTCCCCGTCGGGGGCCTCCCCCGCGGACTCCGTGGAGGCGAGGAGCAGGCGGCGGCCGTGCTGCCGGGCGGCCTCGGCGACGGGACGATCCCCCTCGGTCGCCAGGTGGACCACCGCATCGCAGCGGCCCGCGAGTTCGGCGACGAGCCGGGCGTCGAGGGCCGAGCCGCGCACGAAGCGGAGCCGGGAATTGGGCCAGGCGGCGGCGAGGTTGGCGCGGTCGCCCGTGGAGAGGTCGTCGAGGACGACGACGGTGTGTCCTTCGGCAAGCAGCGCATCGGTGAGGTGCGAGCCGACGAAGCCCGCGCCACCGGTGACCAGGTATGTCAAAGGTGCGGTCATGGAGGGTGCGGTCGTCAACGGTGCGCTCATCCCCATAAGTTATTCCGTAATGTCCAAATATGGGGTGAATAACACGATCCGCTTTGGGGGCCCGCAATGATCCACACAGGGGGACCTGCGCGACACAGATCACCAGCCTGGCGACTACATTGCGCACAGGTAAGTGGGTAGTCTCAGACGGACAACCTAAGTTACCGCTTAGTAACGCAGGCCCGAGGAGCCCCCAAATGCAACTCGCCGCGATCATCGTGTCGCTGGCCCTGATCGTCGTCGGCGTGGCTCTGTTCGTCCGAGCCATCGCGCAGATCTACCGCTACGTGCGGCTCGGCCAGAACGTCCCCGCGGGGACGCGTACCGACGAACCCGTGCAGCGCACCGTCACCGTGGCCAAGGAGTTCCTCGGCCACACCCGCATGAACAAGTGGGGCATCGTCGGCTTCGCGCACTGGTTCGTCGCCGTCGGCTTCTTCTCGCTCATCCTGACGATCGTGAACGCCATCGGCCAGCTGTTCCAGGCCGACTGGCTGCTGCCGATCATCGGCGAGTGGGCGCCGTACAACATCTTCGTCGAGTTCATCGGCCTGATGACGTCGCTGGGCATCCTCACGCTGATCGTGATCCGCCAGCTGTCGAAGCCGAACAAGGCGGGCCGCAAGTCCCGCTTCGCCGGCTCGAACTTCGGCCAGGCGTACTTCGTCGAGGCCGTCATCCTGATCATCGGCGTCTGCATCCTGGCGCTGCACGCCCTTGAGGCGACGATGCACGGGCTCGACCACTACGAGGCGTCGTTCTTCGTCACGTACCCGCTGGTCCTGGCCTTCAAGGGGCTGAGCCTCGGCACGCTGCAGAACATCGTGTACTTCACCGCCATGGTGAAGATCGCGACCTCGTTCATCTGGATGATCACGGTCGCCCTGAAGACCGACATGGGTGTCGCCTGGCACCGCTTCCTGGCCTTCCCCAACATCTGGTTCAAGCGCGAGGCGGACGGCGACGTCGCGCTCGGCGGGCTTCAGCCGATGACCTCCAAGGGCGAGCCGATCGACTTCGAGGACCCGGGCGAGGACGACGTCTACGGCGTCTCCCAGGTCGAGCACTTCTCCTGGAAGGGCCTGCTCGACTTCTCCACCTGCACCGAGTGCGGCCGCTGCCAGTCGCAGTGCCCCGCCTGGAACACGGGCAAGCCGCTCTCCCCGAAGCTGCTGATCATGTCGCTGCGCGACCACGCGCACGCCAAGGCCCCCTACCTGCTCGCCGGTGGCGGCAAGGACATGGAGGGCAACGAGCGGGCCACCGAGGAGCAGCTGGCGAACGTGCCGGCCGCCGCCCTCGCGGAGGCCGAGCGCCCGCTGATCGGCACGCACGAGGAGAACGGCGTCATCGACCCGGACGTCCTGTGGTCCTGCACCACCTGCGGCGCCTGTGTCGAGCAGTGCCCGGTCGACATCGAGCATGTCGACCACATCGTCGACATGCGCCGCTACCAGGTGATGATCGAGAGCGCGTTCCCGTCCGAGGCGGGCACGATGCTCAAGAACCTGGAGAAGAAGGGCAACCCCTGGGGCCTGGCGAAGAAGCAGCGCCTGGAGTGGCTCAAGGAGCTCGACTTCGAGGTGCCGGTCGTCGGCAAGGACATCGAGGACCTCACCGAGGTCGAGTACCTCTACTGGGTCGGCTGCGCCGGCGCCCTGGAGGACCGGGCGAAGAAGACCACCAAGGCCTTCGCCGAGCTGCTCAACATCGCGGGCGTCAAGTTCGCGATCATGGGCGGCGACGAGAAGTGCACCGGTGACTCCGCCCGCCGCCTCGGCAACGAGCCGCTGTTCCAGCAGCTCGGCCAGGAGAACGTCATGTCCCTCAACATGGCGTTCGGCGAGGAGTACGACGACGACGGCAAGGTCACCGAGGAGTCCAAGAAGCCCCGGACGGCGAAGAAGATCGTCGCGACCTGCCCGCACTGCCTCAACACGATCGGCAAGGAGTACCCGCAGATCGGTGGGGATTACGAGGTGATCCACCACACGCAGCTGCTCCAGCACCTGGTCGACGAGGGCAAGCTGACGCCGGTCACGCCGGTCGAGGGCATCATCACGTACCACGACCCGTGCTACCTGGGCCGCCACAACAAGATCTACTCCCCGCCGCGCGAGATCATCGCCAGCGTCCCGGGCATCCGCAACGAAGAGATGCACCGCCACAAGGAGCGCGGCTTCTGCTGCGGCGCCGGTGGTGCGCGGATGTGGATGGAGGAGCGGATCGGCAAGCGCATCAACAACGAGCGTGTTGACGAAGCGCTTTCGCTGAACCCGGACATCGTCTCCACCGCCTGCCCGTTCTGCCTCGTCATGCTGACCGACTCGGTCAACGGCAAGAAGAACGATGGCAAGGCCAAGGAGTCCGTCACGGTCGTCGACGTGGCCCAGCTCCTGCTCGACTCCGTCAGGACGCCGGTCGACCCGGCGGGCGAGGCGGAGACCGAGGACGCGCCGGAGCCCGAGCCGGTGAAGTAACCACCTGAGCCGGTGAAGTAGTCACCTGCGTACGACCGAAGAGGGCACCCCGTTCACGACGGGGTGCCCTCTTCGCTTGTTCCGTCCCGTTCACTTGTTCTGTCCCGTACAACCATTCACCGGTCCCCAGCCGTCACACCAGCGGACCATCGAGAACAACTGCCCGACCCAACGCTGGAGTTGACGTGCGCCTCAAGAAAATCGCCATGGTCGCCGGGGTGGCCGCCCTGACCGCGGGCGGCCTCACCCTCCCCCTCGCGGGGACCGCCTCCGCGGCGAGCACGCTGAAGGACGACTTCAACGGCGACGGCTACCGCGACCTCGCCATCGGCACGCCGAAGGCCAACGCCGTGACGGTGACGTTCGGTTCGGCCTCCGGGGTGGGCAGCGCCAAGTCCGTGACCGTCACCCAGGAGACCTCCGGCGTGCCCGGGGTCACCGAGAAGGAGGACGAGTTCGGGGAGAACGTCACCAGCGGCGACGTCAACGGCGACGGGTACGCCGACCTGATCGTCGGCGCCCCCGGCGAGCGGGTCACCGACTGGGCGAGCGGCTCGCTGAACGTGGTGTGGGGCGGCGCGAACGGCTTCACCAAGGGCGCCACCGTCTACCACGCGCCCTCCGCCGACGACGAACGCTTCGGCGAGGGCGCCGTCTTCGTCGACCTCGACGGGGACGACCACGCGCAGCTCGCCGTCGTCAGCGCCAAGAAGTACTGGTGGTACTCGGACAGCAACGCCCCCGAGGACGCCTACGCGCCCGAGGTCGAGTTCGTGCCCGAGGGCGTGACGCTGGAGGGCCTCACCGCCGACCAGTTCCACGGCAAGGGCGTCGGGAAGACGTACACGTACGTCCTCTACGGCAAGAACGCCGACGGCAGCCCCTACACGGGGTGGGTCGACGGCGGTCCCGGCGACATCGGCTACCACTCCGGGCGGATCGACGGTCAGTTCGCAGGATCCACCACCGAGGCCGCCGCCACCGGCGACGTGAACTGCGACGGCTACCCCGACCTCGTCACCGGCCAGGCCGCCGACAACTCGGTCTGGGTGTTCTCCGGCGGATCCACCATCTTCACCGACGAGATGGAGGGCATGCACAAGGTCACCCAGGACAGCGACGGCATCCCGGGAGCGACGGAGGCCGAGGACCGCTTCGGCGCCTCCGTCTCCGTCGGTGACGTGGACGGCGACGGCTGCGACGACGTCGCGGTCGGCGCGCCCGGCGAGACCGTCGACGGCGTGCGGGGCACCGGATCGGCCGTCGTCCTCAAGGGCTCCGCGCGCTACATCGGCGAGGGCCGCTCCTACCACCAGGAGACCAGCGGGGTGCCGGGCGTCGCCGAGACCGGCGACCACTTCGGCTCCACGGTCCGCCTCAAGGACATCAACGGGGGCGGCCGCGCGGACCTGTCCGTCGCCGCGTCCGGCGAGGACATCGGCTCGGCCGCGGACGCGGGCGCCGTCACGGTGCTGAAGGGCTCGTCGCCGTACCCGACGACGACGGGCGCGACCTCGTTCAACGGCGCGGACTTCGGCCTTCCCGGCGCGGGCATCGCGTTCGGCACGTCCCTGCGCTGACGTTCCCGTCCTTGCCCCTGCCATCATGTGGAAGTTGTGAACTCATGGGAGGGGCGGGGGCGTTGTTGATACCCGGGTACATACAAAGAGCCGGCGTACGAAGAGGCAGCGGGGCTGTGTTGTGCGCCGCACTGCTGGCCGCCGCGCTCACGGCGTGCGGCGGCCACGACAGCGACAGCGCGGGCACCCACCGCCCCGCGACCGTGGCGGGCGAGCAGCAGCGGAGCGCGCCGCTGCCGGTCCCGCGCGGCAAGGGCAGCAAGCTCCCGAGCGACTTCAACGGGGACGGCGCCCCCGACCTCGTCCTCGACGACCTCGCGCACGACGGGCTCGGCGACGACCCCGGCATCGGCGTCGTCTACGGGAGGAAGGGCCACGGACTCGTCGCCGGGACCCGGCAGTTGCTGACCCCGGCGAAGTACGCGGCCCGGATCAAGGGGCAGGCCCCGGCCACGTTCGCCTCGGAGGCGAGCTGCGACCTCGACCGGGACGGCTACGCCGACCTCGTGGTGTCGACGGACCCGCCGTACGACGGTCAGGGCATGCCGCCGGTACCGCTCCAGATCCTCTTCGGCTCGCCCACCGGGATCTCCGGCAAGGGCGTCACGCTGAAGATCCCCGCGCGGGCCAGGTTCGGCAACGAGTGGCCGGACCAGCCGGTGTGCGGGGACTTCGACGGCGACGGCAGGAACGACCTGGTCGTGCACGCCAGCGGGGGACGGCTCAGCGTGCTGCCGGGCCCCTTCACCCGCGCCGGCGCCCCGCGCGGCACCACCGGCATCGCGCAGGCCTCCGGGAACGTGCCGACGGGCCCCGCCGCCGACCTGAACGGCGACGGCACCGACGACGTCCTGGTCCGCGCCCACACCGGCACGGCACGCTCCGCCGTCGCCCTCGGCGGCCCGAACGGCTTCACCAAGGGCGCCACGTACCCGGCGGGCACGGACGCGGTCTTCGGCCGCTTCGGGGCGGCGGTCCTCGGCGAGGCCGGCCTCAAGCTGTACGCGCCCGGGGGCCGGGCCACCCGCACGGTCCGGGTCACCGGCGACCGGCTCGCCGCGGCGGACCTGAACGGCGACGGCCGCGACGAACTGGCCGTGTCGGACGCCTCGGACGGCGTCCACCTCATCGGTTCGGGCAAGCCCCGCAGGGCCCCGGCGAAGGGCCACGTGATCGCGGTCGCGGACTACGACGGGGACGGCCGCGACGACCTCGCCCTGCAACACACCAAGGGCACCACGGGCGCCACGGACACGGTGACCGTGCTGACCGGAAACCGCACCGCCGCCACGCTCGTATCGGGCACCCCACAGCTCACGTTCTCCACCACAGAGTTCAGCAACTAGCTTCTGTCCAGCAGAAACTCCGTCGCCACGTACAACCCTCCCGCCCCACCAACGGTCTCCTGTTCGCCGACCGCAAGGTCACAGCCGGGGTAATTCCCGGCCAACGACCCGCGAACGGCACCCCGTTGACGGGACGCCCGCCAGGCGTTCCCCTTGCCGCAGGAGCCAACCGAATGGCCAAGCACAGACGTAACCCCGCCCCGTCCCCGGCCCGCCTCCGGCTCGCCATGGCCACCGCCACGGCGGCCGCCCTGACCGGCGGGATCTTCGTCGCCACGGCGGGGACCGCGACCGCGGCCACCCCCGGCGTCGCCGCCTCCGACGCCGACTTCAACGGCGACGGCATGGCCGACGTCGCCACGTCCGCGCCGCTCGCGTACGTGGGCGGGCACTCCGGCGCCGGACAGGTCAGCGTCCTGTACGGCGGCGGCAAGCACACCACCATCAGCCAGGACTCCACCGGCGTGCCCGGCACGGCCGAGACGAACGACGCGTTCGGCTCCGCCACCGCCTACGGCGACTTCAACAGCGACGGCTTCGACGACCTGGTCGTCGGCGCCCCCGGCGAGGACGTCGGCACCGACAAGGACGGCGGCACCGCGGCCATCCTGTGGGGCTCCGCGAACGGCCTGTCCGGCGGCAAGAGCGGCAAGACGCTCACCGACCCGCGCCCCTCGAAGCACGACGCCTTCGGCGCCCGCCTGACGGCCGGCGACTACTTCGGCGCCGGCACGGACGACATCATCGTGGCCACACCGAACTCGTCCACCATGGACCGGATCGCGATGGGCGGCGACCAGAGCTGGTCCACCCTGAGCGCACCCGTGCAGAGCGGCTCCGACGGCGTCGGCGTCCACAACCTGCACACCGGCGACGTCAACGGCGACGGCCTGGACGACTTGCTCGTCAACGGGTACGAGGCCGACTCCGACATGGGCTGGAACGCCAACTACTACCTGCCGGGCGGCAGCGGCTTCAGGACCGGCGCAGACGCCGTCAAGCTGCCCGCCGGCGTGATCACGGACGTCGGCGACGTCGACAGCGACGGCTACGGCGACGTCGTCATCGGCCTGGAGTGGGACACCGACTCCGGCGTCCCCGGCGCCCAGCTGGGCGGCGCCGTCAAGATCGCCCACGGCTCCGCGAACGGCCCGGTCGCCTCCGCGATCCAGACCATCGACCAGGACACCTCCGGCGTCCCCGGCGGCGGTGAGACCGGCGACGACTTCGGCGGCGAGCTCGACCTCGGCGACATCAACGGCGACGGCCACCTCGACCTCGTCGTCGGCTCCGTCGGCGAGAACCTGGGCGGCGTCGCGGACGCCGGCGCGATCACCGTCCTGTACGGCGCGGCCGACGGCTCCGGCATCACCGGCGCGGGCGCCGAGCTCTACAGCCAGAACACCCCGGGCGTCCCCAACTCCGATGAGAAGGACGACAACTTCGGCTCCGACGTCCACATCGACGACCTCAACGACGACGGCCGCGGCGACGTGATCGTGGGCGCCCTGGGCGAGAACGGCGGCAACGGCGCGGTCTACGCCCTGAACTCCCAGGCCGACGGCACCCTTTCCGGCTCCGCCGGCACCTACGTCTCGACGCTCGGCATCTCCGGCTCCGGCACCCCGCTGCTCGGCGCCAACTTCGCCGACTGACGCACCCTGCCTGCGCGGCGCCCTTAGGGCCTGACCCAAACGACAGGCCCTAAGGGTCCCCGTCGGGGGTCCCCTACGGGATGTCACAGCTCAGCCGCAATGCCGGGCCCGAACCCCGGGCCCGGCATTCCGTTCACGGAAACCAGGTACGTTCGAGTACGTGGCTGGATTCAGGAACGGACGCGGCCGGGACAACCGCGAAGCGCCGCAGGGGCACCCTCCGTACGGGCCCCCTCAGCAGCAGCAACACGGGTACGGGCAACAACAGCAGCAACAACGGCAGCAGTGGCCGCAGCCGAACGGCGGGCACGGCGAGCCGGAGTACTTCGGCGATCCGAACGCGCCCCGTACCCACGACCCGTACGCGGCGAACAACCCCGGTCACACCCAGGCGTTCTCGGTGAACCCCGGCGACGACCCGTACGCGTACGGCCAGGGCTCCACCTACCAGGCGGGCGCGGCCGCCCCGGCCGGACCGGTCGGCCCCCGCCTGCACTGGAAGCCGCTGCTGTCCGGGATCATCCTGCGCCCCGCGCCGACGTATCTCCAGATGCGCGACTACGCGATGTGGGGCCCGGCCCTGATCGTCACGTTCCTCTACGGGCTCCTGGCGATCTTCGGCTTCGACGGCGCCCGCGAGGACGTCATCAACGCCACGATGTCCTCGGCGATCCCCTACGTCCTGACGACCGGCATCGCGATCACGCTCAGCTTCTTCGTGCTCGGCGTGGTCACCCACACGCTGGCCCGCCAGCTCGGCGGCGAGGGCGCGTGGCAGCCCACGGTCGGCCTGTCCATGCTGATCGCCTCCCTCACCGACACCCCGCGCCTGCTCTTCGGCATGTTCCTCGGCGGCGACGCGATGTTCGTCCAGCTCATCGGCTGGGCGACCTGGGTCGCGGCGGGCGCCCTGCTGACCACGATGGTCTCCAAGTCCCACGACCTCCCTTGGCCGAAGGCGCTCGCGGCGTCGGCGATCCAACTGATCGCACTGCTCTCGATCATCAAGCTCGGCACGTTCTAGACGTCCCCGGCCAGCGCCTTCCGGCACACGAAATGAGGGGCCCCACGGGGCCCCTCATTTCGTACATCCGACGCACGCTCAGGCGTCGAGAACCTGCCCGTCCCGCTTCACGACCGGCGGTTCAACACTCCACGGGAAGTTGATCCACTCATCGGTCCGCTTCCACACGTACTCGCACTTCACGAGCGAGTGGGACTTCTCATAGACGACGGCGGAGCGCACCTCGGCCACGGTGTCGAGGCAGAAGTCGTGCACGAGCTTCAGCGTCTTGCCGGTGTCCGCGACGTCGTCGGTGATCAGCACCTTCTTGTCGCTGAAGTCGATCGCGTTCGGCACGGGCGCGAGCATGACCGGCATTTCCAGGGTCGTGCCCACACCGGTGTAGAACTCCACGTTCACAAGATGGATGTTCTTCACGTCCAGCGCGTACCCGAGCCCGCCGGCGACGAAGACGCCGCCGCGCGCGATGCTGAGGATGATGTCGGGCTGGTACCCGTCGTCGGCGACGGTCTGCGCGAGCTCGCGCATGGCGACACCGAACTTCTCGTACGTAAGGTTCTCGCGCACGGGCGCCACATCACTCATGTTGCTGCTGCTCACACCTGGGTCCGATGGAAATTGAGGAAGGAACGGGAGGCGGTCGGGCCGCGCTGTCCCTGGTAACGCGAACCGTAGCGCTCGCTGCCGTACGGGAACTCGGCGGGTGACGACAGCCGGAACATGCACAGCTGGCCGATCTTCATGCCCGGCCACAGCTTGATGGGCAGCGTCGCGAGGTTCGACAGCTCAAGGGTCACGTGACCGCTGAAGCCGGGGTCGATGAACCCGGCCGTCGAGTGCGTGACGAGCCCGAGCCGCCCGAGCGAGCTCTTGCCCTCCAGCCGCGAGGCGATGTCCTCGGGCAGGGAGATGACCTCGTACGTCGACGCGAGCACGAACTCACCGGGGTGCAGGATGAAGGGCTCGTCGCCCTCCGGCACCACCATCCGCGTCAGCTCCGCCTGCTCGACGCTCGGGTCGATGTGCGGGTACTTGTGGTTCTCGAACACCCTGAAGTAGCGGTCGAGCCGCACATCGATGCTCGACGGCTGCACCATGGATTCGTCGTAAGGATCGATCCGGACCCGGCCGGCGTCGATCTCGGCCCGGATGTCCTTGTCTGAGAGAAGCACGTAGCGAGGATACGCAGTGGGCGCGGGCCCGCCACAATCGGCGGGGCCCGCGCCCACTGTCACTGGTGCCGCTTACCGCTCGTCCGGTCCCACAGGAACGGCGTGCCGAAGTCGCGCGCACCGCGGACACCGAATCAGCCGGCTTGGACCGAGACGGTCCGCCTGCTGCATCGGGAACGAAGCGGTGCTGAACACGTGCCCTTCGGCACATCGGACGACGGTGCGATCCATCGAGTCCATCAAGTCCCGGAGTCCCTTCCCCACGGAGCCATTGGGCCAGTTTCCTGACCGACGACGAAAAGCAACATTACGGGATGAAAGGGACGCCAATCCAGGCGGCACCCCGCGGTGAATCGTCCTCGGCCGGAATCCCCACCGTACGCTTCAACTCCCTTCACCCGCAGTCACTTCCACCCCGCACAACGCAGCCGGGCCCCGGGGCTTCAGCGCCCGGGGCCCGGCATGGGGTACAGTGTCGCCAGTACGGATCGCCTCAACGGCCGTACCGCGCGGGTGTAGTTTAATGGTAGAACATAAGCTTCCCAAGCTTAGAGCGCGAGTTCGATTCTCGTCACCCGCTCCACAGCCAAGGCCCAGGTCATCGACCCGGGCCTTTTTGCTGTGCGGACTCGCTCAGTCGTCGCGTGCCACATGGGTGCCAGAAGCCGTGGATCTACGAGCCTGTTCCGGGCCGCAAGGTCCTCACGGCCCGAGCCCCCGAAGTCCCCGCCGCGGTCGGCCACTTCCACACATGAACAGACGGTGGCCCCCGGCGAGTTCGTATCGCCGGGGGCCACCGTCCTGTTACCGCCGAGGATCAGCCGCGGCCCCTGCGGGACATCGCGCGGATCGTGAGGCCGGCCGCGAGGGCGAGGACGGTGAGCAGGGCGCCCAGGATCGTCCAGTCGCGGAAGCCGGTGTCGGCGAGGTGGCCGCCGCCGTCGTGGCCGCCGGTGCCTCCGCCGTTGGTGCCGCCGGACTCCGGGAAGGTGTTGGTGACGTCGACCGTGGCCGCGTCGTTCACCTGGACCGTGCCGTCGGAGCCGTCGTCGGAGGCCTCGTACGTCACCGTGTCACCGGTGGGCACGTTCGTCTCCTGCACCGTGCAGGTCGAGCCCTCCGGGACGCTGATCGTGCGGTCCTCGCCGTCCTTCAGCTCGAAGGAGCTGTCGTCCGAGGACAGGGCCACGTCGCCCTGGTCGGTCGTGCAGGCGAGCGAGAAGTCGTACGGGCCGGCTCCTCCGTTGACCACGTGCTTGCTGACGGTCAGGTCGGCCGCCGGGAAGGTGTTCGTGACCTTGATGGCTGCCTGCTCGTCGGAGTCGCCCGCCGTGATCACCGTCGGGTTGTCGGCGGATCCGTGGTCGACGGTCGCCTTGGCGGCGCCCCCGGTGTCCACCTCCTCCGCCCAGCAACGGGTGTTCACCGGCAGCGGCTTGATGGTGACGGGCTCACCGTTCTTCACCTCGTACGTCTTGTGCAGGATGCGGTCGCTCGGGGCGCCGGAGGCGTCCGGCAGGGTGCAGGAGACGTCGACGCTGTAGGTGCGGCCGTCGTCGGCGTAGCCCGCGGCGTCGCCGTCGATCGCCTTGTTCAGCGTCAGCGCACCGAACTCGTACGTGTTGGTGATCCGCGCGTACTGCGGGGTCTCCGTGCCGGTGTTCGGCTTGATGGTGACCTCGACCGGGTTGTCCTTGGTGTGGTCGGACGCGCCGCCTCTGGCCGAGGTCTCCCAGATCTTGCACTCGGCGCCCGCCGGGATGCCCTTGACGTTCACGGGCTTGTCCGCGGAGACCCGGTAGTCCTCGTCGAGGACCACGCGCGGCAGTCTGCCCTGCGGGTGAATCGTGCAGGTCACGTGGTACGGGTACGGGATCCTGCGCAGCAGGTCGGTCGCCGCGTCGGGGTGCTTGCCGAGCCGCTTCACCAGCCGCAGCTCGCCGTAGGAGAGGGCGACGCCGACCTTGATCGGCTCATTGGCCTGGAGCACCCGCGGGGAGCCGGCGCGGTCGGTGGTCTCGTTGTGGGCGTAGGAGTTCCAGGCGATGGTCGGGTCGCCGTTGTGGGCGACGTCGAGCGGGGTGTCCATCGCGTACGTGACGTCGACCGTGCCGCCGGGCTCCAGCGGCTGGGGGAATTCCAGGTTCATCTCGGCGCCGACGGCCTTGTTGCTGTAGGTGTCGTCCCACGTGTCCGACGGGCACTGGTCCGCGCTCGAACCGGCGCCGCCCATGTTCAGGTCGTCGGTGCACAGCGGCTCGTCGTTCTCGTACTTGGTGGTCATCTGGCCGGGGCTGTCGCCGTCGAGCTGCGGCTCGGAGGCGAGCGTGGGCCGCTTGTCCCAGGCGGTGGCGCGGTCCTGGTCGAGGATGACGCCCTCGTCACCGGCGACCGGGAACCGGTCGATGACGCGCATGTTCGTGCCGTCCTCGGTGCCGGCGTTCCGCAGGCGCATCAAGTAGTGGTACTGGTCACCGGGGTTGACCAGGGCGACGCACGGGTTGGCGGTGTACTTGCGGCCGGTGGAGTCGGTCGTCATCAGGCAGGAGTCGTCGCCCACGTCGACGGTCTTGTTGGTCTTGGTGTTGTACCAGCCGAGGGAGTCGTTGCCCGAGACCCACTTGCGGGCGGTGAACGCGGCGCCGGTCTTGGCCGTCAGCTTCGCGTCGTCGACGCAGTACAGGCCGGAGCCGAACATGGCGCCGTTCTCCTCCGCCTCGCTCGCGTCCTCGCAGGCCAGGTCCGGGTCGGACGAGGTGGCACCCATGGTGTTGGTGACGGACTCGTCGGCGCGGATGCCGGCTTCCAGCTTCACGTGGATCTCGATGGTGAAGCTGCCGCCGGGCGGGAAGTTCCACGCCTTGCCGTCGTCGTCCTTGGAGAAGTCCCAGGTGAGCCCGGAGGTCCGGTCGCCGTCGGTGGTCTGCGAGAAGACGGGCGTCGGGATGGCGACGGTGCCGTCCGGCTCCTTCTTGTCGATGATCTTGTACGGCTCGCCGTTGTCACCCGCGAAGGTGTCGTCGAACGCGATGCCCTCGGGGAGGTCGTCCTTGACGACGAGGTTCGGGACGTTCGCCGTACCGGTGTTGGTGACCTTCAGATAGAAGGGGGCGTCCTCGCCGGGGGAGAGAACGGTGTCCGGGGTCTTGTCGACGTCGAGCTTGGGGTCGCCCTTGACCAGGTCGAGGGTGGCGTTGACCGGGTCGATGTCCCGGGGCTTGTCCTCGTCCTCGACCTTGGTGAGGAACTGGCCGCTGGCCGTGTCCTCCAGGTGGCTGGGGACCGGGCCGCCGCTGCTGCGCAGGGTGGGGCGCGGGCTGACGTCGAGGGTGAGGATGCCGGAGCAGGTGTTGTCGGCGCACTCCGGCTTGATCACGTAGCCGTCGTTGCTGGTGCTCGTCGAGGAGTACGTGGCGCGGATGCCGGTGACGTCGGCGGCGTTGACGCCGGACGGCAGGGCGGCGTCGGCGGACGGGGTGCCGTTGACCCACTCCCCGTTCACGTACGCGTCGATCTGTACGCGGTTGGCGCCGGCCGGCATCTGGTTCGACTTGATGGACACGAGGTCGACGGCGTCGAAGAAGTCGTCGTCCTGGTCGATGATCTTCAGGTACTTGGCCGACATGTTGCCGGTGTTGCGGACGGTGAGCGTCATGTCCGCGTGCTGGCGGGGCAGTCCGGCGACGTACTCGGGGAGCTGGCCGGGCGCGATGGTCTTGTTCAGGGAGGCGCCGTCGGCGGCGGGCCCGGTCTCCATGGACTTGCAGTCGCTGCCGTCGACGTCACCGCCCTGGCTGTCCTTCGCCGTGACGGAGAAGCAGTTCTGGAACGTCTCGCCGTTCTCGACACCCTCGCGGCGCTCGCCGGTGACCTTGATGGTGACGCTGTCGCCCGGCGCCATCTTGCCGTCGTAGACCCCGCGCACGCCGGTGGCCCGCGCGAGCACGGCCGGGTCCACACCGTCGTAGTCGACCCACTCCTCTTCCTGCGGGTCCCACACCTGAATGGTCACCGGTGCGTCGGACGGCGAGACGGAGACGGACGTGATCTCCAACTTGTCGAAGGGGCTTTCGCTGCCGGGCTTGCCGTCCGCGTCGGCGGACGGGTCGGTGATGACCACATCGCTCAGCGGCAGGTTGCCGGTGTTCGTGAACTTCAGGTCCATGTCGATGGGCTGACCCGGCGGCACGTCCGTCTGGCTGACGGTCTTGACGCCGTCGCCGGCGCCGGACGGGTCCTCGACGATGAGGTTCTGGCAGGCGCTGCCGGAGGCGGTGCCGCTGCCGTCGCTGCGGCCGGCGTCGCCCTTGGTGCCCGCGCAGTTGCTGACGCCGTCGGCCACGTCTCCCGCGTCGACGTCGTCGGTCAGGGTGCCGTGCAGGTCGAGCCCCGCGTCGGCGCCCTCCGCGATGGACGGATTGCCGTCCGCGTCGACGCCGGTGTAGGTGACCTCGACCTTCTTGACCTGCTTGCAGTCCGCGGGGACGTCGTAGGTCGCGTTCTCCGTGTAGGTCTCTTCGCGGGTGGTCCCGTCCTCGCAGGTGACGGTGAGCTTCGCCTCGGTCGCGCCCTCGGGGAAGCGCAGCCGCACCTTGTCGACGTCGAGCTTGTCGAACTCGCTGGTCGCGTTCGCGTCCGGCTCGGTGATCGTCATCGACTTCACCTTGAACGGCGACTTGTTCGTGACGTCGACCCCGGTGCTGACCGGCGAGTTCTCGCCGATGACCGCGTGCTCGTTGGAACCGTGGGAGAAGTCGCCGTTGGTGTCGGCGTAGTACTTCTTCGTCGAGTCGAGGACCAGGATGTCCGGCAGGATGTCGTACGTGTCGCAGGCCTGGTCGCCGTCGACGTCGCCGTCCGTGGTCTCCTTCGCGGACGGGGTCGCGCAGTTGTTGACCGTGATCTTGTCGGTGGGCTTCAGGTCCGAGCCGTCCGAGCGCTTGGTGTCCCGCAGCTTCATGCCGACATCGACGCTGCCGCCGTTCTCGTCGTACGGCAGCGGGTCGCCGTTGCTGTTGGTGAAGACGACTTCAAAGCCGACCACGTCACCCGGTTCCACCCCGTCCGGCAGCGGAAGCTTGCCGGGAGAGGTGATGTCGTCGCCGGTGTGCGTCTGCCCGTCGGCCGTGGTGACCACCAGGTGTGCCTGGTCGGCGCCCTTGGGGAACGCGGTGACGGTGGCCCCGGTGAAGTCGAAGTACTCGAACGTCTCCTCGGTGTCGTCGGACACCGACAGCTCGGTGACCTCGGCCGAGGACGAGGAGTTGTTGCGCACGTTCAGCTTGATCGTGGACTCTTCGCCGCTCATCGCGACCGCCGAGCCGTCCTCCCACTCCTTGGTCGTCACCGGCTTGACCACGCGCGGGATGTTGATGGTGATGTCGGAGTCGGAGGTCTTCGGGTCCGCGTTGTCGGCGTCGGCCTGCGCGGTGTTGGTGATGGTGGTGCCGTCCTCCAACTCCGTGTCGGCCGGCACCCGCATCCCGATCTCCACCGAGCCCGCCTGGCCCGCGCGCAGGCCGGTCTCGCCCTCGGGATTCTGCAGCGGCTGCTTGTAGACGATCGTCAGCTGCCGCGTCGCCTCGTCGTAGGTGACGTCGCGGGTGCTGTTCGACTGCGGGAGGTCGGTCACCTCCAGGCCCTCCGGCAGGGTGTCGGTGACCGTGAAGTTCACGCAGTCCACGTCCAGGCCGGAGCACTGGCCGTTGAGGGTGTAGATGAACTCGTCGCCGGGCTCCAGCGGCCCGTCGGCGTCGTTGGTCTTCGTGATGCCGACCGCGCTCATCGGGTCGTCGGCGGCCGCGAGCGGAGCGGTCAATGCCTGGGAGCCGAACAACAGGCTGAGCACCGCGGCCAGCACGACCATCGCTCGTAGTCGCGTTGGCCTGCCTCTTGGCACAAACCGGTTCCGCATGCGCATCACGTCAACTCCCGGGCCGAAAACTTGGGCGTGATCGCGACGGTAGGAGGTGGTGACTTATCTGACTGTTACGGCATGCCGGTGGATTGACGGCCTATCAGTTAATTCGCCCGATCGGCGGCACGGGAGGCGCCGCGAGGGCGCTCAGCCGGACAGCGCCCTCCCGTACGCCCCCTCGCTCTGCCGCACCCCGCTGCAATTGGTGGCCGCGTCGTCCGTGTCCGTGCCGGACTCGCACGGCACATCGCGGAACGTCGCCCACGTCGAGACCCACGCGATGCCCTTCTTCTCGGCGAAGGACCGCAGCTGCGCCGCGTCCGCGAGGGTGAAGGTCTCGCCGTCGATGTCGTTCGCGCCGAGCATCGAGGTGAGTGCCATGCCGCGCCAGGCCTTCGCGTCGGAGAGGCCGAAGACCTTCTTCAGCTGGGTGTGGGTGGCGCGGGCCGAGGTGCGGGCGTAGTCGCTCATGTCGCCCTGGTAGGACTCGCCGTAGTTCATGGTCATGACGTTGACCGTGGAGACCTGGACGGACTGGTTGTTGGCGGCTTCGAGGAGGTCGACGCTGTCCTCGTCCAGGCCGGACGGCATCACGGGGAGCGTGAAGGTGACGTCCACGTCGCGCTGTTTCTGCAACAGGGCTATCGCCTTGGCGCGCTTGGTGTTCGCTGCGGAGTCCTTGAGGGTGTCGCCCTCGATGTCGAAGTCGACGTGGGTGGCGTCGCCCGCCGCGTCCAGCGCCTTGGCGTAGGCGGCGGCCAGGTCGGACGCGGTGTCGCAGGTGGTGGCGAGCTCGTTGCCGTCGGCGCCGCCGAAGGAGACGCGGAGTGTGGCGCCGGAGGCGGCGAGTTTCTTGAGGCGGGAGGCGACCCCGGCGTCGGCGATTTTCGTGTGGCCACCCCAACTCGGCGTGCAGCTGGAGCTGTTGGATACGACGAAAGCGAGGTTGTACGCGTCCGGGGAGCCGGCCGAGTCGGTGGCGTAGGCCGTGGAGGCGCTGACGTACGGGGCGTACCCGGTGGCGGCGGAGGAGTCGGCCTTGGACCGGGTGTCGGAACTGGTGTCGGACGACGTGGCGCAGCCCGCGCACGCGAGCACGGCCAGGCCCAGCATTCCGGCGGCGGACTTCAGCGGAATCGGCATACGGAGAACCTCGCACCCGAAACTGTGTCAGCCGGCCGTTTTCGCTCAAGAATTGCACAGGAGAACCGGGGCAGACCGGCCGATACTCCCCCACCTGCCCAGGCCGCTGACAGCCTTCGCCGCATTTCAGGGCGGGCTGACAAGCAGCGCTCAGCATGGGCCACAAAAGGCTGCATACTCTGCGCGGAATGCGCTCCGATGCCGTTCTCGAAACCCCTGCCGCAGGTCGCGGCCGCCGCCGTAAACCCCGCAGTGCCCCTGGCGAGGGCCCCGTGTTCGTCGACTCCTCCGGCCGCAGAGCCCGACTGCTGCGCCGCCTGGGGATCGCCGTGTGCGTGGGCTGCGCGGGCTACGTGGTGTTGCTGGTTCTCGCGTTCATGGGCGTGGGCATTCCGCTGACCTCTTCGGACCTGCTGCCCTTCGGTGACGCCCGGCCGGCGCCCCCTTCCGCTCCCGCCAACGGCGCGCCCGGTACTCCCGGCGCTCTCGGCGCCAACTGAGCGGAGGACGAGCCCAGTTATGTCCCAAGAGACGAAGCCGCCCACGCCTCGCGGCGGACGCCGGCACGCCAACCCGAGCCGTATCGCCCGCATGGGCCGCCGCGCCGCGACGCTCCAACGCCCGCGCACACTCCTCGCGTTGCTGCTCCTGCTGGCCCTGAGCTGCGCGCTGCTGCTCGACGGCTACGTACGCGGCGAGGTGTTCAACGACAAGCGGGTCCGGGACGGGGCCGCGTACGACCAGGTGTCGGACTCCGTCCTGGATTCCGGCCCGATCTGGACGTCCCGCAACGGGAAGGTCCAGGACGAGTCCGTACCGAAGAAGACCATCGTGCTCACCTTCGACGACGGCCCGAACGCCGAGTACACGTCGAAGGTCCTCGACATCCTCGACGAGAACGACGTGCCCGGCACGTTCTTCCTCGTCGGCTCGATGGCCGCGCGCTACCCGGACCTCGTGAAGCAGACCGTCGACCAGGGCAATGAGGTCGGCATCCACTCGTTCTCGCACGTGGACCTCTCGTACCAGTCGTACGGCCGCCTGAAGCGGGAGCTGAAGCAGACGCAGCTGGCGATCGCGGGCGCGGCGGGCGTCACCACGACGCTGTTCCGGGCGCCGTACTCCTCGGAGACCGACGCCATCGACAACTACAGCCTGGGCGTCTACAAGAAGGTCGCGAAGCTCGGCTACACCAGCGTGTTCATCGACACCGACAGCGACGACTGGAAGCAGCCGGGCGTCAAGAGCATCATCGACACGGCCACGCCGAAGTCCGGCAAGGGCGCCTCGGTGCTCTTCCACGACGCGGGCGGCGACCGGGACCAGACGCTGAAGGCGCTGCCGAAGTACATCAAGAAGATGAAGGCCAAGGGCTACACCTTCACCACGGTGAGCGGCGCCCAGGCGATGAACCAGAAGGCCAAGGCCAAGGCCGCGGCCAAGACGGGGGCCAAGGCGGGGGCCCAAGCCGGTCGGCCGCAGGCGCTGCCCGGCGCCCGTGAGCAGGATCTCGATCCCACCTCCACGGCCGCCGAGCAGGCCTCCCTCCACAAGGCCACCGGCTCCACGCTCTACGTCGGCAAGTCCCTCATCGTGGCCACCGCGATCGCCGAGTGGACGATGCCGGTGCTCTCCGGGTTCCTCGCCGTCGTCGGCGTCGCCGTCATGGCGAGGTTCCTGCTGATGCTGATCGTGGCGCGCCGCCACTACCGGCAGCGCAACCGTCCCTCGTTCTCCTGGGGGCCTCCCGTCACCCGCCCGGTGAGCGTGATCGTGCCCGCGTACAACGAGAAGGAGTGCATAGCGAACACGGTGAACTCGCTGATGTCCGGCACGCATCCGATCGAGGTCATCGTCGTCGACGACGGTTCGTCGGACGGCACGGCGGAGATCGTCGAGTCCCTCGGCCACCCGAACGTCCGCGTCGTCCGTCAGGAGAACGCGGGCAAGTCGTCCGCCCTCAACAACGGTGTACGACACGCCCGTTACGACATCGTCGTGATGATGGACGGCGACACGGTCTTCGAGCCGGACACCGTCGCCAAGCTCGTGCAGCCCTTCGCCGACCCCGAGGTGGGCGCCGTCTCCGGCAACGCCAAGGTCGGCAACCGCAAGACCCTCATCGGAGCCTGGCAGCACATCGAGTACGTGATGGGCTTCAACCTGGACCGCCGCATGTACGACACGCTGCGCTGCATGCCCACCATCCCGGGCGCCATCGGCGCGTTCCGCCGGGACGCGGTGCTCGCCGCGGGCGGCATGAGCGAGGACACCCTCGCAGAGGACACCGACATCACCATCGCCATGCACCGGGCGGGCTGGCGCGTCGTCTACGAGGAGCACGCGCGGGCGTGGACGGAAGCGCCGGGCTCGTTCAAGCAGCTGTGGAGCCAGCGCTACCGCTGGTCGTACGGCACGATGCAGGCGCTCTGGAAGCATCGCAAGTCCCTTACGGACAAGGGGCCTTCGGGACGCTTCGGGCGGGTCGGCATGCCGCTCGTCGTCCTCTTCCAGATCGTCACGCCGGTCTTCGCGCCGCTCATCGACGTGTTCACCGTCTACTCGATGATTTTCGTGGACTTCAAGGCGTCGCTGCTGGCGTGGCTGGCCGTACTCGGGGTTCAACTCGCGTGCGCCGCCTACGCGTTCAGGCTCGACAAGGAGAAGTACCGCTACCTGCTGATGCTGCCGCTGCAACAACTCGCGTACCGGCAGATGATGTATCTCGTCCTGATCCACTCCTGCGTCACCGCCCTCACGGGCGGCCGGCTGCGCTGGCAGAAGCTCAAGCGCACGGGCGAGGTCGGGACGCCGACGGCCGGTACGGGGGCGGGTCGGTGATCGAGGACGCTCCGACGCGGGAGCTGCGGGCGGTGGGCGTGCAGCCGGCTCCCGTACGCGATCCGGCTCCCGCGCCGTCCGCGCCGCCGGGGCGCGACCGGTACTTCGACGCGCTGCGGGCGGTCGCGCTGGTCCGGGTCGTCGCGTACCACTGCTTCGGCTGGGCCTGGGCGGGGCTTGTGTTCCCGTCGATGGGCGTGATGTTCGCGCTGGCGGGGTCGCTGATGGCCCGGTCGCTGCAACGGCCCGCGCTCTCCGTCATCCGCAGCCGGATGCGGCGGCTGCTCGTGCCGTTCTGGGCGTGGGGCGCGGTCGTCGTCGCGGCGATGCTGGTCCATGGCTGGATGCCGGGCTGGCGGATCGTCTACTGGGTGGTCCCCATCGGTGATCCGCCGGGCAACGCCTGGGGTGAGCAGGCCTGGGAGATCCTCTGGTACCTGCGCTGCTACCTGTGGTTCGTGCTGCTGTCCCCGCTGCTGCTGCGGGTCTTCCGGTGGGCGCCGGTGCCGGTGCTGCTGCTGTCGCTCGTGCCGATCGCGCTGTTCGACACCGGAGACGCCACCGACTTCTGCATCTTCGTCTTCTGCTGGCTGCTCGGATTCGCCCATCGGGACGGGTTGTTGGAGCGGTGGAAGGCGTCGGTCGTCGTCGTGCTCTCCGGCGCCGCGCTCGCGTTCGGGCTCTGGTACGCGCTCAGCCACCAGGGCGAGTACGGGACGTACGACCTGGACGACGTGCCGCTCGCGCAGGCGTTCTGGTCGGCCGGGTTCGTCACGCTTCTCTTCTACGCGAAGGCGCGGTGGCGTATCGACTTCGCGTGGCTGGCGCGGTGGCGGAGGCTCGACCGCGTCGTCACCGTGTTCAACGCGCGTGCCGTCACGATCTACCTCTGGCACGAGATCGCGCTGATCCTCGCGGTGCCGCTGGTCGACACGTTCTGGAACGTTCCGGCGTTCGAGAGGTGGCTGCCGCTGGAGAGCCAGTGGTTTTTGTTCGGCATCGGGTGGGTGCTGATCGCGGTGGCGGTGCCGATGTGGGGGTGGGTCGAGGACGTCGCGGCGAAACGCGCGCCACGACTGTTGCCGTGAGCCCTGAGGCCCCTGCTATTCGGCGGGGGCCTCTTCCGTCGGCAGCTCGCGGACCACGAAGGTGCCGCGGGCGTGAACCGTGACCACGAGGCCCTTGTCGCGCAGGATCACGAGGGCGCGGCGCACCGTCTGGTTACCGATGCCGTACTCCTGCGCCAGCACCATCTCGCCCGGAATCCGTGTGCCCAGGGCGAACTCGCCTCCGCGGATGCGCCGTTCCAGGATCTCCGCGAGCTGGACGTAGTGGTACTCGGCGGCGGTCGGGTCGATCTTTTCACTCACGACTGCGACCGTAATCGACCGACCGAAGTCATGCACTGCCAGTATCTGTCACTAGCGTTCAACCGAGTTCTACCGCTTTAGACATCGGCTAGCGTTCCGGACATAGAAGACCCCCGCGACGCTGGAACGTCCGGGGGCACGGCCAACGCTTGCTAGGAGCGCTGACGATGTCCGACCTTATCCGCCTCGCCCTGACCTGGGTGCTGCATCTCGTACTTCCGGGGACCGGCCGCCACCGCGCCGGAAACCCCTACCCCCTCGCGCGGAGGCGCCTCGCCCTCGTGCTCGCCGCCGATTGCGGGATCGATCTCGACCGACACGTACGAGGAGCAGTCGCATGAACGAACACCCCCACCGCCCCGTCCGCATGTGCGTCTGGTGCGAGGTGATGACGCACGAGCCCGTGCTCGTCGCCGAGGTGCACCAGGGCACGGGCCCCGGGTTCAACGTGTACGCGTGCCCGCAGTGCGCCGAGTGGACTCAGCCGCACGAAGTCGACCTTCCGAGGCGGCTACCGTGAGGCACGGAACGCGAACCGTGGAGGCGGTATGCCGGCAAGCAATGCAGAACGGTCGGATCCGCTGGAACACCAGCAGTTCGCCGTGCGAATGCGCGACGCGCTCGAGGCCGACGCCCGCCGTGCCACGCGGGACGCGTTGCAGGTCGAAGTGGAGACCAACGTCTTCTTCAAGCCCGACAAGTCCAGCTTCCTCACCCCCGACTTCCTGGTCCGCCGCGGCCTGCCCGGAGCCGACGCCTTCGCCGACGACACCGTCCTGGTCGGCGAGGTGGTCTCCGGCCCGTACAACCACAAGCGCAGGCTGTGGAAGACGGACCGCTACGCGGAGGCAGGCATCCCCTGGTACTGGGAGGTCGAGCTCGACTCCGGCCGGACGTGGGACGTCACGTCGGTGCGGGCGTACGTACTGGCCCCCATCATCCAGGCCGGGCTCGCCGTGAAATCGCTGCATCCCACGGCGTACGTCCCCGTTGGCGAATGGGAGCCCGGCGGCCCCGGTATCGAGTTCCCCGAGCCCTTCGCGATGAGCGTCAGCTGGGAGGACCTCGCGTTCTGAGCCGACAGCTCTTGTCGGGGATCACCCCGTCTGCTTGACTCCGGCGCGCGCGTGCCGATCGTGGGCGAACGACGGAGGGACGGACGACCGATGGAGATCACCCGTAGACGTCTGCTGAGTGTCCTGGCCGCGAGCGGGGTGCTTGCCGCCGTGCCCACCCAGTGGGCGGGCGCGGCTCAACTCGCGGACGGGGCCGCGCGGTTGCTCGCCAACGCGACCGAGATGTTCGCGGGCACCACCGAGTCCAATGCGCGCAAGGAGACGGCCGACAAGCTCGCCGCGATCGAGAAGACCGCACGGACGAACCTCGCGGCGATGGACGCGGCGTCCGGCGACGGCGAGCTGTTCAAGGGCGTGCCGCTCGGCAGCAGCGACCCGAACCTCAACACCACGTACCAGCGGGTGTACGAGATCGCGCTCGCGACCCGCACCCCGGGCATCTCCCCTGATCTGTACGGGAGTTCAGCCGTGCGCGGCCGGGTCGTCGACGCGCTGACGTGGCTGCACGAGAAGTACTACGGCGACCAGTCCAAGGGCTATTACGGCAACTGGTTCACCTGGGAGATAGGCGTCTCGCAGCACGTCAGCCGGACGCTGGTGCTGCTGGGCGACGCGGCGTCCGCCGAGCTGGCCACCACGTACATCGCCTCCATGGACGCGTATCTGCGCAGCGGCAAGAACGGCGACGTCGACCTCGACTCGCGCTTCCACACCGGCGCCAACCTCGCCGACATCACCACCAACCGCATCCTCCAGGGCGCCCTCACCGGCGACGAGGCCCGCATCCGCAAGGCCCTCACCGACCAGCTGACGGTCTTCGCGACGATCGACCCGTACGACCTTCAGCACGGCGTCACGGACGGGCACTACGCCGACGGCTCCTTCATCCAGCACTCCTCCGTCGCGTACACGGGCTCGTACGGAAAGGGCCTGCTCACGCGCGTCATCCAGACGCTGAAACTGCTCGACGGGACCGGGTTCGCGTACGGCGACGAGCTGATCCCCACGGTGCAGAAGTGGGTGCGCGACGGGTTCGCGCCGCTGATCTTCGAGGGCTGGATGATGGAGGCGGTGAAGGGGCGGGCGGTGTCGCGGACGGCCAGCGGGTACACCGACTCCGCCGTCATCGTCGAGGCAGTCGTCGACCTCGCGTCCCTGTCGAGCGGAGACGCTGCGACCGCGCTCGCGTCGTACGTGAAGCACATCCGCGGCACGTCGAAGGCGTCGCTCGACCCGGCGACGTTCGTCTCGCCGCTCAGCATCGTCCGGTACGCCGACATCCTCGCGGACTCCTCCGTCCCGGCCGCCGACCTCAACCCGCCCGCCCGCTCCGTCGCCTTCAACGCCATGGACCGCACGGTCCACCGCCGCCCCGGCTACGCCTTCACGCTCTCCCGCAGCTCGCGCCGGATCAGCAAGTACGAGTACATGAGCGGCGAGAACCTGCTGCCCTGGTTCCAGGGCGACGGCGCCCACTATCTGTACCTGGCGGGCCAGGACCAGACCCAGTCTTTCGGCGTCGACTACTTCACCACCGTCTCGCCGTACGGACTCGCGGGCGTGACGGCACCCGTCGAACACCGGGGATCCGTACCGGAGTTGTACGGAGGGAAGCTCTTCTACGACAACCCTTCCCACCCCCTGAACTTCACCGCGTCGTCCGAGTCGCAGAACAAGTACGTGTACTTCCCGACGGCCACGCAGGCGTACTCGGGCGGCGCCGTGCTCGACGACACGTACGGAGCTGTCGGGTGGGTGGCGTCGGACGACGTGCCGTGGCGGGACAAGCGGGCGGGACTGCTGCCCGAGGACTTCGTGGCGTACCGGAGCGCGCGGGCCACCAAGTCGTGGTTCCTGCTCGACGACGAGATCGTGGTGCTCGCGGCCGGGGTCGGGGACGCTCCCGGCGGCGGGCGAGCGGTGACGACGACCGTCGACGCGCGCGTGGCGCCGGCGGGCGACGCGGTGACCGTGGCCGAGGGCGACGGCTGGGTGCGCTGGGCGGACGGGACGCAGGGCGCGGCGGTGGGATACGTACGCCTTGCAGGGCCGAAGGCGAAGGCGCGGCTCGACACGGTGACGCGCAACCGCCGCGTCGTACGGACCACGAACCCGGACACGGCGGTGACCCGGCAGGTGTTCTCGCTGACGGTCGAGCAGGCGGCCGGGGCGAAACCGGTCTCCTTCGCGTACGCGCTGCTGCCGAACGCGTCCGAGTCCGCGGTGCGGGCGTACGAGGGTGCGCGCGTGCTCGCGAACACGTCACGGATGCAGGCCGTGGCCCACGACGGGCTCGGGCTCACAGGGGCGAACACCTTCACGTCCGGCGCCCACCACACGGCGGGACTCGACGTCGAGGGTCCGGCGTCCGTCCTCGTGCGGCGCCGAGGCGGCGAGGTCACGGTGGCGGTGTCCGACCCGACGACCGAACGCGACACGGTGACGCTGGTGCTGCGCGGTCACCGCCTGCGCAAGGCCGACGGCGACGACGCGGTGCGCGTCACCGCCGTGCCGGGCGGAACCCGGCTCGACGTCGACACGCACCACGCGTACGGACGGAGCTTCGCGGTGACGCTGAAGCGATAAGGCGGTGTGAGGCGGTGAGGCCTACTCGTCCGCCTCCAGGTCGCCCTCCGTCTCCAGGTACACCTGGCGGAGGGCCTCCAGCGTCTGCGGGTCCGGCTTCTCCCACATGCCGCGCGACTCGGCTTCGAGCAGCCGCTCCGCGATGCCGTGCAGGGCCCACGGGTTGTTCTCGCTGAGGAACTGGCGGTTCGTCTCGTCGAGGACGTACGTCTCGGTCAACTTGTCGTACATCCAGTCGGCGATGACGCCGGTCGTGGCGTCGTAGCCGAACAAGTAGTCCACCGTCGCGGCGAGTTCGAAGGCACCCTTGTAACCGTGGCGGCGCATCGCCTCGATCCACTTCGGGTTCACGACGCGGGCCCGGAAGACGCGGGACGTCTCCTCGACGAGCGTGCGGGTCTTGACCGTCTCGGGACGGGTGGAGTCGCCGATGTACGCCTCGGGGGCGGACCCGCGCAGCGCGCGCACGGTGGCGACCATGCCGCCGTGGTACTGGAAGTAGTCGTCCGAGTCGGCGATGTCGTGCTCGCGGGTGTCGGTGTTCTTCGCCGCGACCGCGATCCGCTTGTAGGCCGTCTCCATCTCCGTACGGGCGGAGCGTCCCTCCAGGCCGCGGCCGTACGCGTATCCGCCCCACACCGTGTAGACCTCGGCGAGGTCGGCGTCCGTGCGCCAGTCCTTGGAGTCGATGAGCTGGAGCAGACCGGCGCCGTACGTCCCCGGGCGGGAGCCGAAGATCCGGGTCGTCGCGCGCCGCTCGTCGCCGTGCTCGGCCAGGTCGGCCTGGGTGTGGGCCCGCACGTAGTTGATCTCGGCCGGTTCGTCGAGCGACGCGGCGAGGCGCACCGCGTCGTCCAGGAGGCCGATGGTGTGCGGGAACGCGTCACGGAAGAAGCCGGAGATCCGGAGGGTGACGTCGATGCGGGGGCGGTTCAGCTCCTCGTACGGGATCGGCTCCAGGCCGGTGACGCGGCGCGAGGCGTCGTCCCAGACCGGGCGGATACCGAGGAGGGCGAGGGCCTCCGCGATGTCGTCGCCGGCGGTGCGCATGGCGCTCGTGCCCCAGAGGGACAGGCCCACGGAGGTGGGGTACTCGCCGTTGTCGTCCTTGTACCGGGTGAGCAGGCTCTCGGCGAGGGCCTGTCCCGTCTCCCAGGCGAGGCGGCTCGGGACGGCCTTCGGGTCGACGGAGTAGAAGTTCCGCCCGGTCGGCAGCACGTTGACGAGCCCGCGGAGCGGTGAGCCGGACGGCCCGGCGGGCACGAAGCGGCCTTCCAGGGCGCGGATGGCGTTGTCCAGCTCGTCGGTGGTTGCGCTCAGCCGAGGCACGACCTCGCGAGCCGCGAAGTCGAGGATGGCGGCAACACCATCCAGCCCCTGCGGCGTTTGAGCAGCGGGGTCCGGGGCAGAGCCCCGATCTTCCAGCCCCGCTTGTGGACGAGAGCCCGCGGGGTCCGGGGCAGAGCCCCGAGACGTGAGCCCGGACGCGGCGAGGGCTTGCGGCACCGCCTCCGGGTCCCAATCCGCCGCCTCCATCGCCTCGACCAAGGTCCGCGCCAGCGCCTCCGCCTCGTCGGCAGACGTAAGGGTCGCCGCGGATTCATCCAGACCCAGCGCCTCCCGCAACCCCGGCAGGGCCTGGTTGCCGCCCCAGATCTGCCGCGCACGCAGAATCGCCAGAACCAGGTTGACCCGGCCCGCCCCGGAGGGCGCCGCGCCGAGAACGTGCAGACCGTCGCGGATCTGGACGTCCTTGATCTCGCAGAGCCAGCCGTCGAGATGCATGATGAAGTCGTCGAAGCCCTCGTCCTCGGGCCGGTTCTCGATCCCCAGGTCGTGGTCGAGCTTCGCGGCCTGGATGAGCGTCCAGATCTGGGCCCGGATCGCCGGCAGCTTCGCCGGGTCCATGGACGCGATCTGGGCGTGCTCGTCGAGGAGTTGCTCAAGCCGGGCGATGTCGCCGTAGGAGTCCGCACGGGCCATCGGCGGCACCAGGTGGTCGATGAGCGTGGCGTGCACGCGGCGCTTGGCCTGCGTGCCCTCGCCCGGGTCGTTCACGAGGAACGGGTAGATCAGCGGCAGGTCGCCGAGCGCCGCGTCCGGCCCGCACGCCGCCGAAAGCCCCGCGTTCTTGCCCGGCAGCCACTCCAGGTTGCCGTGCTTGCCGAGGTGGATCATCGCGTCCGCGCCGAAACCGCCGTCGCCGGACGACGCCGCGATCCAGCGGTACGCCGCCAAGTAGTGGTGGGACGGCGGGAGATCGGGGTCGTGGTAGATCGCGATCGGGTTCTCGCCGAAGCCGCGCGGCGGCTGGATGAGGATGAGCAGATTGCCGCGACGCAGGGCCGCGAGGACGATGTCGCCCTCCGGATTGCGCGACCGGTCCACGAACATCTCGCCGGGCGGCGGCCCCCAGTGCCGCTCGACGCTCTCCCGCAGCTCCTGCGGCAGCGTCGCGTACCAGCGCTTGTAGTCGGCGGCCGGGATGCGGACCGGGTTCTTCGCGAGCTGCTCCTCGGTGAGCCACTCCTGGTCGTGGCCGCCCGCGTCGATGAGCGCGCGGATCAGCTCGTCGCCGTCGCCGGAGGCGAGACCGGGGATCTCGGCCCGGTCCCCGAAGTCGTAGCCCTCGTCGAGGAGCCGGCGCAGCAGCGACACGGCCGACGCCGGGGTGTCGAGGCCCACCGCGTTGCCGATGCGCGAGTGCTTCGTCGGGTACGCGGACAGGACGAGCGCGAGCTTCTTGTCCGCCGCCGGGATGTGCCGAAGTCGCGCGTGGCGTACGGCGATCCCGGCGACGCGGGCCGCGCGCTCGGGGTCGGCGACGTACGCCGGGAGCCCGTCCTCGTCGATCTCCTTGAAGGAGAACGGGACGGTGATGAGGCGGCCGTCGAACTCCGGCACCGCGATCTGGCTCGCGGCGTCCAGCGGCGAGACACCCTCGTCGTTCTCCTCCCAGTCGGCCCGGGAGGACGTCAGGCACAGGGCCTGGAGGATCGGGACGTCGAGCTGCGTGAGCGCGCCCGCGTCCCACGACTCGTCGTCACCACCGGCGCTCGCCTGCGCCGGGCGGGTGCCGCCCGCGGCGAGGACCGTCGTGACGATCGCGTCGACGGGGCGCAGGGCGTCGATCAGCTCCGGCTCGGGGGCGCGCAGCGACGCCACGTACAGCGGGAGGGGGCGGGCGCCCGCGCGCTCGATCTCGTCGCAGAGGCCGTGCACGAACGCCGTGTTGCCGCTCATGTGGTGGGCGCGGTAGTAGAGCACGGCGACCGTGGGGGCGTCGTCGTGCTGCGTGTCTTCGTGCTGCGTGGAGGGCTCGCGGTCCAGCGGGCCCCAGGCCGGCGCGGCGACCGGCGGCTCGAAGCCGTGGCCGGTCAGCAGCACCGTGTCCGAGAGGAAGCGGGCCAGGTGGTCCAGGTTCTCCGGGCCGCCGTGCGCCAGGTACTTGTGGGCCTCGGCCGCGATGCCGACCGGCACCGTGGACGTCGCCATCAGCTGGGCGTCGGGGGCCTGTTCACCGGTGAGGACGACCAGCGGGATCCCGGCGGCGGTCAGCCGGTCGATGCCGTCCTGCCAGGCGCGGACGCCGCCGAGGAGGCGTACGACCACCAGGTCCACGCCGTCGAGGAGACCCGGCAGGTCCGTCTCCACGTCGATGCGGGAGGGGTTGTCGAAGCGGTACGTGACCGGGGCGTCGGCGGCGTTGGCCGCACGGGCGCTGAGCAGGTCGGTGTCCGACGTCGACAGGAGCAGGAGCTGCTGGGGCATGCGTCGTCTGGCCTTCCTCGGGGTGTCCGCGCCCCGGGTGGTCGTGTGTAAGGGAGTTCCTGGCTCGCTCTCCGTGTGGAGAGTTCACAGTGGCGGGACCGCGCCGGAATCACACCGGGCTTCCTCCCCTGTCGCCGTCGCCGGCGATGGCCGACCGGGTCCGGGCAGCCACCGAGCATCGTACGGTGCCGGGCGACGACCTGGTACGGGGTGGTGGAAAGAGCCCATAGGTATGCTCCCCGGCATGTCCCCCTCCCCCATATCCGTCCCGCCCCCTGAGCCGGGTGCAGCCTCGACGGGCTCCGGTGACGCCTGCCCGGGTGCTTTGCGTCTGCATATGGCCGACGACGGGTTTCTCGCGCGGGTGCGGATCCCTGGCGGGGTGCTGGGCGTGGACCAGGCGCGGGCGCTCGCCGGGGCGGCGGGGCGGCTCGGGGACGGGATGCTGCATCTCACCTCGCGGGGGAATGTGCAGTTGCGGGGTTTGCAGGACGGGTGCGGGGCGGAGTTGGCGGGGGTGCTCGGGGCGGCCGGGCTGCTGCCGTCCGCCGCGCACGAGCGGGTCCGCAACGTGGTGGCTTCGCCGATGTCCGGGCTCGACGGGTGCGGGTTCGTGGACGTGCGGGAGTGGTTGACCGGGCTCGACGCGGGGCTGTGTGCGAGTTCCGTCACGCCGGAGTTGTCCGGGCGGTTTCTGTTCGGGTTGGACGACGGTCGGGGGGACGTGGCGGCGCTGCGGCCCGACGTGTTGGTGCGGGGCTTGCCGTCCGGCGAGGCGGAGGTGTTCCTCGGGGAGGTGGGGGTGCGGGTTCCGTACGCTCGCGCGGCGGAGGTCGCGGTCGCCGCGGCGGAGGTGTTCGCGGCGGCTGCGCGGGAGGTTGGGGGGCGGGTGTGGCGTGTCGCTGAACTTGGGCTTCCCGCCGAGGAGTTGACCCGTCGCCTGTCCGCCCACCCGGCGTTGACGCCACGGGGCTCCGCCCCGGACCCCGCTGCTCAATCGCCGCAGGGGCTTAATTCGGCCGAACCGGCGTTGACGCCTCGGGGCTCCGCCCCGGACCCCGCTGCTCAATCGCCGCAGGGGCTTAATTCGGCCGCCACCGCCTTGGGCAATCTGCCGCCTTGGGCGGCAGGGTGGGCAAGGCGGCCCCCGGTGCCGCGCAACAAGGACGTTGGGCCCGGCCCCGGTGCCCGGCCGGTGGTCACCGTGCCGCTCGGGGCCATCGGGCCTCGCCAATGGGACGCGCTCACCGAGTTGGCCGGGCAGCTTCCGCCGCAGGAGCTTCGGCTGACGCCCTGGCGCAGCGTCGTCGTGCCCGGGGCCACACCCGAGCAGATCGAGCGGCTCGCCGAGACCGGGCTCGTGGCCGACCCCACCTCCCCCTGGACCCGCGTAGCGGCATGTATCGGGCGGCCCGGGTGCGCCAAGTCCCACGCCGACGTACGGCACGACGCCACCGTCCACCTCGACGAAGCCCACCCGACCCTCCCCACCTACTGGTCCGGCTGCGAACGCCGCTGCGGGCACCCCGCCGAGCCGTACGTCGACATCGTGGCGCAGCCCGACGGCAGCCACACCACCACCGTTCCCTCCGTCCCCCACCACACCGAGAGCTGAGACCAACCGTGTTCGACTACGAGAAGGACGGCGCGGCGATCTACCGCGAGTCCTTTGCCACGATCCGCGCGGAAGCCGCGGGCGGACTCGCGGCGCTGCCCGCCGACGTCGCCCAGGTGGCCGTCCGCATGATCCACGCCTGCGGCCAGGTGGATCTCGTACAGGACATCGGCCACTCGACCGGCGTCGTGGCGAACGCGCGGGCCGCCCTGCGCGCCGGAGCGCCCATCCTCTGCGACGCCCACATGGTCGCCAGCGGCGTCACCCGCAAGCGGCTCCCCGCCGACAACGAGGTCGTCTGCACTCTCCGTGACCCCCAAGTGCCGGACCTGGCAGCCGAGTTGGGGACCACCCGCAGCGCCGCCGCACTCGAACTCTGGCGCGACCGCCTCGACGGCGCCGTCGTCGCCATCGGCAACGCGCCCACCGCGCTCTTCCACCTCATGGAGATGATCGCGAAGGGCGCGCCGAAGCCCGCCGCCGTGCTCGGCATACCCGTCGGCTTCGTCGGCGCCGCCGAGTCGAAGGACGCGCTCGCCGCGAACGAACTGGGCCTCGAACACCTCGTCGTACGGGGACGCAGGGGCGGCAGCGCCATCACCGCCGCCGCACTGAACGCGATCGCGACCGAGGCGGAGATCATGGAGGACCGGGCATGAGCAACGCGCCTTCCCAGCAGGGCAAGCTGTACGGCGTCGGGCTCGGGCCCGGCGACCCGGAGTTGATGACGGTGGCCGCGGTGAAGGCGATCGCCTCCGCCGACGTCATCGCGTACCACTGCGCACGCCACGGACGTTCCATCGCGCGCTCGATCGCCGCGGAGCACATCCGCGAGGAGCAGATCGAGGAGCGGCTGATGTACCCGCTCACGGTCGAGACCACGGACCACCCCGGCGGCTACCGGGGCGCGCTCGACGACTTCTACGCCGAGGCCGCCGCGACGCTCGCGGCCCACCTCGACGCCGGGCGCACGGTCGCCGTGCTCGCCGAGGGCGACCCGATGTTCTACGGCTCGTACCAGCACATGCACAAGCGGCTCGCCGACCGTTACGAGACGACCGTCATCCCGGGTGTCACGTCCATCAGCGCGGCGGCCGCACGGCTCGGGCAGCCGCTGTGCGAGGACAAGGAGACGCTGACCGTCATCCCCGGCACGCTCCCGGAGGACGAGCTGTCCGCGCGGATCGCCGCGGCGGACTCCGCGGTCGTCATGAAGCTGGGGCGTACGTTCACCAAGGTGCGTGCGGCGCTTGAGAGTTCGGGGCGACTCGACGACGCGCGCTACGTCGAGCGCGCCTTCATGGACGGCGAGCGCACGGGTGCGCTCGCCGACATCGACCCGGCATCCGTGCCGTACTTCTCCGTCGCCGTGCTGCCCTCGCGGGTCGACGCGGAACCGGTGGCGGACCCGGACCCGGCTCGCGGCGAGGTCGTGGTCGTCGGCACGGGTCCCGCGGGCGCGCCCTGGCTGACCCCTGAGTCGCGCGGCGCCCTCGCGAACGCGGACGACCTGGTCGGCTACACCACGTACATCGCGCGCGTCCCCGAACGGCCGGGGCAGGTGCGGCACGGCTCGGACAACAAGGTCGAGTCCGAGCGCGCCGAGTTCGCCCTCGACCTGGCCCGTCGCGGGCATCGCGTCGCGGTCGTCTCCGGGGGCGACCCCGGCGTCTTCGCGATGGCGACGGCGGTGCTCGAAGTCGCTTCGGAGGACCGCTACTCGGGGATACCGGTGCGGGTGCTGCCCGGCGTGACGGCGGCCAACGCGGCGGCGGCGAAGGCGGGCGCGCCCCTCGGCCACGACTACGCGACGATTTCGTTGTCGGACCGGCTCAAGCCGTGGGAGGTCATCGCGGAACGCCTCCGTACGGCGGCGGCCGCGGATCTCGTCCTGGCCCTCTACAACCCCGGTTCGCGCAGCCGGACCTGGCAGGTGGGCAAGGCGCGTGAGCTGCTCCTCGAGCTGCGGCTGCCGGACACCCCGGTGGTGCTCGCGCGCGATGTCGGCGGCCCCGAGGAGAGCGTCCGCGTCATCCGCCTCGCGGACCTGGACCCGGAGGTCGTCGACATGCGTACGTTGCTGATCGTCGGCTCGTCCCAGACCCAGGCGGTGGCCCGTGCGGACGGCCGTACGGTGACGTGGACCCCACGCCGCTACCCCGACTTTTAAGCCCCGCTTGTGGACGAGAGGCCGCGGGGGCCGGGGCAGAGCCCCGAGGCGTTGAGCCACTCGGCCGCTTCCTCGACGGTCGTGGCCACCGGGACCCCGTCGGGTACCGGGGGACGGCGGACCACGACCACCGGCACCCCGGCCTCGCGGGCGGCGGTCAGTTTCGGGGACGTCGCCGCACCGCCGCTGTCCTTCGTCACCAGGACGTCGATGGCGTGGTCCGCGAGGACCGCGCGTTCGGCGTCCAGCGTGAACGGGCCACGGTCCAGCAACACCTCCATCCGCGGCGGAAACGGCGGCTCGGGCGCGTCCACGGACCGTACGAGGAAGTGCGCGTCGTCGACATGGGCGAACGCGGCGAGACCCATCCGCCCCGTGGTGAGAAAGACCCGCCCCGCCCCACGCACCGCCTCCGCCGCCTCCTCCAGCGACGCGACCTCCCGCCAGTCGTCCCCCACACCCGGCACCCACCCGGGCCGCCGCAGCGCGAGCAGGGGAACATGGGCGGTGGCGGCGGCCCGCGCCGCATTGAAACTGATCGTCTCGGCGAAGGGATGGGTCGCATCGATGACCGCGCTCACCGCGTGCTCGCACACCCACTCCGCCATCCCCTCGGCACCGCCGAACCCACCGATCCGCACCTCACCGACCGGCAGCCGGGGCGCCGCGACGCGCCCCGCGAGCGAGCTGGTCACACGGACGTGCGGGTGCAGGGCCTCGGCCAGGCGCCGGGCCTCGGTCGTCCCGCCGAGAATCAGCACGTGCGGCATCGGGGAACTCCATGAGTGGTGAGACAGAAGCGAAGGGTGGACGCGGCGCCCAACTCAAGCACACCGGTCTGCGCCCCGGCTGGACGACCGGCGCCTGCGCGACGGCGGCGACCACGGCCGCGTACACGGCGCTCCTGACCGGCGACTTCCCCGACCCGGTGACGATCACCCTCCCGAAGGGCCAGACGCCGTCGTTCGCCCTCGCGGTCGAGTCGTACGAGGACGGGGAGTCGGCCACGGCCGGGGTGGTGAAGGACGCCGGCGACGACCCGGACGTCACGCACGGCGCGCTCGTACGGTCCACGGTGCGACGCCTCCCGCCCGGCTCGGGAGTGGTCTTCAAGGCGGGCCCCGGCGTCGGCACGGTCACCCGCCCCGGACTCCCGCTGCCCGTCGGCGAACCGGCCGTCAACCCCGTGCCCCGCGAGATGATCCGCACGCACATCGACCGGGTGGCTGCGGCGCAGGGAGCCCCCGGCGACGTAGAGGTCACGATCTCCATCGACCACGGCGAGGAGATCGCCCGCTCGACCTGGAACCCGCGCCTCGGAATCCTCGGCGGTCTGTCGGTCCTCGGCACGACAGGGATCGTCGTCCCCTACTCGTGCTCGGCGTGGATCGACTCGATCCGCCGCGGCGTGGACGTGGCGCGGGCGGCGGGCCGCACACACGTGGCGGGCTGCACCGGCTCGACGTCCGAGAAGACGGTCGTCCGTGAACACGACCTGCCCGAGGACGCGTTGCTCGACATGGGCGACTTCGCGGGCGCGGTCCTGAAGTACATCCGCCGCCACCCGGTCGACCGCCTCACCATCTGCGGCGGCTTCGCGAAACTCTCCAAACTGGCGGCGGGCCACTTGGACCTCCACTCGGGCCGCTCCCAGGTCGACAAGACCTTCCTCGCGGAACTGGCCCGCAGGGGCGGCGCGTCGGAGGCACTGGCCCAGGAGGTCACCGAAGCCAACACCGGCCTCGCCGCCCTCCAACTCTGCACAGCGGCAGGCGTCCCCCTGGGCGACCTGGTGGCGAACACGGCCCGCGACGAGGCCCTCTCGGTCCTCCGCGGCGCACCTGTCGCGGTCGACGTCATCTGCATCGACCGGGCGGGAACGGTCGTCGGCCGGAGCGGGGCACAGGGACCGCGCTGACACGTCACGGCCGTTGTCAGTGGCGGGTGCCATCCTGGCGTTCATGGGGAACTCGGGGTGGGGGCCGCTGCTCAAGCGGTGGAGTGAGGAATGGCTGGAGGCGCGGCGCGCCGAGGACTCGGACGTGTTCGAGGACCTGGACGAGGACGTCGTGCGGGACCGCTGGCTGGGCTTCGAACCGGCTGGGGCGGAGGCCGTCTCGGCGTTGGAGGAGCGGATCCGGGGGCTCGGGATAGAAATGCCGCTGCCGCCGTCGTTGCGCGGGTTCCTCGAGACGACGGACGGGTGGCGGCACGCCGGCGGCTGGGTCTATCTGCTGGCGGGGGCGGCGGACATCGGGCCGTACGGGGATCCGTACGGGCAGCAGGCGCTGTACGAGGAGTATCTGGACGAGGACGCACCCGACGACGAGGTACTCCTGGCCGGCATGTGGGGGCGGGCGCTACAGCTGTCGCTCGACTCGGACATGACGGATGTGCTGCTCGACCCGGGCAACGTGGGCGACGACGGGGAGTGGGCGGTGTACGTCTACCACGGGTGGGGTGGTGAACGGCCGGGCCGGTACGCGTCGTTCCGCGCGTTCATGGAGGACATGTACCAGGAGTTCTACCGACTGGGCGGCGACCACTCCGGCTTCGAGAACAGAGTGACGCGGGACCTCGACGCCCGGGTGGAGGAGGCCCGACTCGCCTGCCTGAGAGGCGAGTTGGACGACGCGCTCGACGTCTTCCGCGAGGCGGGGGAGCTCGGCAGACCCCGGGCCGGCCTGCTGGCCGCACAGCTGCGGACACTGCTCGGCGACGGCGGCGGCTGGGTGCCGGTCGACCCGCGCATGGACGATCCGCTGTACGCGGGCGAGGTGCTGCCCTTGAAGGCGCTCCACCACGTGCGTGAGGGCGGGCAGCGCGACGACCTCGTGCTCGGCCCTGTGACCGAGGACTACGCGACGGACCGGGAGCGGGCCGCGGCCGTGCTGGCGCGGATCAGGGAGCGTACGTACGAGTACGCGTCGCCGGGGCCCTTCGGGCGCGCGGTCGTCGAGGCCAGGGAGCTGGCGCGCTGGGGCGACACGGACGGCGCCTGGCGGGTGCTCGCGGCGGCGATCCCGCGCTGGGAGCCGTACCGGGACGACCACGTGGCACCGTTCGGCCTGCTCGGCGACCCGCTGCTGGGCCCGGTCGTCACGCCGGAACGCGGCCGGGAACTGCTCACCACGCCCCGCGCCGGTCAGGCGGCAGCCGCGCCCGCCGACCGGAATGAGCCGAAGCCGGTGGTGGTGCGCGACGGGCTCGGATGGCTGACCCAGTGGCACCCGAGGGCCGAACTGCGCCGGGACGCCTACCGGTTCGTTCTTGTGGAGGACATCCGCCCCGAGGAACTGGTGGAGCGGTTCGGTGCGGGACCGCTGGAGCCCGTGGCGGCCGAGTCCGACCTGCGGAACCTTCCCTTCGCGCAGCCGCGACGGCAGGGCCCCCGCACCCCTCTGGCCAGGATCGGCGCCCGGGACGGCTGGAGCTTCGCCTTCGATTCGGGCGGCCCCTGGCCGGACGCAGATCCGGGGCGCCTGCCGGCCTTCGACCCGGACCGTCTGACGCACCCGGGCACCACCCTGTCCCGCGGCACGCGCGCCCTCACGGTCTGGTGGGAGCCCGGCCTGTTCCACTTCGCGTGCGCCGAGGACGGTGAGCAGCGGTACGCCTTCACGGTCCACGAGAACGAGCGCCAGGAAACGGGCGCGATCCCCGCCGCGCTCTCCCCCGCCCTGCTGTTCCCCGACCCCTCAGGACCCGCCGCCGACCTCTCGGACGAGAACCGCGCGCTGGACGCGATAGCGGCGACGTTCGACGTCTCGCTCCCGCAGTTCGCCCTGAACACCGGCAGGCTGCCCGTCCTCCCGACCCGGCCGTGGCTCAGGAGCAGACCACCGGAAGCCGCGCAGGCGGGCGCGAGGCTCACGTTCACGCGCAGGAGGGCCCGGTGAGCCGGTTCAACGGCCATCGGCCACCATGTGTACACATGGCACACTAGGTACATTTGAGCGTATGACGCAGCCGCTGCCCATAGAGTCCATCCGCGATGTCCGCGCGCACCTGGCCGAAGTGGTGGAGCGGGCCGACCGGGACGACGTGCCCACGGTGATCACGCGCCGCGGCAAAGAGGTCGCCGCGGTTGTGTCCATCGAGGTGCTGCGGAAGTACCAGGAATGGGAAGAGCGCGAGATCAACCGCATCATCGACGAGCGCATGGCGAAGCCCTCGGCCGGCGTCCCGATCGAGGACGTCATGCGGGAGACGTTGGCGCGCGGTGAGTGAGTACCGCACCGTCTTCCACCCCGAGGCACAGGCCGAACTGCGCAAGATCCCGCGCGCCATGGCACTCCGCATCCTGGCCAAACTGACCGAGCTGGAGAGCGATCCGCTCGGCTTCAACACCACCGCGCTGGTTTCCCAGCCCGACAGGCGCCGCCTCCGAGTGGGCGACTACCGCGTGATCTACACGATCGACAACGGCGAGCTGGTGGCGTGGGTCGTGCATATCGGGCGCCGGTCCACCGTTCACGAGACCTGAGTTACGAGATCTGAGTTCCCCGACTCAGCACACGTGACGGTCGCGTTCCGTCGAGTACAGGTGGCTGTCGCGGAACTGGGAGGCGCCGAGCGTGCGGCCCACCAGGATGACCGCCGTGCGCAGCACACCCGCACCCTTCACCTGGTCCGCGATGTCGGCGAGCGTGCCGCGCAGGACCAGTTCGTCGGCGCGGCTGGCGTAGGCGACCACCGCCGCCGGGCAGTCCTCGCCATAGTGGGGGACGAGCTCCGCGACGATCCGGTCCACGTAGCGGGCGCCCAGGTGCAGGACCAGAAGTGCGCCGCTCGCGCCCAGCGTCGCCAGGTCCTCGCCGGGAGGCATCGGCGTGGCCTGCTGGGCGATGCGGGTGAGGATGACCGTCTGGCCGACCGTCGGCACCGTCAGTTCGCGCTTCAGGGCCGCTGCCGCCGCCGCGAACGCCGGGACGCCGGGCACCACTTCGTACGGGATGCCGAGTGCGTCCAGGCGGCGCATCTGTTCCGCCACCGCGGAGAACACCGACGGGTCGCCGGAGTGGAGGCGGGCGACGTCGTGGCCCGCCTCGTGTGCGGCCACGTATTCGCGTTCTATGGCGTCCAGGTCGAGGTTCGCCGTGTCGATGAGGCGTGCGTCCTGTGGGCACTCGGAGAGGAGCTCCTCCGGGACCAGTGAACCCGCGTACAGGCACACCTGGCACGCCGCCAGCGTGCGCGCGCCGCGCAGGGTGATCAGGTCCGCGGCTCCGGGGCCCGCCCCGATGAAGTAGACGGTCATCGATCCTCAACCCCTGTTTTCGTTACTGACCATTGCGTGACCGGCATCGCCTGCCGCCACCCCGTGAAACCGCCGACCGGCACCGCGTGCGCGACGGAGAGCTTCACCAACTCGCCTCCGTGGCGGCGGTACCAGTCCGCCAGGAGGGCCTCGGATTCGAGGGTGACCGTGTTCGCCACCAGGCGGCCCCCGGGCGCGAGCGCCGCCCAGCAGGCGTCGAGCAGGCCCGGTGCCGTGAGGCCGCCGCCGACGAACACCGCGTCGGGAGAAGGGAGTTCGGCCAGCGCGGCGGGGGCCGGGCCCGTCACCACGTGCAGCGTCGGGACGCCGAGGCGGGACGCGTTGCCCGCGATGCGCTCCGCCCGTACCGGGTCCTTCTCCACCGTGTACGCCGCGCAGGAGGGGTGCGTGCGCATCCACTCGATCGCGATCGAGCCCGAGCCGCCGCCGATGTCCCACAGCAGCTCACCCGGCGCGGGGGCGAGCGCGGCCAGCGTCGCGGCGCGCACGTGGCGCTTGGTGAGCTGGCCGTCGCTGTCGTACGCGGCGTCGGGCAGGCCCGGTACCGCGCCGAGACGCAGGGCGTCGGGGCCGCGGCGGCAGTCGACGGCGATGACGTTGAGCGGGTCGCCGGGGGCGTACGGCCACACCTCGGCCACGCCCTCGTACGCCGACTCCTGCTCGGTGCCGAGCTGTTCCAGGACGGTGAGGCGGCTGGGGCCGAAGCCGCGCGCGGTGAGCAGCGCCGCCACCTCGGCGGGGGTGTCCGCGCCCGCCGAGAGGACCAGGACGCGGCGGCCGTCGTGCAGTGCGGCGGTGAGGCGGTCCGCCGGACGGCCGACCAGCGTCACGACCTCGGTGTCCTCGACGGGCCAGCCGAGCCGGGCGCACGCGTAGGAGAGGGAGGACGGGTGCGGGAGGACGTGGACGGCGTCGGGGCCCGCGATCTCGGTGAGGGTCCGGCCGATCCCGTAGAACATCGGGTCGCCGCTGGCCAGGACCGCGAGGCGGCGGCCCGCGTACCGGTCGAGGAGAGCAGGGACGGCGGGGCGCAGGGGCGAGGGCCACGGGACGCGTTCGGCGGCGCACTCGGCGGGCAGCAGGGCGAGTTGGCGCGGTCCGCCGAGGACGGCGTCGGCGGCGAGGAGCGCGGTGCGCGCGGTGTCCGGGAGGCCGGGCCAGCCGTCGGCCCCGATCCCGACGACGGTCGCCACGGGTCCTGCGGGGTGCGCGGGAGACGCGGGTGTCGCGGGAGTCACTGCCAGGTACCTCGTAGGTCGTACGTCATGCTCAGGAAGGTCACGTCAAGGCCGTCGACGTCGGGAGCCGCACTCTATCGGGCGACATCGGCGCCCCGGCCGAGCGCCCCTGGAGGCCCGATGTCCCGCACCCCGACGACCGGCCGCGTCGCCCCGGTCATGCCCGGCCGCGACCTGGAGGCGACCGTCGCCTTCTACGCCGACCTCGGCTTCACCGCCGACGCCCACTATCCGGACGACGGCTATCTGATCCTCGTCCGCGACACCGTCGAACTGCACTTCTTCCACGCCCCCGACACCGACCCGCTGAGCACCGCGCACGCCGCGTACCTGCGGCTCGACGGTGGCGCGCACATCGCGGACGCGCTGTACGAGGAGTGGCGGGGCGTCGGCCTGAGCCAGGCTCCCGACGCGACGCCGCGGCTCGTCGAGCCGGACGACACGGTGTACGGGATGCGGGAGTTCGCGCTCGTCGACCCGGACGGAAACCTGCTGCGGATCGGCTCCGAACTGGAGGAGCGGGAGGGCTGACGCCGACGCGCCGCCCGGCCGTCCGGTCCTCGTACCGGCCCCCTCCACGGTGTTACCTCAAGACCTCAGGGACCGGCGGCAGAGGGGAACGAGGCGGCATGGCGAGGAACGGGACGGCACGGGCCTGGGTCGTGTGCGCCATGGTGCTCGGGGCCACGGCCCTCCCCGGTACGACGCCGGAGGCGACCGCGGCGGACGACCCCACGCAGGCCGCCGTCGTCTGGCCGGTGACCGCGACCCCGCACATGACGGCGGCCGCCCTCGGCTCGGGGGCGGACGCGAAGCCGGTCTTCGACGACGACTCGCTCGCCGGCCTGTTCGCGCCCGGCGGCCGGCTGCGCGAGGTCGTCGAGGCGGGCAAGGGCCGCGACGTCAGCTGGGTGCTCGACCCGGATGTGGTGATCGCCGCGCAGGAGATGTCCACCGGCTACCGCGTCGCGAAGAACTCCGACTCCGCCAGCCCTCAGGACACCACCGAGGGCACGGGACAGAGCGCGGCCCGCTCCTGGCTCAGCGCGCTGCGGGACGCCGTCGAGGGCCGCGAGGTCTGGCTCCTCCCGTACGCCGACACGGACCTCGCCTCGCTGGCCCATCACCCCGGCACCGACACCGACGACCTCACGGAGGTCGTGTCCGGGCTCGCGGCCGACACGAAGAAGCGGGTCGACCGGATCCTCGGCATCGGCACCCGCGCGGGGCTCGGCTGGCCCGCCGACGGGGCGCTCGACTCCGACGTGACCGCGCTCGGCGCCAAGCTGGGCGTGACGCGGGTGCTCGCCTCGGGCCAGGGGCTCACGCCCGCGGGCGCAGACCCGGTGACCGTGGGCAGCGGCGACGACGCGATGACGGCGCTGCCCTACGAGGCCGACCTCACGACCGCGCTCGGCCGCGTCAAGGACCGGGCGCCCGACCCCACACCCTCCGCGACATCCCCGTCACCGTCACCGTCACCGTCGCCGTCGTCCGGCGACTCCACGTCGTCCCCGAGCGCGAACGCCTCCGCGAGCCCCGACACCGCCGACAAGGACACCGTCGACCACATCACCGCTCTCGTGAAGGCGAACGCCCGCCCGGTCCTCGTACCGCCCCGCAATATGTCGGGAACGGCGGCGGACGCGCTCGGCGCCGCCATCGACTCCGGCACCGACGACGGCTGGCTCGACCTCCAGGACCTCCGCGCGGCCGACGACGACCCGGTGAAGGGGACGGCCGCGTCCCCGTCCGCGTACCCGGCGCGGCTGCGCGCCGACGAGCTGGACAAGGACCAACTGACCGATGCGGCAGGCAACTTGGACCGGCTCGCGACCCTCAGCAAGGTGCTCGCCGACCCGAAGGACACCACGGCGTCCGTGCACGCGGCGATGGCCCGCGCCCTGGCCACCGCCTGGCGGATCGAGGAGGACTCGGCGCAGCGGACGTTCCAGGACCGTACGACGGACTTCCTGTCGGCGTCGGTGAAGTCGCTGCGGCTGGTGCCGAAGACGACCGTCACGGTCACGTCGGGCGACGCCTCGATCCCGGTCACGGTCGACAACGCGCTCCAGCAGGAGGTCTCCGGGCTCGAACTGCGCGTCACGTCGAGCGACTCCGAGCGCCTCAAGGTCAACGACGGCGTGATCTCCGTGTCGGCCGAGGGCTCGGCGAGCCACACCTCCCAGATCGACGTCACCGCGAAGGCCAACGGCAAGGCGCATCTGACGGCCCAGCTCTACACGACGAGCGACGGCAAGCCGTGGGGCGACGAGATGACCTTCGAGGTCGACGTGACGTCGGTGTCGTCCGGGGCGATCGCCGTGGTGGCGGCGGGCGTCGGGCTCATCGTCCTGGCCGCGGTGTTCCGGATGCGCCGGGTGCGCAGGCGGAACAGCCGCAACGACGAGCCCGAGACCCACGACGACTGATCACAACGACTGATCACGACGACTGATTACGAGTCCTTGTCCGCCTTCTTCACCGCCGCCTCCGCGTCCACGATGCCGAGGCCCAGCTTGTCGTTGTGCTTCGGGTTGGTGGCCGTCTCCCGGATCGTGGAGATGATCTCGTCGGGGTCGAGCCCCTGGTGGTGCAGGAGCGCCGCGAGCGCGGAGACGTAGGGCGCCGCCATCGACGTGCCGGAGAGCTTCCCGTAGCCGGACGTGTCCTTCAGGGTCTCCTTCGTCGTGTACGTCGGCAGCGTGGAGAGGATGTCCTCGCCGGGGGCCGAAACAGCCTGCTCCGCACCGAAGTTGGAGAAGTCGGCCGCCGTGCCCTTCTCGGTGCTCGCGCCGACCACCAGGACCGGCGTGTCCACCTTGTACGGCTGGGTGTCCGCGCCGTCGTTGCCTGCCGCGGCGACGACCACCGCGCCCTTGTCGTGGGCGTGCTGGATGGCCTGGTTGAGGATGCCGCCCTGGAGCAGCTTCGTCATGAGGACGCCCTCGCCGAGCGAGAGGTTGATGACGTCGGCGCCGTGGTCGGCGGCCCAGACGATGCCCCTGGTGATGTTGCCGTTGGACCCGGAGCCGTTCGCGCCGAGCACCCGCACCGGCATGATCTTGGCGCCGGGCGCGCCGCCCGCGACGCCGACGCCGTTGTCGGTGTGGGCGGCGGCGATGCCGGAGACGTGGGTGCCGTGGCCGTTGAGGTCCTTGGGGTCGTCGTCGCCGTCGACGAAGTCGTGGCCGTCGACGAGCCGGCCCTTGAGGTCTGGGTGGTCGGTGGCGACGCCGGAGTCGACGACGGCGATGGTCGTGTCGTCGCCCTTCGACGTGTCCCAGGCGGCCGGCAGCTTCATCGCGTCGAGGGCCCACTGGTCCTTCCGCATGGGGTCCGGCTTGCTGTCGTCCCCGCAAGCGGTCAGGAGCAGGAGGCTGGCGACGGTGGCGGCGACGAGCGGTGTACGGATGCGCATGTTCCGAGCCTGCGGGCCCCCGCCGCCTCACGCATGTGGTGGCCAGCCGTGTGGGCTACCGCCGGCGTCAACGCGCCCAACCCGACATTCAGCGCGCCGAGCCCGGCCTCAACGCGCCCAGCCCGGCGTCCAGAAGTCGCCCGAGCCGTCCTCCTGCCGCTCGTACCGGTCCGTCAGATACGCACGGAGCGCCGCGAGACCGGGGTGCCGGTTGTCGTCCCGCCACAGCAGCGACAGCGGGTAGAGCGGCGTCGGACGGCGTACGGGGATGAACCGGAGCTCGATGTCGGCGGGGCGGGTGAGGGGCGTGCGGGTGCCCATGATGGTGGCCACGTCGTCCGCCGCCGCGACCGTCCGCAGCAGGTGGCCGCCGCCGAAGGTGGTGCCGCCGACGTCGATGGTGAGACCGAAGGCGCGCTCCAACTCCTCGTAATACGCGGCCCATTCGCTGCCCTTGACCATGCCGGGCATCCAGATCCGGTGCCCGGCCAGCTCGGCGGGCGTGACCTCGGGGCGGTCCGCCAGGGGGTGCGCCGCGCCGGTGACGATGATGGCCGGCTCGTCGATGACGCGGGCGCTGCGCACCTCGCGCGGCAGCCGGTCCTCGGGCACGGCGCGCGTCCAGAACGCGGCGTCGATGCGCCCCTCCCGTACGGACGCGAGCGCGGCCCGCCCACCGTGGCCGAGGGCGACGACGTCGAGCGGGAGGTGCGGGTGGGCCTGGTGGAAGTCCTGCACGACCCCGTTGGTGATCACGTTGGAGCCGAGCACGTCCACGCGCAGCGGGCGCCCGCCGCCGCGCACGGAGTCGGCGGCCCGCTCGGCGACCGCGAGCAGCTCCCGCGCGTGCGGCAGGAAGGTCTCGCCGTCGAGGGTGAGCCGGGCGCCGCGCGGGGCGCGCGTGAAGAGGCGCACGCCGAGCTCCCGCTCCAGGGCGGCGACGCGCTTGGAGGCGGCCTGCTGGGTGATGCCGAGCTCGGCGGCGGCGATCTGGATCTGCCCCTCGTCGGCGACGGCGACGAAGGTGCGTACGGTTTCCGGGTCCACGCTCTCCATACAACCATTGGTTGTACGGATATGGGTGCCGGTTGTTTGCCGCGGCGCGCCGTTCGGAGCTTGTATCTCCCGGTCGGAGACGGGAATCAGGGGCGGGAACCAGTGGCGGGGACGAGAGGTCGGGGCATGCGGCTCGGGCGGGATTTCGGGTGGCTGTGGGCCGCCTTCGCGGTGAGCACCGCCGGTTCGTGGCTCGCGCTCGACGCGTTCCAGCTGATCGCCGTCCTGGTGCTGCACAGCGGCGCCGCGCAGGTGTCGTTCCTGTCGGCCGCCGGGCTCGCGGTGGGCGCGCTGCTCGCGGTGCCGCTCGGGCCGTGGATCGAGTTCCGGCGCAAGCGGCCCGTGCTGGTCCTCGCGGACCTGGTGCGCTGCGCGGCCCTGCTCACGCTGCCCCTCGCGTACGCCCTCGACGCGCTGACCTTCACTCAACTCGTCCTGGTCTCCGTGGTCGTGGCCGCCGCCGACATCGTGTTCCGCGCGGCGAGCGGCGCCCACCTCAAGGCGCTCGTCCCGGACGAGGGCCTGCTGGCGGCCAACGCCCGGTTCGAGTCGACGCAGTGGACCGCCACGGCCGTCGGACCGCCGCTCGGCGGCGCGCTCATCGGCGCGTTCGGGCCGCTGACGACGGTCCTCCTGGACGCGGTGAGCTACGTCCTGTCGGCGGTGGGCGTACGCGCCATCCGCACACCCGAGCCGAAGCCCGCGCGCAGCGCGAACGGCGGCCGGTTCAGCGCCGCCGACATCGCGGAGGGCTGGCGCCATCTGTGGCGGCAGCCCCGGCTGCGCGCCCTGTTCCTCAACAACAGCCTGGTGAACGCCCTGATCATGGTGGGCGCCCCGCTCATGGCGGTGCTGCTCCTCGACGACCTGGGCCTCGCCCCCTGGCAGTACGGCCTGGTCTTCGGAATCCCGTGCCTGGGCGGGCTCGCCGGCTCCCGGCTCACCGGGCCGCTGGTGAGGCGGTACGGGGAGCGGCGGGTGCTCCTGGTGAGCGGGTCGGTCCGGGCGTGCTGGCCGATCGGGCTCGCGTTCGTGGGGCCCGGGGTCGCGGGGATGCTCGTGGTGGTCGTCGTGGAGTTCGGCCTCATCACGTGCTGCGCCGTCTTCAACCCCGTCATGGCGGCCGAGCGGCTGCGGCTGACGGACGACGACCGGGTGGCGCGGGTGCTGTCCGCCTGGACCGTCACCCAGCGGGCCGTCACCGCCGCGCTCACGCTGATGTGGGGCGTCTTCGCGGCGCTGATCGGGACGCGCGGGGCGCTCGCGCTCGCCGGAGTGCTGCTGCTCGCGACGCCCCTGCTGCTGCGCGGCCTGCGCTCCCCGGCGTGTACACCCCGCCCCGCGGCGCCCACGCTGCCAGAGTGACCACGGACAACCGCCCCAAATGCACCGGATTTCCCGGTTCATTGAGTTAGGGAGCTTTCGTGGCAAACGTACACGTGATCCTCAATCAGAAGGGCGGCGTGGGCAAGTCCACGCTCGCCGTGAACCTCGCGGCCGTCACCGCCGACGTGCTCGGCGCGGGCGCCCCCGACGCCGAGCGGCCGCCCGTCGTCGCCGTCTCCATCGACCCGCAGGGCTCGGCCGTGTGGTGGTCGGAGCGGGTCGGCGAGGGCCTCCCCTTCGACTTCGTGCAGGCCCACGACGACCTCTCGGGGCTCGCGGCGCTCTCCCGTATCCCGTCCGCCCAGCACGTCTTCGTCGACACCCCGGGCTGGCTCGACCTCGCCGACGACGACGGCACCGACCCCCTCGGCAAGGGCGCGGCCGCGGACGCCCTGCGCGCGGTGCTCTCCAACGCCACCGACGTCATCGTCCCCATCGAGCCGGAGCCGCTCGGCTTCCAGCCCACGCAGCGCACGGTGGAGCGGGTCGTGAAGCCCCGTGGCCTGCCCTTCCGCGTGGTCATCAACAACTGGGACCCGCGCGACGGCAAGGCCGATCTGGCGCAGACCCGCGCGTTCGTCGAGGCGCAGGACTGGCCGCTCGCGCGCACCGTAGTGCGCCACTACAAGCTGCACACGCGGGCCAGCGCGGACGGCCTCGTCGTCACGCAGTACGGCGCCAACCGGGTCGCGCTCCAGGCCCGCGAGGACTTCTTCCGGCTCGCGCTTGAGGTGGGCCTCGCGGCGATCCCGGCCCCGGCCCGGAGCACCAAGAAGACGGCCAAGAAGGCCGACGCGAAGACCACCAAGACGACCGCCACTCCGGCTGCCGCGAAGACCGCCACCAAGACCGCCACGAAGCCCGCCGCCAAGTCCTCCCGCAGCAAGAAGGTGACCGTCTGATGGGGCGTCGTACCGACCTGTCCTCGCTCCTGTCCTCCGAGAAGGCGGCCGCCGAGGAGCAGGCCGCGGCGCCCGCCCAGCGCAGACGCCCCGACACCAAGCCGCTCACCGTCGCGATCGGCGACCTCACCGAGAACCCGGACAACCCGCGGCACGAGCTGCGCGACCTCGACGGGCTCGCCGAGACGGTCCGCGAACGCGGCGTCCTCCAGGCCCTCGGCGTCGTCTCCGCCGCCGTCTTCCTCGCCGCGCGCCCGCACCACAAGGAGGCCGTGGGCAACGCCCCGTACGTCGTCCTGCACGGCCACCGGCGGCTCGCGGCGGCCCGGATGGCGGGCCTGGACGAGGTTCCGGTCCTGGTCAGGGACGATGCGACGCGTTCCGACGAGGACGCGCTGATCGAGAACGTACAGCGCGACGACCTCACGGAACTGGAGCAGGCCCAGGCCATCCAGGGCCTCATCACCTCCTACGGCTACTCGCAGCGCCAGGTCGCCGCCCGGATCGGCAAGACGCAGGGCTTCATCTCCCAGCGCCTGTCGCTGATGAAGCTGCGCGAGGACATCCAGGAGGCGCTCGCCGACGGCCGCGTCTCCATCGAGGACGCCCGCCGCATCGCCCGCCTCCCGAAGGACGAACAGGTGCTCCCCGGCGAGCCGGATGCCGCCGCGACCGTCCCGGCCGCCCGCAAGGAGAAGCGCGGCCGCGATTACGGCGTAATCAAGATCGACAGCCGGGGGACCCCGGACGATGTGGTCGAGGCGCTGCGCCGGCATCTGGCCCCTGCCACCCTCGACCGGATCATCGAACTGCTCGGCCGATAGTCGACTGTGTCGTCCACGCGGTCTCCGTGGTCGCTTACCGTGGCCCCGTGCTCGAAGTGCCGACCGTGCCGTCCCCGTCCGTGACCCCGCAGCCGCCCGCCGAGGCCGTCGCCCCGCTGATGCGCGGCCTCGACGTGCTGCGGAGCCTCACGGCCGCAGAGAGCGGGGACGGCACGCTCGCCCTCGCCGACCTCGCCCGCACCACGGGCCTGGCCCGCTCCACGGTCGACCGGATCTGCGCGACCCTCGCCCACCTGGGCTTCGTACGCCTCGACGGGCGTGACGCCTCGCTCGCCCCGCCCCTGATGACCGTCGCCAACGCCTGCCTGGACGCGCTGCGGGTGCCGGGGGTCCTCGGCCCGCTCGCCGACGAACTGGCCGACGAGCTCGACGAATCCGTCTCCCTCGCGGTCCCCGACGGCGACGGCATCCGCTTCGTCCACCAGGTGCTGCGCAGGCGCGCCCTGTCCATCAGCTTCCGGGTGGGCGACGCGCTGCCGGGGGGTGGGTGTGCGCCGGGTCTTGTGTTCCGGGACGGCCTTTCCCTCGCGGTCGACGATCAGCTGGTGGAGCGGGGGCTTGTCGCGGTGGCGGTGCCGGTGAGGGGTCCTGACGGGTCGGTGGTGTGCGCGGTGAGCGTGGTCAGCCATACGAGCCGGCATGCCGCCGGGGAGCTGGCGGGGGCGGTGCGGGGGCCGTTGGAGACGTGTGTACGCAAGATGGAAGCGGAGCTGAATCAAGCCCCGCTCTTGGACGAGAGCCAGCGGGGCTCGGGGCAGAGCCCCGCAACCGAGGATGAAGCTCCCGCAACAATCCAGTCACTCGCCAGAGGCCTCCGCGTGCTCACCGCGTTCGACGGCGCCCACCCCACCCTGACGCTCACCGAGATCGCCGAGGCCACCGGGCTCGCCCGTGCGACGGCCCGCCGCGCCCTCATCACCTACGAGCACCTCGGCTACGTGACCCACGAGGACCGCGCCTTCCGCCTCACCCCCCGCGTCCTCACCCTCGGCTGCGCCCCGCTCTCCCGCACCACGCTCCCCCGCATCGCCGCCCCGCACCTCGCGGCCCTGTCGAAGCGGCTCGGTGAATCCGTCGGCCTGTCCGTGCCGGACGGCAACCGTGTGCGGTGCACCGCGCGAGTGACGCCGCGCCGGGTCATGAGCGTCGACATCGGCGTCGGCTCCCGGCTGCCCGCGAAGGACACGGCCGCCGGGCTGCTGCTCCGGGGCGACGGGGAGTCGGCCGTGGCCGACGGGCCCGAGGCAGGGCTGCGGTCCGTCGCCGTGCCGGTGCGGGACCGGGCGGGCCGGGTCGTGTCCGCGCTCGACGTCACCGCCCACCAGGGCCGCGGGGACGACGACGCGTGGACCGAGGCGCTGCGGGACACCGCGGCGCTGATCGCGGCGGACCTCCACGTGACCTCACGCTTCGTGAGCGTCCCGGTGCACTGAGACCCGGATCTCACCGGCGTACGGACCTTGGTCCCTACTCCTCGCGACGAATGCCCCGCATTCTCATATGTGATGACATCCCGCAGCTCCAGCAGCTTCTACTCCTCGATCCGTGGCGCGGCTCCCTCCGCCTCCCGCCCCACGGGCGGCTGGCGTGCCGTGGTGCTGCTCGTCGCGGTGATGGCGCTCATCATCACGACGCTCGACGTGGCGACGCCCGCGGACTTCCGGGCGCGCGCCCTGCTCGGCCTCGTGCCGATCGTCGTGGCGCTGCTCGCCCCCGTGATCGTCACCGCCGTCGTCACCGGGCTGCTGATCATCGCCTACCTGGGGCTGCAGGCCGTGGCGCCGCTGCCGAGCGGCGGCTGGGCCGTGCTCGGCCCGCTGATGATCGGCACCGGTGGCCTGCTCGGCGTGCTCATCGCCCGTCGCAGGGAGGAGCAGCGGGCCCGCCTCCAGGCCCTCACGGACATCGCCGAGGCCACGCAGCGCGCGGTGATGCGCGGACTGCCCGAGCGCTTCGAGGACCTGCGCATCGCCGACTTCTACCAGCCCGCCGCCCGCGCGGCCCGCGTCGGCGGCGACTGGTACGACTTCCAGCCCTCGCCGTACGGGGTACGCGCCGTCCTCGGCGACGTCAGTGGCAAGGGCCTGCCCGCGGTGTCCGCGTCGGCGTGGCTGCTCGGCGCGTTCCGGGAGGCGGCGTACCACGAGGAGCGGATCGACGAGGTGGCCCGGCGCCTGGAGATCGCCATGCAGCGCTACAGCGCCTGGACCCGGCTCACGAACGACGAGGGCCTCACGGACGCGTTCTCCACCGGACTGCTGCTGCACTTCCCGCCGACGTCCCCCGATGTGGTCGACGTCGTCAACTTCGGGCACGAGCCGCCGCTGGTCGTCACCGCGGACGGCCGCGTGCACACCCCCGACCTCCCGGCCGGACTCCCCCTCGGCATGGGCACGCTGAGCGCCGCGGGGCCCGGCGTGGCCCGGCTGCCCTTCGGGGTCGGGGACACGCTGATCCTCTTCACCGACGGCGTGACCGAGTGCCGTGACGAGGACGGCACCTTCTACCCCGTACGCGAGCGGCTGCCGCGACTGGTGTCCCCGCGCGGCGCGCAGGAGCCGCCCGAGGCGCTGCTGCGCCGCCTGGCGGAGGACCTGCGCGAGCACCGGTACGGCCCGCCGAGCGACGACGCCGCGATCACCGTGCTCCGCAGGACCGCGGAGCACGCGCCGTACCAGAACGAGGCGGACGCCGAGCTGTACGCGTACCGGCCGAAGGAGGAGACCGCGGACTCGGCCGTTCAGGGGGCCGTGGCTCAGTACGCCACCGACATGCGCTTCCTGGAGTGCGCGTCGCGCTCGATCTCGTCGACGAAGGCCAGCGCGTAGTCCTCCGCGCTGATCCGGCTCTCGCCGTTCGCGTCCTGCATCAGCCGGTCGCCGCCGACCCGGAACTCCTCGGTGCGCTCCCCCGGGCCGATCTCCGCGGCCGGCGAGATGTACGTCCAGTCGAGGTCGTCGACCGTGCGCAGATACGCGAGCACGTCCCGGTGCGCGAGCGCCTCGCCGCGGTACGCGTCGGGGAAGTCCGGCTGGTCCGCCAGCGCCTCGCCCGGCGCGACCTCCAGGCTGCCCGCCCCGCCGACCACCACGAGCCGCGCGACCCCGGACCCGCGCACCCCGGCGACCACGGACTGGTTGAGCGCGAGGAACGGCTTCTGCGGGTCGGATCCGTCACGGGGCGGCGCGAGGGCGGAGGCCACGGCGTCGTGCCCGCCCGCGAGTTCCGACAGCCGCTGCACGTCGGAGACGTCCGCCGCGACGGCCGTGACACCGGCGACGGGAACGTCGCCCGAGCGGCTGACGGCGGTCACGCTGTGGCCGCGGCCCAGGGCCTCTGCGGCGATACGGCTGCCGACCATGCCGGTGGCGCCCAGGAGCAGGATGTTCATGCGCTCAGCGAAACACGGAGCGCCACCGCGCGCATGTTGCGAAGGGCGTGCCACGAGAGGTCAATGGAAGGCGAAGAAAGCGGAACTCGGGGCATCCGAGGGGGCCTGGCAGAAAGGAGCCCGTCATGGCTCAGCATGCGGCACCCGCACCCGGACGTGGCACCACCGGACGCAGCACCGCCGGACGCGGCACCAGTGGTGCGGCGCTCTCCCCGACGAGCGCGGCCGTCGTCGTTCCCGTCGTGACCGGCATCGCGTACGGCTTCTGGGCGGCGAGCATCGACCGTTTCGGCGGCGAGGTCACCGGAGGCAACATCGCGCTCGGCTTCGTCACGGGCATCATCGTGGCGGCGCTCTGCTTCGGCATCCACCACTGGTCGAAGCAACAGGCGGGCCGGCACTTCCTCGCGCGGGCCTCGGCCTGGGGCGCGTTCGCCGGCATCGCGGTCGGCTTCCTGCACAGCCTCTCGGATCCCGCGATCCTGTGGTCGATCATGCTCGGCCTGATCGTCGGGGCGTCCACGTTCGTGGGCACGTACTACCGGTACTACTCGGCGAGCGAGTACGCACCCGTATAGAACGTACGTTCTATCGTTCCGACGCATGATGCCGAACTAGTACGTGACGCCGAACTCCCGGGTCTCGGTCTCCCGGTAGTACCAGCCGCTCGGGCCGTGGTCATGATCGTGCCGCGGCCCGTCGGACGGTGCCCCGGACGTACAGCTCGGCACGCCGTGGCCGCCGGTGTCGACGTACGCGGCGCTGGCCCAGCCGCGGGCGCCGGTGAACCAGTACCAGGTCGAGGTGCCGTGCACGGACGAGCCGTCGGTGGCGCACTCGATACGGTCCTGGCTGCCCGGCGCGAGCCGGTACACGACGGATGCCGAGGTGCTCGGCCCCGAGCGCAGGTTGAGATCGGACTGCGAGACGACCGTCCCCCAGACGACGTCCCCGCTGTTCGCACTGGCCGGTGCCGCGGCGGTCACGGCGAGCAGTCCGCCCGCCAGAAGCCCGGCGGCAGCCAGGGCCGGAGTGGTTCGGCGCATGATCGGCCTCCCAAAGGTGAGCCCAAGATCCCCACGCCCCCACGTCCAGGAAACACCCGTTCGGCCCAGTGCTCCACCGGAGGCCCGGTGGCGCCGGGCGGGCGGCCGATGAGTTCCCGTCGCAGCACCGGTCTTCCTCTGTGACGTGACCGAGAGGGGCACCCGACATGAGCACCACCGCCACCACGACCGGCCTGGCCATCGAGACCGCGGGCCTCGTCAAGACCTTCGGCGACAACCGCGCCGTCGACGGCATCGACCTGACCGTCCCGGCCGGCACGGTCTACGGAGTGCTCGGGCCGAACGGCGCGGGCAAGACCACCGCCGTGAAGATGCTCGCCACGCTGCTGCGGCCCGACGCGGGCGAGGCCCATGTCTTCGGCCACGACGTGGTGCGCGAGGCCGACGCGGTGCGTTCCCGCGTCAGCCTCACCGGACAGTACGCGTCGGTCGACGAGGACCTGACGGGCCACGAGAACCTCGTGCTGCTCGCCCGCCTGACCGGCCACGGCAAGAAGCCGGCGGCCGCGCGCGCCGACCAACTCCTCGACGCCTTCGGCCTGTTGGATGCCGCAAGCCGCCAGGTGAAGAACTACTCGGGCGGCATGCGGCGCCGTATCGACATCGCCGCGTCCATCCTCAACACCCCCGACCTGCTGTTCCTGGACGAGCCGACCACCGGACTCGACCCGCGCAGCCGCAACCAGGTGTGGGAGATCGTCCGCGCGGTCGTCGCGCAGGGCACGACGGTCCTGCTGACCACCCAGTACCTCGACGAGGCCGACCAGCTGGCGGCCCGGATCGCCGTCATCGACAAGGGCCGCGTGATCGCCGAGGGCACCAAGGGCGAGCTGAAGTCGTCGGTCGGCTCCGGATCCGTCCACGTACGCCTGCGCGACGCGGACCAACGCCCGGACGCCGAGCGGCTGTTGAACACCGTGCTCGACGCCCAGGTGGTCCTGGAGCCCGACCCCGTGGCGCTCACCGCCCGCGTCGGCGGCACCGACAACGGCCGGGGCGCGGCCGAGCAGGCCTCCCGCGCGCTCGCCGAACTGGCCGCCGCCCGCATCACCGTGGACACCTTCGCCCTCGGCCAGCCCAGCCTCGACGAGGTGTTCCTGGCCCTCACCGACCAGCCCGTGCAGGACCAGAACCCTGTACAGGACCCGAAGTCCGGACAGGACCAGAAGTCCGAGGAGGCGACGGCATGAGCATCACGACCACCCCCAGTACCGAAGCGCAGGAGCTCGCCCCGGTCAGCGCCGAGTCCCTCGCCGAGCTGCTCATCGCCAAGGAGCGCCCGCCCCGGCCCAGCGCCGTGTCCGCGTCGCTCACCTTCGGCTGGCGCGCGATCCTCAAGATCAAGCACGTGCCGGAGCAGCTCTTCGACGTCACGGCGTTCCCCGTGATGATGGTGCTGATGTACACGTACCTGTTCGGCGGCGCCCTGGCCGGCTCCCCGAGCGAGTACATCCAGTACCTGCTGCCCGGCATCCTCGTGATGTCGGTCGTGATGATCACGATGTACACGGGCATCTCGGTCAACACCGACATCGAGAAGGGCGTCTTCGACCGCTTCCGTACGCTCCCGATCTGGCGCCCGTCCGTGATGGTCGGGTACCTCCTCGGCGACGCCCTGCGCTACACGATCGCGTCCGTCGTGATGCTCGCGGTCGGCCTGATCATGGGGTTCCGGCCGGACGGCGGGGTGCTCGGCGTCATCGCGGCCATCGCGGTGCTGCTGGTCTTCTCCTTCGCGTTCTCGTGGATCTGGACGATGTTCGGGCTGCTGCTGCGCACCGAGAAGTCGGTGATGGGCGTCAGCATGATGGTGATCTTCCCGCTGACGTTCCTCAGCGACATCTTCGTGAAGCCCGAGACGATGCCGGGCTGGCTCCAGGCCTTCGTCAACAACAACCCCGTCACGCACGTCGCGTCCGCCGTGCGCGGCCTCATGGACGGCGACTGGCCGACGGCCGAGGTGCTGTGGTCGCTGGGCTGGGCGGCGCTGCTGATCGCCGTGTTCGGGCCGATCACGATGCGCCTCTACAACCGGAAGTAGGCCCTGGGCGGTAGTCCGTATGCAGGCACCCCGGTCGCGCACGGCGCGGCCGGGGCCTTGCCTGGAACGGTGATCCGAAGAACCGCCTCCGCCGTTCTGCTCGTCCTCGCCTGCCTCCTCGTCCCGCTCGGCACGCTCTCCACCTGGGCGAAGTACGAGATCGGGGACAGCGACCGGTACGTGTCCGCGATGGCGCCGCCGGCCGGCGACCCGGACGTGCAGAACGCGGTCGCCGACGCGGTGACCACCGGAGTCATGAAGAACCTCGACGTGGGCGCGCTCGCATCGGTCGTCGAGGACTATCTGCACGACGCGGTCGTCTCGTTCACGGACACCGACGCCTTCCGCGGCGCCTGGAACACCGCGAACCGCGCCGCCCACGACGCCGTGCAACAGGCCCTCGACGAGGGCACCACGGGGCCCGTCACGCTCGACCTGGCCCCCGTCACCCGGCAGGTCAAGCAGCAGCTGGAGGAGAACGGGGTGCCGTTCGCCGAGCGGATCCCGGTCGCCCACACCGAGGTCACCCTGCTGTCCGCCGGCGACCTGGCCGGGCTGCGGAAGGGCTTCCACGCCTTCCAACTCGCGGGCCACTGGCTGCCGTTGGCCGCCGTCGTGTGCGCCGTCGCGGGCCTCGCGCTCGCCCGGCGGCGCCGTCCCGCGCTCTCCCTGACCGCCCTCGGCGCCGCCCTGGGCGCGGCGGCGCTGCTCATCGCGCTGCCGCTCGCCCGAGCGTTGACGCTCGAAGACATCTCCGACGCGGCGAACAAGGCGGCGACCGGCTCGGTCTACGACGCCCTGACCTCGCCGATGCGGACCGCGTCGTGGGTGATCCTCGCGGTGGGCGTGGTGGTGGCGCTCGCGGTGTGGCTCGGCCGGCACCCGTTCAGCCGCGCGCGGAATGCCGCCTCCCTGCTCCGGCGCGAGCATTCCAGTGACACGAGGAGGCGCCCGCATGACACAAACACCGCCGGAAACCGAGAAGACGACCACCTGGTCCCAGGACCACCGCACGCCCGACCCTGACCCCACGCTCGGCGAGAGCCCGCGCGGCGCCTGGGCGGCCGGCGGCACCCTGTTCGCCGGCGTCCTGATGCTGGTCAGCGGCTGCCTCGGCGTCCTCAACGGGATCGCCGCCATCGCCAAGGACGACGTCTACAGCCGGATCGGCGACTACGTCTACGCCTTCGACCTCACCACGTGGGGCTGGATCCACCTGGTGATCGGCGCGCTCGTCGCGGTCACCGGCTGGGGCGTGCTCAAGGGCCAGGACTGGGCGCGCGGCGCGGGCATCGCCCTCGGCGCGCTCTACGTCGTCGAGTACTTCCTGTTCCTGCCGTACGCGCCCGTGTGGTCGCTCATCTCCATCGCCATCGGCGTCTTCGTCATCTGGGCCCTCGCCACGGACCACGGCCGCGCCCCCAACCCCGGGGCCGCCAAACCGGCCTGACGGCGGGGCACCCCGGCTAACCTGGAGGACTCCGAACGGACCGGTACGGAGACGGGGGCCGGGTCTTGGACCAGCGACAGCAGCACATCACGGACGAAGCGCCCGGCGCCCCGCGGTACGAGCCGCGGGGCGCCGGGCGCCGCCGTGTGAACAGGACGGGGGCGTGGGCGGCGGCGCTGCTGCTCGTCGGGGTGAGCGTGGTGGTCGGCTGCCGGGCCGCGGACCGCGACGCGGTGACCCCCGTCCCCCAGCTCCTCGCGTTCCTCCCTTGGCTGATCGCGCCCACGGCCGCCGCCCTGCTTCTCGCGCTGCTGTCGCGCTGGCGTACGGGGCTGGTCTGGGGCCTCGCCGTACTCGGCGCGCTCGCCTGGTACATGGAGCCGTACGGGACGGACGGCGAGCCGGACGGCGCCCCCGTCTCCGGCGTCCGCGTGCTGGCGTCCAACGTGCAGTTCAGCCGCGGCACCAACGCGCTGATCGACACGGTCGCCCGACACCGCCCCGACATCGTCTTCGTCGAGGAGTGCGGGCGGCCCTGCCGGGACGCGCTGGACCGCGAGTCGCTGCGCACCCGCTACCCGCACCGGCAGGCCGTGGCGGCGGACGGCTCGGAAGGCTCGATGATCCTCAGCAGGTTCCCGCTGAAGGCGGCGCCGACGGTGGCAGGGACGATGGGCATGCCGGCCGCCACCGCCGACGTACGCGGTCACGCGGTGCGCCTCCAACTCGTGCACCCCATGCCGCCGTTGCCCGACCAGGTGGGCCTGTGGAAGACGGAGCTGGGCCGCCTCGCGGACGCGGCGCGGGCCACCGAGGGGCCCGGGATCATGGCGGGGGACTTCAACGCGACGCAGGAGCACGCGGCGTTCCGCCGGATCCTCGACGCGGGGCCGCTGCACGACGCGGCCCGCCTCACCGGCCACGCCCGCACCCCGAGCTGGCCGTCGACCGCGCCCGGCCCGCTGGGCACGCAGATCGACCACGTACTGGTGACCGACGACTTCTCGGCGGACAAGGCCCGCTTCATCGACCTCGCGGACACGGACCACCGGGCGCTCCTGGTGGACCTGACGCTGCACGGCTGAGCGCACCGGGCCGCCGCCCGTGGGGAGACGGGCGGCGGCCGGGTGAGGGAAGAGAGACGGCGGCCCGCTGCGGTCAGTTCGCAGGTGGGGGCCGGGCCGCGCGCCTCGTCCGTCGGATCCGCCAGGGCCTGACGGGAGTTCGAAGACAGGCCCTGGGGCCCTAGCGCAGCTCGGCCTCGGCCTTGTGCAGGGCCTTGGCGAACCCGTTGGCCCACAGGGATTCCACCTGTGCCTTCTCGTTCGCGTCCGGGTTCGAGTTGGTGCACGAGGGGCCAGGACCGCCGCCCGACATCAGCTCGCTGCACGGCCCCTCGTAGTGATCGGGGAGGCCGAGCACATGTCCCGTCTCGTGCGTGGTCACGCGCGTGGAGTCGTACTCCTGGTTCTGCGCGTAGTCCAGGAAGACGTAGCCGCTGCCGTGGCCGTCCGTCGACGCGTACGAACCGCGCGAGTCGTTCCCCTCGCGGTACGAGAAGTCGCCCCCGCCGGACGAGGCCTGGAGCTTCACGTTCGACACGGACGAGTTCCAGATCGACGCGCTGCTCGCTATCTGCTGCTGGAAGGTGGGCGCTTGTGAGGCGTCGTACGTGACGGTGACGGACGCGGCGCCCGGGTTCGCGGCCCGCTTCTCGGCGACGGACTTCAGGACGGCCTGGAAGAAGGCCTTGTTGGCGGCGGCCTCCTCGGCGGAGCCGGCGTAGTGCGAGCCGACGTAGTGCGCGACCCGCTCGGTGGACCCGGAGGAGGAGGCGGACGCGGGGGCCGCGGCGAGGGCGGCGACGGTGAGCCCGGCGCCGAGGGCGCAGGCGAGCAGACGAACAGATGTGGGGGGTGTCATGTTCATGCGTGAGAGTCTGGGGCGGACGGGACGCACGAGGTAGATGCCACTGCGCGATAACTCCGCGTTATCCCCACACAGTTGACGCTGGTGACTCTGGTGCGACGTACGGGACCGGCCTACGCTCGACGCCCATGGAGCTGGAAGTGCGGCACCTGCGCGTCCTGTGCGCGATCGAGGACACCGGCAGCCTGCACAAGGCGGCCCGTCACCTGGGCATGACCCAGCCCGCCCTCAGCACCCAGCTGCGCCGCATCGAGGACCACCTCGGCGGCCGCCTGTTCACCCGCGAACGCACCGGCTGCCGCGCTACGCCGCTCGGCCGCACCCTGCTCACGCGGGCCCGCCCGCTGGTGGACGACCTGCGCGCGCTGGTCGACGAGACGCGCGCGATGGCACAGGACTCGGCCGGTGGCCTCCTGCGCATCGGCTCCACGGCCAGCCGCGCGATACCGGGCTGGCTGCGCCGCCTGCGCGCGAGTTCGCCGCACGAGCCGTCGCTGCGCATGGACGTCTCGGCGCACGCGCTGCTCCGCCTGGTGGCCGAGGGCGGCCTCGACGTGGCGTTCGTCCACGAGGTGGAGGGCAGCCCCCTGCGCATACCGGAGTCCCTGACCTGCAAGGTCCTCCTGGCCCGCGAACCCCAGTACGTCTCCCTGCCGGCGGACCACCCGGCGGCCGGCAGCCCGGTCGTGCGTCTGACGGACCTGGCGGAGGACCGGTGGATGATCGACCCGACGGTGGACGGCGAATGGGACGGCCTGCTCCGGGCGTTCCGCTCCGCGGGCCTCAACCCCCGTGTCCTGCACGGCGATTACCTGACCGCGTCCAACCTCGTCGCGACCGGCGAGGTGGTGACGCTCTGCCAGCCGACGTCGCTCGCCCGCCCCGACATGGCGATCCGCCCTCTTGAGGGCGACCCGGTCGCCGTACGCCTCCTCCTCGCGGCCCGCTCCGCACCCGTCCTGGACGCGGTTCTGCCGGCCCTGCGGGAGGCCTATTGGGAGTCGGCACACCAGTCACCGGCGTATCGGACACGTCTCACGGAGTCGGGCGTGATCGACTGAATCCATACAGAAAGGGCGGCAGTTGTCCGCTCGGTCGAACGACCCGACCCTGCCCAAGATCACGGTCCGTGGCGGCTAACCTTACGTGTCCGCCCTGGCCAGGGGTTCCAGGGAGCAGGGACGTCGGGGACAACTCATGCGGAAGGTTGCGCACATGGGCATTCTGGATCTGCTGCGGAACGCATTCGGGCGATCGCGCAAAAAAGACGAGACCGCTGCCGCCGCGGACCCAGCGCCTGCCGCTGCCGCTTCCGACCAGGCGCCAACGGTCCCCGCTCCGTCCAAGGGCGAAGCCGACGACCTGGTCTCGGCCGCCTTCGACAACATCTCGGTCCCGAAACCGTCGAGCCCGGTGGGCGGCGAGCGGCTGCCGCGGGAGCCTGCGGCGGAGCGGGGCGAGGCGGAGGCGCCGACCGGGGAGAAGTCCGAGGCTGCGGCGCCGGCCGAGGAAGAGGCAGCGGCTCCGGCCGAGGCGGAGGCTGCGGCTCCGGCCAAGGCGGAGGCTGCGGCTCCGGCCAAGGCGGAGGCTGCGGCTCCCGCCGAGGCGGAGGCTGCGGCTCCCGCCGAGGAGAAGACCGCGGCTCTGGCCGAGGAAGAGGCAGCGGCCCCCGCCAAGGCGGAGGCTGCGGCTCCGACCGAGGAGTCGACTTCGACCGAGCGGAAGACGGAGGCTGCGGCCGAGGAGACGCCTTCGGCCGAGCCGAAGACGGAGGCTGCGGCACCGGCGGAGGCCGAGACGGCCGCTGCTGAGACTCCGTCGGAGGATGCGGCCGAGGCGGAAGCTGCGGCGTCGGCCGAGGTCACGGCAGCGGCTCCGGCCGCGGCCGAGGAGAAGGCCGAGCCCAAGTCTGAGGATGCGGCGGCGGCTCCGACTGCGGCCAAGGAGAAGGCAGAGGCGGCGAACGCGGCGGCTCCGGCCAAGGACAAGGCAGAGGCTGCGGCTCCGGCCAAGGCAGAGGCTGCGACCTCGGCGCCGGCGGAGCCCGAGATCGGGACCGAGGCCAAGGACAACGCCGAGGGCGCGACCGTCGCCGCGGCCGAGACCAAGGCCAACGCCGAAGCCCCGGCCCCCGCCAAGGTCGCGACCAAGGGCGAGGCCAAGGTCGAGGCCGAAGCCCCGGCCCCCGCCGAGGCCAAGACCAAGGCCGCCGCCCCCGCCGCGAGCAAGACCAAGGCCAAGAAGGCAGCCCCCGCCAAGGGCAAGGCCAAGGCTGCGGCTCCCGCCGCGAGCGAGACCAAGGTCGACACCGAAGACGCGGCCTCCGCTGTGGGCAAGGCCAAGACCGAGGACGCCACCCCCGCCGAGGCCGAGACCAAGGTCGACGCCGAGGCTGCGGCCCCCGCCAAGGCCAAGGCTGCGAAGCCCGCCAAGGGCAAGTCCAAGGCCGACACTGAGGCCCTGGCCCCCGCCGAGGCCAAGGCTGCCGCCCCCGCCAAGAGCGAGACCAAGGCCGAGGCCAAGGTCGAGGCCGAGGATGCGGCGGCCCCCGCTGTGGGCAAGCGTCCCGCAGGGCGGGACGGGTGGGCACAGCCCCCGGTGCAGGCCGAAGAGGACAAGGGGGCCGACCCCGTCACGGCGGAGGAGCCCACCCCGGCTCAGGCCGACAAGACCGAGGAGCCCACCCCGGCCCAGGCCGAAGAGACGGAAAAGGTCGACCCTGTCGCGGCGAAGACCCCGGCTCAGGCCGAAGAGACCAAGGACGTCGACCCCACCCCGGTAAAGACCCCGGCCCAGGCCGACAAGACCGAAAAAGTCGACCCCGTCGCGGCGAAGACCCCGGCTCAGGCCGAAGCCACCGAGGACGTCGACCCCACCCCGGCCGAAATCAAGACCCGCGCTCCCGGCCTGGCGGCCGCCCACACCGCCGCCGGCACCGCCCTCAAGACCCGCGGCCTCACCGGCACCCGCGCCACGGTCTACCTCGTCCTGGACCGCTCCGGCTCCATGCGCTCGTACTACAAGAACGGCTCGACCACCGCCCTCGCGGAGCAGACCGTCGCGCTGGCCGCCCACCTCGACACCCGCGAGACCCCCACCGTCCACACGGTGATCTTCTCGACGGACATCGACGCCTCCGGCGACCTCACCCTGGACGCGTACGAGGGCAAGGTCGACGCGTGGCACGCGGAGGCGGGCCGGATGGGCCGCACCAGCTACCACCGCGCCATCGAGGAGATCGTCGCGCACCACGAGAAGTCGGACGACCCGAAGGCCCCGGCCCTGGTGATCTTCCAGACGGACGGCCCCCCGGACGTCCAGCGCCCGGCGAACGAGGCCCTCGCGAAGGCGGCCGAGCGCCCCCTCTTCTTCCAGTTCGTGACGTTCGGCGACCCGGACTCGAAGAACTTCGACTACCTCCGCAAGCTGAAGGCGGAGAACGCCGCGGTCTTCCACGCGGGCGAGACCCCGCTGGAACTCACGGACGCGGAGCTCTACAAGGGCCTCCTGGAGGCCTGGCGCCCGTAACCCCCGCCCCGTAACCCCGCTCAGCAGGGCCCCGATACCCCATGGCCGTCCGCGCAGTAAAACACCGCGCGGGCGGCCACCCCATGTCGGCTACGATTTCTAGATTCCACTCACGTCAATTCCATTCACGTCACAACCCGGGAGCAGCCCCCGATGGCTCGACACCTCATCACCAGCGCCCTTCCGTACATCAACGGGATCAAGCACCTGGGCAACATGGTGGGGTCCATGCTCCCGGCCGACGTGTACTCCCGTTACCTGCGCCTGCGCGGCCACGACGTGCTGTACATCTGCGCGACGGACGAGCACGGCACGCCCGCCGAGCTGGCGGCCAAGGAGCGCGGCATCCCGGTCGCCGAGTTCTGCGCGCAGGCGCACGACGCGCAGAAGGCGGTCTACGACGGGTTCGGTCTCGCCTTCGACCACTTCGGCCGCAGCTCGTCGCAGCAGAACGCGGAGATCACCCAGCACTTCGCCCGCAAGCTGAACGAGAACGGGTTCATCGAGGAGCGCTCGATCCGGCAGGTGTACTCGCCCGCCGACGGCCGCTTCCTGCCCGACCGTTACGTCGAGGGCACCTGCCCGCACTGCGGCTACGACAAGGCCCGCGGCGACCAGTGCGAGAACTGCACCCGCGTCCTCGACCCCACCGACCTGATCGAGCCGCGCTCCGCGATCTCCGGCTCCACGGAGCTCGAGGTCCGCGAGACCAAGCACCTCTTCCTGCTCCAGTCGAAGCTGCAGGTCGAGGTCGAGGCGTGGATCGACGAGGTCGCCGACGAGTGGCCGCAGCTCGCGTCCTCCATCGCCCGCAAGTGGCTGACCGAGGGTCTCAACGACCGCTCGATCACCCGCGACCTGGACTGGGGCGTCCCGGTCCCGGCGGACACGTGGCCGGAGCTTGCGGCCGACGGCAAGGTCTTCTACGTATGGTTCGACGCCCCGATCGAGTACATCGGCGCGACGAAGGAGTGGGCCGACCAGGCCCCCGACGGTGAGACGCGCGACTGGAAGTCGTGGTGGTACGAGCCGGCCGGCGCCACCGACGTCCGGTACACGGAGTTCATGGCGAAGGACAACGTCCCGTTCCACAGCGTCATGTTCCCGGCGACGGAGATGGGCATCCGTGAGCCGTGGAAGAAGGTCGACTACCTCAAGGCCTTCAACTGGCTGACGTACTACGGCGGGAAGTTCTCCACGTCGCAGAAGCGCGGTGTCTTCACCGACCAGGCCCTGGAGATCCTCCCGGCCGACTACTGGCGCTACTTCCTCATCGCGAACGCGCCGGAGTCGGACGACTCCTCCTTCACCTGGGAGCACTTCACGGCGACGGTGAACAAGGACCTGGCCGACACCCTCGGCAACTTCGTCAACCGCGTGCTGTCCTTCTCCCGCAAGCGCTTCGGCGACGACGTCCCGGCGGGCGGCGAGCCGGGCGAGGCGGAGACGAGGCTCGGCCAGGAGATCTCCACGCTCCTCGCCGAGTACGAGACCCAGATGGAGGCCCTCCAGTTCCGCAAGGCCGCGGCGGCGCTGCGCGCCCTGTGGTCGGCGGGCAACTCCTACCTGGAGGAGAAGGCCCCCTGGCTGGAGATCAAGACCGACAAGGACGCGGCGGCGCTGACCCTGCGTACGGCGATGAACCTCATCCGCCTCTACGCGGTGGTCTCCGAGCCCTTCATCCCGGCGTCGGCAGCCGCCATGCGCGCGGCGTTCGACCTTCCCGGCGACGACGCCTCGTGGGTCACCCCGGAGGAGGCCACGTCCCTGACCTCGGTCCCGGCCGGCACCCCCTTCACCGTCCCCCCGGTCCTCTTCGCGAAGATCACCGACGAGGACCTGGAGTCCTACAAGGAGCGCTTCGGCGGCGAGCCCGCCGCCTAGGGCCTGTCGGCGGGCTCAGGCGTCCCGGCGCCTGAGCACCGCCCACCCCACCACCAGCGCCCCGCCCGCGTAGGCGGCGAGGACGGCGATGCCGTTCCAGGGGGCGAGTGGGGCCGTGCCGGGGCCGGTCGTCGTCTGGACGGCGAGGCCCGCCGTCATCGGGGAGAGCTTCTGGACCCGGTGCAGCACGTGCTCCGGCATCGTGATGATCAGCGTGGCCAGGTAGGGCCCGTACAGCAGCGCCATCACCGCGCCGACGGCCGCCGCCGCGTGCCGCACCACCAGCGCCACCCCCACGCTCAGCAGCGCGACGAGCAGCAGATAGACGACCGTGCCGAGCGTCGCCCGCCACAACTCCGGTGAGGAGAGCGGGAGTTGGGGGAATCCTGACGATCCCGGCGAGTCCGATGGTCCCGATGATCCCGACAGGACGGCGCGGCCCGCCGCCAGGGAGCCGAGGACCGCGGGGAGCGCCGCCGCCAGGACCGCCGCCGCCGTCACCGCCGCCTTCGCCAGGAACACCGTGGTGCGCCGCGGGTTCGCCGCGAGGGTCGTACGGATCATGCGCGGGTACTCGCCGCAGACCACGGCGATCGCGACGAGCGCGGCCGCCGTCTGCGCCAGGTACACCCCGGACAGGGACAGCGCGGTCGGCGCGAGGACCCCCGACTGCCCCTCCTCGGCGCTCGCCGCGATCAGCGCGGTGAACGCGATCATCGCCCCGGTCAGGGACACCACCGTCCACAACTGCCCGGGAACGGTACGGAGTTTGGTCCATTCCCCGTGAACGGCGCGCGCCGCGCCCGCCGCCGTCATACGTCCCGCCCGGTCAGCCGCCACCGCGCCGCCCCGAGCACCACCACCACGTACAGGCACAGCACCCCGAAGCCCGCCCACGGTGTGATGACGGTGTCGAGGAGCCGGTGGGTCTGCTGGACCGCGAGGCCGGCCGTCGGAGTGGCCCGGCCGACGAAGTCGCTGAAGCCGATGGATGTGGTCTGCGCGACGATCGGCAGCACCACGAACGTGACGATCATCAGGACCACGGCCGGGACGGCGCGCCGCAGCAGCGCCCCGGCCCCCAGGCTCAGCACGGCGGCCAGCGCCAGGAACGCGGCGCTGCCGACGATCGCCCGCATCGTCGCCGGGTCGGTGAGGGAGAGCTCGGGGAAGAGGGGCGGGGCGAATCCGTTGTCGCGCAGGGCGGGGCGGGCGACGAGGAACTCCGCCACGCTCGCGACCAGGCCCACGACGAAGACCGTCGCGCCGAGGACGAGCGCCTTCGCGGCGAGCACCCGGCCGCGCCGCGGGCTCGCGGTGAACGTGGTGCGCACGGTCCCGGTCTTGTACTCGGACGTGATGAACAGGACGCCGAGGGCGATCACCGCGATCGTCGCGATCTGGATGCCGTCGTCGAGCGCCATCTTGACCAGGTCGGGCTGTCCGCCGAGCTGTCCGACGCCGCCCATGCCGAGGCCGCCCAGGTCACCGCTGCCGGTGATCGTGAAGGTGCCGGCCTGCTCACGGAAGGGCTTCGGGTCGGCGACGGGGTCGGCCATCTCGCCCTTCTTCACGGTCTGCTTGATGTCCGTCTGCCGCCAGTCGCCCTTGCCCTGCGCGGGGAAGGCGACATGGTCGAAGACCGCCCTGCCGAGCGTGGCCTCGGGGTGCATGCGCAGGTCGCCGGGGCCGCTGCGCTCCTCCTTGCCGTCCATCGGCGACGTGACGAAGAGGCCCGCCTCGGCGGTGGCCGGCAGCCCGGCGACGGTGAGCGTGCCGACCTTGGTCCAGGCCCGGCCGTCGGCGGACTCGTAGCCAGTGACCCGGTCCCCGGACCGTACGAGCCGCAGCCAGCGCGGTGCGTCCGCGCCGCCCGAGCCGGTCAGTTCGTGCTTCCCGTCTGCCATCATCCGCACGCCGTGCTCCGGCGTCACCATCAGGGCGGCGTACGAGGATCCGCTCGCGGTGCCGTCCTTCAGGAGCAGCCCCGCCTTCGCCCAACCGGCACTGCTCTTCTGCGCGGCGACGCGCACGGTGAAGGTGCCGTCGCCCGCGGCCGTCCGGTGCACGAAGGACGAGGCGTCGTACTTCTTCGGGCCGCCGTAGCCGAACTGGCTGCCGTTCGCCGACGCGACGGTCAGCAGCAGGCTGAGGGCGAGCAGCGCGATCAGGGCGAGGGGGGTGCTGCGGACGCTGCGCAGCTTGGTCCACTCGGCGCGCACGGCACGGACCATCGGCGACCTCATGAGGACGCCTCCTGTGCGCTCAGTCCGGTAGCGGCGAACTCCGTTGCCGCACCGGTGAGTTCCATGTACGCCTCCTCCAACGTGGCCCGGTGCCGGGACAGTTCGGAGAACGGGATGTTGTGCGCGCCGAGTCGGGCGACGACCTCCTCGGCGGCCAGACCGGTGACGGTGAGCGCGTCGGGCCCGGTCACGGCGACGGTGGCGTCGGCGCCCGCGAGCACCGCCAGGGCCTCGCCGCGCCTGCTGGTGCGCAGGGCGACGCGTTCGCCGGACGCCTCGTCGAGCAGCGAGGCGACGTCGGTGTCGGCGAGCAGCCGCCCCCGGCCGATCACGATGACGTGGTCCGCGGTGTCCTGGAGTTCGCTCATCAGGTGCGAGGAGACGAGAACCGTACGCCCTTCCGCTGCAAGGGACTTGAGGAAGTGCCTGATCCACTGGATGCCCTCGGGGTCGAGCCCGTTGACCGGCTCGTCGAGGATCAGCACGGGCGGATCGCCCAGCAGCGCGGCCGCGATGCCGAGCCGCTGGCGCATCCCGAGAGAGAAGCCGCCCGCGCGCTTCTTCGCGGCGGAGGCGAGACCGACCTGGTCGAGGACGAGGTCGACGCGGCGGCTCGGAAGACCGTTGTAGTGGGCGAGCCACAGCAGATGGTCCCGGGCCCGGCGGCCCGGGTGCAGCGCCTCGCAGTCGAGCAGCGCGCCGACGGTGGACAGCGGGTCGGCGAGCCGCGTGTAGTCCCGCCCGCCGATGAGCGCGGCCCCGCTGTCGGGCCGGTCGAGCCCGAGCATCATCCGCAGCGTCGTCGACTTCCCGGCCCCGTTGGGCCCGACGAACCCGGTCACCCGGCCCGCCTCGACGGTGAAGCTGAGCCCGTCCACGGCCACGGTGGACCCGTACCGCTTGCACAGCCCGCGGGCCTCGATCGTCATATCGGTCATGCCAGTTGACGTTAGGTACCGGGCGGCGCGGCGGCGTCCCGCCCGGGCGTGGTCTCCCGGGGGACCCGCTCCCCCCGCAGGGGGACGCCGCCCGCGGCCCGGCCCGCCGATAATGACCGCCATGACGGGGACCTGGACCACGGCACGGGCACGGGCCCAGCGCGCGGCCACCGCACGTGACCTGCCGCTGCTCGCCGCCACGGTCCTGGCCCTCGCGGCCCTCGCCGAGGTCACCGGGCAGAGCCGCGACCCGGCCCCCGAACTCCCCGGCCTGCTCGCCCTGGCGCTGGGCGCGACGGCCCCCCTCGCCTTCGTCCGCTCCCAGCTCCTGCTCACCGCCACGGCCCTCACCGCGGCCGCGCTGCTCGCCCCACTCACGTACGGCCAGACGCTGTACGCGGGCCTCCCGGCGCTCGCCGCCGCCCTGTACCTGGTGGGGCGGCGCGGTCCCGGCCGCACCGCCGTCCTGTTCGCCGTGCCCTTCACCGCGTACGCGCTCACGGACGACAGCGGCCCCTACGGCGTCGTCCTCCTCGCGGGCGCGGCGGCCGCGCTCACCGCGGGCGGCGCCCGGCGCGCGCAGGCCGAGGCGGCCCGCCGTTCCGCCGCCGACTGGGCGTACGCGGACACGGCCCTCGCCCATGCGGCGCTCGGTGAACGGGCCCGTATCGCAAGGGAGTTGCACGACATCGTGGCCCACCACATCTCGACGATCTCGGTGCAGGCGGAGACGGCCAGATACACGACGCCCGGTCTGCCGCCGGAGGGCGCCGAGCGTTTCCTGGCGATCGGCGACACCGCCCGGCTCGCCCTCACCGAGATGCGCCGGCTGCTCGGCGTCCTGCGCGAGGACGCCCCCGCCGAACCCGCGCAGGCCGCGCCCCGCTCGCCGCAGCCGGGCCTCGACCAGCTCGTCACCCTCGTCGACGAGGCCCGCGCGGCGACCGGCACCGCCGTCCGCCTCATCGTCCGCGGCCACGTCACCGCCCTCGACCCCGGCCTGGAACTCACCGCGTACCGCATCGTCCAGGAAGCCCTGACCAACGCCCGCCGGCACGCGCCGGGCGTCGCCGTGGACGTCGAACTGCACTACAGGGAGAGCCAGTTGGCGATACGCGTACGGGACTGCGGTCCGGGCACGGGCCTCGGCGAGCCGGGCCACGGCCTGCTCGGCATGCGCGAACGCACGGCGATGGCGGGCGGCACCCTGCACGCGGGCCCGGCCCCGGCAGGCGGCTTCCTGGTCGAGGCGTCCCTGCCGGTCAAGGGCCCCGCCGTATGAACGCCCCCCTGAACGCCCCCCTGAACGCCCCCCTGAACGCCATCCGGATCGTCGTCGCCGACGACCAGGACGTCGTACGGGCCGGTTTCGGCGCGCTTCTCGACAGCCAGGACGACTTCACGGTCGTGGGCAGCGCGCCCGGCGGCGTCGAAGCGGTCCGCGTCTGCCGCGAGGTCCATCCCGACCTGGTCCTGATGGACGTCCGCATGCCCGGAATGGACGGCATCGAGGCCACTCGCCGCATCGCGCGCGACCTGCCCGCGACCCGCGTCGTGATGCTGACGACCTTCGACCTCGACGAGTACGTGTACGACGCGCTCGCCGCAGGGGCCAGCGGCTTCCTGCTCAAGGACATGCAGGCCGAGCGGCTCTTCGAGGCGGTGCGGGTGGTCGCCGCGGGCGAGGCGCTGCTCGCGCCGACCGTCACCCGCCGCCTGATCGCCGAGTTCACCCGGCTCCGCCCGCGCGCGGTGCCCGAACAGGCCCTCGCCGTCGACGCGTTGACCCCGCGCGAGCGCGAGGTGCTGCGACTGATCGCCGAGGGCCTGTCCAACCAGGAGATCGCCGGACGCCTCGTGGTCGGCGGCGAGACCGTGAAGACCCACGTCAGCCGGGTCCTCGCCAAGCTCGGCGTCCGCGACCGGGCGCAGGCGGTGGTGGCGGCGTACGAGTCGGGACTCGTGGTGCCGCGCTCGGGCTGAGACCTACGAGGCAGTGGACGACGCAGAAGCCGAAGGAGCCCCCGGCATCGTGTCCGTACTGTCGTGCGTCTCGTCCGGCGCCACCCCCATCGTCAGTGACGCCACGACGCCCTTGTCGATGTGCTTCTTGAGGTACTTGAGGTGCAGCAGGCCGCCCTCGGTGCCGTTGTCCGGGTAGATCGTGTCCTCGTCGAGCGTCGTACGGGTCGTGGTGTTCGTCGAGTACGGCTCGACCTCTGCCGAGGCGAGGACCGATTCCTCGGAGAAGAAGAGCTGGCCGGTGTGGCAGGTGTGTCCGCCCTCGTAGCCCGCGTCGGTCCACTCGCCGTCGACGTGCACCTTGACGTGGATGTGCACGCAGCGGCCCTGGTACCAGCCCGGGAAGACCGTCTTGAACGCGACGCGGCCGTGCTTGTCGGTCTTCCATGTGCCGCGCAGGTAGCGCTCGTCGTCGGTGGGTTCCTGGTGCCCGCCACCGCCGCCACCGGGGCCGCCCGTCGGGGGCTCACCGGTGGGCGTGCCCGTGGGCATGTCCGTGGGGGCGCCGGTGGGAGGCGTGCCGCCGCCTCCGGAGCTCATGTCCTCGTAGCCGGAGTAGATGCCGACGGCATTGCAGTGCCAGATGTCGACGGCGGCGTCCTTCAGCGGCTTGCACGTGTCCGCGTCGATCACCTTGAGGCTCAGCAGGAGCGGGATGCCCTCCTGGTCCTCGGTGATGTCACGGCGGAGCTTGTCGGCGTCGATGTAGTACGGGCCCTCGGTGGTCTCCGTGGTGAGCTGGTAGCAGGCCTCCGTGTCCGACGCCGTTTCGTCGGCGAACGCTCCGCCCTCCGTGAGGGTGCCGGCGATGCCCACGGCCGCGACGGCCGCGCCACCCGCCAGGATGGCCCTACGGCGGGTCAACTCTCGTCTGTGTGACGCTACTTGGGTCTCAGGTTGCTCAGTCGGCTCGGTCATGGGCGTGGACGCTAGGGGCCGAACCTGTCAGGGACATGGGTGTCGACTGTGAATCAAGACTGCGCATCAGGACTGCGCATCACCCGGAAACGTCAGGGCCCCCGCTCCGGTGTGCGGAGCGGGGGCCCTGACGTGAACTGCCGTACGGAGCCGGTGACTTGGTTACTTCTTCTCGACCGGCTTGCGCAGCTGGATGTTGAGCTCGCGCAGGCGCGACTCGTCCAGCTCGGTGGGCGCGCCCATCATCAGGTCCTGCGCGTTGCCGTTCAGCGGGAAGGAGATGGTCTCCCGGATGTTCGGCTCGTCGGCGAGGAGCATGACGATGCGGTCGACGCCCGGGGCGATCCCGCCGTGCGGCGGGGCGCCGAAGCGGAACGCGCGGAGCATGCCCGCGAACTCGGCCTCCACGGTCTCGGCGTCGTAGCCCGCGATCTCGAACGCCTTGATCATGATGTCGGGCTCGTGGTTACGGATGGCGCCGGAGGACAGCTCGATGCCGTTGCAGACGATGTCGTACTGCCAGGCCAGGATGTCCAGCGGGTCCTTCTCCTCCAGGTCCTGCATACCGCCCTGCGGCATGGAGAACGGGTTGTGGGAGAAGTCGATCTTGCCGGTCTCCTCGTCCTTCTCGTACATCGGGAAGTCGACGATCCAGCAGAAGCGGAACACGCCCTCCTCGAAGTGGCCGGCGCGCTTGGCGGCCTCGACGCGGACGGCGCTCATGATCTTCGAGACCTCGTCGAACTCGCCCGCGCCGAAGAACACGGCGTGGCCGGCCTTGAGGCCGAGGCGCTCGGTGAGGACCTTGACGTTCTCCTCGGTGAGGAACTTGGCGATCGGACCGGCGAACGTGCCGTCCTCGCCGACGCGGATCCAGGCGAGGCCCTTCGCGCCCTGCTCGACCGCGTAGTCACCGAGGCCGTCGAAGAACTTGCGGGACTGCGACGCGGTGTCCGGGACGGGCAGCGCACGGACGTGCTTGCCGGCGAACGCCTTGAACTCCGAGCCCTCGAACACGTCGGTGATGTCGACGAGTTCGAGCTTGGCGCGCAGGTCCGGCTTGTCGTTGCCGTACTTCAGCATCGACTCGCGGAACGGGATGCGCGGGAACGGGGACGTGACCTCGCGGCCGCCGCCGAACTCCGTGAAGATCTCCGTCATGAGCTTCTCGATGGGGCGGAAGACGTCTTCCTGCTCCACGAAGCTCATCTCGATGTCGAGCTGGTAGAACTCGCCCGGCGAGCGGTCCGCGCGCGCGTCCTCGTCGCGGAAGCACGGCGCGATCTGGAAGTAGCGGTCGAAGCCCGAGATCATCAGCAGCTGCTTGAACTGCTGCGGCGCCTGGGGGAGGGCGTAGAACTTGCCCGGGTTCAGGCGGGACGGGACGACGAAGTCGCGGGCACCCTCGGGGGAGGTCGCGGCGAGGATCGGCGTCGCCATCTCGTTGAACCCGAGGTTGACCATCTTCGAGCGGATCGAGGCGATGACCTCGCTGCGCAGCATGATGTTGCGGTGCATGCGCTCGCGGCGCAGGTCCAGGAAGCGGTACTCCAGGCGGCGCTCCTCGCCCACCCCGTCGTCCTGGTTGATCTGGAACGGCAGCTGCTGCGCCGCGCCGAGCACCTCGACCGTGGAGGCCTCGATCTCGACCTCGCCGGTGGGCAGCTCCGGGTTGACGTTGTCCGCGCCGCGGGAGACGACCTTGCCGTCGATACGGACGACGGTCTCCTTGGTCAGCTTGTCGAGAACCTCGGCGGCCTCGGTGCCGGGACGGGCGACGAGCTGCGTGATGCCGTAGTGGTCGCGCAGATCGATGAAGAGGATGCCGCCCAGGTCTCGGCGATTGTGCAGCCAGCCGCTCAGCCGGACGTCGGAGCCGACGTCAGAGGCGCGGAGCTCGCCGCAGGTGTGGGACCTGTACCGATGCATCGTCGTTCATCCAGCCTTTGCGCTTGGGGTTCCCCGGGAGACAACCGGGATCCCCCCAAGCCTACCGGCCCCGCCTTGGGCCCTCCGCCTCCGCCGCCTTGGGCAATCTGCCGCCAAGGGCGGCAGGGTGGGCAAGGCGGCACCCCGGCGCGGGCAGCGCCTCCGGTCGGCCCCCACCCCGTCGCGGCCCGCCGTCAGCCCCGCCGCAGCCGCACCGCAGCCCCGTCCCACCGCAACACCCCCACCCGCCCCGGCGAAGCCTCTGGTGGCCGTAATCGATCACCTCTTCCTAGAGTGGGGCAATGCGCACCGGTGACCTCCCTCCCGTGGAGGACGTCCTCGCCGCTCTGGCCACCGGGCTGTGGCGATGGGACAACCGGGCCGGGCTCGTCACCTTCGACGCCGAGGCCGCCCGGCTCGTCGGCCTGCCCACCGCCGCCCCTGGCGAGCCGGTCACCTTGACGGAGTCCGCGGCCCGCGCCCGTTTCCACCCGGTCGACTGGAACGAGATAGACGGGATCGTGCAGCTCGCCGTCGCCGAGGGCACCCTCGCCGAGGCCCGGCTGCGCGTCATGGACGACCAGGGCCGGGTGCTGCGCACCGTACGCAGCCGCTCCAAGCCGGTCGCGCACGGCGACTCCCCGGACTCGTACGAGCTGATCGGCACGATCCAGGAAGTGACCGAGCCGCCGCCCGGGGCCGCCTCCCGCACCCCCGTGACCGGCGACTGGCGGCGCTCGCGCGAGGCCTTCCTGCTGGACGCGGGGCGGGCGCTCGCGGAGGCCGGGTCCACGGAGGAGGTGCTGCGGGTCGCCGCCGGGCTCTCCATGCCGGGGTTCTCGCCGGACGGCCTCGCGGTGTTCGGCGTCGCGGGCGACCGGCTCACCGTCATCGGGCACCACGGCCAGGAGGACGGCGACGAGTCCCCGTTCACCGACATGGACCTGGCCACGGACTACCCGGGCGCCGAGGTCGTCCGCACCGGGCGCGCGGTCTACCTGTCGTCGCCGGACGAGTACCGCGCCCGCTATCCGGCCGCCTGGCCGCTGGCCGCCCGCTTCGAGCGCAAGTCGTGGGCGTTCCTGCCGCTGATCGTCGCGGGCCGCACGCTCGGCGCGTGGATGGCGGGCTTCACCTACCCGGTGTCGTTCACGCCCGACGAGCGCTCGGTCCTCACCACGGTCGCGCGGATGCTGGCGCAGGCCCTCTCCAGGGCCGGGGTCGCCGAGTCGGAGCGGGAGCTGACCGACGGCCTGCAGAAGTCGATGCTGCCGACGCTCGGCCCGGAGATCCCGGGGATGAGCGTCGCCGCCCGCTATGTGCCGACCGGCGGCGGCCTCCAGGTCGGCGGCGACTGGTACGACATGATCCCGCTGCCGGGCGGTGGCATCGCCCTGGTCATCGGCGACGTACAGGGCCACGACGTGCGCGCGGCGGGCCTGATGGGGCAGCTCCGGGTCGCCCTGCGCGCGTACGCCTCCGAGGGGCACCGGCCCGACGCCGTGCTCTCCCGCGCCTCCCGCTTCCTGCACGGCATCGGCGACACCGACGAACCGGGGGCCGACCCGCGGTTCGCGACCTGTCTGTACGTCCAGGCCGACCCCGCAACCGGCGTCCTGGAGATCGCCCGCGCCGGGCACCCGGACCCCGCGATCCGGATGGCCGACGGCACCGTCCTCGTCCGCCCCACCGCGGGCGGCCTGCCGCTCGGCGTCGACCCCGACGCGGACTACCCGACGACCCGTCTCGTCCTCGAACCCGCAGAGACGCTGCTCATCTGCACGGACGGCCTGATCGAGACGGGCGGGCACGACCTGGACACCGGCTGGTCGCGGATCCGCGCGGCCCTGGAGGCCGGCCCCGACGAGCGCCTGGAAGAGCTGGCCGACGCCCTGGTGCAGGCGGTGCACGGCCCCTCCTCGCACCACACCACGGGGCCGCTCGCGGACCGCCGCGAGGACGACATCGCGCTGTTGCTGCTGCGCCGCACCACCCAGTCGGCCGGTGCCACCGTGGCCCGGCGCACCGCGATGACCATCGCCCAGGCCGAGCCCGAGCGGATCGCGGCCGCCCGCCAGCAGCTGCGGGAGCTGCTGCACGACTGGGCCGACACGGATCAGATGGACTCGGCGGTGCTGCTCGTCTCCGAGATGGTCACCAACGTCCTGGTGCACACCGACGGCGACGCGCTCCTGGTCGCCGAGATGACCCGGCACGGCGCCGAACCGCGCCGGCTGCGCGTGGAGGTCGCGGACGCCTCCGACGACCTGCCGCACAAGCGCCGCCCCGGTGAACTGGCGTCGTCGGGGCGGGGTCTGGTGCTCATGGAGCTGCTGGCCGACCGGTGGGGCGTGGACCCTCGGGGCGAGGGCAAGAGCATCTGGTTCGAGCTCTACGAACCCTCGGAGGCCCCGGCGGCCCCGGCAGCACCGGAGGTCCCGGAAGCCTCGGTGGACCCGGTGGACCCGGTGGCCCCAGAGGACCCGTCACCCGTTTCACGTGAAACAGAAGGTGGTCCTTCGCCCATGTCATCGGGCGCGTAACGCCTCCTCAGCTCCCCGAGGACGCCGAACGCGGCGGCCACCAGCGGCACCGCGAGCAGCATCCCGAGAATGCCCGCGACCGCCGCGCCCGCCGTGATCGCCAGCATCACCATCGCGGGGTGCATCTGGACGGTGCGCGACTGGATCATCGGCTGCAGGATGTGCCCCTCCAGCTGCTGCACGGCGAGGATCACCCCGAGCGTCCACAGGGCGATGATCAGCCCCCGGTCGGCGAGCGCGACGAGCACGGCGACGGCCCCGGAAAGCGTCGCGCCGAGGTAGGGGATGTACGCGCCGACGAAGACCAGCGCGCCCAGGCCCACCGCACCCGGCACCTGAAGGATCAGCAGTCCGACGGTGATGCAGATGCCGTCGATGAGCGCGATGAACGTGGTGCCGCGCATGAACCCCGAGATCGCCTCGAAGGCCCGCCGCCCCATGGCCTCCAGGACCTCGCCGTGGTGCGGGGCGATCGCGCGCGCGAGCCCTGCGGCCCGGTTGGAGTCCTTCAGGAAGAAGAAGGTGAGCAACAGCGCGAGCACGCTGGTGGCGAGCAGCGAGCCCAGCGCGGAGAGCCCGGCGATCACCCCGCCTGCCAGGTTGGAGCCCCACTTGCCGACCTGGTCCTTGGCCTTGTCGGCGACATCGCCGAGATCATCGGCGCCGGTGAGGCCGACGTGGTCCCTGAGCCAGTCCCCGGCCTGCCGCACCGAGTCGACGATCTGCTGCCCGGTGTCGATCAGCGCGGTGACCACGATGTAGCCGGCGCCGCCGACCACGGCGATGAGCGCGACGCAGGTGAGGATGGCGGCCAGCGCGCGCGGCAGCTTCAGCTTGGTGAGCCATTCGAAGACCGGGCCGAGGAGCGCGGTGCCTAGCAGCGCGAGCAGCACGGGCGTGACGGCCGAATGGAAGATGATGACCAGCGCGATCCCGACGCCCGCGACCGCGGTGACGAGCAGCATGACTGCGCACCAGGCGGCGAGGCGGCGGGCGGGGTCGGGGAGGAGTGGCTTACCGGTCTGCACCCCGCCAGACGATCATGCACGCGAACGCCCCGCCTCCCGGCCGGGTCCGGCCGAGTGACGGGGCGTCACATCACGCATCACCTCACGCGATGCCTTACGTGTGCGGCAGGCGCTCCTTGCTGGGGATGACGCCCAGGCGTCCGGCCTGGAAGTCGTCGAAGGCCTGCTGCAGTTCGGCCTTGTTGTTCATCACGAACGGGCCGTAGTGCGCCATGGGCTCACGGATCGGCTGCCCGCCCAGGATGACCACTTCGAGGTCGGGGGTGTTCGCGTCCTGGGCCTCGTCGGCGCGCACGGTCAGGGACGAGCCCGCGCCGAACACGGCGGTCTGTCCCGTGTGCACGGGACGCCGGTCGGCGCCGACGGAGCCGCGGCCCGCGAGCACGTACACGAGCCCGTTGTAGTCCTCACGCCACGGCAGCGTCGCCTCGGCGCCCGGGCGGACGGTGGCGTGCACCATCGTGATCGGGGTGTGCGTGATGCCGGGACCCTCGTTGCCGTCCAGCTCACCGGCGATGACGCGGAGCAGCGCGCCGCCGTCTTCGGTGGTGAGCAGCTTGACCTGGCCACCGCGGATGTCCTGGTAGCGCGGGTTCTGCATCTTGTCCTTGGCGGGCAGGTTGACCCACAGCTGGAGGCCGTGGAACAGACCGCCGGACATGACGAGCGACTCGGGCGGCGTCTCGATGTGCAGGAGGCCGCTGCCCGCCGTCATCCACTGGGTGTCGCCGTTGGTGATGGTGCCGCCACCGCCGTGCGAGTCCTGGTGGATGAAGGTGCCGTCGATGATGTACGTGACGGTCTCGAAGCCGCGGTGCGGGTGCCAGGGCGTGCCCTTGGGCTCACCGGCCTCGTACTCCACCTCACCCATCTGGTCCATCATGATGAACGGGTCGAGGTGCTTGTAGTTGATCCCGGCGAACGCGCGGCGCACCGGGAATCCCTCCCCTTCGAAACCGCTGGGCGCGGTCGTCACAGCGAGCACGGGGCGCGCCACGGCGTCCGCCGGCGCGGCCACACGGGGCAGGGTCAGCGGGTTCTCGACGGTCACAGCGGGCATGGCGGCCTCCTCAAGGTCTGATTTCAATTTAGTTGAACGGTGAACATCTAGCAAGTCGTGCGGTATTCCCGGCCGCGCCGGGGCCGGGTCCGGACACGCAAAAGACCCGGACGCGTGAGCGTCCGGGCCCGTAGGAAGTGGCGGGGGGTGCGGTTATCCGTACATGCGGCGCATCGCGAAGTCGACCATCTCCTCGACCGCCTTCGCGTCGAAGACCATCCGGTGCTCGCCCTCCATGTCGAGGACGAAGCCGTATCCGGTGGGCAGCAGGTCGATCACCTCCGCGCCGGTGATGACGAAGTACTTGGACTCCTTGCCCGCGTACCTGCGCAGCTCCTTGAGCGTGCTGAACATCGGGATCACCGGCTGCTGCGTGTTGTGCAGCGCGAGGAAGCCCGGGTTGTCACCACGCGGGCAGTAGACCTTCGACGAGGCGAAGATCTGCTGGAAGTCCTCGGCGGACATCGAGCCCGTGGTGAACGCGCGGACCGCGTCCGTGAGCGAGGGCGGCGACGGCTCCGGATACAGCGGCGGAGCCTGCTGCCCGTACCCGCCCTGCGGCGGCGCGTACTGCTGCTGCCCGGCGCCCGGGCTCTGGTCGTAGCCGTACATGAGGGAAAGACTACCGACGCCCGAGGGGGCGGCGGGACGAGAGCGCCAAGGCGCCTAGTTCGTCACAGATGCCCACTGGGGGTTGATTCTTATTACCCACGGGTAGCATTGTGTTGGTTACTAGTTGGTATGCGTACGAGGACGGTCCGGGCGACCCCGGACGACCCGCCTCCCCGATCTTTACGGAGCCGTCGCCATGGGGCATTACAAGTCGAATCTCCGCGACATCGAGTTCAACCTCTTCGAGGTACTCGACCGCGACAAGCTGTACGGCACCGGACCGTTCGCGGAGATGGACGTCGACACCGCCAAGAGCATCCTCGAAGAGGTCACCCGCCTCTCCGAGAACGACCTTGCGGAGTCCTTCGCGGACGCCGACCGCAACCCGCCGGTCTTCGACCCGGAGACCAACACGGCGCCGGTCCCGGCCTCCTTCAAAAAGTCCTACCAGGCCTTCATGGACGCCGAGTACTGGCGTCTCGGCCTGCCCGAGGAGATCGGCGGCACCACCGCCCCGCGCTCGCTCATCTGGGCCCACGCGGAGCTGATCCTCGGCGCCAACCCGGCGGTCTGGATGTACTCGTCCGGTCCCGCGTTCGCCGGCATCCTCTTCGAGGAGGGCAACGAGCAGCAGAAGAAGGCTGCCGAGATCGCCGTCGAGAAGCAGTGGGGCTCGACGATGGTGCTGACCGAGCCGGACGCCGGCTCGGACGTGGGCGCCGGCCGTGCGAAGGCCGTCGAGCAGGCGGACGGCTCCTGGCACATCGAGGGCGTGAAGCGGTTCATCACGTCCGGTGAGCACGACATGTCGGAGAACATCCTCCACTACGTCCTCGCCCGCCCCGAGGGCCACGGCCCCGGCACCAAGGGCCTCTCCCTCTTCCTCGTCCCGAAGTTCGAGTTCGACTGGGAGACCGGCGAGCTGGGCGAGCGCAACGGCGTCTACGCCACCAACGTCGAGCACAAGATGGGCCTCAAGGCCTCCAACACGTGCGAGATGACCTTCGGCGACCAGCACCCCGCCAAGGGCTGGCTGATCGGCGACAAGCACGAGGGCATCCGCCAGATGTTCCGCATCATCGAGTTCGCCCGCATGATGGTCGGCACGAAGGCGATCTCCACGCTGTCGACGGGTTACCTCAACGCCCTCGAGTACGCCAAGGAGCGCGTCCAGGGCTCCGACCTGGCCCGCAGCACGGACAAGACCGCGCCGAAGGTCACCATCACGCACCACCCGGACGTGCGCCGCGCCCTGATGACGCAGAAGGCGTACGCGGAGGGCATGCGCACGCTCGTCCTCTACACGGCCTCCGTGCAGGACGCGATCCAGGTCAAGGAGGCCGCGGGCGAGGACGCTTCGGCCGAGCACGCGCTCAACGACCTGCTCCTGCCGATCGTGAAGGGCTACGGCTCCGAGAAGGGCTACGAGCAGCTGGCCCAGTCGCTGCAGACGTTCGGCGGCTCCGGCTTCCTGCAGGAGTACCCGATCGAGCAGTACATCCGTGACTCGAAGATCGACACGCTCTACGAGGGCACGACCGCGATCCAGGGCCAGGACTTCTTCTTCCGGAAGATCGTCCGCAACCAGGGTGCCGCGCTGAACGCGCTCTCCGAGGAGATCAAGAAGTTCCTCGCCGTGGAGACCGGCGGCGAGGAGCTGACCGCGGCCCGCGAGACGCTCGCGAAGGCCGCCGGCGAGCTGGAGGCCATCGTCGGCCTCATGATCAACGACCTGGTCGCCACCGAGCAGGACGTGAAGTCGATCTACAAGGTCGGCCTCAACACGACCCGCCTGCTGATGGCCTCCGGCGACGTGGTCGTCGGCTACCTGCTCCTCAAGGGTGCGGCCGTCGCGGCGGAGAAGCTCGCAGCGGGTGCCTCCGCCAAGGACGTGCCGTTCTACCAGGGCAAGATCGCCGCTGCGAAGTTCTTCGCGGCGAACGTCCTGCCGGGTGTGACGGGTGCGCGCAAGCTCGCCCAGACCACGAGCGAGTCCGGCGTGGACATCATGGACCTGGACGAGTCGGCGTTCTGACGCTCCGCTGAACCGGTATGTGGCCAAGGCCCGTCGTCCCTTTCGCGGACGGCGGGCCTTGCCCATGGCCACAGAGCGTGCCGTCGTCGGCAGCCACGGCCACCCGTAGTTGCGCGCACAGTTCCCCGCGCCCCTTTCAGGGCCGCCGGAGGCAGGCCGATGGGGCCGCGCCCGACCAGAGGCACTGGCCTACCCTTGCCGCATGAACACCGCCTCCCGCCCCTTCGATCGCGGGCACACCGACGACCTGATGTCCTTCCTCGCGGCGAGCCCCACGCCGTACCACGCCGTGGCCAACGTGGCCGCACGCCTGGAGAAGGCGGGCTTCCAGCAGGTCGCCGAGACCGACGCCTGGGACGGCACCAGCGGAGGCAAGTTCGTCACCCGCGGCGGCGCCGTGATCGCCTGGTACGTGCCGGAGGGGGCGCAGGCCCACACGCCGTTCCGGATCGTCGGCGCGCACACCGACTCCCCGAACCTGCGCGTGAAGCCGCAGCCCGACATGGCGAGCAACGGCTGGCGGCAGGTCGCCGTGGAGATCTACGGCGGACCGCTGCTCAACTCCTGGCTCGACCGCGACCTCGGCCTCGCGGGCCGCGTCTCGCTGCGCGACGGCACCGAACGCCTCGTGAACGTCGACCGCGCCCTGCTGCGCGTCCCGCAGCTCGCCGTGCACCTGGACCGCTCCGTCACGACGGACGGCCTGAAGCTCGACAAGCAGCGCCACATGCAGCCCATCTGGGGCCTCGGCGGCGACGTCCACGAGGGCGACCTCATGGCCTTCCTGGAGGACGAGAACGGGCTCGGCCGCGGCGACATCACCGGCTGGGACCTCATGACGTACGCGATCGAGGCCCCGTCCTACCTGGGCCGCGACAAGGAACTCCTCGCGGGCCCCCGCATGGACAACCTGCTGTCCGTGCACGCCTGCACCGCCGCGCTCGCCGAGGTCGGCAAGCAGGAGGACCTCCCGTACATCCCCGTGTTCGCCGCGTTCGACCACGAGGAGAACGGCTCGCAGTCCGACACCGGCGCCGACGGCCCGCTGCTCGGGAACGTCCTGGAGCGTTCGGTGTTCGCGCGCGGAGGCTCGTACGAGGACAGGGCGCGCGCCTTCGCCGGCACGATCTGCCTCTCCTCCGACACCGGTCACGCCGTGCACCCCAACTACGGCGAGCGCCACGACCCCACGCACCACCCGCGCGCCAACGGCGGCCCGATCCTCAAGGTGAACGTCAACAACCGCTACGCGACGGACGGTTCGGGCCGGTCCGTGTTCGCGGCGGCGTGCGACAAGGCCGGCGTGCCGTTCCAGTCGTTCGTGTCCAACAACGCGATGCCGTGCGGCACCACGATCGGCCCGATCACCGCGGCCCGGCACGGCATCAAGACCGTCGACATCGGCGCGGCGATCCTCTCCATGCACAGCGTGCGCGAACTGTGCGGCGCCGACGACCCGTACCTGCTGGCGAACGCGCTGACGGCGTTCCTGGAGGGCTGAACGGGACCGCCCGCGCCAACAGCGGTGTGAGGACGAGGGGTTCGGGGGTACCCGGGCCCCTCAAGCATTTCCGTACACACAACAGGAGGCGGGCCTGATGAACCTTGGGGGTTCCATCGTCCTGATCGCCGTCGGCGCGATCCTCGCGTTCGCGACCGACTGGCACATGGAGAGCGTCAACCTCGACCTGGTCGGATGGATCCTGATGATCGTCGGCCTGATCGGGGTCTTCGTGTTCCGCAGCATCGGCAAACGCCGGGGCCTGGTCCCACCGGCCGGCCACACGACCGTGATCGAGGACGAACGGGACCGTCACATCTAGCGCCCTAGGCGCCTTGGGCGTCCCGGTCGTCCATGCCGGCCAGCACCAGCGGCAGCCGCTCCGCCCCGCCCACGTCCACCACCACGACGGGTACGCCCCAGTCCTGCTGGTGGACGTGGCAGGCGGGGTACTCGTTCTCCGGGTCGTCGTCACAGGACGCCGCCATCGCCGATACGTGCAGCACGCCCTCGGTGACGGCGGGGTTCAGCGTCAGCCCGCGGGCCAGATCCGTGCCCGCGCCTGCCCCCGCCGCCAGCAGCTCGGGCGGCGTCGACGAGACGAGCAGCCGGGTGGAGGGACCGTACCGGGTGTCGAGCTTCTGCCCGGCCGGCGCCTGGAAGACGACGTCCAACTGAAGTGACCCGCCCGCGACTTCGGTCGCCGCGCGCTGCGTGCGATGCGCGACGGACTCGACGCGCACGGCCTCCTCGGGGAGGCGCAGCCGGGTCAGCCGGTGCCGCGCGGACTCGACGACGACCACGTCCCCGTCGACGACGAGCGCGTCGCTCGGTTCCCTCAAGTCCATTGCCAACGTGGTGACTTGACCCGTCGCCGGGTCGTAGCGCCGCAGGGCGTGGTTGTACGTGTCCGAGACCGCGACCGAGCCGTCGGGCAGCGCGGTGACGCCCAACGGGTGCTGGAGCAGGGCCTGTTCGGCGTCACCGTCGCGGTGCCCGAAGTCGAAGAGCCCGGTGCCGACGGCGGTGTGCACAGCCCCGTCCCCGTCCACGTACCGCAACGCGCTGGTCTCGGAGTCGGCGACCCACAGCCGCGCCCCGTCCGGGGAGACGGCGAGGCCCGAGGGCTGGGCGAACCAGGCCTCGTCGCCGGGGCCGTCCACCAGTCCCTCGTTCGTGGTCCCGGCCGCGACCGCGACCGTCCGCGTCTCGGGGTCGTACGTCCACAGCTGGTGCACGCCCGCCATGGCGATCCACACCTTGCCCCCGAAAACGGCGACGTCCCACGGGGAGGAGAGGTCGACGTCGAGGGCGGGGCCGCTGGTCGGTGAGCCCTGCCACCACTGCTTTCCGGTGCCGGCGAGGGTCGTGACGGAGCCGGTCCCGAGGTCCAGGGCGCGCAGCGCGTGGTTCACGGTGTCGGCGACGACGACGGTGTTCTCGTCGAGGAGGGCGAGCCCCTGCGGCTCGTTGAAGGAGTCGGCCCCGAAGCCGCGCTCCCCGCTGCCGAGCCGCCTGACGACGCTCTCCCCGTCGCCCTCCAGCTCCACCAGCTGATGCCGCGTCGTGTCGCTGACCAGGAAGTTCCCCGAGGGGAGCGCGATCGCCTTGCCGGGGAAGCGCAGGTCGGTCGCGACCGGTTCGGGCGCCACGTACGGCCCCTCGCCACGCCGCAGCGTGCCCTTCGCCGCGTGCTCCGCCTCCAACTCCTCGACCAGCGTCCCGATCGCGTGCGCGTGCCCCTCACCGGCGTGCTGCGCGACGACGTACCCCTCGGGGTCGATCACGACGAGCGTGGGCCAGGCGCGGACCGCGTACTGCTTCCAGGTGGCGAGCTCCGGGTCGTCGAGGACCGGGTGCTCGACTCCGTACCGCTCGACGGCGTCGACGACCGCCGCGTGCTCGGCCTCGTGCACGAACTTCGGCGAGTGCACCCCGATGATCACGACGGTGTCGCGGTGCTTCTCCTCCAGCTCACGCAGCTCGTCGAGGACGTGCAGGCAATTCACACAACAAAATGTCCAGAAATCAACAATTACGATGCGGCCCCGCAGGTCCGCCAGGCCACTCAGCTTGCCGTCAGTGTTGATCCATCCACCCTTGCCCACCAGCTCAGGGGCCCGGACACGTGCGCGCTTCGACATGTCTCAAGACAACCACGGCACCCTGTGTCTCATTCCGCGCCGCACTTCTCAGCCCATTCGATGCGAAGCCTCTTTGCGGGGTCGAACCGTCGACCGCGGCCGTCCGCCTTCGTCACCCAGATCCGGTCGACCTCCGTGCTGAGCAGACTCCTGCGCCCTGGCACATCGATGCGATCCCACTGATTGACGATCGCCTTCGGTGCCCGGCCGAGAAACGCATCGACAACAGCCCTCTCGACCGGCGTCGCCATGGCGCGCGCCCCTGGGCACACATGGCCGAGACGCACGCCGTGACACACGTAGGAATGGCCGCTCATGCTCATCCGTGTACCGCACCCTTCGACGGCGCAGTACAGCAGCCCGGTCAGCAGATGGGCCGGTTCCCGGACCGGGAATTTCACCCCGTCCGCCCTTGTACGCGTCCTCGACGCGAAAGCAGCCACGATCACGTCCTGCTCTTGCACGGTGACGATGCCTTCCCCCACGTTCACCGGAGCCCCGGTCTCCGCATCGCGGTACGGCCTCACCACAGACGTGTACTTGAGGCGGCTTCTGGCCTCGTCCCAGACCATCTGGGTCTGAGGCAACAGCCCTGCGAACGCAGGAGCCCTCAGTAACTGGGACAGGGTCCCAACCTGCCACAGACCGCCTCTCGGAGCAGGCACGCCGTGCTCGTTGAGCATCCTCGCGATCCGCACCAATGGCGTGCCGGACAGGGCTTCGTCGGCGATCAGCCGCGCATACACGGATGTCTCGGAATCCGGTGCGAGTCGCCCCGTCTCCGAGTCGATGCGCAGTCCGTAGGGAGGCTGTCCCCCGATCCAGCGTCCCTGGCGGCGGAGAAACTGCTTGGCGTGCTGGATGCGCTGCCCTTGCGTCTCCGCTTCCTGACGCGCCCACTCCGACAAGGAGGAGATGGCCAGCCGAGCGCCCGGCGAAGTCGAGTCGAGACCGTCCATCACCGAGATCAGGCGCCCTCCGACCTGATCAAACTCGTCCAGCAGTGGGCCGATCTCGCTGATTCCCTTGCGACTGAGCCTGTCCAGCTTCCAGACGATCAGTGTGCGAACGGCCCCCGAGACGACCCCTGCTCTCGCCTTGTCGAAGCCTTCACGTACAACGTCCTTGTACCCGGACCTTCCTCTGTCGACGTGAACCATCCGGACCGCGAGCCCTTGATCGGCGGCCCAACGGCGGCAATCCATCTCTTGCCGCTCAATCGCGGTCTTGCCGTCCCGGTCGAGCGAGAGTCTCAAGTACAGATCCGCTTGGTTGTCACCCTGCCGCATGTCCCCTCCCAGAGTTGCTTACTCTATGAACGAACAGCACGGTCAAGGGTCACCAACTCAGGCCGTTCAGCGCCCAGTCACCCCCAAGTTGTGTCCCGTCGTCGAGTCGACGTGGTCCGGTACGGGGTCGTGGGCGTCGCCCGTCGTGGGGGTGCCGGTGGGTTCCAGGAGGAGGATCGCGGTGCCGGGGGCCGCGTGCGGCTTGTGCCAGGTGCCGCGGGGGACGGTGAAGACCGAGCCGCGGGGGAGGACCACGGCCCGCTCCCCGTCCTTCTCGCGAAGGCCGATGGTGAGCTCGCCCTCGACGACCAGGAAGAACTCGTCCGTGTCCTCGTGGACGTGCCAGACGTGCTCGCCCTCGGCCTTCGCGAGGCGGACGTCGTAGTCGTTGACCGACGTGACGATGCGGGGGCTCCAGGTCTCGTCGAAGGTGGTCAGGGCCTGGGTGAGGGATACGGGTGCGGATGCCATGCGGCTCATCCTGGGCCTGCCGCCGCGGGCGGGCGAGTGCTAGAAATCGCGTATGGCGCAAGGATCCTCGCACCGTGTCCCGCACGTGGTCGTCCTCGTCGACGAGGGCGTCAACCCCTTCGAAGTCGGCGTCGCCACCGAGGTGTTCGGGCTGCCGCGGCCCGAACTCGGTGCACGGGGCCCGCTGTACACGCTGACGTTGTGCGCGCCGGAGCCCGACATCCGGATGAACCACGGGTTCTTCACGATGGCGGGGGCCGCAGGGCTCGAGGCCGTCGACCGCGCCGACACCCTGATCGTGCCGGGGCGCCCCGACAACGTCGTGCCGCGCACCGGGGCCGTCCTGGAGGCCATCCGGCGGACGCACGCGCGCGGTGCCAGGATCGCCGCCTTCTGCACCGGGGCCTTCGCGCTCGCCGAGGCCGGGCTGCTCGACGAGCGGCGGGCCACGACGCACTGGCGGTGGGCCGAGGAGTTCCGTGCGCTGCATCCGAAGGTGCTCCTGGAGCCGGACGTGCTGTTCGTCGACGAGGGTGACGTCCTGACCGCGGCGGGGAGTGCGGCCGCGCTCGATCTGGGGCTGTACCTCGTGCGGCGCGATCACGGCGCGGAGGTCGCGGCCTCGGTGTCCCGGCGGCTCGTCTTCGCGGCCCATCGGGACATGGGGTCTCCCCTGCTCGAGTTTGTTCGAGAGCTTGGGGAAGGGCAGCGGCGTTCATCGAGCGGCCCGTGCCCGTGGTGCCGGACGTCTCGCTCGCGCCGGTTCTCAGCTGGGCGCAGGAGCGGCTCGACGAACCGCTCACCGTCGCCGGCCTGGCCGCCCGCGCCGCCGTCAGCCCGGCCACCCTGCACCGCCGCTTCCGCGCCGAACTCGGTACGACGCCGCTGGCCTGGCTGCTGGGTGAACGCGTCGCCCTGGCCTGCCGGATCCTCGAGCGCGGCGAGCAGCGGATCGACGTCGTGGCGGCCGGGAGCGGCCTGGGCAGCGCCGCCAATCTGCGGACGCACCTGAAGCGGACGACGGGGCTGAGCCCGTCGGCGTACCGGAAGAGGTTCGGGGGGTAGGGGCCGGAACCCGGTGTGGCAAGTGGGCGTCGGGCGGGGGTGTGAACGACGCTGGGCAGCTATGAGCGACAGCAGCGGACGCGTCACCCGTACCGTCCAGTGGGCCACCGGGCACGTCGAGTCCGTGCGGGAGCGGATTCCCTTCGTCACCCGCACGGCGCGGCAGATCGTTTCCGTGCGGCTGCTGGACTCGTCGACGCGGCTCGCCGCGCAGGCGTTCCTCACGGCGATCCCGGTGCTGTTCGTCATCGCCGCGTTCGCGCCGTCGGCCGTGCGGGAGCAGCTGCTCGACTCCTCGCGCACCGCCATCGGGCTCAGCGACGGTTCGCTGGCCGAGGTCCGGCAGGTGTACGGCGTGAACGACTCGACCACGCGCGACACTTCGGGCGCGGTCGGTGTGCTGGTCACGCTGGTGTCCGCGACGGCGTGCAGTCGGGCGCTGCAACGGGTGTGCGAGCGGTCGTGGCAGCTGCCGCCCGCCGGGCTGCGGGTCGTGGCCTGGCGGTGGGCGGTGTGGCTGGGTGTGTGGCTGACCGCGGTCCTCGCGCAAGGCGTGCTGCGCGACGGGTTCGGCGTGGGCGCGTGGCTGGGGATTCCGCTGTCGTACGTGACGAGCGTGCTGCTGTGGTGGTGGACGCAGCACCTGCTGCTGGGGAGCCGGGTGGCGTGGCTGCCGCTGCTGCCGGGAGCCGTGCTCACCGGGGTCGGCGTGGTCACGCTGTCGTGGGCCTCGCACCTCTACATGCCGCGCGTGCTGAACCGTTCGCTCGCCCAGTTCGGCCCGTTCGGGCTCGTGTTCACGCTGTTGTCGTGGCTGATCGTGCTGTTCACGGTGGTGTGCGCGGGGATCTCGGTGGGCTATGTCGTCGCGCGGGAGCGGCCGGTGGCGCGGGTGTTGCGGACGCCTGAAACGGCGTAGGGCCGCACCCCCGCGAGGGTGCGGCCCGTCAGTCCGTGCGTGGTCAGCGCAGCGGGTTGCCGAAGAGGGCCTTGGCGTCAGGGGCGCCGAGGTCCTTCGGGTTGATGGCGGTCGAGCCGGTCGCCGTGATGCCGGTGGCCGTGCCGGGGAAGGACCAGGTCGCTCCGGCCGACGCGTTCTCGCCGGTCGCGGAGACCGCGAGGTCGCGCTTGCCGTCGCCGTTCGTGTCGAGCAGCTGGCAGCCCGAGCCGAACGCGTCGTCCGACTCGGCGACGCCGGGCACGTCCGCCGTGTTCTGGTTGAGGACCTGGGAGCCCTCACCGGTCACGCCGTCCGCGGTGCCGTGCAGCAGTGCGACGGCGCCGGCGTCCGTCAGGCCGCTGAAGTCCTCGCCCGCGATGCCGAGGGCGACCTCGGCCTTGCCGTCGCCGTCCACGTCGGCCACGGAGACGCAGGAGCCGAGCTTGTCGCCGTCCTCCTGGGCGCCGTAGAAGCCGGGCAGGGACTGGTCGAACTCCTGGGTGCGGTCGCCCTTCAGGCCGTCCTTCGTGCCGAACGCGACGGTGACCTTCTGGTTCGTCTCGCCGATGTCGGACTCCTCGGGGTCGGAGCCGACGACCAGGTCGTCGATCCCGTCGCCGTTGATGTCACCGGAGGCCAGTTCCCCCTGGGTCTCCGGTGCCCAACCGCGCTTGAAGCCCGAACCGCTGCCGTACAGCACGGTGTTGTTCCACATGCCGTCGCCGTTGTACGAGCGCAGGGCCAGGTCGTCGCGGCCGTCGCCGTTGAGGTCGCCGACCGCGTTGAAGAACACGGGTCCCGTGGTCGAGTCCGGCCCGTCCACGCAGCCGTACTGGTCGTCGACGCAGGTCGCGTCGGACTGGCCGTAGCCCCACCACTCGGACTTGTCCATGAAGTTCAGCTTCTGGGCCGGGGCGCCGGCCTTGGAGACGGGCCCCTTCCACAGGGCGGCGCCCTCGGTCTCGGGGTCGTCGCCGTAGCTGCCCATGTCGGCGAGCAGGGCCAGGTCGGCCTTGCCGTCGCCGTCGAAGTCGCCGATCTGCGGCGATCTTCCGTACGTGGCGATCTTCGTGCCGCCGGTCAGGCCTGAGGCCGAGCCCCAGACGATGACGCTGCCGGCGTCCTTGCTCTTGGAGCCGATGACGAGGTCGCTGTAGCCGTCGCCGTCCAGGTCCCCCTTGGTGAGGTACTGGCCGAACGCCTCCTTGGCCGCGGCGGAGCCCGGTATCCCGCTGGTGGAACGGGAGATCAGCTTCTTGTTCGCGGGGTCCAGCCCGTTCGCCGAGCCGTACGTCACCGCGACGTAGCCGGCTCCCGCCTGGCCGGAGATCGTGCCTCCGGTCGCGGCGGTGACGAGGTCGGCGTACCCGTCGCCGTTGAAGTCATCGGCGGCGTCGGCCTGTCCCGCGGCCGCCTTTCCGGCGGTGGCGGTTCCGGTGGAGATTGCCCCGGTGGCCGCCTGGGCCGGGGCCAGTGACACGGCGGTCAGGCCGCCCGCGACGAGGGCCGCGGACAGCAGGCCGATCCGGGTCCTGCGGACACTGTGGGGTCGTGCGCGCAACATGCGGTTCCTTTGGTCGTAAGGTCACGTCCACCTCATACGACCCATTAATCCCTCGAACGGTTGCACGCACCATGTAACTGTATTGTCCCGAGGGCCCGTTGGGCGTCAACCGGAACCCCGGGCTCCCCCATGGATTCCTTTGCGCTTCCCTGCGAGTTCCCCCATCCGGTCCCGAAGGACGTCGCGACGGGGGTCCCCCGCGCGACTTTCGGGCACTGTTCGACGTATGCGCTACGAAGTGAGAGAGCGGATCTTCGGGATCGGCGAGGACTACTGGATCGAGGACGAGCAGGGCAGCAAGGCCTTCCTCGTCGACGGCAAGGCGATGCGCCTTCGGGACACGTTCGAGATCAAGGGCCCCGACGGCCGGGTCCTCATCGACATCCACAAGAAGGTGTTCGCGCTGCGCGACACGATGGTCATCGAGCGCGGCGACGAGGAGCTGGCCAGAATCAAGCGCAAGCGGCTCTCCCTGCTGCGCAACCACTACCGCGTCCAGCTCGCCGACGGCGACACGGAGCTCGACGTCAGCGGCAAGATCCTGGACCGGGAGTTCGCCGTCGAGTACGAGGGCGAGCTCCTCGCCGAGATCTCGCGGCGGTGGCTGCGGGTGCGGGACACCTACGGCGTCAACGTGGTCCGTGAGGACGCGGATCCGGCGCTGCTGATCGCGGTGGCGGTGTGCGTGATCCACCTGGCGGAGAAGGAGCGGGGGGTGGTGGACTGACGCCCGCTCGCGGGGCTCGGGCCCGGACCCCGCGCCTCGATCGCCGGCGGGGCTGAGCAGAGGGGTCGGCTCAGGCTCGGCGGGTCGGCTCGGCGAGCCCCAGTTGGCGGTCCTTCAGGGCCGGGAACTGCTCGCGCGTGACGCCGACCTTCGCCGGGTCGAACTCCACCCGCAGCACCTCTTCCCCGGCCCCCGCCTCCGCGAGCACCGCGCCCCACGGGTCGACCACGATGCTGTGCCCCGCCTGTGGAACCCCCGCGTGCGTACCGGCACTTGCACACGCCAGCACGAACGCCTGGTTCTCCACGGCGCGGGCCTGCGCGAGCAGCGTCCAGTGCGAGCGGCGGCGATCGGGCCAGCCCGCGGACACGATCAGCGTCTCGGCGCCGCGGTCGACCAGGCCCCGGTACAGCTCGGGGAACCGCAGGTCGTAGCAGGTGGTCACGCCCGCCACGGTCTCCGGCAGCCGCACCGTCACCAGTTCCTCGCCGGCCCCCATCAGCACGGCCTCGCCCTTGTCGAACCCGAACCGGTGGATCTTCCGGTAGGTGGCGGCGAGTTCACCGTCGGGGGAGAAGACGAGCGAGGTGTTGTAGAGGGGGCCCTCTCCGGCGGAGCCGCTGTCGGACGCTGCCCGCTCCGGGATCGATCCCGCGTGCAGCCACACCCCCGCGTCCCGCGCGGCCTTGGCCATCGCTTCGAAGGTCGACCCCTCCAGGGGCTCGGCCTCCTCGGAGAACAACTCGTAGGCGAAGGCCCCGGTCGTCCACAGCTCGGGTAGTACGACGAGGTCGGCGGCCCCCGCCTCCGCTCGTACCAGTGAACTCACGCGTTCCCGACGGGCGTTGACCGATTTGGTCGCCTTGTCGTCATTTACCGCGACCTGGATGAGCGAGGCGCGCACACTACCACCGTCCTGGCATTCGAGCCGTCGGCTCTACGTCAACAACAGCCCTACGTCCGTCACACCAAAGCACTGCCGGGGTGCCTACGGGCAGCGTAACTTAGCCTCTCAAGACACCCACGCCCGTGCCCGACGACTGTCTAAACGCCCGTGTACCACCGCTCGAGGGGTCCCCTTCCGTGAGTCTCCACCCCAGCCTTCAGACCTACGCCGACGCCTGGACCCACTCCGTGGAAGCGATATCCGAGCTGGTCACACCGCTCGCGGAGGGTGAGTGGAACCGGGCCACACCGTGTCCTGGCTGGTCGGTGCGCGACCTCGTCTCGCACGTGATCGGCGTCGACTGCGAGATGCTCGGCGACCCGCGGCCCATCCACACGCTGCCCCGCGACCTCTACCACGTGCAGACCGAGTCGCAGCGGTACCAGGAGATCCAGGTCGACATCCGCCGGCACCACACGGCACCCGAAATGGTCTCCGAGCTCGAGTACACGATCATCCGCCGCAACCGGCACCTGCGGAACGAGTCCCGCGAACCCTCGACCATCGTGCGCGGCCCGCGCGGCATCGAGGAGACCCTCGAATTCGCCATGCGCAGGCGGGCGTTCGACATCTGGGCGCACGAGCAGGACCTGCGCTGGTCCCTCGGCAAGCCCGGCAACCTCGACTCCCCGGGCGCGTACGTCACCCGTGACCTGCTGCTGTCGATCCTCCCGAAGATCGTCACGAAGGACGCGGGCGCCCCGGCGGACTCGGCCGTCGTGTTCGATGTGCACGGCCCCGTGGAGTTCCTGCGCACGGTGCGCGTGGATGCCGATGGCAAGGGCACGATCGACGGCTCCCCGTCGCTCGGCCCGGCGGTGACGATCGCCCTGGACTGGGAGACGTACGTACGGCTGTCGTGTGGCCGGGTCACGGTGGACGCGGTGGCGGACCGGGTGAAGACGGACGGCGACGCGGATCTCGCGTCCGCGATCCTGCCGGCCCTCAGGGTCACGCCCTGACGCGACGGGCCGGCCCCCGTACCCCACGCCACGGGGCTCCGCCCCGGACCCCGCTGCTCAAACGCCGCAGGGGCTTGAATTGCCCACCCGGCCACGGCTCCCCACCCGTTACGGCCCACGCCGCCCCCGCCTTGGGCAATCTGCCGCCTGGGGCGGCAGGGTGGGCAAGGCGGCGCCCGGTGCCGCGTAACAGGAACGTCAGGCGCCGACCCCGGCACAGCCAGGTCGACGGTGCGGGCCGCGCATCACGAAGGCGTCCACCCCGGCGCAGCCCCAGGACCGCGGCGCAGGCCGCAGGCCCCCGCCCCGTCACACGGGAACGTGAACCGACGCCACCCGGGACGCGACCAGTCGCTCGCGCTCGGCCCGCGCCGCCCGCCCCCGCAACCGCAGGATCTGGCTCACGCCGAGCGCCTCCAACACGAACACCGCCGAGAACGCCACCCGGTAGTTGTCGCCGGTCGCATCGAGCAGCACCCCCACCGCGAGCAACGTCGTCATCGAGGCGATGAACCCGCCCATGTTGACGATCCCGGACGCCGTCCCCTGCCGCTCCGGCGGATTCGCAGGACGCGCGAAGTCGAACCCGATCATCGACGCCGGCCCGCACGCCCCCAGCACCACACACATCACCACGAGCAACGCCATCGGCGCCCGCCCCGGCCACACAATCGGCATCGCCCACAGCACCGCGGTCATCGCCACGGTCCCCAGCGCGAGCGGCAACCGCGCCGCATGGTGCCGCGCCACGATCTGCCCGTACACCAGGCCGACCATCATGTTGGAGAGCACGACCAGGGTCAGCAGCTCCCCGGCCGTCCCCCGCGAGAGCCCCTGCGCCTCCACCAGGAACGGCAGCCCCCACAGCAACAGGAACACCATCGCGGGGAACTGCGTCGAGAAGTGCACCCACAGCCCGAGCCGCGTCCCCGGCTCCCGCCACGTCGCCGCGATCTGCCCCCGCAGATACGCGGCGCCCTTGTGCGTACCGGCCGGCGGAGCGGGCTCGTACCCCTCGGGGTGGTCCTTGAGGAACAGCAGCATCAGCACGAGCACCACGACACCCGCGAGCGCACTGCCCGCGAACGCGGCCGTCCACCCGATGCCGTGCAGCAGCCGCGCGATCACCAACGTAGAGACCAGATTGCCCGCCATCCCGACGAGCCCGGCCAGCTGCGCGACCAGCGGCCCGCGCCGCGCCGGGAACCACCGCGTGCCGAGCCGCAGCACGCTGATGAAGGTCATGGCGTCACCGCAGCCGAGCAGCGCGCGCGACACGAGCGCCATCGAGTACGAGGAGGAGAACGCGAAGCCGAGCTGTCCGACCGTGAACAGGACGACGCCGAAGGTCAGGACCTTCTTCGTGCCGAACCGGTCGACCATCAGGCCGACGGGTATCTGCATGCCCGCGTACACGAGCAGCTGGAGGATGGAGAAGGTGGACAGGGCCGAGGCGTTGATGTGGAAGCGTTCGACGGCGTCGAGACCCGCGACACCCAGCGACGTACGGAAGATGACGGCGACGAAGTAGACGGCGACGCCGATCGACCAGACGGCGACGGCCCGCCGCCCGCCGGGCGGATCGCCGGGCAGGGACATCGACGGGGAGGTGGCTGAGCTCATCGCTCGTCACCCCGCGCCAGACCCCGCACCCAGCTCACGTGCCGGCGCACGACGGCGACGGCGGCCTCCTCGTCCGCGGCCCGCAGGGCGTCGAGGATCTCGCTGTGCTCGGAGAGCGTCTTCGCGATGCGGTCGGGGTGCGAGCGCATCACGGCGACGCCCATCCTCAGCTGCCGGTCGCGCAACTGGTCGTAGAGGCGGGAGAGGATCTCGTTGCCCCCGCTGCGGACGATCTCCGCGTGGAAGCAGCGGTCGGTGGTGGCGGCCTCCGTGAACTGTCCGGCGGCGGCCTGCGCCCGCTGCTCCTCCAGGAGCTCCTCAAGGCGCGCGATGAGCTGCGGCCGCGCCGGCAGGGCCTTGCGCACCGCGTGCTCCTCGACGAGCAGCCGGGTCTCCACGACGTCCGCGATCTCCTGCGCGGAGACCGGCAGGACCAGGGCGCCCTTCTTCGGGTAGAGCTTGAGCAGCCCCTCGACCTCCAGCTTGAGCAGCGCCTCCCGCACGGGCGTGCGGGAGACCCCCACGGCCTCGGCGAGCTCGCCCTCGGTGAGCAGCGTCCCGCCCTCGTAGCGGCGCTCGAGAACGCCTCGTTTTACGTGGTCGTAGACGCGCTCGGCGGCGGGTGGTCGCTTTTCCGTGACAGCTGCTGCGGGCATGCGCACATCATAGATACAACACGTACGCAAGCCGACGGGCGTCCATGATTCGGGACACCCGCCCCACGCAACCGTCGGGGCTCCTCACGTGTCTCACACAACGCGGCCCCGCCCCAAGGGGCCCGATTCCAGGGACATTTGGAGCACTCGACTTGAAAACTCGCATTGCGGGCGTAGCCGTTCTCGTCGCGGGATCCGTGATCACCAGCGGCGCGCTGGCCACCACCGCGCAGGCCGCCACGGCTCCGGCCAAGCCTTCGGTCGCCGCGGTCGGCGGCTATGTGATGAACAACGGGACGGGTTCGAGCCTGTACACGAAGGCCGCGGACACCCGTAGGTCCACCGGCTCCACCACCAAGATCATGACCGCCAAGGTGGTGCTGGCCCAGAAGAACCTGAACCTGGATTCCAAGGTCACGGTCCAGAAGGCGTACAGCGACTACATCGTCAAGAACACCGCGTCGTCGGCCCGCCTGATCGTCGGCGACAAGGTCACCGTCCGCCAGCTGCTGTACGGCCTGATGCTGCCCTCCGGCTGCGACGCGGCGTACGCGCTCGCGGACAAGTTCGGCTCGGGCTCGACCCGTTCGGCGCGCGTGAAGTCCTTCATCGGCAAGATGAACAAGTCCGCCACCGACATGGGCCTGAAGAACACCCACTTCGACTCGTTCGACGGCATCGGCAAGGGCGCCAACTACTCGACGCCGCGCGACCTCACGAAGATCGCGTCCTCGGCGATGAAGAGCTCGACCTTCCGCTCGGTCGTGAAGACGAAGTCGACGAAGCAGAAGGTCACGACGAAGTCCGGCGGCTACCGCAACATGTCGTGGTCCAACACGAACAGCCTGCTCGGTACGTACTCCGGCACCATCGGCGTCAAGACGGGCTCCGGCCCGGAGGCGGGGTACTGCCTCGTCTTCGCGGCGACCCGGAGCGGGAAGACCGTGATCGGGACGGTGCTGAAGTCGACGTCCGTGAGCGCGCGGACGTCCGACGCCAAGAAGCTGATGGACTACGGGTTCAAGAAGTAGCCGTTGGCCATACGGCCGATTCAAGCCCCTCCGGCGTTTGAGGAGCGGGGTCTGGGGCAGAGCCCCAGGTCCTCAGCCCCGGTGCCGGAGGGGCTTACGGTTACGCCCAGGTAATGAGCCGCTTCGGCCGCTCCAGAATCGCCGCCACATCGGCCAGCACCTTGGAGCCCAGCTCCCCGTCCACCAACCGGTGGTCGAAGGACAGCGCCAGGGTCGTCACCTGACGCGGCTTGACCTTGCCCTTGTGGACCCACGGCTGAAGCTTGATCGCTCCGACGGCGAGGATCGCCGACTCACCGGGGTTCAGGATCGGCGTACCGGTGTCGATGCCGAAGACGCCCACATTGGTGATGGTGACCGTCCCGCCCTGCATCGCGGCCGGGGACGTCTTGCCCTCACGCGCGGTGGACACCAGATCGCCCAGCGCGGACGCCAGTTCGGGCAGGGTCTTGGCCTGCGCGTCCTTGATGTTCGGCACGATCAACCCGCGCGGGGTGGCCGCGGCGATGCCCAGATTCACGTAGTGCTTCTGGACGATCTCCTGGTTCGCCTCGTCCCAGGCCGCGTTGACCTCGGGGTTGCGCTTGATCGCGACGAGCAGCGCCTTGGAGATGAGCAGCAGCGGGTTGACCCGCAGACCCGCCATGTCCTTGTCGCCCTTGAGCTCCTCGACGAGCTTCATCGTGCGCGTGACGTCGATGGTCACGAACTCCGTGACGTGCGGCGCCGTGAACTTCGAGTTCACCATCGCCTGCGCGGTCGCCTTCCGCACACCCTTGATCGGGATCCGGGTCTCGCGAACGGAGTCGTACGAGGCGGGGGCGGCGGCCACCGGAGCCGGGGCCGGTGCCTGTGCAGGGGCCTCGGGCGCGGGCGCGACGGCCGCGTGCACGTCCTCGCGCGTGATGATCCCGTCGGAGCCGGAGGGAATCACGGTGGCGAGGTCGACCCCAAGATCCTTGGCAAGCTTCCGCACGGGCGGCTTGGCAAGCGGCCGGTCCAGGGCGGCCGTTCCATTGCCGTTGCCATTCACCGCCGCTGTGGGCAACTGTTCCGCAGGGGCGGAAGCGGTGGGCACAGCCCCCGGTGCAGCGTCCGACACCGAGGCCTCAACCCCGTTGGCCCCCTTGCGGGCCCGACGCTTCGTAGAGGACTCGGCAACGCCGTATCCAACGAGCACGGGCTGGCGGCCACTCGGCGCCTCGGCCTCAGCAGCCTCCGGCTCAGCCGCCGCGGGCGCAGGCTCCTCCCCGGCCACGTCGACCGAAATGATCACCTGGCCGACATCAACCGTCGTCCCCTCGGGGAAGAGCAGCTCCCGCACCACCCCGTCGTACGGGATCGGCAGCTCGACGGCCGCCTTCGCGGTCTCGACCTCGCACACGACCTGCCCGTCCTCGACGGAGTCGCCCGGCTGGACGTACCACTTGAGGATCTCGGCCTCGGTCAGGCCTTCGCCCACGTCGGGCATCTTGAACTCACGAGCCATGATGCAGCCTCCTCTCAGTACGCAAGGGAACGGTCGACGGCATCGAGCACCCGGTCAAGCCCCGGCAGGTACTCCTCCTCCAGGCGCGCCGGCGGATACGGCGCGTGGTACCCGCCGACCCGCAACACGGGCGCCTCCAGGTGGTAGAAGCACCGCTCGCTGATCCGGGCCGCCAGCTCCGCACCGGAGCCGAGGAAGACGGGCGCCTCGTGCACGATCACGAGGTGGCGCGTCTTCTCCACCGACTTCTGCACGGCGTCGAAGTCCATCGGCGAGATGGAGCGCAGGTCGAGGACCTCCAGGGACTTGCCCTCCTCCTCGGCGGCCGCGGCCGCCTCCAGGCAGACCTTCACCATCGGCCCGTACGCGACGAGCGTCAGGTCGCTGCCCTCACGCGCGACGGCGGCCTTGTGCATGTCGCCGGGCACGGCCTCCGTGTCGACCTCGCCCTTGTCCCAGTAGCGGCGCTTGGGCTCGAAGAAGATCACCGGGTCGTCGCTCTGGATCGCCTGCTGGAGCATCCAGTACGCGTCACTGGAGTTCGAGGGCGAGACGACCTTCAGGCCCGGCACATGCGCGAACAGCACCTCGGGCGACTCGCTGTGGTGCTCGACCGCGCCGATGCCGCCGCCGTACGGGATGCGGATGACGACCGGCGTCTTGACCTTGCCGAGCGCGCGGGCGTGCATCTTCGCGAGCTGCGTGACGATCTGGTCGTACGCGGGGAAGACGAAACCGTCGAACTGGATCTCCACGACGGGCCGGTAGCCGCGCAGCGCGAGGCCGATCGCGGTGCCGACGATGCCGGACTCGGCGAGCGGGGTGTCGATGACCCGGTCCTCGCCGAAGTCCTTCTGCAGGCCGTCGGTGACGCGGAAGACGCCGCCCAGCTTGCCGACGTCCTCGCCCATGACGAGGACCTTCGGGTCATTGTCGAGCGCGGTGCGCAGCGACTCGTTGATCGCCTTGGCGATCGGAAGCTTCTGTACAGCCATGACCGTCAGGCCTCCCCATCCGCGAACGACGCCTGGTAGGCGGCGAATTGTGCGCGCTCCTCATCGACGAGCGCGTGCCCGTCCGCGTACACGTTCTCGAAGATCGCCATGAGGTCCGGGTCCGGCATGGCCCGTACGACATCGCGTACTCGCTTGCCCAACGTCTCGCTCTCGGCGTCGAGTTCCGCGAAAAATCCCTCATCCGTGTCGGTTTGGGACTCCAGGTACGCGCGCAGGCGCAGGATCGGGTCCTTCGCCTCCCAGGACACGCGCTCGTCGTCGGACCGGTACTTCGACGGGTCGTCGGAGGTGGTGTGCGCGCCCATGCGGTACGTGAACGCCTCGATCAGCGCCGGTCCCTCGCCCTGGCGGGCCCGGTCGAGGGCCCAGCGCGTCACGGCGAGGCAGGCCAGCACGTCGTTGCCGTCGACGCGCACGCCGGGGAAGCCGAAGCCCTGCGCGCGCTGGTACAGCGGCACACGCATCTGGCGCTCGGTGGGCTCGGAGATCGCCCACTGGTTGTTCTGGCAGAAGAACACCACGGGGGCGTTGTAGACGGCCCCGAAGTTGAAGGCCTCCAGGACGTCGCCCTGGCTGCTCGCGCCGTCACCGAAGTACGCGATCACCGCGCTGTCCGCGCCGTCCTTGGCGACGCCCATCGCGTAGCCGGTGGCGTGCAGCGTCTGCGAGCCGATGACGATCGTGTACAGGTGGAAGTTGTTGCTGTTCGGGTCCCAGCCGCCGTGGTTCACGCCGCGGAACATGCCGAGCAGGTTCGTCGGGTCGACCCCGCGGCACCAGGCGACGCCGTGCTCGCGATAGGTCGGGAAGACGTAGTCGTCCTCTCGGGTGGCCCGCCCAGAACCGATCTGGGCCGCCTCCTGCCCGAGCAGCGACGCCCACAGGCCCAGCTCGCCCTGGCGCTGAAGCGCGGTGGCCTCGGCGTCGAAGCGGCGGGTGAGGACCATGTCGCGGTACAGGGCGCGCAGCTCGTCGTCCGTGATGTCGGCGACGTACCGGTCGTACTCGGCGTTCTTGACCCGCTTGCCCTCAGGGGTCAGCAGCTGCACCAGGTCGCTCTGCGGCGCTCCGGCCTTGGCCGGCGTCTTCGCAGGCGCCTTGGCCGCGGTGGTCTTCGCGGGCGTCTTGCCGGGGGACTTCTTCGCAGACTTCTTCGCAGCGGTCCGCTTGCGCGGCGGCTGTGCCTTCTGCGCTGCGGCAGTGCTGTCCGCACTGTCTACGGTCACGTGTGCTCCTCCGTCGGTCCGGCCCCGGGATTGCCGGATGGCCAGTCGGCTCGGCTCGCCTGATCCGTCCACGCACGGGGTGGGTGCGAGGCGCCGGCAACAGGCGTGACAAGTGCTCCGGCAAACACCCTTCACCCAGCACGTTACCCAGTGGGTCACACATCTGCGAAACCCCATCTGACCTGCGATTTTGCTTGGATTTCCAAGTAAGTGGTTGGTTGGATTTCCTAGTATCGCGAGGGAAGACGAAGCGTCGCAGGTCACAGCTGTGCGACGGGTCCTGGATCTCAGCCTGGCAGGGGGCCGGAACACCGGCACGTTATCCCGGTCACCCCACGGTCATCTAGGGCGCGGCCAAGGTTCGTATGTGAGACTGATGCCGTGCGCGAAGACGGAAAAATCCACGTATTTCTGCTCGACGACCATGAAGTGGTCCGCCGCGGCGTCCACGAGCTGCTGTCCGTAGAGGACGACATCGAGGTGGTCGGAGAGGCCGGAACGGCCGCCGACGCCCTGGTGCGCATCCCCGCGACCCGGCCCGACGTGGCGGTGCTCGACGTGCGCCTGCCGGACGGCAGCGGGGTGGAGGTGTGCCGGGAGATCCGCTCCCAGGACGAGTCGGTCAAGTGCCTGATGCTGACGTCGTTCGCGGACGACGAGGCGCTCTTCGACGCGATCATGGCCGGCGCCTCCGGATACGTACTGAAGGCGATCCGCGGCAATGAGCTGCTCACCGCCGTACGGGACGTCGCCGCCGGCAAGTCGCTGCTCGACCCGGTCGCCACGGCCCGCGTCCTGGAGCGGCTGCGCGACGGCGGCCGCAAGGGTGACGACAAGCTCTCCGGCCTCACCGACCAGGAGCGCAAGATCCTCGACCTGATCGGTGAGGGCCTGACGAACCGGGTCATCGGCGAGCGTCTGCACCTCGCCGAGAAGACGATCAAGAACTACGTGTCCAGCCTGCTGTCGAAGCTCGGCATGGAGCGCCGCTCCCAGGCGGCCGCGTACGTGGCCCGTATGCAGGCCGAGAAGCACTGACGGCTCCCCCGTCCCCCTCCCGGGATGCCCGCCCGCACAGGACCTAGGTCACGCGTCCTGGGGGCGGGCTCCTCTGGTTTACGGATGAGCCTGCGGCGCAGAGTGGTGACATGCCCTCCGACCCGCAGAAAGACCCGCAGCAGGCGCCCCCGCAGCCGCCGCAGAAGGCGGCGGCCGGGCGGCAGGACCGGGACCTCGCCTTCGAACTGCTCGCCCGCGTGCCCTACGGCCGCGTCGCGACCAGCATGCGCGCCCTGCCCTTCCTCGCCTCCACCCGCCACATCGTGGCCGACGGACGGCTTCTGCTGCGCATGCACCGCGGCCTCGGCTACCACGAGGCGTGCATCGGCAGCGTCGTCGCCTACGGGGCGGACAACCTGGGGCAGGAGCGCCCCGAGGACGCGGGCCAGTGGTCCGTGCAGTGCGTCGGCACCTGCGAGCAGGTCGAGCCGACCACGGCCGACCTCGAACTCTTCGGTCCCGCCCCGCACTACGCGGACGACGAGCCCTTCGACCCGGTCTACCTGCACGTCGCCCCGCAGTTCGTGACGGTGCACGAGCTGCGGGGCGGTTCGGCTCAGCGGAGCTGATTCAGCGGGGTCCGGGGCGGAGCCCCGTGGTGTGGCCGGGCGGACTACTCGGCGCTGTCGCCGCCGGTGTCACCACCCGTGTCGCCGCCGGTGTCACCACCGATGATGCCGCCGTCGTCACCACCCGTGCCGCCGTTGCCGTCGTCGGGCTGCGAGGGCGTCGGAGTCGGGGTCGGCTTGGTCGCCGTCTGCGTCGGCGTCGGGTCCGCGCTGGTCGGGTCGCCCGTCGGCTCGTCGGACTGCGTCGGCGACGGGTTCGTCGTCGTGGGCTGCTGCGTCGGCGTATAGCCGGTGTCGCCGCCCGTGCTCGTACCCGGCTCCTCGGTCGCGTCGTCAGAGGCGTCGTCCGAGGCCGTCTCGCTGGGCTCCGAGCTCTTCTCGGACTTCGTAACGCTCGGCGACTTCTTGTCGCTGGGGGTCTTGTCCTTGCCGTCGCCACCGCTGAGCGCCCAGGCGACACCCACCGCGATCGCGATGACCGCGAGCACGGCGACGATCCACAGCTTGCCGCGGCCGCCTCCCTTGCCCCCGTTCCCGTCGAAGCCGCCGTCGTCGCCGCCCGGCGGGCGCAGCATCGGCTGCTGGGCCGTGCCGGAGTCGCCGGGGTGCTGCATCGCCGTGGTGGCTGCGACACCCATCGCGGGCGTCGAGCCGCCCTCGTGGGAGTCGATGGGTCCGGTGTTCCAGGTGCCGGTGTGGCCACCCTGCTCGTACAGCATCTGCAGGCTGTACTGGACGAGCCCGCGCATCTCCTCGGCCGTCTGGAACCGGTCGTCCGGGTCCTTGGCGAGCGAGCGCATGACGAGGCCGTTCAGCTCCGGCGGCACCTCGTCCAGGACCTCGGACGGCAGCACGGGGGTGTCCTGGACATGCTGGTAGACCACGGACAGCGGGGTCTCACCGGTGAACGGCGGGCGCAGCGCGAGAAGTTCGTAGAGCAGGCAGCCGACGGCGTACAGGTCGGAGCGGTGGTCGACGGCCTTGCCGAGGGCCTGCTCGGGCGAGAGGTACTGCGGGGTGCCCATGACCATGCCGGTCTGCGTCATGGTCGACTGCGCGCCGTGCAGGGCGCGCGCGATGCCGAAGTCCATCACCTTCACCGCGCCGGTGTTGGTGATGATCACGTTCGCGGGCTTGATGTCGCGGTGCACGATGCCGTGCTGGTGCGAATAGGCGAGCGCTTCCAGGACACCCGAGACGATGATCAGGGCCTGTTCGGCACCCGGAGCCTCCGCGCTGAGCAGGAGGTCGCGGATGGTGCGGCCCTCGACCAGCTCCATGACGATGTACGGGACGGTGCTCCCGGCGACGACGTCCTCGCCGGAGTCGTAGACCGCCACGACCGCGTGGTGGTTGAGCCCCGCGACCGACTGTGCCTCGCGGGTGAAGCGGGCCTTGGAGACCGGGTCCTCGGCGAGATCGGAGCGGAGCAGCTTGACGGCGACCGTGCGCCCGAGGCGTACGTCCTCGGCCGCGAAGACCTCCGCCATGCCACCCCGGCCGAGTCTGCCGGTCAGTCGATACCGACCGTCCCCGACGAGCCCGCCGTTACCCCACATCTCCGGCGCATCTGACATACCGCCGCCAGTCGCCTCGGGGTCGGACGGGCCCTGAGCGCGCTGCTGCTGTGCCATCAGTCCTCGCCGTCGTTTCTGTCCGTGCTGCCGGATCCATATCGGAGTACGCGCGGTTGCGAAATACCGACTCCGTCGGGCCACGCTACAGGCATCGGCCATGTCGCTGTTCCGAGATGGACCGGACATCCAACCCGTTGCCGTGCAGGCCTTGCAAATCGTGAGCAGGATATTTGTAGGCGGCCGATGACGAATTCGTGATCACTTGGGGCGATCGGCATCTGTCGTCCGGTGGCCAAGTTCACGCATACGTAGGGGCCCGTCTTGAAGACGGGCCCCTACGTATGTGCACCTGTGTACTTGTTGACCTGGAGGTTGACCTGTCCGCCGGCCTACCTGTCCGCCGACCTAGAGGTACGGGCCGCCCGAGCGGCCGCCCGCGCGCGGGTCCTCGTCCTCTTCCTCGCCGCCGCCGACGCCGGGCGGCAGGGCCCGGCGCATCTGCTCGAGCTGGGCGCGCGCCGCCATCTGCTGGGCGAACAACGTCGTCTGGATCCCGTGGAAGAGCCCCTCGAGCCAGCCCACCAGCTGGGCCTGCGCGATGCGCAGCTCGGCGTCGCTCGGGGTCGCCTCCTCCGTGAAGGGCAGGGAGAGCCGCTCCAGTTCCTCGACAAGTTCGGGGGCGAGACCGTCCTCGAGCTCCTTGACCGAACTGGAATGGATCTCCTTGAGGCGCTGCCGGCTCGCTTCGTCGAGGGGAGCCGCGCGCACTTCTTCGAGCAGCTGCTTGATCATGCTGCCGATGCGCATCACCTTGGCGGGCTGTTCCACCATGTCGGTCACCGGGATCTCGCGGGACTCGTCGCCGCCACCGCCGCCAAGCGCCATGCCGTCCTGGCCCACGACCAGGACCTGCGGGTTCTCCGGCGACTGTTCGTTCCTCGGCATCTCCATGCCGCCATTCTCTCGTACGTCGCTGTCACATCTCGGTGGTGCCCCCGTTCGGAGCTGATCCACCATGCCGGGCGGGACGAAATCCGGCGTGCCTGTTTTTTCCCGCTATGTGAGGCTTAGCGCAGGCATCTGGACGAACCGGGAGCGGAAGGGGGCTGGGAATGCGACGGCTTCGGTGGGTGGCCGGGCTTCTCTTCTCCGCGCTGCTGTTCCTGGCGGCGCCCGTGTCCCTGTCGTACGCCGCCGGGTCCTCTTCGTACGTCGCCGGATCCTCGTCTTACGCTGCCGGGTCCTCTTCGTACGCCGTCGAGGCTCGCTCGGGCGCCGCCGGGCCCCATGCGTACGTCGCCGAGCCCTCGCCGCACGGGTCCCTCGCGGGGAGCCGTGCGGGGGTGGGCCGGATCCCGCCGGGGCGCGAGCTGCCCATGCCGGACACCACCGGGGCCGTGCTGCCCCCGGCTCCCACCGAGCCGCCGCCCGCCGTGTCGCAGGAGCCGCGCCCCGAGCGGCCCACCGCCCCCGAAGGGCAGGCCGTCGGCGAGCCCGGGACCGGGCCCTTGGTGAACGTGCTGCCGCTGGGGGCAGGGCTGCTGCTCACCGGGCTCGGCCTCGGGTTCCTGGCGCTGCGGCTGCGCCGGTGACGCCTGCCGGCTACTGGTTGGTGAGCAGGACCTTGCCGATGTGACCCGACTCCTCCAGGACCCGGTGGCCCTGCGCGGCGTCGCTCATCGGAAGCGTCCGGTCCACGATCGGCCGCACATGGCCGCCCTCGACCAGCGGCCACACGTGCTCGCGCACGGCCGCGACGACCGCCGCCTTCTCGGTCAGCGGGCGGGCCCGCAGCGTGGTCGCGGTGATGGCGCCGCGCTTGCCGAGCAGCGTGGCGATGTTCAGCTCGCCCTTCACTCCGCCCTGCATGCCGATGATGGCGAGCCGGCCGCTGGTGGCGAGGGCGTCGACGTTCCGGTTCAGGTACTTGGCGCCCATGTTGTCGAGGATGACGTCGGCGCCCGCCCCGCCCGTGGCGTTCTTGATCTCTTCCACGAAGTCCTGCTCGCGGTAGTTGATCAGGATGTCCGCGCCGAGCTCCCCGCAGAAGTCGAGCTTCTCCTTGGTTCCGGCCGTGACCGCCACCTTGGCGCCGACCGCCTTCGCGAGCTGGATCGCCATGGTGCCGATGCCGCTGGAGCCGCCGTGCACGAGGAAGGTCTCGCCGGGCCGCAGGTTGGCGATCATGAAGACGTTGGACCAGACGGTGCAGGTCACCTCGGGCAGCGCGGCGGCCGTGGCCAGGTCGAGGCCCCCCGGCACCGGGAGGAGCTGCCCCGCGGGGACGACGACCTTCTCGGCGTACCCGCCGCCCACGAGCAGCGCGCACACCTCGTCGCCTACCGACCAGCCGGAGACGCCGGTGCCGAGCTCGACGATCCGGCCGGAGCACTCCAGGCCGGGATAGGGGGAGGTGCCGGGCGGCGGGCTGTAGAAGCCCTGCCGCTGGAGCAGATCGGCGCGGTTGACGGCGCTGGAGACCACCTCGACCAGGACCTCGCCCTCGCCGGGTACGGGGTCGGGGACCTCCGTCCAGACGAGCGCCTCGGGTCCGCCGGGTTCCGTGATCGTGATCGCATGCATGGCCGCGAGGCTACTCCCGTGGATCAGCCGCGTGGAGAGGGTCGGCCCGTGCGGAGAGGATCAGCTGCGCGGAGTGGGCTTCATGTCCGGTGCCAGCTGGGTCTTGGGCGTGACGCGGGTGATCGTGATGAGGCGGTCCGTCAGCTTGAGCGAGCCGACGGCCGAGTCGTCGTAGCCGAGTACCCGATGCCCGCGGATGACGCTGACGACCAGGTCCTCCGTCTCCTTCGGCTGCAGGCCGACCTCGGCCTTGGTGACCGGGCGTTCGACCATGTCGAGGCCGGAGCCCTTCTGGATGAGGTCCTCCATGACCATGCCCGCGTGCGGGCTGAGCACGGACAGGCCGAGCAGCCGCCCCGCCGCACTGGCGCTGGTGATGACGGCGTCGGCGCCGGACTGGCGCAGCAGCGGCGCGTTCTCCTCCTCGCGGACCGCGGCGACGATCTTCGCCCCGCGGTTCAACTGCCGCGCGGTGAGCGTCACGAGGACCGCCGTGTCGTCGCGCTGCGTCGCGATGATGATCTTCCGCGCCCGCTGCACCTCGGCCTGCAACAGGACCGAGCTGCGTGTGGCATCGCCCGTCACGCCCGCGTATCCATGGGCGTTGGCGCTCTCGACGACCTTGGGGCTGGGGTCGACCACGACGACCTGCTCGGGCTTCAGGCCACTCGCGCAGACGGTCTCCACGGCGCTGCGACCCTTGGTTCCGAAGCCGACGACGACAGTGTGGTCACGCAAGGTGGACCTCCAGCGTTTCAGGCGCCATTCCTCCCGCGTCCGTTCGGTGAGGACTTCGAGCGTGGTGCCGACCAGGATGATCAGGAAGAGCACACGCAGCGGCGTGATGACGAAGATATTGGTGAGCCGCGCCGCGTCGCTGACCGGCGTGATGTCGCCGTATCCCGTGGTGGAGAGCGTGACGGTCGCGTAGTAGAACGAGTCGAGCAGGTCGACATGGCCATCTGAGTTGTCGTTGTAGCCGTCTCTGTCGATCCACACGATCAGTGCGGTGACGACGAGCACGGTGAGCGCTATCAGCACGCGCCGGGCCACTTGGAGGAGCGGACGCTCGACGACCTGCCGGGGAAGTTTCACCCGGTAGGTCGCGGTCCGCTCTTCCTCTTGGCGTGCGATGGCGTCATCGCCGGCCAGTTTCACGTGAAACACCCTTCGTTTCCCGCCGGGTTGAGACCGGGCAGGCCAGGATTCCACGACCACGGCAGGTCGAGGATCTCCACCTCCTGGCCCTCCGTGGCGCCGCCGGGCGGGATGACGGCGAGCCCATCGGCGGCTGCGATGCCGCGCAGCATGGCCGGACCGTTGTAGTGCAGCGGCACCGCCCACTCGTGCCCACTGCCGTCGTCCTGCCGCAGCACGATGGGGATGAGGCGGGTGTCATGAGGGTGGCCGGGGGCGGGCGTGTGCAGGGGTGCGGTGTACGCGTCCGCGTTCCGGCCCCCGTCCAACTGCCGTTGTCCGCCGTTGGTTTGGCGCTGCGCGGAGCTGTGCGTCTGGTCCTGCGCCCGGCCCGAGAGCACTCGGAGCAGCGGCTCGGCGAGCGTGAGCAGACCGGAGACGGCGGCCAGCGGGTTGCCGGGGAGGCCGACGAGGTGCTGCCCCTCCTTGAGCCGGGCCAGCAGCATCGGGTGGCCGGGGCGGACGGCGACCCCGTCGACGAGGAGTTCGGCGTCGAGGGCGCGCAGGGTGGGGTGCACGTGGTCGACGGGCCCGAACGCGGTGCCGCCGGTGGTCACGACCAGGTCGGTGCCGGCCTCTCGTACCGCCTTGAGCAGCGCCTTCGCATCGTCGCCGAGCCTGCGTACGGCGGTCACCTCGACGCCGAGCGCGCGCAGCCAGTGCGGGAGCATCGGGCCGAGCGCGTCCCGGATGAGGCCGTCGCGGGGGAGACCGGCGGTGAGCAACTCGTCGCCGAGGATCAGGACTTCGACCGTCGGTCGCGGGACGACGGTCAGGGTGTCGTAGCCCGCGGCGGCGGCGAGACCGAGGACGGCCGGGGTGACGAGGGCGCCTGAGGGCAGCAGCAGCTCGCCGCTGCGGCACTCCTGGCCGCGGGGGCGGATGTCCTGACCGTGGGCGACGGCGTGCAGCGCGTGCAACTGGCCGCCCGCGTCGAGGTGTCCGTGCTCGCTGCGGATGACGGCCGTGGCGTCCGAGGGCACGCGGGCGCCGGTCGCGATCGCCGCGGCCTCGCCGTCGGTCAGCGGGGCGGGCGGCTCGTGTCCGGCGAGCAGCCCTTCGCCGCCCACGGCCCAGGGGCCCGGGCCTGCGACGACCCAGCCGTCCATCGCCGAGGTGTCGAAGGAGGGCAGGTCCGTGAGGGCGGTCAGCGGTGCGGCGAGGACCAGGCCGAGCGCCTGGTCGAGCGGGACGCTGCGCGCTGCGCGGGGGCCGCGTTCGGCCCGTGCGGCGGTGCGGCGGGCCGTTGCCCAGGAGGTCGCGGCATGTCGGTGCGATGGGGCGGGGACCGGAGTCCCGGGTGTGGCGGGGCTCTTCGGGGTGGTCCGCTCGGTGGTCCGCTCGCCCTTGGGCTGTTCGTCGCGGCGCCGGTCGTCCTGGTGCGGTTCTCCGTGGCGTTGCTCTCCGTGGTGCCGGCCGCCGTGGGGGCGGTTGTCGTTGGCCAGGGCGAGTGCCTCGTCCACGTCGACGTCCATCGGATCGACGCCCACCGGGACGGCCTGCGGCGACCGCCCGTTGGGGGCGCTCATCCCGCGTCGTCCGACTTGGCCTCGGCCTCCTGCGCCCAGCGATTGGCGAGCTCGGCCGCCTTCGCCGCGGCCGATGCCACGGCTTCGGGGCCGCCTCCTGCCTGCGCCGCCGCGTATCCGACGAGGAACGTCGTCAGCGGTGCCGCGGGGCGCGCGACGCCGTGCGCGGCGTCACGGGCGAGGTCGAGCAGGACGCCCGTGTCGACGTCCAGGTCGATGCCCAGTTCGTTCTTGGCTGCGGTGATCCATTCGTCAAGCACTCGTCCATGCTCCCTGATACGTGACCGGGCGGCGGCGATGTCGTCCCAGGTGTCGCAGTCGAACGACGCGACGGGGTCGGTGATGCGGGTCAGCCTGAGGTTACGGGTGAACAGGCGCAGCGGAAGGCCCGTGAGGTCACCGTGTTGGGCCTTGAGTTCGCCGAGGACACGTCGCAGTGCCGCGTACCGGTAGGCGGCGACGAGCGGCTGGTCACGGCCGTCGGCGTCGGCCAGCAGCGCGCCGTCGATCGCATCGCCGTTCACGCCGTCGTTCGCGCCGCCGAGTTCGCTTTCGGCTTCGAGCGCGTCGAGGAGGCCTCGTACGGTGCGGTCGCCCAGGAACGGCAGATCGGCGGAGAGCACGAGGATGCTCTCCGCCACCGGTTCCGGTGCGGCCTCGAGTCCCCGAACCCCCGCCTCCAGAGCGGCGAGCGGCCCCCCGCCCGGCGGCTCCTCGCGGGCCCAGACGACGGGGCGCGCGGTGCGGCGCGGCTCGGCGACCACCACGGTGGCGCGGGCCCCCGCGCACGCGTGCAGGACCCGGTCGAGCAGCGCGCGACCGCCGACCCGCACACCCGGCTTGTCCGCGCCGCCGAGCCGGCGCGCGCCGCCCCCGGCGAGGACGATGGCGTCGTACGCGTTCATCCCCCGAGTATGGGCTCACGGGCGATCATTGCCACCAGGCGGGCGGGCGATCCTTGCCACCGGTCGGCCGGTCACAGGGTGCGCAACAGCACCGCCGGTTGTTCCACGCAGTCCGCGACGTACCGCAGGAAGCCGCCCGCCGTGCCGCCGTCGCACACCCGGTGGTCGAAGGTGAGCGAGAGCTGGACGACCTGGCGGACCGCCAACTCCCCTTCGTGCACCCAGGGCTTGGCGGCGATGCGGCCGACGCCGAGCATGGCCGCCTCGGGGTGGTTGATGATCGGCGTGGAGCCGTCGACGCCGAACACCCCGTAGTTGTTCAGCGTGAAGGTGCCGCCGGTGAGTTGCGAGGGCGACAGCTTCCCTGACCGGGCCGCCTCGGTCAGCCGGGCGAACTCGGCGCTCAGCGACTCGGCACCGCGTGCGTGGGCGTCCCGTACGACGGGCACGACCAGGCCGCGGTCGGTCTGCGCGGCGAACCCGAGGTGCACCTCGTCGAGCCGGACTATCTCGCGCCGCTCGGTGTCCACCGTGGCGTTCAGCTCCGGGTAGCGGGCCAGGGCCGCGGTGCAGATGCGGGCGAGGAGCGCGAGCACGGAGATCTTGGGGCCCGCGGAGGGGCCGGTCGCGGAATTCATCGCCACGCGCGCGTGCATGAGTTCCGTGGCATCGGCGTCCACCCAGCAGGTCGCGTCGGGTATCTCGCGCCGGCTGCGGGACAGCTTGTCGGCCACGGCGCCGCGAATGCCGCGCAGGGGGGTGCGGTGCTCCTGCCGAGTGGCGGCCGGAGCGGGGGCGGGCGCAGGGGTGCGCTCAGGGGCGGCGTTCGTGGCGTTGGCCGTGCTCGTGGCGTCTGCCGTGCTGGCGGCGTTGGCCGCGTTTTCCACGTCTCCCCTGAGGATGAGCCCGTCGGGCCCCGACCCGGTCAGCTCTCTGAGGTCCACGCCGCGGTCGCGGGCGAGCTTGCGGACGAGCGGGGAGATCACGGGGACAGGGCCCTGGGCGCGCGGTGCGCTCTCCGGTGCGGCGGGCACGCTGTCCAGCGGCGCGGGCCGCACCCGCCTGCGCCGGGTCGGCGCGGTGGTGGTTCCGTACCCCACCAGCACGTTCCCCGAGCCCTCGGCCTTCTGCGCCTTGTCCGCGTTCTCGGCCTTGTCCGCGTTCTCGGCCTTCTCGGCCTTCTCGGCCTTCTCGGCCTTCTCAGGAGCCCCCTGGGGAGCCTCCCGTCGCACCTCCTGGCGCGCCTTCGCGGGCTCTTCCGCGGCGGCCGAAGACGATGCGGGAACGTCCGACAGCGGCACGTCCGACGACGACTTCGCGCCCACGGCCACCATCAACAGCGGCGCCCCGACCGGCAGTTCGCTGCCCTCGTCACCGAAGCGGGCCGTGACCACACCGCCGTACGGGCACGGCACCTCGACCATCGCCTTGGCGGTCTCCACCTCGACGACGGGCTGGTCGACGGCGACGACGTCACCGACTCCCACCAGCCACTGCACGATCTCCGCCTCGGTGAGACCCTCCCCGAGGTCGGGCAGCTTGAACTCGAGCACCTGCGCCATTACCCCACCGTCCCTCACTGATCCCATTGCAGCCGAGCCACCGCATCCAGTACCCGGTCCACTCCGGGCAGATGGTGCCGCTCCAGCATGGGCGGCGGATACGGAATATCGAAACCGGCCACCCGCAGCACCGGCGCCTCCAAGTGGTGGAAGCAGCGCTCGGTCACGCGCGCGGCGATCTCCCCGCCGGGCCCGCCGAAGCCACCCGACTCGTGCACGACGACCGCGCGTCCCGTGCGCCGGACGGACTCGGTGACCGTCGCGTCGTCGAACGGCACCAGCGAGCGCAGGTCGACCACTTCAAGATCCCACCCCTCCCCTCGGGCCGCCTCGGCCGCCTCCAGGCAGACGGGGACGGACGGTCCGTACGTGAGCAGCGTGGCACTGGTGCCGGGGCGGCGAACCACTGCCGTACCTATCGGAAGAACGTCTTCCGGTGCCTCGGGGTTCCAGGAATCCCTCGTCCAGTAAAGGCGCTTGGGCTCCAGGAAGACGACCGGGTCGTCCGAGGCGATGGACTGCCTCAGCAGCCCGTACGCGTCCGCGACCGTGGCCGGCGTGACGACGGTCAGGCCGGGCGTCGCCATGTAGTACGCCTCGGAGGAGTCGCTGTGGTGCTCCACTCCGCCGATCCCGCCGCCGTACGGCACCCGCACGGTGATGGGCAGCGGCATGGCGCCGCGCGTGCGGTTGCGCATCCGCGCGACGTGCGAGATCAGCTGCTCGAAGGCGGGGTACGCGAACGCGTCGAACTGCATTTCCACGACCGGGCGCAGACCGTACATCGCCATGCCCACGGCGGCGCCGAGGATGCCCGCCTCGGCGAGCGGGGTGTCCGTGCAGCGGTCCTCGCCGAACTCCTTCGCGAGCCCGTCGGTGATCCGGAAGACGCCGCCCAGGGTGCCCACGTCCTCGCCCATGACGTGCACGGCCGGGTCCGCGGCCATGGAGTCGCGCAGCGCGCGGCCGAGCGCCTGCGCCATGGTGGCGGGCTTGGTCGCGGGCTTGCTCCTGGGCGGCCGGGCCACGGTCGTCATGCCTGATCCCCTTCCGCCTCGGCGTCCAGCTCGGCACGCAACAGTGCCGCCTGCTCCCTCAGTTGGGGGGTCTGCTCCGCGTACACGTCGCCGAACAGGTCCATCGGATCGAGGGCGGGGTCCTGGTTCATGCGCGCGCGCAGCTCGGCCGCCTGTTCCTCCGCGCCGTCGCGCACGGCCCGGATGCCGTCCTCGTCGATGAGCCCGCGCCCGGTCAACTCCCGCTCCAGGAGCAGGACCGGGTCGTGCGCGCGCCACATCTCGACCTCGGCTTCGGTGCGGTAGCGGGTCGCGTCGTCGGCGTTCGTGTGCGCGTCCATCCGGTACGTGACGGCCTCGACCAGCGTCGGGCCACCGCCCTCACGCGCGCGGGAGACCGCGTCCCTGAGCACCTCGTGCAGGGCCGCGGCGTCGTTCCCGTCGACCAGGCGGCCCGGCATCCCGTACCCGACGGCCTTGTGGGCCAGGGACGGCGCCGCGGTCTGCTTGGCCAGCGGCACGGAGATGGCGAACCCGTTGTTCTGTACGAGGAAGACGACCGGTGCCTGCCACACGGCGGCGAAGTTCAGCGCCTCGTGGAAGTCGCCCTCACTGGTGCCGCCGTCGCCGACCATGGCGAGCGCCACCACATCGTCGCCCTTTAGCTGCGCGGCATGTGCGAGGCCCACGGCGTGCGGGAGCTGCGTCGCGAGCGGGGTGCACAACGGCGCGATGCGGTGCTCGCGCGGGTCGTATCCGGTGTGCCAGTCGCCCCGCAGCAGCGTCAGCGCCTGTACGGGGTCGAGGCCGCGGGCGACGGCCGCGAGGGTGTCGCGGTAGCTGGGGAAGAGCCAGTCCCGCTCCTCGAGGACCAGCGCCGCGGCGACCTCTGCGGCCTCCTGGCCGGTCGTCGAGGGGTACACGGCGAGGCGGCCCTGCTTGGTCAGCGCGGTCGCCTGCGCGTTGTACCTGCGGCCGCGCACCACCTCCGCGTACAGGCGGCGCAGCAGCTCCGGGTCGACGCGGGCGGCGGCGTCGGTGCCCAGGACCCGGTGGGGCTCGGCGTCGGGCAGCAGCGGCGCGGGATCCGTGCGGGGCTGCCAGGCGGGCGGCGGGACGGGCCTGCCCTCGCGCGTGGCCCGCTGGTCCATGACCGTCATGACGGCACCTCCTCGTGGGAGCGGCTCGGACGGCGCGTCGGATGTGATGCGCCTCACCTACCGATTGTTCGGTCGACGGCACATTTTGGCTACAGGCACCTCCAGGCTGTGGACAATCGGTTCTCCACAGCCTGAGATGAATGCAGTACGTCCATGGTAAGGAGGCGGGGGCGGATGGCATCTGAACAAATGGCCGAAGGCTCCGGGAGCCCGGTCCAGGGCCCCGCGGCCCGCCCGCTGGACGCCATCGACCGGGACATCCTGCAGCTGCTGCTGAAGGACGGGCGCGCGTCGATACGCTCCGTCGCCGAGCAGGTCCATGTGTCCCGGGCGAACGCCTACGCGCGAATCAACCGCCTCATCGAGGACCGCGTGATCCGAGGCTTCGGCGCCCGCGTCAACCACGAGCGGTCCGGCCAGGGCGCCTCCGCCTACATCACGCTCAAGATCGTCCAGAACACCTGGCGGACCGTGCGCGAGCAGCTGCGCCGACTCCCGGAGGCCTCGCACATCGCACTGGTCAGCGGCGATTTCGACGTCCTGATCCTGGTGCACACGGAGGACAACCGCGCCCTGCGCGAACTGGTCCTCACCAAGCTCCAGTCCATCCCCGAGGTGCTGAGCACGCGCACGCTGCTGGTCTTCGACGAGGAAGACCTCGAAGGGAGCTCGCCGGACTCCTGAGGGGCCCGCGAGGGCGCACTGAGGGCCCTCGCGGGCCCCTCAGGGTCAGCCGGCCTTGCGCAGCCCCTGGAAGACCAGCTCGACCACGGCGTCCGCCACTTCACGGTCGCCGAGCCCGCCGCCGTCCGGCCGGTACCACTCCACCAGCGAGTTGATCATCCCGAAGACGAGCCGCGTGGCGAGCCGCACCTCGATGTCACCGCGTACGTCCCCGTCGGCAGCGGCCGCCCTGAGCAGCTGGGCGACCTGGTGGTCGAACTCCCTGCGCCGCTCCATGGCCCACCGCTCGGTGTCGGTGTTGCCGCGCACCCGCAACAGGAGGGTCACGTACGGCAGTTCACCGGTGAGCACCTCGACCATGCGCCGCGTGACGTACTCCAGGCGCTCGATCGCGCGTCCCGCGCGCGCGGGTTGCTCGTCGAGGATCCCGAAGAGACCGTCGAGCGCGCGGCTCACGGCGCGGCGCAGCAGCTCCTCCTTGCCCGTCACATGGTGGTAGATCGACGACTTGGAGATGCCGGCCGCCTTGGAGAGGTGCTCCATGGACGTGCCGTCGTAGCCACGCTCGTTGAAGACGGTGACCGCGACCGCGAGGAGGCTTTCGGGCGTGTAGGTGTCGCGGCGCGCGCCCGTGTCCCGTCGTGCGGTGGTCATGCGGAGCCCTCCCACTTCTTGGGGGTGTACGAGTGCCGGAAGAGGGCCAGGGACGGCGCGTGCCGCCCCGAGGGGTCGCGTTCGTGCAGTTCCTCGAGCAGCCCGCAGGCCCAGCCCCGGCCGAGCCTGCGATCCCACTCCAGGGGCCCCAGCGGGTAGTTGACGCCCAGGCGCATCGCGGTGTCGATGTCACCCTCGGTGGCCACCCCGCGCGCGAGGGCGTCGTGCGCCAGGTCGATGATCCGCGCCACGGTGCGGGCCACGATCATGCCGGGCACGTCGCCGATGACGCTGACCTCCTTGCCGAGCGCCTGGAAGAGGCCGACGGCCTCGCCGATGGTGCGCGGGTTGCCTTCCTGGCTGGTGGCCAGGGCGATGCGGGTGGCCTTGCGGTAGTCGAAGGCGAGGTCGAAGTAGACGACGTCGCGGAACTCGACGGACGTCTGGCCGTCCGCCTGCACGAGCTGGCCGCCGCTGGGCAGCATGATGCGCGTGCCCTTGTCCTCGTCCTCCTGGACGACCTCGATGCCCGCCTCACGCATCATCGGGATCAGCTCGCCCGCGGACTCCAGGTCGCCCTCGACGGTCACGCGCGCGGGCGGCCCGGCCAGCCCCGCGGTGTGCGGCTCGGGACGCTCGGGGTCCTCCCCGTACGCGTACCAGCCCTGGCCCGACTTGCGGCCCAGGCGGCCGGCCTCCACCAGGCGGCGCTGGGCCAGCGAGGGCCGGAACTTCGCGTCCTGGAAGAAGCCGTCCCACACGGAACGCGTCACGGCCTCGTTGACGTCCTGCCCGATCAGGTCGGTGAGCTCGAACGGCCCCATCCTGAACCCGCCGCTCTCCCGCAGCACGGCGTCGATGGTGGCGGGGTCGGCGCCCTGCTCCTCGTACACGGCGAACGCCTCCGCGTAGAAGGGCCGCGCGATCCGGTTGACCAGGAAGCCGGGGGTGTCCGCACAGGCCACCGGGGTCTTGCCCCAGGCGCGGGCGGTCTCGTACGCGCGCGTGGCCGCGGTGACGTCGGTGGCGGCGCCGGAGACGACCTCCACCAGCGGCATCAGGGGCGCCGGGTTGAAGAAGTGCAGCCCCACGAAGCGGCCCGGCCGGCGCAGCGCCCCGCCGATCGCCGTCACGGACAGGGACGAGGTGTTGGTCGCGAGCAGACAGTCCTCCGCGACGACGTCCTCCAGCTCGCGGAACAGGTCCTGCTTGACGTCGAGTCGCTCCAGGACGGCCTCGACCACGAGCGTCGCGGGCGCCAACTCGCCGAGCGTCTGCGCGGGTTCGAGCCGGGCGACGGCGACCGTCCGCTCGGCGGCGTCCAAGCGGCCCTTCTCGACGAGCCGGTCGAGGCGCGCGGCGATCGACTCGGCGGCGCTCCTCGCACGCCCTGGCACGGCGTCGTACAGCCGGACGGGATGCCCGGCGACGAGGGCGACCTGGGCGATGCCCTGCCCCATGGTGCCGGTGCCCACCACGCCGACGAGGCGGTCATGTGCTGTCATGCACGTGATCCTCCCGTACCGGGCCGAGCCATGGGGTTCGGGGGCTCGTGCGGCCGATCTTCTCCGGCTTTTCCACAGCTTTTCCGCACCCCCTTGTCCCGACCGATCGTTCGGTTACTCTAACTCTGTTGGTTCGTCCCTGCCCAGACCAGCCTGCCCAGTCCCGTCCAGTCCCGCCCAGCTCGCCGGCTCGACGAGGAGCCGCAGCCCAGGAGGAGTTGGTCCCCCATGGCCGCCGCCGAACTCACCGCGCACGACCTGATCGCCAAGCACCGGCCGACGCTCGACCAGGCGCTGGAAACGATCCGTACGCGCGCGTACTGGTCCCCGCACCCGGAGCACCCCAAGGCCTATGGGGAGAACGGGAGCCTGAGCATGCCCGAGGGCAAGGCCGCCTTCGACGCCCTGCTCGGCACCCGCCTCGACCTCGGCCAGCCCGGTACGGATGAGTTCGTGGGCGGTGAAGTGTCGCCGTACGGGATCGAGTTGGGCGTCACGTATCCGCACGCCGACATCGACGTGCTGCTTCCGGCCATGCGCGCGGGCATGCGCGCGTGGCGCGAGGCGGGCGCCGAGGTGCGCGCGGTGACGTGCCTGGAGATCCTGGCCCGGATCGGCGCGCGGACGCACGAGTTCGCGCACGCGGTCATGCACACCAGCGGCCAGGCCTTCATGATGGCGTTCCAGGCGGGCGGCCCGCACGCGCAGGACCGCGGCCTGGAGGCGGTGGCGTACGCGTACGAGGAGCAGGTGCGGACCCCGGGCGCCGCGGAGTGGTCCAAGGCCCAGGGCAAGCGCGATCCCCTGGTCCTGGCCAAGGAGTTCACGCCGGTGGCGCGCGGCATCTCCCTGCTGGTCGGCTGCAACACGTTCCCTACGTGGAACGGGTATCCGGGCCTCTTCGCCTCCCTGGCCACAGGCAATCCGGTCCTGGTGAAGCCGCACCCGCGCGCGGTGCTGCCCCTCGCGCTCACCGTGCGGGTGGCCCGCGAGGTCCTCGCCGAGGCGGGCTTCGACCCGAACCTGGTGGCGCTGGCGGCCGAGCGGCCCGGAGAGGGCATCGCCAAGACCCTGGCCGTACGCCCCGAGATCAGGATCATCGACTACACGGGGTCCACGGCCTTCGGCGACTGGCTGGAGACGAACGCCCGGCAGGCGCAGGTCTACACGGAGAAGGCCGGCGTCAACACGGTGGTGATCGACTCGACCGACAACTACAAGGGCATGCTGGCGAACCTGGCGTTCTCGCTGTCCCTGTACAGCGGCCAGATGTGCACGACGCCGCAGAACCTTCTGGTGCCGCGCGAGGGCATCACCACGGACGAGGGCCCCAAGGCGTACGACGAGGTGGTGGCCGACCTCGCGAAGTCGGTCGGCGGCCTGCTCGGCGACGACGCCCGGGCGAACGGGGTGCTGGGCGCGCTGGTCAACCCGGACGTGAAGGCCCGGCTCGACGCGGCCCCCGGCATCGGCGAAGTCGCCCTGCCCTCAAGGGAGATCAGCAACCCGGACTTCCCCGACGCCGTGGTCCGTACGCCGGTGATCGTGAAGCAGGACGGCGCGCGGAAGTACTGGGAGGGGGCGGACGCGGAAGCCGCCTACATGAGCGAGTGCTTCGGCCCGGTGTCCTTCGCGGTCTGCGTCGACTCGACCGGTGACGCGGTGCACCTCCTGCGCCGCACGGTGCGCGAGAAGGGCGCCATGACGGTCGGCGCGTACACCACCTCCGAAGAAGTGGCGCAGTCCGTCGAGGACGTCTGCCTGGAGGAGTGCGCGCAGCTCTCGCTCAACCTGACGGGCGGGGTGTACGTGAACCAGACCGCGGCGTTCTCCGACTTTCACGGCTCGGGCGGCAACCCCGCGGCGAACGCGGCCCTGTGCGACAGCGCCTTCGTGGCGAACCGCTTCCGGGTCGTGGAGGTACGACGGGAGGCCAGCTAAGGGGCCTGGGTGCTGTGCGCGCTCCAGTGGAAGAGCGTCATGCCGACGCTGGTGGCCAGGTTGTAGCTGGAGACCTGGGGCCGCATCGGCAGCGACACCAGCTGGTCGGCACGCGCGCGTAGTTCGGCGGAGAGGCCACTGCGCTCGGACCCGAAGGCGAGCAGGGCGTCGTCGGGCAGCTTCAGGCCGCGGATGTCCGCGCCTTCGGGGTCGAGCGCGTACAGCGGCCCGCTCGGCAGCTCGGCGACCGCGAGCCGCTCCACGGCGGTCGCGAAGTGCAGCCCCGCCCCGCCTCGTACGACGGTGGGGTGCCAGGGGTCGAGATCGCCGGTGGTGACGACCCCGGTGGCGCCGTAGCCGGCGGCGAGGCGGATCACGGCGCCCGCGTTGCCGAGGTTGCGCGGGTTGTCGAGCACGACGACGGGGGTGGTGCGTGCCTGGCGCCCGAGGGCGGCCAGGTTGTCGGCCCGCGCGGGGCGCCCGGCGAGCGCGGCGACCCCGGTGGGGTGCAGCCGCGGCACGAGCCCGCGCAGCAGCTCGTCCGGAACCTCCACGAGGAGCCCCGCCAGGTCCCGTACGACATCGGGGGCGAGCTCGTCGGCCAGGGCGAGCGCGGACGCACGGTCGACGGCGAGCGCGACCGGGACGTCGGCGCCGAAGCGTACGGCGTGCTTGAGGGCGTGGAAACCGTCGAGCAGCACCGCGGAGTCCGCGAGCCGCCGCCAGGCGCGCACGGCGTCCTCGGCGGCGTCCGCGCCCTGTGGGCCCTCGGGCCGCTCGTCCCGCATGCCGCCCGCGCCGTCCGCCGTACTCGTCCCGTTCACGGCAGGAAGCCTACGTGCGCACGGCCGACGGCTCCGCCGCCACCGGTTCGCCTTCGTCCTCCACGGGCCGGCCGGGCTCGGCCACATCCTTCGTAGGGGAGAAAACGCGACTACGCGCGCGTGCCACCCAGCCGCCGACGCGCACCAGGAAGGACGTCGGCAGGAACACCGCGTCCGCGGCGATCATCGCGAGCGAGAAGAAGGGCAGCCCGAGCACGACGGCGATGACCGCGTGCTCCAGCATCATGAACACCAACAGGACGTTCTTGAGGCGCCGATTGAAGACGGTGAACGGAAAGGCGACCTGGACCGCCACGGTCCCGTACGTCACGAGCAGCACCATCGGGCCGAACTGGGTCAGCAGATCGCCCAATGCGGGCCAGGGCGAGAAGTAGTCCAGGTGAAGCGGGTAGTAGACCGCGGAGCCGTCCTGCCATCGGCTGCCCTGGATCTTGTACCAGCCCGCCGTCGCGTAGATCAGACACGCCTCGACCATCACCACGAGCAGCCCGGCGTTGTGCAGCAGGTTGGCGACGACGTCGCACAGGAGGCGGGAATCGCCCTGTCGATCGCGGCGGTTCACGGACCACCACACCGCTTGGGCCGCCCACATCCCCCAGAAGAACAGCAGCCAGCCGCCGCCGACCTTCCCCGTGAACGTGATCGCGGCGAGCACGAGCCCCATGACCCACCACAGCACGATGCCGAACCGGTCCTCGGCCCCGCGCCGCAGCCTGCGGGCGTCCAGCGACCAGACCTGCCCGCACCGCGTGAAGACAAGGTAGATCGACATGAGGTGGATGACGTTGTCGCCGCCGTCCCCCATGAAGACGCTGCGGTTCTGCAGGGACAGCACGCCGATCATGAAGACGACCGACATGGTGCGGGTGCGCCAGCCCAGCATCAGCAGCGCGGACGACACCACCGCCACTATGTAGACCAGCTCGAACCAGCCCTGCCCGTCGGACCACATGAGCGCGCTGAACGCGTGGTTGTCCTCGGTGAGCTGCTGCGCCATGCCCCAGCTCCACGGCCCGTCGGGGCCGTACATCTCCTGGCGGTGCGGGAACTCGCGCAGCAGGAAGAGCAGCCAGGTCGCGGAGAACCCGATGCGGATCACGGCGCTCTGATAGGGGGCGAGCGCGGACGCGGTGATCCACTGGAGGCCGTCGCCGAGCCTCTGCTGCATGCGGTCCATGAGTCCCATGGAAGGTGCGCCGTTCATCGGTCACCGCCCGCCGAGTCCACCGACGACTGCACCCGCACGCGCGTGCCGCTGTCGAGCGGTGCGTCGCTGGAGGTGACCGTCCACCACGGCACCTGCCGGTACACCGGCTTCTGGTTCACCTTCTCGTCACTCCACTTCGGGGGCTCGACCATGGTCGTCTTCGAGCGGATCTGGACGCGCTCGACGGTCTCGCCCTTGCCCGCGGCCCCGAGCCGGTCGAGGCGCAGCACGAGGATGCGGCGCAGATACTGCTCGGAGAGGGTGCCGCGCAGACCGTTCGGCCGGTTCTGTGCGTCGTGGGTGCCCGTGTAGACGTCCCAGGCGCGGCGCAGCTCGTTCTGCTGGGTGTGGCTGGGCAGCAGGTTCCCGTCGATGGCGGCGCCGTCCTGAGCGGACAGTCCGTACCAGTGGGTCGCACGCAGTTCGCCGTCGGGCGTGCGGACCTCGGCGCGGGCCTCCACCGCGATGTTCTGCTGCAGCGGGTTGGGCGCGAACAGCTTCCAGTTCTGCTCGAACTCCGGGTAGACCCACGCGCCGACCAGCTCACCGTGCTTTTTGGTGATCGTGTTCGACGGCGCGACGTGCAGGAACACCATCAGGATGTGCACGCAGGTGACGAGCGCGATGCCGATGAGCGCGAGGACGGCGGTCAGCTGATGACCGGGGGAGAGCGCCGCGAGCCCGCGTCGCTCGGGTGTCCCGGACGGTCCCCCGCCCGATTCCGTACCCGACGGACCCGACGGACCTGATGACCCTGATGGCCCGGACGACCCCGAGTGCCCCGACGGCCCCGATGGCTCGGGCAGGCGGGGTCGCGGCGGAGCCGACGGCTCCGTCGTGAGCCGCGCGCCCTCGTCCGCGGCGCCTGCTTCTGTCTCCATCGGTGCTCCCCGATCCCGATCCGGTGCTGCCGGTTCCCGGTCCATCCGCCGATCGGCGGCCCCGCGACGAACCGGTTCCGAGCCGTCGCCCCACGGGACGACGCACCGGAACCGTACTGGGGAGCGCCCGCACGGCACAGACGTCCGAGGTTATCCACAGGCCGACTGCACAGGGTTGACACCTTACGGCGCCTAGACCCACCATTGAATCCGACGAACCGAACGATCGGTCGGGAGCCGGTGAGGCCCCCGACCCGAGGTCGGGCACCCAAGGTCGAGGGGGACCGGGCATGGCGACAGCAACCCCGCAGCACCGCGCGGCCGGAGCGCGGCCGGACACCACCGGCGGCACCGCCGAGCCGGGCGACGCCGCGTTCCAGGCCGTGTTCGACGCGGCGGTGGCGGCGGAAGAGCGCATCGAGCCCCGCGACTGGATGCCCGACGCCTACCGCGCGACGCTCGTGCGCCAGATCGCCCAACACGCCCACTCCGAGATCATCGGCATGCAGCCGGAGGCGAACTGGATCACGCGCGCCCCTTCGCTGCGCCGCAAGGCGATCCTGATGGCGAAGGTCCAGGACGAGGCGGGGCACGGCCTCTACCTCTACGGCGCCGCGGAAACCCTCGGCACCGGCCGCGACGAGCTGCTCGACAAGCTGCACAGCGGTCGCCAGAAATACTCCTCGATCTTCAACTACCCGACGCTGACCTGGGCCGACGTCGGAGCGATCGGCTGGCTCGTGGACGGCGCGGCGATCACCAACCAGGTGCCGCTGTGCCGCTGCTCCTACGGTCCGTACGCGCGGGCGATGGTGCGGATCTGCAAGGAGGAGTCCTTCCACCAGCGCCAGGGGTACGAGCTGCTGCTCGCGCTCAGCCGCGGCACCGAGGCCCAGCACGCGATGGCGCAGGACGCCGTGGACCGCTGGTGGTGGCCGTCCCTGATGATGTTCGGCCCGCCCGACGACGAGTCCGCGCACTCGGCCCAGTCGATGGAGTGGAAGATCAAGCGGCACTCGAACGACGAGCTGCGCCAGCGCTTCGTGGACATCTGCGTCCCGCAGGCCGAGTCCCTCGGACTCACGCTCCCCGACCCGGAGTTGAAGTGGAACGAGGAGCGGGGGCAGCACGACTTCGGACCGATCGACTGGTCGGAGTTCAAGGCGGTCCTCAAGGGCAACGGGCCGTGCAACGAACAGCGCATCACCCAGCGCAGGCGCGCCCACGACGAGGGCGCGTGGGTGCGCGAGGCCGCCGCGGCCCACGCGGCCAAGCACTCCACCACGGCGACGCGAGAAGGCAGGGCGGCATGAGCGACACCCCGAGCAGCTCCTCCGGCACCGCGGACTGGCCCCTGTGGGAGGTCTTCGTACGCTCCCGCCGCGGCCTCTCCCACACACACGCCGGCAGCCTGCACGCCCCGGACGCGGAACTGGCACTGCGCAATGCGCGCGACCTCTACACCCGCCGCGGCGAGGGCATCTCCCTGTGGGTCGTGCCGTCGGCGGCGATCACCGCCTCGTCGCCGGACGAGAAGGACCCGTTCTTCGAGCCCGCCGCCGACAAGCCCTACCGGCACCCGACGTTCTACGAGATCCCGGAAGGGGTGAAGCACCTGTGACGCAGCCTGGAACGACGCAGCCCGATACGAAGCAGCCCCGCGCGCACGGCACGACGGACACCGCGTCCGCGGCCCTGGCCCTCGGCGACGACGCCCTGGTGCTCTCGCACCGCCTGGGGGAGTGGGCGGGCCACGCACCGGTCCTCGAAGAGGAGGTGGCCCTCGCGAACATCGCGCTCGACCTGCTCGGCCAGGCCCGCGTCCTGCTGAGCCTGGTGGGCGACGAGGACGAGCTGGCGTACCTGCGCGAGGAGCGCGCCTTTCGCAACGTGCAACTGGTCGAGCAGCCGAACGGGGACTTCGCCCACACCATCGCCCGGCAGCTCTGCTTCTCGACCTACCAGCAGCTCCTCTACGCCCAACTGGCCGGGACCGGATCCGAGTTCGCTCCCCTGGCCGCCAAGGCGGTCAAGGAGGTCGTCTACCACCAGGACCACGCCCGGCAGTGGACACTGCGCCTCGGTGACGGCACGGAGGAGAGCCACACGCGGATGCAGCGCGCGGTCGACTCGCTGTGGCGGTACACCGGCGAGATGTTCCAGCCGATCCCCGGCCTGGACATCAACCCGCAGGGGCTGCAAGCGAGTTGGACCACGATTGTCGCCGACACGCTGCAAGAGGCGACGCTGACCGTGCCCGAGGGCCCGCAGCTCGGCGCATGGAGCGCGGGAGCCGGTCGGCAGGGCGTGCACACCGAGTCCTTCGGCCGGATGCTCGCGGAGATGCAGCATCTGCACCGCAGCCACCCGGGGGCGTCATGGTGACCACGGCGCGCACCCACGAAGACCAGCAGGACCGGCAGTCCCGGCAGGACCAGCAGTCCCGGACTCAGCAGGAGACCCCGCTCGAAGCCGAACTGCGCAGGCTGGCCGGGTCCGTGCCCGATCCCGAGCTGCCCGTCCTCAGCCTGGAGGAGCTGGGCGTACTGCGCGCCGTGCACACGCGCGGGTCCGGCCGCGTGGAGGTCGAGCTGAGCCCGACGTACACCGGGTGCCCCGCGATCGAGGCGATGTCGGCCGACATCGAGCAGGTGCTGCACGAGCACGGCATCCCCGAGGTCACCGTCCGCCCGGTGCTCACCCCGGCCTGGTCGACGGACGACATCACGCCCGAAGGCCGCCGCAAGCTGCGGGAATTCGGCATAGCGCCGCCGCGCACCACCCACGCGTCGGCGGGCCCGGTCACGCTCTCCCTCGGCCCGACCCGGCACACCGCCGCCCCGGCCACCGCGGAGCCCATCGCCTGCCCGCACTGCGGGTCGACGGAGACCGAGCTGCTGAGCCGGTTCTCCTCCACCGCCTGCAAGGCGCTGCGCCGCTGCCTGTCCTGCCGCGAGCCCTTCGACCACTTCAAGGAGTTGTGATGGCGCACGAAGGGGGACGGGCCCGCTTCCACCGGCTCCGCGTCGCGGCGGTCGACCGGCTCACCGACGACTCCGTGGCACTGACCCTCGCCGTACCGCCCGAGCTGCGCGAGGCGTACCGCTTCACTCCGGGACAGCACCTCGCCCTGCGCCGCACCGTGGACGGAGCGGAGATCCGGCGCACGTACTCGATCTGCTCGACCGCCCCGGCGCACGAGGCACCGAGCAGCCTCAGGGTCGGCGTGCGCCTGGTCGACGACGGCGCCTTCTCCACGTACGCGCACAAGGAGATCGCCGTCGGCGACGAGCTGGAGGTGATGACCCCGGCCGGCCGCTTCACCCTCGACCCGAGCCCCGCCTCCGACACCGCCGCCACCGGCTCCGCACCCGCCCCCACCTCCGGCTCCGCACCAGCCGCCACCTCCGGCCACTACGCCGCGGTGGTCGGCGGCAGCGGCATCACGCCCGTCCTGTCCATCGCCGGCACCCTCCTGGAGCGGGCGCCGGACGCCCGGTTCTGCCTGATACGCAGCGACCGCAGCACCGCGTCGACGATGTTCCTGGAGGAGGTCGCCGACCTGAAGGACCGGTACCCGGACCGGTTCCAGCTGGTCACCGTGCTCTCCCGGGAGGAACAGCAGGCGGGCCTGGCATCCGGCCGGCTCGACGAGGAGCGGCTCACCGCGCTCCTGCCCGCGCTGCTGCCGATGGAGCGCGTGGCGGGCTGGTACCTGTGCGGACCGTACGGGCTCGTGCAGAGCGCCGAGCGGGCGCTGCGCGCACTCGGCGTGCGGCGCGAGCGCGTCCACGAGGAGATCTTCCACGTCGACGACGGCGGCCAGGACCGGGACCGGGTGGCCGCGCCGACGCCCGCGCACAGCACGGTGACGGCGCAGCTCGACGGCCGCTCGGGCAGCTGGCCCGTCCAGGACGGCGAGTCCCTCCTGGAGGCCGTGCTGCGCAATCGTCCGGACGCGCCGTACGCCTGCAAGGGCGGCGTCTGCGGGACCTGCCGCGCGTTCCTGGTCTCCGGATCGATCCGCATGGACCGGAACTTCGCTCTGGAGGCCGAGGAGACCGAGGCGGGCTATGTGCTGGCCTGCCAGTCGCATCCGACCACGGAGAAGGTGGAGCTGGACTTCGACCGCTGACCCCGGCGCCCCGCCGGACACTGTTCCCTTCTCGTAGAACCTGTTCTATCTTGACGACCCGTCAGATCGCGGGCGCGGTACGGCAGGCACGGCAGGAATGGCGTAACGGGAGGAAAGGCCAGTGGACTTCACCTTCTCCGAGGAGCAACAGGCGGCCGTAGAGGCGGCGCAAGCGGTGTTCGGGCCGGTCGCGCCGGACGGTGTGCCCAGCCCCTCACTCACCTCGGGCGCGGTCGCCGAGGACTTCGACCGGGCGCTGTGGGCGAAGGCCGCCGACGCCGATCTGCTCAGCCTGCTGATCGGGCCGGAACACGGCGGAGCGGGACTCGACGCCATCGCGCTCTGCCTGGTGCTGCGCGAATCGGCCAAAGTCCTCGCCCGGATCCCGCTGCTCGAACACAGCGCGGCCGCGACGGTCGTACAGGCATGCGGTGGGGACCAGCTGCGGCAGGAGATCCTCCCCCGCGCCGCACGCGGCGAGCTCGTGCTGACCGTCGCCTCCGCGGGCCACACCGGACACGACCCGGCCGAACTGGCGGTCACCGCGCGCAAGGAGGCCGGCGCGGGACCGGACACCTGGGTGCTCGACGGCGTACAGACGGCCGTGCCCTGGGCCTTCGGCACCGACCTGATCCTCGTCCCGGCGCACACCGGCGAGGGCGAAGCGGTGCTCGCGGTACTCCCCGGGCCGTCCACCGACGTACCGGGGCTCACGTTCGCCGAGCAGATATCGACGACCGGCGAGCGCCAGGCCGAGCTGCGCCTGGACGGCGTGCGCGTCGAGGGGCCGCACCTCATCGAGGACGACACGGCCTGGTCCCGCCTGCACAACCTGCTCGCCACCGGCACCTGCGCGCTCGCGCTCGGTCTCGGGGAAGGCGTGCTCAAGATGACCAGCGACTACGCGGGCAAGCGCGAGCAGTTCGGCCACCCCATCGCCACGTTCCAGGCCGTGGCCGTGCAGGCCGCCGACCGCTATATCGATCTGCGCGCCATGGAGGCCACCCTGTGGCAGGCGGCCTGGCGCATCAGCAGCAACGCGAGCGGCCCACTGCCGGTCGCGGGGGACGTGGCGGTCGCCAAGACCTGGGCGTCCGACGGCGTACGACGCGTCGTGCAGACCGCACAGCATCTGCACGGCGGCTTCGGCGCGGACACTGACTACCCGCTGCACCGCTATCACGCGTGGGCCAAGCACCTGGAGCTCTCGCTCGGCCCGGCCGCCGCCCACGAGGAGGCACTCGGCGACCTGCTGGCGGCGCATCCCCTGGGGTGATCAACCCCAAAAAGCAAATGTCAGGCCCCGAAAGCCGAAAGAACAGCTAGAACAGCTAGAACAGCTCTCAGGCCACTGCGCCCGGCTGCCCGTTGTCGTCCACGACGGCGCGGCCGGCCGCCTCCCAGGCCTGCATGCCCCCGTCGACGTTCACCGCGTCGACGCCCTGCTGCGCCAGGTACATCGTCACCTGGGCGGAGCGTCCGCCGGAGCGGCAGATCACGTTGACGCGGCCGTCCTGCGGCGCCGCCTCCGTCAACTCGCCGTAGCGGGCGACGAATTCGCTCATCGGAATGTGCAGCGCACCCGCCGCGTGACCTGCCTGCCACTCGTCGTCCTCACGGACGTCGAGGAGGAAGTCCTCTTCCTTGAGCTCGTCGACAGCGACCGTGGGCACACCAGAACCGAAAACCATGCCCCCGACGCTACCCTCTCGGGCCGCGGAGCTCAGGAGGCGGTCAGCCGCTCCAGCTCCGCCTCCTGCTCGGCGACCTGCGCCAGCAGCTTCTCGGCGATCTCGTCGAGCAAGGTGTCCGGGTCGTCGGGAGCCATCTTCAGCATGGAGCCGATCGCGCTCTCCTCCAGCTCCTGCGCCACCGCCGTGAGCAGTTCCTTGCGCTGCGCCAGCCACTCGAGGCGGGCGTACAGCTCCTCGCTCTCGCTCGGCTGCTGCTCGGGCGGCACCGGGCCCGCGTCCCACTCCTCGGCCAGCTCGCGCAGCAACGCCGCGTCACCCCGGCCGTACGCCGCGTTCACCCGTGCGATGAACTCGTCGCGGCGCTCCCGCTCGCGCTCGTCCTGCGCCAGGTCCGGGTGCGCCTTGCGGGCCAGCGCGCGGTAGAGCTTGCGCGCCTCCTCGCTGGGCCGCACCCGCTGCGGCGGCCGCACCGGCTGGTCGGTCAGCATCGCGCTGGCCTCGGGGAACAGCCCGTCCCCGTCCATCCACCCGTGGAACAGCTCCTCGACGCCCGGCATCGGCATCACCCGCGCCCGCGCCTCGTCGGCCTTGCGGTGGTCCTCCGGATCACCGGTGCGGGCCGCCGTCGCCTCCGCGATCAGCGCCTCCAGCTCGTCGAGCCGGCTGTACATCGGCCCGAGCTTCTGGTGGTGCAGGCGCGAGAAGTTCTCCACCTCGACGCGGAAGGTCTCCACGGCGATCTCGAACTCGATCAACGCCTGCTCGGCGGCGCGCACGGCCCGCTCGAGGCGCGCCTCCGGCCGCTCCGCGCTCCGCTCTTGGGCCCGCTCGTTGAGGCGTTCCTTCAGGCGGTCCTTGAGGCGCTCCCGAGGTTGCTCCTCCGGCTGCCCTGCCACATCGTCGGTCTCCGGGGTCGTCACACGACCAGCGTAGGGCACGGTGTTGACCGGACCGGAACGGCTGCGGCGCCCCGCTCCTCAGACGCCCGCCTCGGCCGCCACCCGCCCCTCGCGCACGGCCCGCACCAGTTCCCCGTGGTCGGCCTCGGTCCGGTCCGCGTAGGCGACGGCGAACGCGGCCACCGCCTCGTCCAGCTCCTCGTTCTTGCCGCAGTACCCGGCGACGAGCCGCGGGTCGGCGCTGTGCGCGTGGGCGCGGGCGAGCAGGGCGCCGGTCATCCGGGCGTAGTCGTCGATCTGGTCGGCGGCGAGGGCGGCCGGGTCGACGCTGCCCTTGCGGTTCCTGAACTGCCGCACCTGGAAAGGCCGCTCGTCGACCGTGGTCCACCCGAGCAGGATGTCGCTGACGACCTGCATCCGCTTCTGCCCGAGCACCACCCGCCGCCCCTCGTGCTCGACGGGCTCCGCCGCGAACCCGGCCGTCGGCAGGTGCGGAAGCAGCGCCGATGCCCGCGCCTCCTTCACCTGCAGCACGAGCGGCTCGCCCCGGTGATCGAGGAGCAGCACCACGTAGGAGCGGGTGCCGACGCTGCCGGTGCCGACGACGCGGAACGCCACGTCATGGATCGCGTACCGCCCGAGCAGCGGCAGCCGGTCCGCGGACAGGGTGTCCAGATAGGGGCCCAGCGCGCTCGCGACGGCCGCGGCCTCCTCGTCGGGCACCGAGCGCAGCACCGGCGGCGCGTCCACGAACCGCCGTCCACCGCCCTCGACGGCGACCGTGGACTTGGCCGCGAACCGTCCGCTGGTGTTCCTGCTGGCCTTCTCGGAGACCCGCTCCAGGGTGCCGAGCAGATCCCGGGCGTTCGCGTGGGAGACGAGCTCCTCGTCGGCGATCGCGTTCCACGCCTCCAGGGCGGGGAGTTTCGCGAGGAGGCGCATAGTGCGCCGGTAGGCACCGACGGTGTCGTGCGCCGCTTCCTTGCAGGTGTCCTCGTCGGCCCCCGCCTCCCGGCCGGCGAGCACGAGCGAGGTGGCGAGCCGCTTCAGGTCCCATTCCCAGGGGCCGTGCACCGTCTCGTCGAAGTCGTTGAGGTCGATGACGAGGCCGCCGCGCGCGTCCGCGTACAGGCCGAAGTTGGCCGCGTGCGCGTCACCGCAGATCTGGGCTCCGATGCCGGTCACGGGGGTGCGCGCGAGGTCGTACGCCATCAGGCCGGCGGAGCCGCGCAGGAAGGCGAAGGGGGTGGCGGCCATGCGCCCGACGCGTATCGGCGTGAGCTCGGGGATCCTGCCGCGGTTGGACTCCTCGACGGCGGCCGAACCGTCGGGCCGGTCCGGGTCCGCCGCGAAGTCCCGGTGCGCGGTCCGCGGCACCTTCTCGCGCAGCGCCTTGCCCGCAGCCTTCGGTGTGCTGCCCGAGCTACCCGCGGCCGCCGCGAACCCCGGCACCCGCGGCAGCAACCGCGCCCCGGCCTCCGGCGCCCCGCCCTGCCTCGGCACCGCCACGTGATCCGATCCGCCCATGACCGACCGCCTCCCCCGCTCCGTACGAACGTCACGCACGAGGCCGTCCCCGCACGTCGCGTGCAATCGGTCACGACCGTACCGCCGGGCCGGAAAACCCGTCAGGGCCTGTGGAAAACCCTCAGCACGTGCACAACTCGCTCACTCCGCGAGCCCGTTGCTCCGGAACCTCTCCGGCCCCGTCACTCCGGGAAGCCTCCAGCGCCGTCCCCCAGGGCGCCTCCACTCCCGTCACCCCGCGACGCCTCCGGCCCCGCTACTTCCGGAACTCCTCCGGACACGTCCCGCCCTCGGCCCCCAGATACTTCTCGGCCCAGTCCCCCAACTCCCCCAGCGCCGGCTGCAACGCCGCGCCCGCCGCCGAGAGCCGGTACGAGACGCGCAGCGGCGGCCCCTCGTCGACCTGCCGCACAACGAGACCGGCCGCGCCGAGCTCGGTCAGCCGGTCGGAGAGCATCCGCTCGCTGATGCCCGGGATGGCCCTGCGCAGATCCGCGAAGTGTCTCGGGCCGCTCATCAGGACGGACACGATCAGCCCCGTCCAGCGCTTGCCCAGCAGTCCGAAGACGCGCGTCATGCCGATGTCGACCGTCGAACACCTTTGGGGTTCGTGGGTCACGGCGCCTCCCGCACACGCCTCGCTCATGTCTTCCCCGTTGCCCACCATGCCTCCAGGGTACTGCGTTCTCGTATGGGGGTGAAAAAAAGTAAGCCCCTGTGCTATTACTAGTTACATACTCAATTACCGCGCCCTCGGTCCCATCCTGACAGGGCGCCCTCAACCCTCACGGGAGAGAACCATGGCCACCCTGCTCCACATCGACTCCTCCGTCTTCGACGGCCAGGCCTCCGCGTCCCGTGCCGTCACGGACGCCTTCCGCAAGGCCTGGGAGGAGCAGCACCCGGAGGGCACCGTCGTCTACCGCGACCTGGCCGCGAACCCGGTGCCCCACATCACCGCCGACGCCCACGTGGCCGGCTTCGTCCCCGCCGACGCGCACACGCCGGAGCAGGCCGCCGCCTTCGCCGAGCGCGTCAAGCTCATAGAGGAGCTGGAGCAGGCGGACGCCATCCTGATCGGCGCCCCGATGTACAACTTCTCGATCCCCTCCACGCTGAAGGCGTGGCTGGACAACGTGATCCTCATGGGCCGCACCTCGGGCCCCGAGACCCAGTCCGCCAAGGGCACCCCGGTCACCGTCGTCGCCAGCCGCGGCGGCTCCTACGCGCCGGGCACCCCGCGCGAGGGCTTCGAGTACGTGCAGAACTTCCTGGGCGCCGCCCTGCGCGACGGCCTCGGTCTCGACCTGGACTTCATCGTCCCGGAGCTGACCATGGCCCCGCAGAACCCGGCGATGTCCGAGCTGATCCCGCTCTTCGAGGCCTCCCGCACCAAGGCCCTCGCGGACGCCGAGGAGAAGGGCAAGGCGCTCGCCTCCCGCTTCGCCGCCTGAGGACGCGTACCTACCTGAGCAAGCGCACGCACCTGAGCACGCGCGCGTAGCGACGTGACATAACCCACAGGGCCCCACGACCAGTCGGTCGTGGGGCCCTGTGGGTATGCGCACCCGCCAACTGCGGGCAACGCAAAAGCCCCGCAGATCCGAAGATCTGCGGGGCTTTTCACTGTGCGCGAGGGGGGATTTGAACCCCCACGTCCCGAAGGACACTGGCACCTGAAGCCAGCGCGTCTGCCGTTCCGCCACTCGCGCAATCGAGTGTGTCTTCCGAACCCTGTGCCCTTGCGGACCCTGTGCCTTCCGACGAACAAAACATTAGCACGCTGCGAAGGGTGGATTCACATCCGTTCCTAGGGGCTCTCGGCGGGCACCCGGGGCCTGGATCGCCCACGGTCCACAGCCGCGTACGGGACACTGTGTGGAGGCCACCTCTACGATCCCCAGACAAGGGGCCCGCGTGAGGGGCTGTGAGCGTCGACACTCATCGAGCAGGCGGACAGGGGGAACCAGCCGATTTCCCGACGCGTGGATACGATCAGTAAGCAGTACCAAGTAGGCAGGACGGCAAAGAAGGAGGAGGTGCCCCATGGGAGTCCTGAAGAAGTTTGAACAGCGCCTGGAGGGGCTGGTCAACGGCACCTTCGCCAAGGTCTTCAAGTCCGAGGTGCAGCCCGTCGAGATCGCCGGAGCGCTGCAGCGCGAGTGCGACAACAACGCCACGATCTGGAATCGCGACCGGACCGTCGTCCCCAATGACTTCATCGTGGAGCTCAGCGCGCCCGACTACGAGCGGCTGAGCCCCTACTCGGGCCAGCTCGGTGACGAGCTGTCCGGCATGGTGCGCGACTACGCGAAGCAGCAGCGCTACAGCTTCATGGGCCCCATCAAGGTGCACCTGGAGAAGGCGGACGACCTGGACACGGGTCTGTACCGCGTACGCAGCCGCACCCTCGCGTCCTCCACCAGCCAGGACCGGCCCCAGCAACAGCAGCGCCCCGCCCCGGCCGCCCGGCCGAACCAGGCGAGCCAGGCGCCCGGTGGCTACGGCTACCCGGGGCCCACCGCGGCCCCGCCGATGCCCGCGGCCCCGCCGCCGGGCCGTCCGGCGCAGGCACCGCAGCATGCACCGCAGTCGGCGCCCGCGGCACAGGGACAGCAGCCCGATGCGGGCCCGCTGCCCGGTGCCCGCGTGCGCCACTGGATCGAGATCAATGGCACACGCCACCAGATCTCTCGCGCCACCCTCGTGCTCGGCCGGTCCACCGAGGCCGACGTGCGGATCGACGACCCCGGCGTATCGCGCCGGCACTGCGAGATCCGGACCGGAACGCCCTCGACGATCCAGGATCTCGGATCCACCAACGGCATCGTGGTGGACGGGCAGCACACCACCCGCGCTACGCTCCGCGACGGCTCGCGGATCGTCGTGGGCCAAACCACCATCGTTTACCGGCAAGCCGAAGGGTGAAGCGGGGGCAATGTCAGAGCTGACCCTGACGGTCATGCGGCTGGGTTTCCTGGCCGTTCTGTGGCTGTTCGTGATCGTGGCCGTCCAGGTCATCCGCAGCGACCTGTTCGGTACGCGCGTCACCGCACGCGGCTCGCGCCGTGAAAGCGGGCGCACGCAACAGGCCGCACGACAGGCCGCTGCGCCTCCGCAGCAGCGGCAGCAGCAGCAAGGGGGCGGTGGCCGCCAGCGGCGCGGTGCCCCCACCAAGCTGGTCGTCTCCGAAGGCACGCTCACCGGAACCACGGTGGCGCTGCAGGGGCAGACGATCACGCTCGGCCGTGCGCACGACAGCACGATCGTGCTCGACGACGACTACGCGTCGAGCCGGCATGCCAGGATCTACCCGGACCGGGACGGTCAGTGGATCGTCGAGGATCTCGGGTCCACCAACGGCACATATCTCGACCGGACCCGCCTCACGACGCCCCAGCCGATTCCGCTGGGTGCGCCGATCCGCATCGGCAAGACCGTCATCGAGCTGCGGAAGTAGTGCTACGTCATGAATGAGCGCGAGCGGAGCGAGCGGGCCGACGCGGACGTCCGGGCCCTTGCTGCCCCGGACACCGGCGCGCTCCCGACCGGAGGGTGGGCAGTGTGGTTCGACACGACCGGCTGTACCCGGAGTCTGAGCCAGCTGGGCAGGTGCGCATGAGTCTGTCACTGCGCTTCGCCGCCGGATCACACAAAGGCATGATCCGCGAGGGCAACGAGGACTCCGGCTACGCCGGCCCCCGGCTGCTCGCGATCGCCGACGGAATGGGCGGCCAGGCCGCCGGTGAGGTCGCCTCGTCCGAGGTGATCTCCACCATCGTCGCGCTCGACGACGACGTGCCCGGTTCGGACATCCTGACCTCGCTCGGCACCGCCGTGCAGCGGGCCAACGACCAGCTCCGGATGATGGTCGAGGAGGACCCCCAGCTCGAGGGCATGGGGACCACCCTGACCGCGCTGCTGTGGACGGGCCAGCGACTCGGCCTCGTACACGTGGGCGACTCGCGCGCGTACCTGCTGCGCGACGGCGTGCTGACGCAGATCACCCAGGACCACACGTGGGTGCAGCGCCTCGTCGACGAGGGCCGCATCACGGAAGAGGAAGCCACCACGCACCCGCAGCGCTCGCTGCTCATGCGCGCGCTGGGCAGCGGCGACCACGTCGAGCCCGACCTCTCCATCCGTGAGGTCCGGGCCGGCGACCGGTATCTGATCTGCTCCGACGGCCTGTCCGGCGTCGTCTCCCACCAGACGATGGAGGAGACGCTCGCCAGCTACCAGGGCCCGCAGGAGACGGTCCAGGACCTGATCCAGCTGGCGCTGCGCGGCGGCGGACCCGACAACATCACCGTGATCGTCGCGGACGTCCTGGACATCGACAGCGGGGACACTCTCGCCGGTCATCTCTCGGACGCACCCGTCATCGTCGGCGCGGTCGCCGAGAACCAGCAGGCGCTGCACGAAGGCAGCGCGATGGAGACGCCCGCGGGCCGCGCCGCCGGACTCGGCCGCCAGGCCCCCGGTGGATCCGCCGGCGGAGGCGGCGAGTTCGGCCCGCCCGACAGCGGCGCCGTGGAGGGCTTCTCCTACTCGGACGAGGACTTCGTGAAGCCGCGGCCCCGCCTGAGGTGGCTCAAGAGATCCCTCTACACGGTGCTCGCGCTTGCCGTCATCGGCGGCGGACTCTACGGCGGCTATCGCTGGACGCAGACGCAGTACTACGTCGGCACCAACGAGGCGCACGTGGCGCTGTACCGCGGCATCAGTCAGGACCTCGCCTGGGTGAGCCTGTCCGACGTCGAGAAGGACCACCCGGAGATCGAGCTCAAGTACCTGCCGCCGTACCAGCGCAAGCAGGTCGACGCGACCATCGCCGAAGGCGACCTGGCGGCCGCCCAGGACAAGATCCAGGAACTCTCCGCGCAGGCCACCGCATGCGAGAAGCAGGCCGCACGGGACAAGGCCGAGAACGAGAAGAACGCGAAGACCGGCGAGGGCGAAGCCGGCGGAACCTCCACGGGGGGCACGACGTCAAAGGCGTCGTACCGCGTCGCGGAAACCGCCACACCCACGCCGAACCCGTCGGAGTCCTCGTCCGGCAAGTCCAAGACCTCTCCCAAGCCCACCCCTGGCCCCACTCTCTCCGACGAAGAGCAGCAGCTGGCCAAGGCGTGCGCGCAGCAGTAGAAGCCGTTGGGGGCCCCAGCACGCCATGAGTAGTAACTCCACGACCCATACGTCGACCATTGGAGCGATCGGAGCACCCAGCCGGCGCAACACCGAGCTCGCGCTCCTGGTGTTCGCCGTGATCATCCCGGTGTTCGCGTACGCCAATGTCGGCCTCGCCCTCGACGGCGAGGTCCCCACGGGCCTGCTCGGCTACGGTCTCGGCCTCGGCCTGCTCGCGGGCGTCGCCCACATCGTCGTACGGAAGTTCGCGGCGTACGCGGACCCCCTGATGCTGCCGCTGGCCACGCTGCTCAACGGGCTCGGCCTGGTGGTCATCTGGCGACTCGACCAGTCGAAGCTGCTGCAGTCGATCGACCAGGCGGGCAGCGCCGCGCCGAAGCAGCTGATGTACACAGCCATGGGCATCGCGCTGTTCATCGTGGTCCTGATCTTCCTCAAGGACCACCGCGCCCTTCAGCGCTACACCTACATCTCCATGCTCGGCGCCGTCGTCCTGCTGCTGCTCCCGCTGGTTCCGGGCCTCGGCCAGAACATCTACGGCGCCAAGATCTGGATCCACGTCGGCGGTTTCTCCATCCAGCCCGGTGAGTTCGCGAAGATCGTTCTCGCGATCTTCTTCGCCGGCTACCTGATGGTGAAGCGGGACGCCCTGGCGCTCGCCTCGCGCCGCTTCATGGGCCTGTACCTGCCGCGCGGCCGCGACCTCGGCCCGATCCTCGTCGTCTGGGGAATCTCGATCCTCATCCTGGTCTTCGAGACCGACCTCGGTACGTCGCTGCTGTTCTTCGGAATGTTCGTCATCATGCTGTACGTCGCCACGGAGCGGACCAGCTGGATCGTCTTCGGTCTGATGATGTCCGCGGTCGGCGCCGTCGGTGTGGCCACGTTCGAGCCGCACATCCAGCAGCGCGTCGACGCCTGGCTCGACCCGATGAAGGAGTACATGCTCAGCCGGCAGGGCGTGCCGGGCCACTCCGAGCAGGCGATGCAGGCGCTGTGGGCCTTCGGTTCCGGCGGCACCCTCGGCACCGGCTGGGGCCAGGGTCACTCCGAGCTGATCCGCTTCGCCGCGAACTCCGACTTCATCCTCGCCACCTTCGGTGAGGAGCTGGGCCTGGCAGGCCTGATGGCGCTGCTGCTGATCTACGCACTGATCGTGGAGCGCGGCGTGCGCACCGCCCTCGCGGCCCGCGACCCCTTCGGCAAGCTGCTCGCCGTCGGCCTGTCCGGCGCCTTCGCGCTGCAGGTCTTCGTCGTCGCGGGCGGTGTCATGGGGCTCATCCCGCTGACCGGTATGACGATGCCCTTCCTCGCGTACGGCGGTTCCTCCGTCATCGCCAACTGGGCGCTCATCGGCATCCTGATCCGCATCAGCGACACCGCGCGGCGGCCCGCCCCGAGCCCCACGCCAAGTCCCGACGCCGAGATGACCCAGGTGGTCCGACCGTGAACAAGCCCCTGCGCCGCATCGCGATCTTCTGCGGCCTCCTGGTCCTGGGCCTCCTGATCCGGGACAACTGGCTCCAGTACGTGAAGGCCGACTCGCTCGCCTCCGACAAGGAGAACCGTCGCGTCGCCATCGAGCGGTACTCGACGCCGCGCGGCGACATCATCGTCGACGGCAAGTCGGTCACCGGCTCCAAGGCGACCACCGGCACCGACCTGAAGTACAAGCGCACCTGGAAGGACGGGCCCATGTGGTCGCCCGTCACCGGTTACGCCTCGCAAGTCGTCGGCGCCAGCCAGATCGAGAACCTCGAGGACGGCATCCTCAGCGGCAACGACGACCGCCTCTTCTTCCGCAACACCCTCGACATGATCACGGGCAAGCAGAAGGAGGGTGGCAACGTCGTCACCACCCTCAACGCCGACGCGCAGAAGGCCGCCTACGACGGCCTGAAGAACCGCGGCAAGGGTGCCGTCGCCGCCATCGAGCCGTCCACCGGCAAGATCCTCGCGCTCGCGTCCACGCCGTCGTACGACCCCTCGTCCTTCGCGGGGAACTCCACCGACGACAGCCAGACGTTCACGCGGCTCGACAAGGACAAGGACAAGCCGCTCCTGAACCGCGCGCTGCGCGAGACGTACCCGCCCGGTTCGACGTTCAAGCTGGTGACGGCCGCGGCCGCGCTGGAGAGCGGGAACTACGACCCGGACCAGAAGACCGACACCCCGCTGCCGTGGACGATGCCGGGCACGACGACGCCGCTGCCGAACGAGGGCAACATCCCTTGTAAGAACGCGACGCTGCGGGTCGCCCTGAAGGTCTCCTGCAACACCGTCTTCGGCAAGATCGGCTCGGACCTCGGTGTCGACGCGATGCGTGAGGAAGCCGACAAGTTCGGCTTCAACAAGGAGCAGTTCATCCCGGTCCGCTCGAACAAGTCGAACTTCGACAAGGACATGAACAAGTCGGAGACCGCGCTCTCCTCGATCGGCCAGTTCAACACCGCCACGACTCCGCTGCAGATGGCCATGGTCGCCTCCGCGGTCGCCAACGACGGCAAGCTCATGGAGCCGTACATGGTGGACGAGTTGAAGGCCCCGAACCTCGACACGATCGAGAAGACGGACCCGAAGGAGATGAGCCGGCCGCTCTCCAAGGTGAACGCGCAGAAGCTCCAGTCGATGATGGAGACGGTCGTCAACGACGGCACCGGCGCCAACGCCAAGATCCCCGGCGTCACCGTCGGCGGCAAGACCGGTACCGCGCAGCACGGCGTCGACAACAGCGAGAAGCCGTACGCCTGGTTCGTCTCCTACGCCAAGACCGACTCCGGTTCGCCGGTCGCGGTGGCCGTCGTCGTCGAGGACAGCGCCGCCAGCCGTCAGGACGTCTCCGGTGGCGGTCTGGCCGCGCCCATCGCGCGGGACGTGATGAAGGCGGTCGTGGACAGCAAGGAATGACGCGACGGAACTCGGCTTCACTGCGCCTTGTGAGCCCGGTCACTCGTTGTTCACATAGATGCACGTGGCGATACCGGTCCTGTCACGGGTCACGGTGGTGGCCAGGTCACGCTGGGCAAGCCGGGTACGGTATGCCCGGACAGCACACCGCCCGACCCCGCACGGGACGGTCGGGACCGACGGAGAGGGCTGGTAGGTAATGGAAGAGCCGCGTCGCCTCGGCGGCCGGTACGAGCTGGGCCAGGTGCTCGGCCGTGGTGGCATGGCGGAGGTCTACCTCGCCCATGACACCCGGCTCGGCCGCACCGTGGCGGTGAAGACGCTGCGGGTGGACCTCGCGCGCGACCCGTCGTTCCAGGCCCGGTTCCGCCGGGAGGCCCAGTCGGCCGCCTCGCTCAACCATCCCGCGATCGTGGCGGTGTACGACACGGGCGAGGACTACGTCGACCAGATCTCCATCCCGTACATCGTGATGGAGTACGTCGACGGATCCACGCTCAGAGAGCTGCTGCACTCCGGCCGCAAGCTGCTGCCCGAGCGCGCCATGGAGATGACCGTCGGCATCCTCCAGGCTCTCGAGTACTCGCACCGCGCGGGCATCGTGCACCGCGACATCAAGCCGGCCAACGTCATGCTGACCCGCAACGGTCAGGTGAAGGTCATGGACTTCGGCATCGCCCGCGCGATGGGCGACTCCGGCATGACGATGACGCAGACCGCCGCGGTCATCGGCACCGCGCAGTACCTGTCGCCGGAGCAGGCCAAGGGCGAGCAGGTCGACGCGCGCTCCGACCTGTACTCGACGGGCTGCCTGCTGTACGAGCTGCTGACCGTGCGGCCGCCGTTCGTCGGCGACTCCCCGGTCGCCGTCGCGTACCAGCACGTCCGCGAGGAGGCCCAGGCCCCGTCGGTCTTCGACTCCGAGATCACGCCCGAGATGGACGCGATCGTCCTCAAGGCGCTGACCAAGGACCCCGACTACCGCTACCAGTCGGCCGACGAGATGCGCGCCGACATCGAGGCCTGCCTCGACGGCCAGCCCGTCGCCGCCACCGCCGCCATGGGCGCGGTCGGCTACGGCGGCGGCCACCCCGACGACCAGCAGACCGCGATGCTGCGCCCGCAGAACGGTGCGGGCCAGACGTCGATGCTGCCGCCGACCAACCCGGACGACGGCGGCTTCGGCTACGACGAGCGGTCCGACCGGCGCAGACAGGGCAAGAACCGCACGTCGACGATCTTCCTGGTGCTCGCGGGCATCCTGGTGCTCGTCGGCGCCGTCCTGATCGGCAGGGAGATCTTCGGCAGCGGGGGCGTGGCGAACGAGTCGTTCAAGGCCCCGAACTTCGTCGGCAAGACGGTCGACGAGGCCGAGAAGATGGCCGAGAACCGCGACCTCAAGCTGGACTCCAGCAAGTCGGGCCCCTGCGAGGACTACCCCAAGGGCCAGATCTGCTCGCAGACCCCGGAGTCCGGCACCCAGGTCGACAAGAACGACACGGTCACGGTGTCGGTCTCCACGGGCGCTCCCAAGGTCTCCATCCCGGACGTCACAGGCCTCTCGTACGACGAGGCCCGCTCCGAGCTGAAAAACAAGGGCTTCGAGAACGTCACCCGGACGACCGAGGAGTCCGAGCGGACGCCCGGCACGGTGACCAAGCAGGACCCCTCCAGCGGCAAGGTCGAAAAGGGCACCGAGATCACCCTGACCGTCGCGAAGAAGAAGGCGCTCGTCACCGTCCCGAACGTGGCCGGCGGCAACCTCTCCTGCGACGAGGCCACCCAGCAGCTCAAGGACAGCAAGCTGGAGGCGAGCTGCACCGAGGAGGAGAGCACCGCGGCCGAGCCCGGCAAGGTCTTCGCCCAGAGCCTCCCCGCGGACAGCCAGGCGGAGCCCGGCTCCACGGTCACGCTGAAGGTCGCCAAGGAAGGCGCCCAGACCCCTGCTCCGAACGTGGTCGGGCAGAAGGTCAAGGACGCCAAGAAGATCCTGAACGACGCCGGCTTCAAGAACGTCCAGTTCGCCGACGGCGCCGACCAGAGCGACGAGGCCCGGGTCATCACGCAGGACCCGGCGGCCAACACCGCGTCCGACCCCGCCAACACCACGGTCACGCTGACCACGGTCGGCGGCGGCGGGGACAACGGCGGTAACGACAACGGCGGCATCTTCGGGGGCAACCTCGGAGGCTGATGCCCCGCCGCAACGCACTGCGCCCGCTGTACGGACTCCGTACAGCGGGCGCAGTGCGTTGGTCAGCGCAGTTGGTGGGCGCAGCCGGTCAGCGCAGTTCCTTCGGCGGCGTCCGGTCGCTGTCCACCTTGTCGACCCGCTCCAGCTCGCCCCACACCACGTACCGGTACGTGGACGTGTAGACCGGCGTGCACGTCGTCAGCGTGATGTACTTCCCGGCCTTCTTCTTCCCCGACTCCTCGGGCACCCGGTCCAGGACGTCCACGTTGTACTTCGAGGTCTCCGGGAGGGTGTTGTAGACCTTGTAGACGTACCAGTCGTCCTTCGTCTCGAAGACGATCGAGTCACCCTTCTCGATCTTGTCGATGTTGTGGAACTTGGCGCCGTGCCCGTCCCGGTGCGCGGCCAGCGAGAAGTTGCCGTTCTTCCCGTTCGTCGGCAGCGCCGATTTCACGGGGTCCGTGTAGTAGCCGGCGACACCGTCGTTGAGGATCTTGGTGTCGGTGCCCTTCTCGACCAGCACCTCGCCCTTGCTCATCGCGGGCACGTGCAGGAAGCCGATGCCGTTCTTGGTGTCCAGGGCGCCGGGGCCGCTGCTGCCCTTCCACTGGTCGCGGACCTTGTCGCCCTGCTTGCCCGCCGCACGATCGGCGACGACGTTCGTCCACCACAGTGAATAGGCGACGAAGAGACCGAGGATCACGCCCGCGGTGATGAGCAGTTCACCGAAGACGCTGACGGCGGTCGCGATCCGGCCGCGCCGGGGTGAGGGCGAATGCGAGGGGCCCTTCGGTGCGGCTTCTTCCCCATGGTCGGTCGTCGCTGCCACTGCGTCATGCCCCGTCTCTGTGCGCCGTACTGCCCGATGCCTGGTGCCCGGTGGTCCCCGGTTATTCGACGAGCGCGTCCGGCTTGCCCTTGCTCCGCGGACGCTCCTCGACCATCTTGCCCCAGACGATCATTCGATACGTACTGGTGAATTCCGGAGTGCACGTCGTCAGAGTGATGTAGCGGCCCGGCTTGGTGAATCCGGAGCCCGCCGGGATCTGGTTGAGCACGGCCGTGTTCGACGGCGGTGTCTGCGGCAGGATGCTCGCCATCTTGTACACGTAGTACTTGTCCTGCGTCTCGACCACGATCGGGTCGCCCGGTTCGAGACGGTTGATGAAGCGGAACGGCTCACCGTGGGTGTTGCGGTGTCCCGCGACCGCGAAGTTCCCCTTCTTCGCGTCCGGCATCGCGGTCGGAATGCTGTCCTTGTCGTAGTGCCCGACCATGCCCTTGTCGAGGACCTGGGGCTTGCTGATGCCCTCGGCGATCGGCACGACGACGTCCAGCTTCGGGATGTAGAGGATCGCGAAACCCTGCCCCGGCTCGAACGCGCCGGGCTTGCGCTTGCCGTTGGCCCAGTCGTCCTCGAGGCTGTGCCGGGCGCTGCCGGCGATGTTGTTTGCCCTTATGTTCGACCACCAGAGCTGGTAGGTGACGAACAGCAGCATCAACACCCCGATGCTGATGAAGACTTCGCCGACCGCCCGGCTCGCGATCACCCCGGCACCCGGCTTGGCCGCACGCGCCGCGGCGCGCGCCTCGACGCGGGACAGCGGTTTGCCGTCCGCTCCCGCCTCCGGCTCCTGCTCGGTGGCGGTCACCGCCGCCGAGTGCCGTCCGCCGCCCCGCTTGGCGGCCTTCCTGCGCGCGGCCCGCCCACCGGTGGGCGGCGCGGTCTCGACTATTCGCCGGGTGTCCGCGGTGCGCAGGGCGACGGTCTCGTCGTCCCGCACCGGCTCGACGGGCTCGGGCTCCGGTTCTTCCTGTACGGGGGCGTAGGCGGGCTCAGAGGCCTGCTCCGGGGTGTGTTGCGCGGTTACGGGCGCGGCCGGTTCCGGGGCCTGCTCACGCCCGCCCCCGTACCAGTTCTGGGCGTACCCCTGCGGGTCGTACCACTCGGGCTCCGGCTCGGGGCGGCGCTTCGCCTCCGCGGCCGGCCGCTGCTCCTGCTGGGGCTCCGGCTGTGGGTCCTGCTCCTGCGCTCCCGACGGCCGGAACCACGGCGACGGGTGCTGCCCCGGCAACGGGTCGTTCAGCGGGTCGTCGAGGCGACGCACGGCGTCCTCGAACCCGCCGGCCTCACCGTCCTGCTCGGGGCGCAACGCGGTCACGCCGAGGCCCTGCCCACGACCGGCGCGAGCCCGGCCGATCTGGCCACCGCGTCCTTGTCCCCGCACTCGACGAGCCAGTTCGCGAGCATCAGGTGCCCGTGCTCGGTGAGCACCGACTCGGGGTGGAACTGCACGCCCTCGACGGGCAGTTCACGGTGGCGCAGGCCCATGATGATGCCGTCCTCGGTGCGCGCCGTGACCTCGAGCTCCTCCGGTACGGTGCCGGGCTCCGCGGCCAGCGAGTGGTAGCGGGTGGCCGTGAACGGGTCGGGGAGGCCCGCGAAGACGCCCTTGCCCCCGTGGCCGACGAGCGAGGTCTTGCCGTGCAGCAGCTCGGGCGCGCGGTCCACGACGCCGCCGTACGCCACCTGCATCGACTGCATGCCGAGGCAGACACCGAAGACGGGCACACCGGTCGCCGCGCAGTGCCGCACCATCTCGATGCAGACACCGGCCTGTTCGGGGGCGCCGGGACCCGGGCTGAGCAGCACGCCGTCGAACCCTCCCCCACTCTTCGAGCGGGAGGTGCCCCCTAGCGCGTGCGAGGTCGTCACCTCGTCGTTGCGCACCACCTCGCACTCGGCACCCAGCTGGTACAGGTACTGGACGAGGTTGAAGACGAAGCTGTCGTAGTTGTCGACGACGAGAATGCGGGTCTTTCGGGTGCTCACTGGCCGTTCACCGTCACATCGTTGAAGGGCAGCAGCGGCTCGGCCCAGGGGAAGATGTACTGGAAGAGGACATACACGACCGCCAGGATCAGCAGGACCGAGATCCCCGCCCTCGCCCAGGTGTTCCCCGGCAGATGCCGCCAGATCCAGCCGTACATGCCGGGCTCCCCTTCCACCGTTCTGCGATTACGGCACCAGACTAACGGCGTAGCGCTTTCGGTTTGCCTGCCTCCACAGGCTGAGTGGCATCGAGATGCGCCCAGACGATCAGACGGTGACTGTGGCCCCACTCCGGCTCACACGTCGTCAGCGTCAGATAGCGCCCCGGCTCCTGGTAACCGGACTTGCGCGGCACCGGGTCGATCACTCCGACATCGCTGGGCAGCGTCTTGTACGGCTTGGTGTCGATGACGTACGTGAACCACGTGGTCCCGTCGGTGAGCACCACCGGGTCACCCGGCCTGAGCTTGGGGAAGTCCTTGAACGGGTCGCCGTACGTGCGCCGATGGCCGGCGACCGCGAAGTTCCCCTTCTCCCCGAGCCGGGCCGTGCCGGCGTAGTGCCCGAGCCCCTTCTTGAGGGTGTCGACCTTCGTGTTCTGGAGGACGGGCTTGTTCCACGTGAAACCAAGCCGCGGGATGTACATCACACCGAAGGGCTTGCCATCCTTGTACGGGCCCTGCTCCGGCGGCGCCGCACTGGTCCGGTCATCGGGCGCCGCACTGGCCACCGGCCGCTTCGCCCACTGGTCCTGGAGGTCGTCGATCTGGCTGCCCATGGCGCTGTCAGCCTTCACACCGGTCCAGAACAGCACATACGCGACGAACAGCACGATCACGGCGCCGACGGTGATGCAGAGTTCGCTGAATGTCCTGATGGCGACACGTACCGACACAGGCCCCCCAGTACGGCGGCTACTCCATGGCTAGTTCACGGGCTTCGCGTAGTGGAGATCCACTGTGCCCGAGTAACCGGGAAGAGTCATCGCCCCGTCGTCCTCCACTTTCCAGCCGAGCCCGTACGCGTTGACGTACAGCATGTAGTTCTGGATCTCGGGCGAGGCCGCGACCGCCTGCTTCAGCTTCTCCGGGTCCCCGACCGCGGTGATCTTGTACGGGGGTGAGTAGACCCGGCCCTGGAGGATCAGGGTGTTGCCGACGCAGCGGACGGCGGACGTGGAGATGAGGCGCTGGTCCATGACCTTGATGCCCTTGGCGCCGCCCTGCCACAGGGCGTTCACCACGGCCTGCAGGTCCTGCTGGTGGATGACCAGGTCGTTGGGCTGGGGGTCGGGGTAGCCGGGGAGCTTGGGGGCGGCGTTCGGCGGGGCGTCGTCGAGTGTGACGGAGATCGCCTCGCCCTTCAGCTTCTTCGTCCCGGACGCCTTCTCCAGGGCGTCCACCTTCTCGTCGTCGGCCTTGGTGGAGCCGTTGTCGCGCTCGGCGAGGCGCTCGACGTCGCCGCGGACCCCGCCGTTGACCGCTTCCAGGTCCTTGTTCTTGCGGCTGCGCTCCTGGATGAGGTCCGAGAGCTTCAGCAGGGACCCGTCCGTCCGGATATTGGTGCCCTTGGCCGTATTGAAACTGGTGAAAAAGATGAGGCCGGCGAGCGCGAAAACGCCAATGGTGAGCAACCGCACGGGCCGCAGGCGCCCACGGGCGGAACTCTTGGCAGGGTCGACGGAATTGCTCAACGTACCCTTATCTCCTTCGACGCCACGGAAGCACTACGCTAACGGACGCCCGGAGGAGCACGGGGAATCCCCACAACTTCCCCTTGTACGCTGCTCCGGAGCCAGCCCACGTACTCTGCGCGGCCACGCAGCGCATCGACAGGAGAGACCCTCGTGCCGAAGTCACGTATCCGCAAGAAGGCCGACTACACGCCGCCGACGGCGTCGAAGCAGGCAGCCAATATCAAGCTGACCAACCGCGGTTGGGTGGCACCGGTAATGCTGGCGCTGTTCCTCATCGGGCTCGTCTGGATCGTCATCTTCTACGTGGCCGACGGCACGCTGCCCATCAAGGCGCTCGGCAACTGGAACATCGTCGTGGGCTTCGGCTTCATCGCCGGAGGCTTCGGCGTCTCCACCCAGTGGAAGTAGCCCTGCCGCGGCTGTGGAAGTAGCCGTGGAAGTAGCTCTGCCCTGAGCTATCCACTGAGTTATCCACAGACTTTCGGCGATTTTCCACAGCCGTGGAAAAGGTCGCATGATCTGTGGATAACCCACTGAGTGTTGACGCCGGTGTGACTGGATCGACTCCACTCGACCACCTGTTCGCCCCTTGTCCCTCCTGGTCAAACCCGGGTTGACGACAAGGGGCACAGCTGTTCCCCACAGGATGCACAAGATCCGGCACACGCTGTGGACAACCCCGGTCATCATCCGTGGACAACCGGGCTCAGGTGAGCTGCGCGGTCCTGACGACGACGGTGACCAGCACGGCGATCAGAACCAGCGCACAGGTCCCGTACTGCACGAGCGCCCGACGCTCTCGCGGGGCGTGGACCATGGCGTAGCCGACGATCAGACCGCCGACGAGGCCGCCGATGTGCGCCTGCCAGGCGATGTTGAAGGCCGGGTTGAACGTGAAGATCAGGTTGATCACGAGCAGCGCGATGACCGGCCGCAGATCGTAGTTGAGGCGCCGCATCAGGATCGCCGTCGCGCCGAACAGACCGAAGATCGCTCCCGAGGCGCCGAGCGAGGGCTGGTTCTGCGCGGAGAGCAGATAGGTCAGGGCGCTGCCCGCCAGACCCGAGACCAGATACAGCGCGATGTAGCGGGCGCGGCCGAGGGCCGCCTCCAGCGGGCCGCCGATCCACCACAGGCTGAGCATGTTGAAGGCGATGTGGACATAGGAGCCGTGCAGGAACATCGCGGTGAGCAGCCGGTACCACTGCCCTTCCGCCACGCCTTCGAGGCCGCCGAGGTCGGGCACCCAGGCGAGGCCGAGCATCTCGAACCGCTCGGTGAACCGCTCGCCGACCGTCATCTGCACCACGAACACGGCCACGCAGAGCCCGAGCAGCACCTTGGTGACCAGACGCGGATCGGAGGTGATCGTGCCGCCCGCCATGGTCCTCGGCTGGTTCGCGCTCGGCGCGTGCCCGGTCCCCGAGCCGCTGCGCACACACTCCGGGCACTGGAATCCGACGGACGCGCTGACCATGCACTCGGGGCAGATGGGCCGCTCGCAGCGGGTGCAGCTGATGGCGGTCGGGCGGTCCGGGTGCCGGTAGCAGCCGGGCAGGCCCTGGGCGTCCTTCGGTTCCTGCGGGCTGCCGGGCGCCTGGTCCATGGCGGTCGTCCCCTCGGGTCTCAGGTCTCGGGTCTCGGATCGAGTGATCGGATGCGGTGAGGTCGGCGCCGCGCGGCTGCGCAACGCACCGCCCCGCCCCCGTGCCTACGAACAGGCGACGGACGGCGGGGCGTATTGGTTCCCTGCGGGACTACCGGGTCTCTACGGAGACGGCCTCGATGACCACGTCGTTGACCGGCCGGTCGGTGCGCGGGTTGGTCTGCGTACCGGCGATCGCGTCGACGATCTTCTGGCTGGCCTCGTCGACGACCTCACCGAAGATCGTGTGCTTGCGGGTCAGCCAGGCGGTGGGCGAGACGGTGATGAAGAACTGCGAACCGTTCGTACCGGGCCCCGCGTTGGCCATCGCCAGCAGGTACGGCTTGGTGAAGGCCAGGTCGGGGTGGAACTCGTCCTCGAACTGGTAGCCCGGGCCGCCCGTGCCGTTGCCCAGCGGGTCGCCGCCCTGGATCATGAAGCCGCCGATGACGCGGTGGAAGATCGTGCCGTCGTAGAGGGGTGCCGTGGACTTCTCCCCGGTCTCCGGGTTGGTCCATTCACGCTCGCCCTTGGCGAGCTCCACGAAGTTCTTGACCGTCTTGGGAGTGTGGTTCGGCAGCAGCCGGACCTCGATGTCGCCCTGGTTGGTCCTGAGAGTGGCGTACAGCTGCTCGGCCACGATCTGCCTTCCGTTGACATTTGTGCCCCCCGATCCTCGCACGACGCACCCCCGACGGCCCCGGACGGACTTGTCAGGGTTGTGCGTGGGGTTTCAGCAGCCGAAAACCGGTCTACTCGTAGTCGAAGAGGCGCGCCCCGCCGCGATCCGTGGCATTGTCGTCGCCAAGTCCCTTTATCAAGCCGTACCAAGCCTTACCACCGCATTGACACTCCTGGCAGGCATGATCCGCGAAAGGGTGGAAAGGTGAAAAACCTGTACGCCACCGAGGAGGAGGATCCCGTGACCCGCATCGACAGCGTGCGTGCCGCGACCGGCTCGGCGAAGGACAGCGTGCTGCATGCCGCGGAAGTGGTGGCGCCCTACGCCGAGTCGGCCAAGGACCGGGCCACGACGTACGCGCAGGAGGCGCGCGTCGCGCTCGGGCCCAAGGTTTCGCAGGCCGCGCACCAGGCGCGCGCCCAGTACGACACGCACCTCGCTCCGCGCCTCGAGCAGGCACGGACGCATGTCCCGCCGAAGCTCGACCAGGCCGCGCACGACGCGGCGACCCGCACCCGTGAGGCTGCCCGGCAGGCCGCGGCGTATTCGAAGCCGCGCATCGAGCAGGCGGTGGCCGCGTCCGAGCCCGCCCGCAAGGAGGCCGTGGCCCGCAGCAGCGCGGCCTACTCAGGACTCCGCGGCGAGGTCTCGCCGAAGGAGATCCGCAAGCTGGTGCGCAAGCACGAGCGCCGCGCCCGCTCCGGCCGTATCGCCAAGCGTCTCGTCGTACTCGGCATCCTCGCGGGTGGCGCGTTCGCCGCGTGGAAGTGGTGGGACAAGCAGGCCAACCCGGACTGGCTGGTGGAGCCGCCGGCCGCCACCGAGGTCCCCGACAGCGCTCCGCTGACCTCCGTCGACGGCAGCGGTCGGGACGTCCTCGACCCGGAAGTAGAGGCGAAGCAGGCCGAGGCGGACACGTCCGTGCAGGACGAGCGCTGACGCCAGATACGGCGAAAGCCCCTCCGACCAGGGAGAACCTGGCCGGAGGGGCTTTTTGCTGTGGAGCCTAGGGGAGTCGAACCCCTGACATCTGCCATGCAAAGACAGCGCTCTACCAACTGAGCTAAGGCCCCGAAAACGATGCGTCCCACCGGAATGTTCATGCTCCGGTTCGGCACCGCAGACCAGAGTACCGGGTCACCCCCTGAATCCTGCAAAAAGATTGGGGGTCCCGGCGGGCGACCACTCTCCGTAAGATGCCCCCACGTGCTTCGCGGCAGCGAAGGACCGTACTTGGGGAAGCGATGGGGAGACGCAATGGATGCCGCACAGCAGGAAGCCACCGCAAGAGCCAGAGAGCTCCAGCGGAACTGGTACGGGGAGCCGCTGGGGGCGCTCTTCCGTCGGCTGATCGAGGACCTGGGGCTCAATCAGGCCCGCCTCGCGGGAGTGCTCGGGCTTTCCGCCCCCATGCTGTCGCAGCTGATGAGCGGTCAGCGCGCAAAGATCGGCAACCCTGCCGTGGTGCAGCGTGTGCAGCTGCTGCAGTCGCTCGCGGGACAGGTGGCCGACGGCAGCGTCAGCGCGGCCGAGGCCACCGAGCGGATGGACGAGATCAAGAAGTCGCAGGGTGGGTCGGTGCTCAGCAACACCGGGCAGTCGACGAACAGTTCGGGCGCGCCGACAGTGAAGCGCGTGGTGCGTGAGATCCAGTCGCTGCTGCGCTCCGTCTCGGCCGCGAGCGACATCATCGACGCGGCGGACTCGCTCGCCCCCAGCCACCCCGAACTGGCAGAGTTCCTCCGGGTGTACGGCGCGGGGCGCACCTCCGACGCGGTCGCCCACTACCAGTCGCACCAGAGCTGACCCCCGCCTGGCGCGGCGCCGTGTCCGGCTCCGGGAGGGGAGCAACGCTCGACCATGGGTGAGGTCTTCGCCGGCCGGTACGAACTGGCCGATCCGATCGGCCGCGGGGGAGTGGGCGCGGTCTGGCGCGCCTGGGACCACCGGCGCCGCCGCTATGTGGCGGCGAAGGTACTGCAGCAGTCCGATGCCCACACCCTGCTGCGCTTCGTGCGGGAGCAGGCGCTGCGCATCGACCATCCGCACGTCCTGGCCCCGGCCAGCTGGGCGGCGGACGACGACAAGGTCCTTTTCACCATGGACCTGGTCGCCGGCGGCTCGCTCGTCCATCTCGTCGCGGACTACGGGCCGCTGCCGCCCCAGTTCGCCTGCCTTCTCCTCGACCAGCTCCTCTCCGGGCTCACCGCCGTGCACGCCGAAGGCGTGGTGCACCGCGACATCAAGCCCGCCAACCTCCTGCTCGAGGCCACCGGCACCGGGCTGCCGCATCTGCGCGTGTCCGACTTCGGCATCGCGATGCGCAAGGGCGAGCCGCGTCTGACGGAGGCGGACTATGTGGTGGGCACGCCGGGGTACTTCGCGCCCGAACAGGAGATGGGCGCGGAACCCGACTTCCCCGCGGACCTGTTCGCCGCGGGGCTCGTCGCGCTCTATCTCCTCGAGGGCGCCAGGCCCGACTCCAAGGCGCTGATCGAACACTTCGAGGAACACGGCACCCCGCGGGCTCCGCAGGGCGTTCCCGGCCCGCTGTGGGGCGTCCTCGCCGGTCTGCTGCAGCCGGATCCCGATACCCGCTTCCGCACCGCGACGGGCGCCCGCAAGGCCCTTCTCGCCGCCGCCGAACTCCTCCCGGAGCCGGGCCCCGACGACGAGCTGATCGAGGTCTTCGACCAACTCGGCCCCCTTCCCCCGGGCTTCGGCCCCGGCGGCCCGGCGGTACGGGGCCGCCGGGCCCGCCCGGTGAGCGGTGCGGGAACGCCGGCGAGCGAGACAGGTATCCCGGCGGGCGGGGCCGATGGGGCGGGGTATGGAGCGGCGGTGCATGGAGCGGCAGGGCGCGGAATCGGCCCTTCGCCGTACCGGGCGGAGACGTCGGTGCACGAGCAGCTGACGGCAGGGCGAGACGCCCACTCCTCGGCTCACTGGACGGGCTCGGCGGGGCAGGGAGTGGGCTCGGCCGGGCAGGGGGCGGGCTCGGCCGGGCAGGGAACAGGCTCGGTCGGGCAGGGATCGGGCTCGGCGGGGCAGGGAGCAGGCTCGGTCGGGCAGGGATCGGGCTCGGCGGGCCAAGGGGCCGGTACGGGCCCATCGGTGCCGCATGTTCCGCATGTTCCGCATGTTCCGCCACCACCCACCAACACCCCGCTCCCACCACGGCCTTCGGCTCCCCCCGAGGCCTTGGCGTCCCCCACTCCCTCGGCTCCACCGGCTCCAGCCGTGCCCCCGGCACCCCGGATTCCTCCCGTGCCCGAGATGCCTCCGGAGCCACCCACCGGCCTCACCCCGCCACCGATCAGCCGCACCACGCCACCGTCCACGCACACCTCGCCGTCGGCCGGCCCCAGGCCACCAGCCACGCACACCCCGCCACCGCTTCCCCCGGAGCCGACGCCCGCCCCCGAACCCGTACCCGACGAGCCCACGCCCGATCCCGCTCCGGAACCGGCCGCCGAACCATCGCTTCTCGCCCCGCACCCGTCCGCCCCCTCCCCGCTCGACCCTCCCCAGGCCCATCACTCTCTGTACGCATCGGGTGACGGAGAAGTTCCCCGGGGTAAGCCAGGACCACCCGCGAGGGTGACGATCCCGGTATTGCTCCTGGCCCTGGCCTGTTTCGCGGTGGGCATCTGGGCACTGACCCGCCCCTGACCCGTCCCTGACGGGTCCACCCGCGCCCGGAGCCCGCCCCGCTCAGCCCTGCGCCCGCCGCACCTTCCGCACGGCGAGCACCCGCCACACCGCCAGCCACAGCACCAGCGCACTCCCGGTCCCGACCCCGGCCACCCCCACCAACGTCATCAGGTCGCCCCCCGGCGACGTATCGGACGAAGCCACCGCACCACCGGAAGCCCCACCACGCCCACTCGCAGAACCAGAATCCGAACCAGAACCCGAGTCGGCACCAGAGCCCGGATCAGAACCCGAACCCGAGCCGGAGTCGGACTTGGAGCCAGACCCCGAGCCGGCCCCGAAGTCCCACGCCACCCCGCCTTCCCCCCGCTCGGCGGCAGCCAGATCCGCGCTCGCCACCTGGAACTCCCCCGGATCCCGCACATAGTCGGGCGCCTGCTTCGCCGCCCCGTCGACGGCCACCCGCAACGTCATCCCGAGGCCCCCGGCCTGCTCCGCCATCGCCGGGTTGAGCGTGACCTTGAGCCAGTACCAGCCGGCGAGCCCCATCGCCGCCTCGTCGTCGCGCGACAACAGCCGATTCCCGTACGCCACGGGCGGCAGCGGGTCGAACGTGGCCGACGTCGTGCCACCCGAGTACGCGGCCCCCTTCGCCGCCACCGGCGCCCGCGCGGGGTTGTACAGCTCCATGTCGAGCGCCCCCGGCACCGCTTCCCGCCGGGTGCCGCCACCCGCCGAACCGTCCAATTCGGCCCCGAGGGAGAGCTGTTGCCCCCAGTCCACCGACACCCGGTAGAAGTGGCTCTGCCCCGGCCCGATCCGGTCCTTCCACGCGCCGGACGCCAGCGCCCTCGCATCGTTGAACCCGGTTCCCCCGCTGCGCCGCGCGCCCGTCCCCGACGGCAGCGCCGCCGGCTCCGACGGCCAAGTCCGCGCACTCGCGCCGGGGGCGGCGGACACCAGCCCCGGCTCGGTGGCCACCCGCAGTTCGAGCCCCCAGTCCCGATCGCTCGACCCGGCCGCCGCCGTCCGCTCCACGGCCACGTAGTACGTCCCCGCCGACTGGCACCGGGGCCCTCCTGGACGTACGGAACGCTCCACCGCCGCCGCGATCGGCCGCGGATAGGAGCCGGAGCGGAACGTCGCACGCTCCGCATCGCACTGATTTCCCTGGCCGTCCCGCAACGACACCGCGATGCCGTCCGCGGGCGCCGCCTTCACACCCGAGCCGAGCGGCGGGACGGCCACGACCGAGGCGTACGCGGTGGCGGCCCCGTCCAGCTCGACGCGGTAGTAGGAGGTGACGCCGTCCCCCGCCGCGAGCGAACTCCGGTAGGTCACACCCGTCTTGAGCTGCGCCGCCGTCACGCCGCTGGGCGCCCCGTCGACGGTCCGGGCGCCCTTGGCGAAGTCATACGGGTTGCCGTTCCCCGCTGCCGTCGCCGTCCCCGGCAGCGCCAGAACCAGGGCCGCGCACAGCCCCGCCCCGGCAGCGCCCCTCGCCGGGCCCCGGCCGCGCCGCCCCTTCCTCAGCCGCCTCAGGAGTCTCCCCATGGACGGTCATCCTGCCGTTCCGCTCCGGGCGGTGTCCGGCGCCCGACGGTTTCCCGCCACGCAATCGCATACGTAAAGGCGCCCCGGACAGCACAAAGCCCCGGCCGCTGCTGCGACCGGGGCCCTATGAAGAGACTGTTGTCGATACTCACGAACCCGTGGGCACGGAGTCAGTCGCCTCCGTCCACAGATCCTGCTCGGCGCGATCCGCCTGGATCTGGCGGTACACGAGGAGCCCGCCGATGGCGGCCAGTGCGACCAGGAGAAGCTTCTTCACCGCGCGACCTCGTCTTTCCTTTGACGTAGGGGGACTTCTGGCGCCCGACTATACACACCGATCGATACCGATCGGTGACCTGGATCCACCTCAACTCACCCCTTGAAGACCGCAGTAGAAACGGAGCAGAAACGGCCGTTTGCGCCCATCCGAGTGGTGTTCATCTGAATATCGACGCCCCGCGAGCGTCGGTCCCGCACTCCCGGGTCCCCATCCACATCATGAGGAAAGTACGCAAATCGCCCAACCTGAAAGCGAGGGGCCATGACCAAGCAGAAGGTCATGACGCTGTGGACCGTCATCATCTCCACATTCATCGCGCTCTTCTCGGCGCTCGGACTCACCTCCCCGGCCACCGCGGCCACTCCGGCTCAGCAGACGGAGAAGACCCAGCCCGCGGCGGCGATCAGCGCCCCCGCTCCTGCGGCGGCCCGCCCGTACTGGTCGCTCAAGCGGTCCCTGCCACCGACGATGAAGCAGCGCATCCGCGCCGAGGCCCACGGTTCCTCCCCGAGCGCCCGCCACCGCCCGCCGGCCGACACCGAGCAGCGCAACGCCGACAGCCACCTGGCGGCCGAGACCCTGGCCTCGCAGCTGTAGACCGCACCACGCAGCAGACGAAGAAGCCGGAACAGCAGGACCGCAAGAACAGCAAAAGCAGCAGGACTGCACGACCGCACGACAGCAGGACAGCAGGACCGCACGACCGCAGCAAAGACGGAACAGCCGGGCGCACAACGCCCGGACAAGGCAAGACCGCACAACAGAGCCGTGCTGCACAGCCACGCTGCATAGCAACGCTGTAGAGACGCCCTGCAGAAAAACCCTGCAGAGACGCACAGCCGAGCAACACAGCAGAGCCAGACAGCCGGTACGCACAACAGCGCCACACAACAGCGCCGCACAACAACAGAAGAGCAAGACTGTCGAACGAGGCCCCAGCCATCCCCTACGGCTGCGCGGGCCCATCGGCATGTCCGCGGCACGTCCGCCCGCCCCGCACTGCACACGCAGAAGACCCCCAAGCGTTTCCGCTTGAGGGTCCTCATGATGTGGGGCTAACAGGATTTGAACCTGTGGCCTCATCCTTATCAGGGATGCGCTCTAACCAACTGAGCTATAGCCCCGCCGCGCTCTGCGGTGTGTGTCCCGCGCGCTGACTCCTGAAGATTAGCGCACTGGGGGGCCAGTCCCAAAATCGATAGTCCTGGCCCGCCCACCAGCGGGTCTTTCAGACCTCAGCAAGCCGCGGGAACGGTCACTCGTCCTCGGCGAGCGTGAGCTCGATGCCACCGACGAAGCCCGCGGAGAGGTTGTAGATGAACGCGCCGAGCGTCGCCAGGGCGGTGGCCAGCACGACGTCGATGACGGCGATGACCGTCGTGAACATCAGGACGCGCGGCAGCGACAGGAACGACTGCAGGTCGAAGCCGTTGGACTCGTTCGAGCCCGTGGCCTCGGAGATCGTGCCGCCGACCGTGGAGAAGACCCCCATGGCGTCCATGACCATCCACAGCACGGCGGCCGCGATGATCGTGCAGATGCCGAGCGCGATGGAGAGCAGGAAGCTGACCTTCATCACCGACCACGGGTCCGCCTTGGCGACCCGCAGACGGGCCTTGCGCGTACGCGGGGTGGTGCGCGCCCCCGTACGCGGCCTGCGGACCGCGTCCGGGGCGTTCTGGTACGCCTGCGGCGGGTGATACGGCTGGGCCGGCTGCTGCGGCCTCTCGCCCGGCAGGGCACCGCTGGCATCGCTGCCACCGGCCGCGTACTGCTGGGTCTGCGGACCTCGGGTGTCCGTCACAGTTCCCCCCTGGGATCCATGAGACTCGTTCGAGTCGGTCGAGTCGGTTGAGCCTTTGACGTCATCGACGTCGTGAGCGGAGCCACGGCCGCTCTCAGTATCCGTACCGGTGGATGTCCCGGTAGAGCCTGCGCCCGTGGCTCCGCTCACGATGACTCACTCCTCGCGCTACTCGGCCGAGGACTGTCCGCCCTCGTCCGTTTCGACGGCCGTCTCGCCCGCGGTGGTGTCGTCGATCTCGGTACCGTCCGCGTCCTGCGCGACGTCACCGTCGACTTCCTCCGCCTCACGGCCGGCCTCGGCGTTACGAGCGATGCCGACGACGGCATCGCGCTTGCCCAGGTTGATCAGTTGGACGCCCATGGTGTCACGGCCCGTCTCCCTGACCTCGTTGACTCGCGTACGAATCACACCGCCGGACAGCGTGATGGCGAGGATCTCGTCGGTCTCCTCGACCACCAGGGCGCCGACGAGCTCTCCGCGGTCCTCCACGATCCTGGCGGCCTTGATGCCGAGGCCACCGCGACCCTGGACGCGGTACTCGTCGACGTTGGTCCGCTTCGCGTACCCACCGTCGGTGGCGGTGAAGACGAAAGTACCGGCACGCACGACATTCATCGAGAGCAGTTCGTCTCCCTCGCGGAAGCTCATGCCCTTGACGCCCGACGTGGCACGCCCCATCGGACGCAGTGCGTCGTCCGTGGCGGTGAACCGGATGGACTGCGCCTTCTTACTGATGAGCAGCAGGTCGTCCTCGGAGGAGACCAGCTCGGCACCGATCAGCTCGTCGTCCGAACCGTCCGCCGCCTCGCGGAGGTTGATGGCGATGACACCGCCGGAGCGCGGCGAGTCGTAGTCCTTCAGAGGCGTCTTCTTGACGAGGCCGGCCTTCGTGGCGAGGACCAGGTAGGGCACCGCATCGTAGTCGCGGATCGCGAGGATCTCGGCGATCGCCTCGTCCGGCTGGAAGGCGAGCAGGTTCGCGACGTGCTGGCCGCGCGCGTCCCGCCCGGCGTCCGGGAGTTCGTACGCCTTCGCTCGGTAGACGCGTCCCTTGTTGGTGAAGAAGAGCAACCAGTGGTGCGTCGTCGACACGAAGAAGTGGTCGACGATGTCGTCTTCCTTGAGCTTCGTGCCGCGCACACCCTTGCCGCCGCGCTTCTGGGAGCGGTAGTCGTCCGTCTTGGTGCGCTTGACGTAACCGCCACGCGAAATGGTGACGACGATGTCCTCTTCGGCGATGAGGTCCTCGACGGACATGTCGCCTTCGAAGGGCACCAGCTTGGTGCGGCGGTCGTCGCCGAACTTGTCGACGATCTGCTGCAGTTCCGAGCTGACGATCTGCCGCTGCCGCTCGGGCGAGGCCAGGATCGCGTTGTACTCGTTGATCTTCACCTGGAGCTCGTCGTGCTCCTGGACGATCTTCTGGCGCTCCAGGGCGGCCAGTCGGCGCAGCTGCATCTCGAGGATGGCGTTCGCCTGGATCTCGTCGATCTCCAGGAGCTCCATGAGGCCCCCGCGAGCGACGTCGACGGTGTCACTGCGCCGGATGAGCGCGATGACCTCGTCGATGGCGTCCAGGGCCTTCAGGAGGCCACGCAGGATGTGGGCGCGCTCCTCCGCCTTGCGCAGGCGGAACTTCGTCCGGCGGACGATGACCTCGATCTGGTGCGCCACCCAGTGCCGGATGAACGCGTCGAGCGACAGCGTGCGCGGGACGCCGTCGACCAGCGCCAGCATGTTGGCGCCGAAGTTCGTCTGCAGGTCGGTGTGCTTGTACAGGTTGTTCAGCACGACCTTGGCGACCGCGTCCCGCTTCAGGACGATGACCAGGCGCTGGCCCGTACGGGACGACGTCTCGTCGCGGACGTCCGCGATGCCGCCGACCTTGCCGTCCTTCACGAGGTCGGCGATCTTCTGGGCGAGGTTGTCCGGGTTGGTCTGGTAGGGCAGCTCCGTGACGACCAGGCACTGGCGGTTCTGGATCTCCTCGACCGCGACGACCGCGCGCATCGTGATGGAGCCACGGCCGGTGCGGTACGCCTCCTCGATGCCCTTGCGGCCCACTACGAGGGCACCACTCGGGAAGTCGGGGCCCTTGATGCGCTCGATGAGGGCGTCCAGGAGCTCCTCGTGCGAGGCCTCCGGGTTCTCCAGGCACCACTGGGCGCCGGCCGCCACCTCGCGCAGGTTGTGCGGCGGGATGTTGGTGGCCATGCCGACCGCGATACCCGCCGAACCGTTGACGAGCAGGTTCGGGAAGCGGGCCGGCAGGACGGTGGGCTCCTGGGAGCGGCCGTCGTAGTTGTCCGTGAAGTCGACGGTCTCCTCGTCGATGTCACGGACCATCTCCATGGACAGCGGCGCCATCTTGCACTCGGTGTAGCGCATGGCGGCCGCGGGGTCGTTGCCCGGAGAGCCGAAGTTTCCGTTGGAGTCCACCAGCGGCATGCGCATCGACCACGGCTGGGCCAGGCGGACCAGGGCGTCGTAGATCGAGGAGTCGCCGTGCGGGTGGTAGTTACCCATGACGTCACCGACGACGCGGGCGCACTTGTAGAAGCCCTTCTCGGGCCGGTAGCCGCCGTCGTACATGGCGTACAGGACGCGGCGGTGAACGGGCTTGAGACCGTCGCGTACGTCGGGCAGCGCGCGGGACACGATGACGGACATCGCGTAGTCCAGGTAGGAGCGCTGCATCTCCGTCTCGAGCCCGACGGGCTCGATGCGCATCGCGATGGCGCTGCCGTCCACGTTCTCTTCGGGCGGCGGCGTGGGGGTGTTCTCGTCGGCCATTGCTGGTCAAGATCCTTTCTGTGCGGTCAGCTGAGACCGACTCAGATGTCGAGGAAGCGGACGTCCTTGGCGTTGCGCTGGATGAACGAGCGGCGGGCCTCGACGTCCTCGCCCATGAGGACCGAGAACAGGTCGTCGGCCTGGGCGGCGTCGTCCAGGGTGACCTGGCCGAGCACGCGGTGCTCCTGGTCCATGGTCGTGATGCGCAGCTCCTCGGCGTTCATCTCACCGAGACCCTTGAAGCGCTGGACCGAGTCGTCACGGGTCCGCTTGCCTGCCTGCCTGCCCATCTCGATCAGGGCGTCGCGCTCACGGTCCGAGTACGCGTACTCGAAGTCGTCACGGCCCCACTTGATCTTGTAGAGCGGCGGGCGCGACAGGAACACGTGGCCGGCTTCGACGAGCGGCCGCATGAAGCGGAACAGGAAGGTCAGCAGCAGGGTGTTGATGTGCTGGCCGTCGACGTCGGCGTCCGCCATCAGGATGATCTTGTGATAGCGGAGCTTCTCGATGTCGAAGTCCTCGTGGACTCCGGTGCCGAAGGCCGAGATCAGCGCCTGGATCTCCTGGTTGTGCAGGATCTTGTCGATGCGCGCCTTCTCGACGTTCAGGATCTTGCCTCGGATCGGCAGGATGGCCTGGTACATCGGGTCACGGCCGGACTTGGCCGAGCCGCCGGCGGAGTCACCCTCGACGATGAAGATCTCGCACTTGGTCGGGTCGTTCGACTGGCAGTCGGAGAGCTTGCCCGGCAGGGACGCCGTCTCCAGGAGGCCCTTGCGACGGGTCAGGTCACGGGCCTTGCGGGCCGCCACGCGCGCGGTGGCCGCCTGGATGGACTTACGGATGATGTCCGTGGCCTCGACGGGGTTCCGGTCGAGCCAGTCCTGGAGGTGCTCGTAGACGACCTTCTGGACGAAGGTCTTCGCCTCGGTGTTGCCCAGCTTGGTCTTGGTCTGGCCCTCGAACTGCGGCTCGCTCAGCTTGATCGAGATGATCGCCGTCAGACCCTCGCGGATGTCGTCGCCCGTGAGGTTGTCGTCCTTCTCGCGCAGCAGCTTCTTGTCGCGCGCGTACCGGTTGATGAGACCGGTCAACGCGGCGCGGAAGCCCTCTTCGTGCGTGCCGCCCTCGTGCGTGTGGATCACGTTGGCGAAGGAGTAGACGCCCTCGCTGTAGCTGGTGTTCCACTGCATCGCGACCTCGATGGAAAGGAGCTTCTCCTTGTCCTCGGCCTCGATGTCGATCACGGAGGGGTGAACGACCTCACCCTTGCGGGAGTTGAGGTACTTCACGAAGTCGACGATGCCGCCTTCGTAGTGGTACGACACCGAACGCGGCTCGAAGGCGGTGTCGTCGCCCGCCTCGTTCGTGTCCGCTCCGGCCGTGGCCTTCGCGATGTCGCGTTCGTCCGTGAGGTTGATCCTCAGGCCCTTGTTGAGGAAGGCCATCTCCTGGAAGCGCCGCGACAGCGTCTCGAAGGAGTACTCGGTGGTCTCGAAGATGTCGCCGTCGGCCCAGAAGGTGACCGCGGTGCCGGTCTCATCGGTGGCCTCGTGCTTCGCCAGCGGCGCCGTCGGAACGCCGGCCTTGTACTCCTGCGTCCAGCGGTGGCCCTCGGTCCTGATCTCGACGGAGACCTTCGTGGACAGCGCGTTGACGACGGAGACGCCCACGCCGTGCAGTCCACCGGAGACGGCGTAGCCGCCGCCTCCGAACTTGCCGCCCGCGTGCAGGACGGTGAGCACGACCTCGACCGCGGGCTTCCCCTCGGAGGGGATGATGCCCACGGGGATGCCACGGCCGTTGTCGACGACGCGGACGCCGCCGTCGGGCAGGATCGTGACGTCGATCGTGTCCGCGTGACCCGCCAGGGCCTCGTCGACGGAGTTGTCCACGACCTCCTGCACCATGTGGTGAAGGCCACGCTCACCGGTCGAGCCGATGTACATGCCGGGTCGCTTGCGGACCGCGTCCAGCCCTTCGAGGACGGTGATCGCACTGGCGTCGTACGAGGCCTCTGTGGCCTCGACGTGCTCTTCGGCGTCGGTGGACGGGATGTTCTCGTTGGGGTTGCCGGAATCGGCCACGAAGCGCCCTTTCTGGCACAGCACAAGCCAAGCTCCCGGTTGGTGGCCGGAGCGGCTGCGGCGTGTTTGTTCGGTAAGCCCTGATCAGCGTTGCTCGGTGCGTCCCACAAGTGGGGCGGGATTGTCTCCCAGTGTACCGGTAGCTCGGACATAGATGGGGGTTTGGCGGTGCCTGAGTCCTCATGTGCCGCCCTCAACCGGACTCGCCCGACTCCCCCTATGCGGAGCGGGGCCCCGAGAGGCTCACAGCGGCACTCAGCGCTTCGAGGTGTGAACCACCAGCTACAGCGGCCGATAGCTCACCCGTAGGTGTCGCCGGGACCCTTGCTTCCGGGGGCCCGCAAGGGGCCGTAGCGGCGCGGGCCGCCGCCGGGATTCTTGATGTCGATGCGCCGCACGGCACCGTGCCCGAGATCCTCGTTCAACCGCCTGACCAGCTGCGGAGCCAGCATCCGCACCTGTGTCGCCCAGGCCGTCGAATCGCACTGCACCACCAGGACCCGCTCGTCCTCGTCGTACGTCTGCGGAACACAGTGCTTCGCGAGGTCCTCGCCGACGATCTGCGGCCAGCGCCCCATGACACCGCCGACCGCGGCCGGTGTCTCCCAGCCGCGCTCGGTGATCAGCCGGTTGATGGCGGGGCCGAGCCCCATCGGGTCCCGCCCGTCGGAGCGCGCACCGGACCTCAGCCCGCCGCCGCGCCGCGCCTGCTTCTTCTGCTGCGCGGAGTCACCACGCGCGCGTGCCGCCTCTTTCGCCGCACGTAGAGCGACGCGGGCCAGGTCGACACCAGAAGGCTCGGGATCGCCTTTTGGTTCCCGCGGACCCTTCGCACCTTCGGGGGATTCGTCGGCGCTCACAGTCGCTCCACCGTTCCGTCCGACACCGCGTAGCGGGTACCCGCCAGCACGCCCGGCACGTCGTCGTCGACGGCGGCCGTGACGAGAACCTGCTCACCGGGCGCCACAAGCTCCGCCAGGCGCTCCCTGCGGCGCGCGTCCAGCTCGGCGAAGACGTCGTCGAGGACGAGCACCGGCTCGTTCCCCTCGGCCCGCAGCAGGTCGTACGAGGCCAGGCGCAGCGCCAGCGCGTACGACCAGGACTCGCCGTGGCTCGCGTAGCCCTTGGCGGGCAGCTGGCCGAGCTTGAGGACCAGTTCGTCGCGGTGCGGGCCGACCAGCGTGACGCCCCGCTCGATCTCCTGCTTGCGCGCCCCTTCGAGGGCGGCGAGAAGTTGCTCGTACAGCTCCTCGCGCGCGTGCCCGACGAGTTCGGGGGACGAGGGCTTGTACTCCAGGGCGATCGGCCCGCCGCCGGGCGCCAGCTGCTCGTACGCCTTGTCGGCCAGCGGCTGCAGCGTCGCGATCAGGTCGAGCCGCTGCGCGAGGAGTTCCGCGCCCGCGCGCGCGATGTGCTGGTCCCACACGTCGAGCGTGGACAGGTCCATGGAGCGCCCGCCGTGCCGCCGCGCGAGCGCCGCGGTCTTCAGGAGCGTGTTGCGCTGCTTCAGGACGCGGTCGTAATCGGAGCGCACGCCCGCCATCCGGGGCGAGCGCGCGGTGACCAGCTCGTCGAGGAAGCGCCGGCGCTCGCCGGGGTCGCCCTTCACCAGGGCCAGGTCCTCGGGCGCGAACAGCACCGTCCGTACGATCCCCAGCACGTCACGCGGCTTGACCTGCGAGGACCTGTTGATCCTGGCGCGGTTCGCCTTGCCAGGGTTCAGCTCCAGCTCGACGAGCTGCTGGCGCTCGCCCTGGCGTACCTGAGCCCGGATCACGGCGCGCTCGGCGCCCATGCGCACCAGCGGAGCGTCCGAGGAGACCCGGTGACTGCCGAGCGTGGCGAGGTAGCCGACGGCCTCGACGATGTTCGTCTTGCCCTGCCCGTTCGGGCCCACGAACGCGGTGACGCCCGGGTCGAGAGGAACCTCGGCCCGGGTGTACGAGCGGAAGTCGGCCAGCGACAGATGCGTGACGTGCATGGTCGTGGGCCGACCTCCCCCAGAGTTCTGAACAGCGGGTTTCTACAGGTGTGGATTACTTCTTCTCGACGGCGTGGCCGCCGAACTGGTTGCGCAGCGCCGCGATCATCTTCATCTGCGGCGAGTCCTCCTGGCGGGAGGAGAAGCGGGCGAAGAGCGACGCGGTGATCGCCGGCAGCGGCACGGAGTTGTCGATGGCGGCTTCCACAGTCCAGCGGCCCTCGCCGGAGTCCTGTGCGTAACCGCGCAGCTTGTCCAGGTGCTGGTCGTCGTCGAGGGCGTTGACCGCGAGATCGAGCAGCCAGGAACGGATGACCGTGCCCTCCTGCCAGGAGCGGAAGACCTCGCGGACGTTGTCCACGGAGTCGACCTTCTCCAGGAGCTCCCAGCCCTCGGCGTAGGCCTGCATCATCGCGTACTCGATGCCGTTGTGAACCATCTTCGCGAAGTGGCCCGCGCCGACCTTGCCCGCGTGCACGGAGCCGAAGTCGCCCTCCGGCTTCAGGGCGTCGAAGACCGGCTGAACCTTCGCCACGTCGTCGGGGCCGCCGCCGTACATCAGCGCGTACCCGTTCTCCAGGCCCCAGACGCCGCCTGAGACGCCGCAGTCGACGAAGCCGATGCCCTTGGCCGCGAGCTCCTCGGCGTGCTTCTCGTCGTCCGTCCAGCGCGAATTGCCGCCGTCGACGACGACGTCGCCGGGCTCGAGCAGTTCGCCGAGCTCGTCGACCGTGGACTGGGTCGCGGCGCCGGCCGGGACCATCACCCACACCACGCGCGGGCCCTTGAGCTTGCCCACAAGCTCCTCGAGGCTGTGGACGTCCGCGAGGTCCGGGTTGCGGTCGTAGCCGAAGACGGTGTGGCCCGCGCGGCGGATGCGCTCGCGCATGTTGCCGCCCATCTTGCCGAGGCCGACGAGACCGAGCTCCATCAGTGGTTCCTTACGTTGCGACGAGGCGTGAGGTGATGCGGGGGCGGTACGAGAGCACGCGCGCGTGGCGTCCCGTACCTGCGTCCGAGCCTAAACCCGGACGCTCCCGCACACCTGTGGACAAAGCCGCTCAGGCGAACCCGAGCGGCCTGCCCCTCAAGGTCCTCAGCCGGAGAGCCGCACCGGCATGATCAGGTACTTGTACGCGTCGTCCGCCTCGGCGTCCACGGCCGGCTTGCCGGAGAGCAGCGCGGGCTTGGTGGACGTCGTGAACGACAGCTGGGCGACCGGGGAGTCGATGGCACTCAGGCCGTCGAGCAGGAAGGTCGGGTTGAAGGCGATCGAGATGTCGTCGCCCTCCAGGTTGGCGTCGACCCTTTCCACAGCCTGTGCGTCGTCGCTGGAGCCGGCCTCCAGGATGAGCACGCCCTGCTCGAAGCTGAGCCGCACCGGGGTGTTGCGCTCGGCGACGAGGGCCACACGCTTGACGGCCTCCACGAAGGGGGCGGTCTCGATGACGGCCACGGAGTTGAACTCCGTCGGGAACAGCGTGCGGTACTTCGGCAGGTCGCCCTCGAGAAGGCGGGTCGTGGTGCGGCGGCCCGCGCCCTCGAAGCCGATGAGGCCCTCGCCCGCACCGGAACCGGCGAGCGCCAGCGTGACCGTGTCACCGCTCGTGAGCGCCTTGGCGGTGTCCAGGAGCGTCTTGGCGGGCACCAGGGCGACCGCGGAGGCCTCCGGGTCCTCCGGCTTCCACAGGAACTCGCGGACGGCGAAGCGGTAGCGGTCCGTGGACGCCAGCGTCACCGTGTCGCCCTCGATCTCGATGCGCACACCGGTGAGGACGGGCAGCGTGTCGTCGCGGCCGGCCGCGATGGCCACCTGCGAAGCGGCAGCTGCGAAGACCTCACCCGGGACGGTGCCCGTGGCGGTCGGCATCTGCGGCAGCGCCGGGTACTCCTCCACAGGAAGCGTGTGGAGTGTGAATCGCGAGGAACCGCAGACAACGGTTGCTCGTACACCGTCTGTGGAGATCTCCACCGGACGGTTGGGCAGAGCGCGGCAGATGTCGGCGAGCAGGCGACCGGAGACGAGCACCGTGCCTTCCTCGTCGATCTCCGCGTCCACCGATACGCGTGCCGAAACCTCGTAGTCGAAGCTCGACAAGCTGAGTGCGCCCTCCTCGGCCTTCAGCAGAAGGCCCGCGAGGACGGGCGCAGGCGGTCGTGCCGGGAGGCTGCGCGCCGCCCAGGCCACCGCCTCCGCGAGTACGTCGCGTTCCACCCGGATCTTCACCGTAAGCCGCCTCCTGCTGTTGCTGGCTGCTCTCGCCCTGCTTGGTCTTCGGTCTGCCGTCTGCATCGGCAGACGTGGTGTCGCTCAGCCCGCTGATGGGAAGAGCACCGGGGAACAGTCTGACGCACGGCACTGACAGTCGTTGCCTGCCTCGGTCAAGTCGCGCCGAACCGAGGTCGAGGTGCCGGGAGCGAGTTGTGCACAGCCCCGTCTTCGAAACGAATTCCCAGCTCTTACTAGTTGGACGTAGTAGTAGGGGCTGTGGAAACCGTGGATAACCTCTAAAGCGCAGGTCAGAGGCGGTTTTTTGTCCACCGGGCCTGTGGGCCGAGGCGGTGGACAACCGGCCTTCGCTGTGGACGGCGGAAAGTTCTGCACACTCGATGCACAGCCTTGGGCCACTTCTCCCCAGCGCTGTCCCCAGCTTTACCCCGGTTCTCCCCAGCCCAACCGACCACCTTGGTGTGACGCCTTTCACTCGCGGAGGTGAGATGGCGCGTTGCGTTGCCGAACAGTGGACAGCCGTGTGGAGAAGCTCTTGATCGCTGTGCACAACGGCCGCGAGCCTGTGGGTCGCCGGTGGACAACGTCATGCACAGCCTGTGGATAAAAAATCTCTCCACAGTCTGTGGAGATCACTTTTCCACGAATCCACAGCCACCTGACCTGCCTTGATGCCCTGTCACTCGGGGGCGCTGTGGACACAGTCTGGACAACTTTCCGGTCCCCAGGGTGTGGACCGCAAAAACCCGGCAGATCTGTGGAGAACACCCGTAACGCGGCTGCGAATCGAACACCGGGCGAGCGCGCGGTGTCCTTGAACCGGTGGCTGACACGACCCCGGACACGTCCGCGGGCCGTCCGCAGGCACGAGAAGGGCGCTCCGGAGGCACGAAAAGGGCGCTCCGGGAGTCGTTCCCGAAGCGCCCTGCGGTTCGTAACCGGTCCGCTGTCAGCCGTTCTTGATGCGGTTGGTGAGCTCGGTGACCTGGTTGTAGATGGAGCGCCGCTCGGCCATCAGCGCGCGGATCTTGCGGTCCGCGTGCATCACGGTCGTGTGGTCGCGGCCGCCGAACTGAGCGCCGATCTTCGGCAGCGAGAGGTCGGTCAGCTCACGGCACAGGTACATCGCGATCTGCCGGGCCGTCACCAGGACGCGGCTGCGCGAGGATCCGCAGAGGTCCTCCACGGTGAGCCCGAAGTAGTCCGCGGTCGCCGCCATGATGGCCGAGGCCGTGATCTCGGGGGCCGCGTCCTCGCCACCGGGGATCAGGTCCTTGAGGACGATCTCCGTCAGTCCCAGGTCCACAGGCTGTCGATTGAGCGACGCGAACGCCGTGACGCGGATCAACGCCCCTTCCAGCTCACGGATGTTGCGCGAGATGCGGGACGCGATGAACTCGAGCACTTCCGGAGGCGCGTTGAGCTGCTCCTGTACCGCCTTCTTACGAAGGATGGCGATACGGGTCTCCAGCTCCGGTGGCTGGACGTCCGTGATCAGGCCCCACTCGAACCGGTTGCGCAGCCGGTCCTCCAGGGTCACCAACTGCTTGGGCGGCCGGTCACTGGACAGCACGATCTGCTTGTTCGCGTTGTGGAGCGTGTTGAAGGTGTGGAAGAACTCCTCCTGCGTCGACTCCTTGTCCGCGAGGAACTGGATGTCGTCGACCAGAAGGATGTCCATCTCGCGGTACCGCTTACGGAAGGAGTCGCCCTTGCCGTCTCGGATCGAGTTGATGAACTCGTTGGTGAACTCCTCCGAGCTCACGTACCGCACGCGCGTGCCCGGATAGAGGCTGCGCGCGTAGTGCCCGATGGCGTGCAGCAGGTGGGTCTTGCCGAGGCCCGACTCCCCATAGATGAACAGGGGGTTGTACGCCTTGGCCGGCGCTTCGGCGACGGCGACCGCGGCCGCGTGCGCGAAGCGGTTCGACGCGCCGATGACGAACGTGTCGAAGAGGTACTTGGGGTTCAGGCGCGCCGTCGGCTCACCGGGGCGAGTCGCCGGCGCGGGCTGGGCCGCCAGGGGGCCGGGCGCTCCACTGGGCACGCCACGGGTGCCGTGCCCGCCGTCCTGGTTCGGACGGCCGCCCATCGTGGGCTTGCCGGGCTCACGCCGCTGCTGCCGCTCGCGCGAAGGCTCGTAGGAACCGCGCTCCTCATAGGACGACCGCTCTTCATAAGAAGAGCGGTCCCCGTAGGAACGGTCTTCGTAAGGTCGCTCTTCATAGGAGGAGCGGTCCTCGTAGGAGGAACGGTCCTCATAAGAGGGGCGACCGTCCCCCTTCTGCTCGTACGGGGGGCGCTCCTGCTGCTGGTCGTAGCGACCGCGCTCCTGTTCGTACGGCTGCTGTTGCTCGTAGGGCGACCGTTCCTGCTGCCGGTAGTCGTGCTGCGGCTGCTGGGTGGGCGTCGCGTACGGGTCCCGCTCCGGGAAACCGAGCCGGGGCTGCTGCCAGTTGTACTCGTCCTGCTGCGGACGCGGCCAGGCGCCCGGCTCGGGACGCTGGTAGTCCGGGTAGGCGGGGCGGGCGGTCGGGAGCTGGTCGGGCCGGGGCGCCGGGGGCTGCTCGGCCCGCGGGCCCTGGCCGTGCTCGTCGGCGCCGCGGCGCTCGTAGCCCTCGTAGGTCTCCCGGCTCTCGTACGTCTCCCGCTTGTCGAAGGCGTCGCGCGGCTGGCCGGGGGACGGCTGCGGCTCGGGGGGCTCGTAGCGGTGCTGCGGGGCCGGCGGAGGTGTGGGGGCGGGCGGCTCGCCCACGGAGTCGTCGACGGTGATCGCGATCCGGATGGGGCGGCCGCACTCGCGGCTGAGGGTCTCGCTGACGACCGGGGCCAGCCGACCCTCGAGTACGCCCTTGGCGAATTCGTTCGGAACGGCGAGCAGTGCGGTGTCGGCGACGAGCGCCAACGGCTGACAGCGCCGGATCCAGTGTTCGTCCTTCGTCTCGACGCCCTGCCCGCGGTCTTCCCCGAGGAGTTGCTCCAGAACTCGTGGCCACACTGCGGCAAGATCGGCAGGTACGTCAGCCACAGGGCACGCTCTCTCGCTGGTCCCACGAACGTGTGATTCCTGGGACGGATCGGGAAGAAAATCGGGTGGTGCGGTGAGAAGGGAACGAATCGGAGTTCAGCCACGGTAGTCAGCGCGACCGCTGCGGTTCAAGTTGTTGTCCCCAGCCTGTGGACAGTGTCCCCCGCATGACGCCGGTTTGACCGGATGGCGTAGCCGCGCGTACCGTGACCAGGTCGAGTTGTCGATGGCTGCTGCCGCCTGCCTCCGATGGGCAAGGTCACGATCCACAGTTCTTGCGGACCGTGTAGCGGTGCACTCGGGCGTATTCGCGAGCTACTCGTGGGCGCACGGTGACAGCCAGGCGATGTCCCGCCACCACACGTTTTTCAGGAGCCCCCGAGTGAGCAAGCGCACCTTCCAGCCGAACAACCGTCGTCGTGCCAAGACCCACGGCTTCCGCCTTCGCATGCGGACCCGTGCCGGTCGTGCGATTCTCGCCAGCCGTCGTGGCAAGGGTCGCGCCAGCCTGTCCGCCTGATCTCGTAATCAGGTCATGACGTGCTGCCTACCGAGTATCGGCTGAGGCGGCGCGAGGACTTCGCGACCGCGGTACGCCGGGGACGTCGGGCCGGACGCCCGCTTCTCGTCGTTCACCTACGTAGCGGTTCAACGGACCCGCACGCGACCAGGGAGACTCTCTCCCCGCCGCGTGCGGGTTTCGTCGTGAGCAAGGCCGTGGGTGGCGCCGTCGTACGTAACGCGGTGAAGCGCAGGCTTCGCCACCTCATGCGCGACCGGGTGGCTTCATTGCCCCCAGGTAGCCTGGTAGTCGTACGCGCGTTGCCCGGAGCGGGCGACGCTACCCACGCACAGCTGGCCCGAGACCTGGATGCCGCCCTGCAGCGGCTGCTGGGAGGGGGCGCGCGATGAAGTACCCACTGCTCGCCTTGATCAAGATCTACCAGTGGACCATCAGTCCATTGCTGGGTCCGGTGTGCAAGTACTACCCGTCGTGCTCCCACTATGGCTTCACCGCCATCGACCGGCACGGGGCAGTCAAGGGAACAGCACTTACCGCCTGGCGGATCCTTCGGTGCAATCCGTGGTCACTGGGCGGCGTCGACTATGTTCCGCCACGCAAGCGTCCGCGCTGGCACGAGATGCTGCGCGAGGCATGGCGCGGGGACAAGAAAACGGCCCCCGCCGTTGAGGGCGACAGCCCCTCTGCACAGGACAATAAGTCCGGAGCGACTTCGCCCAACGCCCAAGGAGCCTGATCAGGGACATGATTTCCGATATCGTCAACGCTGTATCAGGCGTTTTCGCGTTCCTCACGACCCCGGTGTCGTGGGTCATCGTCCAGTTCCACACGGTCTATGGGGCGATCTTCGGCCCTGATACCGGATGGGCCTGGGGCCTGTCGATCGTGTCCCTTGTGGTCCTGATCCGGATCTGCCTGATCCCGCTCTTCGTGAAGCAGATCAAGTCGACCCGGAACATGCAGCTGCTCCAGCCTCAGATGAAGGCGATCCAGGAGCGCTACAAGAACGACAAGCAGCGTCAGTCCGAAGAGATGATGAAGCTGTACAAGGAGACGGGTACCAACCCGCTCTCCTCGTGCCTTCCGATTCTCGTGCAGTCGCCGTTCTTCTTCGCCCTGTACCACGTGCTCGCGGCCATCGCCGAGGGCAACACCATCGGCGTCATCAACCAGTCGCTCCTGGACAGTGCCCAGAAGGCGCACATCTTCGGTGCCCCGCTGGCCGCCAAGTTCACGGACAGCGCCTCCGAGCTCCAGGCCATGGGCGCCTCGCTGACCGACGTCCGCGTGGTCACCGCGATCATGATCCTCATGATGTCGGCGTCGCAGTTCTACACGCAGCGCCAGCTGATGACGAAGAACGTCGACCTGACGGTGAAGACGCCGTTCATGCAGCAGCAGAAGATGCTGATGTACGTCTTCCCGCTGATCTTCCTCTTCATGGGCATCAACTTCCCCGTCGGTGTCCTCGTCTACTGGCTGACCACCAACGTGTGGACCATGTGCCAGCAGATGTACGTGATCAACCGGAACCCCACTCCGGGCTCCAAGGCTCAGGCCAAGATGCTCGAGGGTCTGCAGAAGCACGTCGTCGAGCACAGCGCGACGAGGAACAAGCGCGAGCGGAACATCGTCAAGGCGATCGTCGCCAAGGGCCGCGACCGCAACGAGTACGAGCGCAAGTTCATCAACGGACTGAGCAAGGCCGGTCTCGCGGCTCAGACCGACGGCACCGTGGCCAAGGGCTCCGCGGCCGCGGAGGAGCTGGACGAGGACGGTATGCCGAAGGGCACCCCGAAGCGCCAGCAGCCCAAGCGCCAGTCCAAGTCGCAGCGCCAGACCGGTGGCTCGACAGCCCAGGGCTCGGAGAAGGACGACTCCCCTTCCGAGAAGACCTCGCTGGAGAAGAAGGACGAGCCGCAGGACGCGAAGCCGCAGTCCAAGCAGTCCGGTGGCGCCAAGCCCGCGGGCGGTTCACAGCAGCGCAGCAAGGCCAAGTCCGGGCAGCGCAAGGGCGGCCCGCAGCGGCCGAAGTCCCCGTCCAAGAAGTAAGTAAGACCTCGACGTAAGACGTTGGCGCAAGCCTTGACGCAAGAAGGAGCCCATCCCGTGACGGAAGGCACCACCGCCGCTGCTGAGGCTGGCGACACCCTGACCCGCCTCGAGCAGGAGGGTGAGATCGCCGCGGATTACCTCGAGGGTCTGCTGGACATCGCCGACCTCGACGGCGACATCGACATGGACGTCGAGGCCGACCGGGCCGCCGTGTCCATCGTCAGCGATGTGAGCAGCCGCGATCTGCAGAAGCTGGTCGGTCGCGACGGAGAGGTCCTCGAGGCGCTCCAGGAGCTGACCCGCCTCGCGGTGCACCGGGAGACCGGGGACCGCAGCCGCCTGATGCTGGACATCGCCGGCTACCGCGCGAAGAAGCGCGCCGAGCTCACCGAGCAGGGCGCCAAGGCCGCGGCCGAGGTGAAGAACACCGGTGAGCCGGTCAAGATGAACCCGATGACGCCCTTCGAGCGCAAGGTCGTCCACGACGCCATCAAGGCAGCCGGCCTGCGCAGTGAGTCCGAGGGCGAGGAGCCGCAGCGCTTCGTCGTCGTGCTTCCTGCCTGAACGGCAGCACGTCGCCTTCCGGCCCCGTCTGTTTCGCAGGCGGGGCCGATCTTTGTCAGCCTGTTAGTCAGCCACTTACTGCGGTAGAGCGGTACGGAAGGACGGTCCCCGTGACGGAGGCAGCAGAACTCCCCCCGGCCCCGGAGCAGGCCCGGGTGGTATTCGGCGAGCGCTTCCCGGACGCGGTCCGGTACGCGGAGCTTCTCGCTGACGCGGGAGTGCAGCGCGGCCTCATCGGCCCTCGCGAGGTGCCGCGTCTGTGGGAGCGGCACATCCTGAACTGCGCCGTGCTCTCCGAGGTGGTCCCCGAGGGCGTCACGGTGTGCGACGTCGGTTCGGGTGCGGGCCTGCCGGGCATTCCGCTCGCCCTGGTCCGCCCGGACCTCAAGATCACCCTGCTGGAGCCGCTGCTCCGTCGTACGACCTTCTTGACTGAGGTCGTCGAACTGCTCGGGCTCGACCATGTGACCGTGGTGCGGGGACGGGCCGAGGAGGTCCTCGGCACGTTGACGCCCGTCCATGTCGTCACCGCTCGCGCCGTGGCCCCGCTGGACCGGCTGGCCGCGTGGGGCGTCCCGTTGCTCCGGCCGTACGGGGAGATGCTCGCGCTCAAGGGCGACACGGCCGAGGAAGAGCTCAAGAGCGCGGCCACCGCCCTGAGCAAGCTCGGCGCGGTGGAGACGTCGGTTCTGCATGTCGGAGAGGGCATCGTGGATCCCCTGTCCACCGTCGTGCGTGTAGAGGTCGGGGAGAGCCCCGGCGGCGTGCGTTTCGCGGCGAAGCGCGCCAAGGCAGCCCGCACGGGGCGTACCCGACGCAGGCGCTGACGACCAGCAGTACTCCACAAAAGCTGTCAAACGTACGCATCTCGGGGTGTCGCGCGGGAGGGTAACCCGCTGCGGTGCATCGTGTTTCACGTGAAACGTCGCTCACTGCTGCAGGGCATCATCAGTCGCGGCCGCGCGGCGGCCGCTCCCCGCGACCAAAAACCTCTCGGATCCCTCGATACGGACACGGAGTTGTCCACAGAGGGGGATTCGTCCACAGAAGCACGGGCCTCGCTGGTTCTCGACCCCGAAGGCATGGGAGGCTCTGTTCATTGCGAGCCTGAAGTCGAGGAGAGTGAATCCTTGCGGTCCGACGCCAACATCGCGGGACCGATGACCGATCCGGTCCCCGGTCCCCGTACCGAATCGGCGGGGGAGGATGTTTCACGTGAAACACCGCCCCCGATGGACGACACACCCATTGGTCGCGCTGCCCAACTGGCAGTAGAGGCTCTCGGTCGTGCGGGCGAGGGCCTGCCACGACCCGAGCAGACCCGCGTCATGGTGGTGGCCAACCAGAAGGGCGGGGTCGGTAAGACCACGACAACGGTCAACCTTGCCGCCTCACTTGCGCTGCACGGCGCACGTGTCCTGGTGGTGGACCTGGACCCACAGGGCAACGCCTCCACGGCTCTGGGTGTCGACCATCACTCCGAAGTGCCTTCCGTCTACGACGTGTTGGTCGACAGCAAGCCGCTCTCCGAAGTCGTCCAACCCGTCCCTGACGTGGAAGGTCTCTTCTGCGCCCCGGCCACCATCGATCTCGCCGGTGCGGAGATCGAGCTGGTCTCCCTGGTCGCGCGGGAGAGCCGACTGCAGCGCGCCCTCCAGGCGTACGAGCAGCCGCTGGACTACATCCTCATCGACTGTCCGCCGTCGCTCGGGCTTCTGACGATCAACGCCATGGTGGCCGGGGCGGAAGTGCTGATTCCGATCCAGTGCGAGTACTACGCGCTGGAGGGCCTCGGGCAGCTCCTACGGAATGTTGATCTCGTGCGTGGGCACCTCAACCCCGCCCTGCACGTTTCCACGATCCTGCTCACGATGTACGACGGCCGGACTCGGCTGGCGTCCCAGGTCGCGGATGAAGTCCGTAATCACTTCGCCGGCGAGGTTCTTCGGACGAGCATTCCGCGTTCGGTGCGTATCTCGGAGGCCCCGAGTTACGGGCAGACCGTGTTGACCTACGATCCAGGGTCGAGTGGGGCGCTCTCCTACCTCGAAGCGGCACGAGAGATGGCGCTGCGCGGAGTCGGGATTCACTACGACGCCCAGAACGCCCACACGGGCACTCAACTTGACCAGCAGAGTACGTCGGAGGGGATTCAGTGAGCGAGCGACGGAGGGGACTTGGCCGAGGACTCGGCGCGCTGATCCCGGCTGCCCCCACCCCTGAGAGGACGGGCCCGGCCACCCAGGCGGGCGGAGCGTCGACGTCTCCTGCCTCGGTGCCGGTGCTGACGTCCGAGCGTGGAGTGGCGGCCGCGAAGGTGGCCGCGCTGTCACAGCAGCCTGTTTCACGGGAAACCGAGGAGCCGGCGACGACGACAGCCGATGACTTCGAGCGTCCTGCGGGAGCTCATTTCGCCGAGCTGCCGATCGACGAGATCACGCCCAACCCGCGCCAGCCGCGTGAGGTGTTCGACGAGGACGCTCTCGCCGAGCTCGTCACATCCATCAAGGAAGTCGGCCTGCTGCAGCCTGTCGTCGTACGACAGGTAGGGGCCGGCAACTACGAGCTCATCATGGGCGAGCGGCGCTGGAGGGCCTGTCGAGAGGCGGGGCTCGAGCGCATCCCGGCCATCGTGCGTGCCACGGATGACGAGAAGCTTCTCCTCGACGCGCTCCTTGAGAACCTGCACCGTGCGCAGCTGAACCCGCTGGAAGAGGCTGCCGCCTACGACCAGTTGCTCAAGGACTTCAACTGCACGCACGATCAGCTGGCCGACCGGATCGGCCGGTCCCGCCCGCAGGTGTCCAACACGCTGCGGCTGCTGAAGCTTTCGCCGGCCGTCCAGCGCCGGGTGGCCGCAGGCGTGCTGTCGGCTGGGCATGCGCGTGCTCTGCTCTCCGTCGAGGACTCCGAGGAGCAGGACCGGCTGGCCCACCGCATCGTCGCCGAAGGGCTCTCGGTGCGGGCCGTCGAGGAGATCGTGACCCTCATGGGGTCGGGGCCCAAGAGCAACGCGCGGGCCAAGGGGCCGCGGGCCGGCACCCGGGTCTCCCCGGCGCTGACCGATCTCGCCACGCGGCTCTCGGACCGCTTCGAGACGCGGGTGAAGGTCGACCTGGGACAGAAGAAGGGCAAGATCGTCGTCGAGTTCGCCTCGATGGACGACCTGTCGCGCATCCTCGGCTCCCTCGCTCCCGGTGAGGGTCCTGTGCTCCAGAACGGTCTCCCGGAGGAGACCGACGGCGACGAACAGGACTGACCACCGCCCTGTCGTGACCCGAGAGCGGGCCGTGTTCCGGCATGTACCGGAACACGGCCCGCTCTTTGCCCATCTACGGTATCGAGCGAATCCCATCGTGGTTACGATGCGACGGGAAGAGCGCATCCACCCGGCGGCACCTCAAACAGGAGGCGGGTCATGCGATCGGTGAGTCGCACCGGACTGATGACCGCAGGTCTCGGCCTGGGAGCGGTCGGCGGATTCGTCGGCAGCCTGCTCAGGGAACGGAGCGCTCTGACGGCCGCCCGCGCAGCGGCGGGCGAAGGAAGCGAGGAACTGCCTTCATGGGGCGTCGGCTCGTACCGCTCACGCTGGACAACCTCCCGGACCTCCCCAAGCGTTGCCGCTCATGTGTCTTCTGGGAACTGGACCCGGTCAGCGGCGAAGCCGCGGTAAAGGCGGGCACGTCCGAACTGGAGAAGGAAGCGTGGATCTCCGCTGTCCTGCTGGAGTGGGGCTCCTGCGGACGCGTCGTCTACGTGGATGACGTTCCGGTCGGCTTCGTGCTCTACGCGCCCCCCGCGTACGTGCCACGGTCCACCGCCTTCCCGACAAGTCCGGTGTCCCCCGATGCCGTTCAGCTCATGACGGCCTGGATCTCGCCCGACTATCAGGGGCAGGGACTGGGCCGGGTCATCGTGCAGACCGTCGCGAAGGATCTGCTGCGCCGGGGCTTCAAGGCGATCGAGGCCTTCGGGGATGCGCAGTGGAAGGAGCCCGCCTGTCTGCTTCCCGCGGACCATCTGTTGGCGGTCGGGTTCAAGACCGTCCGGCCCCACCCCTCGCATCCGCGGCTGCGTCTGGAACTGCGGACGACGCTGTCCTGGAAGGAAGACGTCGAGATGGCCCTGGACAGGCTTCTGGGAGCCGTACAGAAGGAACCGGCACTCCGGCCGCTGTGACAGTCGACGGCCCCTTACAACGGAAACGGACCGGCCCCGGAAGGGCCGGCCCGTTCGTGTTTCACGTGAAACAACGACCGCCGTCTGTGAATCGGCGTCGCCTGATTACTCGGAGATGAAGTCCTCGAGGTCGCGCACGATGGCGGCCTTGGGCTTGGCACCGACGATGGTCTTGGCGACCTCGCCACCCTGGTAAACGTTCAGGGTCGGGATCGACATGACGCCGTACTTGGCGGCCGTGCCCGGGTTCTCGTCGATGTTGAGCTTGACGACCTCGATCTTGTCACCGTGCTCGGCGGCGATGGCCTCGAGCGACGGCGCGATCTGGCGGCACGGGCCGCACCAAGCGGCCCAGAAGTCGACCAGGACGGGCTTGTCGTTCTTCAGGACGTCCTCGTCAAAGGTGTCGTCCGTGACGTTCTTCAGGTTGCCGGTCACAGCAGGCTCCTCATTTCTTGGGGGGATACGTGAGTGGGAGTTCGGGTCAGACGCTGGCGGTCTGGGTCTTCTCGGGCTCGGCGGCCTCGCCGTCAGCGAGCGAGGCCAGGAAGCGCTCGGCGTCGAGAGCGGCGGAGCAGCCGGTGCCGGCCGCCGTGATCGCCTGCCGGTAGGTGTGGTCCACGACGTCGCCGGCGCCGAAGACACCGGTGAGGTTCGTGCGCGTCGAGGGCGCCTCGACCTTCAGGTAGCCCTCGTCGTCGAGCTCGAGCTGCCCCTTGAACAGCTCCGTGCGCGGGTCGTGGCCGATCGCGATGAACAGACCGGTGACGGGCAGCTCGGACGTCTCGCCTGTCTTGAGGTTGCGCAGCGTCAGACCGGAGAGCTTCTGCTCGCCCTTGACCTCGGCGATCTCGCTGTCCCAGATGAACTTGATCTTCGGGTCGGCGAAGGCACGCTCCTGCATCGCCTTCGAGGCGCGCAGGGTGTCGCGACGGTGGACGATCGTCACGGACTTGGCGAAGCGCGAAAGGAAGGTGGCCTCCTCCATCGCGGTGTCGCCGCCGCCGATCACGGCGATGTCCTGGTCCTTGAAGAAGAAGCCGTCACAGGTCGCGCACCAGGAGACGCCGCGGCCCGAGAGCGCGTCCTCGTTCGGGAGGCCGAGCTTGCGGTGCTGGGAGCCGGTGGTGACGATGACGGCCTTCGCGCGGTGCACGGTGCCCGCGGTGTCCGTCACGGTCTTGATCTCGCCGCTCAGGTCGACGGCCACGACATCGTCGGGGACGAGCTCGGCGCCGAAGCGCTCGGCCTGGCCGCGCATGTTGTCCATGAGCTCGGGGCCCATGATGCCGTCCTGGAAACCGGGGAAGTTCTCCACCTCGGTCGTGTTCATCAGCGCGCCACCAGCGGTGACGGCACCCTCGAACACGAGCGGCTTCAGCGACGCGCGCGCGGTGTAGAGCGCCGCCGTGTAGCCGGCGGGCCCGGAGCCGATGATGATCACGTTACGGACGTCGCTCACGGCTTGATTCCTCGTCTCTGCGGGACTGCTGCGTACTGCCAGGGGAGGCCATTGGGAGGACTCTCACCCCACCCAACGGATCCTACGGGGCATGCATTCCCGACGTGCCCGGCCACACCTAGCGAGTGTTCTTGAGAACCCCGGAGCCGTGGTCGTAATCGTGCTTGTACAGCAGCGTGCCGGCCGAGGAGGGCGAGTCGACACAGGAGGAATCGACGACGAAGGCCGTGACCCGGTGGGCCGGATCGGTCTTGTGGGGCAGCACGACGAGGTAGGCCTTCTTCCCTTCGTACGTGCCTGTCTCCGCGGCGAGGGGATCCTCGTTCCGGTGGGTCCCGAGCTGGATGCACGGGGGCACCGAGACGGCCCGTTTCTGCATCGGGGCCTTCGTCCCCTGCGCGCTGGGTCCCTCTTCTTCGGTGCTGAGTGTCGAGGAGCCGAGGAGGTTCGTGACCTTCGTCTCCAGCGTGTCCTTGGCGAAGGTCGAAGCGCTGGAGCTCTTCCGCGCGACCGGTGAGCCGCCCTCGTCGTTCTGGATGAGCAGGGCTCCCACACCGATCGCGGTGACCGTCAGGACGGCCCCGAGTACGGCACCAGTGCGCCTCCGGGTGCCGCGGGCCTTGCGTCCCGGGCCGGTAGCCCCGTGCGGGTGCCCGGCAGGACGGTCGGCGGCGGCCGATGTTTCACGTGAAACGGGGCCCGTTTCACGGCCCCCTTCGAAGGCCAGGGCGGCATCGATCCGGCTCGCGATCTCCTCCGGCATGCGCGGCGGGTCGGACACGGCGCCGAGTGTGCCCCGGATCTCTTCCAAGGACGCGAGGACATCGGCGCAGAGCGCGCAGCCGTCGAGGTGCTGCTGGACGTCGGTCGTACGGGTGGGAGGCAACAGGCCCTCGGCGAGTTCGGAGATCTCGGTGATCTCCGGGTGCTCTGCCGTGTCGGTCGTGGATGTCACGCTCGCCCACCTCCGCCCTTCACCGCAGCCGAATCGCCAGGTCCTGTCTCGTCACGAGGCCCTGCTGCGGGTGGGACGGATCGCCCCCGCGACCGGTTCCTTTGAGGGGGCGGGTTCTCGCCACCTTCCTGGCTCCCGTCCTCCGTGCGGAGATGGGTCAGCAGCGGAAGCAGTTTGGCCCGGCCGCGCGCGCAGCGGCTCTTGACCGTGCCGGTGGGCACGTCGAGGATCTGCGCGGCCTCGGCGACCGGATACCCCTGCATGTCGACGAGGACGAGGGCCGCGCGCTGATCGCTGGGCAGGACCGAGAGCGCCTCCAGGAGCTGGCGGTGCAGATCGCCCCGCTCGACGGGGGCGTCCGCGGACTCGTGCGGCTCCAGGAGCTGGTCCAGACGGTCGGCGTCGTCCACGGGCGCGGTCTTGCGAGAGGCCATCTTGCGGGCCCGGTCCAGGCACGCGTTGACGGTGATGCGGTGCAGCCAGGTCGTCACAGCGGACTGGCCGCGGAAAGTGTGGGCGGCGCGATAGGCCGAGACCAGCGCGTCCTGCACGGCGTCCGCGGCTTCCTCCCGGTCCCCCAGCGTCCGCAGGGCCACGGCCCAGAGGCGGTCGCGATGGCGTCGGACGAGTTCACCAAAGGCGTCCTTGTCGCCGGCGACATGACGGGAGAGGAGGTCCTGATCGTTTGCTTCGCCGTAGGCGTCGTCCACTGTCGAACCCCCTCCCCGTGGTGAGCCGTGCCCGTCAGCCGGTGAACTCCACATCGGTGATGCCCTGCTTGAAGCCCGCGCTGCTGTAGCCATCCTGGCCTGCGTGGGGCAGGGCGGTCAGCCAGACGAGCAGATAGCGCGTCTTGACCGGGTCATCGGCCGTGATCTTGGCGGAGGTGGTCCTCGAATCCGTCTTGGACCCGATCTGCTTCAGGCCGGACACCGAGCCCGGGTCGAGGGACGGCGAGGCGTACAGGGAGACCGTGGTGTGGTCGCCGCCGTATCGGAGCCCTATCGAGGCGGCCGACACCTCCTTGGCTGAGCCGAGGTCGTAGACGATGCCGACGCCGGGCTTGATGACCATCTTCGGGCCGTCGACGAAGGACTTGGTCCGCCAGTACGTCGACGTACTGGCGTCGTACGTCTTGCCGACCTCGCCCGGAGCCTGGGCGCCGCCTTCGGCGACGAACTCCTTGGCGCTCTCGATGGAGATCGGCTTCGCGTCCTGCTTGCTGCCCTTGCCGCTGTCGTCCGAGGTGTCCGTGGGCCCGGAGCTGCCCGCGCTGCCACGGTCCATGAGGGCGTCGGCGAGCTGCCAGCTGCCCAGGCCGAGGGCCGCGATGAGCAGCGCCGAGACGCCCCACTTGAGGGCCTTGCCGGTACGGCTCTGCAGCGGGGGCGGCGGCGTGGGTACGGGCTGGGTGGCGCGGGGGGACGTGCGGCCGTAGTTCCCCTGCTGGTACGTGGTTCGCTGGTACTCCGGCGGCGCCGTGAAGGCGGGCTCCGGCGGACGGATCTTGGGCATCTCGCCGATGGCCTTCACCAGGTCCTCCGGCGTGGTGCACGGCGGCTCCTGGCGGGACGCGGTCGCCCCGTCGTTCGCGAGCGCGCGCATGGAGAGCTCCGCCAGACCGCGGTGGACGCCGGCGCGCACCTGGTCGGGGGCGATGAGGCCGACCCCCTTGGGCAGCCCGGAGAGGCCGTAGGCGTCGTCCTCGTACGGCCAGCGCTGGGTCAGGGAGGCGTACAGGAGCGCCCCGATCGCCTCGGTGTCGGCGCGCTGCGGGGTGTCGCAGGTGATGCCGCGCAGTGCCGCGTTCACGGCGAGGCCGCGGATGCGCCACTGACCGGTGGAGGTGCGCAGTACGGCGCTCGGCGTGAGGCGCAGATGGGCGAGGCCCTCACGGTGGGCGGCCGCCATGGCGTGGGAGACCTGGTTGACCATCTGGTACGCGTCGTGCGCCTCGAGGGGGCCGAGGGCGAGCAGGGTGGTCAGTTCCGTGGCGTCGGGCAGCCACTCGTGGACGACATAGACGAGGTCGTTCTCCTCGACCGCGTCCAGCACCTGCACGAAGCGGGGGTCGCCCAGAAGGGCCGACGAGCGCGCGGCGGCGAGCACCGAACGGCCCCTGGGGTGATCGGCGGGGAGGATGTGCACACCGACGGCGCGGCGAAGCTTCTCATCCATCGCACGCCAGCTGCTGAAACCGTCCAGACGGGTGACGCACTCCTCGAGCCGGTAGCGTCTGGCGAGCTTGTGGCCGCTGTGCAACTCGGGCGGCGACGCGGCGCCGGGGCTCATATGAGTCCCCGTCTCCGCGGTGTCCACGGCTTCCTCGCGCTCCGGCGCGTCCTGCTCCCCGGTATCGGCCACCCCGTCGGCCGTGACCTTGTCCGCCTTGGCGGTCAGCGGCTCATCACCACTGTTGTCGGCCACGTCGACGGCAGCCGTGCTCCGTTCCGCCACCGTCGCTCCTGCCTCCCCATCCGTTGCACTCACTCCGACGCCAAAGCCAATTGTGCCCACAGTCCGGCGCTATGCACGACACGCGATGGCCGCCGATGGTTGCACACAGTTCCGGCCGACTCAGCGGCCGAGACGACCGCGGACCATGCCGACCAGCGAATTCAGTTCCTCGATCCTCATCTTGCGGGCTGCCACGTAGAAGACTCCGAGCAGTGCCGCACTGCCCACGACCAGCGCCGCGATGGAGCCGAGCACACCGTGGCCCAGTGCTTGCGTGACCGCGTACCCGATTCCGCCACCGACGACCGTCGCCGGCAGCGCCGCGAGGCAGAGCCGGGCGTAGGTACGGACGACGTGCGCGCCGTCCAGGTCGCCGCCGAGCCGGTTGCGCAGTCGCCGCCAGGCCACACCGACGCCGATCGCGTACGCGATGCCGTACGAGAGTGCCATGCCGACGACGGCCCACTGGGCGGGAAGGATCAGGTAGCAGATGCCCGAGGCGGCGGCGTTGACCGCGGCGACGATGACCGTGTTGTAGAAGGGCGTCCGAGTGTCCTCGTACGCGTAGAAGCCACGCAGCACGACGTACTGCACGGAGTACGGAATGAGGCCGATACCGAACGCCATGAGGATGTAGCCCATGGACTGGGCGGCCTCGACGCCGCTGGAGCCGAAGAGCAGGGTGCACATCGGGACGCCGAGCGCCACGAACATGAACGAGATCGGCACGATCGCCACGGCCGAGGTGCGCAGGCCGGAGGAGATGTCGTCGCGGACCGCGCCCGGGTCGCCGTCGTGGGCGGAGCGCGAGATGCGCGGCAGCAGGGCGGCCATGACGGAGACGGTGATGATCGCCTGCGGCATGCCCCAGATCAGCTGGGCGTTCGAGTAGCCCATGATGCCGGTGCCGTCGACCGGGGACGCCTCGCCCGCCGCGGTGGCGAGCTGGGTGACGACCAGCACGCCCGCCTGGTTGGCGAGGACGAACAGGACGGTCCACTTGGCGAGCTTCACGGCCCTGCCGAGTCCGTGGCCCTTCCAGTCGAAGCGCAGACGGAAGCGGAAGCCGGTCTCGCGCAGGTACGGGATCATCGCGAGGGACTGCACGACGAGGCCCAGCAGGGTGCCGATGCCGAGGAGGCGGATGCCCTCGTCGGGGATCGTCGTGACGCCCATCTGCGATTCGGCCGCGGTCCCGTAGACCCAGATGAACGTGCCGAACGTGAAGATCATGACGATGTTGTTGAGGACCGGGGTCCACATCATCGCGCCGAACTTCCCGCGTGCGTTCAGGATCTGGCCCATCACCACGTGGATGCCCATGAAGAAGATCGTGGGCAGGCAGTAGCGGGCGAAGGCGACGCCGACGCTGTTGGCGTCCGAGTCGTTGGCGACCGTGTTCGACATCAGGTGGATCAGCAGGGGTGCCGCGAAGACGACGACTGCCGTGATGGCGGCGAGCGCCACCATGACCAGCGTGAGCAGGCGGTTGGCGAAGGCCTCGCCGCCGTCCTCGTCCTCCTTCATCGCGCGCACCAACTGCGGCACGAACACCGAGTTCAGGCCGCCGCCGACGGTGAGGATGTAGATCATCGTCGGCAGTGTGTACGCGACGGACCAGGTGTCACCCAGCAGTCCGGCGCCCAGCGCCGCGGTGATCACCATGGTGCGGACGAAGCCGGTGAGGCGGGAGACCAGCGTGCCCGCCGCCATCACCGCGCTCGACTTCATGATGCTGGAGGCGCGGCCGCCCTTCTTCGCCGCGGGCGCCGGTGCGGGGGTGGCGGCCGGTGGCGGCGGGGGCTGCGGAGGACCGAGCTGTGTGGTCGGGTTGTCGACGGGCTCGGCCGGCGGGCGGCCACCGCTGTGGCCGGGCTGCTGGTCGCGGTACAGGTGCGCGAAGGCGTCCGGCTCGTGGCTCTCCTCCGCGGAGTGCGTCACCAGGTCGTCGACGCCCACGAATTGCGTCGTACGGGCGTCGTCGCCGTACGGCAGATGCTGTGTGGGGCCCGCCGGCTCCGGCGCGGGCGTCTGCGCCCACACACGGGGGTCGGGCTGGTATTGCTGCGCGGGCGGCGGCGCGTACAAGGGCTGCTGCGCCTGCTGCGTGCCCGGGGGCGGCGGAGGATGCGCGGCGCGGTCGTACAACGCCTCGGTCACCGGGTCCTGGGCGGTCAGGTCGTGCGCCCGGTACGGATCCTGCTCGTACGCGTCCTGAAGGTACGCGTCCTGCGGATACGCGTCGGGAGCAGGCTGCGGCGGCGGCACCTGCCCCTCGGGCTGTGGTGAACCGGCGTACGGCCGGCCATCGCCCGAGGCAGAGCCGCCCGAGCCGTGGCCACGCTCACCGTCGTACGGCGCGTTCATGGTTACCCCACCTCATCGTCCCCGGCCCAGCGGCCCCGACATCGCTCAACGGTCCACTCTCTCACTCGTGCCCGACGCCTCCGTGCTTTCCGGAGCGGTGTCAGCCGTCGGGTCACTCGGCTGCTGCGGAACGTCTGCCCGTGCGGGGTCGGTCGGGGCGCCGTCCGGCTCGTCGCCCTTGTCGTCGTCGTCCGCGGCCACGGAGTCGCCCTCAGGGGCGTTCTCGTCGGGCTGCGCGGCGACGGCACGCTTGCGCTGCTGGTACATCCGGTATCCGGCCAGGACGAGCAGCAGGACACCGCCGGCGATGACGAGCATCACGGTCGGGGTGACCTCGGTGACGTCGACCTTGAAGGCGAGCGGCTTGCCGTAGGGCGCACCGTCCTTGGTGTACAGCTGGGCATGCACCGTGATCGGGCCCGTCGCCTTGGCCGTGGTCGTGAACTTCACGGACTGGCTGTGCCCGCTGGCGATCTTCACTTCCTGGTCCTGGAAGGCGGTGTCGCCGATCTTGAGGCGGGTGCCGTTGCCCGAGGTGAGGCGCAGCGTCAGGTGGTCGACGTCCTGCCACAGGTTGTTCTGCACCGACACCGGGATCGTCGCGCTGCGCCCGGAGAGCTTCACCTCGGACTTGTCGATCAGCGCCACCTGTTCGGTGAGGCCCGACAGATACGAGGAGACGCCGTCGCGGAAGTTCCCCGAAGTGTCCGACTCCGTACGCCACGACGTGGACATCTCCCGGTCCATCGCGCGGCCGAACGGCGTCACCACGCGGGACTGGTCGGTGAGGACGACCTTGAAGTTCTCGAGGTCGCGCTGGGTCGCCTGGATCTGCTCGAAGGCCGACTGCGGCAGCTCCTGCTTGCGCAGCGACGAGGGGTACGCATGCGGGACACGCGTGGTGGCGGCCGAGTCGGGCTTCGCCTTCGCGGCGGCCGACAGGGTCTGGGGCTGCGACCAGGTGCCGTCCTGCAGTGCGTGCAGCGCCTTGGCCATGGTCTGGGCCTGGCTCGCGGTGGGCATGCGCTGCGGGGCCACGACGACGCTGCGCTGCTTGCGCGTCTGCTTGTTGAGCATCAGGGACTGAGCGAGGAACTTCTGCACGGCGAGCGTGGAGTTCTCGGCGCCCGTCATGTCGCCCTGGAAAGCGGTCGACAGTCGGCCGTCGGCGACCACGGCCGAGGCGCCACCGCCGATCGGGCGGGCGGCGGACGGCGTGTACGCCAGCCCTCCTGTCTCCGGGAAGTGGTCGCTGCGCGCGATGATCTTGTCGGCGCCCGCGGACGTGGCGACCTTGACGATGTCGCGGTCGACGGCGCCTTCCGCGGGCCATGCGTACGACGTGTCCGGCTTGGTGTGCAGGATCGTCTGCACGGTCAGGTTGGCGGCGTCCGTGGCGTCCTTCAGGTGGCTGAGGGAGCCGGTGACCTTTGTGCCCGTGTGCGCGAGCGACGCGAGATCCGGGTCGGCGAACGGAAGCGTGACCACCTTCTGGCTCTGCACCGCGGTCTCCAGGTCGCTCAGCCACTGCTTGGCGTCCGCCTGGTTCTTGCCCGACCTGAGCTTTCCGCCGGGACCCTTGACCTTGTACGGCTCCGTCATGGCGTCGACCGAAGCCAGCAGGTCGGGGTCGATCACCCAGGTCACGTCGAGTTCGCTGCCGAGGGCCAGCATCTGCTGGAGGCGGCCGCCCGGACCGATCTGCTTCGCCAGGTCGTTGTCGTCGAAGACCGGCGTCTGCTGTTCGTTCGCGCCCGTCTCCGCGGTGAGATGGGAATCGGAGATCAGCGGCCACAGGGCCGTCGTCTTCGTGCTCGTATCGGCGCTGCTCGGCTGCCAGGGCAGGAAGGTCCGCTGGATGCCGAGCGTCTGCTGGTACGGCTGCGCGGCGGTCTGTCCCATCAGTGCGACGCTGAGCTGGTAGACGCCGTCGGCGCCGAGGTGCAGTGCCTTGACGGGGACGGACAGCGTGAAGTTCTGCGCGACGCCGGGCGCCAGCTTGGCGAACTTCTTGCCGTACTTGCGGGAGAGCTCGTTGCCGTCCGCGGCGCCGCCCGTGCCGTTCTTCGCGGCCTCGTCGACGGCCGTGCGGCCGCTGTAGGACGTGCCGACCCGCAGGCCCACGTGGGCGCCGGTGACCGTCCGCTTGCCCTTGTTCGTCACCGTGCCGCTGACCGTCACGGTGTCGCCGTCCGTCGGCGCGCTGGGCGACAGGGAGTTCACGGCCACGTCGACCGTGCTGGTCCCTGTCGCGCTCGAGGCGGCGGTGGCCGGGGTGGCGGCGCCGGCAGGGGCCGCGGCAGGCAGCAGCGGCAGCGACGCCAGGAGCGGCGCAGCCGCGAGCAGGGCCCCGGTGCGCCGCAGCAGTCGCCGTGCAGGTGAGGGACTCACCGTTGGGAAGTCTGCCGCCTCGGCCACGTGGTCGTCCGTCCCTCGTCGTCGTCGGTGGTCGCAGATGTGTCCACGCATGGTAACGAGGAGCACTGTGGCTGAGTGCCACGGTCTGCCCGGCTTGATCGTGGGGGCAAGAGTAGGGGGGCCGCCGATGTGCTCCTGTCGCGGGCCCGGCAAACAAGTTTCGGCCCGGGCCGCCCGGGCCACGTACCCTGTCCTGTTGTGCCGAACGCCAATGAAGACACCCCCAGCACCCTGAGCCAGGTGCAGCACCGCGCGGTCAGCGAACTGCTGCGGGTCTCGCCTGTCGCAGACGATCTCGCCCGCCGATTCCAGGAGGCCGGGTTCTCCCTCGCCCTGGTCGGTGGTTCGGTGCGGGACGCACTGCTCGGCCGGCTCGGCAACGACCTGGACTTCACCACTGACGCCCGTCCCGAGGACGTATTGAAGATCGTTCGTCCCTGGGCCGACGCGGTGTGGGAGGTCGGGATCGCGTTCGGCACCGTCGGTTGCCAGAAGGATGCCCGCGTCGGAGACGCTGATCATCGCTACCAGATCGAGGTCACGACCTATCGTTCGGAGGCGTACGACCGCACCTCGCGTAAGCCCGAGGTGTCGTACGGCGACTCCATCGAAGAGGACCTGGTCCGCCGGGACTTCACCGTCAACGCGATGGCCGTGGCGCTCCCCGAGAAGGAATTCATCGATCCGCACGGTGGCATCGGTGACCTGTCCGAGCGGGTGCTGCGCACGCCCGGCACCCCGGAGGACTCCTTCTCCGACGACCCGCTGCGGATGATGCGGGCCGCCCGGTTCGCCGCTCAGCTCGACTTCGAGGTCGCCCCTGAGGTCGTCGCCGCCATGAAGGCCATGGCAGGCCGCATCGAGATCGTCTCCGCGGAGCGCGTACGTGACGAGCTCAACAAGCTGATTCTCTCCGCGCACCCGCGCAAGGGCCTGACGCTGCTCGTCGAGACCGGTCTGGCCGATTCCGTACTGCCCGAACTGCCCGCTCTGCGCCTGGAGCGTGATGAGCACCACAGGCACAAGGACGTCTACGACCACACGCTGATCGTGCTCGAGCAGGCGATGGCGTTGGAGACCGAAGGCCCGGATCTGAGGCTGCGCCTCGCCGCGCTGCTCCACGACATCGGGAAGCCGCGCACCCGCCGCTTCGAGGAGGACGGCCGCGTCTCCTTCCACCACCACGAGGTGGTCGGCGCCAAGATGACGAAGAAGCGCATGACCGCGCTCAAGTACTCCAATGACTTGGTGAAGGACGTCTCGCGCCTCGTCGAGCTGCACCTGCGCTTCCACGGCTACGGCACCGGCGAGTGGACGGATTCCGCTGTACGTCGTTACGTACGGGACGCGGGGCCGCTCCTCGGTCGGCTGCACAAGCTGACCCGTTCCGACTGCACGACGCGCAACAAGCGGAAGGCCAATGCGCTTTCGCGTGCGTACGACGGCCTTGAGGAGCGCATCGAGCGGCTTCAGGAGCAGGAGGAGCTGGACTCGATCCGGCCCGACCTCGACGGAAACCAGATCATGGAGATCCTCGGCGTCAGCCCGGGACCGGTGATCGGGCAGGCGTACAAGTTCCTGCTGGAGCTGCGCCTCGAGAACGGTCCGATGGAGTACGACGCGGCAGTGTCGGCGCTCAAGGAATGGTGGGCCGACCGCTCGCAGGACTGAGACGTGCGGAACGCGTAGGGCTCTGTTTCACGTGAAACAGAGCCCTACGCGTATCTGGGGAGCCCTACGCGTATCTCGGGAGGCGATGTTTCACGTGAAACGCCGCCGCCCGCGCAGCGTCAGAGCGGTCGCTCCGTAGAGGACCGACACCAGGACCACGAGGGGGACCGAGCGGCCGTCCGGCGGCAGCATCAGCGCCGCCACTCCGGCCGCGCCGACGAAGGAGACGTTGATCAGCACGTCGTAGACGGAGAAGATCCGGCCGCGGAAGCCGTCGTCGATGGAGGACTGCACGACCGTGTCGGTGGCGATCTTCGCGGCCTGTGTGGTCAGTCCCAGGACGAACGCAGCCACCACGATCGGCGTGGGTTCGAAGGTGAGACCCAGGGCGAGTTCCAGTACGGATGCGGTGCCGGCGCAGAGGGCGATCCACCCGGCCGCGCCGAACCGCCCCACGGCTGCCGGGGTGATGGCCGCCGCGACGAAGAAGCCGGCCCCCGAGACGCCCATGGCGAGGCCGAGCAGGGCCAGGCCCTCGGACTCCGTGGATGACCATGCGTACCGGCACAGCATGAGAACCATGACGAGCAGGGCGCCGTAGCAGAACCGCATCACCGTCATCGCGGCAAGGGCGCGCGCGGCGGACGGACGCGAGACAAGGTGCCGGACGCCGGCCGAGAGGTCCCGGGCGGTGCCGGTCAGTGCCGCTCCCAGGCGCGGCTGGATCAACTCCGGTTCAGGGCCGAGGAGTTGTGCGTCCATGCGCAGGGAGGCGAGTGCGGCACACAGGTAGAGCAACGCCCCGATGAGCACCACCGCGGCATCCGAGTCGGCGGCGATCAGGCGCACGCCGAAGGCGAGGCCGCCGCCCAACGTTGCCGCGAGTGTCCCCGCGGTCGGTGAGATGGAGTTGGCCATGACGAGGCGCTCCGCGTCCACGACACGGGGCAGCGCGGCCGAGAGCCCGGACAGAACGAAGCGGTTGACCGCGGTGACGCAGAGCGCGGACGCGTAGAAGAGCCAGTCCGGGGTGTGGCTCAGCATGAGAGCGGCCGTCACGGAGGCGAGCAGCACCCGCAGCAGGTTGCCGTAGAGGAAGACCTGGCGGCGTCGCCAACGGTCAAGGAGGACGCCCGCGAACGGGCCCACAAGGGAGTACGGGAGCAGCAGTACGGCCATTGCCGACGCGATCGCGGCGGGCGAGGTCTGCTTCTCCGGCGAGAACACCACGTAGGTGGCGAGCGCCACCTGATACACGCCGTCCGCGCCCTGGGAGAGCAGCCGCAACGTCAACAGACGCCGAAAATCGTGCAGGCGCAGCAGTACGCGCAGGTCACGGACGACAGACATGGGGCACAGCCTCACATATGAGGCGGGCCCCCGGCGCGCACCATGTGTGCGAGCCGGGGGCCTCAACAGCCTTCAGGAGGTGGGCGTTTCACGTGGAACACCCGGACCGTCCTTCAGGACAAGGTCAGCGCTCGACCTCGCCCTTGATGAACTTCTCGACGTTGGCGTAGGCCTCGTCGTCGAAGTACTGCACCGGCGGGGACTTCATGAAGTACGAGGACGCGGAGAGGATCGGGCCGCCGATGCCGCGGTCCTTGGCGATCTTCGCGGCACGCAGGGCGTCGATGATGACACCCGCCGAGTTCGGGGAGTCCCAGACCTCGAGCTTGTACTCCAGGTTCAGCGGGACCTCGCCGAAGGCACGGCCCTCGAGGCGGACGTACGCCCACTTGCGGTCGTCGAGCCACGCGACGTAGTCGGACGGGCCGATGTGGACGTTGTTCTCGCCCAGCTCGCGGTCGCGGATCTGCGAGGTGACGGCCTGCGTCTTCGAGATCTTCTTCGACTCGAGACGGTCGCGCTCCAGCATGTTCTTGAAGTCCATGTTGCCGCCGACGTTGAGCTGCATGGTGCGCTCAAGACGGACACCGCGGTCCTCGAACAGCTTCGCCATCACGCGGTGCGTGATGGTCGCGCCGACCTGCGACTTGATGTCGTCACCGACGATCGGGACGCCGGCCTCGGTGAACTTGTCCGCCCACTCCTTGGTGCCGGCGATGAAGACCGGGAGGGCGTTGACGAACGCGACCTTGGCGTCGATGGCGCACTGGGCGTAGAACTTCGCCGCATCGTCGGAGCCGACGGGCAGGTAGCAGACGAGAACGTCGACCTGCTTGTCCTTGAGGATCTGGACGATGTCGACCGGGGCCTCGGAGGACTCCTCGATCGTCTCGCGGTAGTAGCGGCCCAGGCCGTCGAGCGTGTGGCCACGCTGGACCTCGACGCCCTTGTTCGGCACGTCGGCGATCTTGATGGTGTTGTTCTCGGACGCGCCGATGGCGTCCGAGAGGTCCAGGCCGACCTTCTTCGCGTCGACGTCGAACGCGGCGACGAACTCGACGTCACCGACGTGGTAGTCGCCGAACTGTACGTGCATCAGGCCCGGGACCTTGGTCTCCGGGTCGGCGTCCCTGTAGAACTCGACGCCCTGCACCAGCGAGGCGGCGCAGTTGCCCACGCCGACGATGGCTACGCGAACCGAACCCATTCCGGTTGCTCCCTGTGTGTACTCGGTGAAGCCCTGACCGGGCTTCACGTGGCGGTGTCGTCGGACGGATCCGGCCGGGTGCTGTCCCGGTGCCGGGGCAGGCCGCCCGTCTCTCCAGATGTGTCCTGCTGAGCCGCGCCCCCCGGGCCGGAGCCACGTTGGTCACGGCCCGCGCGCTCGCTCTCGATGAGCTCGTTCAGCCAGCGCACTTCGCGCTCCACGGACTCCATGCCGTGCCGCTGCAGTTCGAGCGTGTAGTCGTCCAAGCGCTCGCGGGTGCGGGCGAAGGAGATGCGCATCTTCTCGAGGCGCTCCTCCAGACGGCTGCGACGGCCCTCGAGGACGCGCATGCGCACGTCCCGCGACGTCTGCCCGAAGAAGGCGAAGCGCGCGGCGAAGTGCTCGTCCTCGTATGCATCGGGGCCGGTCTGCGAGAGCAGGTCCTCGAAGTGCTCCTTACCTTCCGCCGTCAACCGATAGACGATCTTGGCGCGACGCCCTGCGAGTGGAGCCGCGGGGGTGTCGTCGGGTCCTGAACCCGATTCCTCGATCAACCAGCCGTTGGCGACCAGCGTCTTGAGGCAGGGGTACAGCGTCCCGTAGCTGAAGGCGCGGAAGATTCCGAGTGAAGTGTTGAGTCGCTTGCGCAGCTCGTAGCCGTGCATCGGGGACTCGCGGAGCAGTCCGAGTACGGCGAACTCGAGGATGCCGGAGCGTCGGCTCATCGTCGCCTCCTCCTCTGCCGCGGGCCCTTGTATCGACTCTTTATGTCGAGCTGATGTATCGACTCGATACATCCCGACGATAGAACTGCTCTTCGGCTGCGGCAAGTGCGATCACGGTGAACGGCGTCACATCACTGATTCGTAGGAATCGAGTTGCCTGATTTGGGGTGAAGTTCGGCCCTAGGAGGGTTTTGACGGTGCGTAGTCTGTCCGCCATGCAGACCACCGGGAACCAAGTGACGCCTGTGGGCGTCGTCGTCCCCGGTGTAGTGCGGGTGAGTGCCGAAAGGGGCGCATCCGTACTCCGGGGGGACCGGAAACCAGACGCCGTTTCCAGGCGCGTGACCCCGCGCCTGCCCGAGGAGTAGTCGTTCGATGAGCGAGCACCGTCGCAAACCGCCGCAGCCGCAGGGCGGTGGGCGCGCCGCGGCCCGTCGCGGAGCATTCGGATCACCATCGGGCCGCCGCGCGGCACCGCGTGGAGGTTCCGCCTCGTCCTCCGCTTCCTATGACCCCCCGAGTTCAACGGGCTCAACGGGCTCGCAAGGGAGCCCGGAGGAGGAACGCCCCTGGGGCGGTCGCGCAGAAGCCCGTAAGGCGGCCCAGCGCGGCGGTCGACGCAGGTCGGCCGATGGCGCCGGAGGCGGCGGTGGCGGCGGTGGCGGCCGCCGAGGTGGCGGCGGACCCGGCGGTGGCGGTCCCGGCGGCCCGTACGGCGCGGGGCGCGGCGGCCCGGAGAAGAAGAAGTTCGTCGACTACCCGCGCGCGTACAAGTACGGCTGGCGCCGCTGGGTGCCCTCCTGGCGCCTGGTGACCGGCATGTGCGTCGGTCTGTTCGGCAGCATGATGGTCGCGGCCGGCCTCGCGTACGCGCTGGTGGGTGTGCCCGACCCGGCCAAGACGGCGACGGCGCAGAACAACGTCTACTACTGGTCCGACGACACGCAGATGGTCGCCACCGGTGGCGAGACCAACCGGCAGATCATCAAGTACGAGGACATCCCGAAGTCCATGCGCTACGCCGTCATGTCGGCGGAGAACAAGACGTTCGAGACGGACAAGGGCGTCGACCCGATGGGTATCGCCCGTGCCGTGTTCAACATGGCCAAGGGCGGCGAGACGCAGGGCGGCTCGACCATCACCCAGCAGTACGTGAAGAACGCGATGCTGGACGACCAGTCCCAGACGGTGGGCCGAAAGCTCAAGGAGCTGTTCGTCTCCATAAAGGTCGGTCGGACGGTCGAGAAGGACGACGTCATGGCCGGCTATCTGAACTCGGCGTACTACGGTCGCGGCGCCTACGGCATCCAGGCCGCGGCGCGCACCTACTTCGACGAGGACGCCACGAAGCTCAACGCGAGCCAGACCGCCTTCCTCGCGTCAGTGCTCAAGGGCTCCACGTACTACGACCCGGCGGGCTCGCCCGGCATCGACCCGGTCAACGCGACGCCGCAGAAGAACCGCGAGCGCGCCACGAAGCGTTGGTCGTGGATCCTCGGCGAAGAGGTCAAGGACGGGCGGCTGAGCCAGAGCCAGCGCGCCCAGTTCAAGAGCTTCCCCAAGCTGGAGAGCCCGCGCGCCAACGCGCAGCTCGGCGGCCAGACCGGCTATCTCGTCGACCTCGCCAAGGCGAACGCCGTCAAGAACAGCAACGGCAGGATCACCGAGGACGACCTGCAGAAGGGCGGCTACGAGATTCACACCACGTTCAACAAGAACAAGGTGAAGAAGCTCGAGAACGCCGTGAAGAAGGTCCGCAAGGAGAACCTTCAGAAGAACCGCAAGGTCAACGGGAAGTACGTGGACCGGCACGTCCAGTTCGGTGGTGCCTCCGTCAGCCCCAAGTCCGGCGCGATCGAGGCCATCTACGGCGGTGAGGACGCCACCAAGCACTTCACCAACAACGCCGACGTCACCGGCGCCCAGGTCGGCTCGACCTTCAAGCCCTTCGTTCTCGCGGCTGCCTTCAAGTACGGAGTCAGGAACCCGGAGGGGCCCGAAGTCCAGGACGCGAGCCAGCGCACGATCGCCTCCCCCAAGAGCCTGTACAGCGGCAAGAACGGGCTCAAGATCAAGGACTGGAAGGGGGACATCTGGACGAACGAGAAGGGCAAGCAGTGGAACCAGACCAACGACGGTAAGCAGTCGTACAACCGGCCGAGCTACCAGATCGATCTGCGCGAGGCCATGCGCGAGTCCGTGAACTCGGCCTATGTGCAGCTGGGCATGGACGTGGGTCTGAACAAGGTGCGGGCCGCGGCGAAGGGCGCCGGCATCCTGGACGACAGCTTCGCCGACTCCAACTACCCCTCGTTCTCCCTCGGTACCTCCGACCCGAGCGCGATCCGCATGGCGGGCGCGTACGGCACGTTCGCGACCAGCGGTCAGCAGAACGATCCGTACTCGGTGAAGTCCGTCGACCGTGAGGGCGAGACCGTCTACCGGCACGATCCCAAGCCGGTGCGCGCCTTCGACACGAAGGTCGCGGACAACGTGACCGACGTCCTCAAGACCGTCGTCGACAAGGGCACGGGTACGGCGGCGCGACTGCCGGGCCGCGACGTGGCCGGCAAGACCGGTACCACCGACGGCAACAAGTCCGCCTGGTTCGTGGGCTACACCAAGCAGCTGTCCACCGCGATCACGATGTACCGGATGGACGACAACGAGAAGTCCAAGGACCGCAAGTTCCTCGAGATGTACGGAACCGGTGGTCAGGAGAAGATCCACGGTGCGTCGTTCCCGTCCGAGATCTGGCACGACTACATGGCGCAGGCCCTGAAGGGCCAGCCGAACGAGCCGTTCCCGACGCCGGAGCCCATCGGATCGCTCGTGGGCGCGACCCCGAGTCCCACGCCGACCCCGTCGGTCACGGCAACCCCGTCGGAGACCGCCCCGCCGTCCCCGTCGACCAGCGAGAGTACGTCGCCGTCCCCGACGCCCTCGGAGACGTGCAGCGACTGGGACTGGGCCTGCAAGAACGAAGATGATGGGGGCACCGGGGAGACGGACACCGGAGGCGCGACCGACGGTGGAGCCTCGTCGACACCGAGCGACGGAAGTACCGACGACACCGGAGGCCCGGGCAATGGAAACGGCGGTGGCATCTTCGGAGGCCCCGACAGTTAGCCGACCCTGCCTCAACGCGCCGTGTTTCACGTGAAACACAGCGTGTTCCACGGCAGTCGAGGGCCGTCACACCCATCGGGTGTGGCGGCCCTCGCCCCGTTCTCAGGCTCGTACGGCAGGATGTGCCGCATGCCCAGTGCAGAGACGACGAGCACGAACCCGCAGCAGCCGGAACCGGAGCAGGTACGGCCGACGAGAGAGGACGAGGTCGCGGCCGCCGGAGCCGAGTTCATCGGCGGGCCCATCGGGCGACGCGCCCTGCTCGGGGGCTCCTGGTGGACGCCCGCGCGGGTGATCGCACTGGTCATGCTCGGCATGTTCGCGCTCGGCATGGTCCAGAAGTTCCCCTGCTACGACGGTTCCTGGTTCTACGGCGCCAGCTCCCAGTACACACACGCCTGTTACTCGGACATCCCGCACCTCTACCAGGGACGCGGCTTCGCCGATGGCCTCGTGCCGTACTTCGACAAGCTCTCCGGCGACATGGACTACCTCGAATATCCGGTGCTCACCGGTGTGTTCATGGAGGTCGCCGCGTGGCTGACGCCGGGCAGCGGCTCCATCCAGCACCAGGAGCAGGTCTACTGGATGGTCAACGCCGGGATACTGATGATCTGCGCGGCGGTGATCGCCGTGTGCGTCACCCGCACCCACCGCAGGCGCCCCTGGGACGCCCTGCTGGTCGCTCTGGCGCCCGCTTTCGCGCTGACCGCCACCATCAATTGGGACCTCTTCGCGGTGGCGCTCACGGCGGCCGCGATGCTGATGTGGTCGCGGGGCAGGGCCTTCGCCTTCGGTGTGCTGCTCGGGCTTGCGACGGCCGCCAAGCTGTACCCGGTGCTGCTGCTCGGGCCGCTCTTCGTGCTGTGCTGGCGGGCCGGAAAGTGGCGGGAGTTCGGCAGGGCGGGCCTGGGCGTCGCCGTCTCGTGGCTGGCCGTGAACCTGCCGGTGATGATGCTGGCGCCCGAGGGCTGGTCGAAGTTCTACACGTTCAGCCAGGAGCGCGGAGTCGACTTCGGCTCCTTCTGGCTGATCATCTCCCAGCACCGGGACACGCCCCTCGACACCAACGTCGTCAACACCCTGGCCACGACGCTGATGGTGCTCGCCTGCCTCGGCGTCGCGGCGCTGACGCTCACCGCACCCCGTAGGCCGCGCTTCTCACAGCTCGCGTTCCTGGTGGTCGCGGCCTTCATCCTCACCAACAAGGTCTACTCGCCGCAGTACGTCCTGTGGCTGATCCCGCTCGCCGCGCTCGCGCGCCCCAAGTGGCGGGACTTCCTGATCTGGCAGGCGTGCGAGGTCGCGTACTTCCTGGGGATCTGGCTGTACCTCGCGTACACGACGAGCGGGGACAAGCACCAGGGACTGCCCGAGGACGGATACCAACTGGTCATCGCGGCACACCTGTTGGGCACGCTCTACATCTGCGCGATCATCGTGCGGGACATCTGGCTGCCCGACCGGGACGTGGTGCGCCGCTCCGGCGAGGACGACCCCACGGGCGGTGTCCTGGACGGCGCCAAGGACGTCTTCGTACTGGGGCAGGCGGCTCGCCCGCGGCGGCACCGGCACGCCGCTCGTACCGCGGAAGGGCCGGCGGCGGTCGACTGGGGCCGGGCCCCGGAAAGTTCACTCTGAGCGAACGCGCTCGTTGAAGGCAACGAAAAGCGGGTCGGGCACCTCATGGGCGCCCGACCCGCTTTCGTGTGTCCTACGTAGACCAGTGTCCTACCTGGACCAGGCACGCCCTACGTAGAGGCGTGCTCAGTGGTCAGCGATCCACGATCCGGTCGAACTGCGTGGTGGTGTGTCGAAGGTGGGCCACCAGTTCCTCGCCGACCTGCGGCTCGGGGGCGTCGGACGGCACGAACAGGATCGACACCTGCATGTGCGGCGGCTCGGCGAACCAGCGCTGCTTGCCCGACCAGACGAACGGCGCCAGGTTCCGGTTCACCGTGGCCAGGCCGGCCCGTGCGACGCCCTTGGCGCGCGGCATGACGCCGTGCACGGCCTTCGGGGCCTCCAGGCCCACACCGTGCGACGTACCGCCCGCCACGACCACCAGCCAGCCGTCGGAGGGGGCCTTCTGCTGGCGGTAGCCGAACCGGTCGCCCTTCGCGACGCGCGTGACGTCCAGGACGGCGCCGCGGTACTCGGTCGCCTCGTGGTCGCCCAGCCACAGCCGCGTACCGATCCGCGCGCGGAAGCGGGTCTGCGGGAACTGCTGCTGCAGGCGCGCCAGTTCGTCGGCCTTCAGGTGGCTCACGAACATGGTGTGCAGCGGAAGGCGGGCCGCGCGCAGCCGGTCCATCCAGCCGATGACCTCCTCGACGGCGTCCGTGCCGTCGGTGCGGTCGAGCGGCAGGTGGATCGCGAAGCCCTCGAGACGCACGTCCTGTATGGCGTGCGCGAGCTGCGGCAGGTCCTGCTCGGTGACGCCGTGCCGCTTCATCGAGGACATGACCTCGATGACGACGCGGGCACCGACAAGGCCGTGCACGCCGTCGACGGAGGAGACGGAGCGGATGACGCGGTCGGGCAGCGGAACCGGCTCCTCGCCGCGCCGGAACGGCGTCAGGACCAGCAGGTCACCGCTGAACCAGTCCTTGATCCGGGCGGCCTCGTACGTGGTGCCGACGGCGAGGACGTCGGTGCCGAAGCGGGTCGCCTCTTCCGCGAGCCGTTCGTGGCCGAATCCGTAGCCGTTGCCCTTGCAGACGGGGACGAGCCCCGGAAACTGCTCGAGCACCTGCTTGTGGTGTGCCCGCCAGCGCGCGGTGTCGACGTAGAGCGTGAGCGCCATGGCCGGTCCCGGAACCTTTCGTGGAGAGTACGGAGCTAGATCAGATTGTGCCGGGTGCTCAGCGACGCGACATGTAGATGTCGAGCGCCTTGTGCAGCAGCTTGTTGAGCGGGAAGTCCCACTCGCCCAGGTATTCGGCTGCCTGGCCGCCCGTACCGACCTTGAACTGGATCAGGCCGAAGAGGTGATCGGTCTCGTCCAGCGAGTCGGAGATGCCGCGCAGGTCGTAGACGGTGGCGCCGAGCGCGTAGGAGTCGCGCAGCATCCGCCACTGCATGGCATTGGACGGGCGCACCTCGCGGCCGATGTTGTCGGAGGCGCCGTAGGAGTACCAGACGTGCCCGCCGACGACGAGCATCGTGGCGGCCGCCAGATTCACGCCGTTGTGCCGCGCGAAGTAGAGCCGCATCCGGTTGGGGTCCTCGGTGTTGAGGGCCGTCCACATGCGCTCGAAGTACGACAGCGGGCGCGGCCGGAAGTGGTCGCGCACGGCCGTGATCTCGTACAGCCGCTGCCACTCGGCGAGGTCCTGGTAGCCGCCCTGGACGACCTCGACGCCGGCCTTCTCGGCCTTCTTGATGTTGCGCCGCCACAGCTGGTTGAACTGCTTGTGCACTTCTTCCAGGGAGCGGTTCGCGAGCGGCACCTGGAAGACATAGCGCGGCTGTACGTCGCCGAAGCCGGCGCCGCCGTCCTCGCCCTGCTGCCAGCCCATGCGGCGGAGCTTGTCGGCGACCTCGAAGGCGCGCGGCTCGATGTGGTCCGCCTCGATGTCGCGCAGGCGCTTCACATCCGCGTCCTGGATGCCCTTCTTGATGGAGGGCGCGTCCCAGCGGCGAATGATGACCGGCGGGCCCATCTTCACGGAGAAGGCGCCCTGCTGCTTCAGATGCGCGAGCATCGGGCGCAGCCACTCTTCGAGGTTCGGGGCGTACCAGTTGATGACCGGGCCCTCGGGCAGGTACGCGAGATAGCGCTTGATCTTGGGGAGCTGTCGGTACAGCACGAGGCCCGCACCGACCATCTCGCCGGTGCGCTCGTCGAACCAGCCCAGGTGCTCGGAGCGCCACTCCGCCTTCACATCTGCCCATGCGGGAACCTGCATGTGGCTCGCCGAGGGCAGGCTCTGGATGTATGCCAGATGCTGCTCTCGGCTGATGGTCCTCAGGGTCAGGCTCATTCGGGGCGCTCCTCGGGCTGGTGTGTCCCCATGGGTACAGGGGCTCCGGCTCTCGCGCCGAAGCCTACTGCGCCCTGTGAGCGCCCCGACCGGCCGTATGGGAGGTCGGTGGTGAAGGCCGCCCCGCGGCGGCTTCCGAGGAGGGCCGCCTCAGCCGATGACCCCGCCGAAGAGGCCGCCATGGGCCATGCCGATGAAGAAGCCGATGGCCGACGCCCCCAGGCCCAGGATCAGGCCGAATCGTTCACGGGTCGTCTCGGAGACGAACTGGCCGTAGGCCCCGGCCAGGATGCCGACGAGCCCTGCCCAGGAGCTGAGGAGATGGAGACCGGGCCAGAGCGAGGAGATGATCGCGATCGCTCCGAGCACCACGGTCACCCCGAGCAGGGTGTCCGGCAGCGGGTGGGGCTTGCCGTCCGTGGCGAAAAGGGAGGAGGAAACGGTGCTGTTGGGACGCATTACTTGTGCCATGGGGCACCTCCTGCGGAAGCGGCGCATCGTAGCGCCGTACACACCCGATGTGTACAGATTGCGGGCATGGGCTGCCGGATTTCAACCGGAAGCAGAGGTGCGGGTAGTCTGTACGGTCTGCACCGGTGTCTGTTCACGCCCCCGACCAGGGGCTCACTCCACTGACCAGCGCGGATCCGCTCGGCGGGGCCCGATTGTCAGTGGTGGCCGATACCGTTGCACACGCATAACAACCCTCCTGCCACGGAACGACCGTGGCCGCTGAGTCCAAAGGAGGTGGGTTCTACATGCGTCACTACGAGGTGATGGTCATCCTCGACCCCGATCTGGAGGAGCGCGCTGTCGCCCCCCTGATCGAGAACTTCATGTCTGTTGTCCGTGAGGGCAACGGCAAGGTGGAGAAGGTCGACACCTGGGGCCGTCGTCGTCTCTCGTACGAGATCAAGAAGAAGCCCGAGGGCATCTACTCGGTCATCGACCTGCAGGCCGAGCCTGCGGTCGTCAAGGAGCTCGACCGCCAGATGAACCTGAACGAGTCGGTCCTCCGGACCAAGGTCCTCCGTCCCGAGACCCACTGAACTTCCTAGTTCAGCGGTACTCGGGATTCGAGTAGCAGCAAGCAGCCAGCAGCAAACCCGCCGAGAGGTTCCCCCATGGCAGGCGAGACCGTTATCACCGTCGTCGGAAACCTGACCGACGACCCCGAGCTGCGCTTCACACCGTCCGGCGCGGCCGTCGCGAACTTCACGATCGCGTCGACGCCCCGGACGTTCGACCGCCAGACCAATGAGTGGAAGGACGGCGATGCGCTGTTCCTCCGCGCGTCGATCTGGCGTCAGGCCGCGGAGAACGTTGCCGAGTCGCTGACGCGCGGCATGCGCGTCGTCGCTCAGGGACGTCTGCGGCAGCGTTCGTACGAGACCCAGCAGGGCGAGAAGCGGACGGTCGTGGAGCTCGAGGTCGACGAGATCGGCCCCTCGCTGCGCTACGCCACCGCCAAGGTCACCAAGACCCCCGGTCGTGGTGGCCAGGGTGGCGGCGGCGGATTCGGCGGCGGCCAGCAGGGCGGCGGCGGTGGCGGCTGGGGCGGCGGCCCCGGCGGCCAGCAGGGCGGTCAGGGAGGTGGCCAGGGCGGAGCCCCGGCCAACGACCCCTGGGCGACCGGTGCGCCGGCCGGCGGCGGCCAGCAGGGCGGCGGCGGTGGCGGCTGGGGCGGAAGCTCCGGCGGCTCCGGCGGCGGCTACTCGGACGAGCCCCCCTTCTAGGGATCACTCCCTTTCAGGGCTGGGTTCGCACCCCACACTTCTTGATCACACAGGAGAAACACCATGGCGAAGCCGCCTGTGCGCAAGCCTAAGAAGAAGGTCTGCGCTTTCTGCAAGGACAAGGTCACGTACGTGGACTACAAGGACACGAACATGCTGCGGAAGTTCATTTCCGACCGCGGCAAGATCCGTGCCCGCCGCGTGACCGGCAACTGCACGCAGCACCAGCGTGACGTCGCCACGGCCGTGAAGAACAGCCGTGAGATGGCGCTGCTGCCCTACACGTCCACCGCGCGATAAGGAAAGGGTGACCGAAACATGAAGATCATCCTGACCCACGAGGTCTCTGGCCTCGGCACCGCCGGCGAGGTCGTCGACGTCAAGGACGGGTACGCCCGTAACTACCTGATCCCGCGGAAGTTCGCTATCCGCTGGACCAAGGGTGGCGAGCAGGACGTGGCGCAGATCCGCCGCGCCCGCAAGATCCACGAGATCGCCACCATCGAGCAGGCCAACGAGATCAAGGCCAAGCTCGAGGGCACCTCGGTCCGTCTGGCCGTCCGCTCCGGCGACGCCGGTCGTCTCTTCGGTTCCGTCACCCCGGCCGACGTCGCTTCGGCGATCGAGGCTGCCGGTGGCCCGAAGGTCGACAAGCGCCGTGTCGAGCTGGGCTCGCCGATCAAGTCGCTCGGTGGCCACGAGGCCTCCGTGCGTCTGCACCCCGAGGTTGCCGCCAAGGTCAACATCGAGGTCGTCTCTGCCTGAGCACTGCCCTGAGCAGCGCTGAAGCACATGTGGGGCCGCACCCTTCGGGGTGCGGCCCCACATGCTTGCTGTCTGCTGCCTGCCGGCTGCGTTTCACGTGAAACCGTGGAACGGTCTGACGGACTGCTTTGGTGTACGACCGGCTTCGCTGAACGCCGTTTCGCTGTTCACGGTTTCACGTGAAACAGCCCGTTTCGAGTCAGCGCGTCGCGCCCGTCACGGCCCAGCGTCCTGAGCGGTAGCGGATCCAGAGCGTGATCATGCGCACCGTCATCATCAGCGCCATCGCGCCCCATACGGCGGTGAGACCACCGCCGAGGACGGGGACCAGTAGCGCCACTGGCGTGAAGATGGCGAAGGTGACCAGCATGGCCCAGGCCAGATACGGACCGTCGCCCGCGCCCATGAGGACACCGTCCAGGACATAGACGATCCCGCAAATGGGCTGGGAAAGGGCCACGACGATGAGGGCGGGCAGCGCGACGTCCTGCACGAGCTGATCGCTCGTGAACAGCGGGACGAACAGAGGTCTGGCGGCGACGATCAGTACGCCAAGGACGACTCCCGCGGCGATCCCCCACTCCACCATCCGGCGGCAGACGGCCCGTGCGCCCGGAGCGTCGTCCGCTCCGAGGTAGCGGCCGATGATCGCCTGGCCGGCGATGGCGATGGCGTCGAGAGCGAAGGCCGTCAGACTCCACAGCGACAGGATGATCTGGTGCGCGGCCACATCGGCGTCACCGAGCCGGGCCGCGACGGCCGTCGCGATCATCAGGATCGCCCGGAGCGAGATCGTACGGACCAGGAGCGGCGCGCCTGCCTGGGCGCAGGCCTTGATGCCGGCGGCATCTGGACGCAGCGAAGCTCCATGGCGGCGGGCGCCGCGGATCACGACGACGAGATAGACGGCGGCCATGCCGACCTGGGCGATGACGGTGCCCCAGGCCGAACCCGCGATGCCCAGTCCGGCACCGTAGACGAGCGCGACGTTCAGCCCGGCATTGGCGACGAAGCCGGCGACCGCCACATAGAGAGGGGTCTTGGTGTTCTGCAGCCCGCGCAGCACACCGGTGGCGGCGAGGACGATGAGCATCGGGGGAATGCCGAGCGAGGAAATGCGCAGGTAGGTGATCGCGTAGGGCGTCGCCGTGTCGGAAGCGCCGAAGAGCTCGACCAGCCCCGGGGCCGTGGGCAGGGCGACCGCGACCACCACGGCTCCGAGGAACAGGGCGAGCCAGATGCCGTCCATGCCCTGCTGGATGGCGGACTTCAGATCGCCGGAGCCGACGCGGCGGGCAACCGCCGCGGTGGTCGCGTAGGCGAGGAAGACGAAGATGCTGACCGCGGTCTGCAGCAGGGCCGAGGCGACGGCAAGTCCGGCGAGCTGTGAGGTGCCGAGATGGCCGACGATGGCGCTGTCGGCCATGAGGAAAAGAGGCTCGGCGACGAGTGCGCCAAAGGCGGGAACGGCGAGGGCGACGATCTCTCGGTCGTGCCGGCGTCGGGCGGCCTTGGGTGTCGCGGGAGCCTGTGTCATGGGCACCAATCTAATCTTCCACAGGTAAGAGATGCAACGCGATAATGACCCTTACTTGTGGAGGTCTTCCGCGTGTCGCGCGGCGGGGCCGACGGAGATCTTGGGCCGACTGGGAAAGTTTTTCTTCTGCACAGCCGGTGGACGGGAAAACCGCAGGTCAGAGCCTATGTATGGAATAGCCTGAGGGCTTGTTCACAGGACTGTCCACCGTGTCGTGCACAGGTTTTCCCTGGTTCTCCACAGCGAGGGGCCCGTCATCCACACCGCCTGTGGATAACCAGATTGGCTGACGGTGCAGACAGGCCTACCGTGGTGCGGCGCCCACCGTGTCCCGCGACCTCGGAAACCTCACAAAACCGACGCGTCAGAAGCGGAGTTGGGCCTCTTATTTGTCAGTGTCGTGCCGTAGGAATGAGGGGTACGGCGAGGTCCGCTCGGCGGACGGGAGGAGGCGGCCCGGTGAGTATCTCCGAGCCATTGGACGACCCCTGGGCCGACGACGGTCCCAGCGATCGCCTCCCCGCTTCCCGGCCGTTCCGGGGCGGTGGCCGAGGCCAGGGTGACCAGCACGAGCGGGGCAGCGAGGGCGGTGGTTGGGACGAGGGCCCTGCCACCTTCGAGCGCGTCCCGCCGCAGGACCTGGACGCCGAGCAGTCCGTGCTCGGCGGCATGCTCCTGTCGAAGGACGCGATCGCCGACGTCGTGGAGGTCATCAAGGGGGCCGACTTCTACAAGCCGGCCCACGAAACGATCTTCCAGGCAGTCCTCGACGTCTATGCCAAGGGCGAGCCCGCCGACCCGATCACCATCGCCGCGGAGCTGACCAAGCGCGGCGAGATCAACAAGGTGGGTGGCGCATCGTATCTGCACACCCTCGTGCAGACGGTCCCGACGGCGGCGAACGCCGAGTACTACGCGGAGATCGTCCACGAGCGCGCCGTACTGCGTCGTCTCGTCGAGGCGGGCACGCGGATCACGCAGATGGGATACGCGGGCGACGACGACGTCGACGAGATCGTCAACAGGGCGCAGGCCGAGGTCTACGCGGTCACCGAGCAGCGCACCAGCGAGGACTACCTCCCGCTCGGCGACATCATGGAGGGCGCGCTCGACGAGATCGAGGCGATCGGTTCGCGCAGCGGTGAGATGACCGGTGTGCCGACAGGCTTCACCGACTTCGACTCGCTCACCAACGGTCTGCACCCGGGCCAGATGATCGTCATCGCGGCCCGCCCCGCCATGGGTAAGTCCACGCTGGCACTGGACTTCGCGCGCGCCGCGTCGATCAAGAACAACCTGCCCAGCGTCATCTTCTCCCTCGAAATGGGGCGCAACGAGATCGCGATGCGCCTGCTGTCGGCCGAGGCGCGCGTGGCCCTGCACCACATGCGCTCCGGCACGATGACGGACGAGGACTGGACGCGGCTCGCGCGCCGGATGCCCGAGGTCTCGGCCGCGCCGCTGTACATCGACGACTCCCCGAACCTGTCGATGATGGAGATCCGCGCGAAGTGCCGCCGGCTCAAGCAGCGCAACGACATCAAGCTCGTGATCATCGACTATCTGCAGCTGATGCAGGCCGGTGGCTCGAAGCGCTCCGAGAGCCGTCAGCAGGAGGTATCGGACATGTCCCGAAACCTGAAGCTGCTGGCCAAGGAGCTGGAACTGCCGGTGATCGCGCTCTCCCAGCTGAACCGTGGTCCCGAGCAGCGCACGGACAAGAAGCCGATGGTCTCCGACCTGCGTGAGTCCGGCTCCATCGAGCAGGACGCCGACATGGTCATCCTTCTGCACCGTGAGGACGCGTACGAGAAGGAGTCTCCGCGCGCGGGCGAGGCGGACATCATCGTCGGCAAGCACCGTAATGGTCCGACGGCCACGATCACCGTCGCCTTCCAGGGCCACTACTCGCGCTTCGTGGACATGGCGCAGACCTGATCGGAAGACGGGTAGGGCGAGCACCCCGGCTGCTCTGGAGAAGATCAGCCTCCGGTGAAAACCGCTCGACGTCGGTCGTCGGCCGGGATGGACTGGGCGTATGACGACATCCCCGGAAGAGTTGTTGCCCACCACGCGTCGCGCCCTCCTGCACCGCATCGCCGTAGCCCAGAGCGAGGGGCGGGCGCCCTCACTCGTGGCCGCGGTCGCGCGGGACGGTGAGCTGGTGTGGACCGGGTCGCGTACCTCGGTGGACGGGCACGGGCCGGACGAGCACGTGCAGTACCGGATCGGTTCGATCACCAAGACGTTCACGGCCGTGCTGGTGCTGCGGCTGCGCGACGAAGGGCTGCTCGACCTGGCGGACCCGCTCGAGAAGCATCTGCCCGACACCGGTGCCGGCACGGTCACCATCGCCGAACTGCTCGCCCACACTGGCGGGTTGGCTGCGGAGACTCCGGGGGAATGGTGGGAGCGGAGCCCGGGGAGCCGGCGCCCGACCCTCGCGGACGTCCTCGGCGAGCAGCCCTTCCGGCACCCCGTCGGCCGTCGCCACCACTACTCCAACCCCGGCTATACGCTCCTGGGCGCCCTGGTCGAGGCGGTGCGCGGGGTGTCCTGGGAGGAGGCCCTGCGCGACGAGATCCTCGAACCGCTGGGTCTGACCCGCACCAGCGTCCAACCGCAGCACCCGCACGCCGGGGGCTGGGCCGTGCACCCGTACGCAGATGTGCTGCTTCCGGAGCCGAGTGAGGATCTGGGCCTGATGGCCCCTGCCGGTCAACTGTGGTCCACCACCCGGGACTTGGCCGTCTTCGCGTCCTTCCTCGCAGTCGGAGACGAGCGGGTGCTGAGTGCGGACTCCGTCCGGGAGCTGCGGACCCCCGCGGCGCCGACGCTGCCCGGCAACTGGGAGGCCTCGTACGGGCTCGGCATGCAGGTGGTGCGGGGCGGCGGCCTCACCTTGGCCGGACACACCGGCTCGCTGCCGGGGTTCGTGGCGGGGCTGTGGCTGTGCGAAGAAGAGGGACTCGTGGCGGTCGCTCTCGCCAACTGCACGACGGGGGTGCCCGTGGCGACGCTGGCCGCCGAGCTGTTGGGGATCGTCGCCGAGGCTGAACCGAGGTTGCCCGAGCCGTGGCGACCGCTCCCCGAAGTGAAGGCTTCCGAACTGGAGCTGGTGGGGCCCTGGTACTGGGGGACACAGGCCGTGGTGCTGCGCCTGGCGGCCGACGGTGGAGTGGAGATGGGGCCGGCGGCCGAGGGCGGGCGACGCTCCCGGTTCCGGTCGAACGGGGATGGCACCTGGACCGGGCTCGACGGCTACTACGCGGGGGAGCTGCTCCGGGCCGTCCGGCGGGACGATGGGGCGGTGAGCCACCTCGACCTCGGTTCCTTCGTCTTCACGCGGGAGCCGTACCCGGCGGACGGGCCCGTTCCTGGCGGGGTGGATCCGGAGGGGTGGCGGGGCATTCCGCGGTGATGCGCGGCTCCGTCGGTCGGCTGTTTCACGTGAATCGGCTGTTTCACGTGAAACAGCCGACCGATCGACTCCCCGGCCCCGGCCCCGATCAGAGTTGCAGCTTGAAGCCCAGATGCGAGCCCACGAAGCCGAGCCGCTCGTAGAAGCGGTGGGCATCGGTGCGCGTGGCGTCGGAGGTCAGCTGCACCAACTGGCAGTGCTCGCGCCGGGACTCGTCGACGGCCCACTCGATGAGCTGCGTGCCGAGGCCGCTTCCACGCTCGTCCGCGTGGATGCGGACGGCCTCGATGAGCGAGCGGGTGGAGCCCTTCCGGGAGAGCCCGGGGATGATGCTGAGTTGCAGCGTGCCGACGACGCGGCCCCCGCGCACGGCGACGACGAGGTGCTGATTCGCGTCCGCCGTCAGGCGTGCGTGCGCGGCGAGATACGGCGTGAGGTCCTCCGGTGACTCCCGCTGGGCGCCCAACGGGTCGTCCGCCAGCATGGCGACGATCTCCGGAATGTCCTCGGCCGCGGCCGGCCTGATCTCAAGATCTCCCATGGGCCGCAGCCTATGCGGAGCCTCCCGCCGACTGTGCTCGGCCCGGTCAGGCGACGGCGTGCAGCCCCTCGACCGCCTTGACCAGGGGTGCGAGGTCCGGGTTCTCGGCCGCGGCGTCGAGGGCTTCCCGCAGCGCCGCGGAGTTCGTGGGGCGGGCCTCTTCGAGGAGGGTGAACCCGGCCTCGGAGACGTTCGTGTAGATGCCCCGACGGTCGGTCGGGCACAGGTAGCGGGAGAGCAGGCCGCGCTCCTCGAGCCGCGTGACCAGGCGCGTGGTCGCGCTCTGGCTCAGGACGACGGCGTCGGCCACCTGCTTCATCTGGAGGTGGCCGCCCTCCCCGTCGTGCTGACGGCTGAGGACGTCAAGCAGCGAATACTCGCGCACGCTCAGCCCGTGGTGGGCCTGCAGTGCGCGCTCGATGTGGGACTCGATCTTCCCGTGCAGCAGCGAAAGCGCGCACCAGCCCTGCGAGAGGGCGGTCAGTGCGGGGTCTGTAGCGGTCATGGCTCTTGGTTCCTCCGTCCCGGAGCGGCTCAGCCCAGGGTAGTCGATGTTCGGGGTTGCCCGCGTTTGCAATTAACCAGCGTCTGCAATTATTGTGAGGTCTTGTAAAGCGCACCCGCAACAGTCTGGAAGGGGTCCCTCCATGCCTCTCGCGCTTCTCGCCCTCGCGATCGGGGCGTTCGGTATCGGAACCACGGAATTCGTGATCATGGGATTGCTCCCTGAGGTCGCGGGTGACTTCGGCGTCTCCATCCCCACGGCCGGCTTTCTGGTGACCGGCTACGCGCTCGGTGTGATGTTCGGCGCCCCGCTGATGACCGCCCTGGGCACGCGCATCCCGCGCAAGCGGATGCTGATGCTGCTGCTCGGCTTCTTCATCGTCGGCAACCTGCTGTCCGCCGTCGCGCCCGTCTTCGCCGTCATGCTGATCGGCCGCGTGGTCGCCTCGCTCGCCCACGGCGCGTTCTTCGGCATCGGCTCGGTCGTCGCGGCCGAGCTCGTGGCACCGGAGAAGAAGGCCGGAGCGATCGCCATGATGTTCACGGGCCTGACCGTCGCCAACGTCGTCGGTGTCCCGCTCGGCACTTTCATCGGCCAGACGGTCGGCTGGCGCGTGACGTTCACAGTCGTCGCCGCGCTCGGCGTCATCGGCCTCGCCGGAATCGCCAAGCTCGTGCCCGACCTGCCCAAGCCGGAAGGCGTGCGGCTGCGTCACGAGCTGGCCGCGTTCAAGAACGTGCAGGTCGTCCTCGCCATGGCGATGACCGTGCTCGGCTTCGGCGGCGTCTTCGCGGCCATCACCTACATCGCGCCGATGATGACGCACGTCGCCGGCTTCGCGGACGGCTCCGTCACCTGGCTCATGGTCCTCTTCGGCCTCGGCATGGTCGCCGGCAACCTCGTCGGCGGAAAGTTCGCCGACCGCGCCCTGATGCCCCTGCTGTACGTGTCGCTGGGCGCGCTCGCCCTCGTGCTCGCCCTGTTCACGGTCACCGCGCACAACCAGGTGCTGTCCGCGATCTCCATCGTGCTGATCGGCGCGTTCGGCTTCGCGACCGTGCCGCCGCTGCAGAAGCGCGTCCTCGACCAGGCCTCCGGCGCCCCGACGCTCGCCTCGGCCGTCAACATCGGCGCCTTCAACCTCGGCAACGCGCTCTCCGCCTGGCTCGGCGGCATGGTGATCGCCGCGGGCCTCGGCTACACCTCCCCGAACTGGGTCGGCGCCGTGCTCGCCGCAGGGGCTCTCGTTCTGGCCGTGCTGTCCGCGGCCCTCGAGCGCCGCTCGCCCGCTCCGAGCCTGATCGTCGCGGCCGCCGAGCAGCCGCGCACCGAGCCGGCCCACCACTGACCCCCACCCCGGTCGACGGGGCCGATGACGCCCCCGCCCCACAGCACCTCTCAGCACCACCCCGCAAGGAGCATCACCTCATGAGCACCACCGCTGTCACCCCGCTCAGCACGCAGGACGCCGAGGCCCTGGTCTCCGCCGCTCGCCTCGCCGCCGAGGCGGCCGGAGTCACCGTCAGCGTCACCGTCCTCGACGCGGGCGGGCACCTCCTGGCCTTCCGCCGCGACGACCGCGCCGTCCTCATCTCCGGCGAGACCAGCACGCGCAAGGCGTTCACCGCGCTCCAGCTGAACGCCCCCACCGCCGACCTCGTCGACCTGGTGAAGCCCGAGGGTCCCTTCCACACCCTGCCCACCGCGCTGGACCGGCCGCTGCTGTTCATCGCCGGCGGCCTGCCGGTCCACCGCGACGGCCGGCTCATCGGCGCCATCGGTGTCGGTGGCGGCGCCCCCGAGCAGGACCACGGATTCGCCACCGCGGCCGTGGAGGCCCTCGCGTAGCAGCAGAGCCACACCACACAGCCGCCCCAAGTTGCCGCAGCACAGCGGTACTTGGGGCGGACGTGTATCAGCCCGCGGCCACGGTCAGCGGCGCGAAGCGGCGGGTCCAGTCGCCGGGCAGGCCCGAAGCCCCGTAGTTCATCACCGCGTTGAGGCCGACGGCCTCGAGTCCGCGCTCCTTGAGCCACGCCAGCAGCTCCTCATGGCGCACGTCGATGTCGGTGCGCAGCGGCCGGTCCGTGCCCGCCGCGAGCGAGGCCACGAGGGCCTGCGCCGTCGCGGTGTCGCGGGCGACGAGAGGACCGACGACGTGGGTGTCCTCATTGGGCCAGGCGGCCGCGAAGCCGATGAGCCCGCCACCGGCCCCGCCGGCCCCACTGTCCACCGCCACCCGCAACTGGTCCGCGAAAGCCGGAAGTCGCGTGATCACATGCGTACGGTCCGGGCCGAAGACCTTCGCGTCCAGGCGGAGGATCGCCGGGAGGTCGTTCGCCGTGGCCGCGCGCGTGGTGACATCGGGCAGGGGCCCGCCCGCGGCGAAGCGGCCGCGCACCATCTCGGCCCGCCCCGTGACCTTGAAGCCCAACTCCTCGTAGAGCGGCCGCCCGTACGGCGTCGCATGGAGGGTGAGCGGTGTCGTGCCCGCCCGCTCGACGATGTGGCGCATCAGACGTCTGCCGATGCCCTGCCGTGCGTGTTGCTCGGCGACCAGGACCATGCCGATCGCGCCGAGTTCGGGCCGCTCCCGGGGGCCGTACTCGGTCACTACGCAGGCGCTGACGAGACCGCCGTCGGGGTCATCGATGCCGTAGCCGGTACCGGCGGAGAGCAGCAGCCGCCACTTGTGTTCCTCACGGGGCCAGCCCCGGTTCTCGGACAGGTCGGCGCACGCGAGGACATCGCGCGGGGTGAGACGACGGATGGGCAGGTCGGAGAGGGAAGGTGTCGACACGCAGGTCAGGCTGTCGGACTTCGCCCCGTGGCGTCCACCGCTTTGTGGAGAGTGCCCCGAGGCTTTCGGTCCCGCCGGGAGTTTCACGTGAAACATGGCGCGGGGCTCGGCTCTCGCCCGCGCTCGACGGCGCCGGACGCACGAATTGGCGCGCCGAGACCGGTAATTGAGGAATTTACGAGGCGACCGAGGTTCGCTTAATCCGCAGTTATGCCGGTAGGGGGTTGTCGACTTCGCGGCGGCCGGTATCGTCGGATCCGGATCGCGCCGGGTGGCCGAAGAAGGCCGAGGGGAAGCCCGTGGTGCGCGCAGGCCCACGCAGCCTAACGGGACGGAGAGATCGAAGACCTGCACTTTCCGCTTTGCGTTCTGGGCAATGACACCGGGTGGCATGCTGAGATGAGGGGACTGCGGACAATGTCACACTCTTGCCTTACTTGTCAGTAGCCGTCCGGAATGCAGTGTTCAATGTGGACTGCATTGTTGTCGAGGCGCGGGGGAAAGCCCACAGTTTCCGGGCGTGGAACAGCTCGGGAGTACGTTGACCGACCGAAATATGTTCGAGGCGAGGCACAGCATGGACGCTCCGACCACTACGCCGTCGGCCGGTTCCGGTTCTGACGGTTCGGACGGTGGGGGCGGCTGGTTCACGCCGCGCACGGCCCCGGCCCCGCAGCCGCCCACCACCGGTTCCGGCCAGGAGGCGACGCCGGAGGAGCACCGAATACCGGAGCCGCGTCAGGCGCCGGCCGCTCAGCAGACGCAGCAGCCCGCCCCGCCGCGGGCCGCCGAGACGCCCGGCCCCATGGCCGCCTCCGCGCGCACCGCTCCCACGCATGCCTCCCCCGACGCGATTCTCATCCGCCGGACGATGGAGGAGATCGGCCCCGTCGCGGACAGGGTCACCTCGTACTTCTACGCGCTGCTCTTCGTGCGCCACCCCGAACTGCGCCCGCTCTTCCCCGCGGCGATGGACACCCAGCGCGACCGGATCCTCAAGGCGCTGCTGACCGCCGCCGAGCACATCGACAACAAGGACGTCCTCGTGGCGTACCTGAAGAACCTGGGCCGCGGGCACCGCAAGTACGGCACGCAGGCCGACCACTACCCGGCCGTCGGCGAGTGTCTGATCGCCGCGCTCACCCAGTACGCCACGACCACGTGGAACGCGGAGACCGAGGCCGCCTGGGTCCGCACGTACACGACGATCTCCCAGGTCATGATCGACGCGGCGGCCGAGGACGAGCTGAAGGCGCCGGCCTGGTGGCTGGCCGAGGTCGTCTCGCACGACCTGCGCACCCCCGACGTCGCCGTGGTGACCGTGCGGCCCGATCAGCCCTACCCGTTCCTGGCGGGGCAGTACACGACGCTGGAGACGCCCTGGTGGCCGCGGATCTGGCGGCACTACTCGTTCGCGTCCGCGCCCCGCTCCGACGGGCTGCTCTCGTTCCACGTGAAGGCGGTTCCGGCGGGCTGGGTCTCCAACGCCCTGGTGCATCGGGCCCGCCCCGGCGACGTGCTGCGCCTCGGCCCGCCCGCCGGTTCCATGACCGTCGACCACACCACCGACAGTGGGCTTCTCTGCCTGGGCGGCGGCACCGGCATCGCGCCCATCAAGGCGCTCGTCGAGGACGTGGCCGAGCATGGGCACCAGCGCTCGGTCGAGGTGTTCTACGGCGCCCGCACCAACCATGATCTGTACGACATCGACACGATGCTGCGCCTCTCGCAGAGCCACCCGTGGCTCTCGGTGCGTCCCATCGTCGACCAGCAGGCCCACCTCCAGCTGCCGGACGCGGTACGGGAGTACGGCCCCTGGAACGAGTACGACGCGTATCTCTCCGGGCCGCCCGGCATGATCCGCAGCAGCATCGACACCCTGCGGCGCATCGGTATCCCCGGCAGCCGCATCCGGCACGACTCGGTCGAGGACCTGGTCGCTGCGGCGGACTGAGCCCTCGATGCGCGGCGCCGCCCCCACGCCTCGTAGCGAGGTGCGGCGCCGTCCCACACCTCGTACAGCGGGGCGTCAGCCCAGATCGGGCGCGTGCATCGCCCGTACGCCCTCGATGTTGCCGTCCAGGTAGTGACGCAGCGAGAGCGGCACCAGATGGACCGAGGCGATGCCGACGCGGGTGAACGGCACCCGCACGATCTCGTAGCTGCCGCACGGGTCCTCGACCTCGGGCCCGTGCCGCTCGTCGGTGTCCATCGATTCCAGTCGGCAGACGAAGAAGTGCTGGACCTTCACGCCGGTCGCGCCGCCGTCCTCGCCGATGTGCTCGACGGTGTCCACGAAGCAGGGCACCACGTCGACGATCTTGGCGCCGAGCTCCTCGTGCACCTCGCGATGGAGGGCGTCCACGACGGTCGTGTCCTCCGGCTCGACCCCACCACCGGGAGTCACCCAGTACGGATCGACGCCGGGCTTGGTTCGCTTGATCAGGATCAGGTTGTCGCCATCCAGCAGGACGGCGCGTGCGGTGCGCTTGACCACGGGTCGGACGGTCATGGGAGAAATGTGGCCCGGCTGGTTCCACGTGAAACATCCCGTATCGCTCGGTGCCCCGATCACGACCAGTCGACGGCAGCGCGTAGTAGCCACTCGTGCGCCCGCGCGATGTGCGGCATGGCGAGTGTGCCGGTGCGCACCACCAGGAAATACGTACGCAGCGGCGGCACGGGCGGGTCGAGCAGGGCGACGATTTCCCCGCGCTCCAGGTTCTCCTCGCAGAGATAGCGCGGCAGGACGGCGAGGCCGGCTCCCGCGATCACACAGGCGAGCACCGCGCGCAGATCGGGCACGACGACCGTGGCGGAGACAGCGGGCCGGGAGTCGAAGACTGCGGCCCAGTAGCGGCTGACCAGGGGCAACGACTCGTGCACCTCGACCACCGGGAACTTCTCCAGGGACGGCGCCGCGTCGCGGTGCAGCATGCCGCGGCCGATCCGGGCGGCCAGGCGCGGGGCGGCGGCCAGCACATGCTCCTCGTCGCAGAGCGGAGTCGCCGTGTGCAGGGCGCCGCGCGGACGGGCCGTCGCGATGGCCAGATCGTGATGCCCCGCGGCGAGCCCCTCCAGGGTTTCCTCGGCCGTGCCGAAGCTCGTCCGTAACGCGATGCTCTGCCCGTCGTCCCGGGTCAGGGCCGTCAGTGCAGGTAGGGCGCGCTCCGCGGTGAACTCCGGAGGCCCCGCCAGGTGCAGGGTGCGCACGGCGGACTCCTCGCCGAGCCCTGCCTCGGCGATCTCCACGAGGGCGTCGAGATGCGGAGCCGCCTTGTGGGCCAGCTCGTCGGCGATCGTCGTGGCCGTCACACCGCGCGCCTGGCGCAGGAAGAGCGGGCGCCCCAGCTGCCGCTCCAACGTGCGGATCTGGGAGGTGACCGCCGGCTGGGACAGGCCGAGCAGAGCGGCGGCGCGGGTGAACGAACCGGCGCGATGCACCGTCACAAAGGTGCGCAGCAACGCGAGATCCATCGCGGCACACCTCCCCTTCCCAACCCCAGAGCCGCGCCCAACTATAAATAAGTCGATAGGTCTCTGTCGCTACCGTGATTGGACACTGACACAGAGTCAACTAGCCTTGTTCGCGCGGTTCTTCGCGCGTAAGAACCGGGACGGTCCGAGCCACGAGGGGGGAGGCTCGGACCGTCCGTTGTACGTAGCGCGCGCGGTACTAGGGCCCTTCTGACGGGTCTCGGGCCCCGTCCAGCGCCCGCAGCACGTCCGCCACCAGGTCCTCGGTGTTCTCGGCGCCCGCGGAGAAGCGGATGAAGCCTTCGGTGACGGCATCCCCGCCCCAGCGCCCGCGCCGCTCGGCGGTGGACCGTACGCCGCCGAAGCTCGTCGCGTCGTCCACCAGGGTCAGGGCTTCCAGGAACCGCTCGGCCCGGGCGCGCGAGGGCAGCTCGAAGGCGACCACGCAGCCGAACCGCCGCATCTGCCCTGCGGCGACGTCATGGGACGGATCGCCGGGCAGAGCGGGATGACGCACCGCGGCGACGTCCTCGCGTTCCAGCAGCGCCTGTGCCACGGCCAGCGCGTTGGCGCTCTGCCGCTCGGCGCGCAGCTCGAGCGTGGCGAGGGACCGATGCGCGAGCCAGGCCTCCATCGGCCCGGGAATCGCTCCTACGATCTTGCGCCAGCGCTTCACCGAGGCGATCAACTCGGCGTCGGCGCACGCGACGTAGCCGAGCAGGAGGTCGCCGTGGCCCGTGAGCTGCTTGGTGCCGCTGGCCACCGCGAAGTCCGCGCCGAGCTCCAGCGGGCGCTGCCCGAGCGGCGTCGCGAGCGTGTTGTCCACGGCGACGAGCGCCCCGCGCGCGTGGGCGGCGTCGGCGAGGCGCCGGATGTCGCAGACGTCGAGGCCCGGGTTGGACGGCGTCTCCAGCCACAGCAGGCGTGCCCCGTCGAGCACGTCGAGCTGCGCGTCACCGCCGGTCGGCGCGGTACGCACCTCGATCCCGTACGCCGTGAGCTGCTCGCGGACGAGCGGGAAGACCTGGTAGCCGTCGGCCGGCAGAACCACCGCGTCGCCGGCGCGCAGTTGCGAGAAGAGGACCGCGGAGATCGCGGCCATGCCGGAGGCAAAGGCCAGCGTCTCCACGCCGGAGCGCCCCGGAGCCTCCAACTCGCTGATGGCGCGCTCGAGATGTGTCCACGTCGGGTTCTCGTCGCGGCCGTACGCATAGGGCCCCGACACATCGCCGGGCAGATGGAAGTGTGCGGCGAACACCGGCCCCGGCAGGGTCGGTTCGTTCTTGACCGGCTCGGGCAGACCCGCCCGGACCGCCCGCGTGCCGTCTCCGGGCTCCTGTGCCGAAGGCTCCGTTCCTGGTTCCTGTGCCGAGGGCTCCGTCATGCGACCTGTCCTCCCGCTGCTTCGCGCACGGATACGAGAAGGCCGTCGGAGGCCGCCTCGACGAGCTTCAGGCACTCCTCGAAGCCGCCCAGATCGCCGTAGTACGGATCGGGGACGTCCAGGTCCGAGGGATCGGCTTCGGCGTCGTAGGAACGCAGCAGGCGCACCTTCTCGGCGTCCTCGGGCGTCGACGCCAGGCGGCGCAGGGTGCGCAGATGGCCGTGGTCGAGGGCGACGACCAGGTCGAGGCGGTCGAACCAGTCGCGGTGGAAGCGGCGGGCCGTGTGCTCGGAGTCGTAGCCGTTCTCGGTGAGGACAAGGACGGTGCGCGGGTCGGCGCCGTCGCCCTCGTGCCAGCCGTCCGTGCCCGCGCTGTCGACCTCGACGAGGCCGTCGAGCCCCGCTTCCTCGACGCGGGCGCGGAAGACGTGCTCGGCCATGGGCGAGCGGCAGATGTTGCCGGTGCAGACGAAACAGACGCGGTAGGTCATCCTCGGCCGCTCTCAGTCCTTGCCCTCGGGCAGCACGACGTTCAGCGCCCAGGAGACGATCGACACGATCAGGCCACCGAGGATCGCGGTCCAGAGGCCGTCGACGTGGAAGCTGAGGTCCACTTGATCGGCCAGCCACGAGGTCAGGAGCAGCATCACGGCGTTCACGATCAGCGTGATCAGGCCGAGCGTGAGGACGAACAGCGGGAAGGTCAGGAGCTTTACGATCGGCTTCACGATCACGTTGACCAGGCCGAAGATGAGGGCGACGAGGATCAGCGTGCCGATCTTCTTGCCGGTGCTGTCGCCGGTGAGGGTGATCTTGTCGAGCACCCAGACGGCGACGGCCAGGGCGCCCGCGTTGGCGATCGTCTTGACGAGGAAATTCTTCATGTGTCTGATCGTTGCAGACATGATCGGTGACAGGGGTGGGCGAGGCTGATGAAGGCGTTCCGGTTGGATGAGCTCGAGGCGGAGAGAGCCGCCAACGACGGGGCCTATCTGCAGTTCCTGCGCGAGCGCAATATGTCGGTCGGGCTGTACGCGCTCGACGCGGGTACGCAGGACCGGCAGCAGCCGCACCAGCAGGACGAGGTCTATCTCGTGGTCAGCGGCCGCGCTTCGATCACGGTCGGCATGGAGACCACTCAGGTCGGCCGGGGCAGCGTCGTGTACGTGCCGGCCGGTGTCGCGCACAAGTTCCACCACATCAGCGAGGACCTGCGCGTCCTCGTCGTCTTCTCGCCTCCGGAGAGCTGACGGGTAGGCCCCGCGGACGGCCCCGACCTCGGGGTTCCCTAGGGGGCGGGTCAGGGGAGGACAAGGGATCGGAAGGGCCCGCACGGGCCTTCGACGTGCCAGCATCGAAGCAGAACACCGAAGTAGAACACTGAAGCAGAAGCCTCGAAGCAGAAGCCTCGAAGCAGAAGCATCCAAGAGACAACGGAGGAGAGCGATGGCAGTGCGAGAAATATTCGCGGACATGCCGTGGTGGGTGAAGTGGGTCGCGGTGCCGGTCATCGCCATCGTCGTGTTCGGCGGTCTGATCGCGAGCGTCGTCGGTTTTGTGATCGGCCTGCTGTTCAAGGTGCTCGTGTTCGCCGCTCTGGTCGGTGGACTCATCTACGTAGTGCGGAAGTTCATGGTCGGTTCGTCGTCGCGGAGCCGCGACTGGTGAAGCCGGGCACGCACTTGTGTGCGGATCCCGGTCGTTGCGTCGCGCGACCTTTCGCACGACCGGGGGAAGTTTCCTTGCGCGGCAGGCGCCAATCGGTGGCCAAGGGTTAGAGTCCGGAATTCGATGGCTTTAGCCCCCTGCGAGCCTCGAACACGCGGGGGTTCCCCACGCGCATCGGGAGTGAACCTTGGCCACGGTCGATACCGCACCCGCCGCTGCCCCGCAGACACTCATCGGCTCCGTACAGCGGGCCATGCGACTGCTCGAGGCGGTCGCCTCCCATGACGACGGGGCGCCGGCCAAGCAACTCGCGCGGGAAGCCGGCCTCGCCCTTCCCACCGCGTACCACCTGCTGCGCACGCTGACCCACGAGGGATATCTCCGCCGGGAGAACGGCGTCTTTGTTTTCGGTGACGCCGCCGAGCGTTTGAGCAGCAGCGGAGCGCAGCAGAATCGTCGCAGCATGATCACCGATGCGCTGCGGCACTGGCGCGACACCATCGGCGTCCCGGTCTATTTCGCGGTCTACCGGGACGGCGAGATCGAGCTCGTCGCCGTAGCCGACACCCCGGCCAATCCGGCCGTCGAGGAGTGGGCCGACTTCCGGGAGACCGGCCATGCCCACGCCATCGGCCAGTGTCTGCTCTCCCAGCTCGACGAGGAGGCCCGCAAGGACCACCTCGAGCGCTACCCCGCGCAGTCCATCACTCCGTATTCGGTCCGTGACGACCGCGCGCTGCTACGGAAGCTGAGCCGGGTGGGCCGCATGGAACCGATCGTCGAGCGTCAGGAGTACGCGCTGGGCACGGCCTGTGCCGCGTTTCCGCTGACGATCGGGTCGGCCGCGGCAACTTTGGCCATTTCTCTCCCTTCCCACCAGGCGGAGAAACTGCTGCCCACAGCCCGCCAGTTGCAGCACGAGATCGGCAGGCTGGTAGGAACACTCGCCTTCTCTATCAGCATTTGAAAACTCACTCCTTGTGATCCTGTGTGTACGTTGAGCAAGATGCCAGCAGTGTCAGGGAGATGATTCCTGGCCAATCGACGGCAAGTTGACGGGGTAGGCGATGCGCGAGTCCGTACAAGCAGTCCAAGCAGAGGTCATGATGAGCTTCCTCGTCTCCGAGGAGCTCTCGTTCCGCATTCCGGTGGAGCTCCGGTACGAGTCCACCGATCCGTACGCCGTGCGGCTGACCTTCCATCTCCCCGGAGACGCGCCCGTGACCTGGGCGTTCGGCCGGGAGCTCCTCGTCGACGGGGTCAACGGGGCCAGTGGCGAAGGGGATGTACAGGTCACACCGGTGGAGCGGGTGGGTGGCGCTGTCGGCGAGATGCCGGGAGAGGTGCACATCAGGCTCCAGGTCGGGGCGGACCAGGCCCTGTTCCGGGCCGGGGTCGCACCGCTCGTGGCGTTCCTCGACCGGACGGACAGGCTCGTCCCACTGGGCCAGGAGGAGACGGGCGCGGACTTCGAGTCCGACCTCGACGAGGCTCTCGACCGGATCCTCGCCGAGGAGCAGAGCGCGGGCTGACTCCCCATCGGCCCGCACGACAGCAGACGGCACGCACAGCAGCAGACGGCCCGCACGACAGCGGGCGGCTCTCGCGACATCAGATGGTTTGTGCGACACCGGACCAGACGTAACGCTTCAGCAGCGCGGTGCACCCGAGCAGTTCCGCGCCCTTCAGCGTTTGCGCCGCCGGCCTCCGCCACCGCGTCCAGGAGCGGGAGCGGCCGTCGCGGGCTCCAGTGTCTCCGGGTGGTCGCCGTGTGTCTCCGGGCGGTCGGCGGAGACCACGAGCGCGGCCAGTGCGGTGGTCACCGGCACCGAGGCGACGAGGCCGATCGAGCCGACCAGCGTACGCACGATCTCCTCGGCCACCAGTTCGCTGTTGGCCACGTCGGTGACGCTGCTCTGCGCGATCGAGAAGAGCAGCAGCAGCGGCAGCGCGGCGCCCGCGTAGGCCAGGACGAGCGTGTTGACGACGGACGCGATGTGGTCGCGGCCGATGCGGATCGCCGCCCGGTACAGGGCGCGCCGACCCAGCGTCGGGTTCGCCTCGTGCAGCTCCCACACGGCGGAGGTCTGCGTGACCGTCACGTCGTCGAGCACACCGAGTGAGCCGATGATGACGCCGGCGAGCAGCAGACCGCTCATGTCGATGTCCGGGTACAGGCCGTGGATCAGTCCCGTGTTGTCGTCGGTGTTGCCCGTCAGGGCCGCCCAGCCGATGAACAGCGAGCCCAACAGGCCGATCAACAGCAGCGAGACCAGGGTGCCGAGCACGGCGACGGAGGTTCTGGCCGTCAGGCCGTGACACATGTAGAGCGCGATCAGCATGATCGCGCTGGCTCCGACCACCGCGACGACCAGGGGGTTCGACCCCTGCAGAATCGCGGGCAGGATGAAGAACGTCAGCACCATAAAGCTGACCGCGAGCGCGACCAGTGCCATGACGCCGCGCATCCGGCCCACCACGACCACGGCCAGGGCGAAGATCCCGGCCAGCAGCACCATCGGAACCTTGCGGTTCACATCGGTGACCGAGTACTGCAGGTCCTTGGGTGCGTCCGGCGCGTAGGCGGCGATCACCTTCTGGCCCTCGTGCAACTGCCGCGGTGAATCCGGCTGAACGACCTCGGTGAACGTACGGCCCTTGTCCTTGCCGCTGTCGATCCGGATCGTCGCGTTCTCGCAGGTGCCACTGGTCTTCTGCTCGCCTGTGGTGCCCTGCTGCGCCGTGGGGTCCCCGGTCGAGCTCTGGCCCTGGGCGTGCACGGACGAGCAGTCGACCTTCTCGACGCGGGTGACCGTGGCCTGCTGTGTCTGCCGGTCGAAGCCGACACCGCTGCGCTCGTGCGGCGGTGCGCCGCCCGGCCAGAGCACCGCGAGGCCCACGACGACCGCGACCGAGAACGGGATCAGGACGGCCGCGATCACCTTGCGCAAGTGCCGGGAGACAGGCGCCGCTGGGCCGTGGCTGTGGGAGTGCCCATGCGGCGCGTGGGACGGCGGAGCTGAGGGCTGCTGTCTGGTGGTCACCGCCAGATCATCGCAAGAACGGAGGGGGGCCCTCTGTTCAACGCGGCGTGCGTCACGTTAGCGTGGAGCCGCTTTTGCCATCGCGGGAGCTCGGAGCACCGGGCTGAGAGGGCGCTGACCTTCGTCCCTGCGCGTTTCACGTGAAACAGCGTGGAGCTGCGTGACCAAGGACGAATATCGCTGCGTCGACCGCTGAACCTGTTACCGGGTAATGCCGGCGTAGGGAGTAGGTCTCATGACCACAACGGACGCGCACACGCCTGCCTCCAACTCGACCGAGGAGGCCGGCCGGTCCATCGGCTGGCACAAGGGGTACATCAGGGGCTCGCGCCCCGACCTCCAGGTGCCGGTCCGTCAAGTGCACCTCACCAACGGGCAGTCGGTGACGTTGTACGACACCTCAGGTCCGTACACCGACCCGACCGTCGACACCGATGTCCGTCGCGGTCTCGCGCCGCTGCGGGAGAACTGGATCATCGCCCGCGGCGACACCGAGGAGTACGCGGGCCGCCCCGCCCGTCCCGAGGACGACGGCCTCAAGCACACGTCGCCGCGCGGCGGCCTCCGCAACCTCGACGCGGTCTTCCCCGGCCGCCCGCGCCAGCCGCGCCGCGGCCGGGACGGCCAGGCCGTGACCCAACTCGCGTATGCGCGCCGGGGGGAGATCACCCCGGAGATGGAGTACGTGGCCATCCGGGAGAACGTCGCGCCGGAGGTCGTGCGCGAGGAGATCGCGGCGGGCCGGGCCGTGCTGCCCGCGAACGTCAACCACCCGGAGATCGAGCCGATGATCATCGGCAAGCGGTTCCTGGTGAAGGTCAACGCCAATATCGGCAACTCGGCCGTGACGAGCTCCATCGAGGAGGAGGTGGACAAGATGACCTGGGCGACCAAGTGGGGCGCCGACACGGTCATGGACCTCTCCACCGGCCGCAACATCCACACCACGCGTGAGTGGGTGCTGCGCAACTCCCCCGTCCCGATCGGCACCGTGCCGCTCTACCAGGCGCTCGAAAAGGTCGACGGCAAGGCCGAGGAACTGACCTGGGAGATCTACAAGGACACGGTCATCGAGCAGGCCGAGCAGGGCGTGGACTACATGACGGTCCACGCGGGCGTCCGCCTCCCGTTCGTCCCGCTGACCGCCGACCGCAAGACCGGCATCGTCTCCCGCGGCGGCTCGATCATGGCCGCGTGGTGCCTCGCGCACCACAAGGAGAGCTTCCTCTACGAGCGCTTCGAGGAGCTCTGCGAGATCCTCGCGGCGTACGACGTCACGTACTCGCTCGGTGACGGCCTGCGCCCCGGCTCCATCGCGGACGCCAACGACGAGGCGCAGTTCGCGGAGCTCCGGACGCTCGGCGAGCTGAACTCGATCGCCAAGCGCCACAACGTGCAGACCATGATCGAGGGCCCGGGACACGTCCCGATGCACAAGATCAAGGAGAACATCGACCTCCAGCAGGAGATCTGCGAGGAGGCGCCGTTCTACACGCTCGGCCCGCTGACCACCGATGTCGCCCCGGCGTACGACCACATCACGTCCGGGATCGGCGCCGCGATGATCGCCTGGTGGGGCACGGCGATGCTCTGCTACGTCACGCCGAAGGAGCACCTGGGCCTGCCCAACCGCGACGACGTGAAGACCGGCGTCATCACGTACAAGATCGCGGCGCACGCGGCGGACCTCGCCAAGGGCCACCCGGACGCGCAGGCCTGGGACGACGCGCTCTCCGACGCCCGCTTCGAGTTCCGCTGGGAGGACCAGTTCAACCTGGCCCTCGACCCGGACACGGCACGGGAGTTCCACGACGAGACGCTGCCGGCGGAGCCCGCGAAGACGGCACACTTCTGCTCGATGTGCGGGCCGAAGTTCTGCTCGATGAAGATCTCGCAGGACATCCGGCGGGAACACGGCACCACCTCCTCGGAGATCGCGGAGGGCATGGAGCAGAAGTCCAAGGAGTTCGCACAGGCCGGCAACCGCGTGTATCTGCCGATCGCCGACTGAGGGCATGACGGTGGGGCCCCTCGTGCGCGAGGGGCCTCGTCGTCGGTCACGGCCTGGTGGCCGCCGGAGGATCAGTCCGGCTGGTGGTCCGGGCCGCCGAAGTCCGGGCTGGAGAAGTCCGGGCTCGAATAGCCGGCGCGCTGGCCCGTGGCCGTGCCGCCGCCGTCGGGGCTGCTGAACCCCGGCCTGTTGTAGCCGAGTTGCGGCATGCGCCCGCCGGAGCCGCCGCGGCCCCCGAGGGGCGAGCCGCCGCCCGCCGATGGATCCGCCAGGGCGTCCCGCAGGAACGGCAGGATGCCCCGGTCCAGGAGCGCGACGCGCCAGGCTTCCCTGGCCTGCTTCACTTCCTCGCTGGCCTCGCCGTGCGCGCTCGCCTGGAGAGACGTCGATCCATTGCGCAAGGCCGCGAGCAGCAGGCAGACGGCCGCGACGAGAATGCTTGCCGCGGCGATCACGCCGAAGACCCAGCCGAAGGTGCGCAGGGTCCTCGCGAGGCCTGGCACCGGGTTGAGCATGCCCAGGATGTAGCCGACGAGCAGGAAGATCACGGCTGCGGTCCCTGCCAGGACCGGGGCGAGCACGACGGCGACCGCGGCGACGCCCGGTCCCGTGCTCTCCCCGCTGGTTTTGCCTCCTTCGCGTAGCGGACGCAGGAGCCGCGGCGTGGAGCGCAGTTCCTCGCGGACCTTGACGTAGCGCTGGTACTCGTCGGCGGCCGCCGTGTTGATCAGTGCGGCGGCGCCGAGCGCCATGGTGCGCAGCTGCTCGGGGTTGAGCCGCTGGCCCACAGCGGCGAGTTCAGGCCGATTCGGTGCGGTACGCAGCGCGTCATCGAGGAGCCGCTCGAACTCGGGACGGTCCTCGTTCAGCAAATGCGGAGCGCTGTTCATGTGCATCCCCCGATGCTCCGTAGGGCTTGGTGGCCCGCATGGGTGCGAGCCGTCGGGCAGAAACGGAGGGGAGCCTGCTACGGATAAGCCGATGGTAGAGCTGTCACGGCACGCGGTGACAGGGGGTTTCCGGAAATTGGCCCTGCGGCCAGTCGGATCCTCCGCTTTCGCGTCTGCCCCGCGAAGTCTCAGATATCCATGGGCAGTTGCTGGACGAGCAGCTTTCCGGCCATGGTCACGCCGCCGTCCATGGCGATGGCCAGGCCGTTCGCGTACACATGCGGGCCCTCGACGGGGGGCCTGCTGTCCTCGCTGTCCCCGTCCTCACCACCGACCTCGCCGAGCAGATACGGAATCGGGCTGTGGCCGTGCACGATGCGCGAGCCGCCGAAGGCGTCGAGGAGCTGTCGTGCGGCGCTGGGCCCCGATTCCTCGTCCTTGAACGCGAACCGCTTGGTGAACTTGCGGAACAGGTCCCAGCACTCGTCCGCGTCATTGCGCGTGAGGGTCTCGCGCACCGTGTCGTTGACGGCCTCGATGGAGTCGCCGTAGTCGAGATACGCGGTGGTGTCCGAGTGCGTGAGCAGATGGTCGTCCTCGATCTCGATCGCGTCGAGCCGGGACATCCACTGCAGATGCACGTCCTGGAGGCGGTCCATGTCGGCCTTCTGCCCGCCGTTGAGCAACCAGGCCGCCTGGAACGTGGCGGTGCCCGCTCCGGAGTTCACGGGCGTGTCGCCGAACCGCTTCGCGCCGAGCAGGAGCAGCTCGTGGTTGCCCATGAGCGCCTTGCAGTAGCCGCCCGCGGCCGCCGCCTCCGCGGACAGCCGCATGACGAGGTCGATGACGCCGATCCCGTCCGGCCCGCGGTCGGTGAAGTCGCCGAGGAACCACAGGCGCGCGGTGCCCGCCGCCCAGTTGCCCTCCGCGTCGATCAGGCCCTTCTCGCAGAGCGCGGCGAGCAGCTCGTCGAGGTAGCCGTGCACATCGCCGACGACGAACAGCGGGCCGAGGCCCTCGTCCCCCGTGGGCGCGGGCTGCGCCACCTCGACCTGGACCGTGTCGCCCTGGTTGATGACCGGCAGGTCACGCTCGGTCGGCGTGTAACCGTCGGGACTCTCTGCGCCGGGCGCGGGGACGTCGGGGTCCGTCGGCTGCACGTTCGCCGGTACGTCATGGACGTACGCGGGAACACGGAAGTCGCGCAGCGTCTCCGTCTCCGCTGCGGATCCCGGACCGGCCCCCTGAGTCATCGACCCCTCCACCACCATTGCGCCGCCTGTGCACCGTATCGGACTGCCTGGTCGCAGCGGCCCGCGGTGTCGTGCGCCCATCATAGGAATGCGGCTCGCGCTGTGTGATGCACCAGGGGTGGTGAATCGGTGACGGGCGGCTGATCGCCGTGCATTTCTCCCGAATTGGTGTGGACTTTTCTCTTCGGAGGAGTCGGTGGAGGGGGCGGGTGGGGGCGGTCAGCCCTGTCCCGGAGACCGGGGAGGGCTGACCGTGGTGCGGTGCGGGCGTCGATGGGACGAGGTCCGCACGATGAGTTCGGTCGGCATCACCTGCTCGACCGGCTGGTCGGAATCGACCCCTTCGATGGCGTCGATGAGGAGCTGCACGACGGACGTCCCGATCCGCCGCGGTTTGAGCGAGAGGGTGGTGATGGGCGGTTCCGTGTTCGCGTAGACCATCGACTCGCTGCAGCACACCAGCAGCAGGTCGTCCGGGACACGCAGCCCGTAGCGGCGCGCGGCGGCGAGCAGATCGGTGCCGTTGGGATCGAAGAGGCCGTAGACCGCGTCGGGGCGGTCGGGCCGGGCGAGCAGCCGGTCGGCGGCGACGGCGCCCGCGCACGGGTCGTGCGCGGGGTACGACTCGTAGACCGGTTCCTGTCCGATCCGCTCGCACCAGCGCAGATACGCCGAGGTGGAGAGGTGCGTGTACGTGTCGGTGGTGGTTCCGGTCAGCAGGCCGATGCGGCGGGCGCCGGACTCGGCGAGGTGGTCGAGGATGCCGAGCACGGCGGCCTCGTGGTCGTTGTCGACCCAGGCGGTCACGGGCAGGGTGCCCGCGGGACGTCCGTCGGAGACGACCGGCAGGCCCTGGCGGACCAGCTCGGTGACGACCGGATCGTGGTCGGAGGGGTCGATGACGACGGTGCCGTCAAGGGCGACGTTCGACCACACGTCGTGGCGTGAGGTGGCGGGCAGGATGACGAGGGCGTACCCGCGGGCGAGCGCGGCGGAGGTGGCGGCACGCGCCATCTCGGCGAAGTACGCGAATTCTGTGAAGGTGAAAGGTTCATCCCCGTACGTCGTCACTGTCAGGCCGATGAGGCCCGATTTCCCGGTACGGAGCGTGCGAGCGGCCGCGGAGGGGCGATAGCCCAACCGGTCGGCGACCTCGCGAACGTGGCGTCGGGTGGCGTCCGGGAGCCGGCCCTTACCGTTGAGCGCATCGGACACAGTCGTGATCGAGACCCCGGCGGCTGCGGCAACGTCTCTGATGCCTGCCCGGCTCGGCCGGGTGCCCCTGCGGGTCGTCTCTGCCCGGCTCACCTGGTGCTTCCCTGCTGCTGTCATGGCGAGCCGATAGTAGGGCTCATTCGGCTGCATGGTGGGGGAGCATATGCAGGCGTTGACAGGCACGTTTCTGCAAGGTGATGGCCCATCATCAACCTTTAAATAAAAGGGAGTTGAAGGGTCAGGGTATGGCACTTCGCTTGTCGTCACGCAGGGGCCTGCCAAGTCGGCGATGTTGCGAGTAGGTCTCAACTCACCTTCACGGGTGATGCGCGCCACGGCGCGAGCCACCGGCGCGCGCCAGGGCGAGGAGCGCTCCCCCCTCTCCGCACGCCTTGCGGAGGGTCGAGACCCGGGCCATTGGGGAGCGCGGCGAATCCTCTTAAGGTGAGCAGTATTGGAACGGTGCCCACAAGGAGGACTGCGGTGAGCGAGATCAACCCCAAGCTGCGTGCGGAGCTGGCGGGGATCCCTGCCTACAAGCCCGGCAAGCCGGCCGCCGCCGGGGGGCCGGTGGCGTACAAGCTGTCCTCCAACGAGAATCCCTATCCTCCGCTGCCCGGAGTGATGGAGCAGGCGATCGCGGCTGCCGGGACCTTCAACCGCTACCCGGACATGGCGTGCACCGGCCTGATGAACGAGCTGTCCGACCGTTTCGGTGTGCCCGTCTCGCACCTCGCCACCGGCACCGGCTCGGTCGGCGTCGCGCAGCAGCTGCTCCAGGCGACCTCGGGGCCGGGTGACGAGGTCATCTACGCGTGGCGGTCCTTCGAGGCGTACCCGATCATCACGCAGATCAGCGGCGCGAAGTCGGTGCAGGTGCCGCTCACGCCGAGCGAGGACCACGACCTCGACGCGATGATCGACGCGATCACCGACCGCACGCGCCTCATCTTCGTCTGCAACCCCAACAACCCCACGGGCAATGCCATCCGCCGGGCCGAGCTGGAACGGTTCCTCGACCGGGTGCCCGCCGATGTCCTGGTGGTCCTCGACGAGGCGTACCGGGAGTTCATCCGCGACACCGAGGTGCCGGACGGCGTCGAGATCTACCGGGACCGGCCGAACGTGGCGGTGCTGCGGACCTTCTCGAAGGCGTACGGGCTCGCGGGGCTCCGCGTGGGCTTCGCCATCGCGCACGAGCCGGTCGCCGCGGCGTTGCGCAAGACGGCGGTCCCCTTCGGTGTGAGCCAGCTCGCGCAGGACGCGGCGGTGGCCTCGCTGCGCGCGGAGGACGAGCTGCTCGGCCGGGTCGGCTCGTTGGTGGCCGAGCGCACGCGGGTCGTCGAGGGGCTGCGGGCGCAGGGCTGGACGGTGCCCGAGACGCAGGCCAACTTCGTGTGGCTGCGCCTGGGGGAGAAGACGATGGACTTCGCGGCGGCCTGTGAGCAGGCGGGCGTGGTCGTGCGGCCGTTCGCGGGCGAGGGTGTGCGCACCACGATCGCGGAGACCGAGGCCAACGACATCTTCCTGCAGACGGCCGCGGAGTTCCGCAAGGAGCTCTGACCTGCCCCGCGTTGGGCGGAGATCGTAGGCGAAGGGGGTCCCCCCCGAAGTTAGGGGGGACCCCCTCTCGTATGCCGACAACCAGTACGACATAATGCTTGTGAATGTGAACGCGTTCACAAGCGTGTCCCGGTTCCTCCCGGGATTTGTGGGATTAAAGGGGCAAACTGCCGCTGTGACCACGGCGATGTAAGGAGAAGACGCAGTGGACCCGACAACGATCGCCCTCGCGCCGGAGACCCTGGCGCGATGGCAGTTCGGCATCACCACCGTCTACCACTTCCTGTTCGTCCCACTGACGATCTCTCTGGCCGCGCTCACGGCGGGCCTGGAGACGGCATGGGTGCGCACGGGCAAGGAGAAGTACTTCCACGCCACGAAGTTCTGGGGGAAGCTTTTCCTGATCAATATCGCGATCGGCGTCGCGACCGGCCTCGTGCAGGAGTTCCAGTTCGGCATGAACTGGTCGGACTACTCGAAGTTCGTCGGTGACGTCTTCGGTGCTCCGCTCGCGATGGAGGCGCTGATCGCCTTCTTCTTCGAGTCCACCTTCATCGGGCTGTGGATCTTCGGCTGGGACAAGCTGCCGAAGAAGCTCCACTGCGCCTGCATGTGGATGGTGTCGATCGGCACACTGGCCTCGGGCTACTTCATCCTGGCGGCCAACTCCTGGATGCAGCACCCGGTGGGCTACGAGATCGACCCGAAGACCGGCGTGGCCCGGCTCAACGACATCTGGCACGTCCTCTTCCAGAACACCGCGGTCGTCCAGTTCACGCACACCATCTCCTCCGCCTTCCTGACCGGCGGAGCCTTCATGATCGGCGTCTCCAGCTTCCTGCTCTGGAAGATCAAGAAGCAGAAGGACGCCGGCGAGCAGGTCGACCGCAAGCGGACCATCACGCTGCGCAGCTCGCTCCGGCTCGGTCTGGTGACCGCGATGATCGCGGGCGTCCTGGTCGCCCTCTCCGGCGACCAGCTGGCCAAGGTGATGTTCAAGCAGCAGCCGATGAAGATGGCTTCGGCCGAGGCGCTGTGGGACACCGAATGCCCCGCGCCGTTCTCCATCTTCGCCGTCGGCAATGTGAACAAGGGCCACAACTCCGTCGAGATAGAGCTTCCGGGCCTGCTCTCCTTCCTGGCCGACGACAACTTCTCCAGCTGTGTCCCCGGCATCCACGAGACCGCCAAGGCCGAGGCCGAGAAGTACGGCGGCAAGGCCGAGGACTACATCCCCAACATCTTCGTCACCTTCTGGGGCTTCCGCCTGATGATCGGCATCGGGCTCACCGCTGCCGTCGCCGCGGGCGCCGGATTCTGGCTGACCCGGAAGCGGCGATGGCTGTTGCCCGAGCATCGAAGGGGTGAGGACGAAATCCCCAAGCTGATGCTCACCAACAAGAAGGAACTCGGCCCGACCGTCACGAAGTGGGGCTGGCGGGTCGGCATGGCCTCGCTGATCTTCCCCTTCATCGCCAACTCCATCGGCTGGATCTTCACCGAGATGGGCCGTCAGCCCTGGGCCGTCTTCGGCCTGTTCCGGACCGCTGACTCGGTCTCCCCCGGCGTCAGCCAGACCGAGATGGCGATCTCGCTGACCGTGCTGACCCTGCTGTACGCGGTGCTGTTCTGGATCAACGTACGGCTGATGAAGAAGTACGCCATCAAGGGTCCCGACACGGACGAGGAACCGCCGACCAAGGACCCGAAGCTGCGTGGTCCTTCGGGGGACGACTCCGATGACGACGACGCCGACAAGCCACTGACCTTCGCGTACTGAGAGGAGAAACGCCATGGGCCTCAACGACTTCTGGTTCCTTCTGATCGCCGTTCTATGGACCGGCTACTTCTTCCTCGAAGGCTTCGACTTCGGGGTGGGCATCCTGACGCGGCTGCTCGCGCGCGACAGGACCGAGCGGCGCGTGCTGATCAACATCATCGGGCCGGTGTGGGACGGCAACGAGGTCTGGCTGCTCACCGCGGCCGGTGCGATGTTCGCCGCGTTCCCCATCTGGTACGCGACGTTCTTCAGTGCCTTCTACCTGCTGCTCGTGATCGCGCTGCTGCTGCTGATCGTGCGCGTGCTGTCCTTCGAGTACCGGCACCAGCGGCCCGAGGAGAGCTGGCAGCGCAACTGGGAGCTGGTGCTCTTCGTCAGCTCGCTGCTGCTGCCGTTCCTGTGGGGCGTGATGTTCGCGAACATGGTGCACGGCGTTCCGATCAACTCCAAGCAGGACTTCGCCGGTTCGTTCGGCGACCTGCTGACCTGGTGGGGGCTGCTCGGCGGGCTCGCCTTCACGGCCGTGTGCACGCTGCACGGTGCGGTGTTCACCGCGCTGAAGACGGACGGCGACATCCGGGTGCGGGCGCGTGCGCTCGCGACGAAGGCGGGTGTGGCCACCGTGCTCCTGGGCGGCGGGTTCCTCGCCTGGCTCCAGGTCGAGCGCGGGACGGCGTGGACCGCGGTGGCGTTCGCCGTGGCGGTCGTCGGACTGCTCGGGACGCTCGTGATGAACGGCAGGGGACGCGAAGGCTGGGCGTTCTCCTTCAACGGGGTCGCGATCGCGGCCGTGGTGGCGGCGATCTTCCTGGCCCTGGTGCCGAACGTCATGCCCTCCTCGCTCAACGAGGCGTGGAACCTGACGATCGACAACACGTCCTCGGGTCCGTACACGCTGAAGGTCATGACCTGGGTCGCCGGGATCATGACGCCGCTGGTCCTGCTCTACCAGGGCTGGACCTACTGGGTGTTCCGCAAGCGGCTCAGCACGAAGAGCATTCCTGCCGGGGCGCACTGAGCTCCTGACAAGGGGCGCACTGAGCGTCTTAGCTCCGTCTTCGCCCGTCTGCGTTCGTCTACGTGAGGGTGTGTTTCACGTGAAACCGATCGACCAGCGTCTGTTCCGGTACGGCCGGGCCTCACGTCTCTTCCTGATCGCGGTGGTGGTGCTTGGCGCCGCTGGGGCGGGCCTGGTCATCGCGCAGGCGATGCTCATCGCCGAGGTCGTGGTGGGCGCGTTCCAGCACGGCCTCGACGTGGCCGAACTGCGGGCACCGCTGCTGTTGTTGGCGGCGGTCGCGGCCGGTCGCGGGCTCGTGGCCTGGCTGACCGAGCTGGCCGCGCACCGGGCGAGCGCGGCGGTCAAGTCGGAGCTGCGCAGGCGGCTGTTGGAGCGGTCCTCGCGGCTCGGCCCCGGGTGGTTGAGCGGGCAGCGCACCGGGTCCCTCGTGGCGCTCGCGACGCGCGGCGTGGACGCCCTCGACGACTACTTCTCCCGCTATCTGCCGCAGTTGGGGCTCGCGGTGGTGGTCCCGGTGGCGGTGCTCGCCCGCGTCGTCACCGAGGACTGGGTGTCGGCGGCGATCATCGTCGGCACGCTGCCCCTCATCCCGATCTTCATGATGCTGATCGGCTGGGCGACCCAGTCCCGGATGGACCGTCAGTGGCGGCTGCTCTCCCGGCTTTCGGGCCACTTCCTGGACGTCGTCGCGGGCCTGCCGACCCTGAAGGTGTTCGGCCGCGCCAAGGCGCAGGCCGAGTCCATCCGCAAGATCACCGATGAGTACCGCAGGGCGACGATGCGCACCCTGCGGATCGCCTTCCTCTCGTCGTTCGCGCTGGAGCTGCTGGCCACACTGTCGGTCGCGCTCGTCGCCGTGACCATCGGCATGCGGCTCGTGCACGGCGAGATGGATCTGTACATCGGGCTCGTGATTCTGGTGCTCGCGCCCGAGGCGTATCTGCCGCTGCGACAGGTGGGCGCGCAGTACCACGCGGCCGCAGAGGGGCTCGCCGCGGCGGAGGAGATCTTCGCGGTTCTGGAGTCGCCGCTGCCCGAGGACGGCACGCGGGAGGCCCCCGCGGCCGGCGGAATCGGGTTTGAAAGCGTTTCTGTTCGCTACGAAGGGCGGTCCTTCGACGCCGTCTCGGATGTCTCCTTCAAGGTGGCCGATGGCGAGACCGTGGCCCTCGTAGGGCCGAGCGGAGCGGGCAAGTCGACGCTGGTCAGTGCCCTGTTGGGTTTTGTACGCCCTTGTAGTGGGCGAATCGCCGTCGGCGGTGTCGACCTCGCCGAGGTGTCGCGGGAGGCGTGGCACGCGCGCGTGGCGTGGGTTCCGCAGCGGCCGCAGCTGTACGCCGGGTCGATCGCGGACAACGTGCGGCTCGCGCGGCCGGACGCCGATGACGCCGCGGTGCTCGCCGCGCTGCGGGAGGCCGGGGCCCTGGAGTTCGTCGAGGTGCTGCCCCAGGGCGTGGCGACCGTGCTCGGGGAGGACGGCGCCGGGCTCTCGGCAGGGCAGCGGCAGCGGCTCGCGCTCGCGCGGGCGTTCCTCGCGGACCGGCCGGTCGTGCTGCTCGACGAGCCCACGGCCGCGCTGGACGGCGAGACCGAGGCGGGCATCGTCGACGCGGTGCGCAGGCTCGCCGTGGGGCGGACCGTGCTGCTCGTCGTGCACCGTCCCGCGCTGCTCGCCGTCGCGGACCGGGTCGTACGGGTCGAGGCACCTGGCGCGGTGCCGGCGCAGGTGCGTGGCGCCGTGCAGGGGAGCCCGTCCGCGCAGGTCCTTGCCGATGCCGTCGAAGCCGCCCCGGTGGCGGTGCCCGGCGACGTGCCGGTGGACCGGCGCCATGTGCTCGCACGGCTGCGTGACGCCGCCAGGCCGCGCCGCTCGCGGCTCGCCCTCGCCCTACTGCTCGGCGCGCTCGCGCTCGGCAGCGCGGTCGGCCTGATGGCGACGTCCGGGTGGCTGATCTCGCGGGCCTCGCAGATGCCGCCGGTGCTCTACCTGATGGTCGCGGTGACGGCCACGCGCGCGTTCGGCATCGGACGGGCGATCTTCCGGTACATGGAGCGGCTCGTGTCGCACGACGCGGTGCTGCGGATGCTGGCCGACACCCGGGTCGCCGTGTACCGGCGCCTGGAGCGGCTCGCCCCTGCGGGGCTGCGCACGACGCGGCGCGGCGACCTGCTCTCCCGGCTCGTCGCCGATGTGGACGCCCTGCAGGACTACTGGCTGCGCTGGCTGTTGCCCGCGTCGGTCGCCGCGCTCGTGGGCGTGGGGTCGGTGGCGTTCACCGCGTGGATGCTGCCCGCCGCGGGTGCCGTGCTCGCGGTCGGGCTGCTGCTCGCCGGCGTCGGGGTGCCGCTGCTGTCGGGCGCGGTGTCCCGGCGCGCGGAGCGGAGGCTGGCCCCCGCGCGCGGTGTGCTCGCCACGAAGGCGGCCGAACTGCTCACCGGTACCGCCGAACTGACGGTCTCGGGCGCCCTGCCGCGACGGACGACGGAGGCCGCGGAAGCCGACTCCGTGCTCACGCGGATCGCCTCGCGCGCCGCCACCGCGACCGCGCTCGGCGACGGGCTCAGCGCGCTGATCACCGGCCTGACCGTGGCGGCGGCCGCGTTCGTCGGCGTCCAGGGCGTGCGCACCGGGCAGCTCCACGGGGTGTCGCTCGCGGTCGTCGTCCTGACGCCGCTCGCCGCGTTCGAGGCGGTGCTCGGCCTGCCGCTCGCCGTGCAGCACCGCCAGCGCGTCCACAAGAGCGCCGAGCGGGTCTACGAGGTCCTGGACGCGCCGGAACCCGTACGGGAGCCCGAGCGGCCCGCACAGGCGCCGCGGGACCCCTTCCCGCTCGCCGTGCACGGCCTCACCGCCCGCTACGAGGGCCAGGAGCGGGACGCGCTCGCCGGCCTCGACCTGACGCTGGAGCGCGGCCGCCACGTCGCCGTCGTCGGCCCGTCGGGGTCCGGTAAGACGACCCTCGCCCAGGTGTTGCTGCGCTTCCTCGACGCGGACGCCGGGACGTACACGCTCGGCGGTGTCGACGCGGCGGCCCTCGACGGCGACGCGGTCCGGCGAATCGTCGGGCTGTGCGCCCAGGACGCGCACCTCTTCGACAGCAGCCTCCGCGAGAATCTGCTGCTCGCCAAGAAGGACGCCACCGAGGACGACCTGTGGGCAGTGCTCGGCCGCGTACGTCTTCGGGAGTGGGCGCAGGCGCTGCCGGACGGGCTCGACACCCTGGTGGGTGAGCATGCCGCACGTCTCTCCGGCGGCCAGCGGCAGCGGCTCGCGCTCGCCCGCGCGCTGCTCGCCGACTTCCCCGTCCTCGTGCTCGACGAGCCCGCCGAACACCTCGATCTGGAGACGGCGGACGCGCTCACCGCGGACCTCCTGGACGCCACGCGGGGCCGGACGACAGTGCTGATCACGCACCGGCTCGCCGGTCTGGAGGCCGTGGACGAGGTGCTCGTGCTCGACGGGGGCCGGGTCGCCCAGCGCGGCGCGTACGCCGAGCTCGTCGCGGTCGACGGGCCGCTTCGGGAGCTTCGGCGTCGGGAGGGCGCGGCGGAGGCGCTGGCCTGCGCGGAGGGCTGAGGACGCGTTGAGGACGCGCTGAGGCCCTGCGGAGGACCCGCCTCTTCTCTCCCGCCCACCCGGATCCCGACTTTCCTCGCCAATCGGCACTAATTAGGCTCGTCGCATGGCAGCACCCACGGATCCCGGCGCCCCGCCTCCCACCGAGCCCGCCGCGGCTTCCCTGGAGGCGGCGACCGAGGCGACACGCAGCCTTCACGGTCTGTCGGCCGAGCTGACCGCCCGGCTGCCGCAGCTCCTGGAAGCGATGCGTTCCGTGGGCACGGGCCTCGAGCTGCACACCACGCTCGACCGGATCTGCGAGACGGCCGCCGAACTGACCGACGCCAAGTACGCCGCGATCGGCGTCGTCGCCGAGGACGGCGAGGGGCTCTCCGACTTCGTCTACTCCGGAGTCGACGAGGAGACCGCGCGGCGCATCGGGCGGCTGCCCGACGGGCACAAGGGGCTGCTCGGCGCGCTCATCCACGACCCCGTGACGGTGCGCCTGGCGAATCTCGCGGACGACCCGCGCTCCTGCGGTTTTCCCACGAACCATCCGCCGATGCACACGTTTCTCGGCCTCCCCATCCGCGTACAGGGCGAGATCTTCGGAAACCTCTATCTCACGGAGAAGCACGACGGCGGAGAGTTCAACGACGACGACCTGAACATGGTCCGGGTGCTCGCCACGGAGGCGGGCATCGCCATCGGCAACGCACGCCTCTACGAAGCGGCCAAGCAGCGCGAGCGGTGGATCGACGGCTCGGTGGCGGTGACCACCGCGCTCCTTTCGGGCGGCGACGCCGACGACGCGCTCCAGGTGGTCGCCGAACAGTCCCGGCACCTCTCGGACTCGGCGGCCGGCATAGTGATGCTGCCCGCGGAGGAGGGCGGCATGGAGATCGTCGCCGTCGACTCGGACGGACCCTCCGCCGCGCTCGGTGTGATCGTGCCCTCGGAGAGCGAGGTCATCTCCGAACTGCTCGAAGGCCAGGCCGTGTTCGTCGACGACGCGGCCACCGACCCCCGCATGCTGACCGGCCTCGCGCAGGACTACGGGCCGTCCATGATGCTGCCCCTCCAGAGCGGCGGACGGGTCCTGGGGACGTTGGTGATGACCCGCGCGCGTGGGGAGCGTCCTTTCAGCGAGGCGGAGCGCACCCTGGCAACCCAGTTCGCCTCCCAGGCCGCGCTCGCCCTGGTCTCGGCCGACGCGCAGCGCGACCGGGAGCGCCTCGCCGTCCTGGAGGACCGCGACCGGATCGCGCGCGATCTGCACGACCTCGTCATCCAGCGCCTCTTCGCCACCGGGATGATGCTGGAGACCGCCCAGCGCCGCTCCGTGGTGCCCGAGGTGCAGGCAGGCGTCGGCAAGGCGGTCGACGAGCTCGACACCACGATCCAGGAGATCCGCACCGCGATCTTCGCGCTCCAGCAAGGGCCGACCGAGGCGCCGTCGGGCCTGCGCACCAAGGTGTTCCGCGAGATCAACATGGCCGCCGTGCCGCTCGGGTTCAAGCCCTCGCACCGCTTCCTCGGGCCCGTCGACACGGTCGTCGGCGAGCTCACCGGCAAGCACCTCATCGCGGCGCTGCGCGAGGCCCTGTCGAACGCGTTCCGGCACGCGGAGGCCGACCGCATCGACGTCGTCGTGGACGCCACCGTGCTCCTCCCCGACGGGCGGCAGGGCGTCCGTCTGACGGTCGCGGACGACGGCGTGGGCATCAAGGAGGGCGGGCGGCGCAGCGGCCTGAAGAACCTTCAGAAGCGGGCCGAATCGCTCGGCGGCGCCAGTTGGCACGGGGCGGGGATCGACGGGGACGGTACGACGGTGGTGTGGCAGGCGCCTCACTGAGGGCTGTGCGGCTGCTGAGGTCTGCGCGCCTGCGTTCCGAAGACCGCCGGCTCCGAAGACCGCCGGCCGGCGCCGCCCGCCCCGGTTTGGCGGTACGTTCCTGCGCCGTACGGGGCACCCGTTCCCTCGGCCGTACCAGCCCCACAGGAAGCCCGGCGTGCGGCGGTCGACGATCCGATGCATGCGTCATGGACCCCGCCGAACCAGCACATCGCTCGTCCTCCCGGTGCTGCTGTGCGCCCTCGTGGCCCTCGGTGGCCCTCGGTGGCCCGCCCACGGTCTCCCAGGGCGCGGAGGGCCCGGAGGCGAGCGCGGACGTGGCGCGCCTCTTCGAGGAGGCGTCCAAGGCGACGCAGCGCTACGAAGCGGGACGGAAGGCCGCCTCCGTACAGAAGGCGGAGGTACGGACGATGGAGCGGCTGCTCGTGCGGGAGCGGCGGCAGATCTCCGTGCTCCACGGGGACCTCGGCCGGATCGCCCGCGCCCAGTACCGCAGCGGCGGCGACATCCCCATCACGGCGCAGATGCTGCTGGCCGGGAACCCCGAGAAGCTGATGCACGGCCAACGGGCGGTCTGGCAGGCCGACTTGGCACTCAACAACGCCGTGGACAAGAGCAGGCGCGCCGAGCGCAGGCTCGCGGACGGACAGCGCAGGGCGGCGGACGCGTTGCGCGCCCTGAAGGAGCGCAACGCACGGCTCGTCATCCTTAAGAAGGGCATCGAGAGCAAGCTCGAAGCGGCACGCTGGCAGCTCCAGGGACAGGCGGACACCTCGGTCGCCGCGGGGAAGTGCCGGGGCGCCGTACGCCTCAAGGAGCCGAAGAACTCAACCACGCGCGCGTGGCTGCCTCCTGTGGAGAAGTACGAGCTGTCCGCGGGCTTCGACAGCGCGGGCGAGCGCTGGTCGCACCGGCACACCGGACAGGACTTCGCGGTCGACATCGGCACGCCGGTGCGGGCGGCGGGCGCGGGCCGCGTGGTGAGCGTGTCCTGCGGCGGCGCCTTCGGCATCGAGGTCGTCGTGCGGCACCCCGGCGGCTACTACACGCAGTACGCGCACCTCGCCGCGGTCACCGTCGACCAGGGGCAGAAGCTCCGCGCGGGGCAGTGGGTCGGCCAGTCGGGCACCACCGGCAACTCGACGGGGCCGCACCTCCACTTCGAGGTGCGGCTCACGCCGTATCTGGGGTCCGGGGTGGACCCGGTGAAGTGGTTCGCCGAGCGCCACGTGAAGCTGTAGGCGCCAATGGGCAAGCCGGACCAGTCGGACAAGTCAGGCAGGCCGGATCCGCTACCGGGCAGGCGCGTGCGCGGCCAGGATGTCCTCGATGACGCGGGCCACGCCGTCCTCGTTGTTGGTCGCCGTACGGGCGGTCGCGGAGGCCAGGACCTCGGGGTGCGCGTTCCCCATCGCGTAGGACGTGCCCGCCCAGGCGAGCATCTCCATGTCGTTGGGCATGTCCCCGACGGCGACCACCTCGGCGGGCGCGATGCCGCGCTCCGCACAGCACATGGCGAGCGTGCTCGCCTTGGAGACGCCGGGTCCGCTGACCTCCAGGAGCGCGCTCGGGCTCGACCGCGTGATGGTCGCCCGGTCGCCCACGCCCGCGCGGGCCAGCGCGAGGAACGCGTCGGGGTCGAGCTCGGGGTGGTACGCGAGGAGCTTGAGCACCGGCTGGTCCGCGACGGCCGCGCCCTCGAAGTCCGCGGCCAGCAGCTTCTCCGCGGGGGCGACGGTCTCCCCGGGGTCCAGGTGCAGCGGCGGGTACGTCGGCTCGTGGTGCAGGCCGCCGGTGCGCTCGACGGCGAAGGTGGTGCCGGGCGCGACGCCGCGCAGGATGCGGACGACGTCGAGCGCGTCCGGGACCGTCAGCTCGCGGATCTTGACGAAGCGGTGCTCGCCCGCGCCGCCGTGCAGGTCCACGACGGCGGCGCCGTTCCCGCAGATCGCCAGGCCGTGGCCGTGCACATGGTCGCTGACGACATCCATCCAGCGGGCCGGCCGGCCTGTCACGAAGAAAACCTCGATGCCGGCCTCTTCCGCGGCGGCGAGCGCGGCGACCGTACGCGGCGAAACGGTCTTGTCGTCGTGCAGCAACGTTCCGTCGAGGTCGGTGGCGATCAGCCGGGGCGTGGGGGCGGAGGGGGCCGGAGTCCGGGGCCCGGGAGTCGGTGAGGTCACCGAACCATGTTCGCGTATATGCGCGCACGGGCGTGCTGCGGGGCGCACAGATGAGAGCGCACCTGGCTCATGCGCCCCGCCCGGGCCCCGGCGTGACGGAGTCCGATTCAGTCGAGTTGGGCCAGGGCCTCCGTGGCGATCGCCTCGAAGACCTTCTGGTCGGCCGCGAAGTCGGTGTCGGGGATCGGCCAGTGCAGGACGAGCTCGGTGAAGCCCAGCTCCCGGTGCCTGCCCGCGAAGTCCACGAAGGCGTCGACGGAGGCGAGGGGGCGGGCACGGTCCGGGGTGAATCCGGTGAGCAGGATCTTGTCCGGTTCGTCCGCGTCACGGCCGATGGCCTCGCACGCGGCGGCCAGCTTCGAGACCTGCCCGCGAATGGCCTGAATCGACTCCTCCGGGGTGCCCGTCGCGTACAGCTTCGGGTCGCCGGTGGTCACCCACGCCTGCCCGTGCCGCGCGGCGAGCTTCAGGCCGCGCGGACCCGTCGCGGCCACCGCGAACGGCAGCCGGGGGCGCTGTACGCAGCCCGGGATGTTCTGCGCGCCGACGTCGCCGCCTGCCGAGTAGAAGGTCCCGTCGTACGAGACCGTGTCCTCGGTGAGCAGCCGGTCGAGCAGCGGGACGAACTCGGCGAAACGGTCGGCCCGCTCCCGCGGCGTCCACGGTTCCTGCCCGCTGTGCGCGAGGGCGCTCGCGTCGAAGCCGGTGCCGCCCGCGCCGATACCGAGCGTGATCCGGCCACCGGAGATGTCGTCGAGCGAGAGCAGTTCCTTGGCGAGGGTGACGGGGTGCCGGAAGTTCGGCGAGGTCACGAGGGTGCCCAGGCGGATCCGCTCGGTGGCGGTGGCCGCGGCCGTCAGCGTCGGGACCGCCCCGAACCACGGCCCGTCCCGGAACGGCACGCGCCACGACAGATGGTCGTACGTGTACGCGGTGTGGAAACCCAGCTCCTCCGCGCGCAGCCATGCCTCGCGGGCGCCCTCGTGCCAGCGGCGGTAGGGCAGGATCACGGTGCTCAGGCGCAGCGGGCGAGGGGGTGTGGCGGGAGCGTTGTCGGTCATGACTGTGAGCGTATGCGCAGTGGGCACGGCGGTCGTCCGGGGCGGTTCCACCGTGTGGCCGCGAGCGCGGGCTCAGCGGGAAAAGCGCAGGTAGCGTGGGGGTACAGCGGCGGTGAGCCAGACGCCGTTGGCGCTCAGGCGGAACGTGTGGCCGTCCCGGTGCATCGTGCCCGAGTCGACCGGGAGCACGACGGGCCGGCCGCGCCGGGCGCCGACCCGGGTGGCGGTCTCGCGGTCGGCGGAGAGGTGCACGTCGTGCCGGTTCATCGGCTTGAGGCCCTCGTGGCGGATCGCGTCGAGGAAGCGGGCGACGGTGCCGTGGTACAGGTACGCGGGCGGTTCGGCCACGGGCAGGTCGAGGTCGATCTCGATCGAGTGGCCCTGGCTCGCGCGGATCCGGGAGCCGTCGATGGCGAAGCGCCGTTTGTCGTTCTCGGCGACCACCTGTTCCAGCTCGGCCCGCTCGATGGTGAATCCGTGCGCACGGGCCGCGTCGAGCAGCTCGTCGATCTCCACCCAGCCCGCCTCGTCGAGCGTCAGGCCGATGCGCTCCGGCTGATGCCGCAGGTGCTTGGAGAGGTACTTCGAGACCCTGACGACGCGTTGCTCGTTCATCGCGCCAGAGTGCCCGGGAGAGTCTCCGCGGCGCATGTGGATTTCCCTTGCGGACCCCCTTGGATTGCTTTCGCAAATTTTGGTCCGGATGTTTGATCCACAGCCAAGTCCAGTTATCCACAGGCCAGTTGGCAATTCTGTGGACAACTCTCAAGCCAGATGGCCCTTTTGGTCAACGGTGGGAGTATTGCTGGGGTTTGAGGTCAATGCATCCAATGTCCTTGTCTGTACCTCTCGTTCGGCTGCCGCCGCGATGAAGGCGGAGACGTGCTCGGGGCCAACAAGCCTGCGCACGGCCCGCATTGTCTCCACCGGTAGGGCGACGGATTGCTGCTCATCCGCCACTTCGACCGCCGGTTCCTCGGCAAGGTGGCGATGGAGGTGCCGGGTGGCGAACATCCGCATTGCCCGGGCAAGTTCGGCGTCCACGGACTGCTGCGCGAGCGGCCGGAGTCGTCGTACGAGCGAGGCCGCTTCGGCCGCTTCCGTGTCCGTCGGCGGTTGCGGACCGAGATAGCGTGCGAAGACATGCTCGGTGGTGAACTCCAGGAAACGCGCCGCTATATGTTCGACGTGCCCCCTCAACTCCCGTAGATGACCGGAAATTGCGGACAGCGGGACACCTGCCGCGTGCAACTCGGCGGCGACCGCCAGCTCTTGAGGGCTCGGTACGAGTAACTCGTCGTCCTTCCCCGGTACGTGTTCGAGCACACCGAGGTCGAGCGCGTCCCGCACGGCGGCCTCATCGGGTTCGCCGCCGAACCTCTCGTCCAGCTCCGCGCGCGTGATGCGCCCCGCCCGCTCGTCCGTCCACGGGCCGTCCACCTCCGCGACCAGACCGAGCACGCCGCCCAGGCCGCGCCCCGCGTCCCAGGCCTCCAGCAGCTCCTTGATGGACGCCAGGGTGTAGCCGCGGTCCAGCAGGTCGGCGATCTGGCGCAGCCTGGACAGATGCGTGTCCGTGTACACATTGGCCCGCCCGCGGCGCTCGGGCCGCGGCAGCAGCCCGCGGTCCTGGTAGGCGCGGATCGTACGGACCGTGGCACCGCTGTGGTGGGCCAGGTCCTCGATCCGGTACTCGGCGGCCGACTGCTCCGCCCTCTCCTGTGGTCCCGGGGCCTCGCTGCTCACAGTGGCGGCTCCATCCGTGCGACCGCGCGCAGGGCCTTGGGCGTGAAGCGGGACATGAGGTGGGCGCCGCGGGCCTCCGGGGTGACCGGGACGACCGCCTTGTTGTGCACGACGGCGCCCAGGATCGCCTCCGCGACCTTCTCCGGCGGGTAGTTGCGCAGGCCGTACAGGCGGGAGGACTTCTTCTGGCGGCGCTGCTCCTCCTCGGCGTCCACCCCGGCGAAGCGGGCCGTCGCCGTGATGTTCGTGTTCACCAGGCCGGGGCAGATCGCGGAGACCCCGATGCCCTGCCCGGCCAGCTCGGCGCGCAGGCACTCGCTGAGCATCAGGACGGCGGCCTTGGAGGTCGAGTACGCGGGGAGCGCCTTCGAGGGCTGGTACGCCGCCGCGGACGCGGTGTTCACGATGTGGCCGCCCTGCCCGCGCTCGGCCATCTGCTTGCCGAACAGGCGACAGCCGTGGATGACGCCCCACAGATTGACGTCGAGGACCTTCTTCCAGTCCTCCGGAGTGGTGTCGAAGAACGAGCCGGACAGGCCGATCCCCGCGTTGTTCACCAGGACGTCGACCACGCCGTACTCGGCGGCGACCTTCTCGGCGAGCTTCTCCATGGCCTGCTCGTCCGTGACGTCCACGGTCTCGCCCCACGCCTCGGGGGCGCCTATGAGCTGGGCCAGCTCGGCGGTCCGCGCGACGCTCTCTGCGTCCCGGTCGACGGCGACCACGCGCGCGCCGGCCTCCGCGAAGGCGAACGCGGTGGCCCGGCCGATGCCGCTGCCCGCACCGGTCACCAGGACCAGCTGACCGGCGAACCGGTCCGCGTGCTTCCCGTCGGCCGCCGGGCGCTGCGCGGGCACTCCCGCCGCTTGCCCCTCGTGCGCGGTGACGAACTCGGTGATCCAGGCCGCGAGTTGGTCGGGGCGGGTGCGCGGAACCCAGTGCTTGGCGGGCAGGACGCGGCGCGTCAACTGCGGCGCCCACAGCTCCAGCTGGTCGTACAGCTTCGGCGACAGGAAGGCGTCCCCGAGCGGCGTGATGAGCTGCACGGGCGCGTGCGCGTACGCGTCCTCGCGCGGGCGGCGCAGTCGCGACCGTACGTTGTCCCGGTACAGCCAGGCTCCGCGGGCGGCGTCCGAGGGCAGCGACGACGTCGGGTAGTCGCCCGCAGGGACCCGCTCGACGCGCTCCAGGATCTTCGGCCAGCGCTTGCCGAGCGGACCGCGCCAGGCGAGCTCGGGAAGCACCGGCGTGTGCAGCATGTACACGTACCAGGACTTGGCGCCCTGGCCGAGCAGCTGGCCCACCTTGGCGGGCGTGGGCTTCTTCACGCGCTGCTTGATCCAGTGCCCGAAGTGGTCGAGGGACGGGCCCGACATCGACGTGAAGGACGCGATGCGGCCCTGCGTGCGCTTGACCGTGACGAACTCCCACGACTGCACCGAACCCCAGTCGTGTCCCACCAGGTGCACGGGCCGGTCCGGGCTCACCGCGTCGACGACCGCCAGGAAGTCGTCGGTCAGCTTCTCCAGGGTGAAGCCGCCGCGCAGCGGTTGCGGCGCCGTCGACCCGCCGTGTCCGCGTACGTCGTAGAGCACCACATGGAAGTGGTCAGCGAGGCGCGTGGCGACCTCCGACCACACCTCCTTGGAGTCCGGGTAGCCGTGCACGAGCACCACTGTCGGCCGCTCGGCCCCGCCGGGTTCCCCCAGCTCGACGACGCACAGCTCGATACCGCCCGTGCGCACCCGGCGCTCGCGCGCGCCGTCGATCTTCATCAGGTCCGTCATCAGATGCCCTCCGCCCAGCGCCGCACGTGCGGCAGATCGTCGTCCAGCCAAAAGGCGCTCTCCTGCGGGTCCTTGGAGTCGGTGACCACGAGAAGCTCCTCGAACTTGGCGCCCGTGCCCCGGAATCCGAGGTGGGGTTCGACCGCCCACAGCCCCGGCTGCGGCGGGTGGTCGGAGAACTTGTACGGCGACCACAGCGGCGACCAGCCGTCCCTGTGCCCGTGCAGCGCGTCGCTCGCCAGGCCCTTCAGGGACTGGGTGCCGAAGCCGAACAGCGTGGCGTTGAACCGCCGCTCCTTGACCCGGTCGACCTTGTGCGCGATCACGCCGAAGGGATACGCCCGGTGCCGGTTCGCATAGCCCTGGCGGACCATCAACCGCTCCACGTCCTCGTAGATCTCCCGCAGTGAACGCCGCTCGCGCACCTCGCGCAGGATCAGGTCGCGGTGCGCCTCAAGGTCCGAAAGCAGCTTGTCGTGCACGGGGTTGAGGCCGAGGCAGCCCGAGTAGCCGATGTCCGCGGTGTACCCCTGGTGGACCGGCGCCATGTCGAGGATGAAGGGCATCCCCGCCTCCAGCTTCCGGTTCGTCGGGAAGAACTGCAGCGGTACGCGGAAGTTCGCGAACGCCGTGCGGTCCCCGAACCAGGCGAAGGGCAGATGGAACCAGTCCCGCACCCCGCGCTCGCGCAGCCACTCCCGCTGCATCCGCGCCGCCTCGCGCTCCGTCACACCCGGCTTGAGCTGTGCCGCGACCGATTCCGCGCACTCGTACGCGAGCCTCTGTACTTCTCTGAACCCCCGCAGTTCCGCCGAGAGTTCACGTACCACCGCTGAGGTCATGCCACCGTCCGTCCCGGTCGCGGCCGCCCCGATGCCGTGACCGGGCCGTCGCCGTACGCGCTCGTAACTTGACACTGATGAATGTGACAATGCTTGGCGGCGACGTCAAGGGGCTTGCACGGGCTACTCAGGGTGGACCCCTAGGGATCCGTAATACTCAGGTCTTAGGCGAGGTCGACCCCACGGTCTGACGAATTGGTGTGGCCTGCGCCACTACGGTCGAACCGTGACTGTGATCGCGACCGAAAGCCTGAGCAAGCGGTTCCCCAAGGTGACCGCCCTTGACCGGCTGACCATGGACATCGGGCCCGGTGTGACCGGACTCGTCGGATCCAATGGAGCCGGCAAGTCCACCATGATCAAGATTCTGCTTGGTCTGTCCCCCGCGACGGAGGGCCGAGCCGAAGTGCTCGGGCTCGACGTCGCGGACCCCTCATCGGGTCCCAAGATCCGTGAGCGCGTCGGCTACATGCCGGAGCACGACTGCCTGCCGCCGGACGTCTCGGCGACCGAGTTCGTCGTCCACATGGCGCGCATGTCGGGCCTGCCGCCCACGGCAGCCCGCGAGCGCACCGCGGACACCCTGCGCCACGTCGGCCTGTACGAGGAGCGCTACCGCCCCATCGGCGGTTACTCGACGGGCATGAAGCAGCGCGTGAAGCTGGCCCAGGCGCTGGTGCACGACCCGCAGCTGGTGTTCCTTGACGAGCCGACGAACGGCCTGGACCCGGTCGGCCGTGACGACATGCTCGGCCTGATCCGGCGCGTGCACGCCGACTTCGGCATCTCGGTCCTCGTCACCTCGCACCTGCTCGGCGAGCTCGAGCGCACCTGCGACCACGTCGTCATCATCGACGGCGGCAAGCTGCTGCGCTCCAGCTCCACCACGGACTTCACGCAGGCCACGGCGACGCTGGCGATCGAGGTCACCGACAGCGACGAACACCCGGACGGGACAAAGGCGTTGCGCGAGGCGTTCGCGCAGCGCGGCATCGAGACCAGCGCCGGCGGTGAACTGCCCGGCGCCGGGCACACCGTCCTCATCACGGCGCAGGGCGAGGAGACGTACGACGTCGTGCGCGACATCGTCGCGGACCTCGGCCTCGGCCTGATCCGCATGGAACAGCGCAGGCACCAGATCGCGGAGGTCTTCCGCCCCGAGGCCGAGGCGCAGCAGGAGCAGGGCTCCGAGCGCGCGGCGGCCTGGGCGGCCACCGCCGCATCGCAGCAGACGGGAGGCGCGGCGCGATGACCACCGAGCCCATGCCGACGGACCGGGCGTCCACCCAGATCCACAACATCGGCTACCGCCATTACGACGGCCCCCGCCTGGGCCGCGCGTACTCGCGCCGCTCGCTCTTCTCACAGAGCCTGCGCGCTGCCTACGGACTCGGCCGCTCGGCCAAGTCCAAGGTGCTGCCGATGCTGCTCTTCGTCGTGATGTGCGTCCCGGCGCTGATCATGGTCGCGGTGGCCGTCGCCACGAAGGCCAACGACCTGCCCGTCGCCTACACGCGCTACGCGGTCATCCTCCAGGCGGTGATCGGCCTCTACGTGGCGTCCGCCGCGCCGAACGCCGTATCCCTGGACCTGCGCTTCAAGTCGATCCCGCTCTACTTCTCCCGCCCCATCGAGCGCGTCGACTACGTAGTAGCGAAGTTCGCCGCCATGGCGTCGGCCCTGTTCATCCTCACGGCCGCGCCACTGATCGTGCTCTACGTAGGCTCTCTGCTCGCCAAGCTGGACTTCACGGAGCAGACCAAGGGATTCGCCCAAGGACTGGTATCCGTGGCGCTGTTGTCGCTGCTCTTCGCCGGGATCGGACTCGTCGTCTCCGCCGTCACCCCGCGCCGCGGGTTCGGCATCGCCGCCGTCATCGCCGTCCTGACGATCACCTACGGCGCGGTGTCCACGGTCCAGGCGATCGCCGACGCCCAGGACAACGCCGGGGCGGTGACCTGGCTCGGCCTCTTCTCACCGATCACGCTCATCGACGGAGTGGGGACCGCGTTCCTCGGAGCGAGCTCGTCCTTCCCCGGGGCACACGGACCCTCGACCGGCCAGGGACTCGTCTATCTGCTCGTCGTCCTCGGGCTCATCGCCGGCTCCTACGGGCTGCTGATGCGCCGCTACCGGAAGGTCGGACTGTGACCACGATCAACATCGACCACGTCTCGCGCTGGTTCGGCAATGTCGTCGCGGTCAACGACGTCACGATGAACATCGCCCCCGGAGTGACCGGCCTGCTGGGGCCGAACGGCGCGGGCAAGTCCACGCTCATCAACATGATGGGCGGCTTCCTCGCCCCCTCGAACGGATCGGTGACCCTCGACGGACAGCCGATCTGGCGCAACGAACAGATCTACCGCCACATCGGCATCGTCCCCGAGCGCGAGGGGATGTACGACTTCCTCACGGGACGCGAATTCGTCGTCGCCAACGCCGAGTTGCACGGCCTCGGCAAGCAGGCCGCCCAGGAGGCGCTGGCCACGGTCGAGATGGAGTACGCGCAGGACCGCAAGATCTCGACGTACTCCAAGGGCATGCGGCAGCGCGTGAAGATGGCTTCCGCGCTCGTCCACACGCCGTCGGTGCTGCTGCTCGACGAGCCGTTCAACGGCATGGACCCGCGCCAGCGCATGCAGCTCATGGAGCTGCTGCGGAGCATGGGGGACGAGGGCCGCACCGTCCTGTTCTCCTCGCACATCCTCGAAGAGGTCGAGCAACTGGCCTCCCACATCGAGGTGGTCGTCGCGGGCCGGCACGCCGCGAGCGGCGACTTCCGCAAGATCCGCCGCCTGATGACCGACCGTCCGCACCGCTACCTGATCCGCTCCAGCGACGACCGGGCGCTGGCCGCCGTACTGATCGCGGACCCGTCGACGGCGGGCATCGAGGTCGACCTGAAGGAGGGCGCGCTGCACGTCCAGGCCGTCGACTTCGGCCGGTTCACGACGCTGCTCCCGAAGGTCGCGCAGGCGCACGGCATCCGGCTGCTCACGGTCTCGCCGTCCGACGAGTCCCTCGAGTCCGTCTTCTCGTATCTGGTCGCGGCGTAGGAGGCCCTGATGTACGACCCCACTGTCGCCCGACTCACCTACCGGGCCCTGCTCGGCAGGCGCCGGGCCCTCATCCTCTTCGCGCTGCCCGTGCTGCTGATCGCGATCGCCGCGCTCGTGCGCGGGCTCACGGGAGCAGACGACCAGACCGCGTCCGACCTCCTCGGCGGCTTCGCGCTCGCCACGATGGTGCCGCTGATCGGTGTCATCGCGGGGACCGGAGCCATCGGCCCGGAGATCGACGACGGCTCCGTGGTCTACCTGCTCTCGAAGCCGCTCAAGCGGCCCACGATCATCTTCACCAAGCTCATCGTGGCGATCGGCGTGACCATGGTGTTCTCCGCCGTCCCGACGCTCATCGCGGGCCTCATCCTGAACGGGAACGGGCAGCAGATCGCCGTCGCCTACACGATCGCGGCTCTCGTCGCCTCCATCGCGTACGCGGCGATCTTCCTGCTGCTCGGCACGGTCACCCGGCACGCGGTCGTCTTCGGCCTCGTCTACGCCCTCGTATGGGAGGCCCTGTTCGGGTCCCTGGTCTCCGGGGCGCGCACGCTCAGCGTGCAGCAGTGGTCGCTCGCGGTCGCCCAGAAGGTGGCCGGCGGCGACCTCGTCACCTCGGACGTGGGGCTGCCGCTCGCGACGGTGCTCCTGGTGGTGGTGACGGTTCTGGCGACCTGGTACGCCGGGCAGAAGCTGCGGACCCTGAAGCTGGCCGGTGAGGAGTAGGACCCGGCCGCCGCACGGGCTCCGGGTCGGTTCTTGATGCCGATTTCACCCTCCCACCAGGACACTGGTGGGAGGGTGCGCCGTTCGGCAGGCGCCCCGATGAAGACCCGGAGTACCCGGAGGACCCGCGATGGCACACGAACCGAACCGCGAGGGGGACCGGCCCGGTCAGGGCGACGACACCTGGGACGACGTCGTCCTGGACACCGACTTCATACGTGCCGCCGAGACGACCGAACCGTCGGCGCGGGCCCGCATGCTCGCCGAGCGGTGGCGAAAGGGTGGCCCCGAGCCCCAGCCGTGGCGTTCGGACGAGCCGCCCGCGGGGTGGTTCTTCAGCAAGGCGCGGCGGCGCAGGCGGCGCCGCCGGTGAGCCGGTGGGCGCCGGCGATTAATTCGGTGGCGTCGAACTCCGCCGCGCGGCACAGTAGTTGTGTCAGTGCGCCGACCGTGGCGCCCAAGGACCGGGAGAGGAGCGCGGCGATGTCCTTCAACAGTCCGTCGAGCTCCCGGCAGGGCGGCCCGAGGCAGGCTCCGGAGTAGTCATTGCACTCCGTCGAGCCGCGCCCAGGGTGTCGCCCGGGGCGGCCGCTTCGAGCGCGTGTCCTTCTTCCGTGACACGCGGGCCGCCCACCCTTTGCATCGAGGGCCGGCCCCGGTACAGCCGGGGCCGGCCCTCGATGCAACATCACAAACCGCTCAGCCGAGCAACCGCTCCAGCACCACCGCGATGCCATCGTCCTCGTTCGACGACGTCACCTCGTTGGCCACCGTCTTGAGCTCCTCGTGGGCGTTCGACATGGCCACGCCGTGGGACGCCCAGCCGAACATCGGGATGTCGTTGGGCATGTCGCCGAAGGCGATCGTGTCGACGGCCTTCGCGCCCAGGCGGCGGGCCGCAAGGGAGAGCCCCGTGGCCTTGGAGAGGCCGAGCGGGAGCAGCTCCACGATGCCCTCGCCCGCCATCGTGACCCCCACCAGACCGCCGGCGACGGTGCGCGCGACCTCCGCCAGCTGGTCGTCGGTCAGGCCCGGATGCTGGACGTACACCTTGTTGAGCGGCTGCGCCCACAGCTCCGCGAGCTCCGTGAACGGGACGACCGGGAGCGGGCCCTCCTGCACCTCGTAGCCGGGGCCGACGATGACCTCGCCCTCGAGGCCGTCGCGGCTCGCGGCGAGCGCCAGTGGGCCGAGCTCGGCCTCGATCTTGGCGAGCGCGAGCCCCGCCAGCTGCCGGTCGAGCGTCACCGAGGTGAGCAGCCGGTGCTCCCCCGCGTGGTAGACCTGCGCGCCCTGGCCGCACACCGCGAGCCCCTCGTAGCCGAGGTCGTCGAGGATGTGGCGGGTCCAGGGCACGGCCCTGCCGGTCACGATGATGTGCGCGGCGCCCGCCGCGGTGGCCGCGGTGAGCGCGTCACGCGTGCGCTCGGAGACCGTGTCGTCGGAACGCAGCAGCGTTCCGTCGAGATCGGTCGCCACGAGCTTGTACGGAAAGGCAGGGGCGAGGGGAGCGGGGTGGCTCACTTGGCGTTCGGCTCCAGGCTGGGCAGGCTGCGCAGGCCGGTCAGGCTGCGATTACTTGGGGTCCAGGGTGGTGCGTCCCCCAAGGTAGGGCCGGAGCATCTCCGGAACCCGCACCGAGCCGTCGGCCTGCTGGTGATTCTCCAGGATCGCGACGATCGTGCGCGGGACGGCGCACAGCGTGCCGTTCAGCGTCGCGAGCGGCTGGACCTTCTTGCCGTCGCGCATCCGGATCGACAGGCGGCGCGCCTGGAATCCGTCGCAGTTCGAGGCCGAGGTCAGCTCGCGGTACTTGCCCTGCGTCGGGATCCACGCCTCGCAGTCGAACTTGCGCGAGGCGGAGGCGCCGAGGTCGCCGGTGGCGACGTCGATCACCTGGAAGGGCAGCTCGAGGCCGGTCAGCCACTGCTTCTCCCACTCCAGGAGCCGCTGGTGCTCGTTCTCCGCGTCCTCCGGGGCGACGTACGAGAACATCTCGACCTTGTTGAACTGGTGCACGCGGAAGATGCCGCGGGTGTCCTTGCCGTACGTGCCGGCCTCGCGGCGGTAGGACGGCGAGAAGCCGGCGTAGCGCAGCGGCAGCTGTGCGCCGTCGACGATCTCGTCCATGTGGTACGCGGCGAGCGGGACCTCGGAGGTGCCGACCAGGTAGTAGTCGTCCTTCTCCAGGTGGTACACGTTCTCCGCGGCCTGGCCGAGGAAGCCGGTGCCCTCCATGGCGCGCGGGCGCACCAGGGACGGGGTCAGCATCGGCGTGAAGCCGGCCTCGGTGGCCTGCGCGATCGCCGCGTTGACCAGGGCGAGCTCGAGCAGCGCGCCGACGCCGGTCATGTAGTAGAAGCGCGAGCCGGAGACCTTCGCGCCGCGCTCGACGTCGATGGCGCCGAGCGCCTCGCCGAGCTCCAGGTGGTCCTTGGGCTCGAAGCCCTCGGCGCCGAAGTCGCGGATCGTGCCGTGCGTCTCCAGGACGACGAAGTCCTCCTCGCCGCCGCGCGGGACGTCGGGGTGCACGATGTTGCCCAGCTGGAGCGCCAGGCGCTGCGTCTCTTCCTCGGCCTCGCGCTGCTCGGCCTCTGCGGCCTTGACGGCGGCGGAGAGTTCGCCCGTCTTCTTCAGCAGCTCCTGGCGCTCCTCGGGGGAGGCCTTGGGGATCAGCTTGCCGAGCGACTTCTGCTCGGAACGGAGTTCGTCGAAGCGGAGCCCGGACGACCTGCGCCGCTCGTCGGCGGACAGGACGGAGTCGACGAGCGCGACGTCCTCTCCACGGGCGCGCTGGGAGGCGCGAACACGGTCGGGGTCCTCACGGAGCAGGCGAAGGTCAATCACCCCTCAAGGTTACCGTTGCCCGCTTCGGGCCCACGACCCGATATCCGTTGCACTCCCTTATGCCCTATTTGCCGGAATGTGAATTGAGGGTGGAGCGCGGCTGGAAAAGATCCACACGAGGCCCCGTCGGGCGTGTCAAGGAAAACTGCCACTTTCCCTTGAAAGGGGCAGACGCGGCACTTCACCTTGACCCGATCCCCTTGCCGCGGGCGGGACTTGGGGGCCCGCTATCCACAGTGATGCACAGGCCAGAAAAGTTATCCACAGGCTGTGAAAATGATCTGTGGATGCCGGAAGAGATCATTCCGAAAGCCACATGCGTAACGAAGAATTCCCCTCTCAAACCGCGTGCAAGCTCACTTTCGGGTGGAAATGCTTCACTCCAAAGAGTTGATCACGGCAAATGCATGGACGAAGGGTGACCTGCCGGGCTGTGGACGCATCTGGGGGCTGTGGGCCGATTTGTCGACCAACCAGCACCTTCCTGTCGACTTGTCCCCAGGTCGAGAAGGCGCCCTGTGGATAACTTCTGTGGATGAAGAAAATCCGCTGGTAGGACCGGGTGTCCAGGCAAAAAGGAGCCGGATCCGGCGGTGGACAACCCGGATCCGGCAGTGGATTACGGCCGGCTAGGGCCGATGCGCTAGAACCGGCCGTCCTGGCAGCGCGCCAGCCAGTCCGACGCCGCCACGAACTCGCCGTCCGAGGTTCCCGAGCGCAGCGGGCGCACGTCCTCGACGGCGACCCCGGCCCGCGGGTACGAGCCGAGGAAGCGCACCTCCGGGCAGGCCCGCTTCAGCCCCATCAACGCCTCGGCCACCCGGCGGTCCGCGATGTGCCCCTCCGCGTCGATCGCGAAGCAGTAGTCGCCGATGCCCGTGCCGGTGGGCCGGGACTGCAGCAGCACCAGGTTGACCCCGCGGATGGCGAACTCCTGGAGCAGCTCCATCAGCCCACCGGGGTGGTCCTCGCGCTGCCAGATGACGACCGAAGTCTTGTCCGCGCCGGTGGGCGCCGCGGGCCGGGCCGGCCTGCCGACCAGGACGAAGCGCGTCTGCGCGTTCTCCGCGTCGTGGATCTCGGTGACCAGTGGCACGAGCCCGTACTTCTCGGCCGCGAACTCGCCGGCGAACGCGGCGTCGTAGCGCCCCTCCTGTACGAGACGCGCGCCGTCGGCGTTCGACGCCGCGGACTCCCAGATCACGTCCTCGGCCAGGTTGGCCTTCATCCACTTGCGCACCTGCGGCTGGGCGGCCGGGTGCGCGGTGACCGTCTTGATGTCGGAGATCGCGGTGCCGGGGCGGACGAGCAGCGCGAAGGTGATGTCGAGCAGCACCTCGCGGTAGATCATCAGCGGCTCGCCGGCGACCAGCTCGTCGAGGGTCGTGGTGATGCCGCCCTCGACGGAGTTCTCGATCGGCACGAACGCGGCCTCGGCCTTGCCACTGCGGACGGCGTCGAGCGCCGCGGGCACGGACACCACGGGGACGAGTTCCCGGGTGGCCGTCTCCGGGAGCGTGCGCAGGGCGACTTCGGTGAAGGTGCCCTCGGGGCCGAGATACACGTAGCTGGCTGGCATGGGCTCACCCTAATGCGCCCTACGAGGCCGGGCTCACGGATGCGTCACGGGCCACCTCACCCGGCGACGGCCCCACCCGGACCCGCTCACCCCTCCAGCAACGCCTGCCCCACATAGCCGCCCTTCTCGGCGCCGCCGGGCACCGCGAAGAGCCCGCTCGCCTCGTGCCGGATGAACTTCGACAGGGCGTCGCCGCGGTCGAGCTTGCGCTGCACCGGCACGAAGCCGCGCAGCGGATCCGCCTGCCAGCAGATGAAGAGCAGGCCGGCGTCCGGGGTGCCGTCCTTGTCGTAGCCGTCGTGGTACGAGAACGGGCGGCGCAGCAGCGCGGATCCGCCGTTCTGGTCGGGCCGGGTGATGCGGGCGTGCGCGTTGAGCGGGATGACGAGGTCGCCGCTGGCGTCCGTCTTCTCCAGGTCCGGCTCGGTGGTCTCCTTGCCGCCGGTCAGCGGGGCGCCGCTCGACTTCTTGCGCCCGATGACGTGCTCCTGCGCCGTCGTCGACAGCTTCTCCCAGTCGTCGAGGAGCATCCGGATGCGGCGTACGACGACGTACGAGCCGCCTCCCATCCATGCGGGGGACTGCGTGGAGCCCGAACCCGGCACGAAGATCCGCTTGTTGAAGTCGGCCTCGGACGGCTTGGGGTTGTTGGTGCCGTCGACCTGGCCCATCAGATTGCGGACCGTCATCGGGTGGGCGGTGGCCCCCGGCGAGCGGTTGAAGCCGTTCATCTGCCAGCGCAGCCTGGCCACGCCGCCCGCGTCCTTCTGGATCGCGCGCAGCGCGTGGAAGGCGACGAGCGGGTCGTTCGCGCCGATCTGCACCCACAGGTCGCCGTTGCTGCGCGCCTTGTCGAGGTGGTCGGAGTAGAAGTCCGGCAGCGGGTCGAGGGCGGCGGGGCGCTGCTTCTCCAGTCCCGTACGGGAGAAGAAGCTGTGGCCGAAGCCGAAGGTGACCGTCAGCGACGAGGGGCCCGCGTCCCGGGCCACATCCGTGTCGTCCGAGGCCGAGGGCTCGCCCGCCATCAACCGCTCGGCCGTCGCCGACCAGCGGCGCAGCAGGGCCGCGGCCTCCTTGCGCCCCGCACTCGCGGCCAGGTCGAACGCGACGAGGTGCCCACTGGACTGCATCGCGGTGGTGATGCCGGGCTGATGTTTCCCGTGAAACATCACCTCGTCCGCCCCGATCGAGGTCAACGTGGCCTGCTGCTCTGGGGAGTTCGAGGACGCCACGGCATACCCCGCGCCCGCACCGACGGCGCCGAGAGCGACGCCGGTGGCACCCGCCGTCCCGATCAGGCGGCGCCGCGAGATGCCCGGGGAGGACTCGGTACTGCTCTTGGAGTCAGCCGTGTCAGCCGTGTCAGTCGTGTCAGCCATGGGGCGGGTCAGCCGATCTTCGCGTTCTTGTTGATGGTGATCTGGTCGATGTCCGACGTACGCACGGTCAGCGCGACCTTCCAGTCGCCCGCCACGGGAATCTGCACACCGCTCGCCGTCCAGTGTCCCGTGGCGATGTGATCGGGCACGACGGGCAGCGGCCCGATCTTCTTCGCCTCTTGGGTGAGGGCGAGCTTCACCTCGGGGACGTCGAAGGCCTTGCCGTTCGGCCGCTCTATATAGAGGTGCATTTCGTTGTTGCCGGTGCGCCCGGGGTCCATCTCCAGGAGGGCGGTGCCCTTGCCGTCCGCGCCTCCGGTGTCGAACGGAATCTTCAGGGAGAGCGGTCCGGTCTGCGCCTGCGCGGCCGAGGTGGCGGACTTGGCCTCCTCCTCCGTGCGGCCCGGCTCGGTGGACGTCAGCACGGTGGTGACCGCGAGCAGGACGACCGCGATGCCCGCCTCGACGAGCACCGAGCGGCGAAGACCGAAGCGGTGCGGATCGGCGTCGCGCACCCGCTTCTCGCGGGCGCTCGCCATCGCGGCGCGCTGCCGGGCGAGTTGGGCGGCGCGCTCGGGGTTCGCGCCCTTCCCGCCGGCGGCCACGGAGACCGGCTCCTTCTCCTCGGACACTTCGGACGCCTGCTCCTGGGCCACAGGGGCGGCGGCCACGGTCTCGGTGAGCCGCGCCGTCCACTTCCGGGAGATCCAGGCGACGCCAACGAGTACGGCGACGAGCCCGACCTTGACCATCAGCAGCTGCCCGTACGTCGTCCCGGTCAGCGCCGACCAGGAGCCGACCTGGCGCCACGACTGGTAGAGCCCGGTGGCGACGAGGACGAGGACGCTGCAGAAGGCGACCCGGGAGAAGCGGCGCACGGCCGAGCCCTCGATCGTCGGCACCCGGTACAGGGCGACGAGCAGCGTGGTCAGTCCGCCGAGCCAGGCGGCGACGGCCAGCAGGTGCAGCACGTCGACGGGCATCGCCAGGGCCGCCTGGATACCGGTCGAGGCGTGCTCGGCCATGGCCCAGGTGGCGGCGAGCCCGGCCGCGACGACGGCGCCGCCGACGGAGAGCCCGAAGGTCAGATCGTTCCGCTCCTTGGCCTTGGCGTCCCGACCGTCCTTCCCTTCCTCGCCGCCCTCTCCGTCCTCCTCGTTCTTCTTCGCGTACGCCCCGAAGAGCACGGCGATGAACAGGGCCGCCGCCGCGAGCAGCAGCAGTCGGGAGGTGAGCGCGGCGGCGGTCTTCGTCTGCAGGACCTGGCCGAGCAGCGACATGTCGAAGATGTCGCCGAGCTTCCCCGACCCGGTGTACGAGCCGCGCAGCAGCAGCATGGCCAGGGTGGCGGCGGTGAGCGCGGTCCAGGCGCCGACCACGACGCGCTGCACCGGCTTGCTGCCCGCGCCGCGCCGCCAGCAGCCGAGCACGAACGCGGCGCCGCCCACGAGCAGTGCGAAGCCCGCGTACGAGACGTAGCGTGCGATGCCGTAGATCACGCCGACGACGCCACCGCCGGCGTTCTGGTCGGCCACCACCGCGGTCGTCTTGGAGGGCGCGCCGATGGAGAAGGTGTAGGCGCCGGCGACGGGGTGGCTGTCGGCGGAGACGACCTGGTAGGCGACGGTGAACGTGCCGTCGGGCAGGCCCGAGTGCACTCCCACCGTGTAGGTCGTGCCGCCGGAGTGGGCGACCTTGCCGTCGTCGACGCGCTTGCCCGCGGGGTCGAGGACGCGGACCGCGCCGTCGGAGATCGCGACGCTCTCGGAGAAGGTGAGCGACACCTTCTTCGGCGCCGTGTCGACCACCGCTCCCTGCTTGGGGTCGCTCCCGGTCAGCGCGGCGTGCGCGGACGCGGGGGCGGCGCCGGCCAGGAGCGCGCCGGTGACGGCGAGGAAGAGCAGCACCAGCTGCCAGGTGCGGGGAGCGATGGTCTTCACGTACGAGTCAGCCCCTTCAGTGCGAAGCGTGCGACGGGTTGTAGGTGGCGGCCTTCACCGGGAACGAGACAGTGACGGTCCCGGACTTGGTGAAGTGCAGCTGCACCGACACCTTGTCGCCCTCCGCGGGCTTGCGCTTCAGGTTCTCGAACATGAGGTGGTTGCCGCCGCGTTCGAAGTCGAGTTCGCCGTTCGCGGGCACGGCGAAGGACTTCTGCTCCTTCATCACACCGCCCTTGGTGCTGTGCAGGGTGACCTTCTGGGAAATACCGCTGCTCACGGACGTGAGGGTGTCGGCGGCACCCTTGTTGTGCACGGTGAAGAACCCGGCCGCCATGTCGCCGGAAGCGGGCGCGGGAATGAACGCGCCCTCGACCTTCACGTCGGGCTTGTCGGCGGTATCGGAGTCGGAGCCGGAGCCGGAGCCGCAGGCGGTCAGGGCGAGCCCCGCCGCGAGCGTCAGGGCACCGAGGGCGAGGGGCGTGCGCCTCACGGCTTCTCCCCCTTGACGATCTTGGGGAGGTCCTTGGTGTAGTCGTCGACGGTGGCGTCCTCGCCGTACAGCACGTAACCGGCGTCGTTCTTCGGCGAGAAGGCGATCACCTGCGTGCCGTGCATCGACACGAGCTTGCCCTTCTTGTCCTTCTGCGTCGGCTCGATCGAGATGCCGAGCGTCCGGGCGCTGCCCTGGATGGTGGCGAAGTCGCCGGTCAGGCCGATGAAGTCGGGGTCCTGCGCCTTGAGCCACTTGCCGAGGACGGACGGGGTGTCGCGGTCCGGGTCGGTGGTGACGAAGACGACCTGGAGCTTGTCCTGCTCGGACTTGGGCAGCGACTTCTTGGCGACGGCGATGTTGCTCATCGTCAGCGGGCAGACGTCGGGGCAGTGCGTGTAGCCGAAGTAGATCAGCGTCGGCTTGTTCTTGGTCTGCTCGCGCAGGTCGAACTTCTTGCCGTGGGTGTCGGTGAGGACCAGATCCGGCTTCTTGAACGGCTTGTCGAGGACCGTCGCGGCCTTCTTCGCGCCGGTGTCGGAGGACACCTCGGCGACCGGCTTGCCGCTGTCGTCGCCGTTGCCGCAGGCGGACAGGGCGAAGGTCGCGACGGTGACGAGCCCGACCGCGGCCAGCAGGCTCTTCCTGTTGAACGTCGTGTTCTTGCGGGGGTTGCGCATAGAAAAATGTCCCAGATGTGAGGTGGCCGGCGGGTGCCGGGGTCGCCCACCGCGACCCCGGCACCCACCGAGAGTGGCTCAGCTGTTGGTACGCCGACGGCCCGCCATGACGCCGAACGCCACACCGGCGGCGCCGACGACGATGCCGACGATGCCGAGGGCGCGGGCGGTGGTGTCGCTGCTGGAACCGCCGGAGTCCGTGGTCGCGGCGGCGGTCTCCTTCTCGGCGCCGTCGTCGGAGGCGCCCGAGGCACCGTGACCGTCGTCCTTGGCGGCCGAGAGCTCAAGGGTGGGCGCCGGGTTCTCCGGCTCCTCCTGGCCCTTCTGCTGCGGCTCGATCCAGCGCACGACCTCCTTGTTGTCGTACGTCTGGATCGCCTTGAAGACGAGCTGGTCGGAGTCGGTCGGCAGCTGGCCGATGGACACCGGGAACTTCTGGAAGTAGCCGGGCTGCACGCCCTTGTCCTTGCCGGAACCGGTCGCGGTCCAGGTGACCTTGGAGACGGCCTCGGTGATCTTCTCGCCGTGCATCTCCATCGGCTTGTCGAGCTTCGTCTTGGTGACGTCGGCCTTCCAGCCCGGCACCGGCTCGGGCATCACCGAGGCGAGCGGGTGCTCGGTCGGGAAGTTGACCTCGACCTTGGTGGTCGCGGCGTCGTCGCGCTCGTTGGGCACCTTGAAGTCGACGACGGCGTAGTCGCCCTTGGCGGCCTCGCCCTCCGGCTGCACGCTCACGTGCGCGAAGGCGGGGGCGGACACGAGGACGACGGAGGAGACGGCGGCGGCACCGACGAGAGCGGCGCGGGACATCTTCTTCATGACAGGGAGAACTCCACGTTCAGCGGGATCCGTACTTCGGAAGGGAAGCTGGCGCGACCGCGAAACACCGCACTACGTAGGCGGCGAAAAGCAGGTACGCGCGCGTGCCCACGGCACGACTCATCCCCACGCAGTACGCGGTGGAGCATGCGTGCCGTTCAGGCAGCGAGAAGGAACGTGTCGGCCGCGGGTGGCCCGCGCCGGCTCACGGAGTGCTGAAGTGTCGCCGCCCGCAGGGCCGGTGGTTCGGGGAACCCGGCACGAGCGGCGGGCGCCGGGGCAGGTGCACACCGGAGCCCGGCCCTGAGGACGCGTACGAGGCCGAGGGCGGCCCGCAGCGAACGGATGGGCGCCGCATGGGCGACGCCCTGCGCGGAGAGCCGCGAGAGGCGCACGACGCGGCTCAGGGCGAGGTCTCCGTGGCGCAGCAGCCAGCCTGCGCCGGCCGCGGCGAGCAGGTGCCCGAGAAGCATCGGAAGCGACGGCAACAGCGACATCGCGGAGCCGGTCGCGCCCGCCATGTGGTGTGCGTCGCCGGACGGCACGCGCGCGTGGTCGAGGATCCGCTGGGCCTGCGCCGGGCTGAGCGTCGACGCGCCCGCCCCGCACATGAGCCGCGCGGCCCGCTCGACCGCCGAGGGTTCGCCCGACGCGCCGGTCATGGTCATGGTGTGCTGCTGGCCGAGGCCGAAGAGGCTGTGCAGCGCGATCTGCCCGGCCCCCAGCGTGGCGGCGATGCCCGGCAGCGACCGCTCGCGGCCCGCCAGCGGCAGGGCCACACAGAAGACGGCGAGGAAGCCGAGCGACAGCGTCCACAGCGGGACGGTGGCCGTCGAACCGAGGACGTGCCCCGCCGCGGACAGCATGACGCAGACCGCGGCGAACACCGCGGCCCTGAGCAGCCGGAGATCGGCTGCGCTGCGCGCCTGGCGCTCGTGGGGGGCAGACATGGCGGCCTCATCATCGCACTGGCTTCACACGCTCCATACAGCAGGTCCGCAAGGTCCCAAATCTCCCGTACACCGCCGAACCCCGTATGCGCGTCCGCCGTATGGGCGTCATCACGTCAACTGCGCGATTGCGCGGGGCCGGTGGTGGCAATACGTATCGGTATGTCGAGTCGTTGCCGGGAGGCGGGAGCATGAGCATCTGGTGGTCCTTCCAACTACGGCGCAATGCCGCGAGCGTGCCGCTCGCCCGGCGCCTCCTCATGGGCACCATGGAGACCGCGGGCGTCGACCCCGACATCTCCTACGACCTGTCGGTCGCGCTCAGCGAGGCGTGTGCGAACGCCGTGGAGCACGGCGGCGCGGCGACGAGCGAGGCGACGGACGCGTTTCGGGTCACCGCGTACCTGGACGGCGAGATGTGCCGCATCGAAGTGGCCGACACCGGACCCGGCTTCACCGCCACGGGTGGCCGTGCGGCGGTGTCCGTCCGCCCGGCGCCCGACTACGCGGAGCACGGCCGCGGCCTGTGTCTGATCCAGGAACTCGCCGACCATGTGCACTTCGTGAACAGACCCGGCAAGGGCGGCGCCGTGGTCAGCTTCGACAAGATCCTCAAGTGGCGGGAGGACGCACCGCTGATGGCGGTGTGAACGCGAAAAGGCCGCGCCTACGTAGGCGCGGCCTTTCCTTCATGCGAGGTGTCAGCCCTTCAGGCGGGCCATCCACGCCTCGACCTCGTCGGCCTTGCGGGGCAGACCGGCCGACAGGTTCTTGTTGCCGTCCTCGGTGACGAGGATGTCGTCCTCGATACGGACGCCGATGCCGCGGTACTCCTCCGGCACGGTCAGGTCGTCGGCCTGGAAGTACAGACCGGGCTCGACCGTGAGCACCATGCCGGGCTCCAGCGTGCCGTTCACGTACGACTCGGTGCGCGCGACCGCGCAGTCGTGGACGTCCATGCCGAGCATGTGACCGGTGCCGTGCAGGGTCCAGCGGCGCTGCAGGCCCAGCTCCAGGACGCGCTCGACCGGGCCCTCGACCAGGCCCCACTCGACGAGCTTCGCGGCGAGCACACGCTGCGCGGCGTCGTGGAAGTCCCGGAACTTGCCGCCCGGCTTGACGGCCGCGATACCGGCCTCCTGGGCCTCGTACACGGCGTCGTAGATCTTGCGCTGGAGCTCGTTGTACGTGCCGTTGATCGGCAGCGTGCGCGTGACGTCGGCGGTGTAGTACGTGTGCGTCTCCACGCCCGCGTCGAGCAGCAGCAGGTCGCCGGAGCGGACCGCGCCGTCGTTGCGGACCCAGTGCAGCGTGCAGGCGTGCGGGCCCGCGGCGCAGATGGAGCCGTAGCCGATGTCGTTGCCCTCCACGCGTGCGCGGAGGAAGAACGTGCCCTCGATGTAGCGCTCGGAGGTGGCCTCGGCCTTGTCGAGCACCTTCACGACGTCCTCGAAGCCGCGCACGGTCGAGTCGACGGCCTTCTGCAGCTCGCCGATCTCGAACGCGTCCTTCACGACGCGGGCCTCGGAGAGGAAGACCTTCAGCTTGTCGTCGCGCTCGGCGGTGACCTTGTCGGTCAGGGCGGCCTCGACGCCGGCGTCGTAGCCGCGCACGACGCGCACCGGGCCTGCGGCCTCGGCTAGCTTGTCGGTCAGCTCGCGCACGTCGGAGGCGGGGATGCCGTAGTGCTTCTCGGCCTCGGTCAGGGAGTGCCGGCGGCCCACCCACAGCTCGCCCTGGCCGTCGAGCCAGAACTCGCCGTTCTCGCGGTCGGAGCGCGGCAGCAGGTAGAGCGTGGCGTCGTGGCCGCCCGCGCGCGGCTCCATGACGAGGACGCCGTCCTCCGTCTGGTTGCCGGTCAGGTAGGCGTACTCGACCGAGGCGCGGAAGGCGTACTCCGTGTCGTTCGAGCGGGTCTTGAGGTTGCCCGCGGGCACCACGAGGCGCTCGCCCGGGAAGCGGGCGGACAGGGCGGCACGGCGGGCGGCGGTCTCGGCGGCCTGCGCGATCGGCCGCAGGTCGTGCAGCTCGGTGTCGGCCCAGCCGGACTTCATGTTCTCGGCGAGCTCGTCGGACACGCCCGGGTAGAGGCCGTTCTTGCGCTGCTTGATGGGCTCTTCGGCCTCCGGGGCCTCCGGGGTCTCCGGGTTGAGCTCCTCCGACACAGTTCCTCCTCGACACGGCGGCCCGGTGAAATGCCCTGGATACGGCAGTGGACCCCCTCCATCGTACGAGCGTGAGGAAGGGGGTCCAGGGCCGGAGGGCCTGTTACACACAGCGTCTCGGAGGTCACTCGAAGCGCGCCGCGAGCAGCACCACGTCCTCCTCGCTCTCCGCTGTGTCGAGGCCGTCCGGGAGCATCGAGCGCAGCACGTGGTCGGCGATCGCCCCGGGGTCGTCACGGATCGCCTTGGGCACCCCGGCGGCGGCCGCGTGCAGCCGGGCGAACGCGCGGTCCATGGGATCGCCGGTGCGGCGCAGCAGGCCGTCCGTGTAGAGCAGCACGGTCTCGCCCGGCTCCGGCGTGATCTCCACGCTCGGCGCCTCCCAGCAGGCGAGCATCCCGAGCGGTGCGGACAGCGTCGTCTCTGCGTACTCGGTGCGCCGTTCGCCGATCACCAGGGGCGGGCTGTGCCCGGCTCCGGCGAGGACGATCTTGCGCTGCGCGGGCTCGCAGTACGCGAAGAGGGCGGTCGCGCTGCGCGCCGGCTCGGTCAGGCGCAACAGAAGCTCCAGGTCGGACAGGACCGCCACCGGGTCCTCCCCCTCCATGACCGCGTACGCCCGCAGGGAGGCGCGCAGCCGGCCCATCGCGGCGACCGCGCTCGCGCCGGAGCCGCTGACCGAGCCGACCGCGAGCCCGAGCGCCCCCTCGGGCAGCGGCAGCGCGTCGTACCAGTCGCCGCCGCCGCGCGGCCCTGTGCGGTGCCGCGCGGCGAGCTGCACACCGGCGACCCGGGGCAGGCGCGGCGGCAGCAGCTCGTCGGCGACGGTGCGTGACCACGCGCGCGTGCGCTCCAGTTCCAGGAGGCGGGCGAGGTGCTCGGTGGCGTAGCGCGTGTAGAGCCCGATGAGGTGGCGCTGGCGCTCGCCGGGCTCGGCCGGCTCGTCGTAGAGCCAGACGGCGGCGCCGAGCCGGCCGGCCGCCTCGGTGGCGAGCGGCATCGCGTAACTCGCGGCGTAGCCAAGGCGCGCGGCGACCTCGCGGTGGCGCGGGTCGAGCCCGTCCTCGGCGAGCAGATCGGCGCGCGCCTCGGGCTCGGCGCACAGCCCGTCGAGGATCCGTCCGTACGAGGTCGCGCCACGCGGCACCGTCTCGATGTGCCCGAGGTCGGGCCTGGACAGGCCGAGGCCGACGGTGGTGTCGGGGCCGCGTCCGTCGCCCGGTTCCAGGACGACAAGTCCGCGCCGGGCACCCACCAGGGCGGCTCCGGCGCGCAGCAGTTCGTGCAGTGCGTCCTCGAGTGCGGCCGTGCGGGCCAGGCGTTCCGTGAGTTCGTGCAGCGTCGTGAGATCGGAGACCCAGCCCGCGAGCCGGTCCTGGATCACGGCTCCGGGTGCCACGGCGGAAGGAGTGATCTGCGACACGGGGGGAGCGGGCGTGATGCCGGGGGTGGGAGGGGGAACCTGTCCAGGAGAGGAATCGATTCCGGCCACTTTCGGCAGGCGTGGGGTTGTCATGGCTTCCGGCTTTCCGGCCGGTGCATATTGCTCATTAGCATCGCAAACCCCCATGTCATTCTGCGCCGCTAGCAATGCCTCCACATGTACACGGACTCGTAAGGGGATGTCCAGCATTGTCCCGTTGGGATTGTGGGTGTCTGCCGTGGTCAGGTGCCATCCGCACTAAAAACGATCTCGGTTCTCATATGTGATCTCCTCCCGATCCCGAGCCGATCCCGATCGTTCGAAGATGGCCAAAAACCGCCTGGGGGAAGCGTCTATTGCGGTCGACTGGCATTGTTCAGCTGTGGTCGACAGAGCGTCATAGCGGCCGCGATGGGTACGTACTCGGTGAAGACCAGGGGTAGTTGGGATCCGCCCGGAACCTGGTGACGGAACCGGGCGTCATAACCATCGGCGACCGTGTCCCATCCTCCGGTGGCGGAGGCGGCGAGAAATACGCGGGACGGCAAACGCCAGGCGCCGCCACCCCACGCCAGGCTTTTCAAGCACACAGCACGCGCTCGGACTATAGGGGTTCTCCCTGCCTCAGGCCGGCGGATCGGGCTGGGGTGCGGCGCTGCAACACGTACACGCAGTGACTGATCGACACATGGTGTGATGTGGCCCATAGCGTTCTCTTCGGTCTACGGAAAGGAACGAGCGCTCATGCGCGAGATCCTCGGAAGGCGACGCAGGCTCCTGTCCAGGCGTGACAACGGGAAGTCTGACCTGATCAGCGCGGCCCTCACGTTCGCGACAGCGTGGCAGTGGCCGGTCCTGCCGGGCATAGGGCTCGAAGCGGGAGGCCGTCGTGACGGCGTCCGCTGCGCCTGCCCCGACCCTGAGTGCACAGTGCCGGGCGCGCACCCCTTCGACCCGGGGCTGCTCGCCGCGACGACCGATGAGCGCATGGTCCGCTGGTGGTGGACCAACCGTCCCGACGCGCCGATCGTGCTCGCCACCGGTGCCCCGTCCGGGGCCTCCGGGGGGCACGCACCTTGTGCCGTGAGCCTCCCGGCCGACGCGGGCGCCCGCGCGCTTGCCGCGCTCGACCGCAGGGACGTCCGGCTCGGCCCGGTGATCGCGACGCCGGAGCGGCTCGCGATCCTCGTGGCGCCCTACTCGCTGGAGCAGCTCGGCGAACTCCTGTACGCGCAGGACTTCGTGCCCGGTTCGCTGCGGTTCCACGGGGAGGGCGGATATCTCGCCCTGCCGCCGTCGGTCTCGGGCGCGGGGCAGGTGTGTTGGGAGCGCGCGCCGCTGCCCGGCTCGGCGGCCCCGTGGGTGCCGGATGTGGAGGCCGTGGTCGGCACGTTGGTCGACGCCCTCACCCGTACGGGTGTGAGCGCGCCCGAGTTGTAGCGGAATCCGGCGCGCGGCGGGCCGGTGGGCGGCGTGTGCGCCGATATCTTCGGCGCATGCCTGCCGCGCCACGCCTCCCCCAGCTCCCGGACGAGATCGAGCGGGAGCGGCCGCGCGCGCGACTCCGGCTGTTCGGTCTGCTGGCCGTGGTGGTTCTCACAGCGGCGCTGCCGCTGGCGGGTGCGTCCGCGGGTCCTGTGGACGACGGGCCCACGCGACAGACGGCCACCGAGGCCGACGCCTCCGAGGCGGACGTGCCCGATGGCGCCGAGAAGGCGAACGCCAAGCCGAATGACAAGGCGAGCGACAAGGCGAGCGACAGCGGGGACGAAAACAGGGGCGAAAACGGGGACGCCAAACCGGCTGAGCGGAACACCGGAAAGCCCTCCCTGCTGACCGGTCTCGGCCTGACCACCGAGGCCCACTGCGGTCCCCAACTGTCCGCCCCCGACGGCATCGAGGCGCAGACCTGCGTGCTCGTCCAGGGGCACGAGACCTGGGCGCGTACCTATTACCGCAACGCGACGGGCTCGGGTCTGGCCGCCGTACTGACCCTGATGGCACCCGGGGGACGCACGGTGCAGCTGCACTGTGCCGTGGGTGTGGAGGACGAGCCGGGGATGTGCGAGACGCCGCGGGGACGTACGCGGGGAGAGCCCGGCCAGTACACGGCGGTGGCGGAGTACGCGAAGGGCGCGGAAGGCCCGCTGCTGCTGCGCTCCGGAAGCAACTCGGCGCCGCTGCACGGGGGTTGAGACCCGGTGGGCGCTGGGCGCACATGGAAGCGCCCGGTTGCTGGCGACGGGGGATGCACCAGCAACCGGGCTACTTGAACGGTAACAAGAGATCGCCGGTTAGCAAATTCGATCTCTTCTATTCGGACATGGATTTACCTGCAACTACCGGGAGTTGTGACCCGGCTCACCTCGCGGTTCGGAGAGGTGTTCACGTCCCGGTGGGCTGACTGGTCGGTCAGCCCCCGAAGCTGTGAATCAGCTGAGCGTCACCTGTCGGTTGGTGAGTCCTCCGCGGGCCCGGCGCTCGTCCGGGGTCAGCGGTGCGTCCGAGGCCAGCGCGGCGGCCAGCCGCTCGGCGAACTCGGTGGCCGGCTTCTCGATGTCCTCCGCCTGCATCGCGCTGGGCAGGTCCCAGACCGGAACGGTCAGGCCGTGCGCCCTGAAGGAGCCCACCAGACGGGTGCCCTCGCCGAGCGACGACGTGCCCGCCGCGTGCAGCCGCGCCAGCGCGTCGAGCAGCTTCTCCTCCGCGTGCGGCATGACCCACCGGAGGTGGTTCTTCTCCGGCGTCTCGCACCAATAAGCGCTGTCCACGCCGGAGAGCTTCACCGTGGGGATCGCCGCGGCGTTGGCCCGCTCCAGGGAGGCGGCGACCTCGCCCGAAGCGTTCTCCGAGTCCGGAACCCAGAATTCGAAACCGGTGTGGACGATGGGCTCGAAAGTGCCCTCTGGGGCGAGCACGTCCTGAAGGCGCGGCCCGTCGGCCGGCGCGCGGCGGGTCTGCACCGGGTTGCCCGGCTCCGCGGCCAGCGCGCGCAGCAGCGTGTCGGCCAGGTCCCGGCTGATGTCCCCGGAAGGCGTCTCGTTCTGCAGGCCGAGCAGGACCGAGCCGTCGTCACGGCGCAGCGCCGGCCAGGCCATGGGCAGCACGGTGGCGAGCGTGACCGAGGGGACGCCCTCCGGGAGGCCGTCCTTCAGCGTCAGCTCGGCCGTCGCGGCCGGTACCAGCTCGCGCAGCGCGACCCAGTCGCCCTCGCCCGGCAGGCCCTCGAAGGGGCGCTGCACGAGCTCGGTCACGGCGTGCGCGGCGGCCCGGCCGTGGCACGCCTTGTAGCGGCGACCGCTGCCACAGGGGCAGGGTTCGCGGGCACCGACGACCGGGAAGTTCCCGTCAGCGCCTCCGGCGCGGGCACCAGCGGTGACGTGCGGCTTGCCCTTGGTCTGCGGGCGCTTCTTGGCCATCTTGGGTGTCTCCCGGATACGGCGCTCATACGTACGGCGCGAGCCTAGCCGCTCGTACCGACAAGAGGGGGATGCGCCCAACTGGCCGCGCCCGGGCGGCTTTCAGCCCAGCTCGTCGAAAGCGTCCGGGAAGCCCAGGTCGGCCAGGTCCGCGACGGGCGGCGCGGCCACCCGCGAGGCGAAGTCGTCCCGGCGGCCTGCCATGGCCTCCGCGTGGACGTCCTTGTGGACGATCACCCAGACGGTGACCTCGCCGCGCATGCCGTCACGTACGCCCCAGTCGTCGGCGAGCGCCGTGATGATGTTGAGCCCGCGGCCGCCGTGCGCCGTGATCGAGGGTGTGGCCGGAATCGGGCGGGTGGGCCCGCCGCCGTCCGTCACCTCGACCGCGAGGCAGCCACGGTCGTCTACGCGCCAAGCGGCGCGTACGTCACCGTCGCCGGCCAGATCGTCGCCGAGCGGCCGGCCGTGCCGGCACGCATTGCTGAGCAGTTCCGAAAGGATGAGAACCGCATCGTCGATGACCGTTTCCGGTACGCCACTCATGCGCAGCTGTTCACGCATACGACGCCTTGCCGCGCCCACGCCCGCAGGGCCATGGGGTACGGCCATGCTCGACGACGCGGGCACCTCCTGTGCCACCACCAACGCCACCCCCGAGACCTCCTTTGCCCCACGCCACGGTGTGAATGCCCCAATGGACTGGACCGGAAACCGGCCATCCCGCTTCCGGTGACGCACTCGTGACGATCGAATACGGTCCGAACGCGCCGGGGCACACCCTGTGACGGCGTTGGGGAAAGGTGGCCGGATTCAGTCCCTGCCGCGGCTCGCGCCGACGCCTCTGCTCAGGCCCTGCCGAGTCGGCGCAGCACCGCCGCCGGGCGATTGGTGATGATCGCGTCGACGCCCAGGCTCGCGCAGAGGTCGACGTCCTCGGGTTCGTCCACCGTCCAGACATGAACCTGGTGACCCGCGCGCGCGAGCTTCTCGACGTACCCGGGGTGGCCCCGCACGATCCGGATGCCGGGGGCCGCGATGTGCACGCCCCTGGGGAGGCGCCCTTCGCGGTGGAGGGGCGAGACGAACTGCATCAGGTAGACCGTCGGCAGCGTCGGAGAGGCCTCCTGGACACGCGACAAGGAGCGCGCGGAAAAGCTCATCACGCGCACGCGCGAGGGCTCGTCGGGCGCCGGGGCGTCCAGACCGAACCGCTTGAGCAGGAGCAGCAGGCGCTCCTCCACCTGCCCCGCCCACCGCGTGGGGTGCTTGGTCTCGATCGCCAACTCCACCCGGCGCCCCGCGTCGGTCACCAGCTCCAGCAGGCGCTCCAGGGTCAGGACGGAGGTGTCGGCCGCGCTGCCCGCCCAGTCGGGGCGCTCCTCGCGGTCCTTCCAGGAGCCGAAGTCGAGGGCGGCGAGGTCCGAGAGCTCCAGCGCGGAGACGGCTCCACGGCCGTTCGACGTACGGTTGATGCGGCGGTCGTGCACGCATACGAGATGACCGTCCGCCGTCAGCCGCACATCGCATTCGAGGCCGTCCGCACCGTCCTCGATCGCCTTCTTGTAGGCGGCCAATGTGTGCTCGGGGGCGTCCTGAGAGGCACCGCGGTGGGCAACGACCTGAATGCGCTGCTGTTGTGCGAGGGTCACCGCGTCATGGTGCCACCGCGCGGCGGTCGACCAGGAAAAGTTCGGCCCAGCGGATGCGTCCGTTTTGCCGGACGTAAAGGATGTCAGGGGACGCACAGGCTCGTCTTACGGTGGCCTGACGTCCCGTGGGAAAGGCTGACGACGTACAACAGCACAAGTGGACCGTGACAGGACCATGCCGGGACGGCGGCGCATGCGACAGCCGGCGTCCCTGAGCATCCAGACAGGACGGACCGGCGACGACAGCCGTGGATCGAGGAGAGAAAGCTGTGAGCACCGAGAACGAGGGCACTGAGGTTCCACCGGCCCCGTCCGCACCTCCTGTGCCGGTGGACGCTCCCGCTGCTCCCGCGCCGGCTCCCCAGGGGGCCGGACCTGACCCTGCGGGCCAGGAGCCGAGGCCCGCCGAGCACCACGGAGCGCCCGCCGCGTCGGCGGCGTCCTCCATGGGCACCGCGCCGGGTGCGGCAGGACCGGCCCACGGCGGCGACTGGCCGCCCCCGCCGCCCGCCGTGCCGGCCTACGCGTCGGACGGTGGCGGCGGAGGCTGGGGCGCCTCGTACCAGCAGCAGCCGGCGCCCAAGCCGGGCGGCCGGCGCGGCGGCCTGGTCGCCGGGATCATCGCGGCGGCACTGGTCGCGGGCGCGGTCGGCGGCGGCGTGGGCTACTGGGCGGCCGAGCGGGGCGACGGGTCGAGCACCGGCTCGACCACCGTCTCCGCCTCCAACCCGGCCGACCTCAAGCGCGACAAGGGCACCGTCGCGGGCATCGCCGCCAAGGCACTGCCCAGCACGGTCACCATCGAGGCCGAGGGCAACAGCGGCGAGGGCGGCACCGGCACCGGCTTCGTGTACGACACGCAGGGCCACATCCTCACCAACAACCACGTGGTGGCGGAGGCCGCCGACGGCGGCAAGCTGTCGGCGACGTTCTCGAACGGCAAGAAGTACGACGCCGAGGTGATCGGCAAGGCGCAGGGCTACGACGTGGCGGTCATCAAGCTCAAGAACGCGCCGGACGGCCTGAAGCCGCTCACCCTCGGCAATTCCGACCAGGTCGCGGTCGGTGACTCGACCATCGCGATCGGCGCGCCCTTCGGCCTGTCGAACACGGTGACCACGGGCATCGTCTCCGCGAAGGACCGCCCGGTGGCCTCCAGCGACGGCTCCGGCACCAGCAAGGCCTCCTACATGAGCGCCCTGCAGACCGACGCCTCGATCAACCCGGGCAACTCCGGCGGCCCGCTGCTCGACGGCAATGGGAACGTGATCGGCATCAACTCCGCCATCCAGTCCGCCTCCAGCGGCGGCATGGGCGGCGGTTCGGGCCAGTCCGGCTCGATCGGTCTCGGCTTCGCCATCCCGATCAACCAGGCGAAGATGGTCGCCCAGCAGCTCATCAAGACCGGGCAGCCGGTCTACCCGGTGATCGGTGCCTCCGTCTCCCTGGAAGAGGGCACCGGCGGCGCGAAGATCACCGAGCAGGGCGCGGGCGGCTCCGCGGCCGTCACGGCGAACGGTCCTGCGGACAAGGCGGGCCTCAAGCCCGGCGACGTCATCACGAAGCTCGACGACCAGCCCATCGACTCGGGACCGACCCTGATCGGCCAGATCTGGACGCACAAGCCGGGCGACTCCGTGAAGCTCACCTACACGCGCGACGGCAAGGAGCACACGGTCGACGTGACCCTGGGCGAGCGCAAGGGCGACAGCTGATCGGGTCCGCGACCCGACCCGCTACCCTGGTCCCGCGCCTCGACGGTTTTCAAGACCGCTGCGGCGCGGGGTGGGTTGCCCGAGCGGCCTAAGGGAACGGTCTTGAAAACCGTCGAGGCGAGAGTCTCCGTGGGTTCAAATCCCACACCCACCGCGTAGTTGAGCGAGCCCCCGACCCGGGATCAGGGTCGGGGGCTCGCTCGCGTTCGGGGCTGCCGCGGTTCGGCCCGATCGGCCTCGCTACGGACCCGCCGTCAGGCGCTCCGCGGAGGCGATCGTGGAGCGGGCCTCGCGCTCCGTCAGGCCGGTGCGCACCGCAGCGTCCGTCAGGGCGTCCGAGAGGGTCTCACCGACGCCGTTCTCGTACGCGCGGCAGGCCGCCCAGAAGAGGCGCGTGTTGCGCTGGCCCTCATGGGCGCTCAGGACGAACTGGACGAGGCCCAGACCGTGTTGACCGGGGCGGCCCGTCATGGGGTGGTGCGCGCGCGGCGGGGGCGTGAGCAGGCGCAGAAGCGCCGGTGGGCAGGGTGCGGGCGGCAGATGCCCGGTGCCCGGCACCGTGCCGTAGACGCCGTGCTCGGTGCGCGAGCCGGGCCCCACGAGGTAGCCGCCGGCGCCCCGGATGTCGATGCCGGGCGCGAGGCGGCCCGCGGAATTGGGCACCACGGCGTCCGGCGGCCCGGAGAGCCACAGGTGCCGGCCGCCGCTCGGTGTGGCCACGACCACCGTGTCGGGGATCGTGAAGAGATGCCGTAAGGCCAGCTCACGCAGGGAAGCGGAGGCATCCGTACCGGATTTGGTGTCCAGATCGACGCCGATGAGGTGGTGCGGGGCCAGGCCGCACGCGATGCCGTAGCCGGTCGCCCGGGGCGCGGCCGCGAAGAGCGCGCGGATGCGGCGCGGATCGGTCGAGGCGTCGTACACGCCGTGCCCCGGAAGGCCGCATTCGCCGTGGCAGCGCGGGGCCGAGGGCGGGTCGCTGCGGTGCGGTGAGGGCAGCGCGGGGAGCTTGGTCCTGGCCAGGGGGATGACGGCGAGCCCGCGTTCGGCGGCGGACAGGGCGTGCGCGAGGGCCAGGGTCGCGAGAGACGGGTGGGGTGGGCAGTGGGGCGGGTGCCGGTCCATGGTGGCCATGCCCCTATTTTCGTACGCATGTTCGAAGAAGGGAAGTGGGGCCGGTCATCCGAGGGAAGCATTTACCAAAAATGTGCTGAAACGCTTCGTCGTTTGTGGCGCTTGGGGCGAGCTGGTCCCGAGGTGGCCCACTCCGACCTGAGCTGGGGTTTTGTGGGCGTGAAGAGGGTTTATCGACATGTCCTCACGCTTGCGAGCGAATAGCGGCTTCCGGGGTGGTTCGCCGGGGATTCGGTGGGCAATTCTGATCTCGCGACGTCGTGAACATCGCCGAGGCGGTCGGCCAACTGCCTTGGTACATCCCGTACTTAACGGGTGGCCGGACCCCGTCCGAGCGCCCGGAGCGTACTTCCTGTTCCTGGAGGAATAGACATGGCTTCCATCCGTACCGCCCGCGCCATCGCCGCCGTCGCCGCTCTGCCCCTCGCGGCAGCACTCTTCTCCGGAGTGGCCATGGCCGACAACGGCTCCTTCGCGGACAGCGGATCGAACGCGGGGGTGGCGACGGTCAGCGGCAGCGGCGTCGGCGACGACAACTACGGCAACTCGTCCACCACGCAGCAGCAGGCGGTCGGCAACGGCGCCTCCAACCAGAACAACGAGGCTCAGGTGAACGGCTCCGGCTTCACGGCGATCGACCAGTCGAACGTGAACGTGAACTTCACCGAGCTCTGGTAATCCGCCGGCTCCTGCGCGGCGGGGGTCTTCCGTGGGGTGCGTGACAGTCTGCGCGGCGGTGCTTCGGCGCCGCCGCGCAGGCGTGTGTGGCGGGCGGCGGTGGTGTGTGGGCCAGGGCGGTGGCGTGCGGATCTCTTGACACCCGTCGGTATCTGACGGACAGTCAGAAACCCTTGTCGGTACGAGGCCAGTCCTGGAGGGCAGCCGCCGTGCACCTCGCCCCCACCGAGCGCCAGCGCGAGCTGCGCGTTCAACTGCGTGAGAGATTCCGTACGTTGATGCCCGGCGGGCCGCCGGCGGCCGACGATCCGAGCGGTCAGCGTCGGCTGCTGCGCCGCATCGGTGACGAGGGCCTCCTGGGCCTCGGCTGGCCCGTCGAGTACGGCGGTCAGGGGCGCGGCGCGGACGAGCAGTTCGTGTTCTTCGACGAGGCGTACCGGGCAGGCGCACCGGTCTCCATGGTCACGCTCAACACGGTCGGCCCCACGCTCATGAAGTACGGGACCGAGGAGCAGAAGGCCTACTTCCTTCCCCGGATCCTCAAGGGCGACCTGGTCTTCGCGATCGGCTACAGCGAACCCTCGGCGGGCACGGACCTCGCGTCCCTGCGCACGCGCGCGGTGCGCGACGAAGCGAGCGGCGACTGGGTGATCGACGGGCAGAAGGTGTTCACGTCGAACGCGCAGAACGCCGACTGGATCTGGCTCGCCTGCCGGACCGACCCCGAGGCGCCCAAGCACAAGGGCATCTCGATCATCCTCGTGCCGACCGACGCACCCGGTTTCTCGTGGACCCCGATCGACACCGTCGGCGGCCTGACCACGACGGCCACGTACTACGACGGGATCCGGGTCCCCGGTTCGAACCTCGTCGGCGAGGAGAACGCGGGCTGGGGCCTGATCACCAACCAGCTCAATCACGAGCGGGTCGCCCTCGCCGCGATCGGGATGCAGGCCGAGGACTTCTACGAGCGGGTGGCCGACGCCGCCCGTACCCCCGATCCAGTGACCGGCGAGCGCCGCGTTGACACGCCTTGGGTCCGATCCCAACTGGCCGAAGCGCATGCCCGGCTGGCGGCAACGCGCCTGCTCAACTGGCGTTTGGTGGGGGATGTCGGGGCGGGTCGACTGGCCCCCGGAGACGCCAGCGGCGTGAAGTTCGCGGGAACGGAATCCGCGGTCGAGACGTATCGAATATGTCAGCAGATCGCGGGCGACGCCGGGTGGGTGAGGGCCGGTTCGCCCGGCGCGTTCGGTGGTACGGGGGGCGGTGCGGCGGGTGTGGGTGAGGGCGAGTTGGAGCGGATGAACCGCGCGGCGCAGATCAACACCTTCGGCGGCGGGGTGAGTGAGGTGCAGCGCGAGATCGTGGCGACGATGCGGCTCGGGATGCGGAGGGGGAAGCGGTGAGCGCGGGTGTTGCGGGGCAGGAGTTCATGGGGCACGAGCCCTTGGCGTACGAGAAGTTGAGGACCTTCGAGGGGCGGGTCGCGGCCACCGAGGCCGAGGGCCTCGACCCGGTGAACGCGCCGATGATCCGGCACTGGTGCGAGGCCATGGGCGATACGAACCCCGCCTACGAGGGGCCGGACGCGATCGCGCCGCCGACCATGCTGCAGGCCTGGACGATGGCGGGTCTGACCAGCTACGAGGGGCGCTCGCCGGCCCACGACGAGCTGTTCGCGCTGCTCGAAGGCGCGGGGTACACCTCGGTGGTCGCCACCGACTGCGAGCAGGAGTATCTGCGGCCGCTTCGGCCCGGTGACGCGATCACGTACGACTCGGTGATCGAGTCGGTCTCGCCACTGAAGACGACGAAGCTGGGCACGGGGCACTTCATCACGACGCGGATGAACGTCCGGGTGGGAGGAGAGATCGCCGGGACGCATCTGTTCAGGATCTTGAAGTACACGCCCGCCAGGCGGAGTTCAGGCGGCCCGGCAGCGAAGAAGGACAAGCCACAGCGGCCGCGCCCCGTCATCAACCGGGACAACGCCGGCTTCTGGGAGGGCGTCGCCGACCACCGGCTGCTCATCCAGCGCTGCCGCGCGTGCGAGACGCTGCGCTTCCCCTGGCTGCCGGGGTGCAACACATGCGGCGGGCAGGAGTGGGACACCGTCGAGGCGAGCGGCGAGGGCACCGTCTACAGCTATGTGGTCATGCACCACCCGCCCTTCCCGGCCTTCACTGTGTCTGATCATGGTGCTGACGCACCGGGGCCCTACGCGGTGGTGCTCATCGAGCTGGCCGAGGGCGTGCGCATGGTGAGCAACGTCGTGGGGGTGTCGAGCGACAAGGTACGGATCGGGATGCCCGTACGTCTCGAATACCTCGCTGTGGACGACGAGTTGGAGCTGCCCGTCTTCCGTGTGGTCGACGAGGCCGAGGGTGGTGAGGTCTGACATGGACTTCACCCCTACCCCCGAGCAGGAGGCGGCGCGGGAGCTCGCCGCGCGGATCTTCGGGGATCTGTCCACGCCGGAGCGGCTCGCGGGCCTCGGCGGCGGCACGGACGGCGAGCTCTGGAAGGAGCTGGGCGCGGCGGGCCTCGTGGGCGCGGTGGAGGAGACCGGGCTGCTCGGGCTCGTCCTGATGCTGGAGGAACAGGGCAGGACGACGGCGCAGGTGCCGTTCGCCGCGAGCTGTGTGTACGGCCTGCTTGCGGTGGCGGCGCACGGCACGGACGAGCAGCGGGAGCGGCTGCTGCCGGGGCTCCGGGACGGTTCGGCCGTGGCGGCGGGGGCGTTTCCCGCGCGTGGTGGGATCGTGGTGGACACCCTGCCGGACGGGCGGGCGCGGCTGAGCGGGGCCGTGCCGTGGGTGCCGTGGCTGCGGGACGCGACGCACGTACTGGTGGCGGTGCGGGGCGAAACCGAAAAAGATGTCCACAGCCTGTGGATGGCGCGGGCGCGGGACGCCGGGTGCGAGCCGGTCGAGCTGACCGCACCCTGGTCCGCGGGGCGGCTCGTGCTCGACGGAGTGGAGGCCGAGCGGATCGGCGGCCCCGAGGCGTACGGGGACGTGCTCGCGGCCGCCCGGACCGCCTTCGCCGGGCTGCAGGCCGGGGTCTGCGCGGGATCGCTTGACCGCGCCGTGGCGTACACGAACGAGCGGGAGCAGTTCGGCAGGCCGCTCGCCGCCAAGCAGGGCGTCCAACTCCGCGCCGCGGAGGCGTACATGGACATCGAGGCGATCCGGGTGACCGCGTACGAGGCGGCCTGGCGGCGCGACGCCGGGCTCGACCACGAGAGCCATGCGCTGACCGCGGCCTGGTGGGCCTCGGAGGCGGGCAAGCGGGTCGTGCACACGGGCCAGCATCTGCACGGCGGCATGGGCGCCGACCTGGACCATCCGGTGCACCGGCACTTCCTGTGGGGTCGGCAGCTGGACGGATATCTGGGGTGCGGCGCCGAACTCCTGGAGGAGCTGGGCGAAGTGATCGCGTCGGGAGCGGGCGCGGCCGACGGAGGGGAGGCCGCATGAAGGCCGGAGCGCGGTTCGGGACGAAGGCTGGAGCGCGGTTCGAGATGAAGGCGGGGGACGAGCTCGACCCCTTGGCGATCCCGATCACCCGGACGCTGATCGTCTCCGGGGCGATCGCGTCCCGCGACTACCAAGATGTGCACCACGACGCGGAGTTGGCGCACCAGAAGGGCTCCCCCGACATCTTCATGAACATCCTCACGACGAACGGCCTGGTGGGGCGCTACATCACCGACCACTTCGGGCCCGACGCCGTCCTTCGTAAGGTCGCGATACGGCTCGGGGCGCCCAACTATCCGGGCGACACCATGGTGTTGAGCGGCACGATCGCCGAGGTGGAAGGCGACACGGCGCAGGTGAAGGTCGTCGGCAGGAACGGCATCGGCAGCCACGTCACCGGCACGGTCACGGTCACCGTCTCCGAGGGGAGCGCGGCATGAGCGTGCGCGGCAAGGACCAACTCGGCGGGAAGGCCGCGATCGTCGGCATCGGCGCCACGGAGTTCTCCAAGGACTCCGGACGCAGCGAGCTGAAGCTCGCGGTGGAGGCGGTGCACACGGCGCTCGACGACGCGGGCCTGTCCCCGTCCGATGTCGACGGCCTGGTCACCTTCACCATGGACACCAACCCGGAGATCACCGTGGCGCAGGCCGCGGGCATGGGGGAGCTCTCCTTCTTCTCGCGGGTGCACTACGGAGGCGGCGCGGCCTGCGGCACCGTGCAGCAGGCCGCTCTCGCGGTGGCGAGCGGCGTGGCCGACGTGGTGGTCTGCTACCGGGCCTTCAACGAGCGTTCGGGCCGGCGCTTCGGCTCGGGCGTGCAGCACAGGGAGCCGTCGGCGGAGGGCGCGGCGCTCGGCTGGAACCTGCCGTTCGGGCTGCTCACCCCAGCGTCCTGGGTGGCGATGGCGGCGCAGCGCTATCTGCACACGTACGGGCTGACCCCCGAGGCCTTCGGACATGTCGCGGTCACCGACCGCAAGTACGCGGCGACGAACCCGGCGGCGTACTTCTACGAGAAGCCGATCACGCTCGCCGACCACGCGGAGTCCCGCTGGATCGTCGACCCGCTGCGGCTGCTCGACTGCTGCCAGGAGACGGACGGCGGGCAGGCGATCGTCGTCACCAGCGTGGAGCGGGCGCGCGATCTGCCGAACCCGCCCGCGGTGATCCGGGCTGCGGCGCAGGGCGCGGGCCGCGCGCAGGAGCAGATGACGAGCTTCTACCGGGACGAGCTGACGGGTCTGCCCGAGATGAGCGTCGTGGCGCGGCAGTTGTGGCGCACGGCCGGGCTCGGCCCCGACGGGATCGACGTGGGGATTCTCTACGACCACTTCACGCCGTTCGTGCTGATGCAGCTGGAGGAATTCGGTTTCTGCGCGCCGGGCGAGGCGGCCGGGTTCGTGGCGGAGGAGAGGCTGCCGCTCAACACCCATGGCGGGCAGCTGGGCGAGGCGTATCTGCACGGTATGAACGGGATAGCGGAGGGCGTGCGCCAGGTGCGCGGCACGGCCGTGAACCAGATATCCGGCGCGGCCACCGCGCTGGTCACGGCGGGCACCGGGGTTCCCACGTCGGGTCTTATCCTGGGGGCGGACGGCTGAACGGGGTGCGTGCACCGGCTTCCGCCCGCGAGAACCGGGCCCGTCCGCGCGAAGGGGAGTCAGGGCCGTCCCCCAGGGGACCCCGCCCCCGACTCCACCTTCAGGAGGTGGGGCCAGCACCCCTCGTACAACCTGAGGCGGACGCAGCTTCGGGACCTCCGGCCGATCCCCGGAAGTAGGGGGCGCTCATAGCGTGTAGCCATGACCGCAACTCTGGCGCCTGTCCGCACCAGCGCAGCCGAGGCCGCGCCGCGCACCCACTCCGTGACGCGTCCGGCACCCGCGTCCGTGAAGCGCACCCACTCCGTGACGCGTCCGGCACCCGCGATGTACCCGTCGTTCGCGTCGTACGTCCGGGCGCGTCAGCCGGTGCTCCTGCGCACCGCCCGGTCGTTGACGTCGAACCCGTGCGACGCCGAGGACCTGCTGCAGACCGCGCTCGCGAAGACATACGTCGCATGGGACCGGATCGAGGACCACCGGGCGCTCGACGGCTATGTGCGCAGGGCCCTGTTGAACACCCGGACCTCGCAGTGGCGCAAGCGCAAGGTCGACGAGTTCGTCTGCGACGAGCTGCCGGAGCACCGGGAGACCCCGGCCGGGGACCCCGCCGAACAGCAGGCGCTGCACGACGCGATGTGGCGGGCCATCACCAAACTGCCCGCGCGGCAGCGGGCGATGGTCGTCCTGCGCTATTACGAGGACCTGAGCGAGGCCCAGACGGCCCAGGTGCTCGGCGTCTCCATCGGCACCGTGAAGAGCGCGGTGTCGCGGGCGCTCGGCAAGCTCCGGGAGGACCCGGAACTGCGGCACACGGCGTGACCAGCGGTGAGTCCTGGGTGATTCGGTGATCGATCATCCCGGGAAGTAGTGACATACCACCCGGTATGCAGTGAGAATCAGCGGACCCTTACTGCTCCGTAGCGCCCACCGGGAGGACGCCGTGCTGAGCACGATGCAGGACGTACCGCTGACCGTGACCCGCATTCTTCAACACGGCGCGCGGGTGCACGGTTCGTCCCAGATCACCACGTGGACCGGCGAGGCGGAGCCGCACCGCCGCAGCTTCCGCGAGGCCGCCGAGCGCGCGAACCAGCTCGCGAACGCGCTGCGCGACGAGCTCGGCGTGCGCGAGGACGACCGGGTCGCCACGCTGATGTGGAACAACGCGGAGCACGTCGAGGCGTACTTCGCCGTGCCGTGCATGGGCGCGATCCTGCACACGCTCAACCTGCGGCTGCCCGCAGAGCAGTTGGCGTGGATCGTGAACCACGCCGCCGACAAGGTCGTCCTCGTCAACGGCTCGCTGCTCCCGATGATCGCCCCGCTGCTCTCGAAGCTGCCGACGGTCGAGCACATCGTGGTGTCCGGGCCCGGCGACCGCTCCGTACTCGACGGTGCCTCCGCGCAGGTGCACGAGTACGAGGAGCTGATCGCGGACCGGCCGACCACGTACGACTGGCCCGAGCTGGACGAACGTCGGGCCGCGGCCATGTGCTACACCTCCGGCACCACGGGCGACCCGAAGGGCGTCGTCTACTCCCACCGCTCCATCTACCTGCACTCCATGCAGGTCAACATGACGCAGTCGATGGGCCTCACGGACGCCGACACCTCGCTCGTCGTCGTCCCCCAGTTCCACGTCAACGCCTGGGGACTGCCGCACGCCACGTTCATGACCGGCGTGAACATGCTGATGCCGGACCGCTTCCTGCAGCCCGCGCCGCTCGCCGAGATGATCGAGTCCGAGCGCCCCACGCACGCCGCGGCCGTCCCCACCATCTGGCAGGGCCTGCTCGCCGAACTCACCGCCAAGCCGCGCGACGTCTCCACGCTCACGCAGGTCACCATCGGCGGAGCGGCTTGTCCGCCCTCGCTGATGAAGGCGTTCGACGACCTGGGCATGCGGGTCTGCCACGCCTGGGGCATGACGGAGACGTCCCCGCTCGGCACGGTCGCCCGTCCCCCGGCGAGCGCCGAGCCGGGCAGCGAGGAGGAGTTCGCGTACCGGCTCACGCAGGGCCGCTTCCCGGCCGGCGTCGAGGGTCGGCTCACCGGCCCCGGCGGCGAGCAACTGCCCTGGGACGGCGAGTCCGCGGGCGAGCTGGAGGTGCGCGGCCCCTGGATCGCGGGCTCCTACTACGGCGGCTACGGCAATGAACTGCTGCGCCCCGAGGACAAGTTCAGCGAGGACGGCTGGCTGAAGACCGGCGACGTCGGCACCATCAGCCCCGACGGCTTCCTCACGCTCACCGACCGCGCCAAGGACGTCATCAAGTCCGGCGGTGAGTGGATCTCCAGCGTCGACCTGGAGAACGCGCTGATGTCCCACCCGGACGTCGCCGAGGCCGCGGTCGTCGCCGTGCCCGACGACAAGTGGGGCGAACGACCGCTCGCCACGGTGGTGTTGAAGGAGGGAGCGAGCGCCGACTTCGAGACGCTGCGTTCGTTCCTCGCCGAGAAGGTCGCCAAGTGGCAGCTGCCGGAGCGCTGGACGATCGTCCCCGCGGTCCCGAAGACCAGCGTCGGCAAGTTCGACAAGAAGGTGCTGCGCAAGCAGTACGCGGAGGGGGGCCTGGACGTCACCAGGCTGTGACGGCCTGTTTCACGTGAAACGGGGGCGGCCCGAAAGGGCCGCCCCCGTACGTGTGTTGAGACTCAGTTCGTGCCGATCTTCGCCAGTACGTCCACGATCCGGCCCTGCACCTCGGTGCTCGTCGACCGCTCCGCCAGGAACAGCACCGACTCCCCCGCCGCGAGCCGCGGCAGGTCGGCGGGTTCCACGGCGGCCGTGTAGACGACCAGCGGAGTGCGGTTCAACTGCCCGTTCGCGCGCAGCCAGTCGATGATTCCGGCCTGCCGGCGACGTACCTGCAGCAGATCCATGACCACGAGGTTCGGCCGCAGCTCGGACGCGATGGCTACCGCGTCCGCGTCGTTCGCGGCCCGCTCGACCTGCATCCCGCGCCGCTCCAGGGTCGCGGTCAGGGCGAGCGCGATCTCCTCGTGCTCCTCGATCAGCAGCACCCGCGGCGGGTGCTGCTCGCTGTCCCGAGGGGCGAGCGCCTTGAGCAGCACGGCGGGGTCGGCGCCGTACGCGGCCTCGCGCGTCGCCTGTCCGAGGCCCGCGGTCACCAGGACCGGCACCTCGGCCGCGACGGCCGCCTGGCGCAGCGACTGCAGCGCGGTCCGTGTGATCGGCCCGGTCAGCGGGTCCACGAACAGGGCGGCGGGGAACGCCGCGATCTGCGCGTCGACCTCCTCACGGGAGTGCACGGTCACCGGGCGGTAGCCGCGGTCGCTCAGCGCCTGCTGCGTCGCCACGTCCGGCGCGGGCCAGACGAGGAGCCGGCGCGGGTTGTCGAGCGGCTCGGGCGGCAACTCGTCGTCCATCGGCATCGGCTGCGGCCGGTTCGCGACCTCCACGGCACCGCCGGGGCCGTCCAGCGGCTCCGGGCCCTCGACGCCGTCCTGGTCGGGCGCGCCGATCGCGTACGCGCGGCCACCGCCCTCGGAGTCGTTCGGCGAGAGGAGCGGGGGCTGCGGGTGCGGCCTGGCCTGCGTGCCCTGTGGGGGCGTGCCTTGAGCGGTGCCCTGGGCAGGGGTGTTCGGCGGAGTGTTCTGCGCCGGGGGCTGCGTGGTGCTGCCGGTGTCCGGCTGCTCCTTGCGGGCGTCCTTGCGGGCGTCCTGTCGGCCTTCCTGACGGTTCTCCTGGCGGTTGGACAGCTTGCGCCGTCGTCCGGAACCGCCGAGTGTGCCGGAACCGCCGAGCGTCCCCGAACCGGCCTGTGTCTGGCCCTGTGTCTGGCCCTGCGTCTGCCCCTGCGCAGGGCTCTGCTGCGGTGCGGTGCTCGGTCGCGGCGGGGCCTGCGGCGGAAGCGGCTGGGGAGCCGGCGGCTGCGGACGACGCTGCTGCGAGGCGACCTGGCGCCCGAACGGCACGCCCTGCCCGAGCGTGCGCACGCTGAAGGCGCGCCCCTGCGTCGAGTTCGTGTCACCGGACGGGGCCTGGTCCTGAGCCTGGGCCTGGGGCTTCGGGGCCTCGGCGGGCAGCGGCTGGGCTCCGGCGGGGGCCGGGGCGCTCTCGGCCGGGGCCGTCGGGGCGCTCTCCGGTTCGTCGGCCGGGGCACTCTGCGGCTCCGGCTCCGGCTCCGGCTGCGGCTGGGCCCCCGGCTGTGTCGCCGATTCGGGCTTCGGCTGGGGGGCCGGTTGGGGTTCCGGCTGCGTGGCCGGCTGGGGGGCTGCTTGGTTCGAGGCCTGGCCCTGGGCTTGGGCCTGGCCCTGCGCTTGGGCCTGAGCCCGTCCCTGTCCCCGGCTCTGCCCCTGCTCCTGATCCGCCGCCAGTTCCTCCGGCTTGCTGACCGGCTGGCTGCTCGGCTTGTTCTCCGGCGGCAGCGCGCCGCCCGTGCCACTCGCAGTGGGCGTGCCCAGGGCAGGAGTGGGCTGCGCCGGGTGCGGCTGCGGCGGCGTGTGGTCCTGGGCGGGGTGCGCCTCGGCGGTGTCGTGCTGGTGCGCCTCGTCCGGCAACGGAAGGGGCTGCGGCTGGGGCTGCGCGCCGCTCTCCTGCGGGGCGTCCGGCGCGTCCTGCACGTCCTGCGGTACGTCACCGGGGGCGGCCTGCACATCGGCCTGCGCACCGGCCTGCATCTCGGGCTGCGCTTCAGCCCGCACTTCGGCATTGACCTCGGCATTGGCCTCAGCATTGGCCTCGGCCTCAACCCGGGCCTCCGGCGTGCGGTCTGCCGCGGCGGGCGGCAGCGCGAACACCTCGCGCGGACCCGCCTGCTGTGTCCTCGCCTGCTGCCCACGCGCGGGAGCGCCCTGTGCGTTCTGCGGAGCCTGCGTGTTCTGCGCGGCCTGTGCGTTCTGCGAGTCCTGATCGGGCTGCGCGCTGCCGAGCGCACGCCGCCCCCGCCGACCGGACGGCTGCCCGGCGCCGGCCCCGGCCAACTCCAGTTCGCCCTGAGCCGGTTCGGCCCTCTGCTCACCATCGGGCGTGGAACCGGACGGCAGCGCGGGCAGGGCGGCCTGCTCCTGACGTCCGGCGCGTCGGGCCCTGCGCCCGGTCGGCGCGGGCACGCCCTGCGGCGGCACCGTCTCGCCCAACGCCGGGGAAGCCGCCTCGTGTTCGGTCGAGGTCACCACGGAGCCCTGGGCGGCCGCTTCCTCCGGTGCGGGTCGTCCGCGCCTGCGGCCCGTACCGCTGGAGGGGGTCGCTGCCGGCTGCCCGCCGCCCGACACGCTGCTCTCAAGGAACGCGTCCGTCGAGGGACCGGCGGCCCGCCGCGCCCTGCGGCGCCTGCTGCCTCCACCGGTGGCCTGCGCGGGAAGGTTCGCGTTCGCCTCGGAGGAGGCCTCCTGGGTCTCGGTGGCCTCGGAGCCCTCGACGGAGACATTGGCGGGCACGCCGTCGGGAGCCGCAGCGGGCCCCGCGTCCTGGTCGGGAACACCGCCGGCACCGGGAACGTCGGGGACGACTCCGGCCGCAGGAACGGCCCCGCCCGCCGGAACAACTCCGGCCCCCGTGCCGATCGGCACTTCGAGGACGTACGCGCTGCCGCTCATCCCCGGCATCTCGTGCGTCTGCAGCACACCGCCGTGCGCCCGCACGATGCCGTGCACGATCGGCCCGTGCACCGGGTCACCGCCCGAGTAGGGGCCGCGTACCTCGATACGTACATTCGCGCCCCGCTGCGCGGCGGCCACGACGACGGTCGAGTCGACGTATCCGGGGGCGGCGGGCGTCCGGGCGTTGCCGGTCGCGTCGATTCCGGCGACGTCGGCGATCAGGTGCGCGAGCGCGGTCGCGAGCCGTCCCGCGTCCACCTCGGCCTCGATCGGCGGCGCGTGCACGGCGAACTGCACCCGGCCGGGCCCGATCAGCTCGACGGCCCCGTCGACACCGGCGGCCACGACGGCGTCGAACATGACGTTCGTACGGGAGAGCAGGGAACCGCCCTCGTCCAAGGTCTGATAGGCCAGCACGTTGTCGACGAGCGTCGTCATCCGCGAGTACCCGGCGGCCAGATGGTGCAGCACCTGGTTGGCCTCGGGCCACAGCTGTCCCGCGTCGTCGGCGGCGAGCTGGCTCAGCTCGTGCCGCAGCTCGTCCAACGGCCCGCGCAGCGACTGCCCGAGCACGGCGAGCAGCTGCGTGTGCCGTGCCGCCAGGGCCTCGTAACGGTCCTTCTCGCGCTCCGCGAGCGCGGCGCCCCGCTCCTTCTCGGCGGACAGCTCCTCGGCGTGCTGCTCGCGGACGGCGGCGAGTTCGCCGGTCAGCTCCTCGCGTACGGAGGTGAGCTCCGAGCCCAGCTCCTCGCGCACCCGCGCCAACTCGGCGGTGCTCTCCTCAGTGACCCGCTGCAGCTCGGCAGCGCTCTCTTCAGTAACCCGCTGCAGCTCGGCGGCGCGCTCCTCGCGCTCCCGCTCGGCGGCCTCGTCGCGCCGGGCGATCTCCTCGGCGTGCTCGACGGACAGCTTCTCGACGGAGCGGCGGTCGGCGAAGGTCAGGACGGCGCCGACCAGTTGGTCCCCGTCGCGCACCGGCGCCGTCGTCATGTCGACGGGCACCTTGGCGCCGTTCTTCGCCCACAGCACCTGGCCGCGCACCCGATGCTTGCGCCCGGAGCGCAGCGTGTCGGCGAGCGGGGACTCCTCGTACGGGAACGGTTCGCCGTCCGGACGCGAGTGCAGGATGAGCGGGTGCAGCTCCTGCCCGCCCAGATCGCTGGCCCGGAAGCCGAGGATCTGCGCGGCGGCGGGATTGACGAGCACGATGCGTCCATCGGTGTCGGTCCCGACGACACCCTCGGAAGCGGCACGCAGAATCATCTCGGTCTGCCGCTGCGAACGGGCCAGTTCGGCCTCGGTGTCGACGGCGCCCGACAGGTCCCGCACGACGAGCATGAGCAGCTCGGAGCCGCTGTAGTTCTGGCCGCCGCTGGAGCCGTACGGATCCACCGCGTCCCGTGCGCCGTCCGCGAGATTCGCGGAGGTCACCTCGACGGGGAACTCGACAGCGTCGGTGCGCCGCGCGGTCATTCGCGTCGGCTTGGTGCGCCCGCGTTCGTCGGTCACGGTGTCGGGCCGGCGCATGGAGCCGGGGATCAGCCGTGAGTCGAACTCGGGCAGCAGGTCGAGCAGGCCGCGCCCCACAAGTGCCGTGCCCGGAGCCTCGAAGGACTCCAGGGCAATGGAGTTGGCGTTGACCACGGTTCCGTTGGTGTTGACGAGCAACAGCCCGTCCGGAAGCGCGTCAAGTATGGCTGCGAGGCGAGCAGCGCCTCGGGATGGCCTGCTGCTCACGACGACGGTTCCTCCCTGATTACTGCGACTTGCCGACCGCGCGGACCATCCTGCCTCGTGGTCCGCGGCGTATCACGGGAGGGAGTCTACGGGCAGAGGTTGGACTGGAGGCGCCGGATGCGACGGAGCCCACGTAGAGGATGTGGGGATCCCGAGCGGGCAGAGTCACGACCCTGTGACCATTGGACCGAGGGTCACGGCCCGGTCGCAGGCAGCACGGGCTCCATCTGCTGCCACCGCCCGATCTCGCACCCGTTGCTCAACGCGTAGGAGGAGTCGACGACGCGGCCGTGCCAGGTCCCCGTGACGCGGGCGGTGGCCGGGCCCCCGTACTGCATGGTGCAGCGCGCGTCGTCTGCGACGGGAGCGAACGGGTCCACGCCCTGCGCCTCCAGCTCGTCGAGCCGCCCGCAGGCCGCGCCGGGATCCGAGTGCGTCCCGCCCGCGGGCGAACACTCCAGCTCGTACGTCCCGTCGCTGCCGTTGTCCGAGTCGGCGACGGTGATGGTCAGGTGGTCGAGCCCGGGCCCGGCGCCCGCGTGCGCGGCGACGGGGGTGGCGGCGAGGAGGGCGAGCGGACCGACGACGGTCGCGACGGAGCCGATGAGCCGATGAGAAACGCGCATGAACATGCCGTGTTCAACGCCCGTACCCACCCCGACGTTGCGGCCCGACACCCCAGGCTTTGCCCTGTGGCCTGCCCTCCTAGTACCGTGGGGGGCGATTGGTGAGGCGGCGTTCAGCTGTGTCATCATCTGCACGCACCCACTCGCGCATCCGCGAGAGGGAGCTGCGCTGGAGGCGTCGCCTAGTCCGGTCTATGGCGCCGCACTGCTAATGCGGTTTGGGGTTTACCCCCCATCGAGGGTTCAAATCCCTCCGCCTCCGCACTCATGGCCAGGGAGCTCGTGTCTGATGACGCGGGCTCCCTGAGTCGTTTCCGAAGCGAATTCAGAGTCCGGACGGCACGGAGCTGGCACAGTCGTCGCCATGACGTTGGATGACCTGCCGGGTTGGCTGGTCGGTGGGCGAGACGTCGTGGTGAAGGCGCGGGAGGACGACGGCCGGGCCGCTTCGTGTCTCGCCGCACAGTCCCGGTTGGCGGAGCGGGGGTTTCCGTGCGCCCGGCCGCTCACACCCGTGGTCGGCGTCGGTGCGCTGGCTGTGCACGCCGAAGAGTCCAGGTCGGGCGGTGAACTGCTGGGCGGCAACTCGCCGGACATCGCTGTGCGCTACGCGGCGGTGTTCGCCCGGCTGATGGCCGAACTTGCCGAGGTGACCGTGGCGCCGCCGCTGCCGAATCCGCGCTGGGTGCGTTGGGACCATACGGACTCAGGGACGTGGCCGGCCATCGACTTCCTCGATGAGGGGGACCAGAGCGCTGTGCCTGAGTACGTCGTCGAAACGGCCGAGCGGGCCCGGACGCGGATGCTGGCCACCGACCTGCCGTGCGTGCTGGGCCACGCCGACTTCGAAGCGCAGAATCTCCGCTGGCAAGACGGTGAGGTGTGGGCCGTGCACGACTGGGACAGCCTGGCGTGGCAGCCGGAGGCGGCACTGGTGGGTGCGGCGTGCGGGGCGTTCGCCAGCGTCTCGCCGCCGACCTTGGCTCCGGTCGAGAGTTCTTCCGCGTTCCTGGCCGCTTATCAGGAAGCCCGGGGCCGCCGCTTCACAGTGGAGGAGCAGGAGATCGCGTGGGCCGCCAGTCTGTGGCCGGCGGCGCACAATGCCCGCTGGGAGGCACTGCACGGCGACTCCCCGAAGTCCGGTGACGCCGTCCGCGCACAGGCGGCCGAGCGTCTCCGCCGAGCGAACGCGTAGTGCTCCTCAGGAGAGAACGCCGGGTCGGTCGGACAGCGACGCCGACCTACTTCGTCACTGCTCTGCGGCACCCGTACGGTCGCAACGTTCACGGCCCGTCGGCTACCAGTTCATGTGGCTGGGCATGCCGCACTGCCCGGCGGCATCTGTCGTGGGGCAGTCGCCCGCGCCGACCCAGGCGAGCCCCGCGGCCAGCACGAGCGCGACGAGCATGACCACGAGACCGGTACGGGTGGGAAGGAACCGGCTGAGACGGGTGCCGGAGCTGCCGAGCTGCTTGTCGCGGGGCACCGTGGCCCGGCGCAGGTTCCAGGCCCCGAAGACGGCGACGGTGACGGCACCGAAGGCCGCCGACACCCAGCCGTCGTGGAACAGGCCCTGGGCGACGTAGGCGACCATGCCGCCGAAGATCAGCGCGTACATGATCCGGACCAGGATGTTAATGATCACCGTCGCCCGCCTTGTCCACTGCCGGTCTCCGGCTGGTCGGTGCGGGGCCGCATCGGTCGCAGCTGTGCCTCTCGTTGGATCCGAACACGCTCTGCGTGGCGAGCCAGGTCGCGGCGGTGACGGCGCCGCTTGAGCCAGGGGCTGACAATGCCAGCACCCACCGCACCGCCGATCGCGCCACCCCAGTGACCGGTGATGAGGCCCTCGGCGCCGAAGACGACGACGGCCGCGATGGCGATCACCGAGTAGGTCAGAACGGTCGGCTTCATCGGTTCAGATCCGACATGCGGTCCACGTCACGGATGCCCTTGATGATGTACACGATCATCAGGGCGAGGGCGACGCCCACGACGGCGCACAGCCACCACGCCATGGGAGTGCCGCCGGTCTCGCCGAGGAGACTCCCACCGCCCCCGCCGAATCCGATAGCAGCACCACCAGGCGCCGCGCCGATCTTCTTGAGACGCTTCCTCATCGCCATCTCCTGCTACGGCTCATCTCGACGAGGGTGCGGACCATCTCGACCCACCCCACGCCCCTCGCGCGGCGCACCTTGCTGAGGGCGCGGATGATGCCGACCCACCCCACGGCTATCGCGACGAGGAACACGATCAAGAGCGGCATTTCCAGCCAGTCAGGGATCAGCGCACCGAGGAGTCTCCCGGTCCCGCGCCCGTATGCCAGGGAGGTCACTTGCGCCTCCTCCAGTAGCGCCATGCGCAGTAGCCGATCAGCAGGGCGAAGAAGGGGATCGCCACCCAGTCCGGGAGGACCGGATCGCCTCCGTATACGCCTCTCAGGGCGTATGTGCCGTGTGCCAGGTGGGCCACTGTCGTGCTCCGCTCGATTCGCCCCCCGGCGTGTGTGGTCCGGGGGACGTTAGGCGGCGGCGTGGAGGCGACGGAAATTGATCACGGGGGTTCGTTGCGGGGCTCACACGCACCGGGTCGACGTGCCTCGTGATGGTGCGGAGATGGTGCCAACTGGCACAGCCGCCCTTGGCCGCGAGCCGTCGAGGGGCTTGATCCCTCCGCCTCCGCAGCAAGGTCCGAAGCCCCGGTCCATCAGGGCCGGGCTTCGGTGCTTCCCGGGTGTGGCCGGCGACTGCCCCGCAGGGTGTTTTCGCAGGTCAGGCGGGGTGGGGCAATCGGATTTCACATGGCGGCGGCAGTCATGTAATGTTCTTCTTGTCGCCGGGACGGGCCGAAAGGCCGGGAACGGAGACAACAAAAAAAGAAAAAACAAGCACTCGTAGCTTAACGGATAGAGCATCTGACTACGGATCAGAAGGTTGCAGGTTCGAATCCTGCCGAGTGCACACAGACAAGAGGCCCCGGAGTAATCCGGGGCCTCTTGCGTTTTGCGGGTGTTGTCAGTGCCGTGCGTCATCCTGGCTCGTATGACGTGGTGGTGCACCGGGATGCGGTGGCGTGGGGGCGGGCCGGTCTTCGGGTGGGTGGGGGACGGCGGGGGCGAGCGTGAGAGTGGGGTGCGGTTCGGGGAGGGCGTTGCGTTCCGGGTCGGTGGGGAGCGGCGGTGTCTCGGGGTGTGGCGGGGAGGACGGTGGACCGTCTGTTCGGGGCGGGATGCCGTGCCGGTGCGGGGGACGCGGGCGCAGTGCGCGGAGTGTGCCGCGATCGACCGGGCGCGGTCCGTGGCCGCGGACACCATCGCCGATGACCCGCGGCCGTACCACGTGTATTTGGCGTGGTTCGGGGACGGACTCGTGAAGGTGGGGATCACGGGTGTGGCGAGGGGCGGCGCGCGGCTGTTGGAGCAGGGGGCCGTCGCCTTTACGTGGCTGGGGCAGGGGCCCTTGATGGCGGCGCGGCGGGCCGAGGAGCTGCTGCGGGTGGCGCTCGGGGTGCCGGATCGGATTCCGTACGAGAGGAAGCGGGCCGTGCGGGGCGGGCTGCCGGGGGTCGGTGAGCGGGGCGCCGAGCTGGTGCGGGCGCATGGCGTCGCGGCGGGGCTCGACGGGTGGCCCGAGTCGCTGGAGCGGCTGCCGTGCCAGGTGGTGGATCACGGGGAGGCTTTTGGGCTGGCGGGGATCGACCGGGTTGATGGTGTTGTGAGTGGGCTCGGTGTGGGGGATGTCGTCGCGGGGCGGGTGGTGGCTGCTGCTGGGCCTGATCTGCATCTCGTGGAGGCTGGCGGTGAGCGGCGGCTTGTTGTTGATGTGAGGGTGCTTGCCGGGTGGCCGTTGGAGAGGGTGCCGGAGGGGGCGAGTGGGGCGAGGCTCGCGGTGCGCGAGGTGCCGGGGGTGCAGGGTGGGCTCTTCTAGCGGACTCCGGTCGAGTACCGGCCGATCGGCCAATTCCCTTTCCCCGCGCCCGGGAACGGGGGATCGTATGGACATGAGTGATCACGTCGATGCGGCTGACGGGCCGGCGGTCCGGCCGGTGCCCGCCTTCGAACCGCCCTATTACGTCGTGGTGTTCAGCTCCGTGCGGACCCCGGGAGACCGTGGCTACGGAGAGGCATCGGACCGGATGGACGAGCTGGTCAAGGAGATACCGGGGTACCTGGGGCACGAGTCCGCGCGCAATCCCGGTGGGCTCGGGATCACCGTCTCGTACTTCCGCGACTCCGACGCCATCGAGCAGTGGCGGTCCGCCGGCGAGCACCGCGCCGTACAGAAGCAGGGCCGCGCCGAGTGGTACGAGCGGTACACCGTGCACGTCGCCAAGGTCGAGCGCAGTCAGGAGTTCCAGCGTGACTGAGCCCGACACCGTGCCCGAGGCCCAGCAGGTCGCCGCGTTCCTCGACCGGTACCGGCTGCCCGGCCTCGTCGACGTGCACACCCACTTCATGCCCGAGCGTGTGCTGCGCAAGGTGTGGGCGTACTTCGACTCCGCAGGGCCGCTCGTCGGGACCGAGTGGCCGATCACGTACCGCGAGGAAGAGGGGCAACGACTCGCCAGGCTAAGGGAGTTCAAGGTCGAGGCCTTCACCTCGATGCTGTATCCGCACAAGGCGGGGATGGCGCCGTGGCTGAACGAGTGGGCCGCCGACTTCGCCGCCCGTACGCCCGACTGTCTGCACACCGCCACCTTCTTCCCCGAGCCGGGCGTCGAGGCGTATGTGCGCCAGGCACTGGAGGCGGGGGCGCGGGTGTTCAAGGCGCATGTGCAGGTGGGGGCCTACGAGCCGAACGATCCGCTGCTCGACCCCGTGTGGGGGTTGCTCGCCGAGGCCGGGGTGCCGATCGTGACGCACTGCGGGTCCGGGCCCGCGCCCGGCAAGCACACCGGGCCCGAGCCGATCGCGCGGCTGCTCGCCCGGCATCCGCGGCTGCCGCTGGTGGTCGCGCACATGGGGATGCCCGAGTACACCGACTTTCTCGCGCTCGCCGAGCGGTATGCGCAGGTGCGGCTCGATACGACCATGGCGTTCACCGACTTCGTCGAGCGGCACACACCGTTCCCCAGGGACGAGCTGGGGCGGCTCGCCGATCTCGGGGACCGGGTGCTGCTCGGCAGCGACTTTCCGAACATCCCGTATCCGTACATGCACCAGCTGGAGGCCATCGAGCGGCTCGGTCTCGGGGACGACTGGGTGCGGGCCGTCTGCCGGGAGAACGCGGTCGCGCTGTTCGGGCTCGGCTGAGCCACCGTTCGGGCTCGGCTGAGCCACCGTTCGGGCTCGGCTGAGCAGCCGTTCGGACTCGGCTGACCCCCGCACGCGCGTGACCCCCGCCCACGCGGAGGCGTGTTTCCTGAGTGCCGCCTGTGGCTTTCTCAGGGTTTTCACAGGTTCGGGAAAGGGAGCTCTCAGAGGCGCGTCGCATGGTTGCACCATGACCGCGACCTCGCCCCAGGGGCGTACCGAACTGCTGAGGCCGGACGGGAGTCCCGTCCGGGTTCTTGTCGTGGACGACGAGCAGTCCATCACCGAGCTGTTGTCCATGGCCCTGCGCTACGAGGGCTGGCAGATCCGCACCGCGAGCGACGGCGCAGGAGCCGTGCAGACCGCGCGTGAGTTCCGGCCCGACGCCGTCGTGCTCGACATGATGCTGCCGGACATGGACGGGCTCAGCGTGCTCGGGCGGATGCGCCGCGAGCTGCCGGAAGTGCCCGTGCTCTTCCTGACCGCCAAGGACGCCGTCGAGGACCGGATCGCCGGCCTGACGGCGGGCGGCGACGACTATGTGACCAAGCCGTTCAGTCTCGAAGAGGTCGTCGCGCGGCTGCGTGGGCTGATCCGGCGGACCGGCGCCGCCGACCGGCGCAGCGAGTCCGTGCTCGTCGTCGGCGACCTGATGCTCGACGAGGACAGCCACGAGGTGTCGCGGGGTGGGGACAACATCCACCTCACCGCCACCGAGTTCGAGCTGCTCCGCTTCCTCATGCGCAATCCGCGCCGCGTGCTCAGCAAGGCGCAGATCCTCGACCGCGTGTGGTCGTACGACTTCGGTGGGCAGGCCAACGTCGTCGAGCTCTACATCTCGTACCTGCGGCGGAAGATCGACGCCGGGCGTGAGCCGATGATCCACACCCGGCGCGGCGCCGGCTACCTGATCAAGCCGGCCATGGCCGCCTCCACCTCGTCGTGAAGCGCAGGGGACGGGCCGCCCCACGCGCCCCGCGGCCCCAGAAGCTACGTACCCGGCTCGTCGTCACGGCCGTCGCGCTGATGGCCGTGGTGGCGTCCGTGATCGGTGTCGTGTCGACCGTCTCGCTGCACTCGTACCTGTACAGCCAGCTCGACGAGCAGGTGACCGGCATAGCGATGCGGGCGTCCGGCGGGCCGGGTGACCAGCCGCATCCCGGTGGCAGCGGCCCCGCCGCAGCGGTGGGCGACCTGGCCTTCGTCACCCTGGGCTCCCCCGCCGGCACCATCGGCGCGGAGGTCTCGGCGGACGGCCGGATCACGTCGGGCAAGATCAGCGTCGACGAGCAGACCACCGACGGCCGCACGCAGACCCGGGCCAAGACCCTGTCCGCCGAGGCCCTCGAGGTCCTGAACTCCGTCTCGAAGGACGGCGACACCACGGCCGGCGGCGACGACAAGGACATCGACGCGTACACGGTCGACCTGCCCGGCTACGGTTCCTACCGGGTCGAGTACGTCACCGGCGCCAAGGGCGACTTCTACGTGGGCCGCCCCACCGCCGAGGTCGACTCCACCGTCAACAAGCTCATCGTCACCGAGCTGCTCGTCGCCGCCGCGGCCCTCGTCGCGGCGGGCGCGGCCGGAGCGATCATGGTCGGCGTGAATCTGCGGCCGCTGCGCCGCGTCGCCGCGACCGCGTCCCGTGTCTCCGAACTCCCGCTGCACAGCGGCGAGGTGATGCTCCACGAGCGCGTCCCCGAGTCCGAGGCCGACCCCAGAACCGAGGTCGGGCAGGTCGGCGCCGCGCTCAACCGCATGCTCGACCATGTGCACGGCGCTCTCGAATCGCGGCAGCAGAGCGAGATGCGGGTGCGCCAGTTCGTCGCGGACGCCAGCCATGAGCTGCGTACGCCGCTGGCCTCCATCCGCGGCTACGCCGAGCTGACCAGGCGCGGCCGCGAGGAGACAGGCCCCGACACCCGGCACGCGCTCGGCCGCATCGAGTCCGAGGCGGACCGGATGACCGGGCTCGTCGAGGACCTGCTGCTGCTCGCCCGGCTCGACGCGGGCCGCCCGCTCTCGTACGAGCCGACCGACCTGTCCCCCCTGGTCGTCGACGCGCTCAGCGATGCCCGCGCCGCCGACCAGGACCACGCGTGGCGCCTGGAGCTCCCCGACGAACCGGCCACCGTGCTCGCCGACTCCCCGCGCCTGCACCAGGTTCTCGTCAACCTGCTCGCCAACGCGCGTACGCACACACCGCCCGGCACCACCGTCACGGCCCGCGTGCACCGGTACGGCCACTGGGTCTGCCTCGACGTCCAGGACGACGGCCCCGGCATCCCGCCCGAGCTGCTTCCGCACGTCTTCGAACGGTTCGCGCGCGGCGACTCCTCGCGGTCCAGGAAGGCGGGCTCGACCGGCCTCGGGCTCGCCATCGTGCAGGCCGTCGCGGCCGCGCACGGTGGGTCTGTGACGGTCGAGAGCGTGGCCGGCCGCACCGTTTTTACCGTGCATCTGCCGGCCTACGCGGCCGTGGCGCCACCCGTGCCGACGTCGCGGGGCTCTGCCCCGGCCCCCGCGCCTCAATCGCCGGCGGGGCTTGATGCGGCCGCCCCGCACTCACAGGTAGGGCAAAGCTTCACCACACAGCCCTAACAGGGCAGTTGGCGAATGTCGGTGTCATGCGAACCGACTCTTCTCCGGGCATCGACCCCACCTCTGTCTCCGCGAGGTTCGGGGCGCTGCCGGCGCGGGAGCACCTCCCGGTCGGCAGCGGCGATGTGCCGGTCCTGGACGTTGTCATCCCCGTCTACAACGAGGAGAAGGACCTCGGTGAGTGCGTGCGCAACCTGCACGCCCACCTGGTCCGCACCTTCCCCTACCGCTTCCGCATCACCGTTGCGGACAACGCCTCAACCGACAGCACGCCCCAGGTGGCGTACGACCTGACGAACGAGTTCCGCGAGGTCGAGCACTTCCGGCTCGAGCAGAAGGGGCGCGGACGCGCCCTGAACGCCGTGTGGTCGGCATCCGACGCACCGGTCCTCGCGTACATGGACGTGGACCTGTCCACCGACCTGAACGCGCTTCTTCCGCTGGTGGCGCCCCTGATCTCCGGGCACTCCGACCTCGCGATCGGCTCGCGGCTCGCCCGCAGCTCGCGGGTGGTGCGCGGCTCGAAGCGCGAGTTCATCTCGCGTACCTACAACCTGATCCTGCGCGGCTCCCTCCAGGCCCGCTTCTCCGACGCCCAGTGCGGGTTCAAGGCGATCCGGCGCGATGTCGCGCAGGTGCTGCTCCCGCTGGTCGAGGACACCGGCTGGTTCTTCGACACGGAGATGCTGGTGCTCGCTGAGCGGGCCGGGCTCCGGATCCACGAGGTGCCCGTCGACTGGGTCGACGACCCGAACTCGACCGTCCACATCGTCAAGACGGCGACCGAGGACCTCAAGGGCGTCTGGCGCGTGGGCAAGGCGCTCGCGACCGGCTCGCTCTCCCTCGACCGGCTCGCGCGCCCCTTCGGCGACGACCCGCGCGACCGTCAACTCACCGACGTACCCAAGGGCCTGGCCCGCCAGCTGCTCGGCTTCTGCGTCGTCGGCGCCATGTCGACGCTGCTGTATCTCCTGCTGTACTCCGGGTTCCGTACGTTCTCGGGGGCGCAGATCGCCAACGCGGCCGCCCTGTTCCTCTCGGCGCTCGTCAACACGGCCGTCAACCGGCGCCTCACCTTCGGGGTGCGCGGCCGGGACAACGCCGTGCGCCACCAGGCCCAGGGCATCGTCGTCTTCGGCATCGGGTGGGCCCTGACCAGTGGCTCGCTCGCCGCCCTCAACACGGCCTCCGGCAACCCGGCGCACTCCACCGAGCTGATCGTCCTGATCGCGGCCAACCTCGCGGCGACGATCCTGCGCTTCCTGCTCTTCAGGGCGTGGGTCTTCAACGACCGAAGCGACCGAAGCGACCGAAGCGACCGAAGCGACCGGGGTACCCCTGGCCCGGACTCCATCCCGACCCCCGTAACGAATCCTCAGGTTCCGCAGGCCTGGGGCGACGCGACCGTGCGGATGCACGCCGTCGGCGCGCACCACCACGACGACACCGACCCCAGGATCCAGCGATGACCACAGACATCCGACCGTACGACGCCGCCTCGGCGGCGCCCGACGAGTCACCTCCCAGTACCGCGGGACACGGTCGACCCAAGGCCTCGTTCCTCACCCGCGTGTGGCGCGGCAGGCCCGAGGACCCGCGCTGGGCCCGCCCGGCCTTCCTCGGCATGCTGCTCGTGATCGCGGCCGCCTACTTCTGGAACCTGTCCGCGTCCGGCTACGCCAACTCCTTCTACTCGGCGGCCGCCCAGGCGGGCAGCGAGAGCTGGAAGGCGTTCTTCTTCGGCTCGTCCGACGCGGCGAACGCCATCACCGTCGACAAGCCGCCGGCCGCGCTGTGGCCGATGGGCCTGTCGGTGCGGCTCTTCGGCCTCAACTCGTGGGCGATCCTCGCCCCGCAGGTCCTGATGGCCCTGGCCACGGCGGGCGTGCTGTACGGGGCGGTACGCCGCCGGTTCAGCGCCGCCGCGGGCCTGATCGCCATGGTGGTCCTCGCGACGACCCCGGTCGCCGCGCTGATGTTCCGCTTCAACAACCCGGACGCGCTGCTCGCGCTCCTGATGACCGTCACGGTCTACTGCGTCGTGCGCGCCATGGAGCACGGCCGGACCAAGTGGCTGATCTGGGCGGGCGTCGCCGTCGGCCTCGCCTTCCTCACCAAGACGCTGCAGGCCTTCCTGATCCTGCCGCCGCTCGCGATCCTCTACGCGGTGTTCGCGCCGGTGCGGGTGCGCAAGCGGTTCGGTCAACTGGCCCTGTCCGCCGTCGCGATGATCGTCGCGGGCGGCTGGTGGGTGGCCGTCGTCGAACTGTGGCCCGCGTCCTCGCGCCCGTACATCGGCGGCTCCCAGAACAACTCGTTCCTTGAACTGACCTTCGGCTACAACGGACTCGGCCGCATCAACGGCGAGGAGGCCGGCTCGGTCGGCGGCGGCGGGGGAGCCGGCGGCACCGGGCAGTGGGGCGAGACCGGCCTCACCCGGATGTTCAACTCCGAGATCGGCAGCCAGATCTCCTGGCTGATCCCGGCGGCGCTGATCCTCTTCATCGCGGGCGTCGTCCTGACCTGGAAGGCCAAGCGCACCGACACGGCGCGCGCCGCGTTCCTCGCGTGGGGCGGCTCCCTGCTGATGACCGGCCTGGTCTTCAGCTTCATGGCGGGCATCTTCCACCAGTACTACACGGTGGCCCTGGCCCCGTACATCGCGGCCGTCATCGGCATGGGCGCCACCGTGCTGTGGGAGGAGCGGTCCCGGATCACGGCGTCGGCGACGCTGGGTGTGTCCGTCGCCGCGACGGCGGTGTGGGGGTACGTGCTGCTCGGCCGGACCTCGGACTACCTGCCGTGGCTGCGGTGGGCCGTGCTCATCGGCGGACTCGTGGCGGGCCTCGGCCTCGCGTTCGCCGGCCGGATCAACCGTCGACTGGCGCTCGGTGCGGCCGGGTTGGGCCTCGTGGCCTCCCTCGCGGCGCCGACCGCGTACACCATCTCGACGCTGAACACCGGGCACACCGGATCGATCGTGACGGCGGGTCCCTCCGGGGCCAGCATGATGGGCGGCGGCAAGGGCGGAGGTCCCGGCGGTGGCAAGGGCGGCTTCCCGGGCGGCGGCATGCCCGGCCAGAACGGCAAGACCGGCGGACAGAACGGCCGGATGGGCCAGCCCCCGACCGGCGGCGGCATGCCCGGCCAGAACCAGGGCACCGGCAAGAGCACGCAGGGCACCGGCAACCAGGGCACCGGCAAGAACAGCAAGCAGGGCGGCATGCCCGGCGGCGGCACGCGCGGTGGCAAGGCCGGCGGCGGAGGCGGCGGCATGGGCGGCCTCCTCAACGGCGCCCAGGTCAGCACCAAGGCCAAGAAGCTGCTCCAGAAGAACGCCGACGACTACACCTGGGCCGCGGCCACGATCGGCTCGCAGAACCAGTCGAGCTACCAGTTGGCCACCGGCGACCCGGTGATGGCGATCGGCGGCTTCAACGGCACCGACCCGTCCCCGACACTCGCCCAGTTCAAGCAGTACGTCGAGGACGGCAAGATCCACTACTTCATCGGCAGCGGTTCGACCGGCGGCATGGGCAGCACCAGCTCCGGCTCGGCGTCGAAGATCACGAAGTGGGTGGAGGCCAACTTCAAGAAGGTGACGGTCGGCAGCAGCACGTTCTACGACCTGACGCAGTCCAAGTAGGTCCGACCCGGCCGACCCACCCCCGAGTGAACAAACCACTTGTACGGCGTACAACGCACCCTCTACGGTGTACGGGAAGCATCAGTCCCGTACACCGTAGAGGAGTGTCCATGGCCCCCACGGCCGACCCGGCCACCCAGGCACCCCCGGTCACCGCAGGTCACCCCCAGCGCTGGCTGATCCTCGGCGTCATCTGCCTCGCCCAGCTGACCGTGCTGCTCGACAACACCGTCCTGAACGTCGCGATCCCCTCCCTCACCCGCGAGCTGGACGCCTCGACGTCCGACATCCAGTGGATGATCAGCGCCTACTCGCTCGTCCAGTCCGGCCTGCTGCTCACCGCGGGCAGCGCATCCGACCGCTACGGCCGCAAGAAGATGCTCGCTTCGGGTCTCGCGATCTTCGGCGTCGGCTCGCTGACCGCCGCGTTCGCGGGCTCCACCGGGCAGTTGATCGCCGCCCGCGCCGGCATGGGCGTCGGCGGCGCGCTCATGATGACCTCGACGCTCGCGGTGGTCGTGCAGATCTTCAGCGAGACCGAGCGCGTCAAGGCGATCGCCCTGTGGTCCACCGTCAGCACGCTCGGCTTCGCCGTCGGCCCGCTGGTCGGCGGCGTGCTGCTCGACCACTTCTGGTGGGGCTCGATCTTCCTCATCAACATCCCCGTCGCGCTCATCGGCCTTGTCGCCGTGATCGTCCTGGTCCCCGAGTCGAAGAACCCGCAGGGCGACCGCCCCGACCTGCTCGGCGCGCTGCTCTCCACGATCGGCATGACCGGCATCGTCTACGCGATCATCTCCGGCCCCGACGACGGCTGGACGTCCACGACCACGCTCACCTCGGCCACGATCGGCGTCCTCGTCCTGGCCGCCTTCGTGACGTGGGAGCTGCGGATCCCGTACCCGATGCTCGACATGCACTTCTTCCGCAACCAGAAGTTCACGGGTGCGGTGGCGGGAGCGATCCTCGTCGCCTTCGGCATGGGCGGCTCGCTGTTCCTGCTCACCCAGCACCTCCAATTCCTGCTCGGATACGGTCCGTTGGAGGCGGGCCTGCGCACCGCGCCGATGGCCCTCACCGTCGTCGCGCTCAACCTCACCGGCGTCGGCGCCCGGCTGCTGCCCAAGATGGGCACGCCGCTGACCATCGCGTCCGGCATGACGTGCATGGCGGCGGGGCTCGCCGCGATCGCGCTGCTCGGCGGGGACGGGTACGGGGGCATGCTGCTCGGCCTGATCGTCATGGGCGCGGGCATCGCCCTCGCCATGCCGGCCATGGCCAACGCCATCATGAGCGCCATCCCGCGGGAGAAGGCGGGCGTGGGTGCCGGGGTCAACGGCACCCTCGCGGAGTTCGGCAACGGTCTGGGCGTCGCCGTCCTCGGCGCGGTCCTGAACGCCCGGTTCGCCGCCCTCGTAACGGTCTCCGCGACCTCGTTCCCGGCGGCGCTCGCGGCGGCGGACTCGGCCGGGGAGAAGGCCCGTATCAGCGAAGCCTTCTCCTCCGGTCTCGAGACCAGTCAACTGGTCGGCGCGGTCGCCGTGCTGGCGGGCGGCCTGCTCGCGGCGGTGTTGCTGCGCAGGGCCGAACGGACAGAATCCGCAGCGGTGACTTCCGCTTAGCATCGGAGCGGGCGGGGAGCGGTCCTGTGCGCAGGCCCGACCCGCCCGCGTACGAGGAACCCCTGGGAAGGAACGCCATGGCGAAGGCAGCGCGGATGAGCGTCTGGCTCGACGACACGGATGGCGCCGCGGAGCCCAAGGTCAGAGCGTCGCGCGGCCGGCGGGCCGAGCAGCCCAGCGGACTCGACCGGGAGCGGATCACCGAGGCGACGGTGCGGCTGCTGGACGCGGAGGGCCTGGCGAAGTTCTCCATGCGGCGCCTCGCGGGTGAGCTCGGGGTCACCGCGATGTCCGTCTACTGGTACGTCGACACCAAGGACGACCTCCTCGAACTCGCCCTGGACCAGGTCTACGGGGCGCTGGAGATCCCGGACACGGAGGCCACGGAAGGTACGGACTGGCAGACGCAGTTGCGTGAACTGGCAGCCATGTACCGGGAGTTGCTCGTACGTCACCCGTGGATCTCGCCGCTGGTCGGCAACTACCTCAACGTCGGCCCGAACTCGCTGCTGTTCTCGCGCGCGGTGCAGCAGGTCATCGCCCGCACCGGCCTCTCGCTGCCCCGCCAGCGCGGCGCCGTCCAGTCCGTCTTCCAGTTCGTGTACGGATACGGCACCGTCGAGGGCCACTTCCGGCAGCGCTGCGCCGAGGTGGGCCTCACCCAGGACGAGTACTTCCACAAGGCGATGGCGGCGTTCTCCGTCCCGGAGGAGATGGCGGAGGACTTCTCGCACGCCGAGCGGATGGTGGAGGCGGTGGAGGAGGGCGGCACGGTGGATGCGATGCGCGACATGGACTTCCAGGTGGCGCTGGATCTCCAGATCGCGGGCATCGAATCCTTGGTGGCCCAATCAAGCCCCGCCGGCGATTGAGGCGCGGGGTCCGGGGCAGAGCCCCGCGGCCGCAACGCCGTTACGGGTTCACGCCAAACGCGCCGGGAACCCACCCGTGGCCACGGGACCCCACTTTTCCGGTGTGACGCGGATGATCGACTTGCCCTGCTTGACCATCGCCTCGCGATACTCGTCCCAGTCCGGGTGCTCACCCGAAATGCACCGGAAGTACTCGACGAGCGCCTCGACGGAGTCGGGCGAGTCGATGACCTCCGCCGACCCGTCGACCTGCACCCACGGCCCGTTCCACTCGTCGCTGAGCACGACGAGGCTGACCCGCGGATCCCGCTTCGCGTTCCGCGTCTTGGCCCGCTCCGGGTACGTGGAAACAACAATCCGCCCGTCGCCGTCGACCCCGCAGGTCAGAGGTGAGGCCTGCGGGGTGCCGTCGGCGCGGGCGGTGATGAGGAGGGCGCGGTGCCGGGGTCGTACGAAGTCGAGCAACTCGTCTAGTGAGACACGGGTGTTGGTCGCGATGTTCGGAGCCATGCCCCGCACCCTAACCCCGGCCCCCGACACCTCGCGGTGTCACATCTGCGGCAGCGCGTCGCCCTGTACGGCCTGGATGTCGAGCTCGACCTTCAGCGTCGCGCCGATCGCGGCGATGCCGGCCTGCACGACCTGGTTGTAGTTCATCGCGAAGTCCTCGCGCTTCAGTTCGGCCGTCGCCTTGAACGCGGCACGGGTGCCGCCCCACGGGTCGGCGCCGGTGCCGAGGTAGCTGAGGTCGAGGTCGACCTCGCGTGCCACGCCGTGCAGGCTCAGCTGGCCGTGCACGGTCCAGCGGTCGGTGCCCGCGGGCTCGATGCCGGTCGACTGGTAGGTGATCTCCGGGTACGTCTCGACGTCCAGGAAGTCCGGGGACTTCAGGTGGCCGTCGCGCATGCCGTTGCCGGTGTCGATGGACGCCGACCTGATGACGGCCTCGACCCGCGACTTCTCGACGTCCTGCGCTATGTCGATGCGCGCCGTGAAGTCGGTGAACCGCCCGTGCACGGACGTGATCCCGAGGTGCTGCGCCGTCGCGGCGACCGAGGAGTGCGCCGGGTCGACCATCCACGGCCCGGGCGGCGGCAGCTCGGCCCCGCCCTGCCGGTGCAGCACGATGCTGCCCACGTCGGCCCGACCGCTCGCCGTCACCATCGCGGTGGAGGCGGCGGGGGCGTAGCCGACGGCGGTCACGATCACCGTGTAGGGACCGGGCGCGAGCGCGGCCGGGTCGTGCACGCCGCCCTCGTCATCGGCCTCGGCCCGCAGCACCTGCGATCCCGTCATGTCGGTCACCGTGACGACGGCGTGCGGCAGGGCCCACCCGTCCCGCGTGCGGATCCGCGCGCTCAGTCCCATGCTTTTGCTCTCCTAGCTCAAGTTCTTACGTACGCAGGGGGTTGGTCGTGCTCCCCCTGCGTGGACGGGCCCCGGTCGGCGTGCGTCACGGCCGTCCCCTGCCGTTGGCGACGCCACCGGGTCCGGGGCCCATTCTCACAACCGGGCCTGTGTGGTCCGCGTCCGCTCAAAGCGCGAACCACACATTCAGGTGGCCCGGGGTCACATACCCGCCGGTATGGGCGAGTTCGATCACTCGCCGGTATCGGCGGGTTCGATCACTCGCCGGGGTGGGCGAGCTCGATGTCGTGGCCGTCGATGCCGCTGCCGTTCACGCTGAGGCCCGTGGCCACCGGCGGGTAGCCGGTCGCGATCACGGTGTACTCGCCGCCGTCCAGGTCGGTGAAGGCGTACGCGCCGTCCTCACCGGTGGTGGCGGTGGCGACCACGTTGCCCGCGGCGTCCACCAGCGTGACCCGCGCGTCGTTCAGCGCGCGGCCCGCGGCCCGGACGGTGCCCTGGACCTGGGAGCCGGAGTGCAGGTCGATCTCGATGCGGGTGACACCGGAGCCGGTGACCTCGACCGGGAGCGCGGTGGGCCGGTGGCCCGGTGCGTTCACGGCCACGGTGACCGGGCCCGGGATCAGCTCGGCGAAGGTGAACTCGCCGGCCGGGCCGGACTGACCGGTGGCGAGCACATCGCCGCGGACGTCGGTGACGATGACCATCGCCCCGGCGACCGGCGCCTTGGTCTCGCTGGCCCGCACCACACCGGTGAGGCCGCTGGTGCCGCTGAGCAGGATGTCGTACGTGACCGACTCCTCGCCCACCAGCACGGTGGAGGCCTGCGGCTGGTAGCCATCGGCCGAGGCGATCAGGACGTAACTGCCGGCGCCGGGGGCGTCGACGCTGTACGAGCCGTCGCCCTGGGCCACGGCGCGGCCGAGCTGGCGGCCGCCGAGGGAGATCAGGGTGACCGCGGCGCGGGGCACCGGGGCGGACTCGGCGCCGCGGACGAAGCCGCGGACCGGGGTGCCGCCGACGGTCTGCGCCGGAGCGGAACCGTTGGAGGCGGATGCGACGGCCGCGAGGCGCTGGGTCTGGGTGTCGGCGGCGGGCTGACCCGCGCCGACCAGGCTCGGCACCCGCTCCTGCGCCGGGGCGGGAGCGGCAGCGGCAGCCGGGGTCTGGTTCGTGGGCGCCGCGCTCTGAGCGGCCTGCTCGTTGGCACCGGACGTACGCAGGGGAACCTCCTTGATGAAGATGGTGACGAGGAACGCCAGGAAGGCGATCGGGGCGACGTACAGGAAGATGTCGGCGATGCCGTGCCCGTACGCGCTCTCCAGCCAGTTGCGGACCGGGGCGGGCAGCGCGCTCATGACCGGCAGGTTGCTGCCGCCCATCGACTTCGCGGCCGCGGCCTGCGACTGCGGATCGAGGTTACCGATCGTGTCCTTGGCGTAGTGGCTGATACGGGTGGTCATCACGGAGCCGAGCGCCGAGACACCGACCGCGCCGCCGAGGGACCGGAAGAAGGTCACCATCGAGGAGGCGGAGCCGAGGTCCGAGGGGGCGACCTGGTTCTGCGTGCTGAGCACCAGGTTCTGCATCATCATGCCGATGCCGAGGCCCATCAGCGCCATGAAGATCGCCAGGCGCCAGTACGGGGTGTCGTAGCGCATCGTGCCGAGCAGACCCAGACCGGCGGTCAGGAACACGCCGCCGGCGACCAGCCAGGCCTTCCACTTGCCGGTCCGGGTGATGACCTGGCCGGAGACGGTGGAGGAGACGAACAGACCACCGATCATCGGGATCGTCATGACACCCGACATCGTGGGCGTCTTGCCGCGCGCCAGCTGGAAGTACTGCGAGAAGTACACGGTGCCCGCGAACATCGCGACACCGACGAACAGCGAGGCGAGCGAGGCCAGCGTGATGGTGCGGTTCTTGAAGAGGCGCAGCGGGATGATCGGCTCGCTCGCCTTGGACTCGACGAGCACGAAGATCAGCGCAAGCACGATCGCGCCGCCGACCATCGTGTACGTCTGCCACGACATCCACTCGTACTTGTCGTCGGCGAAGGTGACCCACAGGAGCAGCAGGCAGACCGCGGCGGTGATGAAGAAGGCGCCGGCCCAGTCGACCTTCGCCTTCCGCTTGACCACGGGCAGGTGCAGGGTCTTCTGCAGGACGACGAGCGCGATGAGCGCGAAGGGCACACCGACGAACAGGCAGTAGCGCCAGCCGAGCCAGTCGGTGTCGGTGATGACACCGCCGACCAGCGGGCCGCCGACGGTCGCGACGGCGAACGTCGCGCCCAGGTAGCCGGAGTAACGGCCCCGCTCACGCGGGGCGATCATCGCGGCCATGATGATCTGCGCCAGGGCGGAGAGACCACCGGCACCGATGCCCTGGACGGCACGGGCGGTGATCAGCATCCCGGGGTTCTGCGAGAAGCCGGCCAGCGCCGAGCCGATTATGTAGACGACCAGGGCTATCTGGACCAGGGCCTTCTTGCTGAACAGGTCCGCCATCTTGCCCCACAGGGGCGTGGTGGCCGTCATGGCGAGCAGGGCTGCCGTGACCACCCAGGTGTACGCCGACTGACCGCCGCCCAGGTCGCCGATGATCTTCGGCAGGGCGTTGGAGACGATCGTCGACGAGATGATGGCGGCGAACATGCCGAGCAGCAGACCGGACAGCGCCTCCATGACCTGCCGGTGCGACATGGGGGCACCCGCTTCGGGGGCGGCCCCTGAATGCTTGGGATGGCTGCCCCGCACACCGGGCGGTGTGGTTGTTGCCATGGGAATCCTCTTCTTACGTGTTACGCGGGTGTACGGGTGATGGTCTGAGCGGTCGGCTCAGTGGCGGCCTGCGGAACCGTCGCGCGGGACCCCGTGGTTCGGCAGTCGCCGAAGCTCTCGCGCAGTCGCGTCATGAGGGCGATCAACTGATCGACCTCGTCGTCGGACCAGTCGCTCAGCCGGTCGGCGAGCAGTTGGGTGCTCCGTTCATTGAGCACGTCCATCTGCTTCGAGCCTTTTTCCGTGAGGCTGAGGATGCGCGAGCGTTTGTCAGCGGGGTCGGGATGGCGCTCGATCCAACCGCGGTCCGCGACGTGTGCCACGTGCCGGCTGGCCACGGACACGTCCACGGCGAGCAGCTCGGCCATGCGGCTCATCCGCATGTCGCCGTAGCGCTTGAGCAGCGTGAGAACCGCGGCCGAACCGGTCGGGCAGTCGTGCGGAAGGATCCGCGCCATGTCCCTCTTGACGGCTCCGAAGGCGCTCATCTGTCGCGCCAGCTCGTCGTAGTGACGTTGTGCGGCCACGGCACCTCCTGACCAAAAGATCTTTATTTGTTGCTTAGGGCAACCATAGAAGCAGTTGGTTGCCACAGGCAAACGAAAGTGGGGGCTCGCGGATAAAATCGCGGCAAAGATCAAGTGCAAATCAGTAAAGTCGCAGATCAGATGGTGCGTGCTCGGACTGTGGCGCCCTTCGCGGCAATTCGCTAGGGTCCTGCTCCATGGCTAACAACCCCCAAGGCCCCGGCCCCCAGGGCAATCCCGACCCCGCGGGCAACACCCAGATGTTCCGCGCCTTCGTCGACGAGCAGCCTCCCGCGCGTCAGCAGGTGGCCGCCGCGAAGTCCGGCCCGAGTGCCGGTCTGATCATCGGCATCGTGCTGGCGATCGTCGTGGTGGCGGGCGTGGCCTGGCTGGCGCTCAGCTAAGGCCGCATCCGTAAAGGCTGCATCCGCCGGCCAGGTCCGTATCCGCGGAGCTCACTTCCAGTCGACGTCGACGTCCTTCGTCTCCAGGCGCATCCCGAGTGGGACGCGCCATTCGTCGACGCACACGGTCCACGTCTTCCGCTTCTTCTCCCCGGCCCCGATGGGCACGGGGAGCTTCTTCTTGACGTCGACGGTCGCCCAGTCGATGCCGAGCGCGCCGATGACATGCGTCTCGAAGGTCGCGGTGCCCGAACGCACCGCGCTGCCACCGGAGTTGCGCAGCGTCAGCGTCACGTCCTGACACCACCGCTTGTCCGCCTTCTTGAGCTCCGGGTCGCCTGCGACCTTGAGCTCGGCGGGGCCCGATGGGGCCGAAGAGGAGGGGGCCGCGTCGCTGTCGGGGGCGGTGTTCCCGGAGGGCTTGTCGGCGGCGGACGGAGTGCCGCTCCCGCCGGGGGTCTCGCCGGCCGGTGGGGCGCCGCCCGCGTCGGGGACGTCCGCCCCGGGTTCCTGCCCGCCGGTCTTGTCTCCGCCGGCGCTGTCTTCACCGGCGCCGGCTCCACCGGCTCTGCCCGCCGCGCCCTTCTCCGACGGGGCCGGGGCGCCAGGGGTCTTTGCCGCCGGTGAGTCCAGCGGTACGAGCTCCACCTTGCCGGTGGGGGCGACCCGGTCGCCCGGGCTCGTGGGCGCCGCTCCTGCCGCACCCACGGCCACGTATCCATCGCGCCCGTCGCCACCGTCGAGTGCGACGACGGCGCCCGCGCTCACGCACACCACGGCGACCGAAGCGGCCCCCACGGCGGCCTTCCTGTGACCGAGCAACCAAGTCCGCAGCATCGCGCCAGTGTGTCTGACGCTCCGTCAATTCGGAAGCCCCCCTGGCTCTTTGGGAACAGGGGGCACTTCACTCCCGGTCGAACGGCGACCGGATCAGTCGGCGATGAGGCCCTCGCGCAGCTGCGACAGCGTCCGCGTGAGCAGCCGGGACACGTGCATCTGCGAGATGCCGACCTCCTCGCCGATCTGCGACTGCGTCATGTTCGCGAAGAACCGGAGCATGATGATCTGGCGCTCCCGCGGCGGCAGCTTGGCGAGCAGGGGCTTGAGCGACTCGCGGTACTCGACGCCCTCCAGGGCCGTGTCCTCGTAGCCGAGGCGGTCCGCGAGGGAGCCCTCGCCACCGTCGTCCTCGGGCGCGGGCGAGTCGAGGGAGGACGCGGTGTACGCGTTGCCCACAGCCAGCCCGTCGACCACATCCTCCTCGGAGACGCCGAGCACCACGGCGAGCTCCGGGACGGTCGGCGAGCGGTCCAGCTTCTGCGCGAGCTCGTCGCTGGCCTTGGTCAGCGCGAGCCGCAGCTCCTGGAGGCGGCGCGGCACGCGCACCGACCACGAGGTGTCGCGGAAGAAGCGCTTGATCTCACCGACGACCGTGGGCATCGCGAACGTCGGGAATTCCACGCCGCGTTCGCAGTCGAAACGGTCGATCGCCTTGATCAGACCGATCGTTCCGACTTGGACGATGTCCTCCATCGGCTCGTTGCGACTGCGGAACCGGGCGGCCGCGTAGCGCACCAGCGGCAGGTTCAGCTCGATCAGGGTGTCGCGGACGTACGGCCGCTCCGGGCTGTGCTCGTCGAGCGTGGCAAGACGCAGGAACAGGGAACGGGACAGAGTGCGGGTGTCGATGGCCCCGCTCGGCGGAGGTGTCACGGACACCTCGGGGCTCTCGGCGGCCTGGGCCGGAACCGAAGCGGGAACAGGAGCGTCGATCAGCGCGGCAGGCGTCTGCTCGCTCATGTCATCGGTCGCGGCGGGCGCGCCGGGCGTGAGCGTGAGCACCTTCGAGCTGCCCTGGTCTGCGGACATGCCACCCCCTTGAGGTCGCGGACGGTCGCGGCGGACGCTCCCGTCAGGTAAGAGCGCAGCCTCCACCTGAATACCGGACGAGGGACTGCGCCAAACGCCGTTCCAGCAGAATGTCACATGTCGGCAACACGCTGTAGTGACATGTCGACATGTATGGGATGGAACGGTGCAGGAAGCAAGGGGTGTGACGGGAGTTGGCGCGGATTCCGGCGGGAAAAGCGCCGCGCGCCTTGTCTACCCGTTCGAGCTAGGCGTCGATCCTGTTTGCGGACCGAAGTCGAGCGAAGCTGCGGGCGAGGAGTCTTGACACGTGCATCTGTGAGACACCCAGTTCCGCGCTGATCTGAGATTGCGTCAGATTGCTGTAGTAGCGGAGCAAAAGGATTCGTTGCTCCCGCTCGGGCAGCTGTACGAGGAGGTGCCGTACGAGATCGCGGTGCTCGACGCCGTCCAGCTCCGGGTCCTCGTAGCCGAGCCGGTCGAGCAGGCCCGGCATCCCGTCGCCCTCCTGCGCCGCCTCCAGGGAGGTCGCGTGGTACGAGCGGCCCGCCTCGATGCAGGCGAGCACCTCGTCCTCGCCGATCCGCAGCCGCTCGGCGATCTCGGAGGTGGTCGGGGAGCGCCCGAAGGCGGTCGTCAGGTCTTCGGTGGCGCCGTTGACCTGCACCCACAGCTCGTGGAGGCGGCGCGGCACGTGCACGGTGCGGACGTTGTCCCGGAAGTACCGCTTGATCTCGCCGACGACCGTGGGCATCGCGAAGGTCGGGAACTGGACGCCGCGGTCCGGGTCGAAGCGGTCGATGGCGTTGATCAGGCCGATGGTGCCGACCTGGACGACGTCCTCCATCGGCTCGTTGCGGCTGCGGAAGCGGGCCGCGGCGTAGCGCACGAGCGGCAGGTTCGCCTCGATCAGGGCGCCGCGCACCCGGGAGTGCTCGGGGCTGCCCGGCGGGAGCTCCTTGATCTGCGCGAAGAGGACCTGGGTCAGCGCGCGGGCGTCGGCGCCGCGGCTCTTCGCGGGCGCGGGCGGCGCCTCGGGCGGTACCTCGGGCGGTGCTTCTTGAGGCGCAGTACTGGCCGGCACGGTCAACTCCACCTCTGTTTCCGTCAACTCATCGGTCAAAAGCGGTCATAGCATCACAAGACATGTGCACTGTGTGCAAGCACCGCATAACTCCGTGTTGAAGCCCGAGTTGGGGCACGGTGAGGGGTTCAGGACACGCGAAAGCCCCTCACCGTTCAGGTGAGGGGCTTCTCGAACGTGTGACGGTCCGGCGAGTGCGCTCAGAACTCGTAGTCCGCGATCACCCACGTGGCGAACTCGCGCCACATCGCGACGCCCTCCTGGTGCGCGGGGTGCTCGATGTACCGCTTCAGGGCGTCGGTGTCCTCGACGGCCGAGTTGATCGCGAAGTCGTAGGCGATCGGCCGGTCGGTGATGTTCCAGTCGCACTCCCAGAACGTCAGCTCGGGAATCTTCGCGCCCAGCGCGCGGAAGGCCTCGACGCCCTCGGCCACGCGCGGTTCGTCACGGCTCACGCCGTCGTTGAGCTTGAAAAGGACCAGATGGCGGATCACGGGGTGCTCCCTGCGGTGCTGACGGCCGGCTTGCCGCTACTTCCCGCCGTTGACGACCCACGTCATGAAGTCGCCTATGGACTGGGCGGCGGACGATACGCCTTCGAACCCTATCTGGACGTAATCGGCGGCCTTGGAGGGGTCGGTGATGATCACGTAGAGCACGAAGACCACCCCGACGAAGAGCGCGACTTTCTTCGACTGCACCACGTTGCCTCCCCGTACCCGTGTCCTGGCCCCGTCCGACCCCTGTCGAACGGCGGCGAGTCTAACGCGGACGATCACCGACGCGACCTTTAAGGACCAACGGCCTCCGGTTATGGGTCCTTTGCCGACCTCCCGCATCGCCACAAAGGGGCAGTATTGGTGATGAGCCCGGAGGGTCTGGCAGGAATCCGATGGGCAGGGACGTGACCCCGACTGCGGGGTCCGCGCCGCACTTCCCCCCGAAGCGGCGCGGACTACGGGAGTCCGTCCTCATCGGGGGGAGTGGTTTGTCCCCCCGATACCACTCCCCCCGACCCGAACGGGACGCAAGAGCCCCGGCGCATCTGGACAGGCGCCGGGGCTTTTCGTGTACGTGCTCGCGGGCGGTGCGCCGAGCGCGGCCGGGCAAAAGCGAAGGGGCGGATCCTTGTCGGATCCGCCCCTTCGGCCGGCGGTAGCGGAGGGATTTGAACCCTCGGAGAGTTTCCCCTCACTCGCTTTCGAGGCGAGCTCCTTCGGCCGCTCGGACACGCTACCGAGAGGAACTCTAGCCCATGGTGGGCCGTGGTCCGAAATCCGTTTCTCTGAAGAAACGGGTGAGCTGTGTCGCACACTCCTCGGCGAGTACGCCGGAGATCACTTCGGGCCTGTGGTTGAGCCGCCGGTCGCGGATCACGTCCCACAGCGAACCGGCCGCCCCCGCCTTTTCGTCGCGGGCCCCGTAGACGACCCGGTCGACGCGGGACTGCACGAGCGCGCCCGCGCACATGGTGCACGGCTCCAGGGTGACGACGAGCGTGCACCCCGTGAGCCGCCACTCTCCTACTTCTTGCGCCGCCCTGCGCAGCGCCAGCACCTCGGCGTGCGCGGTCGGGTCCCCGGTCAGCTCACGCTCGTTGTGCGCCCGCGCGAGCACGGTGGTCCCGTCCGGCGCCAGCACGACGGCGCCGACGGGAACGTCACCGCCCGCCGCGGCGAGCCCGGCCTCGGCCAGGGCCTGCCGCATCGGCGGCTTCCAGGGGTCTCGTACGGGATCGGGGTCGGAAACGGTGTCGGAGGGTGTCACGGCGAGGAATCTATCCCCGCCGCGGTCAGCGCACCGTCTCGAGGACCTCCGATGCGCCCAGGGCGTCGGCGATCTCGCCCAGCGCGTCCGTCCCGTCGAGAGTGAGCAGATCCTTCTCGGCGACGCCCAGGTCGGCCAGGACCCCGCTGTCGCCGAGCGGGCCCGGCGGCACCACCTCGGCTCCGGCGTCCTCGTCGTCGTCGGACGCGCTCTCGCCGTCCGGCTCGCCGTCCTCCGTACCGTCCAGGTCCAGGGCGTCCAGATCGTCGACGACGTCCGAACCGTCCGGAGCCTTGCCGAGCAGTTCGTCGGTGAGCAGGATCTCGCCGTAGCTGCTGCGGGCAGCCGCGGCCGCGTCGGAGACGTAGATGCGAGGGTCCTCCTCGCCGTCGATGCGGACGACGCCGAACCAGGCGTCCTCTTGTTCGATGAAGACGAGGATCGTGTCGTCCTCGGCGCCGGCCTCGGCCGCCGCCTCGCGGGCCAGGTCGGACAGATCCGACAGGGTCTCCACGTCGTCGAGCTCTGTATCGCTCGCTTCCCACCCGTCTTCGGTGCGCGCGAGCAGTGCGGCGAAGTACACCGTGACTCTCCCACTGGTCTTAAGGGTGCCGGTCGGGAATCCCCCCGGCGGGGCCTGGGAGGCGGGGATTGCAGTTCAAGCCCCGCCCACTCGGAATCGTGGCAGAAAGTCCGGCTCCAAGAGAGGTCTTCCGCGCGCTGTGTTCGTGGCGCGTCCTCCGCGAAGTCCCGCGGGACGGGGATCCGGGGCGGACCGGCCGGGCCCGTCACCAGCGAAACGTGCGCATGCGCATCTGCTGTCGCATCCGTGCCGCCCGGGCGCGGCGTGGCTGGACCCTGGCGCGCAGCTCCCGCGCCTCGGTCAGTTCCCGCAGGAACAGGGCCCGCCTGCGCCTGCGCTCGGCGTCTGTCTCCGTGTCCGGCTCGGGCCCGGCCCCGGTCCCCGTACCGGCACCGCCCGACTCCCGCTCGGGCCGCTCCCGACGTTTCTCGTCCGCCATCGGCCACACCACCCCAGTCCGCCCAGTCGGCGCCAGTCGGAGCCAGTCGGCGAGTCCCTTCCACCTTCCCTCCGTACCGGCCGTTGATGCCACCGCGCGGGGGAGCCGCGGCCCTGTGGCCCGGTTACTGTTGAGGACATGCGGATCCACGTCGTCGACCACCCTTTGGTGGCGCACAAGCTCACCACGCTGCGCGACCAGCGCACCGACTCCCCGACCTTCCGGCGCCTGGCCGACGAGCTGGTCACCCTGCTCGCCTATGAGGCGACCCGGGACGTGCGCACCGAGCAGGTCGACATCGACACCCCCGTCTCGCGGACGACCGGCGTCAAGCTGTCGTACCCGCGCCCCCTGGTGGTGCCGATCCTGCGCGCGGGCCTCGGCATGCTCGACGGCATGGTGCGCCTCCTGCCGACCGCCGAGGTGGGCTTCCTCGGCATGGTGCGCAACGAGGAGACGCTGCAGCCCGCGACGTACGCGACGCGGATGCCGGACGACCTCTCCGGGCGCCAGGTGTACGTCCTCGACCCGATGCTGGCCACGGGCGGCACGCTCGTCGCGGCGATCCAGGAACTGATCAAGCGCGGCGCCGACGACGTCACGGCCGTGGTGCTGCTCGCCGCCCCCGAGGGCGTCGAGATCATGGAGCGCGAGCTGGCCGGCACGCCGGTCACCGTCGTGACGGCCTCCGTCGACGAGCGGCTCAACGAGCACGGGTACATCGTTCCGGGCCTCGGCGACGCCGGGGACCGCATGTACGGGGTCGCCGAGTAACCGACGCCGTACGAGAACGGGAACGGAAAAAGCCGCGGACGAACCGTCCGCGGCTTTTCGCTGTACGGGTCCCGTCAGCAGCCCGCGCCGGACGCCGAGGGCTTCGGCTTCGGGTGGCTCAGCGCCGTCAGCGCCTTGTCCGCGGCCGGCTTCTTGGCGAGCTTCTTGAAGTCGGAGCCGATGATCAGGTCGACCTCGGTCGGCTTCGCGCGCTTGTCCGCCTTCAGCTCGGCGCCGGTCAGCTGCGTACCGAGGACCGGGAGCGCCGCGTCGGTGGCCGCGGAGGCGCCGAGCAGTATGCCGGGGCCCTTGACCTTCTTGTCGTACGCCTTCGTGGCGTTGCCCACGTCGCCGATCTTGAAGCCGCGCTTCTTCAGCTCGTCCGCGGTGTCCTTGGCCAGGCCGCCGCGGGCCGTGGCGTTCAGGACGTTCACCGTGATCTGGGAGGGCTTCGGCAGCTTCTGGGCCGCCGCCTTGCCCGGGGAGGCCGACGCGCTCGGCTTCCGCTCGCAGGCGCCGGACTTCGCCCCCGCGGCGCTGGCCTTGTCACCGCCCGAGAAGACGTCGACCAGCTGGAACGATCCCCAGCCGATCAGCCCGATCGCGGCGACGGACGCGACGACCGCGAGCACGATCCTGCTGTGCGGACGCCCGCGCCGCATGCGGGGGTACTTGTCCCCTGTGATGCGGTACTTGCCGCCCATGCCGGGTGGAGTGAGCATGCTCATGAGCGCAGCGTAATCCTGTGCGGCGACGATGCCTATTAAATGATCACGGTCAGTCGCTCAGTCCAACCCAAAAGGGCCAATGCGGACTTGAGGCGGCGTCAGTGGGGCGGGTGTGCGAGCCGTGTCAGCCGAGCTCGAGCACGCGCGCGTGCAGCACCTGGCGCTGCTGGAGCGCGGCGCGCACGGCGCGGTGCAGGCCGTCCTCCAGGTAGAGATCGCCCTGCCACTTCACGACATGCGCGAAGAGGTCGCCGTAGAACGTCGAGTCCTCGGCGAGCAGGGTCTCCAGATCGAGCTGGCCCTTGGTCGTCACCAGCTGATCGAGGCGGACCGGGCGCGGCGCGACGTCCGCCCACTGCCGGGTGCTTTCCCGGCCGTGGTCGGGGTACGGCCGGCCGTTTCCGATGCGCTTGAAGATCACACGGAAAGCCTACCGGGCGAGGCTCTCCGGGCGCAGCCATGGGGACGCGGTACACAGCCGGTAAATACCGTCCTTAACCGGCTCCAACCGGGTCCAGTCGAGCGACGCACAGGGGCCTGAAATGAGTGGCGCCGTAGGTGAGTTGGTGGAGAGCAGGCGTGTTCGTGGCTCTTCCGGGGTAGTGGCGCGCGCTTCGTTGACGGGTGGTTCCCCGCGTCCCGTGCGGGGGCGCGGGGAACCGTCTTCAGCGGTCGTTCTTCTTGCCCGGCGTCCGCCGGTCGCGCGAGGTGGGCGGGGTCGTCTTCTGCGTAGCGGAGCGCTCGCCGCGTGCGGCCTCCGCGCGCATCAGGGCGCGCAGGAGCGCGTAGGGGTCCTTGGGCATGAGGGTGCTGCCGTCCTTTTCGAAGTCACGTGCGTGCTGACGGGTCCGGGGGACGGGTCCCGTCAGCAGCGCAGGACGACGGTGCGCAGGGCGCGGTGGGACGGCGGCGCGGGCTGTGCCGTGGTGTCGGGGCGCGCGGCGACGAGGGGGCGTGGCGGGGCGCACGGGGGCGGGGTCGTGAGAAGCCGGACGGGATGGCCCATCGACAGCCGGAGGGCCTCTTCGGAGGCGTCCCTGGTCCCCTCGCCCGGCTCGCAGGGGGAGGAGGCGGCGGGCGGCGGTGCGGAGGCCCCGGCGGAGGCGACGGCGAGCGGCGCGAACAGCAGGGCGAGCAGCACCACGACCACACGCACCAGGCCCGGGACACGGTGGCCCGGGCGGGCGGCGGACGCGGCGGCGCTCATGCCCCGTCATCTGCCCACCACCGACCACGACGTGATCCACGCAGCGACAGATCCGCCCTCACGGGTTACGGGGACCCGCATCCGGCTGACGGCGGTTAAGCCCCGCCGGCGATTGAGGCGCGGGGTCCGGGGCAGAGCCCCGAGACGTCCACCACGGCTCCGCCGAGGCCCGCCCACCCGCCCCGCTACTTGGCGGCCTTCGCCGCCTTCGCCGCGGCCTTCATCTCCTGCTTGTGCGCCCGCACCTTCGTGAGGGACTCCGGGCCGGTGATGTCGGCGACCGAGCGGTACGCCTTCGGTTCGCCGTACGCGCCCGCCGCCTCGCGCCAGCCCGTGGGCCGCACGCCGAGCTGCTTGCCGAGCAGGGCCAGGAAGATCTGGGCCTTCTGCTTGCCGAAGCCGGGCAGCTCGTTGAGGCGCCGCAGCACCTCCTTGCCGGTGTCGACGCCCTCCCACACGGCGGCCGCGTCCCCCTCGTAGTGGTCGACGAGGTACTGGCACAGCTGCTGCACCCGCTTGGCCATGGAGCCGGGATAGCGGTGCACGGCCGGCTTCTCGGAGAGCAGCGCGGCGAAGGCCTCGGGGTCCTGGGCGGCGATCTCGTACGCGTCGAGGTCGTCGACGTTCAGGCGCGTGGCGATGGTGCGCGGGCCCGCGAACGCCCACTCCATGGGCACCTGCTGGTCGAGCAGCATCCCGACGAGCGCGGCGAGCGGACTGCGGCCGAGGAGTTCGTCGGCGGCGGGCTCCTGGGCGAGGTGGAGGGTGACGTCCATACGGCTCATACGTCGATGATCGCGCCGGGCCGCCGGCGTCGCCACGTCGGGGTCGCCACGCCGGGGTGCCGCCGGCGGCGTGGCCCCGCGCGGCCACGATAGGGGGCCACCGCGTCGCATAGGCGCGCCGTCCGAGGTAACCCTGACGTCATGACTTCCACGACGCCCGCCCCGTACGATCTCGCGGCCCTCGCCGACGATCATCTGGCCGCGGCCCGCAAGGCCGAGCACGGCCGCAGCGCGGAACTCCTCATCAAAGAGGACCCCCTGCTGCGGCAGAGCGTCATCGCGCTGACCGAGGGCAGCAACCTGGAGGAGCACAACGCCCCGCCCGCGGCCACCCTCCAGGTGCTGCGCGGCCGCGTCCGTCTCACCGCGGTCTCCGGCGACGTCACCCTCACGCAGGGCCAGCTGCACCCGATCCCGCAGGAACGGCACGGACTCGTCGCGCTGACGGATGCGGCGGTGCTGTTGACGGCGGTCACCGCCTGACCTGATCGTGTTCCCGTCGCTACGGGATCCATCGGGCCCGCAGGTCGGGTTCTGCGCAAAGGAGTGCGGGCATGCCGTCGTACGAGGAAGTCTTCCGAGCGAGCACCGAGGACCCGGAGGCCTTCTGGCTCACGGCGGCCCGCGCGATCGACTGGGACGTGCCCCCGACCCGGGCCCTGGACTCCTCGCGGGCCCCCTTCCACCGCTGGTTCCCCGACGGAGAGCTGAACGTCTGCCACAACGCGCTCGACCGCCATGTCGCGGCGGGCCGCGGCGCTCAACCGGCACTCGTGTACGACTCCCCGGTGACGGACACCAAACGCACGTACACCTACGAGGAGTTGACCGACCAGGTCGCCACCTTCGCGGGAGTTCTGACCGGTCTCGGAGTGACCCGCGGCGACCGGGTCGTCCTCTATAAGCCGATGGTCCCGGAGGCCGTCGTCGCGATGCTCGCCTGCGCGCGGATCGGGGCGGTGCACTCGGTCGTCTTCGGCGGTTTCGCGGCGAACGAGCTGGCGGTGCGGATCGATGACGCGGCACCGAAGGTCGTCGTGTCGGCGTCCTGCGGGATCGAGGGGGCGCGGGTCGTCCCGTACAAGCCGCTTCTCGACCAAGCCGTAGACCTGTCGCAGCACAAGCCGGACGCCTGTGTGATCCTCCAACGCCCCGAGGGGCCGGGCGAGTTGACGCCGGGCCGGGACGTGGACTGGGCGGAGGCGATGCGCGACGCGCGCCCCGCGGCCTGCGTCCCGATGGCGGCGACGGACCCCCTGTACATCCTCTACACCTCCGGAACGACCGGAAAGCCCAAGGGAGTTGTCCGCGACTGCGGCGGCTACGCGGTCGCGCTGCGCTGGTCCATGGAGGCCGTGTACGACGTGGGGCCCGGCGAGGTGATGTTCACCGCGTCCGACGTGGGCTGGGTCGTCGGCCACTCGTACATCGTGTACGCCCCGCTGCTGGCCGGCGCCACGACCGTCCTCTACGAGGGGAAGCCGGTCGGCACCCCGGACGCGGGCCAGTTCTGGCGGGTGGCGGCGGAGTACGGGGTGAAGACGCTGTTCACGGCGCCGACGGCGTTCCGGGCGATCAAGAAGGTCGACCCGGAGGGCGAGTTGACGCGTGGATACGACCTGAGTGCGCTGAAGTACCTGTTCCTCGCCGGGGAGCGGCTCGACCCGGAGACGTACCACTGGGCGAGCGAGCTGCTCGGCATCCCGGTGATCGACCACTGGTGGCAGACCGAGACGGGCTGGCCGATCGTCGCGAACCCGGTCGGCATCGAGGCCGCGCCGGTCAAGGCGGGCTCCCCCACGTTCCCGCTGCCGGGCTGGGACGTACGGGTCGTGGACGGGGACGGCAAACCGGTACCGCCCGGCGAGGACGGCGCCATCGTCGTACGCCTCCCGATGCCGCCCGGCTCCCTGCCCACCCTCTGGAACGACGACGAGCGCTTCGTCTCCTCGTACCTCTCGGCCTTCGACGGCTACTACCTGACCGGCGACGGCGGGCACGTGGACGAGGACGGCTATGTGTTCGTGATGGGGCGGACGGACGACGTCATCAACGTCGCGGGGCACCGCCTGTCCACGGGCGGGATGGAGGAGGTGCTCGCCTCCCACCCGGATGTCGCCGAATGCGCCGTGATCGGTGTCGCGGACTCGCTCAAGGGCCAAGTGCCGCGCGGACTGGTCGTGTTGAAGGCGGGCGTCGCGTCGGACCCCGCGGTGGTCGAGGCGGAACTCGTCCAGCTCGTACGGGACCGGATCGGCGCCGTCGCGTCCCTGAAGGAGGTCGCCGTGGTGGCGGCCCTGCCCAAGACCCGCTCCGGGAAGATCCTGCGCAGGACGATGCGCGGAATCGCCGACGGCCTGGACGAACCAGTGCCGTCGACGGTCGATGACGTATCGGTCCTGGACGCGCTGCGGCCGGTCCTCACGCGGGGGTCAGCGGGTGGTGCCCAGCAGTGAGCGGATCGCGACGCGGTCGAGGTTCGTCAGGCCGCGCACCAGCTGCGGCGTCAGGAACACAAGCACGAACCCGATGGCCGAGACCGCGGCGATCTGCGCGGGCGACTCCACGTAGTACGCGTGGTGCGCGCCGGCGTCGGTCGTGAAGTCGTAGAGCCGGTAGCCGGGCCAGTCCAGGTAGCGGTGGAAGACCCAGGAGTAGGCGGGGAAGAGGGCGACGACCCACCCGGTGACCAGGAACGTCACGGACAGGGCGAAGGTCAGCACCCGCCACGGGAACATCACCGTGTGGAAGAGCAGCGCCTTCCACCCCGCGGCGTCGGTGAGCCGGCCGCGCAGTCCGGGACCGGCAGGCGCGGGCGCCGCCACGTCCAGACCGAGCAGGGAGCGCGCCCGGCCCCGCTCCGCCGCGCCGAGACCGCGCGCGCCGCCCAGCGCCGCCGCGAGCACCGGCAGCCCGATCCACACGACGAGCGTGCTCACACCCAGGGCGAACATCGTCACGGCGAAGACGAACCCGGCGATCGCGACCGGGAGCGACGTGAGCGTGTGGCCGATCTCGCGGTAGGTGGCACCGGCGAACGGAGCGCGCCAGAACCCGGGCCGCGTGTGCAAGTGGCCCGAGGCCCGGGGTGTGGTCGAGGTGGTGCTCGCGTACGGCAGCGTGGTCGAGGTCATGCCACCAGCCTCGCGAATCGGCGGCGCGGGGGACATGGGGCTGCGGGGTGTCTTGGGGGTGGGGTTTTCCCCAGGACGCCGGCCGGGGGCGCCCCCGGGATCACTTCGCGGTGGTCCGCTCGATCCAGTCCCGGTGGGCGGTCAGGTCGGTGTAGATGCCGGGCCCTGTGGCGCACTTCGGGTCGGCGTCGCCGTCGCGGCTGGTCGCGCCGATCAGTTCCCAGCGCCCTGGACGGCCCTTGATCTGCGGCCCGCCGGAGTCGAGGATGCACGCCTGCGCGTTCTTGGTGGGACTGTCGGTGCACAGCTCGTTGGCCGCGTCGTAGTTCTCGCTGCACCGTTCGTCGGCGACGAGCTCGGTGTCCAACTCCTGCAAGGTGACCGGCGGGTGCGGGCACTCGCTGCCGTCCTCGCAGGTCATCCCCCAGCCGAGGATCCGGGTGTCGGTACCTGCCGGACCGGCGTCGGCGGCCACCTCGACGGGCTTCGCGTCCACGGGGTGGGCCAGCTTCATGACGGCCACGTCGTCGCGGAACGGCTCGTAGGAGAAGCCCGGGTGCGCGACGACCTTGGTGACCTTCGCCGCGGCCCCCTTCGTGCGGTCGTGATCGCCGACCCGGACGGAGAGCTGCTCCGGCTCGACGTTCACCGTGCAGTGCCCGGCGGTCACGATCCAGTCCCGCTTGATCAGGGAGCCGCCGCAGTAGTGCTTGCCGTCCTTCTGCACGCTCACCATGAACGGGTACGGGGAGGTGGCGTCGTGTCCCCCGATGATCGCCGATGCCGACGGTGCCACCGACATGGAGAGCGCGATCGCCCCCACCGCTGCCGCGCCCGCGCACAGTGCCGACCTGCCGCGCTTGATCATCTGTCCTCCTGCGTCTCGTCCGGACCTGACGCCGTCGATGCTGTCGCGGTCGGCACCCGTGCCACATCGCCCTGACCTCCTGGACGGAGTTGCCCGAAAGTCTTACGGCGCGACGGCCGGATCATGCTGCGGGACCACCGCGAGGGGACGGCCGGCGGCGGCTACCGTGAGCGGGCGATGGCTCCCGTACGCGGATGAGGTGGTGGCGTGAGTGACCGTCAAGGTCGTCCTGCTCGATGACGAGGAACTGGTGCGCCGGGGCATCCGGATGATCCTGAACGCCCAGCCGGACATCGAGGTGGTCGCCGAGGGCGGCGACGGCTCGGTGGCCCTGCAACTGGTGGCCGAGCACCGCCCGGACGTGGTGCTCACCGACATTCAGATGCCGCGCGTCGACGGCCTGGAGGTCGCCCGGCGGCTCGCCGCGCTGCCCGCCCCGCCCGCCGTCGCGGTGCTCACCACCTTCGACGTCGACGAATACGTCCACGCCGCACTCCAGAACGGCGCGACGGGCTTCCTGCTCAAGGACACCTCTCCGCGCGAACTGGCCGACGCCGTACGGGTTCTCGCGCACGGCGACGCGATGCTCTCGCCGAGCATCACCACCAAGCTGCTGGCCGCCTTCGCCACGGGCTCGGCGGCCCCGCGGGCGCAAGCGCGGTCACGGCTGGCCGAGTTGACCGCCCGTGAGCGCGAGGTCGCCGTGGCGGTGGCCCGGGGCCGCAGCAACGCCGAGATCGCCGCCGACCTGTCCGTGAGCCGGTCCACGGTCAAGGTCCACCTCAGCCGGATCATGGCCAAGCTCGACGCCGCCAACCGCACTCAGGTCGCGCTCGTCACCCACGACGCCGGGCTCAGCTGACCCCTAGGTCCTGTGTGGGCAGCGCCGCGTCGATCCGGAAGCCGCCGTCGCCGGTGGGCCCGGACTCGAAGGTGCCGCCGGCCAGGCGGACCCGCTCCGTCAGACCGATCAGCCCGTGTCCGCCGCTGGGCAGCAGGGGGTCCCCGTCGGCGGTCGGCTCGGCGGGCCCGTCGGCCGGACCGTTGACGACCCGTACGCGCACGGTCCTCGGGTCGAACGTGAGGTGAACCCGCGTCGTGGCGCCGGGAGCGTGCTTGTGCACGTTGGTCAGGGCCTCCTGCACGACGCGGTGCGCGGCCCGCTCGACCGGCTCCGCCAGCGGCTGCGGAGCGCCCTCGACGTGCACGGTGACGGGCAGCCCCGCGGCCCGGGAGCCGTCGGCCGGCTCGGTGATCCTGTCGACGGCCGCGCCCGGGACGGGGCGTTGCCCGGCAGGGTCGTGCGCAGGGTTCGCGGCCCCGGTGTCCGCCCGGTCGGCCGGACCGTTCCTCAGCACCCCCAACATCTCGCGGAGTTCGGTGAGCGCGCGCCGCCCCGCCGTCTGGATGATCTGCGCGGTCTCGCCCGTCACCTCCGGATCGTGGGTGACGGCGCTGAGCGCGTTGGCGTGCACGACGATCAGGCTCACCTGGTGGGAGACCACGTCGTGCATCTCACCGGCGATGCGCCGCCGCTCCTGCTCCCGCGCGGCCTCGGCGACGAGCCGCTGCTCCCGCTCGGCCCGCTCCGCCCGTTCGACGAGACCGGCGACGACGGCCCGCCGCTGACCCACGTAGAGCCCCAGCAGCAGCGGCACCAGGCAGGAGAAGACGAAGTTGACCGAGAACCAGAGCGCCACCGTCCGCACGCTGGACCAGCCCGCCGCTTCCCAGGGCGCGACAACCACGAGGCCGAGGACGGCCGAGGCCCAGACGGCCCGGCGGCTGTGCGGGCCGCGATAGGCGCCTACCGCGTAGTAGGCGACGGGCGTCGCGTAGGCGGAGATCTGGAGGACCTTGGCGAGCAGGGCGACCGCGAGCACCAGTTCGGGTGCCCGGCGCCGTACGAGCAGGGGCAGCGCGCTCGCGGCGGCGATCAGCAGATTCGCCCAGGGAGCGGCCGGACCCATGTAGGGGTTCTGGTAGCTGTTCAGCACCGCGAGCCCCAGCGCGACGACCGTCAGCACCACGTCCGAGACGCGCGCGGGCAGCCGGGGCGGGCGCGGAACGGGCGGCGCCGCGAGGCCCGGCCCCGCGCCCCCGTCGCCGGAGGGCAGGAGAGCCCAGCTGCGCAGCGTGTTTCCGAGCGTGCGGGTGCGACTGGCGGTACTCACCCGCCGAGGATAGAAGGCGCCGCGAAACGACGAAGGACCCCACCGCCGAAACGGTGGGGCCCTTCATCTGCCCTGATGGGCGGGTGCGGAGGATACGAGATTCGAACTCGTGAGGGGTTGCCCCCAACACGCTTTCCAAGTCTGATCGTTCGGGTCGGCCGGTGATCCAAGGCCGTTCACCTGCGTTCATGCCGGGATGATCGCTGTGTGTACGGCGGTCTGCGGCACCTCGTGAACGGGGGTGGACGCTGGCGAATGAGACGGAAACTGAGACGGCTCAGCCTGCGGTCAAGCTGTCCAGTCTGCTGGCCGGCCTTCTGATCTGTAGCTCATACAGAACGGTCAGCTACCTCACTGCCTCCAGCGCTCACGGTGCTGCCTTACGCAGTCGAGATCGATAGCGTGCCTCGGATCTGTCCGAAGGCGGCCAGCCGGGACGCCTCCGCGAATCACGGTGAGATCATCACCGAGAACGATGGCTCCAGCATCCAGCATGACGTGGCAGTTCGGACAGAGACACAGGACATTGCCAGTCGTGTCCGGGCCATCGTGCGGGCTCCCGAGAGCATGCATGTGAGCGCCTTCGCTGTAACTTCCTCCCGGCACCTCGATCTGAAGGTTGCAGATTTGGCAACGGTCGTTGTGCCAAGCCTTCACCTGTCGCTTGACCGCGCTACTGCGTACGACGCGCTGGATGGTGGCAGTTACGCGTCCTGGCGACTCGGAACCGGTGGGCGCCTTCTCGGTATCAACCTCGGGCAGACGGCCCTGGTCTCCCTGCGGAGTAGGTACCGGCAGCGGGGTTCCCTCGACGGCCTCCATCCGGAACTGCCAGATCCGAAAGCCGTCGATACCGAGCTTGCTGCCGTAACTGGCGACACGGAAAAGGCCGTCGTACCGATACCCTTCCGCCGGCGCCCACTGAGATCTGGCATGCGCCCCGCGAAGGACTCGTACCGGGAGCCCATTCAAGTAGCTAGTGACCAGGGCCGCATTGCCTGAGTCTTCAAGGGTCTGGTCGCTGACTTGATTCTTCGATGAATCCTGACCGCCGTGACCGGTATAGATGATGACGTTGCCGTAGTCCTCATCGTCCTTATACCCGCCAGACACAACGATCGACTCTGCACCATTCCGCTTGGTGCCGCAGATGCCCCCTTGCGTGGGCCGGTGGACCCCGGCCTCGTGAGCGCGCCGCCGGTTGCTGAACTCCTGCCCAACGTGGGTGTTGGGTACTTCACCGAACATGAAGCCTCCTCCGAGCTCCCAGTTAGTCACTGCCCTACAGGCACCCGGGGTGCTACTTCTTCCGCGGACGTCCCCGGCCGGCGGTGACCAGCCCTAGTGCGGAGAGCACCTTCTGTTCCTGCATGTGGGCCAGCTCGGGAGACTGGCGGGAGAGGGTTGCGATGACCTTGCGAATGGCTTCCTCGTACGCTCCGCGGGTGGCGCCGGCCTGCCCTGCCTTCCACTTGCCTGTCTTGACGTCGAAGGACGTACGCACAAGCGTGTCTTCAAACAGCTGGTGCACGAAGATCTTCTCGCCGTCCCTCGATGCCTCGCGGAGTTCGTCACGCCGCCAAGGAAGCTTGGACAACTCATCCACGACGTGACGGGCATCGAGGCCAGCTACGTTCGCGGCAGCGATGACGTTGGCGATGACGTGAAGGCCAGCGGCGGCCGAGTGAACGTAGTCCGCCTTGAACTCCGCGGCACTCAAGTGATTGGCAGCCATCTGCTTCCACCCGGGTACGCGCGTGAACGCGTAGTCCAGGATGGCGACGATCTCTGTGGACGCCGCCTCGATGACCTGGTCCTGTGACCTTCCCTCGCGCCTGCCGCGTTCCTCGAAGATGCCATGGAGGATGTCTTCGCGCTGGTCTGGCGTACGGTCTCGCACGCCCACGCCGAGAATCGCAGCAGCAGCGGACCTCACGGCAGCCGCCGGGTAGAGGGGATCGTACTTGCGCCCCTTGGCAGCAGCGAGCTTGTGGGCTGCCTTCGCTCCCAGGTAGGCAGTCCGGTCGGACAAGTAGCGGCTCTTGCGCGTTACTTGCTGACCCAGGCGGTTCTGCACCGCGCTGCTGTCCATGATCGCGATGAGGCTCGGGCTGATAGGCCGGGTGCTGGCCATCTTGACGAAGATCGTGGAAAGGACGGATGCCTCCCCCTCCAGAAGCAGCGTCATCTCGATGCTGCTCTTCTCGAGCATCTCGCGCGCCTCGGCATACTCCTCAGAGGAAGGGTCCTCCATCACTGTCCGCCATGCGTCAGTGAGGCCCTTCACCCGGTGCTGCCCGTCTTCCACGATCGGGTGATCGCTCGTCGACGGGACGATGAACTTGACGAGCCATACATTGTTGGCGATCTGCTGGAGCTGCTCGATCTTCACCTGGTCTTCAGGGATGGCGATGGTGAGCGTCCCCAGGTAGGGGCGCTCACTCGTCGTGAGGAAGTCGCGGATCTTTTCGGCGTGCTTGTCGCTGATGTCCCGCTGCCCCGGAGTCGTAAGACTCTCCGTGTCGAAGTCGTGCCGCGCCAGCAGTCGATCGAAGGTGAGGCGCTCCGCGACGTCGCGGAAGGGGACCGTGAAGGTAATCTTCCCCATCGTGCCTGCGTGAGACAGGAAGCCGATCGCCTCGAACTTTGACGGCATTGAGATCGATCCCCCGCGCAGCGCCTCGGTGGCCGCGTCGAGTGTCGATTCGTTCTTTCCAGGGATCATGCGACGTACTCTTTCCCCAGCCCGTACAGGGCTGTCATAGCGGCTCGGAGCGCAGCGATCTTCCCGGATACGGCGCTCCGAGCCGTCACTCGTGCAACGACTGCCTCACACCGTAAATAGCCTAGCTATTTTTTTCAACCAACTTCCAAGGTGTCTCTAAAACCGCCGGCGCATCCGCGGGGGGAGGTGCTGAGCGCGTGCTGCCCCTCTGTGTCGTAGCTCAACTCGCGCAGCGATCTAGCCATCAGTGGCGTGACCAGCCCTTGAGTCGTTGATAGTTGTCACCGTTGGTCATCGCCGAGTGGTGTTCCACGACCCGCAGACGTCCCCGCACCCGACCGCTCTACTCAGCCCACCACTCAACCCCAGCTCCCATCCCGTCCGCCGTCGACCCACACGCAGTGGAGCGGGCGTGGTTCATGGCGTCCAGGTGGAGCGCGCCACTGTACGAACGACCTGGACGCCATGGGCCACGTCTGCTCGGCTTTGCCTGGGTCGATGGTGGACGGGATGGGAGCCCTCGCAACCACCCACGGACCCGCACCCGGCAGCGCTACCCCCGGCCCCCGGTGCCGGCCGATCCCCCGCCGGAGGCATCGTCTTTGCCCGCGGCCGTGGTGAACCCGTGTGATCTGCGGACGATGAGCAGTTGAGGATCACGTGGCGTTGGCCCGCCGGTTGACGCCACCATGATCCGGCCTGATCGGTAACCCAAAGCGTCGTTGACCTGTGGTGCGGAAGTCTCTCCGGTTCCCCATGGCTCGTTGCTGGATATGGCCCTTGGGGTGTGCCGGGCGGGCGCCGCCCCGCTGCCGACGGCGGAGACATTTAGGCGGCGGGGCGGCGCCCGCCCGGCGCCGCCCCGTGGTGGGGCCCTCGATCCTTCGGGACGGCTCGGGCCTGGTGGTGTTTACGGGGGTGCTCTTGGACGTGCGCCTTGTGGTCTTACGGGTGTTGAGGTTTTCCCCCTACAAGGCCGGATCATGGTGGCGTCAACCGGCGGGCCGGCGCTGCCTGATCCGCAAAAGCGGCCTAGACCGGCAATGATCGACGGCGCGGGTCGAACCCGTGCCGCGAGCGGAGCGAGCCTTGATGAAGTAGGGAAACTCTGTCCGCGCCATGATTCGGAGGGCTGACGCTGGCCTGTTCGCCGGACTGCGGTCTCAGTTATGGTGCGATTCATGCCTCTTGCACTGGACACGTCTCAGGGAGCGGCCGAACTGGCTGAGTCCCTGTTGCCCCCGCTCGGGAACCGCTGGCTGCACACTCAGGCCGTGGCGGCACGCGCACGCGAGGCATCGGCCGCGGTACCTGAGGCTGAACGGGATCTCCTCGTTGCCTCTGCCTGGCTGCACGACATCGGGTACGCCCCAGAGCTACGCGACACGGGCTTTCACCCGCTCGACGGCGCTCGGCACCTCGAATCGCTCGGCGCACCTGACCGACTCGTTCGCCTGGTCGCTCATCACTCCGGTGCCGTGTACGAGGCAGAACAGCGCGGCCTGTCAGCCGAGTTGGACGTCTACGATCGGGAAGACTCCCCGATCCTTGACGCGCTGATCTATGCCGACATGACAACCGGTCCCGCTGGGCAGTCCTTCGACTTCGACCGTCGCATGGACGAGATCCTCGACCGGTACGAGGTGGGCAGCGTGGTACACGTGGCGATCAGCAAGGCCCGTCCGTACCTTGGTGCGGCTGTTGAGCGCACTCGTGACCGGCTTCGTAGCGATCAACCGATGTAGGGCGTTGGGCGGTTGGACAAGCCGTGCTCGATCCGCATGCGCATCGATGGGTGGATGCTTAGCTCGTTCAGCCGCTCTGGGGCGACGAACGCGACTTCCTTACTCTCGCTGCTGGTGCGCGGTTCTCCGCCGACGATGCGGGCGGTGAAGCAGATCGAGAACTGTTGGCGTACCTCTCCGTCGTCGTATGCCATGACGTGACCGGGGTTGGTGTAGAGACCCACCAGGCCCGTCACCTCGACGTCGAATCCGGTTTCTTCCTTGGTCTCCCGTACGGCGGCATCGGCGACTGCCTCGCCTACCTCAACCCCGCCACCGGGGAGCGCCCACAGATCATTGTCCGTCTTGTGGATCAGCAGGATTTCTCCGGCCTCGTTGACGGCGACGGCGACCACCGAAGGGACGATGCTGTTTGCCTTCGGGGCGTTCGGATCGTTCACGTAGTCGATGCGGGCCATACCCACAGCGTCGCACGTCCGGTCGGCCGACGGTCTTACGCGGGTCGTCCTCGTTCCCACGCGTAGTCAAAGCTCTTCATGTAGTGCCGGAACGTCCGGGCGCCGGCCAGGTACCGGAAGTGCATGACCGGGTTCTGCCCGGCAGGCGCTCCGAGAACGTGCGGATTCACCAAAACGTCGTCGTCGAACCGGTAGATCGAGTTGTACAGGATCGTGTCGTGAAGCCTGACCTCGACGCCGGGGACGTTCATCGCTGGTTCGAGGTACTGGCGCGTGATTCGGGCTCGGGCCGCCAAGCCGTCCCCGATCCCTTCCTCTTCGCCGCGCTGCTTGATCATTGGTGCGTCAGGGTCGCCGAGGAGGATGCGCACCTCGGTTCCTGATTCGGCCTTCTCGGCCAACTGGTCCGCTAGGTCCGGGTGCCCGTCGAAGAGGAAGAGTCCTGCGTACACGAGGATCTCGACGTGGCTCGTTGCGTTCTCGATGAGGTAGTCCCACAGGTTCGTCGGAACTGCTCCTCGGTGCGGGTAGTACGTGATCAGCTCAGATGCGCTGGCCGTGTCCGCCTGCTTCTCGATCGCGGGCCACAGATAGACCTCATCCGCTCCGAGGTATTGCGCCGCCTTCCAGCGGTGAGTCCGGTGCGGCGTCCGGTCCTTGGAGATCCACCGCTCGACGCTCTTGGGGTCGATGCCGACGTGGTCGGCAAGGGTCTGGATGGTCTCGCCCTTCGCGGAGATCGCTGAGCGCAGACGGTCGTTCGCCATGGTGCCGCTCCCTCTAACTCGCCGTATGAGACGGCTTGTTGGGACGCTGGGACGTTTTCGACGATAGCGAAGACGTCCCCAAAGGTCCATAGAGTCGGTGCTCCGTCCACCCCTCTCGGGAGTTTCCTGATCTCACCGCCAAACGGCGGTGCAACTCCCAGCGAGATCAGGAGAACTGACGATGCAGCAGATCCCCGTGGACACCGCCGGCGCGATGTTGATGGTCGCGACGCCTCCGCAGCCCAAGTACTCGAACCCGAAGACCCAGGAGCGGGCCGCCGACAGGGGTACCGGTGAGCTCCTCTCGACACTGGACGTGCTGTTCGTGAAGGACGGCAACGCCGAGGTCGTGAGGGTCGCCGTGGCTGAGTCGGCCATCTCCGGTGAGCTCGCGATGGGTGCGCCGGTCGCCCTGACCGGCCTGATCGCTCGGCCGTGGGAGAACGAGTTCAACGGCCAGAAGCGGCACGGCATCAGCTTCCGCGCGGTCGCTGCGACGGCCGTGGACGCCGGCGGCTCGAAGAACCTGAAGGCGGCCTGATCATGGGCTGGTTAACGATCAGCGTGCTCGCGGTCGTTGTCGGGCTGGCGCTGCTGCTTCGGTGGCGCCGCCCCGCCTGGTTCTGGATGACCTTCGGTGTCGTCTACTCGGTCCTCAAGGTCCGGTTCCGGTACGCGTCCGTGATGGATGCCTGTGATCTGACGGTGCCGGCGTCCCGCTTTAGGCTCTGGCTCGCGCGGCTGCTGAATCAGGAGATTCCGCGGCAGCGGGTTCCTCGCCTGATGTGGATCAAGCCGACGCGTACCGGTCTGCGGCTGCGGATCCGGATGCAGCCGGGACAGGACGCCTTCGACTACTCCTCCGCGGTCGACCGGCTGCGGCACGCCTTCGGCGTCCACCAGGTCACCTCACGTGAGATCAAGCCGGGTGTCGTCGAGATCGCCATGACGGGATACGACGTGCTGCGCCGCGTGCAGATGCCGGCAAAGATCGAACGAAAGGGCCTGAAGGTTCCGGTCGCGCTGGTGGAAGACGGGTCGGTGTACTTCCGCGACTACTGGTCGGTGCCGCACTCGATCACCATCGGCGCGTCCGGATCCGGCAAGTCGGTCTACCAGCGGCGCGTGATCAAGGAACTCGCCGCGCTACGGGTGGCACTGGTCGGAATCGACTGCAAGCAGGGCGTCGAACTCTCCCCGCTCGCCCGCCGGTTCTCCGCTCTGGCCGACAACCCCGACGATGCCGCCGAACTGCTGGAAGCGCTCGTGGACCGGATGGACGAGATCTATCAGGTGATCCGTCGGGTGCAACGGGTGAGTGCGGACACGCCGGATGCGGAGATCGCCGCGAACATCTGGGACCTGCCCGAGAACGAGCGGCCGGTACCGATCGTGCTGACCATCGACGAGATCGCGGAACTGGCCCTGACGACTTCGCGTGCGGATGAGAAGCGCCGCACACGGATCATCGTCGCCCTGGTCCGGTTGGCCCAACTCGGCCGCGCCGCCGGCATCTTCCTCGACATCTACGGGCAGCGCTTCGGCTCCGAACTCGGCGACGGCATCACCATGCTGCGCGCCCAGTTGACCGGCCGGACCGCGCACCGGGTCAACGACGAATCCTCCTCCAAGATGGCCTTCGGCGACGTGTCCCCGCATGCGGTGTTCGCCGCGACGCAGATCCGCAACGACCGCCCCGGCATGGCCGTGGTCGGCTACTCGAATGGCGAGTGGGCCCGTATCCGCACCCCGCACACGACGATGCGCGAAGCGGTGACCGCGTGCAACAAGCACGATGATCTGACCCCGGACATCCCGGAGTTGACCCGCTTCCGGCCGGTCTTCGACACCGATCTGCCCAAGGCGCCCGTGACGCTCGAACCCGTCGCCGAACCTGCCTGAACCCTCCCGCACCAACGGTCGGCGCGACCGCCTCGCGCCAAGTCCCTACCCCACCCATGCCTGAGGCCGGAGGGAGAACCTCATGTTGAGCCTCCAACAGCAGGACGACGAAGAACGCAGCAACCGCCTGATCCAAGACGCTGCGCACTTGTACTACGACGCCGATGACGACTCGGAGACGGAAGCCTTCGCGGCTTGGATCGGCAACGTGATGCGGGCCCAGATCCGAGCTGAGTATGTCGGCGAGTACCCGCCTTGCGGCCACGGCTACCCGCGCCGGGGCTGGTGAGCGTCATGGCCACCACCCGCCGGAAGAAGACCCCGGCTCCCGCGCCCGCTCCGGCCAAGTGCCGCGTCTGCAAGGGCTCCGGAGAGGTCTCGATCACGGTCCGGGTCGGCCGCAAGCAGCGCTCCGTGGGTGCTCAGACCGGCCTGTGCCTGACCTGCCTCGGTTCCGGTGAAGCCACCGACTGAATCTGCTGGGGCACGGCGGCCGGACACCGCTCCCCGCCGCGCCCCGGCCCCACATCCCTGAAGGAGGTGAAGAACGATGAACTCCAAGATCCGTCCGGACGCTGTACTGATCCAAGCCGTGATTGCCGGGGCCCTGTCCTTCGCCCACCTGCACGACCTCGCCTACGCGGCCGGACAGACCGGCTGGAAAGCGTGGGCCTACCCGATCAGCGTCGACCTGCTCTTGGTCGCCGCATGGCGCCGGCTGCGCAACGACGGACCCTCGCGGCTGGCCTGGTGCTGGTTCGTGGTCGCTCTGGTCGCCTCGCTCGGTGCCAACGTCGCCACCGCCGGCTTCCTCGATCTGGCGCACCCGCCCGCGTGGCTGCGCTTCGGCGTCGCCGGCTGGCCCGCGCTCGCCTTTCTCGGCGGCACCCTTCTGACTCACAGCCCTGCCCGCGCGACGGCCGCGGACCCGGCTCCGGAGGTCGTCGAGTCGGCCACCGTGACGCGCACCCCCGAACCCGCTCCGGACCCCGAGCAGATCGCCGTTCCCGCCCCGGCTCCGGCCGCACTGCCGGAACCTCCGGCGCCCACTGTCGAGGCTCCGCCGGCGCTTGTCGCGCACGCCCGCAAGGTCGCCGACGACCACCAGGCCCAGACCGGACAGCGCATCGACATCGACACCCTGCGCGCCCGCCTCAACGTCCCGCCCGCCATGGCGGACGCCATCGCCGCACAACTCACCTGAGAGACAAGGAATCAAGGTCATGGGACACCGCTTCTTCCTCTTCCAGCGAGTCCAGAGCTACGGCCCCGTAGAGATCGCGCGCGCCGTCCGCGACGACGGCGACAAGGGCTACAGCACCGTGTGCACCGCTGACGGCTGCGGCTGGTCCTCGGACTACTCCAGCTACGGCTCTGCCTGCGTGGCGGCCAAGGGTCACCACTGCCGGATCAAGAACCGCTGAGCGGGAGGCACTGCCGTGGATGTTCCGTTCTGGTTCTTCATCGCCGTCGTCGGCGCGCTCGGCATCAAGCTCGTCCGCCCGCCGGCCTGGCTCGTCCTGGTCCTGCTCATCGGCGGCTACTTCCTTGCCCCCGCCATCGGCACCTTCATCAACTAGCCCGACTCGGAAGGAGATCAGCCATGTTCCGGCCTCGCGTCCCGCTCAACGAGCAGCCCACGGGCGAGATCATCCCGACCATCACCACCCTCGGGACTGTCGTCCCGCACAACCAGGCTCAGGCTCACGCGCCGTGCGGCTGTCAGCATCACGCCCCGGCGCCCGCCGCTCCAGCGGCCTCGCGTCCGGCCGTGCAGCTCACCCCCGGCGCGCTCCTGCTTCTCGTCGGCGGCGGCACCGCTGCCGTGCTCGTGGTCGGCGCCGTGCTGGTCTCCATGCTCCTCGCGGTCGCCATCACCGCCGGCGCGCTCGCCATCGTCGCCCTCGTGGTCCGCTCGCTGATCGCCTCCGAGCAGAAACAGCACCGCCGTTGACCGGCCCCGGAGCGGCCTCGGTCGCCAAACTTCGCCCGCTCCGGCGCCGTGCCTCCTGCCCGAACTCACTGATCCGGAAGGAACTCTCATCATGACCGACCGCATCCCCTACCTGGGACGGGTCTGCCCGAACTGCGACGGCTTCCCCATCGTCTCCGTATCCTCCGGCCTCGGCCGCGACGACCACGGGAACCTGCGCACCCTCACGATCACCTGCGACACCTGCCACGGCACCGGGCACACCTCGGTCCGCCGCGGTCATGTCTCGCCGTTGGAGGTGGCTGCGTGAAGGGCCTGACCGTTTCCGCCCACGTGGAGCCGGACAGCGCATCGCGGCTCGTCGTCTTCGACAACTTTGTGATCGTCCGCGTCGGCGGCAGGGATGTAGAAATCACTCTGCTGGCCACACCCGGAACGTCCACGGTTCTGCGGGACTTGGCCGCTCGCCTCAATGAGGCCGCGCAGGTCCTCGACACCATGGCCACCTCCTCCGAGGTGAGCGCATGACCGACACCGCCACCCTGGCGGGCCTGGATACGGCCACCCTCGGCGACATGCTGCGGGTGGCCGGCTCCACCGGCTTCGACCGCTGGCAAGACCAGATCAAACGCACCGGCGGATGCTCCGACCCGATCCACCTCACCGGCTGGTCGATCACCAAAGACCGCGCCACCGGCGAGACGCTGCGGCACTACAGCACCGACACCGAACCCGGTGGGCGGCTTCGGATCGCGTGCGGCAACCGCCGGGCCTCGCGCTGCCCTTCCTGCGCCTGGACCTACGCCGGCGACACCTTCCACCTGATCCGGGCCGGCCTCGTCGGCGATTCCCGCCACGAGATCCCGGCCGCGATCCGCAACCGGCCCCGTGTCTTCGCCACCCTCACCGCGCCGTCCTTCGGCCCGGTCCACAACCAACCCACCCGCGGGACCTGTCGCTGCGGCACCGCACACCGTGACGACGATCCGGCACTCGGCACCCCGCTTGACCCGGCGACGTACGACTACGCCGGCGCCGTGCTGTTCAACAACCATGCGAGCGACCTGTGGCACCGCTTCGTCAACCGGCTGCGCCGTGAGATCGCGGCCCGTGTCGGCATCACACAGCGGGAGTTCAAGGAGGTTGCCCGGCTCTCGTACGGCAAGGTCGCAGAGTTCCAGAAGCGCGGTGCCGTCCACTTTCACGCTGTGATCCGTCTCGACGGGCCGGACGGTCCCGACACCGCGCCCCCGTCGTGGGCGAGTACGGAACTGCTCACCCGCGCCATCCAGGCGGCTGCCGTGCACCCGTACGTCACGGTGAACGTGCCGCCCGCCCCGGACGCCGGCCACCGCAACGGCTGGCGGCTGCGCTGGGGCCAGCAACTCGACGTACGGCCGATCACGGCGTTCGGGGACGGCAAGGAGATCAAAGAGCAGGCAGTCGCCTCGTACGTGGCCAAGTACGCCACCAAGGCGGCAGAGAACACGGGCACGGTGGACCGCCGGATCGGCAACCGTGAGGCTGCCCTCCTGCTCGGCCTGCCGGATCACCCGCGCCGCCTGATTGAAGCCTGCTTCGATCTCGATCCGTTCTATCCGGAACGCCGGCTGAGCGCCTGGGCTCACATGCTCGGCTTCCGCGGCCACTTCTCCTCAAAGTCCCGCGCCTACTCGACCACCCTCGGCGTCCTCCGACAGATCCGCGCTGATTACCGCGCCGCCCAAGAACGCGAAGCCCTCGGCCTCGACGGACACGAGCCGGACACCGTGCTCGTCCTCGCCTCCTGGGAGTACGCCGGCCACGGACACACCCCCGGCGAATCCGCCCTGGCCGCCTCGATCGCCCGAGACCTCCAACTGAACCGAGAGACAGCACGCGAAGCGCTCAACGATCAACCCAACTTCAGCGACGAAACGAGGGGTACCGACTGTGAACAAAGCATCTGAGCTGGCAGTGGTTGCCGTGGACCCCACGTTGGTCCTGTTGACCGTTGAAGAGGCAGCACGACGCCTCGGGATCGGTCGTACGACCTGCTTCAGGCTCGTCAGTACGGGCGAACTGGAGTCGGTCACCGTGGGGCGTCTGCGCCGTGTCCCTGCCGCTGCCCTGCCCGTGTACGTCGCGACGCTTCGCCGCGCCGCCTTGGCTGCGTGAGGGAGTGACCGTGGCCGACAAGAAGAGGACTCGACAGCCCAACGGCGCCTCGTCGATCTACGAGGGCAAGGATGGCAAGTGGCACGGCCGTGTGACTGTCGGGGTCCGTGACGACGGCAAGCCCGACCGGCGGCATGTCGAGCGCAAGACCAAAGCAGAGGTCACCAGGGCCGTACGGGAGCTGGAAAAGGCTCGTGATGCGGGGCGGGTCAGGAAAGCCGGCAAGGCATGGACGCTCGGCACCTGGCTTGAACACTGGGTCGAGAACATCGCCAAGAAGTACGTGAGTGAGAACAGCTACGACGGCTACGAGGTCGACGTGCGTGTGCACCTCGTGCCCGGCCTCGGTGCGCACAAGCTCGATCGCTTGGAGCCTGAGCACCTGGAGACCTTCTACGCCAAGATGCAGGCGTCCGGGAGCTCGGCGGGTACGGCCCATCACGTTCACCGCACGATTCGGGTGGCGCTAGGTGAAGCGGTCCGGCGCGGTCACATCACGACCAACGTCGCAGAGATCGCCCGTGCTCCTCGGCTGGAAGAGGAGGACATCGAGCCGTACACGATCGAGGAAGTGCAGAGCCTGCTCTTGGAGGCGTCCAAGCTCCGCAACAGCACTCGATGGGTCGTCGCGCTCGCCCTCGGTCTGCGGCAGGGTGAAGCGCTCGGGCTCAAGTGGGAAGACGTGTATCTCGATGCCGGCTACCTGCGTACGAGGAAGAACCGGCTGCGCCCCAGGTACGCGCACGGCTGCGGCGACACGTGCGGCCGGAAGGCGGGTTACTGCCCGGAGCGTCAACAGATCCGCCGCGAGTTCAAGAACACCAAGTCTCGTGCCGGGCGTCGGACGATCGGCCTGCCCGATCCGTTGATCAAGCTCCTACGGAAGCATCAGGAGGAGCAGGAACGAGAGCGGCAGGAAGCCGGGGAACGGTGGGAGGACAAGGGCTATGTCTTCGCCTCCGAGACCGGTGGCCCGTTGATCCCGAACACGGACTATCACCGCTGGAAGGATCTCCTTGCCGACGCTGGCGTCCGTGATGGTCGGCTGCATGACGCTCGGCACACTGCCGGGACCGTGCTCCTACTGCTCGGCGTTCCGGACGTCGTGGTCGACGCGATCATGGGTTGGGAGCCTGGGGGAGCCGCCCGGATGCGCGCCCGGTACATGCACGTCACGGGCCCGATGCTGAAGAAGGTGGCCGATCAGGTCGGCGAAGCGCTCTGGGGCCCGCCAGACCTCAAGTGAGACGGAAACTGAGACGGACAAAGACGAAGGCCCGGACCGATCACTCGGTCCGGGCCTTCTGCCTGCGGAGGATACGAGATTCGAACTCGTGAGGGGTTGCCCCCAACACGCTTTCCAAGCGTGCGCCCTAGGCCACTAGGCGAATCCTCCGCCGCAAACAATACAAGACGCTGAAGGGTGCTCGCGACCACGTTGATGATCAAGGTCGGCGACGGATCGGTCGGCCGATCCGTCGCCGATCCGGGGGTCGGACCTCCGGGTTCTTTCCACGGTGGGGGATCGGGTACTGTTGGCGTCAGCCCCTCACGTGGCGCTATCTGACTGAACTCCCCCAGGGCCGGAAGGCAGCAAGGGTAAGTCGGCTCTGGCGGGTGCGTGGGGGGCGTTTACGTTCCCGGGCGGCTTCCCGATACCCGTGGGCGGGTCCGGTTGTCAGTGGGCGCCTATAACCTCGTATGCGTGTCGTCTCTCGCGCTCTACCGCCGTTACCGCCCGGAGTCGTTCGCCGAGGTCATCGGGCAGGAACATGTAACCGACCCGCTGCAGCAGGCGCTGCGGAACAACCGGGTCAATCACGCGTACCTGTTTTCGGGCCCGCGCGGCTGCGGCAAGACGACCAGCGCGCGCATCCTGGCCCGCTGTCTCAACTGTGCGCAGGGTCCCACCCCGAATCCGTGCGGGGAGTGCCAGTCGTGCCAGGACCTCGCGCGCAACGGGCCGGGTTCGATCGACGTCATCGAGATCGACGCCGCTTCGCACGGTGGTGTGGACGACGCCCGTGATCTGCGCGAGAAGGCCTTCTTCGGGCCCGCCTCCAGCCGCTACAAGATCTACATCATCGACGAGGCCCACATGGTCACGTCGGCGGGATTCAACGCGCTGCTGAAGGTGGTCGAGGAGCCCCCGGAGCACCTCAAGTTCATCTTCGCGACCACCGAGCCCGAGAAGGTCATCGGGACGATCCGGTCCAGGACGCACCACTACCCCTTCCGGCTCGTGCCGCCGGGAACGCTGCGCGACTACCTGGGCGAGGTGTGCGGCAAGGAGGCCATGGCCGTCGAGGAGGGCGTGCTGCCGCTCGTCGTCCGGGCCGGCGCGGGTTCCGTGCGTGACTCCATGTCCGTCATGGACCAGCTGCTCGCCGGCGCGGGTGACGACGGTGTGACGTATGCCATGGCGACAGGTCTGCTCGGGTACACGGACGGTTCGCTGCTCGACTCCGTCGTCGAGGCGTTCGCCACCGGTGACGGCGCCGCCGCCTTCGAGGTCGTGGACCGGGTCATCGAGGGCGGCAACGACCCGCGGCGCTTCGTGGCCGACCTGCTCGAGCGGCTGCGGGATCTCGTGATCCTGGCCGCCGTTCCCGACGCCGGGGAGAAGGGGCTCATCGACGCCCCGGCCGATGTGGTGGAGCGGATGCAGGCGCAGGCGGGCACGTTCGGCGCCGCCGAGCTCAGCCGGGCCGCCGATCTCGTCAACGAGGGCCTGACCGAGTTGCGCGGCGCCAACGCTCCGCGGCTCCAGCTCGAGCTGATCTGCGCGCGCGTGCTGCTGCCCGCGGCGTACAACGACGAACGTTCGGTCATGGCCCGCCTCGACCGCATCGAGCGCGGCGGAGTCTTCACGCCGGGCGGGCAGGGTCCCGCGCCCTCCATGGCGTACGTTCCCGGGCCCGATGCCCATGCCGCTCCTCCCGCGGCCCCCATGCAGGCGCCTGCGCCCGTCGTCGAACCGGGTGGCGGGCCCGCGGCGGCTCGGGCCGCGGTGCGAGGCGGCGGCGGGCCGGGTGGCGGCCCCGGCGCGGCCCAGGCCCCGGCCCCGGCGGCGCCGGTGGCTCCGCAGGCCCAGGCCCCCGCTGCTCCGGCTCCGACTCCAGCTCCGGCCCAGGCCCCGGCTCCCGCGCCGAGCCCCACCCCGGCTCCCGCCCCGCCCGCGGAGGCCCAGCCCGCCCCGGCCGCCACCCCCGGCTCCTGGCCCACGGCTGCCCCGGCCGGCGGCGGTGCCGGTCGCAAGCCCGGTGGGTGGCCCACGGCCGCGGCCGCGGGTTCCGGCCAGCCGCCCGCCCCGGCCGCACCGCAGGCGGCGGCCCCCGCCCCCGCGCCGACCCCCACCCCGCAGCAGCCGGCCCCCGCGCCCATGGCGGCGGCCCCGGCCGGCGGCCCTGACCCCCGTACGCTCTGGCCGAACATCCTGGAGGCGGTCAAGAACAAGCGCCGCTTCACCTGGATCCTGCTCAGTCAGAACGCGCAGGTCACGGGCTTCGACGGCACCACACTCCAGCTCGGCTTCGTGAATGCGGGCGCCCGTGACAACTTCGTGAGCAGCGGCAGCGAGGACGTGCTGAAGGCGGCACTGTCCGAGCAGTTCGGGGCGAACTGGAAGATCGACGCCGTCGTCGACACCTCGGGCGGAGGCGGCGCACCCCCGCCGCCCGGTCCCGGCGGCGGATACGGCGGCGGCGGTGGCTACGGCGGAGGCGGCTACGCGCCCGCACCGGCACCGGCGCCCACCCCGGCCCCCGCGCCCGCCCCGGACCGGTCCCAGTCGTCCGCCGCCCAGCCCGCTGCGTCCAGCGCGGAGCCCGCCCCGGCCCCCGCTCCTCAGGAACCGCCCCGCCGCTCGGTGTCGGTGGAGGACGACATCCCGGAGGACGACGACCCGGACCTCGACGAGAAATCCCTGTCGGGCCACGACCTGATCGTCCGCGAACTGGGCGCGACGGTGGTCGAGGAGTTCACGAACGAGTAGTGCGGGGCCTCTGCCCATGGACCCCTGCCCATGGACCCGTTCGCATGGAGGAACCTGGAGGAATCCACAAACCTCCGCTTCTCCCGCCTTGGGTAGCCCGTACAAGACCACCCCGGTCGTGCGGATAGGCTGACCGGCGTGAAGGTCCTCGTCATCGGCAGCGGCGCCCGCGAACACGCCCTGTGCCGCTCAATGTCCCTCGACCCCGACGTCACCGCCCTGCACTGTGCTCCAGGCAACGCAGGCATCGCCGAGGTCGCCGAGCTGCACGCGGTCGACGCCCTCGACGGCGCAGCGGTCACCGCCCTCGCCCAGGAGCTGGAGGCCGACCTTGTTGTCGTCGGACCTGAGGCGCCCCTGGTCGCCGGTGTCGCCGACGCGGTCCGTGCCGCCGGCATCCCCGTCTTCGGCCCGTCCGGCGAGGCCGCCCAGCTGGAGGGCTCCAAGGCGTTCGCCAAGGACGTCATGGCCGGCGCCGGCGTGCCCACCGCCCGCTCGTACGTGTGCACCAACGCGGCGGAGATCGACGAGGCGCTCGACGCGTTCGGCGCCCCGTACGTCGTGAAGGACGACGGTCTCGCCGCCGGCAAGGGCGTCGTCGTGACCGGGGACATCGAGGAGGCCCGCGCCCACGCGAAGGCCTGTGAGCGCGTCGTCATCGAGGAGTTCCTCGACGGCCCCGAGGTCTCCCTCTTCGCGATCACCGACGGCACCACCGTCGTCCCGCTCCAGCCCGCCCAGGACTTCAAGCGCGCGCTCGACAACGACGAAGGCCCCAACACCGGTGGCATGGGCGCCTATTCGCCGCTCCCGTGGGCCGACCCGAAGCTGGTCGGGGAAGTCCTCGACACGGTGCTGCAGCCGACGGTCGACGAGATGGCGCGGCGCGGCACCCCGTTCTCGGGCCTGCTCTACGCCGGTCTCGCGATCACCGGCCGCGGCGTCCGCGTCATCGAGTTCAACGCCCGCTTCGGCGACCCCGAGACGCAGGTCGTGCTGGCCCGCCTCAGGACCCCGCTCGCCGGTGTCCTGCTGGCGTCGGCGAACGGCACGCTGGCCGACCTCGAGCCGCTGCGCTGGAGCGATGACGCGGCCGTCACCGTCGTCGTCGCCTCGCACAACTACCCGGGCACCCCGCGTACCGGCGACCCGATCACCGGGCTCGACGAGGTGGCCGCGCAGGACGCCCCGAACGCGTACGTGCTGCACGCCGGTACCAAGCGCGACGGCGAGAGCGGCGCGGTCGTCAGCGCGGGCGGCCGCGTGCTGTCCGTCACCGCGGTCGGCGGCGATCTGACGCAGGCCCGCGAGCGCGCGTACGCCGCCGTGGACCGCATCGGCCTCGACGGCTCGCAGCACCGCAAGGACATCGCCGCGAAGGCCGCTTCCGGCCAGTGACATCGGGGCCGGTGGCCACTTCTGGGCGGTGACATCCGCTCCGAAGGCCGACTTCGGCCGCTGACACGGACCCGCCGCCGGGCAGGCCACACCCTCGCTTGCCCGGCGCCCGATGTCACCCACCTCTGCCCAAAGCCATTCCATCGAGTGACCGCTGGCCCAACCGGCTGACGAGGCCGGAACCCCCAACTAGGGTGCGGCGCACGGAGTTACGGCACCCGTGCGAGCCGCGCAGAACCAGACGGACCACCGGCATTGCGATGTCAGTGGCGGGTGCCATTGTGGGGGAGTGAGCAACGCCACCAGTGTTCTGCCGCGGGCCTCGGTCCCTGGTTGGGCAATAGGCAAGGGCAGCAGGGGGTGACATCGGTCGTGTCCGGTACGGGTGTGGAGATGGGTGCGCAGAGCGCGCGCTCCCGAGCCCTCGCCGTGCTGCGCATCCGCAGCAGGGCGACGGCCGTCGCGTTGCTTCCCGCAGCCGCCTCCGTGGTGCTGCTCGCGGGCGGCACCACCGGCCATCTGACGGGCGGGGGCTGGGACGTCGCGCGCGGCGTCGTGAGCGCGATCGCCCTCGTCGTCCTGCTCGCGGCCGCCGCTGTCGCCCTCGTCGTGGCGCGCGCCCGCCCGGCCGTCAGCCCGACGATCCCGATCGCCGAGAACACCGCCCCCGACCTGTACCGGCTGGTGCGCGACCTGGCCGACCGGCTCGACGTTCCGGCGCCCTCGGCGATAGCGCTCACCCCGGACTGCGACAGCTGGCTCGAGGACCGTACGCATCCGGCCCACGGCCCGCCCACGCGCCGCGGCCAGAGCCCTGCCGACGGGCGGAGCGCCGCGGACGGGGCCGGTGATCCCAAGGCTCCCGCCGCGCCCGTCCTCGTCATCGGATCCCCGTTCCTGTGGTGGATGCGGGTGGCCGAGCTGCGCGCGGTCCTGGCCCCGGTCGTCGCCGGTACGGGCCCCTCGGCGCACCCCGACATAGCGGCGGCCCGGCGCTTCATCCGCGGCCTCGACGCGGCGGTGGCGGTCTCCTCCGACGGCGGCCGCGGGCCGGTCGCCCGCGCCGTGCTCGGCGGTGTCGGCCGGGTCGCCCGGCTGCTGCTGACCGGCTGCCGGGTGCACGCCGCCGAGATGGAGCGCGGCGTCGCCGCGGCCGCGGCCGAGCGTGCCCAGGCGGTGGACTACGGCCTGCGGATCGTCGCCCAGGAGCAGGTCGGGCTCGCGTACGCGGGCTGGGACCGGCTGCTCACGCGGGTCGCGCTGCCGGCCTGGCGGATGGGCCGCTGGCCCGCCCGGCTGGACGCGGGCGTGGTGGCGGCGCTGACCGAGCTGTCCCGGCGTGACCGCCTCGCGGCGCAGGACGGGACCTTCGCGTCGCGGCTCGGCGAGCGCCCGGCGTGCGATCTGCTCGAAGAGCCCGGGACCGTCGACGAGGCGGCGTCGCTGCTCGCCGCCCGTCTCTTCCACGGCGGGCCCGCCGAGCGTGGCCCGGACTGGGCGCCGGTGGACTGGCAGGAGTATCCGGACGAGGTCGTGGACCGGAAGTGGCGGATGGATGCGGCTCGGCTGCATCGGGTGCTGGACAGCTTGGGCGTGCGGGTTCCCTCCGGGGGTGCGGAGGGGCCGACGTTGGCGCGGGTGCTGGATCATCTCGCGGCGCCTGTGCCTCGGGATCCCGTTTCGGATCGGCCCTCCGCGCCCACGTCTCGGGGCTCCGCCCCGGGCCCCGCTGCTCAATCGCCGCAGGGGCTTGATTTGGCGGCACCTGGCGCCGATGGGCTTGAAAAGGCCGACCGGCTTGATGCGCCCGCGCCCGGCACCGATGGGCTTGATTTGGCCGATGGGCTTGAGTTGGCCGACGGGTCTGATGAGGGTGAGGCGGATGGGGGGCCGCTGGGTGCGCTCTCGGCCACTCTCGCCGCCGAGGTGGCCCGTGAGGAGAGTGCGCGGCCCGTGGCGGCCGGGCCTCCGGCGGGGCAGGGGAGTCCGGACGGGGCGTTGTGGGACGAAGGGGCGTTGCCCCTGTTCCCGTTGCAACCGCCGCGCAGCGGGCGGGAGTTGCTGGCCGACCACGTCACCGCGATGGTCTGCTGCGCCGCAGTGGACACGGCGGGCGCGGCGCCGGGCCTGGACTGGCTGGACGGCCCGTCGCTGCTGGTCGACGGGGAGCGCACGGCCGACCTGACGCCCCGCGTCCTGAGCCTCGTGGAGGACGGTGACGTGGAGCCGCTCAAGGACTGGCTGACCCGCCGTGGCGTCCGCGCGGAGAAGCCGGTGCGCCTCGTGTGAGCCGCCGCCCCGTCGGTGTCCCAACTCCCGGAAATCCGGAGGGAATCGTTCCACTCTCGTCAATTCGCGACGAACGGTGACGGAGTGCGTGCGTAATGTGATGTGCTGGGACCGGTCGCGGACATGACGACGCCGCGGGTGAGGGCTCGGGGGAGCGAGGGAGGGGAGCAGGCATGGGGCCGGACAGGGAGGAACACCCGAAAGACCTGGCGAGCAACGACATGCCCCCGCCCCGCGCGCACACGCCCCGCTGGGAATCAGGCGCGCTGGCGCACGCGGTCACGGACCCGTTCGGACAGGGACCGCTCCCCTGGCTGCGCGGAAGTGAGCACTATTTCGACGACACCGGCCATGTCGTTCCCTGGTACGTCGACCATGTGTCGCAGCCCGGCTCCCGCGACATCCCGGCCCCCCGCACCAGCGGCCCCCGCACCGCCGACGACGTGCACCGCCAGATCAAGGGCTTCGCCTCGACCGGCGCGGCGGCCCCCGGCGAGGCGATCGACTTCCACATCACGGTGGACCCGCCCCAGCAGTTCACCGTGGACATCTACCGCATCGGCCACTACGGCGGCGACGGCGCCCGCAAGATCACCACGAGCCCGCGCCTGTCCGGCATCGTCCAGCCGCCCCCGCTGACCGCGGACCGCACGGTCTCCTGCCACCACTGGTGGCTCTCCTGGCGGCTGCACATCCCGTCGTACTGGAATGTCGGCGCGTACGTCGCCGTCCTCACGACGCTCGACGGGTACCGCTCGCACATCCCCTTCACGGTCCGCGACGCCGAGCCCGCCGACCTGCTGCTCCTGCTCCCGGACATCACCTGGCAGGCGTACAACCTCTACCCGGAGGACGGGCGGACGGGCGCCAGCCTGTACCACGCGTGGGACGAGGACGGCCGGCTGCTCGGCGAGAGCGAGGCCGCGATCACGGTCTCCTTCGACCGCCCGTACGCGGGCGCGGGCCTCCCCCTGCACGTGGGGCACGCCTACGACTTCATCCGCTGGGCGGAGCGCTACGGCTACGACCTGGCGTACGCCGACGCCCGCGATCTGCACGCGGGCCGCATCGACCCGACCCGCTACCGGGGCCTGGTCTTCCCGGGGCACGACGAGTACTGGTCGGCGAACATGCGCCGCACGACCGAGCTGGCCCGGGAGAACGGGACATCGCTCGTCTTCCTCTCCGCCAACACCATGTACTGGCAGGTGGAGTTGGGCCCGTCGGCGTCCGGGGTCCCGGACCGGCTGCTCACCTGCCGCAAGCGCAGGGGCCCCGGAAAGCCGACGCTGTGGCGGGAGATCGACAAGCCGGAGCAGCAGCTGATGGGCATCCAGTACGCGGGCCGGGTCCCCGACCCGCACCCCCTGATCGTGCGGAACGCGGAGCACTGGCTGTGGGAGGCGACGGGGGCGCACGAGGGGGACGAGATAGCGGACCTGGTCGCCGGTGAGGCCGACCGCTACTTCCCTCGGACATCGTTGCCCGAGCACCAGGACCGCATCCTGCTCGCGCACTCCCCGTACCGCGACAGCGACAAGGCCCGCAGACACCAGGAGACATCCCTCTACCGCTCGCCGTCCGGAGCGCTGGTCTTCGCGTCCGGGACGTTCGCCTGGTCCCCGGCCCTGGACCGCCCCGGCCACGTCGACCCCCGGATCCAGCGGGCGACGGCGAATCTCCTCGACCGCATCTGCAAACGCGACTGACGAGACCGAGCCCACAGGGCGTCGGCTCACCCCGTGGCCAAAACCCGCCCCCACGTACGGGAGAATCGGGGTACTCGCCCGCCCGTCTCCCACCACCGCCCTACTCGAGCCCTGCGGGCGCCCTTAGTCTTCAGCCACGGGGAGGAACCATGTCCGGATTCGTCGAAAAGCCCGAGCCAGTACAGGTGCCGGGCCTGGTGCATCTCCACACCGGCAAGGTGCGGGACCTGTACCGGAACGAGGCGGGCGACCTCGTCATGGTCGCCACCGACCGCATCTCGGCCTACGACTGGGTGCTGCCCAGCCCGATCCCGGACAAGGGCAAGGTGCTCACGCAGCTGTCCCTGTGGTGGTTCGACCAGCTCCAGGACCTGATCCCGAACCACGTCATCTCGCAGGAGCTCCCCGAGGGCGCCCCCGCCGACTGGGCGGGCCGCACCCTCGTCTGCAAGTCGCTGGACATGGTCCCGGTCGAGGCGGTGGCCCGCGGCTACCTCACCGGCTCGGGCCTGGTCGAGTACAACGAGTCGCGTACGGTCTGCGGCCTCGCCCTCCCCGAGGGCCTGGAGGACGGCTCCGAGCTCCCGGCCCCCGTCTTCACCCCCGCCACCAAGGCCGAGGTCGGCGAGCACGACGAGAACGTGAGCTACGAGGAGGTGGCCCGCCAGGTCGGCGCCGACACGGCCGCCCAACTGCGCCAGTCCACGCTCGCCGTCTACAGCCGCGCCCGGGACATCGCGCGCGAGCGCGGCATCATTCTGGCGGACACGAAGTTCGAGTTCGGCTTCGACAAGGACGGCTCGCTGATCCTCGCCGACGAGGTGCTGACCCCGGACTCCTCCCGCTTCTGGCCCGCCGACCAGTGGCAGCCGGGCCGCGCCCAGCCGAGTTACGACAAGCAGTTCGTGCGGGACTGGCTGACCTCGCCGGCCTCCGGTTGGGACCGCAAGAGCGAGCAGCCGCCGCCGGCGCTCCCGGACGAGGTCGTCACCGCGACCCGCGCCAAGTACATCGAGGCGTACGAGCTGCTGACCGGCCTGAGCTGGGACGCGTAACGGCATGACAAAGAGAAAGACCCCCGGTCCGAGGACCGGGGGTCTTTCTTCGATGGAGCGAACGACGAGGTTCGAACTCGCGACCTCAACCTTGGCAAGGTTGCGCTCTACCAACTGAGCTACGTTCGCAAACGCCGCTTTCGCGGTGCTGCTGCGCCGTGGCGCGACGCCAACTATACCCAACCTCGCTCGCGCGCGAGACGCACCGCCGCGTGACGGTTCTCCACGCCGAGCTTCGAGACGGCCGACGAGAGATAGTTCCGGACCGTCCCCTGGGACAGCGCGGCCCGCTCCGCGATCTCCGATACGGGTGCGCCGTCGGCCGCGAGCTCCAGGACCTCGGCCTCACGCGCGGTCAGCGGCGTGTCCCCCGCGGAGATCGCGTCGGCCGCCAACTCCGGGTCCACATAGCGGTTTCCGGCGTGCACGGTGCGAATGATCTCGGCGAGCCGCTGCGCGCTCACCGTCTTCGGTACGAAGCCGCGCACGCCCGCGGCGAGGGCCCGCTTCAGGTGCCCCGGACGCCCGTGACTGGTCACGATCATGGTGCGGCAGCCGGGCAGTTCGTCCCGGATCGATGTGGCCACACTCACACCGTCGGCGCCCGGCATCTGCAGATCGAGCACGGCGACGTCCGGCCGGTGCGCCCGCGCCATGGCGAGCGCCTCGGGCCCGGTGGCGGCCTCGGCGACCACGAAGAGATCGTCCTCGAGCGCGAGCAGTGCGGCGAGCGCCCCTCGGATGAGGTGCTCGTCGTCGGCCAGCAGTACGCGCAGGCTCATCGGCCGGCCTCCTGTTTCTCCGGCGCCGCCTCGTCCACGAGCCCGGTCACCGGTACGGACACCCTCACGCGAAACACCCCTTTGCGGACCGCTCCCGACTCCAACGTCCCGTCCACCGCGGCGAGTCGCTCCCGCAGCCCCGCGAGTCCGGATCCGCGACCGGTCGCGACGACATCGCCCGCCCCGTCGTTCTCCACGGTCAGCACCACACCCTCGTCCCCGGTCGCCAACTCCACCCGGCAGGCCTTCGCGTCGCCGTGCCGCAATACGTTCGTGGTGGTCTCCCGCACCACCCAGGCGAGCGCCGCCTGGACGTCGGAGGGCAGGCCGGCCGCCGAGCCCGTCACCGTGCAGGTGATCCCGGCGGCGTTCAACACGCCCTGCGCACCGGCGAGTTCGACCGCGAGATCGGCCTGGCGATATCCGCGTACGACATCACGCACCTCCTTCTGCGACTCCTGCGCGATGCGCTGCACTTCGATCATTTGCTCCACGGCCGCCTCGGTCTTCCCACGCCGCGCGAGCTGCACCGCGAGCTCGCTCTTGAGCGCGACGACGGACAGATTGCGCCCCATCACGTCGTGCAGATCGCGCCCGAACCGCAGCCGCTCCTCGGCGACGGCGAGCCGGGCCTCGACCTCGCGGGCCCGCTCCGACTCCCACATGACGGAGAGGGTCCAGGCGCTGCAGCGGGTGGTGACCAGGGCGAGCGGGATCGCGATGGCCAGCACGATGGCGATGGCGAGGAGCTGTCCCATGGGCGCGCCCGTCGCGGCGAACAGGCCGATCGTCACCGCGCCGACGACGAGGCTCCGCGCCACGAACGTGCGAACCGGCACGGTCAGGGCGTAGGCGCAGCCGAACGGCATGGGGGCGAACAGCAGCGGCATCACGATCATGCCGCCGGTGACACTGCCGGTGGCGATCAGCGCGGCGATCAGGCCGAGCGCGCACAGCAACAGTGCCCCCGCGAGGTGGCTCTGCCGGCGCGGGACGGGTCCTCGTCCGAGGTACTCGTCGAGCGCGGCCCCCAGGTGGGGGTGGGCGACGAGGCACTGGACGACGCTCACCGAGATCAGGCAGGCCCCCAGGGTGAGCGCGACGCCGTCCTGGCGCAGCGATCCGTGCAGCGCCGTCCCCGACCAGGCCACGAGGTACACCCAGTTCATGACGCTGAGCGTGATCCGGGTCTGCCACTCGACCCGCTCGACCTTGCTCCGGTCCCGCCACCGCTTGCGCACCGCTACGCCTCTCGCCTCAACGCCGCGGTTCCCACCGGAACCGCTTCTGCACAGCAAACACCGCGACCAGAATCCAGGCCACTGCGATGACGATCGCCTTCACGGACTCCCCGCCGGACAGGCTCCCGCTCCAGCCGCCCCGCACCAGCGTGAGCGCCGACGTCAGCGGCAGCAGCTCGCACACGGCCGCCATCTTGTCCGGAAGGACCTCGAGCGGCACGACGGCGCCGGAGCAGGCCATCGACACGAGCAGCATGGGCATCGCGGCGACCTGGGCGCTTTCCACACTGCGGCTGAAGACCGTGGTGAGGGCGGCCAGCGCGACACACAGCGGGATGCCCAACAGCACGCCGAGCAGGACCAGTTGAGGCGCGTCGGGCGCCCCCGCGTCCAGCGCGAACGCGCACACGACGGCCACCGCCGCGCACTGCACGAGCCCGATCACGACGGACGGCACCGCGGCCCCGCTGAGGATCTCCAGATCGCGCAGCTCCCCGGTGCGCAGCCGCTTGAGGACGAGCTCCTCGCGCCGCGACGCGTACACGCTCACCAGCGAGCTGTACACGGCGAACAGCAGCGAGAACGCGATCGCCGAGGAGGCCATGACGGTGCCGATGTTCAGCCCGGCGCCCTGCAGATCGCCCTTGTCCACCGTCCGGGAGACGCTGAAGGGCAGGACGAGCGGCACGAACACCGCCGTGAACAGCACGCCCTTGCTCCGCCCGAGGAGCGTGAACTCGGCCCGCGCGAGCGCTCCGAGCCGTCCCGCGGAGGTCGTCGTCGGTGCTGCCGTACCCGTACTCGTACCTGTACCCGTACTCGTAGCCGTACTCATACCGCCATCTCCTTCTCACGGTCCGGAGTCCCCGCGGAGCCCTTGGCGTCCTGCGCGATTCGCAGGAACGCCTCCTCCAGCGAGGCGCCGCGTACATCGAGGCGCCGCAGTTCGACGCCCGCGTCCCTGGCCCACACGAGCACCCCGGTGGCGGCCCGCTGCAGATCGTCGGTGCGCAGCCGGATCAGCCGGCCCTCGACCTCGTGCGCCTCGACACCGAGCGAGCCCAGCGGAGGCAGGTCGCCCACGAAGTACCCGTCGGGCAGTTCGAAGGAGATGTGCGAGGGCTGCGACGCGACGACCTCGTCGACGCGGCCCTCGGCGGCGATCCGGCCCTCGTGCAGGATCGCGAGCCGGTCGGCGAGCTCCTCGGCCTCTTCGAGGTAGTGCGTGGTCAGCAGCACGGTGGTGCCCTCGGCGCGCAGCCGGCGCACCAACTCCCAGGTGTCGCGGCGCCCTTCGGCGTCGAGCCCGGTGGTCGGCTCGTCGAGGAAGAGCACCTCGGGCCGGCCGAGCAGCGCGAGCGCGAGGTCGAGCCGCCGCTTCTCGCCGCCGGACAGCTGCTTGACGCGCACCTTCCCCCGCTTGGCGAGCCCCACGGCCTCCAGGGCCTCGCCGATCGGCCGGGCCCCGCTCGTGCAGCCGGCCCACATCCGTACGGTCTCGGTGACGGACAGCTCGCTGGGGAAGCCGCCGTCCTGCAGCATCACCCCGATCCGGGGCCGTACCCGGTCCCGTTCGGTGTGCGGGTCGTGTCCGAGCACCCGCACCCGGCCACCGGCAGGGGCCGCGAGTCCTTCGATGAGTTCGACCGTGGAGGTCTTTCCGGCGCCGTTCGTGCCGAGGAGGGCGAAGAGCTCGCCGCGGCCCACGGAGAAGCTGACTCCGCGCACCGCCTCGAAGGAACCCTTGGTCTTGTCCCCGTACACGCGGCGCAGATCAGTGACGTCGATCACGCGCTCGTTGGTGGTCATGGGTCCAGCCTTCCGCCTGGGGCGGGAGGTCGGCAGTGCGTGCTGTCATCGGCTCGCATGACAAATGTCAGAACGCGGCCGGGAACGCCGAAGGCCCCGGTCCAAGAGGACCGGGGCCTTCGATCTTTGAGCGAACGACGAGGTTCGAACTCGCGACCTCAACCTTGGCAAGGTTGCGCTCTACCAACTGAGCTACGTTCGCACTGCTTGCATCAGCCTACCGTACCCACCGAAGTGGTCGGTACGCGATGCAGAGCGGGTGACAGGAATTGCACACTGCGCCTTCCCCCTGGAAGGGGGATGTTCTACTACTGAACTACACCCGCATGTACTCCGTGAGGTCCGGCCCTGCGGCCTCGCCCCTCGGCGTGCTCCAGACTTTAGCCGACTGCCCGGGGTGCAGCGCAAGTCCGGTCACCGAGGGGCCTCATGGGGTGGGTTCCGCGGCTCAGTTGGCCGCGGCGAATGCCTCGTAGACCCGCTTCGGGATGCGACCGCGCGGCGGTACGTCGAAGTGGTTCGAGCGGGCCCAGGCGCGGACGGCGGCCGGGTCCGGGCTCAGATCCGTGCGCTTGTACGCCTTGCCGGTCTTCCCCGAACGCTTGCGGCCCGCCTCCAGGTAGGGGGCCAGCGCCTCGCGGAGCTGATGCGCATTGGCTCGATTGAGGTCGATCTCGTACGACGAGCCGTCGAGACCGAAGCGAATGGTTTCCGCCGCTTCCCCGCCGTCGATGTCGTCAGAGAGAGTGACCACGACACGCTGCGCCACGAATATCGGTCCCTTCGTCCAGCATCCCGCTTTGACGTGCGGTGATGCAGACTGTCCGGCTGTTGTCAGGCAATGCCCGGGCAATGCGGTGCCCCGAGTTCAGGCCGAGTGCCTGTATCTGCCAATTCCTTTTTACCCTGTCCGGCAATGCAGTGGGAAGACCAGTTAAAAGTCTCGGTGTGTCTCGCGTGGTTGTTATCCGGAGTCTTTCCCTTAATTTTCCGTGCGGATCTCATGTCGTTGCCATAACGTGATCCGCATCTCGTAGCTTCCTACTGTCTACGCGAGTAGAAAATTTGGGCAGGTACGCTGAACGGACCAGCTCAACCACACACCGGGAGTGCCAGTGGCACGCGTCGTAGTCGACGTCATGCTCAAGCCGGAGATCCTCGACCCCCAGGGCCAGGCGGTGCAGCGCGCGCTGCCGCGCCTCGGTTTCGACGGCATCTCCGACGTACGTCAGGGAAAGCGTTTCGAGCTCGAAGTGGACGGGCCGGTGGATGACGCCGCTCTTGCCCGTATCCATGAGCTGGCGGAAACCTTCCTCGCCAACACCGTGATCGAAAACTTCACCGTGAAGGTGGAAGAGCCTGCGGTGGGGGCCGAAAAGTGACCGCTCGTATTGGCGTCGTCACCTTTCCCGGTTCCCTCGATGATCGCGACACTCAGCGCGCGATCCGGCTTGCCGGTGCGGAGCCGGTCGCGCTCTGGCACAAGGACAAGGACCTGAAGCAGGTCGACGCGGTCGTCCTGCCCGGTGGTTTCTCGTACGGCGATTACCTGCGCGCGGGCGCCATTTCGCGTTTCTCGCCCGTCATGGAGACGCTGATCGAGCAGGCGAAGGCGGGCCTTCCCGTCCTCGGGATCTGCAACGGATTCCAGGTCCTCACCGAGGCCCACCTGCTCCCCGGCGCCATGCTCGGCAACGACCACCTGCACTTCATCTGCCGCGATCAGAAGCTGCGGGTGGAGAACGCCGGTACGGCCTGGACGTCCGACTACGAGGCGGGCCAGGAGATCCACATCCCGCTGAAGAACATGGACGGCCGCTACGTCGCCGACGAGCGCACGCTCGACATGTTGGAGGCGGAGGGCCGCGTCGCTTTCCGGTACGTGGACTACAACCCCAACGGTTCGCTCCGTGACATCGCCGGCATCACGAACGAGGCGGGCAACGTCGTCGGTCTGATGCCGCACCCGGAGCACGCCGTCGAGCCCCTCATCGGGTCCGGCCGCACCGACGGCCTCCCGTTCTTCACCTCGATCCTCAAGAAGCTGGTCGCCGCCTCATGAGCCTCGACACCACAGAGAACGCCGCGAAGACTCCCGACGTCGAGCTGCCCTGGGCCGAACTCGGCCTGAAGAAGGACGAGTACGAGCGGGTCGTGGAGATCCTCGGCCGCCGTCCCACCGGCGCCGAGCTCGCCATGTACTCGGTCATGTGGTCCGAGCACTGCTCGTACAAGTCCTCCAAGGTCCACCTGCGCCAGTTCGGCGAGAAGGCCCCGGAGTCCGACGCGCTGCTCGTCGGCATCGGCGAGAACGCCGGCGTCGTCGACGTGGGCAACGGCTACGCCGTCACCTTCAAGGTCGAGTCGCACAACCACCCGTCGTACGTCGAGCCCTACCAGGGGGCGGCCACCGGCGTCGGCGGCATCGTCCGCGACATCATCGCGATGGGTGCCCGCCCGGTCGCCGTGGTCGACCCGCTGCGCATGGGCGCCGCCGACCACCCCGACACGAAGCGCGTGCTGCCCGGCGTCGTCGCCGGCATCGGCGGCTACGGCAACTGCCTGGGCCTGCCGAACATCGGCGGCGAGCTCGTCTTCGACGCCTGCTACCAGGGCAACCCGCTGGTCAACGCCGGCGCCATCGGCGTCATGCGGCACGAGGACATCCACCTCGCGAAGGCGTCCGGCACGGGCAACAAGGTCATCATGTACGGCGCCCGCACGGGCGGCGACGGCATCGGTGGCGCCTCGATCCTCGCCTCCGAGACCTTCGACGACGCGAAGCCGTCGAAGCGTCCGGCCGTGCAGGTCGGCGACCCCTTCCAGGAGAAGCTCCTCATCGAGTGCACCCTGGAGGCCTTCGCCGAGAAGCTCGTGGTCGGCATCCAGGACCTGGGTGCGGCGGGCATCTCCTGCGCCACCTCCGAGCTGGCGTCCAACGGCTCCGGCGGTATGCGCGTCGAGCTGGACGACGTACCGCTGCGCGACTCCACGCTCTCTCCTGAGGAGATCCTCATGAGCGAGTCGCAGGAGCGCATGTGCGCCGTGGTCGAGCCGGAGAAGGTCGACCGCTTCCTGGAGATCTGCGAGAAGTGGGACGTCATCGCCACCGTCATCGGTGAGGTGACCGACGGCGACCGCCTGGAGATCTTCTGGCACGGCGAGAAGATCGTCGACGTCGACCCGCGCACGGTCGCGCACGACGGCCCGGTCTACGAGCGCCCGCTCGCCCGCCCCGACTGGCAGGACGCGCTGCAGGCCGACGATGCGGGCAAGCTGCCGCGGCCGTCCTCGGGTGACGAGCTGAAGGACCAGGTCCTCAAGCTCGTCTCCTCGCCGAACCAGGCGTCGAAGAAGTGGATCACCCAGCAGTACGACCACTTCGTGCAGGGCAACACCGTCCTCGCGCAGCCCGAGGACTCGGGCATGATCCGCATCGACGAGGAGACCGGGCTCGGCGTCGCCATCGCGACGGACGGCAACGGCCGGTTCGCGAAGCTCGACCCGTACACGGGTGCGCAGCTCGCGCTCGCGGAGGCGTACCGGAACGTCGCGACGACCGGTGCCAAGCCGCTCGCCGTCTCCGACTGCTTGAACTTCGGTTCGCCCGAGGACCCGGCCGTCATGTGGCAGTTCGCCGAGGCCATCCGTGGCCTCGCCGACGGCTGCCAGCAGCTCGGCACCCCGGTGACCGGTGGCAACGTCTCGCTCTACAACCAGACGGGCGAGGCGGCGATCCACCCGACGCCGGTCGTCGCGGTCCTCGGTGTCATCGACGACGTGGCGCGGCGCACGCCGGTTGCCTTCCAGGAAGAGGGCCAGCTCCTCTACCTGCTCGGTGACACCCGCGAGGAGTTCGGCGGTTCGGCCTGGTCGCAGGTCATCCACGAGCACCTCGGCGGTCTGCCGCCGGTCGTCGACCTGGAGCGCGAGCGGCTGCTCGGCGAGATCCTCATCTCGGCCTCCCGCGACGGCATGATCGACGCCGCGCACGACCTGTCCGACGGTGGTCTGATCCAGGCCGTGGTCGAGTCGGCGCTGCTCGGGGGGAAGGGCGCGCGGCTGATCGTGCCGGAGGGTCTGGACGCGTTCACGTTCCTCTTCTCGGAGTCGGCGGGCCGTGCGGTCGTGTCGATTCCGCGCAGCGAGGAGCTCCGCTTCAACGACATGTGTGGGGCGCGCGGTCTGCCCGTCACCCGCATCGGTGTCGTGGACGGTGACGTGGTGGACGTCCAGGGTGAGTTCGCGCTCTCCCTCGACGAGCTGCGTGAGGCGTTCGAGGGCACGATTCCGGCGCTGCTGGCGTAGAGCGGTTCGCGTGTGGCGTGGGGCCGCCGGCCTGTACCGGTGGGCGGTCCCTACGTCTCGGGGCTCTGCCCGCCTGTTTCGGTGGGCGGGTCCTACGCCACGGGGCTCCGCCCCGGACCCCGCGGGCTCTCGTCCAAGAGCGGGGCTGATTGTGCGGAACCGGCGTTACGGACACGGGGCTCTGCCCCGGACCCCGCGGGCTCTCGTCCAAGAGCGGGGCTGATTGTGCGGAACCGGCGTTACGGACACGGGGCTCTGCCCCGGACCCCGCGGGCTCTCGTCCAAGAGCGGGGCTGATTTTGCCGAACCGGTGTTACGGACACGGGGCTCCGCCCCGGACCCCGCGCCTCAATCGCCGGCGGGGCTTAAAAGATCGGGGCTCTGCCCCCGCCTGAGCCTCAATCGTGTCCGGGGCTGAAAGATTCGGGGCTCTGCCCCGGGCCCCGCGAGTCTCGTCCCAGAGCGGGGCTTGATTTGCCCGCCCGCAGGGCGATCGCCCGGCTCCCGCCCATCTCCCACCCGCCCGCCCCCTCCGGGGGCGTCGGCCCGACGGGGTGCCGCCCCCGCCTTGGGTATTCCGTCGCCAACCGCGGCTCCCGCTCGACGCGGTCGACGCCGCCCCGCCTTGGGCAACGCCCACCACGGCTCCCCACCCGCTGGGTCGACCGCACGCGCCTTGGGCGATCCGACGGCGACCACGGCTCCCCACCTCAGCGGTCGACCGCACGCGCCTTGGGCAATCTGCCGCCTTGGGCGGCAGGGTGGGCAAGGCGGCGCCCGGTGCCGCGCGCCGTCCACGGGAGGCGCCAACCCCGGTCCCCGGTTCGGGCTGCACTTATGGAAGGCGCCAGCCCCGGTACCCCGGTTCGGGCCGCATCTATGGAAGGCGCCAGCTCCGGTCCCCGGTGCGGGCCGCATCTACGGAAGGCGCCGACCCCGGTCCCCGGTTCGGGCTGCACTTATGGAAGGCGCCAGCCCCGGTACCCCGGTGCAGCCCGCACCTACGAAAGGCGCCGACCCCGCCCCCCCCCCGGTGCAGCCCGCCCCCACGGAAGGCGCCCACCCCGGCACCGCCACGCCCCACGCAGTCGTAGGCTCGGCGCATGCCACCGGCCAAGAGGAAGTCCCGCGTCTACAGCCTCGACAAGACTCGCACCGCCGTGCTCGCCCAGTTCGGCAACGTACGGAAGGCGGTCGAGGGCCTCACGCCCGAGCAGCTCGCCGGTCCGACGCGGCTCGGGGACTGGACCGTGCGGGAGCTCGCCGCGCACATCACGATGGCGACGAGTGCCATCGCCCGCGGCCTCGCCGTGCCCGGCCTGGCCAAGGCCGAACTCACCCCGCAGGACTGGCCGATGACCTCCGCCCCGCACGCGCAGGACATCGCCGCGTACGTGACGGGCCTCGCGGCGGACAACGACCTCGCCGCGCTGTACGCCGACGCCACGAGCAGCCTCGAACAAGCCCTCGCGGACCACCCCGGCGACCAACTCGTCGCCAACCGCACCGGCGTCATGACCCTCGCGGACTACCTGCCCACCCGCACCGTCGAGTTGATCGTCCACACCGACGACCTGAACGACGCCGTGCCGGACCTCGACATCCCGTACGACCGCCAGGCCCTGGCCGCCTGCACCCGGATCCTCGCCGACGCCCTCGCCACCAAGGCCCCCGGCGCCTCCACCGAGGTCCGCGTCCCGCCGTTCGCCGTCGTGCAGTGCGTCGAGGGCCCCCGGCACACCCGCGGCACCCCGCCGAACGTCGTGGAGACCGACCCGCTCACCTGGATCCGCCTGGCCACGGGGCGTACGACCTGGGCGGCGGCGGTCGAGGCCGCGCTGGTCAGCGCCAGCGGCGAGCGGGCGAACCTCGCGGACCTGCTGCCGATCATGGCGTGATGCGCACGGGATGCCCGGCGGGCCGGAACCGGAACGCGGCCCGCCACGTCCCATTGCCATGCTCACGACGCTACGTACATCCCGTACACGTGCCCTGATCAGCACCGCCGTCCTGCCGCTCGCCGCGCTGGCGACCGTGACCGCCTGCGGCGACGAGAAGGCCCCCGGCTCGAAGGCGGCCGGGGGAGAATCGATAACCGGCGTCCACTGGAGCGTGCAGAGCGCGACGGTGGACGGCAAGACGACGAAGGCCCCGGGCAGCGCGTACCTCGAGTTCGTCTCGGACGAGCGGGTGCGCGGCAACTACGGCTGCAACCACTTCGACGCCGACGCAGAGGTCACCGGGGACAGCGTCGACCTCGGCAAGGCGAAGCGGACCATGATGCTCTGCGAGGGCAAGGACGTGGCCGCCTTCGAGAAGACCCTGGCCCGCACCCTCGCCGAGAAGAACACGGTCGAGGCCAAGGGCGGCGAACTGACCCTCACCCGGGCGAATGGCGACACCGTCTCCCTCGCCAAGCAGCGTGACGCCAAGCTCGTCGGTACCAAGTGGAACGTCACGAGCCTGAGCGCCGATGACACCACCAGCTCCGTGCCGAAGGCCGCGCAGGGCCGGGCCCGGCTCGTCTTCGACAAGGACGGCCACGTCAGCGCCCGCCTGGGCTGCAACAGCGGCCGCGCCAAGGCCACCGTCAAGGGTGACGACATCACCTTCGGCCCGCTGAGCAGCACCCGTATGGGCTGTATCGGAGAGGCCGCGAAGCTGGAGCAGACGATGCTCGATGTCCTGAAGGGCAAGGTGTCGTACGACATCCAGGGGGGCTCCCTCACGCTGAAGGCACCCGGCGGCAACGGGATCGGCCTCGCCGCCGCCGAGTGACGGGCCCTCAGGACCCAACAAAGCACCCCTCAGGACGGATACGGGAGCAGCTCCGCGTCCGTCCGCTCCCACGCCGCCTTCAACTCGGCCAGCACCTTCGGCTCGTCGGCCGCCCGGTCCGCCTGCTCGCGCCGGTCGGCCGCGAGATCGAACAGCTGGTCGGTGCCGCCCTTGCCCCGGTAGTACTTCCAGTTGCCGCGCCGCACGGCCCGCTCCCCGCGCACCCGCCAGAACAGCTCGCGCTGCGTCAACTCCTCGCCGCGCAGCAGGTACCCCGCGAGGCTGGTGCCGTCGAGCGGATACGACCGGTCGGCCCTGGCCCCGCCGATCTCCAGCAGTGTCGCCGTCCAGTCAGGGGTGAACACCGGCTCGTGGCTGACCTGCCCGCCGCCGATCCGGGCGGGCCAGCGCACGATCGTCGGGACGCGGATGCCGCCCTCCTGGAGGGACGACTTGTTGCCGGACAGCGGCCAGTTGTAGGAGAAGCGCTCACCGCCGTTGTCCGAGGCGAAGAAGACGAGGGTGTCCTGCTCCTGCCCGGACTCCTTCAGCGCCTTCAGCACCTGCCCGACCGACCGGTCCAGGTCCTGCACCATCTCCGTGTACTTCTCGACCGATCCGCCGTCGTCGTGGAAGAGGGCCCGCTTGTCGCCCGCCTTGATCCGCCGTACGACCTCGGCGCTCGCCTCCTCGTCGCCGTCGGCGATCCACGGCCAGTGCGGGGTCGTGAAGTTGAGGTTGAGCAGCCACGGCTGATCCCCGTGGTCCCGCTTCACGTACTCGCTCGCCCGCTCGGTCAGGATCCGTGTGTAGTACCGCAGGTCCTTGTACTCGGCGTCGCCCTCCTTCACCTCGCCCTCGTAGAGGTCGTACTCGCCGCCGAGGCCGAGCTTCGAGTAGTACTCCAGGGCCCCGCCGAAGTTCCCGAAGAACTCGTCCCAGCCCGACTTGGTGGGCGAGTGGTCCGGCAGATAGCCGCAGTGCCACTTGCCGATCAGGGCCGTCGCATAGCCGGCGCCGCGCAATAGCGAGGCGAGCGTGGGGTGGTTCGGGTCGAGCCCGACGGACCGGTCGGCTATCGGCTCCGCGAGACCGCCCTTCGTACGGCCCGGATAGCGGCCGGTGTAGAGGCTGAAGCGGGTCGGGGAGCAGGTCGCGGAGCCGCTGTAGGCGTCGGTGAAGCGGACGCCCTGGCGGGCGAGCCGGTCCAGGTTGGGGGTCCTGATGTGCGGGGCGCCGTACGAGGACAGGTCGGCCCAGCCCAGGTCGTCGCCCAGGATGAACAGGATGTTGGGCCGCCGTGACCTGCGCCCGGTGTCGGCCCGGAAGGGCGTCTCACGGGGCGCGGCCGCCTGGGCGGTGCCGGCCGTGGCTCCTCCGACTCCGACTCCGACTCCGGCAGCGGCGACGGTGGCGACGGCGGCCCCGCCGAGGGCACGACGGGACAGGTGAGAGGCATGCGAGGGCATGGGGTCTCCGGGGTTGGGGCCGCAGGGGCGGCATGCGAAGCGCGCGCCTCAGAGGGCGCGAGCTGCGTTGATGTGCGGCTCCGCCACGCGGGGCGCGAGCCACGGCGGACGGCTCGCACGCCGCGGAGAAACCAGCCCGAGCAGGTGCGAACCGGCCTGAACCGACGACGTCAGACGGACGTCATTGGCAGGGAAGGGTCACGCACAGAGACAGATCGCGCTCGCGACACGGACCAGGTCGACGTGGCGGCGCTCCACAAGGGTGACCTCACGATCACGGAGTGGCTGCATGGACCGGGACTCTGCCGACAGTGACGTACACCTGTCAACCACGCATCCGTACTCCGGACGTACTCCGGACATCCGATGAGTTCGGTCACATCCGCCCCGGTCAACCCGCGTAGCCCCGGTCCCCAATTCGGACCACTGTGGGATCACGTCTACACTCGGTTGCGTGCCACGTGGTGACGGTCGACTCAATCACGACCTGCTTCCCGGTGAGAAAGGCCCCCAGGACGCTTGTGGCGTCTTCGGTGTCTGGGCTCCGGGTGAAGAGGTCGCAAAGCTCACTTACTTCGGGCTCTACGCCCTCCAACATCGGGGTCAGGAATCCGCGGGAATCGCGGTCAGCAATGGCTCCCAGATCCTCGTCTTCAAGGACATGGGGCTCGTTTCCCAGGTCTTCGACGAGACATCCCTAGGGTCCCTCCAAGGTCATATCGCGGTCGGTCACGCCCGCTACTCGACCACCGGGGCCTCCGTATGGGAGAACGCCCAGCCGACGTTCCGTGCCACCGCGCACGGTTCGATCGCCCTCGGGCACAACGGCAACCTGGTCAACACGGCGCACCTCGCCGAGATGGTCGCCGAGCTCCCCAAGGAGAGTGGCCGCGCGACCCAGGTCGCGGCCACCAACGACACCGACCTGATCACCGCGCTGCTCGCGGGCCAGGTCGACGAGGACGGCAAGCCGCTGACCGTGGAAGAGGCGGCCGCCAAGGTGCTGCCCCAGGTCAAGGGCGCCTTCTCGCTCGTCTTCATGGACGAGAACACCCTGTACGCCGGCCGTGACCCGCAGGGCATCCGCCCGCTGGTCCTCGGCCGCCTGGAGCGCGGCTGGGTCGTCGCCTCGGAGTCCGCGGCGCTCGACATCTGCGGCGCCTCCTATGTCCGCGAGATCGAGCCGGGCGAGTTCGTCGCCATCGACGAGAACGGCCTGCGAACGTCCCGATTCGCCGAAGCAAAGCCCAAGGGCTGCGTCTTCGAGTACGTGTACCTGGCCCGCCCGGACACGGACATCGCGGGTCGGAACGTGTATCTCTCCCGTGTGGAGATGGGCCGCAGGCTCGCGAAGGAAGCTCCGGCCGATGCGGACCTCGTCATAGCCACCCCGGAATCCGGGACTCCGGCCGCGGTCGGTTACGCCGAGGCATCCGGCATCCCGTTCGGCAACGGCCTGGTGAAGAACGCCTACGTGGGCCGAACCTTCATCCAGCCTTCACAGACGATCCGCCAGCTCGGCATCCGTCTGAAGCTGAACCCGCTCAAGGAAGTCATCAAGGGCAAGCGTCTGGTCGTCGTCGACGACTCGATCGTGCGCGGCAACACGCAGCGCGCCCTGGTCCGCATGCTCCGCGAGGCCGGTGCGGCCGAGATCCACGTGCGGATCTCCTCCCCGCCCATCAAGTGGCCCTGCTTCTTCGGCATCGACTTCGCGACCCGCGCGGAGCTGATCGCCAACGGCATGTCGGTCGAGGAGATCGGTACCTCGCTCGGGGTCGACTCGCTCTCGTACATCTCCATCGACGGCATGATCGAGGCGACCACCATCGCCAAGCCGAACCTCTGCCGTGCCTGCTTCGACGGCGAGTACCCGATGGACCTCCCCGACCCGGAGCTCCTCGGCAAGCAGCTCCTGGAGACGGAACTGGCCGCAGGTCCTGCGTCCACGGCTGCGTCCGACGCGATCCGTCGCCCGTAGACCCCGATTCGCCAACCCGAAAGATCCCAGGCAATGTCTGAGACCCAGCCCTCCGGTGCCTCCTACGCGTCCGCAGGCGTCGACATCGAAGCCGGCGACCGCGCCGTGGAGCTCATGAAGGAGTGGGTGAAGAAGACGCAGCGCCCCGAGGTCCTCGGTGGCCTCGGCGGCTTCGCCGGCCTCTTCGACGCCTCCGCCCTGAAGAAGTACGAGCGTCCGCTGCTCGCCTCGGCCACCGACGGCGTCGGCACGAAGGTCGACATCGCCCGTCAGCTGGGCGTATACGACACGATCGGCCATGACCTCGTCGCGATGGTCATGGACGACATCGTGGTGTGCGGCGCCGAGCCGCTCTTCATGACCGACTACATCTGCGTGGGCAAGGTCCACCCGGAGCGGGTCGCCGGCATCGTGAAGGGCATCGCCGAGGGCTGCGTCCTCGCGGGCTGCTCCCTCGTCGGCGGCGAGACGGCCGAGCACCCGGGCCTGCTGGGCCCGGACGACTTCGATGTCGCGGGTGCCGGTACGGGCGTCGTGGAGCACGACAACCTGCTGGGCCCGGATCGCATCCGTAAGGGTGACGCGGTGATCGCCATGGCGTCCTCCGGTCTTCACTCGAACGGGTACTCGCTGGTCCGCCACGTCCTCCTGGAGCGCGCGGGGATGGACCTGGGCGAGCACGTCGAGGAACTCGGCCGCACGCTCGGCGAGGAGCTCCTGGAGCCGACGAAGATCTACTCCCTGGACTGCCTCTCGCTCATCAGCACCACCGAGGTCCACGCCTTCAGCCACATCACGGGCGGCGGCCTCGCGGCGAACCTGGCCCGCGTGATCCCGGACGGCCTGCACGCCACGGTCGACCGCTCCACGTGGACCCCGGACCCGATCTTCGACCTGGTCGGGGAGAAGGGTCAGGTCGAGCGCCTGGAGCTGGAGAAGACGCTGAACATGGGCGTCGGCATGATGGCGATCGTGCCGCAGGAGTCGGTGGAGGTCGCCCTGGCGACCCTGGCCGACCGCGGAGTGGACTCCTGGGTGGCCGGCGAGATCGTCGACCGCGGCGAGCACACCACGGGCGCCGAGCTCACCGGGGACTACGCCAAGTAGTCCCCGTGGGGGCGCCCCCGCCCCCGTGCTTGGACAGCACAAAACCCGGTCCGGCGTGGTGACCACCCCGGACCGGGTGAAGTGCAGCGACTGTTAGGCCGCTGACGTGTTACGAGGTCAAGCGCCGCGGCGCTGTGACGAAGGACCGGACTCGCCGTCCTCGCCCTCGTCCTCGTCGTACGTATCCGCGTAGCGGGCGTACGGGTCGTCTTCCTCGTCGTCATCGTCGAAAGGCTCGCCGTTCGGCGGCTGATTCGACACTGGATCCGACGTGGATGCGCCTAGCTCGTTGGCCAGACGCGACAGGTCGGTCCCGCCGCTGTTGTACTTCAGCTGGCGGGCGACCTTCGTCTGCTTGGCCTTGGCCCGGCCGCGCCCCATGGCTCGACCCCCTCGGTGATGGGGCTTCATGGCCCCAGAGTCTTGACACGCGTACATGATCTGGAACGGACTCCCCGCAGGGAGACCGGTCCGTAGGGCTTCCACGGTACCTGAGCCCACGCCCATACGGTACGTCGCCCGCAGGACGCGCCTGCGCGCAGGACCAGCCAGGAGCCCTTTCCTCGCTGGTCAGCTGCGATTTTAACCTCTTCATGACGAGCGACCCGCCGAGGGGCGTGATGCTCGTTACGCGCCGGGCCCCATCAGCCCCTTCCGCGGGCCTCGGCCATCCGCTGCTCGGCGATCCGGTCGGCCGCGGCGGCCGGCGGAATCCCGTCCACCTTCGCACGAGCAAAGATGGCGAGCGTCGTGTCGAAGATCTTCGCGGCCTTCGCCCTGCACCGGTCGAAGTCGAAGCCGTGCAGCTCGTCGGCGACCTGGATGACGCCGCCCGCATTCACCACGTAGTCCGGCGCGTAGAGGATCCCGCGGTCCGCGAGGTCCTTCTCGACGCCCGGGTGCGCGAGCTGGTTGTTGGCCGCGCCGCACACCACCTTCGCGGTCAGCACCGGCACGGAGTCGTCGTTCAGCGCGCCGCCCAGGGCGCAGGGCGCGTAGATGTCGAGCCCCGCCTCCCGGATCAGGGCCTCGGTGTCGGCGGCGACCGCGACCTCGGGGTGCCGGTCGGTGATCTGCCGCACGGACTCCTCGCGGACATCGGTCACCACGACCTCGGCGCCGTCCTCCAGGAGGTGCTCCACGAGGTGGTGCCCCACCTTGCCCACACCGGCGATGCCGACCTTGCGGCCGCGCAGCGTGGGATCGCCCCACAGGTACTGGGCGCTGGCCCGCATGCCCTGGAAGACACCGAAGGCGGTGAGCACGGAGGAGTCGCCCGCGCCGCCGTTCTCGGGGGAGCGTCCGGTGGTCCAGCGGCACTCGCGCGCCACGACGTCCATGTCGGCGACGTACGTACCGACGTCGCACGCGGTCACGTACCGGCCGCCGAGCGAGGCCACGAACCGGCCATAGGCGAGCAGCAGCTGCTCGCTCTTCACCGTGTGCGGATCACCGATGATCACGGCCTTGCCGCCGCCGTGGTCGAGCCCGGCCATGGCGTTCTTGTAGGACATGCCGCGCGCGAGGTTCAGCGCGTCGGCGACCGCTGCCTCCTCGGAGGCGTACGGATAGAAGCGCGTGCCGCCGAGGGCCGGGCCCAGGGCGGTGTTGTGGAGGGCGATGACGGCCTTGAGGCCGCTGGCGCGGTCCTGGCAGAGGACGACCTGCTCGTGGCCGCCCTGTTCCGAGTGGAAGAGCGTGTGCAGGACGCCAGAGGCGCCGGAGGTGTCAGAGGTGGTGACAGCGTCGCCGGTCACATCGGTCACTGTGGTGACTCCCAAGTACATAGCGGCGGTTGGGCGGAATCCCGTGCGGGTGGCGGGCCTTCCGTCGGTGCTTGTGGGCAAGAGATTAGAGCGTGCGCGGGCCCGCCACGGCCGCGCCGCCAAGGATCACCCCCGCGCGCGCGTGGAGGCCGGAAGCACGGTCGAATCCCGCCGCGTCGCCACGTGGGACGATTTGGAGTGTTTTCCAGCTGGCGGGTGGGGGAGGGAGCAGCCGTGCCCAAGGTGTCCTCGGTGACCGTCCCGTACGCGGCGTATCTGCGCGTGTACGAACCCCTCGCAGCTTTCCCGCAGCCGGAGCGGGGCCATTGGGAGCGCTACGCGAAACGCGACAGCCTCCCCTCTTATCAGGATGAATTGCGCCGTTCTTTGGCTGATCTGTTGCCCACGCCACCGGTGCCCGTGCCGGTGCACGAGAGCGACGACGCGTTCGTGATCGTGATCGACGGGGTGGTGTGCGTCTGCCCGTGGCGCACCCGGCTGCGCGGCTGGCAGGCCCTGGACGAGTTGCCGGGCGAGCTGCCGGCCCCGGTCCTGGACGCGGCGATCCCCCCGGTGGTGCGCCGGCAGTCGTCCGCCGACTACGAGCGCTGGCTGGAGCGGAATCCGGACGCCCGCCCCTGGATCCGTACGTCCACGTGGCAGGTGCCGATCAACTGGTTCGTGCTGGTGTCGGACGACGAGCGCGAGTACGAGCCGAAGAGCGACGAGGACGGGGCGGAGGGCGTCGGCGTCCCGCGGCTCCGCTATCGGACTCCGATGGTGCAGGCGAGGCGCCGGGTCGCGCGGGGTCTGAAGGCGCTGAAGGACGCGATCGAGGAAGGTCCCCTGATCGACGGCCTGGTAGATGTGGGGCGTTGGCTGGAGGAGTTCCACCCCCGTTCGTACGTCGAGCTCGACTACGGCGGGCTCGTGCACGCCCTGCCGCAGGACCTTCTCGAGGACGACCACTCGGCGGCGGATGTCGCCGGGGGCATCGCGGCGCTGCGCGTCGGTGACGAGGACGGTGCGGGAGAGGCGTACGCGAGGCTTGTGGAACGCTGGCGGTCGGAGCGGGACCGGCAGTTCGCGAACTGAATCCCCAAGTGAGGGCGCTCACACCGACCTTCGGGACCTACGTCCTGATCCGGGCGTTTGCCTCAAGCGTGATGGACAGCACTTACCGGGACCTTGCGCCCATCACCCCTCCTCGTGCCAAAATAGGACAAGGAGTCCGGGGAGGGCTCCTTCCGTCCATCTAAGTCCAACCATGGACGGATTACTCAGCATTGCACTGCCGCTGGGGGGTCTGATGGCTCCTGATCGCTCTGTGACTGATCGTCACTGTGGCGTGACTGTCCGCTATGGCACGGTCCATCGGCTTCCGTCGCTGATGAACACCTGGGAGGGCAATTCCATCGGTTTGGCCGACGTGGCTGGACGGATGGTGTAGTTGTAGTGCCGAGGACAAGCCGTTCGTCCTATAACCGACTCGACTCGCGTCCGCCATTTCGGGCAACGCGGGTCAAGGTGCAGAATTTAGAGGAATGAACCGAGAAGGTTCGGTTCTCCGAGGAGGCCGCTCATGACCGCTCGCACCCCTGATGCCGAGCCGCTGCTGACCCCGGCTGAGGTCGCCACGATGTTCCGCGTCGACCCCAAGACGGTCACGCGCTGGGCGAAGGCTGGCAAGCTCACGTCGATTCGTACGCTCGGCGGACACCGCCGCTACCGCGAGGCCGAGGTCCGCGCACTGCTTGCGGGTATCCCGCAGCAGCGCAGCGAGGCCTGAGGCACCGCGCAACGCAGCAAAACGGGCGTTTTCGGGTCCCCCAACCCGGCGGACGCCCACCCATAGCTCCACTCGACGCGGGTCCTGCCCCAACAGGACTCCTTCTTATGAAGGCCGCCGAGGCGTCATCTCAACTGCCTCGCGCAAGCGTCATCCGATCGCGCTGGACTCCGCCGGGTCCAGCGCGATCTTTTTTGTGCGCGGGGGCCGGTTCCGGGCGGGGGTCCCTGCGCGTCCTTGTCGGACCTTGATCGATCTCTGTGGGATCCTGCCCAGGGCAGTGCAATTGCACATATTAAATTGAGCCGTTGTAGGGAGGGGGTAAGAAACGGTGTTTCCAAAACAACTTCGGTGACACCCGTCACACGCCCCGTCGCTTGTTGCAGGTGACGCCCTTGCGCTAATGGGCGCCGGCGTCGGTGTGCGTTCCTGCTCGCGTCGTCGACTCTCCCTAGGCTGCCACCAGTTGAGGGCGCGCAGGGTCGCCTTTGGTCACCCCTTCGAGGGTCTTTCGTCCCAACGCGGCTCACGGGCGCTCTCGCGGCGCTCCAGGGGCCTTCCTGGCGGGCCCCTGGAGCGCCGCGGGGGATGACGGGTACTCAGATGCCGGGCAGTCAGGCGCAAGCGGCCTCACGGGGCTGTGTGTCCGCGACTGTGTGTCCGCGAAACGAAAGAACCCCCGCACCGTACGGTGCGGGGGTTCTTCTTTACTGCGGTCCTGACGGGATTTGAACCCGCGGCCTCCACCTTGACAGGGTGGCGAGCACTCCAAACTGCTCCACAGGACCAGGTTTTGCGGCGCTTCTTGCTCGTTGCGCTGCGAGACAGGACTCTACAGCAGCGCAGGCCGTGCGGTCGAACTCACCGTGTGCGGTCGGCCGGTTACGGAACCTGGGCGTCGATTGCCTTCACGATCCGCTTGTCCGAGACGGGGTACGCCGTGCCCAGCGCATGGGCGAAATAGCTGACCCGCAGCTCCTCGATCATCCAGCGGATGTCGAGCACCTCCTGCGGCACGGGCCGCCCCTGCGGCATCTGCTCGAGCAGCCACAGGTACTCGTCCCGCATCTCGTGGACCTTCTCCATGCGGGTGGTGTCCCGCTGGACGCTGGTCGGCATCTGCTGGAGCCGGCGGTCGGCCGCGACGAGATAGCGCATCAGGTCGGGCAGCCGCCGCAGACCGGTGGCCGTGACGAAGCCCGGCTTCACCAGCTCGTTCAACTGGGCGCGCACGTCCTGGAGGTTGGGCAGCAGCACAGCGCTCTTCGTGGACTTCAGGCGGCGCTCGCAGGCCTGCCAGGCCGCCAGGACCTGCTGCACCTGGCCGACCGCCTTCACCGTGGTGTCGACGATCTCCGCGCGCACCTTGTCATAGAGCTTCCGGTGCGACTCCTCGTCCCAGGCGGGCCCTCCGAAGTCGCCGATGAGCTTGTCCGCCGCCGCCATCGCGCAGTCGTCGAAGAGCGCCTGGACGGAGCCGTGCGGATTCGCGGACAGGGCGAGCTTCTGCGCGTTGCTCAGCTTGTCCGAGGCAAACTTGCCCGGGTTCACCGGGATGTTGCGGAGGATGAGCCGGCGCGTGCCCTTCCACATCGCCTGCGCCTGCTCGGCCTCGCTGTCGAAGAGGCGTACGGAGACGGTGTCGCCGTCGTCGACCAGGGCCGGGAAGGCCTTCACCGGCTGGCCGGCGCGGCGGGTCTCGAAGACCTTCGACAGCGCCCCGACGCTCCAGTCGGTGAGGCCCTTGCGCTCCACGGACGGGCCGCCGGAGCGCTCGGCGGTGGCCTTGGCCGCCTGGGAGATCGCCTGCCGGGCCTTCGGCTTCAGCCGGAGCTTGAGCGCCTCCAGGTCCTTGTCCTCGGCGAGATTGCGGCGCCGCTCGTCGACGATCCGGAAGGTGATCTTCAGGTGGTCCGGTACGCGGCCCAGGTCGAAGTCGTCCGGGCTCACCGGGACGCCGACCATCTGCTGCAGCTCGCGCGCGAGCGTGACTGGCAGCGGCTCCTGCAGCGGCACCGCACGGTCCAGGAACGCCTTCGCGTAGTTCGGCGCGGGCACGTAGTTGCGGCGGATCGGCTTGGGAAGGGACCGGATCAGCTCGACGACCACGTCCTCGCGCAGGCCGGGGATCTGCCAGTCGAAGCCCTCGTCGGTGACCTGGTTGAGCACCTGCAAGGGGAGGTGGACCGTCACGCCGTCCGCGTCAGCGCCCGGCTCGAACTGGTACGTCACCCGGAACTTCAGCCCGCCCTGACGCCAGGAGTCCGGGTAGTCGTCCTTCGTGACCGCTTCCGCGGACTCGCGGATCAGCATCGAGCGCTCGAAGTCGAGGAGTTCGGGCTCCTCGCGCTTCTTCTGCTTCCACCAGGAGTCGAAGTGGGCGCCGGACACGACGTGTTCGGGCACCCGCTGGTCGTAGAAGTCGAAGAGGGTCTCGTCGTCGACGACGATGTCGCGGCGGCGCGCCCGGTGCTCCAACTCCTCGACCTCGGTGAGGAGTCGGCGGTTGTCGGCGAAGAACTTGTGGTGCGTGCGCCAGTCGCCCTCGACCAGCGCGTTGCGGATGAACAGCTCGCGGCTGACCTCGGCGTCGATCCGCCCGTAGTTCACCTTGCGCTGCGCGACGAGCGGGACGCCGTACAGCGTGACCTTCTCGTACGCCATCACGGCCGCCTGGTCCTTCTCCCAGTGCGGCTCGCTGTACGTGCGCTTGAGCAGGTGCTCGGCGAGCGGCTCGACCCACTCGGGCTCGATCTTCGCGTTGACGCGGGCCCAGAGGCGGCTGGTCTCCACGAGCTCCGCCGACATCACGAACCGCGGGGGCTTCTTGAAGAGGGCCGAGCCGGGGAAGATCGCGAACTTGGCGTTGCGGGCGCCGATGTACTCGTTGCGCCCGCGGTCGCGGCCCGCCTGCTTGGGGTCCTTCTGCGTGGACTCCTTGGACTCCTTCACGTCCTTCATTCCGATGTGCGAAAGCAAACCGGAGAGGAGGGAGAGGTGGATGGAGTCGTCGGCCGCGGGAGTGTCGGCGTCGTTGAGATGGATCCCCATCTGCTTCGCGACCGTCCGCAGCTGCGTGTAGATGTCCTGCCACTCGCGGATGCGCAGGAAGTTCAGGTACTCGCGCTTGCACATGCGGCGGAAGGCGGAGGAGCCCAGCTCCTTCTGCTGTTCGCGGACGTACCGCCACATGTTCAGGAACGCCAGGAAGTCGCTGGTCTCGTCCTTGAAGCGGGCGTGCTGCTGGTCGGCCTGCGCCTGCTTGTCGGAGGGGCGCTCGCGCGGGTCCTGGATGGAGAGCGCCGCGGCGATCACCATGACCTCGCGCACGCAGCCGTTCTTGTCGGCCTCCAGGACCATGCGGGCGAGCCGCGGGTCGACGGGGAGCTGGGCGAGCTTGCGGCCCTGCTCCGTGAGCCGTTTCCGTACGTCTTTCTGTGCGGGGTCCAACGCGCCCAGTTCCTGGAGGAGTTGGACGCCGTCGCGGATGTTGCGGTGGTCCGGCGGGTCGATGAAGGGGAACTTCTCGATGTCGCCGAGCCCCGCCGAGGTCATCTGGAGGATGACGGAGGCCAGGTTCGTACGGAGGATCTCCGCGTCCGTGAACTCCGGGCGGGACAGGAAGTCGTCCTCGGAGTAGAGGCGGATGCAGATGCCGTCGGACGTACGGCCGCAGCGGCCCTTGCGCTGGTTGGCGCTGGCCTGACTGACCGGCTCGATGGGCAGCCGCTGCACCTTCGTACGGTGCGAATAGCGGGAGATGCGGGCCGTGCCCGGGTCGATCACGTACTTGATGCCGGGGACCGTCAGTGAGGTCTCCGCGACGTTCGTGGCGAGCACGATGCGGCGGCCCGTGTGGCGCTGGAAGACGCGGTGCTGCTCGGCGTGCGAGAGCCGCGCGTACAGCGGCAGCACCTCGGTGCTGTGTGCGACAGAGCCTCCGGCGCGGGCGTACTTCTTCTCCAGTGCGTCCGCGGTGTCACGGATCTCGCGCTCCCCGGAGAGGAAGACCAGGACGTCGCCCGGCCCTTCCTTCTGAAGCTCCTCGACGGCGTCCGTGATCGCGGTGATCTGGTCGCGGTCGGAGTCGTCGCCGGCCTCTTCGAGGAGCGGGCGGTACCGCACCTCCACCGGATACGTACGCCCGCTGACCTCGACGATCGGGGCGTCCCCGAAGTGCCGCGAGAAGCGCTCGGGGTCGATCGTCGCGGAGGTGATGACGACCTTGAGGTCCGGGCGCCTCGGCAGCAGCTGCGCCAGGTAGCCGAGGAGGAAGTCGATGTTCAGGGACCGCTCGTGGGCCTCGTCGATGATGATCGTGTCGTACGCGCGCAGCTCGCGGTCCGTCTGGATCTCGGCGAGCAGGATGCCGTCCGTCATCAGCTTCACGAACGTGCCGTCCTGGTCCACCTGGTCGGTGAACCGGACCTTCCAGCCGACCGCCTCGCCCAGCGGCGTGTGCAGCTCGTCGGCGACGCGCTCCGCGACCGTGCGGGCCGCGATACGGCGGGGCTGGGTGTGCCCGATCATGCCGCGCACACCACGGCCGAGTTCGAGACAGATCTTCGGGATCTGCGTCGTCTTTCCGGAACCGGTCTCGCCGGCGACGATCACGACCTGGTGGTCGCGGATCGCCTCGGCGATCTCGTCCTTCTTCTGGCTGACCGGGAGCTGCTCGGGATACGTGACGTCGAGCGCCGCACGGCGCTCGCGACGGGTGTCCGTGCGGACGGCGGCCTTCTCGGCCTCCGCGTCGATCTCCGCGACGACGGCGGCACGCGCCTCCGGCTTACGGATCTTGCGGGCGCCTTCGAGCCTGCGCCCGAGGCGGTGCGCATCGCGCAGGGACAGCTCGGAGATCCGCCGCGCTACGGCGGCGAACTGATCGGCGGCGGGGGCAGGCTGCGTAGACATACGTCCTCAAGGATCTCACCTCGGGGAAATGTGTGGCGACCGATTTTGTGGCCGGTGCGCCGGGGCGGCCGGGGCCCGCGTCCGGATGTAGAGCGCCGACGCGTGGCTTAACGTGCGGATATGTCGCACTTGCCCGATGGGCCCGCACCGGACGACGCGCCCCCGCCGTCCCCGGAGAAGGAGCACCCGCCGCACGGCCAGCACGGGCGCCCGCTGAGCGGGGGCGAGCGCTGGTCCGGCTTCAAGGACTCACCGTTCTTCCCGGCGTGCGTGCTCGTCCTCATCCTGGCCGCGGCGGCCGCCCTGTTCGCCGGCTCGTACACGTACTCCATGGCGAACCCGACGCCGCACCACATCCCGACCGGCGTCACCGGGGAGCACGACGCCGCGCGGCGCAGCGCGTTCGTCGGGGCGATGGAGAAGGCGCTCGACGCGCAGCTCGACCTCAAGGTGTACGACTCCCCCGAGGCGGCCCGGGACGCTCTCGACGCCCAGAAGATCTACGCGGTCTTCGACGTGCGGGACAACGGCGCCCGCGTCCGCCTCGACGTCTCCGGTGCCTCCGGGGTCACCGTCGCCCAGGTCTTCGCCGAGGCGGCGCCCCCGGTCAGCAAGGCGACCGGCATCCCGGTGACGGTGAAGGACGTGAACCCGTTGCAGGGCGGGGACCCGCGCGGCCTCACGATCTTCTACATCACGCTCGCCGCGGTGATCATCGGCTTCGTCGGCGCGATCCAGCTCAGCGTGCACGCGCGCGGCCTCAACCCGGCCGAGCGGATCGCCTTCACGATCGCCTACTCGCTGCTCGGCGGGTTCGCGGTGGCGGCGGTCGCGGACTGGGGGCTCGGCGCGGTGGACCTGCCCTTCGTCGAGTCCTGGCTGATCCTCGCGCTGACGATGTTCACCTGCGGCATGGTCTTCACGATGTTCAACACGTTCTTCCACCGCTGGGCGATGATCCCGACCTGGGGCCTGCTGGTCCTGCTCGGCAACCCGGCATCAGGCGGCGCGGTGGCACCTCCGCTGCTGCCTACGGTGATCGGCCGCCTCGGCCAGTGGCTGCCACCGGGTGCCTCGTACAACGCCCAGCACACGGCGGTCTACTTCCAGGGCAACCAGCACGCCTTCCCGATTCTGGTGCTTGCCGGCTGGTCCCTGGTCTCCTGCGCCCTCTTCTGGTTCTGGCGCCATCGCCACCCGGGCGGCCGGGGCACGGGACCGCTGCACGCGGCACCCGTGTAGGACGTGCGGGAACCGGGAAACGCAATAGGCCCCGTCCGGAGACGGGGCCTAGTTCCTGTGGCTGGGGCCGGGATCGAACCGGCGACCTATCGCTTTTCAGGCGATCGCTCGTACCAACTGAGCTACCCAGCCACGAAGTTCACGAGGAACTTCAGCGGTCCTGACGGGATTTGAACCCGCGGCCTCCACCTTGACAGGGTGGCGAGCACTCCAAACTGCTCCACAGGACCTAGCTGTTGTGCGAGACAAGCAAGAGCAAGTCTCTCACACGGTTGTGCGTGCCCCCAACGGGATTCGAACCCGTGCTACCGCCTTGAAAGGGCGGCGTCCTAGGCCGCTAGACGATGAGGGCTATCGGCCCGCCTGCGCGCTTTGCAGCGCGTCGGGGACGTGAGAAGCATATGGGATGCAGGGAGCTATCGCCAAAACGGTTTACGGGGAGCTCTGCCCAAGGGTCAGGGGGAGCTCTCCCCAGGGCTCGGCGAGGGGGTCGCGCCGGGCTGGTTCTCCTGCGGCAGATGGCGGCTGACCTCCGCCTTCGTCAGGCCCAGACCACCCAGCCGGATCTCGTCCCAGGCCTGCAGGCGCTTGGTCGTGCGGTCCAGATAGAGGACCGAGGCCTCCACCGGGTCCGGCTTGCCGTCGTCCACCGCGCGCAGACCGCTGCCGCCGGTCGAGCCCTCGACGCGCAGCCGGGTGCCGAGCGGGAGCACGTCCATCTCCTGGTGGTGGATGTGCCCTGCAAGGACCAGCGGCACCTCGCCGTCCACCTCACGGGCCGCGGCCGGCTCATGGGCGAGCGCGATGTCGACCGGGGTGCCCGCCGCCCGCTGATCGCGCAGCGCGGAGGCGAGTCGGATGCCCGACAGGCGCTCGGCCGGATCGCCCTGCGCCTTCACCGCACGGTCCGGGGTGTACTGGGGGTCGCCCATGCCGGCGAAGCGCAGGCCCGCGACCGTGGTGGCCTTCCCGTCGTCGAGGACGCGGACGTTCTTGAAGCGCTTCCGGTCGGCGAGGTACTTCTGCGTCGCGTTCTTCGAGTCGTGGTTGCCGCGGATCCAGACGTAGGGCACGCCGAGGTTCTTGATGGGGTCCAGGAAGGCGTTCTCGGCCTTCGAGCCGTGGTCCATCGTGTCGCCGGTGTCGACGATCGCGGAGATCTTGTACTGCTCCACGAGCGAGGCGATGATCTTCCACGACGCCGGGTTGAGGTGGATGTCCGACACGTGCAGGACGCGGATCGTCGAGGGGTCCGGCTGGTACGTGGGGAGTGTGGACGTCGCGTCGTACAGCTTGGTCACGTTCGTGACGAGGAGCGCCAACTCCTTTTGGTACGCGTCGAATTCGGTCACGATCGAGCGCGCGCTGCCGACCACGGAGGGCGCCGAGGAGAGCAGCCCGGAGAACTTCGGCTCCAGGACGGACTCCGGGTTCCACGTCGCGTACGCCGTACCGCCCGAGGCCGCGAGCAGGGTGAGCGCCAGGCCGCCGGCGGCCAGGGCGCGGCGCGGGCGGCGGTAGACCACGAGGCCGAGCGTCGTGGCGCCCGCGAGCACCGCCACGCAGGAGCGCAGGGCCAGGTCGACCGTGCCGTGCTGGACGTCGCGCGCGACCTCGTCCTGGAGTCCGGAGAAGCGCTCGGGGTGGTCGACGAGGGCCTGGGCGCGGGCCGGGTCGAGGCGGTCCACGTCGACGTCGAGGCGGATCGGCGCGGTGTGCGAGTGCAGTTCGAGGGCGCCGAGCGGCGACACATTGATCTTCGTGCCGCCCGAGAAGGAGGGGCGCAGCGTCATCTTCGTGTCCATGGGCCCCACCGGCGTCCGCACGCTGCCGACGATCAGCAGGCCGAGCCAGGCGCCGAGCAGCACGACGGCGACCAGACCGAGCGCGCGTACGTAGGGGTGCGGCGGGTGGACCAGCTGGAGGACCGGGTGGGGATGCCGGTCGCGGTAGTGGCGCAGGAGCGCCGAGGGCGTCCCTCGAACGCTCCGTATACGGCGGCGGACTCCACGTATGGCGGCGACTGGCGAGCGGGCCATTGCTCCCGTATGCCCAAGTGCACGGGTGGATATGCGGGTTGTACCGGACAATGGCCGTGTGCTGGAGATGACGCGCGAGACGTTCGAGGAACTGGTCGCCGAAGCGCTGGACCGGATCCCGCCCGAGCTGACCCGACTCATGGACAACGTGGCCGTGTTCGTGGAGGACGAGCCGCCCGCAGAGGACCCCGAGCTGCTCGGGCTCTACGAAGGGACCCCGCTGACCGAGCGGGGCGAGTGGTACGCGGGGGTGCTGCCGGACCGGATCACCATCTACCGGGGGCCGACGCTGCGGATGTGCGAGTCGACGGAGGACGTGGTCACGGAGACCGAGGTGACCGTGGTGCACGAGATCGCGCACCACTTCGGGATCGACGACGCGCGGCTGCACGCGCTCGGATACGGGTGAGGCGCGGGGGAGACACGGGTGGGACGCGAGTGGGACACGGGTGAGGCCCCCGCACTGATTGTGGGGGCTTTGTGCGGTGCCGGCGCGGCGCGTGTCCTCGTACGGGAGACAGGAGTTGGGCACGGTACCCCCCCGTGGTGACCCCGGGTGACCCCGTTGGTGACCCCGTCTCGTGCACCGGAGGTGCCCGCCCGTGCGCCAGCTGTCCGTATCGCAACGCGCCCTGTCGCTCAGTGCGCTCCGTCTGGGCCGGTTGGCCGCGACCACCGTGGCCGTCGCCGCGGCCGCCGGCTGCATGAGCGTGGGCGCCGACGGCGGCGGAGCGCCCACCCACTCCCCGCCGCAGCGGGGCTCGGGCGCCGCGCCCGACGGCGGTGCCGCGGTCCCGGACGGCGGGGCGGACGTGGGCGCGCGGGTCGGGGATGCCTCGCCGATGCCCTCGCGGCGGCCCGCCTCGCCCGAGGACCCGGCCACGCCCTCGGCGGCCTCCCCCGACAGGCCCACGAAGGCGTCCGCCCCGCCCTCGGCGCCCACCTCGCCGTCCCGCAGCGCCTCGGAGCGGCCCTCGCAGCGGCCGAGCAGGCCCAGCGCGACCAGCACTCCTTCGCCCACGAAGTCGTCCCCCGCACCCTCGTCGTCCCCGCCGACCGCCGAGCCCTCGTCGTCGGCGCACGAGGAGACCGCGTCGGAGCGGGCGAGCGAACCGCGGCCGCAGGCCGGGGATCCGGCCTGACCGGGGACGGTGTGTGAGCCGGGTCTCAGCGATCCGGTTTGCCTCGGGGGGTGGGGGGTGCGTATGGTGGTAGATCGTTTGATCCCATTTGCCCGGCGCCGTTAAGAGAGCGCCGCGTGGCGCGTACTCTCCCTTGCCGTGGCTGGACCGCATTGAGGCGGTCGATTTGCTGAATTGCGAATACACGGAGTTGCGGGCGCGTGCCGAGACTCCGGAAGGTTTCGCATTTCGCATGTCCATTTCCACTGAGAACACCATCGACCAGGCCGTCGAGAACGACATCGACACCAACACGGTCGACACCAACACGGTCGACACCAAGACGGTCGACATCATCGAGAACGACGAGCCCACCCAGACGTTCGCCGACCTCGGTCTCCCCGAGGCCGTCGTCCGCAAGCTCGCGCAGAACGGTGTGACCACCCCGTTCCCGATCCAGGCCGCGACCATCCCGGACGCCCTGGCCGGCAAGGACATCCTCGGCCGTGGCCGCACCGGCTCCGGCAAGACCCTCTCGTTCGGTCTGCCGACGATGGCCCGCCTGGCCGGCGCCCGCAGCGACAAGCACAAGCCGCGCGCCGTCATCCTCACCCCGACCCGTGAGCTCGCCATGCAGGTCGCGGACGCCCTGCAGCCCTACGGCGACCAGGTCGGCCTCAAGATGAAGGTCGTCTGCGGCGGTACGTCGATGGGCAACCAGATCTACGCCCTGGAGCGCGGCGTCGACATCCTCGTCGCCACCCCGGGCCGCCTGCGCGACCTCATCAACCGCGGCGCCTGCGACCTGAGCAACATCGAGGTCGCCGTCCTCGACGAGGCCGACCAGATGTCCGACCTGGGCTTCCTGCCCGAGGTCACCGAGCTGCTCGACCAGGTTCCGGCCGGCGGCCAGCGCATGCTCTTCTCCGCCACCATGGAGAACGAGATCAAGACGCTCGTCAGCCGCTACCTGAAGGACCCGGTCTCCCACGAGGTCGACAGCGCCCAGGGCAACGTCACGACGATGTCGCACCACATCCTCGTCGTGAAGCCCAAGGACAAGGCGCCGGTCACCGCGGCCATCGCCTCCCGCAAGGGCCGCACCATCATCTTCGTCCGCACCCAGCTGGGCGCCGACCGCATCGCCGAGCAGCTCTGCGACGCCGGTGTGAAGGCCGACGCGCTGCACGGCGGCATGACGCAGGGCGCGCGTACCCGTGTCCTCGAGGACTTCAAGAAGGGCTACGTCAACGCGCTCGTCGCCACCGACGTCGCCGCCCGAGGCATCCACGTCGACGACATCGACCTGGTCCTGAACGTGGACCCGGCCGGCGACCACAAGGACTACCTGCACCGCGCGGGCCGCACGGCGCGTGCCGGCCGCACCGGCACGGTCGTCTCCCTGTCGCTGCCGCACCAGCGCCGCCAGATCTTCCGCCTCATGGAGGACGCGGGCGTCGACGCCGGTCGCCACATCATCCAGGGCGGCGCCGCCTTCGACCCGGAGGTCGCCGAGATCACCGGTGCCCGCTCCATGACCGAGGTCGAGGCCGAGTCCGCGGGCAACGCCGCGCAGCAGGCCGAGCGTGAGGTCACCGACCTGACCAAGCAGCTGGAGCGCGCCACCCGTCGCGCCTCCGAGCTGCGCGAGCAGGCCGACCGCCTCACCGCCCGCGCCGCCCGTGACCGCGGCGAGGACGAGGAGGGCGTGGCCGCGGCGGTCACCGCCGCTCAGGAGGCCGCCGCCGAGCAGGTCGCCCAGGCCGCGGCTGCCGCAGAGGCGCCGCAGCGCGAGGAGCGTTCGTTCTCGGACCAGCCGCGTCAGCGCCGCGACGAGCGGGGCAACTTCGAGCGCCGTGACAACCGTGGCGGCGACCGTGGTGGCTTCCGTCGCGACGACCGTGGCGGCGACAAGGGTGGCTTCCGTCGCGACGACCGCGGCGGCGACAAGGGCGGCTTCCGCCGGGACAACGACCGTGGTGGGCGCTCCTTCGAGCGTCGCGACAACGACCGTGGCGGCCGTTCTTTCGAGCGTCGTGACGACCGCGGCGGCGACCGTGGCGGCTTCCGTCGCGACGACCGTGGCGGCGACAAGGGCGGCTTCCGCCGCGACGACCGCCGGGACGGCGACCGTGGTGGCCGTTCTTTCGAGCGTCGTGACGACCGGGGCGGCGACCGCGGTGGCGACCGTGGCGGTGACCGGGGTGGCTTCCGCCGGGACAACGACCGCGGCGGCTTCAACCGCGACGACCGTGGCGGCCGTTCCTTCGAGCGCCGTGACAACGACCGTGGCGGCTTCCGCCGCGACGACCGTCCCTCGGGCCACCGGGGCAGCGACCGTCCGTTCAACCGCGACCGTCAGGGCGACCGCCCCTCCGGCGGCCACCGCCCCTACGGCCGTCGTGACGACCACCGTGGCGCCGGCTCGGGCTCCGGCTCCGGCTCGGGTTCGTCCTTCGGCCGCCGCGACGACAAGCCGCGCTGGAAGCGCAACGGCTGACCGTTCCTGAAGTGACAAGGCCGCGGCCCCACTCCCTCACGGGGGTGGGGCCGCGGCCTTTCCTCGTCACCGGGTAACCGGCACGCGTACGGGAGTTGGGCCTTGATCGTCCGCATGCCGTGCCCCCGGCGAGGGAATCGCTGGGGGCATGACAAGTGATGCCAGCGGAGCCACTGACGGGCAGCAGTCGGCCGTGGCCGCGGGCTCCGACGAGGAGCGCCTCGCCCAGCTCGGCTACACGCAGGTCCTCGCCCGCCGCATGTCGGGCTTCTCGAACTACGCCGTCTCCTTCACGATCATCTCGGTCCTCTCGGGCTGTCTGACGCTGTATCTGTTCGGCATGAACACGGGCGGTCCCGTGCTCATCACCTGGGGCTGGGTCGCCGTCGGCCTGATGACCCTCTTCGTGGGCCTGGCGATGGCCGAGATCTGCTCGGCGTATCCGACGTCGGCGGGGTTGTATTTCTGGGCGTACAAGCTCGCGCCGGAGCGCAGCGCGGCGGCGTGGGCCTGGTTCACGGGTTGGTTCAACGTGCTCGGTCAGGTGGCGGTGACCGCCGGTATCGACTTCGGCGCGGCGTCCTTCCTGGGCGCGTATCTGAACCTGCAGTTCGGCTTCGAGGTGACGCCAGGCCGCACGATCCTCCTCTTCGCCGGGATCCTGCTGCTGCACGGCCTCCTCAACACCTTCGGCGTACGCATCGTCGCGTTCCTCAACAGCGTCAGCGTGTGGTGGCACGTGCTGGGTGTCGCGCTGATCGTCGGCGCGCTCGCCTTCGTGCCGGACAGCCACCAGTCGGCGTCCTTCGTCTTCGGTGAGTTCGTGAACAACACCGGCTGGGGCAGCGGTGTGTACGTCGTCCTCATCGGGCTGCTGATGGCGCAGTACACCTTCACCGGATACGACGCGTCGGCCCATATGACGGAGGAGACGCACGACGCGTCCACGGCGGGGCCGAAGGGCATCGTCCGCTCGATCTGGACGTCGTGGATCGCCGGCTTCGTCCTCCTGCTCGGCTTCACCTTCGCCATCCAGTCGTATCAGGGGGCGCTGGAGTCCCCCACGGGCGCGCCGCCCGCCCAGATCCTCCTGGACGCCCTCGGCGCGACGGCCGGAAAGCTGCTGCTCCTGGTCGTGATCGGCGCGCAGCTGTTCTGCGGGATGGCGTCCGTGACCGCCAACAGCCGCATGATCTACGCCTTCTCGCGCGACGGCGCCCTGCCGTTCTCCCGCGTCTGGCACACGGTCAGCCCGCGCACCCGCACCCCCGTCGCGGCGGTCTGGCTCGCGGCGGCGGGCGCGCTGGTCCTCGGCCTGCCGTACCTGATCAACGTCACGGCGTACGCGGCCGTGACCTCGATCGCCGTCATCGGCCTCTACATCGCGTACGTCATCCCGACGCTGCTGCGGCTGCGCAAGGGCGACGCGTTCGAGCGGGGTCCGTGGCACCTGGGCCGCTGGTCGACGGTGATCGGTGTGGTGGCGGTGGCCTGGGTCGTCGTCATCACGATCCTCTTCATGCTGCCGCAGGTCTCCCCGGTCACCTGGGAGACCTTCAACTACGCCCCGATCGCGGTCCTCGTGGTCCTCGGTTTCGCGGGCACCTGGTGGGCGGTCTCGGCCCGGCACTGGTTCCTGCGCTGACGCTCCGTCCGGCGCGCGAGGACCGGGAAGCCGATACCCGATCGGCCTCCCGGTCTCGTCGGGCTATGCTCGGGGGTGCGTCGGCTCAGGTCGGCGTGTGGACCCTTAGCTCAATTGGCAGAGCAGTGGACTTTTAATCCATTGGTTGTGGGTTCGAGTCCCACAGGGTCTACAGGAAGTAGGTGGGGGATACCCCCTCTGACCTGCTACGCAGCGTCTGAGTCGGCATTGGTCGACTTGGGCGCTGCTTTGTTTTCGGGGGCCTGCGTGAGCGATGCGTGAGCGGATGGGGCGGCAGAGGTCGGTTGCGCGGCGGACTGAGTGGAAGACCCGATAGCCATCTGCCCACGCAGAGAGCGAAGACCATCGAGGAAGTCGGCGAGGTCGTTGATCACGGCATCGAGCTCATCGGCGGCGAGGAGGACGCCGTTGCCGCCCGAATTGAAGAGACTTCGGGGCCACTGAGGTAGGCCTCGTTTTGATGCCGGGACCGATGTGCTCGGTGTACGTATCCCCGTCGTCGTATTGGCTCACGACGCAACCGTCGGGCCTGCACCACGGGAAGTGACCGGGCTGGACGGACGGAGTCTCGGTGATCTTGCGGGCCGCCTCGACGAGAGGCTGGAGCGATTGCCGCCGGGACACGCGGTCGACTATGGCCTCGACGGAGTCGACGACAGGGATGAGGTTGTCGTTCCCTGGGCTGCGGACGGCTTCGGCCCAGAGGCCGTAGACCATGCCCCGGGTGACCATTGCGTGAGCTGGGCCCACAGCCTCCGTCGGTAGGTCGGCTGTGGCCAGAACGCCGTAGCCTCATCCCCCTCCGGCTGCGGCGGGCCGTTGTGCTGCCGTGAACATGGAACGGGGCCCGGCACGCAGCACGCGTGCCGGGCCCCGTTCCATGGGGGTGAGGGGACGTCTAGGCGTCCGGGTCGACGCCCTGGACTCGCTGAAGCCGAAGGAGCGCAATCCCGTGAAAGACCACGGCCAAGACCAATACGAAGAAGACGCCCGCCGATGGCACCACATGGTTGAGCCGGAGCAGGGGACTTGCCGGGCTTCCGGTGGAGCCTGTCGGCGTTCCTCGTTGCCATCCACTGGTCAAGTTCCATCGTGCGCGCTAGCCTCAAACTTGTTCTAGTTTTATGCGAACAATTAGGGGGTTGCATGGGACAGCGGGACGGGACGTCAAGGACGTCCGGGGTAGGTGAGTCGGGCCGACGCGGTGCGCTGCTTCCGCGGGTGCTCGTTGGAGTGCCGTGTGTGGTGGCTGCGGTGGCGGTGGGGGTGGTGTTCGCCCTGTCGTGGTCGAGTCTCCCCGACCCGATGGCCATGCATTTCGGGGCGGGCGGGGACTCTAACGGGTCGGGGTCGCCTGTGGCGGTGTTTCTGATGTCCGAACTGGTCCTGCTGTGCCTGGGGGTCGGGTTGTCTCGTAGCGCGGTGCGTGGGTCGCGTTCGTTGCGGGCGCTCTACATGACATCGGCGGCCAGCGCAGTGGGCCTGGGCTATCTGCTGAGTGTGGCCGTGCTGGTGAACGCCGGTGCAGACAGCGCGATCCATGTGCGGATGCCCATGTGGCATCTGGCGGTTGCCGTCGGTGCGGTCGTGGTGGTCGCCGGGGTGGTGCGGGTACTGACATCGGATGAGCTGCCGGAGGGGGCAGGGCATCCGAAGGAGTCCCGCAGCATCGGGCTGCGGCAGGGTGAGCGCGCCGTGTGGGTGCGCAGCATCGGGCCGCGATGGCTGGTCGGCGCGGGGCTGCTCGCCGCAGTGGCGGCTGTCGCTGCCGGGGGACTGGGATGGCACCCGGGCTACTGGCTGTGGCCGGTCGGTCTGTTGCTCGCTGCCTTGGCCGCCGCCAGGGTGACGGTCGACGGTGAGGGTTTGACCGTGCGGTTGCCGCTGTTGCGGGTCCCGCGGATCCAGGTACCGCTGCAGCGCATCGAGCGGGCATGGGTGGCACAGGCCAGGCCATTGCCCGACCTCGGAGGCTGGGGCTATCGGATCACTCAGGGCCGGCGTGGCCTGGCCCTGCACGCAGGTGAAGCCGTGTGGCTGGACCTCGACGACGGCAAGCAGTTCGTCGTGGTCGTGGACGACGCGGCCACGGCCGCAGGGCTGCTGGGCGACCTGCTGACGGCGGCAGAGGACCGGCGGAGCGGCTGAGATGCTCATCAGGATCGACCCGGGCTCCTCAGCCCCCTTGGGAGAACAGATCGCCGCGTCGGTGCGGCGCGCGCTGGCGGACGGCGCCATCGCCACCGGCGAACGACTGCCCGCCGCCCGGGACGTGGCGCAACTGCTCGGGGTCAACGTGCACACTGTGCTGCGCGGCTACCAACAGCTGCGCAGTGAGGGGCTGATCGACCTGCGCCGAGGGCGCGGTGCGGTGGTGGTCGCCGCCCCGGCGCGGGCGAGGCTGCAGATGGCTGCGGCTCAGCTGGTGACCGAGGCCCGCGAGGCAGGCTTCTCCGAGTCCAGGACCATCGAGTTGCTGCGCTCGGCCTGGACCGGGGGCTCTTGACCCGGATCCTCATCCGTACGTGGCTGCCGGAGCTGCAATTCCCCGCCCAGCGGCAGGCACAACAGCAGCAGTCCCGCCCACATGGCCAGCGCGAAGCTCCACAGTCCCATCATCAGGGCGATGCATAGGTGGAAGCCGAAGCCGGCGACGAGTACCACGTACCGCTTGCGCTGGGAGAGCAGCAGCGTGGCTGCCAGGGAGATCTCGATGAACAGCGGCACCCAGGTCATCACGGCGACCCCGACAGGGTTGGCGAGCACCGGACCGGTCAGCATGTGCAGCCATCCCGACGGGCCGAATGCCAGACTGTTGCCCCAGTACCACATGCCGGTGCCGTCGGCCCATTCCGGATGCGACAGCTTGGAGATGCACGCCTGGAAGTACACCACTGACATCTGGAGGCGCAGCACGACAAGGGCCGTGGTCCCGGCAAGGAGTACCCAACGTGCCTGCGGGCGTTCTGGGTCGGCGCCTGCCCAGTGCCAGCGACGGCGGTCGCCGAGCGCGGGCAGCAGCAGGAGCAGGGTGAGCACAGCGGTCATCTGGTCGCCGCCGTCACCGATGGCGATGCCGGTGAACACACTGAAACTGACGTAGGCATGTGGCAGTGCCGTCAGCCGGGGCTGCCAGCCGCTGGCCACCACGAGCAGGACCAGCACACAGGCCCATCGCATCCAGTCCAGTTGATCGTGGCCGGCCAGACAGAAGGCGCCGCCGGCTTCCACGCCGCGACAGGACGGGTGGTCGCCCTGGAAGGCGACTGGGCGGAAGAGTGTCGCGGAGTCGCTGAAAGCCAGAGTCAGCAGTGTGCCGAGTGCGAGAAGAGTGCGGGCCAGACCGTAGACATTGGTCCAGGGCGCGGGGATGCGTACCGACGTGTTCAGCATGTGACGTCCAGGACGGTGAGACGGTCGGGGGTGTGTGTACCCGGAAGGAGGTGGCGCCACGCGAACGGCACCGGCTTCTGCTCGACCAGAGCGACCGTGCCGCACAACGTCGGCTCAGGAGTGCGATTGGTGACATGTCCGTGCCGCGTCGCACGCCCCAGACACGCTTCCAAATCCCGGTCGCAGGCCGTCCAACGCAGACTGCGGGCCTTGGAGAGCAGCAGCGCCATCTCGATGCCTTGCGAGCGCGAGCGGCGGTTCACCCCGAATGCGTTGTGCGGGGCGCCATGCGGGGCGAGCAGCCGGTCCTGCCAGACGCCGTCGCGCAGGACGAAGGGCTGTAGTTCGCTCTCGCGTGGCGACTTGGTGAAGAAGCTCCATCCCTGCGGAGCCAGCCGGTTGACGGCGGGCGCCATCGCCGTCTGCCCGGGAAAGGTGAGGACATTGCCCGGCAGGTGGATCTGGGCCACGTACAGCACTGGCACCAGCCAGGCCACGGCAGCTAGCACCACCCAACGACGGGTGAAGCGAACGAAGGAGAGTGCTTCCCCCACAGCCAGCGGTAGTCGGTCCTGCCAGTCCTTGAGCCTTGCCATGCCCTGTGTGTCCTTCCCGCTTGCCCTGCTGCCGGGGATGCGGCAGGCAGCCGGGCAGCTGCCTGCCGCAAGGTGGTCAGTGCGTCAGATGACGCGCAGCTGCTCGGTGAACCGGGCGATCTGCTGGTCACTGCGTTCCGGGGCGGGCGATGCGGCCGAGGAGCCCCACCAGAAGTTCAGCTCCAGTACCACGTTCGCCTGGGTGGCAGCGTTGATACCGGCCACTACGTTGACGAACGCACCGACGTTCACGGTGACCAGGCAGGTGGGGCTGTTGGCATCGTCCTGGGATTCCACTTTGGCCACCTTGGCCACCTCGGCGGCGCCGTTCTCGACAGCCGCCTTGACGCGGAAAGGGTTTCCGCTGCGAATGTCGGCGGAGAAATCGCTGAAGAATGTAGGCGATGACTTGTCTATCGCGGCGGTGAGATCCGCGATCGCCTTGTGAGCCTCCGCCGTGTCGTTCTTCTGGAGCTGGCCCGACTCGTCACCGATGTAGGCGTCGCTCTTGAGGAGCTTCGCCCCGACGTCACCCTGACCGAAGTACAGGCCGTTGAACAGGGTCTTTCCGTCGGCCTTGGCGTCGGCCACCTTCACGGGGGCTGACGCCGGTACCGACGAGGCCGACGTTGAGTCGGCTGCGTACGACGCCGTGACAGCTCCGCCGGCCAGGAGTGCGCCAGCGACCACAGCACCAACAATGGATCTATGCATGCCGAATTTCTTCTCCTCTTAATGCGAGAGCGGCGCGTTCCGGTACGCGCCGCCGGGACATGGAATTCGCTTTCCAAACATCAAGGAATCGGCCCCTCCGGATACGTTGGACAAATGGGGTAATTGTATAGATTGTATAAACTGGGGAGGCGGAATGGATGGTTCCCTAGTGAGTTCCTAACTTTTTACGGCAGCTGATTTGGCTGGGAACGTGGGCGCCCATCAGTCAGGTCGGCCAGGATGCGGGCGCCGGTCCTGACCGCGACCCCGGGCATGGAGGCCAGGACCTCTCCGGGGGGTGGGCACCCAGCAGCGCGGCGATGCGCATCTCCAGCATCTCGCGGCGCTTGAACAGCACGGCGAGGGATTCCGCCAGGCCGGAGACGATCTCGGCGGCCGAGCCGGTGCCGGGAACGGTCACCGTCTGCTCGGCCAGCGCGGCGGTGATCTGCTCGGCCAGGTCCAGGGCACTGCGCATGCGTGGTGCGGCCGCGAGCATGACCTCGGTCAGCCGGTCGTCGCCCGCCCCTCCGAGGGCGGCCGGAGAGGGGTAGGCCTGCAGCAGGGCCAGCACGGCTGGGTGGCGCAGGCGGGGCCCCAGGACCGGTTCGAGGGCCGGGTGGCATCACCGGCGAGATCGTCGTCGTGGCCCAGGACCATGGTCAGTTCGGCGCGGAGGTCCTCGGTGACGTCGAGGGAGTGCAGCAGGTGGGGCAGGGTGCGGGCGGCGTCGGCGATGACTCGTGCGTCGCGAGCGTCGGTCTTGCCGGAGCCGGGCTGCAGGTCGGCCAGCCGCCGCATGGACAGGCCCGGCAGGTAGGCCACTTCGCAGCCGTTCGCGCGGGCTACGGCGATCGTCAGGGTGCCGATGGAGGCCCCCTGGTCGACCACGACCAGGGGGGCTATGCCGACCTGTTAGCCGGTGCCCGGGTCGGCTTCGGTCGGCTCGGGTGCTTCTTCGTTCGCGAGCCATTGCGCGAGCGATGCGTGAGCCGATGAGGCGGACGATTGCTGGGCGGGCGACTCTGGAGTGGCAGGCTTCGGCACGCCGGAACGGGGGATCAGGCTCGTCGCCTTCTCCGCGATCTCACGGTCGAGCTCGGGCAGCAGGCTCGTGTATGTGTCCGAGGTCAGCGCGATGGTGGAGTGCCGCAGGGTCGCTTTCACCGTGTGGATGTCGCCGCCTCCGCCGTGCGTGAGCGTCGCGGCCACGTGCCGGAGGTCCCGGAGGGTGATGGGCGGCAGGTCGGTGGTGGCGAGGATGCGGCGGAAGGACGCGGAGAGCGTCTCCGGGTGCAGCCAGGAGCCGTCTTCCTGGGTGAAGACCTTGCCGGTGTTCTGCCAGGCCGGGCCCCACTTCTTGCGTTCCTTGTCCTGGCGGGCCTTGTGCTCGCGCAGTACGAGGACGTTCATGCTGGCGAGCGCGATGGTGTCGGCGCTGCCGTCCGTCTTGGGTTCGGACTCGTACGTGTCCCAGCCGTCGACCACGATCTCCTTGGCGGGCGTGATCTGTGCGCCGTCGAGGTCGACCTCGTGCCAGTCCTGGCCGACCGTCTCGCCGCGACGGAGGCCACGGGTGCCCATGAGGTGGAAAGCCGCGTAGAGCCGGTCGTCCTCGGCTGCGTCGAGGAACTGGCCGAACTGGGCAGGCGTCCACACCATTACCGGGCCGGGGATCTCGCCGGTCTCGCGCCAGCGGCGTACGCGCTCATCCGTCCAGAGGAGGGGCTTGGGGCGCTTGCCTGAAGCCAGTTCCACGTGGGACGCCGGGTTGAAGATGATGAGCTGCTGCGAGATCGCGGAGTTGAGCGCGGCGCGCAGGGTGCGGCGGATGGACTGCCAGGTACTGGGGCCGCTCTGCTTCCGGAACGGCTTCATGTCGGCGAGCTTGGCTCGCTCGGCAGAGAGTCGTGCGCGTTCGGTGGCTGTAGGGCGGCCGGGCTTGGACGGCTTGGTGAGGGCGATCTGTTCTTGGCGGGCCGCGTTCTCGGCGGTGATTACCTCGTTTTCGTCGGCGATGCCGTCGAACATCTCCACCAGGTGGCCGACGTTGAGGCGGTCGAGACGTATGTGCCCGATGCGGGGCTTCAGGTGGACGCGTATGTGGGAGGCGTAGCTGTTGAGGGTCGTGCGGCGGCTCTTCTTCGAGGCGAACCACAGGTCCAGCCACTCGCCGACGGTCATGCTCCCGCGCAGGCCGATGCCGGCCTTCAGACGCCGCCTGGTCTCCTCGATGTCCGGCAGGGGCGCCCTGTCGGCGGTGAGTTCATCCAGGAGAGCCGCGATCCGCTCGACGCTGTCCGGGTCGTCGCTGTCGGCGAGGGCGATGAGGGAGCGGACGTGGTCGAGGTCGTTCTGGGCGGCCTTGAGCGTCTCGTAGCCCGCGCGGTTGAAGGCGCGGCGTGTGCCGTCCTCGCGGGGCGGGAGTTCCTGGCGGATCGAGTACGAGCCGTGCTTGCGGCTGGCGAGCTTGGGGCACTTGCTGCCGAGCGGCTTGCCGGTTTCGGGGTGGCGGCAGTAGCAGCGGCGGTGGGTGGAGCCCTTCAAAGGCCGTTCTCCTCCATGGCGTTGGGGTCGATGTCGTCTTCGGTGAGCTGAGGCGGGAGGTCGGGCGGTGTGCCGCCCTCGGCGCGGATCAGGCGGCGGTACTCGCTCAGAGCGGCCTTGGCCTGCGCGGCCTGGTCGGAGTAGCGGGCCAAGGCGCGTTCAGCGGCTTCCCGTTGGATGTGATTGGCGGCGGTCCTGACCTTCCAGCGTTCGTAGTCCTCGCTCTCCACGGCGGCCAGGGCCGAGCGGAGTTCAAGGTCGTGGGCGAGGAAGTGATCCAGCATGGAGTCCTCGGAGCCGAAATCCGGTGATTCGCCGGTGAACCACTGGAGGGCGTCCCAGGTCGGGCGCGCGTCCTCGTACGGGAGTGCGCGGACCCGGGGGACGTAACCGACGGGGTAGATCAGGCCGATGGGGGTCACGCGCAGGGCTCTGGCGAGCACCATGACCTCGACCAGGGGCAGGGTGGCGCGGCGCCCTGACTCCATGTTGGCGATCACGTTCCGGGGGATCGGGTAGCCGATCTCCTCGCACTTGTCGGCCAGGTCCTGGGCGCTCCAACGCAGTTCCTTCCGCCGTCTGCGGACCGCGCCGGCCACGGTGGCCATGACGTGGTCCTCCCATTCGAGGACGTCGTCGCCGTCCTCTTCCTTCTCGCTTCCATGGTCGGAAGAGTGTTGTGTCATGGCGACACATTAGCTCGATCATCCTGGTTACTGGACGCCTGGAGACGGACGTGGACGTCGCGTTCGCCGAGGGCTCAGTCATGGATGGAGTGCGTATGCGCGAGAACGATGACGCCGGGCGGGCGGACGGCATGAGCCGGGACGAGTTGCTGGCCCTTCCGGTCTCCGTTGACCTGGAGACGGGTAACCGGGCGTTGGGGCTCGGGAGGAGCAAGGGCTACGAGCTGGCCAAGCGCGGCGAGTACCCCTGCAAGGTGCTGAGGCTCGGCAACGCCTACCGGGTGGTGACGGCCGAACTGCACCAGCTGTTGGGACTGGCTGCATGAGGGGTGCGGTGAGGCGGCGGCACTTCTGCGCTGAGCTGACACAGCAGCGCTGGACTGTGCCGAGGCGTGGCCATACCGTTCCTGGTCCCTCGCGGCGGCCGTATGACCGCGAGAAAGGGGAGGGCCCCCGGCGGTGCGACGCCGGAGGCCCGATGGCTCCCCTGTGGCCCGAAGTGAACCGACACGGCGGCAAAGGCGTGCGAGCCCGCCACCGCCAGACAAGGAGCTGCCGAGTGCAACCCCTGGACCCCGATCCCTATTCCTCTGAGCCGACCACCGAGTCGGCGGAGGGGGCCGAGCTGCTGGACCAACTGCGAGCGCAGCTAGCCCGGTTCGTGATCCCGCCCTCTCAAGAGGCTCTGCATGCGGTCACGTTGTGGGTGGCGGCTACGCATCTGCAGCCCGCGTGGCAGCACGCGCCGCGCCTGGCGGTGGTCGGCCCGGCGAAGCGGTGCGGCAAGTCGCGACTCCTCGACGTGGTGACCGAGACGGTGCGGAACCGCCTGATCACGGTCAACGCCAGCCCGGCGGCGATCTTCCGTTCCATCACCGGCGAGGATCCGCCCACGCTTCTGGTCGACGAGGCCGACACCCTCTTCGGCACCGCCAAGGCGGCGGAGAAGAACGAGGACCTGCGCGGCCTGCTCAACGCAGGCCACCAGCGGAACCGGCCCACGCTGAGGGTGTCCGGACCCGAGCACAAGCCGCAGGCATTCCCTACGTTCGCGATGGCGGCGCTGGCCGGGATCGGGGACCTACCCGACACGATCATGGACCGGTCCGTGGTGATCCGAATGCGGAGGCGGGCCGCTGGTGAGGAGGTGGCGGCCTTCCGTACGGGCCGGGACACTCCTGCGTTGCACGTGATCCGTGACCGCCTGTCCGCGTGGCTGCAGCCGCTGTACCCGCAGGCGCTGGAGGCGGAGCCGGTGATGCCGGTCGAGGACCGTGCGGCGGACACCTGGGAACCGCTGATCGTGATCGCCGACCTTGCCGGTGGCGAGTGGCCCGCGTTCGCCCGCGCCGCCTGCCGCTCCATGTCCGACTACGAGGCCGGGCAGGACGAGGAAGGCGGATTGCGGACCCGCATCCTGGTCGACATCCGCCGGGTGTTCGCGGCCGAGGGCGATCCCACCGTGCTGCGTACGAGCCGTCTGCTCGACGAGCTCAACGCGGATAAGGAAGCGCCTTGGACCGAGTATGGCGCTGGTGGGCTGACCCCACGTGGGCTGCAACTGCTGCTGAAGGACTACGGAATCGGTTCGGCCAACCGCCGTTTCCCCGACGGCACCCAGGCCAAGGGCTTCGCCCGCAACCAGTTCCTCGACGCCTGGGCGCGCTACTGCCCTGAGCCGGAGCCGGAGCCTGCGCCTGGCACCGCAGCCTGACCCGACTCGACCCGTCGCACCCGTCCCCGCGCAGGTCAGCGCGGGGACGGGTCCGGGACCCGCAACGAGTCGACCCGACATCGCCACACCACTCGTACCTGCTCTGACCAGGTGCGCGACGAGTGGTACGAGTCACCGCACCGCACGGCGGCCACTCCTGCCCACCCAGCCCGTGGCCGCCGCTTATTCACCGGGAGCCCTTCCGCTTGCCTGCCTCCACTGCCCCTGCCCCCTCTGCGATACCCGGGACTTCCGCGATCCGCGTCGGCATCGCGTTGCTCGCCGCGTTCGCCTTCGCCCTCTCCTACGACGCTCTGCGGCAGATGGCTGTCGCCATCCACATCCGTGGGCTGCTCACGTACGCCTTCCCGCTCGTGATCGACGGGTTCATCGCCATCGGCGTGGGCGCTCTCCTCATGCTGCGTACCGCCCCGCTGCGCTCGCGCGTGTACGTGTGGGCGTTGGTCGGCGCCGCCACCACGACGAGTATCTGGGCCAATGCCCTGCACGCGGTCCGCCTCAATGAGCAGAGTCGCCACGGCGAGGGTCTGCGGCTCGACGACGTCACGGTCGGCGTGCTGTCCGCCATCGCGCCGCTTGCGCTGGCCGGCGCCGTCCACCTGTACATCGTCATCCGACGCCAACCCGCAGCTCGCCAAGCCGCAGATACGACTCCTGGTGATGTGGCTTCGGACGCCACCGACGTGGCGAAGGTGCACGTGCCAGCCATGACACCGCATGACCAACTGCCTGCCGACGTCTCCGCCGAGAGGCTCTCCCTCGCCCGCTCTGCGCCCCTTGGCCGCCATGGCCGCGCCTCACGCCGCCACATTGAAGCCATCTTCCGCGAGAAGGACCTGACGATCGGACGGGTTGAGGCGGACCAGCTGAAGGGCCTGGTCCAGGAGGAGCTAGACGCCGCCGCCGATCGACCAGAACTCGGCGCGGAAGCCGCCTGACTTCCAGAACTCCCCGATCCCGGCCTCGCACTCCCGGAGAACCAGCCCATGCACGACCCGCACGACGAACTGCGCACCGCCCAGCAGGAGACGACCACCGGACCCAACGGCGGAGCAAGGTATCCCGTTGGACCGTCCAAGGGCCGGTCCAACGGGGGAGCCTCCGCCCCGGGGGTGGCGGAGGCACACGGGCACCAGGGGGTGCCCGCTTCGGAGAAGCCTCTCGTCGATACCGAGCTGCCGCTGCCGCGTGCCGCCGACGAAGCCGCCGTGCACCGCGTCGCCCGTCGTCGCAGCCGCATGCCCGTGCAGCGCACAGACCGCGTCGACGTGCGCTACAGCGCCGACGAGAAGGCGGTCATCCTCGCCAAGGCCAGGTCACTGAACATCGCTGCCGCTCACTACGTCGGCGCCCTCGTCATCGCCCACATCAGCGGTGACCTCGGCTTCACCCTGCCCGGCCAGCGCACCCAGCTCGACGACTACATCGACGAGCTCAACGCCCTGCGTGAGCAGGTCGCCAAGATCGGCCGCAACATCAACCAGATCGCCTGGAGGCTCAACGCCGGCGGCCATCCACACCCTGGGGACAGTGCCCTGCTGGCCCAGACCGATCGCACCCTGGATGCCGTCGGCACGGCGGTCCGCCACATCGCGAACGCCGCGAACCAGGCCGTCACCACGAAGGCGGCCGGGTGATCGCGAAGATCACGGGCGGCAAGAGCACCGCCGGCCTCATCCGCTACCTGTACGACACCAAGAAGGCCACCGACCACCACGACCCGCACCTGGTCGCCTCCTGGGACGGCTTCGCCCCTGACCCCGGCCGCACCCCCGATGACCCCGACGCCGCCCGCAGGCAGCTCGTCGCGGACCTCGACCTGCACGTCAAACAGGCCGAACGCCTCGGCCGCGCGCCGGAACGCCACATGTGGCACTGCTCGATCCGCGCCGCCACAACCGACCGACACCTCAGCGACGACGACTGGGCCGACATCGCTCGCCGCGTCGTCGCAGCTACCGGCATCGCTCCCGCAGGTGATCCGGACGGCTGCCGCTGGGTCGCCGTGCGCCACGCCGACGACCACGTCCACATCGCCGCCACCACGGTCCGCGCCGACCTGCGCCTCGCTCGCCACTGGAACGACTACCTCACCGCCGACCGTGAACTCGCCAAGGTCGAGAGGGAGTACGGCCTGTTCCAGGTGGTGCGCGGTGACCGTACGGCCGCCAAGCGGCCCACTCGCGCCGAACAGGAGAAGGCCAAGCGCGCAGGGCAGCCCAGCACTACTCGCGAGCGCCTGCGCACCACGGTCCGTACCGCAGTGGCCGCCGCCCGCGGAACCGAGGAATTTCTCGACCTGCTCGCTCACACTGAGGGCGTCCAGGTCGACGTGAAGCACTTCCCCTCCGGAGACGTCCGGGGTTTCACGGTCGCTCTCACCGGCGACACCAACCAGGCCGGCGAGCCGATCCGGTTCTCCGGCTCCGAACTCGCACCGGACCTGTCCTTTCCGAAGATCAAGAAGCGACTCGACGACCTCGCCTCGCGCGCCGACGGTCAGATGGCCGCGCGTCGCACGGGCCCCTGGCACCAGGCAACTGCCGCCACCGAACGCATCCCCCACCACCTCGACGGCAACGCCGATGACGAGGCCGCCCAAGCCCACATCAACGCCCTCGGCGAAGCCCTCGACACCCTTCCCCTCATCGCGCCCGCACCACTGCGGGCCCAACTCCATGGAGCATCAAGGGAGTTTGAGCGAGCGGCTCGCTCCCGCATCCGGGCCGATTACCAGCATGCTCGCGCCCTGCGCAGTGCGGTCCGCGCGATTCTGCGCGAGCCGTCGCCGAAGGACGGCGCCGTCCTGGCGATGTTCCTCGACGCCGCACTTCTGGCCGTGATCGCCGCTGCCCGATGGCACCAGCTCCGCCACCACGACCAGCAGGTCGCCGCCGCTCAGCGCACCCAGCTTGAGCTCCAGGCCGCCTACGACGAAGCGGCTACTGCACCCCTGGCCGCTCTCGCTCAGCAACGGCCGCCTCGCCCCACCGTCGAACGGCACATCCGCCTGGTCCACGATGTCGTACCCGAGTACGCCGAGAAGATCGTGGGGGACGCGGCCTTCGACGCGCTCACCGCGACCTTCACCCAAGCCGAGAAGGCCGGGCACAACCCCGAGGAGGTCTTGCGCAGCGCCGTCGGCCGACGCCCGCTTGCCGACGCCGACCGACCGGCCCGGGTCCTCACCTGGCGCATCCAACGCCTCGCCGCACGACAAGCACCCAGCGCACGCGCCCTTGCGGCACAGGCCCGCAGCGATCACCGGACCCACGTGGCGCCCAGCCCGCAGGTGCCGTCCGCGGCCGCTACGCCCGTACCGCGCCCGCGCCGCTCCCGCTGAGAGCGATGAGGTCAGGCGGCAGGCACAAGCAGGGTGTGGGCGGAGGCGAGAGCTTGGAGATGGGCGACCACGGCCTGCGGGCCGAATGTCGCCAGCGCCCACAGAACACTGAGTCGGCGACCGGAGGGCCAGATGCCGGTCGCCGGCGGCCGGAACAGGGTCACGGTGATGTCCTGGGCCGCGAACGGGGCCTCGTCGAGGTAGGCCATACCGCCGGTCCCGCACAGATACGAGCGAGCGCCCGTCGTGACGGCCAGGTCGGCGAGCCTCTCGGATCGACCTGACCGGGCCGACAGACGGCTGCTGGTGAGAATGCGGCCTTTCCAGCCCATCAGGTCCAGGAGGACACGGGTGGAGACTTCGGCGACGGTAGCGGTCCTGCCGGTGTCGAAGGCGTCCAGCACAGGGGCCATGACGGCTGCTAGGACGGGCCAGTGAGGGCTGGTCCCGTAGCGCTGCCGCAGAATCCCCGCGATCCTGCGCCGCGCCCAGTCCGGGTCGTTGATCAACGCGTTCCGGATGAGAGTGGGGCGCCCCTGCGGGAGGTGAGTGGGGACAGTGAGCCACTGCTCGCGGCCCGGGTTGTCGAGGGCCGCAAGGCGGGCTCGGTGCTGGTAGTCGCGGCGGGCGAACTGCACGTCGTCCAGGACGATCCAGTGGTCCGCCGCGAACAGCTTGGCCAGAGTGGTCAGCCGGGGCAGGAAGTTCGGCTGGTGGATGGCGCACAGCCCACCCGGCACGGGGAGTTCAGGAGCCGATGAGGCGGCTGGTGAAGCCGTCGCGGCAGAGGGACTCGTACGCTCCATGCACGTCCTCCGGGACCTCCTGCTCGATGGCGAATCCGAGCTTCGGATACTCGATGACCCGCTGAAGGTCGCCGACGAGCATGTCCAGGACGAGCCTCTCGTCCCCGATGGACTTCACGTAGTCGTCGAACTCCAGCGGCTCCGACGCGCAGAGGATCTCGACGTCGGGCCACAGCTTGCGGGCGGTCGCGAACGACCGCCTTTCCATATAGGGCTTGGAGACCAGCAGCACCGTGGTGGGGCGGATGCCTGCGGCCGCGAGGACCTCACGGGAGAGAGTGATGTTCTGGCCGGTGTTGCCGGCGTTGGGCTCCAGGAGGATTGCGTCGGCGGGGACACCGAGATCGATGGCGTGCTCGCGGAAGTGGACGGCCTCGCCGCGGGGGAAGACTTCGGCGGTGGTGGGGCTGTTGCCACCGGTGAAGACGAGGGTCGGGAAGAGGCCGGAGCGGTAAAGCTCGGCGGAGTGGGCGGCAACGCCGAGATCGTGGCTGCCAAGGCCGATCGCCGTGTCGACGGGACGCAGCTCGTGGTGCATCTGGTGGTAGTCCCAGATCAGCTTGGCCTGGCGCCACTGGTCCTCGGTGATGGTCTGCCGGTTGTCGCTCACGCGTGTTCTCCCTGGTCACCGTTGCCGGGGGCCGGCCGGCCCCTCGCTCATGGCCTTGATGCCCTCGATACTGCGCAGTTGGTGCACGAGTCCGTACTGCGCGGCCACCGTGGCGGCCTGGCCGAGGACGACGAGTCCATCATCTCGGGTTGCCGGATCGGAGAGCAGGATGTGGCCATGAGCGGTGTCCAGTCGTACGCGTTGCATCGGTGATTCGGTGGCCCCGCTGCTGCGGGCGATGCCGATGAAGTGCAGGGCCTGGGTGAGGTCGCCGGCGCCGCGGCGGGCGAGGGCGATCTTCTGATGGGCCACCGACCAGTCGTCGGGTTCGGTGAGGTCCTCGAAGTCTCGGGTCGCGGCCTGCATGACGCGCGTCGCGTAGTCGTGTTCGCCGCCCTTGCTCAGGGCTGTGCCGACCCAGAGCCGGGCCCTGGCGCGGTCGCGGCGGGAGAGGCGGTCGTCGACGGCGAGGGTTTCGTAGGTTCGGGCGGCGGCCTCCAGGTTCCCGGACATCTCTGTGACCACGGCGAGCGACAGGTCGAGCTGGGCGACGCGGCGGGGGATGTCGAGCTGGGTGAAGACCGTGCGGGCTCCGGCATAGGAGTGCTGGGCGGAGAGCGGGCCGAGCACGGCACCCTGGTCGCGCTTGAGGTCACCGAGCAGAGCGGTCGAGCGGGCGAACAGATACAGGCCCCTGTCATCCAGCTCGGGGGACTTGAACCGGGTGAGCCACCGGTCCAGGAGGCTGTCGGCGAAGGCGAAGTTCTGCCGGGACAGCGCAACGACCACCCGGTCCAGGTCGTCTGCCCAGGACTCGTACTCCCAGGCCCGCGGCCCGGAGGCGGTGACGCGTCGTCCGGCAGCGGTGACAGCACCGGCGGTCTCCGACAGGAGCGTCTCGAAACGCAGGTGGACCGCCGCGTCCGCGCGGCCGAGGGCCGTGTCGAGGATGGCCTGGGTGTCCGGCCTGGGCTCGGTGCCGACGAGCTTGCTCTCCCACTTGGAGACGGTGGCTACGGCAAGGCCGAGGCGTTCGGCGAAGCCCCGCACGCTCATTCGCAGGGCGAGTCGCAAGGCCCTGGCTTCCAGGCCGGTCCAGTGGTGCACGGTCGCCACGCGTCGCTCCCTTCCTCCCGTCATCGAAGCAGACGCGTGCACCCGGCGGGACGGAAGTGGAACGGAAGTAGAACAGGCGGTGATTGGGCAGCAGTTGGGATGCGGCCACGCTCAAGGGGTCACCAACTGTCGAACGACTTGGACGGTCCCCAGCATGGAACCCCTCACGGAACATCGACCCATCAGCGGCCCGGTCGTGTACGGCTTTCTGCGGCTGGTGCGGGTACCCGCAGCCCGGAAGGCGGCGCTGACCGAGTCGCTCGCCGAGTACTGCCGCACCCACGAACTGCAGCTGTGCGGAGTCTTCACCGACCACGACGACAACACGGGTGGTGGTCCTGCCTCGGCCGCGTTCACCGGTCTGCTGGACGTGCTGGCCCTGCCCGGTGTCTACGGCGTCATCGCCCCCGCTGCCTCCCACCTCGGCCCCAAGCCCATAGCGACGGACCGCAGGCGGCAGATCGAGGCGGTCGGCGCCCGACTGCTCCTGGCCCGTCACACCCGCCGCACGCGCCCGTCCGGCCGCTCCTCTTGCGGATCCTCCCGGCGTCGCAGCTCCGGTTCCGTCCGCGTTCTGGGCGCCGAGTCATGAGGTCCATGATGGTTGAGACGATGCAGCGGTTCTTCACCGCCCGCCCTGAATCCGTCGGTCTGGCAAGGGAGTTCGCCGATACTGCGTTGAAGGGATGGGGACGCGCCGACCGGGCCGATGATGTCCGCCTCTGTGTCTCGGAGTTGGCCACGAACGCAGTGGTTCACGGCAGTGCTCCGGGCAATGGATTCCTGCTCAGACTCGACATTGACGACGATGTCGTACGCGTCGAAGTGCACGACAGCCGTCGCAGGCAGCCCGCGGTCCGTGAGCCTGCCGACATGGACGTCTCCGGACGGGGCCTGATGCTGGTGGCCGCTCTCTCGGACGGCTGGGGGCTCGAGGACCGCACTCCCTGCGGGAAGATCGTCTGGTCCTGCTTCGAGGCCACGGGAGGGACGACTGTATGAGCGTCCTGCTCACTCCACCCGGACCCGACCTGCGACTACTGGCGTCGCTCGCCTCTTGGACGTGGATCGGCAGCGGCCCGGACGGCCACGAACTGGCCCACATCCTGATCACAGAGAGCCTGGCGTCCATCGGCCCTGATGCAGAGGCCGACACGGCCGAGGTCCGCGTGCGGCGCTTCGCCGACAGTCTCGGCGGGTTGGGTGGGGTCGGAGACGTGGTCCAGGATGCCGGTCGATGCCTGCGGATCGTCGGCGGCCAGGTGTCGCTGCACTTTCCGGGATCCTCTCGTCGGTTGCGTCTGCCCGCGCGCCCTGAGTGGATGTCACTGGTCACCGGTACCGTCGAGGCCGTTCTCCTGCTCGGACTCGACCCGCTGCCGCAAGCCTCTGACGCTGTCCAGCTCGACGCCTACCTGGACACCACGCTGGCGGCCGACCGGCTGCTGTTCGGGCGCGCCCGCATCCGCTGACCCGCCCACCAACTCGCCGCGCCGACGAGATGCTTGCCCAACTATCCATGTAATGAGGGGAAACCTGTGCCTGAGCCGACGACCGACTCCCGTCCCCAAACCCTCAAGCCTGCCCTCGGATCGGTGACCTTGCTGGCCGCCGCCGTGATCGTCCACGACCGGGCCACCAACCGCGTCGTGCTGCTGCAGCGCAGCGAGAACGCCAAGTTCGCCCAGGGGATGTGGGATCTACCGGTCGGCAAAGGTGAGCCCGGTGAACCGATCACGCAGACGGCGGTGCGGGAGCTGTCCGAGGAGACCGGTCTGGTCGTGAAGCCGGAGGCGCTGAAGGCCGCCCACATCATCCATGGGGCATGGGGAGTTGAGGCCCCGAACGGATTCCTCTCCGTCATCTTCGCCGCCCATGAGTGGTCCGGCGAGCTCGAGAACCGCGAGCCTCTCAAGCACGCGCAGGTTCGGTGGGTCGACGCCGATGCCATCCCTGAGGAGTTCGTCGACTCCACCGCCCACGCGCTGCACCGCTACCTGGAAGGCGGTGGGCCGGAGGTGTCCCTCGACGGGTGGGAGTGACAGGCCGGGCTCAGGCTGGTCTCCGCGTTGTCCGACCTGGTGATGGCGGATCCCAACGCGAGGAAGGCCGCGGCCAGGGAGGCAATCGACAGTGTGATGAACAGGTGCGGGTAGCCGCCCAATGACTCGGCGAGGCTGGCTCCCGCCCATGGCGCGATCGCTGCGGCGACGGTCGCGGGGGCGGCCAGAAGTCCGGAGAGAGCGCCGTAGTGCGTGGAGCCCCAGCGGTCGGTGACGGCTGCGACCGCCAGCACGGCTGCCACAGCAAGTACCGAGCCGAACGTCATGACCTTGTGCGGGCCACGCCGGTCGCTCCCAGATGGCCGCCGCCTGGCTGACCCACCCGGCCGGCGACCGTGTCGAGGTCCGCTCGGCCGGTTCCAACCCCGGCAAGGAAGTGAACCCCGCCGCCGTCGAGGCCATGGCCGAGGTCGGCATCGACATCTCCGCCGAGACCCCGAAGATCCTGACCGTCGACGCGGTCAAGGAATCGGACGTCTGCATCACCATGGGCTGCGGTGACACCTGCCCGGTCTTCCCCGGTAAGCGCTACCTCGACTGGGAGCTGGAGGATCCGGCCGGTCAGGGCGTCGCTGCCGTCCGCCCGATCCGCGACGAGATCAAGGCCCTGGTCGAGGGCCTGATCGCCGAGATCGCTCCCGCGTCCTGACGCATCTGCGACGAGCTCGCCCAGGGCCACCCGTTCGTTCGACCGGTATGCGGAAGCGCATGCGGGTAACTACCTGTGTGATTCCGGCGGAAGTTAGGATCCCGGTCCATGGCCGATCGCCGCTTAACCCCCTGCTCTTCTTCCCCGGTACGGACGCTGGCCGCCCGTGTACGCGCCCTTCGCGAGGAACGTGGATGGACGCCCGAACGCCTGGCGAAGGAGGCGGGCATCCAGCCTGCGACGTTGTCGCGGCTTGAGGGCGGGGGAGTAATTCAGCCAGGTTTCTTCACCGTTGGTGCATTGGCCGAGGTGCTCGGGGTCTCGCTCGACGAGCTGTTCCGGTCGGCACAGGGGCCGACGGCCGGCCTGTGGTCTGCCGGATATGAGGGGCGGGACATCGATTCGTTCGTCGCCTCCCTGCTGGAAGCCCAGATCAGCATGGTCGCCGACGTCCGCCTGACCCCCATCAGTCGCAAGCCGGGCTTCAGCAAGACCCGGCTCGGGCACGCTCTCGACGAGGCCGGCATCGCCTACACCCACCTGCGGGCCCTGGGGAACCCGAAGGACAACCGGGCCCCGTTCTGGGAAGGGCGTATCGGCGAGGGCCGAGCCCGCTTCCGCAGCCTGCTGCGCACAGACGCAGCCCAGGCCGACCTCGACGAACTCGCCGAATACGCAGCTCAGGCCCGCGTCGCGGTGCTGTGCTTCGAGAAGGACGAGGAGCGCTGCCACCGCCACGTCGTCCTGGAGACCCTACGCAAGCGCACGTCACTACCCGTCAGCCCCTTGGCCTGACTTCAACTACCTTGCGCGCACGCGCTCTTGCGCGTGCGAACCGGCTCATTTCCAATCTGGTCCAGGCGATACGGACCGGGGGTGGGGCATGGCCGGAGCGTGGCAACGGGCACGCATCATGATCACAGTGAAGACGTATCCGGAGCTGTCCGCGAAGTACCGCGAGACGAGCTGCGTCGCCGGAATACGACTCGACCGTGACACCCCCGAGCACGTCCGCCTCTTCCCAGTCCCCTTCCGACTCCTGGAAGAGCAGAGCCAGTTCGCCAAATACGCGATCGTCGAGGTCGACGTGCGCCGCCACCAGGACCAGCGGCCGGAGAGCCTGCGCCCGAACCTGGACACTCTCAAGGTCGTCGACAGAATCGGCACGAGCGACGGCTGGCGCGAGCGCTACTCGCTCGTCCGCCCGCTGATCGCCCCATCTCTCTGCGCCATCAAACGGGACCAAGAGGAGCACGGCACCTCCCTCGGCCTCTTCCGCCCGGCGGACACCGTCGACTTCCGCCTGGACCCCGCCGAGCCCTGGCCCGCGTCCAAGGCCGCCTTGGCCGATCAGATGGATCTCCTCGACCAGGACCTGCGTCAACTCGAATGGGTACCACTGGAGTTCCGCTACCGCTTCAGCTGCAACGACTCTCGCTGTACCGGACATGACCTGGCGCTCAGGGACTGGGAGGCAGGCGAGTCGTACCGCAAGTTCCGGCGTCAGTATGGGGAACAGGGCGTGGAGGAGAAGCTGAGGGAACGCTGGTTCACCCGGATGTTCACTCCGGACCGAGCCGTCCACTGCTTCGTCGGGAACCTCGCCAAGCGGCCCAAGACGTTCATGCTGCTCGGGCTGTTCTATCCACGGCGGGACATCGTCGAGAATTACCAGGAAGAGCTGTTCTCTCTGTGAGAGAACCGGGCCGTCATGCGTGAGCGATGCGTGAGCGGACGTGCCCCCACAGCCCGTCACGCGGTGGATCCAGCCATCCAGCACTAGCTCCCTGACCTGGCGTTTCCGGACAACGGGCCAGCCCCCACCACCACTCAGCACAAGATCGCGGACACTTTTAATCCATTGGTTGTGGGTTCGAGTCCCACAGGGTCTACGAGTGTGGGCGGCGCCCGGGTCGGCTTCGGTCGGCTCGGGCGCTTCTTCATTTGCGGGCCATTGCGTGAGCGGAGGGGTCGGCCGAGGGCCGGACGGGCGGCTCCGGAGCGGCAGGCTTCGGCATGCGGGTGCGGGGGATCGGGCCCGTCTCCTTCTCCGCGATCTCGCGGTCGAGTTCCGGCAGCGGGCCATGCGCCTGGATGTGCCGTGACGAGCACGCCCAGGGGGCGATAACACGCCAATCCGTTCGAACAGAGACGGGTCGTTCCTCCGACTGTCAGCTGCGTCGGCGAGCAAGAAGGTTGAGCTCATGGCATATGCCGAACGCTCGGTCAGGTCGGGTCGCGGTGCCCCGCTCTTTGAGTCAGGTTGATTCAACTTAGTTGTTTTGGTGGGGAGTTGAGAGCAAGCTGACTCCCGTTGAGACCGGCGTGCCCCCAGGGGCGTGAACGGCCGACGTGACGGGGGTCGCGTCCGAACTGACCAGTGGACGCCTGCATAGAACACGCTTCGCGGCTTGGCATGCCCAGGTCGACCTCCTGCGGCTGCCCTCTGCGCGTCGGTGACACCGACGTCACGGAGGATCATGTTGTTCCGCAGAAGAACGACGGTCGTCACAGCCCTGTCGGCCGTGCTGCTCGCTCTGTCCGTGCTGCCTGCCCAGGCCGCCGACACTCCAGAGGACCCGGGACAGGCCACCTCTCTCAAGCCCGGTGACGCGTATGTCATCACCGACCCGAAGCTGGTCGCAGACCCGCAGAAGGTCGTCGACGCCCTGTCCGCCGACGGGGATCTGGGCCGGCTCGACCTCAAGCCCACCAGCGGCCCGTCCGCCCAGCCCGAGAACCGGACCAAGGACGCTGCCGGCCGCTCCTACACCGTGCCCAGCGAGCGCTTCAACCGCGGCCGCAAACCCGCCGACCCGTACCAGTACATCGACAACGTCGACGAGTGCGCCGCCAACGACAGCTCCAGCAACGACGGTGGCTGGATCAAGAACCGCTTCTCGTACTGTCAGCGGCACGTCATCGCCATCCCGGCGATCCAGTGCGGCTTGTGGCCTCCGGGCTGCTACATCAAGGGTTGGTTCGTCTCCCGCAACACCATCATCGGCAAGGCCAAGATCGGCGGATGGTTCGACAGCAGCTACTACCGCTACGCCGACTTCGACCTCGATGTCGACGTGTGGAGTTCCACCGGGCACTTCAACAAGCCGGGCGCCACGATGAAGGCGGAACTCGACTGCGACGGCACGTGGAAGAGCGGTAACGGCAGCGCCGAGGACGCCTGCGACAGCGGCATGTACGAGGGCCGTACCGCTTCCCCCGGCGCCTGGAAGAGGGACGGCAAGACCAAGTTCGACCTCGTGTCGTTCGCCTCAAGCCCGCCCAGTGCCGCCGCGGGCGAGCAGATCGCGAATGCCGACTTCCGCCCGAAGTACGAGTTCACGATCCCCGGCTACGACCAGTTCCAGCCCACCGACGGCGAAGAGGGCAAGCTCCGCTTCGACAGCGCGGCCTACCTCCGTCGCGGCAACATGGGCGCGGTCTTCAGCGACACCACACCGGCGCTGCGATACGACCGCAGCGACACCAGCGACCCGAGCGCGCCCGGCGAGCCGTACCTCGGTGTCGCCGCCGTCGCCAACCACATCGGAGACGCCCGGAACGACCCGGACTCCACCTTGCCGCCCAAGAGCGACAAGAACCTGCCCGGAGCGGAGGCCACCGACCCACTGCACCGTCTGGTCCCCGCCGCCGGTACGACTCAGCGCACCCGCGTCCGGGACAACCGCAATGTCGTACGGGGCTACTGCAACGGCGGAGACGTGCCCGGCGGCCCGGCCGACGGGGTTCAGTGCGACGAGTACCCCTTCGCGTCCAGCTACGAAGGCGCGGCCCGCTACATGTACGACGGCACCCAGTACGAGTACGACTACTCGGTGAAGTACATCGACAGCCAGGAGAACGAAGAAGCCGGACGCCGGCTCAACGCCTGGTACGAGAACGACCGCATCATCGACAACGACGCCTTCGGGATCGCCATCGGCGACTGACGAGTGTCGGCGCGGGCTGCCGTCGTGTCGACGGTACGGCGGCAGCCCGGTACGTCAGTCAAGATTCCAGACCTGCGCCAGACAGTACTGATCCACGCCTTCCAGGTCTGCCTCGTGACCTTCCGCGGCGTACTCCAGAGTGCCGACCTGCCCCTTGAACGGGGAGTGGAACGGGCCGGTCTCCGGGTTCAACGCCCACGACATCCGCACCCGGTATCGCCCGGTGACGGCGAGTCCGATCTCCGTGGGGAGCGTCTCGCCCAGCGTGTAGACGGACAATTCCCCTGCGGGAAAGAACACTTCGGTTTCCTCGTCGTGCGACCACACCCCCTCGCCGGGCGGGTCTCCCTTCCACAGTTCCACGCGCACCCGGGCATCGATCACGTTCGAGGGACAGTGCGCGTGAACCATCCCTTCGGCAGGGCGCAACCAGCTCCCTGCCGGCGCATCCGGGTAGTGGATGTCGCTCTCTCGCGATTGTTCGACCAGGCCGAGCGTGCCGTTCTCGACGAGAACCTCGACAGTCCCAGCGGCGAGCAACTGCCCCATACGAGTCCTCCCTGCCAGGTGCACACTGTGCGGCACCGGCGTCGGATGCTTCCACGTGCGCAAGCCTTTCAGGGGTGTCGCGCCGTGGCCAGAGCGTCGAGGGCGCATGGCCGATTGCCGACGTCCACCGGCGAGGGCCCCACCTGCTTACGCCGCCGCTGCCGTTGACGGTCGTTGCAGCCCGGGGTTCAGGTATCTGAACATCGAGTGTGCGGGCCGGACCGACCCCCGCACGCACTAGTAGGCTCGAAAGACGGCCGCCCCGGACCCGGCCCTCTCCGTGCAGTTTGTTCCGCGCAACAGAGGCTCTGCGCATGTGATGAATCCTTGCCAGAGGAGATGGGGCGGATGAGCTCTCATTCCGATCTGCACGAATCGACCGTCCGGTCGGCGTTCCCCGTCCAGTTCGACGACTGCCGTGTGGTGCGCGCACACGGTGAGCTGGACGTGACCACCGTGCCCCGCTTGGAGCGGGCCCTGCGCCAGGTCCGTACCGGGCCCGGCCGGCTCCGTCTCATCGTGGACCTGAGCGCGGTGACCTTCGCGGACGGCAGCATCCTTGAACCGCTGTGCGAAGCATGGGCCGAGAGCCGGGCGCGGCACGGCTGGACCCGGGTCGTCTACACCAGGTCGGCGACCTCCTTGGTCTTCCGGGCCGGTGGCCTCGCCGACCGGTTCCCGGGATACGCGAGCGTTCAGGAAGCCCGGCACGGGGCGGGAGGGCACAGGGCTCGGTACAACGGAGAGCGGTGACCCGCGAGGGCATGGCCGAGGTTCTGCGGTGTCTGCGCCCGGGGAGCGACAGGGATCCCGCGGCGGCCGGCGCGCGGGCCCTGGGAGTCGAGGGCGTTGCCGTGTCCGTGTTCGGTCAATCCCCGGCTGAGGCGGACAGCACGCGGGCGCCCGAGCCGCTCTGGTGTTCCCCCGAACTGAGCCTGCGGTTCGAGGAGTTGCAGTTCACCCTCGGCGAGGGGCCCGGGCCCGATGCCACGCGCGCCGGGATCCCGGTCCTTGAACCGGATCTTCAGCGGGTGCGGCCCGATCGCTGGCCCGTGCTGCTGCCCGCCGCGCGGCAACTCGGGGTGCACGGCGTGTGCTGCTTCCCCTTGGCTCTGGGTGGCGCACGGCTCGGGCTGCTGACCCTGCTGTGCGGCGGGGACGGCCCTCTCAGCGACAGACAGCTCAGGGACACGAACACGCTGACCGCCGCCCTGATCGCGGCGCTGCTCGGGGACCGGGGACCGGCCGGGCAGCGGATCGGGAGCAACGGGAACACCGTGGACGACGACCGGCTGTGGCCGCCCGAAGGGCTGCAACGGGCCGTGGTGCACCAGGCCACGGGCATGCTCAGCGTCCAGCTGGGCACCTCGATGGCCGACGCACTGGTGCGGCTGCGCGCCTCGGCGTACGGCAGCGAGCGTTCCCTCGGCGACGTCGCGGAGGACATCGTGGCCCGACGGCTGCGCTTCGACGACGGAACCCAAGACGATGGCAACGGGCCTCATTTGCCCGAGAGTGGAGAGGGATGATCAGCATGGCCCGGGAACAGCGACTCGCCGAAGTGTTCGTCGAGATCGCGGACTCGCTCATCGACGACTTCGACGTACTCGACCTCTTGCAACGGCTCTCCGCGCGCTGCGTGGAACTCCTCGACGTCTCGGCCGCCGGCATTCTGCTCGCCGACCCACAGGGGGAACTCCAGGTCATCGCCGCGTCGGACGAGCACACGCGGCTCCTTGAGCTGTTCGCCCGGCAGCACGACCAGGGGCCGTGCGTGGAGTGCTTCCGCAGTGGCGCGGCCCGGACGAACATCGACCTGAGGCGTCCGGAATCGGCCGCGGACTGGCCGTACTTCACGCCGCGGGCCCACGAGATCGGGTTCCGGGCGACGCACGCGATCCCGCTGCGGCTGCGCGACCGGGTGGTCGGTGCCCTGAACCTCTTTCAGCGGACCGAACGCCGCTTGGGAGTGGACGAGATCGCCCTCGCCCAGGCGCTGGCGGACGTCGCCACGATCACGATCCTGCAGCAGCGCACGCTGGAGCAGTCCCACGTCGAGAACACGCAGCTGAACACCGCGCTGACCAGCCGCATCCTGGTGGAGCAGGTCAAGGGTGTGCTCGCCGAGCGCTGGGACACCTCGGTCGACGAGGCGTTCGCCGCGTTCCGGTCCTATGCCCGCTCCAACCATCTGCGGCTTACGGAGCTCGCCAGGCGTGTCGTCGACGGCACGTTCGACACCGCGGTGATCCCGGCCCCGGACACCACCGACGTCACCCCGTGAGGGCAGGGCCGTCGCTCACGGATCGAGGAGCAGGACCGTGCGGTGGGGCCACGCCGGGATCCCGTACGAGCTCTCCGGGGCGTCCCGCCACCCCCAGGACCGCAGCGCCGCATGGGTCCATACGTCGGCCCGTGCGACCAGGGTGATGCCCGTGGAGTGACCGTGGTCGGCGAGGAGCCGGCGCTGCAGACGCCGGGCCAGGTTCCAGTCCTGGTGCGGCGACTGCACCCGCGCCCGACGTGGGACCACGATCTCGCGGATCTCGAAGAGGCCGCTGTGCAACGGGAATCCGTAGGCGTATGCCGTCATCGTGGAGTTCTCCGCGATCAGCAGGCCGAAGCCGGGACGTCGGATGTCGCTCACCAGGCGGCGCAGGAAGGCGCCCGTCCGCCGGTCCCATTGCCCGGCTTCCGCACCGCAGTTGGCCGCGTACAACGCGCCCAGTTCCTGGAGTCGGTCGGCGACCTGGCCCCGGGCCAGCGGGAGAATCCGCTCCGCTTCCCAGGGGGACGGTCCCTGTTCCTTGTGCCGCGGGGGCGCCCGGTCCTCGGCGGGCCGCACCGCACGCTCGCTCATGAGGCGGACCCGCACCCTCCGTACCGCGCGGGCCGCGGAACGGCCCCCGGCGGGAATCCGAAGAACATCGCCAGGGGCCGATCCGGCGAGAAGACGCCCTCCCCCTTCTTCGGCGTCTCTTCGCCTGCCTCGTCCCCTGCGACTCCTGAACGCGGGAGTGCCCCGGTGATGGCTGTCCGGAGGGACGCGGCGCCGGAGCCGCGGGTGTCGACATCGCGGGTCCGGCCGTTTCCATGACCGCACCCGGGGTCGCGGGGTACGTAGAAGGGGAACCTACCCGTCATCAGGCTCGGCATGCGGCTGCTTTCCTTCTGGATCGAGGAGTTGCGGGCGACCTGTGCGGTGCGAAGGTCATGGGTGGGCCGGGGTCTGCCGGTGCATGTCGTTTCCCCGCCGGACACGCGGCGTCGGGGGCTGCCCCTGAGTGGACGGCGAGGAAGGGAGCGGGTGTTCCGGGGTGATCGGGCACCGGCGTACGGATGTCCTCGTCTCCTTCACCGTACTCCTGGCCTACGGGAAACGGGCCGGACGTACGCTGGGGCCACCGGGTGCTCCTCGTATGCCGACTCCGTTCGGCGTCGCTTCCGGTGCACCACGACACCGGGCTCTGCCCTCATGCCGGCCCGCAGAAGGGTGTGCGTCATGAACGCACCCACCGCTCACCGCAGTTCGGCCACCGACGGTGGGACCGACGCCTACCCGCCCGTCCGTCTTGCCCTGCGCCCGCCGACCTTTCCGCCGGGGCCGGTGTGCGGAGCCTGGTGGCCCCGCAGCGACGATCTGTCCGCCGAACTGGCAGCGCTCACCGATGTGTTCGACGCGTCGCGTGGGCTCGTGACCAGGATCGCGTCCAGTCGGGGAAGCTGGCCGAAGGAGCCGCGGATCCTGCCGGTGACGGGGCACACGGTCACGGCCACGTGGTGCGTGTCAGGGCTCGACCCGCACACGATCCGGCTCTTCTCGCACGGTGTCGGCCGCTGGGACCTGCTCGTCGTCCCACCGCGCAGTACGCCCGACGAGGCCGCCCGGCTGATGATCGCGGCGGCCGACCCCGCCCTCCGCCTCACCGGGACCGCGTTGATGGCGATCGAGGGCTGCTCCTCCGCTTGACGAACCGTCGATGACGCCAATGACGGGCGGCCGGAATCGTCTCCGCCCCCGGTCGGAGGAGTACCGTTGAGGTACCCAGGGCATTTCGCACTCCGGCATCCACGCAGGTCTCGTCCTCGGTGAGCCATTGGCATCGGGGACGGCCGCCGTGCCGCTCCGAAGACGGGTTCGCATCATGATCGCGACCACCACGTCCACGCACACCGCCGTTCCGCCTCCGTCCTCCGCCGCACGTGTGGCGCTCAAGTCCTCTACAGGCCGTGGCTTGCTCGACGGCGCCTGGTGGCCCCGTTCACGCGACCTTGCCGCCGAACTCCCCGGCCTGGCGGACGTACTCGATCCGCTGTGGGGTCGGATCACGCGCGTCGCCGTCAATCCGATGCTCTGGCCCGTCGTCCCGCGCAAGGTGACCGTCCACAACCGCGTCATGAAGATCGGCTGGTTCACCCCCGAACTCGACCCGCACAAGCTGCTGTTGCTGACCTACGGGACCGGCCGCTTCGACCTCCTGGTGATCCCGCCCGAGACGGACGACGCGAGCGCCGAGCGGCTCATGGCCGCCGCCTGCGCCCCGGACGGGCCGCCGCTGACCGCCACCGATCTCATGGCCGCCGAGACCGCGCGCCTGCAAGGCGCCGAGGTGCTCGACCGGGCGCAGAGCGCGCAGGAGTCATGGGAGTACGAGGGCGGCGCGACGTCCACCCACGCCGTCCCCACGGCCGCGGGGCGGTGACGGTCATGGACTCCGCACTCACGGCAGCCGCGATTCTGGTGCTGATCACCATCGGCGCCTACCTGATCCACCGGCTCAACGCACAGCAGGCGGGAAGGATCGCCGTACGGGCGCGCCGCCGCCACGAACGCACCACGCAGAAGCAGGCCCACTGAGCGGGCCCGCGTCGAAGAAACCGGGAGGGGAGTCCGGATGGACGAGGTGTATCTGCGCAGGCTCAGCCGATGGCAGGCCGAACAGCAGCGGGAGGAGGTTGCCGATGTGTACGTCGCGGCGTACCGCGCAGCGGCCGGGTCCGAGTACCGGGACCGGACGAGCTTCCAGCGCCGCTTCGAGCAGCATGTGCGGCACGACGGGTTCGACATGGTCGTCGCCGACTCGCCCGGCGTCGTCGGCTGCGCCTACGGGTACCGCCTGGAGCGCGACGGGGCGTGGTGGTCCGACTACCCCGTCGAGGTGACACGGCAGACGGAGGAACTCACCGCGTCCGGGCGGGTGTTCGTGCTCACCCAACTGATGGTGCTGCCCGCGCACCGCCACCGCGGCGTCGCGACCCGCCTCGGGGATCTGCTGTTCGCCCGCCACACCCAGGACCTCGTGGTGGCCGGTGTGGACGGGTACAGGCGCGCGGCCGGGGTCGGGCAGCTGCTCCGGGCGTGGGGCTGGAAGGCGCTGCCGGCCTCGGGACCGGGCGCGGAGGAATCGGGCCGAGAGGTGTGGACGCGCGGGCCTCTACGGTGAGCCGCCGGACGCCCAACTCCTCGGGCACCGTCAGGAGTTGGCGCCCTCTCCCAACACGCGTGCGGTCTCGCCCACCAGGCTGGCGATCTGGGCCCGGGAGGAGAAGCCGAGCTTGGTCAGGATGTGTTCGACGTGCGCGTCGGCGGTGCGCTTGGAGATGACGAGGCGCTGCGCGATCTGACGGTTCGACAGGCCCTCGGCGACCAGTGTGGCGACCTCGCGCTCCCGGCGGGTCAGCACGCCCAGCGGTGTGACTTGCTCGTCGGGCTCGGGGGCGGCGACGGGCGGCTCGTCGCCGGTGGCGCGGGCGATCACCTGGTCCAGCGGCGCGGTGGCGCCGCCGCGGAACGCCGCCTCGTACGCGGTCTCGCCGAGCACCTGCTTGGCCTTGCGTTCGGCCGCGTACTGGAATTCCTGGAGCATGCTCACGCCGAACATCGGAACGGCACCGCACCTGCGGTAGAGGCCCGCGACTGCGCCCAGCAGCCAGGCCGCCCGCATGCAGTGCTCGGGTTCCTCGGCGGCGATCCAGGCCAGGGGTTCCAGGCAGTGCGCGATGCAGAGGTAGTCCTCCAGGTCGTACTTGCAGCGGGCGCCGACGCGGGCGAGCCGCGCGCTCTCCTCGTGGTCGCCCATCAGCCACAGGGCGACCGCCTTGTGGCAGGCGGCCCAGCCCCGGTTCCAGCGCTCCTCCGGGCCGGCCATGGACAGCGTGACGTCGCAGTTGTCGCAGGCGGCTGCCAGATCGCCCAGCAGCATGTGCAGGAAGCCCAGGTGGTACCCGTACATGAGGATGCCGACCTGGTCGTCGAGTTCGCGCAGCGTGACGTGCGCGGCCTCGTACAGCTCCACCGCCGCCTCGGGCCGGCCCATCGCCATGTGGACGCAGCCCAGGATGGCCCGCGCGTGCGCGTGCAGCCGCTCGTCCCCGAGCTGTACGGCGATGTCGCAGGCCTCGCCCAGCATCAGCGGCAGCTCGGGGGAGTGGTCGCCCTGGATGGCGGCGTACCAGCCCGCGTAGCGCAGGGCCATGGAGCGCTCGGCGACCGGTTCGGGTACGAGTTCGAGCCCCTTGTGCAGCCAGTACCGGCCCTCCGACAGGCGTGAGGCGCAGAACCAGAACGCCCACAGGGTCGTGGCGAGCGTCAGGCCGGTGTGGGCCTCCTGCGCCGAGGAGTAGGAGAACTCCAGCGCCACCCGCAGGTTCGCGCGCTCGCGCAGCAGCCGGTGGAAGCGCGGCATCTGTTCGTCGCCGGCCCACTCGGCCTCGAACCACCGGGCCAGTTCCAGGTAGTGGTCGCGGTGGCGCACCTGCACGGCGTACCCGTCGGCGCGCTCGGCCAACTGCTCCGCCCCGTACTCGCGCAGGGTGTCGAGCAGCCGGTAGCGGACCTCGTCCGCGTCGTCGGCCCGCAGGACCACCGACTTGTCGACGAGCCCGATCAGCTGCTCGACGACCTCCTCGGCGGGCAGCGCGTCGTCGGCGCAGACGTCCTCCACGGACGGCAGGTCGAAGTCGCCCGCGAACACCGAGAGCCGGGCCCACAGCAGCCGTTCCTGCGGCGAGCACAGATCGTGGCTCCAGTCGATGGCCGTCCGCAGTGTCTTGTGCCGCGGCAGGGCCACCTTGCTGCCGCCGGTGAGCACGCGGAACCGGCCGCTGAGGCGGTCCACGATCTGTTCGAGGGACAGGGCGCGCAGCCGCACCGCCGCCAGCTCGATGGCCAGCGGGATCCCGTCGAGCCGCCGGCACAGGGCGGCGACGGCCCCGCGGTTGCCTTCGCTCAGTACGAACCCGGGCACCACGGCCGCGGCGCGGTCGGCGAAGAGCTGCATGGCGTCGGTGGTGGTCGGCTGCCCGTCCTGCGCGGAGGGCACGGCCAGCGGCATGAGGGGGAAGGTGTGCTCACCGGGTACGTCCAGGGGTTCGCGGCTGGTCGCGAGGATCCGCACCGAGGGCGCGGTGCGCAGCAGGACGTCGGCGAGCATCCCGCAGGCGTCCACGATGTGCTCGCAGGTGTCGAGCACCAGCAGCAGTTCCCGGTCCTCCAGGTGGTCCACGAGGACGTCGAGCTGCGAGCGGTTCGGCTGTTCCGGCAGGCCGAGGGCGGCCGACACCGAGTGCGCCAGCAGATCGGGGTCCTTCAGGGAGGACAGCTGCACCATGCAGACGCCGCCGTCGAGCCCCCCGGCCAGCTGGCCGGCGACGCGCAGCGCGGTCCTGGTCTTGCCGACGCCGCCGGGCCCGAGAAAGGTCACCAGGCGGACCCTGCCGAGGAGTTGGGTGGCCGCCCCGATCTCCTCGCTCCGGCCGACGAAGCTCGTCACCTCGATCGGAAGATCACCTGGGCGCCGCTCAGCTTTCACTGCGATCGCCTCTTCCCGGTGAACAGGTCGGCAGGGAGGAGAAGCACCGTAGTCGGCGCGGCTCGGAGTCGGCCCCCGTAGTCCGAAAGAGTCCGGAAGAGTCCGAAAGAGTCAGAAGAAGTTCGAAGGCCCCAAGAAGAGCGCAAGAAGCGCGCAAGAGGAGCGAGGAAGGCGACATGTGGCCCAAGTGAGGCGGCACGTGGCCCAAGTGAGGAAGGCCGCACGTGGCCCGTTCCCGACCGGCGCATCAGATCCTGCGCCGACCGCCCGCAGGCGTCAGGCTGCCAATGATCCGACCGGAGGTGTTGCATGGCAGCGGGCGCACGGACGCGACGCGTTCTTCTGGGGAGCCTCGTCCCCTTGCTGGTGGTGGCCGCGACGGCGTGCGGCGGGTCCACGCGGACCGACTCCGACGTGGGCGCGCACCCCGAGCACCGGCCCTCCGGCGGCCCCTTCGCGCACCCGGGCGTCCTGGTCGGCAAGGGGCAACTGGCCGCGGTACGCGACCACGTGGCCCGTAAGCAGGAGCCGTGGATCTCCGCGTACAAGGAGATGAGCGACAGCAAGTACGCCGACCTCGACTACAAGGCCAAGCCGTACGCGACCGTGGAGTGCCCCTTCGACGCCGAGGCCGGGCAGGGCTGCGTCGAGGAGCGCGAGGACGCCATCGCCGCCTATACGCAGGCCCTGCTGTGGAACGTCACCCGCGACAAGGCCCACGCCGCGAAGGCCGTCGAGATCATGAACGCCTGGGCGGACAAGATCACCGGCCACACCGCGGACAACGCGGGGCTGCAGGCCGCCTGGGCCGGCACGTCCTGGGCGAAGGCCGCCGAGCTGATGCAGTACACGTACAAGGACTGGCCGGACGGGCAGGAGCTGAAGTTCCAGCGGATGCTGCGCGAGGCCTATCTGCCCGAAGTGCGGGGCGGTTCCGCCGACTTCAACGGCAACTGGGACCTGGTGATGGCCGACGCGACGATGAGCATGGCCGTCCACCTCAACGACCAGAAGGCCTTCGATCAGGCCGTCGGACACTTCCGCAACCGGGTCCCCGCGTACTTCTATCTGTCGTCCGACGGGCCGCTGCCGGTGAAACCGAAGGGCAGCGGCATCAACACCCCGAAGGAACTGCAGACGTACTGGTTCGGGCAGAGGACCTTCAAGGACGGGCTCGCCCAGGAGACCTGCCGCAACTTCAAGCACGCCAGCTACTCCCTCGCCGCCACCTCCCACATGGCGGAGACCGCCTGGCACCAGGGCGTCGACCTGTACGGGGAGGTGAAGGACCGGCTCGCCGCCGCGCTCGAACTGCACTCCAAGTACCAGCTGGGCACCAAGGCCCCGTCCTGGCTGTGCGGCGGGAAGGTGCAGCGGGACATGGGGCCCGACACGGAGGTGGGCCTTCAGCACTTGAAGGGACGGCTGAAGATGGACCTCCCGCAGACCGAGAAGCTCACTCACAAGCAGCGTCCCGAGGGGACGGACGACCTGTTCGTGGCGTGGGAGACGCTTACGCACGCCGCCGCGTGAGCCGCCCCGTGGGAAGCGATTCGCGTTCCCTCCCCCTGATGGCGTAGAGTTGTGAACACAACGGCGCGGGGTGGAGCAGCTCGGTAGCTCGCTGGGCTCATAACCCAGAGGTCGCAGGTTCAAATCCTGTCCCCGCTACTGAAGGCCGAGGCCGGAATCTCATCGAGATTCCGGCCTCGGTTTTTTTCTGCCGCGATGCCGCTGTGCCACCCCGTGGCACCCCTGTACCGCCGGTGTTGCGCACGTCACTTTCCCTACCCGTACGGCCCAGTCCTGCTCGCCCCGGCGTCCCCGTGCAGGAACTCTTGGTGAGACGCCGGAAGCTGGCAGGGAACGGCAGGAGACGAGTGGTGGGGAAGCGAACAGGAGGTACCGGCGGGAGACGGAGGCGGCACGGCTCCGAGAACGTGAGCGTCCGGCTCTTCCTGCGGCTGCTGCCCCTGCTGCTCGTCATCGGCGGCGCGATCTACGAGTACGTCACTCCCAGCGGCTTCCCCGGCGCCCCCTTGTTCAGCGCGGCGCCGCTGGTGGCCGCACCGTTCTTCTCGCTCGGCGCGACGATCCTGGTCGGCGTGGTGTCGATCGGCGCGATCACCGCCGTGCACCTGCGCTTCACGGAGAACCTCGACTCGGTGTTCGTCACCGAGATCGTCACCGTGGCCACCGTCTGTCTGCTGGCCTGTCTGCTCAACCGGATCGTCTACCGAAGTTACGAGCAGCTGGCCTCCGCCCGTGAGATCGCGCAGGCCGCGCAGTTGGCGGTGCTGCCCGAACCGGCCCGGCGACTCGGCGGCTTCGTGATCGCGGCGCGCTACGAGGCGGCGCAGGAAGGCGCGTTCATCGGCGGTGATCTGTACGCGGTCCAGGACACCCCGCACGGCATTCGGATCATCGTCGGCGACGTGCGCGGCAAGGGCATGGGCGCGGTCGCCGCGGTCGCCGTCGTCATCGGCGCGTTCCGGGAGGCCGCCGAGCAGGAGGGCTCCCTGGAGGCGGTCGCCCAGCGCCTTGAGCGGGCCCTGGCCCGCGAGGGCGCCCGGCGCAGCGGCATCGACGACTTCGAGGGCTTCACCACCGCCGTACTGGCCGAGATCCCGCATGGCGTCGAGCTCGTCCGCGTCCTCAACCGCGGCCACCCCAGCCCGCTGTTGCTGCTCGGCGACGGCACCGTACGCGCACTCGATCCGTGCCAGGCGGCGCTGCCGCTCGGCATGAGCGAACTCGGCAGCTGGCCCGACCGGGCCGTCGAGGCGGCGTTCCCGTCCGCGGCGACGCTGCTGCTCTACACCGACGGGCTCTCCGAGGCGCGCGACCCGAGCGGCCGCTTCTACGATCCGGCGGCCCGGCTCTCCGGGCGCGTCTTTCCGGGGCCCGAGGAACTCCTCGCGGCCCTCGCCGTCGAGGTGCGTACGCACACCGGCGACGGGACGAAGGACGACATGGCGCTGCTCGCCGTGCGGCGCGGCTGAGTTCCTTGATCGTTGTTACCAGAGGTAGTCGAACGGCGTCGCTCCGCATAACAATTGACGCACCATCAGTTGCGTGGACGTTTGCGACATGCGATCAACTCGCCCGATTCCGCCCCTCATGTCCCGATAAGTCCTGGCCAGAGTCGTGAACGATCAGTGGGAAGCGCTTGGAATTACTGTCTGCTGTCTATTAACGTTCGATAACGCAGCGCGGTCGTCCCAGCCGTCACAAGAGATGGCTCCGTGCGCACACGCTTAATCCCGCAAGGGAACCGGGGAACCATCAACTTGGGGTGAATCGGACACCTTTGGTGTTCGTAGGAGACCTTCCTGCTCCGAACCCGTCAGCTAACCCGGTAGGCGAGAAGGAAGGAAAGGAGAGCGCCCCCGTGGCGTCGAACCGGCCTGCCCCCAACTTCTTCTACGGCCCCGAAGACGACTCCGGCGTCGAGCAGGAGACCTGGGAGGAGTGGAACCCCACCGAGGAGTCCATCGCTCCCGTCCGCGGCAGGCATCGCACAGCCCGCCGCCGTGGTGGATTCGCTCGCAGCTCCACTGTTCTCGGCGTCGGCGTGGTCGCCGCCGTCGGTGCGGGCGGCATCGCCACCGCACAGGGCGGCAAGCCGCCGGTCCACATCTCCATGCCCGACCTGTCCGCGGTCAAGGACTCGCTGCCCGAGGCCAAGTCGCTGCCGGGCGTGGGCTCGCTGATATCCGACGGCTCGGACTCCGATTCCGACTCAGGCGCCACGGCCTCCCCGCTGAGCGGCGCCGGTATCACTCAGGCCGAGGCCGCCGACGGGCAGACCGGCGCCGGCGAGGCGCTGCGGGCCCGCATCGTGCAGCAGGCCGAGACGCAGCAGGACGCGGCCGACGCCACCGCGAAGCAGGCCGCTGAGGAGGCCGCCGCGAAGCAGGCGGCCGCCGAGGCCGAGGCCAAGCAGGACGTGGCCAAGGCCAAGGAGCTCGCGGCGAAGAAGAAGGCCGAGGCGGAGGCCCGCCGCAAGGCGGAGGCCGAGCGTCTCGCCAAGCTCGCCAAGAGCTTCAAGCTCCCGGTCGCCTCGTACACGCTCACCGGCACCTTCGGCCAGCCCGGCTCCATGTGGTCCTCCGGCTACCACACGGGTCTCGACTTCGCGGCCTCCACCGGTACGCCGATCCGCGCCATCCACTCCGGCACGATCACGGAGGCCGGCTGGGCGGGCGCGTACGGCTACCGCACGATCCTCACCCTCGACGACGGCACCGAGCTGTGGTTCTGCCACCAGTCCTCGCTCAATGTCAGCGCCGGCCAGAAGGTCTCGACGGGCGATGTCATCGGCCGCGTGGGCGCCACGGGCAATGTCACCGGGCCGCACCTCCACCTGGAGGTCCATCCCGACGGGCAGTCCACCGGGGTCGACCCGGCGCCGTGGCTGCGCGACAAGGGCCTCACCCCCTGAGCAACTGAACCCCGGCGGTCCTGGCGCACACCCCCCGACGTCAGGGCTGCCGGTTTGCCCATTCTTGGGGCAGTTTCCGGGGTGATCGCGGAATACCGTATTCCGTACGGGTGTTGAGTAAGGGCATGACTTCCTCTCGCTCTCTGCGCAAGCTCGGCACCTCCGACCTCGAGGTCTTCCCGCTGTCCCTCGGGGGCAACGTGTTCGGCTGGACCGCCGACGAGGCCACGTCCTTCGAGGTGCTCGACGCGTACGTCGCCGCGGGCGGCAACTTCATCGACACCGCCGATGTGTACTCGGCCTGGGTGGACGGCAACCGGGGCGGTGAGTCGGAGACCGTCATCGGCAAGTGGCTGGCCTCGCGCGGCCGCCGCGACGACGTCGTCATCGCCACCAAGGGCAGCCAGCACCCCGAGTTCCAGGGCCTGTCCGCCGCGAACATCAAGGCCGCGGCCGACGCCTCCCTGAAGCGCCTCGGCACCGACCACATCGACCTGTACTACACGCACTACGACAAGCCCGAGGTACCGGTCGAGGAGATCATCGGCGCCCTAGACGAGCTGGTGAAGGCGGGCAAGGTACGGCACATCGCCGCCTCCAACATCTCCGCCGAGCGCCTCCAGGCCTCCCTCGACTTCTCCGACCGCGAGGGCCTCGCCCGTTACGTCGCGCTCCAGCCGCACTACAACCTCGTCTCGCGCGACACGTACGAGGGCGAACTGCAGGACGTCGCCGCCCGCGCGGGCCTCGGGGCCGTGCCGTACTACGCGCTCGCGTCCGGCTTCCTGACCGGCAAGTACCGGCCGGGGCAGCAGGTGGACAGCGCCCGCGCCGCGAAGGCCGGCGCGTACCTGGAGACGGAGCGCGGACAGAAGGTCCTGACCGCCCTCGACGAGACCGCGCAGGCGCACGACGCCGAGATCGCGACGGTCGCCCTCGCCTGGCTCGCCGCGCAGCCCACGGTGGCGGCGCCGATCGCGTCCGCGCGGATCGTCGACCAGCTCCCGGCGCTGCTCGCGGTGGCGGACGTGGAGCTGACGCAGGCGGAGCTCGACCGGCTGACGGCGGCGTCTCAGTAACCGGCTGACGGCCGCGTCTCAGTAGCGGTACGGGTTGTCGTAGATGTACGCGGGGTCCTGCGTGTACGCGGGGCCCTGTGTGTACGCGGGGCCCTGCGCGAGTGGGCCCGCGTACACCGGGGGCAGCCACATCGGCGCCGCGATCTGGGAGCCGTACGCGAGCGCCGGGCGCGCGTAGTCGCGCCGCGCCCACAGCGCTTCGAGCAGCGCCCGCTCCCGTTCGACGAAGTCCGCGCCGGCTTTGCCCCTGCGGCCGCGGTGGCGGAGGAGCGCGAGGGACGTCGCGAAGTCCTCGTACTCGGCGACCGCCGTCGCGGCGGCCCGGCCGCCGTAGTGCGTGGCGAAGTCCCGGGCCAGGCGCCGCGCCTTGAGCGAGCCGAGCGCGAACGGCTCCGGCGGGGCGAGCCAGCCCGCGGCGACGTAGGCGGGCAGCTCCTGGCGGATGGTGCGCAGTTCGCGCTGGCGTACGTACACCGCGAGCCAGGTGAGCACGCCGAACACCGGCACCATGAACGCGGCGTACACCGCGAAGAAGCCGTACTCGCCGAACGAGGACGAGCCGTTCCAGAACGCGTGCATGCCCATCGCGGCGAGCAGCCCGGCGAACGGGAGCAGCATCCGGCGCAGTCGGCCGCGGCCCGGTGCCATGGCGGCGGCGATGCCGAAGCCGATGCCGGTGAGCACCGTGAACAGGGGGTGCGCGAACGGGGACATCACGATGCGCACGAAGAAGGTGGCCGCGGTGACCGAGGTCAGGCCGGCTCCGGTGCCGGAGAGCTGGTCGGTGCCGAAGGCGTTGCCGAGATAGAGGATGTTCTCGGTGAACGCGAAGCCGGTGGCGGTGACCCCGGCGATGACGACGCCGTCGACGATTCCGGTGAAGTCCCGTCTGCGGAACAGGAAGACGAGCAGCACGGCCGCCGCCTTCGCGGACTCCTCGACGATCGGGGCTATGACGGTGGCGCCGAGGGTGTCGGCGCTGGACGGGTCGGCGGTCGCGGTCTCTATCCAGCGGGTCGCGAAGCTGTTGGCGACGATCGCGATCAGCGCCGCCGCGCACGCTCCCCAGGCGAAGGAGAAGATCAAGTTCCGCCAGGGGCCCGGCTGTACGCGGTCCAGCCAGCGGAACGCGGATATGAGGAGGGGCACGGGCAGCACGGCGAGCCCGAGCCCGACCAGGAACCCCTCCGTGCCGGTCTGCTCGCGGACCATGGCGAGGATCACGACCCCGGAGATCGCGAGCAGCGCCGCAAGCGCGGTGGCCCGCACGCCCTTCCGCTCCCACCAGCGCGGATGCGGAACCGCACCGTGAGGGACCGCGCCGCTCGGGTGTGCGCCGAGGACGTCGTCCTGCTGGTGCGGATAGACGGGATACGAGGCCACCAATTGACCCTAACGAGGGATGCGGCCCGCCGCGACGGGGCCGAGAGGATCCGGCCTGGGGCCGGCCCTGGGTCCGGCCCTGAACCTATCGGCGTCGGAACAGGAGGTCGTGGACCACGTGGCTCTTGTTCAGGCCCTTGCCCTCGAAGCGGGTGAGCGGGCGGAAGTCGGGGCGGGGCGCGTAGCCGCCGTCCTCGATGGTGTTCTCGTAGTCGGGGTGAGCGGTGAGGACCTCGAGCATCTGCTCGGCGTAGTCCTCCCAGTCGGTCGCGCAGTGCACGATCGCGCCCGGCTTGAGCGGTCCCGCCACCAGCGACAGGAATTCGGCCTGGATCAGCCGTCGCTTGTTGTGGCGCTTCTTGGGCCAGGGGTCGGGGAAGTAGACGCGCAACCCGTCGAGGCAGTCGTCCGGGAGCATGTCGCGCAGCAGCACGACCGCGTCGCCGTTCGCCACCCGTACGTTGTCGACTCCCGCGCGGGACGCCAGGTTCAGCAGATTGCCCTGGCCGGGCGTGTGCACGTCGACCGCGAGAATGCCGGTCGTCGGGTCGTCCTCCGCCATCTGCGCCGTGGCCTCGCCCATGCCGAAGCCGATCTCCAGGACGACGCGCTCGACGCCGGGGAACAGCTCCGCGAGGTCGAGCCTGCGCTGCCCGTCGATGTCCAGACCCCACTTGGGCCACAGCCGGTGCAGGGCGTCGCCCTGCGCGTCGGTGACCCGGCCGCGACGGGGCTGAAAGCTGCGGATGCGGTGCTCGTAGTGCGACTGCGCGGGGTCGGGCCGGGGCCCGTCGGGGAACCGCGGCTCGTTGGGGCGGGCGGTGGACGCGGGGGTTTCAGACGACTCAGACACAGTGGGCTCAATTTTACGGGCACGCGAAGCACGGCTCGGCAAAGTAGAGCCCCTGCGGCGATTGAGCAGCGGGGTCCGGGGCAGAGCCCCGATCCTTTAAGCCCCGTCGGTGATTGAGCAGCGGGATCCGGGGCGGAGCCCCGATCTTTTCAGCCCGCTCTTTGGACGAGAGCCCGCGGGGTCCGGGGCAGAGCCCCGAGGCGTCAACCCCGGCACCGGCCGAGGTCACACCAGTGCAAGCACTCGCCGCGCAATCTCCCGCCCAATCGGCAGAGAAGCCGTCGCCGCAGGCGAGGGCGCGTTCAACACGTGAACCGCCCGCTCACCCTCCCGTATGAGGAAGTCGTCGACCAACGTCCCGTCCCGCAACACCGCCTGCGCCCGCACCCCCGCCGCCACCGGCACCATGTCCTCCGCGCCCACCCCCGGCACAAGCCTCCGCACAGCCTTCGTGAACGCCGCCTTCGACAACGACCGGTGGATCTCCCCCGCCCCGTAACGCCAGTGCTTCCGCGCCATCCGCCACGCCCCCGGCCAGGCCAACGTCCCGCCCACCTCGCGAGGCCGCACGACCCCCCACCCGTAGCCCTCACGCGCGAGCGCCGGCACCGCGTTGGGCCCCACGTGCACGCCGCCGTCGATCCCCCGCGTCAGATGGACCCCGAGGAACGGGAACGCCGGATCCGGCACGGGGTAGACGAGCCCGCGCACCAGGTCGGGCCGCCCGAGCTCGAAGTACTCGCCGCGGAACGGCACGATCCGCATCTCCGGGTCGTCCCCGGTCAACCGCGCCACCTCGTCGCAGCGCAGCCCCGCGCAGTTGACGAGCACCCGCCCGCGCACCACGTCGCCCGCTCTCGTCCGCACGGCGACACCCCGGTCCGCGCGCCGGTCGACCTGCACGACGTCCGCCCCGTACCGGATCTCGGCCCCGGACGCCTCGGCGAACCGCTCGGCGACCGCGCGGTAGTCGACGATCCCCGTCGTCCCCACGTGGATCGCGGCGAGGCCGCGCACCTCCGGCTCGTACTCCTGGATCTGCGCGGGGCCGAGCTCGCGGACCGGAATCCCGTTCTCCCGGCCGCGCTGGACGAGGGCGTGCAGGCGGGGCAGCTCCTCCCGCTCCGTGGCGACGATCAGCTTCCCGGTGACCTCGTGCGCGATCCCGTACTCCGCGCAGAACTTGACCATCTCGGCGGCGCCGCGCACCGCGAACCGCGCCTTGAGCGAGCCCGGCCGGTAGTAGATCCCGCTGTGGATGACCCCGCTGTTCCGCCCCGTCTGGTGCAGGGCCGGGCCTTCTTCCTTCTCGAGGACGACGACCCGGGTCCCCGGCGCCGCCCGCGACACGGCATACGCGGTGGAGAGCCCGACGATCCCCCCGCCGACCACCAGCACGTCCCCGTCATACGCAGCCGCCCCCACGGGCCTCACCTCCACTCCCGACACACCCAGCATCTTGCCCGACCCCACTGACAATTCATGCGGATGGAGGGCAGCGAGAAGCCGCCCTCTGCGCGACGCAACGGTTCCACAGCCCCCCGGCCCCGGCCTACGCCGGAGCCATCAGCAACGGCCGGGCCCGCTCCCGCAGCTCCACCACCCGCGGCTCGTCCCCGTACGGCTCGAGCCGGTGCAGCAGATCCTTCACGTACTCCGTGGTCCGCGCGGACGAGATCCGCCCGGCCACCTCGAGCGCCCGGGTCCCCTGCTCGCACGCGGCGTCCAGGTTCCCCGACTCCAGCTCGGCCACCGCCGACACCACGAGACGCAGCCCGTGCGAGCGCACGAACTCCTCCGTGGGCTTCGACAGCGCCTGCTCCGTGAAGCGCCGCACCTGACGGGGCGCCTTCAGGTCGCGGTAGCACTCGGCCGCGTCCGCCGCGAACCGGTCGTACGAGTAGAAGCCCAGCCACGAAGGGTCGGTGTCGCCGTCACGGGCCCGCTCCAGCCAGCCTTCGGCGGCCCGCAATGCGGCCCCGGCCGCGTGCCCGTCACTGGCGCGCGCGTGCGCGCGTGCCTCGATGAGCCGGAAGAAGCTCATGGTCCGGGCCGTCGCAAGGCCCCGGTTGCGCTCGATGGCGGCCTGCGCGAGGTCGACGCCCTCGTCACCGAAGCCGCGGTAGGTGGCCTGCAGCGACATGGAGGCGAGAACGTAACCGCCGAGCGGCACGTCCGCCGCCGCGCGCGCGAGCCTGAGCGCCTGGATGTAGTACCGCTGTGCCGCCTCCTGCTGCCCGGTGTCGAACGCCATCCACCCGGCCAGGCGCGTCAGTTCGGCCGCAGCGCCGAACAGCGAGCGCCCCACCTCGTCCGAGTACGAGCCGAGCAGCAGCGGTGCCGCCTCCACCCGCAGGCACTCGGGCACCATCGACGAACGCCAGTCGCCGCCCCCGTACTTGGAGTCCCAGCGCCGCGCGTCCTCGGCGGCCTCACGCAACTTCTGTACGTCGCTGTGGCCGACCTTCTGGGGCGCCTCCTCCTCCACGTGGTGGGCCTCCCGCGCCACCGAGGAGTCGGCCGGGGTTATCAGCCACCGGGACGCGGGCGTCGCGTACGCGCTCACCGCGAACGACCCGGCCAGCGACTGCCAGATCCCGCCGCTGCCCGCCCGCCGCCCGGCGAGGTCGAGCCGGTACAGCTCCGTCGCCGACTTCACCGCCGCCCGTACGTCGCGCGGGAAGGCCAGGCCCACCTCGGGCGCGGGATCCGCGTCGGCCAGGCCGATCTCGTGCAGGGGCACGGGCCGGCCGAGCTTCTGGCCTATCGCGGCGGCGATGAGGTGCGGGGCGGCGCCCTGCGGCACCATGCCCTTCGACACCCAGCGCGCCACCGATGTCTTGTCGTAGCGGAGCGTCAACCCACGTTGTGAACCAAGGTCGTTGACGCGGCGGGCGAGCCCTGCGTTGCTGATTCCCGCGAGGGCGAGAACGGCGCCGAGCTTTTCGTTCGGCCCGCGTTGCTCCCTGGACATGAGCCACCCCTCGACACAGACGGCTGCCGCGCCGGGCACCACACCGTCTGTTTCGGCCTGGCATAACCGCGCGGCATTCGTACACCCAGCGTAGTTCGCCGCATCCCAAGCGTTAAGGGTCGTCATTCCGGATGGCGGGATTGTTGTCCGTACTGAAGTACGGCGCAGGCCACGCCGTGTGACCGTGTGCTCCGGGCGTGGTGCCGTGCGCCCGTGCGTGCGCTCTTACCGGGTCGACAGGGCGGCGGTTGCATGGGACCTGCGTGGGTCGGCCCGCTGTACTGGATCCAGTGGGCTGGGGGACACCGCCGCCTACATCCCCGCGGGCGGCGGACCGGTCCGGGAGGCGATGTGCGCCTCCCGGACTGTGCGTTGCGCGCTGTGGCCGAAGCGGGATGTTCAGCTCCGGCCATCAACGGCCGATTTGGCCGAATCTCGCCCCTGACATCCGAACTGAACCGGGTCGTACCACGGTTCAACTACGGCTCAAAAGGGGCGCATTAGGGGGAGCGTACGTCATTTTTCGCTCGCTCCTTCCCTTCGCCGTGTCCCCTCCTTGGGGCCGCCTTCGTGGCAGCATGGGGATCCCTTGGTTGTCCACAGCCTGTGGAGGCGGCGATGCGCTGGTTGGTGGGGTGGAGCAGTGCCCCCTCCGGGCCCGTTGCCCTCGGTTCCGCGGGTGCCATGGGAACAGAGGGCGAAACGGTACACCCGGTGGGTTCCCAACTCCTGTGGGGCGACCCGGATCCGCTGTGGGCGGTCGGCGACTGGCGCCCCGACGAAGTCCGCATCGTGAAGGCCGACGACCAGACGCGGATCGCGGTCCTCGGCGTGTGCGGCGCCTCCGACGAGCAGCTGAGGGTGGGCCTGTTCGCGGCGCGCGGCGGCGCCCTGCGCCACCTCACGGCCTGGCCCGGCAGCTACACGGCCGTCGTCCAAGTGGGCCGCCGCGTCACGGTGGTGGGCGACCTCGCGGGCGCGCGCCCCGTCTTCCACACCCCATGGGCGGGCGGCACCGCGTACGCGACGGCGGCGCTCCCGCTCGCCGACCTCATCGAAGCCAACCTGGACGTGGGGCACTTGGCCGCGCTCCTCGCGGCACCCGACGTCCCGGAAGCGCTGCACGACTCGACGCCCTACCAGGGCGTGCACCGCATCCCGCCGGGCCACGCGCTGATCCTGCGCACCGGGTCCCGCGAGATCGCCGGCTACGAGCCCGTGGCGTCGCTCGCCGTGGGCGCGGGCGCCGTCGACCCCGAGCGCGCCGTGGACGACGTCAGGGACGCCCTCGTGGAGGCGGTAAGGACCCGCCTGGCGGCGCCCCGGCACGTGCCGGGCACCGACCTGGACCCCGGACCCGTGCCCGGCATGGGCCCCGCCGAGCGCCGGGCCGCCCGCGGCATGCCCGTCCCCGGCATCGGCGCCGACGTCTCCGGCGGACCGGCATCCGGCACCCTCGCCCTCCTCGCGGCGGGCCTGCCCGGCATGCCCGGCACGGTCCTCGGGCACGGCACGGGCGCGGGCGAGCGCCTCCTGGCGGTCACCTTCAACGACCGCTCGTCGCGGGCGGACCAGCACGAGGCGGAGCTCGAGAGAGCCGGGGCGCTCGCCGCGAACCCACGCCTCCACCACGTAGTGGTGGCGGCAGGCGAAGAGGCGCTTCCGTACGCCGAGTTGGACGGACCGCTCACCGACGAGCCGAGCCCGTCCATCGTCACGGCCGCACGCCACCGTGCACGCCTCGTCTCCGGCAGCGCCGACCACTTCACCGGCTACGGGGCCCGCCAGGTCCTGGACGCCCACCCGGCGCGCCTTGCCGACCTGCTGATGGACCGGCGCCGACGCCACATGGTGCGCCCCGTCGCGGCGCTCACGAAGGCGGACGGCTCCCTCGCGGTGCCGGCGCGCGTCTACGGAGCGGCCAGAAAACTCGCCCGTACGCCCTACAAGGCGGGCCTCGAAGTTCTCTCCAGTCGACTCCTTCAGCGCAGCTTCGAGGAGCCGGGCGGCGCCGTCGGTGCCTCGCTCGCCGCCCTGGCGTGGGCCAGACCGGGTCCCGCCGCGCGCTGGCTGACCGGAGAGGCGCTCGCAGAAGTATCGGTTCGCCTCCACGACGGCAAGACCCGCCCGGGTCCGGGACCCGGCCAGCGCCCCGGAGAGTTCCGCGCCCGCGCGAGCCTCGCCCGGCACGCGGCGGACCTGCGCATCCTCGAACAGGCCGCCGAGGTCCGCTTCCAGCGCCTGCACGCCCCCTTCCTCGACAACCAGGTCGTCCGCGCCTGCCGCGCCCTGCCCGAGGCGCTGCGTGTCCAGCCGGGGGCCCGTGCCGACATCCTGCGCAGGGTCCTCGAAGGCGCGGGCGTCAGCGAACTGCCGCCCGGCTGGGGCGCCCCCTCCCACGCCTCGTCGTCCGCGGCGACCCGCGCCGGGCTCCGCCTCTCCGCGGACCACCTGATCGGGCTCTTCGACACGCCCCTGCTCGCACAGACGGGTCTGATCGAGGCCCGCGTGGTCCGCAAGGCGCTGCGCGCCGCGGCCGACGGCGAACCGCTGCCGCTCGACGGCCTGGCGGACCTCGTCGCCCTCGAACTGTGGCTGCGCCGCCTCCTCTCCCGCCGCGGCACCTGCTGGACCGGCACCCCGGCACGCGCGCGTGCGGTGCCGACGGGAAGCGTCGTCCCGGAGCGCGCCCTGGGAGCGGGACCGCGGTAACCGGTCGACGGCCGCGAGCAGCGGCCGCGAGCAGCGCCGGCAGCCGCGCCGGGGAAAAGACTGGGACCTGGTGCCACGGAGCGGCGACAATGCCTCAGTGCAGTACAAGATCCTGGGCACCACACAGGCATACGACGACGAGGGCACACCCGTGCCCGTGGGCGGCCCGCGGCTGCGCGCCCTGCTCACGTCCCTGGCCCTGCACACCCCGCACACCGCCCCCACCGACGCGCTCATCGACGACGTCTGGGCCGACGACCCGCCCGCCGACGCCCCGGCCGCCCTGCAGGCGCTGGTCGGCCGGCTCCGCCGCGCACTCGGCAAGGAGGCGGTCACCTCCGAGGCAGGCGGCTACCGCCTCGCCGCGAGCCGCGGGGACATCGACCTGTACGTCTTCGAGCGCCTGGCCCGTGAGGGCGCCGACGCCCTCGCCGCGGACACCCCGGAGACCGCCGCCCGCACGCTGCGGGACGCGCTCGCCCTGTGGCGCGGCCCGGCCCTCGCCGACCTCCCCGACCACACGGCCGCCACCCGCCACGAGGCCCGCCGCCAGGACGCCACCCGCGCGCGCGTGGAGGCGGACCTGCGCCTCGGCCGCGCCCTCGACCTCGTACCGGAGCTGCGGGAGCTCACCACCGCGTATCCCTACGACGAGCCGCTGCACGCCCTGCTGATCCGCGCGTTGCGTGATGCGGGGCGCGGGGCGGATGCGCTGGCCGCTTACGAGGAGGCCCGGCGTACGTTGGCCGAGGGTCTTGGGGCGGACCCGGGGGCCGAACTTGCCGCCCTGCACGCGGAGTTGCTGAACGCTCCCGCCCCGAGCGCCCACCCGGAGTCGGCGCCACGGGGCTCTGCCCCGGACCCCGCTGCTCAATCGCCGCAGGGGCTATATTCGACCGCCCCGCGTCCCCGCACCGGCAACCTCCGGCCCCGGCTCAATTCGTTCGTCGGGCGGGAACCAGAACTCGCCGCCATCCGTTCCCACTTGCGAGGAGCACGTCTGGTCACCCTCACGGGCCCGGGCGGCTCCGGCAAGACCCGCCTCGCGGAGGAAGCCGCAGCGCCGCTTCCGCACGCCTGGCTGGTGGAGCTGGCGCCGCTCGACGATCCGCTGGCGGTGCCGGGCGCGGTGGTCAGCGCACTGGACCTGCGCGAGACGGTCCTGATCACGAACGAGTTGTCGGGACCGCAGACCGATCCGACCAGCCTCCTCGTAGAGCACTGCGCCCACCGCAGCCTGCTCCTGATCCTTGACAACTGCGAACATGTCATCGGCGCAGCGGCCCAGCTCGCCGAGACCCTCCTCACGCGCTGCCCCGGCCTCACGATCCTCGCCACCAGCCGCGAACCCCTCGGCGTCCCGGGGGAGTCCGTGCGCCCCGTCGAGCCGCTGCCTCCGGACCCCGCCCACCGCCTGTTCGCCGAACGGGCCGCCGCGGTCCGCCCCGGCTTCGACCCCAGCCAGGACCATGCGGCCATCGCCGAGATCTGCCGCCGCCTCGACGGGCTGCCGCTGGCCATCGAGCTGGCCGCGGCCCGCCTCAGACTGCTCACGCCCCGCCAGATCGCGGACCGGCTCGACGACCGCTTCCGCCTGCTGACCGGCGGCAGCCGCACCGTGCTGCCCCGCCAGCAGACCCTCCGCGCGGTCGTCGACTGGTCCTGGGACCTGCTCGACGAGCAGGAGCGCAGCACCCTGTCCGAGCTCTCGGTCTTCGCCGGCGGCTGGGACCTGGAGGCGGCGGAGGCCGTGTGCTCCACAGGCGAGGTCGCCGACGTCATCGGCTCCCTCCTGGACAAGTCGCTGCTCGTCGCCGCGCCCCACCAGGAGCAGGGCGCCGCGGGCATGCGCTACCGGATGCTGGAGACCATCCACGAGTACGCGACGGAGCGTGCCGCGCAGGCCCCCGAGCTCCTGGCAGAGGCCGAGCGGCGGCACATCGCCCACCTGCGCGCGCTGGTCGAGGCGGCCGACCCCAAGCTGCGCTCCGCCGAGCAACTCCCTTGGATCCAGCGCCTGGAGGCGGATCTGGACAACATCCGCGCGGCGCTGACCCGCGTCACCGCCGGGCCGGGACCCGTCGACCTGGAGTCGGCGATCGCCCTGGCGCTGCACATGGGCTGGTTCTGGTGGCTGCGCAACTACCGCCACGAGGGCTCGAACTGGGTCGAGCGCATCATGAGGCTGCTGCCGGACGGCGTGCTCCCCGAGGACACCGAGGACCCGATGTACTGGCCGCAGATGAACCTGCGGCTGCTCTCCCTGTTCCTCCTCTCGGAGATCTACCCGCAAAGGGCCGTCGCCGGCGAACAGCAGCGCGCGTACGCGCTGGGTGTGCAGTCCGTCTTCGCGCCGCCCAACCCGCAGGGAGCCCGCTTCCCCGGCATCATCTGGCCGTTCACGCTGTTCCTGCTCGACGGCCGCGACGTGCGCGCCGACCTGGACGCCGCCGTCGCCAACTGCCGCCGCTTCGGCGGCGATTGGGAGCTCGGCGTCACCCTGATGTTCCGCGCGCACATGGCGGTCGACATGCCGGGCAACATGAGCGGCGTCGACGACGACCTCGCCGAACTGCGGGGCCTGAGCCGCCGGGTGGGCGACCGCTGGATGCGGGCCCAGGTGTGCAGCGCGGCCGGCGAGGCCGCCATGGGGCGCGGCCTGTACGAGGAGGCCAAGGGCGAGTACGAGGAGGCGCTGCTGCTCGCCTACGAAGTGGGTGCGTACGCCGAGTCGCCGTTCCTCATGGCGCGCCTCGCGGAGATCTCCTTCCGCGCGGGCGACCGGGACGCCGCGCAGAAGACGCTCGACATGGCGACCGCCGAGGCGGAGCGCTACGGGGTGGTGGACACCGCGGCCTTCGCCCGGCTGCTGCGGGCCTACCTCGCCCTGTCGGACGATGACGTGGCCACCGCGCGCGAGCACTTGGACGTCTCGCGTTCGGTGGCGGAGGGCGGCACCCCGCCACCGCAGTTCGTCGCGGCCCTCGGCATGGTCGACGCCCGCGTCACGGCGGCGGAGTCGGGTCCCCGGGCCGGCCTCGGGAAGGTGGTCGGCCTGCTGCGCGACGAGGTCCTGGGCCAGACGGCAGAGTCGGTGACCGCGGGCCTCGTCGACGTCGGAGCCGCACTGCACGCGAGCGCGGGCGACACGGCGCGCGCCGTGCGCATCTTCGCGGCGGCCGACGTGATGCGCGCCGGTCTGCCGAGGACGATGCCGGAGCGCGAGGAGTACGAGGCCGCGGAGTCCCGCGTGCGGGCCGAGCTCGGCGACGCACGGTACGAAGCCGAGCGCGCGGCGGGCGCCGCGCTCACGCACGAGCGACTCCTGGCGGAGCTGGAGGCCGGCGCCGACACCGATACGGGTGGCTGACGCCGGCTGATCAGCTACAGGTGAAGCGGGACTCCGCCCAGTCGGCGACCGCCACCGAGTCGGCCGGGCTGTTCGGTTCGGTCACGAGCCGGATCGACTTCGCCCCGGCCACGTTCACATGCACCGGCACGGCGGGATCGCGGCCCTTGACCACGGACGAGCTCCAGGCCCGCGCCCCGTCGACGTAGACGGAGAACCGGACGGCGCCGAGACCGAGCGTCATGTCGTCGACACCGGCATAGGCGTCGTACGTCGTGCAGCTCCGGTTGAGGTCGATGGTGACGGAGGACCGGGAGTGCACCGACACCCCGTTCGCGTACTGCTTGCCGGCGATCGACATGCCGTAGCGCTGCCACACCCAGCTGCTCTCGCCGAGCCGGATCTCCGGCTGCGAGTCGTCCCCGAGGGTGTCGTACGGCAGCTTGTTCACCTGGTAGACGGCCGGGGCGGGCGGCGGCGTCGGCTTCGGGGTCGGCTTGGGCGGCGTCGGCTTGGGCGTGGGAGCCGGAGGCTTGGGCTTCGGCTTCGGTGGTGTCGGCTTGGGCGTGGGCTTCGGGGTCGGCTTGGGGGAGGCCTTGGGCGGCGTCGGCGTCGGCTTGGGAGCCGGTGGCTTCGGCTTGGGTGCCGGCGGCTTGGGTTCGGGCTTCGGCTTCTTCGGCTCGATCGGCTGCGAGGCGGGCGGCGGCGCCTGCTCGCGGGCCTCCGGCTTCGGCTTCGGGTCGCCGCCGGTGAGCGCCATCGCCAGCGCGACCGCGGTACCTGCGGCCACCACGCCGGCCGCGATCCCGGCCTTCGCGGGGGCACCGAGCCCCTCGGACGCCGCGCCACCTGCGGTGCCGCCACTCGTGGAGCCGCCGCCCGTCGCCGCGGCCGCACCGGCCCCGGCCGCGCCCGCCGCACTCGCGGCGCCACCGCCGATGAACGCCGCGGCCTTCGCATACCCGGCGGCGCCGAACCAGCCGATGACCGCGATCGGTACGACACCGGGGATGCCGCTGGCGACTTCCTTGATCTGGCCGGCCGCGAGCCGGCACTTGGCGCACTCCTCCATGTGCTTGCGCAGGCCCCGCTCCGCCCGCGTGCGCAGGCTGCCGCGCGCGTAGGCGCCGAGCCGGTCCGCGTAGCGGGCGCACTCCTCGGACTGCGTGAGCGTGGTCGAGACATGGGCCTGGAGGTAGGCCTCCTTCAGGCCCTCGCGGGCCCGCTTGGCGAGCACGCGCGTGCCGTTGGCGTCGAGCCCGAAGAGCGTGGCGACCTCGCTGGGCGACTCCTCCTCGACCTCCGTGTGCCACAGCACGGCCTGCCAGCGCTCGGGCAGCGAGCGGAAGGCCTGCATGGCCATCGACTGCTCGGCCTCGTGCATCGCGAGGACGTCGGCGCCCAGGTCGAGCGTGTCGTCGTCGCTGGCCTCCCGCGAGCGGGCGTCCTGCGTGGCGAACACGGCGAAGTCGTCGACGAGATGCTCGCGCTTCGCCGACTTCGTCCAACTCGCGGCCACGCGGCGCACCGTGGTCAGCAGATAGGCGCGCACCGCGTGCTCGGGACCGCTGCCGCTGCGCACCGCCTGCAGGGTGCGGGCGAACACCTCGGCCGTGAGGTCGTCCGCGGTGTGCCCGTCGCGACAGCAGGTGCGGGCGTAGCGGCGCACGGCGGCGGAGTGGCGGCGGTACAGCCCTTCGTAGGCGCTGTCGTCGCCCGCACGCATGCGGCCGATCAGGTCGGCATCGGAGGACGGCACCTCGCCGTCGTCGCCGCCGGAAGATCCGCTCTCGCGCTGAGACGGTACTGATGTCTGCAGGTCCGGTGTCTGCAGGTCCGGCTGCTCGGCGTGCGTGCGCCCCGGACCGCCCTGGCTCGGCACCTGCTGCGGGGGCGGGCTCTCGGCGCTCGTCCCACCGCCCTCGGGCCGCTGCTCGTCCCGCCCGTCAACGCTCATTGCGGAATGCCCCCGACCGCCCACTCTGACCCGATCACCGGGAAAGAGTGCCACACGCAAGGGCCCCCGAAGTGGTTGCTGCACGGCAACCACTCATCCGTGGAGATTTGGCGTGCGCAACCCCTAAGGATCACTCGTCCGGGGAAGCCTCAACCACCTTCCCGTAAACGAGAGTTGACCGCGAGTGACCATCTGGTCGACCCGCGGTCACCCCCTTGGTTCGGTGAGGATCCGACCGGTCACGCCGGCCGTGACCGCAGCCCTTCGAGCAGGATGTCGAGCAGCCGGGCGGAGGCCGCTTCCTGCTGCACCGCGTCCGGAAGCGAAGGGGCCGCCGTCGCGATGACCAGCAGCACGTCCGACACGGTCACGTCGGTGCGCAACTCGCCGGCCTCCCGGGCGCGGTCCACGAGCCGGCCCACGACCTCGAGGAGCGCCGCGGCCCCCGTGTCGTCCGCGGACAGGCCGTCGCCACCGACCATCGGCTGCTGCTCCACGAGCCGCAACTCCGGCGTCGCGGCACGCTGTTCGGGCACGCGCAGCTCGTCGCGCACGCCCTCCTCGGAGTCGGCGACCCCGACCCGCAGTACCTGCGGGGGCAGCAACCGGCCCGCCCCCGAGGCGACCGAGGTCCGCAGGAAGCGCGAGAGCGCCGACCACGGTTCGTTCTCCTGACCGAGCGCCGTGCGCGCCTGGTCGGTCAGCCGCGAGGTCTCCTCCTCGGCTATCCGCCGCACCAGTACGTCCTTGCTGGGAAAGCGCCGGTACACCGTGCCCACCCCGACGCGAGCGCGGCGCGCCACGTCTTCCATGGGCGCCCCGTACCCCAGCTCGCCGAAGACCTCCCTGGCCGCACGCAGCACATGCTCAAGATTGCGCTGTGCGTCCACCCGCAGCGGCGTGGAGCGCGAACTGTCGCCCGCCCCCCGTCCGTTGGCCCCCATGGTCGCGCCCGAGGGCGCCACGGCAGAGGCTGAGGTCCAATGAGAGTCCTGAATGTGCATATGTGTTCCCCCGGTAATGACGTCTCCCCCCGGAGACACTCCCCGCCATTGTCTGTCGGAGCCAGAGGAACAGACAGCGGTTTCCGGGACCTCTTCCCGATCCCGTCCGCGTATCCCCCCAGACACCCCGACAAGAGACGAACATAGTTGAGCCGGGAGCAATTCAGAAGGGGCAGGTTCCGCACCGGGCGCCCCTCGAAAGGAGCATGTACGGGATTTGGCCATGACGGCCCCGCCGCCCTCCACCCCGGCCCGGGACCCCTCTTTGGACGCTGACCTGGGAACCTCCCCCGTACGCGGGTTGATCGCCGGGCCGCGAGGGGTACTTCTGGTCGTCATACAAATGGTCGGGACTGTGGACAAACGCAGGGGCCCGATGCGTCATGGGAGGGTGAGGACTGCAATCTTCCGGGGGTCGACCCCCGTGCCCCCGACGTGTACGCGCATTGTTGTAGTCGGCGGCGGTTACGTCGGGATGTACACGGCTCTGCGGCTCCAGAAGAAGCTCAAACCGGAGCTCAAGAGCGGTGCCGTGGAGATCGTTCTGATCACCCCCGACCCGTACATGACCTATCAGCCTTTCCTGCCGGAGGCCGCCGCCGGATCGATCTCGCCGCGCCATGTCGTCGTCGCGCTGCGCCGTGCGCTCGACCTCTGCCAAGTGATCGTCGGCGAGGCGCAGTCCATCGACCACGGCAAGCGCACGGCCACGTACACCACGCTGGCCAGCGAGGAAGAGGGCACGGGCGCCGCCACCCTCACCTACGACGAACTGGTCCTGGCGCCGGGCTCCGTCTCCCGCACGCTCCCGGTCCCCGGGCTCGCCGACTTCGGCATCGGGTTCAAGACCGTCGAGGAGGCCATCGGCCTGCGCAACCACGTCATCGAGCAACTCGACATCGCCTCCTCCACGCGCGACCCGGCGATCCGCGACGCGGCGCTCACCTTCGTCTTCGTAGGAGGCGGGTACGCGGGAGTGGAGGCACTCGGCGAGCTGGAGGACATGGCCCGATACGCGGCGAAGTACTACCACAACGTCAAGGCCGAGGACCTGAAGTGGATCCTCGTCGAGGCCTCGGACCGGATCCTGCCCGAAGTGGGCCCGGAAATGGGCCAGTACACGATCCGCGAACTGCGCGGCCGCAACATCGACGTACGCCTGGAGACCCGGCTGGAATCCTGCGAGCACCGCGTAGCGGTGCTCAGCGACGGCTCACGCTTCCCCACGCGCACGGTCGTGTGGACGGCAGGCGTCAAGCCGAGCCCGCTGCTCGCCGCCACGGACCTGCCGCTGAACGAACGCGGGCGCCTCAAGTGCACCGCCACGCTCGCCGTCGACGGCGCCCCGCACGCGTGGGGAGCCGGCGACGCCGCTGCCGTCCCGGACATCACGGCGCCCGGCAAGGAGTGCGCGCCCAACGCCCAGCACGCGGTACGCCAGGCCAGGACCCTCGGCGACAACATCGCGGCCTCCGTACGCGGCGAACCGCTCACCGACTACGAGCACGCGTACGCGGGTTCGGTGGCCTCGCTCGGCCTCCACAAAGGCGTCGCACACGTCTACGGTCGCAAACTGAAGGGCTACCCTGCCTGGTTCATGCACCGCGTCTACCACCTCAGCAGGGTGCCCACCGTGAACCGCAAGGCCCGCGTCCTGACCGAATGGACGCTCTCCGGTCTGTTCAAGCGAGAGATCGTCTCGCTGGGCTCGCTGGAACAGCCCCGCGCCGAGTTCGAACTCGCGGCCGGAGCGGTCCCTCCTACGGACCCATCTGGGGGACCCTCCCGCGACACCCCGCAAGGGCCTCCGGAAAATCCGAAGGGGTCGCCCTGAGCGCGTTGTTGACGCCCCCGACGGACCACTGATGACCGGAGCGCGGAACTCCCGCCCGCGGACCGGCGTCTGACGATTGTCAGTACGGTCGGCCAGACTGGTCCACGACCCTGGGCGGGCCCCTCGCCCGCCCTCGACCCCACGAGGCTTTTCCCCTGTGAACTTCACGCGCTGGAGCGCCCGGCTCCCCGGAACGCAGCGCCGCGCCGCGGCGCGGGCCGACCACGGCGGACCCCAGCGGCCCGACCACGGCGGACCACCCCAGCGGCCCGACGGCGCGGTCCCCGCTGCCCGCGCCGAGCACCTGTCCGAAGAGGCGCCCGGCGAGGAGGGCGGCGTCGACGAGCTGCCCGTACGCGAGGTCCTCGACCGCATCCCCGCCCTCGTCGCCCTGGTGCACGGCCCCGAGCACCGCATCGCGTACGTCAACGACGCCTACGTGGCGGCCTTTGGCGAGCGCACCGCAGGCGAGCCCGCCCACGAGGCACTGCCCGAGCTCGACGAGCTCAGCCTGCTCCCGTTCCTCGACCAGGTACTGCGCAGCGGCAAGCCCCGCACGGTCAAGTCCCGCAAGACGTCCGGCGGCCGCTCGTACACCGTCACCTGCACCCCGCTGGAGACCGCGGAGGGCCCCGGCGTGCTGATCTTCGCGGCCGACGTCACGGACCACGCGGAGGCGGCGGAGCGCCTGCGCACCAGCGAGCGCGAACAGCGCGAGACGGCGGTCACGCTCCAACGCTCGCTCCTGCCGCAGGAGTTGGAGGAGCCGGACGACCTGCGGATCGCGGCCACCTACCAGCCCGGCGGCACCGAGGCCGCGGTCGGCGGCGACTGGTACGACGTCATCACCCTCGGCGGCGGCCGCACGGCCCTGGTGATCGGCGACGTCATGGGCCGCGGCGTCCGGGCGGCGGCCGTCATGGGCCAGCTCCGCACGGCGGTCCGCGCCTACGCGCGCCTGGACCTGCCCCCGCACGAGGTACTCCAACTACTGGACGGCCTCGCTACGGAGATCGACCCGCAGCAGATCGCCACCTGCGTCTACGCCGTCCACGACCCGAACGAGGGCCGCCTCGTCTACGCATCCGCGGGCCATCTGCCGATCCTCGTACGCGACGAGAACGGCACGATCCACCGCGGCGACGAGCCCACGGGCCCGCCGCTCGGCACCGGCGGCTGGCTGCACGCATCCGGCTCGGTGCCGCTCGGCGCCGGATCCACGGCGGTCATGTACACCGACGGCCTGGTGGAGCGGCGCGACGAGGACATCGACGAGGGGGTGGCCGCGCTCGAGAACGCCCTGGCGGGCGCGACCGGCACGCCCCAGGTGGTCTGCGACCGCCTGATCCGCGCGGCCGGAGTCACGGCCGATCACGACGACGACGTCGCGGTCCTGGTCCTCCAGCACCCGGCCCGCAAGGGCACCGACGGCGAGCGCTTCCGCAACGCGGCGCTCGAACTGCTCGGCGGCGTGGAGGCGGCCCCACGCGCGCGTGCCTTCGCGTCCGGCGTCCTCACCAGCTGGCGCTTCGCCGACGAACTCCACGACCTGGGCGTCCTCGCGGCCAGCGAACTCGTCGCCAACTCCCTCCAGCACGGCACCCCGCCCATGCGGCTGCGCCTGCGCCGCACGGACCGCCGCCTGATCATCGAGGTGACCGACGGCGACGACCACCTGCCGCGCCGCCGCCGCGCGGAACCGGCGGACGAGGCGGGGCGTGGCATCGCGATCGTCGCCACGATCGCCTCGAACTGGGGCTCGCGGCGCACGCCGGGTGGCGGCAAGGCGGTGTGGTGCGAGTTCGTGCTGCCACCGGGCAAGGCCCAGGGAGCGCCCCCGGCGTGACGCCTCAGCCGGACGTGGCGGTGGCGGGCTCCGGCGAGCTCTGCATCACCACACGGCTGCCGGCCAGCGACGGCTGGTCCTGCACCGGCGTGAGCCGCTTGCCGAGCCGCAGCGCCAGCACGGTGACGGCCAGCGAGAACAGTACGAACGTCACGATGTAGGGACCGTGCAGCGCGGCCCCCATCGGCCCGCCCACGGCAGGCCCGACGGCCAGCGCGAGCTGCTTCACCAGCGCGAAGGCCGAGTTGTACGACCCGACCATCCCGGCCGGAGCGAGATCGGCGACAAGCGGCGCCACGGTCGGCGACAGCATCGCCTCACCGAGGCCGAACAGCGCGTACGTGGAGATGAACGCGGCGGTCGCCATCGCCTGGCTCCCGTGCCCGATCCCCGCGTACCCGGCCGCCAGCCACGCGACGGTCCAGATGAGCCCCACCGCGGCGATCACCCGCGACCGCTTCCTGCGCTCGACGAGCTTGAGCACGGCGAACTGGGCGATCACGATCATCGCCGTGTTGGCGGCGAGCGCGATGCCGAGCGTGGACGCCGAGATCCCGGCCGCCTCGACGCCGTAGGCACTCAGCCCCGACTCGAACTGCCCGTAGCAGGCGAAGAACAGCACGAACCCGAGTACGCACAGCTGCACCATCGCCCGGTGCCCGAGCAGCGCCCGCATGCCGCCCTTGCCCTCGTCCTTCGGCACGGCCTCACCGAGCGCGGGCGCCTGCGGCATCCGCACGGTCAGCACGATCCCGGCGAGCACCAGGAACATCACGGCCTCGATGGAGAAGAGCAGCAGGAAGCTGTCGGGCTTGGACTCGTCGACGATCTGGCCGCCGATGAGCCCGCCGATGCCGAGCCCCAGGTTCTGCAGGAAGAACTGCGTCGCGAACGAACGGGTGCGCGTCTCCGGCGCGGAGCACCACACGATCATGGTCGCGAGCGCCGGCTGCAGCACCGCCGTCCCGGCTCCCAGCACCGCGGCGGCCACGATGGCGGCCGGTTCATACGTGGCGAACCCGAGCCCGACCGCTCCGACGGACGCCACGACCGAGGCCGCGACGAGCACAGGCAGCGGACCGCGCCGGTCGATGGCACGACCGGTGAAGGGCAGGACGACCAGGGCGGCCATGGCGAAGGCGGCCAGCACGATCCCCGCCGCACTGGCCCCGAGCCCCCGGACCTCCGCCACGTACACGTAGAGGAACGGAACCGTGAAGCCGATGCCGAACGCGCTCAGCGCGCTGCCCACCTGAATTCGGCGCATCGCGGCGCCCATCGCCCTGGTCACTTTCACCTGCCCTTTCGCTGGTCGGGGCCTTAACCCTGAAGACTTCGAAGCTAAAGTTCGAAGCTAAAGAGTACATACTCAAGGACTTCAACGCCAACCACTCCCGTGCCATACTGCGCGGCATGGCGGACACCCCAGGCGCACCGGCGGCCGAGCCGACGCTCGAAGAGCAGATCGCCGCGTACCAGCGCGAGTTCCAGGCCCTCGACCCCCAGGTCGAGCAGATCGTCTCGGCGCTCGGCAGACTCAACCGCCGCATGAACGTGGCGTACGGACGCCAGACCGCCGAGATAGGGATCAGCAACACGGACTGGGAGGTCCTCAAGGCCCTCGTCCTCTCCGGCGCCCCCTACCGGATGGGCCCCGGCGACCTCGCCAAGCGCCTCGGCCTGACCCCCGCCGCGATGACCCACCGCATCGACCGCATGGTCCAGGAGGGCCTGGTCACCCGCGACCGCGACGAGAACAACCGCGTCCGCGTCATCGTGGAGCTGACCGCGGAGGGCCGCGAGAAGTGGCTGGAGGCGATGCGCCTCGCGTCCGTCTTCGAGGAGGACCTGCTCCAGGACCTCAACCCGAAGGAGCGCAGCGCGCTGGGCGAGGTCCTCACCCGTCTTCTACGTCGCGTGGAAGACGCCCAGCCGGACGCCGGCGGGCGCCTCAACGACCTCGGCTGAAGCCGGGCAGGGGGAGGGTTGACACGGCCTTCCCCGGTCCGTAAGGTACCTCGGGTTGCCACGGGGCCGTAACGGTTCTTCGGCAGCACATCCGCCGCTCAAGCGGCACCCAATCTCAGCACGATCTCCCAACCGGGATTCTATTCGGCGTGCCCGAATTCAATTCCGAACCCCCGATTCGCTCGGGGGCCGGGAATCCGCTAAAGTTTGGAACGTCGGAACGGCCCAACAGCCGGGAAGACAAACCCAGCTGACTGGGAATCAGGCCCGAAAGGATCTGATAGAGTCGGACTCGCCGGAAAGCCGAAAGGCCGGAAAGCGAAGAGCAAGACCAGCAAGACCCCGAGGAAATCGGCCGGTGAAACGGTCTGATAGAGTCGGAAACACGAAATACCGAAGGGAAGCGCCCGGAGGAAAGCCCGAGAGGGTGAGTACAAAGGAAGCGTCCGTTCCTTGAGAACTCAACAGCGTGCCAAAAATCAACGCCAGATATGTTGATACCCCGTCTCCAGCATCTGCTGGGGCGAGGTTCCTTTGAAAAGTCCTGCAGACCTTAATTGGTCGGCAGGCGCACAGCGAGGACGCTGTGAACGGTCGGATTATTCCTCCGACTGTTCCGCTCTCGTGGTGTCACCCCGATTACGGGGAAACATTCACGGAGAGTTTGATCCTGGCTCAGGACGAACGCTGGCGGCGTGCTTAACACATGCAAGTCGAACGATGAAGCCCTTCGGGGTGGATTAGTGGCGAACGGGTGAGTAACACGTGGGCAATCTGCCCTTCACTCTGGGACAAGCCTTGGAAACGAGGTCTAATACCGGATAACACTCCCATTCTCCTGGATGGGGGTTAAAAGCTCCGGCGGTGAAGGATGAGCCCGCGGCCTATCAGCTTGTTGGTGAGGTAATGGCTCACCAAGGCGACGACGGGTAGCCGGCCTGAGAGGGCGACCGGCCACACTGGGACTGAGACACGGCCCAGACTCCTACGGGAGGCAGCAGTGGGGAATATTGCACAATGGGCGAAAGCCTGATGCAGCGACGCCGCGTGAGGGATGACGGCCTTCGGGTTGTAAACCTCTTTCAGCAGGGAAGAAGCGAAAGTGACGGTACCTGCAGAAGAAGCGCCGGCTAACTACGTGCCAGCAGCCGCGGTAATACGTAGGGCGCAAGCGTTGTCCGGAATTATTGGGCGTAAAGAGCTCGTAGGCGGCTTGTCACGTCGATTGTGAAAGCTCGGGGCTTAACCCCGAGTCTGCAGTCGATACGGGCTAGCTAGAGTGTGGTAGGGGAGATCGGAATTCCTGGTGTAGCGGTGAAATGCGCAGATATCAGGAGGAACACCGGTGGCGAAGGCGGATCTCTGGGCCATTACTGACGCTGAGGAGCGAAAGCGTGGGGAGCGAACAGGATTAGATACCCTGGTAGTCCACGCCGTAAACGGTGGGCACTAGGTGTGGGCAACATTCCACGTTGTCCGCGCCGCAGCTAACGCATTAAGTGCCCCGCCTGGGGAGTACGGCCGCAAGGCTAAAACTCAAAGGAATTGACGGGGGCCCGCACAAGCAGCGGAGCATGTGGCTTAATTCGACGCAACGCGAAGAACCTTACCAAGGCTTGACATACACCGGAAACGTCTGGAGACAGGCGCCCCCTTGTGGTCGGTGTACAGGTGGTGCATGGCTGTCGTCAGCTCGTGTCGTGAGATGTTGGGTTAAGTCCCGCAACGAGCGCAACCCTTGTTCTGTGTTGCCAGCATGCCCTTCGGGGTGATGGGGACTCACAGGAGACCGCCGGGGTCAACTCGGAGGAAGGTGGGGACGACGTCAAGTCATCATGCCCCTTATGTCTTGGGCTGCACACGTGCTACAATGGCCGATACAATGAGCTGCGATACCGCAAGGTGGAGCGAATCTCAAAAAGTCGGTCTCAGTTCGGATTGGGGTCTGCAACTCGACCCCATGAAGTTGGAGTTGCTAGTAATCGCAGATCAGCATTGCTGCGGTGAATACGTTCCCGGGCCTTGTACACACCGCCCGTCACGTCACGAAAGTCGGTAACACCCGAAGCCGGTGGCCCAACCCCTTGTGGGAGGGAGCTGTCGAAGGTGGGACTGGCGATTGGGACGAAGTCGTAACAAGGTAGCCGTACCGGAAGGTGCGGCTGGATCACCTCCTTTCTAAGGAGCACTTCTTACCGAGTCCTTCGGGACGAGGTCAGAGGCCACTACGTCGGCAAACGTTCGACGGTGGTTGCTCATGGGTGGAACGTTGATTATTCGGCACGATCGGTTGGCTTCACTAGTACTGCTTCGGCGTGGAACGTGAGAGTGAACAGGTCGGGCCGGGCACGCTGTTGGGTATCTGAAGGTACGGCCGTAACGGTCGCCTTCAGTGCCGGCCCCAGTGCACTCGAACTTTAAGGGTTCGGGGTGATGGGTGGTTGGTCGTTGTTTGAGAACTGCACAGTGGACGCGAGCATCTGTGGCCAAGTTTTTAAGGGCGCACGGTGGATGCCTTGGCACCAGGAACCGATGAAGGACGTGGGAGGCCACGATAGTCCCCGGGGAGTCGTCAACCAGGCTTTGATCCGGGGGTTTCCGAATGGGGAAACCCGGCAGTCGTCATGGGCTGTCACCCGCTGCTGAATATATAGGCAGTGTGGAGGGAACGCGGGGAAGTGAAACATCTCAGTACCCGCAGGAAGAGAAAACAACCGTGATTCCGGGAGTAGTGGCGAGCGAAACTGGATGAGGCCAAACCGTATACGTGTGAGACCCGGCAGGGGTTGCGTGTGCGGGGTTGTGGGATCTCTCTTTTACGGTCTGCCGGCCGTGAGACGAGTAAGAAACCGTTGATGTAGGCGAAGGACATGCGAAAGGTCCGGCGTAGAGGGTAAGACCCCCGTAGTCGAAACATTAACGGCTCGTTTGAGAGACACCCAAGTAGCACGGGGCCCGAGAAATCCTGTGTGAATCTGGCGGGACCACCCGTTAAGCCTAAATATTCCCTGGTGACCGATAGCGGATAGTACCGTGAGGGAATGGTGAAAAGTACCGCGGGAGCGGAGTGAAATAGTACCTGAAACCGTGTGCCTACAAGCCGTGGGAGCGTCGCGCATTGAGTTTACTCAATGCGTCGTGACTGCGTGCCTTTTGAAGAATGAGCCTGCGAGTTTGCGGTGTGTTGCGAGGTTAACCCGTGTGGGGAAGCCGTAGCGAAAGCGAGTCCGAATAGGGCGATTTAGTAGCGCGCTCAAGACCCGAAGCGGAGTGATCTAGCCATGGGCAGGTTGAAGCGGAGGTAAGACTTCGTGGAGGACCGAACCCACCAGGGTTGAAAACCTGGGGGATGACCTGTGGTTAGGGGTGAAAGGCCAATCAAACTCCGTGATAGCTGGTTCTCCCCGAAATGCATTTAGGTGCAGCGTCGTGTGTTTCTTGCCGGAGGTAGAGCACTGGATAGGCGATGGGCCCTACCGGGTTACTGACCTTAGCCAAACTCCGAATGCCGGTAAGTGAGAGCACGGCAGTGAGACTGTGGGGGATAAGCTCCATGGTCGAGAGGGAAACAGCCCAGAGCATCGACTAAGGCCCCTAAGCGTACGCTAAGTGGGAAAGGATGTGGAGTCGCAGAGACAACCAGGAGGTTGGCTTAGAAGCAGCCACCCTTGAAAGAGTGCGTAATAGCTCACTGGTCAAGTGATTCCGCGCCGACAATGTAGCGGGGCTCAAGCGTACCGCCGAAGTCGTGTCATTGCAGCTATAGGGCCAACGCCCGCTGTGATGGGTAGGGGAGCGTCGTGTGCCGGGTGAAGCAGCACCGGAAGGTAGTTGTGGACGGTTCACGAGTGAGAATGCAGGCATGAGTAGCGATACACACGTGAGAAACGTGTGCGCCGATTGACTAAGGGTTCCTGGGTCAAGCTGATCTGCCCAGGGTAAGTCGGGACCTAAGGCGAGGCCGACAGGCGTAGTCGATGGATAACCGGTTGATATTCCGGTACCCGCTGTGACGCGAAAGACATCGAATCCAGTGATGCTAAGGCCGTGAAGCCGTTCCGGACCCTTCGGGGAATGGAAAGTGGTGGAGCCGCCGGCCCAAGCTGGTAGTAGGTGAGCGATGGGGTGACGCAGGAAGGTAGTCCAGCCCGGGCGATGGTAGTCCCGGGGTAAGGGTGTAGCCCGTCTTCTAGGTAAATCCGGGAGACATGAGGGTGAGACCTGATGCCGAGCCGATTGTGGTGAAGTGGATGATCCTATGCTGTCGAGAAAAGCCTCTAGCGAGTTTCATGGCGGCCCGTACCCTAAACCGACTCAGGTGGTCAGGTAGAGAATACCGAGGCGTTCGGGTGAACTATGGTTAAGGAACTCGGCAAAATGCCCCCGTAACTTCGGGAGAAGGGGGGCCATTCCTGGTGATTGGACTTGCTCCATGAGCTGGGGGTGGCCGCAGAGACCAGCGAGAAGCGACTGTTTACTAAAAACACAGGTCCGTGCGAAGCCGTAAGGCGATGTATACGGACTGACGCCTGCCCGGTGCTGGAACGTTAAGGGGACCGGTTAGTCACATTTCGGTGTGGCGAAGCTGAGAACTTAAGCGCCAGTAAACGGCGGTGGTAACTATAACCATCCTAAGGTAGCGAAATTCCTTGTCGGGTAAGTTCCGACCTGCACGAATGGCGTAACGACTTCTCGACTGTCTCAACCATAGGCCCGGTGAAATTGCACTACGAGTAAAGATGCTCGTTTCGCGCAGAAGGACGGAAAGACCCCGGGACCTTTACTATAGTTTGATATTGGTGTTCGGTTCGGCTTGTGTAGGATAGGTGGGAGACTTTGAAGCGGCCACGCCAGTGGTTGTGGAGTCGTCGTTGAAATACCACTCTGGTCGTGCTGGATGTCTAACCTGGGTCCGTGATCCGGATCAGGGACAGTGTCTGATGGGTAGTTTAACTGGGGCGGTTGCCTCCCAAAGAGTAACGGAGGCGCCCAAAGGTTCCCTCAGCCTGGTTGGTAATCAGGTGTTGAGTGTAAGTGCACAAGGGAGCTTGACTGTGAGACCGACGGGTCGAGCAGGGACGAAAGTCGGGACTAGTGATCCGGCGGTGGCTTGTGGAAGCGCCGTCGCTCAACGGATAAAAGGTACCCCGGGGATAACAGGCTGATCTTCCCCAAGAGTCCATATCGACGGGATGGTTTGGCACCTCGATGTCGGCTCGTCGCATCCTGGGGCTGGAGTCGGTCCCAAGGGTTGGGCTGTTCGCCCATTAAAGCGGTACGCGAGCTGGGTTTAGAACGTCGTGAGACAGTTCGGTCCCTATCCTCTGTGCGCGTAGGAATATTGAGAAGGGCTGTCCCTAGTACGAGAGGACCGGGACGGACGAACCTCTGGTGTGCCAGTTGTCCTGCCAAGGGCATGGCTGGTTGGCTACGTTCGGAAAGGATAACCGCTGAAAGCATCTAAGCGGGAAGCCTGCTTCGAGATGAGTATTCCCACCCCCTTTGAGGGGTTAAGGCTCCCAGTAGACGACTGGGTTGATAGGCCGGATCTGGAAGCACCGCAAGGTGTGGAGGTGACCGGTACTAATAGGCCGAGGGCTTGTCCTCAGTTGCTCGCGTCCACTGTGTTGGTTCTGAAACCACGAACAACCCCGTATGTCGGGCCACGACTACGGTGCGGTTGACAGTTTCATAGTGTTTCGGTGGTCATAGCGTGAGGGAAACGCCCGGTTACATTCCGAACCCGGAAGCTAAGCCTCACAGCGCCGATGGTACTGCAGGGGGGACCCTGTGGGAGAGTAGGACGCCGCCGAACTATTTTTGAAGAAAAGCCCCGGACCGGGATACGGTCCGGGGCTTTTCTGCGTTTAGGGTCAATGCGCGTTATGCGGGCTCCACCAGTTTCGCGTCGTACGCCACGATCACCGCCTGCACTCTGTCCCGCGCCCCCGTCTTCGCCAGAATGCGGGAGACATGGGTTTTCACCGTCGATTCCGCGAGGTGCAGACGTTCGGCGACCTCGGCGTTGCTCCAGCCCTGGGCGATGACCGTGAGGATCTCGCGTTCGCGGTCCGTGAGGGAGGCGATGCGTGGATCGGCGGCCGGGGGAGTGCCCGCGGTGGCCGGGAGGTGGTGGACGTACGCGTCCAGGAGGCGGCGGGTCAGGCTGGGGGCGACGATCGCGTCGCCGGCGGCCACCGCGCGGATGCCTGCCAGGAGTTCCTCGGGGAGCGCGTCCTTGATGAGGAAGCCGGAGGCGCCAGCCCGCAGGCCCGCGTACGCGTACTCGTCCATGTCGAACGTGGTGAGGATCAGGATGCGCGGGCCCTCGGGGCCCGAGGCGGTGATGCGGCGCGTGGCCTCGATGCCGTCCATGCCGGGCATGCGGATGTCCATCAGGACCACGTCGGGGGCGAGCTCGGCCGCGAGGCGGACCGCCTCCGTGCCCGTGCCCGCCTCGCCCGCGACCCGTAGGTCGTCCTGGCTCTCCAGGAGCATGCGGAAGCCGAAGCGCTGCATGGGCTGGTCGTCGACGATGAGGACGGTCGTCACGCAGTGGGCCCTTCCGGGATCGGGATGCGGAGGTGTACCCGCCAGCCGCCGGCCGGTCGTGGTCCGGCCTCAAGTGTGCCCCGGTAGAGGGCCGTTCGCTCTCTCATGCCCGCAATGCCGCGGCCGGTTCCGTGGTCGTCGGTGCGGGGGTCGTCTGTGCGTGCGCCGCGGCCGGTGTCCGTGATGGTCACGGTCACCGCGTCGGTCGCGTACGAGACGAGCAGTTCGGAGGTCGCCGATGGGCCGCCGTGCTTCAGGGTGTTGGTGAGGGCCTCCTGGACCACTCGGTACACCGTGAGTTCCAGGCCCGCCGGCAGCGGTATCGGTTCGCCCTCGACCTTCCTGAGGACCGGGAGTCCTGCCGAACGTACGCCTTCGATCAGGGAGTCGAGGTCGTCGAGTGCGGGTGCCGGGGTCAGCTCCGCCGTGGGCGAGGGGGCTTCCTCGCCCAGTACGTCGAGGAGGCGGCGGAGTTCCGTGAGGGCATTGCGGCTGGTGGTGGCGATGGCGGTGAGGGCCTGGCCCGCGCGTTCCGGGTTGCGGGCGGCAGCGTACGAGCCGCCGTCGGCGAGGCCCGTGATGACGGAGAGGTTGTGGCCGATGATGTCGTGCATCTCGCGGGCGATACGGGTGCGTTCGGCCGCGGCGGCGAGCTGGGCCTGCTGGTCGCGCTCGATCTCGAGACGGTGGGCGTGCTCGACGAGCGAGGCGAGATGCTCCTTGCGGGAGCGGACTGCGATGCCGAGCAGCGCGGTGAGGGCGAAGCCCCAGGTCGCCGGGCCGAAGGAGCCGTCCCAGGCCGCGAGCGGATAGCGCAGGGCGCCGGGGACCAGGGGGACGAGGACGATCAGGGCGGCGGGGGCGAGCTGCTTGAGCGGGCGGAGCACGGCCAGGTTGAACACCGCGATGAGCTGGGCGAAGTGGGCCTGGAGGATGGCGCCCGTCCAGCCGTTGGCGAGCGCGAAGGGCGCGGTCGCGAGGAGGACGGCCATGGGGTGGCGGCGGCGCCAGTAGAGCGGCACGGAGAAGCCCAGGCTGAGGACGAGGAGCTGCCAGTCCGGCACGTTCAGGTTCTGGGCGATCATGCGCCAGCCGCTGCTCGCGTAGTCCGTGAGGGCGGCGCCCACCCAGAACAGCGTGACGATGAGGTCCCACACCCACGGCCTGCGCCTGTCGAAGGCGCGGATGTGCTGGAGGAGTTGCTGCAGCGGGCGGGTGGACGAGAGGGTGCCCGCGGCGCGGGCACCCTCTGTCTGCTGATCGGTCACGGGATCATCCTCCGGCACGCCGGGTCATACGTCCCGCCGCTTGAGGAAGAGCGCGGCGACGGTGACCGAGCCGACCGCCCACAGCACCAGGGCGATCAGGGACGCGGTCGGCGAGGGTGCTCCCGCGATGGGGTCGAGGGCGCCCACGTTGCCCGCGGCCTGGACCGGGAAGTACTCGATCGCGGTGTCCACAGCGTCCACCGGGATCATGGAGATGACCTCCGGGAGGATCATGACGCCGCCGACGAAGGCCGAGATGCCGCCCGCGACCGAGCGGAGCACGGCTCCGAGCCCGAGGGCGAAGACCGACAGGGCCGTGATCCCGGCGGCCACTCCCGCGACGGCGGTGAGGACGCCCGGATCGGTGAGGGCAGCCTCCTGGTCGGTCCCGGCCAGGAAGGCCTGGCTCAGCGGGTAGGCGATCAGGCAGGTCGCCAGTGTCAGCGGGAAGACGATGGCCGCGAGGACGGCGGCCTTCGACCACAGGACCGGGGCCCGCTTGGGCACCGCGGTGAGCGAGGCCCGGATCATCCCGCTTGTGTATTCGCCCGCGATCATCAGGACACCCAGGACCGGCAGGGCGATCTGGGCGATCTGGGCGCCGGCCAGGCCGATCCCGACCGGATCGACGAACTTCCGGTTTCCCGTGTCGTAGTTGGCGGAGACCAGCAGTCCGAGGCCGACGACCAGGACCGTCGAGGAGAGCAGGGTGATCCAAGTGGAGCGGACCGTCCAGAACTTGTGCCACTCGGAGCGCAGCACGCGCGCCGGCGTCACGGCGTAAGAGGACGTGGTGCTGGTGGGGCGGGCGATCGTGGCGGTGCTCATGCTGCGTGTCCCTTCACGGAGGCGTTGTACTCGACGAAATCCCGGGTCAGGTCCATGAAGGCCTGCTCCAACGACGCGGCGCGCGGGGTGAGTTCGAACAGCGGGATGCCGTGGGCGGCGGCGGTGCGGCCGATGTGCTCGGCGTCCGTGCCGCGCACCTCCAGCGTTCCGGGGCTGTCGCTGGTCACCGTCACCGACGGGCCGGCCAGACGCGCGGCGAGTTCGGTCGCCGAGGGCGTGACCACCTTGATGGCTCCGGCGCCTGCCTCCCGTACGAAGGAGTCCACCGTCGTGTCCGTGAGCAGCCTGCCGCGGCCGATGATGACCAAGTGGTCGGCCGTCAGCGCCATCTCGCTCATCAGGTGCGACGAGACCAGGACCGTACGACCTTGCTGGGCAAGGGACTTGAGGAGGGTGCGGATCCAGAGGACGCCCTCGGGGTCGAGGCCGTTGACCGGTTCGTCGAGGACGATCGTGGCCGGGTCGCCGAGGAGCGCCGCCGCGATGCCGAGGCGCTGGCCCATGCCGAGGGAGAAGCCCTTGACGCGCTTGTCCGCCACCTCGGTGAGGCCCGCGAGGTCGAGGACCGTCTCGACGCGGGAGCGCGGGATGCCGTGCGTGAGGGCGAGCGCCGTGAGGTGGTGGAAGGCGGTGCGGCCGGGGTGGACGGCCTTCGCCTCCAGGAGCGCGCCGACCTCGGTGAGCGGGGCCGGGTGGGTGGCGTAGGCGCGGCCGCCGATCGTGGCGCGGCCTGCGGTCGGGGTGTCCAGGCCGAGCAGCATGCGCATGGTCGTGGACTTGCCTGCGCCGTTGGGGCCGAGGAAGCCGGTGACCGTGCCGGGCTCGACCGTGAAGGTGAGGTCCTCGACGACTGTCTTGCCGGACTTGCCGCCGTAGCGTTTCGTGAGGCCGTGGGCTCGGATCGTCATGTGAGTACGGTGCCGTGGGCGGGGCCGCGCGGGCGTCGGACCGGGGCATCGGGCTGCGGAAATGCCGTAGTACCGGGGGACTAGGGGCCCTTAGGGTGCGGATGTATGGACTACGTGATCAGACCCGTTCGGGCCGACGAATGGCGTGCCACGAGGGAGCTGCGGCTCGCGGCGCTGCGGGATCCGGCGGCGCCGCTCGCGTATCTGGAGACGTACGAGGACGCGTTGGCCCAGCCGGACGAGTTCTGGCGGGGGCGGGCCGAGCGGGCCGCGCACGGGACGACGGCGCTGCAGTTCGTCGCGGAGGCCGGCTTCGTCGCGGAGGCCGGCGAGGGCGGGCGCTGGGACGGCAGCGTGGTGGTGCTCGTGGAGGAGGCGGGCGCCGTGGACTTCTTCGGGGAGGCCGTCGAGCGGCGGCAGGCGCAGCTCGTCGCGGTGTTCGTACGGCCCGAGGCGCGCGGGAGCGGGGTGGCGGACGCCCTGTTCTCCGCGGCCGTGGAGTGGGCGTTCGGACTCGACGGTGTGACGCGGGTGCGGTTGTACGTCCATGAGGACAATCAGCGGGCCGAGGGGTTCTACCGGAAGTTCGGCTTCGTCCGCACGGGAGGGGCCGTCCCGCATCCGGGCGACCCCTCCAAGGTGGAGCGCGAGATGGAGCTCAAGCGGCTTTAGCCGTACGGGTGTTCCGTCCGGGCCGTGCGCAGGGCGTGGGCCCACCAGGCCAGCTGGTCGAGCATGACCTTGGCGGCGCCGGCCGCGCCCTGCTCGTCGTGGGCCGGTCCCTCCTCGGCGAAGAGGCCGCTGTGGGCCTGGTGGAAGCTGACGCCGTCGCGGATCGTCGTGCAGTGCAACTCGGCGAAGACCAGGCGGAGTTGTTCCACGGCGCGGAGGCCGCCGCCCACGCCGCCGTACGAGACGAAGCCGACCGGCTTGGCCTTCCACTCGTCGCGGTGCAGGTCGATGAAGTGCTTCAGGTGGGCCGGGAAGCTGTGGTTGTACTCGGGGGTGATCACCACGTAGGCGTCTGCGGCGTCCACGCGGGCCGCCAACTCGGCCTGGGCCGCGGTTGGTTCGTGGCCCCAGCCGGGGTGGGTTCCGGGGAGGTCCAGGTCGGTCAGGTCGATGACGTCGAAGTGGGTTTCGGGGGTGTGGCGTTCGGCCTGGGACGTGAACCAGGTGCTGACGGTGGGGGCGAGGCGGCCGTCGCGGGTGGATCCGACGACGACGCCTACGCGGAGGGGGCGGGTGGGCGTGGTTGTGGTCGTGGTCATGGTGCGGTCCTCCGTGGTTATCGGGTTGACTCGGTGTGCGTGGTTGTTTCGTTGCGCGGCGACGGGGGCTGTGCCCACCCGTCCCGCCGTGCGGGACGCCTGCCCACAGCGGGGGCGGGATGGCTGTCCGCAGTGGGGGCGGGGCGCGTGCTCACAGCGGGGGTGGAATGGCTGCCCGCAGTGGGGGCGGGGCGCGTGCTCACAGCGGGGGCGGGATGGCTGTCCGTAGCGGGGGCGGGGTGCGTGCTCACAGCCGTCAGTAGCCTGTAGGCCAGTGCGGCCAGGGCCGTTAGCAAGGCCGTTGTCGACCAGAGCGTCACCCGCCACGACTCCGTGAATTCCTGGGCGTGGCCGCCCGTGCCTGCCGTGATCCTTGCTGCCAGGGGCGCCGAGCCCACCCGGGGTTCGAGGGATGCGAGGAGGAGGGCGCCGAAGATCGTGAGCATGATGGCGCCCGTGCCGCCGCGGACCGTGTTGAGGAAGCCGGAGGCCATGCCGACCTCGGACGGGGCGACCATCGACATGGCCTGGGCGTCGATGATGCCGATGGAGAGGCCCTGGCCCGCGCCGATGGTGAGCAGTGGGCCCGCCAGCGATGTCACCGGGATGCCCGGGTGGAGCGTGGTGAGCCACGCGTTGCCCGCCGCCAGCAGGAGCAGGGACAGGGTCAGGATGTGGCGGGCCCGCACGCCCCGGTTGACCAGGCGGGCGCCGAGCGGGGGCAGGGCCAGGATCGGCACCGTCATCAGCAGCAGCGTGAGGCCGGCCGCGCGGGCCGTCGTGCCGTTCGCGCCCTGGAGGTAGGTCGGCAGGTAGGCGAGGACGCCGGTGGTGCCCGCGCCGAGCCCGAAGGAGCCGACCGCCCAGCCGAGGAACGCCGGGTTGCGGGCGAGCCGCAGGTCGAGGATCGGGCGGCCGTTGCCGGTGCGGACGAGGCGGCGTTCGACGCGTACGAAGGTGAGGAGCAGCGCGAGGGACAGGGCCGCGGGGACGAGGGTCGGCACCGCCGCCCAGCCGGACTTGGAGCCCTGCGTGATCGCGTAGAGGGCCAGGGCGAGGCCGGCGATGAAGGTGGCCGCGCCCGCCTTGTCGACGCGCGGGCTCGTGTCCGCCCGGGACTCCGGCATCAGGCGGGTGCCGACGACGATGACCGCGCCCACGGCGACGTACGACAGGAAGGTGGCGCGCCAGCCGACCGCGTCCACGAGCCAGCCGGAGAACGTCGGGCCGAAGGCGAGGCCGAGGCCCGCCGTGGTGCCGAGCGAGGCGAAGACGCGGGTGCGGGCGGGGCCCGTGAACGTCGCGGCGAGCAGCGAGCTGCCGCTGGCCATGACGCCCGCGGCGCCGATGCCGGACAGGATCCGGGCCGCGTCGAGGAGCAGGATGTTCGGGGCGAGGGCCGAGGCGAGGGTGCCCGCCGTGTAGAGCGTGGCGCCCGCCGTGAGGATCCGGCGGCGGCCGTGGAGATCGCCGAGCGAGCCCGCGACCAGCATGAACGAGGACGCGGCGAGGAAGTAGCCGACGACCACCCACTGCAACGCGGCGCCCGTGGCGTCGAGGTCGGCGCCGATGCGCGGGAGCGCGACCGTGGTGCCGGACATGGCCATCGGCAGGGTGAGCATGCCGAGGAGCACGACGAGGAGAGTGAACGTGGAGCGGCTGCCGCCGACTTCGCGGGCCGCCGAAGCCTGGGATTCGGTTGCCATGCCGGTAAAGTACAACCGTGGTTGTAAGAAGTGCAACAGTCGTTGTACCTAGGTCTCTGTGTCTAGGCTGGACGAGCACGGCGGAGGGCGGAGTGGCATGACACAGGAGTCGGGGCGTATCCCGCGCAAGGGCACGGTCGAGAAGCGGCAGGCGCTGATGCGCGGGGCGCGGACGGTCTTCGGCCGCGAGGGGTACGCGCGCGCGGGTATCGACGAGATCGCTGCGGAAGCAGGGGTCTCCACGCGCACGCTCTACAACCACTTCGGTGGCAAAGAGAATCTTTTTCGCGAGGTTCTCATCGACAGTGCCAGGAATGTGACGGCTGCTCATGTCGCCTTGATCGAGCGGCACTTGGGCAAGGTGGCGGACGTCGAGAAGGATCTGCTCGCGCTCGCCCGGGAGTGGATGGGGCGGCGCGGCGACCACGAGCCGCACATGCTTCTCGTACGACACATCATCTCGGAGGGCTCGCATCTGCCCGCCGACGTCATCGAGGAGTGGCAGCGGATCGGCCCGCGGGGGACGGCGGAAGCGGTGCGCGCGGCGCTGCTCCGGCTCGGCGAGCAGGGGCACCTGGCGGTCGACGAGGCCAACTCCGCGGAGGCCGGGCGGCACTTCCTGCTGCTGATCCCCGGGTCCGTCACGGTGGATACGTTCTTCGGGGTGGTGCCGATGTCCGACGCCGAGGTCGACGCCCGCGTGTCCAGTGGGCTCGGGGTGTTTCTGAAGCTGTACGGCCGGTAGGGCCTAACCGAGCGGGAGTTCCGCGTCCGGCCAGCGGGTGCGGCCCTGTTCCCTGGACCGGAGCAGGGCCAGGGTGACCAGCCCCTGGTCCGCTCCCGTGGCCAGCAGCTCCGGCAGTTGGGGAAGCGGAGCCACCGCCGCGACGTCGTCGAGGACGAGCGTCATTGGTGGGTCGAGCCGGCCGGCAGGTGACCGTGCGGCCACGCGGCGGCCGTGCTCGACCACGCTCGAGGCGAGGGCCGTGAGCAGGGGCATCGCACCGGGCTGCCCCTTCGGGTCCTCGATGGGTTCACCGACCACATAAAGCGTGCCCCCTTCGTTGACGAAGGAATCCAGAGTGAGCGCATCCGTTCGGTTGGGCGTGCACGCCTCACGGATGTGCACCGAGAAGAGGGAGGACAGTGCGCGGGCCGTCAACTCCTGTGCCATGTCGCGGCGTTCGGGGTGCGAGGTGAGGGCCGCCTCGAGTTCGCCCGCGGTGCCCGCTGCCGCCTTCGGGTTCGTACGGAGGATGCGTACGGCGTCCTGGACCTGGGTGCCCTGGGCCCAGCGGTGGACATGGCGAAACGGTTTGCCGTCGACGGCCGCCGCGTGCAGGTAGCTGCGCAGCAGGGTGGTCGCGGCCTCGGCGAGCGCCGAGTCCAGTTTGGCCGTGGGCCTTATCGGGGCGAGCAGGGCGGTGGCGCGGGCCGCCGCGGTCTCCTTGTCGGTGCAGCCGGCGGCCGGGTTCCAGTGCATGCGGGCGGGGGTGTCGCAGCGGTGGGTGGGGTCGTAGAGGAGGACGGGGCCGAGTTTGGCGCGGGCGTCCTTGGTCTCCGACCAGACGTCCGCGGACGACGTGATCACGAGGACGGGGCCTTCGGCGTCCTGGATGGCTTCCATGGCGAGGGGGTGGCGGGCGGCCGGCGGGCCGAGGTGGACGGGTCCGCGTTGGGCCGGTACGGGTGTGGTTGCGGGGGGCGGGGTTGCGGTCTCGGGGCTCTGCCCGGGGCCCCGCTGGCTCTCGTCCGAGTGCGGGGCTTGAATTACCGGAGGCGTGGTTGGCGTCTCGGGGCTCTGCCCCGGACCCCGCTGGCTCTCGTCCAAGTGCGGGGCTTGAATGGGCTGAGTGCGACGCTTCTTCCGGACCGCGCGCCACCGCGCCACCGTTCCCGCCACGAAGACCGCCAGGACGACCAGGATCATCAGCTGGCCGATGAACAGGCCCCAGAAGAGGCCGTAGCCGGACAGTTCGGCGGCGGGGGTGCCGGGCCATGCGCCGGGGATGTCGTGCGGGCGGGTGATCAACGAGCGCATGGCCAGCGGCGTGTTCGCGAACGTCACGGACGTCGGCCACGCGCCCTTCGTGAAGAGGCCCGCGAGGCCCGTCGCCGTCCACGCCAGGATCGTCATGCCAAGGAGGAACGCCAGGACCCCGACCAGCAGCCCGTCGGGCACACCGCCCCGGCCACGCCCCTCCCGGTCGTCCCGGTGGTAACCCCGCTCCATCCGGTGCCCCCGCTCGTCCCGCATTCCTGTCATGCCACCGTTCATGCCACCGTGGACTCGGAGCCGCCCAGGCGCTGCTCCACGAACGCGGCCGCCCGTTCCTCGGCCTCGAGCTCCGCCGCCTCCAGGGCCTCGTCCACGAACTGCTCGGCGGACGATTCCGTCATGGCGCGGTCGGTGAACACCAGTGGGCGTTCGGTCTCGGTGACCAGGTGTTTGACCACCTGTACGTTGCCGTTGACGTCCCAGACGGCGATGCCGGGGGAGAGCGTCGGGATGATCTCGACGGCCCACCGGGGCAGTCCGAGCACCCGGCCCGTGGCTCTCGCCTCGTCCGCCTTCTGGGCGTAGATCGTCCTCGTGGAAGCCATCTTCAGGATCGCCGCCGCTTCCTTGGCGGCCGCGCCGTCGACCACGTCGCTCAGGTGGTGGACGACCGCCACGAAGGACAGGCCGAGGCGGCGGCCGAACTTCAGGAGCCGCTGGAAGAGCTGGGCCACGAAGGGGCTGTTGATGATGTGCCAGGCCTCCTCGACCAGGAAGATGCGCTTCTTCCGGTCGGGGCGGATCCAGGTGTGCTCCAGCCACACGCCCACGATCGCCATCAGGATCGGCATCGCGATCGAGTTCCGGTCGATGTGGGACAGGTCGAAGACGATCAGCGGGGCGTCGAGGTCGATGCCGACCGTCGTCGGGCCGTCGAACATGCCGCGCAGGTCGCCGTCGACGAGCCGGTCGATGACGAGCGCCACGTCGAGGCCCCAGGCCCGGACGTCCTCGAGGGCCACGTTCATGGCCTCCGCCGACTCCGGTTCCGGGTGGCGGAGCTGCTCGACGATGTCGGGCAGGACCGGCTGCCGGTCGACGATCGTCTCGTTCACGTACGCGTGCGCGACCTTCAGCGCGAAGCCGGAGCGCTCGTCGAGGCCGTGCCCGAGCGCGACCTCGATGATGGTGCGCAGCAGCGCCAGCTGGCCCGTCGAAGTGATCGCCGGGTCCAGCGGGTTGAGCCGGATGCCCATGTCCAGGGCGGCCGTCGGGTCGAGCCGGATGGGAGTTATGCCCAGCTCTTCGGCGATGAGGTTCCACTCGCCGACGCCGTCCTCGCCCTGTGCGTCGAGGACGACGACCTGACGGTCCTTGAACCTCAACTGCCTTAGTACGTAAGTCTTCTCCAGCGCCGACTTGCCGTTGCCGGACTCGCCGAGCACCAGCCAGTGGGGGGCCGGGAGCTGCTGACCGTAGAGCTGGAAGGGGTCGTAGATGTAGCCCTTGCCGGAGTACACCTCGCGGCCGATGATCACCCCGGAGTCGCCGAGGCCCGGCGCGGCCGTCGGCAGATAGACGGCCTGTGCCTGCCCCGTCGACGTACGCACCGGAAGCCGGGTCGTCTCCACCTTCCCGAACAGGAACGCGGTGAAGGCATCGGTGAGAGCGGTCAGCGGATCCCGCATAGTGCAGCGCCTACCTTCCGGCCGTGTCGGCGGACATCAGGAACATCGGGATCGTCGGGGTCATCGGCGGATGCCGGTGGCGAACGGCAGGGTGTTCACGAACGCCCGGTGGTGCTCGCGATCGCACCACTCCAGCTTCAGGTACGACTTGCCCGCCGAGGCGCGGATGGTGCGCTTGTCGCGGGCGAGCGCGTCGGGATTGCGGGAGGAGACCGTGATATAGCCGACGAGATTGACGCCGGCCGCGCCGCTCGCCAGGTCCTCGCCGCGCTGGTCGAGGCGGCCGTGGGCGGCGATGTCGCGGGGGTCGACGGTCCGGTTCATCTTGGCGGCGCGGGACGCCTCCGCCTCGTCGTTGGTCTTCTCGGTCAGCATCCGCTCGATGGCGACCTCGGTGGGTTCGAGGTCCATGGTGACGGCGACGGTCCGGATGACATCCGGGGTGTGGACCAGGAGCGGAGCCAGGAAGTTCACGCCCACCGGCGTCATCGGCCACTCCTTGACCCACGCCGTGGCGTGGCACCAGGGCGCGCGGGTCGTCGACTCACGCGTCTTGGCCTGAAGGAACGTCGGCTCCATGGCGTCGAGCTCGGCCGGCCAGGCGTTGCGCTTCGACATCGCCTGGATGTGGTCGATGGGGTGGTCGGGGTCGTACATGGAGTGGATCAGGGACGCGAGCCGGCCCTGCCCGAGCGGCTGCCGCACGCGGATGTCCGCCTCCTGCAACCGCGAGCAGATGTCGGTCAGTTCGCGCGCCATGACGACGGCGAGCCCGGCGTCCCTGTCGACCTTCTTGCCGCCCTTGGGGCGGGTGGCGCGGGCCATCGCGTTGGCCTCGGCGGCGAGGTCGCGCGTGAAGTGCATGCAGGCCACGAGGTACGCGCGGTGCTGCTCGCTGCTCGTCGAGACCATGGACTGCAGCTGGTCGTACGACTTCTGGAGCCAGCCGAGCGAGCGGTCGTCGCCGCGCACCGCGACGTCCTTGTTGTGCGCGTCGGGGTCGGCGGGGAGGGTGCGCGCCAGCATCTGGAGCCGGGTCACGAACCCGTCGCCGTTGGCGACGTGCTTGAGCAGCGTGCCGAACCGGTCGACCAGCGCCTCCTGGTCCTCCGAGTCGCGCAGCCCGACGCCGGGGCCCTCGATCTCGATGGCGGCGGTGACGGTGCGCCGGTCCGCGTGCAGCAGCACGCAGATCTCGTCGGGCCCGAACGGCGCGGCCAGCCACGTGAGCCTGCCGATGCCGGGGGGCGGGCCGATCTCGACCTCACGCCCGTCGAGCCGGGTGCCGGCCTCCATGGTGGGCGATCGGTAGGCGGTGCCGCGCTTGAGGGAGCGCTTGTAGCTGCGGTTGATTTCAAACCATTTGTAGAAGGTGCGGCCCTTGTACGGGACGTAGACCGCGGCCAGCCCGAGCATCGGGAAGCCGGTGAGCAGCACGATGCGCAGCGACAGCACGGGGACGAGCAGTCCGCACATCATGCCGAGGAAGGCGCCCACGACGATCATCGCGATCTCGCCGGACTCACGATTCTTGCCGACGATCGCGTTCGGCCGGGCGCGACCGATCAGATATGTACGGCGGGGCGTGACCGGAGGGGACACGTGGGACTGGGTCGTCAACGCCCTGCACCTCCTTGCCAGTTGCCGTTCTTACCGGTGTTACCGCCGTTGCTCCCGCGGTCGTTGCTCGCGTGCGGGGTCTTCGTCGGGCTCGTACGGGGCGGGGGTGCGGCGGAGGGGACAGTTCCGCCGCCTCCCCCTGACGCGGCCGGGCGTGAGCTGTGCGCGGCCACACCGCCGGACGCGGGGTTGGCGGGACGGGCCTGGGAGGCTCCGCCACCGCCTCCCGAACCCCCGCTGTCCTGACGGCTGCTGTGGGTCTTGATGCCTTGCGAGACGAGCGCGGCGGGGGAGGAGATCACGGCGGCCGCCTTGCCCTCGGCGCCCTGCATGAGCCGGTTCTTCCTCACGTTGGCCATCTCGTCGCCGAAGCCGGGCACGAAGCGGTAGATCATGCCGCTCGCGAAGATGGCGAGCAGCACGATGGCGAGGCCGGAGACGATCGCGGCGAGGGAGTCGGGCCCCTTGTCGCTGCTGGACAGCGCGCCCGCGAGGCCGAGCACGATCACGATGACCGGCTTCACGAGGATGACGGCGATCATGACGCCGACCCAGCGGCGCACGTGGCCCCACAGGTTCTTGTCGACGAGCCCCGCGTAGACGACGACGCCGAGCAGCGCGCCCACGTAGAGCAGGACGGCGCGCAAGTAGAGCTCCAGGTAGAGCACGCCCGCCGCGACGATCGACACCAGTGACACGACGATCAGCATGATCGGCCCGCCGCCGATGTCGTCGCCCTTCTTCAGCGCCTCGGAGAACGTCCCGAAGAACGCGTCCGTCTGATTACCCGTCGCTTTCGCCAGTACGTCGCTCACACCGTCGGCCGCCGACACCACGGTGTAGAGGATCAGCGGGGTGAAGGCGGACGCGAGCACGGTGAGCCAGAGGAAACCCACGGCCTCCGAGATCGCGGTCATCAGCGGTACGCCGCGCACGGCGCGCTTGGCCACGGCGAGCAGCCACAGCACGAGCGTGAGGATCGTCGACGCGGCGAACACGACGGCGTACTGCTGGAGGAACTTCGGGTTGGTGAAGTCGACGTTGGCCGTCTTCTGCACGGCGTCGCTGAGCTGGTCGACGGTCCAGGAGGCGGCCTCTGCGCAGCCCTTGGCGAGGCTGGAGAGGGGGTCGAGGGGGTTGGAGACGTCGGGCGTCCCGCCACCGCCACCTCCGGTGCTGCCACCGGTGGCTTCGTTGCCGCGCTCGCAGTAGTCCTTGGCGCGCCCGGGGATCAGGCGGCAGGGATCGTCGGTCGGTTCGGGCGCCGCGAGCGCACGGGTGGCCGTCAGGACGGCCGCGGCCTGTACGACGGCGACGAGACCGGTGAGCTTGAGCGCACGGCGTGGGTTACCGGGCATACGAGAACCCTCCGTACTCCTCGATGGCCTTGCTGATGTCGTCGGAGTTGGAGGCGCGGTCGTCGCCGGGGACAGGCGTGGGACCGTTCTTCTGCGAGTCGGAGGTGATCTTCCAGTCGCCGTCGATCCACTGCAGCTGGAAGGTCCAGGTCTGCCACGACGTGGCGACCGGGTTGGTCGAGTGCGTGCCGGAGATGCCGAGGAGCCCCATGTACCAGACCGACACCTTGGCGGCGTCGTCCTCGTACCGGAGCGTCTTGGTGCCGACCGGAATGGTGCGGGAGACGAACGTGCTGCCCTTGGGCGCCTTCCCGTCCGCGTCGAGACCCAGCTTGGTCAGGAACTCCGTGGAGTACGCCTCGTCCATCGGGCCCTTGAGCTTGGTGGCCGCCGCGGACGTGTAGAGCTCGTCCACGATGCCGTGCCGCCGGTCGGCGTTGAACATGCCGTCACCGCCGAGCCGCACCGCATAGTTGGCGGCCGCCGACTGCGCCCCTTGCTCGTCGTGCTCAAAGCCGGAGGACACCGGCTTGGCACCGGTCGGGGCCGTGGGGGCCGCCGCCGGTTTCGTGCCGGAGGGCTCGGAACCGCCGGAGGTGTCGTCCGTACCGCGGTTCGCGAAGGCGATCGCCGCGATGAGCAGCACCACCACGCCGACCACGGTCACCAGGGACCGGGACGGTGAACGCCCCGGTCTGCGGGCGCCGGAGCTCTCCGGGAGCCGCGTCCGGGTCTGGCCGGATCCTCCGTAGAGCTCGTCGTCCTGTGGACCGTCAGGACTCATTGCGCGCACGCCCCCTCAACCTTTCGCCGAACCACCGCATACGACGGTAGCCGTGCTGGTTTCCGCGCGGGCGCGGTGTGGTGACTCGACATCAGGGAGACGCAACCTCAGGCGGGAGCTAGACGGCCATGCCGTACACGATGGTGAACAGCGTGCCTAGTGAGCCGATGATGAACACCCCGGTCAGGCCCGCGATGATCAGGCCCTTGCCCTGCTCGGCGCTGAAGGTGTCGCGCAGGGCCGTGGCCCCGATCCGTTGCTTGGCCGCGCCCCAGATCGCGATGCCGAGGCACAGCAGGATGGCGACCGCCATCACGACCTCGACCATCACGCGTGCCTCGTTGCCCAGGCTCCCGAACGGGCCCCAATCCGGGGCGATCCCGCCGATGATGGTGGAGATGTCGCCTTTTTCGGCTGCCAGCAGCATGTGTAACTCACCGCCCCATGTGGGTAGTTCTGTCGCCTCTGCCGCAGCGCAGAGGTCAGACCCATTCTTGCCCAGATTGGCTCCGATGCCTGCACACTTGGCGCCATTCCTTGGCCGAGTTCCTACGGTCCCATGCCTGAGGGACCGCCCGGGAGGGACGGTTCCGGATGCGAAGGAACGTACGGTTACTCTGTGTATCATGCCTGGTCACGCCGGGCAATGAAGGCTGGTCGTGGATAGTTCGGGCAGTCGCTGACGGGGTGGCGTGCCCGACCGTAAACTGAGCGCTCGTGTGTCCGGCCGTGGGTCGTGCCCGGACTCCCCCGTGGCGAAGGGCGGTTGACGGTGCGTAAGGCGTGGATGCTCGCGGGTTCGGCCGTCGCCGGGGGGACCGCGTTCGTGGCGCTGCTCGTTTTCGGGACGTACATGGCGGCGGGGAGCCTGAGCAGCGGGGTCGGGCAGGGGGCCGTGGGGCTCGCGAAGGGCGCCGTGCCGGCCGCGTATCAGCCACTCGTACAGAAGTGGGGCAATCTGTGCCCCGCCATCAACCCGGCGCTGCTGGCCGCGCAGCTCTACCAGGAGAGCGGGTTCAACCCGAAGGCCACGTCGCCGGCCAAGGCATACGGCATCGCGCAGTTCATCAGCGGCACCTGGGCCGCGCACGGGGTCGACGGGGACGGGGACGGGGACCGCGACATCTGGGACCCCAACGACGCGATCCCCTCGGCCGCTTCGTACGACTGCAAGCTCGCCTCGTACGTGAAGGACGCGCCCGGCGACAAGACGAAGAACATGCTCGCCGCCTACAACGCGGGCTCGTACGCCGTCATCAAGTACGGGGGAGTGCCGCCGTACCGCGAGACGCAGAACTACGTGAAGGTCATCACGACCCTGGAGAAGTCCTTCGCGAAGCCGGTCGGGCGCGTGCAGCCTTCGCAGCAGGCCGCGGCCGCCATCTACTTCGCGCAGAAGAAGCTCGGCACCCCTTACTTGTGGGGTGGCAACGGCACGGCGGACCAAGATGGCCGATTTGATTGCTCGGGGCTGACCAAGGCCGCGTACGCGACGGCGGACATCGAGCTGCCGCGTGTGGCCAACGACCAGTACAACGCCGGGCCGCATCCGAAGCGGGACGAGCTGCTTCCCGGGGACCTCGTGTTCTTCTCCCACGACCTCCAGAACAGCCGGGCCATCCATCACGTGGGCGTTTATGTGGGCGGCGGCTACATGATCGACGCGCCGCGGACCGGTGCCGTCATTCGCTTCGACCCCATCGACACCGCTGACTACTTCGGCGCGACCCGGGTCACGGAGGACGGTGCGAAGGCGCTGCCGAGCGCTTCGCCGGAGGTCTGAGTTCCGCGAAGCGGTCTGTGAGTTGGCTGGAACTCTCTGTTATGCCATGGCCCTGAGCTGCGGGTTTGTGTCTCTCTTCGATAACGTCTGGGTGATCGTTCGGTGGATTGTGGAACGTAGAGGGTGGGACCGTGCGTTCCTCTACCTGAATCGAAAACAACCACGGGGGTGGCTGAAGACGAAGGGGCCGCTGAACTATGGCTGGACTCGTGGCACTCGAAGCGCCCGCGACATCCGGATCCAACCCCGACGTCACGCTGCTCTACGACATCAACGGCCTGGCCGATGACGCTCCGCGCTGGTTCGACCGGACCATGGAGTTCGTCGGGGAGTACGGGATCCTGATCGCGCTCGTGCTCCTCGTGCTGTGGTGCTGGTGGGGTGCGAGGAAGCGCGCGTCGCTCGACGACGCGGCGTCCTCCGTGGCCGCCGTGGTGTGGGCGCCGCTCGCCGCCGGGGTCGCCGTTCTCGTGAACGTGCCGATCCGGTCCTTCGTCGAGCGGCCGCGGCCCTTCGTGGACCACCAGGGGCTCGAGGTTCTGGTCAAGGGCAAGACCGACTTCTCGTTCGTCAGCGATCACGCCACGCTGGCGATGGCCATCGGGGCGGGGCTCTTCATCGCCCACCGCAAGCTCGGGCTCGCCGCCATAGGGCTTGCCGTGCTCGAAGGGTTCTGCCGGGTCTTCATGGGCGTGCACTATCCGACGGACGTCGTGGGCGGGTTCGCGCTCGGCACGGCTGTCGCGCTGCTGCTCTCGCCGCTCGCCTCGGCGCTGCTCACTCCGCTGACGCGGGGCATCGGGCGGGCGTCCGGGTGGGTCTCCCGGCTCGTGTGGGCCCCCGACGCGGTGGCCTCCGCGGTGGAACTCCCCGAGTCCCGGGATGCGGCGGAGCCGGCGGAGGAGCGGGACCTGGCGGCTTGACTTGCTCCTCGGGCTGAAGCCCGAGGATTCTGGTCTTCCCGACGTTGCTGTGTCGCTACGCGGCACGGGATTCGGTGGGGATTCCGTGGCTTCCTGTTTCTGTGCGCTGTGCCGGGACTGCTCCCGGTCTTACCGGCGCTCCGCAGGCCGATACCGCCAGTCCGGCGGCCGTCTTGATGTTGATCGCGGCGTTGACGTCCCGGTCATGGACCACGCCGCAGGCGGTACACGTCCATTCCCGCACGCCCAGGGGTTTGGGTCCGTCCTTGACGCCGCAGGTGGAGCAGGTCTGGGAGGTCGGCTCGAACCGGCCGATCTTCACCAGGGTGCGGCCGTAGCGCTGAGCCTTGTACGCCAGCATGCCGACGAAGGTGGACCATCCGGCGTCGTGCACGGACTTGGCCAGCCTGGTGCGCGCCAGTCCCGCCACCGACAGGTCCTCCACGGCGATCCCTTGGTTCTCGGAGATCAGCTTCGTGGAGAGCTGGTGGTGGAACTCGCGGCGTGCGTCGGTCACCTGGGTGTGGGCGCGGGCGACTTTGAGGCGGGCCTTGGCCCGGTTTTTGGATCCCTTCTGTTTGCGGGACAGCTCCCGCTGGGCCTTCTTCAGCTTCTTCTCCGCACGCCGCAGGAACCTGGGGGAGTCGATCTTCTCGCCGGTGGACAGCACGGCGAAATGTGTCAGGCCCAGGTCGATGCCGATGACCTGGTCGGTGTCGGGCATCCGGGCGGCGTCGGCGGCGGGGTCGGTGTCGATCACGAAGGAGGCGAAGTACCGGCCTGCCGCGTCCTTGATGACGGTGACCGAGGTGGGGGTGGTGGGCAGGCTGCGGGACCACTTCACCTTCACCGCGCCGATCTTCGGCAGGTTCAGGCGGCCACTGTCGGTGATGCTCCAGCGGGCGTTGGCGGTGAACCGGACCGACTGCCGGGCGTCCTTGCGGGACTTGAAGCGCGGCGGTCCCAGTTTCGGACCTTTGCGGGCACCGGTGAGAGAAGCGAAGAAGTTCCTGTACGCGGACTCGGCGTCCCGCAGGGACTGCTGAAGCACGACCGCGGACACCTCCCCCAGCCAGGACCGCTCGCTCGTCCGTTTGGCCTCGGTGATCAGAGAGAGGGACAGCTCCCCGGCCGTGGGGGAGGGCCGCCCGGCCTTGCGGGCGTCTTCGCGGGCACGCACCGCGTCGTTGAACACGACACGGGCACACCCGAACGCCCGCGCCAACGCGGCGCGTTGACCAGGCTCCGGGTACAACCTGAAGGCGTACCGAAGTTGCATGCGAGGATCGTACGAACGAACTACACCCTCCGTAACCGGGAACACCCGTTCCTCCCGTCACCCTCGCCAGTGACCGCTCCATCCGGCTCCACCGGAACGACACCGCGACGCTCCGCAGTCATCAGATCCGCTTCACCACCGGGCTGAAACCCGATCCACTGCGAATGAATCCCGGTAGCGCTCCGTGCTGGGGCGGGATCGTGCGTTTCGGCGTGCCGCGTCGGGTTGGGGCCGTCGTGATGGGCGCGCGGCGCCTGGGTCGGGGGTTTGCCGGGGGCGGCGTCTGTGGTGCTGGTGCGCGGTGTCGTGCCGTGTTCGGCTGCGCCGGTCCTGGCTTGTCTCCCACCCGCCCGCCCCCTCCGGGGGCTCCAGCCCCGACCGGGGCCCGGGGCGGGGCCGGGGTGGGGCGCGTTGGGATCGGTGCGCGGCACCTGGGCCCGTGCCGGGGTTGGCGTCTGTCGTGATGGGTGCGCGGCACCGGGGTGCCGCCTTGCCCACCCTGCCGCCCCAGGCGGCAGATTGCCCAAGGCGGGGCGGCGTCGACCGTCAAGGGTGGGGAGCCGTGGCTGGCGGCGGATTACCCAAGGCGGGTGGCGGTACCCCGTCGGGCCGACGGCCCCGGAGGGGGCGGGTGGGTGGGAGATGGGCGGGAGCCGGGCGATTGCCTGCGGGTGGGCGGGGCAATTCAAGCTCCTGCGGCGGGTGGTCAATTCAAGCCCCGCTCTGGGACGAGACTCGCGGGGTCCAGGGCGGAGCCCCGTGGCGTAGGGACGGGGCAGGGCTCCCGTTACAGGGACTGGGGAACCCGTTACAGGGATTGCGGGAAGGTGAAGAAGTCTGACGGGTCGTACGTGTGTTTTACCTTGGTCAGGCGGGGTGCCGCGTCCCCGTAATACGCCTGCTTCCAGTTCTTCAGGGACGCGTCCGCGTAGTTCTGGTACGCCGCCCCGGAGGCGTACGGCCGCATCGACGCATGGGCCGAGGAAAGCCAGTCGCGGGCCGCCGAGCCGGATGTGGTCGGCTGCCACGACACGATGTACTGCGCGAGCATCCGCGCGCGGCGGTGCACGAACGCCGTCGCCGTCGGGTCCACCCGGTTGATCGCGCCACCGAGCGCCGTGAGCGCCACCGACCCGGCCCCGGACTTCACGTTCTCCAACTGCTTCAGGAGCGTGCGTACCCCCGCGTCCGAGAGATTCCGGTCGAAGAAGTCGGAGGCGGCCGCGTACGTCTCGCGCTGCAACGCGCCCGCCGAGTCACGGCCGGGCGTCGCGCCGGGGAGGTGGCACTGGGCGTCCTCGGAGAACGCCGAGCAGCCCGCGTACACCTCCATCGACTCCTCGTACGAGCGCCGCTTGAGGGAGACCGACGTGGCGGGGCCGGGGCCGCCGGGCCCGTCGGCGAGGCGGTCGACCGCGTTCTGGAGCTCGGTGTACGTGCCGAGGGAGAACGCCGCGACCGAGACCGTCGGGTTGCCGCCGGGCGCGCCCGCGATGTGCAGCGAGGACCAGATCTCGTCGGCCTGCTCCGGGCCCCACTTCTGCCAGGCCTTGAGCACCGTCGCCGCCTTCGACCAGGGCCAGCTCATGTACGCGGAGACGGCCTGCGGCGCGGGGTGGGTCTTGAAGCGGAGCTCCGTCACCACACCGAACTGGCCGTTGCCCGCGCCCCGTAGCGCCCAGAAGAGGTCCTTGTGCGACGTCGCGTTCGCGGTGAGTTCCTTGCCGTCGGCCGTGACGATCGTGGCCTGCGTGAGGCTGTCGCACGTGAGGCCGTAGGCCCGCGACACGACGCCGTGGCCGCCGCCGAGCGTGAGGCCCGAGACGCCGACCGTGGGGCAGGAACCCGCCGGTATCGTCACGCCCTTGGCGGCCAGCGCCCGGTAGACGTCGATGAGCTTGGCGCCCGCGCCGACCACCGCCTCGCCCCCCGAAGCGCGGACGGACTTCATCCGGGAGACGTCGAGTATCAGGTGGCCGTTGCCCGAGGACCAACCCGCGTACGAGTGGCCGCCGTTGCGTATGGAGAGCGGAACCTTGTGCGCGCGGGCGTACGCGAGGGTCGTACGGATGTCGTCGGTCCCCGAGACGTACGCGACGGCGCGCGGCTTCAACGTGTCGAAGCGGGTGTTGTAGAGCTGGTGCGCCGCCGCCCAGGAGGATTCGCCGGGGCGGACGAGGGAGCCGTCCAGATCCTTGGCGAGGCCGGCGAGGTTCGCCGCGGCCCGCACCGTGCTCGACGCGCTCGCGCTGGTGGAGCGGATCGGGGCGGAGGAGCCGGAGGACGCGGACGCGGAGTTCCCACCCGTGGACCCGGAACCGGACCCCGACCCGGAGCAGGCGCTCACCGCGCCGCCGGCCGTGAGTGCCGCGGCCGATGCCGTGATGAACGTGCGGCGTTCCATGTGGTTGTCTCCCTCGGCCACCTGTTCGCTTCCCGAGGTACGAGACGTCATCGGTGAGCCGTGGGTTCCGTCAGGCGGCCGGGCCCGCCGAGTCGAGATGGCCGTCCGCGTCCGAACGGGCCTTGCTCCGTGCCCTTCTGGCCGGTCCCCGCCAGCCGCAGCTGCAGCGGGCCAGGCAGAAACGTCCCTGTTCCACGACGGTGGTCGTATGCGAGTGCTGCTGTTGTGCCACGCGGCCACGGTAGCGACTCCATGTAAAGCCCCCGTTCGCGTGACGGTCGACCCTACTCGTCGTTAACCCCGACGACAGGGGTGGCCGCACACGCACGGAGCACGGACAGGCATGGGGGTCGGACCAGCGATGGTGGTGCAGCAGCACGGGAGCGCGGCCGCTTCGGCACGGGTGGTGGCGGCGGCCGCGGTGGCGTCGGTGGTGGTGGGCGTCGGCGGATGCGGTGGCGGCGCCGCGGGCGGCGAGCGGAACGCGGATCCGACAGGGACCGTGCGCGGGGCGGCCGACCGGCTGGTCCGCGAGGGCAGTTCACAGGCGCGTACGTCGATGGAGATGGCCAGCGGCGGGACCCGCGTCACCATCCACGGCGACGGCGTCTACGACTACCGCAAGGGCCTCGGCGAGCTGCGGGTGCGGCTTCCGCAGGACGCGGCGGGCGACGAGGAGCACCGGCCGATCACCGAACTGCTCGCGCCGGGCGCCCTGTACATGAAGAACCGGGGCGCCGGCGTCCCCGCCGACAAGTGGGTGCGCGTCGACGTCACGACGTTGACGGACGGAAATCTGGTCACCGGCGGCGCCACCGATCCGCTCGCGGCGGCCGAACTGCTGCGCGGCGCGCGGAATGTGACGGAGCGGGGCGAGACCGACATCGCGGGCGTACGTACCCGGCACTACAAGGGGGACGTGGAGCTGAGCGTCGCCGCGAAGGCCGCTTCCGCGGAGCGGAGAGGGGCGCTCGAAGCGGCGGCGAAAGGGTTCCGCAAGGGGCGGGTGCCGTTCGACGTCTATGTCGACGACGAGGGCCTGATCCGCAAGGTCGTCCACCGGTTCAGCTTCGCCAACGGGCCGGAGAAGGACTTCGCCGTGAGGTCGACGACTCTGTACCGGGGGTTCGGGAAGCCGGTGAAGGTACGGCTTCCGGCCAAGGGGGACATCTTCGCGGGCAAGGTCGCCGAGCCCGGACCGTAGGGCCTGCCGCCCGACCTGTCGCCCGATCCGCTGCCCGATCTGCCGCCTGTCTCGCAGCCCGTTTTGTCGCCCGGCCATAGGCCTGTCGGGGGCCGGAAATGGTTCTTCCGTGCCATGCGCGGGGCGTGAGCCGGTCCCTACTCTAGGAAGTCGGCCATTGCGGCCATCGGCTGTTGGTCACGCGGCAGGAAGAGGTGATGAACGTGGCTCCCGTGAGCGGTACGGCGGTTCAGGACCACGTCGCCCTCGCCGAGATCGAGCTGTGCGGTGAGTTGATCATCGCGGCGTCCGCCGTCTCCGAGGGGCGGCTCAGCGTGGACCGGATCGACGAGGTGCTGCGGGTCGCCGAGGCGTTGCCCGGCGGACCGGAGGGCGACCGGGACTGAAACGAGAAGAGCGAGAAGAGCGAGAAGAACGAAGAGGTGGGGGCGCCGGATCCGGCGCCCCCACCTCTTCGTAGAACTACAAGTACAGGCAGGACTCAGGTGCGCAGCAGGCGTGCGATCGCCTTCGTGGCCTCTTCGACCTTCTCGTCGATCTCTTCCCCGCCCTTGAGCGCGGCGTCGGCGACGCAGTGCCGCAGGTGCTCCTCCAGGAGCTGGAGCGCGAAGGACTGAAGCCCCTTCGTGGAGGCCGACACCTGCGTGAGTATGTCGATGCAGTAGACGTCCTCGTCCACCATCCGCTGCAGGCCGCGGATCTGACCCTCGATCCGGCGCAGCCGCTTGAGGTGCTCTTCCTTCTGATGGTGGTACCCGTGAATGCCGCGGTCGTGGTCGGTCACGATCTCGGCCTTGTCCGGCACAGCCGGCTGTTCCGTCTGCGTCGCGTCAGTCGTCATCGTGTCCGTCCTCCCGTGATTTGCTATACCCCCTGCGGGTATATGATACCGGATTTCCCAAGGATCGTTCCGGTTCGTCCCGCCTCGGCCGGGCCCAGTGCTGATCACTGTGCCTGATGGGCGACACTGGGGAGACGCCGGTTAGCCGTGGCCGGATGATGCGCCTAGCATCAGCCTGACCGAATCCAAAGCACCCCGAGGACCCCACGTGCGCTTTCGTCTGACCCCCAGGGAGACGAGCTTCTACGACATGTTCGCCGCGTCCGCGGACAACATCGTCACGGGCTCGAAGCTCCTGATGGAACTGCTCGGGGCGGATTCCTCCGCCCGGGCCGAGATCGCGGAGCGGATGCGGGCAGCCGAACACGCCGGTGACGACGCCACCCACGCGATCTTCCACCAGCTGAACTCCTCGTTCATCACGCCGTTCGACCGCGAGGACATCTACAACCTCGCGTCGTCCCTCGACGACATCATGGACTTCATGGAGGAGGCCGTCGACCTGGTCGTCCTTTACCAGGTCGAGGAGCTCCCCAAGGGTGTGGAGCAGCAGATCGAGGTGCTGTCGCGTGCGGCGGAGCTGACCGCCGAGGCCATGCCCAACCTGCGCACGATGGACAACCTCACCGAGTACTGGATCGAGGTCAACCGCCTCGAGAACCAGGCCGACCAGATCCACCGCAAGCTGCTCGCCCAGCTCTTCAACGGCAAGTACGACGCCATGGAAGTCCTGAAGCTGAAGCAGATCGTCGATGTGCTGGAAGAGGCGGCCGACGCCTTCGAGCACGTGGCCAACACGGTGGAGACCATCGCCGTGAAGGAGTCCTGAGGCCGGCTCATGGACACCTTCTCCCTGATCGTGACGATCGGCGTCGCGCTTGGATTCACGTATACGAACGGTTTCCACGACTCCGCCAACGCCATCGCCACTTCCGTCTCCACGCGTGCGCTGACGCCCCGTGCGGCGCTCGCGATGGCCGCGGTGATGAACCTGGCCGGTGCCTTCCTCGGTAGCGGCGTCGCCAAGACGGTGAGTGAGGGGATCATCGCGACCCCCGTCGGCGACAAGGGCATGGGCATTCTGTTTGCCGCCCTCGCCGGCGCGATCGTGTGGAACCTCATCACCTGGTACTTCGGGCTTCCCTCGTCCTCCTCGCACGCCCTGTTCGGTGGAATGGTGGGTGCCGCCCTCGCGGGCGGGACCACCGTCTACTGGTCCGGGGTGTGGGAGAAGATCGTCATTCCCATGTTCACGTCGCCGGTGATCGGCCTCGTCGTCGGTTACCTCGTGATGACGCTCATCATGTGGCTGTTCCGGCGGTCCAACCCGCACAAGGCCAAGCGTGGCTTCCGTATCGCGCAGACCGTCTCCGCCGCCGGTATGGCGCTCGGGCACGGTCTCCAGGATGCGCAGAAGACGATGGGCATCGTCGTGATGGCGCTGGTCATCGGCGGCCACGAGACCTACGAGGACCCGATTCCGGTCTGGGTCAAGATCGCCTGTGCGCTGATGCTGTCGCTCGGTACGTATGCCGGTGGGTGGCGGATCATGCGGACGCTCGGGCGCAAGATCATTGAGCTGGATCCGCCGCAGGGGTTCGCGGCCGAGACCACGGGGGCGTCGATCATGTTCGGGTCGGCGTTCCTGTTCCATGCGCCGATCTCGACGACGCATGTCATCACCTCGGCGATCATGGGCGTGGGCGCCACCAAGCGGGTCAACGCCGTTCGGTGGGGCGTCGCCAAGAACATCGTCATCGGGTGGTTCATCACGATGCCGGCGGCGGCGATTGTCGCTGCGGCGGCGTATGGGTGTGTGTATCTGGCGTTCGGTTAGGCGGCGACGGGGGTGGATGTCGCCCCCGCCGCCCCTTCCCGTCCCGTCCCTGGGGGCTGCGCCCCCAGACCCCCCCCTAAAAGATTGCGCCCCGCGGCGGAGCCGCTGATGGACACAGCCCCGCGCCCCTAAAAACGTGAAGAGGCCCGCCCCTGTACAGGGGCGGGCCTCTTCTGGTCCCCGTGGTGGCACCGCCATGCAGCACCGCGGGGAGTCGGGGGTGGCTCAGCCGAAGCGGCCTGAGATGTAGTCCTCCGTCGCCTGGACGGACGGGTTGGAGAAGATGCGTTCCGTCTCGTCGATCTCGATCAGCTTGCCGGGCTGGCCGACCGCCGAGAGGTTGAAGAACGCGGTGCGGTCCGAGACGCGGGCCGCCTGCTGCATGTTGTGCGTCACGATGACGATCGTGAACTGCTCCTTGAGCTCGCCGATCAGGTCCTCGATCGCGAGGGTGGAGATCGGGTCGAGGGCCGAGCAGGGCTCGTCCATGAGGAGGACGTCCGGCTGGACTGCGATCGCGCGGGCGATGCACAGGCGCTGCTGCTGACCACCCGACAGACCCGAGCCGGGCTTGTTCAGGCGGTCCTTGACCTCGTTCCAGAGGTTGGCGCCCTTGAGGGACTTCTCGACGACGTCGCTGAGCTCGGACTTCTTGTACTTGCCGTTGAGCTTCAGGCCCGCCGCCACGTTGTCGAAGATCGACATGGTGGGGAAGGGGTTGGGGCGCTGGAACACCATGCCGACCGTGCGGCGCACGGCCACCGGGTCGACGTGGGAGCCGTACAGGTCCTCGTCGTCCAGGAGCACCTTGCCCTCGACGCGGCCGCCGGGGGTGACCTCGTGCATCCGGTTGAGGGTGCGCAGGAAGGTCGACTTGCCGCAGCCGGACGGGCCGATGAAGGCCGTCACCGAACGGGGCTCGACGGTCATCGAGATGTCTTCGATCGCCTTGTGGGCGCTGTAGTAGGCGGTAAGTCCGCTTACGTCGATTCGCTTGGCCATGGGTTCAGTTCACTTCCGATACGTCGCTGAGGAGATGGCCGCGTCAGCGACCGGCGCTCGGGGCCTTCCAGCGGGCTACGCCGCGGGCCGCGAGGTTGAGGATCATGATGAAGGCGATGAGCACCAGGGCCGCCGCCCAGGCGCGGTCGTACGCCGCCTGGCTGCCGCCGCTGCTCGCGTACTGCTGGTAGATGTACAGCGGCAGCGAGGCCTGCGGGCCTTCGAACGGGTTGCCGTTGATCAGCGGGTTGCCGAAGACCAGCAGCAGCACCGGGGCGGTCTCGCCGGCGATGCGGGCGACGGCCAGCATGACGCCGGTCGTGATGCCGCCGATCGACGTCGGCAGGACGACCTTGAGGATCGTGCGCCACTTCGGGACACCGAGGGCGAGCGAGGCCTCGCGCAGCTCGTTCGGGACGAGCTTGAGCATCTCCTCGGTGGAGCGGACCACGACCGGGATCATCAGGATGGTCAGGGCCATCGCGCCGGCGAAGCCGGAGAAGCCGAAGCCGAGGATCAGGATCCAGAAGGACAGGATGAACAGGCCCGCCACGATGGAGGGGATGCCGGTCATCACGTCGACGAAGAACGTGACGGCCTTCGCGAGCTTGCCGCGCCCGTACTCGACCAGGTAGATCGCCGTGAGGATGCCGATCGGGACCGAGATCGCGGTGGCGATGCCGACCTGTTCCAGCGTGCCGAGGATGGCGTGGTAGATGCCGCCACCCTCCTGGTACGAGGTCACGAAGCCCATCGAGTGGGTCAGGAAGTACGGGTCGAGGACCTTGATGCCGCGCGCGATCGTCTCGTAGACGAGGGACGCGAGGGGGACCACGGCGAGGATGAAGGCGACCCAGACGACGCTGGTCGCGAGGCGGTCCTTGGCCTGGCGGCCGCCCTCGACCTTGGCGGCGAGCGCGTACGAGACGAGGACGAAGAGGAGGGCCGCGAGCAGGCCCCACTGGATGCGGCTGGTGAGTCCGGCGCCGAGGCCGATGGCGCAGCCGGCGGCGATCGAGCCGACGGCGACGGCCCAGGGGGCCCAGCGGGGCAGGCGCGCGGCGCTCAGCGTGCTCGGCGGCTTCGGCTTCCCGGGCGTCTTCGCGGGAACGGTTGCGTTGCTCATGCGTTGGCCCCCGAGTACTCCTTGCGGCGGGCGATGATCATGCGGGCCGCGCCGTTCACCAGGAGGGTGATGACGAAGAGGACGAGGCCGGAGGCGATGAGGGCGTCGCGGCCCTGGTCGTTGGCCTCGGAGAACTTCGCGGCGATGTTCTGCGCGAAGGTGCCGCCGCCCGGGTCGAGCAGGCTGGTGTGGATCAGGAAGTCGGGGGAGAGGACCGTGGCGACGGCCATCGTCTCGCCGAGCGCGCGGCCGAGGCCCAGCATCGAGGCGGAGATGATGCCGGAGCGGCCGAAGGGGATCACCGACATCCGGATGACCTCCCAGCGGGTCGCGCCGAGCGCGAGCGCCGCTTCCTGGTGCATCTGGGGGGCCTGCCGGAAGACCTCGCGGGAGACGTTGGTGATGATCGGCAGGATCATGATCGCCAGCAGGATGCCCACGGTGAGCAGGGTGCGCGGGGCGCCGCCCTGGTAGTCGAGGACGCCGGTCCAGCCGAAGTAGTCGTCGAGCCAGTGGAACAGGCCGGTCATGTGCGGCACGAGGAAGAGCGCGCCCCACAGGCCGTAGACGATGGACGGCACGGCGGCCAGCAGGTCGATGACGTAGGCGATGGTCCCGCTCAGCTTCTTCGGCGCGTAGTGCGTCAGGAAGAGCGCGATGCCGACGGCGATCGGGACCGCGATCACCATGGCGATGATCGAGGTGACGATCGTGCCGAAGGCGAGGACGGCGATGCCGAAGACGGGCGGGCTCGCGGTCGCGTTCCACTCGAAGGTGGTGAGGAAGTTGCCCTCGTTCTTCGAGAGGACCAGCGAGGCGCGGTAGGTCAGGAAGACCGCGATCGCGGCCATGATCACCAGGAGCAGGATGCCCGAGCCGCGCGAGAGGCCGAGGAAGATCCGGTCTCCGGGGCGGGTGGCGCCGCGGGCGGCGCGCTTCTGCTCGGCTGGTGAGGGGCGATCGGTGGGCGCCGGTGGTGGCGCCGGTGATTGCGTGGTTATGTCCATGGGGGTTCTCCGGTCTGCGAAGTCCCGTCCCTTGTAAGGGCGTTGAGAGCTACGGGGCTTCTGGCGGCGGTGCACCGGACGGTGCGGGCCACCCGGGGTCAACCGGTGAGTGGCCCGCACGCTGGGTCAGCTGATGCCCGCGACGGTCTCGCGGACCTTCTTGTTGATCTCGGTGGGGATCGGGGCGTAGCCCAGGTCGGCGAGGGCGGCCTGGCCCTCGTCGGAGGCCGTGTAGCCCAGGAAGGACTTGGTGGCGGCCAGGCTCTCCGCCTTGTTGCCCTTGTCGCAGACGATCTCGTACGTGACCAGGGTGATCGGGTAGGCGCCCGCGGCCTTGGTCGCGTAGTTCAGCTCCAGGGCGAGGTCCTTGCCGGTGCCCACGACCTTGGCGTCGGCGATCGCCTTCGTGGCGTTCTCCGTGGTGGCCTTGACCGGGTCGCCGGCGCCGGTGTCGATGTCGACGGTGTTCACGCCGTCCTTGGCGTAGGACAGCTCGACGTACGTGATGGCGCCGTCGGTCTGCTTCACCTGCTGGGCGAGGCCGGAGGAGCCCTGCGCGGACTGGCCGCCCTTGGCCTGCCAGGCCTTGCCGCCCTCGTACTTCCAGTCGCTCGGGGCGGCGGCCTTCAGGTACTTGGTGAAGTTGTCCGTGGTGCCGGACTCGTCGGAGCGGTGGAACGCCTGGATCTTGGTGGACGGCAGCTTGGCGTCCGGGTTCAGCTTCTTGATCGCCGGGTCGTTCCACTTGCTGATCTTCGAGTCGAAGATCTGGGCCAGCGTCTTGGCGTCCAGGGTCAGGTTGTCGACGCCCTGGACGTTGAACGCGACGGCGATCGGGCCGCCGACCATCGGCAGGTCGATGCCCTGGCCGCCCTTGCAGACCTTCTTCGAGGCGGCGACCTCTTCGGGCTTGAGCGCCGAGTCGGAACCGGCGAAGGCGACCTGGCCCTGGTTGAAGGCGGTGACGCCGGCGCCGGAGCCGTCGGGCTTGTAGTTGAGCTGCACGTCGGAGCAGGCCTGCGCGTAGGCCTGGCGCCAGGCGTCTATGGCGTTGGCCTGGGCGGACGAGCCGATGCCGAGGAGCTGGCCCTTGGCGTCGTCGCACTTGATGTTGCCCGCCTTGGCGGCGGGGCTGGTGCCGCCCGAGCCGCCGCTGGTGTCGTCGGAGCCGCACGCCGTCAGCGCCAGGGCGCCGGAGACGGCGAGTGCACCGAGGGAGAGGGCACGGAGCCGGTTCTTGCGCTGAAGCTTCACCTTCGGATGTTCCTTCCAGGAGCCGCCGGCCTTCTCTGTCTCTGTGGCGGCGTGCGATCTGCGGAGGGTTCGTTCTTGGTTCTCAGTTCTCAGTTCTCAGTCGAGCGGTGGGCGGTTCCCGGAAGCCGGGGGCTCACCGCGTCGTAAGGCTGAAATTAGGCAGATCAGGTGAAGCGGCCGATGGGCGTGAGTGAACGCGGGGTGAACCTAAGCGGGCGGTGCGGTTAGGTCACGGTGCGGCTACGGAGGGTGATCATCCGGTGGCGTGGAGGGTGCCGAGGGCGTCGAGCAGGGCGTCGACGAGGATGCGGTCCCTGGGCTGGGTGAGGCGGGCGCGGGCCTCGGGGGGTGTGAGCCAGGTGATGCGGTCGACTTCGCGGTTCGGCGTGAATGCGCCGGTGGTCGCTTCCGCGGCCCAGTAGCCGACCTGCTTGGGGCGGCCGTTCGCGAGGTAGCGGACCGTGGGGAGCGCGGTGCCGGGTGTGCAGTCGTGGCCGGTTTCCTCGCGCACCTCGCGCAGGGCGCCGGCGAGCGCGTCCTCGCCGCGTTTCAGCTTCCCTTTCGGGTGCGACCAGTCGTCGTATTTGGGCCGATGGACCAGGCAGATCTCAACTCCCTGGCCGCTGTGGTGCGTTGGTGTGCGCCGCCACAGGACGCAGCCTGCCGCGAGGGTCGTTTGGGAGTCGTCCTGATGCACGGTCATGGGGTGCCCACCGTCTGTCGTTGCCATGCCTGTCCGAACGCGAGTCTGGCGGCCGCGACCTCGTGGCGCTGGTCGGCGTGGAGCACGCCGAGGGCGTACGCGGTCGTGGGGGCGATGCGGGGGGTGCGGGCGGCGTGGGCCGCGGCGGCGGCGGCCTCCGCGGCGTCCCGGTGGGCGTTCAGGGCGTCGGCCGCGTCGAGGAGGCGGACGTCGACGGGGGCGCTGGAGACGACCTCGCGCGCGTAGCGGTGCAGGCGCAGCAGGAGGCGTACGTGGTGCCAGGCGGCGTCGGCGTCCGGGCTGTAGGGGTGGCTGGTGTGGTGCAGGGTGGCGGCCGCTTCGGCGAGGCGGGAGCCGGCTTCCGCGGCGAGTTTCTCAAGGCCGGTGTCGGCGGTGGTGAGGGGGACGTCGCTGGCGAGTACGGCGACGTTGTCCGCGACCGCGTGGAAGCGGGCGGAGCCGAGGGCCTGGAGGGCGGTGCTGTGGGCGCGGGTTCTGGCCAGGGTGAGCTGGCGGTCCAGCAGGGCGGATGCCTTGGCGGCGCCGAGGGTGAGGGTGTCCCTTGCGGGGGGCGGGGTTTCGGTGTGCGGCGCCGGGGTGGGGGCCGTTGAATCGGCGCGCGGCGCCGGGGGCCGCCTTGCCCACCCTGCCGCCCCAGGCGGCAGATTGCCCAAGGCGGGTGCGGCAGCCCCAAGCCCCGCCGGCGATTGAGGCGCGGGGTTCGGAGGTGACGTCAAGGTGTGGAGGGCCGAGGTCAGGCGGTCCAGGCGGGAGGCGTACGCGTGTTCGCGGGCCAACGTGCCGGACAACCATGCCAGTTCGGGACGGAGCGCGTCCGACCAGTCCGTGTCGAGGAGCGGCCGGAAGGTGTGCAGCGTCCCGCTGATGCGCCGCGCGGCACGCCGCAGCGCGCGGGCCGCATCCGCCGTGTCGCCCGCCGCACCACTCTCCCGGTGCTGCCGCAGCGAGCGCAGGAACTCGGTGGCCTGGGAGCGGAGATAGCACCCCAGGACATCGACATCGTTCCCGTTCAGCCGCTCGCTGGACTCAAGGTGTCGCTGTGCCACGCCGGCGCCTCCGGGCGTCTATGAGCATCTCCTGTACGTTGCGCAGGGGTTGGCCGGCCGGATCCTGTGAATCGGTCGCGTGCCGGGTCCAGTTGCCGTCCGGGCCCAGGTGCCAGGAGGCGGTGCCGTCGGACATCCCCGTTTCGAGCAGTCGGCTGAGCGCCGCGCGATGGGCCGGGTCCTCCACGCGGACCAGGGCCTCGATGCGGCGGTCGAGGTTGCGGTGCATCATGTCGGCGCTGCCGATCCAGACCTCCGGTTCGCCGGCGTTGCCGAAGGCGAAGACGCGGGAGTGCTCCAGGAAGCGGCCGAGGACCGAGCGGACCCGGATGTTCTCGGACAGGCCCGCGACGCCGGGGCGGACGGCGCAGATGCCGCGCACCCAGATGTCGACGGGAACGCCGGCCTGCGAGGCCCGGTAGAGCGCGTCGATGACGGCCTCGTCGACCATCGAGTTGACCTTGATGCGGACGTGGGCGGGGCGGCCCGCACGGTGGTGCTGGACCTCCTTCTCGATCCGCGTGATCAGGCCCGTACGAAGGGACTTGGGGGCGACGAGGAGGCGGCGGTAGGTCTCGCGGCGCGAGTAGCCGGACAGCCGGTTGAAGAGGTCGGAGAGGTCGGCCCCGACTTCCTGATTGGCCGTCAACAGGCCCAGGTCCTCGTACAGTCGGGCGGTCTTGGGGTGGTAGTTGCCCGTGCCGACGTGGCTGTACCTGACGAGCTGGTCGCCCTCCTGGCGTACGACGAGCGACAGCTTGCAGTGCGTCTTCAGGCCGACGAGGCCGTAGACGACATGGCAGCCGGACTCCTCCAGCTTGCGGGCCCACTTGATGTTGGCCTGCTCGTCGAAGCGGGCCTTGATCTCGACCAGGACGAGCACCTGCTTGCCGGTCTCGGCGGCCTCTATCAGCGCGTCCACGATCGGTGAGTCGCCCGAGGTCCGGTACAGCGTCTGCTTGATGGCGAGCACGTCCGGGTCCGCGGCTGCCTGCTCGAGGAAGGCCTGTACGGAGGTGGAGAACGAGTCGTACGGGTGGTGGAGCAGCACGTCGTGGCTGCGCAGCGCGGCGAAGATGTCGGGGGCCGAGGACGATTCCACCTCGGCGAGGTCGCGGTGGGTGCCCGCCACGAACTTGGGGTACTTCAGCTCGGGGCGGTCGATGCGCGAGATGGAGAAGAGGCCGGTGAGGTCCAGGGGTCCCGGCAGCGGGTAGACCTCGGCCTCGCTCATCTTCAGCTCCTTCACGAGGAGGCTGAGTATGTCCGAGTCGATGGTCTCCTCGACCTCGAGGCGCACCGGGGGCCCGAAGCGGCGCCGCATCAGCTCCTTCTCCAGGGCCTGGAGAAGGTTCTCGGTGTCGTCCTCCTCCACTTCGAGGTCCTCGTTCCGGGTCAGGCGGAACATGTGGTGCTCCTCGACCTTCATGCCGGGGAACAGCTCGCCCAGGTGCCGGGGCGCGGCGATGACGTCCTCGATGGGGACGTAGCGCTGGGGCGAGGCCTCGAGAAAGCGGGAGAGCAGCGGCGGAACCTTTACCCGGGCGAAGTGGCGGTGGCCGGATACGGGGTTCGAGACGACGACGGCGAGGTTGAGGGAGAGCCCCGATATGTACGGGAAGGGGTGCGCGGGGTCGACGGCCAGCGGGGTGAGCACCGGGAAGATCTGCTGCATGAACAGCGTGTAGAGCCGGGCCTGCTCCTTGTCCGTGAGCTCGTTCCAGCGCACGACGTGGATGCCCTCGTCGGCGAGGGCCGGGGCGACCTCGTCCTGGTAGCAGGCGGCGTGCCGGGCCATGAGCTCGCGGGAGCGGTTCCAGATCAGTTCGAGGACCTCGCGGGGCTGCAGGCCCGAGGCCGAACGGGTGGCGACGCCGGTCGCGATGCGGCGCTTCAGGCCCGCCACCCGGACCATGAAGAACTCGTCCAGGTTCGAGGCGAAGATCGCCAGGAAGTTCGCGCGTTCCAGGAGGGGGGTGCTCGGGTCCTCGGCGAGTTCCAGGACCCGCTCGTTGAACGCGAGCCAGCTGCGCTCGCGGTCCAGGAAGCGGCCCTGCGGGAGCTCTGCGCCCTCCTGGTTCGCGTAGTCCTCTTCGTAGTCGTCCGGGTCCGCGTCGATGTCGGCGACGATGCCGGCGAGCTTGGCGGCGGCCAGGTCGTACTCGCCGCCGGCCACGGGATGTGGCCGGTGCGCGGCGAGCGACCCCACGGACGGCTGGGGCTGCGTGGCCGAGGGGGCCGGAGCAGCGTCGGTCGTCTGGTCCTGTGCGGCGTTCGGCTGGCTCATGGCCCCATTCTTCCGCGTGGACGCCGTCCGGGGCGCGCCGACGGCGTCGGAGTACGCGGGCGCGAGCGTAAGACCGCCTCGGCGGGCGGGTTCGGCGGGTTCGGGGGCGGGGGGCTGCATCCACCGAGCGTCGCAAGTCCGTCTGAATCGACGGTTACGGCGACATGACGTACGGGCTATGGCCGTGCGGCCCGCCGGGGGTTTGGCGGGTGGGCGGGGTTGGTGCCGTGGGGCGGCGCCGGGGGGGGGCCTGGGCCGGGGGTGGCGTTCGTTGTTGTGGTGGCGCGGGTCCGTGGCCGAGGTGCGCCGGGGTAGGGCGCTTCGTCATTGTTGCGCGGCGTCGGGGTGGGCTGTGTCGGGGGTGGCGTGGGTGGTGTTGGGCGCGCGGGGCCGGGGTCTTGGGGCTGTGCCGGGGTGGCGGCCCAGGTCTTCGGTGTGCGGCGCCGTTCCTGCTGCGGCTGCACCGGTGCCCGGTCACCTCCCACCCACCCGCCCCCTCCGGGGGCTTCGGCCCGTCCGGGGCCCGGCCGTTGGGCGGGGGCGGCGTCTGGGGTGATGGGTGCGCAGGGCCGGGGTTTTGGGGCTGTGTCGTGGCGGGTGCCTCAGGTCGTCGTTGCACGGCACCGGGGCGGTTCCGGCTGCGCCGGTACCCGCTCGTCTCCCACGGCCTGCCCCCTGCGAGGGCTTCGGCCTGCCCGGAGCGGGGCCGAGTCCGGGGCCTGTGGCTGCACCGGTGCCTGGTCGCCCCTCCGGGGGCGCCGGCCCCGGCGCCTCGGCCGGGGTTGGCGCGCAGGGTGGTGGGTGTGCGGCACCGGGGTTTCGGGGCTGTGGCGGGGTCGGCGCCTGTGGTGTTGGGCGCGCGGCACCGGGGGCCGCCTTGCCCACCCTGCCGCCCAAGGCGGCAGATTGCCCAAGTCGGCGGGCCTTGACCGCCATGGGTGGGGAGCCGGGGTTGGCGGCGGATTGCCCAAGGCGAGTTGCGGTCGACCGCCACGGGTGGAGAGCCGCTCCGTGGACATCCGGGCCAGGACGGCGACCCGAATCAAGCCCGTCCGGCGTTTGAGGACGAGCCCGGAGGGCGGCGGGGGGCCGGGGCGTAGCCCCAGGGCTCAGCCGCGGTGCGGGCCGCAACGGCCAGGCCGGGGGCTTCGGGCCGGAGCCCCCGGAGGGGGCGGGTGGGTGGGAGGTGAGCGGGGGTAGCGACCGCGCCCGATGCAGTCCGGCGAGGAATCGCTCCCGCTGCCCCGCCCCGTTGGCGGCGCCGAGCCACCACGCCTGCCCCGCCCCGGCGGCGGCGCCGAGCCACCACGCCTGCCTCGCCCCGGTGGCGGCGCCGAGCCACCACGCCTGCTCCGCCCCGGGGGCGGGGTGAAACCACCCCCCGCCCCCGCGGCGAGGCGAAACCACCCCGCCCGGTCGGGGGACGCCCCCCTACCTCGCCCGGCGGCGCAAGAGGTAGAAGGCCGTGGCCGTGGCGGCGGCGGTGAGGGTGAGGATCAGGCCCGTTTCGACGAGTTGGAGGGGCCAGAAGTGGGACGGCGGGTGGCCCTCGCGGTAGAAGCCCGTGATGTTGTGCGAGGCGAGGCAGCCGCGGTCGTCGACGCACATGGGGTCGGCGACGCGCGCGCCGGAGCCGGTCAGCGCGCCCTCGGTGGTCATGGAGCCCGCGAAGTAGGGGTAGCCCTCGCGCAGGTCTCCGGTCACCGTGACCGAGGGCCACAGCCGGTCGCGGATCGCGTCGAGCACGCCCACCACCGCAGCCGTGGCGATCAGGGAGTAGGTCGCCGCGGGCAGCGTCCGCCGCGCCAGGAACGCCACGGCCGCGCCGATGGCCAGGCCGAGCAGCGGCATCGCCACGGCCGTCGGGCCGAGGGCGTCGTAGACCGCCGTCGCATCGTGCCAGCGGTTGTCCGCGAGGCCGGGGGCCGCCGAGGCGACGAGCCGGCGGAGGAGGACCAGGACGGTCGTGCCGAGGATCAGGGAGGTCGCGGGCACGTACAGCTTCGTCGCCAGCCAGCGGGCCGGGGACACGGACTGCGTCCACGCCAACTGGGCCGTGCCCCTGCTCAGTTCGCGCCCGATGAGCAGGCCGCCCGCGAACACCGAGGCCGCCACCGGCACCAGCGTGATCAGCATGTCGGTGAAGGTGAGGACGTAGTGGTACGAGTCCGCGGTGGCGCCCTTCGCCGTGCAGCCGTTCGCCACCGCCGGGTCGCAGTGTCCCGTGATGTCGAGCCCGGCCGTGGCGGGGCCCCACAGCCACAGCAGCAGCGCGCCCGTCACGACGACGAAGGCGATCCACAGCCAGGCGGCTATGCGGTGCAGCCGAAGGACCGTCCGGGGCAGGCCCAGGGGGATCGTGGCGGCGCTCATGCGGCGTCCTCCTTGGTGAGCGGCGTGACCGGCGGCTCGGGCTGGAATCGGCGCAGCACGAGGAACGCGGCGACGACGGCCAGCGCGGTGAGCCCGAGCAGGACCCCGGTCTCGGCGAGCTGACGCGGCCAGTAGTCGGGGGAGGGGAGGTAGTGGCGGGTGAAGCCGGTGATGTCGTGCTGGTCGAGGCAGCGCTGCGTCATGCAGCCGGGGTCGCGGATCTCCGCCCCGGTGGAGGTGATCGCCTTGCTGTGCACGGGGATTTCCGGCTGTTGGTAACTGCCCTGGAGCGGCCAGGAGTTGGAGCGGAACGCGCCCACCAGGTACGTCACGATCCCGGCGAGGGCCGCGGCCGGCAGCGTCCGGCGCAGCACCAGCGCCGCCAGCACCCCGATGGCCAGGCCGAACAGGGCGTTCGCCACCGTCGCGGGACCCACGGAGAAGTCGAAGTCGCGCGGTCCGATGCCGGCGACGAGCAGATGGTTGCGGCCGCCCCAGACGAGGCGGTAGAGGATCACGACGAGCGTTGTGCCGACGGTGATGAGCAGTGCCGGTACGTAAAGCTTGGTGGCCAGCCAGCGGGCGGGGGAGATGGACTGGGTCCATGCCAACTGGGCGGTGCCCTGCTCCAGTTCGCGGGCGATCAGCGGGCCCGCCGCGAAGACGGCGATGGCGCACGCGGCGATCCGGGCCAGCGTCAGTGGATCGTAGAAGAGGGTGTCGAGGCTGTTGCCGATGAACGGCAGGAAGGCGGAGATCGCGCTCTGGAACGCGTTGTCCTGCGCTCCGCCGTAGCCGAGCTTGTCGAACGCCGCCTGGGCGTCCGCGGAGCCGGGGCCCCACAGCCACAGGAGCAGGCCGAGGCTGACCGCCACGTAGCCGATCCACACCCACATCGCACCGCGGTGCAGCCGCAGGACCGTCCACGCCAGGCCGTCGGGTCCGGGCTTCGTGCGGCGCACGGCGGAGGGCTTGTCGAGGGCCGGGGCGCTCATGCGGACACCTCCGTCCGGCGCTGGGCCGCCGTGGTGCCCGGCGTGATCAGGGGCGGGGCGTCGGGCGAGCGGAGGTGGGCCAGGAGCAGCTCCTCCAGGGAGGGCTCCTGGACCTGCCAGCCCTCGCCGATCGACCCATCCCTGCGGATCAGGGCGGTGACGCCGCGGCCGGAGGCGCGGGACTCGACCACCGTGTGCGGGGCGAGGTCGCCGCGGCCCGTGACCAGGCTGTGCGCGCCGATCAGATCGTCGATGCCGCCGCCGAGCCGGATCCGGCCGCCGCCGAGCAGCAGCAGGTGGTCGCAGGCGTCGGCCAGCTCGGTCACGATGTGCGAGGACATCAGGACGGTCGTGCCGTGCTCGGCCGCGTCCGCCATCAGCGTGCCCATCATCTCGTGCCGCGCCAGCGGGTCGAGGTCGGCCATCGGCTCGTCGAGCAGCATCAGGTCGGGGCGCTTGCCGAGGGCGAGGGCGATCGCGACGCGGGTGCGCTGGCCGCCGGAGAGCGAGCGGATCTTCGCCTTCGGGTCGAGCTCGCCCTGCTCGACGATCTTCGCCGCGTACGCGGCGTCCCAGCGCTCCGGGTTGAGCGCGGCGCCCATCTGCAGGGTGTCCGCGACGGACAGCTGGGGGTACAGGGGCTTGCCCTGGGAGAGGTGGGAGACCTTCGCGCGGTGCGTGCCGGGGGCGGCGCCGAGCACCGAGATGCTTCCCGAGGTGGGACGCGACAGGCCGGCCGCGATGGTCAGCAGCGTCGACTTGCCCGCTCCGTTGGGCCCGACGAGCGCGCTGATCCGGCCCTCGGGCAGCCGGAACGAGCAGTCGTCCAGGGCCGCCGCAGCGCGCCTTCCGTAGCGCTTGACGAGGCCGTTCGCCTCGATGGCCGTGCTCATGAAGTCCCCTTGGTCATGGTGCCGAAATGCGCCTCCAGGGCGCTGCCGAACAGGGCCTCGACGTCCTCGCGGTCGAGGCCCGCTTCCTTCGCCCTGCCCGTCCAGTCCTCGAGCTCCGCCCTCAGTGGTGAGTCGCCGGAGCCGGAGCCGAGCGTTGCGCGGACGAACGTGCCGAGCCCGCGCCGGGCCTCGACGAGTCCGGAGCGCTCCAGCTCGCGGTATGCCTTCAGCACGGTGTTCGGATTGATCGCTGTCGCCTCGACGACCTCGCGGGCCGTGGGCAGCTTGTCCCCGGGCTCGAGCAGTCCGAGCCGCAGTGCGTGCTCGGTCTGGTGGACGATCTGGAGGTAGGTGGCGACGCCGGTGTGGCGGTCGATGCGGAATTCGATGACCGGTTCCTGAGCCACGGCGTACCCCCTTTCACTAATCAAGTAGTGAAAGGGTGATGCAAGAGAGGGGGCGGCGTCAAGCGACGCCGCCCCCTCATCTCCGTCCAGCCGGGAAAACCCCAGGTCAGAGGCTTGGAAGTGTCAGAAAGTGTCAGAAGGTCAGGACTCGGTCCGGTACATCAGGTCCGTCTCGTAGGTAGTGAAACCGAGCCGCTCGTACACGCTCACCGCCGCCTTGTTGTCGGCGTCGACGTAGAGCATCGCGGTCGGGAGACCGGCCGCCGCCAGGTGGCGCAGGCCCGTCGCCGTCAGCGCCTTGCCGAGGCCGCCGCCCTGGCCCGCGGGCGCCACCCCGACGACGTACACCTCGCCGAGCCGCTCCTGCGCGTGCACCTTCGTCCAGTGGAAACCGACCAGCTCGTCGCCGCGGAAGGCCAGGAAGAAGCCCGCCGGGTCGAACCAGGACTCCGCCTTGCGGTCGTCCAGGTCGCGCTGGGTGAGGGAGCCCTGCTCGGGGTGGTGGGCGAACGCCGCCGCGTTCACCGCGAGCCACGCCTCGTCGTCCTGACCGGGCACGAACGTACGGATCCGCACCCCGGCCGGCAGGACCGGCTCCGGGAGTTCGAGGTTCGTCAACGGCCGCCGCATCTGCCGCAGTTCGCGGAACAGCGTGAGGCCGAGCACCTGCGCGAGATGCCGCGCCGCGCTGTGCCCGCCGTGCGCCCACACCCGCAGCCGCTTCCCGGAAGCGGCGAGCAGCGCGGCGCCGAGCGCCCGCCCGTGTCCGTGCCCCCGGTGCGCCGGGTGCACGACCAGCTCGGCGGCCGGGGCCTCGATGGGGTCGGTGGCCTCCAGCTGCGCGTAGCCGGCCAGCTCGTCGCCGATGCTGAGCAGCAGATGCCGTACGCCCTCCCGCTCCCCTCCCCGCAGTTGCAGCCGGCCCTGCTCGGACACGGCCTGCTGGCCGTCCGTGCGGGCGGCCTCGGTGAGCAGGTCGAGCACCTTGGCGGACTGCTCGGCGGACAGGGTGGTCAGGGTGTCGATCCGGCGGCCCGAGGCGGTCGGATCACTGGTGGGGGCGGGGTCCGTGGTCATGGATACGAGGGTACGGCTGGGCTCCGCCCGGGACGGGGGCCTGGTGCGCGGTACCGGGCTTGCGTCGCGGGGCCCCGCCCCGGACCCCGCGCCTCAAACGCCGGCGGGGATGGATTGGCCCACCGCCCCAATCCCCTGTCGCGCTACGCGCGTTGACTCTAGGCTGCCTCCACATCAACGGTCGTCGCACCGCACCCCCAGGGGGACCACATGTACGCACAGACCAAGAGACCCCGGCGCCGCCTGCGTGCGGTGCTCGCGGGTGCTGCCACTCTCGTCACCGCCGGCGCGCTGATGGCCGCGCTGCCCGCCGGGGCGGCGCCGCAGAAGGGCGCGGCGGGTGGGCGGTACCAGGACGTACAGCTGCTGTCCTTCAATGATTTTCACGGGAATCTGGAGCCGCCCGCCGGGTCCTCAGGGCAGGTCACCGAGGACCAGGCCGACGGCACCACCAAGAAGATCGACGCGGGCGGCGTCGAGTATCTGGCGAGTTCCCTGCGCAAGGCCCGCCAGGGCCACCCGTACAGCGTCACGGCCGCCGCGGGCGACCTGATCGGCGCCAGCCCGCTGCTGTCCGGCCTGTTCCACGACGAGCCGACCGTCGAGGCCATGAACAAGCTCGACCTGGACGTGACCTCGGTCGGCAACCATGAATTCGACGAGGGTTCGGGGGAGTTGGCGCGGCTGCAGAAGGGCGGCTGCCATCCGAAGGACGGCTGTTACGAGGACGGCCGCACCTTCGAAGGCGCCGACTACCCCTACCTGGCCGCGAACGTCACCGACGAGAGGACCGGCAAGCCGGCCCTCGCCCCCTACTGGGTGTGGAAGCACAAGGGTGTGAAGGTCGGCTTCATCGGCGTCACCCTCGAAGGCACGCCGGACATCGTGTCGGCCGAGGGCGTCAAGGGTCTGAAGTTCCACGACGAGATCGAGACCGTCGACAAGTACGCGAAGATCCTCGACAAGCAGGGCGTGAAGTCGATCGTCGCGCTGGTCCACGAGGGCGGCGCCCCGGCCTCGGCCTCGTACAACTACGACTGTGACGCGGGCGGCGCGGGCAGCGGCATCTCGGGCCCGATCGTCGACATCGCGAAGGGCATCACGTCGAAGGTCGACGCCCTGGTCACCGGGCACACCCACAACGCGTACGCGTGCACGATCCCGGACCCGGCCGGCAAGCCGCGCATGGTCACGTCCGCGTCCTCCTTCGGGAAGCTCTACACGGACACGACCCTGACGTACGACCGCGCCACCAAGGACGTCGTCCGTACGTCGGTGAAGTCGCCGACCTCCGAGAACCACGTCGTCACGCGGACGCAGGCGAAGGCCGCCGACATGACGGCGCTGATCGGGCAGTGGAACAAGCTGGCCGCGCCGGTCGCGAACCAGCCCGTCGGCTTCATCTCCGCCGATGTTCCCGGCCGGGGCGCCACGACCCCCGAAGCGCCGCTCGGCGATCTCATCGCGGACGCCCAGCTGGCGCACGCCAAGTCCCTCGACCCCAAGGCGTCTCTGGCCCTGATGAATCCGGGCGGTATCCGCTCCGGCCTGGTGTTCAAGGCGAGCGGCAGCGAGGGCGACGGCGTGGTGACGTACGGCGAGGGCTTCGCCGTGCAGCCGTTCAGCAACACGGTCAATCTGGTCGACCTGTCCGGGGAGCAGCTCGTCACCGCGCTCAAGCAGCAGGTCAGCGGGGCGAACGCGGCCTCACCGAAGATCCTTCAGCCCTCGGCGGGACTCGCGTACACGCTCGACATGACCAAGTCGGGGGCCGACCGGGTCGTCACCGACTCGATCAGGCTGAACGGGGCCGCCATCGACCCGGCCGCCACCTACCGCGTCGCGATGAACTCCTTCCTCGCGGGCGGCGGCGACGGCTTCGCGGCGCTCGGGGCGGGAAAGAATCCGCTGGTCGGAAGCGATGACCTGAAGGCGTTCAACGACTATCTGACCGCCAACTCCTCGGCCTCGAACCCGATCGCGCCGCCGAAGGCGGACCGGATCACGATCGTCAAGTAGCTGAAACAAAGCTTGCATTGGGGTGGCCTACGGTTGAACAGTGGGTCACCCCACACGTGTGAAGGATGTTTGTGCGATTGGTGGGGGTGTGTGATGGAATCGGCCGATGCGCACCCCCCACCGCATGGCCGACGACCCCATAGCCGACGACTACATATATGACGAGCGCGCAGCGGACGAGCACGCGGCGTTCGACGACTGGTTTGATGGCGGGGCGGAGGATTCGGTTCCACCCGACCACAGGCGAGCAGGACGACGCAGGCGCCGCAGCCGCCTCGCCGGGCTCTCCTTCGCGCTCAAGGGCCTGATCGCGATCCTCGTCCTGTGCGGATTCCTCGCCCTGGCCGACCGCTGGGCGGTGCTCTACGCCGAGAACAAGGCGGCGCAACAGATCAAGAAACAAATGAAGTTGACGGCCGCCCCCGAGGTGGAGATCAGCGGCTTCCCGTTCCTCACCCAGCTCGCCGACCGCCGCATCCACGAGCTGAAGGTGACCGTCCCCGACGTCGCCGCCGACCGCGTCACCCTCGCCAAGGTCTCCGCGACCGCGCACAACGTACGCATCAAGGGCTCGGGCCCCACCGACATCAGCGGCGCCTACGCCGACACGATCCACGGCGAGGTGCTGCTCAGCTTCGCCGACCTGAACAGGGAACTGGGCTCGTCCCAGGTCACGTTCAGCGGGCACGGGAAGAACAAGGTGCTCGCGCGCGGCACCCTGCCCGTCGCCGGGCACGACGTGAAGGTGCGGGCGGACGCGAACATCCAGCGGCTCGGCGCGTCCGGGATCTCCACGGACATCGACAACATGAGCCTGGCCATCGGCGACCTCGCCACCTACCGCCCCGGCACCCGCTCCTCCGAGGGCCTGCACCTCACGCGCTCCTCCGTGGACAAGCTCACCAAGCAGGTGGACAAGGCGCGGCAGCTGCTCGCCGTCCCCGCGGTGGTCAAGCGTCTCGGAGTGCCGGACAGCGCGGTGCAGCAGGCGCTGAACAGCGACGCGAAGCTGCGTGAGCTGACAGGGACGCCGCGCTTCGTGAAGCAGCTCATGGGCACGAACCTGATCGACATCGCGCTCGCCCACCCCGCGCTCCTGAAGAAGTTCGGCCTCGACCCGGCGCTGCTCGACGGCCTCACCCGCCTCACCCGGCCCGAACTCGCCGACCGCCTCTCCCTCGCCTTCCGGCTGCCGAAGCTGCCGGGCGACGACGGATATGTGCGGTTGCAGGACGTGACCGTGGAGAAGGAAGGGATCCGGGTGGACCTGTCGGGCGGCGGGCTCTCCGTCGGCAAGTGACCCACAGGACTCGGGTGCGCTACGGGATCTCCGGCGGCGGCGTCGGCGCTCCCGGCAGGACCAGCGTGGCGATGGTGCCGCCGCCGTCCGCCGCCGAGAGCGCGACCTGGCCGCCACTGGCCTCGACCGTGCGCGCCACGATCGACAGGCCGAGCCCCGAACCCGGCAGGGCGCGCGCGGTCGGCGAGCGCCAGAACCGGTCGAAGACGTACGGGAGTTCATCGTCCGGGATGCCGGGGCCGTGGTCCCGCACGGTGAGTGTGCCGCGCATCAGCCGGACCTCGACGCGGCCCTTCTCCGGGCTGAACTTCACGGCGTTGTCCAGCAGGTTCACGACCGCCCGCTCGAGCGCCGCCGGCTCGGACCGTACGTACCAGGGGGCCAGCTCGGTGTCGAAGGTCAGCTCGGGGCCGCGCAACCGGGCACGCTCGACGGCGCTGCGGACCGTGTCGTGCAGCGAGACCACCTTCAACGGCCCTTCGGCCCCGGTCAGTCCCGTACGCGACAGCTCCTGAAGGTCGCCGATCAGCGCGGCCAGCTCCGTCATCTGGGCCTTCACCGACGCCATCAGCGCCTTGCGGTCCTCAGGGGGGATGGAGCGGCCGGTCTCCTCGATCCGGGTGAGCAGCTCGATGTTGGTACGCATCGAGGTCAGCGGCGTCCGCAGCTCGTGACCCGCGTCGGCGATGAGCTGCTGCTGGAGCTCGCGGGAGCTTGCCAGCGAGGCGTTCATCGCGTTGAACGAGGCCGCGAGCCGCGCGATCTCGTCGTCGCCCTCGACCGGGATCCTGACCGTGAGGTCCTCGGTCCTGGCCACGTGCTCGACGGTCTCGGTGAGCTGGTCGACGGGGCGCAGTCCGGTGCGGGCGATCCACAGGCCGGCGGCCGTGGAGCCGAGTACGCCGATGCCGCCGACGAGGAGGAGGACCCAGGCGAGGGTGGTGAGGGGTTGGGTGATCTCGTCCATGGGCGTGGCGATGGAGACCGCGATGTCCGGCACCTTCACCTTGTTGGGGCCGTTGGCGACCGGGACGGTCAGGACACGCATCGACGTGCCGTCCTGCGCGTCCGTGGTGTGCAGGGCCTCCCCTTCGGTGCCCTCCGCGACGGCCTTGTCCGCCGACGTGGCCGGGATCGCCGACTTGCCGCGCCAGGTGCAGACATTGCCGTCCGCGGAGACCAACTGGATCGTCGGCCCCGGGAACTCCCGCTGGTTCTGCGTGGACGAGCAGGCGAGCAGCGCCGCCGCGCCACGGTTCTGGTTCAGCGAGCCGACCTGGCTGTGCAGGTCCTTGTCCATCTGGTTGCGCAGTTGGTCCGCCGTGATGAACCAACACGTCACCGCCACCGCGGCCACCGCCGCAGCAACCGCCACCGCGACGAGCAACGCGATCCGCGACCGCAGCGGCAACGTCCGCAGCCGCCGTACGAGCTTGCTCACTCGCCGGTCCCGTCCGATCGCAGCACGTACCCCACACCCCGCACCGTGTGCACGAGGCGCGGTTCGCCGCCCGCCTCGGTCTTGCGCCGCAGGTACATCACGTACACGTCGAGCGAGTTGGAGGACGGCTCGAAGTCGAAGCCCCAGACCGCCTTGAGGATCTGCTCGCGGGTGAGGACCTGGCGGGGGTGGGCCAGGAACATCTCCAGGAGCGTGTACTCGGTGCGGGTCAGCTCGACCGCGCGCCCGCCGCGCGTGACCTCGCGGGTCGTCAGGTCCATGCGCAGGTCGGCGAAGGAGAGGGCGTCCGAATCGTCGCCGCCGCCGTCGGCCCCGGACGCGTACGAGCTGCGGCGCAGCAGGGCCCGTACCCGGGCGAACAGTTCGTCGAGCTCGAACGGCTTGACCAGGTAGTCGTCGGCGCCCGCGTCGAGGCCCGTGACGCGGTCGCCGACCGTGTCACGGGCGGTGAGCATGAGGATCGGGGTCGTGGATCCCGTGGCGCGCATCCGGCGGGCCGCGGTCAGGCCGTCCATGCGGGGCATCTGGATGTCGAGGACGACCAGGTCGGGGCGGTACGCGGCGACCTTCTCCAGGGCGTCCGCGCCGTCGACCGCGACCTCGGTGGCGTAGCCCTCGAAGGCGAGGGAGCGCTGGAGCGCCTCCAGTACCGCGGGCTCGTCGTCGACGATGAGGATGCGGTGCGGTTCGCCTTCGGCGGGGCTCATGGTCAGTGTTTCCTGTCGGTGGGTACGGGTGGGCGGTCGGCGTCTCTCAGCCTCGCACGGCCACCCCGGGTGTGGCGTCAGCTGTCGCTGCCGCCGGCTCGCAGCGTGTCCAGGTCCGCCTTGACCGTGTTGATCGGGATGGCGAAGCCGAGGCCCACGCTGCCGTTGCTGGAGGCCGACGTGGAGGAGTCCGAAGCGGACGAGTACATCGCCGAGTTGATGCCGACGATGTTGCCGTTCATGTCGATGAGCGCGCCACCGGAGTTACCGGGGTTGAGCGACGCGTCCGTCTGAATGGCCTTGTACGTCGTCTTGGACGAGCCGGTGTCGCCGTTGAACTCCTGGCCGCCGTACTCGAACGGCCACTGGCCGCTGCCGCCGCCCTGCTGCTGTTGCTGCTGCTGGTCCTCGTCGGTGGAGACGGTGACATCGCGCTGGAGCGCGGAGACGATGCCGCTGGTCACGGTGCCGGTCAGGCCCTCGGGGGAGCCGATCGCGACGACGTCGTCGCCGACCTTGACGCCCTCGGAGTCGCCGAGCGTCGCGGCCTTGAGGCCGGAGGCGTTCTTCAGCTTGATGAGCGCGAGGTCCTTCTTCGCGTCGGTGCCGACGACCTCCGCCGTGTACGTCTTGCCGTCGCTCGTCGAGACCTTGACGGAGGAGGCGCCGGACACGACGTGGTTGTTGGTGACGATCTCGCCGCCGCTCGTGATGATCACGCCGGAGCCGGTCGAGGAACCGGAGCCGAGCGTCGCGTTGATCTCGACGATCGACGGGCTGACCGCCTCCGCGACGCCGGACACGGTGCCCTTCTTGCTGCTGGGCACCACCGTGGTGCTGGTGGAGGACGAGGCCGTGGCGGAGCCGGTCAGCTCCTGGAAGGCGTACGCGGTGCCGCCGCCGACGGCCGCCGCCGCGATCGCCACCGCCGTGATGAGCCCGGCCGGTCCGCGCAGCCGCTTCTTCTTCGGGCTGCCGTGCTGCGGCTGCTCGTGCTGCGGGTGCTCCTGCTGCGACTGCTGCGAGTACTCCTGCTGCGGGTGCTCGTAACGCGGCTGCTCGTGCGTCTGCTCGGAGAGCACCACGCCCGGCAGGTACGGGGGCTGCGGAGGGTAGGCCTGGGAGTCATCGCCGCTTCGGCGGTAGGTCTCGGTCATGGCACCAAGCCTGTGGCGCGTACATGAGAGCCGGCTGAGTGCGCCCTGAGAGTCCCAGCAGAACCCTGTTTGCCCGAAGTAAAGACGGGTCGGCGGAGCCTACGGGCAGCCGCAGGACTGCCGGACGACCAGCCGCGAGGGGAACAGCTTCAGCCGCTCGCGCCGCGACCCGGCCACCCGCAGCGAGTCGTCCAGGACGAGGTCCACGGCGGCCCGCGCCATCGCGGGCCGGTCCGAGGCGACGGTGGTCAGCGGCGGATCGGTGAGCCCCGCCTCCTTCACGTCGTCGAACCCGGCCACCGCGAGCTCGCCCGGCACGTCGAGGCGCAGCTCGCGCGCGGCCCGCAGCACACCGATGGCCTGGTCGTCCGTGGAGCAGAAGATCGCGGGCGGCCGGTCGGGCCCGGCCAGCAGGCCGAGCGCCACCTTGTAGGCGTCGTAGCGGTTGTACGGCGCCTCGAAGAGCCGGCCGTCGATGGACCGCCCCGCCTCCTTCATGGCGCGACGCCAGCCCTCGACGTGGTCGGAGACCGGGTCGCCGACGGACGGGGTGTCCGCGGTGCCGCCCAGGCAGGCGACGTACTCGTGGCCGTGCTCCAGGAGGTGCCGGGTGGCGAGCTGGGCGCCGCCGACGTCATCGGTCACGACCGCGACGTCGTCGATCGCCTCGGGCCGCTCGTGCAGCAGGACGACGCGGGCGTCCCAGGCCTCGATCTCGTTCGCCGCGAGGTCGTTGAAACCGTGCGAGACGAGGATCAGGCCCGAGACCCGCATGCCGAGGAAGGCGCGCACATAGTGCACCTCACGGTCGGGCGTGTAGTCCGAGTTGCCGACCAGCACCATTTTTCCGCGCTCGGACGCCGCCTGTTCGACGGCGTGCGTCATCTCCGCGAAGAACGGCTGGCGCGCGTCCGGCACGATCATGCCTATGAGGTCGGTACGCCGCGAGGCCATGGCCTGGGCGACCCGGTCGGGCCGGTACCCCAGCTCCTTGATCGCGGCCTGCACGCGCTCGCGCGTGGCCGGGGCGACCGGCCGGGGTCCGTTGTTGATCACGTAGGACACGACGGCGGTCGAAGTACCCGCCAGTCGCGCCACATCGTCCCGAGTCACCTTGGCCACGCGCGGAGTCTACGCGGATGGACCACCCTCTGGGCAGGGCGTGAGCCGCACAGCTAGCGGCGCACGGGGGCCGGGCGGCCCACTCCGTCCACGGGGGACGAAACCTTGTCCGTGTTTTCTGCGGTATCCGCCTTGTTCGCGGCCGCGGCCCGCTGCTCGGCCTCCCGTTCCGCCTGCTTCTCGGCCCGCGCCTCGGCGTTCTTCTCCGCCTTCTTCTCCGGCTTCTCCGGGGTGACGAAGCGGTAGCCCACGTTGCGCACGGTGCCGATCAGCGACTCGTGCTCCGGCCCGAGCTTGGCCCGCAGCCGTCGCACGTGGACGTCCACGGTCCGGGTGCCGCCGAAGTAGTCGTAGCCCCAGACCTCCTGGAGCAGCTGGGCGCGCGTGAACACGCGACCGGGGTGCTGCGCCAGGTACTTCAGGAGCTCGAACTCCTTGAAGGTCAGGTCGAGGACCCGGCCCTTGAGCTTCGCGCTGTAGGTCGCCTCGTCCACCGACAGATCACCGTTGCGGATCTCCATGGGGGAGTCGTCGGTGACGATCTGCTGCCGGCCCATCGCGAGCCGGAGGCGTGCCTCGACCTCCGCGGGTCCCGCGGTGTCCAGGAGTACGTCGTCGATGCCCCAGTCCGCGGTGACGGCCGCGAGGCCGCCCTCCGTCACGACGAGCACCAGCGGACAGCCGGGCCCCGTCGAGCGGAGCAGCTGACAGAGACTGCGGACCTGCGGGAGGTCTCGGCGCCCGTCGATGAGGATGACATCGGCACCTGGTGTGTCGACGAGTGCGGGGCCCTCCGCCGGAGCCACTCGCACGTTGTGCAGGAGCAGGCCGAGAGCGGGGAGCACCTCCGTCGACGGCTGAAGGGCATTCGTAAGGAGCAGCAGAGAACTCATCGCCGCCCACCTGCCTGGGTCGTCATACGTTCGTGCACGGTTCGCTCGCCCATAACGTCTGGTTCCTCCTCGGGTCCCTACGAGGACGTTTGCGGCACTGCTTCGTACTGGCAGGAGACCCCGCGCCCTGGGGTTCTGACCTGCTGTTTTGCCTGTGTTTTCGGGGCGTCGTATACAACGCCCTTGAAAGCACAAAAGGACCCGGGGGCTGCATTGCCCGAGTCCTCTTCCCAGCAGAATAGCCCACATGAGTTGGGGTCCGGCAGGTGACAAGCGTGGATCTTCTGTGTGGCCGATCACGGAACGGAGACAACGCGTGATGCTCCGGACACGCGACGGAGTCGCCATCGACGCCTCCTACGAGCCCGGTCCCGGCGGCCCCGAAGCCCCGGCGATCGTGCTCGCGCACGGCTTCACCGGCGATCTGGAGCGGCCCCATGTGCGCCGCGCGGCAGCGGTGTTCGCGCAGCGTGCGGCCGTGGTCACGTTCTCGTTCAGGGGGCACGGACGCTCCGGCGGACGGTCCACGGTCGGCGACAAGGAAGTGCTCGATCTCGCGGCGGCGGTCGAATGGGCGCGCTCGCTCGGCCACGCGCGCGTGGTGACGGTCGGCTTCTCCATGGGCGGTTCCGTGGTGCTGCGGCAGGCCGCGCTGCACAGGGGGCGCACGGAAGCGCACGTTGACGGGGTCGTCGCGGTGAGCGCCCCCGCCCGGTGGTTCTACCGCGGCACGGCCCCGATGCGGCGGGTGCACTGGGCGGTGACCCGGCCCGCGGGACGCCTTGTCAGCCGCTTCGGGCTGGGCACGCGGATCCACCCGTACGACTGGGACCCGGTCCCGCTCTCCCCGGTCGAGTCGGTCCCGCTGATCGCGCCGACTCCGCTGCTCGTGGTGCACGGCGACCGCGACCCGTACTTTCCCGTCGACCACCCCCGGATGCTGCTCGGGGCGGCGGCCGACGGAGGCGCGGAGCTGTGGCTCGAAGCGGGGATGGGCCACGCGGAGAACGCGGCGAGCGACGAGCTGATCGAGCGGATCGGGGCGTGGGTCGCGGCGACGCTTGCCGCACAATAGGACGCCGCACACAGAGCAGTACCGAGAGAGCAGAGCGGGACCGAGAGAGGAGTCGGGATGGCGCAGGGCACGATCCGCTTCTGGGCGGCGGCCAAGGCCGCCGCCGGCGTCGCGGAGGAGCCGTACGAGGCCGAGACCCTGGCCGCGGCGCTGGACACGGTGCGCACGCGGCACCCCGGCGATCTCGTCCGGGTCCTCCAGCGCTCCTCGTTCCTCGTCGACGGGGACCCGGTCGGGACCCGCGGTCATGAGACGGTACGGCTTGCCGAGGGCGGCACGGTCGAGGTGCTCCCGCCGTTCGCAGGAGGATGACACCCCGATGAGCAACAACCAGCAGTACCCGTACCAGTACGACCCTCAGTACGACCCGTATGGGCAGCCGCAGCAGCAGCCGCAGCAGCAGTACCAGGATGAGGCCACGCAGCAGTGGCAGGGCAGTACGTGGGACACCCAGGTGCAGCCGTCGGCGGTGCCGCAGCAGGGGTACGAGTACGGGGGGCCTCCGGCTCAGCAGTGGTCGTACGAGGCTGCGCCGCAGGGGCCTGCGACGGGCCCCGCCCCGCAGATGTCGGAGACGCCCGCCGCACGGGGCTCCGCCCCGGACCCCGCGGGCTCACGGCCCAGTGCGGGGCCTGATGTGGCCACCGCTGCCCAGCGCGCCCGCGCCGAAGGTCGGTCGCCCATCATCGAGCCCGGGCTGCAGCCTGCCGCGCTCACCGCCGTGCTTGCGCTGTTGCTCGCCGGTGGTGCCGCCATCGGCTCGTACGCGCTGCTCGTGCCGCTGGTGGTGTTGCAGGCGGTCACGGCCGCGGGCTGGTTCCGGCTCAACGGGATGTGGCCCGCCCGCCAGGGCATCGCGCTCGCCTTCATGGGCGGCGTCGTCGCGGACATCGCGCTGCTCGTGGCCGGCCGCGACAACGGCCCCGCCGCGATCCTCGGCACGCTCGGCGTCTGGGTGCTGCTCACCCTGGTCCTCCAACTGCGTTCGCACGCCGAGCCCGACGAGCGGATGTACGGCCTGATGGCGACGGTCGCCTCCGCGGCGCTCGCGATCGTGGCGACCGGGCATCTCGCGGCCGATCCCGAGGCGGTGACGGTCGGCGGGGTGGCCGTGGCGGTCGCGATCGTGGCCCGCGCGCTGCCGCTGCCGACCGTCGTGTCCGTCGTCGTCGCGCTGCTCGCGGCCACCGGTGCGGGGATCGCCGCCGGCGGCATGACCGACCTGGGTTCGGGCGGCGCCTTCCTCGGCCTCGGTGCGGGTGCCTGCGCCGTCATCGGCCACCGGGTCGCGTCGTACGACTACCCGTCGCGGTTCGTGCACATGACGGCGGGCGTGGCGCTTCCGCTGGCCGCTGCCGCACCGGCGGTGTGGTTGCTGGGCCGCGCACTCGGCTAGCGGCCGTGCGGCGCGGTTCGCGTACCCTCCGGGCCATGCGCGCACTGCGAATACTGTTGATATTTGTCGTCGTCATCGGCGGCCTTTTTGTGGCGGCCGACCGGATCGCGGTCCACTTCGCCGAGAGCAAGGCCGCCGACAAGATCCGCACGAGCGAGGGGCTGGGGCAGACCCCCGACGTGTCGATCAACGGCTTCCCGTTCCTGACCCAGGTCGCGGGCGGCACCCTGGACGACGTCCAGCTCGGCATCCAGGACTTCGAGGCGAAGAGCGGCAAGAGCGACGGCGCCGCCATCCGTATCGCGGACCTCAAGGCCGAGATGCACGGCGTGAAGTTCGACAGCAGCTACAGCTCCGCCACCGCCGACTCGGCCACCGGTACCGCCCGTATCGACTACACCGAGCTCCTCAAGGCCGTGAAGAAGGAGGGCCCGGCGCAGGTCGCGCCCGGCATCTCCGCGTGGATCGACGGGCTCGCGTACGGCGGCGACCACAAGGTCAAGGTCACGGTCGCGATCAAGACCCCGCTCGGCACGGTGCGGCCCACGGTGCGCAGCACGGTCGACGTCGACGGCGGCAAGCTCTCCGCGCGCGCCGACAGCCTGCCGGACGTGAGCGCGTTCAAGCTGGCGGACGGACCACTCCGGGGCGTCACCGACTTCCAGCAGGCGCTCGACGACCTGCCGGCCGGTATCAAGCTCGACCGGGTGCAGGCCGTCGGTCAGGGCATCGAGATCACGGTGAAGGGTTCGGACCTCGACCTGGTCGGGTAGGCCCGGGGAGATGCCGAAACGGGCCCGGGGCGCCATCGGTCCGAACTGCGAGACGACGGCGTCCGCAGAGTAGATGTCACCGGGCGTCCGGCGGTGCGGCGGCGGGGCGAATGCCGTCCCGGATCGCGATCGTTCTCATATTCCGGACGATCTCGTCTCACCATCCGACACGCCGGTGACACGGCCGCCGGTACGTCCTTACGATCGGACCCATGAAGCGACAGGCGGATCTCACGAAGCGGCGGGCAGTAGACCTGTGCCGCGTCGCCGCCATGCTCTGTCGCGCCGCCTGAGCGCGGGGGCACCCCCTGCTCGAGCGAAGCCGAGAGCTTGGGGGCGGATCAACTCCCGCTTTCCCCGGACCCCTTGAGGCCTACGTCTCGGGGTCCCCGTGCAGCTACGCACACCCCTTTCGCATACCCCCGCAACTGCCCCGGAGGAATCAGCATGAGCCGCAGCGACGTCCTGGTAGACGCCGACTGGGTCGAGGCCAACCTCGACAACGACAACGTGGCGCTGGTCGAGGTGGACGAAGACACGTCCGCGTACGACAAGAACCACATCAAGAACGCGATCCGGATCGACTGGACCAAGGACCTCCAGGACCCGGTCCGCCGTGACTTCATCGACCAGGCCGGCTTCGAGGAGCTGCTGTCGAAGAAGGGCATCGGCAACGACACGACCGTCGTCCTCTACGGCGGCAACAACAACTGGTTCGCCTCCTACGCCTTCTGGTACTTCAAGCTCTACGGCCACCAGGACGTGAAGCTCCTCGACGGCGGCCGCAAGAAGTGGGAGCTCGACTCCCGCGACCTGGTCGACGGCGCGCAGGTTCCGAACCGTCCGGCCACGCAGTACAAGGCCAAGCCGCAGGACACGTCGATCCGCGCCTTCCGCGACGACGTCGTCAACGCGATCGGCAACCAGAACCTCGTCGACGTGCGTTCGCCCGACGAGTTCTCCGGCAAGCTGCTCGCCCCGGCCCACCTCCCGCAGGAGCAGTCGCAGCGTCCGGGCCACGTCCCGTCCGCGCGCAACATCCCGTGGTCGAAGAACGCCAACGACGACGGCACGTTCAAGTCGGACGACGAGCTCAAGGCCCTGTACGAGGACGAGCAGGTCGACCTCGCCAAGGACACCGTCGCGTACTGCCGCATCGGTGAGCGCTCCGCGCTCACCTGGTTCGTGCTGCACGAGCTGCTCGGCCAGGAGAACGTCAAGAACTACGACGGCTCGTGGACCGAGTACGGCTCCCTCGTCGGCGTGCCGATCGAGCTCGGCGCCAACAAGTAACCCCAGCGACCTTTACTTCCTAGGAGAGCAACATGTGCGGAGCGAAGGCCGGCGGCCCCGACGCCTCGACGATCAAGCCCGGTGAGACCACCATCCAGGGCCAGGTGACCAAGGACGGCGAGCCCGTCACCGGTTACGTGCGCCTGCTGGACTCGACCGGCGAGTTCACCGCCGAGGTCCCCACCTCGGCCACGGGCCAGTTCCGCTTCTACGCGGCCGAGGGCACGTGGACCCTGCGCGCACTGGTCCCCGGCGGCCAGGCCGACCGTACGGTCGTCGCCCAGACCGGCGGCCTCGCCGAGGTCGCGATCGCCGTCTGAGCGGTCACACACAACGGCTGAAGGGCCGCACCCCGCCTGGGTTGGACGCCACTGGTACGGGTGCGGTCCTTCGGCATGTACGGAGCCGGAGCCGGGCCGCCCGCACGGGCTTACGCTGAAGGTATGTACGCACGGCGGAAGCATGCCTACTTCGCCATGATGGGCGTATGCATCGCCCTGTTCGTCCTGGCCTGGGGCGTCGTACGGCTCTGGTCGGTGCCCGCGGCCGTCGCCATGTGCGTCGTCGCCATGGTCATCCCGCCCTTCGCGGCCATCGTCGCCAACCGGCGAGGGCCCGACGACCGCTGGTGGGACGACCCCTCCGGCGATCCGAAGTCCGACGAGTGGTGGGACGAACTGGACGGCAAGAAGCGTCACCAGTGACACCCCAGTGGCACCCGCTGTGACCGACCTCGCCGAGAGCGCCGGTGCCCAGACGACTACAGTGGGGTCCGGCTCTGTTATCCGCATACGTTCCGCTCACCGAGGAGCAATCCCGTGCTTGAGGCCTTCTTCTCCACCCTTCTCGTCCTGGTCTGCGTCGGCGTCGTCGCCTTCGCGGGTCTGACCGTGAAGAAGCTGTACCAGGGCCAGCGCTGACCCCCCACTGAGAGACGTCTGAACCGCTCATGATCCAGATCCCGTCCGACCTGCACCCCGACCTCGTCCCCCTCGCCTTCCTCCTGGGCGACTGGGCGGGCGCCGGCGTCACCGACTTCCCGGGCGCCGAGAAGGCCAACTTCGGTCAGGAGGTCTCCTTCACCCACGACGGGCGGGACTTCCTGGAGTACCACTCGCACTCCTGGATCCTGGACGCCGAGGGCAACAAGGTGAAGCCCTTGGAGTCCGAGTCCGGCTTCTGGCGCATCACTGCGGCCGAGGGTGACAAGGGCCGCCCCAGCCAGGTCGAGGTCGTCATGGTCCGTGACGACGGCGTCGTCGAGGTCTGGTACGGCGAGCTCGCCGACAAGAAGCCGCAGATCGACATCGCCACGGACGCGGTGGCCCGCACGGCGGCCTCCGGCCCGTACAGCGGCGGCAAGCGCCTCTACGGCTACGTGAAGAGCGACCTCATGTGGGTCGGCGAGAAGCAGACCCCCGAGGTTCCGCTGCGCCCCTACATGTCGGCCCAGCTCAAGAAGGTCGTCTCCCCCGACGAGGTCGCCGAGATGGCGCGCAACCTCCCGGACATGCCGGACGACGGCATCGCGTTCTTCAAGTAGGCCGAATCGCTCTCTCCAAGTAGTTCTAGACTCGTCGGTGTGGTGAGCACCGAAGGCATCGACTGGAAGAGCGATCTGCGGCAGCGCGGCTACCGGCTGACGCCGCAGCGCCAGCTTGTCCTGGAAGCCGTGGACACCCTGGAGCATGCGACCCCCGACGACATTTTGTGCGAAGTGCGCAAGACGGCGTCGGGGGTCAACATTTCGACGGTCTACCGGACCCTCGAGCTCCTGGAGGAGCTCGGGCTCGTCTCGCACGCCCATCTCGGGCACGGCGCGCCCACGTACCACCTCGCCGACCGGCACCACCACATCCATATGGTGTGCCGGGACTGTACGAACGTGATCGAGGCGGATGTGGACGTGGCGGCGGAGTTCACCGCCAAGCTGCGCGAGGAGTTCGGTTTCGACACCGACCTCAAGCACTTCGCGATCTTCGGTCGCTGCGAGAACTGCGCCAAGAACGCCAAGAACAAGGGGCGGACGCAGGAATAAGCGCGTCCGCCCACTCGTCGTAGTGTGTGTGAACATGCAGCGACATTCAACGAGCAGCCCCCTGCTGGCCCTGCCCGGCGCCGTTCCCGCCGAGGGCGTGGACGAAGGCGTCGCCGCGCACTACGGCGACCTGTTCCGCGAACAGCGGGCCCTCGCCGACGGGGCGGGCGTCGTCGACCTGTCGCACCGCGGCGTGATCACGGTCACCGGCGCGGACCGGTTGAGCTGGCTGCACCTGCTGCTCACCCAGCACGTGGAGCAGCTGGAGCCGGACCGGGCCACCGAGGCGCTGATCCTCTCCGCCAACGGACACATCGAGCACGCCCTGTACCTCGTCGACGACGGCACGACGACGTGGGCGCACGTGGAACCGGGCACGCAGGAGTCCCTCCTCGCGTACCTGGAGTCCATGAAGTTCTTCTACCGGGTCGAGACCGCCGACCGGACCGACGAGTTCGCCGTCGTGCACCTGCCCGCCGGGTCGATCGCGCCGGTGCCCGACGGGGTGGTCGTGCGCGAGACGCCGCACGGCCGCGACCTGTTCCTGCCGCGCGCCGACCTGGAGTCGTACGCGGGTGAGAACGGCCCGACGGTCGGGCTGCTCGCCTACGAGGCGCTGCGCGTCGAGCAGCACCGCCCGCGCTTCGGCTTCGAGACGGACCACCGCACCATCCCGCACGAGCTGGGCTGGATCGGCTCGGCCGTGCATCTGCAGAAGGGCTGCTACCGGGGGCAGGAGACCGTCGCCCGCGTGCACAACCTCGGCAAGCCGCCGCGGCGGCTCGTCTTCCTGCACCTGGACGGCAGCGAGGTGCACCTGCCGCCGCACGGCGCCGAGGTGCGGCTCGCCGCGGATGGCCCCGAGGGCCGCAAGATCGGTGTCGTGACGACCTCCGTACGCCACCACGAGCTCGGCCCGATCGCGCTCGCGGTCATCAAGCGGAACGTGCCGGCCGACGCGGAGCTCCTCGCGGAGGCCACGGCGGCGGCGCAGGAGATCGTCGTAGAGCCCTGATTCGCTGGGGAATCACATCTCCAGGAGCACCGTGAACGGGCCGTCGTTCGTCAGGGACACCCGCATCTGCGCCCCGAAACGGCCCGTCGCCACGGTCGCGCCGAGCGCCCGCAGCTGCGCCACGACCTCGTCGACCAGCGGCTCGGCGACCGGGCCCGGCGCGGCGGCGTTCCAGGTGGGGCGGCGGCCCTTGCGGGCGTCTCCGTAGAGCGTGAACTGGCTGATCACGAGGAGCGGCGCGTCGATGTCGCTGCACGACTTCTCATCGGCCAGCATCCGTACCGACCAGAGTTTGCGGGCCAGTTGGGCCGCCTTCTCCTTGGTGTCCTCGTGCGTGACCCCGACGAGGACGCACAGGCCCTCGCCCTTGATCTCGCCGACCGTCTCGTCGTCCACGACGACGCTCGCGCCGTCCACCCTCTGCACCACTGCTCGCATACGGCCATCATGCCGTGCGCCGATGTTCGTGCTCCGCAAGGGGTTTGGCATGCTCCCCAACCCCCCATCCGGGGCGGATATGGGGCACTCGGGCCCGAAGTGGGCGCTGGGAGTGGCACCATGCTGACACGCGGTGCGTCGGTGGCGTGCGGCGCGGTCCGGTCGAGGGGACGGTAAGCAGACCATGGATACCCATGCCATGAGCCACACAACGAGTACGGGGCTGCCCGGGCAGCCCGTATCGCTGACGCACAGGGAACGGGTGGCCCCGCTGACCCGCCCGCCGGCCCAGCGGACCGACAGCCCGGAACTGCCCGCCGCGCCCGCCGTGGACCTGGCGGCCCTGCGCCTGCCGGAGCTGCGCACGCTGCGCCGCGACTCCCAGCAGAACGAGGCGGACCTGAGCTACGTACGACGCCTGCTCCAGGGCCGGATCGACATCCTGCGGGCCGAGTTGGGCCGGCGGAAGGACCCCGAGTCGCCCGTCGTGGACCGGCTCTCGGAGATCCTGCGGGACCAGCCGACGCGGCAGCGCTCGTCGGCCCGGCACGTCACGCTCGGCACCCCGCACAGCGAGGAGTCCCGGCGCCTCGCCCAGGAGATGCTCGCCGAGGTCGAACTCTCCGACCTGGCCGCCCGCACGGACGACGAGCTGCTCGCGGCGATGGGCCGCCTCGTCCGCTACGAGCAGTTGGTCTCGCGCCGCCGCCACCAGCTGCAGCGCACGGCGGACGACTGCAGCGCGGAGATCGCCCGCCGCTACCGGGCGGGCGAGGCCCAGGTCGACGACCTCCTGACCGGCACGACGGGCTTCACCGGCGACTGAGGGGCACATCAAGCCCGCTCTGAGACGAGAGCCTGCGGGGCCGGGGCGGGCGACGGGGGCAAAACCAGCCCCGCCGGCGTTTGAGGCGCGGGGACCGGGCCGGAGCCCCGCGGCCTGGGAAGAATCGGGGCGACACGCACGCCGGGCCCCGCCTAGCGTGAGCTCATGAGTAACCGTGCCGCCACCCCTGATGACCGCGAAGCAATAGACGTCCGGGACGTCACCGAGGACGAGCTGCCCGACTGGTGCCGCACCCTCGACACCGGTTTCCTGCGCCCCCCGACCGCCTCACCGCAGAGGGTCGCCAAGGTCCGCTCCCACTTCGACCTCACCCGCACCCGCGCCGCCTTCGCCCCCGCCGGAGGCGGCGGCACCCGCCAGGTCGCCACGTTCCGCTCCTTCGCGCAGGAGCTCACCGTGCCGGGCGGCGCCACCGTCCCCACGGACGCGATCACCAACGTCACCGTCAGCCCCACGCACCGCCGCCGCGGCCTGCTCAGCCGCATGATGGCCGCCGACCTCGCCGAGGCGAAGGAACGCGGCGACGTCGCGGCCACGCTGATCGCCGCCGAGTACCCGATCTACGGCCGGTTCGGCTTCGGCCCCGCGACCACCACCACGACCTGGGAGATCGACGTGGTGCGGTCCGGTCTCGACGCCCGCTGGTCGGGGCCCGACGGCGGCGGCCGGGTGGACATGGCCGACGCCGAGGAGATCCGCAAGGTGGGCCCGGAGCTGCACACGAAGCTGCGCGGGCGGGTCGCCGGTCTTGTCTCGCGCGGCGAGCAGTGGTGGCAGTACAACACCGGCCTGTGGCCGACCCCGGAGGACCCGTGGACGGAGCCGTTCTACGCGGTGTACCGCAACGCGCGCGGCGAGGTGGAGGGCCTGGTCGCGTACCGCACGGAGGCCCGGTTCAACGACCACATGCAGCCGACGTGCACGGCGAAGGTGCAGGACCTGCTCGCTCTCACCCCGACCGCCGAGCGGGCCCTGTGGCACTTCGTCTGCTCGGTCGACTGGGTCACCGTCGTGGAGAGCGGGCACCGCGCCTCGGACGACCTGTTGCCGGACCTCCTCCCGGACCCGCGCGCGGCCCGCGTGACGCAGCAGGCCGACTTGATGTGGGTGCGGATCCTGGACGTCGTACGGGCCCTGGAGGCGCGCTCGTACGACACCAGCGGGGAGATCGCGTTCGAGGTGCTCGACCCCGCGGGGCTCGCGGGCGGACGGTTCACGTTGACGGCGGCGCCCGGCGGGGCGGTCTGTTCGCCGGGCGCCGCCTCGCCCCAACTCACGGTCGACGTACGCGAGTTGGGTGCTCTGTGGCTGGGTGGCGAGTCCGCGGTGCGGCTCGCCGCCCTGGGGCGGATCGTGGAGCACGAGGAGGGTGCGGCCGCCGGGCTCGGCGCCCTGCTGCGGACCTCGCGGCGGCCGTGGTGCCCCGATGTGTTCTGAGCCGCGGCCCTTGGTGATCTGGGCCGCGACCCCATTCACGTACGACGTACTGACGATGTGCTGACGACGTACTGACCGACCGGGCTCCCGGCTCCCCTCCGGAAGGGAGCCCGGTCAGCCGCTCTGGGCGAGCAGCATCACGAGGACGACGGCCCCGATGCCGCTGATCACGGTGTTCTTGGCCTTGAGGCCGACGGAGAGAACGATGAAGGCGATGATGCCCATCGGCCCGTACTTCCACTGGATGAGCTGCTCGAACCCGATGGCGAGTGCGGCGATGACGATGGCGAAGAGCGGCATTGTCCTACCTCCTTCAGGACCTGCGGTCCTTAGTGGTGACCAACTTCAGGTCCCCCGACCATGTCCGGGAAGTTGGTCACCAACTCAAAGGTAGTTATCTCCGTTGAAGGGCGGCTCATAACCACCTTCACCTCAACTCCCCAAAGATGGCGGGAAGTTGTAGGGTTTGGTTGTGAGTGGGGAGCATGCCGCCGTCAACGGACGGCCCAGGTCACAGCGGGCGCGCTACACGCACCGCGAAGTGGCCGACGCGCTGCGCGACCGGATCACGTCCGGCCGCCTGAGTCCCGGCCAACGGATGCCTACACAGGCACAGTTGGCGGGCGAATTCGGTGTGGAGCGCTCCGCCGTACGTCAGGCGCTGCGCATTCTGCAGTCCGAGAACCTGTTGGTGAACGCCACGAAGGGCAGCCCGGCCACGGTCGCTCGGCATCCGCGGCCCGCGCTGCTCGGCCCCGAGGCGCAGCCGCAGTCGACCATGGTGACGCTCGCTCCGCGCATCGCCGAAGCCTTCCAGCAGGCGGACGTGGAGATCGACGCCCTGTGCATGACGGCGGTCTCGTTGACGCTCGCGATGGGTGAACCGCTGCGCCTCATCCACGAGGGGCGTACGAAACCGGCCAGGGTCCGGGTGCGGGTGCTGCTGCCGAGCCGGGACATCGACCTCGCGTTTCCCGCGCCCGCGCCACCGGTCGTCGAGCCCGTGTCGCGGGCGGCGGAGGCCTCGCGGGCGGAGGCGGCGGTGGGCGGCAGGCTGCGGCGCGACTGGCTGGCGCAGCGCAACGCGCAGGGGCAGGTGCTGCGCCACAATCTGCTGGCTCTGCGGGCCACGCACGGCATGGACGTCTCGGTGGAGTTCCGCGCGCTGCCGTTCACGCCCCCGGTCAAGCTCTACCTGCTCAACAGCAACGAGGCGCTGTTCGCGTACTACACGCTGGCCAGACACGGCGAGCAGATCGACCATGAGCGGGTGGATGTGTACGACGCGCAGGGCGTGCGGCAGATGCTCTTCGCGTTCGAGCACGGGGCGGGGCTGCGCGACACGACCTTCGTGGAGCAGTCCCACCTTTGGTTCAACGGCTTGTGGAACACGATCAGCCAGGACCTGTGGCTCAGCTCATGACGGTGGGCCCGGCCAGTGATGGCGGGCCCGGTCGATGACGGTGGTCCCGGCCAGTAAGAGCGTGCCCGATCAGTGCAGCGCGGGTCCGGCCACTGTGAGTGCGAGCAGCACGCCGCCCACCGAACTACAGGTGGCGTTCCTGGCCTTGGCGCCGATGGCGAGCAGGAGCAGGCCGGCGAGGCCGGCCGGACCGTAGTGCCACTGCGCGAGCTGCTCGAAGGCGATCACGACCACCGCGGAGAGGAGGCTGAGAACGGACATGGTGGTTCCTCCTGCTTCGGCGTTGCTTCGCTGATGGGCCTTACTTGGTCTCCTTCGTTGCCACCATCGGCCACCTTCTTCCAAGTTGGCGACCAACTGCACTGGAGTTGTCCCCACTTGGTCGTGGTATATAAACAGGAGGACGACAACTCGCGCCAAATCACGGTGAGTTGTGCCGTTTGGTCGGGGACCCAGGGGAGCAGGGCGTGGCGGACATGGCAGACGCGACACTGAACGGCAGGAGAAGGCTCACGGCCCAGGAGATCGCCGACCAACTCCGCGAGCGCATCAGGGAGGGCGCGCTGCGGCCGGGCGACCAACTGCCCACGCAGGCCACGCTCGCCGATGAGTTCGGCGTCGAGCGCGGCACGGTCCGTCAGGCGCTCCAGCTCCTGGAGACGGACGGCCTGCTGAGCAAGCGCAGCAAGGGCAGCCCGCCGCGGATCGCCCCGGGCTCCGCCGCGCGCGACGAGCCGCAGCCCTCCATGGTCGCGCTCGCCCCCCGCCTGGTGGAGGCCTTCCACGCCACCCACGTCCGTATCGACGCGGTCTGTATGACCTCCGAAACCCTGATGCTGGCCCTCGGCGAGCCACTGCGGCACATCCACGAGGGCCGCATCCGCCCCGAATCCCTCGACGTACGCATCCTGCTGCCCAGCCGCGACATCGACCTGGCGTTCCCGGTGCCGGTCCCGGACGGCAGCGACGGGATCGACCACGACGAGGGCGTCGCGGTGCACAACCGCTGGCTGGCGCAGCGCAACGCGCAGGGCCAGGTGCTGCGCCACAACCTGCGCTCCCTGCGCTCCTCGCACAACATCGATGTGCGGGTGACCTTCCGCGCGCTCCCCTTCACCCCGCCGGTCAAGCTCTATCTGCTGAACCAGTCCGAGGCCCTGCTCTCGTACTACATGGTCACGCGGCGCGAGGAGGAGATCGACAACGACACCAAGCTGGAGATGTTCTCGGCCACCGGCACGCAGGCCCTGCTCTTCTCCTTCGAGGAGCGGGCGGGCCACCGCGACCGGACGTTCGTGGAGGAGTCGCAGAAGTGGTTCGACGCCCTCTGGGAAACCATCACCTCCGACCTGACACTCTCCTAGTGACTTCAGAGATGACGAAGCAGACTGTTCCGGTGGCAGAAGAGACCGAACCAAGTCGGAAATCGGCCGAACAGGGCGACGCGCGAGAGTCGGGCACCCTCGCGGACCTGATCGCGAGCGCCCGCCATGTCCTCTTCGACTTCGACGGCCCGATCTGCCGACTGTTCGCGGGCCGCCCGGCGGCGGGGATCGCGCGGGAGCAGGTGGAGTGGCTGGATGCGCAGGGGCTCGGGGACATCCTGATGGCCGAAGAGCGCGTTGACGCGGACCCGCACACCGCGCTGCGCCGCCTCGGCCGGGAGCGGCCGGGCACCGACCTGGTCGAGGAGATGGAGAGTGGGCTCACCGAGCAGGAGCTGCGCGCCGTCGCCTCCGCCTGGCCCACGGAGCATGCGGACCCTCTGATCCGCACCTGGACGGCGGTGGGCACCCGCCTCGCCATCACCACCAACAACTCGGCCGAAGCGGCCCGCCGCTACCTCGCGAGCCGCGACCTGTCCGGTTGCTTCGAGCCGCACATCTACGGCCGCACGAAGGACCTTTCCCGCCTCAAGCCCGACCCGTACTGCCTTCATCGCGCCATGTCGGCGATGGGCGCGGCGCCCGCGGCCACGCTGATGATCGGTGACGCCGTGTCGGACCTGGTGGCGGCGCGGCGGGCGGGCGTCGCGTTTCTGGGCTACGCGCGTAATGCCCGCAAGGAGGCCGCCCTGAGGGAGGCGGGGGCCCGACAGGTGACCGCAACCCTGGAACCGATCATCGACATTCTGCGGGGCCGCGCCTGACCTGCGATTCCCTCGCCCTTTGGCGCAAGCCGGGGGGAGTTGGCAGCCAACTGCCGTAGAGTTGTACGGACTTGGTCGGGGGGTGAGGGGAGATCGTCGTGGTGAACGCGAATACGGAGAACGCCCCCAGACCCACCGCCGAGGAGATCGCCGACGCCCTGCGCAAGCGGATCATCGGCGGAGAACTCAGGGCCGGCGAGCGCCTCCCGACGCAGGCCGCGCTCGCCCGGGAGTTCGGAGTGGAGCGCGGCACGGTCCGCAACGCGCTGCAACTGCTGCGCTCGGAAGGCCTGTTGGCGAACACGGGCAAGGGTAGCCCGCCCACGGTGTCCCGCCCCGAGCGCCAGTCGCCGCCCGGCGCACAGGCGGCCAGAAGCATCCTGGGCCCACGCCTGGTGGCGGCCTTCGAGGCGCCGCAAGTGTACGTGGACGTGGCGAGCCTGACCGGGGAGACGCTGGTGACAGCCCTTGGGGAACCGTTGCGGAAGGTGTACGAAAAGAAGCTGCGGCCGGAGTCGGTGCGGGTGCGGATGGTGGTGCCGAGGCCGGGCGGAGACGTCGACTACCCGGCTCCCGCCGCTGGTTGGGGCGTTGACGACAAACTCGACACGGCGGTCAAGCAGCGCAGCCGGATCCAGTGGACCTCGCAGCAGATGGTGCTGGACAACACCTTCAAGCGCCTGCGTGACAACGGCGTCGACGTGAGCTTCGAGTTCCGCTTCGTCTCTGGAGTGCCGACCCGGAAGGTGTATCTCCTGAACCGGCAGGAGGTGCTGGTCGGGCACTACGTTCCGGATCGGTTCGAGCGGGAGATCGACGACTACGAGGGCGCGGACACGGTGGAGCTCGTGGACGTGGAGGGCTTCGAGACCGAGATGTTCCCCTTCGAGCGCTCCAACGGCGAGGACCATGCCGCCTTCGTGGACGGGGAGCAGGCGATGTTCGACGGCCTCTGGGAGCACGTCGCGCAGCAGCGGACCTGAATCGTTCGCGTTCGAGCCCCTTACCCCCGTGAGTGTTTCTTTACACCTCGAATTCGGCCACTCCGGTCACTCCGGTCGTCAGGGCTGTGCGTGCGCACTACTGTGTGGGCCTGTTACAGCCCGTGCTCGAGTCAGGAGCGGCCTGTGGGCGCTGCGGATGCCTGGCACCACGTCGTGGAGCGTGCGGAGCACGACGGCGTGGCAGTCGGCGGTCAGCACAACATCAACCATGTGGTGCGACTGACCGCCGAGGAGGCACGGGCTCTCGACTGCCCGCAGGACGCGCGCGTGGTGGTCCGTCGGCGCAGGGCGGACGTGCCCCCCGTGGTGATCAGGACCTGGGACGACGAGCCGGAGATCCTCGCGGCGTTACGCGACCGGGGCCGGCCCGTACCGGAGTGTCTGGCCCGGTTCGACGGCGTGGCCGTCCACAGCTACATGGAGGGCACACCCCTCTCGGAGATGCACGGGGACGACGAGCCGTCGACCGAGCGGCTGATCGGCGCCTTCGCCGAGGCGCTCACGGACTTGGCGCGAGTACCCGAGCGATGCCTGCCGGCCCGCCCCGCATGCTGGCCGAAGGACGGGGACGGCCGGGGTTTCCTGAGGACGCTGCTGAACCGGGCCGAGGCGCAGATCCGGCAGGTCAACTGGCCGGCGTTCGGCGGGCTCTTCACGTCGTTGGGAGTTCCGGGGAACTCCCTGCGCCTGTATGCGAGCCGGGCGCCCAGAATGACGTCCCGCCCCTTCCAGCTCCTCCACGGCGACCTGCACCGGGGGAACGTGCTCGTCCCGCCCGGTGGTGAGTTCCGGTTGACGTTGGTGGACTGGGAGTTGGCGACGTACGGGGACCCCCTGCACGACCTGGCCGTGCATCTGGTGCGTATGGGCTACACCCCCGAACAGCGGGGCCAGGCGATCGAGCTCTGGCACAAAGCGATGTGGGGCGTGCGGCCCGAGGCGGTCGACGGCCTCGACTCCGACCTCGGGCACTACATCGACTTCGAGCGCGCGCAGTCCGTGTTCCCGGACGTGATCCGGGCGGCCGACTCTCTCGACGAGCACTGCGGTCAGAGCGAACTGGCAGCGGCGGCCACCGAGGTCCACCGGGCCCTGGAGGTGGCCTCGGGCCCGCTGCGGCTGCGCAACGTGCTGATGCCGTCCGCGATCGAGCCGCTGCTCTACCGGTGGCGCACGGCCAAGAAGGGGCGCGGTCGCGGCGAGGCCTTCGCGGCCTCGATCCACTGGGAGCGGGACGAACGCCTGCCCCTGCCCGCGGACTTCGGCCCCGACCGGGTCGAGCAGGCTCTGTGGTCCGAGAGGGTGGCCCCCGCGCGATACGTCTTCAAAGGGACGTCCCATCTGGGAACGTTCGTGGACGTGCGGGGCTTCGGGCGCGTCATGGTCCGCCGCAAGGTGAGCACGGCCAACCCCATCGAACCCAGGGTCCTGGACGAGCACGCGGTGCTCCGGGCGATCGAGGAATCGGGCGCCGGGGCCAGCGTGCCGAGGGTGCTCGCGCTGGGCACGAGCGACTGGGGCGACCAGTTCACGATCCAGTCGTACGCGGGTCATCACCGCGACCGCGGCGGCCCGCAGCATCCGGAGCACGGGCTGCTGCCCGGTGAAGTGACCGACCTGGTCGACCAGCTGTGCCAACTCGCCGCCACCCGGATCGATGTGGCCGAACAGGACATGGGTGGGCTCCGCTTCTACCCATGGCTGTGCAGCCAACTGTCCGTCCTGGTACGAGAGCTGTCGCCAGAGGCGAAGGAAGAGGCGGCCCGCCTCGGCCTTCCGGACGAGCACGGGGTGGAGGACCGCTTGCTGCGCCATGTGGTGCACGGGCGTCGTTATGGGCTGCTTCATGGGGATTTGAACCCCTGGAACCTGGTCAGGCGCGAGGGCAGGACGGGCCTCACCCTGATCGACTGGGAGATGGCCATGGTCGGGGACCCGCTGTACGACCTCGTACGGCACATCCACCTGACGCCGACGACCCGGGAGGTCCGGGGTCGGATGTACGCCCGCTGGTCGCAGCGGATGCCGGAGCAGTTCACCCATGGCTGGGCGAGCGACATCCCCGTCTATCAGGGCCTCGAAGTGGTCCGTTCCGCCTATGTGGACCTGGAGCGCGTGGTCACCCGCTCCGGCCTGGACGCCCCGAACGTACGGCGGGCCGTGGGCGCGTACCCGCTGACGCTCCGCAAGGCCCTGAGCTGGCTGGAGTCGCCCCCTCAGGGGCCGCGGTCGGCCCGGGCCCCGGCCCGTACGCTCGGGGCATGAGCAGCCCCGACCCCGCCCCCGGCCTCCGCGAACTCAAGAAGCAGCGCACCCGGCAGACGCTCTCCGAGACAGCCGTCCGGCTGTTCATGGAGAGGGGGTACGACAACGTGTCCGTGGCCGAGGTCGCGGCCGCGGCAGAGGTGTCGAAGCCGACGTTGTTCCGGTACTTCGCGGCCAAGGAGGACCTCGTTCTCCACCAGTTCGCGGATCACGAGGACGAGGCGGCGCGGGTCGTCGCGGGGCGGAGTGAAGGGGAGGCGCCGCTCGGGGCGTTGCGGCGGCATTTCCTGGAGGGGCTGCGGCGGCGGGATCCGGTGACCGGGCTGTGCGATCACCCGGCGGTGCTCGCGTATCAGCGGCTGTTGTACGGGACGCCGCAGTTGGTGGCGCGGTTGTACGGGTATCAGGAGCGGTCGGAGCGGGCACTCGCGGAGGCGCTGGGCGGGCCCCCGGTGCGGGCGCGGATCGCTGCCGGGCAGATCGTGGCCACGCAGCGGATCCTCGCCGAGGAGAACGTGCGGCGGATCGTGGCCGGCGAGTCCGCCGACGAGTTGGAGGCGGCGGCCGTGAGCACTGCCGAGGAGGGGTTCCGGCAATTGGGGGAGGGGATCGCCTCGCTCTACGGGTGAGCGCCCCCTTGCCTCGATAGCCCCTCTCGCCGTAAGTCTGCGCGACCTCGTCGAAGCAACGGATCACAGTGCGGGCGAGCTTGTCACCTGCGCCTTGGTGTGGCGCACTTAGTCGAGTACCGGGGTGAGCAGCGTCCCCAACCGGATCCGTGACGTTGTGAGTGCGGCCGCGGTCAGCAGCATCCACGCGTCCCCGAAGGGCCGCCCCGAGTAGTCCCGTTAGTGGACGTGGTCCCAGACGAAGAGCCCGTCCAAGCGCATCCGGGCATCTTGGGCCACCCCCACTTGCCTGGGCGGTCTGCGAGTCGATGACAGTCACCGACCGCGGGTTCTTTTGTCCTCCCGCAGTCGTGTTCACCGCTCGCAGGTGCCCGGTGAACCGGCCGGCGCAGCGCCCGGTAGGGAAGGCGGCCCAGCAGCGGGCCATTCGCTCAGCGACCGGGCGTCATCTCGCTGACGGCCGCAGCCGGTACGGCGTCTGCGGACTTGGCTTTGGTGTGGTTGCGTACCAGCAGGCAGGCGAGTGCTCCGGCCATGACCACGGCGATCGGCAGGATGGCAGTGACGTGCATCGTGGCGAGAAACGCGTCGGCGTACGTCTTGCCGGTGGCCAGCTCGGCGGCCAGTCGGCCCTGCAGCAGAGCGCCGACCGTCGCCGCGCCGATGACCGAGCCGATCTGACGGATCGTGTTGTTGACGCCTGAGGCGGCGCCGGCCAGCCGGGGGTCGACGTTCCTCATGGCCTCGGTGGACATCGGAGCGACGACGCAGCCGATTCCCAGGCCCGTGACCACGGTCGCGGGGATGAACGCGTACCAGGGGGTGGCGACCCCTGCGATCAGCACGATCGCGAGCATCCCGGCTGCGTACAGCGTCAGTCCGGCCATCAGCAGGTACTTGCCGCCGATGCGGTCGCAGAGCCGTCCCGCGAACGGCCCGACGGTCATCGACACCAGCGAGGACGGGGCGAGCACCATTCCGGCCTTGATCGCGCTCATGTGCAGTACCGACTGCAGATAGAGGTTGAACGGCAGCACCAGTCCGATCATGGCCATCGACACCAGTGCGACCAGCACGGTCATGACGGTGAAGTTGCGGTCGCGGAAGAGTGCGAACGGCACCAGCGGCTCCTGGTCCTGCTTGCCGCGCTGGTGCAGCAGGAAGCCCATGACGAGCGCGGCGCCGGCGGCCAGCAGTGCCCAGATGCCGGGGCCCCAGTGGTAGTGCTCGCCCTCCTGGAGGCCGAAGGCCAGACAGAACAGCGCCGCTGTGGCGATCAGTACGCCCACCACGTCGAAGCGGTGCTTGCGGCCGTGCCGGATGTCGGGGACGACCAGGAAGGTGAGGGCGAGCGCGGCAAGGCCGATGGGCACGTTCACCAGGAAGATCCAGCGCCAGCCGACCGTGGAGACCAGGATGCCGCCCAGGGTGGGGCCGGACAGGGTGGCAAGACCGGCGACCATGCCCCAGATCCCCATGGCGGTGCCGCGCCGCTGGGCCGGGAAGACCGACACGATCAGTGTCATCGTCTGGGGTACGAGCAGGGCGGCGCCCAGACCTTGGAGCGCGCGGGCGGCGATCAGCAGGGCGGGGCCCGGGGCCGTCCCGCACGCGACGCTGGCCAGGGTGAAGATCACCAGCCCCGCGGCGAAGAGGTTGCGCGGCCCGAACAGGTCACCGAGGCGGCCGGCGGTGATCAGCAGCACCGCCAGCACCAGGGCGTAGCCGCTGACCACCCACAGAGTCTGGTCGAGCGACGCCCCCAGGCCGTCGATCATCTCCGGGAGCGCGATGTTCACGATCGTGAGATCCAGCAGGGTCATGAAGAAGCCGAGGGAGAGCGTCACCAGCACTGCCCACGGGTTTGCGTGCCATTTCCGCACGGGATCCACCCCTTCGCCCGGCCCCGGAACCTCCGGGGCACAGGCGTGACGATATTTCATCGAGGTCGATACATCAAGATGGATGTATCTAGTTCGATGTACCGTGAGGGCATGAATGGAGTCGAGCTGTTCCTGCTGGGGCGAACCCTGATGAAGATCGGCGAAGAGGCCATGCCGGAGCCGGAGGGCGGCAGTGGACGCCACTCCGGTACCGTCCGGTCCGTCCTGATCGTGGTGAGCGACATCGCTGCCCATCCGGACAGCGCCGTCGGCGAGATCGCCGCACGCACCGGCCTGCCGCAGAGTCAGGTGTCCACCGCCGTCGCTCGCCTCAAGGAGACGGGCGCGATCACGACCGCGCCCGATCCGGCCGACCGTCGCCGCCTCCTGGTCCGGCAGTCCCCCGATCTGTCGGACCGTGTGACCCAGGTCCGGGCGACCACGATCGACGACGCGCTCGCCAAGGCGCTCGGTGCCGGCGATCCGCAACGGATGCAGGAAGTCGCCGATGCTCTTGCCGTGCTCTCCCGGCACCTGACCCCGCAGGCGCTGGCCAACCTCCGCTCATAGGCCTGCGAGGACGGTCGGCGCTGTCCACGACTCTCCTGCAGGCACCATGAGCACCAAGAACCCCTGTGCCACATGCAGGCCGATACGGACAGCACAACGCGATCATGGGTGGGGGCATCCCCCCTGCCGAACGGGGTGCCCATCCCGGGTGCGGTGAGCAGAGCTCCGCACAGGACGGCTCCTCGCCCGCCGCGCCGTCCACCACAGCCCGCGGTTCGTTGGTCTCCGTGACTCAGGTGGCGGACCTGAGTGCCAAGGACGTCAAGGCCCGCCTGACGAAGACAGGTATCGACGCGACGCAGGTCCGCCACGGCGTACGGGCCCACCGGATCGTGTACCGCACCGTCGACATCAGGGGAAAGCCCACCACGGCAAGCGAGTTGGTCGCCCTGCCGAAGAACGACGAACACGACCTTCGGGTGGTGTCCTGGCTGCACGGCACCGAGGCAGGCGACCGTCAGCGCGTCGGTGGACGCATTGCGGGCGGCTCGTGCGTTCGCCCGCAGGGACGGCCGCGACTTCGACCGGCGCGTGCTGATCAGCGGGTTCTCCCAGGGCGGCCCTGCCACGATGATGGTCGGCCGGGCTCTGCAACAGCGCATCGACCCGTACTTCGGCCTGGGTGCCCTCGCCCCGATCGCGGGTCCGTTCGACCTGACCGGTTTCGAGGCCGACGCGGCCGACGACAAGGTCGAACGGTCCTCGCTCTACCTCGCGTACTTCTCGACCGCATGGCAGCGGATGTACGGCCTGTACGACTCGCCGGCCGACGCGTTCCGCGCCCCCTTCGACAAGACGGTGGAGTCGCTCCTCGACGGCAACCACACGGGGGAGCGGATCGCGGCCGCGCTGCCGAGGACATCGAAGGAACTGTTCGCCGAGAAGTTCCTCCAGAAGATGCGCAATCCCACGGGAGATCTGCGACGGAAACTGAAGACGATGGACAACACCTGCGACTGGCGTCCCGAAGTCCCGGTGCACCTCTTCCACGCCAAGGGCGACAAGGACGTCTTCTGGACGAACTCTCAGCACTGGCTAGTCAGTTGAGGGCCAACGGGGCCGACGAGCAGTTCACCGACATGGGGCCGGTCGACCATTACACGACGGTCCTCAAGGCCGTGCCGAAGGTGGCGCGCGAGTTCGACACCGCCCGCTGATCCGGACCACGTGTCGGCGGTCAGGGCAGGAAAGCGCTCTTGGTGCCGCTCCAGGACCTCGGCCGTCAGGTGCGCCCACTCTTCGTTCGCTGCCTCGTCGTGGCCGACGTACTGCTGGGCGATATTGCGAATATGGCCTACGCCCAGCAGGGACGTGTCATGCCGCTGGGTGGCCGACAATCCCGTTCCGGCCAGTGCGGCCAAGGCCGCGTCCAGTCAGCCGAGTTGATGAGGGCCCATGATCTGGCGGCGCGTGCCGGTCGCCGCCAGGATCCATGGCGAGTAGTCGCCTGTCGAACTCTCTGCGGAAGGTCGCCCCAGAACGTGGAGCACTCTTCGTAGGCGGGCAGGATCCTGCGGTATCTGCTGCGACGGCAGAGCCGGTGGAGGCGGTGGTGAGTGTCCACGATCTCGGGCGCTTTCGCGGCGAGGAGATCCAGCGTCTCCAGAGGCCTCTCCGTCGAGTAGAAGCGGCGAAGCACGTGCTTCGGGAGGATCCCGTTGAGCAGCGCGAGTCGTCCTGCGTAGGACCGAACCAGTCTTGTTCGGAAAGGGCGGTGAGCTCAGAGGCACTCAGAGGCAGCGGTCGTGCAGGCCCCGTCGGGGCCGCGTCCCCGATCATGCCGATGTCCGACCGAGACCGGCTCACCTTCAGCGAGACACGACAGCCCCCGCCGCCCCGTTGTTGTGCGGAACACTTTTGCAAGCAGGCGCTTGCAATAGTTAGCGAGGATGCGGCACCATCGACGTATGGCATCGCTCAACGTCGGAAGTCTCGGCGAATATCTGCGCGAGCAGCGTCGCAACGCGCAGTTGTCGCTCCGTCAGCTTGCCGACGCCGCCGGAGTGTCCAACCCGTACCTGAGTCAGATCGAGCGCGGGCTGCGCAAGCCGAGCGCGGAAGTTCTGCAGCAGGTAGCCAAGGCGCTGCGGATCTCCGCGGAGACGTTGTACGTGCACGCCGGCATTCTCGACGCCGAGCGCGAGCGGACCGAGGTGGAGACGCGCGCCGTCATCCTCGCCGACCCGCTGCTCAACGAGCGTCAGAAGCAGGTGCTGTTGCAGATCTACGACGCCTTCAGGCACGAGAACGGCGGCAGCGACGGCGAGCCGGACAGCGGTGAGCCCGACAGTGGCGATGCCGAGCCCTCAAGCAGCAGTTGATGTGATCCGGGAGGACCACGCCATGGCCATCAAGGACGACCTGCGCAAGACCCTCACCGACCCGACCCCGCTCTACTTCGCCGCCGGCACCGCCGAGCTGGCGTACCAGCAGGCCAAGAAGGTGCCGGGGATCGTCGAGCAGCTGCGGAGCGAGGCGCCCGCGCGCTTCGAGTCCGTGCGGCAGACCGACCCCAAGGACGTGCAGGACAAGGCGACCACCCGCGCCAAGGAGGCGCAGGCCACCCTCACGGCGAGGGTGAACGAGATCGTCGGCACCCTCGACGCCGACCTGAAGAAGTTCGGCGAGAGCGCCCAGGAGTTCGCGCTGCGCGGCGTCGGCTACGCCGCCGAGGCCGCCGTCAAGGCGCGCGAGACGTACGAGAAGGTCGCCGAGCACGGCGAGGAGGCCGTGAAGGCGTGGCGCGGCGAGGCCGCCGAGGAGATCAGCGAGCTCGCCGAGGCCGTCGAGCCGGACGCCGAGCCGAAGCCGGAGGCCAAGGAGACGACGGCCACCGACGCGGACAAGTCCGGCGCCGCCAAGAAGACCGCGGCGAAGAAGACCACGCCGGCGAAGAAGACGGCCCCCGCGGCCAAGAAGACCGGCTCCGGCTCCACGCCGCCCGCCAAGTAGGCCCTACGCCGACGGGCCGGGCACTTGTGAAGTGTCCGGCCCGTTGTCCGGGTACCGTGGCCGTGGTCGGAAGGTCCCTTGATTCGATTCTGGTGGTGGCGTTGTGCTGATGCAGGGGTTCGCCAATGTGATGTGGCTGCTGAGCATGGCGTTGATCATTTTCAGTGGCTTCGCGCTCGTCGACGCCGCCATCCGGCGTGAGGACGCCTACCGCGCGGCCGACAAGAAGACCAAGCCGTTCTGGCTGATCATCCTCGGGATCGCGTTCGTCGTGAACCTGCTGTTCCCGATCCTGTCGTTCCTGCCGATCATCGGGCTCATCGCGACCATCGTGTACATGGTGGACGTGCGGCCCGCCGTCAAGCAGATCAGCGGTGGCGGCGGGGGCCGCAAGGGCCGCGGCTCCAGCAGTGACGGGCCGTACGGTCCGTACAACGGCGGCCGCTGACCGACCCGTTAGGGACGAGGGCGTGGCTGTTGGCCGCGCCCCGTTCGGATCCAGTTACCGACCGCGACCTGTTCGGACGGACCCGGCCGCCGACCAGCGGCCCGGCCGGGTTCACCGGTCGAGCAGCAGTACCGCCACGTCGTCCGTCAGATCGCCCCCGTTGAGATCGCGCACCTCGTTCATCGCGGCCTCGAGCAGCTCCTCGCCGGACAGGCCCTCGGCCCGCCGGCGGCGGATCATCTCCACCATCCCCTCCTGGCCGAGCCGCTGCCTGCCCTGGCCGATCCGGCCCTCGATCAGGCCGTCCGTGTAGAGCATCAGGCTCCACGAAGACCCCAACTCGACCTGCATGCGCGGCCACCGGGCCTTCGGCAGCAGTCCGAGGGCCGGGCCGTTGTTCTCGTAGGGGAGCAGGACCGCGGGGCGGCCGGGGCTCGCTATCAGCGGTGACGGGTGGCCCGCAAGGCACAGGCCCGCGCGCCGGCCGTCCGGCGAGATGTCGACCGTGCACAGCGTCGCGAAGATCTCGTCGTCCGAGCGCTCGTGCTCCAGGACCTGCTGGAGCGTGGAGAGCAGCTCGTCCCCGCACAGGCCCGCGAACGTCAACGCCCGCCAGGCGATGCGCAGTTCGACGCCGAGCGCCGCCTCGTCGGGGCCGTGCCCGCAGACGTCGCCGATCATCGCGTGGACCGTGCCGTCGGCCGTGCGCACCACGTCGTAGAAGTCGCCGCCGAGCAGCGCGCGCGAGCGGCCCGGACGGTAGCGGGAGGCGAAGCGCAGCGTCGAACCGTCGAGCAGCGGGGTCGGCAGCAGGCCGCGCTCCAGGCGGGCGTTCTCCTGCGCGCGGATCCGGGACTCGGTGAGCCCCTGCTGCGCGATGTCGGCGCGCTTGCGCTCGACCGCGTAACGGATGGCCCGGCCGAGCAGCCGGGAGTCCAGCTCGTCGCGGAACAGGTAGTCCTGGGCGCCCACACGGACCGCCTCCGCGCCGCGCTCGGCGTCGCCCGAGGTGGTCAGGGCGAGCACGGCCCGGCGCGGGGCCAGGCGCAGCAGGTGCCGCAGCGTCCCCAGCTCGTCGTGGTGTTCCGGCTCCGCCCTGTCCGGCTTCGTGCCGGGCAGCGCGAGGTCCAGCAGGATGCAGCTGACGTCGTCGGTGAGCAGCCGCTCGGCCTCGGTGAGGTTGCGCGCGGTGCGCACGCGGATCGGCTTGCCCGCGGCGTCGGGCACCTCGGGGATGCTGAGGGAGCCCGCCGGGTCGTCCTCTATGACTAGGATCGTCAGACCGGTCGCGTCACGGTCGGCGGGTGCCGGCTCGTGCGCGGTGTCGTCGGTCGGCGTCTCCTGGCGGCGCTCGGCGCTCTGTATGTCGTTGGCGTCGGGGCGGTCGGTGGTCTGCCGCTCGCCCTGCAGGTCGTACGTGTCGGTCGTGGTGTGCGCGTCCGGAGCCTGACCACTTTCCACGGCCGGGATGACTCTCTGCCGCGGTACGGGTACGGGCATCGCTTCGGTTTCCTTCCCTCCCCCCGAGGGCACGGTGGGACGAAGGTCCTCGCACCACCGACGGGGACCTTAGCGGTAGCCGACGTCCGAACGGAATGGTGAGCGGCAAGCGGCCCACGTCATATGCCGTCCCCCGCACCGGAATTGAGTGGGTTCCGTCCCTGGTCGGGCGGGCCGAAGATGACGAAGGTCACGCCGCGGCGCCGGAACCGCAGCGCCCCGCGTGCCGTAGATCACGTGGGGCACGTCACCCCATCTGTGCCCATGTCCGACATCCGGTCACCCGGGTCTCAGGCGTCGGGCCTGACCACCCCGAGCATCGCCATGGAACCCGCGCCCGCGACCGTCACATTCCGCCCCGGACGGGGCGCGTGGATGATCGCTCCCTTGCCTATGTACATCCCGACATGGCTGGCGTCGTCGTGGTAAATGATCAGGTCGCCGGGGCGCATGTCCTTGATGTCGATGTGCTTGAGCTGCTTCCACTGCTCCTGCGACGTGCGCGGTATCGGCCGCTTCGCCGACGCCCACGCCTGCGAGGTCAGGCCCGAGCAGTCGAACGACTTCGGACCCTCGGCGCCCCACACATACGGCTTGCCCAGCTGCTCGGAGGCGTAGCGCACGGCCTTCTTGCCGGCCTCCGACGCCTTGCCGTCGATCTCCTTCAGGACGCCCGAGGAGAGCCATTCCGTCTGCGCCTTCTGCTCGGCCGCCTCCTCCAGCTGCCGCAGCTGCTCGCGCTCCTTCTTGGCGAGCTTGTCCTCGATCTTCTGCGCGGCCTTGATCTGCTTCTCGATCCGCTCCTTCGCGGCGGCCTTCTTCTTGCGCCCCTCGTCCAGCGACTTCCACTTGTCGGCGGCGGCGTCCGCGTACGCCTCCAACTCGTCCTGGGTCCTGACGAGGCGGGACATCAGATTCCGCGTGGCCTGCTGCCCCTGGTAGGCGCGGCCCGCGTTGTCGAGGAAGCGGCTCGGGTCGCCGGCGAGCATGAACTGGGTCTCCTGGGAGATCCCGCCGTTGCGGTACTGCTCGCGGGCCGCCGCGCCCGCCCGGCCCTTGAGGCCGTCGAGCTCCTGCTGGCCCGCGGCGATCTTCCGGGCCAGCTTCACGATCTGGTCGGACTGGTCGGCGGCCTTCTCCTCCGCCGCGTTGTACTCGTCGGTGGCGACGGCCGCCTGGTGGTACAGCTTGTCGATCTTCTTGCGGACCGACTCAAGGTCCTTGACCCCGGGGGAACTTGACGGCGATGGAGAGGGGGACGGCTCCGCGTACGCCAGCCCCGTCGGCGTCAGTACGGTCACGGCGCACACGAGCGCCAGGGCCGCCACCGTCGTCGTGCTCCGCTTGCTCATCTGCTCCGCCCCCACAGCCTGGACAAATCTGATGGACCGTCAGTAAGTCGAGCGCTCCGGGGATGGTGCCATGCGCGCCCCGAATCCGACAGACCCCGGTGCGGTGTGGCAGCTGCCCCGCACGTTCGACGAACGAGGTCCCGAGATCGTTCCCTCGACTTTCGCCGCGTCTCAGCCGTCCGTTGAAACCCGCCGCGGCGCCAACGCCTCCCAGGCCACGGTCACTTCACCCTGCCGCCAGCGCCCCGGCCTGTCCACCACCGGCCAGTCCGCCGAGAGTTCCCGCACCGCCCGGATCCAGCGCTGCCGCGCGCCGTACGAGGCGTAGGGCGCGGCCGAGGCCCACGCCCGGTCGAAGTCGCGCAGGAAGGCGTGCACCGGCTCGCCGGGGACATTGCGGTGGATCAGCGCCTTGGGGAGACGCTCGGCCAGGTCGGACGGGGTGTCCAGGGAGCCGAGCCGGGTCGCGAGGGTCACGGTGCGCGGGCCTTCGGGGCCGAGCGCCACCCAGACGTGCCGGCGCCCGATCTCGTCGCAGGTGCCCTCCACGAGGAGGCCGTCCGGCGCGAGCCGCGCGCACAGCCGCTCCCACACCGCGGCGACCTGCTCCTCGTCGTACTGGCGCAGCACGTTCGCGGCGCGGATCAGGAGCGGGGGAGTGCCGATCGGCACCTCGAAGCCGCCGTGCCGGAAGGTGAGCCCGTCGCGCTCGTACGGCTTCGCGGCGGCGACCCGTGCCGGTTCGATCTCGATGCCCACCACGCGCGCGTGCGGCGCCGCCCCGCGCAGCCGGGTCAGCAGTTCCACCGCGGTCCAGGGCGCCGCGCCGTAGCCGAGGTCGACCGCCACCGGGTCGTCGGCGCGGCGCAGCGCGGCGCCGTGCACGGCAGCGATCCAGCGGTCCATGCGGCGCAGCCGGTTCGGGTTGGTGGTGCCTCGCGTCACGGTTCCCACGGGGCGAGAAGGGGGGCGCGGGCTCATGGTCAAGAGGGTATGCGCTGCGCCGGGCGTGACTTTGGTTGAGACCCGTACGGTAATGATTCGGCAAAGTGGAAATGGAGCAGCCGACTCCGGCGTTGCCCCCTTGGAAGAGGGCCTGTGCCCTCCGGTCGTCGTGCCCGCAGTACGCCCACCAAGGAGGGCCCGCCACGTGAGCCAGTACGTGACCAGGTTCCGCCGCTCCGGGGCTGCTCCGGCCCTGCTGCGGTTCCCCGGTGCGCATCGCCGCCCCCGCCGTATCGCGATGCTCAGCGTGCACACCTCGCCCCTCCACCAGCCCGGCACGGGCGACGCGGGCGGCATGAACGTCTACATAGTCGAGCTCGCCAAGCGCCTCGCGGCGATCAACATAGAGGTCGAGATCTTCACCCGCGCCACCGCCGGTGGCCTGCCGCCGGAGGTCGAGCTGGCGCCGGGCGTCCTCGTACGGCATGTGGACGCGGGCCCCTACGAAGGCCTCGCCAAGGAGGACCTGCCCGCCCAGCTCTGTGCCTTCACGCACGGAGTCATGCAGGCGTGGGCGGGCCACCGCCCCGGCTATTACGACCTCGTCCACTCGCACTACTGGCTGTCCGGGCAGGTCGGCTGGCTCGCCGCCGAGCGCTGGGGCGCGCCCCTCGTGCATGCCATGCACACCATGGCCAAGGTCAAGAACGCGGCGCTCGCCGAGGGCGACACCCCCGAACCGGCCGCCCGCGTCATCGGCGAGACCCAGATCGTGCGCGCCGCCGACCGCCTCATCGCGAACACGGCGGAGGAGGCCGACGAGCTGGTCCGCCACTACGAGGCCGACCCCGGCAGCGTCGCCGTCGTGCACCCCGGCGTGAACCTGGACCGCTTCCGCCCCGCCGACGGCAGGGCCGCGGCCCGCGCCCGCCTCGGCCTGCCGCAGGACGCGCTCGTCCCGCTCTTCGCGGGCCGCATCCAGCCGCTCAAGGCGCCGGACATCCTCCTGAAGGCCGTCGCGGTCCTGCTCGACGAGCGGCCACAGCTCCGCTCCCGCATCGTCGTCCCGGTGGTCGGCGGCCCCAGCGGCAGCGGCCTCGCCAAGCCGGCGGCGCTCCAGAAGCTCGCCGCGCGGCTCGGCATCGCGGACGTGGTCCGCTTCCAGCCGCCGGTCGGCCAGGAGGCGCTCGCGGACTGGTTCCGGGCGGCATCCGTCCTGGTCATGCCGTCCTACAACGAGTCCTTCGGACTCGTCGCCATAGAGGCCCAGGCCGCCGGTACACCGGTGATCGCCGCGTCCGTGGGAGGCCTCCCCGTAGCCGTACGGCACGAAAAGACCGGCTTCCTGGTCGACGGCCACGAACCGGCCCGCTACGCGCGCGTGCTCCGCGAATTCGCCGACCACCCCGACCTGGTCGACACCATGGGCGACGCGGCAGCCCGCCACGCCCTCTCCTTCGGCTGGGACACGGCGGCCTCCGCCACGGCGGACGTCTACACGGCGGCGATGCAGGCCCGGCGCCGTGTCGTACCCTCGCACCATGGCTGACCAGCGACAGGCACACGACGTCATCGAGTCCACGCTGAAGGACGCCGAGCTGGAGTGGGAGAGCCCGGAGTCGGGCTCGTACGTCGTGAAGCTCCCCGGCACCCGCAAGCTCTCGACGACGCTGTCCCTGCGCGTGGGACGGCACAGCCTCTCGCTCAATGCCTTTGTGATCCGCCACCCGGACGAGAACGAGGCCGGGGTGCACCGCTGGCTCCTGGAGCGCAATCTGCGTCTGTACGGCGTGAGTTACGCGGTCGACCAGCTCGGCGACATCTACCTCACCGGGAAGCTTCCGCTGGCCGCCGTCACCCCCGACGAACTGGACCGCCTCCTCGGCTCGGTCCTCGAGGCGGCGGACGGCTCCTTCAACACGCTCCTCGAACTCGGCTTCGCGAGCGCGATCCGCAAGGAGTACGAGTGGCGGGTGGCGCGCGGCGAGTCGACGCGCAACCTGGACGCGTTCACGCATCTGACCCAGCGCCCTGCCAAGTAGCGCTCCTCTTGGGGCAGTTGACTCCTGCCCGACCCCTTTCGCGGCTACGGGTGCCGTGGCATGCTCACGCCCGGCGCAGACGTGAACATCGTTCACGTACGTGTACTTCGGCTTCGGTGAAGGTGGCAGGGGTGCGGGACCTCAGCAGGCGCGGAGTGTTGGGCGGGGCGATCGCGGTGGCGGCGGCCGCGGCGACGGGGACGCGGGCCTTCGCGGCGGACGCGACCCAAGTGCCGGGCGTCGCGACTCAAGTGTCGAACGTAGCGACTCAAGTGCCGGACATATGGAGCGAGTTCGCCCGCGCTCCGTACACGCATCCGCAGATCCCGTACATCGGTCGCGCGGGCAGCCGCCACCGTCCCGGGCAGCGCCCCGGCCGCACCCTGCGCCCCGAGTCCTACGGCGCCCGCGCCGACGGCACGGCCGACTGCGCCCCCGCGATCAACCGCGCCCTCGCCGAGGCGGGGCGGGCCGGCGGCGGCACGGTGCTCCTCGGCGACGGCACGTACCGGATCGACGACCTGATCCACATCGGGCACGACAACGTGGTCCTCAAGGGCGCGGGCAGCGGCCGTACCAAGCTCTACGCCACCAAGAACCTCACCGAACTCATCGGCGTCTACGGCTCCCGCTACGGCGGCGACAAGTCGTCCTGGTCCTGGGCGGGCGGCCTGATCTGGCTCTGCCCGGCCGACCGTTTCAGCAGCCTCACCGACGCGATCCGCGCGCGTGCCTGGCCGTTCGAGGGCTGGACCGGCAACAAGCGCGACGAGTGGGAGACCCTGACGACGGTCGGCCCTGCGCGCCGCGGCTCCTGGTCGATCACCGTCGCGGACACCTCCCGGATCACGTCCGGAGACCTGGTGCTCCTCCGCCTCGCCGACGACGCGGACCACACGCTCCTTGAGCACATGGCGGGCGGCGGCCCCGGCCCGCAGGCGTACGCCTGGGACGACAAGACCAAACTCACCTCGTACGTCCCCTATGAGTGGCCGGTGCGGATCACGGCGGTTCAGGACGGCGGCCGGGTCACCTTGGAGCGCCCCCTGCCCCTCGACGTACGCCCGGAGTGGGACCCGCGGCTCACCACCCACGCAACCGCCTTGTCGGGAGCGGGAGTCGAGGGACTCACGCTCGAAGCGGTCGAGACCCCGCAGTCCCCGCACCTCCTCGACAAGGGCTACAACGGGGTCGCGCTCCAGTGCACGTACGACTGCTGGGTGGACGACGTCACGGTGTGGAACGTCGACAACGGCTTCGGCCTCGTCGCCGCCTCCGCGTCCACGCTGCGCCGTACCCGTGTCGGCGGGCGCGGGGAGCACCACCCGTACTTCTGCCGCGAGGGCTCGCACGACAACCTGGTCGAGGACTTCGCCCTGGAGCGGCGCACGGCCCCGGCCCCCTCCGGAACCCAGCTGCACGGCATCAACGTGGAAGGCCTGTCGTCCCACAACGTGTGGTCGCGCGGCCGCATGGAGATGGGCACGTTCGACTCGCACCGCGGGATGCCGTTCGCCAACGTCCGCACGGACATCACGGTCGACAACAACGGCCAACACGGCGGGGACGCGTCAGCGGGCCCGCTCTTCGGGGCGCGCTTCACTCACTGGAACATCAGGGTCACCAATGAGCGCGCGGGCCTGATGCGGATCGACGGGCTCGCGCCGTACAGCGCCACGGTCGGCATCAACACGGTCCGCGAGTTCGGCCAGATCGACGTGCCGGATTTCAACGGCGACCTGCACTCCCGGCTGGAGTTGTACGCGACGACGAACGCGGTCCGCCCTGGCAACCTCTACGAAGCGCAAAAGGATCTGCGGGGGTCAAAGTAGTTCAAATGATGGCTAGTTGGGCACTGGTCGAGTGTCAGCCGAGCGACACCATCCGGACAACGGTCACGGTCAGCACCGACCCGGAGACGTAGTAGAGGACTATCGCCCCGCCGACCGTCGCCTCGCGGCGGTCGCGCTCTCCGGAGACCGTGGTGGAGCCGTGGCCGTAGGGGTCGTGGGAGAGCGTGCGGGCCATTTCGGCGCGGAAGGCGTCCGGGTTGGCCATCTTGGCGAGGGTGTCGTCGGCGGGCGGTGCGAAGGCGACGCGACAGGCGCCGCGCCTGCGTCTGCGGCTCAAGCCGGGCCCCGCCTCTCCGCCTCGTCGCGGGCGAGCCGGGCCAGGATCGCGTCGGCCTCCGGGTCGGGGACCGCCTCCAGCATCCAGTGCCGCATGACGGCGTGGATCTCGCCGACCCCCGCGGCGTTGATCGCCTTGTCGAACTCGACGCGGCGCTTCGGGTCGAGCGCCGCGCGGATCGACGGGATGTTGTTGGGGACGTCGACCACGACGCCGCCCACCAGCGTTCTGGGCGGTTCGTCAGTTCTGGAGGAGGTCCTTGGGGGTTCGGCCATGTACGGTCACGTACCCGCCGAACTGCCCGGTCAAGCCGGGCTGTTCTCCGCCTCCACGGGAGCCGGGGCGACGGGCCTGGAGGGCTCCGTGTCCGACAGTCCGCGCATCAGCGCCCAGTAGCCGAGCGCCGTCACCGTGCCGAGCGCGGCGCACCCCGCCCACAGCCATCCGGCGCCCGCCGTGTCGATCACCCAGCCGCCCGCGAGCGGGGCGACGAGGGCCGCCGCGGACCACGACATCGTGTAGACGCCCTGGTAGCGGCCGCGCCCTTCGGCGGGGGAGAGCCGGGCCACGAGCCCCGACTGCGTAGGCGCGTTGATCATCTCGCCGAGCGTCCACACCACGACCGTGAGCGCGTACGCGGCGAGCGATCCGGCGAGGGCGGTGAGGGCGAAGCCGTACCCAATGAGCAGCGAGGAGACGGTCAACAACCGCCCGGGATCACGCCGTTCGATGTACCGGGTCAGCGGGATCTGCAACGCGACGATCACGACACCGTTCACGCCGGCGACGAGCCCGACGTCCGAACTGGTCAGCCCGTTCTCGCCCATGACGATCGGCAGCCCGACCGAACTCTGCGTGAAGACCACGGCGACCAGGAACGAAAGCCCCACCATCAGCATGAAGCGGCCGTCGCGCAGCACCGTCCCCATGGTGACCACCGGGCTCGACGGGGCGCCGGGCACCACCGTCTTCGTCGGCCGCGACTCCTTCACCTTCACGAACACGACGCACGCGCAGGCCAGCGTCATCGCGGCCTCGACGAGAAAGCCCAGCGTGTAGCTCTGCGCGACAAGGAAGCCGGCGTACACGGACGAGACCGCGAACCCCAGGTTGATCGCCCAGTAGTTGAGCGAGAACGCCCGCACCCGGTCCTCGGGGCGCACGATGTCGGCCATCATCGCCTGGATCGCGGGCCGCGAGGCGTTCGACGCGAGTCCGAGCGCGAAGCCGGTGACCGCGATCCACGCCGGGTCGCGCACGAAGGCGAGCGTGGCGACCGTCGCCGAGGTGGCGAGCTGCGCGCCGAGCAGGGTGGGCCGCCGCCCGAGCCGGTCGGCGAGCACCCCGCCGAGCACGGACGCGATGACCCCGCCGAGCCCGATCAACGAGGCGACGAGACCGGCGTACGCGGCCGAGAAACCGCGCGAAGCGGTCAGGTACAGGGCGAGAAAGGTGAGGACGAAGTTTCCGAGCCGGTTGACGAGGGTGCTGGTCCACAGCCACCAGAATTCGCGCGGCAGCCCGGAGACGGACTCCGTGGCGGCACGTCTGAGCGAGGCGACTGACATGGGTGCATCCCCCGAGGCCGGTGTAAGTAGTGCGGAAGGTTTACGTAACTTACAAGCCGGGTATCGGTAGCGGCCACTCAATTGACGGGGACCGTCAATCGGCAGGCGCAGGACGGGTCGATTAGGCTCGGCCCCATGGCCGACGCACCGTACAAGCTGATCCTCCTCCGCCACGGCGAGAGCGAGTGGAACGCGAAGAACCTGTTCACCGGATGGGTGGACGTCAACCTCAACGAGAAGGGCGAGAAGGAGGCGGTCCGCGGCGGTGAGCTGCTCAAGGACGCCGGCCTGCTCCCCGACGTGGTCCACACGTCGCTCCAGAAGCGCGCGATCCGCACCGCGCAGCTGTCCCTCGAGGCGGCCGACCGCCACTGGATCCCGGTCCACCGCAGCTGGCGCCTGAACGAGCGCCACTACGGCGCCCTCCAGGGCAAGGACAAGGCGCAGACCCTCGCCGAGTTCGGCGAGGAGCAGTTCATGCTGTGGCGCCGCTCGTACGACACCCCGCCGCCGGCCCTGGACCGTGACGCGGAGTACTCCCAGTTCGAGGACCCCCGCTACGCGACGCTCCCGCCGGAGCTGCGCCCGCAGACGGAGTGCCTCAAGGACGTCGTCACGCGCATGCTGCCGTACTGGTTCGACGGCATCGTCCCGGACCTGCTCACCGGCAAGACGGTCCTGGTCGCGGCCCACGGCAACTCGCTGCGCGCCCTGGTCAAGCACCTCGACGGCATCTCCGACGCCGACATCGCGGGCCTGAACATCCCGACCGGCATCCCGCTCGCCTACGAGCTGGACGCGGACTTCAAGCCGGTCAAGACGGGCGGCACGTACCTGGACCCCGACGCGGCCAAGGCGGCCATCGAGGCGGTCAAGAACCAGGGCAAGAAGAAGTAGCTTTCGCGATCATGCCTCCCACCTGCGCAAGCGGCGCCGGTGGGAGGCATTTTCATGCTCTGAGACCTGCTCTGGGACCTGCGGACGCTCTTTACCGGGCCGCGGGCTCCCTGACTTCGGACGTCTCCGTGCGGAAGAAGACCGCCAGGAGCAGCCAGGTCAGCAGTCCGAAGACGAGTGCGCCGCTGGCGCCGAAGTTCGGGAACTGCTCGTCGATGTTCGTTGTGATCACGTACGAGGTCACGAGCCAACCGAGCGCCCAGGCGGGCGGGTTCGCAACGGCCCACCAGATCGCACCGACGTTCCCGCGTTGCGCAAGCACCAGCGCCTGAAGCACCCCCACGCAGAGGCCGGTCACAGCGCCGATGACGACGACGTCTCCTCGACCGGTCCCGTAATCGACCAGGGCCGCTCCAGCGGCCAGGCCTGTGGCCATGCCCACGCTCGTCGCCGCGATCCAGAGCCACGACACCCACTGCCGCAAGGCGAACCACTCCGCGGCCCCGATGATCGCGCCCGCGATGAGGCCGGCAACAAGCGCACTCCCCACGGAATCGACTCCGTCGACGACAAGGTCCGCGACGAACCCGCCGATCGGGAAGCCGACCAGAACCGCCACCGGCCAGAGCCATATTCGACGCGCGGTACTTGTCCAGTCGCCCTGCATCTCCATGACCGTGCCTCCCCTGTGCGTTGCCGGGGACCGGACAGGCCCGGGGGCTGCGGCCGGTCTCCCGGATGGCGCGCTCAGTCACAAGTGGCCAAGACCCACACTCCTCCTCCGACGGCATGCCGAACGAGAGAGGCCCGCGCATTTCCTCTACGCCACCGCGTAGCCCCGGCGCCGGGACTACGCGGCGATCACGGCGACTCCCGTTCGGCCACCGTCCACGTCCACCACCGTGCCGTGGACGAAGGACGCCTCGTCGCTCGCCAGCCAGAGGGCCGCGTGGGCGATCGCGTCGGGGGTGCCGACGGTGCCCGCCGGGGTGCCCCGCATCATCACCTCGCCGGGGTGGGGTTCCGCGCCCGCCGGGGTCGGCGGGAGGACCACGCCGGGCGAGACGGCGTTGACGCGGACGCCCTGCGGGCCGAACTCGGCGGCCCAGGCGCGGGTCAGGGTCTCCATGGCGCCCTTGGTGGAGCTGTAGAGCGCGCCGAGCGGAACGCCGAGGCGCGTGATCCACGAGCCGAGGTTGACGATCGCGCCGCCGCCGGCCGCCGCCATGGCCGGGGCGACGGCGGCGGTGAGGAAGAACGGCGCCTTCACGTTCACGCCGTAGACCTGGTCGAAGGTCTTCTCGTCGGTGTCGGCCGTGCCGGGCGCCGGGTAGACGCCGGCGTTGTTGACCAGGATGTCGATCCGGCCGCCCAGGGCCTCGCGGGCCCGGTCGGCCAGCTGACGGGAGGCCTCCGGGCTGCCGTCGAGGTCCGCCACGACGAAGTCGGCCCGGCCGCCGGACGCGCGGATGCCCGCGACGACGGCGGCCCCGCGTTCCGCGCTGCGCCCGGACACGACGACGTGGGCGCCCTCGGCGGCGAACACCTCGACGATCGCCTGCCCGATGTTGCTGGTCGAGCCCGTGACCAGCGCCGTCCTGCCGTGCAGTCGTCCACTCATGACGTGATCTCCCTTGTACGTATCTGCGTACGTGTCCGCTGTGCGTGTCCGCGCTTGTACGCGTGCTCGTACGCGTACGCGTGCTCGCGGTGATGGAGCTGTCCACGGTGCTCCGCAGAAAATGGACCGGCAAGTCCAGAAACGGGTACCGTCGGGTGCGCCGAAAAGTCGGGTGCTACGAAAAGGGGGAGGGCCGATGGCCGACGCACTGACCGCGAAAGGGCGTGCCACGCGGGACCGCATCGTCGGCGGCGCGGCCGAGGCGCTGCGTGAGCAGGGCGTCTCGTTCACGACGCTGGACGACATCCGCGCCCGCACCGGCACCAGCAAGAGTCAGCTCTTCCACTACTTCCCCGGCGGCAAGGACGAACTGCTCCTCGCCGTGGCCCGGTTCGAGGCCGACCGGGTGCTCGAGGACCAGCAGCCGCACCTCGGCCGCCTCGACTCGTGGGAGTCCTGGCAGCAGTGGCGCGACCTGGTGGTCGAGCGCTACGAACTCCAGGGCGACCACTGCCCGTTGGGTGCACTGTTCCTCCAGGTCGGACGGTCGAGCACGGGCGCGAGAGCGATCGTCACCGAGCTGATGCGGCAGTGGCAGGAGCAACTCGCCCGCGGTGTCCGCGCCCTCCAGGCGGGCGGCCTGGTGGCGACCTCCCTCGACGTGGAACGGACGGCCGCGGCGCTGCTCGCGGGGATCCAGGGCGGCGTGACGATCATGATGTCCACCGGTGACTCGACCCACCTCAAGGCGGCGCTCGACACCGGCATCGCCCATCTGCGGGACCACGGCTCCGTACGATGAACCGGACGTGCCGCGACCAGCCGGAGGCCCTGTGATCCGCGACCTGTACAACGTGCGCCCCGTCCCCGCCGAGGGCGAGGAGACCGCGCGGGAGTGGGCGCCCACCCCGCTCACCCCGGAGGAGGAGAGCCGCTACCAGGCGCTGCTCTTCAGCGAGTTGGGCAACCGGATCGCCGACCACGGGACGACTACGTACCCTGCGCACACCCCCGAGGAGCGCAGACGTCTCGTCGCGGTGGGGCAGCGGCTGAGCGCGCACTGGGGGATGCCGGTGCGGGTGACGGCCGACGACGAGTGCCGCATGCGGCTGAGCGTCGGCCCCGTCGGCGCCGTCACCGGGGGCTGACCCACCCCGCGATCTCCCGCGCGCACTCCGCCACCCCGGTCCGCGTCGTGTCCACCACCAGGTCGTACGTCACGCCCTCGTGCACCAGGGCCGCCTGGGAGGCCGCCATTCCGGCGATCCGGTCGCCCCGTACGGCCTCCCGTTCCGCCGCGACCTGCGCGTCACAGCGGACGCCCACCCAGAGGACGTCGAGCCCTGCCAGTGCCTTGCGCCAGCGGTTCTGGGAGTGCGGGCCGCCCAGGAAGACCTCGTCCACGATCACGGGCGCGCCGGCCGTCGCCATCGCCGCGACGCCCACCATCCACGCGTCCTCGACCCGGTCGAAGGCGGGGCCCACGGTGATCGAGCCGTCGGAAGCGAACTCGATTCCCGCGCCGGACGAGGGCAGCGCCTGGATGAGCGTGTCCACGCTGAGGCTCAGCCACGGCTCGGGCAGCAGCAGCGTCTGCAGTTCACGGGCGATGCTCGACTTGCCTGAGCTGGAGCCGCCGTTGAGGACGATCACTTGGGGCATGGCGGCAGCCTACGCAGCAACTTCCGCGCGCGCGTGCGCCGTTGATGCGCCCGCCCGGATGGGCATGCAATGGGGGAAGGACTCCACCGCGGAGCCCCGTCGAGGAGGGAACACCATGGCTGCCGACTCCCCGAAGCCGACCCCGTCCCCCGAAGTGCCGGTCGAAGTGGGCCGGTCCGTACCGAAGTTGGTGCTGCTCGGAGCCTGCGGATGCGGCTCGGGCTGCGGCTGCGGCTGCCAGTCGGGCGCTCCGTGCAAGTGCGGCGGTTCCTGCTGACCGTAGGAACGACCGGATGACAGATACGACAGGTACGACGGGAGGGCCCCGCGCAGTCCATCGCGCGGGGCCCTCCTCCTCGTACGGTCAGGCGCTCTCGGCCGGCGCCGCCGTCGACGCTTGCACCTCGTCCGCGTGCTCGCCCGTCACCAGGTAGACGACCCGCTTGGCCACCGACACCGCGTGGTCCGCGAAGCGCTCGTAGTAGCGGCCGAGCAGCGTCACGTCGACCGCCGTCTCGATGCCGTGCTTCCACTTCTCGTCCATCAGGTGCTGGAAGAGCGTGCGGTGCAGCAGGTCCATCTCGTCGTCGTCCTGCTCCAGCTGCATCGCCAGGTCGACGTCCTTGGTGATGATGACCTCCGCCGCCTTCGCCATCAGGCGCTGCGCGAGCTGGCCCATCTCCAGGATCGTGGCGTGCAGGTCGTGCGGGACCGCCCGATCGGGGAAGCGGAGGCGGGCCAGCTTCGCGACGTGCTGCGCCAGGTCGCCGCTGCGCTCCAGGTCCGCGCTCATACGGAGCGAGGTGACGACTATCCGCAGGTCGGTGGCGACCGGCTGCTGGCGCGCCAGGAGGGCTATCGCCCGCGCCTCCAGGTCGTGCTGCAGATCGTCCACCTTCTGGTCGGCGGCGATCACGGACTCGGCGAGCTTCAGATCGGCGTCGAGCATGGCCGTGGTGGCGCGCCCGATCGCCGACCCGACAAGGCGGGCCATCTCGACCAGGCCCTCGCCGATCGAGTCAAGTTCCTCGTGGTACGCGTCACGCATGCGGCGTTCCCTCTCTGTACCTGGCTACGTAGTGGGACCCGGTTGGCCCCACGCTCCCACGTTCCGTCCTGTACGCGTCCGAATCCGGCACCACAGGTGAATCGACCCCGTACCCAAGGTGAACTCTGGGCGACGAGTGTTCGAGCGACCACTCGGATGGCTGTGGAGGAGCGGTCGGTGCCGCATAACCTGAAGACATGGACGTGAACGCGGCGGTCGCCGCAGCGGCAGCGATCGCCGGAGTGTGCACCGGTGTCATCGCCATGCTGGCGTTTCGCTGGAGCGAACGCGACCAGAAACGCCCCACCCGCACCTCCCTGCACACGGACCCGGTCCTTCCGCCCGGCGTCGACACCGTGCTCTCCGTGCTCCGCTCCTCCGCCGTCGTCCTCGACGAGGCGGACAGCGTGGTCAAGGCCAGCTCGGCGGCGTACGCCCTCGGTCTCGTACGCGGCGGGAAGCTCGCGGTCGAGCCGATGCTGCAGATGGCCCGCGACACCCGGCGCGACGGGGAGATACGCCAGGTCGAGCTGGATCTGCCGCGCCGCGGAACGGGGCGCGGCGACGCGCTCGCCGTGTCCGCCCGCGTCGCCCCGCTCGGCTCCCGCCTGGTGCTGCTCCTGGTCGAGGACCTCACCGAGGCCCGGCGCATCGAGGCCGTACGCCGCGACTTCGTCGCGAACGTGAGCCACGAGCTGAAGACGCCGGTCGGCGCGCTCTCGCTGCTCTCCGAGGCCGTCATGGACGCCTCCGACGACCCGGAGGCCGTCGAGCGGTTCGCCGGCCGCATGCAGAACGAGGCGACCCGGCTCACCAGCCTCGTACAGGAGCTCATCGACCTGTCGCGGGTGCAGAACGACGACCCGCTGGAGGACTCCGAGCCGGTGCGCGTCGACGAACTCGTCGCCGAGGCCATCGACCGCTGCCGCCAGCCCGCCGCGTCGAAGCAGATCACGATGGCCTCCGGAGGCACCGCCGACCTGCGGGTCTGGGGCAACCGGGGGCAGCTCGCGGCCGCCCTCGGCAACCTCGTCGAGAACGCCGTGAACTACTCGCCGGCCCGTACGCGCGTGGGCATAGCCGCCCGCCGCGTCTCGGCGGGCGGCGGCGACCGTATCGAGATAGCCGTCACCGACCAGGGCATCGGCATCTCCGAGAAGGACAAGGAGCGCGTCTTCGAGCGCTTCTACCGCGTCGACCCGGCCCGCTCCCGCGCGACCGGCGGCACGGGCCTCGGCCTCGCCATCGTCAAGCACGTGGCGGCCTCGCACGGCGGGGAGGTGACCGTGTGGAGCTCCGAGGGACAGGGCTCCACCTTCACGCTGCGGCTGCCCGAAGCGGCCGCGACCCGCACCGCACGTTCCCCCAAGACATCCCGCACCAGTGGCCCCGGAGACGTACGCGACGAAGACGACGCACACGGGCCCGACGACACAACCGCATACGAATCCATTCCTGCCACTCCTGCCGCCCCGGAGGTCCTTCCGTGACCCGAGTGCTTGTCGTAGAGGACGAGGAGTCCTTCTCCGACGCCCTGTCCTACATGCTCCGCAAGGAGGGTTTCGAGGTCGCCATCGCGGCCACGGGACCCGACGGCCTCGACGAGTTCGAGCGCAACGGTGCCGACCTCGTCCTGCTCGACCTGATGCTGCCGGGCCTGCCCGGCACCGAGGTCTGCCGCCAGCTGCGCGGCCGTTCCAACGTCCCGGTGATCATGGTGACCGCCAAGGACAGCGAGATCGACAAGGTCGTCGGGCTCGAAATAGGAGCCGATGACTACGTCACCAAGCCGTTCTCCTCGCGCGAGCTGGTCGCCCGCATCAGGGCCGTCCTGCGCCGTCACGGCGAGCCGGAGGAGGTCGCGCCGCAGGCCCTGGAGGCCGGGCCCGTCCGCATGGACGTCGACCGTCACGTCGTGACGGTGGGCGGTGGCAAGGTCGACCTGCCGCTCAAGGAGTTCGACCTCCTGGAGATGCTGCTGCGCAACGCGGGGCGTGTCCTGACCCGCATGCAGCTGATCGACCGGGTCTGGGGCGCCGACTACGTGGGTGACACCAAGACCCTCGACGTCCACGTGAAGCGCCTCCGCGCCAAGATCGAGCCGGACCCCGGGGCGCCGAGGTTCCTCGTCACGGTGCGCGGTCTCGGCTACAAGTTCGAGCCGTAGGCCGTACCCGGCACATGACATACGGCGGAGGGGCGGAACCCGATGTGGGTTCCGCCCCTCCGCCGTATGTACGGCTACGTGCTCAGTGGCCCGCGGTGTTCTGCGACTCGGAGGCCGTGGCGGAGGTGGACGCCCCCGTCGAGGCCGAGCCCTTGTCGTCCGGCGTCGCGGACGTCGAGGTCGACGCCGACGTGGACGGCGTCGCGGAGGCGCCCGGCGCGGCCGGAACCTCGCTCGGGCCCCACTTCTTGAAGTAGCTGTCGGCCGGCACGACGAACGCCTTCAGCTTCACGTCTCCGGCCTTGCTGAAGGAGAACGTGATCCGCTGCGCGTTGCCGTCGAGGACGGCGGTGCGGCTGTTGGGCAGCTCGGCGGAGGCGTTGCCCTTGCCGCCGAGGACGACGGAGCCGCCGGCCGGGACGGAGATCTTCGAGGCGCCCTTGGCGTCCGAGAGCTTCGCGGCCTTGCCGACGCCGTCGACGGTGATCGCGTCGAGCGTCTGGGCGGTGCTCCCGTTGTTGAAGAGCGTGCCCGTGACGACGGCCGGGCCCTTCGACTTGAGGTCCGGCTGGGTGATGACGGTGGCGTTCTGGATCCGGATGTCACCGACCGAGGTCGCGGCGTTGTCCGGCTTGACCTCAAGTGTCTGCGCGTTGTTGCCGGCGCCGCACGCGGCGAGCGAGGCGATCGAGAACGCGATGGCGGCGGCGGCGAGGGAGCCGCGTCGAAGACTGCTGCTCACGGCGGCGGCAACTCCTTGAACGTGGGCGGGCAAGGCGGCGAGGTGTAAAGCCGCCCTAAGGGTGTGTCAGCGGCCTTAGGTTACCGAGCCGTTCCCGAGCCGCCGCACCCGACCCGCCCCTCAGGACCGGACGCTGTCACCGGCTCCTCCGCCCGAGCCCCGATCACCCCGCGTTCCCCACGGTCACCATTGGGTCGCGGAGACCCCTTGTTCATCATTCACATAAGGCCTGTCCAGGTACCGGGACGGATATCCGGTAAGGAATGCGCGGGGGTCCGGAAAAACGATCACGTGGGGCGACGATTCGCGAAGATCAATTCTGGATTCACCTCGAACGTACCTCCGTGTCCCTGAACGGAGTAGCGAAAGTTCATCGCTTCGAAGCACGCAAACCGGGACTTTCGACCCCTGGAGGGCCCGCCGTGGCGGCGGTAGCGTACCCGTTTCGGCTTCCTCGAAGAACGGCTCCGACCTGCGAATACCGCCCTCCGCCACCCCTCCGCAGCACGTTCCCGATGGAGTTGTCAAGCCCCGAGATATGCCCTGACCTGCGAAAACGCCATTCAGAACCCGCAGTTTCCGTGTTAGACTGGATAGCCACGGAAGGGGTACCTGTCACATGACGTTCAAGGTTGGCGACACCGTGGTCTATCCCCATCACGGGGCCGCGCTGATCGAGGCTATCGAAACTCGCCAGATCAAAGGCGTGGACAAGACCTACTTGGTGCTGAAGGTCGCCCAGGGCGACTTGACGGTACGTGTGCCAGCGGACAATGCGGAGTTCGTCGGCGTGCGTGATGTGGTCGGTCAGGACGGGCTCGACCGGGTCTTCGAGGTGCTGCGCGCGTCGTACGCCGAGGAGCCCACGAACTGGTCGCGCCGTTACAAGGCAAACCTGGAGAAGCTCGCCTCCGGCGATGTCATCAAGGTTGCGGAAGTAGTTCGTGACCTGTGGCGTCGGGAGCGTGAGCGCGGACTGTCCGCGGGTGAGAAGCGCATGCTCGCCAAGGCTCGCCAGATTCTGGTGAGCGAGCTCGCACTCGCGGAGAACACGAACGAGGACAAGGCCGAGGCCCTGCTCGACGAGGTTCTCGCGTCCTGATACGCGCTGCTGCGACACCATACGTAACGGTCATGCACGTCACGACTGCTGTCGCGTAAAGAACAATGCCGTGGTGCCCGATGACCCTGATGGTGTCGCCGGGCGCTGCGGCATGTTCATACCCAGTTCGTACCCATCCACGCTTCGCGTGATCCCCTGTGGTGTGCCGGGCCCGGACAGCTGGCTCGACCAGTGTCACGGAAGGGTCCGGTCAAGGCGTCGCGCCCGGCACGCTGTGGCCATACCCACCTCTCCCGAGCGCACAAACCTGAACGGAACCGATGTCTGACGAAACGCGTCCATTGGACAACACAGCAGGCAGCGCAGTACGCACCGCGGCCGTGATTCCGGCCGCTGGACGGGGCGTGCGCCTCGGTCCGGGCGCCCCCAAGGCGCTGCGCGCGCTGAGCGGTACTCCGATGCTGATCCATGCCGTCCGGGCGATGGCGGCGTCCCGCGCCGTCTCCCTCGTCGTGGTGGTCGCGCCGCCCGACGGTGCCGCCGAAGTGAAGACCCTGCTCGCCGATCACGCCCTGCCCGAGCGCACCGACTTCGTCGTCGTGCCCGGTGGGGAGAGCCGGCAGGAGTCGGTGCGGCTCGGGCTCGAGGCCCTGCCGGCCGGCATCGACATCGTGCTCGTGCACGACGCGGCCCGCCCCCTCGTGCCGGTCGACACGGTCGACGCGGTCATCGAGGCCGTACGGGACGGGGCTCCGGCCGTCGTTCCGGCGCTGCCGCTCGCGGACACGGTCAAGGAGGTCGTGCCGAGCACCGACGGTTCGCCGGAGCCGGTCGTCGCGACGCCCTCGCGGGCCAAGCTGCGGGCCGTGCAGACGCCGCAGGGGTTCGACCGGGAGACGCTCGTGCGGGCGCACGAGGCCGTGACCGAGGACGTGACGGACGACGCCGGGATGGTCGAGCACCTCGGCCACCAGGTGGTGCTCGTGCCCGGGCACGAGGAGGCGTTCAAGGTGACGCGGCCGCTCGATCTCGTCCTGGCCGAGGCCGTGCTTGCCCGGAGGAGGGCCAACGATGGGTTCTGACCACATGGTTCTCCCGCAGGTCGGCATCGGGACCGACATCCATGCCTTCGAAGAGGGCCGCGAGCTGTGGTGTGCCGGGCTGAAGTGGGAGGACTCCGGGGCCGGGCTCGCGGGGCACTCCGATGCGGATGTCGTGGCGCATGCGGCCTGCAACGCGTTGTTCTCGGCTGCCGGGCTGGGTGACCTCGGTCAGCACTTCGGTACCGGGCGGCCCGAGTGGTCCGGGGCGAGTGGGACCACGCTGCTCGCGGAGGCCGCGCGGATCGTGCGCGAGGCCGGGTTCGTGATCGGGAACGTGGCCGTGCAGGTCGTCGGCCCCCGGCCCAAGATCGGCAAGCGGCGCGACGAGGCGCAGAAGGTCCTCTCGGAGGCCGCGGGGGCGCCGGTGACGGTGTCGGGTGCGACGACGGACGGGCTCGGGTTTCCCGGGCGTGGCGAGGGGTTGATGGCGGTGGCGACGGCGTTGGTGGCGCGGGTGTAATCCGCCGGTCACCGCCGGGGCGCTGCCCCGGACCCCGCGCCTCAAGCGCCGGCGGGGCTTGATGTGCCCGGTCCCCGCTTGATTGGCCTGGTCGCCGCTTGAGTGATTGCACTGCCCCGCAGCTTATTGCGAATCGGTTGCAGTTAGCATGGGTGGGCAGTGGGGTCCGTTCGTGGTGAAGGCAGGCGATGGGTGAATACGTGATCCGCGTGGCCGGGGACGGCGACGTGGACGAGGCCCGTGCCGTCATGCTGGACACCGTGTACCGCGACCTGCGCTCCGGGTACGTGCCGCGCTGGCACGCCGACATCATCGACCCGGCCGCCCACTACCTGCACCCCGAGCGCTGCACCCTGCTCGTCGCCGAGCACCGGGAGAGCGGCGGGATCGTCGCGACCGGCGCCGTCCGTGACCGCGGGCCCGCCGCCCCGCCCAACCCGCAGTGGGTCGCCGACCGCTTCCCCTCCGGGTCCACCGCCCAGCTGTGCCGGATCTACGTACGCCCCGAGCATCGCAGGCACGGACTCGCGCGGACTCTCGTGAGGGAGCTCGTCGACTTCGTGGCCGGGGTCGGTGGGTACGAGGCGCTGTACCTGCACACCGATCCCGCCGTGCCGGGCGCCGAGCCCTTCTGGCGTTCCCTCGCCCAAGAGGTGTGCGACGAGCGGGAGTTGCCGGGGGGTGGCCAGGGCATCGTGCACTTCGAGCTGCCGCTGCCCGCGCCGGTTCCCGCGTACGCGCCCGTCGGCTGATGCGGCGCCGCGGCTTTCTGCTGGCGGCGGCCGGGATCGGGCTGACGTCCGCCTGCGGCTCGTTCACCGGGACCGCGCGTCGCGGCCGGATCGCCGTCGACCTCGCCTTCGCGCCCACCCAGGGCCTCTCTCCGTACAGCGACGACGGGTTGCTGCTCAGCCGGCTCGCCGTCGTCGACGGGCTCACCCGCATGGACACCGCCGGTGTCGTGCACCCCGCGCTCGCCGAGAAGTGGGCCCGCACGTCCGCCACCACCTGGGAGTTCACGCTGCGCGACGCCCGGTTCCAGGACGGCGGGCGGGTCACCGCCGATGCCGTCGAGGGGGCGCTGACGCGGGCCGGGCGGGCGAAGACGCAGCCGCGGGTGCTCAGCGACATGCGGCTCACCGCGCGCGCCGTGGGGGAGCGGACCGTGCGGATCACCACGGGCACCGCCGACCCGCTGCTGCCCGCACGGCTCGCGAACCCGTCGCTCGCGATCTTCTCCCCGGCCGCGTACAAGAAGGGCGGCGGCGTCGATCCCGTCGGGTCCGCCACCGGGCCGTTCGCGCTGACCAAGGTGAACGGGGCCGTGTCCGCGACGCTCGACCGGTTCGACGGGCACTGGCGGGGGCAGGCGGCCGCGCGCGGGCTCGACGTGACGTTCGTCGCCGACAACAACGCCCGTGCCAACGCGCTGCGTTCGGGCCAGATCGAGATCGCGGAGTTCGTGCCCGCCGCACAGGCACTCGTCCTCGGCGAACGGGCGCGCGAGGTCGCCACCGTGCGCACCACGACCCTGTACCTGAACACCCGGACCGGGCCGCTCGCGGACGCCGGGCTGCGGGCCGCCGTGCGGGAGTCCATCGATACGAGCGCCCTCGCGCGCAGCGTGTACGAGGGGTACGCCACGCGGGGCACGGGCCTGCTCGGTCCCGGTTTCGCCTGGGCCGACGGCAAGCAGCTCCCCGTCACGGGCCGCGCGAAGGCCGCGAAGCCGCACGGGCGGACGCTCACCCTCGCCACGTACACCAACCGGGCCGAGCTGCCCGAGGTCGCCGCCGCGCTCCAGCAGCAGCTGCGGCGCGCCGGGTTCGCGGTGCGGCTCGTCGTGAAGGACTACGCGCGCCTGGAGTCGGGCGCGCTGGACGGGGAGTACGACGCGTTCCTGATGTCCCGGTCCACCGCGCTCGACACCGGCGACCCGGTCTCGTACTTCGCCTCCGACTTCACCAGCGGCGGAAGCTTCAATATCTCGCAGCTGAGCGACCGCGGGGTGGACGGCCTCGTGCGCGAGGCCGCCGGGCTCGAAGGGGCGGCGCGGCACCGGGCCATGCTGCGCGCCGAGGCCGCGATCCTCGGCACCGACGCGGCCGTGCCGATCGTCCACGAACAGCATTTGCAGGGCGTCGGGGCCGGGGTGCGCGGGGTCGTCCTCGACCCCTATGAACGACAGTTCGTCGGCTTGGAGACGCGCGCCTGATGTCCCGTATCCGCAAGGGCCTGTCCGTGACGGTGGGCCGCGTGGGCGCCGCCGCCGGGCTGCTCGTGCTCACCGCGCTGCTGCCCTGGCTGACCCGCACCGACCCCGCGCTCACCGTGCTGCATGCGCGCTACGGCGACGCGCCCACGACACCGAAGCAGCTCGCCGAGGTGCGCGCCCAACTCGGCCTGGATGAGGGGCCGTTCACGTTCCTCGGCCAGTGGGTGCGGGGGCTCGCGCACGGGGATCTCGGCGCGTCGTGGGTGACCGGCGCCGATGTCGCCTCCGACGTGGGCGGCGCGTTCTGGGTGTCCGTGTCCCTCATGGCGTACGCGATGGTGGTCGCGGTCGTGCTGGCCGTGGCGCTGTGCCTGCCGACGCTCCGGCGCGCGCGGCCCGAACCCGCGCGCGGGGTGGGCGCGGGGATCCTCGCCGCGCTCCCCGAGTTCCTCCTCGCCTCCGTCCTCGCGACGCTGTTCGCCGTGCACCTCCACTGGTTCCCGGCGCAGGGCTGGGCCTCGCCCGCCTCCGCCGTGCTGCCCGCGCTCGCCCTCGGCATCCCGGCAGGGGCCGTGCTCGGGCGGCTCGGCCAGGACGCGCTGCCCGCCGCGTTCGCCGAACCGTGGGTGCGTACGGCGCGGGCGAACGGCATGCCGCGCCCGCGGATCGCCCGGCATGCGATGCGGCGGGCGCTGCCCGCGGTGCTGCCGCAGGCGGGGCTCACGGTGGTCGGGCTGACCGGGGCCGCGGCCGCGGTGGAGGCGGTCTTCGCGATCCCGGGGCTCGGCGGCACGGCCGTCGCGGCCGCGCTCGACCTCGATCTGCCGCTGCTCCAGGGCTGCCTGCTGGTGCTGCTCGCGTTGGGTGTGGTGGCGGCGGTGCTCGTCGGGCTCGTGCGCCGGCGGCTGCTCGGCCCCGCGCTCGAAGCGGGCGCGCTGCCGGGGCTCGCGCGGGTGGCCGGGGGCGGGCGCGGGCGGCTGTACGCCGCGGGGGCGCTGGCCGCCGGGCTGCTCGCCGTCATCGTGTGGGGGCTGACCCGCGATCCGCTCCAGGTCGACCTGGCCGCCAGGCTGTCGGGTCCTTCCGGCGCCCACCCCTTCGGCACCGACGCGCTCGGCCGCGACGTCCTCGCCCGGCTCGGCCACGGGGCGCTGCGCACGCTCGCCGTGGCGGCGGCCGTCTGCGCCGTGTGCTTCGTGGTGGGCGTCGGCCTGGGGCTGATGCGGTGGACCGCGGGGCTCACCGAGGTCGCCAACGCGCTGCCCGCGATCCTGGCGGGTCTCCTTGTCACCGGGCTGTTCGGGGCGGGCGTCGCGGGGGCGGCGGTCGCCGTCGCCGCGGTCGGCTGGGCGCCGCTCGCCGCGCACACGGCGGCCGTCGCCGAGGCGGAGCGGGGGGCCGGGTATGTGGAGGCGGCGGTCGCCTCCGGCGCGGGGCGGTGGCAGGTGTTGCGGCGGCACGTGCTGAGTGCGGTGGTGCCGACGGTGGGGCGGCACGCGGTGCTGCGGCTCGCGCCTACGACCCTGGCGCTTGCGTCCCTGGGTTTCCTCGGCCTCGGTACGCAGCCGCCGACGCCGGAGTGGGGGCGGTTGTTGATGGAGAACCTGCCGTATGCGGAGCGGGCGCCGTGGTCGGTGTTGGCGCCTGCGGTGGGCCTGGCCGGGGTGGGGGCGATCGTGGTGTTGGCGTCGGCGGGTGGCCTCGGGCGGCGACGGTGATCGGTCGCGGGGCTCCGCCCCGGACCCCGCGCCTCAAACGCCGGCGGGGCTTGATCTATCAAGCCCCTGCGGCGATTGAGCAGCGGGGTCCGGGGCAGAGCCCCGCGAGCGCAACGCCGAAGCGGCGATTGATCCGGGGGCTTCCGCCCTACCTCCGGATGCTCGCCGGGACCCAGCTCGCGTTCAACATCGGCTTCTATGCCGTGCTGCCCTACCTCGCCACCCACCTCGCCGACACCATCGGGCTCGCGGGCTGGGCCGTGGGGCTCGTGCTCGGGCTGCGTACGTTCAGTCAGCAGGGGCTCTTCGTGGTCGGGGGCGCGCTCACCGACCGGTTCGGGCCGCGGCCGGTCGTGCTGGCCGGGTGTCTGCTGCGGATCGCCGGGTTCGTGTGGCTCGCCTTCGCGGGCAGCACGGTCACCGTAGTCGCCGCGGTCGTGCTCGTCGGGTTCGCCGCCGCGCTGTTCTCGCCCGCCGTCGAGTCGGAGGCGGCCCGCGAGGCCGTCCGCCACGAGCGCGCCACCGGCGTCCCGCGCGCCCAGGTGCTCGGCGTCTTCTCTGCGGCCGGGCAGGCCGGCGCGTTCCTCGGGCCGCTGCTCGGTACCGCGCTGCTGTACGCCGGGTTCCGGGCCGCGTGCCTGGCGGGCGCGCTCGTCTTCGTGGGGGTGTTCGCCGGGCACGCGCGCCTGATGCCGCGCCGTGAGCGCGCCCCCGGTACGCGCCGCGTCAAGGGCGGCCGCGCCGTCTTCGCGAACCCCCGCTTCCTCGCGCTCTGCCTCGCGTACAGCGGCTACCTCATCGCCTACAACCAGCTCTATCTCGCGCTGCCGGTCGAGATCACCCGCGCCACCGGCTCGCAGGACGCGGTGGGCCTCCTCTTCGCGCTGTCCTCGCTGCTCGTCGTCGGCGCCCAGCTGCCCGTCACCCGCTGGTCCGCGACCCGGATCGCGCCGCGGACCGCGCTGACCGGGGGACTGCTCCTGGTGACCGCGGGATTCGCGACGGTCGCGGCCACGGCCCCGTACCTCCCGAGCCACACCCCGTACGCACTGCTGCCCGCCTGCGCGCTGGTCGTGCTGCTCACGCTCGGCCAGATGCTGCTCGTCCCGGCGGCGCGCGGCCTCGTCCCCGACCTGGTGGACGAGCGGCACCTGGGCCTCGCGACGGGGGCGCTGTCCTCCGTGTCGGGGCTCGCCGTGCTGGCCGGGAGCGCCGGAACGGGCGCGCTGCTCACCCTGCCCGCGCCCGCCCTGTGGTCGGCGCTCGCCGTGGTGCCGCTGGCGGCGGCGGGGCTCGCCCGCTTCGTGACACCTGTGCGAAAAGAGCGCCGAAATACCGGCCCGCTCGGGTGCGTTCCCGGAGGATCGGGTACGCGCCAACCGTCCCCCGAGAAGGAGTGAGGCCATGTCAGCCCAGCTGTCCGACGAGCTCAAGGCACTGCTCGACAGCAAGGTGTTCATCGCTGTCGCCACGATCCAGCCCGACGGGAGCCCCCAGGTCTCCCCGGTATGGGCGAAGCGCGACGGCGACGACGTCCTGTTCTCCACGACCGTCGACCGCCGCAAGACGAAGAACCTGCAGGCGGACCCGCGCGTGACGGTGATGGTCCAGCCCGCCGACAACCCGTACGCCTACGCCGAGATCCGCGGCACCGTGGAGATCACCACGGAGGGCGGCCAGGAACTCATCGACGAACTGTCGCTGAAGTACACCGGCAAGAAGTACGCGGAATTCAACCCGACGTCCGGCCAGGACGCCGAACGAGTGGTCGTCCGGGTGCGCCCCCGCAAGGTCGTCGGCCGAGTCTGAGCCGATCAAGGCAAATCAAGCCCCGCCGGCGTTTGAGGCGCGGGGTCCGGGGCAGCGCCCCGCGACCGCACCCCCGTGGGGGCTTGCCGGGACGCAGCCCCCAGCCGACAACCCCGCAAACGGCCGGAGGCCCATGGCACACCTCCGGGCCTACTACCCTGGAGGGGTGACTATTCGCCTGTACGACACCAGCGCCCGGCAGATCCGTGACTTCACCCCGCTCATTCCGGGCTGTGTCTCGATCTACCTCTGTGGCGCCACGGTGCAGGCGGCCCCGCACATCGGGCACATCCGGTCGGGGCTCAATTTCGACATCATGCGCCGCTGGTTCTCGTACCGCGGCTACGACGTCACGTTCGTGCGCAATGTGACGGACATCGACGACAAGATCATCAAGAAGGCCGGGGAGCAGGACCGGCCCTGGTGGTCGATCGGGTACGAGAACGAGCGGGCGTTCAACGACGCGTACACCGCGCTCGGTTGCCTGCCCCCGACCTACGAGCCGCGTGCCACCGGGCACGTGACCGAGATGGTCGAGATGATGCGCGGCCTCATCGAGCGCGGGCACGCGTACGAGGCCGACGGGAACGTGTACTTCGACGTGCGGTCGTTCCCCGGCTACCTGGAGCTGTCCAACCAGGAGCTCGACAATCTGCTCCAGCCGTCCGGCGAGGGCGAGACCGGCAAGCGTGACCCCCGCGACTTCGCCATGTGGAAGGCCGCCAAGCCCGGCGAGCCCAGCTGGGAGACGCCGTGGGGCCGGGGCCGTCCCGGCTGGCACCTGGAGTGCTCGGCCATGGCCCACAAGTACCTGGGGCCGGCCTTCGACATCCACGGTGGCGGGATCGACCTGATCTTCCCGCACCACGAGAACGAGATCGCGCAGGCCAAGGCCTTCGGCGACGACTTCGCGACGTACTGGGTGCACAACTCGTGGGTCACGATGTCCGGCGAGAAGATGTCGAAGTCGCTGGGCAACAGCGTGCTGGTCAGCGAGATGGTCAAGCACTGGCGGCCCATCGTCCTCCGCTACTACCTGGGCACCCCGCACTACCGCTCCACCATCGAGTACAGCGAGGACGCGCTGCGCGAGGCCGAGTCGGCGTTCGCCCGGATCGAGGGCTTCGTGCAGCGGGTGAGCGAGCTGGCCGGTGGCACGGTCGCGCCCTCGGACGAGGTGCCGCCCGCGTTCGCCGAGGCCATGGACGACGACCTCGGCGTCCCGCAGGCGCTCGCCATCGTGCACACCGCGGTGCGGCAGGGGAACTCCGCCCTCGCCGCCGACGACAAGGAAGCCGCCGTCGCCCGCCTCGCCGAGGTGCGCGCCATGCTCGGCGTCCTCGGCCTCGACCCGATCGACGAGCCGTGGGTCGGGACGGACAGCGGTTCCGGCGAAGACCTGCACGGCGTCGTCGACCACCTCGTACGGCTCCTGCTGGAGCAGCGCGAGGCGGCCCGTGCCCGCAAGGACTGGGCCACCGCCGACGCCATCCGCGACCGGCTCAAGCAGTCCGGACTGACCATCGAGGACAGCCCCTCGGGGCCGCGCTGGACGCTCGGCTGACAGAGGCTGAGCAGCCGAATGTGCTGCCCGGCGCTTCGGGCGGCACACTTCATAGACGTACGCACACATCCGTAGACGTAGACGTAAGAGACAGGTAGGTCATGGCCGCCAACAGCAACCGCCGCATGTCCGGCAAGAAGGGCGCGCAGGTAGGCAGCGGTGGCAATCGGCGCCGCGGCCTCGAGGGCAAGGGCCCCACGCCGCCCGCCGAGATGCGCAAGGGGCACGCCAAGCAGCGTGCCGCCAACGCCAAGACCAAGCGCGCCCAGGGCCGTCCGGCCAACCGCACAGGCGGTCCGCGCGGCAAGTCCACCTCCGAGATGGTCGTCGGCCGCAACCCGGTCGTCGAGGCGCTGCGCGGCGGCGTGCCCGCCACGACGCTGTACGTGCAGCAGTTCATCGACAACGACGAGCGGGTGCGCGAGGCCCTGCAGGTCGCCGGTGAGCGCGGCGGGATCCACCTCATGGAGGCCCCGCGCCCCGAGCTCGACCGCATGACCAACGGGCTCAACCACCAGGGCCTCGTCCTCCAGGTCCCGCCGTACGAGTACGCGTTCCCGGAGGACCTCTCCGGCGCCGCGTACGACGCGGGCGTGGACCCGCTGATCGTCGCGCTCGACGGGGTCACCGACCCGCGCAACCTCGGCGCCGTCGTCCGCTCCGTCTCCGCCTTCGGCGGCCACGGCGTCGTCGTGCCCGAGCGGCGCGCGGCCGGGATGACGGCGGGTGCGTGGAAGACGTCCGCCGGTACCGCGGCGCGCACGCCGGTCGCCCGCGCCACCAACCTGACCCGCACCCTGGAGCAGTACAAGAAGGCGGGCATCGCCGTGGTCGGCCTCGCCGCCGACGGCGAGCACACCGTGGGTGACCTGGAGGCCCTCGGCGGCCCCGTCGTCATCGTCGTCGGCAGCGAGGGCAAGGGCCTGTCCCGCCTCGTCGGCGAGACCTGCGACTACCGCGTCCGCATCCCGATGCCGGGCGGCGCCGAGTCGCTGAACGCCGGCGTCGCCGCGGGCGTCGTCCTGTACGAGGCGGCCCGCCGCCGCGCCTGACCCGCACCCGGCTGTCCGGCCCCGTCAAGGATCTAGAGTCTGACCCAAACGACAGACCCGAGATCCTTGACGGGGCCCGGACATTTCGGTGGGGCTGAGGCAGTGTCCTAAACACACATCACTCGGTTAGATGAGTGTGGACACCAGAACGCCCCGCACACCCTCGGGTGACCGCACGTCGGGATTCGACGACGGTCCCGCGCTGAGCATGGTGAAGGTTCCGTGCGATCCGGCGCAGGTCATCGTCAACCACGCGAGTTTCCGCGTGCAGCTCCCCACGGCGCAGCAGTCGCAACTCCCGCGCATCTCACGGCACTTGAGCGCCACGGGCGTGGCCGGAGCCGACGCGGCGACCACCCGCATCCCCGTCATCACCGCCGCAGGTACGCCCGGCGCCCGGCGCCGCCGCCCCGTCGTCAGAGCCGGCGGAGGCCTCGACACCAGCGGACTCCTGCAGGGCGCGCGCCGCTCCGGCGAACCGGACGAAGGCACCGCCACGCAGGTCATCCCGCGCGTCGACGAGCGCGACTTCGCCGACGACCTCGGCCTCTACCGCGACTCGCCCACCGACGAAGCCACCCAGGAGACGCCCACCGTCGGCCCCTGGCAGGGCGGCGCGGACACGCCCACGCGGATCCTGCCGCGCATGCGCCAGTCCGGCAGCGCCTTCGAGGAGACCGGCGAGCTCGAGCAAATCCCGTACGGGGACGACGAGTTCGACGAGCGGACCGGTTCGCCGGACGGCGGCAGGGACGGCGGCTCCGACAGCGAGAGCACGGCCGCCCGCCGCTACGGACCCGTCCGGCACGCCTACTATCCCGGCCGCCGGATGAACCTCGGCGTCGTGCTGCTCCCGCTGCGCGTCTTCCTCGGCTTCATCTCCATCTACGCCGGCATGGGCAAGCTCTGCGACCCCGTCTACTTCGACGGCGGCGAGCGCGGCTCGATGGTCAAGTGGCTGAACTCGCTGCACCCCTGGGCCCTCGCCGAACCGCTCCGCGACTGGGCGCTCCAGCACCCCGTCGGCGCGGGCCTCGTGATCGCCTTCCTCCAGGTCATCGTCGGCGTGCTCACGGTCCTCGGCCTGTGGCAGCGGCTCGCCGCCGGCGTCGGTGCGCTGCTCTCCGCGGCGCTGCTCGTCACCGTCAGCTGGAAGACCCTCCCCGCCTACGACGCGCCCGACATCATCTACCTCGCCGCCTGGTCCCCGCTGATCATCGCCGGGGCCCCCGTCTACTCCATCGACGGCAAGCTCGCGGGCGGCGCCTGGCGGCGGCTCGGACCGCGCGCCGCGCTGTGGGACCTGCGCGGCTACGTCCTGCGCCGCGGCACCGTCGTCGCGACCCTCGTCATCGGCGCCACGCTGCTCATCGGCTCGGTGCTCGGCGGCGCCGTCCGCGACGCCGACCGGGTCACCGCCCCGGGCCCCGGCGACGCGCCCCGCAACGAGGTGCCCGGCTCCCCGCTCCCCTCCGAGCCCGGCACCAGCGCCTCGCAGCGCCAGCACACGAGGAGCCCTTCGGCCTCGTCGTCCAACGCGCCGACGCAGGGCACCACGTCGAGCCCGTCCGGGTCCCCCAGCTCCGCCGGCGCGACCGCGGGCACGGGCGCCACGAGCGGCACCAGCGGCACCACGACGACGCCGACCCAGGGCACCACCGCGGGCCAGGCCCCGCCCCAGCAGTCGGCGCCGCAGCAGCAGCCGCCGTCGAGCACCGGCGGCGCCCCGACCTCGGGCGGCGCGTCATCGGACGGCGGCACGTCGTCCGGCGGCCAGGACGGCAAGAAGTCGGGCCTGGTGGGCGGACTGCTCGGCGAGTAACGCGCCCTTCCTCCCCTTACGACGATGGGGCCCCGCACGATCCACGTGCGGGGCCCCATCGACGTACGGGGAGGGAAGTCGTAGCGAGAAGAAGGGGAGAGAGCGGAACGCTCAACGCCCCTGTGCGGCAAGCTCCTTCGCGGCCTCCGTGAGGTCCTTCGCCGTGTCGATCGCCCGCCAGTACGCGCCCTGCGGGAGCTGGAAGCCGGCCAGCCGCTTGGCGCGGGCCAGCCGCGGGAACGTGGCACGCTCGTGGTCCCCGAGGTCCGGCAGCAGCGAGGCGAACTCGGCGGAGAAGACGTACACGCCCGCGTTGATCAGATACGGGGACGGCGGCGCCTCGATGAAGTCGGTGATGTGGCCGAACGCGTCCGTCTCCACGGCGCCCCACGGGATGCGCGGGCGGGCCAGCGCGAGGGTCGCGGTCGCCTCCCGCTCATGGTGGAAGTCGGCCATCTCCTGCAACGAGAACCGCGTCCAGATGTCGCCGTTCGTGGCGTACCAGGGGCGGTCGGCGTGCGGCAGATGCGCGGCCGCGAACTTCAGGCCGCCGCCGCGGCCGAGCGGCTCCTTCTCGACGACCGTGGTGACCCGCAGCGGCAACTCCGCCTGGTCGAGCCACTCCTGGAGCACCTCGGCGAGATGGCCGCAGGAGACGACGGCGTCGGTGACGCCCTCCTCGGCGAGCCAGGTCAGCTGATGGCCGATGATCGGCGTGCCCGTGCCGGGGATCTCCACCATCGGCTTGGGCCGGTCGTCGGTGTACGGGCGCAGCCGCGAGCCCTGGCCGCCCGCCAGGACCACGGCCTGGGTGGGGCGGTGGGGGTGCAGAAGCGGGCCGTGCGCGGACGGTTCAGCGGTCGTCATGACCGGAACTGTACGTGCGCACGACCCGCGGGGACGCCAGCGGCTCGACGGTCGAGCGCGGCTCGGGGACCGGTTCGCGGCTCGGGGCCGGTCCGGCGCTCAGGCCCGGAAGCCGGCCACACCCGAGGCGAACGAGGTATCACAGACAGGGCGGGCGAACGCCTGCGCGCGCGCAGGACCATAGGTCTCCACGGCGGCACGGCCGAGGGCCTTGGCGATCGCCATGCAGTGCCGGGCGAGCGACGGGCGGCGGTCGATCTCCTGCTGGAGGTGAGTGAGTGCAACGCCGGGGTTCTCCTCCTGGAGTTCGAGGAGGAGGCGGTCGCGCAGCACGTCCTGGGGGGCGCGCGACTTGGCGCGCTTGGAGACGTCCTGTGAGGAGGCCGTGAGAACCGATTCCGAGGAATTCCCGGACCAGTTGACTCGGGTGACCGCGAGCGTCCCGGAGAGAACCAGCATCACCGGCAGGACGAAGGCGAGCGTACGGGCGGCGCGGCGGGCGGGGCCCTGGCCCCGGGCACGGCGCGACTTCTGGGTGTAGTTGGCAGAGTGCGTCACGCGAATGAGCGTAGCGCTCGGTGATGATTTGGCGACATTTGGTCACTCTGATGAGGGACGAGCAAAGAGGTTTTGTTGCATACGTGTTGACGTTGCTGGGCCAAATGCCCGAGTTGCCGGGGTATTTGTCGACAATGGCGAGTGAATGCGCGAGGGCCCCGCACCGAAGTGCGGGGCCCTCGCGGCCGATTGTGCGGCCGTCCGTCAGTCGGCCGTCCGTCAGTCGGAGAGGCGCTCGCCCGTGGAGGACGAGAACACGTGGGTCTCACCGGCGCGCGGCACGACGTGCAGCTGGGCGCCCTTCTCCGGCACCTGGCGGCCGTTCACGCGGACGACGAGGTCCTTGTGCTCGCCGCCGACCTCGGCAGCGCCGTAGACGTAGCCGTCGGCGCCGAGCTCCTCGACCACGTTCACGGAGACCGCGAGGCCGGCCGGGGCGTCCGAGACGTCCTTGGCGAGGGACTTGGCGGCCTCGCTGTTCGTCTCGATGATGTCGAAGTGCTCGGGGCGGACGCCGACGTGGACCGTGCGGTCGCCCTTGTCGGAGGCGGCCTTCAGGGCCTCGCGGTCGATCGGGACGACCGAGTTGCCGAACTTCACGCCGCCGTCGGTGATCGGGACCTCGACCAGGTTCATGGCCGGGGAGCCGATGAAGCCGGCGACGAAGAGGTTGGCCGGGCGGTCGTACATGTTGCGCGGGGTGTCGACCTGCTGCAGCAGACCGTCCTTGAGGACCGCCACACGGTCGCCCATCGTCATGGCCTCGACCTGGTCGTGGGTGACGTAGACGGTGGTGATGCCGAGACGGCGCTGGAGCGACGCGATCTGCGTACGCGTGGACACACGGAGCTTGGCGTCGAGGTTCGACAGCGGCTCGTCCATGAGGAACACCTGCGGCTCACGCACGATGGCGCGACCCATGGCGACACGCTGACGCTGACCACCGGAGAGGGCCTTCGGCTTGCGGTCCAGGTACTCGGTGAGGTCGAGGATCTTCGCGGCCTCTTCGACCTTCGTGCGGATCTCCGCCTTGTTCACGCCGGCGATCTTGAGCGCGAAGCCCATGTTGTCGGCGACGGACATGTGCGGGTACAGCGCGTAGTTCTGGAACACCATGGCGATGTCCCGGTCCTTCGGCGGCAGGTGCGTGACCTCGCGGTCACCGATGCGGATCGCACCGCCGTTGACGTCCTCGAGACCCGCGAGCATGCGCAGGGAGGTCGACTTTCCGCAGCCGGACGGGCCGACGAGGACGAGGAACTCGCCGTCCTCGATCTCGATGTCCAGGCCGTCGACCGCGGGCTTGGTGGAACCCGGGTAGACGCGGGTCGCCTTGTCGAACGTGACAGAAGCCATGGCTGTGAAGCCCCCTTCACCGGCAGGAACGTGCCGGACGATCCGTTGTAAAGAAGGTGAGCCGCCATGGCGGTGCCACGGCGGTGTAGCACTGGTGTAGTCCACGCGGGTGAACTGCTCGGACTGTAAGCGGCGGGCAGTGGGTTTGTCAGTACCCCGGGACACGTGACCTTCGAGGAAATTTTCGACGGGTGCACGGCCGGTGTTGGTTACACTGCTCGGGCTGCCTCCTTAGCTCAGATGGCCAGAGCAACGCACTTGTAATGCGTAGGTCGTCGGTTCGAATCCGACAGGGGGCTCCATCGAACCCCAGGTACGGACCCTTCCGGCCTGGGGTTTTGTCTTTCAGTGGGTACGGCGCGGGCGGGGGCGCCCGGCTTGGGTGTGGGGCGCCTGTTGTGCCCGGTTTCTTTCGTTCCGGAGCGATGCTGGTTAGATTCGCTCGTTCACAGAACATCCATCGCGCGATCTCACCTTCATCACGCCAGGGGGGCTTGGCTCAATGCAAGGCACGATTGATGGCTTAAGTTATGGAATGGTCACGCCGATCGCGGCGTACTTGACGGCTTGTCTCGGCAGCGCGCTCGGGCTGCGTTGCACGGTGCGTTCGCTCGCGCTCGACCGGTCGCGCAAGCCCGGCTGGCTCGCTCTCGGGGCGGTGTCCATCGGGTGCGGGATCTGGTCCATGCACTTCATCGCCATGCTCGGTTTCCAGGTCAGCGGGGCCGCCATCTCGTACGACACCACGCTGACGTTCCTCAGCCTGCTGGCGGCCGTCCTCGTGGTCGGCGTGGGTGTCTTCACCGTCGGCTATCTCGGGACGCGTCCGGGGCCGCTGCTCACCGCCGGTGTGTTCACCGGGTTCGGGGTCGCCGGCATGCACTACTTGGGCATGGCCGCCATGCGCATGAACGGCTCGCTCTCCTACGACCCCGGCGTGGTGGCGCTCTCCGTGGTGATCGCCGTCGTCGCGGCGACCGCCGCGCTGTGGGCCGCCATCACGATCCAGGGGTTCCTCGCCAGTCTCGGGGCGAGTGTGGTCATGGGTATCGCGGTGACCGGGATGCACTACACCGGGATGGCCGCGGTCGACGTGCACCTCACCCATGGTGTGGATGCCGTCGGTTCCACGGCCATCGGCGTGCTGGCCCTGCTCATCGGGCCGCTCGTCGTGCTCGTCCTCGCTGCGGTCATCGTCATGTTCGACCCGATGCTGATCATGGGTGACGACGAGCCGGAACGCCGTCCTGCCCGGCGGATCGCAGGCGCGCCCTGAGGGAGTAACTCCCGCGTCCAGCCGTCCGGTTGGGCGGCTGGACACGGGGGTCGTCGGCTCGCGTCAGTCTCGTCCCGCCACCTTGTCCGCCCACTTCGCCAGGCGGGAGGAGTCCGCGGTGTGGGTGGTCAGTTCGCGGCGGTCCGCCGCGTAGTACGTGGCGTACATGCCGTGGACGCCGAGCCAGCGGAAGGGTTCCGGTTCCCACTTGCGGACCTTGTGGTTGGCCCAGGGGAGCGTGGTGAGGTCGGTGGGTCCTGACTGGCCGGAGTCCTGTTGGACCAGGTCCCGGAGGGTGCGGGCCGCGAGGTTGGTCGTGGCGACGCCGGAACCTACGTAGCCGCCCGCCCAGCCGAGGCCCGTCGAGCGGTCGAGGGTGACGGTGGCGCACCAGTCGCGGGGGACGCCGAGGACGCCGGACCAGGCGTGGTCGACCCGGACGCCGGCGAGCTGGGGGAAGAAGCGGGTCAGGATCTCGTACAGCGCCTCGATGGTCTTGGGCTGCGTGCGGCCGTCGTTGTCCGTGCGGGAGGCGTAGCGGTAGGGGACGCCGCGGCCGCCGAGGGCGATGCGGTCGTCCGCCGTGCGCTGGGCGTACATGTAGGCGTGGGCCATGTCGCCGAGGGTTTCGCGGCCCTCCCAGCCGATGGATTCCCACTGCGACGCCGACAACGGCTCCGTGGCGATCATGGAGGAGTTCATGGGGAGCCAGGTGCGGCGCTGGCCCTTGAGGGAGGCGGTGAAGCCCTCCGTGCAGCGCAGGATGTAGGGCGCGCGGACGGTGCCGTAGGGCGTGATGGCGTGCTTGGGCTTGATCTCCGTGACGGGGGTCGACTCGTGGATCGTGACGCCGAGGGCTTCGACGGCTTTCGCCAGGCCCTTGAGGAGTTTCACCGGGTGCAGGCGGGCGCCGTGCGGGGTCCAGGTCGAGCCGACGGCGCCGGCGACGCGGATGCGGTCGGCGGTCTCGCGGGCGCCGTGCAGGGTGCGGTCCTTCTCGCCGTAGGTGAGTTCCGTTTCGTGGAAGGACTTGAGGCGCGTCAACTGGGCGGGGGTGTAGGCGACTTCGAGTACGCCGCCGTGGTGGATGTCCGCGTCGATGGACTCGGCGCGGGCCACGTCGATGACCTCGGTGACGGTCTCGTTCATGGCCTGCTGGAGGCGGACCGCTCCGTCGTGGCCGTGCAGTTTGGCGTAGCGGTCGCGGCCCGCGATGCCGTTGTAGAGCCAGCCGCCGTTGCGGCCCGAGGCTCCGTAGCCGCAGAACTTCTGTTCAAGGACCGTGATCCGCAGGAACGGGGCGGCCTTCTTCAGGTAGTACGCCGTCCACAGGCCCGTGTAGCCGCCGCCGACGATGACGACGTCGGCGCTCGCGTCGCCGGGCAGGGGATCGCGGGTGAGCGGAATGCCGTCGTCCGCGTACCAGAACGATATGCCGCCGTTGATGGTGCCGGTGGTGTCGCGAGGGCCACCGGGGCCGCTGATGCCGTTGCTCATGGCGCGGGACGTTACTGGGCGGCGGCGGAATGCGGGAGGGGTGAGGTGATGGTTTCGTGGTATATGTCGCCTCTGGGGTGATCGCTGGACGAGCGCACGGTGAGTGGGAGCCGGATCGTGGACGTAGGAGCGAGGGTTTCGGCGCGGCCCTGGGTCGCGGCGGTGGCGGTCGTCGTGCTCGGGGTGGTGGTCACGGCCTGTGGTGGTGACGAGGGCGACGGCGGCGGGGCCTCGGCTTCCGTGTCGGCCTCGGCGACCCCCTCCGTGAAGCCGGCCGAGAACGCCGATGACCTCGCGGAGCTGGACGCGCGCATGGACGGCGACGACGTGATCGTCGTGGGCGACGCGAAGGCCCCGCACACGGTCAAGGTGTACGAGGATCCGCGCTGCCCGTACTGCAAGAAGTTCGAGCAGGGCGGCGCCGAGGCGCTGACCGGCCCGGTGGCCGACGGGGACGTGAAGGTCGAGTACGTCATCGCCTCGTTCCTCGACGAGAACCTGAACGGCCACGGATCGGTGAAGGCCGCCAACGCGCTGCGCGCCTCGGTGGAGGCCGGGAAGTTCCCCGTCTACCACTCGGCCGTCTTCGCGAACCAGCCCGCCGACGAGACCACGGACGCGTACACGGACGACTTCCTGCTGAAGATTGCCGACACGGTCGACGGGCTGCGCTCCTCCGCGTTCGACGGAGCCGTGCGGGACATGAAGTACCGGGACTTCGTGGACGCGGCGATGAAGAAGTTCCGCGCCGACGGCATCGAGGGCACGCCGACGGTCTACGTGGACGGCGACAAGGTGACCCCGGAGAAGGCGATGTACGACGAGGACGCCTTCGAGGAGATCCTCAAGGACGCTGGTGTTCCCGGTAATTGACGGGCCTTGAGGGCGGTGCAGGACTTAGGGTCGCGGGCGTGATCGACGTACCGGTGGGCCTTGTTGAGTCGCAGCACGCGTACGCGGGGGAGGCGGGCCGCGCGTTCGTCGCGGCGCTGCCCGCGCGCGTGGACGAGTTTTTGGAGCGCTGGGAGCTGACGGTCGACGGACCGCTGATGCACGGGGTGGCCGCGCTCGTCGTGCCCGTGGTGGGCGGCGGGCGGCCGGCCGCCCTCAAGTTCCAGGTGCTCGACGAGGAGACCGAGGGCGAGCCCGTCGCGCTGCGGACGTGGGACGGCGACGGCGCCGTGCGGCTCCTCGCGTACGACGACGGAACGGGCACGATGCTGCTCGAACGGCTCGACTCCGCACGGATGTTGAGCGACATCGAGGACTCGCGCAAGGCCGTCACGGTGATCGCCGAGCTGCTCGCGCGGCTGACGGCGGGGCCCGCACCGGAGGGCATGCGGCGGCTCTCCGACATCGCCGCGCGGATGCTCGCGGACGCCCCGGACGCGCTGCGCCGGGTGGCCGACCCGGCCGAGCGCGCGCTGCTCGCCGACTGCGCGGCCGCCGTGCGGGAGGTCGTGGACGAGCCCGGGCACCGGCTGCTGCACTGGGACCTGCACTTCGACAACGTGCTGGCCGCGGAGCGCGAACCGTGGCTGGCGATCGACCCGAAGCCGCTGGTCGGCGACCCCGGCTTCGATCTGTGGCCCGCGCTGAACAACCGCTACGAGCCGCAGGAGACGGTGTGGCGGTTCGACGCGATGAGCGGGGTCCTCGGGCTCGACCGGGCGCGGGCGCGGGCGTGGACGCTGGGCCGGGTGTTGCAGAACGCGTTGTGGGACATCGAGGACGGGCGGGAGCTTGGCGTGGTGGACCTGGATATCGCCCGCAGGCTGCGGGATCACGCGCATTAGTCTGCGGGCATGATTCGTACCGCCACCCCCGCCGACGTCCCCGTCATCCACGCCATGATCCGCGAGCTCGCCGACTACGAGAAGGCGCTGCACGAGGCGCGGGCGAGCGAGGAGCAGCTGCGTGAGGCGCTGTTCGGCGAGCGCCCGGCGGCGTACGCGCACATCGCCGAGGACACGGAGACCGGTGAGCCGGTCGGCTTCTCGCTGTGGTTCCTGAACTTCTCGACGTGGCGCGGCGTGCACGGCATCTACCTGGAGGACCTGTACGTACGCCCCTCGGCGCGCGGCGGCGGCCACGGCAAGGCGCTGCTCACGGAGCTGGCGCGGCTCTGCGTGGAGCGGGGGTACGAGCGCCTGGAGTGGTCGGTGCTGAACTGGAACACCCCGTCCATCGAGTTCTACGAGGCGATGGGCGCGCGGCCGCAGGACGAGTGGACGGTGTACCGGCTGACGGACGAGGCGCTGAAGGCGGTGGGTGCCGCGTAGGGTGGCGCGAGGACGCATTCTCTGACTACGGTCAGAGAATGCGTGAGAGTGAGGACAGCGGCGTCGGTGACATCGGTGACGTCGCGCGGGTGCGGCGGTTCAACCGCGTCGTCAGCGAGCGCGTCGGCGTGCTCCAGGAGCGGTTCCACGGCACCGAGCGGCCCTACGGGCAGGCCCGGCTGCTCTGGGAGATCGGCGAGGCCGGAGCGCCGCTCGATGTGCGGAGGCTGCGGGAGCGGCTCGGGCTCGACTCCGGGTACGTCAGCCGGCTGCTGCGCGCCCTGGAGGCGGACGGCCTCGTGGCGGTGGAGCCGCTGGAGCGGGACCGGCGGGTGCGTACCGCGCGGCTCACGGAGCGGGGGCGCGACGAGTGGACCGTGCTCGACCGGCGCAGCGACGAGGCCGCGGGCTCGCTGCTCGCCCCGCTGAGCCCCGCGCAGCGCGGCCGCCTGGTCGCCGCCATGGCCGAGGTGGACCGGCTGCTCACGGCGGGCACGGTCACGCTGGACGACGTCGAGCCGGACCACCCCGACGCCGAGCTGTGCCTGCGCGGCTACTTCGCCGAGCTCCAGGAGCGGTTCGACACGGGCTTCGACCCGGCGCACAGCCTCCTGCCCGACGCCGGTGAACTCCGGCCCCCGCACGGGCAGTTCGTCGTGGCGAGGCTGCACGGGGAGCCGGTCGGCTGCGCCGGTCTGAAGCTTCCGCCGGGCGGCGCGGCCGAGGTGAAGCGCATGTGGGTGGCGCCGCGGGTCAGGGGCCTCGGCCTCGCTCGCCGCTTCCTGGCGGAGATGGAGGCGCGGGCCGCCCGGCACGGCGCCGGACTGCTGCGCCTGGACACCAACAAGGCGCTCGGCGAGGCCATCGGGCTGTATCGCGCGTACGGCTTCGAGGCGGTCGCGGCCTTCAACGACGAGCCGTACGCGCACCATTGGTTCGAGAAGCGGGTGGGCTGAACGGCGGGGAGGGCGGGGTCTGTTGGCGACTCCTGGGTCAGTGCACCCGGAGTCAGCGCATCAGCCCGTCGAGGACCATCTCCGCCGCGCGGGTGCGGGCCGCCGGGCCGCCGCCAGCGCCCTCCGCGTGCTCGGCCGCGCGTGCCGCGCCGACCAGCAGCGCGATGACGTCGTCCGGGTCGACGTCCTTCCGTACCGCGCCGGCCTCCTGGGCCCGCCGCAGCAGAGCCTCCAGGGTCGCGTGAATCCGGGGTCTGGTGGCATCGGACGTGACGTCCACGCGGATGCCCGCCGCGGCAAGTGCCTCTATGTAGGCGCTCTTTCGACTCGACTCCGCCACGTTCCCCAGGAACATCTCGCGGAACGCGGCGCCCGGATCGTCCGCCGCCAGCAGGCGCTCCATCCGGTCCGCAGCCGCGTCCATGCGGGCCCGGAAGACCGCCTCCAACAGCGCTTCCTTCGTGGTGAAGTGGCGGAAGAGCGTGCCGACGCCGACCCCGGCCGCCTTCGCGACCTCCTCGGTCGCCGCGGACGTGCCGCGCTCCGCGAACACCTTCTCCGCGGCTTCCAGGAGCCGTTCGCGATTCCTCCGGGCGTCCGCGCGCATGGCCAACTTCCTTTCCGTGGGCGTCCGTTGACAACCGGAGTGCCCAGTCCGTAACGTCGGGAACGTAAGGGGAGTGAGGACTCCGATTCTAGGTTCCGCCTTACCGAAGGGGTACACCCATGTCCGGTTCTTCCGCAGCCGCACCCCGTTCCACCGCATCCCGTTCCGACGCACCTCGTTCCGTCGCCGATTCGCTCCGTGCGCTCATCGGCATGGTCGGGAGCGGCGACTTCGCCCCGATCCGCGAGATCTACGCCGACGACGTCGTGGTCACCCATGCCTTCGGTGTCGGCGAGCACACGCGCTGGGAGGGGCTCGACGAACTCGCCGAGCACTTCGACCGCGCGCCCCTCGACCGGTTCTCGCGCACCGTGCGCGACCTGAAGGTGTGGAGCACCGACGACCCCGAGGTGGCGATCGCCGAATACACCATCGAGGGGCACGTCCACGCCACCGGCCGCACCTTCGCGCACCCCAACGTGATCGTCGCCCGTGGCCGCCGCTCCGACGGCAGGCTCGTCGAGACGCACGACTATCACCACCACGGCATGTTCGCCGCGTTCTTCGGGATCCTGCCTGAGTACGTCAAGGAGTTGGAGGCGGCCGCGGTCTGAGGGGGCGCGCGCCGGTCACGGCTCCAGGACCACCTTGCCCGCCGTGCCGCGTGTCTCCAGGGCGTGGTGTGCGGCCGCTGCTTCCTTGAGGGGGAAGCGGTGGACGGCGGGGGTGAGGATGCCGCGGGCCGCGTGGTCGAGGGCGGCGAGTTCGAGGGTGCGCATGGGGTTGTCGCCGCCGGCCTTGCGCATCATCGGGGGGCCGAGGACCTGTTCCTGGGTGAGGCCGCGACGCGCGAGTTCGGCGTCGTCGAGGAGGTGGGGGCCCTCGTCGGAGCCGATGCCCTGGGCGGACCAGCCGAAGATGAGGTGGTGGCCGCCGGGGCCGAGGAGGTCGAGGGCGCGGGCGGTCGTCGGGCCGCCGACTCCGTCGAAGAGGACGGTGGCGGCGGGGAGGCCTTGACCGGCGAGGAACTCGCGTGCTTTGTCCGGCCAGTTGGGGTCGTTGTAGTCGAGGGCGAGGTCGGCGCTGTTCGCCTCGACCGCCGCCGTCTTCGCCGGGCCGCCCGCCAGGCCGATCACGGTGCCGCCCGCGTGCTTCACGTACTGCACGAGGAGTGTGCCGATGCCGCCCGCGGCCGCGGGGACGAGGGCGACCGTGTCGGGGGTGACGGTGGTGAAGTTCAGGATGCCGAGCGCCGTGCGGCCCGTGCCGATCATGGCGACGGCGCCCGCCGGGTCCAGGGCCGCCGGGAGTTCGTGGAGGCGGTCCGCGTCCGTGACGGCGAGCTCGGCGTAGCCGCCGGGGACCATGCCGAGGTGGGCGACGACCTTCTTGCCGAGCCAGGCGGGGTCGGTGTCCGGGCCGAGCGACTCGACGGTGCCGGCGACCTCGCGGCCGGGGATCGTGGGCAGCTCGGGGAGGGCGGGCAGCGGTCCCTGTACGCCGGAGCGGAACGCGGTGTCGATCAGGTGCACGCCCGCGGCCTCGACCGCGATCCGCACCTGTCCGGGGCCCGGCTCGGGGTCCTCGACCTTTTCGTACGTGAGGTTCTCTGCGGGGCCGAAGGCGTGCAGGCGGATGGCGTGCATGGCAGCTCCTGGTGGGCAGTGTGCGATGCCGCCCCGACCTGTACGAGCGGCCTGCGCGCCAGTCTTCGACCTCAAGCTCGGTTGAGGTCAAGGCCGCGGGTGAGGGCGGGCCGCCGCAGCGCCAGCGTCGTCGCCTCGATGGCGCTGGTGAAGGAGACCTCGGAGAGCACGCCGGGCGCCGCCACCATGTCGCCCGCCAGATAGACGCCCTCGCCGCGGTCGATCGCGGGGCGGTCGCGCCACGTCGTGCCGGGGCGGTCGAGGGCTCCTGTGCGCCCCTGGGCGAGGGCGTCGCGGCGCCAGGTCGTGCGCTCGCGCCAGCCGGGGAACGCGAGGTCGAGCAGGCCGTCGGCGCGTACGGAACCGTCCGCCTTGGACTCGTCGGGCGCGATCGGGACCTGGCCCTGGATCAGGCTCTCGCCGTGCGGGGCGAGGGACTTGTCCTGTGCGGTGAACCGTTCGAGCCAGGCCGGGAAGTCGAGGCCCGACACCGCGAAGGCGTCGCCGCGGCGGGTACGGACGGCCAGGTCGATCAGCGTCGTACGGCCGCTGTCCCAGGTCAGGGATGGGTCCTGGAGGAGCCTGCGGGCGGCGTCGAGCGAGGTCGCGACGACGACGGGGGTGTCGGTGGGCACGGTGTCGATCCGGCTCAGGGTCTCCATGCGCACGCCGAGGTTCCACGCGCGGGACGCCATCCGGTCGATGACCGAGGACCAGCCGCCGACCGGGTACTGGGCCTCGGGCGGCACCTTGGCGGTGCGGCGCAGGCGCTCCTGGACGAAACGGGCCGAGAGCGATCCGGGGGCGTGGTGGAACAGGGCGACGGCGGTGTAGTTGGCGGCGGCGCGGGCGGCGTCCGGGCCCGCGACGCGGGTGGCCCAGGCGGTGAAGTCCTCGTCCACGGGGGCGCGTTCGGGCCGGTGGCGCAGGAGGCGGAGCAGGGCGGCGGGCGGGGTGCGGCGCAGCGCGCCGTCGCGGTGGAAGCGCAGCCGGGCGCCCTCCAGCGGCGGGATCGGGGCGAGCGGTCCGAGCAGCTCGCGCTGCCGCAGCCAGGTCCAGTGCGGGCCGCCGTTGTAGAGGGCGTGCGGGCCTTCGTGGGTGAGGTAGGTGCCCTCGGCGGTGCGGGCCCGGCCGCCGAGGGTGTGGTGCGCTTCGTGCAGGGTGACGCGCGCGCCCGCCTCCGCCGCGGTGATCGCGGCGGTCAGCCCGGCGAGGCCGCCGCCGATGACGGTGAGGGTGGGGGTGGGGCGAGTGGGGTGCGTGGGGCGCATGTGCGGCTCCTGGCTGTGGGATCGGTTCCGGACGGAGGCGTGATCGGTGCTGCACGGCTGCCGTGCGGCTGGGTGATCGGTTTCGTATGGGTGGCTGCGTGCGTGACCCGTCGTGCGAAGGGCCTTCGCGGATACGACGTGTGGGGTGGGCGCGGATGTGACATCGCGCTGTTTGTGCAGGTCACTTGGGGGTGGGCCGGGATTGTCAGTGGCGGCGGGCAGCATGGGGTCATGAGCGACAGGCATGGTGGTGCGGGCCGGGCTGCGGGACAGGCCTCGGCGAAGACTCCGGCGAAGGCTTCGGCGAGGGCTTCGGCAAAGGTGAAGAAGGCGCGGCGGCCCCAGGTGCGGCTGCCTCCGTTGGCGCCGTGGGAGGGGCGCGGCCTCGAACCCGACGGGGACTACGACGGGGTGGAGTTCCGGGACGTCGACTTCGCCGGGCACGAGGGGATCGGGGCGCGGTTCATGGACTGCGCGCTGGCGGCGTGCGCGCTCGACGAGGCGGGTCTCGCGCGGGCCAGATTCATCGACTCCGTGCTGACTGACGTACGGGGCGTGGGCACGGACCTGGCGGAGGCGACGCTGCGGGACGTGGAGGTGGTCGACGCCCGGCTCGGCGGGGTGCAGCTGCACGGGGCGGCCCTGGAGCGGGTGGTGATCAGGGGCGGGAAGATCGACTACCTGAACCTGCGGAAGGCGCGCCTCAAGGACGTCGTGTTCGACGGATGCGTGCTCGTGGAGCCGGACTTCGGGGGTGCGCGCCTCGAGCGGGTGGAGTTCGCGGGCTGCGTGCTGAAGGGCGCCGACTTCTCGGCGGCGACCCTGACGGACGTCGACCTGCGGGACGCGGCGGAGCTGGGGATCGCGCGGGGCGTGGACAGACTGGGCGGCGCGGTGATCTCACCGGCCCAACTCATGGATCTGGCCGGGGTGTTCGCGGCGGAGCTGGGGGTGCGGGTGGAGTAGGGCCGTCTTCCGGCGTTGCCGTGGCTACGGGAGCCGGGGGAAGCGGGCCTGGAGGTCCCACAGGGCCGGGTTGTCGGCCAGGTCCTCGTGCATGTCCGTGAGGTCGGCGAGCAGGTCGTGCAGGAAGTCCCGGGCCTCGCGGCGCAGTTCGGAGTGGGAGAAGGTCAGCGGGGGCTCCTCGGTCGGCATCCAGTCGGCCTCGACGTCGACCCAGCCGAAGCGGCGCTCGAAGAGCATGCAGTCGCTGGACTCCGTGAAGTCCAGCTCGGCGTGCTGGGGAGTGGCGGAGCGGCTGCCGCGCGGGTCCCGGTCCAGCTGCTCGACGATGTCGCACAGCGCCCACGCGAAGTCGAGCACCGGCACCCATCCCCAGGCTGTGGACAGCTCCCGGTCGGCCTTGGTGTCGGCCAGGTACACGTCACCGCTGAACAGGTCGTGGCGCAGCGCGCGGACGTCCGCGCGCCGGTAGTCCGTCTGCGGCGGGTCCGGGAAGCGGCGGGAGAGGGCGTAACCGATGTCGAGCACGTACGTGATGGTGTCACGGGCGGGGGAGCGGGGCCGCACCGGAGCGGCGGCAGGTCACGGCAGCAGGCGCTGCTCCTTCGCGACCGAGACGGCGCCGGCCCGGGTGTCCACGCCGAGCTTGTCGTAGATCCGGCCCAGGTGGGTCTTGACCGTGGCCTCGCTGATGAAGAGGGCCTTGGCGATCTCCCGGTTGCCGAGGCCGTGCGCCAGCTGGGCGAGGATGTCGCGCTCGCGGTCGGTGAGGGTGGGCCGCGGCTTGCGCATATTGGCCATGACGCGGCTGGCCACCGGGGCGGACAGCGCGGTGCGGCCCTCCGCGGCCGCGTGGATCGCCGCGAACAGCTCCTCGGGCCGCTCCGCCTTGAGCAGATAGCCCGTCGCGCCCGCCTCGATGGCGCGGGTGATGTCGGCGTCGGTGTCGTACGTGGTCAGAACGAGGACGTGGGGGCGGTGCCCGGTGGCCGGGTCGTCCGGGGCGGTGGTGAGGCGGCGGGTCGTCTCCACGCCGTCCATGCCCTCGCCCAGTTGCAGGTCCATGAGGACGACGTCGGGCCGGAGCTTCGCGGCGAGCGCGATCGCCTCCTCCCCGGTACCGGCCTCCCCGACGACCTCGATCCCCGCCGCACTGTCGAGCAACGCCAACAACCCGGCACGAACGACGACGTGGTCGTCACAGAGGAGGATGCGGATGGGCTGGGTCATGGGGTGAGCTCCGGTTCGAGTCGGTCGGGCCTCTGCGGCGGGTGGGCAATTAAAGCCCCGCTCTGGGACGAGAGCCGGCGGGGTCCGGGGCAGAGCCCCGTGACGTCGGCCCCGTTGCCCGCGACAGAACTCCTACGGCCCCCGTGGCGACAACGGAATCGCGGCGGAGACCACCGCTCCCTCCCCTGGCGCGGACTCGAGCGACAACGTCCCACCCAGCTGCCGCACCCGCGCCCGGATCGCCGGAAGCCCGTGTCCCCGCACGCCGGAGGCCCCCGCGGGAAGCGCGGCCGGATCGAACCCCCGCCCGTCGTCGGCGACGTCCAGCACGACCTGGTCGTCGAGCAACGTCAGCGTGAGCGCCGCGCTCCGGGCCCCGGAGTGCTCCCGTACGTTGGCCAGCGCGCCCTGCGCGATCCGCAGCAGCGCCGACTGCACCCGGTCGGGCAGCCGGTCCGCGCGCCCGTCGTCGTCGACGCGGACCTGGACGGTGAGCCGGTCGCCGGACTCCCGCGCGGCCACGGCCCGCAACGCCTCCGTCAGACCACGGGCCAGGTCGGCGGGGGCCAGATCGTGCACGAAGCGGCGCGCCTCGGTGAGGTTGTGCTCGGCGATCGACGCGGCCGTGCCGACATGGGCGCGGGCCTTGCCGGGGTCGGCCTCCCACACCCGCTGCGCCGCCTGCAACAGCATCTGCTGGCTGGACAGGCCCTGCGCGAGGGTGTCGTGGATCTCCATGGAGAGCCGCTGGCGCTCGGCGAGCGTGCCCTCGCGGCGTTCGGACGCGGCCAGTTCGCGGCGGGTGCGGATCAGGTCGTCGATGAGGTCCCGCTGGCGCGCGGCCTGCCGTTTCATCTGCAGGAACACGGCGGTGGCGATCACCACGACGGCCGGCGGTCCGAGCACCAGGTCCGGGTCCCAGCGGCCGGCGAGCCGCAGTTGGGCGAGGATGACGAGCACCGCCAGGAGCCCCACCAGGACGAGCGCGGGGCGGGTCGGCAACGTACGCAGGCCCGTGTAGAAGAGCGGCACCGCGCACCACGCGAAGCTCGGCGCGAGCACCACGAGCACCACCCACACCACGACCACCAGCGTCAGCCACACCCGTTGCCCCGCCGTGGCCCGCTCCGCGAGACCCCGCACGAGCCCGGCCCCGTACAGCAGGGCCACGACCACGGAGAGCGCGATGATCCACGGGGTGCGCGTGCCGTGCGGGTGGCGCAGCAGGAAGCGGGCCAGGGCCACGGCGAGCAGCAGGAAGAACGCGGCGTGCATGACCGTGGTGAGGCGGCGGATGTCCGCGTCGTAGGCCTCGTCGGCGCGTGCGGCCCGGTTCCATGGCACGGTTCCTGCGCCTCCTTCACGGCGTCGACCTGGGCAAACAATCCCATTGTCACCGGGTTGTACGCCCCTGGGGTCAACCGATCGGATGACCCCGATGTCGACCGCCCGGCGCGCCGCCTCCAGCCGGTCCGTCGACGGGTGAGGGGCGGTTCCGGACCCAGGATTGAAGGCAGAGCGGGACGGCAGGAACGGCAAACGGCCTCCCGATCGAACTCTCCTCCCTCTACTCGCACCCTCCCCCTTCACCCAGGAGTCGTTCCCATGCAGCACGCCAAGAAGATCTCGAAGCGCACCCGCGTCGTCACCGGCACCACCCTCGCCGCGGCCATCGCTCTCGGCGGGTTCGGCGCGTACTCGGCGAGCGCCGCGGACGCGGAGCCGGCCGCGAAGGCCGCCGCCGCCAAGCCCGCTGCCGCGAAGGCCGGCAACACCTTCGAGTCCAAGCACCTCACCGTGGGCGCCGCGACCGACGCCGCGGAGGCCGTCCTGAAGGCCGCGAAGAAGGAGAACCAGAAGGTCTCCGTCGCCGTCGTCGACCGCAACGGCAACACGATCGTCGAGCTGCGTGGTGACGGTGCGGGGCCGCAGTCGCCGGAGTCCGCCGTGAAGAAGGCGTACACCGCGGTGTCCTGGAACGCGCCCACGTCCGAGCTGACGAAGCGGCTCGAGCAGACGCCGAACCTGAAGGACATCCCCGGCACGTTGTTCCTCGCGGGCGGGGCGCCGGTTGTCTCCGACGGTGGGCCCATCGCGGGGATCGGTGTCGCGGGTGCGCCCTCGGGGGACCAGGATGAGAAGTTCGCCCAGGCGGGGGTCGCGACGCTTAAGTAGGACGTGGATGCCGTCTCGGGGCCGTGACACCGGCAACGGTGTTGCGGCCTCGGGGCTCTGCCCCGGACCCCGCGAGTCTCGTCCCAAAGCGGGGCTTGAAATGCTCACCCGGATGTGGAGTCGCACCATGCAGCACACCGAGAACAACCGAACGCTCCTCGTCGCCGCCGCTCAGGGCGACGCCGACGCCGTCCGGGCCGCGCTCGCGGCGGGCGCCGATGTCGAGGCCCGCGACGCGCACCGTCGTACGCCCCTCCTCCTGGCCTCCCTCAACGATCACGTCGCCGCCGCGGAGGCACTCGTCGCGGCCGGGGCCGACGCGAACGCCCAGGACGACCGGGACGACAGCGCGTGGCTCGCCACCGGTGTCACCGGCTCCGTGGAGATGATGCGCGCCCTGCTGCCCGCCCGCCCCGACCTGAAGGTCACCAACCGGTTCGGCGGCATCTCCGTCATCCCGGCCTCCGAACGCGGCCACGTCGACTACGTGCGCGCCGTGCTCCGCGAGACCGACATCGACGTCGACCACGTCAACCGGCTTGGGTGGACCGCCCTGTTGGAGGCCGTGATCCTCGGCGACGGCGGCCGTGCGCACCAGGAGATCGTCGAGCTGCTCATCACGGCGGGCGCGAGCCCCGACCTGCCCGACGGCGACGGCACGACTCCCCTCGAGCACGCCGAGCGCCGCGGCTTCACCGAGATCGCCGGCCTGTTGCGGGCCGTACGGTGAGGCGCGCGGTCCTCGCGGCGATCGCCGTCGCGGTCCTCGCGACCGGGTGCGGCGCGACGCAGGACGACACCGACTCCTCAGCGGATAAGGCGAGTTCCCCCGCCAAGAAGGCTCCCGAGAACCCCGATGGCGCCGAGACAGCCAAGACCCCCGACGGCACCCTCCTCGTCGCCGACTTCGGCTCCGACACCGTCTCCTTCGTCGACCCGGCCCCCGGCAAGGGCGTCTTCGACTCGGTGAAGGTCGGCCACGCCCCGTACGGGCTCGTCGTCGGTGACGACGGTCGGGCCTGGGTCGCCACCGCCGAGGGCGTCGCCGTCGTCGACACGGACAGCCGTGAGCGCGAGGCCCTCATCCCGTACGAGACCGAAGGCCTCGGCCCGGTCACCGACGGCGAGTACCGCGGCGGCGGCATGGGCATCGCGCTCGCGCCCGACGGCGAGCACGCGTACGTGGGGGTCAACATCCCTGACGGGAACGGGGCGTTGGAGACCATCGACACCAGGACCGAGAAGGTCACCGACACCGCCTCCGTCGGACGGCGGCCCTTCGACGTCGATGTGTCGCGCGACGGGCGCCAGGTGTACGCCACCGATCACGACTCCTTCGACGTCACCGTCCTCGACACCCGCGGCGGCGACACCCGCCGCATCGAGGTCGCCCCGTACGGCACCGAAGGCGGCCTCGGCTCGTGGCTGAAGCCGCACTACGCCGCCGTCCGGCCCTCCGACGGCAAGCTGCTCCTCCCCTTCGAGGGCGAGAAGCTCGTCGTGGTCGACCCGGACACCGGCCGCTCGACCGTCGAGCGGATGACCGCCAACACGCACCAGCACGGCGTCACGATCACTCCCGACGGGACGCTCCTCGCCGTCGGCACGGGGCCCATCGACCCGTCCGAGGACGAGGGGCCCTCGCTCACCATTCGGACGCCCGGCGGCAAGGAGAAGGTCGTGCCGCTCGACGGGCCGCACGAGGACGTCGCCGTCTCCGACGACGGCAGGACCGCGTACGTCACCGGCGGCTTCACCCGCGACGGCTACTGGAACGGCGTCACTGTCGTCGACATCGACAGCGGCGACACCCGCCGACTGGCCGCGGGGGAAAGGCCGTTGGGGATCGCCGTCCTGTAGGCGCCGCGGCGGTAAATCGGCGCGGCGCCCGTACCGGGGCAATGGGGTCATAAGATCACCGCGTGCGCCGCCGACTCAGATTCCGACCCCGACCCCGACTCCGACTCCCCGCCGCCCTCCTCAGCGTCCTCGCCGCCGTCGCCACCGTCGCCGCGTGCGACGGCGGCGTCCACGGCACCCCCGGCGCCTCGGGCCTGCGCGACCCCTACTTCCCCAAGCTCGGGAACGGCGGCTACGACGTCGGCCACTACGCCCTCGATCTCGACTACGACCCGGACACCCACCACCTGTCCGGCACCGCCGAGATCACCGCGACGGCGGGCAAGGCGCTCAGCGCGTTCAACCTGGACCTCAGGGGCCTGACGGTGCGGGAGGTCACCGTCGACGGCGAGAAGGCCGTGGCCAGCCGCGCCGGGCGCGAGGTGACCGTGCGGCCGCACGACGAGCTCCCGAAGGGGCACACCTTCCGCACCACCGTCCGCTACGACGGCGAACCCGTCACGATCACCGACCCGGACGGCACGGGCGAGGGCTGGCTGCGCACCGCCGACGGCGCGCTCGGCCTCGGCGAACCGACCGGCTCCATGGCCTGGTTCCCCGGCAACCACCATCCATCGGACAAGGCGACGTACGACATCCGGATCACGGTCCCCGTCGGCGTACAGGCGGTGTCCAACGGGGAGTTGAGGAGCGCGAAGCGGTCGTCCGACGGTCGGCGCACCGCCTACGACTGGCGGATGCGGCAGCCGATGGCGAGCTATCTGGCGACCGTGGCCATCGGAAGGTTCGAGACGGAGCGGGGGCGCACGCCCGGCGGGATTCCCGTGTACACCGCCGTCGACCCGGACGAGGCGAAGGCGAGCGCGAAGGTCCTCGCCCGGCTGCCGGAGGTCGTCGACTGGGAGGCGGAGCGGTTCGGCGCGTACCCGTTCTCGTCCACCGGCGCGATCGTCGACCGGGCCGGGGACGTGGGCTACGCCCTGGAGACCCAGACCCGGCCCGTCTTCCCCGGCGCCCCCGATGTCGGCCTGCTCGTCCACGAGTTGGCGCACCAGTGGTACGGCGACTCGGTCACCCCGAAGTCGTGGCGCGACATGTGGCTGAACGAGGGCTTCGCGACGTACGCGGAGTGGCTGTGGGACGAGGAGCACGGCGGGGACACGGCGCGGCAGGCCTTCGAGGCGATCGCGAAGCGGCCCGCGAGCGACGGTGTCTGGGCCTTCCCGCCCGCGGAGCCGCCGAATGCCGCGCACCTCTCGGAATCCCCGGTCTACGAGCGCGGCGCGATGGTGCTGCAACAGATCCGCAGGACGATCGGTGACGCCAACTTCTTTGCCCTGCTGAAGAGTTGGCCGACGGACCACAAGTACAAGAACGCCGACACGGACGACTTCACGGCCTACGTGGAGCGCAAGAACCCCGGCAAGGGCGAGGCCCTTGCCGGGGTCTGGGAGACCTGGCTGTACGGGAACGGCAAGCCGGAGTCGGCTAGTTGACGTTCACGGCCTTCCAGGCGGCGGCGACCGCGGTGGCCTCCGCGCCGCTCGCGCCGTACAGGTCACCGGCCGCCTTGATGGTGGCCGCGCGCGCCGCCGCGTAGTCGGTCGTGGACGTCATGTACGTGGAGAGCGCCTTGTACCAGATCTGCACGGCCTTGTCCCGGCCGATGCCGGTGACGGTAGAGCCGTCGGACGTGGGCGAGTCGTAGTCGACCCCGTTGATCGTCTTCTTTCCGCTGCCCTCGCTGAGCAGGTAGAAGAAGTGGTTGGCGACGCCCGACGAGTAGTGCACGTCGAGGCCGCCCGTGGAGCTCGACCAGGAGTCGGCGGACTTGCCGTCCTTGCTCGGCTTGTCCATGTAGCGCAGCGGGCTGCCGTCACCGTTGATGTCGATCTTCTCGCCGATGAGGTAGTCGCCGACGTCCGTGGAGTTGTTCGCGTAGAACTCCACCGCCGTGCCGAAGATGTCGGACGTCGCCTCGTTGAGGCCGCCGGACTCCTTGCTGTAGTTGAGGTTCGCCGTGGCGGCGGTCAGGCCGTGGCTCATCTCGTGCGCGGCGACGTCGAGCGCGGTGAGCGGGTTCTTGTTGTCGATGCCGTCGCCGTACGTCATGCAGAAGCAGCTGTCGTCCCAGAACGCGTTGACGTACGCGTTGCCGTAGTGGACGCGGGAGTACGCGGCCTTGCCGTCGCCCGCGATGCCACTGCGGTTCAGGGACTCCTTGTAGAAGTCCCAGGTCTCGGCGGCCCCGTAGGCGGCGTCGACGGCGGCGGTCTGCCGGTCCGCGGCGGTGCCGTCGCCCCACTTGTCGTCGGCGTCGTGGAAGAGGGTGCCGGTGCCCGACGTGCCGCCCTTCAGGTCGTACGTCTTGTGGCCGCCGCGCTCGCCGTCGACGAGGTCGTAGCCGCCGGACGCGGCGGTGGAGCCGACGGTGACGGAGCCGCTGTACTCGCTGGCGCCCGTGCCGTTCTCGATGGCCTGGTACTTGTAGAGCACCTTGCCGCTGTCGGCGTCGGTGATGACGTGCAACTCGCTTGGTGTGCCGTCGTGTTGGGTGCCTTTGACGACGGTCTCGTACGCGAGGGTGGGCGCCTTGCTCGCGTCGGCGGCCCAGACGACCTTGTGCGCGGAGCCGGCGGTGGCGCCCTTGACCGAGTTCCCGGCGGCGGACTTCGCGGACTTCTTCGCGGCGGCGGTTCCGGTGGCGGCGTCCGTGGACGCCACGGTTATGGAGCCCTTGCGCGCCTTGGTGGTGCCCTTGAGGTCGCCACCCTTCGCGGTGTGCACGACGAGGTCGCCGCCGAGGACGGGCAGCCCGTCGAAGGTGCGCTCGTAGCGGGTGTGGGTGGTGCCGTCGGCGTCCTTGACGACGTCGCGGGCCACCAGCTTCTCGCCGTCTGCGAGCTTCAACTGGCGTTCGGTTGTGGGGGTTTCGGCCTGCGCGTCCTTCAGGGCGGTCGCCCGTTGCGAGGCGCTGAGGGGGAGCGCCGTTGCGCCTGCCGCACGATCGGTGGCGGCGTTGGCCGAGGTGCCTGCCTGTACGCCGACGACCACCATGGCGGCGGACGCGACGAGGGCGGCGAAGCGGGGAGCTGTAGAGCGGATTCTCACTCGGACTCCTTCAGTACCCATGTGGGGTGGGGTATGTGGGGGGTTCGGAGGGAGAGTGGCACCTGCGATCAGCTCGATGGCAGATACCTGTCAAAACTTTGCCGGTTCGTGTCCGAATGGCGCGGGTGATTGTCCGTTAATCGATGGGTGGTGGCCGATTCGGACCCGCAGGGAACAGCACTGAGCCCCGACCCATGCATGGGTCGGGGCTCAGTGGCGGCTACCGCTCAGCGGTGGCTCAGACGTTCACGCCGAAGTCCTGCGCGATGCCGACGAGGCCCGAGGCGTAGCCCTGGCCCACGGCGCGGAACTTCCACTCGGCGCCATTGCGGTACAGCTCGCCGAAGACCATCGCGGTCTCGGTCGCGGCGTCCTCGGAGAGGTCGTAGCGGGCGATCTCCGTGCCGCCGGCCTGGTTCACAATGCGGATGTACGCGTTGCGGACCTGGCCGAAGTTCTGGGTGCGGGTCTCGGCGTCGTAGATCGAGACCGGGAAAACGATCTTGTCGACGTCGGCGGGCAGCGCCTGGAGGTTGACGTTGATCGCCTCGTCGTCGCCCGCGCCCTCGCCGGAGCGGTTGTCGCCGGTGTGGACGATCGACTGGTCCGGCGTCTGCTTGTTGTTGAAGAAGACGAAGTGACCGTCCGAGTAGACCTTGCCCTCGGGGTTGACCGCGATGGCCGACGCGTCGAGGTCGAAGTCGGTACCCGTGGTGGTGCGGACGTCCCAGCCGAGGCCCACGGTGACAGCGGTCAGGCCCGGAGCCTCCTTGGTGAGCGAGACGTTGCCACCCTTGGACAGGCTTACAGCCATGGTTCGGGAGTCCTTCCCTCGTTAAATACGGACGTACATGGTTGTACGTGTGCAGCCGAAGCTACTCGTACCCCTAGCAACGCCGTGAGGGGTGGGGAAGGTTCCAGGTCTCTTTACTTTCTTTACCCGGGCGTCGCGGGAGGTCCGCGGGGCCGGGAAATACGGGTGACGCGGACCGTACGGACGCGCGACCATGGACGCATGTCCGGTCCTTATCCCATCCGCGGTTCGGTCGTCCTCCCGGAGGCCGAGCTCCTTTGGCGTTTCTCGCGGTCGTCCGGGCCGGGCGGGCAGCACGTGAACACGTCCGACTCGGCGGCGGAGGTGCGCTTCGACCTCGCGGCCACGGAGGCGCTGCCGCGCGTGTGGAAGGAGCGGGCCCTGGAGCGGCTCGCTCCGCGGCTCGTGGGTGGCGTGATCTCCGTACGTGCTTCGGAGCATCGGTCGCAGTGGCGCAACCGGGAGGTGGCCGTGGTGCGGCTCGCGGCGCTCTTGGCGGAGGCCACCGCGCCGCCGCCGAAGCCGAGGCGGCCCACGCGGGTGTCGCGCGGCGTCAACGAACGCCGCCTCCGCCAGAAGAAGGCCCGCTCCGACACGAAACGCGGCCGCTCGGGTCGGGACTGGTAGGCCACTTGAGCCCCGAGGCACTCGCCGGGTAGCCGGGGCTGGGCTTGGGGCTCTGCCCCATACCCCGCTGCTCAATCGCCGCAGGGGCTTTATTTGCCCAGGTTCCGGTAGCGCCCCCGGAAGTACATCAGCGGCCCGCCCTCCGCGCTCGGCAGCGACGCGCTCAGCACCCGGCCGATGACCAGCGTGTGGTCGCCCGCCACGACCGTGTTCTCCGTGCGGCACTCCAGCGTCGCCAACGCCCCACCCACCAGCGGAGCCCCCGTGTGCTCGCCGCGTACGTAAGGGATGTCCTGGAACAGGAGGCGGTCGCTGAGGCGGCCCTTCATGGCGAAGCGGCCCGCGATGTGGCTCTGGGATTCGGACAGGACCGAGACCGCCCACAGGGGCTGGTCGTCCAGGAGGTCGTCCATCCGGGAGCTGTTGCGCAGCGACACCATCACCAGGGGCGGGTCGAGGGAGACGGACATGAAGGCCGTCGCCGTCATGCCCGAGTCCTCGCCGGGCGGCCCGTCGGGCGTGAGCGGCGGCTCGTAGGCGGTCAGGAGGACGACGCCTGCGGCCAGGCGGGACAGGGCGGCACGGAACTCGTCGTTGCTCACCCCCTCAGCATGCCCGGAGGGGGCCGTGGCGGCCGTGGGGGAGGGGACCGAAGTGGCAGGGGACGTCTTCAACACGCCTTTAACGCTAGCCCCGGCGTCACGCGCCCCGCATCGGGCCGATGGCCGAGGCCGGTCCTAGGACCATGGGCGCGGTTCGTGTTCAGGAAACATACAGAACCCACCCGGTGAGGTGCCCCAACCCTTCATCTCCTGCTGTGACTTGAGTCACAGGAGCCATAATTTGTTGACCCTGTGTACCGGGTGCACAGCTCGCTGTGATTCAGTGGCGGTGACACTGCTGATGAACGTGCCGCTGCACGTGCGAAGCGAACCGATCCGAATTCTGGAGTGCTGTCGAGGTCTCGGGGAGAAACTGAGCATGGAGACCGAGTCGGAGCCGTACGTCCGTCTTGCGACCCTGCGTCAGCTGCACCAGGTGATGGCGGACATGAACACGGCCCGCAGTCTCGCCGACACCCTGCAGACCGTCGCGGACGGGGTCGTGAACGGGCTCGGCTACGAACTGGCGTGCGTCAATCTCGTCCGTCCCGACGGTGATCTGGTCGTCGCCGCCTTCGCGGGAAACTCCGCGGCCGAGGCCCTGATCACCGGACGCGTGGGCTCCCGCGCCGGCTGGGACCGCCGCCTCGCCATGGGTGAGCAGTGGGGCGAGCTGCGCTTCATACCGCACACCGAGGGCTGGGTCCTCGACGAGGACGACGTGCCGCAGTGGTTCACCGCCGGACCGCCGCCCCGCTTCGAGGACGAGTGGCACCCCGCCGACCGGCTCTTCGCCCCCATGTACGCGACGGGCTCCTCCGGCGGCGAACTCGTCGGCGTGATCTCCGTCGACCGCCCGCGCGGCGGCCGCATCCCCGGCGCCTGGGGCCGCGAGGCCCTGCAGATGTACGCCTTCCAGGCCGCCATCGCGATCAGCAACGCACGCCTTCGGTCCAACATGCAGCGCGCCCTGGTCCGCCTGGAGCGCGAGCAGCAGGCGCTGCGGGCCAGTGAGGAAAGCTTCCGCCAGGCCTTCGAGTACGCGCCCTCCGGGATGGCGATCGCCGAGATGGGCGGCGACCAGCACGGCCGGATCCTGCGGACGAACGACGCGCTGTGCCGTCTCCTCGGCCGCCCGGCATCGGCCATGCGCCGCTACTCGTTCTCCGACCTCGTGCACCCCGAGGACATCGGCACCCTGCTGCGCACCTCCGCCGAGGGCGGCCGCGCCGAGCTGCGCCTCGCCCGCCGCGACGGCACATACGTCTGGGTGTCCCTGCGCAACTCGGTGGTCGCCGACGCCGCCGACGGGCCGCGCTTCCTGCTCACCCACGTCGAGGACATCGAGGAGCGCAAGCGCCGAGAGCTGCACCTCGCCCACCGCGCCTCGCACGACTCGCTCACCGGCCTGCCGAACTCGGCGGAGCTGCGCGCCCGCCTCTCCGCCCGCCTCTGCCGTCGCCCGTACGAGCCCGGGCCCAGCGCCATCGACTCCCTCGACGCGGCCTACGGCGACCACCGCGGCGCCGACGCGAGCGGGATCGGCTTCGACTTCGGGGCGCCCGTCCCGCACCAGTCGAACCTGTACGAGGGGTTCGACGGCTTCGACCACCATGTGCACGTCGCCGCGCCCGAGCCCGACGCGGCCTCCGGCGCCGACAACGGCACGAAGGGCCTCGCCGTCCTCTTCTGCGACCTCGACGGCTTCAAGTCGATCAACGACAGGTTCGGGCACAACGCGGGCGACGCCGTCCTCATCGAGGTCGCCCGCCGGCTGACCAGCGTCGTACGGGACGGGGACACGGTCGCCCGGCTCGGCGGTGACGAGTTCGTGGTGCTCGCCGACGGGCTCGGTCGCGAGGACGCCCAGGACCTCGCCGTCAGGTTGCGGAACGCCATCATTCCGCCGATTCGGGTAGACGGCAGGGCGGTGCGGGTAGGGGCCAGTTTCGGTATCGGCTGGGCCCACTGCGGTATGACGGCAGAGGAAGTGCTGCAATCCGCTGACCAGCGCATGTACGTAGAGAAAAGATCACGTAGTAAGCAGCACAGGCGGGCCGGATAGCCCCTACATTGGGCGCGGTTCCGCAATCCCGGTGAGGCCTGGGCCACGCCGTGGGGTCGCTCGTAGCGGGTACCCTCGCCGAGGTAAGCAACGTGTAGGGAGTGATCTGGGATGGCGCCCGGCAACAACAGCGGGAGCACCACGCCCGAGGACGACGATCCGTTCGGCTATCTGTACGCCGACGGGCAGGCGGCCGGGGCGACCCCGCCCGAGGGCGCGGGCGGTGGCTACGGCTACCCGAACCCGCGGTCCTCCTACCGGGCCAATCAGATCCGTACGGTCGGTGAGCGCCAGTACGGGCAGACCCAGCCGACCCAGTCGTACCAGCAGCCGAACGCGCACTACCAGGCTCCCGAGACGATGCCCGGCGGCGGCGTTCCCAGCCAGCCGGGCCCGCCGACGGCGCCGATGCGCGGTGGCGGCCGGGGTGGCGGCCCCAACACCAAGGCGCTCCTGATCGGCGCGGTCGCCGTGGTCGCGGCCGTCGTCATCGGCATCGGCGTCGCCATGCTCAGCAACGACTCGGGCGACGAGGGCAGCGAGGCCGGCAACAAGGGGTCCGGCGGCTCGCAGTCGGTACAGCCGAGCGAGAAGCCGTCGAAGTCGGCGTCCGCCAAGCCGGTCGACCTGCCGAAGACCGACGCGAAGACCCTGAAGCTGGCCGGCGGCACCGCCACAGCGTCCGACGTGCAGGGCGCGAAGGCCGACGGCGGGGTGTACGTCGCCGGGTTCAACAAGGTGGGCGCGAGCCTGACCTGGACCGTCAACGACATCCCGAAGGACGGCGCGTACAAGCTGTACGTCGACTACGGGGTGCCCGGCAAGGACTCCGACGCCACGATCGACGTGAACGGCACGAAGCAGTCCCGCCCGCTGAACATGAAGAACTTCGCAGGCGCCAAGGAAGGCGACTGGGAGAAGGGCTGGACGAACACGTGGGCCATCGTCCAGCTCACCAAGGGGACCAACGCGATCACGGTCTCCTGTGACCAGGGCAACAAGTGCGACGCCAACTTCGACCGGATGTGGCTCACCCAGAGCTGAGTCGATCGCCGCAGGGGCTTGAGCGAGCTTGACGGAGTCAGGCCGCCCCGACGTGTTCGGCGACCGTGACCCGGCCCACCAGGTCCTCGTACGTCGCCGTGTCGAATTCGCCCGCCACGGGTGACACCACCGTCGCAGCGGACAGTGCCACCGCGCGGGCCAGGCGCTGGGGCCACGGCAAGTGGTCGACGTGGCCGGAGAGCAGGCCCGCGACCGCCGAGTCGCCGGCGCCCGTGGGGTTGCCGCGGAGGCGGCCGGGGGCCGGGGCGCGCCACTCGCCGTCCGCCGTGAGGGCGCACAGGCCGTCCGCCCCGAGCGAGGCGACCACCGCGTGCGCCCCGCGCCGCCGCGCGCCCTTCATGGCCTGCAACGGCTCGTGGGAGCCGGTGAGTTCGGCCAGCTCGTCCGCGTTCGGCTTCACCAGGTCGGGGCGCGCCGCGACGCCGCGGCGCAGCGGTTCGCCGCTGGTGTCGAGGAGTACGGGCACCGAGGCGGCCCGCGCGGCCCGTACGAGCGTCGCGTAGGCGCCGACCGGGACGCCCGGCGGCAGGCTGCCGCACAGGGCCACCGCGGAGGCGGAGCGCAGCAGATCCGCGTACGCCTCCTGGAAGGCCGTCCACTCGGCGGGCGTGATGGTCGGACCCGGCTCGTTGAGCTGTGTCGTGTCGCCGGTCGACGCGTCGGCGACGGCGATCGTGCGGCGGGTCGCGCCGGAGACGGGCACCAGCGCGTCCGCGACGCCCGGCGTGCCGAGCAGCTGCTCCTGGAGCGTGCGGCCCGTCGCGCCGCCCACGAATCCCGTCACGGCCACCTCGTGACCGAGCGCGGCGAGCACCCGCGCCACGTTCAGACCCTTGCCGCCGGGCCGCTCGGTGACCTCGGTGACGCGGTGCGTGGCGTGCGGCCGCAGGGACCGCACCCCGTACGTGATGTCGAGCGCGGTGTTCAGCGTGACCGTGAGGATCACAGGACCCCACCCCCCTTACGTACTTTCAGTAACGGGGCCTGATCATGCCAAAGTCAAGGCGGTTGGCCCAGACCTCGGGTCAACCGCCTTGTACGAGCCGTAAGTTACGGACGGATCAGCCACTCGCCCTTGCGCAGCACGCCCTTGACCTCGAACTCCGCGTCCAGGACCACGAGATCGGCGTCCTTGCCGGGCTCCAGCGAGCCCACCTTGTCGTACATGCCAAGGAGTTGGGCCGGGTTCGCGGAGATGGCCCGGACGACGTCCTCGACGGGCAGTTTGTCGATCGTCACGGCACGCTTGAACGCCCGGTCGAGGGTCAGCGTCGAGCCCGCGATGGAGCCGCCCTCCACGAGCCGCGCCACGCTGTCCTTCACCTCGACCTCCAGCGGGCCGAGCATGTAGCGCCCGTCGCCGAACCCGGCGGCGTCCATCGCGTCGGTGATGAACGCGACCTTCTCCGCGCCCTTGTGATGGAACGCCAGCTCCAGGGCGGCCGGGTGCAGATGCGTGCCGTCGTTGATCAGCTCGACGGTGATCCGGTCGTCCTCCAGGAGCGCCGCGATCGGCCCCGGGTCGCGGTGGCCGAGGGGCGGCATCGCGTTGAACAGGTGCGTGGCGACCGTGGCGCCCGCGTCGATGGCCGCGGCCGTCTGCTCGTACGACGCGTCGGTGTGCCCGATCGCGGCGATCACGCCGTGCTCGGCGAGGAGGCGCACGGAGTCGATGCCGCCGGGCAGTTCGGTGGCGAGAGTGACCATCTTGGCCTGGCCGCGGGCGGCGTCGATCAGCTTGCGGACCTCGGCCGGGTCGGGGTCGCGCAGCAGCGTCTCGTCGTGGGCGCCCTTGCGGCACGGCGAGATGAACGGGCCCTCGAAGTGGATGCCCGCGATCTCGCCGTGCTCGGCCAGCTCGGAGAGCAGCCCCGCGCGCTGCACGAGGAAGTCCATGTCGCCGGTGACGAAGGACGCGACGATCGTGGTCGTGCCGTGCTGCTGGTGCGTGCGCACCCCCGTGAGGATCTCGTCGATCGCGCCGGAGGTGAAGGACGCGCCGCCGCCGCCGTGGTTGTGCATGTCGACGAAGCCGGGCACCACCCAGTGGCCTGTCAGGTCGACGGTCTCGGCGCCGTCGGGGGCAGCCCCGGCGATCTTCGTGCCGTCGACGATGACGCGTCCGTCGGTGACGGTCCCGGTGGGCAGAACCACCTTGGCGCCGGCGAGCACCTTTGCTGTGGCCATCAGGCGGTTACCTCCGAGGATCCAGTGGCTGCGGTGTGTTGGGGCTTTTGGCGGTCGAGCAGGTCCCAGGCGAGCAGGCCCGCGCCCAGGCATCCGGCGCTGTCCCCGAGGACGGCCGGGACGATCGTGGGGAGCGCCTGGAAGGTGACGCGCTCCCCGACGGCCGCACGCAGGGGTGTGAACAAGGTTTCCCCGGCCTCGGCGAGCCCGCCACCGATGATGAGCGTGCGGGGGTCCAGCAGAGTGAGCGCGAGCACCAGTCCGTCGGCGAGCGCGGCCACCGCGTCCTGCCAGACCTGGACCGCCTTCGGGTCGCCCGCGTCGACGGCCTTCGCGCAGTCCGCCGCGGTCGCCTTCTCGTCGCCGCTCGCCTCCTGCCAGGCCAGGGTGACCGCGGACGCGGAGGCGTACCGCTCCAGGCAGCCGCGCTGACCGCAGCCGCAGGCCACACCGCCGGGGCGGACGACCACATGGCCGATCTCGCCGGCGGAGCCGTGCGCGCCGGGCTCGATGCGCCCGTCGATGCCGATGGCGCCGGCTATCCCGGTCCCCAGCGGCATGAAGAGGAACCGGTCGGCGTCCTTGCCGGCCCCGAGCCGCCCCTCGCCGAGCCCGCCGGTGCGCACGTCGTGGCCGAGCGCCACGGGGATGCCGCCGAGCCGCTCGCTGAGCAGGGCCCGCATGGGGACGTCGCGCCAGCCGAGGTTGGCCGCGAAGAGGGCGATGCCGTCCTTCTCGTCCACGACGCCGGGCACCGCGACCCCGGCGGCGCTCGCGGGCTCGCCGAGGTGCCGCTCGCCGTACGCGCGCAGTTCGGCGGCGAAGTCGAGGATCGACTCCACGACCGCGTCGGCGCCGCGCTCGCGCTGGGTCGCCCGGCGCGCCTGGTGCAGCAGATTGCCGTCGGCCCCGACCAGGGCGGCCTTCATCCCGGTGCCGCCCACGTCCAGGGCGATGACATGTTTCACGGGGGACAGTCTCGCGCGTCCACCCTTGAGAGGTCTAGTCCAGTCCCCCCTCGTTTCCGCTCCGACACCCATGTGGTGTAGACCTTCCGTGGGACCATGGGACAGGCCTGTGGCACGAGGGACAAAGTTGGAGTGCGGCAGTGCGCAAGGGGAGGACGGCTCTGACCGTGGCGGCCGCGCTCGGGGTGGTGGCCGCGTCGTCGCTGCTCACCGCCTGTGGGAGCGGTGACTCCGACGCCGTCACGCTGAAGCTGGTCGCGGCCGACTACGGCGACTCCGAGGCCAACGGCTCCCAGAAGTACTGGGACGACGTCGCCGCCGGCTTCGAGAAGCAGCACCCGGGCATCAAGGTCGACGTCGACGTCTACTCCTGGGACGTCGTCGACAAGAAGGTCAAGGACATGGTCGCCGCGGGCCACGCGCCCGACATGGCGCAGATCGGCGCGTACGCCGACTACGCCGCGGCGGACAAGCTGTACTCCGTCGACAAGCTGCTCTCCGTGCCGGTCCAGGCCGATTTCGTCGGCCAGATGAGCCAGGCGGGCGAGATCAAGGGCGCGCAGTACGGCATGCCGTTCGCCGCCTCCACGCGCCGCCTCTTCTACAACAAGAAGCTCTTCACGCAGGCCGGCATCACGCCGCCGAAGACCTGGGCCGACCTCGTGTCCGACGCCAAGGCGCTCAAGGCGCGGGGCGTGCGCTACCCCTTCGCGCTGCCGCTCGGCACGGAAGAGGCGCAGGCCGAGACGCTGATCTGGATGCTCAGCAACGGCGGCGGCTACACCGACAACGTCGGCAGCTACGCCCTCGACGACAAGAAGAACGTCGAGGCCCTGTCCTGGCTCAAGAACAACCTGGTCACCAAGGGCCTCACCGGCCCGACCGCCCCCGGCGAGCTCAACCGCACGCCCGCCTTCCAGGCCTTCGCCAAGGGCCAGGTCGGCATGTTGTCCGGCCACCCCACGCTGATGAACATGGCCAAGGCGAAGGGCGTCGACTACGGCGACGTGGCGATCCCGGGACCCGACGGCACGCCCAGGTCCACGATGGGCGTCACCGACTGGATGATGGCGTTCAAGCAGGGCGGCCACCCCAAGGAGACCGGGGCGTTCCTCGACTACGCGTACAACAAGAAGAACGTCCTCGACTTCTCCCGCAAGTACACCGTCGCGCCGGTCACGGTCTCCGCGTCGAACGCGATGACGTCCTCGGCCAAGGACAAGGCCCTGCGCCCGTTCATCGACGAGCTGGCGGGCGCCACGTACTACCCGGCCAACAAGACGTCCTGGCCCGAGGTCAGCGCCGAGATCAAGAAGCAGATCGGCTCCACGGTTACGCCGCAGGGCAGCGCGGCGGGCACCCTCGGCGCGATCCAGAACGACGCGGCGGCCGCGGAATCCGCGGAGTAGCGTGACGGGCATGGGTCCTCTCGGCGAGCGCGAACGCGCGGTGCTCACGTTCGAGGGCCGTGGCTGGTCCTCGCCGGGCGCCAAGGAGCGGGCGATCCGTGAGGAACTGGACCTGGCGCCGGTCCGCTACTTCCAACTCCTGAACGCGCTCCTGGACGACCCCAGGGCCCTGGAGTTCGCTCCGGTGGCGGTGAACAGGTTGCGGCGGGTGCGAGAGGCGCGGCGCGGCGAGCGCTAGCCCCGGGGCTCTGCCCCGGACCCCGCTGCTCAATCGCCGCAGGGGCTTGAGTGATACGGCTATCGTCAACGGCATGGCCAGCCATGAGCACGCCCCCCGGACAACCGCCGGCCGCGACGGCCTGGACGCCATCCTTGCCCACCCGCACCGCGCGGTGATCGCCATCGACTTCGACGGCACCCTCGCCCCCATCGTCCCGGACCCCGACCAGGCCCGCGCCCACCCCGACGTGGTCCCCGCCCTCGCCGCCCTCGCCCCGAAGGTCGCCGCGATCGCGGTCGTCACGGGCCGCCCGGCGAGCGTCGCGGTCCGCCACGGAGGCTTCTCCGGCGTCCCCGGTCTCGAACACCTCGTCGTCCTCGGGCACTACGGCGCCGAACGCTGGGACGCCGTCACCGGCACGGTCAGCGCCCCCGCCCCGCACCCCGGCGTGGCCACCGTCCGGGCCGAACTCCCCGGCGTACTGGCCGAGTCGAACCTCTGGCACGACACGTACATCGAGGAGAAGGGCCGCGCCGTCGCGATCCACACGCGCCGCGCAAAGGACCCGCAGGCCGCCTTCGACACCCTCCGCGAACCCCTGGCGGAACTCGCCGCCCGGCACGGCCTGATCGTGGAGCCGGGCCGCATGGTCCTGGAGCTGCGCCCGCCGGGCGTCGACAAGGGCGTGGCGCTCACCGAGTACGTACGGGAGGTGGGCGCCGAGTCCGTCCTCTACGCGGGCGACGACCTCGGCGACCTCCCGGCCTTCGCGGCAGTGGAGAAACTGCGCTCCGACGGGGTGCCGGGGCTCTTGGTGGCGGCGGACACGGTGGTGACCGAACTCGCCGACAGGGCCGACCTGTTGGTGGAGGGCCCCGGGGAGTTGGCCGCCTTCTTCTCAGGCCTCGCGCAGCGCCTCTAGCTGGTCCAGGAACCACTGTCCCGGCGGCAGCGCCGTCGCCGCCTCCGCGAGTCGCTTCGTGCGTTCCTCGCGCTCGTCCTGTGGCATGGCGAGCGCCTCCGCGAGGGCCCGTGAAGTCCCGGTCACGTCATAGGGGTTGACGGTCAGGGCGTCCTCGGCCAGCTCCTCGTACGCCCCCGCCTCCCGCGAGAGCACCAGCACGCACCCGTCGTCGGAGACGACCGGCACCTCCTTGGCGACCAGGTTCATCCCGTCCCTGATCGGGTTCACGAGGGCCACGTCGGCGAGCCGGTACGCGGCCAGCGAGCGCGCGAAGTCGTCCTTCACGTGGAGCACGACCGGCGTCCAACCCTCCGTACCGAAGCGGGAGTTGATGGCCTCGGCGACCCGCGCCACCTCGGCCGTGTAGTCCCGGTACACGGCCAGGTCCTGCCGCGACGGGTAGGCGAACGCAACGTGCACGACCCGCTCCCGCCATTCGGGCCGGTCCTCAAGCAGCAGCTCGTACGCCTGGAGCCCGCGCACGATGTTCTTCGACAGCTCCGTGCGGTCCACCCGCACGACGACCTTGCGGCCCTCGCCCACCTGCGCGCGCAGCGTCGCGAGCCGCTCCTCCACGTCGTCCCTGTGCGCCCGCTCGCGCAGGAAGTCCGCGTCCGCGCCGAGCCCGTGCACCCCGATCCGGGTCCCGGACGTACCGCCGACGAGATGCGTACAGCAGTTGGTGAAGGCGTCCGCCCAGCGCCGGGTCAGGAACGCACAGCGGTCGGCACCGAGCATGCCCCTGAGCACCCGCTCGGCGATGTCGTCGGGCAGCATCCGGAAGTAGTCGACGGGCGCCCAGGGCGTGTGCGAGAAGTGCCCGATCCGCAGGTCGCCGCGGAGCTCGCGGAGCATCCCCGGAACCAGCGTCAGGTGATAGTCCTGCACGACCACGGTCGCGCCCGGCGCCGCGTCCTCGGCGAGCGCCTCGGCGAAGGCCCGGTTGTACGCCTCGTAGGACGCCCACTGCCTGCGGAACTCGGGTCCGAAGGCGGGCTCCAGGGGCGTCTGGTACAGCATGTGGTGCACGAACCACAGCACCGAGTTCGCGACCCCGTTGTACGCGTCCGTGTGCACCTCGGCGTCGATGTCGAGCATCCGCACTCCCGGCTCGGCGACCCCGCGCCGCACCGCCTCCCGGTCGCCCTCGCTCAGCGCCGAGCACACCCACAGTTTGTTCTCGACGGCGCTCAGCGCCGACACCAGACCGCCCCCGCCGCGCTTCGCCTCGATTCCTCCCGCGTCGTCGAGGACGTACGAGACCGGGCCGCGGTTGGACGCGACGAGAACCTCAGCAGCACCATGCGTCGTGGAACTCATAGGGGCACGCTAGCCCGGCCCGGAAACGTTCAAACGTAAGGCCGGGCCCCGTCGGGGGCCCGGCCGTATACGACGCCTGCGGTCAGGTCACTCCTTGCGGCTGCGCACCGCGGCGACGATCAGCGCGCCGAGCCCGCACAGCGTGACGGCGAGCCCGCCGTACAGCGGCAGAAGCGAGTCGGTGCCGGTCTCGGCCATCTCGCCGGCGCTCGGCGGATTCGGCGGATTCGGCGGGGTGGGCCGGGCCTGCGGGCTCTGGCTGCCCGTCGACGGGGTCGGCGAGGGCTCGGGCGTCTGCTCGCCCGGCGGCTCGGTCGGCGTCGGCGAGGGGCTGGTCGGCGTCGGTGACGGCGCCTCCCGCTCGATGACGGGCGCGATGCCGCACTGCGCGTCCGTGGAGCCCTCCTCGCAGTTGGTGCGCGGGGAGTCGGCGGTGACGCTGTTCGTGAGCTTCCCGTCGCCGCTCACCGGGTCGTTGACCTTCACGGAGTACGTGACGGTCGCGGTCTCGCCCGCCGGGATGTCACCGGTGAAGTTGATCTTCGGGTCGGTGTAGTCGACGTTCCCGATGCTCGCCTCGGCGTCGTTGTTGTACGTCGCGTCGTCGAGGTTCTCGGTGAGGTCGTCGGTGAACTTGGCGTTGGGGTACGGCAGTCGGCTGACGTTCTTCGCCTTCACCGTGTACGTGACCGTGTCGCCGGGCTCCACCTTCGCCGGGCTCGCCGTCTTGGTGATCTCCAGGTCGGGCACCGGGACGGACAGGGCGAGCGCCGAGGGGACGTAGGTGTCGCCCTTGGTGGAGAAGTCGAGCGTGGTGGAGGTCGAGCCGACCGGGATCGGCTCGTCCCCGACGGCCCGTGTGGAGCCGCTGCCCGAGACGTCGAACTCCTTCGCGTCGATGCTCAGGTTGTTGACCATCTTCGGGTCGAGGGCGCCGTCGTCCTCGGAGATGAAGAAGTTGTTGGTGTTGCCGGTGTGCGCCTCGGGGATGTTCCGGCCGCCGACGGCGAACCTGTCGCCCGGCGTGTTCCAGTCGCCCTCGTACGCGGTGACGCTCGCGTGCGGGGTGCCCGAGGTCCGGTAGAAGCCGTCCACGGTGACCCGGGTGGCCGGGGAGGTGGAGCGCTGCAGGACGTGGCCGCCGTAGATGTAGACGTTGCGGCGGTCCGGCGCGTAGGCGTCGTTGGGGCCGTCGTACTTGTAGACGACGGTCATCGACCAGCCGGCCACGCAGCCCTTGCCGGTGGGCGCCCAGATGTCGCCGACGGAGACCGGGATCGGCGCGCCGGTGCCGGTGACCCCGCTGAACAGGCTCGTGACGTCGGCCTCGCCCGTGTAGTAGTGCGGGCCGCTGGTGGAGGCGGGGTCCTGGACCAGGTCGTCGGGGGAGACCTTGGTCGGGGCCGTGCCGTTCACACCGACCGAGGGGACCGCGTCCAGCGGGTCGCCGGGCGAGGGGACCACATTGGCGCCGGAGATGTCGCAGCGCTTCAGCTGGGCGCCGCTCGGGCCCTTGTACGTGCCGTCGTTGCCGCCGAAGAAGAGGCGGGCGTAGGCGACCTGGGCGCCGGGCGGGACGGTGACCCGGCCGGTGCTGGAGCCGTAGCCGTCGGTCGTCCCTGCGGTGTTGATCCGCTGCATGACGAACGTGTTGTTGTTGTCCTTGCCCTCGCCGTTCGCGGCGACGGCGCAGCGTCCGGCCATGGTGGCGTCGTCCGTCGGGCAGCCCATGACCGTGTTGCCGATGGTCTTGAAGTCGCCGTAGATCGATTCGTCGTAGCGCTTGGCGAAGGGGGAGACCACGTCCGCGGAGGCGGGGATCGGCGCCAGGCCCGCCATGCCCGTCAGGCAGGCGGCGAGGGTGGCGGTGACGGCGCACGCCGCCCTGCCCTTGAACCTGCCCTTGAATTGTCTGAGCCACATAAAGGGCAAGTTAGACAAAACATATGATTATGCGGCGCTTATGCGACGCGACGCTCCGCATACTCACCGATTTCGATCATCGGCGGCCGCTCCTCCGTGTCGACCTCGTGGGTACGCGGCTCGAAGCCGTCCTCCCCGCGCTCGAACTGCGTGAGCACCGGCCTGACGAGGTGCCCGCGCGCGAGGCGGAGCTGGGCCGTGCGGTAGATCGCCGCCGCCATCCGGCCGAGCGCCTGCCCGTCCTGGTGCCGGTGCTTGCGCACACCGACGTCGACCTGGGCGAGCGCGTCCAGGCCCACGGTGTGCAGCGCGTCCACGAGCAGGCCGAGCTCCACGCCGTATCCGACGGGGAACGGGAGCCGTTCGAGCAGCGAGCGCCGGGCCGCGTACTCGCCGCCCAACGGCTGGACGAATCCGGCCAGTTGGGGCCAGTGCAGATTGAGGATCGGCCGCGCCATCAGCTCGGTCACCCGGCCGCCCTGCCCCGCGGCCCCGGCCAGCGGACGGTCGTACATCGCCTTCACGAAGTCCACGCCCGGCTCGGTGAGCAGCGGCCCGACGATGCCGGAGACGAAGTCCGCGGAGAACTCCTTCAGATCGGCGTCGACGAAGCACACGATGTCACCGGAAGTGACGAACAGGGAGCGCCACAGCACCTCACCCTTGCCGGACCTGACCGGGATCCGCGGCAGGATCGTGTCCCGGTGCTCGACGCGCGCGCCGGCCGCCGCCGCGACCTCGGAGGTGCGGTCCGTGGAGCCGGAGTCGATCACGACGAGTTCGTCGACGAGCGGCACCGCGTCCGTCATCAGCGTCCGCCGGATCTCGGAGACGATCTCGCCGACCGTCTCCTCCTCGTTCAGCGCGGGCAGTACGACACTCACCGTCTGACCCGAGGCCTGCTTGGCGGCGACCAACCGGTGCAGCGGATGGTCGACCACGGACCAGGAGCGCCTGTTCAGCCAGCGCTCGACCTCTTCCAGCACGGTCTGCGTTCCTTCCCTCAGGACCAACATGTGATCCATCTCGCGCATCGGACGACTATCTCAAGGGTCCGGGCCTTCGGTTACAGTCTTGAACAAGGCCGGTGACCATCGCATGTCGGGGGTCGCCCGCCGTACACACAACTGAATCCACACAATCGAATACCGCTCATCCAGAGGGGCAGAGGGATACGGCCCGTTGAAGCCCCGGCAACCCTCCAGCCGGTCTCGTCCGCACACCGCAGTGCGCCCGCGAGGCTCCCGGCTAGTGAAGGTGCCAAATCCGTCTCGTGGCGAGATGCGTCGCGAGGAAGATGAGGAGAAAGGGCCTCGCCTCTCATGGCTGTACAGACTGTCGCCACCGAAACCGCCGCCACGACGGACTCCGTCGATCTGGGCCCGGCCTCCGGACTTTCCTGCCGCGAGTGCGGCGCCGTCGTTCCGCTCGGCCCCGTCTTCGCCTGCGCCGAGTGTTTCGGTCCCCTCGAAGTCGCATACGACCTTCCCGTCGGTGACCCCGAGGCGCTCCGCAAGCAGATCGAGTCCGGCCCCGCCAACATCTGGCGCTACGCCCCGCTGCTGCCCGTCCCGGCCGACGTCGCCGAGAAGCCGAACCTGAACCCCGGCTGGACCAAGCTCGTCAAGGCCGACAACCTCGGCCGTGAACTGGGCGTCGCCGAGGGCAAGTTGTTCGTCAAGGACGACTCCGGCAACCCGACGCACTCCTTCAAGGACCGCGTCGTCGCGCAGGCCATCGAGGCCGCCCGCGCCTTCGGCTTCACCACCCTCTCCTGCTCCTCCACCGGCAACCTGGCCGGCGCCGTCGGCGCCGCCGCCGCCCGTGCCGGCTTCCGGTCCTGCGTGTTCATCCCGCACGACCTGGAGCAGGGCAAGGTCGTCATGGCCGGTGTCTACGGCGGTGACCTCGTCGCCATCGAGGGCAACTACGACGACGTGAACCGCTTCTGCTCCGAGCTCATCGGCGACCCGCTGGGCGAGGGCTGGGGCTTTGTGAACGTGAACCTCCGCCCGTACTACGGCGAGGGCTCCAAGACGCTCGCGTACGAGATCTGCGAGCAGCTCGGCTGGCAGCTCCCGGACCAGCTGGTCATCCCGATCGCGTCCGGCTCGCAGTTCACGAAGATCGACAAGGGTCTGAAGGAGCTGATCAAGCTCGGGCTCGTCGAGGACAAGCCCTACAAGCTCTTCGGCGCCCAGGCCGAGGGCTGCTCCCCGGTCTCCGTCGCCTACAAGGGCGGCCACGACGTGGTCCGCCCGCAGAAGCCGACCACCATCGCCAAGTCCCTCGCCATCGGCAACCCGGCCGACGGCCCGTACGTCCTCGACATCGCGCGCCGCACCGGCGGCGCCGTGGAGGACGTCAACGACGAGCAGGTCGTCGACGCGATCAAGCTGCTCGCGCAGACGGAGGGCATCTTCGCCGAGACGGCGGGCGGTGTCACGCTGGGTGTCACCAAGAAGCTCATCGAGGCGGGCCTCATCGACCCGTCGCTGACCACGGTGGTCCTCAACACCGGTGACGGTCTCAAGACGCTGGACGCGGTCGCCGAGTCCTCGCAGGCCACCGCGACGATCCGGCCCAACCTGGACGCGTTCCGCGAGGCCGGCCTCGCCACCGACCTCTGAGCCCGACCGAACTTGTAGCAACAGGAGTTACCAGCATGAGCGTCAACGTTCGCATCCCCACCATCCTGCGCACCTACACCGGCGGCAAGGCCGAGGTCGCCGCCGAGGGCGCCACCCTCGCCGACGTCATCTCCGACCTCGAGAAGAACCACACCGGCATCGCCGCCCGCGTCCTCGACGACCAGGGCAAGCTGCGCCGCTTCGTGAACGTCTACGTGAACGACGACGACGTCCGCTTCGAGCAGGGCCTTCAGACGGCGACGCCGGACGGCGCCGGCGTCTCGATCATTCCGGCCGTCGCCGGAGGCTGATCTTTCGCCGTTTTACGCAGAGTTACTTGAATTGCCCCCTCCGCAAGAGAAGCGGAGGGGGCAATTCTGCATGGTTGAGCGCGGTACAGTTGGGGAAGCTGCTGCGTTTCGCTGAGCGGTGCATGACGGGCGCATATGAGTTCTCGCCCGAAGCCCGACAAGAAGTAGCCAAAGTGTCCGGCCCTTTCGGGCCCTTTATGGCATTTACACGGCCCGACTTGCCCAAGGATCCGGCGAGTTGGCCCGGTTTCCCCGATCTGGCGTGCCCAGAATTCTCGTCCGACTGACCTGTTGCAGACGGCAGTTGGGCAGATACATTCAGCCGCGGTCGACGCGTTCCGGCGCACACCCCCATATCCCATGGGGCGTGAGGTCTGACCCGGGTCCGCGAAGTGCGGTCCTGCGCAAGGGCCAGTAATAGGGGAGTTAGGCATGGCTCAGGGCACCGTCAAGTGGTTCAACGCGGAGAAGGGGTACGGCTTCATCGCGGTCGACGGTGGTGCGGATGTTTTCGTCCACTACAGCGCGATTCAGATGGACGGCTACCGCACCCTCGAAGAGGGTCAGCGGGTCGAGTTCGAGATCTCGCAGGGCCAGAAGGGGCCGCAGGCCGACATGGTCCGCGTGGCCGCCGGCTGAACGCGCGCGTCAGACTGCAAGCTTGTACGTCGCACGTTGCGGAGGGCTCGTCTCCCGGGTAACCGGGGGGCGGGCCCTTCGTGCTGAACGGGTCCCGCCTGCGCTTTCGTGGTACGGCCTTGCGCCCGCCCGTCGCCCGACCGCCACCCCTCAACGATCCCGCTGCGCGGGAGCACCTTGCACTCGTAGGGGTCGAGTGCTAATCATTGGGCTTAGCACTCTCCGAGTGAGAGTGACAGAACTTGGATCGGGTCGGTGAGGTCCGGGGACCGGGTGGTGCAAGGAACCACACGGTCTGCAGGCCGTCCGTCGCGGGCACCAGCACGGTCCGTTTGCTTGCATTTCCACCCCGTCCGGGAGGACCACTTCACATGGCCAAGATCATCGCGTTCGACGAGGAGGCACGGCGCGGCCTCGAGCGCGGCATGAACCAGCTCGCCGACGCCGTCAAGGTGACCCTGGGCCCCAAGGGTCGCAACGTCGTCCTCGAGAAGAAGTGGGGCGCCCCCACGATCACCAACGATGGTGTGTCCATCGCCAAGGAGATCGAGCTCGAGGACCCGTACGAGAAGATCGGCGCCGAGCTGGTCAAGGAGGTCGCGAAGAAGACGGACGACGTCGCCGGTGACGGCACGACGACCGCGACCGTCCTGGCCCAGGCGCTCGTTCGCGAAGGCCTTCGCAACGTAGCCGCCGGCGCCAACCCGATGGCCCTCAAGCGCGGCATCGAGCGCGCCACCGAGGCCGTCTCCGCCGCCCTGCTCGAGCAGGCCAAGGAGGTGGAGACCAAGGAGCAGATCGCCTCCACCGCCTCCATCTCGGCCGCCGACACCCAGATCGGCGAGCTCATCGCCGAGGCCATGGACAAGGTCGGCAAGGAAGGCGTCATCACCGTCGAGGAGTCCCAGACCTTCGGTCTGGAGCTCGAGCTCACCGAGGGTATGCGCTTCGACAAGGGCTACATCTCGGCGTACTTCGCCACCGACATGGAGCGTATGGAGGCCTCGCTCGAGGACCCGTACATCCTGATCGTCAACTCGAAGATCGGCAACGTGAAGGACCTCCTTCCGCTGCTCGAGAAGGTCATGCAGTCCGGCAAGCCGCTGCTGATCATCGCCGAGGACGTCGAGGGCGAGGCCCTGTCGACCCTGGTCGTCAACAAGATCCGTGGCACCTTCAAGTCCGTCGCCGTCAAGGCCCCGGGCTTCGGTGACCGCCGCAAGGCCATGCTCGGCGACATCGCCATCCTCACGGGCGGCACCGTCATCTCCGAGGAGGTCGGCCTCAAGCTGGAGAACGCCGGTCTCGACCTGCTCGGCCGTGCCCGCAAGGTCGTCATCACCAAGGACGAGACGACGATCGTCGACGGCTCCGGTGAGAGCGACCAGGTCCAGGGTCGTGTCAACCAGATCCGTGCCGAGATCGAGAACAGCGACTCGGACTACGACCGCGAGAAGCTCCAGGAGCGCCTCGCCAAGCTCGCCGGCGGCGTGGCCGTCATCAAGGCGGGCGCGGCCACCGAGGTCGAGCTCAAGGAGCGCAAGCACCGCATCGAGGACGCCGTTCGCAACGCGAAGGCGGCCGTCGAAGAGGGCATCGTCGCCGGTGGTGGCGTGGCCCTCCTCCAGGCCTCCGCGGTGTTCGAGAAGCTGGAGCTCGAGGGTGACGAGGCGACCGGCGCCAACGCCGTGAAGCTCGCGCTCGAGGCCCCGCTCAAGCAGATCGCCGTCAACGGTGGTCTCGAGGGTGGCGTCGTCGTGGAGAAGGTGCGCAACCTGACCGTCGGTCACGGTCTGAACGCCGCCACGGGTGACTACGTCGACATGATCGCCGAGGGCATCATCGACCCGGCGAAGGTCACGCGCTCTGCCCTGCAGAACGCCGCGTCCATCGCCGCGCTGTTCCTCACCACCGAGGCCGTCATCGCCGACAAGCCGGAGAAGGCGGGCGCTGCGCCGGCCGGCGGCGGCATGCCGGGCGGTGACATGGACTTCTGAGCCGCTCGCGGTTCAGCGCGTCCGTAACCCCGAGGGCGGCACCGACTCTTCACGAGTCGGTGCCGCCCTCGGGGCGTTTTAGGCCTGGTGGCGACAGGTCTAAGCGGTCTTGACCGATCCGCCGTCGATGAGGTGGTCGGTGCCCGTCGTCGCGGCGGCGAGCGGAGACGCCAGATACGTGACCAGGGTCGCGACCTCTTCCGGTTCGACGAGCCGACCGATGAGCATGCCCATGGCCGCGGGCAACCCGGCCAGGAGGTCGGCGTGGGGGACGCCCATGGCGGCCGCGAGTCCGGCGCCGTAACCCGTGGGGCTCTCCCACATGGCGGTGCGGACCGGGCCCGGAGAGACGGTGTTCACCCGGACCCCTTGTGAGCCGAACTCCTCCGCCAGTGCCTTGCCGAACGCGGTGAGCGCGGCCTTGGCGGTGGTGTACGGGACGGGGCCGCCGTGCGGGACGCGCGCGCCGATCGAGGAGACGTTGACGATCGCGCCGCGGGCGGCCAGCAGTGCGGGCAGTGCGGCGCGGGTGACGCGGACGGTGGCAAAGAAGTTCAGGTCGGTCACCTGTGCCCACTGGGCGTCGGTCAGATCGAGGAAGCCGCCGCTCAGGTCTCCGTCGCCGCCGCCGATGTTGTTGACCAGGATGTCGATTCCGCCCAGCTCGGCCACGGCCTCGGTCACCAGTCGCTCGGCGCCGGCCGGATCGGACAGGTCCACCGTCACCGGTATCGCCCCGGCCGCCTTCCACTCCGGGGCCGCGGTGCGCGCGGCGGCGACCACGCGTACGCCTTCGGCGGCCAGGGCTTGGACGACAGCGAGCCCGATCCCTCGGCCCGCGCCTGTGACGAGGGCGGTCTTGCCGTTCAGGTGCAGGTTCATGACGCTTCCCCTTGCTCGGCATGTGCAACTCGGCTGATGCGTCGAACATAGAACATGCATCACCAATGTCGCAAGTAGTCGCCAAGCTGCCACATTGACGTACTCTCGTGGGGTCTCCCTCAGGAAGGAATCGCTCGCCATGCCGCAGCCCGCCTCCGCGAAACCTCTTCGTGCCGACACCGAGCGGACCGTGCGCGCGATCCTCGAAGCGGCCGAGCGGGTACTGGCCGTGAATCCGGCGGCGACGATGGAGCAGATCGCCGAGGCCGCCGGAGTCGCGCGGACCACCGTCCATCGGCGGTTCGCCTCCCGGGAGGCGCTGATCAGGGCGCTGGCGGCCTGGGCGACACAGCGATTCCACGAGGCCGTCGAAGCGGCGCGCCCTGAGACGGCGCCGCCCTCCGTCGCGCTCTATCAGGTCACCGCGAACGTGCTGCGGGTGAAGGTCAGTTGGGGCTTCGCGATGGGCGCCCTGCCCACCGACGATCCCGAGGTCTCGCGCGTCCACGCCGACGTGATGACCCGCTGCGCGCGACTGTTCGCCCGCACCCGGGACGCCGGACTGTTGCGGCCCGACGCCGACCTGGACTGGGCGCGCACCGTGTATTACGCCCTCATCCACGAGGCCGCGATTCAGTCCCCGGAGACCGACGCGGCCGTGGACGCCCTTGCCACGCGGGTCGTGGATACGTTGCTGCACGGCGTGGGCACACCGGCGTCCGGCTGACGCGGGTGGGCGTCAGGCGTAGTCCTTGAGCCTCTCGGTTTCGAGGGTGATGGTGACCGGGGCGGGGAGGCGGACCGTCGCTCCGTAGTGGTACGGGCGGCGGTTCTGGTAGACGCCGTTCTCGGGGGAGCTGTGGACGACGACCGTGTCGTTGTCGCGGTCGACGAGGAGGTAGACGGGGATGTCCGCGTAGGCGTAGGCGCGGGGCTTCTCCTGGCGGTCGCGGCGGTCGGCGTCGCGGTACTTGGAGGTGACTTCGACAGCCATGAGGACGCCGTCGGGGGAGGCCCACTCGTCCTGTCCGGCGAAGTAGTCGATGGCGGTCAGGGCGCCGTCCGGCTTGATGCAGCCCTTTCTGTACGTGTCGATCCGCAGGCCCTGCTCGGGATGCAGTGCCAGTTCGGGGCGCTGCATCATGCACTGGCGGATCAGCCACATGATGATCGAACCGTGGTCGCCGTCCGGCACGGGCTTGACCTCTAGCTTTCCGTGGAGGAGTTCCAAGGTCACCGTCTCGGGGGCGACGCGGGCCAGTTCCTCGAAGTCCTCGACGTCGATGGGGCCGTGTTTCACGAGCAGCCGTCCGTTCAGGAATTCGAGCTTGTTGCGCAGAGTCTCCGGAGCCTTTCGGTTCAGCTCCTCGAAGTCCTCGATGCTCATCTGAGGGCGGTCGGCGGTGCCAGGGGTCATGGATGTGCCTCCTCGCCTCCATCGTGCCCCGGATGTACGGGTCCGGATCGTCGGCGCGGTCACACGCGTGCCCTTTCGGAGCGGGGGAGCATTGCCGCGCGGGCCTGGGCGGCGCGGGCGCGGACGGCTTCCGGGGTGAGTGGGCCCGCGGGCGGGTAGGCGGGGCGGGCGCCGCTGCAAGGGGTGCAGAAGCCGCCCGGCAGGGCCTCGGGGCGGCCGGGTGTGCCGCATTTCGCGCACTCGATGAGGCGTAGGACCGGGCGGTTCGCAGGTGGTGGGGGTGGCGGGGGAAGTTTGTCGGTCAGGCGGCGGCGCAGCAGTGCGGCCGGGCTGTGCACGGGTGTGGGGAGCCCGGCCGTCAGCGCGTGCAGCAGGGTGTCCTCGGTGGCGCCCCGCTCGAACCAGCGCTCCACATCTGGCGCGAGCCGGTCGCACTCGGCGGCTGACAGGGCCAGCGACGGCGCCGTGCGGCCGAGGGCGGTGAGGAGGAGCAGCGCGCGGCTGCGGGTGGGGCGTGGAGGTGGTTCTTCGGGCGGCGCGTCCCGGCCCGTCTCCGGTACATCGCCCCTGACGTACGCCGTCCACCACGTGTCGCCCCGCGCCGTGCGGGAGAACCAGGTGCGCGTCACCCAGCGTGCGCTCCCGGAGCCCTGCACGTGTTCGCGGCCGCGTCTCAAGTGACCGGCCCGGTGCAGGTTGTTGAGGGCGGTACGCATCGCCGCCTGCCCGTACGGGAGGTGGTTGGCGAGCGTCTTCACCGAGATGTCCGAGCCGTCGGGCAGCCGGTCGATGTATCCGGCGATGTACGCCTCGCGGGCGGGAAGGTCCGCGAAGTCGGCGCTGGTTCGGGGGAGTTGATCCGGTGCGGAGCGCTTGCCGTAGCCCGGGTTCGCCTCGGGGTGGAGCGGGGTGGGCGATGCTGCGTGCGTCGGGGCGGGGGCAGCACTAGAGTTGGCGTCAGCCACGAGATCTCCCTGGTTGGGATCTTGATGGACAGGCCCTCGCAGGTGTTGGCGCACCGGCGGGGGCCGTTCGTATATCGGGCACGCTAGAGCGCGATTACCCTCCGTGGCAAACCGGTGTCAGAAAGTGTCCGGTATTGCCGAGCGCACTTGTCGGCTTCGCCAACTCGCAGGGAGGGAGGGTGGGTTGAGACCCACCTCCCAATCCTTGAAAGCAGGGCTCGGGTCTCGGGGCTTGAGCCTCGGGGCGTTGGTTACGGGGTGCGGTGCAGGTCGGCGATGAACGCGGACCAGGTCTCTGCCCGGAGCGCGAGCTTCGGGCCGGTGGGGTTCTTGGAGTCCCGGACGGGCACGATGCCCGTCATTGGCGTGCGGGCGTCGGCGACTTCGAGGCAGTTGTTGCCCTCGCCGCCGCTGTAGCTGGACTTGCGCCAGCTCCGGGCGGCGTCGTCGTCCGGGTCGTACTCAGGGGTGTGGTTCCTCATGGGCGTAATCCTGCGCCACGGAGTCGAGCAGAGCCAGGGACTGTTTCGGGGTGAGCGCGTTGGCCCTGAGCAGGTCGTAGGACAGTTGGTGGCGGGTGACGGTGGCCGGATCGTCCAACAGGCGTCCTGTTGCGGGGGCTTCGATCAGGGTGAGTGGCGGTGCGTCCTCGAAGTACATGAGCTTGAGTGATCCGTGCAGCGACGCGTGGCCGCCCGCCGCGAACGGGAGGACCTGGACAACTGCCCGGCGTCTGCGGACCAGGTCGGCGATGTGGCGCAGGTTCGCGGCGATCACCGCGGGGCCACCGACCGGTCGGCGCAGCGCAGCCTCGTCCAGGACCGCCCACAACAACGGGGTTGTTGGATTGTCGAAGAGGCGGGCGCGCTCGACGCGGGCCGACAAAAGCTTGTCGATCACTTCGTCCGGTGCCGTGGGCTGGTAGTCGAGGAATACCGCGCGGGCGTAGTCCGGTGTCTGGAGGAGTCCGGGGATGAGCATCGCCCCGTACTCCATGATCGTGGTGGCCAGCGCCTCCGCCTCGGCCGCTTCGGCAAAGTGCTCCGGGTGCTTCGACCTGTTCGCCTTCTCGCAGTTGCGGGTGAAGAAGCCGCCCGTGTTCAGCTGCTCGTCGAGGCGTTTCGCCATGTCCGGCAGGATGCGCCGCGTCCCCGCTTCCATCTGGCCGACGTACGAGCCGCTGACGAACAGCAGCTCACCCAGGGACTGCTGAGTGAGGTTCGCTCTCTCGCGGGCGTGGCGCAGTTCTTCGCCGATCATGACGCGGCGGGATGACGGGTCGAGGTCCTTCGGTCCGGTCACGTGCATCAACTCCCGGTCCAGCAGCGGCGTCTGTTGGGCCGCTGCCCCTGGTCAGCGTAGAGCCGGACCGGTCACTCTGTGTTGCGAAAGCGGAACTCGGAGTGGAGGAGTGCGTGATGGTGGTGCGGGACGCGGAGCGGTTGCGGGTGGTCGAGGACGTGGTCGCTCAACTGCGGGCGGAGACCGGAGTGTTGGGCATCGTGCTGCCGTCACTGAGGGTCGACCCGGTGTCGGCCGCCGGTGAGGTCGGGTATCCGCTCGTCGACCTCGGGTGCGTGAACTTCGATACGGCGATGCGGATCGTCGCCGTACTGCATGAGAGGAGGCGCGGGGCGTGAGTGTCCGGGCAGCCGAATCCGCGCCCGCGGGGGAGCTTCGGGCGCGGATTCGGTCGACCGGAGGGGACGGATCAGGCTGAGGACTGTTCGGAGAAGCTCTGCCAAGTGTCGCGGCCTGCGCGCGTGGCGCTCGTGGCCGCTGCCTGTGCCTGGTGGAGGGTGCGGGCGGCCAGTTCGGACGGGGGGACGTCCCAGCTGCCGGTCCAGCTGCGGCCCGCGCGGGCCAGTTCGTAGACGAGGACGCCGACGCCCGCCATCGCGGTCAGCGTACCGATGCCGGTGAGTACGGCACCGGCTCCGAGGCGGCGCCGGTCCGGGCGGAACTCGGTCCAGGAGATCTTCGAAAGGGTGCTGTCAGCCATGCGCTCAGGATGCGGGAGGGCCGGGCCCGGCGCATGCGGAGCGGTGACCAGTGGGTGACGCGGCTCGTTGGGCGGGCATGAAGAGCAGCCTGTGTATGCGCGTACTGACGACGGTTCTGGTGGTAGCGGGCTTCGCGGGAGTGGGTGCCCCTGTGGCGTCCGCTGCCGATCGTGATCCGGTTCCGGGCTCCGGCACCGTGATCATGTCGAATGAGGAGTGGGAGGCGTGGCAGCGGCTGAGCGATCTGCTGGGAGTGCCTCAGGAGTCGGGTGTGTACTACCTCGGTTCCTACGAGCCGCTCCGCTAGTTCGTACGTACGCGAGAGGGCGGCGCCCCGTGCCTGTGGGGTGCCGCCCTTCGTGGTGACCGGGGTCAGACCTTTGCCGGTTCCTTCGGCTCCGGGGCCGGAGCCGCCGGGTTTGCCTCGGCGTGGGCCTCCGGGGATTCGCCCGCGTCCACGTCCTGGTTGAACTCGACCAGCATGTCCTGCGTGAAGCCGAAGTAGTACGTCGCCAGGAAGCCGACGATGTAGCCGACCAGCAGGCCGCCCAGGTAGACCGCGCAGGTCAGGCCCAGGCCCTTGTTGCCGTCGAGGAGCGGGAACAGGGCCCAGCCGGACGGGCCGATGGCCGTCGAGCCGACCTGGGTGCCGAGCATCGAGAAGAGGCCGATGAACGCGCCGCCCGCCGCGCCGCCGACGCACGCCGTGATGAACGGGCGGCCGAGGGGGAGCGAGACACCGTAGATGAGGGGTTCGCCGACGCCCAGGAAGCCCGCGGGGAGCGCCGACTTGATGGTCTTGCGGATCGACTTGTTGTGCTTGAGCTTCTTGAAGACGGCGATCGCCGCGCCGACCTGGCCCGCGCCCGCCATCGCCAGGATGGGCAGCAGGACCGTGTAGCCCTGCTGCTCGATCAGGGTGGTGTGGATCGGGATCAGGGCCTGGTGGAGGCCCAGCATCACGAGGGGGAGGAAGAGGCCGCCGAGGACGGCGCCGGCGAAGATGCCGGTGTTCTCCAGGAGCCAGTTGGCGCCCGTACCGATCGCGGTGGAGACCTCACCCGCCACGAACATCAGGCCGAAGATCGTGACCAGGCCGGAGATGAGGATGGTGAGGGTGGGGGTGACCAGGACGTCGAGCGACTCCGGGACCCACTTGCGGCACCACTTCTCGATGTAGACCGCGAGCACCGCCGCGCCGAGCGCGCCGAGGACGCCACCCTGGCCCGGGGAGAGCTTGTGCCCGAACGCCGAGATCTCGGCGACGCCCGGGTAGACGATGATCGCTGCGACCGCGCCGCCGATGATCGGCGTACCGCCGAACTCCTTCGCCGTGTTGTAGCCGACGAAGACGGCGATCAGGGCCATGAAGCCGGAGGCGATCGCGGCGAGCGCCGGGGTGACCGACGGCAGCCAGCCCAGGTTGATCATCAGGCCGTTGAGGCCGGCGATGATGCCGCAGCCGATCAGGGCCGGGATCAGCGGCACGAAGATGTTGGCGATCTTGCGCAGGAACAGCTTGAACGGGGTGGCGTTCTTCGCCTTCTGCTGCGCCTTGAGCGCCGCGCCCTGGGCGGCGAGGTCGTCGGCGCCGCGGCCGCCGGCATCGGCGGGGGCGGGTGCGGGTGCCGGGGCGGCGGCCTTGCCCTCCTCCACCAGGGACTCGAACTCGGGGGTGACCCGGGCGACCTTCCCCGGCCCGAGGACGATCTGGTACGTGTCGTCCTCCACGACGCCCATGACGTCGGGAAGCGCCTTGAGCGCCTCGTCCTGGACGAGCGAACGGTCCGCGAGACCCAGCCGGAGGCGGGTCATGCAGTGGACCACGGAGGTGACGTTCGCTGCGCCGCCGACGAGCGGGAGGATCGCGGCGGCGACGGCGCGGTTCTTGTTCTCGGCGTTATCGGCCATGGTGCGTCTTGCCTTGCTGTGCAGGTGGTGCTCGGGGACGGGTGGGCGCGGGGGAGTTACTTGGTGGCGGCGGCCGCGAGCGCGGCGCGCAGGTGGCCGTCGGACTCCGTGAGGAGCCGGTCGGCGGTGGGGCCGTCGACGTCGCCGAGGACGACGAGGATGGCGCTCTTGACCTCGCCGTCGGTCGCGGCGAGCGCGGCCTCGATGGCGGCGTCGTCGGCGCCGGTGGCGAGGGAGACGATGCGGCGGGAGCGGGCCCGCAGCTTCTCGTTCGACGCGCGTACGTCGACCATGAGGTTTCCGTACGTCTTGCCGAGCCGGATCATGGAGATCGTCGACAGCATGTTGAGCACGAGCTTCTGGGCCGTGCCCGCCTTCAGGCGGGTGGAGCCGGTGAGCAGCTCGGGGCCGACGACGACCTCGATGCCGTGGTCCGCGGCGGCGGCGAGGGCGCTGTCCGCGTTGCAGGACAGGCCGACGGTGAGCGCGCCGTAGCGGGCGCGGGCGTGCTCGACGGCGCCGATCGCGTACGGGGTGCGGCCCGAGGCCGAGATGCCGACGACGATGTCGTTCTCGGTGAGGTCGATGCCGTCCAGGTCGGCGGCCGCGAGCTCCTTGGAGTCCTCGGCGCCCTCGACGGCCTTGACCATGGCGGACGGGCCGCCCGCGATCAGGCCGACGACCTGGCCGTCCCACGTGTTGAAGGTGGGCGGGCACTCGGAGGCGTCGAGGACGCCCATCCGGCCGGCGGTGCCGGCGCCCGCGTAGACGAGGCGGCCGCCGCGGGCCATGCGGTCGGCGATGCCGTCGATCGCGGCGGAGATCTGGGGGAGCTGGGCCGCTACCGCGGTGGGGACGGTGGCGTCCTCGCCGTTCATCAGCTTCGCGATCTCCAGCGTGGAGAGCTGGTCGATCTCGGCGAGCTCCGGGCGGAATGCCTCCGTCGTGAGCGTGGCCAGTTGGGCGCGGAGGTCGGCGTAGGTGGCGTCGGGGGTGGCGGTCATCGTGACAGTGCGGCTCTCTGTGCGAGGGGCGGGGCGGGTTCTGGTTGCGCGGCGGCGGGGTTGCGGTCGCGGGGCTCTGCCCCGGACCCCGCGCCTCAATCGCCGGCGGGGCTTGATAGATCGAGTCCGGCGGGACTTGATATTTCAAGCCCCTGCGGCGATTGAGCAGCGGGGTCCGGGGCGGAGCCCCGTGGCGGGGGACCGGGTGGCGGTCACTGGCGGCCGCCCCGCGGAGTGGTCTGGTGGCGGTGGGCCAGGGCCTCGTACGAGGCCGAGAGGGCCGGCGCCGCCGTCTCGTACGTGCGTTGGGCTATGCCCACGAACAGGCAGTCCACGACCAGGAGCTGGCTCGTGCGGGAGGACATCGCCGCGGGGCGCAGCTCGCTCTCGCGGGCGATGGACGTCGTCAGTATGTGGTCGGCGTACTGCGAGACCGGGCTGCCGGGGCGGCCGGTGATCGCGATCGTGGTGGCGCCGTGCTCGAAGGCGACCCGCAGCGGCTCGATCACGTCGCCGGTGGTGCCGGAGTGCGTGATCGCCACCGCCACGTCCCCGGAGCGGAGCGTCACCGCGTTGTGGACGGCCAGGTGCGGGTCGGAGTGCGCGTACGCGTGCCGCCCGATGCGCAGCAGCTTCTGCGCGAGGTCCTGGGCCACGAGGCCGGAGGCCGCCATGCCGTAGATCTCGACGCGGCCCGCGCCCGCCATGGCGGTCACGGCGGCGCCGAGCTGCGTGGTGTCGAGTGCGGCCGCGGTGTCGGCGAGGGTCTGCTGCTCGTCGTAGGCGAGCTTGGCGACGACGTCGGTCAGCGGGTCGTCGACGGCGATGTCCGCGGTGACGGCGGGCGCCCGGCCCGACTGCTGCTGCGCGGCGAGGCCGGCGAGCGCCAGGCGCAGGTCCCGGTAGCCGGGGTAGCCGAGGATGCGGGCGGTGCGGACGACCGTGGCCTCGCTGGTGCCGGTGAGCTCGGCGAGTCCGGTGACGGTCAGGGCGGCGCAGCCGGCCGGGTCCCCGGCGACCGCCTCGGCGACGCGCTGCATGGAGCGGGTCATGGACGGGGCGAGGGTGCGGACCTTGGCGGCGAGGGCCGCGGGGGCCGGCGGCGCGTCCCTGGCGAAACTTTCCTTCACGTCATTGCTCACATGATGAAAGATATTTTCGGAGGCGGGTCGGGTCAAGGGTCCTTCGGCCCGGGGCGGGGGACGTGAGGCCGGGGTTGCGGGCGCGGGGCTCCATATGGGCAATCGCCGGACGGGCTCCACATGCACAATTGAGGGCATGGACACCATCAGCCCACTGGAGCAGGCCCTGCACGCGGCCCGCGCGCTCGTGCTCGCGGATCTGAAGGCGGGGGACGTCGCGGATTCGGACATCGTCTCGCTGGTGGAGGAGTCGATCGTCTCGCGGCGCTGGTGGGTGGAGCAGTGGCCGGAGGGCGTCGAGTTCGTGATCGGGCTCGTCGCTCAGGACGTCAAGGACGGGATCCTGGAGCGGCACGGGCGCTGGCCGCTGTGCCCGGTGTGCGGACCCGGCTCGAGTGCCGAGGCCCCGCACGCGCTGGACGTCGAGCCGGAGCTGGGCGCGGACCCGCACTGGGTGTGCTCCGAGGCGGGCGTCACCGTGGCGCCGGTCGGTGCCCTCGGGTCGGTGACGGGGTGACGGTCTCTTGACGGTCTACATAGATCCGCCGACCTGGCCGGGGCACGACCGTATGTGGTCGCACCTGGTCAGTGACGTCTCGTACGACGAACTCCACGCGTTCGCCGAGAAGTTGGGCGTTCCGCCGCGCGCCTTCGAGCGCGATCATTACGACCTCCCGTCGCACCGGTACGTGGACGCGGTGCGCGCGGGAGCGGTCGAGATCGGCTCGAAGGAGCTGGTGCGCAGGCTTACGGACGCGGGCCTGCGGAGGCCGAAGGGACGGCCGGCGTGAAATCAAGCCCCGCCGGCGTTTGAGGCGCGGGGTCCGGGGCGGAGCCCCGCGGCGTCGGGCACGGTCCCGGAACCTGTGACGACCTTCGACGCCGTGCGCCGTTGCAGCCGCAGGGATGCCACCGTCGCGGCGAGGGCCACCACCGTCATCGCCGCGCCGGCCCAGGCGGTCGCCGGGTAGCCGAGGTCCGCGTCGATGACCGTGCCGCCGAGCCAGGGGCCGCCCGTGTTGCCCAGGTTGAAGGCGGCCGTCGTGGTGGCGCCCGCCAGGGTGGGGGCGGCGCCCGCGACGTTGAACATCCGGGCGTTGAGGGCCGGCGCCGTGTAGAAGGCGGAGAAGCCGAGCAGGAACGACAGGGTCACCGCCGCGACCGCGAAGTGGCCGAGCAGGGCGAGCGCCGCGAGGAAGACGGTGGACGCGGTGATGCCGGTCAGCAGCACCCCGAAGAGGTGCGCGTCGGCGATCCGCCCGCCCAGCGTCGTACCGGCGAGCGCGCCGAACCCGAAGAGGGCGAGCACGGCCGGGACCCAGCCCTCGGGCAGGCCCGCGACGTCCGTCAGGAGCGGCGAGAGATAGCTGAACGCGCAGAAGACGCCGCCCGCGGCGAGCGCGGTGACGGCGATGGACAGCCACACCTGGCGGTCGGCGTAGATGCTCAACTCCCGCTTCAGGCGCGGCCGTTCGGCAGGAAGCGGGATCTTCGGCACGAGGGTCACGATGCCGACGAGGGCGATCGCGGAGGCCGCGCCCACCGCCCAGAACGCCGCGCGCCAGCCGAGCCCCTCACCGAGGAAGGCGCCCGCCGGGACACCGAGCACGTTCGCGATCGACAGGCCGCCGATCATCACGGCCATGGCGCGGGCCCGCTGGTTCACCGGCACCATCGCGATGGCGACCGCGGCGCCGACCGCCCAGAAGCCGGCGCAGGCGAGGGCCGAGACGACGCGGGACGCGAACAGGATCTCGTAGGTCGGGGCGAGCGCGCCCGCGATCTGGCCCAGGCCGAACACCGTGATGAGCGAGATCAGGGTGGTCCGGCGCGGCAGGCGCAGCGTCGCCACGGCGAGCAGCGGGGCGCCGACCACCATGCCGATCGCGAAGGCCGAGATCAGCAGCCCGGCCTGCGGGATCGTGACGTCCATGTCGTCGGCGACCGCGGGGAGGATCCCGGAGAGCATGAACTCGCTGGTCCCGAGGGCGAAGACGCTGAGGCCGAGGATGTAGACGGCCAGGGGCATGCGGGTGGGAGTGCGGGTACGGGCGTTCGAGCGGAGGTCCGGGGAGTCTGGACTGGGCTGTGGGGACATGTAAGGAGCCAACCGGGGGGTGACGAGTGGCATTCCCGGACCGACGGCTCGTGGCACATCGTTCGTACGCCGTTCATACGCACCGCCACGCGCACCGCCGAGCGCACTGCTCCGCGACGGGTCAGGGAGTCAGCAGATCCAGTTCCGCCGTCAGGTTCTCGCGGGCCGCGGACTCCCAGTGGGACCTGCCGTGCGGGGTCCTGAACAGCCGTGGCAGGTCGAGGAGTTGGCGCAGCACCCCGGCCCGACCCTCGCGGAACGCCTCGTCCGGCACGAAGGCGTACTCCGCGCGGACGGCCTTGGTGTACGCGGCGTAGGCGGGTGCGGGCGCGGCCAGGATCGCCAGGTCGGCATCGCACAGCGCCTCGCCGTCGGTGTCGCCGTCGGCCGGGTCGTGGGTGACGGTGAGGCGGACGAGGCGGGCCACCTCGGCGACGTCCTCGGGCACCAACCCGGCCTCCGCCAGGGCGCGCTCGGCCAGGGCCGCGGACCGCTCCTCGTTCTCCGAGCGCTCGGGCCGGTACACCGCGTCGTGGAACCAGGCCGCCAGCCGTACGAGCTCGGGCCGCTCCGCGTGCTCCTCCAGCACGTCGATGTGGTCGAGCACCGCCGCGAGATGCTCGACCGTGTGGTACTTCCGCTGCGGCTCGGACCACCGGACCAGAAGATTGTCGGCATACGGATACGGGTCGGCGCCTGCGTCTGATGTAGCCGCGCGCAGGGTGCGGGCCCAACGCTCGCGCAGGTCCGGGTCGGCCGTGGGGGCGTCGTGCTGCGTCATGGGTCCGACCCTAGCTCCGTCCGCATAAGCCCCTGCGGCGATTGAGCAGCGGGGCCCGGGGCGGAGCCCCGAGGCGTCAACGCCGGTTCGGCAAAATCAGCCCCGCCGGCGATTGAGGCGCGGGGTCCGGGGCGGAGCCCCGTGGCGTAGGCCCGGTCGACCGGGCCAAAAACCCGTTGGCCCCCGCCGGTAGGCGTCCCGTACACTCGCCGCTCTTCCCCGCCTCCCCGCGCCGAGCCCTCCCGCCGGCCCGGCAGAAGCGCCGCCGACCGGACGGAAACCGGCCGGGAACGTTGTACACGCGTACCTGGATCCGGAGGCAGAACCCCGTGAGCACGTCACCGTCGTCGTCCGCGCCCTCATCCTCATCCTCGCCGCTCGAGCGCGAACGCACGCACCTGGTCTCGTCCCGCTCCGCCCTGCGCGCCATGCGCGAGGACGCGGAGGCGCTCGACATCCGCGACGTCACCGCGAACTGGGTGAACGCCGAGGTGCTGCAGCACCAGATCGACGAGCGGATCAAGGCGCTCGCCGACCTCAGCCACACCCCGCTGTTCTTCGGGCGCCTCGACTATCTGCACGCGCCGGGCGCGGATGTGGCCGAGGGCGCCGAGGGCGAGAAGTTCTACATCGGGCGGCGGCACGTGCACGACGCCGAGGGCGACCCGATGGTGATCGACTGGCGTGCGCCCGTGTCCCAGCCCTTCTACCGGGCCTCCAAGAAGAACCCGATGGACGTCGCGCTGCGCCGCCGCTTCGGTTACACGGCCGGCGACCTCACCGCGTACGAGGACGAGCACCTCACCGACCCGACGGAGGCGGAGCAGACCAGCAAGCTGCTCCAGCAGGAGATCGAGCGGCCGCGTGTCGGCCCGATGCGCGACATCGTTGCCACCATTCAGCCGGAGCAGGACGAGATCGTCAGGAGCGGGCTCGCCGGATCCGTGTGTGTGCAGGGAGGGCCCGGGACCGGGAAGACGGCCGTCGGCCTGCACCGAGTCGCGTATCTGCTGTACGCGCACCGGGAGCGCCTGGCCCGCACGGGGACGCTGGTCATCGGGCCGAACGCGTCCTTCCTCCACTACATCGAGCAGGTGCTGCCCGCGCTGGGCGAGCTGGAGGTCAAGCAGGCGACGGTGGACGACCTCGTCGCGCATGTGGAGGTGCGGGCCGTCGACGATCCCGCCGCCGCCATGGTGAAGGGCGACGCGCGCATGGCCGAGGTGCTGCGGCGAGCCCTGCGTTCACACATCACGCTGCCCACCGAGGGTGCCGTGGTGGTGCGGGGCTCGCGCCGCTGGCGGGTCGCGTCGTACGAACTGGAGGAGATCGTCAGGGAGTTGATGGCGCGCGACATGCGGTACGGGGCGGCGCGCGAGGCGCTGCCGCAGCGGATCGCGCACGCCGTGCTCGTCCAGATGGAGCGCGCGGGCGAGGCGCCCGACGACCGGGTGCAGAACGCGGTGGCGCGCAATGCCGCCGTGAAGGCCGTGGTCAAGGAGGCCTGGCCGGCCGTCGATCCGGCGAAGTTGGTGCTGCGGCTGCTGTCGGACGGCGACTTCCTGGCCGAGCACGCGGAGGGGCTGCTCGACGCCGACGAGCAGAAGACGATCCTCTGGGAGAAGCCGGCGCGCAGCGTGAAGAGCGCCAAGTGGGCTGCCGCGGATGCCGTGTTGATGGACGAGGCGATCGATCTGATCGAGCGGACGCACTCGCTGGGGCATGTGGTCCTCGACGAGGCGCAGGACCTGTCGCCCATGCAGTACCGGGCGGTCGGGCGACGCGCGACGACGGGCTCGGTGACGGTCCTCGGGGACCTCGCGCAGGGTACGACGCCGTGGGCGACGCGGAGTTGGGACGAGGCGCTGTCCCACCTCGGCAAGGCGGACGCGGTGGTGGAGGAGCTGACGGCGGGCTTCCGTGTGCCGACGGACGTCATCACGTACGCGTCGCTGCTGCTGCCGGACATCGCGCCGGGGCTCGCGCCGGTGGCGTCGGTCCGGGAGAACGCGGGGGCGTTCGAGGTGCGGACGGTGGATGGGGCCGGGGACGTGGTGGCGGCGTGCGTCGAGGCGCTGCGGAACGAGGGCTCGGTCGGGCTCATCGCGGCGGACGCGCGGTGCGGGTCGCTCGGCGCGGCATTGGCGGAGGCCGGGTTGGCGTATCTCGCCCCGGGCGAGGAGACGACGGCGTCGGCGCGGTTGACGCTGGTGCCGGCGTCCCTCGCCAAGGGGTTGGAGTACGACTACGTGGTCCTGGACGAGCCGGCGGCCGTGGTCGCCGCGGAACCGGACGAGCGGACGGGGCTGCGGCGGTTGTACGTGTCGCTTACGCGGGCGGTGTCGGGCCTGGTGGTGACCCACGCGGCGCCGCTGCCGCGGCAGTTGGTGTAGCCGGGGTGGGGCCTCTGGTCCCGATGGCGCGGCGCCGGGGTTTCGGGGCTGTGCCGTGGTCGGCGCCTGCCGTAGGTGCGGCCTGCACCGGGGTTTTGGGGCTGTGCCGGGGTCGGCGCCGGTCGTTCTCGTTGCGCGGCGCCGGGTTTCTGAGCCGGGCCGGGGGCCGCCCGTCGTACTCGTTGCGCGGCACCGGGGTGCCGCCGTGCCCACCCGGGGGTGGCTGAACGTTGTGCCCGCAGACCCGTGCCGGGCCGGTCGTCCTGCTCAGCTCCCACCCGCCCGCCCCCTCCGGGGGCTCCGGCCCCCGGGCGCGATCGCTTGCGGCGAGCCGGGGCGTTGGCGGTGCGGGCGCCTGCGGTGGTTCATGCGCGGAGCCGGGGTTCCGGTGCTGTGCCGTGGTCGGCGCCTTCCGTAGGTGCGGCCTGCACCGGGGTTTTGGGGCTGTGCCGGGGTCGGCGGAGGTTGTTCGCGTTGCGCTGCACCGGGGTGCCGCCTTGCCCACCCTGCCGCCCTAGGCGGCAGATTGCCCAAGGCGGGTGCGGCCGACCGTGGGCCTGCGCGGTCCGGTGCCCCAGGCGGGGGCGGCACCCCGTGAGGCCGACGCCCCTGGAGGGGGCGGGCGGGTGGGAGATAGCCGAGCGGGAGGCGCGCTCGGGCGCCCGCAGGCCTGCGCGACACGGTGGCCCAAGGCGGGGGGGCGACACTCCGTGAACCTGCGCCACATGGTGCCCCCTCCGGGCGCGGCACCCCTTCGGGCCGACGCCCCCGGAGGGGGCGGGTAGGTGGGAGATGGGCGGCGGCAGGGCCATTGCCTGCGGGAAGGTGGGCAGATCAAGCCCTTGCGGCGATTCAGCAGCGGGGCTCGGGGCGAAGCCCCGATCTGGTCCCCGCTGGCGACCGAAGCCATTCAAGCCTCGTCGGCGTTTGAGGCGCCGGGTCCGGGGCGGAGCCCCGTTCTTTCAGCCTCGTCGGCGTTTGAGGTGCGGGCTCGGGGCGGAGCCCCGTTCTTTCAGCCTCGTCGGCGTTTGAGGCGCCGGGTCCGGGGCGGAGCCCCGTTCTTTCAGCCTCGTCGGCGTTTGAGGTGCGGGCTCGGGGGCGGAGCCCCGTTCTTTCAGTCCCGTCGGCGTTTGAGGCGCGGGCTCGGGGGCGGAGCCCCGTTCTTTTCAGCCCCGCCGGCGATTGAGGCGCGGGGTCCGGGGCGGAGCCCCGTGGCGTAAGGCCGGGAGGCCGGGGCCGACGGGCTAACCGTCCAACGCCTCCCGCCACACCCTCACCGCATCCGCCGCAACAGGACCCGCCCACCCCGCGGGGCGACTCGCTCCGCCGATGTGGAAGGCCGAGACCCCCGCCGCCCGCAACCCCGGCACATGGTCCAGGCGGAGCCCCCCGCCCACCAGGATCTGCTGCTCGTACCCCGGCTCGCCGGCAGCGGAGCGCCCCGCCTCCGCGAGGAGTACGTCGAGCCCCGCGTCGACCCCGTCCGCCGAACCGGCGGTGAGGTACGTGTCGAGCCCCGGCAGGTCGGCGAGCTGCTTGCGGAGCGCGTCGCGGTCCGCGGCCCGGTCGATCGCCCGGTGGAACGTCCACCGGCAGCCGTCGAGCTCCGCCACGATCCGTTCGACGGCCGCGAGGTCGGGGCCGCCCTGCTCGTCCAGGAACCCGAGCACGAACTCGTCCGCCCCCGCAGCCCGCAGCTCCCGCGCGGCCCGGACGAGCGCCGACACGTCCCCCGCGTCGAAGCCGTCCGCGAGCCGCAGCATCACGCGCAGCCGGATGTCGACCGCGCGGCGGATCGCCGTGAACGTGTCCACCGACGGCGTCAGCCCGTCCGCCGCCATGTCGGTGACCAGCTCCAGGCGGTCCGCACCCCCGGCCTGAGCGGCGATCGCGTCCTCGGCGTCGAGGGCGATCACCTCCAGGACTGCACGCTTGCTCATGAGGCTCCTGTCGCGTCGACCTGCCCCGGGCCCCGGCGATGGGCCCAGACAGGTCTAGTCCAATGTCCCGCTCACTTTACGCCGCGTGCACCGTGAACGCAGCCGTCCTGACCTCCCCGTCGTGCTTGAAGTCAAGGAACAGCCGGTAGGTCCCCGCGCTCGGCGCGGTCGCGGTGAAGGAAACCTCCGGCCCCGGCCTGCCGTCGTGCGGGTGAACGTGAAGGTACGCGAGGTCACCGGCGCGCAGCGCGACCAGGTGCCCGTACGCGCCGAGGTAGGGCTCCAGATCGGTGACGGGCCGCCCGTCCTTGTAGACGCCGAGCGTCAGTTCGCGCGGGGTCCCCGGCCGCAGCGCCCCCTCGATCCGCACCTCGTACCCGTCGCCGACGGTCGCCCGCGCGGCGTGTTCCGGCAGCGGCTCGGGCGCGTACGTCCCCGCGACGCCGAGCCCCGCGCCGAGCGTGAGCCCCTCCTTCTCGCCCTGCGGCGTGAAGTCCGCGAAGACCCGGTAGTCACCCGCCTTCGGCAGCGAGACGGGCGTGGACCACGTCCCGTCGGCGGCGCGCACGGGATGCAGATGCCGGTACGCGGTCAGGTCCCGCGAGGCCACGATCAGGTGCAGCTCCTTGTCGTTCTCCTCCTTGTACGAGGTCACGGGCTTGCCGGTGGCGTCCTTGCGAATGGTGAAGCGGAGCTCGCCGCTCGTACCGGGCAGCCGGTCCTTCTCCAGGTCGAGCGAGTAGCCCCGATCGGACACCTGCAGCCCGCCGGGCACGGCGTTCGTCGTCGGGACCTCGGCCGACTCCGCGTGTCCGCTTCCGCCGTGCTCCGCGGCCGGCTGCTTCTCGGCGGTCACGGGCGAGACGCCGCTGCCCACTCCGTACGCGGTCCCGAACGTGGCGGCTACGGCGGCGGCGAAGGCGGTGATCTTCAGTCCGGTACGCATGACGACTCCTAGGTAGGATGCCTACGAAGATACCCCTAGGGGGTATGAAGTCAAGCCGGACCCGGCCTTGCGATTGATACCCCCTAGGGGTATAAATGGATCTCATTAGGGGGTACCCGCCCCGGGTACCGTTCACCGAGGAGGCAGCATGTCGGCGCACACCGTCGCCCCATCCGCGCAGGTGGAACTCGCCATCGGCGGCATGACCTGCGCGTCGTGCGCCGCCCGCATCGAGAAGAAGCTGAACCGGATGGACGGCGTCGAGGCGACCGTCAACTACGCGACCGAGAAGGCCAAGGTCAGCTTCGACGGCGGCATCGAGGTCGCGGACCTGATCGCCACCGTCGAGGCCACCGGCTACACGGCACAGGAGCCCGCACCGCCCGCCCAGGCGGCGGAAGCCCCCGAGGAGGGCGACGAACTCCGGCCGCTGCGCCAGCGGCTGATCACCGCCGTCGCGCTCGCCGCCCCGGTCGTCGCCATGGCGATGATCCCCGCCCTCCAGTTCGAGTACTGGCAGTGGCTGTCCCTGACGCTCGCCGCGCCCGTCGTCACGTACGCGGCCTGGCCCTTCCACAAGGCGGCGTTCACGAACGCGCGGCACGGGGCCGCGACGATGGACACCCTGGTCTCGGTCGGGGTCTCCGCCGCGTTCCTGTGGTCGCTGTGGGCGCTGTTCTTCGGCACGGCCGGCGAGCCCGGCATGACGCACCCCTTCGAGCTGACCATCGGGCGCAGCGACGGCGCCGGGAACATCTACCTGGAGGCCGCCGCCGGAGTCACCGCCTTCATCCTCGCGGGCCGCTACTTCGAGGCGCGCTCGAAGCGGAAGGCGGGCGCCGCGCTCAGGGCGCTGCTCGAACTCGGCGCGAAGGATGTCACCGTCATCCGGGACGGCGGGCGCGAAGAGACCGTCCCCGTCAGTGACTTGAAGGTCGGCGACCGCTTCCTGGTCCGCCCCGGCGAGAAGATCGCCACGGACGGCGCCGTCGTCGAGGGCACCTCCGCCGTGGACGCCTCCATGCTCACCGGCGAGTCCGTGCCCGTAGAGGTCGCGACCGGGGACGCGGTCACGGGCGCGACGCTGAACGTCGGCGGACGCCTCGTCGTCGAGGCCACCCGCGTCGGCGCCGACACGCAACTCGCCCGCATGGCGAAGCTCGTCGAGGACGCGCAGAACGGCAAGGCCGCAGCCCAGCGCCTCGCCGACAAGATCTCCGCGGTCTTCGTCCCGGTCGTCATCGCGCTCGCCATCGCCACGCTCGGCTTCTGGCTGGGGAACGGGGCGGGGTGGACGGCCGCGTTCACCGCAGCCGTCGCCGTCCTGATCATCGCCTGCCCGTGCGCCCTCGGGCTCGCGACGCCCACCGCCCTCATGGTCGGCACCGGTCGCGGCGCCCAGCTCGGCGTCCTCATCAAGGGCCCGGAGGTCCTGGAGACCACTCGTAAGGTCGACACGATCGTCCTCGACAAGACCGGAACCGTGACCACCGGACGTATGACGCTGCTCGGCACGCACACCGCCGAGGGCGTCGAGCGGGCCGAAGTGCTGCGCCTCGCCGGGGCGTTGGAGCACGCGTCCGAGCACCCGATCGCGCAGGCCGTGGCGGCGGGGGCGGCGGCCGAGGTCGGGGCGCTGCCGACGCCCGAGGACTTCGTGAACGTCGCGGGTCTCGGTGTCCAGGGTGTCGTGGACGGGCACGCGGTGCTGGTCGGGCGCGAGCAGTTGCTCCGGGAGTGGGAGATCCGGCTTCCGGAGGGGCTCGCGCGGGCGAAGGCCGAGGCCGAGGAGGCCGGGCGTACGGCGATCGCCGTGGCCTGGGACGGCGAGGCGCGTGCGGTGCTCGAGGTGGCCGACGCGGTGAAGGAGACCAGCGCGGAGGCCGTCCGGCGGCTGCGGGGGCTCGGGCTGCGGCCGGTGCTGCTGACCGGGGACAACGAGGCGGTCGCCCGTTCCGTGGCGGCGGAGGTCGGGATCACGGATCCGGCGGACGTCATCGCGGAGGTGCTGCCGCAGGACAAGGTCGACGTCGTCAAGCGCCTTCAGGGCGAGGGGCGTTCGGTGGCCATGGTCGGCGACGGGGTCAACGACGCGGCGGCGCTCGCGCAGGCGGATCTCGGTCTTGCGATGGGGACGGGGACGGATGCGGCGATCGAGGCGGGTGACCTCACGCTCGTACGGGGTGACCTGCGGTCGGCCGTGGACGCGATTCGGCTTTCGCGGCGGACGCTGAACACGATCAAGAGCAACCTGTTCTGGGCGTTCGCGTACAACGTGGCGGCGGTTCCGCTGGCCGCGGCGGGGTTGTTGAATCCGATGATCGCGGGGGCGGCGATGGCGTTCTCGTCGGTGTTCGTGGTGGGCAACAGTCTGCGGCTGCGGAGGTTCCGGGGGAGTTTCTGAGCTGCGCGGGGGCGGGGTCGCGGGGTTCTGCCCCGGGCCCCGCGAGTCCCGTCCCGGAGCGGGGCCCGATGTGGCTCACTCGCCGCCGGGGCCTGAATGGCGCACCTGCTGCAAGGGCTGAAATAGGGTCAGTTGTCGTGATTGACCGTATGCGTGCCGCTGGGCCGTTTGTTCTTCTTGCGGCCTCCGTGGGTGCGCTTCTCGCTCTCTGCGTTCTCCGGTCCGCCCCGATGGCGGATGTTCTCGTCTATCGGGCCGAGGGGGCCGCCGTGCTCGCCGGTGGCGGTGATCTGTACGGGTTCACGGTCACCGAGTGGCAACTGCCCGCCACGTACCCGCCGTTCGCGGCGCTGCTCTTCGTGCCGACGGCGTGGGTTCCGCTGGGCGTCCTCAAGGCGGTCTTCCTCATCGGCAACATCGGGCTGGTCGTGGTGCTGGTCCGGCTGTCCTGCCGGTTCGCGGGGCTGCGGGTGACGTGGGCGGGGGTGTGCGCGGTCGCCGCGCTCGCGCTGTGGCTCGAACCGGTCTTCCAGACGGTGCTGTTCGGGCAGATCAACCTCGCCCTCGCGTGCCTGATCCTGTGGGACCTGACCAGGCCGCCCGGCGCGCCCGGCAAGGGCCTCGCACTCGGCATCGCGACCGGCATCAAGCTCACGCCCGCCGTCTTCATCGTGTACCTGTTCCTTGCGGGGAGGCGGCGGGAGGCGGCGCACGCGGTGGCCGGGTTCGTCGGCACCGTCGCGGTGGGTGCGCTCGTCCTGCCGTACGCCAGTGGGGAGTTCTGGACGCGGCGGCTCTACGAGACGGGGCGGGTCGGCAAGGCGTGGATCGTCGACAACCAGTCCTTGCAGGGGCTGGTCGCGCGGGTGTTGCACGAGGCCGAACCGGGGTTGCTGTGGGCGGTGCCGGCGGCCGCCGTCGGTGTGGCCGGGCTGTACGCGGCCCGGGCCGCCAGGACTCCGGCGCGGGGTGTCGTCCTTGCCGCGCTCACGGCACTCCTCGTCTCGCCGATCAGCTGGTCGCACCACTGGGTGTGGTGTGTGCCGCTGATCGCGGTGGTGTGGGCCGAGGGGTGGCGCCGTACGGCGTGGGCACTCGCGGCCCTCTTCACGGCCCGCACCATGTGGCTACTGCCGCACGAGGGCGACCTGGACCTCCACCTCGCCTGGTGGCAGCAGCCATTGGCGTCGCCGTATCCGCTGGCCGGAGTGGCCCTGCTCGGCTGCGCCGTGGCGGGCCCCACCGCAACTCGCAGCCTGCACCGGGGTGCCGCCTTGCCCACCCTGCCGCCCAAGGCGGCAGATTGCCCAAGCCGGTGACGCCCGACCGCCACGGTCGGGGAACCGGGCATTTCAAGCCCCGCCGGCGATTGAGGCGCGGGGTCCGGGGCGGAGCCCCGTGGCGTGGGGCGCCGGTTCCCGGTAGGACGACGGGTCAGCTCTCCGCCAGGAGTTCGTCCGCGTCGACGATCCGGTAGGCGTACCCCTGCTCAGCCAAGAAGCGCTGCCGGTGCGCTGCGAAGTCCTGGTCGATGGTGTCGCGGGCGACGACCGAGTAGAAGCGCGCCTCGTGCCCGTCCGCCTTCGGCCGCAGCACACGGCCGAGCCGCTGCGCCTCCTCCTGGCGCGAGCCGAACGTGCCGGACACCTGGATCGCGACCGTCGCCTCGGGGAGGTCGATCGAGAAGTTCGCGACCTTCGACACGACCAGCACGCTGATCTCGCCCTGGCGGAACGACTCGAAGAGCTTCTCGCGCACCGCGTTCGTCGTTTCGCCCTTGATGACCGGCGCGTCCAGGTGCTCGCCCAGCTCGTCGAGCTGGTCGATGTACTGGCCGATGACGAGCGTCTGCTCACCCGCGTGCTTGCGGACCAGCGCCTCCGTCACCTTCTGCTTCGTGGCCGTCGTCGCACAGAACCGGTACTTCTCCTCGGCCTCGGCGGTGGCGTACGCGAGTCGCTCGGAGTCGGTGAGGTTGACCCGTACCTCGACGCAGTCCGCCGGGGCGATGTAGCCCTGCGCCTCGATCTCCTTCCACGGAGCGTCGAACCGCTTGGGGCCGATGAGCGAGAACACGTCGGACTCGCGCCCGTCCTCACGTACGAGGGTGGCGGTGAGCCCGAGGCGGCGGCGCGCCTGGAGGTCGGCCGTGAACTTGAAGACCGGCGCGGGCAGCAGGTGCACCTCGTCGTAGACGACGAGGCCCCAGTCGCGGGAGTCGAAGAGCTCCAGGTGCGGGTACACACCCTTCCGCTTCGTCGTCAGGACCTGGTACGTGGCGATGGTGACCGGGCGGATCTCCTTCCTCGTACCGCTGTACTCGCCGATCTCCTCCTCGGTCAGCGACGTCCGCCGCACCAGCTCGTGCTTCCACTGGCGGGCCGAGACGGTGTTCGTGACGAGGATCAGCGTGGTCGCCTTCGCCTCGGCCATGGCCCCGGCACCGACGAGCGTCTTGCCCGCGCCACAGGGGAGGACGACGACACCGGACCCGCCGTGCCAGAAGTTCTCCACGGCCTGCTTCTGGTACGGGCGCAGGGACCACTCGGCCTCGTCGAGCTCGATCTCGTGCGCCTCGCCGTCCACGTACCCGGCGAGGTCCTCGGCCGGCCAGCCCAGCTTCAGCAGCGTCTGCTTGATCTGGCCGCGCTCGGAGGGGTGCACGGCGACGGTGTCGGCGTCGATCCTGTTGCCGACCAGCGGCTGGATCCGCTTCGAGCGGAGGATCTCCTCCAGGACGGGACGGTCGGTGCTGGTGAGCACGAGCCCGTGCGCCGGGTGCTTGCTGAGCGTGAGCCGCCCGTAGCGGTCCATCGTCTCGGCGATGTCGACGAGCAGCGCGTGCGGCACGGGGTACCGGCTGAACTCCACCAGCGCGTCCACGACCTGCTCCGCGTCGTGCCCGGCGGCCCGCGCGTTCCACAGCCCGAGCGGCGTCACCCGGTAGGTGTGGATGTGCTCGGGAGCCCGCTCCAGCTCGGCGAACGAGGCGATGGATCGGCGGCAGGCGTCGGCCCTCTCGTGGTCGACCTCGAGGAGCAGTGTCTTGTCGCTCTGGACGATGAGTGGACCGTTCACGTACGTACATCCCTTCCGCACGGGCCAAACGTCCAGTGTGCCGCATCCCGGCAAGCGCGGGGCATCACTGCTCGGAGAGCTCCGCCACCCCCGTCACCCGGTGCAGCGGATAGGTGCGGACCTCGTCGGCCGTGTGGTCGTAGGCGGTGACGAAGCCGCCCTCGACGCGGACGGGGGCGATGACGCGCTGGCTCGCGGCGCCCTCCGCGTTGACGTAGCCGATCCAGAGGGCCTCACCGGTGAGGACGGCCGCCTGCATCGTGGCGAGGGTCTCGGCGGATCCGGTGCGCGGCAGCTCGCCGTTGCCGGGGTGGGCCGGGGCCTGCTTGCGCGGGGCGGTGGAGGCGGCGTCGCCGGCGCGGATCGCCCGCAGCGCCGCGTCGATGAGGGTGTCGTCGGGCAGCGGCGGGCCGTCGGGGACCGGGTCGGGCGCGGTGCGGGGCGGGGTGCGGTGGGCGTGCGCGCGGGCGATCAGGACGTCGCCCTCGGGAGTCTCGGCGGCCGGGGCGAAGCCCATGGAGCGCAGGCCTTCGAGGAGCGTGCCCGGGTCGGCCTGCGCCGCGAGGACGGTCGGCGCGAGGCGGCGCAGGCGCAGCGGCGCGGACCGCCTGTCAGCCATGATCTCGCCGAGCACGGCGTCGTCGTCGCAGCGCACGTACGCGGAGGCCGCGCCGATCCGCAGATGGCCGTGGCGGCGGGCGACGTCGTCGATGAGGTAGGCGAGGGGCTGCGGGACGGGCGTACGGGAGTGCTGGGCGAGGAAGGTCTGCAGGTCGGACGCCGTGCGGCCGGAGTCGAGCGCGCGGCGCACCGAGCCCGGAGTGAAGCGGTAGACGGTGGCGCCGCCCTTCGACTCGATGTCCGCGAGTACGGAGAGGGCGTCCGCGAGCGGGCGCTCCAGGGGTCCTGGCGCGACCGCCGTGAGGTCGGCCTGGAGGAGGACGTGGTCGAGCGGCTCGGGCAGCAGCGGCGCCAGGATCTTCGCGGCGCGGGCGGCGGTGAGGGCCGCTTCGGCGGGGGTGAGGGGGTGCGGGGCGGCGTGGTCGTCGTCCGGGGACCGGAGCAGCGTCCTGCCGTGCGCCGAGAGCGCGCCGCGGCCGGTGATGCCGAGCAGCTCGGCCTCGGCCAGCGTCCACTGGGCGAGGCGGGTGCGCAGGTCGAGGGCGGCGGGGGACGGACGCTCCCAGGTGAGGCGTTCGATCACGGAGTCGGGGTCGGGGGAGGCCCCTTCCGGCAGCTCGGTGAGCAGCAGGGCGAGGACCCGGCCCCGTACCTCGGGAGCCGCCGAACGGTCCAGGTGCGGGCCGAGGGCGGACAGCGTTCTGTCCTTGCCGTCCCGGCTGCCCACCAGGCCCGCCGTGCGGGTCGCGGGCAGCCACGCCGCCGCGAGCCGCTCCCAGCGCTCGGCGGGCGGCAGCAGCACCCACTCGTCGTACGCGGGCGTCGCGGCGTAGCGCTCGTCGGCCTCACTGTCGGAGGCCAACAGGCCTGCCGCATAGGCGAGTTCGACCCAGAAGGCGGCGGTCGGCTCGGTGCTGTCGAGGGCGACGGCGGTGCGCTTGAGGTCGCGGACGCTGAGGCCGCCCGCGCGGAGCACGGCGGGGCCGCCCTCGTCCCAGTCCTTCAGCAGCTCCTCGACGGTCGACACCGCCGTGTACGCCTCGGCCGCCGCCGCGGCGTCCACAACCTGTGGACGGTGCGTCGCCTTCTCCCGTACGGGAGGCGCGAGCGGTTCGAGGCCCCGGTGGGCGCGGCCGCCGCGCAGATGCAGCGCCACCTCCCGGGGCAGCACCACGGTGCCGGGGTTCGTCGGCACGAGCAGACCGCGGTCGAGCAACCACCGCAGGTGCGCCGCCGGTTGGGCCGTGACCTGCCCGTACGGCGGGCCCCACACCAGCCGGTTCAGTACGTCGATGGACTCGGCCGGCGCGTCGTCGAGCAGCGCCGACATCCGGGTCGGGTCGGTGAACAGGGCGGTGAGCGCGGCCACGGCCGACACCGGGTCGTGCGTCGACGGCAGGCCCGCCGCCCCGACGATCTCCTGCACACGCCCCGGCGACATCCCGGACGTGACCTCCGCGACGGTCGGGCCGAGGCCGGTCGGGGACGGGTGCTGCGGGGTGGGCGCGAGCAGTTCGCGGGCGGTGCGGACGAGGCGCAGCTGGTCGTCGTCGCCGCCCCAGACGAGGGCCTGACCGCGGAGGGTGGCGACGGCGCGGGGGAGCGCGGCGGCGGAGTCCTCGCCGGGGAGGAGGGTCTCCAGCGTTCCGTACGTCGTCGGGTCCGGGGCCACCGCGAGGGCCTGCGCCACCTGCTGCGTGTACCGGTCCAGGCGCTCGAGCGCGCGGATCACCGAGGCGCGGGTGCCGGCGCGGGTGGCGAGCTGCGTCATGTCGTTCGGCACGGGGCCGAGCAGATCGGGGCGGGCGCGCAGGAGTGCTGCGAGGGACCCGTCGTCGCGCGCGCGGAGCGCTTCCGCGAGGGAGCGGGGTGCTGCCGCGGTCGTCTGCTCGTCGCTCATCCCACCCACGTTAGCGGCCCGAACCCGCAGCACCGTCGTTACGCCCTCGGGGCTCCGCCCCGAACCCCGCGCCTCAATCGCCGGCGGGGCTTGATAGATCAAGCCCCGCGGCACTTGATGGATCGATCCCGGCGGGCCCAGATATTTCGAGCCCGGCGGGACTTGATGGCTCGAGCCCGGCGGGACTGGACATTTCGAGCCCGGCGGGGGGTCGGTATTTATAGCCCCGCCGGCGATTGAGGCGCGGGGTCCGGGGCAGAGCCCCGTGACCGGGGGACGGACGACCGTGACCATTCGCGATACGGACGACCGAACCCATTCGCGATACCGTCGACACGTCAACAGCGCCACCCCGGAGGGGACTTCGTGGGGATCGAGAGTGATCAGATCGTCTTCGACTACCTGAGCAAGGTCGGAGACCTGGCCCAGTCACGGCAACTGCCGTCGTCGACCCGCATGCGCCTCGTCGCAGACCTGCGCACCGAGATCGACCGACGCCGCGCAGCGGGCGGCGCCGAAACCCCGGCCGCCGTACGCAGACTGATCGGCCGGATCGGCACGCCGGACCAGATCGTCGCCGGCGCGAAGGACGGCGACGGCACCTACGACTTCGGTCCCGCGGGCGACGAACCCGAGCAGAGCAGAGGCACGCTCGGCCGGATCGTGCCGAAGGCCCGCGTACGCCGCAAGGCCGCGCCGGACGAGCCACCCGTGGACGCGGACGATGGCCCGACCCCCGTACACCTCGCCGGCACCGACGAACTGGGCACGCTCGAGGCCGCCGACTGGTGGCGCGCCGGGGGCGGCATACCGGGCACCGAGGTCGACGACGTGCCGGGGTTCGTCGGCGGCATAGAGATCCCGGACATACTCAAGCCGCCCGGTGCGGGCCGCGGCCCCGACCTCCGCAAACGCCCACTCCCTGAACCGGCCAGGGCCAGGGCCGAGGACGAGTACGCGTACGAAGAGGACGAGGACGACGAAGAGGACGACGGCGTCGAGGGCGCGGAGCCAGGAACCGCCAGGCCCCGCCTCCGGTTCCGGCCCCGCCGCAAGGCGTCCCGCGTCCCCCGCGCCTCCTTCGGCCGCTCCTTCAATCAGCCCTTCCTGCTGCTCGCCGCCCTCGCCCTGGTCGTCGGCGCCGTACTCGGCAACATCCTCGTGCTGCTGCTCGGCTGGGCCGTCATCTACCTGTCCCGGCAGCTGACCATCGGGCAGAAGAAGTTGGCGGTGTTCGGCCTGCCGGGGCTTGCCGCGCTCACCGGCATCGTCTGGTTGTGGGGGCGTGGCGACGGGCGGTGGGGCGATCCGATCCCCGGCGGCAGGCTGAGCGGCGCGCTCGACGAGACGTGGCCGTGGGTGCTGCGGTGCGCGGCGTTCGCCTCGGCGCTCTACCTGGTGTGGCGGGCACGCTCGCCCCGTCTCTAGCCTAGCCCCCAATAAAAACCGGCTCCTTCGCCTACCGCGCCAGGTCCGACTGCAGCTCCGAGAGGATCTGGTCGGCCGCCGTGTAGCCGACGCCGTCCGCCCACAGTCCGTCGCCGACGTTGTAGACCCGGCTGTCCCGCACCGCCCTGATGCCGCGCCACTGGCCGCTCGTGGTCGCCTCCGCGACCTTGGCCAGGCCCGGATTGCCGTACGTGGACGTGAAGATGGCGTCCGCGTCCGCCTTGCCGATCTGCTCGGGCCCCACGTCGTACGAGAGGCCGCCCCGAGCCTGGTTCGTGATCGCGGGGCGGCCGAGGCCCACGTCGGACAGGATCGTGCCGGTGGGGGTCCGCCTGCCGTAGATGCGGATGTCGGAGCCCGCGACGAACCGGACGACGTTGACCTCGGTCCGCGCCGCCGCGCCCGCCCCGCCCACGGCCTTGGTGACGGCGGCGACGTGGGTCTTGTACTTGGCCGCCACCTGCCGGGCCCGCGCCTTCTCGCCGAGCGCGTCGGCGTGCACGAGGAAGTTCCGCTTCCACGCGTAGTCGGCGGAGCCGGTGAGGACGGTGGGGGCGATGGCGCCGAGCTGCTCGTAGCGCCGGCCGTCGTGGGCCTTGTCGCCGATGATCAGGTCGGGCTTCAGCGCGGCGATCTTCTTCAGGTCGGGACTGTTCCGCTCGCCGACCTCGGTGATGCCCTTGGTCTTCGACGCGGGCAGGTACGCGGGGAGGGTCTGCTCACCGCCGGCCCGGGTGGCTCCCACGGGCCGCACGCCGAGCGTGATCGCCGAGTCGAGCCCGGCGGTGTTGAGGACGACCACGCGCTCGGGGAGGTTCTTCACCTTCACGTCGCCCATCGCGGTGCCGACCGTGTGGCTGCCGGAGGCCTTGGCGGCGGGCTTGGCGGCGCCCCCGCCGTCGTCCGAGCTGCAGGCGGACAGGGTGAGCGCGAGGACGAGGGCGGCGCCGAGGGCGAGGCGGGTGCGGTTCATGGGGGCCCATGGTGCCCCTGGGATCGCCTGCGGGGAAGCCGTCGGCGGGCAGGCAGAATGATCCCCATGGCTCCCCACACAGACCCCACGCCCACCGGCCCCACCGTCGGCTTCGATCTCGACATGACGCTGATCGACTCCCGGCCCGGCATCCGTGCCACCTGGGTCGCGCTGTCCGAGGAGACCGGGGTGCAGGTCGACGCGGACCTGGTCGTGTCGCGCCTGGGCCCGCCGCTGACCGACGAGTTGGCGAACTGGTGCCCGCCGGAGCAGATCCCGGCGATGGTCGACCGCTTCCGTGAGATGTATCCCACATACGCGATCGAGCCGACGCCGGCGATGGCGGGCGTGCGCGAGACCATAGCCGCCGTGCACGCGGCGGGCGGCCGGGCGATCGTCGTCACCGCGAAGTACGAGCCGAACGCCAAGCTGCACCTGGCGCACCTCGGCATCGACGCGGACGCCGTCATCGGCAACCTGTGGGCCGAGGGCAAGGGCCACGCGCTGCGCGAGCACGGCGCGAGCGTCTACGTCGGCGACCATGTCGGCGACGTACGCGGGGCACGCACCGCGAACGCCCTGTCCGTGGGCGTGACGACAGGCCCGTGCGACGCCGCCGAACTGCGGTCGGCGGGCGCCGACGTGGTGCTGAAGGACCTGACCGAGTTCCCGGCCTGGCTGGAGGGTTACGTCGCCGAGCGCGCCTGACGGCGTTGCGCGGCGACGCCGCGGAGCACTCCGGCCGCGGCGATGACGAACCCGACGCCCATCAGCATGCACACGGCATAGGAAATCGTCGGGAACGGGTCGGTGTGGAGGAACAGCGGCGCCATCGTGACGAGGGTGGCGATCGCCCCCACGATGAAGACGATGCCGCCTGCTTTCACGAGGCCGTCGCCGGGGCCGGTCTCGGCCACCGCGGAATTGGCTTGGGTTTTGTCGCGCACCCAGCAAGGGTAGTTCCCAGCGCAGAGAGACAAACAGGGGCCAGGCACAGACCAGCACGGACCAGCGAGCGAACCCTCGGGCGACATCTTGTCACCGGCCCCGGGAGCAATAGTCTTGGTGACGGCGGGTCGGACCACGGCCCGCTGTCCTGCTATCCAGCCGCTTTATCCCAGCGTTTTCTTCTAGTACGAGGACGAGGACTTCACGTGCCTACCGGCAAGGTCAAGTGGTTCAACAGCGAGAAGGGCTTCGGCTTCCTCTCCCGCGACGACGGCGGCGACGTCTTCGTGCATTCCTCCGTACTTCCCGCAGGCGTGGACGCCCTCAAGCCCGGCCAGCGGGTCGAGTTCGGGGTCGTCGCAGGACAGCGCGGCGACCAGGCGCTCTCGGTCACCATCCTGGACCCGACACCCTCGATCGCGGCGGCACAGCGCCGCAAGCCGGACGAACTGGCCTCGATCGTCCAGGACTTGACGACGCTGCTGGAGAACATCACCCCGATGCTGGAGCGCGGCCGCTACCCGGACAAGGCCGCGGGCGCGAAGATCGCCGGTCTGCTGCGGGCGGTGGCGGACCAGCTGGACGTCTGAGCCGCTACCGCTACCCCGCTACGGGAAGGACAGCGCGTCCGGCGCGAGCGCCGGGACCAGGCCCTCCGCGGCGGCCCGGGTCAGCAGACCGCGGATCGCCGCGTAGCCGTCCTCGCCGAGGTCGGCCGTGAACTCGTTGACGTACAGGCCGATGTGCTGGTCGGCGACGGACGGGTCCATCTCCTGCGCGTGCGCCATGACGTACGGGCGGCTGGCCTCGGGGTCGTCCCAGGCCATCCGTACCGACGTGCGTACGGCGTCCGCGTAGGAGCGCAGCTTCTCGGCGCCCAGCGAGCGCCGCGCGATGATCGCGCCGAGCGGGATCGGCAGGCCCGTCGTGGCCTCCCAGTGCTCGCCCATGTCGGCGAGCTTGTGCAGGCCGTAGTTCTGGTACGTGAAGCGGGCCTCGTGGATGACGAGTCCGGCGTCGATCTTGCCGTCGCGCACGGCGGGCATGATCTCGTGGAACGGCATGACGACGATCTCGCCGACGCCGCCACCGGGCACCACGTCCGCGGCCCAGAGCCGGAACAGCAGGTAGGCGGTGGAGGTCTCGCTCGGCACCGCGACGCGCTTGTCGGACAGGTCCACGCCCGGCTCACGGGTGAGGACGAGGGGTCCGCAACCGCGCCCGAGCGCGCCGCCGCACGGCAGCAGCGCATAGTCGTCGAGGACGTACGGCAGGACCGCGTACGACACCTTGAGGAGCTCGTAGGCGTCCTCGCGGCGTTCGGCGACGCCGTTGGTGATGTCGATGTCGGCGAAGGTCACGTCGAGCGCGGGCGCGCCGGGGACGCGGCCGTGGGCCCAGGCGTCGAAGACGAAGGTGTCGTTCGGGCAGGGCGAGAAGGCGATGCGGGTGGGCTCGGCCCCCGCTGCGGTGTCGGTCATGTGTTCTTCCAACTCTCCAGTACGGGCGCGGTCTTCCCGAAGGCGGAGGCCAGCGCGGCGAGCGCGTCACCGATACGCCAGGCGTCGCGGTCGCGGGGGCCGACGGCGTTGGAGACGGCGCGTATCTCTGCCACCGGCACGCCGTGCGCGGCGGCGGCCTCTGCGACCCCGAAGCCCTCCATCGCCTCGGCCACGGCGCCGGGGTGGCGCTGCGCGAGCAGCGCGGCGCGGTCGGCGGTGCCGGTCACCGTGGAGACGGTGAGCACGGTGCCGACCGTGGCGGAGGCGGCCGACGCGAGGTCCCTTACGAGGGACTCCGGGGGCGTGTGGGTGACGGTGCCGAAACCGAGTTCGGTGACGGGGACGAAGCCCTCGGCGGTCTCGGCGCCCAGATCGGCGACGGTGATCGCGTCCGCGACCAGGACCGCGCCGGGGGCGGCCGTGAAGCCGCCGCCGATGCCGGCCGAGACGACCAGCGTGTACGGGCTGCCCGCGAGTTCGGCCTTCGTGAGCGCGGTCGCGGTGCCGGCGGCCGCGGCGGCGGGTCCGACCCCGACGGCTACGACGTCAAGCGTGGGGTGATCGTGCAGCGCGCCCGCCACCGCGTCCCGTTCGGCCGGGACGGCGGTGGCGATCAGTACGTGTGCGGGGGCTGCGGTATTCGTCAGCTGTCCTTCTCGAGCTTGAACGACCACAGGCCGTACGCCTTGGAGTTGCCGCCCGACAGGATCGTGACGGTGGTCGCGGAACCGGAGGCGCCGTACTGCTGGTTGAAGAAGACGCTGCCCGGAACCGTGCGGTAGGTCTTCTTGCTGGAGTCCGTGAGCGGCTGGCCGTTCATCAGGAGCGTCCAGCCCTTGTCGGCGATCTCCGGGTCGACACCGAAGCGGACCGTGGCGTCCGGGTCCACCTTGATGGACTTGGCGTCCTTGTCCTTCAGGCAGCCCTGCAGTTCGGTCGGCTTCAGCGGGTCGCCGTCGTTGTAGCAGCTGGCCTCGGAGTTCACCGAGTTGCGGTCCACCGTGACGGTGGCGAGCGGCGTCGGCTTGTCGCAGGCGGAGAGGACGAGGAGCCCGGCGCCGACGGCACCGACGGCGGCAACGGCGCGGCGGTGGCGCGCAACAAAACGCTGGGAGGTCATAGGCGGAAGGCTATCTGGCGGCGCCGCTCCCGCTCCGAGTGGGGGAGCGGGTGTCGCGTTTGCGCCTTGAAGGCAGTGCCTACGCCACGCGTGCCCGGCTCGTGGGCCCGGCGTGGCGTGCCGACGACAGCAGCCCGCGCACCGTGGCCAGCCAGCCCGCCGCCACGATGGCCGCCGCGACACTCAGCCCGAGCACCCCGTTCAGCGGCAGCGCGATCCCGATCGCGCCGCCCACCACCCACGCCATCTGCAACAAGGTCTCCGCGCGGGCGAACGCCGAGGTGCGCACCGCCTCCGGGACGTCCCGCTGGATCGTCGCGTCGAGGGACAGCTTGGCCAGCGCCTGCGCGAACCCGGCGACCGCTCCCAGACACGCCGTCATGAGCGGGCTGAAGAAGACGGCGGACAGGACGGCCACGCCGAGCACCACCGCGAGCACCGTCACGATGATGACCTCAGGGGCCCGCGCCTTCAGCCACGCCCCGACCGCCGTGCCCAGCGCGTTCCCCGCCCCCGCCGACACGCCCACGATCCCGAGCGAGACGGCCGCGCTCTGCCCGGACAGCGGGTGCTCGCGCAGCAGGAACGCCAGATAGAAGATCAGGAAGCCGGACAGACAGCGCAGCGTGGCGTTCGCGGCGAGGGAGTGCGTGACGGCCGGGCCGACCGTCCGCAGGCCCGGCTTGCGCGCCCTGGTCCGCGCCGGCCCGTGCAGATGCTCCTCGTCCGCCGCGAGCAGCGCCTTGCTCTCGCCCCGCGCCGAGTCCACCTTGTGCGGCATCGAGTACGACAGGAAGATCCCGCACACGTACAGCACGAAGGCCCCGTACAGCGGCCAGCGCGGCCCGAGCGCCTGCAGCCCCGCCCCGACCGGCGCCGCCGCGCCCGTGGCGAGCAGCCCGCCGAGCGTGACCCGCGAATTCGCCTTCACCAGGGAGAAGCGGGGTGGCAGGAGGCGTGGGACGACCGCCGAGCGCACCACCCCGTACGCCTTCGACGCGACGAGGACGCCGAGCGCCGCCGGGTACAGCTGGAGCCCGCCGCCCGTCACGGCGCCCGCGAGGACGAGGGCGAGCAGCGCCCGCGCCAGCATCGACGCGGCCATCGCGGCGCGCCGCCCGTGCGGCAGCCGGTCGAGCAGCGGCCCGATGACGGGCGCGAGGAGCGTGAACGGCGCCATCGTGATCGCGAGATACAGGGCGACCCGGCCGCGCGCCTCGTCCGTCGGCACGGAGAAGAACACCGTCGAGGCGAGGGCGACCGTGATCATGACGTCGCCCGCGCCGTTCAGCGCGTGCAGCTCGATGAGCTTTCCGAGCCCCGACTCGCCCGCACCGTGCGCGTGCGTCGCCTTGCGGATACCGCGTGCGGTGCCGGTGAAAGGGAGGTGCAGGGCACGGCCGATTTTGCGAAGGGGGTTCGGCGCGTCCGACGCGCGCGACGACGAACCCGACGACGACTTGAACGACGACCTACCGGCAGCCACCCAGCAATGGTGCCCCTTATGAGGGCGTACTAGTGCCGTTATGGACACGCTGGTCGGCTTTCCGGCCAGGTGCGCCTCGTACGTCGGTGTGGGCCCAGGGCGCCAGAGGAGGTAGCGTGCGTAGCGCGCCCGCGGCGGTTGTTCTCGGCCGCGCGCCTCTCGGCCATCCCGCAGAATGGATGGCGTAGGCGCGCCCGGTTCGTCGGGTGCGGACGTCGACGCGGCCCTCCGGTCCGCTCCGTCCGCGCTCCCGCACACAGGACGGCGCACTCGTGAGACGGCGTAGGAGAGAAGCGATACCTGTGAGCGCAGCGACAACGCGAAGCCGCACCCCTGACCGTCTGTGCGCGGAGGCGGTGGACATCGCCCGGGCAGCGGCCGAGGAGGCCGCGGCACCCGGTGTGGTCGGCGAGCACGTCGAGACGGTGGTCGAGGGCGACCGCGTCGTCACGCACCTCTTCGAGTGCAAAGACTTCGGCTACCGGGGCTGGCGCTGGGCGGCCACCGTGGCCCGCGCCTCCCGTGCCAAGTACGTCACGCTCGACGAGGTCGTGCTGCTGCCAGGGCCCGACGCCCTCCTGGCCCCCGAGTGGGTGCCGTGGAGCGAGCGGCTCCGCCCCGGCGACCTCGGCCCCGGCGATCTGCTGCCGACCGAGTCCGACGATCTGCGCCTGGAGCCCGGTTACACCGGGGAGGACACGCCGCCGCCGAACTCTCCGGTCTCGGACGACATGGCGGAGCTCGTCGAGGCGGAGGACGTCGAGATCACAGCGGGCCCGGTGGGCACGCTGCCGGTCGCGCCCACCCGTGGCTCGATCGCCGCGGTCGCCGAGGAGCTGGGCCTGCGCCGCGAGAGGGTGCTCTCCCGGTACGGGCTGCATGTCGCGGCCGACCGCTGGGAGGACTCCTTCGGGGCGAAGACCCCCATGGCACAGGCGGCCCCCGCCACCTGCGTCTCCTGCGGCTTCCTTGCGAAGATCGGCGGCTCGCTCGGCCAGGCCTTCGGCGTCTGCGCCAACGAGTTCTCCCCGGCGGACGGCCGGGTCGTCTCCCTGTCGTACGGCTGCGGTGGCCACTCCGAGGCGGCCGTCATGCCGAAGGCCCCGCGGCCGGCACCTCCGGTGATCGACGAGACGGTGGTCGACACGTTCCCGCTCCGCGTGGAGCCGGACGCGGGCTCGGTCGGAGCGGTCGCCTCCGGCAACGGGGACGACGACTTGGGGCACTCGTAGGCTGCATTTCGGCTTCCGGGGGCGGGTGACCAAATCCAGCCCCGCAGGGGGCACCTCCCAGCGTTAGCTGGGGGAGTTTGAGGCGCGGAGTCCGGGGCGGAGCCCCGTGACGTCAACCCCGGCATGGCTGCATGCTCACGGCAGCACGGGGAACCCTGCGCGATACGGTTCGGCCGATCACGACCACGCCGCCCAGAGGAGTCACCCGTGAGCGTCAGCAGAATCGCGCGCCCCGCACCGGAGGGCGTCGACCCCTTCGACACCGCGCGCCTGCGCCACACCGTGCTCCAGGCGTGGTCCGGCAGCGCCGCCCGCTTCCGCGAGGACGCCAACGCCGAGGAGGACCTCGCACTCGGCGGCTACCGCGACCGCCTCGTCGTCGAACTCGCGCAGAACGCCGCGGATGCCGCCGCACGGGCCGGCGTCGAGGGCCGCCTCGCGCTCACCTTGAAGGACGGCGTGCTCGCCGCCGCCAACACCGGCGCGCCCCTGGACGAGGCGGGCGTCGAGTCGCTGTCCACGCTGCGGGCCTCCGCGAAGCGGGAGGACACGAGCGGCGCGGTGGGCCGGTTCGGCGTCGGCTTCGCGGCCGTGCTCGCCGTCTCCGACGAGCCCGCGGTGGTCGGCCGGAGCGGGGGTGTGCGCTGGTCCCTGACGGACGCGCGGCTCGCCGCGTCGGACACGGCGCTGCGCAGCCCGGACCTCGGCGACGAGCTGCGGCGCCGGGACGGGCATGTGCCGCTCCTGAGGCTGCCGTTCGCGGCGGAGGGCTCCGCCCCTGATTCGTACGACACGGTGGTCATCCTTCCGTTGCGGGACGGCGCGGCGGAGGCGCTGGCCGCGCGGTTGCTGGAGGGTGTGGACGACACGCTCCTCCTTGCGCTGCCGGGGTTGACGGAGGTCGTGATCACGACGGAGTCGGGTGTGCGGACCTTGCGTCGCTCGGATGAGGCGCCCTATGTCGTGATCACGGACACGGGGTCGACGCCACGGGGCTCCGCCCCGGACCCCGCGCCTCAATCGCCGGCGGGGCTTGAATTGGCCCACCCGCCGGCGGGGCTTGAAAACCGATACCGCACCGTCACCCGCACCGGCCCTCTCGACGCCGCCCTCCTCGCCGATCGGCCCGTCGAGGAGCGGTTGCGGCCGCACTGGGCCGTGACCTGGGCCGTGCCGGTCGACGCCGACGGGGCGCCGCAGAGGCCGCGCAGCGAACCCGTGCTGTACGCGCCCACCCCCAGCGACGAGGCCCTCGGCGTGCCCGCCCTGCTCATCGCCTCGTTCCCGCTGGACACGGCACGCCGGCACGTCGCCCCCGGCCCGCTCACCGACTTCCTCACCGAGCGCGCCGCCGACGCGTACGCGGAACTGCTCGGCGGCTGGAGCCCCGTGGGCACCGGCATCCTCGACCTCGTGCCCGGACCGCTCGGCCGGAGCGAGCTGGACGGGGCCCTGCGCGCCGCCGTACTGGAGCGGCTGCCGCGCACCGCCTTCCTGCCCCCGGCGATCGAACCGGGAGACCCCGAGGACGACCGGCCGACCTCCCTCAAGCCCCGCGACGCCGAGGTCGTCGAGGGCGCGGGCGCCGAAACCGTACAGGTCCTCGCCGACGTGCTGCCCAGCCTGCTGCCCGCGGGCCTCGAACGGCGCGTGGAACTGCGGACGTTGGGCGTCGCCCGCGTCCCGCTGACCGAGGCGGTCGACCGCCTGGCGGGGCTCGAGAAGGAGCCCGGCTGGTGGCGTCGGCTGTACGAGTCCCTGGCCGGCGTCGACCCGGACCGGCTCAGCGGACTGCCTGTTCCGCTCGCCGGCGGCCGCACCACCATCGGCCCGCGCCAGGTGCTGCTCCCCACCGCCGAGGCCTCCACGGTCCCCGGTGAGGCGCTCGCCCGGCTCGGCCTCAAGGTCGCGCACGCCGACGCCGCCCACCCGCTCCTGGAGAAGCTGGGCGCCCTGCCCGCCACCCCGCGAGCCGTCCTGCGGACCCCGCAGGTGCGCGCCGCGGTCGCCGCGTCCCTCGACGACGAGGCGTCCGCCTGGGACGACGAAACCACCCTGGACGCCGACGAGTTGGCCGACGTCGTCCTCACCCTCGTACGCGACGCGCACCTCGACGTGGGCGACGAACCGTGGCTCGGCGCGCTGGCCCTCACCGACGACGAGGGCGAACTCGCCCCGGCCGCCGAACTCCTGCTCCCCGGCAGCCCGATCGCCGAGGTGCTGCGCGAGGACGAACTGCCCTTCGTGGACGGGGAGCTGGCCGAGCGCTGGGGGCAGGGGCCGCTCGCGGCCTGCGGCGTCCTCGCGACCTTCGCGCTCGTCCGCGCCACCGACGTCGTCCTCGACCCCGACGAACTCGACCCGCGCGAGAGCGACTTCCCCGAGCCGGACGACGCCGGGCTCCTCGACGCCGTCGACGTGTGGTGCGAGGACGTCCTCGACCGGCTGCCCGACACCCCGGTCCCGCCGGTCGCCAACGAGGTGACCGCCGTACGCGATCTGGACCTGGTCGACGAGGACCGCTGGCCGCAGGCGCTCGCGCTGCTCTCGCAGCCGCCGCTGCGGGACGCCCTCACCCAGCCGGTCCGCGTGCTGCTGCCCGACGGCACCCATGAGCTGGTCCGCCCGTACACGGCCTGGTGGCTGCGCGGGAACCCGGTCCTCGACGGGCGCCAGCCGGCCGGCCTGCGTGCCGAGGGCGGGGACCCGCTGCTCGTCGGCCTGTACGAGCCCGCCGACGCCGCCGGATTCGACGACGAGCAGGTCCTGCGCGCCCTCGGCGTCCGCACCTCCGTCGCCGCGCTGCTCGACGAGCCCGGTGGCGCCGCGGAGCTCCTCGACCGCCTCGCCGATCCCGACCGGCCGGTCGACTCGGCACAACTCCACGCTCTCTACGGCAAGTTGGCCGACCTCGACCCCGAACAGGTCACCCTGCCCGACGAGTTGCGTGCAGTACGGGACGGGGAGGTCGTGATCGTCGACGCCCGTGACGCCCTCGTCGCCGACGCACCCGACCTCATCCCGCTCACCGAGGGCCGCGCGCTCCTCCCGGTCACCCCGTCGAAGGCCGCGCACCTCGCGGAGCTGTTCCAAGTGCGGCGCCTGAGTGAGGCCGTGGGCACCGGGGAGGTCGAGGGCGGCGATGTGCACGAGGTGCCCGAACCCGTGCGCGTCCTGCTCGGGCCCGGGACCCCCACCTCGTACGTCGAGCACGAGGAGCTGTACGTCTCCGACGTCGAGGTCGACTGGTGCCGGGCACCCGACGGGGTGGTGCACGCGGCGACGCTCGAGGGCGTCGCGGCGGGCCTCGCCTGGGCGTCGGGCCAGTGGCCCCGGCGTTTCGAGGTAGCAGCCCTCCTGGAGGACCCGTCCCGCACGCCTGAGCTGGCACGCGACCGCTGGTTCGACTAGTTGCGCGGCCCAGCAAGCCCCGCTCTTGGACGAGAGCCCGCGGGGTCCGGGGCAGAGCCCCGCGGCCGCAACACACTTATGCCGGAAACCTGCGCCCCACCCACCGCCACAAGAACTCCAACACGCCCGCCGCCACCCCCGCCACCCCGACGGCAGTCCACGGCATCACCGATCCCACCAACCTCAACGCAAAGAACTCCTGCAGCCACGGCACCACCAGCACCAGCAGGAAGCCGAACGCCATCGCCGCGACAAGGCCCACCCGCCACCACGTGTACGGCCGGGCGACGATCGCGAGCACCCACATCGAGATCAGGAAGAGCGTCAGCGTCGCCGAGCTGGTCTCCGCGGCGAGCGCGCCCGAACCCGCGTAGTAGTGCCGGGCGATCAGGTACATCACGAACGTGGCGATCCCGGCGACGCCCCCGCCGGGAATCGCGTACCGCATCACCCGCCGTACGAAGTGCGGCCTGGCCCGCTCCTTGTTCGGCGCGAGGGCCAGGAAGAACGCGGGGACGCCGATCGTCAGGGTCGACAGGAGCGTCAAGTGCCTTGGCAGGAACGGGTATTCCACCTGGAAGCAGACCACGAGCAGCGCGAGGATCACCGAGTAGACGGTCTTCACGAGGAAGAGCGTGGCCACACGCGTGATGTTGCCGATGACCCGGCGGCCCTCCGCGACCACCGAGGGCAGCGTCGCGAACGAGTTGTTCAGGAGAACGATCTGGGCGACCGCGCGGGTGGCCTCGGAGCCCGAGCCCATGGACACGCCGATGTCGGCGTCCTTCAGCGCCAGTACGTCGTTCACGCCGTCGCCCGTCATCGCGACGGTGTGCTCGTGCGCCTGGAGCGCGCCCACCATGTCCCGCTTCTGCTGCGGCGTCACCCGGCCGAACACCGTGCCGTCGTCGAGCGCGTCGGCCAGCTCCTCCGGGTCCTCGGGCAGCGTCCGCGCGTCGACGGCCCGCCCCTCAAGACCCAGCTTCGCGGCGACGGCCCCCACCGACACCGCGTTGTCACCGGAGATGACCTTGGCCCGCACGTCCTGCTCGGCGAAGTAGCGCAACGTGTCCCCGGCGTCGGGGCGCAGCCGCTGTTCGAGGACGACGAGGGCGGTCGGTTCGGCGCCCTCCACGACGCCCTCACCCTCGAGCCCCTCGGGCGCGCGGGCGAGCAGCAGCACCCGCAGCCCCTGGAGGTTGAGCTCCTCGGTCGCCGCGAGCGCCGGGTCGCCCGCAGGTAGCAGCACGTCCGGCGCCCCGAGCAGCCACGCGCTGCCCGTCCCGTCGCCCTCGCTGAAGGCGGCGCCGCTGTACTTGCGCGCGGAGGAGAACGGCAGTGCCTCGGTGCAGCGCCAGTCCTCGCTGTCCGGGTAGGCGTCGATGATCGCCTGGAGGGAGGCGTTGGGCCGTGGATCGGACTCGCCGAGGGCGCCGAGCACCTTTCGTACGTATGTCTCGTTCGCCTCGTGCGTCTCGTCCCCGGCCCTGTCGCCGAGCAGGCGCAGCTCGGTGACGTCCATGCCGCCCTCGGTGAGCGTGCCCGTCTTGTCGAGGCAGACCGTGTCTACGCGGGCCAGGCCCTCGATCGCGGGCAGCTCCTGCACCAGGCACTGCTGGCGGCCGAGCCGGATGACGCCGATCGCGAAGGCGACGGAGGTGAGCAGGACGAGGCCCTCGGGGACCATCGGCACGATGCCGCCGACGGTGCGCGCGATCGAGTCCTTGATGTCGTTGTCCTTGACCACGAGCTGGCTGATGATCAGGCCGAGCGCGGTCGGGATCATCATCCACTGGACGTACTTGAGGATCGTGGAGATGCCGGAGCGCAGCTCGGACTGGACGAGCGTGAACCGGCTCGCCTCCTCGGCCAGCTGCGCCGCGTACGCCTCGCGCCCGACCTTCGTCGCGGTGAACGCGCCGCCGCCCGCGACCACGAAGGAGCCCGACATGACCTCGTCGCCGGGCTGTTTGAGGACCGGGTCGGCCTCGCCGGTCAGGAGCGACTCGTCGATCTCCAGGCCGTCGGCCTCGGCACAGCTCCCGTCCACGACGATCTTGTCGCCGGGCCCGATCTCGATGAGGTCCCCGAGCACGATCTCGGAGGTGGGGACGCCGACGGCGACCCCGTCACGCCGCACCGTGGGCCGCGCCTCGCCGATCACGGCGAGCGAGTCCAGGGTCTGCTTCGCCCGCCACTCCTGGATGATCCCGATGCCGGTGTTGGCCAGGATCACGAAGCCGAAGAGGCTGTCCTGGATCGGTGCGACGCAGAGCATGATCACCCAGAGCACGCCGATGATCGCGTTGAACCGGGTGAAGACGTTGGCGCGCACGATCTCCGTCACGGACCGCGAGCTGCGCACGGGTACGTCGTTCACCTCACCGCGTGCGACGCGCTCGGCGACCTCGGCATGGGTGAGGCCGGAGGGCCGTGACGGCGTCGGCGCCGGGTGGCCCGGATCGAGTTCGGCCCCCGCGTCGATATCCGTCATGAAAACGACGGTACGGGCGATTTAGGGGGTCTACCCCTCGGGTGTGGAAGCCTCACGGTCCGTGACCGCCGCGGCGGCGGCCCGCTTGAGCGCGGCGTCGCGCCCCCGGACGTACCAGATCCCGATCAGGCCGAGACCGGCGCCGGCCAGGCAGCACCACACCCACCACGTGATCCCACGGTCCTCGAACCACCCGTAGAACGGCAGCTGCGCGAGGAAGAGGACGAACCAGAGGATCGTGCCACCCGTGATGGTGGCGACCACGGGCCCCTCAAGGGGTTCGGGTGCCTCGTGCTTCGGGATCCACTTCGCCATGTGCACAGCTTACGAGGACCCGACGACAACCCGGCACAAGCCCCGCACCGCAAGGGTCTACGCGCGGAGATAGCAAATCCGGCCTCATATGTTCATACTGAAACAGCCTGAGACTGGCCACTTATGTTCGTATGAAACACCAGCGGAAACGTCGGGGTAACCCGCAGGTGACCACACGACCACCAGACTCGATCACGCACCCCGCCCGCATTTCACTGCTGAATACCGCTGAGGTCATCCATGTCCACTTCGGCCACCACCCCGGTCGATGTCAACGACTCGCCGCCGCCGGCCCCGAAGAACGGCTTCGACCGCTACTTCAAGATCACTGAGCGCGGCTCGACCATCCCGCGTGAGATCCGTGGCGGCCTCGCCACGTTCTTCGCGATGGCCTACATCATCGTGCTGAACCCGATCATCCTCGGCGGCGCGAAGGACATGTACGGGCACCAGCTGGACAACGGCCAGCTGGTCACGGCGACCGCGCTGACCGCCGCGTTCACCACGCTGCTCATGGGCGTCATCGGCAACGTGCCGATCGCGCTCGCGGCGGGCCTCGGCGTGAACACGGTCGTCGCCCTGCAGCTCGCGCCCCGCATGTCCTGGCCGGACGCGATGGGCATGGTCGTCCTCGCGGGCTTCGTCGTGATGCTGCTCGTCGCCACCGGTCTGCGTGAGCGGGTCATGAACGCGGTGCCGTACGGCCTGCGCAAGGGCATCGCGATCGGCATCGGCCTGTTCATCCTGCTGATCGGCCTCGTCGACTCCGGCTTCGTGACGCGCATGCCGGACGCCGCGCAGACCACGGTGCCGCTTCAGCTCGGCACCGGCGGTCACCTGATGGGCTGGCCGGTCCTGGTCTTCGTGCTCGGTGTGCTGCTGACCCTGGCCCTGCTCGTGCGCAAGGTGCCGGGCGCGATCCTGCTCGCGATCGTCGTCATGACGGTCGTCGCGCTGATCATCAACGCCATCGCGGACATCGACCCGGCCTCGTGGGGCCTGACCGTGCCGTCCTGGCCCGGCAACCCGGTCGCGAGCCCGGACTTCTCGCTCATCGGACAAGTCAGCCTGTTCGGCGGATTCCACAAGGTCGGCATCCTCACCGGCATTCTGTTCGTCTTCACCGTGCTGCTGTCGTGCTTCTTCGACGCGATGGGCACGATCATGGGCATCAGCGACGAGGCGCACCTGACCGATGACAAGGGTCAGATGCCCGGCATGAACAAGGTCCTGTTCATCGACGGTGTCGCCGTCGCCGCCGGTGGCGCCTCGTCGTCCTCGGCCACCACCTGCTTCGTGGAGTCCACGGCCGGCGTCGGCGAAGGCGCCCGTACGGGCCTCGCCAACGTGGTCACCGGCCTGCTGTTCACGCTCGCGCTGTTCCTCACGCCGGTCGTCACGATGGTCCCGTCCCAGGCGGCGACGCCCGCGCTCGTCGCGGTCGGCTTCCTGATCCTGTCCGGGGGCATCCGCGAGATCGACTGGGACGACTGGACGATCGCCATCCCCGCGTTCATCACGATGCTGATGATGCCGTTCACGTACTCGATCACGAACGGCATCGGCATGGGCTTCATCAGCTTCACGGTGCTGCGCGTGGTCGCGGGCCGCGCCAAGGAGGTGCCGGCCGCGATGTACGCCGTCTCCGCCGTGTTCGTCTTCTACTACCTGATGCCGGCACTCGGCCTTACGTAGTGCGGCCTTACGTAGTGCGGCTTTACGTAGTGCCGCCTTACGTAGTGCGGCCTACGTAGTCACGTCTCCGTAGAACCGCTCCGTCTCCTCGACGGCAGTCTTGAAGCGTTCGTCGAAGTCGTCCCGAATGAGCGTCCGGACCACATAGTCCTGGACGCTCATTCCTCTTTTCGCGGCATGCACCTTGAGCCGGTCGAGCAGCTCACCGTCGATCCGCAGACTGAGCACTGTCGATCCCATACGGACAGGGTTGCGGGCACCCCTGACCTGTTGCGTCACTTTCCGCATCCGGCTCACTCATATGGGTGATGAAACTTTTCTGCAGCCCCCTGCGCGGGCGCACGCGTGGTCGGGATCACTGACCAGACGCGCCCCCCTGGTAGTCGTTAGACACAGTAATGAGTTACGCTAACGAACATGCCAGACCTCTCCCATGGCGACGATGTAGCCGCCGTGAACTCCCTGCGTTCCGCAGTGATGCGCCTGTCGCGTCGACTCAAGCACCAGCGGGTCGACGAATCGCTGAGTCCTACCGAGATGTCGGTGCTCGGCACGCTCGCCGGATGCGGCTCCGCGACGCCGGGTGAGCTGGCCCGCAAGGAGCATGTGCAGCCGCCGTCGATGACCAGAATCGTCGCGCTCCTCGAGGCCAAAGAACTGGTCCGGCTGGAGCCTCACCCCGAGGACCGCCGGCAGAAGGTCGTCACCTCGACCGAGCGGGCCGAGACCATGCTCGCGGAGAGCCGCCGCAAGCGGAACGCCTGGCTGGCGAACCTCGCCGAGGGGCTCGACGAGGACGACTGGGCCAAGCTGCGCGAGGCCGCACCCGTCCTGGAGAAGCTCGCGCACCTCTGAGCACGCCTCTGAGCACGACGAGCACGACAGGCACGACCTAGTACGACAGACACGACCGAACACGACGACCAAGCACGACAGCACGACCGAGCCGACGACCACGCAGGACGACCGCCGAGGAGGCGAACCCACTTTGAGTACGGGATCCGGAGCAGACTCCGCCCCCGCACCAGCCGCCCACGACCCGAACGCCCGCCCACGTAAGCCCTCGATGTTCGCCAGCCTGAAGGTACGCAACTACCGGCTGTTCGCGAGCGGGGCAGTCGTCTCCAACACCGGCACCTGGATGGCCCGCATCACCCAGGACTGGCTGGTGCTCTCCCTCACGGGATCCTCCGCCGCCGTCGGCGTGACGACGGCCATGCAGTTCCTCCCGATGCTGCTCTTCGGCCTGTACGGCGGTGTGATCGCCGACCGGTTCGCCAAGCGCAACCTGCTGTTCTGCACGCAGGGCGCGATGAGCCTGTCCGGCCTCTTCCTCGCGGCGCTGACCCTCACGGGCAACGTCCAGGTGTGGCACGTCTACCTCGCGGCCTTCTTCACGGGTCTCGTCACGGTCGTCGACAACCCGACCCGGCAGTCGTTCGTGTCCGAGATGGTCGGCCCCGACCAGGTCCGCAACGCGGTCTCCCTGAACTCGGCCAACTTCCAGTCCGCCCGCCTCATCGGCCCGGCCGTCGCCTCCGCGCTGACCGCCGCCGTCGGCCCCGGCTGGGCGTTCCTCGCCAACGGCCTGTCCTTCCTCGCCCCGCTCACCGGCCTCATGCTCATGCGCACGCACGAGCTGCACGAGACCAAGCGGGCGCCTCGCGGCAAGGGCCAGCTGAAGGAGGGGTTGCGCTATGTGTCCCAGCACCCCGAACTGATCTGGCCGATCGTCCTCGTCGGATTCGTCGGCACCTTCGGCTTCAACTTCCCGATCTGGCTGAGCGCGTACGCGGACGACGTGTTCCACGGCGGGGTCGGCCAGTACGGCCTGTTCAACACGCTCATGGCGGTCGGCTCGCTGGCCGGCGCGCTGCTCGCGGCCCGGCGCCGCTCGACCCGTCTGCGGGTCCTGGTCGGCGCGGCGATCGGCTTCGGTGTCCTGGAGGTCGCGGCGGCGTGGGCGCCGGGCGTCTGGGCGTTCGCCCCGCTGATCGTGCTGCTCGGCATCCTCGGCCTGACGGTGAACGTGACCGCCAACTCCTATGTCCAGATGGGCACGGACCCGGAGATGCGGGGCCGCGTCATGTCCCTGTTCATGATGGTCTTCACCGGCGGTACGCCACTGGGCGGCCCGCTCTTCGGCTGGCTCGCCGACCAGTACGGGGTACGGGTGAGCTTTGCCCTGGCCGGGGCGATCTGCGCGGCGGCGGCGGTCGGCGTCGGCCTGATGCTGGCCCGCGCGGCGAACCTCCGGCTCAAGGTGGACCTGCGCCGCGGCGAACGCCACGTGCAGTTCGTGCCGCGTGAGCTGGCGGCGGCGGCGTAAGTATTTAGGCCCCTGCGGCGATTGAGCAGCGGGGTCCGGGGCAGCGCCCCGGGACCGCAACGCCGCAGGGGCTTAAGAGCAGGGGCCGTGCCGGAGCCGACGGCCGCGCTACGAGAAGGTCGCCGGACGGCAGTTCACGGACACGCGTTAGTCTCGTTGACGTGGACCCGAAGACCCGTAACCGGATCATGGCCGGTGTGCTCGTGCTGATGTTCGTCGTCGTGGCTGTCGCGGCGGCCGTCGGCCAGTAGTCGACCGACGGCCGCCGCGTACCGGCGGGGGCCGATTACCAGGCGAAGGCCTCGGGCGACGGACCCGGGCCCGGGAAGATCTCGTCCAGGCCGGACACGACCTCCTCGCTCAGCTCCAGCTCGACCGCGCGCAGCGCCGAGTCCAGCTGCTCCTGCGTGCGCGGGCCGACGATCGGGCCCGTGATGCCGGGCCGGGTGAGCAGCCAGGCCAGCGCCGCCTCGCCGGGCTCGATCCCGTGCTTGTCCAGCAGATCCTCGTACCGCTGGACCTGGTCGCGCACCTTCGTGTTCTCCAGCGCGGAGGCGGAGCGGCCCTGGGACCTGCGCTTGCCCTCGCTCTCCTTCTTGAGCACGCCGCCGAGCAGCCCGCCGTGCAGCGGGGACCACGGGATGACGCCCAGGCCGTAGTCCTGCGCGGCCGGGATGACCTCCATCTCGGCGCGGCGCTCGGCGAGGTTGTAGAGGCACTGCTCGCTGACGAGGCCCACGCGGCCGTGGCGGGCAGCCAGCTCATTGGCCTGGGCGATCTTGTAGCCGGGGAAGTTGGAGGACCCGGCGTAAAGGATCTTGCCCTGCTGGATCAGCACGTCGATCGCCTGCCAGATCTCCTCGAAGGGAGTGCGGCGGTCGATGTGGTGGAACTGGTAGATGTCGATGTAGTCGGTCTGCAGCCGCTTCAGGGAGGCGTCCACGGCCCGCCGGATGTTCACCGCGCTGAGGTGGTCGTGATTGGGCCAGACCGGACCGTCGCCGCCCATGTTCCCGAACACCTTGGTGGCGAGCACGGTCTTGTCGCGCCGCCCGCCGCCCTTGGCGAACCAGGTGCCGATGATCTCCTCGGTACGGCCCTTGTTCTCGCCCCAGCCGTATACGTTCGCGGTATCAAAGAAATTCAGACCTGCGTCGAGCGCCGCATCCATGATGCCGTGACTGGCGGCTTCGTCCGTTTGCGGCCCGAAGTTCATCGTCCCGAGAACGAGCCGACTGACCTTGAGCCCAGTACGTCCCAACTGCGTGTATTCCATGGGCGCCAAGCGAACCCCTTCGAGTCCGCTCCACGCAAGAGGACGAGAGAGTCTCGCCTCTCCTCAGGACTGGCTGTGGGCCGCCGCCGTGTTGAGCAGGCGCTGCTTGAAGTCCATGGGAATCAGAACCTGAACCCGTCCGACGGGATGCTGCCAGAACCTGTCGGAGTCATGGGCGGACCTGCGCTGAGCGGCGGGTGTCCCCGGAATCGGTTCGGCGTGGATGACGGCCCGGACCCCTGCGGCGCGCAGCTCTTTGCCCTTCTCGTACCAGCTTGAGAGCGTGCGCCACCGCGCCCGGTAGGTCTCCCCCGTAGGGATCCCTTCCCAGGTGTCAGGCCGCGTCGGCTGGGCGATGAGCAGCTCGCGTCGTGCATCGAGCCGCTTGTACGCCTCCCGGTACTCCTGCTTGCCCAGGTCGCTGGCGTAAAGGCCGGCCTCCCGGTCTTCCCGCAAGTCCGACAGTGCGCGATTCACCTCCTTGATGTCGCGCGTGTAGTCCACTCCCGGGCGGAAGACCTTCCGGACCCTCTCGACGTCGCCCGCCGCGAGTAGGAATGCCTGCTCAACGGCGTCCTCCAGCGTGTGCGCCGCGATGCCCTTGCTTCCGGCCGGACACAGCTTGTGCGTGGTCCGAGAGGCGCAGCGATAGTAGGGCCAATTGCGGCCGGGACTGCGATATGCGGGCTCCCCGCACGTGCAGAACGCGACCTGGAGCAAGGGCGAACCGCCCTTGCTGTTGCCGCTGCGTTTACTGGTGTTCTCGTCCAGCCGCTCATTGGCCAGCGCCCATGTCTTCTCCGCTATGAGCGGCTCCGCGCGCTGGAGAGGACGGCCGTCGTTGCCCCGGACGACGCGGCGTAGCGTCGTCTTCTTCCCGTCGACCACCACCTCCTCAGTGAATTCCATCTGTCCCAGGACGCAGCGGGAGCGAACGACTTTGGCGGTGTTCGCAGCAGTCCAGCGGCTCCCTTTCGGGGGCTTGCCGTTGCGGATCAGCTGGGCGTCCAGCGAGGTCGGGGTCTTGGACGGGTCTTCGTTGAGCCACTGCGCGATGCTGTTCGCCGACTCGCCCGCGATGAGGCGACGGACGATCTCGCGGAGCGTCCCGGCCGTGTCGGTCCCGTAGTCGTCCGGGACGAGCTTCCAGCCATCGCCGGTTTCCTGTTTCTCCTCGCGATAGCCGTACGGAGTGCGACCTCCGCGCCAGCGTCCCTCTTTCACCAGGTGGTTGTAGGACGATTTGGCCCTCGCCCTGATGGCTTCGAGCTCCCCTTCGGCGAACGATGTGATCAGGCTGAGGAGCAGCTTCCCGATCTGCGTGTTGAGGTTGATCCCCTCCTCCACAGTGGTGACTTCCTTGCCGTTCCTGTCGCACCACTCCAGGAGGGTGTGCACGTGCAGAACGCGCCGCGAGAGACGGTCGATCTTGAGCGCGCAGATGATGTCGTACTCATCGGCGCGTGACTCCTCCAGCGCGATCCGGTGCTCGATCGCGCTGACCTCCTTCCCGATGGTCGAAGGCAGCCACTTGCCGAACTCCGGGCGCTTCCACGGCTCCAGTGCGCCGGACACGTCGATGTCCTCGACCCAGCCCACGACGAGGTGCCCCTCCTGATCGGCCCAGCGCTGGACGGACCGGCGCTGCCGCTCCGGCGATGTGGTCTCGTCCGACACCCTCGACAGACGAACGACACCCAGAACTCTCGCCATGCTCGTTCTCCCCCGTTTACCGCCTTTGACGTGCCGCCCGGTCTCCACGGCGGCCGTCCCGGTGCTTCTCCCGGCCTCCTGTGGGCGCGGGACGTCTCACGGTTCAACGAAGCGCGGAGGCCCCCGGTCACACACCCGCACGAAACCCCGCGGAAGGTCGAACGGCCGTCCGGTATCTCTCCGAAGCCACCCCGGATTCCCGTCGGAAATGCGCGTGAGGGCGCGTACGTCGACCCGGCAACTGCCCGTCAGAGGTCCGCTTCGTCGGCGACCTGTCGCACAGCCCGGCGCAGTTCCTCGGAGGAAGTGCCTTTGGGGTCAGCCGGTGAGCTGCTTGAGCGGCGGTACAGCTTCGTAAGGGCCGCCGATCCCCCACGCCTGATGCAGCGCGTCCGCGAAGGCCGCTGCCAGTTTGTGTTCGCCGGAGGCGTTCGGGTGGGTGCCGTCGTACGTGTCGTGGTGGATGTCGTACGACTCGGGGACGGAGGCCAGCAGCAGGGGGGAGCGGGGCTCGTCGAGGTCCGCGACCGCCTTCGCCAGGAGGGTGTTGAAGTGGGCGACCTCCGCGGCGAAGGGCGCGTCCGTCTCGGCCCGGACGTTGGGGATCACGGGGAGCAGGACCATGCGGACGGCCGGGTTCGCGCGGCGGGCCTCGGCGATGAAGAGGCGCAGGTTCTCCGCCGTCTGTTCGGCGTCGGTGTAGAAGCCGAGGTCTATCAGACCGAGGGAGACGAGGAGGACGTCCGCGCGGGCGTCGGTCACCGCCTCCGCGATCGCGGGCGCCATGTGCTGCCAGCCCTCGCCCCAGCCGGCGAGGTGGTGCTGCGGGAAGTCAGGGTCCGCGTACGCGTGGCTGTCGCTGTACAGGGCGGTGCGGGGGCCGACCAGCGCGTGCGGGACCGAACGGGCGCGCAGATGCTGCCAGAAGCGCAGGCGCCAGGTGTGCTCCCCGGCGCTCCCAATGGTCATCGAGTCGCCGACCGGCATGAACCTGAGCATCCGCTCATCATCGTCGATCACGCCGGGTGCGTGCGTGTGAGCCCCAACACGCCTGGCAAGCTGGGGGCATGCGTGCGTATCTGGGGGCGGCCGGGGTCGCCGCAGTCCTCCTTCTCGGCGCGGCTTCCGGTCCCGCGGTCGCCGACTCCCGTTCCGTCGGCTCCGACGGGTTCACGATCCAGGACCCGCGGATCACCGAGTCCAGCGGCCTTGCCGCCTCGCGCGCCCACCCGGGCATCTACTGGACGCACAACGACAGCGACGACGGCGCGTTCCTGTTCGCGATCGACGGCCGGACCGGGAAGACCGTCGCCACGATCACGATGAGCGGTGTCGGTGCCCCGCGGGACGTCGAGGCGATCTCGATCGGCTCCGACGGGAACATCTACGTGGGCGACATCGGCGACAACCTCGGCGGCAAGTGGGACCACGTGTGGATCTACAAGCTGCCCGAGCCGAAGAAGCTCACCGACCAGACGGTGCGGGCCACCCAGTACGACGTGAAGTACGCGGACGGCCCGCGCAACGCCGAGGCGATGATGGTCCATCCGAAGACCGGGCGGGTCTACATCGTGGAGAAGGGCGACGACGGCGGCGGCCTGTACGAGGGTCCGGCCACGCTGAACCCCTCCGCCACCAACACCTTCAGCCGCGTCGCCGACATCGACCTGTGGGCGACGGACGCCGCGTTCTCGCCCGACGGCAAACAGCTCGCCGTACGCGGCTACTTCGGCGGCGTCGCGTACAAGTGGAACGACGGGAAGCCCGAGCGCCAGGGCCAGTTGAGCGTGCCGATGCAGCCGCAGGGCGAGTCGGTGACCTACACGCCGGACGGGAAGACCCTGCTGTACGGGAGCGAGGGGCAGGGCAGCGAGGTGGAGCCCGTGGAGGTCGAGGGCGCGGGTGACTCGGGCGACGGCTCGAACTCGTCCTCCGATCAGGGTGGTTCGGGCAGCGGTGACGGCGGCAGCGCCTTCACCGGCAAGGCCGGTGCGGTCGGTGCCGTCGTCGTCCTCATCCTGCTGTTCGGGCTCGGAAGGCTGTTCCGCCGCCCCAGGAACCGCTGAACCACTCGAAGAACCGCTGAGTCACTGGAAGAGCCGCTGAACTACTCGCCCAGTAGGCGCACTTCGTAGTGCAGCGTCCGGTCCCGCCGCACCTTGTGGGAGAGCGGCACCGTGACGCCTTGCAGGATCGGGTGCTTGTGGCGGATGAGCGAGGCCGCGTGCCGGTCCTCCTCGCTGCCGCGGTCGAGGAGGCGGACCCGCCCCTTGACGGGCGGCCCCGTGGGCGCGCCGCGCATCGTGGACGGCGCGAGCTCCACCTCCGGGTTGTTGCGCATCCGCTTGACCTTCCAGGCCTTGCCGAAGGTCCGGAAGTACGCGTGGTCGCCCTCGACCGCGAGGTTCACGGGAGTGCCGACACCGGTGCCGTCCCTCTTGTGGCTGGTGAGCAGGACGGCGTACTGCTTGACGAACGGGGCGAGCGCGGGGCTCGGATCGGGCTTGTCAGTCGTCATACGTCCATGAATGCACCGCTTCGGTGTTCTGTCACGACTTGCCGCGTGCCGCGACGAGGACGTCGAGCCCGTCCAGGATCCGCTGGAGCCCGAACTCGAAGTGGTCGAAGCCGGGGGCGAACGTGTCCTCGGACAGGGACGCCATCACCGGGTAGCGGCCACTGGTCATCGCGGCCTCCAGGGCGGGGCTCTGCGCCTCCCAGAACGCGGCGTCCGTCATGCCCGACGTCGTCTCCGCCTCCTGCTCGTAGACGCGGGTGCGCGCGACCCCTGACACGTATCCGTCGACCATGACCAGGACGGAGAGCAGCTCCGGATCGGTGAGGCCCATCGGCTTGATGCGGGCCATCATCTTCTCCATGCCGGACAGCGCGCCGGGGCCGAGCACGGGCCGGGCCTGGTTGACCTGGAGCAGCCAGGGGTGGCGCTGGTAGAGGGCGAGGGTCTCGCGGGCCATCGTGGCGACGGCGGCCCGCCAGCTCCCGTCGCCGAGCGCGGCCGGGTCCTCGTGCGGGGTCTGCACCCGGTCCAGCATCAGGTCGAGCAGCTCGGCCTTGCCCGGCACGTACCGGTACAGCGACATGGTGCCGGTGCCCAGGTCGGTGGCGAGCCGGCGCATCGAGACGGCGCCGATCCCCTCGGCGTCCGCGACCTCGACCGCGGCCTCGACGATCCGGTCGAGCGAGAGCGCGGGCTTCGGCCCCCGGCTCGGCCTGGCCCCCGTGCCCCACAGCAGCTCCATGCTGCGCCGGATGTCGCCGCTGCCGGAGGTCTCGGCGCTGCTGTTCGTGCCCTGGGTGCCGCTCGGGGTGCCGCTCGTCATGGGGCTCAGCGTAAACCTCTGGCGAAAAACTGAGTACGGTGTACTCTCATTTGGGTACGGCGTACTCATTTTGCGGAGGGGTGGGTGTTCCGATGGCGACGTGCGGAGGAGAAGCCGTGACCGACGGGGATCACGATCACGCGGTGCGGGCCGAGGGGCTCGTGAAGCGGTACGGGGACAAGCGCGCGCTCGACGGGTTCGACCTGACCGTGCGGCGCGGCACGGTGCACGGCCTGCTCGGGCCGAACGGGGCGGGGAAGACGACAGCGGTGCGCGTGCTCGCCACGCTGCTGAAGTTCGACGAGGGGCGGGCCGAGGTCGGCGGCGTGGACGTGGCCTCCCGGTCGCGTCAGGTGCGCCGCCGCATCGGGCTCACCGGTCAGTACGCGGCGGTGGACGAGGTGCTCACGGGGCGGCAGAACCTGGAGATGTTCGGCCGGCTCTTCCACCTCGGCGGGCGCCGGGCGAGGGTGCGGGCGGCCGAACTGCTCGACCAGTTCGGGCTCGCGGACGCGGGCGACAAGGGCGTCGACGAGTACAGCGGCGGCATGCGGCGCCGGCTCGACCTCGCGGCGTCCATGATCCTCACCCCGGACGTGCTGTTCCTGGACGAGCCGACGACCGGGCTCGACCCGCGCGGCCGGGGCGAGGTCTGGGAGAGCGTCAGGGAGTTGGTGGCGGCGGGCACGACGGTCCTGCTCACCACCCAGTATCTGGAGGAGGCCGACAGGCTGGCCTCGCGGATCACCGTCATCGACCAGGGGCGGGCCATAGCCGACGACACCCCCGAGGGGCTCAAGCGGTCCGTCGGCGGGGACCGGGTCGAGGTCGTGCTGGCGGAGTCGGTCGACCTGCCGCGCGCCGCGAAGATCCTCGCCCGGAGCGGTGTGGAACCGGTCGTCGACGAGGAGGCCCTGCGGGTGCACGCGCCGGTCGCCGACCGGGTCGCCGCGCTCACGGACGCCGCGCGGGCGCTCCAGGACGAGGGCGTCGCCGTCGAGGACATCGGACTGCGCAGGCCGAGCCTCGACGATGTGTTCCTGCAACTGACGGGGAGGGCCGCGTGATGAGCGGCGGTACGAGCGGCATGAGTGGCACGAGTGCCTACTGGGCGGTGGCCGACTGCTGGAACGTGGTCCGCCGGGGGCTCACCCACTACCAGCGCCAACCGGTCAACATCGCCTGGCAGTTGGGCTTCCCGATCCTGTCGGTGCTGCTGTACGGGTACGTCTTCGGCAGCGCGATGGTGGTGCCGGGCGGCGGGGACTACCGGGACTTCCTGATGCCGGGGATGTTCGCGATGACGATGGCCTTCGGCTTCATCAACACGGCGACGCTCGTGGTGCACGACGCGACGAAGGGGGTCATCGACCGGTTCCGCTCGATGCCGATGGCGCCGTCGGCGGTGGTGTCGGGGCGCGGGGTCACCGATCTGCTGGTCGCCTGCGCGGAGTTGGCGATCCTGATGCTGACGGCGCTCGCGATCGGCTGGCGCCCGGACGGCGGGGTCATGGGCGGGCTCGCGGCGTTCGCGCTGCTGCTGTGGCTGAGGTTCGCGCTGATCTGGCTGGGGGTGTGGCTGGGCCTGATGGTTCCGAACCCGGAGGCGGCGGGCGGTCTTTTCGCGGTCGCCTTCCCGCTGACGATGATCTCCAGCATCTTCGTCGCGCCGCAGCTGATGCCGGATTGGCTGGGGGCGGTGGCGGCGTGGAACCCGATCTCGTCGACGGTCGCGGCGTCCCGTGAGCTCTTCGGCACGCCGGTCGGGGCGGGGGATTCCTGGGTGGAGCAGAACGCGGTGCTGATGGCCCTGGTGTGGCCGGTGGTGCTCACGGCGGTGTTCCTGCCGCTTGCCGTCCGGCGGTTCCAGCGGTTGAGCCGTTGACCGGCACCGGGGTTGTTGACCGGCACCGGCGTTGCGGCCACGGGGCTCTGCCCCGGACCCCGCTCCTCAATCGCCGGAGGGGCTTGAGGAGCGGGGGTTTGGGTCAGAGCTGGCCGATGACGTAGTCGATGCAGGCCGTCAGGGCCTGGACGTCGGCCGGGTCGATCGCCGGGAACATCGCGACGCGCAGCTGGTTGCGGCCCAGCTTCCGGTACGGCTCCGTGTCGACGACCCCGTTGGCCCGCAGCACTTTGGCCACCGCGGCAGCGTCGATGCCCTCGTCGAAGTCGATCGTGCCGATGACCTGCGACCGCTTTGCCGGGTCGGTGACGAACGGCGTCGCGTACTTCGACTCCTCGGCCCACGAGTACAGCCGCGAGGACGAGTCCTTCGTCCGGGCCGTGGACCAGTCGAGACCACCCTGGCCGTTGATCCAGTCCAGCTGCTCGGCGAGCAGGAAGAGCGTGGAGAGCGCCGGGGTGTTGTACGTCTGGTTCTTGCGGGAGTTGTCGATCGCCGTCGGCAGGGAGAAGAACTCCGGGACGTGGCGGCCGGACGCGTGGATGCGCTGGGCGCGCTCGATCGCGGCGGGGGAGAAGATGCCGATCCACAGGCCGCCGTCGGAGGCGAAGGACTTCTGCGGGGCGAAGTAGTAGACGTCCGTCTCGGAGACGTCGACCGGGAGGCCGCCGGCGCCGGAGGTGGCGTCCACGAGGACGAGCGAACCGGAGTCCGCGTCGGCCACGCGCTTGATCGGCGCCGCGACGCCGGTCGAGGTCTCGTTGTGGGTCAGGCCGTAGACGTCGACACCGGCCTCGGCGACCGGCTCCGGGTGCGTACCCGGGTCGGAGGAGATCACGGTCGGCTCGGCCAGCCAGGGGGCGAGCTTCGAGGCCTTCGCGAACTTGGAGGAGAACTCGCCGAAGTTCAGGTGCTGCGACTTGTTCTCGATCAGGCCGTGCGTCGCCACGTCCCAGAACGCGGTGGAGCCGCCGTTGCCGAGGACGACCTCGTAGCCCTCGGGCAGCGAGAAGAGGTCCTTGACGCCGTCGCGCACGCGACCGACGAGGTTCTTCACGGGGGCCTGACGGTGGGAAGTACCCATCAGGGACGTACCGGTGGCGGCCAAGGCGTCCAACGCCTCCGTACGCACCTTGGAGGGGCCAGCGCCGAAACGTCCGTCGGCGGGCTTGATGTCAGCGGGAATCTGGATCTCAGCCACGAAATGGAGGGTAGCCCGAAGGGGAAACGCGGCCGAAACGTGTCCGTCGGATGAGACGAGAACGGACAAGGGGTGGACCTGTGCGATGCGACGGGCGGGTACTCAAGGCCCCGCGACCTCGTGGGCCAGCGCGATCAGGTCCGGGACGGACGGATGGCCGGGGCCCTGGCGGCGGACCAGGAGGACGGGGAGGTCGGGGGCGTCGGTGAGGGGGACGTAGGTGACACCGGGGTACGGGTGCATGCCCACGGTCGCCGTCGACGTGACGCCCACCGCCCGGTCCGCGGCGATCGCGGCGAGCCAGTCGTCGGTGTTGGCGACGGTGAGCGTCGAGGTGGGGCGTTCGGCGGGCGGCCACAGTTCGAGGGAGGTCGTGCCGGAGACCGTGTTCAGGGCGATGACCTGGTCGCTGAGGTCGGCGAGCGCGAGGCGCCGGTGGCGGGCGAGCGGACTGTCGGACGGCACCGCCGCCACCCGCGCCTCCAAGTGCAGCAGTTCGGTGACGAGGCCCGGGGTGTCGACGGGGCCGCGCAGGAGGGCGAGGTCGACGGCGCCGCGCGTGAGCCCTGCCGTGCGGTCGTCGACGCGCAGCAGTTCGAGCGGGACCTCCGGGTGGGCGCGCCGCCAGCGGCGCAGCAGCGGCGTCGTGAACTCGCCCGCCGCCGACCAGGCGTGGCCCAGGCGCAGTGGGCGGTGCGGGGCGCGGGCGGCGGCGAGCGCGTCCTCGAACGCGGCGACGGCGACGGCCGCCTTCTCGTGGAACGAGCGCCCCTCGGGGGTGAGGTCGAGGTGATGGGTGGAGCGGTCCACGAGCCGTACGCCGAGCGTGTCCTCCAGGGCGGCGAGGGTGCGTGAGACGACCGGCTGGCTCAGGCCGAGGCGCGCGGCGGCGCGGGTGACGCTGCGCTCCTCGGCGACGGCGAGGAAGCAGCGCAGGTGGCGCAGCTCCGGTTCCCTGCTCATGCGCGTTCCCTGCTCATGTGCGTCCCTTGGTCATGTGCGCGGAGCATAACGGGAGCGCAGAAAGTATTTCACGGGGCATGCCGGACGGATCTAGCGTGAAGGTTCAAGGCGGTTCCGGAGTTCAGTAGACTGTCCGGCGCTGTCCAACGTATTGCACTCAAACGTATTGCACTCAAGAGGGGGTGGACCGTGAGCGGCCCGCAGACCGAACCCGTGGCCGTGGCGCATGATGCCGCCCCGGCCGTGACCGCGAGCGCCGGCGCGGAGCCGTCCCGCCGCGGCTCGCTGGGCCCGGTCGGCCTGGTCCTCGCGGGGTGCATCTCGGTGCAGTTCGGCGCGGCGCTCGCGGTGAGCCTGATGCCGCGCGCCGGAGCGATCGGCGTCGTCACCCTCCGCCTCGTCGTGGCGGCCGTGGTCATGCTCGTCGTCTGCCGCCCCAAGCTGCGCGGCCACTCGCGGTCCGACTGGGGCACGGTCGTCGCCTTCGGCATCGCCATGGGCGGTATGAACCTGCTCTTCTACCAGGCGGCGGCCCGTATCCCGCTCGGCATCGCGGTCACCTTCGAGGTGCTCGGCCCGCTCGCCCTCTCGGTCTTCGCCTCCCGCCGTCTCGTCAACGTCCTGTGGGCGGGGCTCGCGCTGTGCGGCGTGTTCCTGCTCGGCGGGGCGGGGGACGGGATCGGCAGCCTGGACCTGGCCGGTGTGGGCTTCGCGGTCGCGGCCGGCGCCTGCTGGGCGACGTACATCATCTTCAGTGCCCGCACGGGCCGCCGCTTCCCGCAGGCCGACGGGCTCGCGCTCGCGATGGTGGTCGCGGCGGTGCTCTGCCTGCCGCTCGGCATCGCGACGGCGGGCCCGAAGCTGATCGACCCGGTGACCCTCGGCCTCGGCGCGGCCGTCGCGGTCATGTCCTCGGTCCTCCCGTACACCCTCGAACTCGTCGCGCTGCGCCGCCTGCCCGCGTCCACGTTCGCGGTGATGATGAGCCTCGAACCGGCGGTCGCCGCGCTCTCCGGCTTCCTCGTCCTGAGCCAGGACCTGGCCTGGGCGGAAGTCCTGGCCATCACCCTCGTCATCGCGGCGAGCATGGGTGCGGTGCGGACGCAGGTGGGCCGGAGGAAGGACCCCGCGGTCGTCCTGCACGAGTGACGGTCACTGCTTGCCGGTGCCGACCGGGTCGACGGAGACCTTGGTCTCCGTGTCGGCGGAGACCGGGAGGTTGAGGTCGACCTTCAGGGACGTGGAGTGGGTCTCGTTGGGCGGGGTGACGTCGATGCTGGAGACGTTCACGCCGGAACCGCCGGAGTTGTTCGGCGGGTAGTGGAGGGTGAAGCGGGTCGTTTCGCCGTTGCCGAGGACGACGGACGGGGACGACAGGTTGCTGCGCTGGGCGCTCAGCGGGCCGGAGGCCTCCTCGGAGCGGAGGTCGACGCCCGGAAAGCCCTTGAGGGAGCAGGCGTCGCTGGTGTTCCGCATGCTGACTATGAGCGTGCCCTCGCCCATGCCGTGCGCGGAGTCGAACGCGAGGTTCGCGGTCTTGCACGGGCCGGTGTTGATCTGACCGTGGCCGGTGCCCTCGGCGGCCTTCGTGGAGTCGCCGGTGTCCGAGGCGTTCTTGCCGGAGGCCTGGCTGTTGCCGCCGGAGGACGAGGAGGACGAGGAGGAGGCGGCGGACGAGTCGTCGTTCGTGCCCGCGGCGGAGTCATCGTTGCCCTGGCAGGCGGTGAGCGAGAGGCCCGCGGCGAGGGCGACGGCGGCGAGGGTGAGCTTGCGAGCACGCATGGTTTTCGTCCTTAACTTGGCGGCCGGTAATTCGTAGGTCGGTAATTCGTGGGTCGGTAACTCGTGGGTCGGTTCGGGTTACTGATCAGCAGGACCCGCCGGGGCCACGAATCGTTCCGCCTTACCGCCGCCTTATACATGGCTGTTACATATGACTGGGAGACCGTCATCGCTGGGACAGTTCCGTGACCTGGGGGATCTTGAACTCTCCGGTTGGCGGGGCTATTTCGCCCGTCACGCGCGACGCATTTTCCATGCAAGCATGCTTGCTTGTTTCTTGGTCCACTGCCATGCTCCAGGCACGCCGCACACCGCCGTGCCCGGAGGGGAGCGCACCGTGTCCGAACCGTCCGCCGTGTTCGAGGACTTGCGGGACGAGAGCGAGGAACTCGACGGGATCGTGCGGGAGTTGAGCCCACAGCAGTGGGCCGCACCGACCCCCGCGCCCCGCTGGACCGTCGCCCACCAGATCGCCCATCTCGCCTGGACCGACCGCGCCGCCCTGCTCGCCATGAGCGACGCCGACGCCTTCGCGGGCGAGGTGGAGAAGGCGATCGCCGCGCCGGAGTCCTTCGTCGACGAAGGGGCCGAGGAAGGCGCCCGCCGGGACCCGGCCGTGCTGCTCGCCGACTGGCGGGAGGGGCGCGAGCGGCTGCAGAAGGTGCTGCGCGCCGCCGCGGCCGACAAGACCCGGTTCCCCTGGTACGGCCCGCCGATGTCCGCCGCCTCCATGGCGACCGGCCGGCTGATGGAGACGTGGGCGCACGGTCAGGACATCGCCGACGCCCTCGGGATCGTACGGACGCCCAGCGACCGGCTCCGGCACGTCGCCCGGATCGGCGTACGCGCGCGGAAGTTCGCCTTCGACGTGCACGGGGTCGCTGCGCCCGACGACGAGTTCCGCGTCGAACTCATGGCGCCGAGCGGCGAGTTGTGGACGTACGGGCCCGAGGAAGCAGGGCAGCGGGTCACCGGGACCGCCGTCGACTTCTGCCTCCTCGTCACCCAGCGCGCGCACCGGGCCGACGTCGACGTACGCGCCGAGGGCCCCGACGCCGACCGCTGGCTCGACATCGCGCAGGCCTTCGCCGGGCCACCGGGGAAGGGGCGCGCGCCGAAGGAGGCCCGATGAGCAGGCCTCCGCTGCGGATCGGCAACGCCTCCGGGTTCTACGGCGACCGGTTCGACGCCATGAAGGAGATGCTGACCGGCGGCGAACTCGACGTCCTCACCGGCGACTACCTCGCCGAGCTGACCATGCTGATCCTCGGCCGCGACCGCCTGAAGAACGCGGACCGCGGCTACGCCCGTACGTTCCTGCGGCAGTTGGAGGAGTGCCTCGGCCTCGCCGTCGAGCGCGGTACCAAAATCGTCGCCAATTCGGGCGGGCTCAATCCGGCCGGACTCGCGGACGCTGTACGGGAGTTGGCTGACCGGCTCGGCATCGACGTACGGGTCGCGCACGTCGAGGGTGACGACCTGCTCGGCACCGGCCGGTTCCCCGGCGCCCTCACCGTCAACGCCTACCTCGGCGGCGCCGGCATCACCGCCTGTCTCGACGCGGGTGCGGATGTCGTGGTCACGGGGCGCGTCACCGACGCCGCGCTGGTGACCGGGCCCGCGGCCTGGCACTTCGGGTGGGCGGGGAGCGAATACGACCGGCTCGCGGGGGCCGTCGTCGCCGGGCACGTCCTCGAATGCGGGACGCAGGCGACCGGCGGCAACTACTCCCGGTTCGCCGACCGCGCCCACCAGTTGGCCCACCCCGGCTTCCCCCTCGCCGAGATCCACGAGGACGGTTCCGCCGTCGTCACCAAGCACCCCGGCACCGGCGGCTTCGTCGAACTCGGCACCGTCACCGAGCAGCTCCTGTACGAGACCGGGGGCGCCCGGTACGCCGGGCCCGACGTCACCGCCCGCCTCGACACCGTCCGCCTGGAGCAGGAGGGCCCCGACCGCGTGCGCATCCACGGCGTACGCGGCGAGGCCCCGCCGCCCACCCTCAAGGTCGGGCTCAACCGGCTCGGCGGGTTCCGGGGCGAGGTCGTCTTCGTGCTCACCGGCCTGGACATCGAGGTCAAGGCGGAGCTGGTGCGGCGGCAGATGGACGAAGCGCTGCGCACCGCCAAGTCGGCGCCCGCACACGTCCGTTGGGAGCTGTCCCGAACCGACCGGGCCGACGCCGACACCGAGGAGACCGCGAGCGCGCTGCTCCGCCTGGTCGTACGCGACCAGAACCAGGACGCCGTCGGCCGGGCCCTGAGCGGCGCCGCGGTGGAGCTGGCCCTCGCCTCCTACCCCGGCTTCCACGTCACCGCCCCGCCCGGCAAGGGCTCCCCGTACGGGGTGTTCGAGGCGGAGTACGTGGAGCGGGGCGAGGTCCCGCATGTCGCGGTGCTGCCGGACGGGGAGCGGCGGCCGATCCCCGTACACGTAGGAGAGACGCGCCCGCTCGTCCCCGTCGAGGACCCCGCTCTCCCGGAGCCTCTGCCCGCCGGGCCCACGCGCCGCGTTCCCCTCGGCCTGATCGCGGGGGCTCGCAGCGGGGACAAGGGCGGCGATGCGAATGTGGGGGTGTGGGTGGAGAGCGATGCGGCGTGGCGCTGGTTGGTCCACACCCTGACGGTGGACCGCTTCCGCGAACTCCTGCCGGAGACGGCGTTGCGCTCCCGGGGCTCTGATAGGCCGACCGTAACCCGCCACCCCCTCCCCAACCTCCGCGCACTCAACTTCACGGTTGAGGGCCTCCTGGGCGAAGGCGTCGCCGCGCAACACCGATTCGACCCACAAGCCAAGGGCCTCGCCGAATGGCTCCGCTCACGCCACCTCGACATACCGGAGGCCCTCCTGTGACCGTCCTGGCCAGCGCCCTGGACACCCGGTCCGACGACTACGCCGGACGGCGCACCGCCCTCCTCGACAAGCTCACCGCCCTCGACACCGAGCATGCGAAGGCCGTCGCGGGCGGCGGCGAGAAGTACGTCGAACGGCACCGCAAGCGCGGCAAGTTGCTCGCCCGCGAACGCATCGAGCTGCTGCTCGACCCCGACACCCCCTTCCTCGAACTGTCCCCGCTCGCCGCCTGGGGCAGCGACTACGCCGTCGGCGGCTCCCTCGTCACCGGCGTCGGCGTCGTCGAGGGCGTCGAGTGCCTGATCACGGCCAACGACCCGACCGTGCGCGGCGGCGCCAGCAACCCCTGGTCCCTGAAGAAGGCGCTGCGGGCGAACGAGATCGCCCACGCCAACCGGCTCCCTGCCATCTCGCTCGTCGAGTCCGGCGGCGCCGATCTCCCCTCCCAGAAGGAGATCTTCATCCCCGGGGGCGGGATCTTCCGCGACATCACGCGGCTCTCGGCCGCCGGGATCCCCACCGTCGCCGTCGTCTTCGGCAACTCCACCGCCGGAGGCGCGTACATCCCCGGTATGTCCGATCACGTGATCATGGTGAAGGAGAAGGCGAAGGTCTTCCTCGGCGGGCCGCCGCTGGTCAAGATGGCGACCGGCGAGGAGAGCGACGACGAGTCGCTCGGCGGCGCCGAGATGCACGCCCGCACCTCCGGACTCGCCGACTACTTCGCCCACGACGAGCAGGACGCCATCCGGCAGGCCCGCCGCGTCGTCGCCCGCCTCAACCACCGCAAGGCGTACGCCGATCCACAGCCTGTGGAGCCGCCCAAGTACGACCCCGAGGAACTCCTCGGCATCGTCCCCGACGATCTGAAGGAGCCCTTCGACCCGCGCGAGGTGATCGCCCGGCTCGTCGACGCCTCCGACTTCGACGAGTTCAAGCCCCTCTACGGCACGAGCCTCGTCACCGGCTGGGCCGCTCTCCACGGCCATCCCGTCGGCATCCTCGCCAACGCGCAGGGCGTCCTCTTCAGCGAGGAGTCGCAGAAGGCCGCGCAGTTCATCCAGCTCGCCAACCAGCGCGACATCCCGCTGCTCTTCCTCCACAACACCACCGGCTACATGGTCGGCAAGGAGTACGAGCAGGGCGGCATCATCAAACACGGCGCGATGATGATCAACGCCGTCTCCAACTCCCGTGTCCCGCACCTCTCCGTGCTGATGGGCGCCTCGTACGGCGCCGGGCACTACGGCATGTGCGGGCGCGCCTACGATCCCCGTTTCCTCTTCGCCTGGCCCAGCGCCAAGTCCGCCGTCATGGGGCCGCAGCAGCTGGCGGGAGTGCTGTCGATCGTGGCGCGGCAGTCCGCCGCCGCGAAGGGGCAGCCGTACGACGAGGAGGCCGACGCCGGGCTCCGCGCCATGGTCGAGCAGCAGATCGAGGCCGAGTCGCTGCCGATGTTCCTGTCCGGGCGGCTCTACGACGACGGGGTCATCGACCCCCGTGACACCCGAACTGTTCTCGGCATCTGCCTGTCCGCGATCCACACCGCACCGTACGAGGGCGCCCGCGGCGGCTTCGGTGTCTTCCGGATGTAAGGGGCCCGCACCGATGATCACCAGTGTGCTCGTCGCCAACCGCGGCGAGATCACCTGCCGCGTCTTCCGTACCTGCCGTGAGCTGGGCATACGTACCGTCGCCCTGCACTCGGACCCGGACGCCGACGCCTTGCACGTGCGCGAGGCCGATCTCGCCGTACGGCTCCCGGGGGCCACCCCCGCCGACACCTATCTGCGCGCCGACCTCGTCGTGAAGGCCGCCCTCGACGCGGGCGCCGACGCCGTGCACCCCGGGTACGGCTTCCTCTCCGAGAACGCCGACTTCGCCCGCGCCGTCGCCGACGCGGGGCTCACCTGGATCGGGCCGCCGCCCGCGGCGATCGAGGCGATGGCGTCCAAGACGCGCGCCAAGGAGCTGATGGGGATCGCTCCGCTCGGTTCCGACATCACGGCCGACGACCTGCCCGTCCTGGTCAAGGCGTCCGCCGGTGGCGGCGGGCGCGGGATGCGGGTCGTACGCGAACTCGCCGCGCTGGATGGGGATTTGGAGGCCGCGCGGTCCGAGGCGCTGTCCGCCTTCGGTGACGGCGAGGTCTTCGTCGAGCCGTACGTGGAGGGCGGGCGGCATGTGGAGGCGCAGGTGCTCGCCGACGCCCACGGGACCGTGTGGATCCTCGGGACGCGGGACTGTTCGCTTCAGCGGCGGCACCAGAAGGTGATCGAGGAGGCGCCCGCACCGGATCTGATACGTGGCGTATCGGATGTCATGTACGAGATGGCGGAGCGGGCCTGCCGGGCCACCGGATACGTCGGCGCCGGCACCGTCGAGTTCCTCGTCGCCGACGGGCGGGCCCACTTCCTTGAGATGAACACCCGCCTCCAGGTGGAACACCCCGTCACCGAGGCCGTGTTCGGGATCGACCTCGTCGCGCTCCAGCTCCGCGTCGCCGAGGGCGAGGCCCTCGACCCCGAACCCCCGGCCCCGCGCGGCCACGCCGTCGAGGCCCGCCTCTACGCCGAGGACCCCGCGGCCTCCTTCGCCCCGCAGACCGGAACACTGCATCGGCTCCACGTGCCGGACAGCGTCCGCCTCGACACCGGGTACACCGACGGCGACACCATCGGCGTGCACTACGACGCCATGCTCGCCAAGGTCGTCGCCCACGCCCCCACCCGCACCGCCGCCGTCCGCGCCCTCGCGGGGGCCCTGGAACGGGCCGAGGTGCACGGGCCCGTCACCAACCGCGAGCTGCTCGTACGCTCCCTGCGGCACCCGGAGTTCGCCGAGGCCCGCATGGACACGGGGTTCTACGAGCGGCACCTCGACGAACTGACCGCCCCGCACGAGGACCCGTACGCGCCGCTCGCCGCCGCGCTCGCCCAGGCGGTGGGCCGGTCCAGGTTCGGCGGCTTCCGCAACGTCCTCTCGCAGCCCCAGGTCAAGCGCTACCGCGCCGAGCCCGCCGGCACCGAGCACGAGGTCCGCTACCGGCACACCCGCGATGGTCTCGCGGCCGACGGTGTACACGTCGTCGGCGTGGCCCCGCACCTCGTCGTACTCGAAGTCGGCGGCGTACGAAGGAAGTTCACGGTCTCCACGTACGGGGGCGCCGCGTACGGGGGCGCCGCGTACGGGAGCGCCGCGTACGAGGGTCACCGCGTGTACGTGAACGGTCTCGCGCTCACCGCCCTGCCCCGCTTCACTGACCCCAGCGAGCAGCGCGCCCCCGGCTCCCTGCTCGCGCCCATGCCCGGCACCGTCGTCCGCGTCGCCGAAGGGCTGACCGAGGGCGCCGCCGTCACCGCCGGGCAGCCCCTGATCTGGCTGGAGGCGATGAAGATGGAGCACCGCATCCTCGCTCCCGCCTCCGGAACGCTCACCGCCCTGCACGCCGCCGTCGGCCGCCAGGTCGAGGTGGGCGCGCTGCTCGCCGTAGTCCAGGAGGAACAGTCGTGAACGCTCCCGCCGCTCCCGCCACCCCCGTCCTCGAAACCGAAGAGCACCAGGCCCTGCGTGCCGCCGTCGCCGCGCTCGGCAAGCGGTTCGGCCGCGACTACATGACCCGCGTGACCGCCGCCGGAGGCCACCCCGATGAGCTGTGGTCGGAGGCCGCCAAGCTCGGCTACCTCGGCGTCAACCTGCCCGAGGAATACGGGGGAGGGGGCGGCGGGATAGCCGAACTCTCCCTCGTTCTTGAGGAGTTGGGGGCCGCCGGGTCGCCGCTGCTGATGATGGTCGTATCGCCCGCGATCTGCGGCACGGTCATCTCCCGCTTCGGCACCGAGGAGCAGAAGCGGGCCTGGCTCCCCGGCCTCGCCGACGGCAGCCGCACCATGGCCTTCGGCATCACCGAACCCGACGCCGGATCCAACTCGCACCGCATCACCACCACCGCCCGCAAGGACGACGACGGCTCGTGGGTCCTGAACGGGCGCAAGGTGTTCATCTCCGGCGTCGACATCGCGGACGCGACGCTCATCGTGGGGCGGACCTCGGACGCGCGCACGGGAAAACTCAAGCCCTGTCTCTTCATCGTGCCCCGCGATACCCCCGGCTTCGGGCGGCGGCAGATCGACATGGAACTCCAGGCTCCGGAGAAGCAGTTCGAACTGACCCTTGACGAGGTGCGGCTGCCCGCGGACGCTCTCGTGGGTGACGAGGACGCAGGGCTGCTCCAACTCTTCGCCGGGCTCAACCCGGAGCGCGTCATGACCGCCGCCTTCGCCATCGGCATGGGCCGGTACGCGCTGAAGCGGGCCGTCGAGTACGCGAAGGAGCGCACCGTGTGGCAGGCCCCCATCGGCTCCCACCAGGCGATCGCCCACCCGCTCGCGCAGAGCCACATCGAGCTGGAGCTGGCCCGCCTGATGATGCAGAAGGCGGCCCGGCTCTACGACGCGGGCGACGACATCGGTGCGGGCGAGGCCGCCAACATGGCCAAGTACGCCGCCGCCGAGGCCTGTGTGCGCGCCGTCGACCAGGCCGTGCACACGCTCGGCGGCAACGGCCTGACCCGCGAGTTCGGCCTCGCCTCGCTCATCGTCGGCTCACGGGTGGCGCGGATCGCCCCGGTCAGCCGCGAAATGATCCTCAACTACGTGTCCCACCAGAGCCTGGGTCTCCCCAAGTCGTACTGAAGCCGCACGAACCCAACTACCGCTGCTTAGCGAGGAGTTCGACATGGTGTACGTGAGTGAGTACGCGGACGTCGCGGTCGTCGACGAGCCCATCCACGACGCCGTGCTCGGGGGTGCGGCCGCCCGCGGCGACGCCCCCGCCCTCGTCGACGGGGTGGCCGGCACCACCCTCTCGTACGCCGGGCTCGACGGGTTCCACCGCAAGGTGGCGGCCGGGCTCGCCGACGCGGGCGTGCGCAAGGGCGACGTGGTGGCGCTGCACAGCCCCAACACGATCGCCTACCCGGTGGCGTTCTACGGCGCCACGCGCGCGGGCGCCTCCGTGACCACCGTGCACCCGCTGTCCACGCCGGAGGAGTTCGCGAAGCAACTGCGCGACTCGTCCGCGAACTGGATCGTCACCATCACCCCGCTCGTCGAGTCGGCCCGCGCGGCGGCCGAACTCGCGGGCGGCGTACGGGAGATATTCGTCTGCGACCCGACGGGAACCTCGGGCCACCGCTCGCTGATCGACATGCTCGGCACCGCGGCGCCGGAACCTGTCGTGGAGATCGATCCCGCCGAGGACGTGGCCGCGCTTCCGTACTCGTCCGGCACCACCGGCACGCCCAAGGGCGTCATGCTCACCCACCGCAACATCGCCACGAACCTCGCCCAGCTCCAGCCCGTCCTCCCGACGGGCCCCGGCGACCGCATCCTCGCCGTCCTGCCCTTCTTCCACATCTACGGCCTCACGGCGCTCATGAACGGCCCGCTGCGGCAGGGCTCCACCGTCGTCGTGCTGCCCCGCTTCGACCTCGAAACGTTCCTCGGGGCGATCGAGAAGCACCGCATCACCCACCTGTACGTCGCCCCGCCGATCGTCCTCGCCCTCGCGAAACACCCGGCCGTGGAGGGCTACGACCTGTCGTCCCTACGTCATGTCATCAGCGCCGCCGCGCCCCTCGACGGCGAACTCGCCCGCGCCTGCGCGCGCCGCCTCGGCCTGCCGCCCGTCGGCCAGGCCTACGGCATGACGGAGCTCTCGCCCGGCACCCACGTCGTCCCGTACGACGCGAAGAACCCGCCACCTGGCGCCGTGGGCAGGCTCATCGCCTCGACCGAGATGCGGATCGTGTCCCTCGACGACCCGGCGAAGGACGTGGCGCCCGGCGAGCCCGGCGAGGTCCTGATCCGGGGGCCGCAGGTCATGAAGGGCTACCTCGGCCGCCCCGACGCCACTGCCGACATGATCGACACCGAGGGCTGGCTGCGCACCGGGGACGTCGGGCGCGTCGACGCGGACGGCTGGCTGTTCGTCGTCGACCGAGTGAAGGAACTCATCAAGTACAAGGGTTTCCAGGTCGCCCCCGCCGACCTGGAGGCGGTGCTGCTCGCCCACGAGGGCATCGCCGACGCGGCGGTCATCGGCGTCCTCGACGACGACGGCAACGAGGTGCCGAAGGCGTTCGTCGTGCGCGCGGACCCGGCGCTCGGCGCGGACGCGGTGATGGCATACGTCGCCGAACGCGTCGCCCCGTACAAGAAGATCCGCCGCGTGGCGTTCATCGACGGGGTGCCGCGCGCGGCCTCCGGGAAGATCTTGCGCCGCGAACTCAGGGAGATCTGATATCTGATGGCTGTTGAGAGTGCGCTCGGCGACCTGGTGACGCACGCCCACGAACGTGGCGTCACCACCCTCACCCTCGACTCGCCCGCCAACCGCAACGCCCTGTCGTCGGCCCTCGTCGGCGAGCTGGGGGACCGGCTGCGCGACGCGGACAAGGACCGCGACGTACGCGCCGTCGTCCTCACCCACACCGGCGGCACCTTCTGCGCGGGCGCCGACCTGCGGGATCCTCCGGATCCGGACGCGCTGGTGGGACTGCTGCGGCAGATCGTGGAGTTGGGTAAGCCGGTCGTCGCGCGGGTCGACGGGCACGTGCGGGCGGGCGGCCTGGGGCTGGTGGGGGCGTGCGACATCGCGGCGGCTTCAGCGGCATCGTCGTTCGCCTTCACCGAGGTACGCATCGGGGTCGCGCCCGCCGTGATCTCGATGCCGCTGCTGCCGCGCGTCGATCCGCGGGCGGTGGCCCGGTATTACCTGACGGGTGAGCGCTTCGACGCGGCGGAGGCGGCGCGGATCGGGCTCGTGACGGTGGCGGGGGAGGGGGTGGACGAGGTGTTGGCGCCGGTCGTGGAAGGGCTACGCAAATCCTCCCCCGAGGGCCTGGCCGAGACGAAGAAGCTGCTCACGGTTAAGGTCCTGGAGGCCTTCGACCGGGACGCGGAGTCTCTGACGGCGCTGTCCGCGCGGCTGTTCGGCTCCGCGCAGGCCCGCGAGGGCATGACTGCCTTTCTCGAACGACGGGATGCCGCATGGGTGTTGTGACGCTGCCGAAGCAGGACCGTTCGCGGGTGACGCGGCAACGGCTCCTGGAGTCCGCGGTCGCCTGCCTCGCCGCGCACGGCTGGGGCGGCTCCACGGTCTCCGTCGTCGCCGAGCACGCCGGCGTCTCGCGCGGCGCCGCCCAGCACCACTTCCCTACCCGGGAGGACCTGTTCACCGCGGCCGTCGAGTACGTCGCCGAGGAGCGGTCCACCGCTCTGCGGGGGCTGCGTCCGCAGGGGCGGGCGGAGGCGGTGGCGGCGCTCGTCGACCTCTACACGGGGCCGTTGTTCCGGGCGGCGCTGCACTTGTGGGTGGCCGCGTCGAACGAGCCGCAACTGGGTGGGCGGGTGACCGAGTTGGAGGCACGGGTCGGGCGCGAGACCCACCGGATCGCGGTGGAGCTGCTGGGCGCGGACGAGTCCCTGCCGGGGGTGCGGGAGGTCGTCCAGGGCCTCCTCGACATGGCCCGCGGCCTCGGCCTCGCGAACCTCCTCACGGACGACCGGGGGCGGCGGGAGCGGGTGGTGTCCGAGTGGGCCGGAATCGTGGAACGCTCACTGGGCTGACCCGCTCGACCGCCCCTACGCCCCGGGTCTCCGCCCCGGCCCCCGCTGCTCAATCGCCGCAGGGGCTCAAAAGGGCCAATCTCCCCCGCCCATCTCCCACCCACCCGCCCCCTCCGGGGGCGTCGGCCCGACGGGGTGCCGCCACCGCCTTGGGCAATCTGCCGCCTTGGGCGGCAGGGTGGGCAAGGCGGCGCCCCGGTGCAGGCTGCACCTGACGAGGGCGCCGACCACGGCACCGCTAGAAAACACGGTGCCGTGCAACAGGAACCAAGGGCGCCGACCCCGGCACCCGGTCTAACGGGCGATGTCGCCGTAACCGCCGATCTCCTGCGGAGGACGCGACTCCGGGCCCACGTAGCGGGCCGAGGGGCGGACGAGGCGGCCCGTGCGCTTCTGCTCCAGGATGTGGGCCGACCACCCCGCCGTACGGGCGCACGTGAACATCGACGTGAACATGTGCGCCGGCACCTCCGCGAAGTCCAGCACGATCGCCGCCCAGAACTCCACGTTCGTGGCAAGCACCCGGTCGGGCCGGCGCGCGTGCAACTCCGCCAACGCCGCCTTCTCCAGCGCCTCGGCGACCTCGAACCGCGGCGCCCCCAACTCCCGCGCCGTACGCCGAAGTACACGCGCACGCGGATCCTCCGCCCGGTACACCCGGTGCCCGAACCCCATGAGCCGCTCACCGTTGTCGAGCGCCCTGCGGACGTACGCCTCGGCGTCCCCGGTCCGCTCGATCTCCTCGATCATGCCGAGCACCCTGGACGGCGCACCGCCGTGCAGCGGCCCCGACATGGCACCGACGGCCCCGGACAGCGCCCCCGCCACATCGGCCCCGGTCGAGGCGATGACGCGGGCCGTGAACGTAGAGGCGTTCATGCCGTGTTCGGCGGCCGACGTCCAGTACGCGTCGACGGCCGCGACATGCTTCGGGTCCGGCTCCCCGCGCCAGCGCTTCATGAACCGCTCGACGACGGTGTCCGCCTTGTCGATCTCCCGCTGCGGCACCATCGGCAGACCCTGCCCGCGCGCGGACTGCGCGACGTACGACAGGGCCATGACGGCGGCCCGCGCGAGGTCGTCGCGGGCCCGCTGCTCATCGATGTCGAGCAGCGGCTTCAGGCCCCACACAGGGGCGAGCATGGCGAGCGCCGACTGCACGTCGACGCGGATGTCACCGGAGTGGACGGGGATCGGGAACGGCTCGGCCGGCGGCAGGCCCGGGTCGAAGGCGCCGTCGACCAGCAGCCCCCAGACATTCCCGAACGACACGTGGCCGACCAGATCCTCGATGTCGACGCCGCGATAGCGCAGGGCGCCGCCTTCCTTGTCCGGTTCGGCGATCTCGGTCTCGAACGCGACGACACCTTCGAGGCCTGGAACAAAGCCGGGGGTGAGGTCGGACATCGGGCGGCTCCTCTGGATGCGTGGGCGGCTCGGGTGCTGGAACACCCGTGGTCCGGACGGGGGTACACCCGTGATGCCCCGTACGGCAGGCGGCTGAACCGTTTCGGCCCCTGGAACATAACCCTCCGTGCCACAGTTGGCGAGGGCTCGCGGCACTCAGTGCCATGTTTCACTCTGGGTGCGTCTGTGCCCTTCCGTCCGGCAGGATGACGCCGTGAGCGCCCACGACGATCCCGAACTCGACCTCGCCGACATGCGCGAGCAGTACCGCGCCAAGAACGGCGGCCTGCTGGAGGGGGACCTCGCCCTGCACCCGATGGAGCAGTTCACGCGCTGGTTCAAACAGGCGGCGGCCCCGGGCTCCCCGCTGCCCGAGCCCAACGCCATGGTCGTCTCCACCGCCGACGCCGAGGGCCGGCCCAGCTCCCGCACGGTGCTGCTCAAGTCGTACGACGAGGCGGGCTTCGTCTTCTACACCAACTACGGCTCCCGCAAGGCACGGGACCTCTCCGTCAACCCGCACGTCGCGCTGCTCTTCCCCTGGCACCCGATGGGGCGCCAGGTCCTGGTGACCGGGACGGCGGAGCGTACGTCGCGGGCCGAGACGGAGGCGTACTTCCGCACGCGCCCGCACGGCTCCCAGCTGGGCGCGTGGGCCAGCGCGCAGTCGTCCGTGGTCGCCTCGCGGGAGGAACTCGACGCGCGCTACGCGGAGCTGGCGGCGCGCCACCCGGAGGGCACCGCGGTCCCGGTACCACCCCACTGGGGCGGCTACCGGATCACGCCGGTGACCATCGAATTCTGGCAGGGCCGCGAAAACCGCCTCCACGACCGCCTCCGCTACGTCCGGGAGACCGGGTCCCCGACGGCCTGGCGGACGGAACGCCTGAGCCCCTGACATTCCCGGGTGTGAGCAGTCGACGTACAGGAAATCCGCGTCGGGCCCACCGTTCAGGGCCTGATCCAAACGACAGGCCCTAACCCCGAGCGACCTCAGCGGTGTGCGCGGGGGTGTAGCGCTCGCCCCTCACCTGGTCGCTCAGCGGGTCCAGCGCGGCCAGCGCCTCGGCGTCCAGGGTGAGTTCCAGCGCGGCCGCGTTCTGCTCGAGCCGGGCAGGGCTGCGGGTGCCCGGAATGGTCGCCACCGCCACCCCGAGCCGCTCGGCCTGGGCGTACACCCAGGCCAGCGCCACCTGGGCCGGGGTGACACCCAGCCGGTCGGCCACCTCGCGCACGGTCTGCGCGATCTTCTCGTTGGCCTCGCCCGCCTCTCCGGAGAAGCGGGGGTTGGTGCGCCGGAAGTCCTTCTCGCCCAGTGCGGAGCGGTCCAGGGCGCCGGTCAGGAACCCCCGCCCCAGCGGCGAGTACGGCACCAGTCCGACCCCCCAGCTCGGCCATCACCGGGGTGACCGCCTCGACGTCGCGGGTCCACAGCGAGTACTCGCTCTGCACCGCGGTGATCGGGTGCACCGCGTGCGCCCGGCGCAGCAGCTCGCCGTCGACCTCGGACAGGCCCAGATGGCGGACCTTGCCCGCCTCGACCAGCTCGGCCATCGCCCCGACGGTCTCCTCGATCTCCACGTCCTGGGGCGGGCGGTGGGCGTAGTACAGGTCGATCACCTCGACGCCCAGCCGCAGCAGCGAGGCGTCGCAGGAGCGCAGCACGTAGTCCCGGGCGCCGCGGATCCGGCGTGCCCGGTCGCCGGCGCTGCGGTCGATGCCGAACTTGGTGGCCACCTGCACCTGCACCTGGTCCCGGCGACCGTGGACGGCCCGGCCCACCAGCACCTCGTTGTGCCCGGTGCCGTAGGCGTCGGCGGTGTCCAGGAACGTGACGCCAAGCTCCAGGGCCCGGTCGATGGTGGCCAGGCCGCCGTCCCAGTCGGCGGCGCCGTAGCTCTCGCTCATCCCCATGCACCCCAGGCCCATCGCGCTGACGGGGAGACCGGGTGAGCCGAGCGTAGTTCGGGTGATCATGCGCGGACACTCCTCCTGCCCGGCGGACCGGGCGGCACCTTGAGTTGGCGAACGCCCCCGAAGCTAGAACTTGGAGCGCACACGAAGTCAAGCGCCGAAGGACCGGCCCGCGCCGACGGGGGCAGGCGCGGCGCCCAACTACTCACACCCGGTTCCAACGGGCAGCCACACGGCGGGTGAGCTATTAGAGCCCCGCCAGGGGGCACCTCCCAGCGTTGGCTGGGGGAGATTGAGGCGCGGGGCCCGGGGCAGCGCCCCGCGACCTCAACCCCGGCTCCCGGCCACGTCACAACTCCGCCAAGACCCCGTCAAGGAACGGCTCCACCGCGGAGCGCCACGCCTCCGGCTGGTCGTAGTGCACGAGATGCCCGGCGTCGGCCACCTCCGCGTACACACCCCGAGGCAACACCCGAACCATCTCCTGCGCCTCCGCCCGCCCCAGCTCCCCGTCAAGCCCGCGCAGCACAAGCGCCGGGCACTGCACCGCCGCCAGCTCCTCCCAGTGCGCGTCGAACACCCACGTCGACCGCGCCTCCAGCATCTGGCGCCGCGAGAACACCGGCCGCCAGCCGTCCGGCGTCTCCGTCATCACCTCGGCGTAGAACTCTCCGCGCGCCGGGTTGGGCCGCTCGACCCAGGGGTCGTCCTCCCCGAACCACTTCCGTACGTCCGCGAGCGTCGCGAACGGCAGCGGCCACGCCTTGAACCAGTCCTCCCACTCCCGCTGGGAGGCCGTCCCGAGCGCGGAGGCCCGCATGTCGCAGATGACCAGGCCGCGGACGAGATCGGGCCGGCGGGCGGCGAGCTGCCACGCCGTGAGCGCTCCCATGGAGTGCCCGATGAGGACGGCCGGCTCCAGGCCCAGCTGGACCAGTGCCTCCTCCGCGTCCAGGACGTACGCCTCCCGGTCGAACGGGCCTTCCGGCGGCTTGTCGCTCTGCCCGTGCCCGCGCTGGTCAAGGGCGACCGCGCGATGTCGCTCGGCCAGCCAGCGCGTCGTCCCCGCCCAGTGGGACGCCCGCCCCATGAGCCCGTGCAGCAGCAGAACTCCGGGATTGTGCCCGACCTCGCCCGTCTTGGGCGGGTCGGCGAACTCCCAGGCAGCCAGGTGGATCCCGCCTGCCCCGGTCACGTCGATGCGCCGTGCCATAGGCCCTGGCACCCCCTCGTGGTCGCGCCTGCAGTCGCGTACCCGCTCACGCTATCGAACCTGTTTTCGAAAGCGCGGTGCTCTCCGACAACACCCCTCATTTGAGTGACAGAACTCAAGGAATGACCGGCGCTGTCGAGGGGATCTCTTCAGCGGGAGGCGGACCGCTCGGGGAAAACGGTCCGAGGGGATCGACCCTGGGAGCTCGGGGCTCCGGGTCGGAACAGGGGAGGACAGGCCCCGGCGCCGCAAGGCGCCGGGGCCCTCTGTATGCGGTGCGGCGTTCGACGCCGCCTCCGGTGCACCCCGTGCCCCCCAGGCCCGTCGCGCCCCGATCGGCCGGTCCATGCGGCCCCCTCTGGTCATATGCCTCACGCGACAGCCTCGCACGCCGAGCGTCCGATCGCTGCGGTTCCGCACAGTGAATCTTGTTTTCTGCGCGGAAGTGCAGCATGTGCGGATACAAGTCAACTTACCCGCACGACACGGAAGTTGACGCCCGGCCCACAGGCGGTCGCTCGGCTCAGCGCTTCGCCACGAAGACGGTCAGCGCTTCGCCACGAAGACGTGCGAGGCGATCTCCGCCTCCAGCTCCGCCGCCTCGCCGCTGCTGCCGACGAGCACCCCGCCCGGCGACTGCGTCACGCTGACCACCGAACCGGGCTGCACGCCCGCCCGGCGCAGCGTGTACATCAGCTGCGCGTCCGTCTGGATCGGCTCGCCGATGCGGCGCACCACGACCGTCTTGCCCTCGGCGCCCGGGTCGAGGTCGGACAGCGAGACCATCCCCTCGTCCAGGAACGGGTTCGCCCCGTCCTTCTCGCCCAGCTCCTCCAAGCCCGGGATCGGGTTCCCGTACGGCGACTCCGTCGGGTGCCGGAGCAGCTCGAGGACGCGGCGCTCCACCGCCTCGCTCATCACGTGCTCCCAGCGACAGGCCTCCGCGTGCACCTGCTCCCACTCCAGGCCGATCACGTCCACGAGCAGACACTCGGCGAGCCGGTGCTTGCGCATCACGCGCGTCGCGAGCCGCCGGCCCTCGTCGGTCAGCTCCAGGTGCCGGTCGGCCGCCACGGCGACCAGGCCGTCCCGCTCCATGCGGGCCACGGTCTGGCTCACCGTCGGCCCGCTCTGGTCGAGCCGCTCGGCGATCCGGGCGCGCATGGGGACCACACCTTCCTCCTCCAGCTCGAGGATGGTGCGGAGGTACATCTCCGTGGTGTCGATCAGTCCGGACATACGTGCCCCTCGTGTAGCTCTCTAGCTCCGCGGCAGCTCCGCTGGCTGTCCGCGCAGCGCGTGCGCTGGCCCTGGAACCCAGAACTCAATTCTGACGCATACCGCTGACAACCGTGACGCGCCGGGGAAACACCGGGCCCGCGGGGGCCGGGGACCGTATTGACAGGGCACTGGTCCAGACCGCACCGTGATCCGCGAACGCGCCGAGCACCACCGGGACGCGACCCGACTCACCAGGACTCAAGGGGCACGCCGATGAGCGAGAGCAAGCTGGCCGCGCAGTACCTCGACGCCTCCATCGGACTCCTCACGCGGATCCGTGACGAGGAGGCCGACAACATCGCCGCCGCCGGCACCCTCCTCGCCGACACCGTCGCCGACGGGGGCCGCCTCTTCGCCTTCGGCGCGGGCCACTCCGGGCTCGCCGCCCAGGACGTCGTCTACCGGGCCGGCGGCCTCGCCCTGATGAACCTGCTGTCGGTGCCCGGCACCGTCGGCATCGACGTCATGCCCGCGACGCTCGGCTCCGCCCTCGAGCGCGTCGACGGGCTCGCGGCGGCCGTCCTGGAGGCCAGCCCCGCACAGGCGGGCGACGCGCTGGTGATCATTTCCCTGTCCGGGCGCAACGCGCTCCCCGTGGAGATGGCCCTCAGCGCCCGCGCGGCCGGCATCAAGGTCATCGGCGTCACCTCCCTGTCGTACGCGACCGGGCCCGACGCCCCCACCTCCCGCCACGTCTCCGGCAGCTATCTGCGCGACCACTGCGACGTCGTCCTCGACTCCAAGATCGCGATCGGTGACGCGGAGCTCACCCACGAAGGCGTCGACACCCCCTTCGCGCCCGCCTCCACGGTCACCGCCAGCGCCCTCATGCAGGCGACCCTCGCGACCTGCGCCGCGAACCTGGCCGACCGGGGCATCCAGCCTCCACTGCTGCGCTCGGGGAACGTCGACGGCGGCCTGGAATGGAACGCGAAGGTCTTCGAGGAGTACGGGGACCGGATCTACTACCGGCGCTGAACGGGACCGCCCGAGGGCTCCCGGCGCTGAACGGGACCGCCCGAGGGCTCCCGGCGCTGAACCGGGCCGCCCAAGCGCTCCCGACCCCGTACCGGTCTATCGGTCTACCGGTCCGCCGCCAGCGCCCACGCCAGATCCACCGCACCCGCGATCCGCACCGCCACACTCTCCGCGTACACGGCGTCCCCGCGCTCGAACCCGACCCTGCTGGCGCCCCGCAGAAACGTCACCACACCCACCGTCCGGCCCCGGCTGCGCAGCACCGCGCACAACGCGAACACCGTGCCCTCCGGCCACTGCCGGTCCTGGGCCCAGTCCCCGCGCACCGCGCCACCCTCCGCGGCGGCCCGCACCGAACCCGCCCGCTCCACGCACTGCAACGCCGGATGCCCCGCCGCGTACCGCACCGGCAGGGCGCCCCGCGACACCAGCAGACTCGGCCCCGGCGCCCCCGAAGGCGTGGCCGCGGCCCGCACCAGACGCAGCGGCTCCTCGCTCGCCACCAGGTCGATCACCGCGTGATCCGCGAACCCGGCGAGCGCGAAATCCAGATGCACGGTCGCCGCCTCGGCCGGGTTCTCGCACTCGGCGGCGGCCCGCGCCGCGCGGTGCAACTGCTGCGACCGGAACCGGAGCTGCGCGGCCTCCTGCTCGTTCTGCTTCGCCTCGGTCACATCCTGGAACAGCCACCCCACGCCCAATGGCACCGGCTCCTCCGCGAGCGGCGACGCCAGCCGTACGAAGCCGCTGCGCCAGCACCGGCGCTCCGTGCGCCCACCGGCCTCGCCGGGCCGTCGCAGCGTCACCCACATCTCCGTCGGAGACGGCGGCGGGCCCTCGGCGAGCACATGGGCGAGCACGCTCTCCAGCTCCTCCACGCCCTGCCCGATCAGATCCCCGAGCGGCCGACCCAGCGCGGCGGTGCGCCCGGTGCCCATGGCCCGCGCCGCATGCCCGTTCACCACGGCGGGCCGCAGATCCGCGTCGACGAGCACGACACCCCACGCGGCGTCCTCGAACAGCGCCTCGCTCAGCGCGATGGACCGCTCCAGATCGATCTGCGTGTGCACCTCACTGAAGGCGCAGTACACACCGGCGGGCTTGCCGTCGGGACCCCGCACGGCGGCCGACTGCGTCCGTACGAGCACCCGCCCGCCGTCCTTGGTGAGCAGCGCGAACTCGTTCACCTGCCGCCCGGGAGCGTGCATCGAGGCGAGCAGCCGCCCCTGCACCTCCTCCGCGTCCGCCGGCCGCACGGCCCACCCCGCGAACCCGTGCCGCCCCACGGCCTCCTCGGCCGACCAGCCGAGCACGCGCTCGGCCTCCCGGTTCCAATGGGTCACGACCCCATCGGCGTCGAAGGCGCACAACGCGGCGTCCATGCCGTCCAACAACGCGGCCAGCAGATCGGCCCCGTCCGGCTCCGGCTCCTCGGGCCCGAGCGCATCAGTGGTCCCACTACGCCGGGAAGCACTCACCTGGAACCCCCTGCAGGCTGTGTCGGCGCGACGAATTCCTCGTACCGCTCCAGATCATTCAACTCGAACGTGACGCATCCCACACGGACTTCAGGCAAGTTCGGAGAAACCCAAGAGCACATACAACCAGCATGCAACGCATGACGACATTGCCCGACGGCCGCCCCGTCCCGCCCACGACCTCAGACGAACGCACCACCCTCGTGGCCTGGTTGGACTTCCACCGCGAAACACTGGCCGTCAAATGCGCAAACCTGACGGACGAACAGTCACGCGCGCGTGCCGTCCCCTCCTCATCCCTCACCCTCCTCGGCCTGGTCCAACACCTGGCCGAGGTCGAACGCAACTGGTTCCAACGAGTCTTCGCCGCCGCCCCCGACACCCCTCCGGTCCACGACACAGGCGGCCCGGACGCCTTCACCCTCACCGAGGACCGCACCCTGTCCGACGCCCTGGCCGCCTGGCGCACCGAGGTCACCCGCGCCCGCGAACTCACCGCGACCGCCTCCCTCGACGCAACCGGCACCCTCTCCCCCCAGGAAGCCGCCTTCACCGGCGACCCCAAGGTCTCCCTCCGCTGGATCCTCACCCACATGATCGAGGAATACGCCCGCCACAACGGCCACGCGGACCTCCTGCGGGAGGCGATAGACGGGACGGCGGGGGCCTGACGGCGTTGTCGCGCGCCGCCGGCTCTGGTCAGCCGGCAACGCTGTCCAGGTAGCGCAGGACCGCCAGGACCCGGCGGTTCCCGCCGTCGGCGAACGGCAGTCCCAGCTTCACGAAGATGTTGCCGATGTGCTTCTGCACCGCGTTCTCCGTGATGAACAGACGCTTGCTCAGCTCCGCGTTGCCGAGCCCCTGCGCCATCAAGGTGAGCACCTCGCGCTCGCGGGCGGTCAGCGCGTCGACGGCGTCCCCGCCCGGCCCCGCCAACAGCTGCGTGACGACCTCGGGGTCCATCGCCGTACCGCCGGCCGCCACGCGCCGCAGGGCGTCCACGAACTCACCGACCCGGCTCACCCGGTCCTTGAGCAGATACCCGACGCTTCCGGATCCGTCGGTCAGGAGCTCACGGGCATACACCTTCTCGACGTACTGGGACAGAACCAGTACGGGCAGCCCGGGGCGCTCCTTGCGGAGTTGGAGCGCTGCCCTGATGCCTTCGTCGCGGAACGAGGGCGGCAGCCTGATGTCCGCGATCACCGCGTCCGGGGCGTGGTCCGCGACCGCGGCCAGCAGGCCCGGTGCGTCTGTCACCACCGCCGCGACCTCGATCCCTTTGGTGCCGAGGATGAGTTCAAGGCCCGCCGACAGAAGCACGTTGTCCTCGGCGATCACGACGCGCACGGCAACTCCACCGTGACTGCGGTGGGCCCGCCGGCCGGGCTGCTGACGAGCACGGTTCCGTCGAGTGCGGCCGCACGGCGCCGGATCCCGATGACGCCGGAGCCGAGTGTCTCGTCCACACCGCCGAGGCCGTTGTCGGTGACCTCGACCAGGAGGGCCGCGTCCTGCCGGGTCAGTCGTACGGTGACCCGGGTCGCGCCGCTGTGCTTCGCCGCGTTGGTGAGCGTCTCGGCCACGATGAAGTAGGCGGCGGCCTCAACAGCCGCGGGCAGCCTGCCCAGTTCGCCGAGCTCCACCTCGGTGGGGATGCCCGTGCCGGCCGCGACCGCGGACACCGCGCCTTCCAGGCCCCGGTCGGCGAGGACCGGCGGGTACATGGTGCGGATCACCTCGCGCAGCTCCGTCATCGCTTCCTCGGCGCCCTCATGGGCGTCCTGGAGAAGCTTGGCAAGGGCCCCCGAGTCGTCGGGCAGCTCCTCCCGGGCCAGGCCGAGACGCATCGCGATGGCAACGAGGCGTGCCTGGGTACCGTCGTGCAGATCGCGTTCGATACGGCGCAGCTCGGCGCCATGGGCGTCGAGGACCCCGGCGCGGCTGTCGGCCAACTCACCGACCCGCCTGGCGAGCCGGGCCTCTGCCGACGGCTCCAGCGCGGCCACTGTGCTGCGCGCATGCATCCGGGCCAGGCGAGGCACGGCCCACCAGGTCAGGGCGCCGGCGCCGACGCCCTGTACGACACCAAGAGCGAGTGCGGCGCCCCAGCCCTCCACCGGCACCGTGCCGAGCAGGCGCAGCGGCTCATCCGCCGGAAACACCTGCCACAGCAGGGCCGCGACCACACTGAACACAGCGACCCCGACACAGGCGAGGGCGGCAAGCCCTGCGGGTATGCCGGTGACGACGTGCCTCAGGACCCAGCGCAGGTCACGGCGGCTCCCCGTGTCGTCGAGCAGTTGCCGCCACTGCGCGCCCAGCCCTTTGGGCAGTTCGGCAACGCGCGGACGTATGTCGACGCCGAGCAGTGCGGCGGCTCTGCGCCGATGCCACTCCGACCAGTGCCGCAGGGCCCTCATCAGCACGGGTAACGCGGTCAGACCGGAGACGACCGCGCCCACGACCAACAGCGGCAGTACGAGCATGGACACCATCGCCGTGAACAGGCCGACCAACAGGTACCGGCTGCCATGTCCCACTTGTCTCTGTGGCTTCTGCATGCGGCCCAGTGTCTTCCACGCGGCCTCCACGGGCACTACGGCCAGCTGTACCTTCCGCTAACCAACGCCCTTTGCAACCAATGCTGTTGGAGTGTTCGCCGCTTTCGCATGACACCTGGCGTTCGCGCATAACGTCTCTCGCACGCATACGAAGGGAGGCCGGTTCCCCGGCCGAACGGCCGATGGGTAGCCAGCCCCAATCATCGTCACGAAGGACGGCGTGCTTCCTGAGCGCCGGGCTCTGGAATCTCTGGGAGCAGGGACGAAACGGTTCACGGACATCCCGTAGCACCGCGGCGGGACACCGGTCGGGAACATGGGCGAGGGGAGACCGACGGGCACGGCACCCAGGCCCGTCGGCGTCACGCCGATCAGGCAGAGACCGGGAGCGGTGACGCTCCCACACCCCAGAACTACGAAGGCGGCTACGGAGCGGGCAGGGTCTTCGTGCTCGCCAAGGACGGGCAGCCGCTCATGCCCTGCCACCCTGCCCGCGCACGCGAACTCCTCCGGAAGGGGAGGGCCGTGGTGGTGCGGCAGGTTCCCTTTGTCATTCGGCTGAAGGACCGGACACGCTCCGATTCCGTGGTCGAGGGAGTGCAGCTACGTATCGACCCGGGCTCCAAGGGCTCAGGAATCGCACTCACCGACGAGAAGCGGGAAGCGTGCGGCCCGAAAACTGCCACCGTACGGCGAGGGTTGCTGAGCGCCGAGCTGCGGCACCGCGGCGACCGAATCAGCCATGCCATGCGACAACGCGCCGGATATCGCCGCAGACGCCGCTCGGCCAACCTCCGCTACCGCACCCGTAGATCAGACAACCGCGCACACCGAGCAGACTGGCACCCACCCTCGTTGCGGCACCGCGTGGACACCATCACCTCCATCGCATCCCGGTTCTGCCGCTACGCCCCCGTCACCGAAATACACATCGAGACGACGACATTCGACACCCACTCCATGAGCGTGGGCAGACAGCTGTACGGCAGCGAATACCAACAGGGCGCGCTCGCCGGTATGGGCACACGCGGCTATCTACGTACAAGGTGGTCCCGCACCTGCGCGTACTGCGGCGCGGTGAACGTGCCCCTCAACATCGAACACGTAAGGCCTCGAAGCCACGGCGGCTCTGCCCGCATCGCCAACCTCGTCCTGGCCTGCGCACCTTGCAACCAAGCGAAGGGAAGCAGCACTTCGGATACGTCACCGGCGACCTGGTGCGAGCGGTGATCCCGAAGGGGAAGTGGGCCGGCACCTGGACAGGCCGCATCTCGGTCCGGGCCCGTGGCCAGCACAGTCTCACCACGCCCGGCGGCCGCATCAACGTCTCGTACCTCCACCTGCACCTGCTGCAAAGGGCGGACGGCTATGCGTACAGCAGCCGTCAGGAAGCCGGTGTGTCAACGTCTCGAAAAATCGGTTGAGAGCTGCCGTGCGGGTTCGTAGGCTGCTTAGCACGATGAGGAGGGAGGTGGTTCGGAGCATGCATGAACGCCGGACAGTTGAGGTGACTGCGGGCTAGCGGCCCGACGTCGCATTTCGATTTCGGCGCCGGACCAGTGCGCGATATGTGCGCGCAGCCGGCCCAATCCCAAGCAGTCACCCGACCCGCGAGCCGCCGGTACGTCCGGCCGGCTTCCGACCGTCCTCAGGGGCGGGAGGAACCAGGCTCGCGGGTCGTCTGTGTTTTGCCCCTTCCGTAAGGCCTCAGCTTTCAGCCTTTGCTTACCGCCAGCAGGATTTCCGGGAGGCGGTTCGATGTGCGCGGGGCCGCCAGGCGGAGGCCGAGGAACGTCGACGCCGCTCCGTACGCCGCTCCGATCGGGAGCAGGATCCAGGTCCAGGACGCCGAGCCCGTCGCGTGCAGGGTGATCGTGAGGGCCAGGACCGGGGTGCAGATGAGGGCCGCCGCGACCATGCCGCCGAAGATGGAGATCCACGCCAGACCCGCCTGGCCGGGCGCGACGTTCTTGTAGCCCTCCTGCGGGATCGAGTACGGGAAGCGCGCCGAGGTCCACGCGCCGGTGGCGAGCATCGCGCCGAGCAGGGCGTAGGAGAGGCCGAGGACCTCGGGGAGGTCGGGCCAGGCGTTCAGCATCGCCGTGGTGATGACCGTGACGAGCGTGGCGTACGGGAGCGTGATCAGGAGCAGGGCGTACGCACGCGCGCGTAGTTCGGTGTAGGCGTCCTTCGGTGACGCGATCGTCATCGCCACCATCCAGAACGCCGATGTGTCCTGGCCGAACTGGTTGTACATCTGGATGCCGAGCATCCCGGAGGCGAAGCACGCGAAGTAGACGGTGCCGGTGCCCTGGAGGGCGTTGAAGACGGGGACGATCAGGCCGATCGCCAGGGATGTCACCCAGGCCGCTTTGGTTTTCGGGTCGCGCCATACGTAGCGGAGGCTGCGCTCCATGACCGTGCCGGTGCGGCCCTCCGGGAGCAGGTGGCGCCTACGTGTGCCGGTGCGGCGGCGGCCGGGGGTCGCCGCTTCGATCGTGGAGCCGTCCGGCGCGGTCATCAGGCGGGTCAGGGCGCGGCGCCAGAGGGTCAGGAGCGTCAGCAACGCCGCGGCGCAGAGGGCGAGTTGGGCCAGTGCCGTTCCGTAGGACGCCTTGCTCGCCGCGTCGACCGCCGCGATCGCCGATGCCGGGGGGATCCAGCCCAGGACCTTCGCCACCGGGTCGAGCGCGTCCACCCCGCCCGCCGCGCCGAGCCGCTGCACCCCGAAGTTCACGAGCTGCGCGCCGACCGCGATGACGAGCCCGCTCAGGACGGCGAGGTCGCGGCCCTTGCGGCTGGTGAGCAGCCGGATGTTGGCCGCGGCGACGGTCCGTGCGAGGGCGACGCAGGTGAGGACGGTGAGGGGGACTGCCAGTACCGCGACCACCGCGCCCGCCGCTCCGTGGGCCACTGCGTACGCGGCGCCGAACGCGAGGGAGAGGGTGAAGAGGGGGCCGATGCCGACCAGTGATGCCACGAGGAGGCCGCGGACCAGGGGGTCGGGGCGCAGCGGGAGCATCGCGAGGCGGGTGGGGTCGAGGGTCTCGTCGCCGCTGGGGAAGAAGAGCGGGAGGACGGCCCAGCCGAGGGCGAGGAGGGTGGTGAGGGGGATGCCGACGGTTGCGGCGTGCGCGTTGCCGTGGAGGAGGATCAGGCCGAGGAGTTGGAGTGCGCCGACGAGCGCTGCCGCGAGGAGGGACGCGATGTAGGCGGCTCGGCGGCCGGCGGATTGGCGGAGGCCGTTGCGGAGCAGGGCGAGTTTGAGTCGGACCAGTACGGATGTCATGGGCGGGTCCGTTTGTTGCGCCGTGACGGGGTTGACGTCGCGGGGCTCTGCCCCGGACCCCGCTGCTCAATCGCCGCAGAGGCTTCAGTTTGTGGTGCTGACCTGCTGCCAAGCCAGTCCAGCGTTCCACCGGCGCCTCGCCCATGCGCCCCCACCAGTTCCAGGAACGCCTCCTGCAAGGAGTTCGCCTCGCCGCGGACCTCCGCCAGCGGACCCTGCGCTCGGATGCGGCCCGCCGCCATCACCGCTACCCAGTCGCAGAGTGACTCGACCAGTTCCATGACGTGGGAGGAGAAGACGACCGTCGCGCCGGAGCGTGTGTAGCGTTCCAGGACGCCGCGGATCGTCTGGGCCGAGACGGGGTCGACGCCCTCGAACGGTTCGTCCAGGAAGAGGACTTCGGGGTTGTGGAGGAGGGCCGCGGCGAGGCCGATCTTCTTGCGCATGCCGGTCGAGTAGTCGACGACGAGTTTGTTGCGGGCTCCGGCCAGGTCCAGTACGTCGAGGAGCTGGTCGGCGCGTTTGTCGACCTCCGCGCCGGGCAGTCCGCGCAACCGGCCGGTGTACGCGAGGAGTTCGTGGCCGGAGAGGCGTTCGAAGAGGCGCAGGCCCTCCGGGAGGACGCCGATGCGTGCCTTGACCTCGGCGGGGTCGGCCCAGACGTCGTGTCCTGCGACGTACACGGTGCCCCGGTCGGGGCGGAGCAGGCCGGTGACCATGGAGAGGGTGGTGGTCTTGCCCGCCCCGTTCGGCCCGACGAGGCCGATGAACCGGCCTGCGGGCAGGGCGAGTTCGATGCCGGCCACGGCGGCCTGCTGCCCGAACGACTTCCATAGGTCGTGTACGCGTACGGCTGCGGTTTCCTCGGCCGAGGTCAACTGTGCCCGCCCTTCCTCGTCTTCGTCCGTCCGGGCACGATACGTCGACCGAGGGCGGGCCACATGGAGGCGCAGGGCCCTTCTGACGGATCCTGCTGGAGTCGCGGGGCCTGGCACGCGCATCTGCGGCGTTGTCGTCGGTTGCCAACTCCCCCACCCTCGAACCAGGCTTCGCCAGGCTCGGGCGGGAGGTACCCCCTTCGCGTTGTCGCCCTCCTCCGCCTTGCAGCTGCACGCACCAGGCCCCGCTTGTCGGCACCGGACATTCACGGCCGCCCGAATCCAGCCTGATCCGTCAGAAGGGCCCTACCCGCGTTTGCCTTCGCGCCCGCACGCGTACGCCAGTGGGGAGATGAGTTCCTCCGCGTCCGGGAGCCAGCGGTTCGCGGCGGTCGGGCGGCAGGCCCACTGGGCGGCGCCCCGGCTGCCGAAGCGGGTCGGGGGAGCGGCGACGTACTGGCCCTCGCCGAGCGTGAGCAGGTCGAGGGAGGCCGGGGGCCAGCCCAGCTTCCGTACGAGGTCGGGGATCTTGGCGGTGGCGCCGGGGAGCACGAAGAACTGCATACGGCGGTCCGGGGTGCAGGTCACGGGGCCGAGGGTGAGTTCCATGCGCTCCATGCGGGCGAGGGCGAGGAACCCGGCGGTCTCCGGCACGTCGATCGCGTCGAAGGTGCGGCCCGTGGGGAGGAGGATCGACGCGTTCGGCTGCTTCGACCACAGCCGGCGGGCCACGGTCGCGCTGCCGGTCGCCTGCGTCGCCCAGTCGGGGCGTGCGGGGTGCGCGCCGGGGGCGGGGCACTGGGGGGAGCCGCACGAGCAGCGCTGGACGCCGTCGCCGATCTCCAGCCAGGTGCCCGGGAACACGTCCCAGTGCCGCTCTTCCGCGTAGCGGACGGCGGTGTCCAGGAGCGAGTCGCCGCGCTGCTGCGGGATCTGTCCGGCGGCGGTGGCGGGTGGGTTGACGTCCGAGGTGCCTGCGATGGTCTCTTCCACGTCGTTCTCAACTCTCGCCGCCACGGAGGGTTACGGGCGCACGTACGGGCGGAGCGGGAGCATCGTTCCCGCATGTGGGGCGCATGGGTGCATGGGTGGGGGCGCGCGGGCGAGGAGGCCCCGGGTGGTGGGTAGTGCGGGGAGGTAACAAGCGCGGCAACGCGACGGACCGGCGTCACACGGGCGTGTGTTTGACACCCGTTTGTGGTGCATCTTCCGTTTCCACTCAGGGCAGTGATGATCCAACGACCGGCTGTTGACCGGCAGTCGGACACCCGGACGGGCACAGCAGGGGGTACGCCATGGCCGCACGGCCTCTCGTAGCGCGACAGCCCAATGAACGGCTGCAGGCGCTCATCCAGGAAGCGGGCTGTTCGAACGCGGGGTTCGCACGCCGGGTCAATATGTGCGGTGCGGAGCACGGGCTCGATCTGCGCTACGACAAGACGTCCGTGGCGCGTTGGCTGCGCGGGCAGCAGCCGCGCGGCCGGGCGCCGGGGATCATCGCGGAGGCGCTCGGCCGCAAGCTCGGGCGCACGGTGACCATCGACGAGATCGGGATGGCCAACGGGAAGAACCTCGCCTCCGGTGTCGGGCTCCAGTTCTCGCCCACCGTGCTCGGCGCCATTGAGCAGGTGTGCGAGCTGTGGCGAAGTGACGTGGGGCGCAGGGACTTTCTCTCCGGTTCGTCCGTGGCGTCCTCGGCGCTCGTCGAGCCGAGCAGGGACTGGCTGATCTCCGTGCCGGACTCGCAGGTGGCGCGGGCGGCCGGGCCGCGGGTGGGTCCTTCGGACGTGGCGGCGGTGCGGGCGATGACGCAGGCGCTGACCAACCTTGACCATCAGTACGGGAGCGGGCATGTGCGCCCGGTGCTCGTGCACTACCTGAACAGTGTGGTGAGCGGGCTGCTCGCGGGCTCGTACCGCGAGGCGGTGGGGCGTGAACTGTTCTCCGCCGTCGCGCGGTTGACGGAGCTCGCCGGGTACATGGCGATCGACACCGGTCAGCCGGGGCTCGCGCAGCGGTACTACATCCAGGCTCTGCGGCTTGCGCAGGCGGCCGGTGACCGTGGCTACGGCGGGTATGTGCTGGCCGCGTCCATGAGTCACCTGGCGGCGCAGCTCGGCAATCCGCGTGAGATCTCCCAGCTCGCCCGCGCGGCTCAGGAGGGGGCGCGCGGGCGTGTGACGCCGCGCGCTGAGGCGATGTTCCATGCCGCCGAAGCGCGCGGCCACGCACTCCTCGGGGACGTGAGGTCGGCGCAGTCCTCCTCCTCGCGCGCGGTCGCCGCCCTGGAGCAGGCCGAAGGGCGGACCGACTCCGGGGACGACCCGGTGTGGATCGCGCACTTCGACCAGGCCTATCTGGCGGACGAACTGGCGCACTGTCACCGTGACTTGGGTCAGTCGAGGGACGCGGCGCGGTGTGCGCAGGAGTCGTTGGACGGGCATCCGGAGTCGCGGGCCCGGCGTCGCGCGATCGGCCTCGTGCTGCTGGCGACGGCGCAGGTGCAGCAGCGGGAGGTGGAACAGGCCTGTCACACGGGACTTCGGGCCGTCGAGCTGCTCGGCACGGTGCGTTCGAATCGGGGCGCGGAGTATCTGGACGACTTCAGGGAGCGTCTCGATCCGTTCCGGGAGGAGCCCGTGGTGCGGGAGTTCGGGGCGCGAATGGAGCTTCAGGCGGCGTGAGCGGCGCACTTGTGTGGACATGAGCGGCGTACTGGTGTGACGTGAGCTGTGTCATAACGGGCAAGCCGGCAGGCGGTTTTGTTAGTCGCGTCACTGGGGAGGCTTCCGGGGTTTGAGGTGCGTAGCACGGGCGTACGAAGACCCGGTAGCGTGAGCCGACGATTCCGACCCCCTACGTAGGAGTCTTACGGTGACGGAGCAGAGCGGGCAGAGTGGGCAGGGCGAACGCCCGCACCTTCCGCAGGCGCGGCAGACGCACGAAGGTGTCGTGCTGCCTGCCGACGGCGGTGAGCCCCTGTTGCCGGGCACGTACGGCGACCAGGCGGGTCCGGCGGGCGCGAGCCCGTGGGGGCAGCCCTGGGGGCCCGAGTCCCAGCAGGCGCACAACGCCGGGCCGATGCCGACCTACGACGGGTCCATGCCTACGTACGAGTGGGGCCAGCCGCAGGGCGCCGCGGCGATGCCGCCCGCGCAGCAGCAGGACCCCCATGCGCTGCCGCACCAGTCCTACGGTGCCGCCCTGCCGCAGCAGCAGCCCGCGCAGGCGCTGCCGCAGCAGTACGCGGAGGCGGGGCCGCTGCCGCCCGCGGCTCCCGCGGGACCCGCCCCCGGTGCCTACGACGGGGACGCCACGCAGTACATACCCCCGGCCCAGCAGCAGGCGGCCCAGTACGCGGCCGGTCCCGGGCTGCCGCCGGAGGCTCCCGCCCCGGACGCCACGCAGTTCCTGGGGCGCGCGCAGCCGATGCCCGATGCGGCGCCGCCCGGCTACGGGGGCTCCCCCGACAGCCAGGCCACGCAGTACATACCGCCGGTGCCCGGGCAGCCGATGCCGGGCCAGGCGATGCCCCCTCAGGGCATGCCCCCTCAAGGGATGCCCGCTCAGGGGATGCCCGCTCAGGATCAGGGCTACGGGGTACGTCCCGGAGCGCCCGGTGAGCGGCAGCCGCCGGCCGAGTTCGACGCCCTGTTCCGTACGGAGCCGGAGAGCGCGGCCGGAGCGACGCAGCAGATGCCGCGCTTCGACCCGAACGCGGCGCCGCCCGGACCCGGTGGACCGGGGGCGCCGGGCATGACGCCGCCCCCGCAGCAGTACGGGTACGAGCCCGAGCCCCCGCGCGGCGGCAAGACCCGCACCGGTTCCAAGGTGCCGCTGATCGCCGCGGTCGGCGTGGCCATCCTCGTCGTGGGTGTCGGCGCGGGCGCCATGCTCAGCGGCGGGGACGACGACGACAAGAAGACGGACGCGACGAAGAACGTGTCGAACTCGGCGCCCGCGTCCGAGTCGGCCTCGCCGTCCGTCGACCCGGCCAAGGCGCAGGCCGTCGAGCTCGACAAGCTGCTCGGCGATTCCAACAACAGCCGTTCCGCCGTGGTGCGTTCGGTCGCGAACATCGGCGGCTGCAAGGCGCTGCCCCAGGCGTCGAAGGACCTGCGCAGCGCGGCGAACCAGCGCAACGACCTGGTGACGCGCCTCGGCGCGCTTCAGGTGGACCAGCTGCCCGAGCACGCCCGTCTCACCGCCGCGCTCACCAGCGCCTGGAAGGCCTCCGCGTCCGCGGACGCCCACTACGCGAAGTGGGGCGACCAGGTCGCTGGGAAGAAGCGCGCGCTGTGCAAGAAGGGGCATGCCAAGCCGACGTCGGAGCGCAGGGCCGGTGACGGGGCGAGCGGCACGGCGTCCACGCAGAAGCAGCAGGCCTCGAAGCTGTGGAACGAGATCGCGAGCAAGTACGGGCTGACCCAGCGCTCGGCCGTCCAGCTCTGACGGGTTCGGCGGCAGCCGCGATCTCGGAGGCAGTCGCGGCCTCGGAGGCAGTCGCGGATTCGGAAGCGGTCGCGATCAGGAAAGCCCGGCGAGCGTGCCCGTCACGTCCACCGAGGACTTCCTGGTCGCCTTGAGCCGCCCGGAGACGACCTTCTGGAAGGTCACCCGCGCGTTGACCAGGCGCGGGAAGTCGCCGACCGGGGACATGTGGTCGTAGCCCCAGCGCAGCGGCGGCGTGAGCCCGCCGGTCGTGACCTTGACGTCGTCGTCGAGGGCGGTGCGCACGGTGCGCGCGGTGACCGCGCCGTCGCCGGCCGACTCGATGATCTGCCGCAGCACCTCGTACGCGATCCAGGTGGTCTGCACGCCCGCGTCCGCCGGGTCGATCCGGTTGTCGCCGAAGGCCTGCTCGTTGATCGCCCGCTTCATGGGGTCCCAGCGCGCGTCGTCCGACGCCGGGTACCAGCTGGTCACGTACGCCCCTTCGTAGGGGCTCTCCGGGCCGCCGGTGCGGTCGACGACGGTCTGGTCGACGCTGCCGAGGACGGTGGCGGTGCGCACCGAGGGGTAGTCCTCGCGCAGCCGCCGGAACGAGTCGAAGAACGTGTTCGTACGCTCCCCGAGCACCGCCGCGACGCAGCCCTCGCCCTGCGGCGCCCGGCTCGCGGTGTCGAGGGCGCGGCGGGCCTGGTCGGCGTAGTCGGTGGCGTCGTCGGCGGCGAGCATGTCGACGGCGGCGGGGCGGTGGCGCAGCGCGAGGCCGGAGTTGAGCAGCGGCGCGAGCTGGTCGCCCGCGATGGAGTCGGGGCGGATCAGGACGGTGCGGGCGCAAGGCCCGGACAGCTGGCGCCCGTTGCCGGCGAGGAGGGCGGCCTGGCCGCCGTTGACCGGATACGACAGCGGGCTGGTGAACTCCGCCTCGGTGGCGCCGTAGCCGCCTATGTAGGGGATGCCCGCGGACTCCAGCGGCGGCAGGAAGGCGTTCGAGTGCTGGCTGTACGAGCCGACGACCGCCACGGCGTCGTGCTCGACGGCGGAGCGGGCGCACCTGGCGGCGTCCACGCTGTCGTTGTGGTCGTTGCAGGTGAGGACCTTCAGCGTCCGGCCGCCGATGCCGCCGTGGGCGTTGATCCAGCGTGCGTAGGCCCGCGCCATGGCGGGCACCCCGGGCATGTTCGTCGCCCTGGTCTTCTCGGGGGCCCAGGTCATGACGGTCACCGGCCGGTCTCCCGCGCCCTTGGCGTCGCCGGGGACGAGCCCGCACCCGGCGACCAGGGCGGCGCTCAGGAGCACGGCCGCGGTGCGTATGTGGCTTCGGGGGGCGATGCGGTTACGGGTGCTGCTGGGGCGCCTGCCGGTCATGTGCCCGCACGATTCCGCCGCACCGCCAACGGTCGAGTGACCCGCGGTCGACGCGTGGTGACAATGAGGTGAATTACGGGGGTCGTGCGGGGCTCAAGAGGCCGGGACGTACGATCGATGACCGTGCAAACCTCGGACAACTCTTCCCGTCGCGGCCGTCGCTCAACGAAGATGGGCGGCATGCCACTCAACGACATGCCGTGGTGGCGCTGGCGCAGCAACGTGCGTTCCGCGCTGCACATGCTCTCCGACCCGTCGTTCCAGCGGGACGTCTGGCAGGCAGGCGTGGACGGATACGGGGACGTGACCGACGCCGTGTACCGCCTCGTCGAGGACACCTGGCTGGACAACTGGTCCGCCGAGAAATACGTCGGGACGATCTTCCGGGACTCGCAGGAGGCGGCCCTCGTCGACTCCGCCGTGCTCCGGGTCCTGCGGATCATGCACCAGGTGGGCCCCGACGCCCCGGTCGCCGCGTATCTGAACCACGAGGGCTGGCCGGAGGCGGTCCGCGCGGCCCGCGACGCCCATGTGAGGCTCGCCACGAGCGACGGCGAGGACCCGGACACGGCCCCGCAGACCCTCGAGGTGCTGCGGATCGTGACGAGGGCGGCGTAACCGCCGGACAGCTCGGTGGGAGGGCCCGAGGGTATGGGACCCTTGGCCCATGAACGCGCAGTCCGCCCCCGAGCAGTACGTCCTCACCCTCTCCTGCCCCGACAAGCAGGGCATCGTGCACGCCGTGTCGAGCTACCTCTTCATGACCGGCTGCAACATCGAGGACAGCCAGCAGTTCGGTGACCACGACACGGGACTGTTCTTCATGCGCGTCCACTTCAGCGCGGACACCCACGTGACCGTGGAGAAGCTGCGCGCCAGCTTCGCCGCGATCGGCGAGTCGTTCCAGATGGACTGGCAGATCCACCGGGCCTCGGACCGGATGAAGGTCGTCCTGATGGTCAGCAAGTTCGGCCACTGCCTCAACGACCTGCTCTTCCGGGCCCGGATCGGTGCGCTGCCGGTCGACATCGCCGCGGTCGTCTCCAACCACACGGAGTTCGCCGAGCTGGTCGCCTCGTACGACATCCCCTTCCACCACATCCCGGTGACGAAGGAGACGAAGGCGCAGGCCGAGCAGCAGGTGCTCGATCTGGTGCGGGACGAGGGCGTCGAGCTGGTCGTGCTCGCGCGGTACATGCAGGTGCTGTCGGACGACCTGTGCAAGCAGCTCAGTGGGCGGATCATCAACATCCACCACTCGTTCCTGCCGAGCTTCAAGGGCGCGAAGCCGTACCACCAGGCGCATGCGCGTGGTGTGAAGCTGATCGGTGCGACCGCGCACTACGTGACGGCCGACCTCGACGAGGGGCCGATCATCGAGCAGGAGGTCGAGCGGGTCGGGCATGACGTCACGCCGGATCAGCTGGTCGCCATCGGGCGGGACGTCGAGTGCCAGGCGCTGGCGCGGGCCGTGAAGTGGCATGCGGAGCGCAGGATTCTTTTGAACGGTCGGCGTACGGTCGTCTTCGCCTGATCAGCCCCGCCGGCGATTGAGGCGCGGGGTCCGGGGCAGAGCCCCGCGGCGTCAACCCCGACGGGGCGAAAGACACGGGGCTCTGCCCCGGACCCCGCGGGCTCTCGTCCCAGAGCGGGGCTTGATTTTGCCGAACCGGGCTTGATGGCACCGAACCGGGCTTGGATGGCCGAACGGAGCTTGGCTCGGCGTTACAACCGGCTCAGGCCAGCCGTCGCAGACAAGACGTCGCGGATGGCCTCGCGGTCGCCGATCTGGCCCGCTGCCGCTTCCTCCGGGAGGACGTGGCCGGCGGCGAGGCGGCAGAATTCGACGCCGTCCAGGGCGACATGGGCCACTTCCCGCTCGTCGGAGCCGACCGCCGCGGGGGAGTCGAGGGCGATCAGCCACTCGCCGCCGCCCGCTCCCTCGACCTCCAGGCGCAGGCTGCGGCCGGGGCGCCCCGCACCGACGAGTTCCCGGGCGGGGGCCGCGAGGCCGTGCCGGCGGCGCGCGGCCAGGGAGCCGGGGAGCAGCCGGGCGGCGAGGTCGATCATCCGGTTGAGGTGGCGCGGGGACGGGGCCTCGTAGGGGTAGTCGACCGCGTCCGCGATGTCACCGGCGTGGATCCAGCACTCGAAGGCCCGGTCGATCATCGCGTCGCGCAGCGCCAGCTCGAAATTGCCGTACGAGACGGGGAGTTGACCCGAGCCTCCGGCGCCGGCCTCGTCCGAGCCCGCGAAGGACACCGTGCGGATGACGGCGTGCGACTGCTCGCGCCAGGGCGCCCGTACCGCGCGCGTGGGAGGGAAGTAGGACGACTTCCAGTACGCCTTGGTCCTCGCGGTGGGGCCGAGCTCCGGCGGCACGGGGGAGGGGTCCTCCAGGCCGAGGGCGCGGGCGACCAGGCCGTCGACGCTGGTGAGGTGGGCGATCACGCCGGCGACCGTGGTCTTCTTGCCGATCTGTTCCGCCCCCTCGTACCAGCGGAGCCGCACCGGCGCGTGCCATTCGCCGTCGCCGATGTCCTGGAGCAGCGCGTCGAGCCGGGCGGTCTCCGCGTCGTACGGGGTGGCCCAGCCGGGGACGGGGATGCGGGCGGGGCGCCGGGTGAGGCAGCCCTCCAGGACGCGGGAGCGCAGCATCGGGTCGAGGTCGAGGCTCTCTTCGGCGTGCAGCAGGCCGACGGCGTCGCGCAGCCGCAGCGCCTCCTCGGCGCAGGCGCCGCAGTCGCCGAGGTGGATCTCGACGGCGGCCGCTTCCTCGGGGGAGCAGGCGGCCAGCGCCCAGGCGCCGAGCAGCGACTTGAGGACGCGGTGCTCCAGGACGGCCGGTTCGGCCGCCGTGACCTCGGGCAGCGGGCGGCCGGCGTCCTCGACGGAGGAGCGGGGCGTCGGTATCCAGGGTCGGTCCGCGGGGCCGGGGCCCGCGGCGCCGGGCGACGGCTGGTCCCTGCCGAACGTCTCGTTCCCGCCTTGCTGTTCACCTTCTCCGGCGCCCTCGGGCTCCTCCTCGAAGGGGTCGAACCGGCCCGGCCCGTTCGCCGCGCTCACGCCGGCCTCCCGTAGCTGCGGCCGGGAGGTGTGCCCGCGTTGTGAGCCGTCGACAGGAGCTGCAGGCCGAGGCGGAGCCTGCGGCGGGCCTCGTCCTCGGTGACGCCGAGGTCGGCGGCGGTCTGGCGGTAGTCACGGCGCTGGAAGTACGCGAGGTTGAGCGCCTCGCGCAGCGGGGCGGGCATGGACGTCACGATGTAGTCGGCGCGGGCCGCTGCGGAGGCGTGACGCACCTTGCGCTCCAGGTCCTCGGTGGTGCCGAGCCCGGTGCGCACGAGGGCGGCGGACTCGGTCTGGCGCAGGCGCTGCACCGCGTGCCGGTGGGTGAGGGTGGCGATGAAAGAGCGCAGCGGGCCCTGCTTGGGGTCGTAGGACTCCGGATTCTCCCAGATCTGTGTGAACACGTCACGGGTGATCTGGTCGGCCGCCGTCTCGTCGTCGAGCACGCGGTGCGCCAGGCCGTGCACCAGTGAGGCGAACCGGTCGTAGAGCTCGCCGAGCGCGGCCGCCTCCCCGTGGGCCAGGCGCTGCTGCATCCTGCGGTCCCAGCGGGACGGGGTGTCCTTGGGCATGGGGCCCCCTCACCGACTGCCCGAACCATCTACTCTGCCTTGCTACTCGAATGTAACTGTCGGCGCCGACAGTGCACTCTCCTTTGCCGCATTGTGCGCGCCTGGGGAGCAGTAGGTGGTAAAGGCATTCGCCCCCGGAAACACGATGAGCGATTTGCTTCACATGTGACCGGCCAGGGCTTAACCAGGCCATATGTGATAGGTCTGCGGGAGTGTTTCATCCCGGTGCGGCAGGGCAGCCGCGCAGAAGAAACGTAGGGACAGATTCCGGATCGTCGATATTCCCGAACGAGAGGCATGGCGCGTGACGCTCAAGGTGACCGAGTCAGGGCAGGGCGACTGGGCCGTCGTGTGCGTGTCCGGCGAAATGGACCTGGTGACGTCCCCGGCGCTGCGCCAGCAGGTGCACGAAGCGGTGGCGGAAGGCCGCCGCAGCGTCGTGCTCGACCTCTCCGACGTGCTGTTCTGTGATTCGAGCGGCGTCGGTGTGCTGATCGCGGCACGCCGCCTGATGCGCTCCTGCCAGGGCCGCCTGCGCCTGATCCTGCCGGCCCAGGGCGCGGTCGACGGCTCCCACGTGAACCGCGTGCTCGGCGCCCTCGGCGTCCGCCGCCTCTTCGACGTCTACCCGGACGTCGCCTCTGCGGTGGACGAGGACGCGGCACCGATGTCGGCGTAACGGCTTGTACCGGGTAACGGCTTGTACCGGATTTTCACCGGCCTTGACACAAACACCGCAGTTCGGGGCGTGCGCGCCCGGCGCCGTCGTACGCTCCGATGCGTAGCACCCAACGACGCGAGAGGCGGCCCATGAGCATGGACGAGCGGAGGATCGCGGCCCGGTTCGCCGGCTTCGACCAGGACGGCAACGGATACATCGACCGCGAGGACTTCTACGTCGCCGCGAAGGCGCTGCTCGCCGAGTTCGGTGTGGCGGCCCGCTCCGAGCGGGGGCAGGCGCTGTTCGCCGGGGCCGAGGCGTTCTGGCAGGGCATGGCCGGGATCGCGGACGTCGACGGGGACCAGCGGGTGACCCGCGAGGAGTTCGTGACCGGGGCCGTGAAGCGGTTGCGGGACAATCCGGACCGGTTCGCCGAGATCGCCAGGCCGTTCTTGCGCTGGGCCCTCGCGGTGGCCGGTGCGGAGGCCTCCGGGGGCGGGGTCGATGTGGATACCGCGGTGCGGGTGCTTGGTGTGCTCGGGGTGGAGGCGGATGTGGCGCGGGCGGCGGCGGCCGCGTTGGACGCGGATGCCTCCGGCCGGATCTCGGAGGATGCGGCGGTCCGGGCGTTCGCTCGGTACTTCACCGTCCCGGAATAGCCGGACCGGCGTTGCGGTCTCGGGGCTCTGCCCCGGACCCCGCGCCTCAATCGCCGGCGGGGCTTCAAATGGTGGTCCCGAAGCGGTCCCGCAGTTTGTACTTCAGGACCTTGCGGAGCGTTTCGTTGCGTGGGAGTGCCTCCAGGACCTCCAGCTGTTCCGGCAGTTTGAACGTGGACAGGCCCTGTTCGCGGAGGTACGTGGTGAGTTCGGGCAGGGTCAACTCGGCCTGACCAGCGCGCAGTTCGAGTACCGCGCAGACCCGTTCCCCGCGTTCCGCGTCGGGGAGGCCGATCACCGCCGCGTCCTGGACCGCGGGGTGTTCGTGCAGCAGGTCCTCGATCTCCTTCGCGGAGATGTTCTCGCCCTTGCGGATGATGACGTCCTTGGCGCGGCCGGTGAGGACCAGGTGGCCCGCGGGCAGCAGGTGTCCCAGGTCGCCGGTGATCAGGAAGCCGTCCTCGTCGAAGGCGTCCGTGGTCTGGTGCGGGTCCAGGTAGCCCTGGCAGACGGCTTCGCCGTGCAGGCGTACGTCGCCGTCGACGCCGGGCGGCACCTGCTTGCCGTCGGCGTCGACGACGCGGATCTCCATGCCCTCCGGCGGTCGGCCCTCCGTCGTCGCCAGCATCTCGGCGGTGTCGTCGGGCGCGCCCATCGTGATCATCGGCACCTCGGTCATGCCGTATCCGTGGGTGAGTTGGACGTCCATCTCGCGGACGACCGAGTGGTAGACCTCCGGCGGTTTCGGCGCCCCGCCGCCCGCCAGCAGGCGCAGCGTGGGGATCAGCTTCTCGTCCGGCTGCTTGCGCTGTTCGGTCAGGAACATCGAGTAGAAGGCCGTCGAGCCGCCCGCCACCGTGACCCCGTGCCGCCGGTACTCCGCCAGCGAGTCCGGCATCGCGAAGTGCTCGAACATCACCGCAGGGAAGCCGTACAGGAGCAGCATCACGGTGTAGTCGGGGCCCGCTATGTGCGCGAACGGGAACGCCATCGAGCCGACGTCGGACGACGACAGGTGCAGGGCGTGGGCGAGGCAGGAGCCGCCCGCGATGAGGGAACGGTCCGTGTGCAGCACGCCCTTGGGGTCGGACGTCGTGCCCGACGTCCAGTAGATCCAGCGGACGTCCGTGCCGGAGGCGGGCGGCGGGGGCAGTACGGACGGGTCGCCCTCCGGCAGGTTCTCGTACGCCTCGAAGATGCCGCGCGCGCCGAGCCGCCGCGCCATGTCGGTGTGGTCGAAGCCGCGCCACACGCCGGGTGTCGCGAAGAAGTCGGCCTTCGACTCCCGTAGCGCGAAGCCGACTTCGCGGTCCCGGTAGAAGGGGATGACCGGCGACTGCACCGCCCCGATGCGGGCGAGCGCGAAGGAGAGCAGCGCGGTCTCGATGCGGGTGGGGAGCTGCCAGGCGACCACCGTGCCGGGGCGGATGCCCAGGTCGTAGAGGCCCGCCGCCACGCGCTCACAGCGGTCGCGCAATTCGCCGAAGGTCAGGGCGCGTTCGCCCTGGAGCAGCACCGGGCGGTCGGGGGTGAGTTCGGCGCGGCGCTCGACCAGCTCCCAGAGCGTGCGGGAGGCGCCCAGGGCGTGTGCGGTGTCGGTCATCTCCAGAACCCCTTCACGGCCGGTGCCGTCACCTGACGGGTTGTCAGATCTGGCTGAGAGCGTAAGTCCGCGCTCCTTGTCGGTCCAGAGGTGCGCGGCTAGCCTGCTTTCTGACGGGTCATCAGATACGGCGAGGGGCTGAACACTCATGACGGAACTGCCGCGCATCGTCAGCGTCGACGACCATGTGATCGAACCGCCTCATCTCTTCGAGACCTGGCTGCCGGCCAAGTACCGGGACAAGGGGCCGAAGCCGCTGACCGAGGGAATCGGCGAACTCGCCTACGTGGCGGGCAAGTACCGGATCACGATGGATCCGGCGGGACCGCCCACGGACTGGTGGATCTACGAGGACCTCAAGTTCCCGTACAAGCGCAACATCGCGGCCGTCGGCTTCGACCGCGACGACATGACCCTGGAAGGGATCACGCGGGCCGAGATGCGCCGCGGGTGCTGGGACCCCAAGGCCCGCCTCGCCGACATGGACCTCAACCACGTCGAGGCCAGTCTCTGCTTCCCGACCTTCCCCCGCTTCTGCGGGCAGACGTTCGCGGAGGCGCACGACAAGGAGGTCGCGCTCGCCTGCGTGCGCGCCTACAACGACTGGATGGTCGAGGAGTGGTGCGGGGACAGCGGCGGCCGGCTGATCCCGCTGTGCATCATCCCGCTGTGGGACATCGAGCTCGCCGTCGCGGAGATCCGGCGCAATGCCGCGCGCGGCGTCAAGGCCGTGACGTTCTCCGAGATCCCGACCCACCTGGGCCTTCCGTCCATCCACTCCGGCTACTGGGACCCGTTCTTCGCGGTGTGCGAGGAGACCGGCACCGTCGTGAACATGCACATCGGGTCCTCGTCCCAGATGCCGGCCGCGTCCCCGGACGCGCCGCCCGCCGTCCAGGCCTCGCTCAGCTTCAACAACGCGATGGCCTCGATGATGGACTTCCTGTTCAGCGGCGTCCTCGTGAAGTTCCCGCGGCTCAAACTCGCGTACAGCGAGGGGCAGATGGGCTGGATCCCGTACGCCCTGGAGCGCGCCGACGACGTGTGGGAGGAGCACCGCGCGTGGGGCGGCGTCCGGGACCTGATCCCCGAGCCCCCGTCCACGTACTACTACCGGCAGATCTTCTGCTGCTTCTTCCGTGACAAGCACGGGGTGGCGTCCATCGACACCGTCGGCCGGGACAACGCGACGTTCGAGACGGACTATCCGCACGTCGACTCGACCTTCCCGAACACCAAGGAGGTCGCGCTCGACCACGTGAAGGGCCTCGACGACGAGACGATCTACAAGCTGATGCGCGGCAACGCCATCCGCATGCTGGATCTGGACCTCGACAAGGACCGCAAGTAGGGCGTCCGCCATGGACCTCACGTACACGGACGAAGAAGAGGGGTTCCGGGCGCGGCTCGGGGAGTGGCTGGGCGGCGTGCTGCCCATGCTGCCTCCGAAGCCGTCGCCCGACGACTGGCCGGGCAGACGCGCGTACGACATGGGCTGGCAGCGGCGCCTGTACGACGCCGGGTACGGGGAGGTGCACTGGGACGCCTCGCCCACGAAGAGGCTCATCTTCCTGGAGGAGACGGAAAAGGCGGGCGCACCCTACGTAGGCGCGAATTTCGTCGGGCTGCTGCACGCGGGGCCGACCATCGCCGCCGAGGGCAGCCCCGGTCAGCGGGACCGGTGGCTCGCGCCGATCCTGCGCGGGGACGAGGCGTGGTGCCAGGGGTTCAGCGAACCGGACGCCGGATCCGACCTCGCGGCGCTGCGTACGAAGGCCCGGCGCGAGGGCGACGAGTACGTGATCAGCGGCTCGAAGATCTGGACCTCGCACGCGGAGGTCGCCGACTGGTGCGAACTCCTGGTCCGCACCGATCCGTCGGCGCCCAAGCATCGCGGCATCTCCTGGCTCGCCATGCCGATGGACGCGCCCGGCATCACGGTGCGGCCGCTGCGCACGCTCGCCGGGTCGACCGAGTTCGCCGAGATGTTCCTCGACGACGTGCGGGTGCCGGTCGGCAATCGGGTCGGCGAGGAGAACGACGGCTGGCGCGTGACCATGGTGACCCTGTCCTTCGAGCGCGGCACCGCGTTCGTCGGCGAGGTCGTCGCCTGCCGCCGGGTGCTCGGCGAGCTCGCCGCCCATGCGAAGAAGACCGGCCGCTGGGACGACGCCGTGCTCCGCCGCGAACTCGGGCTGCTGTCGGCCGAGTTCGGCGCCCTGTGGCGGCTCACGCAGTGGAACGTGAGCGAGGCACAGGCGACCGGCGGCGTGCCGGGCGTGGGCGGCTCGGTCTTCAAGCTGCGCTACTCGCACGCCCGGCAGCGGCTGTACGAGGCCGCTGCCCGGGTCCTCGGTGGTGCGGGCGCCCTCGACACCGACCAGGAGTGGACGCTCGACCGGCTCTCCTCGCTGTCGTACACGATCGCCGCCGGCACCTCGCAGATCCAGCGGAACATCGTCGCCGAGCGGATCCTCGGACTGCCCAGGTCTTCAAAGGGGGGACGGTAGGCGTGCACTTCCAACTGACCGAGGAACAGCGCGCGTTGCGCGAGGGCACACGGGAACTCCTCGCCGGGCGGTTCGGGCGCGACGCGCTGCGGGCCGCGGTGGACGCCGACACCCCGGCCGTCGACCGGGGGCTGTGGCGCGAGCTCGGCGAGGCCGGGCTGTTTTCGCTGTGCCTGCCGGAGTCGGAGGGCGGGGTGGGGCTCGGCCTGCCCGACGCCGTCGTGGTGTTCGAGGAGGTGGGGCGAGCCCTTGTGCCGGGCCCGCTGGTGGCCACCTTCCTCGCGGCGGGCGAGGTGCCGGGCGCCGCGGCCGGCGAGGCGGTGGTGACCACGCCGTACGGGTCCCTGCTGCCGTGGCGGGACGACGCGAACGTGGTGCGCGGCGACGCCTCCAGGGCCCGCCCGATCGCCTCGGCGGACCCGCTCACCCCCCTGCACGCGCTCCCCGGGCCCGCCCCCGTCCCCCTCGAAGCGACCCTCCTGTACGCCGCCGAACAGCTCGGCTCGGCCGGCCGGACGCTCGACATGGCGGTCCAACACGCCCGGGAGCGTGAGCAGTTCGGATCACCGATCGGCTCGTTCCAGGCGGTGAAACACCTGTGCGCCGAGATGCTCGTACGGGTCGAGGTGGCCCGCGCCGCCGTGTACGCGGCGGCCGTCACCGCCGATCCGGTCGAGGTCGCGGCGGCCGAACTGCTCGCCGACGAGGCCGCCGTGCAGGGCGCCCGGGACTGCCTCCAGGTGCACGGCGGCATGGGCTTCACCTGGGAGGCCGACGTGCACCTGCATCTGAAGCGGGCGTGGGTGCGGGCCGAGTTGGGCGGCAGCGCGCGGGACGCGGAGGAGACGCTCGCGGCCGCGCTCTGACCTACGTAAGGAGGCGGCCGCGCGTCCGGAAAGCGAACGCGCGGCTGCCTGAGCGGAGGGCCTGGGCAAGGGTGCACGCACAGTGACCGTGCGTGGTTATCGGGTTGTGTCCTGCGGGAGGCTCGTCACGGCACGGAGTCGGCGTTCCGCTCCGGTACCTTGTGGCAGATGCGAGTGGTGCTGAACCCGAGCGACGGCGCCGGTGTTGTCTCCGAGGCAACTCCGGGCCCCACGATGTGCGCCGCTCGCAGCGCGTGGCGGGGTTTTGCGCCCGCCTGTTCGACCCCCGGCAAGACGCGTCGCACAGTATGCCGCACGCGTACTCCTTCGCGCTGGAATATGCCCGAAGCGCTTGTTGGGGTGACTGAACGTCAACCATGCTGTGCTCCAAGGGGTTCACGTTCCGTGATCCCTCTCACTGGACAGCACGGTAAGTGGCGCGAGGCAGTACTCCAGCGGTCCCGCCGGATTCGGATGGTGTGAGCGGTGCAGGTGCTTCAGGTTCAACTGGAGGTCGGGGCCGACCCCGCAGAGGTGGGGCGGGCCCGCAGGTGGGCGCGTTCGCGTCTCGCCGGTTCGGGCATAGAGGCCGATGAGTCCTTGGCGGAGACGCTGATTCTGATCGTCTCCGAGCTGGTCACCAACGCCGTGGTGCACACGGGGCATCCAGCCGTGCTGCGCATGGCGTTGCCCAGTGGTGTCCCGGAGGCGTGCCTCGGCACCGTTCGCGTGGAGGTCGCCGACACCTGCGAGCAGCCGCCGACGCCTCGGCACGCGGACGGCGAGGAGACGAACGGGCGGGGGCTCGAACTCGTCGACGGGCTCGCGGACCGCTGGGGCTGGCGCCCCGAGGGGACGGGCAAGGCCATCTGGTGTGAGATCGACCAGTGCGCGGTCGCGACGGCCGGCGCCTTCCAGGGTGTGGCGTTCGAAGCGGTGTGAGCGCGCACGAAGCGGCGCGGGCCCCGTGGGGGAGCCCGCGCCGCTTTCCGTGTCCGGTGGGACCGTCAGAACACCGCCACGGGAGCCACCGGCGTCCCCGTCCCGCCCTTGAAGGGTTCCGGCATCGCCGACAGCAGGAACGAATAACGCCGAACTTCTCCACAGGCTGTGGACAAAGATTCGAGATTCCAGTTCTGGCCCTGCAACATCCCCATCTCGACCAGGTCGAGCGCATGCACGGGCAGCCACAGGTTCTCGATCTCCGGCGGGAAGATCTCGAAGGTCAGGGTGTCGTTGGCGACGGCCGCCACGTCCCGCGCGTGGAACCACTCGGGCGTACGCACCGAAAGGCCCGGTGACGGATAGCCGTAGCCGTGCTTGTCGCCCGCGAGATACACCTGGATCTGCCCGGTCCGTACGAGCACGATGTCGCCGGCCCGGACCGTCACCCGCCCGAACTCGGCTGCCTCGTCCAGGTCCTCGGGCGTGACCGCGTGGTCCCCGGGCAGCCGGTCGAGGCCCTTCGCCGCCGCCACGTCGAGCAGGACGCCGCGCGAGACGATGTACGGCGCCTTGTCGATACCGCTGAACTCGGCGCCGTGGTGCGCCGTGATGGTGTCGGCGGGGCGGCCGTTGTAGAGCTTGCCCGAGTGCGAGACGTGCGTGAGGGCGTCCCAGTGGGTCGCCGCCTGAAGGCCCATCGTCACCGCGTCGTCGCTGGTGGCGACGGTCTCCGGGCCGAAGATCTCCTGGTTGATCTGCACCATCGTGTGGAACGGGTTGATGCGGCCGGGGATCAGTCCCGACTGCACGCCGTCCTCCTTGAGGGGCAGTGCGAGGGGGACGCGGCGGCCCGTGCGGACCTCGGTGGCGGCCTCGCGCACGACGTCGTCGGTGACGAGATTCAGGGTGCCGATCTCGTCGGCCTCCCCCCAACGCCCCCAGTTGTTCACGCGTTTGGCGATGTCGTGGAACTCGGCGGGCAGGGGCATCGGGTCCTCCCGGGTCTTGTGTTCCGGTATCTGACGGGTCGTAGAATCCGACCGGAGTTGAAATCTAACGGGTCGTCAGAAACCGCGGGAAGGGGCCGGGCATGGGGAACTTCTTGGCAGGCAAGGTCGTCGCCGTCACGGGAGCGGGGCGAGGCATCGGCAGGGCGGTGGCGCTCGCGTGCGCCGCCGAGGGCGCCAAGGTCGTCGTCAACGACTACGGGGTGTCCATAGAGGGCGGCGAGCCCACGTCGGACGTGGCGCTGGGCGTCGTCAAGGAGATCGAGGCGGCGGGCGGCAGCGCCGTGGCCGTGGCCGACGACGTGTCGACGATGGCCGGTGGTCAGCGCATCGTGGACACGGCCGTGAACGAGTACGGGCGGATCGACGGAGTGGTGTGCGTCGCCGGGATCCTGCGCGAGCGGATGCTGTTCAACATGGCCGAGGAGGAGTGGGACCCGGTCGTCCAGACCCACCTCAAGGGCACCTTCACCGTCTTCCGTGCCGCGTCCGCCGTCATGCGCAAGCAGAAGACCGGCACGCTCATCGGCTTCACCAGCGGCAACCATCAGGGCTCCGTGGCGCAGGCCAACTACGCCTCGGCCAAGGGCGGCATCATCTCCCTCGTACGGAGCGCGGCGCTCGGGCTCAACAAGTACGGCGTGACCGCGAATGCCGTCGCGCCCGTGGCCCGTACGCGGATGTCGGCGAACGTGCCGATGACGCTGAAGGAGATCGGGGAGCCGGAGGACGTCGCGGCGTTCGTCGTCTATCTGCTCAGCGAGCGGGCCCGCGAGGAGAAGATCACCGGGCAGGTGTACACGGTGGCCGGGCCGAAGATCGCCGTGTGGGCGCAGCCGCGCGAGCTGCGCGCCGGGTACGCGGAGGGCGGGTCCTGGACGCCGGAGAAGATCGCGGACTTTCTGCCGGGGACGGTCGGCACCGACCCCATGCCGCTCCTTGAACAGCTGCAGGAGATGGCCCGGGCGGCGGCCGCCAAGGAACGACCCAACCAGTAACGGGGGTGGCGGGGCGTGGAGTTCGGGTTCGACAAGACGGACGAGGCCTTCAGGGGCGAGGTCCGGGAGTGGCTCGAGAAACATCTGGACGAGCGGTTCACGGCCGCCGTGGGGCGCGGCGGCCCGGGCAGTGAGCACGAGGGTGGCGCCGAACGGCGGGCCTGGGAACAGGAGTTGGGCACGGGCGGCTGGATCGGCATCGGTTGGGGCCGGGAGGGCTTCGGCAACCGTGTCGCCACGCTGACCCAGCAGGTCGTCTGGGCGGAGGAGTACGCGCGCGTACGGGCGCCGGGCCGCTACGGCCACATCGGCGAGAACCTCCTGGCCCCCACCCTGCTCGCGTACGGCACCGAGGAGCAGCAGCGCCGCTTCCTGCCCGGCATCGCCCGCGGCGAGGGCCTCTGGTGCCAGGGCTACAGCGAGCCGGGGGCGGGCTCCGACCTGGCGTCGCTGCGTACGTCGGCGAGCCGGGGGAGCGACGGCCGCTGGCGGGTGACCGGCCAGAAGGTGTGGACGTCGCTCGCGCACGAGGCCGACTGGTGCTTCGTCCTCGCCCGCACCGACCCGGACGCGCGCCGCCACAAGGGCATCTCCTTCCTCCTCGTCCCCATGGACCAGCCGGAGCACATCGACGTACGGCCGATCCGGCAGCTCACCGGGACGAGCGAGTTCAACGAGGTGTTCTTCGACGGCGCCGTCGCCGAGGAGGTCGTCGGCGGTGAGGGCGACGGGTGGAAGGTCGCCATGGGGCTGCTCGCCTTCGAGCGCGGCGTGTCGACGCTGGCCCAGCAGGTCGGATTCGCCGAGGAGCTGCGGGCGGTCGTGGCGGCCGCCGTCGAGTCCGGGGCGGACCGTGACCCGCTCGTCCGCGCCCAGCTCGTACGCCTGTGGGCCGAGCTGCGGACCATGCGGTGGAACGCGCTGCGCACCCTCGGCGGCGCGCCCGACGCCGGTGCGCCGAGCGTCGCCAAGCTGCTGTGGGGCGGCTGGCACCAGCGGCTCGGGGAACTGGCCCTGCGGGTGCGGGGCGCGGCGGCGTCCGTCGGCCCCACGGACTGGACACCCGACGCACCCTACGAACTCGACGAACAGCAACGGCTGTTCCTCTTCACCCGCGCCGACACCATCTACGGCGGCTCGGACGAGATCCAGCGCACCATCATCGCCGAGCGCGTGCTCGGCCTGCCCAGGGAGGCCACGTGAGGGGTGTTGTGTTCGACGGCCAACAGGCCGTCGTAGTAGACGACTTGGAGATACGGGATCCGGGACCGGGGGAGGTGCTCGTCGGCGTCGCCGCCGCGGGGCTGTGCCACAGCGACCTGTCGGTGATCGACGGGACGATCCCGTTCCCGCGCCCGGTGGTCCTCGGGCACGAGGGCGCGGGCGTGGTGGAGGCGGTGGGCGCGGGCGTGAGCCATGTGGTGCCCGGTGACCATGTGTCGCTGTCCACGCTCGCCAACTGCGGGGCCTGCGCGGAGTGCGACCGGGGCCGGCCGACGATGTGCCGCAAGGCGATCGGCATGCCGCAGAAACCGTTCGAGCGGGGCGGCAAGAAGCTCTTCCAGTTCGCCTCGAACTCGGCGTTCGCCGAGCGGACCGTGGTGAAGGCCGTCCAGGCGGTGAAGATCCCGAAGGAGATCCCGCTGACGTCGGCCGCGCTGATCGGCTGTGGGGTGTTGACCGGTGTCGGAGCCGTGTTGAACCGGGCGCGGGTCGATCGCGGCGACACGGTCGTCGTGATCGGTACGGGTGGGGTGGGCCTCAACGTCCTCCAGGGGGCCCGTGTCGCGGGTGCGCTGCGGATCGTCGCGGTCGACACGAATCCCGACAAGGAGGAGGTGGCGCGGCAGTTCGGCGCGACCGACTTCGTCGCCGACGTGGGGGCGGTGCGGGAGCTGCTGCCGGACGGCGCCGACCATGTCTTCGAGTGCGTGGGCCGGGTCGAGCTGATCCGCGCCGCGATCGACCTCCTCGACCGGCACGGCCAGGCCGTGATCCTCGGCATGCCGGCGGCGAAGGCGGAGGCGAGTTTCGTGCCCGCCGAACTGTTCCTCGACAAGTCGATCCTCGGCTGCCGCTACGGCTCCTCGCGCCCGCAGCGCGACATCAAGCTGTACGCGGATCTGTACGCGGAGGGCCGGCTGCTGCTCGACGAGCTGGTGACACGGACGTACCCGGTGGAGGACTTCGGGAAGGCGGTCGAGGACGCGGAGGCGGGGAGGGTGGCGCGCGGGGTGCTGACCTTCTGACGCCGCGGCGGGGTGTGGTGGTCCGGGGGCGCCGCGCCCCTTGGCGGGCCCGGGGCGCCGCACCCCTTCCAATCTGACACCCCGTCAGCTTCAATGGATTTCATGATGGGACACGCAGGATGATGGGACATGCAGGGATGGCGGCCACCGTCGTCCGCTACCTCAGGTCGGTCGGCGCTCCCACTGCGGAGTCACCGGTGGAGGCGCTGCCGCGCCCGGATCTCCGGGCCGTCGGTGACGACGAGCGCGCACCCGTCGATCCGGCCGAATTCCGGCGTGTCATGGGCGAGTTCGCCAGCGGCGTGACCGTGGTGACGGCGGTCGAGCCGGACGCGGGCCCCGCCGGCTTCGCCTGCCAGTCCTTCGCGTCCCTGTCCCTCGACCCGCCGCTGGTCGCGTTCATGGTGGCGCGGACCTCGACGACGTGGCCGCGGATCGCCCGGGCGGGGTCGTTCTGCGTGAACGTACTGGGCGCGGACCAGGGCGAGTTGTGCCGGGGCTTCGCGGTCAGCGGGGCGGACAAGTTCGCCGGTGTCGCGTACGACGAGGCGCCGGTGTCCGGCGCGCCGCGGCTCGACGGCGCGGCCGCGTGGATCGACTGCGCGATTCATGCGGTGCACACGGGTGGGGACCACTTGATCGTGGTGGGGCGGGTGGCGGCGCTGGGCTCAGAGGGCGGCGGCGCGGAACCCCTGGTCTTCCACCGGGGGGCCTTCGCGGCGCTACGCGGCTGACGGGTCGGCGGTGGCTGGGGCGGTGTCCGCGCGGCCCCGCCGGATGATCAGCGACATCAGCGCCGCCGCCGCGCACAGCGCGCCCGAGGCGTACCAGACCACGTCGTACGAGCCGAAGACATCCCGCGCCACTCCACCCAGGAAGGCCACGACCGCGGCCCCCACCTGGTGCGAGGCGAGCACCCAGCCGAACACGATCGCGCTGTCCTCGCCGTAGTGCTCGCGGCACAACGCGATCGTCGGCGGCACCGTGGCGACCCAGTCCAGACCGTAGAAGACGATGAAGAACAGCATCGGCGGCCTGACCTCGGGCGCGAGCAGCATCGGCAGGAACAGCAGCGAGATCCCGCGCAGCGCGTAGTACACGGCGAGCAGCCGGCGCGCCTCGATCCGGTCGGTGAACCAGCCCGAGGCGACCGTCCCGACGACGTCGAAGACACCGATGACCGCGAGCAGCGAGGCGGCCGTGGTGATGGGCATGTGGTGGTCGTGGGCCGCGGGCACGAAGTGCGTCTTGACCAGGCCGTTCGTCGAGGCGCCGCAGATCGCGAAGGTCCCGGCGAGCAGCCAGAAGGGCCCGGTGCGGGCGGCCTTCACGAGGACGGACACGGCCCGCTTCCCCGCTCCCCGGACGGGCGCGGGCTTCGGCACGAACTCCTTTGCTCCGTACGGCTCCACACCGGCGTCGGCGGGGTGGTCGCGCAGCAGCAGCCACACCAGTGGGACCACGGCGAGCGCCGACAGCGCCACGGTCACGGCGGCGGGCCGCCAGCCGTGCCGGTCGACGATCCAGGACAGCAGCGGCAGGAAGACCAGCTGCCCGGAGGCCCCGGCCGCGGTCAGCACGCCGGTGACAAGCCCGCGCCGCGCGACGAACCAGCGGTTGGTGACGGTCGCGGCGAAGGCGAGCGCCATCGACCCGCTCCCGAGCCCCACCAACACGCCCCAGTACATGACTAGTTGCCACGCAGCGGTCATCCATACGGTGAGCAGCGACCCGACGGAGATGACGGTCAGCGCGACCGCCACCACCTTCCGTATCCCGTACCGGTCCATGAGCGCGGCGGCGAACGGGGCCGTGACCCCGTACAGCGCGAGGTTCACGGACACGGCGAAGCCGATGGTGCCGCGCGACCAGCCGAACCCCGTGTCGGGATCGTGCAGCGGCTCGATGAGCAGCCCGGGCAGGGAGGCGAAGGCGGCGGCGCCGACGATGGTCACGAAGGTCACGGCGGCCACGGCCCAGGCACGGTGGGGCCGGCGGCGTCTCTGCCGGGCGCCGTCCTGAGCCTTCGGTGGTGTCTGCGTCTCGGTCACCCGAAAAGCTTCGGCGATCCCCGCACCCGGAACGAGTGGCCCGAATGCCATCATTCGCTAGGATCGGGCCATGGGACCCACGCGAGGCACCGGACGTACCCGACGGACCCGACGGCACACCCCGCACCGCATCGCGGTGCTCGCGCTCGACGGCCTCATCCCCTTCGAGTTCGGCATCCCCCAGCGCATCTTCGGCCGCGCCCGTGACGCCACGGGAGCGCGCCTGTACGAGGTGGTGACCTGCGCGGTCCGCGAGCCGGGGCGGGTGCGGACCGACGCCGACTACGCGATCCACGTGGAGCACGGCCCGGATGCCCTCGCCACCGCGGACACGGTCATCGTCCCGGCCTCGTACGAGATGGGGCCCGTCTACGAAGAGGGCCGTCTCACACCGGAGTTGGAGGCGGCGCTGGCGTGGATCCGTCCCGGGACCCGCATGGTCTCGATCTGCACCGGCAGCTACGTCCTCGCCGCGGCGGGCCTGCTCGACGGCCGGCCCGCCACCACGCACTGGGCGGACGCCGACCACTTCCAGCGCCTCTTCCCGCACATCAAGGTCGACCCCAACGTGCTGTTCATCGACGACGGAGACGTGCTCTCGTCGGCGGGCGTCGCCGCGGGCATCGACCTGTGCCTGCACCTCGTACGGCGCGACCACGGCGCCGCAGTCGCCAACGACGTGGCCCGCCGCACCGTCGTACCACCGCACCGGGACGGCGGCCAGGCCCAGTACATCGAACGCCCGCTCCCTGAGCCCCAGTTGGCGTCCACCGCGCGCGCCCGCGTGTGGGCGCTGGAGCACTTGGGCGACCCCATCCAGCTGCGCGATCTGGCCGACCGCGAATCTTTGTCCGTACGCACCTTCACCCGCCGCTTCCGGGAGGAGGTGGGCGTCAGCCCCGGCCAGTGGCTCACCGGCCAGCGCGTGGAACGCGCCCGCCACCTCCTGGAGACCTCCGGCCTCTCCATCGACGAGGTGGCCCGCCGCTCGGGCTTCGGCACGGCCCAGTCCATGCGCCAACACCTGCATACGCAGCTGGGGGTGACGCCGACGGCGTATCGGAGGACGTTCCGGGCGGGGAGTGTGGGGAGCGAGAGTGTGGCGTGAGGGGCGCGTGAGGCCCGCAGAACGTGGACTGTGACGTGAATCTTCGGATCTGTCGAAGATTCACGTCACAGTGCGGAGTGCGGAGTGCGGAGTGCGGGGTACGGGCCGCTCAGCGGCCCCTGAACTCCGGCCGCCGGCGCTCCACGAAGCTCGCGACGCCCTCGTTCGCGTCGTGCGTGCCCATGTTGAGTTCCTGGGCCGTGGCCTCCGCCGCGAGGGCCGTGGAGCGGTCCGAGTCGAGGGAGGCGTTGACCAGTGCCTTGGTCATGGCGAGCGCACGCGTGGGGCCCGCCGCGAGGCGTTCCGCCCACTCCCTCGCCACCTTCGGCAACTCGCCGTCCGGTACGACCCGGTTGACCAGGCCGAGCCGCTCCGCGTCGGCGGCGGGCAGCGCGTCGCCGAAGAACATCAGCTCCTTGGCGCGCTGCGGGCCGATCAGGCGGGGGAGGAGGTAGGCGCCGCCCCCGTCCGGGACGAGGCCGCGGCGGACGAACACCTCGATGAACCGCGCCGACTCGGCCGCCAGGACCAGATCGCAGGCCAGTGCGAGGTGCGCCCCGATGCCCGCCGCCGTGCCGTTCACCGCCGCGATCACCGGCTTCTCGCAGTCCTGGACGGCGGTGATCAGGCGCTGCGCGCCGAGGCGGATCATGCGGGCCACGTCGCCCGTCACCCGCTCCCCGGCGTCCGCGCCCCCGCCCCGCAGGTCGGCCCCGGCGCAGAAGCCCTTGCCCGTCGCGGTGATCACGACGGCCCGTACGTCCGGGTCCGCGGAGGCCTCGGCGAGCAGCGAGATGACGCGTTCCCGCTGGTCCCAGGTGACGGCGTTCATGGCCTCGGGGCGGTTGAGGGTGATCCACGAGACGCCGTTGTCAGTGGCGTGCAGTATCAATGAGTCCAAGGACTTTTCGGGTTGCGTGGCTTGTGTTGGTTGTGCGGGTTGCGTTGGTTGGGCGGGTTCTGCGGGGGAGGGCTGGGTCATGGGGGAGCTCCGTCTTGTCGGCGGTGGAGGGGCGGCGGCCGGTTCAGCGGCACACGGCGAGGGCGTCGAGGGCGACCGCGCCCTGGCCGCGTGGCAGCACCATCAGCGGGTTGATGTCCAGCTCGGCGAGGTCGTCGCCGAGTTCGAGCGCCATCCGCTGCACGCGCAGGATCACCTCGACCAGCGCGTCGATGTCGACGGGCGGCGCCCCCCTGACCCCGTCGAGCAGGGCCCGCCCGCGGAGTTGGTCGAGCACGGCCCGCGCCTGGCTCTCGCCGAAGGGCGGCACGGCGACGGCGGTGTCCCGCAGCACTTCTACGAGTACGCCGCCGAGGCCGACGGTGACGGTGGGGCCGAACAGGTCGTCGCGGGTGACGCCGACGACCATCTCCACGCCCCGCTCGACCATCTGGCAGACGAGAACGCCGTCGAGCTCGATGCCCTCGTAGCGGGCGATGTCGGTGAGTTCGCGGTACGCGTCCCGTACCTGGCTCGCGGACGTCAATCCGACCTTGACCAGGCCGAGTTCGGACTTGTGGGCGAGCTGGGGCGCCGATGCCTTCATGACAACCGGGTAACCGACGAGGGAGGCGGCCCGCACCGCCGCCGCGGCGCTCGTCACCAGCTGCTCGCGCGGCACCCGGATCCCGTACGCCCGCAGCAGTTGCTTGGCCGCGTGCTCGCTCAGCTGGTGGCCGGGGCGCATCAGGGCCTGTGCCTTGCGGAAGGAGGGCGAAGGTGTGCGCGGCGCCTCGTCGAAGGGAGAGACGTACGAGGCCGTGAAGCGGTGGTGGTCGAGGTAGGCGCGGACCGCGGTGATGCAGTTGGCGAAGGTGCGGAAGGTGGCCACGCGGGAGGAGCCGAGGAGGGTCGTGCGGTAGGCGTCCTCCGTACCGACGGGCGAGCCCCACACCACGCACACCAGCTTGTCCGTCTGCTCGGCCGCGTCCACCAGGTCCTGCGCCAGTTTGTCGCTCATGGGCGGGAAGGGGCCGGTGATCGGGCAGATGAGGACGCCCACGGACGGGTCGGCCAGGATCGCGTCGATGATCTTGCGGCCGCGCCAGTCGCCGACCGGGTGGCCGCCGTTGTCGACCGGGTTCGCCACGCTCAGGTAGTCGGGTATCCACTGGTGCAGTTCGTTCTGCTTCTCCTGGGGGAGAGTCGGGAGGTGGAGGCCGGCTTCCGTGGCCAGGTCGGAGAAGTGGGCGCCGGTGCCGCCGGAGATCGAGTAGACGACGACGCCGTCGGCCTGCGGCGGCTTCGCGCGGGCCAACAGGGCGGAGGTGTCCTGGAGTTCGTCGAGTCCGTCGACGCGGATGACGCCGAACTGCCGCATGGCGGCGTCCACGACGGTGTCGGCGCCGGTGAGCTTCCCGGTGTGCGATGCGGCGGTGCGGGCGCCGGTCTCCGTCCGGCCGACCTTCACGGCGACGACCGGCACCCCTTCGCGCGCGGCCCGGTCGGCGGCGAGGAGGAAGGAGCGGCCGTCCTTGAGGCCCTCCACGTAGCAGGCGATGGCGCCGACCTCGGGGCGTTGAGAGAAGTACGAGATGAAGTCGGCGGTCTCCAGGTCGGCCTCGTTGCCGGTCGGCGCCCAGTGGGAGAGCCGGATGCCGAGCTCTTGGAGGGAGAAGACGGGGCGGCCCTGGTGGCCGGACTGGGTGATCAGCGCGATGGCCGGCCCGTCGAGGTCCTCGCGGAAGCGCTCGAAGGCGTTGAGGTTGGTGTTCGGGCCGAGCAGCCGCAGCCCGGACCGCTCCACGGCGGCGGAGAGCCGGGCCTGCGCGGCGGCGCCCTCGCCACCGGTCTCGGCGAACCCGGACGCGAAGGCGACGGCGAACTTCACCTTCGTGTCGGCGAGTTGCTCGATGACGGGCAGCGGATCTGCGACGAGCAGCACGGCGAGGTCGACCTGCTCGGGCAGCTCGGCGACGGAGGAGGAGCAGGGGAGGCCGAAGACCGTCTCGCGGGTGGGGTGCACCGGATACAGGCGCGCGCCGACCCGCTCCGCCCAGCCCATCAACTGCCGGGTGATGCCGGTGTTGGGCCGTCCCTCGGCGTCGGACGCGCCGACGACGGCGACGGACTCGGGCCGGAAGAACCGGTCCAGGTCCGGTACGTCGGAGTGCAGCGGGAGGCCGCTGACGTCCAGCTCTTCGGTACCGGCCCGCCCGTGCACGGCGGGTCCGGGCTGCTCACCGCAGGCGATCACGCGGGCCCGGCGGGAGTCGGTGGTCAGGGTGCCATACGTCGATCCAAGCATCGGTCCGCCCGCTCCTGTGTGTCAGCGACATCTCTTGCCTGTGCGGCTTGTGCAGCCTGTGCAGTCGCAGCTTGTGCAGCCTGTGCAGTGCCTCGAAGTCCTCCGAGGGTCAACTGGAAATCAATAACTGACGCTCTGTCAGATTACTTAACTGACGCTTCGTCAGGAACAGGGCTGCACGCAAAAAGCTGGGGCGGATGTTCTGAGGGGCGTACTCGTGCCGGTGTCCCGGCGGGGCGTGGGGCTCAGGAAGGGAGGCTCAGGAGGGGAGTTGGGCGGCCACTGCCTTGCCGATGCGTCCGGCGTCCAGGGCCAGTTCGCGGAGCATGCCGGATATCGGGTTCGTATAGCCGGTGAAGTGGAGGCCGGGAGGTGAGGGGGTGCGCCGGGAGGGGGTGCGGGGTCTTCCGGTGGCGGGGTCCAGGACGTCCAGGTGGCCCACCAGGTCCTGGAGGCCCTGCTGGTAGCCGGTGGCCGCGATCACCGTGTCCGGGGTGACGCGGGTGCCGTCGGAGAGGACCACCGCGTCCGCGTCGAAGGAGGTGACGGCGGCGACGGGTTCGACCTTCCCGGACCGCACGGCGTCGATGAAGCCGACGTCCTGCACCGGGATGGCGCCCTGGCGTGCCCGCGAGTAGAGGCCGGTGTCGGGGCGTTGCAGGCCCCGCGCCGACAGGTCGGGGACGCTCAGCTTGCCGAGTGGCACGGCGAGCCGGTCGACCAGGCCGACCGGCAGGCGCCGGCAGAGGATGCCGGTGCGCTGGGCGGCCCAGCCGAGCGTGGAGCGGCGCACGATGTGCGGAGCGGTGCGCACGGCGATGCGGACGCGCGCGGCGCCGCCCTCGATCAGGTCGACGGCGATCTCGGCGCCGGTGTTGCCCGCGCCGACGACGAGGACGTCCTGGCCGGTGAAGGGGTCCGGGTTGCGGTACTCGCCCGCGTGCAGCAGCTTCCCGGTGTACGTGGAGGCGCCGGGCCAGTCGGGCAGGTGCGGGGTGTGGTTGTAGCCGGTGGCGACGACCACGGCGGCCGAGGTCAGCTCGCGGCCACCGGTGGCCCGCAGCAGCCAGCCCGAATCGTCGGCGGCCCGCTCGATGCGGGTGACCTCGACGCCGGTGACGACTTCCAGGTCGTGGTGCTCGGCGTACTTCTCCAGATAGCGCACGACGTCGTCGCGGGCGACCCAGCGGCCGAAGCGGCGCGGCATCGGGAGGCCCGGGAGGCCGGAGAGGCGGCGCGTGGTGTGCAGGTGGAGGCGGTCGTAATGGCCGCGCCAGGAGGTGCCGACGCGGTCGGACTTCTCGAGGACGACGGCCCGGACGCCGTGCGCCTCGAGACCGACGGCCGCGGCGAGTCCGCCGGGGCCGCCCCCGATGACGTACACGGGCGGGCGTTCATGGCTGCGTGCCGGTGCGTGTGGGGAGTCGGCCATGTACGGAGCGTATTGCGGCGCCGGTTTGAGCGGGACCGGTCAAGACGGAAACCGGTTGCGAATTGATCACGGGCCGCGATCGGGGCCGCCCGGCCGTTGCTGCGTGCGGGGCCCTTGCGGAGGCGGTGCCGGATGGGTTGAACTGGCCTACCCGAGGAACTGACGTACCGTCAGAAAATGGAGGAGGGGCCGGACTTCATGGACGCGATAGGGCTCAGCGGCGCCGAGTGGCTCGCCGTGCTGCGCATCGGGCTCGGCCTGTGGTGGCTGGAGAGCTGGCGGCACAAGGACAAGAAGGGCTGGTTCGAGCGCGGGACGGGGATCGCCTGGGCCGCCGATGTGGCCGGCAAGCACAAGTGGAACGCCGTGCGCAGCGGCTTCGAGGTCGTCGTGAAACCGCGGCCGAAGACGATGGCGTACGTCGTGGTGTATGCCGAACTCGCCCTGGGGGTCGGCCTGATCCTCGGGTTCCTGACGCCGATCGCGCTGGTCGGCGGGCTGCTGCTGAATCTGTTGTATTTCACGCTCATGATCCATGACTGGGCCGAGCAGGGGCAGAACGCGATGATGGGCCTGATCTCGCTCGTCGCGCTGTTCGCCATGTCCTGGCAGGCCTGGTCCCTCGACCACGCGATCGGACTGTTCTCGTGAGTGCTGACACCGCCGGTGCCGCCGGCGCCGACGTACGTTTCGATGTTCCCGAGCCCGATGCCTTCACGCAGCCCTACTGGGACGCGGCCGCCGGGGGGCGGCTGCTGCTCAGGCACTGCGGGAGCTGCGGGCGTGATCATCACTATCCGCGCGAGTTCTGTCCGTTCTGCTGGAGCGAGGACGGGCGGTGGGCGGACGCGAGCGGCCGGGCCACGCTCTATACGTGGTCCGTCGTGCATCGCAACGATCTGCCGCCCTTCGGGGGCCGCACCCCGTACACCGCCGCCGTCGTCGACCTCGCCGAGGGGCCGCGGATGATGACGGAGATCGTGGACTGCGCGGAGGCCGACCTGCGGATGGGGATGGACCTGACGGTCGACTTCCGGGAGGGCGGGGAGGGCTTCGCGGTACCGGTGTTCAGGCCTGCGGTGTAGCCGGGTGGGTCTGTGGTGGCGCGTGCCGTGACCGGGTGGGCCTGTGGTGGCGCGTGCCGTGACTGCGCGGTCGTGCGGTGGCCTGTGCCGTAATCCGGTGGCTGTGTGGCTGCGGGCGTGGTCATCATGGCCGGATGACGACCTCACGGGCACGCACCGGCGAGTGGCTGCTGACGTCGGCCCTCGATGAATTCGACCAACAGGCCGGGGAGTTGCTGGCCTCCGACCCGGCCCTGCACACGGTGGCGCTCAGCGTCACCGCGCGCATGCGGGCGTCCGGCTGGGCGCGTGACGGCGCGCGCTTCGGGGTGTGGACGGGCCCCGGCGGCAAGGCGGACGGCTACTTCTTCTGGACGCCGCCGCACTTCCTGTACGTGGCGCTGCCCGGCGAGGACGCGGGCCGCGAGGAGGCGGGCCGCGAGGCGGCGGCGGGCGCCCTGGTCGACGCCCTTGCCGAACTCCCGCTCGACGGTGCGAACGGTGCGCTGGAGTCGACCGCCGCCCTCGCCGGGGCCTGGCGCGAACGGCATCCCGGCGCGCGGGCCGAGCGCGTGATGCGGCAGCGGCTGTTCCGGCTCGGCGAGCTCACGCCACCGAAGAGCCTGCCCGAGGGCGGGGCGCGGATCGCGGGCGGGACCGACCGGGACCTCCTCGTGGACTGGCACATGGCCTTCGAGACGGAGGCGCACCCGCGCGACGCCGCGTCGCGGGAGCAGGCCGAGGCCTGGGCCGACGAGCGCATCGCCTACGGCGGCGTCACCCTCTGGGAGGACGGCGGCGACCCTGTCTCGATGGCGGGCCTCACCCTCGGATCGCTGGGCACCGTCCGGGTCGCCCCCGTCTACACGCCGCCCGCGCTGCGCGGCCGGGGGTACGCGGCCGCCGTCACCGCCGAGGTCAGCCGGGCCGCGCGGGCCGAGGGCGCCGAAGAGGTACTGCTCTTCACGGACCTCTCCAACCCGACGAGCAACGCCCTCTACCAACGCCTCGGCTACCGGCCGGTCCGGGAGTTCGCGGTGTGGGAGTTCAGGCGCTGAGGGGCGCGGCCGGGGAGGCGCGGGGTACGGCCGACGCGCTGACGGGCACGGCCGGGCGAGCCGACGTGCCCGGCCGACGAGCTAAGGGGCACGGCCGGCGGGCCGAGGTGCACGGCCGAGAGGAGCCGCGGGGTACGGCCGACGCCCTGACGGACCCGGTCGGCCCGACCCCTCACGGCCACAGCAGCTCCTTGGTCCAGCCCTCCGCCGTGCGCAGGTACCTGAGGCGTACGTGGCGGCGGCGGGCGTCGCCCTGGAAGAACTCGACCTCGTCCGGGGCCAGCTCGTAGACCGTCCAGGAGGGGGCGGCAGCGTCCGGTTCGCGCTGCGCGCGTTCCCACGCCGCGTCCGAGGCGCGCTCCAACTCCTCGTAGGAGCCGAGCGGTTCGCTCTGGTGGCCGACGAGGGCCGAGGCGAGCGCACCGGTCGAGCGGGCGTGCAGATCGGCGTGGGCGGTCTCGGGCGGCGCCGTGCGGACGGGGCCGCGGACCCGGATCTGGCGGCCCTGTGCCGGCCAGTAGAAGCCGAGCGCCGCGTACGGGTGCGCGGCGAGCTGGCGGCCCTTCGCGCTGCCCGCGTGCGAGGCGAAGTGCCAGCCGTGCGCCTCGTCCGCGCCGTGCAGCATCACCGTACGGACATCGGCGCGGCCCTCGGTGTCCGTTGTCGCGAGCGAGGGGGTGTGCGGCTCGGGCTGGCCCGCCGCCACGGCCGCGGCGAACCACTCCGTGAACAGGGGGAGGGGTGCGGCGGGCGCGTCCCGCGGGTCGAAGGCGGGCAGCTCGGTGTCCCATACGCGCAGGGAACGCAGCAGGGCGTCGAGATCGGGTGCGGGTTCCGGTTCCATGGTCCCCGATCGTTCCATGGACCGGTTCTCGCGTGCCGGTGGCTCGGGTCGGCGCCCTTCCCGCGGGTCATCCCCTCTCAGCCCCGCCCCAACACCACCGTCCCCGCCGAGCAGAACCAGCCGCCCGTCCCCGACGCCACGGCCAGCTGCGGCAGCGAACCGTCCGCCCGCCGCACCTGATGGCCGCCCGCCTCGCCGCGCAGTTGGCGCGCCGCCTCCACCAGGAGGAAGAGGCCGCGCATGCCGGGGTGCTGGGCGGAGAGGCCGCCGCCGTCCGTGTTCGTCGGGAGCTCGCCGTCGTGCAGGAGGCGGCCCTTCTCGACGAACGCGCCTCCCTCTCCCTTGGCGCAGAAGCCGAGGTCCTCCAGGGTCACGAGCGTCATGTACGTGAAGGCGTCGTAGATCTCCGCGATGTCGATCTCGGCCGGGGTCACCCCGGCCCGCTCGAAGGCCAGGCGGCCGCTGACCGCCGCGGGGGAGACCGTGAAGTCGTCCCACTCGGACATGGTGGTGTGCGAGACGTGCTCGCCCGAACCCAGCACCCACACCGGCGGTTTCGCGCAGTCGCGCACCAGGTCCTCGGCCACCAGCAGCACCGCCGCGCCGCCGTCCGAGCGGATGCAGCAGTGCAGTTTGGTGAACGGGTCGGCGATCATCGGCCCGTCGAGCACCTCGTCGACCGTGATCGGGTCGCGGAACATGGCGTCCGGATTGCGGGACGCGTTCGCGCGGGCCTGGACCGCGACCTGGGCGAGCTGATCGAGGGTCGTGCCGTATTCGTGCATGTGGCGGCGGGCCGCCATCGCGTACTTGGCGATGAGTGAGTGGCCGTACGGGACCTCGAATTGCAATGGGCCGCGCGCACCGAACGACAGGTTCGAGGTGCGGCGCTTCGCCTTGATGTCGGCGCGGGCCGTGGAGCCGTAGACGAGGAGGACGGCGCGTGCGTGGCCCGCCCGGATCGCGTCGGCCGCGTGCGCCGCCATGACCTCCCAGGTGGAGCCGCCGACCGAAGTGGAGTCGACCCAGCGGGGTTTGAGCCCCAGGTACTCGGCGACCTCGACCGGTGCGAGGGTGCCGAGGCCCGCGCTCGCGAAGCCGTCGACGACGTCGGGGGTGAGCCCCGCGTCGGCGAGCGCCCGGCGGGCGGCCTGGGCGTGCAGGGCGTAGGGAGTGGCTTCGTCGACGCGGCCGCAGTCGGAGAGGGCTATGCCCGTGATGGCGACCTTGCTTCCGGTCTCAGTCATGAATCTGACGGTACATCAGATACGGGGTGCGGAGCAGTGGGGTGTGGAGGAGTGCGCGTAGCTCTGGGCATCCGGCGGTCGGCGTCCTAACATGACGCCCCGTCAGAAAGGGGCCCACATGGACGCCAGGTTCACCGAGGAACAGCAAGAGATCCGCCGTACCCTGCGCGAACTCGCCACCAAGCGCTGCACCCCGGACGACGTCAAGGCCGCCACCCGCACCCCCGCCGGCCATGACCTCGCTCTGTGGGGCACCCTCAGCGCGGAGCTCGGACTACCGGGGCTCGCGCTGCCGGAGGAGTGCGGGGGTGTGGGCGGATCCATCGTGGAACTCGCGCTCGCGGCGGAGGAGTTGGGGCGCGTTCTCGCTCCCACGCCGCTGCTCGCAGGCGGCGGGCTCGCCGCCCCGCTCGTCTCCGCCCTCGGTACGGAGGCCCAGCGCTCCGCGCTGCTGCCGAAGATCGCCGAAGGCACCCTGACCGCCACGCTCGCCGTGCCCGGCACGGGCCTCGCCACCGCCCTCGGGCTCGTCGCCGACAACGCTGGGGACTGGGCGGGCGGCGGCCGGGCCGGCGGCGTGCAGGCCGCCCGGCAGGAGAACGGATGGCGCCTCTACGGGCAGGCCGAGCAGGTGCTCGACGGCCACAGCGCCGGGCTGCTGCTCGTCGCCGCGCACACCGGAGGCTTCGCCCGCTCCCGCACGCTCCTGTTCCTCGTACGCGAGGACGCCCCCGGGCTCGTACGCGTACGCCAGACGGCCATGGACGAGACGCGGCCGCAGGCGCGCATCGAACTTCGCAACGTCGAGGCCGAGTTGCTCGGCGAGGAGGACGGTGATGTGACCGGGGCGCTCGCCGCCGTCGGGGACACCGCCGCCACCCTGCTCGCCGCCGAGGCCGTGGGCGCCGCGGACCGGGCGCTGGAGCGGACCGTCGAGTACGTCAAGGAGCGGGAACAGTTCGGCAGGCCCGTCGGCTCCTTCCAGGCCGTGAAGCACCGGCTCGCCGATGTGTATGTACAGGTCCAGGCGGCGCGCTCCGCCGCGTACTACGCGGCGTGGGCTGCGAGTACCGCCGACGAGGCACGGGTCGGCGGCCTCGCGCTCGCCCAGGCGCTCGAGGCGCTGCGGACCGGGGCGGGGGAGGCCGTGCAGCTGCACGGCGGCATCGGGTTCACCTGGGAGCACGACGCGCATCTGTATCTGAAGCGGGCCGCCGGCGACGAGCTGCTGTTCGGGCCCGTGCACCTGCTGCGCGACCGTGCCGCGCAGGCCGCCGAGCTGTTCGCACCGGGTCCCGGTCTGGAGGTGGCGGTCTGATGGCGCCGCCGGGCATCAAGCTGGTGCAGAAGGTGTCGTCGACGCGGACGTTCGGCCGCCTCGCGCCGCACGTCATCCCCGCTCTCGACCGCACCGTGCACCGGCTCACACGCGGAAAGGTGCTGCTCAGCGCGCAGATGCTGCCGGGCGTGATCCTCAGCGTGCGGGGCGCGAAGAGCGGGATCGAGCGGCGTACTCCACTCGCGTGCATGCCCGAGGAGGAGCGGGGGACCTGGCTGCTGATCGGGTCGAACTTCGGGCGGCCCGGTCATCCCGCCTGGACCGCGAATCTGCTCGCGCATCCGGACGCCGAGATCAACTGGCGCGGGGCGGACGTCCCGGTGACGGCCCGGCTCCTGGACGGCCGCGAGCGGGAGGAGGCATGGGCGGCGGCGCTGAAGTTCTGGCCGCCCTACGCCGCGTACCAGCGGCGGGTGGAGCGGGAGATCCGGCTGTTCCGCCTGGAACGCCGCTGAGCGACCGGCCGCGAACTGCAACAGCGGCGGCTCACGTTGCACCACGCGAACCGCCGCTGCACGACAGGACCAGGAAGAGTTACTTGGCGGGCTTCTTTCCGGTCACGCCCAGGTGCACCAACATCGCGAGGTTCGGCTTGAGTTCGGCCTGCTTGACGCCCCAGGACTGGAAGCCCTTCTGGTGCGAGGCGACCGCCGCGAGCATCGCGACCAGTGAACCGGCGACCGCGGCCGGGCTCACGTCCTTGTCGACCTTGCCCTTGTCCTGAAGGTCCTTGACGGCGTCCGCGAGGGAGTTGTTCACCGAGTTCAGGATCTTCATGCGGAGCTTGTAGAAACGCTTGTCACCCTCGGCCGCACCGAGGTCGACGACCCGCAGGATCGCGTCGTTCTTGCGCCAGAACTCCAGGAACCCGTCGACGAGTTCCTGCGCCGTGGCCCAGCCGGCCTTGCCGACCCAGGAGCGGTCCGCGACCAGTTCGGTCAACCCCGCACCCACGGTGGCCATTTGCTCGGCGATCTCCAGGACGGCGCCCTCGACGTCCGGGAAATACTGGTAGAAGGTCGCGGGCGAAGTGCCCGCCTTTCGCGCGACATCAATGACTTTGACGTCCCGGTAGGGCGAGGAGCTGAGCATCTCGCCGAGGCAGTCGAGCAGCTTCTGACGTGTTGCCTGACCGCGTCGGCCGGCCACGCGGCCGTCGACGGTCCGTACTTGTCCTGTCATGCCGTCAGCTTACCGAGGGGTGATCGGAGCGCGATCTGGCCGACTGCAAATGGGGTTGGCCGTCATGACCTCCGGTCAAATGACGCGCCGTGAGCGACTGGAATTGGCCAAACGTTCGAATTTCAATCACGGCGGCCCGTTCGGCCTGGTTAGCGTGACGCCCATGCGTCCCGCCCGCCGCGATCGGCCCGCCCTCCCCGAATTTCCCGAAGGGGCCCCGTGCTGGGCCGACGCCCGGCTCGCGGACGTCGAGGCGGGCAAGCGGTTCTACGGCGATCTCTTCGGCTGGACCTTCGACGAGGGCGCGGGCGCCGAGCGCGACTACTACACGGCGGCCTACAGCGAGGACCGTGCCGTCGCCGCCCTCGCCCCGGCGAATCTGGGTGTCCAGTGGCGCATGCACCTGGCCGTGCGCGACGCGTACGCCGCCGCCGAACGGGTCTTCGCGGCGGGCGGGCACATCGAGGCGGGGCCGCTGTCCGGCGGGACGGAGGCGACCGTGGCGCTCGCGCGGGGCCCGGAGGGGGCGGCGTTCGTGCTGCGGCAGGCGGGGAGCCACCGGGGTTTCGAGCGGATGGGCGGGGCCGGGGCGTTCTGCGGCGTCGAGCTGCTCACGCCGGATGCCGCGCTGAGTGATTCCTTCTTCGGAGCCGTATTCGGAGAGGAGGCCTTCGGGGCGGCGGTGCGCCGTAAGGTCGTCCCCGAGGGGCTCGGCCGGTTCCTGCTGCACTTCGGCTGCGCCGACGCCGGTGCCACGGCGGCGGCCGCGGTCCGCCTCGGCGGGCGGGTGCGGGTGGGCCCGCACCCCACGGCGTACGGACGTGCCGCCGTGATCGAGGATGATCAAGGGGCGGTGTTCGCGGTGTGCGAGCAGGAGTAGGGCCTGTCGTTCGACGACGGGTCCTGGGCCCCGAATGCTCCGAGACACCCCGTTTTGACCCGAGGTTCGCAACTGAGGGCCGAGACAGGAAGAATCGGGGTGCGTGCCGCCGTGGCGCTTCGGTGGTGAGACGCTGACGGGGGCCGTGAGTGCGGTGGCCCGCACGGGGAGGTGGCAGGCAAGTGATGGATCAGCTGACGCAGCACGATCCGAGGCGGATCGGTCCGTTCGAGGTTCTGGGACGGCTCGGCGCGGGCGGCATGGGCCTGGTCTATCTGGCGCGCTCGGCTTCGGGCCGACGCGTGGCGATCAAGACGGTGCGTACGGAACTCGCCGAGGACCAGCTGTTCCGGGTCCGTTTCACGCGCGAGGTCGAGGCGGCACGGGCGGTGTCCGGTTTCTACACGGCCGCCGTCGTCGACGCCGACCCGCGCGCGGCCGTGCCCTGGCTCGCCACCGCGTACGTACCGGCGCCCTCCCTCGAAGAAATAGTGAACGAGACCGGGCCGCTGCCCGCCCAGGCCGTGCGCTGGCTCGCCGCGGGCATCGCCGAGGCCCTGCAGTCGATCCACGGCGCGGGCCTGGTGCACCGCGACCTCAAGCCGTCGAACGTGCTGGTCGTCGAGGACGGCCCGCGCGTCATCGACTTCGGCATCGCGTCCGGCGTCTCGAACACGCGCCTGACGATGACGAACGTGGCGGTGGGCACGCCCGCGTACATGTCGCCCGAGCAGGCGAAGGACTCGCGCAGCGTGACGGGCGCCTCGGACGTCTTCTCGCTCGGCTCGACCCTCGTCTTCGCGGCGACCGGGCACGCCCCGTTCCACGGCGCGAACCCCGTCGAGACCGTGTTCATGCTGCTGCGCGAGGGCCCGGACCTGGAGGGGCTACCGGAGGAGCTGCGGCCGCTCCTTGAAGCGTGCATGCAGATGGAGTCGGTCAAGCGGCCCTCCCCGGCCGACCTGCAGTCCCAGCTCGCCCCCCACCTGTTCGGCGCGGGCAGCGACGACAGCGGCACCGCCTCCGCCTGGCTGCCCGAGCGCTCCGTCGCGCTGATCGAGACGCGCCGCGGCGGCCGCCCCGCCCCCAAGGCCCCCGCGACCCGGCCGCCGGGCCCCGGCGCACACGCCGCTCCGAACGGGCACGGTGCGCCGATCCCCGCCATGCCCTCGCAGCCGCCCGCGCCGCCCATGGTCCCCGCGTCCCCGCCCGTGGGCACGGACGGCTGGCGGCACTCGCCCGTGCCCGCGGGCCAGAGCCTCGTGGCCGACGGGCCCGTGCACCTGGCCGGGGCGCAGGTGCCGATCGGACCCGGACCGCGGGTCGCCGACGCGCGGGCCGCCGCCGTGAAGGCGCCGCCCGCCGAATCGGGCCTCGCCGGATCCTGGTCCCGCTCCAAGCCCGCGGTGAACGGCTCGCACGAACCGGTCGTGCCCGCGCCCTCCGTCGCCGAGGGCGCGCCCTGGCGGCCCTGGCGCTTCCGCATGTCGAACGATGTGTGGGGCACGCCCGCGGTGGCCGGCGACCTCGTCTACGTCACGTCGTTCGAGGTGCACGTCCTGGACGTGGCCACCGGGCGGCGCCGCTTCAAGACCCGTGACGTCGCCTGGTCCATGGCCGTCGCGGACGGCTGTATCCACGCCTCCGACGGCCCCACGCTGTGGGCGCTCGACGCCCGCGACGGCAGCGACCTGTGGCGGATCCAGACCGACGCCTGGGTGTACGCGCTCCAGGCCGCCGGCGGCACCGTCGTCACCGCCACCCGCGGCGGCGGCGTCCAGGCCCGCGAGGCCGTCAGTGGCGAGCTCCAGTGGGAGATCACCGGCTGCCAGACGGACTTCGAGGCGACGGAGGCCGGACCCGTCATGTACGACGGCACGGTCTACGTGTGGCAGGACGCGCGGCTTCGCGCCCTCGACGCCCGTACGGGTGACGAGCGCTGGTCGTACCCGATCGGCGACGCGGCCTCCTGCGGCGGCGTCCCGATGCGTCTCACGCCCGCGTCCGACGGCCATGTGTATGTCGCCGCGGGCACCCGCGTCCTCGCCGTCGATGCCGCATCGGGCCACGTCCGCTGGCACTTCGAGGCGCCCGCCGTGTTCCTCAGCCCGCCCGCGTTCGCCCCCGGCGCCGCGGTCACCGGCGGCGGCGTCTACCTCGTCGACCACCTCGGCACCGTGTACGCGCTCGACGCCACCGACGGCCGCGACCGCTGGCGCATCGCGACCGAGGCCCGGCCCTCGTCGGTCGACCCGGTCCTGGTCGCGCAGGGACATGTGCACGTCGGCAGCGGCCAGGGGCTGTACACCCTGGACGCCGTGACCGGCACCCCGAAGTGGCGCTTCCAGGCAGGCGGCGAGATCGCCGGGGCACCCGTGGTGGCGGACGGGCGCATCCACTTCGGCTCCACGGACCACCTGCTCTACACGCTGAAGGCCGACGACGGCCGCCTGCGCTGGAAGCTCGCCACGGGCGGCGAGATCACGGGAACACCGGTCGTCAGGAACGGCGTCGTCTACGCATGCAGCAAGGACCGCTGCGTGTACGCGCTGGACGCGGAGAAGGGGACCGGGACCAGTCGGTGAAGGTCCCGGGGGTCTTCTCAGGGCCCTCTGCCTATCGGGGCCCGGCCCCGATAGGGTGCCCCGCGTGATGAAACGGGGACTGAAACTGACAGCGGTGGCGACGATGGTGGTGGTGGCCCTCACGGGGTTCACCACCGGCCGGAGCCACGGACACTCCAAGAGCCGGAGCAGCAGCAGCGGGGGCGGCTGCAGCAGCTCGTCCCAGAGCCACGACTCGACCTCCTCGCACGTCTCCAAGGGCGGCAGCGGCAGCAGCTACACCCGGCACACCCGGCACCGCTCCACGACGCCGTCGTCCTCCGCCACGAGGAACCTTCAGGACGCCACCGTGAAGCTGCTCAAGTGCGCCGACGCGCAGCAGGCGTACGCCCTGGTCACGGTCACCAACCCGAACAGCACGCGCGTGCGGTTCGACGTGCACGGCGCCTTCCTCGGCGCGGGCGGCAACACGGTGGCCGATCGCCACCACGAGGTCGAGGTGGCCTCGCGGGGCAAGGCGACCGTTCAGGTGCCGGTCGGCAGCAAGACCCTCGCCGCCGACGTCGACCGCTGCCGCATCGACCCGTACGCCCGCGCGCTGGGCTGACCGGACTCAACGCACCCTGAACTCCCGGCTCTGCGTACGGGAGTTGAAGAGCTCGGCCTGTCGCTCCGGCGGCAGGTTGCCCAGCTTGATCAGGTCGGGGGCAAGGGCGAAGGCGCGCTCCCGGTTGGCCGCGGTGGCCGCCCAGATCGCCTTCACGGTGCCCTGGACGGCCTCCGTCGGATGCGAGGCGATGGTGGCGGCGCACCGCGTCGCCGCCGCCAACGCCCCACCGGCCTCGGTGACTTCGGACACCAGGCCCATCTCGTGCGCCCGCCGCGCCGACATGCGTTCCGCCGAGCCCATCAGTGCGAGCCTGGCCACCTCGCCCGGCGGTATCCGCTGCGCCAAGTAGATCGACTCGAAGGCGTTGACCATGCCGTACGTGGTGTGCGGGTCGAAGAACGTCGCCGTCTCGTCCGCGACCACGAACTCCGACTCGCCGATCAGGTAGAACGCCCCGCCGCAGGCCATCCCGTTGACCGCGGCGATCACGGGCTTCCACAGGTCGTTGGCCTTCGGCCCGACCGTGGGGAGCGGATCGTCCGCCGAGTACGGGGAGTCCGGCTGCGGCACGTCCCACCCGCGGTCGATGCCCGTGCAGAACGCCCGGTCGCCGGCCCCGGTCAGGACGATCGCCCGCACGGTGTCGTCGAAGCGGAACTCCCGCCAGGTCTCCGCCAGTTGGGTGACGGTGGCCTGGTCCAGGGCGTTGTGGCGGCGCGGGCGGTCGAGGGTGACGGTGGCGACGCCCGTGCCCTTGTCGATCTCCGTACGTACGGTCATGAGCGCTCCAGCACCCAGCGCGGCACCGTCACCCCGTCGACCTCCGTGAACGCCACCTGCACCCGCGCGCCGATCTTGAGGCGGTCCGGGTCGACGGAGTTGAGCGGGGCGTCCGGGGCGGAGACCAGATTGCCGACGAGGCGGATCCGGGGCGCCTCGGCCAGTTCGACGACGATCGCGTTGTACGGGGCCTGGGCGGCGTAGGCCGGGAGCAGCGGCGGGTGGGGGATGACGTAGGACCAGATGCGTCCGCGGCCGCTCATCCTGCGCCATTCGCTGTCGAAGGACTGGCAGTGCGGGCAGCAGGGCCGGGGCGGAAACCGGAGTTCCCCGCAGTCTGCTTCGGCGCAGGCCTGTATGCGGAGTTCGCCCCGGGCGGCGTACTCCCAGAAGGGGGCGCCGTCGTCGTCGAGGGTGGGGGTGAGGAGTTGGGACGTTGTCGTCGCGTCTGCCATGAGCTGTCCTCCGGGTAGGCAATTCCAGCCCCTGCGGCGTTTGAGCAGCGGGGTCCGGGGCGGAGCCCCGAGACCGCAACGCCGTCGCAGGGCAGCGAAATCGGGTCAAGCCGAGCGCAGCAGAAGCGCCGAGGTCGGCACACCCTCACCGGCCGTCACCAGACAGGTTTCCGCCTGCGGCACCTGCGCCGTACTGACCCCCCGCAACTGCTTCACGCCCTCGTTGATGAGGTTGAAGCCGTGGACGTACGCCTCCGAGAGGCCGCCGCCGCCCGTGTTGATGGGGAGCCGCCCGCCGATCTCAAGGGCCCCGCCCTCCGTGAACGCCGCGCCCTCGCCGCGCCCGCAGAACCCGTACCCCTCAAGCGAGAGCGGGATGAGCGGGGTGAACGCGTCGTAGATCTGGGCGACGTCGACGTCCTCGGGGGTGACGTCCGCGTTCTTCCACAGGTGGCGGGCCGCCGTCCACGCGGGCCCGGTCAGCGGGTCGTCGTTCCAGTAGTTGACCATGCCGTGGTGCTGCGCGGGCAGGCCCTGCGCCGCCGAGTGCACGTAGACCGGCTTCTGCCGGCAGTCGCGGGCGCGCTCGGCCGACACGATCACGCATGCCAACGCGCCGTCCGTCTCCAGGCAGTTGTCGAAGAGGCAGAGGGGTTCGCTGATCCACCGCGAGGTCATATACATGTCGCGGGTCATGGGGCGCTCGTACATCATCGCGGCCGGGTTCTGGTTGGCCCGGTTCCGGCAGGCGAGCGCGACGTTGAAGAGGTGGTCCCGCGTCGCGCCGAACTCGTGCATGTAGCGGCGGGCCAGCATGCCGATCTCGTCGGCCGGGCGGAGCAGCCCGTACGGCCGCGTCCACTGGGCGGGCGTGGGGAGTTGGACGGCCGTGTTCTTCCACGGGCGCGGCCCCGAACCCCGCTTCCGGGAGCGCCACGCGATACCGACGCTCGCCTGGCCCGTGGCGATCGCCGCGACCAGGTGGGCGACGGTCGCGCACGAACCGCCGCCCCCGAAGCCGACCTTGGAGAAGAAGGTGACGTCCCCGGCCCCGATGGCCTTGGCCACCTCGACCTCGTCCGTCTCCTCCATCGTGTAAGAGGCGAAGGCGTCGACCTCGGACGGGGATATCCCCGCGTCGTCGAGCGCGTCGATGATCGCCCGGCACGCCAACGTCTTCTCGGATTCCGGGAGTTGCTTCGCGAAGGCCGTCTGTCCGATACCGACGATGGCCGTCGCGTCCTTGAGTCCCGCCATGGGCACCCCCACTTGTTCCGTCTGCCGCCTGGTCCGCTGTGCTGACAGCGCGTCAGGCTACAGCTAATCTGACGGATAGTCAGCTACGGCGTTGTGGGAGGTCGTTCGATGCGTACGGATGGCGAGTGGGGAACGGTCCCGGAGCTGGTACGGGACGCAGCCGAACGGTACGGCGAGCGCGAGGCCGTGGTCGAGGGGCGTACCCGGATCTCGTACGCGGAACTCGGCGAGCGCGTCGAGCGGGCCGCGGCGGCATGCATGGCGGCCGGTGTGGAGGCGGGGGACCGGGTCGCGGTCTGGGCGCCGAACACCCTGGACTGGATCGTCTCCGCGCTCGGCGCGGTGAGCGCGGGAGCCGTCCTCGTACCGCTCAACACCCGCTTCAAGGGCGGCGAGGCCGCCGACATCCTGGGCCGCTCCCGGGCCCGGCTGCTGTTCGTCACGGGCACCTTCCTCGGCACGTCCTACGTGGCGTCGCTGCGGCGCGCGCAGGAGGCGGGGGCCGAACTGCCCGCCCTGGAACAGGTGGTGGTGTTCGGCGACAGCGCGCCGCAGGCCCCCGGCTACCGGACCTGGAAGGAGTTCCTGGCCGGCGGCGACAAGGTCACGGCCGCCGAGGTCCGCGAACGTTCCGCCGCTGTGGATGCCGCCGCGCCCTCGGACATCATCTTCACGTCCGGCACGACGGGACGCCCCAAGGGCGCCGTCATCACCCACGCCCAGACGCTGCGCGGCTACGAGATCTGGGCGGACCTCGCGGGCCTGCGCGAGGGCGACCGCTATCTGATCGTGAACCCGTTCTTCCACACGTTCGGCTACAAGGCCGGGGTCCTCGCCTGCCTGATGCGGGGCGCGACGATGGTGCCGCAGCCGGTCTTCAACGTGGACACGGCGCTCGCCAACATCGCGTCCGAGCGCATCTCGGTCCTGCCGGGCCCGCCCACGCTCCACCAGTCCCTCCTCGACCACCCGGCGCGCGACACCCACGACCTGTCGGCGCTGCGGCTCGTCGTGACAGGAGCCGCGGTGGTCCCCCTGCGGCTCGTGGAACGGCTGCGCGGCGAGCTGAACGTGGCCACGGTCCTCACCGCGTACGGGCTCTCCGAGTCCAGCGGCATCGCCACGATGTGCCGCCGCGGCGACCCGGCCGAGGTGATCGCCGAGACGTCGGGGCGGGCGATACCGGGCACGGAGGTCCGAGTCGACTCGTCCGCTCCCGGCGAGCCGGGCGAGGTGCTGGTGCGCGGCTTCAACGTCATGCGCGAGTACTTCGAGGATCCCGCCGCCACGGCCCAGGCGATCAGCCCGGACGGCTGGCTGCGGACCGGCGACGTCGGGGTCATGGACGCCGCCGGCAACCTCCGGATCACCGACCGCATCAAGGACATGTTCATCGTGGGCGGGTTCAACGCCTACCCGGCCGAGATAGAGCAGCTCATCGGCCTCCACCCGGCCGTCGCCGACGTCGCGGTGGTGGGCGTCCCCGACGGCCGGCTCGGCGAGGTCGGCAAGGCGTACGTGGTGCGCAGGGCGGGCGGGGTGCTGACCGAGGACGACCTCATCGCCTGGTCGCGCCGCGAGATGGCGAACTACAAGGTGCCGCGCGAGGTCGCCTTCGTGCCGGAGCTGCCGCGCAACGCGAGCGGCAAGGTCGTGAAGGCGCAGCTGCGCGGCCGCGGGTGAGGCCCGCGCCCACCCGCGCGTGATCCGCGTACCCCATCAGCCAGGCACCCCGCATGAGCCGGCCGTCGTCCGCGGCCGGCCAGATCCCGTCCGGGTAGGACGCGCGCAGCCCCTCGACCGCGCGCAGCGCCGTACGGCTCTTGCCGACACCGCCGGGCCCGGTCAGCGTGAATCCCGTGCGGGGCGGGCTCAGCAGGGTACGTCCACGATCGCGTCGGCCACGCGCGCCTGACGTCCCTGCCCCGGCGTCAGCGTGCGACGAACTGCGTCAGAATCGCCTGCACTTCGTAGATGTCGACGCCCTTGGTGAAGGTCTTCTCGATCGGCACCGAGTTCCCCGATATCCAGATCTTGAGTTCGGCGTCCAGGTCGAAGTGACCGGCCGTCTCCACGGCGAAGTGGGAGATGCTGCGGTAGGGCACCGAGTGGTACTCGACCTTCTTGCCCGTCATCCCCTGCTTGTCGATGAGGATCATGCGCCGGTCGGTGAGCAGGATCGCGTCGCGTATCAACTGGTAGGCGCCGAATATCTGTTCACCCTGGCCGAGCAGCCGCCCGTAGTCCTGCGCGGCCTTGGCCGGGTCGATCGTATGAGCGTTGCCGAACAGTGCCATGGAGATCCCCGTTTCGTCGTCGTACTGCGTGGTCCTCCAGAGAACGGGTGCGTACACGCGAGGGTTCCCGTGCGGGGCGGGCTCAGCCGGGTACGTCCACGATCACGTCGGCCCGTTTGCGGCCGGACGCCACCCGGCGCGCGTTCGCCTCGTCCGAGCGGAGCACCCACGAGCGGGCGCGGTCCGGGGACTTGCCGAACGCGACATGGCGGGCGATCAGCCGCTCCACGCGCACCCCGTCGTCGACGTCGACCCACCACACCTCGTCCAGGAGCGGGCGGACGGCCGTCGACCACGGCGGCTCGTCGAGCAGCAGGTAGTTCCCCTCGGTGATGACCAGCGGGACGTCCGGCGGGACGGGCAGCGCGCCCGCCACCGGCTCCTCCAACTCCCGTTCAAAACACGGCGCGTACACCGTCTCGTCGGGGTGCGGTGACCGCAGCCGGGCGAGAAGTGCCGCGTATCCGTAGGTATCGAAGGTGTCGGGCGCGCCCTTGCGGTCCGCGCGACCGAGGCGCGCCAGCTCCCTGTCGGCGAGGTGGAAGCCGTCCATGGGAACCAGCACCGCCGCCCCGTCGAGCGCGTCCACCAGGGCCTCGGCGAGCGTGGACTTGCCCGCGCCGGGCGGGCCTGCGATACCGAGGAGGCGGCGCGGGCCCGAGGCCGCCAGGGCGCGTGCGCGGGCGGCCGGTTCATCGACGTACGACATGCCCCAGACCCTGCCAGACCAGAGCCTGCCGGACCGGGGCCTGCCGGACCGGGTGTCACCAGCTGATGGCGTCGTCCATCGACTGCTGCCAGTACGCGACCTTCAGCGAGTCGTCGATGCGGAGGCCTTCGGCGGGCAGCGACGGGTGGGCCGGGTTGAGGTTCTCGCTGCCGGTGCGGCCGGAGAAGTGGACGGTCAGGGACTTCTCCGTGTGGCCGTGCGCGCCGCTGCCGTCGGCGGCGGACAGGAGCACGGAGGCGTAGCCGGATTCCCCGGGCTTGAGCGTGACGACGGCCTGCGGCTTGGTGTCCTCGTCGACCGGGGGCACGGACTGGGCCTCGCCGAACTGAACGGCCGGGTAGCCGTACAGGTAGCAGGTGTTGCCGCCGGTGTTGGTGACCGTGAGCAGCATGTGGTTGAGGGGGCGGGTCAGCGGGGCCGCGACGGTCTTGGTGTTGGAGCCCTGGCAGGTGACGGCCTTGCCGGAGGACGCGGGGGTCTTCGTGGCGGGGGCGTTCGCGGCGGGCTTCGAGTCGGCGGGCGTGGACGTCTCGTTCGCGCCCGGCTTCTGCGAGCCGGGGGTGCCCGCCGCGGGGGACTGCGTCGCGGCCGCCTCCGAGGACGAGCCCGAGGAGGACCCCGTGGACGATCTCGTGGACGAACCCTTCGACGCGCCTTCGTCGTTGACTCCCGTTCCGTCGTTGCACGCGGTCAGGGAGAGCGCGGCGAGGGCGACGGTCGCGGCGGCGGTGAGGAGACGGGTGCGGGAGGTGCGCTGAGCAGTCATCGGTCGAGCCCCTTCGGTGGTGCGGTGGGTGTGGTGCTTGGATGACCGGAGCTTGTGGGGTGATCCGTCCCAGCCGCCACAAATGCCGGGGAGTTCGGGACGCTGGAACGCCGAAACGGGCGCTGACCTGGGGAGATGACCTCCCCCTGGAACGGCGGACCGGGACGCGGGGGATGGAGGAACGGGTGTCCGAGGACTCGGGTGACGGCTTCGCCGCGCTGCTGCGGGAGCTGAAGGACCGCTCGGGGCTGAGCTACGGGACGCTGGCCAAGCGGATGCACATGAGCACGTCGACGCTGCACCGCTACTGCAACGGCACGGCCGTGCCGAACGACTACGCCCCGGTGGAGCGCCTGGCCCGCCTCTGCAAGGCCACACCGGACGAACTGCTGGATCTGCACCGTCACTGGATCCTGGCGGACGCGACCCGCGGCAAGAGGTCGACGCCTCCAGCAGCCGCACCGGCCTCAGGATCGGCTCCGGCAAAGCAAGCCCCGCCGGCAAATCAAGCCCCGCCGGCAAATCAAGCCCCGCCGGCAATTCAAGCCCCGCTCTTGGACGAGAGCCCGCGGGGTCCGGGGCAGAGCCCCGCGACCTCAACCACGCCTCCCGCGCCCACGCCCGCTCCCGCTCCCCACGACCACGCCCCCCTCGTCACCGGCGCCCCACCGAGCGGTGCCGCATCGCCACACCCCCGCCGCCGCACCGCACTGATCGCCTCCGCCGCGGCAGCCGTCGTCCTGGGAGCCGTGACCCTCGCCGTGAACCTGCCGTCCGGCGGCGCGGACGGCGCGGGCGGCGACGGCGAACAGCAGGCCGCCGGCCCCGCCGCCACCGCCTCCACGACCGGCACCGGCCACCCCGCCGCCCGGAAGCCGTCCGCCTCCGCCACTCCTTCCCCGAGCAGCAGCACCGCCGTCAGCGACAAGCCGTCCACCCCCGCGAAGACCGATGGAGCGGACGCGGCAGCTCCCGGCGGCCAGGACAACGGCGCCGCACCGCTCAACGTCGCCACCCGCCCCTACGTCTACGACAGCCCGTGCAGCCAGCACTTCCTCGTGGACAGCGGACCCGAACAGGTCGGCCCGCCCGCGGGCGAGCAGGACGCGCCGCGCTGGGCCGCCGCGTACGGGGCGGTCTCCTCGGGCGAACAGCGCGTCGCCCTCACCGTCCAGGGGACCGGCAAGGAGACCGTCGTCCTGGAGGACCTGCACGTACGCGTCGCGGGCAAGGACGCCCCGCTCGCGTGGAACGACTACTCGATGGGCGTCGGCTGCGGCGGCAACGTGGAGACCAAGTCGTTCGACGTCGACCTCGACAACGGCAGTCCCTCGGTCACCGTCAAGAACGGCCAGCGCGACTTCCCGTACAAGGTCAGCGAGTCCGACCCGGAGGTCTTCTACGTCACCGCGCACGCCAAGGCGCACGACGTCCGCTGGGACCTCACCCTCGACTGGTCGAGCGGCACCCGCCACGGCACCGTCCGCGTCGACAACGACGGCACCCCGTTCCGTACGAGCGGGAACTCCGGACGCCCCGGCTACGACTACCCGCTGGGCGGCAGCGAGTGGATCGAGCGCGAGGGCTAGCAGGAGCCCGCCCCGTACGGTCCGGGGCTTGCGGTCTCGGAAGGGCCCTGGCGGTCAGTGCCCGTGCGCCTCCTCCGGCGCGCGACGCGGCAGCAGTCGCAGCACCGGCAGGCACGCCGCCGTCACTACGAGGACCACGGCCAGGGAGACGGTCATCGCGTGGGCGGGGGTGCCCGAGTGGAAGTAGACCGTGGTGACGATCGCCGAGCCGAGGCCGTTGGCGAGCTGCTGGATCGCGGTGAGGGAGCCGGACGCGCTGCCCGCCTCGTCGGCGGAGACGTCGCCGAGGGCGAGGTCGAAGACCGTGCCGAAGCAGCAGCCCATGCCGAGTCCGGTGAGGAAGACCGCCGGGGCCATCGCCCAGAGGGAGAGGCCGGTGCCCTGGGCGAGGACCAGGATCAGCAGCCAGGCGCCGCCCGCGAGGGTGAGGAGCAGGCCGAGCGTCACCACGTTCCGGCCGAGCTTCTTCGTCAGGCCGCCCATCGTGGCGAACGCCGCGACGATGATGCCGAGGGTGGGCGGGAGCAGCCCGAGCGCGGCGTCGCCGGGGGCCGCGCCGAGGCCCTGCTGCATGAACAGGGAGATCACGTAGATCAGCCCCGAGGTCACCGCGAAGAACATCAGGCCGAGGATCAGGGCCGACGTGAAGCCCTTGTTCTTGAGCAGGGACGGCTTGATCAGGGGCTCGGGCGCGGTGCGCTGGCGGCGGAAGAACAGGACGAGGAAGAGCAGACCGGCCGCGAGCGAGCCGAGGGCGAGGGGTCCCCAGCCGCTGCTGGAACCCTCGATCAGGCCCAGCATCAGGCCGAACATCGTCGCCGCGAGCAGCACCGAGCCGCGGGTGTCGACGGTGACCGTACGGTCGCCCTCGTCGCGCGGCAGCAGCCTGGCGGCGGCGAGCACGCCGACCGTGCCGAGGACCAGGTTGATCAGGAAGATGGGCCGCCAGGTCAGGCCGGCGATGTCGGCGTCGATCAGGAATCCGGCCAGGATCGGGCCGCCGACCGACGACAGGCCGAGCAGCGGGCCGAACAGGCCGAACGCCTTGCTCATCTGCTCCCGCGAGAAGTTCCGCGTCATGATCGCCATGCCCTGCGGGATCAGCAGCGCGCCGAACGCGCCCTGGAGGACGCGGGCCACGATCAGCAGCGCAGGGTCGGGGGAGAGCCCCGCGAGCGCGGAGGCGAGCGTGAAGCCCGTCATGCCGATCAGGAACAGGCGGCGCTGACCGTACTTGTCGCCGAGCCGCCCGCCGATGACGAGCAGCACGCCCATCGCGAGGGCGTACGCCGAGCCGAGCCATTTGACGAGGGCTTCGCCGCCGCCGATGTCGGCGACGATCGTCGGCGCCGCGATGTTGGTGACCGTCGAGTCGATCATGTCGAGCGCGTCGGCGAGCAGGACGAGCGCGAGGACCGTCCAGAAGGCGGCCTTGGAGAGCGCGGCGACGGGGCCGGAGGGCCCGGTCCCGGTCTCCGCTTCGGTGGTGTGGGTCGTGGACGTCATGACGGGCTCCTTCCGGTGAGTGCGCGCTGGGCGCGTGACGGCCTCGTTTCCATTTCAGAAAACCATAGCGACTATGAAAACGCAATCGCTACGACTTTGAAGTGAGTAGGAGGTGGCGGGTATCGTGGTGGCATGACGCAGACGCAGCAGACCCCCGGACGTCGCGAGCGCAAGAAGGCAGCCACCCGCAAGGCGCTCTCCGACGCGGCGCTGCGCCTCTTCCTCGAGCGCGGCTACGACAACGTCAAGGTCGCCGAGATCGCGGCCGCCGCCGACACCGCCCTCACCACGCTGTTCGCGCACTTCCCCGGCGGGAAGGAGGCGCTGATCCTCGGCGACAGCGAGGAACGCAAGACGTCACTGACGGCAGCCGTCCGCGAGCGCGCCGACGGCGTCTCCGTCCTGGACGCGCTGCACGAGTTCATGGCCGGCCGCGGCATGTTCTCCGACGACCTCGCCAACGAGTTCCGGCGCAGGCTCGACCTCGTCGTCACCACCCCCGCCCTGCGCCGGCACGCCCGCACCCTGTGGGTGGAGTGCGAGGACGCCCTCGCCGACGTCATCGCGGAGGAGACGGAAGGGCTGGACGCGGGCGACGTGTCGCTGCGCATCCTCGCCCGCTACATCCTGGAACTCCCCGACCTCGTCGCCACGGACCCCGCCCCGCGCGAATCCCTCGCCGCCGCGTTCGACCGATTCCGGCGCGGCTGGCCCGAGTTGGCGTGACCACGGACCCACGACGCACCGCGGCCCGCCCTCCCGGAAGGGAGGACGGGCCGCGGTGTACGTGCAGGTGCGGTCAGAGCTTCTCGGGCGTGCGGATGCCGAGGAGCGCCATGCCCCGGTGCAGCGTCCGGGCCGTCAGGTCGCACAGGAACAGGCGGTTCTCCACCTGCTCCGTCGAATCCGCCTTCAGGACCGGGCACTTGTCGTAGAACGTCGTGTACAGCGACGCCAACTGGTACAGATACGCGGCCAGCTTGTGCGGCGCGTACTCGGCGGCCGCCTCGAAGACCGTGTCGCCGAACGCGTCCAGGTGCAGACCCAACGCCCGCTCCGCCGGGGCGAGTTCGAGCTCCGCGTGCGCGGCCGGCTTCGCCTCGCCCGCCTTGCGCAGGATCGACTGGATACGGGCGTACGCGTACTGGAGGTAGACGGACGTGTCGCCGTTCAGCGACACCATCTGGTCCAGGTCGAACTTGTAGTCGCGGCTCGGCGACGTCGACAGGTCCGCGTACTTCACCGCGCCGATGCCGACCTGCGCGGCCCGCTCCTGGATCTCGTCCTCGCTGAGGTCCCGCGCCTTCTCCCGTACGACCTCGGCGGCACGCTGTACCGCCTCGTCGAGCAGGTCCTCCAGGCGCACCGTCTCACCCGCACGCGTCTTGAACGGCTTGCCGTCCGCGCCGAGCACCGTGCCGTACGCCATGTTGTGCGCGCTCACCTCGTCGGAGAGCCAGCCCGCGCGCCGCGCCGTCTCGAAGACCATCTTGAAGTGCAGCGACTGGCGCACGTCCACGACGTACAGGAGCGACGTCGCGTCCAGGTCCTGGACGCGGTTGCGGATCGCCGTCAGGTCGGAGGCCGCGTAGCCGAAGCCGCCGTCCGCCTTCTGCACGATCAGCGGGACCGGCTGGTCGTCCTTGCCCTTGATGTCGTCGAAGAAGACGACGAGCGCACCCTCCGAGCGGACCGCGACACCCGACTCCTCCAGGAGGCGGGCCGTCTCCGGCATGCCGTCGTTGTACGCCGACTCACCGACGATCTCGTCGTCGCGGATCTCCATGTCGAGCTTCTCGAAGACCGAGTAGAAGTAGACCTTCGACTCGTCGACGAACCGCTGCCACAGGTCGAGCGTCTCCTTGTCGCCGGACTGGAGCGCCACGACCCGCTTACGGGCCCGCTCCTTGAAGTCCTCGTCCGCGTCGAAGACGGCGCGCGAAGCCTTGTAGATCCGGTTCAGCGTCGACATGGCCTGCTCGCCGTCGGCGTCCGCACCGGCCTTCGGCAGCTCCTCCGGGTGCTCGATCACGTACTGGATGAGCATGCCGAACTGCGTGCCCCAGTCACCGATGTGGTGCCGGCCGATCGTCCGCTCGCCCGTGAAGTCGAGCATGCCGCGCAGCGCGTCACCGATCACGGCGGACCGCAGGTGGCCGACGTGCATCTCCTTCGCCACGTTCGGCTGCGCGTAGTCGATCACCGTGACGCCCGGCTCCGCCTTCGTCGGCACGCCGAGCCGGTCCGTGTCGGCGGCGCGCGCCGCGAGCGTGTCGGTGATCGCCTTGTCGGTGACCGTCACGTTCAGGAAGCCCGGGCCCGAGACCTCGACCTCGGCGATCAGCTCGCCGTTCGTGATCTTCTCGACGACCTGCGTGGCCAGCTCCCGCGGGTTCGCCTTCGCCTTCTTGGCGAGCGCGAGGATCCCGTTGGCCTGGTAGTCGGCCCGGTCGCTACGTCGCAGCAGCGGGTCCGCGCCGCCGGCCTCCGGCAGGGCGGAGGTCAGGGCGTCGGCAAGGCGTGCGTTGACGGAGGCGGTGATGGACGGGACCGGGGCCATGGGTAAGGGCTGCCGTTCTGGTCGGGGCTGGGTTGAAAGAGTCACAGCCAGTATTCCACGGGGCCGCAAAGCGGTTTTTCGGCATGCTCCCCGCGGCCCGCTGAACAACGCGTTTTTCCCAGGGCCCGGGTAGCTGGGACAATGGCACCGCGTGCGGTACGCGCGCACACCCCCGATCACGGAGAGAAGGACGAGCCGACCGTGGCCCAGAGCACCGGAGCGGAGACCCAGGAGAACGCAGACTGGGTCTCCCGTTACGCGGACGATGTCATCGCCGAGTCCGAGCGGCGTGCCCCGGGCAAACCGATCGTCGTCGCCTCCGGCCTCTCCCCGTCAGGCCCGATCCACCTCGGCAACCTCCGCGAGGTCATGACCCCGCACCTGGTCGCCGACGAGGTCCGCCGCCGCGGGTACGAGGTCAGGCACCTGATCTCCTGGGACGACTTCGACCGCTACCGCAAGGTCCCGGCCGGCGTCCCCGGCGTCGACGAGTCCTGGGCCGAGCACATCGGCAAGCCGCTCACGTCCGTGCCCGCCCCCGCCGGGTCGGAGTACCCGAACTGGGCGGAGCACTTCAAGGCCGCCATGGTCGAAGCCCTCGCCGACCTCGGCGTCGAGTTCGACGGCATCAGCCAGACCGAGCAGTACCAGGCCGGTACGTACCGCGAGCAGATCCTGCACGCCATGAAGCACCGCGGCGACATCGACGCGATCCTCGACCAGTACCGCACGAAGAAGGATCCGAAGAAGCCGCAGAAGAACCAGAAGCCGGTCGACGAGGCCGAGCTGGAGGCCGCCGAGGGCTCCGGCGCGGCCGACGAGGACGACGGCAGCGGCGGCACGGGCGGCTACTACCCGTACAAGCCGTTCTGCGGCCAGTGCGGCAAGGACCTCACCACCGTCACCTCGTACGACGACGAGACGACGGAGCTGTCCTACACCTGCACCCTCGACGGCTTCACCGAGACCGTCCGGCTGTCGGAGTTCAACCGCGGCAAGCTGGTCTGGAAGGTCGACTGGCCGATGCGCTGGGCCTACGAGGGCGTCATCTTCGAGCCGTCCGGCGTCGACCACTCGTCGCCGGGCTCGTCGTTCCAGGTCGGCGGCCAGATCGTCGGCATCTTCGGCGGCAAGCAGCCCATCGGCCCGATGTACGCCTTCGTCGGCATCTCCGGCATGGCCAAGATGTCGTCGAGCAAGGGCGGGGTCCCCACCCCCAGCGACGCGCTCGAGATCATGGAGCCGCAGCTGCTGCGCTGGCTCTACGCCCGCCGCAGGCCCAACCAGTCGTTCAAGATCGCCTTCGACCAGGAGATCCAGCGCCTCTACGACGAGTGGGACAAGCTGAACGCGAAGGTCGCCGACGGCACCGCGCTGCCCGCCGACGCCGCCGCGCACAGCCGCGCCATCGGCGTCGCGGGCCGCACTGTGTCTTCCCGGGGGGCAACCCCCGGACCCCCGGCCGGACAAGCAGGCCCGACGGCCGACGTCGCCCGCACGGCCGAGGTCGAGATCCGCGAACTGCCCCGCACCCCGCGCCCGCTGCCGTACCGCACGCTCGCCTCCGTCGCCGACGTCACCGCAGGAGACGCGGAGCAGACCCAGCGGATCCTCTCCGAGCTCGACCCGTCGAACCCGGTCACGGACCTGGACACCGTCCGCCCCCGGCTCGACAAGGCCGAGGCCTGGATCACCAAGTACGTACCCGCCGAGTCCCGCACCATCGTGCGCACCGAGCCCGACACCGAGGCGCTCGCCGCGCTCGACGAGCAGGGCCGCGAATCCATCCGCCTCCTCCTGGAGGGCCTGGACTCGCACTGGTCGCTCGACGGCCTGACCCACCACGTGTACGGCGTTCCGAAGGTCCAGGCCGGCTTCCCCGCCGACGCCACCGCCAAGGAACTCCCCGCCGAGATCAAGGTCGCCCAGCGCTCGTTCTTCGCGCTGCTCTACCACCTGCTCGTCGGCCGCGACACCGGGCCGCGACTGCCCACGCTGCTCCTCGCCGTCGGCGCGGACCGCGTGCGCAAGCTGCTCGGGGCCTGAGCACATGTGAGGGGCGGCACCGGATCCGATCCGGTGCCGCCCCTCACGCATGACCGCGCCCGCGCCTACGCGTAGTCGCTCATCATGTCCTGCTCGAAGCGGACCGCGAACTGGTTCATGTACCGCTGCACGTCCTCCGCCGTCAGCCGCTCCCCGTACTGGGCCTCCACGTTCGCCGCGAACGCCTTCGGCGTCGGCAGCCCCTCGCCCTCTATCGAGCCGCGGAACACCTGGTACAGCTCGTCGTCCGTCGGCTGCTCGACGAGATCCGGCGCGCCGTCACCCAACTGCCGCGTCCCGCCGGCCCCGTTGGGCACCGGGAACTCGGGCTCCTGGAACTCAGGCTCCCGGTACTGCGGTTCCTGGTACTCCGGCTCCGAGTACTGCGGCTCCGGCTCCGGAGCGCGGGGAGCCGGCACCTGGGCCTGCGGCGGCCGCTCCTCGTACCGGCCCTGGTGCTCCGGCTCGGGCACGAACACCGGCGGCTCGAAGTTCGGGTCGTAGCCGCCCCGGTACTCCTTCCGCGGCTCCCCGTTGAACGCCGGCGGGACGTAGCCCACGTTCCCGGAGGACGGCTCGGGCCGCGGCTGCGCCGCCGTGAGCTGAGCCGGCGCCTCGCGCGGAGCGGGCGCGGCAGCCGGAACGGCCGGCAGCAGCGGCGCCTCGATACCCGCCGCGGCGAGCCCCTCCGGCGCGGTCTGCGCCAGCGGCACCCCGTACCGCGCAAGCCGCAGCGGCATCAGCGACTCCACCGGAGCCTTCCGCCGCCACGCCCGCCCGAACCGCGAACGCAGCCGCGCCTGATAGACGAGCCGCTCCTGCTCCAACTTGATGACCTCGTCGTACGAACGCAGCTCCCACAGCTTCATCCGCCGCCACAACAAAAACGTAGGCAGCGGAGACAGCAGCCAGCGCGTGATGCGCACGCCCTCCATGTGCTTGTCCGCGGTGATGTCCGCGATCCGCCCGATCGCGTGCCGCGCCGCCTCCACGGCCACCACGAAGAGGATCGGGATCACCGCGTGCATGCCGGTGCCCAGAGGATCGGGCCAGGCCGCCGCGCCGTTGAAGGCGATCGTGGCCGCCGTCAGCAGCCACGCCGTCTGACGCAGCAACGGGAACGGAATCCGGATCCACGTCAGCAGCAGATCCAGTGCAAGGAGCACACAGATACCGGCGTCGATACCGATCGGGAAGACGTACGAGAAGCTCCCGAAGCCCTTTTGCAGGGCCAACTCCCGCACAGCGGCGTACGAACCGGCGAAACCGATGGCGGCGATGACCACCGCCCCGGCGATGACCACCCCCACGAGTATCCGGTGCGTCCGTGTCAGCTTCAGTGGCGCGGCCACTCCACTTCCCCTCCAAGTTCCGGCTGTTGCGGCCAACAGACTGGCACATGCGTGCGCAAGGGCGCGGGCCGGTACGCGCGGAAGCCCGGCCCCCCAAGGGGGAACCGGGCTTCCGTCAGGAGATCGACCAGGAGGTCAGCGGGCCGCGATCACGCGCCCTTCTCGGACTCCTAGGACTTCTCGGACTTCTCCGAGTCCTTGGACTTCTCCGAGTCCTTGGAGTCCTTGGAGCCCTTGGACTCCTTGGCGGGGGTCGACGGCTTCGCCGAACCGCCGGCGTCGCCACCCTTGGCGGACTCGATGACCTTGGCCACCGCTTCCTTCGCCGCCTTCTGCGCGTCCTTCGACAGCGAGCCCGCGGCGGGGGCGTCCTCGCCCGCAAGACCCGAACCGTTGTAGTCGACCGTCACCACGACGTTGTCCACGCGCGACACGATCGTCTGCTGCTTGGACGTGACGGTGTCCTTCTTGTCCTTGTACTTCCGGTCATAGCTGATCTGCGTCGCCACGTCGCCCGTCTTGGACACCGGCATCGTCTTGACGTCCTTGGCGCCCTTGGTCGCCTTGGCGTCCGCGATCTGCTTCGCGTAGTAGCTCGTGGCCAGCTTGTCGCCGCTGCCCCGGTTCACATCCGAGTCGAAACGGACCAACGACACATTGAGCCAGCGGAACTGCGAGCCCTTCACGCCGTTGTTCTCCAGGCTGGACCAGGAGCAGTTCGCGCGCGTCGACTCGTCGTCGGACGCGCCGGCCTTGCTCTCGGCCTTCGGAACCAGGTCGCCCAGCGTGTCCTTCGAGAACGCCGAGCACGCCTGCGGCAGCTCCTTGTACGTCGCGGGCGCGACCTTCTTCGCCTTGGCGCCCGAGGTCGAGGTCGAGGCCTTCGCCTGCGAGTCGTCCTTCGCGCTGTCGGAACCGGAACCGGACGAGCAGCCGGCTACGACGAGAACCGCAGGCACGGCGGCCGCGCAGACAAGGGTGCGGGTGAGTCGCTTGGTCGGACGGTGCATGGTTCCTTCACTAGGACGCTGACAGGGCCACGGCCCCGACACGTGATGACCATTCGACCTTCACGAGTGGGGTCCGATGGGTCACCGTACGCCGTGGCCGACACGCACGTCTCGCCTTCACCATGCCATCGGGCTGTGCCCGAATGCCCCTAATCGCCGAACTTGCCGACCAGGTTCCCGGCCAGATTCCGGGCTGTGTCCTGCATTTCCTTGCTGTCCGGCACCTTCGCGGCGGTCGCCGACTGCACCTCGTACCGGACGGTCACCAACACATTCGACGTGCGGAACGCCACAGTCACCGTGCGGTGCCGACCGGTCGTCGGACCCGCCAGCACGTCGTCGACGAACGCCTCGTCGCCGAGGTCGTCGAGCAGCCGCGGCTGAAGATCAGCAGACGTCCCGGAGGGCGACCCACTGCCCGAGGCGGAGGAGCTGGGCGAGCCGGGGGAGTCGGAGGCATCGCCGCCCTTGGCGTCGGAGGCGTCGGCCGACGGCTCGTCCGAGGCCTCCGACGACGCGGAAGCCGAGGCCTCCGACGCCACCGGCTCCGGCAGATGGGCCGCGTCCGCCTTCGACGCGAACACGGACGCCGCACGGTCGTCATCGCTCACCGCCGTGTCGTACGACACCACACGCTCGAAGTCGAGACTCAGACGATGCGTGCCGTCCCGGGCCGAATCGTCCTTCCACCGGCACCCGACCCGGCGATCCGTGTCGTACGTGACCGTGGCCACACCCTCGTACGCCTTCTCCCGCTGCTCCGCGTCCGGGAGCTTCCTGATGCCGGGCAGCATCTCGTCCAGCGTGCCCCGGTCGGGCTGGCTGCACGGCTCGGGCAGCGTCCGGTACTTGCCCGGCTCCGCGGTCGACGCGGTCGCGGTCGGCTCACCCGGCTTCGAGTCGTCGGCCCCGCCGTCGCCGTCGGAACCACTGGTGCAGCCGGCGAGCACAGCCGCAAGGAGCACGGCGACACCCGGTACGAACGCGTACGACTTCCGCTGCACCCTGAGGCTCCTCTCGGCGCTTCGCGCCTGGTTAATCGGTTGCCGCGACGGGGCGGCCAATGGGCACCATGTCTATCGCACGCGCCGCCGTGAATGCCGGTCCGGCATCCGATTTGCCGCGCTGGCGCCGGTATTTGCGCTACATCCATTTCCGCTGCTTCAACTCGAAGTTGACCAACTCGTACCAACTCATCCGATCCTCGGGGGATTTCATGTCATACGTAGAGGTTCCGGGCGCCAAGGTCCCGATCCGCATGTGGGTCGACCCGGCCACGGTGGACCCGGGCGCGCTCCAGCAGCTCCAGAACGTGGCGACGCTCCCCTGGATCAAGGGCCTGGCCGTCATGCCCGACGTCCACTACGGAAAGGGCGCCACGGTCGGCTCGGTGATCGCGATGCAGGGTGCGGTCTGCCCGGCGGCGGTCGGCGTCGACATCGGCTGCGGAATGAGCGCGGTAAAGACGTCCCTGACAGCGAACGACCTCCCGGGCGACCTGTCCCGCCTCCGCTCGAAGATCGAGCAGGCGATCCCGGTGGGCCGCGGCATGCATGACGAGCCGGTGGATCCGGGACGGCTGCACGGGTTTGCCACGGGTGGGTGGGACGACTTCTGGGGACGGTTCGGCGGGGTCGCCGATGCGGTGAAGTTCCGGGAGGGGCGGGCCGTGAAGCAGATGGGAACGCTAGGCTCGGGCAACCACTTTGTGGAATTTTGCGTAGATATGTCTGATTCGGTCTGGCTCATGCTGCACTCCGGTTCCCGCAACATCGGCAAGGAACTGGCGGACCATCACATCGGCGTGGCGCAGAGCCTGTCGCACAACCAGAACCTGGTCGACCGCGACCTCGCCGTGTTCATCGCGGAGACCCCGCAGATGGCGGCGTACCGCAACGACCTGTTCTGGGCGCAGGAGTACGCCAAGTACAACCGCACGATCATGATGGCGCTCTTCAAGGACGTGATCCGCAAGGAGTTCAAGAAGGCGAAGCCGACGTTCGAGCCGGAGATCAGTGCTCACCACAATTACGTGAGCGAGGAACGGTACGAGGGTGTCGACCTGCTGGTCACCCGCAAGGGGGCGATCCGCGCGGGCTCCGGCGAGTACGGGATCATCCCCGGTTCCATGGGCACGGGCTCGTACATCGTGAAGGGCCTCGGCAACGCGGCGTCCTTCAACTCCGCGTCGCACGGCGCGGGCCGGAAGATGAGCCGGAACGCCGCGAAGAAGCGCTTCTCGACGCGAGACCTGGAGGAGCAGACGCGGGGCGTGGAGTGCCGCAAGGACTCCGGCGTCGTGGATGAGATCCCGGGCGCGTACAAGCCGATCGAGCAGGTCATCGACCAGCAGCGGGACCTCGTGGAGGTCGTGGCCAAGCTCAAGCAGGTCGTCTGTGTGAAGGGCTGACCCACTGGGGCCGCGCGTACCCTGGGCTGCGATTCAGTGGATCGTCGCCGAAAGGTAGGGCAAGACCATGGCTCCCGCCCCCGCATCCCGTATTGCCGTCGTCACGGGCGCGAGCAGTGGCATTGGTGCTGCTACTGCTCGGCAGCTGGCGGCCGAGGGGTATCGCGTGGTGCTCACGGCTCGCCGGCAGGACCGGATCGACGCGGTCGCGAAGGAGATCACGGCTGCTGGGCACGATGCCGTCGCGTACGCGTTGGACGTGACCGACCGGGCCGCTGTCGATGAGTTCGCCTCCGCGTTCAAGACCATCGGCGTGCTCGTGAACAACGCCGGTGGCGCCCTCGGTGCTGATCCCGTTGCCACCGGGGACCCGGATCAGTGGCGGCAGATGTACGAGACGAACGTCATCGGCACGCTCAATGTCACGCAGGCGCTGCTGCCCGCCCTCACCGCGAGTGGGGATGGGACTGTTGTTGTTCTGTCGTCGACCGCTGGGCATGGGACGTATGAAGGTGGGGGCGGGTACGTCGCCGCCAAGCATGGGGAGCATGTGCTCGCCGAGACGCTGCGGCTGGAGATCGTCGGGACTCCGGTGCGGGTGATCGAGGTCGCGCCGGGGATGGTGAAGACCGACGAGTTCGCGCTGACCCGGTTCGGCGGGGACGAGGAGAAGGCCGCGAAGGTGTACCAGGGCGTGGCCGAGCCGCTGAGCGCGGACGATGTCGCCGACACCATCAGCTGGGCCGTGACCCGGCCGCCGCACGTGAACATCGACCTGCTGGTGGTGCGGCCGCGTGCTCAGGCGTCCAACACCAAGGTGCATCGTGAGCAGTCCTAGCCCTGAGCAGGCGGGGGCGCCCGATCCGTTGGACGTGCTTCAGCGGGAGTACGACGAGCGGCGTCGCGCGGAGGAGAAGCGCGGCGAGCGGTACATGTGGTGGTACCTGGGGTACTTCCTGTTCGGGATTCATATCGTCGCGTTCGTGATGATCTACGCGATCAAGCACGCCAACTAGCCTGCGTATGCCGTCGGGGGTACCCCCACCGTCGACGTGAAGTCCCGTACGAGGTGGGCCTGGTCCGCGTAGCCGAGGTCGGCGGCCAGGGCGGCCCAGTCGATGTTGCGGCGGGCCGCGGCCGTCTCCACCGCCTCGTGGATGCGGTAGCGCAGGATGCACCACTTGGGGCTGACGCCGACGTACGCGTGGAAGAGGCGCTGCAGTGATCGCACCGTCATGCCTTCGGCGCGCGCGAAGTCGGCGACTCGGCGGACCCCGCGGTCGGCCCTTATGCGGTCGACCAGGCCGATCGCGAGCTCCGCCTGCGGGTCGGGTGCGGTGGGGGCGAGGGGCAGCAGGTACGCGTCCAGGGCGGCGATCCGGCCGGTGTCGTCGGAGTCGGTGTCGTCGGCGGTGTCCGCGGGGGAGAGGATGGCCGCCGGGTCCGTGGCCGGGAAGATCTCCTCGTAGGGCAGGACGCGGCCCGTCCACTCCGAGACCGGCGCGTCCGGCGCGAACGGTCGGAACGCCCCGGGCCGGAACTTCACCCCGCACACCCTTCCCCGCCCGTGGATCTTGCGCGTGTAGAGGCCGGGCGCGGCGACGCCGGTCAGCTCCCCGTACGGCGGCTGGTCGATGTCGTCCTGCTGGAAGGTGAGGTGCACGGACGGGTGGGGCAGCACGTTCGATGCGTAGGGCTCCGGCAGGTCCCAGTCGATGAACCAGTAGTTCTCGACGTGCCGGCGCAGCGGCTCGGCGGGTTCGTGGTGCCGCAGCCGTACGCGCGTGAGCAGCGCGGTCGGGTCGACGATCCCGCGGGTGTCGGGGCGCTCCTGCGACATGTCCTGTGACATGGGGAGAGCGTAGAGCGGGGCACTGACAGTGCGTTTCCGTGGCGTCGTGTTTCTTCAAGCCGGGCGGGGCCCGTGCTCGTAGCGTCGAGGTATGGACACGAACGAGAACACGAACGAGAAGCAGACGCATACGAAGTCCCTGGGCGCGCTGCTCGCCGCGGCCGTCTCCCGTGCCGTCCCGGTCGTCACCGGTATCGAGGACAAGGCCCTCGATGCCCCCACGCCGTGCGCGGACTACGACGTGAGGGCCCTGGCCAACCACCTTCTCCACGTGGTCGTCGAGTTCCAGAAGCTCGCGGTGAAGCAGGACTCCGACTTCTCCTCGCCGCCGGACTACGTGGCGGAGGCCGGCTGGCGGGAGCGGTTCGCGCGTGAGGCGGAGGCGCTGGTCGAGGCCTGGTCCACGCCCGGGGCGGAGGAGGGGACGACCGGGGCGCTGAACATGCCGGCGCGGACCGTGGGCGGGATGGCGCTGCTGGATCTGACCGCGCACGCGTGGGATCTGGCGCGGGCGACCGGCCAGGAGTACGGGGCCGATCCGGCGGTGGTGGCGGAGCTCACGGAGGTCGTGGAGCGGCTCGCGCCGACGGGCCGGGAGATGGGGGTGTTCGGGGCGGCCGTGCCGGTGGGCGCGGACGCGGATCCGCTCGCTCGTCTGCTGGCTGCCACGGGCCGGGATCCGTACGGGAAGTAGGTGGCGACGGCGTCGGGGAATAGCGCGCGACCGTGCACCGTTCCGGAGGTATAGTTGAAGCGTCAACAACCTGCGGAAGGTGAGCAAGGTGAGCAGCATGCAGTTCGGGATCTTCACCGTCGGTGACGTCACCGTGGACCCGACGACCGGACGCGCGCCGAGCGAGCACGAGCGCATCAAGGCGATGCTCGCCATCGCGCAGAAGGCGGAGGAGGTCGGCCTGGACGTCTTCGCCACCGGTGAGCACCACAACCCGCCGTTCGTCCCGTCCTCGCCGACGACGATGCTCGGCCACATCGCGGCCCGCACCGAGAACCTGATCCTGTCCACGTCGACGACGCTGATCACCACGAACGACCCGGTGAAGATCGCCGAGGACTTCGCGATGCTGCAGCACGTCGCGGATGGCCGGGTCGACCTGATGATGGGCCGCGGCAACACCGGCCCGGTCTACCCGTGGTTCGGCAAGGACATCCGGGACGGCATCGACCTCGCCATCGAGAACTACGCGCTGCTGCGCCGCCTCTGGGACGAGGACGTCGTGACGTGGAAGGGCAAGTTCCGTACGCCGCTCCAGTCGTTCACGTCGACGCCGCGTCCGATGGACGGAGTCGCGCCCTTCGTGTGGCACGGCTCCATCCGCTCGCCGGAGATCGCCGAGCAGGCCGCGTACTACGGCGACGGCTTCTTCCACAACCACATCTTCTGGCCGGCCTCCCACACCAAGCAGATGGCGAACCTGTACCGGCAGCGCTACGCCCACTACGGGCACGGCACGCCGGAGCAGGCGATCGTGGGCCTCGGTGGCCAGGTGTTCATGCGGAAGAACTCCCAGGACGCGGTGCGCGAGTTCCGCCCGTACTTCGACAACGCGCCGGTGTACGGGCACGGTCCGTCCCTCGAGGAGTTCACGTCGCAGACGCCGCTGACGGTCGGTTCGCCGCAGGAGGTCATCGAGCGGACGCTGTCCTTCCGTGACTACGTGGGCGACTACCAGCGCCAGCTGTTCCTGATGGACCACGCGGGGCTGCCGCTCAAGACGGTCCTGGAGCAGCTCGACCTGCTGGGCGAGGAGGTCGTGCCGGTGCTGCGCAAGGAGTTCGCGAACAAGCGGCCGGCGAATGTGCCGGATGCGCCCACGCACGCGGCCCGTGTCGCCGCCAAGTCGGCCGGTTCTGGTTCTGGTTCTGAAGGGAGTTCGAAGTGAAGCTCGTCGTCGTGTCGGCGGGGCTGAGTGCTCCGTCGTCCACGCGGCTGCTGGCCGATCGGCTGGCCGCCGCGACCACGGAGCGCGTGGACGCGGAGGTCGAGGTGCTCGAACTGCGTGACTACGCCACGGAGATCGCCCAGCACTTCGTGACCGGGTTCCCGCCGGTCCGGCTGGCCGCCGCGCTCGATGCGGTGGCGGCGGCGGACGGGTTGATCGCGGTGACCCCGGTCTTCTCGGCTTCGTACAGCGGCCTGTTCAAGTCGTTCTTCGACCTGATCGACAAGGACGCGCTGACAGGGAAGCCGGTGCTCGTCGGCGCGACCGGCGGCACGGCCCGCCACTCGCTCGTGACCGAGCACGCACTGCGCCCGCTCTTCACGTACCTCCGGGCCGTCGTCCTCCCGACCGCCGTGTACGCGGCGTCGGAGGACTGGGGCGAGGAGGGCCTTGCCGCTCGTATCGCGCGGGCGGGTGGGGAGTTGGCGCGGTTCATGGGACCTTCCGCGTCGTCCCCCGACGTGGACACGGCGTCGGCGATCGCCCCGCGCTCACTGCACGGCGCGATCACGTCCGTGGACCCGGAGGACGGCTTCGAGGTCGTCCCCTTCGCGGAACGCCTGGAGGCGCTGCGGGTCGGCTGACGCCGCGGTTCTGGTGGGGCGGGACCGGTTCCGTATCGGGGCCGGTGCCCGCCGTCCTCGTTGCGCGGCACCGGAGCGCCGCCTTGCCCACCCTGCCGCCCCAGGCGGCAGATTGCCCAAGTCGGCGGCGGTCGACCGCAGTGGGCGGGAGCCGTCCTTGCGGTCACGGACCCAAGGCGGGTGCGGTCGACCGTTATGGGCGGGGACGGGGCCATCGGCGGCGGCTGGGCAAATCAAGCCCCGCCTGTGGACGATAGCCCGCGGGGTCCGGGGCGGAGCCCCGTGGCGTAGGCAACACCCGGTCACCGCACCGCGAGCCGCACCCGCCTCTCCGCCCGCGCGCCCAGCTTCTGCCAGGACCGCCGGTGGCGGGAGGCGTGGAGGTCGGTGAAGAGGGACTCGTAGCGGGTCACGATCGGCTCCGGGTCGTAGCGGTGCGCGGAGGCGAGCGCCGCCGCGCCCATTTTGCGGCGGGCCGGCTCGTCCTCGATGAGGTCCATGACCGACTCCGCGAGCGCGCTCGCGTTACCCACGGGCACGAGCCGCCCGTCGACACCGTCCGTGATGATCTCGGCGGGACCGAGCGGCGCGTCCGTGGACACGACGGGTACGCCGCAGCGCATCGCCTCGACCAGCGTCATCCCGAAGGACTCCGCGTCCGAGGCGCTCACCACGATCGACGCCCGCGCGAACTCCGGCTCGATCGGCGACACCGTCCCCATGAGGTGGGCCCGGCCGCGCAGCCCGAGCTCGTCAACGAGGGCCCGCAGACGGGGTTCCTGCCGGCCGCCGCCGTAGATCCGCAGCTCCCAGTCCGGATGCTTCGCCGACACCGCGGTGAAGGCCTCCAGGAGCAGGTCGTATCGCTTGCCGCGGGCGAGCCGGCCCGCCGCGGCGATGATCTTCGAGCTGCCGTCCGAGGGCGGCACGGCGGCCGGCGGCACGATGTTCGGCACGCAGAGGATCCGCACGCCGGGCAGCCGCATCCTGGCCCGGTACACCTCCGCGTCCTCCTCCGTGACCGTGACCAGGGCGTCCAGCGCCTGGTAGCGCCGGGCGACGGTCTCGAGCAGCTTGCCGCTGTGCGCGTCGTGCCGCAGGTGTTCCTGCGCGATCCGCAGCGCCCGCTTCGGCCCCCACTGGGCGAGGTAGACGTTGAGCCCGGGCCGCGTCCCGATGACGACGTCGGCCTCGCACCGCTCCTCCAGGTAGGCGCGTACGCGAACGTCGTGCAGGAGCGAATACTGCTTGTACCGCTTGTCGGTCGCGGGGTAGTCCCGGGACGGCTCGTCGTACGCGGGGTCGCGGGTGTCGGACGTCTCCGCTCGGATGTCCACCAGCGGTACGAGGGTGATCCGCGGGTCGACCGGGAAGCGTGGGGTCTCCCGGTGCCGGGAGAGCGACACGATCTCCACCTCGTGGCCGCCGTGCTCGATGAGCGCGGTGGCGAGGTTGAGCGTGGTGCGCGCCGTGCCGCCGACGGCGTACACGTTGTGCAGCAGGAACGCGATCTTCATGTGCCCATGCCTTCCCCGGAAGGCGTGCGCCGCGGATGGGAGCCGGTGAAGAAGCCCTTCGGCGGACCACCGAACAGGCGACCCTCCGACGCCCCGGCGCTGGCCGTGCTGCCCACCATGCCGCCCGCCGTGCCGCCCGCGCGCCACCCGCCGGGGAGGACCCGTGGCGCTCTGTCGGGCGGGCGTCCTGGCCGACATCATGGCGTCATGCGCTTCTCGGTCAACATTCCGAACTTTGGTGACTTCGCCGACGCCCACACCGTCGCCCGCACGGCCGTCGCGGCCGAACAGGCGGGCTGGGACGGCCTGTTGCTGTGGGACCACGTCGTGCACGACAAGAAGGTGCGGCGCGGCAAGCCCTTCGGCGACCCCTGGATGCTGCTCACGGCGGCGGCCCTGGCCACGTCCCGGATCAAGGTCGGCACGCTCGTCGCGGCGGTGCCCCGTTACCGGCCCGAGCAACTCGCCCGCCAGGTCGCCACGTTGGACGCGCTCAGCGGCGGCCGCGTCGTGTTCGGTGCCGGTCTCGGTGGTCCCGTCGACGACGAGTACGGCGACTTCGGGGACACCGTCGACCGGATCGTGCACGCCGAACGCCTCGACGAGGGTCTGGACTTGCTCGCCCGGTACTGGTCGGGCGGGACGGTGGACCACGACGGTGCCCACTTCCGCGTACAGGAGACGCAGCTGTTGCCCGCGACCGCACAGCAGCCCCGCCCGCCCGTCTGGATCGGCGGCTTCTGGCCGGCCCGCCCGCCGATGCGCCGCGCGGCCCGCTGGGACGGCGCGGCCCCCTTGTTCGCCGACGCCCTGCACGGTGTGCCGCCGCGCCCCGAGCAGTTCGCGGACGTCGTCCGTTACGTGAACGAGCACCGGGAGTCCGCCGAGGGGCCCTTCGACTTCGTCGTCGGCGGGCTCACGCCGCCCGGCAAGGCGGCCGCGCTCGACGTCATCGGCCCGCTGGCCGACGCGGGCGCCACCTGGTGGGACGAGCGGCAGTTGCAGACGGGCGGGACGATCGACTCGTACGAGGCCGTGCTGCGAAGGATCGAGGCGGGTCCGCCGGTGCTGTAGGGGCGGCGGAGGCTCAAAGATCCGGCGGCCCAAGGGCCCAAGGATCCGACGGCTCAAAGATCCGAAGACCCAAAGCCCCGACCGGCGTACTGCCTACGGCCACACCAGGCAGTACGCCTGATGCCCCGCATCGTGCAGACGGTGGCTGAAGTCCTGCCACTCGTGCAGCAGTTGGTACACGTTGAACGCGTCGCGCGGGCCGCCGCGATCGGGGACCGTGGACCAGATGAACGCCGCGGCGCCGACGGACTCCTCGCCGACGCCGCGCAGCGGGTCGACGACCGTCATGGGGAGCTTGACCACCGCGTAGTCGGGGTGGAGGACGACGAGTTCCAGGGGCGGGACCTTGTGCAGGGGTATGCCCTCTATGCCGGTGAGGACCATCGCGGCCATCGTCTCCGGCTTGATCTTGGTGAACATGCCGCCCATGCCCAGCTCGTCACCGCCGAGCTCCTCGGGGCGCATGGAGATCGGGACGCGGGCGGCCGTCGCGCCGTCAGGCGCGCCGAAGTATTTGTACGTCACCCCCACCCGGCCACCATTCCCGATGTCCCCGTCCGTGATGTCTCTGGCCGTAATGTCCCTGGCCGTGATGTCCCTGGCCTCTTCGCCCTCTTCGCGCCGGTGCTTCCCCCGCCGGGCACGCCGGGGGCCCAGGTCGCCGGTCCCCTCGCCCAGTCCGCCACCGCGATGCATATCTCCACCCGACTGCTGTTCTCCAGGGCGTGAAGCCCTTTTCTAGGCCGCGCGACCGCCTACGCGCAACCCGATCATCGTGTCAGTGACCTCCCCCACGGTCCCCCGCCGAAACGTGTCGGCGCGGTATCGCGCGAGGCAGAGTCTAGAGTCCCCGCGGGTCCACGCGCCGGGGCGCGCGAGGGTGGGCCGTACGCTGAGAGGTATGGCAGAGGCGAACAACACTCCCTATCCCTATGAGGCACCCGCGTCGCAGGGGCTTTTCGACCGTGCGGAAGCGGTGACGCCCGGTGGCGTGAACTCGCCCGTGCGCGCGTTCCGTGCGGTGGGCGGAACGCCCCGGTTCATGGTGTCCGGTAACGGTCCGTATCTCACCGATGCCGACGGCCGCGAGTATGTCGACCTCGTGTGCTCGTGGGGGCCGATGATCCTCGGCCATTCCCACCCCGAGGTCATCGCGGCCGTGCAGGAGGCCGTCTCGCGCGGCACCTCCTTCGGTACGCCGGGCGCGGGTGAGGTCGAGCTGGCCGAGGAGATCGTCCGGCGGATCGACCCCGTCGAGCAGGTGCGCCTCGTGTCCTCCGGCACCGAGGCGACCATGTCGGCGATCCGGCTCGCCCGCGGGTTCACCGGGCGCGCCAAGGTCATCAAGTTCGCCGGGTGCTACCACGGTCACGTCGACGCGCTGCTCGCCGCCGCCGGTTCCGGCGTCGCCACGCTGGGCCTGCCGGACACCCCGGGTGTCACGGGCGCGCAGGCCGGCGACACGATCGTGCTGCCGTACAACGACATCGAGGCCGTGCGTGCCGCGTTCGCCGCGCACCCCGGCGAGATCGCCTGCGTGATCACGGAGGCCTCGCCCGGCAACATGGGCGTCGTGCCGCCGAAGGCGGGCTTCAACCAGGGGCTCAAGGACGTGTGCGCCGAGAACGGCGCGCTGTACGTCTCCGACGAGGTGATGACCGGCTTCCGTACGTCGAAGGCCGGCTGGTTCGGCGTCGATGGCGTCGTGCCCGACCTGCTGACGTTCGGCAAGGTCATGGGTGGTGGCTTCCCGGCCGCCGCGTTCGGTGGCCGCGCCGATGTCATGGCGCACCTCGCCCCGGCCGGTCCCGTCTACCAGGCGGGCACGCTGTCCGGTAACCCCGTCGCCACCGCCGCCGGTGTCGCCCAGCTGCGGCTGCTCGACGACGCCGCGTACGACAAGGTGAACGCGACCAGTGAGCAGCTGCGCGGCCTGGTGAGCGAGGCGCTCACCAAGGAGGGCGTCGCGCACCGCGTGCAGAACGCCACGAACATGTTCACCGTGTTCTTCACGGAGAACGAGGTGACGAACTACGAGGACGCGAAGGGGCAGGACGCCTTCCGCTTCGGCCCGTTCTTCCACTCGATGCTGGAGCAGGGCGTGTACCTTCCGCCGTCGGCCTTCGAGTCCTGGTTCGTCTCGACGGCCCACGACGAGCGGGCGATCGAGCGCATCGCGGCCGCGCTGCCCGCCGCCGCCCGCGCCGCCGCCGAGGCCACCGCATGAGCGCCCCGAAGTCGGGCGACGACATCACCGTCGTCCACGTGATGCGCCACGGCGAGGTGCACAACCCGGAGGGGATCCTGTACGGGCGCCTCCCCGACTACCACCTCTCCGAGCTCGGCCGGCGGATGGCCGACCGGGTCGCCGAGCACCTCACCTCGCGCGACATCACGCACGTCGTGGCGTCCCCGCTGGACCGGGCGCAGGAGACGGCGACGCCGATCGCGAAGTCGCACGGCCTCGACCTGGACAGCGACGAGCGGCTCATCGAGGCGGGCAACGTCTTCCAGGGCAAGACCTTCGGCGTCGGCGACGGCGCGCTGAAGAACCCGGACAACTGGAAGCACCTGGTCAACCCGTTCAAGCCGTCCTGGGGCGAGCCGTACATCGACCAGGTCGTGCGGATGATGGGCGCCTTGGACGCCGCGAAGGATGCCGCGCGCGGGCACGAAGCCGTGTGCGTCAGCCACCAGCTGCCCATCTGGATCGTGCGGAGTTACGTCGAGAAGCGGCGCCTGTGGCACGACCCGCGCAAGCGGCAGTGCACGCTCGCCTCGCTGACGACGTTCACGTACCAGGGCGACAAGATCGTGTCCGTGGGCTACACCGAGCCCGCCCGCGACCTCGTTCCCGCGCATCTCCTGGCCGGCGCGAAGCCGGTGAAGGGGAAGGACAAGGCCTTCGGGGCCTGATCCCGGGCAACGACCACGCGAAGGGCCGCCGTCAACCCGGCGGCCTTTCGCGTACCCCTTCAAATCACCGCAAAACAGGACCGTTTACCGGAACCCGCGTGTTCCTCATGCCCTCTTCCGGGGCGCCCCTGTGAATGGGGCAGCGTGAGGAATGGGGACGACGGAATGCGGGACGTGAGTCGCAGGGGACTGCTCGGACTCGGTGCGGGCGCGGCGAGCGGGGCGCTGCTCGCCGGATGCGGTACGGGCGGTGCCCCGACGGTCACTTCACCGGGGCACGGCAGGCCGGGGCCGCAGGGGCGGACGCCCGACCGGCCCATCGGCGACGGCTCGACGGCGTACACCGGAAGGCAGCCGCGGCAGCCCGGCAGGCCCGAGCGGCTCGAACCCGGCCAGAAGCCACCGCAGTTCGTGGTCTTCTCCTGGGACGGCGCGGGCGAGGTGGGCAACGGGCTCTTCCCGCGCTTCCTGAAGCTCGCCGAGGACCACGGCGCGCACATGACCTTCTTCCTCTCGGGCCTGTATCTGCTGCCCGAGTCGAAGAAGCGGCTCTACCGTCCGCCGAACAATCCCGTCGGCGCCTCCGACATCGGCTATCTGACCGACGCCCACATCAAGGAGACCCTGAAGTACGTCCGCCGCGCCTGGCTCGAAGGGCACGAGATCGGCACGCACTTCAACGGGCACTTCTGCGCGGGATCCGGCTCCGTCGCCAACTGGACGCCCGCGCAGTGGCGCGACGAGATCGACCAGGCGACGTCCTTCGTAAAGAAGTGGCGTACGAACACGGGCTGGAAGGACCTGCCCGCGCTGCCCTTCGACTACGACAAGGAACTCGTCGGCGGCCGCACGCCCTGTCTGCTCGGTCAGAACAGCCTGCTGCCCACCGCCCGCGAACTCGGCTGGCGCTACGACGCGTCCTCGCCCGGTGGCGTCCAGCGCTGGCCGCACAAGCGGCTCGGGATCTGGGACCTGCCGCTGCAGGCCGTCCCGTTCCCCGGCCGGAGCTTCGAGGTCCTGTCGATGGACTACAACATGCTGGCCAACCAGTCCCTCAACTCCACGCGGGCGCCCGCCGCCAACTACCCGGGCTGGCGCAAGCAGTCCGCACAGGCGTACATCCAGGGATTCAAGCGGGCATACGAGACGAACCGGGCGCCGTTCTTCATCGGCAACCACTTCGAGGAGTGGAACGGCGGCATCTACATGGACGCCGTCGAGGACGCGCTGAAGCACATCGCGGCCACCGCCGAGACCCACCGTGACGTGCGGCTCGTCTCCTTCCGGCAGTTCGTCGACTGGCTCGACGCGCAGGACCCGGAAACGCTGGCGAAGCTGCGTACGCTCGATGTGGGACAGCAGCCGTCCGAAGGCTGGCGCAAGTTCCTCGCAAACCCCTCCTGAAGTGGGCTTTTCCCACCGTGAGGGGGGTGCGGAAGATCCCCTAAACAGACATGCGAAACTTTTCACATGAGTGCCGCCTCCCGCACCCCCCGCACCACCGCGACGAAGCGCCGCGCCGCCCAGCTGACCGTAGGAGCCGCCGTGGCGGCCCTCGCGCTGACGGCCTGCGGCTCCGGCGGTACGTCGGGCGGCGGCAACAACACCAACTTCGTCACCGGGTCCGGCGGCATCGCCACGGTCAAGAAGGGCGAGCGCCACAACGCCCCCTCCCTGACCGGCAAGGACCTCGAGGGCAAGCAGCTCGACATGTCCGACTACAAGGGCAAGGTCGTCGTCCTCAACGTCTGGGGCTCCTGGTGCCCGCCGTGTCGCGCCGAGGCGCCGAACTTCGTGAAGGTCGCCAAGGACACCGATAAGCAGGACGTCCAGTTCCTCGGCATCAACACCCGGGACACCAGCACAGGCCCGGCCAAGAAGTTCGAAGAGAACTACGACGTCCCGTACCCGAGCTTCTACGACCCGACGGGCCGGCTCCTTCTCAAGTTCGACAAGGGCACGCTCAACCCGCAGGCCATCCCCTCGACGATCGTCGTCGACCGCGAGGGAAAGATCGCCGCGCGTTCGCTCAAGCCACTCAGCGAGAAGGCCCTGCGCAAGATGGTCGCGCCGGTCATCGCGGAGAAGTGAGCGAAGGTGAGCTCCTCCCTCGTCACACTCGCCGTCGGTGACACCGTCACCGACGGTGCGCTCCTCCTGGCCGTCCCCGTGGCTCTGCTCGGCGGCCTGGTCTCCTTCTTCTCCCCGTGCGTGCTGCCCCTCGTACCCGGCTATCTGTCGTACGTGACCGGCATCACCGGCACCGATCTGATGGAGCAGCGGCGGGGCCGGATGGCGGCGGGCGCGAGCCTGTTCGTCCTCGGGTTCACCGCCGTCTTCGTCTCCGGCGGCGCCCTGTTCGGCTTCTTCGGCCAGACGCTCCAGGAGTACCAAGGGGTGCTGAGCAAGGTGCTCGGCGGCCTCATGATCGCCATGGGGATCTTCTTCATGGGCTTCATGCCCTGGATGACGCAGCGGGAGTTCCGCTTCCACAAGAAGCCCGCCGCCGGTCTGGCCGGAGCCCCGGTCCTCGGCGCGCTGTTCGGCATCGGCTGGACCCCCTGCATCGGCCCGACCCTCGCCTCCGTGATCGGCCTCTCCTCGGTGCAGAGCACCGCCGGCCGCGGGGCCATACTGACCATCGCGTACTGCCTCGGCCTCGGCGTGCCCTTCGTGCTCGCCGCGATCGCCTTCCGCAAGGCGCTCGGCGCGTTCGGCTGGGTCAAGCAGCACTACACGTGGGTGATGCGCATCGGCGGCATCATGATGATCCTGACCGGAGTTCTGCTGCTCACGGGTGCGTGGGACGCGCTCGTGGGGCAGATGCGGACCTGGTCCACCGGCTTCCAGGTGGGAATCTGATCCATGAGCAACACGACCGACGACGTGCAGACCGGTGGCGATCCCACTGAGCTCGAAGCCGCGTCCCAGCTGAGCACGGCCCCCCAGGAGGACCGTTCGCCCAACCTGCCCCGGCTCGGAGTCATCGGCTGGGTCCGCTGGTTCTGGCGGCAGCTCACCTCGATGCGGGTCGCCCTGATCCTGCTGTTCCTGCTCTCCCTCGGCGCCATCCCCGGCTCGCTGATCCCGCAGCAGGGCACGGACCCGACCAAGGTCGACACCTTCCGCAAGGCACACGACACGCTCGCGTCGATCTACGACAAGATCGGCTTCTTCCACGTCTACAGCTCGGTGTGGTTCTCCGCGATCTACCTGCTGCTGTTCATCTCGCTCATCGGCTGCATCGTGCCGCGCACCTGGCAGTTCGTCGGGCAGCTGCGCGGCCGCCCGCCGGGCGCTCCCAAGCGGCTCACCCGGCTGCCCGCGTACGCGACGTGGCGCACCGAGGCGGAGCCCGAGCAGGTGCGCACCGCCGCCCTCGCGATGATGAAGAAGCGCCGCTACCGCGCGCACGTCGCAGGGACCGCGGTCGCGGCCGAGAAGGGCTATCTGCGCGAGGTCGGCAACCTCGCCTTCCACATCGCGCTGATCGTGATGCTGGTCTCCTTCGCCTGGGGCCAGCTGTTCAAGTTCGAGGGCGGCAAGCTCGTCACCGAGGGCGACGGGTTCGCCAACACGCTCACCCAGTACGACGACTTCAAGTCCGGCAACCTCTTCGACAGCGACAACGACCTGTCGCCGTTCAGCTTCACCCTCGACAAGTTCACGGCCACGTACGAGCGCACGGGCCCCGAGAAGGGCACCCCGCGCACGTTCCGCGCGAACGTCAGCTACACCGAGGGCTCGGGCGACAAGACGAAGCAGACCAAGATCGAGTCCAACCACCCGCTGGACATCGACGGCACCAAGATCTTCCTCAACGGGCACGGCTACGCGGTCCCCATCACGGTCCGCGACGGCAAGGGCAAGGTCGTCTCGAAGCAGACCGTGCCGATGCTGCCGATCGACTCCAACATCTCCTCGCAGGGCGCCATCAAGGTGATGGACGGCTACAAGAACGCGAAGGGCAAGAAGGAACAGCTGGGCTTCGCCGCCTGGTTCGTGCCGACGTTCGCGGGCGCGGGCAAGGGCACGATGCTCTCCCAGTTCCCCGCGCTCGACTATCCCGTCCTCGCGCTGAACGCGACGCACGGCGACCTCGGCGTCGACGCCGGCCTTCCGCAGAACGTGTACCAGCTGGACACCTCGCACATGAAGGCCTTCAAGGACTCCAAGGGCAAGGCGCTCAAGCAGCGGCTGCTGCCCGGCGAGACGATGAAGCTGCCCAACGGGGCGGGCTCCATCACGTTCGACAAGGACATCAAGGAATGGGTCACCTTCCAGATCTCCCACCAGCCCGGTGACACCTGGGCACTGGGCGGCGCCATCGCCGCGATCTTCGGTCTGGCCGGCTCCCTGTTCATCCAGCGCCGCCGCGTCTGGGTGCGCGCCGTCGAGGGCCCCGACGGGGTGACCGTCGTCGAGATGGCGGGCCTCGGCCGCAGCGAGTCCGCGAAGCTGCCGGAGGAGCTCGGCTCCTTGGTCGAGCAGCTGCACAGCAAGGCGCCGAGCGCGCCCGAACCCACTGAAACCTCCGCATCAACCACCGCTGTTCCTGCCGCCGAAGGGGCTGAGAAGTGACTCTCGCCGCCGCAGTCAACGAGAACCTGGCTCACACCAGTAACGTCCTCATCTACTCGTCGATGGCCGTCTATCTGCTCGCGTTCTTCGCGAACATGGCCGAGTGGATCTTCGGTAGCCGCAGCAAGGTCGGCCGAACCGCCGCCGCGCTGACCGGCACGGCCGAGGAGAAGGCGGCGGCCGCCGCGCCGGCCGTCACGGTCAACAAGAAGGGCGGCACCGCCGTCCTCGACCGGCCGAAGGTCGTGACCCGAGCGGCGGCCGGCGCGCGTGACGTGCCGGACGGCCCCGGCGCCGCCGCCGGAGACGAGAAGGGCGACCTGTACGGGCGCATCGCCATCTCCCTCACGGTGCTCGCCTTCGTCATCGAGTTCGGCGGCGTGCTCACGCGCGCGCTCTCGGTGGAGCGGGCCCCGTGGGGCAACATGTACGAGTTCAGCATCACCTTCTCCACCGTCGCCGTGGCCATCTACCTGGTCCTGCTGGCGCTGAAGAAGAACGTGCGCTGGCTCGGACTGCCCCTGGTCATCACGGTCCTGCTTGACCTCGGTCTCGCCACCACCGTGCTGTACACGTCCAGCGACCAGCTGGTGCCGGCGCTGCACTCGTACTGGCTGTACATCCACGTCTCGACGGCGATCTTCTGCGGCGCGGTCTTCTACGTCGGCGCGGTCGGCACGATCCTGTACCTCTTCAAGGACTCCTACGAGAACAAGCTGGCGAGCGGCGGCACCCCCGGCCGCTTCGCGACCTCCGTCATGGAGCGGCTGCCCGCCTCGCAGTCCCTGGACAAGTTCTCCTACCGCGTGAACGCGGCCGTCTTCCCGCTGTGGACGTTCACGATCATCGCGGGCGCCATCTGGGCGGGCGACGCGTGGGGCCGCTACTGGGGCTGGGACCCCAAGGAGACCTGGTCGTTCATCACCTGGGTCGCCTACGCGGCGTACCTGCACGCCCGCGCGACCGCCGGCTGGAAGGGCCGCAAGGCCGCCTACCTGGCGCTGATCGCGTTCGGCTGCTGGATCTTCAACTACTACGGCGTGAACATCTTCGTCACAGGCAAGCACTCGTACGCCGGGGTGTGAGCCGCATCGCTTCGTGAAAGGCCGGTCCTGCGGGGCCGGCCTTTCACGTACGCGCGTCAGCCCACCGTGATGGCGTCCAGCTTTCCGCGCAGGTACGCGTGCGAATCCACCGGCTCGTACGCGACGCGGCCCTTCGGGGCGGGGAGTGGTTCGACGGTCGTGCCGGGGTCGCACTCGTAGAAGTAGACGAGCGACATGAGTTCCTCGGCGGGCGCGTCCGCCGGTGGCGGTAGGACGCGGTGCCGGCCGGAGCGCCAGCGGTCGCCGGTCCAGCGGGCCATCAGATCACCGATGTTGATGGTGAAGGCGTCCGGGTCGTACGGGGCGTCCTCCCAGCCCCCGTCATCGGTGAACACCTGGAGGCCGCCCTTCCCGGCCTGCCGGTCGAGGACCGTCACCGTGCCGAAGTCGGTGTGCGGGCCGATCCGGAACTGGCCGGGCTCCGGGGCGCCGACGACCTCCGTGCCCGGGTACCAGTTGATGTTGAAGCCCCAGGTGGGGTGCGCGGTGTGGCGGGTGAAGAAGTCGGCGGGCTCGTCGAGGGCGGCCGCGAGGAGTTCGAGCAGCCGGTCGGAGAGCGTCCGCATCTGCTCCAGGTACGTCTCCACGAGCGCGCGCAGTTGCGGCGACTCGGCAGGGAAGACGTTCTCGCCCGACCATTCGGCGCGCACCGCCGGGTCGTCGAAGGGCGTCGCCGTGGCGAAGGACAGCGACTCCTTCAGGTCGGGCGGCGTCTCGGTGCCCTCGGCGTAGCCGTTGGCCTCGGCGCCCGGGCCGAGCCAGCCGCGTCCGCCGACCTGCACGCTGTACGGCTCCTTCACCGGCGTCGGCATACGGAAGAACCCACGGGCCGCGTCCCGGATCCGGGTGCGCAGCGCCGGGTCGACGCCGTGCCCGGTGACCAGCAGGAACCCGGCGGTGCGCAGCGCGTCGTCCACGGTGGCGGCGATCGCGGCGCGGGCCTGCGGGTCGCCGGACATCCACGGCAACAGGTCGATGGTCGGAATGCGCGGCGCGGCGCCGGGGGAAGCGGTCATGCGGTCCACTCTCGCGGCGCGGAAACACCGGGGCAACGTGCGGGGCGTACTGTCCCGGCCGTTCCTACCCCGACGTCGTCGGCTGCGTCGTGCGGGCGTTCGCGGTGAGGGGATGCCGGTGACGCCGGAGTTCTCCGTCGCGGACGCGGTGGCGGGGCACCGGCTGGTGGGTTCGCGTACGAGCACGGGCAAGCTGCTGCTGCGGGTGCTCCCCACCGGCGTGTGTGAGGAGCGGTATCCGGGCCTGGCGGCGGGTGGGCCAAAACCAGCTTTGCCCTGGCCCGGGAGGCGGCGGGGGCCGGTCCGGCCAAATCTGGCCCCGGCGACGGGTGAGAGCAAATTGAGCCCCTGCGGCGGGTGGGCAAATCCAGCCCCGCCTTTCGGACGAGAGCCCGCGGGGTCCGGGGCGGAGCCCCGTGGCGTGGGACGGGGTGGGGGTGGTCGGTGTCGGCGCCCGGCGCCGGGGTGCCGCCTTGCCCACCCTGCCGCCCCAGGCGGCAGATTGCCCAAGGCGGCGGCGGTCGACCGAAACGGGCGGGGAGCTGCTCCAAGCGGCGTGCGCGGCCCGTGTCGTAGGGGCCGGGCGGGCCGGTCAGGGGGCCAGTGAGCGCCAGATCCTCTCCGACAGGACGCGCGCGGCCTGATCGAGGTCGGTCTCGTGCGTCCCGGCGAGCCAGCCGCGCGCGAGGCCGACGACCGGGCCGAGCACCAAGGCCTCGATGAGCGGCCCGGGCAGCGGGGCGATCGCGCCGGATTCGACGTGCTGCCGCATCCACTCGGTGAGCGGCGAGAGCCGGGCCTCCTGCGCGTCGCGCAACTGGCGGGCCTGCGCCATCCCCAGCCGGTCGGCGTACGAGGAGTGCAACAGGCGGGAGGCGTCGGGGTGTTCGCGGATGAAGCGCAGATACGATTCGACGATCGCCTGGATCCCCGTGCGCGGCGTGCGGGAGCGTTCGAGGGCCGCGGTGAGTTCGTCGAGGAACCGGCCCAGCCAGCGCAGCAACAGCGCCTGCATCAGCCCGTCGACGCTGCCGAAGTGGTGGTACAGGCTCCCCGGACTCGCCCCGCCCGTCCGCGTCAGGGAGCTGACGGTGATGCCCTGCTCGCCGGCGTCCGCGTAGACGCGCAGCGCGGCATCGAGGAGGCGGTCGACGGTTTCCGCGCCGCGCAGTTGCTTGGGGCTCATGACGACGACCAGCCTAAGGCACCTCCCGGGGCTGTGTTTCTATAGTGAATTTCTAGAAATTCACTCCAGTTCAGTAAGGTGCTGAGCCACACTGATCACCCTGGTCGAGGCCGTCGAGCGGCACGGGGGACCGCTCGACGGCCCGGCCTGTGGTGGCGGCTTGATCAGCCCACCCGCAGCAGCAGCTTGCCCGTGCTGGTGCGGGAACCCATCAGGAGGTGGGCCTCCGGCGCCTCCGTGAGGGGGAATTCCGCTGTCACCGGGAGTTCGACGCCCGGTACCGCGAAGGCGCGTTCGGCGAGTGATCGCAGTTCGGTGGGGGCGGTCCGGGCGAGGCCGAGGATGGAGAAGCCGGCCACGGAGAGGCCCGTCGGGTACAGCTCGGGCTGGCCGACCTGCCACGCGGGCGCGGACGACGCGTTGCCGAAGGACACGAGCCGCCCGAACACCGCGAGCGCCTCCCGCGTCTCCCGGAGCGTCTCGCCGCCCACCGGGTCCAGAGCCAGATCGACCCCGCGCCCGCCCGTCAACTCCCGTACCGCGGCGCCGAATCCATCGGCCAGGACCACATGGTCGTACCCGTACCCCTTCGCGTACGCGGCCTTCGCTTCGCTCGACACGACGCCGATCACCCGCCCCGCGCCCGCCGCCCGCGCCAACTGCCCGGCCACCGTGCCGACTCCGCCCGCCGCACCCTGCACGAGAACGGTCTCGCCGGAGCGCAGCCGCCCCACCGAGTGCAGCAGCGCGTACGCCGTCGGCAGCACGGTCGGCAGCGTCGCGGCCGTGCGCAGCGACAGGCCGTCGGGGAGCGGGAAGGTGGTGACGGCGTCGGCGACGACCACCTCCGCGTAGCCGCCGGAGGTGGTGAGCGCGGCGACCTCCTGGCCGACCGCGAGCCCCTCGACCCCCGCCCCCAGGGCGCGTACGCGGCCGGAGACCTCCAGGCCGGGGGAGTACGGCAGCGCGTCCACCCGGTAGCCCTCCGCGCGGGCCTTGAGGTCGGCGAAGTTCACCCCGGCGTACGCGACATCGATGCTCACCCGGCCGGGCCCGGGCTCCGGCACCGCCACGTCCTCCGCCACCCGCAGGACCTCGGGCCCGCCGTACTCCTCGAACCGCACCGCTCGCATGGCACACGCCTTCCGTCGTCCGAGAAGAACCGACCGGTGTTCGCCGCTCGACGAACACCAACGGCTCAGACTGTACGACGCGCGGCGAACACTCGGCAAGTGGTCGCGTACACCACCGCGCTCACCACGAAGCCGACCAGACACGTCACGTCGCCGAGCGAGGGCCAGTGCCGCGCCGCCCACCCCGCGTACTGCTCCTGGTTCGAGAAGAGCGGGACGGAGACCGCGATGCCCGCCAACAGGGCTGCGAAGCCCGGCCAGTTGGAGAATCCGGGGTTGCCGAGGCGGCCGGCGAGGTCGGCCCCGGGTGCGCGTCGCGAGCGCCACCGCTCCGTGAGCACCACGCCCAGCCATGGGCCGATCCAGTACGCGATCACCAGCAGGAACGCCTCGTACGCGTGCCCCGCGTCGGAGAGCGAGGACCACGCCGCTGCCGTGCCCGCGAGACCCGTCAGGACGACCAGCGTGCTGCGGCCGAGCCACCGCGGCAGCCGCAGGCCGATGGAGGTGATCGACATGGAGGACGAGTAGATGTTGAGGGCGTTCGCCGAGATCGCGCCCAGGATGATCGCCACGAGCACCAAGTGGCCGAGCCAGGACGGGAGATGGCCGGTGAACGCGGCCGTGGGCGTCGCGTCCGCCGGCGCGGCGATCGTCGCCGACGCCGCGCCGGTCAGTGCCACGACCGAGACGGACAGGAACATGCCGAGCGCCGGGTACAGCACCGTACGGAAGCGGTTCGCGGTGCGCGGCAGATAGCGCGAGTAGTCCGAAGCGTTCGGGTTCCAGCCCGCCGCGTACCCCCACGCCGAGCTGAACGCGAGCAGGAAGCCGCCGATGCCGCCCCCGCCACCGGCCGCCGACAGGTCCGCCTCGCCGAACGTCCAGACGCCCGCCACGAGGAAGACGACGGCGAGCACCGGGAACGCGTACCGCTCGAAGGTGTGCACGAAGTTGTGGCCGATGAAGCCGATGACGATCTCGGCGGCGACGACCACGAGCAGCGAGGGCAGCGGCCGCAGACCGGTCAGCGTGTTCAGGGCGAACGCGGCGCTCACACTGTTCACGGCGAACCAACCGACGCCCGCCACCAGGGCGTTGACCCCCGCGGGCAGCGCGTTGCCGCGGAAGCCGAAGGCGAGGCGCCCGATCGCCATCTGCGGCACGCCGAACCGCGGACCGTCCAGCGACAGGATCCCCTGCGTCAGCGCGCCGAGCGCGGTGCCGAGCAGCAGGGCCGCGGCCGCCTGCCAGAAGCTGAGGCCGAAGAAGAGTACGGAGATCACGCCGATGTAGACCGTCGCGAACTCGATGTTCGGCGAGGCCCAGGTCCACAGCAGCTGCCGTGGACCGCCGTGCCGTTCGGCGTCGGGGATCGGCTCCGCCCCGGCCGTCTCCACGGCGACGATCTTGTCGCCGTAGGCGGGAGGCGAGGGGGACGTGCTGGTGGGAGTGGTGCCCGGGGCGGTCGTCATGCCCCCTGAGTGTCCGGGTGCGGAGCGGTCCCGCACAGGGGCGCACTGTCCGCTTCAGGGGGCGCGCCGGCGTACAACTTGTACGCGCCCTGCACCGTCACGCGCCTTACGCCGTCACGCGACTTTCACCGGCAACGGCTCATTCGCCGATGTCCTCGTTCCACAGCTGCGGCTTCGCCGCGATGAAGTCCTCCATCATGGCGACGCACTCGGGGTCGTCGAGCAGCACGATCTCGACGCCGTGCTCGGCGAGCCAGTCGTGCCCGCCGTGGAAGGTGCGCGCCTCACCGACCACCACGCGCGAGATCCCGAACTGCCGCACCAGACCCGAGCAGTACCAGCAGGGGCTGAGCGTGGTCACCATCGTGGTGCCCTTGTACGTGCGCTGCCGCCCGGCGTTGCGGAACGCGTCGGTCTCCCCGTGCGAGGACGGGTCGGCGTCCTGTACACGCCGGTTGTGGCCGCGGCCGAGGAGCTTGCCGTCGGCGGAGTACAGGGCGCCGCCGATCGGGATGCCGCCCTCCGCGAGGCCGGCCCTCGCCTCCTCCACGGCGGTGGCGAGCCAGGTGCGGGCGAGATCGAGATCCATGGTGCTCATTCGTCCTTTTTGTCGTCGTCCTTCAGGGACCGCAGGAATTCGGGGTTGTCGTCGGGCGCGACGAACTTCGTGCTGCCGCCACCCGTGGGGGTGCGGCGCGGCCTGCCCACCACCAGCCAGGCGATCGGTCCGAGCAGGACCTCGCCGAACAGCAGGATGATGATGACCCACACCACCTTGGGCAGCTTGCGCACCTCTTTTTCCGGGGTGTTCAGGCAGTCGATGAACGCGTAGATCCAGAGCGCCAGGACCAACAGGAAGGGCAAGTAGCGCAGCATGGTGTCGCGATCCCCCAAGGAACGGAACGGGGCGTACTGGGCCCCCGGTGACTCGGCCAGGTTAACGGTTGCCCGATACTGGAACGCATGGCTTACGACGATCTTCGCTCCCTGCTCAGGGCTCTGGAGCGCGAGGGCGACCTGAAGCGCATCAAGGCCGAGGTCGACCCGTACTTGGAGGTCGGTGAGATCGTCGACCGGGTGAACAAGGCCGGCGGCCCCGCCCTCCTCTTCGAGAACGTGAAGGGCGCGTCGATGCCCCTTGCGATGAACGTGTACGGCACCGACCGGCGCCTGCTCAAGGCGCTCGGCCTCAAGTCGTACGACGACATCAGCGACAAGATCGGCGGCCTGCTGAAGCCGGAGCTGCCGCAGGGCTTCGTCGGCATCCGCGAGGCGTTCGGCAAGCTCGGCGCGATGACGCACGTACCGCCGAAGAAGGTGAAGTCGGACGCGGCCCCCGTGCAGGAGGTCGTGCTGCAGGGCGAGGACGTCGACCTCGACAGGCTGCCGGCGCTGTTCACCTGGCCGGAGGACGGCGGCTCCTTCTTCAACCTGGGGCTCACCCACACCAAGGACCCCGAGACGGGCATCCGCAACCTCGGGCTCTACCGCCTGCAGCGCCACGACAAGCGCACCATCGGCATGCACTGGCAGATCCACAAGGACAGCCGGAACCACTACCAGGTGGCCGCCAAGCGGGGCGAGAAGCTGCCCGTCGCCATCGCCTTCGGCTGCCCGCCGGCGGTCACGTACGCGTCGACGGCGCCGCTGCCCGGCGACATGGACGAGTACATGCTGGCCGGGTTCATCCAGGGCAAGCGCGTCGAGATGGTCGACTGCAAGACGGTGCCGCTGCAGGTCCCGGCCAACGCCGAGGTCGTCATCGAGGGCTGGCTGGAGCCGGGCGAGATGCTCCCGGAGGGCCCCTTCGGGGACCACACCGGCTTCTACACGCCGCAGGAGCCGTTCCCGGCGCTGAAGATCGACTGCGTGACGATGCGCAAGCGCCCGCTGATCCAGTCGATCGTGGTCGGCCGCCCGCCGACGGAGGACGGCCCGCTGGGAAGGGCCACGGAACGCTTCTTCCTCCCCCTCCTCAAGGTGATCGTCCCGGACATCGTGGACTACCACCTGCCGGAGTCCGGCGGCTTCCACAACTGCGCGATCGTCTCGATCGACAAGAAGTACCCGAAGCACGCCCAGAAGGTCATGTCCGCGATCTGGGGCGCGCACATGATGTCGCTGACGAAGCTCATCGTCGTCGTCGACTCCGATTGCGACGTCCACGATCTTCATGAAGTCTCGTGGCGCGCGCTCGGGAACACGGACTACGCCCGTGACCTGACCGTGGCCGAGGGGCCGGTCGACCACCTCGACCACGCCTCGTACCAGCAGTTCTGGGGCGGCAAGGCGGGCATCGACGCGACGAAGAAGTGGCCCGAGGAGGGCTACACGAGGGACGGAGGGTGGCCCGAGATGGTCGTCTCCGACCCCCGTACGGCGGCCCTCGTGGACCGTCGTTGGAAGGAGTACGGACTCTCGTGACCAGCGCTTCAGCAGCAATCCCGCAGCAGCCGGGACGGACCAAGGCGTTTCTGCGCCTGGTCATGATCGAGCACTCGGTCTTCGCGCTGCCCTTCGCCTACATCGCCGCCCTCACGGCGATGTTCCAGCTGGACGAGAACATCCACTGGGGCCGACTCCTCCTGGTCACCATCTGCATGGTGGGCCTGCGGACGTTCGCGATGGCGGCGAACCGGATCATCGACCGCGAGATCGACGCCCGTAACCCGCGCACCGCGCACCGCGAACTGGTGACGGGCGCGGTGTCCGTGAAGTCGGCCTGGACCGGCGCGCTGATCGCCCTGGTCGTCTTCCTGGCCTCGGCGGCGCTCCTGAACCCGCTCTGCCTGGCGCTCGCGCCCATCGCGGTGATCCCGATGGTCGTCTACCCGTACGGCAAGCGGTTCACGAACTTCCCGCAGGCGATCCTGGGCCTCGCCCAGGCGATGGGCCCGATCGGCGCGTGGATCGCGATCACGGGCGAGTGGTCCTGGACGGCCGTCATCCTCGGTCTCGCGGTCGGCATCTGGATCGGCGGCTTCGACCTGATCTACGCCTGTCAGGACGTGGAGACGGACCGCGAGGTCGGCGTGAAGTCGGTCCCGGCGCGCTTCGGTATCCCCGGCGCGATCTGGGGCGCGCGCGTCTGCCACACCCTCACGACGGCCCTGTTCGTCTGGTACGCCCTGGCCACCGACGCGGGCACCTTCTTCTGGGTCGGCCTCGTGATCGTCGCAGGCGCGTTCCTCTACGAGCACTCGATCGTGAAGCCCCACGACCTGTCCCGCCTGAACCGGGCGTTCTTCCAGGTCAACGGCTTCATCGGCATCGCACTCTTCGTGTGCGCCCTGCTCGACCTGCTGGTGCGGGGGCTGACGGTCTAGGACTGCTGGGCCGATGGGCGGCGGCGGAACAGGAACGCCGCCGCCACACCCGCGGTCAGCCCGATCAGGTGGCCCTGCCAGCTCACCCCGTCGTTCGTGGGGGAGAGGCCCGCCAGGAACGACGTGCCCCAGTACGCGGCTATGAGGACGCCGACGATGATGCCGAGCGGGCGGCGCTCCACGAAGCCGGACAGGACGACGAAGGCGAACAGGCCGAATATCAGGCCCGAGGCGCCCGCCGTGTTCGTGTGGGACGGGGCCACAAGCCACACCCCGAGGCCGTCCGCGACGACGATCAGGGCGCAGGCCAGGAAGAAGCGGCGCAGCCCGCCGAGCGCCGCGACGAATCCGAGGACCAGCAGGGGTATCGAATTCGCCGCGACGTGGGCGAAGCCGAAGTGGATGAAGGACGCCGGGACGACGTCGATCAACTCGGAAGGCTCGCGCGGCTGGATGCCGAAGGTGTCCAGGGCGTTGCCCGATGCCGCGTCGATCACTTCGATGAGCCAGAGCAGGGCCACCCAGGCGAGCATCACCTTGCCCGCCGTCAGTGCCCGCTCACGCCTCGGCCGCCGCAGGACCGCCGCCCGGCCCGATCCGTCGTCGTACGTCATCCCAGCCCCCGCCCGTCATGGAAAGAACGCTCACCGCCCCTGCTCAAGTTCCCCCGCAGGGCCGCCGGATAGGCTCGTGGTGTGGAGCACGTCAAAGCAAGCAGCCGCAGGCCGTGGGTCGTCGGGGTGTCCGGCGCCTCAGGAACCCCGTACGCCGCTTCCGTGCTGCGCGCCCTGCTCGCGGCGGGCGAAGCCGTCGACCTCGTCGTCTCGCGGGCCTCGCGGCTCACGCTGCTCGACGAGACGGGGATCCCGCTGCGGGACGCGCACTGGCGCGAGGACCTGGCGGAGTGGCTGGCGCGCGGCGCCGACGGCAAGCCGGACACGTTCCGTGTCGTCGGGCTCGACGACGTGCGGTACTGGCCCGCAGGTGATCTCGCGGCCGGTCCTTCCTCCGGCTCGTACCCGGTCAAGGGCATGATCATCGTGCCCGCTTCGACGGCGTGCGTGGCCGGAGTCGCGCTCGGACTCTCGAAGGATCTGCTGCAGCGCGCGGCGAGTGTCACGCTCAAGGAGCGGCGGTCGCTGATCGTCGCCGTACGGGAGACGCCGCTGAACGGGCAGACGCTCAAGCACCTGGTGGCGCTCGACGAGGCGGGCGCCGTGGTGCTGCCGGCGTCACCGGCCTTCTACGCGGGGGCGACGCACATCCAGGACCTCGTGGACTTCGTCGCGGGCCGGACGCTGGACGCGGCGGGTGTGCCGCACACGCTGTACCGCCGCTGGGAGGGCGAGCTCGGGGGAGGCTCCCGTGCAGCCGAGTGACGCCGTTCCCCGTACGTGAGGGGGCTCCGTCGCCCCGAGTGAAGAACTTTGGATTTTGCGGGGATTCACCCTAGCGCGCCTTCGTTTCTGTACATAAGCTCGCGTCAACGCTGAACAATGAAAGGCATTGGACCTTATGGACGCCGTGGACAGGCAGCTCATCCAGGCCCTGCGCGAGAACGGCCGCGCCTCGTATGCGGAGTTGGGCCGGCTCGTCGGCCTGTCCGGACCCAGCGTCACGGACCGCATCAACCGCCTCGAGGCGGCCGGCGTGATCACCGGCTACCGCGCCACCGTCGACTCCGCCTCGCTCGGCCTCGGTGTCACCGCCCTCATCGGCATCTCGCTCTCCGACGCGGCCGACCACGAGGACGTGGCGCACCGCCTGCGCGACCTGCACGAGATCGAGGACTGCTGGTTCATCGCGGGCGACGACTCGTACATGCTGAAGGTTCGCGCGGGCGACGTGGACAGCCTGGAGCGGACGATCCGCCGGCTCAGCGGTACGAAGGGCGTGTCCCGGACCCGTACCACGATCATTCTCTCCACGAAGTGGGAGAACCGGGTGGGGGAGCTTCCCGAAGAGGTGTGAGCCCCGGGGCGTACGGTGGGCTGGTCTGTTGAGTTGAGGGAAGGTACGGGCATGGACGCAGGGCTCAAGCGCGAGCTGGAGCAGAAGGTCAGGGACGGTGAGCGGCTGTCCCGCGAGGACGGCATCGCGCTCTACGAGTCGGACGACCTGGCCTGGCTCGGCGGCCTCGCCCACGAGGTGCGGACGCGGAAGAACGGCGACGTCGTGCACTTCAACGTCAACCGTCACCTGAACATGACGAACGTGTGCACCGCTTCGTGTGCCTACTGCTCCTTCCAGCGCAAGCCCGGCGAGAAGGACGCCTACACGATGCGCATCGAGGAGGCCGTCAAGCTCGCGCAGGCGATGGAGTCGGAGAACCTCACGGAACTCCACATCGTCAACGGGCTGCACCCGAACCTGCCGTGGCGCTACTACCCGCGTTCGCTCAAGGCCCTCAAGGAGGCGCTGCCGAACGTCGGGCTCAAGGCCTTCACCGCCACCGAGATCCACCACTTCGAGAAGATCTCCGGGATGAGCGCGTCCGAGATCCTCGACGAGCTGATCGAGGCGGGTCTGGAGTCCCTCACCGGTGGTGGCGCCGAGATCTTCGACTGGGAGATCCGGCAGCACATCGTCGACCACGACACCCACTGGGAGGACTGGTCGCGGATCCACCGGCTCGCGCACGAGAAGGGCCTCAAGACGCCCAGCACGATGCTGTACGGGCACATCGAGGAGCCCCGGCACCGCGTCGACCACGTGCTGCGGCTGCGCGAACTGCAGGACGAGACCGGCGGCTTCCAGGTCTTCATCCCGCTGCGCTACCAGCACGACTTCGTCGACATGCAGGACGGCAAGGTCCGCAACAAGCTGCAGGCGCGGACGACCATGGCCACGGGCGCCGAGGCGCTGAAGACCTTCGCCGTGTCGCGGCTGCTGTTCGACAACGTGCCGCACGTGAAGTGCTTCTGGGTCATGCACGGGCTGCACACCACACAGCTCGCGCTGCAGCACGGGGCGGACGACATGGACGGCTCGGTCGTCGAGTACAAGATCACGCATGACGCGGACAACTACGGGACGCCGAACAAGATGACGCGTGAGGATCTGCTCGATCTGATCCGTGACGCGGGGTTCCGGCCGGTTGAGCGGAATACGCGGTACGAGATCATTCGGGAGTACGAGGGGGCGGACCCCGGGCGGCGGGATGCGCCGCAGCCGATGCGGGTGTGATTTTGGCGGGTCCCGGTTCTGGCCGGGGCCCGTTCTCGTTGCGGTCGTCGTCCGCCTCGGCCACGGGGCTCCGCCCCGGACCCCGCGCCTCAAGCGCCGGCGGGGCTGGAAAGATCGGGGCTCTGCCCCGGGCCCCGCTGCTCAATCGCCGCAGGGGCTTGAAATGCTCAAGCGGCGCGGGGGCTTGAAGGCGGCGCAGTCGCCGCAGCGGCTTGAAATGCCCGCCCGCCGCAGGGGCTCTAGTGGAGCGGCAGCATCATGTGGACGTCGTCCCTGTCGTCGCCCGGGGCCACCCGTATCGCGCCCGGGACGCGGCCGACCTCTTTGTAGTCGCAGGCCGCGTAGAAGGCGTCCGCGCCCGTGCCGCCGCGGCAGGTGAGGCGGAGGGCCTCGATGCCCTCGAAGGTGCGGGCGACCTCGGCGGCGGCCGACATCAGGGCGCGGCCGTAGCCCTTGCCCTGGTGCTCGGGGTGGACCATCACCGTGTAGAGCCACAAGTGGTGCTTCATCAGGCGGTGCTGGTTGTACGCGAGGAAGGCCGACGCCGCGACCCTGCCGTGCTCGTCGCGGCCCACGAGGAGCCGGGTCCGGCCCCCGGCGAGGTCCGCGAGACGCTTGACCAGCTCCGGGCGTATGTCCTCTGGCGTGACCGGCGGGACGAAGCCGACCGCGCCGCCGGCGTTCGTCACGTCCGACCACAGGGTGAGGAGCCCGTCGCGCAGGTCGGGGTCGACCGACGGGTCGAGTTCGAAGGTGAGGGGAGATGTGGTGCGCATGGGCCCGAGCGTAACCAGAGGCGAGGCCGTGACGTTCGGACGTCCGGGCCCAGCTGCCCGCCGTCCGCAAGAACCGGTGGCTGATCCGACGCCACGAGCCCCCGCTGAAATCGGACGCCCCTCCCCGTGCTTCACTGGAGGGGCGCTCGTCCTGTAAGGACACCATTTCGGAACGGAAGAGTGGATTGACATGCTCCGCTACACGCTGATGCGGCTCGGGATCTTCGTGGGCTGCTTCCTCGTCGTCTGGGGTCTCGTCGCCACCGGCATCGTGCCCGCCGGTATCGGCGGCTCCTACTGGATGTGGATCGCGCTGCTCGGCCTGGTGATCTCCGCACCCATCAGCTACGTCGTGCTGCGCGGCGAGCGCGACCGCGCCTCCGAGAAGGTCGTCGCCCGCGTGGACCGCGCCAAGTCGAACATGGCGGCCAACCGCTCCATGGAGGACGAGGCGGACGACGCCGCCCGCACCAGCGCCCACACCCAGGAGGCGTGAGCGCCCCCTGCTTCTGAAGGGCCTGCTTCTGTAGGGCCCGCGTAAGCTTCCTCACAGTCAGCACGACCCCGGCACCGGATCAGGTGCCGGGGTCGCCTGCATTTTCAAGGTAAATGCCGCTTTGAGCCCGTACGGGCACCTCATCTGCCCCAAAGAAGCCCTTTGATGTTCCCAAAGTTGCGGTGTTAACGTTCCTGTCATGAAGACATCAGTTGCGCCTCGAACCGCCACGGGCATCGCGCTCGTGGAGCGCCTGCATGTCGATCTCTGCCGCTGCATGTCCGCGGCCTGTCGCGCCTGATCGCGCAGTTTCGACTTCCTTGGCCGAAGCGACGCAGCGGCGCCGTTGACCACGTCCCACGGTCGCCGCTCCTGAACGCCCCCTGACTTGTCCCCGCGTGTCATCACAGGAGTGCCTCCGTGTCCGCGAACACCCCCGCAGTCGAACAGAAGTCCGGCTTCCGAATACCCAAGATCCCGTTCTGGGCGCAGATCCTCGGCGGTCTCGTCCTGGGTGTGCTGCTCGGCTGGCTGGCCCGCAGCCAGGACGTCTCCTGGCTCGTCACCACCCTGCAGAAGGTCGGCGACACCTTCATCCAGCTCCTGAAGCTGGCCGTCGCCCCGCTGGTCTTCTTCGCGATCCTGGTGTCCATCACCAACCTTCGTAAGGTCAACAACGCCGCCCGGCTCGCCTCGCGCACGCTGATCTGGTTCATGGTCACGTCGCTGATCGCGGTCGTCATCGGCCTCGCCATCGGGCTGCTCACCAACCCGGGCGCCGGCACCGGCCTGACCCCGAAGGACGGCGCCAAGCCGGACCAGGCCGGCTCCTGGATCGACTTCCTCACCGGCATCATCCCGACGGACATCATCACGCCGTTCACCGAGCTGAACGTGCTGCAGATCGTCTTCATGGCCGCCGTCGCCGGCATCGCCATCCTGAAGGTCGGCGAGAAGGCCCAGCCGATCCTGACCCTCTCCGAGTCGGTCCTCGAACTGCTCCAGAAGGCCCTGTGGTGGGTCATCAAGCTCGCCCCGATCGGCACCATCGGCCTCATCGGCAACGCCATCGCCACGTACGGCTGGAACCTGATCAGCAAGTACGCGACGTTCACCGCCGACATCTACGTCGGTTGCGCCCTGGTTCTCTTCGGCGTCTACCCGCTGCTGCTCGCCACGGTCGCGAAGCTCAGCCCGCTGCAGTTCTTCAAGGGTGCCTGGCCCGCGATCCAGCTGGCCTTCGTCTCGCGTTCGTCGGTCGGCACGATGCCGCTGACGCAGCGGGTCACCGAGCGCCTCGGCGTTCCGAAGGAGTACGCCTCCTTCTCCGTGCCGTTCGGTTCGACGACCAAGATGGACGGTTGCGCCTCGATCTACCCGGCGATCGCCGCGATCTTCGTCGCGCAGATCTTCGGCATCGACCTCAACGTCGGTGACTACCTGCTCATCGCCTTCGTGTCGGTGATCGGTTCCGCCGCCACCGCCGGTCTGACGGGCGCCACGGTCATGCTGACGCTGACCCTGTCGACGCTCGGCCTGCCGATGGAGGGCGTGGGCCTGCTCCTCGCGATCGACCCGATCCTGGACATGATGCGGACGGCGACGAACGTTGCGGGCCAAGTCGCGGTGCCGTTGATCGTGTCTGCGCGGGAGAAGATCCTCGACCGCGACAAGTACCAGACGGCCACGTCTTCCCCCATCGACGAGTCGCAGGCTGTGGTTGCCGCAGCCTGACGTCCCCAGGCTCGTTGCGACACGTGCCCCGCACCCGTGAAATCGGGTGCGGGGCACGTGTCGTTGGTGCGCTGTCGGTGCGGGCCTACTGGACGGCCGGGGCTGGGGTGGTTGCCTTTGCCGAGATGGTCGGCCCGGTCAGGCCCGCTCCAGGATCGCGGTGACTCCCTGCCCGCCCGCGGCGCAGATCGAGATCAGGCCGCGGCCCGAACCCCCGCGCTCCGCCAGCAACTTCGCAAGCGTGGCGACGATCCGCGCGCCCGTCGCCGCGAAGGGATGCCCGGTCGCGAGGGACGACCCCGCCACGTTCAACCGGTCCCGGTCGACCGGCGCGAGCCCCGCCTTCTCCCACGCCGCGAGCGTCGCCAGCACCTGTGAGGCGAACGCCTCGTGCACCTCGAACAGGTCGAAGTCCTCGATCCCGAGACCGGCCCGCTCCAGCATCCGCGGCACGGCGTACGCGGGCGCCATGAGCAGCCCGTCGCCCTCGCCACCGGTGACGTCACCGTCGACGAAGTCCACGGCCGCGGTCTCGTACGCGGTCAGATACGCGAGCGGTTCGAGGCCGCGGGCCTTCGCCCACTCCTCGCTCGCGAGCAGCACCACCGCCGCGCCGTCCGTCAGCGGCGTCGAATTCCCGGCCGTCATGGTCGGGTTCTCGCCCTTGACCCCGAACACCGGCTTCAGCGTGCCGAGTTTCTCGACCGTCGAGCCCGGCCGCAGATTCTGGTCGCGCTCAAGTCCCCGGTACGGCACGACGAGTTCCTCCAGGAGACCGCGGTCGTACGCCGCCGCGAGCCGCTGATGGCTGGTGGCGGCCAGCTCGTCCTGGGCCTCGCGCGCGATGCCCCACGCGCGCGCGGTGACGGCGGCGTGCTCGCCCATGGACAGGCGGGTGCGCGGCTCGGCGTTGCGCGGGATGTCGGGGATCAGATGCCCCGGCCTGACCTTGGCGAGCGCCTTGATCCTGGCGCCCGCCGACTTGGCGCGGCGGGCCTCGAGGAGGATCTTGCGCAGCTCGTCGTTGACGCCCAGCGGGGCGTCGCTCGCGGTGTCGGAGCCGCCCGCGATCGCGCTCTCGGTCTGGCCGAGCGCGATCTTGTTGGCGGCGGCGATCACGGCTTGCAGGCCGGTGCCGCAGGCCTGCTGGATGTCGTACGCGGGCGTGCGCGCGTCCAGCATCGAGCCGAGCACGGTCTCGCGCGCGAGGTTGAAGTCGCGGCTGTGCTTGAGCACGGCGCCCGCCACGAACTCGCCGACTGCGCCCGGCTCGTGGAGCTTCATCCGCCCCACGAGGCCGTCGAGCGCGGCGGTCAGCATGTCCTGGTTGGACGCGGTCGCGTACGGGCCGTCGGAGCGCGCGAACGGGATGCGGTTTCCGGCGACGACGGCGACACGACGCGGGGCGTTTCCTAGGGCGGGGGCAGCAGGGCCCTTCGGGGTTCGCGCCATGTTCGGCAGCTCCTGAGCTCTCGACAAGTACTGACCAATGAGTAACCTTACTCTGTAGTAAATTTACGACCGAGCTGGGAGCTGGACAATGGCCGACCGCTATCTGAACTTCACGGGCACGGCCCCCGGCCGCTTCCTGACCCGCCGCCTCGGCCTGCCGCAGCCCGCGCTGCTGCACCGCTTCAGCCCCGAACGCCCGGGCCTGGAAGGGAAGTTGCTGCACCTCACGGCGGGCGAGCCCGCGCACCACGAGGAGCTCGGGAAGCTGCTCGCCGGCACCGGCCTCGACGTCGTGTCGACCGCCTCCACGGGCGAGCACCCCGTCGCCGCCGTCGTGGACGCCACCGCCGTGACCGGCCTCGACTCCCTCGCCGATGTGCACGCCGCGCTGCACCCGGTCGTCCGCTCCCTCGCGGCGGGCGGCCGTGTGATCGTCCTCGGCGCACCGCCGTCGCCCGACGACCACCACCAGGCGGCCGCGCAGCAGGGCCTCGAAGGCTTCGTGCGCTCGCTCGGCAAGGAGATCGGGCGCGGCCGCACCGTGAACCTCGTGCGCGTCGCGGGCCCGGTGGCCGGCGCCGAGTCGACCCTGCGCTTCCTGCTGTCGCCGAAGTCGGCGTACGTGAGCGGGCAGGTGATCCAAGTGGGTGCGACGGAGGGCGAGTTGACGCTCCCCGGGAATTGGGACCGGCCGCTCGCCGGGCGCACCGCGCTCGTCACCGGCGCCGCCCGCGGCATCGGCGAGGCCGTCGCCGAGACCCTCGTACGGGACGGGGCCGAGGTCGTCCTGCTCGACGTGCCGTCCGCCGAGGCCGACCTCGCGAAGGTGGCGGAGCGGCTCGGCGGGCGCGCGCTGCCGCTGGACATCACGGCGGCCGACGCGGGCGAGCGGATCGCGGAGTTCGTGCCCGACGGCCTGGACGTACTCGTGCACAACGCGGGCATCACCCGCGACCGGCGACTGGCCAACATGCCTGCCGAGCGCTGGAGTTCGGTCCTGGAGGTCAACCTCGCGAGCGTGCTGCGGACGACGGACGCGCTGCTCGAGGCCGGGGCCGTACGTCGCGGCGGGTCGATCGTCGCCACCGCGTCCATCGCCGGAATCGCGGGCAACACCGGGCAGACCAACTACGCGGCGAGCAAGGCGGGAATCGTCGGTCTCGTACGGTCCCTGGCGCCGCGGGCCGCCGCCGAACACGGGGTGACGGTGAACGCCGTGGCCCCCGGTTTCATCGAGACCAAGATGACGGCGGCCGTCCCGCTGTTCATCCGGGAGGCCGGACGGCGCATGAACTCCCTTGGGCAGGGCGGGCTTCCGGTGGACGTGGCGGAGACGACGTCGTGGTTCGCGTCCCCGGGTTCGGGGGCGGTGAACGGCCAGGTGGTCCGGGTGTGCGGGCAGTCGCTGCTCGGCGCGTAACCCCTCCGGGGCGCCCCCCGCCTCGCGCAATCCGCCGCCACTCGCCGCCTTGGGCAATCCGCCGCCGCTCCGGCCGCCTTGGGCAATCTGCCGCCAGGGGCGGCAGGGTGGGCAAGGCGGCACCCCGGCGCGGGCAGCGCTCACCGGTCGGCGCCCACCCCGTCGCAGCCCGCACCACAGCTCCCGCAACGACACCCCCACCCCTCACGAGGACCCGCCATGACCCCCCGCACCGTCACCCTCGACCGCACCCCCTCCCTCCTCCCCCTCATGCTCCGCGGCGCCGCCCTCTCCCCACTCAAGCGGCCGCGCCAGGACGCACCGCTGCCCGACACCCGGCTCACCGTCCCCGGCCTCCGCATCACGCAGAACCACCTCACCGCGTACGAACGTGCCTGCGGGTTCGCGACCGAGCGGCCCGAGCTGCCCGTCACGTATCCGCACATCCTGGGCTTCCCGCTGGCCATGCGGCTGATGTCGGAGCGCGCGTTCCCGCTGCCGGTGCTCGGCCTCGTCCACACGTCGATCGCGATCACGCAACAGCGCGACCTGTCACCCACTGAAACGTTCGAACTGAGCGTCCACGTCAAGGAGTTGCAACCGCACCGCCGCGGCACGGAGGCCGTCGTCGTCACCGAGCTGCACACCGAGGGGGAACCGGTGTGGCAGTCGACCAGTACGTACCTGGCCCGCCACAAGACCTCCACGCCCAAGGGTGAGACGCCCCCGCAGGACACCCCCGCCGAACCGCTCCCCGAGGAGGCCCGCTGGCGGCTCGGCGAGGACCTCGGCCGCCGCTACGCCGCCGCGTCCGGCGACCGCAACCCCATCCACCTGCACCCGCTCACGGCCCGCCTCTTCGGCTTCCCGCGCGCCATCGCCCACGGCATGTGGACGGTGGCCCGCTGCCTGGCCGAGCACAAGACGAACGGGCCCGTCCACGTACAGGCCCGCTTCAAGGCGCCGGTGCTGCTGCCGGGCGAGGTGGTGTACGCGGCGCAGGGCCCGGCCTTCGAACTGCGGGCCGCCGAGGGCGACCGGGTGCACGTCACGGGCGAGGTGCACGGGTTGGCGGACTAAGTCTTGTCGGACCTAGGGCCCTAACGGGTCGTACCTAGGGCCCTAACGGGCCGACCAGCGCTCCCCGTCCATCAGGTTGCCGAGGCCCGACCAGGAGAAGTTCATCAACGTCGTGGCGGCCTCCTTCGCGGACACCGTCGCGTCGCCGTTCGCCCAGTCCGCCAGCGCCTCCGCCGCGCCGACGAGGGCCTGGGCGAGGCCCGCGACCTCCCGCTCGGCCAGCTCCGGGTTGTCGTGCGCCTCGCGTGCGGCCTCCGCGATCAGATGGGTCACGAACGCCACGATCTCCTCGCGCATCGCGCCGACCTCCGCGACAACGGGGTCCCCCTTGCTCGAACGAAGTTGAGACCCTGAGGAAGAGTCCCCGCCGGAACGCGCCTGGCTGTGCAGCACCGCCCAGCCGTCGGGGCGTTCGGCGGTGTGCGTGAAGAAGGCGGTCAGTCCCTCCCACAGCTGCCGGTCGGCGGCCACGTCCGTGCGTACGCCCGCCCGGACCGCGTCGACCAGCGCCTCCGCCTCCCGCCGGATACAGGCGCCGAACAGGTCTTCCTTCGAGTTCAGATACAGATACACCAACGGCTTGGACACACCCGCCAGTTCGGCGATCTCGTCCATCGACGCGGCCCGGTACCCCCGCTTCCCGAACACCCGCACCGCGGCGTCCAGCATCTGCCGCTCCCGCTCGGCCCGCGGCATCCTCTTCTGCCGCACCACCCCGGACCGCACTTCGCCGCCCACCCCAGCCGCCTTTCCTCGCCCGCTCTGCACGCCTCAGCGTACGCAGCCCGGCGTGACCACCCGCTCCCGAGGACCGGCGGGGACGACACATACCTTGCCCCGACGCTGCGCGCGCGGCGGGGCTCGATGATGCTCAGCGGGGGCTTGCCTGTTGGGGGTCCAGCTTCAGGACCGCCTCCTCGTCCGGCGACCCCGCAGGGGCCTGGTAGACGACCATGCGCTGGCCACCCGTACGCGCCAGCTGCATCACCTCGAAGGTGAGCGTCATCGCGCCGACCTTCGGATGGTCGAAGGACTTCGTGCCGCCGCTGCGCTCATGGACGTCGTACCGGTCCCAGATGCGGGTGAAGTCCGGTGACTTCAGGAGGAGTTCGCCGACCAGCGCCGCCATCCGCGGATCGTCCGCGTCCGTGCCGCCGATGGCCCGCAGGTGGGCGACCGACGCGGTCACCGTCTCCTCCCACGGCACGTACAGGGTCCGCCCGACCGGGTGCAGGAAGAGATAGCGGGTGATGTTGCGCTGCTCGGCCGGCAGGTCCCACAGGCCGGGCAGCAGGCGCCGGCCCGGCGGGTTCGCCGCGAGTACGTAGTTGAAGCGGCTGACCACGTACGCGGGCAGCGGCCGCAGCGCCTCCAGCATCCGGTGCACCGAATCGCGCACCGTGTCGTCGGTGGTGGGGCGGGGCTCGGTGTGCCGGCCCGAGGCCATCTCGGCCAGGTCGTGCAGCCGCTCGTGGGCGTCGCCGCGCAGCCGCAGCGCGTGGGCGATGGCGTCGATCACGGCGGGGGAGGGGTTCGTCTCGCGGCCCCGCTCCAGGCGCGTGTAGTAGTCGACGCTCACTCCGGCGAGCGTCGCCAGTTCCTCGCGCCGCAGCCCGGGCGTGCGCCGCAGCCCCGTACCGGCGGGCAGGCCCGCCTCGGCCGGTGTCACCTGCCCCCTGCGGGCCCGCAGATAGCGGCCCAGTTCCGTGGTCTCAGCCATACGTGCATTGTCCATGCTCGTCGAGCGCGGTGGGGGGCCGTGTCAGGGCCAGGAACGCGGCACCCCGGTGCGGCGCGGTCTGCCACCTTTCGCGCGGCGGCCGCAGAGTTGTCCTCGCTGCGGGTGGCCGGCAGGCAAGGGCCCTTCACGTAAGGGCCCGGGGGCCCAGGGAGTGCATGTCACAGGGCCGCGGCCCGTGCCTGCCGCCCACCCGCACTTCGCACACCACGCCCCAGGAGGACAGCGTGACCACCGTCGCCGCCAGAGCCCGTACTCGTACGCAACCCGTACTCGAAGCCGAGGCCGTACCCGGCCGCACCGGCCGGACCCCCGCCCTCCTCGCCGCGCTGCTCGGCTTCGCCGTGATCACCATCGACGTGTCGGCCGTGAACATCGCCCTGCCGGACATCCGCGACGACCTGCACAGCGGCATGACCGGACTGCAGTGGGTGGCGGACGCGTACACGCTGATGTTCGCCGGTCTGATGCTGTCGGCGGGCGCGCTCAGCGACCGCACCGGAGCCCGCCGCGCCTACGTCCTCGGCACCACCCTCTTCACCCTCGCCTCGCTGGCCTGCGCCGTCGCCCCCGGCCTCGGCGCGCTGATCGCGGCCCGCGTCGTCCAGGGCGGGGCGGCCGCCGTGCTGATGCCCGCGTCGCTCGCGCTGATCCGGGAGGCGTACGACGACGCGCGGCGACGGGCTCGGGCGATCGCCCTGTGGACGGTCGGCGGTTCGGTGTCGATGGCGGCGGGCCCGGTGCTCGGTGGCGTACTCACCGAACACGTGGGCTGGCGTGCGGTGTTCTTCCTCAACCTGCCCGTCGGCGCGGCCATCCTGCTCCTGCTCACGAAGGTCGCCCCCTCGCCGCGCCGCCCCGCACCACTGGACATCCCCGGCCAGATCACGGCGGTCCTCACCCTCGCGGGTCTGACCTTCGCCGTGATCGAGGGCGGCCGCGCGGGCCTCGCGGCGTTCGTCGTGGCGGTGGTCTCCGCGATCACCTTCTACGTGACCGAGAAGCGCCACCGCGCCCCGATGGTCCCGCTGACCATGCTGCGCGACCGCACGGTCTCGGTGTCCCTCGCGATCGGCTTCGCCACGAACGTCGGCTTCTACGGTGTGGTGTTCCTGCTCGGCCTCTACCTTCAGCAGCTCCGGGGCATGTCCGCGACGGCGGCGGGCCTGGTCTTCGTACCGCTGGCCGTACTGATCACCGGCACGAACCTGATCTCGCCGCGCGCCGCCGAACGGTTCGGCCGCCGCACGGTCGTCGTCATCGGCCAACTCGTCCTGGCCCTCGCGATGTTCGCCCTGCTGCCACTGTCCGCGCACACCCCGACCTGGCTGCTCCTGACCCTCCTCGTCCCGACGGGCCTCGGCGGAGCGTTCGCGATCCCGGCGGTGACGGCGATGCTGATGGACGCCGTCCCGGGCCCGCGCGTGGGCACGGCATCCGGCCTCCTCAACGCCCTCCGCCAAACCGGCGGCGCCCTCGCGGTCGCCCTCTTCGGCACCCTCCTCGCCGCCAACGGCGAGGGAACGTTCTCCCTGGGCGGTATGCGGGCGAGCCTGGTGGTGGCGGGTGTGCTGCTGGTGACGACGGCGGTGTTGAGCGGGGTGCTGCTGCGCAAATCAAGCCCCGCCGGCGATTGAGGCGCGGGGTCCGGGGCAGAGCCCCGAGACGTCAACCCCGGTTGGGCGCAACGTCACCGGCCCCGCGCATAGCGCCCCGGCGGAACCCCCACCACCCGCCTAAAGCACCGCGTCAAATGCGCCTGGTCGTAAAACCCACACGCCTCCGCCACCCCGGCAGGGGCCTGCCCGTCGAGTAGCATCCGCCGCGCCCGATCCACCCGCCGCGACATCAGGTACTGGTGCGGAGCGATCCCGTACGCCGCCCCGAAGGACCGCACCAGATGCGCCGGATGCGCGTGCACAAGACCCGCCGCCTCCTTCAGCTCGACGCCCTCGGTCACCCGCGCGTCGATCAGCTCCCGCAGCGACGCGGCGACGCGACGGTCGGGCACGCGCTTCCGGTGGCCCGGGGCCTCGGCGAGAGCCGGCCGCAACCGCTCACGGAGCCGTTCCCCGACGAGGGCGAGGCGGGCCGCGGCCTCCAGCTCGTCGCCGGGGTGCGCGAGCGCGGTGTGCAGCTGCCCGATACGTCGCCGTAGCAGCGGATCCACGAGGTCGGGAGTGTCCACGGCGGCCCCGACGAACGACGCGTCGAGCGGCCCGTCCTCCCCGGCCGCCTCCAGATACAGCACCCGCTTGCGGAACCCCTCCGGCGTCGCGGCCTGCCCGTTGTGCGGAACCTGCGGCGGCAGCAGCGAGACGGTGCCGAGCGGCGTCCCGTGCTCGTGCCGCTCCAGGTCGTAGCGGACGGCGCCCTCGTCGACGATGAGCAGCGTCCAGGTGTCGTGCACGTGCATCGGGTAGGCGTGCCGCGTGAAGTGGGCGTGGAAGACCTCCGTGACGCCCGGTACGCGGGGCCGCCACGCGGTGATCTCTTCCCCCGCGGAACCGCCGACTGCCATGCAAAAAACGTACAAGACCGGACGGGAAGGTGGGCGGCAGTCTCAAGCCATGAGCACCGAGACCACCGCCCCCGCCCCCGCCACCACCCCGGCCCCCGTCCGCTTCGACACGAAGATCGCCGTGCTGCTCCGCGACGACCTGGAGACCTGGCAGCGCCTGAACGTCACGGCCTTCCTCGTCAGCGGCCTCGGCCCCCAGGTGCCCGAGGTGATCGGCGAGCCCTACGAGGACGCGGACGGCACCCCGTACCTGCCGATGTTCCGCCAGCCGGTGCTGGTCTTCGAAGGCGGCAAGGACCTCCTGAAGACCGCCCACGAACGCGCCCTGCGCCGCGCCCTGCCCCGCGCCGTCTTCACGTCCGACCTCTTCGCCACCGGCAACGACACCGACAACAGGGCGGCCGTACGCTCCGTGTCCGCCACCGAACTGGACCTGGTGGGCCTCTCGGTCTACGGCCCGCGCAACGCGGTGGACAAGGTGCTGAAGGGTGCGCGTATGCATCCGTGAGTGTGTTGCGGGTGCCCGGCAGGCAGGGAGGCGATTGGCCCAGCCACGGGCCCCACAAGTTGCCTACTCGCGCAGGAGCGTTCCTCCATAGCGTGAGGAGTATGCCGCCCCGTTCGCCTGTCCGCGCCCTCGCCGCAGCACAGCTGGCCAACTCCGTCGGAGACGGCGTCTACTACGTCACGTCCGCCCTCTACTTCATCCGCGTCGTCGGGCTCTCGCCCACGCAGGTCGGCCTCGCCCTGACGGTGGCGTGGGCCGTGGGCGCGATGGCGGGGGTGCCGCTCGGGGCGGCCGCCGACCGGCGCGGGCCGCGCGGCGCGTCCGTGCTGCTGGCCCTCGGGACGGCGGCGGCCGTGCTGTCCTTCCTGGTCGTCCGTTCGTACGCCGCGTTCCTGCTCGCGCTCGTCGCGTACGCGGTCGCGCAGTGCGGCCTCGCGGCGGCCCGGCAGGCGTTGCTCGCGGGTGTCGTGGAACCGGCCCGGCGCACCGCCGCCCTCGCCCGCCTCCAGTCGACGCTGAACGCGGGCCTGGCGGTCGGCGCGGGCATCGGCGGGCTCGCCCTCCAGCACGACACCCGCGCCGGCTACCTCCTCGTGCTCGCGCTCGACGGCGTCGGCTTCGTGGTCTGCGCGCTGATCCTGTTCCGGCTTCCCGTGGTGCCGCCCGTCCCGGCGCGGGCGGTGAAGGAGCCGCGCCTCGCTGTGCTCCGCGACCGCCCGTACGTCGCCGTGACCGTGCTCAACGCCGTTCTCCTGCTGCGCATGCCGCTGCTCTCGCTCGCGGTGCCGCTGTGGATCGTGACGCACACGGCCGCGCCGGGCTGGCTGGTGTCGGCTCTGTTCGTGCTCAACACCCTTGGCGTGATGGCGTTCCAGGTGCGGATGGCGCGCGGCGTCGACGGTCTGCGCGCCGCCACGCGGACGGTGCGCCGCTCCGGCGCCGTGCTGTTGGCGTCGTGCGTGGTGTTCGCCGCGTCGGCCGGGGGCGGCCTCGGCCCATGGGGCGCGGTGGCGGTCCTCGTCGCGGCCTCGGTCCTCCAGCTCGTGGGTGAGATGCAGCAGTCGGCGGGGTCGTGGCAACTGTCCTTCTCGCTTGCGCCCGCGCACCAAGTAGGCCAGTACCAGGGCTTCTTCGGTACGGGAGTGCCGCTCGCCCGTACGGTCGGCCCGCTCGTCCTGACCGCGCTCCTGGTGACGTGGGGTGTGCCTGGTTGGCTGGTGCTCGGCGCGGTGTTCCTCGCGGCAGGCGCGGCGATGGGGCCGGTGGCGCGCCGGGCCGAGGCCGCTCGGGGCGTTCCTGCGACAGCCCTGCCGACCGCAGCAGCCCCGTGACCACTGGGCCGGGTCCTCGCGGGGCCGACGGAGGACCCCGTCGAGCTCGCTCCCGGTGACTACCTCTCGTACCCCGGCGACGTACCCCACACGTGCCGGGCGCTGGAGCCGGGCACCACCTGTGTGCTGGTGATGCAGCACACGTAGGCGGTCGTGCGGGCGGCCCCGGCGGCTACTTCTTCCGCCGGTTCAGCAACTGCTCCCGCAACACCGTGAGTTGGTGCGACGTCGCCACGGCGAGCCCCTCGTCCAGCGTCGTCATCGCCAACAGCAGCGCGTCCGCAACCACCAGCGCCGTCAGCGCCTCCGTGGTGATCCCCGTGGGCGTGTGCGGGGCGGTGAGCACCGCGTCGACCCGGTCCCCGTACCGCTCGGCCAGCTCGTCCGTGACCAGGACGACCCGCGCGCCCACCGCCCGCGCCCGGTCGATCAGCACCGTCAACTCGGGCAGATCGCGGCCCGGTTGGAAGATCACGACCGCGTCCCCCTGGCGCAGCCGCAGCAGATGGTCCGCGAGGGCGAACCCGGTGGCCCCGACGTACTGCGCCCTGCGTCCGACCCTGCCGAGCGCCAACGTCAGGTGTCGCGCGGCGAGTTCGGACGCCGCCACCCCGTAGCAGTGGATCTCGCCGGCCTCCGCAAGGATCCCCACCGCCTCCCGCAGCGCCTCGCCGGGCGTCAGGCGCCGGGCGTGCTCGATGCGCTCGGCGGCCTCGTCGAACACCTCGCCCCAGATGGCGTCCAGGTCGCGGCCGACATGGGCGATGCGCCGCTTGAGTCGCACCTCGGGGGCGACGGCGGACGTGAGGTCCGAGGCCAACTCCCGCTTGAGCGCGGGCAGTCCCGCGTATCCGAGCTTCTGCAGGGTCCGCACCACGCTCGCGTTGCTGGTGCCGCTCGCCGTTCCCAGCTCCTGCGCGGAGGCGAAAAGGAGGGACTCGGCCGGGGCGCTGACCAGGTACTGGGCCACCGCCCGCTCGGACGCGGACAGTTCGTCCCAGCGTTCGCGCACGGCGCCGCGCAGCCGGGCGGCCCCATCGGTAATTTCCATTACAGCTATTGACTCTCGTGTGATGGCCGTTACTCTCCTGGACAACGCATTCCAAGTGGAGAGCATCTCGTAATCGACGTTACAGCACGGTTTCGGGAGCGAGTCCTCTCCGTGGCGAGGAGAACCATGGCATCCCGGACCCTCCCGGTCATCGACATCAGCGGCACCCCTCTCGAGCGCGGCCGCCAGTACGGCGAGGCCGTCAGGCCCCAACTGGGCGCCGCCATCGGCTATTACGAGCAGGCCTTCGGCCAGTCGGCCGGCCTGACCTGGGACCGGGTCACCGCACGCGCGGCCCGCTGGCTGGAGCCGGTGCGCGACTACGCCCCCGAACTCCTCGACGAAATGCGGGGCATAGCCGACGGCGCGGGCGTCGACGTCCTCGACGTCCTCGCGCTCAACGCCCGCGGCGAGGTCATCTACGACCGCTCCTTCAAGGACATGGCCGCCAAGGAGGAACCGGAGGAGCCCGCCGAGGGCTGCACCTCCTTCGCCGCGTACGGCGAGGCCAGCGGCGACGGTCACGTCTGGGCCGGTCAGAACTGGGACTGGCGGGCCGGCGTCGCCGACACCGTCGTCATGATCCGGATCGAGCAGCCGCCCAAGCCCACCGTGATCATGCAGGTGGAGGCCGGCCAGATCGGCCGCCAGGGCGCCAACTCCGCCGGCATCGCCCTCAACGCCAACGGCCTCGGCGGTCGGTTCAGCGAGGCGATCGGCCTCCCGCAGACCGTCATCCGGCGCAGCGTCCTCGACACCCACACGGTCACCGACGCCCTCGACATCCTCTGCCGCACCCGCGCCCACATCGCCAGCAACGCCCTGCTGACCTGCCGCGAGGGCTTCGCGGTCGACCTGGAGACGACCCCGGCGAGCATCGGCTGGATGCATCCGACCGACGGCCTCCTGGTCCACGGCAACCACTACCAGGCAGGCGTCCCGGCCGCCCTCGCCGCCGACTACCGCCCCATGTCGTCCGACTCCCTCCTGCGCGTCCCCCGTGCCGAACAGGGCCTCGCCGCCCTGCGCGGCTCCACAGGCGCCGACGAGTCCCGCAAGCTGATCAAGCAGGCCATGTCGGACCACCTCGGCCTGCCCGAGTCCCTGTGCACGCACCCCGACGTCCGCAAGCCGGAGGTCAAGCACTGGATGACGCTCGTCTCCTCCTGCGTCGACCTGACGACCGGCGACTACCACGTCACCGCCGGCACCCCCTGCGACCGCGAATACCAGCACCTGCCCTGGAACCTCTACGACGGCCCGTACGGAGATGCCGGATGACGACGACAAGACGACGGGCGGCGGTGGCCGTGGTCGTCGCCGCGACCCTTCTCGCCGCCACCGGCTGCGCGGGCGCCGACCGCCCCACCGGGGGCGCCGCCCCGGTCGACGCGTCCAAGCTGAAACTCGACGCGACGACACCGGCCGCGAACGGGCCGCTCACCAAGGCGAATTGGCTCCTGGAGAACGAACCGGACTCCCTCGACCTCGACTCCCAGGGCTCCAGCTCGGGCCGCATCGTCCTCACCAACGTCTGCGAGCGCCTCTACCAGCTCCAGCCGGACATGACGACGAAGCCGTTCCTGGCGAAGAAGGCGGTCACCTCCGACGGCGGCCGCAAGCTCACCTTCACCCTCCGCGACGACGTGACCTTCCACGACGGTACGAAGATGACGGCGGACGACGTCCTGTGGTCGCTGAAGCGGCACGCGTCCAAGGACATGGAGCAGTCGGACGAGTTCGAGAACGTCACGTCGATGAAGAAGACGGCCTCCAACCAGGTCACCGTCACCTTCGAAGCACCCGACGCGATGTTCCTGAAGGCCATGGCGGGCGACGCGGGCATCGTCTGGAACAAGGCCCAAGTCACCAAGTCCGGCAAGGAGTTCGGCACTCCCGGCCAGCCCGACGCCTGCTCCGGCCCGTACGAACTCGCCGGCTGGAAGTCCGGCGACTCGATCACCATCCGCGCCGCGAAGGACTACTGGGGCAAGCAGCCCCTCACCCGCCAGGTCGTCTTCCACTGGGCCACCGACAGCGCCTTCGTCAACGCACTCAAGACGGGCGCCGCCGACGGCGCCTACGCCGACGCCCCGAACACGGCCGCGGCCCTGCGCGCCGACAAGGACCTCAAGCAGTACTACGGTCCGTCGACCGCCTCGCTCGTCCTCATCCCGACCGACCGAGGCGGCCTCACCGACCCGAGGATCCGCCGCGCCCTCTCCCTCGCGCTCGACCGCAGGGGCATCGCGGAGTCCGGCTACGGCGGTCTCGTCCAGCCGTGGGCGTCCCCGGTCGGCTCCGGCGCCTGGGGCTACGAGAAGGCCGAATTCGCCGCCGCACAGAAGAAGTTGGACGGGCTCGCCCCCGCCTCGCCCAGCGACGCCGACCTCGCCGCGGCCAAGAAACTGGTCAAGGCGGCAGGCGCCCCCACCGACCCCGTCGTCATCGGCGCCGACGCCAGCCAGGGCCGCACCGTCATCGCCAACGCGACCCGCGCCGCCCTCCAGAGCATCGGCATCCGCGCCGAGATCAAGACGGTGCCGCCGGCCGAGTTCGAGGAGTTCTACAGCGACCCGACGGCCCGCGCCGACATCGACGTACTCGCAGGTGACTGGTACATCTCCAAGGCCGACCCGATGGGCTTCTACGACAACGGCCTGTCCGACTCCTCGAACAACTGGGTCCACTACAAGAGCAAGACGTACGACGCCCAGGTGAAGCAGGCCCTGTCCACCCTCGACGACACCAAGCGCGCCGCGCTCGCCGTCGACGTACAGCAGAAGTTCGTCGAGTCGGCGGTCTGGATCCCGCTCGCGCAGGTCCCCACCATCCTCGTCCTGAACAAGAAGCTGACCGGCCCCACCGCCTCCCAGGCCTACCTCTACTACCCCTGGGCCACCCAACTCGGCGTAAGAAAGGGCTAGTCGACACATGATGCCCCTTGCCCTCGTCACGCGCCTCGCCCGCCGCATCGCCGGCCTCGTGGCGACCCTCTTCGCCGCGTCGTTCGTCATCTTCGCCGCCGTGTACGCGGCTCCCGGCGACCCCGCCGTCTTCCTCGCGGGCGGCCGCGACAAGCTCACACCCGAACGTCTCGCGCAGGTCCGCGAGCAGTACCACCTCGACGAACCGCTCGTCGTCCAGTACGGCCGCTGGCTGTGGGACACCGTCCACCTCGACCTCGGCCGCTCCTTCAAATACAGCGACCAGGTGGCGGACCTGATCGCCTCCCGCCTGCCCTCCACCCTCGAACTCGTCGCGTACGCCACCGTGTTGTACGTGGTCTTCGGGGTCGGCGCCGGGATCCTCGCGGCGGTGCGGCGCTCGACATGGGTCGACTCGGCGGTGGTCGGCGGCACGACGCTCGCCGCCTCCGTCCCCTCGTTCGTGGCCGCGATCGCGCTGGTCTCGCTGTTCGGCGTGCAGCTCGGCTGGTTCCCGGTGACCGGCTCGGGCTCCGGCCTCGCCGGCACCCTGCACCACCTGACCCTGCCCGCCGTCTCCCTCGCCCTCGGCGCGCTCGCCATCATCAGCCGCGTCACCCGGCAGGCCATGGCGGACGCCGCGGCCTCCGACCACGTCGAGGCGGCCCGCGCCTCCGGCGTCCCGGAGCGCGAGATCGTCCGACGGCACGTCCTGCGCAACGCGCTCGGGCCCATCGTCACCATGTGCGGCCTGGTCATGGCGGGCATGCTCGCCGGCACGGTCGTCGTCGAGACGGCCTTCGGCATCAGCGGCATCGGCTCGCTGCTCGTCAACGCGATCAACACCCACGACTTCCCGGTCGCCCAGGCCGTCCTGCTGCTGATGGTCACCGGATACGTCGTCGTGACGACGCTCGTCGACCTCGTGCACCCCCTCCTGGACCCGAGAGTGAAGGAGGCCCACGCATGACGGCGGCCCTCAGCCTGACCCCGGTCGGCACCACGCGGCGCCCCCTCGGCGTCACGCTCGCGGGAGCGGTGCTCGCGCTCGTCGTGCTCGCGGCGCTCGCCGCGCCCCTGCTCGCGCCTTACGCACCCGACGCCATCGACCTCTCCGCCTCCCTCGTCGGCACCGGCGCAGACCACCTCCTCGGCACCGACTCCTCGGGCCAGGACCTGCTCTCACGGGTGCTCTACGGCGCCCGGTCCAGCCTCGTCGCACCGGTCGCGCTGCTCGCGGTGGCCGCGGCCCTCGGGGTGACGCTCGGAGTGCTCGCCGCATGGCGCGGCGGTTGGGTCGACACGCTCGTCTCCCGCCTCACCGACGTGATGTACGCCTTCCCTGGCCTGCTCTTCACGGTTCTGATCATCGCGGTGTTCGGCGCCGGCATGACGACCTCGGTCCTCGCGCTCGGCCTCGCCTTCACCCCGACCATCGCCAAGTACACCCGCTCCCTCGCCCTCTCCGAGTCCCGCAAGCCGTACGTCGACGCGTACCGGGTGCAGGGCATGGGCGGCGCCCGGATCTGCGCGCTGCACCTGGTCCCGAACCTCGGCCGGTCGATCCTCGGCTACCTCGTCGTCCTCTTCGGCGAGGCCCTGATGTCGCTCGCGACCCTCTCCTATCTGGGCTTCGGCGCCCAACCGCCGTCCTCCGACTGGGGGTTGATGGTCCAGGAGGGCCAGGCCGCGATCGTGCAGGGCGCGCTGCTGCCCGCCATGGTCCCCGGCACGGCCATCGCCCTGGTCGTCGTCTCCTTCAACGTCGTCGGGGTGTGGGCCGCCGACCGCCTCGGAAAGCAGGACTGATGACGAAGCTGCTCTCGATCGAGGACCTCACGGTCACGGTCCCCGGCGCCGCCCGCCCCCTCCTCGACTCGGTCTCCCTGAGCGTCGCCGAGGGCGAAGTCGTCGGCCTGGTGGGGGAGTCGGGCTCGGGAAAGTCGACGACGGCGAAGGCGGCGCTCGGGCTGCTGCCGGAGGGTTCGACCACCACGGGGACGGTGCGGGTCGACGGCTCGGACGTGCTGTCGCTGCGCGGTGAGGAGTTGCGGCGGCACAGGTCGGCCACGGTCGCGATGATCCACCAGGACCCGCGGGCCGCGCTGAACCCGGTGCGCCGCATCGGTGACTTCCTGACGGAACGCGGTGCGACGAAGGACGAGGCGCTCGACCTGCTCGCCGCGGTCGGCCTGCCCGACCCCGCGCGGCACCTGCGCCAACGCCCGCACGAACTGTCCGGCGGAATGCTCCAACGCGTCGTCATCGCGGGTGCGTTGGCGGCCCGGCCCCGGCTCCTCCTCGCCGACGAGGCGACCAGTGCGCTCGACGTGACGACCCAGGCGGAGATCCTCACGCAGCTCCGCAAGGCCCGGGAGTCCCGGGGCGCCGGTCTCCTCTTCATTACGCACGACCTGCACCTGGCGGCGGCCTACTGCGACCGGGTCCACGTCATGTACGCGGGCCGCGTGGTCGAACACCGGGCGGCGAAGGCCCTGTTCACGGCGCCGGCCCACCCCTACACCCGGGGCCTCCTCGCCTGCTCCCCGACGCTGGGCGAGCCCGGTCCCCTGGACCCGATCCCGGGCCGCCCACCGTCCCTCTCGGATGCGTTCGAGGGCTGCCCGTTCGTGGACCGGTGCGGGGAGGCGGAGGACGCGTGCGCCACGTGGCACCCGGAACCGAGCCCTGTACGTGGTGGCGGAACGGTCACGTGCCGCCGCACCGCGCCTCAAACGCCGGCGGGGCTTGATTTGGTGCCGCGCAACGACAACGAGGGGGCAGGGCCCAAGTGAGCACGCAAGCACCACTCCTGGAGGTCACGGACCTCCGTAAGACGTACCCGCTCCCCGGTGGCGGCAGCCACACCGCCGCGGAGGGGATCACGTTCGACCTCACCCCCGGCGGGGCGATGGGCATCGTCGGTGAGTCCGGTTCCGGCAAGACCACCGTCGCCCGCATGCTCGTCGGCCTCGTCCGCCCGGACCACGGCACGATCAAACTCGACGGCACCCCACGCACCGGCAAACAACCGCGCGGCAAGGCGCCCCGCCTCGCCAGGGCCCGCCAGATCCAGATGGTGTTCCAGGACCCCTACGTCTCCCTGGACCCCCGCCTCACCGCGGAACAATGCCTCCGCTCGGCCCTCCACCTGCACGGCCGCGACGAATCCACCGCGACGGAACTCCTCGACCAGGTGGGCCTGGGGGAGCGGGAGGCCGGGGCCCGCCCCCGCCACCTCTCCGGCGGCCAGCGCCAACGCCTGGCCATCGCCCGCGCGCTCGCCGTCGACCCCCGCGTCCTCGTCCTCGACGAGGCCGTCGCCGCGCTCGACGTCTCCATCCAGGCGCAGATCCTGCGGCTCCTCGACGAGATCCGCCGGGACACCGGAGTGGCCCTGGTCTTCGTCAGCCACGACCTGGCCGTCGTCCAGCACGTCACGGACGAGGTCCTGGTGATGCGGCGCGGCAAGGTGGTCGAACGGGGGCCCACGCACCGCGTCCTGAGCGAGCCCACCGACCCGTACACACGGCTGCTGCTCGCCTCGGTGCCGGGCCGCGGCTGGGACCCGGCGGACGCCGTCGCGGCCCGCGCCGCACTCACGTAGAAGGCACCCGGAAAAAGGCAGGAGCCCCGCTGCCATAAGGCGCGGGGCTCCTTGGGTACTGCGCTAGGTTCCGGATCAGAACACGGCAACTACCACCGTGTGATCGCGAACGATCAGACGGGGGTGACGTTCTCCGCCTGCGGGCCCTTCGGACCCTGCGTGACGTCGAAGCTCACGGCCTGGTTCTCCTCGAGGGAGCGGAAGCCGCTTGCGTTGATCGCGGAGTAGTGGACGAAAACGTCCGGGCCGCCGCCTTCCTGGGCGATGAAGCCAAAGCCCTTTTCAGCGTTGAACCACTTCACGGTTCCGGTAGCCATAAGCCCTCCTATGGGCCATAGGGTCGCCCTGCTCCAGAACCTGCAAATGCACTTGCGAACAACTGCAAAAGTCTGAAAACGACGAGAGCCCGCGGTCACATGCTCCGCAGGCTCTGTACTGCAAGGGAAACCAAACTGCAACTTGCGGCGAGCCTAGCACGCAGGCAGCCGAATGCAATAGAGGGCAAGATCACGTCACTCGCAGGTTTGAAGGGGTCCCGGTGAGGGTTGACCCGAGGACGTGGCTGACCCGGATCCTGCACCGTACAGCATGGGGTTTACTGTCGCGATGTGGACAATTCTCCCGAGACCCTGAAGGCCGCGCGGCGCACTCGTCCGCGAGTGGGCCACATCCAGTTCCTGAACTGCATGCCCCTGTACTGGGGGCTTGCCAGGACGGGCTCGCTCCTGGACTTCGAGCTGACGAAGGACACGCCGGAGAAGCTGAGCGAGCAGCTGGTGAACGGTGACCTCGACATCGGTCCCATCACCCTCGTCGAGTTCCTCAAGGCGGCCGACGACCTCGTCGCGTTCCCGAATCTCGCCGTGGGCTGCGACGGCCCCGTGATGTCCTGCGTGATCGTCTCGCAGGTCCCCCTCGGCCAGCTCGACGGCCGGCGCGTGGCCCTCGGGTCCACCTCCCGTACGTCGGTCAGGCTGGCGCAGCTGCTGCTGGCCGAGCGCTTCGGCGTACAGCCCGACTACTACACGTGCCCGCCCGACCTGGGCCTGATGATGCAGGACGCGGACGCGGCCGTGCTCATCGGGGACGCGGCGCTGCGGGCCAATCTGCACGACGCCCCGCGGCTCGGCCTCCAGGTGCACGACCTGGGCGCGCTGTGGAAGGAGTGGACGGGGCTGCCGTTCGTCTTCGCGGTGTGGGCGGCGCGCAAGGAGTACGTGGAGCGCGAGCCGGAGATCACCCAGAAGGTGCACGAGGCGTTCCTGGCCTCGCGCGACCTCTCCCTTGAGGAGGTCACCAAGGTCGCCGAGCAGGCGGCGCGCTGGGAGGTCTTCGACGAGAGGATCCTCGAGGAGTACTTCACGACGCTCGACTTCCGCTTCGGGCCCGCGCAGCTGGAAGGCGTCACGGAGTTCGCGCGGCGGGTCGGCCCCACGACGGGATTTCCCGCGGATGTACGGGTCGAGCTGCTGACGCCGTGAATTCCGCCTGAGTGCGCTCGTGGTCCGGCGCACTTCGGCATCTTCGGCGTCTCTTCGGCGTCTCTTCGGCGTCTCTTCGGCGTCTCTTCGGTGTTCTCCGGCGTTCTACGGCGCGGGATTCCTGGAACCTTGTACGGGAATTCCGCGCCGGTGGGTGAATTCGGTACGAATTCACGGTGATCCGCCCTGTACTCCCGATGTGTTCCGGATGCGTTCCAGATGCGTTCCGGAGCGTTCGAGAGGCATGTGCGCGGACGATGCGCGGGGCTACGCTGCTGGTGCGTGCGTGCACATTGGGGGAGGTCCGCATCATGCAGCCGCTTCAGACCGGCGAACCCACGGCTGTGGGGCCCTACCGGTTGCTCGGCAGGATCGGTTCGGGCGGCATGGGCCGGGTGTACCTGGGCCGCAGCGCCGGAGGGCGCACCGTCGCCGTGAAGATCGTGCACCCGCACTTCGCGCTCGACGACGAATTCCGGGCGCGCTTCAAGCGTGAGGTGCAGGCGGCCCGCCGGGTGGGCGGCGCCTGGACGGCGCCGGTGCTCGACGCCGACCCGGACGCCGAGGTGCCGTGGGTGGCGACGGGATACGTCGCGGGCCCCTCGCTCACCCAGGCCGCGGGCGACGGCGCGGGCCTGCCCGAGCACTCCGTACGGGTCCTGGGGGCCGGCCTCGCCGAGGCGCTCGCGGCGGTGCACGGCCTGGGGCTCGTGCACCGCGACGTAAAACCCTCGAACGTGCTGCTGACCCTGGACGGGCCGCGGCTCATCGACTTCGGTATCGCCCGCGCCACCGACGGCACGGCCTCGCTCACCTCCACCGGCGTCTCCATCGGCTCGCCCGGCTACATGTCGCCCGAGCAGATCCTCGGCAAGGCCGTCACGGGCGCCGCGGACGTCTTCTCGCTCGGCGCGGTCCTCGTGTACGCGGCGTCGGGGTCGTCCCCCTTTCCCGGTGACTCGTCGGCCGCGCTGCTCTACAAGGTCGTCCACGAGCAGCCCGAACTGGGCTCGCTGACCGGGGAGCTGCGCGAGGTCGCCGCGGCCTGCCTCTCGAAGGACCCGGCCGTCCGCCCCACCCCCGAGGAGGTCGCCCGGCGACTCGCCCCGGAGGGCGCGGCGCGTCTCGTGCAGGCGGGGTGGCTGCCGGGCCCGATGGTGGAGGAGGTCTCGCGCGGCGCGGTGCGGCTCCTGGACCTGGAGGGCACGCCCGCCGACGTCCCGCACTCGGGGCCGACGGAGTTCAGCAGCCCTGCTGTGTCCGGGAGTTCGCGGCCTTCGGAGTTCAGTAGCCCCTCTGTTCCTGGGAGTTCGCGGCCCGGGGAGTTCAGCAACCCCGCCACCCCCGGGAGTTCGCGGCCCGCGGGTGTCTTCGGGCCGCCGGATCCCGCGTACGCGCCCGTGCCCACGCCCCGTACGGAGGGGCCGCCCACCGAGGGGTCGCCACAGGACGCCGTACCGGGGCGTCTGTCGATGTCCGTGACGGCGACCTCGACTCCCGACAAGCCGAACGGCCGCGGCCGCCGGGTCAGTTGCACGCTGGCGCTCTCCGTGGCGGGTGCGCTGGCGGCGGTGACCGTCGGCGGGGTGGTCCTGTTCAACGTGCTGCCGGGCGAGGGCGGCGGCGACCAGGGCAGCGCGAGCGATGCCGGGCCCACCGCGTCCGCCGCGTCCAAGGCACCCGGTGTGCCGAAGTTCTACGTCGGGTCGTGGGACGGGCCCGCGAAGCAGGCGGGGATCTCCTTCGGCACGTTCCGCGTCGACCTGAAGCAGGCCCGGGCCGGCAAGCAGGTCGGCAAGGTGACCTCGACGGACCCGCTGGGCATCCAGTGCGTCGACGTACTGACCCTGAAGTCCGCCGACGGAAAGGCGCTGGTCGCCGCAGGCAAAGCCGCACCCGGCAACCCGGGGACCTGCGCGACCGGCCGGCACACCGTGCGCCTCACCCCGGACGGCGCGTCCCTCGAATACACCTCGCGGTACCCGGCCGCCGGCAATCCCACGGCGGACCTCGACCGGGTCAAGAGCGGCTGAGGCGGCGCGGGGGACGTGGTGCAGGGGGACGTTTTGATCGCCACCGAGGCCGGTGCGCCGGTCGTGCTGGTCGCGCTCGCCGCACTGTGGGGCGCGGCCTGGGGGCTGCTCCTGCCGCGGCCCGCGTACCGGCTGTCCGTCGAACCGGGAGAGCCGTGGCGCCCGGCCCGCGGCTGGCTGGGGGGCAGGCCGGGGCCGAGCGCGCCCGGTCTCGCCGTCGTCACCGCGCTCGTCTGCGCGCTGCTCGCCGTCGCCACCGGCACCCGGCCCGAGCTCGGCGCCTGGCTGCTGCTCGCGCCGCTCGGTGTGCTCCTGGCCACCGTCGACTTCGCGGTGAAGCGGCTGCCGGACGTGCTCACGCTGCCGCTCGCCGGGCTCACCCTGCTCGCGCTCGGCGGGGCGGCACTGCTGCCGGAGGCCGGCGGATCGTTCAGCGGCGCGCTGTGGGGCGCGCTCGGCCTCGGCGGCGGATATCTGCTGCTTCTGCTCGCCTACCCGAAGGGGATGGGCTTCGGTGACGTGAAGCTGGCGGTGGGACTCGGTGCGGCGCTCGGCTGGTACGGGTGGGGCGTGCTGTTCCTGGGGGCGTTCGCCGGGGTGTTGTTCAACGGCCTGTACGCCCTGGTGCTCGTCGTCGCGCGGCGGGCGGGACGCAAGAGCGAGATCCCTTTCGGCCCCTTCATGATTCTGGGCGCCCTCGCGGGGGTTCTGCTGGGTGGCCTGGGCGCCTGACGTACGCTGAGATTTCAGCTCAGACTCGTCGAGACTCCGGCTCGGACTCGGCAGGATCCTCCGAAAGGGGCTCGCCCGGTGACCGAGAAGGCCGCGCTTCAGTCCGTCCTCGACCGCGCCGCCGACGGTGGGCGGATCACCCCCGAGGAGGCCGTCGCCCTCTACCGCGACGCCCCGCTGCACGCGCTCGGCGCCGCCGCCGACGCGATCCGCCGCCGTAAGTACGCGGGCATCGAGCACATCGCGACGTACATCATCGAGCGGAACATCAACTACACGAACGTGTGCGTCACGGCGTGCAAGTTCTGCGCCTTCTACGCGGCCCCCAAGGACACCAAGAAGGGCTGGAGCCGCGACCTCGAGGACATCCTGCGCCGCTGCGCCGAGACCATCGAGCTCGGTGGCACGCAGATCATGTTCCAGGGCGGGCACCACCCGGACTACGGCGTCGAGTACTACGAGGAGCACTTCGGCGCCATCAAGAAGGAGTACCCGGAGCTCGTCATCCACAGCCTGGGCGCTTCCGAGGTCGAGCACATGGCGCGGATCTCCAAGGTGTCGGTCGAGGAGGCGATCCAGCGGATCCACACCGCGGGGCTCGACTCCTTCGCGGGCGCCGGCGCGGAACTCCTCCCGGAGCGTCCCCGCAAGGCGATCGCTCCTCTCAAGGAGTCCGGCGAGCGCTGGCTGGAGATCATGGAGACCGCGCACCGTCTCGGTGTCGAGTCCACCTCCACCATGCTCATGGGCACCGGCGAGACGAATGCCGAGCGCATCGAGCACCTGCGCATGATCCGCGACACACAGGACAAGACGGGCGGCTTCCGCGCGTTCATCCCGTACACGTACCAGCCGGAGAACAACCACCTGAAGGGCCGCACGCAGGCGACGCTCTTCGAGTACCTGCGGATGATCGCGATCGCCCGGATCTTCCTGGACAACGTCCAGCACATCCAGGGTTCGTGGCTGACCACCGGCAAGGAGGTCGGCCAGCTGTCGCTGCACTACGGCGCCGACGACCTCGGCTCGATCATGCTGGAGGAGAACGTCGTCTCCTCCGCCGGTGCCAAGCACCGCTCCAACCGCATGGAGATCATCGACCTGATCCGCAAGGCGGGCCGCGTCCCCGCGCAGCGCGCCACGACCTACGAGCACCTCGTCGTGCACGACGACCCGGCGAACGACCCGGTCGACGACCGCGTCACCTCGCACATCTCGTCGACGGCGATCGACGGCGGGACGGCTCACCCCGAGCTGAAGCTCGTCTCCACCAACTGAGCCCGCCTTGGCGACACTTCACGTCGACGGCGACGGGTTCTCGGTCCTCGTCGAGGGCGAGACCGTCAAGGCGCTCGGACCGTACGAGGAGCTGGCCGACGCGCTTCCCCAAGCTCTCGGCTCCGCTCGAGCAGGGGAGACCCCATTGCAGGCGCGGGTGCGGCGCTGGCCGGGCATCCTGACGCCGGGTCTCCTCAACCCGTACGGTCCCGAGATCCTGGAGCACACGTACCACCCGGATCCGCGTGAGGCGGATACGTACGGGACGGTGCCGATCGGTGGCGAACGGGCGCGGGAGATCTTCCGCGCGGACCCGTCCCGGCTGGGCGCGAGTGCCCGGCGGGGCGTGCAGCGGCTGTTCGCGCACGGGACGGTGGCCCTCGCGGGCGAGCTGCGCTCCAAGGCGGTCCTCGAGGTGGCCCGGCGCTCCGGACTCGCGTTCGGCGGCCGGCCCGCGCGGCTGCCGGGGCCGGTGTCCCTGTCCCCGAAGCCGATGGTGCTGCTGCCCGCGCTGACGGTGGGCGGGGCGGCGCGCTTCGCGGTGTTCGACGTCGCGGACCGCGCGGAGCTTGTCGCCAAGGGGGCGTCCACGTGTGTGGCGACGGTGGTGGCGGGCCGCCTGGTGTACCGCGCCAGGTAACCGGACCACGGGGCGCTGCCTGGCCCCCGGCGGGTGCCTACGCCTCGGGGCTCCGCCCGGACCCCGCCGGTCCTACGCCACGGGGCTCCGCCCCGGACCCCGCGCCTCAATCGCCGGCGGGGCTAGATTTGCCCACCCGTCGCGGGGCTTGAAGGATCGGGCTCCGCCCTGGCCCCTGCGCCTCGAGCCGCGACGGGGCTCAAAGATCGGGGCTCCGCCCCGGACCCCGCGGGCTCCCGTCCCAGAGCGGGGCTTGATCTGCCCACCGCAGGCAATGGCTCTGGGCTCCCGCCCATCTCCCGCCCATCTCCCACCCACCCGCCCCCTCCGGGGGCGTCGCCCCGACGGGGTACCGCCACCGCCTTGGGCGATCCGCCGCAGGCACGGCTCCCCACCCGTCGCGGTCGTCGCGACCCCCGCCTTGGGTAACGCCCACCACGGCTCCCCACCCGCTGCGGTCGACCGCCACCGACTTGGGCAATCTGCCGCCCGGCACGGCTCCCCACCCGCCGCGGTCGGCCGCCACCGACTTGGGCAATCTGCCGCCTGGGGCGGCAGGGTGGGCAAGGCGGCGCCCCGGTGCCGCGCAATCAGGACGGTGGGCGTCGACCCCGGCGCGGTCCACGGGCCCCGGTACCGTCCGTCGGTGACCGGGGGCCGCCTGCCACAATGGCCGGGTGACCCGTGCATCCCTGGACAAGCAGCCCCACGAAGTCGCCTCGATGTTCGACGACGTGGCGGAGAAGTACGACCTCACCAACGACGTGCTGTCCCTGGGACAGACCCGGCTGTGGCGCAAGGAGGTCGCCAGGGCCGTCGACGCCCGCCCCGCACAGAAGGTCCTCGACCTCGCCGCCGGCACCGCCACCTCCTCGCAGCCCTTCGCGCAGGCCGGCGCGTACGTCGTGCCCTGCGACTTCTCCCTCGGCATGCTGCGCGTGGGCAAGCAGCGCCACCCGTGGATGCCGTTCACGGCGGGCGACGGCACGAAACTGCCGTTCAAGGACGACACGTTCGACGCCGTGACGATCTCCTTCGGGCTGCGCAACATCCAGGAGACCGAGGCCGCGCTGAGCGAGATGCACCGCGTCACCAAGCCGGGCGGCCGCGTCGTCATCTGCGAGTTCAGCCACCCGACGTGGGCGCCCTTCCGCACCGTGTACACCGAGTACCTGATGCGCGCCCTGCCGCCGGTCGCGCGCGCGGTGTCCTCGAACCCGGACGCGTACGTCTATCTCGCCGAGTCCATCCGCGCCTGGCCCACGCAGCCCGAACTGGCCACGCTGATGCAGAACGTCGGCTGGCAGCAGGTGGCCTGGCGGGACCTCACCGGCGGCATCGTCACGCTGCACCGCGGCTACAAGAAGGCGTGACATGGGAGGATCACAGGGCTGAGGCTCAGCCCGACCCCTCGCGCCTCACGGACACGGACTGAACGACCCCGTACGCGCCGGCGGCTCATCCGGCTCGCCGATCTCCCTGCGCATCCCGCCACCCCGCGGCCCCGGCGCCCGCGGCACCCGCACGCCCGCGCCGCCACCGCCCTCGCCCTCACCGAAGTCGAACCAGACCGTGACGACGGCGTCCCGCGGCACCTCGACGCCGGGCAGCGGGTACTGGCGGACCACGTACTCCACCGCCACCCGGTCGAAGTCGTCCCGGTCCGCCGCCGCGATCAGCACGCCGTGCTCACGCGCCGCCTGCCGCGCGTCGACCGCCATCAGGCCGACGAGCTTCGGCACGGGCACGTCCGGCGGCCCGGCATCCGGCATCTTGGGCGTCTTGGGTGTCTTCACCACAGATGTCACCCCCAGGAGGTACCGGGAGGATAGCCCGTGGGATGTGGTGTCCGGAAGGTCCGGTACCGGCTCCGGACGGACTCAGAGCTCCAGGCGGATTCAGAGCTCCAGGCGGAAGCAGTGGCCCTTCTTCCCGGTCGGCGTCACGAACGTCTCGGCCAGCTCCATGCCGAGCCGCCGGGTCACCGCGATCGAGCGCTCGTTGCGGGCGTCGACCATCGCGACGACGCTGCGCAGGCCCGCCGCCCGTACCTGATCCAGCGTCAGGCCCGCCGCCGCCGTCGCGTACCCCTGCCCCCAGTACGCCCGCCCTAGCCGCCAGCCGATCTCGATCTCGCCTACCGGCCCCCAGGTGCCCGGCCAGGGCTGCGCGCCCGTGAACCCGATGACGTCCCCCGCGCCGTCGGTCATCGTCCACAGGCAGAAACCGTGCTCCGCCTCGTGCCTGCGCTGCCGCGCGGTCAGCTCCTCGTACACGGAGAGCTCCGCCGACGCGCCTCCGTGGAACTCCATGACATCGGGGTGGTCGAACACCCTGTGCCAGGCGAGCGCGTCCTCATGGGTGGGAACGCGCAGATCCACGGCGGGCAGAACTCGACTCATGGGCTGGCCCTTCGGCTGAGTGGTCACGGTCGCTGAATAGACTGCCCATGTCCGTGCCGGACGGCACACTGTTTTCGAGCCTGGGGAGAACCCGCCGTGACCGAGCAGCCCAAGCCCCTCTCCGAGCACAGCGCGGACGTGATCGTCGTCGGGGCCGGACCCGCCGGTTCGACGACCGCCTACTACCTCGCCAAGGCCGGCCTCGACGTCCTGTTGCTGGAGAAGACGGCGTTCCCGCGCGAAAAGGTGTGCGGCGACGGCCTCACCCCGCGCGCCACGAAGCAGCTCGTCTCCATGGGGATCGACATCTCCGAGGAGGCCGGCTGGCTGCGCAACAAGGGCCTGCGCATCATCGGCGGCGGCGTCCGCCTCCAGCTCGACTGGCCCGACCTCGCCTCGTTCCCGGACTACGGTCTCGTTCGCAAGCGCGACGACTTCGACGAGCAGCTCGCGCGGCAGGCCCAGAAGGCGGGCGCCCGCCTGTACGAGCGGTGCAACGTCGGCGCACCGATCACCGACGAGCGCACCGGCCGCATCACCGGCGTGCACGCGAAGCTGGGCGAAGAGAAGCGCGAGGTCACCTTCCACGCCCCGCTCGTCGTCGCCGCCGACGGCAACTCGACCCGGCTCTCCCTCGCCATGGGCCTGCACCGCCGCGAGGACCGCCCCATGGGCGTCGCCGTCCGTACGTACTTCACGTCCCCGCGCCACGACGACGACTACCTGGAGTCCTGGCTGGAGCTGTGGGACCGGCGCGGCGCCGAGGACCGGCTGCTTCCCGGCTACGGCTGGATCTTCGGCATGGGCGACGGCACGTCCAATGTCGGCCTCGGCATCCTCAACTCCTCGAAGGCCTTCCGCGAATTGGACTGGCGCGAGGTCCTCAAGGCCTGGTGCGCGTCGATGCCCGAGGACTGGGGGTACACCCCGGACAACATGACGATGCCGATCCGCGGCGCCGCCCTCCCCATGGCCTTCAACCGCCAGCCGCACTACACCAAGGGCCTGCTCCTGGTCGGCGACGCGGGCGGCCTGGTCAACCCGTTCAACGGCGAGGGCATCGCGTACGCCATGGAGTCCGGCCAGATCGCGGCCGACGTCATCGTGCAGGCCCACGCGCGCGCCACCGACGCCCAGCGTGAACTGGCCCTGCAGCGCTACCCGAAGGTCCTCAAGGACACCTACGGCGGCTACTACACGATGGGCCGCGCCTTCGTGAAGATGATCGGCAACCCGAAGATCATGAAGATCGCGACGCAGCGCGGTCTGACCCACCCGATGCTGATGAAGTTCACGCTGAAGATGCTCGCGAACCTGACGGACCCGACCGGCGGCGACGCGATGGACCGGGTCATCAACGGACTGAGCAAGGTCGCCCCGAAGGCCTGACCTGGGCCTGCCGCCGGGCCCGACTTTGCCGGGCCGGGCGGCTCGGGGCAGGGTGGACCCATGATTTTCATCGCCGTGAAGTTCACCGTCCGCCCCGAGCACGCCGACTCGTGGCTGGAGAAGACCGCCGCGTTCACCGCGGCCACCCGCGCCGAGGAGGGCAACCTCTTCTTCGACTGGTCCCGCAGCGTCGAGGACCCGAACCAGTTCGTGCTCCTGGAGGGCTTCCGGGACGGCGACGCCGGCGCCGCGCACGTCGGTTCCGACCACTTCAAGGCGGGCCTGGACGCCATGGCGCCGCTCATCGCCGCCACCCCGGAGATCATCAACGCGGATATCCCGAACGAGGGTTGGGGCGAGATGGGCGAACTCGCGCCGCAGGCCTGAGCCGCAGTTCCGACGCAGCGCTGTCCCGGTTTTTCCGGACAAACACCGAAGGCCGCCGCACCCCGCAGGGGGAGCGGCGGCCTTCGGCCTTGCGCGCCGTGAAGCCCTCAAGGGGCCTCAGGCGGCTGTGTGCGGCCTTTGAGTACCGCAGGGGCCCCGGAGGGCCCGGAAGTTCACGGAACCTCGGAGAGGCTCAGAGAACGCGCACCGCGCCGGTCGGCTGGTCGTAGGAGAGCGGCTTCTCGACGACACCGGTCGAGGAGTTCTGCGCGCCGACGAAGTTGCCACCGCCCACGTAGATCGCGACGTGGTAGGCGCTGCCGGAGCCGCCCCAGTACAGGATGTCGCCCGCCTGGAGGTTGTCCAGGCCGACCTGGGTGCCCTGCGTCGACTGGTCCTGCGAGACGCGCGGCAGGTCGACACCGGCCTGCTTGTACGCGGCCTGCACCAGGCCCGAGCAGTCCCAGGAGCTGGGGCCCGTGCCGCCGGACACGTAGGCGTCGCCGATGTGCGACTTGACGAACGAGACCACGGCGGCGGCGGAGCCGCTGGCCGGGGCGGGGGCCTCGTCGGAGGAGGACGCGGTGGTCGCCTGGAGCGTGGTGCGCTCGCTGGAGCGGGAGGCGGCGGCCTTCTCGGCGGCCTCGCGCTTGGCGGCGGCCTCGGCCTTGGCCTTGGCTTCGGCCTTCTTCTTGGCCTCGGCCTTCTTCTCGGCGGCGACCTGGTCCTTCTTCGCCTGGTCCGCGGCCTTGTCGAAGGCCGCCTGGCGCTCGGCCTGGACCTGGTAGTTCGCCGCGGCCTGCTGGGTGGCGTCCGCGGACTGGGCGACCTGCGAGGACAGGTCGGTGGTGAGCGTGGGCATCTCCATGGTCTGCGTCACCGGCTCGGCGGCGTTGGCCGAACCAGCCGCACCAGCGACTGCCAGGGTGCTGAGGACGCCACCGGTAACTCCGGCGCGCAGGGCCATCTTCGAGGCGCTGCGACGGGGCTTCCGGTGGCTGGGTATGTGAGCGGTGTGGGACATGAGACCAACCGGTATCAGGGCCTCCCCGATCCCTTCAAGAAACGTGTGGTGCGCCACAGTTGTGAAGCACGGGCACGAAACCCCGGCCCGACAGGCTTTATTGACGCCGTAACGGGCAAAGCGGACAGCCCTCCACGAGCCCCTGAACACGGGTTTTCTGCAATACGCCCGAATTGCCCGACGCTTACCACCCGTTGAGGCAGTTGGCCAAGCCCGGTTTCTGACGGTGTGACTACCACGTGACGCAGGTCACAAGTGGACCCCTAGGGGATGCGATGCACACGCGATGAACACATCTCGCGTCCACTCCCGTTCACACTCATCACGCCAACGTGTGAACGACGTCCAATATCAGCCAACCGCGTCCAGCACCAATTTGCTTGCGGTCTCCGCGCCTTGATAGTGGGCGCACCTCTGCGACCTGGGGTAACGCACCAAGTTGTCACCACTGGTGATCACTCAGGTGCTTCGCGTGTGAAGATCACCGCTCATCCGACTTCATGATCCTTCGTCAGGTGGTGGAGATCACAAAGTAGTTGGCGCACCCCGTGTCGCAGATCACAGAGTTGCAGGCATAGGATGCGGGGCAAGTTGGGCTTGTGACCCGCTTCACATGTAGGCGATCTTCGACTGTTCGCAGGACGTGGGGGGGCGGGGCGCGAGCTCATGCAACCGCCAGCAGTCAGTGCCGACTGAGAGGAGCGAGGAGCGGTGAACGCCTATGCGCCCATCCTCGTACTGGGAGCCCTCGGGGCAGGCTTTGCGATCTTCTCCGTGATCATGGCCTCCCTGACCGGCCCGAAGCGGTACAACCGGGCCAAGCTCGAGGCCTATGAGTGCGGGATCGAGCCCACCCCCACGCCGGCCGGTGGCGGGCGCTTCCCCATCAAGTACTACCTGACGGCGATGCTCTTCATCGTCTTCGACATCGAGATCGTCTTTCTCTACCCCTGGGCCGTCACCTTCGACGCCCTGGGGGTGTTCGGGCTCGTAGAGATGCTGCTCTTCGTGCTCACCGTCTTCGTCGCGTACGCGTACGTATGGCGGCGCGGCGGCCTGGAATGGGACTGAGCCCCGTATAGGGGAGACCAGGAGCCACAGACCAATGGGACTCGAAGAAAAGCTGCCGAGCGGATTCCTGCTGACCACCGTCGAGCAGGCCGCGGGCTGGGTGCGCAAGTCGTCCGTCTTTCCCGCCACGTTCGGCCTCGCCTGCTGCGCCATCGAAATGATGACGACGGGCGCGGGCCGCTACGACCTGGCGCGGTTCGGCATGGAGGTCTTCCGCGGATCGCCCCGCCAGGCGGACCTGATGATCGTGGCCGGGCGGGTGAGCCAGAAGATGGCGCCCGTCCTTCGCCAGGTCTATGACCAGATGCCGAACCCCAAGTGGGTCATCTCCATGGGCGTCTGCGCCTCGTCGGGCGGAATGTTCAACAACTACGCGATCGTGCAGGGCGTCGACCATGTCGTCCCGGTCGACATCTATCTGCCCGGCTGCCCGCCCCGGCCCGAGATGCTGATGGACGCGATTCTCAAGCTCCATCAGAAGATCCAGTCCTCCAAGCTCGGCGTGAATGCCGAGGAGGCGGCCCGCGAGGCGGAGGAAGCGGCGCTCAAGGCGCTCCCGACGATCGAGATGAAGGGGCTGCTGCGGTGAGCGACGCGCACAGCGACAAGGGATCGAACGGGGTCAACCCCGAAAAGGACCTCAGCGCTGCCAACCTTCCGGGGCAGCGCGGGGATCAGGGCGAGGAGATCCGCGTCCAGCGCGGCATGTTCGGCGCCAACAACGGCGGCGACACCTCCGGCTACGGCGGCCTCGTCCGCTCGGTCCGGCTGCCCGGCGAATCCTCCCGCCCCTACGGCGGCTGGTTCGACGAGGTGGCGGACGAGCTGGAGGGCGCCCTGGAGGAACAGGACCTCGTCCCCGAGAACGCCATCGACAAGACGGTCGTCGACCGCGACGAGCTCACCTTCCACATCGAGCGCGAGCACCTGGTCCGCGTCGCCCGCACCCTGCGCGACGACCCGGCCCTGCGCTTCGAACTGTGCACGGGTGTCTCGGCGGTGCACTACCCCGGGGACAAGGGCCGCGAGCTGCACGCCGTCTACCACCTGCGCTCGATCACCCACAACCGGCTGATCCGCCTCGAGGTCTCCGTGCCCGACGCGGACCCGCACGTCCCGTCCCTGGTCCCGGTGTATCCGACGAACGACTGGCACGAGCGCGAGGCGTACGACTTCTTCGGGCTCGTCTTCGACGGCCACCCCGCGCTGACGCGGATCATGATGCCGGACGACTGGCAGGGCTTCCCGCAGCGCAAGGACTATCCCCTCGGCGGCATCCCCGTCGAGTACAAGGGCGCCCAGATCCCGGCTCCGGACCAGCGGAGGTCGTACTCGTGACCACACCCCACGCAACCCCGCGCGCGACCACGGAAGGCACCGTCTACACGGTCACCGGTGGCGACTGGGACGAGATCGCCGAGGCCGCGGTCAAGTCCGACGACGAGCGCATCATCGTCAACATGGGCCCCCAACACCCGTCCACGCACGGGGTGTTGCGCCTGATCCTGGAGATCGACGGCGAGACGGTCACCGAGGCCCGCTGCGGCATCGGCTACCTCCACACCGGCATCGAGAAGAACCTCGAGTACCGCACGTGGACGCAGGGCACCACGTTCGTGACGCGCATGGACTACCTGACGCCGTTCTACAACGAGACGGCGTACTGCCTCGCCGTCGAGAAGCTCCTCGGCATCGAGGACGAGATCCCGGACCGCGCCAGCATCATCCGCGTGCTCCTCATGGAGCTGAACCGGTTGTCCTCGCACCTGGTGGCCATCGCCACCGGTGGCATGGAGCTCGGCGCGACCACGATCATGATCTACGGATTCCGCGATCGTGAACTCGTTCTCGACGTCTTCGAGTTGATCACCGGCCTGCGCATGAACCACGCGTACATCCGGCCCGGCGGACTAGCCCAGGACCTGCCGCCCGGCGCGGTGGACCAGCTCCGCGAGTTCGTGAAGAAGATGAAGAAGAACCTTCCCGAGTACGACAAGCTCGCCACCGGGAACCCCATCTTCAAGGCCCGTATGCAGGACGTCGGCTACCTCGACCTCGCGGGCTGCATGGCCCTCGGCGCCACGGGACCGATCCTGCGCTCCGCCGGCCTGCCGCACGACCTGCGCAAGGCGCAGCCGTACTGCGGCTACGAGAACTACGACTTCGACATCCCGACCGCCGACACCTGCGACTCCTACGGGCGCTTCCTGATCCGCCTGGAGGAGATGCGCCAGTCGCTGCGCATCGTCGAGCAGTGCCTGGACCGCCTGGAGCCGGGTCCGGTCATGGTCGGGGACAAGAAGATCGCCTGGCCCGCCCAACTGGCCCTCGGCCCGGACGGTCTCGGCAACTCGCTCGACCACATCAAGAACATCATGGGCACCTCCATGGAGGCCCTCATCCACCACTTCAAGCTGGTGACCGAGGGCTTCCGTGTCCCGCCGGGACAGACGTACGCGGCCGTGGAGTCGCCCAAGGGCGAGCTCGGTGTGCATGCCGTGTCCGACGGCGGCACCCGCCCGTTCAGGGTCCACTACCGCGACCCGTCCTTCACCAACCTTCAGGCCATGGCAGCGATGTGCGAGGGCGGCCAGGTCGCCGACGTCATCGTCGCCGTCGCGTCCATCGACCCCGTGATGGGAGGCGTCGACCGGTGACCACCAGTTCTTCGGAGCAGGGCGTAAGTCTGGGCATGCCACAGCTGCCCGCGCCCGCGTACCCGGACGACGTCCGAACCCGTCTGGAGGCCGACGCGAAGGAGATCATCTCCCGCTACCCCGGCTCCCGCTCGGCGCTGCTTCCGCTGCTGCACCTCGTGCAGTCGGAGGAGGGGCATGTCACGCGCACCGGAATGCAGTTCTGCGCGGACATGCTCGGCCTGACCACCGCCGAGGTCACGGCCGTCGCGACCTTCTACACGATGTACCGCAGGAAGCCGAGCGGCGACTACCAAGTGGGCGTCTGCACCAACACGTTGTGCGCCGTCATGGGCGGCGACGCCATCTTCGAGTCGCTCCAGGACCACCTCGGCGTCGGCAACAACGGCACCACGGACGACGGCAAGATCACGCTGGAGCACATCGAGTGCAACGCCGCTTGTGATTTCGCTCCCGTGGTGATGGTCAACTGGGAGTTCTTCGACAACCAGACGCCCGAGACCGCCAGGCAGCTCGTCGACGATCTGCGCGCGGGGTCCGAGGTGTCACCCACGCGCGGCGCTCCCTTGTGCACCTTCAAGGAGACCGCGCGGATCCTGGCCGGGTTCCCCGACGAGCGCGCCGGCGCCGTCGAGGCCGGCGGCAGCGCCGGGCCCGCCTCGCTGATCGGGCTCCGCCTGGCCAAGGGCGAGACGGAGCCCGCGCGCGTGGTCCACCCGCGCGGCGAGGGCATCGAGGGCGAGGCGCCCCACGACCCGTCGCCCACCGAGCACTTGAGCTCGCACGACGCGCCGCAGGACACGTCGGCCTCCGACCCGCAGCACCCAGCGGGACCGACCGCCGAGGAGGGGGAGTGATGACCTTGGCAGCCGAGATCGACAACAACGACACCAGCCCGGAGAAGCTGCTCTCTCCGGTCCTGTCGGCCTTCTGGGACCAGGACAAGTCCTGGTCTTTGGATGTGTACCGCCGGCACGAGGGATACGAGGGGCTGCGAAAGGCCCTCGCCATGGCACCGGACGACCTGATCGCGTATGTGAAGGACGCGGGGCTCCGCGGGCGTGGTGGCGCCGGGTTCCCGACCGGGATGAAGTGGCAGTTCATCCCGCAGGGAGACGGCAAACCGCACTATCTAGTTGTCAACGCCGACGAATCGGAGCCGGGGACCTGCAAGGACATCCCGCTCCTCTTCGCGAACCCGCACAGCCTCATCGAGGGCATCGTGATCGCCTGTTACGCGATCCGTTCCGAGCACGCGTTCATCTACTTGCGCGGTGAAGTGGTCCCCGTACTGCGGCGCTTGCACGAGGCCGTGCGCGAGGCCTACGCCGCGGGGTATCTCGGGCAGAACGTCCTGGGCAGCGGTCTCAACCTTGAACTCACCGTGCACGCCGGCGCGGGCGCGTACATCTGTGGTGAGGAGACCGCACTCCTGGACTCGCTCGAAGGCCGCCGTGGTCAGCCGCGACTCCGTCCCCCCTTCCCTGCCGTCGCGGGCCTCTACGCCTGCCCCACTGTGGTGAACAACGTCGAGTCCATCGCGTCGGTTCCCGCAATCATCAATCGGGGCAAGGACTGGTTCAAATCGATGGGGAGCGAGAAGTCCCCGGGCTTCACGCTCTACTCGCTCAGCGGCCACGTCACGAGCCCCGGCCAGTACGAGGCCCCGCTCGGCATCACGCTGCGCCAGCTGCTCGACATGAGCGGCGGCATGCGGGCGGGCCACCGCCTCAAGTTCTGGACCCCCGGCGGCAGCTCGACGCCGATGTTCACCGAGGAGCACCTCGACGTACCCCTCGATTACGAGGGCGTCGGTGCCGCCGGATCGATGCTCGGCACCAAGGCGCTGCAGTGCTTCGACGAGACGACCTGCGTTGTGCGCGCGGTCACAAGGTGGACCGAGTTCTACGCCCACGAGTCCTGCGGCAAGTGCACGCCGTGCCGTGAAGGAACGTACTGGCTCGTGCAGTTGCTGCGGGACATCGAGGCCGGCAAGGGCACGATGTCCGACCTCGACAAGCTGAACGACATCGCCGACAACATCAACGGCAAGTCGTTCTGCGCCCTCGGCGACGGCGCGGCCTCGCCGATCTTCTCCTCGCTCAAGTACTTCCGCGACGAGTACGAGCAGCACATCACGGGCAAGGCCTGCCCCTTCGACCCGGCCAGGTCCACGCTGTGGGCCGGCCGGGGCGACAAGCACCGCACGGAGGTGAACGCGTGACCGTCACGACCAACGCTCCCTCCGGGGGCGGCGAAGCGGCTGTTCCGCCGGAGGACCTCGTCTCCCTCACCATCGACGGCATCGAGATCAGCGTCCCCAAGGGCACGCTGGTGATCCGGGCCGCCGAGATGCTGGGCATCGAGATCCCCCGGTTCTGCGACCATCCGCTGCTCGACCCGGCCGGCGCCTGTCGGCAGTGCATCGTGGAGGTGGAGGGCCAGCGCAAGCCGATGGCGTCCTGCACCATCACCTGCACCGACGGCATGGTGGTCAAGAGCCAGCTCTCCTCCCCGGTCGCCGAGAAGGCGCAGAAGGGGGTCATGGAGCTGCTGCTCATCAACCACCCCCTCGACTGCCCGGTCTGCGACAAGGGCGGCGAGTGCCCGCTGCAGAACCAGGCCATGTCGCACGGCCAGGCCGACTCGCGCTTCGAGGGCAAGAAGCGCACCTTCGAGAAGCCGGTCCCGATCTCGAAGCAGGTGCTGCTCGACCGCGAGCGGTGCGTGCTGTGCGCGCGCTGCACCCGGTTCTCCAACCAGATCGCGGGCGACCCGATGATCGAGCTGCTGGAGCGCGGCGCGCTCCAGCAGGTCGGCACGGGTGAGGGTGACCCCTTCGAGTCGTACTTCTCCGGGAACACGATCCAGATCTGCCCGGTCGGCGCGCTGACCTCGGCGGCGTACCGGTTCCGCTCCCGCCCCTTCGACCTCGTGTCGTCGCCGAGCGTGTGCGAGCACTGCTCCGGCGGCTGCGCGACCCGCACCGACCACCGGCGCGGCAAGGTGATGCGCCGCCTCGCGGCCAACGACCCCGAGGTCAACGAGGAGTGGATCTGCGACAAGGGCCGCTTCGGCTTCCGGTACGCGCAGAAGCCCGACCGGCTCACCAACCCCCTCGTACGGGACGCGGAGAGCGGTGAACTGCGGCCCGCTTCCTGGCCGGAGGCGCTGGAGGCCGCCGCGCGCGGGCTCGCCGCCGCCCGCGGCCGCACCGGTGTCCTCACCGGTGGCCGTCTCACCGTCGAGGACGCCTACGCGTACAGCAAGTTCGCGCGCGTCGCCCTCGACACGAACGACATCGATTTCCGCGCGCGCGTGCACAGCAGCGAGGAAGCCGACTTCCTGGCGGCACGCGTCGCCGGTCGTGGTCGCGACCTGGACGGCAGTGGGGTCACGTACAAGGCGCTCGAGAAGGCGCCCGCGGTCCTCCTCGTCGGGTTCGAGTCGGAGGAGGAGGCGCCCGGCGTCTTCCTCAAGCTCCGCAAGGCGTGGCGGGGACACGGGCAGAAGGTCTACTCGCTTTCTACGTATGCGACGCGCGGCCTGGAGAAGGCGGGGGGCACGCTGCTGCCCGCGGCTCCCGGCACCGAGCCCGAGTGGCTGACTGCGTTGTCTGAAGGCGTGCTCGCCTCCGGTGTCGGCCTCGAAGGCGCCGGAGCGGACGCCGCGCAGGCGCTGCGCGGCGAAGGCGCCGTGATCGTCGTCGGCGAGCGGGTCGCGGCCGTGTCGGGCGGTCTCACCGCCGCCGTACGGGCCGCGTCCGCGACGGGGGCCGAGCTGGTGTGGATCCCGCGCCGGGCCGGTGAGCGCGGGGCCGTCGAGGCGGGCGCGCTGCCGTCGCTGCTGCCGGGCGGCAGGCCCGCGACCGACCCGCGCGCGCGGGACCAGGTCGCCGCCGCCTGGGGTGTGGCGGAACTGCCGCACCGTTTCGGGCGGGACACCGGGCAGATCGTGGAGGCCGCGGCCACCGGTGAACTGGGGGCCCTTGTGGTGGCCGGGGTCGAGGTCGCCGACCTGCCGTCCCCGGCACGCGCGCGTGAAGCCCTTCACGCGGTGGGTTTCCTGATCTCCCTGGAGCAGCGGCCCAGCGAGGTCACCGACCACGCCGACGTCGTCCTTCCGGTGGCCGCGGTCGCCGAGAAGGCGGGGACGTTCCTCAACTGGGAGGGGCGCGCCCGGATGTTCGAGGCCGCGCTGAAGCCCGACCAGATGACGCGTCGCGTCGCGCCCACGGACGCACGCGCGCTGCAGATGGTGGCGGACGCCATGGACGTCCACTTGGGGATCCCCGATCTGCGTTCGCTGCGCGGCGAGTTGGACCGCCTGGGCAACTGGGACGGGCCACACGCGACCGAACCTCTGGAGACGTCGGGCCAGCTGCCGCGCCCCTCCTCCGGAGAGGCCGTCCTCGCCGGACACCGGCTGCTGCTCGACCTGGGCCGCCTCCAGGAGGGCGACGACGCGCTCGCCGGGACCCGGCACGCCGCCCACGCGCGCGTGTCCGCCACGACCGCCACGGAGGCGGGCGTGAAGGACGGCGACGTACTGACGGTCACCGGGGCACTGGGCAGCGTCGCGTTCCCGCTCCAGGTCACCGAGATGCCCGACCGCGTCGTGTGGCTGCCGCTCAACTCCGAGGGCGGCGGCGTCGCTTCGGACACCGGGGCCGTCCCCGGCGACCTGGTGAAGATCGGCCCGGCCGTCGCCGCCGGAGCCCCGGAGGTGCAGTCATGAGTCCCATGGCACTGAGCCCGACAGCGCTGAGCCCACTGGCGCTCGAAGACCTCTCCATGTTCGGCCGCGACCCCTGGTGGCTCGTCGTCGTCAAGGCGGTCTTCTGCTTCGCCTTCCTGATGGTGACCGTGCTGTTCTCCATCGTGTGGGAGCGCAAGGTCGTCGCCTGGATGCAGCTGCGCATCGGCCCGAACCGGCACGGCCCCTGGGGCATGCTCCAGTCGCTCGCCGACGGCATCAAGCTGATGCTCAAGGAAGACGTGATCGTCAAGCGCGCGGACAAGGTGGTCTACGTCCTTGCGCCGGTCATCGCGGCGATCCCCGCCTTCATGGCGATCGCCGTGATCCCGTTCGGCCCGGCCGGCAACGAGGTCTCGATCTTCGGCCACCGCACGACGATGCAGCTCACCGACCTGCCGATCGCGATGCTCTACATCCTCGCGGTCGCCTCCGTCGGCATCTACGGCATCGTCCTCGCGGGCTGGTCGTCCGGGTCGACGTACCCGCTGCTCGGCGGCCTGCGGTCCTGCGCGCAGATGATCTCGTACGAGATCGCGATGGGTGCCGCGTTCGCCTCGGTGTTCCTGTACTCGGGCTCGATGTCGACCTCGGAGATCGTCGCCCAGCAGCACGACCGCTGGTACATCGTCCTGCTGCCCGTCTCGTTCCTGATCTACATCGTGACGATGGTCGGCGAGACGAACCGCGCACCGTTCGACATGCCGGAGTCCGAGGGCGACCTCGTCGGCGGCTTCAACACCGAGTACTCGTCCATCAAGTTCGCGATGTTCATGCTCGCCGAGTACGTGAACATGGTGACGGTCTCGGCGGTGTCCGTGACGCTCTTCCTGGGCGGCTGGCGCGCACCGTGGCCCATCTCCACGTTCTGGGAGGGCGCGAACCACGGCTGGTGGCCGATGCTCTGGTTCGTCATCAAGGTCCAGCTGCTGCTGTTCTTCTTCATCTGGCTGCGCGGCACGCTGCCTCGCGTCCGCTACGACCAGCTGATGAAGCTCGGCTGGAAGGTCCTCATCCCGGTCTCCGTGGTGTGGCTGATGCTGGTGGCGACCGTACGGACGCTGCGCAACGAGAACTACGACTTCGCCTCCATCGCCCTGTACGTCGGCGCCGCGATCCTTGTGGTCCTGATCCTGTCGTTCGTCGTGGACATCTTCCGCGACCGCGGGGCCAAGCAGCGCGAGGCCGCCGAAGAGCCCGTCGCCTTCGACCCGATGGCGGGCGGGTTCCCCGTGCCGCCGCTGCCCGGACAGACCCTGCCGCCCGTGCCGCGCAGGCGCTCCCGCCGGGAGCGGGAGCTGATTGTCAGTGGCGGCCCCGATACTCAGAGTGACGAATCGCTTGGCGGATCTCACGATGGAAAGGAGGCGTCCGATGGCTGACGAGACCGACTCCGGCCAGCAGAAGGACACCGAGCCGGGGTTCCAGAACCCCGTCGCCGGCTTCGGCGTGACCTTCAAGGCCATGTTCAAGAAGCGGCTGACCGAGCAGTACCCGGAACAACCGAAGACCACTGCTCCCCGCTTCCACGGCAGGCACCAGCTCAACCGCCATCCGGACGGCCTGGAGAAGTGCATCGGCTGCGAGTTGTGCGCCTGGGCCTGCCCGGCGGACGCGATCTACGTGGAGGGCGCGGACAACACGGAGGAGGAGCGCTACTCGCCGGGTGAGCGCTACGGCCGCGTCTACCAGATCAACTACGCCCGCTGCATTCTGTGCGGACTGTGCATCGAGGCGTGCCCCACGCGCGCGCTGACGATGACGAACGAGTTCGAGCTGGCCGACAGCAGTCGCGCCAACCTCATCTACACCAAGGAGCAGCTGCTCGCCGGGCTCGACGAGGGCATGGTCGACAGCCCGCACTCGATCTTCCCCGGCACGGACGAGCAGGACTACTACCGGGGTCTCGTCACCGAGGCGGCGCCCGGCACGGAGCCCCAAGTGGCCGTCTCCAAGGGCGAGAAGCCTTCCGAGGACGCCGAGGGGGCGGACGTATGAGCGCGCAGCTCACCGCGGCGACCACGCTCGCCGCGGGCACCTCCACCGGTGAGGCCTTCCAGTTCTGGATCCTAGGCACAGTCGCCGTCATCGGCGCCCTGTGCACGATCCTGATGAAGAAGGCCGTGCACAGTGCCCTGTGCCTGGCCGGCACCATGATCATCCTGGCGATCTTCTACCTCGCCAACGGGGCGTACTTCCTGGGCATCGTGCAGATCGTCGTCTACACGGGCGCGATCATGATGCTGTTCCTCTTCGTGGTGATGCTCGTCGGCGTCACCGCGGCCGACTCCCTGACGGAGACCATCAAGGGGCAGCGCTGGCTCGCCGCCCTGTGCGGGATCGGCTTCGGGGTGCTGCTCATCGCGGGCATCGGCCAGGCCTCGTTGACGCAGTTCAACGGACTCGGCAAGGCGAACGCCGGGGGGAACGTGGAGGGCCTGGCGGCCCTCATCTTCTCCAAGTACGTCTTCGCCTTCGAGATCACCGGCGCCCTGCTGATCACGGCCACCGTCGGCGCGATGGTGCTGACGCACCGCGAGCGCACCGAACGGGCCAAGACACAGCGCGAGTTGGCGGAAGAGCGGGTGCGCGAGGGCAAGCACCTCCCGCCGCTGCCCGCCCCGGGTGTCTACGCCCGGCACAACGCGGTGGACATTGCCGGTCTGCTGCCCGACGGCACCCCCTCGGAGCTCACGGTCATGCAGACGCTGCGCGAGCGCGGTCAGATCCGGGATGTCTCCGGTGAGGCGATGAGCGATCTGAAGGCTCTGGAGCAGCGGTCGTCCGACCGCCTGGAGCGCTCGGATCGCGACCGGGCCGAGGAGGCTTCGAAGTGAATCCGGTCAACTACCTGTATCTCGCCGCCCTGTTGTTCACGATCGGCGCCACCGGCGTGCTCATCAGGCGGAACGCGATCGTCGTGTTCATGTGCATCGAGCTGATGCTGAACGCGTGCAACCTCGCGTTCGTCGCGTTCTCCCGGATGCACGGCAATCTCGACGGCCAGATCATCGCGTTCTTCACGATGGTCGTCGCCGCCGCCGAGGTCGTGGTGGGGCTCGCGATCATCGTGTCGCTGTTCCGTTCCCGCCACTCGGCCTCGGTCGACGACGCCAGCCTGATGAAGCTGTAAGGGGTCGCTGAATCGTGGAGAACCTGATTGCGCTGCTCGTCGCAGCGCCACTGCTCGGAGCGGCCGTACTGCTGTGCGGCGGGCGGGCGTTGGACCGGGTGGGTCATCTGCTCGGCACACTGCTCGCGGCCGTCTCCTTCGTGATCGCCGTCGTGCTCTTCACCGACATGCTCGGCATGGGCCCGGAGGACCGCACGCTCAGCCAGCACCTGTTCAGCTGGATCCCCGTCGAGGGCTTCCAGGCGGACGTCGCCTTCCAGCTGGACCAGCTGTCGATGACGTTCGTCCTGCTGATCTCCGGTGTGGGCACGCTGATCCACCTGTACTCGATCGGCTACATGGAGCACGACGAGCGGCGCCGCCGCTTCTTCGGCTACCTGAACCTGTTCGTCGCGGCGATGCTCCTCCTGGTCATCGCCGACAACTACCTGCTGCTGTACGTCGGTTGGGAGGGCGTGGGCCTCGCCTCGTACCTGCTCATCGGCTTCTGGCAGCACAAGCCGAGCGCGGCCACGGCCGCGAAGAAGGCGTTCCTGGTCAACAGGGTCGGCGACATGGGTCTGTCCATCGCCATCATGTTGATGTTCACGACCTTCGGGACGTTCGCCTTCAAGCCGGTGCTCGACAGCGTCGGTGACACCTCCGAGGGCAAGCTCACCGCGATCGGTCTGATGCTGCTGCTCGCCGCGTGCGGCAAGTCGGCGCAGGTGCCGCTGCAGTCCTGGCTCGGGGACGCGATGGAGGGCCCGACCCCGGTCTCGGCCCTCATCCACGCCGCGACCATGGTGACCGCGGGCGTCTACCTGATCGTCCGCTCCGGCGCGATCTTCAACGGGGCGCCGGACGCACAGCTCGTCGTCACCATCGTCGGCGCGGTCACGCTGCTGTTCGGTGCGATCGTCGGTTGCGCCAAGGACGACATCAAGAAGGCGCTCGCCGGCTCGACGATGTCGCAGATCGGCTACATGATCCTCGCCGCGGGCCTCGGCCCCATCGGCTATGTGTTCGCGATCATGCACCTGGTCACGCACGGCTTCTTCAAGGCGGGCCTGTTCCTCGGCGCCGGTTCGGTCATGCACGGCATGAACGACGAGGTCGACATGCGGAGGTTCGGCGGCCTGCGGAAGTACATGCCGGTCACCTTCGTGACGTTCGGCCTCGGGTATCTGGCGATCATCGGATTCCCGGGCCTGTCCGGCTTCTTCTCCAAGGACAAGATCATCGAGGCGGCGTTCGCCAAGGGCGGCACCGAGGGCTGGATCCTCGGCTCCGTCGCCCTCCTGGGCGCGGCCATCACGGCGTTCTACATGACCCGCGTGATGATCATGACCTTCTTCGGCGAGAAGCGCTGGCAGCCCGACGCGGAGGGCCATGAGCCGCACCCGCACGAGTCGCCCTCGTCCATGACGATCCCGATGATCGTGCTCGCGGTCGGCTCGGTCTTCGCCGGTGGCTTCTTCTCCATCGGGGACCGCTTCCTGCACTGGCTGGAGCCCGTCACCGGGCACGACCACGGGCACGCGCCCATCAGCGCGGGCGTGGTCACCGGAGCCACCATGGTGTGCCTGGTGATCGGTGTGGGTCTTGCCTGGGTCCAGTACGGGCGCCGCGAGGTTCCCGCCGTCGCCCCGCGCGGCTCGCTGCTCACCCGCGCCGCACGGCGTGACCTGCTCCAGGACGACTTCAACCACGTCGTCCTGGTGCGCGGCGGCGAGCACCTGACGCGCTCCCTCGTATACGTCGACCACACCTTGGTCGACGGGGTGGTCAACGGGACGGCGGCCTCGGTCGGCGGCCTCTCCGGTCGGCTGCGCAAACTCCAGAACGGCTACGTGCGCTCGTACGCCGTCTCGATGTTCGGCGGCGCGGCGCTCATCGCCGCGGTGACCCTGCTGATGAGGGCGGTCTGATACCGATGTCCTTTCCTCTGCTGACAGCGACGGCGGTACTGCCGGCCGTGGGCGCGATCGCCACGGCCGCCGTGCCGGCGAAGCAGCGCACCGCGGCCAAGTGGCTCGCGCTGCTGTTCTCGCTCGCCACCCTGGTGCTCGCGGCGGTGGTCGCGGTCCGCTTCGACCCGGGCGGCGGACGCTTCCAACTCACCGAATCCCACGCGTGGATCGCGGACTTCGGGGTCCGCTACGAGCTGGGTGTGGACGGCATCGCGGTGGCGCTCATCGCGTTGACCGCGCTGCTGATCCCGTTCGTGATCCTCGCGGGCTGGCACGACGCCGACCCGCAGGAGACCGGGAACACGAGGTGGCGCCCGACGCAGGGCTTCTTCGCCCTGATCCTCCTCGTCGAGGCGATGGTGATCATCTCCTTCGAGGCCACCGACGTCTTCCTCTTCTACATCTTCTTCGAAGCCATGCTCATCCCGATGTACTTCCTCATCGGCGGCTTCGGGGACCGGGCGGGCCAGCACGGCGAGAAGGAGGCCGCGACCCAACGCTCGTACGCGGCCGTCAAGTTCCTCCTCTACAACCTGGTCGGCGGCCTCATCATGCTGGCGGCCGTCATCGGCCTCTACGTAGTGGCGGGGAACTTCTCGCTCCAGGAGATCGCCGCCGCGCGGGCCAACGGCTCGCTCGACATGGCGACCAACACCGAGCGGCTGCTCTTCCTGGGCTTCTTCTTCGCCTTCGCGGTGAAGGCCCCGCTGTGGCCGCTGCACACCTGGCTGCCGAACGCGATGGGGGAGGCCACCACCCCGGTCGCCGTACTCATCACGGCAGTTGTCGACAAGGTCGGCACGTTCGCGATGCTCCGCTTCTGCCTCCAGCTGTTCCCGGAGGCGAGCAAGTGGGCGACGCCGGTGATCCTGGTGCTCGCCCTCATCAGCATCGTCTACGGGGCGCTGGTCGCGGTCGGCCAGCGCGACATCAAGCGCCTGATCGCCTTCGCGTCGATCTCGCACTTCGGCTTCATCATCATGGGCATCTTCGCGATGACCAGCCAGGGCCAGTCCGGCGCGACGCTCTACATGGTCAACCACGGGATCTCGACGGCGGCGCTGATGCTGGTCGCCGGCTTCCTGATCTCGCGGCGCGGTTCGCGGCTCATCGCGGACTACGGAGGCGTGCAGAAGGTCGCCCCGGTGCTCGCCGGTACGTTCCTGATCGGCGGCCTCGCCACTCTCTCGCTGCCGGGCCTCGCGCCCTTCGTGAGTGAATTCCTGGTCCTGGTCGGCACGTTCACGCGCTACCCGGTGATCGGCATCATCGCCACCTTCGGCATCGTGCTCGCCGCGCTCTACACGCTGGTTCTCTATCAGCGCACCATGACGGGCCCGGTGAAGCCGTCGACCGAGGGCATCGCGGATCTGCGGGTGCGTGAGCTCGCGGTCGTCGTCCCGCTGATCGGCGTACTGATCTTCCTCGGCGTCTACCCGAAGCCGCTCACCGAGCTGGTGAACCCGGCGGTCAAGCACACCCTGTCCGACGTCCACAAGAAGGACCCGAAGCCGGAAGTGGAGGCGGCTCACAAATGAGTGCACTGGTGAGTGCTTCTTCCGTCCACAGCCTGTGGACAACGGCGGCCGATCCGATCTCCAAGATCGACGCACCGAAGATCGAGTACGCGCAATTGTCGCCGACCTTGATCGTCATCGGTGCCGCCGTCCTGGGGATCCTGGTCGAGGCCCTGGTGCCGCGCCGGTCCCGCTACTACGTGCAGGTGTTCCTCGCGGTCGTCGCGCTCGCGGCCGCCTTCGCGGCGGTCGTGGGGCTCGCGGCCGGCGGGTACGGGACGACGAAGGCGCACATCGCGGCCATGGGCGCGATCGCCGTCGACGGCCCGGCGCTGTTCCTCCAAGGGACCATCCTGCTGTCCGGGATCGTCGCGATCTTCACGTTCGCCGAGCGGCGGCTCGACCCGGAGGCGCACGGCAACCGCGTCGACTCCTTCGCCGCGCAGGCCGCCTCCGTGCCCGGCAGCGACAGTGAAAAGGCGGCCATAAAGGCCGGGTTCACCACCACCGAGGTGTTCCCGCTGGCGCTCTTCGCGATCGGCGGCATGCTGGTCTTCCCTGCGGCGAACGACCTGCTGACGCTGTTCATCGCCCTGGAAGTCTTCTCGCTCCCGCTGTACCTGCTGTGCGCCGTGGCCCGCCGCAAGCGGCTCATGTCGCAGGAGGCCGCGGTCAAGTACTTCCTGCTCGGCGCCTTCGCGTCCGCCTTCACCCTGTTCGGCATCGCGCTCCTGTACGGCTACGCGGGCTCCGTCTCGTACGCCACGATCGCGAGCGTCGTCGACGGCTCGATCCAGAACGTGGATCCGGCTCTCGCCGACACCATGGGCAACGATGCGCTGCTGCTCATCGGCATGGCGCTGGTCGGCATGGGCCTGCTGTTCAAGGTCGGCGCCGTCCCGTTCCACATGTGGACGCCGGACGTGTACCAGGGCGCGCCGACGCCGGTGACCGGGTTCATGGCGGCGGCCACGAAGGTCGCGGCCTTCGGCGCGCTGCTGCGTCTGCTGTACGTCGTCCTGCCGGGGATGCGCTGGGACTGGCGTCCTGTCATGTGGGCCGTCGCCATCGTCACGATGCTGGGCGGCGCGATCGTCGCGATCACGCAGACCGACATCAAGCGGCTCCTCGCGTACTCCTCCATCGCGCACGCCGGCTTCATCCTGGCCGGTGTCATCGCGACCACGCCCGACGGGGTCTCGTCCGTCCTCTTCTACCTGGCCGCGTACTCCTTCGTGACGATCGGCGCCTTCGCCGTGGTGACGCTGGTGCGCGACGCGGGAGGCGAGGCGACGCACTTGTCGAAGTGGGCGGGGCTCGGGCGCAGGTCGCCGCTGGTGGCGGCGGTCTTCGCGGTGTTCCTGCTGGCCTTCGCCGGTATCCCGCTCACCTCCGGGTTCGCGGGCAAGTTCGCCGTGTTCAAGGCGGCGGCCGAGGGCGGCGCGGGCGCGCTCGTCGTGGTCGGTGTCGTGTCCTCGGCGATCGCCGCGTTCTTCTACATCCGCGTCATCGTCCTCATGTTCTTCAGCGAGCCGAAGGCGGACGGCCCGACCGTGGCCGTGCCCTCGCCGCTGACCATGACGACGATCGGGGTGGGCGTCGCGGTCACGATCGTGCTGGGGCTCGCGCCGCAGTACTTCCTGGACCTGGCGGGCCAGGCCGGGGTGTTTGTGCGGTAGCGATACCGCCGCTGTTGCGCATGGTGAGGCCCGGTCCCTGGGAGGGGGCCGGGCCTCCATGCGTGCAGGGAATGCTCCCAGGTGTCCAAGGAATGCCCCCAGCCTGTGGATAACTTTCCGGGGTGTCAGTCCGGACCCCTATCGTTACTGGAGAAGTCGAGACGAGCTGGACGCACGGGGGCAGGGCGATGGACGGGACACAGGTTATGAGCGAGGTGACCGGGAGCGAGGCGCTAGCCACGCTCCACCGGGTCTTCGGGTACGACGCTTTCCGCGGCGAGCAGGAAGCGATCATCGATCACGTGGTGGGCGGTGGGGACGCCGTCGTGCTCATGCCGACCGGTGGCGGCAAATCGCTCTGCTACCAGATCCCGGCGCTGGTCAGAGCCGGTACGGGGATCGTCGTCTCGCCGCTGATCGCGCTGATGCAGGACCAGGTGGACGCGCTGCGGGCGCTCGGGGTGCGCGCCGGGTTCATGAACTCGACGCAGGACTTCGAGGAGCGCCGCCTCGTGGAGGCCGAGTTCCTCGCGGGCGAGCTCGACCTGCTCTATCTGGCGCCCGAGCGGCTGCGTCTCGACTCCACGCTCGGACTGCTCTCCCGCGGCAAGGTCTCCCTCTTCGCGATCGACGAAGCACACTGTGTCGCGCAGTGGGGCCACGACTTCCGTCCCGACTATCTGACGCTGTCCGTGCTCGGCCAGAACTGGCCCGACGTGCCGCGCATCGCCCTGACCGCGACGGCGACGCACGCCACGCACCAGGAGATCACCCAGCGCCTCGGCATGCCGGACGCCAAGCACTTCGTGGCGAGCTTCGACCGGCCCAACATCCAGTACCGGATCGTCGGCAAGGCCGACCCGAAGAAGCAGCTGCTCAGCTTCCTCAAGCAGGAGCACGAGGGCGACGCGGGCATCGTCTACTGCCTGTCCCGCAAGTCCGTGGAGGCGACAGCCGAGTTCCTCAGTCGCAACGGGATCGAGGCGGTGCCGTACCACGCGGGCCTGGACGCGGGCACGCGTGCGAGGCACCAGTCGCGGTTCCTGCGCGAGGAGGGCCTCGTCGTCTGCGCGACCATCGCGTTCGGCATGGGCATCGACAAGCCGGACGTACGGTTCGTCGCCCACCTCGACCTGCCGAAGTCCGTCGAGGGCTACTACCAGGAGACGGGCCGTGCCGGGCGTGACGGCATGCCGTCGACGGCATGGATGGCGTACGGGCTGCAGGACGTGGTGCAGCAGCGGAAGCTGATCAACATGGGGGAGGGGGACGAGGCGTTCCGGCGCCGGGCCTCCGCCCACCTCGACTCGATGCTGGCGCTGTGCGAGACGGCGCAGTGCCGCCGGGCCCAGCTGCTCACCTACTTCGGGCAGGAGGGCGCCGAGTCCTGCGGCAACTGCGACACATGCCTGTCGCCGCCCGAGACGTGGGACGGCACGGTCGCCGCGCAGAAGATCCTGTCGACCGTGGTGCGGCTGGAGCGGGAGCGGCGACAGAAGTTCGGCGCGGGCCAGATCATCGACATCCTGCTCGGCAAGCGCAGCGCCAAGGTCATCCAGTTCGACCACGACCAGCTCTCCGTCTTCGGCATCGGCGAGGAGCTGGCCGAGACCGAATGGCGGGGCGTGGTGCGGCAGTTGCTGGCGCAGGGGCTCATCGCCGTCGAGGGCGAGTACGGGACGCTGGTGCTCACCGAGGAGAGCGGCTCCGTGCTGGGGCGGCAGCGGGAGGTGCGGCTGCGCAAGGAGCCGAAGCCGGCGCCTCGTGCGGCGGTGGCCCGTGAGCGCAAGGGCAAGGCGCCCGCGGTCGAGCTGCCGGCGGAGGTGGCGCCGGTCTTCGAGGCGCTGCGGGCGTGGCGCGGGGCGCAGGCGAAGGAGCACGGGGTGCCGGCGTACGTCATCTTCCAGAATGCGACGCTGAGCGAGATCGCGCTGCAACAGCCCACGTCTCTGGCCCAGTTGGGCACGATCGGTGGGGTGGGCGAGAAGAAGTTGGCGACGTGGGGGGAAGGTGTGCTGGGGGTTTTGGCGGGGCTCCGGGGTGACGCGGCGCCCTCCGGGGGCGGGCGGGACGACGAGCCCTGGCCCGACTATGTGGGCCAGGAGCCGCCGCCGGAGGATGAGCCGGTGCCGGAGGATGTGGACTGGTAGTACGGGGTGGGCGTCTCGGGGCTCTGCCCCGGACCCCGCGGGCTCTCGTCCAAAGAGCGGGGCTTAATTTGCTCACCCGGCCGGAGGGGCTTGCCCCGCCCCCGGTGTCACTCAGGTTGAGGGCACGATGCGGCCCGTGACCTCGCCCAGTTGGACCCTCGCGCCGTCCGGGCCGGGGGCCCAGGCGGAGAGGGTGACCACGTCGCCGTTCTCCAGGAAGCCGCGTTTGCCGTCGGGGAGGGGGAGTGGCTGTTGGCCGTTCCAGGTGATTTCGATCAGGGAGCCGCGCTCGTTTTCCTCCGTGCCGCTGATCGTGCCTGAGCCGTAGAGGTCGCCGGTGCGCAGGGAGGCGCCGTTGACCGTCATATGGGCGAGCATCTGGGCGCCCGTCCAGTACATGCCGGAGAAGGGGGGTTCGGAGATGACCTGGCCGTTGAGGGTGACCGTGATACGCAGGTCGTAGCCGGCCGGGTCTGCGGTCGCCTCGGGGCCGCTGTCGTCCAGGTAGGGGAGCAGCGGCACTGTCCGCTCCGGCGGGCCCACGCGGGCCGCGTCCAGGGCTTCGAGCGGGGTGATCCACGCGGAGATCGACGTCGCGAACGACTTGCCGAGGTGCGGGCCGAGCGGCACCGTCTCCCAGTTCTGGATGTCGCGCGCCGACCAGTCGTTGAGGAGGCAGAGGCCGAAGACGTGGTCCCGGTAGGACGCCAGCGGGACCGGTGTGCCCTGCTGCGACGGGACACCCACCACGTAGCCGACCTCCGTCTCGATGTCGAGGCGGACGGACGGGCCGAAGACCGGGGCCGGGTCGGCCGGGGCCTTGCGCTGGCCCGAGGGGCGCACCACGTCCGTGCCGGAGACGACGACCGTGCCGGAGCGGCCGTGGTAACCCACCGGCATGTGCTTCCAGTTGGGCTTCAGGGGCTCCTCGTCGGGGCGGAAGAGGCGGCCGAGGTTCGAGGCGTGGTTCTCGGACGCGTAGAAGTCGACGTAGTCCGCGACCTCGAACGGGAGGTGCAGCGTGACCGAGGAGAGGGGGTGCAGGAAGGGGCGGACGACCTCGCGGTGGGCCGGGACCGTGACCCAGGCCGTCAGGGCGCGGCGCACGTCGGACCAGGTCGTACGACCGGCCGCCAGCAGGGAGTTGAGGCTCGGGCGGGCCAGGAGCGTGACGTACGGGGAGCCGAGGGCCGCGGCGGCGCCGCCCGCGTCCAGGACGTGATCCCCTATCCGGACGCCCACCGAGCGCCCGGCGCCGCCCGAAGTGCCGCTCGAAGCGTCGCCCGAGCCGCCGCCGGAGGCGTCGTCGGAGGCGTCGTCGGCGAGGGAGAAGACTCCGTACGGAAGGTTGTGCGGGCCGAAGGGGTGGCCTTCGGGAAGGTCGAGTGGGTCGAGACGGCCGAGCGGGGTGGGCTCGGACGCGGACTCGGAGGTGGCTGCGGGTGCCATGCCTGCGGGCCTCACTTTCCATTCGGGTGCGCCACACGTTACGTGGGAGGTGCCGTATAGCGGCAGTGCCTAAAGAGTTCGCAATGTCCGAATGACCCGTTGATGGAGTGGTGGGTTCCGGCTTAGCGTCATTGTCCGGTGGGCACGGACGGGGCTGAGCCCTGCATTCAAGGTCCGGGTCCAAGGGGGGACGCGTGGGGGGACCCGTGGCCGGGAGCACCAGGAGTGACGGCAGTGCCGGAGGCGTGCCGTTCGCCGTGGACCGTGATGTCCCGGGCCTGATCGTGAAGTTCGGCGACTATCCGTTGCACCACGGAGGAGTGGGCGCGATCCGCAGCCTGGGGCGCCTCGGCGTGCCGATGTACGCGATCACGGAGGACCGGTACACACCCGCGGCGGCCTCGCGTTATCTGCGCCGGGCCTTTACCTGGCGCACGACGGGCACGGAGGAACCGGAGCGGCTTGTCGAGGGGCTGCTGCGCGCCGCCCGCCGGATCGGCCGGCCGACGGTGCTGATCCCGACGGACGAGGAAGCCGCGGTCCTCATCGCCGAGCACCAGGACCCGCTCGCCGGTGCGGGCCTGCTCTTCCCGCGGGTGGAGCGGGAGTTGCCGCGCCGTCTCGCGAGCAAGCAGGGGCTGCACGAACTGTGCGTGGAGCACGGCATTCCGTCGCCGACGGCCGCGTTCCCGATGTCGTACGCGGACATCGAGGAGTTCGCGGTGAAGGCCCGGTTCCCGGTCGTGGCGAAGAATCGGGAGGCGTTCACGCGGCGCTCGCAGCCCGCCGTCAACGGGACCACGAAGATCGCGACCCCGGCAGGGCTGCGTCAACTCGCCCTTGACTGGGGCGAGAAGCCCGGCGTGATCCTCCAGGAGTATCTGCCGCGCGAGGACGCCGAGGACTGGATCGTGCACGCGTACTTCGACCAGGACTCCACGCCGCTCGCGATGTTCACCGGGGTCAAGGTCCGCTCCTGGCCGCCGCACGCGGGCATGACGGCGAACGCGTACGTCGTCGACAATCCGGAACTCGCGGACGTCGCCGCACGTTTCATCAAACAGATCGGCTTCACCGGAATCATCGACCTCGACCTGCGCTTCGACCGGCGCGACGGACAGTACAAGCTGCTCGATTTCAATCCGCGGATGGGCGCCCAGTTCCGCCTCTTCGAGAACGAGGCGGGCGTCGATGTCGTCCGTGCCATGCACCTCGCACTCACCGGCCGCACCGTTCCGGAGGGGGAACAGCGGGCGGGACACCGCTACGTCGTCGAGAACATCGACCTGCCGGCCCTGCTGGCGTACCGGCGCAGCGGCTATACGACCCCGCACGCCCCGTCCCGCGCGAGCGGCACGGAGCTGGCGTGGTGGGCGGCCGACGATCCGCGGCCGTTCTTCACGATGCTCGCCCGGCTCGTAAGGCCCGGAGCGAAGCATCTGTACCAGCTGTGGCGGACCAACCGCCGCGGCAGCAGCACCGGTTCGGCCGCCTAGTACACCCGGCGGCAGGGCCGGAACGAAGTGGACGAAGTAGGTGACACGGCGTCGTCCTGGGGAGGGGCTTCGTGAATCATCCGGTAGCAGTCATTGGGGCGGGGCCCTACGGCCTGTCCACCGCGGCGCACTTGAGGGCGCGCGGGATACCCGTCAGGGTCTTCGGGGAACCCATGGTGAGCTGGCGCTCGCACATGCCCGAAGGCATGATCCTCAAGTCGGTGCCGTCCGCGTCGAACATCGACGCGCCGCAGCGAGGACACAAGCTGGTCGACTATTGCGACGCGGCAGGGATCAAGCGGCTCGTCACGGACGAGGACCTGATATCCGCCGACACGTTCGTGGCGTACGGCGACTGGTTCCAGAAGAGGCTGGTGCCCGAACTCGAGCGGGTGCGGGTCGTCTCCGTGGACCGGCGCGGGCGCGAGGGCTTCGAGCTGAAGCTGGACTCGGGCGAGCAGTTCACGGCGCGGGCGGTGGTCGTCGCCACCGGCCTGTCCGGCCTGGAGCACCTGCCAGGGGAGTTCGCCGCGGCCGTGCCGGACGGACCTGCCCCCACGGGCCCGGTCTCGCACAGCGCGCAGCACCACGACCTGTCGCGGTTCGCGGGCAAGGAGCTGATCGTCGTCGGTGCGGGCCAGTCCGCGCTGGAGACGGCGGCGCTCGCTGCGGAGGCGGGCGCGACGGTGACGGTGGTCGGGCGCGGCAAGGGCCGGGTGCGCTTCGGGGCGCCGCCGTGGCAGCAGCCGAAGTTCCGCCCGGAGACTCCGTTCGGCAACGCGTGGTCGCTCTACGCGCTCACGTACTACCCGCACCCGTACCGCCATCTCCCGCCGCAGGCGCGGCACTTCCTGGTCCGGAGGGTGCTCGGGCCGCTGGGCGCGTGGTGGCTGAAGGAGCGGTTCGAGGGCAAGGTCGCGGTGCGCGACGTCGCGGGGATCGAGCGGGTGACGGTGTCCCAGGGGGCGCCCGTCCTGAGCGTGCGCACGCTCGGCGGGCGCGCCGACGACCTGTCCGCCGACCATGTCATCGCGGCGACGGGGTACCGGGTGGACCTGGCGGCGATGCCGTTCCTGGGCGAGGGGCTGCGCACGCGGCTCGCCACCAGCCGGGGCACGCCGCGGCTCGGCGCCGGCTATGTGTCGTCCGTTCCCGGCCTGTACTTCACGGGCATGCTGGGCGGGTCCTCGTACGGCCCTGTCATGCGCTTCGTGTGTGGCACGGAGTTCGCCTCGCCGCGGCTCGCCCGGCACCTCGCGTCGGCGCACGGTTGACGGGTGTCACCCGCAACTACCGGTGTTCTTGGACCGGTTGACCGATCCGGGGCGTAACCCGAACAGATGACACGACCACGTCGTGACCGGCCGTACCTTGCCAGGGCGGCCGGTACTCGACGGGTCGGGGGGACGGCCGGTCCGTATTCTTCGGATCATGTCCGCACCCGCATATGCACTCATCGCCACTGACCTGGACGGCACGCTGCTGCGCGCCGACGACACGGTCTCCGACCGGACCCGCGACGCCCTGGCGGCGGCCGTCGCCGCGGGCGCCCGGCACATCGTGGTGACGGGGCGGCCCGCGCCCCGCGTGAAGCCGATCCTCGACGACCTCGGCGGGAGCGGAATCGCCGTGTGCGCGCAGGGGGCGCAGCTGTACGACGGTGTGCGGGACCGGCTGCTGTGGTCGCTGACGATCGACCGGGACCTCGCCGAGCAGGCCCTCGGGAAGATCGAGGCCGAGGTCGGACAGGTGTACGCGGCCGTCGACCAGGACGGGGTGGAGGGCCTCACGCTCATCGAGCCCGGCTACCTCATGCCGCATCCGACGCTGCCCGCGGTACGGGTCCGGGGGCGCGCGGCGCTCTGGGCCGAACCGATCAGCAAGGTGCTGCTGCGCCACCCGTCGCTGTCCGACGACGAGTTGGCGGCGGTGGCGAGAGCCGCGGTGGGGCCGCTCGCCACCGTCACGATGTCCGGGCCCGGGACGGTCGAGCTGCAGCCGCGCGGCGTGACCAAGGCGACCGGGCTCAGCCTTGCCGCGGAGCGGCTCGGTGTGGGGGCCGCCGACACGATTGCCTTCGGCGATATGCCGAACGATGTGCCGATGTTCGCGTGGGCGGGGCGGGGCGTCGCCGTGGCCAACGCGCATCCCGAGCTCAAGGCGGTCGCCGACGAGGTGACTTCGTCGAATGAGGAGGACGGGGTGGCGGTGGTCCTGGACAGGCTGCTGGCCTGACGGACCCACGCCACGGGGCTCCGCCCCGGACCCCGCGCCTCAATCGCCGGAGGGGCTGGAATTGCTACCCCGCCGTCCGCGGAATGCGCTTCTCCCACGTCCGGTGGAACACCACCTCGTCCCCGTCCCGGCACACCACCTCGCTCGACGTGACGAACTCGCTCTCCGTGCATGTGATTTCGGAGTGGGTTTCGACGTGGGCGTCCCAGTCCTGGTCCGGGCGGTGCAGGCGGATCGTCCAGTCGGAGCGGGTGCGGGCCGACAGGGGGTCGGACTCGTTGATGACGTACGTCTCCAGCGCGTCCTCGGTGAACTCCAGGCCGTCCGGGTACAGGCGCGTGCCGCCGTAGCGCGGGTCGACCTCCATGCGCCACTCGCCCGCCGCGACGTCCCGTACGACGAGGCGTTCCGGGCGCGGGCCCTCCAGCGTCTCCGGGTAGACCACCCCGAGCGGCTCCGACTGCTCGGGGCCGGCGAAGGTGATGTCGCCACCCGGTTCGGCGCCGCGCACCGGGAGTTCCAGCGCGCTGCCCACCGGGTCGAGCGTGAACCCGGCCTCCGAACCGGCCTGCGGCCAGATCCACGGCCAGTACGCGGACGAGACCGCGAGCCGGATGCGGTGCCCGGCGGGGAAGGCGTGGCCGATGCCGTTCAGGTCGAACGTCACGTCCTCCGTCGTCCCCGGCTCCCACGGCACGTTCTGATCGCGTCCGTGTCGGGAGGACAGGTTGAGGACGCCGCGCGTCACCAGCGTCGAGGAGCCGTCCGGCGCCACGTCGCACACCCGCGCCACGACCTGTCCGCGTTCCACCGGGCACGTCAGCCGCAGCGTCACGCGCGGCCGGCCGAGCACCTGTACGTCCTGCGGCACCTCGAACTCGAAGCACGCCGACTTCGCGTCCTCCTCGCGCTGGTCGGGCGGCAGGTCCGCGTCGTTCCCGAACGGGAAGAAGCGGCCCGCGTCGAGGCCCGTGTGCTGCGGCGAACGCACGATCTGGGCCGGGCCCTGGAGTGCGTACCGGACGGGGGAGACGTTCGGGGACGGCCAGGACGGCTCGCCGACCCAGCGGCCCGGCAGCTGCTCGTAGACGGTCGCCGGCGGGTGCGAGTCGCTGATGTACGAGCGGAGCTTGGGCTCGGACATGACGCCCGTGTCCTCGCCCTTCAGCCAGTGGTCCCACCAGCGCAGCGTCTCCTGGAGGAAGCCGATGGCCGGGCCCGGCGGCAGCCCGCGGTCCGGGTACTGGTGCGACCAGGGGCCGATGATGCCGCGCATCTGCTCGTCGGGGAGGTGCTCCGCGAGCCGCAGCACCGTGTCCCGGTACGGGTCGTGCCAGCCGCCGACCGCGAGCACGCCCGCCTTGATCGCGGAGTAGTCCTCGCAGACGCTGCCGTGCCGCCAGTAGTCGTCGCGGGTCTGGTGGTCGAGCCACGTGTGGATGAACGGGTCGACGGCGTCGAGGCGCTTCGTCCACATGTCCTTCCAGGCGTCCCCGACGTACTTCGGGTCCGGCGGGCGCGACACGAACGCGAGCATCGTCGCCGCCCACGCGTGCATGTCCACGGCGAGCACGGAGCCGCCCATGTAGTGCACGTCGTTGTCGTAGCGGTCGTCCGCCGAGCAGACGGTCACGATCGCCTTCAGCGGCTCGGGGGCCAGGGCCGCGATCTGGAGGGAGTTGAAGCCGCCCCAGGAGATGCCGAACATGCCGACCTTGCCGGAGGACCAGGGCTGCGCGGCGAGCCAGTTCACGACCTCGACGCCGTCGGCGAGCTCCGTCTCGGAGTACTCGTCGGTCGGCATTCCCTCGCTGTTGCCGTGCCCGCGCACGTCCACGCGTACGGAGGCGTAGCCATGGCCCGCGTACCAGGGGTGCCGCTGCCAGTCGCGCGGCGCCGTCCAGTCGGAGGCCCGGTACGGGAGGTATTCGAGGAGGACCGGCACGGGATCGTCGGTCACGGGACGCCATACGCGGGCGAAGAGCGTCGTCCCGTCCGACAGGGGTACGCGGATGTCCTCGCGGACCGTTCCGAAGGGGAACTCGGTCCGGATCGTCGGCGAATTCGGCTGGGGGGTCGTGGGAGTCATGGGGAAACCTCAGTGAACGGGGTGCATGGTGCGGCGCAGCCAGGGCGCCAGGGCGATCACGGCGATACCGACCGCGACCGCGATGGCGCCGTTGACGCCGAAGTAGGCGGGGTTCGAGACCTCGCCGTAGAGCTTGACGACCTGGGCCTGGATCCCGTTCGCAAGTGCGAGCGAGAGGAACCACAGGGCCATGGTCTGGCTGGCGAAGGCCTGTGGGGCGAGCTTGGTCGTCGCGGACATGCCGGACGTCTCGACGAGGATGTCGCCGAGCCCGAGCAGCAGATACGAGCCGACGATCCACCAGGCCGCCATCTTGTACGTGTCACTGCTGTGGCCGGATGTCGGCAGCGCCATCAGCAGGAACGACAGGCCGCCCAGGATCACGCCGATCGCGATCTTGTTGGAGGCGTGCGGCTGGCGCTTGCCCATCCGCACCCACAGGCCTGCCACGATCGGGGCGAGCAGTACCTCGAAGGCGCCGAGCGCGGAGGCGTACCAGCTGGTGGGGAAGTCGAAGCCGAGGATGGTCGATTCGGCGTTCGTCGAGGCCAGCAGCATCATCGTCGAGTACGCCTGGAACAGGATGAAGTTGAAGGCGACCGAGGCGATGAAGAGGACCAGATAGGGCTTGAGGCGGCCGCGCTCCTCCGCAGTGACCCGGGGGCTCCTGAACATCACCACGAAGTACACGATCGGCGCGATCACCGAGATGTACGTGAGGATGTCGACGAAGCGGCCCATGGTCAGCCACCCGGCCAGGGCCAGGACCACCGCGAGCGCGGCCACCACGACGGCGCCCGCGATCATCAGCCGCACCGCTCTGCGCATCCCCTCGGGCGGCAGCGCGTACTCGGCGGCCTCCGTGCGCCCGGCCAGGTGACGGCGTCCGGCGACGTACTGGATCAGGCCGAACGTCATGCCGATGGCGGCGGCCGAGAAGCCCCAGTGCCAGCCCTTGTGGTCGCCGAGCCAGCCGGTGATCAGCGGCCCGGCGAAGGCGCCGATGTTGATGCCCATGTAGTACAGGGCGAAGCCGGCGTCACGGCGCTGGTCGTCGGTCCGGTACAGCTTGCCGACCATCGAGGCGACATTCGGCTTGAGCAGGCCGGTACCGGCACTGATCAGGCCGAGCCCGACCCACGTCATCGTGGGTGTCGGCACCGCCATCGAGTAATGTCCGCAGGCGATGAGGATGCCGCCCCACAGGACGGCGCGGTACGAGCCGAGGATCCGGTCGGCGAGCCAGCCGCCCGCGACCGAGACGAGGTAGACGAGCGTGCCGTACGCCGCCGAGACCGAGGCCGCGTTGCCGGGGTCCATGCCCATGCCGCCGTGCGCGACGGTGTCGGCGAAGTACAGGACGAGGATGGCCTGCATGCCGAGGAACGAGAACCGTTCCCAGACCTCCAGGCCGGACAGCGTCAGCAGACCCCTCGGTTGGCCGAAGAAGGCCGTGTCGTCACCAGGGGGTGGCGTGGTGCCCGTGTCGTTCTCGGTGCGGGACAAAGTGCGTACTCCAGGTCGTCTGTGCTGATCAAGAACATACCGGTGGTGTCGCGAAGCCGCCTGGTCCGGGTTGTTCGGGCAGGTGCCACCTGTGATCGAAACGCGACCGGATACGCTGACTTGAGTGATGGCAGCGACACATCGACAAACCGTGTCATCGACCGAATGATCGACCGAGTTCGCCATGTGAGCGTCGTGATCGTCAGCAGACAGGAGAACCTCTCGTGACCGTCGTCGGGACTTTCGGTCTGAGCGTGCGGGACCAGGCCCTCGAGGCTGATGTTCAGGCTGGTTTGGCGGCTGTCGAGGAGGGACTGCTCGAAGCCACCAAGAGCGAGGTTCCCTTCATCACGGAGGCCGCCCAGCACCTGGTGCGCGCCGGGGGCAAGCGGTTCAGGCCGCTGCTCGTGACCCTCGCGGCCCAGTTCGGCGACCCGTATGCGCCGGGCATCGTGCCCTCCGCCGTCGTCGTCGAGCTCACGCACCTCGCGACGCTCTACCACGACGACGTGATGGACGAGGCGGACGTGCGGCGCGGGGTGCCGAGCGCCAATCAGCGCTGGGGCAACTCGGTGGCCGTGCTCACCGGCGACTTTCTCTTCGCGCGCGCCTCGCACATCCTCGCCGACCTGGGCCCGGACGCGGTCCGGATCCAGGCGGAGGCGTTCGAGCGGCTGGTCACCGGCCAGATCCTGGAGACCGCGGGACCGGCCGACGGGCGGGACCCGGTCGACCACTATCTGGACGTGCTCGGCGGCAAGACCGGCTCGCTCATCGCCGTGGCCTGCCGCTTCGGCGCGATGATGTCCGGGGCCGACGAGACCGTGGTCGACGTGCTGACCCAGTACGGGGAGCGGCTCGGCGTCGCCTTCCAGCTGGCGGACGACGTGCTGGACATCGCCTCCGACTCGCACGAGTCCGGGAAGACGCCCGGTACCGATCTGCGCGAGGGCATCGCCACGCTGCCGGTCCTGCGGCTGCGCGAGCGGGCCGAGCGGCTCGGTCTCGCCGAGGACAAGGAGCTGGTCGAGCTCCTCGACTCCGACCTCGGCGACGACGACCGGCTCGCGGAGGCGGTTTCGCGGCTTCGGGTTCACCCGGCGCTGGAGCAGGCCCGCCGCGACACGGTTCGCTACGCGGAGGAGGCGAGGTCGGCGTTGGCGCCTTTGCGGGAGTGCGAGGCGAAGGCGGCGATGCTGGAGCTGTGCGACGCGGTGGTGCATCGGGCGGGCTGAATCCGCCGGTTGCGGGGCTCTGGCCTGAATTGGCTGAGCGTGAGCCGGGCCCCGGCCGTATCTCCCCCGAAGGCCGACGCGGTGGGCGTCGGGTCGACAGGGGGAGAACTGAACATGGGCACACTGGGTACACGCATGATCGCGGTCTCCGCGGTCGTCGGCGCCGCCGCCGTCACCGGGCTCGCCGCCCCGCAGGCCCTCGCCGTGGAATCGGAGGGGACCGAGACCGTCCTCGCCACCAGCCTCAACGGGGCCAACGAAGTGCCCGCCGGAGACAGGGACGGCGCCGCCTTGGAGTTCGTACGGGTCAAGGGTGACCAGGTGTCCGTGGCCGTGAAGTGGCGGGGTGTCGGGAAGCCGACGGCCCTGCACCTGCACGAGGGCGCCAAGGGGGCGAACGGCGACGTGCGGGTCGACTTCACCAAGGTGCTCGGGGACGCCAAGGGGCACCGCGTCACGGGCAGCGTCACCGTCAAGGACACCGCGCTCCTCGGGCGGCTCACCGCCGACCCCGGCGCCTTCTACACCAATCTGCACACGGCCGCGTTCCCCAAGGGCGCGGTCCGCGGGCAGCTCCACCGGGTCACCGAACCGACCGACTTTGACCACGCCCTCGACAACTTCCAGGCCTCCGTGGTGCGCGGCCGGCAGATCTACGAGTGCAAGACGGACCCCGCCACCGGCAAGGCGGCCTTCGCGCAGCGCGATGTGAGCGCCGTGCTCGCGGGGCACATCCGGCACTCGTTCACCGCGCCCAACTCCGGTGTACCGCAGTGGGTGGCACCCGACGGAAGTGCCGTGACCGGGGCGGTCGTCTCCCGGACTCCCAACGGCGACGGCAACATCGCCGAACTGGACCTCAAGGCCACCCAGTCGGGCAAGTCGCACGGGCTGCTCGCGGACACCGCCGAGATCCTGCGCCTCAACACCGTGGGCGGCGTGGCCCCTTCGGGCAGCTGTGACCTCGGGGCGATCGTGGGCGTGCCCTACAAGGCGGACTACGTGTTCGTGAACGGCTGAGCACGCCCGATCCACGTACAGCGGTCGGCGGCGTCGCCCCCTACGGGTCGGGGGTGGCGCCGCCGCGATGTGTCATCCCGTAGACGTACGCGGAGTTGATCCCGGGGTCTGACGCTTCCTTGTGGCCGGTTTGGTCAGATTGGGTACACCACTCCAGACCAATCCGGGTGAGAATGGCGGCTTGGGGTGGACGCAAACTGGACGAGTGCACAGGACGGTAAGCCGCCGCCGATCACGGAGGTAGGGCAAGAACATGGCACCGTACGCATCCGAAGACAGCGAGAGCGCCGCGCGGCGCCGCAAGGCCGTGCGCTACGCGGTCCCCGTGGCCGTGGTGGGGTTGGCCGCGGCGACGATCGGGCTCGTTCCGGCGCTCGCCAGCTCAGGCGACCCGGACCTTCCCGACATCACCGCGCGACAGCTCATCGAGAAGATCGCCAAGTCGGACACCGAGCAGCTCTCCGGCACCGTGAAGATCCAGACGGATCTGGGCCTGCCCTCGCTCGGCGGCGCCGCGGGCGGCGGCCTCATGGGCGGCGGGGAGCGAGGGGGCGGCAAGTCCTCTGCCGACCCGCAGTCGAAGCTGACCGAGCTGGCCACCGGCTCGCACACGCTGCGCGTCGCGGCGGACGGCGCGGACCGGCAGAAGCTGTCGATCCTCGACGACGCGTCCGAGTACAGCGTGATCCACAACGGCGACGACGTGTGGGCCTACGACAGCAAGTCGGACGAGGCGTACCACGCGAAGCAGGAGCAGGGCGCGCACTCCGACGGCTCGGGCGACCACGCGAAGAAGGCCCCGAAGGGCGTTCCGGCGACGCCGAAGGAGCTCACGGACGAGATCCTCAAGGCCGGCGGCGACACCACGTCGTTCACGGTCGACGGCACCTCGCAGGTCGCGGGCCGGGACGCGTACCGGCTGCAGATCAAGCCGAAGCAGTCCGGTTCGACGGTCGGCGCGGTCACCGTGTCCGTGGACGCGAAGACCGGTACGCCGCTCAAGTTCAGCCTGACCCCGGCGGGCGGCGGCGCGGCCGTGGTCGACGCGGGCTTCACCAAGGTCGACTTCGCGAAGCCGGCCGCGTCCACCTTCGACTTCAAGCCGTCGAAGGGCACGAAGGTCACCGAGGCGGACGAGCTGGCGAAGACGCAGCGCAGCGAGCGCGGGGCCATGCCCAAGGACCTCAAGGCCGATGAGCTCAAGGCCGGCGGCCTCGACGACGTAAACGTCATCGGCAAGGGCTGGACCTCGATCGCCGAACTGAAGCTGCCGAAGGAGGCCAGTGGCCTGGCCGCGGGCAAGGGCTCGGCCGAGGTGCCGCCCGACGCGCAGAAGTTCCTGAACTCCCTGGGCGACCAGGTGAAGGGCGAGTTCGGCTCCGGCACCGTGTACTCGACCCGCCTCGTGAACGTACTGGTCACCGAGGACGGGAAGGCGTACGCAGGTGCGGTCACCAAGGACGCGCTGGTGAAGGCGGCGAACGCGGGCTGAATCAGCGGTGATTCACGGTGAGGGGGCGGTGCGCACCGCCCCCTCACTCGTATGCGGAGGAGGGGCATGGAAGAGCAACCGGTCATCGAGACGCGGGAGCTCAGCAAGCGGTACCGGGGCGGGCAGCTCGCCGTCGACGGGCTCAGTCTGAGTGTCCCGCCGGGCGCCGTCTTCGGCTTCCTCGGGCCGAACGGCTCCGGCAAGACCACCACCATCCGGATGCTGATGGGCCTGATCGAGCCGACCTCGGGGGCCGCACGCGTCCTCGGCCGGCCCATGCCGCGCGCGGTGCGGACCGTGCTGCCGCAGGTGGGCGCGCTGATCGAGGGGCCCGCCCTGTACGGCTTCCTCAGCGGCCGGGACAACCTGCTGCGCTACGACTCCGCCGACCCGACCGCCGACCCCCGAACCCGCAAGGAGCGGGTCGGCGAGGCCCTGGACCGGGTGGGCCTGACGGCCGCGGCGGGCAAGAAGGCGAAGGCGTACTCGCTCGGCATGAAGCAGCGGCTCGGCCTCGCCTCGGCCCTGCTCACACCGCGCCGACTGCTCGTACTCGACGAGCCGACGAACGGCCTCGACCCGCAGGGCATGCGCGAAATCAGAAGCCTGGTACGGGAGTTGGCCTCCGACGGCACCACCGTCTTTCTGTCGTCCCACCTGCTCGACGAGATCGAGCAGGTCTGCACGCACGCCGCGGTGATGGCGAAGGGCCGCCTCCTCACCCAGGGGCCTGTCGCCGAACTGGCCGCCGGAGTACGCGGAAAGCTCGCCGTCACCACCCCGGACCCGGCCGACGCCGCCCGCGTCCTCAAGGAGCACGGCCTCACGGTCCTCGACCTGGAGGACGAGCGGGTCACGGCCGAACCACCGCCTCCCGAAACGGACTTGGCGGATCTGAACACGGCACTGGTCACCGCGGGCGTGCGCGTGCGCGGCTTCGGTGTCGAGCGGGCCTCACTTGAGGACGCGTTCGTCGCGCTGACGGGGGAGGGCTTCGATGTCGCGGGTTGAGACGATGGGCGCGGCACCGGCGAACCCTCTGTGGACGCTCGGCCTGCTGCGCAGCGAGCTGACCGTGACCCTGCGCCGCTGGCGCACGCTCGCGCTTCTCGCGGTCCTGGCTGGCGTGCCGATCCTGATCGGTGTCGCCGTGAAGATCGAGACGAGCGGGGACGGGGCGGCCGGCGGGGGAGGGGGTCCCGCGTTCATCGCGCAGATCACGAACAACGGCCTGTTCCTGGTGTTCACGGCGCTCGCCGCGACGCTGCCGTTCTTCCTGCCCATGTCGGTCGGCGTCGTCGCGGGTGACGCCGTGGCGGGCGAGGCGAGCGCCGGGACGTTGCGCTATCTGCTGGTCGCCCCCGCGGGCCGGACCCGCCTGCTGCTCACCAAATACGCGACCGTGCTGGCCTTCTGTCTGCTGGCGACGCTGGTGGTGGCGGTCTCCGCGCTCGTCACCGGGCTGCTGCTGTTCCCGCTCGGCGACGTGGTCACCATCTCCGGCACCCGGATCGGCTTCGGCGAAGGGCTGTGGCGGGCCTTCCTGATCGCGCTCGTGGTCGCGGCGTCCCTGGTCGGCATCGCGGCCGTCGGGCTGTTCATCTCGACGCTCACCGGCAGCGGTATCGGGGCGATGGCGACGACGGTGGGCCTGCTGATCACCGTCCAGATCCTCGACCAGATCCCGCAGCTGCACGCGATCCAGCCCTACCTGTTCTCGCACCAGTGGCTGTCCTTCGCCGACCTGATGCGAGCGCCGGTCTACTGGGACGACGTGGTCAAGAACCTTGAACTTCAGGCCCTGTACGCGGCGGTGTTCGGCTCAGCCGCGTGGGCGCGGTTCACGGCGAAGGACATCACGTCGTGAACCGCGCCGGGGGATCCGGTCAGCCGGCCCTGGTGGCGTAGGGGGCCTCGGCCCGCTCCTGGGCCGCGGCGGCGCCCCGTGCCGGACGGTCGCCGCGCCGCGGCCGGGCGAGCAGGAAGCCGACGGGTGCGCCCACCAGCACGGAGGAGTGGAACGGCCAGAAGTTCCAGTCCAGGTCGGGGAAGAGCGCGTACGGCGTGCCCGACACCGAGGGGGAGAAGAAGGTGATGACCAGGATCGCCGCCGTGCTTCCGTAGACGCAGCGCTTCATGGCCGCCGCGGACATGGGGCGGTCGCTGCGCAGCCCGTGGATGACGAGCGGGAGGACCGTCGAGGTCGTCACGGTGTAGGACAGGATCAGCCAGAACTGTGGGCTGACGTCGGGGGTGAGGGCGGCGAGCAGAATGCTCACGCCGCCGATGGTGACCATGGTGAGACGGGCGCGGCCCGCGCTGACGCTCGTCGTGCCGTCGGCCTTGAGCCCTTCCGGCTTGGCCACCGCACCGCCCGCACTGAGGTCGCGGACGACGGAGGCGGCCGCGGAGAGCAGGAGGACGGCGGCAGCGGCGAGGACCATCAGGAAGGTGGCGCAGAGCACGAACAGCAGCCACTTGCCGAGCCCGTCCTCCCCTCCGTCCAGGGCGATGGCGAGGCGGGCGATGATGTTTCCGCCGAACTGCCCCTGCGCGACCAGCTTCTCCTGCGGCACGAGGGCCGCCGCGCCGAAGCCGATGAGGGCGGCCGCGGCGCACATGGGGCCGATGACGGCGAAGCCGACGCCCGCGATGCGGCGTGCGTCGGCCGGCTTCGGGGCGTCGGTGAAGCGCGCGATGAGGTACGGCATGAAGGCCGCGCCGGTCAGCACGCAGAGGCAGAACGCGGCGAGATCGACGAAGCCGACGGGGCCGTCGCCGAAGAGCTGGCCCAGCTCCAGATAGCCGGCCGAGCCGGACCGCTGCCGGTCGGCGGCGTCGAAGATCGCGCCGAAGCTGCCGCCGAACCTGATCAGGACGAGCAGGCCGAGGAGCGGGGCGATGATCACCAGACCGGCCATCTTGGCCATCTGCAGCACGGTCGCGCCGCGGGTGGCGCCGATCGCCGCGCAGGAGACGATCAGCGCGCCCATGAGCACGATGAGCAGCTGCCGGGTCCTGAGGTCGGTGATGCCGACCATCTGGGCCGTGTCGCCGAGGGGCTGGAACTGGGCGGTCAGCAGCGGCACCGTCGCGGCCAGCATGGCGAAACCGGCGGCGCGGCGGCCGGGCCCCGGCGGCAGATGGCGGGCGACGGTCTCGCCGAACGAGCGTCCGCCGACGCCCGCGAGGCGCTTCGCCAGCCACTGCCGCATCAGCAGCGGGGACAGTGCCGCGGCCAGGGCGACGAACAGGCCGTCCCCGCCGGCCACGGCGACGACCCCGACGAGGTACATGACGGCGGCGGCGTTCGCGATGTCGCCGGAGTAGGCGAACCCGGTCAGGCGGGTGCCGAGCCGCTTGTTCTCGCCGACGCGGAAGAACTCGTCCCCGACGCGGAGATCGGGGCTGGCCCACATCGACAGGAACAGGCAGGCGCCGATGAAGAGGAGGAACAGGAGCAGGGCGATCACGAGTCCGCCGGTGAAGTCCCCCATCACGCACCGCCCCCGTGGGCCGGACGCGGTGCGGTGCAGGCGCCCAGGAGGCGTGCGTAGGTCAAGGCTCCTCCAGGAGCAGAACGAGTGGCTTCAGGCGCGGGCGGGACGCGACATCGGCATCGACCGCCCAGAGGTTCGAACACACGTTACCGGCGGTTAGAAGGAGCGCTACGAGGTGAACAGGGTGGATTCAGCGAAGAGTTGGTGACCACCCGGCGGGCCGACGGGTCGGCGGACGGCCGGGTGGGGTCTGCCGCACCGGGTCACTGGATGCAGAACTCGTTCCCCTCGGGGTCGGCCATCACCAGCCACTCCCCGCCCTGCGACTTCACCTCGTTCAGGACGCGCGCGCCGAGGCCGGTGAGCCGCTCGGCCTCGGCCGCCCGCTGCCCGGCCTCGGCGTGTACGTCGATGTGCAGCCGGTTCTTGCCGCTCTTGGCCTCGGGCACCCGCTGGAACAGGATCCGGCGGCCGAGCCCGGTGCCGGTGTCCGCGTCCACCGGGTCGTCGGGGTGGCGCACGGCGACCAGGTCACGGAAGGCGCGCCGCCCCCACCGCGTCACGGTGTCCGCCTCGCTCACCGCCCCGAACCCGAGGAGCCGTTCGATCAGCGCGGCGTTGTCCTCGACCTCGTAGCCGAGGGTGGCTGCCCAGAATTCGGCCTGGTTGTGCGGATCGGCGGCGTCGACGACGAGCTTCCAGTGCAGGGTCATGCACCAGTTATAGGCCGAACTTCCTCCGTGGGGGCGGAAGTTGGCGTCTGACGCGCCGCCTCCGCGGCCGCTTGGGCCAGCCGGGTCCGGTTGATCCGCGCCGTGCGCAGCGCGTCCCAGGTCAGCAGGATGAGCGCCAGCCACACCAGGGAGAACCCGGCCAGCCGCTCGGCCGGCATCGCCTCGTGGAAGTACCAGATCCCGAGCAGGAACTGGAAGACGGGCGTCAGGTACTGCAGGAGTCCCAGCGTCGACAGCGGCACCCGGATCGCCGCCGCCCCGAAGCACACCAGTGGGAGGGCCGTGATGAGTCCGGACGACGCGAGCAGCGCGGCGTGCCCCACGCCCTCCGTCCCGAAGGTCGACCGGCCCTGCGCCGTCAGCCACGCCAGGTACGCGAGCGCGGGCAGGAACTGCACGGCGGTCTCGGCGGCGAGTGATTCGAGCCCGCTGAGGTTGACCTTCTTCTTCACGAGCCCGTACGTGCCGAACGAGAACGCAAGCACCAGCGAGATCCACGGCGGCTGCCCGTACCCGACGGCGAGCACCAGGACGGCGACGACGCCCGTCGCGACGGCCGCCCACTGCGCGGGCCGCAGCCGTTCCTTCAGGAGCAGGACGCCGAGCGCGATCGAGACGAGCGGGTTGATGAAGTACCCGAGCGAGGCCTCGACGACATGGCCGGAGTTCACGGACCAGATGTAGACGCCCCAGTTGACCGTGATCACGGTCGCGGCGATCGTGACGAGCCCCAGCCGCTTCGGCTGCCGGATCAGCTCGCGCGCCCAGCCCCATTTCCGTACGAAGAGCAGCGCGATGCCGACGACGACCAGCGCCCACACCATCCGGTGGGCCAGGACCTCCACGGCGCCCGCGGGCTTGAGCAGGGGCCAGAACAGCGGGACGAGGCCCCACATCCCGTACGCCGCGAACCCGTTGAGGAGCCCGATGCGCCCCTCGTTCGCGCCCTGGCCCCCTGGCTTCGGCTCCGTGCCCGCCCCGTCCTGCATGAACCCTCCCTCGTGACACCCGGCAGCCCCGCGGCGGCCTCCACGAAGGTAGCGCCGCCGAGCCCCGCACGTCATGCCCGTATCGCCATACGGTCCTGACGGATGTGCCGGGGCGGGGGCGTCCGGAAGGGGGTTAGCGCAGTGCGGCGGCGATGGCGTCGGCGATCGGGGTGGTGGGGCGGCCGATGAGGCGGGCCAGGTCGCCGTTCTGCCGGGCGAGCAGCCCCTGCCCGATCGCGGTGTCCACGCCCACGAGGATGTCGGCGAAGGGGGCGGGCAGGCCCGCGCCGAGCAGGATCTCGCGGTTCTGCTCGGGCGTGACGGCCCGGTAGACGATCTCCTTGCCGGACTGCCGCCCGACCTCGGCGGCGTACTCGGCGAGCGACCACGCGACGTCGCCGCTCAGCTCGTACGCCTTGTTCTCGTGGCCCTCGCCGGTCAGTACGGCGACGGCGGCCGCGGCGTAGTCGGCGCGCGAGGCGGAGGCGATTCGGCCCTCGCCCGCGTTCGCCACGACGGCGCCGTGCTCCAGGACCGGGGCCAGGTTCCCGGTGTAGTTCTCGTGGTACCAGCCGTTGCGCAGGAACGTGTACGGCAGGCCGGAGTCGAGGATCGCCTGCTCGGTGACCTTGTGCTCGGCGGCGAGCTCGAAGTCGGCCTCCGGGCCGCCGAGCACCCCGGTGTACGCGAGGAGTTCGACGCCGGCCGTCTTCGCCGCGTCGATCACGGCCTGGTGCTGGGCGACGCGCTGCCCGACCTCGCTGCCGGAGACCAGCAGGACGCGGTCGCCCGCGCGGAAGGCGCCGTCGAGCGTCCCGGGCACGCTGTAGTCGGCGACGCGCAGCTCGACCCCGCGGTCGGCGAGGTCGGCGGCCTTGTCCTTGTCCCGCACGACGGCGGCGATCCGTGCGGCGGGGACGCCCGCGTCGAGCAGTTGCGCGACGACCAGACGGCCGAGGTGGCCGGTGGCACCGGTGACGACGAAGCTCATGTCTGAAATCTCCTTGATGAGGCGGTTCTCCTTCACCGTAGATCGGGTACTAAGGATTCGTAAGTGCCCACTTTGAAGTAAGGTACTGGCGTGACAGTGAGCAGGGTGCGGGAGTGGACGACGGCCGGCGAGGGCATGTGCCCGCAGCGGCTGGTCCTGGAGCACGTCACCAGCCGGTGGGGCGTCCTCGTGCTCATGGCGCTGGAGGAGCGGTCGTACCGGTTCAGCGAGCTGCGCCGGGAGATCGGCGGGGTCAGCGAGAAGATGCTCGCGCAGACCCTCCAGACCCTGGAGCGCGACGGAGTCGTCCACCGCGACGCCAAGCCCGTGATCCCGCCCCGCGTCGACTACTCGCTCACCGGACTGGGCCGCGAGGCCGCCGCGCAGGTCCGCGCGCTCGCGGACTGGACGGAGCGGCGACTGCCCGAGGTGAAGGCGGCGCGCGAGGTGTACGACGAGGGGCGCGCGGACGGCGCGTAACGCAGGAAGTCCGGGCGCGCGGTGGCCGCGTGCCCGGACTTCGCCCTGTTTGCCGGGCGCTCAGCCCACGACGGTCCAGGTGTCGCCGCCGGCGAGCAGCGCACCCAGTTCGCCCTTGCCGTCCCGCTCGATCGCGGCGTCGAGCTGGTCGCTCATCTGCACGTCGTAGACGGGCCGTTCGACATCGCGCAGGACGCCGATCGGGGTGTGGTGCAGGGTGTCGGGGTCGGCGAGCCGGGAGAGCGCGAAGGCCGTGGTCGGGGACGCCGCGTGGGCGTCGTGGACCAGGATGTCCGCCTTGTTGTCCTCCGTGACCGGCACGACGCTGAGGTCGCCGGTGGCCGTGTCGCGCACGACCCCCTTCGAGGCCTCGGTCCCGAAGGTGATCGGCTGCCCGTGTTCGAGGCGGATGACGGCTTCCTCGGCCTGCTGCTTGTCCTTGAGGACCTCGAAGGCGCCGTCGTTGAAGATGTTGCAGTTCTGGTAGATCTCGACGAGCGCCGTGCCCTGGTGGTCGGCGGCCGCACGGAGCACCGACGTGAGGTGCTTGCGGTCGGAGTCGACGGTGCGGGCCACGAAGGACGCCTCGGCGCCGATGGCGAGCGACACCGGGTTGAAGGGCGCGTCGAGCGAGCCCATGGGCGTCGACTTGGTGATTTTGCCGACCTCGGACGTCGGGCTGTACTGGCCCTTGGTGAGCCCGTAGATCCGGTTGTTGAACAGCAGGATCTTCAGGTTCACATTGCGGCGCAGGGCGTGGATGAGGTGGTTGCCGCCGATGGACAGCGCGTCGCCGTCACCGGTCACGACCCACACGCTCAAGTCCCGCCGGGACGAGGCGAGTCCGGTGGCGATGGCCGGGGCACGGCCGTGAATGGAGTGCATCCCGTAGGTGTTCATGTAGTACGGGAAGCGGGACGAGCAGCCGATCCCGGAGACGAAGACGATGTTCTCCTTCGCCAGACCGAGCTCGGGCATGAAGCCCTGCACGGCGGCGAGGACCGCGTAGTCGCCGCAGCCCGGGCACCAGCGCACTTCCTGGTCGGACTTGAAGTCCTTCATGGACTGCTTGGCCTCGGCCTTGGGAACCAGCGACAGAAGCGTCTGAGCGCCGTCCCCGGTCTCCCCCGGGGCCTCTTCCGCGGCCTGGCCGCCGGCCTCCCGGGACTCCCTGGTCTGCGTATCAGCCATCGATGGCCTCCTTGAGAGCGGTGGCGAGCTGCTCAGCCTTGAACGGCATTCCGTTGACCTGGTTGTAGCTGTGTGCGTCCACCAGATACTTCGCCCGTACGAGGGTGGCGAGCTGACCGAGGTTCATCTCGGGGATCACCACCTTGTCGTAACGCTTCAGGACCTCACCCAGATTCCGCGGGAACGGGTTGAGGTGGCGCAGATGGGCCTGCGCGATGTGCTCACCGGCCGTGCGCAGGCGACGCACCGCGGCCGTGATCGGGCCGTACGTCGAGCCCCAGCCGAGGACGAGCGTGCGGGCCTCGCCGGTGGCGTCGTCGACCTCGATGTCGGGCACGTCGATGCCGTCGATCTTCGCCTGCCGGGTGCGGACCATGAAGTCGTGGTTGGCCGGGTCGTACGAGATGTTGCCCGTGCCGTCCTGCTTCTCGATGCCGCCGATCCGGTGCTCGAGGCCCGGCGTGCCGGGGATCGCCCAGGGGCGCGCGAGGGTCTGAGGGTCGCGCTTGTACGGCCAGTAGACCTCGGTGCCGTCCTCGGTGGTGTGGTTCGGCCCGGAGGCGAACTGGACGCGCAGGTCCGGGAGTTCGTCGACCTCGGGGATGCGCCAGGGCTCCGAGCCGTTGGCCAGGTAGCCGTCCGAGAGCAGCATCACCGGGGTGCGGTAGGTGACGGCGATCCGGGCCGCTTCGAGCGCGGCGTCGAAGCAGTCGGCGGGTGTGCGGGGGGCGACGAGAGGGATCGGGGCCTCGCCGTTGCGCCCGTACATGGCCTGGAGCAGGTCGGCCTGTTCGGTCTTCGTCGGCAGTCCGGTCGAGGGGCCGCCGCGCTGGATGTCGATGACGAGCAGCGGCAGTTCGAGGCTCACGGCGAGGCCGATGGTCTCGGACTTGAGCGCGACGCCGGGCCCTGAGGTCGTGGTGACGGCGAGGCTGCCGCCGAAGGCCGCACCGAGCGCGGCACCGATCCCGGCGATCTCGTCCTCCGCCTGGAAGGTGCGCACGCCGAAGTTCTTGTGCTTGCTGAGCTCGTGGAGGATGTCGCTCGCGGGCGTGATCGGGTACGAGCCCAGGTACAGCGGCAGGTCCGCCTGCTTCGAGGCCGCGATCAGCCCGTACGAGAGGGCCAGGTTCCCGGAGATGTTGCGGTAGGTGCCGGGAGGGAAGGCGGTGGAGGCGGGGGCGACCTCGTAGGAGACCGCGAAGTCCTCGGTCGTCTCGCCGAAGTTCCAGCCCGCGTGGAACGCCGCGAGGTTCGCCTTCATGATCTCGGGCTTCTTGGCGAACTTGGCCTTGAGGAACTTCTCCGTGCCCTCGGTCGGCCGGTGGTACATCCACGACAGCAGGCCGAGCGCGAACATGTTCTTGGAGCGCCCCGCGTCCTTGCGCGAGAGCTCGAACTCCTTCAGCGCCTCGACGGTGAGGGTCGTCAGCGGCACGGGGTGCACGTGGTACCCGTCGAGCGAACCGTCCTCCAGAGGGCTCTCCGCGTAGCCCACCTTCTGCATCGCCCGCTTGGTGAACTCGTCGGTGTTGACGATGACTTCGGCGCCGCGCGGCACGTCCCCGATGTTCGCCTTCAGCGCGGCCGGGTTCATCGCCACCAGCACGTTCGGCGCGTCGCCCGGCGTGAGGATGTCGTGGTCGGCGAAGTGGAGTTGGAAGGAGGACACGCCCGGCAGCGTCCCTGCGGGGGCGCGGATCTCGGCCGGGAAGTTCGGCAGCGTGGAGAGATCGTTGCCGAACGACGCGGTCTCCGAAGTGAAGCGGTCCCCCGTGAGCTGCATGCCGTCACCGGAGTCACCCGCGAACCGGATGATCACCCGGTCCACGCGCCGTACGTCCTTGCTCGAATGTCCTGCCGACGTGCGCTGCCCGCCGACAACTGCGCTGTCGGTCCCGTCGGCCTGCTCGGTGGTGCTACTGACCTGGCTGGTCACTGAACTGGACCTCCCTCGAGGCGGCTGTGCGGGCACGGCCGTCCCACCGGCCTTCCCACGGCTCCACCCTACGTCTGTAAGGGTCGCCTTCCCGAGGCGATTTGCATGGTGGACCACCAAATGAGACGGCGGGTCGCCCCGATTTGTGTGGTGATTCCCCCTGTGGAGACGCGCTCGGTCGGTCGATGGTTCTGTGGTGCCCCCATTATCTGACAGGGCGTCAGGTAATCAAGGCAATCACGGCACTCATGAGTTCAGATAGGTCAGAACCGCCAGTACGCGGCGGTGATCCCCGTCACTCTGGGACAGCCCCAGCTTCAGGAAGATGTTGCTGACGTGCTTCTCGACCGCGCCGTCGCTCACCACGAGCTGCCGGGCGATCGCCGAGTTCGTACGCCCCTCCGCCATCAGGCCGAGCACCTCGCGCTCGCGGGGCGTGAGGTTCGCCAGCACGTCCTGCTTGCGGCTGCGGCCGAGCAGCTGCGCGACCACCTCGGGGTCGAGCGCCGTGCCGCCCTCGGCGACCCGCACCACCGCGTCCACGAACTCCCGCACCTCGGCGACCCGGTCCTTGAGCAGGTACCCGACGCCACGGCTCGAACCGGCGAGCAGCTCGGTGGCGTACTGCTCCTCCACGTACTGCGACAGGACCAGCACCCCGAGGTCGGGGAACCGGGCCCGCAGCCGCACCGCCGCGCGCACGCCCTCGTCCGTGTGCGTGGGCGGCATCCGGACGTCCGCGACGACCACGTCGGGCAGCTGTCCCTGTTCCCCCAGCTCGATGATGGTCTTGATCAGCGCCTCGCCGTCGCCGACGCCCGCGACGACCTCGTGCCCGCGGTCCGTGAGCAACCGGGTCAGGCCCTCCCTGAGCAGCACTGAATCCTCGGCGATGACGACCCGCACCTTGTCCTCCACGTTCTCCGGCCCCCCAGCGCACGAACGTCCCGACGCGGTGCGCGCCGAGATCGTTCGATCCTGCCCCCAGCATTCCAGGATCGGGGGGTGTCCGCGGAGTGTTCTTCGGGCGGGTGTCGGGTGGCGGGTGTCCGGTGTCGGGTGGCGCGATGCCGCGCGATGGAGAGTTGGGCCCGGCCACGGGTAACCAGGGGTGGGCGGTGCCGCGGAACCACCCCCGGGCTCACCCCCGTGTCACGCGCGGCGCCACGGCAACTCCGCCGTCACCCGCGTCGGCCCACCCCCGGGCGACTCGACCACCAGAATCCCGTCGACCGCGTCGAGCCGCCCGGCCAGCGCCGCCAACCCGGACCCGCCGGAGGCCACCGCTCCGCCGCCCCCGTTGTCGTACACCTGCACCATCAACCGGTCCCGCGTCCGCCACACGTCGACCTCCGCCCGCGTCGCCCCGCTGTGCTCGCTCACGTTCTGGAGCAGCTCGGAGACCGTGAAGTACGCGATGCCCTCGATGGCCGGCGCCGGCCGCTCCGTCAGGTCGACCTCCACCCGCACCGGCACCGCACACCGCGACGCCACCGACGACAACGCCGCATCGAGCCCCCGGTCGGTCAGCACCGCCGGATGGATCCCGCGCGCCAGGTCCCGCAGCTCCTGCAGCGCCGTCTTCACCTCACCGTGCGCCTCGCCCACCAGGCGCGCCGCCGTCTCCGGGTCCTCGCTCAGCTTCTCCTTGGCGACCCCGAGGTCCATGGCCAGGTTCACCAGCCGGGCCTGCGCCCCGTCGTGCAGATCCCGCTCGATGCGCCGCAGGTCGGCCGCCGCCGTGTCGACCACGACACCCCGGTCCGACTCCAGCTCCACCACGCGCGACGCGAGCCGCGAGGGGCCGAGCAGCCCGATCACCATCAGCCGGTCCACCGTCGTCAGCGCCCGGATCACCCACGGCGTGACCAGCGTGACGAGCAGCCCGAGCCCCGCGGTCACCGTGATCTCGAAGGGGTTGTCGAGGTAGATGGCGTGGCCGGCGTCCCCGTACAGCTGGATGCCGTCCTGTCCCACGTACGTGGGAAACACCCAGCGCCACAACGGATACGTGAGCATCGTCCAGCCGGTCACCCAGAAGCTCAGCCCCACGGCGAACCCGAACACCGCCCACGGCATGTGCAGCACCCCGTACAGCAGATGCCGCCACGAGACGCCGCTCTTGAGCGTCGCCCCGATCCACCCCATCGGCCCGCCCGTGCGCGGCCGCAGCGGCTCCGGCGTACCGACCTCGACGCCCAGCAGCCCGCGCGCCCGCACCCGCTCCAGCGCCCCGAGCCCGCGCGACCCGGCGAGCGCCGCCGCGAGCACCGGAACCCCGATGAACGTGATCAGCAGACCCACACCCAGCGAGGTCATCGTCACGGCCCACACGAACCCGATGATGCTGAGCGGCAGGCTGAGCAGCAGATACCCGAACTCCCGCCACGTCCGCCCCTCGATCGGCGCCCGCAGCCCGGCCGGCAGCCGGTTCAGGCCATGGCGCCGGCCCGAACGGTCGTCGTGGCCACCGTCGAAGCCGTGGCCGGCGTCGCGGTTCTCGTCGTACGAGTACGCGTACGCGTCGCTCTGGTCGCGATATCCGTACTGGTGCGTGGCCATCGTGTCCGTCCGTTCTGCTCAGTACCGCTCAGGTCTGTCGGGGAGCCGTCGCTCTGCTTTCTTGGGCTCTGCTTCAAGCTTCCGCGCGGGCGCGCCCCGCGGCCATGCGGCGGGTCGGCGTCTTCGACCGGGGGTTTTCCCTACCTCTGCCGTATCGGCTCGGTCCTGTCGCGCCACGGCAGCTCCGCCGTGATCGTGGTCGGGCCGCCGTCCGGCGAGTCCACGACGAACAGGCCGTCGACCGCGTCGAGCCGCTCCGCGAGGCCCGACATACCGGTCCCCTTGTCCAGGCTCGCGCCGCCCCGCCCGTCGTCCCACACCTGTATGAGCAGCCGGTCCTGCGAGCGCCACACGTCCACCGAGGCGGACCGCGCGCCGCTGTGCTTGCTCACGTTCTGGAGCAGCTCGGAGACCGTGAAGTACGCGATGCCCTCGATCGCCTCCGCCGGCCGGCCCGGCAGATCCGCCGTCACCTTCACCGGCACCGTGCAGCGCGTGGCCACGGAGGACAGGGCCGCGTCGAGCCCGCGGTCGGTGAGGACCGCCGGATGAATGCCGCGCGCCAGGTCCCGCAGTTCCTGCAGCGCGAGCTTGACCTCGCCGTGCGCCTCGTCGACCATCGCCGCCACCGCCTCGTCGGCCTGGCCCTCCAGGAGCTTCTCCTTCGCGAGACCGAGCCCCATGGCCAGATTGACCAGCCGGGCCTGCGCCCCGTCGTGCAGATCGCGCTCGATGCGCCGCAGGTCGGCGGCGGCCGTGTCGACGACGACGCCCCGGTCCGACTCGAGCTCCTCGATCCGCCGCTCCAACTCGTCGGAGGGAGAGAGCAGCGCCCGCACCATCGCCCGGTCCGCATTGCCCAGACCGCGCGCGATGAACGGCAGTACCGGCCACAGCACGAACAGCCCGACCAGCGTCAGGGCGAACGTCAGCACGGCCCACGGCAACCGGATCACTTCGTACAGCACCGTGCGCCAGCCCACCGGGTCCTTGAGGCCGGTCCACAGCCAGCCGAAGAAGCCGCCCGTGCGCCGCATCGGCAGCGGGCTCGGCTCGTCAATGCGCACGCCGAGCAGGGCCCTTGCCCGCCCGCGCTCCGCCTTGCCGAGCAGCCGCGCGCCCCTGAGCCCGGCGGCGATCAGCGGAAGCCCGATCACCGTGACCGTGAGCCCCGCGCCGAGGGCCACCATCGTGACGGCGTACACGAATCCGAAGATGGACAGCGGGAAGCTGCTCAGGAGATAGGCGATCTCCTTCCACGTGGCGCTGTCGTACCCCAGTCGTGGCGGTGGCAGCACCGGATGGTCTTCGGAAGTGTCGAGTGGCTCGGTCATAGCGGCAAGAGTGCCCTGGCCCGGGGCGGGGCGCCATGAGGACGGCCGCCAAGTTGAGCGGGGGTTAACCCCACCACGAGCCCCACCTCGAGTTCGCTCTTGAGTTCCCCTCGAGTGCCTCCTCGGGTCCCACCTCGCCCAAGCCGCTCGGCCCCGGGCTGCTTACCGTCCCTTTAACAGGGCCTAGACTCCCGTGCGTACAGATCGTCGAACACAACGAACTCGCGAGGGGCGCAGGTACGTGACGGGATCGGACGGGACCGTCATCGCGGCGGACTACTTCCAGTCGTACTCGGTCGTCGGGCTGCTCGCCGTCGTCGGCGTGCTCTTCGTCGCCGTCGCCTTCGGCTCGGGGAAGCTGCTGCGCCCGGTGGTTCCCACCAGGGAAAAGTTCCTCACGTACGAATGCGGCGTCGACCCCGTCGGGGACGGCTGGGCGCACACCCAGGTCCGCTACTACGTGTACGCCTTCCTCTACGTGATCTTCGCGGTCGACTCGATCTTCCTCTTCCCTTGGGCCACGGTCTTCGCCGCGCCGGGATACGGCGCGACGACCCTCGTCGAGATGTTCATCTTCCTGGGCTTCCTCACCGTGGGCCTGCTGTACGCATACAAGAAGGGCGTCCTTACGTGGACGTGAGTGCCGTGACTCCTGCCCCCGAGCCCGCTCCTGCCCCCGTGGACCTGCCGGACCCCGTCGGACCTGTCGGACCTCTCGGGCCGAAGAAGTTGGGCGTGCTCTCGCGGCTCGCCCCCGAGCCGATGAAGGTGGTCCTCAACTGGGGCCGCCGCTACAGCCTGTGGGTCTTCAACTTCGGACTCGCCTGCTGTGCCATCGAGTTCATCGCCGCGTCCATGGCGCGCCACGACTTCATCCGGCTCGGCGTGATCCCGTTCGCACCGGGCCCGCGCCAGGCCGACCTGATGGTGGTCTCGGGCACGGTCACCGACAAGATGGCCCCCGCCGTGAAGCGGCTGTACGAGCAGATGCCCGAGCCGAAGTACGTCATCTCGTTCGGCGCCTGCTCCAACTGCGGCGGCCCGTACTGGGATTCGTACTCGGTGACCAAGGGCGTCGACCAGATCATCCCCGTCGACGTGTACGTGCCCGGGTGCCCGCCCCGTCCCGAGGCGCTGCTCCAGGGCATCCTCAAGCTCCAGGAGAAGATCGCCCGCGAGTCGCTCGGCGAGCGGTACGCCTCCGCCGACGCGGCGGCCGGGCGGCCCTCGGCGGCCGCGCTGAGCAGCGGACTCGTCCAGCCGCCCGCGCCCTCCGGGAAGCCGTCCGGGGGTGACCGATGAGCTGGCTGCCGGCCCCCGTGGAGGAGCTGTTCGGCGCCGAGGCCACGGTCGAGGAGGCGTACGACCTGCTGACCGTCGATGTGCCGGCGGCCGAGTGGATCGCGGCTCTGACGACGGCCCGTACGACGCTGGAGTGCACGTATTTCGACTGGTTGAGCGCGGTCGACGAGCCGGATGCCGGGTTCCGCGTATGCGCGCACGTCGCCGCCGTGGCGCCCCGGTCCGTACGTCGCCTGCTGCTGCGCACGACCGTTCCGCACGCGGCACCCGTGCTCGCGTCGGCGGTCGACGTGTACGCGGGCGCCGCCTGGCACGAGCGCGAGACGCACGAGATGTTCGGCGTCGACTTCACCGACCACCCGGGCCTCGACCCGCTCCTCCTGCCCGACGGCTTCGAAGGCCACCCTCTGCGCAAGGACTTCGTGCTCGCGGCGCGCGTCGCGAAGGCGTGGCCGGGCGCGAAGGAGCCGGGGGAGTCCGAGCACGGCGGCCCCAAGCGGCGCCAGATACTGCCACCCGGCGTCCCCGACCCGAACGAATGGGGCCCGCTGAAGGGGCAGTTGCCGCCTGCACCGGCCCGGCCCGCGCGGGGTGCGCGCGCCGCGGGCGCCGGTGCGGCGGGGCGTGCGGCGGGCGCCGCCGGTGCCGAGGGACGTGCGGCGGGGGAGCGGCCCGCGCGGCGCGCCCGGTCCGCGAGCCAGGGCTCGGCGAGCCAGGCGGCCGCGTCTGCGGGTGAAACCTCGGAGGCCCCGAAGGTGCCGGAGGCCCCGAAGACACCGGAAGCCCCGGAAGCGTCGCCGCGTCCGGCACGGCGCTCCCGCAGCGCCTCGCAGGGCTCCGCCTCCCAGAGCTCCGCCTCGCAACGCGAGACGCCCACCGAACCCCCGGCCCAGAGCCCGGAACCCGCACCGAAACCCCGCTCGAGCGACGCGCCCTGGCACCACGCCAAGCCCGCGTTCGACGAGGAGTCGAAGAAGCCGGAGCCCACCCCGGACGAGCCCCCGGCGGACAAGCCCGAGACTCCGACAGGCAACCCGGCAGACAAGCCCGAGACCCCGACAGACACCCCCGAGACCCGGCCGGACAACAACGGAGGCAACGAGTGAACGACGCCCTCGACGTCGCGCTGCGCCTCGTCGTCGTCTTCGTCGCCTTCCTGGTGCTGCCCCTGGTCGTCGGCCAGACCGAACACAAGGTCATGGCGCACATGCAGGGCCGCCTCGGTCCCATGTACGCGGGCGGTTTCCACGGCTGGGCCCAACTGGTCGCCGACGGCGTCAAGTTCGCGCAGAAGGAGGACGTGGTCCCGACCGAGGCCGACCGCCGCGTCTTCCAGATCGCCCCCGCGGTGGCCCTCCTCCCGTACCTCCTCGTGCTGCTCGCCATCCCGGTCGGGCCCGGCGACGGCGCGGTCGGCGCCGTCATCGACGCGGGCATCTTCTTCGTCCTCGCGGTCATGGGCGTCGGCGTCCTCGGCTCGCTGATGGCGGGCTGGGCGAGCGCCAACAAGTTCTCCCTCCTGGGCGGCCTGCGCACGGCCGCCCAACTCCTGGCGTACGAACTCCCGATGCTGCTCGCGGCGGCCTCCGTTGCCATGGCCGCGGGAACGGTCTCCCTCCCCGGCATCCTCGACGCCTTCGAGTGGTGGTGGCTGCCCTGGCAGATCGTTGGCGCCCTCGTCTTCTTCGTGGCGGGCCTCGCCGAACTCCAGCGTCCTCCGTTCGACATGCCGGTCGCCGACTCCGAGATCATCTTCGGCGCGTACACCGAGTACACGGGCCTGCGCTTCGCCCTGTTCCTGCTCGCCGAGTACGCGGGCATCGTGGTGCTCTGCGGACTGACCACGGTGCTGTTCCTGGGCGGCTGGCACGGACCGTGGGGCGCGGACGGCCTGGGCTGGGTGTGGACCCTGCTCAAGACCGCGGTCCTGGCCTTCGTCGTCATCTGGCTCCGCGTCACGTACCCCCGACTGCGCGAGGACCAGCTGCAGAAGCTCGCCTGGACCACCCTCGTCCCCCTCGCCCTCGCGCAGATCGCGCTCACCGGAATCGTGAAGGTGGCGATCAACTGATGGCCCGCCCGTCGCCCGACCCCCGCCCCTCAACGACGCCCTCCGGGCGGCCCCGCCGATCTGTCCCGGGGTCCGGCCTGGCCAAGGGCCTCGCCGTCACCCTTCGCACGATGACGAAGAAGACCGTCACCGAGCAGTACCCGGAGCACCAGCCCGAACTCCCGCCCCGCACCCGCGGCGTCATCGGGCTCTTCGAGGAGAACTGCACGGTCTGCATGCTGTGCGCCCGGGAGTGCCCGGACTGGTGCATCTACATCGACTCCCACAAGGAGACGGTCCCGCCTGCCGTCGAGGGCGGCCGCGAGCGCAGCCGCAACGTCCTCGACCGTTTCGCCATCGACTTCTCCCTCTGCATGTACTGCGGTATCTGCATCGAGGTGTGCCCCTTCGACGCGCTGTTCTGGTCCCCGGAGTTCGAGTACGCCGAGACCGACATCCGCGAGCTCACCCACGAGCGCGACAAGCTCCGCGAGTGGATGTGGACGGTCCCGTCCCCACCCGCCCTCGACCCCGCGGCCGAGGACCCCAAGGAACTGGCGGCGGCCCGCAAATCCGCGGACAAACTGGCAGCGGCCCAAGAGGCAGCAGCCCAGGAGCCCCCGGTCGGCGGCCCCGCAGCCGGGGACCCGTCGGCACCGGCCGCCGGACCGCAGGCCACCCCCAACGACCCCAATAACCCCAACGCCCCCGGAGAGGAGCCCACCGCATGACCCTCGCCGCATCGGCGGCCGTCGCCACGGCAGTCGACAGCCCTGGGTTCCTCTCCCCGTCCGGCGTCGAGATCGCCTTCGTGCTCGTGGGCCTCGTGACCTTCACCGCGGCGATCGTCACCGTCACCACGAAGCAACTGGTGCACGCCGCCCTGTGGCTGGTCGTCGCCCTCGGCGGGCTCGCCGTCGAGTACCTCCTGCTCACAGCCGAGTTCATCGCCTGGGTACAGGTCCTCATCTACGTCGGTTCCGTCGTGGTCCTCCTCCTGTTCGGCCTGATGCTGACCCGCGCGCCCATCGGCCGCTCCCCGGACGCGGACAGCCCCAACCGCTGGGCCGCCCTGACCGTGGCCGTCGCTTCCGCCGCCGCCCTGATCTGGGTCGTCGTCGACGCGTTCCGCACGACCTGGATCGACCTCGACGGCCCGGTGCAGGGCAGCACGGACGTGACCGGCTCGATCCTCTTCAAGCACTGGGTCCTGCCGTTCGAGGCGCTCTCGGTCCTGCTCCTCGCCGCCCTGGTCGGCGCGATCGTCCTGTCCCGCAGGAACAACACCGCCTCGGCCCCGGGAGCGGCCGAGGCGCCTGGGACGCCCGAGTCGACCAAGTCGACCAAGTCGACCAAGTCGACCAAGTCGACCAAGTCGCCCGAGTCGCTCGAAGGCGAGGGAACCCGCTGATGCACCTCGCCTACCCCGCCGTCCTCTCCTCCCTCCTCTTCTGTACGGGCCTGTACGGCGTACTGGCCCGCCGCAACGCGATCCTGGTCCTGATGTCGGTCGAGCTGATGCTCAACGCCGTCAACCTGAACCTCGTCGCCTTCGACGTCTGGCTGCGCGACACCCTCCACGCGGGCCAGGCCCTGACCCTGTTCACCATCGCCATCGCCGCCGCCGAGATCGGCATCGGCCTGGCGATCGTCCTGGCCGTCTACCGGAACCGCGGCACGTCGGACATCGACAAGCTGCGCGACTCCGCCGAGCCCCACGACCCGGACGACGACCCGCACGACCCGTCCGAGACACCGGCCGCCGCCGGCACCGCGGACGAGAAGGCCGAGGCCACCGCGTGACCACGACGAACCTCGCCGTCCTCGTCCCCCTCCTGCCGTTCCTCGGCGCCGTCGCCGGTCTGCTCCTCGGCCGCACGGCCCCGGGCTTCGCCCGCCCGCTGGCCGTCCTGCCGACGCTGGCCGCGCTGGCCCTCGCCGCTGTCGTCGCCCTCGACCAGGGCGGCGGCACGGGCAACGGCACCGCCGCCCTCGACGCGCACACCCAGCTCGCCCCGACCGGCTCCGTGCCGATCGAACTCGCCCTGCACATCGACGGCTTCGCCGCCCTCGTCGCCGTCCTCGTCGGCCTGGTCGCGACCTGCGTGCAGATCTACTCGACGGGCTATCTGCGCAACGACCCGCGCTACCCCTCGTACGCCGCGCTCGTCTCGCTCTTCACCTCCGCGATGCTCCTGGTCGTCTACTCGGGCGACCTGATGGTCCTGCTGGTCGGCTGGGAAGTCATGGGCATCTGCTCGTACTTCCTCGTCGGCCACTACTGGGAGACCCCCGAGGCGCGGGCCGCCTCCCTCAAGGCGTTCCTGGTCACGAAGCTGGGCGATGTCCCCTTCCTCATCGGTCTGTTCGCGCTCGCCGTGGACACGGGGTCGTTCCGCATCACGACGATCCTGGGCAAGGTCACGACCGAGGGCGGCCTCGACCACCCGACCCTGATCGCCCTCCTGCTCCTGGCCGGTGTGGCGGGCAAGTCCGCGCAGTTCCCGCTGCACACCTGGCTGCCCGACGCGATGGCGGGCCCCACGCCCGTCTCCGCGCTGATCCACGCCGCGACGATGGTCGCCGCCGGTGTCTACTTCGTCGCCCGTCTCCTCCCGGTCTTCGCCGCCTCGCAGGCAGCGCTGATCGTCCTCGCGCTCATGGCCGCGGTGACCATGCTCGGCTCGGCCCTGGCCGCGCTCGCCCAGGACGACATCAAGCGGGTCCTCGCGTACTCGACCGTCGGCCAACTCGGCTACATGACCGGCGCCCTCGCCGTCGGCAGCCGCGACGCCGCCGTCTTCCACCTCCTCGCGCACGGCGCCTTCAAGGCGCTGCTGTTCCTCGGGGCGGGCGTGATCATCCACGCCGCCGGCACCAACTCGCTGGCCGCGATGTCCCGCATGAAGGGTCTGCGCGACCGCGTGCCGGACGCCTTCTGGACGGTGACCGTGGCGCTGCTCGCGCTCGCCGCGATCCCGCCGTTCAGCGGCTTCTTCTCCAAGGAGGCCGTCCTCGGCGCCGCCGAGCACACCGCCACCGGCCATGAGAACGGAGCCCTGACCGCGCCGACCGCGTCCGGCTGGATCGTCCTCGTGGCAGGCCTGCTCACGGCCCTGCTCACCGCCGCCTACGCGACCCGGTTCTGGCTCCTCGCGTTCAAGGGCAGCGGAACCGAGGCCCCCGACCACGGCAAGCAGCCGGTCACGATGAACGTCGTCCTGTGGGTCCTGGCGATCCCCTCCCTCGGCTTCGGACTGCTCGCGGGCGTGCTGCCCGACTGGTTCGACGGCACCTCCCTCACGCCGACGCTGACCACCTCCGTCCTCGGCACCGGCTTCGCGCTCGTCGGCGGACTGGTCACCTACGCGGCCTGGCGCCACACCACCGCGATGGCGGCCCGCCGCACCCCGATCGGCGCCGTCGCGGTCGACACCGAGTCCGGCGACGCGGGCCTGGTCGAGGCCGAGGCCATCGCGACACACACCCCCGCGTACGGGGACATCGCCGCCGCCCCAGACCCGGCCGACCCCGGCCGTCTGCTGCTCGGCCCGCTGCACCGCCACGCGGCCGTCGGCTTCCACCTCGACGCCGTCTACGCGGCGCTCTTCGTCCGCCCGGTGCAGGCCGGCGCCGCACTGGTCCGTTTCCTCGACCGCGCCGTCGTCGACACCTACGTACGCGGGGCGGCCGAAGCGCCGAAGGCGCTGGGCTGGGCCGTGCGCAGGGCCCAGACCGGAAACGTGCAGACCTACCTCAGCGCACTGCTCGCAGGCACCGTCGTTCTGGTGGTCGCCGTCGTCCTCGTCGCCACCGCCGGAGCGTGAGCAGCCGTGATCGATATCAGCGAATCCGTGATGCAGTTCCTTCTCGCATTGATCGTCGTCGGCCCGCTCATCGGTGCCGTCCTCGCCCTTCTCCCGGCCCCGCCCGGACTGAAGGGGAACTCCCCTGACCAGGCCGTGCTCCGCCACGGCGTGACCGTGAGCGGCGTGATCCTCATCGCCGCGATCGTCCTCGCGCTCGGCTTCGACCACGACCAGCCGTCGAAGATGCAGGCCACGACCGACATCAGCTGGATCCCCGCGCTCGACGTGCGTATCCACCTCGGCATCGACGGCATCTCGCTCCCCCTCCTCGTACTCACGGCGCTGCTGACGTTCCTGTGCGCGCTGTACTCCTACTTCCACATGCCGGCCGGGCCGTCCCCCAAGGCGTTCGTCGCCCTGATCCTCGTCCTGGAATCGGGAACGCTCGCGACCTTCGCCGTCCTGGACCTCCTTCTCTTCTTTCTCGCGTTCGAGATGGTCCTCATCCCGATGTACTTCCTCATCGCCCGCTGGGGCGGTGCGCAACGGACGCAAGCCGCCTGGAAGTTCATCCTCTTCACGCTGCTCGGCTCAGTCGTGATGCTGCTCGGACTCCTCCTTATCGGCGTTAAGTCGGGCACGTTCGACATGATGGCACTCGCCACTGACAACGGCCGGGGGCTGACCGCATCCGTGCAGGTCATCGCCGTTCTGGCGATCGGGATCGGGCTCGCGGTGAAGACCCCGATGTGGCCGCTGCACAGCTGGCTGCCCGACGCCCACACCGCCGCCCCGACCGTCGGATCGGTCCTCCTCGCCGGTGTCCTGCTGAAGATGGGTACGTATGGGTTCGTCCGGATCCTGCTCCCCATCGCGCCCGACGGGATGCGGACCTTCGCGCCGTACCTCGCCGCGCTCGCCGTCGTCGGGATCATCTACGGGTCCCTGGCCTGCCTGAACCTGGCCAAGCAGGGCGCGAAGGGCGACCTCAAGCGCCTCATCGCGTACTCCTCCGTCGGCCACATGGGCTTCGTGCTGCTCGGCATCTCGACGATGAGCGCGACCGGCGTGAACGGTGCGCTGTTCGCCAACATCGCCCACGGGCTCATCACCGGCCTGCTCTTCTTCCTCGTCGGCGCGCTCAAGGACCGGACCGGCACCAGCGACCTCGACGCCCTCGCCGAGCAGGGCGGCATGGCCCTGTACGGCAAGGCGCCGCGCCTCGGCGGCCTCCTCGCGTTCGCTGCCGTCGCCTCGCTCGGGCTGCCGGGTCTCGCCGGTTTCTGGGGCGAAATGCTCGCGCTGTTCGGCGCGTTCAAGCCCGCCGACGACCTCAGCCGCCCGGCGTTCCTCGTCTTCATGGCGATCGCGGCCTTCGGCACGCTGCTCACCGCCGCGTACATGCTGATCGTGGTCCGCCGCGTCTGCATGGGCCCCCGCCAGAAGGAAACCCCGGCGGCTCCGGAGGCACCCGTGCTCGCCGATGTGCGCGGCTACGAGTTCGCCACCTGGACCCCGCTCGTCGCCCTCACCGTCCTCGCGGGCCTGTGGCCCGCCGCCCTGCTCGGCCTCACGAACCCGGCCGTGCAGAAGCTCCTCGCAGGAGGCCTCCAGTGATCGCCGTCGCCGCGCCCTCCGTGGCGTCCCTCGTCCAGTCCGTCGACTGGGTCGCCATCGCGCCGCCCACGATCGCTGCGGTCGTGGCCCTCGTCGTGCTGGTCGCCGACCTGTTCGTGGCGGAGCGCCGCAAGCCGGTACTGGGCTGGATCTCCGTCGCGGGCCTTGTGGCCGCGGCGCTCGCGCTGCTGCCGCTGATCGGGGACGAGCGCTCCACGTTCTGCCTCAAGGGCGCCTCGTACGACGCCTGCAGCTATACGGCGGACCGCTTCACGCTCGTCATCCAGTTCCTGGTCCTGGCCGGCGCCCTGCTCACCGCGCTGCTCTCGATCAGCTCCCTGAAGGACGCGAAGAACGCGAAGAAGCCTCTCCCCGAAGGGGAGTTCTGGTTCCTCCTGCTGTCCTCCGCCGCCGGCGCGGCCCTGCTGCCCGCGTCCCGTGACCTGGCCACGCTCGTCGTCGCCCTGGAAGTCGCCTCGCTCCCCGCCTTCGCCCTCGTGGGCCTCAAGCAGGGCGACAAGCGCTCCTCCGACGCGGCCCTGAAGTTCTTCCTCTCCTCGGTCACCGCGACCGCCGTCACCCTGCTCGGCGTGAGCTTCGTGTACGCGTCCACGGGCACCCTGCACCTGACGCGGGTCGCCACCGAACTCACCCACGTGGACGGCCAGTTCCACACCCTCGCCCAGACCGGCGTCGCGCTCACCCTGGTGGGCTTCGCCTTCAAGACGGCCGCCGTGCCGTTCCACTTCTGGGTACCCGACACCTACGTAGGCGCGCCGCTGCCGATCGCCGCCTACTTGTCGGTCATCGGCAAGGCCGTCGGCTTCTCCGGCCTCATCCTCGTCACGGTCGTCGCGTTCCCCTCGTACGCCGACGTGTGGGGGCCGGCCCTCGCCGCGCTCGCCGCACTGACCATGACCGTCGGAAACGTGGCCGCCATCCGTCAGCAGGCCACGCGCGCGTACAGCGCCGTCCGCCTGCTCGCCTGGTCCTCCGTCGGCCAGGCCGGCTACCTCCTGGTGCCGATCGCCGCGGCCGCGTACTCCGACGACCCGCAGAAGTCGATCGGCTCCACCCTCGCGTACGCCCTCATGTACGCCGCGGTGAACCTGGGCGCCTTCGCGGTGGCCGCTCTGGTCGCCCGTACGAAGCCGCTGAACCGCATCAGCGACTACCGGGGCCTGTACGCCTCGAACCCGCTCGCCGCGCTCGTCCTGGGCTTCTTCCTGCTGTGTCTCGCGGGCCTGCCGCCGGGCATCATCGGCCTCTTCGCGAAGGTCACGGTCTTCTCGGCGGCCGTCGACGCGGGGATGGGCTGGCTCGCCGTCGTCATGGCCGTGAACGTCGTGATCGCGCTCTTCTACTACCTCCAGTGGACCGCGACCCTCTTCCGCGCCCCTGAAGGCGAACCCGCCGTCCACCGTGCATCCAGGCCGCTCACTGCGGCGATCGCCGTCACAGCCGTCATCGGAGTGGTTCTCTCCGGCGCACCCCAGTTGGTCCTGCGTTTTGCCTCGACGGGCCTCTTCTAGGCACCCTCGTACGGCATCACACGTACGGGCCGGTTACGGGCCCCACACCAATGACTACAGCCACACATCAAGGAGACAGGCGTCGTGCTGAGCGGGTTCAAGGACTTCATCCTTCGCGGAAACATCATCACGATGGCCATCGGCCTCGCGGTCGGAACCGCGTTCACGGCTGTGGTCACCGCACTCAGCACGGCGTTCATCGCGCCGCTCATCGGTGTCGCCACGAAGTCGACCGGCGACTTCAGTGAGGCGCACTTCACGGTCGAGGGCACGGACTTCCCGTACGGCAAGTTCGTCAGCGCGATCATCGCCTTCCTGATCACCGCCGCGGTGCTCTACTTCCTGATCGTCGTCCCGATGATGAAGCTCCAGGCGCGCCTGGACCGCGGCAAGCCCGTCGACATCAAGGCGGCCCTGCGCGACTGCCCGCGCTGCTACACCCAGATCCCCGGCGTCGCCACCCGCTGCGCGCACTGCACGAGCGAGATCGAGGCGGACCCGCAGGCCCTGGAACTGGCGGGGCTGCCGCAGCAGCGCTGACCCGGTCGGCCTACACGCCCGCACGGGCCCGTCCCGGGCGGACAAGGGAACTCGTCCTCCTCGTCTGGCGTTGACCAGTCAGGGAGGGTCCACTGGACGTGGAAACGCACACAGACTCCAGACCCAGTGGAAGCAGCAGACAAGCAAGCAGTGGGTTCCCCTGCCGCACCATCAGGAGGACGTACCGTGCACCGCCGGCACAACGGGTTGAAGACCGCCGTACTCCTCGGAGGCCTGTCCGCCCTCATCCTCGTCATCGGCAGCTTCTTCGGCCGTACGGGGCTCATCGTCGGGCTCGTCATCGCCCTGGGGACGAACGCATACGCGTACTGGAACAGCGACAAGCTGGCCCTGCGCGCGATGCGTGCCCGCCCGGTGAGCGAATTCGAGGCGCCCGCGCTGTACCGGATGGTGCGCGAGCTCTCCACGCAGGCGCGTCAGCCCATGCCGCGCCTGTACATCTCTCCTACGGAGGCACCGAACGCGTTCGCGACGGGCCGCAATCCGCGCAACGCCGCAGTGTGCTGCACCGAGGGAATCCTGCGCCTCCTGGACGAGCGGGAGCTGCGCGGTGTCATCGGGCACGAACTGAGCCACGTCTACAACCGCGACATCCTGATCTCCTCGGTCGCCGGAGCCCTCGCCTCCGTGATCATGTTCCTGGTCAACTTCGCGTGGCTGATCCCGGTCGGCCGCTCGAACGACGACGACGGACCCGGCATCTTCGGAATGCTCCTGATCATGATCCTGGGGCCCCTCGCGGCGTCCCTGATCCAGCTCGCCATCAGCCGCTCCCGCGAGTACGAGGCCGATGCCTCGGGCGCCCAGCTGACCGGTGACCCGCTGGCCCTGGCGAGCGCCCTGCGCAAGCTCGAGGCGGGCACGAAGCAGCTGCCCCTGCCGCCCGAGCCGCGCATCGAGACGGCGAGCCACATGATGATCGCCAACCCCTTCCGCCCCGGGCAGGGAATGTCGAAGATGTTCTCCACGCACCCGCCGATGGCGGACCGTATTTCCCGGCTCGAGCAGATGGCAGGTCGCCAACAGTGAAGACAATCCTCAACGTCATATGGCTGATCCTGAGCGGCTTCTGGCTGTTTCTCGGCTACGTTCTGGCCGGCCTCCTGCTGTGCATCACGATCATCGGGATCCCGTTCGGGATCGCCTCCTTCAGGATCGGCGTCTACGCCCTGTGGCCCTTCGGGCGCACGACGGTCGAGCGCCGGGACGCGGGCGCGCCCTCCTGCGTCGGCAACGTGCTGTGGCTGATCCTCGCGGGCTGGTGGCTGGCCCTGGCGCACATCGTCACCGGCGTCGCCCTGTGCGTGACGATCATCGGCATCCCGTTCGGCATCGCCAACTTCAAGATGATTCCGCTCTCGCTGCTGCCGCTCGGCCGCGAAATCGTGCCCACGGACCAGCCGTTCGCGGCGCGCTAGGCCGAGCCGCCTGTGGTGCCGTGCGCACCACGCGCGCGTAGCCGGACCACGTAGGCGAGCACCCCCAGGGCGATGACACCCGCCCCCGCCGCAACGGACGACACGGGCAGCGAGCACGCCAGTGCCAGGCACCCCGCGGCCCCGAGCGCCGGCAGTGCCCGCGCGCGTACCGCGGAACTCAGCGTCCACGCTGAGGCATTGGCGATCGCGTAGTACACCAGCACACCGAACGACGAGAACCCGATCGCCCCGCGCACGTCGCCGAAGGCCGCCACGACGGCCACCACGGCCCCGACCGTGAGCTCGGCCCGCCGCGGCACCTGGAAGCGCGGGTGCACGGCCGCCAGGGCGCCCGGCAGGTGCCGGTCCCGCGCCATCGCGAGCGTCGTCCGGGACACCCCCAGGATCAGCGCCAGCAGCGACCCGAGCGCCGCCACCGCCGCCCCCGCCCGCACCACCGGCACGAGACCGTCGCCGCCGGCCGCCCGTACGGCGTCGGCCAGCGGGGCCGAGGCCCGCGCGAGCCCGTCCACGCCGAGCACGGCGACGGTGGCGGCGCCCACGGCGGCGTACACGACCAAGGTGATCCCGAGCGCCATGGGGATCGCCCGCGGAATGGTCCGCGCCGGATCCCGCACCTCCTCGCCGAGCGTCGCCACGCGCGCGTACCCGGCGAACGCGAAGAACAGCAGCCCGGCGCCGCTCAGCACGCCGCTCTCGCCCTCGGAGAGCCCGGGAGCGAGCCGCCCGGCCTCGGCGCTCCCCGACCCCGCACACGCCACCACTACGGCCGCCAGGACGGCGAGCACGACCGCGACGACGATCCGCGTCAGCCAGGCCGACTTCTGCACCCCGAAGCAGTTCACGGCGGTCAGCGCCACGACCGCCGCGACCGCCACCGCGTGTGCCTGCCCCGGCCACACGTACGTCCCCACGGTCAGCGCCATCGCCGCGCACGAGGCCGACTTGCCGACGACGAACGCCCAGCCCGCCAGATACCCCCAGAAGGGACCGAGCCGCTCCCGCCCGTACACATACGTGCCTCCGGACACGGGATACACAGCCGCGAGCCGCGCTGACGACATCGCATTGCAGTAGGCCACCACGGCCGCCACCGCGAGCGCGTACAGCACCCCTGTACCGGCCACCCGCGCCGCGGGCCCGAGCACCGCGAAGACGCCCGCCCCGATCATCGACCCGAGGCCGACGAGCACGGCGTCCCGCACACCCAGCGCCCTGCGAAGGGGAGTTCCCGGCTGTGTCATGTGCCGCACACTAAAGGGCTCGTGCAACCACATCATGCCTACCTGTCGTCCTTCTGGGCAGCAGGGAGCCAGGGCGACGACGCACTCGGCGACCCGTCAAGAACGACGCAACAAGGCGCTGCAGCAAGGCAGAAGGCAGTACGCGCCACAGCACTACTGAAGGGCAGAACGCGGCATGGGCATCATCGGCTGGATCATCCTTGGACTGCTGGCCGGTGCCATCGCCAAGTTCCTGTTGCCCGGCCGGGACCCGGGCGGCTTGATCGGTACGACCCTCATCGGCGTCGCGGGTTCCTTCATCGGCGGCTGGATATCGTCCCGTTGGCTCGACCGCCCCGTATCCACGGACTTCTACGACGGCGCGACCTGGATCGCCGCGATCGGTGGCGCGCTCGTCCTCCTGATCGCCTACCGCATCTTCTTCGGCGACTCGCGCAGTCGCCGCTGAGCTGCAGCCGGCAGCAAGGAGGGGCGGCACCCGTCGGGTGCCGCCCCTTCGCTTACGTAGGCGCTTACGGGCGCTACGTAGGCCACTGCGAGCCGCGAAGCATCCCTGTAGGCAGTAGTCCTACCGGTAGTTCACGAACTGCAGCGCGAAGTCGAAGTCCTTGCCCTTGAGCAACTGCTGGACGGTCTGCAGGTCGTCACGGCTCTTCGAGCTGACGCGCAGCTCTTCGCCCTGCACCTGCGCCTTGACGCCCTTCGGGCCCTCGTCGCGGATCGTCTTCGCGACCTTCTTGGCGTTCTCCTGGGAGATGCCCTCCTCGATGGAGGCGAAGATCTTGTACTCCTTGCCGGAGAGCTGCGGCTCGCCCGCGTCCAGCGACTTCAGCGAGATCCCGCGCTTGACCAGCTTGGTCTGGAAGATGTCGAGGATGGCATTGACCCGCTCCTCGCCGTTCGCCTCCATCAGGATCTTCTCGCCGGACCAGGAGATGGATGCGCCCACGTTCTTGAAGTCGTAGCGCTGCGAGATCTCCTTGGCGGCCTGGTTGAGGGCGTTGTCGACCTCCTGCCGCTCGACCTTCGAGACGATGTCGAAACTGGAGTCGGCCATGTCCTGTGGCTCCTTGTATCGGGGGTGGATCGGGTACTGGTCGGGTTACGACCGGGTTCTGCTCTGGTTGCGCGCCGGGGAAGTCGCGCCAAGAGCAGCCTAGCCACCGTGCCGCGCCCGGCCGCCGATCAATCGGGTGGCGAAGCACCCCCGTGCATCAGGTATTGTTTACGTCGTTGCCAGCGAGCACCGCCGCAAAGCGGGGCCCGGGGCAGCAAACCCAAGGCGGTGTGCCCGAGCGGCCAAAGGGAGCAGACTGTAAATCTGCCGGCTCAGCCTTCCCAGGTTCGAATCCTGGCGCCGCCACTTGGAAGCAAAAAGGCCCCTGGCCTGCTGAAACAGCAGGCCAGGGGCCTTTTTGGTGTGTGCTCTCAGCTGGGCTGGACTGTCTCACTCCTTCTCGGTTTCGAACGCTCCGTCTCAGAGTGTGTGGACGGGGCGTGGACGGGATTCTCGGGCCCTCAGCCTCGCCCGTTCAGCCGGGCGGAGATCTTGGCGTTCGCCGCCTCGTCTCCGTCGCTGAGGAACTTCGCGTACACCCGGAACAGCACGGCGACGCTGTGCCCCGCCCGCTTGGCCACGAGCTGAGGCTCCACGCCGGAGCTGAGCCACGTAGAGACTGCGGCGTGACGAAGGTCATACGGGCGCTTCGCGAGTGTCGAGGCTCGCTGAGCGGGCGTGAGAGCGCGCCTACGGGCTTCAGCCCAGACCTCCCCGTACCCGGTGTCCTGGATCAGGCCGCCGCGGCTCGTACGGAACAGGCGACCATCGGGCGCGGTGCCGTACGCCGTGATGTGCCAGCGCAGTAGCGCGACCAGCTCCGGCGGGATGGGGACGGCCCGCATTGCCTTTCGTGGGCGGTGCTTCAGGCCCCGCCTGTCGTGAGCCTCGCCACTGTCCGTCCACGCCGACCCTGAGCGCGGGCGCGTTTCCCGCAAGCGCAGGGTTCCCCAGCCTCGGCGCGGAAGCTCGCAGTCCTGCTCTCGCAGGCCGATGACTTCGGCCGGCCGCGCGGCCCCGTAGTAGATGCACCCGAAGAACGCCACGAGTCGGCGCCCACGAGGACTCTGCTCGCGCACAGCCGTCAGGAGTGCCGCGCCTTGCTCGGGGTCCGGCACGCATTCCGGGTCCACTTCCTCTTCAACCTGCTCCGGCAACTTCCAGCGGACTTGGGGGAGCGGGTTGTCGTTCAGAAGCCCCGCGTCGACCGCGTAGACGAGTGCGTTGTGGAAGATTGCGCGCTTGCGCCGGATAGAGGAGGCCGCGGCGGTCGTGCCGTCCAACTTCTTCGTGAGAGCGTCAAGCGCTGCACGTACCCGCATCCGGTCGGCGAGCGCCGAAGTGGGGAGAGACTTCCGCTCGAACCAGGCGAGCGTCTTGGCGACGTCCGCCGGCGGTTCTTGGTCCCATCGGTTCTTGTTGAACGCCCAGCTATAGAGCGCCGTGCGAACGGCGTGAACGTCGGGCATGCCCCGTGTGTCCTTGACCAGCGCGGGAGTAACGCTCGCCATGGCTTCGGCGAGCGTCCGCCGTGTGGAGCCGGGGGCATGGGTCCACTTCATCTCGATGTACCGGCGGGCGTGCTCGTACCAACTGATGTCCTTTTCCTTGGCGACCAACGACTTGGGCATTCCGCTGCTCACCTCGAACGGTTCGCCCTCACGAGCCGCCGTGATGAGTTGGGCACGGCGACTCTCTGCGAGGCCGAGAGTCATGAACGACTCGGAGTGCGCCTTGGTGCCGACCTTCCAACGGAGCTGGAACGGCTTCCGATAGTCGCGCTTTCGGATCGCCCACACCCGCACGGTGTAGCTCCACTCCACTACGCAGCCTCCATCGTGTTGAGAAAGTCGTCCAAGTCGCTGCGCCAGACGCGCAGATGTCCGTTCGGAAGGCGGTGGGCCTGGGGCCCAAGCCGCGATTGCGCCAGCGGTACCAGGCGGCGCGACTGATGCCGATCTCGTCCAAGACCACGCTCAGGGGGAGGAGTTCGTCGGCGGACTTGCGCTTGCGAGGCGTGGTCATACGCGGGTCTCCTCTGCGTACTCGGGGCCATGCGGACAGAGGGCCAGCGCCGCAGAAACCGCAGAATCCGCAAAAAGGTGGGTGCGGGCGGTCTGACCTGCGGCGGCGGGGGTGTGGGGGTGGTTGCCGCAAAAATCGCGGGAATCGCCGCAGAAATAGGCGGCGGGGCCGGGCCCGCGCTGCGGCCCGGCGGCGGTGCTGATTTGTGCGGCGGTTTCTCGGCTTTTTGCGGCGGCGGGGCGCGTGGGGCGTCGCCGCAGGTGGGACCGGGCGGCCCCTGGTTTCTGCGGATTTTGCGGTTTCTGCGTAGGGGCCTCTGCGCGGGAGCGGGTGCGCGGGCTCATACCTTGGCCTCCCGCAGAGCGGGGTGGATGACGTAGCGCGGGGCCGGCGGGCGCCCGCGCTTGCCCGTGCGGGGCGGGGTCTCGCTGCGCAAGTAGCCGTGTTCCTCCAAGAGCGCGACGGTGGGCTCCAGGTCGGCGACGGTGGGGAACTCGGAGCGGGAGACCTTGGCGAACAGGTCGCGTCGGGTCACGCTCTCCCAGCCGTTGTCCTGAAGGACGGTGAGGAGGCTGCGGGCGCGGGCGAGGGTGGCGTCGGCGCCCATGAGGTCGAAGACGGTCAGGGCGTGGGCGGCGAAGTAGTCGCCCAGCTCGACCGCGGCGCTCATCGTGTCGGCGGCGATCGGCTTCGTGTAGCCGGTCTCCAGGTGCTCGCCCAGGTGCAACAGTCCCGCGATACGGGCGGTGGCGCCCACGAGCTTGCTCGCCCACTCGGTGACGTGGCCCAACCGGCCGCCCCTGGCCCGGAGCTGCGGCTCCACGCGCTCGTTGTACTCGCCCAGCACCGCGTCAGCTTCGGGGGTGAGACGCAGGATGGCGGGGTCGGTCCACTCGGCGAGCGAGAGCGTGAGCCCGGTGACGGTGCGCTCGTACGCCTCGGCGACGTGCTCGGGGACCTGGTCGGGGTTGGCCTTGCGGTAGCCGACCAGGGACTCCGGCAGCGCGTACAGGAAACGCGCCAGCAGCCCACGGCCGTCCATTACGCGGTTCTGTCCGATGTCCTTGAGTACGGAGGGCTGCACGGCCAACCCCATGGTCAGGGCCGGGGATTCGATGTTCTCGGCGCGGGTGCGCCGGTCCACGCGCAGCCAGTCCCCGGCATGCCCCTTGAGGAAGACCTCCATGTTGGGGGTTCCGGAGTAGCGGCCCGCGATGATGTCGAAGATGCCTCCCTCGGCGGACATGACCGAGAGCCGTCCGCCCTGCTCGCTCATGAGCGTGGTGACGGTCTCCGGGGTGGAGTCGTCGGCCAGCAGCCTGGGCGCGTTGGGGACTTCGAGGCTGTCGGCGGCCTGAGCGAGGGCGATGGCTTCGGCGGTGAGTCCGTCGCGCTCCATGCCCTCGGCCTTGGCGGCCTGAGTGGCGGCCTTGTCGGCGGCCTCACGGGCCATCTTGGCGGTCACCTCGGCCTCGGCGATGCGCCCGGCGGCCGAGGACACGAGCAGCTTCTCGGCGGCCCGCAGCGGGGACGTGAGGGCGGAGAAGACAGCGGACTTGCGATTGCCGGGCGGCAGCGCGACGACGGTGAACAGGTTCGTGGGCTCGCGCCAGCGTCCGCGCAGCTGCACGATGACGCGCCCGCCGGCCGCCGTGGCGAGCACGGCAAGAGCGAGCGTCCCGGCAAGGTCGGCGGGGGTCTGTGTCTCCTCGGCGACGGCGTCCACGAACTCCCGAAGCCAGGTGGGCAGTACGTGGCTGGGGAAGGGCGGAAGCTGCGGCTGTGTGGTGAGCGGGATCGGCTCGCCCCACGTGCCCGGCAGACTCTCCGCGCTCACCGCGAGGGCCTCGCGCAGGTCCTCGGGGGTGGCGTCCGGGGTCATCCCGGCCTGGACGAGGCGGGTACCTGCTTCGATGCTGCGGCGGCGCTGCGCGTGGCCGTGCACGATCTCCGCGTAGTAGGCGGCGTTCGAGGCGGAAGGCACAGCGCCCACGAGGGTGTGGAGATAGGCCCGTCCGCCGACGCGAGGCAGGTCGCCGGTCTGCTCGAGGTGGTGCCCAAGCGTGATCGGGTCGACCGCGTGACCTTGGCCGTTCAGGTCGAGGATCGCGCGGTGGATGGTCTCGTGGGCGGGCCGGTAGTGGTCGGCCGGCTCCATGAGCGCGGACACTTCGGCGATGACGTCGGGGGCGAGCATGAGGGCGCCGACGACGGCCTGTTCGGCGTCCACGTCGTTGGGCGGGGTGAGGGTGAAGTCGTCGTCAGAGGCGGTGCGGTCGCGCATGGGCAGCACGCGGGCGTGCTGTCCGTGCGCGGGCTCAGGTGTCATGCTGGGATCTCTCCTTGTTCTGTTGGAGGGACGGGAGAAACCGGGCGGGCGCGGCTTGTGGTGAGAGGCGTCCGCCCGGCCTTATTTCAGGAGCCCGGGGACTTCGAGAATCCACGCAGCGGCGGGTTATCGGAGGCCGGGAGCTCGGGTGTAGGTTGCGCGGCTCGCAGGCCGGAGTGGCCGTTCGAGAGGCGAGCGCGAAGCGCAGCAAGCTGTAGCTTCCGAAACTCTTGGGCCGCTGTGGGAGGCCCAAGAGTTTCGAAAGCGGCCCGGCTCTCGCCCCACGGGTGGCGAAGTGCCGGCGGTTCCTCGCCCTCGTGGAGGGACGGCAGAATCCGGGCGGTCGTGTGGTGGGAGGTGCCCGCCCGGCCGGAGCTAGGGCTCTCGGTTGGATCATCCTGCGGACCAGAGGAAAATGCCTGCGATGTGGAGTCAGGCCAAGTAGATGGTGGCCGTCTTAGCACTGCGCCCCGGTCGTCGTACACCCAGGTGGCGCTTCAACTACACGGGGGGAAGCCCATGGAGTGGGGAACTGTCGTCAGCGTTGCCGTCGGCGGGCTTATAGGCCTCAGCGGCGACACCATCGGAAGGATCGGCGCCCGTCGCCAAGCCCAGAGGGCCCGGCAGGAATCCTTGGAGGACGCGGAGGCGGCCCGAAGGCGAGCCATTGAAGACGAGAGCAGGGCTGCCAAGGCGGACCGGGAGCGCAGCGCGGTCGAAAACATACTGGGCGCCTACTTGGAACACCCCATCATGCTGCTCAACCAGCCGCCCGACGACACTGTGGAGAGCGCCACCAAGATATGCGCCACCTTGGGATTCGAGCAGTCGTTCTTGCTGGACAAGGAGCTACGCCTCCGCGTCGCGGAAATCTGCTACCTCGTGGACATGGCCCTGTCCGACAGTGTGCCCGGCTACTCCTTGCCGGAAGTTGCGTTCCTGTCCCGGAGCGAGACCCGCATGCTGATGGGGGCCTGGTCGAGGGGGGACGCTCTGCCTGATTCGGTTGAGGGCTGGCGGCAGATTCGGCAACTGCGTCCCGACATCGAAGCCCAGTGGCAGGCAAAACTACGAGACAACGGCTCATCGATCGTTGTGCCACCGCTCTCCATCTACTGAGGGGCAGGCGAGGGAGTCGTCGTCCGGGACGAGGTAGCCGAGCGGGGAGAGCGCGCTGTGTGCGCGGTCCAGGTGCTCGGTGAGCGTCTCGGCGATGAGCTGGGCGGAGGCGAGCGTGGAAAGAGCCTCCCCGACGTGCTCCTCCGCGTCGCCGTAGTCAGCCGCGACGCGTCCGGTCTTGCCGAGTCGTTCCATGAAGGTGGAGAGCTGGTCGAAGCTCTGCGGCAGGCGCTGGGTGAGCGACTTGAGGGAGGCGACCACCTCGTACGCGTCGCTCGGGTAGGTCAGTTCGCCCTTGAGGAGCTGGGTGGCGTGGTTGAGGCTGCGGACCGCTTCAGCGGCCTGGTCCGCCAGCGCGGCGGGGGTGGGGTGCGTGGTCATGCGGCGTTCTCCTCAACAGTGTTCGGGATGGTTGGGGCGGTGCGGGCTCGGTGCTGGGGGAAGGCGATAACGGCCGCGCCGGGCTCGCTGCCCTCGGCCTCGGGCGCGGGGTGTGGCTCTCCGGGGCCGCCCGGCCCGCTCGTCGGCGTGGTGGTTGCCAGGGCCGTGGCGAGGGCGTCGTCGGCGCGGCGGGCGCGGGCGTGGCCGGTGAAGGCGATCGCGGCGAACAGTGCGGCCGGGGTGGCGAGCACGGTCGCGGCGATGAGGTCGCCGTTCATGTCCGCTCCCGCTCGATGGTGTCCAGGAGTTGGGGCAGGGTGCCGCCGAGTGCGGCGAGCCGGTCGCGGATCGCGTTCCAGGATGTGGCGTCGATGCTCATGAGCGCGGCCACGGTGGCGGGTACGTCGCCACGGGCGTGCGCCTCCAGCGCGGCGCGCAGTTCGCCCGCGGCCATCAGGGTCGGGTGTTGAGACACGGCAGGCTCCTCACAGTTGTTGGACGGCTTCGATGACCGCGATGGCGAGTTGGTTGATGGGCCCGGCCGCGCCGGTGGAGGCGAGGAAGAAGCCGAAGCCGCAGGCGATGAACGCGCTGCCGTAGCCGAGCGTGCGGGAGCGCAGCAGGAAGAACAGGACCAGGCCGAACAGGGCGACCAGAGAGACGGTCAGAGCCATGTCGGCTCTCCTCTCGACGAGTTGATGGTGGAGCCGAGCGCGACGCGGGACGGGTGTCAGCGGGTGCCGTCGCGGTGGATGCCGAGCCAGAGGTTGTAGAGGTGCCGGCCGAACCGGATGCGCTTGCCGGTGGCCTTGCAGTGGCGGCAGTCCTTGCCGCGCTTCATGCGGCCCTTACGGTCGGTCTTGATGTCGTGGCCCATGCCGTCGCAGCGCGGGCAGTCACGGAACGGGACCGCAGCACACGCCGCGATGTAACACAACGTGACACCGACGATGAGGACGATAGCGAGCAGGGCGGAGCTCATGACGGGCCCTCCCAAGCGGTTTCCAGGGGTTTTCGCAGGTGGGCCGCTATCCGCTAGCGACCTGATCAGAACGGGTTTGGGGCGCTAGCGGGGCCGCTAACGTTAGCGGGGGTTGCCGCTAGCGCTAGCGGCCCCGGACAGTCAGCCCGCGTCCCGCTTTCCGTCACGCTCCGCAATCGCGGTGGTGATGTGGGAGCGGTCGATGCCGCGCCGGTTGACGACCTTGCCGTCCACGCGGCGGCCCACCTGGATGGTGGTGATGCCGTGCGGCTTGAGCGCGGCGGCGAGCGCGTCGGGCTCCCAGCCGTCGTAGACCTCCGGCCGCAGCTCCGCGAGCCGCGCGACGACCGTCTCGGACCAGGCCTTGGCCTCCTTGGCGGGGACCACGGCGAGGATGTCGGCGAGCAGGTCGTACGCGCTCGCGGTCAACTCCGGTTCCTGGCCCAGCGCGTATCCGGCGAGGGTGCCGGCCGCTTCGCGGGCCGCGCGGGCGCGCAGCGCGAGGCGTTCGGCCGTGGGCGCGTCGACGTAGACGCTGCGGATGATGCGGGCGTCCGATCCGTCGCCGACGAAGTAGGCGATGCCCTTGTCCGCCCAGGCGAACATCGTGGCGCGCACGCCCCGCCGGTGGGCGGAGGTGCCCAGCACCATGTCGTTGGCGGTGTGGTCCATCACCTTCATGCACAGCCGGACGCCCGCGTTGGCGGAGATCCCGGTGGGCAGCGACTTCGCGTCCGGGCGCTGGGTGGCCAGCATCAAAACGATCCCGGTCGCGGGGCCGCGTTTGACCAGGTCGGTGCAGATTTCCTCGAACTCCTTGCCGTACTTGTCGTGCTCGAACCACACCTGGCACTCATCCACGGTCACGACGATGGGGTGCAGCCCCAGCGACGGCTTGGAGGCGAGGTCGCTGGTCACCTTGGACTCCGGGCAGATGTCCCGAGGCAGCGAGCGGATCACCTTCGCGCGGCGCCGCAGCTCGCTGCGGACCTCGCGCATGTCGGCGATCGCGTACTCGATGTCCTCGGCCTCCTCACCGGCCCGGTGCCGGTAGGAGACCTGGTCGCCGACCGGGTCAAGGTCGCCGGTTCCCTTGAGGTCGTAGGTGTGCAGCTCCGCGCGCGGGTCGAGCGCGGCGATCAGGGCGAACAGGCGGAGCAGGAACGTCTTGCCCATGCGCGGGATCGCACCGATGATCGCCGCGATGTACATGAAGGTCAGGCCGACCCAGCGCCCACGCTGGTCGGTGGAGAAGTCGACCGGCTTGAACAGGTCGACCGTGCCCGCCTTCAGCAGCGGCCAGGCCGGTTGCTGCGAGTTGTTCATGTCCTGGTCGCCGACCCACAGGACCAGGCGGCCGGTGTGCTCGTCGGCCACCGCTTCGGGCCATACGCAGCCCAGCGGGCGGCGCAGACCGGAGGCGAGCCGGTCGCGGCGCTCGATGATGTCGGTGACCGTGACCCCGTACGGGAGGTTGCCCTCCGCGCGCCAGCCGGGGCCGTCGCGGGTGATCGGGGCGGTGAACTCGAAGCCGTCCCGGCCCTTGGCCTGCGCCTGATTGATCGCGGGGATGCCGAGCGAGCCGAGTGCCCGCAGCACAATGTCCGAGGTCAGCTTGATAGCGGTCGGCATCTCCACCGCCCGCTGAATCACCGGGTCATCGGCCCGCCGGCCGTTGAAGCCGAGCGCCATGACCAGCGCCGACACCGACACCGCCTGGAGCCAGTCGGGGGCCAGGACGTACATCGCGAGCGCCGTGCCGAGCCCCATGAACATCGCGAGCACGGTGACCAGCGTGCGCAGCCGTACGCGGCCGTCGCGCTGCCGGGACAGCTTCAGGTACTCGGCCGCGTCCTCACGGCGTACAGCGGCGAGCCGCACGGGCTCGCCCTCGCGGTCGGCGACCCACCGCATGGTGGAGCCGACGAACTTCGCGGCCCCCGTGGGGGCTTGGAGTGCGAGGCGCAGGGCGTAGACCGGGGAGCGCAGCGCGTGGTACCCGGCCGAATGCAGATAGTGCCTGGCCACCCACGTGGTGGCGGTCTTCAACTCCGCGATCGAGCGCAGCCAGACGGGGATGACCTCACGCCGCTTGGCGTTCATGAGGCGGCCCAGGTAGCCCGGCCCTGTGGCGCGGGTCGGCTGATCGACCATCACGGTCGTGTTTGGGTCGGCCTCGGGCTCCGGCTCGACCGGGGCCTCAGTGGTGGTGCGGGCCGAGCGGGCCTTGTCGAGATCGACCACGTTGTCGCCCGTGTGGTCATCCTCGGTGGTCATTTCGGCTTCGAGCCGGGCGAACAGTTCGCGGTCGTCGTCGGGGTGCTTCACTGGGCTTCCTTCCACTTCCGGGTGTGAGGGATGGCGGGCCCGATCGCGTGCTGTGAGAGGTGAGCGATCGGGCCCGTGCCGCGCTCAAGCGGCTTGCTGTGCTCGGGAGGTGTGGGCTGAGTGACGATCAGAAGCTGACGGCCCACGGGGAGGAGCCGGGCTCGTTGAGCACGGCATGGATGGATTCGACGCAGAGCGTCCGTGGGCGGGGCAGGGCGCCGTACTGACCGGGGCTTACTGGATGGATTCGCCCTTGCATGCGTCGGACGGTTGCCTGTGGTGTGGGCAGATGCGGGACGCGCAGGACCAACACGGCCCATGGGCACTCAGGCAGCCAACCGCTCGTCGCGGAGGTCCTGAAGGCGGGCGCTGACCCAGCCCACCGACCAACCCGTCCGGTCGGCGATAGCGCGCACTGAATCGCCCGCCGCATGCCCGGCGCGGACCGCGGCGAGCGCGTCCGCCTCGTTCAACTTGTCCGTGGCGGTGGTGTTCACCGGCCGTGGGGACGGGGTCGCCTTGGGGCGTGCGGCGCGTTCACGAGCGGCGGCTTGAGCGCGTTCACGAGCCTCGCGTTCATGCTGTTCACGCTCGGCCCGCTCCTGCTGTTCACGGCGCTCGCGGGCGGCCCGCTCGCGCTCCTCACGCTGGAACTCGTACTGGCGCTGCTCGCGCCGTTCCTGCTCCTGCCGCTCGGCTTCCTCGCGGCGGAGCCGTTCCTCGTGTTCGCGCTGCTCACGGCGCTCAGCGGCCTCACGCTCGGCCCGCTGGGTTTCGAGGTGTTCGGCGTGCTCGCGCTTCTCGCGCTCGGCGCGTTCACGGGCTTCGCGGTCGCGTTCACGCTCCTCGCGGGCGGCCTGTTCACGGGCCTCGCGCTGGGAGCGTTCACGCTCGGCCTGCTCCGCCTGTTCACGAGCAATCTCGTCGAGCCGCCGAGTGATCGCGCGGCGGTAGGCGAGCCCGGCTTCCCCGGTCGCGATGAGCAGGACCGGGGCGACGAGGTGAACACCCACGCCGACCAGATTGCCGCTGAGCGCGGAGTCGCCGATGTTGAGCGCGACAGTCATCAATCCGGTGAGCCAGCGCAGGATGGCCGGCCACCGTCCGGCCTCGCCCCCGAGGCGGGCCACCGTGGAGTCCAGACGGATCACGATGACGACAGCGGAGTCGACGACGAGCGGCAGGATCGGCGCCGTCCAGCCCCACCCGTCCGGGGTCACGCGCTCGACGAGCGGCGTGACCGTGAGGACGCTGAAGAGGATCGCGCCGAAGGTGATGGTCCAGGTGCCCAGGCTCAGCGTGCGTTCCGCGCCCGCGATCTGCTTGGGCGTCATCGTGGCTACCTTCATGCCGCCGCCTTACGGACACGGCGAGCACGGCCGGCGGGCCGCGCGAGCGGCACGACGTTGAACAGGCTCGGGGCGTGCTCCTCGATGGCCTCGGCGGCGATGCGGATCGCGTCGTCCGGGAAGTGCCGATTCTCGGCGAGGATGTCGCGGGCCGCGTCCAGTCGGGCTGCGCGCTCCATCTCGCTCTCGCCGTCGACGCCGAGCCACAGCTCAACGGGAGTGCCGAGGGCGAGTTCAACGAAGTCGGTGCCGTCAACGGCCTGGTGGTCACCGATGTACGTACGCATGGCGTGCTCCTGATCTTGGAGGGACGGAGAAGGAACCAGGCCGCTCGCGGTGCCTTGGTGAGAGGCGAGCAGCCCGTCAGCCTCAAGCCGCAGAGCGGCGAGGCGGCGCCCCGGCCGGGAGTCGAACCCGGCCTACGACCATCGGGGCGGTACTGCGACTAGGGCGTGTTGCGAATGGGGCAGTTGTGCCGCTCCCCCGGAAGCCGCCCCATTCCTCCAACGGCTTGACCTCAACTTTGCTTGAGGTCCTAGCGTTCGAGGTGTTCAGCAAACAGGACACCTTCGACGCGAACTGCGAGGCCCCGCGATGGAATTCACCGATGCCGAACTCCTCACCCAGCCCATGGGCTACTGGGCTGGAGCCGCCCAGCAGGCCATCGTCGGGCACATGAACGACTCCCTCGGGCAGCTCGGAATCCGGCAGCCGCACGCCTGGTCCCTGTTCCGGGTGGGTGAGAGCGAGGGTGGGTTCACCCGGGACGAGGCGGCCAAGCAGGTCGCCGAGACGCGACCGTACGTCGACGTGTCCGTCATCGACGGAGCGATCGGGGACCTCGTCGAATGGGGCTGGCTCACGGAGGACCAGCAGGGACTGCTCACACGGACCGAGACGGGGACCACGGCCTGGAAGCAGGTCACCGGCGAGGTCATTCCGGCCGCGCAAACGCGGCTGCGCGCGGGAGTCGGCGACGAGGAGTACGTCGCCGCGATCAAGGTACTGCGGCGGATGATCACCAACGTGGGTGGCGATGCAGGGTTCGTCGCCTAGCTGATGTGGAGGTTGCCGCTGGTCACGCGGCGGCGGACGTTCAGGTGACCGGCGCCAGTGACGACAGCGTTCCCGGACGTGACGCTGACCGCGAGGCGCCCGCTGGACTGTGATGTGGCGCCGACCCGGACGTTGCCGGAGGTCATCGCCAGGCGGGCGTCATGGCCGCTGTAGGCGCCGACCGTGAAGTTCCCGGAGGTCAGGTTCGCGGCGAGCGTGCCGGTCACCTCGCCGATCCGGAGGCTGCCGGAGGTCATGCCGGCGTCCAGGTCGCCGACCCGCTCGGCGGTGACGGTGCCGGAGTAGCCGTCGTAGTCGAGCCGGGCCAGCTCGCCCGTGACGACGGTGTCAGCGGAGTGCGTGCTGATCTGCGCCTCGGATCGGGCGGGCAGGTAGACGGTCGCCTCGATCGGCGTCGGCGCGGACGTGTCGCCCGCGCTGTTGGCGGTGACTTCGCGGCCGTTGATGAAGACCCGGCCGCCGCGGTTGCCGGAGACGTAGACGTTGCCGCCCACGAACGAGACGCCGTTGCCGCCGGAGAAGGTCATCGTGTTGCCGCCCACCTGGATGGTGGTCTGTCCTGCGCCGGAGCCCTCGACGTCCGGGACGCGGACGGTGACGCGCTGTCCGCTCTGCCGGATCGCGGTGTTGCGGATGGCGTCGGCGGACGGGCCGGAGGTGGCCTCGGTGTTCAGGACGATGCGGGCTTGCTTGAGCGTCGGGTCGACGGCGAGGCGGATGCTGCCGGCGTTCATCGTCAGGTCGAGAGCGATCGGGCCGAAGTTGTCCACGGCAATGGTGCGTTCGGTCATGGCCGACTCCTGAAGAGGTGTTGGAGGAACGCGCGAATCGCGCGGGAGAGAGCGGCTGCGGCCTTGCTGTGGTGAGAGGCAGCCGCCCAGCGCCCCGGAGCGGATTCGATCCGCGCCATCGCGGCTGGTCCGGGGCTCGCAGCGCGGTGCGCTGCGAAGGGATGCGCTTGTTCCGCGCACGGGACAGGACCCGTGCGCGCCCGCCCCTCGGGCTTGTGAGGTGGGGCGGGATTCCCTCAAAGCTCGCTGTTGAGTTCTCAAAGATCTGTCGCTTCCTTCGAGCCCGTTTCACGGAGCCCTCCGGGCGTTTAAGCAGGTCAAGCACTAGCGATGGGCCCACCGGGACCAAGCTCGGCGGTGTGTTCCAGCGCGATTTCAGATTGACCCATGTCAATCTGGGTGTCAAGCGGTCCCACGGAGGAACCGGAGATTGACCTAGGTCCAGCTACGCTCGGAGGTATGGATGAGAGCCCCGAAGCGCCCAAGCAGCCGCCGACGGCCAAAGAGATCGCAGCCGAGTACCGCGCGAAGATCACGGACCCTGACAGCGAGTACAAGCCCGGAGACCGTCTTCCCGCCGCCCGTGGGCTCGCCAAGGATCTGCGTGTTCAGCTCATGACCGTGCAGAGCGCCTACAGCCAGCTTCGGGATGAAGGGCTTGTGCTCACCCAGCAGGGTCGTGGCACGTTCGTCCGCGATCCGTCCGTCCCTCTCGGCACAGAACCGGGGAGCAGCCCCGCGTTCACCGCCCTGGCGACTGAACTCAGCACGATCCATGACGCCCTGCGTGTACTCGGTGAGCGCCTGGACCGCCTTGAGCAGATCGTGGGTAGCGAGACTCCACCCGCACCGTGAGTTCGTCGGCACGCCCCACCAGTCGTTCCACGGTGGCGCGCGCCTCCCTCAAACTCGCTTTGATCAAGGCGAGTTCAGCAGGGGACATGCCTTGCAGTTCGCCGCTCTGCTCGTTGATGCCTGACATGCCAATGAGGATGTGGCACGGAACGACGGAGGACCCGGACACAGTGTCCGGGTCCTCTTCCCTTGCAGGTCAGGCGGGTTGACGACTTGTCATCCGATGCTTGCGTCCACGGCATCCAGCACCGCACCCCACGGGAGGTCACGCCCCGCCGGCGCCTCCCTCGGCTCGTACAGCGGCCATACGTCCGGGTCGTCGACGACGCGCACGTCACCGGCCCGCAGCGCCTCGATGTGGTGCTTCCAGGCCGGGTGGCGAGCGTGCGCCGCGTTGACCCGTGGGAAGACGACAACCGGCAGCGAGAGCGTGCCGATGGCCTCGCCCACCTGCGTCAGGGCCTGGTTGTCCATGAGCCCCATGGCGAGTTTGGCCACCGTGTTGGCCGACGCAGGGGCGACCACGTAGCAGTCCACCTGTGGGTGTGGCCGGGCCTCGCCAGAGAGCCGCGGTTCGTCCCGGACGGGCAAGCCGGTGGCCTTTTCCAGGCGCTCCACCTCACCACTGAGTCGAAGCCACTGCCCGGCGGTTGGCGTGAGCGTCACGGCCACCTGCCACCCACGTTCGATCGCAGGTTCTACGAGGCCGGTACGCAGCGCCTCTACGCCTCCGGCCGCCGATCCAACGACTCCGAGCACCCCGCGCTTGCTTGAACTCACTGCACCGCCCTGCATCGTTGAGCCATCACGAACACTTCGGACGAACGCGAGCCACCGGAAACGGGAGCCTGCTTCATCAGGTCCCGCAGTGTCTCGCGCACCCTGGGATTGTTGCGTACGAGCTGCGGGGACGTGCGCTCGGCAGTCCGCAGCTCAGCGAAGGATTTGTCACCCTGTCCGGCCAGCGACAGCGCACGCGCGTAGTCGATGCGGTGCGAGACGCTGCGCTCTTGCGGCATGTGGTCGACGTTGATCCCGCCGTTCTCGACGACGTACGAGACGTTGTCCAGGTCGAGTTCGATGGACAGGCGGTGGAGCAGGACATTCGTGGGTCCGAACCCGGTCTGCCAGTAGTTCTCATCGGATCCGAGGTCGTCGGCGAGTTCCTCGGCCCGATCCAACAGGCTCGTCGCGGTGGAGCGGTCCGGACGCCGAGCAGCCGCTACGGCCGCACGCAGGTGAATCATGCCCAGCAAGCTCAGCGCTGCCGGATCGTGGTCGGTGACCTGTGAAGAGAGCCACGCGGCGGCAGTGTTGCCCAGCTCCAGGGCATCGTCGTACCGGCCATTTGCGAGCAGGGCGTGGGTGCCGGAGCGTGCCGCCGACGCGAGCACGAGCGGGTTGTCCGACTCGTCAGCGGCCCGCATCGCGCGCTCAGCAGCCAGCCATGAGATGTCGGATTCGCCGATCTTCGCGAGCGTCGTAGCGGCGAGGTGGTGAGTGCGGGCGGACACGGCCCAGCAATCTCCGCGATCCTCTCCGCGCCGTGTCGCTCGTTCCTCCAGTTCTTGCGCAGTCTGGAGCAGACCCGGAAGAGCCGCGATGACGCTGCCGAGCCGTCCGCCCTGGTAGTCATTCCACGACTGCTCTACGCGCACGGCTGCCGGCGCGGGGGTCGGGAGCTGAGTCTCGGCCTCGGGGCCGAAGAGCAAGCGGGACAGCCGGCGCGGGCTCATGAGGGCGTCACGCACGGCAGGTACGTCGTCCTGTTGCCGCTCGTCCTCCATGAGCACGGTCTGTCCGAGCAGGTCCCCGAGCGGAACGCGCAGGATGCGCGCCAGTTCGGCGAGCATGTCGACGCGGGGAGGATTCCGGCTCCCTCGTTCGATCTTCGCCAACCAGTCGGTGCTTCGGCCGACAAGCCCGGCCAAGACCTCCTGCGTGTGGCCGCGACGCCTGCGGTAGAACGCGATCCGTTCGCCGATGCTGAGGTGATCTCCAAGACCACGCATTGCGTCTTGCCTCCTACTGGTGGTGAGGGGCCAGTTTCACGGTACAGAGCCACTGATGGGGCGGGTAACGGGCGTTGGCCTCTTCCCGCTTAGGTATCAGGGTGAGGTGCCCACAACGGCGAGACCCGGACACTCTGTCCGGGTCTGTAATCTCGCGCTTTCTGGGGCTTGGCCGGGCCATCCGTAGGCCGCCCGAGAGCGCCGCACCCTTACGGTGTCGGCTTTGGAGATGATGGCTCGATGGACGGTGGGATAGCGACGGTCGGAGCCGCAGTGATCGGCCTGGTCGCAGGTGGCGGGAGCGCTCTACTTAGCGGTCTTCTGGCCTACAAGGCGGGGCGCAGGCAAGTTCGTGATCAGGGTCTGGCAGTCCATCAGCAGTGGCTCCTGCAACAGCGCCAGGAAGGGTACGTGTCCCTTCTCAGTGCTTGCGACGCCTTTCTCGATGGCCTCGATGCATGTGTCCTCGCTCTCGGCACAGCTGAAGCTACAGAGAACATGTCGCTGTATGAGGGCGCCCTTGAGTGCGTTGATGTGGAGGTCTACCTCGACGCACAGCGACTCGAAGGGGGACTCGACCACCAACTAGGCAAGATCCTCATGCTGGGCCCTGCCGTCGTCTCTCAGCAAGCGAACGCACTGCGAGCGAGCGTGCGTGCTGCGCGAACTGACCTGGCGCACCTAACCGATGCTTTGATTCCGCAAGCGGGCCCACCGCTTGAGCTTGAAGGGACGGACGATTGGTGGTCCAAGGTCCAACGTGCCAGGGACGAGGTAGAAGCGAACCGATCAGCGTTCGTAGACGCTGCCCACATGTCTCTGACTGACTTCAAGATCGCGAGTTAGAGGTCGGAAGGCACGTTTTCAGAGGTTTCAGCTGGGCCATCAGCTGGCTTGAACTGAGCCTGTGCATTGCGCACGTACGTGGCACGGTCCTTCTTGGTCCGTCAACACGAGGGGGGTTCGTGGCCAGTACACCGCGACGCAACTACAGCAACGCGACGCTTGCCGGACTTATGACGCTCGCCCGAGGTGCGTGCTACTGGCCACGGTGTGGCGTACCTACCGTCCGGATGGTCAACGGCGAGCCTCGCCTGAACCTGGAGATCGCGCACATTCGGGCATTCGAAGAGGGCGGCAAGCGCTTCGACTCGGAGTGGTCCATCAGCGAGCGCAACGGTTTCGCCAACCTCATCTTGTTGTGCCATCCCCACCACAAGGAAATTGATGGGACGAAGAGTGACCAGTACCCCATCGATGTGTTGGAGAGCTGGAAGCGCGAGCGCGAGGCTGATGGGCTCAGCGCGTTGGCTGGCCTGGGGGACCTCACGGAGCACAGGCTCGGCGAGATGATCAGCGAGGCTCAGACCTCACTGGTTGACCGCATCGAACCTGCCTTGGAGGAGTTCGGGAAGTTCGCTCCAGAGCTCGCCGCGCTTCTCAAGGTCACCCTCAAGGAATTGGCGGATCCTCGCGTGCATGGGTTTGGTCTGTCTGAGGACGAGGTCAATGCGCTGAGTCGATCCTCCGACGGCCTTTCCCACCTTCAGGACACAGCTTTCCTGCTGTCTGAAGCGGCCCAGAAGCTAACGCATCTCCAGGACACGGCTTCCCTGCTGTCTGACGCGGCCCAGAAGGTAACGCACCTCCCGGACAGTGCAAACACGCTCGCTGACGCAGCTGATGGTCTCGTGGGACTCTCTGACGACGCTTCCACTCTGGCGCGGGCGGCTGCCAGGGCCGACCGCGCAGCAGGGAAACTTATGGACAGCCTGGAGGGGCTTCCCGACAATGCCCGGATCCTTGAAGCGGCAGCGGATAAGGCCGCACGAGCCGCCGATGAAATGGGTGGCCGCTACTACCGGTAGTTGTCCTCGGGTTATAGGGGGAGCCTGGGCACGCTGGACCAGGAGAGGCTCTCTCCAAGCTCGGCTGCGACGAGGTCGGCTAGATGGCGAGCGGCCTCGTTGTAAATGCTCGCGCACGACAGAGCCCCGTGAAGCGCCAGGGAGTGCTTGCCGTCCCTTGTCGCTCGGAGAACGTCCGACGCATGTGCTGGTTCCCTACTGGGCGAATCCTTGTTCTTGATAGGGGGAGCCCATATTTCGCTTCGCCAACCGCTATTCAGACCGTGAGCTAGGCAGTGCCGAACTTCCATCCAGCCGGCAGCGTGGCGCTTGGTGTTGTCCCAGTCGAGCTCCGCGTCCCACCAGCCCTTCCAGCCTGGCCAACGCGTCTCGTCTTCTGGTCGATCCGGGCTGAAGATGGGTGCGCTGAAGCTCTGGCCGAACTGCCCGCTTAGTGAAGGGAACCAGTCCTCAACGAGCTTCTCGAATGCCTTGACGTCGGGGTTCGACCTGAACCCGATGACGCTGGCGACCTGACGAGGGTGGTGCCCCCTCTGCTGCAGGGCGGTGGCCATGAAGTTCCTAGCGAAGTCCTCAAACGGCGCAATGACCCCGAGGACGATCGCCGGAGCGAGGGCGGCGGCTGGACCTGGGTTGCCCTGCTTTCTGGGGTGCAACTCAAGCAGTTTCGATGGAACGCTCAGCGCGCGGCCATAGCGGTCTACGCAGGTTTGCAGGTCAGGTCCTGCCAATGGCGTGCTCACGAGCCCCCGCAGTGTTGTCGCCCTTCAAGATGACGGGATCCTATGTGGTCCGATTGGTCAACGACCAGGCTGCTGCAGCTGTGTGGACGTCACATGCTGGGCGCCGTCCGATGAAGGAATGGGAGCGATGAACAAGTTTGGTGCCTTAGTCGGGCTGTCTGTTGCTGTGCTGACGCTGACGGCTTGCGGAGGGCCCGAGAGTGCCCAGAGCGACTCGAAGGTCGAGGCGAGCGCTCCGGCTGCCGACGGGGACGTGCGGGACCCTCTTGAGGCGGAGTGGGAGGCCCTGACTTCGCGGAACCGCGAGACGATGTGCAAGCTCTCGGACGGAGTGAGTGCTGAGAGTGCGGCGGAATCCATGGAGTTTTACGGGAAGCAAGCTCGACCGAGCTCCTTCGATGTGAGTGCGAAGGCGCATGCCCGCCGCGTGGCGCTCATGGAGTACGCGCAAAAGCACTGCAACTGATCAGCACGCGGTGTGGCAGGGCGCCAGGTACTCCTCCGGACCCGCCTATATCGGCCCCTTGTTTTTGAGGGAAGCGACGCGGCCGGTGGACGACACATGGACGGCAAGGGTCACGAATGGCACCCCAGCGGTCGTCTATGCAGGTCGGGAGGGGTGATTGTGGACGATTGGCGGGTGACTGTAAATCTGCCGGCTCAGCCTTCCCAGGTTCGAATCCTGGCGCCGCCACACTTGGGGGAAGCCCCCTCTGAACTGCGTAAATGCAGTTCAGAGGGGGCTTCGTCGTGTTTGGGGGTGATCTTGCGGGTGGAATCGAAATGCGGTGATCTGCGTCACATTGCCCAGATCTGTGGGGATCTACGCAGCCCGCCCGAACGCCCTTGTGTGACGGATGGGACGCCCATAGGGTGAGCCGGCTTGTGGCGGCAAGAAGAGGCGGGGCGGTATGCGCGTTGGGCTGGTGACCATGCCCTGGCACGCGATCGACCTGCCCTCCCTCCAGGTGGGCCTGCTGCACCAGCTGCTGCGCGAGGTTCGCCCGGACGACGAGGTGCGCGAGTTCCACGGCTCGCTGCGCTGGGCGGAGCTGCTTCTCGAGTGTTCGGGTGGCCGTCTGGGCCCCAGCGACTACGAGGCGATCGGCAGCGACTCGATCTTCCACGGGATCGGCGACTGGGTGTTCTCCGGAGTCCTCTACGACGACGAGGACTGGGGCGCCGCACAGCTGCGGTCGTACGCGCGTGAGCGCGGTGTGCCCGCCGACATCCTGGACACGGCCTTCGAGATGCGCCGCCATGCCGCCGCGTACATCGAGCGCTGCGCGACCGAGGTGCTGGCGCACGAGCCCGATGTCGTCGGTTTCACGAGCACGTTCATGCAGAACGTGGCGTCCCTCGCCCTCGCCAAGGAGCTCAAGCGCCGTCACCCGAAGCTGACCGTCGTCTTCGGAGGCAGTAACTGCGAAGGCCCCATGGGCCACGCCCTGCACCGCAACCACCCCTACGTGGACCATGTCGTGCGCGGCGAAGGGGAGTACGCCTTCCCGGCCCTCCTCGCCCACCTGGACGCGGGCACGCCCCCCGACGACGTTTCGGGCCTCTGCTGGTGGGACGGCGGCGTCTCACGGACCAACACGGAACCCCAACGCACCGTGGTTCCGGCCCACATACCGTCGCCCGATTACGACCAGTGGCAGGCGGAGATCGAGGCATCGCCGGTCCTCGAACACGTGTATCCCAAGCTGGTCGTCGAGGGCGCCCGCGGCTGCTGGTGGGGCGAGAAGCATCACTGCACCTTCTGCGGCCTCAACGGCAGCACCATGGCGTTTCGCGCCAAGCCCGGCGAGCGGCTGTGGAGCGAGATCGAACGCCTCGTGCGCCGCCACCGCATCCTCGACATCGTCACCGTCGACAACATCATCGACATGGCGTACTTCAAGGACTTCCTGCCGCTCGCCGCCGACAGCGGCTGGGACCTGCGGATCCACTACGAAGTGAAGTCCAACCTCAACCGGGAGCAGATCGCCCAACTCGGCGCCGCCGGCGTGGTGTTGATCCAGCCCGGCATCGAAAGCCTCAGCAACCGCGTCCTCGACCTGATGGACAAGGGCGTCACCGGCGCCCGCAACATCCGCACGCTGCGCGAGTTCGACAACCACGAGATCACCTGCACCTGGAACTACCTCTACGGGTTCCCCGGCGAGACCGTGCGGGACTACGCGCGCGTGCTCGACCAGATGCCCGCCCTCGTGCACCTCCAGCCGCCGAGCGGCGCCTTCCGGATCCAACTGGAACGCTTCAGCCCGCACTTCACCGACCCCACCCTGGGCTTCGGCAAGCGGCGCCCCGCCGACATGTACCAGCACGTGTACGAGCTCCCGGAGTCCGAACTCGCCGACCTGGTCTACCTGTTCGACACCGAGGACGCCGGCATCGGTGGCGACACGGAGGACCGGCTGCTGCGGGCCGTGGCGCAATGGCGCGCGCAGCACGCCACGTCGACCCTCGTCATGGAGCAGGCGGGCGAGGACGAGAACACGCTCCTCGTACGGGACCGCCGCGAGGGCTGGCCGCGCCGCACCTACTGGTTCAACGGCTGGGAGGCGGCCGCTCTGCGCATCCTGGAGGAGGGCGCCGGCGAACCCGCCCTGCAGCGCAGACTCGCCGCCGCAGGCCACGACGTACCGGCCGAAGAGCTGGGGGAGTGGGTCGCACAGGCCGTTACGTTCGGCCTCCTCTTCCGCGACACCGGAACCTACGTCTCCCTGCCCACCCGCGCCGCGCCGATCCGCATCGGGAACGAACCCTCCGGCCCCACCGTCCGGGCGGCCTCCGGATGACCGTGCTCCCCGCCCTCGCCCCGCACCGCGTCATCGGCAACCGCGTCCGCGTGACCGAGCCGCTGCTCCTGCACGGCGACGGCCGCGCCACCACACGAGCGGTCCAGTTCCTGCGCGAGTGCCAGGCCGCGGGACTGAGTACCCACTGGGAGACGGCCGCCGCCCCGCGTCATACGTATGACGGAACCGAGGCTCCTGAGGGCGCGGCAGGTGTTACGTATGACGGAACCGCCGCCGCAAACCGTGTTACGTACAACCTCCGCACCCTGCACCACCTCCCACCCCCGGCCCAACAGCCCGACTCACCAAGCGAGTTGACGGCTTGGCGCGCCGAGCACACCTACGGGATGCTCTACCACCGTCGCGGCCCGGGATTCGTCACGGTCATGGACCGCCGGGAGCGCCCCGCCCCGGCGCGGTTCACGCTCGACCACCCCGACCTGCTCGCCGCCTTCGACGCGCTGAGCGACGCCACACGGCTCGACACGCTCGCCCCCGCACACCATGAGGCGGCCCTCCACCTGGCGGAGGAGGAGCTGGCGCTGATCGTGGACGGGTGGGCGGTGGCGCTGCCGCCCCGCATGCGCCGCTGGCCCGTGCCGTGCATGGGGATCTGACGCCGCGTCGCCGTACAAGAAACCCCCTCAGGACCCTTCCTGAGGGGGTTTCAGCGTGTGCCCGCGACGATCACAAAGCAGACTGAACCCATGCCGACCACATCCCGCCGCCGACACTGCCCCGAATGCCGCCGCGAGATCGCGGTCGTGGCAGGCCGCTTCGCCCGCCACGACCCTCCCGGCACCCGCGCCGCGGGAGAGCTGGTCTCCTGCCCCGGTTCACGCCGCCCCGCCCAGCTCGGCGCCGTCCAGGACGCGCTCGACGGGTACGTGGTCCCGCACGTGCCGGGCCAGATGCCGCTGTTCTGAAGTCCGTTGCTCTGAGGCATACGACACCGCTGCTCTGAGGCATACGGCGCCGCCGTTCGAGGCATACGGTGCCGCTGTCCCGAGACGTACGGCGCCGCTTCCCTGAGGCGCACACGCACACGCCACGCACCCAGGCCGCCCGCCCGCGTACGCCACGGCTCAGACGACTCAGTTGCCCGCGACCGACTTCACCGCCACCGTGACCGGCGTGGAACCGGAGATCAGCTCCAGCGTGAGCCCCGCCGTGGCGGGCGTGTCCACAAGATCCGCGAGGACGGCGGCCACGTCGTCGCGCGGCACCGGTCCGCGCCCGGTCGAGGCCTCCAGACGGACGAGCCCCGTGCCCGCGTCGTTCGTCAGCTGCCCCGGCCGCAGGATCGTCCAGTCGAGCCCGGTACGGCGCCGTACGTCGTCGTCGGCCGCGCCCTTGGCCCGCAGGTAGACGTCGAAGACGTCGTCGCCCTGGTGCGCGGCGTCCGCCGCCATCGCCGACACCACGATGTAGCGGCGCACCTTGGCCCGCTGCGCGGCATCCGCGAACAGCACGGCGGCGTCCCGGTCCACGGTGTCCTTCCGGCCGGCGTCGCTGCCCGGACCCGCGCCCGCCGCGAAGACGGCCGCGTCGGCACCCTGCAGATGCGCCGCGACCTCCTCCACGGACGCCGACTCCAGGTCGCACAGAACGGGTTCCGCACCGGCGGACCGCAGGGCGTCACCCTGCTCCGACCTGCGGATGATTCCGGCTACTTCGTCTCCGCGCGCGGAGAGCAGCCGCTCGAGCCGCAGTGCGATCTGACCATGACCCCCAGCGATGACAATGCGCATGTCTCCGACGGTACGCCCGAGGCGGAAGGTTCACCGTGCAACCATGCGCGCCCCGGCCACGTACGGGTGTTCAAGCGGGGCCCCCGCCGCCGTACTTGGCCGCCCGGCCCTGCCGCGGCAGATCGAGGGCGACCGCGGCGGCCGAGTCGCAGTACTCCCGCACCGCGCTGGTCCGCGCCACGACGCGTCCCCGGTGCACGACGATCCGGCTGTACGCGAGGGAGAGCACGCCCGCGAGCCGGTCGCCCCGCACCGCGAGCAGCTCCGCGGGAAACCCCGCCTCCACGCGCACTTCCGGCAGGCCGAGCGCCGCCCTGGCCGTCGAACTCACCGCTTCGTAGGCGTCCTCCGGGCGCATCCCGTAGCGCGATGCCAACAAGTAGGCGGCCTCCAGAGGGTCGCCGCGACCTACAGGGTTCGACACGTCGCGCAGCGCCCCGCTGCCCGCCGCGATCGGCACCCCGGCCGCCCGCAGCAGCCGCACCGGCGCGACGGCCCGCTCGTCCACCCCCGCGCACCCTCCCTGCGGCAGGCACGTCACCGTCACCCCGGCCGCCGCGAGCCGGTCCACGGCGGGCCGTGCCGCTTCCTCCGGCAGCCGGGAGAGCCCGCCCAGCGGTCCGACGGTGACGCCCGCACGAAGCCCGCCGACCGCCGCCGCGAGCCGCCCGAGCCGCGCCGGATCGGCCCCGTCCGTGTGCAGGTCGACCGGGCACCCGTGTTCGGCGGCGACTTCAAGAACCGCCTCTACGTAGCCCGTTGGATCGGGGTCCAGGTCGGGGCAACCGCCTACTACGGAGGCGCCCATTTTGACGGCGTCCCGCAACATGGCGAGCCCGTCGGCCCCGGCGAGCCCGGTCAGCAGCCGGGGCATCGCCACCGTTCGCAGATCCGCGAGCCCCACCAGCGAACGCCGCGCCTGGAGCACCGCCTCCATCGAACCGAGCCCCTCCATGTCGCCGATCCGCACATGGGAGCGCAGGGCGGTGGCCCCGTGGCCGAGCTGCAGCAGGGCGCTCTCGGTGGCCCGGCGCTGGACGTCCACGGGGTCGTACGGGACGGGGCCCTCACAGTCGGCCGAGAGGGCCGTGTCCGCGTGCGCGTGCGGCTCGACGGGGGCAGGGAGCAGCAGGCAGCCGGTGAGGTCCAGGCGCGAGCCGTGCGCGGTGAGGCTGCCGGCCGTGCCGACCGCCTCGATGCGCCCGCCGCCGAGCCGCACGTCCACGGTCCTGCCGTCGGGGAGCCGGGCGCCGCTCAGGAGCAGTCCGGAGCCCTCGGGCACGTCGGGTGACGGTGGCTGCTGTGAGGAACTGTGGGGCATCGCGCTCCCGAGGGCTCGGCGAGGACGCGTATCGCGCCTCACAAGATCACGAAGGGTGGGTCGACCCTAGGACCGTGACAGGGGCGTTTCGAGGACCGCCGAAATAGTCGTACTGGTGGGGTCCGAGGGGCTCATGTGCCCCTCGTGAGAAGGCGGCATCGTTCCCGGCGGGCGGGGGCGTGAAACGGATTTGGGCGATCGGCGCGCAACCGTGTAATGTCTTCATCGCTCGCCCCAATAGCTCAGTCGGTAGAGCGTCTCCATGGTAAGGAGAAGGTCTGCGGTTCGATTCCGCATTGGGGCTCTGGTGCAGACGTCGTTCGCGTCGCTTGCATCACAGCGGTGTAGCTCAGTCGGTAGAGCAAGCGGCTCATAATCGCTGTGTCACCGGTTCAAGTCCGGTCACCGCTACTGACAGTAGCCGATTCTGGGGTCGGTCCTTCGATCGGCTACTCTTTTATGCGTTAAACCTTTGTCCCATCCGTTCGTCAAGGAGTGCACTCACGTGGCTGCCACCGACGTCCGCCCGAAGATCACGCTGGCCTGCGTGGAGTGCAAGGAGCGGAACTACATCACCAAGAAGAACCGGCGTAACAACCCGGACCGTCTTGAGATGAAGAAGCACTGCCCGCGTTGCAACGCGCACACCGCGCACCGCGAAACGCGATAAATCAGGCTCGTACACGAGGCCGTCCCCACTTCGGGGGCGGCCTCGTGTCGTTTCGTAGATCAGGCAGATCAAGAACACATCCAGGAGGTACCGAGCCCATGGCGCTCGACCAGTCCTTCGTGGGGCGGACCTATCCGCCCACCACCTCGTACGAGGTCGGCCGGGAGAAGATCCGTGAGTTCGCGGAGGCGGTGGGGGACACGAACCCCGCGTACGTCGACCGTGCCGCCGCCGAGGAGCTCGGTCACCCCGATGTGATCGCGCCGCCGACCTTTGTGTTCGCGATCACTTTCAAGGCCGCGGGCGAGGTCATCCACGACCCGGAGCTGGGGCTCGACTACAGCCGCGTCGTGCACGGTGACCAGAAGTTCGCCTACACGCGCCCGGTGCGGGCCGGCGACACGCTGACCGTGACCTCCACCATCGAGGGCATCAAGTCCCTTGCGGGCAACGACATCATCGACGTCCGCGGTGAGGTGCACGACGAGGCCGGTGAGCACGTCGTGACCGCCTGGACCAAGCTCGTCTCGCGCGCCGCTGAGGAGGCCTGATCGCCATGGCGACGAACATCAAGTACGCCGATGTCGAGGTCGGCACCGAGCTGCCCGCGCAGTCCTTCCCCGTGACGCGCGCCACGCTCGTGCAGTACGCGGGCGCCTCCGGTGACTTCAACCCGATCCACTGGAACGAGAAGTTCGCGGTCGAGGTCGGCCTGCCGGACGTGATCGCGCACGGCATGTTCACCATGGCCGCGGCGGTCCGTGTCGTCACCGACTGGACCGGCGACCCGGCCGCCGTCGTCGAGTACGGCGTCCGCTTCACCAAGCCGGTCGTCGTGCCGAACGACGACAAGGGCGCCGAGATAGAGGTCAGCGCCAAGGTCGCGGCCAAGCTCGACGACAACCGCGTACGGGTCGACCTGACCGCCATGAGCGCGGGGCAGAAGGTGCTCGGGATGTCGCGGGCGGTCGTTCAGCTGGTCTGACCGCTCGGTCTGATCGCCATCTACGTAGCTGTGCGTAAGGGGCACCCTCTTTGAGGGTGCCCCTTACGTGTGTCCCTGCTCACATGTGGGGGTTGACTTAGATAGTGATTGGCCACTAACTTTCTCGCATGGTCAGGATGAGCGCGGAGGAGCGGCGCGAGAGCGTCACCCGTGCGGCGATGGTCGAATTCGCCCGCGGCGGCTACAAGGGCACGTCCACCGAGGCGATCGCCAAGCGTGTGGGTGTCTCGCAGCCGTATCTCTTCCGGCTCTTTCCGGGCAAGGAAGCCATCTTCCTTGCCGCGTCCCGGCGTTGCTGCGAAGGCGTCACCGGGGTGTTCCGGAGGGCGGTCGAGGGGGTGGAGGCGGCCGAGGTCGAGGAGGCCTTGGGTGCGGCCTATCTGTCGCTCATCGCGGACGACCCGGACATGCTGCTCATGCAGATGCAGATGTACGTCGCCGTGGCCGCGGCGGAAGCGTCCGGCGACCCGGAGTTCGGCGAAGAACTGCGCGGCCTGTGGATGGAGATGTACGACACCGTCCTGCTGGCGATGGGGGCGGACGTCGAAGAGGCGAGCCAGTTCCTCGCGGTGGGGATGCTGATCAACGTCCTGGTGTCGATGGGGTTCCCGCCCGAGCACCGGGTCTGGACCGGCTGTTTCGCGTCACCGAAGTCCAAGTAGCACGGCGTGTGTCACAGGGGTGCGCACTTTTGTACCCACGAAAGTTAGTCATCAATAACTAACCAAAGGTCACTGGGGGAAGCAATGTCAGGCACCACAGCACCAGCGCAGCGCGGGGGAGCCGTCTGGGCCCTCGTCATCACCAGCATCGCCGGATTCATGGCGGCCCTCGACAACCTCGTCGTCACCACGGCCCTGCCGTCCATCCGGCAGGATCTCGGCGGCGCGCTCGACGACCTGGAGTGGACGGTCAGCGCGTACACGCTCACCTTCGCCGTCCTGCTGATGTTCGGCGCGGCGCTCGGCGACCGGTTCGGGCGCAGGCGGCTCTTCCTGGTCGGGATCACGATCTTCACCGGCGCTTCCGCGGCCGCGGCCATGTCCACCGGCATCGACGCGCTGATCGTCGCCCGCGCCGTGCAGGGCGTCGGTGCCGCGATCATGATGCCGCTCACCCTGACGCTGCTCACCGCGGCCGTCCCGGCGGCCAAGCGCGGCCTCGCATACGGGATTTGGGGCGCGGTCAACGGGCTCGCGGTCGCCTCGGGGCCGCTCATCGGCGGCAGCCTCACCGAGCACATCTCCTGGCACTGGATCTTCTGGCTGAACGTTCCGCTGGGCCTCGCCCTGCTGCCGCTCGCCCGGCTGCGCCTGAAGGAGTCGTACGGCCCCGGCGCACGGCTCGACATCGTGGGCACCCTGCTCGCCAGCGGCGGTCTGTTCGGCATCGTGTACGGCCTGGTGCGCTCGCCCGTCGTCGGGTGGACCGATCCCCTCGTGCTGACCGGCCTGTTCGCGGGGACGGCGCTGCTCGCCGGGTTTGTGCACCACGGAATCCGCAACGAGAACTCCATGCTGCCCATGCGGCTCTTCCGCTCCCGGGCCTTCTCCGGGATAAACGCCGCGAGCCTGCTGATGTTCCTCGGGATGTTCGGCTCGATCTTCCTGCTCAGCCAGTTCCTCCAGGGTGTGCTCGGCTACTCGCCGACCGAGGCGGGCCTCAGGATGCTGCCCTGGACCGGCATGCCGATGCTCGTCGCACCGATCGCCGGCATCCTCTCGGACCGCATCGGCGGCCGGCCCGTCGTCGCGGCGGGGCTGTTCCTCCAGGCCGTCGGACTCGGCTGGTTCGCCGCCGTGGTCGCCGCCGACGTCTCGTACGCCGCCCAGCTGCCGGCCCTGATCGTCAGCGGCGTCGGCATGGCCCTCTACTTCGCTCCGGCCGCCAACCTGGTCATGTCCAGCGTCCTTCCGCAGGAGCAGGGCATCGCATCCGGCGCCAACAACGCGCTGCGCGAGGTCGGCGGTGCGCTCGGCATCGCGGTCATGGCGTCGGTCTTCTCGGCTCAGGGCGGCTACGACTCCGCACAGCACTTCGTGAACGGGATCGAGCCCGCGCTGTGGGTGGGCGCAGCGCTCGTGGCCCTGGCCGGTGTCGCCGCCCTGTTCATCCCGCGTGAGGGGCGCGCCAAGCCCGGCGCACCGGATTCCGAGCCTGCTCCGGCCCTGGAGAACGCCTGATCGTTCCGGGCTTCCAGTGAGCCCGGCCACGGCAATGGCGGCCCCGTCCGAGCGGCGGGGCCGTTCTCGTACCCTTGAGCGCGTGCAGGAACTCCAGGACGCCCCTCTCGCCCCCCTGACCACCTTCCGGCTCGGCGGGCCCGCCACCCGGCTGCTCACCGCGACCACCGACACCGAGGTGGTCGACGCGGTGCGCGAGGCCGACGCCGCCGGTACGCCGCTGCTGATCATCGGCGGCGGCAGCAACCTCGTCATCGGCGACAAGGGCTTCGCGGGCACGGCCCTGCGCATCGCCACCAAGGGCTTCGAACTCGACGGTACGAAGCTGGAACTGGCGGCCGGTGAGACCTGGACCGACGCCGTCGAGCGCACCGTCGAGGCCGGGCTCGCGGGCGTCGAGTGCCTCGCAGGGATCCCCGGCTCCGCGGGCGCGACGCCGATCCAGAACGTGGGTGCGTACGGCCAGGAGGTCTCCTCCACGATCACCGAGGTGATCGCCTACGACCGCACGACCGGCGAGACCGTCACGATCCCGAACGCCGAGTGCGCCTTCTCGTACCGGCACAGCCGCTTCAAGGCCGAACCCGACCGCTACGTAGTGCTGCGTGTGCGGTTCGAGCTGGAGGACGCGGGCGGCCTCAGCGCGCCCCTCAAGTACCCGGAGACCGCGCGCTCCCTCGGCGTCGAGGCGGGCGAGCGCGTGTCCGCCGCCCTCGCGCGCGAGACGGTCCTGAAGCTGCGCGGCGGCAAGGGCATGGTGCTCGCCCCGGAGGACCACGACACATGGTCGGCGGGCTCGTTCTTCACCAACCCGATCCTTACGGATGCGGAGTTCGCGGCCTTCCACGCGCGCGTGGTCGAGCGTCTGGGGACGGACGCGAAGGCCCCCGCGTTCCCCGCGGGGGAGGGCCTCACCAAGACCTCCGCGGCCTGGCTCATCGACAAGGCGGGCTTCACCAAGGGCTACGGGACCGGCCCCGCCCGCATCTCCACCAAGCACACGCTCGCCCTGACGAACCGCGGCGAGGCCACCACGGAGGACCTGCTCGCGCTCGCCCGTGAGGTCGTCGCCGGGGTCAGGGACGTCTTCGGCGTGACGCTGGTCAACGAGCCGGTGACGGTCGGCGTCAGCCTCTGAGCCGCCCCCGGCCCCGGGCCGCCTAGTAGGCGACCCCGACGCCCTGCTTCACCGTCGCCGGGTCGTCCACCATCGCCAGCATCGCGTGCGCCACGTCCGCGCGGCCGGCGAAGCGACCCGCGCGCGGGAAGCCGCCGACGACCGTGCGGTACGAACCGGTGAGCGGCTTGTCCTGGAGGCGGGGCGGCCGCACCGAGGTCCAGTCCGTGGCGCTGCGCGCCAACTCGGCCTCCATGGCGGTCAGATCGACGTAGACGCCCTTGAGGATCGCGCCGACCATTTTCAGCATCACGCGGTCGATCAGCGGCGAGCCCGCCGGCTCGGGACCCACCGGACCCGCGCTGACCACCAGCAGCCTGCGCACGCCCTCCGCCTCCATCGCCTTCAGGACCGACCGCGTGAGCTCGGTGGCGATGCCCGCGTCCGCGCGCCTGCGGGCGCCCAGGCCGGACAGCACGGCGTCCCGGCCCGCGACCGCCGGGCGCAGCGACTCGGGGTCCTTCAGGTCGCCGCGGACCACCTCCAGGCGCTCGCCGGTCACGATGAGCCTCGCGGGGTCGCGGACCACCGCCGTGACCTCGTGCCCGGCCTCCAGGGCCTGCCTGACGATCTCCTGTCCGATCCCGCCCGTCGCACCGAAAACCGTGAGCTTCATGGCGTACCTCCAGGTGTGCATCGCTTGGTGGGTGAGTATTCACTCACCTCGATTCACCTTTAGAGTGAGTGAGTACTCACCCCCGCGTCAAGGTTGGTTGGAGCCCACATGGACCAGAAGCCGGCCCGTGTCCGCATCGTCGAGGCGGCCCACGAGCTCATGCTGAGCATCGGGCTCGCCCGCACGACCACCAAGGAGATCGCCAAGGCGGCGGGCTGCTCCGAAGCGGCGCTCTACAAGTACTTCGCCAACAAGGAGGAGCTCTTCGTGACGGTGCTCAACGAGCGCCTCCCGAAGCTGGGTTCTCTTCTCGGCCGACTCCTTACGGAAGGCACGGAAGGCGCGGGAGGCCCCGGCCGTACGGTCGAGCAGAACCTCACCGAGATCGCCCGTGAAGCGGCGCTCTTCTACGAGCAGACGTTCCCGATGGCCGCGTCCCTGTATGCGGAGCCCAAGCTCAAGCGCCGCCACGAAGAGGTGATGCGGGAACTGGGCACTGGCCCGCACAAGCCGATCCAGGGCCTTGACGCCTACTTGCGGGCCGAACAGAAGTCCGGACGCATCAGCGCCGAAGCCGACACGTATGCGGCCGCCTCGCTCCTCCTGGGTGCGTGCTCCCAGCGCGCCTTCGCCTACGAGATGTCCCCGGACGGCAGACCGCCCCAGCCGGTGGACGAGTTCGCGGCCCACATCGCGCGCACCCTACTGAGCGGGATCGCCTGAGCGGGATCGCCTGAGTCGGCGGTCGGCCGGTCGGACGGTCGGCTCAGGCCGCGAGCCACTCGTCCACGCCGCTCAGAAGCTTCTCCCTGATGTCCTCGGGGGCCGCCGAGCCGCGCACCGACTGCCGGGCGAGTTCGGCCAGTTCGGCGTCGGAGAAGCCGTGGTGGCGACGCGCGATGTCGTACTGGGCGGCGAGCCGCGAGCCGAACAGGAGCGGGTCGTCGGCGCCCAGCGCCATCGGCACCCCGGCGTCGTACAGCGTGCGCAGCGGCACGTCCTCGGGCTTCTCGTAGACGCCGAGGGCGACGTTCGAGGCCGGGCACACCTCGCAGGTCACGCCCCCGTCCGCGAGGCGCTTCAGCAGTCGCGGATCCTCGGCTGCCCGCACGCCGTGGCCGACCCGCGTGGCATCCAGGTCGTCGAGGCAGTCGCGCACGGACGAGGGGCCGGTCAGCTCGCCCCCGTGCGGCGCCGAAAGCAGCCCGCCCTCGCGCGCGATGGCGAAGGCCCGGTCGAAGTCCCGCGCCATGCCCCGCCGTTCGTCGTTGGAGAGCCCGAAACCGACGATGCCCCGGTCCGCGTACCGCACCGCGAGCCGCGCCAGCGTACGGGCGTCCAGCGGGTGCTTCATCCGGTTCGCGGCGACGAGGACGCGCATCCCGAGCCCGGTCTCCCGCGCGGCGCTGTCCACGGCGTCGAGGATGATCTCCAGAGCCGGGATCAGGCCGCCGAGACGCGGCGCGTACGAGGTCGGATCGACCTGGATCTCCAGCCACCCGGACCCGTCCGCGATGTCCTCCTCCGCGGCCTCCCGCACCAGACGCTGAATGTCCTCGGGAGCCCGCAGACAGGAACGCGCCGCATCGTAGAGCCGCTGAAAGCGGAACCAGCCCCGCTCGTCCGTCGCCCGCAGCTTCGGTGGCTCGGCCCCGGTCAGCGCGTCCGGGAGCCGCACTCCGTATTTGTCGGCGAGTTCCAACAGGGTCGTGGGCCGCATCGACCCGGTGAAGTGCAGATGCAGGTGGGCCTTCGGCAACTGACGTACATCACGTCCTACACGCTCCATCCCAAGATCCTGCCGTACGCACCTGTCGTACCGGTAGCGCCTTTCCACCTTCGGGGACCCGTCCGAACGAACAAGCGGGCCGCCTCCGGAGGGAGACGGCCCGCTTGCACACGCTTACGTAGAAGCTCAGTCGCGCGCCTCGGCGAGCAGCTTCTGGATGCGCGAGACGCCCTCGACGAGGTCCTCGTCACCGAGCGCGTACGACAGCCGCAGGTAACCCGGCGTGCCGAAGGCCTCGCCCGGAACCACCGCGACCTCGGCCTCCTCCAGGATGAGCGCGGCCAGCTCGACGCTGTCCTGCGGGCGCTTGCCGCGGATCTCCTTGCCGAGCAGACCCTTCACCGACGGGTACGCGTAGAAGGCACCCTCGGGCTCCGGGCAGACGATGCCGTCGATCTCGTTGAGCATCCGCACGATCGTCTTACGACGCCGGTCGAAGGCCTCGCGCATCTTCTCCACGGCCGTCAGGTCGCCGGACACGGCGGCGAGCGCGGCCGCCTGCGCCACGTTGGAGACGTTCGAAGTGGCGTGCGACTGCAGGTTCGTCGCGGCCTTCACCACGTCCTTCGGGCCGATGATCCACCCGACGCGCCAGCCGGTCATCGCGTACGTCTTCGCGACACCGTTGACCACGATGCACTTGTCGCGCAGCTCCGGAAGGAGCGCCGGCAGCGACGTGAACTTCGCGTCTCCGTAGACGAGGTGCTCGTAGATCTCGTCCGTCATCACCCACAGGCCGTGCTCCACGGCCCAGCGGCCGATGGCCTCCGCGTCGGCCTCGCTGTACACGGCGCCCGTCGGGTTCGACGGCGACACGAACAGCACGACCTTCGTGCGCTCGGTGCGCGCGGCCTCCAGCTGCTCCACGGAGACGCGGTAGCCGGTCGTCTCGTCGGCGACGACCTCCACCGGCACACCGCCCGCGAGGCGGATCGACTCCGGGTACGTGGTCCAGTACGGGGCCGGGACGATGACCTCGTCGCCCGGGTCGAGGATCGCGGCGAACGCCTCGTAGATGGCCTGCTTGCCGCCGTTCGTCACCAGGATCTGCGAGGCGTCGACCTCGTAGCCGGAGTCGCGCAGCGTCTTCGCGGCGATCGCGGCCTTCAGCTCGGGCAGACCGCCGGCCGGGGTGTAGCGGTGGAACTTCGGGTTCTTGCAGGCCTCGATGGCCGCCTCGACCACGTAGTCCGGCGTCGGGAAGTCGGGTTCACCGGCGCCGAAGCCGATCACCGGGCGCCCGGCGGCCTTGAGGGCCTTGGCCTTGGCGTCGACGGCGAGGGTCGCGGACTCGGAGATCGAACCGACCCGGGCCGACACCCGACGCTCGGTGGGAGAGGAACCTGCGGACGGAGAAGGAGTTGCAGCGCTCATGACCCCATCGTTCCAGACCGGAAACCCGCCCGGCACACGGGTTTCGAAGAGCATGGGATCCACTCTTGATCCACTTGCGGATGTTGCTCGTTCGACGGGGGGCTCCGGAACACGTACACTCACTGCTCGTTGGCCTTCAACGGCCGCGCCTTCCGACTGCACTCCGTGCGTCAGGGCGGATGCGGTACGTTGGGGGAGACAAAGGGTCGTAGCTCAATTGGTAGAGCACTGGTCTCCAAAACCAGCGGTTGGGGGTTCAAGTCCCTCCGGCCCTGCTACACACTCCTTCGCCAGGATGTGTGCGCATGTACGTACTGCATTGCACCGCCGTGCGGCTCCACCGGGCGCGGCACGGCCACGACCCGGAATCAGGTGAGGACGAGTGACGGACGCCGTGGGCTCCATCGACAAGCCTGATGCTGAGGCACTGGAGTCCAAGAAGGCCCGTAAGGGCGGCAAGCGCGGAAAGAAGGGCCCCTTCGGCCGTCTCGCGCTCTTCTACCGCCAGATCGTCGCGGAACTCCGCAAGGTCGTCTGGCCGACTCGCAATCAGCTCTCGACGTACACCACAGTGGTGATTGTGTTCGTCGTCATCATGATCGGTCTTGTCACCGTGATTGACTATGGCTTCAACCACCTTGTCAAGTACGTATTCGGCTGAGCCGAAAAGCGGAGGGCGCCGAAGTCCGGCGCCCCTTTCGCGCGTTCCACCCCTATGTATCCAGGAAGAAGCAGCCACAGTGTCTGACCCGAACCTGAACGAGGCGATCGAGCCGGTCGAGTCCGCTGAGGACGAGCTCGACATCGTCGAGGCGGCGGACGCCGAGGACCCGGACCAGGCAGAGGCTGCCGACATCGCTGCCGGCGAGCCCGCCGAGGAAGCCGCGGTCGAGACCGTGGTGGACGCCGACGCCGAGGCCGCCGAGGAAGCCCAGGCGGAGGACGTCCCGGCCGAGGCCGAGGAAGCCGTCGCCGAGGCCGAGGAAGCCGTCGAGGCCGAGGAAGCCGTCGAGGAGGAGCCGGTCGACCCGATCACCGCGCTCCGCGAGGAACTGCGGTTCCTGCCCGGCGACTGGTACGTGATCCACACCTACGCGGGCTACGAGAAGCGCGTGAAGGCGAACCTGGAGCAGCGCGCCGTCTCGCTCAACGTCGAGGAGTTCATCTACCAGGCCGAGGTCCCCGAGGAAGAGATCGTCCAGATCAAGAACGGCGAGCGCAAGAACGTCCGGCAGAACAAGCTGCCCGGTTACGTTCTCGTCCGCATGGATCTGACGAACGAGTCCTGGGGCGTCGTCCGTAACACGCCCGGCGTCACCGGCTTCGTGGGCAACGCCTACGACCCGTACCCGCTGACCCTGGACGAGATCGTCAAGATGCTGGCCCCGGAGGCCGAGGAGAAGGCCGCCCGCGAGGCCGCCGAGTCCGAGGGCAAGCCGGCGCCGCAGCGCAAGGTCGAGGTCCAGGTCCTGGACTTCGAGGTCGGCGACTCGGTCACCGTCACCGACGGCCCGTTCGCGACGCTGCAGGCGACGATCAACGAGATCAACGCCGACTCGAAGAAGGTCAAGGGCCTCGTCGAGATCTTCGGTCGCGAGACCCCGGTCGAGCTGAGCTTCGACCAGATCCAGAAGAACTAGCCCTTCCGGCGCCTTCTGGGCACACGCTTCCGAACAGGTCAGACGGGCTGAAAAGCCTGTCTGACCTGCTCGGTTTTTAGCCGCGCATGGATACCCGTTATCGTTGTGCGGTATGCCTCCATCCGGATGATCTGGACGATCATCGATCAGCCTTGATCAGGATGGTGGCTGAACACTCTCACTAAGACCCGGAGAGAGAGCACATGCCTCCCAAGAAGAAGAAGGTCACGGGGCTTATCAAGCTCCAGATCCAGGCCGGCGCCGCCAACCCGGCCCCGCCTGTCGGCCCCGCGCTGGGCCAGCACGGCGTGAACATCATGGAGTTCTGCAAGGCCTACAACGCCGCGACCGAGTCGCAGCGCGGTTGGGTCATCCCGGTGGAGATCACGGTCTACGAAGACCGTTCCTTCACCTTCATCACCAAGACCCCGCCGGCCGCGAAGATGATCCTCAAGGCCGCTGGTGTCGAGAAGGGCTCTGGCGAGCCGCACAAGACCAAGGTCGCCAAGATCACCGAGGCGCAGGTCCGCGAGATCGCCACCACCAAGATGCCCGACCTCAACGCCAATGACCTGGACGCCGCGTCCAAGATCATCGCCGGCACCGCCCGCTCCATGGGCGTCACGGTCGAGGGCTGACCTCCACCTCGTAGATCCATCCGTGGCAGGGCCTGCTCGGCCCGCACCACGACTCCTCTAGAACTCAGGAGAAGCAAGTGAGCAAGCGCAGCAAGTCTCTCCGCGCTGCGGACGCCAAGATCGACGGGGCCAAGCTCTACGCCCCGCTCGAGGCTGTCCGTCTCGCCAAGGAGACCTCCACGTCGAAGTTCGACGGCACCGTCGAGATCGCCTTCCGCCTGGGCGTTGACCCGCGCAAGGCCGACCAGATGGTTCGTGGCACCGTGAACCTCCCGCACGGCACCGGTAAGACCGCCCGGGTCCTGGTCTTCGCGACCGGTGACCGTGCTGCGGCCGCGGAAGCCGCTGGCGCCGACATCGTCGGCTCCGACGAGCTCATCGCCGAGATCGCCAAGGGCGACCGCCTGAACGAGTTCGACGCCGTTGTCGCCACCCCGGACCTCATGGGCAAGGTCGGCCGCCTCGGCCGCGTGCTCGGTCCGCGTGGCCTCATGCCGAACCCGAAGACCGGCACCGTGACGCCGGACGTGGTCAAGGCCGTGAACGAGATCAAGGGCGGCAAGATCGAGTTCCGCGTCGACAAGCACGCGAACCTGCACTTCATCATCGGCAAGGTGTCCTTCGACGACGCCAAGCTGGTGGAGAACTACGGCGCGGCCCTGGAGGAGATCCTCCGCCTGAAGCCGTCCGCCGCCAAGGGTCGCTACATCAAGCGGGCCGCCATCAGCACCACGGTGGGCCCCGGCATTCAGCTCGACTCCAACCGCACCCGCAACCTCCTCGTCGAGGAGGACCCGGCCGCGGTCTGAGCCCCTTAAGGCTCACTGAAGTCGGCTACGGGCCCCGCACCTTTCGAGGTGCGGGGCCCGTTCCGCTTTTCCGGTCCGTACGGTGCCGTGGCTGCGCTAGCTTCGCGGTGACCGACTGGGGGAGTGGATGCTGCGGTACGCGCGCGTGGTGACTCTGGCAGCCGTGGTGGGCATCCTGCTCACCGCCTGCGGCGGGACACAGGAGCACGGGGCCGGCGAGGCGCGCGAAGCACGCGAGGCGCTGCGCACGGCCCGGCAGCAGGTCGTCGCGGCGGGCTCGGCGCGCGTCGACGCGACGATGACCACCGGCAAGCGGCTGACCTCGCGCAGCACGGGCGCGCTCGGCTGGTCGGACGGCGTCGAGGGCACCGTGACCGTACGGGTCACGGGCGGCGAACTGGCCACCTCCACGCGCGCGTTGGGTGGCGACCCGTCCCAGACGCGCTTCCTTCCGGACGCCCAGTACACGCGCATGAGCGACCGGTTCGCCGAGCTCCAGGGCGGCCGGCACTGGATCCGCCGCCCCTACGACACCCGCAGCGACCTCACTCCGGCCGACCCCCTCAAGGACCTCATCGGGGCCGAGGACGTCCACAGGGTGGGCCGGGAGCCCGTGCGCGGCACACGGACCACCCACTACCGGGGGACCTCCGGCCGCCGGCACATCGACGTATGGCTCGATGCCCGGCATCTCCTGGTGCGGCGCACCCAGCACGTGGGCGACTTCACGGTGACCGTCCACTACCGCGAATACGGCGCCCCGGCAGCGGCCGAACGCCCGGCAGCACGGGACACCGTCGACTTCGCGGACGTCACCGGCGCCGGATGAAGCTGTGGGCGGGCTGTCCGAGGCGTCCGCTATCGTGCGGACAGATCGAGACGCACCAAGGGGTGGGATTCAAGATGACTGTTTCCGTACGACGTGTGGTCGGCGCTGCCGCTGCCACCGCGCTGCTGTGTTCGGCCGTCGCCGCTTGTAGTGGCGGGGACGACAAGGGCGGCGACAAGGCCTCCGGGACGGGGTCCCAGTCGGTCGCGCAGGCCGTCAAGGCCGCGTACACGAAGACCTCCGCGGCCAAGTCCGCCAAGGTCGAGATGACCATGAAGATGCCGACGGCTGCCCAGGGCGGCGGCGACATGAAGATGTCCGGCACCATGGGCTGGGACCCGACCGTCATGGATATGACGATGTCCGGCGCCGCGCTCTCGGGGGGCGGCGCGGACGCGCCCAAGAACATCCGCATGCTCATGCAGGACAACGTGATGTACATGGACATGGGCGCCAATGCCGCCAAGTCCATGGACGGCAAGCGCTGGATGAAGATGGACCTCGCCGCCATGGCGAAGAAGTCCGGCGACGAGAAGCTGGCGAGCCAGATGACCGGCAGCCTGGACAACATGAACCAGGACCCGGCCCAGCAGATCGCCGTCCTGCTGGACTCGCCCAACCTGAAGCACCTCGGTTCGGCCACGGTGGACGGCGCCGAGACGCAGCACTACAAGGGCAAGCTGACGGTCGACGAGATGATGGCGAAGAACGACTCGCTGAAGGTCCTCGGCAAGTCGGAGCGCGACCAGCTGCTCAAGAACGTCAAGAAGGCCGGTATCAAGACCTACGACACCGAGCTGTGGATCAACAAGGACGACCTGCCGGTCCGGCTCGACGTCACGATGGACAGCTCGCAGGGCGCCATCCAGGTGTCGGAGAAGTTCTCCGACTACGGCGCCGCGGTGAAGGCCGACGTGCCGCCCGCGAGCCAGACCTTCGACATGATGAAGATGCTCAAGGAGCTCGGCGGGGCCTCCGGCGGCGCCGGCAGCAGCGCCGGTTCTGCCTCTTAGGGGGTCGACCGCGGCGTCTGAGCGGATTTGCTCGACACGCTCTCTTTCACGTAACCTTCCACAGAAGCCAAAGACCGCTGGTCGTTGCCGTGCGCTCGCAAGAGGGTTCGGTGGCCGAAGGATCCGCTGAAACTGCGGACGACCCGCGCAGGTGACCGTGGAAGTGCTCCTGGAACCCCTTCGGGGAATCCGGTCGAGCTCACGCCCCGTGCGCCTGCGCCGGGGCGTTTCGTTTTCCCCAGCCTCCTTGCGAGCGGTCCTCATCACCCGGAAGGAGGCCGACGCTCTATGCCGACGCCCGACAAGGCTGCCGCGGTAGCCGAGCTCACGGACAAGTTCCGCAGCTCGAACGCCGCTGTGCTGACCGAGTACCGGGGTCTCACCGTGGCCCAGCTCAAGCAGCTGCGCCGTTCGCTCGGTGAGAACTCCGAGTACGCCGTGGTGAAGAACACGCTGACCAAGATCGCGGCCAACGAGGCCGGGATCAACACGCTGGACGACCTGTTCAACGGTCCGACGGCGGTTGCCTTCGTCACCGGTGACCCGGTGGAGTCGGCCAAGGGTCTTCGTGACTTCGCCAAGGAGAACCCGAATCTCGTCATCAAGGGCGGTGTCCTTGACGGTAAGGCGCTGTCCGCCGACGAGATCAAGAAGCTTGCGGACCTCGAGTCCCGCGAGGTTCTGCTGTCCAAGCTGGCCGGTGCCTTCAAGGCGAAGCAGTCGCAGGCTGCCTCCGTCTTCAACGCGCTGCCGACGAAGCTCGTCCGCACCGTGGACGCGCTCCGTGCCAAGCAGGACGAGCAGGGCGGTGCCGAGTAACTCGGCTCGCTTTTTGATCCTCGCCGCCTGACCGGGCGGCAGGGATCGCAGCGGGCCCGAACGTACGCCCGCCTCACCCAGTACATCCGGCACCTGCCGATTTAGTGGAAGGACCGCCATCATGGCGAAGCTCACCCAGGACGAGCTGCTTGCGCAGTTCGAGGAGATGACCCTCATCGAGCTCTCCGAGTTCGTGAAGGCCTTCGAGGACAAGTTCGACGTCGAGGCTGCCGCTGCCGCCCCCGTCGTCGTCGCCGGTGCCGCTGGTGGCGCCGCCGCCGAGGCCGTCGAGGAGCAGGACGAGTTCGACGTCATCCTCACCGGCGCCGGTGACAAGAAGATCCAGGTCATCAAGGTCGTGCGCGAGCTGACCTCCCTGGGCCTCAAGGAGGCCAAGGACCTCGTCGACGGCACCCCGAAGCCGGTCCTCGAGAAGGTCGCCAAGGACGCTGCCGCGAAGGCCAAGGAGCAGCTCGAGGCTGCCGGCGCGGCCGTCGAGGTCAAGTAAGACCTCTTCGAGTCTGTCGACTCCTCTCCGGTGAAATTGCTCCCTCGGGAGCTGTAACGCCGAGGTACCGAAGGGCGATCACCCAACTGGGTGGTCGCCCTTCGGCGTTGTCCGGATCGCAGGCCGAGGGTGCCTTGCGCTGTCGGACGTGCAGAGTATGGTGATCTTCGTTGTGCCTGGCGCCACCCCTGTTCGGCCAAGAGGGGGCCTTGACGAACAGCACGCAGCGCGCAATTCTCAGGACGCGTCGTCACAACGATCCGGATCCGAGGCATGGATCGACGGCGAAGAGGGCAGTAAGGATGTGCGCTCAGCGCACAGGGAACGCCGCAGACGGTGAACGGATGAGAACAACGAGGGTCTCAAAAAACCCGCACTGGACATCAGTGGGCCTTCTGGCTACACTGTCCCTTTGCGCTGCCTGTTAGCTGCTCCCTGCCCGTCACCAGGGGCATGCCCTCGCCTCAGCACTGTGGATTGAATCGGCTCTGACCTGGCCATATGCCAGATCAGGGGCTCTGTCCCGTGTATGGCTTGGGACCGGTACGCGCGTAGTGAGTCCGAGCCCTCGGAAGGACCCCCTCTTGGCCGCCTCGCGCAACGCCTCGATCGCGAATACGAACAACGGCGCCAGCACCGCCCCGCTGCGCATCTCCTTTGCAAAGATCAGGGAGCCCCTCGAGGTCCCGAACCTGCTCGCGCTGCAAACCGAGAGCTTTGACTGGCTGCTCGGAAACACCGCTTGGCAGAGTCGGGTCGAGGCGGCTCTCGAGTCGGGTCAGGACGTCCCCAGGAAGTCCGGTCTGGAGGAGATCTTCGAGGAGATCTCCCCGATCGAGGACTTCTCCGGGTCGATGTCCCTGACGTTCCGCGACCACCGCTTCGAACCGCCGAAGAACTCGATCGACGAGTGCAAGGAGCGCGACTTCACGTACGCGGCTCCGCTCTTCGTCACCGCCGAGTTCACCAACAACGAGACCGGCGAGATCAAGTCCCAGACGGTCTTCATGGGCGACTTCCCGCTCATGACCAACAAGGGCACCTTCGTCATCAACGGCACCGAGCGTGTCGTTGTCTCCCAGCTGGTCCGCTCGCCGGGTGTCTACTTCGACTCCTCCATCGACAAGACGTCCGACAAGGACATCTTCTCCGCCAAGATCATCCCGTCCCGGGGTGCCTGGCTGGAGATGGAGATCGACAAGCGCGACATGGTCGGTGTGCGCATCGACCGCAAGCGCAAGCAGTCCGTCACCGTTCTCCTGAAGGCTCTCGGTTGGACGACCGAGCAGATCCTCGAGGAGTTCGGCCAGTACGAGTCCATGCGCGCCACCCTGGAGAAGGACCACACCCAGGGCCAGGACGACGCGCTGCTCGACATCTACCGCAAGCTGCGTCCGGGCGAGCCGCCCACGCGTGAAGCCGCGCAGACGCTGCTCGAGAACCTCTACTTCAACTCGAAGCGCTACGACCTCGCGAAGGTCGGCCGCTACAAGGTGAACAAGAAGCTCGGTGCCGAGGAGCCGCTGGACGCCGGCGTGCTCACGACCGACGACATCATCGCCTCCATCAAGTACCTCGTGAAGCTTCACGCGGGCGAGACGGAGACGGTGGGCGAGTCGGGCCGGGAGATCGTCGTCGAGACCGACGACATCGACCACTTCGGCAACCGTCGTATCCGTAACGTCGGCGAGCTCATCCAGAACCAGGTCCGTACGGGTCTCGCCCGTATGGAGCGCGTCGTGCGTGAGCGCATGACGACCCAGGACGTCGAGGCGATCACGCCGCAGACCCTGATCAACATTCGCCCGGTCGTGGCGTCGATCAAGGAGTTCTTCGGGACCTCGCAGCTGTCCCAGTTCATGGACCAGAACAACCCGCTGTCGGGGCTGACGCACAAGCGTCGTCTGAACGCCCTCGGCCCGGGTGGTCTGTCCCGTGAGCGGGCGGGCTTCGAGGTCCGAGACGTGCACCCCTCGCACTACGGCCGCATGTGCCCGATTGAGACCCCTGAAGGTCCCAACATCGGTCTCATCGGCTCGCTCGCCTCGTACGGCCGGATCAACCCGTTCGGCTTCATCGAGACGCCGTACCGCAAGGTCATCGAGGGCGTCGTCACCGACGACGTCGACTACCTGACGGCCGACGAGGAGGACCGCTTCGTCATCGCGCAGGCCAACGCGCCGCTGACGGAGGAGCTGACCTTCGCCGAGGCCCGCGTCCTGGTCCGCCGTCGTGGCGGAGAGGTCGACTACGTGCCCGGCACGGACGTCGACTACATGGACGTCTCGCCGCGCCAGATGGTGTCGGTCGCGACCGCGATGATCCCGTTCCTCGAGCACGACGACGCCAACCGTGCCCTCATGGGCGCGAACATGATGCGTCAGGCCGTGCCGCTGATTAAGTCCGAGGCGCCGCTCGTCGGCACCGGCATGGAGTACCGCTGCGCCACCGACGCCGGCGACGTGCTCAAGGCCGACAAGGACGGTGTGGTCCAGGAGGTCTCCGCGGACTACATCACCACCGCCAACGACGACGGCACGTACAGCACGTACCGCCTGCACAAGTTCTCCCGCTCGAACCAGGGCACTTCTGTCAACCAGAAGGTCGTCGTGGACGAGGGCGCGCGGATCATCACCGGCCAGGTCCTGGCCGACGGTCCCGCAACCGAAGAGGGCGAGATGGCCCTCGGTAAGAACCTGCTCGTGGCGTTCATGCCGTGGGAGGGTCACAACTACGAGGACGCGATCATCCTGTCGCAGCGCCTCGTGCAGGACGACGTCCTCTCCTCGATCCACATCGAGGAGCACGAGGTCGACGCCCGTGACACCAAGCTCGGCCCGGAGGAGATCACCCGGGACATCCCGAACGTCTCCGAGGAGGTCCTCGCCGACCTCGACGAGCGCGGCATCATCCGTATCGGTGCCGAGGTCGTCGCCGGCGACATCCTCGTCGGCAAGGTCACGCCCAAGGGTGAGACCGAGCTGACGCCGGAGGAGCGCCTGCTCCGCGCGATCTTCGGTGAGAAGGCGCGCGAGGTGCGCGACACCTCGCTGAAGGTGCCGCACGGTGAGATCGGCAAGGTCATCGGCGTCCGCGTCTTCGACCGCGAAGAGGGCGACGAGCTGCCGCCGGGCGTGAACCAGCTGGTTCGTGTCTACGTGGCCCAGAAGCGCAAGATCACCGATGGTGACAAGCTCGCCGGCCGTCACGGCAACAAGGGCGTCATCTCGAAGATCAACCCGATCGAGGACATGCCGTTCCTGGAGGACGGCACCCCGGTCGACATCATCCTCAACCCGCTGGGTGTGCCGTCCCGAATGAACCCGGGACAGGTCCTGGAGATCCACCTCGGCTGGCTCGCCAGCCAGGGCTGGGACGTCTCCGGCCTGAGCGACCAGTGGGCCCAGAGCCTGCAGTCGATCGGCGCCGACCAGGTCGAGCCGCGTACGAACGTCGCGACCCCGGTCTTCGACGGTGCGCGTGAGGACGAGCTCGCGGGCCTGCTCGAGAACGCCCGGCCGAACCGCGACGGCGACCGCATGGTCCTCCCGTCCGGTAAGGCGCACCTGTTCGACGGCCGCTCCGGCGAGCCGTTCCCGGAGCCGATCTCGGTCGGCTACATGTACATCCTCAAGCTGCACCACCTGGTCGACGACAAGCTGCACGCCCGTTCGACCGGTCCGTACTCGATGATCACCCAGCAGCCGCTGGGTGGTAAGGCTCAGTTCGGTGGCCAGCGCTTCGGTGAGATGGAGGTGTGGGCGCTTGAGGCTTATGGCGCCGCTTACGCCCTCCAGGAGCTGCTGACGATCAAGTCCGACGACGTCACCGGCCGCGTGAAGGTCTACGAGGCCATCGTCAAGGGCGAGAACATCCCCGAGCCCGGCATTCCCGAGTCCTTCAAGGTGCTCATCAAGGAAATGCAGTCCCTGTGCCTCAACGTGGAGGTGCTGTCCTCGGACGGCATGTCCATCGAGATGCGCGACACCGACGAGGACGTCTTCCGCGCAGCGGAGGAGCTCGGCATCGACCTGTCCCGGCGCGAGCCGAGCAGCGTCGAAGAGGTCTGACGGGAGTCCGGTAGGGGCCCGGAAACGGGCCCCCGCCGACCCCTCGACCCCCGTTTCAGACCACAGACTTACAACCCTGAGAGGGATTGACGCATAGTGCTCGACGTCAACTTCTTCGATGAGCTCCGGATCGGTCTGGCCACCGCTGACGACATTCGTCAGTGGAGCCATGGCGAGGTCAAGAAGCCCGAGACCATCAACTACCGCACGCTCAAGCCGGAAAAGGACGGGCTCTTCTGCGAGAAGATCTTCGGTCCGACCCGGGACTGGGAGTGCTACTGCGGCAAGTACAAGCGCGTCCGCTTCAAGGGCATCATCTGCGAGCGCTGCGGCGTGGAGGTCACGCGCGCCAAGGTGCGTCGTGAGCGGATGGGCCACATCGAGTTGGCCGCCCCGGTCACTCACATCTGGTACTTCAAGGGCGTCCCGTCGCGCCTCGGCTACCTGCTCGACCTCGCCCCGAAGGACCTCGAGAAGGTCATCTACTTCGCGGCGTACATGATCACGTTCGTCGACGAGGAGCGTCGTACCCGCGACCTGCCCTCCCTCGAGGCGCACGTCCAGGTCGAGCGTCAGCAGGTCGAGAACCGTCGCGACTCCGACCTGGAGGCCCGCGCCAAGAAGCTCGAGACCGACCTGGCCGAGCTCGAGGCCGAGGGTGCCAAGGCCGATGTGCGCCGCAAGGTGCGCGAGGGTGCCGAGCGCGAGATGAAGCAGCTGCGCGACCGTGCGCAGCGCGAGATCGACCGTCTGGACGAGGTCTGGTCGCGCTTCAAGAACCTCAAGGTCCAGGACCTCGAGGGCGACGAGCTCCTCTACCGCGAGCTGCGTGACCGCTTCGGCACGTACTTCGACGGCTCGATGGGTGCCGCGGCGCTGCAGAAGCGCCTCGAGACCTTCGACCTCGAGGAGGAGGCCGAGCGTCTCCGCGAGATCATCCGTACCGGCAAGGGCCAGAAGAAGACCCGTGCGCTCAAGCGCCTCAAGGTCGTCTCCGCGTTCCTGCAGACCAGCAACAGCCCCAAGGGCATGGTGCTCGACTGCGTGCCGGTCATCCCGCCGGACCTGCGTCCGATGGTGCAGCTGGACGGTGGCCGCTTCGCGACCTCCGACCTGAACGACCTGTACCGCCGCGTCATCAACCGCAACAACCGCCTGAAGCGCCTTCTCGACCTCGGTGCGCCCGAGATCATCGTGAACAACGAGAAGCGCATGCTCCAGGAGGCCGTGGACGCCCTCTTCGACAACGGTCGTCGTGGTCGCCCGGTGACCGGTCCCGGTAACCGCCCGCTGAAGTCCCTGAGCGACATGCTCAAGGGCAAGCAGGGTCGTTTCCGTCAGAACCTTCTCGGTAAGCGTGTGGACTACTCCGCGCGTTCCGTGATCGTCGTCGGTCCGCAGCTGAAGCTGCACCAGTGTGGTCTCCCGAAGGCCATGGCGCTGGAGCTCTTCAAGCCGTTCGTGATGAAGCGTCTGGTCGACCTGAACCACGCGCAGAACATCAAGAGCGCCAAGCGCATGGTGGAGCGCGGCCGCACGGTCGTGTACGACGTCCTCGAAGAGGTCATCGCCGAGCACCCGGTTCTGCTGAACCGTGCTCCCACCCTGCACCGCCTCGGCATCCAGGCCTTCGAGCCGCAGCTGGTCGAGGGCAAGGCCATTCAGATCCACCCGCTCGTCTGCACCGCGTTCAACGCGGACTTCGACGGTGACCAGATGGCCGTGCACCTGCCGCTCTCCGCGGAGGCGCAGGCCGAGGCCCGCATCCTGATGCTGTCCTCGAACAACATCCTCAAGCCCGCCGACGGCCGTCCGGTGACGATGCCGACCCAGGACATGGTCCTCGGTCTGTTCTTCCTCACCACCGACGGTGAGCTCCGTGACGTCAAGGGCGAGGGCCGCGCGTTCGGCTCCACGGCCGAGGCGACCATGGCGTTCGACGCCGGCGAGCTGGCGCTCCAGTCGGCCGTCGACATCCGCTTCCCGGTGGGCACCATGCCGCCGCGCGGCTGGACCCCGCCGCCCGTCGAGGAGGGTGAGCCCGAGTACCAGCCGGGTGACAGCTTCCGGCTGCGGACGACCCTGGGCCGCGCGCTCTTCAACGAGCTGCTGCCCGAGGACTACCCGTTCGTCGACTACTCGGTGGGCAAGAAGCAGCTCGGCGAGATCGTCAACGACCTCGCGGAGCGCTACCCCAAGGTCATCGTGGCGGCGACGCTCGACAACCTGAAGGCGGCCGGCTTCTACTGGGGCACCCGCTCCGGCGTCACCGTGGCCATCTCCGACGTCGTCGTTCCCGAGGCGAAGAAGGAAATCGTCGCGGGCTACGAGGCGCAGGACGAGAAGGTCCAGAAGCAGTACGAGCGCGGTCTCATCACGAAGGAAGAGCGCACTCAGGAGCTCATCGCGATCTGGACCAAGGCGACCAATGAGGTCTCCGAGGCGATGAACGCGAACTTCCCGAAGACCAACCCCATCTTCATGATGGTTGACTCGGGTGCCCGAGGAAACATGATGCAGATGCGTCAGATCGCGGGTATGCGTGGTCTGGTGTCGAACGCCAAGAACGAGACGATCCCGCGTCCGATCAAGGCCTCCTTCCGTGAGGGCCTGTCGGTGCTGGAGTACTTCATCTCGACTCACGGTGCTCGTAAGGGTCTTGCGGACACGGCTCTGCGTACCGCCGACTCCGGTTACCTCACCCGTCGTCTGGTCGACGTCTCGCAGGACGTCATCATTCGCGAGGAGGACTGCGGCACCGACCGTGGCCTCAAGCTCCAGATCGCGGAGCGTGGCGCCGACGGCGTGCTGCGCAAGACCGAAGACGTCGAGACCAGCGTGTATGCCCGCATGCTCGCCGAGGACATCGTCGTCGACGGCAAGGTCATCGCGCCGGCCAACGTCGACCTGGGTGACGTGCTCATCGACGCCCTCGTCGCCCACGGCGTCGAGATCGTCAAGACCCGCTCGGTGCTCACCTGTGAGTCCGCGGTCGGCACCTGTGCCTTCTGCTACGGCCGCTCGCTGGCCACCGGCAAGCTGGTCGACATCGGTGAGGCGGTCGGCATCATCGCCGCCCAGTCCATCGGTGAGCCCGGTACCCAGCTGACGATGCGTACCTTCCACACCGGTGGTGTGGCGGGTGACGACATCACCCAGGGTCTGCCCCGTGTCGTCGAGCTCTTCGAGGCTCGTACGCCGAAGGGTGTCGCCCCGATCTCCGAGTCCGCGGGCCGTGTCCGCATTGAGGAGACCGAGAAGACCAAGAAGCTCGTCGTCACCCCCGACGACGGCAGCGACGAGATCCCGTTCCCGATCTCGAAGCGTGCCCGTCTGCTGGTGGGCGAGGGCGACCACGTCGAGGTCGGCCAGAAGCTGACCGTGGGTGCCACCAACCCGCACGACGTGCTGCGCATTCTGGGTCAGCGTGCGGTCCAGGTGCACCTGGTCGGCGAGGTCCAGAAGGTCTACAACTCGCAGGGTGTGTCGATCCACGACAAGCACATCGAGATCATCATCCGGCAGATGCTGCGCCGCGTGACGATCATCGAGTCCGGCGACGCCGAGCTGCTGCCCGGCGAGCTGGTCGAGCGCTCGAAGTTCGAGGGCGAGAACCGTCGTGTGGTCACCGAGGGCGGTCACCCCGCCTCCGGCCGTCCGCAGCTGATGGGTATCACCAAGGCCTCGCTGGCGACGGAATCCTGGCTGTCGGCCGCCTCCTTCCAGGAGACGACCCGAGTCCTGACGGATGCGGCGATCAACGCCAAGTCCGACAGCCTCATCGGCCTCAAGGAGAACGTCATCATCGGTAAGCTCATCCCGGCCGGTACGGGTCTGTCCCGCTACCGCAACATCCGGGTGGAGCCCACCGAGGAGGCCAAGGCCGCGATGTACTCGGCCGTCGGCTACGACGACATCGACTACTCGCCGTTCGGCACCGGCTCCGGCCAGGCCGTTCCGCTGGAGGACTACGACTACGGTCCGTACAACCAGTAGGCGAGCAGCTGCTTGAAACCGCAGGGCGGCCACCCCGGGTAGAACCGGGGTGGCCGCCCTGCGGCGTATTGACGCATGATGGACACCACAACATGTTTGGGTCCCGGGGGAGTGGTCTCGTGTCGAATCCGTCGTGGCAGCCGGTCCCGTGGCCGGGCCATCAGGGTCATCAGCCGTCGATGCTGGCCGCGCATGCGGACCGGGAGCGCGCCGTCGATGTGCTTCGCGCGGGGTTCGCGGAGGGACGGCTGCAGCAGAGCGAGTACGAGCGGCGGATCGAGCGGGCCTATCAGGCGCGCACCGTGGGGGAGCTGACCATGCTCGTCGCCGATCTGCCGCAGGGTCCTGCGCCCCAGCAGCAGATGCAGATGCAGCAGCCGATGATGGGCGTGCCCAGGACGTTCCTGCCGGCGCCCCCGCCGACCAACGGGAAGGCGATCGGGGCGCTGGTGTGCGGTGTGGGCACGTTCTTCAGTGCCGGGGCCTCGGCGATCCCCGCGGTGATCCTGGGCCACATGGCGCGCAAGGAGATCCGGGAGCGGGGCGAATCCGGCGACGGGATGGCGGTCGGCGGGCTGGTGCTCGGGTGGCTTTCCGTGGCGTTCTGGGCCCTGATCATCGTCGCGATCGTCGTCTCCGCGGCCTAGTCGCCACGAGCGGGGCGCCCGGCGTGTCCTGGCTCCGGGGTATTTGTTTTGACCACAGCGTATGAGATAGGTACGCTCAGACCTTGTGCCTGGGGTGTGCCTGGGCTCGTGTGCGTGTCATCTGCCGCACGGCGAGTCCGATCATGGCCACCGCAATCTGCCGCCTTCCCGCCTTCGGTGGGGGTCTGCAGTATTCGACACACCCGACCGCGTGGGTCGGGAAACGTTCCAGGTTAGCTTTACTACTCGGCACACAGAAACCGGAGAAGTAGTGCCTACGATCCAGCAGCTGGTCCGGAAGGGCCGGCAGGACAAGGTCGAGAAGAACAAGACGCCCGCGCTCGAGGGTTCGCCCCAGCGTCGTGGCGTCTGCACGCGTGTGTTCACGACCACCCCGAAGAAGCCGAACTCGGCCCTCCGTAAGGTCGCGCGTGTGCGTCTGACCAGCGGCATCGAGGTCACGGCCTACATTCCGGGTGAGGGACACAACCTGCAGGAGCACTCCATCGTGCTCGTGCGCGGCGGCCGTGTGAAGGACCTGCCCGGTGTTCGTTACAAGATCATCCGCGGTTCGCTTGACACCCAGGGTGTCAAGAACCGCAAGCAGGCCCGCAGCCGCTACGGCGCCAAGAAGGAGAAGTAAGAATGCCTCGTAAGGGCCCCGCCCCGAAGCGCCCGGTCATCATCGACCCGGTCTACGGTTCTCCTCTGGTGACCTCCCTCATCAACAAGGTGCTGCTGAACGGCAAGCGCTCCACCGCCGAGCGCATTGTGTACGGCGCCATGGAGGGCCTGCGTGAGAAGACCAGCAACGACCCGGTCATCACGCTGAAGCGCGCGCTTGAGAACATCAAGCCGACCCTCGAGGTCAAGTCCCGCCGTGTCGGTGGCGCGACCTACCAGGTGCCGATTGAGGTCAAGCCCGGCCGCGCCAACACCCTCGCGCTCCGCTGGCTCGTCGGCTACTCGCGCGCCCGTCGCGAGAAGACGATGACCGAGCGTCTGACGAACGAGCTGCTCGACGCCTCCAACGGCCTCGGTGCTGCCGTCAAGAAGCGCGAGGACACGCACAAGATGGCCGAGTCCAACAAGGCCTTCGCGCACTACCGCTGGTAGTCGCAACCCACATCGAGACCGAGAGAAGACTGAAGCCTTATGGCTACCACTTCACTTGACCTGGCCAAGGTCCGAAACATCGGCATCATGGCCCACATCGACGCGGGCAAGACGACCACCACTGAGCGGATCCTGTTCTACACCGGCGTCTCGTACAAGATCGGTGAGGTCCACGACGGCGCCGCCACGATGGACTGGATGGAGCAGGAGCAGGAGCGTGGCATCACGATCACGTCTGCTGCCACCACTTGCCACTGGCCGCTCGAGGACAACGACTACACGATCAACATCATCGACACCCCCGGGCACGTCGACTTCACCGTTGAGGTGGAGCGCTCCCTGCGTGTGCTCGATGGTGCCGTGACGGTGTTCGACGGTGTCGCCGGCGTTGAGCCGCAGTCCGAGACGGTGTGGCGTCAGGCCGACCGTTACGGCGTGCCGCGCATCTGCTTCGTCAACAAGCTGGACCGTACCGGCGCCGAGTTCCACCGCTGCGTGGACATGATCTCGGACCGCCTGGGCGCCCAGCCGCTCGTCATGCAGCTCCCCATCGGGGCCGAGGCCGACTTCCAGGGTGTCGTCGACCTCGTCACGATGAAGGCGTACGTCTGGTCGGCCGAGGCCGCCAAGGGCGAGGCCTACGACACCGTCGAGATCCCCGACACGCACAAGGAGGCTGCGGACGAGTACCGCGGCAAGCTCCTTGAGGCCGTCGCGGAGAACGACGAAGAGATCATGGAGCTGTACCTGGAGGGCCAGGAGCCCTCTGTGGAGCAGATGTACGCCGCGATCCGTCGTATCACCATCGCGTCCGGCAAGTCCGACGGCACCACGGTCACCCCGGTGTTCTGCGGTACCGCGTTCAAGAACAAGGGCGTTCAGCCCCTGCTCGACGCGGTCGTGCGCTACCTGCCGACTCCCCTTGACGTCGACTCCATCGAGGGTCACGACGTGAAGGACCCGGAGAAGGTCATCGCGCGCAAGCCGTCCGAGGACGAGCCGCTGTCGGCGCTCGCGTTCAAGATCGCGAGCGACCCGCACCTGGGCAAGCTCACCTTCATCCGGGTTTACTCGGGTCGCCTGGAGGCCGGCACTGCGGTGCTGAACTCCGTCAAGGGCAAGAAGGAGCGCATCGGCAAGATCTACCGCATGCACGCGAACAAGCGTGAGGAGATCGCGTCGGTGGGCGCCGGTGACATCGTCGCCGTCATGGGCCTGAAGCAGACCACCACCGGTGAGACGCTGTCCGACGACAAGAACCCGGTCATCCTGGAGTCCATGGACTTCCCGGCGCCGGTCATTCAGGTCGCCATCGAGCCCAAGTCCAAGGGTGACCAGGAGAAGCTGGGTGTTGCCATCCAGCGTCTCGCGGAGGAGGACCCCTCCTTCCAGGTGCACTCGGACGAGGAGACCGGCCAGACCATCATCGGTGGTATGGGCGAGCTCCACCTCGACGTGCTGGTCGACCGCATGCGTCGCGAGTTCCGCGTCGAGGCGAACGTCGGCAAGCCGCAGGTCGCGTACCGCGAGACCATCCGCAAGACGGTGGACAAGGTCGACTTCACGCACAAGAAGCAGACTGGTGGTACCGGCCAGTTCGCGAAGGTGCAGATCTCGATCGAGCCGATCGAGGGTGGCGACGCGAGCTACGAGTTCGTGAACAAGGTCACCGGTGGTCGTATCCCGAAGGAGTACATCCCTTCGGTCGACGCCGGCTGCCAGGAGGCCATGCAGTTCGGCATCCTCGCCGGTTACGAGATGACCGGTGTTCGCATCACGCTGCTCGACGGTGCCTTCCACGAGGTCGACTCCTCCGAGCTCGCCTTCAAGATCGCCGGTTCGCAGGCGTTCAAGGAGGCCGCGCGCAAGGCCGGTCCCGTGCTTCTCGAGCCGATGATGGCCGTCGAGGTCATCACGCCCGAGGACTACATGGGCGAGGTCATCGGCGACGTCAACTCCCGCCGTGGCCAGATCCAGGCCATGGAGGAGCGGATGGGCGCCCGGGTCGTCAAGGGCCTGGTCCCGCTCTCGGAGATGTTCGGCTACGTCGGAGACCTCCGCAGCAAGACGTCGGGTCGCGCGAGCTACTCGATGCAGTTCGACTCCTACGCCGAGGTTCCGCGGAACGTCGCCGAGGAGATCATCGCGAAGGCCAAGGGCGAGTAACTCACCCGAGTTCACGCTTTAGGCTTGACTCCGGAGCTCTTGGGGCATTTCCCGGCAACAGCCGCGAAATGCCCCGGGAACCCGGCTTTCCAGCAAAGATCACCTGGCGCCGATGAAGCAAGGCGTACAGAACCACTCCGCAGGAGGATTCAGTGGCGAAGGCAAAGTTCGAGCGGACTAAGCCGCACGTCAACATCGGCACCATCGGTCACATTGACCACGGTAAGACGACCCTCACGGCCGCCATTACCAAGGTGCTGCACGACGCGTACCCGGACCTGAACGAGGCCTCGGCCTTCGACCAGATCGACAAGGCTCCTGAGGAGCGCCAGCGCGGTATCACGATCTCGATCGCGCACGTCGAGTACCAGACCGAGGCGCGTCACTACGCCCACGTCGACTGCCCCGGTCACGCGGACTACATCAAGAACATGATCACGGGTGCCGCGCAGATGGACGGCGCCATCCTCGTGGTCGCCGCCACCGACGGCCCGATGCCGCAGACCAAGGAGCACGTGCTCCTGGCCCGCCAGGTCGGCGTTCCGTACATCGTTGTCGCCCTGAACAAGGCCGACATGGTGGACGACGAGGAGATCCTGGAGCTCGTCGAGCTCGAGGTCCGTGAGCTGCTCTCCGAGTACGAGTTCCCGGGCGACGACCTTCCGGTCATCAAGGTCTCGGCGCTCAAGGCGCTCGAGGGTGACAAGGAGTGGGGCGAGTCCGTCCTCAACCTGATGAAGGCCGTCGACGAGGCCATCCCGGCCCCCGAGCGTGACGTCGACAAGCCGTTCCTGATGCCGATCGAGGACGTCTTCACGATCACCGGTCGTGGCACGGTCGTCACCGGTCGTATCGAGCGTGGTGTCCTCAAGGTCAACGAGACCGTCGACATCATCGGCATCAAGACCGAGAAGACCACCACCACGGTCACCGGCATCGAGATGTTCCGCAAGCTGCTCGACGAGGGCCAGGCCGGTGAGAACGTCGGTCTCCTCCTCCGTGGCATCAAGCGCGAGGACGTCGAGCGCGGCCAGGTCATCATCAAGCCCGGTTCGGTCACGCCGCACACCGAGTTCGAGGCCCAGGCCTACATCCTGTCCAAGGACGAGGGTGGCCGCCACACGCCGTTCTTCAACAACTACCGTCCGCAGTTCTACTTCCGTACGACGGACGTGACGGGCGTTGTGACCCTCCCCGAGGGCACCGAGATGGTCATGCCGGGCGACAACACCGAGATGTCCGTCTCGCTGATCCAGCCCGTGGCCATGGAAGAGGGCCTGAAGTTCGCCATCCGTGAGGGTGGCCGGACCGTGGGCGCCGGCCAGGTCACCAAGATCAACAAGTAAGTCTCACTTACCTGTTGGGCTTGATGCCTGGTAGCTCCTAGAGCTCCTGAGAGGGCCCGTACGACTTCGGTCGTACGGGCCCTTTCTGCTGTGCTCCTACGCTGCTGTGTTCCTACGAGGGTCAGGCCCGCGCCTGCGTCGGCCGCCACAGCCATGGCCGGGCGTCGGGGGAGAGGCCCGCGGCGGCAGGGCCTCGGGCGGTCAGGGCCAGGGCCGGTCCTTCCAGGCTGGCCGGCGCCGTGCTCGGGCGGAGGGTGCGGCCCGCGTGGTGCAGCCGGACGTCGCCGTTGGTGTCACGGCCGAGGAGATACGCGCCCGCTGCCGCCACCGGCCCGTAGCCGGGGAAGTCGACGCGCGGGCCGCCGCTGGACAGCAGCTCGGCGGACGCCGGCTGCCGGTAGTAGAGGCGGTCGCCGGACGCGGCGACGGCGTCGGCGGGGGTGGGCAGGCCGGACAGCGGTGCGGGGCCTGCAGGGGTCCAGTGGTGGACGGTGTCGCGGCCCGCGGCGTAGACGTGCACCTCGCCGTCGTCGCCGACGACCGCCGTGAGCCCGTCCTGGACGGGGCCACCGCCGAGCTCGCGCCACGGGGACCAGCCCCCGGACCTGTCGCGCACCCGCGTGCTGATGCCCTGCCCCGCATTGCGTACGAAGATGTGGACGCGGCCGTCCGGAGCGGTGGCCGCCACCGGGACGCCGATGCGGCGGGCGCGGGCGGGCTCGCTCTCCGGGTTGCCGAGGCCCTTCCACGCCTGTCGTTCCAGGGCCACGATCTCGCGCACGTCGGCGCCGTCCTGGACGGACGCGAGGCGCAGGCCGACGACGAGGTGGCGCCCGTCGGGGAGCGCGACGGCCGTGAGGGACGGGGCGAGCGGGCCGCCGCCGAGGTCGGCCGGGGCGCCGAACTCACCGTCCTTCTCGGTGTAGCGGACGGCGCGCAGCCCCAGCACGCCGTACGCGGTGAGCCGTCCGTCGGCGTTCGGGACGAGGGCGAGCCGGGGCCCCGGATAGCGGTAGTGGGTGGCGCGGACCCAGCCCTTGCGGTTGGTGAGGGGGCGGTCGCCGCCGACGTTGTAGTCGCCGCAGCCTGAGGGGTTGCCGCAGCTCCAGTCGGGGGCGGCGCCGTACGGGACGAGCTGGGCGGCCTTCTCCTCAAGCACCTGCGGCGGCAGATTCTTCGGCCAGTGGTTGTTGTAGTAGCCGCGGAAGGCGGTCGCGGCGAACGCGGGCGGCCCGCCCTTGGCCCGCTGCGTCCAGCGGATCAGCGCGGCCCAGCTGAAGCAGGCGACGGCCGTGTGGTCGGCGTGGTCGGAGTAGCCCGGCTGCTCGCTGTCGCGTATTCGTGTGAGCCGGTCGCTGTGCTGGATGTCGGGGTCCGGGTCGAGGGTGTGCACGAGGGTCGGGCGGTACCGCTCGAAGAGCGCGACGAGCACGTCGACCAGGGATGCGCGGTCGTACGTCTGGACGGCGCCCAGCGGGGACCCGACGGGGACGAGGGTGCGCAGCAGGAGGCCCGGTTCGCGCCAGAGCGCGGGGACGCCCATGTGGCCCTCCGGGGTGTGCATGCCGAGGTTCAGATGCACCAACTCGACGCTGTGGCCCCGGTGTTGGAGCGAGTCGACCTCGACCCGGAAGCCGCCGGGCAGCTGGACGGCGCTCGTGGTCCAGCGGGTGAAGGCGGGCAGGCCGAGCTGGGTCGCGTACGCCTGGCGCAGGCCCTGGTGGCGGGCCGAGGAGTACGCCGCCTTGTCGGGGGCCGGGTCGCGGTCGGCCGGTGTCTTGTTGCGGCCGTCGGCCTCGCCCGCGGTGACGTACACGCAGACGACAGGGGTGCCCGCATCCAGGGCGTGCCGGGTGTCCGGGTTCATGAAGTACAGGTCGTCGTCGGGGTGGGCGAGGACCTGGAGCAGCAGGGCGCGCTCGGCCTGTGCGGCGGCGTGGCCGGTGGCGGGGGAGGGGACGGTGGCGCGGGGCGGCGGCACGGGAGAGCTGCGGGAGCAGGCGGTGAGGGTGCCCGCGGCGGCGAGCGCGGCGACGCCCAGGAGGGTGCTCCGGCGGGCGGGGCCGCGCCCAACGGGTATGCAGGGGTGGGGTGTTGCAGGTCTTTCCCGCACGGTGGCGCTCACTCCGTTCGCTGCCGAGGCAGCGTTCGGGGGTGGTGCGCTCGCCTCTGTTCAGGTGGTTCACCTCAACAGAGGGGGAATGGGATGCTCGGGTTCCGCTGAAGATCCGCCACAGACAAACACGCGAATCTCTGTCGACACCGGCCAAGCGGGTTCCGGTGCGCGCGGGACACGGCCACCCCTGGTTTGACCTTCGTCACTGAGGGGGTACTCTCTTCGGCTCGATTGGCCCCGGACGTGCCCTGTATGGCAGACTGTCGGGGTTGCTCGGTTGAGTGCCGATGCTGCGCGCCTCCCGCCGGGAGGACCGGAAGCGAGTCCCACAGTACTCGTCGGCTGTATCTATCCCTCGGGGTAGCAATCGGCCGGACGTACGGGAATCTTTCGGGAAGCGTCAGCGAGGTTCCTCGGCCAGGCGCTCGGTGGGTTTCTTCCCCCGTGTACATGCGGTTCAGGCCGCAGACCCCTTAGCAGGGACATCCATGCGGATATTTCTGTGAGCGGGACTGCGACACGCCCGACCGCGTGGGGCGGAGGAAGTGTGAAACAGGGCCCCTCGAGTTCCAGAGCGTTATGAGAGACAGGACTACTAAGTAGCCATGGCGGGACAGAAGATCCGCATCCGGCTCAAGGCCTACGACCACGAGGTCATCGACTCCTCGGCGAAGAAGATCGTCGAGACGGTGACCCGCACTGGTGCGTCGGTCGCGGGCCCGGTGCCGCTGCCTACCGAGAAGAACGTGTACTGCGTCATCAAGTCGCCGCACAAGTACAAGGATTCTCGCGAGCACTTCGAGATGCGCACGCACAAGCGCCTCATCGACATCCTCGACCCGACTCCGAAGACCGTTGACTCCCTGATGCGACTCGACCTTCCGGCCGGCGTCGACATCGAGATCAAGCTCTGAGGGCCGGTGATCTGAAGATGACTAAGCAGATCAAGGGCATCCTGGGCGAGAAGCTCGGCATGACGCAGGTGTGGGACGAGAACAACCGTGTTGTTCCGGTCACCGTCGTCAAGGCCGGTCCGAACGTGATCACCCAGGTTCGCACCAACGACGTAGACGGTTACGACTCCGTCCAGCTCGCCTTCGGCGAGATCGACCCGCGCAAGGTGAACAAGCCCCTCAAGGGCCACTTCGCCAAGGCCGATGTCACCCCCCGTCGCCACCTCGTCGAGATTCGTACGCCGGACGCGTCCGAGTACGCCCTCGGCCAGGAGATCACCGCTGAGGTGTTCGACGGCGGCGTGAAGGTCGACGTGACCGGCCAGAGCAAGGGCAAGGGCTTCGCCGGTGGCATGAAGCGGCACAACTTCAAGGGCGGCAAGGCCTCCCACGGTGCCCACCGCATCCACCGCAAGCCGGGCTCCATTGGCGGTTGCGCCACCCCCGGCCGTGTGTTCAAGGGCACCCGCATGGCGGGCCGCATGGGCAACGAGCGGGTCACCACCCAGAACCTGACCGTCCACGCCGTTGACGCGGAGAAGGGTCTGCTGCTCATCAAGGGCGCGGTTCCTGGTCCGAACGGCGGCCTCGTCCTGGTCCGTACTGCGACCAAGGGGGCCTGAGGTAACGATGAGCACTGTTGACATCCTTTCGCCGGCAGGCGACAAGACCGGGACGGTGGAGCTCCCCGCGGAGATCTTCGACGTCGAGAAGATCAGCGTTCCGCTGCTTCACCAGGTTGTCGTCGCCCAGCTGGCCGCTGCCCGCCAGGGCACGCACAAGACCAAGCGCCGCGGCGAAGTCCGTGGTGGTGGCAAGAAGCCGTACCGCCAGAAGGGCACCGGCCGCGCCCGTCAGGGTTCGACCCGTGCGCCGCAGTTCGCCGGCGGTGGCGTCGTCCACGGCCCGCAGCCGCGTGACTACTCGCAGCGGACCCCGAAGAAGATGAAGGCCGCGGCCCTGCGCCACGCCCTCACCGACCGGGCCCGCAACGCTCGCATCCACGTCGTCACCGGCGTGGTCGAGGGTGCGGTTTCCACCAAGGCCGCGAAGTCGCTGCTCGGGAAGGTCAGCGAGCGCAAGAACGTGCTCCTGGTCATCGACCGCGCCGACGAGGCCTCGCTGCTCTCCGCTCGCAACCTGCCCCAGGTCCACATCCTGGAGCCGGGCCAGCTGAACACGTACGACGTTCTCGTCTCGGACGACGTGGTCTTCACCCAGGCCGCTTTCGAGTCCTTCGTGTCTGGCCCCAAGGCCGCTGACACCGAAGGGAGCGAAGCCTGATGGCTACGCGTCACCCGAGCATTGCCTCGAAGGCCGCCAAGGCCGCCAAGGCAGCGCGCGTCGCGAAGGCGAAGCGCATTGCCACCGAGGGCAAGATCGCCGTTGAGCCCACTCCGCTGAGCAAGTCCTTCTCGGACCCGCGCGACGTCCTCGTCAAGCCGGTCGTCTCCGAGAAGTCGTACGCGCTTCTCGACGAGGGCAAGTACACGTTCGTCGTGGCCCCGGGCGCCAACAAGACCCAGATCAAGCAGGCCGTCGAGGCGGTCTTCTCGGTCAAGGTCACCGGCGTCAACACGATCAACCGTCAGGGCAAGCGGAAGCGTACGCGCACCGGGTTCGGCAAGCGTGCCGACACCAAGCGCGCCATCGTGACCCTCGCTGAGGGCGACCGTATCGACATCTTCGGCCAGGCCTCCTAACGGAGACCCTGGTCCGAATATCGGACGAGGACTGAGAAATGGGAATCCGCAAGTACAAGCCGACGACGCCGGGCCGCCGTGGCTCCTCCGTCGCCGACTTCGTCGAGGTAACGCGGTCCACGCCGGAGAAGTCGCTGGTCCGCCCGCTGCACAGCAAGGGCGGCCGTAACAACGCCGGTCGGATCACCGTTCGCCACCAGGGTGGTGGACACAAGCGCGCCTTCCGCGTGATCGACTTCCGTCGTCACGACAAGGACGGCGTGCCGGCGAAGGTCGCTCACATCGAGTACGACCCGAACCGCACTGCGCGCATCGCGCTTCTGCACTACGCGGACGGCGAGAAGCGCTACATCCTGGCCCCGCGCGGTCTCGCGCAGGGCGCCAAGGTGGAGAACGGCCCCGCTGCCGACATCAAGCCCGGTAACAACCTGGCGCTCCGCAACATCCCGGTCGGTACCACGATCCACGCGATCGAGCTCCGTCCCGGTGGTGGCGCCAAGTTCGCCCGCTCCGCGGGTGCCTCCGTGCAGCTGCTCGCGAAGGAGGGCTCGATGGCCCACCTTCGTATGCCCTCCGGCGAGATCCGCCTGGTCGACGTGCGCTGCCGCGCCACCGTCGGCGAGGTCGGCAACGCCGAGCAGAGCAACATCAACTGGGGCAAGGCCGGCCGCATGCGCTGGAAGGGCGTCCGCCCGACCGTGCGTGGTGTCGTCATGAACCCGGTTGACCACCCGCACGGTGGTGGTGAAGGCAAGACCTCCGGTGGTCGCCACCCGGTCTCGCCGTGGGGCCAGAAGGAGGGTCGTACTCGTGATCGCAACAAGGCGAGCAACAAGTACATCGTCCGCCGCCGCAAGTCGAACAAGAAGCGCTAGGAGCGGGTTTAGATGCCGCGCAGTCTCAAGAAGGGACCCTTCGTCGACGGCCACCTCGTGAAGAAGGTGGACGTACAGAACGAAGCCGGTTCCAAGAACGTCATCAAGACCTGGTCCCGCCGCTCGATGATCATTCCCAGCATGCTGGGTCACACGATCGCGGTGCACAACGGCAAGACCCACATCCCGGTGTTCGTCACCGAGTCGATGGTCGGCCACAAGCTCGGCGAGTTCTCGCCGACGCGCACCTTCCGGGGTCACGTCAAGGACGACCGGAAGTCGAAGCGCCGCTAAGGCGGGGTGGAATCGACTATGACTAACACCGAAGGGACAACCATGGAAGCCAGGGCCCAGGCGCGGTACATCCGCGTCACGCCCATGAAGGCCCGCCGCGTGGTGGACCTCATCCGTGGCATGGACGCCACGGAGGCTCAGGCGGTCCTGCGATTCGCCCCGCAGGCCGCGAGCCAGCCGGTGGGCAAGGTGCTCGACAGCGCCATCGCCAACGCCGCGCACAACTACGACCACCCTGACGCCTCTTCGCTGGTCATCAGCGAGGCGTACGTGGACGAGGGTCCGACCCTGAAGCGGTTCCGTCCGCGTGCTCAGGGCCGGGCCTACCGGATCCGTAAGCGGACCAGCCACATCACCGTGGTCGTCAGCAGCAAGGAAGGAACCCGGTAATGGGCCAGAAGGTAAACCCGCACGGGTTCCGGCTCGGTGTCACGACCGACTTCAAGTCGCGTTGGTACGCCGACAAGCTGTACAAGGACTACGTCAAGGAAGACGTCGCCATCCGTCGGATGATGACGTCCGGCATGGAGCGCGCCGGCATCTCGAAGGTTGAGATCGAGCGCACCCGTGACCGCGTGCGGGTGGACATCCACACCGCTCGTCCCGGCATCGTCATCGGCCGCCGTGGCGCCGAGGCCGACCGCATCCGCGGTGACCTCGAGAAGCTCACGGGCAAGCAGGTCCAGCTGAACATCCTCGAGGTCAAGAGCCCCGAGACCGATGCTCAGCTGGTTGCCCAGGCCGTTGCCGAGCAGCTGTCCTCCCGCGTCTCCTTCCGTCGCGCCATGCGTAAGAGCATGCAGGGCACGATGAAGGCCGGCGCCAAGGGCATCAAGATCCAGTGTGGCGGTCGTCTCGGCGGTGCCGAGATGTCCCGTTCGGAGTTCTACCGCGAGGGCCGCGTGCCCCTGCACACGCTCCGCGCCAACGTGGACTACGGCTTCTTCGAGGCCAAGACGACCTTCGGCCGCATCGGCGTGAAGGTCTGGATCTACAAGGGCGACGTCAAGAACATCGCCGAGGTTCGCGCCGAGAACGCCGCGGCCCGCGCCGGTAACCGTCCGGCCCGTGGCGGTAACGACCGCCCGGCCCGTGGTGGTGGCCGTGGTGGCGAGCGTGGCGGTCGCGGTCGTAAGCCGCAGCAGCAGTCCGCGCCGGCAGCCGAGGCCCCCAAGGCCGACGCTCCCGCCGCTGCCGCTCCGGCTGCTGAGAGCACCGGAACGGAGGCCTGACCGAAATGCTGATCCCCCGTAGGGTCAAGCACCGCAAGCAGCACCACCCGAAGCGCAGCGGTATGTCCAAGGGTGGCACGCAGGTTGCGTTCGGTGAGTACGGCATTCAGGCCCTCACCCCGGCGTACGTGACGAACCGTCAGATCGAGGCCGCTCGTATCGCCATGACGCGTCACATCAAGCGTGGCGGCAAGGTCTGGATCAACATTTACCCGGACCGCCCCCTCACCAAGAAGCCTGCCGAGACCCGCATGGGTTCCGGTAAGGGTTCCCCGGAGTGGTGGGTCGCCAACGTCAAGCCCGGACGCGTGATGTTCGAGCTGTCGTACCCCAACGAGAAGACCGCGCGCGAGGCGCTGACTCGTGCGGCTCACAAGCTGCCGATGAAGTGCAAGATCGTCAAGCGCGAGGCAGGTGAAGCGTGATGTCGGCCGGAACCAAGGCGTCTGAGCTGCGCGAGCTGGGCAACGAGGAGCTCCTCAACAAGCTCCGCGAAGCCAAGGAAGAGCTGTTCAACCTCCGCTTCCAGGCGGCGACGGGTCAGCTCGAGAACCACGGCCGGCTCAAGGCCGTCCGTAAGGACATCGCGCGGATCTACACCCTCATGCGCGAGCGCGAGCTGGGCATCGAGACGGTGGAGAGCGCCTGATGAGCGAGAAGACTGTGACTGAAGAGACCGCCGCCCGCGGCTTCCGCAAGACCCGTGAGGGCCTTGTTGTCAGCGACAAGATGGACAAGACCGTCGTCGTCGCTGTCGAGGACCGCGTCAAGCACGCCCTGTACGGCAAGGTCATCCGCCGTACGAACAAGCTCAAGGCGCACGACGAGCAGAACGCTGCCGGCGTCGGCGACCGCGTCCTCCTGATGGAGACGCGTCCGCTGTCGGCGAGCAAGCGCTGGCGCATCGTCGAGATCCTCGAGAAGGCCAAGTAATTCTCTGAGGGGTATCCCTCAGGGTTCGTTCCGCCAGGCTCGGTGCAGAAGCGCTAGTCACTAGCGCTTCTGCACCGGGAACCGGCAGACAAACAGGAGATAGACGTGATCCAGCAGGAGTCGCGACTGCGCGTCGCCGACAACACGGGTGCGAAGGAAATTCTCACCATCCGTGTTCTCGGTGGCTCGGGTCGCCGCTACGCGGGCATCGGTGACGTCATCGTCGCCACCGTCAAGGACGCGATCCCCGGTGGCAACGTGAAGAAGGGTGACGTCGTCAAGGCGGTCATCGTTCGCACCGTCAAGGAGCGTCGCCGTCCGGATGGCTCGTACATCCGTTTCGACGAGAACGCCGCCGTCATTCTGAAGAACGACGGCGACCCCCGCGGCACCCGTATCTTCGGCCCGGTCGGCCGTGAGCTGCGCGAGAAGAAGTTCATGAAGATCATCTCGCTCGCGCCGGAGGTGCTGTAAGCATGAAGATCAAGAAGGGCGACCTGGTCCAGGTCATCACCGGTAAGGACCGCGGCAAGCAGGGCAAGGTCATTGCGGCCTTCCCCCGCGAGGACCGTGTCCTGGTCGAGGGTGTCAACCGGGTCAAGAAGCACACGAAGGCCGGCCCGACCGCCAGCGGTTCGCAGGCCGGCGGCATCGTCACGACCGAGGCGCCCGTCCACGTCTCCAACGTCCAGCTGGTCGTTGAGAAGGACGGCAACAAGGTTGTCACGCGTGTCGGTTTCCGCTTCGACGAAGACGGCAACAAGATCCGCGTTGCCAAGCGGACGGGTGAGGACATCTGATGACGACCACCACCAGCCCGCGTCTGAAGACGAAGTACCGCGAGGAGATCACGGCGAAGCTGCAGGAGGAGTTCTCGTACGAGAACGTCATGCAGATTCCCGGTCTCGTGAAGGTCGTCGTGAACATGGGTGTCGGCGACGCCGCCCGTGACTCGAAGCTCATGGACGGTGCCGTCCGTGACCTGACGACGATCACCGGCCAGAAGCCGGCCATCACCAAGGCTCGCAAGTCCATCGCGCAGTTCAAGCTGCGCGAGGGTCAGCCGATCGGTGCCCACGTCACGCTCCGTGGCGACCGCATGTGGGAGTTCCTGGACCGCACCCTGTCGCTCGCGCTGCCGCGCATCCGCGACTTCCGTGGTCTGTCCCCCAAGCAGTTCGACGGCCGTGGCAACTACACCTTCGGTCTCACGGAGCAGGTCATGTTCCACGAGATCGACCAGGACAAGATCGACCGCGTCCGGGGTATGGACATCACCGTGGTCACCACGGCGACCAACGACGACGAGGGCCGTGCCCTTCTGCGTCACCTCGGCTTCCCGTTCAAGGAGGCGTAAGCGAGATGGCGAAGAAGGCTCTTATTGCCAAGGCTGCTCGTAAGCCGAAGTTCGGTGTTCGTGGCTACACCCGCTGCCAGCGCTGCGGCCGCCCGCACTCCGTGTACCGCAAGTTCGGCCTCTGCCGCGTGTGCCTTCGTGAGATGGCTCACCGTGGCGAGCTGCCGGGCGTGACCAAGAGCTCCTGGTAGTCCCCTAGTTGGGACTGCCCGGATCTCTCGGTAAGTAGAGGGTCGGCAGAGGCCCCAGCTCTCATGGCTTAGGCTAGGAGAGTTGGGCGTCTGCCGCCCTGACCGACTTACTACGCCGTAGGTCCCCGCGCCGCACCCGTCCCGCCCCTGTGTGGGGAGAGGGATGGCGCATACAGGAAACCCCGGCGAGAGAGGCCGAAGGCCAATTCATGACCATGACTGATCCGATCGCAGACATGCTTACGCGTCTGCGGAACGCGAACTCGGCATACCACGACTCCGTGGCCATGCCGCACAGCAAGATCAAGTCGCACATCGCGGAGATTCTCCAGCAGGAGGGTTTCATCACCGGCTGGAAGGTCGAGGACGCCGAGGTCGGCAAGTCCCTCGTCCTGGAGCTGAAGTTCGGCCCGAACCGTGAGCGTTCGATCGCCGGCATCAAGCGCATCTCCAAGCCGGGTCTGCGTGTTTACGCGAAGTCCACCAACCTGCCGAAGGTTCTCGGTGGCCTGGGCGTGGCGATCATCTCCACGTCCCACGGTCTCCTGACCGGCCAGCAGGCAGGCAAGAAGGGCGTGGGTGGGGAAGTCCTCGCCTACGTCTGGTAGCGGAAGGAATCGGAGGAAACAGCTATGTCGCGTATTGGCAAGCTCCCCATCACGGTTCCCGCCGGCGTGGACGTCACCATCGACGGCCAGACGGTTGCGGTCAAGGGCCCCAAGGGTTCCCTGAGCCACACCGTTGCTGCGCCGATCGAGATCGCCAAGGGTGAGGACGGCGTTCTGGCCGTCACCCGCCCGAACGACGAGCGTCAGAACAAGGCCCTGCACGGCCTGTCCCGCACGCTGGTGGCGAACATGATCACCGGCGTGACCACGGGTTACGTGAAGAAGCTCGAAATCAGCGGTGTCGGTTACCGCGTCCTGGCGAAGGGCTCCAACCTGGAGTTCTCGCTCGGCTACAGCCACCCGATCCTGATCGAGGCGCCCGAGGGCATCTCCTTCAAGGTCGAATCGGCGACCAAGTTCTCGGTCGAGGGCATCGACAAGCAGAAGGTCGGCGAGGTTGCGGCCAACATCCGCAAGCTGCGCAAGCCCGACCCGTACAAGGCCAAGGGCGTCAAGTACGAAGGCGAAGTCATCCGCCGCAAGGTCGGAAAGGCGGGTAAGTAAGCCATGGCATACGGTCAGAAGATCGCTAAGGGCGACGCTTACAAGCGTGCGGCCATCAAGCGCCGCCACATTCGTATCCGTAAGAACATGTCGGGTACGGCCGAGCGTCCGCGCCTGGTCGTGACGCGCTCGAACCGGAACATCGTGGCGCAGGTCATCGACGACGTTAAGGGTCACACCCTCGCGTCGGCGTCGACCCTTGACACGTCGATCCGCGGCGGCGAGGGCGACAAGTCCACGCAGGCCAAGTCGGTCGGCGCCCTGGTCGCCGAGCGCGCCAAGGCTGCCGGTGTCGAGGCTGTCGTGTTCGACCGTGGTGGTAACCAGTACGCCGGGCGCATCGCTGCCCTGGCGGACGCCGCCCGCGAAGCCGGACTCAAGTTCTGAGTCTTGCCCGTTCGCGCAGCGCCTTTTGATGCTGCGTAGCTAGCGGAAACAGAGAGAGGTAATTCCAATGGCTGGACCCCAGCGCCGCGGTGGCGGTGCCGGTGGCGGCGAGCGGCGGGACCGGAAGGGTCGCGACGGTGGCAACGCCGCCGAGAAGACCGCGTACGTTGAGCGCGTTGTCGCGATCAACCGCGTCGCCAAGGTTGTGAAGGGTGGTCGTCGCTTCAGCTTCACTGCGCTCGTCGTAGTGGGCGACGGTGACGGCACCGTGGGTGTCGGTTACGGCAAGGCCAAGGAGGTGCCGGCCGCCATCGCCAAGGGTGTTGAGGAGGCCAAGAAGCACTTCTTCAAGGTCCCCCGTATCCAGGGCACCATCCCGCACCCGATCACGGGCGAGAAGGCTGCGGGCGTCGTCCTGCTCAAGCCGGCTTCCCCCGGTACCGGTGTTATCGCCGGTGGCCCGGTGCGTGCCGTGCTCGAGTGCGCGGGCGTGCACGACATCCTGTCGAAGTCGCTCGGTTCGTCGAACGCGATCAACATCGTGCACGCCACGGTGGAGGCCCTGCGTGGTCTGCAGCGTCCCGAGGAGATCGCGGCCCGCCGTGGTCTGCCCCTCGAGGACGTCGCTCCCGCGGCCCTGCTGCGTGCGCGTGCCGGGGCCGGTGCTGCGTAATGGCACAGCTCAAGATCACGCAGACGAAGTCGTACATCGGCAGCAAGCAGAACCACCGTGACACCCTGCGTTCCCTTGGTCTCAAGGGGATCAACACGCAGGTCGTCAAGGAGGATCGTCCCGAGTTCCGCGGCATGGTGCAGACCGTCCGCCACCTCGTGACGGTCGAGGAGGTCGACTGATCATGGGTGAGCAGAACCCGCTCAAGATCCACAACCTCCGTCCGGCCCCCGGCGCCAAGACCGCCAAGACCCGTGTCGGTCGTGGTGAGGCGTCGAAGGGTAAGACGGCCGGTCGTGGTACCAAGGGAACCAAGGCCCGTTACCAGGTTCCGGAGCGCTTCGAGGGTGGCCAGATGCCCCTCCACATGCGTCTCCCGAAGCTCAAGGGCTTCAAGAACCCCTTCAAGGTCGAGTTCCAGGTCGTGAACCTGGACAAGCTCGCCTCGCTGTACCCCGAGGGTGGCGAAGTCACCGTCGAGGGTCTGGTGGAGAAGGGCGCTGTCCGTAAGAACAGCCTCGTCAAGGTCCTTGGCCAGGGCGAGATCACCGTGGCGCTGCAGGTGACGGTCGACTCCGTCTCCGGCTCCGCCAAGGAGAAGATCACCGCCGCCGGCGGTACGGTCACCGAGCTCGTCTGAACAAATCAGGCGTCTTGATGACGTGAACGTCCCTACCGGGGATGCCCCACATATGGGGCATCCCCGGTTGGTCGTTCCAAGGGGGGCAGTTACGCCGGTAAGGTGGCGTCCGTTGTTAAGTTCCGGGCTTAGTGTGCCCCCGGCACCTATCCCGGTCCTTGGCCGTTAGACCGTTTACGTATTTGTCGAATCCTCAAGACCGTCACCTCTGACGCACGCGCGCGGGGGTCGCAGGAGGCACCGTGCTCACCGCGTTCGCCCGGGCGTTCAAGACGCCCGACCTGCGCAAGAAACTGCTCTTCACGCTGGGCATCGTCGTGATCTACCGGCTCGGCGCACACGTGCCGATTCCAGGCGTGGATTACCAGAACGTCCAGACGTGTATGGACGTCGCCAACTCCAGCTCCGGCCTGTTCGGTCTGGTCAACATGTTCAGCGGTGGCGCGCTGTTGCAGATCACGGTCTTCGCGCTCGGCATCATGCCGTACATCACCGCGAGCATCATTCTGCAGCTGCTCACCGTGGTGATCCCGCGTCTGGAAGCCCTCAAGAAGGAGGGCCAGGCCGGCACGGCGAAGATCACTCAGTACACGCGCTACCTGACCGTGGCGCTCGCCATCCTTCAGGGCACGGGTCTCGTCGCCACCGCCCGCACCGGCGCGCTCTTCCAGGGCTGCCCCGTCGCCAGCGAGATCGTCCCCGACCAGTCCATCTTCATCACCATCACGATGGTCATCACGATGACCGCCGGTACCTGCGTGATGATGTGGCTCGGCGAGATGATCACCGACAAGGGCATCGGCAACGGAATGTCGATCCTGATGTTCATCTCGATCGCCGCCACCTTCCCGTCCGCCCTGTGGGCCATCAAGAAGCAGGGTTCGCTGGCCGACGGCTGGATCGAGTTCGGCACGGTCATCCTCGTCGGCCTGGTCATGGTCGCCCTGGTGGTCTTCGTCGAGCAGGCTCAGCGACGTATCCCGGTGCAGTACGCGAAGCGCATGATCGGCCGCCGTTCCTACGGCGGTACGTCCACGTACATCCCGCTCAAGGTGAATCAGGCGGGTGTGATCCCTGTCATCTTCGCCTCATCGCTGCTCTACATTCCGGCGCTGGTCGCCCAGTTCGCCGGTGGAGATTCGCAGTGGAAGGTGTGGATCGATGACCACCTGACCAAGGGAAATCACCCGATTTACATCGTCACGTACTTCCTCCTGATCGTTTTCTTCGCGTTCTTCTACGTGGCGATCTCGTTCAACCCCGAGGAAGTCGCCGACAACATGAAGAAGTATGGTGGCTTCATCCCGGGCATCCGGGCTGGCCGACCGACCGCTGAGTACCTTTCGTACGTGCTCAACCGGATCACCTGGCCGGGTTCGCTGTACTTGGGCCTGATCGCTCTCGTGCCGACGATGGCGTTGGTTGGTTTCGGGGCAAACCAGAACTTCCCGTTCGGTGGCACGAGCATCCTGATCATCGTGGGTGTCGGCCTGGAGACGGTGAAGCAGATCGAGAGCCAGCTCCAGCAGCGCAATTACGAAGGGTTCCTCCGCTGATGCGTATCGTCCTCGTCGGGCCGCCCGGTGCTGGCAAGGGAACGCAGGCCGCGTTCCTGGCCAAGAACCTGTCGATTCCGCACATCTCCACGGGCGACCTCTTCCGTGCCAACATCAGCCAGGGCACGGAGCTGGGCAAGAAGGCCAAGTCCTACATGGACGCCGGCCAGCTGGTCCCGGACGAGGTCACCATCGGGATGGCGAAGGACCGCATGGAGCAGGCGGACGCCGTGAACGGCTTCCTGCTCGATGGTTTCCCGCGCAACGTCTCGCAGGCCGAGGCGCTCGACGTCGCCCTCAAGGCCGACGACGTCACGCTGGACGCGGTTCTCGACCTGGAGGTCCCCGAGGACGAGGTGGTCAAGCGCATCGCCGGCCGCCGCATCTGCCGTAACGACTCGGCACACGTCTTCCACGTCACGTACAAGCAGCCCGAGGCCGAGGGTGTCTGTGACACCTGCGGCGGTGAGCTGTACCAGCGTGACGACGACAAGGAAGAGACCGTGCGCAAGCGGCTCGAGGTCTACCACACGCAGACCGAGCCGATCATCGACTACTACCGGGAGCAGGGGCTCGTCGTGACGATCTCCGCTCTGGGCAAGGTCGAGGAAGTCACGGCGCGGGCCATGGAGGCCCTGAAGCGCTGAGCGCTTCCGTAGAACGTGCCTGAGGCCGCGGTTCCCCGTCGGGGGGATCGCGGCCTTAGTGTTGGTGGGGACTGGACGTACGTAACCCTCGTACCGGATGACGGAGAGCGCAGGCCCCCATGGTGCAGATCAAGACCCCCGACCAGATTCGCAAGATGCGGGAGGCGGGGCTTGTCGTCGCGGCGATCCACGCGGCGACCAAGGAGGCGGCCGTCCCGGGCGCGACCACCAAGGATCTGGACGAGGTCGCCCGCAAGGTGCTCGCCGAGCACGGGGCGAAGCCGAACTTCCTCGGGTACGGGGGGTTCCCCGCGACCATCTGCACCTCGAAGAACGAGGTCGTGGTGCACGGCATCCCGAGCGACGAGGTCGTCCTGGAGGACGGCGACATCATCTCGATCGACGCGGGCGCCATCGTGGACGGCTGGCACGGCGACGCGGCGTACACGGCCTTCGTGGGGTTCGGTCACGCTCCGGAGCTGATCGAGCTGTCCCGGGTGACCGAGGAGTCGATGTGGGCCGGACTCGCGGCGATGAAGGCCGGTAACCGGCTGGTCGACATCTCCCGTGCCATCGAGTCGTACATCCGCCGGCAGCCGAAGCCGGGCGGCGGGAAGTACGGGATCGTCGAGGACTACGGCGGGCACGGGATCGGGACCGAGATGCACATGGACCCGCACCTGTTGAACTACGTCGAGCGGCGGCGGGGGAAGGGGCCGAAGCTGGTGCCCGGGTTCTGCCTCGCCATTGAGCCGATGGTTTCGCTCGGGACGCCGAAGACGGAGACGTTGTCGGACGACTGGACCGTTATTACGACGGACGGCACGTGGTCGTCGCACTGGGAGCACTCGGTGGCGCTGACGGAGGACGGGCCCCTCGTCCTGACTGCGCCGGACGGTGGCAAGGCGAAGCTCGCCGAGCTGGGTGTTACTGCGGCGCCTGACCCGCTGGGCTGATACCGCGGGGCGGCGACGGGGCTGGGCTGGACGTGCGCTCGCCCCGCGCCGGGGTGCCGCCTTGCCCACCCTGCCGCCCCTGGCGGCAGATTGCCCAAGGCGGTCAAGGTGGGCGTGGTGGGGGCTTAATGATCTCCTTGGTAGGGCAGAATCACGAGATTCGTCTTTCCGGGGGTACTGACGTAGACTGACTCGTCGGCTCTCGTGTATGCGCATGTCTCCATGCGGACACGGAAGTCGATCAAGGTAGTCGATTCGAAGGGCGAAGCGTGGCCAAGAAGCAAGGTGCCATCGAGATCGAGGGCACTGTCGTCGAGTCTCTGCCGAACGCCATGTTCAAGGTCGAGCTCCAGAACGGCCACCAGGTCCTGGCACACATCAGCGGCAAGATGCGCATGCACTACATCCGTATCCTCCCTGACGACCGGGTCGTGGTGGAGCTGTCTCCGTACGACCTCACGCGTGGCCGGATCGTCTACCGGTACAAGTAGATCTTGCCCTAGTCCCGCCTCGGCGGGCCGCCGGCAACTGACCCGGAGAACCTCACCCATGAAGGTCAAGCCGAGCGTCAAGAAGATCTGCGACAAGTGCAGGGTGATCCGCCGTCACGGTCGGGTCATGGTGATCTGCGACAACCCGCGCCACAAGCAGCGCCAGGGCTGACGCAGACCCGTTCAACTGCAGTTCGTTCGCAGAGTTCGCGCGACGCAGCACATTGAGTACATATGCAGAGCCCGCCGACGACGGTTCCGTCGTGGCGACACCTTCGGTCGGAGGCCGGGGACCCAGTTCGTACCGACTCTTGGAACAAAGAGGACGGCGGCTGGGAGTGGTTCTGCTGCAGACCTCCGAAGAATCAACAGGAGCCATGAATGGCACGCGTTGAAGGTGTTGACCTCCCGCGCGAGAAGCGCATTGAGGTCGCCCTCACCTACGTGTTCGGCATCGGCCGCACGCGCGCCCAGCAGACGCTGGACGCGATCGGTGTCGACCGCAACGTTCGCGTTCGCGACATCAGCGAGGAAGACCTCGTCAAGATCCGCGAGTACGTGGACCAGAACTTCCAGACCGAGGGTGACCTCCGTCGCGAGATTCAGGCCGACATCCGCCGCAAGGTCGAGATCGGCTGCTACCAGGGTCTGCGCCACCGTCGCGGCCTGCCGGTCCACGGCCAGCGCACCAGCACGAACGCTCGTACCCGCAAGGGCCCGCGTCGCGCCATCGCCGGCAAGAAGAAGCCGGGCAAGAAGTAGTCCTCAGCGGACAACGCTTCATCAGCGGTCTTCGCTGTAGGACCGACCACCTCCCGTAGGAGAACGACATGCCCCCCAAGGGACGTCAGGGCGCTGCCAAGAAGGTGCGCCGCAAGGAAAAGAAGAACGTCGCTCACGGCCACGCGCACATCAAGAGCACGTTCAACAACACGATCGTGTCCATCACGGACCCGACCGGCAACGTGATCTCGTGGGCCTCCGCCGGCCACGTCGGCTTCAAGGGCTCTCGCAAGTCCACGCCGTTCGCCGCGCAGATGGCCGCCGAGTCGGCTGCCCGCCGCGCGCAGGAGCACGGCATGCGCAAGGTCGACGTCTTCGTCAAGGGCCCGGGTTCCGGTCGTGAGACCGCCATCCGCTCCCTGCAGGCGACCGGCCTCGAGGTCGGCTCGATCCAGGACGTCACGCCGACGCCGCACAACGGCTGCCGTCCCCCCAAGCGTCGCCGCGTCTGATTCCGGTCAGTAGCGCAGGCCGTTTGGTCTGAGTTTTTCGGGCGGTACGGCCTTTGTACTGGGCCGTACCGCCCGTACTCTTGACAGGTACGACATCAGGCTCCGCCTGGTGGTCTCAGGGCATCAAATAGTGGGTGCCCCTGACTGAAGGATTCACTTCATGCTGATTGCTCAGCGTCCCTCGTTGACCGAAGAGGTCGTCGACGAATTCCGCTCCCGGTTCGTGATCGAGCCGCTGGAGCCGGGCTTCGGCTACACCCTCGGCAACTCTCTCCGCCGCACGCTCCTCTCGTCGATCCCCGGCGCTGCTGTCACCAGCATCCGTATCGACGGTGTCCTGCACGAGTTCACCACCGTGCCGGGCGTCAAGGAGGACGTCACCGACCTCATCCTGAACATCAAGCAGCTGGTCGTCTCCTCGGAGCACGACGAGCCGGTCGTGATGTACCTGCGCAAGCAGGGCCCGGGTCTGGTCACCGCCGCCGACATCGCGCCCCCGGCCGGTGTCGAGGTGCACAACCCCGACCTCGTCCTCGCCACGCTCAACGGCAAGGGCAAGCTGGAGATGGAGCTGACCGTCGAGCGCGGTCGCGGCTACGTCTCCGCCGTGCAGAACAAGCAGGTCGGTCAGGAGATCGGGCGCATCCCGGTCGACTCGATCTACTCGCCGGTTCTCAAGGTCACGTACAAGGTCGAGGCCACGCGTGTCGAGCAGCGGACCGACTTCGACAAGCTGATCGTCGACGTCGAGACGAAGCAGGCCATGCGTCCGCGTGACGCCATGGCGTCGGCCGGTAAGACCCTGGTCGAGCTGTTCGGTCTCGCCCGCGAGCTGAACATCGACGCCGAGGGCATCGACATGGGCCCGTCCCCCACGGACGCCGCTCTTGCCGCTGATCTCGCCCTGCCGATCGAGGAGCTCGAGCTCACCGTTCGGTCGTACAACTGCCTCAAGCGCGAGGGCATCCACTCCGTGGGTGAGCTCGTCGCCCGCTCCGAGGCCGACCTGCTCGACATTCGCAACTTCGGTGCGAAGTCGATCGACGAGGTCAAGGCGAAGCTGGCCGGCATGGGCCTGGCCCTCAAGGACAGCCCGCCCGGATTCGACCCGACCGCTGCCGCCGACGCCTTTGGCGCCGACGACGACGCGGACGCGGGTTTCGTGGAGACCGAGCAGTACTGAGCCGCTCCGCTTGGAGGTCGGTTCAATCGCTGCGGAGCCGTGGTTGCGGTTGCGCAGTTCCCCGCGCCCCTTTACAGGGGCTCGGGGTCTCCGACGGGCAACCCCGCCCGCTCGGACACTGACTCCGGTACCTGATACGGCCGGGGCAGACACCTAGGAGAAATCATGCCGAAGCCCGCCAAGGGTGCCCGTCTGGGCGGCAGCGCCGCGCACGAGAAGCTGCTCCTCGCGAACCTCGCGAAGAGCCTCTTCGAGCACGGCAAGATCACGACGACCGACGCCAAGGCGCGTCGTCTGCGTCCGTACGCGGAGCGTCTGGTCACCAAGGCGAAGAAGGGTGACCTTCACAACCGCCGTCAGGTGCTCCAGGTCATCTCGGACAAGGGCGTCGTCCACACGCTCTTCACCGAGATCGCCCCGCGCTACGAGAACCGTCCGGGTGGTTACACCCGTATCACCAAGATCGGTAACCGCCGTGGCGACAACGCGCCCATGGCTGTCATCGAGCTGGTCGAGGCCCTGACGGTCCAGCAGCAGGCCACCGGTGAGGCCGAGGCCGCCACCAAGCGTGCCGCGAAGGACGCCGAGGCCACCGAGGCGCAGACCGAGGCTCCGGCCGAGGCCGCCGCCGAGGAGTCCAAGGACGCCTGAGGCTGACGCCTTGTGTGTGAGCGGGTCCGCCCTTCCGGGGGCGGGCCCGCTTTCCGTTTCTCCTTAAGGATTGTTTGTTGTGAGTGATGAGGTGGCCGACGGCTTCGTGCGGCTGCGGCTCGATGTGAGCTACGACGGCAAGGACTTCTCCGGGTGGGCCAAGCAGGCCTCCGGGCGGCGGACCGTGCAGGGGGAGATCGAGGACGCGCTCCGTACGGTGACGCGGTCCGCGGAGTCGTACGACCTGACGGTCGCTGGGCGGACCGACGCGGGGGTGCACGCGCGGGGGCAGGTCGCGCACGTGGACCTGCCGGCGCAGGTGTGGGCCGAGCACCGGGAGAAGCTGCTGAAGCGGCTCGCGGGGCGGCTACCGAAGGATGTGCGGGTGTGGTCGGTGGCCGAGGCGCCGAGCGGCTTCAACGCGCGTTTCTCGGCGATCTGGCGGCGGTACGCGTACCGGGTGACGGATCATCCGGGCGGCGTCGATCCGCTGCTGCGGGGCCATGTGCTGTGGCACGACTGGCCGTTGGACGTCGACGCGATGAACGAGGCCGCCGAGCGGCTGCTCGGCGAGCACGACTTCGCCGCCTACTGCAAGCGGCGTGAGGGCGCGACCACCATTCGTACGCTGCAGGGGCTCAGCCTCGTGCGCGGGGACGACGGGATCGTCACCGCGACCGTGCGGGCCGATGCCTTCTGCCACAACATGGTGCGGTCCCTGATCGGGGCGCTGCTGTTCGTGGGCGACGGGCACCGTCCGGCCGACTGGCCCGGCAAGGTGCTCGCCGCGGGCGTGCGGGACTCCGCCGTGCACGTGGTGCGGCCGCACGGGCTGACGCTGGAGGAAGTCGGTTACCCCGCCGACGAGTTGCTCGCCGCGCGCAACAAGGAGGCGCGCAACAAGCGGACGCTCCCGGGCGCCGGATGTTGCTGAGGGCGGCGCCCGGGGTGGTGGCGGTCAGCCCGCCGTCGCCGCCGCGGAGGCCTGGATCTCGCCGCGCCGCTTGATCTGCTGGAAGGTGAATTCCTGGAGGTCGTCGCCGAGGGAGAACACCACGGTGTCCTTCTTGGTGGCGTCCTGGCCGTTGGTGAGGCCGCCGTTGGTGAAGTATGTGTAGCGGCCCACCGAGTTGGCGGTCTGGCGGCACACCGTGGTGCGGCAGAACGAGGGCACCCCGGAGCCCGGCAGCGAGGTCACCGCGCCGTCGAAGTCGTACTGCTCCTTGGCCTTCGTCGCCTCCGCCTTCGTCTTGAAGACGGCGACACCGATGGTGACCGCGGAGTTGCCCTTGTAGTACGTGGCGCGGATCAGCTGGTTGCAGTTGTTGCTCTTCAGGACCCCGGACAGGCCCTTCTGCGCGACGGACGAGCAGTCGGTGGTGCGGGCCGTGGCGCCCTTCGTGTAGACGCGGTCACCGAAGGTGAGCTTCTTGCCGGGGAAGAGCGTGTCCGCGCTGATCGGGGCCCTGTCCTTCGCGGCGCTGTTGATGAAGTCGTTCGGGTCGAGCGGGGGCGGCGGCGTCGTCGCGTCGAAGGACGGCCCTCCCGATTTGCCCTCGCTGGGGATGTCCGCCGTGCTCGGCAGCTGGTCGGCCGGTTTGTTGGCGTTCTCGTTGCTCTTGTTGGTCGAGACGATGCCCCACGCGACCGCTGAACCGACGGCGAGCGTGGCCACGATCGCACCGCCGATCACCATCCAGCGCTTCTTGCGTGCGCGTGCCTCTGATGCCTCCGCGAGGGACGCCCAGTCCGGGGTCGACCCGCCGTCATTGGGCCCCCACGGGGATCCCCCTTGCCCGAAACTCATGGGGCGCATCTTAGAGGTACGGCCCGGTGTGGCACGGGCCTCGTCCCGTGGTGGAGGTGTGAGGGCTTCCGGCGCGTTAGCGTCGAGGGGACACGACAGAGCGGAATCCCCGGCCTCCGGGGCTCCCGATGCCCGCGTTTTGACCCATCCGGGGCAGCGCAGGTAGTCTCGATCGTTGTTATACGTATCGGCCTGGTCGTTATCAGGCGAGAGGCCCTTACGTAGGTTCCCTGGAGCAGTTACCAGTGGTCGGCATACGGGCGCTGAACCCGGCACTGTCGTCCCCAGCTGCACGATCGCTTCAGTGATGCCATGTTCAGCACCCATCTACTGAAGAAGAAGGCTGCGAAGTGCGTACGTACAGCCCCAAGCCCGGCGATGTGACTCGCCAGTGGCACGTCATTGACGCGCAGGACATCGTCCTGGGCCGTCTGGCCACCACTGCCGCGACCCTCCTCCGTGGCAAGCACAAGCCGACCTACGCCCCCCACATGGACATGGGCGACTTCGTCGTCATCGTCAATGCGGACAAGGTGCACCTGTCCGGCAACAAGAAGACCCAGAAGATGGCGTACCGCCACTCCGGTTACCCGGGTGGTCTGCGTTCCGTGCGCTACGACGAGCTTCTCGCGAAGAACCCCGAGAAGGCCGTCGAGAAGGCCATCAAGGGCATGATCCCGAAGAACACGCTCGGCCGTCAGATGCTCTCGAAGCTGAAGATCTACTCGGGCGACCAGCACCCCCACGCTGCCCAGCAGCCGGTGCCGTTCGAGATCACTCAGGTCGCGCAGTAGTTCCGGCCACACCCCCTAAGACAGAAAAGAATCTGAGGAGAATCGTGGCCGAGACCACTGCCGAGACGCCGGTCGAAGAGATCGCCGACGTCGAGAGCTACACCACCGAGTCCGACGCGCCCGTCGAGGGCGAGTACACCTCGGAGTCCAACCCCGCCCGCTTCGGTGACCCGCAGCCGGCCGCCGGCCTGGGCCGCCGCAAGAACGCCATCGCGCGCGTTCGCATCGTGCCCGGCACCGGCAAGTGGAAGGTCAACGGGCGCACGCTCGAGGACTACTTCCCGAACAAGGTCCACCAGCAGGAAGTCAACGAGCCCTTCAAGGTGCTCGAGCTCGACGGCCGCTACGACGTCATCGCCCGCATCTCGGGTGGCGGCGTCTCCGGTCAGGCCGGTGCCCTGCGCCTCGGCGTGGCCCGCGCGCTGAACGAGGCCGACGCGGACAACAACCGCGGCGCCCTCAAGAAGGCCGGCTACCTCCGCCGCGACGACCGTGCGGTCGAGCGCAAGAAGGCCGGTCTCAAGAAGGCCCGCAAGGCCCCGCAGTACAGCAAGCGCTAAATTCCGCTGCCTGCTTGTTTTTCCGTTCGCCCCGGCGGCACGTATCGTGCCGCCGGGGCGTTCGGCTTATGACGATGTGAAGGTTCGGAGGACATCAAGGTGGGACGACTCTTCGGCACGGACGGCGTGCGCGGTGTCGCCAATGCGGATCTGACGGCGGAGCTCGCGCTCGGTCTGTCGGTCGCGGCGGCACATGTTCTGGGCGAGGTCGGCAGCTTCGAAGGCCATCGTCCGGTGGCCGTGGTCGGCCGTGATCCGCGCGCCTCGGGCGAGTTCCTGGAGGCCGCGGTCGTCGCGGGCCTGGCCAGCGCCGGAGTCGACGTGCTGCGCGTGGGCGTGCTGCCCACGCCCGCGGTCGCATACCTCACGGGCGCGCTCGGCGCCGACCTCGGCGTGATGCTCTCCGCGAGCCACAACGCCATGCCGGACAACGGCATCAAGTTCCTCGCCCGCGGCGGCCACAAGCTGGACGACGCCCTTGAGGACCGCATCGAGACGATCTACGAGGAGCACCGCACCGGCGCCCCGTGGGGCCGTCCGACGGGCTCCGGCGTCGGCCGCGTGAAGTCGTACGGCGAGGGGCTCGACCAGTACATCGCGCACCTCGCGGGCGTGCTGCCGAACCGCCTCGAAGGGCTCAAGATCGTCCTCGACGAGGCGCACGGCGCGGCCTCGCGGGTCTCCCCGGAGGCCTTCATCCGCGTCGGTGCCGAGGTCGTCACGATCGGCGCCGAGCCCGACGGGCTCAACATCAACGACGGGTGCGGTTCGACTCACCTGGACCTGCTGAAGGCCGCCGTCGTCGAGCACGGGGCCGACTTCGGCATCGCGCACGACGGGGACGCCGACCGCTGCCTGGCCGTGGACCACACCGGGTCCGAGGTCGACGGCGACCAGATCATGGCGGTGCTCGCGCTCGACATGAAGGAGCGCGGCGTACTGCGCGACGACACGCTGGTCGCGACCGTCATGTCGAACCTGGGCCTGAAGCTGGCGATGGAGCGCGAGGGCATCGACCTCGTGCAGACCGCCGTCGGCGACCGGTACGTCCTGGAGAACATGAAGGAGAACGGGTTCGCGCTCGGCGGCGAGCAGTCCGGGCACGTCATCGTTCTCGACCACGCGACGACCGGTGACGGCACGCTGACGGGCCTGCTGCTCGCGGCGCGCGTCGCGCAGACCGGGCGGACGCTGAAGGACCTGGCGAGCGTCATGGAGCGGCTGCCGCAGGTGCTCATCAACGTGCCGGACGTGGACAAGTCCCGCGTCACCACGTCCGCGGAGCTGCAGACGGCCGTCGCGGACGCGGAGCGTGAACTCGGCGCGACCGGGCGGGTGTTGCTGCGCTCTTCGGGTACGGAGCCGCTGGTGCGGGTGATGGTCGAGGCCGCGGACATCGCGCAGGCCCGGTCCGTCGCGGAGCGCCTGGCCGACGTCGTGAAGTCGGCGCTCGGCTAGTAGCTCTTAGCTCCTCGCGAGCTTCTTGGCGGTACGTTCGCGCTGCTTGGCCCAGAAGTACTTCTGGGCGAGGAGCGTGAGCGTACCGGCCAGGACGATCCCCAGCAGGTTCAGCAGGAGTTGCTGGGTCGAGCCCCACATCTGGCCCATGTCGTCGTAGCTCAGCGCCACCGCGGCGTTCGCCGCCGCCGGGACCGTGGTCACCGAGATGGCGACGCCCACGAGGGCGCCGGACTTCGCCGAGGTGAGCGACAGGGTGCCGGCCGCGCCCGCGAGCACGGCCACGACGAACGAGAACGCGTCGGGGTCCCAGATGAACCTGGTGTTGGGGCGGTCGCCCTCCAGCTTGCCCTCGCTGAACAGGTGCATCGCGTCCATGAAGTAGCTGAAGCCCACCGTCACCGCCATCGCCACCGCGAAGCCGACGAGCAGGGCGACCAGGGAACGCCACGCGAGGCGCGGCGATTTCCGCACCAGAGCTGTGCAGAATCCGGCGAGCGGACCGAACTCCGGGCCGACCGCCATGGCGCCCACGATCAGGATCGCGTTGTCGAGCACGACACCGCACGCCGCGATCATCGTCGCGATGACCAGGAACGCCACGTACGTGACCGTGAGCGTGGACTCCTCGTGCGTGGCGTCGGACAGCTGCTCCCACAGGACCGCGTCCGCGCCCTCGCCCGGAGCGTCCTTCTCGGCCCTGTCGGCGCGCAGGGACAGCGACAGGTCGATGTTCTCGACGGAGATCGAGCCCGACCGGTCGATGCCCAACTTCCGCAGCCCGCCGATGAGTTCGTCACCGGCCTCGCGCGCGACGTCGCACATGACGACATCGCCCGACGGATTGCGGGCGGCGTCCGGGAGGACCACGACGTGCGTGGTCCCGGTCGTCTTCTCGATCAGACGCACCACGTCGTCCGTGGTGTCGGACGGCGTGATGAGGCGCAGATGCAGCATGGGGTCTTTTTAGCAGTTGCCGTTCCGCGCGCTACAGCTTGCGCAGGCGCAGCCGTTGGACCTTGTGGTCGGGGCCCTTGCGGATGACGAGTCCGGCGCGGCCGCGGGTGGGGGCCACGTTCTCCAGAAGGTTGACCTTGTTGACGGTGCGCCAGGTGTTGCGCGCGTAGTCCAGGGCCTCCTCCTCGGAGACCTGGGTGTACTTCCTGAAGTACGAGGACGGGTCCTGGAAGGCCGTCGCGCGCAGCTTGCGGAAGCGGTTGAGGTACCAGGCCTCGATGTCCTCGGCGCGCGCGTCGACGTACACGCTGAAGTCGAAGTAGTCGGCGAGACCGACGCGGGTGCGGCCGTCCTTGCCGGGCAGGGCGGGCTGCAGCACGTTGATGCCCTCGACGATGAGGATGTCGGGGCGGCGCACGACGAGCTTTTCGCCGGGCACGATGTCGTAGATCAGGTGCGAGTAGACCGGGGCGGTCACCTCGTCCTTGCCGGCCTTGATGTCGGCGACGAAGCGGGTCAGGGCGCGCCGGTCGTACGACTCGGGGAAGCCCTTGCGCGACATCAGGCCGCGGGCCTCCAGCTCCTTGGTGGGGAGCAGGAAGCCGTCGGTGGTGACGCGCTCGACGCGCGGGTGCTCGGGCCAGCGGGAGAGCAGGGCCTGGAGGAGGCGGGCGACGGTCGACTTGCCGACCGCGACGGATCCTGCGACTCCTATGACGAAGGGCGTGCCGGACTGGGCGGCCTTCTTGTTCGTCTCGCCGAGGAACGTGTTGAGCGCCCCGCGCAGGCCGTCGGTCGCGCCCACGTACAGATTCAGCAGACGGGAGAGCGGCAGATAGATGTCGCGGACCTCGTCCAGGTCGATCACGTCACCAAGGCCGCGCAGCCGTTCCAGCTCTTCCGCTGTCAGCGGCAGTGGCGTCTTGTCGCGCAGTGCGCTCCATTCGGTGCGGGTGAGGTCGACGTAGGGAGTCACCTCCGGCTTCTGCCGGTGGGCGCTCCGGGAGGTCGCTTGTCGCTTGGACTCGGAGACCGGAGAGATCACAGTCCATTGTTACGGCAGTGTGGCGCGCGGCGGCAGGTGGGGTGTGTCACGCCGGGGGATCGGGGAACCCCGTTCGTCACAGGTTCGCCACAGGTATGGACCGTACGTGGGGGTGGCGATACATTCCGTGCACCCGTGGGACGCAAGGCTGCCCGCGGGTCGGGAGGGGAACCATGATGGCAGCGCTTCGTGTGCCGAATTTCGTCCGCCGCAGGACGGTGGATGCCTCCGCGATGGATGCCTCCGCGATGGACGACTGGGCGAGTCACGTCTGCAGCGAACTCGCGCTGGAACTGCCCGACGAGGACATCGCCGAGGACCTGGACGACTGCCTCGACTTCTACCGCTTCGGCAGCAAGCCGCGCTGCGAGGAGATCGAGTATCTGGCGCTCGTGCGGGACGCGCAGGACCGGATCGACAGGGGATGGACGGCCTGAGGCCGGATCCACGGGGGAGTGCGGCCCGGCCCCTGGCCCGGCGACCGTAAGGTCTGCTGCATGAGCATCATCGGGGTCGGTATCGACGTGGCCGAGATCGAGCGGTTCGCGGCGTCGCTGGAGCGCACGCCGAGCATGGCCGAACGCCTCTTCCTGGACGACGAGCTGCTGCTGCCCAGCGGGGAGCGGCGCGGGATCGCCTCGCTCGCCGCCCGGTTCGCCGCGAAGGAGGCCGTCGCCAAGGCGCTCGGCGCGCCGGCCGGGCTGCGCTGGACCGACGCGGAGGTGTGGGTCGAGGAGAGCGGGCAGCCCCGGCTCCGGGTGACCGGGACGGTGGCCGCGCGGGCGGCCGAGCTGGGTGTGCGGGGGTTCCATGTGTCGCTGAGCCATGACGCGGGGGTCGCGTCGGCGGTGGTGGTGGCCGAGGGGTAGGGACGGCGCCGCCCCTACCCCTCGGCCCACAGGCCCTACGCCCGGTGGCGGAAGACGATCCGGCCGCGTGTCAGGTCGTACGGAGTGATCTCCACCTGGACCCGGTCCGCCAGCAGGATCTTGATGTAGTTCTTGCGGATCTTGCCGCTGACGTGCGCGAGCACCCGGTGCCCGTTGTCGAGCTCCACGGTGAACATCGCGCTGCGCAGGCACTCCACGACGGTGCCCTCGGCGTGCACGCCGCCTCCGGTGTTCTTCGCGGTCCCCCTTGTCCCGGTCATCGGACCAGCTCCAGTGCGCGGTTCACGCGCCGCGCGCCGATGCCGTCGAAGAGGGCCGCCGCCGCTTCGTTCGACTCGTCGACCTCGGCGGACGCCGTCTGCACGCCGGAGCGGTGCAGGGTGTTCAGTACGTCGGCCAGGAGGGCCCGCGCGATGCCGCGGCGCCGCGCGTCGGTGCGGACCGCGAGCAGCCCGATGCGGGGGCGCCGGGTGGCCGTCGCCAGGCGCAGGAGGCCCAGGTAGGCGCCGTCCGGGGCCTCGGCCACGGTGTACTTCGTCGGGTCGACGACGGTGATCCCCGGTGGCAGTGGTCGCACCTCGGCCGGCATGGTGCGCCAGCCGACCGTGGCCTCGATCTCGTCCCGGATCGTGCGGTCGAGGGCGCGCAGCCGCGTCCCGTCCGCCGCGCCGGCCGGGACGACGGTGACGTCCGCGGGCGGGCGCACCGCGCCGAGGCCCGTGACGGCGGGGTCGGTGGGTACCGCGTACTCCCACTCGCGGCGGCCGATCGTGAAGCCGAACTCCCGCCATTTCGACGTCAGTTCGGTGTCGTTCTCGTCGACGACGGTGTGCAGCGGGCCCGGCAGGCCCGCCAGCAGGGTCTCGGCCAGGGCCGCGAACGCGGTGTCGTGCCAGGCGTCGACGCTGATGAAGAGGCGGCCGTCGGGCCGGTGCGCGGCGTGGCCGCGGCCGATCACCTCGTCGTTCTCCAGGGCATGCCACTGGTGATCCGCGACGCGGATGACGGTGAGCTGGGGTGGGGCTGTGGGGCGGGTGCTTTTTGTGTTCATCGGTGTCTCCTCGGGAAGCCCTCGATCTCGGGGCGCTCCCGGCGACACCTGCTGTCAGCCGCCGGACCGTGACGAGCTGAGGGAGCACCCATGGGTGACTGCGTTCACGGGTCTCACCTCCCAGCTATGACTGCACGGTCGTCGGCGACAGTAGCAAGGGGTGGGCGTCAGGCGAAGCGGTTTTCCACCACGTCCTGCCAGGCGCTCCGCAGCGCCCCCGCCACGTCCTGCGCCGAGATCGGCGCCCCGTCCGCCGCGTGCCGCGCCGCGAGCCCGTGCAGATGGGCGCCGACCGAGGCCGCGTCCAAGGGGGCGAGGCCCGCCGCGAGCAGGGAGCCGGTCAGGCCGGAGAGGACGTCGCCGCTGCCGGCCGTGGCGAGCCACGGGGTGCCGGTGGGGTTCACACGGGTCGGGCGGGTCTCGTCCGGCGGCGACACCAGGGTCGTCGAGCCCTTCAGGAGGACCGTGGCGTCGTACCGGGCCGCCAACTCCCGTACGGATTCCAGGCGTTCGGCCTCCACCGTGTCGCGCGTCACGCCGAGGAGCGCGGCCGCCTCCCCGGCGTGCGGGGTCAGCACGGTGGGCGCCGTGCGGGCGCGGACCGTCGCCGGGTCCGCGAGGCGCAGCCCGTCCGCGTCGATCAGGACCGGGACGTCCGAGGCCAGGACGTCGTGCAGGCCCGACGTGTCGTCGCCGAGGCCGGGGCCGAGCACCCAGGCCTGGACCCGGCCCGCCTTCGCGGGCGGTCCGGCCGAGACGAGCGTCTCCGGGAAGCGGGCGAGCACCGCGTCCGCGGCCGGGCCCACGTACCGGACGGCGCCCGCCCCGCCGTGCAGCGCGCCCGCCACCGCAAGGACCGCCGCGCCGGGGTAGCGGGCCGAGCCCGCGACGATGCCGACGACGCCGCGCCGGTACTTGTCGCTCTCGCCGGTCGGCCGGGGGAGCAGCGCCGCCACGTCCGCGTACTGGAGCGCCTCCAACCCCGTTTCGGCAGGGGCGAGTTCGAGGCCGATGTCGACGAGGCGGAGCGCGCCCGCGTACCCGCGGGCCGGGTCGATGAGCAGACCCGGCTTGTACGTTCCGAAGGTGACCGTCGCGTCCGCCCGCACCGCTTCGCCGCGCACCTCGCCGGTGTCGGCGTCCACGCCGCTCGGGAGGTCGACGGCCACGACGGTTCCCCTTGCGGCGTCGGCCAGTTCTGCCGCGCGGGGGCGCAGGCCGCCCTTGCCGCCGATGCCCACGATGCCGTCGACGACGAGGTCGGCGCGGCCGACGCGTTCCGTGGCGTTCTCGTCCTGTGCGTCGAGGACCGTGCCGCCCGCCGCACGCAGCGCCGCGAGGCCTCCGGCGTGGGCCCGGTCGGGGTTCAGCAGCAGCGCCGTGACGCCCGCGCCCCGGCGGGCGAGGCGGGCGCCCGCGTACAGGGCGTCGCCGCCGTTGTCCCCCGAGCCGACGAGGAGGGTGACGCGGGAGCCGTACACCTTGCCGAGCAGATCGGCGCAGGCGGTCGCGAGACCGGCCGCCGCGCGTTGCATCAGCGCGCCCTCGGGCAGCCGCGCCATGAGGGCGCGCTCGGCGGACCTGACCGTCTCTACGTCGTGAGCGAGTCGCATGCCATCGAGTGTCTCGCAGGGTTGTTGCCCCGGCCGAAGTGTTTTGTGCCGGATTGGCCAACGGATCTCGTGTCACACCCCTCTGAGACACTGACCTCACCATGAACGAGAACGTGACTGCCCCGCTCCGCGCCCGCGCCGAGATCGACCTGGCCGCGCTCAAGGCCAATGTGCGAGCCCTGCGGGCCCATGCGCCCGGGGCCGCGTTCATGGCGGTTGTGAAGGCGGACGGGTACGGGCACGGCATGATCCCGGTCGCGCGGGCCGCCAAGGACGCGGGGGCCGAGTGGCTGGGGGCCGCCACCGCCGAGGAGGCGCTGGAGCTGCGCGCGGCGGGTCTCACCGGGCGCATCATGTGCTGGCTGTGGGTGCCCGGCGGGCCCTGGCAGGCGGGCATCGAGGCCGATCTCGACATGTCGGTGAGCGGCATGTGGGCGCTGCGGGAGGTCGTCGACGCCGCGCGTGCGACGGGCCGGGTCGCCCGTATCCAGCTCAAGGCCGACACGGGCCTCGGGCGGAACGGATGCCTGCCCGCCGACTGGCCCGAGCTCGTGCGGGAGGCGCTGAAGGCGCAGCGGGACGGGTTCGTGAACGTCACAGGCCTCTGGTCGCACTTCGCGTGCGCCGACGAGCCCGGCCATCCGTCCATCGCCGCCCAACTGACCGCCTTCCGGGAGATGGTCGCGCACGCGGAGGGCGAGGGCGTCGCCCCGGAGGTCCGGCACATCGCCAACTCGCCGGGGACGCTGACCCTTCCCGAGACGCACTTCGACCTCGTGCGCCCCGGCATCGCGATGTACGGGATCTCGCCGAGCCCCGAGGTCGGCACGCCCGGCGACTTCGGTCTGCGCCCCGTGATGACGCTGAAGGCGAATCTCGCGCTCGTGAAGCACGCGCCGGGTGGACTCGGCGTCAGTTACGGGCATCACTACGTCACACCGGGCGAGACGACGCTCGGCCTCGTCCCGTTGGGCTACGCGGACGGCATCCCGCGACACGCGTCCGGCACGGCCCCGGTCCTGATCGACGGCAAGCGGCGCACGATCGCGGGCCGGGTGGCCATGGACCAGTTCGTCGTCGACCTGGGCGGCGACGAGCCGGCAGCGGGGGACGAGGCGGTGCTCTTCGGACCCGGTGACGGCGGCGAGCCGACCGCGGAGGACTGGGCGGTCGCGTCGGGCACCATCGCGTACGAGATCGTCACGCGCATCGGATCCCGAGTACCGCGCGTCTACGTAGACGGAGAGGGCGGCACCGTGCACGAAGAGGGCGGCACCGTAGACGAAGAGAGCGGCGCCACGCGCGCGTGACCGGCGTCACGGCTTGAAGGTCCACCGACACAGCCGTCCGAGCCGCCACCATGTGAAGCAACAACGGAACGGGTAACCCGACACCGGACGACAGGCAGGACGCGGAGCAGGGAGCGGCACGTGAGCGAGAGCAGCGCACCGGCCACGGCGGCCGTCGTCGAAGCGGCGGAAAGGGCCGCATCGGGGAACTGGCGGCGGGCCGGCCTCGCGGGCGCCGCCATAGGCGTGGTCGCGGCCGGGGCGGCCGCGGGCGTCGCCGTCGAGCGGCTGACCGTGGGGCGCGGGATGCGCAGGAAGGCGCGGCTCGCCCTCGACGCGTCGGGGCCCTACGGAGCACTGCGCGGCGTGCCGGGGAAGGCGTACGCGGAGGACGGCACGGAGCTGTACTACGAGGTCGACGAGGCGGACCCGGAGGCCGGTGGCACGACGCCGCGCAGACGCCGCCTGTTCGGCCGCAAGACCCCGGCGCCCGTCACCGTCGTCTTCAGCCACGGCTACTGCCTGGGCCAGGACTCCTGGCACTTCCAGCGCGCTGCGCTGCGCGGCGTCGTCCGCTGCGTGTACTGGGACCAGCGCAGTCATGGGCGTTCGGGGCGGGGCGCCGAGCAGGTCGAGGACGGGGTGCCCGTCTCCATCGACCGGCTCGGCAGCGATCTGCAGGCCGTCATCGACGCGGCCGCGCCCGAGGGGCCGCTCGTCCTCGTCGGCCACTCCATGGGCGGCATGACCGTGATGGCGCTCGCCGACCGGTGTCCCGAGCTGATCCGCGACCGGGTCGTGGGCGTCGCCCTCGTCGGTACGTCGTCGGGGAAGCTCGGCGAGGTGAACTACGGGCTTCCGGTGGCCGGGGTGAACGCGGTGCGGCGGGTGCTGCCCGGCGTACTGAAGGTGCTCGGGCAGCGGGCCGACCTCGTGGAGAAGGGGCGCCGGGCGACGGCCGACCTGTTCGCCGGGATCATCAAGCGGTACTCGTTCGCCTCGCGGGACGTCGACCCGGCGGTCGCCCGGTTCGCCGAGCGGATGATCGAGGGGACGCCGATCGACGTGGTGGCCGAGTTCTACCCGGCGTTCGAGGAGCACGACAAGGCGGACGCCCTGGCGCACTTCGCGGACCTGCCCGTGCTCGTCCTCGCGGGGGAGCGCGACCTGGTCACGCCGAGCGACCACAGCGAGGCGATCGCGGCGCTGCTGCCGGACGCCGAGTACGTGCTCGTGCCGGACGCCGGGCACCTCGTGATGCTGGAACACCCCGAGGTCGTGACGGACCGGCTCGCGGACCTTTTGGTGCGTGCAAGGGAAAAGGCGCGAAGCGCGGCCTCGTAGGGGTGGCGGTGGGAGACGGGAGGGAGTGCCGACAGCCGCTACCGTGGGGATTTATGGAGACACCGGCAACACCGCACAGCCCGGCGGCTGAGCCCGCCACCACCCCCGTCAGCACGGTCACCGTGACCGTCAACTCCCCGGACGAGATGCGGGAGTTGGGGCTCGCCCTGGCCAAACAGCTGCGCCCGGGCGACCTCGTCATGCTCACCGGCGAGCTCGGCGCGGGCAAGACGACGCTGACCCGCGGGCTCGGCGCGGGCATGGGCGTACGCGGCGCGGTGACCTCGCCGACCTTCGTGATCGCCCGGGTGCATCCGCCGCTGGGCGAGGGTCCTGCCCTGGTGCACGTGGACGCGTACCGGCTCGGGGGCGGCCTCGACGAGATGGAGGACCTCGACCTCGACGTGTCCCTGCCGGACTCCGTGGTGGTCGTGGAGTGGGGCGACGGCAAGGTCGAGGAGCTGTCCGACGACCGGCTGCACGTGATCATCGACCGGGCCACCGGTGACACCACGGACGAGGTCCGGGTCGTGACGTTCAACGGGATCGGGGAGCGGTGGACCGAGGCGGACCTGGGGTCGCTCGCGGGCTGAGCTCGTATCCGCACCTGTCCCGTACGTATCCCGACAACGCGTCGGCAAATTCTTGCGCGGCGCGGCTTCGGCGTGTTCACATGGAGACCGGTGTTGGTTAGGTCTACCTAACTACGTCCCCTCGACCGTGGCCGGGAGGCATCCATGTCGACTTCGGAACGTGAAGGCGCGCGCGCAGTGTCGATGCGGGATCTTTTGGCGTCGTGTGCGGCGGCGCGGGCCGTGTCGGTCCCGCCGGCTCCGCGCGGACGCCCGGTCCAGCCACGCAGCGAGCCGCAGCGCAGCGAGTGGCGCCCGTCGGCGCACCCGTGAGGGACGCGGCAACCGTTACTTGACGACGACGACCTTGGCGCCGATCGTCGCGAACTGCCACATGGCGTCGGCGTCCTCGCGGGACTCGCGGATGCCGCCGGTCTGCTTGCCGGGGTCGGGGGCGGCCGTCGAACCGTTGACGGCGGCGCTGAAGCCGATCGCCACGCCGTTCGTGGTGGCGAAGCGGACCACGTGCTCGATCGGGACGCCGTCGGTGCCGGTGACGGAGCCGGAGCGCGAGGTCACCGAGTACGAGCCGGGCGCCGGGTCCACCGTGCCGGGCGTCACCCGGAACGTCGACTTCGTCTTGTTGCCCGCGCCGACCAGCCACACCCGGTCCCCGCCGAGCGCGTACACGACACGCTCGCCCGAGCCGGAGCCCGCGGGCAGCGCCTTCGGGTCCGTCTTCTTCTTGGGTGTCTTCGACGCCGAGGCGGAGGGCGAGGAGCCCTCCTTCTTCTCGGCGAGGTCGGTGGGCGCGCTCGCCGACGCCTGGTAGGCGAGGAAGCCGACCACGACGAGTGACCCCGCCGTGAGCGCGGTCACGAATCCGGTGCTGCTCCGTGCCACCAGGTGCCTGCCTCTCAAGTACGAACCTCAGGGTGACGGTAGCAGTCGAGGCCCGGAGGCCCGGTCTTGCGGGAAGTCCGGACGTGTCCGCCTTCCGGTGGTCGTAGGCTGTTCGCGTGCTGTTGCTCGCTCTGGATACCGCCACCCCCGCCGTCACCGTCGCTCTGCACGACGGGACCTCCGTCGTAGCCGAGTCGAGTCAGGTGGATGCTCGTAGACACGGGGAACTGCTGCTGCCCGCCGTCGACCGGATGTTCACCGAGGCCGGCCTGCGGCTCGACGCCGTCACCGGCATCGTCGTGGGCGTGGGCCCCGGCCCGTACACCGGCCTGCGTGTCGGCCTGATGACCGCCGACACGTTCGGCCTCGCGCTCGGCGTGCCCGTGCACGGCGTCTGCACGCTGGACGGGCTCGCTTACGAGGCCGGGGATGCCCTGGACGGGGCGGGCCCCTTCGTCGTCGCCACCGACGCGCGGCGCAAGGAGGTGTACTGGGCGCGCTACGACGATGCGCGGACCCGCGTCACCGAGGCCGCCGTCGACCGGCCCGCCGACATCGCCTCCCTCGTGGAGGGCCTGCCCGCCGTCGGCGCCGGCGCGCGGCTGTACCCGGACACCTTCCCGGACGCGCGCGGGCCCGAGAACGTGTCGGCCGCCGCGCTCGCCGCCCTCGCCGCCGAGAGGCTGGCCGCGGGCGAGGAGCTCCTCGAACCGCGCCCCCTCTACCTGCGCCGCCCCGACGCGCAGGTCCCCAAGAACTACAAGGTGGTCACCCCCAAGTGACAGCCGTGGACGTATCGCTGCGCGAGATGCGCTGGTGGGACATCGATCCCGTGCTCGCCCTGGAGAAGGACCTCTTCCCGGACGACGCCTGGTCGCGCGGCATGTTCTGGTCCGAGCTCGCGCACGCCCGCGGCGTCGGTTCCACGCGGCGCTACGTGGTCGCGTACGAGGGCGAGAAGCTGGTCGGGTACGGGGGCGTCGCCGCCTCCGGGGACCTTGCCGACATCCAGACCATCGCCGCAGCCCGCGACCACTGGGGCACCGGGCTCGGCGCCCGGCTGCTCACCGAACTGCTGCGGCACGCCACCGCCTTCGAGGTCGACCAGGTGATGCTCGAGGTGCGCGTCGACAACACGCGGGCGCAGAAGCTGTACGAGCGCTTCGGCTTCGAGCCGATCGGCTTCCGGCGCGGCTACTACCAGCCCGGCAACATCGACGCCCTCGTGATGCGCCTGACCACGACCACCGCGAACGACACCGCGAACGACACTGTGAACGAAGAGAAGACCCATGGCTGACGAACCGCTCGTCCTCGGCATCGAGACCTCCTGCGACGAGACCGGCGTCGGCATCGTCCGCGGCACCACCCTGCTCGCCGACGCCGTCGCCTCCAGCGTCGACGAACACGCCCGCTTCGGCGGCGTCGTCCCCGAGGTCGCCTCCCGCGCGCACCTGGAGGCGATGGTCCCCACGATCCAGCGCGCCCTGAAGGACGCGGGCGTCACGGCGAAGGACCTCGACGGCATCTCCGTCACCGCGGGTCCTGGCCTTGCGGGCGCCCTGCTGGTCGGGGTGTCGGCCGCCAAGGCGTACGCGTACGCGCTCGACAAGCCGCTCTACGGCGTCAACCACCTCGCCTCGCACATCTGCGTCGACCAGCTGGAGCACGGCACGCTGCCCGAGCCGACGATGGCGCTCCTTGTGTCGGGCGGGCACTCGTCGCTGCTCCTGTCCACCGACATCACGTCCGATGTGCGGCCGCTCGGTGCGACCATCGACGACGCCGCCGGTGAGGCCTTCGACAAGATCGCGCGGGTGCTGAACCTCGGCTTCCCGGGCGGGCCCGTCATCGACCGGTACGCGAAGGAGGGCGACCCGAACGCGATCGCCTTCCCGCGCGGGCTCACCGGGCCGCGCGACCCCGCGTACGACTTCTCCTTCTCCGGCCTGAAGACCGCGGTGGCCCGCTGGATCGAGGCCAAGCGGGCGGCGGGGGAGGACGTGCCGGTGCGCGACGTGTCGGCGTCCTTCCAGGAGGCCGTCGTGGACGTGCTGACGCGGAAGGCCGTGAAGGCCTGCAAGGACCAGGGCGTCGACCACCTCATGATCGGCGGTGGCGTCGCCGCCAACTCGCGGCTCCGTGTCCTCGCCGAGGAGCGCTGCGAGCGGGCCGGGATCCGGCTGCGTGTGCCGCGGCCCAAGCTGTGCACGGACAACGGCGCGATGGTCGCGGCGCTCGGCGCGGAAATGGTGGCGCGCAACCGGATGCCGTCCTCGTGGGACCTGTCCGCGGACTCCTCGCTCCCGGTGACGGAGCCGCACGTCCCCGGCCACCACCATCACGACCACGTGCACGAGGTCAGCAAGGAGAACCTCTACTCATGACCGTCGCGCTGATGTGGGAGGCCCGCGCCGTCGAGGGGCGTGGCGAGAAGCTGCTGAGCTGGGCGAAGGAGCAGGTTCTCGAACCGGCCCCGGAGCGCCGCGAGACGTTCCGGGCGCCGCGGGACCGGGTGCTCGTCATTACGTGGTGGGATGCGGCGTACGACGCGGACCTTCCGGAACTTCCGGAACCGGACGGTGAGTTGGTGACCCGCACGGTCCACCGCTGGCGTTTCGAGGCCGCGTAGGGCCGTAAGTCCCAGGGCTCTAGCGGTCCGCTGTGCACGTCAACAGGTAGCGCCAGAAGAGCAGTTGGCGCACCTCGCTGCCGGGGAGCAGGCGTGCCGCCTCCTGGCGGATCTCCGGAAGCTGCATCTCCGGCTGCTGCACCGGCGGTTGCGGCGGGGGAGTGCGGACGCCCCGGGCGCGTTCGCCCGCGTACACGGCGAGGCGCGCCACCGCGTTCGTCGGGGACGCGACCACGTCCCACGGCGTCACGCCGTCGTAGCAGCCCAGTACGAGCAGCCGGCCGCCGGGCGCGAGGGCCTTGCGGAAGCGGGTCAGCGTCTCGAACGGCATGTGGTGCAGGCTCGCCAGGCAGCTGATCACGTCGTAGTGGGCGGGCGGGAGTTCGGCCTGCGCGGCGTCGGCGACGCGGTAGCGCGGCCCGCCACCGGCGGCCTCCGCCACGGCCAGCGTCGCCGGATCCGGGTCGAGCGCGTCGACCCGGTACCCGTGCGCCACGAGCCGCCGCGCGAAGCGGCCGGTGCCGCAGCCGACGTCGAGTGCGGTTCGCCCCTGCGGGGGCAACTGGCGCAGCAGTAGCGGGTGGTAGTGGTCATTGTGATCGAACGGCACGTCGGGCCTCCGGCGGATCGGGACGACGGGGTCGGGCCCCGCGCCATGATGACGCGGCACCGGTGTTCTGGGGCGGTGCCGTGGCCGGCGCCTTCCGCATGTGCAGCCTGCACCGGGGTGCCGCCTTGCCCACCCTGCCGCCCAAGGCGGCAGATTGCCCAAGGCGGGTGCGGTTGACCGCGACGGGCGGGGAGCCGTGGCTGGCGGAGGTTGCCCGAGGCGGGCGGGGAGTTGTGGCTGCTGCCGGATCGCCCAAGGCGGCTGGCGGTACCCCGTCGAGCCGAGCCCCCGGAGGGGGCGGGTGGGTGGGAGATGGGCGGGAGCCGGGCGATTGCCTGCGGGTGGGCGAGTCGATTCAAGCCCCTGCGGCGGGTGGGCAATTCAAGCCCCTGCGGCGATTGAGCAGCGGGGTTCGGGGCGGAGCCCCGAGTCCGTAACGCCGGCTCGGCAAAATCAGCCCCGCCGGCGATTGAGGCGCGGGGTCCGGGGCGGAGCCCCGTGGCCGTAACGCCGGGTCGGCGAAAACAGCCCCGCGGGCGGAGCCCCGACGCCTCAACCCACCGGCGCGCCGACAAGCATCGTGGGCGCACCCGCAACCCGGGTCAAAAACACCGTCACCGCCCGCCTCCCGAAGGGCTTCGGCATTGCCTTGCGCCGCAACTCCTCCGGCTCGACCGCCGACCCCCGCTTCTTCACCGTCAGCACGCCGACCTCCCGCTCCCGCAGCAACGCCTTCAACTTCTTCACGTTGAAGGGAAGTTGGTCGGTGATCTCGTACGCGGCGGCGTAGGGCGTGGCGTGCAGCTCGTCCGCCGTCACGTACGCGATCGTCTCGTCGACGAGCCCGCCGCCGACCTCCTCGGCCACCTCGGCGACCAGGTGCGCCCGGATGACGGCGCCATCGGGCTCGTACAAGTACCGCCCGACGGGCCGTACTTCGGGGTCGGGAAGCCCCCTGCCCACCAGCGCCCGCGGCCCCGGAAGCAGCGTCGCCCGCATCCGCCCGGGAGCGGTCCCGAACCACAGCACCGCCTCCTTCACGTCACCCCCGTCCGAGATCCACTCGGCGTCGGCCTCCGCGGGGATCGCCTCGTGCGGGATGCCGGGGGCGATCTTCAGCGCGGCGCGCGGCGCCTTGAGCGCGGCGGACACGGCCCAGGACAGCGGCGGAGAGTAGGCCTCGGGGTCGAAGATCCGGCCCCGGCCACCCCGGCGCGCGGGGTCCACGAACACGGCGTCGTACGCGGCCGTGTCCACCTCGGTGACGTCCGCCTCGCGCACCTCGATGAGCCCCGCGAGGCCGAGCGCCTCGGCGTTCGCCCGCGCCACCTCGCACGTCAGCGGGTCCCGGTCGACGGCAAGGACCCGGATCCCCGCGCGGGCGAGCGCGATCGCGTCGCCGCCGATGCCGCAGCACAGGTCGGCCACGGAGCGCACGCCGAGCCGCTCGAAGGCGCCGGCCCGGTACGCCGCCACGCTCGTCCGCGTCGCCTGCTCGACCCCGTTCGGCGTGAAGAACATCCGGGCCGCGTCCTCGGCCCCGAACTTCGCCACCGCCCGCTGCCGCAGCCGCGCCTGGGCGAGCGCGGCCGAGACGAGCTCGGCGGGGTGCTCGCGGCGCAGTTTCGTGGCGAGGGCGAGCTCCTGGGCCGGATCGTGATCGCGGAGTTCGTCGAGCAGGGCCAGGCCCTCGGGGGCCAGGAGGGCGGAGAAGGCGGCGGGGTCGTTCACCCGGCCCATTGTGGGCCAGGCGGGCGACGGTGCGCGCCAGGCGGAGGTGTCGGCTCCGGAACGGGCCCGTGAGCTGTAAGGATCCGGCGCCATGCAACTAGTACGACAAAATGAGAAATCCGCCTCAAAGGGGACCCGGGAGAGACCCGGCCCGACGACCGGCGTCCGCCTCCTCGCCGGCCTCCTCGCCGCGTCCGCCCTCGCCACCGGATGCGCGGCCGGCACCCCGGAGAAGACCCCCGTGAAACCGGCCCCCGGCCAACAGGGCCTCCAGGCCGCTCCCGCCCGGGCCCTCGACTCGTACGCGACGAAGCTGCGCGCCCAGCGGGCCGCGCTCGTCGCGGCGACCAAGCGCTGGGGCCTCGCCGACGTGCCGCTCACCGCCCCGCGCCCACCGGCGAAGAAGCCGGTCATCGAGGCGCGGACGGGCTTCGAGGTCGACGGCCAGAAGAAGCTCGGCCTGCCGCCGGTGTTCACGACGATCCCGACCAAGGACAAGGTCGTCTTCCTCACCATCGACGACGGCGCCGAGAAGGACCCGCGGTTCCTGAAGATGATGAGCGAGCTGCGGATCCCGTACACGGCGTTCCTGACCGACGCCGAAGTCAGGCCGAAGTACGGCTACTTCAAGAAGATGCAGGCCCGCGGCGTCACCCTCAACAACCACACGCTCCACCACCCGTTCCTGCCCGCCCTCTCGTACGCGCGTCAGAAGCACGAGATCTGCGGCATGCAGGACGTCATCGAGAAGAAGTACGGCAAGCGGCCCACCCTCTTCCGACCGCCGTTCGGCGACTACAACCAGAACACCCTGCGCGCCGCCAAGGCCTGCGGCATCGAGTACGCCCCGATCTGGAACGCAGAGGCGTTCGTGGACCGCATGGACTACCGAGAGTGGGACCGCAGCATCCATCCGGGCGACATCCTGCTCACGCACTTCAGGGGCCGCAAGGACTGGAAGGGCACGATGCCCGACATGATCCGGAACCTCATGAAGTACCTCACCGACCGGGGCTACGCGGTGGCGCGCCTGGAGGACTACCTGTGACACCGCGTGGGCCGCGGGCGCGGCTGCTCGGCTGCGCCCTGGCCGCCGTTCTGCTCACCGGGTGCGCGCAAGAGGCCGCCCCGCCTCCGCGTCCTGCGGCGGGCGCCGAGGCGGCGGTCCCGCCGGTCGTCTCCCGTGTCCCCACCCGCGACAAGGTGGTCTTCCTCGCGTACGAGGACGGGGCCGGGCGGGACCCCCGCTTCGTCGGCCTGGTCCGCGACCGACGCCTCCCGGTCTCGCTGTTCCTCGCGGGCCCGGGCGCGGGCCGCCTCGGCGAACTGACCGCCCTGGGCGCCCGGGTGCAGAACCGCACCCTCACCCACGCCCTCCTGCCCGGCCTCGGATACGTGGAGCAGCACGCCGAGATCTGCGGCCAGCGCGACCGCGTCCAGGCCCGCTTCGGGGCGGCGCCCCGCCTGTTCCATCCGCCCCGGGGCGCGTACGACGCGAACACGCTCCAGGCGGCGGCCGAGTGCGGCGTCGACGCGATCGTCCTGTGGCGCGAGCCGGCGGAGCGGCTGCGCCCCGGCGACATCCTCGGGGCGCGGGCGGAGACCACGCCGGCTCTCGTGCGCCGTATCGAGGCCGAGGGGTACGAGGTGGCGGCCCTGGAGGACTACCTGTGAGCCGCCGGTCCACCGATCAGCGGCGGAGTCGATTAGCAGTCCGCTTGACCGAGTGCTAATCGCAGTCATAGTCTCGGCCCTGGCACTCACCACTGGAGAGTGCCAACAGCGACGGGCAGGTCCGGCACCCGCGACGACGGATCCACCTGGTCGCCACCCCAGACTGTTAACCCCGTGAGATCTCCGAAGGGGGAGACCGGATCGTGACGACCACCAGCTCCAAGGTTGCCATCAAGCCGCTCGAGGACCGCATTGTGGTCCAGCCGCTCGACGCCGAGCAGACCACGGCCTCTGGCCTGGTCATTCCGGACACCGCGAAGGAGAAGCCCCAGGAGGGCGCCGTCCTCGCCGTGGGCCCGGGCCGCTTCGAGAACGGCGAGCGCCTTCCGCTCGACGTCAAGGTCGGCGATGTCGTGCTGTACAGCAAGTACGGCGGCACCGAGGTGAAGTACAACGGCGACGAGTACCTCGTCCTCTCGGCTCGCGACGTGCTCGCGATCGTCGAGAAGTAATTCACCGAGGCTTTTGAAGCTTCACCGAAGCAGAACGCTTTGAACTGCGCCCCTGGCCCCCGCTGAGAATGCCGGGTGCGAGGGGCGCGGTTCGTTTCGAGAGGACTGATTCAGCTCCATGGCGAAGATCCTGAAGTTCGACGAGGACGCCCGTCGCGCCCTCGAGCGCGGCGTCAACAAGCTTGCCGACACGGTCAAGGTGACGATCGGCCCCAAGGGCCGCAACGTCGTCATCGACAAGAAGTTCGGCGCCCCGACCATCACCAACGACGGCGTCACCATCGCCCGTGAGGTAGAGGTCGAGGACCCGTACGAGAACCTCGGCGCGCAGCTGGTGAAGGAGGTGGCGACCAAGACCAACGACATCGCGGGTGACGGTACGACCACCGCCACCGTGCTCGCCCAGGCCCTGGTCAAGGAAGGCCTGCGCAACGTTGCCGCCGGTGCCTCCCCGGCCGCCCTGAAGAAGGGCATCGACGCCGCGGTCAAGGCCGTGTCCGAGGACCTCCTCGCGACCGCCCGTCCGATCGACGAGAAGTCCGACATCGCCGCCGTCGCCGGTCTGTCCGCCCAGGACAACCAGGTCGGCGAGCTCATCGCCGAGGCGATGGACAAGGTCGGCAAGGACGGTGTCATCACCGTCGAGGAGTCCAACACCTTCGGTCTGGAGCTCGACTTCACCGAGGGCATGGCCTTCGACAAGGGCTACCTGTCCCCGTACTTCGTCACCGACCAGGAGCGTATGGAGGCCGTCCTCGACGACCCGTACATCCTGATCCACCAGGGCAAGATCGGCTCGATCCAGGACATGCTCCCGCTCCTGGAGAAGGTCATCCAGAACGGTGGCTCCAAGCCGCTCCTGATCATCGCCGAGGACGTCGAGGGCGAGGCCCTGTCGACCCTGGTCGTGAACAAGATCCGCGGCACGTTCAACGCCGTCGCCGTGAAGGCCCCCGGCTTCGGTGACCGCCGCAAGGCGATGCTGCAGGACATGGCCACCCTCACCGGTGCCACCGTCATCGCCGAGGAGGTCGGCCTCAAGCTCGACCAGGCCGGTCTCGAGGTGCTCGGCTCCGCGCGCCGCGTGACGATCACCAAGGACGACACCACCATCGTCGACGGTGGCGGCAAGTCCGAGGACGTGCAGGGCCGCGTCGCGCAGATCAAGGCCGAGATCGAGAACACGGACTCGGACTGGGACCGCGAGAAGCTGCAGGAGCGCCTGGCCAAGCTGGCCGGCGGCGTCTGCGTCATCCGCGTCGGTGCCGCGACCGAGGTCGAGCTCAAGGAGAAGAAGCACCGTCTGGAGGACGCCATCTCCGCGACCCGCGCCGCGGTCGAGGAGGGCATCGTCTCCGGTGGTGGCTCCGCTCTGGTGCACGCCTCCAAGGTCCTGGACGACTCCCTCGGCAAGGAGGGTGACGAGGCCACCGGTGTCGCCGTCGTCCGCCGCGCCGTCGTCGAGCCGCTCCGCTGGATCGGCGAGAACGCCGGCCAGGAGGGCTACGTGATCGTCTCCAAGGTCAAGGAGCTCGAGAAGGGCAGCGGCTACAACGCCGCGACCGGCGAGTACGTGGACCTGGTCAAGGCCGGCGTCATCGACCCGGTCAAGGTCACGCGCTCCGCCCTGGAGAACGCCGCGTCCATCGCTGCGCTGCTCCTCACGACCGAGACCCTGGTCGTCGAGAAGCCGGCGGACGAGGAGCCGGAGGCCGGCGGCCACGGCCACGGTCACTCGCACTGACCCGCTCCGCTGAAGTAACCCGAGGCCCGGCTCCCCGTCGCGGGGGGCCGGGCCTCGGCTTTTGCGCTTTAAGCCCCGCTCTGGGACGAGACTCGCGGGGTCCGGGGCGGAGCCCCGTGGTGTAGGAGGAACTCCCTTACTGGGGCCCGTACTTGCGGCCCGTACGGGACGTGATCCCGCCGAGGAGGACGCGCGGCGTCACCTTCACCACGCCCATCAGGGCCTTGTACCGGGGGTCCGGGATCGACAGCGACTTGCCACGCGCGAGGTCCGCGAGCGCCGCCGACACCAACTTGTCCGCGTCGAGCCACATCCACTTCGGGATGTTGCCCGTGCCCATTCCGGCCCGCTCGTGGAACTCCGTACGGACGAACCCGGGGCACAGTGCCATCAGTCGGACCCCACTGCCCGCGAGGTCCTTCGCCGCGCCCTGCGTGAACTGCACGACCCACGCCTTCGAGGCGCCGTACGTACCGCGCGGCACGAACGCCGCCACCGACGCCACGTTGACCACGCCACCGCGCCCACGCTCGCGCATCGCCCCCGCGGCCGCCGACGTCAGCCGCAGCACCGCCTCGCAGTGCACCTTCAGCATCGTCAGCTCGTCGGACATCGGGACCTCGAGGTAGTGCCCCTTGTTGCCGAACCCGGCGTTGTTGACCAGCAGATCGACCGCGGCCTTACGGTCCGTCAGGCGCGCCTCGACCGCCGCGATCCCGTCCTCCGTGGCCAGGTCGGCGGTGAGCACCTCGGCCTCGATGCCGTGCCGGTCGTGCAGCTCTGTCGCCTGCTCGTGCAGCCGCTTGGTGTCGCGCGCGACGAGCACCAGGTTGTGTCCGTCGGCGGCGAGTTGCCGTGCGAACGCGGCGCCGATGCCCGCGGTGGATCCGGTGATCAGGGCGGTAGTCATGCGCCAAGGTTAATGAGCGCGGAGTGGTGCTCGTGATCACGGCCCCGGGGCGTGGGAACGGCCGGCCGCAACGAGCCTACGAGCCGTACTTCTCGACGTACTCCCGCGCGGAGCGAACCGACTCCGGATGCAGCGCGTCCCCCGCGGCGAGCAATCGCGGCAGCAGCTCCCGCTCGGTCGTCACCGCACGGAACTGAAGGGCCACGGTGACCTCGTGGTCCGGCCGGTGCACGACCTCGATGGAGTCGCCCGCCCGGATCTCGCCCGGCTCGATCACCCGCAGATACGCCCCCGGCGCCCCTTCCCGGGTGAACCGCTTGACCCAGCCCCGCTCGCCCAGGTGCCCCTGGAAGGTCCGGCACGGAATCCGGCTCGACGTGACCTCCAGGACGAGCTCGGCCCCGACCCGCCAGCGCTCGCCGATCCGCGCGCCCGACACGTCGACCCCTTCGGTCGTGAGGTTCTCGCCGAACGTGCCGCTGGGCAGCGAACGGTCCAGCTCCTTGCCCCACGCGTCCAGGTCCTCACGCGCGTACGCGTACACGGCCTGGTGGTCCCCGCCGTGGTGCCGCAGGTCGCACACCGCGTCCCCGGCGAGCCCGCTCGCGCCGGTCCCCTTGGGGCCCGGCGCCGACACCCGCACGGGGCCGGTGACCGGCCGCTTGTCGATGCCCGTGACCCCCTCGGGCTGGTCCGTGTACTCGGCGGACTCGGGCCGCCCCAGATTCAGCGACAGAAGCTTCATGTGCGGAACGCTACGGGACCGACACCCAAAGCCGCCACGCATTATCCGGCGCGATCCCCAAGAGTCGCTTATGCTTGAGGGGTGATCGAGGCCCGTCATCTCCGTGTCCTGCGCGCCGTCGCCGCCACCGGCTCCTTCTCCGCGGCGGCCCGCGAGCTGGGTTGCACCCAGCCCGCCGTGAGCCAGCAGATGAAGGCCCTGGAGTCCTCGGCCGGCACCCCGCTGCTGATCCGCACCGGCCGCGAGATGCGCCTGACGCAGGCCGGCGAGGCCCTCGTGCGGCACGCGTCGGGCATCCTCGCCGGGCTCACGGCCGCAGAGGAGGAGATCGCCGCGATCGCGGGCCTGCGGGCCGGCCGGGTCCGCCTCGTCTCGTTCCCCAGCGGCAGCTCGACGCTCGTCCCGACGGCCCTCGCTGCCCTGCGCTCCGAACACCCCGGCACGCGCGTGTCGCTGGTCGAGGCCGAACCGCCCCGCTCCGTGGAGATGCTCCGCGAGGGCGACTGCGACGTCGCGCTGGCCTTCCGGTACGAGGGCGCGCACGCCGGAGAGGACTGGGAAGACCTCGTCGTACGCCCGCTGTTCGCGGACCGGCTCGTGGGCCTCGTCCCCGAGGGGCACGCGCTGGCCGGAGCCGGCTCGGTCACCATCGACGCGTTCGCGGACGAGCCGTGGATCGCGGGCTGCCCGCGCTGCCGCCGCCAGCTGGTCGAGGTGTGCAGGGGCGCGGGATTCGCCCCCCGCATCGACTTCGCGACGGACGACTACCCGGCGGTGGTCGGGCTCGTCAGCGCCGGGCTCGGCGTGGCGGTGCTCCCCGAACTGGCCATCGAGTCTGTTCGCCCCAAGGGTGCACGCACAGTGACCGTCGAGCCCGCGGTGCGCCGCGAGATCGTCGCGCTCACCCTGCCCGATCTGGCCCAGGTGCCCGCGGTCCGCGCGACCCTCGACCACCTCGCGAAGGCCGCGACACGCTGAACGCGGAGGCGGGCGCGCCTCGGCACGCCTACCTCCGCAGGCCGTTCAGACGCGTGCAGAAACGTTCCTTCAGTTGTGCGCGCCGCTTGTGGCGGCCTGTCCTCCACTCGGGGCCGACGCCGTGACGAGCCGATTGCGGGCCCGTCCCATGAGCTCTTCGCGCTCGTCCTCCGTGAGGCCGCCCCACACGCCGTACGGCTCACGCACCTGTAGGGCGTGAGCAGCGCACTCCGCGCGCACCGGGCACCTCATGCAGACCTCCTTGGCCGAGTTCTCACGGGCGCTGCGTGCCGCCCCACGTTCGCCCTCCGGGTGGAAGAAGAGAGAGCTGTCCACCCCGCGGCAGGCCGCGAGGAGCTGCCAGTCCCACAGATCGGCGTTCGGTCCGGGAAGGCGGGAGAAATCTGCCATTGCTGTGTCCCCTTGTAGCCGTTCAGACGCGGATACGGTGCCCATGACCGTACATCTACTGTCTAAGGAGATGAAAATATGACTCATTGCGAATCTAGCTACAGACACCAGCAAAAGGAAGGAAAACCTTCCAAATGGGGCATAGCTTGTGATGAAACCTTGTGGGTCCGCCGCGCTGTCCGCACCGTGTTCGCGCCCTCACGTAGAGTGCCGAAGGAGGCCGTCCGACCCGTAACTCTTTCGAGTGACCGTCGTTGAGAGTGCGGAGGCGGTTGAAAGAACAAGCGCTCGGGCAGGTGTCCGATTGCCTTGTTGAATGTCGACCGCACAGGTGACGATTCGTACACAGCCTGGAGGCTCAAGGTGACGCGCATCAGCTGCGGAGGACGGTCATGACATCCGTCCTCGTCTGCGACGACTCCCCGCTTGCCCGAGAGGCGCTGCGCCGCGCGGTCGCGACCGTGCCCGGCGTCGAGCGCGTGACGACCGCGGCCAACGGCGAGGAAGTCCTCCGCCGCTGGGGCGCCGACCGCTCGGACCTGATTTTGATGGACGTACGCATGCCCGGTCTGGGCGGCGTCGAGACAGTGCGGCGGCTGCTCTCCGCCGATCCCGGTGCGCGCATCATCATGCTCACCGTGGCCGAGGATCTGGACGGTGTGGCCCTCGCGGTCGCCGCCGGCGCCCGCGGGTATCTGCACAAGGACGCCTCGCGCGCCGAGCTGCGGGCCACGGTGACGCAGGCGCTCGCCGACCCGACCTGGCGGCTCGCCCCGCGCAGACTGCGCTCGGCCGAGATGGGGGCCGCCCCCACGCTCACCGCGCGGGAGATCCAGGTGCTCGAGGGCATGAGCCACGGGCGGTCCAACGCCGAGATCGGGCGTGAGCTGTTCCTCTCCGAGGACACGGTCAAGACGCACGCGCGTCGCCTGTTCAAGAAGCTCGGCGCCTCGGACCGTGCGCACGCGGTGGCGCTCGGGTTCCGCTGGGGCCTGGTTCGCTGACGAGCCGCTGATCGGCACACCCCCGCGCCCTCCGGGGCGCGGTGGACCCGCCGTGAGGGGGGCCGCTCCGGCCCGTCGCGCCGCGCTTTTCGACGCTTCGCGCGCGATGCCGCATCCTTGGGGGTGTGGAGTTCCTCGGGGACGAGTCGGGCGAGCAGGGTCAGCGAGAGGGGAGGGCGCAGGAGATGAGTTCCGGCGCACCTGCTCATAACGCTTCGGTGCACAACTACGGGCACGGTGTCACGGACCGGAAGGTGTCGGGGCACCATGGACCGATGCGTGACGACGAGGCAGCGACGCCCCAGGGGGTCATCGGTACGCTCGTCGGCCGCGCCGTCGACGGAGACGAGCAGGCCACGCACGATCTGCTCGCGCATGTCCACCCCCTCGCGATCCGCTACTGCCGCACGCGTCTTTCCCGACTGCCGGGTGACGCGCGGCACTTCGTGGAGGATCTCGCCCAGGAGGTCTGCGTCGCCGTGCTGCTCGCGCTGCCGCGCTACAAGGACACCGGGCGGCCCTTCGAGGCGTTCGTCTTCGCCATCGCCGCGCACAAGGTCGCCGATCTGCAGCGGGCGGCCATGCGCGGGCCCGGATCCACGGCCGTGCCCTCCGACGAGATGCCCGAGCGGCCCGACGACTCCCTCGGTCCTGAGGAGCGGGCGCTGTTGAACAGCGATGCCGCGTGGGCCAAGAAGCTGCTCGCGAACCTTCCGCAGAACCAGCGGGAGCTGCTCCTGCTGCGCATCGCCGTCGGGCTCACCGCGGAGGAGACCGGGCAGATGTTGGGCATGTCACCCGGCGCCGTGCGCGTCGCGCAGCACCGTGCGCTGAGTCGGTTGCGGGCGCTCGCCGAGCAGTAGTCACGAGGCCTCGGTCACGCACGTGTGAACGTCCAAAGAACGCCGATGATCTTGATCGTGGAATGAGACACCCCCGCGGGCCGTTAGCATGGACATCCGCACCGATCAAGGCCATTTGGGGAAGGTGTCATGACTGCAAACGTCGACGGAGTGCCCGAGAAATTCGCGACACTCGGGCTGACCTACGACGACGTGCTGCTGCTGCCGGGCTCGTCGGACATGGCGCCCGACCAGATCGACACCGCCTCGCACGTCTCGAAGAACGTGCGGGTGAACATCCCGCTGCTGTCCGCCGCGATGGACAAGGTCACCGAGTCCCGCATGGCGATCGCCATGGCGCGGCAGGGTGGCGTCGGCGTGCTGCACCGCAACCTGTCGATCGCCGACCAGGCGAACCAGGTGGACCTCGTGAAGCGCTCCGAGTCCGGCATGGTCACCGACCCGATCACGGTGCACCCGGACGCGACGCTCGCCGAGGCCGACGCGATCTGCGCGAAGTTCCGCATCTCCGGTGTGCCGGTGACCGACGGCGGCGGCAAGCTGCTCGGCATCGTCACCAACCGCGACATCGCCTTCGAGAACGACCGCAGCCGTCAGGTCCGCGAGGTCATGACGCCGATGCCGCTCGTCACGGGCAAGGTCGGCATCTCCGGCGTCGACGCCATGGAGCTGCTGCGCCGCCACAAGATCGAGAAGCTTCCGCTGGTCGACGACTCGGGCATCCTCAAGGGCCTCATCACGGTCAAGGACTTCAAGAAGGCCGAGCAGTACCCGAACGCGGCGAAGGACTCCGAGGGCCGGCTGCTCGTCGGTGCCGCGGTCGGCGTCGCCGGTGACTCCTACGAGCGGGCGCAGGCGCTGATCGAGGCGGGCGCCGACTTCATCGTCGTCGACACCGCGCACGGGCACTCGCGGCTCGTCGGTGACATGGTCGCCAAGATCAAGTCCAACTCCGGCGGCGTCGACGTCATCGGCGGCAACATCGCCACCCGTGACGGCGCCAAGGCGCTCATCGACTCCGGCGTGGACGGCATCAAGGTCGGTGTCGGCCCGGGCTCCATCTGCACCACGCGCGTGGTCGCCGGTATCGGTGTCCCGCAGGTCACGGCCATCTACGAGGCGTCGCTCGCCGCCAAGGAGGCCGGAGTCCCGGTCATCGGTGACGGTGGCCTCCAGTACTCCGGTGACATCGCCAAGGCGCTCGTCGCCGGCGCCGACACCGTGATGCTCGGCTCGCTGCTCGCGGGCTGCGAGGAGTCGCCGGGCGAGCTGCTCTTCATCAACGGCAAGCAGTTCAAGTCGTACCGCGGCATGGGTTCGCTGGGCGCCATGCAGACGCGCGGCGACCAGAAGTCCTTCTCCAAGGACCGGTACTTCCAGGAGGGCGTCGCCTCCGACGAGAAGCTCGTGCCCGAGGGCATCGAGGGCCAGGTGCCCTACCGCGGCCCGCTGTCGGCGGTCGTGCACCAGCTCACCGGCGGTCTGCGCCAGTCGATGTTCTACGTCGGCGGGCGCACGGTTCCGGAGCTGCAGACCAACGGCAAGTTCGTCCGGATCACCTCGGCGGGCCTCAAGGAGAGCCACCCGCACGACATCCAGATGACGGTCGAGGCGCCGAACTACAGCCGCAACAGCAAGTAACAGCAGGTCAGACCGTGTGGGGCGGATCCGGGATCACCGGGACCGCCCCACACGCGTGTGTCAGGGATACTGGACAGGCAAGGCCCAAGTGGGACCCAGATGTGAAAGGCGCCCCCCAACGTGACTGAGATCGAGATCGGGCGCGGCAAGCGCGGCCGCCGCGCGTACGCCTTCGACGACATCGCCGTCGTTCCGAGCCGGCGCACCCGCGACCCGAAGGAGGTCTCGATCGCTTGGCAGATCGATGCCTACCGCTTCGAGCTGCCGTTCCTGGCCGCGCCCATGGACTCCGTCGTCTCTCCGGCGACCGCGATCCGCATCGGTGAGCTGGGCGGACTCGGGGTGCTGAACCTCGAGGGCCTGTGGACCCGTTATGAGGACCCGCAGCCGCTGCTCGACGAGATCGCCGAGCTGTCGCCCGAGGCCGCGACCCGCCGCCTCCAGGAGATCTACTCCGCGCCCATCCAGGCCGACCTGATCGGGCAGCGCATCAAGGAGGTGCGCGACTCCGGTGTCGTCACCGCCGCCGCGCTCTCCCCGCAGCGCACCGCCGAGTTCTCCAAGGCGGTCGTGGACGCGGGCGTCGACATCTTCGTGATCCGCGGGACCACGGTCTCCGCCGAGCACGTCTCCGGTGCCGCGGAGCCGCTGAACCTGAAGCAGTTCATCTACGAGCTGGATGTCCCGGTCATCGTCGGTGGCTGCGCCACGTACACCGCCGCGCTGCACCTCATGCGGACCGGTGCCGCGGGTGTGCTCGTCGGCTTCGGTGGCGGCGCCGCGCACACCACGCGGAACGTGCTGGGCATTCAGGTGCCGATGGCCACCGCTGTGGCCGATGTCGCCGCCGCGCGCCGTGACTACATGGACGAGTCCGGTGGCCGCTACGTGCACGTCATCGCCGACGGTGGCGTGGGCTGGTCCGGCGACCTGCCCAAGGCGATCGCCTGCGGTGCCGACTCCGTGATGATGGGGTCCCCGCTGGCCCGCGCCACGGACGCGCCCGGCCGCGGTCACCACTGGGGCATGGAGGCCGTCCACGAGGACGTGCCGCGCGGCAAGAAGGTCGACCTCGGCACGGTCGGGACGACCCAGGAGGTCCTGACCGGGCCCTCGCACACGCCCGACGGGTCGATGAACTTCTTCGGCGCGCTGAAGCGGGCCATGGCGACGACCGGCTACAGCGAGCTCAAGGAGTTCCAGCGGGTCGAGGTCACGGTGGCGGACGCCACGCATAAGCGGTAGCGCTGACGCTGAGTCGTAGCGGGAAGCGGGTGGGCCCCCATCGGAAAGGTGGGGCCCACCCGCTTTTGCGTCCCTACGAAGATGCTCGCTTCGCGGCGCCGAAGGAGGCCACCGCGGCGAGGGCGAAGAAGAGGAAGGTCATGGGGTCCGAGTCCGTCTTCCAGGCCTCGTGGACCCAGTTGAAGTGCTGGAAGAGCAGTTCGGGCACGGAGAACGGCAGCACCTTCGAGCCGATGATCGACTCGCCGAGCAGCTGACCCAGGTAGACGCCCACCAGCGACAGGATCGGGCTGACGATCAGGACCACCGGGTTGTTGCCGCCGACCTTGCCCGCAGCGAATCCGACCACGACGCCGACGGCCACGGCCGCGTAACCGATCTCGTGCTCGGTTGCGCCGACGATGCCGCCGTAGACGCCGGCGATGACCAGCATCGCCACGAAGCCGGCGAGGATGCCGAGCCCCAGGTTGCCGCGGGCGGGGGCGGGCGGCGGCACCGGCTGGAAACCGCCCTTCATACCCGGCATGCCCTGCTGCTGGGGGAACGGGGCGTACGGCTGCTGCTGCGGCGGAGGCCCGGCAGGGGGCTGCTGCGGGTAGCCGTACTGGGGCTGCTGCGGCGGCTGCGGCTGCTGGGCGTACGGGTTGCCGTCGGGTATGTGAGGCGGCTGGGTCATGCGGTCCCCCTGGGGTGTGAGCCCTGGCGCTGATGTGCGCAGAGTGGCCGCAATGTAGCAGTCAGAGGCGGTGTGCGGCCCCTGCCGGAGTGGCTCCCCTTGTGTCCAGGAGGAGTTGGGCCTTTACGGACAGGCCTTGCAGGTCGTACGTGCGGTGCTGTTGCAGAAGGATCGTCAGGTCGGCGTCGGCCGCGGCCTCGTAGAGGGAGTCGGCGCGCGGGACCGGGCGGTCCAGGACGTTCCAGGACGGGACGTACGGGTCGTGGTAGCTGACGGCGGCGCCGAGTTGCATGAGGCGGGTGGCGATCTCCTCGGCCGGGGCGGCCTGTTGGTCGGCGAGGTCGGGCTTGTAGGTGACGCCGAGGAGGAGGACGCGGGCGCCGCGGGCCGACTTGCCGTGTTCGTTGAGGAGGGTGGCCGCGCGCTGGACCACGTACGACGGCATGTGGTGGTTGACCTGGCGGGCCAGTTCGACCATGCGCAGGGGGCGGGTGGGGAGGTGCGGGCCCGAGAGGTCCTGGGCGAGGGCGTGGCCGCCGACGCCGGGGCCGGGGCGGAAGGCCTGGAAGCCGAAGGGCTTCGTTTCCGCGCAGCGGATGACGTCCCACAGGTCCACGCCCAACTCGTGGCAGAGCACGGCCATTTCGTTGACCAGGGCGATGTTGACGTGCCGGTAGTTGGTCTCCAGGAGGTGCACGGTCTCCGCTTCCCGTGGACCACGCGCGCGTACGACCTTGTCGGTCAGCCGGCTGTAGAAGGTGGCCGCCGACTCGGTGCAGGCGGGGGTGTGGCCGCCGATCACCTTGGGGGTCGACGTGTAGGGGTGCAGGCGGTTGCCGGGGTCGACGCGGCCGGGGGCGTGGGCGAGGTGGAAGTCGCGTCCCGCGCGCAGGCCCGAGCCCTCTTCGAGGACGGGGAGGAGGAGCGTCTGCGTGGTGCCGGGCGGCACGGGCGACTCGATGATCACCGTGGTGTGCGGCCGGAGCCGGGCGGCGAGGGTGCGGGTCGCCTCGACGACCGGGGTGAGCATCGGTGCCCCGTCGGGGCCCTGCGGGGTCGGGGCGCAGATCACGGCGGTGCGGACGCGCGCGAGTTCGGCGGGGTTGGCCGTGGGGCGGAAGCCCGCGGCGAGCATGCGGCGGAGGTCGGCGGCGGTCAGGGCCGCCGCGTCGCCGCCGCCGGGCAGCCGGCCCGCAGCGAGATCCCTGGCACGGGCCGGATCGTGGCCGATCGTCGCGATCCCGGCCGCCACGGCGGCCTGTGCGAGGGGCAGGCCGAGGTGGCCGAGGCCGATGACGGCGAGGTCTGCGGGCATGGCGGTTGCCGTCCTTTCCCGAGGAGCGGACCGGTCATTAACCGGAGCGGGACGAGGGCGCAAGCCCTGTGGACAAGACGAGCGAGCGCACTGTCAGACTAGGAGTAAATATGACCGATATGTGGCATTGCGCGGAGATGGATTTGCGAGTGTTGCGCCGCGAGTCTCCGCAGGTTGTCCACAGGTGCGTGCCTGCTGGGGTCCTGCTGACGGGTCAGGCTGGATTCGGGCGGCCGTGACTGTCCGGTGCCGACAAGCGGGGCCTGGTGCGTGCAGCTGCAAGGCGGAGGAGGGCGTCAACGCGGAGCGTTGGCAACCGACGACAACGCCGCAGATGTGCGTGCCAGGGCCTGCGACTCCAGCAGGATCCGTCAGCAGGGCCCTACTGGCCCGAACCGGTCAGCGGGTGAAGAATCGGGGCATGTAGGAAGAGCGCGGCGTGTGCTTCGAGGGGCATGAGGCCGGGCACACCACACGCGTGAGCCACGCCGACGACAGCGGGAGGCAGCAGTGAAGGCAGCGACACTGGGACCCGAGCAGCGTGCACAGGCTCTGGCGGACATGGCCGAGCGCGAGCTGGACATTCTCGTGGTGGGCGCCGGGGTGGTCGGCGCGGGCACGGCGCTCGACGCGGTGACCCGCGGCCTGTCCACCGGGATCGTCGAGGCGCGGGACTGGGCCTCCGGCACGTCGAGCCGGTCCAGCAAGCTGATCCACGGCGGGCTCAGGTATCTGGAGATGCTGGACTTCGCGCTCGTACGAGAGGCGTTGAAGGAGCGGGGGCTGCTTCTTGAGCGGCTGGCCCCCCATCTCGTGAAGCCGGTTCCCTTCTTGTATCCGTTGCAGCACAAGGCCTGGGAGCGGGTGTACGCCGGGTCGGGCGTCGCGCTGTACGACGCGATGTCGATGGCGCGCGGGCACGGGCGCGGCCTCCCGATGCACCGGCATCTGACGCGCAAGCACGCGCTGCGGGTCGCCCCCTGCCTGAAGAAGGACGCGCTGGTCGGAGCGTTGCAGTACTACGACGCGCAGATGGACGACGCCCGGTATGTGGCGACCCTGGTGCGGACCGCCGCCATGTACGGCGCCAAGGCCGCCAACCGCGCGCGGGTCACCGGGTTCCTGCGGGAGGGCGAGCGGGTCGTCGGCGCGCGGGTGGAGGACGTCGAGGGCGGCGGCGAGTACGAGATCCGGGCCAAGCAGGTCGTGAACGCGACGGGCGTGTGGACCGACGACACGCAGGCCATGGTCGGCGAGCGCGGGCAGTTCCATGTGCGGGCTTCCAAGGGGATTCATCTTGTTGTTCCGAAGGACCGGATCAACTCGACGACCGGGCTCATCCTGCGTACCGAGAAGAGCGTGCTGTTCGTCATTCCGTGGGGGCGGCACTGGATCGTGGGGACGACCGACACCGAGTGGGATCTCGACAAGGCGCATCCGGCGGCTTCGAGCGCCGACATCGACTACCTGCTGGAGCACGTCAATTCCGTTCTCGGTGTCCCGCTTTCGCGTGATGACGTGCAGGGCGTCTATGCGGGTCTGAGGCCGCTGCTTGCCGGGGAGTCCGACGCCACCAGCAAGCTGTCGCGGGAGCACACGGTGGCGCATCCCGCGCCGGGTCTGGTCGTCGTGGCGGGCGGCAAGTACACGACGTACCGGGTCATGGCCAAGGACGCCGTCGACGAGGCCGTGCACGGGCTCGACCAGCGGGTCGCCGAGTGCGTGACCGAGGAGGTGCCGCTGGTGGGCGCCGAGGGGTACCGGGCGCTCTGGAACGCGCGGGCGCGGATCGCTGCGCGCACGGGGCTGCACGTGGTGCGGGTCGAGCATCTGCTGAACCGGTACGGGGCTCTGGCCGAGGAGGTGCTCGAACTGGTGGCCGCCGATCCGGCGTTGGGTGCGCCGCTCACCGGGGCCGACGACTATCTGCGGGCCGAGGTCGTGTACGCGGCCTCGCACGAAGGGGCGCGGCATCTCGACGACGTGCTGACGCGGCGTACGCGGATCTCCATCGAGACGTTCGACCGGGGGGCGCGGTGTGCGCGGGAGGCGGCGGAGCTGATGGCGCCCGTGCTGGGGTGGGACAAGGATCAGGTGGAGCGGGAGGTCGAGCATTACGAGAAGCGGGTGGAGGCGGAGCGGGAGTCGCAGCGGCAGCCGGATGACCTTACGGCTGACGCGGCGAGGTTGGGGGCACCGGACATCGTTCCGCTCTGACGTCCTGTTGCGCGGAGGCGGGGTTGCGGCCACGGGGCTCTGCCCCGGGCCCCGCGCCTCAATCGCCGGCGGGGCTGGACTGGCAGAACTCTGCCGTGAGTATTCGGCGCTCAGGGGCCCCGCTGCCCGACAAAGTTGCCTTTGTCGTGCGGTAGGTGACGACGTGTGAGCCGGTGCGGGTGGCTGCTGCGCGGATGTAGGTGTGGGCTATGCGGCCGTTGTGGCCCCAGACCGTGGTGCCGCAGGGGAGTTTTTCCGGGTAGAGGCCCATGCCGTAATGGCCGTCCGTGGGGCGGGTGTTGAGCATCGTGCGGAGGGCCCCGGGTGGGAGGAGGCGGCCCTCCAGGAGGGCCGCGTAGAAGTGGTTCAGGTCGGGGAGCGTGGAGATCAGCTCGCCGGATGCGCCGGCCGTGCGTGGGTCGAGGCGGACCGCGTCGGGGCCGTGCGGGCTCGGGACCGTGGTGCGGGTGCCGGGGAACATGGTGCCGGTGAGGTGGAGCGGGTCGATGATGCGGCTGCGGGCCTCCGTGGCGTAGGAGTGGCCCGTGACCTGATGGATGATCATGCCCAGGAGTACGTAATTGGTGTTGGAGTACGCCCAGGTGCCGCGCTGGGTCGTGCGCGGCTCGGACAGGGAGAGTTTCGCCACCGCCGTCGGGGTAAGCGGGACGTGGCCGCGGGTGGTGGTCGTGAAGTCGTAGAGGCCGCTGGTCTGGGTGAGCAGCGAGCGGACCGTGAGCGTACGGGTGCCTGTGAGGGAGGGGAGGTAGGTGGTGACGCGTGCGGAGAGTTTCAGACGGTGTTCCGCGGCAAGTTGGAGGACGACCGTCGCGATGAAAGTCTTGGTGATGCTGCCCGCGCGCACATGATCGGAGCGCGTGAGGGTGGGGCTGGTGGTGGTGAAGTGGCCGGTGGAACCGGCGGTTGCGAGGAGCGCGGCCGATGGGGCCTTGCCTCGCGTCACGAGCAGCGGAAGAGTGTCGTCCGCAGGTGTCGTAGGGCCGGGCGCGCTGCCCTGGCCCAGGCACAGCACGGCCACGGCCAGCGGTATGGCCAGGAGTGTCCGGAGTGCGGGCAACGACGGTCCCTTTCGGCGGCGCGGGCCATCATTGTGGGACGTTCCTGTGCGTGTCGGGTGGGGGTGACCCGGCGCGCGGAGTGGTGGTCCAGTGATGGGACAATGAAGGCTCTGTCAGGGCGGGTTGCTAGAGGGGACGCATGTCGGAGGCGGAGCGGGCGGGCGAGGCCCGTGAAGACAAGGGCACTCGCCAGGATTCATCCGGTCGGGACACTCAGGGGGCTTCCGTGAAGGACCCGGAGGGCCGGCTGCTCGCCGGCCGGTACCGGCTCGGCGACGTGCTCGGCCGTGGCGGCATGGGCACCGTGTGGCGGGCCAAGGACGAGACGCTCGGGCGCACGGTGGCGGTGAAGGAGCTGCGCTTCCCGAACGCCATCGACGACGACGAGAAGCGCCGCCTGATCACGCGCACCTTGCGTGAGGCGAAGGCGATCGCGCGGATCCGCAACAACGGCGCGGTGACGGTCTACGACGTGGTCGACGAGGACGACCGGCCGTGGATCGTCATGGAGTTGGTCGAGGGCATGTCCCTCGCCGAGGCCATCCGCGAGGACGGGCTGCTTGAACCCCGGCGGGCCGCCGAGGTCGGGCTCGCCGTGCTCGACGTGCTGCGCTCCGCGCACCGCGAGGGCATCCTGCACCGCGACGTGAAGCCGTCGAACGTGCTGATCTCGGAGGACGGTCGCGTCGTTCTGACGGACTTCGGGATCGCGCAGGTCGAGGGCGACCCCTCGATCACCTCCACCGGCATGCTGGTCGGCGCCCCCTCGTACATCTCGCCGGAGCGCGCCCGCGGCCACAAGCCGGGTCCCGCCGCCGACATGTGGTCGCTCGGCGGTCTGCTGTACGCGGCCGTGGAGGGCGTCCCGCCGTACGACAAGGGGTCGGCGATCGCCACGCTGACCGCCGTGATGACCGAGCCGGTGGACCCGCCGAAGAACGCCGGGCCGCTGGAGCCCGTGATCTACGGCCTGCTCGAGAAGGACCCCGACCACCGGCTCGACGACGCGGCGGCGCGGTCGATGCTCAACGACGTCATCCACGCCCCGGAGCCGAAGCCGGCCCCCGAGCCGGAGCCGGTCGAGGCCACGAAGGTGGTGCCGCTGCCGCCCGCCCCCGCGCCGAAGAAGCGCAAGGAGCCCAGGGAGAAGGGCGCTTCGGCGGCCAGGGCGGCTGCCGCCAGGACCGCTGCCGCCTCGGCCGCGGCCGGTGTCGCCGCGAAGAGCGCGGAGACCGCGGAGAAGATGCGCGGCGCCCTGACCAACGTACGCAAGGCGGCCGCCGCGGCGACGGCCCCGAAGGAGAAGACGGAACCCGCGGCGACCGCGCCCGCGGGTCCGGCTCCGGGCGGTGCGCGCCCCGGCGGCGCGGCCGTCCTCGCGGACGCGCTGCGGGGCCGCTCCCTCGTCATCGGTGCGCTCGTCGTCGCGCTCGTCGTGCTCGCAGGAATCCTGGCCCTCGTCCTGAACAACGGCGACGGCACGGACGCCAAGGGCGGCGACAAGGGCGCGTCGTCGGGGGCCACGGCCGGCTCGGACGACAAGAACGCCGGCAGCGGCGACAAGGACGCCGACAAGGGCCAGGACAAGGGTTCAGGCGACGACAAGAAGCCTTCCGGAAGCCCGTCGGCGAGTGACTCCGGGTCTCCCGACCAGAGCGCGAGCGCCTCACCGAGCGGTGACGACGCCGGGGGCAAGTCGGCCACGGCCGCCAAGGAGACGTACAAGCACTCCCAGGGCTTCTCGATCGGCCTGCCCAAGGGGTGGAAGTACGTCAAGACGGAGGCGGCGGGAGCCCGCTTCACGGGGCCCAACGGGCAGCGGCTGCTCGTCGGCTGGACCAACAGCCCCAAGTCCGACCCGGTCGCGGACTGGCGCAATCAGGAGCGGAGCATGGTCCGCCCCCAGTACGACCGGGTGCGCATAGCGTCGGTGGACTATCGCGGCTGGAAGACGGCCGACTGGGAGTTCACGTACGTCGACGGCGGCACGAAGTGGCACTCGATAGACCGGGGGACCGTGGTGAACGGCTCGCTGGGATACGGGCTCATGTACACCGCCAAGGACTCCGCCTGGAGCGGCGAGCAGCGCAAGACGACCTGGAAGACATTCACACAGACGTTCAAGCCCAAGTCCTGAACCAGCGGGGCGCCCGGCACGTATCGTGAATGTTTGCGGACCGTGCGCAGTCGCTCGGCAGAGCCGGTGGAACAGGGGGAGTCGTCGTGGACGAGTACGCGGGGCGGGTGCTCGCGGGCCGGTACCGGCTGCCGGTCCTCTCCTCCGACGCGTACGACTCCTCGGCCGAGACGCGGGCCTTCGACACGTACAGCGGGCAGGAAGTCCTTGTACGGCAGGTGCCGTTGCCCGAGGTCGTCGAGGCGGAGGTCCTTGACGCCGACGGGCTGCCGGAGGGCTTCCGGCCCGGGGGCGATACGGGGCGGGAGGCCGCCGAACCGTCCGTGGCGCGCGCCGTCGAGGCGGTGCAGGCCGCCGCGCGCATACCCGACCACCCCCGCCTCGACCAGGTCTTCGACGTGTTCGCCGAGGGCGGCTCGCTGTGGATCGTGAGCGAACTGGTGGCGGCGCGGCCGCTGTCGGCGCTGCTCGCCCGTGGGCCGCTCAGCCCCTACCGGGCCGCCGAGGTCGCCGCGGACGTGCTCACCGCGCTGCGGGTGCTGCACGCGCACGGGTGGGTGCACAGGAACGTCACGGCGCGGACCGTGCTCGTCTGCGACGACGGGCGGGTGATGCTCACGGGGCTCGCCGTGGGCGCCGCGGAGGAGGCGTTGTGCGGGTACGACGTCGTGCCGGCCTTCCCGGAGGAGGCCGACGACGTCGTCGAGGAACCGGTGCCGGTGCCCGGGGCGGGGGATCATCGGGCGGCTCGGGCGGGGGCAGTCGCGGCGTATCGCGCGGGCGCGGTGGCGGGGCGGGCGGAGCCGGCGGGGGCCGGGTTGCCTGTTCAGCCGTCCCGCTGGAGGGAGTTGATACCCGAGGCCGATGGGGGTGACGACTCGGGGCTCCGCCCCGGGCCCCGCGCCTCAAACGCCGGCGGGGCCGGAATTGCCGGAGGGGCTGGATTTGGCGGCACTGTGATCGCCGAGCGCGCACGCCAGGTGCGGATGACCGTCGTCGGGCCCGTCACCGAGCGGTGGGCGCCCGAGCAGGCGCATCCGGTGCAGGAGAACTGGCAGTTGGCGGCGCCCGTCGGCCCCGCCACCGATCTGTGGGCCCTCGGCGCGCTGCTGTTCCGTGCCGTGCAGGGGCACGCCCCGTACCCGGAGGAGTCCACGCCCGAGCTGGTGCAGATGGTGTGCGCCGAGCCGCCCGCGTTCGCCGAGGAGTGCGGGCCGGTGCGCCCGGTCGTCGAGTCGCTGCTGCGCCAGGACCCCACCGAGCGGCTCGACATCGAGGAACTGCGCGGCTGGCTGCGGTCGTTGGTGCGTTCCGCGCCGGAGCCCGAGGCCGGGGCGAACGTCATCCCCGCGCCCGCCTTCGACGCGGGCCGGCTGCCCGTCGTACGCCGCAGGGGAGAGCTCGTCCGCAAGCGCAGGGCGCGGGTTCCGGCCACCTCCGGGCAGCACGGTCGGCACAAGCGGAGCCGGGCCGTGGAGCGCGCGCCGCGTCCCGCGAGGGCCCCCAGCCAGCGGCGGCCGAGATCGCTCGGGCGCTGGCTGCTCGTGCTGATCCTGCTGGGGCTCGTGGGCGCCGTGGCGTACGCGATGGTGTTCATGCCCAAGGAGGGCCGTGGAGCGGGGTCCGGGGCGGCGGGCGCCCAGCAGGAGAACGCGGTGGGGGCCGTGCCCTCCGCCTCGTCGGAGAACCGCGGCAAGCCGTCGTCGGAGCCGAAGCCGTCGAAGAGCGCCGCGTCCCCGTCGGGCAAGCGCAGTTCGACTCCGTCCTCCACCAAGCCGCAGTCCGATGTGGCCCCCGGTTTCGTGCTGCGCGAGGACCCCGCGGGGTTCGAGGTGGCCGTCGCCAAGGGGTGGCAGCGGACGGGGAAGAACGGTCGGGGGCAGGTCGTGTACGCGCACGGCGCCTTCGAGATGATCGTCGTCCCCGGGCGCGACTCCACGGCGACGTACGGCAAGGACCCCATGAAGTACCAGCGTGAGGAGGAGCGGGAGTTGCAGCCGTTCCGGGACTCCACCTGGGCCACGTCGAGCGGCATGAAGAGCATCGATGTCGGCGGACGGACCATGGCCGAGGGGCAGTTCACCTGGCAGGGCTCGGACGGGCGCGAGATGTACGTCCGCAATCTCGCGATGGTGGTCGGCGGGAAGTACCACGTGGTGCAGGTACGTGGCCCGGAGGCCGAGCGGGACGAGGTCACGCGGCTGTACCAGCAGGCGTACTCGACGTATCGCTACGGTGGTTGAGCCGACGACAAAGCGTCACAGTGCGGTCTCTGTGGGACCCCGGCTGTTCCGTGGGTGGCGGCTGATCCCTAGTGTGAACCGGGTCGACACAGTAGCGGGGAAACGTGAATCAGATGCAGGGCGAGGTCCTCGCCGGCCGGTATCGGCTCGGTGAATCCATAGGGCGCGGCGGCATGGGCAGGGTCTGGCGCGCGCACGACGAGGTGCTGCACCGCGCCGTCGCCGTGAAGGAGCTGACGGCTGCCCAATGGGTGGCCGAGGCGGACCGGGCCGTCCTGCTCGCCCGTACGCAGACGGAGGCGCGCGCCGCCGCCCGGATCAACCACCCCGCCGTCGTCACCGTGCACGACGTGCTGGAGCACGACGACCGGCCGTGGATCGTCATGGAGTTGGTCGAGGGCCGCTCGCTGGCCGACGCGGTCAAGGAGGACGGGCGCGTCGCCCCCGCCGAGGCCGCCAGGATCGGGCTGTGGACGCTGCGGGCATTGCGCGCCGCGCACAACGCCGGTGTGCTGCACCGGGACGTGAAGCCGGGCAATGTGCTGCTCGCCAGCAACGGCCAGGTCAAACTGACGGACTTCGGCATCGCCCAGGTCGAGGGCGACTCGACCATCACGCGGACCGGCGAGATCGTCGGCTCCGTGGACTACCTCGCGCCCGAGCGGGTGCGCGGGACCGAGTTCGGTCCCGCCGCCGACCTGTGGGCGCTCGGCGCGACGCTCTACACCGCCGTGGAGGGCCTCTCCCCGTTCCGGCGCACGTCGCCGATCAGCACGATGCAGGCCGTCGTCGAGGACGACCCGGAGCCGCTGGAGAACGCCGGGGCGATCGGGCCCGTCATAGGCGCGCTGCTCAGCAAGGACCCGGCCGCGCGGCCGGACGCCGACGCGGCCGAGGCGATGCTCGCCGAGGCGGCGGAGGGACGCCGCGCGAACGCGGCGCAGGCGTACGTGCCGACGCAGGTGCACGTCCCCGCCCAGCCGACCGCGTCCACGCCTCCTCCGACCCCGATGAGCACGGCGGACACGGCCACTGTGGTGCCGCCGGCGCCCGGCCTCGTTCCCGCTCCTGCTCCTGCTCCCGCTCCTGTTCCCACGCCCGTTCCCGCGCCCGCCGCGAAGTCGCGCCGCTGGCCGAAGGCGCTCGCCATCCTCCTGGCCGCCGCGCTGGTCGGCGGCGGAGGCGCGCTCGCCGCCATGTACTACGGCGAACAGCGTGCCGCCGAAGCCGGCAACGCGGCGGCGGAGCAGAACTCCGGGAGCCAGGACGGATCCGACGGGTCCGACGGGAAGGACGACGCGGTCCCCGGGGACGGCTCGATTCCCGACAACTGGGTGCGGCGGCACGATGTCGAGGGGTTCAGCCTGATGCTGCCGCCCAGCTGGAAGCGGCAGCAGGAGGGCACGCAGATCGACTACACGCCCGACGGCGGGCAGCGGTTCGTCCGGATCGCCATCGACAAGGACTCCGACTGGCAGGACTCGTACCAGCATCAACTGGACCTGGAGAAGGGGCTGCGGCTGAAGCTGCCGGACTACCAGCGGGTGCTGTTGCAGTCGAACATGTTCCGGGACCAGTCCGGGTCGCTGTGGGAGTTCACCTGGACCGCCGGGACGCAGGACACGACGTCCGGTCCGCGGCACGCCATCGAGCAGACCTACCGGGCGCCCGACGGCACGGAGTACGCCATCTATCTGTCCGTGCCGGCGGCGAACTGGCCCGGCGCGCGACAGCAGTTCGACGCGATCCTGCGCGGATGGCGGCCCTAGGCCCTGTCGCAGAGACGGCCAGGTGAGGGCCCCTGGCCGGAACCGTGCAGTCCCGGTGAACAAGCGTGCGGCATGATGGGGCGCATGGGGACCGAGGGGGACAACGCCCGTGTGATCGCCGGGCGTTACCGGCTGGAGGCCAGGATCGGGCGCGGTGGCATGGGCGTCGTCTGGCGGGCAGCCGACACTTTGCTCGGCCGCCAGGTCGCCGTCAAGGAACTCGGCGTCGACGAGACCCTCTCGGAGGACGAGGCCCAGCAGCAGCGGGAGCGGATGCTGCGCGAGGCGCGGGCCGTGGCCCAGTTGCAGCACGCGAACGTGATCGTCGTGCACGACGTGGTGCTGTACGAGGGACACCCGTACATCGTGATGGACCTGGTGAACGGCGGCTCGCTCGCCGACCGCATCGCGAGCGAGGGCCCCGTCGAACCCCTGGAGGCCGCCCGGATCGGGCTCGCGCTGCTCGGCGCGCTGCGCGTCGCCCACGCCGCGGGCGTGCTGCACCGGGACCTGAAGCCCGCGAACGTACTCCTGGAGAGCTCGACGGGCCGGGTCGTCCTCACCGACTTCGGGATCGCCCAGGTGGAGGGCGCCACCACGCTCACCGAGAACGGCGGGTTCGTCGGCTCGCCCGAGTACACGGCGCCGGAGCGGATGCAGGGGGAGCGGGCCGGGGCCGGGGCCGACCTGTGGTCGCTCGGGGCGCTGCTGTGCGCGGGCATGAGCGGCGAATCCCCGTTCCGCCGCGACTCGTTGGGCGGCATCCTGCACGCCGTCGTCTACGACGAGATAAGACCGCCCGAGGAGGCCGAACCGCTGCTCCCGGTGATCCGCGGCCTGCTGGAGCGGGACCCCGTGCGCCGGATGAACCTGGACGAGGCCGAGCGGCTGCTGCGCGCGTACATCGCCACCGGGGCGACGCCGCAGCCCGCGATCCCCATCCCGCTCGTGCCGCGGGTGCTCTACACCCCGACGCAGGCCAACGTGCCCACGGCGGAGCGCAGGCGCGTCGTGTCGACCCGGGCGCTGCTCGTGGCGGCGGCGCTGGTGGCCGCGGTCGCGGGGGCCGGGATCGCCACCGCGGTGCTGCTGGCGGGGGACAACGGCAAGACGCCCGCGCCGCCGCCGACGACCACCGTCTCCGCCCCGACCCGTACGCCGTCCGCCTCCGCCTCGCCCTCGCCGACCTCCACCGTCACCGTGACCCGGCCGGGGACCCGTACGCCGTCCGCCGCGGCCCCGCAGGGGTATCGCACGGTGACGGACCGCGAGGGGTTCCGGCTCGCCGTGCCCGACGGGTTCACGCGCTCCGTGGACGGGTCGCGGATCTTCTACATGTCGCCCGGCGAGACCTACCGCATCGGCATCAAGGTGGGGCGCACGCAGAGCGGCGGCCCCGGCGCCGTGCAGCGGCGCTCCGCCGCCGAAGGGCCGAAGAGCAACCCGGGCTACCGCGCCGCCAAGGTCACCGACACCTCGCACAACGGGCACGACGCGGCGCTGTGGGAGTTCACCTGGGACGGGTTCAGCGAGGCCGAGGGCGCCCGGCGCACCGTCGACCTGTGCTGGGAGGAGGGCGGCCGGCTGTACGACGTGTGGGTCTCGGCGCCCGTCGCCGACACCGCCCGGGCGCGCGCCCACTTCGACGCGGCCGTCGACACCTTTGCGGCATCTGGGCGGTAATGGCCGGGTGTTGGTGTGCCTGGGGTCCGGTGCCTCGCATCAGCGCGGTCACAATTCGTGTCCTCGGTGGAACCCGGCGTACCCCGCGAGGTAGGGATGACCCCATGAGTGACAACGGGGGAGCCGCACACGGCCCGAACGATCCCACCAGCTACGGCCTCCAGCCGCCGCGACAACCGTACGCGCCGCACCCCGGCAACCCGTACGCCCAGCCCACGCAGGCCGCGCCCCAGCAACAGCAGCCGCACCAGCAGCAGTCGCATCAGCCGCAGCACCAGCCCACCCAAGTCGTGCCCGAGCAGCACGACCCGGGCGCGGGGCGGCTCGTGGCCGGGCGCTACCGGCTGCTGAGCAAGCTGGGCCACGGCGGCATGGGCACGGTGTGGCGGGCGAAGGACGAGACGGTGGACCGCGAGGTCGCCGTGAAGGAGCCGCGGCTGCCGGACCACCTGCCGGAGCGGGAGCGGTCCAACGCCTTCGAGCGGATGCGCCGCGAGGCCCGCGCCGCGGCCCGGCTCGACCACCCCTCGGTCGTGAACGTGCACGACGTGGCCGTCGAGGACGGCCAGCCGTGGATCGTCATGGAGTTCGTGCAGGGCCGCTCGCTCGGCGCCGCCCTCCAGGAGGGCACGCTCGGCGTCCGCGAGGCCTCCCGCATCGGCCTGGAGGTGCTCGGCGCCCTGGAGGCCGCGCACGCCGCGGGGATCCTGCACCGCGACGTGAAGCCGGACAACGTGATGCTCGGCCGCCACGACCGCGTGATCCTCACCGACTTCGGCATCGCCCAGATCGAGGGCGAGACGAATCTGACCGACACCGGCGGCTTCGTCGGCTCGCCCGAGTTCATCGCCCCGGAGCGGGTCCTTGGGCAGCGCCCGGGACCGGCCTCCGACCTGTGGTCGCTCGGCGTCGTCCTGTACGCGGCGACCGAGGGCGTGTCCCCGTTCCGCCGCAACAACACGCCCGCCACGCTCCAGTCCGTGCTGAACGCGACACCGGCCGCGCCCGCCGCCGCGCAGGGCCCGCTGGCCGACGCCATCAACGGCCTGCTGCAGAAGGACCCGGCGCGTCGGCCGAACGCGGCGCAGGTGAGGATCCTCCTGGAGAAGGCCGCCGAGCCCCCGTCCCAGGCGCCCACGCAGGTCGTCCAGATCGGCTCGGCCCAGGGCGGCCTGCGCCTGGGCCGCAAGGCCCTGCTCGGCATCGGGGCGGGTGTCGTGGTGGCGGCCGTCGCGGCGTACCTGGTCCTCGCGAACCCGTTCGCGGGACCGCTGCCGGACGGCTGGAAGGAGTTCGAGGCGGGGGCGCCGCTGAACACGACCCTCGGGCTGCCGGACACGTACATCCCGATCCCGGACGAGGACGACGAGTCCGTGATGACGTACGCGGACCCGAGCGGGGCGATCTCCGTGAACCTGGTGCGCTGGGACCACGAGGAAGACACGACCGACATCGCGGGCACGGCCGACGCCGAGGCCTTCAAGGACTCCGACGACATCAAGGGCGGCACGTTCAGCGGCGCCGGGGCGTCGATGTCGAGCGACACCGAGAGCACCAGCAAGACGGACTCCAACGTCACGTACAACGACCGCGACGCCGCGCTCAACACGATCACGTACGGCGTGAGCAGCACGGGGACGGACTTCGACAAGGACGTCCCGCGCGAGGCGAAGGCGTTCTACTACAAGACCAAGGCCGGCGACATGTACCGGTTGTGGGTCGACTATCCGGGCAAGGGCGACTTCACCGAGCGCGGCCGTGAGGTCGCCAAGACCGCCATTGCCAACTTGGGGATCAAGAAGCTCTGAAGTGGCGGAGGTTGGCGGCAAAGCCCTGATCAGCGGCTTTGCTGCCAGCGATCACTGGCGCGGTGTGTGCACTCGGTGAAACCTGTTACCGACCGGTACCCAAAGCGCACGCCCCGGCCTACGCTCGCGCTATGAAGCAGTCGCAGGCCACCCCCGAGCACGTAGCAGAGAAGACCCGCACGAACCCGGTCGCGGCCGCCCCCGAGGGCGCCCGCACGGCCGTCGACGTGGTGACACCGGACCTGATCGCCCGGCTCACGAAGGACGTGGTCGGTTCGGGGCGGACCGCGAACCACACGCCGTTCACCGGCGAGAAGCTCGCGGACCTCCCGGAGTCGACGCCGGAGGACGTGGCGACGGCGTTCGAGCGGGCCCGCGCCGCCCAGGAGGTCTGGGCGAAGACGCCGGTCCGCAAGCGCGCCGCCGTGCTGCTGCGCTTCCACGACCTGGTGCTCGCCCGCCAGGCCGAGGTGCTCGACCTGATCCAGCTGGAGACCGGCAAGGCCCGGCTGCACGCGCACGAAGAGGTCCAGGCCGTCGTGGTCGCGGCCCGGCACTACGGCCGCAAGGCCCCGTCGTACCTGAAGCCCAAGGGGCACACGGGCGCGGTGCCGACGCTGACCAAGGTGACGGAGCTGCGCCAGCCGCGCGGCGTCGTCGGCCAGATCGCGCCGTGGAACTACCCGCTGGAGCTCTCCGTCGGCGACGCGCTCCCCGCCTTCGTCGCGGGCAACGCGGTCGTCATGAAGCCCGACACGGAGACCTGTCTGACCGCCCTGTGGGCGCGCGATCTGCTGATCGAGGCGGGTCTGCCGTCCGAGGTCTTCCAGGTCGTCCTCGGCGAGGGCCCGGTCGTCGGCCCGGAGCTGGTCAAGCACGCCGACTACGTCTCGTTCACCGGCTCGACCCGCACCGGCCGCGAGGTCGCGCAGGGCGCCGCCGCCCGCCTCGTCGGCGTATCGCTCGAACTCGGCGGAAAGAACGCCATGTTGGTCCTTGAGGACGCGGACGTGGAGAAGGCCGCGGCCGGCGCCGTGCGCGCCTGCTTCTCCTCGGCCGGTCAACTGTGCATCTCCATCGAGCGGTTGTACGTCCACGAGTCGATCGCCGACGAGTTCGTGGCCCGGTTCGCCGCCCGCACCAAGGGGATGCGGCTCGGCCGGTCCCTCGCGTACGGCGCGGAGATGGGCTCGCTCGTCGGGCAGCGGCAGCTGGACACGGTGACGCGGCACGTCGACGAGGCCGTCGCGAAGGGGGCCACGCTCGTCGCGGGCGGCGCCGCGCGCCCCGACATCGGCCCGTTCTTCTTCGAGCCGACCATCCTGGACGGCGTCGAGGCCCCGATGTCGGTCTGCAACGAGGAGACCTTCGGCCCGGTCGTCTCCATCTACCGCTTCAGCGACGAGGAGGAGGCGATCACCCTCGCCAACTCCACGGCGTACGGCCTGAATTCCTCGGTCTGGACGAAGAGCGCGAAGCGTGGCCACGAGGTCGCGGCCCGCCTGCGCACCGGCACCGTGAACATCAATGAGGGGTACGCCCCCGCGTACGGCAGCGTCCAGTCCCCCATGGGCGGCATGAAGGAGTCCGGCCTCGGCCGCAGGCACGGCTCCGAGGGCATCCTCAAGTACACCGAGGCCCAGACGGTCGCCCACCAGCGCGTGATGCCGATGGCCCCGTCGTTCGGCATGGACGACGAGGCGTACGCGAAGTTCATGAGCGTGAGCCTGTCGGTGATGAAGAAGTTCCGCCTCAGGTAGCCAATGGCCGCTCCACCGCTCAAAGTTCAAAGGAGAACGTACAAGTGACGCAGGACGGCTACGACTACGACGTGGTGGTCATAGGCTCCGGCTTCGGCGGATCCGTGTCCGCCCTCCGGCTCGCCGAGAAGGGCTACAAGGTCGGGGTCCTCGAAGCGGGGCGCCGCTTCACCCCGGACACCCTCCCCAAGAACTCCTGGGACCTGAAGAACTACCTCTGGGCGCCGAAGCTCGGCATGTACGGCATCCAGCGCATCCATCTGCTCGGGAACGTCATGGTCCTGGCGGGCGCGGGGGTCGGTGGCGGTTCGCTGAACTACGCCAACACCCTTTACGTACCGCCGAAGCAGTTCTTCGAGGACCCGCAGTGGGCGCACATCACGGACTGGCAGGAGGAGTTGAAGCCGTATTACGACCAGGGGCAGCGCATGCTCGGCGTACGGCTCAACCCGACGATGACCCCCGCCGACGTGCACCTGAAGGCGGCGGCCCAGTCGATGGGCATCGGCGACACCTTCCACCTGGCGCCCGTCGGCGTCTTCTTCGGCGACGGCAAGGACGCCGAGGGCGAGTCGAAGGCGGCCCCCGGCCAGCAGGTCGAGGACCCGTACTTCGGTGGCGCGGGCCCCGCCCGCAAGGCGTGCACCGAGTGCGGCGAGTGCATGACGGGCTGCCGCCACGGCGCGAAGAACACCCTCAACGAGAACTACTTGTACCTCGCCGAGAAGGCGGGCGCGGTCGTCCACCCGATGACCTCGGTCGTCTCGGTGACCGACGACTCGCGCGGCGGCTACGCGGTCTCGACGCTGCCCACGGACGACAAGAAGGCGGCGGGCCGCACCTTCACCGCGCCCAAGATCGTCGTCGCGGCGGGCACGTACGGCACCCAGACCCTGCTGCACCGCATGAAGGCGGGCGGCCAACTGCCGCACCTGTCCGAGCGGTTGGGCGAGCTGACCCGCACCAACTCCGAGGCCCTCGTCGGCTCGCAGACCACGAACCGGCGCTACAAGAAGGCGCACGGCGCCGCCAAGGTCGACTTCACCAAGGGCGTCGCGATCACGTCCTCGATCCACCCGGACGCCAACACGCACATCGAGCCGGTCCGCTACGGCAAGGGCTCGAACTCGATGGGCGGCCTGTCGATCCTCCAGGTCCCGTACGCGGAGGGCTCGTCGCGCGTCGCGGGCTGGCTGGCGAACGTGGTCAAGCACCCCAGCCTGATGGTCCGCTCGCTCTCCAACCGCCGCTGGTCGGAGAAGACCATCATCGGGCTCGTCATGCAGTCCCTCGACAACTCGCTGACCACGCATCTGAAGCAGGACGGCGTCGGCAAGGGCCTGCTCACCGCGAAGCAGGGGCACGGCGCCCCCAACCCCAAGCAGATCAAGGCGGCGACCGAGGGCGCTTCGGCGATCGCGGCGGAGATCAACGGCTTCGCGGGCTCGAACGTCGGCGAACTGATCGGCACCCCCCTGACCGCCCACTTCCTGGGCGGCTGCCCGATCGGCGACAGCGCGGAGACCGGCGTGATCGACCCGTACCACCGGGTCTACGGCCACCCCGGCATCTCGGTCGTCGACGGCGCCGCGGTCACCGCCAACCTCGGCGTGAACCCGTCCCTGACGATCACGGCGCAGGCCGAGCGGGCCCTGTCGTACTGGCCGAACAAGGGCGAGGAGGACACCCGCCCGGAGATCGGCTCGGCGTACCGGCGGCTCGCGCCCGTCCAGCCGAAGAACCCGGCGGTCCCGGCGGAGGCCTTCGGCGCGCTGAAGCTCCCGCTCCTCGCGGTGCCGGAGGTGCCGCCCAAGAAGGAGCCGCTGCAGCCCAGTTGATTCTCTGTGGCGATACGAGAAGGACCCGCACCCCCCTCCGAGTGCGGGTCCTTCTCGTACGTACGGACGACTACGCCTCGTTGCTCACTTTGCGGCGACGCACGGCGTACATGACCCCGCCGCCCGCCACGACGGCGAGACCCGCGGCCGCGCCGAAGGTCGGCACCACGGAGCCGGCACCGGTCGAGGCGAGCGAGCCGTCGGCCGGGCTGCTGCTCGCCTGCGGCGACGGGGCGTTGGACGCGGAGGCCGACGCGGAGGCCGTGGCCGTGGCCGGGGCCGAGGGCTTCGGCGAACCCGTGTGACCACTGGCCGGCGGCACCTGGCCGGTGGCGGTACCGGCGGCGAGGATGTCGAAGTCCCAGTACGCGTCCTCGGGTACGCTGTCGCCGCAGACGCCCTCGGGGTCCACGCTCACCGCGAGGCCGAGCGCGGCACCGGCGCCGGCCGGCGTCTTGGCGTCGACCGAGATGCGCAGCTTCACGTCGGAGTGCGCACCGCGGGCGAGGGGGCCGGAGGCCGGGAACGACGCGTCGTGCTCGACGTTGTTGTCGAGGTCCCGCCACCCGGAGCCGTCGAACCACTGCAGGCGCAGGTACCGGCTCGTGTCCGACTCGTCCTCGTAGGCGAACGAGAACGCGTACACCTGCGCCCGGGAGGACACGAACTCCTGGTCGGTCATGTTCGTGACGCGGAACGTGAAGCCGTGCCACCCGGAACCGGCGACGAGCTTCGACGGGAGCCCGCGCAGCTCGGCGAGGGTGCCGGGGCTGTCCTCGGCCGCGGTGCACTCGTCGGACGGCTCGGTCTTCTCGTCGTCCGCCTTCTTCGCCTCCGGCGGCGCGGGCTTTGACGTGGTCGGATCGGTCGAGGGGATGTCCGGAGCGGACGCACTGGGCGACGCAGAGGCGCTCGGCGACGCGGACTCGCTCGCTGACGGATCGGGCGACGCGGTCTCGGTGGAGGTCGTGTCCGAAGGCGCTCCGTCGGCGAACGCGGCCGGGGCGGACAACAGGGCGATCGGGGCGAGCGCGGCGGTCGCGGCCGCGGACAACAGTGCGCGACGAAGTTTCATCGGGTCCTCAGAGGCTGGGAGATTCCGCTGAAGTGACCCGTGATGGCCAAAAAGGGTTGTACGGGAGTCCGGTCGGCCTCGGGCGTCCCCGAGGCCGACCGTTCTCTGGTGTGACCGGGCTGCTGTCCCCTGCCGTCCGGTCACTTGTCTGGAGCGAGGTCCCACGACGTACGGCATGACCCGTGACGTCTCAACGCTCCAGCGGAGCCACGCGTGGTTCGATCGGCCCGCCCCTGGCTGGCACGGACACCGGGACCAACGAAGCCTGTGCCAACGGGTCACGCGCCGTATGGGTGAGGGCGCAACCGAACTGAGGTGCCCCCGCCGGTCAGGCCCGGCCCCGGCACAGTTCGAGCAGCGTCATGGCGAGCGAGGTGCCGGGCTTGCCGATCGCGTCCCTGTAGCGCCCGAGCACCTCGTTCTCGCGCGACAGGTGCACCCGCCGCCCGCCCGAGGCGATCCGCGCCTCCTGGACGACGGCGGAGACGGCCATGCGTTCCTGGACGAGACCGATGATCCGGTCGTCGAGCGCGTCGATGCGCTCGCGGGCGCCGGAGATGACGTCGGCGGTGGTGTTCTCGGTCGTGGCGGTCATGAGGGCTCCTCGGGTGTGGTGGGAGCCCCGGATCGACAGGTCCCGGAAACGCCAGACGCCCCGGGCCTTGTCGGCCCGGGGCGCCTGGGAAAGTCGCTGGTCAGTAACTCAAGCAACACAACCATGGCATCCGGCGGGCCGGCTGCCATAGATAAAGACGTAGGTCGTGTGCGAGAACATGCGGCCACTATAGCCCCTGCGGCGATTGAGCAGCCGGGGTCCGGAGCGGAGCCCCGTGACGCCGACCACGGGTGACGTACCCGGTAGAATCGGCCACACGACCCCCTGCTAAGCCGCCGGAAGGCAACCCGTGTCATCAGCGACTTCCGCTGCCGCCGCCCCCGACACCGTTCTGGTCGTCGACTTCGGTGCGCAGTACGCCCAGCTCATCGCCCGCCGCGTCCGTGAGGCCCGGGTCTACAGCGAGATCGTGCCGAGCACCATGCCGGTCGCGGAGATGCTCGCCAAGAACCCGGCGGCGATCATCCTCTCCGGCGGCCCCTCGTCGGTCTACGCGGAGGGCGCCCCGCGCCTGGACCGCGCGATCTTCGAGGCCGGCGTCCCCGTCTTCGGCATGTGCTACGGCTTCCAGCTGATGGCCACGGCCCTCGGCGGCACCGTCGACGACAACGGCGCCCGCGAGTACGGCCGCACCCCGCTCTCCGTGTCGAAGGGCGACTCGACGCTCTTCGAGGGCACCCCCGTCGAGCAGCCCGTGTGGATGTCGCACGGCGACGCCTGCTCCGCGGCGCCCGAGGGCTTCACCGTCACCGCGTCCACGGACGTCGTACCGGTCGCCGCCTTCGAGAACGACGAGAAGAAGCTGTACGGGGTCCAGTACCACCCGGAGGTCATGCACTCGACGCACGGCCAGCAGGTGCTCGAGCACTTCCTGTACCGCGGCGCCGGCATCGAGCCGAGCTGGACGACGGGCAGCGTCATCGAGGAGCAGGTCGCCGCGATCCGCGCCCAGGTCGGCGACAAGCGCGCCGTCTGCGGTCTGTCCGGCGGTGTGGACTCCGCGGTTGCCGCGGCCCTCGTGCAGAAGGCCATCGGCGACCAGCTGACCTGTGTGTACGTGGACCACGGTCTGATGCGCAAGGGCGAGACCGAGCAGGTCGAGAAGGACTTCGTCGCCGCGACCGGCGCGAAGCTGAAGGTCGTCGACGCGTCCGAGCGGTTCCTGAACGCGCTCGCCGGGGTCTCCGACCCCGAGGAGAAGCGCAAGATCATCGGCCGGGAGTTCATCCGCGTCTTCGAGCAGGCGCAGCTGGAGATCCTCCAGGAGGACGGCCCGGAGGTCGCGTTCCTGGTGCAGGGCACGCTCTACCCGGACGTCGTCGAGTCCGGTGGCGGCACCGGCACCGCGAACATCAAGTCGCACCACAACGTGGGCGGCCTTCCCGACGACATCGAGTTCGAGCTCGTCGAGCCGCTGCGCCAGCTGTTCAAGGACGAGGTCCGCAGCGTCGGCGCCGAGCTCGGCCTGCCGGACGAGATCGTCCAGCGCCAGCCGTTCCCCGGCCCCGGTCTCGGCATCCGCATCGTCGGCGAGGTCACCAAGGACCGCCTGGACCTGCTCCGCGAGGCCGACGCCATCGCCCGCGAGGAGCTGACCACGGCCGGCCTCGACCGCGAGATCTGGCAGTGCCCGGTGGTCCTGCTCGCGGACGTCCGCAGCGTCGGCGTCCAGGGTGACGGCCGCACGTACGGCCACCCGATCGTCCTGCGCCCCGTCTCCTCCGAGGACGCCATGACGGCGGACTGGACGCGGATGCCGTACGACGTGCTCTCGAAGATCTCGACGCGGATCACGAACGAGGTCAAGGACGTCAACCGGGTCGTGCTCGACGTGACGTCGAAGCCCCCGGGCACCATCGAGTGGGAGTAGTCCCCACGGCAGCACCCTGAAGGGCGCCGCGCACCGAGAGGTGGGCGGCGCCCTTCACGTGTGTCACGAGCGCTTCATGACCCGGACCGCCTCACCCGGCGTCCAGACCTGCACCACCAGGTACTTGTCGTCCTCGACGTACGTCCTGGTGACCTCGGTCAGTTCGGTGCGGAACAGGTGGAAGTCGTTCGGGTCAGGGACGGTGACCTGGTCGGTGTAGCGGGAGACGGTCGCGGCGTCCTCGACCAGATGCGCCCGGCCGCTGATCCGGGCGTCGCCGCCGCCCATGGTCATGCCCTCGCCCGGATTGGCCTGCACCGCGAACCGCGGGTCGCGCAGCAGATCGCGGGCCTTGAGCGAGCCGGGCATCATGCCGAGCCAGAACTCCCCGTTCAGGAAACGGACTTCGAGGCCGCTGGTGCGCGGCGAGCCGTCCTTGCGGAGCGTGGCCAGTACGTGGTGGATGTGCTGCCCGAAGCGGTCCTCGACGGTCTTGGCGAGGTCCGGTTCGGCTTCGGTGAAGGTGGCCCAGGTGGCCGCATTCGACGTCATGGAGCGAGTCTCGCGCGTAATGCCGACATCCCCTGTCCGGTATCCCTGCGCGTTTCGCCGCATTCTTTTCACACATCGGCCCTGTCACCTTGCGGGTCGCGGAGGTACCTTCCGCACCATGTCGACGCAGAACCTCGCCCCGATACCCCACGACCAGCTCAAGTTCGCGATGCCGCCCGTGCACGAGAGTTACGCCGACGAGCGCAGGTACCGCAAGGAGCGGCTGGCCGGCGCCCTGCGCATCTTCGGGCGGCTGGGGTACGAGGAGGGGGTCTCCGGGCACATCACCGCCCGCGACCCGGAGTACGACGACTGCTACTGGGTCAATCCGTTCGGCGTGCCCTTCAAGCACGTCACGGTCGGCGACCTCGTCCTCGCCAATGGGGACGGGCAGGTCGTGGACGGCCGCTTCCACGTCAACCAGGCCGCCTTCACCACGCACGTCGCGGTGCACCGGGCCCGCCCCGAGGTGGTCGCGGTCGCGCACTGCCACTCCACGTACGGCCGCGCCGTGGCCGCGCTCGGCGAGCTGGTCGAGCCGATCACGCAGGAGGCCTGCGCGTTCTACGAGGACCACGCGCTGCTCGACGAGTACACGGGCGTCGGCGTGGACCCGGAGGAGAGCAAGCGGATCGCCGTCGCGCTCAGCTCGAACAAGGCGCTCGTGCTGCGCAACCACGGGCTGCTCACGGTGGGCGACTCGGTGGACGCGGCGGCCTGGTGGTTCATCGCTCTGGAGCGGGCCTGCCAGGTGCAGTTGGCGGCGCGCTCGGCGGGGCGACCGGTGCTGATCGACCGGCGGCAGGCGGTGGCGACCCGCGAGCAGACGGGCAGCGACCTGGTGGGCTGGATCAACTACCAGAGCCTGTGGCAGGACATCTCGCGCAGCGAGCCGGATCTGCTGTCGTAGCCCTGCTGCCGTAACTCTGCTGTCGTCGCCCCTTGAGTAGCTGCTGATCACCGGAAGTCGCGCAGCACCGCCCGTTTCGTCGTCGCGAACTCCTCGTCCGTGAGCACGTTCTGGCGGTGCAGCTCGCCCAACTCCCGCAGCCGCCGCAGCAGTACGTCGTGGTCGGTCCTGTGCGGCAGCAGCGGGGGAGTGCCGCGGGGCGCCGAGGGGTGCGGGAGCCGGGCGGTGACCGCCGCGGCGACGAGGGCGGTCAGCAGGTCCTTGCGGGCGTTGCCCCACAGGTCGAGGGCGTACGAGTCCTTCTCCGGCGGCAGCTTGGTGTACGGCGAGCCCTTGGGGACGAAGCGCAGCACCCCGTCCTCGTAGCCGGAGTTGGGGACCCACTCCACCTCGTCGAGGTCGTCGAGCGCGATGACGCGCGGGCCCGTGGAGCGCTTCACCCGGTCCGAGGTCTCGCTCCAGTCGATGCGGACCCGGCTGCCGTCGAAGGAGACGAGGCCGTCGCTGGAGCGCACCGAGACCGGCACGGCGGGGCCCGGGACGAGGTACGACTCGGCGGGGCCCGGTGGGAGTTGTTCGAGCAACAGGGCTTGGCGGATCTCCTCGGCGACGTATTCGGCGACCCCGGAGCGGTCCGCGTCGACCGTGAGCCGGTACGGGTCGGCGGTCTCCGGGAGGCGGCCGCCGGTGGCCTGGAGGAGCGGGTCGGCGGCCTCGCGCAGGGTGAGGCGCAGCCGGCCACGCTTGCGCTCGGGTTCGTAGGCGACACCGGCCACGGCGGTGAGCGGCACGTCGATCTCGCCGTAGGTCTGCCGCAGCAGGGCGACCGACCGGTGCAGACCCGGGGTGATGCGGACCCTGGTTCCGTCGAAGGCCCAGGTTCCGTCCCGCTGGATGATCTCGGCCATACGGAAATTCTCGCAGCGACGTCAACACTCCGGTCAATGCAGGTCAAAGCCATTCACTCCTGAGGGGTGAGCCCGTGCGTCCTCACGCCCCCGGCGTGCGGCACAATTCCCCTTCAGGGTGCGGAAGTTGACGAGGGTGGGGGCGGCAGTGGCGGTGCAGGAAGCGCGGAACGACCGGACGGCGCACGAGGGCGGGTGCACCTGTGGCGACTGTCCGCGCGGGGCGCGCGAGGGGCACCGCAGGGCAGTCGCCCGATTCGCCGCGAAGCGGGACGAGTTGGCGGCGGGCCAGGGCCTGCCCGCGGCCGTCGCGCACTCGGCAGGGGCGTCCCGGCAGTGGATCTCCGACGAACTCACCCAGTCCGCACGGGCGATGGCCGACCGCGGCCGCGAGGAGGGCGTGGCCTGGTTCACCCAACTGTGGCCGCGCACGCTGTGCGTGGTGTGGGGCGGCGTGGTCGCGCTGCTGATCACCCAGTCGCTCACCGCGATCGGCGCCGGCTGGACCGCAGCCCGCACGGCGGGGCTCGTGGCCGCGCTGGTGGTGGGCGGGCTGCTCACCGCGGCCGGGTATCTGCACCGGGCGCGCGGCGGCATGCTCGCGCCGCTGATCGGCGAGGACAACCGCCTGTCGACCTCGCGCGCGGTGGCGTGCGGAGTGCTCCTGCCGACCTTGTACGCGGTCCTCGTCCTCGCCGGTGAACTGGCGCTCGCCTCGGGGCCCGCGCGGCGTGACGCGCTCATCGACGGCCTCGAACTCGTGCGTGGAGCAGGCCTGTTGACGGTACTCGCGGTGGTGTGCGCGGTGGCCGTGCTGGTACGGCGGGTGGTGGGGGTCCGCGTCGGCGGGCAGCGGCTGCAGAAGCTCCGGGCGCCGCGGCCGCGCGTCGCCGACCTGCTCACCGACGACTCCGGACGCGGCAGCTTCACGGACATCCAGTACGCCGCCGTGGGCGCGGCCGTCGTCGTCTGGGCGGTCGTCCGCCTCGCCCGCCGGCCCGACCAGCTGCCGGACCTGCCGTGGTCCCTCGCGGTCCTGGTGGCCGTGTCCGCGGCGACGTATCTCACCGGCAAGTACGCGGAGGGCGGCCGGCCGGCGATCCTCTCCGTGGTGCGGGCGCGGGAGGCCGGTGACCTGGACGCGCCGATCCGCACCGGCGACGACATCGAGATCCGCGGCGCCGGATTCGTGCCGGCAGGGGCGGGCACCGTGGACCAGCTCGCGCGGGTCGCCGTGCGGATCGGCCCGGTCCACGTCCATGTGCCGCTCGTCCCGGTCGCCGGCGGCTTCACCAACCCGACCGACGCGCTGCTCACGGTGCCCGTGCCGGTGGATGTGGAGCCGGGGCGGGTCGAGGTGCAGGTGATCACGGCGGCGGGCGTCGAGACGAACCGGTGCGGCATCGACGTCGTCGACTGAAGGGGCCGATCGGCTTCCGTAGTGAGCCCGGGCGTGCTCTCGTACGTATGGTCAGGTAAAGACACCAGGCCCGAGAGGCGGCGGAGCGGCTATGGCGCACGGCATGCGATCCGACCTGACCACGAACTACGGCCCACCGTCCGGAGGACGGCGCGACGCGGCGCAGAGGTACGCGCTCGTGCCGTTGCGGATCTTCCTCGGCGTCACGTTCATCTACGCCGCCTTCGACAAGCTCACCGACAGCGCGTTCTTCAAGGCCAGCGGGGGCGGCTCGATCGGTGACCAGATGCGGGGCGTGCGGGACACGTCCGCGATCCCGGCGCTGGTCGACCTCGCGCTGAAGTCGCCGTCGGGGTTCGGCTACGCGATTGCCTTCGGCGAATTGGCGGTCGGGGTCGGGGCGCTGCTCGGTATTCTTACGCGGCTCGCGGCGGTCGGTGGGGCGTTGATCTCGCTGAGCCTGTGGTTGACGGTGAGTTGGGCGACGGAGCCGTATTACCTCGGGAACGACTTGGCGTATCTGATGGCGTGGCTGCCTTTGGTTTTGGCGGGGGCGGCGGTGTGGTCGGTGGATTCCTGGTGGCGGGGGCGCAGGCTCAGGTCGTCCGGGTATTGAGGCGGATGGCGGCGCGGCCGCGGGGCGCTACTTATTGAGCCCCGTTGTCGAACGAGAGCCCGCGGGGTCCGGGGCGGAGCCCCGGGAGCGCAACCCCGTCATCCGCCGAACCATTCCGACGACCGCCGCCAGGCAAAGGCCCCCGCACACCAGCGGGATCCCGGCGAACCACGGCGTGTCCCACGCGCCCCCCGCGTCGCCGAAGTAGACGACGGCCGTCGTCATCAGGACCAGGCCCGCGACCAGCCGGCCCGGATGGAATTCACTTCGCACGGTCCACCTCCACCTGTCCGAGCCCGACCTCGACGTGCACCTTGAGGGTGCCGGCGTCCTTCGCTCCGTCGCCCCGCGCCGGAATCGTGATGTTCCGGTCGAGGCCCGGCCGGATGTCCACGTCGCGCGACACGTCCTCGGGGAGCCGGATGGCCCCGACCCCGACCTCGAGGTGCAGTTCCGCGTCCGCGTCCGGCGGCAGCACGATCGTCGCCCGACCCGCGCCGACCTCGACGTGGGTGGTCGCGGTCGCGTGCTCGGCGAGGTCCACACCGGACAGGTCGAGCGTGCCGTCGCCCGAGCCCAGTTCGTAGCTCTGGCGCAGGTCCGTGGCGCTCGCCGGGTTCCAGTTCCGCTCCGCCCACTCCGTGCTGATGTTCGCGGGCAGCGCGGCGGATGCCGTGAGCAGGCCCGCCGTGATCAGCGCGAGGAGGATCGAGCCGACCCCGGTGCGGCCGCGGAAGGCGCTCACCGCGATGCCCAGGCCGAACACGGCGAGCGCGCAGGCGAGGCCGGTCTGCAGGCTGGCGCTGAACGTGCGCTCGTCCCACGTGACGCCCGTGCCGACGGCGCCGGCGATCAGCGCCCCGAGGAACGTGAGCGCGCCGATGCCGCGCGGTCCGGAGGGCTGCGGTGGCGCGGCCGGCCCTGCGGCGACGGGCCCGCGCCAGGAGCCGAACCGGGCCGCCGGGCGTTCATCGGCGCCGGGCGGCCCCCACAGGTAGCCGGTGGCGCCGTCGTGCGTACCGTCCTTCACGATCGGGTCGCGCCACCACGAAGGCCCGCGCGCGACCGGCGGGGCCTGCGCCTCCGGCGGCGCGTCCGCGACGGCCTGGGCCGCCACCGGGTCCGGGTCGGCGCCGCGCCGCGCCTGCGACCAGTAGCCGGCGCCGGCCAGCAACAGGGCGAGTACGACGGCAAAGGTCAGCGCGCCTCCGTTGTTGAGCATGGAGAGGAAGACCCCACAGCCGACGAGCGCGGTGACGATCGCGGCGAGCCCAGGGCCGTCCACCCGCCCCGTGAGGAGCTTGCGGAACTCGTTCTCGTCCTCGTCGTCGTACGGCGCGAACAGCCACGCGAAGCCGTAGAAGATCAGCCCGACGCCGCCGGTCACCGAGAGCACCGACAGGCCGATGCGGAAGATCACCGGGTCCATGTCGCACTGCCGGCCGAGCCCCGCGCACACCCCGCCCAGCGTCTTGTACCGCCGGTCCCTGCGGAATCCGCGCAGTGACCTGGCCGGGGGCGGTTCGGGGGCCACGGTGTCCGTGTCCTGAGGAGGCTGCTCCGTCATACGTACATCGTGACGGCCGAGGCCCGTCCGCGGCAGTCGGGACAACCCTGGCCGAACCCTGAGATCGTCCCTGAGTCCTCGGCGTCACCCGCGGCCACGACCCCGGGCCCGAAGATCAGGGAAGTATCCGGGGCCGACCCTGATGCCCGGCCCCTCTCCCGCGTGTGACGATCGGTGGCATGCCGGAAGCAGCGACCGCCCCCCTCGCCGAGGACCGAGACCCGCGGCCGCCGCGCAAGCTCTACCGCAGCAGCGACGGACGCTGGCTGGGCGGAGTCGCGCGGGGCCTCGCGGGGCATCTCGGGCTGCCGGTGATCTGGGTGCGCCTGGTCTTCGTCGGCCTGTTCATGGCGGACGGGCTCGGGGCGCTGCTGTACGCGGCGTTCTGGTTCTTCGTGCCGCTCGGCGTGGGCGGCGTCGGCGCGGACCGCCCGCCCGTCCTCAGTACGGAGACGTCCCCCGACGGCCGCCGCCGGCTGGTGACGCGCAAGCCGGACAAGGGCCAGATCCTCGCCCTGCTCCTGATGGTCGTCGTAGCGATGATCTTCGTGGAGAACGTGAACCTGACCGGCAACACCAAGGCGTATCTGATCCCCACCGTGCTCGTCGCCGCGGGCGTCGCCCTCGTCTGGCGGCAGGCCGACAATGCGCGCAGGGCCCGCTGGATGGAGGTCGGCCGCCGCAAGCGCACGCTGAGCCTGGCCCGCGCGGCCTCCGGCGTGCTGCTCGTCGGCGTGGGCGTCACCGGCGTCTTCGTCACGCAGGGCGCCACCGAGCACATCGGCCCGATCCTCCAGGCGGCGCTCGCCGTCATCGTGGGCATCGCGCTTCTTGCCGGCCCCTACCTGATCCGGATGACGCAGGACCTCTCCGAGGAACGCCTGATGCGCATCCGCGCGCAGGAGCGGGCGGAGGTCGCGGCCCATGTGCACGACTCGGTCCTGCACACGCTCACCCTGATCCAGCGCAACGCGGACAGCCCGGCCGAGGTGCGCCGCCTCGCCCGCGCCCAGGAACGCGACCTGCGGGCGTGGCTCTACAAACCGGCCGCCGCGGAGAACCCGCAGGAGCCGGAGACCGTGGCGGAGGCGGTGAAGCGCAACGCGGCCGAGGTCGAGGACAAGCACGGGGTCCCGCTGGAGGTCGTGGTGGTGGGCGACACCCTGCTCGACGAGCAGTTGTCGGCACAGATGCAGGCCGCGAGGGAAGCGATGGTGAACGCCGCCAAGTACGGTGGCGTGGGCGGCGCGGTCCAGGTGTACGCGGAGGTCGAGGGCGACGTCGACGGGGAAGAGGTCTTCGTCTCCGTACGTGACCGGGGACCCGGCTTCGACCTCGACTCCATCCCGCCCGACCGCATGGGCGTAAGAGAATCCATCATCGGCCGGATGGAACGCAACGGCGGGACGGCCCGGCTGCGGGCGGTACCGGACGGCGGCACCGAGGTCGAACTGACCATGAAGAGGGCGGAAGGGACGTCATGACCGACGAGGCAGCTCAGACGCGACGAGTACGAGTGGTCCTGGTCGACGACCACCGGATGTTCCGCACCGGCGTCCAGGCGGAGATCGGCCGCACCGAGGAGACGGGCGTCGAGGTGGTCGGCGAGGCCGCCGACGTCGACCAGGCGATCACGGTGATCACGGCGACAAGGCCCGAGGTGGTGCTCCTCGACGTGCACCTCCCGGGCGGCGGAGGCGTCGAAGTGCTGCGCCGCAGCGCCCAGATGATGGGGGACGCGGAGAACCCGGTGCGCTTCCTGGCGCTGTCGGTCTCGGACGCGGCGGAGGACGTGATCGGCGTGATCCGGGGCGGCGCCCGCGGCTACGTCACGAAGACGATCACCGGCACGGACCTCGTGAACTCCATCTTCCGCGTCCAGGAGGGCGACGCGGTGTTCTCGCCACGCCTCGCCGGTTTCGTCCTCGACGCCTTCGCTTCGACGGACGCGCCGCCGGTGGACGAGGACCTCGACCGCCTCACCCAGCGCGAGCGCGAGGTCCTGCGCCTCATCGCGCGCGGCTACGCGTACAAGGAGATCGCCAAGCAGCTCTTCATCTCCGTCAAGACGGTCGAGTCGCACGTCTCTGCGGTGCTGCGCAAGCTCCAGCTCTCGAACCGGCACGAGCTGACGCGGTGGGCGACGGCGCGACGGCTGGTCTGACGTCCTGGCGTGAATTAACGGGTGGAGCCCGCGCGGGGTTTGTGGCTCCATGGACCCCATGATGTCCGCCGACCGCCTCCTCGCCTTCGCGGCGATGTCCCTGCTGCTGATCGTCGTCCCGGGCCCGAGCGTGATCTTCGTCGTCGGCCGCGCCCTCGCCCAGGGCCGCCGCGCCGCGCTGACGACGGTCGCGGGCAACACCCTTGGGGCGTACGTCCTCGTGATCGCCGTCGCCCTCGGTATCGGCTCGCTCGTCGAGCGCTCGGTGGCGATCTTCATGACGCTGAAGCTGGTGGGCGCTGCGTATCTGATCTACCTGGGCATCAAGGCGATACGTCAACGGCGTTCGCTGCGTGCGGTGTTCGAGGAGGAGCGGGGCGAGGCGGGCCGCGGCAGTACCCTGCGCACCCTCTGGGAGGGCTTCGCGGTGGGCGTCGCCAACCCCAAGACGATCGTCTTCTTCGCGGCGGTGCTGCCCCAGTTCGTCGACCGGGAGGCGGGGCACACGGTGCTCCAAATGCTGCTTCTGGGCCTGGTGTTCAACGTGATCGCGATCGCCTCCGACAGCCTCTGGGGCCTCGCCGCGTCCACGGCCCGCACCTGGTTCGCCCGCTCCCCACGCCGTCTCGCGGCGGTCGGCGGCACGGGCGGCCTCGCGATGGTGGGCCTTGGCGTGACGGTTGCGGTCACGGGGAGGGCGGAGTGATGACGGACGACCCCGACGGCTACTTCGACGAACACATCGCGGCGGACTACGACCGGTCCTCCGCCCGGATGTTCACCCCTGAAGCCCTCGACCCGACCGTCGACTTCCTCGCCGAACTCGCTGGTGCAGGGCCCGCGTTGGAGTTCGCCGTCGGTACGGGGCGCGTGGCCCTTCCGCTCGCCGCGCGCGGCGTCGACGTGCACGGGATCGACCTGTCGAAGGCGATGGTCGAGCGGCTGCGGGCCAAGCCCGGTGGGGAGGGCGTCCCGGTCACGATCGGGGACTTCGCCACCGCCCGCGCGGGGCGCCCGGACTTCACCCTCGCGTACCTCGTCTTCAACACCGTCATGAATCTGACCTCGCAGGACGCGCAGGTCGACTGCTTCCGCAACGCCGCCGCGCACCTCGCGCCCGGCGGCTGCTTCGTCATCGAGACCAGCGTGCCGGACCTGCGGCTGCTGCCGTACGGGCAGGAGGCCGTGCCGTTCGAGGTGAGCGAGAACCGGTGGGCCTTCGACCGCTACGACGTCGCCACGCAAGCCATGAGCTCGAACTATGTGGAGGTGGATCCCGGGACCGGGAAGGGGTCCTACTGGACCATCCCCTTCCGCTACGTCTGGCCCGCCGAGCTCGACCTCATGGCGCGGATCGCCGGGCTGCGGCTGCGCGAGCGGTGGGACGGGTGGACCCGGGAGCCCTTCACGGGCGAGAGCCGGCAGCACGTGTCGGTGTGGGAGAAGCCCGTGTGACCGGTGCGGCGTCACGCCACCCGCGTCGCCCCCGCGAACGGCATCTCGTCGATCGGGGCCACCCGTACCGGTGCGCTCGGGTTCGGGGCGTGGATCATCTTGCCGCCTCCGATGTAGAGGCCCACGTGGCTGATCGAGGAGTAGAAGAAGACCAGGTCGCCCGGCTGGAGTTGGGACTTCGGTACGCGCGGGCCCGCGTCGATCTGGGAGTACGTCGTGCGGGGGAGTGAGACCCCGGCCGCCTTGTACGCGGCCATCGTCAGGCCCGAGCAGTCGAAGGAGGAGGGCCCTGTGGCGCCCCATACGTAGGGGCTGCCCAGCGCGCCGTACGCGAAGGAGATCGCCTCCTTGGCGCGGGAGTTGGGCGCCTGGGAGAGGTCGGCGCGTTCCGCCGAGCGGGAGGAGCGCTCGCTCGTCGCGGGGGTGGCGGTGCGCTCCTCAGGGGTGAGGCGGTCGAGGAGGCGCCGGGCCTCCGCGAGTTTTCGCTTCACCTTCTTCTTGTTGTCCTCCAACTCGGCCTTCTTGGCACGGAGTTCGGAGAGCGTGCCGTCGGCGTCGCCGCGCAGCTGGTCGATCTCGCGGAGTTCGCCCTGTACGCGGGTGACCGCGGCGGCCTGCCGCGCGCCGACGCGCTCCGTGAGGGACGCCTTGTCGAGGTAGGCGTCGGGGGAGGAGGAGAGGAGCAGCTGGACCGACGGGTCCACGCCTCCCGTGCGGTACTGGGAGGCCGCGACCGAACCCAGCTTCTCCCGCTGGGAGTTGAGCGATTCGGTGCGCCGGGACGCCTCGTCCTGGAGGGCGTCCACCTTCTTCCGCGCCCCGTCCGCCTTCTCCTTCGCCCCGTTGTACTTCTGGGTGGCGACCTCCGCCTCCTGGTACAGCTTGTCGACCTTGGCCCGCACCTGTGCGGGGCCGAGCTCGGGTTCCGCGTGCGCCGCCCCGCCGTCGAGGGCGGTGACGGTGGCCGCGGAAGCGAGGGCGAGCGTGGCCGCGGTGCGGGCCGTGCCCCCACCGCGGAGCGAACGCGGTCGGGGCTTTCGATGAGCTGCCGGCACAAGGTCCTCCTCTGGGCGCCGTACGCATCGCACGGCCCCCGGTCGCGCGTCCGGCGGCGGCCCGCACAGGGGAGCGGGCCGCCGCCGGACCTTTCTCGGCGGGGTGTCCGACTGCCGCCCCTGGCCCGGGCGGCGGTGGGGAGCCGGTCACCTGAGGAAGGACGCTAAACCTCTGCGTAACGGGTTGGTGTCGGATTGTTCGCAACTGGCCTGTTTGTTACGGATGGTGGCGGAGAGTGATAACAGAGTGGCAAAGGGGTGCCCGTAGTGGGCCATGGGCGTCCGGTTAGGCTCCGAGCCATGGACGTACTCATCCACCTCTTCGTCGGCCTGCACATCATCGGCATCGCCTCGCTGCTCGGCGGCTTCCTCACGCAGATGTCGGCGATGAAGGAGGGCGCGGCCCGCTTCAACAAGGCGATGCTGCACGGCGCCCTGACCATGCTGGTGACCGGCGTCGCCCTGGTCGGCCTCAACCAGGCCGACGGCAGCACCGTGAACAACATCAAGATCGGCGTGAAGCTCGCGCTCCTGATCGTGATCCTCGGCATCGTCTACGTGAAGCGGGACGAGGAGAAGGCGGAGAAGGGCCTCTTCATCACCGTCGGCGCGCTCACTGTCGTCAACATCTTCATCGCGGTGCTCTGGACCTGAGCGAGCGCGTACCAAGACGTACAAGCGCGTACCAAGACGTACAGAAGGGCCCGGCAGGTCGCACCTGCCGGGCCCTTCCGCGTGGGGTCAGGCCGGTCGCACCACGCTGTGGATCGACGACGTGCCGTCGTAGTAGATCGACTCCTCGCGCACGACCGCGCCCGGCTTCGGCGCGTGGACCATCATGCCGTCGCCCATGTAGAGGCCCACGTGGCTGATGTCGTCGTAGAAGAACACCAGGTCACCGGGTTGGATGTCGGAGAGCGGCACCGTCTTGCCGACCTCGACCTGGTCCCAGGTCGTCCGGGGCAGCGAGATCCCCGCGGACTTCCACGCCGCCTGCGTCAGGCCCGAGCAGTCGTACGAGTCCGGGCCCGTGGCGCCCCACACGTACGGCTTGCCCTCCTGCGACTTGGCGAACGCGAGCGCCTGCGCGGCCTTCGTGGCGTACGAGGCGTCCGAGGAAGAGGAACCGGAGCCGGAGGAGCCCGAGGAACCCGAGCCCGAGGAGCCGGACGACTCCTGCTCCTTCTGCGCGGCCTCCTCGGCCGCCTTCCGCTTCGCCTCCGCGGCCTTCTGCTTGGCGGCCAGCTCGGCCGCCTTCTTGCGGGCCGCTTCCTCCTTGGCCTTCTGGATCGCCGCGAGCCGCGCCTTCTCCTTGGCGGTCAGCTCGGCCAGCAGCCCCCGCGCGTCGGAGAGCTTCGTCTGGACGGTCTCCTTCGTCGACCTCAGCTCGGTCTGCGACTCGGTGAGGTCCTGGAGGCTCGACTGCGCCTCGGTGCGCTTCTTCGCGGTCTCGCGCGCCTGCGCCTGATAGTCGTCGACCGACTTCTTCTGCTCGTCGGTGAGCCGGCTCATCAGCTGGCGCTGCGAGAAGTAGTCCTCCGGGTCGTCCGCGAGGAACATGGTCGCGGTGTCGCTGACCGCGCCCGAGCGGTACTGCTCGGCGGCGTATCTGCCGAGCTTCTGGCGGGCCGTGTTCATGTCGTCGGTGCGCTGGGCGACATCGTCGAGGAGCTTGTCGACCTGCTGCTTCTTGGAGTCGGTCCGCTCCTTCACCCCGTTGTACTTCTGGGTGGCGACCTCGGCCTGCCGGTACAGGGTGTCGACCTTCTGCTGGACCTCTTCGAGGCGCGGCTTGGACGACGGCTGCGCGGGCGCGGCCTGTGCCGTCTGCGAGAGCAGTGCCACGGAGGTGAGGGCGGCGGTGGTGATGCCGACCGCGGGGGTCGTGCGAAGGCCGCCGGTGATCCGGGAACGGCTGCGGGGCTTGCGGTGCGACGCCAAGGCAGGCGACTCCTTCCGTCCTCCGCCTACCGGGTTAGCTGTCGGGTTCGGGCGTGGTACGCGGAAGGCTGCCCTACGGTCGGCTGACCGATTCACCCCAAGGTCGGTTGGGTCCCCGGTTCCCTGCCTTACGGCGTACGGAACTCAGCGGGGGCTGCCCGTTCGCCGCGACATCCGCGGGCGGGGGGACGGGCTGCCCGGCTGCACCGTAGCCAACTCGTGTGGCTGCTGTGAAGGTTGATGTTCGATATGCCCGATACATTTTCGTGATCTGCCCTCTGGAGGGCCCTTGGAGTTCCCAGGAGAGCCCTTGGAGTTTCGAGGAGGGCCCCGTGGATTTCCGAGGAGGGCCCTTGGAGTTCCGAAGGCAGCCACGGGTTGTCAGTGGGGCGGCCTAGACTCGGAGAGCGATGAGCAGCCTCTTTGACGACAGCTTCCTGACCGGCCTCCAGAAGAACGGTGCGGAGGAGCCCCCGCCGCCGCCTCCGGACCCCGAGTACGACGACGGGGCACCGGAGCCGATGCCGGACGACCTGTTCGGCGGGAGGCTCGGCGCGCCCGAAGACAGGGACACGCACTACCGGGACGGCGCCCCGCGCCCGGTCCTGAGCGCGGCCACCCTCCTGGAGGGGCTGAACGAGAACCAGCAGGCGGCCGTCACGCACGGCGGCACCCCGCTGCTCATCGTCGCGGGCGCCGGATCCGGCAAGACCCGCGTCCTCACGCACCGCATCGCGTACCTGCTCGCCGAGCGCGGAGTGCACCCCGGCCAGATCCTCGCGATCACGTTCACGAACAAGGCCGCGGGCGAGATGAAGGAGCGCGTCGAGGACCTGGTGGGCCCGCGCGCCAATGCCATGTGGGTCTCCACGTTCCACAGCGCCTGCGTCCGCATCCTGCGCCGGGAGAGCAAGAAGCTGGGCTTCACGTCCTCCTTCTCGATCTACGACGCCGCCGACAGCAAGCGGCTCATGGCGCTCGTCTGCCGCGACCTCGACCTGGACCCGAAGAAGTTCCCGCCGAAGTCCTTCAGCGCCAAGATCAGCAATCTCAAGAACGAGCTGATCGACGAGGAGGACTTCGCGGCGACCGCGGCCGACGGCTTCGAGAAGACCCTCGCCCAGGCCTACGCGATGTACCAGGCGCGCCTGCGCGAGGCGAACGCGCTGGACTTCGACGACCTGATCATGACGACGGTGAACATGCTGCGCGCGTTCCCGGACGTCGCCGAGCACTACCGCCGCCGTTTCCGCCACGTCATGGTCGACGAGTACCAGGACACGAACCACGCGCAGTACGCGCTGGTCCGCGAGCTGGTCGGCCCCACCGAGGGCGAGGACGCGGACCCGGCCGAGCTGTGCGTCGTGGGTGACGCGGACCAGTCGATCTACGCGTTCCGCGGCGCCACGATCCGTAACATCCTCGACTTCGAGGACGACTACCCCAACGCGAAGACGATCCTCCTGGAGCAGAACTACCGCTCCACGCAGACGATCCTCAGCGCGGCGAACGCGGTCATCGAGCGCAACGAGTCGCGCCGCCCCAAGAACCTGTGGACCAACGAGGGGCCCGGCGCCCAGATCACCGGCTACGTCGCGGACACCGAGCACGACGAGGCCCAGTTCATCGCCGACGAGATCGACCGGCTCACCGACGCGGGCGACGCGCTGGCGGGCGACGTGGCGATCTTCTACCGGACGAACGCGCAGTCCCGTGTCTTCGAAGAGATCTTCATCCGCACCGGCCTGCCCTACAAGGTCGTCGGCGGCGTCCGCTTCTACGAGCGCAAGGAGGTCAGGGACGTCCTGGCCTATCTGCGCGTCCTGTCCAACCCCGAGGACTCGGTGCCGCTGCGCCGCATCCTCAACGTGCCCAAGCGCGGCATCGGCGACCGCGCCGAAGCGATGATCGACGCGCTCTCCCAGCGCGAGAAGATCTCCTTCCCGCAGGCGCTGCGCCGCGTCGACGAGGCGTACGGGATGGCGGCCCGCTCGACGAACGCCGTGAAGCGGTTCAACACGCTGATGGAGGACCTCCGCACGATCGTGGAGTCGGGCGCGGGCCCGGCGACGGTCCTGGAGGCGATCCTCGAACGCACCGGGTATCTCGCCGAGTTGCAGGCCTCCACCGACCCGCAGGACGAGACCCGCATCGAGAACCTCCAGGAACTCGCCGCCGTGGCCCTGGAGTTCGAGCAGGAGTCCGCCGCGGGCGAGGACACGGCGGAGGGCGAGTCCGAGACGGGCGGCGGGGGACTCTCCGACTTCCTGGAGCGCGTCGCGCTCGTCGCCGACTCCGACCAGATCCCCGACGAGGACGACGACGGCAGCGGCGTCATCACGCTGATGACCCTGCACACCGCCAAGGGCCTGGAGTTCCCGGTCGTCTTCCTCACCGGCCTGGAGGACGGCGTCTTCCCGCACATGCGCTCCCTCGGCCAGGCCAAGGAGCTGGAGGAGGAGCGGCGGCTCGCGTACGTGGGCATCACGCGCGCGCGACAGCGCCTCTATCTGACGCGCTCCTCCATGCGCAGCGCCTGGGGCCAGCCCTCGTACAACCCACCCTCCCGGTTCCTGGAGGAGATCCCGGCCGCGCACCTGGACTGGAAGCGCACAGGACCGTCCACGCCTGCGGCCTCGACCAAGAGCATCGGTGGCGGCATCGCGGCGTCCCTGTCGTCCTCGCGCTCCCGCACGGGTTCGACGCCGGCCTTCGCCACGCGCCGCGCGGGCGACAAGCCGGTGGTGGCCCTCTCCGTCGGCGACCGCGTCACGCACGACCAGTTCGGGCTCGGCACGGTGGTGGGCGTGTCGGGCACGGGCGACAAGTCGGAGGCGTCGATCGACTTCGGCGACCCGAAGCCGAAGCGTCTGCTGCTGCGGTACGCGCCGGTCGAGAAGCTGTAGTCGCGCTGCGGCCGCTCTCTACGGGGGGCGGCTCAGTTCGGGTTGAGGCCGTGGCTGCGCAGCCACGGCAGCGGGTCGATCGCCGCGCTGCCGCCGGGCCGCACCTCGAAGTGCAGGTGCGGGCCGGTCGAGTTGCCCGAGTTCCCGGACCGCGCGATCACGTCACCGGCCTTCACCGGACCGTTCATCACGGTGTGCGAGGACAGGTGGCAGTACCAGGTCTCCGTGCCGTCCTTGGCGGTGACTATGGCCATGTTCCCGTACGCGCTGTTCCACTGCGTCTTCACGGTGCCGTCCGTCGCGGCCATCACCGGAGTCCCGTACGAGACGGGGAAGTCGATGCCGGAGTGCTGGGACATCCAGTTGACGCCGGCCTGCCCGAAGAAGGCGCTCAGCCCGTGCTGCTTCACCGGCAGCACGAACTTGGGCCGCGCCGCCTCCTTGCGCGCGGCCTCCTCGGCGGCCTCCTTGCGCGCCGCCTCCTGCTTCGCCTTGAGGTCGATCCGCTCCTGCGTGCGGCTCGCCCGGTCGGCGAAGTCGCCCGCGTCGGCGGAGAGATCCTTCAGCTGCGAGTCCAGCTTGTTGTTGGCGACGGCCGGCTTCACGGCCTGCGCGTCCGTAGCGGCCGCGGCCTGCGTCTCCTTGCCGTCGTCCCCGCTGCCGCCGACACTCGCCGCGGCGATCCCGGCGACGCCGACCACACAGACCGACGGCACGACGACGGTGACGAGCGCGGACCGCTTGACCGGACGACGGCGGCCGGCGCGGCCACGGGAGACGTTCTTCCCGGCCCTGCGTGTCGTAGGCTTCGGGGTCGCGGGGGCGGGCTCGGGAGCGGAGTCGAGGTCGAGGGCGGGCCCGTGCGCATGGTCCGCTTCGGGGGCCGACTCCGCGATCGCTTCGGGCTCGGGCTCGGGCTGGGGCTGGGGCTCTGCGGTGCCGGTGGCGTCCGAGGCGTTCCACTGCGTGGCGTCGTACGCGCCCGTGTCATAAGCGGTCGTACCGAAGACCGGGGCTTCGAAGGTGTGGGTGAAGCCCTGCGTGTCGTGCGGGTCGGGCGCGCCGAGCATGTCGTGCGTGCTGAAGCTCTGCGTCTCGAAGCCCTGGGCCTCGAAGTGCTGGGCCTCGTACCCCTGGAACTCGAAACTCTGGGTCTCGAAGCTCTGGGCCTCAAAGGACTGCGTCTCAAAGGACTGGGTCTCAAAGGACTGGGTCTCGAAGGACTGCGTGTCGAACGACTGCGTGTGCGTCTGTCCGTCGAAGGTCTGCGTCCCGAAGGACGGGGCCTCGAAGCTCTGCGTGTCGGGGTGTTGAGCCGCGTACATCTGCGCCTCGTACGCCGAGGTGTCCCACTGACCCGTGGTGTGCTGCTCGGCCATCGACCGGGGCTGCTGCGCCGGGATGTCGGCGACCTGCTCGTACCCGCCGGTCGCCCAGGCGCCGGTCGTGTCGTAGGAACCGGTACCGAAGGAACCGGCGTCGTACGTGCCGGTGTCGTAGTACGCGGAGGCGTAGGGGTCGGCGTACTGCTGCTGGGGGGCCGTGTTCCACTGGCCGGTCGCGTGGGAACCGGGTTCGTAGGGGTCCTCTGCCATGTCGCCGAAGAGCGGATCGCTTGCGAAGCTGGTCGCGGAGTGACCGTCGTACGCCGCATAAGGCGCGGTCCCCGACGGATTGCGGTCGTTCACCAACTTCTCTTTCGCCTCGACAACAGGGGCTGCCAGAGCAGTGCGGTGACTGTACCCGTCGGTATGAGGGCACGACAATCTTCGTCGGGTTTCCGGGCCAGGGGAAACGGGCAATCAGCCGCCTTTGGGTGGACTGTGGACAGTTCCTTGGCCCTGAGTTCGAGACCCGTTCGACGAAACCCGCGACATGTCGCGGGTTTTACGTGCGTCCGGTGCGGGTCGGGGTGCGGATCGCGCTCGGGTTCTACGGGTGCCGGTGAGCGCGGAGCGGGCGGTCAGGCGACCGTCAGACCACCGCCGGCCTTGTCCGCGGCGCGCGCTCCTTCCGCGTGCTCCGCGTCGAGGGCCTGACGGATGCCGATCGCGACGGCCGGGTGCACCGGCAGCGCGAGATGGCCGATGCCCGTGACCCGCACGTTCTGCGCGAGCAGGTCCACGTGGTCCACGCACGCGGTCTCCAGGGGCAGCATCAACTGGTCGAGGTCGCTCCAGAAGCTCACGAAGCGCGTACGACAGCCGGGCGCGGGCCGCTTCAACTCCTCGACGACGGACGAGCCGGGCCGCATCTGACGGACGATCGGGTGCGCGTCCGCGAGCGGCGCCACCCGCGTGCCGCCGTGCGGGGTTCCGAGGGTGACGAGCGTGCGCACGCGCGTGTCGCCGCCGAGGCACTGCACGTAGTAACGGGCTATCAGACCGCCCAGGCTGTGCCCCACGATGTCGACCCTGTCCTGGCCCGAGCGCTCGCACACCTCCTCCACGTGCCGGGCGAGCAGCGCGGCCGCGGCCCGGATGTCGCAGGTGAGCGGGGAGTAGTTGAGCGATTCGACGTGCTGCCTGCCGTGCTGCGCGAGGGAACGGCGCAGCAGAACGAAGACGGAGCGGTTGTCGATGAATCCGTGCAGGAGGAGGACCGGGGGCTTGGCGCGGGAGGGCAGGCGCGGCGCGTCCGCTGCTGTCGGGGCGCTCGCCTCTGCCGGTTCTATAGGAGGGCTCTCCTCCACCGTGACGGTTTCCATGTCCATCGGGACGTAGGCCGAGGGCTGGCGGGGCAGCGCCAGGGGCTGCTGCCTTCGTTCCGGGAGGATGCCCGAGGGATAGAGGAGCAGATGGCCCGCGAGGATCGCCAGCTCCAGGGCGGTCGCCTTCAGGAGCGCGATCGAGAGACCGGCCAGTCTCGTGGGCAGCAAGTGGCAGAGGGGGCGAAAGGGCAAAGTCCTCGTGACCTTCATCGGTCAACCTCCCGTCGGCACACGGGAGGACTCCTCTGTCCCCCGTGTGCGCTCATGAGAGCCGGCCGAAGCGGTCCCGCGGCGCCGGCCGTGCCCGATGCGCCGACTCATCGGTCCGAACGGCAGCCGGAAGCACCGTGCCACCGTGCCGTGCGGCTGTCGGCGCGGTGGCGCGGCGACCTCGAAGCGGCTCCCTCGCGCCTGTCCCGGATCTGGCGGTGAAGTCCCGCCTGGCAGTCGCGGCGCGCAGCGAATGTGTCCCACGTGTGATTTCCCCCTCGGTCCGCACCGCGAAACGGCGGCTTGCGGGATGCTGTCGATAACGTTCGTTCACTTCGGGCATCAGTCTTTTGAACAATCGCTTCAACTTTTGCTTGAGCAGTCGTTTCAGGGAGGCAGTGATGGGTGTGGCAGCCGGTCCGATCCGCGTGGTCGTCGCGAAGCCGGGACTCGACGGCCACGATCGCGGGGCCAAAGTGATCGCGCGGGCGCTGCGCGACGCCGGTATGGAGGTCATTTACACGGGCCTGCACCAGACGCCCGAGCAGGTCGTGGACACCGCCATCCAGGAGGACGCCGACGCGATCGGTCTCTCCATCCTGTCCGGCGCGCACAACACGCTCTTCGCCCGCGTCATCGAGCTCCTCGCCGAGCGCGACGCCGCGGACATCAAGGTCTTCGGCGGCGGCATCATCCCTGAGGGGGACATCGCGCCCCTGAAGGAGAAGGGCGTTGCCGAGATCTTCACCCCGGGCGCCACGACCGCCTCCATCGTCGACTGGGTCCGGTCCAACGTCCGCCAACCGGAACCGTCCGGCGGCTGACCAATTAAGCCCCTGCGGCGATTGAGCAGCGGGGCCCGGGGCGGAGCCCCGTGGCCTCGCTCCCGGTGCCGCGCACCAGGGACGCGGGGCCGGGCCCCGGGGCCGGATCACGGCGGAGCCAGTTCGTCCCGCATCGCCCGGCGCAGCCGCAACGTGCCGGCGAGGCGTTGGAACGCCTCCGTCCAGTACCCCCCGGCTCCGGGCGCCGACCCCTCCGGTTCCTCCACCGCCGCCGTGAGCCCGTCGAGCCGCACCACTTCCTCGGGGTCCAGGCAGCGCTCCGCGAGCCCCATCACCCCGCTGAAGCTCCACGGGTAACTCCCCGCGTCCCGCGCGATGTTCAACGCATCGACCACGGACCGCCCGAGCGGCCGCGCCCACGGCGTGCCGCACACCCCCAGCAACTGGAACGCCTCGGACAGCCCGTGCGCCGCGATGAACTCCGCGACCCAGTCCGCCCGTTCCGCCCCCGGCAGCGCCGCGAGCAGCTTCGCCCGCTCGGCGAGCGACACCGCCCCGGGCCCGGCCGCATCCGACGCGGTCGGCGCCCCGAGCAGCGCCCGCGACCAGCCGATGTCCCGCTGCCGGACCGCCGCCCTGCACCACGCGGCGTGCAGCTCCCCGCGCCAGTCGTCGGCGACCGGCAGCGCCACGATCTCCTCCGGGCCCCGGCCGCCGAACCTGTCCGGCCACCGGCCGAGCGGCGCCGCCTCCACCAACTGCCCGAGCCACCACGCCCGTTCACCCCGCCCCGCCGGCGGCTTCGCCACGACGCCGTCCCGCTCCATCCCCGCGTCGCACTCGTGCGGCGCCTCCACGACGATCGCCCCCTCCGCACGGTCGAGTGCCACGCAGGTCAGCGCCCGGTCCGCCATCCGCGCGGCGAGCGCCGAGCGGGGGAGCGCGGAGAGCAGCTCGGCCGCCGTCGCCCGCACGTTCTTGCTGCGGTCGGTCAGCGCCTGCTCGAGGAACGGCTCGTCCGCGTCGCCCAGCCCCGTACGCAGCGAGTCGAGGAACATCAGGCGGTCCTCGGCGCGCTCCGTGCCCCATGTCCCGGCCAGGAGCGCCCGGGCCGCAGCCGGGTCGTGCGCCCGAACAGAGGCGAGGAGTGCCACCCGCTCCGCGAACAGGCCCTCCTCCCACCGCAGATGAACCTGCTCGCTCTCCTCCGGTGCAGGCAGCACGGCTCCGATGCCCGGCGTGGCGCGCAGCGCGAACTTCCAGTCCGGGTTGAGCCGGGCCAGCCACCGGGCGCGCGGCCCCGCGAACGTGAGGGCCGGTGGGCGCAGGTCGGTGCGGCCACGCGCCGCGTCGAGCAGTGCGGGCAGCAGCTCGTGCGGGGGCGCGTACCCGTGCGCGTTGGCCGTGGCCAGCCACTGCGGGAGCAGTTCGAGGAGGTCGGGGGCGGTGCCGCGGCGCGACCCCGTGCCACTGGAGCGGTCGGTGAGCAGGAGCGCGAGCCGCTGCCGCGCTGCGGTCGGCAGCGGGGGACGCGGGTCGTCCTCGGCGCGGTCCGGCGGCGCGGTCGCCGCGGCGGGACGCAGACCGGCCCGGCGGCGCACGGTGTGCATGGCGGCCTCGTCGAGGAGGGCGAGCGGCGGGCGGTCCGAGCGCCGTTCGGTTCCGAGCAGGGCGGCGCTGACGAGGTCGTCCCAGGTGGCGGTGGTGGTCATCGTGGGTCCTCTCCGTGGTGCGGTCCTCTTCACCGACAACGGTGTTTCGGCGTGGTGGTGGTCCTTGGATTGGTCAGCACAGCGATATGACCTCCCCGGCTTCCTCCGCCCATGTGGCCAGCGGGCGGAAACCGGCCGGTCCGCATTCGCCGAACACCGTCACCGGAGCGCCTCCCGAGACGGCGACCAGGCGCCACAGGCCGGGGGACGCCGCCGCGTGCGCGGTGAGGGGGAGCCCCGACTTGCCTTCGCTGTCCGCCAGTTGCCAGTGCCCGGCCGGGTCCCGCGTCGGTATCACCTCCGCGAGCGTCACCGGCCAGGACTCCAGCCAGGGGTCGGCCGCGAGCGCCGTTCCGTAGGCGGCGAGGCCGGTGGTGACGTCAACTCCCTTGGGACGTATGCCGTCCGACTCGGCCGGGGCGAACTGCTCGCCCAGCTCTGCCCGGAGGGCCCCTGCTCCCGGATACGCCGACACCGCGGCGTCGAGCGTGCGCCCGGTCGGCAGGGCGAGCGCCGGTGCGCGGCCGGCCGCCCCGTAGGAGAGGAGCAGTACGGTGCGCGCGCTCTGCGTGCCGTGCAGCCATGCCCGGCGCGTGGTGAGGTGGCCGTCCGCCGTGTCGTACTGGGCGAGGATGAGCCAGCGGTCGCGCACCGGTGGCTCTCTGTCCGAAGCCGGCAGGCCCACGCGCGATCGGACCGTCGCCGCCAGGTCGTCGGGCAGGGCGTCGCGGCGCAACCAGCCCTGGTCGAGGAGGTGGAGCAGCGCGCACGCCTCGAGCAGCCGCACCGGCCAACCGGGCCCGGACGCCGGGATCGCCCCCAACTCTCTTACGCGCGCGGCAAGTCCGGGCGCCTGCGCGTCGACCATGCGCGCGGCCGTCTCCTCCCACAGCCCGTAACCCGACTGCTCAGCCTGTGCGAGGCCGCCGCGCAGCAGGTCGGCGAGGCGCTGCTCCAGCTCTGTCGCGCCCGCCGTGATCCGCTGGGCGCGGCGCTCGGCTCTGCGCCGGGCCGCATCCGGATCCGCCGCGGCGCCGCCAGAGCCGGCCGCCGACGCATCGGTCTGCTGGGACTCGGCCCGCCTCTGCCGCCCCGCCAGCCATGGCTCGGCCCACTCCGGCGGCGACTGGTCGGCCGGCACCTGCGCATCGCCGCCCGCCCAGAGCAGCAAGAGCCCGAGCGCGTGCTTGCACGGGAACTTGCGGCTCGGGCAACTGCACTTGTACCCCGGCCCGTTCGACCCCGCGGTGCCACCGTCGATGTCCACGATCGTCTGGTACGGCTTGCTGCCGCTCCCCTTGCACAGTCCCCATACCGCCCCCTCGTCCGAATTCCCCACGCCCGCGGAACTCCCGGTCCCCGACCACGGGCCCGGCCCCCCGAGCTTGCTTCCCGCCTTGCGTGACGCGGCGTCAGGCGCCAGTGCGAGCACCTGATCCGTCGTCCAGCGCACCCCCAGCTGATTCATGTCCTCGACGTTAGATCCCGCCACTGACAATCCGTCCGCCAACGGCTCCGACCTGCGGTGATTGCGTGGCCGAGGTCGATTGTCAGTGGCGTGGTGCACCGTGGAATCCATCACGCGACGAGAGCGGTCGAGGGCTCGTCGTGCGGATTCGAGTTGGGCGAGTTGGAGGGGGACAGCCATGACCATTTCCGTCGAGAGCCAGACCGAGAACCAGATCGAGAGCAAGGCCGGGAGCCAGCCCGGGACCGGGGCCGGGAGTCAGGGCGGGGGCCAGGTCGCGGACGAGGTGCTGCGGGCGCACGCCGAGGACGCGTTCGCGGAGGAACTCGCGGCGCTCGCCGCGCAGGACGACCGGCCGCGGCCGGCCCGCTGGCGCATGTCGCCGTGGGCCGTCGCGACCTATCTGCTCGGTGGCACGCTGCCCGACGGCACGGTGATCTCGCCGAAATACGTGGGTCCGCGCCGCATCGTCGAGGTCGCCGTGACGACGCTGGCGACCGACCGGGCGCTGCTCCTGCTCGGCGTGCCCGGCACCGCCAAGACCTGGGTGTCCGAGCATCTCGCCGCCGCCGTGAGCGGGGATTCGACGCTGCTGGTGCAGGGCACGGCGGGGACGCCGGAGGAGGCCATCCGCTACGGCTGGAACTACGCGCAGCTGCTGGCCAACGGGCCGAGCAGGGACGCCCTCGTGCCGAGCCCGGTCATGCGGGCGATGGCGGAGGGGATGACCGCGCGCGTCGAGGAGCTGACGCGTATCCCGGCCGATGTGCAGGACACACTGATCACGATCCTGTCCGAGAAGACCTTGCCGATACCGGAGTTGGGGCAGGAGGTGCAGGCCGTGCGCGGCTTCAACCTCATCGCCACGGCCAACGACCGGGACCGCGGGGTCAACGATCTGTCGAGCGCGCTGCGGCGCCGGTTCAACACGGTCGTGCTGCCGCTGCCCGCGAGCGTGGAGGACGAGGTCGACATCGTCTCGCGGCGGGTCGACCAGGTCGGCCGCGCACTGGAACTGCCCAGCGCGCCCGACGGGATGGACGAGATCCGCCGCGTCGTCACCGTCTTCCGCGAGCTGCGCGACGGTGTGACGGCCGACGGGCGGACGAAGGTGAAGTCCCCCAGCGGCACGCTGTCGACCGCCGAGGCGATCTCCGTCGTCACCAACGGCCTCGCGCTGTCCGCCCACTTCGGGGACGGCGTGCTGCGTCCCTCCGACGTGGCCGCCGGGATCCTCGGGGCCGTCGTGCGTGATCCGGCGGCGGACCGGGTCGTCTGGCAGGAGTACCTGGAGGCCGTGGTGCGCGAGCGCGACGGCTGGAAGGACTTCTACCGGGCCTGCCGAGAGGTGAGCGCATGACGACACCGACCACGGGCCCCGCGCTGCTCGGCGTGCGGCACCACGGGCCCGGCTCCGCGCGCGCAGTGCGCTCCGCGCTCGACGCAGCGCAACCGCGGATCGTCCTGATCGAAGGGCCACCGGAGGCCGACGGTCTCGTGCCGCTCGCCGCCGAGGCCGGCATGCGGCCGCCGGTCGCGCTGCTCGCGCACGTCGGGGACGAGCCGGGGCGGTCCGCGTTCTGGCCGTTCGCCGAGTTCTCGCCCGAATGGGTCGCGATCCGCTGGGCGTTGGAGCGCGACGTGCCGGTGCGCTTCATCGACCTCCCGGCCGCGCACAGCCTGGCGATGCGGTCGGAGGACGACAAGAGGGAGGAGGCGGCGGAGGACGAGGGGGACTCCGTGCGCGTGGACCCCCTGCGGGTCCTCGCCGAGACCGCCGGGTACGACGACGCGGAGCGCTGGTGGGAGGACGTCGTCGAGCACCGGGACGGCGACGCCTTCGCCGCGCTCGGCGAGGCGATGGGCGCGCTGCGGGAGACGTGCGGGGACGGCGGACACGAGCGCGATCTGGTGCGCGAGGCGTACATGCGACTCCAAGTGCGCGCGGCCCAGCGTGAGTTCGCGGACGACGTGGCCGTCGTGTGCGGGGCGTGGCACGTGCCCGCGCTGCGGCAGCGGACGACCGTCGCGGCCGACCGCGCCCTGCTCAAGGGGCTGCCGAAGGCGAAGGTCGACATGACGTGGGTGCCGTGGACGCACCGGCGCCTGGCCCGCGTCAGCGGATACGGGGCGGGGATCGACTCGCCCGGCTGGTACGGGCACCTGTTCAGCGCGCCCGACCGGCCCGTGGAGCGCTGGCTGACGAAGGTCGCCGGGCTGCTGCGCGATGAGGACCGCATCGTGTCCTCCGCCCATGTCATCGAGGCCGTACGACTCGCGGAGACCCTCGCCGTGATGCGCGGGCGGCCGCTCGCGGGGCTCACGGAGACCACCGACGCGGTGCGGGCCGTGCTGTGTGAGGGCTCAGACGTACCGCTGGCGCTCATCCACGACAAGCTGGTGGTCGGCGACGTGCTGGGGGAGGTGCCCGAGGCGGCGCCCGCGGTGCCGTTGCAGCGCGATCTCACGCGGCAGCAGCGTTCCCTGCGGCTCAAACCGGCCGCCGCGGAGAAGGAGTTGGACCTCGATCTACGGGGTGACACCGACGCCGCGCGCAGCCGCCTGCTGCACCGGCTGCGGCTCCTGGGCGTGGCCTGGGGAGAGCCGGCGAGATCGGCTCGCGGCTCCACCGGCACCTTTCGCGAGTCGTGGCGGCTGCGCTGGGAGCCGGAGCTGTCCGTGCGGGTCGCGGAGGCGGGGGTGTGGGGGACGACCTTGCTCGCCGCCGCGACCGTCAAGGCGGAGACGGACGCGGTCGCCGCGCGGGCGCTCTCCGACGTCACGGCGCTCGCCGAGGTCTGCCTGCTCGCGGGGCTCGCGGACGCGCTGCCGACGGTGATGCGGATCCTCGCCGACCGCGCCGCCCTCGACACGGACGTCGGTCACCTCGCCGGCGCCCTGCCCGCCCTGGTCCGCGCCCTGCGCTACGGCGACGTGCGCGGCACCGACACCGAAGCCCTCGCCGACGTGGCGGCGGGCCTCGCCGAGCGGGTCTTCGTCGGCCTGCCCCCGGCGTGCGCGGGGCTCGACACGGAGGCGGCCGAGGAGATGCGCGGTCATGTCGACGCGGTGCACTCGGCCGTCGCGCTCCTGGAGGACAGCGGCGTGCGCGAGCGCTGGCGGACCGTGCTGCGCGTGCTCGCGGAGCGGGACGGCGTGGCCGGGGTGATCCGGGGGCGGTGCGCGCGGGTTCTGCTCGACGAGGGCGTGCTCGACGAGGAGGACGCGGCCCGGCTGATGAGCCTCGCTCTCTCGCCCGGCACCGCGCCGGCCGACGCGGCGGCGTGGATCGAGGGCTTCGTCGGCGGCGGTTCGGGCGGCGGGCTGCTCCTGGTGCACGACGAGCGGCTCCTGGCCCTGGTCGACGCGTGGTTGACGCGGGTGTCGGACGACGCGTTCACCGACGTACTGCCGTTGCTGCGCCGCACGTTCTCGGCGTACGAGCCGGGTGTGCGGCGGACCTTGGGCGAGCTGGTCCGGCGCGGGCCCTCCGAGGGCGGGCAGTCCCCGGTCACCGGTGGACCGCGCGGCTTCGGAGAGGACCTGGACACGGAGCGGGCGGACGCGGTGCTGCCGGTGCTGCGCCTCCTGCTCGGTGCGGGTGCGGGTACCGGTGATGGCGGCAGTGGCGGAAACGACGAGGGCGACAACGGCCCTGAGGGGGCGGTGGCATGACCGGCACTGAGACCAACACCAACACCAACACGGACGAGCGCTTGCGCCGGTGGCGCCTCGTGCTCGGCGGGGCGGACGCGGACGGCACAGGTTGCGGGCTCGAGGGGCAGGACGCCGCGATGGACGGCGCCCTCGCCGCTCTGTACGGCTCGGGCGGCGGCAAGCAACAGGGCGGGGGCAGCCGGAGCGCGGGGCTCGGGGCGTCCGCTCCTGCCGTGGCCCGCTGGCTCGGCGACATCCGGACCTACTTCCCGTCCTCCGTCGTCCAGGTCATGCAGCGGGACGCCATCGACCGGCTCGGCCTGTCCACGATGCTGCTCGAACCGGAGATGCTGGAGGCCGTCGACGCGGACGTGCATCTCGTCGGCACGCTGCTCTCGCTGAACAAGGCGATGCCGGAGACGACGAAGGAGACGGCCCGCGCCGTCGTGCGCAAGGTCGTCGAGGACCTCGAGAAGAAGCTCGCGACGCGCACCCGCGCCACCCTCACCGGCGCCCTCGACCGCAGCGCCCGCGTCCAGCGGCCGCGCCACCACGACATCGACTGGAACCGCACGATCGCGGCCAACCTCAAGCACTACCTGCCCGAGTACCGCACGATCGTGCCCGAGCGGCTGATCGGGTACGGGCGTGCGGCGCAGTCCGTGAAGAAGGAGGTCGTCCTCTGCATCGACCAGTCGGGCTCGATGGCGGCATCCGTCGTCTACGCCTCGGTCTTCGGGGCGGTGCTCGCCTCCATGCGCTCGATAACGACCCGGCTCGTCGTCTTCGACACGGCCGTCGTGGACCTGACGGACCAGCTCGACGACCCGGTCGACGTCCTGTTCGGCACCCAGCTCGGCGGCGGCACGGACATCAACCGGGCGCTCGCGTACTGCCAGTCGCAGATCACCCGCCCCGCCGAGACCGTCGTCGTCCTCATCTCCGACCTCTACGAAGGAGGCATCCGCAACGAGATGTTGAAGCGGGTCGCCGCGATGAAGGCGTCCGGCGTGCAGTTCGTGACGCTGCTCGCGCTCTCCGACGAGGGTGCGCCCGCCTACGACCGGGAACACGCGGCGGCGCTCGCGGGATTGGGCGCGCCGGCCTTCGCCTGCACCCCGGACCTGTTCCCCGACGTCATGGCAGCGGCCATCGAGAAGCGGCCCTTGCCGATACCGGACGCGGCATCGGAAAAGGGTGCACCCGCCGCGAACCGGATATGAGTACCCATCGGTAACAGGGGGCTTGCGCCGCATCCCTCGCCCCGTGCGAGGATTCGGCCACCGTGACTTCCCCTATGGCACTTCCCGCCCCCGTCGCTCGCCTGGTGCGTGCGACGGCAGGACGGCGTGCGCTGCAACTGGCGCTGCTGTTCGGTGGGTTGTTCGCCCTCGGGATCGTGTGCGGTGGCCGGGCGCAGGCGGACGGGGTGTCCGACGCCGGTTCGCTCGGTTCGGGTCACGTGGCGGTGCGGGAGCATGTCGCCGATTCCGTGGGGAAGTTGCGCGACGCGGGTTCCCGCGAGGCCCCGGCTCCCTCCGAGGCATCCAAGGTCGCCGAGTCCGCCAAGGCCACCGAGTCCGCCAAGGACACCGGGGCGTCCACGCACGCCAAGCCGACCGCGCCCACGCAGGGTCGGGAGGCGGCGCCCGCTACCGACCCCGCACCTGCACCTGCACCCGCGCCGGTTCGGCCCGCCGAGTCGACCCCGAACCCGGTCGACGCGCAGCACGCACCCGGCACCGACGCACCCAACGTCGAGGCACCCGGCGCCAAGCACGCGTCCGGCGTGCAGCACGTGTCAGACGTAAAGCGCCTGGCCCGCCCGCTGCACGACAAGCCCGCCGCTCCCGGCGACCCCGCCACCCGCACCACCACACCCACTCGCACCCTCACCCGAACCCCCACCGCACCCGTGCAGGCGTACCTCACCGAGCCGCTGCGTCAGCACATCGAGGCGCTCGGGGGTGACCGGGCGCGGCTGCGTTCGGCCGTCGACGCGCTGCGGTATCTGACGGCGCCGGTCGGTGCCACCGTGCGCCAGGTGACGGGGCCCGTCGAGGAGCTGGCGACGCGCGCCGTCGCGGAGCTCGTCGGCGCGGTGCCGGAGCAGCTGACGCACGGCCGGCTCGGCGGGATCATCCGCATCGTGGATCCCGCAGACGCCCGGCCCGCGCCGCCCGTCGCGACCGCGCCGCAGCAGTCGGACGCCCCGGCGGTGCACGGCGACCGGCCCGCCACGGCCGAGAGCCGGTCCCACGCAGCGGTGAGCGGCCCGCAGGCGCCCGACGTCGCGCAGTTCGGCGACGTACAGAAGGCGGATGCGGGCACGCAGGCCGCGGCGCGTCCCGCGGCGCCCGTCGTGCCGCAGCGTCCCGACGGTGCGCCGTCGGCCGGCGCGAGCGCGGGCGACGGTGGTTCGACGCGCCACGGTGATCTGCACGCGGCGACGTTCGGCGGCCGTGCGCCCGTTCTGCTCGCGTCCGGCGCCACGGCGTCCGCGGGCACCGCGCCGGTGGTCGACCGGCTGCGCGACATTCCCGAATTCCCCGGCTAGGGCAGTCCCTCCCCGCCCGTGACCTGCCGCGCGGGGGCGGAACAGGTCTGCCCAGTCGTGTAGTGAATTCGAAGGAACTGACGTACCCATGAACAAGAACATCCGCCGCTCCATCGTGATAGCCGCCGGCGTCTCCGGCGCCTGGGCCCTCGGCTCCGCCGTCGCCAGCGCCGACGAGCTGCCCGCGCACTCGCTGTCCGTGCCGGACGTCGCCGGCGACACCGTCTCCGACGTGCAGAACACGACGTCGCAGGTGACGGACAAGGTCGCCGACACGGTCGACCACACCCAGGCGACCAACAAGGCCAAGACCGCCACCCAGCACGCCAAGGCCCAGGTCCAGTCGACGGCCCAGCAGGCGAAGTCCCAGGTCCAGGCCCACCAGGTCCAGGCCCCGCAGGTCAAGGCCCCCACCACCGACGTCGCCGGCGTCAAGGACAAGGTCGCCGGTCACGTCACCGCCGCCCAGGGCCACGTCGCCGACACCCAGAAGCACGTGGCCGACGCCCAGGAGGGTGTCGACTACCTGTTCGGCCCGCTCGACGCCTTCGCCCCGCAGCTCCAGCAGGAGCTGACGCAGGCGGCGTCCCAGGCCCCCGCCTACGTCCAGGACAACGCCCGGAGCACCGTCCAGGGCACCGCCCAGAACGTCCGCACGAACACCGGCCCGGCCGTCGGCGAGACCGCCGACGCCGTGCTTCCGCCGGTCGCCGCCACCGCCGTGCACGGCGTGCTGCCGGTCGTCGGCCAGGCCCTCGGCGACGTGACCACCCTGGCGGGCGGCGCGGTCGGCGACGTGACGCCGTTCGCGCAGACCGTCGTCGGCGACAACGTCGCGCCCTTCGCGACCGGTGTCACCGGCCAGGTCCAGCCGCTGGCGCAGGGTGTGGCCGGCGACAACGTGGCGCCCTTCGCGCAGAGCGTCGTCGGCAACGACGTCACTCCGTTCGCGGGCGGCGTCGTGGACTCCGTGCAGCCGCTCGTGCAGACGGTCGTCGACCACGTGCAGCCGGTCGTCGGCGGCGTCGGCACCAGCGCGCACGGCCTGGCGCAGGGCGTCACCGGCGATGTCACGCCGCTCGCGCAGGGCCTGGTGGGCGACAACGTGGCCCCGTTCGTCCAGACCGTGGTCGGCGACAACGTCGCCCCGCTGGCCGGTGGCGTGACCCACGAGGTCGCCCCGTTCGCGCAGGACCTGACCGGCACCGTCACCGCCGACGCCCAGCCGCTCGCGGGCAACGCCGTCAGCGGCGTGCAGGGCGTCACCGGTTCCGTCGCGCCCAGCTACCTGCCCGGCGTCTGACCGACGCGACGGTGCCCGGTCGGCCGAAATCCATCGGCCGGACCGGGTCGCTTTCCGGGCATGACGGCGGGTGGTCCGCGTGGGGACGTGACCACCCGCTGACCTGCGGCCTCACCGAGCGCACCCCCGCTCGGTGAGGCCGCTTTCATTCCCCGGGCCCCTCGGCAGCAGCGTAGATAGCACCACAAAAGGGGCGCTCTGTGATGGGTATCACCGCTCAGGTGTGATCTGCGATTTAGAAGCCGTCCCTGAGCGGCGATAACCTGCGAGACGGACATGCCGCGTACTCGGTCACCGTGTACGCCTCCCTAGTGACAGCAGCGACAGCACTCGTCACGTGTGACAGCGGAGTCACGTTGCCCCTCGCGGCACGCCCACGCAGATAACGAACCGCGAGATCACTGATAGGGACGGACGCGCGTGGACCTGTTCGAGTACCAGGCGAGGGACCTCTTCGCCAAGCACGGTGTACCGGTGCTGGCCGGTGAAGTCATCGACACGCCTGAGGCGGCCCGCGAGGCGACCGAGCGTCTTGGCGGCAAGTCCGTCGTCAAGGCGCAGGTGAAGGTCGGCGGCCGCGGCAAGGCCGGCGGCGTGAAGCTGGCTGCCACCCCCGACGAGGCCGTGCAGCACGCGACCAACATCCTCGGCATGGACATCAAGGGCCACACGGTCCACAAGGTGATGATGGCCGAGACGGCTCCGGAGATCGTGGAGGAGTACTACGTCTCCTTCCTCCTGGACCGCACCAACCGCACCTTCCTCTCCATCGCCTCCGTCGAGGGCGGCATGGAGATCGAGGAGGTGGCGGCCAACCGCCCGGAGGCCGTCGCCAAGACGCCGATCGACGCCAATGAGGGTGTGACCCCCGAGGTCGCCCGCAAGATCGTCACGGACGCCAAGTTCCCGGCCGAGGTCGCCGACCAGGTCGCCGAGATCCTCCAGACGCTGTGGAAGACCTTCATCGACGAGGACGCGCTCCTCGTCGAGGTCAACCCGCTCGCGAAGGTCGCCTCCGGCAAGGTCATCGCCCTCGACGGCAAGGTGTCCCTGGACGAGAACGCCGGCTTCCGGCACCCCGACCACGAGGCCCTTCAGGACAAGGACGCGGCCGACCCGCTCGAGGCCGCTGCCAAGGAGAAGGACCTCAACTACGTCAAGCTTGACGGCGAGGTCGGCATCATCGGTAACGGTGCCGGTCTGGTCATGTCGACGCTGGACGTCGTCGCGTACGCCGGTGAGAACCACGGCGGCGTGAAGCCGGCCAACTTCCTCGACATCGGTGGCGGCGCCTCCGCCCAGGTGATGGCGAACGGCCTGGAGATCATCCTCGGCGACTCCGACGTCAAGTCGGTCTTCGTCAACGTCTTCGGCGGCATCACCGCCTGCGACGAGGTCGCCAACGGCATCGTCCAGGCGCTCGCGCTCCTCGAGGAGAAGGGCGAGAAGGTCGAGAAGCCCCTCGTCGTCCGCCTCGACGGCAACAACGCCGAGCTGGGTCGCAAGATCCTCTCCGACGCCAACCACCCGCTGGTGCAGCGCGTGGACACCATGGACGGCGCGGCCGACAAGGCCGCCGAGCTCGCGGCCGCGAAGTAAGGACGAGGGACTAAACAGCCATGGCTATCTTCCTCAACAAGGACAGCAAGGTCATCGTCCAGGGCATGACCGGTGCCACGGGCATGAAGCACACCAAGCTCATGCTGGCCGACGGCACGAACATCGTCGGTGGCGTCAACCCGCGCAAGGCGGGCACGTCCGTCGACATCGACGGCAATGACATCCCGGTCTTCGGCTCCGTCGCCGAGGCGATCGAGAAGACGGGCGCCAACGTGTCCGTGCTCTTCGTCCCGCCGGCCTTCTCCAAGGCCGCCGTGGTCGAGGCGATCGACGCCGAGATCCCGCTCGCCGTGGTCATCACCGAGGGCATCGCCGTCCACGACTCCGCCGCGTTCTACGCGTACGCGAAGTCGAAGGGCGACAAGACCCGCATCATCGGCCCGAACTGCCCCGGCCTCATCACGCCGGGCCAGTCGAACGCCGGCATCATCCCGGGCGACATCACGAAGCCGGGCCGCATCGGCCTGGTCTCGAAGTCCGGCACGCTGACGTACCAGATGATGTACGAGCTCCGTGACATCGGCTTCTCGTCCGCCGTCGGCATCGGTGGCGACCCGGTCATCGGCACGACGCACATCGACGCGCTCGCCGCGTTCGAGGCCGACCCCGAGACCGACCTGATCGTCATGATCGGTGAGATCGGCGGCGACGCCGAGGAGCGCGCGGCCGACTACATCAAGGCCAACGTGACGAAGCCGGTCGTCGGCTACGTCGCGGGCTTCACGGCGCCCGAGGGCAAGACCATGGGCCACGCCGGCGCCATCGTCTCCGGCTCCTCCGGCACCGCGCAGGCGAAGAAGGAGGCCCTCGAGGCCGCCGGCGTCAAGGTCGGCAAGACGCCGACCGAGACGGCGAAGCTGGCGCGCGAGATCCTCAGCTAAGAGGTTCTCTGCCAGGAGCTTCTCCTACGCAGCTCAGTGGGCCCGCACCGGTGACGGTGCGGGCCCACTGGCGTTGCGCCGTGCGCGCTATTCGGTGCTCGGCTCGAGCCGCTCGGGCCCTCCGCCCAGCTTCTCCCGCAGCTCCTTGCGCAGCTCCAGGTCCGCCTGCGTCAGCGGTTCGGGACCGGTCAGCGGCGGTACGCCGGCGATCGGCGAGCCCGGCGCCGGTACCGGCTCGTAGTGCGTGGGCGCCATCCGCACGGTCAGCGCCGTCGCGCCGATGATGAAGACCGTGAACGCGACGGCCGCCCGCGTCAGGAGCCGGGTGCGCCGCTCGCCGCCGCTGCGCACCACCGTGGACACGGGCGCGTCCAGCTTCTCCGAGCCCGCCAGCTCCGAGAGCCGCAGGTGCAGCTGCTCGGGGACCGCGAGGTCGGGCAGCCGCTGGGCGACCGCCTCACGGGCGTGCAGGATGCGGTTCGCGGCGGCCGGCGTGCTGGCCTCCGTCTCCGCCGCGGTCTCCGGCAGATCCAGGCCCACCCCGTCGTACAGCAGCAGTGTGCGCCGGTAGACGGGCGGCAGGTCGAGGAGCGCGCCGAGCAGCTCGCGGTCCTCGGGGGTGGCGGGCGGCGCCTCCGGCTGGCGCTTGCCGGGGCGCAGGCCGTGCCACGGCGACATCGCGTACTCGTACGCCGCCGCGCGCACCCAGCCCGCCGGGTCCGGGTCGACCGCCACCTCGGGCCAGTTCTGCCAGGCCTGCTGGAAGGCGCGCTCGACGGCCTCGCGGGCGAGGATCCTGCGGCCGGTGAGCAGATAGGTCTGCCGGACGAGGAACGGTGCGGCGTGCGTGTAGAGCGCGTCGAAGGCCTCGGCGGCGGTACGCGCGCGGGATGCCGCCGCGACGGGCTCCGGCGCGGGCTCGTGCTCCGCCACGGCCGTGGCGGTGGTTCCGGCCGTCGGCGGCGCGGGTTCTTGTTCTTGTATCGCGGCGGCCTTCGAGCCCGGCCTCGCTGTCGTCGGTGCCGCAGCCGTCGGTGCCGCTGTCGTCGGGGACGGCTCCTCCGCGGGGGTCAGCTCCGCCAGGAGGCGTGCGTACGCCTCCCGCTTCTGACCCTTTGGAGTGGTGCGGCCGGCTTCCCAGCGACGGACGGTTTCGCGCGTCACGCCGACCCGCTCGGCGACCTGGTCCCGGGACAGCGAGCCGGCCTCGCGGAGCAAACGGCGCTCCTTGGGCGGCGGCAGTGGGGTGGCAGCGCCCTGCGTCATCGTGAACTCCACACACCCTTTCGTGCGAAAAAGAACATAAACGTATCTTGTGCGACACATCCGGGCTTCGCCTGTTGCGCGAGGTAAAGGCGTGTCGTTGGGAGCATGGTCCTGTGACCCAAATGACCGGCCTTGGACTGTCGTTGCCCCTGCTCCTGACCCGGCTGCGGGAACGGGCCCCGGGCCCCGTCGGGGGTGCGCTGCGCGGGGCCCTCGCCGCGGGGCTCGGGCTCGGGTCGTGCGCCGTGCTCGTGATGGTGCTGTGGATCAGCTCGCCGTTCCCCGACAGCGGGCCCAGCGGCGCGCTGCACACCGCCGCCGCCCTGTGGCTCCTCGCGCACGGCGCCGAAGTGATCAGAACGGACACCCTCTCCGGGGTGCCCGCCCCGCTGGGAGTCAGCCCACTGCTGCTGCTCGCGGTGCCGGCGTGGCTGCTGCACCGGGCGGCACGGGACGCGGCGGAGGAGTCCGAGTCCGTGGTGGGCGTCTGGGCCGGTGTGGCGATCGGCTATCTGTCGGTGGCGGCCGCGGCGACCTACTACTGCGCGGGCGGTGAGCTGCGCCCCTCGTGGGTGAGCTGCGTGGCGCATCTGGTCGTGCTCGCGGTGGCCGCGTCGGGATTCGGGGTGTGGACGGCGCACGGGCGGCCGTACGGCCCGCTGCCGGGACCGCTGGCGGGGCTGCTCCCGGAGGGGTTCGTACGGGAGGTGGTGCCGGTCGCCGTGCGGGCGGCGCTGGCCGGGGTGCTCGCGCTGGTCGCGGGCGGGGCGCTGCTGGTGGCCGGGATGCTCGTGTGGCACGGGGAAGCGGTGCGGGAGTCGTTCCTGCAGCTCACGGGGGCCTGGTCGGGGCGGCTCGCGGTGCTGCTGCTCTGTGCGGGGCTCGTGCCGAACGCCGCGATCTGGGGGGCGGCGTACGCGCTCGGTCCCGGGGTCGTCCTCGGGGTCGGGCACACCGTGGGGCCGCTGGGGAGTTCCGGGGCCGCGATGCTGCCCGCGTTCCCGCTGCTCGTGGCGGTGCCGAAGGCCGGGGACGGGTCGCCGCTCACGTGGGCCGTGGGGGCGGTGCCCGTGGTGGCGGGAGTGGTCGTGGCGGGGTTCGTCGTGGCGGCGGGAGCGGGGTGGACGTGGCGGCGGACCGCGGGCGGCGTGGCCGTGGCCGGGGCGCTGTGCGGGGTGGCGATGGGGTGCTTGGCGGGGGCCGCCGGTGGGACCCTCGGCCGGTCGGCACTCGCGGAGTTCGGACCGGTGGGGTGGGTGACCGGGGCGGTGGCCGCGGGGTGGGTGTGCGCGGTGGGTGTGCCGGTGGGGTCGGCGGTGTGGTGGTGGCGGGAGCGGGGGAACCGGGTCCCCGAGGCCGACGCCGAGCCGGAGCAGTCGCCGCAGGTGTCGCAGGCGCAGGCGCCGGAGAAGGTGACGGTGCCGGAGTCGGAGACGGAGCGGGCGAAGGACGACTCCTTCGCCCTCTACGACTTCTTCGACGAGGACCCGCGCCCCTCAAGCCCCTCCGGCGACTGACTCTTCAAGCCCGCTTTTCGAACGAGAGCCCGCGGGGTCCCGGGGCAGCGGTGCCCATGTCCAGCCCCGCCGGCGTTTGAGGCGCGGGGTCCGGGGCGGAGCCCCGAGACCGCAACCCCGGCTCAGCGCTCGCCGAGCAACGGCCGCAGTTCCTTCGGCAGAAGGTCCTCGCAGGACTTCTTCGCCGCGTTGGTCAACGCATCCGTACGGCACTCGTAGTAGTCGCTGTAGACCATCTTCGCCGTGAACAACGACGCCACCATCGCGAGCGCGAGCGCCCCCGTGACCAGGCCGCTGATCGCCGCCGTCGTCTGCGGACGCGTGGTCTCGGAGCCCGCGGGGCGGGGCGTCGCGGCGACCGGGGTGTCCGGATCCGCAGGGCGGGGCGACTTCATGCGCAGCGCGCTGACGCCCCAGTACAGGGCGAGCACGCCGAGCAGCAGGGCCACGTACGGCCAGCTGAACAGGGCGAAGAAGAAGCCCCACATGCCGGAGAGTAGCGCGTAGCGCGCGCGGCGCTGGACCGGGTCCGTCGGGTCCCAGCGCATGCCGCCGGGGCCGGGGCCCTGCCCGCCGTTCTGCCCCTCGGGCCCACCGTTCCCGCCGTTGCCCGGACGGTCGCCGAAGCGGCCGCCCTGGGCGCGGCCCGGCTGACGGTCGCTCCACTGGCCGCCCCAGGGCGCGTTCCCCCCGTCCTGTCCGGAACCGGAACCGGATCCCGAGTCGGAGTCCGAGCCCTCCGGGTGGCGCGGCTGCCACGGCCGGTCGGGCGCGTCATCGGCCGGCGGCGCGAACGGATTGCTGTCCCGGGTGTCGTCCGACTCCTTGGACGACTCCTTGGGCGGCGACGGCGGCGTGGGTCGGCCTTCGCGCGGCAGGACGGCGCCGTTGGGCAGCGTGAGGCGAAGGCTTCGGTCCGGCATCAGATGTGCGTCTTCCCCTAGGTCGTCGGTCACGGGGCCGCTGGAGCGGCTTGGCGTGGCGTTCTTCACGTCAACGTCCGATGGCCGCTCAGCGTTCCGTTCCGCCGACGCTACCTGTAGGCCCGCCCGTCTCCCACCGCCACCCTTCCAAAGAGTTGCTGCGCAACGCACCTCCTGATCCCCCGTCCCGTGGGGGCCGTCGGCCGTGCCGGTATCGTTGCTGCCGGTCGGCCGCTTCGTAGGGTTCCCCGATCGGGGAAGGCGAAGCGTTCATGCGAACGCACAAAGACGCGGTCGCACGAGCACGAGCACAAGCACGAGCCGACCGCGCAACGTAGCTCCCCTAGAAAGGGCCCCGTCGTGGCCAAGGCCAAGCGCCTCGTCGTGCTGGTCTCCGGATCAGGAACGAATCTGCAGGCACTCCTCGACGCGATCGCGGCGCAGGGGACCGATGCGTACGGCGCCGAGATCGTGGCCGTCGGCGCCGACCGTGAGGGCATCGCGGGCCTGGAGCGCGCCGAGCGCGCGGGCCTGCCCACGTTCGTGTGCCGCGTGAAGGACCACGCCACCCGCGAGGAGTGGGACCGCGCGCTGGCCGAGGCCACCGCCGCGTACGAGCCGGACCTGGTGGTCTCCGCGGGGTTCATGAAGATCGTGGGCAAGGAGTTCCTGGCCCACTTCGGCGGGCGGTTCGTGAACACGCACCCGGCCCTGCTGCCCAGTTTTCCCGGTGCGCACGGTGTGCGGGACGCGCTCGCGTACGGCGCCAAGGTCACCGGATGCACCGTCCACTTCGTCGACGACGGCGTCGACACCGGCCCGATCATCGCCCAGGGCGTGGTCGAGATCCGGAACGAGGACGACGAAAGCGCTCTGCACGAGCGCATCAAGGAAGTCGAGCGCACGCTGCTCGTCGATGTCGTGGGGCGGCTCGCCCGTAACGGCTTCAGCATTGAGGGACGAAAGGTAGTCACCCCGTGACCGCGGAAAACAGCGCCGGAACCGCCGGAAGCAACAAGCGACCCATCCGCCGGGCGCTCGTCAGCGTCTATGACAAGACCGGTCTGGAAGAGCTCGCGCGCGGGCTCCACGAGGCGGGTGTCGAGCTGGTCTCCACCGGCTCCACCGCTGGGAAGATCGCCGGCGCCGGGGTGCCGGTCACCAAGGTCGAGGAGCTCACCGGGTTCCCCGAGTGTCTCGACGGCCGCGTGAAGACCCTGCACCCGAAGGTGCACGCCGGCATCCTGGCCGACCTGCGCCTGGAGGACCACCAGAAGCAGCTCGCCGACCTCGGCGTGAAGCCCTTCGACCTGGTGATCGTGAACCTGTACCCGTTCCGGGAGACCGTCGCCTCCGGCGCGACCCCCGACGAGTGCGTCGAGCAGATCGACATCGGCGGCCCCTCGATGGTCCGCGCCGCCGCCAAGAACCACCCGTCGGTCGCGATCGTCACGAGCCCCGAGCGGTACGCGGGTGTCCTCGCGGCCGTCAAGGACGGCGGCTTCGACCTCGCCACCCGTAAGCGCCTCGCCGCCGAGGCGTTCCAGCACACGGCGTCGTACGACGTGGCTGTCGCGAGCTGGTTCGCGGACGACTACGCGGCCGCCGACGACTCCGGCTTCCCGGACTTCATCGGTGCGACGTACGAGCGCAAGAACGTCCTGCGCTACGGCGAGAACCCGCACCAGGGCGCGGCCCTCTACGTCGACGGCACGCGCGGTCTGGCGGAGGCCGAGCAGCTGCACGGCAAGGAGATGTCGTACAACAACTTCACGGACACGGACGCCGCGCGCCGTGCCGCGTACGACCACGAGGACCCCTGCGTCGCGATCATCAAGCACGCGAACCCGTGCGGTATCGCGGTCTCCTCGGACGTCGCCACGGCGCACCGCAAGGCCCACGCCTGTGACCCGGTCTCGGCCTACGGTGGTGTGATCGCGGTCAACCGCCCGGTCACCAAGGAGATGGCCGAGCAGGTCGCCGACATCTTCACCGAGGTCATCGTCGCGCCCGACTACGAGGACGGCGCCCTCGAAGCCCTCACCAAGAAGAAGAACATCCGCGTGCTGCGCGCCCCGAACGGCCCGTCCGCGAAGGTCGAGACGAAGCAGATCGACGGCGGCGCGCTCCTCCAGGTGACGGACCGCCTCCAGGCCGACGGCGACAACCCGGCGACCTGGACGCTCGCGACCGGCGACGCCCTGTCCCAGGGCGAGTTGGACGAGCTGGCGTTCGCCTGGAAGGCCTGCCGCGCGGTGAAGTCCAACGCGATCCTGCTCGCCAAGGACGGCGCCTCCGTCGGCGTCGGCATGGGCCAGGTCAACCGCGTGGACTCCGCGAAGCTCGCCGTGGAGCGGGCCGGCGAGGAGCGGGCGCGCGGCGCGTACGCCGCCTCCGACGCGTTCTTCCCGTTCCCGGACGGCCTGGAGATCCTGACGGCCGCGGGCGTCAAGGCCGTGGTCCAGCCCGGCGGTTCGGTCCGCGACGAGCTGGTCGTCGAGGCCGCGAAGAAGGCGGGCGTGACGATGTACTTCACCGGCACGCGCCACTTCTTCCACTGAGCACCGGTTGCAGCTGAGGCGGGGCCCCGTACGACATGCGTACGGGGCCCCGCCTCATTGGCCGTGTGCTCGGTGCCGCGTCAGCCCTTCACGTACACGACGACGACGCCCGCGACCTTGTCGTGCCAGCCCTGGTTGCGCTTGTTGCCGTCCCAGAACGGGGACAGGTAGACGAGCAGCGCGCCGATGCCGCAGAACAGCCCGCCGACCATCGGGATCACCCAGCGCAGGAAGCCCGCGCCGACGCCCGGCTTCGCGCCGGTCTCCAGCTTCAGGACGCGGATGCCGACCGCCAGCTTGCCCAGCGTGCCGCCGACGAGGCCGATCATCAGGGCCTCGTAGAGCATGACGAGCACCATGAACACGGCCACGATCGGCAGGATCTCGGAGTACCAGTCCGTGATCGCGTCGTTCACACAGGTGCTGTCCGTCGAGGAGCAGGCCTTGACGGAGTCCATCAGGTCGCCGATCTTCGACCCGAGGACGATCGAGTAGATCACCATGAAGATGAGGCCGTCGATCAGGCGCGCGCCGAAGCGGCGGCCCATCGACGCGAGCGGCGGCACGCCGGCCGGGCCCCCGGGCTGCTGCGGGTAGCCGCCGTAGGGCTGACCGGGCTGCTGGCCGGGCTGCTGCGGGTAACCGCCGTAGGGCTGGCCGGGCGGCTGCTGCTGCTGCGGATAGCCGTAATTCTGCGACGGGACGTTCTGCGGGGCCTGCTGGCCGTACGGATTGTTCTGCTGCGGCTGCTGCTGTCCGTAGGGGTTGTTCGAGTCGCCGTAACTCATGGCGGGCTTCCTCCGGTGATGGCAATTGGGGACGACGCGGACCTGCGGAGGAATGGAACTGTGCTGCACGGTGACGCGGCCGCCTGAGCGGATCTCTTCCCCCTGCCGCTGCCCGCGGCACACTGCGGGGATCATGCTCGTAAACCGGACACCCTCCTGTCCAGTGGGCCCCACAGGCTGTTGTCCAAGTGCAACTTGGGTGAATCACCGCCGCCCTGAAAGAATGGCGGCATGACCGCCCAGATTCTCGATGGCAAGGCCACCGCAGCCGCGATCAAGTCCGATCTGACCGCCCGCGTGGCGGCGCTGAAGGAGAAGGGGGTCATGCCGGGACTCGGCACGATCCTCGTAGGGGAGGACCCCGGAAGTCAGAAGTACGTGGCAGGAAAGCACCGTGACTGCGCGCAGGTCGGCATCGCGTCGATCCAGCGCGAGCTGCCCGCGACGGCCACGCAGGAGGAGATCGAGGCCGTCGTCCGCGAGCTCAACGAGGACCCGGCCTGCACCGGCTACATCGTCCAGCTGCCGCTGCCCAAGGGCATCGACGAGAACCGCGTCCTCGAGCTGATGGACCCGGACAAGGACGCCGACGGCCTGCACCCCATGAACCTCGGCCGCCTCGTCCTCAACGAGCCGGCGCCGCTGCCCTGCACCCCGTACGGCATCATCACGCTGCTCCGGAAGCACGGCGTGGAGATCAAGGGCGCCGAGGTCGTCGTCGTCGGCCGTGGTGTCACCATCGGCCGGCCGATGCCCCTGCTGCTCACCCGCAAGTCCGAGAACGCCACGGTGACGCAGTGCCACACCGGCACCCGTGACCTGTCCGCGCACCTCAAGCGGGCCGACATCGTCGTGGCCGCCGCGGGCGTGCCGCACCTGATCAAGCCCGAGGACATCAAGCCGGGCGCGGCCGTGCTGGACGTCGGCGTCTCGCGCGACGAGAACGGCAAGATCGTCGGCGATGTGCACCCCGGCGTCACCGAGGTCGCCGGCTGGATCTCGCCGAACCCGGGTGGTGTCGGCCCGATGACCCGTGCCCAGCTCCTCGTGAACGTGGTCGAGGCCGCCGAACGGGACGCGAACGGTGTCGGCTGAGGCGGCCGGGAGCGCGGCGATGGGCGCCGTCGAGGGTGCCTCGTCCGAAGGCGCCTCCCAGGACTCGAAGAAGACCGGCAGCCGGCGCTTCCCGCTCTTCACGCGCGACACCGCGCGCCCGGAGGGCGGCGGCCGGGCCGCGGGCGGGGACGCGCCCGCGCCCGCCCGCCAGTGGCCGCTGATCGCCGTTCTCTCGGTGACCGCGATCGGGCTGCTGCTGACCGCCTTCGGTCTGTTCCGTGTCGGCACGATCCTGGTGGGTGTCGCGCTGATCGGCGGGGCCGTGCTGCGCTGGCTGCTGCCGGACGTCGGGATGCTGGCCGTGCGCTCGCGCTTCACCGACATGATCACGTGTGCGGGCCTCGGCATCGTCATCGTGCTGCTGGCGATGATGGCTCAGCCCGAGCCCTGGCTGACGATTCCGTTTCTTCAGGACACCCTGCATTTCACGGTGCGATGAGCCGTCGGCGAGCCGTCCATGAGCCGTCGGTGAGCCACTGACGACCCCAAGTGACAGGCGGGGCCTCCATCGTGGAGGCCCCGCCTCCTTTTGTGGTGATCTCCGGCACGTTCTTTGGGATTTCCGCACGCAAGGGGCGGTGCACGCTGTCGAATGACCCCATACGCCCCCGGACCGGGAACTGACATCCTGGTTTCCCGCATCCCAATGGGTAGCCAGTGGGGGCCGAAGCGCGACGCGCGGCGCGGGGGATCAGGGCTCGCGGGGGGAATAGGGGGAAGGGCGATATGCCTCGTTGGAAGGCGCTTCCGGATGAACTCGACCCACAGGTCAGGGAGTTCGCCGGACAGCTGCGCCGACTTGTGGACCGCAGCGGCCTGGGGATCGCCGCGCTCGCGGACCGGACCGGGTACAGCAAGACCTCGTGGGAGCGGTACCTGAACGGGCGGCTGCTCGCGCCCAAGGGCGCCATCGTCGCGCTCGCCGAGGTGACCGGCACCAATCCCGTTCATCTGACGACGATGTGGGAGCTCGCGGAGCGCGCGTGGAGCCGCTCCGAGATGCGCCACGACATGACCATGGAGGCCATCCGGATATCCCAGGCGCGGGCCGCGCTGGGCGAGTTCGGGGGGCCCGGGCAGGCCACGCAGACCAAACCGGCCAAGCCCGCCAAGCAGACGAAACCGGCCAAGCCGGCCGGGGCGCAGCGCCCGACCGTGCCGCCGCAGGCGACGGCGCCGAGCGTGGACCAGTTCGGTCCCGCTCCCGTGCTGCCGCCGCAGGAACCGCCGCGGGGTGCGGTGCAGGGCGGCGGCGGTGGGGGCGGCCGGCGCCGGCTGCTGATGTTCGGGGCCGGGGCCCTGGGCGCCGCCCTGATCATCGCCATCGGCTTCTTCGTGCTCAACGGGAGCGGGGGCGACGCCGAGGCCACGAAGTCGCCCTCGCCGAGCGCGAGCGCGACCCAGCTGCCCGAGGGCGTCAAGTGCGTGGGCGCGGGCTGCGGCGGCAAGGACCCGGAGGCCATGAACTGCGGCGGCGACCTCGCGCTGAACTCCACCGAGGCCGTGATCGGCACCGTCACCGTCCAGGTCCGCTACAGCAAGACCTGCAAGGCGGCGTGGGGCCGGATCCAGGGCGCGGCGCCCGGGGACGTCGTGCAGTTGCAGAAGGGTGCCACGCCTTCGAAGAAGGGCACGGTCAGCGCCGCGGACACGGACGCGTACACGCCGATGCTGGCAGTGGACGCGGCCTCCGACGTCAAGGCGTGCGCGACGCTCGCGAGCGGGCAGAAGGGCTGCACCAAGTAGCTCCGCACAGCCGCACCAAGTAGCTCCGCAGAGACGGGGCATGGGTGCGTCACTTCGGGGAAGGCGCATCACTACCCCCACGGGATGGCGCAGTAGCACCCCCACGGCGGCCGTCCGAGCCTTTCTCTCCCGGGCCCGGCGGCCGCCCTCGTGTGTTCGGACCAAGGTGCGGGTGTGAGCGCTGTGGGGCGATCCACATGGACCTGTGGTTCCCGTACGGGCGGGGCGCGATAGCCTGACGAACGGATCTCTTGATACCAAGAGATCGATCAAATGACCTGCTGTCCTACGGAGAACGCCATGACCCGCACTCCCGTGAACGTCACCGTCACCGGCGCCGCCGGCCAGATCGGCTACGCACTGCTCTTCCGCATCGCCTCCGGCCAGCTGCTCGGCGCGGACGTGCCGGTCAAGCTGCGTCTCCTGGAGATCACCCCGGCGCTCAAGGCCGCCGAGGGCACCGCCATGGAGCTCGACGACTGCGCCTTCCCGCTGCTTCAGGGCATCGAGATCACCGACGACCCGAACGTCGCCTTCGACGGCACGAACGTCGGCCTCCTCGTCGGCGCCCGCCCCCGCACCAAGGGCATGGAGCGCGGTGACCTCCTCGAGGCCAACGGCGGCATCTTCAAGCCGCAGGGCAAGGCCATCAACGACAACGCCGCGGACGACGTCAAGATCCTCGTCGTCGGCAACCCGGCGAACACCAATGCGCTGATCGCCCAGGCCGCCGCCCCGGACGTACCGGCCGAGCGCTTCACCGCGATGACCCGCCTCGACCACAACCGCGCGCTGACCCAGCTCGCGAAGAAGTCGGGCGCCACGGTCGCCGACATCCAGCGCCTGACGATCTGGGGCAACCACTCGGCCACCCAGTACCCGGACATCTTCCAGGCCACGGTCGCCGGCAAGCCCGCCATCGAGGCCATCGGCAACGACGAGAAGTGGCTGGCCGAGGACTTCATCCCGACCGTCGCCAAGCGCGGTGCCGCGATCATCGAGGCCCGTGGCGCGTCCTCCGCCGCCTCCGCCGCCAACGCCGCGATCGACCACGTCCACACGTGGGTCAACGGCACGGCCGAGGGCAACTGGACCTCCATGGGCATCCCGTCGGACGGCTCGTACGGCGTGCCGGAGGGCATCATCTCGTCCTTCCCCGTCACCACGAAGGACGGCAAGTACGAGATCGTCCAGGGCCTGGAGATCAACGAGTCCTCGCGTACGCGCATCGACGCGTCCGTGCAGGAGCTGGTGGACGAGCGCGAGGCCGTGCGCGGCCTGGGCCTCATCTGATCCAGCGATCCAGTGATCCACTGATCCGCGCCTGACGCTCATGTGACCCGCGCGGTCGCGGCGGTTGCCCCTCGGACTTCCCGTCCGAGGGGCAACCTCTTTTCTGTGGTCCCACCACACACCATGCGGAGTATCCAGTTCTGCATGTCACCGCTACGTCCTATGCTTCTCCCTCATCAACTGCCGCACCAACAAGGGCAGTTCGAACAGTCATCATCGATGGCATCGGGGGAGTGGTGTGAGCACCGCCTATGTACCGCAGCAGTCGTCATCCGGAGCCGACGTCGGGGCGGTGGGACCACCCCCGTCGGCGAAACCGCCGCACGCCAGCGAGGCCACCCGGCTGCTCTGCGCCGGCGCCTATCTCGACCAGGGCTACCGGGACCGGGTCATCGAACAGCTGCATCTGCACGAGCAGCGCATCGCGGCCCCCTCGCTCGGCTTCGACGCGGCCCGCGTCCTCGCGCACGCGTTACGCGCCCGGCGCATCGAAGTGGCCTGGTCCGGGGCCGTACTCGGCCTGTGGGTCGTGGGCCTGCCGCTGACCGGCTACTGGATCCTCGCCTTCCTGCTGCCGTCCGCGCTGCTCGCGCTCGGCGTCTGGATCCGCGGGTCCCAGGAGCGGCCGCCGATCTACCGCCGGGTGGCCGCCTGGTGGGTGCGCTGGTGGGGCCGGGGCCTGCTGATCGCGCTGCTGCTCTCCACCGTGACCATGGTCACCAGCGACGAGAACGACTACGAGAGCTTCTCCTACGAGGTCCGTTCGGGCCTGCGCGACGTCCTGCCCGACGTCCTGAGCTGGATGATTCCCGAGGGCTCCGCCTCCGGTGACGCCCTGCACGGTTGGCTCACGATGCTGCTGCTCGTCCTGATCGCCGCGTGCGTGGGCGCCCAGCGCAGCCAGTTCGCACGCGCGCTCGGGGCCGAACTGTCCGAGGCGCGGTTCGGGGACGCGAGCGCCGACCCGGCGGAGAGCGCCGAGGGCGCCCGGTTCCAGCGGGTGAAGCGGCGGATCAGGGTCGAGCAGCACGCACCGCTGATCATGTACCACGCTGTCCGGCCGTTCTGCGGGGCCGGTGAACCGGTCGACACCTGGACCCTCGCCGTCGAACTGCGGCCCGACCGGATGAAGAAGCAGCAGCCGCTCAACAACCGGAAGATCCTGGAGGAGGTCCGGCCGCTGCTCGAACAGCTGCGGCTGCCCGCCGAGTTCGCGGGCACCACCGTGCGCGACCGGCTGCGCTGGCTGGAGATCGACGAGTGCGTCTTCCTGCCCGCCGAGGGCCTCGCGCACCGGGAGGACGCCCCGTACCGGCCGGAGGCCTTCGAGGAGCATCGGGCCCGGTCCGTCGAGGAGGGCGCGGAGAAGCGCCGGCACTTCCTGCGGATCCGGGTCGGCGGCTGGGAGGAGGAGCTGGTCGTCACCGTCTTCGTACGCGTCCACACCCAGGGCCGGATGCTGATGCTGGAGATCGCGCCGCACGTCCTCGCCCCGGTGCTCGAGCCGTTCCAGAACGCGGACCGCACCGCCCACCAGTTCCGCCACAACAACCCGCTCGGCAAGGCCGCCTGGGCCTTCGCGCGGGTGGCGGGCTCGCCCGTGCGCTCCCTCGTCACCGTCGGTCGCTGGGCCGGCTACGGCTGGCGGGTGCTCACCGGCGGGTACGGGAGCGCGCTGCCGGACGGCCCCGCCGTGTCGGTGCGTGAGCTCGGTTCGGAGGGCCCCGGCTCGCTGTTCCAGCAGATGGACGTCGAGCGCTACCTCAAGTCGATCCAGGACCGCATCGCCAACGGGGTGCTCCACGCGCTCGCCGAATCCGGTTACCAGACCGGCGAGTTCGTCCAGAAGATCGTGAACATCAGCAGTGGCGGCGTGAACATCGACCGGGTCGAGGACTCCACCTTCGCCGTCGGTTCGCACGCCAGCGCGACGTCGGGAACGGCCGACAACACCGCGCCGAACGAGAAGGGATCCGACGACCATGGCAGCGAATGACGAGCCCTCGGTCAGCATCGGTGACGTCCACGGCAGCACCTTCGCCATCGGCAGCCACGCCCGTGCGGAGAGCCACACCGGCAGCGCCCCGCAGTCCGACGAGACGATGCGGGAACTGCTCGCGGCGGTACGTGAACTGCGCGCCGACCTGACCCGGCTGCGCGACGACGAGCAGCTGCGCACACTCGACGCCGAACTCGCCGAGACGGAGGGCGAGATCACCCGCACCGGCCGCGCCCCGGCGACCCGCATCGAGCGGCTGCGTGCGCTGCTCGGCGACTCGCAGGCGGTCGTCTCGCTGCTCGCTTCGGCCGGCACGGTGGCCGCCATGCTGGGGAACATGAGATGAGCGGACGCCACTGGAACGAGGAGACCCAGCGCTGGGAGGAGGCGGGCTCGGGCCCCGGGTCCGTGTCGTCGCCGCCCCCGCCGCGGCCGGAGTTCGCCCCGCCGGCGCCCTGGCCGGGACCCGAGGCGCAGGAACCGCCCCCGCCCTCGTCGCCGCCCGGCCGGACCCGGCGCTTCGCCGTCGTGGTGCTGGGCGCGGCCGTCCTCGGCGCTGCCGTCGCGACGACGGTGGTGCTGCTCGGCCGCGGGGACGACCCGGGGCCGGATCCGAAGCCGACCGGGACGTCCGCGGCGCCCACGAGCTCCGGTCCGGAGCCCACTCCCACGCCGACGCCTACTCCCTCGTCGACCGACGAGCTCCCCGCCGGCTACCGGGAGGTGTCGGACGACGCGGGCTTCACGCTCGCGGTTCCCGAGGGCTGGGACCGCAGCGAGAGCAAGCAGGGCGTGTTCTACACGTCCCCCGACGAGTCCTCGCTCATCCAGATCTTCACCATCACGGAGCCGGACACCACACCGCTCGAATCGCTCCGGGTCGCGGCCGACAGCCTCTCGACGAGTCTTTCGAAGGACGGGTACGAGCAGTCCTCACTGGAGGAGACGTCGGCGCCCGAGGGGGCCTCCGACGTGGTCACCGACGACGCGGCCGAGCTCGTCTACTCGTACGACAGCGAGAAGCTGGGCGCGCGCAGAAAGGTGGTCGACTTCTCGTTCACCGCGCAGGACGGCACCCAGTACGCGGTGCTCGTCGCGGGCCCGGAGTCCGAGTGGCCCGGGCAGCGGGACCGGCTCGCCACCGCGCTGTCGCGGTTCGCGCAGGGGTGAGAGGACGCGGGCGGCCGGCCCTGCTTTCACGCAGCGTCGCCGCCCGCACTCGCGCCGTGTCGTGACACAGCGCACTTTCGTCGACGTACGGGCATGCTTCCCATACGTCGGGGCAGGGGCTTCCGACGTCACCGGAGAGAGCGCCGAAAGGGCGTTTGCGGTGCTCGGGGGACATTCCCGGAACGGAAGGCGAAGCAGGTCGTGTCAGTGCAGAACACCATTCATGTCGACGGAGAGTGGCGCGGGGCCGCAGCAGGGGCCACGCGCGAGATCCTCGACCCTGCGGATGCCAAGCCGTTCGCCGTGATCGCCGAGGGCGGCGCCGAGGACGCGGACGCCGCGATCGCCGCCGCCCGCAAGGCCTTCGACGAGGGCCCCTGGCCGACGACGCCCGTCGCCGAGCGCGCCGCGCTGCTGCGTCGCGTCGCCGACCTCCTCGTCCGGGACCGGGAGAAGATCGGCCTCCTGGAGAGCCGGGACGCGGGCAAGACCGTCGAGGAGGGCCGCGTCGACGTCGACTGCGTCGCCGACGCCTTCCGCTACTTCGCCGATCTCGTCATCGGTGAGGGCGCGGGCCGCGTCGTCGACGCCGGCTCCGACGACATCCACAGCGTCGTCGTGCACGAGCCCGTCGGCGTCTGCTCCATGATCACGCCCTGGAACTACCCGCTCCTCCAGGCGAGTTGGAAGATCGCCCCGGCGCTCGCCGCGGGCAACACCTTCGTCATCAAGCCGAGCGAGATCACGCCGCTGACGACGGTTGTGCTCGTCGAGCTGCTGGTCGAGGCCGGGCTGCCGCAGGGCGTCGCCAACATCGTGACCGGCCCCGGCGCCTCCGTCGGCGCCCGCTTCGCCGACCACCCCGACGTCGACCTCGTCTCCTTCACCGGCGGCCTGGTCAGCGGCACCAAGGTGGCCCAGGCCGCCGCGGCCGGCGTCAAGAAGGTCGCCCTCGAGCTCGGCGGCAAGAACCCGAACGTCGTCTTCGCCGACGCGTGCGAGACGGACGAGGACTTCGACACCGCCGTCGACCAGGCGCTCAATGCCGCCTTCATCCACAGCGGCCAGGTCTGCTCCGCCGGTGCCCGCCTCATCATCGAGGAGTCCGTGCGCGAGCGCTTCGTCGCCGAACTCACCCGCCGCGCCGAGAAGATCCGCCTCGGCCGCGGCACCGAGGACGGCGTCGAGTGCGGCCCGCTCGTCAGCGAGCCCCAGCGCGCCAAGACCGAGGACTACGTTGCCTCCGCGCTCGCCGAGGGCGCCGTGCTGCGCTGCGGCGGCAAGCGCCCCGAGGCCTCCGAGGTGCGGCCCGCCACCGGCTACTTCTACGAGCCGACCGTCCTCGACCAGTGCCACCGCGAGATGCGCGTCGTCCGCGAGGAGACCTTCGGTCCGATCCTCACCGTCGAGACGTTCCGCACCGAGGACGAGGCCGTCACGCTCGCCAACGACACCGAGTACGGCCTCGCGGGCGGCGTGTGGACCACCGATGCGGGGCGTGCCCGCCGCATGGCGCGCCGCATGCGCCACGGCACCGTCTGGATCAACGACTTCCACCCCTACCTGCCGCAGGCCGAGTGGGGCGGCTTCGGAAAGAGCGGCGTCGGCCGCGAACTGGGCCCCGCCGGGCTCGCCGAGTACCGCGAGAGCAAGCACGTCTACCAGAACCTGGCGCCGAAGCCGGTCCGCTGGTTCGCGGGCTGATCCACCCCGTCCGGTCCCCGTCCCCCCCCGTACGTCCCCCATTACGCGAAGCACCTTGCAACGCCTTGGAGTTGAGCAATGTCTGAAGACACCTACGACTACGTCATCGTCGGTGGCGGCACCGCGGGATCGGTGATCGCCTCCCGGCTCACCGAGAACCCGGACGTCACCGTCGCCGTCATCGAGGGTGGCCCCAGCGACATCGACCGCGACGACGTGCTGACGCTGCGCCGCTGGCTCGGCCTGCTCGGCGGCGACCTGGACTACGGCTACACCACCACCGAGCAGCCGCGCGGCAACTCGCACATCCTGCACAGCCGCGCCAAGGTGCTGGGCGGCTGCTCGTCGCACAACACGCTCATCTCGTTCAAGCCGCTGCCCGGCGACTGGGACGAGTGGGCGGCCGCGGGCGCCGAGGGCTGGGACCACAAGACGATGGACCCGTACTTCTCCAAGCTGCGCAACAACGTCGTGCCGGTCGACGCCAAGGACCGGAACGCGATCGCGAGCGACTTCGTCGAGGCCGCGCAGGCCGCGACGGGCGTGCCGCGCGTCGAGGGCTTCAACAAGGGCCCGTTCAAGGACGGCGTCGGCTTCTTCGACCTGGCGTACCACCCCGAGAACAACAAGCGCTCCAGCGCGTCGGTGGCGTACCTGCACCCGCACATGGAGGCCGGTGACCGCCCCAACCTGACGCTCCTCCTTGAGACTTGGGCGTACAAGCTGGAGTTCGACGAGGGCGCTGAAGGGCTCACCGCGCGCGGCGTGCGCGTGCGCGGCAAGGACGGCGTGGAGAAGCTCATATCCGCGCGCACCGAGGTCCTCGTGTGCGCCGGCGCCGTCGACACGCCGCGCCTGCTGATGCACTCCGGCATCGGCCCGAAGGCCGACCTGGAGGCCCTCGGCATCCCGGTCCTGCACGATCTGCCGGGCGTGGGCGAGAACCTGCTCGACCACCCGGAGTCGGTCATCGTCTGGGAGACGAACGGGCCGATCCCCGAGAACAGCGCCATGGACTCCGACGCGGGCCTGTTCATCCAGCGGGATCCGGAGGCATCGGGGCCCGACCTGATGTTCCACTTCTACCAAATCCCGTTCACGGACAACCCGGAGCGCCTCGGCTACGAGCAGCCGGAGCACGGGGTGTCCATGACGCCGAACATCCCCAAGCCGAAGAGCCGTGGCCGCGTCTACCTGACCAGCGCGGACCCCGAGGTCAAGCCCGCCCTCGACTTCCGTTACTTCACGGACGAGGACGACTACGACGGCAAGACCCTCGTCGACGGCATCAAGATCGCCCGCGAGATCGCCAAGACCGAGCCGCTGGCCGGCTGGCTCAAGCGCGAGGTCTGCCCGGGTCCTGACATCACGGACGACGAGGCGCTCAGCGAGTACGCGCGCAAGGTCGCGCACACCGTCTATCACCCCGCGGGAACTTGCCGCATCGGTGCTGCGGACGACGAACTCGCCGTGGTAGACCCCCAGTTGAAGGTCCGCGGGCTGAATTCCATCCGTATCGCCGACGCGTCCGTCTTCCCGACGATGCCCGCGGTGAACCCGATGATCGGGGTGCTCATGGTCGGGGAGAAGTGCGCCGAACTGCTGGGTGGTGATGCGTGATGAGCGCGACGATGTCTTCTGCGTCCTCCGCGGGCGCCGGTGAGCGGACCGATTCCGGGTCCGAGTCCGTGTTCGCCGTACGCAATCTGTGGAAGGTCTTCGGACCGAAGGCCGAACGTGTGCCGGAACAGGCCGAGTTGGCGGACCTGAGCGCCGCCGAACTGCGGGCCAAGACCGGCTGCACGGCCGCCGTTCGCGATGTGTCGTTCGACGTGAAGAGGGGCGAGGTCTTCGTTGTCATGGGCCTGTCGGGCTCCGGCAAGTCGACCCTCGTACGCTGCCTGACCAGGCTCATCGAGCCGACGTCCGGGAAGCTGGAGATCGACGGCGAGGACGTCCTGGCCATGGACAAGTCCCGCCTGCGCGAACTGCGCCGGCACCGCGCGGCCATGGTGTTCCAGCACTTCGGCCTCCTGCCGCACCGCACGGTCCTCGACAACGTCGCGTACGGCCTGGAGATCCAGGGCATGGGCCGCGCCGAGCGTCGCGCGAAGGCGATGGAGGTCGTCGCGAAGGTCGGCCTCGACGGCCTGGAGCAGCGCCGCCCCGGTCAGCTCTCCGGTGGCCAGCAGCAGCGGGTGGGGTTGGCGCGCGCGCTGGCCGTGGATCCGGAAGTGCTGTTGTTCGACGAGCCGTTCAGCGCGCTCGACCCGCTGATCCGGCGCGACATGCAGGAGGAGGTCGTGCGCCTGCACCGCGAGGAGGGGCGCACGATGGTCTTCATCACCCACGACCTCCAGGAGGCGCTGCGCCTCGGTGACCGCATCGCCCTGATGCGCGACGGCAAGGTCGTCCAGCTCGGCACGCCCGAGGAGATCGTGGGCGCGCCCGCGGACGACTACGTCCGTGAGTTCGTCCGGGACGTGCCGCGCGAGCAGGTCATGACCGTACGCAGGGCCATGCGGCCCGCCGACGCGGACGAGGCGGACCGGGGTCCTTCGATCTCGGCGGACGCGACGGTTTCGGAGGCGATCGAGACGGTTGCTTCCAGCGGGTTTGCGGTGCGGGTGGTTGAGGCGGGTGAGTGTGTTGGCGTCGTCGACCATGAGCGCCTGCTGAGTGTGGTGGCCGGCACGCCCTTCGACGCGGGCACCGTCCCCACGCCGCGGGGCTCCGCCCCGGACCCCGCGCCTCAATCGCCGGCGGGGCTTGATTCGGCTCAATCGCCGCAGGGGCTTGATGTGGCTGATTCGGGCGACGAGGAGGCCCCGGCCGCGGGTGACCGGAAGACCGACGGCACGGAGGCCGACTGATGGCTGCTGCCGTAACGGCCGCTCCGGCCACAAGTACCGCTGAGCGGCCCCGCCCCTTCTGGCGCAACCGCGCCCTGGGCAAGATCGTGCTGCTCGTCGTCGTCGCCGCGGTTCTCGTCCCGCTGGCCCACGCCAAGTGGTCCAGCGGCACCTGGCCGCACGACCTCACCGTCGACCTCACCGAACCGCTCGGCAAGGCCACGGACTGGATCATCGACAACCGGGACAGCCACCCGCTGTTCCTGTACTTCTTCGGCTACATCAGCAACGCCGTCGTCCTCTCCGTGCGCGCCGTCTACCTCGTGCTGCTCGCGGCCGGCTGGGCCGGCGTCACCGCGGCGGTCGGGCTGATCACCTGGCGCGTCGCCGGCTGGCGCAGCGCCGCGTTCGCCACGATCGCCTTCCTGGCGTGCGGCATCCTCGGTATGTGGGTGCCCACCATGCAGACGCTCGCGCTCATGGTGATCGCCGTGCTCATCTCGGTGATCGTCGGCGCCCTGCTCGGCCTCGCCGCAGGCCTGAGCGACACCATGTACCGGGGTCTGCGCCCGGTCCTCGACACCATGCAGGCGCTGCCCGCGTACGCGTACCTCCTCCCGGTCGTCCTCGTCTTCGGCATGGGCGTCCCGGCCGCCGTGCTCGCCACGGTCGTCTACGCCGCCCCGCCGATGGCCCGCCTCACCGCGCTCGGCCTGCGTTCGGTGGACGGCGGCGTGATGGAGGCCGTCACCTCGCTGGGTGCCACGGCCCGCCAGCGGTTGCTGAGCGCGCGCCTGCCGCTGGCCCGCAAGGAACTCCTCCTCGGCCTCAACCAGACGATCATGATGGCGCTCTCCATGGCCGTCATCGCCTCCGTGATCGGCGCGGGCGGCCTCGGCGACCGCGTCTACCAGGCGCTCGCCTCCGTCGACGTCGGCGCCGCGCTCGCGGCCGGCATCCCGATCGTGCTGCTCGCCGTCGTCCTCGACCGGGTCACGGCCGCGGCGGGGGAGCGGATGGGCTCGCACGACTCGGCCCCGGCCCCGTGGAAGTGGGGCGTGGTCGCGCTCGGCACCGTGGTGGTCGCGCTGGCGACCCGCTTCATGGACCGCCTCGACTGGCCCGACTCGTGGGTCGTCACCATCGCGACGCCCGTCAACGACGCTGTCGACTGGATGACGGACCACCTCTACACGGGCGTCCCGTACATCGGCGGCACCGCAGACTGGGCCGCGCACTTCACCACGGGGATCCTCAACCCGGTGCGCGACGGCCTCACCTGGCTGCCCTGGTGGTCGGTGCTGCTGATCGTCGCCGCGCTCGCCTGGCTGATCGGCACCTGGCGCACCGCGCTCACCGCGGTCCTCGCGATGGCCGCGATCGGCGCACTGGGCGTATGGAAGCCGTCGCTCGACACGCTCTCGCAGGTCATCGCGGCGGTACTGGTCACGCTGGTCCTCGGCGTGGCGATCGGCATCGGCGCGGCCCGCAGTGAGCGCATCGAACGGCTGCTCCGCCCGGTCCTGGACGTCTTCCAGACGATGCCGCAGTTCGTGTATCTGATCCCGGTCGTCGCCCTCTTCGGCGTCGGCCGCGCCCCGGCGGTCGCCGCGGCCGTCGTCTACGCGCTCCCCGCCGTCGTACGCATCACGACACAAGGCCTGCGTCAGGTGGACCCGGCCGCGATGGAGGCGTCCCGCTCGATGGGCGCGACCACGTGGCAGCAGCTGCGCCAGGTCCAACTCCCGCTCGCCCGCCCGGCGTTGCTGCTCGCCGTCAACCAGGGCGTGGTCCTGGTCCTCGCCGTCGTCATCATCGGCGGCCTGGTCGGCGGTGGCGCACTCGGCTACGACGTGGTCTTCGGCCTCGCGCAAGGTGATCTGGCCACCGGCCTGGTCGCGGGCGCGGCGATCGTCTGCCTCGGCCTGATGCTGGACCGGGTGACGCAGCCGACGGGCCGCCGTACCGGCGCAGGAAAGGACGCGTGACATGCGACGAACGCGCAAGACATTCACAGCAGTCGCGGGAGCGACCCTCCTCCTCACGGCCACCGGTTGCGGCGCGGCCGACATGACCAAGCAGGCGTCCCCGTACGCCAACGCCCAGGGCGCGAAAACGGTGACCCTCTCGGTCCAGTCCTGGGTCGGCGCACAGGCCAACGTGGCGGTCGCCCAGTACCTCCTGGAGCACGAACTCGGCTACCGCGTCGACACCGTGCAGGTCGACGAGGTTCCCGCGTGGGACGCCCTCAGCCAGGGCCGCGTCGACGCGATCCTGGAGGACTGGGGCCACCCCGACCAGGTGCAGCGCTACGTCAAGGACAAGAAGACGATCGTGAACGGTGGCGGCCTCGGCGTCACAGGCCACATCGGCTGGTTCGTCCCGACGTACTTCGCGAAGCAGCACCCCGACGTCACCAACTGGAAGAACCTCAACAAGTACGCCGACCAGTTGAAGACGGCGGAGAGCGGCGGCAAGGGCCAACTCCTCGACGGCTCCCCCTCGTACGTCACGAACGACAAGGCGCTGGTGAAGAACCTGAACCTGGACTACCAGGTCGTGTTCGCGGGCTCCGAGGCCGCCCAAATCACACAGATGAAGCAGTTCGCCAAGCAGAAGAAGCCGTTCCTCTCGTACTGGTACACCCCGCAGTGGCTCACGAAGCAGGTGCCGATGACGGAGGTGAAGCTGCCCAAGTACAAGGAGGGCTGCGACGCCGACCCGAAGAAGATCACCTGCGCCTACCCGACGACGCCGCTCCAGAAGTACCTCAACTCGGGCTTCGCCAAGAACGGCGGCGAGGCGGCGCAGCTTCTGAAGAACTTCAAGTGGACGACGGACGACCAGAACGAGGTCTCCCTCCTGATCGCCGACAAGAAGCTCACCCCGGAAGCCGCAGCCAAGAAGTGGGTCGACACCCACCGCTCGACGTGGAAGAAGTGGCTCCCGAAGAAGTAACCAGCCGGGACTGTGACGGCTCACTACGACGAAGTCGGAGACAGCCGTCACAGTCCACGTCTGCAGTCCACGTCTGCAGTCCACGTCTGCAGTCCACGTCTGCAGTCCACGTCTGCAGTCCACGCCTGCAGTCCACGCCTGCAGTCCACGTCTGCAGTCCACGTCTGCGGGAGCGGACCTACCGCAACCCCTCCGCGATCTCCCGCACCGCCCCCATCGCCCTCCGCTGCAAGCCCGGGCCGAACGTGATCCGGGTGGCCCCCAGTTCGCCCCACTCGCGCGGGGACGGGCCGTCGGGCGGGGCGCCGACGTTGATCGGGCCCTCGATGCCGGAGCGCAGGGCCGGAACAGCCTCCGCCGGTGCGCCGATCGGGTAGACGCAGTCCGCGCCCGCGGCGATGTACAGGCGGGCGCGTTCCACCGCCTCGGCGATCGGGTCCGCGGCGCCGCGGATGAACGTGTCGATGCGGGCGTTCAGGACGACGCGGTCGGATGCCGCCGAGCGGAACTCGGCCAGCCAATCCGCTTGCGCGTGCGGGTCGTTGAGTGTGCCGTCCGGGTGCGAGTCCTCCAGGTTGCAGCCCACGGCTCCCGTTTCCAGGAGGCGTTCCACCAGTTCCTTCGGGGCGATCCCGTAGCCGGCCTCGATGTCCGCCGACACCGGCACCGACACCGCGCGCACGATCCTGCGGACCGCCGCGAACATCTCGTCCGCCGGGGTCTGCCCGTCCTCGTAGCCGAGTGACGCGGCGACTCCGGCGGACGGTGTCGCGAGGGCAGGGAAGCCGGCTTCCTCGAAGACGCGGGCGCTCGCCGCGTCCCACGGGCCGGGGAGGACGAGCGGGTCGGCGGGGGAGCGGTCGTGGTGCAGGGCGCGGAACGTATCGGCGGCGCTCGGACTCACCATGCGGGGCCTCCAGGCTCGATGCGCCGGCTCACCATCAGCCGGTTCCAGTTGTTGATGACCACGATCGAGGCGATCAAGTGGGCGAGTTCCTGTTCCGAGAAGTGCTTTGCCGCCGCCTCGTACGCCTCGTCCGGGACGTAGCCGTCCGTCAGGAGCGTCATCGCGTCCGTGAGTGCGAGGGCAGCCCTTTCCCGGTCGTCGAAGACCGCGCCCGCCTCGCGCCATGCGTTCAGGAGCGCGATGCGGTGTGCGGTCTCGCCGTTCGTGCGCACCGCGATGTCCACGTGCATGTCCAGGCAGAACGCGCACTCGTTGAGCTGCGAGGCCCTGATCGCCACCAGTTCCGCGAGGACCGGGTCGCCGAGGCCCTTCTTGGCGGCGGCGCTCAGCGCCTGCATCGCCGTCCGGACCCCGGCGTCCAACTGTCGCGTACGAGCGGTCACTTGAAGTCCCCAGGCGTGTAGTGGCCCGGCGACTGGCGGGTCGAGACGCCGAAGCGGTTCCAGGCGTTGATGACCGTGATCGCGGCGATCAGCTGGGCCAGCTCCTGCTCGTCGTAGACCTTCGCCGCCTTCTCGTAGACCTCGTCCGACACGAAACCGTCGGTGAGGACCGTGATCGCCTCGGTCAGTTCGAGGGCCGCGATCTCCTTCTCCGTGTAGAAGTGCTGCGACTCCTCCCACGCGCTGAGCTGGATGATCCGCTCCACGCTCTCGCCCGCCGCCAGGGCGTCCTTGGTGTGCATGTCGAGGCAGAGGGCGCAGCGGTTGATCTGCGAGGCGCGGATCTTCACGAGTTCGGCGATCTTCGGGTCCACGCCCGCGCGGGCGGCCGCGTCCAGCTTGATCATCGCCTTGAAGACCTCGGGGGCCTGGCGGGACCAGTCGAGGCGGGGGGTGTGCTCGTGCACGTACGGGGCGTTGTCGGTGCTGTTCTCGTTGTTCGTCATGCTTCGAGCCTACGAAGGGAGTAGCCCAGGAGTATGGTCCATTTACGTGGAAGAATCTTGGGCCAATTCGGTCTCCGGGCGGGCGCTCGGTATCGATCTGCACATCGAGCCGCGCGCCTCCGGCGGTGTACGGCGCGGCCTCACCGACGCGCTCCGTGAAGCCGTACGCGGCGGGCGGCTCGCCCCCGGTGTCAGGCTGCCCGCATCCCGGACCCTCGCCGCCGACCTCGGCCTCGCCCGCAACACGGTCGCCGACGCCTACGCCGACCTCGTCGCCGAGGGCTGGCTCACCGCCCGGCAGGGCTCCGGCACCCGGGTGGCCGAGCGGCCGGGGCGGGCGCCGACGCCGGTCCCCGTCACGAACCGCGTCCCCTTCGGCGGGTACCGCTACGACCTCATGCCCGGCCGCCCCGACCTCGCCTCCTTCCCCCGCGCCGAATGGCTGAAGGCCGCCCGCCGCGCCCTGAACGCCGCCCCGAACGATGCCCTCGGCTACGGCGACCCGCGCGGCCGCCCCGAACTGCGCGCCGCCCTCGCCGCCTATCTGGCCCGCGCCCGCGGCGTCCAGGCCTCGCCGGAGCGGATCGTCGTCTGCGCCGGGTTCGTGCAGGGCATGATCCTGCTCGGCGAGGTGTTGCACCGGCGCGGCGTGCGCGACGTCGCCGTCGAGTCGTACGGGCTCGATCTGCATTGGGGCTATCTGACCCGGCCGGGACTGCGGACCCGGCCGCTTCCCTTCGACCAAGAGGGTGCGGATGTGAGGGAGTTGGGTGGGGAGGGGGCTGCTCTGCTTACTCCCGCCCACCAGTTTCCTCTCGGCGTCGCCCTGCACGCGCGACGTCGTGCCGCCGTCGTCGACTGGGCGCGGCGCACCGGCGGGCTGATCCTGGAGGACGACTACGACGGCGAGTTCCGCTACGACCGGCAGCCCGTCGGCGCCCTCCAGGGCCTCGACCCGGACCGCGTCGTCTACCTCGGCACCGCCAGCAAGTCCCTCGCCCCCGGACTGCGGCTCGGCTGGATGGTGCTGCCCGCGTCGCTCGTCGACGAGGTCGTCGAGGCCAAGGGGTACACCGACTGGTCCTGCGGCGTCCTCGACCAGCTCACCCTCGCCGAGTTCCTTGAATCCGGCGCGTACGACCGTCATGTGCGCGCCGCCCGGCTCCGCTACCGGCGCCGCCGCGACCAGCTCGTCGCCGCCCTCGCCGAGCGCGCCCCGGCAGTGCGCGCCACCGGCATCGCGGCCGGACTGCACGCCGTGCTCCAACTCCCGCCCGGCACCGAGCGATCCGTCGTACAGGCCGCCGCCTGGCAGCGCCTCGGCATCTCCGGCCTGGCCGAATTCCGGCACGAGGACGCGCCCGCGCCGGACGACCCCATGGACGCCCTGGTCGTCGGCTACGGAACCCCGCCCGATCACGCATGGCCGGGCGCGTTGGATACCCTGTGCCGGGTCCTGCCCTAGGGCGGGCACAGAGAACGGAAAAGTACGGCGAATCACGGGGGAAACGTCATGAACGACAGCAAGGACAGCAAGGACGCCGCGAACAAGGCGGCCACCCAGCGGCGGCTGCGCTCCGGCACCGTCGCGCTCGGCAGCGTGGGTCTGCTGGCCGCCGCGCTCACCGCCTGCTCCTCGGACTCCGACGTCGACAAGCGCTGCATCGACCGCAACAGCTACAACGCGTCCAAGGGCTACAAGGTCGTCTCCGACAAGTACTGCAAGTCCTCGTCCACCAAGTCCTCGGTGAACGGCAGTTGGTACTACGGCGGCAAGAAGAAGGGCAGCCGCGTCGGCAGCGGCTCCTTCACCAAGTCCTCGGGCGGCGGCGTCACCCGCGGCGGCTTCGGCAGCGGCGGCAAGGGCGGAAGCTCCGGCGGCTGAGCCGGGACGGCCCGAGAAACCCATGAAGCGACACACCATCACCCCGCGCCCCGGCTGGCAGCAGACCGTCGAGGAACAGGGGCTCATCTACCCGCTCACCCGCTACCCCGACGACTCGCTGCGCCCCTACTGGGACGAGAGCGCCTACTACGAGTTCTCCCTCCCCGAGGTCGAGGCGCTCGAAGAGGTCGTCGAGGAGCTGCACCGCATGTGCCTCGCCGCGGCCGAACACATCGTCCGCAACGACCGCTTCGCCGACCTCGGGATCACCGACCCGGGCGTCGCCGCGGCGGTCGCCGAGGCCTGGGAGCGACGCGCCGAACTCCCGTCCGTCTACGGCCGGTTCGACCTGCGCTACGACGGCACAGGCCCCGCGAAGCTCCTCGAGTACAACGCCGACACCCCCACCTCCCTGGTCGAGGCCGCGAGCCCCCAGTGGTTCTGGATGGAGGAGCGGTTCCCCGGCGCCGACCAGTGGAACTCGCTCCACGAGCGGCTCGTCGACGCCTGGAAGAAGCAGGCCGCCCTGCTCCCGCCGGGCAGCCCGCTCTACTTCGCGCACTCCTCGGCCGACGAACTCGGCGAGGACCTGATGACCGTCGGATATCTGAAGGAGACCGCCGAACAGGCGGGCCTGGAGACCGACTGGATCTCCATGGAGGAGATCGGCTGGGACAGCCTCTCCGAGCGCTTCGTCGACAACCAACTCCGGTTCATCCGCAGCTGCTTCAAGCTGTACCCGTGGGAATGGCTGACCTCCGACGAATTCGCCCCGCACGTCCTCGCCGGCCTCGACAACGGCGGCGGCACGGGTACGACGATGTGGATCGAGCCCGCCTGGAAGATGCTGCTCAGCAACAAGGCGCTCCTCGCGGTGCTTTGGGAGCTGTACCCCGGCCACCCGAACCTGCTGCCCGCCTACCTCGACGGCCCGCGCGAGCTGGCGACCGATCCGACCGGCCCCGGCTATGTGTCGAAGCCGCTGCTCGGGCGCGAGGGTGCGGGCGTCACGATCCACGAACCCGGGTCCGTCCCGCCCGCCCCCGAAGAGCCCTGCTGCTACCAGGAGTTGAGCGAGCTGCCCGACTTCGACGGCAACCGCGTCGTCCTCGGCGCGTGGGTCGTCGAGGACGAGGCGGCCGGCCTCGGCATCCGGGAATCGGCGGGGCTTGTCACGGACGAGTACGCCCGCTTCCTGCCCCACGTCATCCTGTGAGCCTCGGTAAAAGGGCCTACGCGCCCAGCACCGCCCGCAGCTGATCGAGGCCCCAGTCCAGATCGTCCTTGCTGATCACCAGCGGCGGGGCGATCCGGATGGTGGACCCGTGGGTGTCCTTCACCAGGACCCCGCGGTCCATCAGCTTCTCCGAGATCTCCCGGCCCGTCCCGTACGACGGATCGATGTCGACGCCCGCCCACAGGCCGCGCCCGCGCACCTCGGTGACCTTCCCCGTCCCCGCCAACAGGCCCAGCTCGGCGTGCAGATGCTCGCCCAGCTCCGCCGCCCTCTCCTGGAACTCCCCGGTGCGCAGCATCGCGATCACCTCGAGGGCCACCGCGCAGGCGAGGGGATTCCCGCCGAACGTCGACCCGTGCTCGCCCGGCCGGAACACCCCGAGCACGGCCTTGCTCGACACCACCGCCGACACCGGCACGACCCCGCCGCCGAGCGCCTTGCCCAGCACGTACATGTCCGGCACCACGCCCTCGTGCTCGCACGCGAAGGTACGTCCCGTGCGGCCGAGCCCCGACTGGATCTCGTCGGCGATGAACAGCACGTTCCGCTCGCGCGTCAGCTCCCGTACGCCCGCGAGATAGCCCGGCGGCGGGACGAGCACGCCCGCCTCGCCCTGGATCGGCTCGAGGAGCACCGCCACCGTCTCGTCCGTGACCGTGGCGCGCAGCGCGTCCAGATCCCCGTACGGGACGATGTCGAAGCCCGGCGTGTACGGACCGAAGTCGGCGCGCGCCTCCTCGTCGGTGGAGAAGCTGACGATGGTCGTCGTACGGCCGTGGAAGTTGTCGCTCGCGACCACGATCCGAGCCCGCCCGTCCGGCACGCCCTTGACCCGGTAACCCCACTTCCGGGCGGTCTTCACGGCGGTCTCGACGGCCTCCGCGCCCGTGTTCATCGGCAGCACCATCTCCATGCCGCACAGCTCGGCGAGCTCCGTACAGAACGCCGCGAACCGGTCGTGGTGGAAGGCCCGCGACGTCAGCGTCACCCGCTCCAGCTGCTCCTTCGCGGCCTCGATGAGGCGACGGTTGCCGTGCCCGAAATTGAGCGCCGAGTAGCCGGCGAGCATGTCGAGGTAGCGGCGCCCCTCGACGTCCGTCATCCACGCGCCCTCGGCGGTGGCGACGACCACCGGGAGCGGGTGGTAGTTGTGCGCGCCGTGGTCTTCGGAGGAGGTGATGAAGTCCTGCGTGGCGTGTCCTGCGGTGGTCGGTGGAGTCACAGAAGTCACGGGATCTCCGTTCGTCGCGGCTCGTGGCGCTGGGTGTGGGACGGGCTTGTGGCCCCTTCCTATCGTCGCTCGCGATGTGGACGTGGAAACCTCGCCGGACGACGCGCCCGCTGTGCTTTCCCGGGGGACAACCCCCGAACCCCCGGCCGGACGAGCCCGGTCGACCGGCGAGACCCGAGCGGACTCGGTGTGGCAAACCTGAGTAGGGTGAGGGCAGGGCCGTGACTGGCGCGCTGGGATGGGATCGACCATCGGGGAGCGGCCCGAGCCGTGTGTGCCGTGCGCCTGGGCCGACCACCCGTGAACCGACCGCGTATCGACCGTGTCCGGAGGCTGCCCCCATGACCGATGCCCGCTTGACCCCCGAATCCACCGCGTACCGCGCCGCCCTCGATGTCGTACGGGGCGTGGAGCCGCGCGTCGCCGACGCCATCGCGCAGGAGCTGACCGACCAGCGCGAGATGCTCAAGCTGATCGCGTCCGAGAACTATGCGTCCCCGGCGACGCTGCTGACCATGGGCAACTGGTTCAGCGACAAGTACGCCGAGGGCACCATCGGCCGCCGCTTCTACGCCGGCTGCCGCAACGTCGACACCGTCGAGTCGATCGCCGCGGAGCACGCCCGCGAGCTGTTCGGTGCCCGGCACGCGTACGTGCAGCCGCACTCCGGCATCGACGCCAACCTCGTCGCCTTCTGGGCCGTGCTCGCCGACCGCGTCGAGGTGCCGTTCCTCGCGAAGACCGGCGTCCGCCAGATCAACGACCTCACCGAGGCGGACTGGGCCGAGCTGCGCCAGGCCTTCGGCAACCAGCGGATGCTCGGCATGTCGCTGGACGCCGGTGGTCACCTCACGCACGGCTTCAGGCCGAATATCAGCGGAAAAATGTTCGATCAGCGGTCCTACGGCACCGACCCCGCCACCGGGCTCATCGACTACGAGGCGCTGCGCGCGCAGGCCCGCGAGTTCAAGCCGATGATCATCGTCGCCGGTTACTCCGCGTACCCGCGCCTCGTGAACTTCCGGATCATGCGGGAGATCGCCGACGAGGTCGGGGCGACGCTCATGGTCGACATGGCGCACTTCGCGGGGCTCGTCGCGGGCAAGGTGCTCACCGGTGACTTCGACCCGGTGCCGCACGCGCAGATCGTCACCACGACCACCCACAAGTCGCTGCGCGGTCCGCGCGGCGGCATGGTGCTGTGCGACGACTCGCTGAAGGACCAGGTCGACCGGGGCTGCCCGATGGTGCTCGGCGGGCCGCTGCCGCACGTCATGGCCGCGAAGGCGGTCGCCCTTGCCGAGGCGCGGCAGCCCGCGTTCCAGGACTACGCGCAGCGCATCGTCGACAACGCGCGGGCGCTGGCAGAGGGCCTGACGCGGCGCGGCGCGACGCTCGTCACCGGCGGCACGGACAACCACCTCAACCTCATCGACGTGGCGTCCTCCTACGGCCTCACGGGGCGCCAGGCCGAGTCGGCGCTGCTCGACTCCGGCATCGTCACGAACCGCAACGCGATTCCGGCGGACCCGAACGGGGCGTGGTACACGTCCGGCATCCGTATCGGTACGCCGGCGTTGACCACGCGGGGGCTCGGCGCGGGCGAGATGGATGAGATCGCGGCGCTCATGGACCGGGTGCTGGCGGCCGCCGAGCCGGGGACCACGAAGTCCGGGGCGGTGTCGAAGGCGAGTCACGTGCTGGAGCCGAAGGTTGCGGACGAGGTTGCCCAGCGGGCGACGGATCTGCTGGCCGGGTTCCCGTTGTACGGCCAGATCGACCTGGGCTGAGCCCCTCCGTGGCGTGGGGCGGGTAACCGTCCTACGCCACGGGGCTCCGCCCCGGCCCCCGCGCCTCAAGCGCCGGCGGGGCTAGATTTGCCCAACCCGCCGCTGGGCTTCAAAGATCGGGGCTCCGCCCCGGACCCCGCTACTCAATCGCCGCAGGGGCTTGATTTGCCCCGCCCATCTCCCACCACCCGCCCCCTCCGGGGGCGTCGGCCCGACGGGGCACCGCACCCCGCCTTGGGCAATCCGCCGGCAGCCACGGCTCCCCACCCGCTGCGGTCGGACCGCCCCCGCCTTGGGCAATCTGCCGCCTTGGGCGGCAGGGTGGGCAAGGCGGCACCCCGGTGCCGCGCACCCCTCACGACAGGCGCCGACCACGTCGCCGCCCCGGGCCCCGGCTCCGCGCGACAGGCACCGTCTCCGCCCGGGATGCCGGAGCCCCCGGAGGGGGCGGGTGGTGGGAGGCGAGCGGGCAGCGTCGCAGCCCGGCACCAGCCCCGGCGGCCGTGGGTGGTGAGTGGGCAGTGGTGCAGCCCGGCACCGTTCCTGGCGGTCGTGGGTGGTGAGTGGGCCGTGGTGCAGCCTGGCACCGGCCCGTGGGTGGTGAGTGGGTAGTGGTGCGGCCCGGCACCGTTCCTGGCGGTCGTGGGAGGTGAGTGGGCAGTGGCGCCGCCCGGCATCGTCCCCGGCGGCCGTGGGTGGTGAGCGGGCAGTGGCGCAGCCCGGCACCGTCCCCCGCGGCGCCTTACAGGTCGATCAGTTGTTGGCGTGGTTCTCGTGGTTCCCGGGGGTCGCGTGGGTCACGAGGGCGTATGCGTATTCGCCAGATCAGCGCCGCCGCGGCGAGGCCCACCGCCACGCCCGCCAGCCCCCACCACCACGGGTTCCGGGTGGGGAGATTCTCCGGGGGATCGGTCGTGGGGAAGACTCCGGCCCGCGTCAGCTGGTCGACGAGGGTCGGGGACGCGTGGTGCCAGCGGAGGTCGTCGTCGTTCACGTCGACCATCGGGTCCGTGCGGATCCACGGCGTGCCGTCCTTCGCGAAGATCAGCTGGTCCTGGCGCTCGATGACCGTGTCGGTGCCGGGCGCGCTGTGGGTCTGGGGCCAGCCCGCCACCCCGGTCAGACCCCATATGACCGTGGCCGCCACGGGCGGGAAGTCGCCCTCCTGCCAGGCGTCCGGCACCCGCTCCGTCACCGCGTCGAACCCCGTGGTCAGGCGCTCAAGACGGGCGAAGTTCCGGTCCTCGTTGTGCAGGGCCACCGAAGGGCCCGCCCCGGCGCCGGGCGCGATCACCACCGCCAGATCCGGCACATCCATCCCGGTGCCGGGCTGCGTCGGCCGGGCGTGCGCGGCGGACGCCCCCGCCGACAGCGCCGCCACCAGCAGCGCCACCACCACGAGCAGCACCCGGGCCCACCGGAGCCCACCCCCTCGTACGTACTGCATCGCCACCCCCGTCGACGCGCCCCCACGTGACTCCCGCCACATCGACAAGCTACCGGCGCCCACTGACAACGACCAGGCCGCCCACCGCCCGGTAAAGGACCTTTGGCCGCTGCGGAGCTGTGTGGCGCACCTGAGACAATGAGGCACATGGCCTCTGATGTTCGCCCTCGTGTGCTCTCCGGGATCCAGCCCACCGCCGGCTCGTTCCACCTCGGCAACTACCTCGGTGCGGTGCGCCAGTGGGTCGCGCTGCAGGAGTCCCACGACGCCTTCTACATGGTCGTGGACCTGCATGCGATCACCGTTCCGCAGGACCCGAAGGAGCTGCGGGCCAACACCCGGCTCGCCGCCGCGCAGCTGCTCGCCGCGGGGCTCGACCCGGAGCGCTGCACGCTGTTCGTGCAGAGCCACGTCCCGGAGCACGCGCAGCTCGCCTGGGTCATGAACTGCATCACGGGCTTCGGTGAGGCCTCCCGTATGACGCAGTTCAAGGACAAGTCCGCGAAGCAGGGTGCGGACCGTGCCTCCGTCGGACTGTTCACGTATCCGGTTCTCCAGGTCGCGGACATCCTGCTGTACCAGGCGAACCAGGTCCCGGTCGGTGAGGACCAGCGCCAGCACATCGAGCTGACCCGCGACCTCGCCACGCGCTTCAACGGCCGCTTCGGCGACACGTTCACGCTCCCGGCGCCGTACATCCTCAAGGAGACGGCGAAGATCTACGACCTTCAGGACCCGTCGATCAAGATGAGCAAGTCGGCGTCGACGCCGAAGGGCCTCATCAACCTGCTCGACGAGCCGAAGGCGACCGCCAAGAAGGTCAAGAGCGCCGTCACCGACACCGACACCGTGATCCGCTACGACGCGGAGAACAAGCCGGGCGTCAGCAACCTGCTCACCATCTACTCCACCCTCACCGGTGCCGGTATCCCGGAACTGGAGGAGAAGTACGAGGGCAAGATGTACGGTGCGCTGAAGACGGACCTGGCCGAGGTCATGGTGGACTTCGTGACACCGTTCCGGACCCGCACCCAGGAATATCTGGACGACCCGGAGACGCTTGACTCGATCCTGGCCAAGGGCGCGGAGAAGGCGCGGGCGGTAGCCGCCGAGACCCTCTCCCAGGCCTACGACAAGGTCGGCTTCCTGCCCGCCAAGCACTGAGGCCTTCAGAAAACTGAAAGCTTCGCAGCGCGACGCCACCCGCCCGCCACACGACGACAGGAGTATGACGTGGGGACCGTAACGATCGGTGTCTCGATCGCGGTCCCGGAGCCGCACGGCAGCCTGCTCCAGGAGCGGCGCACGGGCTTCGGCGACGCCGCGGCGCACGGCATTCCCACGCACATCACCCTGCTCCCGCCGACCGAGGTGGAGGGCGGCGACCTCACGGCGATCGAGGCGCATCTGGAGGAAGTGGCCTCCGGTGGGCGCCCGTTCGCGATGCGGCTTTCCGGCACGGGTACGTTCCGGCCGCTGTCACCCGTCGTGTTCGTGCAGGTCGTCGAGGGCGCCGAGGCCTGCACCTGGCTGCAGAAGCAGGTGCGGGACGCCTCGGGCCCGGTCTCCCGCGAGCTGCAGTTCCCGTACCACCCGCACGTGACCGTGGCGCACGGTATCGACGAGGAGTCGATGGACCGTGCGTTCGCGGAGCTCGCCGAGTACGAGGCGGCCTGGGCGTGCACCGGGTTCGCGCTCTACGAGCAGGGCGCCGACGGGGTGTGGCGCAAGCTGCGGGACTTCGCCTTCGGCACGTCGGCGCTGCCCGCGCAGACCTCGGGCCGCACGACACGCGGACCCCGGCTCCCGGCGAGCTGACCCCTACGTAGAGCTGGCTCTACGTAGAGCCGACCCTACGTAGAGACGTAGAAGTCACACCGGCAGTCGCCGGAACACCGGCCGCGGCACATGCCGCAGCGCCGACATCACCACGCGCAGCGTCCCCGGCACCCACACCGTCTCCGACCTGCGCCGAAGCCCCGTCTCGATGGCCTGTGCCACCGCTCCGGGCGTCGTGGCCATCGGCGCCTCGACGAGCCCTGCCGTCATCTTCGACCGTACGAATCCGGGGCGGACGATCATCACGTGCACGCCCGTCCCGTGCAGCGCGTCCCCGAGCCCTTGCGTGAACGCGTCGAGGCCCGCCTTGCTGGAGCCGTAGATGAAGTTGGCGCGGCGGGCCCGCTCGCCCGCCACCGAGGACAGGACGACGAGCGAGCCGTGGCCCTGGGACTGCAGTGCCCGCGCGCAGACGAGGCTCGCGGAGACGGCGCCCGTGTAGTTGGTCTGGGCGACGCGGACCGCCGACATCGGGTCGTCCTCGTCGCGGGCCTGGTCGCCGAGGATGCCGAACGCGAGCAGCACCATGTCGATGTCGCCCTCGGCGAAGACCTTGCCGAGCGTCTCCTCGTGCGCGGTGGGGTCCAGCGCGTCGAAGGGGACCGTACGGGTGTCGGCGCCCAGGGCGCGCAGCCGGGCGGCGGCCTCGTCGAGCGCGGGGGAGGGGCGGCCCGCCAGCCACACGGTGCGGGTGCGCCGGGCGACGAGGCGGCGGGCGGTGGCCAGCGCGATCTCGGAGGTGCCGCCGAGGACGAGCAGGGACTGGGGGGTGCCGAAGGCGTCTTTCAACGGGGGCTCCTGGGAAGGGCGTTGGGTGGGCGGCTGGTCACAGGGGACGGGCGCCGCCCACGCGGGTGGCTGGTCACAGGTTCAGGCGTCGTGACAGGTCCGAGCGGAACACCCCCTGCGGGTCCCAACGCGCCCGCAGCGAGCGGAAGTCGTCGAGGCGCGGGTACATGGCGGTGAGCAGCTCGGGCCGCAGCCGGGAGTCCTTGGCGAGGTGGACGCGCCCGCCCGCGGCGGCCACCTCCTCGTCCAACTCGTCGAGGAACGCACCCAGTTCGGGCAGGTTCGCCGGGATGTCGAGCGCGAGGGTCCAGCCGGGCATCGGGAACGACAGCCAGCCCGGGTCCCCTTCGCCGAAGCGCTTGAGGGTGGCGAGGAGGGACGGGCAGCGGCGCTCGGAGACGCGGTGCACGATGCGGCGCAGCGCCTCTTCCTGGCCGTGCCCGACGACGAACTGGTACTGCACGAAGCCGCCGCGCCCGTAGACGCGGTTCCAGTGCGGGACGCCGTCGAGCGGGTGGAAGAACGTGGAGAGCTTCTGAAGTTCGCCGGTGCGGGCCCTGGGCGTCGTGCGGTACCGGAGCTCGTTGAACAGGCCGACGCTCGTGCTGCCGAGCAGCCCTTCGGGGAGGAAGTCCGGGGCCGCGGGGAGGCGGGCGGGGCGGAACTCCAGCGGGGTCCTGCGGGCGCGTGCGGGCAGCGCGTCGAGCGGCGCGTGCTCGGCGCGCGTGAGCACTCCGCGGCCGGTCGCGGCGCCGCGCGCGAGCAGGTCGACCCAGGCGACGGAGTAGGGGTGACGGTGGTCCGTGGCGGTGAGCCGGGCCATCAAGTCGTCGAAGTCGGCGGCCCGTTCGGTGTCGACCGACATCAGTGAGGTCTCGACGGGCTGCAGTTGGATCGTCGCCGTGAGGATGATCCCGGTCAGGCCCATGCCGCCGGCCGTCGCGTCGAACAGCTCGCTGCCGCGCTCCACGACGCGTACCCCGCCGTCGGCGGTGAGGAGTTCGAGCATGGGGACGTGGCGGGCGAAGGAGCCGGAGACGTGGTGGTTCCTGCCGTGGATGTCGGCGCCGATCGCCCCGCCGACCGTGACATAGCGGGTGCCGGGGGTGACCGGCACGAACCAGCCGAGGGGGAGAAGCACCTCCATCAGGCGGTGCAGCGAGACGCCCGCGTCGCACAGCACGGTGCCGCCGGCGGCGTCGATGGCGTGGATCCGGTCGAGCCCCGTCATGTCGAGGACGGCCCCGCCCGCGTTCTGCGCCGCGTCTCCGTACGCCCGGCCGAGCCCCCGCGCGATGCCTCCGCGGCGCCCCGTGGCGGCGCAGTCCCGGACCGCGAGGACCGCGTCCTCGTAGGAGCGGGGGCGGATCACGCGGGCCGAGGTGGGGGCGGTGCGGCCCCAGCCGCTGACCGGTACGGAGTGCGGGACGGAGGGGAGAGTGGGTACGGGATCGGTAGCGGGGTCGGCAACCATGACGGTGACCGTATCGCCCGAAGGTGCGAAGTTTGTCGTAAACCTTGCGTCTGCTCACCGGAACGGGTGATCGAAGTGGGGATGGGGGGCAGGCTGGGATCATGGATTGGCTGAAGAAACTCCCTGTCGTCGGGCCGCTGTTCGCCCGGCTGATGCGGACGCACGCCTGGCACGCCTACGAGCGGCTCGACGAGGTCCGCTGGTCCCAGCTCGCAGCGGCGATGACGTTCATCAGCTTCCTCGCGCTGTTTCCGCTGCTCACGGTGGCCGCGGCGGTGGCCGCCGGCACCATGGGCCCGGACCAGCAGAAGAAGCTGGAGCAGACGCTCAGCGACCAGGTTCCAGGTATCTCCGACCAGTTGGACATCGGGGCGCTGGTCGACAACGCGGGCACGATCGGGCTCATCGCCGGAGCGCTGCTGCTGTTCACGGGTGTCGGCTGGGTCGGCTCGATGCGGCAGTGCCTGCGGGACGTGTGGGAGCTGCCGGACCCCGACGAGAACCCGATCATGCGCAAGCTCAAGGACGCCGGGATCCTCGTCGGGCTCGGTCTCGCGGGCATCGTGTCGATCGCGGCGTCCGCGCTCGCGGCCACGGCCGTCGACTGGACGGCCGACCAGATCGGCATCGACAAGGCGGGCTGGGGCGGGATACTGCTCCAGGCCGCCGCCTTCGCGATCGCGGTCCTCGCGGACTTCCTGATCCTGCTCTACGTCCTGGCCCTGCTGCCCGGAGTGCAGCCGGGCCGCCGCGATCTGATCACCGCGGCGCTGATCGGGGCGGCGGGCTTCGAGCTGCTGAAGCTGGTGCTCAGCGGCTATATGAAGGACGTCGCGGCGAAGAGCATGTACGGCGCGTTCGGCACACCCGTGGCCCTGCTCCTGTGGATCAACTTCACCGCGAAACTGCTGCTGTTCTGCGCGGCGTGGACCGCGACGGGCCGCGTCGGCCTGCGCAAGACGGAAGAAGCGGAGGCCGAGGCGGAGGCGGCGGACGAGGCTGCGGACGAGGCGGAGGAGATCAGCCCTTCGTGATCTTCAGCGGCCACTTCTTCCGCACCACGAACACCGCGCCCGCGAGCACCACGAGCACGCCGCCCACGATCGCGAGCGCGATCCCGACGCCGCTGGAGCCGCCGGTGACCGCCGCGTGCGCGGCCGACTTGGCGCCCTCTTCACCAGAGCTCGGGGACGCGGCGCCCGCGGGCGTCTCGCTCTTCGACCCGACGAGATGGCCGACGGGGGAGACCTTGCCGTCGGCCTGGAACCCCCAGTCGAAGAGCCGCGCGGTCTCCTTGTAGACGGCGTCGCTCTCCTTCGCCTTCGGGTTCATGACGGTGACGAGCAGCACCCGGTCGCCGCGCTCGGCGACCCCGGTGAACGTGGCCCCCGCGTTCGTCGTGTTGCCGTTCTTCACGCCCGCGATGCCCTTGTACGCGGGCAGGCCCAGGGAGCCGGTGAGCAGCCGGTTGGTGTTCTGGATCCCGAACTGCTTGGTGGTCTTCCCCTTCTTCTGCTTCATGGGGAACTCGGCGGTGGGCGTGGCGGCGTACTCCCGGAAGTCCTTCTTGTGCAGCCCGGAACGGGCGAAGAGCGTCAGGTCGTACGCGGAGGAGTGCTGCCCCGGCATGTCATAGCCGTCGGGGCTGACGACGTGGGTGTCGCCCGCCTGCAGCTCGTCGGCGTGCGCCTGCATGTCCTTGACGGTCTGTGCGACGCCCTGGTTCATGGCGGAGAGCACGTGCACCGCGTCGTTGCCGGAGCGCAGGAAGACGCCCAGCCACAGATCGTGCACCGAGTAGGTGAAGCCCTCCTTGATGCCGACGAGGCTGGACCCCGCGCCCATCCCCGCCAGGTCGGACGGCACCACCTTGTGCGTCGTCGTCTTCGGGAACTTCGGCAGCACGGTGTCCGCGAACAGCATCTTCAGCGTGGAGGCGGGCGGCAGCTGCCAGTGCGGGTTGTGCGAGGCGAGCACCTCGCCCGACTCGGCGTCGGCGACGAGCCAGGACTTCGCCGTCAGATCCTTCGGCAGGACGGGCGCGCCCTTCTGAAGGTTGACCTGCGTCCCCGGTTTCCCCAACTGGGCGCCGCCCACTTGGGACATCGACGCGGGCGGCTTGGCCTCGGTCTTGTCCTTGTCCTTGTCCGCGGCGGCCGCGGGCAGCGCACCGGCGAACGTCAGGGCGGAGGCGGCGAACAGCACCGCGGCCTTCTTCAAGTGCGACGTCGGTCGCGCGGCGTGGGAGTCGGGCACGCTGGTGAAGGTACCTGTACCTGCCCCGTAAGTCTCCACCGCTGCGACCTGTGTTCGCCCCGACCCACCCCGGCGGCGGTGCGTGAGGCCGCGCGGCGATACTGAGGGTATGAAGCTCAGCCGCCCCGTGTCCTGGTTCCTGCTCGCCTTCGGGGTGTGGAGCTGGTTCATCTGGATCACTTTCGTCAAAAACCTCGTCAAGGACGGCAGCGGCCTCGCCTTCGACGACGCCGGGGATCCGACCGCGTACTTCTGGGTGCATCTGACGCTCGCCGTCGTCTCCTTCGTATTGGGGACGGTTGTCGGGGGCATCGGGTTGCGTTCGGTGCGCACACTGCGTCGGACCTCATAGGCGTCCGGGCAGATGATCGTCGTCTTCGTACTCATCGCCGCCGCCGTCCTCGCGGCGTTCGCGGCCCTGCACTACTACGCGTGGCGCCGCCTCGTACGCGAGACGACCGCCAAGGGCGGGTGGCCCAGACGGATCGGCACCCTGGTGTTCGTGGCCGGGCCCGTGCTGATGTTCGCGGCGCTGGCGGCGGAGCGGGCCGGGGCGCCGTTCCTGCTGCAACAGGTGCTGGCCTGGCCCGGGTTCCTGTGGATGGCGTTCGCGCTGTATCTGTTGCTCGCGCTGCTGGTGGGGGAGGTCGTGCGGCCTCTGTTGCGGCGGCTCATCGACCGCAGGAGGCCGACCGCCACCGCCGTCGCCGCGGAAGGGGCCTCGGTGCGCGTTCCGGTGCCGGAGCTGCGGGAGCTGGAACCGGTCCCGGGGCTCGCGCCCGAGGCGCCCGCGCCCACCCGCCGGCTCGTCCTCGCCCGGACCGTCGGCGCCGCCGCGACCGTGGCCGCCGCGGGAGTCGTGGCCGGTGGCGCGTACGGGGTGCTGCGCGGGCCCACGGTCAAGCGGGTCACCGTGCCGCTGGCCAAACTGCCGCGCGCGGCCCACGGGTTCAGGATCGCCGTGGTCAGCGACATCCATCTCGGGCCCGTGCTCGGGCGGGGCTTCGCCGAGCGGGTCGTCGAGACGATCAACGCCACGCAGCCCGATCTCATCGCCGTCGTCGGTGACCTGGTCGACGGGAGCGTGGAGGACCTCGCGCCCGCCGTCGCGCCGCTCGCGCGGCTGAGCGCGCGGCACGGGACGTACTTCGTCACCGGCAACCACGAGTACTTCTCCGGCGCCGACCCGTGGGTGGACCATGTGCGCGAGCTCGGGCTCCGGCCGCTGGAGAACGCGCGCGTCGACATCGGGGCCTTCGACCTCGCGGGCGTCAACGACATCGCAGGCGAGAACTACGGCGAAGGACCCGACTACGCGAAGGCGCTCGGCGACCGCGACACCTCCCGCGCCTCCGTCCTCCTCGCCCACCAGCCCGTGATGATCCACGAGGCGGTGAAGCACAGCGTCGACCTGCAGCTCTCCGGGCACACCCACGGCGGCCAGCTGTGGCCGGGCAACTTCGTCGCGGCGGCCAGCAATCCGACCCTCGCGGGCCTCGACCGGTACGGCGACACCCAGCTGTACGTCAGCCGGGGCGCGGGCGCGTGGGGGCCGCCGGTGCGGGTGGGCGCGCCGTCCGACATCACCGTCGTCCAGCTGGCGTCCAAGCAGGCCTGAGCCGCCGCCCTGCGCCGCTCTACGCCTTCCTGCGCCGTCCCGTCGGCTTCCCGCGGCGGCGCAGGGCCAGCAGGCCGCCGCCGGCGAGGGCCGCGAGGGCCATGGAGCCGCCGAGCGCCCAGTCGTCCCCGTGCGCGCCGGTGGACGTGCTCGCGGCGGGTCCCGCGCCCGCCACGTGGGGCGCGCGCGTCGACGTCGACTTCTTCGACTGCTCGCTCAGCGGCGTGACCAACTCGCCGACGGGGCGCACCTTGTTCGCGGCCGCGAAGCCCCAGTCGAGCAGCGCGGCCGTCTCCTCGTACACGGCCTCGTAGCCGGACTTCGGGTGCATCACGGTGACCAGGAGGGTGCGGCCGCCGCGGGTGGCGGCGCCGGTGAAGGTGTTGCCCGCGTGCGAGGTGTAGCCGTTCTTGACGCCGATGAGGCCCTCGTACGGGGCGACGCCCTGCCCGGTGAGGAGGCGGTCGGTGTTCTGGATCTGGAACGTCTTGGAGCCGCCCGCAGGGAAGTCGGCGACCTTGGTGGCGCAGTAGCCGCGGAAGTCGTCGTTCTTCAGCCCGGCGCGGGCGAACAGCGTCAGGTCGTACGCGGACGAGAGCTGCCCCTTGTGGTCGAAGCCGTCGGGGCTGACGACGTGGGTGTCGTTCGCCTGGAGGTCCTTCGCGCGGGCCTGCATCTGGGCGACGGTCTTCGCGACGCCCCCGTTCATGTTCGCGAGCACATGCACCGCGTCGTTGCCGGAGCGAAGGAACACGCCCTGCCACAACTGGTGCACGCTGTACGTCGTCCCGGCCTGGACGCCGACGAGGCTGGAGCCGAACGGTATGTCCGCGAGGTCCTCGGCCGTCACCTTGTGCTTCAGCGTGCTGTCGAACTTCGGCAGCACCGTGTCCGCGAACAGCATCTTCAGCGTGGAGGCGGGCGGCAGCCGGCGGTGCCCGTTGTACGAGGCGAGCACCTCGCCGCTGTCGTTGTCGGCGATCAGCCAGGCCTTCGCGGCGAGCTTCGGCAGCTTCGGCGCGCCGGCCGCGCGCCGCACCTGCAGACCCGAGGCGGCGAGCCGCGAACCGCCGATCGCGGAGGCGGCCGAGGCGGTCTGTGCGGGCAGCGCGAGGGCGGCTGCGGCACCGGCCCCGAGGCCGAGGGCGGTGCGGCGGCTGAAGTGCGGAGAGGACGCTGAGGTGGTGCCGGACATCCCGTGAAGGTACAGGCCAAAGCGCAGGTAAAGACCAGCGGGTCCGCCCGCGGGGCTCAGTCCTTCGTGCGCTTCGGCTTCGGCAGCGAGCGCGTCATGCCCGGCAGGAAGTCGATGAACAGCTCGTGCACCTCGAGGACGAGCGGCCGCAGCACCCGGAACCGGGCGAGCGCCACGCCCCGCGTCGTGAGCCGGGCGCCGCGCTCGGCGAGCCGACGGCTGCGCTCGTGCCCCTCGGACCTGTCGAACACCCAGTACAGGACGAGCCCCATCTGGGACAGCCACATCAACTCCGGGAGGATCTCGGCCAGTTCGTCGGGCACCTTGGCCTTCGACCCGGCGAGCACCTCCCGGTGGAGTGCGATCGCGGCTTCCCGGGCGGTCTTGGACTCGGCGGAGAACGGGCTGAGAGGGGAGTCCGGGTCGGCCGCGTTCTTGAAGAACTGGGCCGCGAACTCGTGGTACGGCTCGGCGATCTCCAGCCAGGCCCGCAGCACGCCCGCGAGCCGCGCCTGGAGGTCGGTCTCCGTGTCGAGCACGGACCGGACCGCCGCCTGGTGTTCGGCGGTGATCCGGTCGTAGAACCCCTGGATCAGGTGTTCCTTGCCCCCGAAGTAGTAGTACGCGTTGCCGACCGAGACCCCGGCCTCCTGGGCGATGGCCCGCATGGTGGTCTTGTCGTAGCCCCGCTCCCGGAACAGCCGCATCGCGGTCTCCAGGATCAGCGCCCGTGTCTGCTCGCTCTTCGCGCCTTTGCCGTCGGCCTTCTCTGCTGCCACGGTCCTTGAGCCTAATCGCCCGGGCGGCAGGCGCTGTCACAGGCGGGCGGCTCGTCCTGGTAGCCGTACGCCTCGTAGTACCAGCCGTCCTTCGGGTCGTACGTCCACCCGTCGGCCCGCCGGTAGGGGACGCCCCAGGCCTGGTCCTCCCAGCGTGCCGCCCGGTACTTGGCGGCGGTGAGGACGACCCGCTTGGCGATCTTCATCCCGGCGGGCGTGGCCAGCCGGTGGGCCGTGGCCCGGTGGTCGCGCAGCGCCCACATGCAGACGATCCACGCGGCGGAGTCCCGGTACAGCTGCCCGCCGTCCCCGATCACGGTGATGTCGGTGAGGGTCGCGGCGTGGTCGAGCTCCGGGTAGCGCCGCCGCGCCTCCTGCGAGCCCGCGGGCACGAACTCCAGCGGCACCAGCTGCCGCTGCTTGGCCAGCCAGTTGTGCGCGAACGTGCACAGCGGGCACTCGGTGTCGTAGAGGACCGTGAGCCGGCGGACCGGGGCCACCCCCGTGACACCCCGGTCCACCGGCTTCCCGGCCGTCGCCACCGCTGTCACGCCCCGGCCACCGGAGCGGTCCAGCCCTGCGGCGGGACGGGCGGCTGCTGCTCGTTCTCCATGATGCCGCGCCGCCGGATCTTGTTGAGTACGTAGACGTTGCCCAGGTGCATCACGCCGAGCACGAGCAGGACGACGCCCAGCTTGGTGGACAGCGCCTCGAACACCTCGCGGGTGCTGCCGAGCTGCTCGTCTCCGCTCAGGTACAGGGCGACGAAGCCGAGGTTGACCAGATAGAAGCCGACCACCAGCAGGTGGTTGACGGCGTCGGCGAGCTTCTCGTTCCCGTGCAGCACGTCGGCCAGGAAGACCCGGCCGTTGCGGCTCAGGGTGCGGGCCACCCAGATGGTCAGACCGATGCTGACGACGAGGTAGACGACGTATGCGACGACTGTGAGGTCCATGCCCCACCCTCCTTGAACGCGTTCAAAAACGCTGACAGTCATGAAGGTAGACCTGTTTTTGAACATGTTCAAGCGGGAGTCGTCGTACGTGACGGGGGTCTCAGGTGAAGTTCTCCGATGGCGGCCGGAAGGCTCAGTTCCGCGCCAGCTCCGGCCTCTTGAGGTAGTCCGTGAAGCCGACGACGTTGCCCCACGGGTCGGCGAACTCCACGACGTACCCGGTGGAGGTGGAGAAGGGTGGGTCGAGCAGCTCGATGTCCGCGGCGCGCAGCGCGTCGGCCGTGGCCCGCGCGTCCGGCACCTCCAGCCACAGCCGCGCGGCGGGCCAGGCGGGCGGCCGGTGGCCGAACCCGTCCTCGACCCGCAGCAGCACGCCGGGCGTCTCCTTGCCGGCCGCGAGCAGCGCGATCCCGGCCTCGTCGATACGGAACTTCACAGGGAAGCCCACGCGCTCGTAGAAGGCGACGGCCTCGGCCAGATCGCCGACGGGGAACAGGGCGTTGTCGAACCCGAGGATTTCCAGCTCATGTGGCATAGCGGCAGATTAGCGAGCAACCGGGCAAAAACGGCGAAGGCCCCGCTCCCGGAACGAATCCGGGAGCGGGGCCTTCAGAGCCCTGCGGCGAAAGCCGGGAAGGTCAGAAGCGGCGCGTGATCAGCGCCCGCTTCACTTCCTGGATCGCCTTGGTGACCTCGATGCCACGCGGGCAGGCGTCCGTGCAGTTGAAGGTCGTGCGGCAACGCCACACACCGTCACGGTCGTTGAGGATCTCCAGGCGCTGCTCCCCGGCCTCGTCACGCGAGTCGAAGATAAAGCGGTGGGCGTTCACGATGGCGGCAGGACCGAAGTACTGGCCGTCGTTCCAGAACACCGGGCAGGACGACGTGCACGCGGCGCACAGGATGCACTTGGTGGTGTCGTCGAAGCGGGCCCGGTCCTCGTCGGACTGGTAGCGCTCACGCGTCGGCTCGTTGCCCTTGGTGACGAGGAACGGCATGACGTCGCGGTACGCCTGGAAGAACGGGTCCATGTCCACCACGAGGTCCTTGAGGACCGTGAGGCCCTTGATGGCCTCGACCGTGATGGGCTTCTCCGGGTTGATGTCCTTGAGAAGCGTCTTGCAGGCCAGACGGTTCTTGCCGTTGATCCGCATCGCGTCGGACCCGCAGATGCCGTGCGCGCAGGAGCGACGGAACGTCAGCGTGCCGTCCTGCTCCCACTTGACCTTGTGCAGCGCGTCGAGAACCCGCTCCTTGGGGTCCATCTCCAGCTGGAAGTCCTGCCAGGTCGACTCGTCGGAGACCTCAGAGTTGAACCGGCGCACGCGCAGCGTGATCGTGATGTTCGGGGTGTCGGCGAAGCCGGGCTCGGGCGCGCCTGCCGCTTCCGCCTTGTCCATGGTGGGGGTAGCCATCAGTACTTACGCTCCATCGGCTGGTAGCGGGTCTGGACGACCGGCTTGTAGTCGAGACGGATGGACTCGGAGCCGTCGTCGCCGACCTCGCGGTACGCCATGGTGTGGCGCATGAAGTTGACGTCGTCCCGGGTGGGGAAGTCCTCGCGGTAGTGACCGCCGCGGGACTCCTTGCGCGCCAGGGCGGAAGTCGCCATGACCTCGGCCAGGTCGAGCAGGTTGCCCAGCTCGATGGCCTCCAGGAGGTCCGTGTTGAACCGCTTGCCCTTGTCCTGGACGGACACGTTCTTGTAGCGGGCGCGCAGCTCGGCGATCTTCTCGACGGCCGTCTTGATCGTCTGCTCGGTGCGGAACACCATCACGTTGGCGTCCATGCACTCCTGCAGCTCGTTGCGGATCACCGCGACGCTCTCGGTGCCCTGCGAGTCACGCAGCCGCTCGACGAGCTCCTCGACCAGCGTGGCCGGGTCCTCCGGCAGCTCGACGAACTCGGTCTTGTGCGCGTACTCGGCGGCCGCGATGCCCGCACGACGTCCGAAGACGTTGATGTCGAGCAGCGAGTTGGTGCCGAGACGGTTGGCGCCGTGCACGGAGACACAGGCGACCTCACCGGCGGCGTACAGGCCGGGGACGACGGTGGTGTTGTCCGCGAGGACCTCACCCTCGACGTTCGTCGGGATGCCGCCCATGGCGTAGTGCGCGGTCGGCTGGATCGGGATCGGGTCCGTGTAGGGCTCGATGCCGAGGTACGTACGCGCGAACTCGGTGATGTCCGGGAGCTTGGCGTCGAGCTGCTCCGGCGGGAGGTGCGTGAGGTCGAGGTAGACGTGGTCGCCCTCGGGGCCGCAGCCGCGGCCCTCACGGATCTCCGTGTAGATGGAGCGGGACACGACGTCACGGGACGCGAGGTCCTTCATGACGGGCGCGTACTTCTCCATGAAGCGCTCGCCGTCCTTGTTACGGAGGATGCCGCCCTCACCACGGGCGCCTTCCGTAAGGAGGATGCCCATGCGCCAGATGCCGGTCGGGTGGAACTGGAAGAACTCCATGTCCTCCAGCGGGATCCCGCGCCGGTAGCAGGCGGCCTGGCCGTCGCCGGTCAGGGTGTGCGCGTTCGACGTCACCTTGAAGAACTTGCCGGTGCCGCCGGACGCGTAGATGACCGACTTCGCCTGGAAGATGTGGATCTCGCCGGTGGCCAGCTCGTAGGCGACCACACCGGCGGACTTCTTGACGCCGTCTTCCTCGACGATCAGCTGGTCCAGGACGTAGAACTCGTTGAAGAACTCCACGCCCTCCTTCACGCAGTTCTGGTACAGCGTCTGAAGGATCATGTGGCCCGTGCGGTCCGCGGCGTAGCAGGACCGGCGGACCGGCGCCTCGCCGTGGTTACGGGAGTGACCGCCGAAGCGGCGCTGGTCGATCGTGCCGTTCGGGGTGCGGTTGAACGGCAGGCCCATCTTCTCGAGGTCGAGGACCGAGTCGATGGCCTCCTTCGCCAGGATCTCGGCGGCGTCCTGGTCGACCAGGTAGTCGCCGCCCTTGATCGTGTCGAAGGTGTGCCACTCCCAGTTGTCCTCCTCCACGTTGGCGAGCGCCGCGGCCATGCCGCCCTGCGCCGCGCCCGTGTGGGAACGCGTGGGGTAGAGCTTGGTCAGCACGGCGGTGCGGCTGCGCTTCGTCGACTCGATGGCCGCGCGCATGCCGGCGCCGCCGGCGCCGACGATGACGGTGTCGTACTTGTGAATCTTCACTGGTTCGCTCGCCTCGGCTTTAACGGATGTTCGGGTCGAAGGTGAAGATCACCAGCGTGCCCAGCAGGACGGTGAAGACCGTCGCGGCGTACAGCAGGCCCTTCAGCCACATACGGGTCTGGGGGCGCTCGGCGTAGTCGTTGATGACGGTACGCAGGCCGTTGGCGCCGTGCAGCATCGCGAGCCACAGCATCAGCAGGTCCCAGCCCTGCCAGAACGGGGACGCCCAGCGGCCCGCCACGAAGGCGAAGCCGATCTTGGAGACGCCGCCGTCGAGGACGAGCTGGATCAGCAGGTGGCCGAGGACCAGGACGACAAGGACGACACCCGAGAGGCGCATGAACAGCCATGCGGCCATCTCGAAGTTGCCGCGCGTCGAACGCGGGGTCTTCGAGGTGCGCTTGCGCGGGGCCTCGATGTACGGAGCCGGGTTGTCGACGTCGTAGAGCGAAACGCCCTCGACGGGGCCGACGCCGGACGTCGCGGGGGTGGTGTCAGCAGACATGTCTGGCCTCAGCTCCCGAAGAGTGCGCGGACGGCGTGGCCGAGTACGGGGTAGAGAGCCCCGACCATCAGGACGATCCAGATGCCCATGACGGTCCAGAGCATCTGCTTCTGGTAGCGCGGCCCCTTCGACCAGAAGTCGACAGCGATCACACGCAGGCCGTTGAGCGCGTGGAAGAGGATTGCGGCGACGAGGCCGTATTCCAGCAGCGCGACGATCGGCGTCTTATAGGTACCAACGACATCGTCGTACGCCTCGGGTGAGACGCGGACGAGAGCGGTGTCCAGGACGTGCACGAACAGGAAGAAGAAAATGAGGACACCGGTGACTCGATGAGCCACCCACGACCACATGCCTTCCCGGCCGCGGTACAGCGTTCCAGCCGGCACGGAAGAACCCTCCGGGAGCGGGGACTAGAGCCGCGCCGGCTTCAGTGTCGGGCGGGCCCAGCCGGGTACGGTCCACCGGCCGCTCGTCATCGTATCGACGAGTTGTCGGGACACTCGCACGGGGGGCTTATGTGTGATCAAACAGGCAATCAAACAGGCACGTACGGGCTATTGATGCCAGTTTCTCGGCCGGTTTCCCGAAGGGTCATTCGGGCGAGGCGGCCCCGGGCGAGTCGGCGCAGCTCCTCGGCGGCCAGTTCGCGCTCGTGCACCGGGTCGTTGCCGAGCCGGGTGCGCAGGCCCGCGAGCAGGTGATCGAGGGCCTCGCCGGGCGCGATGTCGTCCAGGCAGATCACGAAGGGGTGGCCGAAGCGGGTCTGGTACGCGCTGTGGGCCGCGACCAGCGCGGTGATCGCCGCCGCGTACGCGGCGGCCTGCGGCAGCGCGAGGTCCTCGCCGGTCAGGGCCTCGGCGATGTCCACGGGTGTGAGGTCGTACGCCGCCTCGTCGGACGCGGCGAGCAGCGCTTCCAGGTCCGGATACGGGCGGTGTGCGGCGATGCGGCGGGCCCATGAGCGGCTGCGGCAGCACGTGCGCAGGGCCTGCTCGGCGTCGTCCTGCGGCAGCGCGTTGAAGTCTGCGAGGCCCCCGTGTGCCGTGACCTGAGCCGGTATGGGCAGACGGCCGGGGGAGTGAAGGGGGCGCAGCGCGGCCTCCGGCGGAGCGGGAGTTGTGGATGTGCTGTAACGGTAGTGATTCCTGGCCGTGAGTGTCCGACGGATGCGCGAATTTCACTCGGACGGGAGGGTTTGCGGAGCTTGGGTGGACGCAATGCGCCTGTTTGTGCCCGCGCCCCTGGAGGTCCGCCGTTAACGTCGGCGGCGTACTTGTCGGCTTGACGGGGTTCAGCGAGGTGTTCGTGAAGAAGGAGCGGCAGGCTCTGGTGGCCGTTGCCACCGGGGTCGTTCTGGTCACGGCCGTGGGGTGCTCGGACGGTGGCGGGTCTCCGTCCGACGGGAAGTCGGCGACCTCCGCGGCGCCCTCGCCCACCCGCTCGTATCCGCTGTCGAAGCCCGCGCACACGATCCCCGAGGTGCGCGACTTCACGCCGGCGCACGGGCCGGGCTGGAAGCCGGGCGGCGGCAAGGTCGTCGTGAAGGACGGCGAACTGGCGGACGAGGGGCGGCTCCTCGCGGAGGAACTGGACCTGAAGTACGCCGGGGGCGGGGACGCCGGGTCCGGTGACGTCGAGCTGGCGCTCGGCGGGAAGAGCGGGGCGAACCCGGAGTCGTACCGGATGACCGTGCGCGGCGGGACCGTGCGGATCACCGGGCCGAGCGACACCGGCGTGTACTACGGGACGCGCACGCTCAAGCAGGAGGTGCACGACGGTGCGAAGGCGCCGGAGGGTGTCACCGCCGACGAGCCCGCCAAGGCGCAGCGCGGGTTCAACCTCGACATCGCGCGCAAGCACTTCACGGCCGACTGGATCAAGGACCGGATCCGGGACATCGGGGACCTCAAGTACAACCAGCTGGGCCTGCACTTCTCCGACGACCAGTCCTTCCGCATCGAGTCCGACTCGCATCCGGAGGTCGTCTCCAAGGACCACCTCAGCAAGGCGCAGGTGCGGGACATCCTGCGGCTCGCCGCTCAGCGGCACATCACGGTCGTGCCGGAGATCGACTCGCCGGGGCACCTGGGCGCGGTCATCGCCGCGCACCCCGACCTCCAGCTGCGCGACGCGAGCGGGGTGGCGGCGCGCGGCGCCGTCGACATCTCCAAGCCGGGCTCCGCGAAGATCGTCGACGATCTGCTGAAGGAGTACGCGAAGTTGTTCAAGGGCGCGTACTGGCATCTGGGCGCCGACGAGTACCGGGCGCTGATGAGCGAGAACCCCGAGGCCTCCTACCCGCAGCTCGCCGCCGCGGCGCGCAAGAAGTACGGGGCGAACGCCAAGGTCCAGGACCTCGCGCAGGGCTGGCTCAACGACCGGGCGAAGACCATGGCCCCGTACGACCGGAAGCTGAAGGCCTGGAACGACGGGTTCTACAAGGGCGGGGTCGTCGACGCCGACAAGGGCATCGAGGTCGCGTACTGGACCGGCAAGGAGATCGGGGCGCGCGAGCCGCTCGAGTATCTGGACGAGGGCCGGAAGCTGACCAACTACAACGACGAGTACCTGTACTACGTCCTCGGCCAGCCCAACACCTTCGTCTATCCGACCGGTGAGCGGATCTACAAGAGCTGGACGCCGCGCGTCGTGCGCAAGACGAGTCCGGTGCCCGCGAAGTACGACGACCAGATCCTGGGCGGCTCCTTCGCCGTGTGGTGCGACATCTCAGGAGCGCAGACCCCGGAGCAGGTCGCGAAGGGCGTCCGGATGCCGCTGCGGGCGACCGTGCAGAAGCTGTGGGACCCGCGGAAGCCGGAGCTGAGCTGGCCGAAGTTCGTCGCCCTGGCCGACAAGCTGGACGGCTGACGGTCCTGATCCGCCGTTCTGGTGGCGAAGTCCCGTGCGCCTGTGGTCTATTCGGCCGCAGGTACGACGTTTGTGGCGTACACCGGGACGGGGGGAACGGACATGGGTTACTGGGGCTATTACGTGGTCGCCAGAAGCGGTCAGCCGCTGGACAAGTGCGAGGCCCTGGGCGGGGTGCGCGAGGAGCTGACGCTCCTGGAGGAGCGGGCCGACGGCTGGCAGGTGTGGGAGTGCCCCGGCGGCGGCGAGCAGGCGCGGGACGTGGGCAGCATGAACGCGCTGGCGGCGGAGACCGGGGCGCCCGCCCTGTTCGCGTACGTCATGGACTCCGCCTGCGCGGTCATAGAGGCGGCCGGTCCGGAGAGCGGGGCGTGGACGGCGTGCCTGGGGCGCGCCGCGATGACCGGGTACATCGGCGGGGACGAACGCGCCCTGGAGGACTACTTCCTGACGCCGGGCGACGCCGCCGAGCGGGCCGTCGGCTGGGCCGGCGAGTGCGGCCGCGAGGTGCCGCTGGAGCCGATCGACGAGGTGCTGCGGGCGGCCGCCCAGCCCTCGGCCGAGGAGCTGTTCTTCCGCTTCCTCGACCGGCTCGGCGTCCAAGGACTGTGACGTTCCGCGCTGTGCGGACGCAGTGGGATACGTAGGCGTCAAGGGGAATTGCTGGGTCCGCGTCCGGAGGAGCGTTACGTCCATGAGCCTGGTGGAACTGATCGCGCAGGCCGATGAACGAGGCCTTGCCACGAGTGGGCTCGGCTGCCTCGACCGGTGTGTACCGCTGCTCGGCGTCGGCGGGCCCGGCGACCCCGAGGAGGACGTGCTGCGCCCGCTGTGGGCGAGCCTCGCGGAGGACGGCGCGGACTGGGGAGCGCGGCTCGTGACGGCGCGCGACGAGCTGAGCGGCGCGGCGGGCAAGGGCGAGGCCGCGGAGCTGGTGCGGCGGATGCTCGGGGCGGCGCCGGAGCGGGCGGTGGCCGTGGCGTGGCGGGAGTGGGCGGACGCCTGCTCGGTGGCGGCGCTCCAGGTGCACCGGATGCTCGATGTGACGGAGGACCGGGCGGCCGGCGTGAGCGCGCGCCGCGAAGGCCGCACCGAAGGGATGTCGCCGCTGGTCGCGGCCGAACTGCGCCGCCAGACCCAGATCCTGGAACTGCTCGCGGGCGGCGGCGCGGGCGGCCTGCGGCAGGCCCTGGTCGTCTCGACGGAGGGGCGCAGGGTGCTGCGGGCGGCCGTCTCGCGGCGTGCGCGGGGACGCGGCTGACGCCTTCGGGCCCGTCTTCGGACTCCCGTCCGCGCCGCTCTCGCGGACATGACGCACGCGCCGGTGTAAAACGGGCGTGCGGGCGGAGGATGAGAGGCGATGCGCGGAACCGGGCCCGCGCGGCCGTCGATGGAGGAGGCCGAGCCCCATGGCCGACACCCGCCCCACAGCACCGCCTCAGGACCAGTCGCCGCCCGACCCGCGCCGCTGGTGGGCCCTCGTCGTCATCGCGGTCGCCCAGCTGATGGTCGTCCTCGACATGACCATCGTGAACATCGCGCTGCCCTCGGCCCAGGCCGACCTGGACATGTCCGACAGCAGCCGGCAGTGGGTCATCACCGCGTACACGCTCGCCTTCGGTGGACTGCTGCTGCTCGGCGGGCGGATCACGGACCTGATCGGCCGCAAACTCGCCTTCTGCATCGGCCTGTTGGGGTTCGCCGCCGCGTCCGCGTTCGGCGGCGCGGCGACAGGGTCGGGGATGCTGTTCGGGGCGCGGGCGCTTCAGGGCGTGTTCGCGGCGCTGCTCGCGCCCGCCGCGCTCTCGCTGCTCGCCACGACCTTCACCGAACCGCGGGAGCGTAGCCGGGCGTTCGGCGTGTTCGGGGCGATCGTCGGGGCGGGTGCGGCCATCGGGCTGCTCGCCGGCGGATTCCTGACCGAGTACCTCGACTGGCGCTGGTGCCTGTACGTCAACGTGCCCATCGCGCTCGCGGCGTTCGCCGGGGCCCTCGTACTGCTGCGTGGCGGGCGGGTGATGGCCGATCCGCACCTGGACGTGCCGGGCGCGGTGCTCGGGTGTGCCGGGATGCTGGCCATCGTCTACGGGTTCTCGGAGGCCGCGTCTCGTTCCTGGGGCGACCCGTTGGTGCTCGCCCTGCTCATCGGGGGAGCGGCCCTGCTCGTGGTCTTCGGGTTCTGGCAGCGCCGGGCGCGGGTCCCGCTCCTGCCGATCGCCGTGATCCGCGACCGGCAGCGCGTCGGGGCGTTCTGCACGATCCTGTTCGTGACCATCGGGATGTTCGGCGTCTTCCTCTTCCTGACGTACTACATGCAGCGCGTGCTCGGATACTCGCCGGTGCGGACGGGCGTCGCCTATCTGCCCATCACGGCGGGGATGATCGTCGGTTCGACGCAGATCGCCGCGCGGCTGCTGCACCGGGTGCCGCCGCGCACCCTGATGGTCCCGGGGCTCGTCGTCGCGGCGGGCGGCCTCGCGATCATCGCGCAGGTGGGGACGGAGCCCGCGTACGCCTCGCACCTGCTGCCGGGCATGCTGATGCTCGGCCTCGGCATGGGCACGGCCATGATGACGTCGGTGTCGCTCGCGACCGGCAGCGTCGCCCCGCAGGACGCGGGCGCGGCCTCCGCGACCTTCAACACCGCGCAGCAGGTGGGCGGTTCGATCGGAACGGCCCTGCTCAACACGATCGCGGCGAGCGTCACCGCCCGGTACATCGCCGAGCACGCGACTCCCGGCGCCGACCGCCGCGAGCTCGCCTCGCGCGCCGCCGTGCACGGGTTCAACGTGGCGACCTGGTGGGCGGTGGGCTCGGTGCTGCTCGCGGCGGTCATCGCGGCGGTCGTGGTGAACGCGCCGCGGGCGGCCGGGATGGGAGACGTGGCGCCTGTGACCGATGACGTAAAGGAGAAGGCCGTGGGGGACTGAACGGCCCCCACGGCCCTCATTATCGGTACAACTCGCGTGCTACGGCGCCAGGTTGGTGCCGATGCGTGCCGTCGCCGAGGTGCCGAGCGTGGTCCTCGTGAAGGTCTTGGTCGAGGACAGGCCCAGACCGCTGGAGTTGCTCGGTACGTACGTCAGGTTGCCCTCGCCCGTGTTCTCGCCCGCCGTGCCGAGCACCAGGTCGGTGCGGCCGTAACCGGAGAGGTCGGTGAGGGCGACCGCCGAGCCGAGGTTGTCGTTCGACTCGGTGGAGCCGGGGACGCCGGCGGTGTCCTGCGTGACGGTGAGCGCGCCGGTGCCGGTGATCCCGGTCGAAGTGCCCTTCAGCAGGATCGAGTTGCCGGCGTTGGAGCGGTTCGAGGTGCGGGTGATGTCCTCGTTCGGGGCGCCCGTGAGGACGTCCGCGTAGCCGTCGAGGTTGTAGTCGCCCACCGCGATCGAGGCGCCCATCGCGTCGCCGGACTCGGCGGCGCCGGGGACGCCCGAGGTGTCCTGGCTGACGGTCTTGGCGCCCGTGGCGGTCAGGCCCGTACCCGCCAGGCCCTTGACGAAGGTGACCTGGCCGCCCGCGGCGGCGCCGGACTCGGCGGTGTAGGGCTGGCCGATGGCGATGTCGTCGACGCCGTCGCCGTTGATGTCGCCGGCGCCGATGGAGCGGCCGCCCTTGACGGTCAGCGTCGCGGCCTTGCGCAGGCCGCCCGAACCGCCCTTGTACCAGACGACCTTGCCGAGGCTGCTGCCGTCGCGGTAGTTGAGCGCGACGTCCGCGTAGCCGTCCTGGTTGAAGTCGCCGGACGCGGCGTCCTCGTAGGACAGGTTGTCCTCGGTGGTGGTGATCGTGGAGTCGGTGTCCCAGCCGTCGCCGTAGCGGGCGCTCCAGGTGCCGCCGGTGCCGGTGGAGGCGGCGAACACGTCGGCCTTGCCGTCCGCGTTGAAGTCGCCGACGGCCACGGCGGAGCCGAACCTGGCGTTGGTCAGCTCGTAGCTGCCGTCGATGTTGACGCCGGTGCCGGAGGTGAAGTCCGGGCCGTTCAGGATCGTGTACGCGCCGCGGTTGGAGTGGCCGCCCGTGTCGTCCTCGCCGGGCTGGCCGACGACGATGTCCGTGTAGCCGTCGCCGTTGATGTCGCCGGTGGCGGTGGAGGCGCCGAACTCGTCACCGCTCTCGCCCGCGCCGGGGACGTCGCCACTCGACTGCGAGATCAGCTTCTTGCCGGTCGTCGTGGGTCCGGAGACGCTGCCGGGCACGAGGGCGATCTGGCCGCCGCTCGATCCCTTGGGCAGGCCGGCGACGATGTCGTCGGTGGCGTCACCGACGACGTTCTGGCTGGCCAGGGCGTGCGAGACGCCGGGGGTGGCGGCGAGCGTCGCGATGCGGCCCAGCTTCGGGTACAGGTTCGCGCCGGGGCACAAGGTGGTGTTGGTGTCCTTGTGGCCGAAGACGCGCGGCAGCGTGATGGTGGAGTCGAGGGGGACCTTGTTGCCGTCGGTGCCGAGGTCACCGTTGGACGTCAGGGTCACCTTGTCGGTCGCCTTGATGCCGTACTGGCCGAACTTCCAGGCGACGACGCGGGCGATGGAGTCGAGCGCGGCCTTGGTGGGCTTCGTCTTCTCGAAGTTGCCGATGTACGAGATGCCGACGGTGTCGGTGTTGAAGCCGTAGTCGTGGGCGCCGTGCACCGGCAGGTCCATGCCGCCGGTGCGGCCCTCGAAGATCTGGCCGCAGCGGTCGACCACGAAGTTGTAGCCGAGGTCGTAATAGCCCTTGGCGACGTGGTCCTGCTGGATCTCGCGCAGCCGCTGGGCGCTCTGCGCGCAGGGAATCTGGTTGTCCGAGTCGACGCCGGTGTGGTGCACGACGGCGGCCTTGATCTCCGTGTCGTACGTGGGAGTTCCGTCGTGCGGGAGGCCGGGACCCCACACGGACTGGGGGATGATCGTCGGCTTCACGACGGTCGAGGGGCGGGCCTCGGGCGGCGTCTCGTCGGAGGCGAACGCGGCGGGCTCGGTGGCGCCCTTGCGGGTTCCCGTGCCCGGGTCGATCAGCTTGACGTCCATCCCGGACGGCAGGCCGGACGCCTTGCCGTCGGCGTCGACGACCCGCACCTCGACGCCGTTCGAGGCGGCGCTCGTGGACACGGACGTGGTGCCGCCGCGGATGTCGGTGCCCTTGCGCTCGGCACCGTCGGCGTCGTTCGTCTCCTCGGGCAGGGTGGTCCATGCCCCCCACGCGCCCGACTCGGCGTTCCGCGCCCGGAACTGGGCCGTTCCGTCGAGCTCGTCCTTCGTGTCCTTCCACGTCACCGACACGGCGTTGAACGTCTTCGTCGACTTCTGCGGAACGACCTTCCGGTCCGCCTTCGTCTCCAGGCTCAACGTGTGCACGGCGGCGGCCCGGTACGCGGCGGCCGGGGCCGCCTCCGTGCCGGGATCGGCCATCGCGTACGACACGACTCCGGCGCCGCCGACCACGACCGCCCCCATCGTGATCCACGCTCTCCGCTTGAGACTCAGCGGCCTGTACGCGTGCGATCTGCGCGCGCCGGCCGCGTCTTCTCGCGAATGTCGCGGGCTCAATTGCCCCACCCCTTGATGAAGTTCACATGGACCCCGCGTGACACGCGGGTAGACGCTCTATCCAGCGAACGACAGTCGAAAAGCGTCACGGGTTGTGCGGTTGTGGCACAGGTCACTGTGTGGGGTTCGGTAGGGGAGCGGTTCGGGGCGTCGGGGCGTCGGGGCGTCGGGCCGTGGGGCCGTCGGGTCGCCTGTGACGTTTCTGTGGAGGGTGGCGCTGATCCCGTCAAGGGGTGGTGGGCGCGGGTGCGTCCGCCTTCTGTGGAGACGTGCGAAGAGGGAAGCGCTTGGGCCAGGGAGGGGAACCCCGTCGTGCGCAGGCGCACGACGGGGAGCTGGGCGCGGCCGTCGCGCGGGCCCAGGAGGGGGACGAGGCCGCCTTCGCCGTCGCCTACCGGCTCGTACAGCCGGGGCTGCTCGGGTATCTGCGCGGGCTCGTGGGCGACGAGGCGGAGGACGTCGCCTCCGACGCGTGGCTGGAGATAGCCCGGGATCTGGGGCGGTTCCGTGGGGACGGGGCCGGGTTCCGGGGGTGGACCGCGACCATCGCGCGGCACCGTGCTCTCGATCTGATGCGGCGGCAGAAGGTGCGGCCGAGGCAGTCCGTCCTGGAGCAGGACGTGCTGGAACTGCCCGGTGGGCACGACACCGCGGAGCAAGCCCTTGAGGCCCTCTCCACGGAGAGTGCGCTCGCGCTGCTCGATCTGCTGCCGCGCGATCAGCGTGAGGCCGTGCTGCTGCGAGTCGTCGTCGGGCTCGACGCGCCCGCCGCCGCCCGCGTCCTCGGCAAGCGGCCCGGGGCCGTGCGCACGGCGGCGTACCGGGGGTTGAAGCGGCTCGCCCGGCAGTTCGGAGACGGCGGGGCGGGAGGGCGTCCGGTGTGACGGATCGCGGGGCGCGCACGCTGGGGGAGGCGAGATGACTGCGAATTCCTCACCGCCGGTCGAACCCGGCGGCGAACCCGACGGTGCGGGCCGCGCCGCCGACCGGTCCTCGGTCGGCGCGCTGCTCGGCGACGCCGTGCGGGGCGGTGACCCGGGTGTGGACGGCGAGCGGCGGGCGCTCGCCGCGTACCGCGAGGCCCGCGACGCGGGGGCGCTCGGCGCGGCGCCCCGCAGGCGCGACGACTGGCGCCCGGGCCTGCGGTGGGCGGGGTGGCCGGTGCGGGCCGCGGCCAACTCCCCGCGGGGGAGGGGCAGGTAGGACCGCACGGCGAACGGGACCGGAAATGCGGGACGGCCGAGGTCGCCACCCCCCACAGGAGAGACCCCGGCCGCCGCGCGTTACGGGTCGCGAGCGGCCCGTACTTATCTCAGCGCCGCCGGTGCGTTTTCTGTCACACCGCCCTGAGACCCCGTTGGTTGCAAGTTGTACGAACATGGACGCGAGGACGTTTCAGGCCGTAGCGTTCTGGTTCGCGCCGGGCGCGCGCGCCCGTATCCACGGCGCACACGGCTTCACGGCCAGAGCAGGGCAGGGGCAGGGAGTGCTGGGGGACGACGCGGAGCTGACCGCCGCGGTGCTTGCGGCGCGGGACGGGAGCGAGGCCGCGTTCCGGACCGTGTACCGCACCGTGCACCCACGGCTGCTCGGATACATACGCACGCTCGTCGGCGACCCGGACGCGGAGGACGTCGCGTCGGAGGCCTGGCTCCAGATAGCCCGCGACCTCGACCGCTTCGAGGGCGATGCCGACCGGTTCCGCGGCTGGGCCGCCCGGATCGCCCGCAACCGCGCGCTCGATCACATACGCATGCGGGGACGCCGGCCCGCCATCGGCGGCGACGAGTCCGAGCTCACCGGCAGACCCGCCCTCTCCGACACCGCCGACGAGGCCATGGAGTCCCTGGCCACCGGCGACACCATGGCGCTCATCTCCAAGCTTCCGCAGGACCAGGCCGAGGCCGTCGTGCTGCGCGTCGTCGTCGGACTCGACGCGAAGAGCGCCGCGCAGACCCTCGGTAAACGGCCCGGCGCGGTCCGCACCGCCGCGCACCGGGGCCTGAAGCGGCTCGCCGAACTGCTCGGCGCCGCCGAACCCACCGCGGCCGGGAACTCCGCCGATTCCCTCGAAGCGGTACCGACTCCACGGCGCGACCGCACCCGTACGGCGACGTCCGCAGGTGTGACGCATTCGCGTTCGCGGACGCAGAAGGACATGTGATGGCCGACGAGCACGACAAGTGGCTTAACCGCGACGCGGCGGACCGCCTGCTGCGCGGAGAGGCCCCGGCCGTATCCGGAGACGACGCCCTGCGGGCCGACCGACTGACCGCCGCGCTGTATGCGCTGGCCGAGGTGCCGGCCGGACCCGAAGGTGAACTCCCGGGCGAGGACGCCGCGTTGAAGGCGTTCCGTGAGACGCGTGCCGTCGCGGCTGTGAACGGTGCTGTGAACGGCGCCGTGAACAGCCCCGCACGCGCGGGCCGCGCCCGGCGGTCCACCCGGTCCGCCCCGAAGACGTCCGGGCAGCGTTCGTTCTGGGGGCGCCCCGCGCGGTTCGGAGCCGTCGCCGCGTTCGCCGTGTGCATGGTCGGCGGAGTCGCGGTCGCCGCCGGGACGGGGGTGCTGCCCTCGCCGTTCCGCGAGTCGGACGATCCGGCGCCGGCCTCGTCCGTGTCCGCCGCCGCGAGCCCCGATCGGCCGCTCGCCTCGTCCTCCGCGGGGGTCACCGAGGACGGCCACGCGGTGCCGAGTCCGACGAAGCCGCCTGGCACCTCCGGCAGTGGGTCCGCCTCCGGCTCCCCGTCCCACCGCCACGGCGCGGGCGAGCCGCGCGAGGGGCGCCCGCCCCAGGGCCGGGGCCCCGGGCCGAACGCGACCGGCCCCGACGGGGCGAGGGCCCAGGCGCGCAAGCTCGTCGACACCTGTCGCAAGTACCGGGGCGGGGAGTCCGGCTCCGTGGACGTGCGGCGCCTGGAGGCGTCCGCGAAGGCCCTCGGACAGGACACGCGCAGCCTCGACCGCTTCTGCGACCGCGTCCTGGCCCGCGCCGGAGCCCCCACCGCGCCGGCCGACAGGACCGCCTCGCAGCACACGGACAACAAGAGCGACTCGGGAAGCCAGAGCGCCTCGGACGACGGCAACGGTCGGCCGGGCGGCAAGGGTGGCGGCGAGCGCGGCGGCGACAACGAGGACGAGGACGGCGACCCGGACGGCGGCGCGAGCCCGAGTCCCAGCGTGAGCTCCGGCCCGAGTCCCAGTGGCAGCGCGAGTCCGAGCCTGAGCCCGACTCCGTGACCTGCGGAAACGTAACGGGTCAAAAAGGTTGCGCTCCAGGTGTGACGTTTCTGGACGGCCCGGCGCAGTAATGAGTGAGCCGACTGGTCATCGGCCGCGCACGAGCCCGGGTTCCCCCCGTACCTGGTGCTCAGTGCCACTGGCGCGGGTGGGACACGTTCCCCCGGTCCCACCCGCGCCACTCAACACGTCACCTGCGGATGTCTGCGGGGCCTCACCAGTAGACGACGACCTTGTCGCCGTTCCTCACCTGCGCGAACAGCTGCGCGATCTTCTTCTCGTCCTTGACGTTCACGCAGCCGTGCGAGGCCCCCGCGTATCCGTGCGCCGCGAAGTCCTCCGAGTAGTGGACCGCCTGGCCGCCGCTGAAGAACATCGCGTACGGCATGGGGGAGTCGTAGAGCGTCGAGACGTGGTGCCGGGACTTGAAGTACACGGGGAAGACGCCCTCGCGGGTCGGCGTGTACTCGGATCCGAACCGCACCTCCGTCGTCATCCGACGCTTGCCGTCCACCATCCACGCCAGCGTGCGGTTGGTCTTGCTGATGCACACCACCCGCCCCTTCATGCAGCGCGGGTCCGGCTCCGCGGGAGTCTGGCCGCCGAACTGGTACAGCTCCCACTTGCCCGGCTCGTGCGTCATCTTCAGCAGGCGCTGCCAGGTCACGGTGTCCGTCTCACCCGTGCGCGGCAGCCCGCGCTTGCCCTGGAATCCCTTGACCGCGTCGGTGGTCGTGTCGTCGTACGTGCCCGTGGGCCCGTTGAAGAGCCAGTCCACCTGACGCAGCCGCGCCTGTAGCTCCCGTACGTCCTTGGAGCTGTCACCGGGGGAGAAGAGGACCTTGGCGGCGGCCGGCGCGGGCTTTGCGGACCCGGTGGGCTTGGCGTCGTCGGAGGGCGGCCGGGACGCGTCGTCCGTGGGCAGCCGGGACGAATCGTCGGTGGGCAGCCGGGTCGAGTCGGGGGCGGACGGCTGGGACGTCAGTGGCGGTGCGGCGCGCCCGCCGCCCCCCACCGCCTGGGCCTTGCACCCGCCGACCAGGGCGAGCACCCCGGTGACCGCGATCGATGAACGTAGGACAGCTGTCCGCATGACGTCCCCCCGCCTGCCGCGCCGTTCACTCTTGTCACGACGGATGCTGCCCGCGCCGGAACGGCTCCGAACTCAGGGTGACGCCCGATGTGATGACGCGGGGCAAACACGGGAAAGTCTGTGAGCAAGGTCCCAGCGCGGGGCTCTCCACTGCCCGCACGCCCGCCGCTACAGTCCGTCGCGAGGGTCGTTCACTACTGGTAAGTAATCAGCGCAAGTAAACAGCACCAATCGGCAAGCATCTGCAAGTCATCGCTGGAGGCACAACCATGGCGCGCGAATCCGAGTCCGGACTGCCCATCGAGCCGGTCTACGGACCGTCGGCCCTGGAGGGCTGGGACCCGGATCGGAAGCTGGGCGAACCGGGCGCGTACCCCTTCACGCGCGGTGTGTACCCGTCGATGTACACGGGCCGCCCGTGGACGATGCGCCAGTACGCCGGGTTCGGCACGGCCACCGAGTCCAACGCCCGCTACAAGCAGCTCATCGCGAACGGCACGATGGGCCTCTCCGTCGCCTTCGACCTGCCGACCCAGATGGGCCACGACAGCGACGCCCCGATCGCCTCAGGCGAGGTCGGCAAGGTGGGTGTCGCGATCGACTCCATCGACGACATGCGTGTCCTGTTCGGCGGCATCCCGCTGGAGAAGGTCTCCACGTCGATGACGATCAACGCCCCGGCCGCGCTGCTGCTCCTGATGTACCAACTCGTGGGCGAGGAGCAGGGGGTGCCGGCCGACAAGCTCACCGGCACCATCCAGAACGACGTGCTCAAGGAGTACATCGCCCGCGGCACCTATATCTTCCCGCCGAAGCCCTCGCTGCGGCTCATCGCCGACATCTTCAAGTACTGCAAGGCCGAGATCCCGAAGTGGAACACCATCTCGATCTCCGGCTACCACATGGCCGAGGCGGGCGCCTCTCCCGCGCAGGAGATCGCCTTCACGCTCGCCGACGGCATCGAGTACGTCCGCACGGCCGTCGCCGCCGGCATGGACGTCGACGACTTCGCCCCGCGCCTGTCGTTCTTCTTCGTCGCCCGTACGACGATCCTGGAGGAGGTCGCCAAGTTCCGTGCGGCGCGCAGGATTTGGGCGAAGGTGATGAAGGAGGAGTTCGGCGCCAAGAACCCCAAGTCGCTGATGCTCCGCTTCCACACGCAGACGGCCGGCGTGCAGCTCACCGCCCAGCAGCCCGAGGTGAACCTGGTGCGCGTCGCGGTCCAGGGGCTCGGCGCGGTCCTCGGCGGCACGCAGTCGCTGCACACGAACTCCTTCGACGAGGCGATCGCGCTCCCCACCGACAAGTCCGCGCGCCTGGCCCTGCGTACGCAGCAGGTCCTCGCGTACGAGACGGACGTGACGGCGACGGTCGACCCGTTCGCCGGCTCGTACGTCGTCGAGAGCATGACGGACGACGTGGAGGCCGCCGCCCTCGAACTCATGGACAGGGTCGAGGAGATGGGCGGCGCGGTCAACGCGATCGAGCGCGGCTTCCAGAAGAGCGAGATCGAGCGCTCCGCCTACAGCATCGCCCAGGAGACCGACTCCGGTGAGCGCGTCGTGGTCGGCGTCAACCGCTACCAGCTCGACGAGGAGGAGCCCTACGAGCCGCTCCGCGTCGACCCGGCCATCGAGGCGCAGCAGGCGGAGCGGCTCGCGAAGCTGCGGGCCGAGCGGGATCAGGGGGCGGTCGATGCGGCGCTCGCCGCGCTGAAGAAGGCGGCCGAGGGTGAGGACAACGTCCTCTACCCGATGAAGGACGCGTTGCGCGCCCGCGCGACGGTCGGTGAGGTGTGTGACGCACTCCGCGGGATCTGGGGTGCGTACGTCCCGTCGGACGTGTTCTGACGGTTCCCGGGGTCTCGGCTGGGCCGGGGCGTTTCCGCGCCGCGAGGTTCGGGCGGCGGCACCGGGGCCGGGCTCACGGGGCTCTGCCCCGGACCCCGCGCCTCAATCTCCCCCAGCTAACGCTGGGAGGTGCCCCCTGCGGGGCTTGATCGGTGTCCGGTATCCGGAATTCGGGAGCGGCCCCGCGGACGGCCGTGCGACACTCCCGGCATGCTGGGTGTCATCGATCTTCCGACCTATCTCGCGGGCCTCGCCCTCATCATTCTTCTGCCGGGGCCGAACTCGCTGTATGTGCTCTCCGTCGGCGCCCGCCGCGGCATACGCACCGGCTACAAGGCCGCCGCGGGCGTGTGGTGCGGGGACACCGTCCTGATGACACTCTCCGCCGCCGGAGTCGCCTCCCTGCTCCAGGCCAACTCCGTGATCTTCGGGATCGTGAAGTACGCCGGCGCCGGCTATCTGACCTGGCTCGCGATCGGCATGATGCGCGCCGCGTGGAGCATGTGGCGCACCCGCAAGGAGCGGCTCGCGGCCGAGAGCGGCGCCGCCGAGGAGACGCCCGCGCAGGAGCGGCCCTTCCGCCGCGCCTTCGTGATCAGCCTGCTCAACCCCAAGGCGATCCTGTTCTTCATCGCCTTCTTCGTGCAGTTCGTCGACCCGTCCTACGCGTACCCCGCCCTCTCCTTCGTGGTCCTCGGCGCCTTCGCGCAGGCGGCCAGCGTGCTCTACCTGTCGGCGCTGATCTTCAGCGGCATGAAGCTGTCCGCCGCCTTCCGTCGCCGCAGGCGCCTCTCCGCGGGCGCGACCTCGGCGGCCGGTGTGCTGTTCCTCGGCTTCGCGGTGAAGCTGTCGCTGGCCAGCGTGTAGTGCCGATGCGGTGACCGGCCGGTCACCCCGGTCACCTCACCCCGGTCTCCGCCAGGTACTGGTCCAGCCCTTCCGTCGTCTCTCCGGCCCATGCCACGTAGCCGTCCGGGCGGATCAGGAACACGCCCCTGCCGTACGCCTCGTATGCCGGGATGCGGGTTGTGTGTATCAAGTCGCTCAAGTCGCTCAAGTTGCTCTTCAGCGGCGGGAGTTCCGCGTCCGTGGCCACCGTCAGGAGCGTCCAGTGCGGGCCCCGGAAAGCGTCGAATAGCCGCACCCCGCCGCGCCGGCCGTCCGGTGCCCGGTCGCCCGCTCGCAGCGCGTCGTCCGCGAGCCCCGGGCGGGTCTCCCGGGTCAGCGTCGACTCCCGGTAGCCGATGCCCAGTTGCTGCACCTCGTCGCCGCGCTGCGTGCGCCTGTCCGCGGCGCCCGCCCGGTGGATGCGGGTGCTGATGCCGAGGATGCCCTCCGCCACCGGTATCCGCTCCTCCTCGTACGTGTCCAGGAGTCGGGCCGGCGCCCCAGACAGTACTGCCGCCAGCTTCCAGCCCAGGTTGTACGCGTCCTGCACGCTCGTGTTCAGGCCCTGGCCGCCGGCCGGGGAGTGGACGTGCGCCGCGTCGCCCGCGAGGAAGACCCGGCCCACCCGGAAGCGGTCCGCGAGCGCCGCCCGCGCCCGGAAGTCGGAGGCCCAGAGCACCTCGGCGATGTGCTCCTCGGAGAGTGCCGTGCGCGTCGCGAGGAGCTTGGCCACCGCTTCCGGTGAGGTGTAGGGGACCGCCGACTCGTCCGCGTACTGCGCCGCCAGTTGGTAGACGCGGCCCTTGTCCTCGGTCATCGGCAGCGGGCAGAACGCCACCCCGCCCTCCGGTGCCTTCGGCCACACGTGCCAGTGCGTGTCCGGGATCGGGGCGTCGTCCGTGACACGCACGTCCGCCACCAGCATCGGCTTCGGGTCGACCGTCTCGCCGGTCATGCCGACACCCAGCAGCCCCCGGACCGTGGAGCGGCCGCCGTCCGCCGCCACCGCGTACCGCGCACGCACCGCCGAGCCGTCCCCGAACGTCGCCGTCACCCCGTCCGCGTCCTGCGTCAGGCCGGTCAGCGCGGCACCGAAGCGGACGCCGCCGCCCAGCTCCCGCAGCCGCGCGTACAGAATCGCCTGCGTGCGGGCCTGCGGTATCAGCCACGCGTTGGCGAACGGCACCCCCTCCGTCTGCTCGGAGCGCTGCATCATGTCCCACTCGTCGCCCGGCTCGGCGCCCTCCCAGATCCGCATCCGCGGATACTCCGAGCCCGCCGCGTGGATCTCCCCGAGGACCCCGAGGTCGTACAGCACCTCCTGCGTACGCGGCTGGAGGCCCTTGCCTCGCGAGCCGGGGAACAGCCCGTCCGACCGCTCGACCAGCAGCGCCCGCGTCCCGCGCCGCGCCAGATCCGTCGCCAGCGCCAACCCTGTCGGGCCCGCACCCACGATCAGGACGTCCGTCGTCTCCGTGGCTGTCTCCGTGCTCGTCACCGTGTCCTTCGACATCGCCGCCACCCTCTCCTTAACACCGTTAAACCGGCCCGACTCCGAGCATGGGCTTAACGGCGTTAAACTGTCAAGCGTGGCTGAGCAGAAGAACCCGAAAGACGTGAAGAAGGCCAAGGCGGACAAGCCGAAGGCCGACAGGCCGAAGCTCGACAAGGCGCACGTCGCCGACACCGCCCTCGACCTGCTGAACGACGTGGGGCTCGAAGGGCTGACGCTGCGTGCCATCGCCAAGGAGCTGAACGTGCAGGCGCCCGCCCTGTACTGGCACTTCAAGAACAAGCAGGCGCTGCTCGACGAGATGGCGACCGTCATGTTCCGGCGCATGACGCAGGCCGGGGCGCAGACCGGTGCCGAGGCCGGCGCGCAGCCCGGCGCAGAGGTCCGGTACGAGCCCTCCGGCAGCTGGCAGGAGTGGCTCATCGAGGGCAACCGGCAGTTGCGCGCGACCCTTCTGCGCTACCGCGACGGCGCGAAGGTCTTCAGCGGATCACGGTTCACCGGCACCGACCACGGCCCCGAGCTGGAGGCGAACCTGCGCCTCCTCATCGGCGCCGGGTTCACCCCCGACCAGGCGGCCTGGGCCGGCACCACCGCGTACATGTACACGCTCGGCTTCGTCACGGAGGAGCAGGGCATGCGGGCGTCGTCCGGCGAGGGGCCCGCGGTCGTCGACGTGGAGGAGCGGGCGCGGAAGCTGGCCGACTACCCGCTCGCCGCCGCCGCGGGCGGTCAGCTCTTCGCGGCGTACGACGAGCGGTTCGAGGAGGGGCTGCGGCTGATCGTCGCGGGGATCGAGGCGCGCTACGGGGTGCGCTGAGCCGTCCCCGTCCCGGCCCCCGTCCCCATCCCGGTCCCCGCCCCAGGACGCCGGTTGAGCGACCTGCGCAGCAGCGGCGTCGCCCACTCCTCGACGTACCGGTTCAGCAGCCAGGCGAGCGTCAGCATCAGCGCGATCGTCGCCGCGAAGGTGACCGACGCGGGCAGGCCCACGCGTCGGTGCAGGGCCGCGATCGCCACCCAGCCCAGGTGCTCGTGGACCAGGTAGAAGGGGTACGTGAGGGCGCCGGCGACCGTCAGCCAGCGCCAGTTCGCCCAGCGCGTCCAGCCGACGGCGATCGCCGCCACCGCCGCGAAGCCGAGCGTGACCACCACGACGATCCCGAACGACGAGCGGTACGAGAAGAAGTCCGGGTTCGGCGCGTGCCAGGTCCGGTCGACCGCGAAGTGCTGACCGATCAGCCAGCTCACCGCGACGATGCCCCACGCCGTGACGTCGCGCCGGTCGCGGTGGACCAGGTACAGGCCGATGCCGCCGATGAAGAACGGCGCGTACTCCGGCATCAGGACGAGATTCGCCAGCGCCGCATCCGGGCCGGAGCCCTCCGCGAGCACCGCCGCCAGCGTCCACACCGCGCAGAACAGCACCACCCGGTGCCGGGTCGCGCCCGGCAGCACGACGCAGAGCGCGAACAGGGCGTAGAAGCGCAGCTCCGCCCAGAGCGTCCAGCACACGCCCAACACCCGGTCCACGCCCAGGGGTTGTTGCAGCATCGTCAGGTTCACGAGCGCGTCGCTGGGCGACACCGCCTCGTAGACCACGACCGGCAGCGCGAAGACGGCCGTCACCAGGACGATCGCCACCCAGTACGAGGGGAGGAGGCGGGCGGCGCGCGAGGCGAAGAAGGAGCGCAGGGGTCTGCCCCAGCCGCTCATGCAGATCACGAAGCCGCTGATCACGAAGAAGATCTGCACGCCCAGGCAGCCGTACGCGAACCAGCCGTGCAGGGACGGGAATTGGCTGCTCGGCGACGTTCCCCAGGCCTGCGAGATCTCGCCGTCCCTGCCTCCGTAGTGGTACGCCGCCACCATCAGCGCGGCGATCAGCCGCAGCCCGTCCAGGGCGTACAGGCGGGACGCGGGGCGCGTGAGCACGGCCTTCGCCTGCGGCTCCGTCTGGGGCGCGGGGAGCGGGGGCAGCGTCGTGCCGGGAGCCGTCATCCGAGGGCCGCCCGCTTCAGGGAGCGGGCGCGCTTCGCGACCCTGCGCACCGTCGCGTTGCGCGGGATGAAGGCGAACTGGGCCGGGAGCGCGCCGGGCAGGGCGAGGGAGGTCAGTCGGCGCCGCTTGAAGTAGCGCCAGGTGCGGTCGTCGAGGCGGGTGGCGAGATAGCGCTCGGCGGGGCGGCGCAGATCCGGGTAGATCTTGGCCTGCATGGCGTAGCCCACCGCGCGCAGCAGCTCGTCCAACTCGCCAACCGGCAGCGGCTGTTCCTGCGCCTCCACCGCCGTGCGGTCGGACAGGTCGGGCAGCAGCGCGTCGACGATGGTGACCGGCACCCGGTTGCTGTTCTGGTACGGCGTGAGGCGGTCCAGGAGCGTCGACGTGCCGATGCGCGCCACCGGGATGCCGTACAGGGCGCTCGCGGTGAGCAGTGCCGTGGAGAAGCAGCCGACGACGAGGACCGGGCGCATCCGCTGGTAGAGGACCTCGGCGAGGACGGGCGTCTCCAGGACGGTCAGTTCGACGCCGAGGCGTTCCGCCTCCTTCTCCAGCGTGCGCGAGAAGCGGGCCGGGGCGGTGGGGTGCGGCTTGAACACCACGTGCTTGTGGCCGAGTTGGGCGGCGCCGCGCATCATCCGGACGTGCAGGTCCTCCTCCTCGTCGGCCGTGAGGATGCCCAGGGCGGAGAGGTACTGGCCGAGCAGGAGGGCCGGTTCGCCGGGGAGGCGGGGCAGTTCGCCGGTCGCGTCGCACAGCTCGGCGAGGACCTTGAGGAAGACCTCGGTCGGTACGACCTCGGGCTCGACGTCGAACTCCGTGAGCAGCAGCGGCTTCAGGCCCGGCACCAGGTCCAGGTGGAGCAGGCGGCGCACGCGCGTGCCGATCAGCGGGTCGATCTTGTTGCGGGTCGGTCCGTAGCTCATCAGGCCGTCCGCGTACACGTCGACCGGAGTGCCCGCGAAGATCTGCGCGACCGCCATCGCGGGGCTGACCTGGATGGACTCCACGGCCAGCTCGACGTTGTCGTCGCCGAGGCCCCAAAGGAGCCGCAAGTAGCGTTCCCACAGCGGGATGTCGTCGGTGCGCGGCGACCAACTGCCGGGGTGGAAGGGGGAGATCGCCTCGTTCCACGACAGGACGCCGTCGAAGCGGCCCCGCAATTGCTCGAAGCCGGGCATCTCGTCGACGGCGGGAGTGGTCTCGGGCGTCGCCGCGTTGTTGGCGATCAGCAGCAGCGTGCGGTCCGCCGGGGCGAACCGGTCCGCGTCGAGGGCCGCGGCGAGCGTCGCGGCGCCGTACAGGGTCGAGGCCAGCAGGATGCGGGTCGTCATGCCGTGACCTCCGCGCTGACCGGGCGGCGGCGGAGCCGGCGCAGGCGGGTGGCCCGCTGGGTGTCCATCGAGTCGAGCGCGTCGTCGAGCACCCGCTGCGGCATGCGCTTGAGCGCGGCCGCGCTGAGCGACTTCAATGTGCGGGCCACGGGAGGTTCGAACCTTTCGATGGATCCCAAGTGGTGGGAAATGATGGCGCAGTACGTACGCACGGCCTTCGGGAGAAGCAGCTCGGCATCCCGGTCCTGGGCTGTTTCCCGGACGACCTGGTCGAATGCCCGGATGAAATCGAGCTGCCGTACGTCACCGATCTGAGTGAGCGACGACGAGACGCCACGGCGATAGAAAACGCCCAAAGTGGAGACCGCCGCAAAGGATTTCGCCTCGCGGTGCAGCCGCCAGATCCACGGCCGGTCCTCCGCCGTGCGCAGCCCGTCCGTGAAGTGCAGCAGCCCCTCGTCGGCGAGCCGCCGGTGGTACATGCCGGCCCACGCGTACGCGTAGTCGACGCCGGTCGAGCGGTCGGCGGGCAGGATCGCCGCGCGCGGGTCCATGACGACGTCGCGCAGACCGTGCGGGAAGCGGTGCACCGAGCGGGCCCGCGCCGTGCACTGGACGTGATCCGTGCGCACGAAGTCGCAGCCGAGGCCCTCTATGGCGGCCAGCAGCTGCGCGTAGTACCCGGGCGCGAGCCAGTCGTCGCCGTCAAGGAAGGCGAGATATTCGCCGCGGGCCCTGTCGAGTCCTGTGTTGCGGGCGGTCGCGAGTCCTCCGTTCCGTTCGTGTCGCACGACGACCGCGCCGGGCAGCTCGCGCTCGGCGCGCGCGAGAATGTCCGGAGTCTCGTCCTTGGAGCAGTCGTCGACGAGAATGAATTCGAAGTCGTCGCGTGCGTTCGCTCGCAGACTTCTGAGGGTGTCGGGCGCGTATTGCTGCACGTTGTAGAACGGCACGATGACGGAGAGCTTGACCACGACGGTGACGTTAGGGCGCGGCCCGGCATTCGTCTTGACCGGTGGCTTGATGTCAGGTGAACGAAGCGTGGCGGGACCGTGAACCGGCCCTGGCGGGGGCCATTTCCGGGGCCGATTCGCCATTCGTCGGTGTGCTGTTAACCCTTTGTTGCATTCTGGTTGGGCCGCGGCTCGGAATTGCTTCCTAGGTTTTCCATCGTGCCAGTAAGGAACCGAAAGCAGCTCAGGGTCGCCGTGCTCGCGGACTCCGACACCCGGTGGAAATGGGGGTCGCTCACCGCCTCCCGCATCGCCCCCGACAGTGTCGCCCTCGACGGCTATCTGCTGCGCGGCCGGGCCACCCCGACCCCGCGCCAGCTCCGCGAGATCGGCGTCCGCGCCGACAGCCTGCGCGAGGTCACGGCCGTCGAATTCCTGCGCGAGATGGAGTCGGCAGCATCCGGCGACCGCGAGTCCCGCGGATACGACGTCGTGCTGCTCGCCCTCGTCGGCGGGGGAGTCCAGGCCGTCCTGCACGGCCTCGCCCACGCCTGGCGGGGAGCGGCGCGCCGCCCCGTCGTCGTCACCGGCTATGTCGGCGTCGTCTACGAGAAGCTCGCCGACGGCCTCCTCCTGCGGCACGGCGCCGACGTGGTGCTCGCCAACTCGGGCTACGACGCGGACCGGTTCCGCGCCGTGTACGAGGGAGTGGGCGCGGACGCCTCCGCGGTGACCGAGTGCGCGCTGCCGTTCCTCGGCGGCGAGCCGTACACCGGCGGCGCCGCCCCGTACACGGTGACCTTCGCGGCGCAGCCGTCCGTGCCGGACACCGCGGCCGACCGCGACTATCTGCTGGGCCGCCTCGTCCGGCACGCCGAGTCGCACCCCGACCGCGAGGTGCTGCTCAAGCTGCGCAGCAAGCCCGGCGAACACACCACGCACATCGAGGAGATCCCCTACCAGAAGCTCGCGCAGCGCCGCGAACTGCCGGCCAACTTCCGGCTCGTGTACGGAAACATGGGCGAGGTCCTCGACCGTACGGACCTGCTCGTCACGGTCAGCTCCACCGCCGCCCTCGAATCGCTGCACCGGCGCATCCCGACCGCGCTGCTCACCGACCTGGGCGTGCGCGAGGCCCTCGGCAACCACCACTTCACCGGCTCCAACTGCCTCGTGTCCTGGGACCAGTTGGACGCGGGAGCGCGGCCCGAGCCGGACCCCGGCTGGCTCGCCCGGCAGGGCGTCGCGGCCGACGGCACGTACGAAAGCGCCTTCGACGGCGCGCGGGCCCGGGTCGCCGAACTGCTCGACGCCGACCGGCCCGCTCTCACTCCGTACTACAGCCGCACCACCGCGCCCGGCTATCTGCCGCGCATCCTCGCCCGCCACCACCTCGCACCCGACGGCAGCCCGCTGCCCGGCGCGCCCGCCGCCGACCGGGCGCCGGGCCCTGTGCGACAGGTCGTGCGCCGGGCCGCCCGTGGCGCCTACCGGCACGGGGTGCAGCGCGTCGCCCCCGTGATCCGGCGGATGGGGGAGCTGTGACCCCGCATCAGGACCCGCCTCTGAGGAACGACCAACTCCCTGAAGGAGAAGCGCACATGACCGACCTTGAGACGGTCCAGGCCGCCCCGGAGGCGGGCCTCGCCGCCCCCGTACGACGCGTCCTCGCCGTGATCCCCGCCCGCGGCGGCTCCAAGGGCGTACCGGCGAAGAACCTGGCCCCGGTCGGCGGCACGCCCCTGGTGGCCCGCGCCGTGCGCGAGTGCCTCGCCACCCGGCAGGTCACCGACGTCGTGGTCTCCACCGACGACGCCGCCATCGCCGCCGCCGCGCGGGACGCGGGCGCCGAGGTCGTGACCCGGCCCACCGCCATCGCCGGCGACAAGTCCAGCTCCGAGGCCGCCGTGCTGCACGCCATGGACGCGCACGAGGCGCTGCACGGCGCGGCCGTCGACGTGGTGCTGCTCGTCCAGTGCACCAGCCCCTTCCTCGTACGGGAGGACATCGACGCGGTGGTCGGCGCGATCCTCGACGGCGGCGCGGACAGCGCGTTGACCGTCGCGGCGTTCCACGGCTTCGTATGGCGGGACGAGGCGGATGAACCGCAATCGACCTCCGTACACAGCAAGGCCGTTGAGGGCGGTGTCGCCGTCCTCGCCGACCGGAAGACCGCGACCGGCGGCGGCTACGGCGTCAACCACGACAAGTCGCAGCGCCAGATGCGCCAGGACCGGCCCCAGGACCTCCTGGAGACCGGCGCCGTCTACGGCATGGAGACCAACGGGTTCCGCCGCCACGCGCACCGCTTCTTCGGCCGCACCGAACTGGTGCGCACCGACCCCGCGCGCGTGCTGGAGATCGACGACCCGCACGACCTCGCGCGCGCCCGCGCGCTGGCCCCCCTCTTCGACCAGCAGTCCGTCCTCCCCTCCAGGGAAGACGTCGACGCGGTCGTCCTCGACTTCGACGGCACCCAGACCGACGACAAGGTGCTGATCGACTCCGAAGGACGGGAGTTCGTCACCGTGCACCGCGGTGACGGCCTCGGCATCGCGGCCCTCCGCAGGAGCGGTCTCGAACTGCTCATCCTGTCCACGGAAGTGAACCCGGTCGTCGCCGCCCGGGCCAGGAAGCTCAAGATCCCGGTCCTGCACGGCATCGACCGCAAGGACCTCGCACTCAAGCAGTGGTGCGAGGAGCAGGGCATCGCGCCCGAGCGCGTGCTCTACGTCGGCAACGACGTCAACGACCTCCCGTGCTTCGCCCTCGCGGGCTGGCCCGTGGCGGTCGCCAGTGCCCATGACGTCGTGCGCGGCGCCGCACGCGCCGTCACCACCGTCCCCGGAGGCGAAGGCGCGATCCGAGAGATCGCCAGCTGGATCCTCGGCCCTTCTCTCGATTCCCTCAACAAGTAAGGAACGCCAGAACCATGTCCAACGCGCGTCTTTCCCACGCATCCGACTCCCGTATCCGCAGCTTCGGTTCGCGCGAGGCCGGCCCCGGCCGCCCCGTCTACATCACCGGCGAGATCGGCATCAACCACAACGGTGACCTGGAGAACGCGTTCCGGCTGATCGACGCCGCCGCCGAAGCCGGCTGCGACGCCGTCAAGTTCCAGAAGCGCACCCCCGAGATCTGCACGCCGCGCGACCAGTGGGACATCGAGCGGGACACCCCCTGGGGCCGGATGACGTACATCGACTACCGGCACCGCGTCGAGTTCGGCGAGGACGAGTACCGGGCGATCGACGAGTACTGCAAGAAGCGCGGCATCGACTGGTTCGCCTCCCCGTGGGACACCGAGGCCGTCGCCTTCCTTGAGAAGTTCGACGTCCCCGCCCACAAGGTGGCCTCCGCCTCCCTCACGGACGACGAGCTGCTCCGCGCCCTGCGCGCGACGGGCCGCACGGTGATCCTCTCCACCGGCATGTCGACGCCGAAGCAGATCCGCCACGCGGTCGAGGTCCTCGGCTCGGACAACATCCTCATGTGCCACGCCACGTCGACGTACCCGGCGCAGGCCGAGGAGCTCAACCTCCGCGTCATCAACACCCTCCAGGCCGAGTACCCGAACGTCCCGATCGGCTACTCCGGCCACGAGACCGGCCTCCAGACGACGCTCGCCGCCGTCGCCCTCGGCGCCGCCTTCGTCGAGCGCCACATCACCCTCGACCGCGCCATGTGGGGCTCCGACCAGGCCGCCTCCGTGGAGCCGGGGGGCCTCACACGCCTCGTGCGCGACATCCGCACCATCGAGGAGTCCCTCGGTGACGGCGTCAAGAAGGTCTACGAGTCCGAGCTCGGCCCGATGAAGAAGCTGCGCCGCGTGCCGGGCGTCGTCGCCGACGCGGAGATCGCCGTCGCCGCCGGCGAGCCGGTGGGCGTCTGACGGTCAACGGATCGACTCGTGGGCGGCCGGGCGCGGCGTTGACCGCGCCCGGCCGCCCCGGCGCCCTCGGGAGGGCCCGCATGTCCGGCAGTACGTTGTGCTTCGTCGAGAGCCCGGTACAGCTCCTCAACGTCCTGGAGTGGGCACACCACCAAGAGGTCACCGGGACCGTCGTGGTGCTCTCGCCCACCGACCCGATGACCCGCGGCCAGCTGCGCCGCATGGCCGAACTCGCCCGCACCGAAGGACACACGGTGCGCTGGGAGGAGGCCCGCGGCGGCGCGGCCGCACCCTTCCAGACGATCGGCGGGCTCGCCCCGTCGCTGCGCAGGGCCGACCGGATAGTCCTCGGCGACCCGTTCTCCCGCTACGTACAGCTGCTGCTCACGATCACTCGTGCCCGCGAGCTCGTCGTCGTCGACGACGGCACCGCCACCATGGAGTTCGTCGCCCAACTGGTGCGCGGCGAGCGGCTCGTGCGCTGGCACCGGCGCGGCGGCAGGGTGGGCCCGCGCGACCTCGTCTTCGGTCCCGTCGCGGCCGCCGCACGCCGCAGGCTCACCGGGCACGCGCGCCGCGACTCCGTGTCCGTGTTCACGTCGATGCCGGTGGCCGAGGTCCCCGACGGCGTCACCGTGACCTCCAACGACTACGCCTGGACCCGCGCCCGCTTCGGCCCGCCCCGGATCACGCGCGGCGCCGACATGGTCGGAACCTCCCTGGTGGAGACGGGAGTCGTCGACCTGGAGCAGTACCTCGGCGCGGTCCGCGAACTGACCCGCGCGCACGGCGCCACCCGCTACTTCGCCCACCGCCGCGAGAGCGCCGACAAGCTCCACCGCCTCGCCGCCGAGACCGGCCTGGAGATCGTCCGCCCCGACCTCCCCCTGGAGCTGATCGCCCGGCGCGGCCCCATCGGCCGTACGATCCTCAGCTTCCCCTCGACCGTCGTGCACACCCTGCCGATCGCCCTCGCGGGTACGGGGGTGAAGGTGGCGGTGTGCGAGATCGACCCGGCGTGGCTGCGGCAGGGCGTCTCCGATCACGCGCAGGGGTTCCTGGCGGGGATCGCGGGGTCGGCGCGGGGTGTGGTGCGGGCGGTGTGAATTCCGCTGGCCTCGCTCCCGGCGCAGGCCGTACGCTCACCCCTGTGACCAGCCCCGAGTCCGACAGACTCCGGCCACCGGCAGCCGTCCGGTGGCCTTCTTCCGCGCATCGTTGAGGCCCGTCCCTACTGGACCGGGCCTCCGCTGACGCACATCCCGCTGACGCACACGTACGCCATCGCCACCGTCCTCGTACGCCTGCCGGAACCGCGACCACACCTCCATCTCCACGGTCCCGGAGTCCGTCGTGCCTTTCGCTCTCCACCTGCTCGCCCTCGCTGTCTTCGCGCAGGGAACATCCGAGTTCATGCTCTCGGGGCTCGGCCCCGACATCGCCCATGACCTGGGCGTCTCCATCCCCGCCGCCGGTGCGCTCACGTCCGCCTTCGCGATCGGCATGATCGTCGGGGCGCCGCTCACGGCCGTCCTCGCCGTGCGGTGGCCACGCCGCCCGGCCCTCTTCGGCTTCCTCCTGGTCTTCGCGCTCGTGCATGTCGTCGGCGCGCTGACCAGCAGCTTCCCCGTACTGCTCGGCACGCGTGTCGTCGCGGCGCTCGTCAACGCAGGGTTCCTCGCGGTCGCCCTCGCCACGGCGGTGAGCATGGTCGCGCCCGACGCCAAGGGCCGCGCCACGTCGATCCTGCTCGGCGGCACCACCCTGGCCTGCGTCGCGGGCGTGCCCGGCGGGGCGCTGCTCGGCCAGCTCCTCGGCTGGCGGGCCGCGTTCTGGGCCGTCGCGCTGATCTGCGTACCCGCGATGATCGCCGTGCTGCGGTCGGTGCCGGCGGAGTCGGGGCCGGGCGCGCGCGGCGACGTGCGGGCGGAGGCGCGGGCGCTGCGCGGTCCGCGGCTGCTCACGGTGCTGCTGCTCGGCGCGCTGGTCAACGCCGCCACGTTCTGTACGTTCACGTACCTGGCGCCCGTCGCCACGGAGGTCACCGGGATCGGTGAGGACCGGGTCCCGGCGCTGCTCGCGCTCTTCGGCCTCGGCTCGTTCGCCGGGGTCAGCGCGGCGGGCCGGCTCTCGGACACGTATCCGACGCGGGTCCTGGGGCTCGGCGGGGCGGCGCTCCTGCTCGGCTGGGTCGTGTTCGCGTTCGCCGCGGGCAACGTCGCGGCGACCCTCGTCCTCGCGTTCGTCCAGGGCGCCCTGTCCTTCGCGGTCGGCTCCACCCTCATCGCCCAGGCCCTCTACGCGGCGTCCGGCGCGCCCACCCTCGCGGGCGGCCTCGCGACGGCCGCGCTCAACGTCGGCGCGGCGCTCGGGCCGTGGGCCGGCGGGCTCGCGATCGGGGGCGGGCTCGGGTACCGGGGCGTGCCGGGGGTGAGCGCGTTGCTCGTGGCGCTTGCGTTCGTTGTGACGTGTGTCGCACGAGTGGTACGCAGGAGGGTCGGTGGCGGGGCCATCGATGAGGCCGTCGTCGGGGGCTGAGGCGCAGGCTGGGGTGCAGGTCGAGGCGCAGGTCGAAAAGAGACGTCATACCCTCCCTGTGCGATCCACATGCGCATCGCGACCATATTTCTTACCCCAATCCGGCTGAACTTTTGTTGATCGCGGGTTAGTTGGCACCTGCATCGCCCTACCCTTCAGAGGGTGAACCAGTTGAAGTCCCGTGAGTCAGAGGCCGACAAGCCCGGGGAATCCGTGCCGGGCACCGCACTTCCGGGTGCGCTGCCCGAGGCGCTCCGCGCCGAACTCGTCGCGTTCCGGCGAGACATGCACATGCACCCCGAGCTGGGCAATCAGGAGTTCCGCACCACCGCGGCGCTCAAGACCCGCCTCGAGAAGGCCGGTCTCGCGCCGCGCCTGCTCGGCATGGGGACCGGGCTCATCTGTGACATCGGCACCGAGACCGGTGAGTGGGGTGCGGCGGACGGGCCGCGCGGGATGCTCGCGCTGCGTGCGGACATCGACGCGCTGCCGATCCCGGATACGAAGACGGACTGCGCGTACCGGTCGACGGTGCCGGACCGGGCGCACGCCTGCGGTCACGATGTGCACACGACGGTCGTGCTCGGGGCGGGGCTCGTCCTCGCGGACCTGCACCGCAAGGGTCAACTTCCGCACCCCGTAAGGCTGCTGTTCCAGCCTGCCGAAGAGGTGCTTCCCGGCGGCGCGCCGGACGCGATCGAGTGCGGGGTCCTTGACGGCGTACGCAGCATCATCGGCGTGCACTGCGACCCGAAGGTCGACGCGGGCCGGATCGGCATCAGGCCCGGCCCCATCACCTCGGCCTGCGACCGCCTGGAGGTCACCCTCGACGGCCCCGGCGGCCACACCGCGCGCCCGCACCTGACCACGGACCTGGTCACCGCCGCGGCCAAGGTCGCCACGGAGGTGCCGGCGCTGGTCGCTCGCCGCGTCGACGCGCGCTCGGGCCTTGCCGTCACGTGGGGGCGGCTTGAGACGGGTCATGCGTGCAACGTGATTCCGCAGCATGCCGAGCTGTCCGGCACGGTGCGTTGCCTGGACCTGGACGCGTGGCGCGCGGCGCCGGACCTCGTCCACGGTGCGATCCAGGAAATCGCGGACCTGTACCGCGCGAAGCCGGTCGTCAACTACATCCGCGGAGTCCCCCCGGTGGTCAACGATCCGGTGGTCACGGACCTGTTGCGTGACGCGATGACGTCCCGTCGGGGGCCCGACTCCGTCGAGGACACCCAACAGAGCCTGGGCGGCGAGGACTTCTCCTGGTACCTGGAGCACGTCCCCGGCGCGATGGCCCGACTCGGCGTGAAGCCCCCGGGCGAGCGGGGATCCCGTGACCTCCACCAGGGCGACTTCGACGTGGACGAATCGGCGATCGAGGTCGGCGTGGAACTCTTCACGGCGGCGGCGCTGCTCGACTCCGCGTGAGGTGTGGTGCGGCCTGCACCGGGGTTCTGGTCCTGTGCCGCGGTCGGCGCCCTCGTCAGGTGCAGCCTGCACCGGGGCGCCGCCTTGCCCACCCTGCCGCCCCAGGCGGCAGATTGCCCAAGGCGGGTGAGGTCGACCGCGGCGGGTGGGGAGCCGGGGTGGGCGTTACCCAAGGCGGTGGCGGCACCCCGTCGGGCCAGTGCCTGCGGGTGGGCACTTTCAGCCCCTGCGGCGTTTGAGCAGCGGGGTCCGGGGCGGAGCCCCGATCTTGTGAAGCCGCGCGGGGATTGCAGGTAGTGGGCCGATCTCCCAAGACCCGCCGACGTTTGAGGCGCGGGGGTCAGGGCGGCACGCCCCGATCTCTCAAGCCCCGCCGGCGATTGAGGCGCGGAGCCCCGTGGGCGGGGGACGGTTAACCAGTACGTAACGGGCCACCGGCACAAATGCATAACGGCGCCGCCCAACCGATTACCCCGCCACGCTACGCGCGTTACGCTCCGCCGAACTCAGCGCCCTGCACGGCGTGTTGACGAAGGAGCACCTCACCATGCGTCCATCTCGTACGTCCCGGCTCACCCACATCTCCGTCGCCGTCATCGGCCTCGCTCTCGCCGCCACCGCCTGCGGCGGCACCAGCGCGGACAAGGCGGGCGACGACGCCAAGGACAAGAACCTCGGGCTCGCCATCTCCTACGACGTCGGCGGGCGCGGCGACCAGTCCTTCAACGACGCCGCGTACTCGGGCATGGTCAAGGCCGACAAGGAGTTCGGATACAAGAGCGACGACCAGGAGCCCAGCGACGGCGAGAGCGACGCCGACAAGATCGCGCGGCTCAGCTCGCTCGCCAAGAAGGGCTACAACCCGGTCGTCGGCGTCGGCTTCGCGTACGCCCCCGCCGTGAAGGCCGCCGCCGCGAAGTACCCGAAGACCACCTTCGGCATCATCGACGACTCCACGATCCAGGCGAAGAACGTCGCCGACCTGGTCTTCAGCGAGGAGCAGGGCTCGTACCTCGCCGGTGTCGCCGCCGCCAAGGCCACCAAGAGCGACATCGTCGGATACGTGGGCGGCGTCGACGTACCGCTCATCCACAAGTTCGAGGCCGGCTTCGTCCAGGGCGTGAAGGACACGAACCCGAAGGTCAAGGTGCTCACGCAGTACCTCACGGAGACCGCCCAGGAGGGTGGCTTCTCCAGCCCCGACAAGGGCAAGACGGCCGCCGCCGCCCAGCTGGAGAAGGGCGCCGACGTCATCTACCACGCGGCCGGCCTGTCCGGTCAGGGCGTGATCGAGGCCGCCGCCGCGAAGAAGAAGTTCGCGATCGGCGTCGACTCCGACCAGTACGAGCAGAAGCCGCTGGCCAAGTACAAGGACTACATCCTGACGTCCGCCACGAAGGACGTCGGCCGCGCCGTCTACGAACTCGCCAAGTCCGTGCACGACAAGAAGCCGCTGTCCGGTGTGACCCGGTTCGACCTCAAGGCGGGTGGCGTCGGCATCACCGACACCAACCCGGAGTACAAGGAGGTCCCGGGCCTGGCCGACGCGGTGGAGAAGGCCAAGCAGGACATCATCGACGGCAAGGTGAAGGTCGCGACCAAGCCGTAGCCCGCACCGCAACGCACCACAACGCACGGCACCCCACCGCACCCCAACGCACCACCCCGCACACACCCGCCGCGCCCCGGCTTCCACGACGAAGCCGGGGCGCGGTTGCAGTACGGACCGATAACGGTCTCCATGAGGGTCTTCAACGCGCGTTCTACGCGCGTTAATCTGCGGCGAAGCCAGCGCCGTCCGGTCCGTCGTCGGTGCTCGTACGTACCTCTGTACCTCTAGGAGCTCATTCCATGCGCCGGGTTTCCCGCATCGCGCTCGCAGGCACTGCGACCGTCGCCCTCGCCACCTCGCTCACCGCCTGCGGCGGCACGTCCAGCGAGGCCGCCAAGGACAAGAACGGTGGCAAGGCCACGGGCATCGCCATCTCCTACGACGTCGGTGGCCGCGGCGACCAGTCGTTCAACGACGCCGCGTACGCGGGCATGGTCAAGGCCAAGAAGGAGTTCGGCTACAAGGGCGAGGACCAGGAGCCGACCGACGGCGAGACCGACGCGGACAAGACCGCGCGCCTGGTCTCCCTCGCCAAGGCGGGCTACAACCCCGTCGTCGGCATCGGTTACGCCTACGCCCCCGCCGTGAAGGCCGCCGCCGCGAAGTACCCGAAGACCACCTTCGGCATCGTCGACGACGCCACGGTCCAGGCGAAGAACGTCGCCGACCTCGTCTTCAGCGAGCAGGAGGCCTCCTACCTCGCCGGTGTCGCCGCCGCCAAGGCCACCAAGACCGACACCGTCGGCTTCGTCGGCGGCGTCGACGTACCGCTCATCCACAAGTTCGAGGCCGGCTTCGTCCAGGGCGTGAAGGACACGAACCCGAAGGTCAAGGTCGTCAAGCAGTACTTGACCGAGACCGCCGACGAGGGCGGCTTCTCCAGCCCCGACAAGGGCAAGACCGCCGCGTCCGCGCAGATCGAGAAGGGCGCCGACGTGGTCTACCACGCGGCGGGCCTGTCCGGGCAGGGCGTCATCCAGGCCGCCGCCGCCAAGAAGGTCTGGGCGATCGGCGTCGACTCCGACCAGTACGCGCAGAAGGCCCTGGCCAAGTACAAGGCCAGCATTCTGACTTCGGCGACGAAGAACGTGTCGGAGGCCGTGTACAACCTGGCCAAGTCGGTCCAGGATGGCAAGCCCGAGACGGGTGTCGTCACCGGTGACCTGAAGTCGGGGGAGGTCGGCCTCGCGAGCTCGAACCCGAAGTTCTCCGGCGACGAGGAGATCCAGAAGGCGCTGAAGACCGCGAAGTCGGGGATCACCAGCGGCAAGATCAAGGTTCAGAGCAAGCCGTAATCGCGGCGACATGAGTGCGGAACGGGGTGCGGGGAGCCTGTGCTCACGGGAGGGTCCGTGAGCACCCGGGCTCCCACCGCGCCCCGTTCGCAGACGTAGGGGCTCCAGCGCAGGGAACGGCGCCCGGCCCCCTTCTCCAGGAGAGTGCGCCATCAACGCGTCCCAGAGCCCGCCGGCCGTCGAACTGGCCGGCATCACCAAACGCTTCCCCGGCGTCGTCGCCAACCACGACATCCATCTCACCGTGAACAAGGGCACCGTGCACGCCCTCGTGGGTGAGAACGGTGCGGGCAAGTCGACGCTGATGAAGATCCTCTACGGCATGCAGAAGCCGGACGAGGGCACCATCGCCATCGACGGCACCGCCGTCACGTACTCCTCGCCCGCCGACGCCATCGCACGCGGCATCGGCATGGTGCACCAGCACTTCATGCTCGCCGACAACCTCACCGTGCTCGAAAACGTCGTGCTCGGCAGCGAGAAGCTGTACGGGATCGGGGCGCGGGCCCGCCGCAAGATCCTTGAGATATCCGAGCGTTACGGCCTGGGCGTACGCCCCGACGTCCTCCTGGAAGACCTCGGTGTCGCCGACAGGCAGCGCGTCGAGATCCTCAAGGTGCTGTACCGGGGCGCCACGACTCTGATCCTCGACGAGCCGACCGCCGTACTCGTGCCGCAGGAGGTCGACGCGCTCTTCGACAACCTGCGCGAGCTCAAGGCCGAGGGCCTCTCCGTCATCTTCATCTCGCACAAACTCGGCGAAGTCCTCTCCGTGGCCGACGAGATCACCGTCATCCGGCGCGGCACGACGGTCGGCACCGCCGTCCCCGCCGAGACCACGTCGAAGCAGCTCGCCGAGCTGATGGTCGGCTCCGAACTGCCCACGCCGGAGACCGCCGAGTCGACCGTCACGGACCGCGCCGTCATCGAGGTGAGCGGGCTGCGCCTCGACGCGGAGGGCGGCCGGCCGCTCCTCGACGACATCTCGTTCACGATCCACGCGGGCGAGGTCCTCGGCCTCGCGGGCGTCGAGGGCAACGGCCAGACCGAGCTGATCGACGCGCTCATCGGCCTCAAGCACGCGGACTCGGGGACCATCGCGCTGGCCGGTACGGAGATCACCTCCTGGGTCACCCGCAAGCGCCGCGAACAGGGCATCGGCTACATCCCCGAGGACCGCCACCGCCACGGACTGCTCCTGGAGTCCTCGCTCTGGGAGAACCGGATCCTCGGCCACGTCACCGAGAAGCCCAACGCGCGCGGCATCCTCATCGACATCAAGGCGGCGCAGGCCGACACCCGCCGCATCGTCGAGGAGTACGACGTCCGCACCCCCGGCATCGACGTCACGGCGGCGTCCCTGTCCGGCGGCAACCAGCAAAAGCTCATCGTGGGACGGGAGATGAGCCACAAGCCGCGCTTCCTCATCGCCGCCCACCCCACGCGCGGCGTCGACGTCGGCGCGCAGGCCCAGATCTGGGACCAGATCCGCGAGGCCCGCCGCGAGGGCCTCGCCGTCCTGCTGATCTCCGCCGACCTGGACGAGCTGATCGGCCTGTCCGACACCCTGCGCGTGATGTACAGGGGCCGGCTCGTCGCCGACGCCGACCCGGCCACGATCACGCCCGAGGAGCTGGGTTCGGCCATGACGGGCGCGGCCTCGGGACACCTGGAACACGTAGAAGAAGAAGGCGCCGAGATTCCGGCGGCCCGGCAGCCGGAGGACGAGTCCTGATGGCCATGAAGAACAAGTTCGACAAGGAGCGGCTGCTCCTCGGCGTCGCGGGCCCGGTCATCGCCCTGGTCATCGCCGTCGTCCTCACCTCGGTGGTGCTGCTCGCCTCGGGCAAGTCCCCGATCGAGCCGTACAGCATCATGTTCGAGCAGGCGACGTTCTCGGACGTGCAGGTCCTGATCATCAACCAGGCCGGCATGTACTACCTCGCCGCGCTCGCGGTCGCCATCGGCTTCCGCATGAACCTCTTCAACATCGGTGTGGACGGCCAGTACCGGCTCGCCGCGGTCGTGGCCGCGATCGTCGGCGCGAAGGTGGCGCTGCCGGGCTTCGCGCAGGTCCCGCTGCTGATCCTCGTCGCGATGCTCACCGGCGCCATGTGGGCGGGCATCGCGGGCCTGTTGAAGGTGACGCGCGGCGTCAGCGAGGTCGTCGCGACGATCATGCTGAACTCCATCGCGTCCAGCGTCATCGGCTATCTCTACCTGCCCAGCGTCTTCGGCGTGCAGGTCGGCAACAACAAGACGACCGGCGTGATGCACGAGTCCGGCTGGTTCCCCGGCATCAACATGGGGGACGCGGGCGAGGTCTACGGCTTCGTGGTCATCGCCGCGCTGCTCGGTGTCGCGTACTGGTTCGTCCTGAACCGCACCCGCTTCGGCTTCGACCTGCGCGCGACGGGCGCATCGGAGTCGGCGGCGGCAGCCTCCGGCGTCGACGCCAAGCGCATGGTCCTGACGGCGATGCTGGTGTCCGGCGCGCTGGCCGGCCTCGCGGGCCTGCCCCTGCTCCTCGGCGACACCCACACGTACTCGCTGACCTTCCCGACGACGATCGGCTTCCAGGGCATCACGATCGCGCTGCTGGGTCGTAACTCGCCGGTGGGGATCGCGTTCGCGGCCTTGTTGATCTCCTGGCTGGAGAAGGCCTCGCAAGAACTCGACCTGCAGGGCTACGACAAGGAGATCGCGGTGATCATGCAGGGCATCATCACGATCGCCGTGGTGGTCTCCTACGAGGCCGTACGCGTCTGGGGCCAGCGGCGCCAGCAGCGCAGGGTCGGCATCGAACTCGCCGTGGCCGCGGCCCCGGGCAACAACAACGACACGGAGAAGGAGGTGGCTGCCCGATGAGCACGGTCCTCGTCGACAAGAAGGCCGCGTCGCAGCCCGCACCGGGCGGCCGCCGCAAGCTCTCACTGCCGGTCCTGATGATCGGGGTGGCGGGTGTCCTGATCCTGACCTCCCTGGTCCGCCTGATCACGGGCGCCGACGGCATCACCAACGTCAGCCAGATGGCCACGGCCCTCCAACTCGCCGTCCCCATCGGCCTCGCGGGCCTCGGCGGCCTGTGGTCCGAGCGCGCGGGCGTGGTCAACATCGGCCTCGAAGGCATGCTGATCCTGGGCACCTGGTTCGGCGCCTGGGCGGGCTACCAGTGGGGCCCGTGGGTCGGCGTGTGCGTCGGCATCATCGGCGGCGCGCTCGGCGGCCTGCTGCACGCGGCCGTCACGGTCACCTTCAACGTCAACCACATCGTGTCCGGTGTGGCCATCAACATCCTCGCGCTCGGCGTGACGCGCTACCTCTCCAACTTCACGTTCGAGGGCGTCGAGGGCGGTACGACCAAGCAGTCCCCGCCGGTCGACTCGCTCGGCACGTTCAGCGTCCCAGGGCTGTCCGACTGGCTGACGACCCTGAACGAGAAGCACTGGTTCCTGATCTCGGACATCGCGGGCCTGCTCGGCGGCCTGGTCACCGACCTGTCGCCGCTGACGATCATCGCGGTCGCCCTGATCCCGTTCACGTGGTGGGCGCTGTGGCGCACGTCGTTCGGCCTGCGCCTGCGCTCCTGCGGCGAGAACCCGGTCGCGGCCGAGTCCCTCGGCGTCAACGTGATCAAGTACAAGTACCTGGCGGTCATCATCTCGGGCGGCCTCGCGGGCCTCGGCGGCGCGTTCCTGTCGATCGTCGCGAACCCCTTCTACTTGGAGGGCCAGACGGCCGGTAAGGGTTACATCGGCCTCGCCGCGATGATCTTCGGAAACTGGATGCCGGGCGGACTCGCCCTCGGCGCGGGCCTGTTCGGCTACACGGACAGCCTCCGGCTGCGCGGCGGCACGGAGAACGTGCACGCGCTGCTGCTGCTCGTGGCGATGCTCCTGGTCATCGCCGCGATCTGGACGCTGGTCAAGAAGAGGTACGTCGCCGGTGTCATCTGCGCCGTGGCGGCCGCCGGTGCGGCAACCTGGTACGCGACCACCGACGATGTCCCGCAGCAGCTCGTGACCGCTGTCCCGTACATCGCCACGCTGCTGGTCCTCTCCTTCTCGGCCCAGCGGCTGCGGATGCCGAGGGCGAACGGCCAGCCGTACCGGAAGGGCCAGGGCGCGTGAGTGCTGACTGGGAGGACCTGAGACAGGCGGCGCGCGAGGCGATGTCCCGGGCCTACGCCCCGTACTCCGGCTTCCCGGTCGGCGCGGCCGCCCTCGTCGACGACGGCCGCACCGTCACCGGCTGCAACGTCGAGAACGCCAGTTACGGCCTCGGCCTGTGCGCGGAGTGCGGCCTGGTCTCGCACCTCGTGGCGACGGGCGGCGGCCGACTCACCCACTTCACGTGCGTGGACGGCAAGGGCGAACTGCTGATGCCGTGCGGCCGCTGCCGCCAGCTGCTGTACGAGTTCGGGGGCCGGGAGCTGCTGATGGAGACGGGGGCGGGGGTGCGGACGCTGGGGGAGATGCTGCCGGAGGCGTTCGGCCCGGAGCACCTGAGCTGACGGGGTGGGCCGGGGCCCGCGCGGATGTCCATCTGGATCTGGATGTCACACGCGCGGGCCCGTCGGTGTCTTCATGTCGAACGGCCGGGAGGAGCCCGGCCGGAGACGCTTCGAAGGATGGACACCATGGCACTCCGTATCGCGAAGGCGGAACTTCCCGACGAGCTCAAGCAGGGCATGATCGACCAGCTCGGCGCGGTGATGGAGCCCGCCGAAGTGCTCTGGCACAACCCGAAGGTCGCGCAGGACGGCCTCGGCCTCGGCCGCCAGGTCGCCCAGTGGGACGCGGCCGACGAGAGCCTCAAGTCGTTCGCGCACATGGCGGTCGCGGCGCAGGTCGGCTGCAGCTGGTGCCTCGACGTGGGCTACTTCCAGGCGCAGAACGAGAAGCTGGACCTGAAGAAGGCGAGCCAGGTCCCGCGCTGGCGCGAGTCCGAAGTCTTCACACCGCTGGAGCGGGACGTGATGGAGTACGCGGAGGCCATGACGAACACCCCGCCGACCGTCACCGACGAGCTGTACGCGGGCCTGCTCGACCGGATGGGCCCGGCGGCGATGGTCGAACTCACCACGTACATCGCCTTCGTGAACTTCTCGACGCGCGGCAACACGGCGCACGGCATCAGCTCGCAGGGCTTCTCGGAGGCCTGCGAAATCCCCCTGGAGGCCCGCGCGTAATGGCCGAGTCGTCGTCGGACCCCTTCGTCACCCACCGCAGCCTGCTCTTCACGGTCGCCTACGAGATGCTCGGCTCGGCGGCCGACGCGGAGGACGTGCTGCAGGAGTCCTGGCTGCGGTGGGCCGAAGCGGACCGGACCGAGGTGCGCGACCCGCGCGCGTACCTCGTCCGGATCGTCACCCGCCAGTCCCTCAACCGCCTACGGACGCTGTCACGCCGCCGCGAGGACTACGTCGGCCAATGGCTCCCGGAACCCCTCCTGACCAGCCCCGACGTCGCGGACGACGTCGAACTCGCGGAGAGCGTGTCCATCGCCCTCCTCACGGTCCTGGAGACCCTCGGCCCGACGGAACGGGCGGTCTTCGTCCTCCGCGAGGTCTTCGACGTCCCGTACGGGGAGATCGCCGAGGCCGTCGGCAAATCCCCGGCCGCCGTGCGCCAGATCGCACGCCGGGCCCGCGACCACGTGGCGGCGCGCCAGCCACGCATAAAGGTGGCGCGCACGGAGCAACAGGCGGTGGTGGAACGCTTCTTGGAGGCCCTGCGCACGGGAAACCTGCAAGGCCTGATGGACGTCATGGCCCCGGACGTGGTGATGATCGCCGACGGCGGCGGTCGCGTGGCCGCGGCGCTCGCTCCGCTGATCGGCGTCGACGTGGTGGCCAAGCTCCTGGCATCGGCCCAGGCCAAGGTGACGGAACTGACGGCGGCCCCGGCCTGGTTCAACGCCGCCCCCTCGGCCCGCATCGAATTCGACGGAGCCCCGGCGGCGGTGAGCGTCGTGGTGAAGGACGCCCGGATCACGCACATCTACGTGGTCCGCAACCCGGCCAAGCTGACGAGAATCGACGAGGAGGCGAACTTGTCCCGGTAGGCACCATCAAGCCTCGGCGCTGGGTGGGCATTTTCAGCCCCTGCGGCGATTGAGCAGCGGGGTCCGGGGCGGAGCCCCGTGTCCGTAACGCCGGTGCGGCAAAATCAGCCCCGGCGCCGGATGAGCACTTCAAGCCCCGCCGGCGATTGAGGCGCGGGGTCCGGGGCAGAGCCCCGCGACCGGAGGAACGGCCCACCGCATCAGGACTCCCGCCCCCGCCTCCGCACCATCTCCGCAATCCACACCGGCGCATACGGCGACGTACACCCCGCCGACGTCGGATAGTCCTTGAGCACACCGAGCCGCTCACCGATCGCAACCGCCCGCGCCCGGTACTCGGGATGCACGATCCCGATCTGCGCAAGACACGTGTTCATCGCCCACTGAAGCCGATCCGGCGCACCCCGCATCTCCGCCTCGACGACGTCGAGCAACCCCGCCAGATCAAGCCCCTCCGGCTTCTTCACCACACGGTCCGCCGTAAGCGCCCACCCCGCGCCCGCGACCACGGGGTCCTTGTCGCCGAGCCAGACCACCCGCAGCGCCTCGGCATGCGGGCTCTTCTTCACCACGTAATTGACCAGCCAGTCCTGCACCTTCGGCGCACGCGCGTCCCGCATCATCGCGTCCAGCTCGCTCTCCTCGAACGCCTTCGGCCGGCAGACGAGGAGCGCGAGGAGCCGCGCCGCCGTGTCGCCCGTCGCCCAGAGCCCGACCGCGAGCTCCTGCTGGGTCTTGAGGCGCTTGGCGATCGCCCGCAGCTTGCTCAGATTCACGCCGTGGTCGTCACCGTGCCGCTCGTTGACGGCCTGCACCTTCGGGTCCTCGAGCCCCGCCAACTCGTCGAGAAGCTCACGCACTGTCTTCACGGTCGTCGCCGACCCGGTCTCGGGCACCACGGTCTCCTGTCCGTCACGGGTGGGGTTCCACGGTACGGGGACCGACGTCCGCCGGGCACTTCACGAGAGACGTCTATGCGCGTAGAGTCGCCGCCGTGCCGTGGAGCGTGACGGGGCCCGTCACGCTGTGCTGAACCGTTGGAGGATTTGCCATGGACGTCATCTCCGTCATCCGTACGAAGCGAGACCGCGGGCGGCTCTCGGACGCGCAGATCGACTGGGTCGTCGACGCGTACACCCGGGGCGACGTCGCCGACGAGCAGATGTCGGCCCTCGCCATGGCGATCTTCCTGAACGGGATGGACCGCGCGGAGATCGCCCGGTGGACCGCCGCGATGATCAACTCCGGGGAGCGGATGGACTTCTCGGTGCTGCCGAGGCCCGCCGCCGACAAGCACTCCACGGGTGGCGTCGGGGACAAGATCACGCTGCCGCTCGCCCCCCTCGTCGCGGCCTGCGGCGCGGCCGTGCCGCAGCTGTCGGGGCGCGGCCTCGGCCACACCGGCGGCACGCTCGACAAGCTGGAGGCGATCCCCGGCTGGCGCGCGAACATCACCAACGACGAGATGATGCGCACCCTGGAGGACGTCGGCGCGGTCGTCTGCGCGCCGGGCAGCGGCCTCGCCCCCGCGGACAAGAAGCTCTACGCACTCCGCGACGTCACGGCCACCGTCGAGTGCATCCCGCTCATCGCGTCCTCGATCATGTCGAAGAAGATCGCGGAGGGCACGGGCTCCCTGGTCCTGGACGTGAAGGTGGGCTCCGGGGCCTTTATGAAGGAGATCGACGCAGCCCGCGAACTCGCCCGCACCATGGTCGGGTTGGGCACGGACCACGGACTGCCGACCGTCGCGCTCGTCACCGACATGAACACCCCGCTCGGCCTGACCGCGGGCAACGCGCTCGAAGTCCGGGAATCCGTCGAGGTGTTGGCGGGCGGCGGCCCCGACGACGTCGTCGAGCTGACCCTCGCCCTCGCCCGCGAGATGCTCGACGCGGCGGGCCTGAAGGACGCCGATCCGGCAAAGGCGCTCGCCGACGGCCGCGCGATGGACGCGTGGCGGCGGATGATCGCGGCGCAGGGCGGCGACCCGGACGCGGCACTGCCGACGGCCCGCGAGACGCACGTGGTGACGGCGGGGGAGTCCGGCGTGCTCACCCGGCTCGACGCGATGGGCGTGGGCCTCGCCGCCTGGCGCCTCGGCGCGGGGCGCTCCCGCAAGGAGGACCCGGTGCAGGCGGCGGCAGGCGTGGAACTGCACGCCAAGCCCGGCGACGCGGTCTTCGCCGGCCAGATCCTCATGACCCTGCACACGGACACTCCCGAACGCATCCCGTACGCGGTCGAAGCGTTGGAGGGCGCCTACGACATCGCGCCCGCCGGTACGGAGTTCACGACACGGCCGATCGTCCTGGAACGGATCGGCTGACAGCCCCCCTTGGGGTGGCCGACCCGGACGCCGGACCGGACCTGACGTAGGACCGGACCCGACGCCGCACCGGTCACCCCAGCAACGCCGCCACGACCACCAGCGCCGGCACCGACACCATCGTCGACAACAGGATCGACTCCCGCGCCAAGCGCTCACCCACCCGGTAACGGCTCGAGTACGTGAAGATGTTCTGCGCCGCCGGAAGCGCCGACGTCACCACGACGTCGAGGAGCCGCGCCCCGTGCAGGCCGAACACGAAGGACGCCAGCGCCCACGCCACCACCGGCTGGCCCACCGCCTTCAGCGCCGTCGACAGCAGCACCGGCACCCGGTCCGCGCTCCGGCCGCCCGGCCAGGAACTCCCGCACAGTGATATGCCGAACGCGATCAGGATCCCCGGCACCGACATGTTCGCGATGAGTTCCAGCGGGTCGAAGATCGGGGAGGGGACCGTGATCCCCGTGGCCGACACCAGCACGCCCGAGAGCGAACCGATCGCGACCGGGTTCCGGAACGGCGTGAGCAGCCGCTGGCCCCACGTCAGCCGCGCCGTACCGGACGACGCCTCCGACAGGTCGAGCACCGTCAGCGCGATCGGCGTCACGACGAGCTGCTGGAAGAGGAGGACCGGGGCGACGAGCGAGGCGTCACCGAGGACGTACACAGCGATCGGGATGCCCAGGTTCCCGGAGTTCACCAACGACGAGCACAGCGCGCCGATCGTGGTGCGGCCCGTCCCCCAGCCGCGCAGGACGCCCACCGTGATGAAGATCCCGGCCGCCGCCGCCGTGGAGAGCGCCGTGACCAGCAGGCTCGGCGACAGGATCACCGCCAGGTCGGCCTTGGCCAGCATGGTGAACAGGAGCGCGGGCGACGCCACATGGAACGCCAGCTTGTTGAGGACCTCCCGGCCATTGGCACCCAGATAGCCGCGCCGTCCGATGACGTAGCCGACCGCGATGACGATCGCGATGACCGCGAAACCGTTGAGTACCCCCTGCACACGTCAAGACTCCGTCGGATACGGATCGCCGGTCAACGTTGATCCACTATCCGAATCAACGTGATCCAGCCCACGTGCCCTTCTGCGCACAGGACCGATGAATTCCGCACCGCCGCGCGGTCATTCGTACGTGGCTGCTTCCTCGCTCTTTCCCGAGTCCTCGCCCGTCGTGATGCTCGCCGGGCCGATCCGCTCCGGTGACGCACCCCGGCTGTGCGAGCGCCTCCATGCCGCCCGTGCCGGAGCGCCGGGTGACGCGCCGACCGTCGTCTGCGACGTCTCCGGTGTGACCACCGCCGACCTCACGACCCTCGACGCGCTCGCCCGGATGCAGCTCGCCGCCCGCCGCGCCGGGTCACGGATGCTGCTCCGCGACCCGCCCGCGGGCCTCGCCGTGCTCCTCGAACTCGCCGGGATGGCCGAGGCGCTGGGAGCGCAGGCCGGCGAAGGGTCAGGCGTCGAGATGGTCCGGGACGCCGAACAACGGGAACCAGCGCTGCGTGTCCAGGAAGCAGTGGTACCCCGAGATCCGCCCCGCTGAGAACTCGATGACCTGGATCGCCCAGGGCGCGAAGCCCCCCTTGTCCGGATCCGGCTTGTAGTGGGCGAACGCCGGCGTCCCGTTCGACACCACCGGCAGCAGGCGCGAACCCGCGCAGGACGCGCCGATCGTGGTCATGAAGCCCGTGATGTCCTCGGGGCCGCGCAGCCACAGGTCGAACGGCGGCATCGTCATGATGGCGTCCTCGGCGAGCAGCGCGGTGAGCGCCTTCATGTCGTAGCCCTCGAACGCCGCGATGTAGCGCTCCAGGAGCTTCTGCTGCTCCTCGTCGAGCGGATCGGACGTCGCGGAGTCCGCCGGCGGGGCGTCCGCCAGCGTCGCCCGCGCCCGCTGCAGCGCGCTGTTCACCGACGCCACCGACGTGTCGAGCAGGGTCGCGACCTCCTGCGCCTTCCACGCCAGGACCTCGCGCAGGATCAGCACCGCCCGCTGCTTCGGCGGCAGCTGCTGCAACGCGGCGACGAACGCGAGCCGCACCGACTCCCGCGCCACGGCCGCCTCCGCCGGATCGTGCACCGTCGGCAGCACGCGGGCGTCCGGAATGGGCTCGAGCCACACATTGTCGGGGCGGGGATTGAGCGCGACCTGGGCGAGCGGCGCCGCCGCCGTCAGGTCCATCGGGCGCGCCCGCTTGTTCCCCGCGTTCAGCGAGTCCAGGCACACGTTCGTCGCGATGCGGTAGAGCCAGGAGCGCAGGCTCGAGCGGCCCTCGAACTTGTCGAAGCTGCGCCAGGCCCGCACCATCGTGTCCTGCACGGCGTCCTCGGCCTCGAACGCCGAGCCCAGCATCCGATAGCAGTACCCGGTCAGCTCGACCCGGTGTTTCTCCAGGTCTTCGAGCCCGGCCTGTGTCGCGGTGTCACTCATGTCCAACGCCCCCATCGCCGCTGTGAGTTCCAGCACGACGAAAGCTACCGCAGCCCACTGACAACGGCCCCCCGACCGGGAAAAAGCCCAGGTCAAGAGGCCGTTATTGGAACGCCGGAGGCAGTTGTTCAGGTCGCCGCGCGTGTGCGGGCAGCCACGGCAGGTGTCAGTGCGCCACGGCAGGTGTCACTGCGCCGCGATCGCGCCGCCACCCGTCCGGTGCCGCGCGGACCGGGCCGCGTACGTGCCCCACACCGTGATCGCCACGACCCCGAGCACCGCGAGGAAGCCGAGGCCCACGGTTCCCGACCAGCCCGCCGCGTGGAAGGCGACGGCGCCGACGGCCGAGCCGACGCTGGACCCGACGTAGTACATGGTCTGGTAGAGCGCGGAGGCCTGCGCCCGCCCGTGCGTCGCGGTGTGGCTGACGGACGACGAGGCCGTCGCGTGGCCCGCGAAGAAGCCCGCCGTGATCAGCACGAGCCCGAGCAGCACGAGGACGATGTTCGGCACGAGGGCCAGCAGCAGCCCCGCCATCGTCGTGCCCGCCGCCAGGTACAGCGTGCCGCGCCGGCCGAGCCGCGTGACGAGCCGCCCCGCCGCGGCCGAGGAGGCGGTCCCCACCAGATAGACGATGAAGATGGACCCGACCACACCCTGCGGAAGGGAGAACGGAGCCGCCGACAGCCGGTAGCCGATCACCGTGTAGACCCCGCCGAACACCATCATGAACAGCGCGCCGATCAGGTACAGGCGGCGCAGCAGCGGGTTCGCGAGGTGGCTGCCGACCGTGGCGGCAAGGGCGCGCGGGCGCAGTGAGCCCGGCGTGAAGTGGCGCGGCGCCGGCAGCAGCATCCGGAACGCGACGGCGCACGCCACCGCGATCACACCGATCACCCCGACGGCCACCCGCCAGCCCCAGGCCTGCGCGATCCAGCCGCCGATGATCCGGCCGCTCATGCCACCGATGGAGTTGCCTGCGACGAACAGTCCGATGGCCGCGACCAGCGCCTTCGGCCGTACCTCCTCCGCGAGATACGCCATCGCGGACGCGGGCAGCCCCGCGAGGGCTGCGCCCTGCAGCGCGCGCAACGTGATCAGCGCGCCGAGCGAGGGCGCGAAGGGGACCAGGAGCCCCACCGCGACCGCCACCGTCAGCGAGGCGGTCATCACCGTGCGCCGCCCGAACCGCTCGGACAGCGCGCTCAGCGGCAGCACGCACACCGCGAGCGCGAAGGTCGACGCGGACACCGTCCAGGCCGCCGCGCTCGCGCTCGCGCCGTAGCCGTCGGAGATGAGGGGGAGCAGGGCCTGCGTCGAGTAGAGGAGCGCGAAGGTGGCGACTCCGGCGAGGAACAGGGCGAAGCTCATCCGGCGGTAGCCGGGGCCGCCGGGCGTCAACCGGGTGTCGGTGTTCGCGGCGTCGTCGTCAAGAGGAGCGGGGGCGGCAGAGGTGGCGACCGCGTCGGTGGAGACGGCCGCCGGGCTACTGGCAGGTGACATGCCCTGAACGTAGGCTCACCTGCGTTCATGCGTCCAATGCATGAAGAGGCCATAATCGTTCCCATGCAGCATGAGCAGAGGTCGGGGCCGCGCTTGTCCGGGATGAGTGACACGGAAGACATCGTGACGCTCCTCGCCCCGCGCCTCGCCCACTTCGCCGGGGCCGCCCGCACCGAGCACGTCACGCGCGCGGCGCAGGAGATGAACGTGCCGCAGTCCACGCTCTCCCGCGCCCTGGTCCGCCTCGAACGGGACCTGGGCGTCGAACTGTTCGCCCGCCACGGCCGCACGGTGTCGCTCACGCCCGCAGGACGCACCTTCCTCGGCTCGGTGGAGCGCGCGCTCGGCGAGATCGAGAAGGCGGTCGAGTCGGTGCGCGCCGACGCCGACCCCGAGTCCGGCAAGGTCGCCTTCGGCTTCCTGCACACCATGGGTACGGAGACGGTGCCGGGCCTGATCCGCGCCTTCCGCGCCGAGCATCCCCGCATCCGCTTCAGCCTCGTGCAGAACTACGGAGAGGCGATGCTGGAGCGGCTGCGCGCGGGCGAGCTCGACCTGTGCCTCACCTCGCCCGTCCCGGACGCGCCGGGCCTGGTCGCGCGCCGCCTCGACGAGCAGCGCCTGCGCCTCGTCGTCCCGGACCACCACCGCCTCGCCTCCCGCAAGCGCATCCGCCTTCAGGAGGCCGCGGAGGAAACCTTCGTCACCCTCGAACCGGGCTACGGGCTGCGCCGCATCTGCGACGACCTGTGCGCCGAGGCCGGGTTCACGCCGCGGATCGCGTTCGAGGGCGAGGAGGCGGAGACGCTGCGCGGCTTCGTCGCGGCGGGGCTCGGGGTCGCGCTCCTGCCGCCACCGACCGTGCCGCGCCCGGGAGTTGTGGAGCTGGCGGTCACCGGGCAGCGGGCCGTACGGGAGATCGGCGTCGCGTGGCTGGACGGCCACCCGGACACCCCTCCCGTAGCGGCCTTCAAGCGATTCCTGCTGTCCCGTAGGGGCAAGCTCCTCCCGGAGCACACATCAAGCCCTGCCGACGACTGAGCATTTCCAGCCCCGCCGGCGATTGAGGCGCGGGGTCCGGGGCAGAGCCCCGCAACCCCGGCCCGGGCCCACACTCAGAGCGTTCGCCCGAACCCCGCCGCCAACGGCATCCGCAACCCCAACGGCGGCGGCGCCGCGAACGCGTCCTGGAGCGGACGCGAGAACGGCGTCCCGAACAGCGTGCCCAGCACGAAGTCGACCGCCAGGGAGGCGACTTCGAAGCGGTGCTGCGCCAGGTTGTGCCCGTCCGAGTGCACCTCGAACCGGCACACGTCGCGGTTCGCCTTCTTCGCGCGGCCCGCGAGCCGGAAGGACAACTCCGGGTCCGTGCGCCGGTCGTCGGTGCCGTGCACGATGAGGACCCGGCGGCCCGCGAGCTGCTTGACCGGTTCGAGCGGCGCCGCCACATCGTCCTCCGGCAGCCAAGGGGCGAGCGCCAGCACGGAGTTGACCGCTTCGTGGCCGCCCGCGTGCAGCGCCGCGCGGCCGCCCATGTCGAGGCCTGCGAGGCAGATCGGTACGTCCCCGTAGCGGCGCACGACCTCGTCGGCGGCCCACCGGGCGTCGCGCGCGAGTTCGGCCTGCGTCTCGTTCCAGCCGCGGCACCGGTACTGCACGACATGCGTGACCAGGCCCGCGTCCCGCCCCGCGCGCGTGAGGCGGCGGGCGAGCGGGCGCAGCGCCGCCCGGTCCATCGTCGAGGGTCTGCGGGTCGACGTCTCCTCGCCCGCGGGGAGCAGCAGCACCACACCGCCCACCGCTCCCGGCACCGGCCCGGCCGCCCTGGCAAGCCGCGCCTCGCGGCCCTGCGTCGCTCGCTGCTGCATGACAGCACAGTGTCAGAAGCCCGCCGCCCGACGCCGCTCGACGGGTCACTGTTGCGTATCGACGGATCATGCCGGCGTTCTTGGTGACCGATCGCAACGAACGGACAACGAACCGCAGCGATCTACGCGCGTAGGAGTTAGAGTGCGGAAATGACGAGCCCGATCACCGCGAACCCCAACAGCCCCCGGGTGCCGACCGCCGAGCAGATCCGTCGCGCGCCCAAGGTGCTCCTGCACGACCACCTCGACGGCGGCCTGAGGCCCGGCACGATCGTCGACCTGGCGCGCGAGCAGGGGTACGAGAACCTGCCGGAGGCCGACCCCGACAAGCTCGGCGTCTGGTTCCGTGAAGCGGCCGACTCCGGTTCCCTGGAGCGGTACTTGGAGACGTTCAGCCACACCTGCGCCGTCATGCAGACGCGCGAGGCGCTGTTCCGGGTCGCTGCCGAGTGCGCCGAGGACCTCGCCGAGGACGGCGTCGTCTACGCCGAGATCCGCTACGCCCCCGAGCAGCACCTGGAACAGGGGCTCACCCTCGAAGAGGTCGTCGAGGCGGTCAACGAGGGCTTCAGAGAGGGCGAGCGGCGCGCGAAGGAGAACGGCCACCGCATCCGCGTGGGCGCGCTCCTCACCGCCATGCGGCACGCGGCCCGCGCGCTGGAGATCGCCGAACTGGCCAACCGCTACCGCGACTTGGGTGTCGTCGGCTTCGACATCGCGGGCGCGGAGGCCGGCTTCCCGCCCACCCGCCACCTCGACGCCTTCGAGTACCTCAAGCGGGAGAACAACCACTTCACGATCCACGCGGGCGAGGCCTTCGGGCTGCCGTCCATCTGGCAGGCCCTCCAGTGGTGCGGCGCGGACCGGCTCGGGCACGGTGTCCGCATCATCGACGACATCAAGGTGGAGGACGACGGCAGCGTACAGCTGGGCCGCCTCGCCTCGTACGTGCGCGACAAGCGGATCCCGCTGGAGCTGTGCCCGTCGTCGAACCTGCAGACCGGTGCCGCGAGTTCCTACGGGGAGCACCCCATCGGGCTGCTGCGAAAGCTGCACTTCAGGGCGACGGTCAACACGGACAACCGGCTCATGTCCGGTACGTCGATGAGTCGCGAGTTCGAGCACCTGGTCGACGCATTCGACTACACGCTCGACGACATGCAGTGGTTTTCCGTCAATGCGATGAAGTCAGCATTCATTCCTTTCGATGAACGACTGGCGATGATCAATGACGTGATCAAGCCCGGATATGCCGAGTTGAAATCCGAATGGCTGTTCCGTCAGACCGCTTCCACCAGCGGTTCTGTCGTCGAGTAGGGCCTTTTCGGGGGACGTTGGCGCGGTCGGGAACAGTTGTTCGCGGCCGCGTTTCCCGGCGGTTCGCTGTTTGCGGGCGCAGCGAAGGAATGTTTACGGTCGTGGACCGCTCATTCCCCCGTCATCGTCAAGAGGACGCATTTCACAATGAAGCATTCTGCTGCCAAGACCCTCGGTGTCGCCGCTCTCGGAGCCGCTTTCGCCGCCGCCGGTGCCGGTGCCGCGAACGCTGCCCCGGCCGTCCCCGACGCGGCCGACACCGTCGGATCCGTGACCTCCGCCCTCCCGCTGCAGGACGTGGCGTCGACGCTGCCCGCCGGCGCCGAGTCCCTGGCCGCCGGTCAGGGTGCGGTGGCCAACGGCCTGAGCACGGCCACGCCCGTCGTGGACCAGGCCGCGAAGGGCGCCCTGCCGGTCGACGGCGACCCGGTCTCCGGGCTGCTCGGCGGCCTGCCGGTCGGCGGCCTCAGCTGACCCGACCCACCGAACGAGCCGAAGGGGCGCACCCGCGATCACGCGGGCGCGCCCCTTCGGCGTGGGTGCGAACGGACGTCACCAGGCCTGGCGGACCTTGTTCTCACTCGGGAACATGATCCACAGCGCGATGTAGAGCAGGAACTGCGGGCCCGGCAGCAGGCACGAGACCAGGAAGATCACGCGCATCGTGGCCGCGGAGGTGCCGAAGCGCCGTGCCAGCGCTGCGCACACTCCGCCGATCATCCGTCCGTTGGTGGGGCGGGCAAGGGCGGTCATGGTTGGGCTCCTTCGCGAACCGTATGTCTTCGATGTGTGGTGCTTACGTCTTCGAATGTACGGCGACGGAGGGGCTTAAACGTCAGCTCACGGGGCTATGCCGACCCTGGAAATCGTCGGGGTCGGACCCTGAGCCGGCTCCTGCGGGGGGAGGGGATCGAGCTCGACCCTGCGGCGGAGCCGGGAGCGCAGGGTGGGCACCAGAAGGAGATGGGCGAGCGCGACGCCCACCGTGTTCAGGAGCAGCGAGTCGATGTCCACGACCTGGCCCGGCACACCGGTCTGTAGCAGTTCGATGCCGAGCGAGATCAGTGCGGCCATCGCGACCGTGCGCACAAGCGAACCCCACAGCGAAACGTAAAGCCGGCCGCCCGCGACGGGCAGGAGCACGCCGAGCGGGGCGAGCAGCACCAGGCCCTCGCCGAGCCGCACCGCCGCCTCACGCCAGCCGAGCGCGAGGTCGGAGCGGATGCCGGCCAAGGGGTGCAGGTTCGCCGCGCTGACCCAGGGCACGTCCAGGGGGCGCAGCGTGAACCAGGCAACGAATAGGAGATGCGCGGCGAGTAGGGCGATCCCTGCCGCACGGAAACGGACGGCGGCCCTTTGGCCGCCCGAGCGATGGCGCTGCACGCACCCCTAGACGCCGGGCGCGGGAGGATCGGTTCCGCCGAGGTCGGGCCTTCGTCAGTTCAGAGTTCTCGTCGGGGCCGGGATCAGGCCCGGGCGGGCCTTCAGCGCCTCCGAGCAGGTGTATTCGCGGGGCGCGGCGTCGTCCGGGCCGCCGAGGACCACGTGCTCGTCGTCCTCCGCCGTGACCTCGCTGTTCGCGAACGTGCAGATGACCTGGGCCAGGGCGTAGGGGGACAGATCGGCCGGAGGCGCGTTCAGGCGCAGGGCGTCCGCGGGGTCGCCCTCGCGCGGGCCCGAGACCTTGAGGACGGAGCGGACGTCCGTCGTGTAGCCGGCCGTCTTCTCCTCGCTGGAGGGAGTCGCCGCCAGCTGCGCCAGGAGCTCCCGGGCCACCATGACCCGGTCGGACGACTGGCCGCGCTCCAGCGTGATGGTCCGGTCGACCGTGACCAGCTGCGACGTACAGACCAGATAGACCTGCACCGGGAACTCGCCGCCCGCCTGCGCCTCCACCTTGTCCGAGCCCGACAGGGAGCAGCCCACGCGCGTGGGCGCGGCGCCGAAGTCGGTCGGCACCTCCGTGGGACGGATCCCGCACCCGGTGAGCAGGAGCGAGGCGAGGCCGACGAGGACCCATGGGCGTACCCGTCGCGTCACGTCGCGGCACCGCCTTCCCGCGCTTCCCTGGCGTCCTCCTCCGAGGCGGACGCCAGGGACTCCGCGTCCCGCGGCAGGTGCAGCGTGAACACGGCTCCCCCTTCGGGGGAGTTGGCGGCACTGATCCGGCCGCCGTGGATACGCGCGTTCTCCATGGCGATGGACAGGCCGAGGCCGCTGCCCTCCGAGCGGGGCCGCGAGGCGCTCGCCTTGAAGAAGCGGTCGAAGACGTGCGGCAGGACGTCATCGGGGATGCCCGGACCGTGGTCGCGTACGGAGATGACGACCTCCGAGCCCTCGCCGTGGCGTCCGTGCGACTCCACCCGCACCGAGACGCGCACGGGGGACCCGCCGTGCTTGAGCGCGTTGCCGATCAGGTTCGCGAGGATCACGTCGAGTCGGCGCGGGTCGAGGCGGGCCGAGATGCCGCGCTCGGCGTCGAGTTCGACGGCGTCCAGCCAGGCGCGGGCGTCGATGCAGGCGGTGATCTGGTCGGCGAGTTCCACGTCGTCGAGGACGAGCTTGGCGCTGCCCGCGTCGAAGCGGGTGACCTCCATCAGGTTCTCGACCAGGTCGTTCAGGCGCCGGGTCTCGCTGACCACGAGACGCACGGCCGGTTCGATCATGGGGTCGACCGAGCCGGTCTCGGCGTCGAGCTCCTCCTCCAGGACCTCCGTCACCGCGGTGATCGCGGTCAGCGGCGTGCGCAGCTCGTGCGACATGTCGGCGACGAAGCGGCGCGAGGACTCGTCGCGGGAGCTCATGTCCGCGACCTTCTTCTCCAGGTTCTCCGCCGTCTTGTTGAACGTACGGGAGAGCTCCGCGAGTTCGTCCGTGCCGGAGACGCGCAGCCGGGTGTCGAGCTTGCCCTCGCCGAGCCGGCGCGCGGCGACCCCCAGGCGGTGCACGGGCTTCAGCACCGTCGTCGCGGCCGCCTGCGCGAGCAGTGCGGAGCCGACGAGGGCGAGCGCGGTGGCGATGCCGAGGGACCAGGCGAGCGAACCCATGTCCTTCGCCTCAGGCTCCAGGGACTTGAGCATGTAGCCCGTCGGCCCGTCGTCCACGGTGGCGCCGCCGACCAGGTACGGGGTGTCGTCCTGCGTGATCCGCTGCCAGTACAGGTGGTACGCGTGCTTGTCGCCGCCGTCGATCGGCTGCTTCTTGGTGACCGCGTCCCGCAGCGACTTCGGCACGTCGGCGACGGTGAAGGCGTCCAGGTCGGAATTGCCCACGACCCGGCGGCCGTCCTCGTCCTTCGCCATGAGCATCACGCTGAAGTGCTGGCTGCTGCCCGCCATCAGGTTCGCCGCGTGCTGCAACTCGCCCTGCGTGGGCTGCTTGGGCAGCGCCGCCGCCCGGTTCTGCATCTCCTGCTTGAAGTCGCTGAGCGCGGAGTCCTGCGTGCGCGTGAGCACGGCCTCACGATTGAGCCAGTACGCGATCCCCGACGCGGACACCGCGGCCGTGAGCGCCACGAGCGCGAACACGACGACCAGGCGCAGCCGCAGGCTGGTGAAGCGCAGGCCGGCGAGGAGAGTCTTCTTGGCCGCCGCAGCGCCCCGGAGCTTGTCGTGCGGTTTCGTCACTGAGGCGTGTCCAGCCGGTAGCCCACCCCGCGCACCGTACGGATCAGGGTCGGCGACGACGGCACGTCCTCGACCTTCGCGCGCAGCCGCTGCACACACGCGTCGACGAGCCGCGAGTCACCGAGGTAGTCGTGCTCCCACACCAGGCGCAGCAACTGCTGCCGGGACAGCGCCTGTCCGGGCCGCCGGCTCAGCTCGAGCAGCAAGCGCAGCTCGGTGGGCGTCAGTTGCAGGTCCTCGCCGTTCTTCGTCACCGTCATCGCGGCACGGTCGATCACCAACGAGCCGAACGTCGCGGCATCGTTGGCCTCCCGCTCGCCGCGCCGCAGCACCGCGCGGATCCGCGCGTCGAGCACGCGCCCCTGCACCGGCTTCACGACATAGTCGTCGGCACCGGACTCCAGGCCCACCACGACGTCGATGTCGTCGCTGCGCGCGGTCAGCAGGATGATCGGCAGTTGGTCGGTGCGCCGGATGCGCCGGCACACCTCGAAACCGTCGATGCCGGGCAGCATCACATCGAGGACGATCAGATCGGGCCGCTGCTCGCGCAGCAGCTTCAGACCGTCCTCTCCGGTGGCAGCGGTGGCGACCCGGTGGCCCTGGCGCGTAAGTGACAGCTCCAGGGCCGTACGGATGGCGTCGTCGTCCTCGATCAGCAACAGGGAAGGCACAAGCGCCATTCTGGCCCATCAGGGGCCTTCAGTTCGACCGAGTGTGCCCTTCAGGTGCGGGGAAGAGGCCCGGGAGAGCCCCGGCGGAGTCCCGGCGGGGCCGGTTCCTCCACGCCTGCTCCCTATTACGGGAGCCGCTGTGACAGGCCTGTGACAGTCGACGGACACCGTCATGAAGTCGACCCGGCAAGCTTTTGGTCATCGCGAAGAACGATCGCGACGACGACGCAGAAGTATTCGGTACTCCACGACGGGGGGCGCGAGATGAACACGCTGCACAGCACCACCTCAAGCGCGGTTGTCACGCGTCTGCACGACATGGGCCGAGTGGTTTCCGAGCGTCACGAGAAGTCCGGTGCCGTGAGCGGGCGGGGGTGCGCTCGCGGCGCCGGGCGTCAGCACACCGGGATCATGACGGTGGTTGACACGCGGGAAACAGTGACCGAGGGGGGTCACGGGGGAGCCGCGTACAGGGAGGACTCGGGGGAGCAGCGCAGGACGTCCTTGTCGGAGGCCGAGTTCACGGCCTACGTCCAGGATCGCCGCGCCTCCCTGTACGCAACCGCCTACCACCTGACCGGTGACCGTTTCGAGGCCGAGGACCTGCTGCAGAGCGCCCTGTTCTCGACGTACCGGGCCTGGGACCGCATCAGCGACAAGGCGGCGGTCGGGGGCTACCTCCGCCGCACCATGACGAACCTGCACATCAGCGCGTGGCGCCGCCGCAAGCTGAACGAGTACCCGACCGAGGAGCTGCCGGAGACGGCCGGCGACACGGACGCGATGCGCGGCACCGAGCTGCGCGCGGTCCTGTGGCAGGCGCTGGCCCGGCTGCCCGAACTCCAGCGCACCATGCTGGTCCTTCGTTACTACGAGGGCCGCACGGACCCGGAGATCGCGGACATCCTCGACATCAGCGTGGGCACGGTGAAGTCCAGCATCTGGCGCTCGCTGCGGCGACTGCGCGAGGACGAGGTGCTGAGCTTCGGCCGTGACCAGGAGGAGTCCTTCGGCGAGCTCGTCGCCTGAAGGCCGGGGGAACGGGGCCCTGTTCGGGGGAGCGGGGTTCCGGTACGGGGGAGCAGTAGGGGGGAGTGGGCGGGACCGGAAGGCCGGGGGGTCTTTCCGGTCCCGTTCCGCATTTTCAGCCCCTGCGGCGTTTGAGCAGCGGGGTCCGGGGCGGAGCCCCGAGTCGTAGGCCCGGCGCGGGCCAAGAATCCCCGTTACGCGGCGCGCGCCTTCACGCAGCGCCCCGCCGCGGCCGCCGCCACGCGCCCCAACGCCTCCTCCTTGCCACAGGCATGCGCGCCGAGCGCCACCTGCCGAGCCACGATGGACCGCTCCGTCCGCATCAGGCGCCAACCGCGCCGCAGCAGGAACGGCACCGACTTGCGCCCCTCCTTGAGGTCACGCAGCAGCCGGCGACGGAACGTCGTCGACGGACGCCCGCGCAGGCACAGCGCGTCGGCGAGCACCCCCACCTCCCGGCAGCGCTCCACGATGTCCGCCGCGAAGATGCCCTCGGCGATGAACAGCGGCGTGCGCTCGATGTCCAGCGTCTCCTCGCCCACACGCGAGCTGGAGGAGATGTCGTAGACGGGAACGCTCGTCCGACCCTTCGCACAGAGCGCCACGATCGCGGCGACCGCGACCTCGGCGTCCCACGAAAGCGGAGAGTCCCAGTCGATGTCCGAAGTGCCCGGCACCAGCGGCAGCGTGGGGTCCCCGGCCTCCTTGTAGAAGTCGTCGAGGCACAGGACGGGCAGCCCGGAGCGGGCCGCGAAGGAGGACTTGCCGGAGCCCGAGGGGCCGGAGAGCAGGACGACCCGTGTCGGTATCGGAGGATGCGAACTCACGAGACACCAGTGTGAGGCATGACGACCGCGCCGCCTCCCCGCGTGGTGCCGTTGTGGCACGCACCACGCCAACTACCCTGTGTATCTACATGATTACACAGGCGAAAGGTTTCGGGCGGAACACCATGGCACGACACGCAGAACAGACATCCTCGTCCTCCGTGCGGCGCACCCTGATGCGCGTAGGACTCACCGTGACCGCGGCCGGTGCGGTCGTCGCGGGCGGCGGCGTCGCCTCGGCGAGCGCGGCGCCGATCCCGCTGCCGCAGTCGGCGACCGGCGACTCCAACGTCGACGCGGCGGCCGACGGCGTCTCGACGGCGCTCAACTCGGCCACGGCGAACGGGCTCGGCACGCTGAAGAAGCTGCCGCTGGACCCGCTGGCCGGGACGGGAGTCGACCCGCTGGACAACTCGGTCGGCACGCAGGTCGCGGACTTCGTGCCGGTCAGCACGGCGGCAGTCACCGGGCCTGTGGCTTCCGGTGCGTCGCTGGAGGAGCTGCCCGTGGTGGGTCCCGTGACGGGTGTGCTGCCAGGCTGAGTCCTACGTCGCGGGGCTCTGCCCCGGACCCCGCGGGCTCTCGTCCAAAAGCGGGGCTTGATGTGCCGGACCGGCTTGAAAGGCCCGGCTCCTCGTGGAGTGGAGGAGCCGGGCCTTTCGCGTTGGTGCTCAGTACGCGGAGCCGGACGCGCCCAACGAACCCGTCGGGTGCCAGACCGTCTTGGTTTCCAGGAAGTGCGTCAGGCGGTCCGTGCCCGGGTCCGCCGTGAAGTCCTCCACAGGCTGTGGACGACGTACGCGCTTCAGATTGTCGGCGGCCGCGATCTCGAGCTGCTTCGCCAACTCGGGGTCGGCGCCCGTCAGATCGATCCCGTTCACGTCCTGGTGCGCGGCGAGCGAAGGCGCGATCTCCGACGCCTTGCCGGACAGGATGTTGACGACGCCGCCCGGCACGTCCGAGGTCGCGAGCACCTCGCCGAGGGAGAGCGCCGGGAGCGGGGACTTCTCGCTCGTGATCACGACGACCGTGCTGCCGGTCGCGATGACCGGGGCGATCACCGAGATCAGGCCGAGGAAGGACGAGTCCTGGGGTGCCAGGGCCGCCACGACGCCGGTCGGTTCGGGCGTGGAGAGGTTGAAGAACGGGCCCGCGACGGGGTTCGCCCCGCCGACGACCTGGCCGATCTTGTCGGTCCAGCCCGCGTACCAGACCCAGCGGTCGATCGCGGCGTCGACCACGGCCGTGGCCTTGGACTTGCCGATGCCCTCCGCCTCGGAGACCTCGCGCACGAACTGCTCGCGGCGGCCCTCCAGCATCTCGGCGACGCGGTACAGGACCTGACCGCGGTTGTACGCCGTCGCGCCCTGCCAGCCGCCGAACGCCTTGCGGGCGGCGACCACGGCGTCACGGGCGTCCTTGCGGGAGGAGAGCGGCGCGTTGGCCAGCCACTCGCCGCTCTTGCCATCGGTCACTTCGTACACCCGGCCGCTCTCGGAACGCGGGAACTTCCCGCCGACGTACAGCTTGTAGGTCTTGAAGACGCTCAGACGGTTGGGCTCAGACATCGAGGTAGGCCTCCAGACCGTGACGGCCACCCTCGCGGCCGAAGCCCGACTCCTTGTAGCCGCCGAAGGGCGAGGTCGGGTCGAACTTGTTGAACGTGTTGGCCCAGACGACCCCGGCGCGGAGCTTGTTCGCGACCGCGAGGATGCGCGAGCCCTTCTCCGTCCAGATGCCGGCCGAGAGCCCGTACTGCGAGTTGTTGGCCTTGGCGACGGCCTCGTCCGGCGTGCGGAAGCTGAGCACGGACAGGACCGGGCCGAAGATCTCGTCGCGGGCGATGGTGTGCGCCTGCGTGACGTTCGTGAAGAGCGTCGGCGCGAACCAGTAGCCGGAGGACGGGAGTTCGCAGGGTGCCGACCAGCGCTCGGCGCCCTCGGCCTCGCCCTGCTCGGTGAGCGCGGTGATGCGCGCGAGCTGCTCGGCCGAGTTGATCGCGCCGATGTCCGTGTTCTTGTCGAGCGGGTCGCCGAGGCGCAGCGTCGACAGGCGGCGCTTCAGCGAGTCGAGCAGTTCGTCCTGGATCGACTCCTGGACGAGGAGGCGGCTGCCCGCGCAGCAGACCTGGCCCTGGTTGAAGAAGATGCCCGTGACGATGCCCTCGACGGCCTGGTCGATGGGGGCGTCGTCGAAGACGATGTTCGCGCCCTTGCCGCCGAGTTCGAGCGTCACCTTCTTGTCCGTACCGGCGACGGTGCGGGCGATCTCCTTGCCGACGGCCGTGGAGCCGGTGAAGGCCACCTTGTTCACGTCGGGGTGGGCGACGAGCGCCGCGCCCGAATCGCCGTACCCCGGAAGGATGTTGACGACGCCCTTCGGCAGGCCCGCCTGGCGGCAGATGTCCGCGAAGAAGAGAGCGGAGAGCGGGGTCGTCTCGGCGGGCTTCAGGACGACGGTGTTGCCCGTCGCGAGCGCCGGGGCGATCTTCCACGCCAGCATCAGAAGCGGGAAGTTCCAGGGGATGACCTGGCCCGCGACGCCGAGCGCCTTCGGGTTCGGCCCGAATCCCGCGTGGTCGAGCTTGTCCGCCCAGCCCGCGTAGTAGAAGAAGTGCGCGGCGACCAGGGGGAGGTCCGCGTCGCGCGTCTCCTTGATGGGCTTGCCGTTGTCGAGCGTTTCGAGGACGGCCAGCTCGCGGCTGCGTTCCTGGATGATGCGCGCGATACGGAAGAGGTACTTGCCGCGCTCCGCGCCGGGCAGCGCCGACCACTTCTCGAAGGCCTTGCGGGCCGCCTTCACGGCGCGCTCGACGTCGGCCTCACCGGCCTGCGCGACCTCGGAGAGAACCTCCTCGGTGGCGGGGGAGACGGTCTTGAAGACCTTGCCGTCGGCGGCGTCGGTGAACTCGCCGTCGATGAACAGGCCGTAGGAGGGTGCGATGTCGACGACCGAGCGGGACTCGGGCGCCGGAGCGTACTCAAATGCAGATGCCATGGGTGATCAGTCCACCGTCACGTAGTCGGGACCGGAGTAGCGTCCTGTGGCCAGCTTCTGACGCTGCATCAGCAGGTCGTTCAGGAGGCTGGAGGCGCCGAAGCGGAACCAGTGGTTGTCGAGCCAGTCCTCGCCCGCGGTCTCGTTCACGATGACCAGGAACTTGATGGCGTCCTTGGAGGTGCGGATGCCGCCCGCGGGCTTCACGCCGACCTGTACCCCGGTGGTGGCGCGGAAGTCGCGTACGGCTTCGAGCATGAGGAGGGTGTTGGCGGGGGTGGCGTTGACGCCGACCTTGCCCGTCGACGTCTTGATGAAGTCGGCCCCGGCCAGCATGCCGATCCAGCTCGCGCGCCGGATGTTGTCGTACGTCGAGAGCTCGCCGGTCTCGAAGATGACCTTGAGGCGGGCGGCGCCGGAGGCCTCCTTGACCGCGCGGATCTCCTCGTAGACCTTCATGTAGTTGCCCGCGAGGAAGGCGCCGCGATCGATGACCATGTCGATCTCGTCCGCCCCGGCCGCCACGGCTTCGCGTACGTCCCCGAGCTTCACGTCGAGGGCGGTGCGGCCCGCCGGGAAGGCGGTGGCCACGGAGGCGACCTTGACGTCCGTACCGGCGACGGCGGCCTTCGCGGTGGCCACCATGTCCGGGTAGACGCAGACCGCCGCGGTGCGGGGGGTCGTGCGGTCGGTGGGGTCCGGGTTGACCGCCTTCGCGCCGAGGGCCCGGACCTTGCCCGGGGTGTCGGAGCCTTCGAGGGTCGTCAGGTCGATCATCGAGATGGCCAGGTCGATGGCGTACGCCTTCGCCGTGGTCTTGATGGAACGGGTCCCGAGCGAAGCGGCGCGCGCCTCCAGGCCGACCGCGTCGACGCCGGGCAACCCGTGCAGGAAGCGGCGCAGCGTGCTGTCGGACGCGGTGGCGTCGCTGAGAGCGGGTGCGGGTGCAGAACTGGGCATGGTCACGAGGGGAGCATATCTACGCGCGTAGCGGCTGTACAGGTCGCGGTGTGGTTGCGGGTGCCGGGGTTACGGTCGCGGGGCTCTGCCCCGGACCCCGCGCCTCAATCGCCGGCGAGGCTTGATTTTGCCCGGCCCCTTGATTTGCGGGCCGCTTGCTTTGCCCAGCTGATGGATGCGGCTATTGACGGGTCGGGCACAATCGAGCCATGACGAGCAGCCAGACCACGCCCCCGCAGGCACGTGACCGGATCTATCGGTCTCCCGCCGGTATCGCCGGTGGTGTCGTGCTGATCCTGATCGGGGCCTGGATGGGCGGCGACGCCGTGGCGTACGGGGACGGGCGGACGCCGTGGACGGTGCTGGCCGGGCTGCTGTTCGTGGTGCCGCTCGTCGTCGCGTTCACCATCAGGCCGGCTGTCTTCGGTAACGAGGAGCGGCTGCGCCTGCGCAACCCGTTCCGTGACGTCTCGCTGCCGTGGTCCGCGGTCTCGGGCTTCAAGTCCGGGTACTCGAACGAGGTCGTCGACGAGGCGGGCACCAAGTACCAGCTCTGGTCCATCCCGGTGTCGCTGCGCGGCCGGCGCAAGGTCCAGCGCCAGCAGATGCGCGCGGCCAAGGGCGGCCGCACGGCCACCGGAGCCAGCGGCCTGCCGGTGACCGAGCAGCGCTCGACCGGCGACCAGGCCATGGACGAACTGCGCGAACTCCACGAGGCGCATGCCGAGGCCGAGACGACGCAGGGCGCCACCAAGGTCCGCTGGGCGTACGAGATCATCGCTCCCGCACTCGTGGGCGCGGTAATCCTGGTGGCACTCCTCGCATTGGGGTAGCGCGAATCAGGCCCCAGGGGCGCGTCATGTGGCGCCGGCGCATGAGGCAGCCAAGCGCATCAACTCGCCGGGCCAGCATTTAAAGCCCCTGCGGCGATTGAGCAGCGGGGTCCGGGGCGGAGCCCCGCGGCCGCAACCCCGGCCTACGCCGAGCTAGATACCCGCCGCCCCCGCAAGGTCCCGCTTGATCGCCGCGAGGCGTTCCGTCGCGGTGACCCGGGCCGCGGGCAACGCGTCCCGACCGCCGACCGCAACCACGACCTCCAGGTAACACTTGAGCTTCGGCTCGGTCCCCGACGGCCGCACCACGACCCGCGCCCCGTCGAGCGTGTACCGCAACCCGTCCGTGGGCGGCAGCCCTCCCGACCCTTCGGCGAGATCGTCCGCGCGGGTCACCGCGAGCCCCGCCAGCTCCACCGGCGGAGTCTCCCGGAGCCGGCGCATCGCGTCCGCGATGACCGACAGGTCCTCCACCCGGACGCTCAACTGGTCCGTGGCGTGCAGCCCGTGCGTGAGCGCCAGGTCGTCGAGCGCGTCCAGGAGCGTACGGCCCTGGGACTTCAGCTTGCTCGCCAGCTCGGTGACGAGCAGCGCGGCCGTGATGCCGTCCTTGTCGCGCACGCCCTCGGGGTCGACGCAGTAGCCGAGCGCCTCCTCGTAGCCGTAGCGCAGGCCCTCGACGCGGGCGATCCACTTGAAGCCGGTCAGCGTCTCCTCGTACGGGAGTCCCGCGGCCTCGGCGATCCGGCCGAGCAGCGAGGACGACACGATCGACTCGGCGAGGACGCCGGTCACGCCCCGCTTCACGAGGTGCGCCGCCAGCAGCGCGCCCACCTCGTCGCCGCGCAGCATCCGCCACTCACCGCCGTCGGGCACGGCCACCGCGCAGCGGTCCGCGTCCGGGTCGTTGGCGATGATCAGGTCCGGGGTCTCGGTCTGCGCGCGGGCCGTCGCGAACGACAGGTCCATCGCCCCCGGCTCCTCCGGGTTCGGGAACGCGACCGTGGGGAAGTCCGGGTCGGGCTCGGCCTGTTCGGGCACGAGCACCGGCTCGGGGAAGCCCGCGCGGGCGAAGGCGGCGAGGAGCGTGTCCTTGCCGACGCCGTGCATCGCCGTGTAGACGGTGCGGGCCGAGCGGGCGGAGCCCGGAGCCAGGACCGCGTCCGTGCGTGCCAGGTAGGCGTTCAGGACGTCGTCGCCCAGCGTCTCCCAACCGCTCTCCGCACGCGGCACGTCGTCCAGCGACGCCACCGCGTCGATCTCGGCCGCGATCTCCGCGTCCGCCGGCGGCACGATCTGCGAGCCGTCGCCGAGGTACACCTTGTAGCCGTTGTCGCGCGGCGGGTTGTGCGAGGCCGTGACCTCGACGCCCGCGACCGCGCCCAGGTGCCGTATGGCGAAGGCGAGCACGGGGGTGGGCAGCGGGCGGGGGAGGACCGCGGCGCGCAGCCCGGCCCCCACCATCACCGCCGCCGTGTCGCGCGCGAAGTCCGCCGACTTGTGCCGCGCGTCGTAGCCGATGACGACCGGACCGTCCGTCTGGCCCTTCGCCTTCAGATACGCCGCCAGGCCCGCGGCCGCGCGGATGACCACCGCGCGGTTCATCCGCATCGGGCCCGCGCCCAGCTCGCCGCGCAGCCCGGCCGTGCCGAACTGCAGCCTTCCGGAGAAGCGCTCGCCGATCGACTCCAGATCTCCGGCCTCGATGAGCTTGGCCAGCTCCTCGCGGGTCTCCGGGTCCGGGTCCTCCGCCAGCCAGGTCTTCGCCCGGTCGAGCAGTTCGCTGCCAGATACGGTCACGGTTCGCATTCCTTCGGACGTACGGATACGACGACGGTCCCGGCGGGGACCGGACGGGATCAGATCTTCGCGAGGACCTTGGTCAGCAGGTCGCCCATGGCGGAGGCCGAGTCGCGGCCCGCCTGGAGGACCTCTTCGTGGTTGAGCGGCTCGCCGGAGAGGCCCGCCGCCAGGTTCGTCACCAGGGAGATGCCGAGCACCTCCGCGCCCGCCTCACGGGCCGCGATGGCCTCCAGGGTGGTGGACATGCCGACCAGGTCGGCGCCGAGGATGCCGGCCATCCGGACCTCGGCGGGGGTCTCGTAGTGCGGGCCCGTGAACTGGGCGTACACGCCCTCTTCCAGGCTCGGGTCGATCTCCTTGCACAGCGCGCGAAGCCGCGGCGAGTACAGGTCGGTGAGGTCGACGAAGTTGGCGCCGACGATCGGCGAGGCCGCGGTCAGGTTGATGTGGTCGGAGATGAGCACCGGCTGGCCGGGGCGCATGCCCTGGCGCAGACCGCCACAGCCGTTGGTGAGCACGATGGTCTTGCAGCCCGCCGCGGCGGCCGTGCGCACGCCGTGCGCGACGGCGGCGACGCCGCGGCCCTCGTAGAAGTGCGTACGGCCCAGGTAGACCAGGGCGCGCTTCTCGCCGACCTGGTACGAGCGGACCGTGCCGCCGTGCCCTGCCACTGCGGCGCCGGTGAATCCGGGCAGTTCGGTGAAGGGGAACTCGGCGGCGGGCTCGCCCAGCGCCTCGGAGGCGGGCGCCCAGCCGGAGCCCATCACGAGGGCGACGTCGTGGGTCTCGGCGCCCGTCAGCTCGCGCAGCCGCGCGGCGGCGGCGTCGGCGGCGGCGTACGGGTCGGCCAGGACGTGGTCCGGAGTAAGAGAAGCGTTCACGCCGACGAGGGTAGCCTGTCGCTGCCTACGCGCGTAGATGTCGGAGGTCACGTCCTGAGGATCGTTGCTTTGTCGTTTCCGACGAACGGGGGAGCGGGGAGCGCTTCAGCACGTTCTCGGTACGCCCTCAGCGCGCCCTCAGCAGGGTCGCTTGCGCAGCTCCATCGCGTAGTCGTGCGGCGCGCCCGCGGACTCGGCCGCGTCGGCGATCTCGCCCAGGTACCGCGCCGAGGGGAGGCCGCCCTCGTAACCGTTCAGTACGTAGAGCCACGTGGGCTCCTCGCCCTCCAGGGTGTCCACGCGGACCCGCATCCGCCGGTAGATGTCGAGGCCGACGCCCTCCCAGCGGTCCATCGACTCCTCGTCCATCGGGGCGATGTCGTACAGCGCGACGAAGACCTGTGAACGCGGCGCCTCGACGATGGTGGCGAGTGCGCCCTCCCAGCCCATGTGCTCGCCCCCGAACGTGAGCCGCCAGCCGTTCAGCCAGCCCGTCGCGCGCAGCGGCGAGTGCGGGGCGCGGCGCGTCATGAGCCGCGGGTCGAGATTGCCGGCGTACGCGGCGTAGAGCGACATGGGACCGAGACTACGTCAGACGGACCACATGTCTCGTGAGTAACCGAAGCACCCCTCTTAAGTGGGGAGGAGTGCGGCTCCCAGGAGGGGATACGCGCAGTCCGGGCCCGCGCGGTGCCCGGACGGGGGCCCCGGCTCGGTGCGGCCTTGAAGCGTGCGGGACAATGGGGCATGTGACTCGGATCGTGATCATCGGTGGCGGACCTGGCGGATACGAGGCGGCTTTGGTGGCCGCGTCCCTCGGCGCGGAGGTGACCGTCGTCGACTGCGACGGCCTCGGCGGGGCGTCGGTGCTGACCGACTGCGTACCGTCGAAGACCTTGATCGCCACGGCCGAGGTGATGACCACCTTCGACTCCTCTTATGAAGAGCTCGGCATCATCGTCGAGGACGACACCCCCGACCCGGACAGCCCGGCCCGCGTCGTCGGCGTGGACCTCGGCAAGGTCAACCGCCGTGTGAAGCGCCTCGCGCTCGCCCAGTCCCACGACATCACCGCTTCCGTCACCCGCGCGGGTGCGCGCGTGCTGCGCGGCAAGGGCCGCCTGGACGGCCAGCAGGCGCTCGACGGCTCCCGCAAGGTGATCGTCACCGCGGCCGACGGCGCCGAGGAGACCCTCGTCGCCGACGCCGTGCTCCTGTGCACCGGCGGCCACCCGCGTGAGCTGGCCGACGCGCAGCCCGACGGCGAGCGGATCCTCAACTGGACGCAGGTGTACGACCTGGACGAGCTCCCCGAGGAGCTCATCGTGGTCGGTTCCGGTGTCACCGGTGCCGAGTTCGCGGGTGCCTACAAGGCGCTCGGCTCCAAGGTCACCCTCGTCTCCTCCCGCGACCGCGTGCTGCCCGGCGAGGACCCGGACGCCGCCGCCGTCCTGGAGGACGTGTTCCGGCGCCGCGGCATGAACGTCATGGCCCGCTCCCGCGCCGCCTCCGCCAAGCGCGTCGGCGACCGCGTCGAGGTCACGCTCTCCGACGGCCGGGTCATCTCCGGTACGCACTGCCTGATGGCGGTCGGCGCCGTCCCCAACAGCGAGGGCCTCGGCCTGGAGGAAGCGGGCGTCAAGGTCAAGGAGTCGGGCCACATCTGGACCGACAAGGTCAGCCGCACCACCGCTCCCGGCGTGTACGCGGCCGGTGACGTGACCGGGGTCTTCGCCCTCGCGTCCGTCGCCGCGATGCAGGGCCGCATCGCGATGTACCACTTCCTGGGCGACGCGGTCACGCCGCTGAACCTCAAGACGGTCTCGTCCAACGTCTTCACCGACCCGGAGATCGCGACCGTCGGCTACACGCAGGCCGATGTCGACTCGGGCAAGATCGACGCCCGCGCCGTCAAGCTGCCGCTGCTGCGCAACCCCCGCGCGAAGATGCAGGGCATCAGGGACGGCTTCGTCAAGATCTTCTGCCGTCCGGGTACGGGCATCGTGGTCGGCGGAGTGGTCGTCGCGCCGCGCGCTTCGGAACTGATCCACCCCATCTCGATCGCGGTCGACAACAATCTGACGGTCGAGCAGATCGCGAACACGTTCACCGTGTACCCCTCGCTGTCGGGATCGATCGCCGAAGTGGCGCGGCAGTTGCACACGCGGAAGATCGCCGAAGAGGGCTGATTTTCGCCAACGGGCCGCAGGTCACGGTGAGTTGCGGCCCATGCAGGGGGCATAGGCGGGCTGGATAGGCGCCCCGCCGCGCCTATACCACTCCGGTGGTTCCTGTGCGAACAGAATCGGTAAATCGGCGCAAACTGCTGAAACCAGACGGTCGTTGGGGTTACTGTCAGTTTCGTGTTCGCTGCAGAACGTCGTCAATTGATCCTCGAAATGGTGCGAGCCAACGGAGCGGTTTCGCTCCGTGAGCTCGCCCGCGTCGTCCAGACCTCTGAAGTGACCGTACGGCGGGACGTGCGCGCACTGGAGGCAGAAGGACTCCTCGACCGCCGGCACGGCGGTGCGGTATTGCCGGGCGGATTCACGCGGGAATCCGGCTTTCCGCAGAAATCACATCTCGCGACCGCAGAGAAGACGGCCATCGCCGATCTCGCCGCGGGTCTCGTCGAAGAGGGCGAGGCCATCGTGGTGGGCGCGGGGACGACCACGCAGGAGCTGGCCCGCCGGCTCGCGCGTGTGCCGGGCCTGACCGTGGTCACCAACTCCCTCCTGGTGGCGCAGGCACTCGCCCACGCCAACCGTGTGGAGGTCGTCATGACCGGTGGCACGCTGCGGGGTTCCAACTATGCGCTGGTGGGCAGCGGTGCGGAGCAGTCCCTTCAGGGGCTGAGAGTGTCGCGCGCCTTCCTCTCCGGCAGTGGTCTGACCGCCGAGCGCGGGCTCTCCACGTCCAACATGCTGTCGGCGTCCGTGGACCGGGCGCTCGTGCAGGCCGCGTCCGAGGTCGTCGTGCTCGCGGATCACTCCAAGCTCGGTACGGACACCATGTTCCAGACCGTGCCGACCGATGTGATCACGCGTCTAGTGACGGACGAGCCGCCGGCGCACGACGACCGGGCCGCCACGGAGCTTCAGGCGTTGGCCGATCAGGGGGTGCAGGTCGCGGTCGCGGGGGCCGGGGCGGAGGACCCTTCCGGGGGCGGTGATTCCGCCCCGGCGCGTCAGTCGCGCCGGGATGTGCCGCTGCCGGGCCAGCGGCGTGGTCAGCTTCCGGGCGGTAACCATCCGTTGCGCTCGGCCCCGTTGGACACTCCGCCGGAGCGGACGGCCAGAGTGGCCGATCTCCGCCGCCGCTAATTCATTTCGCCCGTCCGGCGTTTCGGCCACGGGGCTCCGCCCCGGACCCCGCTGCTCAAACGCCGCAGGGGCTGTATTTGGCGGAGTCGGTCAGCCGGTGCAGGTATATGGAGCCCCTGCGGCGATTGAGCAGCGGGGTCTGGGGCAGAGCCCCAGGAGCGTAACGCCGGTGCCGGTCAAGTGGTGATGCCGCGCAGCGTCAGGCGGAGTAGGCGATCCGCCAACGCCGGGTCCGACGGAGTCTCCTCCGCCGCGAGGGCGATCGCGTTCGTGAGCTGCAGGAGGTCGCCCATGGAGACGTCCTGCCGCACCGCCCCCGCCCGCTGCGCCCGCGAGAGCAACGCCTGGCCTGCCTCCCGCATCGGATCACTGCACCGGGCCAGTGCCGAACTCGCGTCCTGCGAGGCCGACATGAGGGCGCGGGAAAGACCCCGGTACTCGCTCGCATGCGTGATGATCTCGCGCAGCCAGGTCACGAGCGCCGTACAGGGCTGCGGAGCGTCGAGGAGCGCCCGGGAGCGGGCGAGCAGATCGTTCACCGCCTCCTCGAAGACGGCGCTCATCAGCGCGTGCCGGTTGGGGAAGTGCCGGTACAGCGTGCCGATGCCGACTCCGGCCGCGCGGGCCACCTCCTCAAGGGACGCCCCCGTGCCGTGCTCGGCGAACGCGATCCGGGCCTGCGCGAGCAGCCGCTCGTAATTGCGGCGCGCGTCCGCGCGCATGCGGCGCGAGCGGTCGTGCTCGGCTGTCGTCATCGGGCCTCCCTGGGCGTGCGCGGGCCTGGTGCGCAGGACTTCAAGGATGCCCGATGCCGGGACCGCGGCGGTGCGGAGGGATCGCTTCCGCAGTAGCGTCGACGCAGAGGGCGCATGCGCAGGGCGCCCCGGAGCGCGGCATGAGCATCAGTGACGCGGGCCGGCGAGACGTACGGCAGCTCGTCCGGGAACTCGAAGAGGCCGTGGACGTGGACGAGTTGCGCTCCCACGCGGTCCGCGGACTCGCCCGGCTCATCCCGGCCGACGGCGCCCAGTGGTACCACTTCGCCGCCCACGACGGCGCCGTGCGGGCACTCGCGCTGCCCGCGGAGTCCTTCCACGCCGACCCCGCCGTCATCTACGACCACCCCATGGACCACCCGCTGACCGGGCCCATGCTGCTCTCCGGGACGAGCGGCGCCTGGCGGGTGAGCGACGTCGCCGCCGACCGCGACTGGCGCCGCACCCACTGCTACAACCTCGATTTCCGCCCCTTCGGGATGCACCGCCACCTCGTCGCCAGCGCCCGGGACGAGGCGGGTGTCGCGGGCTACGCGCTGCTGCGCGGCGGCACCGACTTCACCGAGGAACAGCGGGACCTGCTCGACTACGCCCAGCCCCACCTCGCGGCCGCCGAACGCCTGTTGGCCGAGCGGCAGCGGATGTACGCGCTCCTCGCCGCCGCGCTCGCGTCCACCGGGCGGCCGGGTCAGGGCGTCGCCGCCGTGGCCGGGAACGGCGCGGTGCGGCCGCTCGACGCCGTCGCGGCGGAGCTGCTGCCGCGCCTGGACGGCGACCCGCGGATCGGCCTCGGAGCCCCGCCCGGCGCCTGCCGTGCCTTCCGGGCGCGCGATATCGACGTACGGGCGGTGGCATGCGCCGTGCCCGACGTGCCGCGGCTCCTGCTGCTGCGGGACCTCGCGCCGGGCCGCGCCGCCGCCCGCGCGCTCGGCCTGACCGAGCGCGAGCACCGCACCCTGGAGCACATCGACGCCGGCCGCACCCCCGCCGAGGCGGCGCGTGCGATGGGGATCTCGCTGACGACCGTACGGGGATATGTGGCCGCCCTGCACCGCAAGTTGGACGCCGGGCACACGGCGGCGCTGCTGCGCAGGGGACGCGAGGCGGGGCTGCTGGGGGAGTGAGGCCGGTGGGCGCCCGTCAGAATTGACGGCTGGTCCGGCCGGGGGCCGCCCGCTTCACTGGTGGAATCCAGTGGCATCCACGGGCATCAGGGGGAACGCCATGACCGCCACACCGTCACCAGCGCACATACCCGCCGCCGCACCAGGAGCCGCCGCCGAACGGATCCGGCCGCTGCGGGCCGTCACGGCCGCGGTCCTCGTCCTCGGGCCGCTGCTCTTCATCGTCGCCTCGCTCCTGTCCCCGTACGACATGACGGAGGACAAGACGAGGAACATCGTCGCCGACATCGCCGCGAACGAAGGTCAGGAGAAGGCCGCCGCCTGGGCGTGGCTGGCCCTGGGGATCGCGATGGCCGCCGCGGCCATCCTGGTCTCCGTGTACGTCATGGCGCGCTCGCCGAAGCTGGGGCTCGCCGGGTTGCTGCTGTTCGGGGGCGGCGCCACGGCCGCCAACCTGGCGCCCTCGTACGACTTCGTGACCCTCGCCGGCCTCGACAAGGGGGTCGACCAGGTCACGATCGTGAAGGTCCTCGACGGCGGCGACAGCCTGGCCATGCCTGCGGTCGCCGGGATCTGGTTCATCGCCGGCATCGTCTTCGGAGGCATCGTCCTCGGCATCGGGCTGCTGCGCAGCCACGCGGTGCCCGCGTGGGCGGCGTGGGTGCTGATGGCCGCGATGCCGCTGAACGTGCTGGGCTGGGTCACGGGCGTCGCGGCGTTCGCGTACGCGGGGTTCGCGCTGCTGACCGTCGCCTTCGCGGTGGTGGCCATGGACATCGCGCACCACGGCACCGGCTGGGTGCGCGGCGTCTGACCAAAGGCCGAACGCCGAACACTGAACGCCGAAGCGCCCGTTGAACCGGTCACCGGTTCAACGGGCGCTTCGGCGTTCACGCGTCGGTGCGTCAGTCCTTGATCTCGCAGATCGGGGCGCCCGAGGTGAGGGACGCGCCGATCTCGGCGGACAGGCCCTTGACGGTGCCCGACTTGTGGGCGTTCAGGGGCTGTTCCATCTTCATGGCCTCCAGGACGACGACGAGGTCGCCCTCCTTGACCTCCTGGCCCTCCTCGACCGCGATCTTGACGATCGTGCCCTGCATCGGGGAGGCGAGGGTGTCGCCGGAGGCCGCCGGGCCGGACTTCTTGGCCGCGCGCCGCTTGGGCTTGGCGCCGGCGTTGAGGCCGGTGCGGGCCAGGGACATGCCCATGCCCGCCGGGAGGGAGACCTCCAGGCGCTTGCCGCCGACCTCGACGACGATGTTCTCGCGGCCCGCCTCGTCCTCCTCCTCACCGGGCGCCGGGGTGGCGAACGGCGGGATGTCGTTGACGAACTCGGTCTCGATCCAGCGGGTGAAGATCGTGAACGGGTCCTCGCTGCCGGTCAGTTCGGGGGCGAACGCCGGGTCGGTGACGACCTTGCGGTGGAAGGGGATGGCGGTGGCCATGCCCTCGACCTCGAACTCGGCGAGCGCGCGCGAGGCCCGCTGCAGGGCCTCCTTGCGGGTGCGGCCCGTGACGATCAGCTTGGCGAGCAGGGAGTCCCAGGCCGGGCCGATGACCGACCCGGACTCGACGCCCGCGTCCAGGCGGACACCCGGTCCTGCCGGGCCGTCGAACTTGGTGACGGTGCCGGGGGCGGGCAGGAAGCCGCGGCCCGGGTCCTCGCCGTTGATGCGGAACTCGAAGGAGTGGCCGCGCAGTTCGGGGTCGCCGTAGCCGAGCTCCTCGCCGTCGGCGATGCGGAACATCTCGCGCACCAGGTCGATGCCGGCGACCTCTTCGGTGACCGGGTGCTCGACCTGGAGACGGGTGTTGACCTCGAGGAAGGAGATCGTGCCGTCCGCGCCGACGAGGAACTCGACGGTGCCCGCGCCGACGTAGCCGGCCTCCTTGAGGATCGCCTTCGAGGACGAGTACAGCTGCTCCAGCTGCGCCTCGCTCAGGAACGGCGCCGGGGCCTCCTCGACGAGCTTCTGGTGGCGACGCTGCAGCGAGCAGTCACGGGTGGACACGACCACCACGTTGCCGTGCTGGTCGGCCAGGCACTGCGTCTCCACGTGCCGCGGCTTGTCCAGGTAGCGCTCCACGAAGCACTCACCGCGACCGAAGGCGGCGACCGCCTCGCGCACCGCGGAGTCGTACAGCTCCGGCACCTCTTCGAGGGTGCGGGCGACCTTCAGGCCGCGACCGCCGCCACCGAAGGCGGCCTTGATCGCGATCGGCAGGCCGTGCTCCTCGGCGAACGCGACGACCTCGTCGGAGCCCGAGACCGGGTCCGGGGTACCGGCGACCAGCGGGGCGCCCGCGCGCTGCGCGATGTGCCGCGCGGCGACCTTGTCGCCGAGGTCGCGGATCGCGTGCGGGGGCGGGCCGATCCAGATCAGCCCGGCATCGAGGACGGCCTGGGCGAACTCGGCGTTCTCCGACAGGAATCCGTAGCCGGGGTGGATGGCGTCCGCGCCGGAGTCCTTCGCCGCCTGCAGCACCTTGGCGATGTCCAGGTAGCTGGTGGCCGGGGTGTCCCCGCCAAGGGCGAAGGCCTCGTCGGCCGCACGGACGTGCAGAGCGTCCCGGTCCGGCTCGGCGTAGACGGCAACGCTCGCGATCCCCGTGTCCCGGCACGCCCGGGCCACGCGGACAGCGATTTCGCCACGGTTGGCGATGAGCACCTTGCGCACGATGGCTCCCTCCTTGCTGTGTCTTCCCGGGGGCATCCCCCGGCCCCCCGGCCGTTGTCGCCCGAGCCGGGGCGGTCGGCGGGTCACCGTGAAGCTTGACTCACTGAAACAAGCTGAGTTTAGGGACTGCCGACACGGACCCACGAGCCGTCCCCGGGCGTGAGCTTTCCCACACGGAGTGTCACCCGGGGTTCACGGGTCCGTGAAATCCCTTGTCGCGCCTGGAAACGCGCGATCCTTCACCGCAACCCTAGCCCGCCTCTGTGGCCAAGGTCTCTGTGAGACCGTGCTGCGGCCCGCGGGCATTCTTTGTGGAGTCCCTACGAATGGCCCAATGATTCTTTGCCTTCTGCAGAACCCTTGTACCGGGGTTTACCCGTTAGTAGCGTTCGGGATGTCTTGGCCGTACTAGCGGTAACAGTCAGCGGAAGTGGGTGGGACCGGTGGCACGCAGGCCGGTGGCGTGGGTGGCGGCGATCGTGTTGTTCGCGGAGGCGCTCGGGATTGTCTTTCTGAACTGGTTCCTCGGCCTGGTGGTCGACAACCAGGACATGTCCCTGGCGGGTCTCGATCCGCAGGCGATGTCGGTGGGCGCGTGGATCGCGGGAGGCCTGTTCGGGCTCTATCTGGTGCTGTGCGGGATCGTGCTCGTGCGCACCGCGATCGTCGACCGGGCGCCGGGCACGGTCGGGCGGATCCTGCTGATCAGCGTGGCCGTCGTGCACGGCCTGCTCGGCGCGTTCTCGATCAGCCTGGTGGGCTGGTCCAGCTTCGTGTTCATGATGATCGTGCTCGCCCTGCTCGTGCTGACGCTGGTGGCGTACGACCGGCACGAGCAGGGGGAGCGGCGCGCGGAGGGGGACACCCCCGCGCAGAACGGTGCCGCTACTCCGCCGGCGCCCACAACTCCGTGATGCCGATGCCCAGTTCGGCGAGGAGTCGGCGGAGCAGGGGCAGCGAGAGTCCGATCACGTTGCCGTGGTCGCCGTCGATGCCGTCGATGAACGGGGCCGAGCGGCCGTCCAGGGTGAACGCGCCCGCCACGTAGAGGGGTTCGCCCGTCGCCACGTACGCGGCGATCTCCTCGTCGCTCGGCTCGCCGAACCGGACGACGGTGGAGGCGGTGCCGGAGCTGTACCGGCCGCTCGCGGTGTCGTAGACGCAGTGGCCGGTCTGCAGCGTGCCCACGCGGCCGCGCATCGACTTCCAGCGGGCCGTGGCCTCCTCGGCGTCGGCCGGCTTGCCGAGCGCCTCGCCGTCGAGGTCGAGCACGGAGTCGCAGCCGATGACGACGGCGCCGCCCGCCTCGGGCCGCGCCGCGACCACGGAGGCCTTGGCCTCGGCGAGGGCGAGGGCGAGTTCGGCGGGTGTCGGGGCCGTCACGGCGTCCTCGTCGACCCCGCTGACGATCACCTCGGGGGCGAACCCGGCCTGCCGCAGCAGGCCGAGGCGGGCGGGGGACTGGGAGGCCAGGATCAGCCGGCGTGGAGCAGTCATGCGACTCAGGTTATCCAGGGTGACGCGGTGCATTCCCGGTCGGCGGCGCTAACCGGTCCCCAGCATCAGGAACATGACGACCATGGCGAGCGCCAGCAGGAAACCCGCGCGCCGCAGCATCGCCTGCGTTTCGCGGAGCTCCTCTGGGGGCTCGTCATCGGGGTCGGACCACAGCACATACAGCATGGTGCTGCTCGCGCGTGCGGGGCGCCTGAGTACGCGTACTCAGGCGCCCCGCTACGAAAGGACTAATTCACGCGGGCCAGTAGGTACGGGACCAGCTCGACGCCCCCGGGGCCGGCAACCGGTGCCGGGCGATGCGGGACGGGTCGGACCACGCGTCCCGGCCCGTCGTCGCGGCCGGGGCGTCCGGGACCGCCGCGGCGCGCGCCTGGACCACCGCCAGTGCGGCGGCCAGCTCCTCGGGGGTCGGATTGCCCCGTACGACCTTGATCATCATGATCCGGCTCCTAGAGGGGGATGTTGCCGTGCTTCTTCGGGGGCAGTGATTCCCGCTTCGTACGCAGCTGACGCAGGCCGCGCACGAGGTGGGCGCGGGTGTCGGAGGGCATGACCACCGCGTCGATGTAGCCGCGCTCGGCCGCCGTGTACGGGTTGAGGAGGGTGTCCTCGTAGTCCTGGATGAGCTGCGCGCGGGTCTCCTCGACGTTCCCGGCGGCCTCGGCCGCGGCGATCGTCTTGCGGTGCAGGATGTTCACCGCGCCCTGCGCGCCCATGACGGCGATCTGCGCCGTGGGCCACGCCAGGTTGAGGTCGGCGCCCAGGTGCTTGGAGCCCATGACGTCGTAGGCGCCGCCGAAGGCCTTGCGCGTGATGATCGTGATGAGCGGGACGGTGGCCTCGGCGTACGCGTAGATCAGCTTGGCGCCGCGCCGGATGATGCCCTCGTGCTCCTGCTCGACGCCCGGCAGGAAGCCCGGGACGTCGACGAAGGTCAGGACGGGGACGTTGAAGGCGTCACACGTCCTGACGAACCGCGCGGCCTTCTCGCTCGCGTGGATGTCGAGGCAGCCGGCGAACTGCATCGGCTGGTTGGCGACGATGCCGACCGGGCTGCCCTCGACGCGGCCGAAGCCGGTGATGATGTTCGGCGCGAACAGCGCCTGGGTCTCGAAGAAGTCGGCGTCGTCCAGGACGTGTTCGATCACCGTGCGCATGTCGTACGGCTGGTTCGCGCTGTCCGGGATGAGGGTGTCGAGCTCGCGGTCCTCGTCGGTGAGCTCGAGGTCCGCCTCCTCCGGGAAGGAGGGCGGCTCGCTCAGGTTGTTCGACGGCAGGTAGGACAGCAGCGACTTGACGTACTCGATCGCGTCCTTCTCGTCGCCCGCCATGTGATGCGCGACACCGGAGCGCGAGTTGTGGGCGCGGGCACCGCCCAGCTCCTCGAAGCCGACGTCCTCACCGGTGACCGTCTTGATGACGTCCGGCCCGGTGATGAACATGTGCGAGGTCTGGTCGACCATGACCGTGAAGTCGGTGATCGCGGGCGAGTAGACGGCGCCGCCCGCGCACGGGCCGACCACGAGCGAGATCTGCGGGATGACACCCGAGGCGTGCGTGTTGCGGCGGAAGATCTCGCCGTACATGCCGAGGGCCATGACGCCCTCCTGGATGCGGGCGCCGCCGGAGTCGTTGATGCCGATGACCGGGCAGCCGGTCTTCAGCGCGAAGTCCATCACCTTCATGATCTTCTGGCCGTAGACCTCGCCGAGGGCCCCGCCGAAGACCGTGAAGTCCTGCGAGAACACGGCGACGGGGCGGCCGTCCACGGTGCCGTATCCGGTCACCACGCCGTCGCCGTACGGCTTGTTGGCATCGAGACCGAAGTCCGTCGACCGGTGCCGGGCGAACTCGTCCAGCTCCACGAAGGAGTCCTCGTCGAGCAGCAGCTCGATCCGCTCGCGGGCGGTCAACTTGCCCTTGGCGTGCTGCTTTTCGACCGCGCGGGCGGAACCCGCATGGGTCGCCTCATCGATCCGGCGCCGCAGATCCTCGATCTTGCCTGCGGTCGTGTGGATGTCGGTCTGCGCTGTCGGCTGTTCCAACTCGGACATCGGGATGCGGCTCCCTGCCTGCTTCGACGCTGCTCACGGGGACGGTTCGGGGAAGGTTCGGGGACGGTTCAAAAAGGGGAGTGGGGCTACTGATCCGTAGCGTAGTGGCCTGAATACCGTTCAGCAGTGCGGTCTTTGCCACACCTAGGCTGGGTTGCATGACGCCGCGAGATGGTTCAGACGTACCCGCCAACCCCTGGTCCGACCTGGACAGGCCGCCCCTGGCCGAGGCCGGCCTCCGCCGGTCCCTGGTACGGGAAGGGGGACTGTGGTCGTCCGTGGAGGTGGTGCCCCGCACGGGGTCGACCAACACGGATCTGGTGCGGCGGGCCTCGGCGGGACCCGTCGCCGAGGGCACCGTGCTCGTCGCCGAGGAGCAGAGTGCGGCGCGCGGGCGGCTCGATCGGAGCTGGTCGGCGCCGCCGCGCTCGGGCCTCTTCTTCTCCGTGCTGCTCAAGCCGGGCGAGCACGAGGTGCCGGTGGCGCGCTGGGGCTGGCTGCCGCTGCTCACCGGGGTCGCGGTGGCCACGGCGCTCTCCTCGGCGGCCGGCATCGACACCGCCCTGAAGTGGCCGAACGACGTGCTCCTCACGGTCGACGGCGAGGAGCGCAAGGCCGGCGGCATCCTCCTGGAGCGGGCCGGGGCGGACGGCGTCGTGATCGGCGTCGGCCTGAACGTGTCGCTGCGCGCCGACGAGTTGCCCGTCCCGACGGCGGGGTCGCTGGCGCTGGCCGGAGCGAAGGTGGTGGACCGGGAGCCGGTGCTGCGGGCCGTGCTGCGTTCTTTGGAGCGGTGGTACGTGGAGTGGTGTGCGGCCGAGGGGGACCCCGGGCTTTCCCGTTTGCAGGAGTCGTACGCGGCGGGCTGTGCCACGCTCGGCCGCCAGGTGCGGGCGATTCTTCCGGGGGACCGGGAGCTGGTGGGGGAGGCGGTCGCGGTGGACGGCGACGGGCGGCTTGTCATCGCGCCGGCGGACGGCCCCCGCGAGGCGGTCGGCGCGGGCGACATCGTGCATCTGCGGCCTGCGTAGGTACGGACCACCGGGCGGCTCAGGACCCACGCCACCCGGAAGCGAACGGAGTGACGTGGGGCACAGGGGCTGCCGTAGAGTTGAGCCCGGTCGATACCTGACCGCGGCAGATCGGAAGGGCAGCAGGCGTGACCGTCGACGACTCGGGCTCCGGCACGGGCTCTCCCACCGACCCCGAGAAGCCGGAAGGTGCGGAACCGGAAGAGGCAGAAGCAGAGGCCGAGGATCCCCTCGCTCTGCGGCTCGAAGGGCTCATTCTCGGGGCCGAGCGCAGATACACCCCGTTCCAGGCGGCGCGCAGTGCGGGCGTCTCCATGGAGCTGGCCTCCCGGTTCTGGCGGGCCATGGGGTTCGCCGACATCGGGCAGGCCAAGGCGCTGACCGAGGCGGACGTGCTGGCGCTGCGGCGCCTCGCAGGACTCGTGGAGGCCGGGCTGCTCAGCGAGGCCATGGCCGTACAGGTCGCCCGGTCCACCGGACAGACCACGGCGCGGCTCGCCGAATGGCAGATCGACTCGTTCCTTGAGGGCCTCACCGAGCCTCCGGAACCCGGCATGACCCGCACCGAGGTCACGTATCCGCTGATGGAGCTGCTCCTGCCGGAGCTGGAGGAGTTCCTCGTCTACGTGTGGCGGCGCCAGCTCGCCGCGGCGACCGGCCGCGTCGTGCAGGCCGGTGACGACGAGGAGATGGTCGACCGGCGGCTCGCCGTCGGCTTCGCCGATCTGGTCGGGTTCACGCGGCTGACGCGACGTATGGAGGAAGAGGAGCTCGGCGAGCTCGTCGAGGCCTTCGAGACCACCGCCGCGGACCTCGTCGCGGCGCACGGCGGCCGGCTCGTCAAGACCCTCGGCGACGAGGTCCTGTACGCGGCCGACGACGCGGGCATCGCGAGCGAGATCGCGTTGCGCCTGATCGAGACGATGAGCAACGACGAGACGATGCCGGAGCTGCGCGTCGGCATCGCGTTCGGCACGGTCACCACGCGGATGGGCGATGTCTTCGGCTCGACCGTGAACCTCGCGAGCCGCCTCACGTCGATAGCGCCACGGGACAACGTGCTGGTGGACGGCGCCTTCGCCCAGGAGCTGATCAGGATCGGGGAGACGCCCACCTCCGAGGCGGAGGCCGCCGCCGAGGCGCAGAAGGCGAAGGAGGACGGCGAGGAGCCGCCCACCTACCGGTTCGCGTTGCAGCCCATGTGGCAGCGGCCCGTGCGCGGCCTCGGCGTCGTGGAGCCCTGGACGTTGACCAGGCGCACCTGACAACCTTGGCGGTTAACTGGCGTTAACCGAAGGGGCGTGTCATGGGTGATGAGCGGCGGTTCGGGGAGTTCGTGGCAGTGCGGCGCCATGAGGGCGGGACGGTTGCCGAGCTGGTGCTCGACCGGCCGAAGGCCATGAACGCCGTGTCGAGCGACATGGCCGGCTCGATCACCGGCGCCTGCGAGGCGCTCGCGGGCGACCGGGACGTCCGGGTCGTCGTCCTCACCTCCAGCTCCGAGCGCGCCTTCTGCGTCGGCGCAGACCTCAAGGAGCGGAACTCGTTCTCCGATGCGGACATGCTGCGCCAGCGGCCCGTGTCCCGCGCCGCGTACACGGGCGTCCTTGAGCTGCCGATGCCGGCGATCGCGGCCGTGCACGGCTTCGCGCTCGGCGGCGGCTTCGAGCTGGCGCTCGCCTGCGACCTGATCGTCGCCGACGGGACGGCCGTCGTGGGGCTGCCCGAGGTGTCCGTCGGCGTGATCCCCGGCGGTGGCGGTACGCAGCTCCTTCCGCGCCGCGTCGGCGCCGCGCGGGCCGCCGAGCTGATCTTCACGGCGCGCCGGGTGCGGGCGGCGGAGGCCGCCGAGCTCGGGCTCGTGGACCAGGTCGTGGATGCGGGCGCGGACCGCGAGGAGGCGCTCGCGCTCGGCGCGCGGATCGCCGTGAACTCGCCGGTCGGCCTGCGCGCGTCGAAGAAGGCGCTGCGCCTCGGGCACGGCCTCGACATGCGGGCGGGCCTGGAGGTGGAGGACGCGGCGTGGCGGTCCGTGGCGTTCTCCGGGGACCGGGCCGAGGGAGTGGCGGCGTTCAACGAGAAGCGCAGTCCGCAGTGGCCCGGCGAGTGACGGGGGCCGGTCGCGGCGCCGAGTCGCGTCGTCACGTTCAGTAACTTACCTCTGGCCGGAAGCCCCGGATCGGCGCACCGAATTCACCGAAATGTCGGAAAACTCCTTACTCTGGAGTGATGGGTGAGGACGTTCGGCTACGCGCCGTGGTGACGCTCGCGCAGGGCATGGCCGCTGCGCGCAGCCCGCGCGACTCCTGGCGCGCGGCCGCGCTCGGCGCCTGCCGGGCGCTGTCCGGGAGCTTCGCCGCACTCTCCATGTGGGAGCGCGAGCGCGGCCGCCTACGGGTGCTCGTCAACGTGGGGGAGCTGGCCGAGGGCGAGGAGGAGTTCCCCGACGGCGAGGGCTACCCGGTGCACCAGTTCCCCGAGATCACCGAGTTCCTGCACGAACGCTGGGCCAAGGGCGGCGAGCCGGACGCCTGGGTCGAGACGGCCGAGGGCCCCGTGGCCCGGGCCGGCTACTGCCACCAGCGGGTCGCCGCGCTGCGCCGTCGGGGCCGCGGCTGCTGCGTCGTCGCGCCGATCGTGCTGCACGGGCGGGCGTGGGGCGAGCTGTACGTGGCGCGACCGACCGGGGCCGAGGTGTTCGACCGCTTCGACGCCGACTTCGCCACGGTCCTCGCGGCGGTCGTCGCGGCCGGCATCGCGCAGACCGAACGCCTGGAGGAGGCGCGCCGGCTCGCCTTCACCGACGCCCTGACCGGCCTTGCCAACCGGCGCGCGGTCGACATACGCCTCGACGAGGCCGTGGAGCGGCACCGGGCCGACGGCTCCGTGGTCAGCCTCGTCGTCTGCGACCTCAACGGCCTGAAGCGGGTCAACGACACCTACGGGCACGCGGCGGGCGACCGGCTCCTCGAACGGTTCGGCTCGGTGCTCTCGCTGTGCGGGGCGATGCTGCCGGGAGCGCTCGCGGCGCGGCTCGGCGGCGACGAGTTCTCGCTGGTCGCCGTGGGGCCCTCGGCCGACGAGGTGGTCCGGGTGGGCGACGAGATCTGCTTCCGGGCCGCCGAGTTGGACCACGGCGACGGCGTCGCGTGCGGCGTCGCGTCGACCGGGGACCCGATCGGTGAGGTGCACAACGCGCGGCGCCTGTTCCGCCTGGCGGACGCCGCCCAGTACAAGGCGAAGGCCCTGCGCGCGGCGAAGCCCGTGGTGGCCGGCCGCGACGGCGGCCTCGACGACCCGGTCGTCCGCCTCGCGGACTCCCCGCCACCGGCCGCGGGCGAGGGGGAACGGCGCCGGATCAGAGGCCTGGAACCCGGCACCGACCGCCGACACCCGAACTGACGCGCACCCCGGTCCAGTTGCCCCTGGGACTCCTACGTCTCCTACGCCTCGTACGCCCTGCCCCTGCGCACCGAGTACGCCACGAAGCCGACGCCCAGGCCGAGGAAGGCCGAACCGCCGATCACGTACGGCGTCGTGTCCACCTGCCCCGTGTCGGCCAGGCGGAGTTGACGGTCGGACTGCTCGGTGACCACCGTGGCGGTCCGCTGCTGGTCGGGATGGGTGATGTGCTCGGGGTTCGCCGTCGCTGTGGGAACGAACCAGAGCGCGCCGAGGAGCGCCGCGGCGGCAGTGGCGGTGAACAGTGATCGACGTGCGGCAGACACGGAAGCGATCCCCCTTGTGGCGCTGGCGAATTGGCCGTGTGCCCTCATGTTAGTGATAGGCGCGGGTCACAGGAAAGTCACGAGGCGAATGGGTCGTACGCTCCGGCCATGAGTACTGATGACACGTCACGTTTTGTTCGGCTCAAGGTGGAATTGGTCCTGGAGGTCGCCGACGCGGAGGCGCTGACCGGGGCCGCGTTGCAGCGCGTCGCGGAGGACGAGGAGACCGGGCCCGAGGAGCGGGCGCAGGCGGTGAGCGCCGTGGAGGAGGACGAGGCGGAGGCGGTCGCGTACCTCGTGGACCCGTTCGATCTGGTCGCCGATGTTCCGGGGGCCGAGCTGGTGCAGGCCTCCTGGTCCAGCGAGCAGGTCGACTACGACCCCGACTCGCCGGATTGGGACCTCGGCGAGGATGATGAGGAGGGGGACGCGGAAGACGGCGTGTAGCGGTCCTTGAAACGGGAACCCTGGGCGGCAACCGCTGCCCAGGGTTTTGTCGTCCCTGGTGAGGGGCCCGACGTGGCCTTGCCCACACCGGCGGTTCTTCGGGAACGGGACGAACCGGTCAAGGCGTTCACTGGGTACGAGGGGACTGTTGTGTCCTCTTGGGCCCGCTGTCGACCGGGCTCGGGGCGGTCGACAGCAGGGGAATTCGGCGAAGTCGGGAAATTCGGCGACTATGGAGAAGCGTGTGATAACGGACGGTAAGCGGCGCAAGGGTCTGATGGCCGCGTCCGCTCTGCTCGGCGGTGTGCTCGTGCTGACGGCCTGTGGTGGCGGCGACGACGGCGGCTCCGGCGGCAAGAAGGAATCGCAGGCGCAAGCCGACGAGGCGGCGGCGAAGAAGACCTCCGAGGCCGACATCAAGATCGCGCCGAAGGACGGCTCCGACAACGCGAGCATCAACAGTGCCGCGAAGGTCACCGTGAGCAAGGGCAAGCTCACCGACGTCACCATGACCACGGCCGACGGCACGAAGATCGACGGTCAGATCGCCGCGGACAAGAAGAGCTGGAAGCCCACGAACCAGCTCGAGCGCGCGACGACGTACAAGATCGCCGCCGAGGCGAAGGACTCCGACGGCCGCGCGGCCCACGAGAACTCGCAGTTCACGACGGTGTCCCCGGCCAACAGCTTCATCGGGAACTTCACGCCGGAGGACGGCTCGACCGTCGGCGTCGGCATGCCCGTGTCGATCAACTTCGACAAGGCGATCAGCAACAAGGCCGATGTGCAGGACGGCATCAAGGTGACGTCCAGCAGTGGGCAGGAGGTCGTCGGGCACTGGTTCAACGACACCCGGCTCGACTTCCGCCCCGAGGACTACTGGAAGGGCGGCTCCACGGTCACCCTGAAGCTGGACCTGGACGGGGTCGAGGGTGCGGACGGCGTGACCGGCGTGCAGCAGAAGACGGTCTCGTTCAAGGTCGGCCGCAACCAGGTGTCCACGGTCGACGCGAAGACCAAGATGATGACGGTCACGCAGGACGGGAAGACCGTCAAGACCATCCCGATCTCCGCGGGCTCCCCCGAGAACAAGACGTACGAGGGCCAGATGGTGATCTCCGAGAAGTTCAAGGAGACCCGGATGGACGGTGCGACGGTCGGCTTCAAGGACGGCGACGGCAAGGGCGAGTACGACATCAAGGACGTGCCGCACGCGATGCGTCTGTCGAGCTCCGGCACGTTCATCCACGGCAACTACTGGGGCGCCAAGTCGATCTTCGGTGGCGCGAACACCAGCCACGGCTGCGTCGGTCTGCAGGACGCCAAGGGCGCCAATGACAACAGCACGCCGGGCGCCTGGTTCTACAACAACTCGATGGTCGGCGACGTCGTCGTCGTGAAGAACACCGGCGACAAGACGGTCCAGCCGGACAACGGGCTCAACGGCTGGAACATGGACTGGTCGCAGTGGAAGGCCGGTTCCGCCGAGTAACGGACCGGTACCCCGGCGGGGGTCTCATGCCGTTCTCATGACGGCCTCACGCAACCCTTACAACACCGCCATACCGTTTCGCCGCAGCGGGAGCCGGAGCGTCATCGAACGCTCCGGCTTCCGCTGATTCCTGTCAGCGCCCGTATTTGTGGGCCGTCATCGGCGAGGCTTCGATGTTCTTCACCTATCTCCGGCGTGAGCTGCGCCGCCGCAGAAAAGCGGCGCTCGTCGTCGCCTCCGGGCTCGCGCTCGGGATCGCGCTCGTCATCGTGGTCAACTCGGTGTCCTCCGGGATGACCCAGGCGCAGGGGAAGGTCCTGCAGTCGCTCTACGGCCTGGGCACGGACATGACCGTCACCAAGGCCGCGACCGCGCCGAAGGCGGGCGACGACACGGGCCGCCCGAAGTTCAACTTCGACGCCAAGGACAGCGACTCCGGGAAGAAGGAGCAGTCCAGCGACCGGGTGATGGTGCAAGGGTTCCAGACCCTCGCCGACTCCACGGTCTCGAAGGTCGCCGACCAGAAGGGCGTCGCCGACACGGTCGGCGGCCTCAGCCTTCAGGTGATGAAGGTCAGCGGGCAGTTCACGCGCGGCCAGTTCAAGCAGGACCAGAGCAACGGCGGCGGTGCTCAGGGCGGCCCCGGCGGCGGTGAGGGCGGCCAGCCGCAGGGCCGCGTCCAGGGCGGCGGCGCCAACTTCGACGTCAACTCCTTCTCCGTCTACGGCACCGACGTCACCCAGCAGAAGCTCGGCCCGCTGACCTCCTCGAAGGTCACCAAGGGGCGCAGCTTCAAGACCTCCGAGTCGAACGCGAAGGTCGCCGTCGTCGACTCCTCGTACGCCAAGGAGAAGAAGCTCGCCGTCGGCGACAAGGTCACGGTCAAAGGCGCCAAGTACCAGGTCATCGGCGTCGCGACCGCCGACAGCGGGGACGCCGCCGCCAATGTCTACGTGCCGCTGAAGCAGGCCCAGACGCTCGCGGACGCCAAGTCCAAGGTGACGACGGTCTACGTCAAGGCGACCGACTCGCAGCAGATCGACGCCGTGAAGACGGCCATCCAGAAGAACATCGACGGCACCACCGTCACCACGTCCGCCGATCTCGCCGACACCGTCTCGGGCTCCCTGTCGACCGCCTCGAACCTCGCCTCGAACGTCGGCAAGTGGCTGTCGATCGCGGTGCTCGTCGCCGCCTTCCTGGTGGCGGGGCTGCTCACGTCCTCGGCCGTGTCCCGGCGGGTCCGGGAGTTCGGCACGCTCAAGGCGCTCGGCTGGACGTCGGGCCGGGTGACCCGGCAGGTCGTCGGTGAGGCGGTCGTCAACGGGTTGATCGGCGGCGTCCTCGGCATCGCCGTCGGGCTCGCGGGCGCGTACGCGGTGACCGCGATCAGCCCCACTCTGTCCGCGCAGCTCGGCGGCGCCGGCGTCGGCGCGGGCGGCGGTGGCGGCATGGGCGGCGGCGCCGGTGGCGCGGGCTTCGGAGGCGGTGGCGGTGGCGGCGGAATGATGCGCCAGGCGGCAGGGGGAGGGGCGAAGACCCTCGACATCGCGCTCAGCGCGCCCGTCTCCGCCACCACCATCGCCCTCGCGGTCGGCCTCGCCGTCGCGGGCGGCCTCATCGCCGGCGGCTTCGGTGGCTGGCGGGCCTCGCGGCTGCGCCCCGCGGACGCGCTGCGCCGCGTCGAGTAACACCACCGGTAACGCCAATCACCTTACGTAGTACAGGAGTTGCACCATGTATCAGCTCACCGGCGTGACCAAGCAGTACCGGCGCGGCAAGGACACCGTCGACGCGCTGGCGGGCGTCGATCTGGCCATCGGCGACGGCGACCGGCTCGTCATCCAGGGCCCCACGGGCGGCGGCAAGTCGACCCTGCTCCAGATGCTCGGCGGGCTCGACCGGCCCACGGCGGGCAGCGTCGTGCTCGACGGGGTCGACCTGGCGACGCTGCCGGAGGCCCGGCTCACCAAGGTCCGCGCCGAGTCCATCGGCTTCGTCTTCCAGTCCTTCAACCTCGTCCCGACGCTCAACGCGCTGGAGAACTGCGAGACCGCCCTGGTGCCGCTGGGTCTGAAGAGCGCCGAGCGGCGGGAGCGGGCCGCGGAGGCGCTGCGGTCCGTGGGGCTCGGGGAGCGGCTGCGGCATCTGCCTGCGGAGCTGTCCGGCGGCCAGCAGCAGCGTGTCGCCATCGCGCGGGCCCTGGTGAAGAACCCGAAGGTGCTGCTCGCCGACGAGCCCACGGGCAACCTCGACGAGTCGATGCGCGACGAGATCATGGACGTACTGGAGGAACGCTGGAAGGAGCACGGCCTGACGTTCGTGATGGTCACCCACGACTCGGCGATCGCACGGAAGGCGCCCCGCCTCGCGACGATCAGCAAGGGGCGGATCACGGTCACGGAGAACGCCTCGGCGGCCTGACCCGGACCGGCGTGATCCGGACCGGCGTGCCCGGACCGGCCTGACCCGGACGCCTCACAGGTGTCGTCGAAGTGAACACGTTTTGGGCAAAGGGTTGTGCTCGAATCGGAAGGTGTGCCGTTTGTCACGTGCCACACCAGTCCCAGATGTTTCCCAATGCCCCAATTCCCGGAAGGCCGCATCAATACACTCGCCTCCCATGTGTGAGTGGAACGTGGAGAACGGGCACCGAATGTGGTCGCTTCGTCGGGGCCAGGACCGGGACCGGGGTCGGCCGGGCGGCGACGCCGGCGCCGTCGCCTGATGGGGGCACGGCACAAACAAGCAAGGGACCCGCGGGCGCACTGGCTGCTGCTCGCCCTCACCCTGCCGGTGCTCTTCGGCGCCCTCCTCTTCCAGGGCTGGACCCAGAACGAGGTGGACGGCGCCAGGACGAAGCCTGCCTGCACGCAGCCCGTGCCCGCGTCGGCCTCCGGCGCGGGCCCGGTGCTGTCCATCGACGGCGGCCGGGTGCACAGCGCCTCGATGCGGCCCGGCACCGTCGCGCTCACCTATGACGGCGGCCCCTACCCGAAGGCGACGCCGAAACTGCTCGCGCTGCTCAAGAAGCATCACGCGCACGCCACGTTCTTCCTCAACGGCGCCAAGGCCGCTCAGCATCCGAAGCTGGTCGAGCGGATCAGGGCCGACGGGCACGACATCGGCTCCAACACCTACACGGGCGCCGACATGGGCAGCTCGTCCAAGGTGCGCAGCAAGCTCGAACTGGGCCTGACCCAGAGCGCGTTCGCGGGCAGCGGCGGCTTCCACACCACACTCCTGCGGATGCCGATGACCACCACCGTCGCCACGATGTGCGGCGGCGAGTGGCCCGCCGCGCAGGCGGCGTCCGCCGACGGCTACACGCTGGTCGCGGCCGACCACTCCGGGCAGCGGGTCAGGGACGGCCTGGTGCGCCAGCTCAGCCAGACCTCGCTCGGCTACCGCGAGACGGCGAAGCTGCTGGCGAATCCGCAGGCCAGGAACTTCGCCACCATCACGGAGGGCGCGCAGACCAACCAGCAGGCAACGGCTGAGGTGGCCGCGCCCGTGCGCTGGCTCGGGCAGGGCCTGATCTGGTTCCAGACCCTCGGCCGCAGCTTCGTCTCGGCCATCTCGTGGGTGCTCCTCGCGGCCGCGGGCCTCGGTGTGCTGCGCCTGCTCGTGCTCGTGCTGTTCGCCCGCGCGCACGTCAGACGCCTTGAGCGGTTCCGTCCCGGCTCGCCCTGGCTGCGCGAGATCCGCGATCCGGTGACCGTGCTCGTACCCGCGTACAACGAGGAGGCGGGCATCGGCGCGACGCTGCGTTCGTTGCTCGCCTCGACCCACCAGCCGATGCAGATCATCGTCATCGACGACGGGTCGAGCGACCGCACGGTGCAGATCGCGAGCGAATACGCGGCCCGTGACGCGCGCGTGCAGGTGCTGTGCCAGCCCAACTCGGGCAAGGCCGCGGCCCTCAACCACGGCCTGAAGTACACCCGTTGCCCGTACGTCGTGATGATCGACTCGGACACCGTCTTCGAGGCCGACGCGATCCAGCGCCTGGTCCAGCCGCTGGCCCACCCGGCCGTCGGCGCGGTCAGCGGCAACACCAAGGTCGGCAACCGCAAGCGACTCCTCGGCCGTTGGCAGCATCTGGAGTACGTCTTCGGGTTCAACCTGGACCGCCGGATGTTCGAGGTCCTGGAGTGCATGACGACCGTGCCCGGCGCGATCGGCGCCTTCCGGCTCGACGCGCTGATGGGCGTCGGCGGCCTGAGCGAGGACACCCTCGCCGAGGACACCGACCTCACGATGGCGCTGTGGCGGGCCGGCTGGCGGGTCGTGTACGAGGAGACCGCGATCGCCTGGACCGAAGTCCCCACCTCCCTGCGGCAGTTGTGGCGCCAGCGCTACCGCTGGTGCTACGGCACCCTGCAGGCGATGTGGAAGCACCGGGGCGCGGTCCTGGAGGTCGGGCCCGCGGGCCGCTTCGGTCGGCGCGGCCTTTCCTACCTGTTCCTCTTCCAGGTCGTGCTGCCGCTCCTCGCCCCGATGATCGACGTCTTCATGTTCTACAGCGCCGTGTTCGCCGGTGACACGACCACGTCCGTGGTGGCCTGGGTGGGCTTTCTCGCCCTCCAGATGGTCGTCGCGGCGTACGCTCTGAAGCTCGACGGAGAGCGCAGGCGCACGCTCTGGTCATTGCCCTTCCAGCTGTTCGTGTACCGGCAGTTGATGTACCTCGTGGTCATCCAGTCCGTGGTGGCCTTCGTGGGCGGCAGCCGGTTGAAGTGGCAGCGCATGCACCGTTCCGGAACGGCCGCCGCGGCGGCCCAGCACATCGTCAGGACGGCCGAAGAGCCGGACCTGCCGGTCGCGAGGTGACGACCCTGAACCCCAGCGCACACACCCCGACGCCCTATCCGTACGGCGAGTACGAGGCGGGGCAGCATCCGTACGACGGGCAGCAGCATCCGTACGAGGTGGAGCAGAACCCGTACGAGGTGGATCAGTACGGGCACGGGCACGGGTACGAGTACGCCCCCGAGCCCCACTCGTACGAGGTCGAGCACCACCCGTTCGACCCAGTGCCGGCCAACCGGCCCGGCGGGCGGGCCGACGGCGGGTACAAGCGAAGCGAGCGCGAGCCCAAGCGCAAGCGGCGGCGCACCAAGTTCGGGCTCGTGGTGCGCGGGCTGTGCCTGCTCGTGCTGCTGGTGCTGCTCGCGGGCGCGGGGACGTATGTGTGGGCGGGCACCCGGCTCGACGGGGAGGTCGACCTCGCGTCGCTGCCGAGCAGGGCCGCGCCGGGCAAGGGTACGAACTACCTGATCGTGGGCTCCGACAGCCGCGAGGGCCTCAGCGAGAAGCAGACCAAGAACCTGCACACCGGTTCGTCGCTCGGCTCCGAGGGCCGCCGCACCGACTCGATGATGGTGCTGCACACCGGCGCCCACGGCACCACCCTCACCAGCCTGCCGCGGGACTCCTGGGTCACCATCCCGCCGTACGTGGACCCGAAGACCGGTATCCACCACAAGCCGGCGAAGAACAAGCTCAACGCGGCGTTCTCGCTCGGCGGCCCCGAACTCCTGGTCCGCGCGGTCGAGTCGAACACCGGGCTGCGGATCAACCACTACACGGAGATCGGCTTCGCCGGGTTCGTCGGCATCGTCGACGCGGTCGGCGGCGTGCCGATGTGCGTCGACCGGCACATCGTCGACGACAAGTCGGGGCTCGACCTGGCCAAGGGCTGCCACAACCTGACCGGGCGCGAGGCGCTCGGCTTCGTGCGCCAGCGCCACCAGGAGAAGGAGGGCGACCTCGGCCGCTCCCGCAACCAGCAGAAGTTCCTCTCCGCGCTGGCCAAGAAGGCGTCGTCGCCCGGGGTGCTGATGAACCCGTCGACCATGTACGGCACCGCGGGCGCGGGCCTGGACACACTCATCGTGGACAAGTCGACCGGCGTTCCGGAACTGACCCGACTGTTCAAGGCGATGAAGGGGGTGTCCTCGGGCCAGGGCAGGCAACTGGGCGTACCTGTGCGCACGTTGGGCTTCGCCACGTCCAAGGGCAGCGCCATCCTCTGGGACAGGCAGAAGGCGAACCGGTTGTTCACGGAGCTCAGGGAGGACCGCCCGGTGACCGGATCAAGCCCCGCCGGCGATTGAGGCGCGGGGTCCGGGGCAGAGCCCCGAAACCGCAACCCCGGCCCTGGCTACAGCGGAGCGCCGGTGCTTGGCTGGGGGCATGACGACTCGATCCCGGCGCACCATCGAGTACATCCGCTATCGCATCCCCGAGGACCGCTCCGCCGAGTTCATGGCGGCGTACACGCGCGCGGCACAACAGCTGGCGGCCTCGGAGCACTGCGTCTCGTACGAACTCACCCGTTGCGAAGAGGACTTCGAGCACTTCATCCTGCGCATCGTGTGGACGTCGACCGAGGACCACCTGAAGGGCTTCCGCACCTCCGAGCTCTTCCCGGTGTTCCTCACCGAGATCCGCCCCTACGTCGGGTACATCGATGAGATGCGCCACTACACGCCGACCACGGTGCGCGGAACGGGCTCGTCGGACCCCACGCTCTTCGAATGGGCGGGCGGCGCCGAGGCGTTCGGCCGTCTGACGTCCGTGTTCTACGAGAAGGTGGTGAAGGACGACCTCCTCGGCCCGCTCTTCGCCGACCTCCCTGCGGAGCACGCGGACCATGTCGCCCTGTGGCTCGGCGAGGTCTTCGGCGGGCCTTCGGCCTACTCCGAACAGCACGGCGGCCACAGCCACATGGTCGCGATGCACATCGGCAAGGGCGTCACTGAGCCGCAGCGCCGCCGCTGGGTCAACCTCATGCAGGACGCGGCCGACGAGGCGGCCCTGCCGGCGGACGCGGAATTCCGCTCCGCGTTCCTCGCCTACATCGAGTGGGGCACACGCCTCGCCGCCCACTTCTCGGGCCCGGAGGCCGAGCGCCCGGAGGAACAGCCGGTACCCCACTGGACGTGGGGCGCGGCGCCTCCGTACCTGCCCTGAGAGGCGCTACGCCGGGGACATGACCTCGTACAGGTTCCGGGCGTCGTCGGCGAAGAAGCGGGCGGCCGTGGTGTTGTCGACGGCCGGGACGATCGTGTGGTTGAGGCTGACGGTCATGAGGGGCTCCCGGGTGCGGCCAGCGAACCGTGCAGCAGTACGTCGACGAGCTCGGCAGGCGTCGGGTTCAAATCCGCTTCGGGGGAGCGGAGTTGGGTGAAGAGCATGCCGAGGAAGAGCGTGGCGAGCTTGTCCGGGGGCAGCCGCAGGGCGTCCCGGTCGGGCTCGATCAGCTCGCTCAGCGCCTCCCGCATCGCCTGCGCGGACGCCTGCCGGCCGTCCTGGGTGGGCCGCTCGCCCTCGGGTCGGCCGCGCCGCCGCCCCGACGCGTAGAGCCCGCCGACGACGGCGCCCATCCGGTCCAGATGGGCCCGCATCGCCTCGGCGGCCTCGGCGAGCCGGGCGGTGAGCGGCTGCTCCAGATCGATCGAGGCCAGCTCGCGCCGCACGTGCTCGGGGCTGACCGCCTCGGCGACGCAGGCGTCGAGCACCTCGTCCTTGTCCTGGAACACCCGGAAGATCGTGGCCTCCCCGATCCCCGCGGCGCGAGCGATCTGCCCCGTGGTGACGGCCCCGCCGTACTCGGCGACAAGCGGCAACGCGGCCGCGACGATCATGCTGCGCCGCTGCTCCGGACTCATGCCGGGAGCGCGCTTCCTGGTGGTGGCTGGCATACGCCGAAGGTACGGAGTGAGCGCTCACTCCGTCAAGCGGTTGGAGCCCCGCGGCGTCTACAGCTTCGCCCGCAACGAGTCGTCCACACCCCAACTCGCAAGCAGCCGCAGCGCTTCCGCCGATGCCGTACCCGCCTCCGCGTGGTACACGGACAAGAACTGCCCGTCGTCGTCCGGCAAGTGCAACGTCTCGTACGCGAGCGTCAGTTCACCCACCAGAGGGTGCCGCATCCGCTTCACGCCGTGGCCCTTCTCCTTCACGTCGTGCGTGGCCCACAGCCGCCTGAACTCCTCGCTCTTGACGGAGAGTTCGCCCACCAGGGCCGACAGCTCCGGGTCCTCGGGATTGCGCCCCGCGTACAGCCGCAGAAAGCTGACCATGTCGGTCGCCTTGGAGTCCCAGTCGACGAACAGCTCCCGGTAGTCCGGGTTCAGGAACGTGAGCCGCGCCCAGTTCCGCTCGGCGCGCGGCATGCGCCCCCAGTCGCCGAAGAGCGCCGCCGCCATCCGGTTCCAGGCGAGGATGTCCGAGCGCGCCCCGCCGATGTAGGCGGGCACGCCGTCCAGCGAGTCGAGCAGGTGGCGCAGCGCCGGCCGCACCTGCTGCTGCCGCTTCGGCGCCGGCGACCTGCGGCGCTGCCGCGTCGGGCTCGCCAGGTGGACGAGGTGCGCGTGCTCGGTGTCGCTGAGCCGCAGGGCGCGCGCGATCGCGTCGAGCACCTCCGCCGACACATTGCGCCCGTTGCCCTGCTCCAGGCGTGTGTAGTACGCGACCGAGACCCCGGCGAGCTGCGCCAGCTCCTCGCGCCGCAGGCCCGGCACCCGCCGGTGCCGCCCCATCGAGGCGAGCCCCACGTCCTCGGGCTTGAGCCGGGCCCTCCGGGTGCGCAGGAACTCGCTCAGCTCGGCGCGCCGGTCCAGATGGTCGGGGCGGTCCGCCGCCGGTTCCCTGGCCGCATCGTTCTCGTCCATGCTGTCCAGTATTCCCGGTCGTACGACCGGGAGCCTGACCCCGCCAGTAGTAGGACCACTGGACGTACGCAAAGCGGTGACCTGCGCATACTTTGCCGATCGGGCGCGGTGGGCGCACGCTTGGAGCCATGACCACGACTGTTGCCGCATACGCCGTTCCCAGCGCCAAGGCCCCGCTGGAGCGCACCACCATCGAACGCCGCACCGTCGGCGAGCACGACGTACTGATCGACATCAAGTTCGCCGGAATCTGTCACTCCGACATCCACCAGGCCCGTGAGGGATGGGGCGAGGCCATCTTCCCGATGGTGCCGGGGCACGAGATCGCCGGTGTCGTGGAGGCCGTCGGCGCGGGCGTCACCAAGTACAAGGTCGGCGACCGGGTCGGCGTCGGCTGCATGGTCGACTCCTGTGGCGAGTGCGAGCCCTGCCGGTCCGGCCAGGAGCAGCACTGCGTCAAGGGCAACGTCCAGACGTACAACGCCGTCGGCAAGGACGGCGAGCCCACCTACGGCGGCTACTCGCAGAAGGTCGTCGTCACCGAGGGTTTCGTCGTCGGTATCCCCGAGGGCCTCGCCCTCGACGTGGCCGCGCCGCTGCTCTGCGCCGGCATCACCACGTACTCCCCGCTGAAGCACTGGGGCGCGGGCCCCGGCAAGAAGGTCGCGGTCGTCGGTCTCGGTGGCCTCGGCCACATGGGTGTCAAGATCGCGCACGCGCTCGGCGCGGAGGTCACCGTCCTCTCGCAGTCGCTGCGCAAGAAGGACGACGGCCTGAAGCTGGGTGCCGACCACTACTACGCGACGAGCGACCCGAAGACCTTCGAGGAGCTCGCGGGCACCTTCGACGTCATCCTCTCCACGGTCTCCGCGCAGGTGGACTTCGGCGCCTACCTGGGCCTGCTCAAGACGGGCGGCGCCCTGGTGAACGTCGGCGCCCCCGAGGAGCCGATCTCCCTCAACCTGTTCTCCCTCATCGGCGGCAACAAGGTGCTCGCCGGCTCCATGATCGGCGGCATCGCCGAGACCCAGGAGATGCTCGACTTCTGCGCCGAGCACGGCCTCGGTGCCGAGATCGAGCTGATCGAGGCGAGCCAGGTCAACGAGGCGTACGAGCGGGTCCTCGGCTCGGACGTGCGCTACCGCTTCGTGATCGACGCGGCGACCATCTGAGCGCCTCCCGCACATCACATCGGTCATGACGTCATGGCCTTCATGACCTGAGAGGTCATGGCCGCCCTCCCCGGGTCCCGGCAGGATCGTCCTCGTACCCACCAGATCCTGCCGGACCCGAGGGAGGGCTCTTTCATGACCGCCTACGCGATCGCCGTACTCGGCACCACGCCCGGAGCGCCGCACCCCGACGTCCTCACGTACATCGAGCGCGTCCAGTCCACGTTCACCCCGTACGGCGGCCGCTTCCTGGTCCACGGCAAGAAGGGGGAGTGGATGGAGGGGGAGCCGCCCGGCGGCATCGTGATGATCGAGTTCCCCGACCTGGAGGCGGCCCACGCCTGGTACGCGTCCCCCGCCTACCAGGAGATCCTCCCGCTGCGCACCGACCACCTGCCCGGCAGCCTGGTGCTCCTGGACGGAGTGCCGCCGGGGTACGACGCGGCGCACACGGCCGCGGCCATGCGCGAGACGTAGGCCCAAGGACCCAACGGCCCGGTCGCGAACGGCGTCACGCTCGCCCTACGGGACGCGCCGCGGCCGTACCCCGTCGAGTGTCGGCGCGACCGGTCGCATCAGCCCGTCCGCCCCGAACGTGACGCGGTCGATGGTGGTCTCGCGGTGGGTGCCGTCGCCGCCGGGCATCCCGAACCGGTGGTAGGCGATGTACCACTCGTCGGTGCCGGGCACGCGGAGCAGCGAATTGTGCCCGGTGCCGAGGATCCCCTGGGCCGGATCCTTCTCCAGCACCACGCCGCGGTAGGTGAACGGCCCGTACGGCGAGTCGGACGTGGCGTACCCGACGCGGTAGTTCTCGCTGCGGGTGTCGTCGATCGAGTACGTGAGGTGGTACCGGCCGCCTCGCCGCACCATGAACAACCCTTCCCGGAAGTCCTCAAGTCCCTTGATCTGCCGTGCTTTTGACGGGACGTACGACGTCATGTCGTTCTCGTCCAGCGGTACCACCCACGCCGACCCGTTGCCCCAGTACAGATACGTCTGCCCGTCGTCGTCCGTGAAGGCGGCGGGGTCGATGGCCTGTCCGTCGCCGTCCGGGTTGGCGGCGATCAGAACCTTCCCGCTGTCGGTGAAAGGACCCGTGGGCGAGTCGGCCGTGGCGACCCCGATCTTCGCCTCGGCGCAGTAGTAGAAGTAGAACCGCCCGTCCTTCTCCGCGATGGTCGGCGCCCAGGCGCGGGACTCGGCCCAGCTCACGTCCTTGCCGAGATCCAGGATGACCCCGCGATCGACCCAGTGGACGAGGTCCTTCGACGACCAGACGCCGAAGGTCGTACCGCTCCAGCCGTCGAACCCGTCGTTGGTCGTGTAGAGGTAGTAAGTCCCCCCGAAAGCAACGATGTTGGGATCGGCGTGGAAGCCGGGCAGCACCGGCGTCCGCATCTCCACGGCCGACACCTTCCACTTGCGCCGCTCGCCGGCCGCCGAGGTGACGGTGTACGTGACGGGCCGCCGCAGGTCCACCCGCTTGCCGCTCGCCGGACTGATCCGGGCGCCGGGCGCGAGAGTGAACTCGGGCCGCAGGGCGCGCAGTTGCGTGCCCGGCTCGACCGGCAGCACGACGGTCGACCCGTCGCCCTCGATGACGGCGGGCACCTTCAGCTCCTTCGCCTCCACGCCCCGGATGCGGGTGGCGTTGGCGGGCAGCGCGGCGATCTCGTCGGCGGAGAGCGCCCGGTTGTAGAGCCGTACGTCCCGCAGCCGCCCCTTCAGGGTGTGGTCGGAGGCGTACTGGGACCGGCCCAGATAGTTGGCCGTGGTGCGCCCGCCGCCGATGTCCGAGGGCATGAGGGTGACGGCGCTGTTCCGGGCGGCGACCGCACCGTCGAGATACAGCAGCGCGGTGTCGCCGTCGACGGTGTACGTGACCTGGGCCCAACGCCCGCGCGCCAGCCCGGTGTCGGACGCGGCGGCCTGCTCCTTGCTCCAGTTCCCGTCGGACAGGGCGGCCCGGAAGCCGCTGTCGGCACTGCCGCCCGTGGCGAAGAGATAGCCGTCGCCGGAACCGGTGGAGGAGGCGGTGTTCCCGAACCCGTACAGGAAGTACGGCGTCGCCTGGTCGCTGTCGACCCACACCTCGGCGGCGACGGTCACCGAGTCCACGCCGGCCAGCATGTTGTCGGGCAGCTTCACGTGTCCGCTCGCGCCGCCGAGCACGAGGGCGCCGTCGTCCCAGTCGGCGTCCCCTGCCGCGGTGCCGTGATAGCCGTGCCCGGAAGTGTCCTTCGCGTCGCTGCCGAGCGGCCAGTGGGCGACGAGCCCGTCGGCGTCGGCGCGCACGGGAGCGACGCCCCACTTGGCGTTGACCCGGTCGAACTCCGCACGCGTCAGCGGGAGTACGGTCCCGTGCCGCGGGGCCGCGGGCAGCCGGTACTCGGCGGCCTTCGTCCACTCGCCGGCCGCCAGGTCGGTGGACTCGAAGGGCATGTAGCCGGTGCCGGTGTAGTCGTCGATGAACAGGTACCACTTCTCTTCACTGTTGGACTTGAAGACGAGCGGCCCCTCGCCCTGCGCCATGGAGCCCATGCCGATGCCCTCGGCGACGGTCTCCCAGTCCGTGGAGAGCAGGTCCTCGGACTTCTCCTCCAGGATGAACTTTCCGTACGGCGACTGCGACGCCGACCGCTCGTCCTTCGTGAACCGGTAGTACGTCCCGTCGTGCGCGATGACGGTGGAGTCGATGACCGAATACCCCGGGTCGTTCCACACCTTGGCCTCGGTGAAGGTCACGAAGTCCGTGGTCGTGGCGTACAGCATGCGGTTGTACGTGTCGCCGGTGTGCTCCGGGTCGTCCTCGCCGTACAGCTTCGACGCCCAGAAGACGACGTACGCGCCGAGCTCCTCGCTCCAATACGCCTCGGGCGCCCAGGTGTTGCCCGCGGTCTCCGGCGAGACCCGCACCGACCGCGGCTCGCCCCACTCCGCCAGGTCCGCCGACTCCCACACGATGATCGACCGACTGCCGTGCCGCTGCACGTAGTCCCAGCCCGCCCCGCCATGGATCTTCAGATCGGTGGCGATGAGAAAGAACTTGTCCCCTTCGGGCGACCGGATGACGAAGGGGTCGCGCACACCCTTGTCGCCGAGGTCGGAGGTGAGAACGGGCTCGCCTCCATTCAACTCCCGCCAGTGGAGCGGGTCGTCGCCCCGGCTGAGTGCGAGATGGATCTGCTCACCGTCCGCGCTGCCCTCGCCGGTGAAGTACACGAAGAGATAGCCCTCGTATCCGCCGGCGTCGGCGCTCCCGGCGCGAGCGCGAGCACTGGCGGGGCTCGGGGAGGCGAGAGTGGAAGCCCCCAGAGTGAGCGCTCCGGCGACGAGGAGGTTCCGTCGGGACAGGACGGCGGCGGGCGGACGGGACGTTCCGTTACGGGGCATGCGTACCAGTCCTCGGGGTGCGGGGGAGTCCGTGGTGGCGGGGGATGGCAGGGGTGTCGGCGTTGGCCAGTGAAGAAGTACGCGGTCGCCCGGTCAAGATCCTGGATGCACATTGGTCCGAGAAATCGAAGATCGATCGAGATCCCGAACGTCAAATGCCGCGAACTGCCCTACAGCGCCCACCCTTTGAGGCGTCAGGGCCGAGCCCCACGTCGAGCCACCGGCACATCCGGTGAACGGTCCCCTCCGCGACGGCGGGTCAGTGCCGCAGCGTCGCCGGGCTTCCGCCGTTCGCCTCGTAACCGGCGACGGCGAGCGCCCGGTACACGGCGTACGAGGCCGCCGGGTCGTACTCGGCGGTCCACGGGATCGCGCCCACGTGGCCGTCGACGTGCACGAGTTGCCGCATCGCCTCGGACCAGCGCTCGCTGCGCACCAGGAAGAACACCAGCAGGTGCCGTACGTGAGCGAGCATCGGGTCGTCGGGGCGCGCGGCGTGCACCGCGAACAGCGCCCCGTGCAGCGCCTTCGTGACGACCACGCTCTCGTAGAACCCGCGCACCAGGTTCACCTCGGGCACGTGCTCGTACAGCGCGAACAGCGGCAGCGCCGCGAGCAGCGAACCGCGCGGCGCACGCGCGGCGGCGGCCTCGGCGAACGAGAAGGCCTGCTCGCGCGAGCCGTGCCACTTCTCCGTCCAGTACCGGAGGCCGGCCAGATGCGCGCCCATGTGGCCCGGCGCGGTGTCGAGGATCTTCAGCCACAGCTGCTCGAACTCGGCCTGCGAATAGCCGAGTCCGCGCGCGACGGCGAGGTGCGTGATGTGCGGGACGGGGTCGCCGGGAGCCAGCATCGCCGCCTGGTCACAGGCATTGCGCGCCTCTTCGAGGACGATCCGCTGCTCGTCGGGAGTGCCGCCGCCGCGCCACGCCTGCTGCACCAGGAACTCGGCGAAGACCTGCGCCCCGCCCGCGTCCTTCGGCGCCTGCGACCGCCACGCGTGCAGCCACCCGGCACCGAGCCGCGGCGTCTGCTGGGCCTCGAGGGCGGCGGCGCCGGCGATCGCCTGTACCCGCTCCCACCGGGTCTCGGTCTCCTTACCGGTCCCGGCGAGGAGCTGGGAGGCCGCGGTGAAGTCCTGATTGCGCTGCACGACCGACATCACGTCGAGCAGATCCTGGTCGGGCCCCGGCAGCCGGACGTCCAGGTCCTCCTGAAGCATGAACCCGTAGTCCGCCGGGTCCGCGGCGTCCGGGGACCCCGGAGCGACCTGCCGAATCCCGCCGCGGCGCCGCAGCAACTGCGACACCACGAGCCCGATCATGACCGCGGCCATCAGCCCCCAGAGAATTCCCATATCAACAACGCTAACGTGCCGGTCCGGCATGGGGTTCCCGGCCACAGTGGCGACAAAAGGGCGCTGCGCCCCACCTCCGCGCGCGCGAGCGCCTACGCTCGGCCCCCATGAGCGACACGCACAGCCACAGCGGCAGCACCCCGCGCGGCTTCGAGACCACCGCCATCCACGCCGGCAACACGGCCGACCCCGTGACCGGCGCCGTCGTCCCGCCGATCTACCAGGTCTCCACGTACAAGCAGGACGGCGTGGGCGGCCTGCGCGGCGGCTACGAGTACAGCCGCAGCGCCAACCCGACCCGTACCGCCCTGGAGGAGAACCTCGCCGCCCTGGAGGGCGGCCGGCGCGGCCTCGCCTTCGCCTCCGGGCTCGCCGCCGAGGACTGCCTGCTGCGGACGCTGCTCAGCCCCGGCGACCACGTGGTCATCCCGAACGACGCGTACGGCGGCACGTTCCGGCTGTTCGCGAAGGTCGTGATGCGGTGGGGCGTCGAGTTCTCGGTGGCGGACACCAGTGACGTCGAGTCGGTGCGCGCCGCGATCACCCCGCTGACCAAGGCCGTGTGGGTGGAGACGCCCTCCAACCCGCTCCTCGGCATCACCGACATCGCGGCCGTCGCCCAGGTCGCCCGCGAGGCCGGGGCCAAGCTCGTCGTCGACAACACCTTCGCCAGCCCCTACCTCCAGCAGCCGCTGGCGCTCGGCGCCGACGTCGTCGTGCACTCGATGACCAAGTACATGGGCGGCCACTCCGACGTCGTCGGCGGCGCGCTCGTCGTCAATGACCAGTCGCTCGCCGACGACCTCGCGTACCACCAGAACGCGATGGGCGCGGTGGCGGGCCCGTTCGACGCCTGGCTGGTGCTGCGCGGGATCAAGACGCTGCCCGTCCGCATGGACCGGCACAGCGAGAACGCGACCCGCGTCGCCGAGATGCTCTCCCGCCACCCGCGGGTCACGAAGGTGCTCTACCCGGGCCTGCCCGAGCACCCCGGGCACGAGATCGCGGCGAAGCAGATGAAGGCGTTCGGCGGCATGGTGTCGTTCCAGGTCGAGGGCGGCGAGGAAGCGGCCGTCGAGGTCTGCAACAGGGCGAAGCTCTTCACGCTGGGCGAGTCCCTGGGCGGCGTCGAGTCCCTCGTCGAGCACCCCGGCCGGATGACGCACGCCTCCGTCGCGGGCTCCGCCCTGGAGGTCCCCGCCGATCTCGTACGCCTCTCCGTGGGCATCGAGTCCGTCGACGATCTGCTCGCCGACCTCCAGCAGGCGCTCGACAAGTAGTACTCCCCGTAAAGGAGTTCACCAGCCGGTCAGTTGTGGAGTCGTCTTCGAGGGCGGCTCCACCCACGGCCGCTCGACCGTCGCCCACACGACGAACGTCACGACGGCGACGACCAGCACGAACCACATCAGCCGCGACGCCGCCCGGCGCCGCTTGCGCGCGCGGCCGCCCTTGCGCATCGCGTCCGCGCACAGTTCCGTCGGCACCACGGGCGCGGGCCCGCCGTCGAGCACCGCGCGCACGGCCGCCTCATTGCGCTCCTGGAGACTCATACCGGGGCCGCCCCTCGCAGTTCGGCGGGCGCGGGGCCGCGCGGCGGGTGCAGGACGAGGGCCATCGCCCGCGCGTGCACGGTGCGGACGCGCTCCGCGGGCAGCCCGAGCAACGACGCGGTCTGCTCCTCGCCGACCCCTTCGAAGAGCCGCAGCACGAGGACGAGCCGCTCCTGGGGGCTGAGCAGGCCCAACGCGCCACCACGCGCGCGGTGCTGCCGCCATGAGCCGCGGGCGAACCGGACGGCCAGCTCCTTGCGCGCGCAGTCGTAGGGATCCTCACCCCGAAGCCGGTCCCAGGAGGCGTACGTTCGGCCGAGGACGGTCGTGAGCAGCTTGCGCGCGCGAGGGTTGGCGTCCGGCGGCTCCGTCGTCAGGAGCGTCGCGGCACGCAACAGCCGCCCGGCCGCGCCCGCGACGAACGCCTCGAACTCACGGGCCCGGCGGGCGTCACGCAACGCCTGCCGTTCTCGCACCCTTCATATGAGGCCGACCGCGGCTCCCTGGTCAAGAGGCGGGAGCCGCTCATGCCGTACCCGTGCTGCCAGGCAACCGTCAGGAGTCGGCGGGCGGCGTCGGCTGGCCGTGGCGCGCGGAGAGCGCCGAATTGAAGCGCGCGAGGAGCGCGCAGAACTGCTCGCGCTCCTGCGGCTCCCACTCCTGCGTCAACTGCGCCATCAATTCCTGCCTGGATGTGCGTACCTCGTCGAGCCGTGCCGCACCGCGCGGCGACAGCTGCAACACCACCGCACGTCCGTCCTCCGGGTGAGAGGTGCGCTTGACGAGACCCGTGTCGACGAGTGGGGCGACCTGGCGGGTCACCGTCGAGGAGTCGATCCCCATGCTCGACGCGAGCGCCTTGACGCCCATCGGGCCTTCCTTGTCGAGGCGGTTGAGCAGCAGATAGGCCGCTCGGTCCATCGAATTGCGCACCTGCCCGACCCCGCCGAGCCGGGTCTGTTCGGCGCGACGGGCGAAGACCGCCACCTCGTGCTGGAGCGTTTCGAGGAGGCCGGGGTCACCAGCGGTCGTCATGTCCATCGTTTCCTGTGGTGTGGGCATGGCCGGGGGCTCACTTCATGCGTGGGTGGTGGATTGCACTGGATTGGCCCACAGGGTACGCGGCGAAAGCGCTGGCCGTACCGGCCGTGCGCAATCCGGTCTCGCAGCGTGAGCATCCCGAGAGACGCCCGCCGTGAGCTGCAAGACTTTCGTCATGAGCAACAGCGCGTCTGACTACTTGCCCGCCCCGACGCCCGCGGTCACCCTCGACGATGTCCGTGGCGCCCAGAAGATGCTTTCCGGGGTGGCACGGCTGACGTCGATGGCGCACAGCCACCACCTCTCCCAGCTGGCCGGGACGCCGGTCCACCTCAAGTGCGAGAACCTCCAGCGCACCGGATCCTTCAAGCTGCGCGGCGCCTACGTGCGGATCGCGGGCCTGCTGCCCGAGGAGCGGGCCGCCGGGGTCGTGGCCGCGAGCGCGGGCAACCACGCGCAGGGCGTGGCCCTCGCCTCCTCGCTCCTCGGCGTGCGCTCCACGGTGTTCATGCCGGTCGGCGCGCCCCTGCCGAAGGTCGCCGCGACCCGCGAGTACGGGGCCGAGGTGCGCCTGCACGGCCAGGTGGTCGACGAGACCCTCGCCGCGGCCCAGGAGTACGCGGAGCAGACCGGGGCGGTGTTCATCCACCCCTTCGACCACCCGGACGTCGTCGCGGGCCAGGGCACGCTCGGCCTGGAGATCCTGGAGCAGTGCCCGGAGGTGCGGACGATCCTGGTCGGCGTCGGCGGCGGCGGACTCGCGGCCGGCATCGCGGTCGCGGTGAAGGCGCTGCGGCCCGACGTGAAGGTGATCGGCGTGCAGGCGGCGGGCGCGGCCGCGTACCCGCCCTCGCTGGCCGCCGGGCACCCGGTCGCGATCCAGTCCCCGTCGACGATGGCCGACGGGATCAAGGTGGGGCGGCCCGGCGACGTCCCGTTCGGGCTTGTCTCCGGCCTGGTCGACGACGTCCGTACGGTCTCGGAGGACGCGCTCTCCAGCGCGCTGCTGCTCTGCCTGGAGCGCGCCAAGCTGGTCGTCGAGCCGGCGGGCGCGAGCCCCGTGGCGGCGCTCCTGAGCGAGCCCGGCGCCTTCGAGGGCCCGGTCGTCGCGCTGCTGTCCGGCGGCAACATCGACCCGCTCCTGATGCAGCGCGTCCTCACCCACGGCCTTGCCGCCGCGGGCCGCTACCTGTCGCTGCGGCTGCGTCTCACGGACCGCCCCGGCGCCCTGGCCACGCTCCTCCAGGTGTTGTCAGTGGCCGACGCTAACGTCACCGATGTGAGCCACGTACGGACCGATCCGCGGCTCGGGCTCACGGAGGCGGAGGTGGAGCTGCACCTGGAGACCAAGGGTCCCGCGCACTGCACCGAGGTCGGCGCGGCGCTGCGGGAGGCGGGCTACACCGTCATCGAGTAATTCCGTGGCGGTACGCGATACATCGCGATAGTGTGTGGCGCGCTTCACCCGTTCGCCGGGCACGTACGGCCCGGCAAATTTACACTTTCTCCACGTAAGGCTGCGTAAGTCACGTAACGCCGCGTACGCGGGCACAGCACGCATCAGGTAACACCCACACACTGGGGGAACCAATGCCAGGCGCCATCTACGCCGAAGGTCTGGTGAAGACCTTCGGCGATGTAAGGGCTCTGGACGGCGTCGATCTGGACGTACCGGAGGGCACCGTCCTCGGCCTGCTGGGGCCGAACGGGGCGGGGAAGACGACGGCGGTGCGCTGCCTGACGACCCTGCTCACGCCGGACAGTGGCAAGGCGGTCGTCGCGGGCATCGACGTACTGAAGAACCCGAACGAAGTGCGGCGTTCCATCGGCCTGTCCGGCCAGTTCGCCGCGGTCGACGAATATCTGACGGGGCGCGAGAACCTGCAGATGGTCGGGCAGCTCTACCAGCTGTCCAAGAAGGACGCCAAGAAGCGGTCCGTCGAACTCCTCGAGCGCTTCCACCTCGTGGACGCCGCCGACCGCCCCTCCAAGACGTACTCGGGCGGCATGCGCCGCAGGCTCGACCTCGCGGCCGCCCTCGTCGTCTCCCCGCCGGTGATGTTCATGGACGAGCCGACGACCGGCCTCGACCCGTACAACCGGCAGCAGCTGTGGGAGGTGATCCAGGAACTGGTCGCCGGCGGTACGACGCTGCTGCTCACGACCCAGTACCTGGAAGAGGCCGACCACCTGGCGCACGACATCTGCGTCGTGGACCACGGCCGCGTGATCGCCCGCGGCACCGCCGACCAGCTCAAGGCGCAGACCGGCGGCGAGCGCGTCGAGGTCGTGGTGCACGAGCGGGAGCACATCGCCGCCGCCCGGGAGATCCTGGCCGGCTTCGGCAAGGGCGAGGCCGCCGTCGACGAGCACACCCGCAAGCTGACCGTCCCGGTCACCGGTGGCGCGAAGCTCCTCGCCGAGGTCATCCGCGACCTGGACGCGCGCGGCATCGAGATCGACGACATCGGCCTGCGCCGCCCGACCCTGGACGACGTGTTCATCTCGCTGACCGGCCATGTCGCCGAGGAGGCGGACGCGGCCGATGCGGCCGATGCGACCGAGGAGACGAAGGGGGCGAAGCAATGAGCGCCTGGAACGACTCCCTGGTCATAGGCAAGCGCAACCTGATCCGGATGACCCGGATCCCCGAGATGATCCTGTTCGGGATCATCCAGCCGGTGATGTTCGTGGTCCTGTTCACGTACGTCTTCGGCGGCTCGATCGCCATCCCGGGCGCCGGGGTCAGTGCGAGCGCCTACAAGGAATTCCTGATGGCCGGCATCTTCGCCCAGACCGTCACCTTCGCCACGGCGGGCGCCGGTGCGGGCATCGCGGACGACATGCACAAGGGCCTCATCGACCGGTTCCGCTCGCTGCCCATGGCGCGCGGCGCCGTGCTCACCGGCCGCACCCTCGCCGACCTGGTGCAGACGGCGGTGACGCTGGCCGTGCTCGCGGTGGTGGCGCTGCTCGTCGGCTGGCGCACGCACGAGAACCTCGGCAAGGTCCTGGCCGGGTTCGGCCTGCTCCTGCTGCTCGGGTACGCGTTCACGTGGATCGGCGCGCTGATCGGCCTGTCGGTGCGCACCCCGGAGGCGGCGACCTCCGGCGGCCTGATCTGGCTCTTCCCGCTGACGTTCATCTCGAACGCGTTCGTGCCGGTCAACGGCATGCCGAAGTTCCTTCAGTACATCGCGGAATGGAACCCCTTCAGTGCCACGGTGGCGGCGGCCCGCGAGCTGTTCGGCAACACGATCGAAGGCGTCCCGAAATCGGTGACCGGTGCCTGGCCCATGGAGCACCCGATCTGGGCCTCCCTGATCTGGTCGGTCCTGATCATCCTGGCCTTCCGCACCCTCGCGGTGCGCAAGTACCGCAAGGCGGCCTGACACATGAAGGCGGCCTGACACACGAGTGGGGCCCCGCGGCGTGCGTGCCGCGGGGCCCCACTCATGTCCGTAGTGCGTCAGCCGCTGAAGGGCTCCGCCTTGAGGATCCTGACCGAGGCCTTCTTGCCGTTCGGCAGCTCGTAGTCCACGTCCTCGCCCACCTTGTGGCCGTTGACCCCCGTGCCGAGCGGGGACTGCGGCGAGTACGTCTCGAAGTCGCTGCTCGCGTACTCGCGCGAGGCGAGCAGGAACTCCAGGGTGTCGTCCTCGTCGCCGTCGAAGGCGATCGTGACAACCATGCCGGGCGCGACGACGCCGGTCGCCGCCGGGGCCTCGCCGACCTTGGCCCTCTCCAGCAGCTGGGTCAGCTGGCGGATGCGGAGCTCCTGCTTGCCCTGCTCCTCCTTGGCCGCGTGGTACCCGCCGTTCTCCCGCAGGTCGCCCTCCTCGCGCGCAGCGGCGATCTTCTGAGTGATCTCCTCGCGCGCGGGACCAGACAGGTACGCCAGCTCGTCCTTGAGCTTGGTGTACGCCTCCTGCGTCAGCCAGGTGACGTCTTCGCTGGTCTGGGTCACAGGTCGCTCCTCGTAGGTACTGGGTATACAAAGCATCGCCCTACTCAGAAGGATGTTCCCTACTGAGTGGGCGAAACCACGAGCCTAACAATTCAGGCGTGAAAGGGGGAGGACAAAAGGCATCAGCGTTGCGTCGGCGCAGGTCAGCGCCCGCCGTTTCGCCGGCCCCGTATCGACAATCAGTCGGCGTGACAGCCCAGGAGCTCGGCGGTCGTGCCGTCGCCCGTCGTCTTCAGAGTGACGACCTTGTCGATCCGCTCGGTCTTCTGGTCGAAGCGGAAGTCGGCGCGTCCCACCTCGGCGCCGGCGGCGTCCTGCGAGCGGATCGTGCAGTAGCCGGTGGCGTCGGTGTCCTTGCGGATCTCCAGGTGCGCCTGGACGTTGTTCTTGTTCGTGTCGAAGGCGATGACCTCGCCGCTGAACTTGCTTCCGCCGACGACGTAGTACCAGCCGAACCAGATCATCAGCGCCGCGAACAGGGCGCCGAGAACGATTCCGGTGATCTTCAGCTTGCGGTCGGCGCGGGCGTCGGCGGAGCGCGAGGATCCGTATCGGCCCTCGGGCAGCTGCTGCACGGCGCTCATCCGCCAGTTCCTCTCGCATCGCCCGGCATGTTCCCGGGCACCGGAATTTTCCGCCCCCCGGTTCCGTCACTATAGAAGTCGCCCATTGCACTCCAAGCACCCGGGCGTCCCATAACTGACCGAGGATCTTGTCTTGACTGAGCAGCTGCGACTGATGGCCGTTCACGCCCACCCCGACGACGAGTCGTCGAAGGGCGCGGCCACCATGGCCAAGTACGTGTCCGAGGGGGTGGACGTACACGTAGTGACCTGCACGGGCGGCGAGCGCGGCTCCATCCTCAACCCGAAGCTCCAGGGCGACAAGTACGTCGAGAAGAACATCCGGGAGGTGCGCCGCAAGGAGATGGACGAGGCGCGCGAGATCCTCGGCGTCAAGCAGGACTGGCTGGGCTTCGTCGACTCGGGACTGCCCGAGGGCGACCCGCTGCCGCCGCTGCCGGAGGGCTGCTTCGCCCTGGAGGACGTCGACCACGCGGCCGGCGCCCTGGTCAAGCAGATCCGCACCTTCCGTCCGCAGGTCATCACGACCTACGACGAGAACGGCGGCTACCCGCACCCCGACCACATCATGACCCACAAGATCACGATGGTGGCCTTCGACGGTGCGGCCGACGCCGAGAAGTACCCCGAGGACGAGTTCGGCCCCGTCTACCAGCCGAAGAAGCTCTACTACAACCAGGGCTTCAACCGGCCGCGCACCGAGGCGCTGCACAACGCGCTGCTCGACCGCGGCATGGAGTCCCCGTACGGGGACTGGCTCAAGCGCTGGGACGAGTTCTCGCGGGTCGAGCGCACGCTGACCACGCACATTCCGTGCGCCGACTTCTTCGGGATCCGCGACAAGGCGCTGATCGCGCACGCCACGCAGATCGACCCCGACGGCGGCTGGTTCCGCGTGCCGATGGACATCCAGCAGGAGGTCTGGCCGACGGAGGAGTACGAGCTCGCGAAGTCGCTCGTCGATACCTCCCTCCCCGAGGACGACCTCTTCGCGGGCATCCGACACAATGCCTGATGTGAACGCGAATCTGGCATTGACCCATCTCGTCCCCCTCGCCGCCAAGGAGGTCGACGAGAACAAGGTGACTCCGGGCGTGCTCGGCTTCATCGTCTTCGCCGTGATGGCCGTCGCGGTCTGGGGCCTGATGAAGTCGATGAACAAGCACATGGGCAAGGTCGACTTCAAGGAGAAGTCGGACGAGCCCGCCGGTGCGACGAGCGGCAAGGACGCCGGGCAGAAGTCCGCCTGAACCTGCCGTCGGCCCCGCGCACGAGAGCGCGCGGGGCCGTTGCGCTGTCCGTCGCGCGCCCCCGTCCGTCATGTCCCCGTCCGTCATGTCCCCGTCCGTCATGTCCGGGACGGGGAGCCGTGCGGGGGCGCGCCCGGCCTACGACCGCTGTGCCTCCTTGGCGACGCCCATCACGTCCCGCGAGTGCCGGTTCGGGACCATGCCGAGGCGCCAGGCCTGCCAGCCGTCGTCCAGGTCCACGCCCCGCTCGAGCATCAGCTGGTACGCCTCCACGTAGTCGTCGAGCTTTCCGTCGCGGGCCGGATGCGTGGCGCGGGTGAGCTGGGACAGCTCCTCCTGGGCGACCGCCGTGCCGATCTCCGAGCCGCCGGGGGAGGCGTACGGCAGGAGAGTGCAGCGCAGGAACGTCGCCCAGTCCTCGCCCCTGCGGTCCTCGTACCCGGCGAAGATGGCCGCCGCCTCCTCGCACAGCTCCATCGCCTGCGCGAGCCGCGCGTTGCCCGCGTCGACCACCGCGAGCTCCAGGCACGTCCACGCCTCGCCGTGCGGCACGCCGATGCGCTGGAAGTCGGCGCGGGCGTCGACCAGGAGCTGCCGTGCGAAGCCGGAGTTGCGCAGCGAGCCCGTCTGCGCGGCCCGTTCGTCGCGGGTGACGCGCGCCGAGTGGTGGCGGGCGCAGGCCAGGCCGTAGACGTCGCGCATCCGGGAGAACATCGTGCGCGAGCGCTCCAGCTCCCGCACCGCCTTGTCGAGGTCGCCGGTCTCCTCCAGGGCCTGGCCCAGGTAGTAGTACGTCCATGCCTCGCCGCGCGCGTCCTCGTTCTCACGGTGCCGGGAGGCGGCCTGGCGCAGTCCGTCGACCGCGGCGGAGGCCTCGCCGTCCATGAGCCGGGCGCGGGCCAGCTCGGTCAGCGCCCAGGCCTGGCCGCGGCCGTCGCGGGTCTGCCCGTACAGGTCGAGTGCCTCCCGCAGCTCCTCCTCCGCACGCGGCACGTTGCCCATCCGCAGGCAGAGCTGGCCGAGCTGGAAGTGCGCCCACGCCTCGCCGTGCAGCGACTCGTTCTCGCGGTGCAGGGCGAACGCGTCGGTGAGCAGGGCGAGCGACGTGCGTACGTTCGCGCGGTCGCGCTCGACCGCCGCGAGCGCGTGCAGCGTCCAGCCGCGGTCGCCCTTCGTCTCCGGCGTCGTCTGCAGGTCGAGCGCCTCCTGCAACCGCCCGGCCGCCTCGGTGAGTTGGCCCTGGTGGTGCAGGGTGATGCCGAGGGAGCACAGCGCGCGGCCCTCGCCCGCCCTGTGGTGCGCCTCGCGGTAGAGGTCGACCACCGAGGACAGCGTCGTCCGCGCCTTGTCGAGCTCGCCGAGCTGGCGGGCCGCGATACCCGTGCGCCACTGGACCGAGCGCATGAGCAGGCCCTGGTCGATGGATTGCGCCAGCTCCTGGATCTCGCCGAGCCGGTAGAGGTCGCCGCGCAGCAGGCAGTAGTCGCACAGAGCGCCGAGCAGGCCGAGCACAGCGTCCTGGTTGACGCCCTCCGCGTGCCGCAGCGCCGCCGTGATGAAGCTCGACTCGTCGTCGAGCCAGCGCAGCGCCGCGTCCAGGGACGTGAAGCCGTGCGGCCCGGTCTGGCCCGCGCGCGTCGACATGTTGCCGTCGACCAGGCGGATCACCGAGTCGGCCAGATCCGCGTAGTTCTGGATCAGGCGCTCCTGCGCGGCCGTGCGCTCCGCGGGCTCCTCCTCGTCGGCGAGGCGGGCCTGGGCGAAGGCGCGGACGAGGTCGTGCAGGCGGTAGCGGCTGCCGCGCACGTGGTCGACGAGCCCGGCGTTCGCGAGCGCCGACAGATGCCGCGTCGCCTCCGCGCTGGTGGTGGCGAGCAGCGCGGCAGCGGCGGCCGCGCCGAGCGAGGCGCGCCCGGCGAGCGCGAGCCGCCGCAGCAGCCGCCTGCCCTGCTCGGACTGGTCGGTGTAGCGCAGCCACAGCACCCGCTCGACCGGGTCCACGGGCCCGTACGCGCCCAGGTCGGCGGCGAGCTGACGCGTCGTACGCGGCCCGATCGCGGAGCCCGCGACGCGCAGCGCCAGCGGCAGGCCGCCGCACAACTCCCGTACGGCATCGGAGGATTCGGCATCATAGGGGCCGCTCGGATCCTCCGCGGCCTCCCGCAGCAGCTCCTCCGCGCCCGCCGCGTCGAGCGCCTGCACCGGCAGGTGGTGCACCCAGGCGGGCGTGTCGTTGCCGAGTTCGAGCGGCTCACGCGCGGTGACGATCACGAGGCTGTCGGAGCGCTCGGGGACGAGCGTACGCACCTGCTCCGCGCCCGCCGCGTCGTCGAGCACGATCGTCACCGGCAGCCCGGTCAGATGCTGGTGATACAGCTCGCTGAGCCGCTTGACCTGCTGTTCCTGCGAGGACCGCTCACGGAAGAGCAGCTGCTCGCGCGGCGCTCCGAGCCGGTTCAGGAGGTGCAGCAGGGCGTCCCGCGTGGGCAGCGGCGGCGCGTCCGGGCGGTCGCCGCGCAGATCCACCACGCACGCCCCGCGGAACTGGTCCCGCAGGTCGTGCGCCGCGCGCACCGCGAGCGTCGTACGCCCCGAACCCGGGTCCCCGTGCAGCACGACGACGGTCGGCCGGGTCTCGGTGCTGGCCCGCGCCGCGTGCACCCACTGCGCGATCTGCGACATGGCGACCCGCCGGCCGGCGAACGGCCCCTCGGGCTCAGGCAGTTGACCGAAGGACTGCTCAAGCACGCTCCGCCGCCGCGCGGCCGCGCTCTTGTCGGTGCGGCGCAGTTGAGGCGTCGGCTTGTTCGAGCCGCCCGCCCCCGTCGACGCCGCGAGCACCCGCTGCTGATCGAGGAACGGCCTGATGCCCCGCACTTCCAGCGCGGTCAGCCACTGCAGCCGCAGCTGCTCCGGCCCGCCCGGCTGATTGCGCGCCCCGGCGCTGCGGCTCGCCGCCGGCACGTGCGAAGCGGTCACCTTCGCGACGGTCGCGGCGGACCCCAGTACGGCGACGGCGACACCCGCGCCCACGGCCGTCCCGGTCCCCACTCCGAGCACCAGATCCGCCACGCACGCGGTGACGGCACCAACCCCCGCCACCATCAGCGGAGTTGACCCGCCCTCCTTGGCGAACCGCTGCCCGAACGTCATCCGCCCCGCATCGGCCTCGTCGAGCGCCCGGGTGAACGCGTCGTACTCGTCCGCCGCGCTGCGCTCCATCGCGTCGAGCGCACCCTTCGCCCTCGACAGCAGCACGGCGCCGTCCGCACGCCCGCCCGAGCGCCTGACCTCTTCCTCGACGGCCCGGGCCAACAGCCGTTCGGCTTCCGCCCGATGGCTGTCCCGCATCTTCGGTCCCCCTCCGGTGGCGACAGTACGGGTCAAGTGTGCTGCGTATGGGGTGTCGGCGCGAGGGTCCCGGCGATCAGAGACGCGACGCGGATCACCATGAGCGAGGATGGGAGGCATGCCGAACCGACTGGCCCATGAGACGTCCCCCTACCTCCTCCAGCACGCCGACAACCCGGTGGACTGGTGGCCCTGGTCGGCCGAGGCCTTCGCGGAGGCGCAGCGGCGCGGGGTGCCGGTGCTGCTCAGCGTCGGGTATTCGAGCTGCCACTGGTGCCATGTAATGGCTCACGAGTCGTTCGAGGACGGGGCCACCGCCGCCGTCCTGAACGAGAACTTCGTCAACATCAAGGTCGACCGCGAAGAGCGCCCCGACGTCGACGCCGTCTACATGGAGGCCGTGCAGGCCGCCACCGGGCAGGGCGGCTGGCCCATGACCGTGTTCCTCACGCCGGACGCCCAGCCGTTCTACTTCGGCACGTACTTCCCGCCCGAGCCGCGCCACGGCATGCCCTCGTTCACCCAGGTCCTGCACGGCGTGCGGGACGCGTGGACCGAGCGGCACGGTGAGGTCACCGAGGTCGCCGGGAAGATCACCGCCGATCTGGCGGCACGGGAAATGCCGTACGGGAACACGGAGTTGCCGGGCGAGAACGAGCTGGCGCAGGCGCTGCTCGGGCTCACGCGCGAGTACGACGCGACGTACGGCGGCTTCGGCGGCGCGCCCAAGTTCCCGCCGTCCATGGTGATCGAGTTCCTGCTGCGCCACCACGCGCGCACCGGCGCAGAGGGCGCGCTGCAGATGGCCGTGGACACCTGCGAGCGGATGGCGCGCGGCGGGATCTACGACCAGCTCGGCGGCGGGTTCGCGCGGTACTCCGTGGACCGGGAGTTCACGGTGCCGCACTTCGAGAAGATGCTGTACGACAACGCGTTGCTGTGTCGGGCGTACGCGCATCTGTGGCGCTCGACGGGCAGTGAACTGGCCAAGCGCGTCGCCCTGGAGACCGCCGACTTCATGGTGCGCGAGCTGCGGACGAACGAGGGCGGGTTCGCGTCCGCGCTCGACGCCGACAGTGAGGACCCGGCGAGCGGGAAGCACATCGAGGGCGCGTACTACGTGTGGACGCCTCAGCAGCTCACCGAGGTGCTCGGCGAGGCCGACGCGGAGGTCGCCGCCCGCCGCTTCGGCGTCACGGACGAGGGCACCTTCGAGGAGGGGGCCTCCGTGCTCCAGCTCCCGCAGGAGGACGGGGTGTTCGACGCCGGGCAGATCGAGCGGATCCGGGAGCGGCTCCGCGAGGCCCGGTCCAGGCGGCCCGCCCCCGGCCGGGACGACAAGGTCGTCGCCGCGTGGAACGGGCTCGCGATCGCGGCGCTCGCCGAGACCGGCGCGTACTTCGGCCGGCAGGATCTGGTGGACGCCGCCGTGTGCGCCGGTGATCTGCTCGTCCGCCTGCACATGGACCCGCTGGCCCGGCTCGCCCGGACCAGCAAGGACGGGCACGTCGGCGGCAACGCGGGGGTTCTGGAGGACTACGCCGACGTCGCCGAGGGGTTCCTCGCGCTCGCGTCCGTGACCGGCGAGGGCGTGTGGCTGGAGTTCGCGGGCTTCCTGCTCGACCACGTCCTCGACCGGTTCACCGACGCGGAGAGCGGCGCGCTGTACGACACGGCCGTCGACGCGGAGAAGCTCATCCGCCGGCCCCAGGACCCGACCGACAACGCCGTGCCCTCGGGCTGGACCGCCGCGGCGGGCGCCCTTCTCTCGTACGCCGCACACACCGGCTCCGAGCCGCACCGCACCGCCGCCGAGCGGGCCCTCGGCGTCGTCAAGGCGCTCGCCCCGCGGGCGCCGCGGTTCATCGGGAACGGGCTCGCGGTCGCGGAGGCGCTGCTCGACGGGCCGCGCGAGATCGCGGTCGTGGGGGAGGTCGGCGGGCGGCTGCACCACGCGGCGCTCACCGGAACCGCTCCCGGGGCCGTCGTCGCCGCGGGTCCCGAAGGGAGCGACGAGCTTCCGCTGCTCGCCGACCGGCCGCTCGTCGACGGGGGCGAGGCGGCGTATGTGTGCCGTCACTTCGTGTGCGACGCGCCGGTGACGGAGGTCGAGCAGTTGCAGCGGATGCTGGGGGAGTCGCAGGCGTAGCCGATATCCCTCAGAGCCCGTGCTGCACCGTGTCGAGGGCGCGCAGCACGAGCTCGCGCAGGTCGTCCTCGTGGTCGTGCTCGGCCCAGTACATCGTGGCCTGCATCAGGGCGCCGACCAGGGCCATGGCGTAGACGCGGACCTCGAGGTCGGCGGCGTCCCGGCCGGTGCGCCCGGCGATGACCCGGCACATCAGCTGCCCGGTGACGGACATCGACTCCATCATCCGGGAGCGCACCGCGGGCGTCTCGACCTGGAGCCGCATCCGCAGCCGGATGATCTCCGGCCGTTCGTCCGCGAACGCGAGTTCCAGGCTGTGGTCGACGACGTGCCGCACGGACTCGGCGATCGACTCGTCCATGGGCCGCTTGAGCAGCTCCCGCTCCAGGATCGGGTCGAACTCGTCCGTGAGGACGATGTCCTCCTTGGTCGGGAAGTAGCGGAAGACCGTGGACGGCGACACCTCGGCGGCCTCGGCGATCTGCTCGACCGTCGTCGCGTCGTACCCCTGCTCCTCGATCAGGCGGTACGTCGCCTCACGGATCGCCGTCCTGGTCTTGATCTTCTTGCGCTCGCGGAGCCCGACCTTGGGCTCCGCGGGCTGCTGTGCTGACGCGGCCATGTCGCTCATTCTCAGGCATCGGCGCCGACCGGGGCGACCTCCGGGTCGGCGGCGGGGCCGGTCTTCTCGGGGCCGGGCATCAGCACCGCCGTCAGTAGCGCGGCGGCCAGGGCGACGATGCCGATGACGACCAGGGCCAGGTCCATGCCGTGGACGAACGCGCCGTCCGCCGAGGCGGCGAGCGCCCGGTCGCCGAGCTTCCCGGCGACCACGTGCGCGCCGATCACCGAGTCGCGCGCCACGTCCGCCGCCGCGTCGGGCAGCCCCGCCGTGGCGAGCCGGCCCGCGTAGGCGCCGGAGACGAGGGCGCCGAGCAGGGCCACGCCGAGCGCGGATCCTGTCTGCCGGACCGTGGACAGCAGGCCCGAGCCGCGGCCCGCCTGGTCCTTGGCGAGCGCGCCCATGGCGCCGCCCATCGCGGGGATCATGGCGAAGGCGATGCCGATCCCGGCGATCGACAGCCACAGCGCCGTGAAGCCGTACCCGGAGTCGACGGTGGTGCGCGCCCCGAGGAATGCGGCGAAGGCGAGGACCACCAGGGCCACGCAGATCACCGCCCGCGCCCCGAACTTCGCGACCAGGGGCTGCGCGAGCCTCGCCGCGACGAGCATTCCGCCCATCATCGGCACGATGCGCAGTCCGGTGCCGAGCGAGTCGATGCCGAGCACCGCCTGGAGGTACTGCGGCAGCAGGAACAGCATCCCGGCCATGATGAACATGCCGAGCGTCGCCGCCAGGGTGTTGGTGAGGAAGCCCCGGTGGGACAGGAGCGAGAGGTCGAGCATGGGCCGCGCGCTGCGTCGCTCGCGCAGCACCAGCGCGCCGATCAGGACGACGGACGCGAGGAATCCGCCGAGCACGACGGGGCTCGACCAGCCCTTCTCGGGGCCCTCGATGATCGCGTAGATGAGGGTGCCGAGGCCGAGCGCGGTGAGCACGGTGGAGACGAGGTCGACCTTGGGGGCGGCCGGGTCCCGGCTCTCGGGGAGCAGGAACAGGCAGGCGGTGATGCCGATCGCGACCATCGGCACGTTCAGCACGAACACCGAGCCCCACCAGAAGTGGTCGAGCAGCCAGCCGCCGATGATCGGGCCGAGCGGCATCCCGAGCGCGGAGGCCGCCGAGATGGCCCCGATCGCCTTCGTCTGCTCGTCCCGCGCGAACAGCGAGGGGATGACCGACATGGCGAGCGGCATCACGAAGGCGCCGCCGACGCCCATCAGCGCGCGGGCCGCGATCACCCAGCCCACGTCGCCGGCGAGCGCGCCCACGACGGACGCGGCGAGGAAGACGCCGAGGCCGCCGATCAGCATCCGGCGCCGCCCGAACCGGTCGCCGAGCAGTCCCGCCGGGAGCATCAGGGCGGCGAACACCACGATGTACGCGTCGGCCATCCACTGCTGCTGGCCCGTGGTGGCGCCGAGTTCTCCGGCGATCGTCGGGAGCGCGACGTTGAGGATCGTCATGTCGAAACCGAGCACGAGCATGCTCGCGACCAGGGCCCCGAGGGCCCACCAGCGCCGGGGATCCGGGCGCGGCTCCACCTGCTGAGTGACAGTAACCATGAAATGAGAGTAACTGTCACTTCGTAGTGTCTGTCAATAAGGAGCCGCCCTCGGAAACGCAAAATGGCCGCGGCTGGTGAGCCGCGGCCATGAAGAAGGGGAGGGGTGAGTGTCAGCCGTGCTGGTACGCCACCAGCGAGATGCCGACGTAGTGCACGATGAACGCGGCGAGCGTGAGCGAGTGGAAGACCTCGTGGAAGCCGAACCAGCGCGGGGACGGGTTCGGGCGCTTGATGCCGTAGATGACGCCGCCCGCGCTGTAGAGCAGACCGCCGACGATCACCAGGACGAGCACCGCGATGCCGCCCGTGCGCATGAAGTCCGGCAGGAAGAAGACCGCGGCCCAGCCCATCGCGATGTAGCACGGCGTGTAGAGCCAGCGCGGGGCGCCGACCCAGAACACGCGGAAGGCGATGCCGGCCGCGGCCGCCACCCAGATGCCCCACAGCAGCGCGTCGCCCTTGGCGCCCGGCAGCAGCAGCATCGTCAGCGGCGTGTACGTACCGGCGATGATCAGGAAGATGTTCGCGTGGTCGAGCCTGCGCAGCACCCCGTCCGCGCGCGGCCCCCAGTTCCCCCGGTGGTAGAGCGCGCTCACGCCGAACAGCAGGCAGGCGCTCAGTACGAAGATGGCGCACGCGATCCGGCCGCGCGTGGAGTCCGCGAGTGCCGTGAGGAAGATGCCCGAGATCAGCACGGCGGGGAACATGCCCGCGTGCAGCCAGCCGCGCAGTCTCGGCTTCAGCACGGAGGGCTGGGCGGCGGGGACTTCGGGCTCGTCGGTGGCGACACTCATCCCCGCATGGTACCTACGCGACCGTAGGTAACGGACCCGTTGAGTGGTGATGCTCACTTCGCTCACCTGTGAGGCCCCCTGGACATATGGGCGTTTCGGCCGGATGATCAAATGAGTGCGGTCGGCACCGGATGAGCGCCCACTGAGCTCCAGTGGATTGGGAGGCGCAGCGTCCGGGTCGCAGCCCCCACGGGGCAATCAACCTCAGAACCCCTCATTTAGGAGCGATCGTGGCGCGCGACATCGCGGCTCCCTCCCTGGACACCCTCCCGACGAACCACCAGGAACTGATCTCGTGGGTCAACGAGATCGCCGAACTGACGCAGCCGGACAGTGTGGTCTGGTGTGACGGCTCCGAGGCCGAGTACGAGCGCCTCGCCGAGGAGCTCGTCGCGAAGGGGACGTTCAAGAAGCTCGACCCCATCAAGCGCCCCAACTCGTACTACGCCGCCTCCGACCCGTCCGATGTCGCGCGCGTCGAGGACCGTACGTTCATCTGCTCCGAGAAGGAGGAGGACGCGGGCCCCACGAACCACTGGAAGGCCCCCGCGGAGATGCGGGAGATCTTCAGGGGCAACGAGGGGAACGGGGGGATCTTCCGTGGCTCGATGCGCGGACGGACCATGTACGTCGTCCCGTTCTGCATGGGGCCGCTCGGTTCGCCGCTCTCCGCGATCGGCGTCGAGATCACCGATTCGGCCTACGTGGCCGTCTCCATGCGCACGATGACCCGGATGGGCCAGCCGGTCCTCGAAGAGTTGGGCGAGGACGGCTTCTTCGTGAAGGCCGTGCACACGCTGGGCGCCCCGCTGGGTCCCGACGAGGCGGACGTGCCGTGGCCGTGCAACTCCACGAAGTACATCTCGCACTTCCCCGAGGACCGCGAGATCTGGTCGTACGGCTCCGGCTACGGGGGCAACGCCCTGCTCGGCAAGAAGTGCTACGCCCTGCGCATCGCGTCCGTCATGGCGCGCGACGAGGGCTGGCTCGCCGAGCACATGCTGATCCTCAAACTGACGCCCCCGCAGGGTGAGTCGAAGTACGTCGCCGCCGCCTTCCCGAGCGCCTGCGGGAAGACCAACCTCGCGATGCTGGAGCCCACGATCTCCGGCTGGACCGTCGAGACGATCGGTGACGACATCGCCTGGATGCGGTTCGGCGAGGACGGCCGGCTCTACGCGATCAACCCCGAGGCCGGCTTCTTCGGCGTCGCGCCCGGCACCGGCGAGCACACCAACGCCAACGCCATGAAGACCCTCTGGGGCAACTCGGTCTTCACGAACGTCGCGCTGACGGATGACAACGACGTGTGGTGGGAGGGCATGACGGAGGAGACTCCGGCGCACCTCACGGACTGGAAGGGCAACAGCTGGACGCCCGAGTCCGGCGTCCCGGCCGCGCACCCCAACGCCCGCTTCACCACCCCCGCGTCGCAGTGCCCGATCATCGCGCCCGAGTGGGAGGACCCGAAGGGCGTGCCGATCTCGGCGATCCTCTTCGGTGGCCGCCGCGCCTCGGCCGTGCCGCTGGTCACCGAGTCCTTCGACTGGAACCACGGCGTCTTCCTCGGCGCGAACGTGGCCTCCGAGAAGACCGCCGCCGCCGAGGGCAAGGTCGGCGAGCTGCGCCGCGACCCCTTCGCCATGCTGCCGTTCTGCGGCTACAACATGGGCGACTACATGGCGCACTGGGTGAAGGTCGGCGCCGACAAGGACGCCGCCAAGCTGCCGAAGATCTACTACGTCAACTGGTTCCGGAAGAACGCGGACGGCAAGTTCGTGTGGCCCGGTTTCGGTGAGAACGCGCGCGTCCTGAAGTGGATCGTGGACCGCCTCGACGGCCGCGCCGAGGGCGTCGAGACGCCGATCGGCATCCTGCCGACCAAGGAGTCCCTGGACACGAAGGGCCTCGGCCTGGCCGACGCCGACCTGGACTTCCTGCTGACGGTGGACAAGGAAGCGTGGCGCGACGAGGCATCGCTCGTGCCCGCGCACCTCAACACGTTCGGCGACCACACGCCGACGGAGCTGTGGGACGAGTACCGCAAGCTGGTGGACCGGCTCGGTTAGGGCCGAGTGACATGAAGAAGGGGCGCGGCCTTCCGGCCGCGCCCCTTCTTTCGTCTCTCCGTAGGTCACACAGCGACGAGGTCCCCCGCGGTCGCGTGCGCCTCCATGCGCTGCGCGGCCAGGATCGCGGCCGCCGTGTCCGCGCGGGACGCCGCGACCACCAGGGCGCGGCCCGCGAGGGCGTGCGCCCGCTGGTGCAGCGCGGCGACGTGCGGCTCGTGCACCGCGGTCGCCACGGCCGAGCGGAGCGGCGCGTGGCCGCCGCGGAGGCGGGCGACCTGTGCGGTCAGCGCCTCGGCCGCCTCGTCCAGGTCGGCCGCCGGGCCCAGTGCGCGCAGCTCGTCGGTGATGGCGAGCAGCGCGCTCAGGTGGCCGGCGAGCTGGATGTCCAGCTCCTCCTCGCGGGAGCGGTGCGGGAATTCGCCGCTGTCGACCCCGGTCGAGTGGACCGACTTGGTGCGGATCGGCTCGTACATGGGAGGCCTCCAGGGCATGCGTGTCAGCTTGGCCTCCATCGTACCTTAGATTCTGTCTAAAGTAGAACCTGTCCAAAGTAGGAGTGTCACGGCTGGCTGTAGCCGTCCAGGAAGTTCCCGATCCGGGTCACAGCCTCCGTCAGCTGCCGGGTGTCGGGCAGCGTGACGACGCGGAAGTGGTCGGGCTCCGGCCAGTTGAAGCCGGTGCCGTGCACCACCATGATCTTCTCGGCCCGCAGCAGGTCGAGCACCATCTGCCGGTCGTCCTTGACCTTGAAGACCTTGGGGTCGAGGCGCGGGAAGAGATACAGGGCGCCCTTCGGCTTCACGCAGGTCACGCCCGGGATCTGTGTGAGCAGCTCGTACGCGACGTCCCGCTGCTCCTTCAGCCGCCCGCCGGGCAGCACCAGGTCGTTGACCGTCTGGCGTCCGCTGAGTGCCGCGACGACGCCGTGCTGGCCCGGCATGTTCGCGCACAGGCGCATGTTCGCCAGGATCGTCAGGCCCTCGATGTACGACTCCGCGTGCGCGCGCGGTCCCGAGATCGCCATCCAGCCGACGCGGTAGCCGGCCACGCGGTACGCCTTCGACATGCCGTTGAAGGTGAGCGTCATCAGGTCCGGCGCGATGGCGGCGGTCGGGGTGTGCGTGGCGTCGTCGTAAAGGATCTTGTCGTAGATCTCGTCGGAGCAGACGAGGAGGTTGTGGCGGCGGGCGATGTCGGTGATGCCGCGCAGCATCTCGTCGCTGTAGACGGCGCCGGTGGGGTTGTTGGGGTTGATGATGACGATCGCCTTGGTGCGGTCGGTCACCTTGCGCTCGATGTCGGCGAGGTCCGGCATCCAGTCCGCCTGCTCGTCGCAGCGGTAGTGCACGGCGGTGCCGCCGGAGAGCGAGACGGCGGCGGTCCACAGCGGATAGTCGGGGGCGGGGACGAGCACCTCGTCGCCGTCGTCGAGCAGCCCCTGCATCGCCATCACGATGAGCTCGGAGACGCCGTTGCCGATGAAGACGTGCTCGACGTCGGTCTCCACGCCGAGGGTCTGGTAGTGCATCATCACGGCGCGGCGGGCGGCGAGCAGGCCCTTGGCGTCGCCGTAGCCGTGCGCGTCCCCGAGGTTGCGGAGCATGTCCTCGAGGATCTCCGGCGGGCACTCGAAGCCGAACGCCGCCGGGTTGCCGGTGTTGAGCTTCAGGATGCGGTGCCCTGCCGCCTCCAGCCGCATCGCTTCCTCGAGAACCGGGCCCCGGATCTCGTAGCAGACGTTGGAGAGCTTGGTCGACTGGATGAGCTGCATCCCCAAACTTTACGGCCGTGTTTCGCGATGCCGCGCACCGTTTGTCGGCCGGTGGGGCGCCGCGGGCGGCACCGCTTTCGGATGCGGTGGCACGCGGTGCCGGATACCTCCGGAACGGCGGGTTCCGGGGTGGGTGCGGCTTTGATGCGGCGGGTCGGCGGGGTGGGTGAGATGGGCCACGTGCCGGGGCGGCCGGCGGGCGTGTTAATCGAGCGAATGTTCTAATCCTGCGCTACCTTGGTCGGCATGCTTCAGGGATCGCTCTTCGATCAGGCCGAGGGCGCCGACGACATCTCGCTCGGCGGGCTCGACGGGATGCGCCGCACCGTGCTCGGGGACGGGGCGTGGATCGACGTACTGCCGGGGTGGCTGCGTGGGGCCGACGAGGTGTACGAGCGGCTCGCCCGGGACGTGCCCTGGAAGGCCGAGCGGCGGCAGATGTACGAGCGGATGGTCGACGTGCCGCGGCTGCTGAAGTTCTACGGGGCGGGGGAGCGGCTCCCGGACCCCGTGCTCGACGAGGCGCGCGACGCGTTGTCCGCTTACTACGCCGAGGAGTTGGGGGAGCCGTTCACCACGGCGGGACTCTGCTATTACCGCGACGGGCGGGACAGCGTCGCCTGGCACGGGGACCGGATCGGGCGCGGGGCCCGCCAGGACACGATGGTCGCCATCGTGTCGGTCGGGACGCCGCGGGATCTGGTGCTACGGCCCGTCGGCGGCGGGCCCGTCGTGCGCCGCCCGCTCGGGCACGGTGATCTCATCGTCATGGGCGGCTCGTGCCAGCGGACCTGGGAGCACGCGATCCCCAAGTCCGCCCGCGCGGCCGGCGGCCGGATCAGCGTCCAGTTCCGGCCGCACGGGGTGCGTTGATCAGAGGGTCCGGCGCACGGAGCGGCCCGCGAGGACGTCCGTGCGCTTGCCCTCCTCGATCACGAACTGCCCGTCGACGAGGACGTGCGGGATACCGACCGGCAGCGTGCGCGGCGCATCGAAGGTGGAGCCCGCCGCGACCGTCTCCGGGTCGAACAGGACCAGGTCGGCGCGGTAGCCCTCGCGGACCAGGCCGCGGTCCGGCAGGCGCAGGCGGGCGGCCGGGCGCGAGGTGAGGTGCGCGACCGTCTCCTCCAGGGACATGACGCCGAGGTCGCGGGCGTAGTGGCCCAGGTAGTGCGGGAACGTGCCGTACGCGCGCGGGTGCGGCTTGTAGCCCTGGAGGATGCCGTCGCTGCCGCCCGTGTGCACGGAGTGCTGCATGATCGCCCGGACGTTGTCCTCGTGGCCGACGTGCTGGAGGATCGACGAGCCGAGGTTGTCGTTGATCAGCAGGCGGCGGGCGGTGACCCACGGGGCCTCGCCACGCTCGGCGGCGGCCTGCGCGACGGTCTTGCCGACGCACGAGGCCAGGCCCGGGTCGGAGACGCCCGAGATCTCGATCTTGTCCCACTCGATCGGCACGCCGTGGCAGCCGTCCGCGCCGATCACCTCGACGTGGTGCCGGATGCGCTCGGCCGTCTCGTCGTCCTTGAGGCGGGCGAGGGTCGCGTCGGGGCCGCCCTCGTTGGCCCAACTCGGCAGCATCGCCACGAGAGTTGTGGCGCCCGGGGTGTACGGGTACGTGTCCAGGCTGATGTCGGCGCCGTCCGCGATGGCCTCGTCGAGCAGGGCCAGGAGGTCGACTCCCTTGCCCTTGTTCACGCCGAAGTTCATGGTGGCGTGCGCGAGGTGCAGGGAGCAGCCCGCGGTGCGGGTCAGCTCCACCATCTCCTGGTACGCGTCGAGCGCGCCGGCGCCGTAACTGCGGTGGTGCGGGCAGTAGTAGCCGTCGTACGAGGCCACCACCCGGCACAGTTCGGTGAGTTCGGCGTCCTTCGCGTACATGCCGGGGGTGTAGGTCAGTCCGGAGGACATTCCCACGGCGCCCTGCTCCATGCCCTCGGCCACGAGACGCTTCATGTGGTCGAGTTCGGCCGGGGTCGCGTCGCGGTCGTCCCAGCCGACCGCGTACATGCGGACCGTGCCCTGCGGGATGAGGTACGCGGCGTTCACCGCGATGCCCTGGCGGTCGATGCGGTCCAGGTACTCGCCGACCGTGCGCCAGTCGAAGTCGATGTCCGAGCCGTCGCCGTTCCAGCCGGTGATCGCCTGGCGGACCTGGGCGAGGGTGCGGTCGTCGACGGGGGCGTAGGACAGGCCGTCCTGGCCGAGGACTTCGAGGGTGACGCCCTGGGCGGCCTTCGCGCTGTGGTCCGGGTCGCGGAGCACGGCGAGGTCGCTGTGGGCGTGCATGTCGATGAAGCCGGGGGAGAGGGCGAGGCCGTCGGCCTCGACCGTGCGGGTGGCGGTGGGGCGGGGGCCTGACCCCTCCGGGGTGATCTCGGAGATCCGGCCGTCGTTGACGGTCACGTCTGCTCGGTACGAGGCGCTGCCGCTGCCGTCGATGACGCGGGCGTCGCGGATGACCAGGTCCATGGGGGGTGCCTCTCTGGGGCGGGTGGTGCGGTGCGGGGTGGTCGGTGCGGGTGGGTGGGCGCCTGCGGCGGGCGGAATTCCCCTCCCCGCCCCTTCCCGAAACCGGGGCTCCGCCCCGGACCCCGTTTGTCCTCAAACGCCGGACGGGCTGGAATACGGGGTGGAGCCCCGAAGCGTCAGAAGTACGTGCGGATGTAGTCGACGACCGTGCCGTCGGACTCCACCAGGGGAATCAGCTGCCACTTGTCGAACGACGTGCACGGGTGCGAGAGGCCCATGCCGAGCCAGTCGCCCACCTCCACGTCGGCCCCCGGCTCCGTACGCACCCAACCGTGCTGGTCGGAGAGGCCCGTCACCGCGATGCCCGCGGCCTCGCGGACCTCGCCCGTCCGCGCGTCCCGGACGACCTGCGCCTCGGGCAGGTCGATGTCGTACGCGGCGTCCCGCTTGCCGGCGTTGGTGAAGGCCTGGCCGTCGTTGGGCCGCGAGACGAACTGTGCCCACAGCCGGAACGCCGGCTCCAGCGCGCCCTCCTCCGGGACCCGGTTGAACGGGGTCAGGTGCCGGTAGTGGCCGTCGTCGTGCGAGACGTACGCGCCGGAGCGGAGCAACTTGAGGACGGGGGTGGTCAGTTCGGGGATTTCCGCGAAGACGTCCGCCACCGCGTCGAACCATGCGGAGCCGCCCGCGCTCACCACGATCTCGTCGAGGCCCGCGAAGCGCTCCGCCTTGTCGAACTCCGCCGCGAGCCCGACGAGTCGGCGCAGCCAGGCGCGCACCCGCTCGCCGTCGGCGTCCGGCACCTCGCCCTCGTAGCCCGCGACGCCGACCAGGCGAAGGGCCGAAGCGTCGGCCACCGCGTCCGCGATCGCCGCGCAGTCCGCCTCGGTACGGGCACCGGTGCGCGCGCCGTCGCCCGCGCCCAGCTCCACGACCACGTCGACCGGTCGGCCCGCTCCGGCCTCCGCCAGCGCCGCCTGCATCAGTTCCACGCCGCGCACGGAGTCGACGTAGCAGATGAAGCGGAAGGACGGGTCGGCGTCGAGTTCGGAGGAGAGCCACTTCAGCGCCGCAGCGTCCACCAGCTCGTTCGCCAGGAAGATGCGGTCGATGCCGAACTCCCGCGCCACACGCACCTGGTGGGGCACGGCGAGGGTGATGCCCCACGCGCCGTGCTCCAGCTGCCGGTGGAAGAGCTGCGGGGCCATCGACGTCTTGCCGTGCGGGGCGAAGGCGAGGCCGTGGCGGACGGAGTAGGTCTCCATGAGCGCGAGGTTGTGCTCGAGGCGCTCGGCGGAGAGGGCGAGGACGGGCGTGGTGAAGCCGTCCGTGAAGAGGTTCAGGCGGCGGGCTGCCAGCTCGCCGATCGTCGCGCCGTCGGCCTCGGGAGGCAGTCCCTTGAAGCGGAAGTCCACCCGCTCCGTCGCCAGCTCCTCAAGACGAGCGATACGGCGCTCGACGGCATTGTCGGCGTTCTGGGCGGTCACGGCGCCTCCTCCAGGCAGCCCGTTGCACTATTTGCAACGGTCATTGCGTATGTCGCTTCATGCTGTCTAACATCCGAGCCAACGTCGGGTCAACGAAGCCCGAAGTCCCCTGCCGCGAGGAGTGCGACCCACCGTGACCGCCACCGGACCCGCAGTACCGACCAGCGCCAACGATGTAGTCGCGCTCGGCGAGTCCATGGTCACGTTCCGGCCCACCGTGCCGGGGCGGCTCGCCGACGTGCCCTCGTTCGATCGCGGGATCGGCGGCGCCGAGTCCAACGTGGCGTGCGTGCTCGCCGCCGCCGGGCACCGGGCCGCGTGGGTCAGCCGGGTCGGCGCCGACGGGTTCGGCGACCACCTCGTGGAGGCCATCGGCGCGTACGGCGTCGACACCTCCGCCGTACGCCGCGATCTGCACCGGCCCACCGGCATCTACTTCCGCACGGCGGGCGACCGGGCCACCGCCGCCCACGAGGTCGCCTACTACCGCGCCGGGTCCGCCGCCTCCGCGATGTCCACCGTCAACCTGGACCTCGACGCGCTGCGCTCCGGCCGGATCCTGCACCTGTCCGGGATCACCGCCGCGCTCTCCGCCGGCTGCCTCGACCTGCTGCGCGAGCTGACCGCTCCGCGCGCGGGCCGCCCCCTCGTCTCCTTCGACGTCAACTACCGGCCCGGCCTGTGGTCCGGCTCCGCCGAGGGCCCCGACGTACTCCTGGAGCTCGCGCGCGGCGCCGACATCGTGTTCGTCGGCGACGACGAGGCCGAGGACGCCTGGGGCATCACCGGCGGACCCGACGCGATCAGGGAGGCGCTGCCCGAGCCCGCGCTGCTCGTCGTCAAGCGGGGCGCCGACGGCGCGATCGCGTACGACGCCGACGGACGCCACGAGGAACCCTCCCCGCGCGTCGACGTCGTCGCCGCCGTCGGCGCGGGCGATGCCTTCGCCGCCGGATTCCTCTCCGCCACGCTGCGCGAACTGCCCGTCGCCGAACGCCTTCGGCACGGCCACCTCTGGGCCGCCGTCGCCCTCACCGAGCCCGGCGACCTCGCCGCGCCCCCGAGCCGCGCCCGGGCGGACCGCCTGGTCGGCCTCGACGCCGCGCAGTGGGGGACACTGCACCTCGGCCCCGGTTGGGCAGCAGCCGACGCAGCCGACAGCGGGGCCGCCGAGGAGGTACGTACGCCATGAGCCAGACCGTCGACCGCGCGCTCAGCATCCTGCCGCTGCTCGCCGAGGGACCCGCCGACCTGGGCCAGGTCGCCGACCGCCTCGACGTGCACAAGTCCACGGCCATGCGCCTGCTGCGCACTCTCCACGAGCACGGCCTGGTCTACCGCCAGTCCGACCAGCGCTACCGGCTCGGCGCCCGCCTCTTCGCGCTCGCCCAGGAAGCCGTCGAGAACCTCGACGTCCGCGAGATCGCCCACCCCCACCTCGTCGAACTCAACGAGAAGGTCGGGCACACCATCCACCTCGCCGTGTACGCGGAGAACGAGGTCCTCTACATCGACAAGGTCGAGAGCCGCTACCCGGTGCGCATGTACTCGCGCGTCGGCAAGCCGGTCGCCATCACCGTGGCCGCCGTCGCCAAGCTGCTGCTCGCCGACCTGTCCGAGTCCGAGCGCCGCGCCGTCGCGGAGAAGCTCGACTACCCCATGTACACGTCCCGTTCCACCCCCAACTCCGCGGCTTTCCTGCGGGAGTTGGAGAAGGTGCGCGAACAGGGCTGGGCCACCGACCTCGGTGGCCACGAGGAGTCCATCAACTGCGTCGGCGCCCCCATCCGCGGCGCGGACGGCCGGGTCGTCGCCGCCATGTCGGTCTCCGCGCCGAATGTCGTCGTCACCGCCGAGGAACTCCTCACACTGCTCCCGCTGGTGCGCCGCACGGCGGAAGCCATCAGCCGGGACTACTCCGGGACCCCTCCGAAGTAAGCCCCCAAGTAACACACCCCCCAAGTAACACCCCTCAAAGAAGGACCAGTTCACATGTCTGAGAAGACCGCGCTCACGCCCGCCACCCACACGACCCCGCCGGCGAAGTTCTCGCACGGCGTCAAGAAGGGCAACATCCTTCAGGTCGCCGGCCAGGTCGGCTTCCTGCCGGCCGAGGAGGGCAAGGCCCCGACCCCCGCGGGCCCGACCCTCAAGGAGCAGACCCTCCAGACGTTCGCCAACGTCAAGGCGATCCTCGAAGAGGGCGGCGCGAGCTGGGACGACGTCATGATGATGCGCGTCTACCTGACGGACGTCGACCACTTCGCCGAGATGAACGCCATCTACAACGAGTACTTCGAGGAGCAGGGCCTCAAGGCCCCGGCCTCCGCCCGTACGACCGTCTACGTCGGTCTGCCCAAGGGCCTGCTCATCGAGATCGACGCGCTCGCCGTCCTGAGCTGAACCTCCTGAGCCCGCCCCCGGGCTCCCGCTCGTTCGCACGTCGTCACGGAGCGGCGCCCCTGTGGGTGCGCCGCTCCGCGATCCCCCCTGTCTGGAAACACTGAAAACGCCCCGCGCCCCCCCCCATGTACTTACGAGGTCAACGATGTCCCCGTACGCCCCCCTCGCGTCCGCCGCCGCGGACCAGCCCGAGCACACCGGTGGTCTGCTCCTCCTGATACCCGGCACGGCCGGCCTGCTGACCGTTGCCGTCCTCGGCATCGTGCTGCTGCTCTTCCTGATCATCAAGGCCAGGCTGCAGCCCTTCGTGGCCCTCCTGACGGTGTCCATCGCCGTCGGCCTCGCGGCCGGCCTCTCCGTCACCGAACTCTTCGGCACCGTCCAGAAGTCCGACGTCACGTCCGTCATCGAGGACGGCATGGGCGGCACCCTCGGACATATCGCGATCATCATCGGCCTGGGCACCATGCTCGGCGCGATCCTCGAAGTCTCGGGCGGCGCCGAAGTGCTGGCGTCCCGCCTGATCCACCTCTTCGGCGAGAAGCGCGCCCCCGTCGCGATGGGCCTCACCGGCCTCATCTTCGGCATCCCGGTCTTCTTCGACGTCGGCATCTTCGTGCTCGCGCCGATCGTCTACGCGGCCGCCAAGCGCGGCGGCAAGTCGATCCTGCTGTACTGCCTGCCGCTGCTCGCAGGCCTGTCGATGACCCACGCGTTCCTGCCCCCGCACCCGGGGCCCGTCGCCGCGGCCGGTCTGCTCCACGTCGACCTCGGCTGGGTCATCCTCATGGGCATCGTCTGCGGCATCCCGGCCGTGCTCGCCGCGTGGGCCTGGGCCGCCTGGATCGGCAAGAAGATCTTCGTGCCGGTGCCGCAGGACATGGTCGAGGCCGCCGACGAGGCGAAGGCCGCGCTCGCCGATGAGCAGCGCAAGGACGGCATCACGCCCCGCGAGGACCCGGTTCCGCTCGGCATCGTCTTCACGATCATCGCCATCCCGCTGGTGCTGATCCTCGCCGCCACCTTCTCCTCGATCGCCATGGACCCGTCCACGGCCCGCTCGGTCATCGAGTTCTTCGGCAGCCCGTTCGTGGCGCTCACCCTCGCGCTGTTCGCCGCGTACTACCTGCTCGGCCTGCGCCGCGGCTGGTCCCGCAAGTCCCTGGAGACGGTGTCCACCGCGTCCCTGAAGCCGGTCGCCAACATCCTGCTCGTCGTCGGCGCCGGCGGCGTCTTCGGCGCGGTCCTTCAGGCCAGCGGCATCGCGCAGGCGCTGTCCGACACGTTCAGCAGCATCGGTCTGCCGATCATGGTCCTGGCGTACCTGATCTCGCTGGTGCTGCGCGTCGCGCAGGGTTCGGCGACGGTCGCCATCGTCACCACGGCCGGCATCGTGGGCCCGCTGCTCCAGGCGGGCGACTACTCGCAGCCGTACACGGCCCTCGTCATCATGGCGATCTCGGCGGGCTCCATCTTCGCCTCGCACGTCAACGACGGCGGCTTCTGGATGGTCTCCAAGTACTTCGGGATCTCCGAGCGGGACACCCTGCGCTCGTGGACGGTCCTGGAGTCGGTCCTCTCGATCGCCGGGTTCGTGGTGGCCCTGTTGATCAGCTTCTTCGTCTAGCGTTTCCGTCGTGCAGCTGTGCCGCACCCACCCCTGGGGGAGGTGCGGCACAGGCTTGTCCGCCATACTTCCGCCCGTGGAGCAGCGTATGGAGAACGAGAAGGTCACGCCCGTCACCGGTGCCGGCTTCGACCCGGCGCACATCCCTGGCCTGACGGCTCCCGCACGGCAGCCGGACGACGAGGTCACGGATGCCGATCAGACGCCGGAGGAGGTGACGACGACGCAGCCCGAAGCGCGGCCCGAGGAGCCCGAAGAGCCGGAAGCGGAAACGGAGACGGAAGCGGAAGCCGACGACTCCGCGGAGCCCGATGACACGGCGGATGCCGAAGAGGACGCCGCGGAGCCCGACGCCGACGCCCCCGTCATGGACGCCAAGGACCGCCGCGGCTCCATCACCGTCGACGCGACCGGCGTCCGTTTCACGCTCGACGACCAGGAGGCCGACTTCACCTGGTCCGAGATCAGCGCGGTCGAGTACGGCACCGTCCGCAAGCGCCTCACGGTGACCGTCCACATGGCCAACAGCCGCTGGTTCCCGAACGACGTCGAGGCCCCCGACAAGACCCGTCTGGCCGAGTGGACGGACCAGCTGGACAAGGCCCTGGACACGTACTTCGAGGACTAGTCGGGCAGTTGGTGGTGACGCCCCTCTTGCCAGAGCGGTGACTTTGCGCACCCTTGGTGTTCATGGCCGACACCACGGGCACCCCAGGAACCGGCGTCACCACCTCCTCCGACTCGCACCCCCGAAAGTCCAGCTGGAAATACATCGGCCCCGGCATCGTCGTCGCCGCGACGGGCGTCGGGGCGGGCGACCTCGTCGCCACCCTCATCGCTGGCAGCAACTTCGGCTACACCCTGCTCTGGGCCGCGGTCCTCGGCTGCGTCGTCAAGATCAGCCTCGCGGAGGCGGCGGGCCGCTGGCACCTGGCGACGGGCCGCACCCTCTTCGACGGTTGGTCGAGCCTCGGCAAGTGGACCACGTACTTCTTCGTGATCTACGTGGTGATCTGGGGCTTCGTGTACGGCGCGGCCGCGATGTCGTCGAGCGGGCTGCCCCTTCAGGCGCTGTTCCCCGACGTGTTCCCCGCCGACTGGTCGATCAAGCCGTGGGCGATCCTGTCCGGCGTGGTCGGCCTGGTCTTCGTCTGGCTGAACAAGTACAGCGTCTTCGAGAAGGTCATGACGGTGCTCGTCGGCGTCATGTTCGTCGTCACCGTCTATCTGGCGATCCGCGTCACCCCGCATCTCGGCGACGCCTTCGCGGGCCTGCTCCCGGTGCTGCCCGACGAGAAGGACTCGATCCTCAACACGCTCGGTCTGATCGGCGGCGTCGGCGGCACCATCACCCTTGCCGCGTACGGCTATTGGGTCAACGCGAAGGGCTGGACGAACAGCTCCTGGATGAAGGTGATGCGCCTCGACAATCGGGTCGCGTACATCACCACCGGCATCTTCGTCGTGGCGATGCTGTTCGTCGGCGCGGAGCTGCTGCACGCGTCCCACACGGCGATCGCCGAGGGCGACAAGGGTCTGGTGGACCTCTCCAAGATCCTTGAGGCCCAGTACGGTGTGGCGACGGCGAAGATGTTCCTCATCGGCTTCTTCGCGACGTCCTTCACCTCGCTGATCGGCGTCTGGCACGGAGTGAGCCTGATGTTCGCCGACTTCGTCGAGCGCTACCGGCTCTCCCGCGTCGTCACCGGCGAGGAAGTGGCGAGCGGCGACCGCGAGAAGGGCTGGCCGTTCCGCGGCTTCCTGCTGTGGATGACGTTCCCGCCGATCATCCTGCTCTTCCAGGGCCAGCCGTTCCGCCTGGTCATCATCTACGGAGTCCTTGGCGCGGCCTTCATGCCGTTCCTGGCGCTGACCCTGGTCTGGCTGCTGAACTCCTCGCGTACGCCTGCCAGTTGGCGCAACGGCTGGCTGAGCAACAGCATGCTGACCATCGCGGGCCTGCTGTTCGTCGTCCTGTGCGCGAAGCAGATCTGGGACCAGCCGTGGTCGGAGTTCTTCTGATCCGTACGGGGCCCGTACGGGCCCGGGTGCGGGCAGCGCCGCCGGGGGAGCGGCGGCGCTGCCCGTCCGGGGGTCACATGGCGTCGACGTGCGGTCCCACGGTCGAGGACCACGCGTTGCCGGAGGCCGCGTCCCAGTTGGTGGACCAGGTCATCGCGCCGCGCAGGCCCGGGTAGGTCTTCGAGGGCTTGAACGAACCGCAGTTGGTGCCCTTGGTGAGGCAGTCGAGGGCGTCGTTCACGACCGACGGGGCCACGTAGCCGCTGCCCGCCGCGCTCGACGAGGCCGGTGTGCCGATGCCGACCTGCGAGGGGTCGAGCCCGCCCTCGAGCTGGATGCAGGCGAGCGCCGTCAGGAAGTCCACCGAACCCTGGCTGTACACCTTGCCGTCGCAGCCCAGCATCGAACCGCTGTTGTAGTACTGCATGTTGACGACGGTGAGGATGTCCTTGACCGCGAGAGCCGTCTTGAAGTACTCGGCCGAGGTCGACTGCATGTCGATGGTCTGCGGCGCCATGGTGAGCACGAACCCGCTGCCCGCCTTGGCGGCCAGGGACTTCAACGCCTGTGACATGTAGGTGGAGTTGAGGCCGTTCTCCAGGTCGATGTCGACCCCGTCGAACCCGTACTCCTGCATGAGCGCGTACACGGAGTCGGCGAAGTTGGTCGCGGAGGCCGCGTCGCTGACCTGGATGGTGCCCTTCTCGCCGCCGATCGAGATGACCACGGACTTCCCGGCCGCCTGCTTGGCCTTGATGTCGGCCTTGAAGGCGTCGTCCGTGTAGCCGCCGAGGCCCGCCGAGTCGAGCGTGAAGTCGACGGCGCCGGGCGTCGTGGTGGCGTCGGCGAAGGCGACGGCAACGATGTCGTACGCGTCCGGGACATCGGCGAGTTTCTGCACGGTCGCGCCGTTGTTGAAGTTCTGCCAGTAGCCGGTGACGGCGTGGGCCGGAACGGCGGCCGTGGAGCTTTCGGTCGTACTGGCCGCATTTGCCGTACTTGTCGTGGCGAGACCGCCCACGGCGAGCGCCGCCGCCGTGAACGCGCCAAGAAGTACGCCGAGCCGGGACCGTCTGCGATGGGAATGCGCCATTTCTTCCTCCAAGTGGGGGGAGGTCTCCCGGCACCGAAGTGGGGGAGAAGTGGGGGGAGTTGAGGAAGCAGCTGCTGGCCGTACAAACTGGTCCAGACCATTGGACTTGTCAAGGGTTGTCACCGGCGCTTCTTCGCCAACCCGCCCCCGACTCGCCCCCATCGCCCCGTGAACAGTGCGAAGTGGGGTGTTGCGGGGCGGCTGCGTGGATATGGTGCTCAGGCAGCGGCACCGCGAGGTGCTGCTGGAGGGACGCAGAGCGACGACCGGGGGGTTCACGCGTGCCGACCGCCATAGCCGTGACCGACCCCGACCTGGTCCTCGCCTCGCCGGACCGGCACACACCGACCGCCACCGTGCTGCCCGTGGGCGAACCGCAGCAGAAGTATCCGCTCGACCGCGCCCTGACCGACGTCCACACACTGATCGAACAGCACGGGTACGTGATCGTGCTCTGCCCGGAATCGGCGCCGGACGCGACCGTGCACCGGCTGCATTCGATCCGTTCCGTGCTGGAAACCGACCGGATCGCGATCCTGCGCCCCGCGCTCCCGCCGCTCGGGCTCGCCGTACTGGCGCTGCAATTGCGGCAGTTGTCGATCTGCGACTTCAGCCCGGGCGTGCTCGCGTCGTCGGCCCGCCTGCTCGCGCATTACGTCTACGCGGGCGCGGTCGTCGGATCGGTGGCGAAACTGGACCGGGTCCCGGTCTCCCTGAAGGCGCACGCGAAGTCCTGGTCCCCGAACGCCCAGTTCGCGGTGGTCGCCTCGCCGCAACCCCAACTCCTGCGCCTGACGGGCTCGGAGACACCGACAGGCCCCGCCTTCGGGACCCGCATGGTCTACGCCGTCGGCCAGAGCACGCCGGACTGGCTCACGGGTGTCCTCGCGCCCGCCTGGCGGGTGCAGGGGGTGACGCGGACGCGGCTGCCGGCCGAGTCACCGCGATGGTGGGCGACAGGCAAGCAGGCCAGCCCCGGCCGCATCGTCGAATTCGCGGCGGCGATCCCCGACATCTCGGTCCTCTACCAACTCGTCTCCTCGGTCCGCCGCGAACAGTGCCACTGGTGCGGCCTCGAACTCATCGGTGACCGCTGCGGGTTCTGCTCCGCGCCGCTGGCGGGCGAGGCGCCACCCGAGGGCACGGGCGCGCCGACGCGCTCGGCACTCACACCCGCGGCGGGCTCGACCCGAACAGCACTCCCACGTCCGACCCACTCCTGACCCCTACCAACGAGGTTGCTCGGTCCATGAATTCACGTCAGCGCCGCGGCGTCATACTCCTGGTCGTCTCGGCCCTGTGCGCCATCGGCGCGTTCGCCGGTGTGCTCGCCGTGATCCGTGACGTGAACTCGAAGGTGGCGCCGGAGGTGGACGCGTACGAGCTGAAACAGGACGTGTCCCCGTACAAGCAGCTCACGGCGGACCAGTTCGAAAAGGTGGAAATGCCGAAGCGGTGGCTGTCGGCCACGGCCGTCACCGACCTCGGCGACATCCGCGGCAAGATCGCCGTCACGCAGCTCAAGAAGGGCTCCCTGCTCCAGTCCGACATGATCGTCGACCGCCCGAAGCTGGAGGCGGGACAGCAGGAGATCGCCATCATGATCGACGCGGAGACCGGCGTCGCCGGGAAGATCAACCCCGGCTCGAAGGTCAACATCTACGCCACCTTCAAGGCCGAGAACGACAAGCAGCGCGACCAGTCCAAGGTCATCGTGGAGAACGCCGGGGTGATCGACGTGGGCAAGCTGACCCCGATCGACCAGCAGGGCGCCGCGGACAGCGAGAACTCCACCCGCAGACAGGGCGAGGCCGTCCCGATCACCTTCGCCCTCGGCCCCGCGGACGCCCAACGGGTCGCCTACGCCGAGTCGTTCGCGACCCACGTCCGCCTGGCCCTGGTGGCCCCCGGCGACACCGAGAAAATCACCCCGGAGGACCGCTCGTACACCTTGGAGGGCGACAAGTGACCACCTCACTTCAAGCCCGGGCCACTCAAGCCCCGCCGGCGATTGAGGCGCGGGGTCCGGGGCAGCGCCCCGAGACGTCAACTCCGGTTCGGCCACATCAAGCCCGCGCGCAGGTACGGGCATTTCAAGCCCCTGCGGCGATTGAGCAGCGGGGCCCGGGGCAGAGCCCCGAGACGTCAACCACGGCGCCGCGGAACGGAGGTTCCCGCCGATGACCACCCGTATCCTCCCGGCGGTAGCTGACCCGGAAACCGCCAGAGGCCTCGTCACACTCCTCTCCCAGCTCCCCGACGCCGAACCCGCCCCACCCGTCCCCGACGCCACCGCCCTGCTCGACACCCTCGCCGGCCTCGCCGCCGAGTCCCTGGACGAGCTCCCCGAAGTCGTCCTGGTCCACGACCGCATCGGCCCCGTCCCCGCCCTCGACCTCATCCGCGACCTGGTGCTCCGCTTCCCGGCGGTGGGCGTCGTCCTGCTCACCGCCGACGCCGGCCCCGCCCTCCTCACCGCCGCGATGGACAGCGGAGCGCGCGGCATCGTCGCGTTCCCCCTCGGCTACGACGCCCTCGCGGAACGCGTCCACGCGGCGGCCTCCTGGTCGGCGGGCATGCGCCGCCACCTGGCGGGCGGCACGGGAACCGAACTCGTCCCGGCGGGCGGCGGCGGCCGGGTCATCGCGGTGGCGGGCGCGAAGGGCGGCGTAGGAACCACGGTCACCGCGGTCCAACTCGCCCTCGCAGCAAGGGCATCCGGCCGCACGGCCGCCCTCCTGGACCTGGACCTCCAGTCCGGCGACGTGGCCTCCTACCTCGACGTCCAGTTCCGCCGCTCCGTCGCCGACCTCGCCGCGATCCGCGACATCACGCCCCGCGTCCTCCAGGACGCCGCCTTCGCCCACGAGTCCGGCGTCGACCTGCTCCTCGCCCCCGCCGACGGCGAACGCGGCGAGGACGTCACGGACCGCGTGGCCCGCCAGGTGATCCACGCCCTGCGTGCCCGCTACGACGTGGTGGTCATCGACTGCGGTACGCAAATGTCCTCGGCGAACACCACGGCCATAGAACTCGCCGACCAGACGGCCCTCCTGGTCACCCCGGACGTCGTGGCGGTACGCGCGGCGAAGCGCATGGTCCGCCTCTGGGACCGCCTCCAGATCCGCAAGGCGGAGGAGACCCTCACGGTCGTCAACCGGCACGCCCGCTCGGCGGAGATCCAGCCGACGCTGGTGGAACGGGTGACCGGCACAAAGACGGCCCGCACCTCCATCCCGGCCGCGTACAAGGAACTCCAGGCGGCGGTCGACGCGGGCCGCATGCAGGACCTCGACAACCGCTCGTCGGTCAAGCAGGCGATGTGGGCGCTGGCGGCGGAACTCGACCTCGTGGCCACGCCCACACCCCCGACGTCCGGCCGCCGGGCCCGCCGCCGCGGCTCGGACAAGGGCGCGGTGACCCTCGAGTTCGCGGCGATGTTCCCGCTCATCCTCGTCGTCCTCGCCCTGATGTGGCAGTGCGTCCTGTACGGCTACACGTACTCCCTGGCGGGCAACGCGGCGGACGAGGCGGCGCGGGCGGCGACATCCGCTGCCGCGGGGACCGGGGACATGGCAGGGGCCTGCAACACGGCGGGCCGCAAGAACCTGCCGGGGGCGTGGCAGGACGCGCAGATCACGTGCACGGACGACGGCACGGTGACCCGAGCGACGGTCGACGTGGACGTCCCCCTCTTCTTCCCGGGCGTGAACCCGGGCTGGTCGGTGAAGGGCGAGGCGGGAGCGGCGACGGAGGTGGTCCGGTGACGGAATCTGAAGCCCCGCCTTTGGACGAGAGCCCGCGGGGTCCGGGGCAGAGCCCCGAGGCGTCAACCCCGCCGCGGCGAAACCTGTCCGGCGACCGCGGAGTCTCGATGCTGGAGTTCGCCGGCTTCCTCCCCTTCCTCCTCGTCATCGGCATGGCCGCAATCCAACTCGGCCTCGTCGGCTACGCCGCCAACCAGGCCGGATCCGCCGCCCGCGCAGCGGCCCGGTCCGAATCCCTCGCGCCCGGCACCGCCCAGGCGGCCGCCGACGCCGCGGCGAGCGCCTGGCTGAACCCCGAGGCGGCAGGGGGCGGCGGGGACGCCGTGACGTACACGGTCACCGTCCACGTACCACCGGTCATCCCGTTGTTCGGCGACGGCTGGTACCTCCACCGCACGGCAACCATGCCGAACGACCGCGAGAACGAGGGGAGTTGACCTGAAGACATGAGCCTTCGCTCAAGAGTGATCGCCACCCGCGACCCGGCAGGCGGCGACCCCGGAACCGCCACACCCGCCGACCGCGACGAGGGCCTGGTGGCCGTCTACCGCACCAAGCTCCTGGAGGAGATCGACCTCGCGGAGATGTCGTCGCTCCAGGCCGCCGAACGCCGGCTCCGCCTGGAGCGCGTACTCGGCCACATCATCAGCCGCGAGGGCCCGGTCCTCTCCTCGACGGAGCGCACCCAGCTGATCCGCCGCGTCGTGGACGAGGCCCTCGGCCTCGGCATCCTCGAACCCCTCCTCGCGGACGCCTCGATCACCGAGATCATGGTGAACGGCCCGGACTCGATCTTCGTGGAACGAGCGGGCCGGGTGGAGCAACTCCCGCTCCGCTTCGCCTCGTCCGAGCAGCTCATGCAGACGATCGAACGCATCGTCTCCACGGTGAACCGCCGCGTCGACGAGTCCAACCCGATGGTCGACGCCCGCCTCCCCACCGGCGAACGCGTCAACGTGATCATCCCGCCGCTCTCGCTCACCGGCGCCACGCTCACCATCCGCCGCTTCCCACGCGCGTACAGCATGGGCGAACTCCTGGAACTCGGCTCGCTCGACGAGCACATGCTGATGTTCCTCGCGGCCTGCGTCCGCGCCCGCTTCAACATCATCGTGAGCGGCGGCACGGGCTCCGGGAAGACGACTCTCCTGAACGCCCTCTCGGCGCTCATCCCGTCCCACGAACGCATCATCACGATCGAGGACTCGGCGGAACTCCAGCTCCAGCAGGAGCACGTGATCCGCCTGGAGTCCCGGCCCGCGAACGTGGAGGGCAAGGGCCAGATCACCATCCGCGACCTGGTCCGCAACAGCCTGCGCATGCGCCCCGACCGCATCATCGTCGGCGAGGTCCGCGGCGGCGAGACGCTCGACATGCTCCAGGCGATGTCGACCGGCCACGACGGCTCGCTCGCCACGGTCCACGCGAACACGGCGGAGGACGCCCTCACCCGCCTCCAGACCCTCGGCTCCATGTCGGAGGTGGACGTCCCCTTCGAGGCGCTGCGCGACCAGATCAACTCGGCGGTGGACGTCCTCGTCCAGCTCACGCGCGCCGCCGACGGCTCCCGCCGCATCACCGAGATCGCGCTGCTGATCTCGCACGGCCGCGAACAGTTCAGGATCGCGTCCGCGACCCGCTTCGTCGCGCAGCCCTACGTCTCCGGGGCCACGGACGACGAGATCCGCCGGGTCCGCGGCTACTACGAACACCTCCCGCTGCCCCGTCTCCTCGCCGACCGGCTCTACGTGGCGGGGGAGGCGGTGCCACCCGCGTTCGGCGTCGTGGAGTCGGTGGACGAACGCAACACGAGGGAGGCGACGGGATGACAACTGCTGTCCTACTGGCCCTGGTTGCCACGGTCTTCGCCTGTGTCGTCGCGATCGCGGGCGTCCACGCGCTGGCTTCGGGGCGGGCCCGGAGCCAGGATCTGGTCGACCGCCTGGACGCGTACCCGGCGGGCGGCGACCCGGCCGCCGGCGGCGTGGGCGGCCGGGCCCGCCGCTTCACCACCATCGACCGCCGCCTGCGCCGCACGCGCCTGGGCCGCTCGGTGCACCTGCGCCTGTCGGCGACGGGCCTGGACGTGACGGCGGGCGAGTTCTCGGTCTACGTAGCCGTGGTCGCGGTGGGCCTGTGGCTGCTGGCGGCGTCGACACTGGCACCGTTCTTCGGCCCGATCGCGGCACTGGTGACCATCTACAGCGCGCTGATCTTCCTCAACTGGCAACGCCAGAAACGCATCGAGGCCTTCATCAACCAACTCCCGGACGTGGCCCGCCTCCTGGCGAACGCGACGGCCGCGGGCCTGGCGCTGCGCACGTCGCTCGCGATGGCGGCGGACGAACTCGAAGCGCCCGCGGGCGAGGAACTCTCACGCGTGGCCGACCAGTTGGCACTCGGCCGCTCGGTGGACGACGCCCTGGACGAACTCGCAACCCGCCTACCCTCCCGCGAACTGGTCGTCCTCGTCACCACGCTGGTCCTCTCCAACAAGGCGGGCGGCACGGTGGTCTCCTCCCTCCGCAATCTCACAAAAACGCTGGAGGACCGGAAGGAGACCCGCCGCGAGATCCGCACGATGCTCTCCGAGGTCAACGCGACGGCCTTCACGGTCCCGCTCCTCGGCCTCGGCTCCCTCCTCCTGATCAACTCCTCGAACGACGGGGCGTTGGCGCGCGTGACGGACTCGGGAATGGGCCGGGCCCTGATCCTCATCTCACTCGCCCTCTACGGCATCGGCTTCTTCGTGATCCGCCGCCTCGGCCGAATCGAGGTGTGAGGAGACGATGTCGACAACGATGATGGGCGTACTCCTCGCGGCCCTTACGGGGGTGGCGGTCCTGGGGATCTGCCTGGGCATCCGCATGTACCGGGCGGACGCCAAGGTCCCCAGCGACCTGGCCCTGGCCCTGGAGGTGGGCGCCAGCCGGGTCTCCACCACCGGCTCCGCGGTCGACCGCATCGGCATGCGGTTCGCGCCGCTGGTGCTGCGCCTCATGGGCCCGCGCCGCGTCGACGCCAAGCGCCGGAAGATCGACATGGCGGGCAACCCGGGCGGCCTGACGATCGACCGCTACGCGGCGCGCAGGGCGGTGTACGGGATGTTCGGCCTGATCATGGGCCTGGTCTTCCTCTCCGCCGACAGCCCTCTCTTCGGGCTCCTGACCCTCGCCTTCGGCGCGCTGGCGGCGGACGCGCTGATCTGGCAGGCGGTCCGCGACCGCAAGGAAGTCATCGACCGCACGCTCCCCGACTTCCTGGACGTCCTCGCGGTGGTGGTCTCGGCGGGCCTCGGCTTCCGCCAGGCGCTTGACCGGGTCTCGGAGAAGTACGAGGGCCCGTGGGCCGACGAACTCCGCATCACGCTCCGCCAGATGGACATGGGCGTCCCCCGCCGCCAGGCCTTCGACGAACTCCGCCGCCGCAACGCCTCCGAACAGGTCGCCCAGTTCGTCTCGGCGCTGCAACAGGGCGAGGAACTCGGCTCCCCGATCGCGGACACCCTCATCCAACTCGCCACGGACATGCGCCGCACGGACGCCCAGAACTCCCGCCGCCGTGCGGCGAAGACGATTCCGAAGGCGACGATGGTGACGCTGGTGTTCATGTTGCCGGCGACGATGATCTTGATCGGAACGGGGATGTTCCTCGGTTCCGGAACCAACTTCGGCTCGGTATTGGGTCGTTGAGTGTCCTACGTAAGGGGGTTCCGGCGATGACGGGCGACGCAACGCGCCGACAACTTCCGGTCAAGCGCGACCCCTTACTTGGCGAATACGGGTGCAGAGGGTTGCGCTCCACGTACGTTGCGTGTGTTGATTTGGTTGCCTTGGCGAAAGTGTCGGAAGTGGTGAAAGGGGGCTCCCGTGATCAGGGACAAACTGCTCGGGGTGTGGGTGACGTGGACCAATACGCTGGGAGAGCGGGTTCGGGGGGCTCGGCGGGATTCCGGGGCCGGGTTTGTGGAGTACGCGGGGCTGATGATTCTGATCGCGGGGATTTTCGTGGCGATCGATGGCCTGGGGCTCGACGGGATGATTTCCAACGCGATCCTGGGCGCCATCAACAACGTCATCGGTGGTTGAGTTCGTCGCACCTTTGTGGTGATCGGGGATCGACCCTCCCGATCTACATCTGGCTGACCGCCATCCTGCTCTTCGCCGCCTTCGCCTTCTTCGCCTTTGCCCAGGCCGCGTCGGCGCGCAACGGCGCCCAATCGGCCGCAGACGCAGCGGCGTTGGCGGCTGCCCAGTCCGCGCGCGACGAGTTGATGCTGGGGCTGGGTGACGCGCTCGAAGGCGGCGACAACTGGTTGGACTGGCTGGACGGCATGGACCCCAAGGACGACGGTGCGCCGGGGGCCGCGGCGGGTCGTCTGGCAGCGGCCAATGACGCCGAAGTCGTGAACGGCCCGGCCTTCACGAAGGTCAACGGCCACCCGGGTTACGAGGTAGGCGTGGAGACCCTCCACACCGTGGGAGACACGATCATTCCCGGCACGGAGAACCAGCGGGCGAAGGCGCACGCCACGGCGGTCGTACAGCCACGCTGCGACGTTCCGCTGGACGCCGACCCGAAGAAGCCCCTGCAACTCACCTGCGACGGTAAGACGGTGGACTTTGACCCCGAGGACTTCGACCTGGACGAGTTGCCGGACGCGTCCGACCTGTTCGCCGTCCGCCTTGCCGACTGACGAGAGAGGGAAGCCGTAGCGATGAAACTTCGGCGCACTACGACGACCCGCCGGGCGCTGGCCGCGGTGGCGATCACGACCGGCCTGGTCCTCTCCGTGGCCGGCTGCGGAGGCGATGGCGACAAGGCGGACGACGCCCCCAAATCCTCCGCCCCGGCGCAGCAGGAGAGCGGCGACAAGCAGAAGGAGTCACAGTCGCCGTCCGCGGAACCGCTGGCCGAGGTGAAAGGGCAGGGCGGCATCGCGCTGTCCGTCACATCGGCGAAGCGGGATGGGGGAGGCTTCCTCACCGTTGAGGGCACCGTCACGAACAACACGGGCAAGCCGTGGGCGGTCGTCGACTGGCGCGGCGACGAGAAGGAGTTGGCGTCAAACGGTGGCTCGATGGCCGGTGCTGCGCTCGTTGATGAGGCCGGCAAGAAGAAGTACCTCGTCCTGAGGGACACCCAGGGGCGCTGCCTGTGCACCCGCTTCACGGGTGGTGTGCTCAATGGCGAGACGAAGGACTGGTACGCCCAATTCCCGGCCCCGGCCGAGGGCACCACCAAGGTCAGTCTCCAGGTTGGCGGCATGCCTCCCGCCCCCATCGAGATCACCGAGGGCGATTGACATGCCCCGACGTCACCTGACCGCGGCCGCGCTCACGGCCCTCCTGCTCACCACGGGCACAGTGGTGGCCCACGCCGACGATGAACCGTCAACCCCGCCCGGCACCGGATCGACCGCCGCACCCCCGGACGTGGACGCCAACAACCCCGGGCTCAAGCTCGCCGACGGGGCCACCCTCGCCCCCGCCAAGGTCCTGGACATCAAGTCCGTCGTGGAGGACCTCTCCGGCGAGGAGCGCCGTACGGACACCAATGAGGACGTGACGTTCGCCCTTCAGGCCGAGGTCCTCTTCCCCAAGGACAGCTCGAAGCTGAACCCCGACGGGAACTCCCGGATCCAGGCGATCGCCGACGAGATCAAGAACCAGAAGGCAAGCTCCGTACGCGTCTTCGGGTTCACCGACAACCTCGGCTCGTACGCCCACGGCCTCAAGCTCTCCAAGAACCGCGCGGAAGCCGTCCACGACGCTCTGACCGCGGCGCTCGGCGCGCAGGGCTCGGACATCACGTTCCAGGTCAGGGGTTACAGCGAGGACTACCCGATCGCGGACAACGACTCGGAGCAGGGCCGGAAGAAGAACCGCAGGGTCGAGGTCTCCCTCCCGAAGTCGAGCTGACGCGGACAGGCCCGCGGGAGTACGGAAGTACGCGAACACGCGAACACGCGAACACGCGAACACGCGAACACGCGAACACGGGACTGTGACGGAGGACTACGAAGAGGCCGTAGTTCGCGGTCACAGCCCCACGCACCGGTGGCAGGGACCGTCGCCGGATCAGTCCACGTACACCGGCAGCCGCTCCACCCCGTACACGATCGACAGCTTCCGGAACTCCAGCTCCGAGGGCTCCACCGCGAGCCGCAACTCCGGGAAGCACCGCACCAGTTGGGGGAAGGCCGCGCGCAGTTCCATCTTGCCGAGTTCCGCGCCGATGCAGCGGTGGATGCCGTAGCCGAACGCCAGGTGGGACGAGGAGGGCGGGCGCGCGGGGAGGAAGGCGTCCATATCGTCGTCGGCCCCGCCGAGCCGGGGATCGCGGTCCGCCGCGCTCAGCGAGACGATGACTATGTCGCCGGCGGCGAGCGGCACCCCGCCGATCTCGGTGTCCTCGCGCGCGAAGCGCGGGAAGGCGGTCTGGACGACCGTGAGGTGGCGCAGGAGCTCGTCGACGAAGGGTGCCGCGACCGTCGCCGGGTCCTCCGCGTCGCGCAGCGCCGTGAAGTGCTCGCGGTCCTTCAGCATGATCATGGTGCCGAGGGCGATCATGCTCGCCGTCGTCTCCAGGCCACCGGTCAGGACGCCGTCCGCGAGGCCCGTGAGCTCCTCGTCGGTGATGTTGTCGCCGTGCTCGCGCACCAGCATGCCGAGCAGGCCCTCGCCCGGGTTGCGGCGCTGCTCCGCGACGACGCCGCGGAGGTAGTCGAGCGACTGGGAGACCGCGCCGAAGGAGGCTCCCGCGCCGCCCAGCACATCGAAGCGGGCGACCGAGAACTGCTGGAACGCGTCGCGCTCCTCGTACGGGACGCCGAGCAGCTCGCAGATGACGAGCGCGGGGACCGGCATCGCGAAGTGCTCGACGAAGTCGGCCGTGCCGTCGGGCGACTCCCGGGCCGCCTTCTCCAGATGCGCCAGCTGCTCCTCGATGATCGAGTGGATGCGCGGCGTGAGCCGTGAGAGGCGGCGCATCGTGAACTCGGGCGTCAACAGGCGGCGCAGCCGCGTGTGGTCCGGCGGGTCACAGAAGCCGAGGCCGCCGGGGTGCTGCTCGGCCTCGGCACCGCCCACCCCCACCAGGTTGCGGAAGTCGTTGCTGAACGCCTTCGCGTTGCCGAGGACCTCCTTCGCCTCGTCGTAGCCGGACACCAGCCACACCGTCATGCCGGGAATCGGCAGTTTGCTGACGGGTTCGCGGTCGCGCAGCGCACCGATCTCGGGGACCGGGTCGACGCCCTCGCGGCGCAGCGGCAGCAGCGCGGCGTCGGGGAGTTTCGACAGCACGGACAGGTCGAGGCTTCCCCCCTTTCTGCGCAGCCGGGAGAAGTAGAGGCGGGTCAGCCAGGTCGCTATCGCGGAACGTACGGACATGTGCTCGCATTTCTGCGGTGAGGCGGTAGGACGGACGGGCCTGATGGAGGTGTGGGGCTGGAGAATGCCGGTGGGGAACGCCAAGGGTACGTGCGATCCCCCTGTTCTACGGAAGAGGGCCAACCCCCACCCCCACCCGGGGGCTACCCCCAGTACCGGCGAAATCGAGATGAATCCGACCGGGTGTGACTGCGATCATGCGCAGCATGACCACTTCCGACAACCTTCGTCCCACTCATGCGGACCGCCCCTACGAAGAGCTCGTCGCCGAGGCCGTCGCCGCTCCCACCGAGGGCTGGGACTTTTCCTGGTTCGACGGACGGGCCACCGAGGAGCGGCCCTCCTGGGGGTATGCCCGCCTCATGGGGGAGCGGCTCGTCGGTGCGGAATCCGCCCTCGATCTGCACACCGGTGGGGGTGAGGTGCTGAACCTGGCCCCGAAGCTGCCGTCCCTGATGGCGGCGACCGAGGGGTGGCCCCCGAACGTCGAGAAGGCCACCCGCCTCCTGGGCCCCCGGGGCGTGGTCGTCGTCGCCTCGCCCGACGACGCCCCGCTGCCCTTCGCCGACGCGGCCTTCGAGCTGGTCACCGCCCGCCATCCGGTGAAGGCCCACTTCACGGAGATCGCCCGCGTGCTGCGCCCCGGCGGCACGTACTTCGCCCAACACGTGGGCCCCAGCAGCGTGTTCGAGCTGGTCGAGTACTTCCTTGGGCCGCAGCCGGCCGAGGTGCGCGAGGGGCGTGACCCGTACGCGGAGCAGCGCGAGGCGGAGGCGGCCGGACTGGAGATCGTCGACCTGCGCGCCGAGCGGTTGCGCATCGAGTTTCATGACATCGGGGCCGTTGTCCACTTTCTGCGCAAGGTCGTATGGATGGTCCCTGGCTTCACAGTTGACGCCTACGATTCCCAACTCCGGGCGCTGCACGAGCAGATCAAGCGGGAAGGGTCGTTCGTGGCCCACAGCAGCCGCCATCTCATCGAGGCACGCAAGCCGTAACTGGCGCCTCTGGCCACCTCCGTAACTCTGGCCTCTACAGCCGTCTCGCGTAAGGTCCCGCCCCATGAGCCACACGCAATTCAGCCAAGCTTTCCTGTACGAGACCGAGCGGCACGCGGCGTGGGGTGGCGCTCAGCTCGAAGCTCTCATGGGGTTCCTGCCCGAAGGGGCGTCGTGGACGGCCGACCTGCCGACATGCCGCTACCGGCAGGGCCACGTGGACATACGGGTCGGCGTTCTCGGTACGTATGACGCCGCCCAGCGGTCGTGGATGTGGGGCTGGGCCAACCCCGAACTGCGCGGCACGCCCGTCGCGGCGCTCTCCGAACAGGTGGGGCGATTCGGCCAGAGCCGGGGGATAGCCGAGTTCACGACCCAGGTGCTCGACCTGTCCGGCTTCCCCGACCCCCGCCGGGCCGCCGAGACCCTCGCCTTCGCGGGGATGGGCGTGGCGGGCGCTCCCGGCTACATAGGCGTGCCCGCGAACCCGGAGACCCAGGTCTACTTCCTGCCCGAGGACCCGCAGGTGCCGCGCGCCCCTCTCGACCCGGTCACGCTGCCGCGCACGCTCGTCCAGGCCGAGGGCCTGCTCGGGGTCGACGCTAGGCGCCTGGTCGCGGGCTTCTTCGACCACCACGGGGTGGCGTACCGGGACAACGGCGGGCAGATCGCCGCGGAGCTGCCCGGTTCCGTCCCGGCCGAGATCGGCTTCGACGAGGCGGGCCGCATCGCCGGCATCCGCCTCGCCTTGCACTGAAGGCGGCGCGACCGCAGAAAACCGCGACCGCAGAAAACCGCGACCGCAGGAAACCGCGACCGCAGAAAACTACGCCTCGTCGCGCAGTCCGATGCGCAGGTGCTCCACATGGAAAAGCGCCTGGTCGAGAAGCTGCGCGACGTGGTCGTCATACAGCGCGTAGACGATCGAGCGTCCCTTGCGCTCACCGCTGACCAGGCCCAGATTGCGCAGCAGCCGCAGCTGGTGCGAGCACGCGGACTGTTCAAGGCCTGCCGCCTCCGCGAGGTCGCCGACCGCACACGGCCCCTCCTGAAGGCGGGCCAGGATGCGCAGCCGGGACGGGGTCGCGAGGGCCTGGAGCGTCGCCGCGACATCCGCCGCGCCCACGGCGTCGAGCCGCTCGCGCGTGCTGCTCTTGTGATCGATTCCATGGCCCATGGGCTCATCGTATCCAGGTGACGACCGTCTGCCATGGCATGCATGAAGAGGTCTTCATGTGTTCCTGTATCGTGAGCCCCATGCCTGCACCCGTGTCCGCCTCCGCACCGGCCGAGGCCGCCGCGACCGCCCCCGCCGCGCCACGCGCCACCCACGGCTCCCGCACCCCGCTGCTCGCCCTCCCCGAGGCACGCTGGGCGGCGACCGCGACCGCCGCCTTCCTCCTCGCCCTCCCGCTCCAACTCCTGGGCGCCACCGCCTGGTTGTGGGGCCCGCTGTACGCCGTCGCGTACGTGGCCGGGGGCTGGGAGCCCGGACTCGAAGGCCTCAGGGCGCTGCGCGAGAAGACCCTCGACGTCGACCTGCTCATGGTTGTGGCCGCACTCGGCGCCGCCGCGATCGGACAGGTCATGGACGGCGCCCTGCTCGTCGTGATCTTCGCGTCCTCCGGCGCCCTGGAGGCCCTCGCCACCGCCCGCACCGAGGACAGCGTGCGCGGACTGCTCGACCTGGCCCCCGCGACCGCCACCCGCCTCACCGTCGACGGGACGGAGGAGACCGTCCCCGCCTCCGAACTCGCCATCGATGACGTCCTGTTGATCCGTCCCGGCGAACGCGTCGGTGCGGACGCCCGCGTCGTCGACGGCGCGAGCGACGTCGACCAGGCCACCATCACCGGCGAACCCCTGCCCGTACCCAAGACCGTCGGCGACGAGGTGTTCGCCGGCACCCTCAACGGCACCGGCGCGCTGCGCGTCCGCGTCGCCCGCGACCCCTCCGACACGGTCATCGCCCGCATCGTCGCCCTGGTCGAGGAGGCCACCCGCACCAAGGCGCCGACCCAGCTGTTCATCGAGCGCATCGAGCAGCGCTACGCGCTCGGCATGGTCGCCGCGACCCTCGCGGTCTTCCTGGTCCCGCTGGCCTTCGGCGACGCGCTCACCGACGCCCTCCTCCGGGCCATGACCTTCATGATCGTGGCCTCGCCGTGCGCCGTGGTGCTCGCGACGATGCCGCCCTTGCTGTCGGCGATCGCGAACGCGGGCCGCCACGGCGTGCTCATCAAGTCGGCGGTGGTGATGGAACGCATCGGCCGCACCGACACGGTCGCCTTCGACAAGACGGGAACACTGACGGAGGGCGTCCCCCAGGTGACGGAACTCCACCCCGAACCCCCGTACACGGAGGCCGAGTTGCTGACCCTGGCGGCATCGGTGGAGCAACACAGCGAACACCCGGTGGGCAGGGCGATCGTAAGGGCGGCAACAGACCGCTCTCTGCCCCTGTACCCCGTAGAGGCATTCGAGTCGACTCCCGGAAAGGGCGTCTCGGGCAAGGTATCTAGGGGCGCGGGGAACTGCGCACCGATCGCCGCCTCCGCCGAGCCCGCGGACAAGCCCCTCGAAATCTCCGCGGGCTCCCCACCCCACATGGGCCTCCACCCCACAACAACCCCCGGCACCGAGGTCGCCGTCCAGGTAAACGGAACCCTGGCCGGCCGCCTCACCCTGACCGACACACTCCGCCCCACCGCGCCGGAGGCGATCCGCGCACTGGCCGCCCGCACGGGCACCGCCCCGATCCTCCTCACCGGCGACCACGCCCACGCCGCGGCGGCCGTGGCCCACCAGGTCGGGATCGCCCCCGGCGACGTACGCGCAGGCCTCCTGCCCGACGACAAGGCGCACGCCGTACGTGAACTGGCGGACGCCGGCCGCACCGTCCTCCTGGTCGGCGACGGAGTCAACGACGCACCCGCGCTCGCCGCCGCGCACACCGGCGTGGCCATGGGCCGCGGCGGCTCCGACCTGGCCCTCGAAACCGCGGACGCCGTCCTCGTACGGGACGAGCTGGGCGCCCTGGAGCGCACGGTGGCGCTGTCCAGGAACGCGCGCCGCCTGGTCGTCCAGAACCTCGTCATCGCGGGTGTGTTCATCGCCGGGCTCGTGATCTGGGACCTGGCGGGGCATCTGCCGCTGCCGCTCGGCGTCGCGGGGCACGAGGGCTCCACCGTCCTGGTCGGCCTCAACGGCCTGCGCCTGCTGCGCGAGCGCGCCTGGACGCACTGAGCAACCGATCCGGATCGTTATCGATACGCGATCCAATGCGGCCTAAGAATCACGTAAGTTCAGACCAACGGCAATTCGCGCGAGCAAAGCTGCGCGTCGGTACCGCGCAGTGGAGGGGGCTGCGCGGTGCTCCGGCCGCAATCACGCCATTCACCCGTGGCGGAGCCCGAAGGGCCGCCCCCGCGTCAACCACGCGTGTGACACGGGAGAGGGACGCCACGCCGGGGGCGGAGGATCCCCCGAATCGGGGCCGCGAACCCCGTCCAACCTGCTGCGGGGCGGCTTGAAAGCCCCCTCCTGGAGTCGCCGTACGACTTCGGAGCGTAGTTGTGGGGCGCCGATGCGAGCGTCCGCACTTACGAAGGGTTATGGTGGAAACCCCCCCTCGGGCCGGTCCGTATCCCCCCCCACGGACCGGCCCGTTTTTTGTCCCGGACTTCCCCGGGTCAACCCCCACTCCCGTTACGGGAGTTCAGCGCCGGCCGTTCCAGATGTTCGTGCCCGCCGTGGTGACGGCGAACGAGTCGATTTCGGTCAGCTCCTCGTCGGTCAGCTTCGGACCTTCGAGCGCGGCCAGGTTCTCCTCCAGCTGCTTGACGCTGGAGGCGCCGATCAGCGCCGACGTCATCCGCTCGTCCCGCAGCACCCAGCTCAGCGCCATCTGCGCGAGGGACTGGCCGCGACGCTGCGCGATGTCGTTCAGCCCGTTCAGCCGGCGGACGACGTCCTCGCTCAGCAGGTCCGGGTCGAGCGACTTGCCCTGCGTCGCGCGTGAACCCTCCGGGATCTCCTTCAGGTACTTGCCGGTCAGCAGCCCCTGCGCGAGCGGCGCGAAGGAGATGCAGCCCATCCCGGCCGCCTCCAGCGTGTCCAGCAGATTGTCGTCCTCGGTCCAGCGATTGAGCATCGAGTACGAGGGCTGGTGGATGATCGCCGGGACGCCCATCTCCCGCAGCAGGCGCGCCGCTTCGGCCGTCTGCTCGCTGGTGTACGAGGACACACCCACGTACAGCGCCTTGCCCTGCTGAACGGCGGAGGCGAGCGCGCCCATCGTCTCCTCGAGCGGCGTGTCCGGGTCGAAGCGGTGCGAGTAGAAGATGTCCACGTAGTCGACGCCCATCCGCTTCAGGGACGCGTCGAGCGACGACATCAGGTACTTGCGGCTGCCCCACTCCCCGTACGGGCCCGGGTGCATGCGGTAGCCCGCCTTGGTCGAGAGGACAAGCTCGTCCCGGTACGGGGCGAAGTCCTGCGCGAAGATCTTGCCGAAGTTCAGCTCGGCGCTGCCGGGCGGCGGCCCGTAGTTGTTCGCGAGGTCGAAGTGTGTGACGCCCAGGTCGAAGGCACGGCGGAGGATCGAACGCTGACTTGCAAGTGTGCGGTCGTCACCGAAGTTGTGCCACAGTCCGAGGGAGACGGCGGGGAGCTTCAGGCCGCTGCGGCCCGTGCGCCGGTACTCCATGGAACCGTACCGGCCTGCCGAGGCGACGTAAGGAGAGGTGTCGTTCATGGCTACGAAGCTACGTCAGGTCCCTGACACCCCACAGCCGACACCTAGCTACGCCCGAGTAGGCTTCCGCCTTCGGGGACTCCCATCAGCACGGAGGGCAAAGAGACCGTGAACCTGCGCGAGAGGCTGCGCGGCCTACTGGTCAGGCTGTACGCACGCCGGGTGGAAGGCCACCTTGACCACGATCAGGCGCCCAAGCACATCGGCGTCATCATGGACGGCAACCGTCGCTGGGCCAAGGCCGCCGGATCCACCACCGCCCAGGGCCACCAGGCGGGCGCGGCGAAGATCGAGGAGTTCCTCGGCTGGTGCAGCGAGACGGACGTCGAGGTCGTCACGCTCTGGCTGCTCTCGACGGACAACTTCGACCGTCCCCAGGAAGAGCTGGTCCCGCTCCTCGGCATCATCGAGGGCGTCGTGCGCACGCTCGCGGAGGACGGCCGCTGGCGCGTGCAGCACGTGGGCAACACCGACATCCTCCCGTCGGGCATGCAGGCCGTGCTCAAGGAGGCCGAGGAGTCCACGGCGGAGCGCGACGGAATAGTGGTCAACGTCGCGATCGGCTACGGCGGCCGCCAGGAGATCGCCGACGCCGTCCGCTCGATGCTGCTCGACGCCTCGGACAAGGGGCAGTCGCTCGAGGACGTCGCCGACACCGTCACCGTCGACGCCATCGGCAAGCACCTGTACACCAAGGAGCAGCCCGACCCGGATCTGGTCATCCGCACCAGCGGCGAGCAGCGGCTGTCCGGTTTCATGCTCTGGCAGACGGCCCACTCCGAGTACTACTTCTGTGAAGTCTTCTGGCCCGCCTTCCGCAAGGTCGACTTCCTGCGCGCGATGCGCGACTACGCCCTGCGCCACCGGCGTTTCGGGGGCTGACTCCCGGTCACCGGGAGACGTACGTCATCAGGAGTTAACGAACGCGCCGTCATGTGCTTTTGCATGGCGGCGCTTGTTCGAGGGAATAAGCCTTCCAAGTCGGTGTCCGAGCCAAGGACACCGCATCTCAGCGGACGGCACGGGGCCGTCCGCCCGGGAGGCCCTTTGCACCAGGACGACCGTACGCAGATGAGTACGGATGACGACTTGGAGGGCCGGTTCTCGGCCCGCGCACGCGGCCCACGAACCGGTCCCGAAAACTCCGTCGCTCCCCGACCTCATCCGAGGGGGTACGTCCTTCCGTGGTGACCAGTAACAAGCGCCTTCGCAAGCCCGACCGGCGCACTTATGTTCTCGACACCAGCGTCCTGCTGGCCGATCCGAACTCCATGACCCGTTTCGACGAACACGAAGTGGTCCTTCCTGTCGTCGTGGTCACGGAGTTGGAGGCCAAACGGCATCATCCGGAGCTGGGTTACTTCGCCAGGCAGGCACTGCGCCTGCTCGACGACTACCGGATCCGCCACGGACGCCTGGATGCGCCGATCCCTACCGGCGAACTGGGCGGCACCCTGCGCGTCGAGCTCAACCACTCCGATCCCAGCGTGCTGCCCTCGGGCTACCGACTGGGTGACAACGACAGCCGCATCCTCGCGGTCGCCCGCAATCTGCAGGCAGAGGGATACGACGTCACCGTCGTGTCGAAGGACCTGCCGCTGCGGATCAAGGCGTCCTCCGTGGGGCTCCTCGCCGAGGAGTACCGCGCCGAACTCGCCATCACGGACTCCGGCTGGACCGGCATGTCCGAACTGACGCTGCCCGCCGAGCAGGTCGACCTCCTCTTCGAAGAGGACACCCTCTACGTTCCCGAGGCGGCCGACCTTCCCGTACATACGGGTCTGACGATCCAGTCCGAGCGTGGAAAGGCGCTCGGCCGCGTCACACCCGAGGGCAACGTCCGCCTGGTGCGCGGCGATCGGGAGGCCTTCGGCCTCAAGGGGCGCAGCGCCGAGCAGCGGATCGCCCTCGATCTGCTGCTCGATCCGGACGTCGGGATCATCTCGATGGGCGGCCGGGCCGGCACCGGCAAGTCCGCGCTCGCGCTGTGCGCGGGCCTGGAGGCCGTCCTGGAGCGGCGCCAGCACCAGAAGGTGATGGTCTTCCGGCCGCTGTACGCGGTCGGCGGTCAGGAGCTCGGCTATCTGCCGGGCAGCGAGGCCGAGAAGATGGGGCCATGGGCGCAGGCGGTCTTCGACACGCTGTCCGCCGTCACGTCGCGCGAGGTGATCGAAGAGGTCACCGCCCGGGGGATGCTGGAGGTCCTGCCGCTCACCCACATCAGGGGCCGCTCGCTGCACGACGCGTTCGTGATCGTGGACGAGGCGCAGTCCCTGGAGCGGAACGTCCTTCTGACGGTCCTTTCACGCATTGGGGCGAACTCGCGTGTCGTCCTCACCCATGACGTCGCGCAGCGCGACAACCTCCGTGTCGGCCGGTACGACGGGGTGGTCGCGGTCGTCGAGAAGCTGAAGGGACATCCGCTCTTCGCGCACGTCACGCTCACCCGATCGGAAAGGTCGCAGATCGCGGCCCTGGTGACCGAAATGCTGGAGGACGGTCAGATCTAGCCCGTACAGGGCCTGTTCGTCCCTTTTGGCGCCGTTCGGCAAGGCCCGAGAGCCTAGCCGGGCGGCGCCGCGGCGTGTGCTCGTTTCCGAAAACCCCGTGGGGCAAACGGGGTGTGAGCTTTCACACGCGGTGGGGAATTGCCTTGCCATGCTCCGATGCGGCAGAGTCTCGGTCCTGTCAGGCCCCGCATACGACACTTGCGTGCCCCCAGCGGTACGAAACCACAGCAGCACCCGCTGCACCTGAACTACATAGAGGCCGTCGTATGCCGCCCGAGCACCATGCGGCGCTCCCGTCACGGGAGTTGTCCACCGGGCCCGTGTCTCCCGTGACCCCGCAGTTGGGAGACCAGTGCCAGGGGCACGATTGCGTCCGCGACGGTCACGGTCAAGCGGGCGATGCTGGAAGGAAACCGTGTGAGCCGGATTTCGGTCCGGGGATTCGCAGTGGTCTCGGCCACCGCGGTCACCACAGTCGGCGCCGTCGTGGGTGTTGCCTCGGGCAGCACCGGTCAGCCCACCCAAGGGGCTGAAGCGGCGGCGAGCGACTCGACCCTCCTCGCTGACATCCCTGCCGGTCAGCAGGCGCAGGTGCAGACCTCGTCGCTGAAGCAGCAGGCGCAGACCCAGGCCATCGCGGCCGACACGGCTGCGCAGAAGACCGCCGAGGAGTCCGCCCGGAAGCAGGCAGCCGAGGACGCGGTCGCCAAGCAGCAGGCCGCACAGGACGCCAAGGAAGCCAAGGAGAAGGCCGAGAAGGAGGCCAAGGAGCGGGAGGCAGCCAAGAAGGCGGCCGCCAGCCGCTCGGCCACCCGCGACGCCTCCGACTTCAACACCCAGGCTTCGTACAGCACCGCCCAGGTCCAGTCGATGGCACGTCAGATGGTGCCGTCCGGTCAGTTCCAGTGCTTCAGCAACATCGTGGACCACGAGTCCAGCTGGAACTACAAGGCCACCAACGCCTCGTCCGGTGCCTACGGTCTCTTCCAGGCGCTGCCCGGCACCAAGATGTCGTCGGCCGGCGCGGACTGGCAGACGAACCCGGCCACGCAGATAAAGTGGGGTCTCGGTTACATGAACGACCGCTATGGCAGCCCCTGCGAGGCCTGGTCGTTCTGGCAGGCCAACAACTGGTACTGAGCAACCAGTAGTTCGCAACCTCGCGAAGCCCCTCACCGTCCTCACGGTGAGGGGCTTCGGCGTTGTCACGCGGTACGGTCGGGGCCACAGGCTCAACGAGGACGGATGATGTCGCGAGTTCCAGGGTGGCTCGGCCGGGTAGGCGCGGGAATCAGCAAAGTGGGCGAGCGCCTCGACGAGCGCCGCGCAGAGGCCGAGCGGGCCGAGGAGGACGAGCTGCCGCCACGGCCGACGCGGGCACCGGCGGCGGCTCCCGAGCCGGAGCCCGGTGCGCCGGGCCCGGCCGAAGCACAGCCGGCGCACGACACGGACCACGTGCCCGCGCCGCCCGCGTACGCGCCGGCGGTCTCCCCGCGGCCCGAGCCGGCCGTCGCCGTGCCGTGGGGCCTTCGGGTCGCGGCAGAGGCCGGCTGGCGGCTCCTGGTGCTCGCCGGGACGCTCTGGGTCCTGATGAAGGTCATCAGCTCGGTGCAGCTGGTGGTGTTCGCGTTCATCGCGGCGCTGCTCATCACCGCGCTGCTGCAGCCGACGGTGGCGCGCCTGATGCGCAGGGGAGTGCCCCGGGGCCTCGCGACGGCCCTGACGGCCATCCTCGGCTTCGTCATCATGGGGCTCGTCGGCTGGTTCGTGGTCTGGCAGGTCCAGGAGAACATCGACCAGCTGTCCGAGCAGGTCCAGGACGGCATCGACGATCTGCGCAGGTGGCTGCTGAACAGCCCCTTCCACGTGACCGACGGTCAGATCAACGACATCGCCAAGTCGCTGCGCGACGCGGTCGGCGCGAACACGGACGAGATCACGTCGGCGGGCCTGGAGGGCGTCACCGTCATCGTCGAGGCGCTGACGGGCGTACTCCTGACGATCTTCTCGACGCTGTTCCTGCTCTACGACGGCCGGCGCATCTGGGAGTGGACCCTGGGGCTCGTCCCCGCGCAGGCCCGTCCCGGTATCGCGGGTGCGGGTCCGAGGGCCTGGCGCACGCTCACGGCGTACGTCCGCGGGACGGTGATAGTGGCGCTGATCGACGCCATCTTCATCGGCCTGGGGATCTTCTTCCTCGGCGTCCCGATGGCCGTGCCCCTGGCGGTCTTCATCTTCCTGTTCGCGTTCATCCCGCTGGTGGGCGCCGTCGTCTCCGGCGCGCTCGCGGTGGTCGTCGCGCTGGTGACGCAGGGCGTGTTCACCGCGGTGATGACGCTGGGCGTGGTGCTCGCGGTGCAGCAGATCGAGGGCCACATCCTGCAGCCCTTCATCCTGGGCCGCGCGGTCCGGGTGCACCCCCTGGCCGTCGTCCTGGCGGTCGCCGCGGGCGGCATGGTCTCCGGCATCGGCGGCGCGGTGGTGGCGGTGCCACTGGTGGCGGTCACGAACACGGTGGTCGTCTACCTACGGGCGTGGTCCCGCGAGGCCTCCCTCAAATACTCCCCGGAACCCCACGGCGCGACAGCGGTGAGCGCGACCCCGAAATCCAGTCCGGACGAGTAGCGCCCAATTCCAGCCCCGCCGGCGTTTGAGGCGCGGGGTCCGGGGCGGAGCCCCGAGACGTAAGAAACGGGGGCCGGATCAATCCGGCCCCCGTTTCTGGCAAACGAGCTACGCCAGCGCCGCTTCCGCGTCGAGGGTGACGCCGACCGCCTGGATCACGGAGGCGATCTTGAAGGCCTCCTGCACGACCTCACGGTCGACACCCGCCTTGCGCAGCACCTGCTCGTGCGAGTCGAGGCACATCCCACACCCGTTGATCGCCGAGACCGCGAAGGACCACAGCTCGAAGTCGACCTTGTCGACCCCCGGGTTGCCGATGACGTTCATCCGCAGACCCGCGCGCATCGTCCCGTACTCGTTGTCCGAGAGCAGGTGACGCGTGCGGTAGAAGACGTTGTTCATCGCCATGATGGCCGCCGCCGACTTCGCCGCGGTGTACGCCTCGGGCGACAGGTTCGCCTTCGCCTCGGGCTCCAGCTCACGCAGCACGCGCGGGGACCGGGAGGCGATGGCGGTCGCGAGGACCGTGCCCCACAGCTGCTGGGCCGGCAGGTCCGAGTTGCCGATGACCGAGCCCAGGTTGAGCTTCAGGTCCTTGGCGTAGTCCGGAACGGCGGACTTCAGTTCATCGAGGGCCATGCTCACTCACCGGCCAGCAGCGCGACCGGGTCGAGGGTGTCCTCGCCCGAGGTCCAGTTGCACGGGCACAGCTCGTCCGTCTGGAGAGCGTCGAGGACCCGGAGGACCTCCTTGGGGTTACGGCCGACGGAGCCGGCGGTCACCATCGTGAACTGGATCTCGTTGTTCTGGTCGACGATGAAGACGGCGCGCTGCGCGAAGCCGTCCTCGCCCTCGATGCCGAGGTCACGCATGAGCTCGTGCTTCGAGTCGGCCATCATCGGGAACGGGAGGTCCGTCAGGTCCGGGTGGTCCTTGCGCCAGGCGTGGTGCACGAACTCGGAGTCACCGGAGAAGCCGAGGATCTGGGCGTCACGGTCGGCGAACTCCTCGTTCAGCTTGCCGAACGCGGCGATCTCGGTGGGGCACACGAAGGTGAAGTCCTTGGGCCACGCGAAGACGATCTTCCACTTGCCCTCGTAGGTCTTGTGGTTGATCTGCTCGAACTCAGAGCCCTTCTCCAGCGAGACACAGGCAGTCAGGTCGAACTCGGGGAACTTGTCACCGACAGTGAGCACACGAACTCCTTGCAGTAGGAGACATCCCTTTTGGGGCTGTTTCCATGGGTTGGACTGCTCAAGATCGTGGCACAGGGTGCATTGATTACGGAAATAGCTAGACTCGGTCATGTTGATCGGAGGTGGCTATCAGTGGCCGTACAGAACGGAAAGCCCGTGGGGGCGCGGCGCCGGCAGCCCAGCCTGGCGCAGCTCAGGGCATTCGCCGCGGTCGCGGAGCATCTGCACTTCCGGGACGCGGCGGCCGCGATAGGGATGAGTCAGCCCGCTCTGTCCGGTGCCGTGTCGGCCCTGGAGGAGGTGCTCGGCGTGACCCTCCTCGAGCGTACGACGAGAAAGGTGCTGCTCTCGCCGGCCGGGGAGCGGATCGCCGTGCGGGCCAAGGCGGTGCTCGACGAGGTCGGCGCGCTCGTCGAGGAGGCCGAGGCGGTGCGGGCGCCGTTCACGGGGGTGCTGCGGCTCGGGGTGATTCCCACGGTGGCGCCGTACCTGCTGCCGACGGTGCTGCGGCTGGTGCACGAGACGTATCCGGACCTGGACCTCCAGGTGCACGAGGAGCAGACGTCGTCGCTCATCGAGGGCCTGGGGGCGGGGCGGCTCGATCTGCTGCTGCTCGCCGTGCCGCTCGGGGTGCCGGGGGTGACCGAACTTCCGCTGTTCGACGAGGACTTCGTGCTCGTCACGCCGCTCGACCACTGGCTCGGCGGCCGGGAGGGAATCCCGCGTGAGGCGCTGCGGGAGCTGAACCTGCTGCTCCTGGACGAGGGGCACTGCCTGCGCGACCAGGCCCTGGACATCTGCCGGGAGGCGGGCCGCGACGACGCTCCCGTCGCCACGACCGCCGCCGGGCTCGCCACGCTGGTCCAGCTCGTCGCGGGCGGCCTCGGGGTGACACTGCTGCCGCGCACCGCCGTGTCCGTGGAGACCAGCCGGAGCAGTCAGCTGCTCACCGGGTACTTCGCGGAGCCCGCCCCCGCGCGCCGCGTGGCCTTCGCCATGCGGACGGGGGCGGCGCGCTCCGCGGAGTACGAGGAGCTGGCCTCGGCCCTGCGAACTGCCTTGCGGGGCCTGCCGGTTCGCGTCCTCGGCGACCGCTGAGCGTCACTCCGTCCGCAGTCCCTCCGCCCGCATCATGCGGTACAGCGGAGGCAGGGACAGGAGGGTCACCGCGGCGATGACGGCGGCCGCCACCCCGCTCAGCGGGAGGAACAGCAGCCAGTCGGTCACCGGCTTGCCGAGGAGGCGCAGCATCAGCCAGCCGAGCGTCAGCCCGCCCGTGACCGCCACGGCCATGCCGAGGACCACCGGGATCGCCGTCTGCCAGAGCACGGACCAGGCGAGCGTCGAGCGCTTCGTGCCGTAGGCGACGAGCACCGACAACAGCCGCTTGCGCTCGCGGAGTTGCTCGATCTGCGAGACCAGCATCGACGCCGCGATGATCACCATGGTGAGCGCCGCGGCCGTGAAGAGGGCCGTGCGGATGCTCGCGTACTCCTTGTCGCGGCTCGACACCTCGTACGTCCACACCTGCATGCCCGGGTCGACCGCGAACGCGGTGTTGCGGACCTGGTCCGCCGCGTCCGGCACGTTCTCGTCGATCTGGATCTGCGCGTTGGTCGACGCGGTGTGCAGGGTCGCCGGGTCGAGGGCGCCGGGGGTGGCGAGGATGCCGCCGTAGTACTCGCCCGCCGGGTCCTTGCGGGAGTCGACGGTGCGCACGTCCTCGGGCAGCGACCAGTGCACCGGCTTCAGATCGGTGCGGCCCGCGTCCTCGGGGTTGTCCACGACGAGCCGCCCGCCGGGCACGGCCACCTTCTCCAACTGCTCGTCGCTGTACGAGTCGTGGGAGCGGGTGACGCGGAAGACGTCGCCGTCCGAGCACGAGGGCAGGTGGGCCAGCTCGCGCAGCGAGGGGCAGGAGCCGACGGACAGGGAGGTGGACGGGGCGTAGCCGTCCGCGCCGGGCTTGGCGCCCACCCGCTCGGCCGAGGTGATGACCGTGCCGATGACCTTCTTGACGCCCTTGGTGGTCCGGAACTCCTGGACCATCCGGTCGGCCAGCGTGCCGCTCGGGAAGTCGGTGTTCGCGCCGATCTGGGCGCGCTGCGGGTCCTGGCCGGTCGAGCTGTTGAAGCTGTCGTTGATGCCGACGGTGAACATCTGGAGGGCGATGCCGCCGGCCACCGCGATGGTGATGCCGGAGATCGCGCGGGTGGCGGCGCTGCTGTTCAACTGGAGCCTGCGGGTAGCCAGTTGCCAGGGGACGGAGCCGCCGCGCAGCCGGCTCACGACGGCCTCCACCAGCCAGGGCAGCACGAGCACCAGGCCGACGAGGGTCAGCAGGACACCGCCCGCGATCACCACCATGGACAGCTGGGACGCGCCCGCGTCGAAGCTGGACAGGAACAGGACCAGGAGGCCGGCGAAGGGGACGGGCAGCCGCCACCACAGCCTGCGGCTGCGCACGCGCCCGCCCCGTACGACACCGAGCGGCTCGATCGAGACGGACCGCAGGGCGAACACCGTGACGGCGATCGCGGACAGCGGCACCGCCAGCAGCACCAGCACGGCGAGGACCGGCACCGGGGTGAAGTCGTCGGGGAACGCGGACAGGCGCCACACCTCGACGTGGGCGAACACCTGCCTCCCCGCGAAGAAGGCGAGCAGGCCGAACGCGAGGCCGACGAGCGTGCCGAACAGCGCCTCACCGGCAGCCACCCACCGCGTCATCCGCGCGTCCGCGCCGACGAGTCGCAGCGCGGCGAGCCTGCGGTCGCGTCGCTCGCCACCGAACCGTACGGCGGTCGCGATGAAGATGGCGATGGGCGCGAGCAGCACCACACAGCCCAGCAGGATCAGCAGCACCAGGGCCGGATCGAGCGGGTTGTCGTCGCCCGCCTGCCCGAAGTCGTCGACTCGGGTGGCGCCGCGGTCGGTGCTGAGGCCGTCGCTGCCCGCGTACATGTACAGCTCGAAGGGGTCGCTCAGGCCGGCCTCGTGGATGGTGCCGACGTCGCGGAAGTCGTAGCGCTTCTTGAGGAGTTCACCCTCGGGGGAGTCGAGGAGGTCGCGCAGCGCGGGCGAGACCAGCATCTCGCCGGGACCCGGGAGTTTGTCGACGCCGGGCGGCAGGACCGGGTTCTTGCCGTCGGCGTCCACCATGTAGCCGCCGACGGAGAGGTCCCGGTACGAGGAGGAGGTGTCGAGCGTGAGCAGCGTGCGGTCGGTCGGCTTCACGCTCTCCTCGCCGAAGCCGATCGAGCGGGCGGCGGAGCGGGCGTCGCGCGCGCTCGTGAAGTTCGGCACGGACGCGGCGCCAAGGAGAACGGCGACGCCGAGGCCGACGCCGAGCGCGGTGAGCAGCGTCCGGATCCAGCCCTCGCGGCCGCCGGAGAAGCCGAAGCGGACCCCGAGCGCGAGGTCGCGCAGGCGGCCCGCGAGGCCGGGGTCCGTGGGTGCGGGCGGGGCCTGGGCGGGACGGTCGTCGAGGAGTGTCATCGGGCGAACTCCATGTCCCGGGCCTTGCCGTCCCGTACGACGATCTCGCGGTCGGAGTAGGCGGCGACCCGCGTCTCGTGGGTGACCAGGACGACGGCGGCGCCGGTGGTGCGGGCGGCGTCCGTGAGCAGCTCCATGACGCGCTCGCCGTTGAGCGAGTCCAGGGCGCCGGTGGGCTCGTCGGCGAACAGCACGCGCGGCCCCGTGACCAGGGAACGGGCGACGGCGACGCGCTGGCCCTGGCCGCCGGAGACCTCACCCGGGCGCTTGCCCGCGAGGTCGTCGACCTCCAGGCGCTGGAGCCATTCGACGGCCCGGCGCTCGGCCTCCTTGCGCTTCACGCCGTTCAGCCGCAGCGGGAGCGCGACGTTCTCGACGCACGTCAACTCCGGGACCAGCTGCCCGAACTGGAACACGAAGCCGAACTCGCCGCGGCGCAGCGCGCTGCGCTCCGCGTCGGACATGGCGGTCAGCTCGCGGCCGTTGTACGTGATGGTGCCGGAGTCCGGCGTGACGATGCCGGCGAGACAGTGCAGCAGCGTCGACTTGCCCGAGCCGGAGGGGCCCATGACGGCGACGACCTCGCCCGGGTGGACGGAGAAGGAGGCGTCGTCGAGGGCCGGGGTCGGCCCGTATGTCTTGTGCAGGCCGGTGGCGGCCAGCAGGGAACCGGCGGGAGTGGTGGGGGAACTCATGAAGGACGTACCTCCGCGGCGAGCTTGTCGAGGCGCGCGGCGGTCAGTTCCAGCCAGCGCAGGTCGGCTTCCAGGTGGAACAGGGCGTGGTCGCAGATGAGTTGATCGGCGAGGTCGCCCTTGCGCTTGCGGTCCGTGAGGATGCGCATCAGGCGCAGGTGCTCGGCGCGCTGCGCGTCGAGGAGTTCGGTCGCGTCGCGCCGGGTCAGCAGGGCGAGGACGACCTTGGTGTAGAGGGTCGACTGGAGGTAGGGCTCCGGCTTCTCCGGCGTCGCGAGCCACTGCCGTACGTCGGTGACGCCGGCGTCGGTGATCGCGTACCGCTTGCGCTCGGGGCCGCCGCCGGCCTCGATCCCGTCGACCTCGACGAGGCCGTTCTTCAGGAGGCGGGACATGGTCGAGTAGACCTGCCCGTAGTGCAGCGGCTTGTCGTGCCCGAAGGTCTCGTCGAAGGTGCGCTTGAGGTCGTAACCGTGGCGGGGCCCTGATTCGAGCAGCCCGAGGAGGGTGTGGCCGATGGACATGCGAGGGACTATACACACCATGTATACGCGGTGTGTATAGCCGGACATGAGGACGCCGCAGGGGCTTGATGATTCAAGCCCCTGCGGCGATTGAGCAGATCCAGCCCCGCCGGCGTTTGAGGCGCGGGGTCCGGGGCGGAGCCCCGTGTCGTTCAGTCGGTCTCGTCGCCGGCCGAGGGACGACCTCGCCTCGGTATCGGCTTCGCCGAACCCGGCAGGCGCCCCGCCTCTGCGAGCGCCTTGCGCAACAGGAACTCGATCTGCGCGTTGGCCGAGCGCAGGTCCTCGCCCGCCCAACGCGCGAGCGCGTCGTACACCGCGGGGTCGAGCCGCAGCAGGACCTGTTTGCGTGCCGGGCGGCGCTCGCGGTCAGGGGGCGGCGTCACTGGTAGAGCGTTCCGGTGTTCAGGACGGGCTGCGCCGCGCGGTCCCCGCAGAGGACGACCAGCAGGTTGGAGACCATGGTCGCCTTGCGCTCCTCGTCCAGCTCCACGAAGTCCTGCTCGGCGATCCGGGCGAGCGCGGCCTCGACCATGCCGACCGCTCCGTCGACGATCTGGCGGCGGGCCGCCACGACCGCGCCCGCCTGCTGGCGCTGGAGCATCGCGGACGCGATCTCGGGGGCGTACGCGAGGTGCGTGAAGCGGGACTCGATGATCTGGACGCCGGCCGCCTCCACGCGCGCGTGGAGCTCGAGGGCGAGCTTCTCTGTGATCTCCTCGGCGTTGCCGCGCAGCGACAGGCCCGCCTCGTCGTGCGCGTCGTAGGGGTACTCGATGGCGATGTGCCGGACGGCCGCCTCGGTCTGCGTCGAGACGAACTCCAGGAAGTCGTCGACCTCGAAGCTCGCCTGGGCCGTGTCCTCGACCTTCCAGACGACGACCGCGGCGAGCTCGATCGGGTTGCCGTACGCGTCGTTGACCTTCAGGACCGCCGTCTCGTGGTTGCGCACGCGGGTCGAGATCTTCGCGCGCGAGGTGAGCGGGTTGACCCACCGCAGGCCGTCCGTGCGGATCGTGCCCCGGTAGCGGCCGAAGAGCTGGACGACGCGGGCCTCGCCCGGCGCCACCATGTTCAGGCCCGCCATGGCGAAGACCGAGCCGATCGCGACCACGACGCCGGCCGCGATGAGTGCGCCCCTGGTGCCTCCCGAGTCGGTGGAGCCGGCGAGCGCGATCAGGCCTCCGCCGACGATCAGGCCGACGAGGCCGAGCAGCAGGGCGAGTCCGCCGCCGATGCTGTGGGCCGTGAACTCGCGTACGTGTGCCTTCGGCATCTGTACGTCGGGAGTGTTCGGTGTGGCGTCCGTCTCGGACATGTCCGTCCCCGTATCTCTGAGCTGGTCGTTCGTGGCAGCACTGCCGCGAACGTGGTCTAGCAAAGTGATATCACTTTATCGCGTTCGGCAACCATCCGCACCTCTCGCTCGTCGGTTCCCATGGGGCAGGTGCTGATTGTCACGTCCGATATGGCCGAATCAACGAAGATTCGACATAAGTGACGGGTTAGGTTCTTGAGCCGATTCAGCACCATCGTGAGAACTGGGTTCGTACCCGTACGCGAGGGCGTACACGGACAAGGACAAGAAGCGGAGCGACTGAGGTCATGGGCCGAGCGGATGCGAGGAAGGCGCGCAAGCGCGCGGCGCGGCCGTCGGGCATACGCCGCTTCTTCACCTGGAAGAAGCTCCTGGGTACGTTCTTCGGACTCGTCCTGCTGTGCATGGGCGCGTTCATCGTGCTGTACCTGGTGATCGACGTACCCGAGGGCAACCCCGACGCCCAGGTGCAGAGCAACGTCTACAAGTACAGCGACGGCGCCACGATGGCCCGCACCGGTGAGGTCAACCGCGAGATCGTGGACCTGGCCGAGGTGCCCGAGGGCGTCCAGCACACCTTCGTAGCCGCCGAGAACAAGACGTTCTACACGGACAAGGGCGTCGACATGAAGGGCACCGCCCGCGGCATGCTCAACACCGTCATGGGCAAGGGCAAGCAGGGCGGCTCGACGATCACCCAGCAGTACGTGAAGAACTACTACCTGACGCAGGAACAGACCGTCTCCCGCAAGCTCAAGGAACTGGTCATCTCGCTGAAGGTGGACCAGAAGCAGTCCAAGGACGACATCCTCGCCGGGTACATCAACACCAGCTACTACGGCCGCGGCGCCTGGGGCATCCAGGCCGCCGCCCAGGCCTACTACGGCAAGGACGCCTCGAAGCTGAGCGTGGAGCAGGGCGCGTACCTCGCCGCGCTGCTCCAGGCCCCGAACCAGTACGACTGGGCGATCGCTTCCGACACCGGAAAGCAACTGGCCAAGGCGCGCTGGAACTACGTGCTCGACAACATGGTCGACATGCACTGGCTGAGCGCGAGCGAACGGCAGGGCATGACGTTCGACAAGCCGATCCAGCCGAAGGCCGCCTCCGGACTCCAGGGCCAGGAGGGCTACCTCTACGAGGCCGCCAAGGACGAGGTGATGAAGGAACTGAACCTCACCGACGCGCAGTTCAACGCCGGCGGCTACACGATCACGCTCAACGTCGACCGCAAGAAGCAGAAGCAGCTCGAGAAGTCGGTCAAGGCGCAGCTCAACGACAAGCTCGACCGCAAGGACAAGAAGGCCGACGCGCGCGTGCAGGCCGGCGCCGTCTCCGTCGACCCGAAGACCGGCAAGGTCCTCGCGCTGTACGGCGGCGAAGGGCTCAGCGAGCACTACGTCAACAACGCGACCCGCACCGACTACCAGCCCGCCTCCACCTTCAAGCCGCTGATCCTCGCGGCCGCCCTGGAGAACGAGGCGACGACGCAGTCCGGCCAGAACATCACCGCGGACACGATCTACGACGGCACCAGCAAGCGCCCGGTCGTCGACAACGGCGAGAAGGTCGGCTTCGCCCCGCCGAACGAGGACAAGAAGAGCTACGGCCCGGTCACCGTCCAGACCGCCATGAACAAGTCCATCAACTCCGTCTTCGCCCAGCTCGGCGTCGACGTCGGCATGGACCAGGTGATGGCGACGGCGAAGAAGCTCGGCATGGACTCGGGCGACCTCAAGCCGTTCCCCGCGCAGACCCTCGGCACCATGGGCGCGAGCCCGATGGAGATGGCCGGCGTCTACGCGACCCTCGACAACCACGGCAAGAAGGTCACCCCGCGGATCGTGAAGGCGGTGTCCAAGCAGGGCGAGAAGGTCCCGCTGGAGGACCCCGTCGGCGAGCAGGTGATCAGCCGCGGCGCCGCCGACTCGGTCACCTCGGTCCTCACCGGTGTGGTCGACGACGGCACGGCGAAGACCTCCGTGCGCGACAACCCGGTCCGCGAGGGCCAGCAGGTCGCCGGCAAGACCGGTACCTCCGACGACAACAAGTCGGCCTGGTTCACCGGGTACACGCCGGACCTGGTCACCTCGGTGGGCCTGTTCGGCGAGGGCGCGCTGAAGTCGTCCGAGGCCGGCGCGCACGTGTCCATGGAGGGCGCGGGCGGCCTGCCGCGTGTCGACGGCGGCAGCTTCCCCGCCCAGATCTGGGCGCAGTACACCTTCAACTCGTCCAGTGCGAACGGGAAGTTCGACCTGGACACCGACATGGGCAAGGCCGTCCAGCCCACGACGACCGCCCCGGCCACCCCCACCGAGGAGCCCTCGACCGACCCGACGCCGAGCAAGTCGGAGACGACCAGCCCGACGCCGACCCAGACGACGCCGAGCGGGACGCCGACCAGCGAGACGCCGACGACGGATCCGACGGAGACGCTCCCGGTCCCGACCGACACCCCGACCGAGAGCTGGCCGGAGGACCCGATCGAGCCGGAGAACGGCGGCGGGAACGGGAACGGGAGAGACTGACCGGCTACTCGGGAGAGCCGAGCCAGGTGCGGGCCGCCGCGAGGAAGGCCCGCACCCCCAGCTCGATCGTGGGGTCCTGGAGCGGCGCGTACTGCGGCGAGTGGTTCACCGGGATCTCCGCGGGCAGGCCGCGCGAGGCGAGCGTGCCCGCGTCGTGCCCCGCGAAGGCGGCCGGGTCGGCCCCGCCGAAGTGCCAGAACACCGAGGGCACACCGAGTTCCTTGCCGAACAGGCCGAAGTCCTCGCTGCCGTTGATCGGCTGCGGAAGCACGAGGACGCCCTGCTCACCGAGCGCCCCGCGCAGCCCGTCGATCGTCGTGGCGGTGGCGTCGTCCGTGTTCTCCGTGACGGGGAAGGAGCCGAGCGGGGTGAACTCCGGCTCCTTGGGTGAGCCCGAGGCCTCCGCCTCCGCCCGGACGATCCTGCGCACCGCGGCGAGCACCCGCTCGCGCACCACCGGGTCGACCGAGCGGATGTTGAGCTTCAGCTCGGCCTCGTCCGCGATGATGTTCTCCTTCGTGCCGGCGTGGATCGAACCCACCGTCACGACGGCCGTCTGCGAGGCCCCGACCTCGCGCGAGACCACGGTCTGAAGCCGCATCACGACGGCCGCCGCGAGGACCACCGGGTCGACGGTCGACTCGGGCGTCGAGCCGTGCCCGCCCCGCCCGAAGAGGCGTACGCGGTAGCTGTCGGAGGCCGCCATCACCGCTCCGGGCCGGGTCACCGCGACGCCCGTGGGGAACGGTCCGACGTGCTGCCCGAGGCACACGTCCGGCTTCGGGAAGCGCTCCGCGAACCCGTCGTCCAGCATGTCCCGGGCCCCGCGGCCGACCTCCTCCGCGGGCTGGAACACGGCGACGACGGTGCCGCGCCACGTGTCCCGCTCCGCCGCGAGGAGCGCCGTCACGCCGAGCAGACACGTGACGTGCATGTCGTGGCCGCAGGCGTGCATGACCGGTACGTCGTTGCCGTCGCGGTCGGTGCCGCGCGCCACGGACGCGTAGGGCAGGCCCGTCGCCTCCAGGACGGGCAGTCCGTCCATGTCGGCGCGGAGCAGCACGGTCGGGCCCTCGCCGCTGCGCAGGACCCCGACGACGCCGGTGCCGCCGACGCCCTCGGTCACCTCCCAGCCGCCTTGTTCGCGCAGCCGGGCGGCGACGATCCCGGCGGTGCGGGTCTCCTGGAGGGAGAGTTCGGGGTGGGCGTGCAGGTCCCGGTAGAGCTCGCGCAGGGACGGCAGGAGGCTGTCGAGGGTGGTGGCCGTGGCGGGTGTGGCGGTCATCGGGGCTCTCCTTGTACGGGTACGGGGGTGGGCTCGGTCTCGTCGGGCAGCCGCAGCGCCCGGCGGAAGGTGAGCGTGGTCTGCGGGGTGACGCAGGCGAGGATCGCGGCGAGCACGGCGCCGACGACGAGGAAGCCGAACGCGGCGCCGAATCCTGCCGAGTCCGCGAGCAGCCCCATCGCGGTCGGCGCGACGACGCCACCGGCCTGCCCGCCGAATGTGATCAACCCGGCGGCCGCGCCGGTCAGTTCGGGCGGCAGGCTGCGCAGCGGCACCGCGAAGATCGGCATGTAGCCCAGCGAGGCGGACGCGATCGCCACCGTCATCCAGCCGATGAACGCGACGGTGCCGGAAGATGTCGCCATGAGGATCAGGGCGACCGAGGAGACCGCCATGGCGGGCACCACGATCTTGCGCTGGTTGCCTTCGAAGCGGTCCGCGAGCCGGCCGCCGACGATCACGGCGACGGTCGCGGCGCCGGCGGGCAGGATCGACAGGGCGCCCGCCGAGGTGAGCGCGAGCCCGCGCTCCTGGTTGAGGTACGAGGGCACCCATGTGTTGAGGCCCCACACGATGATGTCGTAGCCGAAGAACATCCCGGCGAACGCCCACATGGTTCCCGAGCGAATCACGGTGCGGGCGGAGCCGGTAGGCCGTGCGTCGGCCTCCGTCCGCTCCCGCTCCGGCAGCCAGAGGCTGACGGCCGCGTACACGAAGACGCCGACGCCGGCGACGGTGAAGAACGCCGAGCGCCAGCCGAAGTGGGCGATGAGCGGCGCCGCGATCAGCGGGGCGACGACCGCGGCGACGGCGTTCGACGACTGCACGATGCCGTTGGCGCTCATCCGCTGGCCGGGCGTCGTCCGCTCGCTGACTGCCTTCATCGAGGCGCCGGGGAAGACACCTTCGGCGATACCGAACAGGAAGCGCACCACCAGAAGGATCGCGAACGAGCCCGCGAGTCCGGTGAGCGCCGTGAACGCGGACCAGATGAGCAGCGCCCAGCAGGTGACGCGCTTGGCGCCGAACCGGTCGGCGAGCATGCCGCCCGGGATCTGGCAGACGGCGTACGCCACGAAGAACACGGAGACCGCGAGGCCCTGCTGGGTGCGGTTGAGGTCGAATTCGTGGCCGATCGAGGGCAGCGCGAGATTGATGACCAGACGGTCGATGTAGTCGATCAGCCAGGCGGCGAAGAGCAGCGTGACCGTGATCTTGGCGCCCTTGTCGAGACGCTCACGTGCGGGGCCTTGCGAGGGTGGGACCACAGGCACTCCTTCTAGAGTGGGCGTGCTGGTGTGGGGGACGGCTCGGAAGTGGGGACAGAATCCGGCCGCCGTGCGGGAAGGGGCCTCAAATGCTGGAAAACGGCAACGCGCACGGTCTCGTGCCAGAATCCGCCGCCTTCGAGGAGGCCGATCTCGCCCTGATCGACGCCTTGCAGACCGATCCGCGCGCCCCGTGGAGCCGGGTGGGACCGGCCGTCGGCATCGACGCGACGACCGCGGCCCGCCGCTGGGCGCGCCTGGAGCGGGCGGGCCTGGCGTGGGTGACGGCGTACGCGGGGCCGACGACGGCCACCGTCGCCTACGTGGAAGTGACGTGCACACCGGGCGAGTTGGAGGAGCTGAGCGCCCGCCTCGTCCGGCTTCCGTGGGTGTTCAGCGCGGAGCACGTGGTCGGCGACTACGACCTGCTGCTCTCCGTCGCGGCGCCCGACCTGCCCGCGCTCGGGCGCCGGGTCAGCGACGACCTGGGCCGCCTGCCGGGCGTGCGCGGCACGCGGACCCGGCTGAGCATGCGGCTCTACCAGGAGGGCAGCGGCTGGAAGGTGCGCGCCCTCGACCCGGCGGGGCGGGCGCGGCTCACCACGGCGGGACCCGGGCCGGGCGCGCCGTCCCGACCGTTCCGGCCCCGCGACGAGGTCGACCTGGCGCTCCTTCGCGAGCTGGGCGCGAACGGCCGTGCCGGGTATGCCGAGTTGGCGTCGGCCGTCGGCGTCGGCGAGTCGACCGTGCGGCGCAGGCTCGCGCGCGAACTGCGCGACCGGGAGATCCTGCTGCGCTGCGATCTGGCCCAGCAGCTGGCGGGCTGGCCGGCCCTCGCCACGTACCGGGCGACCGTCCCGCACGGCACGCTCGACCGCACGGGTTCGGCCCTCGCCCGCCTCCCGCAGATGCGCCTGTGCACGTCGGTCACGGGCTCCTGCAACCTGCTCTTCCAGGTCTGGCTCCGCGACCTCGACGGCATGGCCACGCTGGAGGCCGCCCTGGACGACCGGTTCCCCGCCCTGCGCGTCGAGGACCGCACGGTGACGCTGCGCACGGTGAAGCGGATGGGGCGGGTGCTCGACGACCGGGGGCGGGCCACGGGGTATGTGCCGGTGGGGTTCTGATTGTTCAGGCGTTCTGCTGGGGGTGCGCCGCGCGCCACGCCGCCATCGACGCGTCCCACCCGTCCCCGGACAGCGCCGTCAGCGACGCAGGGAAGAGGCCGTCCTCCTCCTTGGCGATGTGCCGGTGCAGCTCGTCCGTCTCGTCCTTGAGGCGCTGTACGTCGCCGGGGTCCGTGAGGTCGAGGGTGGGCAGCAGCGCGCCGAGCTCGCGGTGCTCGGCGACCAGGGCGTCGATGTAGTCGGCGTACTCCGGGTCGTCACGCATCACCGCGAACAGGCCGTCCTCCTCGCCCTTCCAATGCGAGGCGAGCTCCTGCGCCATCGTGTCGACGAGCGTCCGCGCGGCCGCCACGTCGCCGCGCTCCAGCGCCCGCAGCGCGTCACCGGCGGCGTCGGTGACGCGCTCGTGCTCGGCGATGAACTCCTTGATCAGCGGGATCTCACGGCATCCGCAGTAGTGGCACATGGCCACATATTTACGGCACCGGAAGCTCGAACCAGACGACCTTGCCGGTGGACAGGCGCGTCGCGCCCCACCGCCGGGCGAGCCGGTTCACCAGGTAGAGCCCGCGGCCGCCCTCGTCCGTCGCCCGCGCCTGCCGAAGCCGCGGCAACTGCGGTACGTCGTCGCCCACTTCGCAGCGCAGCACGTCGGTCCGCAGCAGGCGCAGGGTCACCGGACGCGTGGCGTACCGCACCGCGTTCGTCACGACCTCGCTCACCAGGAGTTCGACCGAGTCCGTGAGGTCCTCGAGGCCCCAGCGGTCCAGGGCGCTGCGCGCCAGCCTGCGGGCCCGGCCCGGCGCAGCGTCCTCCGGCTCCAGCGTCCAGTACGCGACGTCGCTCGGCGCGATCCCGTCGAAGCGGGCGGCGAGCAGCGCGATGTCGTCGTCCCGGTCGCCCGGGCCGAGCATGTCGAGGACCTCGTCGCACAGTGCCTCAAGGGGCGGCGGATGGTCGGGGCCGGTCAACTGCGCGGTCGCGGCGAGCCGTTCGCGCAGCTGCTCTATCCCGGTCCACACGTCCCGCAGCCGGGACTCGACGAGCCCGTCCGTGTAGAGGAGCAGCGTCGCGCCCGCCGGGGCGTCCAGCTCGACCGCCTCGAAGTCGACCCCGCCGACGCCGATCGGTGCGCCCGGCGGCACCCGCAGCACCTCGGAGCGCCCGCCGAGGTGCAGCAGGACGGGCGGCGGATGCCCGGCGTTGGCGATGGTGATGCGGTGCGCGACCGGGTCGTACACGGCGTACATGCAGGTCGCCATGCGGTCCGTGCCGAGCCGCTGGGCCTGTTCGTCGAGGTGGTGCAGGACCTCCTGCGGGGGCAGGTCGAGTCCGGCGAGGGTCTGCGCGGTGGTGCGCAGCTGGCCCATGATGGCGGCCGACGTCATCGAGTGGCCCATGACGTCGCCGACGACCAGGGCAACTCGGCTGCCGGGCAAGGGGATCGCGTCGTACCAGTCGCCGCCGACCCGCGCCGTCTCCGCCGCCGGCAGATAGCGCGATGCCAGCCGCACGCCCGTCGGGTTCGGCAGCGTCTCCGGCAGCATCGTGCGCTGCAACTCGTCCGCGATGTACGCCTCGCGGCCGTACAGCACCGCCTTGTCGATGCCGAGCGCGCTGTGCGTCGCCAACTGCCCCGCCACCAGCAGGTCGTCGGCGTCGAACGCGTGCCGGTCGGGGCGGCGCAGGAACACCGCGGCCCCGATCACCCGGCGGCGACCGCGCAGCGGTGCGAGGATCGCGCGCTGGCCGCCCGGCAACGCCCGGTCCGAGCCGAGGAGTTCGGGCAGTGCGGCGAGCGCGGCGGGCGAGTCGGCGAACACCGGGCGTACGCCGCGCAGCACCTCGGCGAGCGCGCCACCGACGCGGACCTCGCACAACTCGGCACTGCCCGCCGTCAGTTCGATCTGCGGGGTGATCGGGACCGTGATTCCCGCGCCCTCGGAGTCCGAGTCGGCGGTGGTGTCGTTGGAGTCCGGGATCCGGTCGGTGCGGCGCAGGCGCAGCACCATGGGCCCGGTCGGCCGCTCGTCGCCCACCGGCAGCGGCTCGCGCAGATACACCAGGATCGCGTCGGAGAACGTGGGCACCGTCGCCCGGCACAGGCCCATCACGATCTCGTCGAGGTCCAGGCCGCGGGCGATCCGCCGGGTCGCGGCGCCGACGAAGCGCAGCCGGTCGCCGTCGCGCCGCATCGCCGTCGGCTGTCCGCTGGGGCGCGGCTGCCCGGTGCGGCGGTCGGCACCCTCCGGAGGCCCGGGCCGCACGGGCTCGGGGGAGGGCGCCACGGGCTGCGCGTGCTCGGCGTCCGGGGTGGAACCGGAAGCTCGCCGTGGCTGCTCCGGCAGGCCTCCGGAGCCCGGGGCGGAGGCCTCGCCGGAGGTCTCTGGGGTGTGCCGAAGGGCCCCGCGGGGGTCGGCGGGGCGGGCCGCCGTTCCGTGGTGGCGGCCTTCGTGGGAGGTGGGATACTCCGTCACGCGTGTCGATTCCGTCCGTCCGGGGCTGCGCGCCGCGTCACTGGCCAGTGCGCCGGCAGTTGGGGAACAGCTGGGGCCAGGGCCTGTCGGGGGTGGCGCCGCTGCCGGTGACCTGCGGCGTGTCCCGTAGGGGACCGGATACCCGGAACCCGCGCTCCGGGAACGGAATCCCTGCGGCCGGGCACGCCGGGGACCTGCGGACAGCTCTGCTCGCGGTCCCGGCAGCCGTCGTGTCCCGGCCCGCCCACTGCGTCGTCTCGCCCACGTTCACGGTCCAGCCGCCCCTCGATGACCTCGTTGACATCGTGTCAGACCAGTTGTGCGTGCCAAGAGTTGTCCCTGGAATCCGCACATCCGGACCGGTGCTCTCTTGCGGAGGACGATCCTACGTTTACCCCATGGGGGCGCATCAAGGGTCTCATGAGGACACGTGCGCGGGCGTACGGTCCCAGTCGGCCGGCAGGGCGGGAACCGGCCACGCCGGGTCCGGGCGCCAGTGCTGCCAGCCGTCCGGGAACGGCCGCCGCCAGTTCTCGATCGCCTCGACCGCCAGGCGCCCCGCGGACCGCACCTCGGACGCCTGTGCGGGGCTCATCAGGCCCACGGCCTGCGCCTGCGCGAACTCGTCCTCGTCGTGCCAGCGCCAGCTGCCGTCCGGGTACACCGACAGGTCGAGGAAGTGGTCCTCCGAGTCGACGCCCCCGGCCCAACGGGCGCGCGGCGCCTCCAGGTTCACGTACCAATTGCGGAACCTCCAGCCCGGCTCCCAGAACAGCCACACCGACCAGGGGTCGCCGGGCCGCGCCAGCTTCAGCACGCCCGTGCCGGACCAGCGGTCGCGCTGAAGGGTGCGGGGCTTGGTGTAGCGGGTGGCGAGCGGCTCGCGGTGAACGGGCGTGCCGTCGGCGATCACCGGCTTCACGCACTCGGTGCCGGGCGCCATCCACACGGCGAGCAGCTCGTCGGTGTCCTGGACGACCGTGACCGGACGGCAGATGTGGAAGCCGTCGCCCCCGTTGGCGCGGTAGCGCCACAGGATCGGCTCACCGGGCGCCCAGCGCCCTCCACTCTCGGTCATCCGGTAGTCGTCTGTCATGCACAGATATTAGGTGCCAACGGCATACGACGCTGCGGTGCGTATCACGAATACGCCAACCGACCACGGGCTGTTACGGCCGCGTCATCCGCAGGACATCGAGCGCCTCGTCGAGCTGTTCCACGGTGAGGTCGCCCCGCTCCACATAGCCGCCGTCGAGGACGACTTCACGGATGGTGCGCCGCTCGGCGAGCGACTTCTTGGCGACCTTGGCAGCCTCCTCGTAGCCGATGTACTTGTTGAGCGGCGTGACGACGGACGGGGAGGACTCGGCGTACTCGCGGGCGCGCTCGCGGTTGGCGGTGATGCCGTCGACGGTGCGGTCGGCGAGCAGCCGGGAGACGTTGGCGAGCAGCCGGATGGACTCCAGCACGTTCTTGGCGATCACCGGGAGCATCACGTTCAGCTCGAAGTTGCCCGCGGCGCCGGCCGCGGCGACCGTCGCGTCGTTGCCGGTGACCTGGGACGCGACCATCAGCGTCGCCTCAGGAATGACCGGATTCACCTTGCCCGGCATGATCGACGAACCGGGTTGCAGATCCGGGAGGTTGATCTCCGCGAGCCCGGTACGCGGTCCGGACGCGGCCCACCGCAGATCGTTGGCGATCTTCGTCAGGCCGACGGCGATCGTCCGCAGCTGGCCGCTCGTCTCCACGATCCCGTCGCGCGCGCCCTGCGCCTCGAAGTGGTCGCGGGCCTCGGTCAGCGGCAGCCCCGTCGCGCGCGCGACCTCGGCGATGACGGCGGCCGAGAAGCCGGGCGGGGTGTTGATGCCCGTGCCGACCGCGGTGCCGCCCAGGGGGAGTTCGGCGAGGCGGGGGAGCGAGGCGGTCAGCCGCTCGACGCCGTACCGGACCTGCGCCGCGTAGCCGCCGAACTCCTGGCCGAGAGTCACCGGCGTCGCGTCCATCAGATGCGTACGCCCCGACTTCACGACATCGGCGAACTCGGCGGACTTGCGCTCCAGGGACGCGGCCAGGTGCTCGAGGGCCGGGATCAGGTCGTGGGTGACGGCGGCGGTGGCGGCGATGTGGATGGAGGAGGGAAAGACATCGTTGGACGACTGCGAGGCGTTCACGTGGTCGTTCGGGTGCACGTCGCGGCCCAGGCGCTCGGTGGCGAGCGTGGCAAGCACCTCGTTGGTGTTCATGTTCGACGACGTACCGGAGCCGGTCTGGAACACGTCGATCGGGAACTCGTCGTCCCAGCGGCCCTCGGCCACCTCTGCGGCGGCCGCGGCGACGGCCTCGGCGATGTCCTTGTCGACCACCCCGAGCTCCGCGTTCACCGTGGCCGCCGCGCCCTTGATGCGGGCGAGGGCCTCGATGTGGGCGCGCTCGATGCGCTGCCCGGAGATGGGGAAGTTCTCCACGGCGCGCTGCGTCTGGGCCCGCCACTTCGCGGCGGCGGGCACGCGGACCTCGCCCATGGAGTCGTGCTCGATGCGGTACTCGCCGTCGGTCTCGCTCATCCCGGATACGTCGCTCATACCAGGTACAGCGAATACGACGGCGGGGTTGTTCCGGAACGCCGGAACAACCCCACCATCGTGTGATGCCTACTGGTTACGAGAGGCCGGGGCCGCGCACCGGGATGTGCGTGAAGGTCGGCTCGGGCGCCGGGTTCTGGAAGAAGTCGTTGCCCTTGTCGTCCACGACGATGAACGCCGGGAAGTCCTCGACCTCGATCTTCCAGACGGCCTCCATGCCGAGCTCCTCGTACTCGACGACCTCGACCTTCTTGATGCAGTCCTGCGCGAGACGCGCGGCCGGGCCGCCGATGGAGCCGAGGTAGAAGCCGCCGTGCGCGTCGCACGCGTCGGTGACCTGCTTGGAGCGGTTGCCCTTGGCGAGCATGACCTTGGAGCCGCCCGCGGCCTGGAACTGCTCCACGTAGGAGTCCATGCGGCCGGCCGTGGTCGGGCCGAAGGAACCGGACGCGTAGCCCTCGGGGGTCTTCGCCGGGCCCGCGTAGTACACGGGGTGGTCCTTCAGGTACTGCGGCATCTCCTCGCCGGCGTCCAGGCGCTCCTTGATCTTGGCGTGCGCGATGTCGCGGGCGACGACGAGCGGGCCTGTCAGGGAGAGGCGGGTCTTCACCGGGTGCTTGGCCAGCTCGGCGAGGATCGCGTCCATCGGCTGGTTGAGGTCGATCTTCACGACGTCGCTCGACTCGTCCTCGGAGAGGTGCTCGTCGGTCGTCTCCGGCAGGAAGCGCGCCGGATCCGTCTCCAACTGCTCCAGGAAGACGCCCTCGGCGGTGATCTTCGCGACGGCCTGGCGGTCGGCGGAGCAGGACACCGCGATGGCGACCGGGCAGGACGCGCCGTGCCGCGGCAGGCGCACCACGCGCACGTCGTGGCAGAAGTACTTGCCGCCGAACTGCGCGCCGATGCCGATCTTCTGCGTCAGCTCGAAGACCTTGTCCTCCAGCTCCTTGTCGCGGAAGCCGTGCCCGAGCTCGGAGCCCTCGGCCGGGATCTCGTCCAGGTAGTGCGCGGAGGCGTACTTGGCGGTCTTCAGGGCGTACTCGGCGGAGGTGCCGCCGACGACGATCGCGAGGTGGTACGGCGGGCAGGCGGCCGTGCCCAGGGAGCGGATCTTCTCCTCCAGGAACTTCATCATGGAGGACTCGTTCAGTACGGCCTTCGTCTCCTGGTACAGGAACGACTTGTTGGCGGAGCCGCCGCCCTTGGCCATGAAGAGGAACTTGTAGGCGCCGCCGTCCGTCGCGTAGAGCTCGATCTGCGCGGGGAGGTTCGAGCCGGTGTTCTTCTCCTCCCACATGTTCAGCGGGGCCATCTGCGAGTAGCGCAGGTTCAGGTTCTGGTAGGCGTCGTAGATGCCCTTGCTGAGGGACTTCTCGTCCTCACCTTCGGTGAGGACGTTCTGCCCGCGCTTGCCCATGACGATGGCGGTGCCGGTGTCCTGGCACATGGGGAGCACGCCCGCGGCCGCGATGTTGGCGTTCTTCAGCAGGTCGAGCGCGACGAACTTGTCGTTGCCGGACGCCTCGGGGTCGTCGATGATGCGGCGCAGCTGCGCGAGGTGCGTCGGGCGCAGGTAGTGCTGGATGTCGTGGATGGCCTCTTCGGCGAGCTTGCGCAGCGCCTCCGGCTCGACCTTCAGGAACGTACGGCCGTCCGGCCCCTCAGCGGTGGAGACACCCTCCGAGGTCACCAACCGGTACGTGGTGGGGTCCTCACCTTGGGGAAGCAGATCGGTGTACGCGAACTCAGGCATCTCGCCCATTCCTCACTCGACAGAGACAGCAGCTGGCATCCGTTGGCAGCGCCAACCAGCGTAGAACCTGGTCGGGCGGCCGAGCCTGTGAGGTAAGGCTCAGTTGGCCCCTGGCGGTCCAGGACGGGGGGTGTCGCGATCTATCGCGTTTCGGTACTCTGCTGTCGTGGACCTTCAAAAGCGCCCTTCGCAGCCCGCGCCCAGTGCTCCCGTGGCGGAGCCCACCGACCTGCGCGCGTCCGACGCCGACCGCGACCGGATCGCCGACATCCTGCGCGAGGCACTCGCGGAGGGCCGGCTCGACGCGGAGGAGCACGCCGAGCGGATCGACGGGGTCTACCGCGCCAAGACGGTCGGTGAACTGGAGCCGCTGGTCCGCGACTTGCCGGGCACCCACGCGCCGCACCGCCCCGCGCCCGACCCGGGTCCCGCCCCGAGCCGGCCGGCGCCCGGCACGGTCCCCGCGGTGGCCGACGAGAACCTGGTGGCGGTCCTCAGCTCCACGACGCGCAAGGGCCGTTGGCGGGTGGGCCGCCGCACGCACGCGTACGCGATCTTCGGCAACGTGGAGATCGACCTCAGCGAGGCGATCTTCGAGTACCCGCAGGTGTACATCAAGGCGGTCTCCGTGTTCGGCAACGTGGAGATCCGCGTCCCCGAGAACATCTCGCTGCGCGGCAGCGGCGCGGGCGTCCTCGGCAACTTCGAGGTGGACACGCTGGACGCGCGCGAGCCCGAGGCGCCCGTCGTGTACGTGGACGGGGTGGCGGTCCTCGGGAACATCGAGGCGAAGCCGAAGCGCGGCAAGCTCATCCAGAACCTGGAGAAGCACCTGCGCAAGCACCTCGGCTGACGCCGGCGCCCCGGTGGCTGCCGGGCGGTGAACTCCCTTATGTGCTCTGGAACTTCCGTGCTTCGGAACTCAGTGCATAGGAGCCGACACAGCGGGTAGAGCTTGCTGCATCGTCGCCCGCTCGCGAAAGCCGTCGTCAGCCGTCGTCAGGAGTAGACCGTGCTGCACCCGCCGCATCAGTCCCTGCAGGTCACCGCCGTACCGCAGCAGCGCGAGCCAGTCAGGGGCAGGGATCAGGACGCTCCATGGCACACGGAGGCGGTGTGCAGGCGTGACGAGGCGGGGCTCTTCTTCGCCCCTTCCAAGGAACCGACCGCCGCGCGTCTCGCGCGCGAGGAGGCGGCCAAGCGGGTCTGTGCCCGCTGCCCCGTCATGGTCGAGTGCCGGGAGCACGCACTGCTCCAGCCGGAGCCGTACGGGGTGTGGGGTGGCCTCACCGCGGCCGAGCGCCGAGTGGTCCTGGCGAGGCGGCGCCGCCGCGAGGTCGAACTCAAGAACGCCCCGCGCACGGCGTTGGCCGGCTGAACCATTTCAAGCACCGGCTAAATCAAGCCCCGCCGGCGATTGAGGCGCGGGGTCCGGGGCGGAGCCCCGATCTTTTCAACCCCGCCTCTGGACGAGAGCCCGCGGGGTCCGGGGCAGCGCCCTGCGGCGTCAACCACGGACCCCCGCAACCTACTTCGCCCGGTCGAAGTCAATCGCGCTGTAGGCACGCAGCTTGCTCAGCCGATGCGTGGAGTCGATCTGCCGAATCGTCCCGGACTTCGACCGCATCACGAGCGACGACGTGTGCGCCCGCTCCGAGTCGTACCGCACCCCCCGCAGCAGCTCGCCGTCGGTGATCCCCGTGGCGACGAAGAAGATGTTCTCGCCGGAGACCAGGTCGTCCGTGGACAGCACGCGGTCCAGGTCGTGCCCCGCGTCGACCGCCCGCTGCCGCTCCTCGTCGTCCTTCGGCCACAGCTTGCCCTGGATCACACCGCCCAGGCACTTGATCGCGCAGGCCGAGATGATGCCCTCGGGCGTGCCACCGATGCCGAGCAGCAGGTCGACGCCGCTGCCCTCGCGCACGGCGAGGATCGAACCGGCGACGTCGCCGTCCGAGATCAGCTTGATGCGGGCGCCGGTCTCCCGGACCTCCTTGATGATCCCCTCGTGCCGCGGCCGGTCGAGGATGACCACGGTGATGTCCTCGGGCGCGCGCTTCTTCGCCTTGGCGACGCGGCGGATGTTCACCGACACCGGGGCGTTGATGTCCACGTAGTCGGCGGCCTCGGGCCCGGTGACCAGCTTGTCCATGTAGAACACGGCGGACGGGTCGAACATCGTGCCGCGGTCGGCGGCGGCGAGCACGGCGATCGCGTTCGGCATGCCCTTCGCGCAGAGCGTCGTGCCGTCGATCGGGTCGACGGCGATGTCGACCTCGGCGCCGGTCCCGTCGCCGATCCGCTCCCCGTTGAAGAGCATCGGGGCCTCGTCCTTCTCGCCCTCACCGATGACGACCACGCCGTTCATCGAGACGGTGGAGACGAGGGCGCGCATGGCGCGCACGGCCGCGCCGTCCGCGCCGTTCTTGTCGCCGCGGCCCACCCAGCGGCCGGCGGCCATCGCCGCGGCTTCGGTGACCCGGACGAGTTCCAGGGCAAGGTTGCGGTCGGGGGCCTCGGAAGGGACCTCGAGTTCGGACGGAAGCTGGTGATGCTCGGTCATCGAGACGCACCTTTCTGTTCCGGGATTCACCGGATTGTTCGGCTTCACCGGGATACGACGACGGCCGGACGAGGGGTTGGTATGGGAGGACTCTATCGTCAGTCCGACAATCTGAGCAGACCGCCCCACGGATGAGCGGGCATGCGCATGTCGGACTACGTGAATCCGGACCTCCCGGCAGAGATCATCCGGCGACCTGCGACGATGGGGCGCGTGGCAGCAAGAAACGGTAAGAAAACGGTCGGCAGCCTGGTCCTCTCGCTCGGCGTCTGCGTCGTCGCGGCCGGCGTGATCTACCTCTTCGTCCCGCACGACGATTCCGGTGAGCCGCAGGTCAAGCGCGTCGACTACAAGGTCGAGCTGTCGACGGCCCGCCGTGCGGCGCCGTACCCGGTGGCCGCCCCCGCGGGCCTCTCGCACGACTGGAAGCCGACCTCCGTGCGCTACCAGGGCACTTCGAACGACGCGTGGCACCTCGGGTTCCTCGACCCGGACGGGCAGTACGTCGCCGTCGAGCAGGCGTCCGGAGCGTCGAAGGGGTTCATCGACAAGGTGAGCCAGGGTGCGTCGGCGACCGGTCGCACGCAGCGGATCGGCGGCGAGACCTGGGAGCGCTACAAGGGCGAGAAGTACGACGCCCTGGTGCTGAAGCAGAAGGGCTCCACCACGGTGGTGACCGGCACGGCCGACTTCGGCGGACTGACGAAGATGGCCGAGGCGCTGGAGGCGAAGCGCGAGAAGGTGTGACCGCTCGGTTCACCACATCCACCACGTACGAGGAAGGGCCCCGGCCGAAGCCGGGGCCCTTCCTCGTACGTCAGCGCGGAACTCAGATGGTCGTGATGACCTGCTCCTGCTCCAGGCGCGGGGAGCGCGGGAACCAGGCGTCCTCGCCCGGCTTGCCGATGTTGATGACCATCAGCGGGGTGTGGTCGTCGTCCAGGAACTCCTTCTGGACACCGGCGAAGTCGAAGCCGGTCATCGGGCCGGCGGACAGGCCGGCGGCGCGCACGCCGATGATGAAGTAGGCGGCCTGCAGCGTCGCGTTCAGCGTGCCGGCCTGCTCGCGGACGGGGCGCTCGGAGAAGAACATGTCCGCGATGCCCGGGGCGTGCGGGAAGAGCTGCGGCAGCTCCTCGTGGAACTCGTGGTCCGTGGAGAGGATCGCGACCAGCGGGGCGGTGGCGGTCTTCGGCTGGTTGCCCTCGGCCATGTGCTTGACGAGGCGCTCGCGGGCCTCGTCGGAGCGGACCAGGGTGATGCGCAGCGGCGACTGGTTGAAGGCGGTCGGGCCGTACTTGACCAGGTCGTAGATCGCGGCGATCTGCTCGTCGGTCACGGGCTCCGACGAGAACGTGTTCGCGGTGCGGGCCTCGCGGAACAGCAGGTCCTGCGCGGCGGGGTCAAGAACGAGAGACATGGATCAACCTTCTCGGTGCGACGGTCACGGCTGCGGCGATCCGTTCTGTCCGGATCGGCCCACATGGAAGACGGTACGCCGATGAGGTTCAACCTTCAACCAAACGCTTCGTGACCCTCTTCACAAGGGGGTCACGGGTGGGCGGCCGGTCGACCCGAGGGGCGCGTCACTCCTCGTCGGCGCCCTCGGTCTCCCCGGTCCCCTCGGCCTCCTCGCCCTCCTCCGCGAGCGCCGCGTCCAGGCGGGCACGCGCGCCGTCCAGCCAGCGGCGGCACACCTTCGCCAGCTCCTCGCCGCGCTCCCACAGGGCGAGGGACTCCTCCAGGGACGTGCCGCCGGCCTCCAGGCGCCGTACGACATCGATCAGTTCGTCCCGCGCCTGCTCGTAGCCGAGCGCCTCGTCGGCCGGCTGTGCCGTCTTCGTAGCCATCCTGTTGTCCGTCCTCACGCTTCGGTTACTCGTACGGTGAATTCGCCCTCGGCGACGCGGGCCCGCAGCTCCTCGTCCCCCGCCACCTCGTCCGGGCCGCGCACCACATGCCCGTCCGGCTTCTGGAGCACCGCGTAACCCCGCTTCAGGGTGGCCGCGGGGGAGAGCGCGACCACGCGCGCGTGCGTGTGCGTCAGCTCCGACTCGGCGCGGTCGAGGAGGTGGCCGAGGGTGCGGCGGGAGCGCTCGGTCAGCGCCGCGATCTGTTCCTCGCGCTCGTCGACCATGCGGTGCGGGTCCTCTATCGAAGGCCGGGAGAGCGCCGCCGCGAGGCCCCGCTCCTCCCGCTCCAGGAGCGCCTCGACGCTGCGCCTGGCCCGGTCCCGCAGCCAGCTCACCCGCTCGTACTCCTCGCCGACGTCCGGTACGACCTTCTTCGCCGCGTCCGTCGGCGTCGAGGCGCGCAGGTCGGCCACGTAGTCGAGCAGCGGGTTGTCCGGCTCGTGTCCGATCGCGGAGACGACGGGCGTACGGCAGGAGGACACCGTCCGCACCAGCTGTTCGTCGGAGAACGGGAGCAGGTCCTCCACGCTGCCGCCGCCGCGCGCCACGATGATCACGTCGACGCCGTCGAGCGCGTCCAATTCCTTGACGGCCTGGACCACTTGCGGCACCGCGTGCACCCCCTGCACCGGTACGTTGCGCACCTCGAAGCGGACGGCGGGCCAGCGGTGCCGCGCGTTCTCCAGCACGTCGCGCTCCGCGGCCGAGGCGCGGCCGCAGACCAGGCCGATGAGCTGCGGCAGGAACGGCAGCGGCTTCTTGCGGTCGTCCGCGAACAGGCCCTCCGCGCCCAGCGCCTTCTTCAACTGCTCCAGGCGCGCGAGCAGTTCACCGACGCCGACCGGGCGGATCTCGGCGGCCCGCAGCGAGAGCTGCCCGCGCGGCGCGTACCACTCCGGCTTCGCGTGCACGACGACGCGGGAACCCTCGCGCACCACGTCCGCCACCGCGTCGAACACCTGCCGGTAGCAGGTCACCGCCACGGAGATCTCGTGCGACGTGTCGCGCAGCGTCAGGAACACGACGCCCGCGCCCGGTCTGCGGGACAGCTGCGTGATCTGTCCCTCGACCCACACGGCGCCGAGCCGGTCGATCCATCCCCCGATGAGCCGCGACACCTGCCCGACGGGCAGCGGGGCGTCCGCGGACGTGTTGACAGCCATGCCGTGAGCGTAGTCGCAGGCACCGACATCGCAGGTGGTCCCGGGTGCCGGTGCCCCGCGCGGCCGAGGCCCTGGGGCCTCAGCCCGCCGTGTCGCCGTCCGCCGACGGCACGGCCGGCTCCCGGCCCCGCTGCACCGCGAGCACCACGAGCCCGATGACCAGCCAGATCGCGCCCACCACCTGCGCCGTACTCGATGCCTCGACGATCACCGCGACGGTGATCACCGCGCCGACGACCGGAATCAGGATGTGCCGCCACCAGCTCACCGCGCCGCCACGGCGACGTACCGCGAAATACCCCACCACGCTCGCGTGCAGCAGCGTGAAGGCCGTCAGGGCGCCGATGTCGACGACCGAGACCAAGTGGTCCATGCCGTCGTCCCGGCTGGCCGCCCACACCGCCGCGACGAGCGTGATCACCGCGGCGAGCAGCAGCGCCACCCGCGGCACCCCGGCGTACGTCCGCGAGAGCGCCTTCGGCAGCCGCCGGTCGCGGGCCATCGCGAAGAGCAGCCGCCCGGCCGCCGCCTGCCCGGCGAGCGCCGCGAACGCCGCGCCGATCGCCTTGCTCACCGCCACCAGGTCGTGCAGCCACGAGCCCACGGACGCGTCCACGGCGTCGTAGAAGGCGCTGCCCTGCTTTCCGGGGTCGGCGGCGAGCTGCGCCGACGTGGTGGGTTCGAGCAGGGCGACCAAGTAGGTCTGCGCGACGAACAGCACACCGGTGAAGACGAGGCAGAACAGCACGGCCCGCGCGACCTTCGCCGAGCCCCCGGTGACCTCCTCCGCGAACGACGCGATGGCGTCGAAGCCCAGGTACGAGAGGACCGCCACGGACACCGCGCCGATCACCGCCGACAGCGCGAACGCGCCCTGCGTGCCGTCGCCCGTCAGCGGGGACAGCCAGTCGCGCCGCGGCCCGTCCGTGGCCAGGACCACGACCGCCGAGACCATGAAGACCAGCAGGACCACGATCTCCAGCGCCAGGACCGCGAACCCGACCCGCGCCGCGGCCCGCACACCCCACAGGTTGAGCAGCGTCGTGATCACCACCGCGAGCGCCGTCCACACCCACTGGGAGACCGAGGGGACGAGCGAGTTCATCGCGATGCCGGCGAAGAGATACGCGACCGCGGGGATCAGTACGTAGTCGAGCATCGCCATCCAGCCCGCGATGAACCCGGGGCCCTTTCCGAGACCCGCGCGCGCGTAGGCGAAGACCGAGCCCGCCTGCGGGGCCACCTGCACCATCTGCGCGTAACTGAATGCGGTGAACGCCATCGCGATCGTCGCGACGATGTAGACGAGGGCGACCGCACCGTGCGATTTCGCGTCCAGGGTGCCGAAGACGCCGACGGGCGCCATGGGGGCGATGAAGAGGAGCCCGTAGACCACGAGGTCCCGGAAGCCGAGACAGCGCCGCAGGGCGGTCTCTTCTTGGGTGGTGTCGGCGGACATCGTGCCTCCGTAGATCTCGTACACCGCGCAGACACCCAGTCTCCCCACCAGGACGATCTTTGGCCCCCTGGGGTGGCCCTTACGATGGGGGCATGACTGCAACTCCCGGCCCGCCGCCCGCCACCACCCCAAGCGGAGACGCTCCGCGTCGCAGTGACAACCGCCGCGTCCTGCTCGCCGCCCCCCGGGGTTACTGCGCCGGTGTGGACCGTGCCGTGATCGCCGTCGAGAAGGCCCTCGAGCAGTTCGGGGCGCCCATCTATGTCCGCCACGAGATCGTGCACAACAAGTACGTCGTGCAGACCCTGGAGAGGAAGGGCGCCATCTTCGTCGAGCAGACGGAGGAGGTCCCCGAGGGCTCCATCGTGATGTTCTCGGCGCACGGTGTCGCACCGACCGTCCACGAAGAGGCCGAGCGCGGCAAGCTCGCCACCATCGACGCCACCTGCCCCCTGGTGACCAAGGTCCACAAGGAGGCGATCCGCTACGCCAAGGACGACTTCGACATCCTCCTGATCGGACACGAGGGCCACGAAGAGGTCGTCGGCACGTCCGGCGAGGCCCCCGAGCACATCACGCTCGTCGACGGCCCCGAGGACGTCGCCAAGGTCGAGGTCCGCGACCCGGAGAAGGTCGTCTGGCTCTCCCAGACCACGCTCTCCGTCGACGAGACGATGGAGACCGTCGACGCCCTCAAGGGCAAGTTCCCCGGACTGATCTCGCCGCCCAGCGACGACATCTGCTACGCCACCCAGAACCGTCAGCTCGCCGTGAAGCAGATGGGCGCCGAGTCCGACCTCGTCATCGTCGTCGGCTCGCGCAACTCCTCGAACTCCGTGCGTCTCGTCGAGGTCGCCAAGCTGGCCGGCGCCCGCGACGCCCACCTCGTGGACTACGCCTCCGAGATCGACGAGTCCTGGCTGGACGGCGTCACGACCGTCGGCGTCACCTCCGGTGCCTCGGTCCCGGACGTCCTCGTCGAGGAGGTCCTGGAGTACCTGTCGAAGCGCGACTACGCGGACGTGGAGATCGTGAAGGCGGCCGAGGAGTCGATCACGTTCTCGCTGCCCAAGGAGCTCCGCCGCGACCTGCGCGCGGAGGCCCAGTCGCTGGTCGGCGAAGCCGGAGAGTCCGCTTCCAAGGAGTGACTGTCGGTCTCCCGCCGTAACGTGGAGTCATGCAGATCTTCGGTGTGGACATCGGCGGATCCGGGATCAAGGGCGCCCCGGTCGACCTGGAGCGCGGCGATCTCGCCCAGGAGCGCCACAAGGTGCTGACCCCGCACCCGGCCACGCCCGAGGGCGTGGCCGACGGGGTCAAGCAGGTCATCGACCACTTCGCCGACGTGCGGCCCGACCGGGTCGGCATCACGTTCCCCGGCGTCGTCACCGGCGGCGCCACGGTGCGCACGGCGGCGAACGTCGACAAGAGCTGGGTCGACGTGGACGCGCGGGCCCTGCTGAGCAAGAAGCTCGGCGGGCTCCCGGTCACGGTGCTCAACGACGCGGACGCCGCGGGCGTCGCCGAGATGAACTTCGGCGCGGGCCGCGGCCGCAAGGGCACCGTGCTGCTGCTCACCTTCGGTACGGGCATCGGGAGCGCCCTGTTCACCGACGGCGTCCTCGTGCCGAACACGGAACTGGGCCACCTGGAGCTGAACGGGCACGACGCGGAGAAGCACGCCTCCACGAAGGCGCGCGAGGACCACGACCTCAGCTGGGAGCACTGGGCGCACCGCGTGCAGAAGTACCTGGCGCACGTGGAGATGCTCTGCTCGCCCGAGCTGTTCATCATCGGCGGCGGGGTCAGCCGCAAGGCGCACAAGTTCCTGCCGCTGATCAAGGGCATCAAGGCCGAGATCGTCCCGGCCGAGCTGCAGAACAACGCGGGGATCGTGGGAGCGGCGATGACGGCATCGCGCGCGTAGTGCCCGCCTCGCTCTTCGGAAGTCAACTGCGCGCAGTCGAATCTACGTGGGGTCGGCTACGCGCAGTCGACTACGCAGTACGGCGCCGTGGTCCCGGCGCCTGGGAAGAGGACTGGGACGAGGGCTGCGCGGCGGACGGCTGCCGGCCACCGGCCCGCCGCACCGCGGCCCGCCGGGCCATGAGCCGCACCTTCCGTACGGTCACGAGCACACCGGTGATGAGCGTCCCGCCGTACAGCCAGATCGCGCTCATGGCGAGCGTCGTCGCGACCCCCATGACCTGCTGCCCGAAGCCACCCGTGCCCTCGGAGATCGGCACGATGCCGACGGCGAACGCGATCGGCACCACGACCGGCGCCGTCACCAGGTCCGCGCCCCGCACCCACACCGCCGTAAGCCCGCTGACGAGCAGGAACAGCACTCCGTAGACGGCCGGGGAGCCCCCGAACAGCAGCTGGTCGAGGGACCCGAAGACCAGCATCGCGGCGATGCAGAACAGTCCGCTGCCCCGCCCCGTGAGCCGTGGGTTCGGGAAGCGGAGGGGGCGGCGCCCGGGAGCCGGGCCCCCACCGGCGGCGCGGTACACGGTGGCGGACTCACCGGACGGCACGGCGCCGTCCTGGCCGCCCTGCGCCTGCGGCGGCAGCGGGGCCGTGCGGCGGGGCCTGGCCTGCGGGGGACGCGTCCTGGGTTGCTCCACAAGCCCAAGATAGATGCGCTTATGTGCCCAATAGGCCAAGGGACACGCACTTTGGCCGAGCTTGACCGCGCTTGGCGGAAGTCGGCCGGGTCGGGCGAGGCCGTAGACTGGTGGATCGCCCTGCCCCACACCACCACATGACGTACGGGAAGTCGCAACGTGTCGCTCACGATCGGAATCGTCGGTCTGCCGAATGTCGGCAAGTCGACCCTGTTCAACGCCCTGACCAAGAACGACGTGCTCGCGGCCAACTACCCGTTCGCCACGATCGAACCGAACGTCGGCGTGGTCGGTGTCCCCGACGCCCGCCTCACGAAGCTGGCGGAGATCTTCTCCTCCCAGAAGGTGCTCCCGGCCACGGTCGACTTCGTCGACATCGCGGGCATCGTGCGCGGCGCCTCCGAGGGCGAGGGCCTGGGCAACAAGTTCCTGGCGAACATTCGCGAGTCCGACGCGATCTGCCAGGTCATCCGCGCCTTCCAGGACGAGAACGTCGTGCACGTGGACGGCAAGGTCGAGCCGAAGAGCGACATCGAGACGATCAACACCGAGCTGATCCTCGCCGACCTCCAGACCATCGAGAAGGTCCTTCCGCGCCTCCAGAAGGAGTCGCGCATCAAGAAGGACATCGCTCCGAAGGTCAAGGCGGTCGAGGCGGCCAAGGAGATCCTGGAGAAGGGCGAGACGCTGTCCTCCCAGGGCATCGTCCAGGGCTCCGACAACGAGGAGCTCCTCCACGACCTGCACCTCCTCACGACGAAGCCCTTCCTCTACGTCTTCAACGTCGACGAGGACGAGCTGACCGACGAGGCCTTCAAGGACGAGCAGCGCGCGCTCGTCGCCCCGGCCGAGGCGATCTTCCTCAACGCCAAGCTGGAGGCGGACCTCGCCGAGCTCGACGAGGAGGAGGCCCTCGAACTCCTCCAGTCCGTCGGCCAGGAGGAGCCCGGCCTCGCCACGCTCGCCACGGTCGGCTTCAACACCCTCGGCCTCCAGACCTACCTGACGGCAGGCCCCAAGGAGTCCCGTGCCTGGACGATCAAGAAGGGCGCCACGGCCCCCGAGGCGGCCGGTGTCATCCACACCGACTTCCAGAAGGGCTTCATCAAGGCCGAGGTCATCTCCTTCGCCGACCTGGTCGAGACGGGCTCGGTCGCCGACGCCCGCGCGGCCGGCAAGGCGCGCATGGAGGGCAAGGACTACGTGATGCAGGACGGCGACGTGGTGGAGTTCCGCTTCAACGTGTAGCGGGTCAAATCTCGCCGGTCATGGCTCTATGAACTGATACGTCCTCTGGTTACCCTCCGCCGCATGATTCCGACGGTTGTCTGGGGTACCGGAAATGTCGGCCGCGCGGCCATCCGTGCCGTCGCGGCCCACCCGGGGCTGAAGCTCACGGCAGTGCTCGTCCACGCCCCCGACAAGGTCGGCCGCGACGCGGCCGACCTCGCCGGGCTCGAGCAGGATCTGGGGGTCCCGGCGACCGACGACATCGACGCGGTCCTTGGCGCATCGCCGCGGGCCGTGGTGTACGCGGCCTCCGGCGACCTCCGCCCCGACGACGCCCTCGCCGACATCGCCAGGGCGGTCCGGGCCGGCGCCGTGGTCGTCACCCCCGCGCTCTACGCCCTCTACGACCAGCGCAACGCCCCGCCCGAACTGCGGGATCCGGTCCTCGCCGCCATCGCGGACGGCGGCGGCTCGCTGTTCGTGTCCGGTGTCGATCCCGGCTGGGGCAACGACGTACTGCCGCTCCTCGTCAGCGGACTCGGCAGCACCGTCGACGCGATCCGCTGCCAGGAGATCTTCGACTACTCCACGTACGACCAGGAGGATTCCGTACGCCACCTGATCGGCATGGGGCACCCCATGGGCTATGAGCCGCTGATGCTCGCGGAGAGCGTCCCGACCATGGTGTGGGGCGGTCAGATCCGGCTGATGGCCAGGGCCCTGGGCGTCGAACTCGACGACATCCGCGAGACGTTGGAGCGCCGCGCGCTCGACTCGTCGGTGACCACCCGCACGATGGGCGACTTCGAGGCGGGCACCCAGGGCGCGGTGCGGTTCGAGGTGCAGGGCATCGTCGGCGGCGAACCCCGCATCGTCATCGAGCACGTCACCCGCATCCACCCGTCCTGCGCACCGGACTGGCCGACACCGCCCGACGGCGCGGGTGCCCACCGGGTGATCATCGAGGGCCGCCCGCGCATCGAGGTCACGGTCGAGGCCACCGACGAGGGCGAGAACCGGTCGGCGGGCGGCAACGCCACCGCGGTCGGCCGCCTGGTCGGCGCCATCGACTGGCTCGTGGCCGCGGAACCCGGACTCTACGACGCGCTCGACGTCCCGCTGCGCCCCGCGACCGGAAAGCTCGGAAGGAGCAAGCAATGAGCGCGATGAACATAGACATTCCCGAGGGGCAGGAGCCGATCGGGTACGTGTGGGGTGACATGGTTCCCGGGATCGGCATGGCCGCCGCGAACTTCTCCCTCTCGGTGTACGAGCACACGACCCTGGGCCTGCGGGAGTTCGAGGCCGCGCGGCTGCGCATCGCGCAGATCAACGGGTGCCTCTTCTGCCTCGACTGGCGGACCGAACGCGAGGGACGGAAGGTCGAGGAGGAGTTCGCCGACGCGGTGACCCAGTGGCGCACCACCGACGCCTTCGACGACCGCACACGTCTTGCCGCCGAGTACGCCGAGCGGTACGCCCTGGATCACCACGGCCTCGACGAGGAGTTCTGGACGCGGATGACCGCGCACTACAGCCAGCACGAGATCGTGGAGCTGAGTATGAGCATCGGTTCCTGGCTGGCGTTCGGCCGGCTCAACCATGTGCTCGGCCTCGACACGGTGTGCGTACTCCCCGGTCATTGAACTCCCCGGTCATTGAGGGGAGTTGCTACAGATCGGTGGCGATGATCTTCTCGATGTTCCGCTCGGCGAGCGCCGTGATGGTGACGAACGGGTTGACGCTCACGTTGCCGGGGATCAGTGAGCCATCGATGACGTACAGGCCCGGATGGCCGTGCAGACGGCCGTAGTTGTCGGTGGCCTTGTTCAGGACGGCGCCGCCGAGCGGGTGGTAGGTGAGGTGGTCGCCCCAGATCTTGTACGTGCCGAACAGATCGGTGCGGTAGATCGTCCCCTCCTTTGAGTTGATCTTGTCGAAGATGGTCTTGGCGGCGTCGATGGACGGCTGCTTCCATGCCGTCTGCCAGTTCAGCTCCACCTTGTTCGCGGCGGCGTTCCAGGTGAACGCGGCACGGTTCGGGTTCTTGGTGATCGAGAGGTAGAACGAGGCGTAGGTCTCGATCCCGGTGGGCAGCGGCGCGACCTCGGCGAACGCTCCACCGGCCGCCCAGTTGTCGATGCCGCCGGTGGGGATGGCCGACTGGACCGAGCCGGTCGCGTCCCACACGTGGTTGGCGCGGCCGCACATGACGTTGCCGTTGTCACCCCAGCCCTTGCCGATCTCCCCGTTCAGTTGGGGCAGCGCGCCGGTGGCCTTCAGTTTGACCAGGAGCTTGCTGGTGCCGACGCTGCCGGCGGCGAAGAACACCCTGTCCGCGGTCACGGTCTTGGTGGCCGTGGTGGTGCCGCCGGTGTCGAGCTGCTCGATGACGACGGTGTAGCCGCCGCCGGACGCGGGGGAGACCGTGGTGACCTTGTGCAGCGGGGAGATGGTGACCCTGCCGGTGGCGGTGGCCTTCGCGATGTAGGTCTTCTGGAGGGACTTCTTGCCGTAGTTGTTGCCGTAGAGGATCTCGCCGGAGACCGCCGACTTGGGGACCGTTCCCGCCGCCTCCTGCTTCATGTAGTCCCAGTCGTAGACGCCGGGCACGAAGACGTACGGGAAGCCGGAGCGCTGGGCGTGCTTACGGCCGACCCGGGAGTACTGGTAGCAGTCGACGCTGTCGAACCAGGCGGGGTCGATGGTGCTGACGCCGAGACCGGCGTTGGCGCGCGGATAGTACGTCGAGTACATCTCGTCGGCGTCGACCGACGGGAGGACGGCGCCGAAGTTCTCGCGCTTGGGTGTGACCGCCATGCCGCCGTTGACCAGTGAGCCGCCGCCGACGCCTCGGCCCTGGTAGACGATGATCCCGCCCATCTCCTCGGCGTCGAGGATCCCGGTGTAGCGGGGGATGTTCCGGTCGATCGGGAAGCCGAGGAAGTTGCTCAGGGGCTGTTTTGTCTTGGTGCGCAGCCAGTAGGAACGGCCGTCGGGTGAGGTCGTGTGGGCGAAGATCTTGCCGTCGGAGCCGGGGGTGTCCCAGGCCATGCCCATCTCGATCATGTGGACGTCGATGCCCGCCTGCGCGAGGCGCAGGGCGGCGACGGAGCCGCCGTACCCGGTGCCGATCACCAGGACGGGGACACGGGCCCCGTCGCCGATGACGGCGGCCGCCGCGGCTGGGGTGGCGGCCTGCGCCCGGCTCGCGGCGAGCTGACTCGCGAGCGTGGCGACGCCGACGATGGAACCGGTTCCAGCGATGAATCTTCGACGTGTGACGCCCTCCTGGGCGGTAGGGCGCATGGGTGTGCCACTCATATGACGTCCCTCACTCTCGTACGAATGAGAACGAGTTCTACTGCTACTGGCTCATTAAGTCACTGCATACCTAGAAGTAACTTCTGTCCGATCTTGTACCCGTACGGCTCCTGACTCACGGCCGTCGCTCAGAGCGGCGGGCCGCCGCGAGGCCCGCCGTGCCCACCAGGAGCAGCACCACGATCGTGCCCAGCGTGAACGTTTCGAACGTGGTGCGGGAGACGCCCCAGGTGTCCATGAAGTCGTAGTCGATGCCGAAGACGGACTCCAGGACGCCGGGGAAGAGGGCCGACCAGGAGCCGACCAGGATCCAGGCGTAGACGAGGGCCGTGCAGGCCATGAATCCCCGGTTGCCGAAGGGGACTTGGTAGGGGCGGGGGACCTCCGGGCGGCGCACGCGCAGGACCACCAGGGCGGGGACGACCAGGAGGTAGGAGAGGAGAAGTGTCGTCACCGCCACCGTCAGGACCACGCCGAAGATCGCGCCCGTGTCGCCCTTCACCAGTTGCATCGCCGCGAGCATGAACACCGTGGCCACCGCGCCGGAGAGCAGGTTCGTGCGGACCGGGGTGCCGAGCTTCGGGTGGAAGGCGCCGAGCGCGCGGCTGAAGAAGCCGCCGTCGGCCGCCGCCATCGCCTGCATGCGGTCGCTGACGATCATCCACGCGCTGCCCTGCGTGAGGAGGGCGAAGACGAACATCACCGCCGTGGTGGTGAGGAGGGGGCCGGCTGCCGGGCCGTAGACGCCGAAGACCAGGCGGACGCCCTCCATGAAGCCGCCGATGCCGGTGACCTTGTTCGCGGGGACGACCGCGAGGAGGGCGAGGACCGGGAGGAGGTAGCAGGCCGCCGCGATCGTCGCCGAGCGGCCCAGCGCCGCGGGGACGTCGTGCTGCGGGTCGTGCATCTCCTCGCCCGCCGCGTTCGGTGCCTCGAACCCCACGTAGGCGAAGAGCAGGATCGGGACGAGGGCGAGGAAGCCGGCTGTCGTGGGGGCGAAGTGGGCGGTCGCCAGGCCCTGGAAGCCGTGTTCCGCCCCGTACAGGATCGCGGTGATCGTGAAGAGTGCGAGCGACAGGACCTTTACCGCCGCGCCCGCCGTCGTGATCCACTTGCCGCGGCTGAGCGAGACGATCGCCGTGAGGATCGCGATCCACACGAAGAGCAGCTTGAACGTGTAGTCGGCGAACGTGCCCGAGCCCAGGTGGAAGACGAAGCCGTCCCAGGTCTCGGCGGCGAGGAAGACCAGCGAACCGCCCAGCCAGATCGGGTTCGTGACCCAGTAGAAGAGTGTGGTGAGGGCCGCTGCCGGGCGGCCGAGGGCCAGCTTCACCCAGACGTACGGGCCGCCCTCCTGCGGGAACGCGGCGCCGGTCTCCGCGAACAGCAGGGCGTAGGGGAGCAGGAAGAACAGGGCGATGACGGCGGTCCAGGTGGCCGCTTCGCCGCCGCCGGTGGCGATCTGGCCGATGGTGTCGAAGGAGATCACCGCGGCCACGGCCATGGCCGTGATGTCGAAGCGCTTCAGGCTGCGCTTCAGGTTCGAGTTCGAGTCCGGTGTGGTGTCGTGCGGCTTCTGTGGTGCTGCGGAGGGGCTGTTCGTGGGCACGGGCAGGTCCTAAGGCGGGAGTCGGGGACTGCGAGCTGAGGCGTGCGGGTGTGCGGGGTGCGGGCGTGACCACGTGCGGGCCGGGGCCCGGCGGTACGCACCGCCGGGCCCCGTAGTGTCACGCCTCCCGGATCTCTCCGGAAGCGTCCGTGCGCTCCAGTACGCCGCGCAGCGCCGACGCCACCTCCTTGGTCTCCGTCTCCGTCATGATCAGCGGCGGCGACAGGACCAGGCTGTGCGCGGAGTCGCGGACGATGACGCCGGTCTCGCGGCGGATCACGTCGTGCGGCATCCGGTCGGGGTTCAAGGGGAGCGGGGCACGCGTGGCGCGGTCCGCCACCAGTTCCACCGCGAGCATCATGCCCACCGAGCGGATCTCGCCGACGATCGGCAAGTCGCCCAGCTGCGACTGGAGTTCGCCGTGCAGCGTGGCGCCGATCGTCTTCGCCCGCCCCAGCAGGCCCTCCTTCTCGATGACGTCGAGGTTGGCGAGGGCGACGGCGGTCGCGACGGGGTGACCGTTGTACGTGTAGCCCATCGGGAAACCGTGGTCCCGGAGCAGGACCTCCGCCACCTGGTCCGCGACCATCAGCGCGCCCAGCGGCACGTAGCCGGAGGTGATGCCCTTGGCGGTGACGATGATGTCGGGCGTGACGCCGAAGTACTGGGCGGCGAACCACTCGCCCACGCGCCCGTACGCGGTGACGACCTCGTCGAAGATGAGCAGGATGCCGTGGCGGTCCAGGACCTCGCGCACGCGCGGCCAGTAGTCGGCCGGCGGGACGAGCATGCCGCCGACGCCCATGATGGGCTCGCCGATCATCGCCGCGATGTTCTTCGCGCCGATCTCCGCGATGCGCCCCTCCAGTTCGCGGATCAGGAAATCCGTCACCTCTTGTGGAGAAACAGCCTCGCCGCCGTACAGGTCGGTGCGGTACGGCCACGGCGGCGTCAGGTGCGAGACGTGCGGCATCATCGGGGCGAAGCCCTCGTGGTACAGCGGGAAGCCGGTGGCCGAGCCGCCGCCGTAGCCGATGCCGTGGTACGCCTTGTCGCGCGCCAGGATCCAGGTGCGGTCGGTGTCGCCGCGGCGGTGGTGGTAGTAGCGGGCCATCTTGATGGCCGCCTCGTTGCCCTCCGAGCCGCCGGACGTGAAGTAGACGTGGTTCAGCGGGTCCGGCGCCAACTCGGCGAGTCGCGCGGCGAGTTCGATGGCGCGGTCGTTGGAGAACTCCCAGAAGCTGGTGAAGTACTCGAGCTTCTTCATCTGCTCGTGGGCGACGTCCGCCAGGTCCTCGCGGCCGTGGCCGACCTGGGCCAGCCACAGTCCGCCGGTGGCGTCGAGGTAGCTCCGGCCCTCGGAGTCGGTCAGTCGGCAGCCCGCCCCCTCGGTCATCACGACGCGCTCGGTGGCGCTGCCCGGCAGGTAGGGGTGGATGATGTGTGCCCGGTCGAGGGCGGCGAGCTGGTCTGCGGTGCGGCTCATGGTGTGGTCAAGCCCTTTCACTTGTACGCGATCCACGTGGTCTTCAGCCCCGTGTACTTGTCGAAGGAGTGCAGGGAGAGGTCGCGGCCGTGGCCCGACTGCTTGAAGCCGCCGAAGGGGGTGAGCGGGCTGAGCGCGTCGACGGTGTTGACCGAGACGGTGCCCGCGGTCAGGGCGTCGGCGACGCGGTGGGCGCGGCCGATGTCCCGCGTCCACACGGAGGCGGCCAGGCCGTACGCGGAGTCGTTGGCGAGGCGGACCGCCTCCGCCTCGTCGCGGAACGGCAGGACCGCGAGGACAGGGCCGAACAACTCCTCCCGTACGAGCGGGGATTCGGGAGCGAGGCCGGTGACGACCGTCGGGTCCAGGTACGCGCCCTCGCGGTCCGGCCGGGTGCCGCCGCAGGCGAGCGTGCCGCCCGCGGCGCGTACCGCGGCGAGCACCCGCTCCACCTGCGCCTCGTCGACCAGCGGGCCGATCCGCGTCGCGGGGTCGAGCGGGTCGCCGGGGACCCAGGCGCGGGCGTGCTCGGCGACGCGGGCGGTGAACTCCTCGGCGATCGAGGCCTCCACCAGGAGTCGCGTGTTGGAGGAGCAGACCTGCCCGGCGTTGTACGCGAAGCCCCACGCGGCGCGCTCCGCGGCGGCCTCCAGATCGGCGTCGGCGAAGACCACGTTGGGGCTCTTGCCGCCGGCCTCGGGCCACACCTGCTTCATGTTCGACTCGGCGGAGTAGCCGAGGAACTTCCTGGCCACGGCGGTGGAGCCGGTGAAGACGAGGGTGTCGACGTCGGGGTGCAGGCCGAGCGCGCGGCCCGTCACCTCGCCGGGCCCCGGCACGACGTTCAGGACGCCGTCCGGGAGCCCAGCCTCCGTGGCGAGTTCGGCGAGGCGGAGCGCGGAGAGCGGCGACTGCTCGGCGGGCTTGAGCACGACGCTGTTGCCGGCCGCGAGCGCGGGCGCCAGCTTCCAACTCGCGATGTCCAGCGGGAAGTTCCACGGCACCACCGCGCCGACCACGCCCAGCGGGGCGCGTCGCACCAGGGCGAGATTGCCGGGCGGGGCGGGCGCCACCTCGTCGTACAGCTTGTCGATCGCCTCGGCGTACCAGGCGAAGACGCCGGCGGCGCCGGGCACGTCGGTGCCGTACGACTCGGCGATCGGCTTGCCCATGTCGAGGGTGTCGCAGAGGGCGAGCTCCTCGCCGTTGGCCTCGATCAGGCGGGCCAACTCCAGGAGGACGCGCTTGCGTTCGGCCGGGTCGGCGCGCGACCAGCGGCCGGCCTCGAAGGAGGCGCGGGCGGCGGCCACGGCCCGGTCGACGTCGGCGGCCGAGGCGACCGCCACGTCGGCGACGGTCTTGCCGGTGGCCGGGTTGACGGTGGGGAGCCACTCCCCGTCCGAGGGGTCGGCCCACGCTCCGTCGATGTAGAGGCGGGTGCGGGGTGCGAACTCGGCGGCGCGCTGCCGCCAGTGCGAGTGCGTCGTCATGCGGTGACCTTCGATTGCGTACGGCACGGGGCGTACGGGAGCGGTCTGTGCGAGATCTTGGCCTGTGCGGGATCTACGGCCTGCGAGATCTTTGAAGTTGGATTCAAACAATGCGTCAGCGGCCCGTCAATGGGTTCCGCGCGATCGGCTTGATTTCCTTGAACTCGGTAACAGAGAATTAACCGCATGGGTAAACCGGGGAGACCGAAGAACCAGACCGCGCGGCGCGAGGCGCTCGTGGACGCGGCGGGGCGGGCCATCACGGAGCGGGGCCTCGAAGGCCTGCGCATCAAGGACATCGCGGCCGAGGCAGGCATGTCCGCGGGGTCGGTCCTCTACTACTACCCGGAGCTGGACGAGCTGGTCCTGGAGGTGCACCGGGGCGCGGTCGAGCGCTTCCTGGCCGCGCGGCACGAGGTCACCGACGAGGTGGCCGACCCGGTGGCGCGGCTGCGCGCGCTGATCACCTCCGGTCTGCCGTCCGCCCCCGGCGACGCGACGCACGGGCTCCTCTTCGAGCTGCACCGCAGGGCCGACCGCAGCCCCGGACACGCCGAACTGATGGCGTCACTGTTCGCCAGCGAGGTGGGCCTGTACGCCACGGTGCTCGAAGTGGGCGCCGCGACAGGGGTGTTCACCCTGGCGGGGCCCGTGGGTGACCTGGCCAGGAACCTGGTCGCGCTGGAGGACGGCTACGGACTGCACATCGTGAGCCGCAACGCCGGTCTGACGCGGGCCGAGGTCCAGCGCCTGATCCGGGTCCACGCGCGGGCGGTCACGGGGTGCGCCGACCTGTGACGCCTTGACGCCTCACGTGGCGTCGGCGCTGTCCCGCAGTACGTCCATCACCGCGCGGGCCCGCGCGCTCTGCGTCATGCCGCCGAGCGAGGCGATCCTGACCTCCAACGGGCGCCCGGCGTCCCGGAGTTCGAGCTCCGCGATCTCGCCTCCGCCGTAGGTCAGACCGGTGGCGGGGCGCTGGTTGAGCACCGAGTAGCCGAGGCCGCGGGCCACCATGGAGCGCACGGTCTCGTAGCTGCGGGTGCGGTAGCGGACGTCGGGGGCGGTGCCGGTGGCGGCGACGAGGGAGCGGAAGTAGTCGCGGCTGTGCGGGAGGTCGAGGAGGACGAGCGGCTCCGCGGAAAGCTCGGCGAGGGACACGCTGCCCTGGCCTGCGAGGGGGTGGTCGGCCGCGACGATGACGTAGGCGGGGGCGCGGGCGATCGTCTCGCTGCGCAGCTCCGGCTCGGTCGACAGGCCCAGGTCGTAGGTGAGGGCGAAGTCGATGCGGCCCGTCGTCAGGGCCTCGACGAGTTCGTCCGCCTCGGCCTCCACGACGTCGATCTCGATGCCCGGGTGGCGGCGCGTGCACTCGCTGAACAGGTGCGGCAGGTAGTACGGCGCGAGCGTCACGAAACAGCCGACCGTCACGGGGCCCGACAGCTCCGCGCCGTCCCCGCGCGCCTCCCGCTCGACCTCGCGCGCGCGGGCGAGGAGGTCACGGCCCTGCGCCCGCAGCCGCTCCCCGGCGGGGGTCAGGGTCAGGCCCCGGCCCCTGCGGCGGATGAACAGCTGCACCTGGAGGTCGCGCTCCAGGTTGTGGATGGCGGCGGACACGGCGGACTGCGCGATGTGCAGCTCCGCGGACGCCTCCGTCATCGAGCCGCGTTCGGCCGCGACCAGGAAGTAGCGCAGCTGAACGAGCGTGAAACCCAACGGAGACGTCATGCGAGACCTCGTGCCAGATGAACCGGGTGCGTGCGCCCGACTCTAAGCCGCGCTCTCCTCCTGTACGGAGGTCGACTCCTGTGCGGAGGTCGACTCCCGTACGTCCTCGGGGTGCAGCAGCGCCGACCCGGCCGTCTCCTTCAGGGACACCGCCGCGACGAGCCCGCCTACGGCGAACACCATCAGGTACGGGCCCGGCACCAGCGTGCTCCCGGTCGCCGAGATGAGCAGCGTCATCAGGTACGGCACGGTGCCCGCGAACAGCGCCGCCGTCACGTTGTACGAGATGGAGAGCCCGCTCTGCCGGGTGCGCGTGGGGAAGACCTCCGCCGACCACACCGCGTACGTGCCGAGGATCGCCGCCAGGATCGCGCCGAGCGCGAGGCCGCCGATCCAGGTCCCGGCCATCCCGGTCCGCATCAGCCAGAACGCCGGGGTGGAGACGACCAGGAGGGCCGCCGTCGCCCCGATGAACACCGGCTTGCGCCCCACCCGGTCGGACAGCGCGCCGAACAGCGGCACGAGCACGAGGCCGAGCAGGGAGATCACGGTGGACAGCAGGGCCGCGCTGTCGGCGGAGTGGCCGAGGTGGTCGGTCTCGTACGTGACCAGGTAGGTGAGGACCGCGTAGAACGGCACGTGCATGGCCGTCATCAAGCCTGCCGCTTGCAGCAGTTGGCGCTTGTGGGTGCGCAGCAGCTCGCGGGCCGGGCTGCGCGGGACCGTGTCGTTCTCTTCGAGGGCCCGGTACTCCGGGGTGTCCTCGATCTTGTTGCGGATGACCACGCCGATGATGCCGAGCGGCGCCGCGATCAGGAACGGGATCCGCCAGCCCCAGGAGGTGAGCTGCGCCTCGTCGAGCCCCGAGGACAGCAGCAGGAAGACGAACGAGCCGGCCAGGAAGCCGAGCAGCGAGCCGACCTCCAGCCAGCTCACGCCGAAACCGCGGCGGCGGCGCGGCGCGCTCTCGGCGAGGAAGCTGGCCGCGCTGCCGAACTCGCCGCCCGCCGCGAACCCCTGGATGAGGCGGAGCACCACCAGGAGGATCGGTGCCGCGATGCCGATCGATTCGTAGCCGGGGAGGAGTCCGATCGCCAGGGTCGCGCCGGACATCATGAAGATGACCAGGGACAGCGTGCGCTTGCGGCCGATCTTGTCGCCGAGCGGCCCGAAGACGAGGGCGCCGATCGGCCGGACGCCGAACGAGACCGCGAAGACGCCGAACACGGCGAGCAGCCCGGTCGTGCTGTCGTCGGCGGGGAAGAACACGGTCGCGACGGTGCCCGCGAGATAGGCGTACGCGGCCCAGTCGAACCAGTGCACGAAGACGCCGACGGCCCCGGCCGCGACGCTCCTGCGCAGCGTCGCGACGTCGGTGGGCGCGTCGGCCGCGCTTTCCTGGGGATCGGTGAGGGTCATGTCGTCGCCTCCTCGGATGGTCCGGCGCGGTCCACGCCCGTCCACGCCAGCGCGACCGCGGCGTCGAGCAGCGCCCGCTCGGCGGTGCCACCGACGCAGTACGCGGCGAACTCGTGCTGGTGGTTGGTGGCGGGCAGGGAGCCGATGCCGATGTAGGGGTGGATGGCGGGCACCACCTGCGACACGTTGCCCATGTCGGTGGAGGCGCGGTTCATGCGCGCGGCCTGTCCGGGCGGCGCGAACTCCCGCCCGAGGTCGAGGGCGTTGGCGCGGTAGTGCGCGAGCGCGGTCTCGTCCGCGCGGAACTCCGCGTACGGCTTGCTCTCCGGTTCGATCTCCAGCTCGCAGCCCGTCGCGAGGGCGCCCGCCTCGAAGGCCCGCATGACGCGCGGCTCCAACTCCGCGAGTTCGGCGAGGGTTTCGGCGCGCACGTACCAGCGGCCCGAGGCGCGCTCCGGGATGGCGTTCGGGGCGTCCCCGGCGTGGGTCACGACGCCGTGCACCCGCGCGGAGGCCGGGAGTTGCTGGCGCAGCAGGCCGATGGCGACCTGGGCCACGGTGAAGGCGTCGGCCGCGTTGACCCCGGCCTCCGGGTAGGCGGCGGCGTGCGCGGACTTCCCGGTGTACGCGACCTTGGAGTGGCTGACCGCGAACGGCTGCGCCTCGGCGACGTCGACCGGCGCCGGGTGCGCCATCATCGCGAGGTCGACCCCGGCGAAGGCGCCCCGGTCGAGCAGCTCGATCTTGCCGCCGCCGCCCTCCTCGGCGGGGGTGCCGTAGACCTCCACGGTGAGCCCCAGGTCGTCGGCGACGGCGGCGAGGCCGAGCGCGGCGCCGACGGACGAGGCCGCGATCAGGTTGTGCCCGCACGCGTGGCCGAGGCCGGGCAGCGCGTCGTACTCGGCGCACAGCGCGATCCGCCGCGGCCCGCTGCCGAAGGAGGCGTGGAACGCGGTGTCCAGGCCCAGATACTTCGACGTGACGTCGAATCCGGCCCGGTCGAGCAGCTCCGGCACGGCGGCGGCCGCCCGGTGTTCCTCCCAGGCGGTCTCCGGGTCGGCGTGCAACTGCTCGGACAGGGCGATCAGTTGGCCTGCGTGCCGGTCGACCTCCTTGCGGGCCGCCTCCTTCAGGGCACTCATCACTGGTCTCCCGGAACGCCGTACGAGGGCGAGCTCGCCGGGTCGAGGCCGCGCGTCACGTAGTCGTCCCGCTGCGGCAGCCATACGTCGAGGAGCTCGCCGAGCCGGTCGATCGGGTCGTCCGCCCAGTCGATCCGCAGGTCGGTGACCCGCCAGCCGACGTCGGCGACGACCGACAGGCCCGCCGAGTGCACCGGGCCCTCCTCGCCGCCCGCCGCGACGGCGGCCTTCATGGCGGCGATCAGCCGCTCCTCCAGCTCGCCGGTGGCTTCCTGGTACGCCTCCAGGAGCACGCCGGGGATGTGCTTGCCGGAGAGCATGTTCCCCGCCGCGACGGCGCCGTCGGCGGTGGCGCTCGCATACGTGCCGAGGGTGTGCGGGCCGCTGTACGCGAAGCCCGGACCCTGCCGCCCGAGAACCGTCAACTGCCGGTAGGCGATGGTCTTTTCGTTGCGCGCGGCGCCGGTGACGTCGGCCAGCGCACGCTCCGCGTCGCCGTGTTCGGCGAGGGCGTCGAGCAGGCTCGTGCCGAGCGTCGGGTCGGTGATGTTCTGCGAGCTCGCCGCGCCGACGCCGGGCCGCAGATGGGCGATGCGGGCGGCGACCGCGGGGCTCGACGAGCTGCCCGCGATGCCGAACCGCTCACCGTCGCGTACCACCAGGGAGAACGTCATGCCCGCGCCTCCTTCGAATCCCGAGAGTCCTGCGCGTCGTTCGCGTCCTTCGGGATCACCGCGACCGCGTCGATCTCGCACAGCCACTCAGGGCGGGCGAGCGCGGAGACCACGATGCCGGTGGAGATGGGGTGGACGCCCTTGGTCCAGCGGCCGACCGTGCGGTACACGGCCTCCCGGTAGCGCGGGTCGATCAGGTAGATCGTCAGCTTGACCAGGTGTTCCATCCGGCTGCCCGACTCCTCGAGCAGCATCTTGATGTTCGCCATGGCCTGCTCGGCCTGCGCCTCCGCGTCGCCGACGCCGACGTTCTCGCTGGTGTCGAGGTCCTGGCCGATCTGGCCGCGGACGTACACCGTGTCGCCGGCGACGACGGCCTGGCAGAGGTCGTTGTCGAGGTTCTGCTCGGGGTAGGTGTCGCGGGTGTTGAACGGCCGGATCCGGGTGTGCCCGCCGGCCACGATCGGGGCGTTGGCCATGGTGCTCTGCTCCTCAGTCCTGGTGCTGCGGTCGGTGGTACGAGAGGTATCCGCGCCGGGTCGTGATGTGGTCGGCGACGTACTTGGCGTCGTGCCAGACACCCCAGATGAAGCTGGAGCCGCGCCGGGACAGCCAGGGCAGGCCCAGGAAGTAGACGCCGGGCTCGGTGGAGACCCCGCGGCGCTGGTCGGGGCGGCCGTTCTCGTCGTACGCGTCGACGTCGAGCCAGCTGTAGTCGGCGGCGAAGCCCGTGGCCCAGACGATCGAGGTGACACCGGCTCCGGCCAGGTCGAGCGCGAGGCGCGGGTCCGTCATGCACTCCGGGTCGGGGCCGAGGACGTGGGCCTCGGGCTCCTCGGGGAGGTCGAGCCCGTTGCGCTCGGTGTACGCGTCGGCCGCGCGCAGCAGCTCCAGGTACTTCTCGTCGCCGAGCGCGATGTTCCCGGCGAGGTCGGGCGCGAAGCTCAGCAGCCCGTCCTCGTACGCCGAGGTCATGCCGAGGAGTTCGATACCGGTGCCGGCCAGCTCGCGGAAGTCCACGGAGTGGCCGCCGCGCGCCCCGCTGACCGCGATGGTCACGTGGGCGGCGCCCTGCGGCGGCGTCGTCAGGTCCCAGAGCCCGAGCACCCCGAGCCACCAGCAGAAGTCACGCCCGCGGTACTGCCGCGGCGGACGGTCGTGCGGCCCCACGGACAGGAAGACCTCGCGGCCCGAGCGGCGCAGCTCGTCGGCGATCTGCACGCCCGACGAACCCGCTCCGACCACCAGCACCGCGCCCTCGGGCAGCTGCTCCGGGTTGCGGTACTCGCTGGAGTGGATCTGCGTACTGACCGCGCCCTCCGGCACGATGGGCGGGATCACGGGCCGCTGGAAGGGCCCGGTCGCGGCCACCACGAATCCCGCGTCGATGGTGCCCTCGGACGTCTCGACCCGGAAGCCGGGGCGCCCCTCGTGCTTGCGCACCTTGGACACCTCGACGCCGCACCGCACCGGGGAGTCGATCTTCTCGGCGTACCGCTCGAAGTACTCCGCGACCTGCTCCTTCGTCGCGAAGGCGTCGGGGCCGACGTCGGGGAACTCCAGGTTCGGGAACCGGTCGTGCCAGGCGGGCCCGTTCGCGACGAGCGAGTCCCAGCGCTGGGTGCGCCATCGCTCGGCGATCCGGTCCCGTTCGAGGACGATGTGCGCGATGCCCAGGTTCCCCAGGTGCTCGCTCATCGCGATACCGGCCTGACCTGCACCTACGACGACAACGTCCGTTTCTTCATTGGGCATTGAAGCCTCCACTCAAGCGGTAATTGGTCCATCGCTGGTTCCGCGGCACCGCACGAGACATCCTTCGCCGCCCCCTCAACCCTGTCCAACAGATGTTTCCGGGGTGAGTGATCTGTTTTTCAGATGTGGGTCAGGACGGCTCGACTAGGGTCGTTCCGTGACCACCGAGCAGAACCCGACCGCGCGCCCCGCTCCCCTCGACGGGCTCGACCGCCGCATCGTCGCCGCCCTGCAGATCGACGGCCGGGCCTCCTGGCGGCGGATCGCCGATGTGCTGGGGGAGCCGGAGCGGAAGGTGGCGCGGCGCGGGCACCGGCTCGTGGAGAGCGGGGACGTCGCGGTGCGCGGGCTCGTCGTGCGCGGCGAGACCGTGATCCTGCGGATGAACTGTCGGCCGGGATCCGTGCGGGAGGCGGCCCTCGCCACGGCCCGGCGGCCCGACGTCGTCTTCTCGTACGTGCTCGCGGGCGTCGCCGACTGCGTGGCGGAACTGCAGTGCCCGCCAGGGCAGTTGGGCCGTCTGATGCTGGACGAGGTGCCCGCCCTTCCAGGGCTCGTGCAGCAGCAGGTCTCGCCCGTGTTGCGCTACTTCCGCACCGTGCACGAGTGGTCGCCGGGCATCCTCGACGACGCCGAGGTCGAGGCGCTCGGGGGCGCCGAGCGACCGGACGACCGAGTGGGCCTGGGCGACGTCGAGCTCGCGCCCGACGAGGAGGCCATCCTGCGCGCCCTCGCCGCGGACGGGCGCTGCACCAACGACGAACTCGCCGCCGTCGCCGGGGTCTCGGTCGCCACGGCCAGGCGCCGGGTCGAGGCGCTGAGCCGAGCCGGGATCGTCAGCATCCGCGCGGTCGTGGAGCCCGCGCTGCTCGGCCTGCCCGTGCAGGCGCTGCTGTGGATCAGGACCCGGCCCGGCGAGGTCGAGGAGGTGGGGCGGCTGCTCGTCGAGTCGCCGCTGGTGCGGTACGCGGCCGTGGTCATGGGGGAGCACCAGCTGCTCGTCGACGTGACGCAGCCGTCGAAGGAGGCGCTGCACGCCTTCCTGGCGGAAGCGGCGTGGGTGCGCAGGGCCGAGTCCGTGCAGTCCCACCTCGTGGTCGAGGCGTGGAAGCGCAGCGGGGTGCCCACCGTGCCCACCGTTCGAGGCTCACAGGGTGAGGTTTCAACCGTGTGACCGTAAATGCCAGTTCCGTAAATCTGGCGTCCGAAAAGTTCATCCAGTACGAGCCATTGACTTAAAAGGTCAGATCGCCGCAGTGTGAGGGCGCACACAGTCGCCTCCTGCCCGAGGACGGTCATGCCCGTACGCCCCACCGATTCCGACTCCCTCTGTGGGCTCGACGCCGTCGAGCTCGCCGGCCTTGTCCGCCGCCGCGAACTGTCGGCGCGCGAGCTCGTCTCCGCCCACCTCGACCGCATCGAGCGCGTGAACCCGGCGCTCAACGCCATCGTCACGCTCGACGCGGAAGGCGCACTGGCGGCAGCCGGGCAGGCGGATGAACTGGCGGTATCCGGGGCCGAGTTGGGGCCGCTGCACGGGCTGCCCATCGCCTTCAAGGACACCCACCTCACCCGCGGCATGCGCACCACGCACGGCTCGCCGCTCTTCGCCGAGCACGTGCCCGACGAGGACGAACTCCTCGTCGAGCGCGTCCAGTCGGCCGGAGCGATCCGTATCGGAAAGACCAACGTCCCCGAGTTTGCGGCCGGTTCGCACACCTTCAACCCCGTCTTCGGCGCGACCCGGAACCCGTACGACCGGGCGCGCTCGGCAGGCGGCAGCAGCGGTGGCGCCGCCGCCGCGCTCGCCGCCCGGCTCACCCCGATCGCCGACGGCAGCGACATGGGCGGCTCGCTGCGCAACCCGGCCTCGTTCTGCAACGTCGTCGGCCTGCGCACCACGCCGGGGCGCGTGCCCTCGCTGCCCACGAACGACCTGTGGGAGACGCTCGGCGTCGCAGGACCCATGGGCCGCACCGTCGCCGACGTCGCCCTCCTCCTCTCGGCGATGGCGGGCCCGGACCCGCGCTGCCCGCAGTCCCTGGAGACCCCCGGATCCGTGTTCCGCGCCCCGCTGGAGCGCGACCTGAAGGGGCTGCGTGTCGCGTACGCCCCCGACCTCGGCGGCCGCGTCCACGTCGACCCCGAGGTCCGCGAGCTCGTCGCCCGGCAGGTCAAGGTGTTCGAGGCGGCCGGCGCGCACGTCGTCGAGGACTGCCCGGACCTGGACGGCGCCGAGGACGTCTTCCTCACACTGCGGGCGCAGGCCTTCCGCACCGGGCTCGGCCCGCTCCTGGAGTCCTCCCGCGAGCAGCTCAAGCCCAGCCTGATCTGGAACATCGAGGAGGGCATCAAGCTCACCTCGGCCGACCTGGCCCGCGCCCGCACCGAGCACACCCGCATCCACCTCGCGGCCGCCGGGTTCTTCGAGCGCTACGACGTGCTGATCGCCCCGGTCAGCCAAGTCCTGCCGTTCGACGTGGACATGGAGTACCCGACCGTCATCGACGGGCAGCCGCAGCACAGCTACCTCGACTGGATGCGCTCGGCGTATCTGCTCACCGTCCTGGGCGCACCCGCCCTCTCCGTGCCCGCCGGTTTCACGGACGCCGGGCTCCCCGTCGGCCTGCAGATCGTGGGCCCGCCGCGCGCCGAACGCGACGTCCTCGAGATCGGCGCCGCCTACGAGGCGGCCACCGGACACGGACGCCGCGCGCCCCACCTCTCATAGCGACTCACAGAGCGTCCTGACGCTCATCTCCCTTCCGCTGGAGCCCCGATGAGATCTCCGCACATGTTGTGGGCCGCCGTGCCCGTTCTGGCTTTTCTCAGCACTCCGTTCCTGCCGTTCGTCAACGGGCCCCACTTGTGGTTCGGCATCCCGTCCGTGCTGGCCTGGTGCCTGCTCTGGACGGTGGGCACCACCGTGGCTCTCGCCGTCGTCGACCGGCTGGTGTTCGCCGGGCGGCCCGAGGAGGAGGACGAGGTGGCGGCCGCATGAACAGCACCATGGTCATCACGGTCCTCGGCATCGTCGCCATCGCGGTGGTCGGCGTCTCCGGCCGCCGCCCGCCCAGCAAGGAGCTGGGCGAGTGGACGGTCGCCAAGCGGGGCTTCTCCACCTTCACCACCTGGTTCCTGCAGGCGGGGGAGGCCTTCACCACCTTCAGTTTCCTGGGCCTCGCCGGCATCGCCTTCGGCGGCGGCGTCGCCGCGTCCTTCGCGGTCTGCTACCTCGCCATCAACTTCGTCCTCCAGTACTTCACCGCACCCCGGATGCGCCAACTCGGGCAGCGCGGCGGGTACTTGACGCAAGCCGACTTCTTCGTCGACCGCTACCGCAGCCCACTGCTCGGCAAGGTCGTCGCCGTCGTCGGCGCCGTGTTCCTGCTGCCGTATCTGCAACTGCAGATCACCGGGCTCGGCATGATCGTGCAGCTGGCGACCGGCAGCCACACCGGCGGCAACCTGAGCATGGTCCTCGCCACCGTCCTGACCGTCGTCTTCGTCCTGTGGTCGGGCATCCGCGGCATCGCGCGGGTCGCCTACCTCAAGGACGCACTGATGATCATCGGGCTCGTGGTGCTCGTCGCGGGCGTCGCCCTGTCGGTCAACGGCGGCATCGGAGGCCTCTTCGACACGATCCGCACCAGCCACCCGCAGCTGCTCACCCTCGACCAGGAGGGCTACGACGGCACGTTCTTCGTCACCGCCGTCATCATCTCCGGCATCGGCGGCGGCCTCGGCACCATGGCCCACCTGTGGCCGCCGGTGCTCGCCGCCCGCAGCGGCCGCGTGCTGCGCTCCAACGCGATCTGGCTGCCCCTCTACCAGGTGGCCCTCGGCATCCCGATCATCATCGGCTTCGCCGGAGTCCTGCTCGCGAAGAAGGGCACCGAGCCCAACGGAGTGGCCCTCACCCTCGCCGGACAGACCCTGCCGGGCTGGCTCGTCGGGCTCGTGGCGGTCGCCGCGGCCTCCGCCGCGATGGTGCCGTCGGCGGCCATCGTCGTCGGCATCTCCAGCCTGCTCTCGCGCAACCTGCTGAGCGCCCGCAACGAGCGCACCCAGCTGCGCACCAACCACCTGTGCGTGGTGGCCGCGGCGGGCCTCGCCCTCGTCCTCGGCCTCACCCGCCCCGGCCTCCTCTCCGACCTGCTGCTGCTCACGTACGGCGGCCTGACCCAGCTCGCCCCGGCGATCGTGATGGGGCTTGCGAAGAAGGTCAGGCTCGGGGCCGTGCCCGCGCTCATCGGCATCCTGACCGGCGTCGCGGTGCTCGCCTGGCTGACGTTCGGCTCCGTCGACGTCGGCACCGTGGACACCGGCCTGATCGCGCTGGCCGTCAACATCGTCGTCACGACCGGTGCCCAACTCGTCGTACGCTCCCGGCCTCAGGAAACCGTCAACTCACCGACGGACTCCGCCGATTCACCGGTCTCGGTGAGCCGCACGTAACGCGCGCTCGCCCCGGCCCCCACCTCGAACGGCGCCCACTCCTTGCCGTCCACCGAGGTCGCCAGCCGGTACGCCTTCGCCCCCTCCACCTTCACCCGGTCCACCGGGCGCACGCCGCCGAGATCCACGGTGAGCGAGGCGCCCGGTGCGGCCGGGTGCCAGGTCGTGGCCGGGTTGCCGTCGACGGCGGCGCCCGCGTACTGGCCCGGGTCCTCCGACGTCGCCTTCGCGGACTTGCAGCGGGCCAGGTCGGTGGTCGGGGTGAGGTCGGGGCGGCGGGTCGGCAGGGTGAGGCCCGCGCCGGTCACGATCCTGCGCCCGTCCGGAGTGTCGACGGCGAACGGCGCGCCGTGCGTGAGCCGGACAGTGGTGGTCCTGGCACCGATCTCGACGTCGTACGTCCGCCCCCGCCACTGAAGTCCCTTGACGTTCACGCCCGTTGAGAGCTGCGGCGGCAGCATCGGATCGAGCCGCACGGCGTCACCGTCCTGCACACGCATGCCCGTCAGGCCATGCGTGAAGACCTGTAGAAAACCGCCCTTCCCGGTCAGGAAGTCCTGCGCCGGCGTGCCCGCGAGCGCGTCCCCCGCGCCCGCCTTCTCGCCCCGCGACTCCGAGAACGTGCCGAACGGCCCCCGGAAGAACGGCCGCGAGGCCCGCTCAAGGAACGTGTACGTCGAGCAGCCCGGCTCGCCGATTCCGGCCGCGGCGACGGCGTGCACCGAGTCCGTCATCGCCGGGCCGTCGCGGTCGGTGTGGGCCGCGTAGTAGTCGAGGGTCGCGGCCGCGGCGCCCTTCGGCATCGGCTTCCAGTCCAGCGGATACAGCAGCAGCACGGCGTCCGCCTGCTTGATGTCGGCGCCCTTGTCGATGTCGTAACCGTCGTACTGGAGAAAGACCTTGTGCTTGGCGTCGTACGGGATCCGGAGCCGGTCGGCGATCCGCTTCCAGTCGGCGGGGGCCCGCCGGCCGAGCAGCGCGGCGGCCTTCGTGGCGTCCCGCAGCGAGGTGGCGGCGACGGCGTTCGTGTACACCCCGTCGTCGACACCGTTGCTGTACTCATCGGGCCCGGCGACATCCTTGATGGAGTACGTTCCGTCCTTCTCATTGGGAGTCACCCGTGAACTCCAGTACGTGGCAAGCCCCTTGAGGAGCGGCCAGCCGCGCTCGCGCAGCCAGGTGCGGTCGCCGGTCGCCTGGTAGTACTGCCAGGCCGCGAGCGCGATATCGCCCTGGAGGTGGTTCTGGGTGACGCAGTGCGGCGGGTTCCAGCTCTGGCACTCCTTCCACAACGACCCCGAACTCGCGCTGGTCCAGGGGTACATGAACCCCTTCTGCGAGGTCTTGAGCGCATTGTCGGCGGCCGCGGCGCGGGTCCTGTACCGGTACTCGAGCACCGGCTTCGCCAGCTCGGGACGGGTGGCGAGCAGCGACGGATACATCCACGTCTCGGCGTCCCAGAAGACCATGCCCGCGTAGTTGTCGCTGCTCAGACCGGTCGGACCGATGCTGTTACGGGCGCCGGGGCGCAGCGAGGAGAGCAGCCCGTACTGGGCGGCGCGCAACTGCGACTGGAGTTCGGGGCGGCCGGGCGTCTCGATGTCGGCGGCCCACAGCTGCCGCCAGGCGGCGTTGTGCCGGAGGACGAGCGCGTCCCAGCCCGCGGCCGCGGCGCGCTTCGAGGTGCGTACGGCATCGGCCCGTGGACTGCTCGACGTGAGCGCGGTGTCGACGCCCACGTACTTCGTGACGTCGTACGTGGCGCCTTCGGTGGCGTGGAAGTCCGCGGACTGGCTGGTGCCGAGGGAGTTCTTGGCGGGGCGGGCGGTGTGGGTGCGGCCGGGGGAGCGGAGGGTGGTGGCGACGGTGCCGGCGGTCCCGGATCCGTCGGTGCGGAAGCCGACGGCGGCCGTGCGCTTCCCGGCGGGCCCACTGCCGGTGCCGGCGATCCGACGGGCACCACGCTCATCGATCCGATCGGTGACCTTCACGCTTCCCGACCAGTGAGGTCTCACCCTCAACCGCACCGCGCCGACGTGCGGATCGGCCCGGTCGGCGAGCACTTCGTACGTCAGATCGGTGCGCTTCCCGTCCTTGTGCACCCACGTGACCTCGGTACGGACGACGCCGCAGCGCATGTCGAGGGTCTGCCGGTACCCCGTGGTTCGGCTGCCCGGACCGTATGTCTCGCCGCGCGCCTGGACGTCGAGGGCGGTCCAGGCGGGGAGCGCGGCGATGGCCTCGCGGTGGGCTGTGCTCTTGGGCCCGCGCCCGTACAGCCCGGAGACGAACGCGCCGTCGTACGGGGGCGTGTAGAGCGGCCACCCGGTCTTGTCCCCGTCCTCCCCGGTCCGCGCGTAGCCGGCCCCGACGGGCGGAACCCGCACACCGAGATACCCGTTGCCCGCGTACGCGTGGTACGGACTCGTGGGCTCGACGGTCCGAGTGGCGAGGCTCCAGCCGGGCCCCCCACACCCCGGCGCGGACGGCGCGGACGGCGCGGCCTGCGCGGGCGGAACGAGCGTGGCGCCAAAGGTGATGGCGGCAGTGACGACGAAACGTGCTGGCTTCATGGGGAGAGGGTGAGCTGCGAGGAGCGGATGGCCGGGTATGCGCGCCGGGCCGTAGGCGATCTGGGTGGGCAATCAAGCCCCGCTCTTTGGACGAGAGCCCGCGGGGCCCGGGGCGGAGCCCCGAGGCGGGTGGCCCGGAGGCCTAATGTCGCCACATGAGCCCCGCCACCTACTGCCCCGCCGACGGCACCCGCGTCCCCGCCGGCTCCCTCACCTGGTGCTGCCCGTCCTGCCAGGGCCCCCTCGACCTCGACTACTCACCCACCCCGAGCCCCCTCAAGTCCCTGACCGGCCGCGTAAGTTCGATGTGGCGCTACGCCGAATGCCTCCCGCTCCCACGCCCTGACTGCACCCTCGGCGAAGGGCGGACGCCCCTCGTACCGCTCACCGCCGACGTGGACGCCAAGCTGGACTTCCTGATGCCCACCCTCTCCTTCAAGGACCGCGGCGCGGTGATGCTCGCCGCGCTGGCCACCCGTCTCGGCCCCGAACGCGTCATCGCCGACAGCAGCGGCAACGCCGGAACCGCCATCGCCGCCTACTGCGCCCGCGCCCGCCTCGCCTGCACCGTCTACGTCCCCGAAGGCACGTCCGCCAAGAAGCTGGAGCAGATCCGGGCCCACGGCGCACGCCTGGAAGTGGTCGAGGGGGACCGCGAGGCCACGGCCCGCGCGGCGCGCACGGCCGCCGACGAGGACGGGGTGTTCTACGCCAGCCACGTCTACAACCCGTACTTCCTGCACGGCACCAAGACGTACGTACACGAACTGTGGGAGGACATGGGCGGCCGCCTCCCCGAGGCCCTGGTCCTCCCCGTCGGCAACGGAACGCTGCTGCTCGGCGCCGCCCTCGCCGTCGCCGAACTGCACCACGCCGGGCTGATCGACCGCCGCCCCGCCCTGCACGCCGTGCAGTCCGCCGCGGTCGCCCCGCTGGCGCGCGCGTGGCAGGCCGGATCGGACGAGATCGTCGTCGACGAGGCCCCGGCCCCCACCGCCGCCGAGGGCATCGCCATCCCGAACCCGCCGCGCGCCCGCCAGATCCTGCGCGCCGTCCGCGAATCCGGCGGCGCCTTCCACACGGTGACGGAGGACCAGATCCGGCACGCCCAACTCGACCTCGCCTCCCGGGGCCTGTACGTCGAGTCGACCGGCGCGGTGTGCTGGGCCGCGACCCGCGAGGGCGCCCTCGGCAGCCGCAGCGCGGTCGTCCCGCTGTGCGGCGCGGGACTCAAGACGGGGCTCGTCCCCGACCCCGGAAACGTATGAATGCTCGAACCCTGGTCCGATGTGTGAATAATGCACTACCTGGGCAAAGTTGCTGCGTAAAGGCCCCTGACGTCGTCCGACGTCGGAAGTCATCACATCGAGTGATTCTCTGGCCTTTGCTTGCACGCCTCAACCGACGGTTGCCAGGCTGTTGCTGTCTGTCAATCTGATGGGGATCTGAGGGGACAACCAGTGACATTCGGTGAGCAGCCGGCGTATCTCCGCGTTGCGGGGGATCTCCGCAAGAAGATCGTCAGTGGCTCGCTGCCGCCGCACACCCGCCTTCCCTCACAGGCCAAGATCCGTGAGGAGTACGGGGTTTCGGACACGGTGGCCCTGGAGGCCCGCAAGGTCCTGATGGCGGAGGGGCTCGTCGAGGGCCGGTCGGGGTCGGGGACCTATGTGCGCGAGCTGCCCGTGCCGCGCCGTGTCTCCCGCTCCGGCTACCGGCCGAGCAGTGGTTCCACACCGTTCCGGCAGGAGCAGGCCGATCCGGACGCGCGGGGGACCTGGGAGTCGCGCAGCGAGCAGATCGAGGCGGTCACCTCCGTCGCGGAGCGGCTCGCGATCCGCGCGGGCGACCGGGTGATGCGCACCAAGTACGTGTACCGGGACGCGGGCGAGGCGATGATGCTCGCGACCTCCTGGGAGCCCCTCGCCGTGACGGGGCGCACGCCCGTGATGCTCCCGGAGGAGGGTCCGCTCGGCGGCTGCGGGGTGGCCGAGCGCATGGCCGCGATCGACGTGATTGTGGACAACGTGACGGAGGAAGTGGCCGCCCGCCCCGGCCTCGCCGAGGAGTTGAGCGCGCTCGGCGGCGTGCCGGGGCATGTCGTGATCGTCATCCACCGGACCTTCTTCGCCTCCGGCCGGCCGGTCGAGACGGCCGATGTCGTCGTCCCCGCGGACCGCTACCGCATCGCGTACCACCTGCCGGTCCGGTAGCCGGCGGCGCCCGATCTCCGGGGCGTCGCGTCCGGGCCGTGTGATCCCGAGTTAACCGTGGTCCAACTCCCGTAACAGGCAGGCAATCGGGCGCTGCCCCGGATTGTCATGTCCGGCTCCTAACTTCCCTCTCCGTACGCAGTTGGTATACCGCTGACGGAGGAACGGGTAGCCGCCATGACCGAGACCGCCGTACCGCACGCAGACCCGGCGTCCGGGTCGCCCGCAGGAGGGCCCGACGGGCGGGCCCCGAAGCGCAGTTACGCCAAGCTGGCCGCCGACGAGTCCCGCGAGGACTACTCGCTGCGCTATGCCCCGCACTCCTACCGGCGCTGGTCCGAGACCACCGTCGCCTCCACCGCGCTCGGCGGAATCGCCTACCTCGCGGACTTCGCGATCGGCGCGTCCATCGTCTTCACGTACGGATTCACCAGCGGGCTCGCCTCGATCCTGTGCGCGGCGACGATCATCTTCACCACCGGCATCCCGATCGCCCGGGCCTGCGCCAAGTACGGCCTGGACATGGATCTGATCACCCGGGGCGCCGGCTTCGGCTACTTCGGCTCGACGCTCACGTCCCTCATCTACGCCTCGTTCACGTTCATCTTCTTCGCGCTCGAAGGCTCGATCATGGCGCAGGCGATGCACGAGGTCTTCGGACTTCCGCTGCCCATCGGGTACTTGCTGACCACGCTGATCGTGATCCCGATCGTGTTCCGCGGGATGGGCGCGCTCGCCAAGGTGCAGGCGTGGACGCAGCCGATCTGGCTGATCGGCCTGGTCCTGCCCTTCGTGATCCTGCTCTTCAACTCGCCCGGTTCCTTCGGTGACTTCACCAGCTTCGGCGGGACCGAGGGCGCGGGCAGCGGCTTCTCCTGGCTCGGCTTCGGGCTCGGCACCGGCGTCGCGCTCTCGCTCATCGCGCAGATCGGCGAGCAGGCCGACTACCTCCGGTTCATGCCGGCCAAGACGGAAGCGAACAAGAAGCGGTGGAATCTGGCCGTTCTGGCGGCGGGACCCGGCTGGGTGATCATCGGCGCCGCCAAGCAGATCGGCGGCGCGCTCCTCGCCTTCGTAGCCCTCGAAGCGGTCGGCAGGACGCATGCGCTCGAACCCATCGCACCGCAGGTCGAGGCGCTCAAGCCGTGGCTCGGCTCGGTCGCGCTGCCCGTCGCCGCGCTCTTCGTGGTGGTCTCCCAGATCAAGATCAACGTCACCAACGCGTACAGCGGTTCGCTGTCCTGGTCGAACTTCTTCTCCCGCGTGACGCACCGGCACCCCGGCCGCGTCTGGTACATCTTCCTCAACCTCGCCATCGCGCTGACGCTGATGGAAATGAACATGTTCGCGGCTCTGAACAAACTGCTCGGCTTCTACTCGAACGTGGGCATCGCCTGGATCGCGGCCGTCGCCGCCGACCTCGTCATCAACAAGCGGGTGGGCTGGAGCCCCAAGTACATCGAGTTCAAGCGGGCGTACCTGTACGCGGTGAACCCGGCCGGATTCGGCGCCATGGTGATCGCCTCGGTCGTCTCGATCCTGGCGTTCTTCGGACTCTTCGGTGAGTACGCCGAGGCCTTCTCCACCTTCATCGCCGCGGGCCTCGCGCTGATCCTGTGCCCGCTCATCGCCTGGGCCACCAAGGGCAGGTACTACCTGGCGCGGCCGAACCCGGTGAACGGGCCGGACGTCGAGTTCGCAGAGGGCACCGACATCACCGCGACCCACACGTGCACCGTCTGCGAGACCGCGTACGAACTCCCGGACATCGCCGACTGCCCGGCCCACTCGGGCCCGATCTGCTCGCTCTGCTGTTCCCTCGACGCCGACTGCGGCGACCTCTGCACCAAGAAGCCGACGGGCGAACCGGTGCTGATGCCGATGCCGGAGGTACGTACGCGCTGAAGCCGTACCGGAGGTGACTGAGGGGGCGCACCCACGGGGGGTGCGCCCCCTCGGTTCGTCGTCCGTGTGTTCGGCCCGTGGCTTGTTGCGTATCTCTTTGTGCCAATCCGTATCCGGTGCGTGAAGGTCAGGCGTAGGCTCGGGCATATGCGGTTTGCGGTTTCCTCGGGGATGGGAGGCAGGGCGCGATGCGAGTCGAGGCCGGCGTGGCCAGGGAGGGGCGGGGCGCGATGAGCGACAGCACGACCACACTTCCGTGGCAGGTCATCCGCGAGGACGACAACGGGAACCGCTACCGGGTGGGCCGTTACGCCACGAAGGCCGAGGCCCAGCGCATGGCCGACAGTCTCGACGACCGCAGGGGCCACCAGCCGACGTACTGGGTGGAGCGCCTGGGGCAGGGGCGGAACGGTACGGCGCTCTGAGGGAGTCGTAGGGCCTGTCGTCAGACTCCCGTCTGCGTCGCGACGCCTGGCACGCACGCTCGCGGCGTTGCCGAACCGCCCGAGTAGCTCCGCTACTAAGACGCTCCGGCGCCTTGCGATCGTACGCACCAGACGCCGCGACGCCGCCCTACGGGCGACGACGGGAGTCTGACGACAGGCCCTAGGCTCCGGCGCATGCCCCCTGAATCACCATCACCGACCGTCGTGGTCGCCGCGGCCCTGTACGACACCGATGAGCGGCTGCTCGCCGCGCGGCGCAGTGCGCCCCCGGAACTCGCGGGCCGTTGGGAGCTTCCCGGCGGCAAGGTCGAACCCGGCGAGACGCCGGAGCGGGCGCTCGTCCGCGAGCTGCGCGAGGAACTCGGCATCGACGCCGAACCGCTCGCCCGGGTGCCGGGTGAATGGCCCCTGAAGGCCGGATACGTACTGCGGGTGTGGCGCTGCCACCTGCGCTCCGGCACCCCGAGCCCCCTCCAGGACCACGACGAGCTGCGCTGGCTGACGGCGGACGAGGTGTGGTCCGTGGACTGGCTCGACCAGGACGTCCCCGCGGTGAAAGAGGTCCTGCGGGATCGCCTCTGACGGGGGCTTGTGCCCGCCTCCCACGCGCCTCGCCTACGCCGTCCGTGCCACGGCGCACCCCACTTCGCGATAGCGCGCCGCTCCGTCCGGGTATATCCCGATTAACCCTATGAAACCGGACAGGGTCCTTCGCGGGCCAGGGATGTGATCCGCGTGCTCCACACTGAAGGCGACTGCGTCGAGTGGGCCTTTCCCGCCGACCCGTCGGCCGTCCGAAGGGCGCGCGCCGCGGTGCGCGGACAACTCGTCGAATGGGAGCTCGAAGAGCTCGCCGATATCGCCGCGCTGCTGGTCAGCGAGCTGGTGACCAATTCCCTGCGATATGCGTCCGGGCCCATCGGCGTACGGCTCGCCCGCCCGCCCGAGACCTCCGGAGTCCTCCTGGTGGAGGTCTCCGACCCGCTGCCCGACCCGCCCTGTGCCCGCACCGCGGCCCCCGACGAGGAGGGCGGGCGCGGGCTTCAGCTGGTGACGGAGGTGTCCCGGCGCTGGGGCACACGGCCCGGCGGGGAGCGGTCGGGCGGGAAGACCGGGAAAACGGTGTGGTTCGAGCTGTCGCTGCCGGGTGAGGAGACCCCCGAGGTGAGGAGACGCCCGAGGTGAGGAGGCGCTCAAGGTTAGGAGGCGCCCGAGCGGGACAGACGCGGGTGTGAGGGAGCAGGTGTGAGATGCCGTGTGTGGGCGCACCCGCACCCTGGGTACGGAAACAGACGGTCCCGACGGGCCAAAAAGCGTCGGGACCATGGTGTGATCGTGAACACCGTGTTGCGCGGCTCCGTAGTGCTGGATACTGCGTGCAGCCGCCTCGGTGACCGGTGCCGGACGCGGTGAGCTGGAGGGGACGGTTCGCGTGAGCGAGATACCAGCGAAGGGAAGGGTGTCCGAGGACCCCTCGGGCGCGACCTCGGCGTCGCGCGCGGAGCGGGTGCCTCCGGGCGGTGACGCTCCTGATGCCGCGGGCACGGAGCGCGCGGAACCGATCCCGGAACAGGAAGCGGACGCCTCCTCGGCGCTCCCCGAGGAATCCTTCGGCCGGCCCGACCTCTGGCAGGCGAGCCCGCCGGGTTCGATCTACGACTACATCAAGGTCGCCTCCTTCTCGATCGGCTCCGACGGCGCGATCGACCAGTGGAGCCGGCGGGCCGCCCAGCTCTTCGGGGTCCCGCCCGGGGAGGCCGTGGGCAAGGACCCCATCGAGGCCTTCGTCCCCGCGGACCTGCGCGAGCGCGGCCACCGCAAGATGGCGGAGATCCTGGACGGGCAGGAGTGGACGGGCGTCGTCCCGTTCCGGGTGCCGGCGTCCGGCTCCTCAGAAGCGGCGGAAGCGGAACCGCGAGCGGAGGCGCCGCTCGCGGCCGGCGCGGGAGCGACGGGGCTCGCCGAGATCTATGTGATGCCGACGACCACCGAGTCCGGCGAGCGCGCCGCGGTGTGCATCGTCGTCGACGTACAGACGCTGCGCCACATCGAGACCGACCTCGCGTCCTCGCAGGCCATTTTCGGCCAATCTCCCTTCGGCTTCCTGCTGTTCGGCACCGACCTCAAGGTCCTGCGCACCAATCGCACCCTCACCGCGGTCTTCGGCGGCCACGTCGACGACCACCACGGCCGCACCGTCCACGACTATCTGCCGCGGCACGAGGCCGACCGAGTGCAGGGCGCGCTGCGCCGGGTCCTGGAGACGGGCGACGCGGTCACCGACATGCAACTGGTCGGCCCCGCCCCGGAGTCCACCGAGCGGCGGCACTGGTCGATCAACCTCTACCGCGTGCACAGCGGTACGGGCCGCCCCATCGGCGTCGCCGGCCTCGCCACCGACGTCACCCGCAGGCACGCCGCCGCCCGCGAGGCCGCGCACGCCCGCCGCAACCTGGCGCTCCTGAACGAGGCGGGCTCCCGGATCGGCAACTCGCTCGACCTGGAGACGACCGCCCGCGAACTCCTCGACGTCGTCGTCCCCGGCTTCTGCGACCTCGCGTCCGTGGACCTGTACCAAGGGCTGCTCGCGGGCGACGAGGCACCGCCGGGCCTCGCCGACGGCAGCGCCGAACTGCGCAGGGTGGCCGCCGCGAGCGCCGTCGCCGACGTGCCGTTCCTCGACCTCGGCGGGGAGGCCCCCGTCAACGTGGGGGCGGTGCACCGCTTCGCGTTCAACTCGCCCTGCGCGCACGCCCTGCGCACCGCGCGCCCGCAGACGCTGCCCACCGAGCAGCGCGGCCTCGTGCAGTCCACGCTCGCCGTGCCGATGGTCGCGCACGACACGGTCGTCGGGCTCGTGCAGTTCTCCCGGACGAAGGGCAGCGAGCCGTTCACCGACCGGGACCGGGCGCTCGCCACGGAGCTGGCGGCGCGCGCCGCGGTCTGTATCGACAACGCGCGCCTGTACCGCCGCGAGCACGAGCGCGCGCTGATCCTGCAGCGCTCCCTGCTGCCGCCGGACGACCCGGAGGCGGCAGGACTCGACATCGCCTGCCGCTACCGGCCGGGCAACGCCGCGACCGAGGTCGGCGGCGACTGGTTCGACGTCATCGAACTCCCCGGGCACCGCACCGCGTTGGTCGTCGGCGACGTCATGGGGCGCGGACTGCGCGCCGCCGTCGCCATGGGTGAACTGCGCACCGCCGTACGTACGTTGTCCCTGCTCGACCTCGAACCGGCCGAAGTGCTCAGCGCGTTGGACGAGATCGCGCGCGGCCTCGGCGCCCCCGGCGGCGCCCAGCAGGGCACCCGCCCCGCCCGCTCCGCGCGCTCCTTCGGCGGCGAGGACCTCTCCGAGGTGTACCTCGCCACCTGTGTCTACGCGGTGTACGACGCGGTCACCAGGCGCTGCACATTCGCCAACGCGGGGCACCTGCCGCCGGTCCTCGTCGAACCCGGCGAGGGCGCGCTCATGCTCGACGTGCCGCCCGGGATGCCGCTCGGCGTCGGCGGCGAGCCGTTCGAGGAGGTGGAGGTGGAGCTGCCGGAGGGCGCGCTGCTCGCCCTCTACACGGACGGCCTGGTGGAATCCCGCGACCATCCGCTCGACGAGGGCCTCTCGGCCTTCCGCAACGCGCTCGACGACCCCTCCCCGGTGCTCGAGGACGCCTGCGACCACGTCCTCAACACCCTCGACACCCATCACGGGGAGGACGACATCGCGCTCCTCATGGCCCGTGTGCAGGGGCTGCCGAGCGGGAACGTCGGCGACTGGACGCTGCCGCGCGAGCCGAAGTCGGTGGGCAGGGCCCGCGAGTACGCGCGGACGCAGCTGTCGAGCTGGGGCATGGAGAGCCTCGTCGACACGTCGGAGCTCTTGGTCAGCGAGCTGGTCACCAACGCGCTGCGGTACGGCGAGGGCGACATCAGGCTCCGTCTCCTCCTCGACCGCACGCTGGTGTGCGAGGTGTGGGACGCGGGCCTCGTGCAGCCGCGCCGCCGCAGGGCGCGGGACACGGACGAGGGCGGCCGCGGGCTCCAGCTCGTCGGGCTGCTGAGCGCCGCGTGGGGCTCGCGCCGGACGCCGCGCGGGAAGACGGTCTGGTTCGAGCTGCCGCTGCCGGACGGGGAGACGGGCCTGGCGGACCCGACGGAGGCGCTGCTCAGCCTGTTCTGACGGGAGTGTCCTTCTCCGGCATTCGGTGGTGACGCCGAACACATCCCCACACCCCCCTTTGCATGGTCATGCATCATCATGCATACTCTTCCCATGTCCAAGGTCCTCACATCCCTCCCGGCCGGCGAGCGCGTCGGCATCGCCTTCTCGGGCGGCCTCGACACGTCGGTCGCCGTCGCGTGGATGCGTGACAAGGGCGCCGTCCCGTGCACGTACACCGCCGACATCGGCCAGTACGACGAGCCCGACATCGACGGCGTGCCCAGCCGAGCGAAGGCGTACGGCGCCGAGATCGCGCGTGCCGTCGACTGCAAGGCCGCCCTTGTGGAGGAGGGCCTTGCCGCGCTGACCTGCGGTGCGTTCCACATCCGCTCCGGCGGTCGCGCGTACTTCAACACGACGCCGCTCGGCCGCGCGGTCACCGGCACGCTCCTGGTGCGGGCGATGCTGGAGGACAACGTCCAGATCTGGGGCGACGGCTCGACGTACAAGGGCAACGACATCGAGCGGTTCTACCGCTACGGTCTGCTCGCCAACCCGAACCTGCGGATCTACAAGCCGTGGCTCGACGCGGACTTCGTGACGGAGCTCGGCGGCCGGCAGGAGATGTCGGAGTGGCTGGTCGAGCACGGCCTGCCCTACCGGGACTCGGCGGAGAAGGCGTACTCCACGGACGCCAACATCTGGGGTGCCACGCACGAGGCCAAGACGCTCGAGCACCTGAACGTCTCGCTCGAGACGGTCGAGCCGATCATGGGCGTCAAGTTCTGGGACCCGTCGGTGGAGATCCCCACCGAGGACGTCACGATCGGCTTCGAGATGGGCCGCCCGGTCACGATCAACGGCAAGGAGTTCGCCTCCGCCGTCGACCTGGTGATGGAGGCCAACGCGATCGGCGGCCGCCACGGCCTGGGCATGTCCGACCAGATCGAGAACCGGATCATCGAGGCCAAGAGCCGCGGCATCTACGAGGCGCCGGGCATGGCCCTCCTGTTCGCCGCGTACGAGCGCCTGGTCAACGCGATCCACAACGAGGACACGGTCGCGCAGTACCACGCGGAGGGCCGTCGTCTCGGCCGCCTGATGTACGAGGGCCGCTGGCTCGACCCGCAGGCCCTGATGATCCGGGAGTCGCTGCAGCGCTGGGTCGGCGCCGCGATCACCGGCGAGGTCACGCTGCGCCTCCGCCGCGGCGAGGACTACTCGATCCTCGACACGCAGGGCCCTGCCTTCTCGTACCACCCGGACAAGCTCTCCATGGAGCGCACCGAGGACTCGGCGTTCGGCCCGGTCGACCGGATCGGCCAGCTGACCATGCGCAACCTCGACATCGCCGACTCGCGCGGCAAGCTCGAGCAGTACGCGACGCTCGGCCTCCTCGGCGAGGGCAGCCCGGTCGCCGGCGCGGCCCAGGCGGCCGTGACGGGCCTGATCGGCACGATGCCGCAAGGCGGTGCCCAGGCCATCGCCTCCCGCGGCGAAATCTCCGCGGAGGACGAGGCACTGGACCGCGCGGCCATGGAATCCGGCACGGACTGACTCCGTCGTAACCCGACCACAGAATGGGGCGCCCCGCGTACGGGGCGCCCCATTCCGTGGCCCAACGGGCCGGCGAGGTCGGCCCGCTCAGGCCTTGCGACGTATGGCCAAATCAAGCCTCTGCAGCGGGTGGGCAAATTAAGCCCCGCTCTGGGACGAGGCTCGCGGGGTCCGGGGCAGAGCCCCGAGTCGTGTGCGAGCGGCACCGGGGGCCGCCTTGCCCACCCTGCCGCCCAAGGCGGCAGATTGCCCAAGGCGGTGGCGGCCGACCGCCATTCCAGCCCCGCCGGCGTTTGAGGCGCGGGGTCCGGGGCAGCGCCCCGTGTCTGGGTGTGGCATCCGCCGCAATGGTCACTGGCTACGGCCCCCGCAAGGATCCGCCCCGGATCCACCGCGACCTCCGCCAGGATCAGCGCGGACATCGCCCAATCGAGCCCGGGCGCCCCCTCCTCCGCATTCGCCCAGTCGATCACCACGGGCCCACGCGGGGTGCGGATCACGTTGTCCGGGTGCAGGTCGAGGTGAAGTACCCGCCCACCCGGGCGCGCCGGAACCGCATGCAACCGCCGTAGCAATTCCGCCAGTTCACGCCCCGCGTCCGCAGCTTCCAGCTCGCCGCGCATCATCGCGTCCAGCTGCGTGGGCCCGGTGAGCCGCTCAAGGACCAGCTCACCGGGCGCGAGCCCACCGTCCGCCCGCACCCGTGGCGCGGGGAACCCGTGCGTGCGCACGTACGCCATGACGTCACTCTCGCCGCGCGCGTCGAGCCCCTCGCGGTAGCGACGCAGCACCCACTGGTCGTCGAGGGCGTAGACGTCGGCGGTGCGGCCGCGACCGATCAACTCCTGTCGCGGCGGCGGATCTTGTTGCCCAGCCACACCACCGGATCGTACTTGCGGTCGGCTGCCCTTTCCTTCAAGGGGATCAGGGCGTTGTCGGTGATGTGGATGCCCTCGGGGCAGACCTCCGTGCAGCACTTGGTGATGTTGCAGTAGCCGAGGCCGTGTTCGTCCTGGGCCGTGCGTTTGCGGTCGAGGCCCTCGTCCGAGGCCGAGTCCAGCGGGTGCATGTCGAGTTCCGCGACGCGCATCAGGAAGCGGGGGCCCGCGAAGGCCGTCTTGTTGTCCTCGTGGTCACGGACGACATGGCAGGTGTCCTGGCACAGGAAGCACTCGATGCACTTGCGGAACTCCTGCGGGCGGTCGACGTCCTCCTGCATCATCCGGTACTCGCCGGGACCGACCCCGGCAGGTGGCACGAAGGCCGGGACCTCGCGGGCCTTCCGGTAGTTGAAGCCGACGTCGGTGACGAGGTCGCGTACGACGGGGAAGGCGCGCAGCGGCGTGACCGTGATCACCTCGTCACGCGTGAACACCGACATGCGGGTCATGCACAACAGTCGCGGCCGCCCGTTGATCTCCGCCGAGCACGAACCGCACTTGCCCGCCTTGCAGTTCCAGCGGACCGCCAGGTCGGGGGTCTGCGTCGCCTGGAGTCGGTGGATGATGTCGAGGACGACCTCGCCGTCGTTCACCTCGACCTTGAAGTCCTCCAGGCCGCCCCCGCCGACGTCGCCCCGCCACACCCGGAAGGCCGCCTCGTAGCTGCTCACTCGAAAAGCTCCTCTTCGGCCAGGTACTTCACCAGCTCCTCCTTCTCGAACAGGGCGAGCAGGTCGGGGCGGATGGGTTCGGTGGTCTCGCGGGTGAGCGTGATCTGGCCACGCACCGGGTCCGTGGCCGCCAACCCGCCGGAGGGATCACGGAGTTGGCACAGCAGATTCGCCCGCCGCCACTCCCGGCTCATCGCCGGATGGTCCTCACGGGTGTGCCCGCCCCGCGACTCCGTGCGCTCCAGCGCGGCCCGCGCGATGCACTCGCTGACCAGCAGCATGTTGCGCAGGTCGAGCGCGAGGTGCCAGCCCGGATTGAACTGGCGGTGCCCCTCGACACCGGCCCGCCGCGCCCGCACCCGCAGATCCCCGAGCTTGCGCAGCGCCTGCTCCATCTCGGCCTCCCGCCGGATGATGCCGACCAGGTCGTTCATCGCCTGCTGGAGTTCCTGGTGCAGGGTGTACGGGTTCTCGGGCGCGACGCCCTCCTCCTGGCCCTCCGCCGAGAAGGGCCGCAGCGCCTCGGCCGCCGCCGTGTCGATCTGCTCGTCGTCCACTGCCGGACGGACCGTGTGCGAGGCCGCGTACGTCGCCGCGTGCAGGCCCGCCCGCCGGCCGAACACCAGCAGGTCGGAGAGCGAGTTGCCGCCGAGCCGGTTGGAGCCGTGCATGCCGCCGGCCACCTCACCGGCCGCGTACAGACCCGGCACTCCGCGCGCCGCCGCCGTGTCCGACTCGACGGCGATGCCGCCCATCACGTAGTGACAGGTCGGCCCGACCTCCATCGCCTCCGCCGTGATGTCGACGTCCGCCAGCTCCTTGAACTGGTGGTACATGGACGGCAGTCGGCGCCGGATCCGCTCGGCGGGCATCCGGGTCGAGACGTCGAGGAAGACGCCGCCGTGCGGAGAGCCGCGCCCCGCCTTGACCTCCGCGTTGATGGCCCGCGCCACCTCGTCGCGCGGCAGCAGCTCAGGGGGCCGGCGGTTGCGGTCCGGGTCCTCGTACCAGCGGTCGCCCTCCTCCTCCGACTGCGCGTACTTCTCCTTGAAGACGTCGGGGATGTAGTCGAACATGAACCGCTTGCCCTCGGAGTTGCGCAGCACCCCGCCGTCGCCGCGCACCGACTCCGTGACGAGGATCCCCTTCACGGAGGGCGGCCAGACCATGCCCGTCGGGTGGAACTGCACGAACTCCATGTTCAGCAGCGGCGCTCCGGAGAGCAGGGCGAGCGCGTGCCCGTCGCCCGTGTACTCCCACGAGTTCGACGTCACCTTGAAGGACTTGCCGATGCCGCCGGTCGCGAGCACCACGCTCGGCGCCTCGATGACGAAGAAGCGCCCGCTCTCCCGCTCGTAGCAGAACGTGCCGGAGATCTGGCCGTCCTCGTCCTTCAGGACCCGGGTGACCGTGCACTCCTGGAAGACCTTCAGGCCGGACTCGTAGTCGCCGGTCTCCTTGAAGTCCTGCTGCTGGAGCTGGACGATCTTCTGCTGGAGCGTGCGGATCAGTTCGAGTCCCGTACGGTCGCCGACGTGCGCGAGCCGCGGGTACTCGTGCCCGCCGAAGTTGCGCTGCGAGATCCGTCCGTCGCCGGTGCGGTCGAACAGGGCGCCCCAGGTCTCCAACTCCCATACGCGGTCGGGGGCTTCCTGCGCGTGCAGCTCCGCCATCCGCCACTGGTTGAGGAATTTGCCGCCGCGCATCGTGTCGCGGAAGTGCACCTGCCAGCTGTCCCCGGAGTTCACATTGCCCATGGAGGCCGCGATGCCGCCCTCCGCCATCACCGTGTGGGCCTTGCCGAACAGGGACTTGCAGATCACCGCCGTACGGGCACCCCGCTCACGCGCCTCGATCGCGGCCCGAAGCCCCGCGCCACCGGCGCCCACCACGACAACATCCCACTGCTGCCGCTCAACCGAACTCATCGATACGCCCCAACCATTAGAAGAACCGCGGATCGTCGAAGACGCCGGACGCGACCAGATACACGTAGAAGTCGGCGAGCGCCACGCTCACCAACGAGGCCCAGGCAAGCAGCATGTGACGGGCATTCAGCTTCCCGACCCAGCCCCACAGCCGATAGCGCACCGGGTGTTTCGAGAAGTGCTTGAGCCGCCCGCCGACGATGTGCCGGCACGAGTGGCAGGAGATCGTGTACGCCCAGATCAGCGCGATGTTGGCGAGGAAGACCAGGCTCCCGAGCCCCATGTGGCCCCACTCGTAGTTCTCGTCGCGGAACGAGAGCACGGTGTCGTACGTGAGGATGCAGGCGACGAGCACGGCCGCGTAGAAGAAGTACCGGTGGATGTTCTGCAGGATCAGCGGGAACTTCGTCTCACCGCTGTACTTCTTGTGCGGCTCGGCCACCGCGCAGGCCGGCGGCGACGCCCAGAAGCCGCGGTAGTAGGCCTTGCGGTAGTAGTAGCAGGTCAGCCGGAAGCCGAGCGGGAAGATCAGGATGAGCAGGGCGGGGGAGAGGCCCCACCAGCTCCCGAAGATCTCCCAGTTGGGGCCGTGCCGCATCGGCTCGCAGTTGTCCGCGAGACAGGGCGAGTAGAACGGCGAGACGTACGGGGCCGCGTAGTAGTCGGCGTTCGCGAAGGCCCGCCACGTCGAGTAGACGATGAAGGCGAAGAGGCCGCCCGCGGTCGCGGCCGGGGCCAGCCACCAGCGGTCCGTGCGCAGATGGGGCGCGGCGATCGCGGCACGCGTCCGGCCCCGGACGCCGGTGCCGCCTTTGATATGGGGGTCTTCGGTACTGGTGGGTTCCGTGCCGGTGGCCAACGAAGCCTCCGCTCGCAGGGACGGGGGATGGGGGTGGACGAGGGCGGGTCAGGGTGCGTGCCGGTCCCGCGCGCCGAGCCCCTCGTCGTCCGAGTCGGTCCACAGGGACCTGTCGTAGGGGGCGTCGGGGATCGTCACGAGGTCGGGGCGGTGCGGCGCGGCCGGGCCCGCGGCCGACTCGCGCAGCAGGGCGACGCTCTCGCGCAGATGCGCGGTGTCGGCTCGCACCCGGCGCAGATCAGGGCCTCCCGCGACGCCTTCGAGCTGGGGCTGTAGACGCCCCACGGCGCGCGCGAGTTCGTCGACGCAGCGCTGAACCGCCGTCAAGTCGTCGTGCAGGGACATGACTTGGCCTCACTTCCGCTGGTGCGGCGGAGTTGCTCATGCGCCTGAGAGTGTCGCGCGTCACATTGCCGTTTGTGAAGGGATCCGTGCGGATTGCCGGTGTACGCCGTGGTGCGCGCCCGCGAATTCGCGCCGCCGGGGTGGGGTCGAGGCGGGCCCCTTTGGGCCGCACGGGTGGCTTCCGGGTGGCCTACGGGCGTGTCGGACGGCACCCCTCCCCGCATCCACTTCAGTTGGCCGATAGATGTGATCAGCTCCATATACCGCCAAACGAGACAAAACCGGCCAGCCCCGGAGGTACCCGTGATGCCCCACGTCCCAAGGCGCCAAGGAGCCGCCGCACGCTCGGCCGCGTTCCTCGTGAGCGGCGCGCTCGCCGTGACCGCGCTCGCCGGGTGCGGTTCCGACGACCAGGCGGGCCGCCCCGCCGCAGGCCCCGACGTCGCCTCGGCCGCCCGCACGCAGGTCAAGGACGGCGGCACGCTGCGGTGGGCGGTCGACGACGTACCGCAGACCCTCAACACCTTCCAGGCCGACGCGGACGCGGCCACGAGCCGGGTCACCGGGGCCGTGCTGCCCTCGATGTTCCGGCTCGACGCGGAGGGACGCCCGCAGGCCGACCCGGACTACCTGGAGAAGGCCGAGGTCATCAAGACCGAGCCCAAGCAGGTCGTGCTGTACAAGCTGAACCAGCAGGCGGTGTGGAGCGACGGCCGGGAGATCGGCGCCGCGGACTTCGCCGCGCAGTGGCGCGCCCTGTCCGGCAGGAACAGCGCGTACTGGACCGCCCACAACGCCGGCTACAACCGCATCGAGAACGTCGAGCGCGGCAAGAACGACCTGGAGGTGCGGGTCACGTTCGCCAAGCCGTACGCGGACTGGCGCTCGCTGTTCTCGCCGCTGTACCCCAAGGACGTCATGGGGACCCCGGACGCCTTCAACGAGGGCGCGCGCAGCAAGCTCAAGGTGACCGCGGGCCCCTTCGCGCTCGACAAGGTCGACCGGGGCGACAAGCAGGTCACGCTGAAGCGCAACCCCCGCTGGTGGGGCCGCCCCGCCAAGCTCGACAAGCTGGAACTCACCGCTGTGCCGCGCGACAAGCGCCCCGCCGCGCTCGCCGCGGGCAGGCTGGATCTCGCCGACGTCGACCCGGAGGCCGCCGAGCGCATCGCGTACGCCGCCCGCGACAAGGGTGCGTCCGGCCCGCTCGCGCACGGACCCGGCGCAGGCGTCACCTCCGGTGAGGCGCTGCGCTCCTGGGCGCGGGCGCACAACGAGGACTGGGAGGTCGCCGAGGCGGAGCTGGAGGCCCGGGCGAAGACCCGCAAGGCCGTGCGGAAGTACGAGAAGGAGCAGTCGGGGCTGAACGGCTTCGTCGTCCGCAAGTCGCTCGAGCCCGCCTACACGCAGCTCGCCCTGAACGGTTCGAGCGGTCCGCTCGCCGACGAGCGGGTGCGCCAGGCCGTGGCCCGCGCCCTCGACCGCGACAAGCTCGCGCAGAGCGTGCTCAAGCCGCTCGGTCTTCCGGCCTCGACCGTCGGCAGCCACCTCGCCCTCTCCGGCCAGGCCGCCTACGCCGACAACAGCGACGCGCTCGGCAAGCAGGACGCCGACAAGGCGCAGGCGCTGCTCGCGGAGGCGGGCTGGGTGCGCGGCGGCCCGCTCGAGGAGAAGCAGCAGAAGCCGAAGACGGCGGGCGGCAAGGCGGAGGGCGCCGCGGCCGAGTCCGACGACGGCACGTACATCATGGGCGAGGACGACCAGAAGGCGGGCGACGACGCGAAGCCCGGCGACGCCGCGCCCCCGCTGCTCGGCCCCGGTCCGCTCGCCGCCGCGCAGCACTCCGCGCTGCTGCACCAGGCCGACGCCGCGAAGGTGCGCTCCGCCGAGCGGGAGGGGAAGCACGCGGGCGACGCCAAGCAGGGCGCGGCCCCCGGCGCGTACGCCCCGAAGGGGACCCCCGCCCCGCAGCAGGCCGCCGCGAAGGATGCCGGCGAGGGCAAGGAGGGCGCCAAGGCCGGCGCCGCCTCGGGGCAGCTCGCCAAGGACGGCAAGCCGCTGACCCTGAACTTCGTGCTGCCCTCGGGCCCCGACGTCGAGCAGCTGCAGTCCGTCGCCGACCGGATCTCGACGATGCTGCAGAAGATCGGCGTCCGCACGGACATCACGAAGGTCGACGACGAGACCTACTTCAAGGACCACATCGCGGCGGGCGATTACGACCTGGCGCTGTACTCGTGGCCCGGCTCCGCCTACCCGGCCACCGACGCCCGCCCGATCTACGCCAAGCCGGTCCCGGCCGCCGACGGCGAGCTCACGGTCGAGCAGAACTACACGCGGGTCGGCACCGACCACATCGACCAGCTCTTCGACCAGGCCGTCGGGGAGCTCGACCAGGACAAGGAGCGCTCGCTCGTCCGACAGGCCGACGAGCGCATCTGGGCCGCTGCAGGATCGATTCCGCTCTACCAGCGGCCCGAGCTGGTGGCGACGAAGGCGAACCTGGTGAACGCGGGGGCGTTCGGCTTCCAGGAGCCCTCCTACGAGGACATCGGCTTCCTGAAGCCGGGCGCGAAGGCCGGTGGCTCACCTACGGAGGACGCTGGCTGACCTGCGGTTCTTCCGTGCGGACCGGCGCTTCGGCGCCGGCCCGCACGGCCCGGCTGAGCCGGTGGCCGTCGAGCCACGTACCATGGGGTGAGGCCGTGGCGTGTCCAGCCCGGCAGGGCGCGTGTACCAAAGAAGTACGCGCAGCCGACCTTCACTCCGGGAGTACGCCGCAATATGGCCACGCGCCACGACATCCGTAACGTCGCCATCGTCGCCCACGTCGACCACGGCAAGACGACCATCGTCGACGCCATGCTCAAGCAGGCCGGCTCCTTCGCCGCCCACGCTGCCGAGTCCCTCGACGACCGCATGATGGACTCGAACGACCTGGAGCGTGAGAAGGGCATCACGATCCTCGCCAAGAACACGGCGGTGAAGTATCACCCCAAGGATGGCGGCGAGGTCATCACGATCAACATCATCGACACCCCCGGCCACGCCGACTTCGGTGGTGAGGTCGAGCGCGGTCTGTCGATGGTGGACGCGGTGGTCCTGCTGGTGGACGCCTCCGAGGGCCCGCTCCCGCAGACCCGATTCGTGCTGCGCAAGGCGCTCCAGCAGCGCCTGCCCGTCATCCTGTGCATCAACAAGACGGACCGCCCCGACTCGCGCATCGACGAGGTCGTGAACGAGGCCTACGACCTCTTCCTCGACCTGGACGCCGACGAGGACCAGATCGAGTTCCCGATCGTCTACGCGTGCGGCCGTGACGGCATCGCGTCGCTGACGAAGCCGGAGGACGGCACGGTCCCGGCCGACTCCACCAACCTGGAGCCGTTCTTCTCCACGATCCTGGAGCACGTCCCGGCCCCGTCGTACGACGAGGAGGCCCCGCTCCAGGCGCACGTCACCAACCTGGACGCCGACAACTTCCTCGGTCGTATCGCGCTCCTGCGTGTCGAGCAGGGCGAGCTGCGCAAGGGCCAGACCGTGGCCTGGATGAAGCGCGACGGCACGGTTCAGAACGTCCGCATCACCGAGCTGATGATGACCGAGGCGCTCACCCGCAAGCCGGCCGAGAAGGCGGGCCCGGGTGACATCTGCGCGGTCGCCGGTATCCCCGACATCATGATCGGCGAGACCCTGGCCGACCCGGAGAACCCGATCGCGCTGCCGCTGATCACGGTGGACCAGCCGGCGATCTCCATGACCATCGGTACGAACACCTCGCCGCTGGTCGGCCGTGGCGGCGGCGGCAAGGGCGCCGACGCCAAGACGAGCGTGAAGGACCGCAAGGTCACCGCCCGTCAGGTCAAGGACCGCCTGGAGCGCGAGCTGATCGGTAACGTCTCGCTGCGCGTCCTCGACACCGAGCGTCCCGACGCCTGGGAGGTGCAGGGCCGCGGTGAGCTGGCGCTGGCCATCCTCGTCGAGCAGATGCGCCGTGAGGGCTTCGAGCTGACGATCGGCAAGCCGCAGGTCGTCACCAAGGAGGTCGACGGCAAGACGCACGAGCCCGTCGAGCGCCTCACGGTGGACGTCCCCGAGGAGCACATGGGCGCCGTCACGCAGCTCATGGGCATCCGCAAGGGCCGCATGGACAACATGTCGAACCACGGCTCCGGCTGGGTCCGCATGGAGTTCGTCGTCCCGTCCCGTGGCCTCATCGGCTTCCGTACGGAGTTCCTGACGAACACCCGCGGCACGGGCATCGCCCACTCCATCCACGAGGGCCACGAGCCGTGGTTCGGCACGCTGACGACCCGTAACAACGGCTCGCTCGTCGCCGACCGCGCCGGTTCGGTGACCCCCTTCGCGATGATGAACCTCCAGGAGCGCGGTGTGCTGTTCACCGAGCCCGGCACCGAGGTGTACGAGGGCATGATCGTCGGTGAGAACTCGCGCGCCGACGACATGGACGTGAACATCACCAAGGAGAAGAAGCTCACCAACATGCGTGCGGCGTCCGCGGACAACACGGAGAACGTGGTCCCGGCCCGCAAGCTCTCCCTGGAGCAGTCTCTGGAGTTCTGCCGCGACGACGAGTGCGTCGAGGTGACCCCGGAGGCCGTGCGTATCCGCAAGGTCGTCCTGGACCAGAAGGAGCGCGGCCGCAGCGCCTCGCGCGCCAAGCACAACTGATTCACCGCTGCCTGAGGGCAGTTGGGCCCGGCATCCCCTCGGGGGGTGCCGGGCCCTTTTTGTGTTGCGAAAGGCACTCTGCGTTACAGCAGGTGGGAGCGCCGATCGCAACTCCATTTCCATGCCCCGGCGTTCGATAGTCGGAGCGACATGACCGTTAGGTATGTAACGCGTCCGTTTCGCGGCCATCTATCTCGGATCGATTTGTCCAGATTTTGGAAGATGTACACACCAGATGTGATCGAACCGAGACCCGAAGAGTGTGGTCGGCAGGTAGCCCATGGCTAATAGTTATCCGCGTAGAGCTCGGGTCAATGGGTCACGCGCAGTGGGAAGCGCCGACTCACGAGCACACTGGGGCACTTGAGACGTCTAGCCGTCAGGGGTGGCGGCAGCGGCCAAGGTATGCCCGCTTCTGCAGTGAACAAGTGGACTCATGAGGAGGAACCCCATGCGTGGTGCCAAGAGCGCCAAGTGGGTTGCGGCGGCCGCAGTCATAGCCCTCGGTGCGACGGCCTGTGGCGGTGGCAGCGGCAGCGGCGACGACAACGCCAATCGGAAGATCGACCCGAACGGCATCGTCACCTACGCCAACGGTGAGCCGCAGAACCCGCTGCAGCCGGCCAACACGATGGAGGCCTACGGCTCCGTCACGATCGAGGCGGTCTTCGCCGGCCTTGTCGACTACAACGACAAGGGCGAGGTCACCATGACCAACGCCAAGTCGGTCACGCCCGACAAGGACAACAAGGTCTGGACGGTCAAGCTCAAGCCGGGCTGGAAGTTCCACAACGGCGAGACGGTCACCTCCAAGTCCTTCGTGGACGCCTGGAACTGGGCCGCCAACGTCAAGAACAACCAGGTCAACTCCTCCTGGTTCGCGGACATCGAGGGTTACGCCGATGTCCACCCCGAAAAGGGCAAGGCCAAGAAGGACACCATGTCCGGCCTGAAGGTCGTGGACGACAACACGTTCACGATCACGCTGAACACGGGCATCCCGTACTTCCACTACAAGCTGGCCTACCCGGTCTTCTCCCCGCTGCCCAGCGGGTTCTTCAAGGACCCGAAGGGCTACGGCGAGAAGCCGGTCGGCAACGGCGCCTACAAGTTCAAGTCGTGGGAGCACAAGAAGTCGATCCAGCTCACGCGGAACGACGACTACAAGGGCCCGGACAAGGCCAAGAACGGCGGCCTGAACCTCAAGGCGTACACGTCGGACACGGCCGCGTACAACGACATGGTGTCGAACAACGTCGACTCCATGCCGATCATCCCGAACTCCGAGCTCGCCAACTACAAGCAGGACCTCGGCGACCGCGCGATCGTTCAGGACTACTCGGCGATCAACACGATCAACCCCGCCTTCTACACGAAGCAGTGGAAGAACATCGACGTCAAGGTCCTCCAGGGCCTGTCGATGGCGATCGACCGCGACACCATCAACAAGACGGTCTTCTACAACACCCGTGAGTCGGCGACCGGTTGGGTCGCCAAGGGTGTGCTGGGCTACCAGAAGGACGCCTGCGGCGAGTACTGCAAGTACAACCCGAGCAAGGCGAAGGAGCTCATCAAGGAAGGCGGCGGCGTTCCTGGCAACAAGATCTCGATCCAGTACAACGCCGACCAGCCGCACAAGGACTGGGTCGTCGCGGTCTGCAACTCCATCAAGAAGGCGGTCGGTGTCGCGTGCGAAGGCGACGCCAAGACGGACTTCCAGGCCGACACGCAGGTGCGTGACGCCAAGAAGGTCAAGTCCATCTACCGTTCGGGCTGGGTGCTCGACTACCCGTTCAACGGCAACTTCCTCCGTGACCTCTACGGCACCGGTGTCGCCGGCAACAAGGCCGACTTCTCGGACAAGAACTTCGACGCCCTCGTGAAGAAGGCCGACGCCGCCGCGACCGTCGACGAGTCCGCGAAGCTGTACCAGAAAGCCGAGAAGGAGCTGCAGAACAGCTTCCCGGGTATCCCGCTCTGGTACAACCGCACGGTTTCCGGGCACTCCACGAACGTCAAGAACATGACGTTCGGTCAGGACGGCGACCCGAACTTCAACGACGTCGAGGTCTACAAGAAGTAATCCAGCGGGAGCAGTTGACCCGTGGCGTGGGCCGGCGATCCCGGCCCGCGCCACGGGCTGCTCCGCTATGGACGGAGGCACCCATGGGGCGCTATGTCGCGAGGCGACTGCTCCAGATGATCCCGGTCTTTCTCGGGACAACCATTCTGATCTTCCTGATGGTCAACGTGCTGCCGGGTGACCCGGTGGCCGCGCTGTGGGGGGACAAGCCGCCGGACCCGGCGCAGATGGCCAAGATCAAGCACGATCTCGGCCTCGACCTTCCGCTGTGGCAGCAGTATCTGCACTATCTCGGCAATCTGGCGCACGGCGAGTTCGGCGTGACGATCGCGGGCAGCCGACCCGTCATCGACGAGATGGCGGCCGCCTTCCCGGTCACCATCCGGCTCGCGCTGATGGCGTTCACCTTCGAGATGGTCGTCGGCATCTGCCTCGGCGTCATCGCGGGGATCCGCCGCGGCAAGCTGATCGACACCGGCGTCACCATCTTCACGCTCCTGGTGATCTCCGTGCCCGTCTTCGTGCTCGGCCTGCTGGGCCAGCAGATCATCGGTACGCAGCTGGGCTGGGTCACACCCAACGTCCAGGACTCCATGAACGTGGGGCAGTTGCTGCTGCCGGCCATCGTGCTCGGCTCGCTCTCCCTCGCATACGTCGCGCGGCTCACCCGCACGTCGATCGCAGAGAACGCGCGCGCCGACTACATCCGCACGGCCGTGGCCAAGGGGCTTCCGCAGACCCGCGTGGTCCGCATGCACCTGCTGCGCAACTCCCTTATCCCGGTGGTCACTTACCTGGGCACCGACATCGGCGCGCTGATGGCCGGCGCCGTCGTGACCGAGGGCATCTTCAACGTCCAGGGCGTGGGCAACCTCCTCTACGAGGCGCTCGCCCGCCGCGAGGGCGCCGTCATCGTCGGCATCGTGACGGTCTTCGTCCTGATCTACCTCGTCGCGAACCTGGTCGTCGACCTGCTCTACGCGGTGCTGGACCCGAGGATTCGTTATGCCTGAGAACACCGTGAAGATGAAGAAGAACGACGCCGCCACGGCCGCCGAGGAGCCCACGGCCACCGTGGGCCCGACGGTCGCCGAGGCCGGACCCGCACCGGAGAAGCCGCGTTCGCTCGGCGCCGATGCCTGGGCGGACCTCATCCGTCGTCCGCTGTTCCTCATATCCGCCGTGCTGATCGTGTTCCTGCTGGTGATGGCGGCCTTCCCGTCCCTCTTCAGCGACACGGACCCGACGGCCGGCGACCTGAGCAATCACTTCCTGGACAAGCCGAAGCTCGGCAGCCTCTTCCAGCCCGACTGGTTCGGCTACGACGCCCAGGGCCGCTCGATCTACTCGCGTGTCGTCTACGGCGCACGGGTGTCGATCATGGTCGGCGTCGGCGTGACCCTGCTCACCACCGTCTTCGGTGGCCTGCTCGGCATGCTCGCCGGCTACTTCGGCGGCTTCTGGGACACGACCCTCTCCCGGATCACCGACGTGTTCTTCGGTATCCCGTTCATCCTCGGCGCGATGGTGGTGCTCAACGCCTTCGCCGACCGCACCGTGTGGACCGTGATCGGCGCCCTCGCCTTCCTCGGCTGGACGACCATCGCGCGCGTCATGCGTGGCGCGGTGATCACGGCCAAGCACGCGGACTACGTGGTGGCGGCGAAGGCCCTCGGTGCGGGCACCGGCCGGATCCTGCGCAAGCACGTCCTGCCGAACGCCATCGCACCGGTGATCGTCGTCGCGACCATCCAGCTCGGTGTCGTCATCGTCGCCGAGTCCACCCTCTCGTACCTCGGACTCGGTCTCGGGACCAACGACGTATCGTGGGGCGCGGACATCTCCGACGCGGTCAAGTCCATCCGGAACGCGCCGCACATCCTGTTCTTCCCGGCAGGCATGCTCAGCCTCACGGTGCTGGCGTTCATCATGCTCGGCGACGCTGTGCGCGAAGCCCTCGACCCCAAGCTGCGCTGAGGGAGGCGTACTCGTCATGACTCTTCTCGACAAGACGGACTCGGTACCGTCTCCGCGCGGTGCGGGGGACGACGGCACGCCGCTGCTCGAAGTCCGCGACCTGCACGTGGAGTTCCACACCCGCGACGGTGTGGCCAAGGCGGTCAACGGCGTCAACTACACCGTGGACGCGGGCGAGACGCTCGCCGTGCTCGGCGAGTCCGGCTCCGGCAAGTCCGTCACCGCGCAGGCCATCATGGGCATCCTCGACATGCCGCCCGGCAAGATCTCCAAGGGCGAGATCCTCTTCCGGGGCCAGGACATGCTCAAGATGTCCGGCGAGGAGCGCCGCAAGATGCGCGGCGCCAAGATGGCCATGATCTTCCAGGACGCGCTCTCCTCGCTGAACCCGGTGCTCTCCGTCGGCTACCAGCTCGGCGAGATGTTCCGGGTCCACCAGGGCATGTCCAAGAAGCAGGCCAAGGCCAAGGCCATCGAGCTGATGGACCGGGTGCGCATCCCGGCCGCGGCGGCCCGGGTCGGGGACTACCCGCACCAGTTCTCCGGCGGTATGCGCCAGCGCATCATGATCGCGATGGCGCTCGCCCTGGAGCCGGACCTGATCATCGCGGACGAGCCCACCACGGCGCTCGACGTGACGGTCCAGGCCCAGGTCATGGACCTCCTCGCGGAGCTGCAGCGCGAGTTCAACATGGGGCTCATCCTCATCACGCACGACCTCGGGGTGGTCGCCGACGTCGCCGACAAGATCGCGGTGATGTACGCGGGCCGGATCGTGGAGACGGCGCCGGTGCGCGAGCTCTACAAGCGGCCCGCGCACCCGTACACCAAGGGCCTCCTCGAGTCGATCCCGCGCCTGGACCAGAAGGGCCAGGAGCTGTACGCGATCAAGGGCCTGCCGCCCAACCTCACGCGTATCCCGCCGGGTTGTGCCTTCAACCCGCGCTGCGCCCAGGCGCAGGACGTGTGCCGTACCGACGTTCCGGCGCTGCTTCAGGTGACCGAGCAGGACGGCGGCGAGATCGCGGGGCGCGGCAGCGCGTGCCACTTCTGGAAGGAGACGATCCATGGCTGAGTCCGAGACGGTGGCCGCCATCGAGGCCCCGGTCGACCGCGGCGAGCCGATCCTCCAGGTGCGCAACCTGCAGAAGTACTTCCCGCTGACCCAGGGCGTGCTGTTCAAGCGGCACGTGGGTGACGTGAAGGCCGTCGACGGGATCTCCTTCGACCTGCACCAGGGCGAGACCCTCGGCATCGTGGGCGAGTCCGGCTGCGGCAAGTCCACGGTCGCCAAGCTCCTGATGACGCTGGAGACGGCGACCGCGGGCGAGGTCTTCTTCAAGGGCCAGGACATCACCAAGCTGTCCGGCCGCGCCCTGAAGACCGTGCGCCGCAACATCCAGATGGTCTTCCAGGACCCGTACACCTCGCTCAACCCCCGTATGACGGTCGGCGACATCATCGGGGAGCCCTTCGAGATCCACCCCGAGGTGGCACCGAAGGGGAACCGTCGCCAGAAGGTCCAGGACCTCCTCGACGTCGTCGGGCTCAACCCCGAGTACATCAATCGGTACCCGCACCAGTTCTCCGGCGGCCAGCGCCAGCGCATCGGCATCGCGCGCGGCCTGGCGCTCAACCCCGAGATCATCATCTGCGACGAACCGGTCTCGGCGCTCGACGTGTCGGTCCAGGCCCAGGTCATCAACCTGATGGAGAAGCTGCAGGACGAGTTCAACCTGTCCTACATCTTCATCGCGCACGACCTGTCGATCGTCCGGCACATCTCCGACCGGGTCGGGGTCATGTACCTCGGCAAGATGGCGGAGATCGGCACGGACGCGCAGATCTACGAGCACCCGACGCACCCGTACACGCAGGCGCTGCTCTCCGCGGTGCCGGTGCCGGACCCCGAGGTGCGCGAGGGCCGCGAGCGGATCATCCTCTCCGGTGACGTGCCCTCGCCGGCCAACCCGCCGTCGGGCTGCCGCTTCCGCACCCGCTGCTGGAAGGCGCAGGACAAGTGCGCCGAGGAGATCCCGGTCCTCGCGATCCCGGAGCGCTTCCGGACCTCCGAGACCCCGGCCGCGCACGAGTCGGCGTGCCACTTCGCGGAGGAGAAGAACGTGGTGCCCGCGGCGTGACCGCTGCACTGTGAGCCGACCGGTCCCTGCTTTCGGGTGGGGGCCGGTCGGCTCTTTCGTTCGTACGTCCGTACGTCGCGACACCTGGGGGGGCATTCCTTGCACGGCACGCTGCATCATGTCGAACTGTGGGTGCCCGACTTCGGGCGGGCCGAGAGCTCGCTCGGGTGGCTGCTCGGGGAGCTGGGGTACGTCGCCGAGCAGCGCTGGGAGAACGGGTGCAGCCTGCGGCTCGGGCCGACGTATCTCGTCATCGAGCAGTCGCCGGCGCTGAGTTCGGACCGGCACGATCGGCTGGCGCCGGGGCTGAACCATCTGGCGTTCCACGTCGAGGACGCCGCGGCGATGGAGCGGCTCGTGGAGCGGGCCGCCGGGCACGGGTGGCGGCTGATGTTCCCGGAGCGGCATCCGTACGCGGGTGGGGACGGGCACTGTGCGGCGTATCTGGAGGACGGGGACGGGTTCGAGGTCGAGCTGGTCGCGTCCGCGTGAGTCATGAGTCCGTGATCGCCGCGCGTCAACGCTCAGACGGGCGCGGGCAGTTCAGCCCCCAAGTGGGCGGCGACGCGGTCGCGCAGCACGAGGTACTCCGCCCAGCGGCGCTTCAGCGGGCCCGGTGGGCGCACCTTGATCCGGGCCGCGCGAATTTCCTCGCCGCGCCGGAACTGCTCGCGCGTCAGGTCGAGTTCGACACCGCTCGGCAGCCGGTTCCACCAGTGGAAGCCCTCCTGCGCGCCGTCCGTCAGATAGACCTCGCCCATGACGAGGTCGCCGCCGAAGACGTCGTTGACGAGCAGCGCGGTGATGTCGCAGTGCCCCCACGCGGGATTCTCCGGCGCCCATCTCTCCGCCCCGTCCGGCGACGTGGTGTCGGCGGCCCAGGCCGCGCGCAGCGCCGCGTCCAGCTCCAGGAGTGACCAGGTCGCGGCAGTCGGGTCAGTCGTGTCGGTCATGGCGGCAGCATGGCAGGCGGCACTGACAACGGGAGTTGGCAAAAGAAGTTCTGCAAAAACTCTTTTGCCAAGTGGCCGGTTGCGGCTACCTTCCGGACATGGCCGACGACGACAACCGCAAGCGCGTACTCGACCCCGAGCAGGACGCTGCAGCGCTGAAGGCGCTGACCCACCCCCTGCGTATCCAACTGCTCGGGCTACTGCGCCAGGACGGCCCCGCCACCGCAACCGAGCTCGCGGTCAAGGCGGGGGAGTCGTCGGCCTCCACCAGCTACCACCTGCGGGTCCTCGCGAAGTACGGGTTCGTGGCCGAGGCCGAGCACCGGGACGGGCGCGAGCGGCGCTGGCGCTCCGTGCACGAGATCACCTCGTGGAACAACGAGGCCATGCACGCGTCGCCCGACGCCCGCCACTTCGTCAGCGAGATGTCCCGGCGGCAGGTCGAGCACCTGCGCCGCTCCCTCGCCCGCCACGAGGCCGACCTCGCCGAGGGACGCCTGGGCCCGGAGTGGGTGGAGCCGTCCGGCATCGCCGACGCCATGCCCCGGCTCACCGCCGGCTCACTGGACGAGTTGAAGGCGGCCTTCGAGGCGAAGCTCGACGAACTGACCCGACGCGACGCCGAGGACCCGGACGCCGAGCAGGTCATCGTGGTCGTGGCGGGCCTGCCGGTCGCTCCGCGGGAGACGGAGACCGGTCAGGTGGGGCCGGGCCTGACAGAGCCCGACGGGGCAGGGCCCGACGAGACAGGGCCCGGCCAGGCGGATACCGACCCGGACGCGCAATGAACCCCCGCACACCCGACCCCCGCACCGCCCGCCGCCGCTACGCCACCGTCTGCGCGCTGTTCTGGCTTCCGGTCGGCGCCGCCATCGCGCCCAAGGTGCTGTTGCTGACCGAGCGGGGGTTCGCGCTCGCCACCATCACCGCCTTCGTCGCCGCGCACTCGCTCGCCGCCGCCGCCCTCGAACTGCCCACCGGTGGGCTCTCCGACGTCCTCGGGCGCCGCCCCGTCCTCGCCGCGGCCGGCGTGCTGGACCTGGCCGCCCTCGCCCTGATCGGCCTCGGCACCACGGCGCTCCCGGTCGCGCTCGGCAGTGTGCTGCTCGGTGCGGGCCGCGCCCTGTCCACGGGGCCCGCAGAGGCCTGGTACGTAGACACGGTCCAGGCCAAGGAAGGCCCCGGCGCCGAACTGCGCACCGGACTCGCCCGCGGCTCCGCTGCCTCCTCCGCCGCGCTCGCCGTGGGCACCCTGATCGGCGGCGGCCTGCCATGGCTCCTCGGCCTCGGCCCGAACCCGGGTGCGTGGCTCGCGGAGGCGACGGCCGGGTACGTGGTGCCGCTGGCCGTCCCGATGCTTCTGGGTATGGCGATCGAACTCGGCTTCATCGCCTACGTGTTGCTCGCCCTGCCCGAGCCCCCGCACCCCCGCGCCACCCTCTCCGGCGTCCTCCGCGGCATCCCGGCCACCGCCCTGGACGGCCTGCGCCCGGCGGGCCGTGACGCGATGGTGCGCCGCGTGCTGCTCAGCGCGGGCTCGGCCGGCGCCGCCCTCTTCACCCTCGAACTCCTCACGCCGGGCCGGGCAGCCGCCCTGACCGGCGCCCCCGAGTCCGGCGCCGTCGTGTTCGCGGGGCTCGCCTGCGCCGGATACGTCTGCTCCGGCGTGGGCAGCCACCTCGCCCCGCTGACGGCACGCCGCGCGGGCGGCGGGGAACGGGCGGTCCTGGTGGGCCTGGCCGCGGGCGCCCTCGGCCTGCTGCTGCTCGGCGCCACCGCGGCATTCACCGGCCCGGCCGTCACGATCCTCGCGGTCTGCGGCTACGGACTCGTCTACCTGGGACTCGGCGCGGCGGGCCCGAACGAGAACGAGTTGCTGCACCGCAGGGTGGGCCGCGAGGGCCGGGCAACGGCCCTGTCGGTCCAGTCACTTGCACTACAACTCACGGGCGCGGGCGCCGGTTTGACCATCGGCGCGCTACCGGCGGGCCCGCTGCCGTGGTTCGTGGGCGGCATCACGCTGCTGGCCGGCGCACTGCTGTGGACCGGGAGCGTCGTCCGCGGGTCCCGGAAGGAGCCGACCGGTCCTCAGGAGGAGCCGGCCGTACCCCGCCACGACAACGAGAAGGCCCGCACCGAGTGAACGGAGCGGGCCTTGCCAATCACCGGGATCGGGCAGCACCTGGTGATCACAGGAGATGAAACTGCCACCGTGGTTCGGTCGGTCCGCCAGACTTGCTCTTGATTCCCAAGGGAGAGGGGGGCGGCAAGGATGGCGAACAGCGCACTTCTGGTCATGGACGTCCAACGGGACGTCGTGGCCATCGCCGACGACGGTTCCGGATATCTGTCGCGCTTGCGCAGGGCGATCGACGGTGCCAGGGCTGCCGGCATCCCCGTGATCTACGTGGTGATGGGGTTGCGGCCGGGTGATCCGGAAGTCAGCCCTCGCAACAGGGTGATGGCGAACGTCGTGCGGGCCGGCCTGTTCACCGAGGGGGCCGCTGGCACCGAGATCCATCACGATGTTGCACCCCAGCAGGGCGACGTGGTGGTCACCAAGAGGCGCGGGAGCGCGTTCTCGGGCAGCGACCTCGACCTGGTACTCAGGGCTCGCGATATCGACAGCCTTGTTCTCACCGGCATCGCCACCAGCGCCGTAGTGCTGTCCACTCTGTGGCACGCCATCGACCTGGACTTCGGCCTCACCGTCCTGGCAGATGCCTGCCTCGACACCGACCCCGAGGTGCACCGGATGCTCACCGAAAAGCTGTTCCCGCAGTGGGCGGATGTCGTCGACGTCGAGGACTGGCTCAAGGCCGTCGCACCGCGATAGCGGGAGGTGGGTCGGACCCTCGCGTGCGGGCGCCCCCGGAGTCGGCCGCGGTGAGTCGGTCAGGGGTACAGGTGCCGAGTGCACGCGATGAAGGCCCGCGCCGAATGATCGGCGCGGGCCTTCTCCCCGGAGAACCGGCAGCGTCCATGGCTCGGGTCAATGGGCCGACGTTCCGGTTCCTGATGTACGCCGCCGGGGCGAAGTTGGGGTGGTGCCCCGGCGGCGTACCGGGGGGTCTAGAGGGCCTTGCGGGCCGCCGGGACGGTCGCCGTGGCCGGTTCCTCGGGGTGGTGGCAGGCGGTGAGGTGGCCCTCGCGGTTGCCCTCGATGCGGACCAGCGGGGGCGCCTCGGTCGCGCAGATCTCCGTGGCCTTCCAGCAGCGGGTGCGGAAGCGGCAACCGGAGGGCGGGTTGACGGGCGAGGGCACGTCACCGGTGAGGCGGATGCGCTCCACGGCCGGGGCGGAGTCGTCGGCGCTCGGCTCCGGGACCGCCGAGAGCAGCGCCTTGGTGTACGGGTGGCGGGGCCCGCCGTACAGGTCGGCGCGGTCCGCGATCTCGACGATGCGGCCGAGGTACATCACGGCCACGCGCTGCGAGAAGTGCCGTACGACGGCCAGGTCGTGGGCGATGAAGACGAAGGCGATGTCCAGCTCGCGCTGGAGCTCCTGGAGGAGGTTGACCACCTGTGCCTGGATGGAGACGTCCAGGGCCGAGACCGGTTCGTCGGCGACGATCAGCTTCGGCTCCAGGGCCAATGCCCTTGCCACACCGATGCGTTGGCGCTGTCCGCCCGAGAACTCGTGCGGGAAGCGGTTGTAGTGCTCAGGGTTGAGGCCGACCGTTTCGAGCAGCTCGCGTACGCGCTTCTCCCGGCCGCCCGTCGGCTCGATGCCGTTGATCTCCATCGGAGCCGAGACGATCTTGCCGACGGTGTGCCGCGGGTTCAGGGACGCGTACGGGTCCTGGAAGATCATCTGGATCTCCGAGCGGACCGGCGCGAGCTTCTTGCGGTCGGCGTGCGTGATGTCCTGGCCGCGGTAGCTGATCTTCCCGGCGGTCGGCTCCAGGAGGCGCGTGATCAGGCGTCCCGTCGTCGACTTGCCGCAGCCCGACTCGCCGACCAGGCCGAGGCTCTCGCCCTGGGAGACCTGGAAGTCCAGGCCGTCCACGGCCTGCACGGCCCCGATGGTGCGGCGGATCGGGAACCCGCCCTTGATCGGGAAGTGCTTGGTGAGCCCCGAGACGTCCAGCAGGGGAGTGGTGTCGCTCATGGTGAATCCCTGAAATCCCTCTGTGTGTCCGTCAGTTGGTCCGGGCCGCGCCGCTGACCGAGGCCAGCTCCGCGAAGAACTCCGTGCGCTGCCGCGCCGTGAGGTGGCACGCGGGCGCGCGCTCGCCGGTCGCGTCGAGCCGCGGCTCCTCGGTGACGCAGCGCCCGCCGGCCACCTGCTCGACGAAGGTGCAGCGCGGGTGGAAGCGGCAGCCGGTCGGCGGGTTGAGAAGGCTCGGCGGGGTACCGGGGATCGGCGACAGCGGCACGTCGACCGGCGCGGACAGGCTCGGCATCGAACCCAACAGGCCCCAGGTGTACGGGTGCTGGGGCCTGCGAAGCACTTCTTCCTTGGTGCCGCGCTCCACGCACCGGCCGCCGTACATCACCAGCACGTCGTCCGCGATGTCGGCGATGACGCCGAGGTCGTGCGTGATGAAGACGATCGACGTGCCGAACTCCTGCTGCAGGTCCTTGAGCAGATCGAGGATCTGGGCCTGCACCGTCACGTCGAGGGCCGTCGTCGGCTCGTCCGCGATGAGCAGCGCCGGGTCGCAGACCAGGGCCATCGCGATCATCGCGCGCTGCCGCATACCGCCGGAGAACTGGTGCGGGTAGTCGTCGACGCGCAGATCGGGCTGCGGGATGCCGACCTTCGTGAGCATCTCGATCGCCCGCGCCCGCGCCTCCTTCTTGGAGGCCCCGGTGTGCTTGCGATACGTCTCCGCGATCTGCCGGCCGATGGTGTGGTACGGCGAAAGGGAGGCCAGCGCGTCCTGGAAGATCATGGCCATCTTGTTGCCGCGCAGCCGCTCCAACTCCCGCTCGGAGGCGGTGAGAAGCTCCTGCCCGTCGAGGACGATCTCGCCTTCCAGATGGGTGTGGTCCCGGTCGTGCAGGCCCAGGATCGCCATGTTGGTCACGGACTTGCCGGAGCCGGACTCGCCGACGATGCCGAGGGTGCGGCCGCGTTCGAGGGTGAAGCCGAGCCCGTCGACGGCCTTGACGATGCCGTCCTCCGTGGGGAAGTGGACGTGCAGGTCGTTGACGGCGAGGAAGGGTGCGCTCATGGGTGTTGCTCCTAGGCCAGCCGCACGCGCGGGTCGATGAGGGCGTAGACGGCGTCGACCACGATGTTGAAGACGACGATGGCCGCGGCGGCCACGAGGACGACGCCCAGCAGCGTCGGCAGGTCATTGGTGGAGACGGCCTTCACGGACAGCAGGCCGATGCCCTGCAGGCTGAACGTGGACTCGGTGATGATCGCGCCGCCGAGCAGCAGGCCGAGGTCCATGCCGAAGATGGTGACGATCGGCCCCATCGCGCCGCGCCAGGCGAACCGGAAGAAGACCGCGCGCCGCGAGAGACCCTTGGCACGGGCCGTACGTACGTAGTCCTCGGTCAGCTTCTCGACCATCTGGGAGCGGGTCATGCGCGTGTAGTTGGCGGTCCAGATCAGGGAGAGCACGATCCACGGCAGCAGCAGCCCCTTGGCCCAGGCGCCCGGGTTCTGCGTGAACGGCGTGTAGGCCGCGCGGTCGAGCAGGTGCCACTGGTCGACGAGGTAGTACGTGGCGATGATGCCGACGACGTAGATCTGCATCGAAGAGGCGACGAGGGAGGCCGAACTGGCCACCTTGTCCAGGGCCTTGCCCTGCTTGACGGCGGCCAGCATGCCGGTGCCGACACCGAAGATCACGAAGACCACGGCGGAGCCGATGGACAGCGAGATGGTGGTCGGGAACCGGTCGAGGATCGTGCCGAGGACCGGCTCCCGGTTCTGGAAGGAGAAGCCGAGGCACGGCGCCGGGCAGTGCCCGAACGAGGAGTAGTCGCGGCCCACGAACACGCCCTGGAGCCAGTGCCAGTACTGCACCGGTATCGGATCGGCGATCCCCAGGTTCTTCTTCACCAGCGCCAGCGTCTCGGGCGTGCAGACCTTCCCGCAGGCGATGCGGGCCGGGTCGCGCGGGGCGGCGTAGAACAGGACGAACACGATGGCGCTGATGATCAGAAGGATCACCAGGGCGCCGATGGCGCGTCGAAGGATGAAGCGGAGCATGGCAGTTGGGTTTCCTGACGGATGCCGATGGGCCTCGGTGCGGCCTTGAGGAGACTCGAAGAGACCTGAGGAGGGCTCGGGGAGGAGGAGCGGCGGGGGCGCCCCGGGGGTGCGACGCCCCCGCCGGAAGGGGTGCTCGTCAGGCCTTCACAAAGGTCTTGTAGAGCAGCGTGGCGGAGAAGTTCGGGTCGAACATCGCGCCGCCGACCTTGGAGCCGCTGATGTACCAGCGGCGCTGGAAGGTCTCGGGGATGATCGGCGCGACCTCCTTCATGATCCGCCGGTCGAGCGCGGACCAGGCCTTGCCGGCCTTCTCCTGGTCGCTGATCAACTCGTTCTTCTTGATGGTCTCGTCGATCCAGTCCACCTTGACCTGCGAGACGTTGTTCATGCCGTTGCCGATGGAGGCACTGTCGAACAGCGGCTGCATCATGGTGAAGGCGGTCGGCCAGTCCGGGGACCAGCCGAACCACATCACGTCGTAGTTGTTGTCGACCTGCTGGACCTGGTCGTAGTACGTCGTGGAGTCGATCGGCTTCATGACGGGCTTGAAGCCGGCCTCGGTCAGCGCGTTCTCGATGACGACCTTGGTCTTGTCGTAGACCGGGTCCTGCTCGTACGCGTAGACGATCTTCGTGCCGAGCTTGCCGGCCTTCTTCAGCAGCTCCTTGGCGCGCTTCGGGTCGCCCGCGGGCTTCTTGAGCTTGCCGTAGAGGTCGTACTTCTCGTACCCGATGATGTCCGGGCTGAGGATGCTGCTCGCGTAGTCGCCGGCCGAGGCGCCGCCGTAGATCTTGCGGATCTGCTCCAGCGGCCAGGCGATGTTGAGGGCCTGGCGCACCGCGAGGTCGGTGACGCGCTTGCAGTTGATGGCGTAGTAGTAGCTGCCGGTCAGCAGGCCGTTGAAGGTGCGCTGCTTGAGCTCGGGCGTGGTGAGGATCTTCTGCATCCGCTCGGCCGGGATGCCCTTGTAGATCGAGACGGCGTACTTGTCGTTGCCCTGGTCCGCGATGAGGCGGTCCGTGGAGTCCAGGCCCTCGACGCCGAAGGTGAACTCGAAGCCGTCCGGGTAGCCGTTGCGGATCGAGTCCGTCGCCGGGTCCCAGTGCTTGTTGCGCACGAGGGTCATCGACTTGTCGGTGGTGTGCGCCTTGATCTTGTACGGGCCGCAGGAGACCGGGTTCTTGTCGTACTTCTCCTTGGTGTCCAGCTTCACCGGCGTCGCGGCGTAGGTGTGCATCGCAAGGGTGAAGTTGAAGTCCGGACGCGCTTCCTTGAGGTGGAAGGTGATCGTCTTCTGCTTCTTGTCCGTGACGATCGCGTCCAGGTGCTTGCCCTTGTACGGACCCTCGTACTGGTCACGCCACTTGGCGTCCTCGCCGGTCAGGGCTATCTGCGCGAAGGTGGCGCCCTCGGTGATGAACGGGGCCCAGCCGCGCTCGAAGCCGTGCCGCACGTCGTCGACGGTCAGCTCGCTGCCGTCGTCCCACTTGAGGCCGTCCTTGAGCGTGAACGTCCACGTCTTGTTGCCGTCGGAGGCGGTGCCCGCGTCGGTGGCGAGGTCGCCGACGAGCTTCTGGTGCCCGGCCGAGTCGACCTTGTAGCCCGTCAGGCACCGCGCGTAGAGCAGCGCGAGCGTCGAGTTGAACGCGTAGTAGATGCGCTGCGGGTCCAGGTGCGAGAAGTCGTCGGGGGAGTACCCGTAGATCGTGCCGCCCTTGCGCGCGCCCTTGACCTCGGGCGCCGGGCCCTTGGAGTCGTCGGCCGTGCCGACCTCCACCTTGGCGCCCGTGTACTGGGTGGCGCCGCCCGCGCCGCCCTTGCCGCCACCGCCGGCGTTGCCACTGCTGCATGCCGTCAGGAGCGAGCCGGCGCCGATGGCGACGGACGTGCCGATGACGAAGTTTCTCCGCGAAAGGGACATGGCTTCCTGCCCTGGTGCTGGTTGGGGAGTGAGCTTGCCGGCCGGGCCCCGTCGCCCTGACCCGCATGAAGTGGGGTGGAACCTGAGTGGGGGGAGCCTCAGCGTTTGGTCTTGGGGTCCATCGCGTCCCGGACCGAGTCGCCGAGCAGATTGAACGCGAGGACGAAGATGACCATCGTCAGGCCCGGGACGAGCATGAAGGTGATGTCGGCCTGGTACGTCTTGGCGCCGTTCTGGAGCATCACGCCCCAGTCGGGCGTGGGGTTGGTGAGGCCGACGCCCATGAAGGCGAGACCGGCCTCGGTGGTGACGTACATCGGGAGCGCGAGGGTCGCCTGGATCAGGATCGGCGTCCACAGGTTGGGCAGCAGTTCCTTGAAGATGATCCGCGCGGGGGAGGCACCGGTGACCTTCGCCGCCTCGACGAACTCCCGCTCGCGCAGGGCGAATACCTCGCCTCTGAGCAGTCGCGCGACCGACGACCAGCCGAAGGCGGTCATCACCAGGATCAGGCTCAGGACGGTGAGCCAGACCGGAGTGCTGTCGGTCGGCGACACGAAGATCGACAGGACGACGGGCCAGAACGCGATGAAGAACAGGGTCTGCGGGAAGGCGAGCAGGATGTCGATGACCCAGCCGACGAAGTAGTCGGTCTTGCCGCCGAGGTAGCCCGCGCTCACGCCGACGACGATGCCGAGCACGGTGGTCAGGATCGTCGCGATGCCCGCGATGAACAGCGAGTTGCGGATGCCGTAGAGCAGGAACGTGAAGACGTCCCGGCCGAGCTGCGGCTCGACGCCGAGCCAGAAGTCGCTGCTGATCCCGCCGTTGGCCTTGACCGGGTACCCGAAGTCGTTGAGCAGGCCGCCCTGGTTCATTCCGTACGTGGTGTACGGGTCCTTGCCGTAGAGCTTGGCTATGAGGGGCGCCAGGATCGCGATCAGGACGAAGAAGGCGACGATGTAGGCCGACACCACGCCGGTGCGGTCCCGCCTGAAGCGCCGCCAGGCGAGCTTGCCGGGGGAGAGGCTCTCGTCGCCGCGCGTGGGCGGCGGCTTCGGCGCCTGCGGCGCGTCGTCCTCCACGACCTCAAGGGAGGCGGTGGCGTGAGGAGTTGGGGTCGTCATGGTGCTCCAGGCCCTGAGGGGTCCACATGGGCACGGGCGACCCGTGCGCTCAGCGGGACCTTTTCAAGGCCCGGATGTACGGTCAACGAATTCTTGAGGTCTTGATCCCGTCTTTGAATCTTTGGTCCGGACTTTGCTCCGAGTAGGCATGCCGGTGGCGGGACCTTGACAGTACCCGGGGGCCAAAAGGGCGCTTATGGGTGCCACTTGGGGCGACAGGTTCGATATCCGGACGTGAGTGTCTCGCTATGTGTACACAGTGCCCGCGCTCAGCACCCGTCCCGATCCCCCGCCTTCCCGTAGCGGCGGAAGTCCGCGGTGTCCACGGTCCAGGGGCCGAAGGGGACCGTGTCGCCGTAGATGTACGGCTCCTTCGAGAGGTAGCGGCTGTTCGCGGGGTCGGAGTGGACCTCGATGGTGCCCGTGCGCGGGTCGACGATCAGGTAGTGCTCGATGCCCATCGCCGGGTAGTCGGCGAGCTTGTCGCGGTAGTCGTTGTCGGGGTTGGACGGGGAGACGATCTCGATGGCCGCCAGCACCTGCGAGGCGTCGACCGCGAGGCCTTCCTCGTCAAGTGAGCCTTCGGGGAGCACGACCGCGTCGGGGCGCCGCATTCTGCCGAGGGCCGGGTGTTCGATCTCCGGGCCGTTCTCGCAGACGTAGCCGGGGTGGGTGGCCGGAAGCTGTGTGTTGAGCTGGTTGCGGATGCGCCGGATCGTCCCCTCATGGCGCTTCGAGGGGCTCATCATCGCCAGTATCGGACCGGAGGAGCTGATCTCGACGCTCCAGGAACCCTCAAGGTGCTCCGCGTACTCGGCCAGCTCCTCGGCGATCGCGCGCATCTTGGCGTAGTCCATGTGTCCACGGTAGCCGCGCCACCCGCTCCGTCGCCCCCGCGCCCGCGACTCACCTCGTTCGGGTGACCCAGCGAGCGGCGCCCGGTCACCGCAGGTCCAATGGCCCCAAGGCCCGCCCCCGCACCGCCCCCTGGAGGACCCTGATGCGCCTCGGCCTGCGTACCGGCGCCCTGGCCGCCGCCCTGGTGCTGGCCGTGCCCTGGCTGGCGTCCTGCGGGGCCACGGCCACCGAGTCGGGTGTCGTGCGGGCCAAGTGGGGTGACCCGCAGAACCCGCTCGAGCCCGCGAACACCAACGAGGTCAACGGCGGCAAGGTCCTCGACATGATCTTCCGGGGGCTCAAGATCTACAACCCCGAGACCGCCGAGCCCGAGTACGCCGTCGCCAAGTCGATCAGCAGCGACGACGCGCAGAACTTCAAGGTCACGCTGAAGGACGGCTGGAAGTTCGCGGACGGCACGAAGGTCACCTCGCAGTCCTTCGTGGACGCGTGGAACTACGCCGCCTACCTGCCGAACGCCCAGATCGGCGCCGATTTCTTCGGCTACATCGACGGGTACGACAAGCTCCACCCGGACAAGGGGAAGCCCACCGCGAAGAAGCTGTCGGGGCTCAAGATCGTCGACGATCTGCACTTCACCATCAAGCTCAACCAGAAGTTCTCGCTCTTCCCCGACATGCTCGGGTACGCCGCCTTCTCCCCGCTGCCGAAGAAGTTCTTCACCGACCACGACGAGTGGCTGGAGAAGCCGTTCGGCAACGGCCCGTACGCGGTGACGGACTACGAGCGCGGCGGCCGCATGAAGCTGCGGCTCAATGATCAGTACAACGGCACCAAGCCGCGCAACAAAGGCGTCGACCTGCTCGTCTACACCGACGACAACACCGCGTACACCGATGTCGTGGCCGGCCAGCTCGACGTGACCGACGCCGTGCCCGCCGAGCAGCTCAGCAACCTCCACAAGGACATCGACAACCGGTACATCAACACCCCGGCCGGCATCATCCAGACGCTGATGTTCCCCATGTACGACAAGGAGTGGGACACCGCCGACGCCCTCAAGGTCCGCCGTGGCATCTCGCTCGCCATCAACCGCGAGCAGATCACCGACAAGATCTTCCAGAAGACCCGGATCCCGGCCAAGGACTGGACGTCCCCGGTGCTCCGCGACGAGGGCGGCTACAACCCCGACATCTGCGGCGACCGCTGCGAGTACAACCCCAAGAAGGCCAAGCAGCTGATCGACGAGGGCGGCGGCTTCCCCGGCGGCAAGCTCGTCCTCAGCTACAACGCCGACACCGGCAACCACAAGCAGTGGATCGACGCCATCTGCAACAGCGTCAACCGGGTCATGGGCAACTCGAAGGCCTGCGTCGGCAACCCGGTGGGCACCTTCGCCGACTTCCGTACGCAGATCCAGAGCGGGAAGTTCAGTGGCCCGTTCAGGAGCGGGTGGCAGATGGATTACCCGCTGATCCAGAACTTCCTGCAGCCCGTCTACACCACAGGCGCTCCCAGCAACGACGGCAAGTGGAGCGACAAGGAGTTCGACGCGCTGATCAACAAGGCCAACGCGGACCCGGACCCGAAGAGCGCGATCAAGGACTTCCAGGACTCCGAGCGGATCCTCGCCGAGCAGCTGCCCGCGATCCCGCTCTGGTACCAGAACGGCACCGCCGTCTACGGCACCCGCGTGCACGACGTGAAGCTCAACCCCTTCAGCGTGCCGGTCTTCGAGGAGATGACCGTCGATGACTGAGTCCGTAAGCAGATCCGTGGACCCGAGGGAGGTGCCGTGGGGCGCTATGTGATCCGTCGGCTGCTGCAGATGATCCCGGTGTTCATCGGCACCACGCTGCTGATCTTCCTCATGGTCAACGTCATGGGCGACCCGACCGCGGCGCTCTGCGGCGACAAGGCCTGCGACCCGGCCACCCAGGCGGCGCTGCGCGAGCAGTTCAACCTCGACAAGCCGCTGGTGCAGCAGTACCTGATCTACCTCGGCAACATCTTCCAGGGCGACTTCGGCACCGCCTTCAACGGGGACTCCGTCGCCGACCTGATGCTGCGCGCCTACCCCGTGACCATCAAGCTGACGTTCGTGGCGATCGTCTTCGAGATCGTCATCGGCATCGGCCTCGGCGTCATCACGGGCCTGCGCCGCGGCAAGCCCATCGACACGGGCGTCCTCGTCCTGACCCTGGTCGTGATCTCCGTGCCGACGTTCGTGACCGGGCTCGTCGCCCAGCTCCTGTTCGGCATGCAGTGGGGGATCGTCAAGCCCTCGGTGGCGTACGAGGCTCCGCTGGCCGAGCTGATCCTGCCGGGCCTCGTCCTCGCCTCGGTGTCGCTGGCGTACGTCACCCGCCTGACCCGCACGTCCGTCGCCGAGAACGCCCGCTCCGACTACGTCCGCACCGCCGTCGCCAAGGGCCTGCCCCGGCGCCGCATCATCTGGCGGCACCTGCTGCGCAACTCGCTGATCCCGGTGGTCACCTTCATCGGTACGGACATCGGCGCGCTGATGGGCGGGGCGATCGTGACCGAGCGGATCTTCAACATCCGCGGCGTCGGCTACCAGCTCTACCAGGGCATCCTGCACCAGTCCTCGCCGACCGTGGTCGGCTTCGTGACCGTCCTGGTGATCGTCTTCCTGCTCGCCAACCTCATCGTCGACCTGCTCTACGCCGTCCTTGACCCGAGGATCCGCTATGCCTGAGCCCGTCACCCCGGTCACCGTCGAGGCCCAGCTCACGCCCAACGCGCCCGAGGGCGGCGGCGCCGAGGGGCCCGCGCGCTCACTGTGGTCGGACGCCTGGCGCTCGCTGCGCCGCAACCCCGTCTTCATCGTCTCGGCGCTGATCATCCTGTTCCTGGTGATCGTCGCGATCTGGCCGCAGCTCCTCGCGAGTGGCGACCCCAACGACTGCGACCTCGCCCACGGCCAGGACACCGCCACCTCGGGGCACCCCTTCGGCTACGACGCGCAGGGCTGCGACGTCTATACGCGCACGGTCCACGGGGCCCGGGCCTCGATCACCGTCGGCGTGTGCGCCACGGCGGGCGTCGCGCTGCTCGGCGGGATCCTGGGCGCGCTCGCCGGCTTCTTCGGACGGTGGGCGGACGCCCTGCTGTCCCGCGTCGCCGACGTCTTCTTCGGCATCCCGGTCATCCTCGGCGGCCTCGTCCTGCTGTCGGTCGTGACGTCGACGACGGTGTGGCCGGTGGTCGGATTCATCGTGCTGCTCGGCTGGCCGCAGATCTCCCGCATCGCGCGCGGCTCCGTCATCACGGTCAAGGAGAACGACTACGTGCACGCCGCGCGCACGCTCGGCGCCTCCAACTCCCGCATCCTGCTGCGCCACATCCTGCCGAACGCCATCGCCCCGGTGATCGTCGTCGCGACCATCGCGCTTGGCACGTACATCGCCCTTGAGGCGACGCTCTCGTTCCTCGGCGTCGGCCTCAAGCCACCGGCGGTCTCCTGGGGCATCGACATCTCCAACGCCGCCCCGTACATCCGCAACGCCCCGCACATGCTGCTGTACCCGGCGGGAGCGCTGGCCCTCACGGTGCTCGCGTTCATCATGCTCGGCGACGCGGTGCGCGACGCCCTCGACCCCAAGCTGAGGTAGCGCCCATGCCCTTGCTCGAAGTACGCGATCTGCACGTCGAGTTCCGTACGCGCGACGGAGTCGCCAAGGCGGTCAACGGCGTCAACTACACCGTCGACGAGGGCGAGACGCTCGCCGTGCTCGGGGAGTCCGGCTCCGGCAAGTCCGTCACCGCGCAGGCCGTCATGGGCATCCTCGACATGCCGCCGGGCCGGATCGCCGGCGGCGAGATCCTCTTCAAGGGCAAGGATCTGCTGAACCTCAAAGCAGAGGAGCGGCGGAAGATCCGTGGCGCCGAGATGGCGATGATCTTCCAGGACGCGCTCTCCTCGCTGAACCCCGTGCTCACGGTGGGGGAGCAGCTCGGCGAGATGTTCATCGTCCACAAGGGGATGTCGAAGAAGGACGCGCGGGCCAGGGCCGTCGAGCTGATGGACCGGGTGCGCATCCCGGCGGCGAAGGAGCGGGTGAGCCAGTACCCGCACCAGTTCTCCGGCGGCATGCGACAACGCATCATGATCGCGATGGCGCTCGCCCTCGAACCCTCCCTGATCATCGCGGACGAGCCGACGACCGCCCTCGACGTCACCGTGCAGGCCCAGGTCATGGACCTCCTCGCCGAGTTGCAGCGCGAGCTCAACATGGGGCTCATCCTCATCACCCACGACCTCGGTGTCGTCGCCGACGTCGCCGACAAGATCGCCGTGATGTACGCGGGCCGGATCGTCGAGCAGGCGCCGGTGCACGAGATCTACAAGGCGCCCGCCCACCCATACACCAAGGGCCTCCTCGAGTCGATCCCGCGCCTCGACCAGAAGGGCCAGGAGCTCTTCGCCATCAAGGGGCTCCCGCCGAACCTGATGAACATCCCGCCCGGCTGCGCCTTCAACCCCCGCTGCCCGATGGCCCGGGACGTGTGCCGCACGGACGTACCGCCGCTCGCCCGGGTCTCCGAAGAACGCCGCAGCGCCTGCCACTTCTGGAAGGAGACCCTCGATGCCGCAACACGGTAAGCACGTGAGCAAGGACGACCTGAAGCGCGAGGGCCGGATCGCCGAGCACCTCCTCCACAAGGCGCAGGCCGAGAACGACTACGCGGAGAACGGCTCGGTCTCGGGGCACGAACCCCTCCTCCAGGTGCGCGGCCTGACCAAGCACTACCCGCTCACCCGGGGCGTCCTCGTCCAGAAGCAGGTCGGCTCGGTGAAAGCCGTCGACGGGGTGGACTTCGACCTCGGGCAGGGCGAGACGCTCGGCATCGTCGGCGAATCCGGCTGCGGCAAGTCCACGGTCGCGAAGATGCTGGTGAACCTGGAACGGCCGACCGCCGGCGTCATCACGTACAAGGGCGAGGACATCACCACGCTGTCCGGCCGCGCCCTGAAGGCGGTCCGCCGCAACATCCAGATGGTCTTCCAGGACCCGTACACCTCGCTCAACCCCCGGATGACGGTCGGCGACATCATCGGGGAGCCGTACGAGATCCATCCCGAGGTGGCACCGAAGGGCGACCGCAGGAAGAAGGTCCAGGACCTCCTCGACGTCGTCGGGCTCAACCCGGAGTACATCAACCGGTACCCGCACCAGTTCTCGGGCGGCCAGCGTCAGCGCATCGGCATCGCGCGCGGTCTGGCGCTGCGACCCGAGATCATCGTCGCGGACGAGCCGGTGTCCGCGCTCGACGTGTCGGTCCAGGCGCAGGTCATCAACCTGATGGACCGGCTCCAGAACGAGTTCGACCTGAGCTACGTCTTCATCGCGCACGACCTGTCGATCGTCCGGCACATCTCCGACCGGGTGGGCGTGATGTACCTCGGCCGCATCGTCGAGATCGGTTCGGACGCCGAGATCTACGACCACCCGACGCACCCCTATACGCAGGCGCTGCTCTCCGCGGTGCCGGTGCCCGACCCGGAGGCGCGCGAGGGCCGGGAGCGGATCATCATCTCCGGTGACGTGCCCTCGCCGGCCAACCCGCCGTCCGGCTGCCGGTTCCGTACGCGCTGCTGGAAGGCGCAGCAGAAGTGCACGGACGAGGTGCCGCTGCTCGCCGTGCCGGAGGTCTTCCGGGGCGGCGACACCCCGGCGAGCCACCCGTCGGCCTGCCACTTCGCCGAAGAGAAGCAGGTCGTGCCGACGGAGTAGTCGTGCCGACGGAACAGCTGCCTGACGGGTCTTTACACGCAGGCAATCCGGTCGACGCGGTGCCGATATGTGACCGGGCCAGAGTGTCTGTTGTACGGCCGTGCGGGTGCCGTGAGCCGGGCCGGAGCGCATTGCGCTCCGGCCCGGTTGCCGTGCGCTACAGCCCCAACGACCGCTTCAGGAAGTCGACCTGGAGCAGCAGCAGATTCTCGGCGACCTGCTCCTGGGGCGTCATGTGGGTCACGCCGGACAGCGGGAGCACCTCGTGCGGGCGGCCGTCCGCGAGCAGCGCGGAGGACAGCCGCAGGGCGTGCGCCACGACCACGTTGTCGTCCGCGAGCCCGTGCACGATGAGCATCGGACGGTGCTGCTCGGCGGCCTCCGTGAGCCCGTCGTCGGTCACCAGGGAGCTCTTCGCGTACGTCTCCGGGGAGGTGGCCGGGTCGCCCAGGTAGCGCTCCGTGTAGTGCGTGTCGTACAGCCGCCAGTCCGTGACCGGGGCGCCCGCGATGCCCGCGTGGAAGACGTCGGGGCGGCGCAGCACGGCGAGCGCCGCCAGGTAGCCGCCGTAACTCCAGCCGCGCATCGCGACCTTGGAGAGGTCGAGCGGGAACCGGTCTGCCAGCGCGTGCAGCGCAGTGACCTGGTCGTCGAGGGTGAGCGTGAAGTCGCCGTGGATCGACTTCTCGCGGCCCGGCGAGACACCGGGCGTGCCCCGGCCGTCCGCGACGATCACCGCGAAGCCCTGGTCGGCGAACCACTGCGAGGTCAGATGCGGGTTGTGGGCGGCCACGACGCGCTGCCCGTGCGGGCCGCCGTACGGATCCATGAGGACCGGCAGCGGACCGTCCCCCTCCTCGTAAGAGGAGGGCAGGAGAACGGCGCACGGGATGCCCGCGGCCTCCGTGAGTGTCACGCGCGGGGTGAGCAGCGGGCGGTCGGCGTGCGAGGTGATGTCGGTGACGTGCTTCCCCTCGCGCTCCACGCGCGCCCGTGCGCCGGGTGAGTCCGGTGTCGACGAGACGAGGACGGTGACGGCGCCGTCCCCGGAGCGGACCGCGGAGTGCGCGCCGGGCTCCGCGGAGACGCGCTGCATCCCCAGCTCGTTGACCCGGTAGACGTGCACCTCGCCGGTCTCGGGCGACTCGGCGTCGACCCCGGCGGATGCGGAGACGAGCACGTCGTTCTCGCCCACGTCGAGCACCGCGCGGACGTGCAGCTGGGGCCCGGTCAGCGGTCGCTCGCCCACCGCGAGGACCCGCGCGCCGCCCTCGTCGGCGATCCGCACGAGCTGTCCGCTCGGCGACCAGCACGGCACACCGGGCAGCAGCTCGAGCCACGCGTCGTCCTCGTCGGCGTGCACCATCCGCGTCGAGCCGTCGTCCGTGTTCACCGCGAGGTAGAGCGCGCTGCGCTGGTCGCGGGCCTGGACCAGGAGCAGCGGGGCGCCGTCCGCCGACCAGTGCACACGGGCCAGGTACGGGTACGCCTTGCGGTCCCAGGTCACCTCGGTGCGGTTGCCTTCGAGGTCGTACGCGAAGAGGCGCACGTCGGCGTTGGGCGTCCCGGCGCGGGGGTAGGCGACGCGGGCCGGCTCCCGGTCCGGGTGCGCGGGGTCGGCGATCCACCAGCGCCGTACGTCCGCGTCGTCGGCGCGGGCCACGAGCAGGCGGTCCGAATCGGGCGACCACCAGTGGCCGCGGTACCGGGACATCTCCTCGGCCGCGGCGAACTCCGCGAGCCCGTACGTCACGGTCCCCGACTCCGGCTCCGCGAGCGCCCGGTCGTCCTCGCCCTCCGCGCCGACGACGCGCAGCGCGCCCCGGGCGACGTACGCGATGTGCCGCCCGTCGGGGGACGGTCGCGGGTCCAACACCGGCCCCGGCACGCGCAGTTCCCGCGCGGTGCCGACCCGCAGCTCGGCCGTGAACAGGCGCCCCGACAGGGCGAACGCGGCCAACTCGGCGGTGGCGTCCGTCGCGTAGCCCACGATGCCCGCGCCACCCTCGCGGCTGCGCTCGCGCCGGGCCCGCTCCTCGGCCGACAGGTTCTCCGCCGCCCCGCCGAGCAGGGCCACAGGGTCGGCGACCACCCGTTCCTGACCACTCACCACGTCAAGCACCCACAGCGCGTTCGCCCGATCGGTACCCGAGGAGGAACGCAGAAAGGCGACGCGCTCGCCGTCCGGCGCCACGGTGAAGGCGCGCGGCGCCCCCAACGTGAAGCGCTGAGTACGCGCGTGCTGACGGGGGAAGGTCTCGATGGTCATCCAGGCAGCCTAGGGCCCTCCTGGCGGATCCGGCTGGGTTCGGGTGGCCGTGAAGATTCGGTGCTGACAAGCGGGGTCTGGTGCGTGCAGCTGCAAGGCGGAGGAGGGCGTCAACGCGGAGCGTTGGCAACCGACGACAACGCCGCAGATGTGCGCACCAGGGCCCGCGACTCCAGCAGGATCCGCCAGGAGGGCCCTGGGGAGAGATGACGTCCGCGCGCCCCCGTGCGCTCCCGGTCGCATCGGGTGCTCCCCGATCGCGACTCGTGCGCGGGTACGGATAGTTATGATCGTTAGCACTGTGTGGGTACGAGTCCGTCGGCGACCGGATCACTTTGGAGGAGGACCGCTGTGGCACTCTCGATCTCGGCCGTGGTGCTGTTCGCGATCATTGTCTTCATCCTGATCAAGAAGTCGGGATTGAAAGCGGGGCACGCGGTGGTGTGTGTGCTCCTGGGTTTCTACCTGGCGAGTTCGTCCATCGCTCCGACGATCAGCGAGCTGACGACGAACGTGGCGGACATGGTCGGCGGCATCAAGTTCTAAGGGGCGGCGGCATCAAGTTCCAGCCGTGTCGGTGGGGCGTTCTAGGCTGTGGGCATGACGGAAATGCCAGGTAGGCGCCTGCTCCTCGTGCATGCGCACCCCGACGACGAGTCGATCAACAATGGCGCCACCATGGCCAAGTACGCCGCCGAAGGCGCCCAGGTCACGCTGGTGACCTGCACCCTCGGCGAAGAGGGCGAGGTCATTCCGGACGAACTGGCGCATCTCGCACCGGACCGGGAGGACATTCTCGGCCCGCACCGGATCGGCGAGTTGGCCGCCGCCATGAAGGAGCTCGGCGTCACCGACCACCGCTTCCTCGGCGGCCCCGGCCGGTTCCGCGACTCCGGAATGATGGGCGCCCCGCAGAACGAGCGGGAGGGCGCCTTCTGGTCCACGGATCTCGACGAGGCCGCGGCCCACCTCGTCGCCGTGATCCGCGAGACCCGCCCGCAGGTCCTGATCACGTACGACCCCGACGGGGGCTACGGGCACCCCGACCACATCCAGGCCCACCGCGTCGCGATGCGCGCCGCGGAGCTCGCCGCCGAGACCGCCTTCCGGCGCGACCTCGGGGAGCCGCACGCGATCGCGAAGGTCTACTGGAACCGCGTGCCGCGCTCGGTCGTCGAGGAGCGGTTCCGGTGGCTCACGGACGTGCTCGACGCCACACCCTTCGACGTCGCCGCCGTGGTGGACGACGTGCCCGGAGTCGTCGACGACGAGCGGATCACCGCGGCGATCGACGGCCGGCCGTACGCGGAGCGGAAGGCGGCCGCGATGCGCGCGCACGCCACCCAGGTCGACGTGCCGGAGGCGGGCGCCGTCTTCGCGCTGTCCAACGGGCTCGCGCAGCCGCTGTTCGACATCGAGTACTACGAGTTGGTGCGGGGCGAGCCCGGATCGCCGTACGAGAAGGACCTGTTCGAGGGTCTTGAGGAAGTGACCGAACGATGAGCGGCGACAAGAGCGGGCGGGCCGCGGCGTCCAGCGGCAAGGCGGCTCCCGGCAAGGCGGCTCCCCGCGGGGCGACTCCCGGCGGGGCGGCGGCGCAGAGCGTCGACCTGCCCTTCGGCTTCGGCGGGTTCGGACCCGGACGGACGGCCGCCCTGCTTGTCCTTTTCGTCCTCGGCGCGGTCGTCGCGGTCGGCGGGGCGCTCGTCCAAGGGGGCTGGTTCCCGGGCGGGTTGCTGCTCGCGCTCGTCGCGGCGGCCGGCCTGTTCCTCGGAGGGGCGCGCCTCGCGGGAGGTCGCGCGGGGGCGGTCGCGCCCGCGGCCGGCTGGGTGCTTGCGGTGATCCTGCTCACCGCGAGCCGCCCCGAGGGCGACTTTTTGTTCGGCGCAGGACTCGGCTCGTACCTCTTCCTCCTCGGAGGGATGGCAGTCGCTGTGATGTGCGCCACCTTCTGGCTGCCCGGGCAACCACCCGCGCCCGCCGCCCGACTTGGGAAGTGACGTAGCACTTTGGGTCGTCGTGCGGCGCGTGCCGTTCCGGATTCGTCATCCGTCGCACAGTGACTTCCGGCGGCGGCCAGTATGGTGGTGCGCGCCGCCGAGCAGCCCGCGAGAGGTCGAGACGGGCGGCGGAGCCAACCGGGAGAACCTGCCTTGAGTCGTGAAACTGACAGTTCGTCCTCCGGGCCCCAGGGGCGCGGCGCTGCCGCCTACCCGTCGGGAACGCCTCCGTACGGATCGCCCGCGCAGGGCACGGCGTCAGGTGACGCCGGTCCGACGCCGCCGGGCGACCAGGGCGCCCCGGAGTCACCCAAGACCGAGACGACGCTGACGACCCGGATCCGGATCAACATCCCCGGCTCCCGGCCGATCCCGCCGGTCGTCATGCGGACGCCGATGAGCGATGTCGACGCCAATCCGGAGAGCGGCGCCGGCAAGAGAGCCGACACAGGCCCCGCGGCCCCCGCGGCCCCCGCGCCGGACGCGACGCAGGGCGGCCGCCCCGCGGCGCCCGCCTCGTACGGCGGCCCGGCGGACACGGGCTCCGCGCCCGCCGCCCCCGAGGCCTCCGCGCCCGCCGCTCCCGCGCCGCAGCGCGAGGAGAAGACGAGCGACTGGTTCGCGCCGCGCAAGCCGCGCGGCGGTGCGGGCGGCCCGGCGACCGGCGCGGTCCCGACGGTCGGCACGGGTGGCCCGGGTGCCCCCACGCCGCCCGCCCCGGGCTCCAACGGCGGCGGCCCGTCCGGCACTTCGGGCGGCCCGATGGGCGGGCCCACCGGCGGCCCCTCGGGCGGTCCGTCCGGCGGTTCCTCGGGCGGTTCCTCCGGCGGGTTCGACGTGTCCGGCGCCGTGGCGGCAGGCCCGCTCGGCGCAGGCGGCGCCCCCGGCCCCCGCGACGACCTGCCGTACTTCGCCGCCCACCAGGACCCGGGCGCGCCCGACCGTGGCGACGGGCCCACCGGACCCTCGGGCCCCACCTCGGGCCCGACCCCGGGCGACGGCCCGATGGTGCCGCCCGGCGCCCCCAACCCGCCGGTCCCCGGCACCGGTCAGTCGCCGCCGCGGATGAGCGACGACACCGCGATCCTCACGCCGCAGAAGCCTGCCCCGGAGCCGCCCGGGGGTGGCAACACCTCCAGTGGCAACGTCTCGGGTGACACGCTCACCAGCGGCATGCGGGTCGTCCCCTCGGCCGGTGGCGGCCCCAAGACCCCCGGCGCCTCCGACCCGTTCCAGCAGGGCCCCGACGGCCCCGCGGTGCACACCCCGCCGAAGCTGCCCGACCCGGTGCCCTCCACCCCCGCGCCCAAGAAGAAGGGCCGCAACAAGCTGGTGCTGCTCGGCGCGGGCGTCGTCGGCCTGGCCGGAGTCGCGTACGGCGCGGGCCTGTTGATGAACCACTCCGACGTCCCGAAGGGCACCACCGTCGCGGGCGTCGACATCGGCGGCGGCACTCGCGACGAGGCGACCACCAAGCTGGAGAACGCCCTCGGCAAGCGCACGGAACAGGCGCTGAAGCTTCAGGTCGGCGGCAAGACCGTGGCGATGCAGCCGGCCCAGGCGGGCCTCTCCTTCGACACCGCGTCGACCGTGGCCGCGGCCGCGGGCAGCGACTACAACCCGGTCTCGGTGATCGGCTCGCTGTTCGGCAACGAGCGGGTCGTGGCCCCGGTCATGCCCGTCGACGAGGAGAAGCTCGCCGCGTCCCTGCAGCGGGCCGCCGGCGGCGCCGCGGCCTCCGGCGAGGGCACGATCAAGTTCGCGCCGGGCAAGGCCGTCCCCGTCTACGGCAAGACCGGCAAGGGGCTCGACCTCGCCCAGTCGGCCGCCGCGGTCAAGGACGCGTACAACGCGCAGATCGAGACCGGCGCGTCCGGAGCGGTCCCGCTGGCGACGTCGACGCAGAAGCCGACGATCTCGGACGCCGAGGTCGACCGGAAGATGCAGCAGTTCGCCGAGCCCGCGATGTCCGGACTGATCACGGTCAAGGCGGGCGGCGCCTCCATCCAGTTCGGCCCCGACAAGTCGCTGCCGAAGATCCTGAGCGTGCAGCCGGTCAACGGGAAGCTGGTCGAGAAGTACAACCTCCCGGAGCTCAAGAAGCTGTACGGCACGACCTTCGACGGCGTCCTCGTCACCCGCGGCACCGGCAAGAAGACGCCGGTCCAGCCCACGGACGTGGCCGCAGCCATCGGCAAGGCGCTGCTCGGCAAGACCTCCGCCGAGCGCACCGCGGAGATCCAGACGAACGCCTCGTAGCTCCGCCCGCGCACCCGCGTCACGAGTCCCGCATGACATCCGTCATGCGGGACTCACGCTTTGCGACACTGCCGCGCACCCCCGCCCACCGGCGACGCTTACTGCCATGACGACACACGCAGCGGTCACCTTCAGCGGGGTGACGAAGACGTACGGCACCGTACGGGCGGTCGACGGCCTGGGCCTCGAACTGCACGCGGGCGAGACGGTCGCTCTGCTCGGCCCGAACGGCGCGGGCAAGTCCACCACCCTCGACCTGCTCCTCGGCCTGCGCCCCGCCGACACCGGCGAGGTCCGGGTCTTCGGCACGAGCCCCCGCGAGGCGATCACGGCGGGCCGGGTCGGCGCCATGCTGCAGAGCGGCGGCCTGATGGACGAGGTGACCGTGCGCGAACTCGTCCGGCTCGGCTGCGCCCTGCACCCGAAGCCGTACCCGGCCGACGAGGTCCTGGCCCGCGCGGGACTCACGCAGATCGCCGACCGCAAGGTCAACAAGCTCTCGGGTGGCCAGGAGCAGCGCGTCCGCTTCGCCCTCGCCACGGCCGGCGACAGCGACCTCATCGTCCTCGACGAGCCGACGACCGGCATGGACGTGAGCGCCCGGCAGGCGTTCTGGGCGACCATGCGCGAGCAGGCGGACCAGGGCCGCACGGTGCTGTTCGCCACCCACTACCTGGAGGAGGCGGACGCGATCGCCGACCGCGTTCTCGTGCTGCACCGCGGCCGACTCCTCGCCGACGGCACGGCCGCCGAGATCAAGGCGAAGGCCGGCGCCCGCAGGGTCTCTTTCGACCTGGAGGGCGAGATCGACGAGGCCGCGATCAAGGGTCTGCCGTTCCTCACCGGAGTGGCCGTCAGCGGACAGACCGTCCGCATCCAGTCCACTGACGCCGACGCGACCGTGCACGCGCTGTACGGGCTCGGCGTCTACCCGCGCAATCTCGAAGTCGCCGGACTCGGCCTGGAACAGGCCTTCGTGGCGATCACCGAGGCCGAGGAGGCCAAGTCGCTGTGAACAGTCTGATCAAGCTCGAACTCACCCGGGCCTTCCGCAACCGGAAGTTCCTGTTCTTCTCGGTGATCTACCCGTCCGTGCTGTTCCTGCTGATCGCGGGCCAGGCCGACACCACCACCATGGTCGACGGCACGGGCCTGAGCCTCCCCGCGTTCATGATGGTCTCGATGGCCTCCTTCGGCGCGCTCACCGCCGTCCTCATGGGCAACAGCGAGCGCATCGCGAAGGAGCGGGAGAACGGCTGGGTACGGCAGTTGAGGCTCACCACGCTGCCCGGACGCGGCTATGTCCTCGCCAAGACCGCGAGCGCCGCCGTCGTCTCGCTCCCGTCCATCGTGATCGTCTTCGTCGTGGCCGCGGCCTTCAAGGACGTACGCCTCGACGCCTGGCAGTGGCTCGCGCTCACCGGCTCGATCTGGGCCGGCAGCCTCGTCTTCGCCGCGCTCGGCGTGGCCATCGGCTATCTCGCCTCCGGCGACGCCGTCCGGCCGATCACGATGATCACGTACTTCGGCCTGTCGATCCTGGGCGGCCTGTGGATCCCGATGAGCGGATTCCCGCAATGGCTGCAGAACATCGCGGAATGGCTGCCCACGCACGCGTACGCTGCCCTCGGCCAGGCCATCGAGCTGGGTGGCGCCCCCGACGCCAAGGACGTCGCGCTGCTTGTCGCGTACTTCCTGATCTTCGCGGGCGGCGCGGCCTGGCTGTACCGGAAGGACACGTTGAAGGCGTGAGCGAGCCAGGGGAGTGGGCGGAGGCCGGCCGGGCGCCGGAGAACCGCCGCGAGTTGTTCGTGAAGCTGCTGTGGATCGGCATGTGGCTGGTCTTCCTCGGCGACCCGGTCGGCGACCTGGTGGCGGGCCACCACGGCACGGTGGGCACCGTGTTCGGCTGGTTGGGGCTCGGGGCGTTCACGCTCACGTACCTGGTCCTCGTGTTCCGGCACACGAGCCGCCCGCTCGCCCGCGCCGTCGTGCTCTCGGTGCTCGGCGTCCTGCCCGTGATCGCCGTCGTGCTCTGCCTGACGCTCGGCGAGCCCTGGCTGGTGCTCTTCGTGTACGTCTCCGTCGGCTGCGGGGCCGTGCTGCCCATGCGGCAGGCGCAGATCATGATCCTCGTGATGACCGGCGTGATGGTGGCGCTGGCCCTGCACCTCGGCGCGGGACCCGACATCGGCCTGATCGTCCCCGCGCTGCTCGGCGGCTTCTCCATGACGGGCGTACGCCGACTGGTGCGCACGACACGGGAGTTGCGCCAGGCCCGCGCTCAGGTCGCCCAGCTCGCCGCCAACGAGGAGCGCCTGCGCCTCGCCCGCGACCTGCACGACCTGCTCGGCCACTCCCTCTCGCTGATCACGCTCAAGAGCGAACTGGCCGGGCGGATGCTGCCCGACCACCCCAACAAGGCGGCCGACCAGGTCGCCGACATCGAGAAGGTCAGCCGGCAGGCCTTGGTCGACGTCCGCGAGGCCGTCAGCGGCTACCGGCGCGCCCGCCTCGCCACCGAACTCGCGGGCGCCCAGGCCGCGCTGACCGCGGCGGGCGTCGCCGCGGACGTGCCCTCCGAGGTCCCGGAACTGCCCGAGGCGCAGGAGTCGGCGCTCGCCTGGACGCTGCGCGAGGCCGTCACCAACGTCGTACGGCACAGTGGCGCGCAGCGCTGCGTCGTCGGCGTCGCCCGGCGCGAGACCCTCGAAGGGCCCCGCGTCGAACTGACCGTGGAGGACGACGGCTCGGGCCCCTCGGGGGCGCCCCCGAGCAACGGCCTCACCGGCCTCGCCGAACGCCTCACCGCGGTCGGCGGCACCCTGGAGACGGGCGCGGCACGCGGCGGCGGCTTCCGCCTGGTGGCCCGGGTCCCGGCCGCCTCCGTAGGATCCGGCGCATGAGCACGATCAAGGTGTTGTTGGCCGAGGACCAGTCGATGGTGCGCGAGGCGCTGGCCGCGCTGCTCGGGCTCGAAGCGGACATCGAGGTCGTCGCGCAGGTGGCGCGCGGTGACGAGGTGGTGGCGGCCGCCCGCGCGCACGCGGTGGACGTGGCGCTCCTCGACATCGAGATGCCGGGCTGTACGGGCATCGAGGCGGCGGCCCAACTCCGCGAGGTCCTGCCGGAGTTGAAGGTCGTCGTGCTCACCACGTTCGGCCGGCCCGGCTATCTGCGCAGCGCCATGGAGGCGGGCGCGGCCGCGTTCCTGGTCAAGGACGCCCCGGCCGCGCAGCTCGCCGAGGCTGTACGGAAGGTGCTCGCGGGCGAACGCGTCATCGACCCCACGCTCGCGGCGGCGGCCCTCGCGGAGGGCGCGAATCCGCTGACGGACCGCGAACGCGAGGTGCTGCGCGCGGCGGCTGACGGCGCCACCAACGCGGAACTGGCGGCCGCCCTCCACCTTTCCCAGGGCACGGTCCGCAACTACCTGTCGGTGGCGATCCAGAAGCTGGCGGTGCGCAATCGGGCGGAGGCGGTGGCCGCCGCGCGGGAGAAGGGCTGGCTGTAGGGCTTTCTGGGGGAGGCTGTAGGGCTTCCTGAGAGAGGGCTCAGTTCAGCATCGCGCGGGCCGCCCGCGACTGCTCCCGCACCGACTCCGCCGCCGTCTCGTCGACGGCCCCGACCACGTCCGCGTACGCCTCCAGCTCCACCGCCCCGTTCACGAAGTCCCCACGGCGTACGAGGAGCTGGGCCCGCTCGTAGCGCAGTCGCGCCGGGTGCGCGGGCAGCAGCAGCGACAGCTCCACGGCCCACAGCGACACGTCGGAGCGCTCGGGTCGCGTCGCCGCCCAGGCCCGGATGTTGTTGAGGATCCGCAGGACCACGTCCAGCGGATCGGCGGGCACCAGCATCGACGGATCCAGCGGGCCGCCCGTCGCCCCCGCCACCAGCGTCTGCGCGTCGGCCCCCGTGAGCACCCGGCCCCCGTCGAACGGATCGGCCAGCACCTGCCCGTCGGTGGGGCCGAAGCCGACCACGAAGTGCCCCGGCAGAGCCACCCCGCACACCGGCGCCCCGGCCCGCCGGGCCACCTCCAGCCACACCACCGACAACAGGATCGGCAGCCCTCTGCGACGCCGTACGACCTCGTGCAGGAGGGACGACTCGAGCCGCTGATAGTCGTTCGGCGTGCCGTGGAAACCGGTGCGCGCGCCGAGCAGCTCGGCGCACGCGGTGGCCCAGCCGTGCGGCGAGGCGGGCCGGTACGGCAGCCGCCCGGCGAGCTCGTCCAGCTCGATCTGCACGGCGTCCATGCCGGCCTCGTCGAGCGAGGCGTCGCCCTGCGCGGCGAGCAGCAGACACAGCTGCGCGAGGTCGGGCCGCTCGGCCCGCGCCTCTTCGGCGAACCGCCGCCGCAGCTCCGTGGAACGGGGGGAAAGGTGGGGGGACATACGTGCCTCGTGCCCTTTCAGGCCGATCGATACGGCAGCAACGGGTAAGGCATTCGTCGCTGAGGCATCAGCCGGCGTGCCGTTCCGGAGCACGGTAGTGGTGGTACGCGTGATGCGTGGCGAAACCCATGCGGTCGTAGAGGGCGCGCGCCCCCTCGTTGTCCGCCTCGACCTGGAGCCAGGCCGCCGACGCGCCCTCGTCGAGCGCCTGTCGGGCGAGCGCCGTCATCACGTCCGTGGCGAGCCCTCGACGCCGCTGCGCAGGGTCGACCTCGACGGCGGCGAACCCGGCCCACCGCCCGTCGACCACGCACCGCCCGATCGCGGCGGGCACGTCACCCTCGCCCGGCACGGTCGCGAACCACACCGAGGGCCCGGCGCACAGCACCTTCAGCGCGACCTCGCTCGCTCCCTTGCGCTGGTAGCGCGCGAGCCACGCCTCGTCCGGCTCGCGGCTCAGCAGCACGTGCGGCGCGTCGGGCGCGTCCCCGATGGGCGCGAGCGCGGCGATCCGCAGCTCGGCGCTCACCTCGCGCACCCACCCGCGCTCCTCAAGACCGGCGCACAGGACCTCCTGCGCCCCCTCGGCCCCGGTCGCCGTCTGCGCGTACGCCGGAAGGCCACGGGCCGCGTACCACTCCTGTACGTGGCTCAGCGCGTCGTCGAGCGGACGCCCCGGGTCCCCCAGAGGGAGTACCGAGTTGGCCCGCCGAGTGAACCCGTCGGCGGCTCTCAGCTCCCAATCGCCGAGCCGTTCGCTCTCGATCGGCTGCCAGGCGCGCGCGGCGGCGCGAGCGAGCTCCGGATACGTGGCCGAGGGGCCGCGGCGACGGGCGGGTGCGGCGGGCACGACCTTCCCCGCGACCAGCGCGGACTCCTCGACCCGCACACCTTCACCGTTTCTCCGTGTGATGAGGAGCACACCGTCGTTCCACGATGTGAGAACACCGACCGTGTCGGTGAACTTTCGACCCACGGAACCCTCCCCGCTCACCCGTCGTACAGAGACGCGTTTCCCCACGTCATCGCACGAAATGCGGACTTCCAGGCGTCCGCCCGCAGTGAATTCCACAGCTCGCCCCACCCCTCCTGTTCGGATCATGCCCAGGAACGGAGATACTAGAGGTGGGCATCGACGACGCCGCGCTCCCGCGCGCCAGGCGGCGGAGCCTGCGGAGGCCCGCCAGCGCCCTATCGAGGAGGAACGACAGCGTGACCTACGTCATCGCGCAGCCTTGTGTCGACGTCAAGGACAAGGCGTGCATCGAGGAGTGCCCGGTCGACTGCATCTACGAGGGCAAGCGGTCCTTGTACATCCACCCGGATGAATGCGTCGACTGTGGCGCCTGTGAGCCGGTCTGCCCGGTCGAGGCGATCTTCTACGAGGACGACACTCCTGAGGAGTGGAAGGACTACTACAAGGCGAACGTCGAGTTCTTCGACGACCTCGGTTCGCCCGGTGGTGCCTCGAAGATGGGCCTGATCGACAAGGACTACCCGTTCATCGCCGCGCTGCCGCCGCAGAACCAGTAACCGAACTCAGTAGCTTCTGAGTTCAGTACGTTCTGAGTTCAGCGGTACGCACAGGCGCTGCCCCGGTCCCGTACGGCTCTGACTGCCGTACGGGACCGAGGCATTTGTCCACCACGTCGCGAAGAGAGCCGCGTCGCGAAGAGAGCATCACGAGGAAAGCGAGCCCCCCAGGTGTCCACCGTCCCGGCCCCCATCGACCGCATCCCCGCCTTCCCCTGGGACAAGCTGGAGCCGTACAAGAAGACGGCCGCGGCGCACCCGGACGGCATCGTCGACCTCTCCGTCGGCACGCCCGTCGACCCGGTGCCCGAGCTGATCCAGAAGGCGCTGGTCGACGCCGCGAACTCGCCGGGCTACCCGACGGTCTGGGGCACTCCCGAGCTGCGTGACGCGCTCGTCGGCTGGTGCGAACGCCGCCTCGGTGCCCGCGGCTTCGACCACACGAACGTCCTGCCGGTCGTCGGCTCCAAGGAACTGGTCGCCTGGCTCCCCACCCAGCTGGGTCTCGGCCCCGGCGACAAGGTCGCCTACCCGCGTCTCGCGTACCCGACGTACGAGGTGGGCGCCCGCCTGGCCCGCGCGGACTACGTCGTCTACGACGACCCGACCGAGCTGGACCCGACCGACCTGAAGCTCCTGTGGCTCAACTCCCCGTCGAACCCCACGGGTCGGGTGCTGGCCAAGGACGAGCTGAAGCGCATCGTGGACTGGGCGCGCTCGCACGACATCCTGATCTTCTCCGACGAGTGCTACCTGGAGCTGGGCTGGGAGGCCGACCCGGTCTCGGTCCTGCACCCGGACGTCAACGGCGGTTCGCACGAGGGCCTGGTCGCGGTCCACTCGCTCTCGAAGCGCTCGAACCTGGCGGGTTACCGCGCGGCGTTCATCGCGGGCGACGCCTCGGTGCTCGGCCCGCTCCTCCAGATCCGCAAGCACGGCGGCATGATGACCTCCGCGCCGACGCAGGCGGCGGTCGTCGCGGCGCTCGGCGACGACGAGCACGTGCGGGTGCAGCGGGAGCGCTACGCGGCCCGCCGCGAGGCGCTGCGCGCGGCTCTGCTGGCCCACGGCTTCCGTATCGAGCACAGCGAGGCGAGCCTGTACCTCTGGGCCACCCGCGACGAGTCCTGCTGGGACACGGTGTCCGCCCTGGCCGACCTCGGCATCCTGGTGGCCCCCGGCGACTTCTACGGCGAAGCGGGCGCCACCTTCGTCCGCGTAGCCTTGACGGCTTCGGACGACCGCGTAGCGGCCGCGGTGAGCCGCCTGACGTGACGGGGGCGGGGACGCCCTCCGGGCCGCCGCGGCGGTAAACCGTCTGACGTGACGGGGTACGGGGCCCGCTGCGCCGCCCTCCGGGCCGCCGCAGCGGCAACCCGCCCGACCTGACGGGGGCGGGGAGCGCGGCGTCGTTTTCTGGGATGCCGCAGCGGCAACTCGTCCGACCTGACGGGAGAACGGGGCCCGCGGCGACGCCCTCCGGGACGCGGTACCTCCCCCTCGCGGCGACTCCCGCCTTTCCCCGCCTTCCCGCCGCCTTTCCACTCGCCTATCTCCCACCCACCCGCCCCCTCCGGGGGCGTCGGCCTCACGGGGTGTCGCGCCGCCTAGGGCACCCTGCCGTGCAGGCCCACGGGTGGCTGCCGCCCGCCTTGGGGCATCTGCCGCGCAGGCCTACGGGCGCCCGAGCGCGCCTCCCGTTCGCCTATCTCCCACCTGCCCGCCCCCTCCGGGGCGTCGGCCTCACGGGGTGTCGCCCCCGCCTGGGGCACCGTGCCGCGCAGGTTCACGGGGTGCCGCCCCCGCCTAGGGCACCCTGCCGCGCACGCCCACGGTCGGCCGCACCCGCCTTGGGCAATCTGCCGCCTTGGGCGGCAGGGTGGGCAAGGCGGCACCCCGGTGCCGCGCAACGATGGCGATGGGCGCCGACCCCGGCAATGCGCCGAACCCCGGTGCTGCGCAACGGAGACGACGGGACCGACCCCGGCAATGCGCCGAACCCTGGTGCCGCGCAACAGTCACGCAGGCCCCGCCCACGACACGGCACAAAAACGGGGTACCGGGAGCAGAACGCTCCCGGCACCCCGTTCAGGTAAACCGGCGGTCAGCCGATCGGCAGGCCACCCAGCGAATCGGTCGGCAGACCGCCACCACCCACCGGCAGCCCACCATCGGTCGCGGTCCCGGCCGTCTCACCGAGCACGTCACCCGCGCTGCCGGCCGCGCCACCCGCGGCCTCCTGCGCGGCCGGAACGGCGGTCTTCGCGCCCGAACCCACGACCTTGCCCGCCGCCGGAACGGCCTTCTTGACGGCCTTGCCACCGGTGGAACCGGCGACACCGGTGACGTTCTGCGCCGCACCGTCGACGGTGCTGCCCACGTTCGCACCGTCCAGGGCGGTCACACCGCCCAGGTTCGACGTGGCCGGAAGGTCGACGGCGCTCGCGGAGCCGGCCGCACCGACCACGGGCGCCGCTCCTGCCGCTACGAGCAGCGCGGCACGGGCGATCCGGCGGGTCAGGGGGAGGGACATGATGCTCCTTAGACGGGAGAGAACGTTTGATGCCCGGTTGCCGTGCGGCGATCGGACGCCGTGACAACCGCCCCAGGCCCCAGGAAGGTTGCGGGTCGGAAACGTAAAGGGTTCGTAATGTGTCGCATTATCAGTTGTGGGCAGAAACGGGCAAAGTGCACGCATCGCCTACCGCTGCAGAACCCTTACAGCGCCCTGCTCGCAAGGGTCTTGGGGTCGAGCCCCCACCTCACTCGAAGGTGCCCCGCCGACGTCCACGCGGCATGATCCGCATTACCCGTTCGGGTGAGCCCGGACTACTGCCCGGTGACGATCCGAACCTCGCCGACGGACATCGAGGCCGCCGGACCCGACCGTCCGCCCCGCTGCGCGGACGACGCCTTGCGCCATTTGTCCCCGGACTCCCCGGACTCCTCGGCGGTCCATTCGCGGCCCGCGTAGGAGACGCGCTCGATGCGCAGCGCCGAGGAGTTGGCCACCGCCCACTGCGCCAGCTCCCAGCCGCGCTGCCGCTCCCCGCCCTCGGCCGAGTCGACGGTGGCGGGCACGGGAACGCGGACGGAGCTCGCGCCCGGCCCCTTCGCGGGCGCCACGTCCCGCCCGAAGTCACGGGCGAGCGCGGCCCGCACGCGCGCGGGGTCGCCGGACCGCGCGCCGTCACCACCGACCGCCCGCCCGTCGCAGGTGAGCGACGCCGCGGCGCGACCGGTCAGCGAGGCGGCCAGCAACGTGGCGTCCGGCTCGTGCTTCGCGTACGCCTGCGGATAGCCGCTGAGCTGCACGCGCTGCGCGGCCGCGGTCAGCGGGAGCCGCGAGTAGCCGGGGATCTTCGCCAGGTGCGCGTAGAACCGCTCGGACGCGTACGCCGGATCCATGATCTGGTCCGCGGTGCCCCAGCCCTTCGTGGGGCGCTGCTGGAACAGGCCGAGCGAGTCCCGGTCGCCGTGCTCGATATTGCGCAGCCCCGACTCCTGCAGCGCCGTCGCGAGGGCGATCGTGACGGCGCGCTCGGGCATCCCGCGCGAGGTGCCGACGGCGGCGATCGTCGCCGCGTTCACCGCCTGCTCGGAGGTGAATGTGTACGACGCCCCGTCCCCGTTCGCCGAAATGACCGTGCATCTCGGTTTGGAGCGGCCCCCGGTCGCGTACTGCACGGCCACGTACGTGGCCACGGCGAGCAGCACGACGACGGCCGCGCCGATACGAAGGAGGCGGCCGCGCCGGACGAGAGTGGGGGGCTCAGGCACGCGTCCAAGGTACTGGAGTCCACTGACACTCCAGCCGCCGTACGGAAACCGCACCCGTATTAGGCTCGACGTCATGGACCGCACCCCCCTTGACCTCACGCAGGACGCCGCACGCCTCACGGCGCAGTTGGTCGACTTCGCCTCGCCCAGTGGCAGCGAGAAGGAGCTCGCCGACGCGATCGACCAGGCCCTGCGGGAGCTGCCGCACCTCACGGTCGACCGGTACGGCAACAACATCGTGGCCCGGACGAACCTGGGGCACGACGAGCGGATCATCCTCGCGGGACACATCGACACGGTCCCGATCGCCGACAACGTGCCCTCGCGGCTCGACGAGAACGGCGTCCTGTGGGGCTGCGGCACCAGCGACATGAAGGCGGGCGTCGCGGTCCAGCTGCGGATCGCGCAGACGGTCCGTGAGCCCAACCGCGACCTCACGTTCGTCTTCTACGACAACGAAGAGGTCGCCGCACACCTCAACGGCCTCGGGCATGTGGCCGACGCCCACCCCGACTGGCTGGAGGGCGACTTCGCGATCCTCCTGGAGGGCACGAACGGCGACGTCGAGGGCGGCTGCCAGGGCACCCTGCGCGTCATCCTGAAGACCAAGGGCGAGCGGGCCCACTCCGCGCGCGCGTGGATGGGAAACAACGCGATCCACGCCGCGTCCCCCATCCTGGAGCGCCTCGCCTCCTACGTGCCGCGCAAGCCGGTCGTCGACGGCCTGGAGTTCCACGAGGGCCTCAACGCGGTCCGCATCGAGGGCGGCGTCGCCACCAACGTCATCCCGGACGAGTGCGCCGTCACCGTCAACTTCCGCTACGCGCCCGACCGGTCGATGGAGGAGGCCGAGCAGTTCGTCCGCGACTTCTTCGCCGGCTGCCCCATCGAGGAGATCGTCGTCGACGACCACACGGGCGGCGCGCGCCCCGGCCTCAACCACCCTGCTGCCGCCGCTTTCGTGGCCGCGGTGGGCGGCGAAGTGCGCCCCAAGTTCGGCTGGACCGACGTCTCCCGGTTCAGCGCCCTCGGCGTCCCCGCGGTGAACTACGGCCCCGGCAACCCGATCTTCGCGCACAAGATCGACGAGCGGGTCGACACCTCGCTCATCCTGGAGGGCGAGAAGCGCCTGGCCGCCTGGCTCACCGCTTCCTGACACCTGGCTTCCTGATACTCGGCTTCCCGATACGCCGAGGTCCCGCGCCCGTAACCCGCGTAGACCTACCCTTGCTCTACGTAAGTGCGTGATACCTGCGCAGGAAGGGAGCAGACGATGAGCAACCCGGAGGGCAAGCGACGTCCTGTGGAGCAGCGGACGGGGCCGGTGGTCCGGCGCCGTGATCAGGTGCAGCCAGGGACGAGCGACCAACGTCTGCTCGACACCGAAGGCCCCTCGGGGTGGGTGCACACCGACCCGTGGCGGGTCCTGCGCATCCAGTCCGAGTTCATCGAGGGCTTCGGCACACTCGCCGAACTGCCGCCCGCGATCAGCGTGTTCGGCTCGGCGCGCACCCCGGAGGACTCCCCGGAGTACGCGGCGGGCGTCGCCATCGGCAAGGCCCTGGTGGAGGCCGGCTTCGCGGTGATCACCGGCGGCGGCCCCGGCGCCATGCAGGCGGCCAACCAGGGCGCCGTGGAGGCCAAGGGCACCTCGGTCGGTCTCGGCATCGAGCTGCCCTTCGAGCAGGGCCTCAACCCGTACGTCGACCTGGGCCTGAACTTCCGCTACTTCTTCGTACGGAAGACGATGTTCGTGAAGTACGCCCAGGGCTTCGTGGTGCTCCCCGGCGGCCTCGGCACGCTGGACGAGCTCTTCGAGGCGCTCACCCTCGTGCAGACCACGAAGGTGACGCGCTTCCCGATCGTCCTGTTCGGTTCGCAGTACTGGAGCGGCCTGGTCGACTGGCTGAAGAACACGGTGATCGCCCAGGGCAAGGCTTCGGAGGCGGACCTGCTGCTGTTCCACATCACGGACGACGTGGAGGAGGCGATCACACTGGTCACCAAGGAGACCGGTAAGTAGTCGCCCTGGAGAAAGCTGCTACGCGAGTCCCCGGCGGGCGACCGCCGGGGGCCGGTGGCCCGCGATGGACGCCACCATGTCCAACACCTGCCGCGTCTCGGCGACTTCGTGCACCCGGTAGACCTGCGCCCCGAGCCACGCCGACACCGCGGTCGTGGCCAGCGTCCCGATGACGCGCTCCTTGACCGGCTTGTCGAGGGTCTCGCCGACGAAGTCCTTGTTGGACAGCGAGACGAGCACCGGCCACCCGGTGTCGACCATCTCCGGAAGCCGCCGCGTCGCCTCCAGGGAGTGCCGCGTGTTCTTCCCGAAGTCGTGTCCGGGGTCGATCAGTGCGGACTCGCGCGGCACCCCGAGGGCGACGGCCCGCTCCGCGTAGCCGACCGTCACGTCCAGGATGTCCGCCATCACGTCCTCGTACGTCACCCGGTGCGGACGCGTGCGGGGCTCGGCGCCGCCCGCGTGCGTGCACACGAGGCCCACCTTGTGGCGCGCCGCGACCTCCGCGAGCTTCGGGTCGACACCGCCCCACGCGTCGTTGAGCAGATCCGCGCCCACTTCGCACACGGCGTCGCCGACCTCGTGCCGCCAGGTGTCGACGCTGATGATCACGTCGGGGAAGCGGCGTCGCACCTCGGCGACGAAGCCGACGGTCCGCCGCGCCTCCTCCTCGGCGGTGACCTCCTCGCCGGGGCCGGCCTTCACCCCGCCGATGTCCACGATCATGGCGCCCTCGGACACCGCCTGCTCGACGCGGGCGAGCGCGGGCTCGTCGCGGAACGTGGCGCCCTGGTCGTAGAAGGAGTCCGGGGTCCGGTTCACGATTGCCATGATCACCGGCTCGTGCTCACCGAATTCGTGCTGGCCCAGCCTGAGCATCCCCTGTGACTCTCCTTCTCCTGACCGGTTGAACGTCGTCTGTGACCTTAACTGTCAGTGCGGCATGGCACGATCGAAGCCTGACGGTTGAGGGCCGCACGGCCCGGTCGAACCCAGGGGACGGCAGACATGGTCATGTTCTTGTTTCTGGTCGCCGCGCTGGTCGTGGTGATCGCGGCGGTGACGTTCGCGGTCATCGGCGGCGGCGACAGCGGCACGCTGCGCGACGAGCCGTCCCAGTTCTACGCGGACCCGCTGCCGCCCGACCGCCCCCTGGACCCCGCCGACCTTGAGGCGCTCCGGCTGCCCACGGCGGTGCGCGGCTACCGCATGGCGGAGGTGGACGACGCGCTGAACCGCCTGGGGGCCGAACTGGCCGAGCGGGACGCGCGCATCACGGAGCTGGAGGCCGCCCTCACCTCGGCCCACACCCGGGCAGGACCGCAGCCGACCGAGCGGGGCCCGGACACGGGCTACGCGCCACCTGGTGAGTACGGGTTCGGATACGAGACGGGGGAGGGGTTCCGGTGAGCGAGCCGACAGGAGGCGCCGTCCCAGGACCGGACGGAAAGCCGCGCTGCCCCTGGGGTCTTTCGACCGAGGACTACATCGCGTACCACGACGAGGAGTGGGGCCGCCCGGTCCACGGCGACGACGCGCTGTTCGAGCGCCTCTCCCTGGAGGCGTTCCAGTCCGGCCTGTCCTGGATCACGATCCTCAGGCGCCGCGAGGGCTTCCGCGCGGCGTTCTCCGGTTTCAAGATCGCGGACGTGGCGGCCTTCACGGACGCCGACCGCGAGCGCCTGCTCGCCGACGTCGGCATCATCCGCAACCGGGCCAAGATCGACGCGACGCTGGCCAACGCGCGCGTGCTCGTGGACTGGTCGCCCGGCGACCTGGACAAGCTGATCTGGTCGTACGCGCCGGACGCCGTCACCCGCCCGGCCCCGAAGGTGCTCGGCGACGTGGCGGCGATCACCGACGAGTCGAAGGCGCTCTCCAAGGAGCTGAAGAAGCGCGGCCTGCGCTTCGTCGGCCCGACGACGGCGTACGCGCTGATGCAGGCCTGCGGCCTGGTCAACGACCACTTGGTGGACTGCGTGTCCCGCGCGCGTACGGCGGCGTGAGGGCGGTGTGAGCCGGGTCAGCGCCCCAGGTACTTCGGCCGCTCCTTCGCGATGAAGGCCTGCACCGCGATGGTGTGGTCCTCGGAGGCGCCGGCCCGGGTCTGCAGCTCGTCCTCCTTGTCGAGCGCCTCGTCGAGGGAGTGGTCCCCGGCGAAGGCGAGGGACTCCTTCAGTGCCGCGTAGGCGACGGTCGGCCCCTCGGCGAGCGTGCGCGCCAGCTTCCGGGCCTCTTCGGCGAGTTCGGCGGCGGGCACGAGCCGGTTCGCGATCCCCAGCTCGTACGCCTCCTGCGCCTTCAGGGAGCGCGGGAAGAGCAGCAGGTCGGCCGCGCGGCCGGGGCCGATCAGGCGCGGCAGCGTCCAGGAGACCCCGGAGTCGGCGGTGAGCGCCACGCCCGCGAACGAGGTGTTGAACGACGCGCTGTCCGCCACGATCCGGTAGTCCGCACAGAGCGCGAACCCGAATCCGGCGCCGGCCGCCACGCCGTTCACCGCGGCCACTACGGGCTTCGGCATCTGGGTCAGGGCCCGCACGATCGGGTTGTAGTGCTCGCGCACCGTGTTCATGGTGCGGCCCTCGCCGGACTCCCGGTCCGCCAGCAGCGAGCCGACGTGTTCCTTGAGGTCCTGACCCACGCAAAACGCCCGGTCGCCGGCCGCCGTCAGCAGCACCGCCCGGACCGTTTCGTCGGCGGCGGCCGACTGCACCGCGTCGCGGAGGGCGACCTTGGCCTCGGTGTTCATCGCGTTCATCGCCTCGGGGCGGTTCAGCGTGATCGTCGCGAGCCCGTCGCTCACCTCGTAGAGCACGGTGTCGGCCATGGGACTCCTCCTATGCGGTCGCTCAGTCGTCCGTGCTCAGCATGACGTAGATCACGACCCATGGAACGCCCTCGGCATGTGACCTGCGTCTAACGAATTCGCGTCGGCTTGGGTCCGAAGATGGCGCAGTATCGCAGTCGGATCCCCGAATTGAGTGGTTTTGGTCAAGCGCGTTGCGCAAGCGATGCCGACCGATGTTGGTCATCGGGTCCCGCGATGCGGGATAATGGCCTGGAAGCAATGTGTTCGATGCCGGTGACGTGTGCCCACCCAGAGGGCCGTCGGCTGACGATGAGCTGGTTTCAGGAAGGGGAACGAGCATGGCGGCCATGAAGCCGCGGACGGGTGACGGCCCGCTCGAGGTGACAAAGGAGGGGCGGGGCATCGTCATGCGCGTTCCGCTCGAAGGCGGCGGTCGGCTCGTGGTTGAGCTGACGCCGGACGAGGCCAGTGCCCTCGGTGACGAACTGAAGAAGGTAGTGGGCTGACACCTTCTGCGTCCGCGTCCATTCCCCAGAGGTGGGGCTGGACCGGCCGTCAGCTGACGCGCGAGCGACCATACCTTTTCGACTGCCCCGGCACACATTTGATGCCGGGGCAGTCGTGTGTGTAGTGGCAGGTGGGACCGGGTGCCGCCGCCTTGCCCGACTCAGCGTTTGACGGCGCAGAGCAGCCCGTCGCCGACCGGCAGCACCGAAGCCACCAGCTCGGGGCTCTCCCGCACGGCCCGCAGCAACTCGCGCTGGCGCAGCACTTCCACCGGCTGCGGCCCCGCGTCGACGGTCCGCCCCTCGGCGAGGACCCCCTGGAAGACGACCAGGCCACCGGGTCGGAGCAGGCGCAACGATTCAGCGAGGTAGTCGAGGCACTCCAGCCGGTCACCATCGCAGAAGACCAGGTCGTACCCGCTGTCGGCGAGCCGGGGCAGCACCTCCAGGGCGCGGCCGGGGATGAACCGGGCCCGGTTGGTGGCGAAGCCGGACGCGCGGAACGCCTGACGTGCGAACTGCTGCCGCTCCGGTTCGGGATCGACCGTCGTGAGGACGCCGTCGGGCCGCATCCCGTGCAGCAAGTGGATCCCTGACACGCCCGTGCCCGTACCGATCTCGGCGACGGCCTTCGCCCCTACCGTGGCAGCGAGCATCCCCAACGTCGCGCCCGCGCCGGGGGACACCGGGTACAGCCCTGCCTCGCGGGCCCGGTCACGAGCCCAGTGAGTCGCGTCGTCCTCGGCGACAAAGGCGTCGGCGAACGCCCAACTCGTCTGCCGGTTGCCGGTAATGGCCCTCTCCCGTCCCCGTGGATGCCTGCGCGTGACTTTATCCGTTGGCGGCGGGAACTCGCAGATGGGACCGCGCGTTTGAAGTGGCAGGGGGAAAGAGCAGGCTGGACAAGGGGAACTGCGGGGGAGAACGCGATGGCGGCAGCCGTGCGGGCGGCGGTCGAGGACCGACTGGCAAATCTGAGTAAAAACGCTTATCCGGAGCTAACGGACGGAGTGGTTATGGTAGGTGCTCCACTGGACACCACCAGAGCCGACAGGGGAGGTGCGGCTGCGCCTGTGGATCGGAGGGGACGGCTTCGACGTCTTCTCAGGTCGGCGGGTGAGCCGAAATCCGTGACCAACACCGCTGACCGAATCCGCACCGTTGACTCCGCGCAGACCGCGACCTTTGCCGCCGATGCGGAATCGCAGGCGTGGACTCCCCCCTCGTGGGAGGAGATCGTCAGCACGCACAGTGGCCGCGTCTACCGTCTCGCGTACCGCCTGACGGGGAACCAGCACGACGCAGAGGACCTCACGCAGGAGGTCTTCGTCCGTGTCTTCCGTTCGCTCTCGACGTACACGCCCGGCACCTTCGAGGGCTGGCTGCACCGCATCACCACGAACCTTTTCCTCGACATGGTCCGTCGCAAGCAGCGCATCCGCTTCGACGCTCTGGGTGACGACGCCGCCGAGCGGCTGCCCAGCAGAGAACCGTCACCGCAGCAGGTGTTCAACGACGCGCACTTCGACGCCGATGTCCAGCAGGCGCTGGACACCCTCGCGCCCGAGTTCCGCGCCGCCGTCGTCCTGTGCGACATCGAGGGCCTCTCCTACGAGGAGATCGCCGCGACCCTCGGCGTGAAGCTGGGTACGGTCCGCAGCCGTATCCACCGCGGCCGCTCGCAGCTGCGCAAGGCGCTGCAGCACCGCTCGCCCGAGGCCCGCAAGGAGCGCCGCACGCTCGCGTCCACGGGGGCCTTCCCCGTCCTCGGAGGAGGGGGCGCGACCGCGTGAGTGGATCACGTCTCAATCCTGCCGAACGCCAACAGACCGCGGCCGACGAACACCTGGGGGACAGGCTGGCCGCCCTGGTCGACGGCGAGTTGGACCACGATGCCCGTGAGCGCGTCCTCGCGCACCTGGCGACCTGTACCAAATGCAAGGCCGAGGCCGACGCCCAGCGCCGCCTCAAGAGCGCCTTCGCGCAGGCGGCCCCGCCGCCGCCCTCCGAGAGCTTCCTCGCCCGCCTCCAGGGGCTGCCCGCGGGAGGTGATGCCGACGGTGGCTCACCACCGTTCGGGGGAGGGGGATTCGGCAGCGGCCGACCCCTCGGCGGGATCCGGGGCTTCGGCCAAGGAGTCTTCGACGTAGACGCGGAGCCCTTCGGCTACGCGCCGTCCGGCGCGCACGCCGCCGTCCTCCCCAGCGACCAGCGCGGCTTCCGTATTCACGAAGTGACCCGTCCCGACCGGCACGAGAGCGACCGGGGCTCGCGGTCCCGCCGCTTCGCGTTCGCCGCGGCCGGCGCGGTGTCGCTCGCCGCGATCGCGCTCGGCGGGGTCACGACCGCGTCCCCGATCGACAACACCGACGCGCGCGGTGGCGGCTCCGGCAGCAATGTCACGCCGCAGCGCAGCCAGTCGGCCGGTGCCGCCTCGGCATCGGACACGCAGCGCCGCCGGACGAACCCCTCGCCGCTCGGCCAGCGCGGGGGCGCCCTCGCGGCGCCCGTCTCGCCGACCGAGGCGGGTGCGCCGCTGCTGCCCGGCGGGGGCCACGCGGAGAGTGCGGGCTATCCGTTCTCGACGCCGCTGCTGGCCGGTGCGGCCCGTATGTCGCCTCTCATACGTCCCGCCGCCCCCGCCCCCGCTGTCGCGGTCTCGTACGCGCCGCGGCCCACCGTCGCGCCCTCGTTCTCGTCCGACGGCACCTCCTTCGGGGCGGCAGGGTCCGGGCTCACCGCCGCTTCGGCGTCGTCGCCGACCGCGTCGTCCCGTCCTTCGTCGCTGCGCTGACACTCTCTGCGCCCGCGCCGTCGAACCTGGTTGAATCCAGGTGAGGCGGTGCGTCGGGTGCTGATCCGGGTCGCGCGCGTGGGAGTCGGCGGTGCGGTGCCGTGGGCCAGGCTTGGGGAGAGCGGCGGAGATGGGCGAGGGTGACGTGGCCTCCGGCGGTGGGGTGGATTCGGGGTCGGCCGGTGCCGCGGGTTTGGGCGGGGTCGATCCCACGTCGCGGGGCTCTGCCCCGGACCCCGCTGCTCAATCGCCGCAGGGGCTAGATTTTTCCCACCCGCCGCAGGGGCTTGATGCGGCTGGCGCGGCTCATGTTCCGGTGCAGATGCCGGCACCTGCCCACCACAGCCCCTGGCAGCAGGCGGATCCCCGGCCCGGGGAGGGCGTTGTGCGGGTGCCGCGGAGGCGGAGGCTCGTGGTGGGGGGTGTGGTGATCGCCTTGGTCGCCGGAGGCATCGGTGGGGCGATCGGGTCGTACATGGAGCGGACCGGTGTCGGGGCGAGCATTCAACTGCCGCAGGCCGACGCCGAGTCCAAGCACCGGGACCCCGACAGCGTGGCCGGCATCGCGGCGCGCACCCTGCCCGGCGTCGTCACCATCCACACCGCGGGTTCGTCGGAGGAGGGCACCGGCACGGGTCTCGTACTCGACGGCCAAGGGCACATCCTCACGAACAACCACGTCGTGTCGTCGGCCGACTCCGACGGTGAGATATCGGTCACGTTCTCCAGCGGCGAGAGCGCCCGGGCCAAGCTGGTCGGGCACGACAGCGGCTACGACCTCGCCGTGATCAAGGTGTCCGGGGTGCGCGGGCTCAAGCCGCTGCCGCTCGGCAACTCCGAGAACGTGCAGGTGGGCGACCCCGTCGTAGCCGTCGGCGCCCCCTTCGACCTGGCGAACACGGTCACCTCCGGCATCATCAGCGCCAAGGGCCGGCCGATCACGGCGGGCGGCGAGAAGGGCGACGGGAGCGACGTCAGCTACGTGGACGCGCTGCAGACCGACGCGCCCATCAACCCCGGCAACTCGGGCGGCCCGCTGGTCGACGCGAAGGCCCGCGTCATCGGCATCAACAGCGCGATCCGGTCGGCCGACACCGGAGGTTCGGAGCTGCCCGAGGGGCAGTCGGGCTCCATCGGCCTCGGCTTCGCGATCCCGGTCAACCAGGCGAAACGCGTGGCGGAGGAGTTGATCAACGCCGGGCGGGCGACGCATCCGGTGATCGGGGTCACCCTCGACATGGACTACTCGGGCGACGGCGCCCGCGTCGGCTCGAAGGGCAACAGCGGCGGCTCGGCCGTCAGTCCGGACGGCCCGGGTGCCAAGGCGGGGATCGAGCCGGGCGATGTGATCACCGAGGTCGACGGCGTCCGCGTGCACTCCGGCGAGGAGTTGATCGTCAAGATCCGCACCCACCGCCCCAAGGACAAACTGGTCCTCACGGTCGAACGGGGCGGAAAGGGACGGGAGATGTCGCTCGTTCTCGGTTCCGCCGACGGCGGCTGAGCGGATTCCGGCCGATCCCTGACCGTCCCCTGACCGGCGGCTGACCGACTCTTGACCGGTCATGGCGCGGGATGCGCGATCCTGGAGGTTCCCCGGTGGCTACCGAATGGACAGGTGGGCCGGGTACCGTGGACCGGGTCCGCTGCCGGACCCTGCCAAAGACCTGCTGCTTGTTCGACCGCGGGCCGAGGACACGCTAGGAGTGCAAGGTGTTCAACGATATTGGCCCGCTGGAGGTCGTGACGATCGTCGTGCTGGCCGTTCTCGTATTCGGCCCCGACAAACTCCCGAAGGTCATTCAGGACGTTTCACGCACCATCCGCAAGATCCGAGAGTTCTCGGACAGTGCGAAGCAGGACATTCGCGACGAACTCGGCCCGGAGTTCAAGGACTTCGAATTCGAGGACCTGAATCCCAAGACGTTCATCCGCAAGCAGTTGGACAGTGACGAGCTGGGGCTCAAGGAGATTCGCAACGGCTTCGACCTGAAGAAGGAGATGGCCGACGTCTCCGACGCGGTGCACACCGTCGGTGAGCTGGAGGATTCCGGTTCGTCGAGCGGGTCGGGCAGCGCCGGCCGCGTGGACATGGAGAAGCGTCCCGAGGCGGTCGACATGCAGAAGCGCCCCGAGAAGCCGGCCGCCATCGAGCCGCCGCCGTTCGACGCGGACGCGACCTGAACCACCGCGATCCGAACCCCCTCGAACCACCCCGAACACGGCTGAACCACGCCTGACGAAACCGGGCCCCGCGGACCCGGTGTGGCATCCTGCCTTCTTGTTGCGCGGACCGGACGTGAGAACGCCCGAGGGGGGCGGGCCGCGCCGGTCCGTAACTGAGCGAGGAGGCGGCCGGGTACATGGAGACGACGAGTCGGGTAGGCGCGCAGGCGCCGGCCACCGAGGGGGCCGGCGAGGCTCTCACGGCCCGGCGCACGGTCGACGGCTACCTGCTGGCGCCCTTCCCGTGGTACGGCCTCGACGAGGCCTTCACGGGACCGCGCTGGCTGATGCAGGTCGGCACCACGGCGGACGGTTCCGTCGAGCACGGTTCGATCGGGCACGGTGACGAGCCCTCCGTACGCAGCGAGCTCACGGAAGACAGCGAGCGGTTCGCGGCGGTGGTGACCATCGCCGCCAATCCGGTACGGCGCACCGCCGACGGCACCGGCGTCCTGGAGGCCACGTCGGTCTCCTCGGCGGCCTGGCTCGCCGGCGTCGGGCTGCTCTCGTACACCTGGCCGGTGCAGATGGACCACACGCTGCGCGACGACTGGCTGGAGCAGCAGACCGAGACGGCGTGGGTGCTCGCGGACGATCTCGCGTCCGATGACTGGGCGACGCTGACGCTGCCGGTGGACGGGGTGCCGACCCCGTTCCACTACCGGGAGTCCGAGTACGGCTGGGTGCTCGCGGGCTCCACGCAGGCCGGGGTGCACCTGGGGGCGTACGGGCGAGGCATGAGTGCGTACGGGCTCGGTTTCTCGGTCGTGAAGGACATCACGGCGCTGGAGCCGGATCCGGAACCGGACGCGTGACGGAGAACGGCGGGCCGCCCGGAATGGGCGGCCCGCCGTTCTCTCAAGGCGTCGGACAGGACGTCAGAACTTATTGCGCGGCGTGATCCCCAGGGACATCCCCGACAGGCCGCGCTGGCGCCCGCCGAGCTTGTCCGCGATCTCGCGCAGCGCCGAGCCCGCGGGGGACTCCGGGTCGGTCAGCACGATCGGCTTGCCCTCGTCGCCGCCCTCGCGCAGACGTACGTCGATGGGGATGGAGCCGAGCACCGGCACCTCCGCACCCGTGGTCCTGGTCAGGCCCTCGGCGACGATCTTCCCGCCGCCCGTGCCGAACACGTCGACCATCTCGTCGCAGTGCGGGCAGGGCAGCCCGGACATGTTCTCGACGACGCCGACGATCTTCTGGTGGGTCTGCACGGCGATCGAGCCGGCCCGCTCGGCGACCTCGGCGGCGGCCTGCTGCGGCGTGGTGACGACCAGGATCTCGGCGTTCGGGACCAGCTGGGCGATCGAGATGGCGATGTCGCCGGTGCCCGGCGGCAGGTCGAGAAGCAGCACGTCCAGGTCGCCCCAGTAGACGTCCGCGAGGAACTGCTGGAGCGCGCGGTGCAGCATCGGTCCGCGCCACACGACCGGAGCGTTGCCCGGCGTGAACATGCCGATCGAGATGACCTTCACGCCGTTCGCCGACGGCGGCATGATCATGTCTTCGACCTGGGTGGGCTTGCCCTCGGCGCCCAGCATGCGCGGGACGCTGTGCCCGTAGATGTCCGCGTCGACGACGCCGACCTTCAGTCCGTCGGCGGCCATCGCGGCCGCCAGGTTCACGGTCACCGAGGACTTGCCGACGCCGCCCTTGCCGGAGGCCACCGCGTACACGCGGGTCAGCGAGCCCGGCTTGGCGAACGGGACCTCGCGCTCGGCGGTGCCGCCGCGCAGCGCGGTCGCCAGCTCCTTGCGCTGCTCGTCGCTCATCACGTCGAGGGTGACCTGCACATCGGTCACGCCGTCGACGCGGGCGACGGCCTCGCGCACGTTGTTCTCGATCGTCGAGCGCATCGGGCAGCCAGAGACGGTCAGATACACGGTGACCGCGACGACTCCGTCCGCACCGATGTCCACCGATTTGACCATCCCCAACTCGGTGATGGGACGGTGGATCTCGGGGTCGTTCACTGTCGCGAGCGCCTCGCGCACCGCGTCTTCCGTAGCCATGCACCCGAGTCTACGGCGGGGTAACCCGCACCCGGAAAGCCCTGTCAGCGGTCGTCTACGTCACGTCCCCGCTCGCGCTCCGCGGGGAATACCCCGGACCCGGGAGCGGACTGCCGCTGTTCCTCCAGTTCCTTGATGAGGTCTTGCAGCTCGGAGCGGATCCAGTCGCGCGTCGCGACCTCGCCGAGCCCGATCCGCAGGGCCGCCATCTCGCGGCTCAGATACTCGGTGTCGGCGATGGAGCGCTCGTTCTGCTTGCGGTCCTGTTCGAGATTGACCCGGTCGCGGTCGTCCTGCCGGTTCTGCGCGAGCAGGATCAGCGGAGCGGCGTACGAGGCCTGCAGCGACAGCATCAGCGTCAGGAAGATGAACGGGTACTCGTCGAAGCGCAGATCGGGCGGCGCGACGATGTTCCACACCACCCACACGATGATGAGCACCGTCATCCAGACGATGAACCGGCCCGTCCCCAAGAAGCGTGCAATCCGCTCCGAGAGCCTGCCGAAGGCCTCCGGGTCGTAATCGGGGATCAGCTTCCGCTTCGGCGCGCGCGGCTGGTCGAGCCGGATGCGCGGCCTGCGCGGGGCGTCGCGTTCACGTTCCTCAGTCGGCATGGTCCACCTCCCCTGGCAGGTGGAATTCCTGTTCGCGCCAGTCGTCGGGAAGCATGTGGTCCAGTACGTCGTCCACGGTCACGGCGCCGAGCAGCGAGCCGCTGTCGTCGACGACGGGCGCGGCCACCATGTCGTACGTCGCGAAGAACCCGGCGATCTCCTGCAGTTGCGCCGCCGGGGTCAGGGCCTGCAAGTCCTCGTCGAGGATCGAGCTGACCATCGTGTACGGCGGATCGCGCAGCAGCCGCTGGAAGTGGATCGTGCCCAGGTACTTGCCGGTCGGTGTCTCGTCCGGCGGCCGGCACACGTACACCTGCGCGGCGAGCGCGGGGGACAGGTCGGGATTGCGGATGCGGGCGAGGGCCTCCGCGACCGTCGAGTCGGGGCGCAGCACGATCGGCTCGGTCGTCATCAGACCGCCCGCGGTCCGGTCCTCGTACGCCATCAGGCGCCGCACGTCCGCCGCCTCGCTGGGCTTCATCAGGTCGAGGAGGCGTTCCTTGTCGTCCTCGGGGAGTTCGCCGAGGAGGTCGGCGGCGTCGTCCGGGTCCATCTCCTCCAGGACGTCGGCGGCGCGCTCCTCCTTCAGCTTGCCGAGCACCTCGATCTGGTCGTCCTCGGGGAGCTCCTCCAGGACATCGGCCAGGCGCTCGTTGCTGAGCGCCGCGGCGACCTCCGCGCGGCGCTTGGGGGAGAGGTGGTGCAGCACGTTGGCGAGGTCGGCGGGGCGCAGCTGCTCGAACGTGGCGAGCAGGCTCTCCGCGCCCTGTCCGTGCTCCTCCAGGTTGAAGCCGTCGACGCCCGACCAGTCGACGGTGATCGCCTCTCCCTTGGCGCGCCGGAAGGCGCCGCGCTTCGGCGAGTTCTTCCGTACGAAGACCCGGTCGATCTCCCAGTCGCGGCGCGCGGGCAGCTGCTGGATGGAGACATCGAGGACGGTGACCTCCTCACCGGTCTCCACGAGCCGTACGCGCCGGTCGAGCATCTCGCCGAGGACGAGGCGTTCGGTGGGCCGCTGTTCGAAGCGCCGGACGTTGAGCACCCCCGTGGTGATGACCTGGCCCGACTCGATCCCGGTGACCCGGGTCATCGGCAGGAAGATCCGCCGCCGGGTCGACAGCTCGACGACGAGGCCGAGCAGCCGCGGCGGTCTGCGGCTCACGCGCAACATCGCCACCAGGTCGCGCACCCGGCCCACCTGATCACCGTTCGGATCGAAGACGGCGATGCCGGAGAGGTGCGACACGAAGATCCGGGGAGCGCCTCCAGCCATACCGTCGCGCGCCTCCTTCCGTTTTCCTTCGCATTCGTCCGGATATACAGGCAATTTCTCGCCCAGGCTAGCCGCTACCCGCCCCCCGCGCCTTTGCGCATCGGCCACCCGACCCGGGCGGGTAACCGCAGATCGCGGGGGTACGCTGCCGTACCTGCCCACCCGTCTCCCACCACCGCCCTCAACCGAGGCGCTGCGCGCCGCCCCCCTCAATTCACACCCAAGCTGCCGTACGAGAGGTAGTCCGCCCGTGACCCTGCGCCCCCTCACCCGCCGTACCCGCAGGACACTCATGGTGGGCGTGTTGTGCACGGGGCTCGCGGTGGGCCTCGCGGCGTGCAGCGAGGAGGACCCGGACGCGGGGACGAACGGGGTCGGCAAGCTGACCCCGGCCAAGATCCAGTCCCGTACGGTCAAGGCGGCCCGCGGCGCGAACGCGGTGCACGTCGCCGGCACGGTGGTCGTCAACAAGAAGACGTACAAGCTGGACATGCGGCTGAAGGACAACGGCGGCACGGGGTCGGTGAGCACCGGCGGCGGCACGTTCGGGCTGCTGCGGGTCGGTGACCACCTGTACCTCAAGGCGGGCGCAGGTTTCTGGACGCACTCCGAGGACGGCAAGGACGGGCACGGTTCGGGCAACGCCGCGGAGAAGCTCGACGGCAAGTACGTGAGGGTGCCGAAGGACGACTCGTCCTACCAGCGGCTGAGCACGTTCACCGACAAGGGCGTGCTGCTCGACGGCCTGCTCGCGCTGCACGGCACGCTCGCGAAGGGCGAGCGCGGCCAGGCGGGCGGCGTCCGCACGGTCGAGCTGACCGGCGACAAGGGCGCGGGCGGCACGCTCGACGTGTCCCTGGAGGGCGGGGCGTACCCGATGCGCCTGGAGCGGGCCGGAGGAGCCGGCACCATCCAACTCAGCGACTGGGGCACCGACTTCACCCTCCGGGAACCCAAGTCCACAGAAACGGTCGACTACGGGCAGGCGCTGCCGGGTTAATCAAGCCCCGCCGGCGTTTGAGGCGCGGGGTCCGGGGCGGAGCCCCGTGGCGTCAACGCCGCTTCCGCCGCGCGAGGAGCTTCGGCAGCCCCGCAGGAACCGGGTTCCGGGTCGTGGCCGGAGACCCCACAGGAGGCGCGGCCAGCGACCCGTCGGCCACCGGCTCCGTAGCCCCACCCACCGGCTCGAGCCGCAGCACACGGCACTCCCGCGCCCACCGGTCCAACATGGTCTCCGCGTCAGGCGCGTTGAGGCGCTTGCCCTTCAGCTCGCCCACGACGGAGTCGTACGCCTCCGTACCCGCCGCCAGCTCGACCACCGTCGCCCGCCAGCCCACGAGCCGCCCGCCCTTGTCCTTGCTGCGCACGGTGACAACGGCCGAGCCGCCGTCGACGAGGTCGGGCAGCGGCTGCTCGCCGGGCCCGTCGCCGACCAGGCACGCCGCACCCTCGTGCCACACGTGCCACAGGGCCCGCTCCACGCCCCGCTCCCCGCGCACCCAGATCAGCCCGGACTTCTTCGTGGCCTCCTCGACGAGGGCGGCGTCGAGCAGTTCAGCAGTCGTCATACGGCCAGCGTAGCCGCGAGGCTCACAGCCACCCGTTGCGCTTCAGGGTCCGGTGGATCGTGAAGCAGACGCCGCCGATGAGCGCGAGCACCATCGGATAGCCGAACCGCCAGTGCAGCTCGGGCATGTACGTGAAGTTCATGCCGTACACCCCGCACACCATCGTCGGTACGGCGATGATCGCGGCCCACGAGGTGATCTTGCGCATGTCCTCGTTCTGGGCGACGGAGGCCTGCGCCAGATTGGCCTGGAGGATCGAGTTCAGCAGCTCGTCGAAGCCGATGACCTGCTCCTGCACGCGCTCCAAGTGGTCGGCGACGTCCCGGAAGTACTTCTGGATGTCCGGGTCGATCAGCCGCATCGGCCGCTCGCTGAGCAGCTGCAGCGGACGCCGCAGCGGGGCGACGGCCCGCTTGAACTCCAGTACCTCACGCTTGAGTTGGTAGATCCGGCCCGCGTCGGAGCCGCGCGGGGAGCCCTTGCCGGGCTGCGAGAAGACCTCGGTCTCGACCTCGTCGATGTCGTCCTGCATCGCGTCGGCCACGGCCAGGTATCCGTCGACGACGTGGTCGGCGATCGTGTGCAGCACGGCGCTCGGGCCCTTGGCGAGCAGCTCGGGGTCGTCCTGGAGCCGGTGCCGCAGCGCGCGCAGCGAACCCTGGCCGCCGTGCCGGACCGTGATGAAGAAGTCCCGGCCGGTGAAGCACATGACCTCGCCGGTCTCCACGATCTCGCTGGTGGCGGTGAGTTCGGCGTGCTCGACATAGTGGATGGTCTTGAAGACGGTGAACAGCGTGTCGTCGTAACGCTCCAGCTTGGGCCGCTGGTGGGCGTGGACGGCGTCCTCGACGGCGAGCGGGTGCAGCCCGAACTCGGCGGCGATACCGGCGAATTCCTCCTCGGTCGGCTCGTGCAGACCGATCCAGGCGAAGCCGCCGTCGCGCCGCACCTGGCGCTTGGCACCGCCGGGCGTGAGGCACTCGGAGGACGGGACGCGGACCCCGTCGCGGTAGACGGCGCAGTCCACGACGGCCGAGCAGGCCGCGGCGTCCCGCGTGAAGTCGTACGAGGTGCGGGCCTCGTTGGCGTACGGGGCGACGCTCTTGCGCAGCGAGGGACGGACGGCGGCTCGCAGGTCGCGCATCATCGACATGGGCAGGCTCCTTCGCGGGCGGGAGTCGCCGCGCGTCGGGTGGAACCACCCGGAATGAGGACGTCCTGGTCAACCGGGAACCGGGACATGCTGCACGTCCACAAAGCGGGAAGCACCGCACCGACGCTGGGCGGCTTCGCTGACTGATTCAGATCGCGACATCCGAGGGGACGTCGATGAGATCAGGGGAACGAAGTGCTCTTCCGGCAGGCGCGGCCAGCACGGTGTACAGCTGACTGCGGGTGAGATGAGGCCCTGGGCCCTACAGGCCGGAAGAACGGGTAGTACTGCACGGTCGACTTCGATCCATGACAGCCCCACCTCCTCCGGCCGGTCCCCCGTGGGGGACGTGAAACGGGTCGGTTTCTCGACAGGCCCGCGGGGGCCCTCGGCGGACACGCGCTGCGTGTTGTCCCGACCAGCGGCCAAGACTATCAGCCGACCGGCGAAAGCGGGCCCCGTCCATACCCGTTGAGCGCGAGATCTATGCTCGCGGGATGGCAGAAGTTCTTGCGCTGGTGGAGGCGCGACTCCGGATAACCCTGGGTGAACCGGACGCGCGAGCGGCGGTCACCTTCCTCGGTACCGACCGCATCGAGGTGTTGCGCTTCACAGAAGGCGACGTGGTGCGCTACGCCACCCTCGGCATGTCCGCGTCCCCGATGGCCGATCCCACGGCGGCCCTCGCCGACCCCGTCAAGGGCCCTCGCGCGGAGCTGGTCCTCACCGTCCGCGCCGGCCTCGCCGACACCGACAAGGTGCTGCGCCCGCTCGCGGTCCTCGCGGCGTCCCCGCAGGTCGAGGGCATCGTCGTGGCGCCGGGCGCCTCGCTCGACGTGGGTGAACCGCTGTGGCCCGCAGCACCGTTCACCTCGGCCCTCGTCGCGGAGCCGGGCGGCCTGGTCGAGGACCTGGACCTGGACGATCCGCTGGACCCCGTACGGTTCCTGCCGCTGCTGCCCATGACGCCGAACGAGGCGGCGTGGAAGCGGGTGCACGGCGCGGCCGCGCTCCAGGAGAAGTGGCTGGACAGCGGAACGGACCTGCGCGATCCGCTGCGCAAGTCCGTTCCGCTGGACTGATCCGGGCCTGGATCGGTCCGGGCTGAGAACCGGTCAGTTCGCGTAGACCGAGACACTGTCCTCGGTGGCGTGCTTCGGCTCCAACTCCTCGGCCTCGTGGGTGAGTGCGCTCCTGCGCACCCACACCACGACCGCACCGAGCACCGCCGTGATCGCGGCGACCACGAACGGGATGTGGATGTTGCTCCACTCCTCGATCTTCGGCGCGAAGAACGGGGCGGCCGCGGCGGCGAACCACCGGACGAAGTTGTAGCCGGCGCTCGCCACCGGCCGCGGCGCGTCCGAGACGCCGAGCGCGAGCTCGGTGTAGACGGTGTTGTTCACGCCGATGAAGGCGCCGGACAGGATCGTGCAGACGACGGCCGCGGTGTGGTTGCCGTACCCGAGGGCGAGCACGTCCAGGGCGAGCAGCACGAGCGAACCGCCGAGCACCTTGAGCGAGCCGAACCTGGCCTGCATGCGCGGCGCGACGATCACCGAGAACAGTGCGAGCAGCACACCCCACGCGAAGAACACCGCGCCCGACTTGTACGGGGTCATGTTCAGCACGAACGGCGTGAAGGCCAGCACCGTGAAGAACGTGTAGTTGTAGAAGAAGGCCGAGATCGCCGCGGACGCGAGGCCGCCGTGGCCGAGCGCCTTGATCGGATCGAGGATCGAGGTCTTCTGCGCGGGCTTCGGCTGTTCCTTCAGGAACACGGTGATGCAGACGAACCCGATGGCCATCAGCGCGGCGGTGCCGAAGAACGGGTAGCGCCAGCTGGCGTTGCCGAGCAGCGCGCCGACGAGTGGCCCACAGGCCATGCCGAGCCCGAGCGCGGACTCGTAGAGGAGGATCGCGGCCGCGCTGCCACCGGCGGCGGCGCCGACGATGACCGCCAGCGCGGTCGACACGAAGAGCGCGTTGCCGAGGCCCCAGCCCGCGCGGAAGCCGACCAGCTCCCCGACGGAACCGGACGTGCCCGCGAGCGCCGCGAAGATCACCACGAGGGCGAGGCCGACGAGGAGGGTCTTCTTGCCGCCGATGCGGCTGGAGACGAACCCGGTCACCAGCATGGCGATGGCGGTGATCAGGAAGTACGAGGTGAAGAGCAGGGAGACCTGGCTCGGTGTCGCTTCGAGGCCCTTGGCGATCGACGGCAGGATCGGGTCGACCAGGCCGATGCCCATGAAGGCGACGACGGATGCCCCGGCGGTCGCCCAGACCGCCTTCGGTTGACGCAGGAGACTGCCCGCACCTGCGTCGAACGTGTCCCCTTCGGCGGGACCCCCTGTACTGCTGTGGCTCATGCCTGCTGCTCCTTTGAGTCCCTCGAGTCCTTTGAGTCCCTCGAATCCTTCGAGTGACTTCCTCTGGTCCTTCGAGTAGTCCTTCGAGGGCTGGATCGTTGGCGTATACACATAATAAGTTAGAGCAGCTAATTAATGCAAGCTACATCTATCTCTCCTGGTCGGGACGCCACGGCGCTGCCCTCCGGACGGGTGATCGTCCTTGACGCGGCGCGGGACGGGGAGGACCGTGGGGCTCTATGAGGGGCGAACCCAGTTGCCCGAAGTGTGGTGGCCGGGTCAGGGCTCCCGGACTCTTTGCCGACTCCTGGCAGTGCGATGCGCACGGGACCGTGCATCCGATGCAGCCCGTGATCCCGCCCAGTGTCGAGGCGCTCAGCGTCGTGGTGCGGCGCGCACGGGTGCCGGTCTGGATGCCCTGGCCGCTGCCCGTCGGCTGGCTGTTCACGGGCGTGGCCAACGCGGGGGACGAGCGCCACGGCGGCCGTGCCACCGCCGTCGCCTGCTCGGGCCCGGGACCGCTCGGCGGCCCCGGTGAGCTGGTGCTCGTCGCCGAGGAGCTGGGCGTCGGACTCGGCGCGCGCTACGCGGGGATCGACGGCCCCGACCCCGGCCCGTACATGGAGGTCTCGGGGCCCCCGCAGGCCAAGGTGCTCGCCGCGGGCCGGCCCACCCCGATGTGGCACGTCTCCGGCGTCCCGGACGACCGGGCGGTCTTCGCCGGTGAGGCGCGCGGCCTGTGGCTGTGGGCGGTCGTGTGGCCGGAGCAGACGGGGATGCTGATGTACGACGAGCTGGTGCTCACGGATCTGCGGGACGCGGGGGCCGAGGTGGACCTGCTGCCGTGCGGGGCGCTGTCGCCGCGCATCATGGCGTGAGTCCCAGAGCGCGGGAGAGGTAAGGGTTCCGTGCCCGGTTCGGTGGTGACGGGGGTGCTGGAAATCCCCGTTATCCTTGAGCGGTCCCCGTCAGCCCGTCGAGCCTGGAGTACGCAGCCGTGCGCATCGATCTGCACACCCACTCCACTGCCTCCGACGGCACGGACAGCCCGGCCGAACTCGTGCGGAACGCCGCCGCGTCCGGCCTGGACGTCGTCGCGCTCACCGATCACGACACCACCCGCGGGCACGCCGAGGCGATCGCCGCGCTCAACGGCCTGTCGGCCGACGGCCCTTCGACGGGGCTGACCCTCGTCACCGGTGCCGAGCTCTCCTGCCGCCTCGACGGCGTGAGCATGCACATGCTGGCGTACCTCTTCGACCCCGAGGAGCCGGCCCTGCTCGCCGAGCGCGAGCTGGTCCGCGACGACCGGGTGCCGCGCGCCAAGGGCATGATCGCCAAGCTGAACGAGCTGGGCGTTCCGGTAACCTGGGAGCAGGTCGCCCGGATCGCCGGAGACGGTTCGGTCGGCCGCCCGCACATCGCCACGGCGCTGGTCGAGCTCGGTCTCGTACCGACGGTCTCCGACGCGTTCACCGAGAACTGGCTGGCCAACGACGGGCGCGCGTACGTCGACAAGCACGAGACCGATCCCTTCGAGGCGATCCGCCTGGTCAAGGCCGCGGGCGGGGTCACCGTCTTCGCGCACCCGGGCGCCGCCAAGCGGGGTCACACCGTTCCCGAGGCGTCGATCGCGAAGCTGGCGGAGGCCGGGCTCGACGGCATAGAGGTCGATCACATGGACCACGACGCCGCGACCCGCGACCGCCTCCGCGGCCTTGCCGCCGACGTCGGCCTGCTGGTCACCGGGTCCTCGGACTATCACGGCAGCCGCAAGACGTGCGTGCTCGGCGAGTACACCACCGACCCCGAGGTCTACGGGGAGATCACGCGGCGCGCGACGGGCGCCTTCCCGGTGCCGGGCGCCGGCGGACGCGGCGCCTGACGCGCCCCGTACGCACCTCGACCCACCCTTCCGCACCACTCTCGCAAGGCACCCCACCGTGTTCGACGCTGCCGTTTTCGGATCCCTTTTTCTCACGCTTTTTGTGATTATGGATCCCCCCGGAATCACCCCGATCTTCCTCGCCCTCACCGCGGGCCGCCCCGCCAAGGTCCAGAAGCGCATGGCCTTCCAGGCGGTCTGCGTGGCCTTCGGCGTCATCGCCGTGTTCGGCGTTCTGGGCAACCAGATCCTGGCCTATCTGCACGTCTCCGTCCCGGCCCTGATGATCGCGGGCGGTCTGCTGCTGCTCCTGATCGCGCTCGATCTGCTGACCGGCAAGACGGACGAGCCCAAGCAGACCAAGGACGTGAACGTCGCCCTCGTGCCGCTCGGCATGCCGCTGCTCGCCGGGCCCGGCGCGATCGTCTCCGTGATCCTCGCCGTGCAGGACGCGGACTCGGTGGGCGACCAGGTCTCCGTCTGGTCCGCGATCATCGCGATCCACGTGGTGCTGTGGCTGGTGATGCGCTACTCGCTGGTCATCATCCGTGTCATCAAGGACGGCGGCGTGGTCCTGGTGACCCGGCTCGCGGGCATGATGCTCTCCGCGATCGCGGTGCAGCAGATCATCAACGGCGTGACACAGGTGATCCAGGGCTCCTGACCGCCCTGAGTTCCTGACCGCCCCGGGCTCCTGAGAGCGCCGGACCACAGCGAAGCCCCCGTACGCATCGTGCGTACGGGGGCTTCGAAGTGTGCGAGTCGCTTACGCCGTTACGAGGCGGACGACTCTGCCGGGCGGATGTAGAGGCGCTGCCCGATGGCGGCGGCCTGCTGAACGATCCGGTTGACGGAGGCGGCGTCCACGACGGTGCTGTCCACGGCGTTGCCGTCGACATCGTCGAGTCGCATGATTTCGAAGCGCATGGGCTTCTCCCTTCGTCTGGTGATCCTCCTGAAGGAGAACTACTGGTGCGGGGCTTCTCAGCTTGGTCCCGCAGTACGGCCGGGCGGTTGCCCGGCCGTTAAGAGTGAATTGCGCAGCAGGGGTGCCGCGCGTTCCTGATGGGTACAACGAGTTGCCCGCTGCAAACATTCCCTACGCTAAGGAAATTTTTCGATCGGCTAATTACTCGTGCGTCATCAGTGCCCGCGAGGGGCCCGTGAGCTGCTGTTTTATGCCGCCGGGTGGCGGTCCCAGAAGGCGGCGAGGGCGGCGGCCGTGGCCCGCGGCCGGTCGGTATTGGGGGAGTGCTCGGCCCCGGCGACGACGGTGCGCTCCGCGCCGAGGCGCGCCGCCATGTCGTCGAGGAGCGGCACGGGCCAGGTGTCGTCCCGCTCGCCCGACAGCACATGTATCGCGAGGCCGAGCGCCGCGAGCTCGTCGACCCGGTCCGGCTCCGTGCGCAGCTGCCCCGCCGTGGCGATGAGCTGGGCCGGGCTGTTCCGCATCCAGCGGCGGCGCAGATCCTCGCCGTCACCGCGGAGGTCGGCGGCGTCCTCGGGGGCGTCCAGGCCCTGGATCGCCTCCCACACCTGCGCCATGTCCAGCGCGGCGAGGGCGTCCTGGAGCAGCTTGGCGCGCTCCTGCTGGGGCTGTGCGACGGCGGCGGGGCCCGAGGACATCAGCGTGAGCGAGGCGAACGGGGCGGGGTCCTCGATGACCGCCGCGCGCGCGACGAGCCCGCCGAGCGAGTGGCCCAGCAGATGCACCCGGCCGGTTCCTTCGTCTTGGAGCGCCGCCGCCTGCGCGAGCGCGTCGCGCGCCAACTCCCGCTGCCGGTACGGCCGTTCGTCGTCCTTCGGGCCTTCCGACTCGTACTGCCCGCGGCCGTCCACGGCGACGGTCCGGTAACCGGCCGCGCTCAACGGGGCGTGCAGCTCGATGAAGTCCTCCTTGCTGCCCGTGAATCCGGGCAGCAGCAGGGCGGTGCCCCGGACCGGGCCCTCGGCCGGCTCGCCGGTGAGCGCAGCGAAGTCGCCCCGGGCGGTGCGGAGGCGGTGCGCACGGGTGCCGGGCGGCGGGGTGAAGGTCGCGGGCCTGCTCATGTGCCGAGATTACGCGCAGCCACCGACAACGAAGGCCCGGACCCCGCAGCAGCGGGATCCGGGCCTTTCGCCGTGGACTGATCAGGCCTCGGGGGCCTCGACCTTCTTGCGCGTACGACGCGGCTTCGCCTCGGCGGCCTCGGCAGCGGGCTCGGCCTTCTTCCGGGTCCGCGCGGGCTTCGCCTCGGCGGTCTCGGCGGCGGGCTCGGCCTTCTTGCGGGTGCGGGTCCGCGTGGCGGGCTTGGCCTCGGCGGCCTCCGCGGTGTCGACGGCGGCTTCGGCCTTCTTCCGCGTACGACGCGGCTTTGCCTCGGTCACCTCGGCCGCCTCGGCGGTCTCGACGACGGGCTCGGCCTTCTTACGCGTACGGGTCCGCGCGGCGGGCTTGGCCTCGGCGGCCTCCGCGGTGTCGACCGCGACCTCCGCCTTCTTCCGCGTCCGCGTGCGGGCCGGCTTCGCCTCGTTCGCGTCCGCCGCCTCGGCGACGGGCTCGGCCTTCTTGCGCGTACGCGCCGGCTTCACCTCGGCGGCCTCGACGGTGTCGACGACGGCCTCCGCCTTCTTGCGCGTACGACGCGGCTTCGCCTCGGTCACCTCGACCGCCTCGGCGGTGTCGACGGCGGCTTCGGCCTTCTTGCGCGTACGACGCGGCTTTGCCTCGGTCACCTCGGCCGCCTCGGCGGTCTCGACGACGGGCTCGGCCTTCTTCCGGGTGCGGGTCCGCGCGGCGGGCTTGGCCTCGGCGGCCTCCGCGGTGTCGACCGCGACCTCCGCCTTCTTCCGCGTACGGGTCCGGGCCGGCTTGGCCTCGGCGACCTCTGCGACCTCAGGGGCCTCGACCGTGTCGACCGCGGCTTCCGCCTTCTTGCGGGTGCGCGCGGGCTTCGCCTTCGGCTCGGCCTGCTCCGGCTCCGCGGCCGCCGGCACGGCTTCCACCGTCTCGACGACGGCCTCGGCCTTCTTGCGCGTACGACGACGCGGCTGGGCGGGGATCTCCGCCTCGACCGTCTCCACGACCGCCTCGGCGGCGGCCACCGGAGCGACCGACGGGGCGCCTGCGCCACCGCGCGTACGACGGCGACGACGCGGCGTCCGCGGCTCGGTGGACTCCTCCGCGGGAGCGGGAACGGACGTGGGAGCGGACGCGGGTGCGGCCGTGGCCTCCCCGGCGCCGACCGGCTCGCCACCGCGCATACGGCGACGGCGGCGCGGCGTGCGCGCCGGGCGCTCACGCTGTTCGCGCTGCTCACGGTCCCGATCGCGGTCACGGTCGCGGTCGCGGTCGCCGCGACCACCACGGCCGCCGCGCGAGGACGAAGCCCCGCGGCCACCGGTCTCGCCCAGGTCCTCGACCTCCTCGGCCCCGAGCCCGGCGCGCGTGCGCTCCGAGCGCGGCAGGACACCCTTGGTGCCGGCCGGGATGCTGAGCTCCTCGTACAGGTGCGGCGAGGACGAGTACGTCTCGACCGGGTCGTTGAAGTCCAGCTCGAGCGCCTTGTTGATCAGCTGCCAGCGCGGGATGTCGTCCCAGTCGACCAGCGTGATCGCGATCCCCTTCTTGCCCGCGCGGCCGGTGCGGCCGATGCGGTGGAGGTACGTCTTCTCGTCCTCCGGGGACTGGTAGTTGATGACGTGCGTGACGCCCTCGACGTCGATACCGCGTGCGGCGACGTCGGTGCAGACGAGCACGTCGACCTTGCCGTTGCGGAACGCGCGCAGCGCCTGCTCGCGCGCGCCCTGGCCGAGGTCACCGTGCACGGCGCCGGACGCGAAGCCGCGCTTCTGCAGCTGCTCGGCGATGTCCGCGGCGGTCCGCTTCGTACGGCAGAAGATCATCGCGAGCCCGCGGCCGTCGGCCTGCAGGATGCGCGAGACCATCTCGGGCTTGTCCATGTTGTGCGCGCGGAAGACGTGCTGCTTGGTGTTCGCGACCGTCTTGCCCTCGTCGTCCGGCGCCGCGGCGCGGATGTGCGTGGGCTGCGACATGTAGCGGCGGGCCAGGCCGATGACGGCGCCCGGCATGGTCGCCGAGAACAGCATCGTCTGACGCTTCGCCGGAAGCATGTTGATGATCCTCTCGACGTCGGGCAGGAAGCCCAGGTCGAGCATCTCGTCGGCCTCGTCGAGGACGAGCGCCTTGACGTGCGAGAGGTTCAGCTTCTTCTGGCCGGCCAGGTCGAGCAGTCGGCCGGGCGTACCGACGACGACGTCGATGCCCTTCTTGAGGGCCTCGACCTGGGGCTCGTACGCACGCCCGCCGTATATGGCGAGGACGCGCACATTGCGCACCTTGCCGGCGGTCAGGAGGTCATTGGTCACCTGCTGGCACAGCTCGCGCGTCGGAACGACGACGAGGGCCTGCGGGGCGTCGGTGAGCTGCTCGGGCGTGGCCCGGCCCGCCTCGACGTCCGCGGGAACGGTGACGCGCTCCAGGAGCGGAAGGCCGAATCCGAGGGTCTTGCCCGTGCCGGTCTTGGCCTGGCCGATGACGTCCGAGCCCGAGAGGGCTACGGGGAGGGTCATCTCCTGGATGGGAAAGGGACTGGTGATGCCGACGGCCTCAAGGGCCTCCGCGGTCTCGGAAAGAATGCCGAGCTGACGGAAAGTCGAAGTCTGCGTAGTCAGGGTGTTGCCTCTTCTGTGAGGTGCGGCGCGAGGCGAACGCGGGGGTCGTGACCGTGCCGGTCTGGTACACCGGACTCGAGCCGCGGTCTGCGGGGATCGGGTGGACCGGATGGCGCGGGACCACTGCCGACGCTCGAGCGCTCGTGCCGCTGAGGGCCCCTCCTCAGATTCGTACGCCTTGTGACGTACGACCCGGAGGGCTGTCGGGTCGGAGCCGATCGGGCCTCCGACCGGGCATCCTCATTCATGAGGCCCGTCCGATGTGCGCGCAAGCGTCTTCACGGCGCCTTGCACTCGGCGGGCTCTTTACCACTGTACCCCGGAAACGCGCATGCGCGATGGCCGAATGGGTCACGTAGCCGTCGTCACACTCCTTGACCAGGGACTTCCGCGACGCGGTGAGCGGGCTATTGTGCGCTTCATGGAGACGCCTGACAACGCCACGCCGACCGCCGAAGCATCCCAAGCAAACCAGGGCCTCACCGGTATCGCCGCCCAGGACTGGGCCACCGCGTCCGCGGACGAGAACTATCGCGCCGCCGTCGTCGACCTGCTGGGCGCGCTCGCGTACGGAGAGCTGGCGGCGTTCGAGCGGCTCGCCGAGGACGCGAAGCTGGCGCCCACGCTGGCCGACAAGGCGGAGCTGGCCAAGATGGCCTCCGCCGAGTTCCACCACTTCGAGCAGCTGAACGACCGGCTCTCGGCGATCGGTGTGGAGCCGACCGAGGCGATGGACCCGTTCGTCGACGCCCTCGACGGCTTCCACCGCCAGACCGCCCCGTCCGACTGGCTCGAGGGCCTGGTCAAGGCGTACGTCGGCGACTCGATCGCGTCCGACTTCTACCGTGAGGTCGCGGCCCGCCTCGACTCGGACAGCCGCTCCCTCGTCCTCGCCGTGCTCGATGACACCGGCCACGCGTCGTTCGCCGTCGAGAAGGTGCGCGCCGCGATCGAGGCCGACCCGCGCGTGGGCGGCCGGCTCGCCCTGTGGGCCCGGCGGCTCATGGGCGAGGCGCTCTCGCAGTCGCAGCGGGTGGTCGCGGACCGGGACGCGCTGTCGACGATGCTGGTCGGAGGCGTGGCCGACGGCTTCGACCTGGCCGAGGTCGGCAAGATGTTCTCGCGGATCACCGAGGCGCACACCAAGCGGATGGCAGCACTCGGCCTCGCCGCCTAGCGACGCCTTCCGGTTCCAGCGGTTCTTGCCGGTTCTTCCAGTTCTTGAGGTTTTCCCGCTCTTGCGGTTCTGCTGCTGCCGCTTCGTCTACGCGTACGGAGTCAGCTGCTGCCGCGCTCTGCCCCGGGTGGGGCGCAGCAGCAGCGAGAGCAGGGCCACGGACATCGCGACCGCGCCCACGAGCGTGGCGATCGCATGGCCTGGTCCCAGCGCGCTGTGCGTGACGAACGCCCCGAACAGGGCGCCCGCGATACCGGTCGGCATCACGAGCGTGCGTGACGGCAGTCGGTGCGGCAGTCGATGGCCCGCCCCGATGGCGAGGGCCATGCCGAGCAGTACGGAGCCGATTGCTTCGAGAAGCATGGTGCGGTTACCTCCCGCGCGGCTGTTGGGTGCACTTCGGACGTAGCCGGTCTACCCCTGGCCTCGCGGCCGCAATCCTCCCCGCCGGGATCGGCTGTGCGCTCGCTGTGAACATGCAAAAGGCCTGATGGCAGCTGTGCCATCAGGCCTTTCACGGTCTGTCCGCGCGTCCCTTCCGGGAGGCTCTACAGCGGGCCGAAGCCCACCTTCCGCGACGACGGTTCACCGAGCTCGACATAGGCGAGGCGCTCGGCGGGGACCAGGACCTTGCGGCCCTTCTCGTCCTTCAGGGAGAGGAGCTGGGACTTGCCGGACAGCGCCGCGGACACTGCGCTCTCGACCTCCTCGGCGGACTGGTCGCTCTCCAGAACGATCTCGCGAGGCGTGTGCAGCACGCCGATCTTGACCTCCACGGCCTTGTCCCTCCGACGATCCGTGATGTGCGCGGAAGACCGCGCCGTACCCAGCAAACATTAGCCCGGCCAGGCGAGACTCCCGGCGCCCCGGCTGCACGCCAAGAGCGAACAGCCGGACGGGAACAAAGTGAGCCGTGTGGTCGGGCCGTGCGCCCAGGCGCGTGCTCAGCGTGCGCGCGGGCGCGTGCTCAGTCGCGGGCGCGTGCTCAGTGCTGCTCTGAGCCGTGCAGCGGGAAGCCCGCGATGCCGCGCCAGGCGAGCGACGTCAGCAGTTGCACCGCCGTGTCGCGCTCGACCGGGCTCGAGCTGGACAGCCAGTAGCGCGCGACGACCTGCGAGACGCCGCCGAGGCCCGTCGCGAGAAGCATCGACTCGTCCTTGGACAGGCCCGTGTCCTCCGCGATCACGTCCGAGATCGCTTCGGCGCACTGCAGGCTGACCCGGTCGACGCGCTCGCGCACCGCCGGCTCGTTCGTCAGGTCGGACTCGAAGACGAGCCGGAACGCGCCGCCCTCGTCCTCCACGTACGCGAAGTAGGCGTCCATGGTCGCCGCGACGCGCTGCTTGTTGTCCGTCGTGGAGGCGAGCGCCGTGCGGACCGACTGCAACAGGGACTCGCAGTGCTGGTCGAGCAGCGCCAGGTAGAGCTCGAGCTTGCCGGGAAAGTGCTGGTAGAGCACCGGCTTGCTGACGCCGGCCCGCTCGGCGATGTCGTCCATCGCGGCCGCGTGGTACCCCTGCGCGACAAAAACCTCCTGGGCAGCTCCCAGAAGTTGATTGCGTCGGGCACGGCGCGGCAGGCGTGTGCCCTTGGGGCGCGCTGCCTCCGTCTGCTCGATGGCTGTCACGCCGCCTCCCAAGATTGTCCGTGCGCGGTGTGCGCCGCGACGCCATCGTACTTTTGGGTAACCCTGATGTGCGCGGTGCGAGCGCAGAATTTCACGGACCGGACTCCTGTGAAAACCGCATGTAGTGAGCCCGATGTCACATCTGTGGTCACAAATGGGTGGATCGTGGCACACCGCTCACCGGTAGTCGTCCTCGTCGATCACGACGACGCGGGCCTGCTCCGCCCGGTCCGCCTCGTTCGCGGTGTCCGGGTCGGCCGCCGCGTCGGGCTCGTCGTCCCGCTCGGGCGCGAGGTCCGTGTGCTGCTCCGCGGCGTCGGCCTCGGGTGTCTCCACGCCCGCCTCGGCGGGGCGGTGCTCCGCGAAGGTCTCGGGGTCGCTCGGGTCGACCGTCATCGATGGCTCCCTTCCTCACCTGTCCGTGCGTGGGCGGGTGCCCTGATTCGAGCGTAGGAGACACCTGATCGGGCCGCTATGCGACCTTTCGTGGATCCCTTGAGTGACGCGGGGGCCTCCTGGGCGAATCCGCCCGGCCGTGCGGCGTTTGGATCTGTGACAGCGAACACGCGATCCACTGCGTGATCGTCTCGTAACATATGTCGCATGTCTTCGACCGAGTCGCCGCGCGTGCCTGCCGTCATCGCCGCCGCCGCGACGCCCACGCCGGGCGCCGTCGAAGTCGCGGAGGGGGAGCGCTTGCGATCGGTCGGGCTCCCCGGCCTGACGCTGTCGGTCAGGGCCCGTCCCGGAGCGTACGAGGGGCTGCCGCCCGCGCTGTACGTGCACGGGCTCGGCGGCTCCTCGCAGAACTGGTCGGCGCTGATGTCGCTGCTCGACGACGCTGTCGACGGGGAGGCGGTCGACCTGCCGGGGTTCGGCGACTCGCCGCCACCGGACGACGGCGACTACTCGGTGACCGGGCACGCGCGCGCGGTCATCCGTTATCTCGACGCGCAGGGGCGCGGCCCCGTGCACCTCTTCGGGAACTCGCTGGGCGGAGCCGTCGCCACGCGCGTGGCCGCCGCGCGTCCCGATCTCGTCCGCACGCTGACCCTGGTGTCGCCCGCGCTGCCGGAGATCCGGGTGCAGCGCACCGCCCTGCCGACCGGCCTGCTCGCGGTGCCCGGCGTCGCCCCGCTCTTCACGCGTCTGACGAAGGAGTGGACGCCGGAGCAGCGGGTGCGCGGTGTCATGGCCCTTTGTTACGGGGACCCGAACCGGGTGACGCCCGAGGGCTTCAGAGTGGCCGTGGGGGAAATGGAACGGCGGCTCCAACTGCCTTATTTCTGGGACGCGATGGCCCGCTCCGCGCGCGGCGTCGTGAACGCCTATACGCTCGGCGGGCAGCACGGCCTCTGGCGGCAGGCCGAGCGTGTGCTCGCGCCGACGCAGCTCATCTACGGAGGGCGTGATCTGCTGGTCTCGTACCGGATGGCGGCCCGCGCGGCGCGTGCCTTCCGGGGTTCGAGGCTGCTCACGCTCCCGGACGCGGGGCATGTTGCGATGATGGAGTACCCGGGGACGGTCGCGACGGCGTTCCGGGAACTCCTCGCCGACACCGAAGCGTTGAAGAAGAGGCGCGGGAGCGCCAATAGTGCCGGTGACGCCGTGAGTGACGCGTCCGGCACCGACGACCACACGACATTGGGGAGCTGAGGCGGCCTGTGGGACGGCATAGCCGCCGAGGATCGGCAGACGGCACAGAGGACGCTGTCGACGTACAGGTCGACGTACAGGTAGAGACTGAGGCGCATGCCCCGTCCCGGCCGGGCGTGGGTACAGGGCGCAGGCGAAGGGGGCCCTCCGAGGCGCCGCCCGAGTCGGCTCCGCCGTCGGCGCCCGGACGTTCCCCCTTCTCGGGGCACACGTCGGCGCGTCCGGGGGCCGGGCCGGTGCGTGGCGGCCACCCCGAGGCGCGGGAGCCGGGCGGCGGCTGGGGCGCGTCCGTGCCGCGGGTCGCGGGCCCCGTCGCGTCGGCGCGCGGGCCCGAGCACGGTGTGACGGCTCCCGCCGATTCGGCGCTGCCGGGGCCGCGGCCCCGGCAGGAGCGATCGGATCAGGGCGCATCGGATCAGGGTGCGCAGGGTCAGGGTGCTCCGGGTCGGGGGCACCCGCGGCAGGACTACATCGATGCGTTCGATGCTCCTGCTCATGCTCCTGCGGGTGCGGGCTTCAACGCCCCCGTGGGTAATGCCTCCGCGAGTTTCGAGGCATCCGCGGGTACGGACCCGTACGCGCGCGTGAGTGAGTGGGACGCCGAGCGGCCCGCGCCGCCGGAGGACCAGGACCGGACGTCGGCCGAGTCCGGCGGCGGGCGTGAGAAGCGTGGCAGGGGTATGACCTTCACGGGCATCGCCGCCGCGGCCGTCACCACCGTGCTCGCCGTGGTCGTCGCGGGGCAGGTCGCCGACAGGGACGGCAGCTCCGCGCACGGCGCTCAGGCGCAGGCCGCCGAGGGCGGTCGCCCGGGCGGCGGCTCCACCTCGCGTACGGACGAACGGCCCGCACCGAAGAAGACGGCGCAGGCCGCCCCGGCGACGTACGGGCAGAAGATGGCCAAGAAGTACCCGCTCGCGGCGGATCTGAAGGCCTCCGGTGCGTTCACGACGATCCCGGGGGACGACAAGGCGCCGGGCAGCGGGCAGAAGTTCCGCTACCGCGTCGATGTGGAGAAGGGGCTCGGGCTCGACGGGTCGCTGTTCGCTCAGGCGGTGCAGAAGACCCTGAACGACAAGCGGAGTTGGGCCCACGACAGTGCCCGCACCTTCGAGCGGGTCTCCTCCGGGACGCCGGACTTCGTGATCACGCTCGCGAGCCCGGGTACGACGGCCGACTGGTGCGCGAAGTCGGGCCTCGACACGACGGAGGACAACGTGTCGTGCGACTCCGCCGCCACCGACCGCGTGATGATCAACGCGTATCGGTGGGCCCAGGGCTCGAAGACGTACGACGACGTGCTCGGCGACACCGCCATCCACCCGTACCGGCAGATGCTCATCAACCACGAGGTCGGGCACCGGCTCGGTTTCAACCACGTGACCTGCTCGCAGGACGGCTCGCTCGCGCCGGTCATGCAGCAGCAGACCAAGTTCCTGAAATCCGGCGGGATCACGTGCAAGCCCAACCCCTGGGCCTTTCCCAAGGGTTGACGCTACGTAGCTATCCGTAGCCGTTCGATCTCTTAGCGCGACCAAACGTCGCGCGTGCGGGAAAGTTACGCCCGTTCACCCCTTTTGGTGGCGTGATGGACAACCGTCCATCACGCCACCGGCATGTCCGCATACGTTCGTCCCGCTGCGAGCCGCCAATCCAACGGCGGCTCCCTGTACGGGAGATCGGGGGTGTGCGCGTGCGCATCGGAATGCTTACCGAGGGTGGCTATCCGTATGTGAACGGTGAGGCCGGACTCTGGTGCGACCGGCTTGTGCGCGGGCTCGAGCAGCACGAGTTCGACATCTACGCGCTCGCCACCAGCCAGGAGCAGGAGGACGCGGGGTGGCTCGAACTGCCGCCTCAGGTCATGCGCGTGCGGACCGCGCCGATGTGGGCGGCCGGGAGCGAGAGCGGCGCGCGCGACGGCGTGTTCGGGCGGCGGGCCCGGCGCCGGTTCGCCGCGTTGTACCGGGAGCTGGTCGAGGCCGTGGTGTCGGCCGGCGCGACCTCGGATGACCTGGGGTTGAGCGAGGCGGACCGTTTCGCCAACGCGTTGTACGGGCTTGCCGAACTCGCCCGCGACGAGGGCGGTCTCGGCGTCTCCCTGCGTTCCGAGGCTGCCGTGCGCATCCTGGAGCGCGCCTGCCGTGCGCCGGGCGCGCTCCGGGCGGTACGCGCGGCCCGCGTGCCCGATCTGCTCTCCTTCGCCGCGCATGTGGAGCGTGAACTGCGGCCGCTGTCCCTTGACTGGTACGAGGACGGGTCCGGGTTCGATGCCTCGGCGTCGGCCTCGACCTCGGGCCACTCGGCGGGGTCGGCGTCGGTGGCGGTTGCCGGTTCGGCGGCGGGGGAGACGTCGGGGGCCGGGGCGGGGTCAGGGTCGGTGCCGGGGGCTTCGGCGTCGGCGTCGGGCCTGTCGTCGGGTTCTTCTTCGTCTTCGTCTGTGTCTTCGGGTTCGGCTTCGGGCTTCTCCGCGGGGCTGTCCGGAGGGGGCGGGCTCGCGTCCGTCGATCTCTGCCACGCGGCCTCCGGCGGCGCGGCCGCCCTGCCCGGCCTGATCGCCAAGCACTTCTACGGGGTGCCGCTGCTCGTCACGGAGTACGGCGTGCAGCTCAGGGCCCGGTACATCGCCGCGGGCGACGCCGAGTTGAGTGCGCCGGTGCGCGCGCTCCTCGCCGCCTTCCACGGCCGGCTCGCCGCCGAGGTCTACCGGCAGGCCGCCGTGATCACCCCCGGAAACGCGCACGCGCGGCGTTGGCAGGAGCGGTGCGGTGCCGACCGCGCCAAGCTGCGCACCATTCACCCCGGCATGGAGGCCGGCCACTTCGCCGAGGTGGGCGAGCGGGAAGGGCCGGGCGACCCGGACACCCTCGTCTGGGTCGGGCGTATCGACCCCTCCAAGGACCTGATCTCCCTGCTGCACGCGTTCTCCGAGATCCGCAAGGAAGAGCCGAAGGCCCGGCTGCGCATCGTGGGGGTGCCGGAGGCGGGATCGGTTCCGGGCGCCGGAGCGGGCGCGGGCGCGGGACTTGTGGACGGCGGCGGATGGCCGGCCGACGGGTTCGTCTCCGGAAGGCCGGTCGGTGGGCACGGCGGCGGTGGCGCGGACGCCTCGGATCTCACGGCGGACCGCGAGGCCGCGCTGTACCTCGGGCACTGCAAGGCCCTCGCCGCGCAGCTCTTCCCGGACGAGGCGGAGGGGATCCACGCCGTGGGCGAGAACCCCGTCACCTTCGAGGAGCTGGGCGCCCCCGAGGCCCCCGACCTCGCCGATGTCTACGGCTCCTGTGGCGTCGTCGTCCTGTCCAGCGTCGTCGAAGGCTTCCCGATGAGCCTGGTCGAGGCCATGTTCTGCGGGCGCGCGACGGTGTCCACGGACGCAGGCGCCGTCGTCGAGGTGATCGGTGGCACGGGTCTCGTGGTGCCGCCGCGCAATCCGCGCGCGCTCGCCGAGGCGTGTGTGGCGCTGCTGCGCGACCCCGCACGGCGCGAACGGCTCGGTGCGGCGGCACGGGCGCGCGCCCTGGAGCTGTTCACCGCCGAACAGAACATCGCGGCATTTCACAGCATTTACCTGGAGATCGTCTCGCGCTGCCCGGTGCGCCGGGAGGTCGTCGACGACGCGGGCGCCCCGTTGCCGTTCGCCTACCCGCCGGAGGCCCATGTGCCGGGCCGCTGGACCACGCAGAGCACGGGTGAGCGGGGCGGTGCGTGGCTGGCCGGGCGCTCGGGCGGGGCTGCCGGGACCAGTTGGGGAGCCGATGGCGGTGCGCGTGAGCAGTTGGCCGGGATGACACAGGGCTGCGGGGAGGCGGACGGATGACCGGGCGTATCAGCGAACGCACAAGTGAGCGTGCCGCGTTCGGCGCCACCGATACCGGGGGCGACGCCGATGCGCCCCGAGTACCGGTGAGCGCCGGAGCGTGGGGCGCCGGGTCGGCGGAGGCGCTGGGTGCGCGCGGCAGTGGCGGCGGCGGTGCCGACGGCGGCGGGGAGGTGGACGGAGCCCCGGCGTCCACGGAACAGGCCGACCTGGAGGTCCCGGAGGACCTGGAAGATCTGGAGGACTTGGAGGACATGGAGGTGGGATTGCTGCGTGATCCCGCTGCGTGGCGGTCGTCCGTTCTTGAGGACGGGGACGGGGACGGGGACGGTGCCCGGGGTCGCCCCGGTGGTGCGGGTGATGCGGGTGGCGACGGAGCGGGTGGTGGTGCCGTTGCCGGTGTCGCCGGCTTCTTTGGCGCCGGGCCCCGCGACGTGGAGCGGAGTGGCGTCGAGCTCAGTGACGTCGAGCCGCGCGGCATCGAGTCCGGTGGTGCCGACACCAGTGGTACCGAAACCCGCAGCGCCGATTCCCGTGACGCCGATTCCCGTGACGACGACTCCCGTACGGAGGCCGACCACCGTGCCGATGTCGCGCGGATCGTCGGTCCGCGCGGCGCCGACTCCCGTGACGCCGACTCTCGTGGCGCCAACTTCCGCCCCGCTCACCGCCGTTCCGGTGCCGACCCGGTCAAGGGGCTGATGCACCGGCACCGTGAACTGTGCGAGCGGGCCGTCGACCCACTGGAGATCGCCGCGGGTCTTGAGGCCCACGGCGTCACCGACAGGACCGCCGCCCGCTTCCGCCACAAGGACGTGTTCTCGCTCGCCGAGGAGATGTACGCCCGTGCGTCGAGGGACGGCGACCCGTACGAGCCCGTCGTCGAGGTCTCCGGATCCGCCCCGGGCCGGCGCGGACTGTGGGCCGGACTCGCGCTGCTGCCGGGCGCCGTCTGCGCGCTCACGCTGTTCGGCCTGCACGCCACGGCGGGCACCGCACGCCTGGCCATCGGCCTCGTCGGTGTGCTCGCCACCCTCGTCGCCCTGCGCGCGACGCTGCGCCACGGGCCGCTGCGCGCGGTCGACGGCCCCTCCGCCCCCTCGGCCCGGCTCTGGTCCTGCTGGCTGCTCGCGTACGCGCTCCTCGGCGACGGCCTCCTCGACGCCGCGCTCGCGGGCGGGCCCGACGAGCCCTGGGCCCCCGCGACCGCGCCGCTGGTCGCGCTCGCCGTCGCCGTGGCACCGGCCACCTGGTGCGCCCAGCTCTTCTCGGGCGGAGCGCGGCGCCGCCTCGCCACGAGCCACGGGCTCGCCGAATTCGCCGCCTCCGTACGCCCGTTGCTCCTCGGGGCCGTGACCCTGTTCGCGCTCACCCTCGTCGCGCTCCTCGTGTCGGCCGGGGTCGTACTCGACGAGAAGGTGGACTACGCCGGAGTGGGCGCCCTGGGCGTTCTGCTGCTGCTCGCCCGCCTCCTCGCCGCGCACCGACGTACGCACGCCCCCGCTGTCGCGCTGGGCGCCGCCGTCGCCGTCGAAGTCCTGGCCGTCGCCACGGTCTTCGCCGCACGACTGCCCGGCTGCGACGCCCTGGGCCTGCCCGTCGAGACCGCGGTCGACGCGGTCGGCACGGGCGTCGTGCCGACGGTCGCCTGCGCCGTCGCCGCCCTCGTCCTCCTCGTGCACGCCACTCGCACCCTGACCCGGGCCTCCGCCCACGCGAACGCGGGCGACCCGATCGGCTGGGCGCCATGACCGCCATCCCCGGCTTCGCCGCCTCTATCGAGCGCGCCGTGCCACCGCGTCCAGTACTCGCCAGATGACCAGGACCACCCGGGGCCCGCGGGGCCGACACCGCGGGCCCATCCGAAGACCCAGGGCAAACCCCATAAGGAGAACGCCAGATGACCACCCCTCCCCCCGGAGGCGCCGGATACGCCGGATACTCCGGACCTCACGGGCAGCGCGGAATCCACGACCGGTGCGCCCCGCGCGCGGCGCGCGGAGTGCGCGGCGCCCTCGGAGCGCACCGAGGGACCGGAGCGCGACCCCTGGGAGGCACCCGATGAGGGTTCTGCTGATCGGAGCCAACGGGTATCTGGGCCGCTTCGTCACCGACCGCCTGCTGGCCGACCCCGCCGTGCAGCTGACCACGCTCGGCCGGGGCGACGACGCCGACGTCCGCTTCGACCTCGCCACCGGCAGCCCGGGCGCCCTCACCCGCTTCCTGGACGCCGTCCACCCCGGAGTGGTCATCAACTGCGCCGGCGCCACCCGCGGCGGCGCCCGCGAACTCACCCGGCACAACACCGTCGCCGTCGCCACCGTCTGTGAGGCCCTTCGGCGCAGCGGCTGCGGTGCCCGTCTCGTGCAGATCGGCTGCGGCGCCGAGTACGGGCCCTCGCAGCCCGGCTCGTCCACCGCGGAGGACGCGGTGCCCCGGCCCGGCGGCCCGTACGGCGTCAGCAAGCTCGCCGCCACCGAACTCGTCCTCGGATCCGGCCTCGACGCCGTCGTCCTGCGCGTCTTCTCGCCCGCAGGGCCCGGCACCCCGGCCGGATCCCCGCTCGGCCGGCTCGCCGAGGCGATGCGCCGCGCCATGCAGGCCGGCGACGGCGAACTGAAGCTGGGCGGTCTCGGCGCGCAGCGTGACTTCATCGACGTACGAGACGTGGCGCGCGCCGTGCACGCCGCGTCGCTCTCCGCCGCGCAGGGCGTCATCAACATCGGCTCGGGCCGCGCCGTGCGCCTGCGGGACGCCGCCGCCGTGCTCGCCCGCGTCGCCGGTTTCGGCGGATCCCTCCACGAACTCGACGGCCCCGCCGTCGGGATGAGGCCATCCGTAGGCCACCCCCGAACCGAATCAGACCACGGGATGCCTCCCGGGCCGAGCGCGTATCCGTACCCCGACGGCTGCGGCGGTTGGCAGCAGGCCGACGTGCGTACGGCCCGCGACCGGCTCGGCTGGCGTCCCCGCATCAACCTCGAAGAGTCCCTCGCCGACATCTGGATGGAGGCGGCATGCCGTATCTGACCCCGACCGCGACCGGCCTGTCGAGCACCGACGTACGACTCGGCTTCGGCATCCCCGGTTTCGCGCACCCCCTCGTCGCACCCGCGGAGTGGGCCGAACTCACCCGTCCCGCAACGCCTTTGCACTGGGTTGTTCTGAATGTCGCCAATGGCCCGGGGTCCCGCCCCGACCAGCACTGCCTGGAAGCGGCGGGACGGCTCCGGCAGGCCGGGGTGCGTGTCCTTGGTCACTTGGACCTGATCTATGGCGCCCGCTCCTTCGGTGAACTCGTCTCCGACGCGCACCGCTTCCTCGACTGGTACCAGGTGGACGGCTTCTACTTCGACCGCTGCCCCACCGAGCGGGCCGCGCTCCCCGAGGTCCGGCGCGCCGGCACGACCCTGCGCGCCCTCGTCGACGACGCGCACATCGTGTTCAACCACGGCACCCACCCGTACCCCGGATACGCCGAGAGCGCCGACCAGTTGGTGACCTTCTCCGGCCCCTGGAGCGACTACCGCTGGTCCCAGGTCGCCGAGTGGACCGCCGACTATCCGCACGAGCGGTTCTGCCACTTCGTCCACGGAATGCCCCTCGGCCACCTCGAGGAGGCGCTGCGCATCGCGCGCTGGCAGGGTGCGGGCACGATCTACTTCACCGATCACACGGACCGGGGCGGCTCGACCGACCCCTGGGAGGCGATGCCCGGTTACTGGGACGAAATCGTCTCGCGCATCGGACGCGGTGTCTCGGAATGAAGGGGGGCGTGGCAGTGTTACAGACGGAACAACCGTACGTAGATACCGACCAACGGAGTCCCCGTGTCGCTGCCACCCCTGGTCGAGCCAGCTGCTGAGCTCACCGTAGACGAGGTCCGCAGGTACTCCCGCCACCTGATCATCCCGGATGTCGGGATGGACGGGCAGAAGCGGCTGAAGAACGCCAAGGTGCTCTGTGTGGGCGCCGGTGGCCTTGGCTCGCCGGCCCTCATGTACCTGGCCGCTGCTGGCGTGGGCACGCTCGGCATCGTGGAGTTCGACGAGGTCGACGAGTCGAACCTGCAGCGCCAGATCATCCACAGCCAGGCCGACATCGGCCGGTCCAAGGCGGAGTCCGCGAAGGACTCGGTCCTCGGCATCAACCCGTACGTGAACGTGATCCTTCACGAGGAGCGGCTCGAGGCCGACAACGTGATGGACATGTTCAGCCAGTACGACCTGATCGTCGACGGCACGGACAACTTCGCGACGCGCTACCTCGTCAACGACGCGTGCGTGCTGCTCAACAAGCCCTACGTGTGGGGTTCCATCTACCGCTTCGACGGCCAGGCCTCGGTCTTCTGGTCCGAGCACGGGCCGTGCTACCGCTGCCTGTACCCGGAGCCCCCGCCCCCCGGCATGGTCCCCTCCTGCGCCGAGGGCGGCGTCCTGGGCGTGCTGTGCGCGTCCATCGGCTCCATCCAGGTCACCGAGGCGATCAAGGTCCTGGCCGGCGTGGGTGACCCGCTGGTCGGCCGCCTGATGATCTACGACGCCCTTGAGATGCAGTACCGCCAGGTCAAGGTCCGCAAGGACCCCGACTGCGCGGTCTGCGGCCCGAACGCGACCGTCACCGAGCTCATCGACTACGAGGCCTTCTGCGGCGTCGTGTCCGATGAGGCGCAGGAGGCCGCCGCCGGTGCCACGATCACTCCCAAGCAGCTCAAGGAGTGGATCGACGACGGCGAGAGCATCGAGATCATCGACGTCCGCGAGCCGAACGAGTACGAGATCGTCTCCATCCCGGGCGCCAAGCTGATCCCGAAGAACGAGTTCCTCATGGGCACGGCCCTGGAGAACATGCCGCAGGACAAGAAGATCGTCTTGCATTGCAAGACGGGTGTCCGCAGTGCGGAAGTTCTCGCCGTGCTGAAGTCCGCGGGCTTCTCGGACGCCGTGCACGTCGGCGGCGGCGTCATCGGCTGGGTCAACCAGATCGAGCCGGACAAGCCGGTCTACTGAGCCTCGGCTCGGTCGCTGTGAGCTGATCGGACGGGCCTCGCGCACTGTGCGCGAGGCCCGTCCGCCGTTTCGGGACGGACGCTCGCGGTCAGGAGCACACCTTGCCGTCGCGCGGTATTCGCCCCTCCAGGAGATACGCGTCGACCGCCGAGTCGACGCAGGCGCTGCCGGAGCCGTACGCCCCGTGCCCCTCGCCCTTCCACGTCAGCTCGATGCCGACGCCTTTGCCCAGCTCATCGACCATGCGGCGGGCTCCTTCGTAGAGAGTCGCCGGATCGCCGGTGTTGCCCACGACAAGGACCGGCGCCGCGCCCCGCGCGCTCACGTCCGGGTCGTCCCACTGGCCCGGAACCGGCCAGTCATGGCACCAAACTCCCGTGTCCCAGCCCATGTACGGCCCGAACACGGGTGAGATCTCCCGGAACTTCGCGAGCCGCTCCTTCGTCTCCCGCACCGTGGGACGCGCCTTGTCGTCGAGGCAGGAGATCGCCCGCTGAGAGTGGCTCGTCGTGTCGTAACGCCCGCTCGCGTCACGGTTGTTGTACGAGTCGGCGAGCGCGAGCAGGGTGGTGCCGTCGCCCCGCTCCGCGTCCCGCAGGCCTCGCGTCAGGGCGGTCCAGCTGGTCTCGCTGTACAGAGTGGTCGCGATGCCGGTCGTCGCGAGCGACTCGTTCAACTCGCGGCCGCCCGGGACCGGCAGAGGTTTCGCGTCGAGCTTCTTGAGGAGCGCGGCGACCTCACGCGTACCCTCCCGGGGGTCCTTGCCGCGTGACCGGAAGTAGCTGTCGAGGGCCCGCTGGAATCCACGGGCCTGATTCTCGGCCTGCCCGATGCGTCCAACGGTCGGGTCGACCACGGCATCCAGGGTGAGGCGACCGACCTTGTCGGGGTACAAGTGGGCGTAGATTCCGCCCAGTTCGGTGCCGTAGGAGACGCCCATGTAGTGCAGCTTCTTGTCCCCGAGGGCCTGACGCATCAGATCCATGTCGCGCGCGGCCTCGGTGGTCGACACATGGGCGAGCAGTGCGCCGGCCTGCTCGCTGCAGCCCTTGCCGAACGCGACGGCATCCTGGAGATACGCCGTCTCCTCCGCTTTGGTGTCAGGGGTGAGGTCGAGGGACTCGGCGGCCTGCGTCTCCTTGTCGCTTCGACACCGCAGCCCGCGGCTTGCCGAGACGCCGCGCGGATCGAAGCCCACCAGGTCGTAGCGCTCGCGCAGCTTGGCGTACTGCGGGGCGAGGGCCGGCAGCAGATCCATTCCGGAGACGCCGGGGCCGCCGAAGTTGAACAGCAGGGACCCGATCCGCTCGCCCCGGTCGCCCCGAGCCTTGGTGCGGATGAGGGCGACGTCGATCGTGGGCCCGGTCGGCTCGGCATGGTCGAGTGGCGCCTTGAGCGTCGCGCACTGCCAGTCGGAGCCGGGCGCGGGCGAGCCCGCGTGCGCACGGCAACGGCCCCAGTCGAGGTGCTGGTCGGTGAGTGACGAGGGGAGGGCGGGGGAGTCGCCGTCGCCCGGTGCCACGTCGGCGGGGTGTGAGGCGGAGGCCGACGGAGGCTTCGCCTCGCCTCCGTCGGCGCTCTCGCCCGAACCGCTGCAACCCGCGACCGGACCGGCCGTCAGCACGACGGACGCGGCCAGGGCGAGCGCGCGGACGGCCCTTCCCCAGCGTGTGCGTGCGCCCGCGGGCGCACACGAATCCTGTGCCGCCATGGCACCTCCCCCCCCTCAACTGCCCCCGTTCGAAAGACAGTCAAGCCATCGTAGGAGCGCCCACCGACATCCGACTCGGCCTGTGGACAACTCCTGGATCACTTGCAGACCGTTCCCTCGTTCGGGGGCTTCCCGCTGAGGAGGTAGGTGTTCACGGCGCCGTGCACGCACTTGTTTCCGCTGTCGTAGGCCCCGTGCCCCTGGCCGTCGTACGTCAACTCGACGCCCACGTCCTTGCCGAGCGCGTCGACCATCTTCCGCGCCCCCTCGTACGGGGTGGCCGGGTCGCCGGTGTTGCCGACGACGAGGATCGGGGCGGAACCGGGCGCGCTGACGTCCGGGTGCTCGGCGGCCCCGTCGACGGCCCAGCCGGAGCAGTTGAGCATGCCCCAGGCCAGGTAGTCGCCGAACATCGAGGACGCCTCGCGGAACTCCGGCAGCTTCGCCTCGACGTCCTTGGCCGTGTAGCGGGGCTTGTCGTCGGCGCAGTTGATGGCGATGTTGGCGGCCTGCATATTGCTGTACTTGCCGTCCTCGTTGCGCCCGTTCATCGAGTCGGACAACGCCATGAGGATCTTGCCGTCACCGTTGTAGGCCTGCTGGAGGCCCTCGGTCAGGTACTCCCAGAAGTCCTGCGAGTACAGGGCCTGCGCGACCCCGTTGGTCGCCGCGGTCTGCGTGAGGTCGCGCGGGAAGATGCCCGGGATCGGCTTCTCCTCGAGCTCGTCGAACAGCTTGGCGATCTTGGTCTTGACGTCCTGCGGAGTGTCCCCGACGGGGCAGTCCTCGGCCTGGGAGGTGCAGTGCTTCGCGTAGTTGTCGAGGGCGAGCTGGAACCCCTTCGCCTGGCCGAGCGCCCCTTCCTCCGGGTCCTGGGTGGGGTCGACGACGCCGTCGAACACGGCGCGGCCCATCTTCTTGGGGAACAAGTGGGCATAGACGCCGCCCAGTTCGGTGCCGTAGGAGATGCCGAAGTAGTGCAGCTTCTTGTCGCCGAGGACCTGGCGCATCAGATCCATGTCGCGGGCCGCGTCCGTGGTGCGTACGTGGGGGAGGACCTTGTCGGAGTTCTTCTCGCACGTGCCGTTGAACGTCTTGATGTTGTCGACGAGCTTCTTCTGCTCCGCGGTGTCGTCCGGCGTCGAGTCCTGTTGGAAGTACTCGTCGAGCTGTTTGTCGTCCTCGCATGTGACGCCCGCGCTGCCGCCCACCCCGCGCGGGTCGAAGCTGACGAGGTCGTAGCGGGTGCGCAGCTTCGCGTACTCGGAGCCGAAGGCCGGGAGGGTGGTGACCCCGGAGCCGCCGGGACCGCCGAAGTTGAAGATCAGCGAGCCGATCCGCTTGTCCTTGTCTCCGCTCGCCTTGGCACGGATCAACGCCAGGTCGATCGTGTCGCCCTTTGGTTCGTCCCAGTCGAGTGGCGCCTTCATGGTGGAGCACTGCCACTCGGCGCCGCCGGGAAGCGGGGAAGGCGCGTCTCCGCCGCCCTGGGACTCCGCGGGCGCGGGGCAGTCCTTCCAGCTCAGCTCCTGGGACGGAAGATCCACGTCGTCCTCCGTGTCGCTGCTGCACGCCGCGAGCGAGACGGACAGCAGGGTGGCGGCGGTCAGGGCAGCGGTACGGGACCAGGACGGATTGGGCATGCGTCCATCCTGCGGCGGCGGGGTGCGGGGCGCTCGGGCTGCGGGCTGTGCGAGTGAGGTTCCTCGCCGCCCGGGGGACGTCCAAGTCCCCTAGAGAGCGCCCTTCCTTGTCAGGTGGTTGAAGAACAGCCATCCAGGGAGAACGGGGAGCCACAGAGTGAGCAGCCGGTACAGCAGCACCGCGGGTGCCGCCACTTCCTTGGGCAGGCCGACCGCGATCAGACCCACCGTCAGGGTCGCCTCGACGGCGCCCACGCCACCCGGTGTCGGGGCGGCCGAGCCGAGCGCGTTACCGGCGAGGAAGACCACAGCGACGCTGGCCAGGCTGATCGTGGTGGTTGTCTCGTCCCCGAAGGCGCGGATCGAGGCATCCAGGCACATCACGAAGCAGGCGGTCAGCAGCAGCATGCCGCCGATGCCGGTGAGCAGCTTCCGAGGCCGCTGCAGCACATCGAGCATGCGCGGCACGACACCGGCGAAAAGTGAGCGCACGCGCGTGACGACGAATTTCCGCAGGAACGGAATCGACGTCACTACAAGGACGAGCACAGCGACGGTCAACAGGCCCGCGATGACCGTGCGGGACGGCGACAAGGAAGGCGTCTTCTCCGTCCCTGTCAGGTAACCGAAGGTCAGCAGCAGCAGGATGTGGCTGCCCATGCCGAACAGCTGCGAGGCGCCCACACTCGCCACGGCGAGCCCCGGACGCACCCCCGCACGCTGCAGAAAACGCGTATTGAGTGCCACTCCGCCGACAGCCGCCGGCGCCACGATCTTCACGAAGGACCCGGCGACCTGGGCCGCGACGGCCCGCATGAAGGGGACGCGTTCCGGCACGAAGCCGAGCAGGCTCATCGCGGCGGCTACGTAGCTGAGCGCGGAGAACAGCACCGCGAGGCCGACCCAGCCCCACTCGGCCTCGCCCACGATCGCCCCGAAGTCGATGTGCGTGAGCTGCGACAGCAGGAAGTACGCGCCGATCGCACCGGCGATGAAACTGATCAGCGTGCGCGGCCTGATGCGCTCGAGGCGAGCCGGCTCGACGGGCGCCTGTGGCCGGATGCGCAGCACCTGGTGGCGGATCTGGGTCAGCAGATCCTCCTCGCGGGCCTCGTCCAGAGCCTCGTCGAGGGCCCGCTTCTCGGCCTGTCGCTCCGCCTTCTCGGATTTCTTCTCGGCGCGTACGGACGCCTTGCCGGTGTCGCCGTCGGTGGTCTCCTCGATGCGCGCCTGCTTGGCCTTGCTGGACGCCTCCAGGACGGCCTCGCGCTCGCGCTGGGCACGCTCACGTCCGAGCTTGCGCAGCGTCGCCCTGGTGGTGCGAGTGAGCGCGATCGGCTGCAGCAGCGGCAGACAGTCCGCGATGGTGTCCGGGCCGAGCACTCCCACGGCGGACGCGACGGTCCGCTCGGCGCCCGCCCGAAGGCCGAGCGTCGTGAGCAGCTGGGCGATGTCCATGCGGAGCACCAGGTCGCCCGCGGCGATCTCGCCGCCGCGCAGATCCGTGAGAATCACGGTGCCGGAACGATCCACCAGAATCGCGTCGCCGGCCAGCCTGCGATGCGCGATCCGCCGTGACTGGAGCGCCTGGACCTGGTGCCAGGTGTCGCGCATCAGCTCATCGGTGATCTCCTCGTCCGGCAGCGAGTCCAGGGACCGGCCGCCGACGTGCTCGTAGACGAGCATGACGGCATCGGGGCCGAGCTCGGACGTCGCGATCAGCTTCGGCGCGTTCGCCCCGGCGGCGATCGCCGCATAGGCGAGCAACGCTTCCTGTTCCAGGGCCTGGCGCAGCGACTGGAGGCTGCGGCGCTGTGTGATGCCGCGCAGCGTCAGGCGTCTCCACACGCGGTAGAAGAAGCCCTGTGCCTGCTGCTCCCGGTCCACCACGGTGACGTCGAGCGGTGGGCCGTCCTCCAGGGTGACGAAGTAGCGCCGCCCCCGGTCGCCGTTCTCCGTGGTGCCCTCATGGGCTTCCTCGCGGGAGGCGTTGACGGGGTGGAAGCCGACGTGGCGCAGGCCGGCGAGGAGCGTCTGCCCTGTAGGGCGCACGTTCGGGGAGCCGACGGCGTACAGCGTTCCGTAGGCGACGGTCCAGCCGATGAGGACCGTCAGGATGATCGAGAACGGTGTCGTGTAGCCGGTGACGAGCATCGCGAAGGCGTCGAGCAGCAGCACCACCCACAGCACGACGCGCCACCGTGGTCGCCGGGACATGCCGACGGCCGTCATGTAGGCGATGACGGGCGCCAAGTAGCCGTGCACCGGGTCGGTCAGCGCGTGGATGTCGCCGGGCGACACCGTGGTGAGCGCTTCCTGGATGGACTGCGGGGCGGCCTTGGCGACCCAGAGGTCCGTCGCGAGCGTCACCCCGTGCGCGAGGACCGCGGCGAGCACGCCGTCGGCGATCCGTAGGCCGTCGCGTTTGATGAGCCGCTCGATGGCGAACGCGACCGGCACCAACAGGATGGCGATGCTCGACGCGAGACCCGCGAACTTGGTCAGCAGGTCGGGCGCCTGGCCGGTGCCCTTGTCGATGTCCTGGGCGAAGCCCGAGGTCGTGCCGTGCGCGAACGCCGCGATCGCCAGGATCACGACGACGGCGAGCAGGCCGACGAGGAGCCGCATGAGGTCCGAGGGGCGGTGCACGCGCGCGGGGAGCAACGGTTCGTCGCCGTCGACCTGCTCGGCGTGCGCGTCCCCCTCGGCACAGTCGGGGTCGTGCAACGGTTGCTCGTGCTTCGTTTCGGCGGCCTGATCGGCCGATTCGTCAGGGCGCGCCGGTGCCACAGAGGTGCCCTCCGCCTTGTCGGGGTGCACGCTCTGCTGCTCCGTGGTCTCTTCTTGATCTCGTATCACCAGTCACCGCCCGCACGATGGTGGCATGCCGCACCGTCATAGGGGGGCATCAGGGTGCATTCGAGGAGGCGGGAGTCCTCGGCAGGCGTCGCCGTCCGCCTCTGTCCGGGCTGCCTCCCGCACGTCCCTCCGCACTGTCGGTGCCGTGCGGCAGGATGGGTCGGATGAGCAAGGAGAGCGAACCGGCGGGAGAGCTTCCCGCGTACGCGGAGCGGGTCCTGGACGTCGCGGAACTGATTCCGCGCGGGCGGGTCATGACGTACGGGGACGTGGCCGAATGGCTCGAGGAGGGTGGGCCCCGCCAGGTGGGGAGAGTGATGGCTCTCTACGGAGGCGCGGTTCCGTGGTGGCGTGTGGTGCGCGCGGACGGGCAGCTCCTGCCGGGGCACGAGCTGCGTGCGCTCGACCACTACAGGGAGGAGGGCACGCCCTTGCGCGAGGCCTCCCGGGCCGCCGAAGGGCACGTGCCGCGCCTCGACATGAAGCGCGCGCGGTGGGACGGCCGGGCGGGTACGGAAGCTCACAATTGACAGCTTCGGCCATCCCGCGCGCGGGTGGGGTGCCGGTGGCCCGTATGGGGGAAACGGGGCATGCGGGGCACTTCGGAGCCCCCGTGTCCGTTGGTGAGAACGGGCACATCTGCGCCCGGAGGAGTGCGGGAGAGGCACCGGAAGCCCGGCTTCCGCCACACTCGACGGCGTAGCGTCGACGGCACCGTCGATGGCAGACACCTCCTTCACCCCACGGCCACCGCTTCGCGCGGACGGCTCTTCGACCACCAGCAAACCCACCAGGACCAGCGATCCACGTGAGCTCCTCCTCGTCCACCCGGCACCTGTCGCAGCACCAGGTTCGACAGGGGCTCCCCGGTGCGTACCGACTGGTGCGTACTCCGCCGGCTCAGGTGGCCCCCCCTCGTCTGGACGCACATCAGCGTGCGGTGGTTGACCATGCCCACGGGCCGCTCCTCGTTCTGGCCGGTCCCGGAACGGGCAAGTCCACGACGCTCGTGGAGGCCGTATCGGCGCGCATCGCCAAGGGCACCGACCCCGAACGCATCCTGGTGCTCACGTTCAGCCGGAAGGCCGCGGTCGAACTGCGTGACCGCATGGCGCAGCGCATCGGCGCCGCACACGCCCCACAGGCCACGACGTTCCACTCGTTCTGTTACGCCCTGGTCCGCGCCCACCAGGACGCGGACCTCTTCGTGGAGCCCTTGCGGCTGCTGTCGGGGCCCGAGCAGGACGTCGCCGTACGGGAACTGCTCGCGGGGCAGATCGACCTGGAGCAGGCGGGGCTCGCGCATGTGCGCTGGCCCGACGAGCTGCGCGCGTGCCTCACCACGCGGGGCTTCGCCGACGAGGTACGCGCGGTCCTCGCCCGGAGCCGGGAGCTGGGCCTGGGGCCGGCCGCCCTGGACGCCTTCGCACGCCGCATCGGCCGTCCGGACTGGCGGGCGGCCGCCACCTTCCTTGCCGAGTACCTGGACGTCCTCGACGCACAGGGCGTGCTCGACTACGCGGAACTGGTGCATCGCGCCGTGCTCCTCGCGCGCCGCACGGAGGTCGCGGACCGGCTCGCCACGCAGTACGACGCCGTGTTCGTCGACGAGTACCAGGACACCGACCCCGCCCAGGTGCGGCTGCTGCACGCGCTCGCGGGCGGGGGGCGCACGCTCGTCGCCTTCGGCGACCCGGACCAGTCGATCTACGCGTTCCGGGGCGCGGACGTGAACGGCATCCTGGACTTCCGCGGGGACTTCCCGCAGGCGGACGGCGCCCCCGCCCCGGTCGAAGTGCTCACCACATCCCGGCGTTCCGGCGCCCGTCTCCTGGAGGCGACGCGCCGCATCACCCAGCGGATGCCCCTGACCCGGCTGCCCGCGCACAAGGTGCGTGCCCACCGTGAGCTGTCGCCCGTACGCGACGGAGGCAGGGCCGAGGTCTACACGTATCCGACGTCCGGTACGGAGCTCGACAACATCGCGGACATCCTGCGGCGTGCCCACTTGGAGGACGGCATCCCGTGGAGCGACATGGCCGTCCTGGTGCGCGCCGGCGCGCGCAGCATTCCGGGGGTGCGGCGCGCGCTCACGGCGGCCGGCGTCCCCCTCGACATCGACGGCGACGACCTGCCGCTGCGCCACGAACCGGCGGTCACGCCGCTGCTGACGGCTCTCAAGGTGGTGGCCCGGGCGGATACCCCGGACTCTCCGGACACTGAGGACGCCTCGGGCTCCCCGGACGCCCCCGACGCCCCGGACACCCCGGAAAACGAGTACCGGCTCGACACCGAGACGGCTCTCGAACTCCTGGCCTCGCCGCTCGCCGGGATGGACACGGCCGATCTGCGCCGCCTGGGGCGCGCGCTGCGCGAGGAGGAACGCGCGTCCGGGAACGCGCTGCCGCCGCCCTCGGACGAGCTGCTAGCGCGTGCTCTTGTCGAGCCCGAGCGGCTCGCCCTGCACGACCCGGCGTACGCCCGCGGCGCGCAGCGTCTCGGGGCGCTCCTCGCCACCGCCCGCCAGAAGCTTGCCGACGGCGGCACCGCCGAGGAAGCCCTCTGGGAGCTGTGGAACGGCACCCCCTGGCCGAACCGGCTCGAGCGCGCCGCCCGTCGAGGCGGCGCGGCCGGGCGCAACGCGGACCGTGATCTGGACGCCGTCTGCGCCCTGTTCGCCGTCGCCTCGCGCGCGGAGGAGCGCACCGGAGGCCGTGGCGCCCGCAACTTCCTGGAGGAACTGGAGGCCCAGGACATCGCGGCCGACACCCTCGCCGGACGCGCCGTGCGCCCCGACGCCGTGCGCCTGATGACCGCGCACCGCTCCAAGGGCCTGGAGTGGCGGCTCGTCGTCGTCGCGGGCGTCCAGGAAGGGCTGTGGCCCGATCTGCGGCGCCGCGGTTCACTCCTGGAGGCCGACCGCATCGGACGCGACGGCCTCGCCGAACCCCTCACCCCCGGGGCGCTGCTCACAGAGGAACGACGCCTGTTCTACGTCGCCGCCACGCGCGCGAGGGAGCGGCTCGTCGTCACCGCGGTGAAGGCGCCCGCGGACGACGGCGACCAGCCGTCCCGGTTCCTGACCGAGCTGGGCGTGGAACCCAAGGACGTCACCGGGCGCCCGCGCCGCCCCCTGGCGGTGGCCGCGCTCGTCGCCGAACTGCGCGCCACGACGGTCGACCCGCGCGTCTCCGAAGGGCTGCGCGAGGCCGCCGCGCGCCGCCTCGCCCAGCTCGCGGCGCTCAGCGACGACGACGGAAGACCGCTCGTGCCGTCCGCCCACCCGTACCGCTGGTGGGGCATGTACGAGCCGACCGAGAGCAAGGTGCCGCTGCGCGACCGGGACAAGCCCGTCGTGCTCTCCGGAAGCGCCCTCGACCAGCTGGCCAACACCTGCGCCCTGCAGTGGTTCCTCGGCCGCGAGGTGAAGGCGGACGCCCCCGCCACAGCGGCCCAGGGATTCGGCAACGTCGTGCACGTCCTGGCCGACGAAGTCGCCTCCGGGCGCACACCCGCCGACCTCGCCGTCCTCATGGAGCGCCTGGACTCCGTGTGGGACTCCCTCGCCTTCGACGCGCCCTGGAAGTCGGCCCAGGAGAAGGAGAACGCCCGCGCCGCGCTCGAACGGTTCCTTCAGTGGCACGTCATGGACCGCACGGGCCGCACTGCCGTCGCCAGCGAGCACGACTTCGACGTGACGCTCGAAGCAGGCTCCTACGAAGTGCGCATTCGCGGCTCCATGGACCGTGTGGAGCGGGACGCCGAGGGCCGTGCCTACGTAGTCGACTTCAAAACCGGCAAGCAGACACCGAGCGCCGCGGACGTCGCCCACCACCCACAGCTCGCCGTGTACCAGCTCGCCGTGAACGAAGGCGTGGTCGACGAGGTCTTCGACGGAGCTCGTCCGCACTCCGGAGGAGCGGAACTGGTGCAGCTTCGCCAGGGCGCCGCCAAGAAGGACGGCGGCGAGGCCCTGCCGAAGGTGCAGGCACAAGAGCCCCTCGAGGGGGAGTGGGTCGGCGACCTCCTCGCCACCGCGGCCGGCAAGGTCCTCGACGAGCGCTTCGTGCCGACCACCGGGCAGCACTGCGCGCACTGCGCCTTCCGTGCCTCGTGCAGCGCGCGTCCGGAGGGCAAGCACGTCGTCGAGTGACGTGTGCCTCCACTGAGCCGGAACAGGACGGCGCTGTCAGTGGTGCCCGTTAGCCTCGATGAGGTGACCACGCGCCTCACCGACCCCGAGCAGCTCAAAGAGCTGCTCGGCATCCCGTTCACCCCGGAGCAGACGGCCTGCATCACCGCGCCGCCCGCCCCGCAGGTGATCGTGGCCGGAGCGGGCTCCGGCAAGACGACGGTGATGGCCGCCCGCGTCGTCTGGCTGGTCGGTACAGGGCAGGTCGCCCCTGAGCAGGTCCTGGGCCTCACCTTCACCAACAAGGCGGCCGGGGAACTGGCCGAGCGGGTCCGCAAGGCCCTGATCAAGGCCGGCGTCACCGACCCCGACGCCATCGACCCGGACAACCCTCCGGGCGAGCCCGTGATCTCCACGTACCACGCCTTCGCGGGCCGGCTGCTGACCGACCACGGCCTGCGCATAGGGCTCGAACCCACGACGCGGCTGCTCGCCGACGCCACCCGCTTCCAGCTCGCCGCGCGCGTGCTGCGCGAAGCCCCCGGCCCCTATCCCGCTCTCACCCGCTCCTTCGCCGACCTGGTCAGCGACCTGCTCACGTTGGACGGCGAGCTGGCGGAACACCTCGTACAGCCAGGCAGGCTGCGCGCGTACGACCATGAGCTGCTGCGCGCCCTCGAAGGCGTCAAGCTCAGCAACGCAGACCTGCGGAAGGTGCCCGAGGCGGCCGCCGCGCGCCTGGAGCTGGCCGAGCTCGTGGGGCACTACAGGGAGGCCAAGCGCTCGCGGGACCTCCTCGACTTCGGCGACCAGATCGCCCTGTCGGCGACGCTGGCCGACACGCGGCCCGAGGTCGGCGAGATCCTGCGCGACGAGTTCCGCGTGGTCCTGCTCGACGAGTACCAGGACACCTCGGTGGCGCAGCGGATCCTGCTCGCGGGCCTCTTCGGCGGGGGAACGGGCCACGCGGTGACCGCCGTCGGCGACCCTTGCCAGGCGATCTACGGGTGGCGCGGAGCCTCCGTCGCCAACCTCGACGACTTCCCGCGCCACTTCGCGTACGCGGACGGGCGCCCGGCCACCCGCTTCTCGCTGAGCGAGAACCGGCGCAGTGGCGGCCGCCTGCTCGACCTCGCCAACGGGATGGCCGAGCCGCTCCGGGCGATGCACGCGGGCGTGGAGGCCCTGCGCCCCGCCCCCGGGGCCGAAGGGGACGGTGTCGTGCGCTGCGCCCTGCTGAGCACGCACAGCGAGGAGATCGACTGGCTCGCCGACTCCATCGGCCACCTCGTCGCCACCGGAACGGCGCCCGGCGAGATCGCCGTGCTGTGCCGCACTGCGACCGACTTCGCCGAGATCCAGGGCGCCCTGGTCGCCCGTGACATCCCGGTCGAAGTGGTCGGCCTCTCCGGCCTGTTGCACCTCCCGGAGATCGCCGACCTGGTCGCCATGTGCGAGGTCCTCCAGGACCCCGGTGCCAACGCCTCCCTCGTGCGGCTCCTGACCGGACCGCGCTGGCGCATCGGCCCGCGCGACCTCGCCCTCCTCGGGCGCCGGGCACGCTTTTTGGTCTCCCACGCGCGCGGGGGAGAGGACGACGACCCGGACCGGCGCCTGGCCGCGGCCGTCGAGGGGGTCGATCCCTCCGAGGTGATATCGCTGGCGGACGCGCTCGATACGTTCCTGGAGACCTCGACCGACACCGATGAGGACGACGACGGGCTGCCGTTCTCACCGGACGCGCGCGTGCGCTTCGCCCGGCTCGCCACCGAACTGCGCGAGCTGCGCCGCTCGTTGTCCGACCCCCTCATGGACGTGCTGCACCGTGTCCTGGCGGTCACCGGCCTGGAGGTCGAACTCTCCGCGTCCCCGCACGCGTTGGCGGCCCGGCGCCGCGAGACGCTGTCCAACTTCCTCGACATCGCCGCGTCCTTCGCGGCCAACGACGGCTCGGCGACGCTGCTCGCCTTCCTCGGATTCCTGCGCACCGCAGCGCAGTACGAGAAGGGCCTCGACAACGCGCTGCCCGGTGGCGAGGACACCGTGAAGGTGCTCACCGCCCACAAATCCAAGGGCCTCGAATGGGATGTCGTCGCCGTTCCCGGTCTCGTCAACGGCACGTTCCCGAGCACGCAAGGCCGTGAGAAGTGGACGGCACAGGCCAAGGTGCTGCCCCACGAACTGCGTGGTGACGGCGCCACGCTGCCCGAAATCGAGACGTGGGACTCCAAGGGCATGAAGGCCTTCCACGCCGACATGAAGGACCACCAGCACACCGAGGAACTGCGCCTGGGATACGTCACGTTCACGCGTCCGCGCTCCCTGCTGCTCGGCTCCGGCCACTGGTGGGGACCGTCCCAGAAGCGCACGCGTGGCCCTTCGGACTTCCTTCAGGCGCTGTACGAGCACTGCGCCGCCGGGTACGGCGAGATCGAGGCCTGGGCGGACGAACCGGCGGAGAACGAGGAGAACCCGGCCCTCCAAGAGAATTCGGCCGAGCACGCCTGGCCGCTGCCGCTGGACGAGGAGGCGCGGGCGCGACGCCGGGCCGCCGCCCATACGGTCCTCGCCCACCTGGAGCGCGCCGCGGGGCCCGAGACCGCGTATGCCCACACGGAGACGCACCCCGCCGTCCTCGACGAGCCGCCCTTCGAGGACCCCGACTGGCCCCCGCCGCCCGAGGACGACGAACCGCCCTACGACCCCTACGAGGACGACTACGTCCCGGACGGGGGCGACCACGACCCCTACGAGGACGACCACGCCCGCTACGAAGACGACGCGTCCCCGGCCGGTGCCGTCGCGCGCGTGGCCGAGCCCGAGCGGGCGGCCCCGGTCGTGCCGCATCCCGCTCCCGCCCCGGAAGCGGAGCTCACCCCGGAGGAGGCGCGCACCATCGCCTCCTGGGACCGCGACCTCGACGCGCTGACGGGCGAGCTGTTGCGCGCCCGCGCCGCCGTGCGCGATGTTCCCGTCCCGCACACGCTCACCGCGTCCCAGCTGCTGCGGATGGCCGCCGACCCGGACGCCTTCGCCCAGGAACTCGCCCGCCCCATGCCCCAGCCGCCGCAGCCGGCGGCCCGCAGGGGCACCCGGTTCCACGCCTGGATCGAGGCGCGCTTCGAAGAGCTGCGGCTGCCCATGCTCGACCCCGAGGAGCTCCCCGGCAGCGATGCCGAGATCGCGGACGAGCGCGACCTGGAGGAGCTCAAGGAAGCCTTCGAGCGCACCCCGTACGCCCATCGCTCTCCCTACCGGGTCGAGACGTCCTTCCAGCTGGCCATCGCGGGCCGCGTCGTTCGCGGCCGTATCGACGCCGTCTACAAGGAGGGCGACGGCGACGAGGCGACGTACGAGATCGTGGACTGGAAGACGGCCCACCGGAAGTCCGCCGACCCCCTCCAGCTGGCCGTCTACCGGCTGGCCTGGGCCGAGCAGCAGGGCGTGCCCCTGGAGGCGGTGAGCGCCGCCTTCCTGTACGTACGCACCGGGGAGACGGTCCGGCCGCGTCGGCTGCCCGGCCGGGAGGAGCTGGAGCGGCTCCTGCTGGAGGACCCGCAGCAGCCGGCGGAGCCCATGGAGGAACCGCCGGACGAACACGTGAGGGCGGGCGGATAGGCTCGTGACCATGAGCAAGCCCGTTGACACTGCCGTCAGCACAGTCCGTGCGTATGTCGAGAACAACCGTGAGGCGTTCCTCGACGACCTCGCCGCGTGGTTGCGGATCCCTTCCGTGTCCGCCCAGCCCGACCACGCACCGGACGTACGGCGCAGCGCCGACTGGCTTGCCGCGAAGCTCGCCGGGACCGGCTTCCCGACCACGGAGGTGTGGGAGACGCCCGGCGCCCCCGCCGTGTTCGCCGAGTGGCCCTCGGGCGACCCCGCGGCCCCCACGGTCCTCGTCTACGGACATCACGACGTGCAGCCCGCCGCTCGCGAGGACGGCTGGGACACCGACCCCTTCGAGCCGGTCGTGGTCGGAAACCGGCTCCACGCGCGCGGGGCGGCCGACGACAAGGGTCAGGTGTTCTTCCACACCCTTGGCGTGCGCGCCCACCTGGCCGCGACCGGCCGCACCGCACCCGCGGTCAACCTCAAGCTCCTCGTCGAAGGCGAGGAGGAGTCGGGTTCCCCGCACTTCCGTGCCCTCGTAGAAGAGCGCAAGGAGCGCCTGGCCGCGGACACCGTGATCGTCTCCGACACCGGCATGTGGTCCGAGGACACCCCCACGGTGTGCACCGGCATGCGCGGCCTCGCCGACTGCGAGATCCAGCTGTACGGCCCCGACCAGGACATCCACTCCGGCTCCTTCGGCGGCGCCGTCCCGAACCCGGCGACCGCGGCCGCCCGCCTCGTGGCCGCGCTGCACGACGAGCACGCGCGCGTGGCCGTCCCCGGCTTCTACGACGGCATCGTGGAGCTCACCGACCGGGAGCGCGAACTCTTCGCGGAGCTTCCGTTCGACGAGGAGCAGTGGCTGCGCACGGCGAAGTCCCGCGCCACCTACGGAGAGGCCGGGCTCACCACTCTGGAGCGGATCTGGGCCCGCCCCACCGCCGAGGTCAACGGGATCGGCGGCGGCTACCAGGGCCCCGGCGGCAAGACGATCGTGCCGTCCTCCGCGATGCTCAAGCTCTCCTTCCGGCTGGTCGCCGGGCAGGATCCGGACCTGATCGAGAAGGCCGTCACCGCCTGGGTCGCCGAGCAGCTGCCCGCGGGGATCCGCCACACGGTCACCTTCGGGGCCGCCACCCGCCCCTGCCTCACGCCGCTCGACCACCCGGCGTTGAAATCCGTCGTACGCGCCATGGGACAGGCCTTCGAGCAGAAGATCCGCTTCACGCGCGAGGGCGGCTCGGGTCCCGCGGCCGACCTTCAGGACGTCCTCGACGCCCCGGTGCTCTTCCTGGGCATCTCCGTGCCCTCCGACGGCTGGCACGCCCCCAACGAGAAGGTCGAACTCGACCTCCTCATGAAGGGTGTCGAAACAACCGCCTATCTATGGGGCGATCTCGCGGAGAGCTGGGCAGATGCACACTGATTGAGGCCCCGCGCACCCACCTCGCCGAACCGCCCGCCGAACCGCCCTTTCCACCCGGGGAGTTGGAAGCACTCGTGACCACCTGGACCGACCGAACCGCCGACCTCGCCGCAACGCGACCCCTCTCGCTCTCCGCGCCGAGCGGAATCGACCGCGCCGCGCACCACCGCCTCGACGAGGCCTGGCTCGCCGCCGCGTGGAGCCACCCCACCACCCGTGTCTTCGTGGTCTCGGGCGGTCAGGCGCTCATCGACGAGACACCGGACGGCACGACGGAACTGGTCATGACCCCGGCCTTCGAAGCGCCCCTCACGGAGGCGCATCGCTACTTCCTGGGCACCGACGAGGACGGCGTGAGCTACTTCGCGCTTCAGAAGGACACGCTTCCCGGGCGCATGGACCAGTCCGCGCGCCCGGCCGGCCTGCGCGAGGCGGGGATGCTCCTCTCGCAGCGGGACGCGGGCCTCATGGTGCACGCCGTCGCCCTGGAGAACTGGCAGCGCCTGCACCGTTTCTGCTCCCGCTGCGGCGAACGCACCGTCATCGCCGCCGCGGGTCACATCCGCCGCTGCCCGGCCTGCGGAGCCGAGCACTACCCGCGCACCGACCCGGCCGTGATCATGGCCGTCACGGACGATCAGGACCGCATCCTGCTCGGCCGCCAGGTGCACTGGCCCGAAGGGCGCTTCTCGACGCTCGCCGGCTTCGTCGAGCCCGGCGAGTCCATCGAGCAGTCGGTGCGGCGCGAGGTCTTCGAGGAGGCGGGCGTCGTCGTCGGTGACGTCGAGTACGTCGCCAGCCAGCCCTGGCCGTTCCCGTCCAGCCTCATGCTCGGCTTCATGGCGCACGCCACGTCCTTCGAGATCAACGTGGACGGTGACGAGATCCACGAGGCGCGCTGGTTCTCCCGCGAGGACCTGCGGGCCGCCTTCGACTCCGGTGAGGTCATGCCTCCCTACGGGATCTCGATCGCGGCCCGGCTGATCGAGCTCTGGTACGGCAAGCCCCTGCCGAAGCCCAGCGACGCGCTCTGAGTCATCTGCGGTCCCGCTGACCTCGTGCGAGGGTGGTCCCAGGAGCCCTGACGCAAGGGGGCAGGACAATGGCAGGCTCTGCGGAACAGCGCAGGCGCGAAGAAGAAGCGGCGGCCCGGCGGCGTGAGTGGGCGCTCAGGCGCCGGGGCAACCAGGACATCACCGGCAATCGAGCGGCGAACCTGCTGACGATGATCGTCCTGCTGGTCGTCCTTGCCGTGATGGTCGTGCTGCTGGTCGTCTGACCGCGGACAGCGGAAAGCCCCCGTACCCGTGGGCGGGCGGGGGCCATTCGCTCGGGACAGGTCGGCTCAGGCGGCCATGGCCTGCTTGACCTGGGCCAGCGACGGGTTCGTCATGACCGACTCGGAGCCGCTGTCGGACACCACGAGGAGCGTGGGGACCGTCTGGTTCCCGCCGTTCGCCTTCTCGACGAAGGCTGCGGACTCCGGGTCGTGCTCGATGTTGACCTCGGTGTACCCGATGCCCTCACGGTCCATCTGCTTCTTCAGCCGCTGGCAGTAGCCGCACCACGTGGTGCTGTACATCGTCACAGTGCCCGGCATTTCCTCGCGCTCCTTCGGTGGCTGGGGGTGCGTGTTCGCAATGAGTCGAACGTATGTGATCCGGCGACCATTCCCGCACGTCGAACACATTGGTACGACTAACGGTCGGCACCTGTGGACAACGCGACGCATCCGTCCCCGCGGACCTGGCAGCATGGCGGGGTGACACCAGCAACGCACTCCACCCTGTTCCCGCAGGATCCCGGCCGTGGCCAATATGCGGCTCCGCCGAGTGACGCCGACGCGGTGCTCGAGGGGCTCGACCCCGAGCAGCGCGCCGTGGCGACGGCCCTGCACGGTCCGGTGTGTGTGCTCGCGGGCGCGGGCACGGGCAAGACGCGGGCGATCACCCATCGCATCGCGTACGGCGTCCGCGCGGGGATCCTCCAGCCCAATACGGTCCTCGCCGTCACGTTCACCAACCGTGCCGCCGGTGAGATGCGTGGCCGGCTCAGGCAGCTCGGCGCCGTGGGGGTACAGGCCCGCACCTTCCACTCCGCCGCCCTGCGCCAGCTCCAGTTCTTCTGGCCCAAGGCGGTCGGCGGGGAGCTGCCCCGGCTCGTCGACCGCAAGATCCAGCTCGTCGCCGACGCCGCGGCCGCCTCGCGCCTGCGCCTGGACCGCGGTGAGCTGCGCGACGTGACCGCGGAGATCGAGTGGTCCAAGGTCACGCAGACCGTCCCCGGTGACTACGCCGCGGCGGTGCACAAGGCAGGCCGTGAAGCGCCCCGGCTTCCCGCGGAGATCGCCCAGATCTACTCCGCGTACGAAACCCTCAAGCGGGACCGCTCTCTCATCGACTTCGAGGACGTCCTGCTGCTCACCGTGGGCATCCTCCAGGACCGGCAGGACATCGCCGAGCAGATCCGCGCCCAGTACCAGCACTTCGTCGTCGACGAGTACCAGGACGTCAGCCCGCTCCAGCAGCGCCTGCTCGACCTGTGGCTCGGCGAGCGCGACAGCCTCTGCGTCGTCGGTGACGCCAGCCAGACGATCTACTCCTTCACCGGTGCCACCCCCGACCACCTGCTCAACTTCCGCACGCGCCACCCCAGTGCCACCGTCGTCAAGCTGGTCCGCGACTACCGCTCCTCACCCCAGGTCGTGCACCTTGCCAATGGGGTCCTGACCAGGGCGAGCGGCCGCGCCGCCGAGCACCGCCTGGAACTGATTTCGCAGCGCGAGGCGGGCCCCGAGCCGACCTACATCGAGTACGCCGACGAGCCCGCCGAGGCCGAAGGCGCCGCAGGCCGCATCCGGGAGCTGATCGACTCCGGGGTGTCGGCCGGCGAGATCGCGATCCTGTTCCGGACGAACGGGCAGTCGGAGATCTACGAACAGGCACTCGCCGACGCGGGCGTGCCCTACCAGCTGCGCGGCGCCGAGCGCTTCTTCGAGCGGGCCGAGGTGCGCAAGGCACACCACGAGCTGCGCGCGGCGGCCCGCTTCGGTGACAACGACGCGGGACTCGACGAGGCCGTCGATCTTCCCTCCCAGGTCAGAGCCGTCCTGTCCGGCGCGGGTTGGACCACGGAGCCGCCCGCGGGGTCCGGCGCCGTGCGGGACCGCTGGGAGTCGCTCGCCGCCATCGCCCGGCTCGCGGGGGACCTCGCGAGAGCCGAGCCCACCGCGACCCTGAGCGCGTTCGTGGAGGAACTCGACGCGCGGGCGAGCGCGCAGCACGCCCCGACCGTGGAGGGCGTCACCCTCGCTTCGCTGCACGCGGCGAAGGGCCTCGAGTGGGACGCGGTGTTCCTGGTCGGCCTCGCCGAGGGCATGATGCCGATCACCTACGCCAAGACCGACGAGCAGGTCGAGGAGGAGCGGCGGCTCCTGTACGTCGGGGTGACCCGCGCGCGGCGCCATCTCGGCCTTTCCTGGGCGCTGTCCCGCTCGCCGGGCGGCCGCCCGAACCGCAGGCCGAGCCGGTTCCTCGACGGGCTGCGGCCGGGGTCGACGGGCTCGGCGGGGCGCGGGGCGAGTGCGGGGCGCGGCGGCATCGAGTTCGGGACCCGCACGGGCACCCGCGAGTCCTCCGGCCCCACACGCCCCAGGGGTGACCGGAAGGTGGCCCGCTGCCGCGTGTGCGGGCGCACCCTTGAGGCCGCCGAGATGAAGCTGATGCGCTGCGAGGACTGCCCGTCGGACATGGACGAGGGGCTGTACGAGCGACTGATCGAGTGGCGGGGCCGCACGGCGGTGGACCTCGGCCAGCCCGCGTTCTGCGTCTTCACGGACAAGACCTTGATCGCCATCGCCGAGACCGCCCCCGAGGACGCGGCCGAACTGTCCCGCATCCCGGGCGTCGGGCGCCGGAAGTTTCGGACGTACGGATCTGACGTTCTGGCCATTTGCGCAGGTCAGACGATTGGTGATCAGGTCGACGAGGAGGCCGGGGACGACTGACGCAAACTCGTCGAAAAAATAGTTTGCGCATGCCCCAACAATCCCCATAGGTTCTTAAGCACGAAAGCAGCGGTCTTCTCGAAGGCCCTGGTTCCGTGTTGTACTTGAATGCCGTCGGACCGGTTCGCACCGGTCCCCGAGACGCCGAGAGGAGGCGATTCCAGTGATCAGCATCAACGCCAGCTCCATCAGCACCGCCAAAATGACCGATCTCTCGGTCGTCGCTTCCTGCCTGCTCGGCTCCTCGAACCTGGGCACCGGTCTGTCTGGCTTCTCCGCCATGCGTCCGGAGTCCGGCCTGTCCCTCGCGGGTCTTCCCATTCGCGAGCGCAATGAGCGACCGACCAAGGCACCGGAAGCAGTAGCGACGGCACAGGCTCAGGCCTATGCCTTTGCGGCGGCCGGTGCCGGATTCCGGAAGCAGACGACGCAGCACCACACGATGTGGGCCTTCCGTGGGCCTGAACCCTGGAGCGATCCAGCCTGACGAGATCAGGCAGGCGCCTTCAGGGCCGCGGAACCCCACCCGGGATCCGCGGCCCTTCTGTTTTCCCGGAAGATCCAGCGATCTTCCGAGGAACCAGAGAAACAGGGGCCTCGGGACAAGAAAAGAACCCGGTACCACCGCCACCCGGCCCACCGGCCGGACGACCAGACGAGGAAAAAGACACCGTGCAACTCGAAGCGCACGCCCCGTCCGTACCGCCTTCAGACCCTCTTTCCCAGCCCGTGTCCACGGAGGACTCCACCTTGAACCCGCTGACCGCGCTCACCGCGCTCGACGACGCCATCGAGAACCTCGACGTGCCCGTCCCCTGCCGTGCCTACGACCCCGAGGTCTTCTTCGCGGAGTCGCCGGCGGACGTCGAGTACGCCAAGTCCCTCTGCCGTACCTGCCCGCTGATGGAGGCCTGCCTCGCCGGCGCCAAGGAGCGGCGTGAGCCCTGGGGCGTCTGGGGCGGCGAGCTGTTCGTCCAGGGCGTTGTCGTTGCCCGGAAGCGGCCGCGTGGCCGCCCGCGCAAGAACCCGGTCGTGGCATGAACACCCCCGGAACGATCGATCGCCCCCTGACGCACGACCCCAAGAAGCAGGCCCCGATGAAGCCGTCCACGAGCGAGCCCGCAGGTTCCGCAATCCCAGACTTCACCACCCCCGGCGCGCACGAGTCGCGCCAGAACAGGACCCGTCAGATGCAACTCATCCCAGAAGCCCTGGCTCGTGCGCATATGCACGAGCAGCTGCGGGTGGCCGAGAGCGAACGCCGGGCCGTGCGCCTGGCCACCGCCCGCCGGATGCAGCGCCGTGCCGAGCGCGCTTCGCTGCGCGCCCGGCGTGCGCTCGCCATGGCCGTCATGCAGTAACCAACTGAAACCGTCGACATCAGCTTCGTCGGCAGGAGCCGCGACAGAGCGGCTGCTTCCTCGGGGGCCGGTCCCAAGCGGACCGGCCCCCGAGGCGTGTGGCGCCCGGCGCTCATCGGTTCATCGAGTTATCGTCGCCGAGTGACGTCTCTTCCTGGCGGGGACTCCGCGCAACAGCCCGACCACCAGGCCCACGCGTGCGCGCGGTGTGGCACGACAGTCCGGGAACTGCCGCTGACCTGGACGTGTTCCGTCGAGGGCGGCACCCGGCGGTACTTCTGCGACGCCTGCGCCCGAGAGAACATCAGGGCCATCGAGGGACGGCTCGACTCCGACTGGTGGTGATCAGGCCTCCGCCGCCGGCCGGTCCTCGATCTCCGCCGCGTCCTCGGTGGCAAAGCCCGGCACCCAGGCCTCCAGTTCGTCCCGCAGCCGCACGGTGGCCCCGAGCTGGCACAGCACCCCGATCGTGCTGAGCGTCACCCGATGTATCAGCAGATACGACGGCGGCAGGTTGAGCTGCTTGCCCAGTTGATGGGCGGGGGAGCGGGGGTCGGCTATCCGGGCCGCCTGATGGCGCATCCAGGAGCGGGTGAACGTGAAGGCGTCGACGCGGGCCGACTCGATGATCGGCAGCAAGTAGTCGAGCACCGCGTCCGGTTCGAGCTCGATCGACTCCTTGACGAAGCCCTCCTCGCAGAGCAGCTCGTAGACCCCTTCCGCTTCGCCGTCGAGCGTCCTGCGCAGGGAGGCACCGATCGGCTCGGGCAGGCCGCCGGGCAGTCGATCGACCGTGCCGAAGTCGAGGACGCCGAGGCGCCAGCCGCCCTTCTCGTCCGGCAGCAGCCGGAAGTTGCCCGGATGGGGATCCGCGTGCAGCAGGCCCGTGCGCGCGGGCCCCGAGAACAGAAAGCGGGCCAGTAGCTGACCTGCGCGATCGCGCTCCTCCTCGCTGCCGTTGTCGATGATCTCGGCGAGCGGTGTCCCGTCGATCCACTCCGTCACCAGCACCTGCTCGCACTGGTGCACCACCTGCGGCACCACGACATCGGGGTCGTCGGCGAACTCTTCCGCGTGTGTCTGCTGGGCACGCGCCTCCAGCGCGTAGTCCAGTTCCTCGGAGACCCGGTCGCGCAACTCGGTGATGAGTGGCTTGATGTCCATGCCCGGGATCAGCGGGCCCAACAGGCGTGCGAAGCGGCTCAGTTGGCCGAGGTCCGACAGCAGGGCCTCGCCCGCGCCCGGGTACTGCACCTTCACGGCGACCTCGCGACCGTCGTGCCACACGGCGCGATGCACCTGTCCGATCGACGCGGCGGCCGAGGGTTTGTCCTCGAACTCGAGGAACAGCTCGCGCCATTGCTCGCCGAGCCGCTCGTCGAGAACCGCGTGCACGGTGCGGGTCGGCATCGGAGGCGCGGCCTCCTGAAGCTTCGTCAGGGCGGCGCGGTACGGGCCCGCGACGTCCTCCGGCAGGGCGGACTCGAAGACGGACAGCGCCTGCCCGAACTTCATGGCCCCGCCCTTGAGTTCACCGAGCACCTTGAACAGCTGATCCGCCGTGCGCTGCTGCAGTTCCCGCCCGACGATCTCGGCGGACTTGCCGCCGATGCGTCTGCCGATGCCCCAGGTCGCGCGACCCGCGAAGCCGATCGGCAGTGCTGCCAGCTTGGCGGTACGGGTAACCGCCTTCCGGGGAAGATCAGACATACACCCCTCCAAATGCCGAACAGCCATGCCGCGCATGCCCGGGTGCCGTGGTGCCGACAGCCATTGCCTACCCCGCCATTGTGTCGTGCGGCTCTTCTTCCACGGAGACCTCCTGCCCGTTACCTCTCTCACCCGCACCGCACGGGCACTGTGGATGTGGCCACACCGGTCGGGCGTGCCAGTCCAGGCCCGGCGCGGCCGCCTCCCAGCGTGCCCCCGTGCTCGACGGCAACTCCCCGTCGAGGAAGGTCAGTCCATGGGCCGCGGCGAGTCCCGCGACGGCGATGGCAAGGCCCAGGTCGCAGGCCTGCACCTGACGACCGGCCGGCCCCGAACTCCACTGGGCGAGCAGCCGGGGCCAGGTCGGATCGCGGTCCGTGCGCCCGAGGAGCAGGCAGTGCGCGCAGCCAGTCCCGCCGGGCAGCACCAGCGGCCCGACCACACCGGTGGCCTCGACGACGCCCGCGTACAGGTGGGGAATTCCGGTCTCCAGCAGGTCCTCGACGGCGGCCGGGTCGGGGGAGTGGACCGCGAGTCCGTCACGCGGAGCAATGATCACGAGGGAGAGCGGGGGCACTTCGGGATCCGGCTCCGAGAGGCGCTCGGGGGCCGACCTGCGCCGGTCGGGGCGCGGCGGCCTGGCCGGCGCCATCGAGCGCACCACCCGCCGTGCGGACACGTCCCGGCGCTCGCCCGTCGCCTCCACCGGATGCCCGCCCGGTGCCACGTCCCAGGGTTCGACGCATCCGCCGTCCCGCACGTCCACATGGCCGACACCCGCGGACGCGAGCACCGAGGCGATCACCGTGCCCACCCGTCCGGCGCCTCTTACCTGGACCCGCATCGCGCGCCGGGCGGTCAACTTCAGTATCGCTTCGGCCGGTTCCGATGTCGTGACGGTCAGGGCGGCATGGTCGGGGCGGAGCCGATCCATTGCGCGCGTCTGTTTGCGCAGTTCCGCGCCGGGCCTGCCGCCGCCGGTCGCGTCGTCGACGAGTCCCGCTCCGCTCAGCCGCTCCAGGAGCGCGTCCACATGCCCGTCCGGAAGGCCCATTCTCTGGGCCTCCTCCCGCAGGAGCGGGACCCCGCGGGTGCCGTCGATCAGTGTCAGGAAGCTGCCGGTGGCCGTGTCGACCGGGCCGAGTACGACCGCATGAGCCGGCGTGAGCCCGAACTGCACCGTGTTCAGGTCGTGCCAGCCGCGCCGCAGGGCCGGCTTCAGGATCGGATGCATGGCTGTCCCCCGTACTGTGCCGACGGCCTCGTTCCCGTCGATCGACCGCCAGCATGCCCGGACGGCCGGAGTCGTGCGGAAAGTTGTCCACAGGCTGTGGGTGATAGTCGTACTAATCGAGAGGCGGATCGCGGGGCCGCACCGAAGACTTCCGGAGGCGGGACTTCCGCCCGGTCCAGCGGGTAACGTCGGGGCGTGTCCGCCGACCCACTGCACCGTGCCACGAACACAGCGCGCAGCACGACCAGCCCGCCCTCTGGCGGCCTGGGGGCGAGCGCGGTCGAGGTGCGCAGGAGCTCCCGGCGTCGCAGAACTGTCTCCGCGTACCGCGAGGGCGATCGCACCGTGGTGCTCATCCCGGCGCGCATGTCGGAGGCCGAGGAGAAGCGCTGGGTGGGCGTCATGCTCGACAAGCTCGCCGCGCAGGAGAGCAAGCGAGTGCTCGGCGACACCGAGCTGGCGGACCGCGCCGAGCGCCTGTCGGACCAGTACCTCGACGGGAAGGCCCGCCCCGCTTCGGTGCGGTGGGTCACGAACCAGAACACCCGGTGGGGTTCGTGCACTCCTGCGGAAGGCAGCATCCGGCTCTCCCACCGGCTGCAGGGCATGCCCGAGTACGTCGTCGATTACGTACTCATCCATGAGCTCGCGCACCTGCTGGTCCCCGGCCACGGGCCGCGGTTCTGGAGACTCCTGGAGGCGTATCCGCGCACGGAGCGGGCGCGGGGATATCTCGAAGGAGTGGTCGCGGCCGACCGGCTCCCGCATCTGCCTGCCACGCGCGGCGACTGATCGTCCTTCAGCGCGCCTTCTGTACCAGGGGTGTACCGACTTCTCCCACTGTCGGTGTTTGCGGATAGCCTGGCGCGACGCAATCACCATCGGGATGGGGGACGGTCGTTACGCATGGCCAGGGAATTCCAACGCGGCCACAAGGCCAAGATCAGTGACCTCACCGCTGGCACGGATCTGTACGTGGGTGTACAGATCACCGGCCCCGGACTGAGCTTCGACATCAGCTGCTTCGGCCTCGACGCCGACGAGCGGTTGTCCGACGACCGGTACTTCGTCTTCTTCAACCAGCCGAAAACGCCCGAGGAATCCGTCCAACTGCTCGGCGCACAGGCCGGTGACACGGAGTCCTTCCGCGTCACACTCGAGAAGATCCCCGCGAACATCCAAAAGCTTTCGTTCACCGCGACCATCGACGGTGCCGGGCAGATGTCGCAGGTCGCTCCCGGATACATCCGTATCGTCGCCGGTGGTGAGGAAGTCGCGCGGTATTCCTTCCAGGGTGGTGAGTTCTCCACCGAGCGTGCGGTGATGCTGGGCGATTTCTATCTGAAGGACGTGTGGCGGTTCGCCGCTGTCGGGCAGGGCTTCGACGGGGGCCTGGACGCGCTGCTGAAGAACTTCGGTGGCGAGGTCGCGGAGGAGGAGCCCGCTGCCGCGCCAGAGCAGTCCGCGGCCCCCAGCTTCGCGCCTCCCGCCCAGGCCGCCGCACCGCCGTCCTTCGCGGCCCCCGCAGCGCCTGCTCCGGCACCCGCGCCTGCCCCGCCCGCACCCGCTCCGGCGCCCGAGCCGATGCCGCAGAACACCGCCCCGGCGGCACCCACGCCCCCGCCGGCCCCCGCGCCTTCGGTGCACGCGGCGCCCACCATCGCCGCCCCGCTCGCCACACCGCCCGGCACGGTCCCGCCGCCCCCGGCGCCGACCGCTCCGAACCCGTACGGCCAGCAGCCGCCCCAGCAGCCGCAGTTCGGCCAGGTCCCCGGCCAGGGCGGCGCAACCCTGCCGCCCGGCTACGGCCAGCAGCCCCAGACTCCGCCCGCTCCGCAGGGCTTCGGGCAGCAGCCCCAGACGCCCCCTGCTCAGCACGTCTTCGGCCAGCCCCCGGCCGCTCCCTCCCCGCAGGGTGCGCCGCAGGGCATCCCGCAGCAGGCCGCCGCGCCGGGCGTGGCCGCCGCCCTGGAGAAGTTCCGCGAGGCTCCGACGGGGCAGCGCTGGACGCTCCAGAACAAGAAGCTGATCCGGGTCGACCTCGGAGCCGGTGGCGACCAGCCCGTCCTCGCCCGTCAGGGCAGCATGGTGCTCTACCAGGGCAAGGTCGAATTCAGCTACAAGGGCGCCGGGTTCGCGGGCCGCATCGTGGGCAACGCCACCGGCCAGGAGATGCAGCTGATGCGCTGCTCCGGCCGTGGCCAGGTCTTCTTCGCGGAAGAGGCCACCCACGTGCACCCCATCGAGCTCCAGGGCGACGCGATCTGCGTCTCCGCGGAGAACGTCCTCGCGTTCGACGAGAGCCTGCAGCACGAAGTCCGCAGGATCGAAGGGCACGGCATCCCCGGAGGGGCCCTGTTCGTGCTCCAGTTCCAGGGCACGGGAACGGTCGTCGTGAAGACCCACGGCACGCCCGTCGTGCTGCCGGTCACGCCCACCACGTTCGCCGACTCCAACGCCGTCGTGGCCTGGTCCGCGGCCTCGCAGGCGATCGTCTCCAACCAGGTCCGCATGCGCCGCAACGCCTATCCGGGCGACAGCGGCGAAGGCGTCAACCTGCAGTTCCGGGGCGCACCCGGCAACTTCATCGTCGTCCAGCCGTACGAGGTCTGAGGGAGCCCGTCATGAACCAGCCGCTCGCGGGCTTCGCCCCGACCCCGGTAGCCGCCCGCATGGAGAACCACGGCAGCAACATGCTGAAGGTCGCCATGCAGACCGGAAACGACCTCTTCGCGCGCGTGGGCTCGATGGTCGCCTACGAAGGCTTCGTCCAGTACGAGCCCAACCCGCCCGCCGTCCGCCAGATCGCCCGTGACTGGATGACCGGTGAGGGCGCGCCTCTTATGAAGTGCTCCGGTGACGGCCTGCTCTACCTCGCCGACTACGGCGCGGACGTCGTCGTCATCAACCTCGGTGGCGAGTCGATCTCCGTCAACGGCACCAACCTCCTCGCCTTCGACGCGCACCTCCAGTGGGGCGTCGAGCGGGTGAAGGGCCTCGCCAAGTTCACCGGGCAGGGCCTGTGGAACATCACGGTCAGCGGGCAGGGGCACGTCGCCCTGACCTCGCGCGGCACCCCCATCGTGGTCGACTGCGGCCGCGGCGAGGACGAGACCTACGTGGACCCCGACGCGCTCATCGCCTGGTCGCCGAGCCTGAAGGTGAAGGGCAAGCGCAGCTTCAGGGCCGGCTCGCTCATCGGGCGCGGCAGTGGCGAGGCCTACCAGATGGGCTTCTCCGGGGAAGGCATCGTCGTCGTACAGCCCAGTGAGGACAGCACCGACCGCCTCCGAGTCCGGGGCTGAGGGGGAGCGAAGAACACCATGCAGAGTCCGCTTTTCGCGCACACCGAGCAGCAGTCCCAGGAGCGCTACACGGTGCAGAACCCGCAGATGCTGCGGGTCGCCCTGGAAGGTCACGACGACATCCTCGCCCGCAAGGGCGCGATGGTCGCCTACCAGGGGCTGATGGAGTTCGACGGTGAGTACCAGACGTCCGGACAGCAGCGCGCCCGCGCGCACACCGGTGAGGGCCTCAGCCTGATGCGCTGCCACGGGCAGGGCACCGTCTACCTGGCGAACCTCGCCCAGTACATCCACGTAGTGGATGTCGAGCAGGACGGTCTGACCGTCGACAGCAGCTACGTGCTGGCGATGGACTCCTCGCTGCACCACGAAGTCGTCGCCGTGGACAGCCAGTTCGGGATCTCCGGCTCCGGCAAGTACCAGCTCAACATCACCGGGCACGGCAAGGTCGCGCTGATGACGTCCGGCCAGCCGCTGATGCTCCAGGTCACGCCCGACCGGTACGTCAATGCCGACGCGGACGCCATCGTCGCCTGGTCCACCGGGCTCCGGGTGCAGATGCAGGCGCAGACGCATTCGTCCGGCGTCTGGCGGCGCCGGGGCAACACCGGCGAGGGCTGGGAGCTCAGCTTCATGGGCAGCGGTTACGCGCTCGTCCAGCCCAGCGAGCTGCTGCCGCCGCAGCACGCGGCGACCGGCGGGGGCCTCGCCGCGCAGTACGGCATGGGGCAGCAGGGCGCCCGTGGCCAGAACCAGGGGAACGTCTGGAGCTAGGCAGGTATGCGTAAGGGGCGGTCACCATGGTGACCGCCCCTTACGCATGTCCTTCTAGAGCCGTGCTCGGGTGGCTTCCACCAGACGGACGACAGAGGTGTCGGCGACCTCTGCGACCTCGGAGTACGGGAGCCAGCGCAGGTCCAGGGACTCGTCGCTGATGGCTTCCGTGGCGTCCGCCGGGGCGAGCGCCGCGTACTGCACGTCCAGGTGCTGGGTGCACGGCCCCGGAATCGGGTGCCGGTCCAGACGGACCGGGCCGCCCTCCAGGAGAGTGAGGCCGGGGATGCCCGACTCCTCCGTCGCCTCGCGCAGGGCCGCGGCCCGCAGCGTCGGGTCGCCCTGCTCGCAGTGGCCACCCATCTGAAGCCACATCTGCAGCTTCTTGTGGAGCGTGAGCAGTACGCGCCCGCGCGCGGGGTCGATGACAAGGGCGCTCGCCGTGATGTGCCCCGCGGTGCAGGGCTTCCACAGGCCGTCGGCGCCGTGCTCCGACAGATGGTCCAGGTAGGCCTGGCGCAGGTCCGGCTGGTCCTCGTAGCTCTTGAGCACGAGGACCGTGTCGTCGTACAGGCTCACTTGTCGGAGTCGCCCTCGCTCTTGTCGCCCTCGCCCTTGTCGTCCTCGTCCTTCTTCAGGTTCGGCTTCTCCACGGAGCCGCCGCTCGCCGCCTCGCCGAGCATCTTGTCGATCTCGGAGAAGTCCAGCTGCTCGTCGCGGTGCACGAAGCCGTCCGGGTCGTCCAGGTCGGACGCCGTCGGCAGCATGTCCGGGTGCGCCCACAGGCCGTCCCGCCCGTCCACACCACGCGCGTCGGTGAGCGAGGCCCACAGGCGCGAGGCGTCACGCAGGCGGCGCGGACGCAGCTCCAGGCCGATCAGCGTCGCGAACGTCTGCTCCGCGGGGCCACCGGTCGCACGGCGGCGGCGCAGCGTCTCGCGCAGCGCGTCGGCGGACGACAGGCGCGGCTTCGCGGCCGCGTGGACCACCGCGTCGACCCAGCCCTCGACGAGCGCGAGAGCCGTCTCCAGGCGGGCCAGAGCGGCCTTCTGCTCCGGGGAGTCCTCCGGCTGGAACATGCCCTGCTGGAGTGCTTCCTGGATCTGCTCGGGGTTCTGCGGGTCGAACTGGCCGACCACGTCCTCCAGCTTCGAGGTGTCGACCTTGATCCCGCGCGCGTACCCCTCGACCGCACCGAACAGGTGCGAGCGCAGCCACGGCACGTGCGAGAACAGCCGCTGGTGGGCCGCCTCGCGCAGCGCCAGGTAGAGGCGGACCTCCTCCTGCGGGATCCCGAGGTCCTTGCCGAAGGCCTCGACGTTCAGCGGCAGCAGCGCGGCCTTGCCGGCCGGGGCCAGGGGCAGGCCGATGTCCGTGGACCCGACGACCTCGCCCGCGAGCACGCCGATGGCCTGCCCGATCTGCTGGCCGAACATGGCACCGCCCATGGAGCGCATCATGCCGATCAGCGGGCCCGCCATGGCCTGCATCTCCTCGGGCAGCACATCGCCCATGGCCATGCCGACGCGCTCGGCGACCGGATCGACGAGCTCCTTCCACACCGGGAGGGTCGCCTCGACCCACTCGGCGCGGCTCCAGGCCACCGCCGAGTGCGCGCCCGAAGGCAGCGACGTCGCGTCGTCCAGCCACAGGTCGGCCAGGCGCACGGCCTCCTGGACCGCGGTGCGCTCGGCGGGGCCCACGCTGGAGTCCTTGACGCCGTCCTGCGTGCCCTGCGAGACGGTCTGGCGGGCGATGTCCTTGGCCATGTCCCAGTTCACCGGCCCGCCCTCGTAGGAGAGCATCTGGCCGAGCTGCTGGAACGCGGCGCCCAGATCGTTCGGATTCATCGAGCCGAACATGGCAGCGAACGGGTTGTCCCCGCCCTCGCCGCCCGGGCCGCCCGCGCCGGGCAGGCCCGGGAACCCGAATCCGAACGGGCCGGCCGGTCCCTGACCGCCACCGCCCTGCTGGTCCTTCTTCTTGCCCTCGTCGCCGTCTTCCGGCTCCTCCGGCGGAAGGCCGAAACCGAATGGGGTGTCACTCACGGGATTCCTCGGCTGGTTGGGCCGCCGGTTTCTGGGCCCGGCGGCGACTGCCCGACTACACACCCAGCGTAGACACCATGGCCGGATCGGGCCTCAGTGCTTCGCCGACTCATTGCCTGCGGCAGGATGGATGCCTCCTGGTACGTACGCGTCATACACGTACGTACTGAAGACAACCGCTGGAGACGCCCGGTGAGTTCCCCAGATCCGCAGGTTCGCGCAGCGCGAAACCCTGCATCCAGTTCAGCCGTCCGCGGCCCCGTCGTCGCGGTCACCGGTGCCGCGTCCGGCATCGGAGCCCTGCTCACCGAGCGGCTCGCCGCTTCGGACGAGATCAAGCAGGTCCTCGCCATCGACGAGCGGCGCGGCGAGTGCACGTCCGCGACCTGGCACGTCCTGGATGTGCGGGACCCGGCCATCGCCGAGAAGCTGCGCGGTGCCGACGTCGTCGTGCACCTGGCCCTCGACCTCGACCTGGAGTCCGACCCCGCCGCCCGCACCGCCTACAACGTGCGGGGCACCCAGACGGTGCTCACCGCCGCGGCCGCCGCGGGCGTGCACCGCGTCGTCCTGTGCACCTCGACGATGGTCTACGGAGCCCTTGAGGACAACGAGCTCCCGCTCGCCGAGGACGCGGAACTGCGCGCCACCGCGGAGGCGACCGGAGTCGGCGACCTCCTGGAGGTCGAGCGACTCGCCCGCCGCGCCCCCCGCGCGCACCCCGGCCTGAACGTCACGGTGGTGCGCCCGGCGGTGCTCGTCGGCGGTACGGACACGGCGCTCACCCGGTACTTCGAGTCGCCGCGCCTCCTTGTAGTGGCCGGTTCGCGGCCCGCCTGGCAGTTCTGCCACGTGGACGACCTGTGCAGCGCCCTGGAGCACGCGGCCCTGGAGAAGGTCGACGGAGAGCTCGCGGTCGGCTGCGACGGCTGGCTGGAGCAGGAGGAGGTCGAGGAGCTCAGCGGCATCCGGCGCATGGAGCTGCCCTCCGCCGTCGCCCTGGGCGCTGCGGCCCGGCTGCACCGGATCGGCCTGACGCCCTCCCCGGCGGGCGACCTCGCCTACACGATGTACCCGTGGGTGGTCAGCGGGAGCCGGCTCCACGATTCCGGATGGCGACCCCAGTGGACCAACGAGGAGGTCCTCGCGGAACTGCTCGAGGAGGTCGCGGGCCGGCGCACCGTCGCGGGCCGACGCCTCGGCCGCAAGGACGCGACGGCGGCCGGTGCAGCGGGCGCGACCGTCGCTCTCCTGGGCACGGCGGCCGTAGTGCGGCGAGTGCGGAAGGCGCGGCGGCGCATCTGAGGCTCGCGCACCTGTAGGAGGCTCCAAGCCGGTACGCGCGCGTGCCGGTCGAAAACGCTATTCACGGTTGTCGGCGGCGTGCGGCACGATGAGGGCATGGCACCCACTGAGCACGACCACCCCGGCGAGCTGAGGGCACAGGACCCGATCCAGTTGCTCGCCGTCCGAGAGACGCCGCTCTCCATCGACGAGGTCTTCCGGGCCGTCGGTGACGACGCGGCGGGCGGCACCGCGCTCTTCGTGGGGACCGTGCGCAATCACGACGGCGGGGCCGACGTGGACAAGCTGGGCTACTCCTGCCACCCGACCGCCGAGGCGGAGATGCGGCGTGTCGCGGAGAAGGTCGTCGCCGAGTACCCCGTGCGCGCCCTGGCGGCCGTTCACCGAGTCGGCGATCTGACGGTGGGCGATCTCGCGGTCGTCGTCGCCGTGTCCTGCCCGCACCGGGGCGAGGCCTTCGAGGCCTGCCGCAAGCTCATCGACGACCTGAAGCACGAAGTGCCGATCTGGAAGCACCAGACGTTCTCGGACGGCACCGAGGAGTGGGTCGGCGCCTGCTAGGCCCTGTCTTCAAATTCCCTAGGCTCTGTCCGGCCGACTCCGGTCGGGCCCAAGGGGGTTCCGGGGGTTCCGGTTGCGTAACCGCCCCCCGGCGGCGAGCGTTGGGACAGCGGATGGTTAATCTGCTGATACGTCAGTGGCAGTCGCTCATGGGGTCGGGAGGTCGGCATGGCAGCGCTCCTGTGGTTGCTCATCCCGGTTGTCGCTGCGGTGGCTGCCGGATTCTGGGGCATCTGGGCCGGCCGTCAGCGCCACAAGACCGGTGACGTCACCGAACTCAGTGGTTACGCGCGTTTCCGTGAGGCGATGGAGAAGTCGCACCAAGGGACCTGACGGGCCCGGCCCCACAGGTGCGTCGACAGGGTCGTCCCGTACTGTCGTTCCATGCCACGCCGCACTGCGACGATGCTCGCCTCGACCCTGATGCTGATCGCGCTCTTGTGCGCGGGGGTGCTCATCAAAGTGCCCTACGCGGAGATGTCGCCGGGACCGACGGTGAACACCCTCGCGGACCACGGCGGCGAACCCGTGATCCAGATCTCCGGACACAAGACGTACGACGCCTCCGGCCACCTGAACATGACGACGGTCCGCGTCACCAGCGCCGACTACAACATGAACCTGGTGTCGGCCGTCTACGGGTGGCTCGCGCACGACAGCATCGTGGTGCCGCACGAGACGCTCTACCCGGACGGCCAGACCGAGCAGCAGTCCTCGCAGCAGAACGCCGAGGAGTTCAGCCAGTCCCAGGAGAGCGCCAAGGTGGCGGCGCTGCACGAGATGGGCATCCCCGTGAAGTCCTGGGTGATCGTCTCCAGTGTCGTCAAGGACAGCCCGGCCCAGGGCAGGCTGCACGCCGGTGACGTCATCAAGTCCGTCGACGGCACCAAGGTCACCAAGCCCACCGACGTCGCCAAGCTCGTCACCAAGCACAAGCCGGGCGAGAACGTCGTCTTCACGGTCGTGCCCGTCAAGGAGGCGGCCGCAGCCGAAAAGGCCGGCAAGGAAGCGACCCGCACGAAGAACGTGACGATCAAGACGGAGAAGGCCGAGGACGACCGCGCGATCGTCGGCATCCAGGCGGGGACCGACCACACCTTCCCGTTCGAGATCGACATCAAGCTCGCCGACGTGGGCGGTCCGAGTGCGGGTCTGATGTTCTCGCTCGGCATCGTCGACAAGCTCACGTCGGACGACCTGACCGGTGGCAAGTTCGTGGCCGGCACCGGCACCATCGACGACGACGGCAAGGTCGGCCCCATCGGCGGCATCGGCATGAAGACCGTCGGCGCGCGCGACAAGGGCGCGCAGTACTTCCTGACGCCGAAGGACAACTGCGCCACCGCGGCGAAGGACACCCCGGACGGCCTCACGCTCGTCAAGGTGGACACCATCGACGACGCGATGGACGCCCTGAAGGACATCCGCAGCGGCAACACGGCGGACCTGACCACCTGCACGGCCAAGGGCTGAACAGGCGCAAACACCGCACTACGTAGAGGGGCGCCACCGGAGACTTCCGATGGCGCCCCTCTACGTAGACGAAGAAAAGGTCACTCGGCGAACGTCACCGACAGGGCCTCCGCGAGCCCCGGTACGAGATTCGAGCCCGTGAGGACCTCCGTCGTCGCGTCCTTCTCGCGCAGCCGCAGCGCCGAGTCGCGGGTGCCGTCGCGCAGCACGCCGACCGTCATACGGACCTCCTGGCGGTCCGGGTGCTCGGCCACCCACTTCGTGAGCTTCGCGTTGCTGAGGCCCTCCGGGACGGACGCCTCCGCGGACGGCGGCAGCATGAGCCGCTCGACCGTCAGCGCGCAGCCCACGACGGCGTCGGGCCACGCGATGGTGCCGAGGAACTCGTCCAGCGGCTTTCCGGCAGGGATCTCGTCCTGCTCGATCGGGGTGAGGCCAGGGGCCTCCTGCTCGCCCTCGAGCCCGAGCTGGGCGGCGAGAGCGGGTTCCTGGGCGCGCAGCGCGGCGGTGTCGACGAGGGCGAAGAGGCGAGCGGGCTGGTCCCAGCCAAGCCCGGCGGCGTACTCATCGATCTCGAGTACGGCTCGGGTGAGGGGGCTCGCTGCCATGGGAGTGTTGGACATGGTCACAATCCTGCCTCGTTCGTCGCCCGAACCGGGAACTGAGTAAAGCGTGAGTAAGTTGCATAGGTGATGGGTCCGCGTTCTCGGGGGCCCGACCGACCGACCGAATACCGAACTTCGAGGTGCACACCTTGGCTTTCCAGATGCCGGACCGCGGCGGGGGCCCGACGGGACCGCGGATCAGAGTCGGCCGACCCTCCCGGCGTGCCCGAACACTGTTGTTGACGCTGGGCGTCCTGGCCGTGCTCGGCATGGCCTTCGTCATGTTCGCCGGATTCTGGACCGATTGGCTCTGGTACCGCTCGGTCAAGTTCTCGTCCGTCTTTACGACTCAACTGTGGACGAAGATCGGGCTCTTCTTCGTCTTCGGACTGCTGATGGCGCTCGCCGTCGGCGTGAACGTCTGGCTGGCGCACCGGTTGCGTCCGCCGCTGAGCGCCATGTCGATGGAGCAGCAGAGCCTCGATCGCTACCGGATGGGCATCGCGCCCTTCAAGCGGTGGCTGCTCGTCGGCATCACCGCCCTTGTGGGTCTGATCGCGGGAGCCTCGGCCGCCAGCCAGTGGCGTACATGGCTGATGTTCGTGAACGGCGTGCCGTTCAACCAGAAGGACCCGCAGTTCCACATGGACGTGTCCTTCTACGCGTTCGATCTGCCCTGGTACCGCTTCCTGCTCGGCTTCGGGTTCGCGGCAGCCGTCATCGGCCTGGTCGCCGCTGCGCTGACGCACTACCTGTACGGCGGCCTGCGGATCACCAGCCCGGGCGCGCGGGCCACGGCCGCGGCGACGGGGCACCTCTCCGTCCTGCTGGGCGTGTTCGTCGCCCTGAAGGCGGTCGCGTACTGGCTCGACCGGTACGGGCTCGCCGTGAAGCAGAGCGACTTCAAGGCGACGGACAACTGGACGGGCCTCAGGTACGTCGACGCGAACGCGTATCTGCCGGCGAAGACGATCCTGTTCTGCATCGCCGTCATCTGCGCGATTCTCTTCTTCGCGACCCTGTGGCGGCGCACCTGGCAGCTGCCGGTCATCGGCTTCGGCCTGATGGTGCTCTCGGCGATCCTGATCGGCGGCCTGTACCCGGCCATCGTCCAGAAGTTCCAGGTCCAGCCGAACGAGCAGTCCAAGGAAGCCCCGTACATCAAGAAGAACATCGAGGCGACCCGTAAGGCCTACGGCATCGACAACGCCAAGCCCGTGGACTACAAGGGCAAGGGTTCGGACGACGCCGCGAAGCAGCGGACGGAGTCCGACTCGGCGGCCAGCTACCGGCTCAACGACCCGAACATCGTCTCGCCGACCTTCCAGCAGCTCGAGCAGCAGCGGAAGTACTACCAGTTCCCGACGACTCTGGACGTGGACCGCTACAACGGCCAGGACACCGTCGTCGGCCTGCGCGAGCTGAACCTGAGCAAGCTCGACAAGCGCAACTGGATCAACGACCACTTCGTCTACACGCACGGCTACGGGGCCGTGACGGCGAAGGGGACGGCGACGTCCCAGGGCGCCCCGCAGTTCACCGAGTCGGGCCTGCCGACCACCGGCGACCTCGGCGACTACAACCAGCGCATCTACTACGGCGAGAAGACCTCGCAGTACTCGATCGTCGGTGGGCCGCAGAAGGAGCTGGACTACGAGCAGGACGACGGCACGCAGAAGACGACCAGTTACAAGGGCAAGGGCGGCGTCAATCTGGCGAACCCGCTCAACCGCGCCGCGTACGCCGTCGCCTTCAGCGAGCCGCAGATCCTCTACTCGGGGGCCATCGGTGAGGGCTCGCGGATCCTCTACAACCGCACTCCCAAGGAGCGCGTCGAGGCCGTCGCGCCGTGGCTGACGATCGACGGGGACCCGTATCCGACGGTCGTGAACGGCAAGATCAAGTGGGTCATCGACGCCTACACGACGTCGAACGGCTATCCCTACGCGTCCCGTACGACGCTGGGCGACAGCACCGCCGACTCGCTCAACGAGGCGGACAGCCAGCGCGCCGTGGTGGCCCAGCAGAACCAGGTCAACTACATCCGCAACTCGGTGAAGGCGACCGTCGACGCGGGCACGGGCGAGGTCAAGCTCTACACGTGGGACGACAAGGACCCGGTCCTCAAGACCTGGAAGAAGGCGTTCCCCGGCACGGTCGAGCCCAAGAGCGCGATCCCGGCCTCCTTGAAGGAGCACCTGCGCTACCCGCAGGACATGTTCAAGGTCCAGCGTGAGCTGCTGAGCCTCTACCACGTGACGAACTCGAACCAGTTCTACAACGCGTCCGACGCGTGGCAGGTGCCGAACGACCCGACCAAGAAGGACAACAGCGCGGTCCCGCCGTACTACCTGTCCATGAAGATGCCGGGTCAGACCAGCCAGCAGTTCTCACTGACGACGACGTTCACGCCGAGCGGTCGGCCCAACCTGAGAGCCTTCATGGCGGTCGATGCCGACGCGACCAGTAAGGACTACGGCGCCATAAGGCTGCTCAGAGTCACCGAGGACAAGGTCGCAGGACCCGAGCAGGTACAGAACACGCTCAACTCCTCGGGCTCCGTGGCCAACTGGGTGCGCGATATGAAGGGCGCCGACTCGACGGTCCTGTACGGCAATCTGCTGACGGTGCCGCTCGACAAGGGCTTCCTCTACGTAGAGCCGATCTACGCCCAGGGCCGCAATGCCGAGTACCCACTCATGCGCAAGGTCGCGGTCTCGTACGGCAACAAGATCGGTTTCGCGGACTCGCTGTCCGAGGCGCTCAACGAGGCCTTCGATGTGGACGCGGACACGCCGGCCGAGCCGGAGAAGCCCGGCGGGGACACGAGCGAGACGCCGGAGAACTCGACGGTGAAGGAAGCGCTCGCGGACGCCGACGAGGCCTTCAAGGACGGCCAGGAGGCCCTGAAGGACAACGACTGGACCGCCTACGGCAAGGCCCAGGACCGGCTGCAGGACGCCTTGGAACGCGCCGAGGACGCGCAGAGCAAGGCCGACAAGGCGGCAGGGGACAACAAGAACGACAAGAACAGCGGCAACGGGGACAACAAGGAGGCGGCCGGCGGCTGACCGGTCAAGTGACCCCTCCGCGCCGTGGTACGGTTTGAACACAACGGCGCGGGGTGGAGCAGCTCGGTAGCTCGCTGGGCTCATAACCCAGAGGTCGCAGGTTCAAATCCTGTCCCCGCTACTGATGATCGAAGGCTCGGAAGCTAAGGCTTCCGGGCCTTCGGTGCGTCGGGGCCCCTGCTGTCATGAGCCCCTGGCATGTGCGAAGCGTGTGCGAACGATGCTCCCCTCGGGGGGAGTTGAGCAAACTGTGTTTCACTTGTCTCCCTGTGGGCATGTCGACAAAACGCTGAAGTGACCTCACTGGCTGCGGTATTCCAGGTGTACCCAGGTTGCAGGTGGTGCGACGATGGACGTTATGGGGGACAAGGCAACTCTGTTGGAGACAGGGCGGTTTGTGCAGTCGACAGATCGGGACGAACCCGGCGAGGCTGCGGAAGAAGCACGCCAGCGGCTGGCCGCGGAGGCCGGCGACGTCGAGGCGATGAGCGTCCTCGGCGCCATGCTGCTGCGCCGCGGAGATCTCGACGGAGCCGAGCCCCTTCTTCGTGCTGCCACCGGCGCCGGTGACCGGGCCGCGGCCAACAACCTCGGAGTCCTGCTCCACACGCGCGGCTACGCGGAAGAGGCCGCGGGCTGGTGGCGTGTCGCCGCCGTCGCGGGCTCCGCTCCCGCCGCGCACGCCCTGGGCCGTTACTTCCGCGAGCGTGGCGACGAGCCCGCCGCCGAGTACTGGCTGCGCCAGGCCGCCGAGCACGGCCACACGCTGGGCGCGTACGCGCTCGCCGATCTTCTGGAGCACCGCAGCGACGTCGGCGCCGAGCGCTGGATGCGGGTCGCCGCCGAGCGCGGGCACCGTGAGGCCGCGTACCGGCTCGCCCGCGCGCTCGACCGGAAGGGCGGCGCCGATGTGCTCGTCTCCGGCGACGGCAGGAACCCGGCAGAGGAGGCCGAGCAGTGGTACCGGCAGGCCTCCGCGCGCGGGCACCGGCGGGCCGCGCTGCACCTCGGTTCGATCCTGGAGAAGCGCGGCGAGCTGAAAGAGGCCGGGCGCTGGTATCTGACGTCCGCCAAGGACGGTGAGGCGCGCGCCGCGTGCGCTCTCGCGTTCCTGCTGCGCGACGCGGGCGACGAGGAGAGCGCCGCCGTGTGGTGGCTGCGTGCCGCCCAGGACGGCGACGGCAACGCGGCGAACGCGCTGGGCGCCCTGCACGCCGAGCGCGGCGAGACGCAGACCGCCGAGCGCTGGTACCGCGCGGCCATGGACGCGGGCGACAACAACGGCGCGTACAACCTCGGCCTGCTCTGCGCCGAGCAGCAGCGCACCGCGCAGGCCGAGGGCTGGTACCGCCGCGCCGCCTACGCGGGTCACCGCGAGGCGGCCAACGCGCTGGCGGTCCTGCTCCTGCAGAACGGGGACGCGGTCGGCGCCGAGCCCTGGTTCTCCAAGGCGGCGGAGGCCGGGAGCGTCGACGCGGCGTTCAACCTCGGGATCCTGTACGCGAGTCGGGACGACGAGGCGGCCGCGCTGCAGTGGTACGAGCGGGCCGCGGCCGGCGGGCACACCGAGGCGGCGCTGCAGGCGGGCATCGCGCGGCAGCGTGAGGGCGACGAACAGGCCGCCGAGCGGCACCTGCGGTGTGCGGCCGGGGGCGGCAGCGCAGAGGCCGCGTACCGGCTCGCCTCGCTGCTCGATGTGCGGCGGCCGCCCGCCGTTCGGCACGAGCTGGGGGAGCCCGTCACCGAGAAGAGCGAGTGCGAGGAGTGGTACGAGCGGGCTGCCGAGCACGGGCACCGTCGGGCGCAGGTGCGGGTCGGGATGCTGGCCGCCGCGCGGGGCGATGTGGTGGAGGCGGCGCGGTGGTACCGGGAGGCTGCGGAGGCCGGGTCGCGCAACGGGGCGTTCAACCTTGGGCTGTTGCTCGCCCGTGAGGGGAGTGAGCCGGAGGCGGCGCTGTGGTGGACGCGGGCGGCCGATGCGGGGCACGGGCGGGCGGCGCTGCGGCTCGCGCTGCTGTGTGCGCGGCGGGGTGACCTCGCCGAGGGGCAGAAGTGGGCGTCCCGGGCGGTCGAGTTGGGCCCTGCGGAGGTTGCGGAGCGGGCGGGGCGGTTGCGGGATGCGTTGCGGCAGGAGTTGTCGGCGTAGCGCTGCGCTCGGCCGTACCGGGGGTATCCGGCTGTGCCGGGGTATCCGGCTGTGCCGGGGTGGGGGGCGATCGAAGGCGCTGCCCGCGCCGGGGTGCCGCCTTGCCCACCCTGCCGCCCCTGGCGGCAGATTGCCCAAGGCGGCGGGGGTACCCCGTGAGGCTGAGGCCCCCCGCAGGGAGTGGTTTGCGCTGGTCGGGGGGCATGCCGTAAGGTTGTGAACACAACGGCGCGGGGTGGAGCAGCTCGGTAGCTCGCTGGGCTCATAACCCAGAGGTCGCAGGTTCAAATCCTGTCCCCGCTACTGAAAGTCCGAGGCCCGGATCCAATTGGATCCGGGCCTCGGGCGTTTTCACGGCTTGTGGCCGACCGCCTCCTCGTACAGCTTCCTGTTCACCGTCTTCGACTCCGGCAGCGGATCGCCCTCGGAGACGCCCGCCGCCTTGTACGCAGCCTGAAGCCGGTCCGTCGTGCCGGAGCGGATCTCCCAGTCCATCCGGAGGGACGGCGTCTCCTCCAGGACCTTCTTGTCCGTCTTCAGGAGGCGGGCCAGTTCGGTCACGAAGGCGGGGTCCTTCTTGTAGTCGCCCCGGAAGTACGTGTTCACGGTCCGGATGTACGCGCGCAGGAACGCGACGCCCGCGTCCGGGTCCTTGCTGAGGAGGTTCGGCCCGTACAGGAGGCCGCCGAGCGGCTCGCCCTGAGGCTGTCCGCCGAGGAACGCGTAGCGCTTGTCGCCGTCGACCTTGCGCCAGATCGGGTCGAGGAGCCAGGCCGAGTCGACCCCGCCGTTCTGCAGCCCGGTCAGCACGTCGGCCGAGCCGAGCTGCTGGAACTGGACCTTGTTCAGGCCCCCGTCGTGCTTCTTCAGGGCGATGTTCATCGGGTACGAGGCGACCGAGCCCTTGCCGATCAGCGTGCCCATCTTCTTGCCCGCCATCCGGACCTGGGACGCGCTCTGCCCCTTCTTGAGGCGCACCCACAGCCCGCTCTTGGACTTGGGGTCGGGGGAGAAGTTGCCGGACACCCACTTGATGTCGAAGCCGCCGAGGATGCCGTTCATGACCGCCGCCTCCGGGGCGGCCCACTGGGCGTCGATCTCGCCCTTGGCGAGGAGGGGGAGGGCGTCGGGCGTGGGAAGGACCTTCAGCTTCACATCCAGGCCCTCCTTCTTGAACTCGCCCTTCTTGACGGCCATTTCGAGCGGGGCCACGTACTCGGCGCTCAGCGTGCCCGTCGCGATCGTCAGCTTGCGCGGCTTGCTGAGCTTGGCCGGGGCGGGCGCGCCCTTGTCGCAGCGGGCCGGCTTCCGGTCGGGGGAGCGGTCCGCCGGATCCGTCCAGGAGCCCTTGCCGCAGCCGGCGACCGCCTTGATCGCGCGGGGCTTGGCCGCGGCGTCGGACGAGGTGTCGTTCTTCGCGCAGGACGTCGTGCCGAGCAGCAGGGCGCCGGTCGCGAGCAGGGTCGTACCTACGTATCTGGTGCGCATGGAGCCTCCGTACACAAGAGCAGGCAAGGGCAGAGAGGGAGAGTCAGGACTGGCTGCGGCCGCGGTCGCGTGGGGCCCACGGCGTGAGGAACCGGCCTGCCAGGCGCACCAGTTCGGAGAAGAGGACGCCGAGGGCGGCGACGCAGACGATGCCGACGAACATCACGTCGTTCTGGAAGAGGGCGCGGGCGTCGAAGATCAGATGGCCCAGGCCGTCGTTCGCGGCGATCTGCTCCGAGGCGACGATGACCAGGACCGCGACGCCCGCCGCGATGCGCGCGCCCACCAGGACGGCGGGGAGCGAGGCGGGCAGCAGGATGTGCCGGAACATCTGCCAGGGGGACGCGCCGAAGACCTGGCCGGCGTCCCGGTGGCCGGTGGGGACGGAGATGACCGCCGCCATCGTGGAGATCCACACGAAGAAGAAGACCGTCGCCGCGACGAGCGCGATCTGCGGCCCCTCGCCCAGGCCGAACATGTTCAGGAAGATCGGCAGAAGGGCGAGCTTCGGCACTACGTAGAGGGCGTCGAGGAGGGGTTCGAGTGCCGCGCGGACCAGGGAGATCGAGCCCATGAGGAGGCCGAGGAGGTAGCCCGACACCGTGCCGATGACGTAGCCGGCGAGGACCCGCTTCAGGGTGGCCCAGACGTCCGGCCACAGTTCGCCGTCGGCCGCGCGCTGCCAGCCGTCGGCGAGGATCGTGGATGGGGCCGGGTAGATGCGCTCGTCGATCCAGGACTGCGAGGCCGCGAGCTGCCAGAGCAGGATCAGGACCACGGGGACCGCGATCGCGAGGGAGAGTTCGAGGGCGCGGCGTTTGCGCCGGGCGCGGGTGGGGTGGAGCTCCTGGGGGCCCGGGGCACGGACCAGGAGGTCGTCGTCCGTGGCCTTGGCCGGAATCAGGTTGGTCATGGGCGCAGCCCATTCGTTGAAAGGGCGGTGGTGGGTGACGGGAGGGCGGTCATGCCGGGACCGCCTCCTGGTGCACCTCGCCGCGCAGCAGATCCCACAACTCGCCCTTCAGGGAGGTGAATTCGGGGGTGTCGCGGATGTCTCCGGTGCGCGGGCGCTCGAACGGCGGCCTGCGCTCGGCGATCACGCGGCCGGGGCGGGCCGACATCACCAGGACCCGGTCGCCGAGGACGATCGCCTCCTCCAGGCTGTGCGTGATGAAGAGCGTGGTGGTCCGCGTCGTCTGCGTGAGTGCCAGCAGCTCGTCCTGGAGGATCGTGCGGAGCTGGGCGTCGAGGGCCGCGAAGGGCTCGTCCATGAGGAGGATCTCCGGCTCCACCGCCAGCGCCCGCGCGATCGCGACGCGCTGGCGCATGCCGCCGGAGAGGGCGGACGGGTAGGCGTCGGCGAAGTCGGCGAGGCCCATCCGGGCGAGCCAGTCGCGGGCGCGGGCGTTCGCCTCCTTGCGCGGGGTCTTCTGGATGTCGAGGCCGAAGCGGACGTTGGCCAGGACGGTTTTCCAGTCGTAGATCCCGTAGTCCTGGAAGATCATGGCCGCCGGACGAGGGCTCGTCGTACGGATCTCCAGGGTGCCGCCGGAGGGGCGGGTGAGGCCCGCGGCTATCCGGAGCAGGGTGGACTTTCCGCAGCCCGAGGGGCCGACCACGCAGACGAACTCGCCGGGAGTGACCGTCAGGTCGAGCGGTCCGAGGGCGTGCGTGGTGCCGAAAGTCCTGGTGAGTGCGCGGGCTTGGAGCTTGGGATGCATGGGCCCTCCGGGGTGCGGCGGATTCTCGTGGGCGACCGCGAGAATATGACGACCCGTCAGATTGCGGAAGGGGTGCGTGGTTGACGCATGCACAGTGGGGCCCGGCGACCTGTGGCCGCACGGCAAAAGGCCCGCACCGTGAGGTGCGGGCCTTTCGGAGTTGAGGGTTCCGGGTGAGGAGCTACGCCTTCGCGGCGCAGTTCGGGCACAGTCCCCGGTAGGTGACCTCGACGTCCGAGATCGTGAAGCCGAAGCGCTCGTCGGACGGCAGGGCCGTCAGCGGATTGCCCGTCGGGTGCACGTCGCGGATCTGGCCGCACACGTCGCAGACCAGGTGCTGGTGCGGGCGGTGCGCGTTCGGGTCGTAGCGCTTGGCGCGCTTGTCCGTCGCGACCTCGATCACCTCACCGAGCGAGACCATCTCGCCCAGCGTGTTGTAAACGGTGGCCCGTGAGATCTCCGGCAGCCTCGCCGTCGCGCGCGCATGCACCTCGTCAGCGGTGAGGTGTACGTGGTCCCCGTCGAGGACCTCGGCCACGACGCGTCGCTGCGCGGTCATCCGCCAGCCGCGTCCGCGCAGCCGTTCCAACAGGTCACTCATAAGGACCAGCCTAACAGTCAGGGGACCTTGGCCCCGAACGGATGTGACTTTGGAGCTTTCCTTGACTTAGACATTGTCCATTGTAGGATCAAGCTCGGCTATAGCCAAGCGACAGGACGACTCGGGAAGGGCACCCAATGTCCGAGAAGCAAGAAGCACCGCCGGTCACGGACCCGAAGACGGAGGAGGCGGGCGGTTGTCCGGTCGCGCACGGCCGGGCCGCGCACCCGACGCAGGGCGGCAGCAACCGTCAGTGGTGGCCGGAGCAGCTCAATCTGAAGATCCTTGCGAAGAACCCGGCCGTGGCGAACCCTCTTGGTGAGGAGTTCGACTACGCCGAGGCTTTCAAGACCCTCGACCTGCCCGCCGTGAAGCGGGACATCGCCGAGGTGCTCACCACTTCCCAGGACTGGTGGCCGGCCGACTTCGGCAATTACGGCCCGCTGATGATCCGCATGGCGTGGCACTCCGCCGGTACGTACCGCATCAGCGACGGCCGCGGTGGCGCCGGTGCCGGGCAGCAGCGCTTCGCGCCGCTCAACAGCTGGCCGGACAACGGCAACCTCGACAAGGCCCGCCGTCTGCTGTGGCCGGTGAAGAAGAAGTACGGCCAGAGCATCTCCTGGGCCGACCTCTTGATCCTCACCGGCAATGTCGCCCTGGAGACCATGGGCTTCAAGACCTTCGGCTTCGCCGGCGGCCGCCCCGACGTGTGGGAGCCCGACGAGGACGTCTACTGGGGTCCTGAGCAGATCTGGCTGGACGACCAGCGCTACACCGGCGACCGCGATCTCGAGGACCCGCTCGGCGCCGTCCAGATGGGCCTCATCTACGTCAACCCCGAGGGTCCCAACGGGAACCCGGACCCGATCGCCGCGGCCCGCGACATCCGCGAGACGTTCCGCCGCATGGCGATGAACGACGAGGAGACCGTCGCCCTCATCGCCGGTGGCCACACCTTCGGCAAGACCCACGGTGCGGGGGACGCGGACCTCGTCGAGGCCGAGCCCGAGGGCGCCCCGATGGAGCAGATGGGCCTCGGCTGGAAGTCCGGGCACGGCTCCGGCAAGGGCCGTGACTCCATCACCTCCGGCCTCGAGGTGACCTGGACCTCCACCCCGACCAAGTGGTCCAACGAGTTCTTCAAGAACCTCTTCGGGTACGAGTGGGAGCTCACGCAGTCCCCGGCCGGCGCCAACCAGTGGGTGGCGAAGGACGCCGAGGCGACCATCCCGGACCCCGAGGACGCGTCGCAGAAGCGTCTGCCGACGATGCTGACGACCGACCTCTCGCTGAGGTTCGACCCGATCTACGAGCCGATCTCGCGGCGCTTCTACGAGAACCCCGAGGAGTTCGCGGACGCCTTCGCCCGCGCCTGGTACAAGCTGACGCACCGTGACCTGGGCCCGGCCGTCCGCTACCTCGGCCCGGAGGTTCCCTCCGAGGAGCTGCTGTGGCAGGACCCGCTGCCGGAGCGCGAGGGCGCGGTCATCGACGCCGCCGACATCGCCACGCTGAAGCAGCAGATCCTCGGCTCGGACCTCACGGTCCCGCAGCTGGTGTCCGCGGCCTGGGCCTCGGCCTCCTCCTTCCGCGGCGGCGACAAGCGCGGCGGCGCCAACGGTGCCCGCGTCCGCCTCGAGCCGCAGCGCGGCTGGGAGGTCAACGACCCGGAGAACCTCGCGCAGGTGCTGCGTACGCTCGAGGGCATCCAGCAGTCCTTCAACGCCGGCGGCGGCAAGAAGGTCTCCCTGGCCGACCTGATCGTGCTCGCGGGCTCCGCGGCCGTCGAGCAGGCCGCCAAGGACGGCGGCGTCGAGGTCGAGGTGCCGTTCACGCCGGGCCGTGTCGACGCCTCGCAGGAGAAGACCGACATCGAGTCGTTCTCCGCGCTGGAGCCGAAGGCCGACGGCTTCCGCAACTACGTGGGCAAGGCCAACCGCCTCCCGGCGGAGTTCCTGCTCACCGACAAGGCGAACCTGCTCACCCTGAGCGCGCCCGAAATGACCGTCCTCGTCGGCGGTCTGCGTGTCCTCGGCGCCAACACGGGCAAGTCGAAGCACGGCGTCTTCACCGACCGCCCCGGCACGCTGACGAACGACTTCTTCGTCAACGTGACCGACATCGGCACGGAGTGGAAGTCCACGTCCGAGGCGCAGGACGAGTTCGAGGGCCGCGTCGGTGGCGCGGTCAAGTGGACCGGTACCCGCGCCGACCTGGTCTTCGGCTCCAACTCCGAGCTGCGCGCGCTCGCCGAGGTGTACGCGAGCGACGACGCCAAGGAGAAGTTCGTGAAGGACTTCGCCGCGGCGTGGAGCAAGGTCATGGACCTGGACCGGTTCGACCTGCGCTGATCGAGAACCGTTGAGCAAAGAGGGCCGGCTCCCTTCGGGGAACCGGCCCTCTTTGTCGTGTCCGAGCAGCGTCGTGTCCGGACGTCGTGCCCAGGCGTCGTGTCTACGCCGGGAGCGGGGCGGGCTGTCGTCGGGCCGGGGCCCAGCGGCGGATGATGTCGCGGACCGAGACGATGCCGACCGGCTCCTGCCCGTCGAGCACGATGAGATGCCGGAAGCCGCCGTGCGCCATGGCGGCGGCGGCCTCCTCCACGGTCCACGACGGGGCGGCAAAGACGACGTCCGTGGTGGTGTGGGTGCCCGCGGTCTCCAGGTCCGGATCCTGGTTCTGGCCCAGGGCGTTGAGGATGTCGCGCTCGGTCAGGATGCCGACGCCGATGCCGTCCGGGTCGAGGACGACGGCGGCGCCGACGTGCCGCGCGGACATCAGCCGGGCCGCCTGGCGCAGGGTGTGGTTGGGGCCGATGGTGAGGACCATCGTGCTCATGGCGTCACGGACGAGCATGGATGGAGCCACCTTCCTGTGTGAGGTACTTGTGGCACCGGGCCCGTAAGGAACGAGAACCGGTTCACAAGTTCACAAGTGGGGGGACTCTCAGAGTTGCAGGTAAAGGGAGTGCCAACAAGGGGGCGCGAGAGGTGAGTTCAGGGGCGTGAGGAGTTCAACCCGCACTCACACCGAAGCGCGCAGATAGCTCAGCAGTTGGTCGTGGAGCAGGCCGTTCGAGGCCGCCGCGTTGCCACTGTGCGGGCCGGGGCGTCCGTCGAGCCCGGTGTAGCTGCCGCCCGCCTCGGAGACGACGATCGACGGCGCCGCCATGTCCCAGAGGGAGAGCTCCGGTTCGGCGCACATCTCGATCGATCCCTCGGCGACCATCATGTACGGCCAGAAGTCCCCGTAGCCGCGCGTGCGCCACACGGCCCGCGTCAGATCGAGGAACCCGTCGAGCCTGCCCTGCTCCTCCCAGCCGGTCAGCGAGGAGTACGCGAACGAGGCGTCCTCCAGGCGGCCCACCTTGGAGACGTGGATGCGCGACGCGGAGGTGAGGCTGCGGCCCGTGTACGCGCCCGCTCCCTTCGCCGCCCACCAACGGCGCTGCAGTGCGGGGGCGGAGACGACGCCGACGACCGGCTGGTAGCCGCCCTCGCCGGCCTCCATCAGGGAGATCAGCGTCGCCCAGACCGGGACGCCGCGCACGTAGTTCTTGGTCCCGTCGATCGGGTCGATGACCCAGCGGCGCGGGCCCGTGCCCTGGATCCCGTACTCCTCGCCCAGGATCGCGTCACGCGGCCGTGCCCGTTGAAGGTTGCCGCGGATCAACTCCTCGGCAGCCTTGTCCGCCTCGCTCACCGGAGTCATGTCCGGTTTGGTCTCCACCTTCAGGTCGAGAGCCTTGAACCGGTCCATCGTCGCGGCATCGGCGACGTCCGCGAGGACGTGGGCGAGCCGCAGATCATCTTGGTAGTCGGGCATGAGTGAACAGTATCGATCGTGGTACGCCGACTGCTACAGGGACCGATCCGACGCCGGGCCCTGTGCGCTCGACGCGGGGGATTGACACCGCGTACGAGCGCGTCAACTCTGGCCACACAGGCCTGACGAAACCCGGCGAACCGGGGAGGCGACGATGCCTGCAGCGCGGGAATCCCTACTGGAAGCGGCCTATACGGCGCTCGGGCGACGGCCGTGGGGCGGGGTGCGGATGGTCGACGTGGCAGCGGTCGCTGGGGTCTCCCGGCAGACCCTCTACAACGAGTTCGGCAGCAAGGAAGGGCTCGCTCGCGCCCTCGTGCGCCGAGAGGCAGACGCCTATCTCGCGGGCGTGGACCGGGCGTTGAAGGAGGGCGGGCTCGACGGCGTGGCCGAGTGGACCGTCGCCAGTGCGCGGCGCAATCCGCTGGTGCGGGCCGCGCTCACCGGGTGCTGGAGCGAGCGCCTGCCCGCGCCGACACTGTCCGCCGTGCCGTCCTCCTCGTCCGTGCCGGCCCAGCGCAGAGCGGACGGGCCGCTGCCGGCGCCCGGCGACTTCGTGGTCGCGGTGCGGGACCGGAGTGTGGCCGCGCTCGGTGTGCCGGGGGTGGCGAAGAGCGAGGTTGAGGCGCTGGCGCGGGACTGCGAGGTGGCGGTGCGGCTGGCGCTGTCTTGCGTGATGGCGCCGCCGGGAGAGGGCGGGGTCGCGCGGATGGTGCGCGAGGTCGTGCGCCGGTAGCGCGGACGCTCAGGGTGCCGGTGGAACGGACGCTCGGTGGGCCGGTAGAGCGGACGCGTCAGTGCGCCGAGCCCGACAGCTGCAGGCCGATCACGCCCGCGATCACCAGGCTGATGGAGACGATCTTGAGGACCGAGACCATGTCCCCGAGGAAGACCATGCCGTAGATCGCCGTGCCGGCCGCGCCGATGCCCGTCCACACCGCGTAGGCAGGACCCACGTCGAGCTTCTTCAGGGAGAGCGTGAGGAGTCCGAAGCTGCCGAGGGCGAACGCGGCGAACGCGACCGTCGGCCACAGCCGGGTGAAGCCGTGGGAGAGCTTCAGGCAGACGGCGAATCCGGTCTCCAGGATCCCCGCGACGACGACCAGCAGCCACGCCATGTCCTTGTGCCTCCCGCGTTCCACTGATCTCTGAATGTCTGTGATCTTGCGTCCGGCTTGGTGCGATTATGCCCTTACCTGTGTGGCGCGGCAGCAAACAAGCGCGAGTTCAGTCGCCGTCCCGGCGCTCCCGTGTCGCGAGGAGGCGGCGCAGCGAGTACAGCCGGGCCGGATCCGCGTGCCCCTCCTCCACGTAGGCGTCCAGCGCGCAGTCGGGTTCGTCGTGGCTGCACGCGCGCGGGCAGTTCTCCGTGCCCGGCACCAGGTCGGGGAAGGCGTTGATGACGCGCGACGGGTCCACGTGGTGCAGCCCGAACGACCGCACGCCGGGCGTGTCGATCACCCAGCCCGCGTCCCCCGACAACGGCAGCGCGAGCGCCGATGTCGTCGTGTGCCTGCCGCGCCCGGTCACCGCGTTGACATGCCCCGTCGTACGCCGCTGATCGTCCGGCACCAGGGCGTTGACCAGCGTCGTCTTTCCGACGCCGGAGTGGCCGACGAACGCCGTGATCTTCCCGTCGAGCTGCTCGCGCACCCGCTCCACGGCCGAGCCGTCCTCCAGCTCGGTACGGCTGGTGACGACGTACGGGATGTCGAGCGCCCCGTACAGCTCGAGCATCTTGTCCGGCGGCGCCAGGTCCGACTTCGTCAGGACGAGGAGCGGGGTGAGGCCGCCGTCGAACGCCGCCACCAGGCAGCGGTCGATCATGCGCGGGCGCGGCTCGGGGTCGGCGAGCGCGGTGACAATGGCGAGCTGGTCGGCATTGGCGACGACCACCCGCTCGTACGGGTCGTCGTCGTCCGCCGTGCGGCGCAGCAGGGAGCTGCGGCCCCCGATGCGGACGATGCGCGCGAGGGTGTCCTTCTTGCCGGACAGATCGCCGACGACGGAGACCCGGTCGCCCACGACCGCCGCCTTGCGGCCCAGCTCGCGGGCCTTCATCGCGGTCACGGGGACGTCGTCGATGAGGACGGTGAGCCGGCCGCGGTCGACCGTGAGGACCATGCCCTCGGCCGCGTCCTCGTGCTTGGGGCGGATGTTGCTCCGCGGCCGGTTGCCCTTGCGGTTCGGGCGCTGCCGGATGTCGTCCTCGTCGGTGTGCTTGCCGTAGCGGCGCATCGCGGTGTGCCCCTAGGCCCGGTCGGTCCCGAGCATCGCGGCCCACATGTCGGGGAAGTCCGGCAGCGTCTTCGCGGTGGTCGCCACGTTCTCGATCTGTACGTCCTTGACCGCGAGGCCGATGATCGCGCCCGCGGTGGCCATGCGGTGGTCGTCGTACGTGTGGAAGATCCCGCCGTGCAGCTTGCGCGGGCGGATGTGCAGACCGTCGGCGGTCTCCGTCACATCACCGCCCAGCTCGTTGATCTCCTTGGTGAGCGCGGCAAGGCGGTCCGTCTCGTGCAGGCGCAGATGGGCGACGCCGCGCAGGGTGGACGGGGAGTCGGCCAGGGCGGCCACCGCGGCGATGCCGGGGGTCAGCTCGCCGACCTCGCTCAGGTCGACGTCGATGCCGTGGATCGACCCCGACCCGGTGAACTCGAGCCCGCGCTCGGTCAGTTCACAGCCGCCGCCCATCTGCGTGAAGATGTCGCGCAGCGCGTCGCCGGGCTGCGTGGTGTGCTCGGGCCAGTCGGGGATCGTCACCTTGCCGCCGGTGATCAGGGCCGCGGCCAGGAACGGCTGGGCGTTCGACAGGTCCGGCTCGATGGTGATGTCCCGGCCGAGCAGGGCGCCGGGCGTGACCCGCCACACGTTCGGCTCGCCGCCCGACTCCGGGGTGTCGACCTGGGCGCCGACCGCGCGCAGCATGTCGACCGTCATGCGGATGTGCGGCATGGAGGGGAGGGCCGAGCCCGTGTGCCGGACCTCGACTCCCTGGTTGAAGCGCGGGCCCGACAGCAGCAGGGCCGAAACGAACTGGGACGACGACGAGGCGTCGATCTCCACCGGGCCGCCCTCCAGGGCGCCCCCGCCGTGCACCGTCAGCGGCAGCGCGCCGCGGCCCTCGTCGTCGATCCGGGCGCCGAGCGCGCGCAGCGCGTCGATCACGCCGTGCAGCGGACGCTCGTACGAACGGGGGTCGCCGTCGAACCGGATCGGACCGTCGGCGAGCGAGGCGACCGGCGGCAGGAAGCGCATCACGGTCCCCGCGTTGCCGACGTCGACCGTGGCGGGCCCCTGAAGGCCGGACGGGATGACGCGCCACGCCTCACCGGACCCGTCGGGCCCCACGCCTTCCTCGATGCCCACACCCATCTCGCGCAGCGCGGCCGCCATCAGCAGCGTGTCGCGGGAGCGCAGCGGGCGGCGCAGCCAGCCCGGCTCCGCGGCGAGCGCGGCGAGCACGAGCGCCCGGTTGGTGACGGATTTGGACCCCGGCACCTGAACAGTCGCGTCGACGGCTCCGCTCGCGAGAGGGGCGGGCCAGAGGGCGGTGTGGGCCGGGTTCGTGGTCATGCCCCAACTCTAGTCGGCCCCCGGGAAGGCACCTGCTCACAGCCCCAGCAGCCAGCGGCCACCGCCGAGCAGTGAGCACAGTGAGACGGCGTGGAAGAAAAACAGCCACATTCCCGCGGGGACGTGCGTGAGGCGCGAGAGCTGGTCGGCGTCGGAGTCGCCCGCGCCTCCCCTGTGGCGCTTGCGCTGCAGCTCGAAGGCGGGGCGCACGCCACCGAGGAGCAGGAACCAGACCACGGTGTACGCGAAGGCCGCCTGGACCTGCGGCCCCGCGAGCCAGGAGACGAGGACGAAGGCGCCGCCGGCGACGACGACGGTCAGCACCCCGTACGCGTTCCTGATCATCACGAGCATCGCCACGAGCAGCGCCGTGGCCAGCCACAGCAGCAGTGTGATGTGTCCCTCGGAGAGCAGCGCCGCGCCGCCGAGACCGAGCAGCGGCGGGGCCGTGTACCCGGCGGCCGCGGTCAGGATCATGCCGAGGCCGGTCGGTTTGCCGCGGCTCACGGTGAGGCCGCTGGTGTCGCCGTGCAGCCGGATGCCGTCGAGGCGGCGGCCCATCAGCAGGGCGATCAGGCCGTGGCCGCCCTCGTGGGCGATCGTGATGGCGTTACGGGACAGCCGCCAGATGCCGTGCGGGACGATCGCGGCGAGCGCGACGACGGCCGTGGCGATCGTCACCCACTGGTCGGGGTCGGACTGGGTCCCGAAGATCCGGTCCCAGAGGCTGGCGTCCATGTGTTTCGGCTGCTCCCGTTCGGGTTCGGTGGCGGGTCGGCATCTGGCACTGTGGCACGTATGTGCGGACGTTATGCATCGAGTCGCAGGCCCGAGGATCTCGCAGGAATCTTTGAGATCGAGAAGTGGGAGCCGGAGGAGGCCTATGAGGCCGATTTCAATGTGGCTCCCACCAAGGAGGTCTACGCGGTTCTCGACCGCCCGGTGAAGGACGCCGAGGCCGCCTCTCACAGTTCCTCCGCCACGGGTCGTCCGGTTCGCCAGCTGCGCAAGCTCAAGTGGGGGCTCGTGCCGTCCTGGTCCAAGACGCCGGAGGGCGGCGCCCGCATGATCAACGCGCGGGCCGAGACCGTGCACGAGAAGCCCTCGTTCCGCCGGGCCTTCACCACGCGGCGCTGCATCCTGCCCGCGGACGGCTATTACGAGTGGGTGACCGCGCCGGCCGAGCGCGACCTGGAGGTCGAGGGCAAGAAGAAGCGGCCGCGCAAGCAGCCGTACTTCGTGACGCCCGCGGACGGCTCGGTCTTCGCGATGGCCGGGCTCTACGAGTTCTGGCACGACCGCACGCTCCCGGACGAGCACCCGCTGGCCTGGTGGGTGACGTGCTCCGTGATCACCACGGAGGCGGAGACCGCGCCGCTCGGCGTCGCGCCGAAGGAGGGGCCGGGGTCCCTCGCCGATATCCACCCCCGGATGCCGCTGATGCTGACACCGGACCGGTGGGACGACTGGCTGGACCCGGCCCGTACGGACGTCGATGACCTTCGGTCGCTCCTCGCCCCTCCTCCGGAGGGGCTGATGCGGGCATATCCCGTGTCCACGGCGGTGAGCAATGTGCGCAACAACGGCGCGGAGCTTGTGCGGGAGCTGGAGGGGCCGGAGGAGGGCACGCTCTTCTGACGCGGTCGGCCGTGATGGACGACTCGGGGCTCTGCCCCGGACCCCGCGGGCTCTCGTCCCAGAGCGGGGCTTAAATGGCCACGTGACACGTAGCGAAATCATCCCCACCGAAACCGGCGACGCCCGTATCACCTGGCACTCCGCCAAGACCCCGAAGCTGGTGCTGGCCGTCAGTCATGGCGCCGGTGGCGGTATCGAGGCACGCGACCTCGTGGCCCTCGCCGCGGCCCTCCCCGCCCACGGAGTGAGCGTCGCTCTCGTGGAGCAGCCCTGGCGCGTCGCGGGGAAGAAGCTCGCGCCCGCCCCGAAGACGCTCGACAAGGGGTGGCGGGGCATCTGGCCCGCATTGGAGAAGCCCGGACTCCCGGTGATCGCCGGAGGCAGGAGCGCCGGCGCCCGCGTCGCCTGCCGTACCGCGGGGGAACTCGGCGCCGCCGCCGTGCTCGCGCTCAGCTTTCCGCTGCACCCGCCGGGCAAGCCGGAGAAGTCCCGTGCCGAGGAACTCCTCGGCGCGGGCGTGCCCACCCTCGTCGTACAGGGCGGCAACGACCCCTTCGGCAAGCCCGCCGAATTCCCGGAGTCCGGCGCGTACGAACTCACCGAAGTCCCCTACGGGGACCATGGCTTCGCCGTCCCGAAGCGCGCGGACATCACCCAGGACGAGGCCCTCTCCGTGATCACCGACGCGGTCACGAAGTGGACCGGATCACTCGTCTAGCAGCCGGGAATGTTGAGGCCGGGACGACTGTTGTGCGGACTGTCGGTGCACAGAGTTCGTACGAGAGGAAGTCCGCCGCATGGGTTCAGTCGCTTGCCCCAGCCGTGCCACCGCTCCTGACCTGGAGTGGAGCGTGCTGAGCGCGGCCAAGACCGCTCCTGTTCGGGCGGCGGGCGGACCGGATCGTCGTCTATCCTCCGATTCGAGCGGGGTCTCCTTTGGCTCCGTGACATCGCTTGAGGAGGTGGGTCCGGTCACAGGGACCGACGCAGGGACCGAGCACGGCCACGCGGAGGAGCGCCCCGAGACTCCCGGGAACGGGGAGAGCACCGCTGAGCGCAACGCGCGCTTCGAGCGGGACGCGCTGGAATTTCTCGACCAGATGTATTCGGCGGCCCTGCGCATGACGCGCAACCCGGCCGACGCCGAGGACCTGGTGCAGGAGACGTATGCGAAGGCGTACGCCTCGTTCCACCAGTTCCGTGAGGGCACGAACCTCAAGGCGTGGCTGTACCGGATCCTTACGAACACTTTCATCAACTCGTACCGCAAGAAGCAGCGCGAGCCCCAGCGCAGTGCCGCCGAGGAGATCGAGGACTGGCAGCTGGCCCGGGCCGAGTCGCACATGTCGACCGGTCTGCGCTCCGCCGAGTCGCAGGCGCTCGACCACCTGCCCGACTCGGACGTGAAGCGGGCGCTCCAGGCGATCCCCGAGGAATTCCGCATCGCGGTCTATCTCGCGGACGTAGAGGGCTTTGCGTACAAGGAGATCGCGGACATCATGGGAACACCCATCGGTACGGTGATGTCCCGGCTGCACCGTGGCCGTCGCCAGCTGCGCGGCATGCTGGAGGACTACGCCCGTGATCGCGGGCTCGTCCCGGCCGGTGCCGGTCAGGCGAACGAAGCGAAAGGCTCGGGCTCATGAGCTGCGGAGAGCCGCACGAGACGGACTGCAGTGAAGTCCTGGACCATCTCTACGAGTTCCTCGACCACGAGATGCCGGACAGTGACTGCACCAAGTTCGAGGTGCACTTCGAGGAGTGCTCCCCGTGCCTGGAGAAGTACGGCCTCGAGCAGGCCGTGAAGAAGCTGGTGAAGCGGTGCTGCGGTCATGACGACGTGCCCACCGATCTGCGGGCCAAGGTCATGGGGCGGATCGAAGTGATCCGCTCGGGCCAGGTCACGCCCGAAGAGGGCATGGGCAATCCGCTCGCCTGAGGCGCCTGTCGCCTGAAGTGGCTTCGTCTGAAGCGCCTGTTGCCGGAAGTGCCTGCTGAACCGGGCCCCGTTCACCCGATCGTGCGAATCCGGGGCCCGAGGTCCGGGCAATCCCCGTGATGCGGCGCGAGCGCCTTCCCGCGCGTCCTATCCTCCCTGAACTGGACGCCTTGGGGAGGGAGTTGGGGCATGCGGTCGGTTCCGCCTGTGGCCCGTGCGTATGTGCTCCTGACCGCCGGCGTCGCCGTGGTCTGCGCCGCCCCCGCGTTCTCCGCCACCACGTCGTGGCCCGGCGTCGCGCTGCTCGCGTTCCTCTACGCAGGATGTGAGCAGCTCGGCCGCTGCCGGCTCGTCGGGCGGCGCGCCCCCAAGGGGATGGGCACCTTCTTTCCCGTCCTGCTCGCCGGGGCGTTTCTGCTGCCGCCGGCCGCCGCCGCGCTCGTCGCCCTGCCCGGCGCCCTGCTCACCACTGTCGAGCGGCGGCCCGCGTGGCTGCGCAAGGTGTGGCGCGCGGCCCAACTCGCCCTCGCCTCCTGGGCCGCGGCCCGGGTCTTCGGCGCGCTCGGCGGGCCCGAAGCGGTCGCCGACCCCCGGTTCCCGTACGCGCTCGTACCCGGTGGCGCCGCGGTCCTCGCGTTCTGCGCCACACTCACCGTGCTCGACGGGGGCGTGCTCGCCTCCGCGGAGCGGGTCCCGGTGCGCAGCGCCTGGCGGGGGCTCTTCCTGCGGATGCTCGCGCCGGTGGCCGCACACGGGCTCGCGGGCCTGGTGATGGCGACGATGTGGACGAGTTCGTACGGTCCGCTCGCCGCGCTGCTCGTGCTCCTGCCGATGTACATCTCCTGCTGGGTGTTCGCCCAGTACCAGCGGGAGTGGTCGGCCCACCAGGCCACGATCCGGGCGCTCGTGCAGGCCGTCGACATCAAGGACGGCTATACGCGCGGGCACAGTGAGCGGGTCGGGCAGGCGTCGATGATGATCGCGCGCGAGCTCGGGATGGCGGGGGAGCGGGTGGAGGCGCTGCGGTTCGCCGGGATCCTGCACGACGTGGGGAAACTCGGCGTGCCCACACGGTTGTTGCGCAAGGACGGGCCGCTGACACCCGAGGAGCGCGAGGTCATTCAGCTGCATCCCGAGTACGGGCACGAGATGGTGCGGGGGATCGCGTTCCTGGGCGAGGCGCGGGCGGCGATTCTGCATCACCATGAGCGGCTCGACGGGAGCGGGTATCCGTACGGGCTCGCGGGGGCGCAGATTCCGGAGTTCGCGCGGGTGGTGGCGGTGGCGGACGCGTTCGACGCGATGACTTCCACGCGTACGTATTCGCGGGCGCGGCCCGTTCCGGTGGCGTTGACGGAGCTGGAGCGGTGCGCCGGTTCGCAGTTCGATCCGGTGATGGTGGGGGCGCTGGTGCGGGTCCTTGAGCGGGACGGGTGGCATCCCGTGGTCACGGCGGACGAGGCGGTGGTGCCACCGCCCCGCCCGGAAAGCGTCGCCGTCCCGCCGGCGGCGTCCCGGTGACGGGGGCCGAGCCGGAGCGTGGCGCGGGGGCCCCGGATCCGTTGCGCGGCACGGCGGGGAGACGGTTGTCCGGCTTGCTGGTGGTGGTGTTCGGGGTTGCTGTGGTGGTTGCCGCCGTGGCTGTGGGGGACACCGTTTGGCACGGCGTTGTCGAGCGGGGGAACGCGCTGGCGTTCGGGGTGCTCGTCGCCGTGGGGGAGGTGGCGCGGTGGGGTGGCGCAGAGGACCGGGAGGCCGCGCCGCTCGGGGCCGCGGGGGCGCTCGCGTACGCGCTGCTCGGGGAGGTCGCGGGGCGGCCCACGCACCACGGCGCACTACAGGTCGTCGCAATCGTCGTCGCGGGCACGCTCGTCGGCTGCATACCGCATGTGGCGCGCGGAAAGGGTGCCTCGCTCGACCATGTGACGCGGCGCGTGCTCACCGTCGCGTTCGCCGCCGTCTGCTTCCAACCGCTGTACAACCAGGGCGTGTTGGCGGAGTGGTTCGGGGACGGGGCGTACTACGCGCTGTTGATCGTCGGACTGCTGGTGCTGACCGCGTTGTGCGATGCCGTGCTCGCCGCCGTCATGGCGCACGCCAGGACGCGCTGGCCGTTCGGCCCGCTGCTGCGCGACGAGCTGCGGGCGATGCTCGGGATCGGGTCGGCCGTGTGCGCGACGGGCGCCGTCATGGCGCTCGCCGTCGCCGTCGCCGGGCTGTGGGCGCTGCCCCTGATCAGCCTGCCGCTGCTGCTCACCCAGTTGGCGTTCCGGCGGTACGCCGTGGTCAAGGCCACGTACCGGCAGACCATCACCTCACTGGCCCGCGCCACCGAGATCGCCGGCTACACCCCGCACGGGCACGCCCGCCGGGTGGCCGCGCTCAGCCGGGCCGTCGGCCGCGACCTGGGCCTCTCCCAGCCGGACCTGTCGGTGCTCGAGTACGCGGCGCTGATGCACGACATCGGGCAGCTCTCGCTCGTCGACCCGGTGGCCGAGGGCGCCACCGCCGCGCTGCCGCCCGCCCAGCAGCGGCGGATCGCCCTGCTCGGCGGCGCCGTCGTCCGTCAGACCGGGGTGGACACCCAGGTGGCGGTGGTGGTCGAGCGGCAGGCGGACCCGTACCGCGAGCAGCCGCTCATCGCCCGGATTGTGCGGACAGCGAACGCGTACGACGAGATGGCCAGGGAACAGGGACCTCAGGGGCCGCTCAGGGCCCTGGAAAGCCTGCGTCTGGCCACGGGGCGCGACTACCAGCCAGAGGTCGTGGAGGCGCTGGCCAGGGTGGTTGGAACGCCCGGTCTGAGCCTAGGGTCGGTTGGGTAACCCATGGGTAATGAGCGGTCGTCCGACCGTACGTGGTTGGATGCAAAGCAAGGTAGAACACGCAGAAACTCAGAGACCGGAGGCCCAGGCCTCGAGCATCGGCAGGCGGGAATCGTGAGGATCTTCGGCAAGGGACGGCACCGGCCCTCCGCCTCCTGGCGGCAGGCCACGGATCGCGCGTTCACGCTGATCGGCGACGGCCGGTACGAGGACGCGGGAGCGCTGCTCACGCGGGCCGCCGACCTGGAGCCCTGGCTGTCGGAGTCCTGGTTCAACCTCGCGCTGCTGCACAAGTTCCGGCACGACTGGGAGCAGGCCCGCACCACCGGCCTGCGGGCCGTCGCCCTGCTCGAGAAGGAGGGCGGGGCACCGGACTGGTGGAACGTGGGCATCGCAGCCACCGCCCTGCAGGACTGGCCGCTCGCGCGCAGGGCCTGGCAGGCGTACGGGCTGAAGGTGCCGGGCGGCGCCGCCGCTGCCGGGGAGCCGACCGGGATGGACCTCGGGAGCGCCGCGGTGCGGCTGTCGCCGGAGGGCGAGGCGGAGGTGGTGTGGGGGCGCAGGCTCGACCCCGCGCGCATCGAGCTGCTCTCCATCCCGCTGCCGTCGTCCGGGCGGCGCTGGGGCGAGGTCGTGCTGCACGACGGCGTCCCGCACGGGGAGCGGACCACGGCGGCCGGGCACTCGTACCCGGTCTTCGACGAGATCGAGCTGTGGGCGCCCTCGCCGGTTCCCACCTGGGTGGTGCTGCTCGAGGCCGCCACCGAGGACGACCGGGACGCGCTGGAGCGGCTGGCCGCCGACGCGGGCTTCGCCGCGGAGGACTGGTCGTCGTCCGTGCGGCTGCTGTGCCGGACGTGTTCGGAGTCGCGGATGCCGTCCGACGAGGGGGACGGTACGCATCTCGATCCGCACGACCACAGTGAGCCGGGGCATCCCGGGCCCCTTGGGCATCGGACCGATGGGCAGCTGTGGGTGCCGGAGCGGGAGTGCGGTGTGGCTGCGCCGGCTTCGCTGGTGCGGGGGTTGCTCGACGGGTGGGTGGCGGATTCGCCGGACTCGCGTGACTGGCGGGATCTCGAAGAGGTCTGTTAGGTGCGGGGCGGGTTTGGTTGGTCGCCCCCTCTGCCCCTGAAAGTACCCTGTAAGGGTTCCACCTCGTTGTTTCCCTCTCGTTGTTTCCCTAGGAAGGCGTTCGTCCGTCATGGCTCAGCAGGACACCGATCAGCAGCACGGCGGCGTGCTTCCCGTGGACGACGAGGGTTTCGTCGTCGACACCGAGGACTGTGAGGCCCGGGAGGCGGCGTACCGGGAGCGCGGCACGTCGCGGCCGATCACCGTCGTCGGGAACCCGGTGCTGCACAAGGAGTGCAAGGACGTCACCGAGTTCGACGACGAGCTGGCGAAGCTCGTCGACGACATGTTCGCGAGCCAGCACACCGCCGAGGGCGTGGGCCTCGCCGCCAACCAGATCGGTGTGGACCTGAAGGTCTTCGTGTACGACTGCCCGGACGACGACGGCATGCGGCACACCGGCGTCGTCTGCAACCCGGTCCTGCGCGAGCTGCCGACCGACCAGCGTCGCCTCGACGACTCCAACGAGGGCTGCCTGTCCGTGCCGACCGCGTACGCCGAACTCGCCCGCCCCGACTACGCGGTGGTCGACGGCCGGGACGAGAAGGGCAACCCGATCACCGTGCGCGGCACCGGCTACTTCGCGCGCTGCCTGCAGCACGAGACCGACCACCTGTACGGGTACCTGTACATCGACCGTCTCTCGAAGCGTGAGCGCAAGGACGCGTTGAAGCAGATGGAGGAGGGGACGCCGCGTTACCCGGTGGTCCCCAACAGCTGAGCAACTACCTTTCCCTCATGGGGGAGTTGAGGCGTCAGACGGCGTCCGGTGCGGAAGTGACCTCCGTCCGGGCGCCGTTCGCATGTGCGGGCAGGGGTACCCGGCCCGGACGCGTATCGCCCGAATCCGGTCATGGCAGGTGAAGAATCAGGAAGTGTGGGGTAGTGAGGGGAGCAAATCCGTTCCCATCGCGGTCAGTTATGGTGCTGAATAGAAAGCGCGGGGTAACACGACGGCGCGCGACCGGTACAGCGGGAGGGGCGCGCGCTGCAGGCCACAGAGAGGGGTTACTACGTGCCTGCTTTCTCACATACGTCGGTTCCGGCGGCTGTGGCGCTTCCGGTGATCGAGAGTCGGTTTCCTCGCCGACTGCACCCGTATTGGCCGAAGCTCCAAGGAAGGACCCGGTCCTGGCTCCTGGAAATGGAGCTGATGCCGCCCGACAAGGTGGCGAAATATGCCGACGGCTTGTGCTATTCGGACCTCGTCGCCGGCTACTACCTCGGCGCCCCCGATGAACTGCTCGCGACGATCAGCGACTACAGCGCGTGGTTCTTCGCCTGGGACGACCGGCACGACCGGGACGTGATCCACGGTCGCGCGGAAGCCTGGGGCCGGCTCGTCGCCCAGTTACACGCGGCGACCGAGGCGCCCGAGCTCCATCTCGACCATGCGGATCCGCTGGTCGCGGGGTTCGCCGACTGTCTCCAGCGGTTCTACGGCTCGCTGAGCCACACCTGGAACGTGCGGTTCGCCCGCCATTTCCACCCGGTGATCGACGCGTACGACGAGGAGTTCAGGAACCGGACGACGGGCACCGTGCCCGGCGTCGACGCGTACATAGAGTTGCGCCGGCAGACCTTCGCGCACTGGATTTGGATAGACCTGCTCGAGGCGACGGCGCAGTACGAACTCCCGGCGTGGGTACGGAAAACGCCGGCGTTCATGCGCGCGGCACTTTCCGTCCAGGATTTCTCCGCCTGGTACAACGACCTGTGTTCGCTCCCCAAGGAACTCGCGGGAAACGAATTCCACAACCTCGGGATAAGCCTCATCGAGCACGAGGGGCTTTCCGTCCCCGAAGCCGCCGCGGAAGTGCGGCGCCGAGTCCTCGTATGCGTCGACGATTTCCTTGAGGCGGAAATCGAGGTCGGGAACATCGCGGACGGCGTCGCGACGCTCGGAGAAAAAGGAAAAGACCTCTCCGTGGCCATGAGGTCATGTCTGGAGAACATGCGGAACTGGTTCAGTTCCGTCTACTGGTTCCACCACGAATCGGGCCGCTATCAGGTCGACGACTGGGAGGACCGCAGCAACCCGCCGTACGTCAGCGACGAGCCGGTCGGTGCCGACGGCGTGTCCGGCGCGGGCCGCATCCCGAGGCAGGCTCCCCACCGGATCCCGGACCGGACCCCCGACCGGATCCCCGAACAGGCAGGTGAGTGCGCATGACCGTGGAATCCACGCTGCCGGCCCCGGCGCCCGGCCAGGCGGGAGCGTCGCTCCCGCCGCTCGCACCCGGCGGTGCGCCGCTGCTCGGCCACGCCCCGCAGATGCTCCGTGACCCGCTGGCCTTCCTGACCCGGCTGCGGGACGGCGGCGACGTGGTCCGGCTGCGGCTCGGCCCCAAGACGGTCTTCGCGGCCTGCGACCCCGTCCTGGTCGAGAAGCTCCTCAAGAGCCCGGACTTCATCGTCGGCGGCGCGTTGTGGGACGCCCTCGAGGTGCTCCTCGGCGAGGGCGTGGCGAGCAGCAACGGGCAGAAGCACCGGCGCCAGCGCCGTGCCATCCAGCCCGCGTTCCGGGCCGATCGGATCGCCGACTACGCCTCGTTGATGGCAGAGGAGGCGCAGGCCGCGGCCGACCGCTGGCAGGACGGGCAGACCGTCGACATCAACGCCGAGATGTTCCGCCTGTCGGCCCGGATCACGGCCCGCGCCATGCTGCACATCGACGCGGAGGACGACCGCTCGGACCGCCTCGGCGAGACGATGGGCACGGTCTTCGTCGGCATGTACCGGCGGATGATCCTGTCCTTCGGACCGCTGTACCGGCTGCCCCTGCCGGCCAATCGGCGTTTCGAGCGCGCGATGGCCGAATTGCACCGCATGGTCGACGAGATCATCGTCGAGCGAAGGGCTCAGGCGGCCGAGGGAATCGACACCGGAGACCTTCTCGCGGCATTGCTCGACGCGCACGACGACGACGGTGAAGCGGTCACCGACCAAGAGATCCACGATCAGGTTTTGGCCCTCCTGTTGGCCGGCGGCGAGAATGTCTCCAAGACGCTGGCTTGGACGCTCGGACTCCTCGCCGAACACCCGGACCATGAAAGCCGGTTGTACGAAGAGGTTGAATCGGTGACGGGTGGCGTCAGGCAGGTGGCTTTCGGCGACCTCGGGAAACTCGCATATATGCGGAATCTCCTTGCCGAGTCGATGCGCATTCGCCCCAGCGTGTGGATATTCACGCGCATATCGGCGGTCGATACGACGCTCGGTGGGTATCGCATTCCGGCCGGGACGGACATCGTCTACAGCCCGTACGCGATGCAGCACGACCCGCGCTCGTTCGACGACGTGAACGTCTTTGACCCCGACCGATGGCTGCCGGAGCGCGTCACGGACGTCGCGAAGGTGGCACACCAGCCGTTCGGCACAGGCAACCGCAAGTGCCCCGGCGATCACTTCAGTATGGTCGGGCTCGGCCTCATCCTGGGCACCTTGGTGTCGCGGTGGCGATTCGAGACGGTCCCCGAGACGGAGTCGACGGCGAAGCTGGGCATCACCATCGGCCCCAAGAACGGGAACCTGCGGGTGTGGGCCCGTGGCTGACCGCCGGTGACCGGAGCCTAGGAGGCGAGCTTCACCCGGAAGGTCCTTCGGAAGGCGTTGGGGGTCGTCCCCAACGCCTTCATGAACTGATGGCGCATCGCCGCCGCGTTGCCGAACCCGGCGCGCGCGGCGATCGCGTCCACCGTCTCGTCCGTGCCCTCCAGCAACTCCTGGGCGAACAGGACGCGTTGGCGCAGCAGCCAGCGGTACGGCGTCGTGCCGGTCTCCTGCTGGAAGCGTCGCGCGAACGTGCGCGGCGACATGTGCGCCCGCGCCGCCAGCTCCTCCACGGTCACCGGCTCTCCCAGATGCCGCTCCATCCACGCCAGCACCCCGCCCACGGTGTCGCAGCGCGTCGCCGGCAGCGGGCGCTCCACGTACTGGGCCTGGCCGCCGTCGCGGTGCGGCGGGACGACCATGCGGCGGGCGATCGTGTTGGCCACCTCGGAGCCGTGCTCCTTGCGGACGATGTGGAGGCAGGCGTCGATGCCCGCGGCCGTCCCGGCGGAGGTGATGACCGGGCCCTCGTCGACGTACAGCACGTCGGGGTCGACGCGGGTGCGCGGGAAGCGGACGGCGAGCTCGCGCGCGTACCGCCAGTGGACCGCGCACCGGCGGCCGTCGAGCAGTCCGGCCTCGCCGAGGACGAACACCCCCGCGCAGAGGCTGAGCACGCGCGCGCCCCGGTCGACCGCCTGTCGCAGCGCGTCGAGCAGTTCCGGCGGGTACTGGCCGAACCGCCGCCCCTCCGAGGGGATCGTGATGAGGTCGGCCTCCGCGAGCCGTTCGAGGCCGTGCGGGGTGGAGACCGTCATGCCGGGCACGTGCGTGGTGAGTGAGGGCCCCTCGGTGGAGACGGCCGCGAAGTCGTACACGGGCAGCCCGGCGTCGCTCCGGTCGAGGCCGAACACCTCGCACACGACGCCGAGTTCAAAGGGATGCACGCCGTCCAGCAGCACGGCGGCCACGTTTTTCAGCATGTCTGCCAGTGTGCCGCAGACGTGGCAGTAATTCGAGGGTTGCTGACGGTCCTGCCACTGCCGCGCGGTCGCCGCCGGGCGGAGAGTAGAGGACATGAACACAGCGATGAACTACTTCGCAGTCCTCTTCGTCTTCCTCCTCCTGGCCGCCCCGTCCCTGTACGGCATGGCCCACGACCGCCGCATCGACCGTCAACTCCGTGCCGCCGCCGCACGGAACGCAGGCGAGCGCCACTCCCGCTACGAGCGTGCGGCCTGACCCGGCCGCCGCCCGAAGGCCAGCAGGTGCGAGCTCGCGACGAGCAGCTCAGGATGCTCCTCGGCCATCCGGGCCGCCGCCAGCGCCGACGTGAACAGGTCGGATTCCCTCTGTACTTGGCGGCCCGTGGCGGTCTCCGCAGCCTTCAGGAGAGCGTCACCGGGCCCCTCCACCCCGTACAGCCGGGTGCCGATGACCCCGGCGTCCCGCACCTCCGCCGCCAGGTCCTCGGCGCGATGGAAATAGGCGAACGTGAACTCCCGCCCCTCGTTCCTTCCGGTCGCCAGGACCCGCCCCGACCGCTCCTCCCGCCCGTCGAGATGCAGCCGCCCGTGCGCGGCGTGGTCGAACAGCGCCGCGTACCGCTGGATCCCGGCGGCCACGACAAGCCCGCCAGGGCGCACGACCCGCAGCGCCTCGACCAACACCCGCTCCCTGTCGGCCCGTTCGGTCAGGTGGTACAGCGGCCCGAGCAGCAGCACCACGTCGTACGAAGAGTCCGGCGCGCTCAGGTCGCGGGCGTCGCCCAGCTCGACCGTGCACCCGGCGTCCGCCGCCTCCCGTACGTGCCGTTCCACGGGGTCGACGAGATGGACGCGGTACCCGTCCTCGACCAGCCAGCGCGCGTGCACGCCCGGGCCGCCGCCCACGTCGAGCACGGAAGCCGGGGCGGCGGGCAGATGGCGTCTCAACAGCTCTTGTGTACGTACGAGTTCGAGCACGCCGGCGCCGGAGGCGCCGAGCCGTGCGTGCTCGTCGAAGTGGGTGGAGTAGTAGGTGAGGACCTCGTCTGCGACCTGGGGTGCTGTCATGCCCCGAAAGTCTGACGAAGGGGCGGTGCGCGGCGCATCTCAATTAGTGCCGCCCACCGCCCCGTTGGAGCCGAACCCGTCAGGGGGCCTGCCCCGTCATACGGGTGGACCCGTCAGAAGTCCTCGTCGAAGCCGACCGAGCCCTCGACCGCGACCTGGTACGCCGAAGGGCGCCGCTCGAAGAAGTTGGTCAGTTCCTGGACGCCCTGGAGCTCCATGAACGAGAACGGGTTCTCCGAGCCGTAGATCGGCGCGAAGCCGAGGCGCTGCAGGCGCTGGTCGGCGACGCACTCCAGGTACTGCCGCATCGAGTCGGTGTTCATGCCCGGCAGACCCTCGCCGCACAGGTCACGGCTGAACTGCAGCTCGGCCTCGACGGCTTCCTTGAGCATGTCGGTGACCTGCTGCTGCAACTCGTCGTCGAAGAGCTCCGGCTCCTCCTTGCGGACCGTGTCCACCACGTCGAAGGCGAAGCTCATGTGCATCGTCTCGTCGCGGAAGACCCAGTTGGTGCCGGTGGCGAGGCCGTGCAGCAGGCCGCGCGAGCGGAACCAGTAGACGTAGGCGAAGGCGCCGTAGAAGAAGAGGCCCTCGATGCACGCCGCGAAGCAGATCAGGTTGAGGAGGAAGCGGCGGCGGTCCGACTTGGTCGCCAGACGGTCGAGGCCCTCGACGGAATCCATCCAACGGAAACAGAACTCGGCCTTCTCGCGGATGGAGGGGATGTTCTCCACCGCCGCGAACGCCTCGACCCGGTCGTCCGGGTCGGGCAGATAGGTGTCGAGCAGCGTCAGATAGAACTGGACGTGCACGGCCTCCTCGAAGAGCTGACGGCTCAAGTACAGCCGCGCCTCTGGGGAGTTGATGTGCTTGTAGAGCGTGAGGACCAGGTTGTTCGCGACGATCGAGTCGCCCGTCGCGAAGAATGCGACCAGTCGGGCGATCATGTGCTGCTCACCCGGTGACAGCTTCGCGAGGTCGGCGACGTCCGAGTGGAGGTCGACCTCCTCCACCGTCCACGTGTTCTTGATGGCGTCGCGGTAGCGCTCGTAGAAGTCCGGATAGCGCATCGGCCGGAGCGTCAGCTCGAAGCCGGGGTCGAGCAGGTTCTTCTCGCCGGTCGTCGTCGTGTGCTTGTCGGCGGCGGTGGTCACTGGCATGCCTCGCAGGACTCGGGGTTTTCAAGGGAGCAGGCGACGGCCTCGGGGTCGGGCGTCGCGGTCTGTGCGGGGACGGTGCTGTTGCCCGCCGCCCGCGCGATGCGCGTCGCCGGGCGCGAGCGCAGGTAGTACGTCGTCTTCAGGCCCGACTTCCAGGCGTACGCGTACATCGAGGAGAGCTTGCCGATGGTCGGCGTCTCCATGAAGAGGTTCAGGGACTGGGCCTGGTCGAGGAACGGGGTCCGCGCCGCCGCCATGTCGATGAGGCCGCGCTGCGGGATCTCCCACGCCGTGCGGTAGAGGGCGCGGATCTCCTCCGGGACCCAGGTGAAGCCCTGCACCGAGCCGCTGGACTCGCGCAGCGCCTCGCGGGTCTTGGCGTCCCAGACGCCGAGCGCCTTCAGCTCGTCGATGAGGTACGAGTTGATCTGGAGGAACTCGCCCGACAGGGTCTCCCGCTTGAAGAGGTTGGAGACCTGCGGCTCGATGCACTCGTAGACGCCGGCGATCGAGGCGATGGTGGCCGTGGGCGCGATGGCGAGGAGGAGGGAGTTGCGCATGCCGACCGACGCGATGCGTTCCCGCAGCGCCGCCCAGCGCTCCGGCCACGTCAGCTCCACGCCGTAGTGGTCGGGGTGCAGCACGCCGCGCGCCGTACGGGTCTTCTCCCAGGCGGGAAGGGGACCGTTGCGCTCGGCCAGGTCGGCCGACGCCTCGTACGCCGCGAGCATGATGCGCTCGGAGATGCGGGTGGACAGGGCGCGGGCCTCCGCCGAGTCGAACGGCAGGCGCAGCTTGAAGAAGACGTCCTGGAGGCCCATCGCGCCCAGGCCGACCGGGCGCCAGCGGGAGTTGGAGCGGCCCGCCTGGTCGGTCGGGTAGAAGTTGATGTCGACGACGCGGTCGAGGAAGGTGACGGCCGTGCGGACCGTCTCGTCGAGCCGCTCCCAGTCGATGCCACCGTCCACGACGAAGGACCCGAGGTTCACCGACCCCAGGTTGCAGACGGCCGTCTCCCCGTCGTCCGTCACCTCCAGGATCTCCGTGCAGAGATTCGAGGAGTGGACCGTGTGGCCGGGCTCCGCCGTCTGGTTGGCGGTGCGGTTGGCGGCGTCCTTGAAGGTCAGCCAGCCGTTGCCGGTCTGCGCGAGGGTGCGCATCATGCGGCCGTACAGATCGCGGGCGGGGATGGTCCGCTGGGCCTTCCCCTCGGCCTCGGCCTTGCGGTACGCGGCGTCGAACTCCTCGCCCCACAGGTCGACGAGCTCGGGCACGTCGGCCGGGGAGAACAGCGACCACGGCTGGTCCGTGTTCACCCGGCGCATGAACTCGTCCGGGATCCAGTGCGCGAGGTTCAGGTTGTGGGTGCGGCGCGCGTCCTCACCGGTGTTGTCGCGCAGCTCGAGGAACTCCTCGATGTCGGAGTGCCAGGTCTCCAGGTAGACCGCGGCGGCGCCCTTGCGGCGGCCTCCCTGGTTCACGGCGGCGACCGAGGCGTCCAGCGTCTTCAGGAACGGGACGATGCCGTTGGAGTGCCCGTTCGTGCCGCGGATCAGCGAACCGCGGCTGCGGATGCGGGAGTACGAGAGGCCGATGCCACCCGCGTGCTTCGAGAGGCGGGCGACCTGGTGGTAGCGGTCGTAGATCGAGTCGAGCTCGTCGAGCGGGGAGTCGAGCAGGTAGCAGCTCGACATCTGGGGGTGGCGGGTGCCGGAGTTGAAGAGCGTGGGGGAGGAGGGCAGGTAGTCGAGGCGGCTCATCAGGCCGTACAGGGCGGCCACTTCGTCCAGCGCGCGGACGCTGTCGTCCTCGGCGAGTCCGCAGGCCACGCGCAGCATGAAGTGCTGCGGGGTCTCGATGACGTGCCGGGTGATCGGGTGCCGCAGCAGGTAGCGGCTGTGCAGCGTGCGCAGGCCGAAGTAGCCGAAGCGGTCGTCGCCCGCGACGTCGATCAGCGCGTCGAGGCGCGCCGCGTGCACCCGTACGAACTCGGCCGTGCGGTCCGCGATCAGGCCCTCGCGGTGGCCGACCTCGACCGACCCGGTGAAGGACGTGACGCCCTGCGAGGCGGCCTCCGCGGCGATGGAGCGGGTGAGCAGTCGGGCGGCGAGCCGGGAGTAGGCGGGGTCCTCGGAGATCAGACCGGCCGCGGCCTCGGTGGCGAGATCGCGCAGCTCGGCCTCATCGGCCCGCGCCGAACGGCCGCGCAGCGCGGCGGCCGCGATCCGGCCGGGGTCGGCGTCGGGGAGGTCGGCGGTCAGCTCGGTCAGGGTGCGCAGCAGTGCGGCACCCGGGCCGTCCTGGGGGGTGGCTGAGACCGGTTCGGCGGGCGCGATGGTCACGTGGAGGCTCTCCCTCGCTCGGCTCGAGGCCTGCGGGGAGGAGGTGGCAGCGCGGGCGCGCGAAGGCGGGCCCTCGTCCACCGGCCCCTTCCGCGAGGCCCGGACGTCGTCGACGCCCGGGCCGGTCGGCTCGGGCGTACCGTCGACAGGTCATCGGACTCACGCGGGCGTTTTTGTACGCCTACGTACACCGTTGCGGGACAGTTCCGGATTCGCACCGGATTCCCCTGTGGTGACAGCGAGAGCGAGCATACATGTTGTGTTGGGCTTTCGCTTCAGCCCCATATGTTGTGTCGGCGTTGCGCCAGGGTGCCCGTGCCTTCAGCCCGCCGAAGCCCCTGCCGACAGCCTCAACTCGTACGCCCGCAGCATCACTTCCGGGATCGGGGCCCAGTCGCGGTCCGGGATCCGGGTGAAGCCGAGGCGCTCGTAGAGGCGGTGCGAGGCGGTCGCGAGCGGCTGGGTGCACAGCACCACCGCCGACTTGCCGGCGGCGCGGGCCCGGTCGATCACGGCCCGTACGAGCGCCTCGCCGACGCCCTTCCCGCGCGCCTCGACGGCGACGGCCAGCATCCGGAACTCGGCCTCCGACGGGCGCGCCAGCTCCGCGTACGGGTGGTCGTGCGAGGAGACGTAGGTGACGCTGCCGAGGACCCGGCCGTCCGGGTCCTCGGCGACGAGCACCTCGGCCTGCCGGGCGCGTTTCTCGACGTCGCGCAGTTCGGCGGCGTACCAGTCGTCCTCGCCGAACGCGAGGAGGCCACTGCCCAGGTAGGCGCGGGCACTCAACTCGCCGAGGGCGGCGTACTCATCGGGGCGCACAGTTCTGATCACGACGCCATGGTTACGCGACCGTATGCCGTGGTCGCAACGCTTTCCGGAAAATGTGTCGGGCCCCTCCGTGTGGAGGGGCCCGACACGTCCGTGCAAGCGGTGCCTAGTGACCGGCGCCCGCGCCGACCGTGGGCAGCTCGGTCTGGACGCCCTTGTCGCCCGCGTCGGCCGTGTAGTCCTCGCGGGACGTCTCGTCGACGCCGTCCGGGGCGTTGAACGCCTTCAGGACGAAGGTTCCGACCACGGTCACGACGACGTTCAGGACGAACGCCGTGAGGCCGATGTAGCCGATCTCACCGATGCCGGGGATCTCCGCCGACGAGCCGCCGAAGTGCGCCTGCGTCGGCGACGCGACGCCGTACGCGGCGAGCGTGCCGTACAGCATGCCGACCGCCCAGCCCGCGAGCAGCGCCCACCGGTGGAACCAGCGCGTGAACAGGCCGCCCACCAGGGCCGGCATCGTCTGGAGGATCCAGATGCCGCCGAGCAGCTGGAAGTTGATCGCGACGGTCTTGTCCATGGTGAGGACGAAGGCCAGCGCGCCCACCTTCACGAGCAGCGAGACCAGCTTGGAGACCTTGGTCTCCTGCGCGGGCGTCGCGTCCGGCTTGATGAAGTCCTTGTAGATGTTGCGCGTGAACAGGTTCGCCGCGGCGATGGACATGATGGCCGCGGGGACCAGCGCGCCGATGCCGATGGCGGCGAACGCGACGCCCGTGAACCAGTCGGGGAACATGTCCTCGAACAGCTGCGGAATCGCCAACTGCCCGTTCTGCACCTTGATCCCGGCCGCGATCGCCATGAACCCGAGCAGCCCGAGCAGGCCCAGCATCAGCGAGTACAGCGGCAGGATCGTGGTGTTGCGGCGGATCACGTTGCGGCTCTTGGAGGACAGGGTCGCCGTGATCGAGTGCGGGTACATGAACAGCGCCAGGGCGGAACCGAGCGCGAGCGTCGCGTACGTCCACGTACCCGAGGAGCCCGGTGCGAGCCCCGCGACCGGTTTGCCCGCTGCTTCGTTGGCCGCGTCGAACTTGTCGTTCGCCGCCGAGAAGATGTGCTCGAACCCGCCCAGCTTGATCGGGATGTAGATGATGGCGACCGCGATCACGAGGTAGATCAGGCCGTCCTTGACGAACGCGATCAGCGCGGGCGCCCGCAGGCCCGAGGAGTACGTGTACGCGGCGAGCACGCCGAAGGCGAGCAGCAGCGGCAGGTCCTTGACGAACCAGTTGGTGTTCTCGCCGCCGCCGACGCCCATCACGTCGAGAACGGCCTGGATGCCGACCAGTTGGAGCGCGATGTACGGCATCGTGGCGAGGATGCCGGTGATCGCGACCGCGAGCGAGAGGCCCTTCGAGCCGAAGCGGCCGCGCACGAAGTCGGACGTGGTCACGTACCCGTGCTTGTGCGAGACCGACCACAGGCGCGGCAGGAAGGTGAAGATCAGCGGGTACACCAGGATCGTGTACGGCACCGCGAAGAAGCCGGAGGCGCCGGCCGCGTAGATCGCCGCGGGGACGGCGACGAAGGTGTACGCCGTGTAGAGGTCGCCGCCCAGCAGGAACCAGGTGACCCAGGTGCCGAACGAGCGGCCGCCCAGGCCCCATTCGTCGAGCGATGCTTCGTTCTCGGCCTTCCGCCAGCGCGCGGCGAGGAAGCCCATGACCGTGACGGCCACGAAGAAGATGATGAAGACGGTGAGCGCGACACCGTTGACGCCGCCGTTCACGCCTGGCCTCCAGCCGACTGAGCAGACTTACGGGCACGCTGATCGCGCTGCCACAGCTTGTACGCGGTCATCGTGAGCGCGGTCGAGATGAGCACCCAGAGCATCTGGTACCAGTAGAAGAACGGGACGCCGATGAGCGTCGGTTCGATCTTGGCGTAGGAGCTGACCCAGAGCATCGCGACGAACGGTGCGACCAGACACAGTGCAATGATCACGCGCACCGGCGTGACCACCGGTTGTTTCACTTCAGGCGCATCGGACATTCGCGGTTCCGTTCCCCTCGCTCATCAGAGATCCCACTTATCTCATGTTTAACGCCCGGGAAATCTAAGCGAGAGTCTTGATCTATGGAACCCCTGTCCGGATAACGGACCCGTTCACGGACCGCCTCAGCAGCAGCGGAACCCCTGCCGGGGATCCGATTCCTGGCGGTCCGTCCGCATGCGCTCGAAGTCGCGCCGGGACGGAACGGACGCACCCGGGTGGGTCTCCCCGAGGTGCGTCACGTACCGGTCGTACGCGCTCTCGTCCGTCAACTCGCGGACGAACCACCGCACATACCTAGCCACCCGTAGAACTGCCGACGCCGGCATCGCGCGCCTCCGCCTTCTCCTCCTGTGTCGGGACGAGCCCGGCCGGTGCCACCAGCGTGGACTCGACGTACGGCGCCTCGCTCAGCCTGGACGACTGCGGGTTCCGTACGTGCTTCACGCATACCCGCAGCGCGTCGAGGACCACCACGATGATGAGGAGGGCGAGCGCGGCCGAAAGGATGCCGTCCACCGTGGAGTTGGTGACCACGGTGTGCATGTCGTCCATGGTCTTGGCGGGCGGCAGGATCTTTCCGGCGTCGATGGCGTCCTGGTAGTTCGAGCGCTGCTGGAAGAAGCCGACGCGCGGGTCGGACGAGAACACCTTCTGCCAGCTGGCGGTCAGCGTCACGACGGTGTCCCAGACCAGCGGGATCCCGGTGATCCAGGCCCACTTGAGCCGCCCCGACTTCACGAGCAGCGTCGTGCAGACGGCGAGGGCGACGGCGGCGAGCAGCTGGTTGGAGATGCCGAAGATCGGGAAGAGCTGGTTGATCCCGCCGAGCGGCTCGTGCACGCCGACCCACAGGAAGTAGCCCCAGAGGCCGACGACTACGGCGCTGGTGAGCAGGAGCCCCGGCTTCCAGCTGATGTTCTTGAACGGCTTGTAGATGTTGCCGAGCATGTCCTGGAGCATGAAGCGGCCCACGCGCGTGCCCGCGTCGAGCGCGGTCAGGATGAACAGCGCCTCGAACATGATCGCGAAGTGGTACCAGAAGGCGCGCAGTCCGCCCCCGGTCACCTGCGAGAAGATCTCCGAGACGCCGACGGCGAGCGTCGGCGCACCGCCCGTACGGGACAGCAGGCTCGCCTCCTCGACGTTCTTCGCGGCCTGCGCGAGTTCCGCCGGCGAGATCGAGTACCCGAAGCCCGCGACGGCCTGCGACGCGGACTGCACGCTGTCGCCGATGACTCCGGCGGGCGCGTTCATCGCGAAGTAGAGCCCGGGGTCGATGATGCTCGCGGCGACGAGCGCCATCACGGCCACGGCCGACTCCATCAGCATGGAGCCGTAGCCGATCATCCGGACCTGCGTCTCCTTCTGGATCATCTTCGGTGTCGTGCCGGAGGAGATCAGCGCGTGGAAGCCGGAGAGCGCGCCGCACGCGATGGTGATGAAGACGAAGGGGAAGAGCGAGCCCGCGAAGACCGGGCCGTCGCCGCGCGAGGCGAACTCGGTGACCGGGTCCATCTTCAGCGTCGGCAGCGCGACCACGACACCGATGGCGAGCAGCGCGATGGTGCCGAGCTTCATGAACGTCGACAGATAGTCGCGCGGCGCGAGCAGCATCCACACCGGCAGGACCGAGGCGACGAACCCGTAGATCACCATCCAGATCACGAGCGTCGAGGGCGCGAGCGTGAAGGTGCCGGCCCACGAGGACTCGGCGACCCAGCGGCCCGCGATGAGCGCGATCAGCAGCAGCGCGACCCCGATGAGCGACACCTCGGACACCCGTCCGGGGCGCAGCACCCGCAGATAGAAGCCCATGAGCAGCGCGATCGGGATCGTCATCGCGATGGAGAAGGTGCCCCACGGAGACTCGGCGAGCGCGTTCACCACGACCAGGGCGAGCACCCCGAGCAGGATGATCATGATGGCGAAGGCGGCGACCAGGGCGGCGGCCCCGCCGACCAGGCCGATCTCCTCGCGCGCCATCTGCCCGAGCGAACGCCCGTCGCGCCGCGTCGAGAAGAACAGCACGACCATGTCCTGCACGGCGCCCGCGAAGATCACGCCGACGATGATCCAGATGGTGCCCGGCAGATACCCCATCTGCGCCGCGAGCACGGGCCCGACCAGCGGTCCCGCCCCCGCGATGGCCGCGAAGTGGTGCCCGAGCAGCACGCGCCGGTCGGTGGGGTGGAAGTCCATGCCGTTGCCCAGCCGCTCGGCGGGCGTGGCCCGCTTCCCGTCGACCTTCAGCACCTTGTTCGCGATGAACTTCGCGTAGAAGCGGTAGGCGATGGCGTACGTCCCGAGGGCGGCGGCCACCATCCACGCGGCGGAGACCTCCTCGCCGCGGGCGAGCGCGAGTACGGACCAGCCGGCCGCGCCCACGAGGGCGACGACGGTCCACAGGATCACGGTCTTAGGAGAAGCGGTACGCACTGGTGGGTCCTCCCCGTCCATGCGACGACGGGAGGACCGTAAGCCAGAAATGTGATCTGCGCTACACCGCGTGCCGGAAAGCGTCTACTCCGTTATCCGGGGCGGGAGTTGGGGCTCGTGCGGGGGTCAGTCCGTGGGCCTCTTGAGTCGCGCCACGAACTTGTACCGGTCCCCGCGGTACACCGAGCGCACCCACTCCACCGGCTGTCCCGAACCGTCGATCGAGTGGCGGGAGAGCATCAGCATCGGCAGGCCCACGTCCGTGCCGAGCAGGCCCGCCTCGCGCGGCGTCGCGAGCGAGGTCTCGATGGTCTCCTCGGCCTCGGCGAGGTGCACGTCGTAGACCTCGGCGAGCGCCGTGTAGAGGGACGTGTACTTGGCGAGGCTGCGGCGCAGCGCGGGGAAGCGCTTCGCCGACAGGTGCGTGGTCTCGATGGCCATCGGCTCGCCGCTCGCGAGGCGCAGCCGCTCGATGCGCAGGACGCGACCGCCGGCGGCGATGTCGAGGAGCTGCGCGAGGGTTTCGTCGGCGGTGACGTAACCGATGTCGAGCAGCTGCGAGGTCGGCTCCAGGCCCTGGGCCCGCATGTCCTCGGTGTACGAGGTGAGTTGGAGCGCCTGGGAGACCTTGGGCTTGGCGACGAAGGTGCCCTTGCCCTGGATCCGTTCGAGGCGGCCCTCGACGACGAGCTCCTGGAGCGCCTGGCGGACGGTGGTGCGGGAGGTGTCGAACTCGGAGGCGAGCGTGCGCTCGGGCGGGACGGGGGTGCCGGGCGGCAGCGTCTCCGTCATGTCGAGCAGGTGCTTCTTGAGGCGGTAGTACTTGGGCACGCGTGCGGTGCGGACGGGCGCCCCGCCCTCGTTCTCCGCACTGCTGACGTCGGTGCTCATGCTCCGCCTTCCCGGCTCCGGTGCCCACGCGACTCCGTGACCCCTCCTTATACCGCCCGGTGGCCGTCTGGTCTAGTCCACCCGCCGGGGTGCTCGAAGGTGGTCAACGCCCTTGCCCTGCTTGGCGGATGCGGCCCGGGTGTCGTTCCGATAACGGACGCGGGGACCTCTCTCGGCCACTCTTGACAGCCCTATTGGTCTGGGCCAAGCTCCCCGTACTGGTCTACACCATTAAAGATCAGGTCCCAGTCCCATCAGTCGGATCCGCGTACGCAGACGTGTGCTTGCCGTATGTCATCGCTGTGGGTGGGGGGTTGCAGGCATCCCTGAGGAGGGTGACATGAAGCGCAAGCTCATAGCGGCCGTCGGCGTCGCGGCCATGATGTCCGCGGTCGCTGCGTGTGGGGGCGACGGCGGCAGCAATGCCGGCAAGGACCCGAAGGACCGCACCGGCGACGTCACGGTCTGGCTGATGGTCGACGCGCAGAGCACCTGGCCAGGCCTGGTCAAGGACGTCAACGCGCAGTTCAAGAAGAAGTACCCGAAGGTCAAGGTCAACGTCTCGTACCAGCAGTGGGCGGACAAGGCCAAGAAGCTCGACACCGCCCTGGGCGGCGACAAGTTCCCTGACGTCGTCGAGCTCGGCAACACCGAGACCATGCAGTACATCCTCAACGGGGCGCTCGCCGAGATCGACCCGAAGAAGTACGACAACAGCGACTCCTGGATCAAGGGCCTCAAGGACACCTGCTCCTTCGAGGGCAAGATGTACTGCGTCCCGTACTACTCCAGTGCGCGCGTCGCCATCTACAACAAGGACCTGCTGAAGTCGGCCACCGGCTCCGACAAGCTGCCCACCGACGAGTCCGCGTTCCTCAAGGCGATGGACAAGGAGACGGCGAAGCAGGGCGCGAAGGACAAGCGCTTCTCCTCCCTGTACCTGCCGGGCCGCTACTGGTACGCCGCCATGTCCTACGTCCAGGCGTACGGCGGCAGCATCGCCTCGTACGACGACGGCACCAAGAAGTGGAAGGGCACCCTGTCCGACGCCAAGTCGCAGGAAGGCATCCAGCACTTCATCGACCTGGTGAAGAAGTACAACAAGGGCGACATCACCAAGGACGAGCAGGACCACGCCAATGTGATGGCCAACGAGAAGGCCGGCGTCCTGTACGGCAACGGCTGGGAGGCCGGCTCCGTCGTCGACGGCAAGGCCAACGGCAACCCGAAGCTGAAGGACAAGATCGCCGTCGCCTCCATGCCGGGCCCGAACGGCAAGACCCTGCCGTCCTTCGTCGGCGGCTCCGACCTCGCCGTCACGCAGAAGTCGAAGAACGCGGACCTCGCCGAGGACTGGATCTCCATGTTCACGAGCGAGAAGTCCCAGGAGGTCCTCACCTCCAAGAACGTGCTGCCGAGCAACACCAAGCAGCTGCAGCCGCTGAAGGAGAAGGCGGAGACCGAAGCCGCGGCGAACGCGGTGGAGAGCGCCTGGTTCACGCCGATCGCCCCGGGCTGGACCGCGATCGAGAAGGAGGAGGTCCTGAAGAACATGCTTCTCGACATCCTCAAGGGCAAGTCCGTCGCCACGGCCACCAAGGCGGCCGACGCCAAGATCGACGAGCTGATCAACAAGGAGTCCTGAGCCTTCGGGCTCCGGAGCGAGGGGCGGGGCCGACATCGTTCGGCTCCGCCGTTCCCCCTCCTCTCCTCTTTCGCTGAGAACGAGAAAGGTCAGCCACGTGACTGCCGCCGACACCAAGGCCGCCGGGCCGCCGCCCCGCACGGCGGACGCTCCGGAAGGGGACGTGCTCACCAAGGGCACCAAGGGTCCCCGCGGCACCGGCCGCCCCCCGCGGAAGAAGGGGGCGTCGCTCCCTTACCTCCTGATCCTGCCGGCGATCGTCGCGCTGGCTGCCGTCTATGCGTACCCCCTGGTCAAGACCGTGATCATGTCCTTCCAGGACATGGGGCGCCGCGAGCTGTGGACGGGCGAGAGCCCGCCGTGGGTCGGCTTCGACCAGTTCACCAACATCCTCGGCGACGCGGAGTTCTGGCAGGTCACCGTCCGCACGGTGGTCTTCATGGTGGTCTGTGTCGCGCTCACCATGGCGATCGGCCTGCTGGTCTCCCTGCTGATGATGCGCCTGTCGACCTGGGTGCGGCTCACGCTCACCACGGCTCTGATCGCCGCCTGGTCGATGCCGCTGCTCGTCGCCTCCTCGATCTTCCGCTGGCTCGCCGACTCCGACTACGGCCTGGTCAACACGCTCATCGCCAAGGTCGCCGGCGACGACTTCCTCGGACACAACTGGTTCCTCGACCCGCTTCAGGGCTTCTCGATCATCGCCGCGCTCGTCATCTGGGGCGCCGTCCCGTTCGTCGTGATCACCCTGTACGCGGCCCTCACCCAGGTCCCCGGAGAGCTCACCGAGGCCGCCCAGCTCGACGGCGCCAGCGCGTTCGGTGTCTTCCGCTTCGTCACCTGGCCGGTCATCAAGCCCGTCTTCACCATGGTCACCACGCTCTCGGTGATCTGGGACTTCAACGTCTTCGGGCAGATCTGGCTGCTGCGCGGCAACAAGCCCGAACCGGACTACGAAACCCTCGGCCTCTACTCCTTTTCCAAGGCGTTCACGTCGACGTCCTTCAGCCAGGGCACCGCGATCGCCCTCATCACCGTTCTGCTGCTCTCCGGGGTGGCCGTGTACTACCTGCGCCAGCTCATGAAGACAGGAGAGGTCGAATGAGCGCCTCCACCGCACCGGTCAAGGAGGGGCTGCGCCCCGACCGCAAGAAGACCAGGCTCGGCTACAACGTTCTCGGGCTCGTCATCGCCGTCGTGATGGCCTTCCCGGTCTACTGGCTCATCGTCTCGGCGCTGCGCCCCAACCACGAGATCCGCTCCTACGACCAGACGCTGTGGCCTTCGTCGATCACCTTCGACAACTTCGCCCGCGCCGTGAAGCAGCCGAACTTCGGCACCGCGATCGAGTCCAGCCTCATCATCTCGATCACGGCCGTCGTCGGTGGCATGGTCATCGCGACCCTCGCGGCCCTCGCCATCGGACGGTTCCGCTTCACCGGCCGGCGCGCGCTCCTCATGGCGATGATCCTGGTCCAGATGCTGCCGCCGACCGCGATGCTCATCCCCATCTACACCCAGCTCAACGCGATGGGCGGCCTCAACGAGTACTGGGGCGTCATCGTCGTCTACCTCGTCTCCACGCTGCCCTTCGCCACGGTGATGATCCGCGGCTTCGTGGTCAACATCCCCGTGGAGCTGGAGGAGTCGGCGATGGTCGACGGCTGTACGCGGATGGGAGCGTTCCGCCGCGTCGTCTTCCCGCTGCTCGCCCCCGGCCTCGCCGCGTCCTCGATCTTCGCCCTCGTCAACGCGTGGAATGAGTACCTGTTCGCGTACATCCTGATGAACGAGGACTCGAAGTACACGCTTAACGTGTGGCTGATGACGTTCACGACCGAACGAGGCACCGACTACGGCGCGTTGATGGCCGCGTCCACGATGATCGCTCTGCCGGTGGTGATCTTCTTCATGTTCATCCAGAAGAAGATGGCCACAGGACTCACATCCGGCGCCGTGAAGGGATAACGCCGCACGATGACGACATTGACACGTGGTACCGACACGCTGACGCGTGACGCCCTGACCGTCCTCCAGCCCGGGTTCACCGGCACGTCCGCGCCCGACTGGCTGCTGCGCCGGCTCGGCGAGGGCCTGGCGTCGGTCGGGCTGTTCGGACGCAATATCGCCACCCCCGAGCAACTGGCCGCCCTCACCGCCCAATTGCGGTCCGAGCGCGGTGACGTCCTGGTCGCCATCGACGAGGAGGGCGGTGACGTCACCCGCCTCGAGGTGCGCACCGGCTCGTCCTTCCCGGGCAACCACGCGCTCGGCGCGGTCGACGACGCGGCGCTGACCCGCGCGGTGGCCGCCGAGCTCGGCCACCGCCTCGCCGAGTGCGGGGTCAACCTCAACTGGGCGCCCTCCGCGGACGTCAACGCCAACCCGGACAACCCGGTGATCGGCGTACGGTCCTTCGGCGCGGACCCCGCGCTCGTGGCCCGGCACACCGCCGCGTACGTCGAGGGCCTGCAGGCCGCGGGCGTCGCCGCCTGTACGAAGCACTTCCCCGGGCACGGGGACACGGCGGTCGACTCGCACCACGACGTGCCGCGCATCGACGTCGACCTGGACGTCCTGCACTCCCGTGACCTCGCGCCGTTCCGGGCGGCGATCGCGGCGGGCTCGCGGGCCGTGATGAGCGCGCACATCCTGGTGCCCGCGCTCGACCCCGAGTACCCGGCAACGTTGTCGCGGCGGATCCTCACGGGCCTGCTGCGCGAGGAGTTCGGCTACGAGGGACTGATCGTCACGGACGGCATGGAGATGAAGGCCATCTCCGGCACGTACGGCATCGAGCGCGGCAGCGTCCTCGCCATCGCCGCGGGCGCCGACGCGATCTGCGTGGGCGGCGGGCTCGCCGACGACGACACGGTGCTGCGGCTCCGCGACGCCCTGGTGGGCGCGGTGCGCTCCGGTGAACTCCCGGAGGAACGCCTCGCGGACGCGGCGGCGCGGGTGCGTGCGTTGTCGAAGTGGGCGACGGCGTCGGGCCGCACCGGGACCTCGGAGGGCAACCCCGAGGTGGGTCTGGCCGCGGCGCGCCGTGCGGTCACGGTGACCCGTGGGGGAGACGGGGCGCCGGTCTCGGGCCCCGTGCACGTGGCCGCCTTCACGCCGGTCGCCAACATCGCGGTCGGCGACGAGACCCCCTGGGGCGTCGCCGCCGAACTCGAACGCCTGCTGCCCGGCACCACGACCGGCTCCTACACCGGCCCCGACGCCGGCCACGCCGCCCTTGCCGCCGCGGGGGAGCGGCGAGTGGTGGCGGTGGTTCGCGACGAGCATCGCCACCTGTGGATGTCCGGGGCCCTGGACGACCTGCTGTCCGCCCGCCCGGACACGGTCGTCGTGGAAATGGGCGTCCCCCAGGCCCCACCCCGCGGCGCGCTGCACATCGCTACGCATGGTGCGGCGAGGGTGTGCGGGGTCGCTGCGGCGGAGGCGATCACGGGGGCTTGACGTGCCGCCGCCACCCCGGCCGCCTTGGGCAATCTGCCGCCTGGGGCGGCAGGGTGGGCAAGGCGGCACCCCGGCGCGGGCAGCGCTTTCGGTAGGCGTCCACCCCGCCTCCCGGGCCCACGCCTCGGGGCTCCGCCCCGGACCCCGCTGCTCAATCGCCGCAGGGGCTTGATTTGCCCACCCGTAGGCAATGGCCCGGCTCCCGCCCATCTCCCACCCACCCGCCCCCTCCGGGGGCGTCGGCCCGACGGGGCGCCACCCCGACGGGGCAGCGCCTTCGGTAGGCGTCCACCCCGGCTCCCGGGAACTCCCGGGTACACGCAACGGTGCCGGTCACCCCGAGCGGGGGTGACCGGCACCGTCACGTGACGCGGCAGGCCTACAGCCCCTGCCACTCCGGCTTGTTGACGTACGTGTGGCGGAAGTAGTCCGCGAGCTTCAGCTTCGACGCGGCGCCCTCGTCCACCACCACGGTCGCGTGCGGATGCAGCTGGAGCGCGGACGCCGGCACCACGGAGGCGACCGGCCCCTCGACGGTCGCGGCCACCGCATCCGCCTTGCCCTCACCCGTGGCGAGCAGCACCAGGTGCCGCGCCTCCAGGATCGTCCCGATGCCCTGCGTGATCACATGCCGCGGCACCTGGCTCAGGTCCCCGTCGAAGAACCGCGCGTTGTCCGCGATGGTCTGCTCGGTCAGCGTCTTGATCCGGGTCCGCGAGGCGAGCGAGGAACACGGTTCGTTGAACCCGATGTGCCCGTCCGTGCCGATCCCCAGCAACTGCAGATCCACACCCCCGGCCTCGACCAGCGCACTGTCGTACGCCTCGCACGCGGCCTGCACGTCGGCGGCGCTGCCGTCGGGCCCCATGAACGCGGCCTCGCCGAGACCGAGCGGCTCGACGACCTGCCGCAGCACCGTCGCCCGGTACGACTCGGGGTGCCCGGTCGGCAGCCCCACGTACTCGTCGAGCTGGGCGATCCGCGCCTTCGACGCATCGACCGCACCGGCGCGCACCTGGGCCGCCAACGCCTCGTAGATGGGCAGCGGAGTCGAGCCGGTGGCCACACCGAGCAGCGCGTCGGGCTTGCGCCGCAGCAGCTGGGCCATGGCCTCGGCGATGAGCTCGCCACCTGCCTTGGCGTCCGGAACGATCACAACTTCCACGCTGGGCCTGCCGTTCTGGTCAGAGGAGACGGGATGACATGTGGTATAGACCAATCTAACAGAGCGCAACCCCGCCAGTCAGGCCCTTCACCACACCTCTTCGTCCATGCCTTCGTCCATGCTCGACGCTGCGCTGTGGCTCGGCACCTCGAAGCGTCCGGTGGGCGGCGCGGGCCCCCACCGGCCACAGTGGAAGGTGCCGGAGCCGACGCGGCCCGGCCCCGGCCCCCGTCGCCCCACCGGAGGTGCCCGTATGAACGCCACCCCGTCCGACCCGGAGCGCCCCGGTCGGATCATGACGCGGGAGATGCACGAGCAGCCCGACGTGCTCCGGCGTCTCCTCGCCACCGGCGCCCCGCGCATCCAGGACGTGGCCCGCCGGGTCGCCGACAGGGCCCCGCGCTTCGTCCTGCTCACCGCCCGCGGCACCTCCGACCACGCCGCGCTCTACGCCAAGTACCTCCTGGAGATCCGGCTCGGCCTGCCCTGCGGCCTCGCCTCGATGTCCACCACGACGGCCTACGGCGCCCGCCCCGATCTGCGCGACGTACTGGTCATCACCGTCAGCCAGTCCGGCGGCTCGCCCGACCTGGTCGCCTCGACGAAGGCCGCCCGAGAGGCCGGCGCGATCACCCTCGCCGTGACCAACAACCCGGACTCCCCGCTGGCCGCCGTCTCCGAGCACCACATCGACATCATGGCGGGACCGGAGAAGGCGCTGCCCGCGACGAAGACGTACACCGCCTCGCTGCTCGCCCTGTACCTCTTCGTGGAGGGCCTGCGCGGCGGCGACGGAGCGGCCGCCGCCGTGCTGCCCGACCACGCCGACCAGGTCCTCGCGCGTCAGGACGAGGTCCGCACCCTGGCCGCCCGCTACCGCTTCGCCGGCCGCATGGTGATCACCTCCCGCGGTTACGGCTATCCGACCGCCAAGGAAGCGGCCCTCAAGCTGATGGAGACCAGCTACATCCCCGCCCTCGCGTACTCCGGCGCCGATCTGCTGCACGGCCCGCTCGCCATGGTCGACAACATCTCCCCGGTGATCGCCGTGGTCACCGACGGCCGGGGCGGTGACGCCCTGCAACCTGTCCTCGACCGGCTCCGCGGGCGCGGGGCCGATCTGATGGTGGTCGGTCCGCAGGCCCAGGTGGACCGCGCCTCCGCCGGCTTCGTCCTGCCGACCGCCGGGGTGGCCGAGGAGGTGCAGCCGGTGCTCGAAATCCTCCCTCTCCAACTTCTCGCGTACGAGGTGACCATCGCCCGTGGCCAGGACCCCGACGCCCCGCGCGCCCTCGCGAAGGTGACGGAGACGCGATGAGCCGCGAATGAACCGGACGGGCTCGGCACTCGTGCAGGGGTACGGACGTTGAAGTGGACGTGGGGGCGGGTGCGATCGTCGGAGAAACAGACGAGAACAAACCTCAGCCGACGCATAGACATGGGAGAATGGTCTAGTCCACAATGCGTAACTGTAGCTTCCGCCCTCCCCGCACAGGAGGACGGACAGAGGACCCGACGCTCTCTGCCCTGACCGCGTCGGATCCTCGATCGGCAGCCGGGACCGCACACCTGGAAGCCGGTGCACCTGAAGGGCTGCGGTGCTAGGGGAAGGGCTGAGGGTCCCGACCCCCGGCGCCGCGGCCCGTCGGTCTTTCGAGGGCCCCGCCGCTCGTCGTCCCTTTCGGCGCCCCGAGTCCCGGCGGTTAAGCTCGGCTCGTGCCCTCCATGAACGATCTCGTACGCCAGCACACCGCCCTCGGTGACTCCGATCTCGAGTGGCTCCACCTGCTGGTCTCGGAGTGGCAGTTGCTCTCCGACCTCTCCTTCGCCGACCTCGTCCTGTGGGTTCCCACCCATGACGGCACGCGATACGTCTCCGTGGCCCAGATGCGGCCCAACACCGGGCCCACGTCCTACCAGGACGACATGGTCGGCCACCTCGTCCCGCGCGGCCGCCGCCCGATGCTGGACGTCGCGCTCGACGAGGGCCGCATCGTGCGCGAGGGCGACCCCGAGTGGCGCGAGGAGGTCCCGGTGCGGGTGGAGTCCATCCCCGTACGCAGGGAGGGCCGGGTCCTCGGCGTCATCGCGCGCAACACCAACCTGCTGACCGTCCGGACGCCCTCGCGCCTGGAGCTGACCTATCTGCAGTCGGCCTCCGACCTCGCGCAGATGATCGCGGCCGGCACCTTCCCGTTCCCCGACCAGCAGGTCGACATGGACGCCTCCCCGCGCGCGGGCGACGGCCTGATCCGGCTCGACGCGGACGGCGTGGTCCAGTACGCCTCGCCCAACGCCCTGTCCGCGTACCACCGGTTGGGCTTCCAGGCCGATCTCGTCGGCCACCACCTCGGCACGACGACGGCCGAACTCGCCCCGTCCCGCGGCCCGGTGGACGAGGCGCTCGCCAAGGTGGCCAGCGGCTGGGCGCCGCGCGAGTTCGACGTCGAGGGCGAGGAGGGCTCGATCCAGCTGCGCGCGATCCCGCTCAGCCCCAAGGGCACCCGCATCGGTTCGCTGGTCCTGCTGCGCGACGTCACCGAACTGCGCCGCCGGGAACGCGAGTTGATCACCAAGGACGCGACCATCCGGGAGATCCACCACCGGGTGAAGAACAACCTCCAGACGGTCGCCGCCCTGCTCCGCCTCCAGGCCCGCCGCATCGGATCCGACCGGGGGCGCGAGGCCCTGGAGGAGGCGGTCCGCCGGGTCGGTTCCATCGCGATCGTGCACGAGACGCTCTCCCAGAACCTGGACGAGCGCGTGGAGTTCGACGAGATCGCGGACCGCGTGCTCGCCATGGTGGCGGAGATCTCACCGGGTCAGGTGGTGGGCCGGCGCACCGGCCGCTTCGGCATCCTGGACGCCGAGGTGGCGACCCCGCTGTCCATGGTCCTCACCGAGGTGCTGCAGAACGCGCTGGAGCACGGCTTCCGGCAGGGCGACACCGGCAGCGTCGAGGTCTCGGCCGTGCGCGGCGGCACCAGCAAGGAGGCCCGACTCCTGGTCACCGTCCAGGACGACGGCGTCGGCCTGCCCGAGAACTTCGACCCGAAGCGCGCGGGGAACCTGGGCCTGCAGATCGTACGCACGTTGGTGGAGGGCGAGTTGGGCGGAACGTTCGACATGGTGCCCGCACCGGAGCGCGGCACGCAGGTCATCCTCGACATTCCCGTACGCAGCAGCAAATAGCCAACTGGCCGGCCGCGGCCCGCACGCGGCGGCCCGAACACAGCAGTGAGCCCCGGACCGTTGAACGGTCCGGGGCTCACTGTCGTCTCGTTGCCCGGGCTGTGTCCCGGGCTGAGCCTGGGGAGCATCGGGGGTACTGCGCGGCTGCGGCTCGGGGGCGGGAGATGCGTACTCGATGTACGCGCCGCCGGGCTCAGGCTCGAACGGGGTGGGGGATCAGGCGGAGGCCTGACGGGCCCGGTTGCGAGCGGCGCGGCGCTTCATTGCGCGGCGCTCGTCCTCGCTGAGGCCACCCCAGACGCCGGAGTCCTGGCCGGACTCGAGCGCCCACTGCAGGCACTGCTCCATGACGGGGCAGCGGCGGCAGACGGCCTTGGCTTCCTCGATCTGCAGCAGCGCGGGACCGGTGTTGCCGATGGGGAAGAACAGCTCGGGGTCTTCCTCGCGACAAACGGCGTTGTGACGCCAGTCCATGGCTGCTACCTCTCCTTGGTATTACGTGCAGGTTGCTTGTGAATGTGAACGCTTTCACGAATCCCCCAACAAGTGAACCGACGAACGTCACATCTGCGACGGATGTCCGTATCTTTGAGGAGGGGATTCGGGCTCTCTGTGGGGCCGATGTTTCGGGCCGTCCCGAGCGCCATGTAGAGATTCGCAAACCTCGGCGGCGGATACAACCCCTTCCGGAAAGTTTTTTTTGATTCCTCGGTGTCGGCTAGGTCACAGCCGTACTTCCATGGGGTGGATGCTGGCCCAAACGTTCGAGATGAAGGACTTTAGTCCCTTCCACTCACACAATCACACGCAGTGCACGGCGTACGCCTGTGAACGTCACGCTGGTCCGCAGTCCCAGGTGGTCACCGTCCATCTGAAGGGGCAGGGGCGCCTTCGAATGCAAGGTGAAGTCCGTCAGGTCGTGGAGCGTAACCGCGTTCTTGCCGTGCGGTCCGCGCTCGGGTGTCGAGGCGAGCAGCTGGGTGCCGTAACGGGCCACCGCGGGGGTGGAGAGTTTCTTGAGTCCCAGCACGTCAAGGCCGGTGTCGAAGGACGCCTGGGGTGTCGGGTACAGCGGCCGGTTGCCCAGGAAGGACCACGGCGACGTGTTGCTGACTATGGAGACGACGAGATCGGTGACCGGATCCTCGCCCGGCCGTTCGAGCGTGATCGTGCCGTGCCGGCGGTCGGCCTCGCCCAGAAACTGGCGCACGACCTGTCGCACGTACAGGGCATGCGTCGAACGCTTGCCGCGCTCTCGCTGCTGCTCCACCCGGCCCACGACGCCCGCGTCGAAGCCGAGGCCCGAGGCGAACGTGAACCAGCGGGCCGGCACGCCCTCGTCCTCCGTGCCCGCGGTGCCCGAGGCGAGGCCGAGGCCCACCGTGCGCCGACGGCCCTCGCGCAGGGCGTCCAGGAGCTGTCCCGTGGCCTCCACGGGGTGGTTCGGCAGGCCGAGGGCGCGCGCGAAGACGTTCGTGGAGCCGCCCGGGACGACGGCGAGGCCGGGCAGCCGGTCGAGGTCGGGGCCGCCGTGCAGCAGACCGTTCACGACCTCGTTGACCGTGCCGTCGCCGCCGAGGGCGACGACAAGCTCGATGTCCTTGCTCTCCGCGGCCTGCCGGCCGAGGTCGCGCGCGTGGCCCCGGTACTCGGTGGTGACGGCCTCGAGCTTCATCTCGCTCGCCAAGGCGTGGATCAGGACATCACGCGTGCGCGCGCTGGTGGTGGTTGCCGCCGGATTGACCACGAGAAGTGCACGCATGCAAGGCAGCGTACCCAGCGTCCTTGATCGGGCCCAGACCGAGGTGGGCGTCGGGTGAGAGTCCACACGGATTCCGCGTGGGGTCCGGGCTTCGGGACGGCGTCGGCAGGCGGCTACTCTGCAAAGGTGACCTCAGAGCAGAACCCCGCCCCCGAAACCGACGCAGAAGACGGCCCCCGCCCCGGTCGGCTGACCGCCGCCGCGGCCCTGGCCGGGCTCGAAGGCCTCGCGCTCGTCGTGGGCGGTGCCTACATGCTGGTCGCCGGCCTGGCCGGGCACCCCGACAACCCGGAGCAGGCCGCCACCGGCGGTGTCACGCTCATCGTGCTCGCGCTGCTGCCGCTGTTCGCCGCGCGCGGACTGCTCGCCCGCAAGCGCTGGAGCCGCGGCCCCGCGATCATCACGCAGATCATGGCGCTGCCGGTCGCCTACACGCTGTTGCAGGCCGACAGCATGGCCATCGGGGGCGGCATCGCGCTCGCCGCCGTGTCGATCGCCGCGCTGGTGCTGCTCGTCAACCAAGAGACCACGCGCGCGTTGGGCATCCGTACGCCGGGTTCCTCCCAGTAGCTCGCACACGAGAAGGCGCCCGACGCGGATCCGCGTCGGGCGCCTTCTCGTGTGCGTACGTGGGTCACTCCTCGACGAGGAGCTTGTCCCGGAGCTGGGCCAGCGTGCGGGCCAGCAGGCGCGAGACGTGCATCTGGGAGATGCCGACCTCCTGGGCGATCTGCGACTGCGTCATGTTCCCGAAGAAACGCAGCAGCAGAATGCGCTTCTCGCGCGGCGGCAGGTCCTCCAGGAGCGGCTTGAGTGACTCGCGGTACTCGACGCCCTCCAGCGCCTCGTCCTCGGACCCCAGCGTGTCCGCGACCGCCGGGGACTCGTCGTCCGTGTCCGGGACGTCCAGGGACAGCGTGGAGTACGCGTTGGCCGACTCCAGGCCCTCCAGGACCTCCTCCTCGGAGATGCCCAGCTTCTCGGCCAACTCATGGACCGTGGGGGAGCGCCCGTTCACCTGGGACAGCTCCGCGGTCGCCGTCGTCAGGGCCAGGCGCAGCTCCTGGAGGCGGCGCGGCACGCGCACGGCCCAGCCCTTGTCGCGGAAGTGCCGCTTGATCTCGCCGACGACGGTCGGCGTCGCGTACGTGGAGAACTCCACGCCGCGCTCGGGGTCGAAACGGTCGACCGACTTGATCAGGCCGATCGTCGCGACCTGGGTGAGGTCGTCCAGGGGCTCGCCGCGGTTGCGGAAGCGGCGCGCCAGGTGCTCGACCAGGGGCAGATGCATGCGCACGAGCTTGTTGCGCAGCTCCGCGTACTCCGGGCTGCCGTCCGTCAGGGCGCGCAGCTCGATGAACATCGCCCGGGCACCGCTGCGGTCCCGCGGATCGTGCCGGTCGTGCCGCTCACCGTGTCGCTCGTGGTCGCTCATCAATCCCGCCCGTCGCGCGTCCGATCCCCCTGAGCCCCCGCGAAGTACGGCCCCCGGAGTCGGCGCTGCCTGCTGTGCCGCGTCGGCCGCCGGGTCCGCCGTGTCCTCCGGGTGCGGCAGGGCCTGCTGCTCGGGGATGCCGGTGGTCGGCCGCTGCATCCCGTCTGTGCCCTCGGCCGGGAGATTCAGATCCCGTGTGCCGCGCTTGTCGTCCCGCACCGGACCGTCCCCGTTCCTCACGTCGGGCCGGGGCCCGCGCCGCGCTTCTTGTAGAGGCTGATGGAGACGGTCTTGTCCTCGGCCACTGTGGAGTCGACCTGGCCCGCGAGGGCCGACAACACCGTCCACGCGAACGTGTCGCGTTCCGGGGCCCGGCCGTCGGTCGTCGGCGCGGAGACCGTCACCTCCAAGGAGTCGTCGACCAGCCGGAACACGCAGCTGAGCACGGACCCCGCGACGGCCTGCTGAAGCAGGATCGCGCAGGCCTCGTCGACAGCGATGCGCAGGTCCTCGATCTCGTCGAGGGTGAAGTCCAAACGCGCTGCGAGGCCGGCCGTCGCCGTACGCAGCACCGACAGGTAGGCACCCGCAGCCGGGAGTCGGACTTCCACGAAGTCCTGATTACCGGGGTCGCCTGCGATCTGGGACACCCTCACCTCCAAGGTGGTACAAGCACTTTCGGGCTCCGGAGGCTTCGTCCCCCGGGAGATGCGCCGCTTATATCTGCGGTGACGCTACCGCGCGCCCGACTTTCCTGTCCCGGGGACCCCCGGCCCATTGCTGTCACTCATAGTAAGCCTACGGGTACGGACAGTGGCTAGAGGGCGTGCGGGCTCAATTGGAAAGAGCGGGCGCCGGTTTGACGTACCCAGGCGTCAGTGCATCGAACCCCGGAGGGGCGCGGGAACCGCCGGGTCAGACCAGAATCGAGTCGACAAAGCACCAACGCCAGCTCTCACCAGGCTCGAAGGTGCGCATCACCGGATGACCGGTCTCGGCGTGGTGAACCGTCGCGTGCTTGTACGGGGACGAGTCGCAGCACCCGACGTGACCGCAGACCAGACACAGGCGTAGTTGCACAGGGTGACTGCCGACGGCCAGGCACTCCAAGCAGGTCTCGCTCAGAGGTGCGGGCTCGGGGTGCGGCAGCGCGGCGACGTGCGAGCACTCGTTCATGATGGCCAGGTTACGACGGGCAGTGCGGAGCAGGGCGGTGGAAGGCGGGTCATGGACGTATTGCCTCTGGTGGGTCTGATCGCCGCTAGTGCGGCCGTGGCGGGAGCGGCGCGCAGGACGCCCGTCCCGGCACCGCTCCTCCTGGTCGCCATCGGCCTGATCGCGTCATACGTACCGTGGGTTCCGGAGTACGTGCTCGACCCGCACATCGTGCTGCCGCTGATCCTGCCCCCGCTGCTGCACACCGCCGCCCTGGAGAGCTCCTACCTCGACCTGAGGGCGAACATCAGGCCCGTCGCGCTGCTCTCCGTGGGCTACGTCCTGTTCGCCACGCTGGCGGTGGGCTGGCTGGCGTACGAGCTGATCCCGGACCTGCCGCTGACCGCCGCGCTCGTCCTGGGGGCGGTGATCGCGCCGCCGGACGCGGTGGCCGCCACGGCGATCGCCCGGCGGGTGGGGCTGCCCTCCCGGATCACCACGATCCTGCAGGGCGAGTCCCTCGTGAACGACGCGACCGCGATCACCGCCTACAAGGTGGCCCTCGCGGCGGCGGTGGGCGAGGGTGCGAGCTGGGCGGGCGGGATCGAGGAGTTCCTGGTGGCCGCTGTCGGCGGGGTCGGTGTGGGGTTGCTGCTGATGGTGCCGCTGCACTGGTTGCGCACGCACCTCAAGGAAGCGCTGCTGCAGAACACGCTCTCCCTGCTGATCCCCTTCCTCGCGTACGCGGTCGCGGAACAAGTGGGCGCCTCCGGGGTGCTCGCCGTCGTGACCGTCGCGCTCTACCTGGGGCACCGCTCCTGGCAGGTCGATTTCGAGACACGGCTCCAGGAGACCGCGGTGTGGAAGGTCGTCGCGTTCATCCTGGAGTCCGCCGTCTTCGCGCTCATCGGCCTCCAGCTGCGCTTCGTCCTCGAAGGGCTCGGCGAGTACAGCGTGTGGCAGGCGATCTGGTACGCGGTCGGGGTGTTCGTCTTCGTGGTCGTGATCCGCTTCGTGTGGTCGTATCCGGCCACCTATCTGCCGTGGTGCCTGTCGTCCCGCATCCGTGCGCGCGAGAGCGACACGGACTGGAAGAGGCCGCTTGTCGTGAGCTGGGCCGGCATGCGGGGCGTGGTGTCGCTGGCCATCGCGTTCTCCATCCCGCTGGTCACGGAGGACGGGGAGCCGTTCCCCTCGCGCAACCTGGTGCTCTTCCTGACCTTCACGACGGTCATCGGAACACTCGTCGTCCAGGGGCTCACGCTGCCGCCGCTCATCAAGCTCCTCAAGCTGCCGGGCCGGGACACGCAGGCCGAGACGCTCGCCGAGGCCCAGGCGCAGAACGCCGCCTCCGTGGCCGCGGAGGAGCGCGTGGACGAGTTGATGCAGGACGAGCGCAACTGCCTGCCCACGCCCCTCCAGGACCGTCTGCGCACCGTTCTGGAGCGGCGCCGCAACTCGGTGTGGGAGCGGCTCGGGCAGGCCAACCCGGTGACCGGCGAGTCCGCCGACGACACCTACCGCCGGCTCGCGCGGGAGGCGATCGCGGCCGAACGCGAGGTCTTCGTACGGATGCGGGACGAGCGGCGGATCGACGACGAGATGCTGCGGACACTGCTGCGCAAGCTGGACCTGGAGGAGGCCGCCGCCTACCGGGAGGTCGACGACTGAGCGCCCTCGAAGGGGGCGCCCGTGATCACCGCCGCGAGCGTCGTGCCGCGCGGGAACGCGCCCTCCTGAGTGAGGGCGACAAGTGCGTACAGCGCTTTGGCGACGTACAGGCGCTCGACGGGCAGGCCGTGGCGGTTCTCGAAGTCCTCGGCGAACGCAGCGAGTTCCTCGGGCACGCGCGCGTAGCCGCCGAAATGGAACCGGTCCTCCACGTGCCAGGAGCCCCGCGGCCCGCCGAACGCCGCCTCCTGCAAGGCGCGCACGTCGGCCTCCAGGAACCCGCCCTTGAGGACGGCGACGCCCATGGCGCGCTGGTCGGGGGAGAGCCCGGCGGCGAGCCCCGCGAGGGTGCCGCCCGTGCCGCAGGCCAGTGCGACGACATCCGCGTGGCCGCGCAGCTCCCGGCCGAGGTCCGTACAGCCTTGAACGGCGAGGGAGTTGCTGCCGCCCTCGGGCACCACGTACGCGTCATCGGCGCCGGCGGCATCGAGGAGCCCGGTCAGCACGTCGGGGTCGGTCTTGCGCCGGTACGTCGACCTGTCGACGAAGTGCAGGCGCATCCCGTCGGCCGCGCAGCGGGACAGGGACGGGTTGAGCGGGCGGTCGGCGAGTTCCTGGCCGCGGACGACACCGATGGTGGGGATGTCCAGGAGCCGGCCCGCCGCGGCCGTGGCCCGCAGATGGTTCGAGTACGCGCCCCCGAAGGTGACGATCGCGCGACCCCGGGACGCCGCCGCGTCGATGTTCAGGGCGAGCTTGCGCCACTTGTTGCCGATCAGATCCGGGTGGATCAGGTCGTCCCGCTTGAGCAGCAGGCGCACGCCGTGGCGCGCGAAGCGCTCGTCGTCGACCTCCACGAGGGGAGAGGGGAGGCGGGGGCGCAGGCCGGATGCGGTGGGGCGGGACACCCGGCCATTGTCGGACACCGGGCCGGGTTCCCGCCCGCGCGGCGGCGGGCGGCTACTTGAGCCGGTCCCCGATGCGCTTGCGCATCGACGCCATCGTGAAGCCCTTGGGGTCGATCTTCCCCGGCTGCCACTCCAGGTGGCCGATCACCGAGCGCTCGGTCCACCCGTGGTGGCGGCAGATCGCCGCGGCCGCCTTCTCGATGGCCTCCAACTGGGCGGCGGGCCAGGAGTCGTCGCCGTTGCCGAGGTTCTCGCACTCGAAGCCGTAGAAGCGGCTGTTGCCGTCCGTGTTCGCCTCGTTGTCGTGCGGCAGGGCCTTCTCGGCGATCACCGCGCGCAGCACGTCGTCGTCGCCCAGGCCCGCGTGGTTCGCCCGGCCGTAGCCGACCAGGTGTACGCGGCCGTCCTTCGTGATGACGCCGTGGCACAGCGGTCCCGGCAGGTTCGCGTGGCCGTCGCGGCAGACGCGCACCGTGCTGGCGCTGCCGGAGGTGGCGGTGTGGTGGATCATCACCCCGTTCAACGGGCCCCAGCTACCGATGTGATTGCGGTTGTGGTGCCGCCAGTCGCCGACCTCGACCACCGTCAGGCCCTCGTCCTTGAGAGCCTTGATGAAGCTGCTTGCGGACATGGGTGGGGCCACGGCCGCCTCCTTCGCGGGAGCGACGGCCGCCGACTGCGCGCCGTCTCGTACGGTTCGCTTTTACCCGGAACTGCCGTTCAGCGACCTTCTGTTCGCATAACGTGCACAAGGTTCGCGGCGGTCGGCGGCCAGGTCGCTCAGCTGCGCAGGACGCCGTCCCCGTTCGCCGCGATGTGCGACTCGAGGGCCTGCAGCGCCTGCTGCGTGGCCTCCGGGCTGCCGGTGCCCTTGCGCTCCGCGTAGTACGCCGCGCCCAGTCGCTTGAGCAGATCGCCGCCCGCGCGCTGCGCCTGCACATCGTCCAGCTTCTGCTTGCCCTGCGTCAGGCCGCGCTGCGCCTGCTCCTTGGCCCGGTCCATAAATCCCGCCATGGTGATCACCCTTCTCGTCTTTACCGTTTCCTGACCAACGCGCGCCGGGATCTTCGAGTTCCGGGCGGTCGAGGAACAGGGGCCGGGAGAGTGGATAAGTGCCCACCCAATGCCCCGCCCGTCCGCCATCCATTCCCCCTCATTTGTGTAATGGTGCGATCGCTCTCCGTGCTGAAAGCTTGTCCGCGCAGGTCAGTTCATGATCGGGAGGGCATTGCACATGTCGGTAGGCGAAGAGGTCCGCGAGCAGACCCCCGGACCGCAGAAGAGTCTGGGCACGTCCGCGGCGCGGAACCTGGCCACGACCACCAAGTCCGCACCGCAGATGCAGGAGATCAGCTCCCGCTGGCTGCTGCGGACGCTGCCCTGGGTGGATGTGAAGGGCGGCACGTACCGGGTCAACCGACGGTTGAGCTATTCGGTCGGAGACGGACGCGTCACGTTCGTGAAGACGGGGGACGACGTCAGGGTCATCCCCGCCGAGTTGGGGGAGCTCCCCGCGCTGCGGGGTTATGAGGACGAGGACGTGCTGGGCGAGCTCGCCCAGCGCTGCACCCAGCGGGAGTTCGAGGCCGGCGAGCTGATCGCCTCGTTCGGCAGCCGGGCCGACGAGGTGTTCCTGCTCGCACACGGACGCGTCGAGAAGGTCGGCACCGGTCCCTACGGGGACGACGCGGTGCTCGGAGTGCTGGCCGACGGCGCGTACTTCGGCGATCAGGCACTGCTCGACGAGGAGAGCATCTGGGAGTACACGGCGCGAGCGGCCACCGCGTGCACCGTGCTCACGCTGCCGCGCGGCGACTTCGAGCAGGTCGCCGAGCGCGCCGAATCGCTGCGCGACCACCTCCAGCAGCTGCGCTCGCTGCCCGAGCAGCGGGCCAACTCGTACGGCGAGAAGCAGATCGACCTCGCGGCCGGACACGTCGGGGAAGCGGTCCTGCCCGGGACCTTCGTCGACTACGAATCCGCGCCGCGCGAGTACGAGTTGAGCGTCGCCCAGACCGTGCTGCGCATCCACTCGCGCGTCGCCGATCTCTACAACCAGCCCATGAACCAGACGGAACACCAGCTCCGGCTCACGGTCGAGGCGCTGAAGGAGCGCCAGGAGCACGAACTCATCAACAACCGGGAGTTCGGCCTGCTCAGCAACTGCGAGTACGAGCAGCGCCTGCAGCCGCACGACGGCGCGCCGAGCCCCGACGACATGGACGAACTGCTCAGCAGGCGGCGCGGCTCCAAGCTGTTCCTCGCGCACCCGAAGGCGATCGCCGCGTTCGGCCGCGAGCTCAACAAGCGCGGCCTGGTCCCCGAGAGCATCGACGTCGGCGGGAACCGCATCCCGACCTGGCGCGGGGTGCCGATCTATCCGTGCAACAAGATCCCGGTCTCGGACGCGCGGACCACATCCATCATCTGCATGCGTACGGGAGAGGAGGACCAGGGCGTCATCGGGCTGCGCCAGTCCGGCATCCCGGACGAGATCGAGCCGAGCCTGTCCGTGCGGTTCATGGGCATCAGCGAGCAGGCGATCATCTCGTACCTGGTGACGACGTACTACTCGGCGGCGGTTCTGGTGCCCGATGCGCTCGGAGTGCTGGAGAACGTCGAGGTCGGCAGGTGGCGGTGACGAGCCGCGCCCCGTTCGCCGTGTCCCCGTCCGACCGGGCGGGTACACCGAGGAGGTACGCGCCCACCCATAGCGGAACCGCCACCGTCCGCGCCCTTTCGGGGGTGAGTCCATGACACAGCCGGCCGTGAGAGAGCAGACGCGCGTGGCAGCAGAGGCGACCGGGGCGGCCGCGGCACAGGGGTACGAGGCGCAGGAGGCATCGGAGATCCTGGCGCAGGCCAGAACCGCCGTCGACCCCGAGCTGCGGCGGGCAGTGGACGCCCTGCCGGTGTCGATGCGTCGCGTCGCCCGCTACCACTTCGGTTGGGAGCACGCCGACGGCACGCCCGCCACGGGGAACGCGGGGAAGGCCGTGCGGCCCGCCCTCGTGCTCGCGGCGGCGCGGGCCCTCGGCGGGCGGCCCGAGCGGGCGGTGCGGGCGGCTGCCGCCGTGGAGCTGACCCACAACTTCACGCTGCTGCACGACGACGTGATGGACCGGGACGCCACGCGCAGGCACCGGCCCACGGCGTGGACCGTGTTCGGGGACGCCGACGCGATCCTCACGGGCGACGCGATACAGGCCCAGGCGCAGCGCCTGCTCGCAGAGGAGGGCCACCCGGCGGCCACGGCCGCGGCCGCCCGGCTCGCGGCCTGCGTGGTGGAGCTGTGCGAGGGCCAGGCCGTCGACGTCGCCCTGGAGGGGCGGGACCCGGCGGACGTGTCCCTGCCGGAGACGCTGGCCATGGCGGAGGCCAAGACCGGGGCGCTGCTCGGCTGCGCCTGCGCGGTGGGCGGCCTGTACGCGGGGGCAGGCGAGGAGGAGGTCGAGGCGCTCGACGCGTTCGGGCGTTGTGCAGGACTGGCGTTCCAGCTGATCGACGACGTGATCGGGATCTGGGGCGACCCGGTCCGCACCGGCAAGCCGGCCTGCGCGGACCTGGCCGTACGCAAGAAGTCCCTGCCCGTGGTCGCCGCGCTCGCCTCCGGCGGTGCGGCGGCGGACGAACTGGCGGCGTTGTACGGGCCGCCGGGACCGAAGAAGGAAGGAGTGGCGGAACTGGAGGCGATCGCGCTGGCAGTGGAGCGGGCCGGTGGCCGGGACTGGGCGCAGACCCAGGCCGCGGACCACATGTCCCGCGCGGTCGACCGGTTGTCGCACGCGGTTCCGGTGCCGGAGGCGGCGGACGGCCTGCTGTCCCTGGCGGAGTTCGTCACGCGCCGCGGGTACTGACGCCTGCCGGTCGGGGTGCCGTGATCGCTTACGGCACCCCGGAGGCGGCCTCGCGGAGCGGGGTGGGGTGGTGGCGGAAGGCGCGGCGGTGGCGCAGGAGGTGATCGTCTAGAGTGCCAACGGCCGTGCAAGGCAAGCGGGTTGGGTGAGGGGCGATGTGCGTGGGCGTGGGAATTCGGCGGGCCGGGGAGGCGGACCGGGATCTTGTGGTGCGGCTGCTCGACGAGGCGTTCATGGACGACCCGGTCAGCGGCTGGGTGTTTCCCGGTGAGCAGCAGCGCCGGGAGCGGCACTCCGGGCTCATGGCGGTGTTCGCGGATGCGACGTTCGCGGACGGATATGTGGATCTCACCGAGGACGGTTCGGCCGTCGCGCTGTGGATGGACATGCCGGCCGAGCCGGAGGACGAGGGCGACGAGGACGTGCCCGCGCAGGTGCGGGCGGCCGTCGATCCCGACAACGTACGGGTGGAGCAGATAGCCCGGTGGACGGCGCAGGCGCATCCCGTGGGCCGGGCGCACGCCTACCTGTGGATGATCGGCGTCACGCCCGAGCGGCAGGGGCAGGGCCTGGGGACCGCGTTGATGGCGCCGGTGCTCGAGCGCTGCGACCGCGAGGGGCTGCCCGCCTACCTGGAGGCCAGCAACCCGCGCAGCCGGGAGCTGTACGGGCGCCTCGGGTTCGTCTTCACCGGCACGGCGATCGAACTGCCGGACGGGCCGACGGTCTGGCCCATGTGGCGGGAGCCGGACGCCGGCTGACGCCGCAGTGAGCAGACCGCAGTGAGTGAGCAGATCGCCGTAAGCAGGACATCGGTCAGGCGTCAGGGAAGCTCGCGAAGTATGTCGCGGCCATGTCCTCCTCGCCGTGTCCCTGCTCGGACGCGCGCTGGAAGCGGTCGCGGGCGGCCGCCACCGCGTCCACGCGGATGCCCGCGCGCTCGGCCGCGGCGAGCACCAGGCCCGCGTCCTTCGCCGCGTTGTCCACGGAGAAGCTGGGGGTGTAGTCGTCGCCCCGGATGGCCGCGGACTTGGTCTGGAAGTACCCGCTGTCCAGCGGGCCGCCGGTGATGGCCGCCACCAGGTCGTTCGCGTCCACGCCGAGCCCGTGGGCCAGCGCGAGGGCCTCGCCGACGCCCGTGGTCAGCGCGAGCACCCAGGAGTTGAGGGCGAGCTTGAGGCGGCTGGCCGCGCCCGGCCTGCCGTCGCCGACCCACAGCGTGCGGGAGCCGATGGCGTCGAAGAGCGGCTGGGCGCTCGCGCGCGTGGTGTCGGCGCCGGCCGCGAGCACGGTCAGCGTGCCCTGCTCGGCGGGTTGCCGGGTGCCCAGGACGGGCGCGTCGACCAGCAGGAGCCCGGCGCGGGCCGCGTACTCGGCGAGCTCGTCGATGCCCTCGCCCACGGTTCCGGACTGCACCCAGACGGTGCCGGGCTTCGGTGTGGCCTCCTGGACGACGTCCAGGGTGCGCGGACCGTCGGGCAGGACGGTCACGACGACATCGGCGTCCCGGGCCGCGTCGGACGGGCTGTCCGCGACCGTCACGCCGTCGGCCGCCAGCGGCTCGGCCTTCGTACGGGTCCGGTTCCAGGCCCGCACGGTGAACCCGGCGCGCGCCAGATTGCGGGCCATCGGCGCGCCGATCGTGCCGGTGCCGAGCACGGCGACGACGGGGCCTGCGGTGGACGGGGCGGTGCTGCTCATGAGCGAACTCCCTGGGTGCGGTGTGTCCTCCGTGCGTGTCTCCACCTCAGACGCTAGCTCGTACCGAGGCCTCCATCGCGGTCACGAACGACTCCCGCGTCGCCTCGTCCACCAGGTCGAGCGAGAGGTACGGGTTGAGGTCCTCCAGCTCCACGAGGAGTAGCTCGCCGTCCGGAGCGCGGCAGGCGTCGACGCGCTGGATGCCGTGCGGGAGCGTGTTCCACTCGACGAAGGTGCGGGCGAACTCCCGGTCCGCCGCGGTCGGTTCGTACGGGCGCAGTTCCCAGCGGCGCGCCGGATCGGGCGCGTACAGGGCGTAAAGCAGCTGGTCGTCGACGAAGTAGAACGAGACCTCGTACTGGAAGTCGATGCGCGGCTGCACCAGCAGGCCGTCCCCGTACGGGAGTTCGGCGAGCTCGGCGGCGGGTACGACGCGCAGGCCTATCGAGTCCGCGCCCAGCTTCGGCTTCGCGATGTACGTGTCGGCCTTCGGCAGCAGGGCCAGGTCCGCCGCCCGGTCGGCCGTCGGGATGACCGGATACCCGGCCGTGGTCAGGTCCAGGAGGTACTGCTTGCCGGCCATGTCGGCGCGCCCGGTCAGCGGGTTGTAGACGTTCGTGCCGCGCTCCAGGGCCCGCGCGCGGAACGCGTCGTACGCCTCCTGGTAGCCGAGCACCGGGCCGCTGTTGCGGACCACGACGGCGTCGAAGCCGTCCATGAGCGCGGTCGCGTCCAGGGGGTGGCACAGGGCGAGGTCGAACGCGGAGCGCAGCCGGGAGGTGAGGTAAATGTCCTCGTCGCAGTAGCGGCGCCCCTGTGCGGGATACGCGAGATCGGTGACGTAGAGGACGCGGGGCCGGCGCGGGGACAAGACGGGACTCCTGATGGTGCCAAAGGGGTGACGCCGGGGGAGCGCGGCGCTTCGGGGGACGCCGAAGGGGCCCGGCCGAGCGGCAGTGCCGTTCGGCCGGGCCCCTTCAGTGGTTCACTGACCCGCGGGGGTGCACCGCCCGCCGGTCGTCGATGTGAACAGGGCCTGGATCAGGCCTTCTTGGTCTCCCAGAAGATCTTGTCGATCTGGGCGATGTAGTCCAGAGCCTTCTGGCCCGTGGCCGGGTCCGACGAGCCCTTGGCGGCCGAGAGGGCCTTGAGGGTGTCGTTGACCAGCTGGTGCAGCTCCGGGTACTTCTCGAAGTGCGGCGGCTTGAAGTAGTCGCTCCAGAGCACCGAGACGTGGTGCTTGGCGAGCTCGGCGCGCTGCTCCTTGATACCGATGGCGCGCGTCTGGAACTGCGCGTCGTCGTTGGCGGCCATCTTCTCCTGGACGGCCTTGACCGACTCGGCCTCGATGCGGGCCTGGGCGGGGTCGTACACGCCGCAGGGGAGGTCGCAGTGGGCGCTGGCCTTCACCTTGGGGGCGAACAGGCGGGAAAGCATGTAGCTGTTCCTTCCTCGTGATCGTCTTCTCGGGTGCGACATTACTCCGTGGGGAACGGCTTTTCTCGGGTGCCCCCGGCGGCTTAGGACAAAAGTCCGGGGCGAGACTGGGACTGGTGGAGGATGGGACCCTAAGGGCACCGGACCTACGGGCCGGCGGGAGCAGCGGTGGGAACCGGGGAGGTTTTCTGATGCCCGAGGCGATCGAGGAGATGCGCGAGGCGAAGGTGCCGTTTCAGATCATCGAGGTGGAGGGACCTTCCATGGTCCCGACGCTGTACCCCGGTGACTGGATGCTGGTGCAGCACGGCGCGCGGGTGCGGGCGGGCGACGTGATCGTCCTGCGCCACCCCTTCCAGCAGGATCTGCTGGTGGTGAAGCGGATCGCCGAGCGGCGCGAGGGCGGCTGGTGGGTGCGCGGCGACAATCCGGGCGCCGGTGGCGACAGCACGGTGTACGGGGTCGTGCCGGACGAGCTGGTGCTCGCGAAGGTGCGCGGCAGGCTGCGGCGCCGCAGGCCGTGGGTCGAGGGCGAGGGTCAGCGTTCGGTGACGGCGGTGCTGTCCTGGGTCTTCTCGGCGGTACGTCCCGTGCTGGCGGACCGGTCGGGGCGGTCGGCCTCCAAGCGCTTGCGGGCCCGGTAGGCGGCGACGTTGGCGCGGGTCGCGCAGCGGTCCGAGCAGTAGCGCCGGGAGCGGTTGGTGGACGTGTCCAGGTAGGCGTTGCGGCAGGGCGTCGCCTCGCACAGGCCGAGGCGGTCGACGCCGTACTCGGTGAGGTGGAAGGCGAGGCCCATCGCGGCGATGGCGGCGTAGCCGGCCGTCGCGTTCGACGGGTGGTCGGACAGGTGCAGGTGCCACAGCGGGCGGCCGTCGTCGTCACGATGGTTGTGGCCGGAGATCTGCGGGCTCACCGGGAACTCCAGGAGCAGTGAGTTCAGCAGGTTCACCGCGAGTTCCTCGTCGCCCCCGTCGGCCGCCTCGAACACCGCGCGCAGCCGCCCTCGTACGCCCCTGAAGCGGGTCAGGTCGGCGTCCGCGGCGCGGCGGGCCGCCTCCTTGTTGGCGCCGAAGAGCTCGCGCACCGCGTCCACCGACGTCAGGGAGTCCTTGCCGCGATTCGGTTCCTCGGTGTTGACGAGGCGCACGGCGTAGTCCGAGTAATAGGCCAGTTCCACTTGTAGTCCTTACCGGGGCGCTCTATCGTCTTGTCGAGCGAGGGTAATACTTGCTCGCGCTGTCAGGGTATTACAGGGGATCAGGGGAGGGCTTCATGGCCGAGACCGCTGCCAACACTCGTACCACCGACTGGCGCGCCTGGCAGGAGAGCTGGGACCGGCAACAGGAGTGGTACATGCCCGATCGCGAGGAGCGGTTCCGGGTGATGCTCGACATGGTCGAGGCGTTTGTCGGGTCCACGCCCCGGGTGCTCGACCTCGCGTGCGGCACGGGGAGTATCACGGACCGGCTGCTGAGCCGGTTCCCCGGTGCCACGAGTGTGGGGGTCGACCTCGATCCGGCGCTGCTGGCCATCGCGCGGGGCACGTTCGAGGGGGACGAGCGGGTCCGGTTCGTGACCGCCGACCTCAAGGATCCGCGGTGGACCGAGGCGCTGCCGCACGACTCGTACGACGCGGTGCTCACCGCCACCGCCCTGCACTGGCTGCACTCCGAACCTCTCGCGACGCTCTACGGTCAGGTCGCCGGGCTCGTACGCGACGGCGGCGTGTTCATGAACGCGGACCACATGATCGACCAGACGACGCCGAGGATCAATGCGGCGGAGCGAGAGTTGCGGCATGCGCGGATGGGGTCGGCGAAGGCCTCCGGCGCGGTGGACTGGGCGGAGTGGTGGGGGCTTGCCGCGGCGGATCCGGTGTTGGCGGGGCCGACGGCTGAGCGGTTCGAGATCTACGGGGAGCATGCGGATGGGGACATGCCGTCGGTGTCCTGGCATGCGGGGGCGCTTCGCGGGGGTGGGTTCGGGGAGGCGCGGGCCGTGTGGTGTTCGCCGTCTGACGCGGTGGTGCTTGCCGTGAAGTAAGCCCCCGCGGCGACGGCGTTGAGGTCTCGGGGCTCTGCCCCGGACCCCGCTGCTCAATCGCCGCAGGGGCTTGAATGGCTCACCCGCCGCCGAAAGGCCTGCTCAATCGCCGCAGGGGCTTGAATGGCTCACCCGCCGCCGAAAGGCCTGCTCAATCGCCGCAGGGGCTCTAAATGCCTACAGGACCTTCGACAGGAAGGACTGGGTGCGTTCCTGTTGGGGGTTGGTGAGGACCTCGCGGGGGTCGCCGGCTTCGACCACCACGCCGTCGTCCATGAAGACGAGGCTGTCGCCGACCTCGCGGGCGAAGCCCATCTCGTGTGTGACGACGATCATCGTCATGCCGGACTCGGCGAGGTCGCGCATGACGTCGAGGACCTCGCCGACCAGCTCCGGGTCGAGCGCGGACGTCGGCTCGTCGAAGAGCATCAGCTTCGGGTCCATCGCCAGCGCGCGGGCGATCGCCACGCGCTGCTGCTGGCCGCCGGAGAGCTGCGAGGGGTAGCTGTCGGCCTTGTCGGCGAGGCCGACCCGCTCGAGCAGTTCCTTGGCCCGCGTACGGGCCTGGGACCTCGACTGCTTCTTGACCTGGACCGGCGCCTCCATGACGTTCTCGACGGCCGTCATGTGCGGGAAGAGGTTGAAGCGCTGGAACACCATGCCGATGTCCCGGCGCTGCTGCGCGACTTCCCGGTCCCGCAGCTCGTACAGCTTGTCGCCCTGCTGCCGGTAGCCGACCAGGTGCCCGTCGACGTAGAGCCGCCCGGCGTTGACCTTCTCCAGGTGGTTGATGCAGCGCAGGAACGTCGACTTGCCGGAGCCGGAGGGGCCGATGAGGCAGAAGACCTCGCCCTGCTTGACCTCCAGGTCGATGCCCTTGAGGACCTCTACGTGACCGAAGGACTTGTGGACCTGTTCGGCCTTGACCATGGCCTCACTCATGCCATGCCTCCGTTCGGACGGCCCAGGGAGATCAGCGTTCCGCGCACCTTCTGCCAGGGCGTGGACGCCAGTTGGCGGCTGGTGCCGCGCGCGTAGTACCGCTCGATGTAGTACTGGCCGACGCTGAGGATCGACGTCATGATCAGGTACCAGGCGGCGGCGAGGAAGTACATCTCCACCGGCGAACCGGACTGCTGGCCGATGTCCTGGGCGGCCCGGAACAGTTCGACGAACTGCACCATCGACACCAGGGACGTCGTCTTCAGCATGTTGATGACTTCGTTGCCCGTGGGCGGCACGATCACGCGCATCGCCTGCGGGATGATCACGCGGCGCAGCGTCTTGCCGTGGCTCATGCCGAGCGCGTGCGAGGCCTCGGTCTGGCCCTCGTCGACCGACTGCAGGCCGGCGCGGCAGATCTCCGCCATGTACGCGGCCTCGTTGAGGCCGAAGCCGAGCAGCGCCGTCAGGAACGGCGTCATGAAGGACGACCAGTAGTCCTTGTAGATCGGCCCGAGGTTGATGTACTCGAAGACGAGGCCCAGGTTGAACCAGATGAACAGCTGGACCAGGACCGGGGTGCCGCGGAAGAACCAGATGTAGAACCAGGAGATGGAGCTGGTCACCGGGTTCTTCGACAGGCGCATGACGGCGAGCACGATGCCGCCGACGATGCCGATCACCATCGCGAGGACGGTGAGGAGCAGCGTCTTCAGGGCGCCGGTGACGATCCGGTCGTCGAAGAAATAGTCCGGGATGGCGCTCCAGTTGATCTTGCCCTGGCCGAAGGCGTACACGATCAGGGCCAGCAGGGCGATGGCGATGAACGCCGAGAGATACCGCCCGTAGTGCCGCACCGGGATCGCCTTGATGGCTGCCGGCGGGGCCGCGGGCGGCGGCGTGTCCTGGGGGCCGCCGCCCGTCTTGTCTATGTCAACAGACACGGATGTTGCCTTTCACGACGTCGCGGACGTCCATGACGTGAGCCGCGCGGTCAATGACGTGGAACGCGCGGTCACTTGCCGCCGTTGAGGGTCGCCGACTTCACGGCACCCGCCTCGACGCCCCACTTGGCGATGACCTTGTCGTACTCGCCGCTCTTGATGATCGCGTCCAGCGCGGCCTTGATGGCGTCGCGCAGCTGCTTCTGGTCCTTGGAGACCGCGACGCCGTACGGGGCGGCCTCGACCTGGTCGCCGACGAGCTGGAAGTCCTTGCCACCGCCCGCGGTCTTGACCGCGTACGCGGCGACCGGGAAGTCGGAGGAGCCGGCGTCCGCGCCGCCGGAGCGCAGACGGGTCTGCGCCTGCTGGTCGTCGTCGAAGGACTGGATGCCGAGCTTCTTGCCGCTCTTGCACTTCTTGGCCTGCGACTTGGCGAGGTCGTGGGAGACCGTGCCGCGCTGCACGACGATCTTCTTGCCGCAGAGGTCGTCCCAGGTCTTGATGCCCTGGGTCTTGCCCTTCGGTGTGTAGATCGAGACGCCCGCGTTGAAGTAGTCGACGAAGTCGACGCCGTCGCCGACCTTCTTGCCGGTGTCGGAGTCGACGCCGTTCTGACGGTCCTTGGTGTCGGTCATGGCCGACATGGCGATGTCGTAGCGGTTCGACTTCAGGCCCGTGACCAGGGTGTCGAACGTGGCGTTCTGGAACTGGAACGTCACGCCGAGCTGCTTGCCCATCGCCTTCGCGAGGTCGGGGTCGATGCCGATCGCCTTGCCGGCCTTGTCCTTGAACTCGACGGGCGCGTACGCGATGTCGGAGCCGACCCGGATGACGCCCTTGTCGCGGATCTCCTTCGGCAGCTTGTCCGCGAGCGGCGCGGACGTGGACCCGGACTTGGTGCTGTCGTCGGACTTGGTCTGGTCTCCGCAGCCGGTCAGCAGCAGAGTGCCGGCGACCGCGATCGCGCCGACCGCGGCTATCCGGGACTTCGCGGACTTCGCGGTCGTGCGCTGGGTGGTGCTTGCGGTCATTGTTGGTTCCTCCGGCGGGTGTGGGAGTTGCCGTGCTGGTCGCCTTGGCACACGCCTTCGGGTGTCGCGACCTCGTGTGATGAGGCATCTTGCCATTCGGACTTGCCGATTCAGGAGGTCAGGCATGTCAAAATCGGGTAACGGGTGCCCGAAGAGTGCCAACGACCCCCGGTTTCAGGGTGCATGGGGGGTACAGCATCTGCGGAACTTCCGCCCCACGACCGGAGATCCTCCGGCGGACCGCCCGCCGTCTCACCATTCGGGCGGACTTCCCTCGTTTTGTGCGATCGACTTGTGGACTTGTCCATATATTCGGCTATGAGTCATGTCACCGGGGCGTGATCGATCACGGGCGGGCTCGTCCCGGACACCGCCCGTCAGGTAAGAAGGATCCTTACACCCCTCATCCGGGGCTCAGGGCGCGCGTGCGGCGCGTCCGTCGCGCAGGTGCCCACAGGGCGGCCCACGACAGGACCGTCCGGCGCGTGCGCGGTGCCCGCCCGTCCCTCAATCAGGGACGGAACCACCCTCAACCTGTGCAACATGACTTAAGGGGTCAGAAAAGTGGCAGCGGAGATCGTCAACCCTCGCAGCGACGCGAGTACCGGCAACGAGGGCTCCGACGAGCCCTTCGATCCGGCTTTCGCGCTGCACCGTGGCGGCAAGATGGCCGTGCAGGCCACCGTGCCGGTCCGCGACAAGGACGACCTGTCCCTGGCGTACACGCCCGGCGTCGCGAAGGTGTGCAGCGCGATCGCCGAGCAGCCGGAGCTCGTCCACGACTACACGTGGAAGTCGAGCGTCGTGGCCGTCGTGACGGACGGTTCAGCCGTTCTCGGACTCGGTGACATCGGTCCCGAGGCCTCCCTCCCGGTGATGGAGGGCAAGGCCATTCTCTTCAAGCAGTTCGGTGGCGTGGACGCGGTGCCGCTCGCGCTCTCGACGAACGACGTGGACGAGATCGTCGACACCGTCGTGCGCCTCGCCCCGTCCTTCGGCGGCGTGAACCTCGAGGACATCTCGGCCCCGCGCTGCTTCGAGATCGAGAAGAAGCTCCAGGAGCGCCTCGACATCCCGGTCTTCCACGACGACCAGCACGGCACGGCCGTCGTGACGCTGGCCGCCCTGAAGAACGCGGCCCGGCTCAGCGGGCGGACGCTCGGCGAGCTGCGTGCCGTGATCTCCGGCGCCGGTGCTGCGGGCGTCGCGATCGCGAAGTTCCTTCTTGAGGCGGGCCTCGGCGACGTGGCGGTCACGGACCGCAAGGGCATCGTCAGCCGGGACCGCGAGGACCTCACGCCGGTCAAGCGTGAGCTCGCCGAGATCACCAACAAGGCGGGCCTGTCCGGCTCCCTCGAGGACGCCCTCGCGGGCGCCGACGTCTACATCGGTGTCTCCGGCGGTACGGTCCCCGAGCCCGCGGTCGCCTCCATGGCGCCGGGTTCCTTCGTGTTCGCGATGGCCAACCCGAACCCCGAGGTGCACCCCGACGTCGCGCACAAGTACGCGGCTGTCGTGGCGACCGGGCGTTCGGACTTCCCGAACCAGATCAACAATGTGCTCGCGTTCCCCGGCATCTTCGCCGGCGCGCTCCAGGTCCGGGCCTCCCGGATCACCGAGACGATGAAGATCGCCGCCGCCGAGGCGCTGGCCGCGGTGGTCGGCGACGAGCTGTCCGCCGAGTACGTGATCCCGTCGCCGTTCGACGAGCGGGTGGCGCCGGCGGTTACGGCGGCGGTTGCCGCTGCGGCTCGGGCGGAGGGTGTGGCGCGCCGGTAGCTTTCGGCTCGCTCGGCTTGCTTGGCTCGCTCGCCTTGCTTGGCTTGCTCGGCTCGTTTGGTGAAGGCCCCGCCTCTGGCGGGGCCTTTCCCGTGTTGGTGGCGTTGGTGGCTACGGGACGTGTGTCACAGGTGGCGGAGGTTCCCCGGCCAGGGGACGGCGCCTATCGTCAAGGTCATGTTCGCCGCCTACGCAGCCCGAATCGACCGTGATCAGCCGCTGAACGGCCTGGAGTTGGGGGAGCGGCCCGCCCCCGAGAACCGGCCCGGCTGGACCACCGTGAACGTCAAGGCCGCCTCCCTCAACCACCACGATCTGTGGTCGCTTCGCGGGGTCGGCCTGGGGGAGGAGTCCCTGCCGATGATCCTCGGCTGCGACGCCGCCGGGATCGACAGCGAGGGCAACGAGGTCGTCCTGCACTCCGTCATCGGCCAGACCGGTTACGGGGTCGGGCCCCGCGAGAAGCGCTCGATCCTCACCGAGAAGTACCAGGGCACCTTCGCCGAGCAGGTCACCGTGCCCGAGTGGAACGTGCTGCGCAAGCCTCGCGAGTTGTCGTTCGAGGAGGCCGCGTGCCTGCCGACCGCGTGGCTCACCGCGTACCGGATGCTCTTCACCAACGCGGGCGTACGTCCCGGTGACTCGGTCCTCGTGCAGGGTGCGGGCGGCGGGGTCGCGACGGCCGCGATCGTGCTCGGCAAGGCGGCGGGGCTGCGGGTCTTCGCGACCAGCCGTGACGAGGCGAAGCGCAAGCGGGCCCTGGAGCTCGGTGCCGAGGAGGCCGTGGAGACGGGTGCGCGGCTGTCGCAGCGGGTGGACGCCGTGATCGAGACGGTGGGCGCCGCCACCTGGTCGCACTCCGTCAAGTCCCTGAAGCCGGGCGGGACCCTGGTCATCTCGGGCGCGACGAGCGGGCCGAACCCGCCCGCCGCGGAACTGAACCGGATCTTCTTCCTCGAACTCAAGGTGGTCGGCTCCACCATGGGGTCCAAGGACGAGCTGGAGGACCTGCTGTCCTTCTGTGCCGCCACGGGTGTCCGGCCGGTGATCGACGAGGTGCTGCCGCTGGACCGGGCCCGTGAGGGCTTCCAGAAGATGGCCGGCGGCGAGCTGTTCGGGAAGGTCGTGCTGAGCGTCTGACGCGGCGCTGGGAGGGGCGTGCCGGTGGTCTGCCGGGGCGCCCCTTTTTCGCGTCCAGATTGTCAACTGCGGTTGACGCCTGATGCCCGTCAACCTACATTGACAACATGACTGATGCGACGGATCTCGCCGAGCAGGCGGGGGCCCGCGATCCGCGGGTCGGGCTGCGGGCGGTCGCCGCGTTGCGGCGGCTCCTTGAGCAGCTGGAAGCGGTACAGGTGCGCAGTGCGCGCAATCAGGGCTGGTCGTGGCAGGGGATCGCGGCCGAACTCGGGGTCAGCCGGCAGGCCGTGCACAAGAAGTACGGGAGGCGATGAACGATGTTCGAGAGGTTCACCCAGGGTGCGCGGGACGTGGTGAAGGGGGCCGTCGCCCAGGCCGAGCGGGAGCGTGCGGAGCGCGTCGACGAGGGGCACGTGTTGCTCGCGCTCCTCGACGGGAGTGGGACGCGCGGCGCGTTTGCGCTCGGGGCGCTCGGGGCGGATACGGAGGAGCGGCGTGCGTCGATCGGGCGGGCGCTTGCGGGGGTTCGGCGCAGGGCGGGGCTTTCGCGGGCCGACGCGGAGGCGCTTGCGGGGATCGGGATCGATGTGGAGGAGGTCGTTTCGCGGGTCGAACAGGCCCATGGTGAGGGGGTGTTGACCGGTGGGCGGCGGGTCGGTGGGCGGCGGCCGTTCAGCCGTGAGGCCAAGGGGGTGCTCGAATCCTCCCTGCGTATCGCCCTCGCTCACCACGACCGGGCGATCGGCGACGAGCACGTGCTGCTCGCGCTTGCTACCCGGCCGGGTGTCGCCTCCGAGGTGTTGGCGGAGCACGGGGTGACCGTGGCGGGGATCGAGCGGGTGCTGTACGGGGGCGGGGAGGCGGTGGCGGGCTGAGCCGGGCCTACGCCTTCGGTGTCCGTAGGGTCGCGCCGATGCGGGTCGCCGCCTCCGTCAAGTGGCGGCGGGCCTCGCCGAGTTGGGAGTTCGTGACGCCGTGGTCGCGGGCCGCGTCGCGGATGTCGTCACGGAAGCGGTCCAGGAGGCGGTCCAGGTCGCGGGCCGGGTCGCCGCTGGTGGAAGCGTCCTCCGTCGCCCAGGACGGAACGTACTCGGTGGGCACCTCGTCGCTCGGCGGGCGGTACTGGGGCTCGGCCGGGGCCGTGGGTCCGGCGTCCTTGCTCCAGGACTTGCCGAACTCGCCGAATTCCTTGGCCAGTTCCGTGAGGCCCTCGCGCACCCCCGTCGGCCAGTCGCCGCGCGTGAAGTGGACCTGCACCTGCTCCTGGACGCGCTTGGCCATGCGCTGGAAGTCCTCCGCCGCCTGCGCCCGCACCTGCTCCTGCGACTCCTTGGCCTGGCGGCGCGCCCGCTGGGCCTCCTCGCGGGCCCGGCGGCTCTCGTCCTTCGCGCGCCGCGCCTGCTCCTTCCACTCGTGCTTGGCGCGCCGCACCTCCTCCTTGGTGGCGTCCCAGGCCTCCTTGTTGGTGAAGTCACCCGGTCCCGTGCGGGTCCGGGACGCGGCGGCACGCACCTCGCGGCGCAGATCGCCCGCCGCTCCCCGCACGTCGTCCCTGATCTCCGCCGCCAGCTCGGCCACGGACTCGCGGATCTCCAGCTCGAGGTCGGCCAGCTCGCCGCTGCGATCCGCCAGTTCGGCACGGCCCGCTTCGGTGATCGCGTAGACCTTCCGGCCGCCCTCCGTGGTGTGCGTGACCAGGCCCTCGGACTCCAGCTTGGCGAGGCGCGGGTAGACCGTGCCGGCCGAGGGCGCGTACAGCCCTTGGAAGCGCTCTTCGAGCAGACGGATCACCTCGTACCCGTGGCGCGGCGCCTCGTCGAGCAGCTTCAGCAGGTAGAGGCGCAGGCGGCCGTGGGCGAAGACGGGGGGCATGTCAGAGCACCTTCTTGTCGGCGGGGGCAGCGGGGGCAGCGGGGTCGGCAGGGGCGGCGGGGTCGGCGTCCCCCGGCTCGGGGGCGTCCGAGGGCTCCGGAGGGTGCGGGGCCTCTTCCGATGGGGGCCTGCGCAGCAGGGCGATCGATCCGGAGACCGTCGTCGCCTTCAGTTTGCCGGTGCCCGCGCCCAGGCGGCCGGTGATCTTGTGCGCGCCCCAGGAACCCGCCACCCGCAGGCCCTCAAAAGCGTTCGACACCGCTCCGCTCGCTGTGTTCGCCTCGACCTCCGTGTCCGCCGGGTGCGGGATGCGGATGGCGATCTCACCGGAGACGCTCGTCAGGCTCACGTCCGTGGGCCCCGCGGGGTCCAGGTCCACGATCATCGACCCGCTCACCGTGTCCGCCTTCACGAAGGAGCCCGAGCCGTCGACGACGGTCAGGTCCCCGGAGACCGAGTTGAACCGGAGGTCGCCGGTGACCGCCTGCGCCTCGACGCCACCGGACACCGTGCTGGTGCGCACCGGGCCCGTGACACCGACGAGTGTCGTGTCGCCGGTGACGCCCTTCACCTCCGTGGGCCCCTCCGTGCCCGAGACCACCGCGCCCGCGCCCACCACGCCGACCTCGACCCGCGTGTCCGCCGGCACCGCGAGCGAGACGACCGCGCTGCGGTTCCAGCCCTTGCGGTCGAGCCACTTGAGGAAGCCCTTCCAGGGCAGATCGTCGTACGCGACGGTGAGGGTGCCGTCCGACTGCGTCACGCGCAGGGGCGGTCCCTCGATCTCCGAGACCTCCAGACGGGCCGGGCCCTCGGCCGTCCCCACCACATTCACCGCACCACTCACGATGCGTACGTGCAGGGCCGACACCGGCTCGTCGAAGACGAGCTTCTGCGGCTCCGTGACGGACCACTCGGTCATGGTGCGACCTCCTCGACGGCCGGGAGTGAACGCGCCATATCGCGTTCTCTGTCAAACACGATATATCGCGGTTGGGGAAAGTCAAGACTGTCGCGGAAGTCCGTGCCCCGACGCCCGGTAGGCCGTCCAATTGCTGCGGTAATGCACCGACTTGCCCTAGCGTGGGGCCATGTCGTCCCTCGAACCCGCCGGTGCGCTGCTGCTCTGCCGTGCCGAACCGTCCGTCGTCGGGCCCGCCGCCCAGCTGCTGCGCGAGCGGATGCTGCTCACCCGCGCCGGACGTGAGTGGAGCGTCCTCGTACCCGAGGCGAAGCCGTGGCTGTCCATGGAGGACGGCGGCGGTGAACCCGTCGACCGGGTGCTCGGCGGCTGGGCGGGCGCGCTCGCCGTCGGCGCGACCTGGCCGGTGCTCGCGCTGTGGTGGGACGCCGACCGCAGCGGGTTCACGCTGGCCTCCGGGTTCCGCCGCCCCGTCGGTTACGAGTGGCTGGCGAACGGCACCCCGGTCGGCGAGGCCGAGGCGCTGCGCACCTTCGCGGCGCGCCTGGGCCTGGATCCCGTACTCGACCTGCAGGCCCTCGAAGCCCTCGCGAAACCCGACACCGGCGACAGTGCGGCCGACGCGCGCGCCCGCATGCTGGGTCTGCTCGCGGTGCTCACCCGCACCGGACTCGCCCTCCCCGCAGGACTGACCCCCGGCGAACCCGCCGACCGGCTGCGCGAGGTCGCGCGGATCCAGCCGGACGCGCAGCAGATCAGCTGGTCGGGCTGGCGCGACGCCGTGCACGCCGAGCTCGATGTCGTGGAGGCCACGAGCGTCGGCCCCTGGCTGCGCGGACCCAGGGCGCGGCTGATCGTGGCCGCCCAGCTCGCGGCCGGGCTGCCGCTCACCGTGCACGGCCTGCGGCGGCGCAGCGGCGGCTGGACCACCGCCGGGGCGCTTCTCCTGCTGCACGGGGCGCTCGGGTTCGCGTACGACAGGATGCGCGCGGCACGTAGGGCCGGTTAGTCGGATAGCCGGTTGGCGCCTACTCGTCGTCGTCCTCGTCCTCGTCGTCGAGCCGCGCCAACCACGTGGCGAGTCGCTCCACCGGGACCTCGAAGTCCGGGTTGAGGTCGACGAACGTCCGCAGCTGCTCGGCGAGCCACTCGAAGGTGACCTCCTCCTCGCCTCGCCGCTTCTCCAGCTCTTCGATGCCGCGGTCCGTGAAGTACATGGGGCTGTTTCTCCTGCGTGCGGGGCCCGCGCGGGCGCGCGGGCGTGGTGTGACTGCCCACCCAGCCTATGGGGGCCGGCGACCATGAAGCCCGCCCGAGGGGTAGCTCCCGCTCATCCAGGGAAGGACCCTTGTCCCGCATGGGAGGTCGCGGGGAACGGGAAACGGGGGAGCGGTATGGGGCAGGAAGTGACCAGGGTCGCGCGGATCGCGCTGCCGGACGGGACGCCGGTGTGGGCCCGGATATCCGGTGCGACCGATGAACTGGGTGTGACCGAAGGGGAGTTGTCGTACTCCGACACAGGAATCACCGACCGCGTGGAGGCGAGTGTCGAGAGTCTGCACGCGCTCGTGACGGGGGTCGCGCGCTCCCTCGCACGGCCGCTGCGTGCCGTGCGCCCCGACGAGGTGAGCGTCGAATTCGGCGTCGAGCTGACGGCCAAGGCGGGCAAGGTCGTCGGGCTGCTCGCGGACGGTGAGGCGAAGGCGGGTATCAAGGTCACGCTGACCTGGAACGAAGGGCCGCCGGACCTGGAGAATCCGGACCCCGGCGCGTACCCCGGCGCCCCGGCGCACGGGGGAGCCGATCCGACCGTCGCCGGGGCCGGGGCATGACACCTGAGCGCGACGGGGGCGCATCGGGCAAGCGGGATGCGGCCCTCCTTGCACTGCGTGAACTCGTCATGGCGGCCACCGTGCGCATTCATCGCACAGGGGCCGGGTATGCAGCCGACGAACCCAAAAGCTTCGTCGGGAGCGGCTTCTTCATCGCCCCGAACTGGGTGTTGACCTGCGCACATGTGGCACGCGGCGGGGAAGGGGGCGAGCTGACGGTGGCCTACGAGAGCGGCCCGGGCCGCGGCGCGACCCACGTACCGGGGGACGTCGTCGCCACGCTCCCCGAGGGTGTCGAACAAGCGGTGCCCGGCAAGTGGCCCGCCCCCGACCTCGCCCTCGTGCGGCTGCGCGAACCCGTCGACCATGAGTGCGTCTACGTAGCCGAGCGCCCCGCCTCGTACTACAGCGAGGGGGAGGTCTTCTACGCGGGCTGGACCGTGCTGGACGGACAGGTGTGCCGCCTCGACGGGCCGATCGCCGTCAAGGGCACCATCGGCGACTGGTCGTCCGGCGTGCAGCTGCGCCTCGGGGACAACGACCTGCCGTACGGGATCTCGGGAGGCCCCGTCGTCGACCCGGTGCGCGGCGAGGTCATCGGCGTACTGAAGTCGCGGGCGGACCACGGGCGGGGCGGCACGTCCATCGGGATCGAGCAGCTGCGCACGCTGCCCGCGGCGGTGCCGGGGCAGGCGGTGCGGGCCGAGCACGACGACCTCTACCAGTCGGTCTGCCACGCCCACGACCGCTACCACCGGGACCGCCAGCGGCAGTCGCAGCCCGCCCGGAACACCTGGGCCGATGTGCAGAGCCGGCTCGGCGCGCGGCCGGGGCGGACGCTCACCGCGGGCGAGCGCGTCCAGTTGCTCGGCCGGCTCGCCGACCTGCCGCCCCCGGTCAGCACCCGCGGTCTGCTCGACATCATGGAGTCGCTCCCGGAGTTCGAGGGGAGCGCCCCGCTGCCTTCGCCGCGCGGCTGGAGGGACGGGCTCGGGGCCCTCTACGAAGGCGCGCACGACGAGGGCGTGCGCGGGCTCGTGCTCGACTACGCGATGCGGGTCCTGTCGGCCGAGCGCCCGTTCGTCACGCCGGGCACGGCGAGCGCCGAGGCGGCCCTGTGGGAGTGGGTGCGGCAGGCCGGAGAGGGCAGGCTCGACGGCGCGCGCAGACGGCGCATCGAGAAGCAGCGCGTCGAGCGCCTGAAGCAGCGCAGACCACCAGGCGCGGCGCCCGAGCCCGCCCCTGACCGGGCCGCCCGGCCCGCCGCGCTGCTCGAACTCGTCGAGCGTGGCTGGGAACGGGACCACTGGGACTGGCAGGTGTACGTGACCCGGCCGGGCGGCGCGCGCGACTGCGTGCGGCAGGAGGAGCGCACCCCGACCGACGCCCTCCCGGAGCGGCTCGCCGCGCCCCTGGCGGAGGCCTTCCGGCAGTGCGACGAGCCGGGCTGGCCGGCGATCCTCCAGGTGGTGCTCCCGCACACCCGCCTCGACCTGCCGGTGGACGGCTGGCGGCTGCGGCCGGACGAACCGCCCCTGGGCGTGCGCGGCCCCGTCGTGCTGCGCTGCGGCGACCGGGACCGGCTGCCGGGCGAGCCGGGGTACGAGGCCTTCGCCCCGGCCCCGCCCGAGTCGGACGCGGACCGCGCGGACCGCTGGCGCTGGCTGCACGCGCACGGCGCCAGGGCCGAGATCCTCGACTGCGACGACGGGGTGCCCAGGCCGGTGCCGGAGCACTTCGAGTTGCGCAATCTGTCGCCCGGATCCGTACCAGTGATGTGTCGCTATGGAGAGCACCGCTACGAGGACGACACCGAGGCCCTGGCCCGGGTGCTGCTGGGCGGCTTCGGTGTCGCCCTGTGGCGCCGCGGCCCGGCCCGCTCGGCGGCGGTGTGCGGCGAGTTCCACCGGGGCGCCGCCGTCACGGTGGCCGACGCGCGCGGGGCGCGGCATCTCCCGGAGCGCGTCCACGAGTTGCGAAGAAAGCTCCTGGCGAGCCACACGGAGGCGTACTGGGCCGACGGCATCGCCCTGTTCTACGACGATCCGGAACAGCCTCTCCCGAGCGCCTGGGAACTCCTGGAGGCGCCGTGACGCGACCGCGTCGAACCGCCGCCGGACCGGTCGGCCCGAAGATCGCCACGAGGCCCAACTGCACCGCCTCAGAAGGGCCCTTCAGGCCAGCTCTCCACGGAGCCCTTACCAGCGCCACGAACCATCGATACCGTGAGGCACGTCCCTTCGGCTGCCCTGCTGGACGAGTGACGACGAGGACCGGACCATGACCGAATCCAGTGAGTGGCTCATCTACCGTGGCGCCGGCGAACCCCACGAGGGCCTCGACCGTCTGCCCCCGCCGCCGCCCTGGCGCGACTTCTCGGGGCGGTCCACCGACGAATCGGCCGCGGGCGACGGATCGGAGGACCGCAGGCTCGGCGCGCACCGGCACCTGGCGGAGCTGCACAGGCCCGGCGCCGAAGAGCTCGAAATGATCAACGCGGCGCTGTATCTGCGCCGCCCCCTGCTCGTGACGGGCAGCCCCGGCGCGGGCAAGAGCACGCTCGCGCACTCGGTGGCGTACGAGCTGGGCCTGGGCAACGTACTGCGGTGGTCCATCGTCAGCCGGTCCACGCTCCAGGACGGGCTCTACCACTACGACGCGATCGCCCGCCTCCAGGACGTGCAGATCGCGGCGCAGGGCGGATTCGGCTCGGCGGGCGGGTCGCCGGGGGCGGTGGAGGGGATCGGTAGCTACATCCGGCTCGGGCCGCTGGGCACCGCGCTGTTGGCGTCGCCGACGCCGCGGGTGCTGCTCATCGACGAGCTCGACAAGAGCGACATCGACCTCCCCAACGACCTGCTGAACGTGCTGGAGGAGGGCGAGTTCGCGATACCCGAACTGGAGCGGGTCGCCGACCGGTTACCGGACGGCGAGGCCGAGGTGCTCACCGCCGACGGCGTCAAGGTCCGCGTCCGCGACGGCCGGGTGCGCTGCAACGCCTTCCCGTTCGTGGTGCTCACCAGCAACGGGGAGCGCGACTTCCCCGCCCCGCTGATGCGCCGCTGCATCCACCTCGAACTCGGCAGGCCGGACCACAACCGGCTCGCCACCTTCGTACGCGCCCACCTCGGCGACGAGGCGGCACGCGCGGGCGACGATCTGATCAACCGGTTCCTGGAGCGCTCCCGCAGCGAACTCCTCGCGACCGACCAGCTGTTGAACGCGATCTACCTGACCGACGCGGCCGCCCCCACCAGCCGCGAATCCTTCGCAGACCTCCTGATCCAGCGACTCGACCGCCCGAGGTGAAGCGGTGACTCCGGACGCGACGGCGCGTCAGGGTCCCGGTTCGCCCTCGGAACCCGGAAGCCAGGGCGGCGACCCGGTCTCCGAACTCGTCGCCAGGCTGCGGCAGGTGGGGCTCGACCCCGACGCCGAAGGGCTGTGCGACGCACTGTGGCTGGCCCGGTACGCCCGCCGCCCCGAGCAGCCCGCGGAGCAGACGGAAGCGGCGCCGGGCGGGCGGCCCGCCCGCGAGCTGCCGCGGCCGGCCCCGCTGCCGGCCACCCCGCCTCCCACGCCCCCGGAGAGCGAGCCCGAGGGGCCGACACCCCAGGCGTACGACGCGAGCGGTGACCGGCGGGTGGCCCTGTACCCCGTGCCGCGCGCCGGTGGTGGCCGCGCGCGCGGCGGAGGCCGCACCGCCCCGCTCCCGGTCGGCGTCCCGGCGGCGCCCGCGTTCCCCTCCCCGCTCGAACTCCAGCGCGCACTCCGCCCGTTGCAGGGCTATCGCAGCGCCGCTCCGCCGCTGCGCTCGGTGCTCGACGAGACGGCGACCGCGGAGCGCACCGCGCGCGCGGGCGGCCTCGTGCTGCCGGTGTTCCGAGCGGTGACCCGTGCCGACGCGCGGCTGCACCTCGTGATGGACGCCTCCTCGTCGATGCGCGTATGGGACCGGATGTTCGGCGAACTGGAGCGGGTCTTCGGCCAGTTGGGCGCCTTCTCGGACATCCAGGTCAGCTATCTGCACGAGGGCCCCGACGCGCAGGCCGCCGTCAGCCGCAGCCCCGAGCTGTACGCGGCGCCCCTGCACTCCACCGACCGGCTCAGCGACCCGTCGGGGCGCCAGGTCGCCATTCTTGTCAGCGACTGCGCGGGCCCGCTGTGGCGCAGCGGCCGCGCCCACCGACTCCTGCACCAGCTGGCGCGGCAGGCCCCCGTCGCCGTGCTCCAGCCGCTGCCGCAGCGCATGTGGAACCGGACCCGACTGCCCGTCTCCTACGGTGAGTTGACCCGCGGCGAGGGTCTCGGCGGCGCCGCCGCGCTGCGCGTGCGGACGACGGCGGGGCCCCCGGCTGCGGCCCGCGCGGGCGCGCTCCCGGTGCCCGTCCTGCCGCCCGAGCCGGTGGCGCTCGGCGCCTGGGCGCGGCTGCTGTCGGGGGCCGGCGCGGGGCCGGTCTCGGGGGCCGTCGGCTGGGTCAGGGCGGACCAGCCGCGGGCGTCGGCGGGGCGGCAGGCGCAGCGCCCCTCGGTGCTCGAACTGGTCAGCCGGTTCCGCTCCACCGCATCGCCGGACGCGAGCCGACTCGCCGGATTCCTGGCGGCGGCCCCGCTGTGCCTGCCGGTGATGCAGCTCGTGCAGCGGACCATGCTGCCCGGCTCGGGCCCCTCCGAACTGGCCGAGGTGCTGCTCAGCGGGCTGCTCACCCGGGCCAAGGACGAGCACGGCGGCGACGGCGTCCAGTGGTACGAGTTCGCGCGGGGCGTGCAGGAGTCGCTGCTCGGTCCGCTCGGCAGGGACGAGGCCGTGCTGGTCCTCAAGCACTGCTCGGAGTACATCGAGGCCCGCTTCGGCAAGGGCGGCCCCAACTTCCCGGCGCTTGCGCTGGCGCAGCTCGGGGACGGCGGCGGAGCGGGGGCGGCCGATGTCGTCGGCGCGGCGCGCCCCACCGGCACCGGCTACCGGCCGCCGGGCGCCGTCGAGGGCGAGAACGGGGACGGCGGGGCGGGCGGCGCCGACCTGGTCCCGCAGCCCTTCGCGGAGGTCGCCGCGCAGGTCCTGGAGCGCTTCATGCCGCTGCCCGAACAGTTCGCGCTGTACGGGAGCCCGGGGCACACGGGGCCGCAGGAGACACCGCCGACCCACCCCGCGGTCACCCGGGCCCGCGAGCTCGCCGCGCGCTTCGACCACGAGCGCATGGTCCAGGACCTCATCGACGCCGTGCAGCTGCTGCGCGGTGCGACCGAACACGAGACGCCCACGGAGCGGGACTTCGAGCTGTGGGCCGAGTACGCCCTCTGTGTGCTGCGCCTGTGGGAGGTGCAGGGCGGCGCGGAGCTGCTGCGCGAGGCCGAGCAGGCCGCCGAGCGCGCCGCCGCCCACCCGCACGCGCTGCGCGAACGTGCCGTCCTCGCGCGCGTGCTCTCCACCGCCGCCACGGACCGCAGGCGCCGCGGCGACCGGCACGGCGCGCTGGAACTGCTGCGCAGGGCCGACCGGGAGTACGCGGTGGCCTGCTCGGCGCCCGACCTGCGGGAGGGGCAGGCGCTGTGGCTCACCCTGGAGCGGGTCGGCGCCATGGAGGCACAGTGGCGGCTCGGCGGTGACAGCGCGCTGCTCCAGGGCGCGGTCGGCATGCTGGAGGCGTTCGTCGATACGTGGCAGGGCCACCACCACCCGCCCGAACTCCCGCTCGCCCACGGGCGGGTCCTGCTGCGGCTCTCCGGGGTGACGTCCGACAGGGAACAGGCGCGCCGGTACGCGCAGCAGAGCGCACAGTCGCTGCGCGAGGGCCTCGACGGCGACGCCGACGCGATCGCGCACCTGCCGCGTGTGCGCATCGTCCTCGACCTGGTGGACGCGCTCCTCGCGGCGGGCGGCGCACTGGACGAGGCGCAGGCGCGCGTCGACGAGGCGCTGCCGCTCGCCGCGGACCAGGGCCTGCGGGCCGGACTGCTGCTGCGCGCCGGACGCATCCGGGTGGCGCGCTTCGAGGAATCGGGCGACCCGCGCGAACTCCAGGGAGCGGACGACAACTTCGGGAGCGCCGCACAGCGCATGCCGCGGGAGGCCGCCGCCCACGCCGACGTACTCGCCGAATGGGGCGAGGCGCTGCTGCGCCGCGCCGCGCTGGAGTCGGGAACCCGGGCCCAGCAGTCGCAGTCGATCTCCCGCTCCATTCGCGTCCTGCGGGACTGCCGCAGCGAGACGGCGGCGGGCAGTCCCAAGCTGGCCGGCCGGCTGCTGCTCCTCGGCCGCGCGCTGATGCTCCGCTACCGCGCGCGTGCCGACCGCGTCGACCTGCGCGAGGCCGAGCACCTTCTCGGCCTCGCCGCGGCCGAGGCCGACGATCCGCTCCTCGCGGCGCAGTGCTGGCTGGAGCTGGGGCAGGTGCAGTACGAGGCGTACCGCAGCCTCGGCCGTCCGGCCCGTCTCGGCGAGGCCGTGGAGGCGTTCCGCCTTGCGGCGGACTGCGCCCGGGAGGCCGAGGAGGACGCGGCGACGGACCAACGGCGGCGGCACGCCGTGGAATTGGGTGCGCAGGCGCAGCACTGGCGGGGTATGTCCTACGAGGCGGCGGCTCGCCCGCGAGCCGCGCGCGAGTCCTACCGGGCGGCACGCGCGGGATGGTCGAAGCTGCCGGAGGACAGCCTGGGAGCAGGCGCTCCGACGGCTCACGACACGGCGGAACGGCTGGCCGCGCTGCAATGAGCCGCGCTGCAATGAGCCGATGTGCAGTGAGCCGATGGCGAAGGAACGCGAGGGGGACGCTGTGAACGGACAGGACGAACCGGTGGAGGCCGCGGAGGGGGCGGAGCGGGAGGAGTCGCTGCCCGACCTGACGCAGCTCGCCCTGAAGGAACTGACGAGCATTCAACACCCGGTGCTTCAAGAGGTGTTGGCCGATCTACGGGATCGTGCGGGGCGGCCCGGCGAGACGCTTTGGGGGTGGAACAACTCCTTCACCTGATGCACCGGGGGACCCGCGCTGCGTGGTTTCGGTCGCGTGGTCCACCGAATAGGACAGTTCGAAAGCACCGCGTTTGAGGCCGCGACCGTGACGGTATGCGGTTCCCTGCGAGTGCGGTCCTGAAACGGGCGTACGACATGGGGGTGCAGGTGTGTCCGTAGAGACCGCTCCCCGTCCGGCGCCCGAACCCCCTTTTCCGTTCCGGCAGTTCATCGTCAAGGTCCACGGCCGCTGCAACCTCGCCTGCCGGTACTGCTACCTCTACGAAGGCCCGGACCACACCTGGCGCACCCGGCCCGCCGCCGCGTCCCGCGCCGTCCTGGACCGCACCGCGTACCGCATCGCCGAGCACGCCCGCGCCCATCAACTGACGGCGCTCTCCGTGGTGTTGCACGGCGGCGAGCCGCTGCTGGCCGGCGCCGCCGCACTCGGCCGGTTCATCGATCTGGTCCGCGACCGGGTACCCGCCGGATGCACGGTCCGCGCCACCGTCCAGACCAACGCCACGCTGCTCAACGAGCGCAGCCTCGCGACCCTGGCCCGGCACGACATCAGCATCGGCATCAGCCTCGACGGGGGCACCGCCGAGCGCAACGCACTCCGCGTCGACCACGCGGGCCGCCCTTCCTGGCCCGCCGCCGCACGCGGGGCACGGCTGGTCGCCGAGCGCTTCCCGCGGTCCTTCGCCGGGATCCTCGCGGTCGTGGACCCCGCGCAGGACCCCGTCGGGACCTACGAATCCCTGCTCGCCCTCGGCCCGCCCGCCCTGGACCTGCTGCTGCCGCACGGCAACTGGACGAACCCGCCGCCGCACTGGGACAGCACGGGAACGGTCCACGGGGACTGGCTGTGCGCCGTCTTCGACCGCTGGTGGGAGGCCGGGCGCCGGGAGACACGGATCCGCCTCTTCGAGGAGTGCATCGCGCTGCTCCTCGGCCTTCCGGCGGCCACGGAGTCGCTGGGGCTCGCGCCCTTCGACGCCGTGGTCGTCGAGACGGACGGATCGATCGAGCAGGTGGACTCCCTGAAGTCGGCCTACGAGGGCGCGGCCGCGACCGGCCTCGGCGTCTTCGACAACGACTTCGACGAAGCCCTCGCGCATCCGGGGGTGGTCGCCCGGCAGGCGGCCGCCACGGAACTGTCGGGGCAGTGCCGGGCCTGCCCCCTGCTGACCGTCTGCGGAGGCGGTCACTACGCGCATCGCTACCGGGCGGGCAGCGGATTCCGCAACCCCTCCGTGTACTGCGCCGACCTGCAGCGGTTCATCCGCCATGTGGCCGCACGGGTCGCGGAGCCGCCCGCCGCGGCCGTCCCGGTCTCTCCCGAAAGGAGCACCCCGTGATGCTCTCGGAGGTCCCGGACCCGGCCCTCGACGAACTCGGCCGGACCGAAGGCGGCCCGGACACGCTCGCGCTCCTCGTGCACGACCAGGACACCCGGCGCCTGCTGCTGCTCCGCGCCCTCCTCGACGCGGCGGACGCGGCGGACCCGAGGGTGTGCTCCCCGGAGCAGAAGGCGCGGCTGAAGGACGACTGGGCGCTGCTGACCGAGGCGGAGGACACGCCGCGGTCGGCCGGGCCCCGGGGCGCGCCCTCGGCCCGGGACCGGATCCGCTATCCGCTCACCGGACCGTGGGCCCTGCGGTGCCTGCGCGGCCTGGACCGGGCCGAGGGCACCGCCGAGCCGGACGAGGCGCGCCGACTGGCCCTCGACCTCGCCCACTTCAGCGCGCTGGCCGCCGTGTCCGCCGCGCGCGCCGGCATCCCCTTCACGACGCGCCTGACCGCCCACGACGGCACCCTGAACCTCCCGTCCCTCGGCAGCCTGGGCACCGCCCCGTCCGACGACGTGCACGTCGAAGTCGTCGCCCGTGACGGCTGGATGAGGCTGCGTCGGCACGGCGGCGCCGACGTCGTCGTCTTCCTGGAGAACGGGTTCGGCGCGTGGTCGGGCTCGCGCGCGTGGACGCCCGCCCACGCGCTGCCCGGGCTGACCCCCGAGGCCGCACCCATGCCCCTGGACGACCTCGACCCGTACCGCACGGGATCCGAGCCCCGCCATCGCACCCAGAGCGGTCCGACGACGCTGGACGACGCGGAACGCAAACGCTGGCTCATGGCCTGGTCGGGCACCGCCGCGGTGCTGCGCACGGGCGGCGCGCACCGGCTGACGGAGGCCCTGGCGCTGCTGCGCTGCCTCGTGCCCCTGGAGATGCCGCCGGGCGCGGAGGCGCGGGGCGGTTGCAGCGCCACCCGGCGCGAGGCGTTCGGCGCCCTGCTCACCAGCACCCCGCCCACGTCGGCCGCCTTCGCGGCAACGGTCGTCCACGAACTCCAGCACGCGAAGCTCTCCGCCCTGAGCGACGCCGTGGTGCTCCACCAAGGTGACGGCCGCGCCCGGTACTTCGCGCCCTGGCGCCCCGACCCGCGACCGTACGACGGGCTCCTCCAGGGCGCCTACGCGCATCTGGCGCTGGCCGACTTCTTCCAGCGCCGGGCGCTTTCCGTGCCCTCCCGCGCCGAGTCCGCCTGGACCCAGTACAGCCGCTACCGGGTCCAGGTGGGAGCCGTGCTCCCGGTGCTCGTCGGCTCGCCCGACCTGACCGCGCGCGGGCGCCGCTTCGTCGACCAGATGGTCGTCGCGTACGAACGCATGGACGCGCACCCCGCGCCACGTGGCCATACGGCGCGCGCGGAGGCGTACGTGAGTGCCGTCCGCACCCTCTGGACGCAGCGACAGTCCTCGACCACCCGTCCGAATGAGTGAAGATGTCGGCGGACCGGTGTTCCGCTGCGCGAAGATCCTGGAACCAAGGCGTAGTTGGCGGTGTGACACTTACCAGCATCGCGCCGAGGTCCTACGATTTTTTTGCGACTACGCGCAGGAGGCCGCTGCATGTCTGGAACTCGTAAGCCGGTCGGGACGACCGTGGGGGATGCCCGGAAGCGGACGGTCACGATCAGCTTCGCCGGGTTCAACAGGGCCTGGGCGGCCTGGATCGGGGACCGTCTTGAGCGGCGCGGCCTGCGGGTGGTGTACCAGCGCTGGGAGTCCCCGGCAGAGACCCCGCTCGTCGATCTGCTGCGGGACCTGAGCCTGGCGGAGGGCCGGGTCCTCATCATCGTCAGTGAGTGGTACTTCCAGCTCGGCCCGCGCACGCACGAGGAGTGGAACGCCGCGCTGCGCGCGGTCGTCGCACCCGACCCCTCCCGGTTCGCGGCCGTGTCCCTGACCACGTCCCCGCTGCCGTCGGCCACCCCCGTGCTGGGGGCGGTCGGGCTGACCAACCTGGGGGCCGAGGAGGCCGAGCGGCGGCTCCTCGAGCGGCTCGACCTGCCGACCGACCCGCTGCCCGAGCCCGCCGCCGGCGCGCGGCGCGGCCCCCGGTTCCCGGCGACGATGCCCGAGGTGTGGGGCGGAGTGCCCCGCCGCAACACCCGCTTCACCGGCCGCGAGGCGCTCCTCAACGAGGCGTACCACAAGCTGACTTCGGCCGAGTCGGGCGCGGGCGTGCTGACGTTCCACGGCATGTCGGGCGTCGGCAAGACACAGCTCGCGGCCGAGTACGTCTACCGCTTCGGCTCCGAGTACGACGTCGTCTGGTGGGTCAACGCCGAGAAGCGCGTCACCTACCGGCGCGGCCTCGCCGAACTCGCGCCCAAACTCGGCCTGCAGACCGGCCAGGAGTACGGCGAGCGGCTGCGCGCGGTCCGGGACTCGCTGCGCCGGGGCGACCCGTACGCGCGATGGCTGCTGATCCTCGACGGCGCGGACGAGCCCGACCAGATCTGGGACCTGGTGCCCACCGGACCGGGACAGGTGATCATCACCTCCCGCAACCCGGAGTGGAGCGAGCACAACAGCATGCTGCTCGACGTGCCGGTCTACCAGCGCGACGAGTCGGTGGCGTTCGTGCGGCGCCGGGCTCCGCGGCTGTCGGAGGCGGAGGCGGACCAGCTGGCGGATGCCCTGGAGGACCTGCCGCTGCTGCTCGACCAGACGGCGGGCTGGCTGAACGACTCGGACCTGTCGGTCGAGGAGTACATCGGCCTCCTCGACGGCGGCGTCGACCAGGACGTGGTCAAGGTGTCGGCGGACTTCCCCGTCGCCTTCCAGACCGCCTGGTCGATACTGCTGAACAAGCTCCGCGACACCGTCCCGGAGTCCGTCGACCTGCTGCGACTGTGCACGTTCTTCGCGCCCGGCTTCATCCCCGTACGCCTGCTGCGGGAGATGCTCAGCGACGAGCTGCCCGAACAGGTCGCGGGCCTGCTGAACGACCCCCTGCTGTGGAACAAGGCGATCAACCAGCTGCGCCAGTACTCGGTGGTCCGCCTGGAGTCCCACGAGGCGGGGGCGGACGAGGCGACCGCCTCCGGGGAATCCCTGTACCTGCACCGCATGGTCCACCAGATCGTGCACGCCGACATGCCGGAGGCGGACCGCCGCGAGTTCGTCGACGTCGTGCGGCGGGCGCTGGCCGCCGCCGACCCGCGCAGGCCCACCGACACCCGCCTGTGGCCCGGCTACGCGGAGATCGCGCCGCACCTGAAGTACGCCGACGTGCTGCAGAGCAAGGAGCCAGGCGTCCAGACCCTGGTGCTCAACTGCCTGCGCTACATGTACTTCTCCGGCGAGTACACGGCCGGCATCAAGCTGGGCGAGCGCGCCATGGAGGCCTGGCAGGAGCTGCTCGGCGAGAACCATCCGCGTATCTGGGAGCTGTCCTTCCACTACGTCAACGTGCTGCGCGCCGCCGGTGAGTACGAGCGCACGGAGGTCCTCAACCGCGCCGCGGTCGAGCACCTGCGGGAGACGCGGGGACCGGACGACCTGGAGCACCTGCGGGCCGCCAGCGGCCTCGCCGCCGACCTGCGCGGCCTCGGACGCTACGACGAGGCGCTCGAACTGTGCCGGTGGATCCTGACCGCCTATCAGGGGCTCCTCGGCGAACAGGACTCGCGCACGCTGAACGCGCAGAACAACGTGGCCGTCACCCTGCGGCTGCTCGGCTCCTACGCCGAGGCCCTCGACATCGACCGACAGGTCATGGAGTCACGGCGGACCCTGCTGAAGGGTCGGCACCCCTGGACGCTCGACTCCCAGATCTCCTACTCCATCGACCTGAGGCTGAACGGCCGGTACGACGAGGCCGAGTCGAACCAGGTGCAGAGCCTGCGCGAGAACCGGCTCGTGATGGGGGAGAGCAACCCGCAGACCCTCAAGGCCGAGTACAACCTCGCGCTCTGCCACTACCGCAGGGGCGAGCGCGCGAAGGCGGGCCACGTCCTCGCGCGCGTACTGGAGCGCGGTGAGCGCGTGATGGGCGAGACCCACCCGTGGACCCTCGTCTTCGCCTCCGCCCAGAGCTGCTTCGCCCGCGAGGACGGGGACATCGACGAGGCGCGGGAGCTCAGCGAGGCCATCGTCGCCCGTTACGAACTCACGCTCGCCGGGAGCCACCCCTTCGTCGCGGGGGCCCGCGCCAACCAGGCGCTCATCCTGCGCAACGTGGGGGAGCGCGATCACGCCCACGACCTCATCGAGCGGTCCCTGACCGACATGACCGCCGCGGTGGGCGAGAACCACCCCTGGACGCTGGGCTGCGCCGTCAACGCCTCGGCCCTGCGCAACCTCGTCGGTGACACCGAGTCCGCCGCCCAACTCAGCAACGACACGGTGACACGCGCCATCGAGACGCTGGGCCGCACCCACCCCCTCACCCTGTCCGCGCGCATCGCGCACGCGGCCGACCTCCGTGGACTGCGGGAGCGCAGGCAGGCGGAGAAGATCGAGCAGGAGGCCCTCTCGGACCTGGAGGCGACGCTCGGCAAGCAGCACGTGCACACCATCTCGGCCCGCGCCCGCAACCGCCCCCACTGGGACTTCGAGCCCCAGACGACCTGACGCGGCCGCGTACGCAGGCCGAAGGCCCGGCCCCTCGAAAGGGGACCGGGCCTTCGGTCATGCTCGCTGTGCTCCGGGGCCTTACGCCTCGAAGACCTCGCGCACCAGCTGCTCCTGCTCGGCCTGGTGACGCTTGGCCGAGCCGACCGCCGGGGACGAGCCGTGCGGCCGCGAGATGCGGCGCAGGCGCTCGGCGCCCGGGATGTCGGCGCCGACGGCCAGGTCCAGGTGGTCGATCAGGTTGAGCGCGATGAACGGCCACGCACCCTGGTTCGCCGGCTCCTCCTGCGCCCAGATGTACTTCTCGGCGTTCGGGAACTTGGCGATCTCGGCCTGGAGCTCGGCACCCGGCAGCGGGTACAGGCGCTCGACGCGGATGATCGCGGTCTCCGTGTCGCCGCGCTTCTGCCGCTCGGCCTCCAGGTCGTAGTACAGCTTGCCCGCCACGAAGACGACCTTCTTGACCGCGTTCGGGGTGACCGACTCGTCGCTGATGACCGGGCGGAAGCCGCCCGTCGTGAACTCCTCCACCTTCGACGCGGCGGCCTTGAGGCGCAGCATCGACTTCGGCGTGAAGACCACCAGCGGCTTGTGGTGCGGGTTGTGCACCTGCCACCGCAGGAGGTGGAAGTAGTTCGACGGGAGGGTCGGCATGGCGACCGTCATGTTGTTCTGGGCGCAGAGCTGGAGGAAGCGCTCCACACGCGCGGACGAGTGGTCCGGGCCCTGGCCCTCGTAGCCGTGGGGGAGGAGCAGCGTGACACCGCTCGTCTGGCCCCACTTCTGCTCGGCGGCCGAGATGTACTCGTCGACGATGGTCTGCGCACCGTTGACGAAGTCACCGAACTGCGCCTCCCACAGCACGAGCGACTCGGGGCGCGCCAGCGAGTAGCCGTACTCGAAGCCCATGACCGCGTACTCGGAGAGCAGCGAGTCGTAGACGTTGTAGCGGGCCTGGTCCTGCGACAGGTAGAGGAGCGGGGTGAAGTCCTCGCCCGTCTTGTTGTCGATGAGGACCGCGTGACGCTGACCGAAGGTGCCGCGGCGCGAGTCCTGGCCGGACAGCCGGACCGGCGTGCCCTCCAGGAGCAGCGAGCCGAGGGCGAGGGTCTCGCCCATGCCCCAGTCGATCGTCCCGTCCTCGATCATCGACGCGCGGCGCTGCAGCTGCGGCAGCAGACGCGGGTGCACCGTGACGTTGTCCGGGATGTTGACCTGGGACTCGGCGATGCGCTTGACGACCTCCTGGGAGATCGCCGTCTGCACGGCCACGGGGAACTCGGCCTGCGGGTCGGGGACCTCGGCGGCGGCCGGGTGCGAGACGGCCTCGCGGACCTCCGTGAAGACCTTCTCCAGCTGCCCCTGGAAGTCCTGCAGCGCCTGCTCGGCCTCTTCCAGGGTGATGTCGCCGCGACCGATGAGGGACTCGGTGTAGAGCTTGCGCACCGAGCGCTTCTTGTCGATCAGGTCGTACATCAGCGGCTGCGTGAACGCCGGGTTGTCCGACTCGTTGTGACCGCGGCGGCGGTAGCAGATGAGGTCGATGACGACGTCCTTGTTGAACGCCTGGCGGAACTCGAAGGCCAGACGGGCAACGCGGACGACGGCCTCGGGGTCGTCGCCGTTCACGTGGAAGATCGGCGCCTCGATCATGCGGGCCACGTCCGTGGCGTACATGGAGGAGCGCGACGACTCGGGAGCCGCCGTGAAGCCGACCTGGTTGTTGATGACGATGTGGACCGTGCCGCCCGTGCGGTAGCCGCGCAGCTGCGACATGTTGAGCGTCTCGGCGACCACACCCTGGCCCGCGAAGGCCGCGTCACCGTGCAGGGCGACCGGCAGGACCGTGAAGTCCGTGCCGCCCTTGTTGATGATGTCCTGCTTGGCGCGGACGATGCCCTCGATGACCGGGTCGACCGTCTCCAGGTGGGACGGGTTCGCGGCCAGCGAGACGTTGATCTGCTCGCCGTCCAGGCCGGTGAAGGTGCCCTGGGCGCCCAGGTGGTACTTCACGTCGCCGGAGCCGTGCATCGACTTCGGGTCGAGGTTGCCCTCGAACTCCCGGAAGATCTGCGCGTACGACTTGCCGACGATGTTCGCCAGGACGTTCAGCCGGCCGCGGTGGGCCATGCCGATGACGACCTCGTCGAGACGGTTCTCGGCGGCGGAGTCGATGACCGCGTCGAGCAGCGGGATGACGGACTCGCCGCCCTCCAGGGAGAACCGCTTCTGACCGACGTACTTGGTCTGAAGGAAGGTCTCGAAGGCCTCCGCCGAGTTCAGCCGGCGCAGGATGCGCAGCTGCTCCTCGCGCTCCGGCTTGGCGTGCGGCCGCTCGATGCGGTCCTGCAGCCAGCGGCGCTGCTTCGGGTCCTGGATGTGCATGAACTCGACGCCGGTGGTGCGGCAGTACGAGTCGCGCAGCACGCCGAGGACGTCGCGCAGCTTCATCATCGACTTGCCGGCGAAGCCGCCGACGGCGAACTCGCGCTCCAGGTCCCAGAGCGTCAGGCCGTGCTCGGTGATGTCCAGGTCGGGGTGCTTGCGCTGCTGGTACTCCAGCGGGTCCGTGTCGGCCATGACGTGGCCGCGCACCCGGTAGGAGTGGATCAGCTCGAAGACACGGGCGGCCTTGGTGACGTCGTCGTCGTGCGAGGCGTCGATGTCCTTGAGCCAGCGGACCGGCTCGTAGGGGATCCGCAGGGCCTTGAAGATCTCGTCGTAGAACTCGCCCTCGCCGAGGAGGAGGTTCGCGACGATGCGCAGGAACTCGCCGGAGGCGGCGCCCTGGATGACCCGGTGGTCGTAGGTCGACGTGAGCGTCATGACCTTCGAGATGCCGAGCTTGTTCAGCGTGTCCTGGGACGTGCCCTGGAACTCCGCCGGGTAGTCCATGGAGCCGACGCCCATGATGACCGACTGTCCGGGCATCAGGCGCGGGACCGAGTGGACGGTGCCGAGGCCGCCGGGGTTGGTCAGGGAGACCGTGACACCGGTGAAGTCGTCCATGCCGAGCTTGCCGTCACGGGCGCGCCGGACGATGTCCTCGTAGGCCTGCCAGAACTCGAAGAAGTTCAGCGTCTCGGCCTTCTTGATGCCCGCGACGACCAGCTGGCGGTCGCCGTTCGGCTTCACGAGGTCGATGGCCAGACCGAAGTTGATGTGCTCCGGCTTGACCAGCGTCGGCTTGCCGTCCTTCTCCTGGAAGGAGTAGTTCATCGACGGCATGGCCTTGATGGCCTGCACCATCGCGTACCCGATGAGGTGCGTGAAGGAGATCTTCCCGCCGCGGGCCCGCTTGAGGTGGTTGTTGATGACGATGCGGTTGTCGAACAGCAGCTTCACCGGGACCGCGCGCACGGACGTCGCCGTGGGGACCTCGATGGACTTGTTCATGTTCTTCGCGACGGCGGCGGCGGGGCCGCGCAGCGTCACGAGCTCGGGGCCGGCAGGGGCCTCGGTCGTCACTTCTTCAGCCTTCTTCGGTACAGGGGTGGCGGCAGCAGCGGCCGGCTTCGGCGCGGTGGGCGCGGCCGGAGCGGCGGGCTTCGCGGGGGCCGGAGCGGCAGCCTGTGCGGGAGCTGCGGCTGCGGGCTTCGCGGGCGCGGCGGGGGCCTGCGCTGCGGGTGCGGCCGGGGCCGCGGGCTTCTCGGCCGGCTTCGGGGTCGTCGCGGCCCCCGCGGCCGCGGCACCTGGCTTGTAGTCGGCGAAGAAGTCCCACCAGGCTCGGTCAACCGAATTCGGGTCCTGGAGGTACTGCTGATAGATCTCGTCGACGAGCCACTCGTTGGGTCCGAACGCGGCCGCAGGGTTCTTACCCTGCCCGGCTTGGTCGGTCTCGGTGGAGATGCTCGAGTTACTGGGGGACTGTGGCGACACGGCGGTAACCGCCCTCTTCCGCTTCTCACAAGGTGATGGACAGCGGGAATAAAGGCTACGCCTCCATTCACGGGACGTGCAGACCGGGCCGGTCATCCGTCACGTAAGTCACACCGGAAGTTGCGTTTCGGGCCTGGAAATGGCGGGAAACAAGCGGGGTTTCGGTACGTTCGCATGCGCGCCCGGCGTGTTCGTGTCTGCCCGGCGCGCTCTTGACCCTTGCCTGACCGAAACCCTACGTCAACTTTGCGTTCCGGACTCTCCCGGAAGTGTGACCTTGATCCGGCAGCCCCGCTCGGATTCGGCCACCCGGATCTGTCCGCCGTGCAGTTCCACGGCCCAGCGGGCGATGGCGAGGCCGAGGCCCGTGCCGCCGTCGCCCTTGCCCTTGTCGCTGCCGGAGTCGGCGTCGCCCCGGTTGAAGCGCTCGAAGACCTTGTGCCACTCGGACTGCGGGATGCCGGGGCCCTCGTCGAGCACTTCGAGGTCGAGCGACTCGGGGTAGGGGCCGCGCCGGGCGAGCACGGTGACGCGGCCGTGCTGCGGGGAGTGCTTCACCGCGTTGTCGATGAGGTTCGCGACGACCTGGTGGATGCGCTCCGGGTCGGCGTGCGCCGTCAGCTCGGGCGGCGAGACATCGAGGTGCAGATGGACGTCCGTACGCGTATGGGTGCCGGAGCCCGAGGCGATTCCGGCGCGCTGGGAGACCGCCATGTTGGCCTCCTTCAGGACGCCCGACAGATACGGCCAGACCTCGAAGCGGCGCGTCTTCAGCGGCACGACGCCGTTGTCCAGGCGGGACAGGTCGAGCAGCGTGTCGACGAGGCGGCCGAGCCGCTCCGTCTGTTTGAGCGCGGTGCGCATCGTCTCGGGGTCGGGGGACATCACCCCGTCGACGACGTTCTCCAGGACCGCGCGCAGGCCCGCGATGGGCGTGCGCAGCTCGTGCGACACATTGGCCACGAGCTCCTTGCGCTGCTGGTCCTGGGCCGCCAGCTCGTCGGCCATGCGGTTGATGGTGACCGCGAGGTCACCGATCTCGTCGCGCCGGCCCGCGCCGCGCACCCGGCGCGAGTAGTCGCCGTTGGAGATGAACCGGGCGACCGTGTTCATCTCGTCGAGCGGGGCCGTCAGCGAGTGCGCCACGAACTGCGTGATCAGCAGCGTGGCGATGATCGAGAACACCGTGATGAAGCGCAGCTCCGTCGCCGTGTACATCGCCACCATGAGCAGGCCCGTGGTGATGAAGACGGAGACGACGACGAGCGTGCCGAGCTTCGCCTTGACGGAGAAGGGGCGCAGACCGCCGGACGCCCACTGAGGGTTGAACGGCGGCCGGTGCGGCCGCCCGCCCACTGCCCGGTTCCGGTCCCCGCCGCTCACGGGTTCGGCGTCTCCAGTGCGTAGCCCACGCCGTGCACGGTGCGGATGCGCTCCGCGCCGATCTTCCGGCGCAGCGCCTTGATGTGGCTGTCGACGGTGCGGGTGCCCGAGGCGTCCGCCCAGTCCCACACCTCGGCGAGCAGCTGCTCACGGGAGAGGACCGCGCGCGGCGTGTTCGCCAGGCACACGAGGAGGTCGAACTCGGTGGGAGTGAGGTGTACGTCCTCGCTCCTGACCCGCACGCGGCGCTGCGCGTGGTCGATCTCCAGCTCGCCGAGCCGCAGTATGCCGCTGCGCGGTGTCGTGGCGGCCAGCGCGGCCCGCTCGACCCGGCGCAGCAGCACGTGCACGCGCGCCGCGAGTTCCCGCATGGAGAACGGCTTGGTCATGTAGTCGTCGGCGCCGACGCCGAGCCCCACCAGCATGTCCGTCTCGTCGTCGCGCGCGGTCAGCATCATGACCGGCACCGGCCGCTGGGCCTGCACGCGGCGGCAGACCTCGAGGCCGTCGAAGCCGGGCAGCATGATGTCGAGGATCAGCAGGTCGGGCTGCCAGGCCTCGGCCGTGTCCACCGCCGCCGGGCCGTCCTGCGCGGTTTGCACGAGGAATCCCTCGGCGCGCAGTCGGGCGGCGATGGCGTCGACGATCGTCGGATCATCCTCGACGACCAGGACCCGTCGTTGGGCTCCCTGGGTCGTCGTGGTGGTGTTGTGGGAGGTGTGTGTCTGCTCCATCGCCCCGCCCCTGAATGCGCGCCGTCGTGACGCGCTTGACGCTTGAATGATCTGGGTTTCGGACGTCAGCGTACGGGGAGTTACCGCCGGTCGGCTACGTGGGCCTCAGGGCGAGGTGCACCACGTCAGGGACGCCCCGGACAACCGGGATCTCTTCGGTGCGCACCGCCTGGAAACCGGCATTCCGCAAGGTTTCTTCGAAATTTGCTGACGGCTGTGCGGACCATACGGCGAGAACCCCGCCCGGGTCGAGTCGGTCCTTGCAGGCGGCGAGGCCGGAGGGTCCGTAAAGGGTGTCGTTGTCCTCGGTGACGGTCCAGTCCGGACCGTTGTCGATGTCGAGGCAGAGCGCGTCGTAGGTGTCCGTCGCCGTGTGCAGGTGCCGTACGAGGTCGGCCTCGACGATGTCGGTACGAGGGTCGGCGAGGGCCTCTGCGGACAGCTCGCGCAGCGGGCCTTGCCGGTGCCAGTCGATGATCGCGGGCTCCCGCTCGACGACCGTGATGCGGCCCCAGCGCGGGTCGGCGGCGGCGTGCGCGAGGGAGAAGCCGACGCCGAGACCACCGATGAGGACACGCGGCTTCTGCGGCTTCTTTCGATCACCGAGGGCCGCGAGCGCCGAGTCGATGAGACGCCGCTCGGAGCGACCGTCGGAGGTGTCCATCAGGAACGTGCCGTTGGCGATGATCTGGAGCAGGTCGCCGTGACGGCGCAGGACCACCTCACCGAAGGGGCCTTCGCGGCGATCGAGGACGACGGGTGGACCGGGGTGGTGCAGGGTCGTCATGGCCGCCATTGTGGCCGACGAGGTGGGTGACCCGCGGGCATTTTCTGTGGCCCACGTCTCACATGGCGCTCGTCACAGAGGGTGAACCGAACCAGGCCACGCAGTGCCACAACTGCTTTATGTGCCCACGTACTTCGCGTTCGTCAGGGGCGCCTCGATGTGCCAGCCCACCGACTCGTAGAGGAACCGGCCCTCCGGGGTGCACGCCAGGACCGCACGGGTTGCGCCCTGGGTGTGGGCCACTGACTGGAGCGTGGCCATGACCACGCGGCCGAGGCCCTTGCGGCGGTGGTGTTCCGAGGTTTCGATCTGGTCGACGACCGCGCTCGCGCCGGTCGGGGCGATCTGGCCGCGCGCCGCGAACGCGCCCGTGGTGTCGGTGAGCAGGACCCGGGTGACGCCGGCGCGGGTCCAGATGTGCCGGATGTAGCCGCTGGGGGCAGGCGGCGCGGTGGCCGGGGTCAGTTCCGTCGACATCAGGAAGTCGTCCGACCCGTATGGCTCCCATTCAGGGCCGAGCCACGGCAGTACCCGCTCCGGGTCCGCGAAGACCTTGAGGTGCGTGCCGCGTCCGCGCGTGGACTCGGCCACCTTGCGCACGACCTCCTCGCGCACGGCGTCGTTCGTGGCGCCGATGACGTGCCGGCTCACGTGCTCTGGCAGGCCCACATGAATCGTGTAACCCCAGGGCTCGACGAGTGGGGGAGCGGCGCCGCGCGAGGCGATCCAGCCGTCGATCCAGTTCCGTACGAGTTCCTCGCCCGTCACCGTCGTCATGTCCGCACGCACCCTTCGGCGTAAGACCCGCGTTGGCCCAGTAGGTATTACATATGCCATGCCGCCAGGGTCGGAAGGCGTGATCGCTGACAGCGAACGGGTGGGGCGGAACATCTGAAGGCTCCCGGGCATTGAGTCCATGTAACTCAACTTGACTGCCAAAGGGGAGATCATGGCTTCGACGTCCACACCGCTCACCCTGCCCGTGCTGCCGCTCGACGACGAGGTCGTGCTGCCCGGAATGGTGGTGCCCCTGGACCTCAGCGACACCGACGTACGAGCCGCGGTGGAGGCCGCGCAGGCCGCCGCGCGTACTGGACCCAGCAAGCCGAAGGTGCTGCTTGTTCCACGCATCGACGGGACGTACGCGAACACCGGCGTGCTCGGCACCGTCGAGCAGGTCGGCCGCCTCGCCGACGGCGACCCCGGCGCGCTGATCCGCGGCGTCGGCCGCGTACGCATCGGCGCCGGCACGACCGGGCCCGGCGCCGCCCTATGGGTGGAGGGCCTGACCATCGAGGAGGAAGTGCCGGACCCGCTGCCGGGTGCCGTCACCGAACTCGTCAAGGAGTACAAGGCGCTCGCCACGAACTGGCTGAAGAAGCGCGGCGCCTGGCAGGTCGTGGACCGCGTCCAGGCCATCGACGACGTCTCCGCGCTCGCCGACAACTCCGGTTACTCGCCGTTCCTCACCACCGCCCAGAAGGTCGAGCTGCTCGAGGCCGCCGACCCGGTGGAGCGGCTGAAGCTCGCCACCGGCCACCTGCGCGACCACCTCGCCGAGCAGGACGTCGCCGAGTCCATCGCCAAGGACGTACAGGAAGGCGTCGACAAGCAGCAGCGCGAGTTCCTGCTGCGGCGCCAGCTCGACGCCGTGCGCAAGGAGCTGCGCGACCTGAACGGGGAGTCGGAGGGCGAGGAGTCCGACGACTACCGCACCCGCGTCGAGGCCGCCGACCTCCCGGAGAAGGTCCGCGAGGCCGCCCTCAAGGAGGTCGAGAAGCTGGAGCGGGCCAGCGACCAGTCGCCCGAGGGGTCGTGGATCCGGACCTGGCTCGACACTGTCCTCGAACTGCCGTGGAACGAGCGGACCGAGGACGAGTACGACATCCAGGGCGCCCGCGCCGTCCTCGACGCCGAGCACGCGGGCCTGGACGACGTGAAGGAGCGGATCACCGAGTACCTGGCCGTGCGCAAGCGCCGCGCGGACCGCGGCCTCGGCGTCGTCGGCGGGCGTCGCGGAGGCGCCGTGCTCGCGCTCGTCGGCCCGCCCGGCGTCGGCAAGACCTCGCTCGGCGAGTCCGTCGCGCACTCGATGGGCCGTAAGTTCGTCCGCGTCGCGCTCGGCGGCGTACGGGACGAGGCGGAGATCCGGGGCCACCGGCGTACGTACGTGGGCGCCCTGCCGGGCCGCATCGTGCGCGCCATCAAGGAGGCCGGGTCGATGAACCCGGTGGTCCTCCTCGACGAGGTCGACAAGGTGGGCTCCGACTTCCGCGGCGACCCGGCCGCGGCCCTGCTCGAAGTCCTCGACCCGGCCCAGAACCACACCTTCAGGGACCACTACCTGGAGGTCGAACTGGACCTGAGTGATGTGGTGTTCCTCGCCACCGCGAACGTTCTGGAGGCCATCCCGGAGGCCCTCCTCGACCGTATGGAACTCGTGCGTCTCGACGGCTACACCGAGGACGAGAAGATCGTCATCGCCCGCGACCACCTGGTCCCGCGCCAGCTGGACCGCGCGGGGCTCGCGGCCGACGAGGTCACCATCGGCGACGACGCGCTGCGCAAGCTGGCCGGCGAGTACACGCGTGAGGCCGGCGTACGCAACCTGGAGCGGTCCGTGACGCGGGTGCTGCGCAAGGTCGCCGCGCAGCACGAACTGGGCGAGCGGGAGCTGCCGTTCACCGTCGGCGAGGGTGATCTGCGTTCGCTGATCGGGCGACCGCACCACGTGCCGGAGTCGGCGCAGGACCCGGCCGAGCGGCGCACGTCCGTGCCGGGCGTGGCGACCGGGCTCGCGGTCACCGGGGCCGGTGGTGACGTGCTCTTCGTGGAGGCGTCGCTCGCCGACCCGGAGACGGGTGCGGCGGGTCTGACCCTCACCGGTCAGCTGGGCGACGTCATGAAGGAGTCGGCGCAGATCGCGCTCTCCTTCCTGCGCTCGCACGGCGCCGAACTGGAGCTGCCCGTCGCCGACCTGAAGGAGCGCGGTGCGCACATCCACTTCCCGGCGGGCGCGGTCCCGAAGGACGGGCCGAGCGCGGGCGTCACGATGACGACGGCGCTCGCGTCGCTGCTGAGCGGCCGCCTTGTCCGTACGGATGTGGCGATGACCGGTGAGGTGTCCCTGACCGGGCGCGTTCTCCCCATCGGCGGCGTCAAGCAGAAGCTGCTGGCCGCGCACCGGGCCGGGATCACGACCGTCATCATCCCGAAGCGGAACGAGGCGGACCTGGACGATGTCCCGGCGGAGGTGCTGGAGAAGTTGGAGGTGCACCCGGTGAACGATGTGCGGCAGGTGTTGGAGCTGGCGTTGGCGCCGGCGGAAGTGGCGGAAGTGGCGGATGTGGCGGTGCCGGTGGCCGCGTGAGCCTGCGACGGGGCTGGGGTCTCGGGGCGCTGCCCCGGGCCCCGCTGGCTCTCGTCCAAAGAGCGGGCTTGAATGGCCCCGGGCGCCGCCGTCTCTCGCGCTAAGAGGGGCTTGATTGCGTCAGCCAGCCCCTGAGCGTCGCCCGCACCCCCGCCTGAAAGCGCGTCTGCGCGTTCAGCATCGTCATCAGGCGGGTGATGCGGCGCCGCACCGTGTGGACGTGGACGTCCAGGCGGCGGGCGATCGCCTCGTCCTTGAGGCCAGAGGCGAGGAGGGTCAGCAGTTCGCGGTCCTCGTCCGTGATCTCGTCGGGGGAGTCCGCGCCGATCGGCACCGCCCGCTCCCACACCGCGTCGAAGAGGGGGACGAGGGCGTGGCTCAGGAGGGAGTCGCTGACGACGAGTGCCGAGGCCGTCGGGTCCGCCGCGTCCGTCGGCGGGAGCAGGGTCACCCTGCGGTCCACCGTGAAGAGCTTCGTCGGCAGGTCCTTGCCCACCCGGATCTGAACGCCCTGCGTGGCAAGGTCGTTGAGGCCCCGGGCGCGCCCCGGGAAGGTGAGGCCCTCCCGGTCCACCACCACCCGCACCCGCGCCCCGCGCCGTACGGGGGCCGCCACGTCGAGCGGTGTCGGCATGCCGTCCGGCTGGCTCGAGGCGTACGGCGGGCGGTCGAGCAGTGCCACTTCCGTGGTGGCGGAGGCCAGCATCGCCGCGACGCGCTCCGCGATGGCCCGGCCGCCGCGCACCGTCTCGATGCCCATCGCCCGGACGTCCCCCGGCGTGGCGGTCAGTAACCCGGCCGCCAGCCGGTCCACCGCCCCCGTCAGGTCCTCCAACTCGGCCGAGCGGCGCAGCAGTTCCGCCTGGTGCCGGTGGATCAGGTTGCGCAGCGCCGTGGCGGGCGGCACCGCGAGCGGGAGGGCGGCGCCGCGCGGCGACGGCAGCGTGCAGCCGCGCTCCGCGAGGTGGTCGAGGGCGTCCGCGACGCGGCGCGCGGGCAGCCCGGTCGCGCGGGCGAGCGCCGCCCGCGAGGCGAAGTCACCGGCGCCGAGCAGCGCTTCGTAGACCCTCAACTCGCTCTCGCCGAGGCCGAGGGCCTGCCACTGCGCGTCGTCGTGCCCAGCCGATGTCACCAGGGGATTTTCGGTTGATCCGTGCAGGCCACACAAGTGGGCACGTACACAAGTCGGCACCTGGAACGCATTGTTCGCACACCCGCTCCGGTACTTGCATGGCCGCATCCGATATCCGTTCACGCGTCAGTGACACCGGAGGGGCACCGTGCGGAGTGCAGCACGCAGGAGATCAGGCAGATCCGGCAGCGGATCAGGCACAGCAGGCGGGTCAGGCAGATCGGGGCAGAGGAGCGGCGGTATATCCGTCGGTCAGGGCGTCGCGGCGCTGCTCGCCGTCGCCGGACTGCTGGTGACCGGGGTGCCGGCCGCCCAGGCGGCCACCGCCGCCGCGGCCGACGACACGTCCGTGGTGGCGGGGACCGACACGGACACCCCGGCCCTCGTGACCGACCTGAACGAGCAGGCCACCGCCACCGGCAGCGCCGCCGACGCCGCGCGCGGTCATCTCAAGGCGAAGAAGAGCCGGTACCACATCGCGGACACGTCGTCGAAGGATCTGACGACCGTCAGCACGCGGAGCGAGGGCGGTCGGGAGACCGTTCGGCTCCAGCAGAAGTACCAGGGCGTCACGGTGCTCGGCGGCGAGTACGTCGTCCGGATGGAGAAGAAGGGCGGCGAGCGGACCGTCACCGGTACCTCCGGCAAGTACTTCACCGAGCTGAAGCTCGCCACGGTCGACCCGAAGGTGTCCGAGAAGACCGCCGTCCAGCGCGCGATCGCCGCCGTCACCACGCAGCTCGGCGGCGGCACGCTGCGCGCCCCCGCCAAGGGCGACAAGGCCGGGGCGAAGAACCTCACCGGCAAGGCCACCGGCGTCACGATCCTCCCGCAGGGCTCCGGCGTGCTCACCCGGCACATCACCGTCACCGGCGTCAGCCCCGCCGACGGCTCGCCGGTCAAGCAAGAGGTCTACGTCGACGCCCGCTCCGGCTTCCCGCTGCTGCAGTACAGCGGCATCAAGACGTTCGGCGCCACGGGCACGGCGACCGGCGCCACCGACGAGGCGCCCACGGACGGGGACGCGGCCACCACCGCCGCCGACCAGCTCGTCGTCAAGGGCACCGGCACCCGCTACAACGGCCAGAAGACCGAGGTGAACCTGTACAAGGACACCAAGGGCGTCTACCAGATGATCGACTACGGCAGGCGGGCCGCCGACTCCCCGTACGCGGGCCCCATGCTGTCGACCTACGACGCCCGCGGCCGCGAGGTCGCCTCCGCGTCCGGCGTCTGGCCCACCGGCATCAAGACGTTCCAGTCGGACACCCCCGAGCTCGGCGAGGACTTCACCAACTCCGGTGCGATCGACGCCCATTGGGCGGCCGGCAAGGTCTACGACTACTACAAGAACCACTTCGGCCGCGCCGGTCTCGACGGCAAGGACGGCTACATCTACTCCCTGGTCGGCGTGACGCAGAACGGCGGCCCGTACAACAACGCCTTCTGGGACGGCACCAAGATGGTGTACGGCCAGGGCGGCGGCGACTACCGCACGTTCTCCGCCGACACCGACGTCGTCGGCCACGAGATGACCCACGGCGTCGTCGAGCACACCGCGAACCTCGTCTACGCGGGCCAGTCCGGCGCCATGAACGAGGGCCTCGCCGACTACTTCGGCAACGCCATCGACCTTGAGGCCAACGGCCAGTCCATGGACGATCCGGACGCCGGTCTGCTCGGCGAGGACCTCTGCACCACGCTCGCCCCGCGCGACTGCGCGCTGCGCGATCTCAACGACGGCAAGACCACGTCGAAGGACTTCATCGGCGTCACCTACCGCGGTGACAACGGCGGCGTGCACCTCAACTCGACGATCTTCTCCGGCGCCCTGTGGGACATCCGCCAGGACCTCGGCGGCGACCTCGCCGACAAGATCGTCTACCGTGCCCTGTCCGCGTACATGACCCCGCTCGACGGCTTCACCGAGGGCCGCGCCGCGGTCGTCGCCGCCGCGCAGGAACTGGGCGTCACCAAGGCCCAGTTGAAGACGGTCAAGACCTCCTTCGACGCCCACGGCATCGTCCCCGGCTGGGAGAAGGCGCTCGGCGTCGACACGGACACGATCCTGTCCAAGGTCAACATCTACAACACCGGAGTCGGCGCGGGCGGCGGCAAGTACGCCGTCTCGAACTCCAACGAGGACGGCAGCGAGCCGTACTCGGTGTGGCTCGGCAACACCTCCGGCAAGGGCACACCCCAGCTGATGAGCGCCAACAACGGTGACTACAACGTCTACGCGGACACCGACGGCAAGACCGTGGTGTGGGCCGACTACAGCAGCACGGGCATCAGGATCATGGCCCGGCCGGTCAAGGGCGGTGTCGCGAAGCAGGTCGACGGCATCGGCAGCGACGTCTCCGGGCTCGTCGTGGACGGCGACTATGTCGCCTACACCGCGTTCAACCCGCAGTTCGGCGTCACGAACGTCCGGTACGTCAACATGAAGACCGGGGAGGCCGGCCTGGTCGACGGCGGCCGTCCCTACAACGTCTCGGGCCTGGCCTCCATCAAGGACGGCAAGATCGCCTACGCCAAGGTCGCCCCCGACGCGAGCGGCAACTACACGGTCGGCGTCGAGGTCTTCGACGGGGCGACCGGCGCCAAGACGGCGATGCCCGTCACCGACGCCACCAAGACGGTGGGCATCGGCCAGACCGCGATCACCGACGACGGCGTGTTCTGGATCGAGGACAACGACGGCACCGACACCGGCCAGGCCGCGGTGCGCCGCGCGGGCCTCGACGGCAAGAACCCGCTCACCCTCACCCCGGAGTCCGGCGACGGCTCGCTCTACGCCTACTCGCTGACGGCCTCGGACGACGCGGTCAGCGTCACCACGCTGCCGCCGGCCACGGACTGGGCCAACGACACGCTGCCGAAGCTGGTCCAGGTGGCCCCCGACGGCAAGGGCGGCGCGCAGCGCGTCTCCTGCAACCGCGGCGACCAGGCGTACGCCGCCGCCGACGAGGGGCAGCGCGTCCTGTGGCTCGACGGCACCACCGGCTACACGAATCTCGTGAAGCGGGACAGGCCGGCCGGCAAGTGCTGACCGGACCCACCTGAACGAGGCGGCGGCCGGACTCCCGGAGGGGGGAAGCCCGGCCGCCGTCTGCTCGTCTGCTTGTCTGTTCGTCTGTTCTTGAGGACTCAGCCGTTGGCGAGTGCCACGACGCGGTCGAGCGCGCCGTTGAACTTGTTGTGGTCGCCGACCGTCGGACCGGTCGACGTGTACTGCCACATGGTCTGGTAGCCCCAGCCGGCCGGCAGTGTGCCGACGGTGGAGGCGTAGCGGGCGATCCACAGCGGGTTGTTGGCGGCGAAGCCGCTGTAGTTGCCCGTGCACTGGGTCCACCAGCTGGTCGCCGTGTAGATGACGGCGTTGCGTCCCGTGCGGGCCTTGTACTGGTTCAGGAAGTCCCGGATCCAGGTCACCATGCCGCTCTGCGTCTTCCCGAAGCAGGCGGCGCCGTACGGGTTCCACTCGATGTCGAGCGCGCCCGGCAGCGTCTTGCCGTCCTTGGACCAGCCGCCCCCGTGGTCCACGAAGTAGTTGGCCTGGGCGGCGCCGCCCGAGCCGTCGGGCGTCGCGAAGTGGTACGCGCCGCGGACCATGCCCACGTTGTACGCACCGTTGTACTGCTGCGCGAAGTACGGGTTCGTGTAGGACGTGCCCTCGGTGGCCTTGGTGTAGGCCCAGCGCACGCCGCTGTTCCAGAGCGTCGACCAGGCCACGTTGCCCTGGTGGCTGGAGACGTCGACGCCCTCGGTCTGCGTGGCGGCGATGCCGTTGGTGGGCGGCAGGGAACCGACGCCGTCGTGTTCGGCGACCCCCATGCCCATGTGGGCCTCGCCGCGCGCGGGGACGTCGGCGGCCTGGGCCGCGCCCGGCAGGGCAAGGAGAAGGGAGAGCGCCGCGAGCAGGGTGCCGGTGATTCCGAGGCGGGTGCTGCTGCGTCTGCGGCGGGTGATGACAGGTCTGTGCACGGGCATGAGCGGCCTCCGAGTACGACGTGGGGTGACGTGCGGTGGCGCCGGTGCGCTTGATGGTGTGTGCATGCCATGACTGGCAGCGGTGAAAACGCTACGCACGTAGACCCGCGGTGGGAAGAGGGGTCGGTGTGTGCCGTTGGTCTACTCCTGCGAAATACTGGTGGAACTGCGGTGATGACCGTGGTGGGCGAAAACTTTCAGAGGTGCTGACGTGGGCGAAGACGGAAACGGCGGGCGGCGGAGCGCGGAAACCGAACCGCGACCCGCTGCCGCGCCGACGGCTGTGGACGGCGAGTTCCTCGCCCTGGAACGCGAGTTGACCGTCTTCCTGCGCCGGGCCCGGGCCAATTCCGGCGAGATGGCCCGCGAGGTCCACCCCGACCTGGAGCCGGCCGCGTACGGGCTGCTCGTGCGCCTGGAGGAGTGCGGGGCGCAGCGGGCCACCGAGCTCGCCGGGTACATCGGCGTCGGCAAGGCGACGATGAGCCGCCAGCTGCGGGCCCTGGAGGAACTCGGTTTCCTCGACCGCGAGCCGGATCCCGCGGACGGGCGGGCGTGGCTGGTCTCGCTCACCGAGCTCGGGCGCGAGCACTTCGGGCGTGTACGGGATGCTCGGCGCATGCGGTACGTGCGGCAGTTGGACGGGTGGGATCGGCGTGAGGTCGCGGAGTTGGCGAGGTTGTTGCACCAGTTGAATGCCGGCGCCGAATAGTCTTGCGGGACCGGCGTTGCGGTTGCGGGGCTCTGCCCCGGACCCCGCGCCTCAATCGCCGGCGGGGCTTGAATGTAGCTCCACGTACGCCACCGTCGCGTCGTCATGGGTCTTGCTGCGGCGCAGAAACGTGCGGGTCTCCGCGTCCGCGTCCTCCAGGGCACGGACCCGCGACACCACCGCCTCCGCGCCCTCCTTGCGTACGAGGGTGAACAGGTCCGTCCAGTCGCCCTCGTGGAACTTCTCCACCCAGCGCGTCACGCCGTCCGTCATCGCGGCGAGCGCCCGCACCCCGGACCGGGGAAGCGTGCCGGTCACCGCGCGTCGCGCCACCGACGGATCCGCGGCGGCCGTGAAGAAGCCGCCCTCCTTGTTGCGCACCGTGGCGTCGGCCACCTCGTTCGAGACGAGGTTGGCGCGCGGGACCCGGTCGAGGCGCTCGTCGAGCAGCGGCGTGACCGTGCCGTCGGGGGCCTCGACGAGCAACGCCGAGTCGGAGAGCACCAGATGCTCCACCTGCTCCGCGTCCCAGCGGGCGAGTACGACGGTCGCCTGCGGAGTGCGCGGGTGAGAAAGGTCACAGGTGTCCCGATGGGCGTCGGCGGTCCGGGCGATCGCCGCGCCGAGCACGTCGGCCAGGCTCAGATCGCGCCGCGAAACGGACAGTTCGGCCAGCGCGCCGCCGAGGTGGGCGGCGAACCACGGGACGGAGTGCCGGCAGCCGACGTCGGCCGCCGGGGGAGTGACCCCGTCGAGGACGACGAGTGATCCACCGTGCCCTGCGGCCGGTGCGGCCATCGATACGTAGTCCTCGTTCGGTCGCTCGGCGGCGCCCGGCTCGGTGGTCAGTTCGATGCGCATGCGGTCAGTCTGCATGAGGCACCCTCACGGAGCGGTGCCACGCCGCGAGTTGGGCCGAGCCGTTCCGTAGGGATTCCGTGCAGATCCCGCAGCGGCCCGAAGGAGCCCCTGAGCGCCGGGTTTGCGCGGAATGATCACTTCCGTCGGGGGTGTGGCGGGGCATCCTGCCAAAGGCCGCCGAAGACGTCCAACCCGCGCGCGGTTGACGGAGGGTGATCGTGACACGGGAACTTGCTCCCCAACTCCCGCTCGATGTTCACTCCTTCGGGTGGCGGGCGAGGTGATGGGCGCCCCCTGCTCACCGGCACTGGAAGGGTCGGGGGCCAGGCCAGGAGGGTCACGAGTGTTGACGCAGCGTCACCCGGACCCATGGGGTAGGACGAGTCAGGAATGCGAGCATCAGTGGGGAACACCTCCGGCGGTAATGGGGCCAGTGGGCTGGGTGTGTCGGGTGATGTCGACCCAGGCCAGGCGCCCGAGGTGAGCCGCACGGGTTCCGGCCGGGGCAAGCGTGCCCGGGTCCGCAACCGCTTGATCGTGGCGGTGGCCGTGGTCGCCGCGGCCGTCGTCGGCGCCGGGGCACCGGTGCTCGTCGGCGCCTCCGACCGCGTGGGCGAATCGCAGACCCTCGTCGACGACGCCCAGCAGACACAGCGCTCGCTCGCCCTGTCGCACGCGCTCGCGGACGAGCGGGACGAGGTCACCCGCTTCATCGCCGCCGGCCGGTCCAAGGGGCAGGGCCTGAGCGAGGAGCGCGGGGCCCGCGTCGACCGGCAGGTCGACGAGCTGCGCGTGGACGCGCCGACCGCGCTGCGCCGCACCCTCGACGACGTCGCCGCCGTGCGCCGCTCCGCCCTCACCGGCAAGGGCTCCGCCCTGGAGGCGCACACCGCGTACTCGCGCTCCATCGGTGAACTGCACGCGCGCGCCGAGGATCTGGCCGAGCGCATACCCGTGCGCGCGGGCTCCGGGGCCTACGCCCTCGCGGACCTGGACCGCGCCGTCGAGCAGGCGTCCGCCGCGCGCGGCCTGCTGCTCGCCGCGCTCACCGTGCCGCGCACCACGACCACGGAGGTCGACCCGGCGACCGGCCTGCGCGAGGCGGTCGTCGGCGAGTCCTCCGCCGCCCGCGGCCAGCGCGACGCCCTGAGCGCCGCGGGCCAGCGGGCCAGGGTCCGTGAGCAGGCCGCGCTCGAAGACTTCCACGACTCGGGGACGACCGCGGCGGTCACCGCGTACGACTCCACCGTCACGGGCCCGGACGCCACGCGCGCCGAGGCGTATCTGAAGAACCTCGCCGACGCCCCGACGCTGAGCGCGAGCGAGCTCCGCTACGACGAGAAGAGCGTCGACGCCGCCCTCACCGCCCGCATTGACCTCATGCGGGGCGCGGAGGCCGCGCTGGGGGACCAGCGGGTCAAGCGCCTGGAGCAGCTGCGCGACGACGACGTGACGGCGCTCGAGATCCGGATCGCGCTCGTCGGCGTCTGTCTGCTCGCCGCCGTCGGCGTGGCCATGGGGACGGCCCGCTCGCTGACCCGGCCGCTCGCCGCGCTGCGGATCGGCTCCGCGCGCGTCGCGGGCGACCCCGCCGCCGAGGACCCGGTCAAGTTCACCGGCCGCAACGACGAGTTCGCCCAGGTCGTCGACTCGATCAACGCCCTGCACGCGCACGCCGTGGGGCTGCACGGGCGCATCGGCACCCTGGAGTCCGACCGCAAGCACCTCGTCGGCGAGCGCCAGCGGATGGCGGACGACCGGGACCGGCTGCGCGGCGAACTCGCCGACACCGCCCGGAAGCTGGACCGGGTCAAGCACTCGATCCACGGGACGTTCGTCAATCTGGCGCTGCGCACCCTCGGGCTCGTCGAGCGGCAACTGGGCATCATCGAGGGCCTGGAGGAGCGCGAGCAGGACCCGGACCGGCTCGCCACGCTCTACAAGCTCGACCACTCCGCCACCGTCATGCGGCGGCACAGCGAGAACCTCCTGGTCCTCGCGGGCACCGAGCGCGGACCGCAGCACGGCGGCTCCGTGGCGCTCGTCGACATGGTGCGCGCCGCCGTCTCCGAGATCGAGCGCTACGAGCGGGTGCGCATCGCCGCGCTGCCGCCGCACGCGCACCTCGCCGGGTTCGCCGCAGACGACCTCAGCCACCTCATCGCCGAACTCCTGGAGAACGCCACGTCGTTCTCGCCGCCGGACGCCTCCGTCGAGGTCTCCGGCTGGCTCCTGGAGAGCGGCTCGGTCATGCTCTCCGTCCAGGACGAGGGCATAGGGATGACCGAGGAGCGGATGCGCGAGCTGAACACGCGGCTCTCGTCCTTCACCGCCGAGGAGGCGCACGACCCCGAGGACGTCGACGGGTTCGGGCTCGGCCTCTACGTCGTCGCGCGGCTCGCCGTGCGGCACGGGGTGCGCGTGCGGCTGCGCGAGCAGAAGCAGGGCGGGGTGGCGGCGGTCGCCGTGCTGCCCGCCTCGCTCTTCGCCGCCGCGCCCGCCGCGTCGGTGCCGCCCGCCGTCCTGGTGCCCGGCGCCGCGCCCGCGGTCCGTCTCGCGGGTTCCGAGGCGGAGGCCAACTCCAATGAGCTGTACGGGCGTACGGAGCCGGAGCACGTGCTCCCGGCGTACGGTGACCCGCTGATCGAGGCGGCCGAGCAGGCCGTGCGCGAGTCCACCGATTCGCTCGACTCGACCGACTCCACGGATTCCGTCGATTCGGTCGAGCCGCCCGTGGAGATCCCTGCGGAGACCCCCGCGGAGACGACCATGGCGCTGAGCACGCCGGTCCCGCCGGAGCCGACCCCCGAGCCCGAAGCGGAGCGGGCCCCGGAGCCCGAGCCGGCCCCCGAGCCCGTCGCCGAGGTGCCGCACCCGCGCGCGCCGCATGACGAGCACGGTGAGTACGACGAGCACGACAGGCCCGCCGGACACCCCGAGCTGCTCGACCAACAGCTCGTACCGGAGTCCGCACCGGAGCCCGCGCCCGAGCCCGCCCCGGAGCCCGAACCGGCCGAGCGCGTCACCGCCAAGGGCCTGCCCAAGCGCACGCCGAAGGTGGCCGCCCCCGCCTCCGCCCCGAAGCCGCGCACCGGTTCCGTGGACGCGGAAGCGCTGCGCCGCAAGCTCGGCGGGTTCCACCGCGGCGCCACCGCAGGGCGTCGTGACGTGACGGCGGAGTTCGCCGAGAACCCTGGACGTAGAAGTGAAAATGAGGGGGACACAGCCGAGGAGGCAAGCAGTTGACTGCGCCCACCCCTGCACTCAACGGACTAAAGGGAATGAACGGTCTCAGTAGCGAGGCACGCAATCTTCACTGGCTGCTGACCGACCTGGTCGGGGAGGTGTCAGGACTGCAGTCCGTCGCGGTCGTCTCGTCCGACGGGTTGCTCCTGCTCTCCTCCGACCCGGGTCGGCACGACGCGGCCCCGGCGACGGACCCGAGCACGGGCCCCAAAGGGTCGAGCGCCGACCTGGCGGCCATCGTGGCCGGGCTGGGTTCGCTGACCATCGGCGCCGCCAAGCTGATGGACGGCGGAGGCATCAAGCAGACGATGGTCGCGATGGACGAGGGAAGCCTCTTCGTCATGTCGATCAGCGACGGCTCGCTGCTCGGCGTGCACGCCGCCGCGGACTGCGACATGGGTGTCATCGCGTACCACATGGCGCTCTTCGTCGGCCGTGCCGGGCACGTCCTGACGCCCGAACTCCGCAGCGAGCTGCGCCAGTCGATGGAGGCCACCCGATGACCCCCGGCACTTCAGGCAGTGCACACAGTACGAACGGCACGAGCAGGGCGTTCGGCGCGAGCAGGCTGCCCGTGCGCGGTGGGGACCGCAGGCCCGCCCGCGTGCGCCCCTACTCGCTGACCGGCGGCCGCACCCGCTTCGGCCATGTGCTGCTCGTGGAGACGTTCATCTCCAGCACGGCGGCGATCGAGGGTCCTGAGGACCGCCCCGAGCTGGGCAAGGGCGGGCTCGCCGGCGTCATGCCGGAGATGCGCGCCATCGTCGCGCTGTGCCGCCGCATGCGGACGGTCGCCGAGATCGCCGCGCTGCTGAAGATGCCGCTCGGTGTGGTGCGCGTGCTGCTCAGCGACCTCGCCGACCAGGGAAAGATCCGTGTATACGGAACAGGCCACGGACCCGGACAGCCGGACCGGGCGCTCCTCGAAAGGGTGTTGAGTGGACTCCGCCGCCTCTGAACTGCTCGGCGAACTGCCCATAGAAGAAGAGCAGTTGCAGGCCTGGCAGACAGACAAGACCCGGGCCCCCGTCGCCACGAAGATCATCGTGGCGGGCGGCTTCGGCGTCGGCAAGACGACCCTGGTGTCGGCCGTGTCCGAGATCCAGCCCCTCGAGACCGAGGCGCTGATGACCCGGGCGAGCGAGGAGACCGACGACCTCACCGCGACGCCGGGCAAGTCCACGACCACGGTCGCCATGGACTTCGGCCGCATCACGCTCGACGACGACCTGGTCCTGTACCTGTTCGGCACGCCGGGGCAGCAGCGGTTCTGGTTCATGTGGGACGACCTGGTGCGCGGCGCGATCGGCGCGGTCGTGCTCGCCGACACCCGCCGCCTGAAGGACTGCTTCCCGGCGCTCGACTACTTCGAGAGCTGCGGACTTCCCTACGTCGTGGCCGTCAACCACTTCGACGGTACGGCGGAGTTCGCGCCCGACGACGTACGGGAGGCGCTCACCGTGCCGCCGCACGTACCGGTGCTCATCATGGACGCGCGGCGCCGCATCGCGGCGATCGAGACGCTCCTGGCGCTGGTCGGCCACGCCCTGGACGCGACCCCCGAGTAGTCGCCCGGCACCGTGCCCGCATAGTGGTCAAGCCCCGCCCCCCACACATTAGTTACGGCAGTTAAGGCAGTCTCATATGTCGCGGAAGATACTCGTCGTGGGAGCCGGCCAGTCCGGCCTCCAGCTCGCCCTCGGCCTGCAGACCCAGGGGTTCGAGGTCACCCTGATGTCCAACCGCACCGCCGACGAGATCCGTTCCGGGCGGGTCATGTCGACGCAGTGCATGTTCCACACGGCGCTCCAGCACGAGCGTGACCTCCAGCTCAACTTCTGGGAGTCGCAGGCCCCGAGGATCGAGGGCCTCGGCGTCTCGGTGGCGGCCCCTGGCTCGCACGACCCGGGTCCGACGCAGCGCGCCATCGACTGGGTGGGCCGGCTCGACGGCTTCGCGCAGTCCGTCGACCAGCGCGTGAAGATGGCCGGCTGGATGGAGACGTTCGCGCAGCGCGGCGGGCAGCTCGTCATCCACGGCGCGGCGGTCTCCGACCTCGACTACTTCTCGCGCACGTACGACCTGGTGCTGGTCTCGGCGGGCAAGGGCGAGCTGGTCTCGATGTTCGGCCGGGACGCGTCGCGGTCCCCGTACACCGAGCCGCAGCGGGCCCTCGCCGTCGCCTACGTCCACGGGATGGGCGTCCGCCCCGAGCACCCGGAGTTCGACGCGGTGCGCTGCAACCTGGTGCCCGGCGTCGGCGAACTCTTCGTGATGCCCACGCTCACCACCTCCGGCCGCGCGGACATCCTCTTCTGGGAGGGCATCCCCGGCGGCCCGCTCGACGCCTTCAAGGGCATCAAGGACCCCTCCGAGCACCTGGCGCTCACGCTGGAGCTGATGGAGAAGTTCACGCCGTGGGAGTACGCGCGCGCCACGAAGGTCGAACTGACGGATGCGAACGGCACGTTGGCGGGTCGCTACGCCCCGACGGTCCGCAACCCCATCGGTCGCCTGCCCTCCGGCGGCGCGGTCCTCGGCGTCGCCGACGTGGTCGTCGCGAACGACCCGATCACCGGCCAGGGCTCCAACTCGGCCTCCAAGTGCGCCGCGTCGTACCTCGCCTCCATCGTCGAGCACGGTGACAAGCCGTTCGACGAGGAGTGGATGCAGTCGGCGTTCGACCGGTACTGGGAGACGGCGCAGCACGTCACGAAGTGGACGAACACGATGCTGCAGGCTCCGCCGGAGCACGTGCTCAACCTGATCGGTGCGGCCGGTCAGCTCCAGCCGGCCGCCGACCGCTTCGCGAACGGCTTCAACGACCCGTCCGACTTCGAGAACTTCTTCTACGACCCGGAGAAGACGGGGGCGTACCTGAACTCGCTCACGGGCGCGTAACCGCTCCGCGGGGCGGGGGATCGGTGCGGCGCCGTTCGCCGGGGCGGCGCGCTTCTGCGGTTTTCGAACGCCCGGTTCCCTCGCCCATCTCCCACCCGCCCGCCCCCTCCGGGGGCTCAGGCCCGAAGCCCCCACCCGGTCACGTGGGCCCGCCTCGCTTCGACCAAGCACGGCTCCCCCTTGCTGCAGTCGGCCTGCCCGCTCGGGGCGGACGCTTGCCGAGCCGACCGCCCATGTGAAACGGCTGACGTTGCTCCCTGGCGCAGCGCACCGATTGCGCCGGGCCTCGGCCGCCCGGTGCGGTGCCGGTACCCCGGCGGCCGAGGCCCTCGGAGGGGGCGGGTGGGTGGGAGGTGAGCAGGGAGGGAGGTGCCTGGCACGTATCGCCTGGCGCGTCGACCCCAGCAGGGCGCCGGTACCCGGCTCCGCGCAGCATGGCCCCGGTGCGGCCCACGGGCCCCGGGGGCCGCGCGACGCCTACCCGCCCCCCGGCGCCCCCGCCGCCCCGTACCCCGTGTCGGCCCCGGCCTTCGCGCCCTCGGGCAGGGTCGGGGGTCGGTAACCGGGCATCGGTGACGACCCCGGGTCCGGGCGGACCGCGCCGAGGAGGGGGTTCGCCGCGATGGGGGAGACCTTGACGCGGGCGCCGGGGCGCGGGGCTTGCACCACCATGCCGTCGCCCAGGTACATCGCCACGTGCGTGGCCTTGGGGAAGTAGATGACCAGGTCGCCGGGGCGCAGCTCCGACATGGGAACGCGCGGCAGCGAAGCCCACTGTTCCTGCGACGTCCGCGGAATCACCCGCCCCGCATGGGCCCACGCCTGCGACGTGAGGCCCGAGCAGTCGAAGGAGTCGGGCCCCTCCGCACCCCAGACGTACGGCTTGCCGATCTGGCGGACGGCGTAGGAGAGCGCCTCGTCGCCCGCCTTCGACGGCGCCCGCCCCGTCGAACTCAGCGCCCCGGACGCCATGAACGCCTGCTGCGCCCGCGTCGTCCCCTGCGCCTCCAGGCGCGCCACATCCGCGAGTTGGTCGGCGGTGAGGGAGGCGAGCAGCTGCTCGACCTCCTTCAGCCGGCCCTGTACCGCGTCCCGCTCCTTCTTCTGCCGCTCCGCGAGACGCAGCTGCTCGTCCAGCGCGCCCCGCGCCTTCGTCGCCAGAGTGTCGGCCTTCTTCTCCCGGCCCGTGAGCCGCTCGACGGTGGCCTGCCGCTCCCGCGCGGCCCGCCGCATCACATGGCCCTCGTCGAGCGCCCGCTGGGGGTCGCGGGCGAGGAGGAGCCGCAGGTACGGGGAGAACTCGCTGTGTCCCTGGTACTGCTCGCGTGCGAGTCGCCCCGCGTCGGTCCGGCTGCTGTGCAGCGACGACCGCGCGGCGGCCAGCTTCTTCGCGAGGTCGTCCGCCGATTTGCGGCGCTCCTTGAGCGCCTCCTCCGTCGCGTTGTACGTCTCCGTGGCCGCCTCGGCGTCCTGGTACAGGCGCTGGAGATCCGAGAGGAGGTCGGCGACGGAGCGCGTCCCGCCGGGCCCGGGGCGTGGCTCGGGACCGGGTGCCGCGCTCGCGGGCAGCGGCGTGAGCAGCGCTCCCGTGACGGCCACCGTGCACACCCACCGCACCAGCCTGCCTGACACCTGATCACCTCCGGTGCGGGGCAACCCCTGTGCCCCACACCGTGAACATGAACAGAAGGGCGGGCCGCCCACCCGTCGGGCTGCTCGCTTCGGCGCAACACCGCCACCCGTCCGGTGCCCTCCCGGCGAGCCGCCTTTACGCCTGCGGCGACCGGTTCCTCGACCACGGCCACTTGAGCGTCCGCTCGACCTTCCCGTCCGGCACGAACACGTAACGCCACCTCGCCACGAGCCGCACCCGCTTCCCGCCGGCCACGGCCTCCCGCAGGTACACGAGCACGGTGTCCTGGCCCCCGTCGGCGTCCGGCACCGGCACCTTGTACACCTTGGGCGGATTCCCGGTGGCGGTCACGAACACGGGCAGCACCCGACCGTCGAGGGGCCCGCCGACAAAGGGGAAATCTTCGCTCTTCACACCACCAGTGTCACGCAGAGCGGAGCACGGCCGTCATACAGAGCGGCGCACGGCCGTCCCACAGCGCGGCTCACAGCAGATGCCCCGCATCGCTCACCACCGGCAGTATCCGCCGCGCCAGTTCCCCCACGGGGCCCTCCGGCGACTCCAGCGCGAGCGCGTACCGCACTACGTCCGCGGTCTGCGGGTCCCGGCCCGCCGTCGCCGTCAGGACCGCCATGAACTGGTCGACGAGCCCGTCGCGCAGCTCGTCAAGCGGCGGCTGCTTGTCCTCGTCGAGCCAGATCAGGGAGGCCGCCTCCACCGCCGTGATCCACATGCGGACGGTCATCCGCAGGCGCCGCCCCGGTTCGGCCTGGCCGAGGTGGCTGAGGACGTGCTCGGCCGCGGCCCGCCGCACCCCGTCCACGATCGCCGTCGTACGGGAGGTCTCCACCACGCTGCCGCCCTGGAGCAGCGCCGCGAACCCCATGTCGTGCTGGTCGACGAAGCCCAGATAGCGGTCGAGCGCGCGGGTCAGGCGCGCGGTGAGCGGGCCCTCCGGGGGCTCCGCGAAGCAGTGCTCCAGATCGTCTGCCGCGGAGCGCAGCGCGGCCTCGTACAACTGCTGCTTGCCGCCCGGGAAGTAGCGGTAGACGAGCGGCCGGGACACCCCGGCGACCTCCGCCACGTCGTCGAGCGAGACCTCTTCCGGGGCCCGGTGCGCGAACAACGACAGCGCCGATTCGAGCAACTGCGCCCGCCGCACCTCGACGCTGAGCCGCTTATAGGCGGGCGTGCCGGTTGCCGAGGTCATGCTCCGAAGCGTAACCGGCACATCGAGCCCACCGGCTAGGCCAGAAGTCCCGAAGAGCGCCACATCTGCCGGCCGACGCCGCGCAGCACGCCGATGTCGTCGAGGAAGTCGGTCAGGCGCTTGGCCCCGGACTGCATGACCTCGCGGCGGTGGCCGCTGGCCTTGACCTGGGCCATGGCCTCCCTCTTGTCCAGGCCCACGTTCTCGTACACCTGGGGGTTGATGAACGCCACGGAGAAGACGCGGGCGAACTCACCCGAGGTGATCCGCGTGAACTCCTGCGACCAGCGCGGCGCCGTCACCATCTGGCGCCTCAACTCCTCGCGCGCGTACCGGACATGGCGTGCCTCCTCCACGACGTGGATACGCGTCACGCCGCGGATCAGCGTCTGCACGCGCTCGTCGGGGAACGTCAGCCGCTGCATCCAGTCGAGGACCTCCTCGCCGAGCAGCGTCGCCGTGAACGAACCGGGTGTGGTGGAGATGGTCTTGAAGAGCCGGCCCAGGTTGTGGTGGACCGGCGCCACCGGGTACCAGGGCGTCTCGCCGCGCGAGATCAGCCGCGCGAACATCTTCGAGTGCCGGCACTCGTCCTCGATCTCGGTCAGCGCGTAGCGCACGTGCGCGCTCGTCGCCGCCTTGTCGTAGACGTGCCGCACGAGCAGCTGCATCAGGATCAGCTCGAACCAGATGCCGAGCGAGGCCAGCGCCGCCGCCTCGTGCTGGGAGAGGGCGATCCGCTGCTCCTCGCCCATCCGCTTCCACAGCGGGGTGCCGTACAGGGACACCAGCTCGGGCGGCCAGAACCACTTGCCCTCCTCGAAGGGCGCGTCCCAGTCCAGCTCCTTGTCCGGGTCGAAGGAGTGCTTGGCGGAAGAGTCGAGCAGCCGCTCGGCCACCTGCTCCCGGTCCTTGAGCAGACCGAGCGCGTCGCGCAGTCCCGCCAGCGCGTCGGCTTCCGTCATGGTCGTCATGGCTGTCCCACCTCGTCGTACGGGAGTTGATCGAGCGATCGCGGGTTACTGGCGGTCACGCCCGCCTCGGTTCTTATGAGACTGCGCGTCAGCAAGCCCGTCAATCCCTTGCGCAGGACTCCGCACGACTTGTTGACCCCGCGTCTACCACCGTGTGAGCCTGCCAGCATGGCGACGCATGAGCTGTACACCAAGGCCCCCAACGGGTCCAACTGGCAAGTACCGTCCGCCAGTTCGGCTCGCCTCAGCTGGGAATACGACGACGGGCGCGACCGGCTCCTCTCGCTCTACCAAAAGGGCAAGGACAAGCAGTGGGACGGCGCCAAGCGCATCGACTGGGACCTGGAGGTCGACCCGTACGACCCCCTCGGCACCCCTGACGACGCGCTGGCCCTCTACAACACGCCCTACTGGGCGAAGATGACCGACAAGGACAAGGCCGAGCTGCGCAAGCACTCCGCCTCCTGGCAGTTCAGCCAGTTCCTGCACGGTGAACAGGGCGCGATGGTGTGTGCCGCGCGGATCGTCGAGTCCGTGCCCGACCTCGACGCCAAGTTCTACTCGGCGACGCAGACCATGGACGAGGCGCGGCACGCGGAGATCTACGGCCGCTTCCTGCACGAGAAGCTCGGGATGCTCTACCCGATCAACGACAACCTCCAGTCCCTGCTCGGCGACACCCTGCGCGACTCCCGCTGGGACATGCCGTACCTGGGCATGCAGGTCCTCATCGAGGGCCTGGCGCTCGCCGCGTTCGGCCTGCTCCGCGACACCACCGACAAGCCGCTGCCGAAGCAGATCCTCGCGTACGTGATGCAGGACGAGGCCCGGCACGTGGCCTTCGGGCGGATGGCGCTGCGCGACTACTACAAGCAGCTCACCGACGCCGAACTGCGCGAGCGCGAGGATTTCGTCATCGAGGGCTGCTACCTGATGCGCGACCGGCTGCGCGGCATCGAGGTCCTGGAGAACTTCGGCATCCCCAAGGCCGACGCGGAGAAGTACACGGAACAGTCCGAATTCCTGGCCATGTTCCGGCAGTTGCTGTTCTCGCGGATCGTCCCGTGCGTCAAGGACATCGGCCTGTGGGGCAAGCGCCTGCAACAGGCCTACGTCGACATGGGCGTCTTCGACATGGGCAACTCCAACCTCGACCAGCTCATGGCCCAGGACGAAGAAATCGCCGAACAACTCGACGCCCAACGCTTCGCGGCGGAGGAGCAGGAGCGGGTGGCGGAGGTGGAGCAGGCCGTGGAGGCGGGTAAGCCGACTTGATCAAGCCCCGGTTCAGCTGTCCGACGAGTCCAGAACCGCCTCCATCACCGACTTGGCGATCGGCGCCGCGCTGCCACCACCACTGATGTCGTCGCGGTTGGCGGAGGCGTCCTCGACGACCACCGCAACCGCCACCCCTGGCGTAGCCGCATCCTTCTCCTTGGCGTAGGAGATGAACCAGGCATACGGAGTGCCCTCGTTGTTCTCGCCGTGCTGCGCCGTCCCCGTCTTGCCCCCGACCGTCGCACCGGAGATCCGCGCCCCGGTGCCCGTTCCCTCGGAGACGACGTCCTCCATCATCTGCTGCAACTGCGTCGCCGTGTACGGGGACATGACCTGCTTGTAGGTGTCGCTGCCGGTCTCCGAGACCGTGTCGCCGTCGTTCGTCGTGGTCTTGTCGACGAGGTGCGGCTGCATCAGGGTGCCGCCGTTGGCGACGGCCGAGGACACCATCGCCATCTGCAGCGGCGTCGCGGCGGTGTCGTACTGGCCGATCGAGGAGAGCGCCAGCTGCGAGTCGTTCATGTCGGTGTCGAAGTTCGACTTGGCGGCGGCCATCGGGACCTTGATCCCGCTGTCGTTGAAGCCGAAGTTCTCCGACATCTTCACCATGTCCGAGAGCCCCGTCTTCACCCCCAGGTTGGCGAACACGGTGTTGCAGGAGACCCGCAGCGCGTACTCCAGCGTCGCGTCCGTGCAGGCGTCCGAGGCGGACTCGTTCGTCAGCTGGGTCGTCGTGCCCGGCAGGGTGTACGGGGACGGGGTGTCGGTCGACGCGTTGATGCCGTTCACCACGTTGTTCTCCAGGATCGCGGCCGCCGTGACCACCTTGAACGTGGAGCCCGGCGGGTACGTCTGGCGCAGCGCCCGGTTGAGCATCGGCTGCTCCTCGGACTTGTTCAGCTCGGCCCACGCCTCGGTCGAGGAGGAGTCGGTGCCGGCGATCCGCCCGGGGTCGTACGACGGGGTGGAGACCAGCGCCAGGATCTTCCCGGTCGACGGGTCGATCGCCGCGACCGCGCCCTTCTTGCCGCCGAGCCCGGAGTACGCGGCCTCCTGCGCACGGGCGTTGATGGTGGTCTTCACGTTGCCGCCGGGCTCCTGGGTGCGCGAGATCTCGTTCCAGAAGGGGACGGGGGACAGCATCGGGTCCGTGCCGGAGAGGATGTCGTCCTCGGCGCTCTCCACGAACGTCGTGCCGTACGTCTGCGAGGCGTAGCCGGTGACGGGCGCGTACAGCGGCCCGTTCTTGTACGTGCGTTCGTAGCGCAGCGACTCCCCGGTGTCCTTGGAGCCGGTGACCGACTTGCCCTGGACGAGGATGTCGCCGCGCGGCTGCCCGTAACGCTCGATCGTGGAGCGGCGGTTGGCCGAGTTGTCGTCGAGCTTGTCGGCCTGGAAGAACTGGATGCGGGCCGCGTTGATGAGCAGCGCGATCAGCAGGATCAGGCAGAAGACCGAGGCCCGGCGGATGTACTTGGTCACTTGGCGCCCTCCACGGGGTCCGGGGCGGTCCCGGGGGACTCGGGCAGCAGCTGGCTCCGGGCCCGGTCGCTGACCCGGATGATGATCGCGACGATGATCCAGTTGGTGACGAGGGACGAACCGCCCTGCGCGAGGAACGGCATCGCCATGCCGGTGAGCGGGATGAGTCCCATCACGCCGCCGGCGATGACGAAGACCTGCAGCGCGACGATCGAGGCGAGCCCGATGGAGAGCAGCCGGCCGAACGGATCGCGCAGCGCGAGCCCCGCCCGGTAGCCGCGCTCCACGAGCAGCGCGTACAGCAGGAAGATCGCGGTGAGCCCGGCGAGCCCCAGCTCCTCGCCGGCCGTCGCCAGGATGAAGTCCGACTTGGCGGCGAAGCCGATCAGGTTCGAGTGGCCGAGGCCGAGCCCGGTGCCGAGCATCCCGCCCGCCGCGAACGCGAACAGCGACTGCGCGAGCTGGCTGGCGCCCTGGCCCGCGTCGATGGAGGCGAAGGGGTGCAGCCAGTCCTCGACGCGGCTGTGCACATGCGGCTCGAAAGAGGCGACGATGACCGCGCCGACGGCCGCGAGCACGAGCCCGATGGCGATCCAGCTGCCGCGGCCCGACGCCACGTACAGCATGATCACGAACAGGCCGAAGAACAGCAGCGAGGTCCCGAGGTCCGTCTCCAGGACCAGCACTCCGACGGTCATCAGCCAGATCACCAGGATCGGCGCGAACACCCGCATCGTCGGCAGCTGGAACCGCCAGATCCGCTTGCCGGTGTACGCGAGGGCGTGCCGATTGGCCGCGAGATAGCTGGCGAAGAAGATCGCGAGCAGGATCTTGGCGAACTCGCCCGGCTGGATGGAGAAGCTGCCGATCTGGATCCAGATCCGGGCGCCGTTGATGGGCGGGAAGAAGATCGGAAGGATCATCAGGACCAGAGCCGTGACCACGCAGATGTACGCGTATCTCTGCAGCACCCGGTGGTCGCGCAGGAAGAGCACGGTGGCGATGAACAGGGCCACGCCGAGCGTCGACCAGATCAGCTGGGTGGGCGCCGCCTGGTCGCTCGGGGTCTCCAGGTCGAGCCGCCAGATCAGCACCAGGCCGAGCCCGTTGAGCAGCACGGCGATCGGCAGCACCAGCGGATCGGCGTACGGGGCGCGGAAGCGGACCACGAGGTGCGCGACGAGGGCGAGCGCCCCGAGCCCGGCGCCGTAGCTGAGCGCACCGCCCGGAACCCTGCTGTCCTTGGCGAGCCCGACGTCGATGTATCCGTAGACGCTGAGCAGCACGGCGACGACCAGCAGGGCCAGTTCGGTGCCCCGGCGCCGGGGGACGCGCACAGCGGGCACCGCGGAGGAGGCATTTGTTCGCGACGTACCCGATGTGCCCGACGTACCCGATGATCCGGTCATACCGGGAACGTAGCAAGCAAGTACCTGATATCAGGTCATGTCAGCACCAGCGCGGCACGGCGCCGATGTTCTGGATGTACTTCGCGGAACCCCACGCCCATGTGCCGTCGGTGAGCAGGTACCAGTACGAGTTCCCGCCGACGCTGTCGCCCGAGGTCTTGCAGAAGATCCGGACGATCGCGCGGTACGGCTCGGAGCGGACGACCTTGGCGCCGCGTGCCGGGGCGTCGCGCAGCAGCAGCCCGGACTTGGCGGTGACGCGGCCCTTGTAGACCGGCGGCGAGTCGCCGGCGCCGGAACCGGCGGTCTGGGCGACGGCGGGGACGGCCGCGGTCGCGACGAGGGTGGCGACGGCTGCGATGCCCGTACCGAGGCGGGTGGTGAGGGACATGCGGGTCCTCCTGAGGCGGGGGTGAGGAGCGAGAAGGGCGCCTTGAATGCCCGGTTTCACACTAAAAGCGGCACGCAGGGCGCGCAAAAGGTCACTCTCCGCTATCGCCTCTAGGGCGCCCCGGACTCGGTCTCCTCGTACGGCAGCGTCAGCGTCGCCACCGCGCCACCGTCCGGCGCGTTCCCGAACTCCAGGCGTGCGCCCAGGACTTCGGCCTGCCCGAGCGCGATGGTCAGGCCGAGCCCGTGACCGCGGGCGCCGCCCTCGGTGCGGAAGCGCTGCGGCCCGTGCTCGACGAGATAGCCGGGATAGCCCGCGCCGTGGTCGCGCACCGTGATCACCGGCCCGTTCACGGTCAGGGTGACCGGCGCGGCGCCGTGCAGGTGCGCGTTCGCCACGAGATTGCCGAGGACCCGCTCCAGGCGGCGACGGTCCGTCAGCACGCAGACGTCCCGCACGAGTTCGACCTCGGTGGACGTGCCGGACGCCCGCACCACCCGCTCGGCCACCGGGCCGAGCCGGTTCTCGTCCAGGTCGAGGCGCTCGCTGCGCGCGTCGAGCCGCGAGATCTCCAGCAGGTCCTCGGTGAGCGTGCGCAGCGCGGCGACCCGGTCCCGCACCAGCTCCGTGGGCCGCCCCGGCGGCAGCAACTCGGCGGCGGCGTGCAGCCCGGTCAGCGGCGTGCGCAGCTCGTGCGCGACATCGGCGGTGAACCGCTGCTCGGTCAGGATCCTGGCCTGCAACGAACCGGCCATGCTGTCGAGCGCGCCCGCGACATCGGCCACCTCGTCGTGGCGCCGCCCCGGATCCTTCGTCCGGCGGTCGTCGACGCGCGCGTCCATGTCGCCCGCGCTGATCCTGCGCGCCACCCGCGCCGTCGCGTGCAGGCGCCGCGTCACACGGGTCACCGCGAACGCGCCGACCAGCAGCGTCGCCCCGATCGCGAGCACGGACGAGGTGAGGATCGCCCTGTCGAGCCCGTCGATGGTGCGCCGGCCCTGCGCGAAGCCGATCCGCACCGCGAGCGCCCGCCCGTCGCCCCGGCCGGTGGCCGCCGGGCCCGCCGCCCACATCGTCGGCCGCTCCGGGTGCTCCGCGACCATCGTGCCGCGCTCCCCGCGCGCGGCGAGGGCGCGCAACTCGGCGGGCAGGCCCGGCGGATCGAGGCCCGCGCCCGGCGCGAGCCTGCCCCCGGCCTCGTACCGCTTGGTGGTGGACTCCAGGAGGGTGAGCGCGCGTTCGCGGGCCTGACCCGTCGTCTGATCGGTGACCGACACGTGCACGAGGACGCCGAGCAGCGCGGCGAGCGCACAGCACATCACGGTGATGAACACGGTCGCCTTCCACGTCAGCGACGCGGTCCAGGCGGGCAGCCGGGGCATGCGCGGGCTCATGAGCGGCTCGGTGACGGCAGGTCAGGGGTGGGCTTGGCTCCGGTGCGCAGGATCTCGTCGCGGGTCGGCAGCATCGCCTTCTGGTGGGTGTCGTACGACCAGGAGGTGCGGTACTCGTACCCGGACAGGTCGGCGGCGGCGCGCACCACGATGTTCCGGCCCGCCAGATGCACGTTGATGACGGCGTCCTTGTCGTCCATGATCTGGGTCAACTTGCCGTCGCGGTACGTGTACGCCTGCAGATACGCCTGGCGGTGCGGGGCGCGGACGGCGACGAGCAGATCGTCCGGGCCGTCGCCGGTCAGATCCCGGTAGTACCCGCCGAGCACGGGACAGTCCTTGGACGACGGGCAGTCCGCGACGTCGGCGGCGATGTCCTTGTAGTCGTCGGGCGCGGCGGTGACGCGGGCCCGCACGATCGTCGCCGGGTCGACCGCGCGCAGCTTCCCGCCGGGCACCTTCACGCCCTTGACCACGGCCGTCTCCCCGGCGCCGTAGTCGTCGGCGGCGCGGGTCGCGGGCGGCAGCGTGGGCCACAGCCGCTCCGGACCGACGGCCGTCGGGGTCGGCCCCACGCTCTCCAGACCGCCCTGGTCCCCGCAGCCGGCGCACGCGCAGAACAACACGGCGACCGACACGGCGAGGACGGGTCGGCCGAGGCGCCTAGGGCCTGTCACTGCACTCCTGCCTGCCGGGTCGAACGGGTCGTGTTGGTCATCCGTCATCATGCCGGGCCTGCGGGCTTCTTGCCCTGCGGCGGGCTTGCTGCTCCCATGGTCGTGGGGTGATGGGGCATGAGCGGACTGCGCGTCATACCGACCTGGCGGAACGGCCAGGAGTGGCTCTACGTGTGCGGGGACGACGGCACGAACGTCGCCTGGTACGACCGGGACGCGGGCCGGGTGAACCTGCTCAGCGAGACCCGGCGGGCGGACGTGCTCGACGTGCTCCGTCCGTTCATCGCGGGCCAGGTCGCCGTAGGCCCGCCCCCGGTGCCGACCCCCGCCGAACTGGCCGGGCTCACCCTCCACCCCGACGACGACCTCGCGCCGAACCGGCCGGGCGAGGACCTCGTCATCTCCCTGGACCGCGCCCCGGCCCCGCAGCGCCGGCTGCGCGCCGACCCGCGGCGCAGGGCGCTCGCCGCGCAGGCACGGGTGGGCGAGGTCCTCGACGGCCTCGAGGCGGTCGGCTGGCGGGTGCTGCACTCGGTGCCGCTGCCCGGCGGAGCCCACATCCACCATCTGCTGATCGGACCCGGCGGCCTGTTCGCGCTGCACACGCTGCCCGTGCGCAGGCAACGTGTGCGGATCGGCGACCCCTGGGTGACGGCGGGCCGCGCGGAGCGGCAGCCACTGCTGCGCCGGGTCCGGGCCGACGCCTCCCGGGCCTCCTTCGCCCTCACCGCGGAGGTCCGCGCGGGCCTGGTCCTGGTGGAACCGGCGACCGTCGAGGTGACAACACCACCACGCGACGTCCGCCTCTTCACCGACACGGACCTCGCCCCCCTCACCCACACGGCGGGCCTCCTCAAGCCGGCGGACGTGGAGGCGCTGCACATGATGGCGCGGGACAGGGGGACGTGGACGCGGGTGTGACCCAATCCAGCCCCGCCGCCGGTTCGGCATTTCAGCCCCGCCGGCGTTTGAGGCGCGGGGCCCGGGGCGGAGCCCCGCGACCGCAACGCCGTCCGCGTCAAGGCAGCTCCCCGGCCCGATCGGCGTCGAACAATCCCGCGAGCAGATCCCCGTCCCGCCCCAGCCGCGCAACAACGTCTCCCGCATCAAAAACCAGGCCCCCCGAGGAGCGGCACCCCTCGACCTCCCGCCATGTCACCGGCGCCGAAACCGTCGGAGACACCCGCGCACGCAAGGTGTACGCCACAGCCGTCGTCTTCGCCGCCGAATTCTGACTGTGGTCGACGAACACTTTCCCGCGCCGCAGGCCCCGCGCCATCCGATGCACCACGAGCCGCGGCATCGCCCCCTCCGCCTCCTGCGCGAGCCCCTTCGCATACGCACTGACCCGCTCCGACGCCGTAGGCACCAGCGGCACCAGCAGATGCAGCCCCTTGGACCCGGACGTCTTCGCGTACGCCTCGAGCCCGTCCCGCGCCAACCGCTCCCGCAGCCACACCCCCACCTCGCAGCACTGCACGATGTCGGCCGGCGCCCCGGGGTCCAGGTCGAACACGAGCCGGTCCGCCCGCCCCGGCGCATCCGCCCGCCACTGCGGCGTGTGGAACTCGGTGACCAGGTTCGCCGCCCACATCAACGTCGGCAGGTCCTGTACGAGGATCTGCCGCGAGACCCCGTCCGAGCGCGACACCTCGGCCGTCTTCACCCAGGAAGGTGTCCCCGGCGGCACGTTCTTGGCGAAGAACTGCTGGCCACGCGGCCCGTCCGGGAAGCGCAGGAAGGAGACCGGGCGGTCCCGCAGATGCGGGAGCAGGGCCTCCGCGGCCGTCGCGTAGTAGTGCAGCAGCTCGCCCTTGGTGAACCCGGATTCCGGATACAGCACCTTCTCCAGGTTGCTGAGCGTGAGCCGCCGCCCCTCCACTTCTGTGATGGGCGCCATACGGTAATACTCTGGCAATCCAGCCCGTTATGTCGTCTCTATCGCTTATGTCGTGTATCGCGGCGCGAACCGGGAGGTCCACCGTGCGCTCCATATGGAACGGCGCCATCTCCTTCGGCCTGGTCAGCATCCCGATCAAGCTGGTCAACGCCACCGAGAACCACTCGATCTCCTTCCGCCAGATCCACCTGGAGGACGGCGGCCGCATCCGCTATCACAAGGTGTGCGAGCTGGAGGACAAGGAAGTCGCGAACGACGAGATCGGCAAGGGGTACGAGGACGCCGACGGCTCGATCATCCCGATCACCGAGGACGATCTCGCCCAGCTCCCGATCCCCACGGCCAAGACCATCGAGATCGTCTCCTTCGTGCCGGCCGAGCGGATCGACCCGCTCCAGATGGGCACGGCGTACTACCTCCAGGCCAACGGCGTCCCGGCCGCCAAGCCGTACACGCTGCTGCGCGAGGCGCTCAAGCGCAGCAACAAGGTGGCCATCGCCAAGTTCGCGCTGCGCGGCCGGGAGCGGCTCGGGATGCTGCGGGTCGTCGACGACGTCATCGCGATGCACGGCCTGCTCTGGCCGGACGAGATCCGCGCCCCGGAGGACGCCGCCCCCGACTCCCACGTCACGGTCCGCGACGCCGAACTCGATCTGGCGGACGCCCTGATGGACACGCTCGGCGAGGTCGACATGGACTCCCTGCACGACGACTACCGGGACGCCGTGGAGGAGATGATCGAGTCGAAGGCCTCCGGCGCCGAACCGGCCGAGACCCCGAAGAAGTCGGACGGCGGAGGCGGCAAGGTCATCGACCTCATGTCGGCGCTGGAGAGCAGCGTCCGGGCGGCCAAGAAGGCGCGGAGCGAGGGCGAAGAGGGCGAGGACGTGGCCGAGGTGACGGAGCTGTCCTCCCGGTCCCGTACGAAGAAGACCACGGCCAAGAAGAGCACAGCCACGAAGAAGACGGCGGCCGAGAAGACCACCGCCAAGAAGTCCGCCCCCGCGAAGAGGACCACACCGGCCAAGAAGTCGACCTCGTCGAAGAAGACCACATCCGCCAAGAAGCCGACCCCGGCAAAGAAGAAGCCGACGCCTCGCAAGAAGACGTCGGCTTGAGCTTGTAAGCCCTGCTCTTGGACGAGAGCCCGCGGGGCCCGGGGCAGAGCCCCGAGACCGCAACCCCGTCGCCGGGTACCAAGGCGGCTAACGCCCCCTGGCCACCTTGGCGGCGTCCCGCTTGAACGCCCACTCCATCTTCGGCTCCATCACGAACCGGAACATCCGCTGCACCGGTGGCGTGCACAGCACGGTGATCAGACTTCCCGCGAGCAGCGTCACCACGACCTGGCCCCACGGGGTGTGCATCCAGGCGTTGTCGTACCAGTCCCAGAAGCGGGAGCCCTTGGCGACGAAGCCGTGCAGCAGGTAGCCGTACAGCGTGCCCGCGCCGAGCGCCGTGAACCACATCTTGCGGCCCGGCACCCACGCGAAGAAGCACGCGGTGAGGATCACCGAACAGCCGAACATGGCCAGGGTCATGACGATTCCGGTCCAGCCGGGCGCGCCCAACTCCTGGGCACTGTCCCGGTGGTACGTCCACGCCGCGGTCATCCGCGGCGCCGCCCAGTACGCGAACAGCAGCGCGGCCGCGAAGACCGGCACCGCGATGATCCGCGCCTCCTTGCGGCGCACCAGCTGGAAGTGCTCCGGCTTCAGGCACAGGCCGAGGACGAAGAACGGCAGGAACTGCAGCAGGCGCTGCATGTCCAGGTCGTCGCCGATGCTGGGGGAGACGGAGGCGAGCGCCGCGACGGCGAGGGCCACCGGCAGCGGCCAGCGGATCGTCTTCCAGATCGGCGTGCTCAGGCGCCACACGAACAGCGAGACCAGGAACCAGGTCAGGTACCAGGGGTCCAGAAGGCTGAAGTCGTATCCGGGATCGTCACCCGCGTACCGCTTGAAGAGTGTGTAGACGACCTCGAACACCACGTACGGCACCGCCACACCCGTGATCAGCCGCTTGAGCCGAGCAGGGCTCGCGTCGAACGACCGCGAGAAATAGCCGGAGATGACGATGAACGCCGGCATGTGGAACGTGTACACGATGATGTAGAGGGCGGCGGCCGCCCGGCTCCCGTCGCGCAGCGGCTCCCAGGAATGGCCCATCGCGACCAGGACGATCGCCAAGTACTTGGCGTTGTCGTAGAACGCGTCACGGGCCTTGCCGGACTTCGGTGTCGCGGTGGTGGCCGGTGTGGCCGCCTGTCTCCTGGATGGAGTGCTCGCGGGTGCGACAGTGTCCTGCTGATCGGGCAGCGGGGCCCGATGAGCCGCGAGCTGTACCGGTTCGCTCACGATCCCTCCCGTTGGGAACCCCGGCTACCGGACACGCATCTTCCTGGATTTGTGAGGTTCAAGTGGCTGCGAGACATCGACCGAACCGTAGCCATGCCGTGGGGCACGAGTAAACCTGGATCGAGCCCGCGTGGCGGCTCTCACAGTCCTGATCAGGAATGACCATCACTCAAACGGGTTCGCTGCCGGTCGCCGTAGCGAGAAGTCGACAACGGCCGAAAGTGTGCGTCAGCCGAGCCCGGCCTCCGCGACCCGCCGCAACAGCCCGTGCAGCGTCTCGCATTCGTCCTCGTCCAGCGGTGCGAGCAGCTCGCTCGTCACCCGCAGCCCCGCCTCGTCCGTGCCGCGCAGAAAGTCCCGCCCGTCGTCCGTGAGCACGACGATCCGGCTGCGCCGGTCGCCGGGGGACGGCCGCCGCTCGACGAACGAGGCCTTCTCCAGATCGTCGACCAGACCCACGATCGCGCTCGGGTCGTAGCCGAGCTGCGCGCTCAACTCCCTTTGCAGCGCGCCCTCGCCCGTGGCCAGGAAGCGCAGCACCGCGTAGTGGCGCAGGCGGAGCCCCGACTCCTGGAGCGAGGCGTTGAACAGCTGTCCCGAGCGCAGGCCGAGCCGGTACAGCAGATAGCCCGTGTCGGCGTGCAGCCCGCGCATCCATGGCTCGTGCGCGTCGATCGGGGCGGGGGTCATGGGGTCTCCCTGGGTGGGCGGGGCCTGCGGTGTGCCGCGACAGTCTCTCGTACATACGGGTCGGCGACAACTATTGACGTCACCAATTATTGCTCTTAGCTTCCTTCTTGCCCCCACGTATCGCCGTATCGCTGGCAGGAAGGGACCCACACGTGTCCATCGATCTCACCGGAAAGGCGGCCGTCGTCACCGGCGGCGGCCGTGGCCTCGGCCTCTCCTACGCCCATGCCCTCGCCGCCCACGGCGCCTCGGTCGTCGTCAACGACGTCGACGAGGCCGTCGCCGAAGCGGCCGTGAAGTCCATCCGCGAGGCGGGCGGCACGGCCGTCGCCGAGGTGGTCCCGGTCGGCACGGCCGAGGCCGCGGACCGCCTGGTGGCGCGGGCGGTGAGCGAGTTCGGCCGCCTCGACGTCCTGGTCACCAACGCCGGCATCCTGCGCGACAAGGTCCTGTGGAAGATGACCGACGACGACTTCGACGCGGTGTTCACCACCCATCTGAAGGGCACCTTCACCTGCGCCCGCGCCGCCGCGGTCCGCATGCGCGAGCAGGGCGAGGGAGGCACGCTCGTCCTCGTCGGCTCGCCCGCGGGGCAACGGGGCAATTTCGGCCAGACGAACTACGCCGCCGCGAAGGCCGGCATCGTCGCCATGGCCCGTACGTGGTCGATGGAGCTGTCCCGGGCGAACATCACGGTCAACGCGATCGTCCCGGTCGCCGCGACGGCCATGACGGAGACGATCCCGGCCTTCGCCCCGTACGTGGAGGCCCTGCGCGGCGGCGAACCGCTCCCGTCCTTCCTGCGCAAGGGCGAGGGCTTCGGCACACCGGAGGACTGCGCGGCCCTCGTGCCCTTCCTCGCCTCCGAAGCGGCCCGCTCCGTCACCGGCCAGGCGATCGGCATCGGCGGCGACCGCCTCACGCTCTGGTCGCACCCGCAGGAGATCAAGTCGGCCTACGCGGACGGGGGCTGGACCCCGGACACGATCGCCGACGCGTGGCCCACGTCGGTCGGCGCCGAACTCCAGACGGTGGGCATCCCCGCCCCGAAGCTTCCGGAGGGGGAGGCCCGATGAACGCGATGAACATCGACGAGCTGGCCGCGATCGACGTCCACACCCACGCCGAGGTGTCCTCCAAGGGCCACGGCTCCCTCTCGGACGACCTCCACGAGGCCTCGTCCGCGTACTTCAAGACCGAGGGCAAGCGGAAGCCGACCCTCGAGGAGACGGCCGCGTACTACCGCGAGCGGAACATGGCCGCTGTGATCTTCACGGTCGACGCGGAGTCCGCGACGGGCACGGAGCCGGTCCCGAACGAGGAGGTGGCGGAGGCGGCGGCCGCCCACCCGGACGTCCTGATCCCCTTCGCCTCGATCGACCCGTTCCGGGGCAAGGCCGGAGTGAAGCAGGCCCGCCGCTTGGTGGAGGAGTACGGAGTCAAGGGCTTCAAATTCCACCCCTCCATCCAGGCCTTCTTCCCCAACGACCGCGCGGTCGCCTACGACCTCTACGAGCTGATCGAGGAAACAGGCACGATCGCCCTCTTCCACACCGGCCAGACGGGCATCGGCGCGGGCGTGCCGGGCGGCGGCGGCATCCGCCTCAAGTACTCCAACCCCCTCCACGTGGACGACGTGGCGGCCGACTTCCCCCACCTCAAAATCATCCTGGCGCACCCGTCGTTCCCCTGGCAGGACGAGGCCCTGGCGGTGGCGACGCACAAGCCGGGCGTGCACATCGACCTCTCCGGCTGGTCCCCGAAGTACTTCCCGCCCCAGCTGATCCAGTACGCGAACACGCTGCTCAAGGACAAGGTCCTCTTCGGCTCGGACTACCCGGTCCTGACCCCGGACCGCTGGCTCGCGGACTTCGCGAAGCTCCAGATCAAGGACGAGGTCCGCCCCAAGATCCTCAAGGAGAACGCGGCACGCCTGCTGGGCCTGACCAAGCCGTAGCAGGCACGCGAGCCGCAGCAGGCACCGGAGCCATAGGAGGCACGGATGCGCAACGAGGGACTGGGGTCATGGCCCGCACGCCGGGCCCGCAAGACCCCGCACCGCACCGCCCTGATCCACAACGGCACCACATACACATACGCCGACCTGCACGACCGCACGACCCGCCTGGCGCACGCCCTGCGCGCACACGGCGTGCGCCGCGGCGACCGCGTCGCGTACCTCGGCCCGAACCACCCCTCGTACCTGGAGACACTGTTCGCGGCGGGCACGCTGGGGGCGGTCTTCGTCCCCCTCAACACCCGCCTGTCGACAGCCGAACTCGCCTACCAAATAGCCGACTCGGGAGCGAAAACCCTCCTGTACACGGGAGACGGGGAACACGCGAAGGCACTGTCGGTCCCGGTGACAATCGAGGCTGACGGAAGCGGATACGAGGAACTGCTGGAGGCCGCCCCAGCGGACCCGGTGGACGAGGCGGTCGGCGGCGACGACGTCTGCCTCATCATGTACACCTCGGGCACGACGGGCCGCCCCAAGGGCGCGATGCTCACCCACGCCAACCTGACATGGAACGCGATCAACGTCCTGGTCGACCACGACCTGATCGCGGACGAGGTCGCCCTCGTCTCGGCGCCCCTGTTCCACACGGCGGGCCTGAACATGCTGACGCTGCCGGTGCTGCTCAAGGGCGGCACGTGCGTCCTGGTCGGCGCGTTCGACCCGGCGGCCACGTTCGACCTGGTGGAGCAGCACGGCATCACCTTCATGTTCGGCGTCCCGACGATGTTCGACCTGCTGACCCGCCAGCCCGCGTGGCCGACCGCGGACCTCTCGTCCCTACGCCTCCTGACCTGCGGGGGTGCCCCGGTGCCGCCGCCGCTGATCGCGGCCTACCAGGAACGCGGCCTCACCTTCCTCCAGGGCTACGGCATGACGGAGGCGGCACCCGGCACCCTCTTCCTCGACGCGGAGCACGCGGTGAGCAAGGCGGGCTCGGCGGGCGTGCCGCACTTCTTCAGCGACGTACAGGTGGTGGGCCCGGACCTCGCCCCGGTCGACACCGACGAGACGGGCGAGGTGGTGGTCCGCGGCCCGCACGTGATGCCGGGCTACTGGGGCCTGCCGACGGAAACCGCAGCGGCCTTCTCCGACGGCTGGTTCCGCACGGGAGACGCGGCACGCGTGGACGCCGACGGCTACGTCACCATCGTCGACCGCTTCAAGGACATGATCATCTCGGGCGGCGAGAACATCTACCCCGCAGAGATCGAGGCCGCGCTGCTGGCCCACCCCGACGTGGCGGAGTGCGCGGTGATAGGCGTCCCCGACGAGAAATGGGGCGAGGTCCCCCGGGCCATAGTCGTCCCGCGCGCGGGCACGACCCCACTCCCCGAGACCCTCCTGACCTCCCTCTCCGGCCGGCTGGCGAAATACAAGATCCCCAAGTCCCTCCTCCTGGCCGACGGACTCCCGCGCACGGCCTCCGGAAAGCTCCTCAAATCCCGCCTGCGCGAGGCGCACGGCGGCTCTCACGAACAGGACGCCCAACAGCCATGACCACGACCCTCACGGTGAACGGCCTGCCCGAACTCAAGAAGCTGTCCGGCACGGACCTCGGCACCAGCGACTGGCTCGAGATCACCCAGGACCGCATCAACACGTTCGCCGACGCGACGGGCGACCACCAGTGGATCCACGTGGACCCCGAACGCGCCGCGGCGGGCCCCTTCGGCGCCCCGATCGCCCACGGCTACCTGACCCTCTCCCTCTTCATCCCCCTCTTCACCGACCTCCTGGACGTCCAGGGCGTCACCACAAAGGTCAACTACGGCCTCAACAAGGTCCGCTTCCCGTCCCCGGTCAAGGCGGGCTCCCGCATCCGCCTGTCGGCGCGGGTGGCATCAGTGGAAGAGGTGTCAGGCGATGGAGCCCAAATCACCATCGACGGAACCATAGAAATAGAGGGCACCCAGAAGCCGGCAGCAGTCCTCCAAAGCGTCTCCCGCTTCTACGCCTGACACGCAAACGCAAAAAGACCCCGCCGACAGCGTCTCCGCTGCTGACGGGGTCTTTCAGGCACCCAATTCAAGGTGCCCCCGGCAGGATTCGAACCTGCGCACCCGGCTCCGGAGGCCGATGCTCTATCCCCTGAGCTACGGGGGCGTGTGCCGCGCTGTGCGTGGCGACGGGTAGAACACTACCAGCTCCTTTGAGGTCCTCAGGAACGGGTTATTGGGCGGGGAGCGGCGGGGTTCGTGTCGCCTGTAGGGGGCGGAAGTGGGGAAAACCCGGACGCGGTGACCGGTGTCGACCTACTCTCGAGTTGTGCCAGGCGCGTCCGGCCGAGTCCTTGTCGTGGACGACAACAAGGTGATTCGGCAGCTGATCAGGGTCAATCTCGAGCTGGAGGGCTTCGAGGTCGTGACCGCGGCCGATGGTGCCGAGTGTTTGGAAGTGATCGACCAGGTGCGGCCCGACGTCGTCACGCTGGACGTCGTCATGCCCCGGCTCGACGGGCTGCGGACCGCCGCCCGGCTGCGGGCGGACGCCCGTACGCGTTCGTTGCCCATCGTCATCGTCAGCGCCTGCACCCAGTACGAGGTCGAGAGCGGGCTCGATGTCGGCGTCGACGCGTTTCTCGCCAAGCCCTTCGAGCCCAGCGAACTGGTGCGTGTCGTACGGCAGTTGAGCGAGCAGGGGCGTGCGGGGGCGGCCCCCGGCGGTGCCTCCCGCGCGGGTGCAGGGCGCCCCGTGAGTGCCGCAGATGACGCCGAGCAGGCCACCCGCACGGCCGACGCCTGAGCGTCCCGCCGGCCCGGCTCCCCGTCCGTATCCCGGACCTTCCGGGAAACCGACTCGCCTACCCACCCCCCTCCTCCCATACGCTTGTCCCGTGACCCCCGCCGAGCTCTCCCGCACCGTCCTGCGCGCCGTCCGTCGCGCGGTCGACGACGGCGAGCTCGACGCGGCCGTGTGCGCGGCGGGCGAGGAGCGGATCGTCGTCGAGCGGCCGCGGGCCGGCGGGCAGGGGGACTACGCCACCAACGTCGCGCTGCAGCTCGCCCGCCCTGCCGGACGGCCCCCGCGTCAGGTCGCCGAGATCCTGTCCCGGCGGCTCGGGGAGAGCCCCGGTATCGACGGTGTCGTCGTCACCGGACCCGGGTTTCTCAATGTCAGGCTGTCGGAATCCGCGTCCGCCTCCGGCGCGCTCGTCGCGGAGATCCTGAGCGCCGGGGAGCGATACGGGTTCGCTGAAGGCGCCACCGCCACCGCCACCGGTCAGGTTGTTCAGTTGCACGCTCCCGACGAGGTGCGTGCCCTCGTCGTCATGGACTCCGTCGCCCGTCTGCTGCGCTCCCAGGGCTTCCTCGTACGGACCAGCTGCGCAGGCCGGCCCCGGCCCGAGTGGGTCGACGTCCTCGGCGTCCAGGTCGACGCGAGCGGCAGCGCACCCATTGATGTCAACGTACGACCCGTGCCCGCCCCCGCCGACCCCGTACCGCTCGGCCGCGACGCCGCCCGCTGGGCCCTGCTCCACCCCGCGGCCCACGACCGGCCCCGCATCGGCGACGACGAGCACAAGCACGAGCACCTCGCCCAGCGCGAGTCCAATCCGCTCTTCCGCGTCCGGTACGCCCACGCCCGCACCCACGCCCTGACCCGCAACGCCGCGGACCTCGGCTTCACCGCCGACCTCGCCAGACCCGCCGACACCGCCGGGCATGCCGAAGACGTACCCGGTCACGAAGACCTCGTCGCCGTGCTCGCCGACCACCCCCGCATCCTCCGCGCCGCAGCCGAGCAGCACGCCCCCGACCGGCTCGCCCGGCACCTCGTCGGCGTTGCCGACACCTTCATGGCCTCGCTCTGTCCGGCCGTACTGCCCCAAGGCGAGGAGAAACCCTCGGCCGCCCACCGTGCCCGGCTCGCGCTCGCCGAAGCCGTCGGGACGGTGCTCGCAGGCGGCCTGACCCTGCTCGGCATCGACGCACCCGAACATCTGTGACACAGAAGTAGACGAAGAGAGCCACCGCAGCCATGAGCCGTTCCGCACACCCCGCCGGCCCCCGTCACGCCGACGTCCTGCCCGAGGGCCACTACAACAGCGCCCCGCCCACCGACCTCAACGTCCTCGACCCGAAGGTGTGGGCGCAGACCGTGGCCCGTGCCGGCGACGGCGGCGTCAGCGTCGGCGGCATCGAGGTCGCCCGGCTCGCCGAGGAGTTCGGCACGCCGGCGTACTTCCTCGACGAGACCGACTTCCGTGCCAGGTGCGCCGCCTGGCGTGACGCCTTCGGGCCCGACGCCGATGTCTTCTATGCCGGTAAGGCCTTCCTCAGCCGCGCTGTCGTGCGGTGGCTGGACGAGGAGGGGCTGAATCTGGATGTCTGCTCGGGGGGCGAGCTTGCTACCGCGCTCTCCGCGGGCATGCCCGCCGAGCGCATCGCCTTCCACGGCAACAACAAGACCGAGGAAGAGATCAGCCGCGCGGTCCAGGTCGGCGTCGGGCGCATCGTGCTCGACTCCTTCCAGGAGATCGCGCGCGTCGCCCACATCGCCGACGGCCTCGGCAAGCGGCAGCGCGTGCAGATCCGCGTCACCGTGGGCGTCGAGGCGCACACCCACGAGTTCATCGCCACCGCGCACGAGGACCAGAAGTTCGGCATCGCCCTCGCCGACGGGCAGGCGGCGGAGGCCGTGCGGCGCGCCATCAAGCTGGATGGCATCGAGCTCATCGGCATTCACAGCCACATCGGGTCGCAGATCTTCGACATGGCGGGCTTTGAAGTTGCCGCGCGCCGTGTGGTCGGGCTGCTCGCCGAGGTGCGCGACGAGCACGGCATCGAGCTTCCCGAGATCGACCTCGGTGGCGGCCTCGGCATCGCCTACACCAGCGACGACGACCCCCGCGAGCCGCACGAGATCGCCAAGGCGCTCAACGAGATCGTCGGCCGTGAGTGCGAGGCGGCGAACCTCCGCACCCCCCGTATCTCCGTCGAGCCCGGCCGCGCCATCGTCGGCCCGACCGCCTTCACGCTCTACACCGTCGGCACCGTCAAGCCGCTCGAGGGACTGCGTACCTACGTCTCCGTCGACGGCGGCATGTCCGACAACATTCGCACCGCGCTCTACGACGCCGAGTACACCGTCGCCCTCGTCTCCCGCCGCTCCGAGGCCGAGCCGATGCTCGTCCGTGTCGTCGGCAAGCACTGTGAGAGTGGCGACATCGTCGTGAAGGACGCGTTCCTGCCGTCCGATGTCGCTGCCGGGGACCTCATCGCCGTGCCGGCCACCGGCGCGTACTGCCGCTCCATGGCCAGCAACTACAACCACGCACTTCGCCCGCCCGTCGTCGCCGTGCGCGACGGCGAGGCCCGGGTGATCGTCCGGCGCGAGACGGAGGAAGATCTCCTGCGTCTCGACGTCGGATAAATGAAATCTACGTCTCACGATCCGGACCGGGGGCTGAAACCCCGGTCCGGTGGGTGAGACTGGACCCACCGTAGATACACGTAGCGATACACGTAGAGATACGTCGAAGTATCGGAAGCAGTAGAGGAAACGAGGTCGCATGATGCGTACGCGTCCACTGAAGGTGGCGCTGCTGGGCTGTGGGGTTGTCGGCTCAGAGGTGGCGCGCATCATGACGACGCACGCCGACGACCTCGCCGCCCGGATCGGTGCCCCCGTCGAGCTCGCGGGTGTGGCCGTGCGGCGGCCCTCCCGGGTCCGCGAGGGAATCGATCCCGCGCTGGTCACCACCGACGCCACCGCGCTCGTGAAACGCGGCGACATCGATGTGGTCGTCGAGGTCATCGGCGGGATCGAGCCCGCGCGCACCCTCATCACCACCGCCTTCGAGCACGGCGCCTCCGTCGTCTCCGCCAACAAGGCGCTCGTCGCCCAGGACGGCGACGCCCTGCACGCCGCGGCCGTGGAGCACGGCGAGGACCTCTACTACGAGGCCGCGGTCGCCGGCGCGATCCCGCTGGTCAGGCCGCTGCGCGAGTCGCTCGCGGGGGACAAGGTCAACCGCGTCCTCGGCATCGTGAACGGCACGACGAACTTCATCCTCGACGCCATGGACTCGACCGGCGCCGGCTACCAGGAAGCGCTCGACGAGGCCACCGCCCTCGGGTACGCCGAAGCCGACCCGACCGCCGACGTCGAGGGCTTCGACGCCGCCGCCAAGGCCGCCATCCTCGCCGGAATCGCCTTCCACACCCGCGTCCGCCTCGACGACGTGTACCGCGAGGGCATGACCGAGGTGACCGCCGCCGACTTCGCGTCCGCGAAGCAGATGGGCTGCACCATCAAGCTGCTCGCCATCTGCGAGCGGGCCGCCGACGGGCAGTCCGTCACCGCCCGCGTGCACCCGGCGATGATCCCGCTGTCCCACCCGCTGGCCTCCGTGCGCGGCGCGTACAACGCCGTCTTCGTCGAGGCCGAGGCCGCGGGCCAGCTCATGTTCTACGGGCCCGGTGCCGGCGGCTCGCCGACCGCGTCCGCCGTACTCGGCGACCTCGTCGCCGTCTGCCGCAACCGCCTGGGCGGCGCGACGGGACCCGGCCAGTCCGCGTACACGCAGCTGCCCGTCTCGCCGATGGGCGATGTCGTGACGCGGTACCACATCAGCCTCGACGTGGCCGACAAGCCCGGCGTTCTCGCGCAGGTGGCGACGGTCTTCGCCGAGCACGGTGTCTCCATCGACACCGTGCGTCAGTCGGGGAAGGACGGCGAGGCCTCCCTCGTCGTCGTCACCCACCGCGCGGCCGACGCGGCCCTCACCGGGACCGTGGACGCGCTGCGTCAGCTCGACACCGTGCGCGGTGTCGCCAGCATCATGCGTGTTGAAGGGGAGTAGCAGCTCATGACCGGACAGACCCACCAGTGGCGCGGCATCATCGAGGAGTACCGGGACCGGCTCCCGGTGACCGACACCACGCCGGTCGTGACACTGCGCGAGGGCAGTACGCCGCTCGTGCCCGCGCAGATGCTCTCCGAGCGCACCGGCTGTGAGGTGCACCTGAAGGTCGAGGGTGCCAACCCGACCGGTTCGTTCAAGGACCGCGGCATGACCATGGCCATCACGAAGGCCAAGGAGGAGGGCGCGAAGGCCGTCATCTGCGCCTCCACCGGCAACACCTCGGCCTCCGCCGCCGCGTACGCCGTGCGGGCCGGCATGGTCTGCGCCGTCCTCGTGCCGCAGGGCAAGATCGCGCTCGGCAAGATGGGCCAGGCGCTCGTCTACGGCTCGAAGATCCTCCAGGTCGACGGCAACTTCGACGACTGCCTGAACCTGGCCCGCGCCCTCTCCGAGAACTACCCGGTGGCGCTGGTCAACTCGGTCAACCCGTTCCGCATCGAGGGCCAGAAGACCGCCTCGTTCGAGATCGTGGACGCCCTCGGCGACGCGCCCGACATCCACGTCCTCCCGGTCGGCAACGCCGGCAACATCACGGCCTACTGGAAGGGCTACAAGGAGTACGCGGCCGACAGCGTCTCCTCCCGCACTCCGCGCATGTGGGGCTTCCAGGCCTCCGGCTCCGCGCCGATCGTGCGCGGCGAGGTCGTCAAGGACCCCTCGACGATCGCCACCGCGATTCGCATCGGCAACCCCGCCTCGTGGCAGCACGCGCTCGCCGCGCGCGAGGAGTCCGGCGGCTTCATCGACGAGGTGACGGACCGTGAGATCCTGCGCGCCTACAAGCTGTTGGCGTCCCAGGAGGGTGTCTTCGTCGAGCCCGCGTCGGCCGCGTCCGTCGCCGGCCTGCTGAAGGCCGCCGAGCAGGGCAAGGTCGACCCCGGCCAGAAGATCGTCTGCACCGTCACGGGCAACGGTCTGAAGGACCCGGACTGGGCCGTCGCCGGCGCTCCGCAGCCGGTCACCGTGCCGGTCGACTCCGCCGCGGCCGCCGAGCGACTCGGTCTCGCCTGAGGCGCACGTCTCGTAGGGCGACTCTTTAGGTGACGCTGACACGCCGTCAACTGGGCGTTTCAGTACAGGGGGTGCACAGGGGGGCTTACGACACGCATCGTGCGCCTCCTGTGCGCCCTATGTCGCCACTGAACCTTCCTTCGATAGGCTGTGTCGAACCCGCCCACCGCATATGCCGTGGTGCCGCCGCTGTTCCGTCGATCGCGGCCCGGGTGTCGACGCACGCATCACCAGACATCGACGCATCACAAGACATCGGAAGTTCTCGAAACATCCCGTAGCTCAAGGAGAGTCATCGAGCGATGGCCGGTCCCGCCTTCCGCGCCGCCGCCGTCAGGGTGCGCGTTCCCGCCACCAGCGCCAATCTCGGCCCGGGCTTCGACAGCCTCGGCCTGTCGCTGGGGCTCTACGACGACGTGGTCGTCAGGGTCGCCGACTCCGGCCTGAACATCGACATCGCCGGTGAGGGCTCCGAGACCCTGCCCCGCGACGAGTCGCACCTTCTGATCCGGTCCCTGCGTACGGCCTTCGACGCCCTCGGCGGACAGCCGCGCGGCCTTGAAATCGTCTGCGCCAACCGCATCCCGCACGGCCGTGGCCTGGGCTCTTCGTCCGCAGCGATCGTGTCCGCCGTGGTCGCCGCGCGCGCCGTGACGATAGGCGGCGGCGCCCTGCTCGACGACGCCGCGCTGCTCGAACTCGCCACCGAGATCGAGGGCCACCCCGACAACGTGGCCCCGTGCCTGCTCGGTGGCTTCACCATCGCGTGGACGGAGACCGGCGCAGGTCGCGCGATCCGTCTCGACGCGGCCAGTTCCATCGTTCCGGTGGTCTTCGTTCCCGGAAAGCCGGTCCTCACCGAAATGGCGCGAGGACTCCTGCCGCGCACCGTCCCGCACGTGGACGCCGCGGCCAACGCGGGCCGGGCGGCCCTGCTCGTCGAGGCCCTGACCAGGCGCCCCGAGCTGCTGCTCCCGGCCACGGAAGACCGTCTCCACCAGGAGTACCGGGCGCCGGCGATGCCGGAGAGCGCCGCCCTTGTGGAGCGGCTGCGGGCCGACGGGGTGCCCGCGATGATCTCCGGAGCGGGGCCGACGGTCCTCGCTCTGGTGGAGGAAGAAACGGCCGACAAGGTCGCCCGGCTGGCCGGGGAGGGCTGGGCGGCGAACCGCCTTGACCTCGATGTCGACGGAGCGAGCGTGCTGCCGCTTGGCTCCTGACACCCGGTTGCCGGAATACGAGAGGGGGAATGTTTGTTGGATCCGGTAGTGTTAACCTCAAGTCTGCACCCGGCCCTACCATGGCGAGGTGCTGTGTGTCCCCGTCAGGGACAACCATTCTTCCGGGAGCCTCCCCAGCGATTCTGTGCAGCGTCCTCGCATGTCGAGACGTGGCGCTGAAGAGTGGCGAGCACGCTCCGGAACCGGCGTGACCGAGCCGCGTGACACAGAAATCCAGTGCACCCGCGGAATCGGGCTACGCCGTCACCACCGAATTCTTCCGCCTCTTCGGCGGACAACCGCCCCGGCACACGGTCCGTACAGGCTGGACCACCGCCGGACAGCACAACACGGTCGCCGAGCCAGACAGGCCGACGTCCGCTCCAGGGAAGGACCCTTCGTGAGCGACACCACCGATCTGATGGGCGTGACTGCCGACAGCTCTGCTGCCGCGCCCGCCGCGTCCTCTGCGGACGCCTCCGCCGCGCCCGCCCGGCGGCGCCGCGGTACCGGCCTTGACGGCATGGTGCTGGCCGAACTGCAGCAGGTCGCATCGGGCCTCGGTATCAAGGGCACTGCGCGGATGCGCAAGAGCCAGCTGATCGAGGTCATCAAGGAGGCGCAGTCCGGGGGAGGCAATTCCCAGAGCGCCCCCGCGAAGAGCGCCGACGCCGCAGAGACGAAGCCGAAGCGGCGGGCCACCTCGAAGGCCCGCACCGGCGACGAGTCCGCGGCCGACGCGGCGCCCGCGAAGGCGGGTGCCAAGGCGGACAAGGCCGAGGCCGCCGACGCCAAGGCGAAGAAGGCCACGGCCCAGCAGCAGATCGAGATCCCCGGCCAGGGCGCCAGTGACGAGCAGCCGGCCGGCGAGCGTCGTCGCCGCCGTGCCACGTCCGAGGCGGGCAGCCCCGAGACGGTCACCGCCGAGGCCAAGTCCGAGACGCGGCAGGACCGCCAGGACAAGCAGCAGGACCGCCAGCAGGACCGTCAGGACGGCGGCGACGGCAACAAGGGCGACGGCGGCCAGGACGGCAACCACGAGGGTCGTCGCGACCGTCGTGACCGTCAGGGCGACCGCCAGGGTGGCCGTGGTGGGCGCGACCGCGACCGTCAGGGCGACCGCGACCGTGACCGCCGCGGCGGCAAGGGCGACGACCAGGGCGGGAACAGCCAGGGCGGCGGCCGGAACAACCAGCAGGGTGGCGGCCGGAACAACCAGCAGCAGGACGACGGCTACGACGACGACGGCAGCGGCCGCCGCGGGCGCCGGGGCCGTTACCGCGACCGCCGTGGGCGTCGTGGGCGCGACGAGCCGGGCTTCGGCAACGAGCCGCAGGTCTCCGAGGACGACGTCCTGATCCCCGTCGCGGGCATCCTCGACATCCTCGACAACTACGCCTTCATCCGTACGTCGGGCTACCTGCCGGGTCCCAACGACGTCTACGTCTCCCTGGCCCAGGTCCGCAAGAACGGCCTGCGCAAGGGTGACCACGTCACCGGTGCCGTGCGTCAGCCCAAGGACGGCGAGCGCCGCGAGAAGTTCAACGCGCTCGTCCGCCTCGACTCGGCGAACGGCATGGCGGCCGAATCCGGCCGTGGGCGCCCGGAGTTCAACAAGCTGACGCCCCTCTACCCGCAGGACCGCCTCCGCCTGGAGACGGACCCGGGTGTGCTGACGACGCGCATCATCGACCTCGTCGCGCCGATCGGTAAGGGCCAGCGTGGTCTGATCGTGGCCCCGCCGAAGACCGGCAAGACCATGATCCTTCAGGCCATCGCCAACGCGATCACGGTGAACAACCCCGAGTGCCACCTGATGGTCGTCCTCGTCGACGAGCGTCCGGAAGAGGTCACCGACATGCAGCGGTCGGTGAAGGGCGAGGTCATCTCCTCGACCTTCGACCGTCCGGCCGAGGACCACACCACGGTCGCCGAGCTCGCCATCGAGCGCGCCAAGCGCCTCGTGGAGCTGGGTCACGACGTCGTCGTGCTGCTCGACTCGATCACCCGCCTGGGCCGCGCGTACAACCTCGCGGCGCCGGCCTCCGGCCGCATCCTGTCCGGTGGTGTCGACTCGACCGCCCTGTACCCGCCGAAGCGCTTCTTCGGTGCGGCCCGCAACATCGAGGACGGCGGTTCGCTGACCATCCTCGCCACCGCGCTGGTGGACACCGGGTCCCGCATGGACGAGGTCATCTTCGAGGAGTTCAAGGGCACCGGCAACGCCGAGCTCAAGCTCGACCGCAAGCTCGCCGACAAGCGCATCTTCCCGGCGGTGGACGTGGACGCGTCCGGTACCCGTAAGGAAGAGATCCTGCTCGGCAGCGACGAGCTGGCGATCACCTGGAAGCTGCGTCGCGTGCTGCACGCGCTCGACCAGCAGCAGGCGATCGAGCTGCTGCTCGACAAGATGAAGCAGACGAAGTCCAACGCGGAGTTCCTGCTGCAGATCCAGAAGACGACGCCGACGCCGGGCAACGGCAACGACTGACGCTTCACCGGGATCCAGGGGCTGGGCCCCGCCGCTTCGTGCGGCGGGGCCCAGCCCTTTTCCATGCCTGGTCGGAGCCTGGTCGCAGCGATTCGGGGCACTCGTGGGCCAGAGACCTTCACCACACGTATAAGGATCTGTGCCCTCTGTGAAGCATGTGGCACATGGGCGTGAAAGTGCAGGTGAGAGGCTTGCGGGTCGTTGGTACCGCTACGTACCGTCGCATTTCCGTCCCGGAATGCGCACACGTGTTTGTGCAACCCTTCTTGGCGGTCCGCCGTCACACCGAGTGAACGAACAAGCGGACCGAAGGATCAGAAGCAGACGAACCTGCGAGGAGTTATGCCGGAACGTGACAGCAAGCCCGGGCGCCACCGCGGCGCCAAGGGCAGCCGCCGCAAACCGCGCAGTGGGCGCAGCAAGGCGCTGCGGATCGCGGCGTGGAGCGCCGCGGGCGTCGTCGTCCTCGGTGGAACCGGCCTGGGGTACGTCTACTTCCAGCTCAACGGCAACATCAAGAGTGTCGACATCGACTCGCAGCTGGGCACCGACCGTCCGCAGAACGTGGACAACGGCTCCGAGGACATCCTCGTCCTCGGCTCCGACACCCGGGCCGGCGACAACGAGAAGGTCGGCGGCGGTGCCGACGAGGGCTCCGCGCGCTCGGACACCGCGATGGTCGTCCACGTCTACAAGGGCCACAAGCGGGCCAGCGTCGTCTCCATCCCCAGGGACACGCTCATCGACCGCCCCTCGTGCACCGACAAGGACGGCAACGAGTACCCGGCGCAGAACGAGGTCATGTTCAACTCCGCGTACTCGACGGGCGGCGCGGCCTGCGCGGTGAAGACCGTCGAGTCCCTGAGCGGAATCCGCATGGACCACTACGTGGAGGTCGACTTCAGCGGCTTCCAGAAGCTGATCGACGACCTCGGCGGCGTGAAGGTCACCACCACGAAGGCGATCAACGACCCCGACAGCCATCTGAACCTCGACGCGGGCACGCACACGCTCAGCGGCGAGCAGTCGCTCGGCCTCGTCCGCACCCGGCACGGCGTCGGCGACGGCAGTGACCTGGGGCGCATCCAGCTCCAGCAGGCGTTCATGAAGGCCCTGATGGACCAGATCAAGAGCGTCGGCGTCTTCACCAGCCCGAGCAAGCTGTACGCGCTCGCGAACACCGCCACGAAGACGGTGACCACGGACTCGCAGCTGGCCTCGGTCAAAGACCTGACCTCGTTCGCGAGCGGGCTCAAGGGCATCGGCTCCGGCGACATGAACATGGTGACGCTGCCCGTGCAGTACGACCCGAACGACGCCAACCGCGTGCTCCTGGACAAGACCAACGCGAGCAAGGTCTGGAAGGCCCTCGAGTCCGACAGGACCATCCCGAAGTCGGCCACGAAGGACTCCGCCAAGGGCTCCGCCGACAGCGTCGTGAAGTAGCCGCGAAGCAACGACGACCCCTTCTGGGAGGGCCGGGAATACTTCCGGGCCCTTCTCGGTTTTGGGGGATACGGCCAGTCCTGGCAGACTGGTACGTCGGTCCCGGTTCACGCTCCCGCATCCCGCGTCAGCGACCCGGCGCCCTCCATGAACCTAGGAGACACCTTGAAGCGCGACATCCACCCCGAGTACGTCGAGACGCAGGTCTCTTGCACCTGTGGCGCGTCGTTCACCACCCGTAGCACCATCTCGTCCGGCACCGTCCGTGCCGAGGTCTGCTCCGAGTGCCACCCGTTCTACACGGGCAAGCAGAAGATCCTCGACACCGGTGGCCGTGTGGCCCGCTTCGAGGCCCGCTTCGGCAAGGCTGCCGCTGCCAACAAGTAGCGGAGCTCCAGCGCCGGTCCACGGTGCCCCTGTTTTCGCGGGGGCACCGGGACCGGCGCTTTGCGGTGCAGCCCCTTTTGACCCCCGTAACTGCAGGAGCCGGAGATGTTCGAGGCCGTCGAGGAACTGATCGGTGAGCACGCCGATCTGGAGCAGAAGCTCGCGGACCCCTCGGTCCACGCCGACCAGGCGAACGCGCGCAAGCTCAACAAGCGCTACGCCGAGCTGACCCCGATCGTCGCCACCTACCGCTCCTGGAAGCAGACCGGGGACGACGTCGAGACGGCCAAGGAATTCGCCGCCGACGACCCGGACTTCGCGGCCGAGGTCAAGGACCTCGAGCAGCAGCGCGAGGAGATCACCGAGAAGCTGCGGCTCCTGCTGGTGCCCCGCGACCCGTCCGACGACAAGGACGTGATCCTCGAGGTCAAGGCCGGCGCCGGTGGCGACGAGTCCGCCTTGTTCGCCGGTGACCTGCTGCGCATGTACCTGCGCTACGCCGAGCGCGTCGGCTGGAAGACCGAGATCATCGACGCCACCGAGTCCGAGCTGGGCGGCTACAAGGACGTCCAGGTCGCCGTGAAGACCAAGGGCGGGAACGGCGCGACCGAGCCCGGCCAGGGTGTCTGGGCCCGCCTGAAGTACGAGGGCGGCGTGCACCGCGTGCAGCGTGTGCCCTCGACCGAGTCGCAGGGCCGCATCCACACCTCCGCCGCCGGCGTGCTGGTCACGCCCGAGGCCGAGGAGGTCGACGTCGAGATCCACGCGAACGATCTGCGCATCGACGTGTACCGCTCCTCGGGCCCCGGCGGGCAGTCCGTCAACACGACCGACTCCGCCGTCCGCATCACGCACATCCCCACCGGCGTCGTGGCTTCCTGCCAGAACGAGAAGTCCCAGCTGCAGAACAAGGAGCAGGCGATGCGTATCCTGCGCTCCAGGCTCCTCGCAGCGGCGCAGGAGGAAGCGGAGAAGAACGCCGCCGACGCCCGCCGCAGCCAGGTCCGCACCGTCGACCGCTCCGAGAAGATCCGTACGTACAACTTCCCGGAGAACCGCATCTCGGACCACCGTGTCGGCTTCAAGGCCTACAACTTGGACCAGGTGCTCGACGGCGAGCTCGACCCCGTGATCCAGGCGTGCGTCGACGCGGACTCGGCCGCCAAGCTCGCCGCCGCGTAGAACCGCACCGCCCGCCCCGTACGACAGCTCAGCCCGGAGGAACAGCGTGCAGCAACATTTTGGGGGGCGACCCCCGAACCCCCGCAGCGTGCTGCTCGCGGAAGTGGCCCAGGCCACTCAGCGGCTTGCCGACGCCGGCGTGCCCTCGCCGCGCAATGACGCGGAGGAGCTCGCGTCCTTCGTGCACGGCGTCAAGCGGGGCGAGCTGCACTCCGTCAAGGACGCGGACTTCGACGCCCGGTACTGGGAGGCGATCGCGCGCCGCGAGGCCCGCGAGCCGCTCCAGCACATCACCGGGCACGCCTACTTCCGCTATCTGGAGCTCCAGGTCGGTCCCGGTGTGTTCGTGCCGCGCCCGGAGACCGAGTCGGTCGTCGGCTGGGCCATAGACGCCGTGCGCGCGATGGATGTCGTCGAGCCGCTGATCGTCGATCTGTGCTCCGGCTCCGGCGCCATCGCGCTCGCGCTGGCCCAGGAGGTGCCGCGCTCGCGCGTGCACGCCGTGGAGCTGTCCGAGGACGCGCTCAAATGGACGCGCAAGAACGTCGAGGGGTCCAGGGTCGACCTGCGCCAGGGCGACGCCCTGACGGCCTTCCCCGACCTCGACGGCCAGGTCGATCTCGTCATCTCCAACCCGCCGTACATCCCGCTCACCGAGTGGGAGTACGTCGCCCCCGAGGCCCGTGACTACGACCCGGACCTCGCCCTGTTCTCCGGCGAGGACGGGCTCGACCTGATCCGTGGCATCGAGCGCACCGCCCACCGCCTCCTGCGCCCCGGCGGCATCGTCGTCATCGAGCACGCGGACACGCAGGGCGGCCAGGTGCCGTGGATCTTCACCGAGGAGCGGGGCTGGGCGGACGCCGCCGACCACCCCGACCTCAACAACCGCCCGAGGTTCGCGACGGCCCGCAAGGCGCTGCCGTGACCGACGCGTTGTCCATTGAGTTTGACGAATTCGAGCGATCCGCAGACCAGCACATCGAGCAGGAGGCCCGCTAGATGGCACGGCGTTACGACACCAACGACGCAGTCGACCGCGCTACCGGCCTGCGTGAAGCCGCCTCCGCAGTCCGCCGCGGCGAGCTGGTCGTGCTGCCCACCGACACCGTGTACGGCATCGGTGCCGACGCCTTCACGCCGGAGGCGGTCGGTGACCTCCTGGAGGCCAAGGGCCGTGGCCGCAACATGCCGACGCCGGTGGTCATCCCCTCGCCGAACACGCTGCACGGGCTCGTCACGGACTTCTCCGAGATGGCCTGGGAACTGGTCGACGCGTTCTGGCCGGGCGGCCTGACCCTCGTCGCCAAGCAGCAGCCGTCGCTGCAGTGGGACCTCGGCAGCACCCGTGGCACCGTCGCGGTCCGCATGCCGCTGCACCCCGTCGCCATCGAACTGCTCACCGAGGTCGGCCCGATGGCGCTCTCCTCCGCGAACCTGACCGGCCACCCGGCACCCGAGGACTGCGACGCCGCGCAGGAGATGCTCGGCGACTCCGTCTCCGTCTACCTCGACGGGGGGCCGACGCCCGGCAACATCCCGTCATCCATCGTCGACGTCACCGGCAAGGTCCCGGTCCTGCTGCGCGAGGGCGCGCTGACCGCGGACGAGCTGCGCAAGGTCGTACCCGACCTCGAGGTGGCGAATTGACAGCCCCTGAGACGGGGCGTGGCATAGGCAACGGGTACGTACGCACGCCGGCACTCCCCGGCGACACCTTCCGCATCCTCCACGTCAGCACCGGCAATGTGTGCCGCTCGCCGATCACCGAGCGGCTGACGAGGCATGCCCTCGCGGACCGGCTCGGCGCGCCGCTCGCCGGCGGTCTCGTCGTGGAGAGCGCGGGCACCTGGGGCCACGAGGGCGCGCCCATGGAGGCCAACGCGGAAACGGTCCTGGCCGACTTCGGCGCGGACGCCTCCGGCTTCGTGGGCCGTGAGCTCCTCGACGACCACGTCATAAGGGCCGACCTGGTCCTGACCGCGACCCGCGACCACCGTGCGCAGGTCATCTCCATGGGCCACAGCGCGGGCCTGCGCACGTTCACGCTGAAGGAGTTCACGCGGCTCGTGCAGGCCATAGACCCGGCCACGCTTCCGGATCCCCTGGAGTCGGGTGTGGTCGAGCGTGCGCGGTCCCTGGTGCGGGCCGCTGCCGCGCTCCGGGGGTGGCTGCTGGCTCCCTCCGTGGAGGCGGACGAGGTGTACGACCCGTACGGGGCACCGCTGCCGTTCTTCCAGTCGGTGGGCGGCGAGATCCATGAGGCCCTGGACCCGGTGGTCACGGCCTTGACGGGCGTCAAGAAGTAGCTCCGCTCAGGCCCCCCGAAACGTTTACGCCCCATGCCTCGATCCAGCCCCGCCGGCGTTTGAGGCGCGGGGTCCGGGGCGGAGCCCCGTGGCGTGACGCCGGGCGGGCGCAACGACGCGGATCTACATTGGAAGGCACTTACCTCCCCGACGCGAGGCCCGGAGCCGACCATGCCGGTGATGACACAACCCGCAGCCACAGCGGAGCTACTGCGGCAGGACCCCGAACTGGCCGAGATCCTCCTCGGGGAGACCGCCCGCCAGGCGGACTCCCTCCAGCTCATCGCCGCGGAGAACTTCACGTCGCCCGCGGTCCTCGCCGCCCTCGGCTCCCCGCTCGCCAACAAGTACGCGGAGGGCTACCCCGGCGCCCGCCACCACGGCGGCTGCGAACTCGTCGACGTCGCCGAACGCCTCGCGATCGACCGCGCCAAGGCCCTCTTCGGCGCCGAACACGTCAACGTACAGGCGCACAGCGGCTCTTCGGCCGTGCTCGCCGCGTACGCCGTACTGCTGAAGCCCGGCGACACCGTCCTCGCGATGGGCCTGCCGTCCGGCGGCCACCTCACGCACGGCTCACCGGCCAACTTCTCCGGCCGCTGGTTCGACTTCGTGCCGTACGGCGTCGACGCGGAGAGCGGGCTCATCGACTACGAGCAGGTCCGCGCCGCGGCCCGCGCCCACCGCCCCAAGGCCATCGTGTGCGGCTCGATCTCGTACCCCCGGCACATCGACTACGCCGCCTTCCGGGAGATCGCCGACGACGTGGGCGCCCACCTCATCGCCGACGCCGCGCACCCGATCGGCCTGGTCGCCGGGGGAGCGGCCCCGAATCCGGTCCCGTACGCGGACATCGTCTGCGCCACCACGCACAAGGTGCTGCGCGGGCCGCGCGGCGGGATGCTGCTGTGCGCGGCCGAGCTGGCAGACCGCGTCGACCGGGCCGTCTTCCCCTTCACCCAGGGCGGCGCCCAGATGCACACGATCGCCGCGAAGGCCGTCGCGTTCGGGGAGGCTGCGCGCCCCGCCTTCACCGCGTACGCCCATCAGGTCGTCGCCAACGCGCGGCTGCTCGCGGGTGCGCTCGCCGCGGAGGGCTTCGGCATCACCACCGGCGGAACCGACACCCATCTGCTGACCGTGGACCCGGCCCCGCTCGGCGTCGCGGGCGCGGTGGCGCGTGGCCGGCTCGCCTCTGCGGGCATGATCCTCGACACATGCGCGTTGCCCTACGAGGGTGGTCGCGGCCTGCGCCTCGGCACCGCCGCCGTCACCACACAGGGCATGGGTGAAGGAGAGATGGCCCGCATCGCGGTGCTCCTGTCGGGTGTCGTACGTGACGTTCTCGACGTCCGCACGGTGCGTGAAGAGGTGCGCCAACTGGCCGGAAGATTCCCCCCGTACCCCGCCTGGAACGGGGTAGGAGAGCGGTAGAACACCCCTTGCGCCGCACCAGTGCACCTCTGGAACCGTCAGCCGTGCAACCATCGTCGCTACCCGGAAGTCCCCAACCCTAAGCACGCGAGACTAGGGTGTGGGGCTGAGATGGCCAGCGATACCTGTGGGGAAGCCCGTGCGTGAATACCTGCTGACGCTCTGCATCACGGCCGCGGTGACCTATCTGCTCACAGGCCCGGTGCGGAAGTTCGCGATCGTGGCCGGCGCCATGCCGGAGATCCGTGCACGTGACGTGCACCGGGAGCCCACGCCGCGGCTCGGCGGTATCGCCATGTTCTTCGGCCTGTGCGCGGGCCTGCTCGTCGCCGATCACCTGACCAACCTGGACAAGGTCTTCGAGTCCTCGAACGAACCGCGGGCGCTGCTCTCCGGCGCCGCCCTGATCTGGCTGATCGGCGTCCTGGACGACAAGTTCGAGATCGACGCCCTCATCAAGCTCGGCGGCCAGATGATCGCTGCGGGCGTGATGGTGATGCAGGGCCTGACGATCCTTTGGCTGCCGATCCCCGGTGTGGGGACGGTGTCGCTGACGCAGTGGCAGGGGACCCTGCTCACCGTCGCGCTCGTCGTGATCACCATCAACGCGGTGAACTTCGTCGACGGCCTCGACGGGCTCGCGGCGGGCATGGTGTGCATCGCCGCCGCTGCGTTCTTCCTGTACGCGTACCGGATCTGGTACGGCTACGGCATCGAGTCCGCGGCCCCGGCCACGCTGTTCGCGGCGATCCTGATGGGCATGTGTCTGGGCTTCCTGCCGCACAACATCCATCCGGCCAGAATCTTCATGGGCGACTCGGGCTCCATGCTCATCGGCCTCGTCCTGGCGGCCGGCGCGATCTCCATCACAGGGCAGGTCGACCCGGACGCGCTCAAGCTCAACCTCGGCGGCTCCACCCGCGACACCACGCACGCGATGCTGCCCGTCTTCATCCCGCTGCTGATGCCGCTGACGATCATCGCGATCCCGTTCGCCGACCTCGTCCTCGCGATCGTGCGCCGCACCTGGAACGGGCAGTCGCCGTTCGCGGCGGACCGCGGGCATCTGCACCACCGGCTCCTGGAGATCGGCCACTCGCACTCCCGCGCGGTGCTGATCATGTACTTCTGGTCGGGCCTCATCGCCTTCGGCGCGGTCGCCTACTCGGTGCACTCCGCGTCCGGGATGTGGGTCATGCTCACCATCGTCGCGCTGAGCTTCGTCGGGCTCGTCATGCTCCTGCTGCCGCGCTTCACGCCGCACGCGCCGCGCTGGGCCCAGCACTTGGTGCCGCCGCGCTACCGGCGACCGGCCGGGGGAGGGGACGGGGCGGCCGAGCCGTCCGAGGGCTCCGAGACGTCCGGCGGCGAACCGGACCGCGACCGGATCCCCGCGGGTGTCAACGGAGCGACGGCGATCGGCGCCCGTTCGCGCTTCACGGATCGGCGTAAGGCCGGAACGTCTCGTTGACGCGGGCGATCACGAAGTCCGAAATGAGCCCAATACCAGACATGTTGGCCTCGTGCGTGCACAGACGCGCAGGATCCCCCTCACGTGTGACGGTTGGCACACCTTCTAGGTAAAGACCGCATCAAATAGTTTGTGATACCGTTCACGAAGCCAGGGGGAGGGCCGAAAGGCCTTAGTGCAACGGCCATTTGGCCCGAATCGGACTGCCGAATCCCCGGACTACGCTCGTCCATGACGACACCCTGCCCCACACCAGTAAGCGGAGTTGCCGCCATGCCGTCCAATGACGCACGGACCCTTCTTCAAGCCGTCGTACCAACCGCTGTCGCGGGCGTGATTGCCGCGGTGATCAGTGGTGTGGTTGCGGGCGGCAAGGGGGCCATCGGTGCGCTGGTCGGTGCTCTTGTGGTCATCGTGTTCATGGGCCTCGGGCAGCTCGTGCTGATCCGCACGGCAAAATCGCTTCCGCAGCTGTTCCAGGCGATGGGGCTGATGCTCTACGTCGCCCAGCTGCTGCTGCTCTTGATCTTCGTGGCAGTCTTCAAGGACACGACTCTCTTCAATCCCAAGACCTTTGCCATCGCGCTGGTGGTCTCGACCGTCGTGTGGATGGCAGCCCAGGCCCGCGCTCACATGAAGGCCAAGATTTTCTATATCGATCCCGAGTCGGCGCCCGGATCCAAGGGGTCCGGAAGCAGCGAAAGGGACGAGAAGACCGGGTCGTCATCGTGAGAGGTAGGGCCGGGATAAGCGCCCGTTCGTCGGGCTGCTATCGTCCGGTGCCAACTGCGGCATCGCCGGCGCGGGCACGAGAGCTGACGCCTGCACGATCGCGAGGCTCACTGCCTGCCCGCCGCCCCCACGCCCGAAACACCAGACCGGTGCCGATCCGCGGCTGCGCGCCGCACCGACACAACGAGGTTGCCGTACTTATGCGTCACGCCGAAGGAGCCCGCGGTGAGTGCTGACACGACCCAGCTCGCCTTTGACTGGAGCTGTCGGATCATGTCCGACAACGGATGCGGCTTCCCGGCGCCGGGCCTGCACTCCTTCCTGTTCGAACCGATTGCCGACTTCGGCTGGTTCTACTTCAACAAGGTGATGCTGCTCGCTCTCATCACCACGGTCATCATCTGCTGGTTCTTCTACGTCGCGTTCGGCCGCTCGAAGGTCGTGCCCGGCAAGATCCAGATGATCGGTGAGGCCGGCTACGACTTCGTCCGCCGCAACATCGTCTACGAGACGCTGGGCAAGCGCGAGGGCGAGAAGTACGTCCCGATCATGGTCTCGCTGTTCTTCTTCATCTGGATCATGAACGTCTGGTCGGTCGTCCCGCTGGCTCAGTTCCCGGTCGGATCGGTCATTGCCTACCCGATCGTCCTCGCGGCCATCGTGTACCTGATCTGGGTGCCGCTGACTTTCAAGCGCCATGGTTTCGTGGGCGGTTGGAAGAACATCACCGGCTACGACAACTCGCTCGGCCCGATCAAGTGGCTGGTCTCGTTCATCGAGTTCTTCTCGAACCTGCTGGTCCGCCCGTTCACGCACGCGGTCCGACTCTTCGCGAACATGTTCGCGGGTCACCTGATGCTGGTGATGTTCACCGTCGCCTCCTGGTACCTGCTGAACAGCTGGATGATCCCGGCCGCGGGTGTCTCCTTCGTCATGACGATGGTCATGATCCTCTTCGAGCTTTTCGTGCAGGCCGTCCAGGCATACGTCTTCGTGCTGCTGGCCTGCTCGTACATTCAGGGCGCTCTCGCCGAGCACCACTGAGCTGCACCCGTCCAACCACCCCAGGTCGTCCGGTGGACAACCCCCACCGGTTCGTAAAGAAAAGGAAGTAACGGCATGTCCGCGTCCATCGAACTCGCCGCTGGCGTCTCCGGCTCCCTCGGTTCCATCGGTTACGGTCTCGCCGCGATCGGCCCCGGCATCGGCGTCGGCATCGTCTTCGGTAACGGCACCCAGGCCCTGGCCCGCCAGCCCGAGGCCGCCGGCCTGATCCGCGCCAACCAGATCCTCGGCTTCGCCTTCTGTGAGGCGCTCGCCCTCATCGGCATCGTCATGCCGTTCGTGTTCGGTATCTGATTTCTGTACCTGACACGATTCGACGAAAGGCACTGATGTGATCGCCAACCTGGTTGCACTCGCGGCCGAGGAGGAGCAGAGCCCGCTCGTCCCGCCCGGTCCCGAGCTGCTCATTGGCACCCTTGCCTTCGCCATCGTCTTCTTCGTCTTCGCCAAGAAGCTCCTCCCGCGTATCAACAAGACGCTGGAAGAGCGCCACGCGAAGATCGAAGGCGGTATCGAGAAGGCCGAGGCGCTTCAGACCGAGGCCCAGAGCGTGCTCGAGCAGTACAAGGCTCAGCTCGCCGAGGCCCGGCACGAGGCCGCGCGGCTGCGCCAGGAGGCGCAGGAGCAGGGTGCCGCGCTCATCGCCGAGATGCGTGCGGAGGGTCAGCGGCAGCGTGAGGAGATCATCGCCGCCGGCCACTCGCAGATCGAGGCCGACCGCAAGGCCGCCGCTCAGGCGCTGCGTCAGGACGTGGGCCTGCTGGCCACCGACCTGGCCGGCAAGCTTGTCGGCGAGTCCCTCGAGGACACCGCCCGGCAGTCGCGCACGATCGACCGCTTCCTCGACGAGCTCGAGGAGAAGGAAGAGGCTGCACGATGACCGCCCACGGAGCGAGCCGCGAGGCACTGGCCGCCGCGCGTGAGCGTCTGGACGCGCTGACCGACAACACGTCGGTCGACGCCAAGGCGCTCGCCGGCGACCTGGCCTCGGTGACCGCGCTGCTGCAGCGCGAGGTCAGCCTGCGACGGGTCCTGACCGACCCGGCTCAGGCCGGTGAGGCCAAGGCCGAGCTCGCGAGCCGCCTGCTCGGCGGCCAGGTCGGCGGCGAGACCGTCGACCTGGTGTCCGGCCTGGTCCGCTCCCGGTGGTCGGCCTCCCGCGACCTGGTCGACTCCCTCGAGGAGCTGGCCAACACCGCGGACCTGACCGCGGCGCAGAAGAGCGGTGAACTCGACGACGTCGAGGACGAGCTGTTCCGGTTCGGCCGGATCGTCTCCTCCAACACCGAGCTGCGCGCCGCACTGACCGACAAGTCCGCTTCGAACTCGGCCAAGGGCGAGCTCGTCAAGCAGCTGCTCGACGGCCGGGCCAAGCCCACCACCGAGCGGATCGTCGGCCGTCTTGTGACCGCGCCGCGGGGACGTAGCCTGGAAGCGGGACTCGAGTCCCTCTCCAAGCTCGCCGCCGAGCGTCGCGAGCGCATGGTGGCGGTCGTCACCACCGCGGTGCCGCTGAGCGACGCGCAGAAGCAGCGTCTGGGTGCGTCCCTGGCGAAGCTCTACGGGCGTCAGATGCACCTGAACCTGGACGTGGACCCCGAGGTCCTCGGCGGGATCAAGGTGCAGGTGGGTGACGAGGTCATCAACGGCTCGATCGCGGACCGCATCGAGGAGGCCGGCCGCCGTATGGCCGGCTGACCGCAACAAGCTCAACACGTACGACTACGGCCCTAGTTGGGCCGTGCAGAGGATTCCTGGGGGCTGACCCCAGACCCCCCAAGAACACTTCGGGCCCAACAAGGAGAGCAGGGAACCCAGATGGCGGAGCTCACGATCCGGCCGGAGGAGATCCGGGACGCGCTGGAGAACTTTGTCCAGGCGTACAAGCCGGACGCGGCCTCGCGCGAGGAGGTCGGTACGGTCACCCTTGCCGGCGACGGCATCGCGAAGGTCGAGGGCCTCCCCTCGGCCATGGCCAACGAACTGCTGAAGTTCGAGGACGGCACCCTCGGCCTCGCGCTCAACCTGGAAGAGCGCGAGATCGGCGCCATCGTCCTGGGCGAGTTCAGCGGCGTCGAGGAGGGACAGCCGGTCACGCGTACCGGCGAGGTCCTGTCCGTCGGCGTCGGCGAGGGCTACCTGGGTCGCGTCGTCGACCCGCTCGGCGCCCCGATCGACGGTCTCGGCGAGATCGAGACCAGCGGTCGTCGCGCCCTCGAGCTGCAGGCCCCGGGCGTCATGGCCCGTAAGTCGGTCCACGAGCCGATGGAGACCGGCTACAAGGCCGTCGACGCGATGACCCCCGTCGGCCGTGGTCAGCGTCAGCTGATCATTGGTGACCGCCAGACCGGCAAGACCGCCCTGGCCGTCGACACGATCATCAACCAGCGTGACAACTGGCGCACCGGCGACCCGAACAAGCAGGTCCGCTGCGTCTACGTCGCCGTCGGTCAGAAGGGCTCCACCATCGCCTCCGTGCGTGGTGCGCTCGAAGAGGCCGGTGCGCTGGAGTACACGACCATCGTCGCCGCCCCGGCGTCCGACCCGGCCGGCTTCAAGTACCTGGCGCCGTACACCGGTTCGGCCATCGGCCAGCAGTGGATGTACGAGGGCAAGCACGTCCTCATCATCTTCGACGACCTCTCGAAGCAGGCCGACGCCTACCGCGCCGTGTCCCTGCTGCTCCGCCGCCCGCCGGGGCGCGAGGCCTACCCGGGTGACGTCTTCTACCTGCACTCCCGTCTGCTCGAGCGCTGCGCGAAGCTCTCGGACGAGATGGGCGCCGGTTCGATGACGGGTCTGCCGATCGTGGAGACCAAGGCGAATGACGTCTCGGCGTTCATTCCGACCAACGTCATCTCCATCACCGACGGCCAGTGCTTCCTGGAGTCCGACCTGTTCAACGCCGGCCAGCGTCCGGCCCTGAACGTCGGTATCTCGGTCTCGCGTGTGGGTGGTTCCGCCCAGCACAAGGCCATGAAGCAGGTCTCCGGCCGACTCCGTCTGGACCTGGCCCAGTACCGCGAGCTGGAGGCGTTCGCCGCCTTCGGTTCCGACCTGGACGCCGCGTCGAAGGCGCAGCTGGAGCGCGGTCAGCGTCTCGTCGAGCTGCTGAAGCAGGCTCAGTACGAGCCGATGGCCACCGAGGACCAGGTCGTCTCCGTCTGGGCCGGTACCAACGGCAAGATGGACGAGGTGCCGGTCTCCGACATCCGCCGCTTCGAGAAGGAGCTCCTGGAGCACCTGCACCGCAAGGAGCAGGGCCTCATGACCTCCATCAAGGAGGGCGGCAAGATGTCGAACGACACCATCCAGGCCATCGACGAGGCCGTCGCCGACTTCAAGAAGCAGTTCGAGACCTCGGACGGGAAGCTTCTCGGCGAGGACGCTCCGGCCGCCGCCAAGTGACGTAAGGAAGGGACCTGACTCATGGGAGCCCAGCTCCGGGTCTACAAGCGTCGCATCCGATCCGTCACCGCGACCAAGAAGATCACCAAGGCGATGGAGATGATCGCCGCCTCGCGTGTCGTCAAGGCACAGCGCAAGGTGGCGGCCTCCACGCCGTACGCGACCGAGCTCACGCGCGCGGTCACGGCGGTGGGGACCGGGTCGAACACCAAGCACCCGCTGACGACGGAGTCGGAGACGGCGAGCCGTTCCGCGGTTCTGCTGCTCACCAGCGACCGCGGTCTGGCCGGCGCCTTCAACTCGAACGCCATCAAGGCCGCCGAGCAGCTCACGGAGAAGCTCGTCGGCGAGGGCAAGGAGGTCGACACGTACATCGTCGGCCGCCGCGGTCTGGCCCACTACAACTTCCGCGAGCGCAAGGTCGTGGAGTCGTGGGCGGGCTTCACCGATGAGCCCACGTACGCGGACGCCAAGAAGGTCGCGGCCCCGCTGATCGAGGCCATCGAGAAGGAGACGGCGGAGGGCGGCGTGGACGAACTCCACATCGTCTACACCGAGTTCGTCTCGATGATGACGCAGACGGCCATCGACGGCCGGCTGCTGCCGCTCAGCCTCGAAGAGGTGGCGGAGGAGTCGAAGGCGTCCGGCAAGGGCGACGAGATCCTTCCGCTGTACGACTTCGAGCCGTCGGCGGAGGACGTCCTCGACGCCCTGCTGCCGCGCTACGTCGAGAGCCGGATCTACAACGCGCTGCTCCAGTCGGCTGCCTCCAAGCACGCCGCCACGCGCCGCGCGATGAAGTCGGCGACCGACAACGCGGGAGACTTGATCAACAACCTCTCCCGTCTTGCCAACGCGGCCCGCCAGGCCGAAATCACCCAGGAAATCAGCGAGATCGTCGGTGGCGCCAGCGCCCTGGCCGACGCGACCGCGGGGAGTGACAAGTAATGACGACCACTGTTGAGACCGCGACGGCCACGGGCCGCGTCGCCCGGGTCATCGGCCCGGTCGTCGACGTGGAGTTCCCCGTCGACGCGATGCCGGACATCTACAACGCCCTGCACGTCGAGGTCAACGACCCGGCGCAGGACGGCGCGAAGAAGACCCTGACGCTCGAGGTTGCCCAGCACCTCGGTGACGGCCTGGTCCGCGCGATCTCCATGCAGCCCACCGACGGCCTGGTCCGCCAGGCCCCGGTCGTGGACACCGGCGCCTCCATCACGGTGCCCGTCGGCGACTTCACCAAGGGCAAGGTGTTCAACACCCTCGGCGAGGTCCTGAACGTCGACGAGCAGTACACCGGCGAGCGCTGGGGCATCCACCGCAAGGCGCCGAACTTCGACGAGCTCGAGTCGAAGACCGAGATGTTCGAGACCGGCATCAAGGTCGTCGACCTTCTCACCCCGTACGTCAAGGGTGGAAAGATCGGCCTGTTCGGCGGTGCCGGCGTCGGCAAGACGGTGCTCATCCAGGAGATGATCTACCGCGTCGCCAACAACCACGACGGTGTCTCTGTGTTCGCCGGTGTCGGCGAGCGCACCCGTGAGGGCAACGACCTCATCGAGGAGATGGCCGAGTCCGGCGTCATCGACAAGACCGCGCTGGTCTTCGGTCAGATGGACGAGCCGCCGGGCACCCGTCTGCGCGTGGCCCTCGCGGGTCTGACCATGGCGGAGTACTTCCGCGATGTGCAGAAGCAGGACGTGCTGTTCTTCATCGACAACATCTTCCGCTTCACGCAGGCCGGTTCCGAGGTCTCGACCCTGCTGGGTCGCATGCCCTCGGCCGTGGGTTACCAGCCGAACCTGGCCGACGAGATGGGTCTCCTCCAGGAGCGCATCACGTCGACCCGTGGTCACTCGATCACGTCCATGCAGGCCATTTACGTGCCCGCGGACGACCTGACCGACCCGGCCCCGGCGACGACCTTCGCCCACCTCGACGCGACGACGGTGCTTTCCCGTCCGATCTCCGAGAAGGGCATCTACCCGGCCGTGGACCCGCTGGACTCGACGTCCCGCATCCTGGACCCCCGCTACATCGCGGCGGACCACTACAACACGGCCATGCGCGTCAAGACGGTCCTCCAGAAGTACAAGGACCTTCAGGACATCATCGCGATCCTCGGTATCGACGAGCTCGGCGAGGAGGACAAGCTCACTGTCCACCGCGCCCGTCGCGTGGAGCGCTTCCTGTCGCAGAACACCCACGTCGCCAAGCAGTTCACCGGCGTCGACGGGTCGGACGTGCCGCTGGACGAGACGATCGTGGCCTTCAACGCGATCATCGACGGCGACTACGACCACTTCCCGGAGCAGGCGTTCTTCCTGTGCGGTGGCATTGAGGACCTCAAGGCCAACGCCAAGGAGCTCGGCGTCTCCTGAGCTGCACAGCTCCAGGGAGGGCCGGGGTGCGTCCCGGCCCTCCCGCAACGCCCACTAGACTTTGAACCGACACCCGGCAGCGAGTGCCGCCGGGTGGTGACCCGAGGAGCCCACCTTGGCTGCTGAGCTGCACGTCGAGCTCGTCGCCGCGGACCGTAGTGTCTGGTCCGGCGAGGCCACCCTGGTCGTCGCGCGTACCACGTCCGGCGACATCGGCGTCATGCCCGGTCACCAGCCGCTGCTCGGTGTGCTGGAGTCGGGGCCCGTGACGATCCGTACGACGGACGGGGGAACGGTCGTGGCGGCTGTCCACGGCGGTTTCGTCTCGTTCGCCGACAACAAGCTGTCCCTGCTGGCCGAGATCGCCGAGCTTTCGGACGAGATCGACGCCCAGCGGGCGGAGCGGGCGCTGGAGCGCGCGAAGTCGGACGCGGACGCGTCGGCCGAGCGTCGTGCCGACGTTCGACTCCGTACGGTGGCGGCGCGCTGAATCCAGCGAGCCACATGATGTACCTCAGCCGCGGCCCAGGCCGGAGATAATCTCCGGACCGGGTCGCGGCTGAGGCGATCTACCGGTAGTTGCTGTTTTTGCTGTTCCGTTATCAGGCATTCGGCGCCTGATCGGTCGAGAAGCGAGGAGGTCGGTGCAGATGGTCCTCGTTCTCGTGCTGTGCGTAGTCGCGATCGTCGTACTCGTGGTGGTGGGGCTTGTCGCCTTCGGAGTGCGGCGGCGGCTCATTCAGCGGTCCGGCGGGACGTTCGACTGCTCGTTGCGGTGGGATGCGCCGGGGCCCGATGCGGATGATGCGTCCGGTAAAGGGTGGGGTTACGGGATCGCCCGCTACAACGGGGACCGGGTCGAGTGGTTCCGGGTCTTCTCGTATGCGCCTCGTCCGAAGCGGATTCTGGAGCGGGCGGCGATCGAGGTCACCGGGCGGCGGGCGCCCGAGGGTGAGGAGGAGCTTGCGCTCCTCTCCGACGCGATCGTCCTCGCGTGTACGCATCGCGGTACGCGTCTCGAACTCGCCATGAGCGAAGACGCGCTCACCGGTTTCCTGGCCTGGCTCGAGGCAGCCCCTCCCGGCCAGCGCGTCAACGTGGCGTAACCCTTCTCTTCCCCCACCCCACCCCTTCCCGAAAGCCCTCAATCGCCGGGCGGGCTCTAAATAGAGCCCGCCCGGCGATTGAGGGCAATCTTTAGAGCCGGTCCGGCAGGACTTTCGGGAAGGGGTGGGGTGGGGGAGATGCTTGGAGAAGCCGGGCCCACGGGGGGCGTTCCCGTGGGGCCGGCTTCGGTTTGGGGTGGGGTTACTTCAGGCCGGAGTCGATCGCGGAGACCAGCTCACCGTTGGACGTGTCGCCCGAGAACTCCCAGAAGAAGGAGCCGCCGAGGCCCTGCGACTTGGCCCAGGACATCTTGGAGTTGATGGTGGCCGGCGTGTCGTACGACCACCAGTCCGAGCCGCAGTGCGCGTACGCCGTACCAGCGACCGTGCCGTTCGACGGGCACTTGGTCTTGAGGACCTTGTAGTCCTCGATGCCCTGCTCGTACGTGCCGGCCGCCGGCCCTGTGGCCGTGCCGCCAGGTTCCTTCTGCGTGACCCCGGTCCAGCCGCGGCCGTAGAAGCCGATGCCGAGCAGGAGCTTCGAAGCCGGCACACCTTGCGCCTTCAACTTGGCGATCGCGTCGGCCGACGTGAAGCCCTGCTGCGGGATACCGGAGTACGACGTGAGCGGGGAGTGCGGCGCCGTCGGCCCCTTCGCGTCCCAGGCACCGAAGAAGTCGTACGTCATGACGTTGTACCAGTCGAGGGACTGGGCGGCGCCCGCGTAATCGGCCTTCTCGATCTTGCCGCCCGCGGAGCCGTCGGCCGTGATGGCGGCGGTGACCAGGTTGCTCGCGCCGAACTTGGTGCGCAGGGCCGAGGTGAGGCCCTTCAGTGCGGCGGGGCCGGACGTGTCACAGGTCAGACCGCAGGCGTTCGGGTACTCCCAGTCGATGTCGATGCCGTCGAAGACATCGGCCCAGCGCGGGTCCTCGACCAGCTTGTAGCAGGAGTCGGCGAACGCGGCCGGGTTCTTCGCGGCCTCAGTGAAGCCACCGGACCAGGTCCAGCCGCCGAACGACCAGAGGATCTTGAGGCCCGGGTGCTTGGCCTTCAGCTGGCGGAGCTGGTTGAAGGCGCCGCGCAGCGGCTGGTCCCAGGTGTCGGCCTGCCCGGAGACGGAGTTGCCGGCCGTGTAGGCCATGTCCGTGTCGGCGTAGGCGTCGCCCATGGTGCACTTGCCGCCCTGGACGTTGCCGAAGGCGTAGTTGATGTGGGTGACCTTGGCGGCCGAGCCGGAGGTCTCCAGGTTCTTCGGGTAGTACTGGCGGCCGTACACGCCCCAGTCGGTGAAGTAGCCGAGCTTCACCTTGTCACCGGGGCCGGGCCCCGGGTCCGTGCCGCCGCCAGTGGTGTGGACCTTGACGGAGCCGGACACCGGACCCGTCTGGTCGGCGGTGTCGCGGGCCTGCACCGTGTACGAGTAGTCGGTGCCGGCGCTCAGCCCCGTGTCGGTGTACGAAGTGCCGGTCACCGTTCCGACCTTGGCGCCGTCGCGCAGCACGTCGTAGTTCTTGACGCCCTTGTCGTCGGTGGCGGCGGACCAGTTCAGCTTGACCGAGGTGTCGGTGATGCCGGAGGCGGTCGGGGTGCCGGGCTTGGAGGGCGCGGCGTCGCCGGGGACATCGCCGCCGTCGCAGGAGGCACCGTTGAGCTTGCAGCCCGTGGGGGCGCCGGAGCCGCTGCCGTTGAAGCCGAAGGAGACCGAGGCGCCGGGGGCGAGCGTCCCGTTCCAGGAGAGGTTCTTGGCGGTCCAGTGGTCGGCGGAGTTGGTGACGGTCGCGTCCCAGGCCGAGGTCACCTTCGTACCGGACGGGAAGTCCCACTCGACATTCCACGAACTCACGCTCGTGGTCCCGGAGTTCTTGATCGTCCACTTGCCCTCGAAGCCGTTGCCCCAGTCCTGGGTCTTGGCGTACGTGGCGGTGACGGCGGTGGCCTCGGCCGCGGCGTGTGAGGGGGTGGCGAGACCGACGAGGGCGGCGGCGGGGAGGACGAGGGTCGCGAGTGCGGCGGTCGCTCTGTGTCGAAGTCTGTGTCTGGGTGCGTCGGTTGAACTCATCGGTGCTCCTTGGGAGGTCCTGGGTTCGTGAAGGGGGTGGAACCCTGCGACGCCCATGAGCACCGGAGTGGGGGGTGTGCTCACCGCAGTGCGGCGAGAATAGAAAGGTCTGGACCAGCGGTCAAGGTCTAAACCAATCACGGCTTTCGGCCAAGTTCCGCGCAGCAGCTCAGAGGGCCTACAGGCCCAACTCCTGTGCCAGTACGGCCGCTTGGACTCGGCTACGCAGTTCCAGCTTGCCGAGCAGGCGGCTGACGTGGGTCTTCACCGTCGCCTCCGCCATGTCGAGACGTACCGCGATCTCCGCGTTCGACAGTCCCTCGCCGAGACGGCCGAGCACCTCCCGCTCGCGCCGGGTCAGGGTCTCCAACTCCGGGGGAGCGGCCATCGGTTCGGGCTTTCCGGGGCTCGCCGCGAACTCGGCGATCAGGCGGCGCGTCACGGCCGGGGCGATCATCCCCTCGCCGCGCGCCACCGTCCGTACGCCCTCGATCAGGTCCTTCGCGTCCGTGTTCTTCAGCAGGAACCCCGACGCGCCCGCGCGCAGCGCCCCGAACACGTACGCGTCGAGGTCGAAGGTGGTCAGCATGAGCACGTCCGCGAGGCCTTCGGCGACGACCTCGCGCGTGGCCGAAACCCCGTCGAGCCGGGGCATCTGGACGTCCATCAGGACCAGATTGGGCCGGAGTTCGCGGGCGAGGGACACTGCCCGCTCGCCGTCCTCGGCCTCGCCGACGACCTCGATGTCGGGCGCGCTGTTCAGGATGAGCACGAGCCCGGCCCGTACGGCGGACTGGTCCTCGGCGACGAGTACGCGGATCACGGAGGTCACGTGGGGTCTTCTCCTTCGGTGTGCAGCGGAAGGGCGGCGCGCACCCGCCACACCCCGCCTTCCTGTGGCCCGGCCTCGAACACGCCGCCGAGCAGCGCCGCCCGCTCCCGCATCCCGACGAGCCCGGCCCCGGAGCCCGGCGCGCGCGGCCCGTCCCGGTCGGCCCCGTCGCCCCCGTACGGGCTGTCGACCCGCACCTCGATGCGCTCGTCGGAGCGGTCGACGGACACCGTGACCCGCCCCGGCGCCGCGTGCTTCAGTGCGTTCGTGAGGGATTCCTGGACGATGCGGTAGGCGGCGAGCTCGACCGGCGCGGGCAGGCCGGTGACGGTGCCGGACACGGCCAGGTGGGCGTCCAGGCCGTTCGTACGGGACTGCTCGACGAGGGCGCCGAGGGACTCCAGGGTGGGCGCGGCGACCGTTTCGGTGTCCTCGCCCGCGTCCCGCAGGATGCCGATGAGGCGGCGCATCTCGGCGAGGCCGTCGACGCTGTTCTCGCGGATCGTCTTCAGCGCCCCACGCGTGGTGTCCGGGTCGTCGAGGGACAGCGCGGCCGTGGAGTGGATCGCGATCGCCGACAGGTGGTTCGCCACCATGTCGTGCAGCTCGCGGGCCATCCGGGCGCGCTCCGCCGTCACCGCCTGCGCCCGGTCCATCTCGGCGAGCAGCGCGGTCTGCTCCGCCCGCAGCCGCTCCGCCTGCGCGGCCTCCCGGTGGCCGCGCACCAGCATGCCGGTGGCCGCGGGCCCGAACGACACGAGCCCCGTCGCGACCCCGATCAGGACCGCCTCCGGCTGCCGCCACCAGGCCACGAAGCCGAGCGTGACGGCGACCGTGAGCAGCCCCGTGACCACCGGGAGACGGCGCGCGGCGGCCGGTGTCCCGTACAGCGCGCCCGCGTACATCAGGTCCGTGAACATCAGGACCGTCGCCAGGCTGCCCTGCGTGAACTGGTCGGCGATCACGGCGACCGTGCCGACGATCACCGCGAACCGCGGCCGGGTGCGGCGCAACAGCTCGAGCGCCGCCATGACGACGAGCGGCACGAGCAGCCACGCGCCGTCGAAGACGCGCCCCGGGTTCATCCCGAGGCCGAGGCCCCACAGCGCGAGACCGCCGAGCAGCCCGACGGCGGCGATCCGGACGTCGTCGCGGTGCGGACGGTCGAGGGCGAACTGCATGCCCCCATCCAACACGGCCGGAGCGGGGCGGGCATGGCGCCGTGGGACGAGCGGGGCCACGGCGGCAGTACATCGAAGGATGCAGTCGCACTTCGTCATGTACGACGACGATCACGCGCCGTACGGCAGGGAGCCTTGAAGTGGGGAACGAGAGGAGTCCGTCGTGATCGTCACGCTGATCATCGCCTGCGAGGTCGGTTTCTGGGTGCTGCTGGCCGCCGGCCTCGCGCTGCGCTACTGGGCCAAGATGCCGCGCGCGAGCGTCGCCGTACTGCTCTGCGAGCCGCTCCTGGAGGTCGTGCTGTTCGTCGTCACAGCCATCGACCTCAAGAACGGCGCCGAACCCGACTGGAAGCACGGCCTCGCCGCCGTCTACATCGGCTACTCCGTCGCGCTCGGCCACTACACGATCAAGTGGGCCGACGTCCGCGTCGCCCACCGCTTCGCGGGCGGCCCGCCGCCGTCGACCCCCAAGTACGGGGTGCCGCGCGCGATCCACGAGTGGAAGCTGGCCGCCCGCTGGACCCTCGCCGCGCTCATCGCGATGGGCCTGCTTCAGGGCGCGATCTGGTACGTCGACGGGGACGGGGCGACCGACTCCCTGGCCGCGTGGCAGCAGAAGATGCTCTTCCTGATCGCCATCAACGTGATCATCGCGCTGAGCTACACGGTGTTCCCGAAGAAGGCCCCGGCCATGACGACGACCAAGGGCTAACGCTCGCCGCCGGGCACCCACAGCACGTCCCCGACCTCCTTGTTCGCGATCCTGGCCAGGATGAACAGGAGGTCGGAGAGGCGGTTCAGATACGTCGCCGTGAGCGGGTTCATCGTCTCGCCGTGGACCTCCATCGCCGCCCACGTCGACCGCTCCGCCCGGCGCACGACCGTGCAGGCCTGGTGCAGCAGGGCCGCGCCCGCCGTACCGCCCGGCAGGATGAAGGAGCGCAGCTTCTCCAACTGCTCGTTGAAGTGGTCGCAGTCCGCCTCCAGCTTGTCGACGTAGAACTGCTCGACACGCAGCGGCGGGAACTCGGGCTCGGCGACGACCGGCGTCGACAGGTCCGCGCCCACGTCGAACAGATCGTTCTGCACGCGCGTCAGTACCTTCACCACCTCCTCGTCGAGGCCGCCGAGGGCGACGGCGGTGCCGATGACGGCGTTGGCCTCGTTGGCGTCCGCGTACGCCGAGATCCGCAGATCGGTCTTGGCGGTGCGGCTCATGTCGCCGAGGGCCGTGCTGCCCTTGTCTCCGGTACGGGTGTAGATGCGCGTCAGATTGACCATGCGGTCAGCGTAGTTATGCTCCGGCTTCGCGGAAGACACGTGTGCCCACCGTCACGGCGAGCCCTGCGAAGACGAGCGCGACCAGGACCCCGTACAGCATGTGCGTCGTCGCGTACTCGCCCACGTACGCGTCCCGCATCGCGTCGACCAGATAGCGGACCGGCATCACGTGCGACAGCACGTCGAGCCAGCCCGGCGCGAGTGCCATCGGCAGCATCAGCCCGGACAGCAGCATCGACGGCATGGTGACCGCGTTGATGACCGGCCCGAACTCCTGCGGCGTGCGCACGTTGAAGGCGAGCGCGTACGACAGCGACGCCAGCGAGATCGTCAGCAGCCCCACGAACGCGAACCCGATGAGCACCCCCGCGAGCGGCGCCCGCAGCCCCATCACCAGCGCGGCGAGCACCAGCAGCACCGCCTGGAAGAGGAACAGCGCGGTGTCCCGCAGCACTCGGCCGAGCAGCAGTGCGAGCCGGCTGACGGGGGTGACGCGCATCCGCTCCACGACGCCGTAGTTCTTCTCCAGGATGATCCCGAACCCGGCGAACGCCGCCCCGAACAGCCCGAGTTGGAGCAGCAGTCCGGGGACCAGTACCTGCCAGGAGCTGCCGCTGGAGCTCAGCGGGAGGCTGGTGAGCAGCGGCCCGAAGAACAGCAGGTACAGCAGCGGCATCAGGATGCCGAAGAGCATCTGGAAACGCGAGGAGAGGGTCTGGCGGGCGTAGCGCCCGAAGATGATCGCGGTGTCGGACATCAAGGTCTTCATCGTGCTCACACCGCCACCGGAGTCGTGTCCACCGGCGCGGGGCCCCGCCCGGTGATGGCCAGGAACGTGTCCTGGAGCGTCGCGTCGATCGACCCGCCGTGCGCCAGCTTGAGCGCGCTCGGTGTGCCCTCGGCGGCCACGACTCCCTTGTCCACCACGACGATCCGGTCCGCGAGCGCGTCCGCCTCGTCGAGGTAGTGCGTGGTCAGGAAGACGGTCGTGCCGTAATCGGCGCGCAGCCGGCGCACCAGGTCCCACAGGTCGGCGCGGGCGCCCGGGTCGAGCCCGGTCGTCGGTTCGTCGAGGAAGAGCACCTCGGGGTGGTGCACGAGCCCCATCGCGATGTCGAGGCGGCGCCGCTGCCCGCCGGAGAGCGCGGCGGTCTTGCGGTCCATGAGGTCGGCGAGGTCCAGATCGGCCGCCAACTCCCGTGCTCGTACGGCGGCCTGAGGTTTCGTCAGCCGATACAGACGGCCCTGCGTGACCAGTTCCTCGCGTACGGAGACGGACGGGTCCACGCCGCCGGACTGGGCGACGTAACCGACCGCGCGCCGCACGCCCGCCGGGTCGCTCGCCAGGTCGCAGCCCGCGACGGTGGCCGCACCGCCGGTCGGCGGCAGCAGCGTCGTGAGCATCCGCAGGGTCGTGGTCTTGCCCGCGCCGTTCGGGCCGAGGAAGCCGAGGATCTCGCCGGGCTCGACGCGTAGGTCGATGCCCCGGACGGCCTCGACCGGGCCCTGTTTGGTCTGGAAAGTCCGGGCCAGGCCGGACGCGCTGATGACTGCCATGGGAGTCAGAAAAACAGAGTCGCTTAAATTTTGCAACGCCCCCAAAATTTCAGGGAGGCCAGCAAACCCGTAGAATCGGCGCATGGCAGAAGGGCTCAGGGAGCGGAAGAAGCGGCAGACCCGGCAGTACATCTCGGACGTCGCGACCGGGCTGTTCATGGACCGGGGCTTCGATGCGGTGACCGTCGCGGAGATCGCGGACGCGGCGAACGTCTCCGTGAACACCGTCTACAACTACTTCCCGGCCAAGGAGGACCTGTTCCTCGACCGCTCCAAGGGCGTCGTCGACCGGATGTCCCGCTGGGTGCGCGGCCGGGGGCCGGGGGAGTCCGCGGGCGGCGCCGTCCTGCGGGAGCTGCGCGAGGAGGTCGAGGCGGTGTCGCCGCGCGTCGGACTGATGGATGGCTACAGCGACTTCATGCGCGTCGTGCACGCGGCCCCGGCGCTGCGCTCGCGCCTGTGGGCCATCCAGCAGGAGGTCCACGACAACCTCACCGAGACCCTGCACGCGGAGACCGGCGCCTCCGCCGACGACCCGCTGCCCGACCTGATCGCCGGTCAGATCGGCTGGGTCCACCAGACGGTGATGGCGGGCATCGGACGCCGCATGCTCGCGGGCGGCAGCCCCGCCGAGGTCTCCCGCGAGATGCTCGACGTGCTCGACGAGATGGAGGAACTTCTGAGTGACAAGGTGCTCAACTACGCCGTCCGTGACGCCTGATGGGCACGGATGATCGATCACTGATCCGGCTCAGTGTGATGTCCGTCATTCGAGACGTGACGCGCATCTCTTAGCGGTCACACGGCCGCTCACGGGCGCTAGTGTCCGCCGGAGAGCAACGTAAACAGTGGTTAAGCGGTCGCGCGGACACGCGGTTAGGGGACGTACGTGGCAGGGAAGCTCGCCGTCATCGGAGCCGGCCTCATGGGGTCGGGCATCGCGCAGGTCTCCGCCCAGGCGGGCTGGGACGTCGTCTTGCGCGACGTCACCGACGAAGCGCTCACGCGCGGCACCGACGGGATCAAGGCCTCGTACGAGAAGTTCGTGGGCAAGGGGAAGCTCGACGCGGCCGAAGCGGAAGCCGCGCTCGGCCGCATCACCGCGACCACCGAACTGGACGCGGCAGCCGACGCGGACGTCGTCGTCGAGGCCGTCTTCGAGAAGCTCGAAGTGAAGCACGAGATCTTCCGCGCGCTCGACAAGATCGTGCGGGACGACACGGTGCTCGCCTCGAACACCTCGGCCATCCCGATCACCAAGATCGCGGCGGCCACCGCACGCCCGGAGCGCGTCGTCGGCGCGCACTTCTTCTCGCCCGTACCGATGATGCAACTGTGCGAGCTGGTGCGCGGCTACAAGACGAGCGACGAAACGCTCGCCACGGCGCGGGAGTTCGCCGAGTCCGTCGGCAAGACCTGCATCGTGGTGAACCGGGACGTCGCCGGGTTCGTGACGACCCGTCTCATCTCCGCCCTCGTCGTCGAGGCCGCGAAGCTGTACGAGTCGGGGGTCGCCACCGCCGAGGACATCGACGTCGCCTGCAAGCTGGGCTTCGGTCACGCGATGGGGCCGCTCGCCACCGCAGACCTGACGGGCGTCGACATCCTGCTGCACGCGACCGAGAACATCTACACCGAGTCGCAGGACGAGAAGTTCGCGCCGCCGGAGCTGATGCGCCGGATGGTGGACGCCGGTGACATCGGCCGCAAGAGCGGGCAGGGCTTCTACAAGCACGCTTGATCGCACAGCTGATGCCATGTCACCCCTCGGGGTGAATTCGGTATCGGTTCGCTTACAGACGGCAACTTTCGGCCCCCGCGGCCCGTCAGTTGCAGTGACATACCCAGATCACCCGGATCACCGGATCTTCCGGATCACATGAACAGCTGAGTACCGGCTCAGAAGCAGTCGCGTACTCCGACCACGCCGAGCACTTCTGTATTTCCCACGGGGAGCGCATATGTACATCAGGGGCGACCACGTCGAGCTGGTCGTCGGGGGCCGCCTCGACGTCCGCAGCGCGGCGGACGCCCGTTCGGTCCTGCACACCGCCGTCGACGACGGAATCGGCGACCTGGTGCTCGACCTGTCTGAACTCGACTCCTGGGACGCGACGGGGCTCGGCGTCATCATGGGCGCCCACCGCCGGGCGGGCCGCTGCGGACGCCGGCTCGTGCTGCGCCGTGTGCCGCCCCAGATGCAGCGCCTGCTCGTCGCCACCAGACTGCACCGGATCCTGGCCATCGAGGGTGGCATCGGCGTCGAGTCCCTGCCGCGCGTCTGAGCCGCGCGTCTGAGCCGCGCGTCTGAGCCGCGCGTCCGAGGCGGAAGGCCGCGCGCGGCCGGGAGTTGACGGTTGAACCGGAAGGTTTGACCCCGGAAGGGTGTGAACCAGTCATTCCGGCGGGAACCGCTGACAATCCTCACGAGACTGTGACGTCTCGGGCGGCGCGGGACCTCCCGGCTTCGTAGATACTTGGCGAAGCGACAGTGCGGTGTGCACAGGCCGGGAGGGGCAAGCGGCACACCACGCTTTTGGGGGGCTTTGACAATGGACCCGATGGACCGGGGACCGCAAGATTCCAGCCAGGAACGGCGCGACGGGGCAGACGGCAGCGGGGGACGCCAGCGTCCGCCCCGCGATCCTCTGACGCCAGACTACGGCCAGGCGTCACCCGCGCTCGCCCGCACCGTGCGACTCGTCTCGGGCGACCACCTGCTGACCGTCAATCCCGTTGACGGCAGCGAGATCGAATCCTGCCCGCCCGGCGAGCTCCCGGGTCGGCCCACCAAGTACGACGCCACGGAGCGTGCGGCGCTCGCCCGCGCCGCCCGGCCACCGCTGCCGCCCGGCCCCGCACCGCTGCAACTGCCGCTCCTGGAGCGGCAGGAGGAGCGGGAGCGCCTGGTGCGGCTCCTGGCGCGCGGCCGCTCCGTACGGCTCACGGGGCCCGCGGGATCCGGGCGTACGGCGCTGCTCGACCAGGTCACCGAGGACTGCGCCGACATCGCGCCCGACGGCGTCGTCCGGCTCTGCGGCCACCTGCGCTCCGTAGAGGACCTGCTGTACGACCTGTTCGGCGCCGTCCACAAGGCGCCGCTGCACCGACCCGACCGCGCGCTGCTGCTCGAACTCGTCCACGAGATCGGCGCCGTCGTCGTCCTCGACGACCTCGAGTTCGGCGGCGCCGCGCTCGACGAACTCCTCGAAGCGACGCCCGAGTGCGCCTTCCTGCTGTCCGCGACGCCCGACGTGCCGGCGCCGTCCGCCGACTCGCACGTCGAGGAGGTCTTCCTGGCGGGGCTCGGCCGCGGCGGCGGACAGGAGCTCCTGGAGCGGGCCGTCGGCCGGGTGCTCACCGACGAGGAGGCGCAGTGGGCCGCCGACCTCTGGTTCGAGTCCGAGGGCCTGCCGCTCCGGTTCGTACAGGCCGGCGCCCTGCTCCGGCAGCGCGACCAACTCCGCGCCGACCCCGAGGCCTTCGACGCGTTCGGGTACTACGAGGGTCCCGACGCGGCACCGATCGACGCGCCCTTCGACGCCGACGGGCACGACGTACCGCTGCCCGCGCTCGCCGAGGCCGCCGCGCCCGCCGCGCTGCTCGCGTCCCGGCTCGGCGTCTCCGCGCGCGCCACTCTGGAGTTCGCGGTCGCGCTCGGCGGCGAGATCCCGCACCAGGCGCATCTGCCGGCGCTCGTCGGTGACACACACGCCGACGCCGCCCTCGCCGAGCTCGTCTCCTGCGCGCTCGTCACGCCGGTCGGCGGCCGCTACCGCCTCGCCGCCGGAGTGCACCGGCAACTGGAGGCCGCGGGCTACGGCACCGACGCGGCCGGCCGCGGGCACACCGCCGCCCAGCACTACGCGTGGTGGGCGGCACACCCGTCGGTCGGGCCCGAGCGGGCGGCCGCCGAGTCCGACGCGGTGCTGGCCGCGCTCGCGGCGACGACGGCCCCTGAGGCGTCCGTGGAGCTGGCCCGCGCGGCCGCGCCCGCCTTCGCCGCCGGACTCGCCTGGAGCGCGTGGGAGCGCGCCCTCAGGGCCGGCCTCGAAGCGGCGCGCTCCACGGGACAGGTGGCCGAGGAGGCGTACTTCCACCACGAGTTGGGGATCCTCGCGCTCCTCGACGGGCAGCTCGACCGGGCCCGCTTCGAGCTGGAGGCCTCCATCGCGCTGCGCGGCGCCGTCGCCGACAAGCACGGCACGATCGCCGGGCGCCGGGCCCTCGCCCTGGTCGCCGACCTCTCGGGCGGCTCGCTGCCCGGTGGCAGCACGGCGGCGGGCGACGAGGTCCCGGACGCGATGTACGAGGAGTCGGCCTCGCCGCCCGGCGGAGTCCCCGCGTATACACGGTCCGAAGCGCCGAGCGAGCCCGACACCCTGGTGACCCGTCAGGCCGCCACGCCCGTACCCGTACCACCCGCACCGCCCGCCCCGACCGTCGTCGGGGGCAAGGCGCCCTCGCGTAAATCGGTGGTGGGCGGGGCCCGGCGCAACATGGTGGCGGCGGGCGCAGGCGCGCTGCTCGCGGCGGTGCTCGGCACGGTCGTCACGCTCGGCGCCACGTCGGGCAACGACGACCCGCCGTCGGACAAGGTCGACACGAAACCGTCGGCGACGGCGGGGGAGAACGGCGGGGACCTCGGCGCCGAGGGGGCGGGCGACGGCGACGGCAAAACGAGCGCGGCGCCGACCGACCCGGGCGAGGACGGCGTCCTCGGCACGGCGGACGACCCGACTCCGTCGAGCGGGGCGAGCGACAAGCCGTCCAGCTCGCCGAGCGGCTCCAAGACGCCGGACGACCCGACGAAGTCGCCGACCAAGTCGCCCACGAAGTCCCCGACGAAATCGCCGACCAAGCCTCCGACGAAGTCGCCCACTCCGACGCCGACGAAGCCACCGACATCGAGCCCGCCGCCGGCGACGACAACCCCGCCACCGGCGACGACGACCCCGCCGACGACGCCGGACACCTCGGACACGGCAAGCGGCCCGATCACGACGACGCCGAACTCTCCGAGCAACGCCGCCTGAGGGCATATCAAGCCCCGTCGGCATTTGAGGCGCGGGGCCCCGAGGCGTCAACCCCGGGGCCCCGCACCCTCAGAAGAGCCGCAGCTTGTCGTCCTCGATACCCCGCATCGCGTCATAATCCAGCACGGCGCACCCGATACCCCGGTCCGTCGCAAGGACTCGCGCCTGCGGCTTGATCTCCTGCGCCGCGAAGACACCCCGCACGGGGGCAAGGTGCGGATCGCGGTTCAACAGCTCCAGGTAGCGCGTGAGTTGCTCGACCCCGTCGATCTCGCCACGGCGCTTGATCTCGACGGCCACGGTTTGCCCTTCGCCGTCCCGGCACAGGATGTCGACCGGGCCGATCGCCGTCATGTACTCGCGGCGAATGAGCGTGTAGCCCTCGCCGAGCGTGTCGATACGGTCGGCGAGCAGCTCCTGGAGGTGGGCCTCGACGCCGTCCTTGATGAGGCCGGGGTCCACGCCGAGCTCGTGCGAGGAGTCGTGGAGGATCTCCTCCATCGTGATGATGAGCTTTTCACCCGCCTTGTTGACGACGGTCCACTTGCCCTCGTCGTCTCCGGTGCCCTCCTTCAAGGTGCACGGCGGCGACATCCAGTTGAGGGGCTTGTAGGCACGGTCGTCCGCATGGATCGAGACGCTGCCGTCCGCCTTCACGAGGATGAGGCGGGGTGCCGACGGGAGATGGGCGGTGAGCCGGCCCGCGTAATCCACGGAGCAACGGGCGATGACGAGACGCATGGTCGGCAACGCTACTCGACCCTCGGTGGTCGACGCACTTCTCCCTCCCGTCTCCCACCACCGCACCACCCGAGCACCTGCGGTGCGCCCCTTTAATTCCCGTAATTCCAGTAAGCACGCGTTCGGCATTGGCCGGTTGTGTACGAACGAATACCCCTACGCCCTGTTGCCGTTCGGACACGTTGCCTAACGTAGAAGACAGGAGGTCGCGGCGCGTGCACGCTGCGTGTTCCACGGAGTGCTCGTGCCAAGGACTTCTGCCCTGTCCGTCAGCCCCCGCTCCCCGGGGGTGCGAGAGGAGAACCCATGTCGCTCGACGTCTCACCGGCGCTGTTGGATCAGGCCGAGCGAGGCGAGGTCGACGAAAAGGACTTCGTCGACTGCGTCCGGACCTCCCTGCCTTACGCATGGGAGATGATCAGCTCCCTGGTGGCTCAGCTGAAGGTCGACGGCGGAGCGTTCGCCGACAACCAGACGCCGCCCCCGGACGAGCAGGCACGCGGACAGCTTCTGCGCGCGCTCGCGAGTGACGCCATACGTGGGGCGCTGCAGCGGCACTTCGGTGTCCGCCTCGCGTTCCAGAACTGCCACCGGGTCGCGGTGTTTCCGCAGGACCCGTCGGTGGACGAGACGCTCGCCCGCTTCACCTCGGCCCGCAATCAGCTGCTCAACCAGTCACCGGAACTGCGTGACTGCTGACGGCTGAGGGCGTAACAGCCTTTGCCTGCCGGCCCGTGCGCGGGAGGTGCATCTGTACGGGCCGACGGGTGCCGAGGGCAACGTCCCAGTGCGTCAGTCGAGTTGAGGCAGTACCTCGGCTCCGAGACGCCGCACGTTCTCCTCCGTGGCCGTGAGATCTCCCGAGCCCTCGACGAGCAGCGCGAACCGCGTGATCCCCGTCCGCTCCGATGTCGCCGCGAGTCGGTCCGCGCACAACTGCGGGGTGCCGACCGGGTGCAGGGAGCACAGCAGTTCCGTGTACGCGTACGGGTCGCGCATCGCCCGCGCCCTGCCGTCGACCGTCACATGGGCGTCGAGCCCCTGCTTCAGCCAGCCGGGCATCGCCTTCAGGAGTGTCTCCGCGGCCTCCGACTCGCTGTCACCGATCTGGGCGACACCGGCCGACACGTGCTCCGCCGCGTAGATCTCGTCGACCGAGCGTCCTGCCTCGCGGGCGCGGCGTCGCCACAGGCCGACCATCTCGGCCTTCTCCTCGTCCCCGATGTGCATGCCGAGCAGCATCGGCAGACCCCGCTCGGCGGCGAGCCGCACGCTGTTCGGTGACGTACAGGCGACGATCACTTCCGGCCCTTCCTGGACCGCTCCGCCGATCGCCTCGGTCGGGCGCGGCACGACAGGGACCTCGCGGAAGGCGAAGCGCTCACCGGCGCCCCCGACATGCTCGTCCCGCAGCCACTTGAGCAGCAGGTCGAGGGATTCCGGGAAGCCCTTCTCGTACGCCTCGATGCCGCCCCCGAAGACCTCCAGGTCCACCCAGGGCCCGCCCCTGCCGACGCCGAGCGAGAACCGGCCGCCCGACGTGACGTGCAACAATGCCGCCTGCTCGCCGAGGGCGACCGGGTGCGCGGTCGGCAGCACGCTGACCGCCGTACCGACCCGCAGCGTGTTCGTGCGGCCGAGCAGCAGCGCGGCCAGCGTCACGGCCGAGGGACAGGTCCCGTACGGCACGAAGTGGTGCTCGGCGAGCCACACGGAGTCGAGGCCCGCCTCTTCGGCGACCTCCGCGGATCGCACCGCGCGATGCAGTGCCTCTCCCTGCCCCTGACCCGGAAACTGGGCCGCCAGTACAAATGTTCCTACGCGCATCGCTTTCCTGCCTTCCTCGGCACCGACGCGGGCATTCCCCCTATAGGCAATAACGGTTGGCAAGTGCCAAGGACACGGCCTCGCATGAAGATTGGCAGATTTTCCGGCAGATCTTGACATCGGGCCGGACCGATGGACCTCGAGTGCCCCCTCCGTATCGGCGTACGCTGTTTGCGACCTCCTGCTCCGTTCACACACTCAGAGGTGAGACGTGTCTCCGCGCCGCAACCGCCCGAAAGCAGGCGGGTCGTCCCGCAGTAGCGACTCCACGAGCAGCGGGGACGAAGCGAAGCGCTACGGCGGGTTCCAGTCCACGGAGAGCTGGCAGGGCGAGCAGTGGAGCGTGCGCCACGTGGCGGGCGCGAGCGCGGCCGGAAAGACGTACCGCTGCCCCGGCTGCGACCAGCAGATCCCCTCCGGTGTCGCACATGTGGTGGCCTGGCCGGAGTACGGGGGAGTGGACGACCGGCGGCACTGGCACAAGGCGTGCTGGAACGCGAAGGACCGCCGCACCACGAAGGTGCAGCGGTCCAAGAACGCGCCGCGGTACTGAAGGCCACCGGGCCCAAGGAGCGCTGTACGTCCAGCTGTACGGCTATACGTCGCGGCTGTTGAGCGACAGGAACGCGCCGCCGAGCGCCACCGCGGTGATCGCCGCCATGATCCACAGCGGCTGCCAGCCGGTCGGGCCCGAGCCCGCGGTCACCGAGTTGTCGTAGAGCACGGCGAGCTGGCTGGGGACCGAGTACTCGAGCAGCGCCTGCTGCAGGTCCTTGAGCGACTCCGAGAACATGAAGATCGCCATGACGAGCGGCAGCAGCACGACGCCGACCATGATGGTGATCGCGCCCGCCGAGTGCCGTACGAGCGTGCCGACGGCGAGCCCGAGCAGGCCGAGCAGCGCGACGAAGAGGCCGACGCCGAGCGTCGACTTCGCCCACGTGCCGCCCTCCGGCGAGTCCACGCCCACGATGCCCACCTGGAGCGCGCCGACGAGTGCGGCGAACACGGTGGTCAGCACCGTGACGAGCAGGAAGAAGACGATCGCCTTGGCGGCGAGCACCCGGCTCCGGCTGGAGCAGGCCGTCATCGTCGTGCGGATCATGCCGGTGCCGTACTCGGAGGCGATGGTCAGGACGCCGAGGGTCATCACGCAGATGGTGCCGAGCAGCGTGCCGAAGAAGCCGAGGCTGAGCACCTGTTGGCTGCTCGGCGACGAGCCGTCGTCGGCGGCGACCACGGCGGCCGAGGCCAGACCGAGTCCGACCATCAGCACGATCATCACGCCCAGCGTCCACATCGTGGAGCGCACGGAACGGATCTTCGTCCACTCCGAGGCGAGTGCGTCGCCCAGGTGCGCCTTGCGGATCGGGATGGGCGAGGCGTACGAGGCGCCGGGAGCGGCGAGGGGCGGGGGCGGCGTGCTCATCGGGCGTCCTTGTCCATCGGCGGGGCGGTCGGGGCCGGTGCGGCGGCCGGAGCCGGCGCGACGGGCGGGGCCGGCGGGGGCATCGGGGCCGCGTACGGATTCTGGTCCGCGACGGGCTGCTGGGCGGGCGGCTGGACCGGGGCGTGGACCGGGGGCTGACCCGGACCCGGGGCCTGGACCGGGGCCTGGACCGGAGCCTGACCCGGGGCCTGGGGCGGCGGCGGGGCGTACCAGCCCGGCTGGCCCTGTCCCGGCACCGGCATCTGGGCGGGCGGCACCGCGCCGGGCGGCAGCTGCTCGTGCAGGCCCGCGCGCTGGTCGACGGTCGAGCGGTAGTCGACGGCGCCCTGCGTCATCCGCATGTACGCCTCTTCCAGCGACGCCTGGTGCGGCGACAGCTCCCACAGCCGTACGTCGGCGCTGTGTGCCAGATCGCTGATCTGCGGCAGTACCAGGCCCGTGACGCGCAGTCCGCCGTCCTGCTCGGGCATGACCTGGCCGCCCGCCTCGGTCAGCGCCGCCGTCAGCTTCTCGCGCTGCTGCGGCTCGCTGTCGGGGGTGCGCACCCGCGCGAAGCCGGCCGAGTTGTGCGCGATGAAGTCCCGCACGCTCATGTCGGCGAGCAGCTGCCCGCGTCCGATCACGATCAGGTGCTCGGCGGTGAGCGCCATCTCGCTCATCAGGTGCGAGGAGACGAAGACCGTGCGCCCCTCGGAGGCGAGCTGCTTCATCAGGTTCCTGACCCAGAGGATGCCCTCGGGGTCGAGCCCGTTGACCGGCTCGTCGAAGAGCAGCACCTGCGGGTCGCCGAGGAGCGCGGCGGCGATGCCGAGCCGCTGCCCCATGCCGAGCGAGAACCCGTTGGAGCGCCGCTTCGCGACGTCCTGAAGACCGACGACGCCGAGCACCTCGTCGACCCGGCGGGCCGGGATGCCGGAGAGCTGGGCCAGGCTCAGCAGATGGCTGCGGGCGGTCCTGCCGCCGTGCACGGCCTTCGCGTCGAGCAGCGCGCCGACCTGGCGCGGAGCGTTCGGGAGCCTGTTGTACGGATAGCCGCCGATGGTCACGTGGCCGGCGGTCGGCTGGTCGAGGCCGAGGATCATGCGCATCGTCGTGGACTTGCCCGAGCCGTTCGGCCCGAGGAACCCGGTCACGGTCCCCGGCCGCACCTGGAAGGAAAGGTTGTACACGGCTGTCTTCGCGCCATAGCGCTTCGTCAGGCCGACTGCCTCGATCATTCTCCGCACCCATCGGATCGGAAGGTTCTGAGAGTTTCCGGACGTCGGGGCAGACGCCCCCGTAAGGGTTAGGAGCGTATACGTGCGCTGACGGTTCCGGCCAAGAGTGAGCAAAGCGTCAGGCGGGGCCGGAGGGGATTGTTCCGCCCGAGCGCAGGATCCGGGTGCCCTCTTCGCGTACGGCGGGGGACGCGGCCGCGCGCCGTACCCAGTCCCGCGGGGCAGGGCCGAGCAGCGCGGCCAGCTCCGGAGAGGCCGCCATGAGCGCGCTCAGGAGGCCCGCCTGGTCGCCGCCGCCGGCCCGCGGGGCACCGGTGCCCGGGTCGACGAGAACGCCGTGCTCACCCACGTACATCTGCAGACCGGGGACGGGGGCGCCGGGGACGGTGGTCCTGCGGTAGTTCGGCAGCTCGGTGGCGTCGACCGCCTTCAGCTGGGCCGCATCGAGCCAGGACACGACGAGGGTGCGCGCGGCCCGCGGATCCGGGTAGGGGGCGGCCGCCACATATCCGTTGCGCCCGATGTGTGCGGAGCAGCCGACGCCGATGCCGCGGGTGGGGAGCGGCACCATCGGCACGGCGATCGGCAGACCGAGCTTCTTCAGCTTGTACGCGACCTGGGCGGGGGCCGCGTTGGAGCCGACGGCGAGGACGGGGGTGCGGTCCGCGGTCCAGCGGGGCAGCTCGCGCTCCACGTCCAGGTCGAGGAGTTCGTCGCCGCGCAGGAGGGCCGGGGCGGTGACCGGGCGGCCGGGGTAGCTGAGGGGAGTGAGGGCGGGGACGGTGTCGTAGCCGAGGGAGACAAGGGTGCGGCTGGGATCGATGAGCGCCATGGGGCCGCAGGCTAGGCCCTGTCCTACGCGTCCCGCTTCTTCAGCAGGGCGTATCCGACGATCAGCGCCACCGCCACCCACACCAGCAGGATCGCGAGCCCGCCCCACGGTCCGTACGGCGCGTCGTCGCTCGGCGGGTCCACCACCTGCATGACCTTCAGGCCCGCCTGGTCGGGGAAGTACTGGGCGACCTTCTTCGTGGCCGAGACGCTGCCGAGGATCGGCGAGACCAGGAAGAAGAACGGCATCAGGATGCCGAGCGAGAGCATGGGGGAGCGGAGCATCGACGCGACGCCCATGGAGAACATCGTCATCAGCGTCATGTAGACGGCGGCGCCGAACACCGCGCGCAGCACGTTCGGCGCGCCCAGGTCCGTGCCGTGGTCGCCGAGCATCAGCTGGCCGAGGAAGAACGACGCGAAGCTGATGACCAGCGCGACGACGAGCGCGAGCAGCGCGGCGACCAGGATCTTGGAGAAGAGGAACGTGCCGCGCTGCGGGACCGCCGCGAGCGAGGTGCGGATCATGCCCGTGCTGTACTCGCTCGCGACCACGAGGACCCCGAAGACCAGCATCGCGAGCTGGCCGAGGGAGAGGCCGGAGAAGGAGATGAAGGTCGGGTCGAAGGTCAGCTTGTCCCCGGTCGACATCTTGTCGAACTCGTTGCCGGTGAACGCGCTGATCAGCATGCCGAGGCCGACGGAGACGAGCACCGCGAGGCCGAGCGTGAAGGCCGTCGAGTTCACCGATTTGATCTTGGTCCACTCGGAGCGGAGGACCTGGGCCGCGGCCATCTCAGGCGCCCTTCTCTCGGTTCCAGCTGGAACCCCAGCCCGACTGCTGCGGGTTCTGTGGGGCTCCCGGGTTCTGTGGGGCCTGCGGAGTCTGTGGGGCCATCGGGTTCTGTGGGGTCACTGGGCCTTGCGGGTTCTGCTGCTCCGGAGCGTCCGTGTGCGCGTGGTACTCCACCGACTCCGCCGTCAGCTGCATGAACGCCTCTTCCAGGGAGGCCTGCTGCGGGCTCAGCTCGTGCAGGACGAGCTGGTTGCGCGCCGCGAGCTCGCCGAGCTCCTCTGCGGGGTGGCCGTCCACCTCGAGAGCGCCGCCGGACTCCACGACCGTGATGCCGGCCCGGTGCAGCACGTCCAGCAGGCGCTCGTGCTGCGGTGAGCGCAGCCGGACGTACGAGCGCGAGTTCTGCCGGATGAAGTCCGGCATCGACATGTCGGCAAGGAGCCGTCCCTGCCCGATGACCACCAGATGGTCGGCGGTGAGCGCCATTTCGCTCATCAGGTGGGACGAGACGAAGACGGTACGGCCGGCGGACGCGAGGGATTTCATCAGGTTGCGGATCCAGTGGATGCCCTCGGGGTCGAGCCCGTTGACCGGCTCGTCGAACATCAGGATCTGCGGGTCGCCGAGGAGCGCGCCGGCGATGCCGAGCCGCTGCCCCATGCCGAGCGAGAAACCCTTGGCCTTCTTACGGGCCACGGCCGTGAGGCCGACCGTGTCGAGCACCTCGTACACGCGGCTCTTGGGGATGCCGTTGGACTGCGCCAGGCAGAGGAGGTGGTTGTAGGCGTTGCGGCCGCCGTGCATCGCCTTCGCGTCGAGCAGCGCGCCGATGTAGCGCAGCGGGTCCTTCAGCTGGGCGTAGTGCTTGCCGTCGATCCGGACGTCGCCCGCCGTCGGGTTGTCGAGGCCGAGCATCATCCGCATCGTGGTGGACTTGCCCGCGCCGTTGGGGCCGAGGAATCCGGTGACGATTCCTGGCCGGACGGAGAAGGTGAGGTCGTCCACGGCCGTCTTCTCGCCGTAGCGCTTGGTCAGCCCCGAGAGCTCGATCATGCGGCCACGCTAAATCGCGACAAAGCCCCCGGCCACTCGTGAGTGACCGGGGGCTTCGAGCTCGGCTCCCTCAAGCCTCGGCGGGGGCATTTCAAGCCCCGCCGGCGATTGAGGCGCGGGGTATGGGGCAGAGCCCCAAGCCCAGCCCCAGCTACCCGGCGAGCGCCCCGGGGCTCCGCCCCGGACCCCGCTGCTCAATCGCCGCAGGGGCTGAAACGGCCTACCGGGACTGCTGGGCCGGAACCCCGCGGGAGATGGGCTCCTCCTCCGCCGGGGCGCCCGCCGCAGCGACTGCCGCACCGGTGAGGGTGGCCAGCATCTCGCGGACATTCGTCAGCTGCGCGTTGATCGAGTCGCGGCGGTTGGTGAGCGCCGCCAGCTCGCGCTCGGACTCGCTGCGGATGCGGTCCGCCTTGGCGTTCGCGTCCGCGACGATGTCCTCGGCCTGGCGCTGGGCCGTCTCCACCGTCTGGCGGGCGCGCCGCTCGGCGTCCGTGCGCAGCTTCTCGGCCTCCAGGCGGAGCTGCTCCGCGCGGTGCTCGATCTCGGCGAGGCGCTTCTCGGCCTTGGCCTGACGCGAGGCCAGGTCGCGCTCCGACTGCTCGCGGCGCTTGGCCAGGTTCGTCTCGAAGTCGGCGGCGGCCTGGGCGGCCTTGGCGCGCGTCTCCTCGAAGAGGGCGTCCGCCTCCTCGCGCTTGGACTGCGCGTCCTTCTGCGCCTCGGTGCGCAGCGAGGTGGCCTCGCCCTTGGCCTTTTCGACGATCCGAACGCCCTCGTCCTCGGCCTTGGACTTGCGCTCGGCGGCGAACGACTCCGCGTCGTTGCGCACCTGCTGGGCCGCGGACTCGGCGAGCTCCCGGTGCTGCTCGGCCGCCCTGCGGGCCTCTTCGCGCAGGTCCTTGGCCTCCTCCTCGGCGAGGCGGAGGATCTTCTCGACGCGGGCGCCGAGGCCGGCGTACGACGGCTCCGCGTCGTTCACCTGCGCCTGAGCGTTCTGCGTCTCGAGGTGGAGTTCCTCGATGCGCTTTTCCAGAGCAGTGATACGGGCAAGAGCACTGTCACGGTCGGAGACGAGCTTGGAGATCCGTTCGTCCACCTGAGCGCGGTCGTACCCACGCCGCACAAGCTCGAAGCCGTAGGGGGAAGTGTCGCTCATGGGGTTCCTGTCGAATGAGACCGGTGAGGTGATAGGGGGAATCCTAGGGGGCGTAGCGGCGTGTCATCGGGCAGATGTCGTATTGATCAGCCTTCGACTCTAGAATGTCACCCCTTTTGAGTGGCGTAGGGACGGAGTGCTTGCCAGAACAGGGCCAAAGGTCCTTGGAGAGCACGGTAGTTGGCCGAAAGGCTAGCCCTCCGAGCCCTTGCCACCTGAACGTGTGGCCCCCGCCGTGGCCCCCGCCTTGACGCCGCCGTCTTTGCCTCCCCCGCCGGACGGAGCCTCAAAACTCTCCAACGCCTCCAACACGTCCTGGACACGGGAGATCTCGGCATTGATGTCCTCGCGGCGCCTGACCAGTACGTCGAGATCCCGCTGGCCCTTGTCGATCATGGCGGTGGCCTCCTGCTCCGCGTCCGCCTTGATCTTGTCCGCCTCGCGGGACAGCTCGGCCTTCTTCTGCTCGGCTTCCTTGAGAAGGCCTTCGGCCTTCTTCACGGCAGCGATCCGGACCTTGCCGGCCTCCGAATTCGCGTCGTTCAGAAGCTCCTTGGCCTTCGTCTGCGCCTCGGAAAGTTGTTCCTCCGCGGCCTTGACCAGAGCGTCGCAGCGTTCGCCCGCGTTCTTCATGGCCTCCGCGGACTCGCGGCGGGCGTGCTCGTGGAGCTCCTCGATCTCGGCCGTGATCCGGTCGCGCAGCTCCTCGGCGCGCTCCCTGATCTGCGTCGCGTCCCTGCGGGCGCCGACGAGCAGTTCGTCCGCGTCCGTACGGGACTTCTCCACGATCGTGTTGCCCTCGACGGTCGACTCCGCGACCAGTCGCTCGGCCTCCGTGCGGGCCGCGCCGACCATCGTGTCGGCCTGCGACTCCGCGTCGGCGGTCGTCTTCTGCGCCGTCTCCTGCGCCTCGCGGGTCAGCTTGTCGGCCTCGGTCGCGGACTCCGTGATGAGCTTGTCGACCTGCTCCGCGGCCTCCGTGCGCCGCTTGTTGGCGTCCTTGCGGGCCTCGTCCAGCGTGCGCTCGGACTCCTCGCGGGCGGCCGCCGTGATGCTCTCGGCCTCCGCCGCGGCGTCCGTCTTGACGCGCTCCGCCTCGGTGCGGATCCGCTCGGCGTGCTGCTGCGCGGAGGCGACCGTCTCCGCGGCCTCGGCGCGCAGCCGCTCCGCGTCGCCGGACGCGTCCGAGATCAGCTTCTCGGCCTGGGCGACGGACTCGGTCCGTACGCGCTCGGCCTCGGCCCGCGTCTCGCTGGTCAACTGCTCGGCGGCGGCCGTCGATTCGGCGCGCAGCCGCTCGGCCTCGGTGCTCGCGTCACCGACGAGCTTCTCGGCCTTCGCGGTGGACTCGGAGCGGACCCGCTCCGCCTCCGCGTTGGTCTCCGTCGTCAGCCGCTCGGCCTCGGTGGCCGCCTCGGTGATCAGGGTGTCGGCCTGCTCGGCCGCGTCGGAGCGGATCCGGTTGGCGTCCTCGCGGGCGTCCGCGCGGGTGCGCGAGGCGTCCTGGTCGGCGGCCGAGCGCAGATCGGAGGCCTCCGTACGGACCTGCTGGGCGTGCTCGGACGCGTCCGTGCGCAGCCGCTCCGCCTCGGTGAACGCCTCCGAAACCGTGCGCTCCGCCATGGCCTTGGCGGCCTCCGCCTCGGCGGTGGCCTCGGAACGGACCCGGTTCGCGTCCTCGGTGGCGCGCTCGCGCTCCGCGTAGGCGTCGGAGCGGACCCGGTCGGCCTCCTCCTGCGCCTCCGTCCTGGTGCGCTCCGCCGCGTGCTCGGCGGCGCTGCGCAGCCCGGTGATCTCCTCCTGGGCCTGCTCCTGGAGCCCGGCCACGGAGTCGCGCACCTGCTGCGCCGTCTGCTCGGCGGTGGAGACCATCTCGGTCGCCCGCTGGTCCGCCTCCTCGACCAGACGTACGGCCTCGGTCTGCGCCTCGTCCACGCGGGCGCGCGCCACGGCGAGCAGTTCCTCGCTCTGCTCGCGGGCCCGCTCGCGCTCCTGATCGGCTTCCTCGCGCGCGCTGCCGAGCGTCTCCTCGGCCTCGCGGCGGCGCCGCGCCGCCTCCTCCTGGGCGGCGGCCAGCGTCTCGGCGGCCTCGGTGGCGATCCGCTCGGCGGCGGTCTGCGCCTCGGCGCGGATCCGGTCGGCGGACTCCTGCGCCTCCGTCTTGAGCCGCTCCGCCTCGTTGGACGCCTCGGACCGCAGTCGTACGGCGACGTTCTCGGCCTCGGAGCGGGTCGTCGCGGCGTCGGACGCGGCCTCCGTACGAAGGCGCTCGGCCTCCGTCTCGGCCTGCGCCTGCACCGTACGGGCACGCTCGGCTGCGTCCGCGCGCAGCCGCTCGACCTCCTCGGCGGCCTCGCGGCGCAGCGTCTCGCCCTGCTCCCGCGCCTCGTTCAGCGCCGTCTCCGATGCGGTCAGGCGCTCCTCGGCCTCCGTGTGCAGGCGGGTCAGCTCGCGGGCCGCCTCCTCCTGCTTGGCCCGCATCGCCTGCTCGGCCTCGTCCTTGAGCTCCTGCGCCGCGCGCTCCGCCTCGGACCTGGTGGCCTCGGCCTGCTCCTCGGCCTCGGTGCGGTACCGCTCGGCCTCCGCGCGCGTGCGTTCGAGGGTCTCCTCGGCCTGCTTGCGCAGCGACGTGGCCCGCTCGATGGCCTCCGTGCGGACGCGCTCGCTCTCCGTCGTCGCGGCGGTCCGCAGCTCGTCCGCGTCCGCCTTCGCCTTGGAGAGCAACTGCTCGGCGGTGCTGGCCGACTCCTCGATCTGCTGGACGGCCTCGCGGCGGGCCTCGGCCCGGATCCGCTCGCCCTCCTCGACGGCCTCGGCCCGCAGCTGCTCGGCCTCGCCGCGCAGCCTGCGCGCCTCCTCCTGGAGCTCGACGGTCTTGGCGCGGTACTCCTTGGTGTCGTCCTTGGCGGCGCCCTTGAGCTCCGTCGCCAGGTCGTGCGCCTCGGCGCGCAGCCGGTCGGCCTCGGCCTCGGCATCGGAGCGGAGCCGCTCGGCCTCGTCGGCCGCCGCCTTCGTCGTCGCCTTGGCTTCCTCGGACGCCTTGTTGAGCACGTCCTCCGCGGTGCGCGCGGCCTTCGCGAGCTCGCCGGCGGTCTCCTCGGCGGTGACCGTACGGGCCTTCTCCTTGGCCGCGGCGATCAGCTGCTTGGCCTCGGCGCGCGCGTCGGCGACGACCTGCTCGGCCTCCGACTTCGTGGTCTCCGCGTCCTTGGTGGCCTCCTGGACCAGGCGGGCCACCTGCTCCTTGGCGGTGCGGGTGCGCTGCTCGTTGGTCGACTCGGCGGTCGCGAGCTGCTTGGCCGCGGCGTCCTTCGCCTCCGCGAGCACCTTGTCGGCCTCGGTGCGGGCCTCGCGCAGCGCGCTGTCCGCCTCGGCGATCTTCTGCTCGGCGGCCCGGCTCAGCTCGCCGGACCGGCGGCGGGCCTGCTCGGACTCCTCGCTCGTCGACGTCCGCAGCTGCTCGGCGTGGTCGGTGGCCTCCTGCGCCTGCGTCGACGCGGCGTTCAGCAGGCGCTCGGCGTCCTGCCGGGCGCGGGCCAGGATCGACTGCGCCTCGGCGCGCGCCTCCTCGGCCTCGGAGGTGAGGCGCTGGCGGGCCTGGTCGGCGACGCGCTCGGCCTCGGTACGGGCGGCGGCGAGCGCCTGATCGGCCTCGGCGCGCGACTCGTCGAGGAGGCGGCGGGCCTGCTGCTCGGTGCGGGCGCGCAGCTGCTCGGCCCACTGCACGTTCTCGTTGACGTGCGTCTCGACCGTGCGGCGGCGCTCGGAGAGTTCCTGGTCGAGCTGCTGGCGCCGGTTGACGGCCTCCGTGTGCAGCTCGGACTGGAGCCGGGACTGCTGCTCGGCGTGCTCCTGGAGGATCCGCTGGGTCTGCGCACGGGCCTCGCGCAGCTCGCGCTCGGCGTCGGCGCGCAGCTGGTCGGCCTGGATCTGCGCGTTACGGAGGAGCTGTTCGGCCTGGTAGCCGATGTCCGACCCGTCGTAGGCAGGCCGGGTCGCGAGGCTGCGGCGCGCCTCGTGCAGCTTGGCGCGCAACACCTCCACCTGGTAGCCGAGGTCCTCGGCGTGCTGGACGGCCTTCTCCCGATCGGTCTTCAGCCGGTCCATCTCGGCTTCGAACCGCGAGAGATGGTCGGTCTCAGCCGGCCGTCGGCCGTCCTGGCTCTCATAGCCCCGCACTGCGCGGTCCCATCCGTCCCCTGGTCGCAAGTTCTTCTTACGAGCCCCGCCCATCCCGCGAACGGCGCCCCCGGGGAATGGTGTCAGATCGAATGGGACGGCGCCGTCGGACCGTTACGGCTGATGCCGTGTGCTGCCCGACTTGCCCCGACCCTCGTCCCCCGATACCCGGACCCCGGCCCACGACTGGCCGTTGGAGACGGCAGCCGCCCCACAACCCTACCGGCCCGGCTATGTGGAGGTCAGTGCTCCACCGAGTCCTTAGGTGCCGCAGTGACGAGTTCGGTCAGTACGCCGTGACAGTCCTTGGGGTGCAGGAACGTGATGCGCGAGTCCATCGAGCCACGTCGGGGCTCTTCGTAGAGGACGCGTACGCCCTTGTTCTTGATGTCGTTCGCGTCCGTGTCGACGTCGGCCGTGCCGAAGGCGATGTGGTGCACACCCTCGCCGTTCTTGGCCAGCCACTTGCCGACGGCGGAGTCCTCGCGGGTGGGTTCGAGCAGCTGGAGGTAGGTGGCGCCCCCGTCGCTCGTCTCGTTGACCTTGAGCATGGCCTCGCGCACGCCCTGCTCCTCGTTGACCTCGGAGTGGTACACCTCGAAGCCGTACGTGGCCCGGTAGAACTCGACGGTCTTGTCGAGGTCGAAGCAGGCGATCCCGATGTGGTCGATTCGCGTCAGCATGCTTTAAGTGCAGCGCGGTTCGAGGTGGTTACGCAACGTGCGCGCGATCACACCCCGGTGACGATGACGTGCGCCATACCGGTCAGTACATTCGAGTAAACCCTCGTTCACTTCTCACCTCCAAGGGGCCGTGCCTCATGTCAGGAACGACCGGTACCACGTCAGTGATCGTCGCGGGCGCGCGGACGCCCATGGGCCGTCTGCTCGGCTCGCTCAAGTCCTTCTCCGGAGCCGACCTGGGCGGCTTCGCGATCAAGGCCGCCCTCGACCGTGCGGGAATCGGTGGCGACCAGGTGCAGTACGTGATCATGGGCCAGGTGCTGCAGGCCGGGGCAGGGCAGATCCCGGCGCGCCAGGCCGCGGTCAAGGCGGGCATTCCGATGAACGTCCCGGCGCTCACGATCAACAAGGTGTGTCTGTCCGGGCTCGACGCCATCGCGCTGGCCGACCAGCTCGTGCGCGCCGGCGAGTTCGACGTGGTCGTGGCCGGTGGCCAGGAGTCCATGACGAACGCGCCGCACCTGCTGCCGAAGTCCCGCGAGGGCTACAAGTACGGCGCGGTCGAGATGCTCGACGCGATGGCGCACGACGGCCTCACCGACGCCTTCGAGAACATCCCCATGGGCGCGTCGACGGAGAAGCACAACACCCGCCTCGGCATCGCCCGTCCCGAGCAGGACGAGGTGGCCGCCCTGTCGCACCAGCGGGCCGCCGCGGCGCAGAAGAACGGCATCTTCGAGGCCGAGATCACGCCCGTCGAGATCCCGCAGCGCAAGGGCGAGCCGGTCGTCTTCAGCAAGGACGAGGGCATCCGCGCGGAGACCACCGCGGAGTCCCTCGGCAAGCTGCGTCCGGCCTTCGACAAGGGCGGCACGATCACCGCCGGCACCTCCTCGCAGATCTCGGACGGCGCCGCCGCGGTCGTCGTCATGAGCAAGGCGAAGGCGCTGGAGCTGGGCCTGGACTGGATCGCCGAGATCGGCGCGCACGGCAACGTCGCGGGCCCGGACAACTCCTTGCAGTCGCAGCCCTCGAACGCCATCCAGCACGCCCTCAAGAAGGAGGGCATCGGCACCGAGGACCTCGACCTCATCGAGATCAACGAGGCCTTCGCGGCGGTCGCCGTGCAGTCAATGAAGGACCTCGGAGTGTCCTCGGAAAAGGTGAACGTCAACGGCGGGGCCATCGCGCTGGGTCACCCGATCGGGATGTCCGGCGCGCGCATCGTCCTGCACCTCGCCCTGGAGCTGAAGCGGCGCGGCGGCGGTGTCGGCGCGGCGGCCCTGTGCGGTGGCGGCGGTCAGGGTGACGCGCTGGTCGTGCGGGTACCCAAGGCATAACGCCTTCGTATTCGAATGACGTCTTCGTCGGTGTACGAGAACTGGTGAACGGAGCTGTGATGCAGGACGTCCCCACGTTGGTCGCGCAGGCGAGGGAGGGCAGGCCGCGTGCCGTGGCCCGGCTGATCTCGCTGGTGGAGGGGGCGTCCCCGCAGCTGCGCGAGGTCATGGCCGCGTTGGCTCCGCTCACGGGTGGGGCCTACGTGGTCGGTCTCACCGGTTCGCCGGGTGTCGGCAAGTCGACTTCGACCTCGGCGCTCGTGAGTGCGTACCGGCGGGTCGGGAAGCGGGTCGGCGTGCTCGCCGTCGACCCGTCGTCGCCGTTCAGCGGTGGCGCGCTCCTTGGCGACCGGGTGCGGATGTCGGAGCACGCGTCCGACCCCGGGGTCTACATCCGCTCGATGGCGACGCGCGGGCATCTGGGCGGGCTCGCGTGGGCGGCGCCGCAGGCGATCCGTGTCCTGGACGCGGCGGGCTGCGACGTCGTACTCGTCGAGACGGTCGGCGTCGGCCAGTCCGAGGTCGAGATCGCCTCGCAGGCGGACACGTCGGTGGTCCTGCTGGCCCCCGGCATGGGTGACGGCATCCAGGCGGCCAAGGCAGGGATCCTGGAGATCGGCGACGTGTACGTGGTCAACAAGGCCGACCGGGACGGGGCGGATGCCACGGCCCGCGAGCTGAACCACATGCTGGGGCTCGGTGAATCCCGTGCCCCCGGCGACTGGCGCCCGCCGATCGTGAAGACGGTCGCCGCGCGCGGGGAGGGCGTCGACGAGGTCGTCGAGGCGCTGGAGAAGCACCGGGCGTGGATGGAGGAGCACGATGTGCTCTCCGAGCGGCGGGCGGCGCGGGCGGCCCGCGAGGTGGAAACGATCGCCGTGACGGCGCTGCGCGAACGCATCGGCGACCTCTCCGGAGACCGCCGCCTCGGCGCCCTGGCCGCCCGCATCGTCTCCGGCGACCTGGACCCGTACCGGGCGGCGGACGAGCTGGTGGCGGGCCTGACGGGTCGGTGAGCCGGGGGCCGGGGTCGGCGCCTGAGGTGAGTGCGGCCTACGCCGGGGCAGTCACCTGTACCGGGGCCGGCGCCTGAGTTTGGTGCGGCCTGCACGTGGTGCCATGGGCGGTACCGGGGCCGGCGCCCGTCGTTCGCGTTGCGCGGCACCGGGGTGCCGCCTTGCCCACCCTGCCGCCCAAGGCGGCAGATTGCCCAAGGCGGGGGCGGCCGACCGCAACGGGTGGGGAGCCGTGTCTGCGGCGGATTGCCCGAGGCGGGTGCGGTCGACCGGCTCGGGTGGGGAGCCGTGTCTGCGGCGGATTGCCCGAGGCGGTGGCGGTCGACCGTAATTGGCGGGGAGCCGTCCTTGCGGCTACTCGCCCAAGGCGGGGCGGTACCCCGTCGGGCCGACGCCCCCGGAGGGGGCGGGTGGGAGGGAGATGGGCGGGGCCCTTGTCGGCGGCGAGTAGGCAAAATTAAGCCCCTGCGGCGATTGAGCAGCGGGGGCCGGGGCGGAGCCCCGTGGCGTGGGCGTGGGTGGGCCGGACCGTCGTGGGAGCAGGGGCGATCAAGCCCAGCCCACGCGAACCGGGGCGGAGCCCTGTGGCTCCGCCCCGGTTCCGGGTGACCGCCCGGATGGACGTCAGTCGTCGTCGCCGTCGTCGTCCGACGAGTGGTCCACGGACACCGCACCCGACTGGAAGTCCACGTGCCAGTCGTGCTCCGCCCCGTTCGCCGACGTCGTCTCGACCTCCCAGACCTTGACCGAGCCGTCGTCGTCCGCGTCCACCGACGTGACCGTGCCCTTCGAGGCCGCGGCCTTGGCGGCGTCCTCGGCCGACGTGGACGCGCCCTTCAGGGTCGCCGCGACATGGGCCGCGCTGTCGTCACCGTCGTCGTCGCGCTCCGTGTGGGAGCCGAGCACCTTGCCCGTGCCCGGGTCGACCTCGACGTGCTGCCACTTGTTGCCGGAGCCGATCACGTCGACGTCCCAGACGAGCCGGCCGTCGTCGGAGTCGAGGTCGGCGCCGACGGCCGTGCCGGACGTGTGCTTCAGGGCGGCGGCGATGGCGTCCTCGGCCTTGACCTGGGCGCCCTTCGCCTCGTTGACCTCCTCCTGGTTGTCGCTCACGCCGTCGTCGTCCTTGACCCGCACGGACGACTGGGCCGCGCTCGACGAGCCGCCGTCGTCGCCGGTGACCGCGACCGCGGTGGCCGTGCCTCCGCCGAGCAGGGCCATGGCGGCGACGGCGGAGATGACAGTGGTACGGCGCTTCATGAGCTTCTCCCGTGGTTGGTGGGCGGCTTCGGGCCGCCCTGTCCGTCCTTCGAGAAACACACTGCCCTGACGACCCTGAAGCCCCGCTGAAGGACCCTGAAGGGTTCTTCAGGTTCGACCTGCCACCCTGAACGCATGCGCTTGTTGATCGTCGAGGACGAAAAGCGGCTGGCCCTGTCGCTCGCCAAGGGACTCACCGCCGAGGGCTACGCCGTCGACGTGGTCCACGACGGCCTGGAAGGCCTGCACCAGGCGAGCGAGGCGGCGTACGACCTGGTCGTGCTCGACATCATGCTGCCCGGCATGAACGGCTACCGGGTCTGCGCCGCCCTGCGCGCCGCCGGCAACGACGTGCCGATCCTGATGCTGACCGCGAAGGACGGCGAGTACGACGAGGCCGAGGGGCTCGACACCGGCGCGGACGACTACCTGACCAAGCCGTTCTCGTACGTGGTGCTGGTCGCGCGAGTGAAGGCGCTGCTGCGGCGCCGGGGCAGCGCCGGTGGCGCCAGTCCCGTGCACACCGTCGGGCCCTACGCCGTCGACACCGCCGCGCGCCGCGTCACCCACGCCGAGGACGGTGAAGTCGCGCTCACCACCAAGGAGTTCGCGGTCCTCGAGCAGCTCGTGACCCGCGCCGGTGAGGTCGTGTCCAAGAGCGAGATCCTCGACCACGTATGGGACTTCGCGTACGAGGGGGACCCGAACATCGTCGAGGTGTACGTGAGCGCTCTGCGGCGCAAGCTCGGCTCCTCCCTCATCCGCACGGTGCGCGGCGCCGGATACCGACTGGAGGTGCCCCGATGAGCAGGCTGAGGAGGCCCTTCGGCTCCGTACGGGCCCGCGCCGCCCTCGCCGCCACCCTCGTGGTCGCGGTGGCCCTGGTCGCGGCCTGCGCCACCGTGCTGCTCTCGCTGCGCGGCAACCTCACCGAGCAGGCGGGCCGCGACGCCGACTCCACGGCCCGCCGCGTCGCCACCTCCCTGGCCACCGGCACCGCGCCCGACGCGCTCGACCTGGACGACGAGGACCCGGTTCAGGTCGTCGACGGGGACGGCAGGCTGCTGGCCACGTCCGAGGACCTGGAGAAGATCTCCGGCACCGGCGTGAGCGACGTGAAGCCCGGCGCGGCGCGCCCCGATGACGACGGCGACGACGACGGGGGAGACGACAGCCAGCAGAACGGCAGCGTCTCCGACGACACCGACTACACCGACGGCAGCGCCACCATCGACGGCGACAGCGCCGACTACCGGTTCGCCGCGGTCGAGGTCGAGGACACCGCGTACGGGGATCTGACCGTGTACGCGGGCGCCTCCCTCGAAGCCGAACAGGGCGCGGTCAACACGGCGTTGACCTCCATGCTGATCGGCTTCCCCGTGCTGCTCGTCATCGTGGGCGGGGTGACGTACCTGGTGACCCGGCGCGCGCTGCGGCCCGTGGAGGGCATCCGCGCCGAGATGGCCGCGATCACGGCGTCGCAGGACCTGGGGAGGCGGGTGCCGGAACCGGACACCCACGACGAGGTGGCCCGGCTCGCCGGCACCACGAACGAGACGCTCGCCGCGCTGGAGGCCTCCGTGGAGCGCCAGCGCCGGTTCGTCGCCGACGCCTCGCACGAGCTGCGCAGCCCGATCGCCTCGCTGCGCACCCAGCTCGAAGTCGGCGCGGCCCACCCTGAGTTGCTCGATGTGGACGGCGCCGTCGAGGACACGGTGCGGCTGCAGGAACTGGCCGCCGATCTGCTCCTGCTGGCCCGGCTCGACGCGGGGGAGAAGCCCGGCGGCGCCGAGGTCGACCTGGGCGCCCTGGTGCGCGAGGAGCTGTCCCAGCGGGTCGGCGACCGGGTCCCCGTCGCCGTGGACGTGGCGGCGGTGCCTCAGGTCAGCGGCTCCCGCGGCCAGTTGGCGCGGGTCCTCGGCAACCTCGTGGACAACGCGCAGCGGCACGCCGGCGCCGGGGTCCGGGTGGCGGTGCGCGCGGAGGACGGCCGGGTGGTGCTGAGGGTCGCCGACGACGGGCAGGGCGTGCCGGAGGACGAGCGGGAGCGGATCTTCGAGCGGTTCGTACGGCTCGAAGACGCGCGCACCCGGGACGGCGGCGGGGCCGGTCTCGGCCTCGCCATCGCCCGGGACGTGGCGGAGCGGCACGGTGGCTCGCTCACGGTGCGATCCGCGCCGGAGGGCGGGGCGCTCTTCGAGCTCGCGCTGCCCTCCGGCTGACGGATTTACGGTTTGCCGCGTTGCGAACGCAGGTGTTCCGCGATGGGGGAGAGGGCCTGCCGCAGGCCGCCCAGCTCCTGCGGGGAGATGAGGTCCACGAAGTGCCTGCGGACGGACGCCACGTGGTGCGGGGCGACCTTCCGCATGGTCTCCATGCCGTAGTCGGTGAGCACGGTGTAGAGGCCCCGGCGGTCCGACTCGCAGTTCTCACGGCGGACCAGGCCCGCGTTCTCCATGCGGGTGATCTGATGCGAGAGCCGACTCTTGGACTGCAGGGTCGCGGCCGCGAGGTCGCTCATCCGCATCCGGAGATCCTCGGCCTCGGAGAGGTTCACCAGGATCTCGTAGTCGTTCATCGTCAGGCCAAAGGGCTGGAGATCCTTCTCCAGCTGGTAATTGAGCAGTCTGTTGACCTCCAGGTGGGTGCGCCAGGCGCACTGCTCCTCGTCGGTCAGCCACGGCGTGGCCGTCTCGGTCTCCATGGAATCGATTCTACCTAAGAAGTTGAAAGGCGAACGAATGTGGGGGGTGACACTGCGCACCCCGGGCACCCGAGGGGTGCGGACCAGAACGCAATGGGGTCACGCGTTCGACGTCACACTCTGCAGACTACCGCTCACAGCCCGAAGCGACGCTGGAGGTCGCCGAGCTGTCCGGGAAGACGCGGTGCCCCCGGTTGACCCGTCGACGCCCCTGGTCCACCGGGAACTCCTCCCTGGTGAGGTACGTCACCCACCGGTTGTTCCGGCATCAACGACTCGCTGGATTGCAGCAGCACCGTCCCGGAGCCCACGAACTCGAACTGATGCTCCTCGCCCGAGACCCCGCCGACGCCCGTCATCGCACGTAGACCGCCGATCACGCCCGTCAGGTATCCGTGGTCGTAGTGGTGGCAGGGCGAGGGGCAGTCGGCCCAGCCGACGAGCGCCTGCGGATCGACCCGGATCGGCGGCTCCATGAACACAACCGGACCGTTTGATGCCGCTACAAATTTGCCGGTGCCAATGAGTGTGAGGAAGCCGGGAACGATGGATTGCTTCAGCGCGAGAGTTGGCTGAAAAGCGAGCAGATTCCCCGCGCGGATCGTCAGGTTCCCGTTCTCGAGGTCGTACGAGTTCACATCGAAGGCCCGGTCCGCGAGCAGCATCTTGCCGCTGCCCTCCGCGACCACCCAGTCGCTCGCGTGCAGCGGCGAGTGGAACGAGGTGCGCACGAGCCGGTCGAGCCGGCCGTGCCCGATGCCGTTGAAGTCGATCCGCCCGTAGTGGGCGATCATCTTCCCCTTCTGCAGGAACCACTGGCTGCCCCGCAGTTCCACGCAGAAGGTGTACGCGTTGACGTTGTCGTCGACCGGCAGGGTCATCGGGTCGAAGATCGCCGGGCCCCCGGCCGGATGAGCGTTCACAGTTTGTCCTCCGACGCCTGTACGTACACCGCACCGCTCCCGCTCAGCTCCAACTGGAACGCCTCGCCGCTGCCGCGCCCCACCATGTCCCGCCAGCCGAGCGCTGTGGACAGCTTGTTGCGTACGTCGCCGTGGTGCGCCACGTACGCCTGCGGGTCGACGTGCACCGACCGGCCGGGGGTGATCGGGAGCTCGATGACCCCGCCGTGCGCCATCACCGCCACCGAGCCGTGGCCCTGCAGCGTCGTCGTGAACAGACCCTGCCCGGACACCTGGCCGCGCACCATGCCCATCACGCCGCCCTGCGCGCCCATGAACATCGTCCCCTGGCGCAGCGCCCCGTCGAAGGCGAGCAGGCGGTCCGCCTCGACGTACAGGGTGTCGCCGGACAGCGTGATCACCTGGACGTGGTGGCCGCCGTGCCCGAACAGCACGGTGCCGCTGCCCTCGACGGTCATCAGCGGCGTCGACTCGTTCGCGACCCGCCGCCCGAGCATGGACATCACCCCGCCCTGCCCGCCCTGGACGTTGGGCGTGAAGGAGACGTCGCCCTGGTACGCGAGCATCGCGCCGCGCTGGCTGTAGAGCCGCTGCCCCGGCACGACGGTCGCCTCGACCATCTTCGAGTTGATCTCACGGAAGCCCGGTGCCGGCATCACACGTCCCCCGCGATCGTGTTGCGCTCACTGGGCTGTACGTAGACGAGCCCGTCGCCCTCGAAGAGGATCTGGAAGGCCTCGCCGCCGCCCTCCCCCAGGAACGTACGGAAGGTCACCCCCGACTGGAACGACTGCCGCAGGTTGCCCTGGTGCGCGATGTACGCGCCGGGGTCGACGGTCAGCGGGTAGTCGTGGCCGACGCGCAGGACGACGGCCGGGCCCTCGCTCATGATCGCCGCCTGCCCGTGGCCCTCGACGGTCGTCGTGAACAGGCCGTTGCCCTGGGAGGCGCCGCGGACGCCGGTGAAGGAGGTGCCGGTGTGCAGTCCAGCGTCCGTGCAGAGCAGGTTGCTCGACTCGACGTAGAGCTTCTCGCCCCGCAGCCCGACGAGGTTGATCTCGCTCGCCCGGTCCGCGAACCAGCAGGTGCCCTCCCCTTTGACCTCCATCACGGTCAGCTGCTCACCGGTGATGCGCCGGGTCACCATGCCCCGGATCCCCTCGCCACCCCCGCTCAGCTTCTTGAACGCCATCCGGCCGTCGTAGGCGACCATCGAGCCGTTCTTCGCCTTCACGCTGTCGCCGCTCATGTCGACGGCCAGCACCTTGCTGCCCTGCAGTCGGAACGTAGCCACGAGGTCGACGGTAGCCGCCGGGGAGAGCCCGCCGACAGGCCCCCATCGGCGCGATGCCACAATGGGAAAACGCTTGTGCGTACATTCACAAGATCAACGACCGTCCGCCCCGCTTAGCCGAAGGTGCACCGTGGACCTCAAGACCGCCTCCGCCCTCCGACGCCTCCGCCTGGTCTCCGCCCCGGAGGCCGTCTCCTTCCTGCTGCTGCTGATCTGCTCGGTCCTGAAGCGGACGACGGACTTCAACGGGGTGCCCGTGATGGGCATGGTCCACGGCGTCCTCTTCGTCCTGTACGTGATCTTCTGGCTCGACGCCTGGAACCGTACGAAGTGGAGCTTCGGCACCGCCGCGCTCTACTTCGTCCTCTCGGTCCTGCCCACCGGCGGCTTCTTCGCCGAGCGCAAGCTCAAGCGCGAGGGCGAGGCCGCGGTGATCGCGGGTCGCGCCCGCCAGGAAGGTGTCGTGAGCGCATGATCGTCGCCTTCTCCGTGACCCCGCTCGGGGTCGGCGAGGACGTGGGGGAGTACGTCGCCGAAGCGGTCCGCGTGGTCCGCGAATCCGGCCTCCCGAACCGCACCGACGCGATGTTCACCTCCGTGGAAGGTGAGTGGGACGAGGTGATGGCGGTGGTCAAGCGCGCCGTCGCGGTGGTCGAGGCCCGCGCGCCGCGCGTCTCGGTCGTCATGAAGGCGGACATCCGCCCCGGGGTGACGGACGGTCTGACCTCGAAGGTCGACACGGTCGAGCGGCACCTCTCCGAATAGCTGCGCACTGCGGTTCCGGCCCGGCCCCCCTGCGGGGTGCCGGGCCGGTTGCCTTTGTGGCCGGGGGTCCGGGGGTTGTCCCCGGGAGATGCAGCACCGACGGCCTGACCTCGAAGGTCGAAACCGTGGAGCGGCAACTCTCCGACGGCTGATTGGCGTAGCCCTCCTCATACCTCACTCGTACGCGCTCCTCTGGTCGACACGCCCGGGAAAGTCCCCTTTTGTTGGGGTACCGAGACGGTCGAACACCAGATCCTGGAGGGCGCTGTGCGGCCTGACGAGGGCTACGACTACGACACCTACAGCAAGCTCGCCGGGCCGCTCACCGAGCCGCCCGGCGACGGCGGCTACCGGGTGCAGTACACCTCGCTTCTGGCGAACGAGCCCCACCGAATACGAGCCGTCCTGCTGATGACGCTCGCGCCCCTGCTCACCGGGGCGCTCCTCGTGTACCTGGTGTGGCCCACCCACTGGGTGGAACGCGAGGGCGGCGAACGCTGGTTGGTCTCGCTCGACATCGTGATGCTCGTCGCGATCGGGCTCATCGAGCTGTTCATGGTCGTCAACGTCATCTCCATCGCCCACGCGACGATGGTCGCCAGGGACCCGATCCCGGTCCGTGCCGAGCCCGGCACCCGCGTCGCGTTCCTCACCACGTACGTCCCCGGCAAGGAACCCCTCGCGATGGTGCGGGCCACCCTCGAGGGCGCCGTGCGCCTCACGCACGAAGGGCCGCTGGACGTCTGGCTCCTGGACGAGGGCGACGACCCCGACGTCAGGACGCTCTGCGACCGGCTCGGCGTCCACCACTTCACCCGCAAGGGCATCCCGGAGTGGAACCAGAAGAAGGGCCCCCACAAGACCCGTACCAAGCACGGCAATTACAACGCCTGGCTCGCCGCGCACGGCTCGGACTACGACTTCTTCGCCTCCGTCGACACCGACCACGTGCCGCACCCCGAGTTCCTCGAGCGGATGCTCGGCTACTTCCGCGACCCCGACGTCGCGTTCGTCGTCGGCCCGCAGGTCTACGGCAACTACGACTCCCCGGTCACCAAGGCCGCCGAGTCCCAGCAGTTCCTCTTCCACGCTCTGATCCAGCGCGCGGGCAACCGCTACCGCGCCCCCATGTTCGTCGGCACCAACAACGTCGTCCGGATCACCGCCCTGAAGCAGATCGGCGGGCTCGTCGACTCGATCACCGAGGACATGGCGACCGGCTTCGAGATCCACCGCCACCGCAACCCGGACACCCACGAGCGCTGGCGCTCCGTCTACACCCCCGACGTGCTCGCGGTCGGCGAGGGCCCCGCCTCCTGGACGGACTTCTTCACCCAGCAGACCCGCTGGTCGCGCGGCACGTACGAGACGCTGTTCCGGCAGTACTGGAAGGCGCCGGCCTCGATGCCGCCCGGCCGCCTCTTCTCGTACACGATGATGCTCGTCTACTACCCGATGACGGCCGTCAACTGGCTGCTCGGCGTGCTGAGTTGCGTGCTGTTCCTGTGGACGGGCGCCTCCGGCACGCAGGTGTCCGCGTCCGTGTGGCTCATGCTCTACAGCGACGCGGCCGCCCTCCAGATCGGCCTCTACCTCTGGAACCGGCGGCACAACGTCTCGCCGCACGAACCCGAGGGCTCGGGCGGCCTCGCCGGCATGGGGATGTCGGCGATCTCCGCGCCCATCTACCTCAAGTCGCTCGGCGCGGCCCTCCTCGGCCGCCCCAGCCGCTTCGTCGTCACCCCCAAGGGCGGCGACGCCAGCGCCGACCAGCCGCTGACCTTCCGTATCCACCTGTGCTGGGCGGGCGTGCTCGCCACGTCGCTCGTGGCGTCCGTCGCCCTCGACCACACCCACGTGGCCATGCGCACCTGGGCGGTCCTCGCGCTGTGCATCGCGCTCGCGCCGCCCGTCGTGTGGTTCGCCTCGCAGCGCCGCGAGGCCGCGGCGGCCGCGACCGCCAAGAGGGTGGAGGCCGAACCGGTCCGGGCCGTGCAGCCGGCGACCCCCAGCACGTCGACCACCGGAGGGAACTGACCCATGGCCTACAGACCTTCACGCCGGATGCGGAAGACCGTCCTCGGCGCGGGCGGCGTCGCCCTCCTCGTCGGCCTGAACGCCCCGGCCGCCTGGACCTTCGCCACCGAGCGGTACGAGGACTGGAAGATCGCCCAGCCCGGCTACAAGGCCAAGTACGGCTCCTGGTCGCAGATCGACATCCCCGAGGAGTACCGCACCAACGCCATCCACGCCGCGCTCCTGCACACCGGCAAGGTCCTCATCGTCGCGGGCTCGGGCAACGAGCAGAAGAAATTCGACGCGGGTACCTTCGACACCGTCCTGTGGGACCCGAAGGCGAACACCTTCAAGAAGATCCCCACCCCCGCCGACTTCTTCTGCGGCGGCCACGCCCAACTCCCCGGCGGGCGGCTCCTGGTGGCGGGCGGCACCGCCCGCTACGAGCGGCTCGACGGCGAGGTCGAGAAGGCCGGCGGCGGCATGCGCGTCAAGAACGAGAGCCCCGACAAGGCCGTTCACCTGAAGAAGGGGACCACGTTCCGTTCCCCCTCCGGCACCGAGTACGTCTCCAGGTTCGACGTCACCGTGCCCAAGGCGAAGCGCGCCTTCGACAAGAAGCGCAACGCCGCAGGCGTCATGCAGCCGTGGAGGACGAAGATCAAGGCGAGCGAGGCCCGCGTCTTCGTCGAGGCCGCCCAGAAGGGCGAGCAGCACGTCACCGACGACAATGCCCAGTACGAGATCGAGGGCCTGCGCGGCAAGGACGCCGACAATACGTACGGCCTCTCCGAGAAGATCACCATGGAGAAGCAGGACTTCCAGGGGATCAAGGAGGCCTACGAGTTCGACCCCGTCGCCGAGCGGTACGTGCCGGTCGACCCGATGGAGAAGGCCCGCTGGTATCCCACGCTCGTCGGCCTGGAGGACGGCAAGGTGCTCGCGGTCTCCGGGCTCGACGACGTCGGCATGATCGACCCCGGCGACAACGAGATCTACGACCCGAAGACCAAGAAGTGGTCGATGGGCCCCAAGCGCTACTTCCCGACCTACCCGGCGCTCTTCCTCACCAAGGGCGGCAAGCTCTTCTACCCGGCCTCGAACGCCGGTTACGGCCCCGCCACCAAGGGGCGCGTCCCCGGCCTGTGGGACCTGAAGACCAATAAGTTCGAGAAGGTCCCGGGCCTCACCGACACGGACCAGACGGAGACCTCGTCCTCGCTGCTGCTGCCGCCCGCGCAGGACCAGCGGTTCATGATCCTCGGCGGCGGCGGTGTCGGCGAGTCCAAGAAGGCGACGTCCCGCACAGCGGTCGTGGACCTGAAGAAGGAGAGCCCCTCCTTCCAGACCGGGCCCCAACTGCCGCAGGGCACCCGCTACTTGAACTCCGTCATCATGCCGGACGACTCCGTCTTCACGACGAACGGATCCAAGGACTACCGGGGCCGCAGCGCCAGCAACATCCACAAGGCGCAGTTCTACGACCCCCAGCAGAACGCCTTCCAGGAGGCCGCCGCCCCCAAGGTCGGCCGCAACTACCACTCGGAGGCGCTGCTGCTGCCCGACGGCCGGGTCGTCAGCTTCGGCTCCGACCCGCTCTACGACAACCAGCAGAACACCAAGCTCGGCCACTTCGAGCAGCGCATGGAGATCTACACGCCGCCCGCCCTGCACCGCGGCGGCGATCAGCGACCCGTCCTCGGCGCGGGCCCCGAGACGCTTCCGTCGAGCGGGCGGGCCACGTTCCGTACGAAGCGGGCCGACGGCATCGTCAAGGCCCGCCTCATGCGGCCGTCCGCCGTGACCCACACGACGGACGTGGAACAGCGCTCGATCGCCCTCGACGTCAAGAAGTCCAAGGGTTCGGTGACGCTGACCGCCCCCAAGGACAAGACGTTGGTCCCTCCGGGGTGGTACATGGTGTTTGTGTCCGACGCGGACGGGGTCTCGTCCGAGGCGAAGTGGATCCAGGTGGAGTAAGGCTCACGGAGCCGTGGTTGCGCCCGCGGGGCTCCGCCCCGGACCCCGCGCCTCAATCGCCGGCGGGGCTGGTTTTGTTCCGGGCCAGTCCCAGCGCATAGTCCGCCCACCAGGTCCCGGCCGCCGGCCCGCCACGACACGTGCCGTCCGATTCGCCCGGCCGCTTCACCCACAGGTTCGCGTCGTTCAGCGCGTTGCCCGTCCTCGTGGTCGGGGCGGAGCCGAGCGCGCGGCCCGGCGGGTTGCACCACGCGTCGCCCTGCCCGTCCCCGTAGGGCCCCGCACCGTTGCGGCTGGTGTCGACCACGAAGTGCGCGCCGTCGAGCAGCCCGGACAGCCGGCGGCCGTACGCCGCGCTGGCCTTGTCCGTCTGGAAGTTGGACACGTTCAGAGAGAACCCGTCCGCCTTCCCGACCCCGGCCCGCCGCAACGGATCCACCAGCTTGCTCGCGTCGGGGATCCACGCCGGGTTCCCGGCATCGACGTACACCTTCGTGTTCGGCTGCCGCTTGAGGCGGTCGATCGCCGACGACATCAGCGCGTACCGCTCGTCCTCGTACTGCTTCGGACTGCAGCCGCTGACGATGTGCCCGATCGCGTCCGGTTCGAGGACGACGACGGCCTTCGCCTTCCCGATGCCGGAGGCGAACGCGTCGATCCACTGGTGGTAGAAGTCCGCGCTGTGCGCCCCGCCCGCCGAGTGCTGCCCGCAGTCGCGGTGCAGGATGTTGTACGCGACCAGCACCAGCGTCTTGCCCGCCTTCCTGGCCTGCGCGGCGGCCTCCGAGATCGGCGGGCGCGGATAGTCGCCCGGCGCCCACATCGCCTGCGGGTGCGCGGCGATCCGCTCGACCATGGCGGCGTCGGAGCCGCGCCCCTCCCGCTTCCACTTCGCGACCTGGTCGGAGGCGTCGGAGTCCGGGTCGACCCAGAACGGCGAGGAGTCGGTGGGGGAGCCGGACGGGGCGGTCCGCTGCGCGGCCTCCGCGGCGGAGTCGCGGCCGCCGCCGCTGCTGCCCGCGCCGCCACCGCCGCCGCTGTCGGAGCAGCCGATGACGAAGGTGGCCAGCAGGATCGCGGCGCCGGTGAGCGCGAAGGTGCGGGTGGGGGTGCGGGCGGGCGTATGGGTGGGTGGGACGGGCATCCTGCCCCCTGGTTCGGAGCGCGTACAGGGCGTAAAAAGGCGTACGAAAGCGAAAATACCGGGCAATCGTTACACAGGGTTGTCTTTTCGCTGTGCATTAGGCGCCGCGCATGAGGAGCCGCGTCAGACGCCCTGATCGCCCGTCACGAGCGCGCTGCCCAGAGGCGTCTGCGCGTACAGCACCTGATGCCCGTGGCGCCGCGACGAGAGCAGCCCTGCCGCGCGCAGCGCCGCCAGATGCGCCGACACGGACGACGGCGCGCGCCCGAGCCGGTGCGCGAGCGCGCTGGTCGAGGCGGGCTCGGCGAGCGCGCACAGTACGTCGGCGCGGCCCCGGCCGAGCAGATTCGCCAGCGCGTCGGGCGCCCTCGCGGCCGGCGCGGACCACAGCGCACCGACGCCCCGCGCCGGGTACGCGACGGTGGGCTGCCACGGCGGTTCGAAGCCGCTGACCACGTCCGGCCAGCAGAAGACGCTGGGCAGCAGCACAAGGCCCCGGCCGTCCAGGTCCCGGCTGTGCTCGCTCGCGCGGGCGGTGAGGGTGAGGGTGCCGGGTTCCCAGCCGACCCGTGGATGCAGCTCCCGGAGCAGCCCTTCGAGGCCGACCTCGGCGAGGCGCCGCGAGTGGTGCGCCACATCCGCTTCGAGCAGCGCCCGCAACCGGGGCCACTCGGGCTCCACCAGGACGTGCCAGGCCTGCTCCACGAGATCCGCCAACTCCCTTACAGCGCGCCCCGGTTCGGCGAGAAGCGAGCGGCCGAGCGGGGTGTCGGCCGCGCCCGGCGTGCACGCCAGCGACTGGGTGATGCCGCGCAGCGCCTCGTCGGGCCCGGTCGCCCGCAACGCGGCGATCTCCTCGTCGAAGGTGGCGGCGGGGCCGATCGGGGGCGGGCCGAGGAAGTCCGGGGTGTGCCCCCGCTGCGGCATCAGCAGCCAGACCGGCGCCAGGTCGAGCCCCCGCGCGGCGTCCCGGATCCGGCGCAGCCACGGCAGGTGATAGCCGTGCCGGTCCGGCCGCCTGAGCGTACGGATCGCCTCCTGCGTCTCCCAGAGCGGCGAGATCGCGAACCGGCACCGCAGCAGATCCTCCTGCCCGAACCGAAGATGCAACGGCATCCCGCCCCCTCCCCACAACATTCGCCGCAGGCCGAAACAGTACGACCGGCGCGGAGCGGGCGGCAGGCTGCGGCCCATGACCAGCGACACGACCAGTGCAAGGGCCGGCGACAAGGCCCGCGAACGCCCCGGCTACACAAGGCTGTTCCGTATCGCCGAGTTCCGCGCCGTGTTCCTCGCGCACGCCGCCTCCCTCTTCGGCGTCGTCGTCGCGGAGATCTCGCTCAGCGTGCTCGTGTACGGGCTGACCGGGTCGCCGCTGCTCAGTGCGCTCACCTTCACGCTCGGCTTCCTGCCGTACCTCGTCGGCGGGACGCTGCTGTCCGGGATCGCCGACCGGTTCCCGGCGCGGCGGGTGCTCGTCGCCTGCGACCTCGTGTGCGCCGGGTGCGCTGCGCTGATGGCGCTGCCGGCCACCCCGGTCGGCGGGCTGCTCGCGCTGCGCTGCGTCATCGCGCTCGTGTCACCGGTGTTCAACGGCACCCGCATGGCCACGCTCACCGATGTGCTCGGCGACGGCGACCTGTTCGTGCTCGGCCGCTCGCTGCTGCGCATCGTGTCGCAGAGCGCGGTCCTCGTCGGCTTCGGCCTCGGCGGCGTACTCCTCACGGTCGTGTCCCCGCGCGGCGCGCTCACCGTCACCGTCGTCACCTTCCTCTGCTCGGCCACCCTGCTGCGCCTGTGCACGAAGGCCCGCCCCGCGCGGCAACGCGAAAAGGACAAGGAGGGCGCCCTGCTGCGGTACTCGCTGGCCGGCGCCCGCCAGATCCTCGGCCACCGCCGCATCCGTGCCCTACTGCTCCTGCTCTGGGTGCCGCCCATGTTCGTGATCGCACCGGAGGCGCTCGCGGCGGCGTACGTGGACGAGATCGGGGCGGGCGCCGCGGCCGTCGGATTCCTGATGTGCTCGATGGCCGTCGGAACCGTCGCGAGCGAACTCGCCGCGGGCTCACTGCTCTCGCCGTCGGCCCGCTCCCGTATCGCGCTGCCGCTCGCGTCGGTGACCCTGCTGCCGCTCATCGGCTACGCGGCCGTGCCCGGCCTCGCCTGGGCGGTGGCGATCCTGCTGCTCGCCGGGGCCGGATCCGCGTACACGCTCGGGCTCGACCGCTGGTTCGTGGACGCGGTGCCCGAGGAACTGCGCGGCCGGGCCATGACGCTGCACAACGCGGGCCTGATGACCATCCAGGGCGTGGGGACCGCGCTCGCCGGGGCGGCCGCCGAGGTCTTCGACGTGTCCACCGTCGTGGCGGGCGCAGGGCTCGTCGGCGGGCTGTGCTGCGCGGCGCTCGCCCTGGAAGTACGGGCCTCCGCGCGCGCCGAGAGCCCAAAGACCGAGACGGGGCTGACCGCCATATGACCGCCCGGTAAGGTCGGGGACGTGCCGAAGCCCCTCTCTCTCGCCTTCGATCCGATCGCCCGCGCCGACGAACTCTGGAAGCAGCGGTGGGGGTCCGTGCCGTCCATGGGCGCGATCACCTCGATCATGCGCGCGCACCAGATCCTGCTCGCCGAGGTCGACGCGGTCGTCAAGCCGTACGGGCTCACCTTCGCGCGCTACGAGGCGCTGGTCCTGCTCACCTTCTCCAAGGCGGGCGAGCTGCCCATGTCGAAGATCGGCGAGCGGCTCATGGTGCACCCCACGTCCGTGACGAACACGGTCGACCGGCTCGTGAGGTCCGGCCTCGTCGACAAGCGCCCCAACCCCAACGACGGGCGCGGCACGCTCGCCACCATCACGGAGAAGGGCCGCGAGGCCGTCGACGCGGCCACCCGCGACCTCATGGCGATGGACTTCGGCCTCGGCGTCTACGACGCGGAGGAGTGCGGCGAGATCTTCGCGATGCTGCGACCCCTGCGGGTGGCGGCACGTGATTTCGACGACGCCGAGTGAGCTGACGCGCTAGCGTTTTCGCGGGTCAGCGCGGTGGTCCCCGCCGATGCGGGGATGTTCCGACCAGGTACAGCACGTGCAGCCAGCCGTGTGCGCAGTCCCCGCCGACGCGGGGGTTTCTCGGGCGGTTACGCTCGTATCCATGAAGAAATCCGTGTTGACCCGCTACCGCACCATGGCCTACGTCACCGGTGTACTCCTGGTCCTCCTCTGCCTCGGCATGATCGCCAAGTACGCGTTCGGCATGGACGGCGCCGCGGACTTCACGCGCGTCATCGCCATCGCCCACGGCTGGCTGTACGTCGTGTACCTCGTCGTCGCCTTCGACCTGGGCTCCAAGGCGAAGTGGCCGGTCGGCAAGCAGCTGTGGGTGCTCATCGCGGGCACGATTCCGACGGCCGCGTTCTTCGTGGAGCGCAAGATCTCCGCGGAGCTGGACGCCAAGGTCGCCGACGGCGGCGCGAACCTCGCCAAGGCGTAACCCGAATCCCGGAACAGCGCGCGCGTCCCCCAATCGAGCGGCCGCGCGCGTTTTCTGTGACCAGGAGTGTACGTTCGTACGCTCCTCGGTGTACGTTCGTCCGCATGCCCACGGACCACTTCGCCGACGACCCGCGCAGCAACCTGGAGCGGATGCTCGCCGGTGACCTCTACATCGCCGACGACCCGGAGATCGCCAGCCGCCAGCAGCGCGCCATGCGGCTCGCCGCCCGGTACGAGGAGGCCTTCCTCGACGACCCGGGCAAGGCGGCCCCGGTGCTCGCGGAGCTGCTCGGCTCGGTCGGTGAGGGCGTCGAGCTGCGGCCGCCGCTGTACGTCGACTACGGCAGCAACATCTCCATCGGCGCCCGCACCTTCGTCAACTACCGCCTGACCGCCCTCGACGTCGCCCGCATCACCATCGGCGAGGACTGCCAGATCGGCCCCGGCGTCCAACTGCTCACGCCCATCCACCCGGTGGAGCCGGGCCCGCGGCGCGACAAGCTGGAGGCCGCACTGCCCATCACCATCGGGGACAACGTCTGGCTCGGCGGCGGCGTCATCGTCTGCCCGGGCGTGACCATCGGCGACAACAGCGTGATCGGCGCGGGCGCCGTGGTCGTGAAGGACGTACCGGCGAACGTCGTCGCGGTGGGCAACCCCGCCCGCCCGGTCCGCGACATCTGAGGCGCGCGGCATGGCCACAGGACATGCGGACCCGAAGCGCCGCGAGCGCATTCTCGCCGCGACGCTCGACCACATCGCGGACGAGGGCGTCGCGGGGGTCTCGCACCGGAAGATCGCCGCGCGCGCCGGGGTGCCGCTCGGCTCGATGACGTACCACTTCGCCGGTATCGACGACCTGTTGCGCGAGGCGTTCACGGGGTTCGCCGACCACATCGTGGCCGTCTTCGAGCGCCACCTGGCGGGCGTGGACAGCCCGGACGAGGCGCGGGAGGCCGTCACGGAGCTGATCCACGCGCTCTCCGAAGGTCCCCGGCGCGACCTGGTCCTCACTCAGGAGCTGTACACCCTCGCCGCCCGCCGCCCGGAATACCGGGAGCTGACGCGGGCATGGATGGCGCGCAGCAGGCAGTTGCTGGAGCGGCACTTCGACCCGGCCACGACGCGTCAGCTGGACGCCCTCATCGAGGGCCTCGCCCTGCACCGGGCGCTTGGCGGGGCCGAGCCGTACACCCGTGAACTGACCGGTGAGGCGGTGCGGCGCCTCACGGTCATGTAGACCGCCTGTGGGGGCACGGACCTGACACCGTGTCCCCACAGGCACGTACGGCCCCGAGGAGCACCCGCATGACCGCCACCGCAGCCCGCCTTGAGGACCACCCGCTGGTGGCCGCCGCCCGGCGGCTCGCCGACGGCGTCCTCGCGCCCGCCGCCGAGGCCCACGACCGCACCGGGGTCACGCCCGAGGCGATCGCCGCGGTCAAGGCCTCGGGCGTGCTGGGCGTCAACGCGCCTGTGGCGTACGGGGGTTCGGGGGCGCCGGCCGCCGTCGGGCGGGAGATCGCGGAGATCCTGGCGGGCGCGTGCTGCTCGACGTTCTTCGTGCAGGCGCAGCACCACTCGCCGGTCCGCGACCTGATCGCGGGTGCCGAGGCGGTCCGCGAGCGGTGGCTGCGCCCGCTGGCCGAGGGCGCCGCGCTCGCGGGCATCGCCTTCTCGCACCTGCGGGCGTTCCCGAAGCTGCCGGTGCGGGCGACGCCGCTGGCGGGCGGCGGGGTGCGCTTCGACGGACGGGTGCCCTGGTACACGGGCTGGGGCCTCAACGAGGTGTTCCTGCTCGGTGGCGCGACCGAGGACGGTGAGGTCGTCTTCGCCGTCGCGGAGCCGCGTGAGCAGCCCGGCCTCACTCCCACCGAACCGCTCCAGCTCGCCGCGCTCACCGGCACCCGCACCGTCGGCCTGGTCCTCGACGGGCTCACGGTGGCCGAGGAGGACATCGTCGGGCGCCAGCCGTACGAGGAGTGGGCGCGCGCCGACCGGCCGAAGAACACCAACACCAACCCGGCCGTCTTCGGTGTCGCGCGCGCCGCCCTGGACCTGCTCGACGCGTCCGGTGACGCCGAGGCCAAGGAGACGGCGGGCGTGCTGCGCGAGGGCCTCGATGCCGCGCGCCGGGACGCGTACGCGCTGGTGGACGAGGTTCCGGCGGGGGAGCGGCTGGCGGACCGGCTCGCGGTGAAGACGCGGGCGTACGACCTGATGCGGGCGGCGACGACGGCGGCGATCGTGGCCGGGGGCGGGCGCGCGTTCGCTCTGTCCGCGCCGGCGCAGCGGCTCGCGCGGGAGGGGCTGTTCCTGGTGGTGCAGGGGCAGACGGCGGAGGTGAGGGCGGCGCATCTGGCGGCGCTGCGGGGCTGATCCTGCCCGGTTTCCCGGCGATCGGCCGCCGTGGGCCATCGACATTTAGTAGGACGTCCAAGTAAATTTGAAGCATGGACGCTGACGCGATCGAGGAAGGCCGCCGACGCTGGCAGGCCCGCTACGACAAGGCCCGCAAGCGTGACGCGGACTTCACCACGCTCTCCGGGGATCCGGTCGAGCCGGCCTACGGGCCGCGGCCCGGGGACACGTACGAGGGCTTCGAGCGGATCGGGTGGCCGGGCGAGTACCCGTTCACGCGCGGCCTGTACCCGACCGGGTACCGGGGGCGCGCGTGGACGATCCGCCAGTTCGCGGGGTTCGGCAACGCCGAGCAGACCAACGAGCGCTACAAGATGATCCTCCGCAACGGCGGTGGCGGGCTCTCGGTGGCCTTCGACATGCCTACGTTGATGGGGCGGGACTCCGACGACCCGCGTGCGCTCGGCGAGGTCGGGCACTGCGGTGTCGCCATCGACTCGGCGGCCGACATGGAGGTCCTGTTCCGGGACATCCCGCTGGGCGACGTCACGACGTCGATGACGATCAGCGGCCCGGCCGTGCCGGTGTTCTGCATGTACTTGGTGGCGGCGGAGCGCCAGGGAGTGGACCCGGCCGTCCTCAACGGCACGCTCCAGACCGACATCTTCAAGGAGTACATCGCGCAGAAGGAGTGGCTCTTCCAGCCCGAGCCGCATCTGCGCCTGATCGGCGACCTGATGGAGCACTGCGCCGCCGACATCCCCGCGTACAAGCCGCTCTCGGTCTCCGGGTACCACATCCGCGAGGCGGGCTCGACGGCCGCGCAGGAGCTGGCGTACACGCTGGCCGACGGATTCGGTTACGTGGAGCTGGGGTTGAGCCGCGGGCTTGACGTGGACGTCTTCGCCCCGGGCTTGAGTTTCTTCTTCGACGCACACGTGGACTTCTTCGAGGAGATCGCCAAGTTCCGGGCGGCGCGGCGCATTTGGGCGCGTTGGATGCGGGACGTGTACGGGGCGCAGAGCGAGAAGGCGCAGTGGCTGCGCTTCCACACGCAGACGGCGGGTGTGTCGCTGACGGCCCAGCAGCCCTACAACAACGTCGTCCGTACGGCGGTGGAGGCGCTCGCGGCGGTCCTCGGCGGCACCAACTCCCTGCACACGAACGCGCTCGACGAGACGCTCGCGCTGCCGAGCGAGCAGGCGGCGGAGATCGCGCTGCGGACGCAGCAGGTGCTGATGGAGGAGACGGGTGTCGGCAACGTGGCCGACCCGCTGGGTGGTTCCTGGTACGTGGAGCAGCTCACGGACCGGATCGAGGCGGACGCCGAGAAGATCTTCGAGCAGATCAGGGAACGGGGGCTGCGGGCGCACCCGGACGGGCAGCACCCGATCGGGCCGGTGACCTCCGGCATTCTGCGCGGGATCGAGGACGGCTGGTTCACGGGCGAGATCGCGGAGTCGGCGTTCCAGTACCAGCAGTCCCTGGAGAAGGGCGAGAAGAGGGTCGTCGGGGTGAACGTGGCGGAAGGGTCCGTCACGGGTGACCTGGAGATCCTGCGGGTCAGTCATGAGGTCGAGCGGGATCAGGTGCGGGTGCTCGGCGACCGGAAGGCGGGGCGGGACGACGGGGCGGTGCGGGAGGCGTTGGAGCGGATGCTGGCCTCGGCGCGGGACGGCTCCAACATGATCGGGCCGATGCTGGACGCGGCCCGGGCGGAGGCCACACTCGGCGAGATCTGCGGGGTGCTCCGCGATGAGTGGGGCGTGTATACGGAGCCGCCGGGGTTCTGAGGTCCGCCGGGGCGGGGCCCTGCGTGCTGTTGCGCGGCACCGGGGCTGCTTGCTCGGCCGGGGCCGGCGCCTCCGTGACGTGCGGCCTGCACCGGGGTGCCGCCTTGCCCACCCTGCCGCCCAAGGCGGCAGATTGCCCAAGGCGCGGGGCGGCATCTCATGTCCTCGCCCCGCGGCGGGTGCGCAAAATCAAGTCTCTGCGGCGGGTGCGCAAATTTAAGCCCCGCTCTGGGACGAGACTCGCGGGGTCCGGGGCGGAGCCCGTGGCGTAAGGGCGAGGGCGTCCGCCGGGTCGGTGACAGGTGTCACCGCGTGATCTTGGGGTAGGCGCGGACACGCCAAGTGCCCCGCCAACCCCAGGAGCCCCCGTGCGCCTCGCGCTCAACCGCACCACAACCACCACCGTCGGCATCGCCACCGCCGCCCTCCTCGGCGGCATCGCCATCGGCGGCACCGGCGCGGTGAGCGCGAGCCCGCCCGCCGAGCCGAAGGTGCAGAACAGCTTCGACTCGCTCGGCGCCGACGTGCACGCGGCCGACCTGTCCTCCGGCCGCACCGCGCACTACACGGACTCCGGCCCGTCCGACGGCACCCCCGTGCTCTACATCGGCGGCACCGGCACCAGCGCCCGCGCCGTCCACATGACCGACTTCATGCGCACCACCAGAGCGAACCTGGACCTGCGCATGATCACGGTCGAGCGCAACGGGTTCGGCGACTCCGACTACGACCCGAAGCTCGGCAAGGCCGACTACGCCAAGGACGCCCTCGAGGTCCTCGACAAGCTCGGCGTCAAGAAGTTCAAGGTGATCGCGATATCCGGCGGCGGCCCGTACGCCGCCGAGATCGCCGCCAAGGCCCCCGAGCGGATCAGCGCCCTGCACCTCGCCGCCGCCCTCCCGCCGTACGGCGAGAAGCCCGCCTCCTGCGACCTGACGGACGACCAGATGGCGGCCGCCGTCAAGGACGAGATCAAGGACCCGCGCAAGTGGTGGGCCTTCCCCGACGACAGCCCGGTCAAGTCGATCCCCGGCTTCGCCGACACCGCGTACGAGGAGGGCGCGCGGACCTACAACCAGCGCGGCCAGCAGGCCGATCCGGCGCCGCAGGTGCACGAGCAGCGGCTGTACTGCGACCGTCCGGGACCGGACCTGGCGAAGCTGAAGGCGCCGGTGTTCCTCTACCACGGCGACAAGGACACGACCGTGCCCGCGAGCACGCTCAAGGCCTGGCGCGACAACCTGCCCGACACGGCGCCCGTGAAGACCCGTACGTACGCGGACACCGGGCACGACGTCCAGTACCGCCATTGGGACCAGATCCTGGTCGACCTTGCGGGCCGCGCCGACCGCACGGTGGTCTGCCACGACAAGCGCACGCGCGCCCTGCCGGCGGGCGAGGCGGACGCCCTGGTCGCCAAGAAGCGGGCCACGCTGGGCAGCTGCGCCTGGAACAAGTAGGGCCCACCCATAGGCCCTAGGAGCCACTAATCGGTCGCGGCGGCCGCGAGCCCTCCCAGCAGGAGGGCCGTGAACCGCCGCACCCACTCCGCGTCGGCCGGCTCCGCGCTCACCAGGGTGCGGTGCACGACCGCCCCCGCCGCCACGTCGTAGATGAGATCCGCCGTGGCCGCGGCGGCGGCCGGGTCGGGGGCCGGCGGGAGTTCGCCGCGGCGCTCGGCCCGCGCCCGCCCCTCCAGTACGAGCCGCTTCTGGCGGTCGACGATCGACGTACGGATCCGGTCCCGCAGCGGGGCGTCGCGGGTGGATTCGGCGACCACGGCCATCAGCGCCGTCTTCGTCTCGGGCCGGTCCAGGATCGCCGCGAACTGCCGCACCACGCCCTCCACATCGGCGGCGAGCGAGCCCCGGTCCGGCAGTTCGAGCTCGTCGAAGAGGACCGCGACCGCGTCCACGACGAGCTCGCTCTTGCCCGGCCAGCGGCGGTACAGCGTCGTCTTCGCGACACCCGCGCGCGTGGCCACGTCCCCGAGCGTCAGCTTCGACCAGCCGAGCTCCACGAGCGCCGCCCGGGTCGCCTCGAGAATCGCCTCGTCCGCCGCGGCGGAACGCGGACGCCCCGTCCGGACGTTGGAGGGGGGAGAGGGGCGGGAAGAAGGGGACGAGGGAGACGGCGTGCGGCTCTGCATGGTCGTCGACCATACCGGCGGGTACGGAGGAAAGATCGCGTGAGGCAGATCACCGGTTGATCACCGGGGCCCTGTTCCCGCGTCCCGCCCATGGCAGTTACGCTACGAGTCGTAGCGAAAGCTGCGGAAGCTCGATCTCGTACGAGTGCCTCGGATCTGCACCCCGGGGCGGCCGGGACGAGCGGCAACCACAAGGCGCCGGGTGGGGACCCGGTGCCGAAAGCACACCAGGCCGAGTCCGCTCCGTGCCTCCAGATGCGTCTCGCATTCCGGCGGGAGGTGCACGGGGCAGGACCCGGCCCACAACTGTCCGCGGAAGGGGGAGACTGTACGCATGCAGCCACGGAACATGTCCATGAGCGGAGTCGTCGATCTCGCCGCGGTGAAGGCGGCCCAGGAGGCCAAGGCGAAGGCGGAGCAGGCCCGCGCCGAAGCGGCCAGGAACGGCGGGGGCGGGGCCGTGTCCCCGTCCAGTCTCGTCATCGACGTCAGTGAGGCGGACTTCGAGAGCGCCGTCCTGCAGCGCTCCGCCGAGGTGCCCGTCGTCATCGACTTCTGGGCCGAGTGGTGCGAGCCCTGCAAGCAGCTGAGCCCGCTGCTCGAGCGGCTCGCCGCCGAGTACAGCGGCCGCTTCGTGCTCGCCAAGATCGACGTAGACGCCAACCAGATGCTGATGCAGCAGTTCGGGGTCCAGGGGATCCCGGCTGTCTTCGCCGTCGTCGCCGGGCAGGCTCTGCCCCTCTTTCAGGGGGCCGCCCCCGAGGAGCAGATCCGCGGCACGCTCGACCAGTTGATCCAGGTCGCCGAGGAGCGCTTCGGGCTCACCGGCATCGCGGTCGACCCGGAAGCGGAGGGCGAGGCGCCGGTCGTGGAGGAGGCCCCGGCGGGCCCCTACGACGCTCTCCTCGAAGCGGCCGTGCAGGCCCTGGACGCCGGCGACCTCGACGGCGCCGTGCAGGCCTACAAGAACGTGCTGTCCGACGACCCGGGCAACACCGAGGCCAAGCTCGGCCTCGGCCAGGCGCAGCTCCTCCAGCGCGTGCAGGGGCTCGACCCGCAGCAGGTCCGCAGGGACGCCGCGGAGAAGCCCGCCGATGTGCAGGCGCAGATCGCGGCGGCCGACCTGGACCTGATCGGCGGTCATGTCGAGGACGCCTTCGGGCGGCTCGTCGAGACGGTGGGGCGCTCGGCCGGCGAGGACCGCGATGCGGCGCGTGTGCGACTGCTCGAACTGTTCGAGGTCGTGGGGGCCGACGATCCGCGCGTGACGACGGCGCGTACAGCTCTGGCCCGAGTTCTCTTCTGAGTCGTCAGTGACCAGTTGTTAAACGCTGCGGCTTGTGATGCCGGAGTGAAAGTTCTGTCGCCGGAGGCGCACAGCGGCCGCGTTTTGCCAAAACTTGGCAATCGCGGCCGCTGTTACTTGGAGTAAGTCGGACTCGATCTTCTGTCCGATTCCGTCCCGTATTCAACCTGTATAAAAACTCGGTTGACTGCACCCTCAGTTGTTGTTCGGACTCTCTCCGTCCGCGTTCGGTTATCCGTCCGTTACCCGCCAGTAACGAACCCCCTTGTGTCAGCGCCTCGAATGCACCACGATCGGGCACGCTCGGTCCTCTCCCCACCGTCCGACAGCCAATCGTGCGGCGGGGTTTTTGGGTCCCCACCGGGTGGTCGACGGCGAACCAAGGGGAGCGCCGGCGGTCCAAGGACAGGGGGGTCTCAGCCATCCGGCTGGGCCTGTCCAGCAGGTTGCGCGTGATGGCTCAGGTGCGACCAGTGGTTGTCGCTCGGGGGTGATCGCCGGTGATCAGGGTGCGGTACAGACCAAGCACTTCCGATGCGGGCGCTCTCCTTCCCGAGGACGTAGCACTTCTCCCATCCCTGCCCGGCTGAGCCGCCTCTAGGGGCAGTCAGGGCCGGAGATGTACGTCCGAGAAGGAGGAACAGTCATGAAGTCCGTGACTCGTGGCGGAACCAGATGGAAGCGGTTCGCCGTAGTCATGGTGCCGAGCGTCGCGGCGACTGCCGCGATAGGCGTGGCCCTGTCCCAGGGTGCGCTCGCGGCATCGTTCAGTGTGTCGGGTCAGTCGTTCAAGGTGACGGCGGACTCCCTCGACGGCCAGGGCTTTGTCCAGTACGGCGCCGTCGACTCCGGCAAGACGGGTAACCACCCGGTCGCCGTTGTCGGCATGAAGACCGCGACGATCAACAACCTCTGCCAGTCGGTGGTTGTCCCCGTCCCGGTCTTCGGCGATGTGTCGATGAAGCTGTCGGCCGGTGCGGACAAGAGCGCCCCGGTCGAGGCCAAGACCCTCTACATCGACGCCGATGACCTGAAGGCCGATGCGACCTTCAAGAACATCGACATCGGTGTGGCGGCGGGTGACGCCAAGAAGGGCCCCGGTATCCACCAGGGCGACAAGGCCGACCCCAACGCGTTCGCCCAGCAGGCCGACTCGGTGCACTTCGAGCACGTCCAGCAGCGTGCGTGGGCCACGACGGCCGGCACCTTCAAGCTCTCCGGCCTCAAGATGAAGGTCCAGAAGGGCAAGCACGAGTGCTACTAGGCCCACAGGGCCCGTAAGGGGCCGGGGTCTTGGCACTTGATGTGCTGAACGGCCGGGCGCGGGGGCACTCGCAGTCACGTGGGGTCGTCCCCGTGCCCGTTTCCGGACAGCCACCATCACCACAGATCAACGCCTTTCCCGAGGAGCTGTACGACATGAGCGCCGAAGCGCACGCAGGACTGGGCCCCAAGCTTGGTCAGATGCGCCAATCGTTCCGAGGGTGGCGCGGTCAGCGCCCGTTCTGGGGCGGTCTGCTGTCAATCCTCGGCGGCCTCCCGATCATGTACTTCCCGTACGCGAACCTCGCGATCGGCAATATGACGATCAAGATGGCGACCACGGCCGGTGCCGGTTCGCTCATCATCGGCGTCTTGCTGGTCGTGCTCGGCCTGACGATGTGGTTCCAGCCGCACTCCCGTGTGTTCGCGGGTGTCGCGGCGATTCTTCTCGCCCTGGTCTCCCTCGTGGTTTCGAACTTCGGCGGCTTCGTCATCGGTTTCCTGCTCGCCCTCGTCGGTGGTGGCCTCGGTATTTCCTGGGCGCCCGCGGAGCGGCAGGACGACTCGGCAGGGAAGGGCGGTGACCACGCCACGTCCTCCCAGGACGCGGCGCCGGTCGTGCCGCCGGTTGCGGGAGCCACCTATCAGGTCGCGGGCGTAAACGACGACGTGTCAGGGACGAGCCCGAACAACGGGACGAACGGGAGGCACCGTGCCGGCTGACGAGGTGCACCACGAGGGCTCCGCTGAGCCCCGTGCGAGAACCGGGCCGCGGCATGCGGCGCGGCGGCATGCGGCACCAAAGAAGCATCTCTTCACCAAGATTCACATGCCTGCGGGCAAGGCGGTGGCGATCGCGGCCATGCCCACGGCCGTGCTCATGGGACTTGGTCTGACGCCGACGCTCGCGTCGGCCAAGGACAACCCGACGAAGTTCTCCGTCGACGACTACAAGGCGTGCGCCGACGCCGTCGACGCGAACAAGGACGACGGGTCCGACGAGGCCAAGGACAAGGCCAAGGAGTCGGCGAAGCCGACCCCGACGCCGTCCGCCTCGGCCTCCAAGGACAGCTCCGCGGAGAAGAAGGAGAAGGCGACCCCGACTCCTTCGCCGTCCGCCTCCGAGTCCACGGACTCCGAAGACAAGGATGCGGCCACGCCGTCGCCCTCGGCTTCGGAGACCAAGAACCCCCTGGACCCGCTGGGCGTCGGCGACGCCCTGAAGAAGGCGTTCACGCCCGACGACAAGGAGTCGGAGAGCGCGACTCCTTCGCCGTCGGCGTCGGAATCCTCCGGCGGCCTGCTCGGTGGCACCACCGACAAGGTGGACGACACGGTCAAGGACACGACCGGGTCGGTCAAGGACACCACCGACAAGCTCGGCGACACGGTCAAGGACACCACCGACAAGGTCAAGGACACGACCGACAAGGTGGGGGACGCGGCCAAGGACGCGACCAAGAACGTGGGCAACCCGCAGGGTTCCGGCGATGTGCCGGAGAACTGCCCGGCGGCCACGGACGCGTCGGGCGCCGACGAGGACACCCCGGCCCAGCTTCCGGACAAGTCCTGGAAGCTGCAGGCCAGTTCGCTCCTGCTCAAGGGCGCGGACTACAAGGGCCTTGTGGACGTCCGGATGGCCGACGGGTCGACCAAGCGCGTCATGAAGTACGTCATCTCCAAGGGCACGGACATCGGTGATCTGCACCAGATCGCCCCGGGCCCGAACGGGAAGTTCTTCCACATCCGTTCGGACAAGGGCTCCACGTCCACCATCCGCGACGGGCAGACGACGATGTACACGGAGGAGATCTCGGGCAATCTGTTCGGGCTCGTTCCGCTGACGTTCAACGCCAAGAACCCGCCGCCGCTCAACCTGCCGACCCTGTTCTTCACGAACGTCAAGGTCACGCAGGCCTCGCAGTTCGGCGGGACCCTGCACGTGCCCGGTCTGCACACCACGGTCGAGGACAGCTGACCGTAGTCACAAGGCCCGTTCGGGAGCCGCACATGACAAAGGGCGCCCCCCTCAAGGGGGCGCCCTTTGTCATGCGCTCGGGCCGAAGACCGAAGGCGGTGTGGCGGCGCGTCAGTCGCGCTCGCCGCCGCCCAGGTGGTGCACCCGGACCATGTTGGTGGTGCCGGGGACGCCGGGGGGCGAGCCGGCCGTCATGACCACGGTGTCGCCGTCGTTGAAGCGGTTGAGCTTCACCAGCTCGGCGTCGACGAGGTCGACCATCGCGTCCGTGGAGTCCACGTGCGGGACGACGTGCGCCTCGACGCCCCAGCTCAGCGAGAGCTGGTTGCGGGTCTCGTCGTCCGTGGTGAACGCCAGGATCGGCTGGGTCGCGCGGTAGCGGGAGAGCCGGCGGGCCGTGTCACCGGACTTGGTGAAGGCGACCAGCGCCTCGCCGCCCAGGAAGTCCGCGATCTCGCACGCGGCACGGGCCACCGAACCACCCTGCGTACGCGGCTTCTTGCCGGGCACGAGCGGCTGCAGGCCCTTGGAGAGCAGCTCCTCCTCGGCCGCCGTGACGATCTTCGACATCGTCTTGACGGTCTCGATCGGGTACGCGCCCACGGACGACTCGGCGGACAGCATGACCGCGTCGGCACCGTCGAGGATCGCGTTCGCGACGTCGGAGGCCTCGGCGCGCGTGGGGCGCGAGTTGGTGATCATCGACTCCATCATCTGGGTCGCGACGATCACCGGCTTGGCGTTTCGGCGGCACATCTCCACGAGGCGCTTCTGCACCATCGGGACCTTCTCGAGCGGGTACTCGACGGCGAGGTCGCCACGGGCCACCATGATCCAGTCGAACGCCGCGACGACGCCCTCCATGTTGGCGACGGCCTGCGGCTTCTCGACCTTGGCGCCGACGGGGACGCGACGCCTCTCCTCGTCCATGATCTTGTGGACGTCCTTGACGTCGTTGGCGTCGCGCACGAAGGACAGGGCGACCATGTCGCAGCCCATCTTCAGGGCGAAGCGCAGGTCCTCGATGTCCTTCTCGGACAGGGCCGGGACGTTCACCGCCGCGCCGGGCAGGTTGATGCCCTTGTGGTCGGAGATGACACCGCCCTCGATGACGACCGTCTTCACGCGCGGGCCGTCGACCTCGACGACGCGCAGCTCGACGTTGCCGTCATTGATCAGGACCTGGTCGCCCTTGGAGACGTCGCCGGGCAGACCCTTGTAGGTCGTGCCGCAGATCGACTTGTCACCGGGAACGTCCTCGGTGGTGATGGTGAACTCGTCACCGCGCACCAGCTCGACGGGGCCCTCGGCGAAGGTCTCCAGGCGGATCTTCGGGCCCTGGAGGTCGGCGAGCACACCCACGGCGCGGCCCGTCTTCTTGGCGGCGGCGCGAACACGGTCGTAGCGACCCTGGTGTTCGGCGTGGGTGCCGTGGCTGAAGTTGAATCGGGCCACATTCATGCCGGCCTCGATCAGCGAGACGAGCTGCTCTTCGGAGTCGACGGCGGGGCCCAGCGTGCAGACGATTTTGGAACGGCGCATGGGGGCGATCCTATCGGTTTGTTTCGCTACGGAATATTCCGTCTGGTGGAATCTACAAATGGGCGGGCGGGCGCTCAGTCGTTGCGGTTCTGGACCAGCGCGTAGGTCTGCTGCGCGATCTCCAGCTCCTCGTCGGTCGGCACCACTGCCACGGCCACACGGGCGTATTCGGGGGAGATGAGCCGCGGTTCGTCGGAACGTACGGAATTGAGCTCGCCGTCGACCGCGAGGCCCAGCTCCTCCAGGCCCGCGACCGCAGCCTCGCGCACCGGCGCCGCGTTCTCGCCGACCCCGGCCGTGAACGCGATCGCGTCCACCCGGCCGAGCACCGCGTAGTAGGAGCCGATGTACTTCTTCAGACGGTGCACGTAGATGTCGAAGGCGAGCTTCGCCTCCTCGTCGCCCTCGTCGATGCGGCGACGGATCTCCCGCATGTCGTTGTCCCCGCACAGCCCGATCAGGCCGGACTTCTTGTTGAGCAGATCGTCGATCTCGTCCGCCGACATCTTGCCCACCCGCATCAGATGGAAGATGACGGCCGGGTCGACATCTCCCGAACGCGTACCCATCACGAGCCCCTCAAGCGGGGTGAGACCCATCGACGTCTCGACGCACTGCCCGCCGCGGACCGCGGACGCGGAGGCGCCGTTGCCCAGGTGCAGCACGATGACGTTGACGTCCTCCGGCCGCTTGCCGAGGAGCGCCGCCGTCTTGCGGGAGACGTACGCGTGCGAGGTGCCGTGGAAGCCGTAGCGCTGGACGCGGTGCTCGTCGGCGGTCTTCACGTCGATCGCGTAGCGCGAGGCCGACTCCGGCATCGTCGTGTGGAACGCCGTGTCGAAGACGGCGACCTGCGGGAGGTCCGGGCGCAGGGCCTGGGCGGTGCGGATGCCGGTCAGGTTCGCCGGGTTGTGCAGCGGCGCCACCGGGATGAGCCGCTCCACCTCCTTGAGCACCGCGTCGTCGATCACGGTCGGCTGCGTGAACAGCTTGCCGCCGTGCACCACGCGGTGGCCGATCGCGGCCAGCTCGGGGGAGTCCAGGCCGAGCCCGTCCTCGGTCAGTTCCGCGGCGACCGCCTTGAGCGCCTCTTCGTGGTCGGCGATCGGCCGGTTCTGCTCACGGCTCTCGCCGCCGCCGGTGAGCGGCGTGTGCTTGAGGCGGGAGGTCTCCTCGCCGATCCGCTCGACCAGGCCCACGGCGAGGCGGGAGTGATCCGCCATGTCGAGGAGCTGGTACTTCACCGACGAGGAGCCGGAGTTGAGGACGAGGATGCGGGTGGCACTCACGGATGCTGCTTTCGGTGGGGGTTCGTGGGGGAGCTCAGTTGGCGGGCGTCTGCGCCTGGATCGCCGTGATGACGACCGTGTTGACGATGTCCTGCACGAGCGCGCCGCGGGACAGGTCGTTGACCGGCTTGCGCAGGCCCTGAAGGACCGGGCCGACGGCGATCGCACCGGCCGAGCGCTGCACGGCCTTGTACGTGTTGTTGCCGGTGTTGAGGTCGGGGAAGATCAGCACGCTGGCCTGGCCCGCGACCTCGGAGTCGGGCAGCTTGGTGGCCGCGACGGTCGGCTCGACGGCGGCGTCGTACTGGATCGGCCCCTCGATCTTCAGATCGGGGCGGGCCTCCTTGACGATCTCCGTGGCCTCGCGGACCTTGTCGACGTCGGCGCCGGAGCCCGAGGTGCCGGTGGAGTACGACAGCATCGCGATCCGCGGCTCGACGCCGAACCGGGCGGCGGTGCCGGCCGACTGCGTGGCGATGTCGGCGAGCTGCTGGGCGTTCGGGTCCGGGTTCACGGCGCAGTCGCCGTAGACGAGGACCTTGTCGGCCAGGCACATGAAGAAGACCGAGGAGACGATCGCGGCCTCCGGCTTGGTCTTGATGATCTCGAAGGCGGGCCGGATCGTGGCGGCCGTGGAGTGCACGGAGCCGGAGACCATGCCGTCGGCGAGGCCCTCCTGGACCATGAGCGTGCCGAAGTAGTTCACGTCGGCGACCACGTCGTGGGCCAGCTCCGGCGTGACGCCCTTGTGGGCGCGCAGCGCCGCGTAGGCGTCGGCGAAGCGTTCCCGCAGCGCCGAGGTCTGCGGGTCGATGATGTCGCTGTCGGCGAGGTCGACGCCGAGGTCGGCGGCCTTCTTGCGGATCTGCTCGACCGGGCCGAGCAGGGTGAGGTCGCAGACGCCGCGGCGCAGGAGCACGTCGGCGGCGCGCAGCACGCGCTCCTCGGTGCCCTCGGGCAGCACGACGCGGCGCTTGTCCGAGCGGGCCTGCTCCAGGAGCTTGTGCTCGAACATCATCGGCGTGAGGCGGTCGGAGGACGGCGCCTGGATGGTCTTCAGCAGGCCCGCCGTGTCGACGTACTTCTCGAAGACGCCGAGGGCGGTCTCCGCCTTGCGCGGCGTCGCCGCGTTCAACTTGCCTTCCATGGCGAAGAGTTCGGCCGCCGTGGGGAAGGAGCCGCCGGCCACCGCGATGACCGGGGTGCCGGGCGCGAGGCGCTCGGCGAGCTTGAGGATCGCCTCGCCGGGCCGCTCGTTCAGGGTCAGGATCACGCCCGCGATCGGCGGGGTCCCTGCGCTGTGCGCGGCGAGCGCGCCGACGACCAGGTCCGCGCGGTCGCCGGGCGTGACGACCATGCAGCCGGGGGTCAGGGCGTTGAGGAAGTTCGGCAGCATGGCGCCGCCGAAGACGAAGTCGAGGGCGTCGCGGGCGAGGCCCGAGTCGTCGCCGAGCAGCACCTTGCCGCCCAGCGCGTGGGTGATCTGGGCGACGGTCGGCGCGGCGAGTGCGGGCTCGTCGGGCAGCACGTAGCAGGGGACCGGCAGCCGCCCCGCGAGCCGCTCGTTCACGTCGTCCCGGTCGGCCGGAGCCACGCGGTTGACGACCATCGCGAGGACGTCGCAGCCGAGGCCGTCGTAGGCGCGGTAGGCGTTGCGGGCCTCGGCGCGGACCGATTCCTCCGTCTGCTTCTTGCCGCCGACGACCGGGATCACGGAGGCGCCGAACTCGTTGGCGAGGCGGGCGTTGAGGGCCAGCTCGTCCGGGAGCTGGGTGTCGGCGAAGTCGGTGCCGAGCACGAGCACGACGTCGAAGTCGCGGGCCACCTGGTGGAAGCGGTCGACCAGGCGCGAGACCAGCTCGTCCGTGCCTTGCTCGGCCTGGATCGCGGAGGCCTCGTGGTAGTCGAGGCCGTACACCGTCGCCGGGTCCTGCGACAGCCGATAACGGGATCGCAGCAGGTCGAAGAGCCGGTCGGGGCCGTCGTGGACGAGCGGACGGAATACCCCCACCCGGTCGACCTGGCGGGTCAGGAGCTCCATGACCCCCAGCTCCACGACCTGGCGGCCGTCGCCGCGATCGATCCCGGTCACGTACACGCTGCGCGTCACGCGTGCTCTCCGTTTCCCTCGTGGTTCTTCTCGGTGTGGTGCTTCTCGTCGAACCCGACTTTTACGGGTCGATTCGGTCTCTTTCGGTTCAAAAAAAGGCGCGCAATGGAAGCCGTGCCCCCTTGACAATACCTCTGGCGGTGGTTAAGTCGCCCGCCGGACAGAAGGCCTTTTCGCATGGGTCCAAGTGCCCATGGAACCCCTGTCGAAGCTCCCTGCACAGTCGAGCGCGAGCGCGTCGCCCCCAAGAGCGTGGAACAATCGACATCGCTCACCGACGTACCAGTAGCGAGCAGGAGACACAGCACGATGCGTATCGGAGTTCTCACCGCAGGCGGCGACTGCCCTGGCCTGAACGCCGTGATCCGGTCGGTCGTGCACCGCGCCGTCACGCACTACGGCGACGAGGTGCTCGGTTTCGAGGACGGCTACGCGGGTCTGCTCGACGGGCGCTACCGCCCGCTCGATCTGAACGCGGTCAGCGGCATCCTCGCCCGTGGCGGCACCATTCTCGGCTCCTCCCGCCTGGAGCGCGACCGTTTCCGCGCGGCCTGCGAGAACGCCAAGCAGCTCGCCGAGGAGATCGGCTTCGACGCCCTCATCCCGATCGGCGGCGAGGGCACGCTGACGGCGGCCCGCATGCTGTCCGACGCGGGCCTGCCGGTCGTCGGCGTACCGAAGACGATCGACAACGACATTTCCTCCACCGACCGCACCTTCGGCTTCGACACCGCCGTCGGTGTCGCCACCGAGGCGATCGACCGGCTCAAGACGACCGCCGAGTCGCACCAGCGCGTCATGGTCGTCGAGGTCATGGGCCGGCACGCGGGCTGGATCGCCCTGGAGTCCGGCATGGCGGGCGGCGCCCACGGCATCTGCCTGCCCGAGCGGCCCTTCGACCCGGCCGACCTGGTCAAGATGGTCGAGCAGCGGTTCGCGAACGGCAAGAAGTTCGCCGTCATCTGTGTCGCCGAGGGCGCTCACCCCGCCGAGGGCACCATGGACTACGGCACGGGCGCGATCGACCAGTTCGGCCACGAGCGCTTCCAGGGCATCGGCACCGCGCTCTCCTACGAGCTGGAGAGCCGCCTCGGCAAGGAGGCCCGCCCGGTCATCCTCGGCCATGTGCAGCGCGGCGGCACCCCCACCGCGTACGACCGCGTGCTCGCCACCCGGTTCGGCTGGCACGCCATGGAGGCCGTGCACCGCGGCGAGTTCGGCAAGATGACGGCGCTGTACGGCACCGACATCGCGATGGTGCCGCTCGCCGAGGCGGTCACCGAGCTGAAGACGGTCCCGAAGGACCGGATGGACGAGGCGGAGTCGGTCTTCTAGGCCCGCGGTACAGCCCTTACGGATGACGGATCCTGGACCAGAACTCGTCCAGGATCCGCTCCAGGAACTGCCGCCCCGCGTCCCCCGACCCGGAGGACATGCCACCGCCCCAGCTCAGCGTGGCGGCCATCAGCGCCTGGTACTCCAGGTGCATCTCGTGCAGTACGTCCTCCAGCTCGCGGCGCTGCACCGGCACGAGCCGGGAGATCGGCCGCACCGAGCCCTGCCAGCGCGTCCGCGCCGCGTCCCGCAGCAGCTCCGCGAGGTGCGCGTCCCGCCCGGTCACGGTCGCGAGCGCGCGCGGGGTGAGCCGCAGCGTCTCGGCGAGCGCCGTCGACTGCCGGTCGTTGCCCTGCCAGTCGCCGGTCTCCTCCATCCGCAGATACGAGTGGATCTCCAGGCCCACGGAGCGGGCCACGTCCTCGGGGGCGAGCCCCAGCGCGAGCCGGTACTCGCGCAAGGTCCGCGGCACACCGATGAGTTCGCTCGGTGAGCACCACAACGCCCCGGCGAGCGCGGTGAGTTCACCGGACGTCGGGGCGCCTTCGCCGCGTTCCCAGGCGATGACGATCTCCGGCGTGATGTGGGCGATCCCGAACGAGGCGCGCATGCCGTACGCGACGTGCCCCGGCGCCATCCCGAGCGCTTCTCGCAGGCGCCGGGCGGCGGGGGCGTTGAACGGTGGTGTCGGCTGGTTGGGCGTGGCGTGGGGCTGCACGGCCACAAAGTAGGGGGTCACGGGGCGTTTGGCTACGGTCTGTGCGTCCTGCGTGACAACTTGGTACCTGTTGACGGAACTTGTGGCCCACCCGCCTCATGCACATGAACGAGACGGATCACCCCTTCACCGCGCCGCCCAGCGCGAAACCGCCGCCGAAGCGCCGCGACACCAGGACGTACAGCAGCACCACGGGCGTCGAGTAGATGATGGAGAACGCGGCGAGCTGCCCGTACACGACGGTGCCCCGGTTGCCGAAGAAGTCGTTGATGCTGACCGAGGCCGGCATCTGGTCGGGGGAGAGCAGCAGCATGAACGGGACGAAGAAGTTCCCCCACATCATCGCGAACGAGTAGACGGTGACGACGGCGACGCCGGGCCCCATCAGCGGCAGCACGATCCGCACAAGACCCTGGAAGGTGTTCGCGCCGTCCGTCCAGGCCGCCTCCTCCAGCTCCTTCGGTACGCCGTCCATGAAGTTCTTCATCAGCCATACGGCGAACGGGAGTTGGGACGCCGCGAAGAAGTAGATCGTGCCCGCCATGGTGTCGATCAGGTTCACCTGGACGAACAGCGCGTACACCGGGACCATGACCGCCGTGATCGGCAGACAGGTCGCGAACAGCGTCGTCGTGAGGAACGGGTTGTTCAGGCGCGAGCGGTAGCGGGAGAGCGGATACGCGGCGAGCGCGGCGCAGCCGACCGTGAGGGCCGTCGCGCAGCCGCACAGGATCAGCGAGTTGAGCAGCGGCGTGAAGGTGACGTCGGGCTTCAGGACGTCGTCGAAATTGCCGAACGTCAGCTGCGAGGGCCACTTCACCCGCAGATTCGCGTCCGCGTCGACCGACGACAGGACGACCCAGGCGAGCGGCAGCACGAAGGTGAGCGCGACGAGGAGCAGCGCCGCGTCCGCCGAAAGCCGTCTACGGACACGGGTACGGATACGGGTCTTCACTCAGTCCTCCGTACGCAGCAGACGCATATAGACCAGCGAGAACAGGGAGCCGACCACGAGCAGCAGCAGCGCGACCGCGGTGCCGTAGCCGATCATGCTCTTCTGGAAGGCCTGCTCGTACATGAACAGGGGCAGGGTCTGGCTGTCGTTGCCGGGCCCGCCGCGGGTCATCACCCAGATCAGCCCGAAGACCGACAGGGTCTGCAGGGTGTTCAGCATCAGGTTCGTGCCGATGGAGCGGCGGATCATCGGCAGCGTGATGTGCCACAGCCGCTGCCAGGCGTTCGCGCCGTCCACCTGGGCGGACTCGGTGACCTCCGTGGGGATCTCGGCGAGCGCCGCCGAGTACACGAGCATCGAGAAGGCGGTGCCGCGCCACACGTTCGCGAACGACACGGCCAGGATCGGAAGCGTGAACAGCCAGTTCTGGTGCGGGAGTTGGAGCCAGTCGAGGATCGCGTTGAGGGTGCCCTCGCGGCGGAAGAAGGCGTACATCAGGAAGCCCGCGACGACCTCCGGCAGCACCCACGCCGTCACCACGACGGCCCCGGTGATGGTCCTGACCGGCTTCGACGCGCGCTGCATCAGTGCCGCGAGCGCGAGCCCCAGCGTGTTCTGGCCGACGATCGACGACAGGAACGTGAAGACGAGCGTCAGCCAGACGGCGTTCAGGAACGCGGGGTCCTTGAACGCCGCCGTGAAGTTGTCGAAGCCGACGAACGACGACTCCGCCTGCCCGGTCAGCTGAAGATCGGTGAAGGCGATATAGGCGCAGTACGCGATCGGCCCCGCGAGGAAGAGGGCCATGAGGATGGTCGCGGGGGCGATCGGTACGAGCCGGAAGGCGCTTCTGCGACGGTTCACTGTGGCGCTGCCCTCTCCCTGAACTCCCGTACGGCTAAGGCTTCTTGACAACCTTCCCGTCCGACGCCGTCTTTACCTGCTCGTCGTACGTCGATGCCGCCTTGTCGACCGAGGCGTCCCCGGTCGTCACCGACTCCATCGCCTCCTGGATCGCCGTGGAGACCTTCGGGTACGCGGGGTAGGCCGGGCGGTAGTGGGTGCTCGCCACGAGGTCCGTGAAGAACTTGATGCCGGGCTGCGCCTTCACGTACGCGGGGTCGGCGGCCACGTCCTTGCGGACCGCGATGCCGGAGTTGGCGATGTACCAGCGCTTCGCGTTCTCCTTGGTCTGCATCGTCTTGATGAAGTCGAAGGCGAGGTCGGGGTTGGCGGACTTGGCCGGGATCGCCCAGGTCCAGCCGCCGGACATGGAGACCTTGCCGGGCGCCTGGCCTTCTTGCGTCGGCATGTGGGCGAGGCCGAGCTTCTGTGACCACTCGGGCCACTCGTGCCCGCTGCCCTTGATCCAGTCCTGCGGCAGCCAGGAGCCGTCGAGGTTGATGCCGAGCTTGCCCTCGGGCAGCAGCTCACCGCGTACCTGCGTGGGGAAGTTCGGGTCGAGGGAGTCCGAGACCTCGGGGCCGAGCTTCTCCTTGGAGACCGTCTCCACGAATTTCAGGCTGTCCTTGAACGCCTTCGAGCCCGTGACCCACTTGCCCGTGGTCTTGTCGTAGAGCGGGTCCGCGGAGCCGGCCCCGGTCCCGTACAGGAGCATCTGGAAGCCCTGCATCGTCGAGGCCTCGCCGGCCGGCTTTCCGGTGTAGACGTTCAGCGGGGTGACGCCGGGGACCTTCTGCTTGATGGTGCGGGCGGCGTCCAGGACCTCGTCCCAGTTCTTCGGCTGCCAGGGCACCTTGATGCCGGCCTTCTTCAGGATCGCCTTGTCGTACCAGAGGCCGCGGGTGTCGGTGCCGTCCGGGACGCCGTACGTCTTCCCGTCCCGGGCCTTCGCCGCGGTCTTCGCCGTGCCGATGAACTGGCCCCAGTCCGACCACTTCCCCAGATAGGAGTCGAGGGGCTTCAGATAGCCGCTGGCGATGTCGGAGTTGATGAGGAAGGTGTCCTCGTAGACGAGGTCGGGGGCCGTCCTGGGGGAGCGCAGCATCTGCTGGAGCTTTGTGTAGTACTCCGCGTCCGGCGCCTTGATCGGGACGAACTTCACCTTCTTGCCGGGATGCGCCTTCTCGAACTTCTTCTTCATCGCGGCCAGGTAGTCGTCCATGACCTTGACCTTGTTGTCCGTGGACTGCTTGAAGGACACCTTGATGGTGTCCGAGTCGCTTCCGGAGCCGCCGCCGCACGCGGTGAGCGTGGCGGCGGCCAGGAGGACGGTGGCGGTGAGGAGCGGGGCGGTGGGGCGCACGGGCACGACCTCCTACGGAGCATCGCGGGCTTCGTTGCCTCGCGGGGCTGCCCGTGAACGTAAGGGCGGTGCCGATCAGGGTCAATGGGTGTGCGACGGAGCGAGTTCCGGATTTCGCTACTTAGGTAAGGCTAAGCTAAGTTAATCTTCGGGTGGCGTCACAACGCCCCCTTCCGCGAAGGAGATTGACGCAGCATGCCTCGAATCACGCCCAGGATCCGCCGTTCCGCGGCCGTCGCCGTGGCCCTCGTCGCGGGCGCCGCGACGGCCCCCGCCGCGCACGCCGACACCCACGCCGCCGAATCCACCTCCGCCTCCGCCCCCGTCACCAAAGGCCTCTACCAGTCGGCGTACTCGGAGCGGAATCACGCTCTGTGGACCACGTCCGCGGTGGGCCGTCCACCGGTGACCACCTCGGCGCTGACCAAGCTCGACCCGGTCACGCTCAAGGTCGAGGCGACGTACACGCCGCCGGTCACCGACGCCGCCACCGGCGCCGTCGAGGCGGTCTACGGCATCGCGGTCGACGACGAGCACAACACCGTGTGGGTCACCAACACCCGCAACAACTCGGTCGCCGTCTACAGCCAGCGCAACGGCGCCCACCTCGCTACGCTCCCGAACGTCGCCCACGCCCGCGAGGTCGTGGTGGACGAGAAGCACGACACCGTGTGGGCGAGCGGCTTCGGCGACGGCAGCGTCGTGGGCTTCGACAGCCGCACGTTCAAGGAGAAGAAGCGCGTCACCGTCGAGGGCGCGGGCCCGACCGGCCTCACCGTCAACGAGCGCACCGGCACGGTCTACGCCGCCGACATGACCAACGACCAGCTGATCGAGGTCACGCGGAAATCCACGAAGCCGCGGCTCGTCCCCGCCGGCGACGGGCCCCTGTCCGTGACCCTGTCGAAGAACGGCCGCACCGCCTACACCGCCGACAACGCCGCGGGCACCGTCTCCGTCGTCGACCTGGACAAGGGCCTGGTCACCAAGTCGGTGCCGACGGGCGCGGGCACGCTGTCCGTGGCCGCCGACGACCGCTCCGGCAAGGTCGTCGCCGTCAACCGCACCGACGCGACCGCCACCGTCGTCGACCCGCGGTCCGGGGCCGTCGTCAAGTCCGTGACCACGGGGGCCAACCCCAACCACGTCGAGATCGCGTGCGGCACGGCGTACGTGGTGGACAAGTCGGGCACGGGGCCGGCGGGCGAGGACGTGCTGACGCGCTTCCGCGTCCGCTAGTTCTCCTGGTTGCAGCTCTTCTGGTTGCCCGGCTCGGCTACTTCCAGGTGTAGACGAGCTCCGGGCGGCCCACCTGCCCGTACTGCGGGCTGCGCACGGCCCGCCCGGAGTCGACCAGGTGCTCCAGGTACCGGCGGGCCGTGATCCGCGAGATGCCCACCGTCTCCGCGGCGGCCGCCGCCGTCAGGCCCTCGGGCGCCTCGCGCAGCGTGTGCGTGACCCGCTCGAGGGTGGGCGCGCTCAGCCCCTTGGGCAGCGCGGCGGGCGCCGGCGAGCGGAGGGTCGCGATCGCCCGGTCGACCTCGTCCTGCCCGGACGCCTCGCCGGTCGTCGCGCGGTACTCGGCGTAGCGCACCAGGCGGTCCCGCAGCGTCGCGAACGTGAACGGCTTCAGCACGTACTGCACGACCCCGAGCGACACCCCCTCCCGGACCACCGCGAGATCGCGCGCGGACGTGACCGCGACGACGTCCGCCTGATGCCCGGCCGCGCGCAGCGAGCGGGCGAGCGAGAGCCCGTGGCCGTCCGGCAGGTGCAGGTCGAGCAGGAGCAGGTCCACGGGGTTGCGGTCCAGGAACCGCCTGGCCTGCGCCGCCGAGTGCACCTTGCCCACGGCCGTGAAGCCGGGGACCCGGCCGACGTACAGCGCGTGCGCGTCCGCAGCGACGGGGTCGTCTTCGACGACGAGGACCCGGATGCTGCGGTCGAGGTCACTCATGGGGTCCTCTTCCTACGGTTCCGACATTTCCGGCCTCGCCACTTCTAGCCCCGTCGGCGGTTCCGCCAATTTCAGCCCCGCCGGCGATTGAGGCGCGGGGTCCGGGGCAGAGCCCCGCGGCCGTAACCCCGTCCGGGGCTGGGGACTCGGGGCTCTGCCCCGAACCCCGCGCCTCAATCGCCGCAGGGGCTTGATTTGGCGGCACCGCAGCAATGGGAACCCGCACCGTGAACTCCGCCCCGCCGTCCGCCGACCGCCCAAGGTCCAACACCCCACCGCACCTGGCAAGGGCCTGCCGCACAAGCGCCAGACCGAGCCCCCGCCCACCCGCCCCGGAGGGCTTCGGTTTCGTCGACCAACCACGCTCAAAGACGGAGTCGACATGCGCCGGGTCGACCCCCGGACCCGTGTCGGCCACCCGCAACAACAGGACGTCGTCCTCGGTCCGCGCCGTGACCGTGACCCGCGCGCCGGGCGACCCCTGCGCCGCGTCCACCGCATTGTCGACGAGGTTGCCCAGCACGGTGACCAGATCACGCGCGGGCAGCACCTGCGGCAGCAGCCCGTCGTCGATCCGCGTATCGGCCGACACCACCAACTCCACACCGTGCTCATTGGCCTGCGCCGCCTTGCCGAGCAGCAGGGCGGCCAGCACAGGCTCGTGCACCGCGCCCACGACCTGATCGGTCAGCGCCTGCGCCAGCTCCAGCTCGGCGGTCGCGAACTCCACCGCCTCGTCCGCCCGCCCCAGCTCGATCAGCGAGACGACGGTGTGCAGCCGGTTCGCCGCCTCGTGCGCCTGCGACCTGAGCGCCCGCGTGAACCCCCGCTCGGAGTCCAACTCGCCCATCACGGCCTGCAGTTCGGTGTGGTCCCTGAGAGTCACGACCGTGCCGCGCCGATCCCCGCTCGCCACCGGCGACGTATTCACCACCACGACACGGTCGACCGTCAGATGCACCTCGTCGACCCGCGGCTCGGCGGCCAGCAGCGCACCGGTGAGCGGCGCGGGCAGCCCGAGCTCGGCGACGGACCGCCCGACGGCGTCATCCCCTTCCGCGACACCGAGCAGCACCCGCGCCCCGTCGTTCATGAGCGCGATCCGCCGCTGCCCGTCCAGCATCACGAGCCCCTCGCGCACGGCGTGCAGCGCGGCCTGGTGATAGGCGTGCATCCGGCTCAGCTCGGTCGCGTTCATCCCGTGGGTGTGCCGACGTAGACGAGCGTTTATGACGTACGTACCAATGCCCCCGAGCACCAGCGCGGCGAGCGCGACCCCCGCCACGGCAAGGACCTGCCCCTGCGCCTGAGCGGTGATGACATCGATCGTGATGCCGGCGCTGACGAGCCCGACGACCCGGTGCCGCCCCTCGTCGTACACGGGCGTGACCACCCGCACCGAGGGCCCCAGCGTCCCCGTGTACGTCTCCGAGAACGTATGTCCCTTCAAAGCGGGCCCGATGTGCCCGAGGTAGCGCTCCCCGATCTGCCGCTCGTCGGGATGCGTCCAGCGGATTCCGTCCGGATCCATGATCGTCACGAAGTCGACGCCGGTGTGCCGCTGCACCTCGCGCGCGTACGGCTGAAGGCGCACGGTCGGATCCTGCGCGCCGGAGGCCGCCTCACGCACGGACCGCGCGTCGGCCACGGCCCGCGCCGTGGCCGTGGCCTGGCGCCGCGCGCTGTTCTCCGCCTGTCCCCGGTCACTCACATACGTAAAGAGCGCACACCCCGCCACCACGACGGCCACCAGCACGACCTGCATCGCGAAGAGCTGGCCCGCCAGGCTGCGGGGACGGGGGAGACGCATGCGGAACAGTCTGCCTCTTCGTATAAGCACGAACTAAATGAACGGAAGGGTGACGGTCCTCACCGGGGGGAGAGATAGTCGCCAGGATTCGCAGGACGTGAGCCGCACGACCTGGTACGCCGACGTCGTCGTCAGGAGGAACCGTGGCCGATACAGAGACCGCGAAACCAGCCGCACCAGCGAAGCGGGACCGCACTCACTATCTCTACATCGCCGTGATCGTGGCCGTGCTGCTCGGTATCGCAGTCGGCTTCGCCGCGCCCGACTTCGCCAAGGAACTGAAGCCCATCGGTACGGGCTTCGTGAACCTGATCAAGATGATGATCTCGCCCATCATCTTCTGCACGATCGTCCTGGGCGTCGGCTCCGTCCGGAAGGCCGCGAAGATCGGCAAGGTCGGCGGCCTCGCCCTCGGCTACTTCATCGTGATGTCGGTCGTGGCCCTCGCCATCGGCCTGCTCGTCGGCAACTTCCTGCACCCCGGCGACGGCATGCACCTCACCGAGGCCGTGAAGGGCGCGGGCCACACGGCGGCCGCAGAGGCCAACGAAGGCCCCGTCGACTTCATCCTCGGCATCATCCCGACGACGATGGTCTCCGCCTTCACCGGCGACTCGGTCCTCCAGACCCTGCTCGTCGCGCTGCTCGTCGGCTTCGCCCTCCAGGCCATGGGCCGCTCCGGCGAGCCGGTCCTGCGCGGCGTCGAGCACATCCAGAAGCTCGTCTTCCGCGTCCTCGGCATGATCATGTGGGCCGCCCCGGTCGGCGCCTTCGGCGCGATGGCCGCGGTCATCGGCGAAACGGGCGTCGACGCCCTCAAGGCCCTCGCCACGATCATGGTCGGCTTCTACGTCACCTGTGCCCTGTTCGTCGGCATCGTGCTGGCGGCGATCATGCGCCTGGCGGCGGGCTTCAACATCTTCATGCTGCTGAAGTACCTGGGCCGGGAGTTCCTGCTCATCCTCTCGACCTCCTCCTCCGAGTCGGCGCTGCCGCGCCTGATCGCGAAGATGGAGCACCTGGGCGTGAGCCGCCCGGTCGTCGGCATCACCGTCCCGACCGGATACTCCTTCAACCTCGACGGCACCATGATCTACCTGACCATGGCGTCCCTCTTCATCTCCGACGCCATGGACCAGCCGATGTCCGTCGGCCAGCAGATCGGCCTGCTCCTGTTCATGATGATCGCGTCGAAGGGCGCGGCGGGCGTCTCCGGATCCGGCATCGCGGTCCTCGCCTCGGGCCTCCAGTCCCACAAGCCGGGCCTGGTCGACGGCGTCGGCCTGATCATCGGCATCGACCGCTTCATGAGCGAGGCCCGCGCCCTCACCAACTTCGCGGGCAACGCGGTGGCCACGCTGCTCATCGGCACGTGGACCGGAGAGGTCGACCGGGACCGCGTGAAGAAGGTCCTCGCCGGCGACCTGCCCTTCGACGAGCGCACGCTGCTCGACTCCGGTGCCTCCTCGGACGCCTCCGACGCCGACTCGGACGTTCCGACGCCGCGCGACGGCGGAGCGAAGGAGCCGGTCGGAGCCTGACCTCTCAGCGCCTCCGTAGGAGCGGGGCCCGGTGCGATGCGTCGCACTGGGCCCCGCTTTTGTGCCGCAGGGGCAGGTGGCGTAGAGTCCTTCGAGTTGCCCACAGGGCGGCACCTCCAACCACATGCACGATCTCCCAGCCGGGATTCTATTCGGCGTGCCCGAATTCAATTCCGAACCCCCGATTCGCTCGGGGGCCGGGAATCCGCTAAAGTTTGGAACGTCGGAACGGCCCAACAGCCGGGAAGGCAAGCCCCGCTGACTGGGAATCAGGCCCGAAAGGATCTGATAGAGTCGGACTCGCCGGAAAGCCGAAAGGCCGGAAAGCGAAGAGCAAGACCCCGAGGAAATCGGCCGGTGAAACGGTCTGATAGAGTCGGAAACGCAAAACAGCAAGACCGAAGGGAAGCGCCCGGAGGAAAGCCCGAGAGGGTGAGTACAAAGGAAGCGTCCGTTCCTTGAGAACTCAACAGCGTGCCAAAAATCAACGCCAGATATGTTGATACCCCGTCTCCAGCATCTGCTGGGGCGAGGTTCCTTTGAAAAGTCCTGCAGACCTTAATTGGTCGGCAGGCGCACAGCGAGGACGCTGTGAACGGTCGGATTATTCCTCCGACTGTTCCGCTCTCGTGGTGTCACCCCGATTACGGGGAAACATTCACGGAGAGTTTGATCCTGGCTCAGGACGAACGCTGGCGGCGTGCTTAACACATGCAAGTCGAACGATGAAGCCCTTCGGGGTGGATTAGTGGCGAACGGGTGAGTAACACGTGGGCAATCTGCCCTTCACTCTGGGACAAGCCTTGGAAACGAGGTCTAATACCGGATAACACTCCCATTCTCCTGGATGGGGGTTAAAAGCTCCGGCGGTGAAGGATGAGCCCGCGGCCTATCAGCTTGTTGGTGAGGTAATGGCTCACCAAGGCGACGACGGGTAGCCGGCCTGAGAGGGCGACCGGCCACACTGGGACTGAGACACGGCCCAGACTCCTACGGGAGGCAGCAGTGGGGAATATTGCACAATGGGCGAAAGCCTGATGCAGCGACGCCGCGTGAGGGATGACGGCCTTCGGGTTGTAAACCTCTTTCAGCAGGGAAGAAGCGAAAGTGACGGTACCTGCAGAAGAAGCGCCGGCTAACTACGTGCCAGCAGCCGCGGTAATACGTAGGGCGCAAGCGTTGTCCGGAATTATTGGGCGTAAAGAGCTCGTAGGCGGCTTGTCACGTCGATTGTGAAAGCTCGGGGCTTAACCCCGAGTCTGCAGTCGATACGGGCTAGCTAGAGTGTGGTAGGGGAGATCGGAATTCCTGGTGTAGCGGTGAAATGCGCAGATATCAGGAGGAACACCGGTGGCGAAGGCGGATCTCTGGGCCATTACTGACGCTGAGGAGCGAAAGCGTGGGGAGCGAACAGGATTAGATACCCTGGTAGTCCACGCCGTAAACGGTGGGCACTAGGTGTGGGCAACATTCCACGTTGTCCGCGCCGCAGCTAACGCATTAAGTGCCCCGCCTGGGGAGTACGGCCGCAAGGCTAAAACTCAAAGGAATTGACGGGGGCCCGCACAAGCAGCGGAGCATGTGGCTTAATTCGACGCAACGCGAAGAACCTTACCAAGGCTTGACATACACCGGAAACGTCTGGAGACAGGCGCCCCCTTGTGGTCGGTGTACAGGTGGTGCATGGCTGTCGTCAGCTCGTGTCGTGAGATGTTGGGTTAAGTCCCGCAACGAGCGCAACCCTTGTTCTGTGTTGCCAGCATGCCCTTCGGGGTGATGGGGACTCACAGGAGACCGCCGGGGTCAACTCGGAGGAAGGTGGGGACGACGTCAAGTCATCATGCCCCTTATGTCTTGGGCTGCACACGTGCTACAATGGCCGATACAATGAGCTGCGATACCGCAAGGTGGAGCGAATCTCAAAAAGTCGGTCTCAGTTCGGATTGGGGTCTGCAACTCGACCCCATGAAGTTGGAGTTGCTAGTAATCGCAGATCAGCATTGCTGCGGTGAATACGTTCCCGGGCCTTGTACACACCGCCCGTCACGTCACGAAAGTCGGTAACACCCGAAGCCGGTGGCCCAACCCCTTGTGGGAGGGAGCTGTCGAAGGTGGGACTGGCGATTGGGACGAAGTCGTAACAAGGTAGCCGTACCGGAAGGTGCGGCTGGATCACCTCCTTTCTAAGGAGCATCTAGGCCGCCAGACATTGTTTGGTGGTCCAGGGCCATTACGTCGGCAAACGTTCGACGGTGGTTGCTCATGGGTGGAACGTTGATTATTCGGCACCGTCAGTCATCTCGGGCTGCAAGTACTGCTCTTCGGAGCGTGGAAAGCTGATCACGAGTGGCGAGGGTGTCGGGCACGCTGTTGGGTATCTGAAGGTACGGCCGTGAGGTCGCCTTCAGTGCCGGCCCCGGTGAAGCACCAAGGTTCTTGGTGTGTGACGGGTGGTTGGTCGTTGTTTGAGAACTGCACAGTGGACGCGAGCATCTGTGGCCAAGTTTTTAAGGGCGCACGGTGGATGCCTTGGCACCAGGAACCGATGAAGGACGTGGGAGGCCACGATAGTCCCCGGGGAGTCGTCAACCAGGCTTTGATCCGGGGGTTTCCGAATGGGGAAACCCGGCAGTCGTCATGGGCTGTCACCCGCTGCTGAATATATAGGCAGTGTGGAGGGAACGCGGGGAAGTGAAACATCTCAGTACCCGCAGGAAGAGAAAACAACCGTGATTCCGGGAGTAGTGGCGAGCGAAACTGGATGAGGCCAAACCGTATACGTGTGAGACCCGGCAGGGGTTGCGTGTGCGGGGTTGTGGGATCTCTCTTTTACGGTCTGCCGGCCGTGAGACGAGTAAGAAACCGTTGATGTAGGCGAAGGACATGCGAAAGGTCCGGCGTAGAGGGTAAGACCCCCGTAGTCGAAACATTAACGGCTCGTTTGAGAGACACCCAAGTAGCACGGGGCCCGAGAAATCCTGTGTGAATCTGGCGGGACCACCCGTTAAGCCTAAATATTCCCTGGTGACCGATAGCGGATAGTACCGTGAGGGAATGGTGAAAAGTACCGCGGGAGCGGAGTGAAATAGTACCTGAAACCGTGTGCCTACAAGCCGTGGGAGCGTCGCGCATTGAGTTTACTCAATGCGTCGTGACTGCGTGCCTTTTGAAGAATGAGCCTGCGAGTTTGCGGTGTGTTGCGAGGTTAACCCGTGTGGGGAAGCCGTAGCGAAAGCGAGTCCGAATAGGGCGATTTAGTAGCGCGCTCAAGACCCGAAGCGGAGTGATCTAGCCATGGGCAGGTTGAAGCGGAGGTAAGACTTCGTGGAGGACCGAACCCACCAGGGTTGAAAACCTGGGGGATGACCTGTGGTTAGGGGTGAAAGGCCAATCAAACTCCGTGATAGCTGGTTCTCCCCGAAATGCATTTAGGTGCAGCGTCGTGTGTTTCTTGCCGGAGGTAGAGCACTGGATAGGCGATGGGCCCTACCGGGTTACTGACCTTAGCCAAACTCCGAATGCCGGTAAGTGAGAGCACGGCAGTGAGACTGTGGGGGATAAGCTCCATGGTCGAGAGGGAAACAGCCCAGAGCATCGACTAAGGCCCCTAAGCGTACGCTAAGTGGGAAAGGATGTGGAGTCGCAGAGACAACCAGGAGGTTGGCTTAGAAGCAGCCACCCTTGAAAGAGTGCGTAATAGCTCACTGGTCAAGTGATTCCGCGCCGACAATGTAGCGGGGCTCAAGCGTACCGCCGAAGTCGTGTCATTCATACAACAGGGCCAACGCCTGTATGGATGGGTAGGGGAGCGTCGTGTGCCGGGTGAAGCAGCACCGGAAGGTAGTTGTGGACGGTTCACGAGTGAGAATGCAGGCATGAGTAGCGATACACACGTGAGAAACGTGTGCGCCGATTGACTAAGGGTTCCTGGGTCAAGCTGATCTGCCCAGGGTAAGTCGGGACCTAAGGCGAGGCCGACAGGCGTAGTCGATGGATAACCGGTTGATATTCCGGTACCCGCTGTGACGCGAAAGACATCGAATCCAGTGATGCTAAGGCCGTGAAGCCGTTCCGGACCCTTCGGGGAATGGAAAGTGGTGGAGCCGCCGGCCCAAGCTGGTAGTAGGTGAGCGATGGGGTGACGCAGGAAGGTAGTCCAGCCCGGGCGATGGTAGTCCCGGGGTAAGGGTGTAGCCCGTCTTCTAGGTAAATCCGGGAGACATGAGGGTGAGACCTGATGCCGAGCCGATTGTGGTGAAGTGGATGATCCTATGCTGTCGAGAAAAGCCTCTAGCGAGTTTCATGGCGGCCCGTACCCTAAACCGACTCAGGTGGTCAGGTAGAGAATACCGAGGCGTTCGGGTGAACTATGGTTAAGGAACTCGGCAAAATGCCCCCGTAACTTCGGGAGAAGGGGGGCCATTCCTGGTGATTGGACTTGCTCCATGAGCTGGGGGTGGCCGCAGAGACCAGCGAGAAGCGACTGTTTACTAAAAACACAGGTCCGTGCGAAGCCGTAAGGCGATGTATACGGACTGACGCCTGCCCGGTGCTGGAACGTTAAGGGGACCGGTTAGTCACATTTCGGTGTGGCGAAGCTGAGAACTTAAGCGCCAGTAAACGGCGGTGGTAACTATAACCATCCTAAGGTAGCGAAATTCCTTGTCGGGTAAGTTCCGACCTGCACGAATGGCGTAACGACTTCTCGACTGTCTCAACCATAGGCCCGGTGAAATTGCACTACGAGTAAAGATGCTCGTTTCGCGCAGAAGGACGGAAAGACCCCGGGACCTTTACTATAGTTTGATATTGGTGTTCGGTTCGGCTTGTGTAGGATAGGTGGGAGACTTTGAAGCGGCCACGCCAGTGGTTGTGGAGTCGTCGTTGAAATACCACTCTGGTCGTGCTGGATGTCTAACCTGGGTCCGTGATCCGGATCAGGGACAGTGTCTGATGGGTAGTTTAACTGGGGCGGTTGCCTCCCAAAGAGTAACGGAGGCGCCCAAAGGTTCCCTCAGCCTGGTTGGTAATCAGGTGTTGAGTGTAAGTGCACAAGGGAGCTTGACTGTGAGACCGACGGGTCGAGCAGGGACGAAAGTCGGGACTAGTGATCCGGCGGTGGCTTGTGGAAGCGCCGTCGCTCAACGGATAAAAGGTACCCCGGGGATAACAGGCTGATCTTCCCCAAGAGTCCATATCGACGGGATGGTTTGGCACCTCGATGTCGGCTCGTCGCATCCTGGGGCTGGAGTCGGTCCCAAGGGTTGGGCTGTTCGCCCATTAAAGCGGTACGCGAGCTGGGTTTAGAACGTCGTGAGACAGTTCGGTCCCTATCCTCTGTGCGCGTAGGAATATTGAGAAGGGCTGTCCCTAGTACGAGAGGACCGGGACGGACGAACCTCTGGTGTGCCAGTTGTCCTGCCAAGGGCATGGCTGGTTGGCTACGTTCGGAAAGGATAACCGCTGAAAGCATCTAAGCGGGAAGCCTGCTTCGAGATGAGTATTCCCACCCCCTTTGAGGGGTTAAGGCTCCCAGTAGACGACTGGGTTGATAGGCCGGATCTGGAAGCACCGCAAGGTGTGGAGGTGACCGGTACTAATAGGCCGAGGGCTTGTCCTCAGTTGCTCGCGTCCACTGTGTTGGTTCTGAAACCACGAACAACCCCGTATGTCGGGCCACGACTACGGTGCGGTTGACAGTTTCATAGTGTTTCGGTGGTCATAGCGTGAGGGAAACGCCCGGTTACATTCCGAACCCGGAAGCTAAGCCTCACAGCGCCGATGGTACTGCAGGGGGGACCCTGTGGGAGAGTAGGACGCCGCCGAACAAATTTTGAAGAAAAGCCCCGGACCGGGATACGGTCCGGGGCTTTTCTGCGTTTCAGGCCTTTTCTACTGCGTGGAAATTCGGAGGCAGATCCGCAATTCCTCGACTGCCTCCGGAGCCCCGGTGACCCGCACCTGTGAGATCTCGTCAGCGCCCGCGCGGTTCCACAGATCGCGGAGCAGTGCCTCAGGCGTGCCGCTCAGGATGACGTCCGGGGAGCCTGTGGCCGTGCCGGCCTCGACGGTGAAGGTGGGATCGGGTCCCGTACGGATCCGCCACGTCGCGCCGTGCTCGGCCTCCGCGCGTACTTCGTACGTCCGGCCCGGGGACGCGGCCAGTGGCTCCCGGAAATAGTCGGACCACTCGGTGACCGCGTAGGCCGTGAACACCTTCAGGAGTTCGTCGATCCCGTCGACGGCGAGGTCGTCCGGGACGGGGGAGATCGGCCCGCCCGCCGCGAGTTCGGCGTCGATGCGGTGGATGACCGTCTCCTGCGCCATGCGGCGGATCCAGAAGCCGACGGTCTGGTCCGGGGCGTACCACGTGCCCGACGGATCCTCCGGCGCGTGTGCTGCGAGGGCCGTCCGCAGTTCGGCGTAGGCGCGGTCCAGGAGGGCGAACGGTTCCTCGTCGGCAGTGCCCTTCGGCGGCCACTCCGGTTCGGTGCCCGGAGTGGCCGCCAGTACGGCCTGCGTCTTGTGTGCGTAGACCTGCCCGACGTGGTGCACCAGGTCGGTGACGGTCCAGTCGGGGCAGCTCGGCACCTGTGCCGTCGGGGCCGGCGTGGCGGCGGCCCTCAGCCGCTCGAAGTCGGCGGCCAGGCAGTCGAGATACCGGGCGACGGACAGAGGTGTGCCTGCATCGTGGCTCATGGACGCAACGTAGCGGCAGGCACTGACAATCGGCCGGGGATTTACGGGTGCGTCAGGTCAGGAGGGCTCCCGCTCCACTGGCAGCCACAGTTCCGCGTCCGCCGTCTTGCCGTCCGGGGACATGCGCGTACGCAGGATCTCCGGGCCGGGGCGGGTGCGGTACGGGTTGGCGGGGAACCACTCCGTGTACACCGTCGCCCAGAGTGCCTGGATGGCCTCCGGGGCCGGGCCAGAGGTGGTGAAGACCGCCCAGGTGCCGGCGGGGACGGGGAGGGCCGTGGAGCCCTCGGGGGCCGGGGCGTCCGGGCCGGCCACGACCCCGTGGTAGTAGTCGAGTTCGCTGCCCTCGGCGCGGCCGGGGTCCAGGTCGTCGCAGACCGCGACGATGCCCTCGGGGGCCTCGCCGGAGCCCTTCGAGAGCTGTTCCAGGGCCGAGACGGTTTCGGGCGGGACGGACCGGACGAAGTCGATGATCGCCTGGTTCGGGCCCGAGTACACCAGGGGCACCCGGGCCTTCGGTCCGACGACGCTGAAGTCGGGGCGGTCCACTACGCGGTAGCGCATGCTGCTGTTCCCTTCGACGGTGAGCCGGAAGGAGAGGCGGGGCTGGGAGACCAGTGCCGGTTTTGTTCGGCGGGCCTCGCCGGGGCCGACACCGTGCAGGGCGCGGAATGCCCGGGCGAACGCCTCGCCCGAGCCGTATCCGTAGCGCACGGCGATGGTCAGGAGCGACTCCTGGTCGGCGAGGACCTCGGCGCCCGCCACCGTGAGCCGGCGCCGCCGGACGTACTCCGACAGCGGCATGCCCGCGAGCGCCGAGAACATCCGGCGCAGGTGGTACTCGGACGTGGTGGCGATGCGCGCCAGTTCCGCGATGTCCAGGGGCTCGTCGAGGCGCTGCTCGATGTGGTCCATGACCTGATTGAGCCGGTCCAGCAACCCGACCCCTCCTTCCGGTTCCTGCTGTTGACGTCTTGAACGCTAGGCGCGGTGCACATGGGCGGACCCAACATTCTGTGCCCGATCAAGTCGGCCGGGGCGACCGTGTGAGTCGAGCACACGAGCTGAGTATGTGAGCTGAGTACGCGCACTCAGGTAGGGGAACGGCTGTCCGACTTGGATGGGGACATGATCTCCGAACTCGTGGACGACTCCGTCGCAGCGGCCGCGCCGCGTCCCCGTACGTGGGTCGCCCCGCTGATGTCCAGCGTGGTCACGCTGCCCGTCGCGCTCCTCGCGTATGTGAACGCGGCGGCCGTGCGGTTCGAGGCGGGTGCGGAGTGGGCGTTCACCGTCTTCGGGTGGGGGCTGACCGTCGCGCTGCTCACGCTCGCCACCGCCTGGCTGCTGCCGTGGGAGGAGCGGTTCATGGCCCGCAGGCGGGGGTTCTCGGTGGCGGCGCCGTTCGCCGTCGTGGCGACGTTCGTGCTGTACCTCGCACTCGTCGACTGGCCTTGACGTCAGCGGCAAGGTCTAACGTCTTCCACATGCGCATCGGAGAGCTCGCCGCCCGCGCCGGTACGACGACGCGGGCGCTCAGGTACTACGAGTCGCGCGGGCTGCTGCCCGCGCGGCGCGGCGGCAATGGCTACCGGACGTACGACGAGGACGACCTGCGGGCCCTGCGGCAGATCCGTACGTTGCAGGACTTCGGGTTCGAGCTCGAGGAGACCCGGCCGTTCGTGGAGTGTCTGCGGGCCGGTCATCCGGAGGGTGATTCGTGTCCCGCGTCGCTGGCCGTGTACCGGAGCAAGGTGGCCGAACTCGATGCGCTGATCGGTGAGTTGACCGCCGTACGGGAGAAGGTCGGCGGGCAGTTGGCGCGCGCCGAGCGGGCCATGGAGGCGCTGGCGACGGAGCAGGACTCCGCGCCGCGCTGTGAACTAGGGGAGTGATCACGATGGCGTTTCGGGACGTGACCGATGCGGACTTCGAGGAGCAGGTCGTCAAGGCCGACCGGCCGGTGCTCGTGGAGTTCACGGCCGAGTGGTGCGGGCCGTGCAAGCAGCTGGCGCCGGTGCTGAAGGCGGTGGCGGAGGAGGAGCGGGAGCGCCTTGACGTCGTGGCGATCGACGTCGACGTCAATCCGGACACGGCCGTGAAATACGGAGTGATGTCCATGCCGACGCTGATGGTCTTCAAGGGCGGCGAGCCGGTGTGGTCGCGCGTCGGGGCCCGGTCGAAGCGGAAGCTGCTGGAGGAGCTGGAGACCGAGCTGGAGCCCGTGAGCCGATAGCACCGATCCCGCACCAGCCGGTCCCGATCCCGTAATTGGAATTCAGCCCCGCCCGGGGTATATTCGGTGTTTCTGTGTGCCCACAGAAAAGGCCCCACAGTGGGGGCCAACAAAAACCACGGTACCGGGCAGGGAGTTGTTTTGTCAAGCCGGGACAGCCTGGAATTGCAGAAAGAGCAGGAATACATCGACGCGCTCTACAGGCGCGTCGATGAGCTGCGTGGCGTCACCGCGGACTCCGTCCGGGATGCGATCACCCCGGTGGGGACCGGCCAGCAGGCCCTCCTCGAGCGGGATCTGTTGGTCGTCGAGCGTTCGGGGCTGCTTGCCGCGTTGAATGCGGTCGAGGGTTCGCTCTGCTTCGGTCGAATTGACCTCAAGGGCGACGATGATCAAGAACTCGGTGTGGCGCACCACATCGGCCGTATCGGAATTCGCGCCGACGACTCCGAGCGCACGCCGATGCTGATCGACTGGCGGGCCCCCGTCGCCCGGCCTTTCTATCTCGCCACCGGTCATACGCCGATGGGTCTTCGCCGGCGCCGCCATCTCACGTTCGACGGGCGCACGGTCACCGAGCTGCACGACGAGATCCTCGACCTGGACGACTCGGAGCGCACCGGCTACGAGGACCCGACCGGCGACGCCGTGCTGCTCGCCGCCCTGAACTCGGCGCGTACCGGCCGCATGGGCGACATCGTGCAGACGATCCAGGCCGAGCAGGACCGCATCATCCGTCACCCGCACCCGGGCGTGCTCGTCGTCGAGGGCGGGCCCGGCACCGGCAAGACGGCCGTGGCGCTGCACCGCGCCGCGTTCCTGCTGTACGAGCAGCGGGAGCTGCTCGCCAAGCGGGCCGTGCTGATCGTCGGCCCGAACCCGGCGTTCCTGAAGTACATCGGGGAGGTGCTGCCGGGCCTCGGCGAGACCGGGGTGCTGCTCTCCACGGTCGGCGAGCTGTTCCCCGGCGTGCACGCCACGCTCAAGGACACGCCGCGCGCGGCCACCGTGAAGGGCTCGGCGGCGATGGCCGAGAGCCTCGCGCTGGCCATCGAGGACCGGCAGCGGCTGCCCGAGCCCGGCGCCCCGCTGGTGATTCCGCACGACGACGGTGATCTCATTCTTGACTGGGAGATCGCCTACGAGGCGCGGCAGGCGGCCCGTGACACCAAGCTGCCGCACAACCTGGCCCGTCCGCACTTCGCCTTCCAGGTGATCGACGCGCTCACCGAGCAGCTCACCGAGCGGATCGGCGCGGACCCGTACGGCGGTCCGAACTTCCTCGGGCCCGACGACATCGCCCAGCTGGGCAAGGCCGTCGCGTCGAGTGCCGAAGTGCACGCGGCGATCGAGGAGTTGTGGCCGCAGCTGACTCCGCAGGGGTTCCTCGCCGACTATCTGGCCGAGCCCACCCATGTGTCGGAGGAGGATGCGGACGCGATCCGCAGTGCCCGGCCGGGTGAAGGTGAGTGGACGGTCGGGGATGTGCCGCTGCTCGATGAGGCCGCCGAGCTGCTCGGGTACGACGACAGCGCCGAGCGGGCCGCCGCGGAGGCGGCGCAGCAGGAGCGGATCGCGTACGCGCAGGGCGTGCTCGACCTCTCCAAGGGCTCGGAGACGTACGAGTTCGAGGACGAGGACGAGTCGGAGGTGCTCGCCGCGCACGACATCGTGGACGCGGACCGGGTCGCCGGCTGGTACGAGGAGGACGACCACCGCAGCGCCGCGGAGCGGGCCGCCGCGGACCGGACCTGGGCGTTCGGGCACATCATCGTCGACGAGGCGCAGGAGCTGTCGCCCATGGCGTGGCGGCTGCTGATGCGGCGGTCGCCGACGCGGTCGATGACGCTCGTCGGGGATCCTGCGCAGACCTCGGAGGAGGGCAGCGTCGGCGCGTGGGCGGACATCCTTGAGCCGTATGTCGAGGACCGGTTCGAGCACACCCGGCTCGGCGTCAACTACCGCACGCCGTCGGAGATCATGGATGTTGCGGCGGCGGTGCTGCGGGGTGTGTATCCGGGGTACGAGCCGCCGTCGTCCGTGCGGTCGACCGGGGAGCGGCCGTGGGTGCTGCGGGCGGATGACGTGGTGGAGGCGGCGGCCAAGGCGGCGGTCGAGCGGGTTCCTGAGGAGGGGCGGCTTGCGGTGATCGCGCCGCGGAGGCTGTGTGAGGCGTTGGCTGCGCGGCTTCCCGGGGTGGAGGTCGGGGGTGAGCCTGATCTCACGCGGCATCTTGTGTTGCTTGATCCGCGGCAGGCCAAGGGGCTCGAGTTCGACCGGGTGATCGTGGTTGAGCCCGGGGAGTTCGGGGTGAGTGATTTGTATGTGGCGCTTACGCGGGCCACGCAGGATCTGGGGGTTGTGCATGGGGGTGCGCTGCCGGGGGCGTTGGGGGAGGCGTTGCGGTAGAGGGGTGCGGTGGGGTGGGGCGGGTTGAATTCCCCCACCCCGCCCCTTCCCGAAACCGGGGGCTGCGCCCCCGGACCCCCCTAAAAGATTGCGCAGTTCCCCGCGCCCCTGATCATCAGGGGCTGAGCCAGATTGTTGCCAAGGGGGGCAGTGTGAGGTGGATGGTTGGGCCCTGGTCGGCTTCCGGTTTGATCGGGTCGCGGTTTGTGATGTCGCCGCCGCCGTAGCGGGCGTTGTCCGTGTTGAGGATTTCGTGCCAGGCCGGTACGTCGTCGGGGACGGCGAGGCGGTACTCGTGGCGGACCACCGGGGAGAAGTTCGAGACCGACAGGAGCGGGGTGCCGTCGGCTGCGTGGCGGAGGAACGCGAAGACGTTGTCCTCGGCCGCGTCGCCGGTGATCCAGGAGAAGCCGGCCGGGTCGGTGTCCCGTTCCCAGAGGGCCGGGGCCTCGCGGTAGATCTTGTTGAGGTCGCGGGTGAGGTCCCGTACGCCGCGGTGGTCGGGCTCGGCGCCGTACGCGGGATCGAGCAGCCACCAGTCGGGGCCGTGCGCCTCCGACCATTCGGCGCCCTGCGCGAACTCCTGTCCCATGAAGAGGAGTTGCTTGCCCGGGTGGGCCCACATGAAGCCCATGTACGCGCGCTGGTTGGCGCGTTGCTGCCACCAGTCGCCGGGCATCTTGGAGACCAGGGACTTCTTGCCGTGCACGACCTCGTCGTGGGAGATGGGCAGCACGTAGTTCTCGCTGTACGCGTACACCATCGAGAACGTCATCTCGTTGTGGTGGAACTTGCGGTGCACCGGCTCGTGGCTCATGTAGTCGAGCGAGTCGTGCATCCAGCCCATGTTCCACTTCAGGCCGAAGCCGAGGCCGCCGAAGCCGCCAGGCCCGATGTGGTGGGTGGCGCGGGTGACGCCGTCCCAGGCCGTCGACTCCTCGGCGATCGTGACCACGCCCGGCACCTCCCGGTACAGGGTGGCGTTCATCTCCTGGAGGAAGGCGACGGCGTCGAGGTTCTCGCGGCCGCCGAACTGGTTCGGCGTCCACTGGCCCTCCTCGCGTGAGTAGTCGAGGTAGAGCATCGAGGCGACCGCGTCGACCCGCAGGCCGTCGATGTGGAACTCCTGGCACCAGTAAAGGGCGTTCGCCACAAGGAAGTTGCGGACCTCCTTGCGGCCGTAGTCGAATTCGAGGGTGCCCCAGTCGGGGTGGGCTGAGCGGAGTGGGTCCTCGTGTTCGTAGAGCGTGCGGCCGTCGAATTCCGCCAATGCCCAGTCGTCGCGTGGGAAGTGGGCGGGGACCCAGTCCATGAGGACGCCGATGCCTGCCTGGTGGAGCTTGTCGATCAGGTGCTTGAAGTCGTCGGGGCTGCCGAGGCGGGCCGTCGGCGCGTAGAAGCCGGTGACCTGGTAGCCCCAGGAGCCGCCGAAGGGGTGCTCGGCGACCGGGAGCAGCTCGACGTGCGTGAAGCCCAAGTCCGTTACATAGGCCGGGAGTTGTTCGGCCAGTTGCCGGTAGGTGAGGCCGGGGCGCCAGGACGCGAGGTGCACCTCGTACACCGAGAACGGGGACTCGTGGGCGGGGTGCGCGGTGCGTCGCTCCAGCCAGGCCTCGTCGCCCCACGTGTGGTGGGAGGCGTGCACCATCGAGGAGTTGGCCGGGGGCACCTCGGTGCGGGTGGCCAGCGGGTCGGCGCGCATCGTTTTGCTGCCGTCGGGGCGGGTTATCTCGAATTTGTAGAGTTCGCCCTCGCCGATGTCGGGGACGAAGAGTTCCCAGATGCCCGATGAGCCGAGCGAGCGCATGCTGTGGGCCGCGCCGTCCCAGTAGTTGAAGGTGCCGACGACGCGGACGCCCCGGGCGTTGGGCGCCCACACCGTGAAGCGGGTGCCTTGGATGCCCTGGTGCTCCATGGGGTGCGCGCCGAGCGCCTTCCAGAGTTGCTCGTGGCGGCCCTCGTTGATCAGGTGCAGGTCGAGGTCGCCGAGGGAGGGGAGCAGGGCGTAGGAGTCCGCGATCCGTTGAGTGGTGTCGCCGTACGTGATCTCCAGCTCGTACGCGGGTGGGACCTCGCGGAGTTGGAGCAGGGCGGTGAAGAAGCCGTCGCCGTCGTCGTGGAGTTCGGCGTGCAGGCCCTCCGGGGTGGTGACGGTGACGTGTTGGGCGTAGGGGCGCCAGGTGCGGAAGGCGATGCCGGTGTGGGTGGGGTGTGCGCCGAGTACTCCGTGGGGGTTGTGGTGGGTTGCGGTCAGCAGCCGTGTGCGGTCGTCCGCGGGGACGAGGGACGGGGGTGTGGGTGAGGGTGTTGGCGGGGTCGGGGTTGGGCGGCGGGTCACGGTTGGGGCCTCCTTGGGTGGCCATCTCGTGTGCCGGGTGATGTGTGTCGGATCTCGTGTGGTGCTGTTCTTGGAAGGTCGCCCCCTCCTCCCCTTCCCGTCCCGAACCCTGGGGGCTGCGCCCCCTGGCCCCCCCAAAAACCTGGGGGCTGCGCCCCTGGCCCTCCCAAAAGACCTGGGGGCTGCGCCCCCTAGCCCCCCAAAAAGATTGCGCAGTTCCTCGCGCCCCTAAGAGGCCAGGCGTTTTAGTGCTGTTAGGGGGACCTCTAGCCAGTCCGGCCTGTGGCGGGCCTCGTACAACGTCTCGTAGATGGCCTTGTCGGTTTCGTAGGCGCGGAGGAGGACCGGGGCCGTGCGGGGGTCGGTGCCTGCCACCTCCGCGTAGCCGGCGCAGTATGAGGCGCGGCAGGAGAGGGACCAATCGCCTTGAGGGGAGGCGTAGTCGAAGGAGCGGAGCATGCCGGCGATGTCGCGGTGGACGGGGTGCGGCAGGCGGCGTTCCGCGAGGGGGCGGGACGGTTCGCCCTCGAAGTCGATCAGTTTCCAGGTGCCGGACGGCTCGCGCAGGCACTGGCCCAGGTGAAGGTCGCCGTGGACCCGCTGGGCCTGCCAGGTGCGGCCTTCCGCGCCGAGCTGGGCGAGTGCTTCGAACGCGGTGCGGAGGCTGTCCACGTAGGGGAGCAGGGCCGGGACCTGCTGGGCCGTCGCCTCCAGGCGGCGCGTCATCGACCCGGCGAGCTGGTCGATGTGGGCGCGCGTGTACGTGACCGTGGGCAGCGCGCGGGCCAGGGCGGTGTGCACCTCGGCGGTGGCGCGGCCGAGTTCGCGGGCCTGCGCCGTGAAGTCCTGCTGGTTGGTGACGTGCTTGAGGGCGAGGTCCCAGCCGTCGGCCGCGCCCTTGAGGAAGGGCTGGACGACGCCGAGGGTCGAGGGCTCCGAGTGCTGCGTTCCGGCCGTCTCGAACCAGGCGACGGGCGCGGGCACCCGGTCGCAGCCCTCGCGGGCCAGTGCCAGCGGCAGTTCGAGGTCGGGGTTGAGGCCGGGAACGACCCGGCGGAACAGCTTGGCTATGAGTGTGTCGCCGTACACGACCGAGGAGTTGGACTGCTCCGCGGTCAGCGGGCGGGGCGCGAGATCGCGCGGCACCTCGCCGTGCGGCCCGCGGTGGAAGCGGAGGGCGCCGAGCGCCCCGGGTATTCGGAGCCGCTCCAGGAGGACGGCGCTGTGGCGTGGGTCCAGGAGCGCCTCGTACGCGGTGCGGCCCGCCAGCGGTCCGTGCGTGATGTGGCCGATCACCGCGGGCGCGAGGTGCGGGGCGGCGGCCTCTGCGGTGCCGATGAGCAGCTGGTAGCGGTCGCCGGGCCCCTCCTCGTCGGCCGGTGGCTGGTGGGCGCGGACGAGGAGGTGCAACAGCGCGGCGTCCGGCAGCAGTTCGGTGACGGAGTCCAGGGTGAAGCCGGTGACCGGACGGCCCTTGCCGGCGAACCAGCGCTGGCGCGGCAGCCATTCGCGCAGCAACGGATCGAGCGACATGAGCAGTTCGGATTCTCCGGCCGTCGGGGCGGCGGGCCGGGTTGCGGCTTCCGACATGGCGTCGTGTCCTTTCCCGGATGTATTTGTGGAGTGCCCAGGTGTGCCGTCGTCAGTCCTTGCGGAGCCGGAACCAGTAGAACCCGTGTCCCGCCAGCGTCAGCAAGTACGGCAGTTCGCCGATGGCCGGGAACCGCACCCCGCCGATCAGCTCCACCGGATGCCGCCCGTTGAACGACTGCAGGTCCAGCTCGGTGGGCTGCGCGAAGCGGGAGAAGTTGTGCACGCACAGGACCAGGTCGTCCGCTCCGTCCTCGCTCGCGGGGGCCTCGCGCAGGAAGGCGAGCACCGCCGGGTTCGAGGAGGGGAGTTCGGTGTACGAGCCGAGGCCGAACGCCGGGTTCTGCTTGCGGATCTCGATCATCCGGCGGGTCCAGTGCAGCAGGGACGACGGGGAGGACATCGACGCCTCCACGTTCGTGACCTGGTAGCCGTAGACCGGGTCCATGATCGTGGGGAGGAAGAGGCGGCCGGGGTCGCTGGAGGAGAAGCCCGCGTTCCTGTCCGGGGTCCACTGCATCGGCGTGCGCACCGCATCGCGGTCGCCGAGCCAGATGTTGTCGCCCATGCCGATCTCGTCGCCGTAGTAGAGGATCGGCGTGCCGGGGAGCGAGAGCAGGAGAGCCGTGAACAGCTCGATCTGGTTGCGGTCGTTGTCCAGGAGCGGGGCCAGGCGGCGGCGGATGCCGATGTTGGCGCGCATCCGCGGGTCCTTGGCGTACTCCGCGTACATGTAGTCGCGCTCTTCGTCCGTGACCATTTCGAGGGTCAGCTCGTCGTGGTTGCGCAGGAAGATGCCCCACTGGCAGCCGGAGGGGATCGGCGGGGTCTTGGCGAGGACCTCGGAGACCGGGTAGCGCGATTCGCGGCGCACCGCCATGAAGATCCGCGGCATCACCGGGAAGTGGAACGCCATGTGGCACTCGTCGCCGCCGGTTTCCGGCGCGCCGAAGTAGTCGACGACGTCCTCCGGCCACTGGTTGGCCTCGGCGAGCAGCACCACGTCCGGGTACTGGGAGTCGATCTCCTTGCGGACCCGCTTGAGCAGCTCGTGCGTGGGCGGGAGGTTCTCGCAGTTGGTGCCCTCCTCGGCGTACAGATACGGGACCGCGTCGAGGCGGAAGCCGTCGATGCCGAGGTCGAGCCAGAAGCGCAGGGCGGCGAGGATCTCCTCCACGACGGCCGGGTTCTCGTAGTTGAGGTCCGGCTGGTGGGAGAAGAAGCGGTGCCAGTAGTACTGCTTGCGGACCGGGTCGAAGGTCCAGTTCGACGCCTCGGTGTCCACGAAGATGATGCGGGCGTCCTCGTACTGCTTGTCGTCGTCGGCCCAGACGTAGTAGTCGCCGTACGGCCCCTCGGGGTCGGAGCGGGACTGCTGGAACCACTCGTGCTGGTCGCTGGTGTGGTTCATGACGAAGTCGATGATCACGCGCATGCCGCGCTGGTGGGCCGCGTCGACGAACTCGACGAAGTCGGCCAGGTCGCCGAACTCGGGGAGCACCGACGTGTAGTCCGAGACGTCGTAACCGCCGTCCCTGAGCGGCGACTTGAAGAACGGTGGCAGCCAGAGGCAGTCGACGCCCAGCCACTGGAGATAGTCCAGCTTCGCCGTGATGCCCTTGAGGTCGCCTACGCCGTCTCCGTTGCTGTCCTGGAAGGAGCGGACCAGGACCTCGTAGAAGACGGCGCGCTTGAACCAATCAGGGTCCCGGTCCTTCGCAGGGGTGTCCTCGAAGGTGTCCGGGACGGGTTCATTCATCATCATGGTGTGGGTGACCCTCCGAATCCCATGTCCCGTCTGATCCTGAGAATTCATCGCGGCGTGGCCGGTGGCGGGAGGACGAGGATGTGCGCGGGCGTGCGGCCCGGCTCTAGGCGCACATAGTTCGTTCTGCCCCAGTGATAGGTGTCGCCGGTGAGTTCGTCCCGCACCGGCACGGAAGCGTGCCGGTCGAGCCCCAGGTGCGGCATGTCCAACGACACCGTCGCCTCCTGGGTGTGGTGCGGGTCGAGGTTCACGACCACCAATACCGTGTTCGAGCCCTGTGCGGATGCGGCGGTTTTGGAGTACACGAGCACCGCGTCCTGGTCGGCGTGGTGGAAGTGCACGTTGCGCAGGGTGCGCAGGGCCGGGTTGCGGCGGCGTATCGCGTTGAGCGCGGTGATCAGCGGGGCGATCGTGCGGCCCTCTCGTTCGGCCGACTCCCAGTCACGGGGCCTGAGTTGATACTTCTCGGAGTGGAGATACTCCTCGCTTCCGGCGCGCAGCGGGGTGTTCTCGCAGAGTTCGTAGCCGCTGTAGACGCCCCACGTCGGTGAGAGGGTCGCGGCGAGGACGGCGCGGAGCTCGAAGGCGGGGCGGCCGCCTTCCTGCAGGAACGCGTGCAGGATGTCGGGGGTGTTCACGAAGAAGTTCGGCCGCATGTAGGAGGCCGCTTCTCCGCTCAATTCCTGGGCGTACTCGGTGAGTTCCTGCTTCGAATTGCGCCAGGTGAAGTACGTGTACGACTGCTGGAAGCCGATCGCGGCGAGGGTGTGCATCATCGCGGGCCGGGTGAACGCCTCCGCCAGGAAGATCACGTCCGGGTCGGTGCCGTTGATGTCCGCGATGACCTTCTCCCAGAAGACGACCGGCTTGGTGTGCGGGTTGTCCACGCGGAAGATGCGGACGCCGTGGTCCATCCACAGGCGCAGGATCCGGGTCGTCTCGGCGATCAGCCCCGGCATGTCCTTGTCGAAGGCGAGGGGAAAGATGTCCTGGTACTTCTTCGGCGGGTTCTCGGCGTACGCGATGGTGCCGTCGGAGCGGTAGTGGAACCAGTCGGGGTGCTTCTGCACCCACGGGTGGTCGGGCGAGCACTGCAGCGCGAAGTCGAGGGCGACCTCCATGCCGAGCCCCCGCGCCCGGTCCACGAACGCGTCGAAGTCCTCGAAGGTGCCGAGGTCCGGGTGGATCGCGTCGTGGCCGCCCTCGGGCGAGCCGATCGCCCAGGGCACGCCCACGTCGTACGGGCCGGGCGAGAGCGAGTTGTTGGGGCCCTTGCGGAAGGTGGTGCCGATGGGGTGCACGGGCGGCAGGTACACGACGTCGAAGCCCATCGCGGCAATGGCCGGAAGGCGACGGGCGGCCGTGCGGAAGGTGCCGCTCACCGGTGGTCGGCCGGGCTCGACGACGGCGCCCTCGGAGCGCGGGAAGAACTCGTACCAGGACCCGAACAGGGCCCGCTCCCGCTCCACCTGGAGGGGCAACTTGCCGCTGCGCGTGACCAGTTCGCGCAGTGGGTGGCGGGCGAGGGCCCGCAGGACGTCGGGGGCGAGCGCGGCGGCGAGCCGGGCGGGGGCCTGGCGCGTGGTGTCACGGAGGGCGGCGGCGGCCCGCGCAATCGTTTCGCGAAAAGGTGCGGGGGCGCCCTTCGCGGCGCGTTCGTGCAGCAACGCACCGTCCTCCAGGACGAGTTCGGAGTCGATGCCCGCCGGAATCTTGATCTTCGCCGTGTGCCGCCAGGTCGTCACGGGGTCGCCCCACGCCTCGACCCGGTAGGTCCAGCGGCCTGGCGCGTCCGGCGTGACCTCGGCGCCCCAGCGGTCGGTGCCGGGCGCCAGCTCGCGCATCGGCGTCCAGGGGCCGGGCTCGCCGTCGGGGCCGCGCAGCACGACGTTCGCGGCGACGGCGTCGTGCCCCTCGCGGAACACGGTGGCCGTGACCAGGAAGGTCTCGCCGGCCACTGCCTTGGCGGGGCGCCGGCCGCCCTCGACGACGGGGCGGACGTCGCGGATGGGGATGCGGCCCATCGTGGCGCGTGGTGTCGCGGGCTTACGGGGCGTGCGCGAGGCGTGCGAAGGAGATCGCTTTGCGGGCATGACCGCTCCTGTCCGCGGGGAATCGGGGGTGCGGAAACGAGATTCGGGGGAGAGGGCCGTGCGGTGAAGCAGTGCGGGCGTACCGATGGAGCCTTCCACGCTCCATCGGCGGGCAATCCGTGTCGTACCAAGTACTCGTCACTACTGGCGCGTAAGGGAACACATAAGACCGGCCCCGCCGAAAACGACGGGACCGTGACATTAACTCACCTTCCTTCTAAGGGTTGTTGACCTGAAGCAGCTTGTTCGGCGAGCCGAGGCCCGCGCCCGTCACCTTGCCCGGCACGGCCCGCTCGGCCAGCGCCTTGCTCACCGCGGCGGGCGACGCCGTCGCGTGGTCGGCGAGGTACAGCGCGGCCGCGCCCGCGACGTGCGGTGATGCCATGGACGTACCGGAGAAGGTGGCCTTCCCCGAGTCGCTCGCGTTCGACGCGGACGTGATGTCCACGCCGGGCGCGAACAGGTCGAGGCGAGTACCCCAATTGGAGAAGCTCGCACGCGCGTCCTTCTTGTCGGTCGCGCCGACAGTGATCGCTTCCTTCACGCGGGCCGGCGAGTACAGCTCCGCGGGCATGCCGTCGTTGCCCGCCGCCACCGTGTAGGTGACACCGGAGGCGATGGAGTTCCGTACGGCGGCGTCGAGTTGGGCGTTCGCGTAGCCGCCGAGGCTCAGGTTCGCCACGGCCGGCCGCTGGGCGTGCTTGGTCACCCAGTCGATGCCCGCGAGCACCTGTGCCGTCGTGCCGGATCCCTCGTCGTTGAGCACGCGCACGCCGACCACGTCGGCCTTTTTGGCGACGCCGTACTGCTCGCCCGCGACGGTCCCGGCGACATGGGTGCCGTGTCCGTTGCCGTCCTGCGCGGTCGCGTCGTTGTCGACGAAGTCCCAGCCGCTCGTGGCACGCCCGCCGAAGTCGCCGTGGGTGGCGCGGATGCCGGTGTCGATGACGTAGACGTGCACGCCGGCGCCCGCGGACTCGGGCCAGGTGTACGACTTGTCGAGCGGCAGATCGTTCTGGTCGATGCGGTCCAGGCCCCACGAGGGCGGATTCTTCTGGTTGTGGTCCACGGTGACCTGGGAGTCCTGGACGACCGACGCGACGTCGCCGTCGGCCGCGAGCTGCTTGGCCTCCCCCGCGCCGAGCGTCACCGCGTAGCCGTTGAGCGCCTGGCTGTAGGTGTGGCGTATTTTCGCCCCGTATTTCTCCGCGAGGTGCTTGCCCTCGTCGGACGGAGCCCTGGTGTCCCCCTTCAGTGTCACTATGTAGCTGCCCGCTATGGCGCCGGGCTCGCCGGCGCCGAATATCCGCCCCTGTGCGGGGGCGGCGTTCGCGGGCAGGGTGATGGCCGAAAGCACCGCGACCGTGGCGACCGCGGTGAGCCCACCGGCCCAGCGCGTCCGTCGCTTTCGCGTCACTCGCACGGTCCCTGCCATGGGTGAGTCCCCCTCCTCAACTCGGCGCGCTCTCACGCCAGTTGGCAGCCTCTCGTGTGGTGTGAAGCACCACAAGGAGGTACGAGGTGGCGGAATCGGCCATATCGGTCGTGGGGGTTGTGCGGTTGAGTTGCGGCGAATTCCGGACTTCCGCTTGGGGTTTCCGGCCTTCGGGGCGGGGCGCGCAATTCCCTGGCGCGGCGCGCGACGGCGTCCGATGATGAGGCCGTGTCGATCATTCACCGCACCACACTCAAGCCCACCAAGCTCGAACTCCTCGCGGACTGGCTGCCGAAGCAGCCCTGGTATCAGGGCGCGGGCACCCCGGAGCTGACCAAGGCCGGCGGGTTCCGGCTCGACGATCCGGCCGGGGACGTCGGCATCGAGTTCATGGCCGCGACGGACACCTCGGGCCCCGAACCGGTGACGTACCACGTGCCGATGGCCTACCGCGGGGCACCGCTGGAGGGCGCCCCGGACGACGCGCTCATCGGCACCACCGAGCACGGCGTGCTCGGGAAGCGCTGGGTGTACGACGGGGCCAAGGATCCGCTGCTCGTACGGGAGTTGACCGCCCTGCTGAAGGGTGAGGTGCGCGCGCACGCGCAGAGCATCGACGGGGCGCTCGACCCGACCGTGCACGCCCACGTCACCACCGACGACGCCCGGCCCGAGATCGTGCGCGTCCTGGAGGCGGGCGCGAAGGCGCCGGACGACGCCGTCGGCGAGGTGACCGCCGAGTGGCTGGCGGAGGGCGAGCGACGGGTACGTGGGGTTTTCGTAGTGGTTCGGGCCGGCTGAGGGCCTCTGGGCGTTGCGTGCCTCCGGGTGATCATCAAATCTGACATCGTGGGCAGGTCGCCGATGACCAGTGGCGACGACTTCCTGCACCGACGTCCGAATGGTTTGGATGTGGTTTTTTGATCTGGGGGGCAACACGCATGACAGCGATCCGACGTCCGCGAAAGCTGGCACGCATCTTCACAGGAGCGGCCCTCGCGGTGGGTGCGCTGCTCGGCGCGGCCGCCGCACCGGCGGCGGCCGCTGACCCCAACCCCGAAGCGGCCGTCACCTATCAGGAGGTCGGCGACAGCGTCGGCGTCCGGGTGGGGCTGACCCAGGACGGTTCGTTCCTCGGCCAGGTCGAGTTCGACCCGGCCGCGCAGCAGCTCCGCGTCCTGGACACCAAGAACGACGACGACACGTTCTACGTGCACGTCTCCTCGACGCAGGGCGGTGCCGAGCACAACCTGGGCACGTACTCCGCGTCCGGCAGCGAGGCCCCCGTGGACTCCGTCGTGAAGAACTTCGACCTGCCGAAGGGCACGCCCCTCGACATCGAGGTGTACGACGACGCGGCACTCACCGACTACATCGGTGGGGCGCGCGGCACCGGTTCGGCGATCGCCTGACACCGGCCCCCAGGGGCACCCGCGTACGGCGGTCCGGGCGCGCACAGCGCGTGCCCGGACCGCCGTACGCGTTCCGGGCGCCCTGTCCCGCGCCGCGGCCGTGCGGCTACCGTCTCGGGGACACGCGACTCAGGCATACGACGCGCAACCGCAGAGGTGAGCACGTGAAGGCCATCCGTCGATTCACCGTCCGACCGGTCCTGCCCGAACCCCTCGCTCCGCTACAGGACTTGGCGCGCAATCTGCGCTGGTCCTGGCATGCGGGGACCCGTGACCTGTTCGCCGCGGTGGACCCCGACCGCTGGGCCGCGTCCGACGGCGACCCGCTGCGGCTGCTCGGCAGCGTGCCGCCCGAGCGGCTCGCCCGGCTCGCGGGCGACGAGGACTTCCTCGCGAGGCTGAGTGAGGTCGCCGACGATCTGCGCGGCTATCTGCACGACGACCGCTGGTACCAGGAGCGGGCGCGGCAGTCCCAACTGCCCGCCGGCATCGCCTACTTCTCGCCCGAGTTCGGCATCACGGCCGCGCTCCCGCAGTACTCGGGCGGCCTCGGGATCCTCGCCGGCGACCACCTCAAGGCCGCGAGCGACCTCGGGGCACCGCTGATCGGCGTAGGACTGTTGTACCGGCACGGCTACTTCCGGCAGTCGCTCTCCCGGGACGCCTGGCAGCAGGAGACATATCCCGTCACCGACCCGAACGAGCTGCCGTTGACCCTGCTCCGGGAGCCCGACGGCACCGCGGTGCACCTCGCGCTCGCCCTGCCCGGCGGGCGCCGGCTGTTCGCGCGCGTGTGGCAGGCGCAGGTGGGGCGGGTGCCGCTGCTCCTCCTCGACTCGGACGTCGAGGAGAACGATGCCCACGAACGGGATGTGACCGACCGGCTCTACGGCGGCGGCAGCGAGCACCGGCTGTTGCAGGAGATGCTGCTGGGGATCGGCGGGGTCCGCGCCGTCCGCGCGTACTGCCGGCTCACCGGACATCCCGAACCCGAGGTCTTCCACACCAACGAGGGGCACGCGGGCTTCCTCGGCGTGGAGCGCATCGCCGAACTCGCCGAGCGGGGAACGGACTTCGACTCCGCGCTCGAAGCGGTGCGGGCGGGCGCCGTCTTCACGACGCACACCCCCGTACCCGCAGGCATCGACCGCTTCGACCGGGAGCTCGTCGCCCGCCACTTCGGCGCCGCGGCCGAGCTGCCGGGCCTCGACGTGCAGCGCATACTCGACCTCGGCATGGAGACGTACGCGGGCGGCGACCCGAACGTCTTCAACATGGCGGTGATGGGGCTGCGGCTCGCGCAGCGCGCCAACGGCGTCTCCACACTGCACGGGTCCGTCAGCCGGGACATGTTCGCCGGGCTGTGGCCGGGATTCGACGTCGAGGAGGTGCCGATCGCCTCCGTGACCAACGGCGTGCACGCACCGACGTGGGTCGCCCCCGAGGTGTACCGGCTCGGAGCGCGGCAGATCGGGGAGCGGCGCACCGAGGACGCCCTGTCGGTCGGCGGCTCGGCACGCTGGGACGCCGTCGGCGAGATCGCCGACCGGGACATCTGGGAGCTGCGCGGCGAACTGCGCCGGCAGCTCGTCGACGAGGTGCGCGAACGGCTCGCCGCGTCCTGGCGGCAGCGCGGCGCGGGCGCGGCCGAACTCGGCTGGATCGACGGCGTGTTGGACCCGAACGTGCTCACCATCGGCTTCGCGCGCCGCGTGCCCTCGTACAAGAGGCTCACGCTGATGCTGCGCGATCCGGACCGGCTGATGCGGCTGCTGCTCGACGAGGAGCGGCCGATCCAGATCGTGGTCGCGGGCAAGGCGCACCCGGCCGACGACGGCGGCAAGCGGCTCGTGCAGGAGCTGGTGCGGTTCACCGACGACCCGCGGGTGCGGCACCGCATCGTCTTCCTGCCCGACTACGGGATGGCGATGGCGCAGAAGCTCTACCCCGGCTGCGACGTCTGGCTGAACAACCCGCTGCGGCCGCTGGAGGCGTGCGGGACCTCCGGCATGAAGGCGGCCCTCAACGGCTGCCTCAACTTGTCCGTCCTGGACGGCTGGTGGGACGAATGGTTCGCGCCCGACTACGGCTGGGCCATCCCGACGGCCGACGGAACGGCCACCGACGAGCACCGGCGCGACGACCTGGAGTCGGCCGCGCTGTACGACCTCCTGGAGCGCCGGGTGACGCCGCGCTTCTACGAGCGCGGCCCCGGAGGGCTGCCCGACCGCTGGATCGAGATGGTCCGCCAGACCCTCACGCACCTCGGCCCGAAGCTCCTCGCGGGGCGCATGGTCCGCGAGTACGTGGACCAGCTGTACGCCCCCGCCGCCGGGTCCGCGCGCGCCCTCACCCCGGACGCGGCACGGGACCTCGCAGCGTGGAAGGCGCGGGTCCGCGCCGCCTGGCCGCGCGTCACCGTCGACCATGTGGAGGCCTCGGCGGGCGGCGCCGAACTGGGTGCCACGCTCGGTCTCCATGTCCGGGTCGCACTCGGTGAGTTGGGCCCCGACGACGTCGAGGTGCAGGCCGTGGCGGGGCGGGTCGACACCGAGGACCGGATCACCGAGCCGACGACGGTGCCGCTGAAGCCTGTCGGCGGGCCGGACGGGGAGGGGCGCTGGGCGTACGAGGGGCCGCTCGCCCTCGACCGTAGCGGCCCCTACGGGTACACCGTCCGTGTGCTGCCGGCGCATCCGCTGCTCGCGTCGGAGGCGGAGACGGGGCTTGTTGCCGTGCCGACGGAGGCGACGCAGGAGGGGGCCGGGGTGTTGTTGCGGTGAGGTCGTACGGGGGCGGGGCCCGGGGCTCTGCCCCGGACCCCGCCCCCCTTGGGGCTCAATTGGTGCTTACGGGAACGTCAGCTTGAAGCTGTTGATGTAGCCCGTGTCCTGGGGGCCGAGGTCCTGGACCTTCAGCTTCCAGGTGCCGTTCGCGGTCTCCGCGGAGGCGTTGACCGTGTACGTGGTCTGGATGTTGGGCGTCGGGTCGTACGCCGAGCTGTGCAGCCGGTATGTGCGGCCGCTCGGGCCGACCAGGTCCACCTGGAGGTCACCGCTCCACGTGTGCACGATGTCGACGCCGACCTTCAGGGTGGAGGGCGCCGCGCCGCTCACGCCGGTGACCGCGACGGACGACGTGACGGCGGCCCCCGGGGAGTCGGGGATCGTCACGTTCGCGTCGTTGGTGAACGTCTTGCCGGTGCCCGGGTCGCCGCCGCCGGACCGGGCGCCTACGGCCACCCCGGCCCACGCGTCCTGCACGGCCTTGTACTCGGCGGACGTCGTCCCGTACAGCTCACCGGCGGCCGCGAGGGTACCGGTGCGGGCGCCCGCGTAGTTCGTCGTCGACGTGAACTTCGTGGACAGCGCCTTGAACCAGATCAGCGCCGCCTTGTCGCGGCCGATGCCGGTGACCGGAAGGCCGTCGGAGGTCGGCGAGTTGTAGGTCACGCCGTTGATCGTCTTCGTTCCGCTGCCCTCGCTGAGCAGGTAGAAGAAGTGGTTCGCCGGGCCCGACGAGTAGTGCACGTCGACGCCGCCGATGCCCGAGTACCAGGCGTCCTTGGACGCGCCGTCCTTGCTCGGCTTGTCCATGTAGCGCAGCGGCGTCCCGTTGCCATTGATGTTGATCTTCTCGCCGATGAGGTAGTCGCCCACGTCGGTCGAGTTGTTGGCGTAGAACTCCACCGTGGAGCCGAAGATGTCGGACGTCGCCTCGTTCAACCCGCCTGATTCACCGGAGTAGTTGAGGCCCGCGGTGTTCGACGTGACGCCGTGCGTCATCTCGTGCGCGGCCACGTCGATCGACGTCAGCGGGTGCGTGTTGCTCGTGCCGTCGCCGTACGTCATGCAGAAGCAGCTGTCGTCCCAGAACGCATTGACGTACGCGTTGCCGTAGTGGACCCGGCTGTATGCGCCGACGCCGTCACCGCGAATGCCGGACCTGCCCTGCACGTTCTTGTAGTAGTCCCAGGTCAGCGCGGCGCCGTAGTGCGCGTCGGCGGCGGCCGTCTCGGTGTTGGTGGCGGCGCCGTTGCCCCACACGTCGTCGGCGCCGGAGTAGAGGGTGCCCGTCCCCGACGTGCCGCGGTTCAGGTTGTACGTCTTGTGGGCGCCGCGGGTGGTGTCGTTCAGCGTGTACGAGGAACCGGACTGCGCGGTGCCGAGGGTGACGGTGCCGCTGTACTGGGTGTTGCCCGTGCCGGTCTCGATCGCCTGCCACTCGTGGAGCTTCTTGCCGGTGGTGGCGTCGGTGATGACGTGCAGCTGGTTCGGGGTGCCGTCGTCCTGGAGGCCGCCGACGACGGTCTCGTACGCGAGGGTGGGCTGCCCCTTGGTTGCGCCCTGGCCGAGCCAGACGACCTTGCGGGGCGCCTTGTCGGCCTCGGTCTTCTTCGAACCGTCGGCCTTGGCGAGCTTCAGGGCCTGGGTCTCGGCGGTGGCCGGCTTCACGTCGGGGGTGGTGTCGACGTTCTTGAGGTCGGCCTTGGCGGCCTTGGTGACGTCCTTGGCCTTGCCGGACTTCGTGGCTTCGACGATCAAGTCGCCGCCCAGGACGGGGAGTCCGCCGTAGGTGCGCTCGTAGCGGGTGTGGGTGGTGCCGTCCTTGTCCTGGAGGACGTCCCGTACGACGAGCTTCTCCTGCTTGCCGAGGCCGAGGTCCTTCGCGGTGTCGGCCTTGCCGGCGTTCGCCTCGCGTATCAGCTCGGCGCGTTCGGCGGGGGAGAGCTTGGCGGGGAGGGAGCCGGGGTCGGCGCCGGTCGCGTCCGCGGTGGCGGGGAGGGTCTGGAAGGTGACCGTCAGCAGGGCGGCGACGGTGCCGGCGGCGATGGCCGTGGCCCGGCGTCGGGGTGAGCCGGGTCTGAGGGAGCCTGTGTTCTTGCGCAACGCTGAACTCCTTCTGCATGGCCGCGAGTTGGGTGTGCGGCCAGTGGGGAACGGGCGGCGGGTGGCCGGCCCGGCAGAGCGCAGTGCGGAGTGGTGCGGTTCGGAAGCGTGGCATTGGGCGGGTGGGTGTGTCAGGAGCCCGTCAACATGTTGGCCGGAAATCGTTCGGTCTCCGGTGGGGGCCGTTCGATAACCGTTGAACCGATCAAGCCCCGCCGGCGATTGAGGCGCGGGGTCCGGGGCAGAGCCCCGAGACCGCAACACACGTGTGGCGAGATCAGCCGACGACGCTCTCGCGCCATGCCCGGTGTAGGTCCGCGAACTCGCCGGTACCCGCGATGAGTTCCTCCGGTGACCCGTCCTCGACGACCCGGCCCTCCGCCATCACCAACACCCTGTCCGCGATCTCCACCGTCGACAGGCGGTGGGCGATGACGACGGCCGTGCGGCCGTGCAGCACCGTTTGCATGGCCCTTTGCACCGCACGCTCCCCGGGGATGTCGAGGGAGCTCGTCGCCTCGTCGAGGATCAGGACCGCGGGGTCGGCGAGGAGGGCGCGGGCGAAGGCCACCAGCTGGCGCTGGCCCGCCGAGATCCGGCCGCCCCGCTTGCGGACGTCCGTGTCGTAGCCGTCGGGGAGCGCCGCGATGAAGTCGTGGGCGCCGATGGCCTTCGCGGCCTGTTCGATCTCCTCGCGGGTCGCCTCGGGGCGGCCGATCGCGATGTTCTCGGCGACCGTCCCGGAGAACAGGAACGCCTCCTGCGTCACCATCACCACGCTGCGCCGCAGCTCGGTGTTGGAGAGTTCGCGCAGGTCCATGCCGTCGAGGAGGACCTCGCCGTGCGAGGGGTCGTAGAGGCGGGCGAGGAGTTTGGCGAGGGTCGATTTGCCGGCTCCCGTCGAACCGACCACCGCCACCGTCTGTCCGGCCGGCAGTGTCAGGTCGAAGCGGGGGAGGACCTCGCCGCCGGTGCGGTAGCCGAAGGAGACCGACCGGAAGTCGACCTCGCGGCCCGGCTGTTCGCTCTCCCGGGCCGTCAGGGAGCGCGGCGTGGCCGGTTCCGGTACCGAGGGCGCCTGGACGAGGAGGCCCGCGATCTTCTTGAGGGACGCGGCCGCGCTTTCGTACGCGTTGAGGAACATCGCCAGGCGGTCGATCGGGTCGTACAGGCGCCGGATGTAGAGCACCGCCGCCGCCAGTACGCCGAGTTCGAGCGTGCCGCCCGCGACCCGGTACGCGCCCCACAGCACCATGCCCGCCACCGCCGTGTTCGCGAGCAGCCGGGAGCCGATCACGTAGCGCGCCATCTCCAGCATCGCCGTGCCGTTGGACCGCTCGTGCCGGTGGTTGAGGCGCGCGAAGTGCTCGTCGTTGGCCTGTTCGCGGCGGAAGGCGCGTACGGGGCGGATGCCGTTCATGGTCTCGACGAACTTCACGATGACCGCGGCGATCGCGGAGGAGCGCTCCGCGTACGCCCGCGCCGCCCGCTGCCGGTACAGCTTGATCATGACGTACAGCGGCGCGAAGGACAGGGCCGCGACCGAGCCGATGCCGAGGTCGAGCCAGAGCAGCATCGCCGTGATGTAGATCGATCCGACGACGACGTTGACCAGTTCCTGGAGGCCCTCGCTGAGCAGTTCGCGCAGCGCCTCGACGTCCGTGGTGGCCCGCGAGATGACCCGGCCCGACGTGTACCGGTCGTGGAAGTCCACGCTCAGCGCCTGCGCGTGCCGGAAGATGCGGCCGCGCAGGTCGACCAGCACGTTCTGGCTGACGACGGCGGAGAGCCGGATGTACGCGTACACGAAGGCCGCCGAGCCGACCGCGCAGAGCAGGAAGCCCGCGCCGACCGCGACCAGCGGCCCGTAGTCGTGCGCCCGGAACGCGGGGACCGCGCTGTCGATGGCGTACGCGACGATCAGCGGGCCGGACTGCACGGCGGCCTGTTGCAGGAGCAGGGCGAGGACGGTGAGGGCCACCATGCGGCGGTGGGGCGCGAGCAGCGAGCGCAGCAGGCCGCCCGTCGCGCCCTCGGGTGTCGGCAGGTCGTCCTGGTCGAACGGGTCGCCGGGGGAGGGGAGTTGGATGTTCTCCGGGTCCTGGGCCTCGCCCTGCGTGCCCGTCTTGTCGTTCGGCTTCGTGGTCGTCGTCATACGCGTTCCGTCTCCGTCCCCGAGCCCGTCTCCTCGGTGTGCTCGCCCGACATCAGATGTCTGTACTCGGCGTTCTTGCGCAGCAGTTCGTGGTGGGTGCCCACCGCCGTGATCCGGCCATCGGACAGCAGCGCCACCCGGTCGGCGAGCAGCACCGTGGACGGCCGGTGCGCGACCACGAGCGCCGTGCTGTCGGCGAGCACCCGGCGCAGCGCCGCCTCCACCGCGGCCTCCGTGTGCACATCGAGCGCGGACAGCGGGTCGTCGAGGATCAGGAAGCGGGGCGTGCCCACGACGGAGCGGGCCAGGGCGAGGCGCTGGCGCTGGCCGCCGGACAGGCTCAGGCCCTGCTCGCCGACCTCCGTGTCGACGCCGTGGGGCAGCCGGTTCACGAACCCGGCCTGCGCGACGTCGAGCGCCTGCTCCAGCTGCGCGGGTTCCGTGGCCGCGGGGGCGCCCATCAGGACGTTCTCCGCGACCGAGGCGGAGAACAGGGTGGGCTCCTCGAACGCCACGGACACCAGCTCGCGCAGCTCGGCGCGCGGCATCGCCGTGATGTCGCGGCCGTCGAGCGTGATGCGGCCCTCCGTCACATCGTAGAGCCGGGGCACGAGCGCGGTGAGCGTGGTCTTGCCGCAGCCGGTCGAGCCGACGAGCGCCATCGTCTCGCCCGAGCGGATGTGCAGGTCGACGCGGGCGAGGGTGGGGGTGGAGTCCTCGGCGGCGTCGGGGTAGCGGAAGGCGACGCCCTCGAACCGCAGCCCGTCGTCAGCGTGTTGGCCCGCGTCCGGGGCCGCGTCCGCATCCGCGAGGACGCGCGGGTCCTCCGGATCCGAGTCCATCACCTCGAAGTACCGCCGCGTCGCCGTCGCCGCCTCCTGGCTCATCGCGAGCAGGAAGCCGATGGACTCGATGGGCCAGCGCAGCGCGAGCGCCGTCGACAGGAACGCGACGAGCGTGCCCGCGGACAGCGAGCCGTCGGAGACCTGGATCGTGCCGATCACCAGGGCCGCCCCGAGCGCCACCTCGGGAAGCAGCGTGATCACCGTGAGGATCCCGGCGAGCAGCCGCGCCTTGACCAGTTCCGTGCCGCGCACCGTGCGCGCCAGGTCGCGGAAGGCGCGCGCCTGGCTGCGGTGCCGACCGAAGCCCTTGATGACGCGGATGCCGAGGACCGACTCCTCGACGACCGTCGTCAGATCGCCGACCTGGTCCTGGGCGCGCCGCGAGGCCTTCGCGTACCCGCCCTCGAAGCGGTAGCAGAACGCGATCAGCGGGACGGCCGGGGCGAGCAGCACGAGGCCGAGCCCCCAGTCCTGGACGATGAGCACGGAGAGGCCGGCCAGGATCGTCACCCCGTTGACGATCAGGAACGTCAGCGGGAAGGCGAGGAACATCCGCAGCACCATCAGGTCCGTCGTGCCGCGCGACAGCAACTGGCCCGAGGCCCACCGGTCGTGGAAGGAGACCGGGAGCCGCTGCAGATGCCGGTACAGATCGGCCCGCAGCGCCGCCTCCACCCCCGCGAGCGGCCGCGCCACCAGCCATCTGCGCAGCCCGAACAGGAGCGCCTCCGCGATGCCGAGCGCGAGCAGCACCCCGGCGCCCAGCCACACCCCGCCCGGGTCCCGCTCGGTCACCGGGCCGTCCACGATCCACTTCAGGACCAGCGGGAAGACCAGCGCCAGACACGACGCGAGCACCGCCACGAACGCCGCGCCCGCCCACCGCGCGCGCACCGGACGCACGTACGGCCACAGCCGCAACAGCGTCCGCACGGCGGAGAGTTGACCGGTCGTCTCTGTGGTGGCACGTGTAGTCGTCGGCATCAGGGGCGAGCCTACGGTTTGCCACTGACAACGCCCACCGAGTTTCGGACGGTACGACTCCGGGGGCCGGTGGTCGTACCGTCCGACCCTGGTGGTCGTACCGCTCGGCCCCGGTGGTCGTACCGCCCATCAACCGATCGGTTGATGCGTGCTCGAGCGCGTTGGCCGATGCCCCGGCAGGGCCCGCGCGGCGACGCTTGATGCCATGACCACCACCACAGCACCGCTCATCGAGGTCGCCGGGCTGCGCAAGACGTACGCCGGGCGGGCCGTCGTCGACGGGGTGTCCTTCACCGTCGGCGAGGGCGAGATCTTCGGGATCCTCGGGCCGAACGGCGCGGGCAAGACCACCACCGTCGAATGCGTCGAGGGACTGCGCGCGGCCGACGAGGGGCACGTACGGGTCGCGGGGCTCGACCCCGTACGCGACCACGCACAGGTCACCGGGATCCTCGGCGCGCAGCTCCAGGAGAGCGAGATCCAGCCGAAGCTGACCGTGAAGGAGGCGCTGGAGCTGTATTCCGCCTTCTATCCCGCGCCCCTCGACTGGCGGCCGCTCGCCGACCGGCTCCGCCTCACCGACAAGCTCGGCACCCGCTTCGCGAAGCTCAGCGGCGGACAGAAGCAGCGCCTGTTCATCGCGCTCGCCCTCGTCGGCAACCCCCGCGTCGTCGTCCTCGACGAGCTGACCACCGGGCTCGACCCGCGCTCGCGCCGCGACACCTGGGAGCTCATCGAGGAGGTGCGCGACAGCGGCGTCACCGTCCTCCTCGTCACGCACTTCATGGAGGAGGCGCAGCGGCTCTGCGACCGGATCGCCGTGATCGACAGGGGGCGGGTCGCCGCGCTCGACACCCCGGCGGGCCTGATCAGCCGGGCCGCCGGGTCGACCGTCATCTCGTTCACCCCGTCCGCGCCGCTGGACGAGCGCGCGCTGGCCGGGCTGCCCGGGGTCACCTCCGTGGACCACAAGGACGGCCGCGTGACCCTCAACGGCACCGACGAGACGGTCACCGCCCTCCTCAGCTTGCTCGCACGCCAGCACATCACCGCCCACCAACTCCGCGTGTCCGACGCCACGTTGGACGACGCGTTCCTCGACCTCACGGGAGCCGGCCAGTCATGAGCACCGTCACCGCGCCCACCACCACAGCCGTCCCGGCCGACCGGGCATCCGTCGACCGGGCCGTCCTCAAGGCCGAGTTCACGCTGTTCCGGCGCGAGGCAGGCAGCCTCGTCGGGATTCTGCTGTTCCCCGTCGTCCTGCTCGTGATCCTCGGCTCCATCCCGGCCTTCCGGGAGACCGACGCGGGGCTCGGCGGCATCCGGCTCGTCGACGCGTACGTCCCCGTCACCGTGCTGCTCGGCATGATCGCGGGCGGCATCCAGTCGATGCCGCCGATCATCACCGGGTACCGCGAGCGCGGCATCCTGCGCCGGATGTCGACCACGCCGGTGCGGCCGACGGCCGTCCTCGGCGCGCAGATGGGCATCCACGGCGTGGCCGTCCTCGTGTCCGTCGCGATCTGTCTCGCGGTCGGCCGGCTCGCCTTCGACGTGGCGCTGCCGCGGCAGATCGCGGGCTATCTGCTCGCCCTCGTCCTGTCCGTCGTCGTCTCCCTCGCCCTCGGCGCGGTGATCGCCTCCCGGGCCCGTACGACGAAGATCTCCAACGCGATCGGCTCGGTCGTCTTCTTCCCCGCGATGTTCTGCGCGGGCGTCTGGCTGCCGGTGCAGGCGATGCCGGACACCCTGGCCCACATCGTCGAGCTGACGCCGTTCGGCGCCGCGGCGCAGGCCCTCAACCAGGCCGCGGCGGGCGACTGGCCGGCCTGGTCGCACCTGCTGGTGCTCGCCGTCTGGGCCGTGGGCCTGACCGGCGTGGCCGCGCGCTGGTTCCGCTGGGAATGACCGGTCCGCCGGCAGTGACCGTTCCGGTGGCAATGACCTTGGAGGCGGGTGTGGTCGCGCAGACTGTGGACATGGACGAGCGGGACACACCGGAGGCGGGGGACGAACTCGGCCGCGCCGTGGAGGACGTCGAGCAGCGGTGGCGGGACTTCCACCGCCTCTCCCCGCTGACCCTGCTCGGCATCGGCGTGCTGCTCGCGGTGGCCACGAACACGATGTTCAAGGTGAGCGACACCGGCTGGTACGCGATGGTGGGGCTCGTCGCGGGCGCCGCGGTCCTGGAAGGGATCGCCATCCGGGCCGGCCTCGCCCGCAAGGGTCCTTCGGTGGCGGGCACCGTCTACTACGGCCTGCGCTGGGCGCTCGCCTTCGGCCTGGCCTGGATCAACCCGCTCTTCGCCTTCTACGCGGCCATCGGCTACTTCGGCGCCGACCGCTTCCTCCTGCCCCGCCTGGTCAAATTCGGCCTCGCCGCGTCTGCCGTGATCCTGGCCGGGTCCCAGTCCGGCGGCCTGCCGCCCGAGAACGCGGGGCAGTGGGCCTTCTTCGGCGCGCTGTACGCGATCAACATGGCGCTGGTGGCCGCCATGGTCCACCTCGACTCGAAGGAGCGCGAGCGCACCCTCGCCCAGGTCGCCACCATCGCCGAGCTGGAGCACACCAACCGGGCGCTCCAGGACGCGCTCGACGAGAACGCCGCGCTCCAGGCCCAACTCCTCGTCCAGGCGCGGGAGGCGGGCGTCTCCGACGAGCGCCGCCGGCTCGCCGCGGAGATCCACGACACCATCGCCCAGGGCCTGACAGGGATCATCGCCCAGCTCCAGGTCGTCGCGAACACCCCCGACCAGGAGCAGGCCCGCGAGCACCTCGACCGGGCCGCGGACCTCGCCCGGCACAGCCTCGGCGAGGCCCGCCGTTCCGTGCACAATCTGGCGCCCGCAGCCCTGGACGACGCGACGCTCGCCGAGGCCCTGAAGAAGACCGTCGCCGACTGGTCCGCCCGCACCGGCGTCCGCGCCGACTTCACCCTCACCGGCACGGCGGAGCCGCTGCACGAGGAGATCGGGGCGAGCCTGCTGCGGATCGCCGAGGAGGCGTTGTCCAACGCGGCCCGGCACGCGGCCGCCACCCGCGTCGGCGTCACCCTCTCCTTCATGGCGGGCGAGGTCACCCTCGACGTGCGCGACGACGGCCGCGGCTTCGACCCGCTCTCCGTACCGGCCCGCTCCGGGGCCGGCGGCTTCGGCCTCGACGGGATGCGGGCCCGCGCCGAGCGGCTCGCGGGCGGCGTCACGGTCGAGTCGGAGGAAGGCGGCGGCACGGCGATCTCCGCTCGCGTACCTTTGGTGCGCCATGACTGACCCTGCGCCCGACTCCGTGACCGGCCCCGTGATCACGCTCCTGATCGTCGATGACCACCCCGTCGTACGGGACGGTCTGCGCGGCATGTTCGAGTCGACCACCGGTTTCACGGTCCTCGGCGAGGCGGCGAACGGGGTGGAGGCCGTCGCCCGCGCCGCCGCGCTCGACCCGGACGTCGTCCTGATGGACCTGCGCATGCCGGGCGGGGGCGGCGTCGACGCCATCAAGGAGCTGACCCGCCGCGGCGCCCGCTCCCGCGTCCTGGTCCTCACCACGTACGACACGGACTCCGACACGCTGCCCGCGATCGAGGCGGGCGCCACCGGCTATCTGCTCAAGGACGCCCCGCGCGAGGAACTCTTCACGGCAGTACGGGCCGCTGCCGACGGCCGCACCGTCCTCTCACCGGCCGTCGCGTCCCGCCTGGTCACGGCCGTGCGCACGCCCGCCGCGCCCGCCGACGAGACCCTCTCGGCCCGCGAGCGCGAGGTCCTGGTCCTGGTGTCCAAGGGCACCTCGAACAAGGAGATCGCGCGCGAGCTGTTCATCAGCGAGGCGACGGTGAAGACCCATCTCACGCACATCTACGGCAAGTTGGGCGTGAAGGACCGCGCGGCCGCGGTGGCGGTGGCGTACGACCGCAGGATCCTCGGCTAGCTAACGGATCTGCTCAGGAGTCACGGTCACCCATCGCTTGTCGGCGGTGACCTTCTGCCCGAGCTCCTTCTGCCGCTTCACCCCGTCCGCCTTCATCCCGTTCAGCTCCTTCATGGAGCTGTCCTTGCGGTTGACCCAGACGCGGACGCCGCCGTGCGCCACGTCCACCGACCGGAACAGCATCGGGCCGTCGCTCTTGGGTGTGTCCCCGGCCGCGAGGATCGGCTTCTTCCAGGCGTCGATGTACGTACTGATGGCGGCGGGCTTGCCCTCGTACCAGGTCGCCGGGGCCCACAGGTTCGGCGTCAACTCCCGGTCCTCCAGGGCCTTTTGGTCGAACGTCCCGGCCGCGATCTCCTTGCGGGAGCTCGTGACGTCACCCGTCTTGCGGTCCTTGAGCAGGGCGGCGACCCCGAGCACGTTCTCGGGCTTCACGTCGTAGCCGTACTTCGGGTCGCCGAGCACCATGCGGACGAGGTCCTCGCTCGCGGCGCTCACCACGTACACCTCGATGCCGTGCGAGCGCAGCGCGTGGTACAGCTCCCGCATGCCGTCCGAGAACTCCGGCGGCTTCGCACCGCCCGGCAGCGGCTTGTCGTACGCGAGCAACTCGTCGACGTAGCCCTTGAGTTGCTTGAGCGTGAACCCGGAGAAGATCTGCGCCGCCCACGGATAGCAGACCTGGTCGTCGACCTCGCACAGCCGGTTGTAGTACTCGGTCAGGGTCTCCTTGTGCGTGGCCGTGTCCTTGAAGGGGATCACCTTCAGCGACGGGTCCATCGTGTCCCGCGTCAGGACGCCCTTCATCTCCAGGAAGGGCAGCAGCGACTCCTCCAGGTCGTTGCGATACGTCGTGTTGTCCGCGTCGAAGGTCGCGTACGCGCCCTGGTGCTCGTGCGCCGCGATCACCCGGGCGAGCTGCTTGGCCTGCGGTCTCGGCCAGTGCTTCAGTTGGGCGGCCACCGCGCGTACGTCACCGGAGGTGGTGGCGGAGGCGTCGGCGCCCGGCCACAGCACGGTCGTGGCGAGGGCGGCGGCGAGGGCGGCGCCCGCGGTGGCGAGCAGGAGGGGCTTCTTGCGCAGGGAGTCTGCCTTGGTGAAGTTCACGACTGGCCACCGTAGGGCGGGCAGGTGCCGCCCGCCATGATCGAATTCACCGTGTGTGACCGGCATGTACCCGGCGGGTACGGGTAGCCGACAGGCGCCCGGCACGGCAGCGCGCCGGACCCCATACTGAAGGCATGAGCACCGGCTCCCAGGAGTTCGTGCGCGCGACGCCACGGCCCGGCGGCCCGATCGTCTCAGCGGTCGGCTATCGCACCCGTGGCCTGCCTCCCGCGCTCCACCGCGGCCTGCCCTCCCCGTACCTCACGGTGATCTTCACCCTCGACGAGCCGGTCGTCGGCGGCCACACCCCCGAGGAGGCCCTGGGCCCCGACGCGGTCCGTACGGACATCGTCGTGGGCGGGCTGCACCAGAGCCCCGAGTTCATCGCGCAGTCCGGGTCCGAGGGCGGCATCCAGCTCGCCGTGCACCCTCTCGCGGCCCGCGCGCTGCTGGGGGCGCCCGCGGCCGACCTCGCGGGGCCCGTCGCGGTCGAGGGCGCGGACGTGCTCGGCCGGACGGCGGCGCTCGTACGGGAGGAGCTGGCCGAACTGGACGACTGGCGGGCCCGCTTCGAGCTCGTCTCCGACTACGTGACGCGGCGGACGGCCGAGGACCCGCTGGCCGGCGTGCGCCCCGAGGTCGCCGAGGCGTGGACCTGGCTCGCCCGGCACCGCGGCGCGGGCACCCTGAAGGGGCTCGCCGCGCACGTCGCCCTCAGCGAGCGCCGCCTCACCACGCTGTTCCGCGCCGAGACGGGCCTCAGCCCCAAGCAGGCCGCCCGCCTGATGCGCTTCCAGCACGCGAAGGCCGCCGTCGTCCGCGCCGTGGCCGCGGGCGCCCCGCCGGACCTGTCCCGCGTCGCCGCGGAGCACGGGTACTGCGACCACTCGCACCTGGTCCGCGACTTCCGCCAGTACACGGGCCTGAGCCCGACCGGCTGGCTCGCCGAGGAGTGCCGAAACATCCAAGCCGGGGGACACCACAACGGCGAAGACTCGGAGCCATGAACACCACACAGAGCACCCAGCAGAGCACCCAGCAGACACCCCGCGAGCCCGCCGTCTGGCCCACCCTCCAGGCGACCGACGCGCCCGCGCTCATCGACTTCCTCGTCGGCACCGTCGGCTTCCTGCGCACCGCCGTCTACGAGGACGGCGACCGCGTCGCCCACGCCCAGCTCGACTGGCCCGAGGGCGGCGGGATCATGCTCGGCTCCCACAAGCCGGACGCCGAACCGGGCACCTGGTGCGTCGAGCCGGGCACCTTCGGCGGCTACGTCGTGACCGCCCGGGTCGACGAGCTGTACGAGCGGCTCGTCGACGCGGGCGTCAAGATTCTCCGCGAAATCGAGGACCAGCCGTACGGCAGCCGCGAGTTCGCGATCACCGACCCGGAGGGCAACAAGTGGTCCTTCGGCACCTACGCGGGGGAGCCGCGACCCCAGGGCGCTAGCTCCTGACCTTCAGGAGCAGCACCGTCCTGGCCTCCACCGTGACCGTGGCGCCGGCCTCGTGCAGCACGGCCGGCGCCGCGCCCTGCTCCTCCTCGCCGGTGTCCACCACCACCTCGTACGACCGGGCCCAGGGTTCGCCCGGCAGCACGAAGCTCTCGGCCCGGTCGCCCGCGTGCAGGACCGCGAGGAAGCTGTCGTCGGTGATGGGCTCGCCGCGGGCGTCCCGGCCAGGGATGTCGCGCCCCGACAGATACATGCCGACCGTGGCGGCGGGCGCGTACCAGTCGCCCTCCGTCATCTCGGTGCCGCGCGAGGTGAACCACGCCAGGTCCCGCAGCCCGTCCGCCGAGTGCGCGCGCCCCGAGAAGAACGCGCGGCGCCGCAGCACGGGGTGCGCGTGCCGCAGCGCGACGAGCCGTGCGGTGAGCGCGAACAGCTCCCGGCAGCCGGGGTCGTCGAGAAGCCCCCAGTCCACCCAGCTGATCTCGTTGTCCTGGCAGTACGCGTTGTTGCTGCCGCGCTGCGTGCGCCCGAACTCGTCGCCCGCCACCAGCATCGGCACCCCGGTCGACAGCAGCAGCGTCGTCAGCAGATTGCGCAACTGCCGTCTGCGCAGGGCCCGTACGCCCTCGTCGTCGGTCTCGCCCTCGACGCCGCAGTTCCACGACCGGTTGTCGTGCGTGCCGTCCCGGTTGCCCTCCCCGTTGGCCTCGTTGTGCTTCCGCTCGTACGACACGAGGTCGCGGAGCGTGAAGCCGTCGTGGGCGGTGATGAAGTTGACCGAGGCGTAGGGCCTGCGCCCGCCCCATGCGTACAGGTCGCTCGACCCCGACAGGCGATACCCCAGGTCGCGTACGTCGGGCAGCGCGCCGCGCCAGAAGTCGCGGACGGCGTCCCGGTAGCGGTCGTTCCACTCCGTCCACAGGGGCGGGAAGGAGCCGACCTGGTAGCCGCCCGAGCCGACGTCCCACGGCTCGGCGATCAGCTTCACCCGGCGAAGCACCGGGTCCTGCGCGATGACCGCGAGGAAGGGGGAGAGCATGTCGACGTCGTGCATGGAGCGGGCGAGCGCCGCGGCCAGGTCGAAGCGGAAGCCGTCGACGCCCATCTCCGTGACCCAGTACCTGAGCGAGTCCGTGATCAGCCTCAGCACCTGCGGCTGCACCACGTGCAGCGTGTTGCCGCAGCCCGTGTAGTCGGCGTAGCGGCGCGCGTCGTCCTGGAGGCGGTAGTAGCCACGGTTGTCGATGCCCTTCAGGGACAGCATCGGGCCCAGCTCGCCGGCCTCCGCCGTGTGGTTGTAGACCACGTCGAGGATGACCTCGATCCCCGCGTCGTGCAGCGCCCGCACCATCCGCTTGAACTCACCCACCTGCTGCCCGCCCGTGCCGGACGCCGCGTATCCCGCGTGCGGGGCAAAGTAGCCGATGGAGTTGTAGCCCCAGTAGTTGCGCAGGCCCCGGCGCAGCAGATGGTCCTCGTGCGCGAACTGGTGCACCGGAAGCAGCTCCACCGCCGTCACCCCGAGATTCACGAGGTGCTCGATCGCGGCGGGGTGCGCGAGCCCCGCGTACGTACCCCTCAACTCCTCCGGAATCCCCGGGTGTTGACGCGTGAAGCCGCGCACGTGCACCTCGTAGATCACCGAGTCCGCCCAGGGCGTCTTCGGGCGCCGGTCGTCCACCCACTCGTCGCCGGACGCGTCGTCGTGCACGACCACGCCCTTCGGGACGTACGGCGCCGAGTCCCGGTTGTCGCGCACCGTGTCGGCCACATGCTGCTCGGGCCAGTCCCGTACGTGCCCGTAGACCTCGGGCGGCAGCCCGAACTCGCCGTCCACCGCCCGCGCGTACGGGTCGAGCAGCAGCTTCGCCGGGTTCCAGCGGGCGCCCGTCCACGGGTCCCAGCGGCCGTGCACCCGGAAGCCGTAGCGCTGTCCCGGAAGCACTCCCGGCACGAAGCCGTGCCAGATCTCGTGCGTCAGCTCGGTGAGAGCGGCCCGGCGTTCACGGCCCTCCTCGTCGAACAGGCACAGCTCGACGGACTCGGCGCCGCCCGCCCACAGGGCGAAGTTGGTGCCGGCCACACCCTCCGGTCCGACCCGGAAGCGGGCGCCGAGCGGCACGGGCGTGCCCGGCCACACCGGCTCCAGCGGGGACACGTGCTCCCGCTCGCGGCCGCGACCGGTGAACGGGGCGGGCAGCGCTCTGCCATTGCCCGCGCGCGGCGCGCTCTGAACTGCCTCCTGCTCGGGTGCGCTCGACACCTGACGGCCTCCCGCGGCTCCACGACTCATGGGCAGCGGGGCGTGCGGCGTCCCGGCCGCGCTCCCCCTGCTTCCTCCCACTGTTCTGCCCAGAGCTTCGCTCGCACTCACGTTTCCCCAGCGGGGGGCACGTCGTTGGCTCTGGCGTGAGAACAGCTGTGAGGCGTGCGCGGCACGCAGGGGCGACCTTGGGCGCCGTACTGACCTGGGCAGGACTGATGGGCACGCTCGCCGGATGCGGCGGCGACACGACGTTCGGAAAGCCGCGGTCCGCGAAGGAACTGATCCGGGTCACGCCCGACGACGGGGCGAAGGGCGTACGGGCGGGCGGAAGGCTTCAAGTCACCGTTCCCGAGGGCCGGTTGGAGTCGGTCAAGGTCGTCAGGGTCCAGGACGCGCAGGAGCGGTCCGTGCCGGGTCGCCTGGAGCGGGACTCGATGCGCTGGCGCCCCACGGGCCCGGGTGCGGACCGCCTCGCGCTCGCCGCGCAGTACAAGGTCGACGCGGTCGCCATGGACGGCCACGGGCGCCGGGTGGCCCGGCACACCACGTTCAAGACGTACGTTCCCGGCAAGCGCTTCATCGGCTACGTCACGCCCGAGCACCGGGCCCAGGTCGGCACCGGCATGATCGTGAAGGTCGCGTTCAACCGGGAGATCGAGAACCGGGCCGCCGTGCGGCGCGCGATCAGGGTCACCGCCGAGCCCGGCGTGGAGATCGCCCCGCACTGGTTCGGCAGGAGCCGCCTCGACTTCCGGCCGAAGAACTACTGGAAGCCGGGCACCGAGGTCACCGTCGACCTGGGCCTGCGCGATGTACAGGCGGCGCCCGGCGTCTACGGCCTCCAGGACAAGGCGTTCACGTTCACGGTGGGCCGCAGCCAGGTCAGCGTGGTGGACGCGGCGTCGCACACCATGCGCGTGCACAGGCGCGGCAAGCCGATGGAGACCGTGCCGATCACCGCGGGGGCGCCGGGCTCGACGACGTACAACGGAAAGATGGTCGTCAGCGAGAAGCTCGACGTCACCCGCATGGACAGCCGCACCGTCGGCTTCGGCGGCGAGTACGACATCCCGGACGTCCCGCACGCCATCCGGCTCACCGACTCCGGCACGTTCCTGCACGGCAACTACTGGTCGGACGGCGTCTTCGGCCGCAGCAACGTCAGCCACGGATGCGTAGGACTGCGCGATGTGAAGGGCGGCGGCTCCCGGACCCCCGCCGGCCGCTTCTTCGGCCGCAGCCTGATCGGAGACGTGGTGGAGGTCAGGAACAGCGCGGACAAGGAGGTCGCGGCCGACAACGGGCTGGGTGGCTGGAACATGGACTGGACGCGCTGGAAGGCCGGGGGAGCGGTTACGTCCTAGCCGAAAGTCGGGCATCCTGCCCGCTGTTGGGACTGAACGGTGACATCTCTGGGGATCCGTTCTCCCAGGTCGTGTGGTTATCTTTCGCAGTGCGCGCGTTGCAGGCGCGGTAGTGCGGGCCTTGGGGGCAAGGCCGTGCGAGGGGAGAAAGATCTTGAACGGGCGACGACCGATATCCGCGTTTCTGCTGGGAACGGCACTCTTCCTTGTCACCGCATGTGGCGGTGGTGGCGGTGGATCGGGTGACGACAAGGGGGATTCCGGCCAGGCGGCCGACAAGGAGTCGCAGGCCGTGGTGGCGGTGGCGCCCAAGAACGGCGCCGACGGCGTCGCGACCAGCGGGGCCCTGAAGGTCACCGCGGACAAGGGCAAGCTGACCGAGGTGAAGGTCGCCGACACCAAGGGCAACGAGGTGCAGGGCGCGATAACCGGCGGCGGCAGCAGCTGGACCCCGGCGCGGCACCTCGCCGCGTCGACCGAGTACAAGGTGCACGCGGTCGCCAAGGACAAGGCCGGCCGCGAGTCCGCCAAGGACTCCACGTTCACCACGCTCACCCCGAAGAACACCTTCATCGGCACGTTCACCCCGGAGGACGGCTCGAAGGTCGGCGTCGGCATGCCGTTCTCGATCCGCTTCTCGCGCGGCATCACGCACCCCGAGGACGTCGAGAAGGCGATATCGGTCAAGGCCGAGCCCTCCGTCCCGGTCGAGGGCCACTGGTTCGGCAACGACCGCATCGACTTCCGCCCGGAGAAGTACTGGGCGAAGGGCACCGAGGTCACGGTCAAGCTGAACCTCGACGGCGTCGAGGGCCGGCCCGGTGTCTACGGCAAGCAGGTCAAGACCGTGAAGTTCACCGTCGGCCGCAGCCAGATCTCCACGGTCGACGCCAAGACCCACATGATGACGGTCAAGCGCGACGGCGAGACCATCAAGAAGATCCCGATCACCACGGGCAAGCCGGGCTACGAGACCTGGAGCGGCACGATGGTGATCAGCGAGCGGCTGCGGGTGACCCGCATGAACGGCGAGACGGTCGGCTACGGCGGCGAGTACGACATCAAGGACGTCCCGCACGCCCAGCGCCTGACCGACTCCGGCACGTTCATCCACGGCAACTACTGGGGCGGCGGCACCTTCGGCAACGTCAACTCCAGCCACGGCTGCATCGGCCTGCGCGACGTCCGCGGCGGCTACGACAAGAAGGTCCCGGCGGCCTGGTTCTTCGACCAGTCGATGACGGGCGACGTGGTGGTGGTCAAGAACACCCACGACAAGACGGTCGACGCGGGCAACGGCCTGAACGGTTGGAACATGTCTTGGGCGGACTGGAAGAAGTAGACACCTTCAGCCTCGCCGGCGATTGAGGCGCGGGGTCCGGGGCAGAGCCCCGCGACCCTGCCGCCGGTGGCCCGCACCCATCCGCTGGGTACGCTGCGCCGCATGACCGTTCACCTTGAAGTAGCCGACGGCGTCGGGACCATCCGTCTGGACCGCCCCCCGATGAACGCCCTGGACGTCGCCGTCCAGGACCGCATCAAGGAACTCGCCGAGGAGGCCACGACCCGGGACGACATCCGGGCCGTGGTCGTCCGCGGCAGCGAGAAGGTGTTCGCGGCCGGCGCGGACATCAAGGAGATGCGGGACATGGATCACGCGGCCATGGTCGCGCGCTCCCGCGGACTGCAGGACTCGTTCACCGCGGTCGCCCGCATCCCGAAGCCCGTCGTCGCCGCCGTCACCGGCTACGCGCTGGGCGGCGGCTGCGAACTGGCGCTGTGCGCCGACTTCCGGATCGCCGCCGACAACGCCAAGCTCGGGCAGCCGGAGATCCTGCTCGGCCTGATCCCCGGCGCCGGCGGCACCCAGCGCCTGTCCCGGCTCGTCGGCCCGTCCAAGGCCAAGGACCTGATCTTCACGGGCCGCCAGGTGCGGGCCGACGAGGCGCTCACCCTCGGGCTCGTCGACCGGGTGGTCCCCGCGGCCGAGGTCTTCGACGCCGCGAACGCCTGGGCGGGGCAGCTTGCCAAGGGGCCCGCGATCGCGCTGCGGGCGGCGAAGGAGTCGATCGACACGGGCCTGGAGACGGACCTCGACACGGGTCTGGCGATCGAACGCAATTGGTTCGCAGGCCTGTTCGCCACACAGGACCGGGAGACCGGGATGCGCAGCTTTGTGGAAGAAGGCCCGGGTAAGGCGAAGTTCGCCTGACAGGTGTCCGGTCGCCCCTCGGACGACCCGTCAATTGCCTTTCAGGCAAACCGAGTTGATCAGTTCGCTCGTTCGGGGAGCATTATCCCAACCTTAAGCGAGCCTTAAGCGCGTTCGGCCGCAAACGATCAAATGCGACCTTCACGCGCGGAGTTGTCCCAGGTCAGCCCGGGTGTAAACACCCCTGTACTGCCAAGGGCATATGCCCAAACGGCCCTCCGGAACGAAGCGTTCCGGGGGGCTTATTCCGTCGGAACGGCCCCACGAGGGGCTCCATGGCCCCATCATGGAGCCATGGCGGGGCTTGAGGGTGTGGAACAACCGCGGCGGCACGGGAGTGCGACCGCGGCGCGCTGGTCTCCCGCGGTCGAGGACGAACACGCCCTGAGGGCACTGGAGTTGTTCGGAAATCCGGCCGAGGCGGAGGTGTCACTGCCGTCGCGCCCCGAGTCGGCCGCGACCGCACGACGGCTCGCACAGGTGGTCGTCCTGCGCCACTGGGGCCTCTCCCCGAAAATGACCGAGGACGGCGTCCTGCTCGTCTCCGAGCTCGTCGGCAACGCGGTGCGGCACACCGGTGCCCGCCACTTCGGCCTGCGCATGCTGCGCCGCCGCGGCTGGATCCGCATCGAGGTGCGCGACCCGTCCCGCGGCCTGCCCTGCCTGATGCCGGTGCACGAGCTCGACATCTCCGGGCGCGGCCTCTTCCTCGTCGACAAGCTCTCCGACCGCTGGGGCGTCGACCTGCTGCCGCGCGGCAAGACGACCTGGTTCGAGATGCGCGTCGCCGACCGCTGACCCCCGTATGTCTGCGTACATAGCCATTCGCATACGTGAGGGGCGCCGCGGGGTGTGGACCTGACGACCGGCGAAGCCTTGGGTGAGGCGGGAGTGGTGGAGCGGGCCGGCTGGCTCACCACGCTGGTCGGCGAGATGGTCGAAGGGTTGGTCAGCGCACACTGGACACAGGCTGATCTGGCTCAACTGGCCTCCGGAGTCGACCGGTTCGGGGTGGCGTTGCCGTCGCAGGCGTGGATGGCGTTGCGCCGCCTGGGCTGGGGTTCGGTGGCACCGGAGGGTGTGTACGTGTCCGATCGGGTGGCGCGGATGGTGCAGGAACAGGCGGGCCGGGTCTTGAGGTCGGCCTGGTGGCGCGCCCAGCTTGCCGATGCGGTGCTGGCGACCTGGCCCGCCGATCCCGACCGCCGCACGACGCAGGAGTGGGAAGCGCTGCGGGCCGCGCTGCCCGATGGCAGCGGTGCGGTGGCATCCAGTGTGCTGAAGGCCCGCACCCGGCAGATCGCCGCCCACAGGGCCCGGCACGACTCGCTTCCGGCGGGGCTGACCGAGTGCGAGGACGTCCCGCGGGTAGGTGGGCAGGTGCTGCTGGCCGCCGTCGACCGTCGGATGGCCGTTCTGGAGCGCTGCGATCAGGACCCGGTCCGCTATGCGGTGCTGACTGTGCGGCTGCCAGTGCGGCCCGACCCTATGACCCGGACAGACTGGCATCCGGTGCGTCTCCGTTTCCGCCTGCCTCCGCATGTCCCCGCGGCCGCGGTGCTGTGCCCGCCCACCCTGCGGATCCGCCAGGGCCGCCTGCTGCTGGACGTGCCCTACGCCCACCCGGTGCCCAAGACCGAAAAGTCGGGTCATCGGGTGGCCGTGGCCTTCGATTGGGGACTGAACACCCTGTTCACCGGCGGCCGCCTGCACCTCTCCGACGAGGCCCAGCCCCGCGTGGTCACCGAGAGGCGGCCGCTGTTCTTCCGCGCGGACGGGGTGCTGGCCAAGACCGACCGGCTGCGCGTCCAGGGCGAGCACCTGCATACCCGCATCACTGCGCTCGATACCCTGACCGCGTCCCGCACCGCACGCGGCCTGCCCCCGGATCCGTGGGTGCGCGGCAAGCTTTCCGTTCTGGAGGCGGAGCGGGAGCGGGTCGGCCGCAAGCGGTCTCGCCTCAACGCGCATCTGGCGCGGGCGGCGGCCCGGTTCATGGTCGACCACGCGCGGGCGGCCGGGGCGAGCGTCATCTATCTGGAGGATCTGCGGGACATGGAGGCCCGCGGCAGGGGCCGCACGCTGAACACTCGGCTGTCTCAGACGGTGCGCGGCGCGATCGTCACCCACGCCCGGCATCAGGCCGCCGTCCACGGCATCGCGGTGGTGATCGTCCCGCCGCGCGGCACGTCGAAGTACTGCCCGCGCTGCCTCACCGCCTTCCGTCACCACCGCGCCCCGGATGACCCCCGCCCCGGGTGGGCGTGGGCGAGCTGCCCGAACACTGCCTGCGGGTACAGCACCGGCCGGGATCAGGCCGCCTGGCAGCGGATCGGTGCCCGCGGGCTGACCCACCAGCACGCCACCTGCCCCGATCGCACCAGCGGCACCTATGTGATCCGCGGCGTCATCGAGGCCCTGGACCGCGCCAGTGCGGTCCACCCGCAGACTCCGGACCGCACCAAGAGCGGTCCGACAACCAGACGCCCTGTGCCCGGCAAGCGGCGCAGGGTCCCCGCCCCACCCGATACCCCCACCCCCGCCCCGGCGGGGACGACGGGTCCGGGTGGCAAGCGTCCGGCGGGGCGGCTCCCCACGCACCCGACACGCCGCAGCCAGCGGTGGCCACGGCAGCAGGGCCCGACCACGATTGGCACCCCTACACGGCCACCCCGGCCGAGCGGGGCACGACTCGGGGCAGGCTTCCACCGCCACGCCCACACCACACCCACCCGAAGGCAGAGGTGGCCGTGGCCGAGTCCCCCTCCCGGACCATCCCGAACACCCGGGATGACTCAGGAAACCCAAGCCAATTAGAGACGCTTGAGTCTCCACCCACTGGAAGGCCCAGACTCCTCGACATGATCGACGACGGCCCGCAGCTGCTCACGATCGGACAGCTGGCACGCCGCACCGGCCTCACGGTGCGCACCATCCGGTTCTGGTCCGACGAGGGCGTACTGCACCCCATGGCCCGCAGCGAGGGCGGCTACCGGCTCTACGACGCCGAGTCCGTGGCCCGCCTGGAGCTGATCCGCACCCTGCGCCAGCTGGGCCTCGGCCTGGACGACGTACGGAAGATCCTTTCCGGGGACCGGGACATCGCGTCCGTCGCCGCCGCGCACGTGGCGGCGCTCGACGCGCAGATCCAGGTGCTGCGGCTCAACCGGGCCGTGCTGTCGACCGTCGCGAAACGCAATTCGAGCGCCGAGGAGATGGCCCTGATGAACAAGCTGGCACGACAGTCCGCCGCCGAGCGCAAGCGGATCATGGACGACTTCGCCGAGGAGATGCTGCACGGCCTGGACACCGTCGACCCGGCGGTCCAGGAGCGGATGCGGAACATGAGCGCGGGCCTGCCGGACGACCCGACGCCCGAGCAGGTCGACGCCTGGGTGGAGCTGGCCGAACTGCTCCAGGACCCGGCGTTCAAGGCCCGCATGCGGCAGGCCACCGAGTACAACGCGGCCGACCGCACCCCCGAGGACGCGGCCGGCTCGTCCATGGTGTTCCTGCAGAAGCTGGTCGCGCTCGCGGGCGACGCGGTGCGGGACGGGATCGACCCGCAGTCGACCGCCGCGGAGCCGGTGTTGCAGGAGTTGCTCGGCGACGCGGACCGGTCCGCCGTCCTCGACCGGCTGCTCGCCACGATGGACGACAAGGTGGCCCGCTACCGGGAACTCCTCGGCGTTCTGAAGGGCGGCACCCCCGAGCACCCGTACCGCGAGGAGTTCGCCTGGGTACTCGCCGCACTGCGCGCTCACGCCTCCGGATAATCTGACCCCCGTCAATACGGCAGTACGAAAATCGAGGGGTGACCCGGTGGCGGACATCGAGGAAGCACGCAAGGCGTTCGATCGGTTCGACGCGGACGGCGACGGCTTCATCACGGCGGCCGAGTACAAGAGCGCCATGGCGCAGATGGGCGACTTCAACGTCACGGACTCCGTGGCCGAGGTGCTCATCGCCGGGCAGGACGCCAACGGGGACAAGCGGCTCTCGTTCGACGAGTTCTGGGCGAACCTGAACAAGTGAGCCCGGACACCAGTGGGGCGTGCGCGCGGCGCACGCCCCACCGGTGTCTCACGCCCCGGCCGCGGCCCTGTTCACCGCCGACAGCACCGCCCGTACGGAAGCGGCCAGCACCGACGTGTCACGGCCCGCGCCCCACACCGGCACCCCGCCGACCCGGCAGTGCGCGAACGCGACGGTCTCGGCCTCCCGCCCCGCCGTCAGCGCGTGCTGGGTGTAGTCCAGGACGTCCACGTCCCGGCCGGCCGCCGCGAGCGCGTCCGCGAAGGCCGCCAGCGGGCCGTTCCCCTTGCCCTCCAACTCCCGTGCCGCACCGTCGACTTCGAGCGTGCACGTGAAGCGGTGCACGGCGCCGTCCTGCCGCGCCGACCAGCCGTCGGCGAGCGCCACGGGCCCTGTGACATTCAGATAGGCCGCACGGAACAGGGCGTACAGCTCGTCCGGCTCCGCCTCGCGGCCGCTGTCGTCCGTGGCCTCCTGCACGATCCGCGCGTACTCGGGCCGCAGCGCCCGCGGCAGGTCGACGCCGTGGTGCTCCTTCAGCAGATACGCCATCCCGCCCTTGCCCGACTGCGAGTTGACGCGGATCACGGCCTCGTACGTACGCCCCACATCGGCCGGGTCGATCGGCAGATACGGCACGTTCCACGGCTCGTCCGGGTGCGCGGCGCGGTGCGCGAAGCCCTTGGAGATGGCGTCCTGGTGGGTGCCGGAGAAGGCGGTGTAGACGAGTTCACCGCCGTACGGGTGCCGGGGGTGCACCGGCAGCCGGTTGCAGAACTCGACCGTCTCGCGCACCGCGTCGATGTCCGAGAAGTCGATCATCGGGTCGACGCCCTGCGCGTACAGGTTCATGGCGAGGGTGACGAGATCGACGTTCCCCGTCCGCTCGCCGTTGCCGAACAGGCAGCCCTCCACCCGCTGCGCCCCTGCCAGGACCGCGAGTTCGGCGCAGGCGACGCCGGTGCCGCGGTCGTTGTGCGGGTGCACGGAGAGGATGACGGACTCGCGGCGGGCGAGGTTCCGGTGCATGTACTCGATCTGGTCGGCGTACACGTTGGGCGTCGAGATCTCGACGGTCGTCGGCAGATTGTGGGTCACCGGGCGCTCGGGGCTCGCGTCCCACAGCTCGGTCAGCCCGTTGCACACCTCCAGGGCGAAGTCCGGCTCGGTGACGTTGAAGGTCTCCGGGGCGAACTGGAAGCGGATGTGCGCGTCCGGTCGGGCGTCGGCGAGGCGGGCCATGTGCGCGGCGGCCTCGCGGACGGTGCGCTGGATCTCGGCCCGCGTCATGCCGAGCACGACGTCGCGCCACGTGGGGGAGGTGGGGATGTAGAGGTGCACCACGGCGCGCGGCAGCCCCTCGATCGAGGCGAAGGTCCGCTCGATCAGATCCGGCTTGGCGGGCGTGAACACGACGGGGGTGACGTCATCGGGCACGGCGCCCGCCGCGACCTGCTCGACCAGGTGACGTACGAAGTCGAAGTCCGTCCGGCTCGCCGACGGATAGCCGATCTCGATCTCCTTGAAGCCCATCCCCACCAGCAGATCGAAGAAGCGGCGCTTGCGGGCGGTGTCCATCGGCTCGGCGAGCGCCTGATTGCCGTCGCGCAGATCGACGGGCACCCACAGCGGCGCCTCTGTGAGCCGCTTCGACGGCCAACTCCGGTCAATCGCAGGGATGTTGACGCGCTCGTGGTCGGGCCGGTAGCGGTGATACGGCATCGGGCCCGGGGTCTGCGGATTCCAGCGGTACATGGTGGCTGAGGCCTTCCTCGGCTCGGTCGTGCGGGGACGACCGGCAGCACGGCACCCCGCGGCGGGGTGCCGGTCGCGTCAGGCCCCGCCGCGGCAGCCGAGAAGAAGGAGTCCGCGGAACATGCCCGCTAGACTAGCCACACCTCAGGTCCTCAGACAAGTACTCCTCAGACAAGTTGGTGATCCCGTGTCGTCGCCGACCGGCCCCCTCCGTCCCAGCCCGCTCGTCGAACAGGCCGCGGAGCGCCTTCGCGCCCAGATCGCCGACGGCGCCTGGCCCCTCGGCACCCGCCTGCCCGGCGAGACCACACTGGCCAAGGACCTCGGCGTCGGCCGCTCCACGGTCCGCGAGGCCCTGCGCGCGCTCACGGGCCAGGGGATGCTGCGGCCGAAGCAGGGCGCGGGCGTCTTCGTCACGGCGCTGCGCCCGGTCGAGGACTGGCCGACCCGGCTGCGCCGCGCGGCGGTCGCCGACGTCTACGAAGTCCGTACGCTCCTGGAGATCCAGGCCGCACGCCTCGCCGCCGAGCGCCGCACGGACGAGGACATCGCCGCGATGCGGGCCGCGCTCGACGCACGCAGGGGTGCGGCCGGCGGCCCCGGCGGCGCGTTCGTCGACGCCGACATCGCGCTGCACGCCACCGTTGTCGCGGCCGCCCGCAACCCGGTCCTCACCGACCTCTTCGCCGAGTTCGCCCCGGCGCTGCGTGAGGCCCTGGTCGACCTCCTCGCGCTGGTCGACGTACAGCAGGCGGAGCAGGACCACGGGGACGCGGCGCACGCGGATCTGGTCGAGGCGGTGGCGGCGGGGGACGCGGAGGCGGCGGGGCGGGCTGCGCGGGACGAACTGACCGTGATGCAGGGGAAGTTGGCCTCGCGGGAGGCCGAGTGAGCCCGATTGGCCCGTTTGGGGGCGGTCTGGGAATAGCCCGCGGGACCTCCCGGTTCGCAGTCCACGTAGATACGTGCGTGAATCCGCTGACCCCGAAGAGCAAGGGCACGACATGAAGATCGGCATCATCGGCGCGGGCAACATCGGTGGCAACCTCACCCGGCGCCTCACCCCCGTCGGCCACGACGTCCACGTCGCGAACTCCCGCGGTCCCCACACCCTGACCGCACTGGCCGAGGAGACCGGCGCGACTGCCGCCACGATCGAGGACGCGGTGCGCGACGCGCAGGTCGTGGTCGTCACGATCCCGCTCAAGGCCGTGCCGAACCTGCCCAAGGGCCTCCTGGGCACGGCGGCCCCCGACGTCACCGTCATCGACACCGGCAACTACTACCCGCAGCAGCGCGACGGGAAGATCGCCGGGATCGAGGACGAGGGCCTGACCGAGAGCCGCTGGACGGAGCGGCAGCTCGGCCACCAGGTGGTCAAGGTCTTCAACGGCACCTACGCCCACGACATCCTCGACAAGCCCCGCCCGTCCGGCGACCCGCAGCGCGTCTCCCTGCCCATCGCGAGCGACGACGCGGCCGCGAAGCAGGTCGTCTCGGCGCTCCTCGACGAGATCGGCTTCGACACCGTGGACGCCGGCGGCCAGGACGAGTCCTGGCGCCAGCAGCCCGGCACCCCGGTCTACGGCCTCGCGTCCGACGCGGCGGCGGTGCGCAAGGCGCTGGACGCGGCGTCCCCGGAGCGCACGGCGGAGTGGCGGGCCTGACCGCCCAAGGCCTCAACTCTCGTCAGGGCGTGGCCCATTCACGCAGCGAAGCCTCGCTCGCGAAGTCGGCCACGTTCTTGTCGAGGGGGCTGTCGGTGTACTGGTGGATCTTCCAGTCCGCCTCGATGCGGGGCCTGCCCGCGGTGACGTAGTCGGCGATCCAGAGGCCGTCGCCGGCGTAGGACGTCGTATCGATGTTCTGCCAATAGTTCTTGTTTGCGTAGAGCAGGGTCCGGTGGTTGGGCCGCAGCCGCTTCACCTCGCGGATGAACTTGTCCTTCTCCGCGTTGCTCGCGTGGGTGCCCTCGCCGGTCGTCTCCCAGTCGGCGGCCAGCAGGTCCCCGGCCTTCTCCGGGGCCTTGCTCACGAAGTACTCGGCCTGCGCCGTGATGTTCCCCGGCCACAGGAAGTGGTAGAAGCCGACGACGCACCCGGCGTCACGGGCCCGCTTCGTCTGGGCGGTCAGGCGCGGATTGACGTACGAGCGCCCCTCCGTGGCCTTGATGAAGACGAAGGACAGGCCGTCCGTGTCGAAGGTGGACTGGTGCGAGCTGACGTCGATGCCACGGATCATGCGGGCCTCCTGGTCTGTGGGGCGACGAGGTCGAACTTTCATCGTCCCTGATCGGGTGCCCGCCGATGTCACGTTTGCGCAGGGTGGTACGTCCGAGTGGTGAACTCTTCCCGAAGGAGCACACCATGTTCACCGTCCATGTCATCGTCACCGTTCTCGCCGCCGTCGTCTACGGCTCCGCGGCTGTCGCCAATTTCGTCGGTCACCCCTATCCGAAGGCCGAGGCCGACAAGCTCGGGGTGCCGTACTCCTGGATGCCGTGGCTGGGGACCGCGCTCGGGGCGGGGGCGCTGGGGCTGCTCGCCGGGTTCGTGGTGCCGGCGCTCGGTGTCGCGGCGGGTATCGGGCTCGTCCTGTACTTCGTGGGGGCGCTGGGCGCGCATGTCCGCGTGGGCGACCGGCACCTCGGGCCGTGGGCCTTCTGCTTCGTGCTCGCCGTCGCCGCCCTGGTGCTGCGGATCACTGTCTAGTACGCGCATGAGCTGCCGCAATCTTGGAACACGCTTTGCAACGCGGTACGCAACTGCCGTGCCCCGCTCGGCTGTCTCACAGGGAGGCGGCCCCCGGTAGAGGGCACGCGGTGACGGAGAAGTGGGGCAGTTCGTGGGACGGCGCAAGGGCAGCGTTATAGGAATCTCGCTCGTGACGGTCGCGATGCTGGTGGGCACGAGTGCCTGCAGTGGCGGCGGCAGCAGCGACAAGGCGAGCGGGGGTGACGGGAAGGCGGACAAGAAGTCGAGTGCGCCGCCGTCGCCGACGAAGCCCAAGGGGCCGCCGATGCTCCTGGACACCATCACCCCGCAGTCCGGCGCCACGGTCGGCGTCGCCATGCCGGTCTCCGTGGTGTTCACCAACCCGGTGGCGGCGAAGGCGCGGGAATCCGTCGAGAAGCACATGAAGGTGAGCACGTCGACGCCGGTGAAGGGCGCCTGGCACTGGTTCGGCGACAGGCGCGCCGACTGGCGGCCCAAGACGTACTGGCCCTCCGGTACGAAGGTGAAGGTCGACGCCGACATGAAGGGCGTCAGCAACGGCAACGGGCGCTACGGCGTGCACGGCTACACCCACACCTTCAAGGTCGGCGACGATGTGCGCGCCGACGTCTCCGTCAGCGGCCACACCCTGAAGGTGACGAAGGACGGCAAGGCCCTGCGCACGCTGTCGATCAACGCGGGCAGCGCCGAGTACCCGACCTGGAACGGCACGATGGCCGTCATCGACAAGCAGAAGAAGGTCCACATGACCTCCTGCAGCGTCGGCATCAGTTGCGACAAGGGCAGCCCCAACTACTACGACCTGACGCTGCCCTGGGACGTCCACCTCACCCAGTCCGGCACGTACGTCCACTACTCGACCGGCGACCCGAACCCGGGCAGCGGCAGCGCCCGCGGCTCGCACGGCTGCGTGCACCTGTCGATGGCCGACGCCAAGTGGTTCTACGGCCAGGTCAAGCAGGGCGACCCGATCACCATCACCGGCTCCCCGCGCGCCAAGGCCCCGGCGGACAACGGCTACGCGGCCTTCAACCTGAGCTGGGACCAGTGGCTCCAGGGGAGCGCGTCGGGGCAGGGGACGAGCGCCGCCCTGTGAGCCGTCCGGCGCCCGCCCGGCTCACAGGGCGGGCGCCGGACGGGACGCCCTGGTGGGCCGGTCGCTCAGCTCACCAGGAGCGGGTCCAGCCGTTCCGCGGGATAGAAGATGTCGATGTCGACCTCCTCGCCGCCGACGATCTGGGTGTCCCAGGCGCCGCTGTGCACCAGGGTGTACAAGGTCTGGCTGTTGAGCGTGTCCAGGTGCTTCAGGAGCGTCGCGTCGTCGGGCAGTCCGGGAATGCGCGGCGCCAGACGGTCGCGGATCGCGCGGAGTTGATCCATGAGGGCGTCGAGGTCGGTCTGCCGGTCCGGCGTCCGCTCCGCGGCCTCCGAGATGCTCTGCTGGATCTTGTCCTTGATGGCGCGGGTCACCCCTTGCTCGTCCGTGGTGATCATCGAGTTCCAGGCGCGGCTCTTGTGCCGGTACTGGAGCATCGACATGGCCGCCTCGTGGCGTACGAAGTCGGCATCGCGCAGCGGCCGCCCCCGCCAGGTGCCGCTGAGTGACCGGGCGAGCGAAATGGCCGATCCCCAGCCGCTGTTGAGGCCGCGGCCCGGCCAGAAGTGGATGGCGTTGGCGGCGTCCCCGAGCAGGAATCCGTACGTGCCCGGTGCCGCGGTCGTCTTGGGGTGCAGCCGTGCGGTGAACCGCGGGCGCTGCACCATGTCGAGGCGGAACGCGGTGACGGCGCTCAGGTCGGGCTCGGGCACGGCGAACAGCGCGAGACCCTCCTTGACCCGCTTCCACAGCGCCGACCCCTTGAGCAGGGCGGGCAGGAACAGGGTGCTGTGGGTGTCGCAGAGGAAGTCGCCGTCCTCGCTCCGGTTCATCACGCACGGGCGCGAGGCGATGCACTCCTCGAACACCTGCCGGACGGGGTCGATCCCCACGACCTCCTTCGCCTCCTCGTCGGTGAGCCGCATGTTGAGGAAGCCCTCACCGCGCAGGGAGTTGAGGAGGAACCGGTTCTGCGCCACGGTGAGCAGCACGGACATCGGATCCGGGAGCCCCGACTTCACCCTCAGGCCGAGCACCACGTCCTGGAGGTGCGCGCCTTCCAGCGAGTAGATGGACGTGTCGGCCCGGCCGAACTTTTCGCCGAAGTGCTCACGCGTCCGGGAGCGGCCTCCCTCGCAGATGGCGAGCACGTGGTCCGCGGCCGCGCTCTTCTCGTGCTCGGCCGGGTCGAATCGCTCCGGCACGAGGCGGATGCGGTCCGGCTTCTCGTTGGCCATCTCCAGGAGCGTGTCCTCCACGTAGGAGATCCGGATGTTGCGCGGCTGGTGACCGCGGATCGAGTCCGGGCCCGCCGGCCACATCTCGCTGTACGCGCCGTCCTTGAACAGCCGGTCCTGGACCTCCTGGGGAAGGCCGAGGTACTGCCGGCTCTGCACCGTGACGACCTGCATGCGCCGGACGTTGCCCTGCGTCGCGTCCTTCCAGACGACCCTGTCCCCGGACCGGGTCCAGCGGCCGTCGTAGATCGTGACGGCGGCCCGGGGGCCGAGCAGGGACTCCAGGAGGAGGGCGAAGGCAAGGCCCACGGGGCCGCCGCCCGACACCGTCACCTTGAGTACAGGGACCGGCTGCTCGGCGGGTGGCGGCGTGAGGGCCTCCAGGACGGAGAGGTCCATGATGGTCTCCATCGGCCCGGCCGCCTCGAAGGAGAACGTCTCCTCGCCGATCGTGATGACATCGTCGGGCTGGAGCACGCGCGAGGTCATGCGCTCCCCGTTGACGTATGTCCCGTTGCTGCTTCCCAGGTCGTAGAGCATGAATCCATGGCCCTCGCGGCGTACCTCGGCATGGAACCGCGAGATGCTCACGTCGCGGATCACCACGTCGTTCGCGGACTTGCGGCCGAACGTGAGGGGCTTCGCTCCGATGCCGAACCGCTCTCCGGCCAGGGAACCTTGACGGCTGACTATCTCAGGGGGCATGAGTCCTCGGTTCCATTCATCCAACGAGCCAGGACCGTGCGGCGAGGGCGGCCCTACCCCGGCCGCCCTGCCCGTACGTCAAAGCTAGAGGCGTCGACGGATTCGGGAACCCCCTGGCGCGCGAACCGGCCGACCCCGAGGAGGCGGCCTCAGCACTCGATGATGTTCACCGCGAGCCCGCCGCGCGCGGTCTCCTTGTACTTGACGGACATGTCGGCGCCGGTGTCCCGCATCGTCTTGATGACCTTGTCGAGGGACACCTTGTGCGAGCCGTCGCCGCGCAGCGCCATCTTCGCGGCGGTGACGGCCTTGACCGCCGCCATGCCGTTGCGCTCGATGCACGGGATCTGGACGAGGCCGCCGACGGGGTCGCAGGTCAGGCCGAGGTTGTGTTCCATGCCGATCTCTGCCGCGTTCTCCACCTGCTCGGGGGAGCCGCCGAGGGCCTCGGCGAGGGCGCCGGCCGCCATCGAGCAGGCGGAGCCGACCTCGCCCTGGCAGCCGACCTCGGCGCCGGAGATGGAGGCGTTCTCCTTGAAGAGCATGCCGATGGCGCCCGCGGTGAGGAGGAGGCGGATCACGCCGTCCTCGTCGGCGCCGGGCACGAAGTTCACGTAGTAGTGCAGGACGGCGGGGATGATGCCCGCGGCGCCGTTCGTCGGGGCGGTGACCACCCGGCCTCCGGCCGCGTTCTCCTCGTTCACGGCCATCGCGTAGAGGGTGATCCACTCCATGGCGTGGGCCACGGGGTCGCCCTCGGCGCGCAGCTTGCGGGCCGAACTGGCCGCGCGGCGGCGGACCTTGAGGCCGCCGGGCAGGATGCCCTCGTGGGACATGCCGCGGGAGACGCAGGACTGCATGACGCGCCAGATGTCCAGGAGACCCTCGCGGATCTCGTCCTCCGTGCGCCAGGCCTTCTCGTTCTCCAGCATCATGGCCGGGATGGACAGGCCGGTCTCCTGCGCGAGGCGGAGCAGCTCGTCGCCGGTGCGGAAGGGGTACTTGAGGGAGGTGTCGTCGGGGACGATCGGGTTCTCGCCCTCCACGGCGTCCTCGTCGACGACGAAGCCGCCGCCCACCGAGTAGTACGTCTTGGTGAGCAGCTCCTTGCCCTCGGCGTCGTAGGCCCACACGGTCATGCCGTTCGCGTGGTACGGGAGGGTCTTGCGGCGGTGCAGGATCAGGTCGTCGTCGAACGAGAACGGGATCTCGTGCGCCCCGAGGAGGTTGAGGCGCCCCTGCTCCTTGATCGTCTCGACGCGCTCGTCCGCCTTCTCCACGTCGACGGTGCGCGGGGGGTCGCCCTCAAGGCCGAGCAGCACCGCCTTCGGGGTGCCGTGCCCGTGTCCGGTCGCGCCCAGGGAGCCGTACAGCTCGGCGTGGACGGAGGAGGTGTGGGCCAGCAGGCCCTCGTTCTTCAGGCGCCGCGCGAACATGCGGGCCGCGCGCATCGGGCCGACCGTGTGCGAGCTGGACGGGCCGATGCCGATCGAGAACAGGTCGAAGACCGAGATGGCCACGGTGGGACTCCAAAGGTGGTGGTAGACGCCGTTGTCTGCCGGGCTGTGCATGGTGGCTGTGCATGGAACGGGGCACCGCGCTCACTGATGACTGCTTGTTCCAGTGTGCGCGGTGCCCCGACGGGACGTACCTACGAAAGGGTACGTAATCCGGGCCGAATTACTTCAGGCCGGGGTACAGCGGGTGCTTATCGGCCAGAGCGGTCACCCGGGCCTTGAGCGCCTCGGCGTCGTACGACGGCTGCAGCGCGAGCGCGATGACGTCGGCGACCTCGCGGAAGTCCTCGGCGGTGAAGCCGCGGGTGGCGAGTGCCGGGGTGCCGATCCGGAGGCCGGAGGTGACCATCGGCGGGCGCGGGTCGTTCGGGACCGCGTTGCGGTTGACCGTGATGCCGACCTCGTGGAGCCGGTCCTCGGCCTGCTGGCCGTCGAGCTCGGAGTCGCGCAGGTCGACGAGGACAAGGTGCACGTCGGTGCCGCCGGAGAGGACGTTGACGCCCGCCGCGCGGGACTCCGGGGTCGTCAGACGCTCGGCGAGGAGCTGGGCGCCCTCGATCGTGCGGGCCTGGCGCTCCTTGAAGTCCTCCGAGGCCGCGACCTTGAAGGAGACGGCCTTGGCCGCGATCACGTGCTCGAGGGGGCCGCCCTGGAAGCCCGGGAAGACGGCCGAGTTCAGCTTCTTCGCGAAGTCCTTGTTGCGGGCGAGGATGATGCCGCCGCGCGGGCCGCCGAGCGTCTTGTGCGTCGTGGACGTGACGACGTCGGCGTACGGGACCGGGTTGGGGTGCAGGCCCGCGGCCACGAGGCCCGCGAAGTGCGCCATGTCGACCCACAGGTACGCCTCGACCTCGTCGGCGATGCGACGGAACTCGGCGAAGTCCAGCTGGCGCGGGTACGCGGACCAGCCGGCGATGATCACCTTCGGGCGGTGCTCCTTGGCGAGCCGCTCGACCTCGGCCATGTCGACCAGGCCCGCGTCGTCCACGTGGTACGGGACCACGTTGAACTGCTTGCCGGAGAAGTTCAGGCGCATGCCGTGCGTGAGGTGGCCGCCGTGCGCCAGGTCCAGGCCGAGGATCGTGTCGCCCGGCTTGGCGATGGCGAAGAGCGCGGCCTGGTTCGCGGAGGCGCCCGAGTGCGGCTGCACGTTCGCGTACTCGGCGCCGAAGAGCGCCTTCACGCGGTCGATCGCGATCTGCTCGGTGACGTCGACGTGCTCGCAGCCGCCGTAGTAGCGGCGGCCGGGGTAGCCCTCCGCGTACTTGTTGGTGAGGACCGAGCCCTGGGCCTCCATGACGGCGGCCGGAGCGAAGTTCTCCGACGCGATCATTTCGAGGGTCGACTGCTGGCGCTTCAGCTCGGCGTCGACCGCGACGGCGACCTCGGGGTCGAGCTCGTGCAGGGATTCGTTCAGTACGGACATCGGTGGGGTCAGCTCCCGGAGAACTCGGTGTACTCGTCGGCGGAGAGCAGGTCCTTCGGCTCGTCGGCCAGCCGGACCTTGAACAGCCAGCCGCCCTCGAACGGGGCCGAGTTAACCAGGGCCGGGTCGTCGACGACGTCCTGGTTGATCTCGGTGACCTCGCCGTTGACGGGGGAGTACAGGTCGGAGACCGACTTGGTCGACTCGAGCTCGCCACAGGTCTCGCCCGCGGTCACGGTGTCACCGACCTCGGGGAGCTGGACGAACACGATGTCACCGAGCGCGTTGGCGGCGTGCTCCGTGATGCCGATCGTGGCGACGCCGTCCTCGACGGCCGAGAGCCACTCGTGCTCCTTGCTGTAACGCAGCTGCTGGGGGTTGCTCATGATGCGAATTCTCCTGTACGCGGGAAGGTGCTGGTGACGGTGGGTGCGCCGACGGGCGGCCGAGCTGCTTCTGGCGCTTTCGAAGGAACCACTTCTGGTTCGGGGGAACTGCTTCTGGCGCTTGTAGAAGGAACTACTTCTGGCGCTTGTAGAACGGCAGGGCCACGACCTCGTACGGCTCGTGCTTGCCGCGGATGTCGACTCCGACACCCGCCGTACCCGCCTCGGCGTGCGCGGGGTCCACGTACGCCATCGCGATCGGCTTGCCGAGCGTCGGGGACGGGGCGCCGGAGGTGACCTCGCCGATCACCGTGCCGTCGACGACGACGGACATCCCGGCGCGCGGGACGCGGCGGCCCTCGGCGATCAGGCCGACGAGCTTGCGGGGCGGGTTGGCCTCGGCGCGCTCGGCGGCGGAGACCAGCGCGTCGTGGCCCACGAAGTCCTCCCCGTGCGAGGTCTTCTCGAACTTCACGACGCGGCCGAGACCGGCGTCGAAGGGGGTGAGATCGGTCGTCAGCTCGTGCCCGTACAGCGGCATGCCCGCCTCCAGGCGCAGCGTGTCCCGGCAGGACAGGCCGCAGGGGACGAGGCCGTACTCGGTGCCCGCCTCGGTCAGCGCCTGCCACAGCTTCTCGGCGTCGGCGGGGGAGACGAACAGCTCGAAGCCGTCCTCGCCGGTGTAGCCGGTGCGCGCGATGAGCGCCTGCACACCGGCGACGGTGCCGGGCAGACCCGCGTAGTACTTCAGGCCGTCCAGGTCCGCGTCCGTGACGGACTTCATGATCGCGGCCGAGGTGGGGCCCTGCACCGCGAGCAGCGCGTACGCGTCGTGGTCGTCGCGGACCTCGGCATCGAAGCCGGCGGCGCGCTCGGTGAGGGCGTCGAGCACGACCTGCGCGTTGCCCGCGTTGGCGACGACCATGTACTCGGTCTCGCCGAGCCGGTACACGATCAGGTCGTCGAGGATCCCGCCGTCCTCACGGCAGATCATCGTGTAGCGGGCGCGGCCGGCGCCGACGGAGCCGATGTTGCCGACGAGGGCGTGGTTGAGCAGGTCCACGGCCTCCGGCCCGGACACCGTGATCTCGCCCATGTGGGACAGGTCGAAGAGGCCGGCCCGCGTGCGCACGGCGTTGTGCTCGTCGCGCTCGCTGCCGTAGCGCAGCGGCATGTCCCAGCCGGCGAAGTCGGTCATGGTCGCGCCGAGCGAACGGTGCAGGGCGTCCAGTGCGGTAGTGCGGGTCATAGCTGGTCTGCTCCCAGGGGCATGACGGCGATGGCGGGGTCTCGCGTACGAGACGTCCTCCCCATCTGTCATCGGAACCTGAGAGGTTCGCCCCGAGGGGGCTTGCACCTTGGGTGGGGGCGCCGTGTCACAAAGGCGCCCCACTTTTCAGATCTGCCTCGCCCGCGCGGTACGGGGCCTGAGAGATTCAAGGGAGGAACTTGCTCCTTCGGCGTCCGGGTACTCGTCGTACCCGGAACTCTCCCGCGCGGATTCAAGCGGCCGGTATGCAGTTGCGGGCACATCATTGCATGCCCGTCCGGCAGGGAAACCCCTTGAGTGGCATTACCTTCTCTTTACACTTGAGGGGCAAGGGTGACGTGACCGCAGCGGGGAGGACGATCACGGTGCACAAGGCAGTGGCGGGGGCTTATGCGGTGTCTGCTTCGGCGCCGGTGGTGGCAGGGGTGCGGATCCCTGGTCAGCGCTCGGTGCGGGACCTGCGCGGCCGCCGTGGTCACACACCACGCCGGCTCGCTTTCGCGGCGGGCGACCTCGTCGTGCTCTCGGGCCTGCCGGGCAGCGGCAAGTCGACGCTGATGCGGCGGGCCGTCACGGAGATCCGGATCGATTCGCAGGACACCCGCGAGCGCTGGGCCGCCCGCATGCCGCGCTACCTGCCGTACGCGCTGTACCGCCCGCTGGTCCGCGTCGCGCACTACGTGGGGCTGCGCCGGGCGATGCGCTCGGGCTCGAGCGTCGTCGTGCACGACTGCGGTACGCAGGCGTGGGTGCGCCGCTGGGTGATCCGCACGGCGCGGCGGCGCGGGGCCGCCGTCCACCTGATGCTGCTCGACGTACCGGCGGACACGGCCCTTGAGGGGCAGCGGGACCGCGGCCGCGGGGTGTCCCGGTACGCCTTCGCCCGGCACCGCCGTGCGGTGGGCGCGCTCGTCAGCTCGACGGAGCGCGGGGACCTGCCGACCGGGATGGAGTCGGCGGTACTGCTCGACCGGGCGGCGATGGAGGCGCTGGGCGGGATCACGTTCGGCGCCTGACGCGGGGTCCCGCCCGGCAAGCGGAAGGAACCGCACCGTGGCCCCTTGTGTGTACGAGTTAAGGTCGGGCGGGCACAGCAGCGGGCAGAACAGCAGAGGTTGATGGCAGTCATGGAGTTCCCAGGTACCCCTGAGCCGGGTCACGGTCACGCCCAGGGGCACGAGGGCGGCTACGCCCACCCCGCGCAGGGCTGGCCCGCCAACGAGTTGGAGGAGGCCCTCGCCGCGGCCCTCGGCCAGGAGGCGGGGAGTGCTGGGGATTCGACGGGGCGCCGGATCGTCGAGGTGCTCGGCCGCAGCCACGTGTGGATACCGCTGCCCAGGGGCGGTTCGAACGCCAGCAGGGACCTCGATCTGCCGAGCCTGGAGATCCAGGGCCAGGCCTACGTCCCCGTGTTCAGCTCCGAGCAGCAGTTCATGGCGGTCACCGGTGGCCGCATGGACTGCACGGTGGCCCCGGCCGTGGAGTTCGCGCGCGGGCTTCCGCCGCAGGTCGGCATCGCCGTGAACCCCGACGGCACGGTCGGCGTACCGCTGCCGCCGCCCGCCGTCGCCGAGCTGGCCCGCAGTGGTCGCACGGCGCTCGACGGCCCGGCGACGGGTGGCCGCGTGGTGTTGAGCGAGCCCGACTGGCAGATCGACCCCATGGACTTCCTGGCCGCCGTGCGCGAGGAGTTCGAGGGACTCGGCACGGTGCTGAGCGCCCGGCGCTGCCTCGCGACGGTGGAGGACGCGCAGCCGTCCCTGTTCATCGGCGTGGAACTGGCGCAGCCCGTGGGCGCCCCGAGCGGTGCGGGGGACCTTCCGCTGGACGCGCTGGGGCGGGCGCTTGGCCGTGCGCCGGTGGCCTGGGCCGTCAACCTGGTGTTCCTGGACGTGACGCAGGACCCGGTCGCGGACTGGTTGCGTACACACGTACGGCCGTTCTACGTACGAGAAGGGTGACGGCGTCCGTCAAGTCGGTGTCAGTATCGCCGCTTAAGCTGGTTTCATGACGTGACCGGTCGGTGCTTCGCTTTCCGGCCACGTGAACACGGACGTATTTGAAGAGCCGAAGGGGCGGTTACGGGTGAGTGCGTCGGGCACGGCCGCGGCCGGACAGGTCGAGCACATGCTGCGCCAGGTGACGCCGGGACGCTACGACGCGTACGAGGCGCTCCTCAAGGCCCTCGCCGACCCCGCGGCCGGGCAGGTCTGGATGCTGCTCTGGCACGGCCAGGCCGGATCCCCGGACGCCCAGTACGGGAACATGGAGGTGGACGGCTTCTCGTACGCCCCGTGCGTCACGTCCGCCCAGGAGCTCTCCGCCTCCGGCTGGTCGCGGGCGTACGAGGTGGTGAGCGGGGTCGACGCGGCGCGCACGCTGTACCCGGACCACTACGGGCTCTGGCTGAACCCGCACGCGCCGGGTGGCGGCGTCGGCATCCCGTGGCTCGACCTGCGCCGCATCGCGGGCGGCCTCGACCGGCAGCCGGCGGGTCCGCTGCGGCTCTCCGAGCCCGCGATCGAAATCCCCCAGTTCTACGCGGTCCTGACGCAGAACGCGCATCGCACGACGGCGATCCGCTCCCTGCGCCGCGCCTGGGTCCAGCCGACGCTGGGCGCGCCCTACCTCGCCATCGGCCTGGACGTCTACGACACGTCTCCGGCGTCCGTGGACGCGGTGCGGGCGATGATGCAGCAGTCCATCCCCGCGGTCCCCGAGGGCCTCCCGGTGTCCACCGTGGCGATGTCGGACGAGTACGACCCGGTGGCGATGTGGCTCCGTCAGGCACGGCCGTTCTATGACCGTGAGGCGCACGCGGCACCGGCGGCTCCCGCCGGGGGCGGGTACGGGTATCCGCCGCCTTACGGCGCTACGTACTGAAAAATGTCCTCAAACGCCGGGCAGGCTGGATAATTCCAGCCTGCCCGGCGTTTGAGGACATCTTTTGAGCCCGCTCAGCGACCAACTCCCGCCCCTCCGGGAGGATTTCGGGAAGGGGCGGGTTGGGGAGAGAAGCACGGGTGTGACACCCAATGTCCGCTCTACGACACCTTCCACCCCAACTGCCCACCGTCCGCCTCCCGTTCACGGCAGTCCGGATAACGGAACACCCCAGCCAGCATCACGTTTAGGCATCCTTTCGCCGTCAAGTCTGGCAACAGATCACACCCAGGTTGAAGACTCCCGCAGCAAGGGGGCTTCGCCTCTGTGTACGACGGACTGAACCACGCCGCCACAGCGGCAAGTGCGGGCCGGTCACCGCCGGTTGAGAGGGGTCCCTGCCACGATGACGGCACCATTGCACGACACGAGCGCGGAAGCGGTACCGAGCGCACCGGTCGAGCCTGCCAAGGACGACGGAGGTCGCAAGGTCGAGGGACGGTCGCTCAAGCAGATCGCCTGGAACCGGCTCAAGCGCGACAAGGTCGCCCTCGGCGGTGGCATCGTTGTCGTGCTCCTCGTCCTGGTCGCGGTCTTCGCGCCGCTCATCGTCAGCCTGCTCGGCCACCCGCCGAACGAGTTCCACCAGGACAAGCTCGACCCGCTGACGAACCTGCCCCAGGGCGCGCTCGGCGGCATCAGCAGCGACTTCCTGCTCGGCATCGAGCCGAACAAGGGCCGTGACGTCTTCAGTCGCATCGTCTACGGCGCCCGGATCTCGCTGCTCGTCGCGTTCCTCGCGGCGATCGTCGCGACGGTGCTCGGCACGCTGTTCGGCATCATGGCCGGTTACTTCGGCGGCTGGGTCGACACGGTGATCAGCCGTGTGATGGACGTGCTGCTCTCGTTCCCGCAGCTGCTCTTCATCATCTCCCTGGTCTCGGTGCTCCCGGACGACCTGCTCGGCCTGACCGGCAGCGGGGTGCGCATCGCCGTCCTCGTCATGGTCATCGGCTTCTTCGGCTGGCCGTACATCGGACGCATCGTCCGAGGGCAGACGCTCTCGCTGCGGGAGCGCGAATACGTGGAAGCGGCACGGTCGTTGGGCGGTGGCAAGCGGCACATCCTGTTCCGCGAACTGCTGCCGAACCTGGTCGCGCCGATCGTCGTCTACATGACGCTGATGATCCCGACCAACATCCTCACGGAGGCGGCGCTCAGCTTCCTCGGTGCGGGTGTCAGGCCGCCCACGGCTTCCTGGGGCGGCATGCTCCGCGACGCCCTGGAGACGTACGAACACGACCCGATGTTCATGATCGTCCCGGGTGTCACGATCTTCATCACCGTTCTCGCGTTCAACCTCTTCGGCGACGGGCTGCGCGACGCCCTCGATCCCAAGGGCACCCGGTAGCGCCGTACAAGTCCAACCGGCTTTTACAGAACTGCCCCTGCAGCACCGTCAGGCGGCTTGACTCCATGGTTCTCCGGCACTTGGTCCGGGACCGCGATCTCGGAGGTTACGAGAAAATGCCCACAGGTTCCTCGAAACGACGGCTTGCCGCCGGCGCCGCCCTCGTGGTCGCGGCGCTGGTGTCGACCACGGCGTGCGGCGGTGGCAGCGACGACGACTCCAAGGACTCGTCCAAGGGCGCCGGTTACGACGCGGCGTACAACAAGATCGCCAACCCTTCGAAGGCGAAGGGAGGCACACTGCGCATGGTCGGCAAGCAGGACCTCGACTCCGCCGACCCGCAGCGCGCCTACTACGGCATGTCGTGGGACTTCATGCGGTTCTACACGCGCCAACTGGTCACCTACGCGCCCAAGCCGGGCGAGGCGTCCAACGAGCTCGTCGGCGACCTGGCCAAGGCCCCCGGCAAGATCTCCGACGACGGCAAGACGTACACGTACAACCTGCGTGACGGCATCACCTGGCAGGACGGCTCGCCGATCACGTCCAAGGACATCAAGTACGGCATCGAGCGCATCTGGGCGGCGGACACCATCACCGGTGGCCCGCAGTACCTGAAGCAGAACCTGGACCCCAAGGGCGAGTACAAGGGCCCGTACAAGGACAAGTCCAAGGACAAGCTCGGCCTGAAGTCGATCGAGACGCCGGACGACCAGACCATCGTCTTCAAGCTGCCGAAGCCCAATGGTGACTTCGAGCAGTTCCTCGCCATGCCGTCCGGCTCGCCGGTCAAGCAGGACAAGGACACGAAGGCCAAGTACACCCAGTCGCCGTTCTCCTCGGGCCCGTACAAGTTCCAGTCGTACAAGGCCAACAAGAAGATCGTGCTGGTGCGCAACGACAAGTGGAAGCGGTCCTCGGACCCGGTCCGCGCCGCGCTCCCGAACAAGGTCGACGTGACGATCTCCGCCAACCTGGAGGAGAACGACAAGCGCCTGATGGAAGGCGACTACGACGTCGACATGAACGGCACCGGCATGACCCAGTCGGGTCGCGTCACCGCCGTCCAGGACCACAAGGACAACGTCGACAACATGCGGACCTCCTTCGTCCGCTACGTCGCCCTGGTGCACAAGGCCAAGCCGTTCGACAACGTGCACTGCCGCAAGGCCGTGTTCTACGGAACGGACTTCGCGGGCCTGCAGCAGGTGCGCGGCGGCAAGCTGGCCGGTGGTGACATCGCCAACTCGACGCTGCCGAAGTCCATCAAGGGCCACACGGACTACGACCCGTACGGCATCCTCGCCCGCAAGGGCAAGCCGGACACGGCCAAGGCCAAGTCCGAGCTGAAGGAGTGCGGCAAGCCGAGCGGCTTCTCCACGAAGATCACCGCCCGTACCAACAACCCGGGCGAGGTCGACACCGCCGAGGCGCTGCAGGAGCAGCTCGCCAAGGTCGGCATCAAGGTCGAGGTCGACTCCTTCGACGGCGCCGAGTCCGCTTCGGTCACCGGTTCCCCGAAGGTCGTCAAGTCGCGCGGCTACGGCATGATCATGAGCGGTTGGGGCCCGGACTTCCCGTCCGGGCAGGGCTTCGGCCAGCCGCTGTGGGACAGCCGCTTCCTCGCGCAGACCGGTAACTACAACGAGTCCGAGATCGACGACCCGAAGATCGACGGGGCCTTCGACAAGGCGATCGCCGAGACCGACACCGACAAGGCCGGGAAGATCTACGAGGGCCTCGACAAGCGGATCCTCGACCAGGCCGACTGGATGCCGTTCATCTACGAGAACAACATCACTTGGCGTGGTTCGCGTCTGACGAACGCCATGATGGCCGACGCGTACAGCGGCCGCTACGACTACGCCTCCCTGGGCGTCGTCAAGTAACACCCGCGCCGGGGACCGGAGTTGATCCGGTTGCCGGCCCCTTCCGCTCCGCCGCCGAAAACCCGCCAGTCCGAAGGGCAGGTGATGGCCCCGGGCGACGGTCGTGGGCCCCCACAAGGGGCCGGCGGCCGCCGCCGGGCCGCGCACAGTGCTTGCTTATCTCATCCGGCGCCTGTTCGCCGTTGTCGTCATGGTGCTCGTCGTGCTTCTCGCGACCTTCACCATCTTCTTCATGCTGCCCAAATGGGCGGGTCAGGACATCGCCGTCCTCTTCGCCGGCAAGTCGTCCGGAGCCGAGCAGCTCGCCGGGATCCGGATCAAACTGGGGCTCAACGACCCTCTGCTCGTCCAGTTCTGGGACTTCGTCAAGGGCATCCCGATGGGGCGCGACTACGCCAACGGCAGTGACGTGACCCACTGCGCGGCGCCCTGCTTCGGGTACTCCTTCCGCACGGAGGAACCTGTCTGGACCACCCTCAAGGACGCGCTCCCCGTCACCGCCGCGCTCGCGGCCGGCGCCTGCGTGCTGTGGCTGATCGGCGGCGTCGCCACCGGCGTCGTCTCCGCCCTCAAGCGCGGCACCATCTGGGACCGCGCCGCCATGACCACCGCACTCGCCGGTGTCTCCCTGCCGGTCTTCTTCACCGGCATGGTCGCGATGGGGATCTTCGTGCACAGCCTCGGCTGGGTGCACATCGCCGACTCGCTCTCCACCGAGGACTCGATCGGCACCTGGATCGAGACACTGATCCTGCCGTGGATCGTGCTCGCCTTCCTCAACGCCGCGATGTACGCCCGGCTCACCCGCGCCACCATGCTGGAGATCCTCGGCGAGGACTACATCCGCACCGCGCGCTCCAAGGGACTTGGTGAATCGTCCGTCATCACCCGGCACGCGCTGCGTTCCGCGATGACGCCGATCCTCACCGTCTTCGGCCTCGACCTCGGCGTGCTGCTCGGCGGCGCCGTGCTCACCGAGTCCACGTTCAACCTGCCGGGCCTCGGCCTCGCGGCGGTCCAGGCCATCAGCAACAAGGACCTGCCGGTGATCCTCGGCGTGACGCTCATCGCGGCCCTCGCGATCGCCGTCGCCAACCTCGTCGTGGACCTTCTGTACGCCGTCATCGACCCGCGAGTGAGGCTGGGATGACCGAACTGCACAAGACCGGAGCGGCGGTGGGTGAACCCACCGCGGCCTCCGGCGCCCCCAGCTCCTTCCTCGAGGTCCGCGACCTCAAGGTGCACTTCCCGACCGACGACGGCCTCGTCAAGTCCGTCGACGGGCTCTCCTTCAAGCTGGAGAAGGGCCGCACCCTCGGCATCGTCGGCGAGTCGGGCTCCGGCAAGTCCGTCACCTCGCTCGGCATCCTGGGCCTGCACACCACCGGCCAGTACGGCCGGCGCAAGGCGCAGATCAGCGGCGAGATCTGGCTGGACGGCACCGAGCTGCTCACCGCCGACCAGAACACCGTGCGCAAGCTGCGCGGCCGCGACATGGCGATGATCTTCCAGGACCCGCTGTCGGCCCTGCACCCGTACTACTCGATCGGCCGGCAGATCGTGGAGGCCTACCGGGTCCACCACGACGTCGACAAGAAGACCGCGCGCAAGCGGGCCATCGAGATGCTCGACCGGGTCGGGATTCCGCAGCCGGACAAGCGGATCGACTCCTACCCGCACGAGTTCTCGGGCGGTATGCGCCAGCGCGCGATGATCGCGATGGCGCTCGTCAACAACCCCGAACTCCTGATCGCCGACGAGCCGACCACCGCGCTCGACGTGACGGTGCAGGCGCAGATCCTCGACCTGATCCGCGACCTGCAGAAGGAGTTCGGCTCCGCCGTCATCATGATCACGCACGACCTCGGGGTCGTCGCGGAGATGGCCGACGAGCTCCTGGTGATGTACGGCGGCCGCTGCGTCGAGCACGGCACCGCCGACCAGGTCTTCTCCACGCCCCAACACCCGTACACCTGGGGTCTGTTGGGCTCGATGCCGCGCATCGACCGGGAGCAGACCGAGCGGCTCACCCCGGTCAAGGGCGCCCCGCCCAGCCTCATCAACCTGCCGAGCGGCTGCGCCTTCAACCCGCGCTGCCCCTACGCGGACGTGCCCAAGGACAACATCACGCGCACCGAGCGCCCCGAACTGCGCGAGATCGGCTCCGGCCACTACTCGGCCTGCCACATGTCGGCCGACGAACGCGAGCGGATCTGGACCGAAGAGATTGCGCCGAAGCTGTGACGGACGCCGCCGAAGGATCCAAAGGACCTGAGACCGAGACTGAGACCGAGATGACGCCCTCCACGATTCCCCAGCAGGCGACGACCTCTCCGGACGCCGCGGCCGGCGAGCCGCTGCTCAGGGTCGACGGCCTGGTCAAGCACTTCCCCATCCGCAAGGGCCTGCTCAAGCGGCAGGTCGCCGCCGTGCAGGCGGTCGACGGGCTCTCCTTCGACGTCCGCGCGGGGGAGACCCTCGGCGTCGTCGGCGAGTCCGGCTGCGGAAAGTCCACCATGGGCCGGCTGATCACCCGGCTGCTCGAACCCACGGGCGGGCGCGTCGAGTTCGAGGGCACGGACATCACGCACCTGAGCACCGGGGGCATGCGCCCGCTGCGCCGTGACGTCCAGATGATCTTCCAGGACCCGTACTCCTCCCTGAATCCGCGCCACAACATCGGCACGATCGTCGGCACCCCGTTCAAGTTGCAGGGCGTCAAGCCCGAGGGCGGTGTGCGCAAGACGGTCCAGGAGCTCCTGGAGAAGGTCGGCCTCAACCCCGAGCACTACAACCGCTACCCGCACGAGTTCTCCGGCGGTCAGCGGCAACGCATCGGCATCGCGCGGGCGTTGGCCCTGCGGCCGAAGCTCGTGGTGGCGGACGAGCCGGTGTCGGCGCTCGACGTGTCGATCCAGGCGCAGGTGGTCAACCTCCTGGACGACCTCCAGGACGAGCTGGGCCTCACGTACGTGATCATCGCGCACGACCTCTCGGTCATCCGGCACGTCTCGGACCGGATCGCGGTCATGTACCTGGGCAAGATCGTCGAGTTGGCGGACCGCGACGACCTGTACTCGACGCCGATGCACCCGTACACGAAGGCGCTGCTCTCGGCCGTCCCGGTACCGGACCCCAAGCGCCGCGGCGCCAAGAGCGAGCGCATCCTGCTGCGCGGCGACGTCCCCTCGCCGATCGACCCGCCCACCGGGTGCCGCTTCCACACGCGGTGCTGGAAGGCGACGGAGCTCTGCAAGACGACGGAGCCCCCGCTGATCCCGTTGGCCAGGGCCCACCAGGTGGCATGCCACCACCCGGAGAACGCGGCGGACCAGGCCCCGCAGGACTCCCAGCTCCTCCAGGTGGCAAAGGAGGCGATCGACGTGATCACGGTGCCGGAAACGGTGGAGTCGGCGGAGACCGAGCCTTCGGCGGACGACCCAAAGGACGCCTAGCCGCGGCTCGATGTGCCGCCGCCTTGGGCAATCTGCCGCCAAGGGCGGCAGGGTGGGCAAGGCGGCACCCCGGCGCGGGGTGAGCGCTCGATCGGGCGCCCACCCCGGTGCCGCCCAACATGACCCGTAAGGGTCATGTACACGCCGCCCCGAACGGGCGAGAGTCTCGGTGTCCGTTACACCGGAACCCGCTCGAAGGGACGCCCCATGGCCCTCTCCCGTTCGGCACGCCTGGCCGCGCTCACCGTCGCCGCCGCCTCCTTCTGCCTGATAGCCGCCGCACCCGCCCCCACCCCCGGCTCCGACGGCATCGGCGACCCGTACTTCCCACAGCTCGGCAACGGCGGCTTCGACGCCGAGCACTACGCGCTCGACGTCGCGTACAACCCCGACACCGACCGCCTCGACGGCCGCACGACCCTCACCGCGCGCGCCACCCAGAACCTCTCCGCCTTCGACCTCGACCTGCAGAAGCTGACCGTCACCAAGATCGAAGTGAACGGCAGACGCGCGGACTTCACCCGCAGCGGCGACGAGATACAGGTCAAGCCCCGCACCTCGCTCGGCAAGGGCAAGACCTTCACCACGACCGTCACGTACGGCGGCGTGCCCGAGCCCCTCAGCGGCCCCATCGTCTTCGGATCCGACTACGGCTGGATGAAGACCGCGGACGGCGTCTTCGTCGCCTGCGAGCCGAACGCCGCCTCCACCTGGTTCCCGTCCAGCGACCACCCGTCCGACAAGGCCACGTACGACATCCGTATCAAGGCCCCGAAGGGCCTCACCGGCGTCTCGAACGGCCGCCTCGTCGACACGTACAACACCGACAAGGGCAAGCAGACCGTCAACCACTGGCGCGAGACGAAGCCCATGGCGACGTATCTCGCGACCGCCAGCATCGGGAAGTTCGACGTCAAGACCGGCCGCACCCCCGCCGGTACACCCATCTACGTAGCCATCGACCCGGTCCTCGCGAACAGCAACAACGTCGACGTGTACGCCGTGACCGCCGAGGCCACCGACTACTGGTCGCAGGTCTTCGGCCCTTACCCCTTCGAGGAGACGGGCGCGGTCGTCGACGACATGCCGCAGGCCGGCTTCTCGCTGGAGACGCAGACCAAGCCCAGCTACTCCGCCGTCCGCTCCGAGTCGACCATCGTGCACGAGCTGGCCCACCAGTGGTTCGGCGACTCCGTCTCGGTCGAGCAGTGGAAGAACATCTGGCTCAACGAGGGCTTCGCCACGTACGCCCAGTGGCTGTGGACCGAGCACAAGGGCGGCGCCTCCGCCCACGACTCCTTCCTCGCGGGCTACAACTCCCGCCCCGCGGACTCCTCCTTCTGGCAGGTGAAGGTCGGCGACCCGCAGCGCGACACGATGTTCGCCTCCGCCGTCTACCAGCGCGGCGCGATGACCCTCCAGGTGCTGCGCGAGCGCATCGGCGACAAGGCGTTCTTCAAGCTGCTGCCGCAGTGGACCAAGCTGCACCGCTACGACAACGCCCAGACGTCCGACTTCATCGCCCTCGCCGAACGGGTCTCGGGCCAGCAACTCGACGACCTCTTCGACACCTGGCTGTTCACGACGGGCAAGCCCAGCCTGTAGGGCCCCCACGGGCGCGGCGAGTAAGAATGTCGCGTGCTCCAGGAACTGTTCACGCCCTCCGTCCAGCATTGGCTCGACCTCATCGGGATCTTCGTCTTCGCGATCTCCGGTGCCCTGATGGCCGTCCGCAAGAACTGGGACGTCTTCGGGATCGCCGCGCTCGCCGAGGTCACCGCGCTGGGCGGAGGGGTCTTCCGCGACCTGGTCATCGGCGCGGTGCCGCCGGCCGCGTTCACCGACCTCGGCTATTTCGTCACGCCGCTGGTCGCCGCCGCGCTCGTCTTCTTCCTGCACCCGGAGGTCGAGCGCACCCAGACGGCGGTGAACGTCTTCGACGCGGCGGGCCTCGGCCTGTTCTGCGTCACCGGCACGACGAAGGCGTACGACTACGGGCTCGGGCTCACCGCGTCCGCCGCGCTCGGCCTCGCCACGGCGGTCGGCGGCGGTGTGCTGCGCGACATCATCGCCAACGAGGTGCCGTCCCTCGTGCGCTGGGACCGCGATCTGTACGCGGTGCCCGCCATGGTCGGCGCCGGGATCGTCGTCCTGTGCATCCACCTCGACGCCCTGGACGGCTTCACCAGCGCCCTCGCGGTCCTCACCGCCTTCGTTCTGCGACTGCTCGCGATGCGCTACCACTGGCGGGCCCCGCGCGCCTGGAACCGCAGGTCGGCGGGGGTGGATGTGACGGAGGAGACGCCGTAGCCGGGGACTGGGGCGAGAGGAAAGCTACCGCTCAGTAATTACCTGTTGTACGTTTCCGGGTATGGCAGACGCAGTATCCACGCAGAGTCGCCCGGCCGTCATCGGCGACAGCGAGTTCGACCGCGACACCGCCGTCACCCGGCGCGCGGGCGAACCCGGTGTCTACGACATCGACCTCTCCGCGGGCTGGACGATCATCAACGCCCTCAACGGCGGCTACCTCCTCGCCGTGCTCGGCCGCGCCCTCGCGGACGCCTTGCCGCACGACGACCCGTTCACGATCTCGGCGCACTACCTGACCGCGTCCGCGCCGGGCCCCGCCGTGATCAGGACGGACGTGGCCCGCTCCGGCCGCACCCTCTCCACGGGACAGGCCTCCCTCTTCCAGTTCGCGGAGGACGGCAGCGAGGTCGAGCGGATCCGGGTCATCGCCTCGTACGGTGACCTGGACGCGCTCCCCGACGATGTGCGCACGAGCGCCGAGGCGCCCGTCATGCCGCCCTTGGAGGAGTGCTTCGGGGCGGGCGACGCACCCGAGGGCGCGCCGCCCGTGCCCGGCAGCAACGCGATCTCCGACCGCCTGCACCTGAAGCTCGACCCGGCCACGCTGGGCTGGGCGCTCGGCGCGCCGTCCGGCAAGGGCGAGATGCGCGCCTGGTTCGGCCTCGCCGACGGCCGCGACATGGACCCGCTCTCGCTGCTGCTCGCGGTGGACGCGCTGCCGCCCACCGCCTTCGAGATGGGCCTCAAGGGCTGGGTGCCGACGGTCGAGCTGACCGTCCACGTGCGCTGCCGCCCGGCCCCGGGGCCCGTCCGCGTGTCGATCATGACCCGGAACCTGGCCGGCGGCTTCCTGGAGGAGGACGCCGAGATCTGGGACGCGAAGGACCGCCTGGTGGCCCAGTCGCGCCAGCTGGCGAGGGTCCGGCTCGGCTGAGCTCTACGAACGACTGAACCCTACGAACGCAGGAACTCGCCCAGTACGGCGGCGAGTTCCGCGGGCGCGTCCTCCTGGACGAGGTGCCCGGCGCCCTCGATGATCCGCAGCTCGGCGCCGGGGATCAGCTTGGCCAGCTCGTGCGCCCGCGCGACCGGGATCCAGGTGTCCTCGGCGCCCCAGCAGACGAGTACGGGCAGGTCCAACTCCCCGTAACGGTCCTGGATGTCGTCGGTGGCGGCCCACAGGGGGTTCTGCTCGATCTGCCGGTAGAAGGAGTCCTTCCCGGCCTCGGTCAGCCAGGGCGCGACCACGCGCGCGTGCGTCTCGGGGTGCAGCCCGTGGCGGCTGCCGGAGGCGATGTAGTGGTGCACGAGCGCCTCGTGCAGGTCGGGCGGCAACTGCCGGAACACGTCGGAGTGTTCACCGAGCAGCCGGTACGTGGGGGAGCCCCACGGCCGGACGGCCACCGGGTCGACCAGGGCGAGGCGCGCGTACGCGGCGCCGTGCACCAGGTGTGCGCGCAGCGAGATGCAGCCGCCGAAGTCGTGGCCCACGACGGTCGGCAGCTGCTCCGCCCGGCCGTCGGCGAGGCCCCAGTGGTCGAGCAGCTCGGTCAGGACGCGGGCCTGGGCGTCGAGCGAGAGGTCCTGGTCCGGGCCCGCCTCGGAGACGCCGTAGCCGGGCAGGTCCCATACGTGGACGCGGTGCCGGTGCGCGAGTGCGCGGGCCGGGGCGCGCCAGACGTACGACGAGAACGGCGTGCCGTGGACGAGGACGACGGGCGGTGCGTCGGCCGGGCCGAGGACGGTCCAGCGGACTTCGCCGGACGAGCTGGAGAAGCTTCGGTCGAGGTTCCAGTCGGCTGCTGTCATGACCGTAACGCTAGTTGGTCATGACACGTCGAGCCAGTGTTTTCGACCGATGCTCACCAGGCGCAGCTGCCGCTCGGCCTGCCGCGCCACCCGCCCGAAGTCCTCGGTATCCGTGCTGAGCAGCAGCGATGCCGTCTCCAGCATGTGATCGACGTACAGGTTCGCCAGCATCATCAGGTCCTCCTGGCTCCAGCCCGCCGCGTCGGGGTCGTGGCGGAGCGCCTCCCGCACCTCGTCGGCGAACTGTGCGAGCTGCTCGCCGATCGCCTCCCGCACCCGCTGCACGCCGCCGTGCCGCTCGCGCGCGATGAAGCGGACGTGTGCGGGGTACGCCTGCACGTGACGGGCGATCAACTCGATGGTGCGCGCGATGCGTTCGTCGCTGTCCCACGTCGCCGTCAGCGCGTCGCGGATCACCGCGTGCAGGCTGCCGAGCGCCTCCTCGACCAGGGCCACTCCGAGGTCGGCCGTGCTCTCGAAGTGCCGGTAGAACGCGGTCGGGGTCACGCCCACGGCGCGCGTCACCTCGCGCAGGCCGAGGCTGCTGAGGCTCTGGTCCTCCAGCAGTTCCAACGCCGCGTCCAGGAGCGCCTGTCGGGTTTTTTGCTTCTGCGCCTGACGGGCGCCGAGGGTGTGACTCATGTCATCCAGTTAACAACTGTTCTCTGTGATGGGGAAGTCGAGTCGCGAGCTAGACTCAATAGTCAGTGAACAGTTGTAACCCAACTTTTCGAGAGGCTTCCATGCTGTTCCTCGTAGCGGCCCTCCTGCTGCTGGGCTTCGCGCTCGGCACCGTGGCCCACGCCCCGCTGCCCGTCACGCTCGTCGCGGCCGCCGTCATCGGCGTCTGGCTGGCCGTCTTCGCGGTCCGCGAGCGCCACGCGCGCCGCAGGCACCAGCACTGAACCGTCAGCAGTTCACGTTCAGCAGTTCACGCTCTCAGGGGGTATCACCGTGCAACTCACCGCAGAATCGCGCACCACAGAGCCTCGTACCGCGGAACCGCGCACCGCAGAGCCGCGCGCCGCAGAGCCGCGCGCCGAGGAGCCGGGGACGAAGGCCCGCTCCGTCGGACGGCGTGACGTCGACGGCATGGCCGTCGCCTCGTTCGTCCTCGGTCTGGTCGGGCTGCTCGTCATGAACGTCTTCCTCGGCCCCGTCTCGATCGTCCTCGCGTCCGTCGCCCTGTGGCGCGGCACCGAGCGGCGCGGCCGCGCCTTCCTCGGGCTCGGTCTCGGAGTCGCCGACCTCGTCGTGCTCGGCGCCCTGATCGCCGCCGACGGCACGATGTCCTGGAGCATTACGGGCTGACCGTCGGGTGCGCGCACGTGGGCTCGTAGAATCGAGCCCACCATGGCTTACCTCGACCACGCCGCGACCACTCCGATGCTTCCGGAGGCGGTCGAGGTGATGACCGCCCAGCTTGCCGTCACCGGCAACGCCTCGTCCCTGCACGCCGCGGGGCGCCGCGCCCGCCGCACCGTCGAGGAGTCCCGCGAGACCCTCGCCGAGTCCCTCGGTGCCCGGCCCAGCGAGGTCGTGTTCACCTCCGGCGGCACCGAGGCCGACAACCTCGCCGTCAAGGGCCTGTACTGGGCGCGCCGCGCGGCCGACCCGGCCCGCATCCGCGTCCTCGCCAGCCCTGTCGAGCACCACGCCGTGCTCGACGCCGTGCACTGGCTCGCCGAGCACGAGGGCGCGATCGTGGAGTACCTGCCGGTCGACGCGTGCGGCCGGGTGCACGCCGAAGCGCTCCGCGAAGCGATCGAGCGGAACCCCGACGACCTCGCGCTCGCCACGGTCATGTGGGCCAACAACGAGATCGGCACGATCCAGCCGGTACGTGAACTGGCCGACGTGGCAGGGGAGTTCGACATCCCGCTGCACGCCGACGCGGTGCAGGCCTACGGCCAGATCCCGGTCGACTTCGCCGCCTCCGGGCTCGCCGCGATGACCGTGTCGGGCCACAAGGTCGGCGGTCCCTACGGCATCGGTGCCCTCCTTCTCGGTCGTGAGTACACCCCCGTCCCCGTACTGCACGGCGGCGGGCAGGAGCGGCACGTCCGCTCCGGCACGCTCGACGTCCCGGCGGTCGCCGCCTTCGCCACGGCCGGCCGGATCGCGACCGAGCAGCGCGAGTGGTTCGCCCGCGAGATCGGCGCGCTCAGGGACGACCTGGTCGACGCCGTCCGGTCGGCCGCTCCCGAGGCGATCCTCGGCGGCGACCCGGCACCCGGCGGCCGGCTGCCGGCCAACGCCCACTTCACCTTCCCCGGCTGCGAGGGGGACTCGCTCCTCCTTCTCCTGGACGCCCAGGGCATCGAGTGCTCCACGGGCTCGGCCTGCACCGCGGGCGTGGCCCAGCCCAGCCACGTCCTGCTCGCGACCGGCACGGACCCGGACCTGGCGCGCGGCACGCTCCGCTTCTCCCTCGGCCACACCACCACCAAGGCCGATGTGGAAGCGGTGGCGACGGCGATCGGGCCGGTGGTGGAGCGGGCGCGGTCGGCGGGGCTCTCGTAGAGCGCTGTGACGCCCCTGCTGTCACGCCCCGGCTGTGACGCCAGCGCTGTCACGCCTTGGTGGAACCGGCCCGCTCGTACGCCGTCTTCACCAGGCGTATGTACCGGTCCCAGTCCCAGTTCGGCCCCGGGTCGGTGTGGTCGGTGCCCGGCACCTCGACGTGCCCGATGATGTGCTTCCGGTCGACCGGTATGTCGTAGCGCCTGCAGATCCGGGCGGTGAGCCGCGCGGACGACTCGTACATCGCGTCGGTGAAATCGGCCGGCCGGTCCACGAAGCCCTCGTGCTCGATGCCGACACTGCGCTCGTTGTAGTCCCGGTTGCCCGCGTGGAACGCGACGTCCAGCTCTCGGATCATCTGCGCGATGTGCCCGTCCTGCCGGACCACGTAGTGCGCGGCCGCCCCGTGCCACGGATCCTTGAAGACCTTCAGCGTCCCCTGGTAGCTGCCCTGGGTGACATGGATGATGACCCGGTCGATCGTGTAGTCGTCCGGCCGGTCCGCCCGCCGCCAGTTCGCCGACGCCGCGGCCACCCACTCCGCGCCCTTGAAGTCCACCGCGCCGGCCTCGCGCGGCTTGTCGACGCCCGGCATCTGCCACCACATGCGGGCGAGATCGCCGCGCGCGAGCAGCCCGACGCCCACGGCCGAAGCGGCCCCGCCGATGATCAGCGTCCGCCGGCTGACACCACGGTCATGGTCCCCGCCGCGGCCCTTCCCGGACCCGGCTCCCTGCTTCCCCATATGACGCCCCCGTCAGTCCCGTACGAGATCCACAACGGATATCCGAGCGATTCGGTTCCCACGGGCCCTTACCCTGTTAGTGCTATGACTTCCCAGACACCGCAGCGCTCCGCGGGCCCCGAGAAGGCGGCCCGACCCCTCCGTGTCCTGGCCGCCATGTCCGGCGGCGTGGACTCCGCCGTCGCCGCGGCCCGCGCCGCCGAAGCGGGCCATGACGTGACCGGCGTGCATCTCGCGCTCTCGGCGAACCCGCAATCGTTCCGCACCGGCGCCCGAGGCTGCTGCACCATCGAGGACTCCCGCGACGCGCGCCGCGCGGCGGACGTCATCGGGATCCCGTTCTACGTCTGGGACCTCGCCGACCGCTTCCGCGAGGACGTGGTGGAGGACTTCATCGCGGAGTACGAGGCCGGCCGCACGCCGAACCCGTGCCTGCGCTGCAACGAAAAGATCAAGTTCGCCGCGCTCCTCGACAAGGCGCTCGCCCTCGGCTTCGACGCGGTCTGCACGGGCCACTACGCGCAGGTGATCGTCAACGGGAACGGCGACCGCGAGCTGCACCGCGCCGCCGACATGGCCAAGGACCAGAGCTACGTCCTCGGCGTCCTGGACGACCGGCAGCTCGCCCACGCGATGTTCCCGCTGGGCGACACGGAGACGACCAAGGAAGAGATCCGCGCGGAGGCGGAGCGCCGCGACCTGGCGGTCGCCAAGAAGCCCGACTCCCACGACATCTGCTTCATCGCCGACGGCGACACCCAGGGCTTCCTCGCGAACCGCCTCGGCAAGGCCGAGGGCGACATCGTCGACGAGTCGGGCGACAAGCTCGGCACCCACGAAGGCGCCTTCGGCTACACGATCGGCCAGCGCAAGGGCCTGCGCATCGGCAGGCCCGCCCCCGACGGCAAGCCGCGCTACGTCCTGGACATCTCCCCGGTGGACAACACGGTGACGGTGGGCCCGGTGGAGGCACTCGACGTGACAGCCCTCACCGCCATCAAGCCCCGCTGGTGCGGCGCGGCACCCTCCGGACCCGGCACGTACACCGCCCAGCTGCGCGCGCACGGCGGCGAGACCGAGGTGTCGGCGGAGCTGGTGGACGACGAACTCCAGGTCCGCTTCACGGAGGCCGTCCGCGGCGTCGCCCCCGGCCAGGCGATCGTGCTGTACGACGGCACGCGCGTGGTGGGCTCGGCGACGATCGCCACTACGGAGCGGGCCGCGGCGGTCGCCTAGCCGCGCCCCCGCAGGTAGTACTGCAGTACGGCACCCAGCTGACCGCACCACTCGGACACCTGCGCCTTCTTCCGGGCCTGCACCGCGCACGTGTAGACGGCGCCGTCCACCATCGCCGCCGTCACGAACACCCCGGACGGCATCGGCTGGAAGTGCGCCGTCTGCACGTGCGTCCACGGCAGGTCGATGGCGTGCGGGCCCTGCTCGAAGTGCAGCCCGTCCGCGTCCACGACCATGCCGTTGTGCTTGTCGGCGGCCACGAACTCGGGACCGGCGGCCGCGGCCGGGGGACCGGGCGCGAACTGCGGCGGATGAGCGGGCGGCGGCGGGGCCGCCGGTGGGTGCGGCGGAGGCGCCGGCGCGAACGGCGGCGGGGGACCGCCGAACCCGCCCGTCGGAACGTCCTGCTGCCCGTCTCCGTGAGCCATGTCCGCCTCACCCTCCGTCTTGCTCTGCCGTACCTCCTCATTCGACCACGCGCGCGTGGTTATGCGGCGTCGACCTGCGTCCCGTAGAAGCACAGGTGGTCCTTGACGGCGGCCACCTCGGCCTTCGGCTCCGGATACGCCCACACCAGGTCCTGCGCACCGGGCAGCGACCAGTAGGAGGCGTCGCCCTTGAAGGGACAGTGCGTAGTCGTGTTCGAGGGCGTAAGCAGCTCGGTCCGTACGTCCTCCGGCGGCAGGTAGTACCGCACCGGACAACCGGTCTCCTTGAGCACCAGCGGCCGCGAGCTCTCGGCGACCACCTGCCCGTCATGGACGACCCGCACGTGCTCGGAGCCCTGCTCGACCGTGATCGTGTGTCCTTGAGTCATACGTGTGTCAGCGCTCACAGCGGGCGGGTTCTTCCCGGCGCGGCCGCAACTCTTGGAAGGATCAAGGCCTACGAGAGGATCGCCATGGCACTCGACCCCACCGACCGGACCGCCATCACCGAACTGCTCTCCCTGCACGGCCACTTGATCGACTCCGGCGAACTGGATCGACTGGACGAGCTCTTCACCCCGGACGTCGTCTACGACATCTCGGACTTCGGGCAGCGCGACCTATGAGGACACCGTGGTGCGCGGAGCTGACAGATGGCGGATCGCGCGCCGGGTGCCGCTCGGCGGCCGGTGACGGGGCGGCCCGGCTGTCAGTGGCGGGTCGTACGGTAGATGGCATGAACATCTGTGTCTTTCTCTCCGCCGCCGATCTCGACGAGCGCTACACCCGGCCCGCCCGTGAATTCGCCGAGCTGCTCGGCAAGGGTGGGCACACGCTCGTGTGGGGCGGTTCGGAGAGTGGGCTCATGAAGGTCGTCGCCGACGGGGTGGCGGAGTCCGGTGGGCGGCTGACCGGGGTGTCCGTGGACTTCCTCGCGGCCAAGGCGCGCGTCGTGGCCGAGCCCGACCAGATGGTGATCGCCAAGGACCTCGCGGAGCGCAAGGCGCTGCTCCTGGAGAAGTCCGACGCCGTCGTGATCATGGTGGGTGGCACGGGGACGCTCGACGAGGCGACCGAGATCCTTGAGCTGAAGAAGCACGGGAAGACCGACAAGCCGATCGTGCTGCTCAACTCCGCGGGCTTCTACGACGGTCTGAAGGAGCAGTTCCGGCGCATGGAGGACGAGGGCTTCCTTCCGATCCCCCTCACTGACCTCGTGTTCTTCGCCGAGGAGCCGGTCGGCGCCCTGGCCTACCTCGAAGAGTCGCGCGGCGTCGAGTAGTGCGAGCATGGCGGGCATGGCTACACATGTGATCACCGGCGCCGGTTCCGGAATCGGCGCCGCCGTCGCCCGCCGCCTCCACGAGCGCGGGGACGAAATCGTCCTCCACGCGCGCGACGCGGGCCGCGCCAAGGAGCTCGCCGCACAATTCCCGGGCGCCCGGACGCTCGTCGGCGACCTCGCGGACCCGGACAAGCTGTCCTGGGCCTTCTCGCACCAGACGCTGCCCGACCGCATCGACTCGCTGCTGCACATCGCCGGCGTCGTCGACCTGGGCAAGGTCGGCGAGCTCACCCCGAAGTCGTGGCGTCACCAGCTCAACGTCAACCTCATCGCCCCGGCCGAGCTGACCCGCCACTTCCTGCCCCAACTCCGCCTCGCCCAGGGGCACGTGCTCTTCGTGAACTCCGGCGCCGGGCTCAACGCCAACGCCGACTGGTCCGCGTACGCCGCCTCCAAGCACGGCCTCAAGGCGCTCGCCGACTCGCTGCGCCAGGAGGAGCACGGCAACGGGGTGCGGGTCACCTCCGTGTACCCGGGCCGCACCGCCAGCCCCATGCAGGCCAAGGTGCACCACCAGGAGGGCAAGGAGTACGACGAGTCCCGCTGGATCGACCCCGAGTCCATGGCCACGACGATCGTGATGGCCCTCGACCTGCCGCGCGACGCCGAGGTCAACGACCTGACGGTGCGCCCCGGCCGCTGACGGCGCCGCCCGCCCGGCGGCCGGCGTTACGTACCCTTCCTGGGTGACTGACAAGAGCGACTTCAGGTGGGGGCCGGCCACGGGCGTCGGCTCGATGCCCGGTGGTGATGCCCGCGAGGCCGCCAGGACCGTGACCGGCAGCTTCGAGGGCCCGGAGCAGGGGATGCCGTTCCTCGCCGAGCTGCCCGCGCGCGGCCCCGGCGCCGACATGATCGGCCGTACGGCCGGAATGCTGGTCGACCTGTACGCGCGCGTGGAGCCCAGCGGCTGGCGGATCGGCGACCGGCCCGGCCGGGACACCAAGCGCGCCAGGTCCTGGCTCGGCGAGGACCTCGACGCGCTCGAGGAGTTCACGCAGGGGTACGAGGGCCCGCTCAAGGTGCAGGCCGTCGGGCCGTGGACGCTCGCCGCCGCGCTGGAGCTGCGGAACGGCGAGTCCGCCCTCTCCGACCTCGGCGCGTGCCGCGACCTCGCCGCGTCCCTGGCCGAGGGACTGCGCGAGCACCTCGCCGACGTACGCCGCCGGGTGCCCGGCGCCCAGTTGGTGCTGCAGCTCGACGAGCCCTCCCTCGTCGCCGTGCTGCGCGGACACGTCAAGACCGCCAGCGAGTACCGCACGCACCGCGCCGTCGACCGCCAGCACGTCGAGAGCGCGCTGCGGGACGTCTTCTCCGTGCTCGAGGACGGGCCGCGCCTCGTCCACTCCTGCGCCCCCGACGTGCCGTTCGCCCTCCTGCGCCGGGCCGGCGCGGACGCGGTCTCCTTCGACTTCTCGCTGCTCACCGAGCGTGACGACGAGGTGATCGGGGAGTCCGTCGAGGCCGGCCTGCGACTCGTCGCCGGTGTCGTGCCGGGAGTGGACGGCCCATTGTCAGACCCTGCCGGTAGCGTCATGGGTGTCAGGACGCTGTGGCGCAGGCTGGGGCTGAATCCGGGTTCTCTCGCGGACTCGGTGGTGCTCACGCCGTCGTGCGGACTCGCGGGTGCCTCGCCCGCGTACGCCCGCGCGGCACTCGCCCACTGCGTCCGGGCGGCGAGATCACTCGCGGACAACCCTGAGTGACCGTGGACGAAGGCGAACGGGAGGACGAGACGGTGGCTGACGAACTGCAGAGCGAGGGCACGGTGCCCGCCAAGGTGCGGGACGAGCACGCCCAGCTGGCGGAGCAGATCGAGGAGCACCGCTTCCGGTACTACGTGAACGACGCTCCGGTCGTCTCGGACGCCGAGTTCGACAAGCTCCTGCGCTCCGTGGAGGCGCTGGAGGAGAAGTACCCCGAGCTGCGCACGCCGGACTCGCCGACCCAGAAGGTCGCGGGCCAGTACGAGACGGAGTTCACGTCCGTCGAGCACCGCGAGCGCATGCTCTCGCTCGACAACGCTTTTGACGACGCCGAGTTGGCCGCCTGGGCCGACCGCGTCGCCAAGGACGTCGGCGCGCCCGGCTACCACTTCCTGTGCGAGCTGAAGATCGACGGCCTCGCGGTGAACCTGACGTACGAGGACGGGCGGCTGACCCGCGCGGCCACGCGTGGCGACGGCCGGGTCGGCGAGGACATCACGTCCAACGTCCGCACGATCACGGACATCCCGAACCGCCTGAAGGGCGACAACATCCCGCCGCTCGTCGAGATCCGCGGCGAGGTCTTCTTCCCCATGGACAAGTTCGAGGAGCTGAACGCCCGGCTCGTCGAGGCGGGCGACAAGCCCTTCGCCAACCCTCGTAACGCGGCGGCGGGTTCGCTGCGCCAGAAGGACCCGCGCGTCACCGCGACGCGCCCGCTGCACATGGTCGTGCACGGCATCGGAGCCCGCGAGGGCTTCGACATCGACCGCCTCTCGGAGGCCTACGACCTGCTGCGCGAGTGGGGCCTGCCGACCACCAAGTACAGCAAGGTCGTCGAAGACCTCGAAGGCGTACGGAAGTTCATCGCGTACTACGGAGAGAACCGCCACTCCGTGGACCACGAGATCGACGGCGCGGTCATCAAGCTCGACGAGATCCGGCTGCAGGGCCGCCTCGGCTCCACGGCGCGCGCCCCGCGCTGGGCGATCGCCTGGAAGTTCCCGCCCGAAGAGGTCAACACCAAGCTGATCAACATCCGCGTGGGCGTGGGCCGCACGGGCCGCGTGACGCCGTACGCGCAGGTGGAGCCGGTCACCGTGGCGGGCTCCGAGGTCGAGTTCGCGACGCTGCACAACCAGGAGATCGTCAAGAAGAAGGGCGTCTTCATCGGGGACACGGTCGTCATCCGCAAGGCCGGTGATGTCATCCCCGAGATCCTCGGCCCGGTCGCCGACCTGCGGGACGGCAGCGAGTACGAGTTCGTGATGCCCGCCGAGTGCCCCGAGTGCGGCACCCCGCTGCGGGCCATGAAGGAGGGCGACATCGACCTCCGGTGCCCCAACGCCCGCACGTGCCCGGCCCAGTTGCGCGAGCGCCTCTTCTACCTGGGCGGCCGCCAGAGCCTGGACATCGAGAACTTCGGGTACGTCGCCGCCGCCGCGCTCACCGGGCCGCTCGAGCCGGCGCAGCCGCCGCTCACGGACGAGGGCGACCTGTTCAGCCTCACGATGGACCAGCTCCTGCCCATCAAGGCGTACGTCCTCGACCAGGACAGTGGACTGCCCAAGCGCGATCCGAAGACGGGCGAGGAGAAGATCGCGGACATCTTCGCCACGAAGGCGGGAGAGCCGCGCAAGAACGCCATCTCGATGCTGGAGCACATCGAGGCGGCCAAGAGCCGCCCGCTGGCCCGGGTCATCAACGGCCTTTCGATCCGTCATGTCGGCCCGGTCGCCGCCGAAGCGCTCGCGCGCGAGTTCCGCTCCATCGACCGCATCGACCAGGCCACCGAGGAGGAGCTCGCCGCGACGGACGGCGTGGGCGGGATCATCGCCACCTCCGTGAAGCAGTGGTTCGCCGAGGACTGGCATCGGGAGATTCTGCGGAAATGGCGTGAGGCCGGTGTGAGGATGGAGGAGGAAGGGGCCGGTGAGGACGAAGGCCCGCGCCCCCTCGAAGGACTCACGGTCGTGGTCACCGGAACGCTGCAGAACTTCACGCGGGATGGCGCAAAAGAGGCCCTGCAGACCAGAGGTGCCAAGGTCACGGGTTCCGTTTCCAAGAAGACGTCCTTCGTGGTCGTGGGGGACAACCCCGGCTCCAAGTACGACAAGGCCATGCAGGTCAAGGTTCCGGTTCTGGACGAGGACGGGTTCGTCGTGCTGCTGGAACAGGGGCCCGAGGCCGCCGCTGACGTGGCGCTTCCCCCGGAGCAGGAGGCCGGCGAGTAGCGGCCGGGAGTCACCCGATCGGCGCATACCAGACGCAGACGGAACGCCGGGGTCATTCGGGCAACCGTGCCCGGGCGCGTCCGTCTGGTGCCCGTGGAAGCCTTCTGCGGCCTACTGTTGAGGTGTGCGGCTGCCGAGTCCTGCTGCGGATGGGGCGAATCCTCGCTCACTCGAAGCGAGGAGAGCGGGCAGCGGACGCAGGCACCGCCGGCAGTGAGAGGGACGGGAATGGAACCGACCGAGAGCGCCGCCCCGGACTCACGCCTGCGCCCGCGTCGACGCGCGCGGCGCGATACGGCACCGCGCCCCGACTGCGGCGACGGAGTCGACGGCAGCGAAAGCGGTCACGGGGAGAGCGAGCGCGGTGGTGTGGTGAACTGGCGCAAATGGTGGCGTGCGGCCGGATTCGGTGCCGACCGGACGGGCGGGACCCCGGTCCCCGGCGCGTCCGGTCCCGAAGTGGCGGGCCACGAAGGGCTGCTGAGGCGCGGGGCGAAGGATCGCCCTGCGGACAGCGGCAGTTCGATCGACATCCACACCGCGGCAGGACCGGAGCAGCCCGCCCCGGCCCGGCCCCGAGGCATCGACGAGCCCCTGCGCAGCCTGCCGGCCCGCCCCCCGAGGTCCGAAGGCGCACCCGGCGTGCGCATATCCGGTGACCGGGCGGCGGGCGGCGGGGAGTCCAACGGCTTCAGGACCGGCGCGCGTCCGCAGGGCGAAGCCAACACCCCGACCGGCGACCGCGTGCGTGACGGCCGAGGAGTCGTGTCCGGGCGCGCCGTGGGCCCCGGCAGGGCCCAGGGCCCGCTCCCCGGGACCGCCCCCGCGGGCGGCCGGGTCGGAATGGCGACACCCGCGCGTAATCAGTACGCGGGGCAGGGGGAGACATCGCGGGCCGCGCTCGTGCCGCTGCTGCCCGGCGTGGTGGTGGCGCTCGCCGCCGTGGTGCTCGGCGGCGGTTTCTACTGGTCGCTCCGGCAGGGGCACGCGCTCTTCCCGTCCGGCACGGTCGGCTGGTGCCTCGCGATCCTGACCGGGATCATCGTCGGCCACCTCGTCGCGCTCGGCCGCGACCGCTGGTGGGGCGGCACCGGATCCGGCGCGGCCCTCACCCTCGCCGTGCTGCTCCTGTACGGCTGGGTGCCCGCGGGCATGGTCAGCCTCACGGTCGTCGTCCTCGTCGGCATCGCCCGCAGGCACCGCTGGCGCCAGGGCCTGTTGCACGGGGCGATCGACATCCTCGGCATCGGAGCGGGCGCCCTCGTCCTCGCCGCGTTCGGCCGCGTGCCGTCCGTCGAGGCGCCGTGGAAGCCGGAGGGCTGGAGCATCTCGGCCGTGCCCGAGGTGGCCCTCGCGGCGTTCGCGTATCTGCTGATCACCCGCACTCTGCTCTGGTACGTGCATGCACCACCGAACTCGGGGCTGCCGACCGTCGCCCGCACCGCGCTCGTGCGGCAGGCCCTTGTCGCCGTCGCGCTGCTCGGGATCGCGCCGCTGATCTGCGTCGTCGCGATCGCCCTGCCGGTGCTGCTTCCGCTGTTCGCGATCCCGTTGATCGCGCTCGACTCCACGCTGTGGATCGCGCGGGCCCGCGCCGAGGAGCAACTGCGCGACCCGCTCACCGGTCTGCCGAACCGGCAGTGGCTGCTGGAGCGGACCTGGAGTGCGCTCGACGACGCCGAGCGGATCGGGGTGCGCAGCGCGCTGATGCTGATCGACCTCGACCGGTTCCGTTCGGTGAACGACACGCTCGGCCACCTCGCCGGTGACCGGCTCCTGCTGCAGATCGCGGATCGGCTGAGAGCGGCACTGCCGCGCGGTGCGGAGGTCGCGCGCCTCGGCGGCGACGAGTTCGCCGTGCTGCTGCCCGTCGCCGACTCCACGACGTCCGCGACGCGCGTGGCCCGCAACCTCGTGGCGACCCTCGGTTCGCCCCTCGACCTGGACGGTCTGACCCTCGTACTGGAGGCGAGCGCGGGACTCGCCGTCTTCCCCGACCACGCGCTGGACGCCGAGGGGCTGTTGCGCCGGGCCGACGTCGCGATGTACCAGGCCAAGCGGGACCGCACCGGTGTGGAGGTCTACGAGTCGAAGCGGGACTCCAACACGCCCGACCGGCTCGGCCTGTTGGGCGATCTGCGGCGCGCGCTCGACGCGGGCGACGTAGAGCTGCACTACCAGCCGAAGGTCCGGTTCGACGGGCACGTGGCGGGCCTGGAGGCGCTCGTACGGTGGGTGCACCCGGAGCGCGGAAAGGTCCCGCCGGACGAGTTCATCGCCATCGCCGAGTCCTCCGGGCTCATGCCGCATCTGACCGAGTACGTCCTGGAGACGGCGCTCGGACAGGTCGCGCGCTGGCGTGCGCAGGGGCTGCACGTGCCGGTCGCGGTGAACGTGTCGCCGCGTGATGTGCACACGCCCGGCTTCGCGGGAGCGGTCGCCGCGCGGCTCGCTCGGCACGGGGTCCCTGCCGGGTCGTTGCAGCTGGAGATAACGGAGCACGTGCTGCTCGAGGACCCGCAGCGGGCGGCGGACACCCTGGCGGGGCTTACGGGGCACGGCGTGAAGATGTCGCTCGACGACTTCGGCACCGGTTACTCGTCGCTGGTCCACCTGCGGCGGCTCCCGGTGAGCGAGCTGAAGATCGACCGGTCGTTCGTGGCCCGGCTCGCCGTGGACAACGAGGACGCGGAGATCGTGCGCTGCACCGTCGACCTGGCGCATTCGCTCGGCCTGCTGGTCGTGGCGGAGGGCGTCGAGGACGACGAGACGTGGGAGCGGCTGCGGGACCTGGGCTGCGATGCGGTGCAGGGGTGGCTGGTCGCCGCCGCGATGCCGCCCGACGAGACGACGGCGTGGCTCCGCGCGCGGGGCGATCGGGGCTGGCAACGGTTGCCCGCGGCGCTCCCGGCGGCCCCCGGCGACGAGTGCGGGCCTCTCGCCTGACGGTGCGCCCCACGCGGACGCGGCCCACGCCACCGGCGGTGCGGGCCATCCGCGGCTGGGCTCGCGCCGTAGGAGGCAGCGGCGCAGCCGCATGCCGTAAGGGGCGCGGGGAACTGCGCGCCCAGCCACGTCATACGTGCACCGGGGTGCGGCCCCACCCCGGCCCCGCAGGCCGGTCACCGGCCCGGAGGACCCGCACCGGGGCGCGGCCCCACCCCGCCCCCGCAGGCCGGTCACCGGCCCCGAGGACCCGCACCGGCGTGCCGCCCCACCCCGCCCCCGCAAACCCGTTCCTCGGCACGGCTCCGCGCCCCATAGGATTGGGGCCAAACCGAGAACACGCACCCCGTGAGGATCCGCATGCCTGGCATCACGCGCGAGGAGGTCGCCCACCTCGCCCGGCTGGCGCGTCTGGAGCTGAAGCCCGAAGAGCTCGACCACTTCGCAGGCCAGCTCGACGACATCATCGGCGCGGTCGCCCGCGTCAGCGAAGTCGCCGACCAAGACGTACCGCCGACTTCGCACCCGCTGCCGCTGACGAACGTCATGCGCAAGGACGAGGTCCGTCCGTCGCTCACCCCCGAGCAGGCGCTTTCCGGCGCCCCGGCCCAGGAGCAGCAGCGTTTCAAGGTGCCGCAGATCCTGGGGGAGGACTAAACAGTCATGACGGACATCAACGTCAACATCATCAAGCTGACCGCCGCCGAGATCGCGGCGAAGATCGCTTCCGGCGAGCTCACCGCCGTCGAGGTCACCGAGGCCCACCTGGCCCGGATCGAGGCCGTCGACGAGAAGGTGAACGCCTTCCTGCACGTCGACCGTGAAGGCGCCCTGAAGCAGGCCGCCGCCGTCGACGAGAAGCGCGCCAAGGGCGAGAAGCTCGGCCCGCTGGCCGGCGTCCCGCTCGCGCTGAAGGACATCTTCACCACGGAGGGGATCCCGACCACGGTCGGCTCGAAGATCCTCGAAGGGTGGATCCCGCCGTACGACGCGACGCTGGTCAAGAACCTGAAGGCCGCCGACGTCGTCATCCTCGGCAAGACCAACATGGACGAGTTCGCCATGGGGTCCAGCACCGAGAACAGCGCGTACGGGCCCACCGGCAACCCGTGGGACCTCACCCGGATCCCGGGCGGCTCCGGCGGCGGTTCCTCCGCCTCCCTCGCCGCGTACGAGGCCCCGCTCGCCATCGGCACGGACACCGGCGGCTCGATCCGCCAGCCCGCGGCCGTCACCGGCACCGTCGGCGTCAAGCCGACCTACGGCGGCGTCTCCCGCTTCGGCATGGTGGCGTTCAGCTCCAGCCTCGACCAGGGTGGGCCCTGCGCCCGCACCGTCCTCGACGCCGCGCTCCTGCACGAGGCCATCGCCGGCCACGACCCGCTCGACTCCACGTCCATCGACGCCCCGGTCCCGGCGGTCGTCGAGGCCGCGAAGAACGGCAGCGTCCAGGGCATGCGCGTGGGCGTCGTCAAGCAGTTCCGCGGCGAGGGCTACCAGGCCGGTGTCGTGCAGCGCTTCGACGAGTCCGTCGAGCTGCTGAAGTCGCTGGGCGCCGAGATCGTCGAGCTGGACTGCCCGTCGTTCGACCTGGCCCTGTCGGCGTACTACCTGATCGCGCCGTCCGAGTGCTCCTCGAACCTCGCCCGGTTCGACGCCATGCGCTACGGCCTGCGCGTCGGCGACGACGGTTCGCACTCCGCCGAGGAGGTCACCGCGCTGACCCGCGAGGCGGGCTTCGGCGACGAGGTCAAGCGCCGCATCATCCTGGGCACGTACGCGCTGAGCTCCGGCTATTACGACGCGTACTACGGCAGCGCCCAGAAGGTGCGCACGCTCATCACCCAGGAGTTCGAGGCCGCGTTCGAGAGCGTGGACGTCATCGTCTCCCCGACGACGCCGACCACCGCCTTCCCGATCGGCGAGCGCGCCGACGACCCGATGGCGATGTATCTCGCGGACCTGTGCACGATTCCGACCAACCTGGCGGGGAACTCGGCGATGTCGCTGCCCTGCGGCCTGGCCCCCGAGGACGGGCTGCCGGTCGGCCTGCAGATCATCGCCCCCGCGATGAAGGACGACCGCCTGTACAAGGTGGGATCCGCCGTAGAGGCCGCTTTCGTGGAAAAGTGGGGACACCCGCTGCTTGAGGAGGCTCCGTCGCTGTGAGTGCCATGGCAAAGAAGGCCAAGAACTTCAAGAAGTCCAAGACCGGCGTCTATGTCTCGCTGGCCAGCACTGCCTTCGGGGCGCTCAGCGTCGCGAAGCAGGCGAAGATGGCCCGCAACGACAACGACACCCTGCGGCTGGTCGACGCCGCCGTGTCCGCCGCCGCCATCGTCACCGGCATGGCGATCCTCTACCGGGAGCTCAAGCGCCTGGGCGACGACGACGTCCTGCTGGGCTGAGAGGGAAGTTTCAGAAATCGTGACTGCCACGACCACTTCCGAGCTGATGGGGTACGAGGACGCGCTCGCGTCGTACGACCCGGTCATGGGCCTTGAGGTCCACGTCGAGCTCGGCACGAAGACCAAGATGTTCTGCGGCTGCTCCACCGAGCTGAAGCAGGACGCCAACAGCCAGACCTGCCCGACCTGCCTCGGCCTGCCCGGCGCGCTGCCGGTCGTGAACGAGATCGGCATCGAGTCGGCCATCAAGATCGGCCTCGCGCTCAACTGCTCGATCGCCGAGTGGTGCCGCTTCGCCCGGAAGAACTACTTCTATCCGGACATGCCGAAGAACTTCCAGACCTCCCAGTACGACGAGCCGATCGCCTTCGACGGCTACCTCGACGTACAGCTGGAGGACGGCGAGGTCTTCCGCGTGGAGATCGAGCGCGCCCACATGGAGGAGGACACCGGCAAGTCGACGCACGTCGGCGGTGCCACGGGTCGTATCCAGGGCGCCTCGCACTCGCTGCTCGACTACAACCGCGCGGGCATCCCGCTCATCGAGATCGTCACCAAGCCCATCGAGGGCGCGGGCGAGCGGGCCCCCGAGGTCGCGAAGGCGTACGTCGCCGAGCTGCGCGAGGTCATCAAGGCGCTCGACGTGTCCGAGGCCCGGATGGACAAGGGCCAGATGCGCTGCGACGTGAACCTCTCCCTGCGGCCGCACGGCCGCGAGGAGTTCGGCACGCGCTCCGAGACGAAGAACGTGAACTCGCTGCGTTCCGTCGAGCGCGCCGCGCGGTACGAGATCATGCGGCACGCCGCGGTGCTGTCCTCCGGCGGATCGATCGTGCAGGAGACCCGTCACTTCCACGAGGAGGACGGCTCCACCACGTCGGGCCGCATCAAGGACAACGCCGAGGACTACCGGTACTTCCCGGAGCCCGACCTGGTGCCCGTCGCCCCGTCCCGCGAGTGGGTCGAGGCGCTGCGTGCCGAGCTCCCGGAGATGCCGCTCACGCAGCGCAACCGGCTGATCGAGGAGTGGGCCGTCAGCGCCCACGACATGCAGTCGATCCGCAACGCCGGCGCCATCGGCCCGATCGTCGCGACGATCAACGCCGGTGCCGACTCGGCGTCCGCCCGCAAGTGGTGGATGGGTGAGCTGGCCCGTTCCGCGAACGACCAGGGCGTCGAGCTGGGCGCGCTGCCGATCACGCCGGAGCAGGTGGCCCGCGTGTCCGAGCTGGTCGCCGCGGGTGACCTCAACGACAAGCTGGCCCGCCAGGTCATCGACGGCGTCCTCAAGGGCGAGGGCACGCCGGACGAGGTCGTCGAGAAGCGCGGCCTGAAGGTCGTCTCGGACGAGGGTGCGCTCACCACTGCCGTGGAGGAGGCGATCGCGGGCAACGCGGCGATCGCCGACAAGATCCGGGGTGGCAAGGTGGCGGCCGTCGGTGCGCTCGTGGGCGCCGTCATGAAGGCGACCCGGGGTCAGGCCGACGCGGCCCGCGTCAAGGAACTGATCCTGGAGAAGTTGGGCGTCAGCGAAGGCTGACAGCGCCTGGGCGGCGGTGCATCGGGTTGCCGGTGGGCCGCCGCCTCTTCGTGTCCGACGTCTCGGGGCTCCGCCCCGGACCCCGCTGCTCAAACGCCGCAGGGGCTTAAATTGCTCGTCTCCCTCGCCCTTCTCGCTGTCACGCTCGTTTTCGCGGTCCTGCGTCCCCGTAAGTGGCCGGAGGCCGTTGTTGCTGTGCCTGCGGCGGGGGTGGCCGTGGTCGCGGGGGAAGTGACGCCCGCCCACGCCTGGGCCGAGGTCCAGGAGCTGCTTCCGGTCGTCGGGTTCCTCGCCGGGATTCTGCTGCTGGCCCAACTGTGCGCCGACGAAGGCCTGTTCAAGGCGGCCGGTGACCTGGTCGCCCGCGCCTGTCACGGCAGCCCGAAGCGCATGCTCGGCGGCGTCTTCGCGGTGGCCGCCGGGATCACCGCCGTACTGAGCCTCGACGCCACCGTCGTCCTGCTCACCCCGGTCGTCTTCGCGACCGCGGCCCGGATCGGCGCACGCCCGCGCCCGCACGTCTACGCGAGCGCCCACCTCGCCAACTCGGCGTCCCTGCTGCTGCCCGTGTCGAACCTGACGAACCTGCTGGCCTTCGCGGCGAGCGGGCTCACGTTCACGCACTTCGCCGGGCTCATGGCGCTCCCGTGGCTGGTGGCGATCGGCATCGAGTACCTGGTGTTCCGCCGCTACTTCGCGCGCGACCTGGCCGCGCCCGCGCACGACCCCGACCCCGAAGAGCCGCCCGGCGTCCCGCTGTTCACCCTCACGGTGCTCGTGCTCACGCTCGCCGGATTCGTCGTCACGTCCTTCGCGGGCATCGAGCCGCTGTGGGCCGCCTTCGCCGGGGCGGCCGTTCTCGGAGCCCGGGCCCTCGCCCGCCGCCACAGCACCCCGGTGGAACTGCTCAAGGCGGCCAACCTGCCGTTCTGCCTCTTCGTTCTCGCGCTCGGCGTCGTGGTCAAGGCCGTGGTCGACAACGGGCTCGGGGACGGGATCGCCCGCGTTCTGCCGGACGGTTCGTCCCTGCCCGCGCTGCTCGCGATCGCCGGGGTCGCGGCGCTTCTCTCCAACGTCATCAACAACCTGCCGGCGATCCTCGCCCTGCTCCCGGTCGTCGCCCCGATGGGCCCGGGACCGGTGCTCGCCGCCCTGATCGGCGTCAACCTCGGCCCCAACCTCACGTACGTCGGCTCCCTGGCGACCCTCCTGTGGCGGCGCATCGTGCACGACCACGGCACGGAGCCCGAGCTGGGAGAATTCACCCGCCTCGGCCTGCTCACGGTCCCCGCGACGCTGGCGGCGTCGACGGTGGCGTTGTGGGCCGTGCTCTCACTGTGAGTGCGCGCTTTGTTGCGACTGCACCCCCTTGTGAGTAAGGACACGAAAGAGACAAAGGATCACTTCCGGCTGTAAGAGTGTCTCGTCATTGCTCATGTGTTCTTTGCGGTCGGTACACGCACCAAGCGGATGTTCCCGGACAAAGATCAACGAATGACTCAGGGAGCGCGTCCGTGGCCGCACTTGCCCGCTGGTGTGTCAGTCACCGGCTCGTGGTCGTCCTTCTGTGGTTGACCGCCCTTGTGGGCACGAGCGCCGCCGCGGCCGTCGCGGGATCCGCGTACTCGAACGACTACGAGGCGCCGGGTACGGAGTCGGGACGCGCCACGCAGCTCCTGAACGAGAACTTCTCGGGGCTCGGCGGCGACAGCGACACCGTCGTCTGGCACGTCGAGGGCTCCACCGTGCGCGCCGCCGACGTCGAGAAGACGATGAGCAACACCCTGGACGAGCTCGCCGGGCTCCCGGGTGTCGCGTCCGTCGGATCGCCGTACGAGGCCGGTGGCACGGGCGGGATCAGCGCCGACGGGCACACCGCGTACGCCACGGTCACCTTCGAGAAGCAGGCCGACGACATCCCGAAGGGGCAGGCGCAGGCCGTCGTCGACACCGCGCGGACCGCCGAGGACGACGGGCCCGACGGGCTGGAGGTGGAGCTCGGCGGCAGCGCCGTCGCACTCACCGAGTCGACCTCGGCCCACACGTCCGAGATCATCGGCGTCGTCGTCGCGGCCGTCGTGCTCTTCCTCGCCTTCGGCTCGCTCGCCGCGGCCGCGCTGCCCATCGCCACCGCGCTGGTGAGCGTCGGCACCGCGTACGCGGGGATCGTGCTGCTCGGGCACGCCATGACGGTCGCGGACTTCGCGCCGATGCTCGGCATGCTCGTCGGGCTCGGCGTCGGCATCGATTACGCCCTGTTCATCGTGACCCGGCACCGCAAGGGGCTGAAGCGGGGGCTTCCGGTGGCCGAGGCCGCCGAGCGGGCCGTCGCCACCACCGGGCGGGCCGTGGTGTTCGCCGGGGCCACCGTCTGCATCGCGCTGCTCGGCATGCTGATGCTGGGCCTGAGCTTCCTCAACGGCGTCGCCATCGCCGCCTCCGTGACCGTGCTGCTCACCGTCGCCGCGTCCGTGACGCTGCTGCCGGGGCTGCTCTCGTTCATCGGGATGCGGGCCCTGTCGCGGCGCGAGCGGCGGCGGCTCGCCGACCACGGGCCCGAACCCGAGCTGCCGACCGGGCTCGCCGCCCGCTGGGCCGCCTTCGTGGAGCGCCGGCCGAAGCTGCTCGGCGCGCTCGCCGTCGCCGTGATCGCGGTGCTCTCGCTGCCCACCTTCTTCCTCCACCTGGGCACGTCCGACCAGGGCAACGGTCCGGCGAGCAGCACCACCCGGCAGGCGTACGACCTCCTTGCCGACGGTTTCGGGCCCGGTGTGAACGGGCCGCTGACCCTCGTCACCCAGGTCGACGGCGCCAAGGACAAGGCCGCGCTCGCGAAGCTGACGAGCGAGCTGCGGGCCACCGACGGGGTCGCCTCCGTCTCGCGTGTTACGTATAACGCGGACGACAGCGCCGCCCACGTCACCGTCGTGCCGACCTCCTCGCCGCAGTCCGAGCGGACCAGCGAACTCGTCGACCGGCTGCGCGCCGACGTCGTGCCGGCCGCCGAACAGGACAGCACCCTCGATGTGCAGGTCGGCGGCGTCACCGCGAGCTACGACGACTTCGCGGAGGTCATCGTCGGCAAGCTGCCCCTGTTCGTCGGGGTCGTGGTCGGCCTCGGGTGCGCGCTGCTCCTGCTCGCCTTCCGGTCCGTCGGGATCCCGCTCAAGGCCGCCGCGATGAACGTCGCCGCCGTGGCCGCGGCCTTCGGGGTCGTCGTCGCGATCTTCCAGTGGGGCTGGGCGAGCGAACTCCTCGGGCTCGGGCGGTCCGGGCCCATCGAGCCCTTCCTTCCCGTGATCATGGTGTCGGTCCTCTTCGGGCTCTCCATGGACTACCAGGTGTTCCTCGTGAGCCGGATGTACGAGGAGTGGCTGGAGACCGGCGACAACCGGCGGGCCGTCCGGGTCGGGCTCGCCGAGACCAGCCGCGTGATCAACTCGGCCGCCGTGATCATGATCTCGGTGTTCCTGGCGTTCGTGCTCAGCGGGGACCGGGTGATCGCCATGTTCGGCATCGCGCTCGCCGTGGCCGTCGCCGTCGACGCGTTCATCCTCCGTACGCTCCTCGTCCCCGCCCTGATGCACATGCTCGGCGGCGCCAACTGGTGGCTGCCCAAGTGGCTCGATCGGCGCCTGCCGCGCCTGAGTATCGAGCCGCCCGAGTGCCGCGCCGCCGCGGGTGCGAGGATCCCGGTGCAGCGCAAGGCCACGAACGGCGCGCTGGACGAGCTGGTGACGGAGGAGACCGATGTACGCGATCCCGCTGGGTGAGGACGGCGCCGCCGAACTGCGGCCCCTGGAGCCCTGGCACGCCGAGGAGTTCCTGGCCCACATGGACCGGGGCCGGGAGTTCATCGGGCAGTTCATCCCGTTCGGCGCCACGGCGACGGATCTCGCCTCCACGCGGGACCTGCTCCAGAAGCACGCCGACGCGACGGCCGCGGGCACGCGCGCGTACCACGGCATCTGGCTCGACGGAACGCTCGTGGGCGGCGTACTGGCGCTGAACTTCGACGCGGAGAACGGCAACTGCGAGGTCGGCTGCTGGCTGGAGCCGTCCGCCGCCGGGCGCGGTCTCATCACGCGCGCGATGCGGCACCTCATCGACTGGGCCGTCGAGGAGCGCGGAATCCACCGGGTGGAGTGGGTCGCCGCGTCGGAGAACACCCCGAGTCTGAACGTGGCCCGGCGCCTCGGGTTCACGAAAGAGGGAGTGCTCCGGGAAAGTTTTCCCTGGCGCGGAAAGCGCCATGACAGGGAGGTTTGGTCCGTGCTCGCGCCCGAGTGGCGCAGCGCACGGAGCGGGCACAGGAAACGTTAAGACACTTCTCAGACTCCGTCCGTACGGTGCGCAGCATGACTACGAAGACTGAAGCGCAGCGCGACGCCGAGACGCGGGAGGAGGGCGCGGAGGTCACGACCTCCGAGGCGACCGAGGAGGCCACCGAGGCCGCCGGGAAGACCACGAAGGACGCCGAGGACACCAAGGGCGTCGAGGCCGCCGAGGACCAGGCCGCCGCGGACGACGCGGCCGCCGAGGCCGCCGCCGAGGCCGAGCTCGCGGCCCTCAAGGACCAGGACGAGAAGCCGTCCGGCATCGGCCAGGGCGCGGGCGCGATCGTCTCCGTGGCCCTCGGTGTCGTCGCGCTCAGCGGCAACTGGCTCGGCACGATCGCCTCGGCCCGCGCGCAGCTCAAGGGCCAGCTCACCACCGCGCAGAGCGCGGGCATCGCCAAGCAGATCTCCGCGATGTACGGCGAGGCCTGGCACTCCGCCGCCCTGGTCGGCGGCGCCTTCTCGCTCGTCGCCCTGCTGGTCGCCGCGGCCGTCCTGGCCCGGCCCGCGTTCGGCGCCCCCGGCAAGCCGCAGGCGCCGTGGATCAAGTCGACCGCCTGGGCGGGCTTCGCGGTCGGCGCCATCGGCCTGGTGCTCGCCGTCGCCAAGTACACCGACCTCATCCTCGGCATGCCCGGCACCAGCGGCTGAGGCACTTACATAAGGCGGCCGAGCCGCCTAAGGCACCCCGTGGGCCGCGTCTAAGGAGGCGCGGCCCACGAACATGCGGCACTCTCCCGATGTGCCGCACCCCCCTGGGAGACGAGAGTCGAGGCATCGCGGAAAACGCTCCGCGAGAGCCGCAGAAATCGTCACCAGGGAGACGAGATGTTCGAGTACGAACTGCACCAGATCCGCTCCGCCGAACTCATTGAGGCGGCCGAGCGGTACCGCCTCGCACGCTTCGCCCGTACGCAGGCCAAGGCCCGCCGTGCGGAGCGTCGAGCGCAGCGCCAGGACGCCGAGGGGCCGGTGAGTTCCGGCCACTCCCGCAGGCGCCGCGCCCCACGCGCCGCGTGAGCCCCTCCGCCGGGTCGGGCGGCGCCAAAACCACTGCCCCGCTGTCAGACCCGTGTGCGATGCTCACCGATGTGGAGACCAGGTCCGTCAGCCCGGTTTTCGTCGGCCGGGCCGACGAACTGGGCGTACTGAACAAGGCCCTTGAGCGGGCCGGAGCCGCCGAGCCGCAGGCGCTGCTGCTCGGCGGCGAGGCCGGTGTGGGCAAGACCCGCCTCATCGAGGAGTTCGCCGCGGCGGCCCGTGAGCGGGGCGCCGTCGTCGTCACCGGAGGCTGCGTCGAGATCGGCGCGGACGGGCTGCCGTTCGCCGCCTTCTCCACCGCCCTGCGCGCCCTGCGCCGCACACTGCCCGCCGAGGTGGACGCGGCGGCCGCGGACCGCGAGGACGAACTGGCGAGGCTGCTCCCCGAGTTGGGCGAGCACGCGGGCCGGGGCCTCGGCGGGCACGGCGACGAGAGCGCGACGGCCCGCCTCTTCGAACTCACCGGGCGGCTCCTGGAGCACGTCTCTGCCGAGCACACCGTCGTCGTCATCCTCGAAGACCTGCACTGGGCGGACGCCTCCACCCGCCACCTGCTCTCCTACCTGTTCCGTACGCTGCGCAGCGGCCGCCTCGCCGTCATCGCCAGCTACCGCGCGGACGACGTGCACCGCCGCCACCCGCTGCGCCCCCTGCTCGCCGAGCTCGACCGGCTGCGCACGGTCACCCGCATCGAACTCGGCCGCCTCAGCCGTGACGAGGTGGCCCGGCAGATCGCCGGCATCCTGGCATCGGACCCCGACCCCACCGTCGTGGACGACATCTTCCGGCGCTCGGACGGCAACGCGTTCTTCGTGGAGGAACTCGCCGTGTCCGCCGCCGAGGGCTGCGCCACGGGCCTGACCGACTCGCTGCGCGACGTCCTCCTCGTACGCGTCGAATCGCTGCCCGAGTCCGCCCAGCGCGTCGCCCGGATCTGCGCGGAGGGCGGCTCCACGGTCGAGTACCCGCTGCTCGCGGCCGTCGCCGGGCTCGGCGAGGACGAGCTCATCGAGGCGCTGCGCGCGGCCGTCGGCGCGAACATCCTGCTCGCCTCGCCGGACGGCGACGGCTACCGGTTCCGCCACTCCCTGGTCCGCGAGGCCGTCAGCGACGACCTGCTGCCCGGCGAACGCTCCCGCATCAACCGCCGCTACGCCGAGGCCCTGGAGGCCGACCCGACGCTGGTGCCGGCCGACGCGTGCGTGACGCGCCTGGCCAGCTACTGGTACCACTCCCACGACGCGGCGAAGGCCCTGCCCGCCGTCCTCGACGCCTCCGTGGCGGCCCGCCGCCGGCACGCGTACTCCGAGCAACTGCGGCTCCTGGAGCGGGGGATGGAGCTGTGGGACGGGGCGCCGCAGGAGATCCGCGCCGCGTTGCGCATGGGCGACTACGCCATCGCCTTCAACTCCTGCGGCTGCGACCCCGCCGAGACCCCGCTCGACTACCTCGACCTGCTGTCCGAGGCCGCGGTGGCGGGGCGCCTGTGCGGGGAGCGGGAGCGCGCGCTGAAGATCGGCAAGCGGGCGCTGCGCATCCTGGAGGAGGCCGAGGGGAGCGGGAAGGCGGACCCCTTGAGGGCCGCGTGGTTCCACATCCAGAACTCCAAGATCGCCTCCCATATCGGTCGCGGCGACGGGTGGGACGAGCTCGCCACGGCTCAGGAGCTCGTCCGGGGCCTCCCGCCGTCCGCCGTGCACGCCGAGGTCCTGGTGAACGTGGCCGCCTGGGGCATGCTGCACAGCCCCGGTGCCCAGACCCTTGCCGCCGCCGAGCGAGCCGTCGAGTACGCGCGCATGGTCGACGATGCCGAGGAGATCGAACTCCATGCGCGTCTCGTCCGCGGCGGACTCCTCGTGGACGCGGGTGCCATCGAGGAGGGCTTCGCCGAGATGTACGCGGTCCGCGAGCGCTCCCTGGCACGGGGCATGACCGCCCGCCTCATCAACGTCAATGTCAATCTGCCCTCCCACCTGGAGGGTGTCGGGCGTTCCGCGGAAGCCGCGCGCATCTGCGAAGAGGCCATCGTCCTGTGCCGCCGCTACGGCCTCACGGACAACAAGGGGTGGGTCCGCTCCAATCTGGCCGAGTCCCTGGTCTCCCTCGGCCGCTGGGACGAAGCGGTCGAGGTGGCCGACTGGGTGAGCCGGCGCTTCGGACTCAGCGACAAGCCTCGCGGCACCGCGTGCGCGCACCTCGCGGTGATCGCACTCGGCCGCGGCGCCCTCCAGGCAGCGGCCGACCACCTGGCCGCTGCCAACGGGTACTACGGCGCGCACGACCCGCAGCCCCAGTACACGCTGCCCCGTACGCACCTGACTCTCGCGCTCGCCGCCGCCCAGGGCCGCCTCCCGGACGCCCGCGCCGAGCTCGCCCGGCTGGTCACGGCGGGGCTGCCGCCCTCCATGCACCGCTACCTGTGGCCCCTCCTGCTCACCGCCGCCGCAGCAGAGGCCGACGCCCGTGGTCTGCCCGCCGCCGACGCGGGGCGCGCCGAGGCGGTCGCCCGCATCCGGGACGCCGCCAAGCGCGAGGCCACCCCGGTCCCCGTCTGGGAGGCGCACGAGCAGTGGGTGCGCGCCGAGCTCCTGCGCGCCGAGGGCCACGACACCCCGGACGACTGGTCCGCCACGGTCACCGCGTTCGAACCCCTCGACCGTCCCTACGACCTGGCCCGCGTCCGGCTCCGCCTCGCCGAGTCGCTCCTGGCCACCGCAGGACCGGACGACCGGGAGCGCGCCACGGAACTGCTCCGGCTCGCCGGCGCCGTCGCCGAGCACCTGGGCGCGCGCCCGCTCGCCGAATCCGTGTCCCTGCTGGCCCGGCGCGCCCGCCTCACCCTTACCTCCGGAACCCCGGCCCGCGTTCCGCCGCGACAGAGCGCTCCGGCCGACCCCGCGCAGGAGTTCGGCCTCACGAGCCGCGAGCGGGACGTGCTGCGCCTGGTCGCGGCGGGGCGCAGCAACCGGCAGATCGCCGAGGAACTGTTCATCTCGCCGAAGACCGCCAGCGTCCACGTCTCCAACATCCTCGCGAAGCTGGGCGTCGCGGGCCGCGGCGAGGCGGCGGCCCTGGCCCACCGCCTGCACCTCTTCCCGTCGGGGCGGGCTCCCGTACGCTGAAGGAGAGGGCCCGGCCGGACCCCGCCCCTGGGAGGCGCCGTGTTCAACATGTTCGAGGAGCTGTTCTCGCCGGGCCGCAAGCACACCAACGACGAGCGCAAGCGCCTGGAGCTGTCCCGCGTCGACCTGAACGACGGAGACCCGGGCCGCGGCCCGATAGACCTCACATCAGGCAAGGTCGTCGTCCGCCCGCCGTCCCAAGAGGACGCACCGGAGACACCCGAGCCGGACGATCCCGCCGCCGAGGGCAAGAGCGACGAGGACGTCAGCTGACCTTCAGCTCCAGGATCCGGTCGTCCCCCTTCTCCGGCGTCCCGCGCGTGTCCGTCTCGCTCGTCACGAGCCACAGCTTGTCGCCACCCGTCGCGACCACCGTGCGCAGCCGCCCGTACTTCCCCTCCAGGAACGCCTGCGGGTCATGCGCCGCCTTCGTGCCGTCGAGCGGGATCCGCCAGAGCCGCTCGCCGCGCAGCCCGGCCATCCAGATCGACCCCTGGGCGTACGCGATGCCGCTTGGCGAGGCGTCCGCGGTGTGCCACTGGGCGATCGGGTCGTGGTACTTGTCGTCGCCGTTCTTGCCCTCGGCGTCGGGCCAGCCGTAGTTGTCACCCGCCACGATGTGGTTCAGCTCGTCCCAGGTGTCCTGCCCGAACTCCGAGGCCCAGAGCCGCTTGTCCTCGTCCCAGGCCAGGCCCTGCACATTGCGGTGCCCGTACGAGTACACGGGGGAGTCGCCGAAGGGATTGCCCGGCGCCGGCTCGCCCTCCGCGGTCAGCCGGAGGATCTTGCCGCCCGTCGACTTCTTGTCCTGCGCCAGCGGCTTGTCGTACGTCTCGCCGGTCCCCACGTACAGCAGCTTGTCCGGGCCGAACGCGATCCGCCCGCCGTTGTGGTTCGTGCCCTTCGGGATGCCACGGAACACGGTGTCGGGGGCGCCCAGTTGCTCCCCGGAGGGCTTCTTCTCGTCGTAGATCATCCGCACGATGCGGTTGTCCGACTCTGTCGTGAAGTACGCGTAGACCATGTGGTCGGAGGCGTACGAGGGGGAGAGCGCGAGGCCGAGGAGCCCGCCCTCGCCCTCGGGCGCGACGCCCGGCACCTCGCCGAGCACGGTCTTCTTCCCCGTCTTCGTGTCGACACGCGTGATCGTCCCCTCGTCGCGGGACGAGACGAGCAGGCCGCCACCGGGCAGCTCGGCGAGCCCCCACGGCGACTTGAGGCCGTCCGCGACGGTCCGCTCGACGCTCACCGAGCCCTTCGCCGGAGGCACGTCCCCCTTGGGGGACGAGGAGCCCTTCGACCCGCTCGCACTCGGCGCGGACGTCGAGTCCTTGCTCGGCGCGGGGGAGTCGTCACCGGAGGAGCACCCTGCCGTGAGCAGGAGCGCGGCACAGGCGGTGATGGCCAACGCGGGCCGCACAGCTGAACGTTGCACGATTCAGGATCCCTTCGACGCGAAGCTCGGTCGTTCACACACCGCTCTACCGTTCAAACACCTCGGGCGCCGCTCAGGTTCCCGAAGTCCGCGCCCCGAACCCGGCGCCCCGAACCCGGCGCCCCGAACCCGGCCGCTCAGTCCCAGGAGCCCTGCGCCGCCGGAAGCCCCGCGATCTCCGTGAAGTCCTCGTCGGTGAGCCGCAGTTCCGCGGACGCCGCGTTCTCCAGCGCCCAACGCTCCTGCTTGGTGCCCGGCACCGGCACCACGCCCTCACCTTGCGCTGCCACCCAGGCGAGCGCCACCTGGGCCGGTGTCACGTGCTCACCGTGGCGCGCGGCGATACGGCGCAGGCCCGCCACGATCGGCTGGTTCGCCGCCATCATCTCCGCGGTGAAGCGGGGGTGGCGGGCGCGCAGATCGTCCGGCTCGAAGCCCCCTCCGGGGGTGAGCGTGCCGGTCAGGAAACCGCTGCCCAGCGGCGTCGCGGCGAGGAAGCCGACACCGCGCGCCGCGCACCACGGCAGCAGCGCCCCGAGCGCCTCAGGCGACCACACCGACAGCTCGGCCATGACCGCGCTCACCGGGAACACCTGCTGCACCCGCTCCAACTGGCGGATCGTTCCGGCATGCCGCGCGGCCCGGCCACCGCGCCGCGAGCCCCGCGGGCCCACGGCGCAGAAACCCAGCGAGCGCACCTTGCCCGCGCTCACGAGCTCCGCCATCGCGCCCCACGTCTCCTCGACGGGCACCTCGGGGTCCTCGCGGTGCAGTTGGTACAGGTCGATGACATCGGTCTGAAGGCGCCGCAGCGACGCGTCGCAGGCCCGCTTCACGTAGCCGGGCCTGCCGTTGGCGACGATGTGCTGCTCGCCGACGAGCAGCCCCACCTTCGTCGACACGAAGGCGTCGGCCCGCCGCTCCTTGAGCACGCGGCCGAGCAGCAGCTCATTGGTGAAGGGCCCGTACATGTCCGCGGTGTCGACCAGGCTGCAGCCCCGGTCCAGGGCGGTGTGCAGGGTGCGCAGGGACTCCTCGCCGCGCTGCCGCGAGCCCGTGTACGCCCAGCTCATCGGCATGCAGCCGATTCCGACGGCACCCACGTCGAGGCCCGCCGCACCGATCGCCTTGCGCGCACCACCTTGCTTCACGTGCCCGTGACCCTCCCTGGCCCTCCGGCCCCTCCTGCCGAGGTCCCCAACCTAACCTCTGTACCTTCACGTGGCTGACATAGCCTCCTGACCATGACTGGTGATGTGTGGCTGCCCTTCCGCGCCGATGAGATTCCGGGCCTCCCGCAGGGGCTCAACTACCGCTTCTGGAACGGCGAACCCGACTTCCCGGCGGACCCCGCCGACTGCGCGTACTACGTCGTCCCCTACATGAAGCCGCCGGGCCTCGGCGTCCGCCCGATGCCCGAGATGACGTCCCTGCGCGCCGTGCAGACGCTCTCCGCGGGCGTCGACCATGTACAGGGCGGGCTGAAGTACCTGCGCCCCGGCGTCCAGTTGTGCAATGCGCGCGGCGTGCACGACGCCAGCACCGCCGAGCTCGCGCTCACCCTGATCCTCGCCTCCCTGCGAGGCATCCCCGACTTCGTCCGCGGGCAGGACCGCGGCGAGTGGCGCGGCGGTTTCCGGCCCGCGCTCGCCGACAAGCACGTCCTCATCGTGGGGTACGGCGCCATCGGCGGTGCCATCGAGGACCGGCTCACGCCCTTCGAGGTCGCGCGGGTGACACGCGTCGCGCGCTCCGCCCGTACAACGGAGCGCGGGCCCGTGCACCCGCTCACCGAACTGCCGGAACTGCTGCCGGAGGCCGACGTCGTCATCATGGTGACCCCGCTCACCGAGGACACCCGCGGCCTGGTGAACGCCGAGTTCCTCGCGCGCCTCAAGGACGGCGCGCTGCTCGTGAACGTCGGCCGTGGCCCGGTCGTCGACACCAAGGCCCTCCTCGCGGAGCTGGAAACCGGCCGAATCACCGCTGCCCTCGACGTCACCGACCCCGAACCCCTGCCCCAGGAGCACCCGTTGTGGCAGGCTCCAGGGGTGCTCATCTCGCCGCACGTGGGCGGCCCCACATCCGCCTTCCTGCCGCGCGCCAAGCGTCTCCTCGCCGCTCAGCTCACACGGTTCGCGGCGGGGGAGCCGCTCGAGAACGTCGTGCTCACCATCGACGGGGACAGCGACTGACATCCGGTCCCACGCGACCCTGCACACCCCGCAGACCTCGCGAACCACACCGGCCCCTCGGGTAACTCCCGTACGGCCGCATGCCGTTCGACGGGCACGCTGTGCGCCCGCTTGAATGCGCCCTGTGCCCGACCCGCGTCCGCATCGTGCCTGGTCGTCACGGAGAGTAGAGGAACTATGTCCCTGAGTGACGGGACTGGTGTATCGTCCCGACTGGGGCAGCGCCGTGCCAGCACGCGGCGCCGGGGAAGAGTGACGGACTGCGAGGGGGGCGACGGGCGATGCACGGCCTATGGGCGAACGATCCGACGCGGCGCGGCCGACGGCGGTCCTGTGCGGTGACCCGCGCAGCGATGCGGGGCCGAAGTCCGAGCTGTCGCAGGGCACATGTGCATCGAGCGGGCCCGCGCGGCAGTCGCAGAAGGCATCAGCAGGCGGGGCAGGAGAAGGCGGACACAGGAGCCGCCCGGCGGACCTGGGCGGCCCGGTGAGTACGCACCCCACTCCGACGACAGCACTGGGCGCCTCGATGTACTCCGGCGGCCAGGCCCCCGTCCGCGCGCCACAGCGGGGCGGTGCGAGAGCCCAGTTGCTCCTCGCTCTCCTGTGCGCCGGCTTCGCGGTGGGGTCCGCGGTCGGCTGGGGTTCCGACCGACTCGCCCTGATCATGGGCGACTTCGGCCTGAGCCTCGCGGCGGCGATCGCCGCCGTATCGAATTTCGTGTACGCGCGCAGCAGCCGCAGCCGCTTTCGACCCGCCTGGCTCCTGTTCGCGTTCTCCTCGCTCATGGCCAGCTTCGGCAACGGGGTGTGGGGCTGGTACGAGGTCGTTCTGCGCGAGCCGGTGCCGACGCCGAGCCTCGCCGACCTGTTCTTCCTCTGCTTCGCGCCGCCCGCCATCATCGGCCTGCTCGTCCTCGCGCGGCGGCCCGTCACCAAGGCCGGCTGGATCTGCCTCGCGCTCGACGCCTGGCTCATCGCCGGCTCCCTGGTCACCCTCTCCTGGAGCCTCGCCCTCGCGCACACCGCCGAGTTCGAGGGCCAGAGCGTCACCCGCACCGCGCTCTCCCTCGCGTACCCGCTGCTCGACATCGCCCTGGTCAGCATGGTGCTCGCGCTGCACTTCCGGCGCTCTCCCGGGAGTCGTACGGCGGTGAACACCGCGATCGGCGCGCTCGCCCTCACGGTGATGTGCGACGCCCTGTTCACCTCGCCGCTGTTGCATGCCAGCTACCGCTCGGGCGAGATCCTGGACGCCGGCTGGTTCGCCGGCTCGCTGCTGCTCGCGTACGCGCCGTGGGTGGGGACGCGGCGCGGTGTGCGCGAGGAGGAGCACTCGCTCGGGCCGGGCGGCCGCTATCAGGTCAGCTATACGCGGCCGATCTCCGGCTCGCTCGCCGCGCTCACCCCGTATCTGGCCGCCGCCGTCTGCACGTTGGGCATTCTCTACAACCTGCTGGACGGGCACCGGGTGGACCGCGTCGTGCTCTTCACGGCGTGCACGGTCGTCCTCGCGCTCGTCATGCGCCAGGGCATCATGCTGCTCGACAACATCACGCTCACCCAGGAGTTGGCGCAGAAGGAGAACCACTTCCGCTCCCTGGTCCAGGGCTCAAGCGACGTCATCATGATCGCCGCGCCGAACGGGACGCTGAGATACGTCAGCCCGGCCGCCGCGGGCGTCTACGGGCGGGACGCCGAGGATCTCGTCGGCTCCGAGCTCGCGTCGATCATCCACCCCGAGGACCTCGGGCGCGTGATGCACGAGGTGCGCAGATTCCTCGCCGCGAGCCAGATCGAGGAGCCCACTACGCGCATCGAATGCCGCTTCCGGTCCGGCACGGGCACCTGGCTGAACGTGGAGTCGACGGTCAACCGCCACCACGGCGGCCTGATCCTCAACAGTAGAGACGTGACGGAACGGGTGCGCCTCCAGGCCCAGTTGCAGCACAACGCGGAGCACGACCCGCTGACCGACCTGCCCAACAGGTCGCTGTTCACCAAGCGGGTCGGACAGGCGCTCGCCGGGCGGCGGGCCGGCGACCTGGGCACCGCCGTGCTCTTCATCGACCTCGACGGCTTCAAGCAGGTCAACGACACGATCGGCCACCAGGCGGGCGACGAGCTGCTCGTCCAGGCGGCGAGAAGGCTGGCCGAATCCGTGCGCGCATCGGACACCGCGGCCCGTCTTGGCGGTGACGAGTTCGCGGCGCTGATCGTCGGCGACGGGGGGCGCGACCACGCCGCGAGAGAACAGCAGATCTACGAGCTGGCCGACCGGCTCAGAATCACCCTGTCCCAGCCGTACTCGATCGACCGGCACGACAATGTGCGGGTCGCCGCCTCCATCGGCGTCGCCTTCGCCGAGCCGGACATCGGGGCCGGTGAGCTGCTGCGCAATGCCGACCTGGCGATGTACCGGGCGAAGGCGGCGGGCAAGGGCCGCGTCGAGCTGTACGCGCCGCAGATGCAGGCCGATGTCGTACGCAAGGCGGAGCTGGCGACGCGGCTGCGGTCGGCGCTGCACGAGGGCGAGTTCGCGCTGCTCCACCAGCCGATCGTCTCGCTCGACGACGGCCGGATCACGGCGGTCGCCGCGCAGGCCAGATGGCGCAGCGCGCAGGGCATCCTGTTCACCCCCGCCGAGTTCCTGCGGGTGGCCGACGACAGCGAGCGCACCGCCGAGCTCGGCCGCTGGATGCTGGAGGAGGCCGTCGAGCAGGCCGCCGAGCGTGGGCACAGCGGGCATGCGACGCCGGTCGCCGTGCGGATCAGCGCCCGCAGGCTCCTCGACCGGGCCATGCCGCTCGGCTCGATAGAAGCGCTCCTCACCCGGCACGGGCTGCCCTCGGGCGCGCTCGTGATCGAGCTGGCGGACAGCGACCCCAGAGTCCCGCTGGACGAGCTGGAGCGGCGTCTGACGGCGCTGCGCCGCCTCGGCGTCCGGATCGCGCTGGACGGCTTCGGCAGCGGCTATGCGGCCATCACGGCACTGCGCCGCCTCCCCGTCGACGTACTGAAGCTGGACCGCTCGCTGATCGAGGGCGTCGTCGAGTCCGCGCGGCTGCACAAGATCACCAGTGGGCTGCTGCGGATCGCGGGCGACCTCGGGCTCAACTCCGTGGCGGACGGCGTGGACCTGCCCGAGCAGGTCGCCGCGCTGCGCTCGATGGGGTGCACGCACGGGCAGGGCATGGCGTTCTCCGGGCCGCTCGACGAGTACCGGCTGCGCCGCGCGCTCACCTCGGGGGAGTACCCGGTCCCCACGGGCCCCGCCGAGCCGGTGTTCGCGGGCTTCACCACGCTGCGCTCACATAATGAGACGCCCGTCCCACCCACTTGACACGCCCTACGCGCCGGGGGGAGGGTCAGTGCCATGCGCACCCGAATTCTCGTACTTGGAAAGCGCGTCGGCTGAAGCTGGGACCACCGGTCAGAACACCGGAAACCTGGCGACCGCACCCGGCGCGCTCCCCTCGCTTGCCTCACGGCACGAGGGGTTTTTTGTTGCACGGGTGCCGGTTCAGAACCGCCGCCAACCGCCCGACACACACGTAAGACCCTGCATAACCCTCGCAAAAACCCTCAGCATCGAGAAGAGAATGCCGATGACCGAGCAGGCCACCGGGGCCAGCCAGCCGCAGCCGCGGCCCCGTTCCGGAGGACAGCAGTCCGCCCCCGTCGAGCACGTCACGGGTGCGAAGTCCCTCATTCGCTCGCTTGAGGAGGTCGGGGTCGACACCGTATTCGGTATCCCCGGCGGCACGATCCTTCCCGCGTACGACCCGATGATGGACTCGAGCCGGGTGCGCCACGTGCTCGTCCGTCACGAGCAGGGTGCGGGCCACGCGGCCACCGGTTACGCGCAGGCCACCGGCAAGGTCGGTGTCTGCATGGCCACTTCGGGCCCGGGTGCGACCAACCTGGTGACGCCGATCGCCGACGCGATGATGGACTCGGTGCCGCTCGTCGCGATCACCGGCCAGGTCGTCTCCAAGGCGATCGGCACGGACGCCTTCCAGGAAGCGGACATCGTCGGCATCACCATGCCGATCACCAAGCACAGCTTCCTGGTCACCAAGGCCGAGGAGATCCCGCAGGCGATCGCCCAGGCGTTCCACATCGCCTCGACCGGCCGCCCCGGCCCGGTCCTCGTGGACATCCCGAAGGACCTCCTGCAGGCGCGGACGACGTTCACCTGGCCGCCGCAGCAGGACCTGCCCGGCTACCGCCCGGTGACCAAGCCGCACGCCAAGCAGATCCGTGAGGCCGCGAAGCTGATCACGAATGCGAAGCGGCCCGTCCTCTACGTCGGTGGCGGCGTCCTCAAGGCGGGTGCCACCGCCGAGCTCAAGATGCTCGCCGAGCTCACCGGAGCGCCCGTCACCACCACCCTGATGGCGCTCGGCGCATTCCCCGACAGCCACCCGCTGCACGTGGGAATGCCGGGCATGCACGGTGCGGTCACCGCCGTCACCGCGCTGCAGAAGGCCGACCTGATCGTCGCCCTCGGAGCCCGCTTCGACGACCGCGTCACCGGCAACCTGGACAGCTTCGCCCCGTTCGCGAAGATCGTCCACGCCGACATCGACCCCGCGGAGATCGGCAAGAACCGCGCCGCCGACGTGCCGATCGTCGGGGACGCCCGCGAGGTCATCGCCGACCTGATCCAGGCGGTCCAGAAGGAGCACAGCGACGGTCACGCCGGCGACTACACCGCCTGGTGGAAGGACCTCAACCGCTGGCGCGAGACGTACCCGCTGGGCTACGACCAGCCCGCGGACGGCTCGCTCTCCCCGCAGCAGGTCATCGAGCGCATCGGCCAACTCGCCCCCGCGGACACGATCTTCGCGGCGGGCGTGGGCCAGCACCAGATGTGGGCCGCGCACTACATCCAGTACGAGAAGCCGGCCACCTGGCTGAACTCGGGCGGCGCCGGGACCATGGGCTACTCGGTGCCCGCCGCGATGGGCGCCAAGGCCGGCGCGCCGGGCCAGACGGTCTGGGCGATCGACGGCGACGGCTGCTTCCAGATGACCAATCAGGAGCTGACCACCTGCGCCCTGAACAACATCCCGATCAAGGTCGCCATCATCAACAACGGCGCCCTCGGGATGGTCCGCCAGTGGCAGACGCTGTTCTACAACCAGCGCTACTCGAACACCGTGCTGCACGCGGGCCCGGACGGCGAGACCCCGCCCAACAAGGGCACCCGCATCCCGGACTTCGTGAAGCTGAGCGAGGCCATGGGCTGCTACGCCATCCGCTGTGAGCGCCCCGAGGACCTCGACAAGTGCATCGAGGAGGCGAACTCGATCAACGACCGCCCGGTCGTGGTCGACTTCATCGTCCACGAGGACGCCATGGTGTGGCCGATGGTCGCCGCCGGCACCTCCAACGACGAGATCATGGCCGCTCGGGACGTCCGCCCCGACTTCGGCGACAGCGAAGACGACTGAGACGCAGAGAGAGACCACGAGATATGTCCAAGCACACGCTCTCCGTCCTGGTCGAGAACAAGCCCGGTGTCCTCGCCCGGATCACCGCCCTCTTCTCGCGCCGCGGCTTCAACATCGACTCGCTCGCCGTCGGCGTCACCGAGCACCCCGACATCTCGCGCATCACCATCGTCGTGAATGTCGAATCGCTCCCGCTCGAACAGGTCACGAAGCAGCTCAACAAGCTGGTCAACGTCCTGAAGATCGTCGAGCTGGAGCCCGACGCGGCCGTGGCCCGCGAGCTGGTGCTCGCCAAGGTCCGCGCCGACAACGAGACGCGCTCGCAGATCGTCGAGATCGTCCAGCTGTTCCGCGCCAAGACCGTGGACGTCTCCCCGGAGGCCGTCACCATCGAGGCCACCGGATCCAGCGACAAGCTCGAGGCGATGCTCAAGATGCTGGAACCCTTCGGCATCAAGGAGCTCGTCCAGTCGGGCACCATCGCGGTCGGCCGCGGCTCGCGCTCCATCACCGACCGGAGCCTGCGGGCGCTCGACCGCACCGCGTGACCGCGCAGCACTCCTGCGCGCCCCTCTCGCATAGCGAGACCTGAAATCTTTCCTTCCGCACCCCGCCGTACGGTGGGACGCAGAACCAGCAATACCGCAAACGAGGAGAACCCCAGTGGCCGAGCTGTTCTACGACGACGATGCCGACCTGTCCATCATCCAGAACCGCAAGGTCGCGGTGATCGGTTACGGCTCCCAGGGCCACGCCCACGCGCTCTCGCTGCGCGACTCGGGTGTCGACGTCCGTGTCGGTCTGCACGAGGGCTCCAAGTCCAAGGCGAAGGCTGAGGAGCAGGGCCTGCGCGTGGTCACCCCGTCCGAGGCCGCGGCCGAGGCCGACGTCATCATGATCCTCGTCCCGGACCCGATCCAGGGCCAGGTCTACGAGGAGACCATCGCGCCGAACCTGAAGGACGGCGACGCGCTGTTCTTCGGCCACGGCCTGAACATCCGCTACGGCTTCATCAAGCCCCCGGCCGGCGTGGACGTCTGCATGGTCGCCCCGAAGGGCCCGGGCCACCTCGTGCGCCGTCAGTACGAGGAGGGTCGCGGCGTTCCGTGCATCGCGGCCGTCGAGCAGGACGCCACCGGCAAGGGCTTCGAGCTGGCCCTCTCCTACGCGAAGGGCATCGGCGGCACGCGCGCCGGCGTCATCAAGACGACCTTCACCGAGGAGACCGAGACCGACCTGTTCGGTGAGCAGGCCGTCCTCTGTGGTGGTACCGCTGCGCTGGTCAAGGCCGGTTTCGAGACGCTGACCGAGGCCGGTTACCAGCCGGAGATCGCGTACTTCGAGTGCCTGCACGAGCTGAAGCTCATCGTCGACCTCATGTACGAGGGCGGCCTGGAGAAGATGCGCTGGTCGGTCTCCGAGACCGCCGAGTGGGGCGACTACGTCACCGGCCCGCGGATCATCACGGACGCCACCAAGGCCGAGATGAAGAAGGTCCTCGCCGAGATCCAGGACGGCACGTTCGCCAAGAACTGGATGGACGAGTACCACGGCGGTCTGAAGAAGTACAACGAGTACAAGACCCAGGACGAGTCCAGCCTCCTGGCGACCACCGGCAAGGAGCTGCGCAAGCTCATGAGCTGGGTGAACGACGACGAGGCGTAAGCCTCCGGACAATGGGCCGCGGTGGACGCCGCGGCCCGTTGTCCATTCCGTCCAGCCTCGGACGAGTGATCCTTCCAGGGAGGCGTAAGCACGGCTCCCTGGCGGCACTACACTGCTGAACACATTCGCGTTGGGCCCACAGCGTCGTGCGTCTTAATCGCGGCAAGCACCCTCCACCGCCTGCGGCCGTCGGGACGGCCGTCCGCATTGGACCTGTGAGGACTCACGTGAGCACTGCTGCCAACGGCAAACCCGTCGTACTCATCGCCGAAGAGCTGTCGCCTGCGACGGTCGACGCCCTGGGCCCGGACTTCGAGATCCGCCAGTGCAACGGCGCGGACCGGGCGGCCCTGCTGCCCGCCATCGCCGACGTCGACGCGATCCTGATCCGCTCGGCCACCAAGGTCGACGCCGAGGCGATCGCCGCCGCGAAGAAGCTGAAGGTCGTCGCACGAGCCGGCGTCGGCCTCGACAACGTGGACGTGTCCGCCGCCACCAAGGCCGGCGTGATGGTCGTCAACGCGCCGACCTCGAACATCGTGACCGCCGCCGAGCTGGCCTGCGGCCTGCTCATCGCGACCGCGCGCAACATCCCGCAGGGCTCGCAGGCCCTCAAGGGCGGCGAGTGGAAGCGCAGCAAGTACACGGGCGTCGAGCTCGCGGAGAAGACCCTCGGTGTCGTCGGCCTCGGCCGCATCGGCGCGCTCGTCGCGCAGCGCATGTCCGCCTTCGGCATGAAGGTCGTCGCGTACGACCCGTACGTGCAGCCCGCGCGCGCCGCGCAGATGGGCGTGAAGGTCCTCTCCCTCGACGAGCTGCTCGAGGTCTCGGACTTCATCACCGTGCACCTCCCGAAGACCCCGGAGACCCTCGGTCTCATCGGTGACGAGGCGCTGCACAAGGTCAAGCCGAACGTGCGCATCGTCAACGCCGCGCGCGGCGGGATCGTCGACGAGGAAGCGCTGTACTCGGCGATCAAGGAGGGCCGCGTCGCCGGCGCCGGTCTCGACGTGTACGCGAAGGAGCCCTGCACGGACTCCCCGCTGTTCCAGTTCGACCAGGTCGTCTGCACCCCGCACCTCGGCGCCTCCACGGACGAGGCGCAGGAGAAGGCGGGCGTCGCCGTCGCCAAGTCGGTGCGCCTCGCGCTCTCCGGCGAGCTCGTGCCGGACGCGGTGAACGTCCAGGGCGGCGTCATCGCCGAGGACGTCAAGCCGGGCCTGCCCCTCGCGGAGCGCCTCGGCCGGATCTTCACCGCCCTCGCGGGCGAGGTCGCGGCCCGCCTCGACGTCGAGGTGTACGGCGAGATCACCCAGCACGACGTGAAGGTGCTCGAACTCTCCGCGCTCAAGGGCGTGTTCGAGGACGTCGTCGACGAGACGGTGTCGTACGTCAACGCCCCGCTGTTCGCGCAGGAGCGCGGCGTCGAGGTCCGCCTCACCACGTCCTCCGAGTCGCCCGACCACCGCAACGTCGTCACGGTGCGCGGCACCCTCGGCAACGGCCAGGAGGTCTCGGTCTCCGGCACGCTCGCGGGCCCGAAGCACCTGCAGAAGATCGTCGCGGTCAACGAGTACGACGTGGACCTGGCGCTCGCCGACCACATGGTCGTCCTGCGCTACGAGGACCGTCCGGGCGTCGTCGGCACGGTGGGCCGTGTCCTCGGTGAGGCGGGCATCAACATCGGCGGCATGCAGGTCTCGCGCGCCGACGTCGGCGGCGAGGCCCTCGCGGTCCTGACCGTGGACGACACGGTGCCGCAGTCGGTGCTGAACGAGCTGTCCGCCGAGATCGGCGCGACCTCGGCGCGGTCGGTCAACCTCGTCTGAGGTTCCTGGGCCGAGTTTGCTGGTCTGATTAGTACGAGGGCCGGGTCACCCACGGGTGACCCGGCCCTCGCGTTTCAGGACGCCTCCGGCTCGATCAGGCCCTCGCGGTACGCGATGCCCACCGCCTCGGTGCGGCTCGCGGCGCCCAGCTTGGCGAGGATGTTCGAGACGTGGACGCTCGCGGTCTTGCCGCTGATGAACAGCTCCTCGCCGATCTGGCGGTTGGTGCGCCCCCGGCCGAGCAGGCGCAGCACGTCGCTCTCCCGGGCGGTCAGCGCGGCGATACGGTCCCCGGCGGCCGGGGCGTCGGCGAGGCGGCCCCGCCTGATCAGGGTGTCCAGGGCCTCGCGCAGCGGCTCGGCGCTGAGCCGTACGGCCGCGTCCCGGGCCGCGTACGCCTGCTCGGCGGCCTCCTCGCGGCGGTCCGCCGTGAGCAGGGCCTCGGCCAACCGCCGCCGGCAGCGGGCCAGTTCGTACGGCTCGCCGTAGTCGAACGCCGTCACGGCCCGCTCCCAGGTCGCGACGTCGGGGCCGGTCGCGGCGCGCACCCGCTCGGCCTCGGCGCGGGCCAGCCAGGCCAGGCCCTCGGGGCCCTGCTCCGTGCCGTCCTCGCCGTGGGCCGCCGTGTCGCGGGCCAGCTCCACCAGCTCGGTCGCGGTCACCGCCCAGCGCTCCGAGCCCGCCGTGTCGCCGGAGAGCCGGGCCTCCTCCGCCGCGTCCGCGACCGCCGCCAGGGCAAGCGCGGCGAGCCGCACCACGGCGTCGGGCCGCGTGCCGCCCGAGACGTCGGTGAGCGACTCGACCGACGCGTGCATCTGTCGTACGCATTCCTCGGCGTCGCCGCGCAGTGCGGCCGCGTCGGTCAGCACGATCGCGGCGACGAGCGCCGCCATCCAGTCGAAGTGATGGTCGAGCAGCCCCCGGGCCCCGGTGACGGCCGCGTCGTACGCGCCGCGGGCCAGGGCCACGTACAGCGCGGGCGCGATCGCGAACCCGCCTGCGGGCGGCAGCAGTTCGGTGTCGGCGACGGCAGCTCGCGCGCATTCGTCCCAGCGGCCCAGCGTGTAGAGCAGCAGGGACTGCAGGTAGCGCAGTTCCAGGGCGTACGGCGAGGTGAGGAGCCCGCCGCGGCGGGCGAGGTCGAGGCCGTCGGCGATCCAGGGCAGGCAGGCGTCCAGGTCGCCGGACTCGTAACAGCCGATGGCGAGGTTGTAGAGGGCCCGCATCTCCACCGGGAGGTTCCCGGCGCCGCCGGCCAGCCCACGGGCGTCGACCAGTCGGTCCCGGCCCTGCCGCGTACGCCGGTTGTGCGCCTCAAGGCCGACCAGCGAGATCATCAAGTCGGCCCGGGCGTCGGGCAGTTCAAGTCGCTCGGCGATGCCGAGCGCCTGTCGGGCGACGCGCTCGGCGTCCTCGTTCCTGCCCACGTGCCGCGCGGCCATGACATGGGTCGAGGCCGCCCACACCCAGGTGCCCGAGGGCGGCTCGGCCGGGATCAGGGCCAGCGCCTCGCTGCTGTACGTGAACGCGGCTTCCAGGTGGTCGATCCGGATCAGGTTGCCCGCGAGGGTGTAGCGCACGCGCGCCGCGAGCTCGGAGTCGGCGTCGGAGCCGGCCCGGGCGAGCGCGGAGCGGGTGAGCTGGACCGCGCGATGAGGGTCGCCCGCGCGGGCGGCGGCGGCCGAGGCGCGCAGGGTGAGGGTGGCCGTGTCGTCGGCCTCGGGGCGCGCGGACGCGTCCACCACGGCCCACAGTTCGAGCGCGGTCTCCAGGTGCCGCAGCTCCTCGGCGGGCGCGCCGACGCGCTGGGCGTGGTCGGCGGCCTCGAGGGAGGCGGCGAGGGCGTCGGCCAGGTCGTGGCTCTCGCGCGAGTGGTGGGCGCGCTCCGCCGCGCTCTGCGGTGAACGGCCCTCGCCCGCGAGGAGCGCGGCGAACCGCCCGTGCAGCCTGACCCGTTCACCGGGCAGCAGATCCGCGTACACGGCCTCGCGGGTGAGGGCGTGCCGGAACGAGTACGTCGCGTCGTCGCCCGGCACGAGGAGCTGGCGCCCGACGGCCTCGCGCAGCGCCGACTCCAGCTCCTCCTCCGGCAGTTGAACGGCGGACCGCAGCAGCTCGTGCCCGACCCGGCGGCCCGCGACGGCCGCCGTGCGCAGCACCTGCTGGGCGGTCTCGGTGAGTTGCTCGATCCGGATGAGCAGCACGTCGGCCAGGCCGCTGGGCATGGTGGGGGAGTCGGCCCCCTCGTCGTCGCCGGGCAGCGCGGCGAGCAACTCCTCGGCGTAGAAGGCGTTTCCCTCGGCGCTCTCGACGATGCGGCGGACCGTGCTGTCGGGCACGGGTCCTGTGCGGCGGGCGCGTACGAGGCGGGCCATGTCCGTGTCGGCCATCGGACGCAGGTCGAGACGGTCGACGGCGGGCAGCCTGATCAGCTCGGCGAGCAGTGGCCGCAGGGGGTGGCGGCGGTGCAGGTCGTCCGCGCGGTACGAGGCGAAGACGGCGAGGCGGCGGGGCGGGCCGCCCGGCGCGGGCCGTTGCAGGACGCCCCGGCTGAGCAGGAAGCGGAGCAGGTCGCGGGAGGACTGGTCGGCCCAGTGGAGGTCCTCGACGACCAGGAGGAGCGGGGTCAGGTCGGCCAGGTCGGCGAGGAGCCCCGCGACGCCCTCGAAGAGCTGGAGGCGGCTGCCGGGGTCGGGCGCGGGTCCCGCCCCCGAGGCCGCGCCGATGAGCCGGTCCACCGCCGGGTACGCGGCGAAGGCCGGGGCGAGCCGCTCGTCGGCGGCCGCCGCGCCGAGGATCTCCGTGAACGGGAGGTACGGCAGACCCACGTCGCCGAGGTCCACGCAGTGGCCGGTGAGGACGGTCAGGCCGGTGGCGGCGGCGTGTGCCGCGGCCTCCGTCAGCGCCCGGGTCTTGCCGACGCCGGCGTCCCCGGCGACCAGGACGGCGCGCGGGTCGCCGGCCGCGGCCCGCTCCAGGACGCCGGTGAGCCGGGCGAGTTCGTCCGCCCGGCCGATGAACGGCGTATCGAATGTCTGAGCCACGGGGCCATCCTGGCACGGTCCGGCGGCGTCATCCCTGGCTACAGGCTTCCGGCTTCCGGCCTCCCTGTGCGGCGATGCCGGGCGGGCCGGAGTGTTCCGGTCCGCCCGGCATCGCGTGGTGACCGGCTGGTGGCTGTCGGAGCGGTCAGAGCCGTGAGGCTGTCGGCGTCGTCAGACCGTCGCCTTCTCGTCCGGCGCCGCCGCGGGGGCCCCGGCCTCGTGGTCCGCCGTGTCCTCGCGCACCGTCACCTTGCGCAGGGTCGTCACGGAGAGGACCGCGGCGGCCAGGAGCACGACCGCCCCCGCGATCGCCGCCGCCTGCATGCCGTTGGTGAAGGCCTCCCGTGCGGCGGCCGTCAGGGCCCGGCCCGCGTCGCCCGGCAGCTGCCCGGCGACCGCGAGGGCGCCGCCCAGCGTCTCGTGGGCCGCGGCGGGGGCGTCGGCGGGGACGCCGTGGCGGTAGACGGCCGTGCCGATGGAGCCGAGGACCGCCATGCCGAGGGCGCCGCCGAACTCGGCTCCCGTCTCCAACAGGGACGCGGCGGAGCCGGAGTTGGCGGTCGGGACGGTGCCGAGCGCCAGGTCCATCATCTGGGACATCACGGTGACGATGCCGGAAGCGAGGACGCCGGCGCCGGCCAGGACCAGCCAGAGCGAGTCGGTGCCGGTGAAGGCCAGCAGCGCGTATCCGCAGGCGGCGACGGTGAAGCCGCCGGCGACGACATGGGCGCGGTGCACGCCCTTCGCGACGAGCTGCGCGGCGACGGGGGCCGCCACGCCGACCATGACCGTGGGGAGCAGCGACCAGAGCGCGGCCGCCATGGAGCTCTTGCCGAGCACGGACTGCAGGTACTGGGTGGTGAAGTACGCCGAGCCCATCATGCCGAAGGACGAGACGAGGTTCAGGACGACGCCGGGGGCGAAGCCGCGGCCGCGGAACAGGGCGGGGGAGATCAGCGGGGACTTGACGGTGCGCTGGCGGTGCACGAACAGGGCGGCGAACAGCAGCCCCACGGTGATCGAGAGGACGTACCGCACGTTCCAGCCCTCGGACGGGATCTCCTTGATGCCGTAGATGACGGGCAGCACGGCGGCCATCGACAGCGGCACGCTCAGCAGGTCGAAGCGGCCGGGCTCCGGGTTCTTGGACTCCGGCAGCAGGACCGGGCCGAGGACCAGGAGCAGCACCATCGCGGGCAGGTTGACCAGGAAGACCGAGCCCCACCAGAAGTGCTCGACGAGGATGCCGCTCATCACCGAGCCGAGCGCGATGCCGCCGGTCATGACGCCGGACCACATGCCGATCGCCTTCACACGCTGGCCGGGGTCGGTGAACATCGTGCGGACGATCGCCATGGTCGACGGCATGAGCGTCGCGCCGCCGACGCCGAGGAGCGCGCGGGCGGCGATGAGCGTCTCGGCGCTGTTCGCGTACGCGGCGAGGACGGAGGCGGTGCCGAAGGCGGCGGCGCCGAACAGGAGCAGCTTGCGGCGCCCGATGCGGTCGCCGAGCGAGCCCATCGTCATCAGCAGGCCGGCGAGCACGAACGCGTAGATGTCGAAGATCCACAGCTGCTGGGTGCCGCTCGGCTCCAGGTCGGCGCTGATCTGGGGGATCGCGAAGTAGAGGACGGAGACGTCCATCGAGACCAGGAGCAGCGGAAGCATCAGCACGCCGAGGGCGGTCCACTCGCGGCGCCCCGCAAGGGTTTCGGCGGGTGGGGTGGTGCTCGTCGGGTTCGTCATGGCAGGAACTGTACGAGCGTCTTAAACGGTTGTCTAGTACGTTTGTGTAAGACGGTCGTCATGGACGGTCGTCATGGACGGTCGTCATGGACGGTCGTGTAAGACAGTCGTTTAAGACAGCCGTCTGGAATCTGGGTAGGGTGGGGCCATGGGACACCGCGAAGATCTGCTCGAAGGCGCCAAGCGCTGCCTTCTGGAGAAGGGGTTCGCGCGCACGACGGCGCGCGACATCGTCAAGGAGTCCGGGGCGAACCTGGCGTCGATCGGCTACCACTACGGGTCGAAGGACGCGCTGCTCGCGCAGGCCTACCTCGCCCTGGTGGAGGAGTCGTCCGACGTCTTCGACCAGGGCGGTTTCAAGGCCCCGGCCGGTTCGCTGGAGCGCTTCCAGGAGGTCTGGGGGAACGTCATCGAGAGCCTGGGCAAGCCCGACTCCATGTGGTACCTGGGCATGGAACTCGTGGTGCTGGGCGACAAGTTGCCCGCCGTGCGGGAGATCGTGGGCAAGGCGCAGAGCGAGGGCGGCCGCGGGACCATCCCCATGTTCATGGGTGGCGAGGAGCCGCCTGCCGACCACCCCGCCGTCGACACTCTCGGCAAGCTCTACATGACGCTGATGACCGGGCTCATCGCCGAGTACATGCTCGACCCGGAGAGCGCGCCCAGCGCCGAGGAGCTCACCGAGGGGATGCGTCGGTTGATCACGGCCGCGCAGGCCACGGAGTCCTCACAGTCGTGACGCCTTCAACCCCATGTGCAGCAGCAGCCGGTCCTCGCCCTCGTCCAGGTCGAGGCCGGTGAGCTGTTCCACCCGTGACAGGCGGTAGTACAGCGTCTGGCGGTGGATGCCGAGGGCCGCGGCCGTGCGGCCCGCCTGGCCCGCGCAGTCGAGGAACACCTCGGCGGTGCGCGCCAGTTGACGGTGGGTGGGGGAGAGCAGGGGCGCGACCGCGGGGTCGTGCGCGGCCTCCGCGGGGAGCGCGGTCAGCAGCCGGTACGGGCCGATCGACGACCACTGCGCGTCGGGGCCGAGGTGCGGGTCGGCCAGCGCCGCGCGCGCCGCGGCCGTCGCCTCCTGCCAGGCCGTGGCCAGTTCGGCGAGGTCGTCACGCGCGGCGCCGACGCCCGCCGCCACCGGGGAACCCGCGCGGGCGCGCAGCTTCGCCGCCGCGGTCAGCGCGGGCTCCAGGGCCTCGCGCGAGCGCAGCCGCACCAGCAGGGCGAGGCACTGGCCCGTCACCCCCCACGGAACCGTGCACAGCGCGTCCGCCGCCGGGACGGTGCGTACCGAAGGAGCGTCGTCGGGGTCCGCCGACGGCCACGGTGCGACGCAGACCACCGTGTGCAGGCCGGGCGCCCGGTCACCGAGCGCCGTGCGCAGCGCCGCCACCGCCATGTCCCGCTGCCAGCCCCGCTCCGCCGTGAGCACGGAGTGGAACTCGCGGGTCAGGTCCGCGCCCGCCTGCGCCTCGTCGGTGAGCTGCGCGCCGATCCGGCCCGCCACCGCCATCGCCGCATCGAGCTGCTCCTCCGTGGGACCCGGATCGTCGTCGAGCAGCCATACGTAGCCGAGGACGAAACCGTGATGGCGTACGGGCAGACAGATGCGGCCGCGGTAGACGCCGGCCTCCGGGGTCGCCGGGATCCGGACCGGCTCCTTGGCGCTCGCGATGCCGAAGCCCTCGAACCAGGAGCGGACCGCCGAGGTCGAGCCGCGCGTCAGGATCGAGCGCGTGCGCACCGGGTCGAGCGCCGCCTCGTCGAAGCCGTCGGTGTCGTCGTCGGCGCTGGCCTGGGCGCCGAAGGCGATGAGGCGGAAGTCGCGGTTCTCGAGGGTCGCCGGGGCGCCGAGCAGCGCCGAGATCTCGTCGACCAGCTCCTGGTAATCACCTTTCACCCCGCCATTCTCACCCATCACGGACCCCTCTTCATACAGATGTCTGAGGTGGGGGCCACAGATGCGTGACAGGTGTCGATGGCACAGGATCGGAGGGATCCTTAGATTTCTGAGTGGTTCTCCGTGCCGTCCCGTTACGCACGGAAATGGACCTTTTGACGTACTGAATCAGTGGTCCGTTCCCACCCGCTCTCAACTCGTGATCCGTGGAGGTGCCCCGTGCTGGCTCCCTTGATCCTCGCCGCGTCGCGCAGCGACAAGATGCGCGCTTTCGTGTCGGCGGCGCCGGGCACCAAGCAGGTCGTCGACCGCTTCATCGCCGGTGAGTCGGTCGACGACGTCGTGCCGATCATCGAGGACGCCGCCGCCAAGGGACTCGAGGTCACGCTCGACGTCGTCGGTGAGGACATCACCACCGTCGCGCAGTCGCAGGCCGCGCGCGACGCCTATCTGGACCTGGTCGAGCGCCTGAAGGACCTGGGCCTCGGCACGAAGGCCGAGATGTCCGTGAAGCTGTCGATGTTCGGCCAGGCGCTGGAGGGCGGCCACGAGCTGGCCCTCGCCAACGTACGGCCCGTCGTCGAGGCCGCCGCGAAGATCGGCACCACGGTCACGCTCGACGCCGAGGACCACACCACCCTCGACTCGATGTTCGCCATCCACGAGGAGCTGCGGAAGGACTTCCCGCAGACAGGCTGCGTCATCCAGGCGTACCTGTTCCGCACCGAGGACGACGCCCGCCGCCTCGCCGCCGCCGGCAGCCGCGTGCGCATCGTGAAGGGCGCCTACAAGGAGCCCGCCGAGGTCGCGTACCAGGACAAGGCCGAGATCGACAAGGCGTACGTGCGGATCATGCGCATCCTCATGGAGGGCGCCGGGTACCCGATGATCGGGTCCCACGACCCGCGGCTCGTGGCCATCGCCCAGGAGCTCGCGCGGCAGGCCGGGCGCAAGCTGGACGAGTACGAGTTCCAGATGCTGTACGGGATCCGCAGCGACGAGCACCTGCGGCTCGCCGCCGAGGGGCACCGGATGCGTGTCTACACCGCGTACGGCACCGACTGGTACGGATACTTCATGCGCCGCCTCGCGGAGAAGCCGGCCAACCTTCTCTTCTTCGCCCGCTCGGTCCTCACCAAGGGCTGACCCCCAGGGCCGAACCCCAGGGCTGACCCTCTGGGCACGACCCAACCAAGCTTCCCGTTCCGTCCCCAACTCCCCGACCCCCGAAGGAGATACGGACCCATGACCCTCGACGCCGTGACCCAGGTCCCCGCCCCGGTCAATGAGCCGGTGCACGGCTACGCCCCCGGTTCCCCGGAGCGCGCCCGCCTGGAGGTCAAGCTCAAGGAGCTGGCCGAGAACCCGATCGAGCTGCCCTGCACCATCGGCGGCGAACGTCGTTTGGGTGGCGGCGAGCGCTTCGACGTCGTGCAGCCGCACAACCACAAGTCCGTCATCGGTACGTACGCCAACGCCACCGAGCAGGACGCCCAGGACGCGGTCGACGCCGCCCTGGCCGCGGCCCCGGCCTGGCGCGCGACGTCCTTCGACGACCGCGCCGCGATCATCCTGCGCGCCGCCGAGCTGCTGTCCACGAAGTGGCGCGAGACGCTGGCCGCCTCGACGATGCTCGGCCAGTCGAAGACCGCGCAGCAGGCCGAGATCGACACTCCCTGTGAGCTCATCGACTTCTGGCGCTTCAACGTCCACTACGCCCGCAACCTGCTCGCCGAGCAGCCGCCGGCGAACTCCACGGGCGTGTGGAACCGCATGGACCACCGCCCGCTGGAGGGCTTCGTCTACGCGATCACGCCGTTCAACTTCACGGCCATCGCGGGCAACCTGCCGACCGCGCCCGCGCTGATGGGCAACGTCGTCGTCTGGAAGCCGTCCCCGACGCAGACCCACGCCGCCGTGCTGCTCCTGCAGCTCCTGGAGGAGGCCGGTCTTCCGAAGGGTGTCATCAACCTGGTGACGGGTGACGGTCTGGCCGTGTCCGAGGTGGCGCTCAACCACCGTGACCTGGCCGGTATCCACTTCACCGGTTCGACCAAGACCTTCCAGCACCTGTGGAAGACGGTCGGCAACAACATCGAGAAGTACCGCACCTACCCGCGTCTCGTCGGCGAGACCGGCGGCAAGGACTTCGTCGTCGCCCACCCGAGCGCCGACCGCGCCGTCCTCAAGACGGCCCTGACCCGTGGCTCCTTCGAGTTCCAGGGCCAGAAGTGCTCCGCGTCGTCGCGTGCGTACATCCCGGCCTCCATCTGGAACTCCGGTTTCAAGGAGGAGTTCGCGGCCGAGGTCGACGGCATCACCATGGGTGACGTCACCGACCTGTCGAACTTCATCGGCGCCGTCATCGACGACCGCGCGTTCGCCAAGAACAAGGCGGCGATCGACCGGGCGAAGTCCGACGAGTCCTGCACGATCGTCGCCGGTGGCACGTACGACGACTCCGTCGGCTACTTCGTGCGTCCGACGGTCGTCGAGTGCTCGGACCCGGCCAACGAGGTGTTCTCCACGGAGTACTTCGGTCCGTTCCTCGCCGTGCACGTCTACGAGGACGACCAGTACGACGCCATGCTGGAGCAGATGGAGTCGGCGTCGGACTACGCGCTGACGGGCTCGGTCATCGCGAACGACCGTGCGGCCGCGGCCCACACGATGGAGAAGCTCCGGTACGCCGCGGGCAACTTCTACATCAACGACAAGTCGACCGGGGCGGTCGTCGGGCAGCAGCCGTTCGGTGGTGGGCGTGCGTCCGGTACGTGTGACAAGGCGGGGGCGCCGCAGAACCTGCAGCGTTGGACGCTGACGCGGGCGATCAAGGAGACGTTGGTTCCGCCGACGGACTACGTGTACCCGCACATGGGCTGAGCGCCTCTGTAGCGGTGCCGCCCCCGGTCGAGGTGTTCCCTCGGTCGGGGGCGGTTCTGCGTGGGCCGGCCCTACGCCACGGGGCTCCGCCCCGGACCCCGCGCCTCAAGCGCCGGCGGGGCTTAGATGGTCAGGACGATTTTGCCCTGGGTGTGGCCCGATGAGCCCAGTTCGTGGGCCTTGGCTGCTTCTTCCAGGGGGAGGGTCGCCGATACGTGGGCGCGGAGGCGGCCCGCGGCCATCAGGGCCGCGACCTTGCGGAGGGTGGCGCCCGAGGGCTGGACCGAGATGGGGGCGAAGCGGACGCCACGGGTCTCGGCGTCCTCCTGAGTGACGCCGGGGTCCCAGAGCATCGCCGAGGCCAGGAGGGCGCCGGGGCGCAGGGTGACCAGGGTGCGTGGGCCGTAGTCGCCGCCGATCAGGTCCAGGGCCACGTCCACGTCACGCAGGGAGTGGGCGAAGTCCGTGGTCGTGTAGTCGATGAGCTCGTCGACGCCGAGTTCGCGCAGGAAGTCGTGCTTGTCGGCGCCCGCGGTACCGATCACGTACGCGCCCTCGGCCTTGGCTATCTGCACCGCCACGTGCCCGACGCCGCCGCCCGCCGCATGGATCAGCACCCGGCGGGCGGGACCGATCTGCCCGATGTCGACGAGCGCGAGCCATGAGGTGAGCGCCGCCGCGGGCAGCGCCGCCGCCTGGATGTGGTCGACATTGCCCGGCTTGGGCGCCAGGTGCTCGGTGCGGATCACGACGTACTCGGCGTAGCCGCCGCCCCGGATCATGGCGAACACCTCGTCGCCCGGCCGGAATTCGGTGACGTCCTGGCCCGCCGACTCGACGACGCCCGAGACGTCCCAGCCGAGCGTGAACGGGGGGTCGCCGAAGAGCGGCGCGTCGCCGGAGCGCGCCGACCGGTCCACCGGGTTCACCCCCACGGCCCGGACCCGGACCAGTACCTCGCCCGCCCGCGGCTCGGGCCGCTCCACCTCCACCACTTCGAGCACCTCGGGTCCGCCGAGCCGGCGCTGACTGATGACGCGCATGGTGGGACTCCTCCCCAGGGTCGGCCCGGCCATCGCGGCCCGGCCGGTACTGGGTCCATCGTGGGACGTGGGCGACGACCGCGCCATGCCGCGGAGAGCGCCATGTCCGGGCGTCGGCGAAAGGTCGGCACCGTAGCACTCTTCGAATCAACTCCCGGGCAGATTCGGGTAGTTGGTGCCATGAGCGGTCCTGGCGGCGGGCGAGGGGCTTTACTGTGACCCGCATCACATGATGCGCCCGCTCGGCAGCAGCAGAAGGGGACCGCCATGAACGCGTGCGATCTGACGGGGCGCAAGGCGCTGGTGACCGGGGGCGCCCAGGGGCTCGGGGCGGCGGCGGCCGAGGCACTCGTGCGCGAGGGTGCCGCCGTCGTCATCGCCGACGTCCAGGAGGACGCGGGCCGCGCGACCGCCGAGAGGCTGCAGAAGTCGGGCGGCGCGGCGACGTTCGTCCCGCTCGACGTGGCCGACGACGAGAGCTGGGAGACGGCCGTCGGCCGCGCCGTGGACGAGCTCGGCGGCCTCGACGTCCTCGTCAACAACGCCGGTGTCGAGATCTCGGGGCTGGTCGTCGACCTCGACCCGCGGGACGTCCGCAGGATGCTCGACGTCAACGTCCTCGGCGTCGCGCTCGGCCTCAAGCACGCCTTCCGGGCGATGCGCCCGGGCGGCAGGGCCGGCCGGGGTGGGGCGGTCGTCAACATCTCGTCGGTGGCCGCGACGATCCCCTTCCCCGGCATCGCCTGCTACGCCGCGACGAAGTCCGCGGTCGACCGGCTGACCCGGGTGGCCGCCCTGGAATCCGGCAGGCTGGGCTACGGCGTGCGGGTCAACTGCCTCTACCCGGGCCTGGTTCCCACCACGATGGGTACCCGCCTCGCCCAGGACATGGAGACCCTGGGACTGTGGCCGAGCGCCGAGGCGGCCGTGGGGGACGTCATCGCGCGGACCCCGCTCGGACGGCTCGGCGAGGCCGCCGACATGGCCGACGCGGTCGTCTTCCTCGCCTCCGACGCCGCCCGCTTCATCACCGGCGCGGGGCTTCCGGTCGACGGGGGCATGGGCATGTGAGGCGGGTGTGGCCCGAGAGCCGATTCCCGATTGTCACGGATTCGGGATCTGTCCATTCTCTCGTGCGGCGTGGAGTTGTGCTCTAAAGTCCCGAAGGCCCCCTCGGTCGACAAAGCTGGCGCAACCATGATGACTTCTCAAGAAGAAATTCGATTCCTTTCGCCGGGCGCGGGCGCAGGCGCGGGTGCGAGCTTCGGAGAAGACGTGCGCCGAGTTTCCGGGGAACTCGCGAGCCATAGCACGGCCGTTCTCTTCTGTTTCCTGCTGCTGACGACGATCGGCGCCGCCGTGGTGCGGCTCTATCTTCAGTCACGGGTGCTCGACTCGCTGCGGACGGTGACCCGCACCCTGCAGGAGGGGTTGCTGCGCCCGCTGCCGGGCCGGGTGGGCGGGCTGCGCACGGAGGTCCGCTACCTGGCGGCGCACCGCGAGGCCCGGATCGGCGGGGACATCTACGACGTCGCCTGCACGCCCTTCGGGGTGCGGCTGCTCATCGGCGACGTGATGGGCAGCGGCATGCCGGCGGTCGGCACCGCCCTGGACACCCTCGGCGCCTACCGTGAACTGGTCCAGTGCGAGGCCCGGTTGACCGTGGTGGCCCAGCGTATGGACGCGGCGCTGGCCCGCCGTGAGCACTGTGAGGACTTCGTCACCGCGCTGCTGCTCGGCACGAACGGCGACGACGGAGAGCTCGAGCTGGTCTGCTGCGGCCACCCGCCGCCCCTGCTGATCCGCGGGCGCCATGCCACCTTCGTGGATCCCCTGCCGCCGTCACCGCCGCTCGGCCTGATCCGGCTGGAGAACGAGTGGTGCCGTTCGAGCACGATGTCCCTCGCCGCGGGCGACCGGCTGCTGCTCTACACCGACGGAGTCACCGAGGCACGGAGCGGCAGCGGTGAGTTCTATCCGCTCGCGGAACGCGCGGTGGCCCTTTACGACCGGGACCCCGGGACATTCCTCGACGCGATCTCGGCGGACCTGATCCGCCATGTGAAGGGGCGACCGAAAGACGATGCCGCGCTCCTTCTGGTCGACTACGGAGATATTCGGGCGGAAGACGGTCAATTTCGGTCGCACAGCCCTCGGTTGAGCCGAGGTTCTCGGGCAGCCCGTATTCCCGGAATTGATGAATACCGCACACGAAGTGATCTGCGCGAGACGAGGTAGTCGTGGCCCACCAGCTGCCGACGGAGCACACCCCTTTCATCGGACGCCGCCGCGAACTCGACCTGTTGCGACAACTGAGTGCGCGCTCCCGGCTGGTGACGGTGACCGGCCTCGGGGGGATCGGCAAGACCCGCCTCGCCCTGCGTGCCGCGGCCGACGTGGCGGACGGGTTCGCCGACGGCGCCTGGTGCGTCGAGCTCCACGAACTCCAGGACCCCGAACTGCTCGTGCACGCGGTCACCACGGCACTGCACGCCACCGACCACACGACCCGGCCCCAGCACGAGGTGCTCACCGGGCACCTCGCCGACAAGCACCTGCTGCTCGTCCTCGACACCTGCGAACACCTCATCGGGGCCTGCGCGGAGCTCGCCGCGCGGCTCCTCGCCGCGGCCCCCGGGCTGCACATCCTCGCCACCAGCAGGCAGCCCCTCGGCCTGTCGGGGGAGGAGATCTTCGCCGTCGCGCCGATGTCCGTCGCGCCCGACGCGGTGCGGCTCTTCATGCAGCGCGCCCACGCCGCCCACCCGGAGTTCCGGCTCACCGCCCGCACCAGGCCGGTCGTGGAGCGCATCTGCGCGCGCCTCGACGGCATTCCGCTCGCGATCGAACTCGCCGCGGGACGGCTGCGCGGCGAGGAGACCGAGGAACTCCTCGCCCTCCTGGAGGACCGCTTCCAGCTCGTCCGCGACGAGCCGGAGTACACCGGCCGGCACAGCACGCTGCGTACGACCATCGGCTGGAGCCACGAACTCTGCCTGCCCGCCGAGCGGTTGCTCTGGGCCCGCCTCTCCGTCTTCGCCGGCAGCTTCTCCCGGGGAGCCGCGGAGAAGGTGTGCGCCGACGCCGCCCTGGAGCGCTCGGCCATCGGCCCCCTGCTCCTGGGACTCGTGGAGAAGTCCCTGCTCGTACGCGAGGACGGCTCCGACGGCGAGAAGTTCAGGCAGCTCGACACCGTCCGGGGCTACGGCGCCGAGTGGCTGCGGCGGCTCGGCGAGGAGCAGCGCGTGCGCGCCCGCCATCTCGCCTGGTGCCAGGAGTTCGCCGTGCAGGGCGAGGCGGTGTGGTTCGGTCCTGGCCAGACCGCCGTGTTCCGCACCACCCGGCGCGCGCACGCACAGCTCCTCGCCGCACTCGACTTCGCCCTGTCGACACCGGGCCACGAACGGGCCGGGGCGCGGCTCGCAGGGACGCTCTGGTTCTACTGGGTCGGCTGCGGGCTCCTCAGCGACGGCCGCTACTGGGTGGACCGCGCGCTCGCCGCGGTCCCGGGGCCGCACCCGGAGCGGCTCAAGGCGCTGTGGGTCGGCGGCTACATCGCCATCCTCCAGGGGGACGCGCGGCCCGCGGCGGTCATGCTCACCGAGTGCCGGGCCGAATCCCTGCGCGCCGATGACGACGCGGCGTACGCGTACGCCACCCACCGTCTGGGGTGCGCCGCGCTGATGCGCGACCAACACGCCACGGCGGAGCGGTACTTCAGGGCGTCCCTGGCCAGCTACGCCGAGCTCGGCGAGCTCGACAGCAACGTCATGATGGCCCGCATCGAGCTGGCCATGGCCCTCGCGTTCCAGGGCGACCTGGCGGCGGCCGTCCCGCTGTGCGAGGAGGCCCGCGCCACCTGCGAGGAGCACGGCGAACGCTGGGCGAAGGCCTACGCCCTCTACGTCCTCGCCTTCGCCGCCTGGGCCGGGGGCCGCAGCGAGGAGGCGACGCGCCTGGCCGGCGACTGCCTGGTCATCAACTACGAGTTCCGCGACCTGGTCGGGGTCGTGCTGCCCGTCGAGGTCATCGCCCTGCTGTGGGCCTCGCGCGGCGACTGCGAGCAGGCGGCCGTGCTGCAGGGCGCCGCGCGCCGGATCTGGGACCGGGTGGGCCTGCCCCTGTTCGGCTCCGTGTACTTCAACGCGCCGCACGACACCGCCGTCGCGCTCGCCCGCGAGACCCTCGGCGACCAGGGGTACGAGGCGGCGTTCGAGCGGGGCGGCGGGCTGGGCCTCGAAGAGGTGGTCGCGCTGGCCCTGGGGCGGACGCAGGAGCCGATGCGGGCCCACTGACGCCCTGGGACTGGGGGGACCGATGGTGCCGATGGGACTGGAGAGGTGGGCCCCGTCTCAGATAGTAGGAAGTCCGAGTAATTGTGGAGACAGAAGCAGAGACCTGTCCTAGCTTTGTAGAAGCCGAACGACTCGCCCGATCCGGCGAATGGCGGCCGCGAGCCGGAGCACCTGGCAGGCAACCCCTGCAGCTCCTGCTTCCCGCCCTTCCGGCGCCTCGAAATCCCCTTGCGCACATGGCGCGCGAGGATTCCCACGGATCTCAAGGAGTCGATCCCTCATGGCCACTGCGACGCCCGTCCGCCGCCGAGTCCGTCACGTCTCCCCGTCGAGCGAAGCCGACCGCCAGGCCGCCAGGACCGCGGCCGCCGCCCTCCAGCGCGCGCTGGACCGCAGGGACAACGGCGGCGAGACAGGTCACTGAGCCGCCTCAGGACCCCCTCTTCACCTCGAAGTGGTCGATGCGCTCGCCGGTCTCGGCCAGCGCCGACACCTTCATCCGGCCCTTCTCCACCTCCACCGCGAGGAACGAGAAGCCGGTGTACCGCACCCGGGACCACTCCACGGTGTCCGGGTCGGGCAGGCGTGACTTCGTCCAGTGGAAGGTGACGATCGACTCCCGGTCGTGCACGTCGCCTTCGTAGCTGTCCGGCACGCCCGGCCCGAAGCTGTAGAGGTCCTTGCCGGCGCCGCCCGCGGTGACGTACACGATGCCGTCGCGCGTCGGATCGGTCGACGCGCCGACCGGCACCGGCTTGCCGACCTCCCCGTTCCCCGTGCCCTTGATCGCGTCCGTGCGCTCGTAGACGTGGTTGTGCCCGTTGATCACCAGATCCACCTGGTGCTTGGCGAACAGCGGCACCCACGCGTCGCGCACCCCGCCGTCCGAGGCGTGCGTCGACGTCGAGTACGCGCAGTGGTGGAAGAAGACGACCACGAACTCGATGTCGTCCCGCGCCCGCAGCTCACCGAGCCGCTTGTCGAGCCAGGCGGTCTGCTTCCCGTCCAGGTAGCCCTTGTTGGCGGGGATCTCGTACGAGACGTCGTTCGCGTCGAGCGCGACCACACCGACACCGCCGTACGTGAAGGAGTAGACGCCGGGCGCCCTGTCCGGGTCGGGGCCGTTGTCGGGCAGCGACCAGCGGGCGCTCTGCCCGCCGTACCCGTTGGGCGAGTACCAGGCCTCCATGTCGTGGTTCCCGGTCGTCACCATCCACGGCACCGACTTGGCGACCGTCTCCGTCTGCGCGAGGAACTGGTCCCACACACGGGCGTCGTACGTGTCCGATTCCTTGCCGTGGCCGCTGCTGTCGGCGTAGCAGATGTCGCCCGCGTGCAGGTGGAAGGACGGGTTCTGGCCGAGGATCACCTGGTCGTTGGCGAGCGCGTCGTAGCTGACGCCCTGGTCGCCGAAGGCCGTGAAGACGAACGACTCCGGGGCGGCCGGCGCCGTACGGAAGGTGCCGAGGGTGCCCAGGCGCTCCGCGTCCGCCGGGTCGAAGCCGTCGTGGCCGACGCCGTAGTAGTACGTCGTGCCGGGCCTGAGGTTGTCGAGCGCCGCGTGCAGATAGAGCTGCTCGACCTCGGGGAGCTTCTTCGACAGGGACGGCGTGTGCAGGGTGCGCACCTCCGCCGGGATCTTCCGGCTCAGCTCCCAGGGCTTCGACCCCACCCGCAGATACGGGTTCCCGACCGCGAACGGCACCTGCCACGAGATCCGCATCTGCGTCTTCGGATCGGCGCCGAAGGCGAGGTGCCGGCCGAAGGGGGCCACGAGGGAGCCGTCCACCTGCGCCGCGGCCGCCCGCGCCGGGAGCAGCGGCGCCGCGTACGCGCCCGTCGCCGAGCCGCCGCCGAGCAGCGCGGCCCCGCCCATGGAGGCCGCGGCCCCCGTCAGGGCGCGGCGCCTGCTGAACTTCTTCCGCAGGTACTCGTGTTGCTCGGGCATGCTCAGGCGCCGGGCGAGGTGTTCGGGGATGCCGACATTGGGGGTGTCAGGAGCGGTGGTCATGAAGGGGAACTTCCCAGTAACTTCCAACTCCCGCCATACATACGGGTGAACAAAAAGCGGCGATCGCGCGGACGTCCACATCATGGACACCGCGTGTCATCCCATGGGACGAGGAGTACGGTGCTCGCATGTCTCGCAGCATCAATCTCGCAGTGATCCCCGGTGACGGTATCGGCCAGGAGGTCGTGGCCCAGGGTCTCAAGGTCCTCTCCGCCGTCCTTCCGCAGGATGTGAAGCTGGAGACCGAGGACTACGACTTCGGCGCCAAGCGCTACCACGCCTCCGGTGAGACCCTCACCGACGCCGACCTCGACTCGCTCAAGAAGCACGACGCGATCCTGCTCGGCGCCATCGGCGACCCGTCGGTGCCGTCCGGCGTCCTGGAGCGCGGCTTCCTGCTCAAGCTCCGCTTCGCGTTCGACCACCACGTCAACCTGCGTCCGTCGAAGCTCCTTCCGGGTGTTTCGACCCCGCTCGCGGGCGAGCCGGACATCGACTTCGTCGTCGTCCGTGAGGGCACCGAGGGTCCGTACACGGGCAACGGCGGCACGATCCGCAAGGGCACCGAGCACGAGGTCGCCACCGAGGTCTCCGTCAACACCGCCTTCGGTGTGGAGCGCGTGGTCCGTGACGCCTTCGCCCGCGCCCAGGCCCGCCCCCGCAAGAAGCTCACGCTGGTCCACAAGAACAACGTGCTGACCTTCGCGGGCCACCTGTGGACGAACATCTTCAACAAGGTGGCCAAGGAGTTCCCCGAGGTCACCACCGACTACATCCACGTCGACGCCGCGACGATCTACCTCGTCACCGACCCGGCCCGCTTCGACGTGATCGTCACCGACAACCTCTTCGGCGACATCATCACCGACCTCGCCGCGGCCGTCTCCGGCGGCATCGGCGTCGCGGCCTCCGGGAACATCAACCCGAGCCGCGAGTTCCCGTCCATGTTCGAGCCCGTGCACGGCTCGGCCCCGGACATCGCGGGCCAGGGCAAGGCCGACCCGAGCGCCACGATCCTCTCGGTCGCCCTCCTCCTGCGTCACCTCGGCTACGAGGCCGAGGCCGCGCGCATCGAGACCGCGGTCTCCGCGGACCTCGGCGAGCGCGGCGACTCCGTGCGCAGCACCGACGAGATCGGTGACGCCCTCGTCGCCCGAGTAGTAGCCGGCTGACCCGGCGCTCATCTCGTACTGCTGAAAACAGCAGCAGCCGCCGGGTCGCACACCGCGCCCGGCGGCTGTTCCTGTGCGGCCCCTGGGGTGCGACCATCAACCCATGGGCCGCTTTACGCATCCGTACTCACCGGGTCCGTTTCGAGCACACCCCGCCTCGCGCGATAATCGAACGTGGGGCCGCGATGTACGTGGAAGCTCGGACGCGCCTCCCTGTCCTGCGGACCTGGGAGTGCATACGTGAACGCGGTCCGTCACAACCAACGGTGAAGGACACGCAACCATGACGACGCCCACGATCGAGCTCAAGCCCACCGCCACCCCGCTGTCCGCCGCGCAGCGCGAGGAGATCCTGGCCAGCCCGGGATTCGGCCGCCACTTCACCGATCACATGGTGACGGTCAAGTGGACCGAGGGGCGGGGCTGGCACGACGGGCAGCTGGTGCCCTACGGACCGCTCTCCCTCGACCCGGCCACGAACGTCCTGCACTACGCGCAGGAGATCTTCGAGGGCCTCAAGGCCTACCGTCAGCCCGACGGCACTGTCGCCACCTTCCGCCCCGACATGAACGCCAAGCGCTTCCAGCACTCCGCCTGGCGCCTCGGCATGCCCGAGCTGCCGGTCGAGACCTTCGTCGAGGCCTGCGACCTGCTCGTCCAGCAGGACAAGGACTGGGTGCCCGCGCACGGCGGCGAGGAGTCCCTCTACCTGCGCCCGTTCATGATCGCGACCGAGATCGGCCTGGGCGTGAAGCCCGCGAACGAGTACCTCTTCATCGTCATCGCCTCGCCCGCCGGCGCGTACTTCTCCGGCGGAGTGAAGCCCGTCTCCATCTGGCTCTCCGAGGACCGCGTGCGCGCCGTCCCCGGCGGCGTCGGCGACGCCAAGACCGGCGGCAACTACGCGGCGTCCCTGCTCGCGCAGGCCGAGGCCGCCGCCAAGGGCTGCGACCAGGTCGCCTACCTCGACGCCGTCGAGCACAAGTGGGTCGAGGAGCTGGGCGGCATGAACCTGTACTTCGTGTACGGCAACAAGATCGTCACGCCGACCCTGACCGGTTCGCTGCTCGCGGGCGTCACCCGTGACTCGCTCCTCCAGGTCGCCCGCGACCTCGGCTACGAGTCGGAGGAGCGCCGCATCTCCATCGACGAGTGGCAGGCCGCCACCGAGTCCGGCGAGCTGACCGAGGTCTTCGCGTGCGGCACCGCCGCCGTCATCACGCCCGTCGGCACGGTCAAGCGCGCGAGCGCCGAGTGGACCCAGTCCGGCGGCGAGGCCGGCGAGGTCACGATGAAGCTGCGCAACGCGCTCCTGGACATCCAGCGCGGCAAGGCGGAGGACAAGCACGGCTGGATGCACGAGCTGGGCTAGTCCGCGTCAGGTGTACGAAGATCGGCCCCCGTCCCGCGTGCTCGCGGGGCGGGGGCCGACGCATGTCCGGGGCCCGCTCAGTCCCCGCCGTCGGAACTGCTTGACCGGCTCCCCGACCAGCCGGAGCCCTTCCCCTTCTTCATGGCCTGTCCCAGCGCGCCGAGAACGATGAGCAGAACCTGTGCGCAGCGCAGGAGTGCGGCGCCGGTGTACTTGGCCGCGCGGATCACGTTCGTCCTGGCCGCGGATCTGGTGGAGCCTCCGGCTCCGGTGGTGTCCGTCATGCGTGTCCTGCCTCCCCGTGAGGTCCCTGCCCGGTGGCAGGGAGCCTCCCACACGTTCCTGTTCCCCCACCCCGCCCCTTCCCGAAAGTCCTGCCGGACGGGCCGCCTCAATCGCCGGCGGAGCTTGATAAATCAAGCCCCGCTCTTGGACGAGAGCCCGTGGGGGTCCGGGGGCGAAGCCCCCGGGGACGGGACGGGAAGGGGCGGTGGGGGCGTCTGGTTTAGAGCTGCGCTCTATGTGTATCGACTCATGGAGCGCGCCCAGGGCTGCCCACGTGCGGCGTCAACGTTTAGAGTGGCGTTCTAAGAACGACGAGGAGGCGTGACGGCGTGAGACTGACCCCCACGGAACGCGACCGGCTGCTGCTGTTCGGTGCCGCCGAGCTCGCGCGGGCCCGCAAGGGCCGCGGCCTGCGGCTCAACGTGCCGGAGGCGACCGCCCTGATCGCGGACACCGTCTGCGAGGCGGCCCGCGACGGGAAGCGGCTCGCCGAGGCGATCGAGGCGGCGCGGTCCGCGCTCGGGCCCGAGGACGTGCTGCCGGGCGTCGCCGATGTGGTGACCGAGGTGCACGTGGAGGCGGTCTTCGACGACGGCTCGCGGCTCGCGGTCGTGAGTGACCCGATCGGCGGGGGCGAGGGGGACGCGGCGCCCGGCGCGCTGCTGCCAGGGCCCGAGCACGAGGACCCGCGGCCCGAGCTGACGCTCACCGTCACCAACACGGCGACCGTCCCGGTCTCCGTCACCTCCCACTTCCACTTCTTCGAGGTCAACCCGCGCCTGGACTTCGTACGGGACAAGGCCTACGGGATGCGGCTCGCGGTGCCCGCGGGGTCGTCGGTGCGGTTCGGGCCGGGGGAGACCCAGGACGTCGGGCTGCTGCCGATCGGCGGGGCCCGGGTCGCCATCGGGTTCGCGGGCCTCGTCGACGGCCCGCTGGACGCGCCCGGCGCCCGCGAGGAGGCGCTGCGCCGCGCCGCCGCGTGCGGATATCTGGGTGCCAAGACCGAGAAGGAGGGTCGATGAGCCGCCCCGGAGGCCACGCCGCCGAAGCCCGCCGACTGACCCCGTACGAGTACGCGGGGACGCACGGCCCGCGCGCCGGTGACCGCGTCCGGCTCGGGGACTCGGGGCTGACCATCAAGGTCGAGTCCGACTCTCAGGCGTACGGGGACGAGTTCCTCGCCGGGTTCGGCAAGACCGCGCGCGACGGGCTGCACCTGAAGGCCGCCGCCGTCCGCGACACCTGCGACATCGTGATCAGCAACGTCGTGGTGATCGACGCCGCGCTCGGGATCAGGAAGGTCTCCATCGGGATCCGCGAGGGCCGCATTCACGCCGTCGGGCGGGCCGGCAATCCGGACACGATGGACGGCGTCGACGTCGTCGTCGGCACGGGCACCACGATCGTGTCCGGCGAGGGCATGATCGCCACCGCCGGAGCCGTCGACACCCACGTGCACCTGCTGTCGCCGCGCATCATGGAGGCCTCGCTCGCCTCCGGCGTCACCACGATCATCGGCCAGGAGTTCGGCCCGGTCTGGGGCGTCGGGGTCAACTCGCCGTGGGCGCTCAAGCACGCGTTCTCGGCCTTCGACGCCTGGCCCGTCAACATCGGCTTCCTGGGCCGGGGTTCGTCCTCCGACGGTGCCCCGCTGGTCGAGGCGCTCGCCGAGGGCGGCGCCTGCGGGTTCAAGGTGCACGAGGACATGGGCGCGCACACCCGCGCCCTGGACACGGCGCTGCGCGTCGCCGAGGAGTACGACGTCCAAGTCGCCCTGCACAGCGACGGGTTGAACGAGTGTCTGTCGGTCGAGGACACGCTCAAGGTCCTCGAAGGGCGGACCATCCACGCCTTCCACATCGAGGGCTGCGGCGGCGGCCACGTGCCAAATGTGTTGAAAATGGCGGGAGTTCCGAACGTCATCGGGTCCTCCACCAACCCCACCCTCCCGTTCGGCCGGGACGCCGTCGCCGAGCACTACGGGATGATCGTCTCCGTCCACGACCTGAAGACGGACCTGCCCGGCGACGCCGCGATGGCCCGCGACCGGATCCGCGCCGGGACGATGGGCGCCGAGGACGTGCTGCACGACCTGGGCGCCATCGGCATCACGTCATCGGACGCGCAGGGCATGGGGCGCGCGGGGGAGACCGTTCGCCGGACGTTCGCGATGGCCGGGAAGATGAAGGGCGAGCTCGGCGACCCGGGCGTCGGTCACGACAACGAGCGCGTCCTGCGCTACATGGCGAAGTTGACCATCAACCCCGCCATCGCGCACGGCCTCTCGCACGAGATCGGCTCCCTCGAGCCCGGCAAGATGGCCGACATCGTGCTGTGGCGCCCCGAGTACTTCGGCGCGAAGCCGCAGCTCGTCCTGAAGTCCGGCTTCCCCGCGTACGGGGTGGTGGGCGACCCCAACGCCGCCACCGACACCTGCGAACCCCTCGTCCTCGGCCCGCAGTTCGGGGCGTACGGAGCGACGGCCGCCGAGCTGTCGGTCGCCTTCGTCGCGCAGGCCGCCGTCGACGACGGCCACGACACGATGCCCACCCGCAGGCGCCGCGTCGCCGTGCGCGGCACGCGCGGCATCGGCCCGGCCGATCTGCGCCTCAACTCCCGTACGGGAGCGGTCGACGTGGACCAGCGCACGGGCCTCGTCACCCTCGACGGCGACCCGCTCCGCTCCGAACCGGCCGAGTCCGTCTCCCTCAACCGCCTCTACTTCCTGTAAGGGATCAAGCTCATGACGTATGTGATGCCGCCCGAGTGGGCCCCGCACGAGCGCACGTGGATGGCGTGGCCGGGCCCCAACCCGACCTTCTCCGACGAGAGCGAACTGGCCGGGGCGCGGGCCGCGTGGGCGGGTGTCGCGAACACGGTGCGCCGGTACGAGCCGGTGACGATGGTCGTCGGACCGGGGCAGCTGGAGTCCGCGAAGGCGCTCCTCGACCCGTCCGTGGACCTGGCCGAACGAGAGCTGGACGACGCGTGGATGCGCGACATCGGCCCCACGTTCGTCAAGCACGGCGAAACCGGTGAACTGGCCGCCGTGGACTGGACGTTCAACGGCTGGGGCGCCCAGGACTGGGCCCGCTGGGAGCACGACTCCAAGATCGCCCGGCATGTCGCCGACCTCGCGGGCACACCGGTGCACTCCACCGCGCTCGTCAACGAGGGCGGCGGCATCCACGTCGACGGCGAGGGCACGGTGCTGCTGACGGAGACGGTCCAGCTCGACCCCGACCGCAACGGGGGCCGCGCGAAGGAGGACGTCGAGGCCGAGATCCACGCCCGGATCGGCACGTCCAAGGCGATCTGGCTGCCGCGCGGACTCTCCGCGGACTACGGCGAGTTCGGCACGCGTGGACACGTCGACATCGTGGCGGCCTTCGCGGCGCCCGGCGTCGTCCTCGTCCACTCGCAGCGGGACCCGGCGCACCCGGACTTCGAGGTCAGCCGCGAGATCATCGGCGTACTGTCCGGGCAGACCGACGCACAGGGCAGGCCCCTGGAGATCGTCGAGGTCCCGGCCCCGACCGTACTCACGGACGAGGAGGACGGCGGCTGGGTCGACTACTCGTACATCAACCACTACCTCTGCAACGACGGCGTGGTCCTGTGCGGCTTCGACGACCCGAACGACGAGGAGGCCGCGGCGATCTTCCGCAGGCTCTTCCCGTCCCGGACGGTCACCCTCGTCGACGCCCGCACGATCTTCGCGGCGGGCGGCGGCATCCACTGCATCACCCAGCAGCAGCCGCGCGCGGGAGCCTGAACGGTGACCGGGACACAGCGGCGGCGCACACCGGCGCCGCCGCGCGAGGACGTGCTCGCCGCGACCATGGCGATGATCGCCGAGCACGGCCTGGAGCGGCTGACGCTGGCCGCGCTCGGCCGCGAGGTCGGCATGAGCAGCGGGCACGTCGCGTACCACTTCGGCAGCAAGGACGAACTGCTGCTGCGCACCTTGGAGTGGAGCGAGGGCCGACTGGGCGCGCGACGCCGGGAGTTGCTGGTCCGCGGATCCAGTGCGCGTGCCCGGCTCGACGCGTACGTCGACCTGTACGTCCCGGACGCGCCGCGCGACCCGCACTGGACGCTGTGGCTGGAGGTGTTCAACCGCTCGCGGGGCGCCGACGACGACGCGCGCGCCCGCCAGGCCGCCATCGAGGGAGCGTGGCACCGCGACCTCGTGGCACTGCTGGCCGAGGGCATCTCACGCGGAGAGTTCGGGGCGCTCGACCCGGACCGCTTCGCCACCCGCCTGCGGGCACTGCTCGACGGCTTCTCCATCGCGGTGGCGATCGGCCTGCGCGCGGACCGGGAGCAAGTCATGGGCCACGTACGGGAGTTCCTCGACGAGGGTCTACTGCCCTAGACGGTGAAACGCAGCGGCGTCCCGGGCGCGGCCTGGGCCGCCGCCGCGAGCGCGGCCTCCTCCACGACGGCGATCACCGGATAGCCACCGGTCGTCGGATGGTCGTGGAGGAACACCACGGGCCGCCCGTCCGGCGGCACCTGCACCGCACCCAGTACCATGCCCTCGCTGGGTAGCTCACCGTCCAACTCCCGCTCCAGGGCGGGCCCTTCGGTACGCAGGCCAATCCGGTTGCTGTTGCCCGAGACGGTGTACGTGGCGGTGACGAAGGTCCGCCGCGCAGCCTCGGTGAACCAGTCCGCGCGCGGCCCGAACCGCACCGGCAGCACGAGCTCGGCCGGGGGAGCGGGCCACGGCGCGGCCACCGGCAGCACGGGCCGCGCGGCGGGCGCCTCGCCGACGGGCAGCACGTCCCCCGCGCGGAGCGGCGCGGGCCCGAGCCCCGACAGCAGATCGGTGGCCCGACTCCCGAGCACGGCCTCGACGGCGACCCCTCCGGCGACGGCGACGTAGGACCGCACACCGGCACTGACGGCCCCCACGTCGAGGACGGCCCCGGCGGGTACGTACACGGGGACGCCCCAGGCCACGGGCGCGCCATCAACGGTGACCGGGCAGGGCGCGCCACCCACGACAACCGTGACGCCACGGTCGGGCCGCAACGCACACCCGGTGAGGGTCGTCTCCAGTACGGCGGCACCCTCCGGGTTCCCGACCAGCCGATTGGCGAGCCGCACGGCATCCGCATCGAGCGCCCCCGACCGGGGAACCCCCAGATGCGCATACCCGACCCGCCCAAGATCCTGCACGGTGGTGAGCGCCCCGCCCCGAACGACGGTGATCTTCCCGGTCATCGCCCAAGCTCCGATTCCGGGACATCGGGCCCCTGCGATTCGCGCAGGGCGGCCCCCGGTGCAGCAGGCAAATCAAGCTCCGCTTTGGGACGAGAGCCAGCGGGGTCCGGGGCGGAGCCCCGAGTCGTCAACCCCGCCGGAGCGAAACGAACCCGGGTCCCAGGCGACAGCAACGCCGCGGACTCCCGCAACGGATCCCACAACCCTGAGGGATCCGGCATCGACCCGATCAACTGCCACCCCCCGGGCGTGGCCCGCGGATACACGGCCGAGTAGCCCCCGGCAACCGCTACCGCCCCGGCAGGGACCTTCGTACGCGGCGTCGCCCGCCTCGGCACATGCAACTCCTCCGGCAACCCCGCCAGATACCCGAACCCCGGCGCGAACCCGCAGAACGCCACGCGATACGTGTATGAGGCGTGCCGCGCGGCGACGTCCTCCTCGGACACCCCCCACAGCTTCGCCACCTCGGCCAGATCCGGCCCGTCGTACACGACAGGAATCGTCACGACGTCCCCGTCCGCCACGACGCCCAACGGCACGTCCCACTCGCCCAATTGGCGCGCGAGCGCATCCCGCTCCGCCACCCCGTCGAGCAGCACCGTCCGCGCCCCCGGCACGATCTCCCGCACCGGCGGCAGCACCCCCGCGCCCCGCCTGCGCAGCACCTCCGCGTGGAACGCCCCCGCGTGCTCGGCGTCGGCGAACTCCACCAGCAGCGCATGCCGCCCGGCAGTCCGTACGCGCAGACTCACGTGAACGCCCCGACCTTGACCCCGGCGCCCTCGAGCGCCACCCGGACCCGCGCCGCGATCGCCGCCGCGCCGGGGGTGTCACCGTGTACGCACAACGACCGCGCGGCGACGGCGACATGGGACCCGTCGACCGCCTCGACCCCGCCGTCCACCGCGAACGCGACGGACCGGCGCACCACGGCGTCCGCGTCCTCGACGACGGCGTGCGGCTCGCGGCGCGGCACGAGCGTGCCCTCGGGGGTATAGGCCCGATCGGCAAAGGCCTCCCGCACCGGCGCAAGCCCCAACTCCTCAGCGGCACGCAGCAGTTGAGACCCGGGAAGCCCCAGCACGGGCAGCGTGCCACCGGCGAGCCGCACCCCCTCGACGACCGCGCGGGCCTGCTCTCCGTCACGCACGGTCCGGTTGTACAGCGCCCCGTGCGGCTTCACGTACGAGACCTCGGCCCCGGCCGCCTCCGCGAACACCCTGAGCGCCCCGATCTGGTAAGCCACTTCGGCCGCCAGCTCGTCCGGCGGTACGTCCATCGCGCGCCGCCCGAACCCGGCGAGGTCCCGGTACGAGACCTGCGCCCCGATCCGGACGCCGCGCTCGGCGGCCAGATCGCAGACCCGGCGCATCACGGAGGGATCGCCGGCGTGGAAGCCGCAGGCGACGTTGGCACTGGTCACCACGGAGAGCAGGGCCTCGTCGTCGGTGAGGGTCCACCGGCCGAAGCCTTCACCGAGGTCGGCATTGAGGTCGATGACGTCCTGGATCACGAACTCAACGTAGAGGATCGTTCAACGATCCGACAAGGGTCGAGATTCTCGCGCCCTGGGAAGCCTGCCCGGACGTCCGAATTCCGGAACCTCTTGTTAGATCGTTGAACGATCCCCTAAGGTCCGTGCATCTCTCATCCATAAGTGCGTCCCTCATCGAAAAGGCCGCCGCATGATCGTTCTGCTCGGCGTGCTCGTGGTGATCCTCGGATTCGTCACGCGCCGCAATCCCGTCCTCGTGGTCGGCGTCGCCGGCATCGTCACCGGGCTGCTCGGCAAGATGAACCCGCTGGAGATCCTCGCCGCCTTCGGCACCTCCTTCGCCGACAGCCGCTCCGTCACCGTCTTCGCCATCGTGCTGCCGGTGATCGGCCTTCTGGAGCGCTACGGCCTGCGCGAGCAGGCCCGCACCCTGATCGGGAAACTCGGCAAGCTCAGCGCCGGCCGCTTCCTCACCGCGTATCTGCTGGTCCGCCAGGTCACCGCAGCCTTCGGCCTCAACAACCTCGGCGGCCCCGCCCAGGCGGTGCGCCCGCTCGTCGCGCCGATGGCAGAGGCCGCCGCCGAACGGAAGTCGGGGGCCGTGCTACCGGACAAGATGCGCGAAAAGGTCCGCTCCTACTCGGCGTCCGCCGACACCGTCGGCGTCTTCTTCGGTGAGGACTGCTTCATCGCGATCGGCTCGATCCTTCTGATCACCGGCTTTGTGAACTCGACGTACCACGAGCACCTCGAGCCCACCCAGCTCGCACTGTGGGCGATCCCGCTGGCCGTCTGCGCCTTCGTCATCCACGGCGCCCGGCTGCTGCTCCTCGACAAGCAGCTGGAGCGCGAGATGGCGCTCGCCGTCGCCGAACACGAGATCCCGCTGCCGAAGCAGTCGTCGGGTGAGTCCGGGAAGTCCGGGAAGTCCGGGAAGGAGACCACGAAGTGATCAAGGTCGAATGGCTCTACTGGCTGATCGGTCTCGTCTTCGTCGTCATGGCCGTGCAGATGGCGAAGGACCGGACCAACCCCAAGCGCTGGACGTCGGCCGCCTTCTGGGGGCTGCTCGGACTGACCTTCCCCTACGGCACCGGGGTCGCGGGCGGCTCGAAGGCGCTGCCCGCCGAACCCCTCGGCGTCGCGGTCCTCGCACTGATCGCGCTGGCCGGGTTCAACTTCATCGGCAAGGGCGAACCGGTCACCACCACGCAGGAGCAGCGTGAGAAGTCGGCGGCCCGCCTCGGCAACAAGCTCTTCATCCCGGCGCTCACCATCCCGCTGGTCGCCATCATCTGCGCCTCCTTCCTCGACGAATCGGGCCTCTTCGAGACCGGCCAGGCCACCCTCCTCGGGCTCGGCGTCGGCTGCCTGGTGGCGCTCGTCGTCGGGATGCTGGTCACCGGCGAGCGCAAGGTGTCGACGCCGATCCACTCCGGCCGCTCGATGCTGGAGGCGATGGGCTCGGCGCTGCTGCTGCCGCAGCTCCTCTCCGTCCTCGGCTCGATCTTCGCGGTCGCCGGCGTCGGCACCCAGGTCGGGAAGATCACCGACGCCGTGCTGCCGGACAACTCCAAGTACCTGGCAGTGATCGCGTACTGCGTCGGCATGTTCCTGTTCACCGTGATCATGGGCAACGCGTTCGCCGCGTTCCCCGTCATGACGGCGGCGATCGGCTGGCCGGTGCTCATCCAACAGATGGGCGGCAACGAGGCGGCGGTCCTCGCGATCGGCATGCTCGCGGGCTTCAGCGGCACGCTCGTCACGCCCATGGCGGCCAACTTCAACATCGTCCCGGCGACGCTCCTTGAACTGAAGGACCAGTACGGGCCGATCAAGGCGCAACTCCCGACGGGCTTCGCGCTCCTCGGCTGCAACATCGTGATCATGGCGCTCTTCGCGTTCTAGGAGGTCTGTATGTCGGGGTACTCAGGGGTCTCCGGGGCGACGCCTCGCGTTCTGCTCACCGGGTTCGAACCGTTCGGTGGGGAGTCCGCGAACCCGTCGTGGCAGGTGGCGGAGGCGGTCGCCGCCACGCCACCACCGGGCCTGGCCGTCACGGCGGTCCAACTCCCGTGCGTCTTCGGCGAATCGCTGACGGCACTGCGCTCCGCGGTCGCCGAGGTGGAGCCCGACCTGGTCGTCTGCCTCGGCCAGGCGGGCGGCCGCCCCGGCGTCACCGTCGAGCGGGTGGCCATCAACGTCGACGACGCCCGCATCCCCGACAACGCCGGCGCCCAGCCGATCGACGTACCGGTGGTGCCGGGCGGCCCCGCGGCCTACTTCTCCACGCTCCCGGTGAAGGCATGCGTCGCGGCGATGAGGGAGGCAGGTGTCCCGGCGGCACTCTCCAACACGGCCGGAACGTTCGTCTGCAACCACATCGCGTACGGCCTCGGGCACCTCATCGCCACGGAACTCCCGCACATCCGGGGCGGCTTCGTTCACGTCCCGTGGTCCCCAGCCCAGGTCACGAACGGCACGTCCCCGTCCCTCCCGATCGAGACGGTGGCCACGGGTATCCGAGCAATGCTGCTCACCGCAGCAACGACCCACGACGACCTCCAGGTAACCGAGGGCGCAACGCACTAGTCCCCAGGGGCGCGGGGAACTGCGCAAACGCAACCCAAAGCAGCACCGCACCCGGCAACGAACACGCACGCCCACGGGCACCCGCCCGCACCCCGCCCCACCGAAGGAACACGCCATGCTCACCCCGGACGAAACCGCCCAACTGGCGGCAGCCAACGTCACTCGCGAATACCCCAACTTCACCGCCCACCTCACCACCTCCCCGGACGACCGCCCCCGCCCCAGCGACCTCCACCCCGCCTTCTACGGCGCCTACGACTGGCACTCGTCGGTCCACATGCACTGGCTGCTGCTCCGGACCCGGCCGGAGGCCCACGCCCACGCCGACGTACTGGACCGCCACCTCACGCGCGAGAACCTCGCCCGGGAAGCCGAATACCTCCTCGCCCGCCCGAGTTTCGAGCGCCCCTACGGCTGGGCCTGGCTCGTCGCGCTCGCGGCCGAGTGCCACGGCACCCGCTGGGCCGACGCCTTCGCCCCCGCCGTGGACGCGGTCGACCGCCTCCTCACGGACTGGCTCCCGAAGGCCACGTATCCCGTACGCCACGGCAACCACCCCAACAGCGCCTTCGCCCTCGGCCTGATCCTCGACACGGGGGAGCGCTCCGGGCTGCCCGCCCGAACGCTCGACGCCGTACGCGACCGCCTGCGCACCTGGTTCGCCGACGACCACGACGCGCCCGCCCACTGGGAGCCGTCCGGCCAGGACTTCCTGTCACCGGCCCTGACGGAGGCCGACGCGATGCGCCGCGTATTCGAGAACGCCGACGACTTCGCCACCTGGCTCGACCGCTTCCTCCCGGCCCTCGCCACCGACGCCCCCTGCCCGCTGCTCGACGTACCCGTCGTCTCCGACCACAGCGACCCGCAGATCGGCCACCTCCTCGGCCTCGCGCTCTCCCGCGCCGCCGCCCTGCGCACGATCGCGGACGCCCTGCCCCAGGGAGTCGTACGCGAGCGGCTCACGAAGGCCGCACAGGAACACCTCGACGCCGGTCTCCCGGCCGTCGAGAGCGGCGACTTCACGACCGACCACTGGCTCGCGACGTTCGCCGAACTGGCCCGTGAATCCCGTGCGTGAACACTATGAACGCAAGTAAGCGTGATCGTTGCCCGGGTGCCCTTGCCCTGAGCATGACGATTCCCGCATCGTGCCGATCATGGGACGAGAACAATGGAAGAAGGTCCTGGTCGGATCGGCCGGGAACATGGTCGAGTGGTTCGACTGGTTCGTATACGCGAGCTTCGCGACGTACTTCGCGGGATCCTTCTTCCCGAGCGGCAACCCGACCGCCCAGCTGATGAACACCGCCGGCATCTTCGCCGTCGGCTTCTTCATGCGCCCCGTGGGCGGCTGGCTGCTCGGCCGGGTCGGTGACCGCAAGGGCCGCAAGGCGGCGCTGACCCTCACGGTCAGCCTGATGTCGGCGTCGGCGGTCCTCATCGCCGTCGCGCCGACGTACGGCGTGGCCGGCTACGGCGGCGCCGTGGTCCTGCTGATCGCCCGCCTGCTCCAGGGACTTTCGGTCGGCGGCGAGTACGCGGCCAGCGCCACATACCTCACCGAGGCGTCCAGCCCGGAGAAGCGCGGCTTCGCCTCCAGCTTCCAGTACGTGTCGATGACGGCGGGCCAGATCGTCGGCCTCGGCCTGCAGATCCTGCTCCAGCGCACGATGTCCGACGAGGCCCTGCACAGCTGGGGCTGGCGCATCCCGTTCATCATCGGCGCCCTCGGCGCGGCGATCATCTTCTACCTGCGCCGCAACATGCTGGAGACCGACGTCTACGAGGAGTCGGCCGACGCCGACGCCACCGTGGGCGGCGACGACAAGGGCACCATCAAGGCGCTGTGGGCGCACAAGCGCGAGGCGTTCCTGGTCATCGCGCTGACCATGGGCGGCACCGTCGCGTACTACACGTACACGACGTACCTGACGAAGTACCTGTCCAACTCGGCGGGCCTGAGCAAGGAGACGGCCACGCTCGTCTCGTTCTGCGCGCTCGTCGTCTTCGCCTGCCTTCAGCCGGTCGCCGGTGCGCTCTCCGACCGGATCGGCCGCCGCCCGCTCCTGATCACCTTCGCGATCGGCTCGACCTTCCTGACGGTCCCGATCATGACGTTGCTCCAGCACGCGGGTTCGTTCTGGCCGGCCCTCGGCCTCTCCCTGCTGGCCCTCGTCATCGTGACGGGCTACACGTCCATCAACGCCTGCGTGAAGGCCGAGCTGTTCCCGACGGGCATCCGCGCCCTCGGCGTCGCCCTCCCGTACGCCATCGCCAACGCGCTGTTCGGCGGCACCGCCGAATACGTGGCGCTCTGGTTCAAGGACGCGGGCATCGAGTCCGGCTACTACTGGTACGTCGCCGGGTGCGCGGCCGTCTCGCTGATCGTCTACCTGTCGATGCGCGAGACCCGTGACATCGACCTGAACCGGGTCAAGTCCGAGGAAACCACCACGGAAACGGCCAAGCAGGTCGCCTGACCAGGCCCTGAACCCCCTAGATCAAGGCGCCCCGGCCCCTCCTGCGACCAGGAGGGGCCGGGGCTTCTTCTCGTGCGGGGGCGGGCGTCAGATGCCGAGCCGTCGCGCGATCCCGTCGAGCACGCAGTCGAGGCCGAACTCGAACTCCCAGGCAGGGTCGTCCTTGCGGGTCGCCGACATGGCGTACTCCCTATAGGTCGGGTAACGGCCGCTGCCCATCAGGTGGTTCATCTGCGGGGCGAGTGCCTGCCGGGTCTCGACCCCGCTCTCCCAGCCGTGTTCGCGCTTGTACTGGCCCAGCGCGATCTCGACCTGTGTCGCGCCGTGGACGAACGCGCTGACCGAACGGAACGCCGCCATCATCGAGTCGGCGTCGAGATCGCGGCCGTCCAGCGCCCTCAACTGCCGCTCCGCCACGGCCATCCGCGCCGGAGTGAGCTGGACGACCGGTAGCGGCGTCTGTCCCAGCCAGGGGTGGCGGAGCATCAACTCCCTTGTCTGCAAGGCGAAGGAGCGCAATACCTCGCGCCAGTCGGTCACGTCGTCGGGCACGGTCAGCTCGCCCGAGACCCGGTCGAACATCAGCGCCCACAGGTCCTCCTTGCCGGAGACGTGCCGATACGCGGCCATGGGTGCGACACCGAGCCTGGTGGCGAGACGGCGCATGGTGACGGCGTCGCCGCCCTCCTCGTCCGCCAGCTCCACGGCCGCCGCGGCGATCCGGTCGAGGGTCAGCGAGGCGCGCCGCGTGGGCGCGGGCCGCTCCAGCCGCTCCCAGAGCGAGGGCTCGACGAGCCGGCTCTCCGCGTCCCCGGTCTTCTTCTCTGCTGCCACGACCCCGGCTCCTCCCGATCCCACCCTCGCCTGCGTTCGTGTACAGCGTATCCCCAGTAGACGCCGTACACATTGATGTGTACGTTGTACGCCATCGGATACGTCGTACACAAACTCATCCGCAAGCAGGGGGATCCTTCATGTCTACGCACAGCTCCAGCCCGCTCCGCGTCGCCGTCCTGATCGGCTCCACCCGCGAGGGCCGGTTCGCTCCGGTCGTCACGCGCTGGCTCGCCGGACAGCTCGGCCAGCGCGCCGATCTGCGCGCCGATGTCGTCGACCTCGCCGAGACCCCCCTGCCGACCGTGCTGCCCGCTTTCGGCCAGGAGCCGCCGCCGGGCGCGAAGGAGGCGCTCGCTCTCGTCACGCCGCGCCTCGCGGCCGCCGACGCGTTCGTCTTCGTCACGCCCGAGTACAACCACAGCTTCCCCGCGTCCCTGAAGAACGCGATCGACTGGCACAACCAGGAGTGGCACGGCAAGCCGGTCGCCTTCGTCTCGTACGGCGGCCTGTCCGGCGGTCTCCGCGCGGTCGAGCAACTCCGCGTAGTGATGGCCGAGTTGCACGCCACGACCATCCGCAACACGGTCAGCTTCCACAATGCGTGGGGCGCCTTCGACGCGGAGGGGCGCGTCGACGATCCGGCCGTGGACGCCGCCGCGAAGGCGATGCTCGACCAGCTGACGTGGTGGGCGCATGCGCTGCGTGACGCCAAGTCCGTTCGTCCGTACGCGGCTTGAGCGGGCGAGCGTCATGGCCACGAACCTGACCACCACGGCCGGTCCGAGTGCCGACACGACGGGCGCGCCCTCCCGGATCGTGATCGCGGGCCTGCTGCTCGGCATCGTGCTCGCCACGCTGGACGGCACGATCGTCGGCACGGCCCTGCCCGTCATCGTCGACGACCTCGGTGGCCTGGATCATCTGTCCTGGGTGGTGACCGCCTATCTTCTCGCCACGGCCGTCACCACCCCGCTCTGGGGCAAGATCGGCGACCTCTACGGCCGCAAGGGCAGCTATCTCACCTCGATCGTCATCTTCCTCGCCGGGTCCGTCCTGTGCGGACTCGCCCAGGACATCGGGCAGTTGATCGCCTTCCGGGCGGTCCAGGGCATCGGCGCGGGTGGCCTGTTCGTGGGCGCGCTCTCGCTCGTGGGGACACTGCTCGGCCCGGCCGAGGCGGGCCGCTCGCAGTCCGTCATCGGCGTGCTGCTGCCCGCCGCGATGATCGGCGGGCCGCTGCTCGGCGGCTTCCTCACGGACCAGCTGAACTGGCGGTGGGCGTTCTACGTCAATGTGCCCGTCGGGGCCGTCACCCTCGCCATCGTCGGGGCGGGCGTACGGGTGCGTACGGAGCGGGTACGGGCACGGGTCGACCTCGCGGGCGCCGCGCTGCTCACCGCCGCGATCCTCGCCCTGACGCTGCTGTCGTCCTGGGCCGGGGTGACGTACGCCTGGATGTCGCCGCAGATCGCGGCGCTCGCACTGGTCTCGGTCGCGGCCCTCGCAGGGTTCGTCGCGGTGGAGCGGCGAGCGGCCGAGCCGGTGATCCCGCCCCGGCTGTTCCGCGACCGCAACTTCGGCGTCGCGCAGGTGCTGACCTTCACCGCGGGGGCGGCGATGATCGCGGCCGCCACCTATCTGCCGCAGTACATGCAGCACGTACGGGGCATGTCGTCGACGGGCAGCGGGCTGCTGCTGCTTCCCCTGATGCTCGGCATGATGGGCGCCCAACTGGCCATCGGGCGCCGGGTGAGCAACGGCGGCCGCTACAGGCGCTACCCGATCGCGGGCGGCGCTCTCGCGACGGCGGGCGCCCTGGCTCTGCTCCTGCTGGGCACCGAAACGGCGACCTGGGCGGCATCCGCCCTGCCCCTGGCCCTGGGTATCGGCCTCGGGTGCCTGTTTCAGCCCTCCCTGCTGATCACCATGAACAGCGCCGAGCGCCGTGACATCGGCGCGGCCGGCGGGACACAGACGCTGCTGCGGACCGTCGGAGGCTCGCTCGGCGTGGCGGTGCTCGGGTCCGTGTTCGCCCAACGGGCGCACGGCGGCTCCGACCCGGAGGGGATCGTCGCCGGGTTGCACGGGGTGGCGGTCGGGTCGGCAGTGCTGTGCGCGGTGGCTTTCGCGGCGGCGCTCCTTGTCCAGGAAGCGCCGCTCCGCGGGGCCGCCTGACCGCATCGTGAGACCACAGCCCGGCCCTCGGCCGGGCTGTGGCAGACTGCGGGCGTGCTCTCGTTCGCCAGCATTATTGGCAGCAGGCGCGCCGGTCCGCAGTGACCACCTCGTACGACCCGGTACAGGTGGACACCGTCGTCCTCGACCCGCGCGCAGACCTCTCGCACCCGCGAGAGGTTTTTCTGTTTCTGGCCCACCCATAGCCAGGCGGAGAGCGCGAGGGATCATAGATGGACGGTGGAGCCGGTCATTCCGGTAGACCGAGATCCCCATCAGGAGCCAGATCAGCATGAGCAGCAGCCTCAGTGAACGTCCCAGTGCACAGCCCACTGAACTCGACGATTCCTTCCACGTCTTCGACACCACGCTGCGCGACGGCGCGCAGCGCGAGGGCATCAACCTCACCGTCGCGGACAAGCTGACCATCGCACGGCACCTGGACGACTTCGGCGTGGGCTTCATCGAGGGCGGCTGGCCCGGTGCCAACCCCCGCGACACGGAGTTCTTCGCCCGCGCGCAGGAAGAGATCGACTTCAAGCACGCGCAGCTCGTCGCCTTCGGTGCCACCCGCAGGGCGAACGCCAAGGCGAGCGAGGACCCGCAGGTGCGGGCCCTTCTGGAGTCCGGCGCCCCGGTGGTCTGCCTGGTCGCCAAGTCGCACGACCGGCACGTCGAACTGGCCCTGCGCACGACCCTCGAAGAGAACCTGGAGATGGTCCGCGACACGGTCTCGTACCTGGTCGCGCAGGGTCGCAGGGTCTTCGTCGACTGCGAGCACTTCTTCGACGGTTACCGCGCCAACGCCGAGTACGCGAAGTCCGTCGTCCGGACCGCGCACGAGGCCGGCGCCTCCGTCGTCGTCCTCTGCGACACCAACGGCGGCTTCCTGCCCGCCCAGGTCCAGGCGGTCGTCTCCACCGTCCTCGCCGACACCGGCGCCCGGCTCGGCATCCACGCCCAGGACGACACGGGCTGCGCCGTCGCCAACACGCTCGCCGCGGTGGACGCGGGCGCGACCCACGTCCAGTGCACGGCGAACGGCTACGGCGAGCGCGTCGGCAACTCCAACCTCTTCCCGGTCGTCGCGGCCCTGGAGCTCAAGTACGGCAAGAAGGTCCTCCCCGAGGGCTCGCTGCGCGAGATGACCCGTATCTCGCACGCCATCGCCGAGGTCGTGAACCTCACCCCGTCCACGCACCAGCCGTACGTGGGTGTCTCGGCGTTCGCCCACAAGGCGGGCCTGCACGCCTCCGCGATCAAGGTCGACCCGGACCTGTACCAGCACATCGACCCGGACCTCGTCGGCAACCACATCCGGATGCTGGTCTCCGACATGGCGGGCCGCGCCTCCATCGAGCTCAAGGGCAAGGAGCTCGGCGTCGACCTCGGCGGCGACCGTGAGCTGGTCGGCCGGGTCGTCGAGCGGGTCAAGGAGCGCGAGCTCCAGGGCTACACGTACGAGGCCGCGGACGCGTCGTTCGAACTCCTCATGCGCGCCGAGGTCGAGGGCAAGGAGCGCAAGTACTTCCAGGTCGAGTCCTGGCGCGCGATCGTCGAGGACCGCCCCGACGGCTCCCACGCCAACGAGGCCACGGTGAAGCTGTGGGCCAAGGGCGAGCGCATCGTCGCCACGGCGGAGGGCAACGGCCCGGTCAACGCCCTCGACCGCGCGCTCCGCGTCGGCCTGGAGCGGATCTACCCGCAGCTCGCGAAGCTGGAGCTGGTCGACTACAAGGTCCGCATCCTGGAGGGCAAGCACGGCACGTCCTCCACGACCCGCGTCCTCATCTCGACCTCCGACGGCACCGGCGAGTGGTCCACGGTCGGCGTCGCCGAGAACGTGATCGCGGCGTCGTGGGACGCGCTGGAGGACGCCTACACCTTCGGTTTGCTGCGCGCGGGCGTGGAACCGGTCGAGTAAGCACCCGCGTTTGTGGGCGAAGCGAGTTAGCGTCGATACATGAGGCCCCTTATCGCCGCCCTCGCCGCCCCGCTCCTCGCTCTGGGCGCCACCCTCGCGGTGGCGCCACCCGCCTCGGCGGCCACGGACGTGTCCACCGTGGCCGACGCCCTGGAGAAGAGCCCCGTCTACGTCGCGCCCGGCGCGTCCGCCGGACTGACGTCGGACGACGTCGACGCGCTCGAGAACAAGATCAAGGACGCGGACAAGCCGGTGATGGTGGCGGTGCTGCCCGCCGACTTCCCGACGCAGAAGCTGTTCAGTGACCTGCGGGCGAAGACCGGGGTCGTGGGCGTGTACGGGGTCCGCCTCGGCGATCGGTTCGACGCGCGCGCGGACTCTCGGGTGATGTCGCAGCAGTCCGTCAAGAACGCGGTCGACAGCGTTCAGGGCCAGTCGGCCAAGAGCCAGCTCGACGACTTCGTGAGTACGTCGGTCCGTACGGCCAAGGGTTCGGCCCCGTCCGCCTGGGACGCGGGTGGCGGTGACGACGGCGTCTCCGCCGGGCCGCTGATCGGCGTCGGCGCGGTCGTGGTGATCGGCGGAGCCGGTGTGTACGCCCTGAGCAGGCGGAACCGGCGCAGGCGCGAGGAGGAGCAGCGCGAGGCGCTCGACAAGCTGCGGGTCGTGGTGGACGAGGACATCACCGCGTTCGGCGAGGAACTCGACCGGCTCGACTTCCACCCGGCGGAGGCCGGGGCCGACGACGCGATGCGCGCGGACTTCGAGCGGGCGCTCGACGCGTACGAGAAGGCCAAGCAGTACATGGCCGACGCGCAGCGCCCGGACGATGTGCGCGGCGTGACGCAGGCCCTTGAGGACGGCCGGTTCTCGCTCGCGCAGCTCGCCGCGCGCCGTGAGGGCCGCCCGCTGCCCGAGCGCAGGGCGCCCTGCTTCTTCGACCCGCGCCACGGCCCCTCCACCGAGGACGCCGAGTGGACGCCGCCCGGCGGCTCGGCACGCGAGGTCCCGGTCTGCGCGGCGGACGCGACGCGGCTGCGGGACGGCGAGGACCCGCACGTGCGCACGGTCGACGCGGGGGAGGGGGAGCGCCGCCCGTACTACGAGGCCGGCCCGGCGTACGGTCCGTGGGCCGGCGGTTACTTCGGCGGCGGCATGCTGCCGGGCCTGCTGGTCGGCACGGTGCTCGGCTCCATGCTGGCGAGCCCCGCCTACGCCGCCGACTACGGCGGCGGTGACTTCGGTGGCGGCTTCGACGGCGGCGACGTCTCCGGGTCCGACTTCGACCCGGGTGACTTCGGCGGCGGCTTCGGCGACGGCGGAGGCGGGGGCGACTTCGGTGGTGGCGGCGGAGGGGACTTCGGGGGCGGGTTCTAGCGGTCCTTCTAGCGGTCCGACGTCTCGGGGCTCCGCCCCGGACCCTGCTGCTCGATTGCCGGAGGGGCTTGATGTGCCGAGCCCGCCTGGAGCGGTGGGCCGGCCTTCGGCACCTGCGTCCCCGCCCCGAACATCCACCGCGACAACGCCACCCGCAGCCGCTGCGCCGCCCGCACCCGCCGACGTACCCCGTGCTCGTCCTCGTCCGGCAGCGCCTCAAGCGCGGCGGGCTGCTCGTGCTGCGTGAGGCGGTACAACTCGCCCTGTTCCAGCGGCTCGTGGACCTCCACGTACTCGCCGTGCGGGAGTCGCTTGACGCGTCCCGTCTCGCGTCCGTGCAGCACCTTCTCCCGGTCCCGGTGCTGGAGCCCGAGACACACCCGCTTCGTCACGACGAACGCGAGGACGGGCCCTGCGAACAGCGCCACCCGCGCGAACCAGGTGATGGCGTTCACGGAGAGGTGGAAGTGCGTGGCCCAGAGGTCGTTGCCGCCGGCCGCCATCGCGACGAGGAAGCCGGTCAGCCAGGCCGCGCCAAGTGCCGTACGGACAGGCCGATTCCGGGGACGGTCGAGCAGATGGTGCTCCCGCTTGTCGCCCGTGATCCACGCCTCCACGAACGGGTACACCCCGACCAGCACCAGCCACAGCGGGAACGCCAGGAACGGGACGAGGACGCCGAGCGCCAGGGTGTGGCCGCCCAGCACGATCTCCCAGCCCGGCATCACGCGCACCAGGCCCTCGGCGAACCCCAGGTACCAGTCCGGCTGGGCGCCGGTGGAGACATGGTCCGGGCGGTAGGGCCCGTACACCCAGACCGGGTTGATGGACGCGACCGCCGAGACGAGCGTGACCACGCCGAACACGAGGAAGAAGAAGCCGCCCGCCTTGGCGACGTAGTTCGGGAAGAACGGCTCGCCCACGACGGTGCGTTCGGTCTTTCCCGGGCCCGGATACTGGGTGTGCTTGTGGTAGAAGACCAGGATCAGGTGCGTGACGACGAGCAACGCCATGATGCCGGGCAGCAGCAGGACGTGGATCGAGTAGAAGCGGGCCACGATGTCGTTCCCCGGGAACTCGCCGCCGAACAAGAAGAACGACAGATACGTGCCGACGATCGGGACGGCGAGCGTCATGCCCTCGATCAGCCGCATGCCGGCGCCGGAGAGCATGTCGTCGGGGAGCGAGTACCCCAGCAGGCCCTCGAAGAGGGCGAGGAACAGCAGCAGCCAGCCGAACAGCCAGTTCAGCTCGCGCGGCTTGCGGAACGAGCCGGTGAAGAAGTGCCGCATCATGTGCACGAACATCGCCGCGACGAAGATCAGCGCCGACCAGTGGTGGATCTGCCGGATGAGCAGACCGCCGCGCACGTCGAAGCTGAGGTCGAGCGTCGATGAGTACGCCTCCGACATCCGGATGCCCTTCAGCGGCACGTAACTGCCGTCGTACGTCACCTCGTTCATCGACGGATGGAAGAAGAGCGTCAGATAGACGCCGGTGAGGATCAGGATGAGGAAGGTGTAGAGGCAGATCTCGCCCAGCATGAACGACCAGTGGTCGGGAAACACCTTGCGCAGATACTTCCGGCCGAGGCCGTGGATCCCGAGCCGCCCGTCGGCCCAGTCGGCCAGGCGTTCTCCTGCGGCGGGGGTGGGTTCGCGGCGCTCCGTGCGGTGGGACATCGGTCCGGCTCCTCCCGTGGTTACTCAGAGAGGAGACGGAGCGGACCCCGAATCTGTGACATGCGGGCGTCCTCACCCCCGGCTCAGCGTCCGCGTCACCCCCGCCACGACCGTCGTCGTCAGGATCCAGCCGACCGCGATCAGCCCGTACGCGAGGCCCTGCACGCCCGCCTCGTCCCAGTGCCAGCCGCCGCGCTGGCCGAGCCCGCCGATCGGCACCATCAGGTCCAGGGCGTACGCGGCCGCGTTGAACGGCGGCCCCTCGCCCTTCTTGTTCGGTACGGGGGTGTGCGCGGCGAAGACGGCGGCGCCGAACAGGGTGAGCGCGGCGAGCCAGATCCCGGCGATCCACGGCCGGTAGCCGTACCCGACGGTGGCCTCCAGCAGCCACCCCCAGGCCCGCCCGGCGGGACCGAGCGTCGCGCGGCGCCGCCGCTCGCGTACGAGCAGGACGCGGCGGGCCTCGCCCTCATGGCCCAACCTCCGGTAGTGCGCGGCGAGTTGCTCGTACGGCTGGGGTGCGTACCCGGGTTGCAGGCGCAGCCACGCCAGCCGGTTCGTACTGTCCTCGTGCTGCGCGGCGGCCGTCGACGCCAGCCAGTCGTACGTCAATCCGTCCAGGCCCAACGGGCCCTTCCAGGTGGTGGGGTGGTCCTGGATACGGCCCGCGTGCGCGTTGCGCAGGTTCACGCCGCCCGCCGGTGGCCTCGTGAACCGCAGGTCGAGCGCCTCCACCTGTGCGCCCACGCACATCAACGACGAGCCCGCGCCCACGAGTTCGGCGCGGCCGAACGACAACAGGTCGTCGACCCGCACCCCACGCAACCGCACCCGGCCGTTTGTCCAGAACCCCTCGTGCAGGCGCACGGTCGACGCCCGCAGCCCGTCCCCGTTGAACGCGACCTGGTCCGGCTCCGGGACCACGATCCGCGCCCCGCCCATCCACAGCCCACCGGTCAACTCGGCTCCCGGCACGAGCACTTGACCGTGCGCGACGAACCCCTCCTCGCAGAACACGCCGCCCTGCATGACAAGGCCGCCCGCGTTCAGCGCGATGCCCTCCGGTGCCACCAGGCGCGCCCGGTCGAGCCGCATACCGCCCGCGATGTGCGCGTGCACGAGGTATACGGCGCCGCGCGGGCCGTCCCCGCTGATCGTCGACCCGCGCAGGTCGAGCCGCCCGCCTATCTGCGCCGTCGGCGCCAGGAATCCGGGCAGATCGCAGTCGGTGACACTGAGCGCGAGCGTGCTCGCACCCTCCAACGTCATCGGTTCGTCGAAGCGGCACTCCTCGAACCGTACGAGCCGCTTGATCTCGGCCCCGTCCAGCGCCAGCGCCCCGCGCACGCGCGCGTCGCGCAACACATACGGGTCCGGCCCCGCGTCCGCGTCGAGAATGCCCCGCCGCACCACAGCGGCGTCGACGCTCCGATCAGGGGCGGGTGTCGACGGCACGGGTGGCGGCATCGGGCTCCTCGGGGTCCGTCCAGCGGCGGGTGCGCGCTCCGCCGGGGGCCGCGCGTGTGACCGCAGCATGCCCTACTTCGGCGGATGGATGCCGTTGGATGACCACCTTGCCCACCCCGCAGGAAAACACGAGTTGGCGGTCACGAAACTCGTGACCGCCTGAACTCGCCGACGCAGTGGGCCGGTTCAGGCCTCCTTGATCGCCGAGATGTCGAAGTTGAGCTTGATCTTGTCGGAGATGAGGACGCCACCGGTCTCGAGCGCGGCGTTCCAGGTGAGGCCCCAGTCCGAGCGGAGGATCTCGGTCTTGCCCTCGAAGCCGACGCGCTCGTTGCCGAACGGGTCCTTCGCGACGCCGTTGAACTCCAGGTCGATGGTGAGCGGCTTGGTGGTGCCGAGGATCGTCAGGTCACCCGTGATGCGGTAGTCGTCGCCGCCCAGGGACTCGGCGGAGGTCGACCGGAAGGTCATCGTCGGGAACTCGTCGATCTTGAAGAAGTCGGCGCTCTTCAGGTGGCCGTCACGGTCCTCGTTACCGGTCGAGATGCTCGCCATCTGCACGTCGAAGGAGGCCGTGGACTTCGCCGGGTCCGAGCCGTCCAGGTGCAGCGAGCCGGTGAAGTCGCTGAAGCTGCCCTTCACGTTGGTCACCATGGCGTGCCGGGCGACGAAGCCGAGCGTGGTGTGAGCGGGGTCGACGGTGTAGTCGCCGGTGACGGCGGCGAGGTCCGGGTTGGCCGGCGCGTCGGCAGCGGCGGTGGCGGGGGTGGTGGCGGACTCGTTCTTGCGGCCGAAGATGCCCATGACGTGCTCCTTGGGGACGGGCGGCACGGGGGGTGCCAGGTGGAGTGATGCAGTGATGTTGAACGTTGAACTATCAACTGGTTCGACTGTAGCGCGATGATGTTCAATGTTCAACATCAAACGATGCGTGTTTCCTCGATTACAGCCCGATATGGTCCGGGTCGCCCTTTCGGGCGTGTGCGCGGTGCGCGCCGACGGCGGTGACGGCGGCGGTGTGAGGCGGGTCTCAGGGCGCCGCTTTGTGTGACGTCTACAAGGCGGACCCGCGCTGAGCAGTCACTTCGGCCCCCCGGCGGCCGGGTTCTGTTCAGGGCTACCAGGAAAACGGGCCGGAGACTGTACGGAGTCGACGGACGGTTTTCATGGGTGCCTTTCGTAAGGTCACTACATGACCGTTTTGGACGACAGCGCCTCGAACCCTGGGGACGAGCCCACCGACGCCCGTGGACGCGTGGCCGAGCTGCACGCGATCCGTGCGCAGGCACTGGCCGGACCCAGCGAGAAGGCGACCGCGGCCCAGCACGCGAAGGGGAAGCTGACGGCGCGCGAGCGCATCGCGCTGCTCCTCGACGAGGGTTCGTTCAACGAGGTCGAGCAGCTGCGCCGGCACCGGGCCACCGGCTTCGGCCTGGAGGCCAAGAAGCCCCACACCGACGGTGTCATCACCGGTTGGGGCACGGTCGAGGGCCGCACGGTCTTCGTCTACGCGCACGACTTCCGGATCTTCGGCGGCGCGCTGGGCGAGGCCCACGCCACGAAGATCCACAAGATCATGGACATGGCCATCGCGGCCGGTGCCCCGCTGGTCTCGCTGAACGACGGCGCGGGCGCCCGTATCCAGGAGGGTGTGAGTGCCCTCGCCGGCTACGGCGGCATCTTCCAGCGCAACACCAGGGCGTCCGGCGTCATCCCGCAGATCAGCGTGATGCTCGGCCCGTGCGCGGGTGGCGCGGCGTACAGCCCGGCGCTCACGGACTTCGTGTTCATGGTCCGCGACACCTCGCAGATGTTCATCACGGGCCCGGACGTGGTCAAGGCGGTCACGGGCGAGGAGATCACCCAGAACGGGCTCGGCGGCGCCGACGTCCACGCGGAGACGAGCGGCGTCTCGCACTTCGCGTACGACGACGAGGAGACCTGCCTCGCCGAGGTCCGCTACCTGCTCTCGATGCTCCCGCAGAACAACCGGGAGAACCCGCCGACCATCGAGTCCGACGACCCGGCGGAGCGCCGCGGCGACGTCCTGCTCGACCTGGTCCCGGCCGACGGCAACCGCCCGTACGACATGACCAAGGTCATCGAGGAGCTCGTCGACGACGGCGACTACCTGGAGATCCACGAGCGCTGGGCGCGCAACATCATCTGCGCCCTGGCCCGGCTCGACGGCCAGGTCGTCGGCATCGTCGCCAACCAGCCGCAGGCCCTCGCGGGCGTCCTGGACATCGAGGCCTCGGAGAAGGCCGCCCGGTTCGTCCAGATGTGCGATGCTTTTAACATCCCCATCGTGACCCTGCTCGACGTCCCCGGCTTCCTGCCCGGCGTCGACCAGGAGCACGGCGGCATCATCCGGCACGGCGCCAAGCTGCTGTACGCGTACTGCAACGCCACCGTGCCCCGGATCTCGCTGATCCTGCGCAAGGCGTACGGAGGTGCGTACATCGTCATGGACTCCCAGTCCATCGGCGCCGACCTCACCTACGCCTGGCCGACCAACGAGATCGCGGTCATGGGCGCCGAGGGCGCGGCCAACGTGATCTTCCGCCGGCAGATCGCCGAGGCCGAGGACCCCGAGGCGATGCGCCAGAAGATGGTCAAGGAGTACAAGGCCGAGCTGATGCACCCGTACTACGCGGCGGAGCGCGGCCTGGTCGACGACGTGATCGACCCCGCGGAGACGCGTGAGGTGCTGATCAAGTCCCTGGCGATGCTGCGCACCAAGCACGCCGACCTGCCGTCCCGCAAGCACGGCAACCCGCCGCAGTAACCGGCACTAGTCGTAGGAGACCTGCCACATGCCCATGCCTGACATCCGCGTCGAGAAGGGCCACGCCGAGCCGGAGGAGGTCGCGGCCATCACCGCGATCCTGCTGGCCCGCGCCGCCGCCACTCCCGAGGCCCCGGCGCACCACGTCCGGCACAACCGCGCGGGGTGGCGCCGCCTGGAGCGCGAGCCCGGCTTCCGCGCGCCGCACAGCTGGCGCTGACGCACCCGCTCAGCACCTCGAAGCACCGAAGAGGCCCCGTCTCCCGAGAGGAGACGGGGCCTCTTCGTGTGGGCGCCTTGTCCGGCGCGGTCGCCCACGCAGCGAGGGAGCGGACGCCCGTATCGTCGACGCGGCGCTGGCGCTGCTGCTGGAGCGCGGCTACGACCGCTTCTCCGTCGACGAGGCCGCCTCGCGGGCGGGCGTCGCGAAGACCACCCTGTACCGCCGCTGGCCCACCAAGGACCATCTCGTGGTGGCCGTGGTCGGACGCTTCCAGGACACCGTGCCGGTCGAGTACGGCGGCGACGTCCGCGCCGACCTCACGCGCTACCTCAACGCGATCGTCGCCGGGCTCGACCGCATGCGGCAGGCCGGCCGCCCCGCCACGTCGGGGGACACCTCCGCGGGGCTGGTCGCCGAGGTCGCCGCCGCGGCCGCCCGCCACCGGGACGTCGGCGAGGCCGTGCAGGCCATGTTCCGGCGCCGCAACGCGCTGGTGCTGACCCTGCTCGAACAGGCAAAGGAGCAGCGCGAGTTGCGCGCGGACCTCGACCCCGAAGTGCTCTTCGACCAGCTCGCCGGCGCGCTCTACTACCGGCTCCTGATCACCGGCCGCCCGCTCGACGCGGCCTACGTCGACCAGCTCGTCACGGACGCCCTGCGCGGCGCCCTGGCCTGACTCCCGCCCCTCGACGCACACCGCTCGACGCACAGCGCTCGTCAGCACGTCCGTTCGCCACCGACGCGAAAGAGGACCCACGATGGCTGATACGTCACTGACCGCCCCGCAGGCCGGCACCTCCACGGCCTCCTCCCGGCCTACCAGGAGTGGAACCCGTTCATGACCTCGGCGCGAGTGACCTCCTCCGGCGGCCGTCTGACGGAGGGCGCGCGACTGCGGATCGTGATGCACGACTCCGGCGGAGACAGCACCTTCGAGCCGCAGGTCCAAGTCGCCGATGCCGGAGTGGAGTTGCGCTGGCTCGGGAAGATGGGGCCCGGCTGGATCGCCGACAGGCAGCACCGCTTCACCGTCGAACGGCTCGGCCCGCACCGCGTCCGTCTCACCCAGAGCGAACGCTTCACCGGAGTCGCCGTGCCCTTCGCCCAGGGCGTCCTGACGTCCCGGACGCTGCCGCAGTTCCGGGCCATGAACGAGGCGCTGGCCGAACGGGCCGAGGCGCTAGGGTCCTGACCCCCCTGACACGGCGAATGGCCGCACCCGGCAAGGGGTGCGGCCATTCGCCGTGTCAGGGTCGGGCGACTACCGGAGGCGGGCCATGAGGGCGTGCTCCACCAACGTGATCAGCGTCGACTTGGCGTCCGCGCGGTGGCGGGCGTCCGTCGTGATGATCGGGGTGTCGGGGCCGATCTGGAGGGCCTCGCGGACCTCGTCCGGGTTGTACGGCTGCGCGCCGTCGAAGCCGTTGAGGGCGATGACGAAGGGCAGGCCGGAGTTCTCGAAGTAGTCGACCGCGGGGAAGCAGTCGGCGAGGCGGCGGGTGTCGACGAGGACGACGGCGCCGATCGCGCCGCGCACCAGGTCGTCCCACATGAACCAGAAGCGGTCCTGGCCCGGCGTACCGAAGAGGTACAGGATCAGGTCCTGGTCGAGCGTGATGCGGCCGAAGTCCATGGCGACCGTCGTGGTCGTCTTGTCCCCGGTGTGGGTCAGGTCGTCGATGCCCGCGGACGCGGACGTCATGACGGCCTCGGTGCGCAGCGGGTTGATCTCGGAGACGGCGCCCACGAACGTCGTCTTGCCGACGCCGAAACCACCTGCCACCACGATCTTCGCCGATGTGGTGGAACGGCTTGGAGCAGCCGGCCCTCCGCTAGAGCTTGCGAAGTCCACTGAGCACCCTTTCGAGCAATGTCACGTCTGGCTGGCCGCCGGCGCTCTCGTCGCCGCCGGGCTGATGGATGGCGACCAGTCCCGCCTCCGCGAGGTCGGCGACGAGAATCCTGGCCACACCGAGAGGGATCGTCAGGAGGGCCGAGATCTCGGCCACCGACTTGATCTCTCGGCAGAGAGTGCAGATCCGCTGGTGCTCGGGCAGTTGGCCCTGCAACTGGTGCGGCTGCGCGGTGGTGTGCACCAGCGCCTCGATGGCGAGCTGGTACCGCGGCCTTGTGCGGCCGCCCGTCATGGCGTACGGGCGCACCAGCGGGTTGTTCTTTGCGGCGGGTGCGGGATTCGCGTCGGGGCGCGGCTGCGGCTGCACGGGCTGGATGCGCGGCGCGGGCGGCTGGTCGTAGGGACCGGGCTGCCGGGTCGGTCGGGCGTGGTTCGCCGACGAGGGGGAAGACGGGAAGTTGTACCGGTTCTGGGATCCGTCGTCACCCATGCCCGCCTGGCCCCGCCCCTGGCCGTGGCCGTAGGGCGGCCACTGGGCCGACGAACCGCTCGGGGGTGTTGCTGAACCAGACACGAACTTCCTCCTCCGACTGCGCTGGGCACCATCACTGTGGAGCCGCGTCCCGAAACCTTACGGCCCCGGGACACGAATACGCACTGCCTGTCTGTTAGTTGAGAAGGCTTCCCTGAAGCTCCGCCCGCAGGTCCGGCGTGAGAACCGTGCCCGCCCGGTCGACAAGAAGGGCCATCTCGTACCCAACGAGGCCAATGTCCGCCTCGGGGTGTGCAAGGACGGCGAGAGAAGAGCCGTCGGAGATGGACATGATGAAGAGGAATCCTCGCTCCATCTCCACAACTGTCTGGTTCACCGGGCCGCCTTCGAAGATGCGGGAGGCGCCCGCGGTCAACGAGGTCAGACCCGAGGCGACGGCCGCCAACTGGTCGGCGCGGTCGCGGGGGAACCCTTCGGACATCGCCAGAAGGAGTCCGTCGGCGGAGACCACCACCGTGTGGGACACACCGGGGGTGTTGTCCACGAAGTTGGTGATCAACCAGTTCAGGTTCTGTGCCGCCTGGCTCATCGGGCTCACACTAACGCTCCTGGTTGTAGGTGCTGTCAGGGCCGAAGCCCTGGCCGTTCGTATCACTGCTGCCTTCACTGCGTCCCCGCTGTACGCCGCGACGCAGGTTGCTGAGCCTGCCCCTGACGTCTTCGGGGGCGCGGGAGACCTGTGGGCCGCCCTGCGGCGTCGACTCCGCCGTGCCCTCGACCAGGTTGGCCTTGGGCACCCGGCGCGGAAGTCCGGACGCGGTGACCCCGCCCGCCTTCGGCTTCTTGAGCTGCTCCGCGCGCACCCACCGGGCGTCGTTGGCAGAGCGCCAGTCGGTGTCGTCCTCGGAGCGGGTCTCGGGGGCCTGCTGGGGGGTCGGCGCGGGCTCCTGCGGGGCACCGCCACCGCGCCGCGGCAGACCTGCGTCGGTCAGCGCGTGGGGTGCGGAAGGGGCCGGTCCGGCCGAATCTGCCGAGGGGGTGGCACCGTGTCCGTCGAAGCCTACGCGTTCCCGGTCCGCTGCGGCAGTGCCCGGAGCGGATTCCGCTTCGGTGCCGAACGGGCCCTGGAAATCGGGTCGGTAGGGCTCCCGGAAGGCGTCCTGTGCCTGCCAGTCGGCTCGCTGCGAGGACGGCTCGAAGGGGTTGTACGGCTCCCGCGGGGCTTCCGCATAGCCGTCCTGCGGGGCGTACCCGGAGGCGAACCCGTCCGGCTGTCCGGTGCCGTGGGTGGGCTGTACGGGGACGAACCCGTCGAAACCGTTCTGCTGCCGGTCGTCGAAACCGCCCTGCTGCCGGCCGTCGTAGCCGCCCCGGTGCTCGTCGTAGACGCCCTGCTGCGGATCGTCGTAGCCGAGCTGCCGGCGGTTGTCGTACGGGGCCTGCCGGGTGTCGTACGGGTTCTGCTCCGCGAAGGGCGGACGGTCCTGCTGCGGCTGCTGTGGCTGGAAGTCGTCGCGGAAGAGCGGGCGTTCCTGTTGCGGCTGCCGCTGGTCCTGGACGGGGTCGTCCTGCTGCTGCGCCTCCAGGGCCGCACGGCGCTCCTCACGCATGAGGGAGCGGCCGACCGGGTCCAACTCGCGGGCGTCGTCCGGGATGTCGTACTGGCTGTCGTCGAAGCCGAGTTCGGCGGCCGTGCGCAGCGGGGTGTGCTCGAACGCGGCCTGCTTCGGGATCATCGTCGAGACGGTGAACTCGGAGTCCTCCTGGACCCCGCCGCCACCACCGTGCGTGATCGCCTCGGGCAGCATGACCAGCGACGTCGTACCCGCCTGCTCGCCCGAGGGGCGCAGCTGCACGCGGATGCCGTGCCGGTCCGACAGGCGGCCGACCACGAACAGGCCCATGCGCTGGGAGATCGCGGCGTCCACCGTCGGCGGGTTGGCCAGCTTGTGGTTGATGTCCGCGAAGTCCTCGGCGGTGAGGCCGATTCCCTTGTCGTGGATCTCGATCATGACGCGGCCGTCGGGGAGACGGGTCGCGGTGACGCGGACCTTGGTCTGCGGCGAGGAGAACGTCGTGGCGTTCTCCAGAAGCTCGGCGAGCAGGTGCACGAGGTCGGTGACCGCGCGGCCGTGGATCTCGGCCTCGGGGACGCCGGCCAGCTCGATGCGCTCGTACTGCTCCACCTCGGAGGTCGCGGCGCGCAGCACGTCGACCAGCGGGACCGGCTGGTCCCAGCGGCGGCCGGGCTCCTCGCCCGCGAGCACCAGGAGGTTCTCGCCGTTGCGGCGCATACGGGTCGCGAGGTGGTCCAGGCGGAAGAGGTTCTCCAGCTGGTCCGGGTCGGCCTCGTTGTTCTCCAGGTCGGTGATGAGGGTCAGCTGGCCCTCGATCAGCGACTGGTTGCGGCGCGACAGGTTGGTGAAGATCGCGTTGATGTTGCCCCGGAGCAGCGCCTGCTCGGCGGCGAGCCGGACGGCCTCGCGGTGCACCTGGTCGAAGGCGCGGGCGACCTCGCCGATCTCGTCCGTCGTGACGATCGGGATCGGCTGTACGCGGGTGTCCACCCGGCCCGGCTCGGTGCGCGAGAGCTGGTCGACGAGCATCGGCAGGCGCTGCTCGGCCACGTCGAAGGCGGCGGAGCGCAGCCGGCGCATCGAGCGGGACATCTGCCGGGCCATCTGGCCGGCGATCAGGACGGCGACGAGCAGGGCGATCACGACGGCGGCACCGATGATGATCGCCTCGCGCTTGGCGTCGGCGGCGATCCCGGAGGCCTCGGTCACGGCCTTGTCCGCGAGATTCGACTCGATCGTGCGATAGGCGTCGAACTTCGCCGTGTTGACCGCCCACCAGTTCTCGGGCGTGACGCCCTTCTGGGCGAGCGCGAGCCTGGCACTCGGCTGGGTGCTGGGCAGGGCCACCACGGCGCCGACCATCTTGGTGTTCTCGGGCGGCGGGATGTACGAGGGGTTCTTGGCCTTGGCCGCGGCGGCCTGCTTGGCGCCGTCGGACTTCAGCCTCTTGATCGTGCCCTGGAGCTTCTGGAGGTCCTCGGCCGTACCGCCGCCCTTGTACTCCTCGATGGCGATGTTCTCGAGGTAGGCGTAGCTGCCGAGCGCGGTGCGCTGACGGGTCAGGTTCGTGGCGCCGGGGCCGGGCTTCACCAGGAGGTGCATGCCGATGGACCGCTCCAGCGAGAGCGCCGCCTTGGTCAGCGAGATCGCGTAGACGGTACGGCCGTAGCTGGTGATGTTGCCGGTGCCGAGGCCGAGCTCGTTGGCGAACTCCATCAGCGGGTGCTGGATGGCGACGTAGCCCTCTTCGGTCTGCACGCCGGGCAGCCTGGAGGTGTACGCGGCGGCCCGCAGCTTCTTCAGCTGGGGCTCGACCTTGGTGAACTGCGCCATGCGGCGCTCGAGGCCTTCCTTCTGCGGCATGTTCGCTGCCGCGGCGTGGAACTTCTCGGCGGCGGTGTCCGTGGCCTCGCGGGCCTTGGCGACCTGGGGGTCGTCCGTCTTGCCCTGGAGGAGGGGCGCCGCGGTGCTGTCGCGCTCCTCGATGAGGCGGTTGCCGTACGTCAGCGAGGCCTGCACGAGGCGTGCGGTGCTCTCGGCGTCCTCGGCCTCCTGCCAGGTGTCGATCGAGTTCGACACCTGGAAGCCACCCATGACGAGGCCGACGAGCACGGGTATGAGAAGGATGGCGTTCAGCTTGGTGGGTACACGCCAGTTACGGGGCGACATGCGTCCGCCCGACGACGCCGGCGCCGTGGCCTCGGCCGCCGGCGCGGTCCGCGCCGCGTCGCGCGGGGGCGGGGTGAAGTTGCCCCGCGCCGAGACCGGCTCGGGACTGTTCTTGCTTCGCCTCACTCGACCAACAACCTCTCGGCGTCGGCACCTACGTTGTGCCGCGGTATGTCTCCAGGCCCATTCCTACTGGGCAGTTCAGCGCATTCCAGCACGTCAGGAGGCACACCTCCAAACAGTCGGAAGCGGAAGCTCCGCGTGACGCACACCCCAGATAAAACGGTCATAAAGAGCGAGCCCCGCCAAAAGGCGGGGCTCTTGTGAGCGCAGTGGAACCGGCTGTGCGCGACGTGTGTCGGTGCCCTGGGAATTCTCTTTCGAAACGTTATGAACACCAGGGCCCGGCGTGTCAAAGGCCACAGGGGGCGCCGAATGGGCTACGACAACTGCCGTATGGATCCAGCCACTTGATGACCGAGATCCGACCGTTTTTGACAGGCGCCCGGTTACTTCAAGCGGGCCATGAGGGCATGCTCGACCAGCGTGATCAGACCGCTCTTCGCGTCGGCGCGGTGCCGGGCGTCGGTGGTGATGATCGGGGTGTCCGGGCCGATCTGCAGGGCCTCGCGCACCTCTTCGGGGGCGTACGGCTGGTGCCCGTCGAAGCCGTTGAGGGCGATGACGAAGGGCAGGCCGGAGTTCTCGAAGTAGTCCACGGCCGGGAAGCAGTCGGCGAGGCGGCGGGTGTCGACGAGGACGACGGCGCCGATCGCGCCGCGCACCAGGTCGTCCCACATGAACCAGAAGCGGTCCTGGCCCGGCGTACCGAAGAGGTACAGGATCAGGTCCTGGTCGAGCGTGATGCGGCCGAAGTCCATGGCGACGGTGGTCGTCGTCTTGTCCCCGGTGTGCGTCAGGTCGTCGATCCCGGCGCTCGCCGAGGTCATGACGGCTTCCGTGCGCAGCGGGTTGATCTCGGAGACCGCCCCGACGAACGTGGTCTTGCCGACGCCGAAGCCGCCCGCCACCACGATCTTCGCCGAGGTGGTGGCACGGGCGGTTCCCACGGAACCGTCAGAGCTTGCGAAGTCCACTGAGCACCCTTTCGAGCAGAGTCACGTCCGGCGCACCGCCGTTGGCCTCGTCGCCGCCCGGCTGGTGAATGGCGACGAGCCCGGCCTCGGCCAGGTCCGCGACGAGGATCCGGGCCACGCCGAGCGGCATCGAAAGCAGCGCCGAGACCTCGGCCACCGACTTCACCTCGCGGCACAGGTGGCAGATGCGCTGGTGCTCAGGCAGCAGCGTCACCAGGGCCGCGGGGTCGGCCGTCGTGCTCACCAGCGCCTCGATGGCGAGCTGGTAGCGCGGGCGGGTCCGGCCACCGGTCATCGCGTAGGGGCGGACCAGGGGCTGGTCGCCCTCGAAGCCGTACCCGGCGTGGGCGGTGGCGCCGTACGGGTCGTGTGAGTCGGTGGGCGGGGTCATGGATCCTCCGGGCGGGACGACAAGTGCGGGGGCCTGCCGTCTGAGGGTGGGCCGGTGGGGGGATTGTGACGGCGGAATATCGGGTGTGCGGATTGCGTGCGCTGACTGGATTCCGGGACTGCCGATGAAGCAGACTGCGGGGGTGGCCGGGGTTACCGGCCGTTACGGGCCTCAGTGCAGAAGGCTGCCCTGAAGCTCTGCGCGCAGGTCGGGGGTGAGCACCGAGCCCGCCCGGTCGACCATCAGCGCCATCTCGTAGCCGACGAGGCCGATGTCGCAGTCGGGGTGTGCGAGCACGGCGAGCGACGAGCCGTCCGAGATGGACATGAGGAAGAGAAAGCCGCGCTCCATCTCCACGACCGTCTGATTCACCGGGCCGCCCTCGAAGATCCGGGACGCGCCGGCCGTGAGCGAGGTGAGACCCGACGCCACGGCCGCCAGCTGGTCCGCGCGATCGCGCGGGAACCCCTCGGACATCGCGAGCAGCAGCCCGTCCGCGGACACCACGACCGTGTGCGAGACACCCGGCGTGTTGTCCACGAAGTTCGTGATCAACCAGTTCAGGTTCTGTGCCGCCTGGCTCATCTGGCTCAACTAACGCTCCTGCTGGTGAGTGGGGCGGGGGTAGCTGCCGGTGTTTCCGGCCTGCCGCCCCTGCTGAATGCCCCGACGGAGATTGGTCAGCCGACCGCGCACCTCGTCGGGCGCGCGCGAGACCTGAGGACCGGTCTGAGTCTGCTGCTCCTGAGCGGTGCCCGCCACCAGGTTCGCCCTCGGCACACGGCGGGGCAGACCGGAGTGGGTGACGCCGCCCGCGGCGGGCTTGCGCACCCGCTCGGCCTGGCGCATCAGGTCGTCGTTGGGGGACTGCCGCCAGTTGGCCTCGGCCGGGTCCTGGGACGCGGCGGGGCGCGACGGGGCGGCCGAGGGGGCCTGGCCCTGCTGCTGCCGCTGCGGGAGACCCTGATCGGGGCGCCCGTTCGGCGACTGCATGCCCTGGCTGCGGCCCTGACCGTTCTGGTTCCGACCGTTCTGACCCTGGCCCTGGCCTTGGTTCTGACCCTGGCTCTGGCCGTTCTGGCCGTGGAACCAGTTCGTCTCCAGGTTGTCGTACAGCGGCGTACGGCCGTCCCCGCCCGAGTTGTCGCCCGGCGGCAGGAAGTCCTCCTGCGAGGGCTGCGCCGGGATGCCCTGGTCCTGACCGCCGTTGCGCTGAGGCGGCTTCGGGGGCGTGAACTCGAACTGGCCGGTCGCCGAGCGGCCCTGGGGCTGCGCGTACTGGCCGGTGTTCGCCGGGTCGCTCGGCGGACGGTTGTACTGGCCGGTGCCGGCCGGGTCCTGGGAGCGCGGGAACTGGCCGGTGCCGGACGAGGGGTCCTGCGGGCGCGGGAAGCCGCCGCTGTCGGACGGGCCCTGCGGCTGGTTGAACCGGCCGGTGGCCGACGGGTCCTGAACACGCGGGAACTGAGCGGTGCTCGACGGCTCCTGCGGGTTCTGGAACTGACCGGTGGCCGACGGGTCGCCCTGCGCCTGGTTGTACTGGCCGGTGTTCGCCGGGTCCTGGGAGCGCGGGAACTGGCCGGTGCCGGACGAGGGGTCCTGCGGGCGCGGGAAACCGCCGCTGTCCGTCGGACCCTGCGGCTGCGCGAACCGGCCGGTGGCCGACGGGTCGCCCTGCTGCCGGCCGTACTGACCGGTGGCGGACGGGTCCTGGACGCGCGGGAACCGGTCGGTGCTCGGGTCCTGCGGGCGCTGGTGCCGGCCGGTGCTCGACGGGCCACCCTGCTGCTGGTTGAACTGGCCGGTGGCGGACGGGTCCTGACGGTCCGTGAAGCCGCCGTCCCGGAAGCCGCTCGCCGCGTCGGGCCCGCCGGTGTTGCCGTCACGCGGGCCGAAGACGTCGGAGCGGACGAACTGGCCGGAGTCCTGCGCCGGGCCGTGACCACCCTGCTGGGGCGGGCCCTGGCGGTCGTCGCGGACGCGCGGGAACGGGGCCGTGGTGTCCGGCTCGTCGTGACCGCGCGGAGCGTCCAGGTTCGGCTGCGCGTTCTCGTCGCTCCAACTCGGCGTACGGGGCTGCGGGTTGCCACCCGGCAGCTCGGCACGCGGGCCACCACCGCGCGGGGGCAGCATCGGGCGCCGGCCCCGCGGCTCGTTGGGGTCGCTGTGGGTGCGCTGCTGCGGCGGCACGGGGCCGCCGGGAGCCTGGCCCTTGCCGAACGCGTCGGGAGCGGAAGGACCGGAGGGGGCCGAGGGACCCGAAGGACCGTTGGCACCGGAATTGGCCGGCGCCTGCGGGCCACCGCCGCGCCCGGGCAGCGCCGCACGCGGCCCACCCGTACCGGCACCGACCTGCGGCCGCCCACCGGGAGCACCGGAGCCGCCCCCGAGGAGGCCGGGAGGACCACCGGCGTTGCCGGGCGCCTGGCCGCGCCGCGCGGCGGCGACACCGGCCGCGGCCTGCGCGGCGGCCGGACCACCGGAACCACCGGGGCCGCCCTTGCCGGAAGGCTTCTTGCCGCCCTGCGCGACATCGACGGGGAGCATGACCAGCGCGGTCGTACCACCGGAGTCGGAGGGGCGGAGCTGGATGCGGATGCCGTGGCGCTGCGACAGCCGACCGACCACGAACAGACCCATGCGGCGGGACACCGAGACGTCCACGGTGGGCGGCGCCGCCAGGCGCTCGTTGATCGCGGCGAGGTCCTCGGGCGAGAGGCCGATGCCGGTGTCGTGGATCTCGACGAGCACCCGCCCGTCGGGCAGCGCGTGACCGGTCACCTTCACCTTGGTCTGCGGCGAGGAGAACGAGGTCGCGTTCTCGAGCAGCTCGGCGAGCAGGTGCACGAGGTCGTTGACCACGCGGCCGGCGACTTCGGTCGCGGGCACGGCGGCCAGCTCGATGCGCTCGTACTGCTCCACCTCGGACGCGGCGGCACGCAGCACGTCGACGAGCGGCACGGGCCGCGTCCAGCGACGACCGGGCTCCTCACCGGCGAGAACGAGGAGGTTCTCACCGTTACGGCGCATGCGGGTCGCGAGGTGGTCGAGCTTGAACAGCGACGACAGCTGGTCCGGGTCGGCCTCGCGGGACTCCAGCTCGGAGATGAGCGACAGCTGACGCTGGATGAGGCCCTGCGAACGGCGCGAGAGGTTGGTGAACATCGCGTTGACGTTGCCTCGCAGGAGGGCCTGCTCTGCGGCGAGACGCACGGCCTCGCGGTGCACGTCGTCGAAGGCCGCGGCCACCTTGCCGATCTCGTCGCGCGAGTGCACGCCGACCGACTCCACGGACGTGTCGATGTCCTGGGGGTCGGACTCGGACAGCTCGCGGACCAGCTCGGGCAGGCGGTCCTGGGCGACCTTGGTCGCGGTGTCCTGGAGCCGACGCAGCGAGCGGATCATGGACCGGGCCACGACGAAGGCGCCGACGAGCGAGACGCCGAGCACGAGCAGGATCAGCGCACCGTTGATGATGGCCGAGCGCTCGGAGGCGTTGCGCAGCTCGCGGGCCTGCTGCTCCATCTGGTTGAGCAGCGTCAGCTCGATCTTGGACATTTCCTGGACGCGCGTGGTGTCCGCGTCGACCCAGTCCTTGTACGAGCGCTTGTCCTGCGACTTGATGCCGTCGGACTTCTGCAGCACACGGTTCGCGTAGGTGTCCGCGGCCTTGATCGTGGAGTTGTTCTCCTCGATCGGCTTCAGCAGCTCCTGCGCGGGCACGGCGCCGTAGACGGCCTTGAACGACTGGATCTGCGATTCCTGGTTCTCGGCTGCCGCGAGACCGTACTGCCGGTCGGTCTCCGAGAGCTTGCCGAACCGGGAGCTGTTGGGCGGCAGGGCGGCCGCGATGATGGCGCGCTGCTCGGAGGCGTACTCCTTGGCGGAGGAGAAGGCCGAGAGGGCGCGCGTGCGCTGAATCATCTCGGGGCTGCTGGTCGCCTGCGCCATGTCCGTGGACAGGGAGAGCAGCTCGTCGATGATGCGGGCGTAGGAGTCGACGGTCTGCGAGGAGTTCGACCGGTCCTCGTACGCCCCCTGCCGGATCTTGTTGAGGTTGATCAGCTCGTGGGCGATCTGCACCGCGTGCTCTCGCACACCGTTGAGGCTGCCGGTCTCGCCGTCGGCCTTGATGTCGGTGGTGCTCTGCAGGAACGTGTCCTGGGCGCGGTCGGTCTTCTCCCGCGTCGACTTGACGTTGAAGTCGCTCGTCGAGGAGCCGTTGGACAGCGGGCCCGCCGCCTGGTCGCGCTCCTCCTGGAGCGCCGACGCCAGCTCGGTGGCCTGCTTGGTCATCTCGGTCAGCAGCTTCATGTTGTCGAGCTGCTGGATGTCGTTCAGGGACTCGGCGATGCGCAGCGCGCCCAGCGAGGTCGCCGCGACCACGGGCAGCGCGAGCAGCGAGACGAGACGCGTCGAGATGCGCCAGTTGCGCAGCGCCATCCGCGAACCGGGCCCCGTGGGGCCCTTGGGCTTCGCCGAGGACTGCGTGCCCGAGCCGGAACCGCCGCTCCTGCCGTCGGCCTCCGAGGTGTCGACGGACGCGGTGCGTCCCGGGTTCTGGGCGTGCGGGGGCCGGGTGCCGCCGGCTGTCGGGCCGGTCCCGCCGCGCGGCTCCGGCTCCGCCGCAGCGCTGCCATCCCTGTTCTTACGTCCCTGCACTAGCGTCGCAACCTCTGGACCAGGCGCCCCGCCCGTATACACGGACAAGACGGTGTCGGCGTCGTTCGGGGGGCGACCTGAAACGTCCCCCTTGGTCGTGAGTGACCGGCGCTGGTTCCCCCTCTCCGCCGCTGCTCGGCGCTGTTTTGCGCCCGTGCGCGCCGGTTCTGTACCTGCGGCGGTCCACGCGATTCCAGCACAGTGCAGGATCTCCAACAAGGCCCGAGGGGACTGCCGCACCCTGTGTGACACGGCGTAAGAGGAGAGTCACGGGTCGTGCAACTCGACCTGCTCCAACCCGGTCATTGCGGGACTTTCCGTGTACGCCAGGGGGGTGTCCCGGCCGTCGTGGTCGCGAGCGGAATAGTGGCTTCAGTCGCGTAATGTCCGTTTCGCGGGCGGGAGTTGGCGGCCCGAAGTGCCCTATTTGCGAGGTACCCCGTGAGCAAACTCACATGCGGGTGATCGCAACTTCCCGGCTTTCGGCGGGAATCAGATGTTTAGCCTGACGTTGAAAAGGGATGGCCCACAAGACTCACCAGACTACGGAGAAGGTTCCAGAGCGCAGTCATGACGAAGACGATGATGTTCCAGAACATTGCCAACCCCCGGCGCACGACGCTGGCGCACCTCGCGGACGCCGAAGAGATCCAGGCCGCGCCGGCCGTCCCGGAACACGCGGCGGCGCTCCCCACGAACACGGCCAACCCGAGGCGCACGATCCTGATGGTGGCTCCGGAGACCGCCCCGGCGGCGTAACAACCGGGCCGACGGCGTCCTCCCCACCGCGTTAGCCTGGGTCGGTCACATCCCACCCGGGCCAACGTCAGAAAAAGGGGCGCAGCAGACCGTGCGCATCGCCAGATTCTCCATCGACGGGAACGTCGCCTTCGGCGCGGTCGAGGGCGACAAGCCAGACGAGCTCGTCCTCGACATCATCAAGGGCATCCCGTTCGCGGACTTCGAACTCTCCGGTACGAAGGTCCCGGTCAGCAAGGTCCGGCTGCTGCCCCCCGTGCTCCCGAACAAGGTGATCGCCTTCGGCCGCAACTACGCGGAGCACGCGAAGGAACTGGGCAACGAGGTCCCGGACACCCCCTTCGCCTTCTTCAAGCCGTCGACGTCGGTGATCGGCCCGGACGCCGAGATCCAGTACCCGAACTTCTCGCAGGAGCTCCACCACGAGGCGGAGCTCGCGGTCGTCATCGGCCGCATGTGCCGCGAGGTCCCGCGCGAGCGCGTGAAGGACGTCGTCTTCGGCTACACGGCCGCCAACGACGTCACCGCGCGCGACGTACAGAAGCGCGAGAAGCAGTGGGCGCGGGCCAAGGGCTTCGACACGTCCTGCCCGCTGGGCCCCTGGGTCGAGACCGACCTCTCCCTGGAGCAGGCCTCCGACCTCACGATCCAGTGCACGGTCAACGGCCAGCAGCGTCAGCTCGGCCGCACGTCGCAGATGATCACGTCCATCGAGGACCTGATCGTCAACATCTCCGAGGCCATGACGCTGCTCCCCGGCGACGTCATCCTCACGGGCACCCCGGAAGGGGTCGGCCCGCTCAGCGTCGGCGACGAGGTCGCCGTCAGCATCGAAGGCATCGGCACTCTCACCAACAAGGTTGTCAAGCGTGGCTAGCGCACCCGTACGCGTCCGTTTCTGCCCCTCGCCCACCGGTAACCCCCACGTGGGCCTGGTCCGCACCGCCCTGTTCAACTGGGCCTTCGCGCGCCACAACCAGGGCACCCTGGTCTTCCGCATCGAGGACACCGACGCGGCCCGCGACAGCGAGGAGTCGTACGAGCAGCTCCTCGACGCGATGCGCTGGCTCGGCTTCGACTGGGACGAGGGCCCGGAGGTCGGCGGCCCGCACGCCCCGTACCGCCAGTCCCAGCGGATGGACATCTACAAGGACGTCGCCGACAAGCTCGTCGAGGCCGGCCGGGCCTACCCCTGCTACTGCTCCACCGAGGAGCTGGACGAGCGCCGCGATGCCGCCCGCGCCGCAGGCAAGCCCTCCGGCTATGACGGCCACTGCCGCGACCTCACCGCCGAGCAGAAGGCCGCGTACGAGGCCGAGGGCCGCAAGCCCATCGTCCGCTTCCGCATGCCCGACGAGCGGATCACGTTCAACGACCTGGTCCGCGGCGAGATCTCGTACGAGCCGGAGAACGTCCCGGACTACGGCATCGTCCGTGCCAACGGCGCTCCGCTCTACACGCTCGTCAACCCGGTCGACGACGCCCTGATGGAGATCACCCACGTCCTGCGCGGCGAGGACCTGCTCTCCTCCACCCCGCGCCAGATCGCCCTCTACTGGGCGCTCAAGGACCTGGGGCTCGCCAAGCTGGTGCCCGAGTTCGGCCACCTCCCGTACGTCATGGGCGAGGGCAACAAGAAGCTGTCGAAGCGCGACCCGCAGAGCAGCCTCAACCTCTACCGCGAGCGCGGCTTCCTCCCGGAGGGCCTGCTCAACTACCTCTCGCTCCTCGGCTGGTCCCTCTCCGCCGACCGCGACATCTTCTCCATCGAAGAGATGGTCGCGGCCTTCGACGTCAAGGACGTCCAGCCGAACCCGGCCCGCTTCGACCTCAAGAAGTGCGAGTCGATCAACGGCGACCACATCCGCCTGCTCGACCCCAAGGAGTTCGCGGCCCGCTGCGAGCCCTGGCTGAAGGCCCCCGTCGCCCCGTGGGCCCCGGAGGACTTCGACGAGGCGAAGTGGGCGGCGATCGCCCCCCACGCCCAGACCCGCCTCAAGGTCCTCTCCGAGATCACGGACAACGTGGACTTCCTCTTCCTCTCCGAGCCGGTCTTCGACGAGGCGAGCTGGACGAAGGCCATGAAGGAGGGCTCCGACGCGCTCCTGAGGACGGCCCGCGAGAAGCTGGACGCCGCCGACTGGAACTCGCCCGAGTCCCTCAAGGAGGCCGTCCTGGCCGCCGGCGAGGCCCACGGCCTGAAGCTCGGCAAGGCCCAGGCCCCGGTCCGGGTGGCCGTCACCGGCCGCACCATCGGCCTGCCCCTCTTCGAGTCCCTCGAGATCCTGGGCAAGGAGACGACCTTCGCCCGCATCGACGCGGCCCTGGCAAAGCTCACCGCGTAACCACGCGCGCGTAGCCCGCTGCGTCGCGTGTAGCCCCTGAAAGACCCGGAAGCGAACGGCTTCCGGGTCTTTCGGCGTTACGGTCATGACATGCCGCACAGCACGCCGATCAAGGCCATCGTCTGGGACGTGGACGACACGATCTTCGATTACGCGACGGCGGACACCGTCGGGATGCGCGCCCACCTCGACGCGGAGGGGCTGCTAGACGGCTTCGGGAGCGTCGAGGAGGCGCTCGTGCGGTGGCGGGCCACCACGCGCGAGCACTGGGCCCGGTTCGAGGCGGGGGAGTCCGACTGGGAGGGGCAGCGCAGGGACCGCGTGCGCAGCTTCGTGGGGCGCGCCATGGAGGCCGAGGAGGCCGACGGCTGGTTCGCGCGCTATCGCGGCCACTACGAGGCCGCGTGGAGCCTCTTCCCCGACACCGTCCCGGCCCTCGACACCCTCGCCGACGGCTACCGGCACGCGGTGCTGTCCAACTCCTCGCTGCACAACCAGGACCGCAAGCTGCGCGTCCTCGGTGTGCGCGACCGCTTCGAGGCCGTCCTGTGCGCCGCCGAACTCGGCGTCGCCAAGCCCGAGGCGGCCGCCTTCCACGCCGTCTGCGAGGAGCTCTCCCTGGAGCCGCACGAGATCGCGTATGTCGGTGATCAGCCCGACACGGACGCCCGCGGAGCCGTCGACGCGGGCCTGAGCGGAATCTGGCTCGACCGCGCTGAACTGGGCGGCAGGCCCGAACTCGTACGCATCACAGGGCTCGGGCAACTGCCTGCGCTGTTGGCCGGGGATACCCGTTTTGGAGCGCAGTCCACCTTCGGGTAATGTTCTTTCTGCGCCAAGGGGAGCGGGCCCAAAAGCCCGGATCCCGGAAGCGCAAGCCAAGCAAGATCCCCTCGGGGGTTGCGTTTCGGTGGCCTATGGTGTAATTGGCAGCACGACGGTTTCTGGTTCCGTTAGTCTAGGTTCGAGTCCTGGTAGGCCAGCTCGCAGAGCTCATCTGCAACCGTGGATATGGCATCCACAAAGCCCCCGTTGTGTAGCGGCCTAGCACGCCGCCCTCTCAAGGCGGTAGCGCCGGTTCGAATCCGGTCGGGGGTACAGATCCTTCCCGTGAGGACAGTTCGGGTCGCACCCACTGACTTCAATGCAGGATCGCTAGGGCCCCCGTTGTGTAGCGGCCTAGCACGCCGCCCTCTCAAGGCGGTAGCGCCGGTTCGAATCCGGTCGGGGGTACGCACTGAGTTCGCAGGTCGCGAGGCCTTGAACTTCTGTGGTCTATGGTGTAATTGGCAACACTACGGTTTCTGGTACCGTCATTCTAGGTTCGAGTCCTGGTAGACCAGCTCGATCACGTAAGTGGTCAAGGCCCCCGTTGTGTAGCGGCCTAGCACGCCGCCCTCTCAAGGCGGTAGCGCCGGTTCGAATCCGGTCGGGGGTACTCGCGAACGATCAAGGCCCTTCCCGAAGTCGGGAAGGGTCCTTTTCGTGTGCCGTGACATGTGCTGCCGTGACATGTGCGGGCACACGTACGGGAGTTGAAGCCAGGAGTGGACAACTCCGGCCGGTCGCTGCGGCGTTGGAGCGACCGGCCGGGGAACGGGCAGGGAATATAAGGGGAGTTGGGGCAACCGGATCAACCGGTGCGGCGCAGGGCCTCGGAGAGGCGGCCCGCGGCGTCGATGATCGCCTGGGCGTGCATCCGGCCCGGGTGGCGCGTGAGGCGCTCGATCGGCCCGGAGACCGAGACCGCCGCCACGACGCGGTTGGAGGGGCCGCGTACGGGCGCGGAGACGGACGCGACGCCCGGCTCCCGCTCGCCGATCGACTGAGCCCAGCCGCGGCGCCTGACGCCCGACAGGGCCGTCGCCGTGAAGCGGGCGCCCTGGAGGCCCCGGTGCAGGCGCTCCGGCTCCTCCCAGGCCATCAGGATCTGCGCGGAGGAGCCCGCCTTCATCGTGAGGGTCGAGCCCACCGGGACCGTGTCCCGCAGTCCGGAGAGCCGCTCCGCCGCGGCGACGCAGATGCGCATGTCGCCCTGGCGGCGGTAGAGCTGGGCGCTCTCGCCCGTGACGTCCCGCAGGTGCGTGAGCACCGGGCCCGCCGTCGCGAGGAGGCGGTCCTCGCCGGCCGCCGCCGAGAGTTCCGCGAGGCGCGGGCCGAGAATGAAACGGCCCTGCATGTCACGCGCCACCATGCGGTGGTGCTCAAGGGCCACCGCCAGGCGGTGGGCTGTGGGTCTTGCCAGTCCGGTGGCCGCGACAAGGCCTGCGAGGGTCGCGGGTCCGGACTCCAGAGCGCCCAGGACAAGGGCTGCCTTGTCCAGAACGCCGACGCCGCTACTGTTGTCCATGCGTCGATACTCCCGTCTCACTCTGTGAAACGCAAGTTCAATTTTCCGTGGAACTTGCCACCCTGTACGTCACACCGGCCCGTGGACCAAACGGGCCCGGCCGTTGGCGTCCGGTACGAGGGGTACGGGCGACGGCGATCCGAAATCTCTAGTTGGGCCGGCGCACCTCAAGCCGGTCGGAGGGAAAGCGATGGGTAGGACACTCGCGGAGAAGGTCTGGGACGACCACGTCGTCCGGCGCGCCGAGGGCGAGCCCGATCTCCTCTTCATCGATCTGCACCTGCTGCACGAGGTGACCAGCCCGCAGGCCTTCGACGGCCTCCGCCAGGCCGGACGTCAGGTGCGGCGCACCGACCTCACCATCGCCACCGAGGACCACAACACTCCGACCCTCGACATCGACAAGCCGATCGCCGACCCGGTCTCGCGCGTGCAGCTGGAGACGCTGCGCAAGAACGCGGCCGAGTTCGGGGTCCGCCTGCACTCGCTGGGCGACGTCGAGCAGGGTGTCGTGCACGTCGTGGGCCCGCAGCTGGGCCTCACCCAGCCGGGCACCACCGTCGTCTGTGGCGACTCCCACACCTCGACGCACGGCGCCTTCGGCGGCCTGGCGTTCGGCATCGGCACCTCGCAGGTCGAGCACGTGCTGGCCACGCAGACGCTGCCGATGTGGCGTCCGAAGACGATGGCGATCACCGTCGACGGCGAACTGCCCGAGGGTGTCACCGCCAAGGACCTGATCCTCGCCATCATCGCGAAGATCGGCACCGGCGGCGGCCAGGGCTACATCCTGGAGTACCGCGGCTCGGCCATCGAGAAGCTGTCGATGGAAGCGCGGATGACCATCTGCAACATGTCCATCGAGGCCGGTGCCCGCGCGGGCATGGTCGCCCCCGACGAGACCACCTTCGCGTACCTGGAGGGCCGTGCGCACGCCCCGCAGGGCGCCGACTGGGACGCCGCGGTCGAGTACTGGAAGACGCTGCGGACGGACGACGACGCGGTCTTCGACGCCGAGGTCTTCATCAAGGCCGATGAGCTGTCGCCGTTCGTGACCTGGGGCACCAACCCCGGTCAGGGAGCGCCCCTTTCGGCGAACATCCCCGACCCGGCTTCGTACGAAGACGCTTCGGAGCGCTTCGCCGCCGAAAAGGCCCTGGAGTACATGGGGTTGGAGGCCGGGCAGGCGCTGCGTGACGTCAAGGTCGACACCGTCTTCGTAGGCTCGTGCACCAACGGCCGCATGGAGGACCTGCGCGCCGTCGCCGAGATCCTCAAGGGCCGCAAAATCGCCGACGGGCTGCGGATGCTGGTCGTTCCCGGCTCCGCGCGGGTGGGCCTCCAAGCCGTCGAGGAGGGCCTGGACAAGGTCTTCAAGGAGGCCGGCGCCGAGTGGCGCTACGCGGGCTGCTCCATGTGCCTGGGCATGAACCCGGACCAACTCGCTCCCGGCGAGCGCTCCGCGTCCACCTCCAACCGCAACTTCGAGGGCCGGCAGGGCAAGGGCGGGCGCACGCACCTGGTCTCGCCCCAGGTCGCCGCGGCCACCGCCGTGCTCGGCCACCTGGCCTCGCCCGCCGACCTGTCCGACGCCCCTGTCGCCGCTGGAGTCTGAGAGTCATGGAAGCATTCACCACGCACACCGGCCGGGCCGTCCCGCTGCGCCGCAGCAATGTCGACACCGACCAGATCATCCCCGCCCACTGGCTCAAGAAGGTGACGCGGGACGGGTTCGAGGACGGGCTGTTCGAGGCCTGGCGCAAGGACTCCGAGTTCGTCCTCAACAAGCCCGAGCGCGAGGGTGCCACCGTCCTGGTGGCAGGTCCCGACTTCGGCACCGGCTCGTCCCGTGAGCACGCCGTCTGGGCCCTGCAGAACTACGGCTTCAAGACCGTCATCTCCTCCCGCTTCGCGGACATCTTCCGCGGCAACTCCCTCAAGAACGGTCTGCTGACCGTGGTTCTCGACCAGAAGGTCGTGGACGCGCTGTGGGACCTGGTGGAGAACGACCCGCAGGCCGAGATCACGGTCGACCTGCAGGAGCGCGAAGTTCGGGCCGAAGGCGTCACCGCGTCCTTCGAACTGGACGAGAACTCCCGCTGGCGGCTGCTGAACGGGCTCGACGACATCAGCATCACGCTGCGCAACGAGGACGACATCGCCGCCTACGAGGCGAAGCGCCCGGCCTTCAAGCCGCAGACGGTCCAGGTCTGAGCCGACCGGATTCCTACGGCTCTCTAACGGATCCGTAGCCCGGCAAGGCTTATTCAGGCCACATCGACAGGGCCCCGTACCCCCAATCGTGCACCGGTTGGGGGTACTTCTGTGTCCGGCTCCAAAGCCCCTCCCGGGCCCTGCGCGAGGGGGTGCCGTGACCTCTCAACTCCCTTGAATACCAGGGGTGTTCTGGGGGTAAGCGTGCGTCGGAGACACTCTGGGCAAGCACGTCGTACGAGGCTCCAGAAGGGGCTTCTGGGGCGGGAGTTGCACCCTGCGGAGGCGACAACTCGCCCCAGATGGCACAATCTGTGCATGGAACACGACGGCCAACTCCAGCTGTATGCGGCGGTCGCGGACCAACTCAAGGAAGCGCACGCAAGAGTGCGCACACTGCAAGTCCCGGAGGGCGTACGGATGGCGCTGACCCGGAAGCTGCTGGCCGTCACGGCCGCGGCCAAACACGATCTCGCCGGTGCGGCAAGGCGTCTGGAGCGATTCATGGCGGACCTCGACGACTTCGAAGAGGGCTCCATCACTGAAGAGGAACTCTGAGGCTGTCCAGTTCGTTGCGGCACAAGGGTGATTAGCCCGTTTCGCGTTTGATTTGCGGTATATATCTGCCTAACGTGCGAAAAGCCGGTGCGAAAAAGATTCGCTCCGGCAATGTCTCCGAAGGGGAAGACGTGAACAAGGCGCAGCTCGTAGAAGCCATTGCCGACAAGGTTGGTGGCCGTCAGCAGGCCGCTGACGCCGTCGACGCCGTACTCGACGCCATCGTGCGTTCCGTGGTCAGCGGTGACCGCGTCTCGGTCACGGGCTTCGGCTCGTTCGAGAAGGTCGACCGCCCGGCCCGCTACGCCCGCAACCCGCAGACCGGGGAGCGCGTCCGGGTCAAGAAGACCTCGGTGCCGCGTTTCCGCGCGGGCCAGGGCTTCAAGGACCTCGTCGCGGGTTCGAAGAAGCTCCCGAAGAACGACGTCGCGGTCAAGAAGGCGCCCAAGGGCAGCCTGAGCGGCGGCGCTTCGGCGACGGTCAAGAAGGCGGCGGCCAAGAAGGCCACCACCGCCAAGAAGGCCACCGCCAAGAAGACGACGGCGAAGAAGACCACCGCCGCCAAGAAGGCGACCCCGGCCAAGAAGGCGACCACCGCCAAGAAGGCCGCCACCGCCAAGAAGGCCACGGCGAAGAAGACCGCCGCCAAGAAGGCGGCCCCGGCCAAGAAGGCGACCACCGCCAAGAAGGCGGCCCCGGCGAAGAAGGCCACCGCCAAGAAGACGGCGCCCGCCACGAAGGCCACGGCCAAGAAGGCGCCCGCCAAGAAGTCCACGGCGCGCAAGACCACCGCCAAGAAGGCCACCGCCCGCAAGAAGTAAGTCGCTTCTTGGGCGTACGCCACAAGGTTGCTCACGCGTCGGGCCGGGCTCCCTTCGGGGAGACCGGCCCGCGGTGTGTCCAGGGGTCCTCGCCGGGCCCCACGGGGGTTTTCAGAAGGTCTGCAGGGTCACCAGCGTGATCCGCCGCGCGTCGGCCGCGCCCTCGGTGTCCTGCATCTCGATGCGCACCCGCTGCCCGGGGCGCAGCAGTCGCAGGCCGCCCGCGTCGAAGGCGGCGGCGTCGAAGGGGACGGGCGTGCCGTCGTCCAGAAGGACGCTGCCGGCACGGGTTTCGGAGTCGTACGTGTACGCGGTGGCCTGCATACGGGCAGCGTACTCAGTCCGGGATCAGGAGCCCCGCCGCGGCCCTCGCGGTGTGCGGGCCCACGCCGAGGGCGAGCGCCGCCCGCAGGTCGTCGCCGGTGTCGACGTCCTGGCGTACGGAGTGGACGCCTTCGACGGGGAGTTCCGCGGCGCCGGACGCCGTGTGGCGGGCGCGCGATGCCCCGCCGAATGCGGGCAGCAATTCCGTGCCGGGGGCCGCGGACAAGAGCGTTGTGCCGATTCCGGCGGCATCGGGCAGAAATGCGCGGGGAAATGCGGCGGCCGTCGCGAGAACGCGGGCCAATTCGGAGGGGCGCAGGGCCGGCAGATCGGCGTTCAGGGCGGCTATGGCGGCGGCCCGGCGTTCGGAGCGTACGAACGCCTCTCCATGCGCGAGAGCGGCGTTGAGGCCCGCCTGTGGGCTGTCCGGGACCACGCGGGCGCCCAGGGCCGCCAGTTCGCGCTCCGCGCGGGAATCGTCCGTGACGACCACCACATCCCGCACCGCCGTACAGGCCCGCGCGGCTGCCACGGTGTCCTGGGCGAACGCCAGGGCGAGGCTTGGGCGCAGGGCGTCTCCCGCCGTGGGGGCCAGTCTGCTCTTGGCCCGCACCAGCGGTTTCAGCGGTATCACCAGGGTCCACTGCACGCGCCTATTGTGACCTGTGCATGAGGTGCGGCTGTCCGTGCGGGCGTACGGTGTTCTCGACAGGCCGGTGGGCCGGGCCGACGCTTGTGCGGCCCAGGCCCCCCTAGAGGAAGGTGTCCGAGTGTCCCGCCGCAGAATCGGCTTCTGGTACCGCTCCGCCGCGGTCCTCTGCAAACCACCGCTGGTGGTTCTGTTCAAGCGGGACTGGCGTGGAATGGAGAACATTCCGGCCGACGGAGGTTTTATCACCGCGGTCAACCACAATTCGCATCTGGATCCGTTCCTCTACGCCCACTTTCAGTACAACACGGGACGGGTCCCGCGTTTCCTCGCCAAGCACGGCCTCTTCAGGAAGGGGTTCGTGGGCGCGGCGATGCGCGGCACCGGACAGATTCCCGTCTATCGCGAGTCCACGAACGCGCTGAGTGCCTTCCGGGCCGCGATCGACGCGGTGGAGCGCGGTGAGTGTGTGGCCTTCTATCCGGAAGGAACGCTCACCCGCGATCCCCAACTGTGGCCGATGACCGGAAAGACGGGCGTCGCGCGCGTGGCGCTGCAGACGAAGTGCCCGGTGATTCCGGTCGGCCAGTGGGGCGCCACCGAAGCGCTCGCGCCGTACTCCAAGAAGCCGGACTTCTTCCCGCGTAAAACGCACCATGTGCTCGCCGGTGAGCCCGTCGACCTCTCCGAGTTCTACGACAGGGAGATCACGCCCGACCTCCTTAAGGAGGTGACCGAGGTCATCATGACCGCGATCACCGCCGAGGTGGCGGAGCTGCGCGGCGAGAAGGCACCGGAGAAGCGTTACGACCCGCGTGAGGCGCGCATCCAGCAGCGGCGCAAGTTGCATGGGGACAAGGGCAGTTCGGCCACTTCGGCCGCGAGCGGTACGACCGAGGAGAGCAGCAAGTGACACGACCCGTGAAGGCCGCCGTCTTCGGCACCGGCTCCTGGGGCACCGCCTTCGCGATGGTGCTCGCGGACGCGGGCTGCGACGTCACCCTCTGGGCCCGCCGCGCCGAACTCGCCGAGGCCGTCAACTCCACGCGTACGAACCCGGATTACCTGCCCGGCGTGGAACTCCCGGAGAACGTGCGGGCCACCGCCGACCCGGCCGAGGCCGCGGCGGACGCCGACTTCACGGTGCTCGCCGTGCCCTCGCAGACGCTGCGCCAGAACCTGGGGGAGTGGGCGCCGCTGCTCGCTCCCGACACCGTCCTCGTCTCGCTCATGAAGGGCGTCGAGCTCGGTTCGGCGATGCGGATGAGCGAGGTCATCGAGGACGTCACGAAGGTCGGTGAGGACCGCATCGCGATCGTCACCGGGCCCAACCTCGCGCGCGAGATCGCCGCACGCCAGCCCGCCGCCGCGGTCGTCGCCTGCCGCGACGAGGCCGTGGCCCGGCGGCTCCAAGTCGCCAGCCACACCCCGTACTTCAGGCCCTACACGAACACCGACGTGATCGGCTGCGAGCTCGGCGGCGCGGTCAAGAACGTGATCGGGCTCGCCGTCGGCATCGCGGACGGCATGGGGCTCGGCGACAACACGAAGGGCTCGCTCATCACGCGCGGGCTCGCGGAGACGACCCGGCTCGGGCTCGCCATGGGCGCGGACCCGCTGACGTTCTCCGGACTCGCGGGCCTCGGTGACCTGGTGGCCACCTGCTCCTCGCCGCTGTCGCGCAACCACACCTTCGGCACGAACCTCGGCAAGGGCATGACCCTTCAGGAGACCATCGCGGTCACCAAGCAGACCGCCGAGGGCGTCAAGTCCTGCGAGTCGGTGCTCGATCTGGCGCGCCGGCACGGCGTCGACATGCCGATCACGGAGACCGTCGTCGCGATCGTCCACGAGGGCAAGTCCCCGGTCGTCGCGGTGAAGGAGCTCATGTCGCGCTCCGCCAAGCCGGAACGACGCTGAGCGACGGCGTACGACAACTGTGCGACCGGGGCTCTGCGGGCGCTGACTCTCGTACTACCAGCAGGTACGCTCAACGCGATATGAGCAGCGAGAACCTCCCCCAGAGCCCTGCGTCCACCGCAGGTGGGCCCAAGCCGCGTGTGGCCGTCGTCTTCGGTGGCCGCAGCTCCGAGCACGGCGTCTCCGTGGTCACGGCGGGCGCCGTGCTGCGCGCCATCGACCGCTCCAAGTACGACGTGTTGCCGATCGGCATCACGCGCGCGGGGCGTTGGGCGCTGACGTCGGACGATCCCGAGCGGATGGCCATCACCGACCGACAGGTGCCGGACGTCGCCGATCTCGCCGAGTCGCCCGAGGGCGGCGTGGTCCTCCCGGTCGACCCGGGCTCCCGCGAAGTCGTCTACAACGAGCCGGGATCGGTCCCCAAGGCCCTCGGCGAGGTCGACGTGGTCTTCCCCGTGCTGCACGGCCCGTACGGCGAGGACGGCACGATCCAGGGCCTCCTGGACCTCTCCGGAACCCCGTACGTCGGCTGCGGTGTGCTCTCCTCGGCCGTCGGCCAGGACAAGGAGTACATGAAGCGCATCTTCACGTCCTTCGGGCTGAAGGTGGGGCCCTACTTGGTCGTGCGCCCGCGCGAGTGGGAGCAGGACCAGGAAGGCGCCCGCCGCCGCGTCGCCGACTTCGTCGGGGACCACGGCTGGCCGCTGTTCATCAAGCCCGCGCGCGCGGGTTCGTCGATCGGCATCACGAAGGTCGACTCCTTCGAAGGGCTCGACGAGGCGATCGAGACGGCCCGTGAGCACGACCCGAAGGTGATCATCGAGGCCGGCATCGTCGGGCGCGAGATCGAGTGCGGGGTCCTGGAGTTCGAGGACGGGCCGCGTGCCTCCGTCCCGGCCGAGATCCCGCCGGCCGACTCCCACGCCTTCTACGACTTCGAGGCGAAGTACATCGACTCCGCGGCCGGCATCGTGCCCGCGCCGCTGAGCGAGGAGCAGACCGCCGAGGTCCGCCGGCTCGCCGTCGACGCCTTCGAGGCCATGTCCTGCGAGGGGATCGTGCGGGCGGACTTCTTCCTCGACGAGGAAGGGGAGTTCGTCATCAACGAGATCAACACGCTGCCGGGCTTCACGCCGATCTCCATGTACCCGCGGATGTGGCAGGAGAGCGGAGTGAGCTACCCGGAGCTGGTGGACCGGCTCATCCAGGCGGCGCTGCGGCGGTCGACCGGACTGCGGTAACCACACCTTCCATGACAGGCGTTCTAGTCGGCGATCCCCTTGGGGATCGCCTTCTTGATGGGGGCGGCCAGGTCGACCAGGGAGCCCGCCCCGTTCTTGGTCACCTCGTCCTTGGGGATCGTCACCTCTACGTAGGCGAGGCGTCCGCCCGTCGTCATCCGCTGTGCGCCGTCGTCGAGTTCGTCCGCGACCCAGCCGACGCCGTCGATCGTCGCCGTGTTGCTGCTCGTCTTCAACGCCGCGTCGGGCCACGGCACGCCGCAGCGCAGTATGATCGCGGGGCTTCCCCACGCCGCGGTGAGCTCCGAGCCCGGTTCGGGATCGTTGCGCTCGAGTCCGTCGACCTTCTCCGGCAGGACCTTGTCCAGGTTCCGGCACAGCTTGGCGGCCTTCGCGTCCGGAGTGGGAACCGCCGCCTTTGGCGCCTCGTCCGTCGAAGCGCAGCCCGCGGTGGCGATCAGCAAGGAGAGCGAGGGCACCGCGATGGACAGGCGGATCAGTCGGCCGTGCCGGATCCGGTGACGATATGACTTCACCGGCACAGCGTAGACGGGGGCTACAGGTGGACCACCGGGCAGGTCAGAGTGCGCGTGATGCCGTCCACCTGCTGGACCTTGGCGACCACCATGCGGCCGAGCTCGTCGACCGTGTCGGCCTGCGCGCGCACGATCACGTCGTAGGGGCCGGTGACGTCCTCGGCCTGGATCACTCCTGGAATCTTCCCGATCAGCTCGGCGACGGTCGACGCCTTGCCTACTTCGGTCTGGATCAGGATGTACGCCTGTACCACGGAACCTCCAGGGCGGCCACGAGGATCATCACGAGGATCATGTGGGGAGAAAGGGACGCCACGGTATCGCGTCACCGCTCGCCGCGGGGAGACCCGGTGGCGGCTGTGGCGCCCACGGACGTGGAAGGCAGGCCCGTGACACAAACCGTACCCATGACAGAGACGGCCCGCGACCGCAAGCGGGCCGGGGCATTCGGCCCTGGCGGGCGGCAGCGAACCGGGGCAGAAAGGGCAGCACGCGCATGAAGGGCACCGTCGGCGAGTTGGGGGAGTTCGGCCTCATCCGAGAGCTGACCTCTCGGCTCACCACCACCCCGGCCGTACGCATCGGTCCCGGCGACGACGCCGCCGTGATCGCGGCACCGGACCGCAGGGTCGTCGCCAGCACGGACGTCCTGCTGGAGAACCGGCACTTCAGGCGCGACTGGTCCACCGCGTACGACGTCGGGCGCAAGGCCGCCGCGCAGAACCTCGCCGACATCGCGGCCATGGGCGCCGTGCCGACGGCGCTGCTCCTCGGCCTCGTGGTGCCCGCCGAACTGCCCGCGTCCTGGCCGTCGGAGCTGATGGACGGGCTGCGCGACGAGTGCCAGGTGGCGGGCGCCGCCGTCGTCGGCGGCGATGTCGTACGCGGCGACACGATCACCGTGGCGATCACCGCGCTCGGCGACATGCAGGGCCACGAGCCGGTGACCCGGTCCGGCGCACAGCCCGGTGACGTCGTAGCCGTGACCGGCTGGCTGGGCTGGTCCGCCGCCGGATACGCGGTGCTCTCGCGCGGCTTCCGCTCGCCCCGCGCCTTCGTAGAGGCGCACCGCCGCCCCGAACCGCCGTACCACGCGGGCCCCGCGGCGGCCGGGCTCGGTGCCACCGCCATGTGTGACGTGAGCGACGGGCTCATCGCCGACCTGGGCCACATCGCCGAGTCGAGCAAGGTCCGTATCGACATCAAGTCGGGGCAGGTGGATGTGCCCTCGCAGATGAGCGACATCGGCCAGGCCGTCGGTGTCGACCCGCTGCAGTGGGTGCTGAGCGGGGGCGAGGACCATGCGATCGTGGCCACCTTCCCGCCGTCGGTGAAGCTGCCCGCCCGCTGGAAGGTGATCGGCGAGGTGCTCGGCCCCTCGTCGCTGTCCCAGGTGACCGTGGACGGGGCGCCCTGGACGAACCAGGGTGGCTGGGACCACTTCGGGGACGGATACGCCGGAGGCGAGATCGAATCGTGAGGGCGCCGGTGCGGGTGGGCGTGCGCCCGCACCAGGCGTTCTCCGGCAGCTGTGGGCCCGTGGGCACAAAAAAGAGCCGGTCCCCGAGGGGACCGGCTCTTTAAAGCAACCAGCTAGGTGGCCGCGCTACGCGAAACGTCAGCGCGAGACCTTGCCGGCCTTGATGCACGAGGTGCAGGCGTTGAGGCGCTTCGGCGTCCCACTGATCACGGCACGCACACGCTGGATGTTCGGGTTCCAGCGACGGGGCGTACGGCGGTGCGAGTGGGAGATGCTGTTGCCGAAGCCCGGCCCCTTGCCACAGACGTCGCAGTTGGCAGCCACGGGTCACTCCAAAGACTTCAGATGCTCTTACGGTTGATCCCGGCATGCCGGGATCAGGATCGGAGGATCTGAGTGGCGGTGCCAGGGGATGGCCCGATGAATATCGGGCAACCCGAGCAGCATACAACGGCTGCGTCGGTACAACGAAACTACCATGGCTGGTAGGGCGGCCCGCCCGGGCTCCGGACCAGGTCGGGGCCGGATTGTGGGCCGGGCCCTCTTTCCGGACGCTCACCTTCCGCGGTCTACTCTGCGGTGCCAGTCCAGCTGCTCGAGGAGGCGCAGGTGCCGCAGGTGCTCGACGTGATCGCGGTGCGCGCCTGGTGCTCACTCGCCTTGGAGGCGCTGGGCCGTGACCGCGCGGAGATAGACGCGATCAACGTCTATCCGGTCGCCGACGGGGACACCGGCACCAATCTCTATCTGACCCTCGAGTCCGCGCATCAGGCGGTCGAGGCGGTCTTCGCCGGGCTCGAGGCGGGGCCCGAGCCGGCCGCCCCCGCGCTCCCCGAAGTGATGCGCGCCATGGCGCACGGCGCCCTCATCGGTGCCCGGGGCAACTCCGGGACGATCCTCGCGCAGCTGCTCCGGGGCATGGCGCAGGTCCTCGCCGTGGGTGGAGACGGTGAGGGAGATCACGCGGCGGGAGCCGACGCCGACGCCCTGCGGCTGGCGCTGGGCCGGGCCGCCGAGTCCGCGCGCGAGGCGGTCGCCCACCCCGTGGAGGGCACGGTCCTGACCGTGGCGACGGCAGCCGCGGCGGCCGCCTCCGGGGTTGACGGGGACTGCCGGGACGTCGTCCGTGCCGCCTACGAAGGCGCGTGCGTGGCGCTCGACGCGACGCCGGGGCAGCTCGCAGCCCTCGGTAGCGCCGGGGTCGTGGACGCCGGTGGGCGGGGGCTCGTGGCCGTCCTGGGGGCGCTGAGCGAGGCGGTCTCGGGGGAGGCGGCGCCGGTGCGCCGGGGCGGAGCGGGCGGCCACGCGCGCGTGGATGCCGTTCCCGACGGTGTGCTGCTCGAATGCCCCGAGGACGAGGGCGCCGCGGGACCCGCCTTCGAGGTCATCTACCTGCTCGAAGCGGACGACGGGGCGGTGGCCCGGCTGCGGACGCGGCTGGACGCCCTCGGGGACTCGCTGGTCGTCGTCGGCGGGGACGGCCTGTGGAACGTCCACGTACATGTGGACGACGCGGGCGCGGCCGTGGAGGCGGGCGTCGAGGCCGGGCGCCCGTACCGCATCCGCATCACGCACTTCGGGCTCGGCGATGTGCACGCGACGCACGCCTCGGCGCCGCGGGAGCGCGCGCAGCGGGCCGTGGTGGCCGTTGTGCCGGGCGACGGGCTCGCCGGGCTGTACCGGGAGGCGGGCGCCACGACCGTGCCCGACCGGCCCGGTGAGCCGCCCGCGAGCGGGGAGCTCGTCGGCGCGATACGGCGGGCCCACGCGCGCGAGGTGGTGCTGTTGCCGAACGACGCCGAGCTGCGGCACACCGCCGCGGCGGCGGCCGAGCAGGCCCGCTCCGAGGGCATCCGGATCGCGCTCATCCCGACCCGCTCGGCGGTCCAGGGCATCGCCGCGATCGCCGTCCACGAGCCCGACCGGCGCTTCGACGAGGACGTCGTGGCGATGACCTCGGCCGCGGGGGCGACCCGGTACGGCGAACTGGCCGTCGCCGAGCGGCAGTCGTGGACCATGGCGGGCATCTGCCAGGCCGGGGACGTCCTCGGCCTGATCGACGGAGACGTGGCGGTCATCGGCGGCGAGGTCCCCGTGACGGCCCGCACGGTCCTCGACCGGATGCTGGCGGCGGGCGGCGAACTCGTCACGCTCGTCCTCGGCGAGGAGGTCTCCGACGAGGTCGCGGCCGGGCTCGAACAGCATGTGCGCGAGTCCTACCTGGCCGTGGACACGGTCGTGTACCGCGGTGGGCGGCAGTCGGCGCTGATGCTGATCGGCGTCGAGTAGGTCGGTAAGTGCACTTGGCCCGGCCGGGGTCCGGACGCTAGCGGATGCCCTTGCGGCGCAGGGTTCCCGCCAGTTCGTCCGCGTGCCGGCGCAGCGCTTCGGTGACGCGGGCGAGTTCCCTGTCGGATGCACGGGACAGCGGCATCGAGCAGCTGATCGCGTCGGTCGCCGGGATGCGGTAGCCGACGCAGGCCGCCACGCAGCACAGCCCCGCGGTGTTCTGCTCCCGCTCGATCGACCAGCCGCGCATCCGGCCCGCCTCCAGCTCGTCGTGGAGCGCCGCGCGGGTGGCCACCGTGTGCTCGGTCAACTGCCGCAGCCCGTCCTCCGGGAGGATCGCGTCGACCTCGGCCGAGGTCCGCTCGGCGAGCAGGGCCTTGCCCAACGAGGTGGCGTGTGCGGGCAGTTGGCGGCCCACGCGGGACACGAGGCGCTTGGGCTCCGTGACCTCGCGGCTGGCCAGATAGATGACGTTCGGGGCGTCGAGGCGCGCGTAGTGCACGGTGTAGCCGGTCTCGGCCCGCAGGCTCTCGAGCTGCTGGACGGCGAAGGGCAGCGCCGGGTCGCGGTCTAGGTAGGCGGTGCCCGCGAGCAGCGCGCGCGGTCCGATGCCGTACGTCTGCTCGCCGTCGGAGGTCTCGATCCACTTCAGCGTCGTCAGCGTGCGCAGCAGGGCGTACAGGCTGGAGCGGGGGTAGCCGGTCCGCTCCTGGAGTCCGCTCAGGCTGAGGCCGTCCGCGGACTCGGCGAGCGTCTCCATGATCCGTGCGGTGCGCTCGGCGGACTTGACCAGGCCGCGGCCCGACTCGGTGTCCGCAGCGCCCAACGAGGCGTTCTTCGCTGCCACTTCTACCCCCTGAACGTCCGGCACATCGTAGGCGACGGGGCGGCGGAGGCCGTCGGCCCGGACCCCCGAAATCACATACGCAAGCCTTGTCTACGTACGTAGACGCGTGTCAGGATCCGGTCATGTCTGACACTGAGAAGCACCGGATCTCCGAGGTGCGCGTGACGCCGGTGGCGTTCCGGGACCTTCCGCTGCTCAATTCCGTAGGTGTGCACGAGCCCTTCGCGCTGCGCTCGGTCGTCGAGGTCGTGACCGACAGCGGTCTGTGCGGGCTCGGTGAGTCCTACGGGGACCTGCCGCATCTGGGCCGCCTTGAGCGGGCCGGGCAGCACCTGGTCGGCACTGACATCTTCGACCTGAACGGTGTCTGGCGTGCGGTCAATGAGTCGCTGGCCGCCGACAGCGGCGTGGGCGGGCACGGGATGAGCGGGATGGTGACCGACAGCTCCCTCGCCGACCGGGTCGTCTCGCCCTTCGAGGTCGCCGCGCTCGACCTTCAGGGCAAGGTCGTCGGCCGCCCGGTGAGCGACCTGCTCGGCGGCGCCGTGCGCGACCGCGTCGCCTACAGCGCGTACCTCTTCTACAAGTGGGCCGGCCACCCCGGGCAGGACGACGACGAGTGGGGCGCCGCCCTTGACCCGGAGGGTCTGGTCCGGCAGGCGCGGCGCATCATCGACGCGTACGGGTTCGGCGCGATCAAGCTGAAGGGCGGCGTCTTCGCGCCCGAGGAGGAGATCGAGGCGGTCCGTGCGCTGCGCGCGGCCTTCCCCGAGCTGCCGCTCCGGCTCGACCCCAACGGGGCCTGGAACGTGGCCATTTCGGTCAAGGTCGGGCAGGAGCTCGACGGTGTCGTCGAGTACCTGGAGGACCCGACGCCCGGCATCGAGGGCATGGCCCGCGTCGCGCGCGAGGTGTCGATGCCGCTCGCCACCAACATGTGCGTCGTCGCCTTCAAGCACCTGCCGCCGGCCGTGCGCCAGGACGCCGTCCAAGTGGTGCTGTCCGACCACCACTTCTGGGGCGGGCTCCGGCGGTCCCAGCGGCTCGGCGCGATCTGCGAGACGTTCGGCATGGGCCTGTCCATGCACTCCAACTCGCATCTGGGCATCAGCCTCGCGGCCATGACCCACCTCGCCTCCGCCACCCCGAACCTCGACTACGCCTGCGACACGCACTGGCCGTGGAAGGACCCCGCCGAGGACGTCGTCGTGCCCGGGGCGCTCACGTTCAAGGACGGCGCCGTCGCCGTGCCCACCACCCCGGGACTCGGCGTAGAGCTCGACCGCGACGCGCTCGCCCGGCTGCACGAGCAGTACCTCGACTGCGGCATCCGCGAGCGCGACGACACCTCCTACATGCGCCGCTTCCAGCCGGAGTTCGACCCGACGGTGCCGCGGTGGTGAGCGGGGGAGCGGTGCGGCCGCTGGAGGTCCTGGTCACCGAACCGGTCATGGGGCGGTTCAGGGACGTACTCACCGAAGGCGGCGCGCACCGCTGGACCTTCGCGTACGGGGACGATCCCGGGGCCCGGACCGCCGCCGCGGCCACCGCCGACGTACTCGTGTGCTCCGCCGCCGACCGCGAACTGCTGGCCGGGATGGAGCGGCTGCGGCTGCTGCACGTCACCGGGGCCGGCTACGACAAGATCCCGCTGGACGCGCTGCGGCCCGGGGTGCGGGTGGCGAACACCTTCCACCACGGCCGCTCCATCGCCGAGCACGTGGTGATGGTGTCGATGATGCTGCTGCGCGACGTCGCGCGCGGCGAGCGGGACATGCGGGCCGGCGTCTGGCGCAACGCGGTCGTCGACCCGTCCTACGCCTTCGGAGGCGTCCTCGCCGGGCGCACCCTTGGCGTCCTCGGCATGGGCGAGATCGGCGGCGAAGTCGCCCGGCTGGCGGGCGCGTTGGGCATGCGGGTACGCACCGTGCGCCGCGACCCGGGCGCGCCGCCGCCCGCCGGGGTGGACCTGGAGTGGGTGGGCGGGCAGGACCGGCTGCACGAGATGCTCGGCGCCTGCGACGTGGTCGTGGTGACGGTGCCGCTGAGCGACGAGACGCGCGGGCTCGTGGACGCCGCCGCGCTCGCCGCGATGAAACCGTCCGCCGTGCTCGTGAACGTGGCCCGGGGCGCGGTGGTCGACGAGAAGGCGCTGCACACCGCGCTGAGCGACGGCACCATCGCGGGGGCAGGCCTCGACGTCTGGTGGCGCAACCCGCGCGAGCCCGCGGCGCCGCCGCCCTCGCACCTGGACTTCACCGGGTTCGACAACGTGGTGCTCACGCCGCACCAGTCGGGCCACACCGAGGAGACCTTCCGCGGCCGGGCCGAGGACATCAGGGCGAACGTCGAGGCGCTCGCGGAGGGACGGCCGCTGCGCAACCTGGTGCGGAGCTGACGGTCGCGGTGGGGTGCGGAGCCGACGGTCGCGCTGGGGTGGGAGCTGACGTTCGCACCGAAGCTCACACCAGCTGCTCGCCGATCAGCCGCACCGAACGTCACACCAGCTGCTCGCCGATCAGCAGCACCGCCCCCAGCGCCGACACCCCGATCGCGGCCCAGCGCAGCCGGCGGGCGTCCATGAAGCGGTTCACGTAACGCGAGAGCGCGTAGCCGATGACCGGCGCGGGGGCGAGCACGGCAGAGGTCAGGAGCGTGTGCGCCCCGATGGCGCCCGTGGACGCGAGCGTCGCGACGGAGAGCACCGAGCCGATGAGGAAGAACCCGCTCATGGTGCCGCGCAGCACGGGGGCGTCCTTGCCCTGCCAGACCAGGGCCATCGGCGGACCGCCGATCGAGGTCGCGGTGCCGAGGAGCCCCGACGCGGACCCGGCGAGGACCAGGACAGGACGGTGCGGCTGCGGGGCCCAGCCGAAGCAGGTCAGGACGACGCCCAGGAGCACCACGCCGGACAGCATCAGGGCGAGGCCCTGCGGCGGGAGCGCGGCCACGAGCAGCGCTCCCGCGACGGTGCCGGGCACCCGGCCGACCAGCGCCCAGCCGGTGCCCCGCAGATCGATGTGCTGCCGCTCCGCCACCGTCACGAGGAGGGTGAGCACGCCCGCCTGAATGATCAGCGTTCCCGGTACGAGGGACGGGTCGACGACGGCGACCACCGGCGCGGCGAGCATCCCCATGCCGAAGCCGATGGACGCCTGGAGACAGGAGGCGATCACCACCGCGACCGCGACGACCAGATAGCCGGTGAGCGTCACAGACCGTCGCCACCCGCGGCCACCAGGCCGGAGGTGTCCTCCAGCGGATGGAAGCAGGCCGCCGTGTGCCCCGGGTCCCGGGCGTCGACGGCCGGGTCGGGCGCGGCCGAGGCGCACGCGTCGGTCGCCTTCCAGCAGCGGGTCCGGAAGCGGCAGCCGGACGGCGGCGAGAGCGGGGAGGGCAACTCGCCCTGGAGGACGATCTGTTCGCGGCGTGCGTCGGCGTCGAGCGACGGCGCGGCCGACATCAGCGCCGAACTGTACGGGTGCAGGGCGCGGCCGAAGACGGACTCCGTGTCGCCCTGTTCCACGATGCCGCCCAGGTACATCACCATCACGCGGTCCGCGACGTGCCGGACCACCGACAGGTCGTGGGAGATGAAGAGATAGCTGACGCCGAGCTGGCGTTGCAGGTCGTTGAGGAGGTTGAGCACCTGGGCCTGCACGGACAGGTCGAGCGCGGAGACCGGCTCGTCGCAGATGATCACGTCGGGGGAGAGGGCGAGCGCGCGGGCGATGCCGATGCGCTGACGCTGGCCGCCGGAGAACTCCTGCGGATAGCGGTGCTCGTCGCCCTTGCGCAGCCCGACGAGGTCGAGCAACTCCCGTACGCGGGCTGCACGTTCACCGGCCGTGCGGTGCAGGGACTTGTGGGTGCGCCATGGTTCACCGATGATCTCGCCGGCCGTCATCCGGGCGTTGAGCGAGGCGAACGGGTCCTGGAAGACCATCTGCACCCGGCGCCGCCACGCCAGCAGCTCCGCCCCCTTGAGTGCGAACGGGTCCACGCCGCCGAAGCGGACGCTGCCGCCGTCGGGCCGCTCCAGCATGAGCAGCGTCCGGGCGAGCGTGGACTTGCCGCAGCCCGACTCCCCGACGAGGCCGAGGGTCTCGCCGCGCCGCAGATCGAAGGAGATGCCGTTCAGGGCGCGCAGGCGGCGCCCCTTGCCGGCGCCCTGGACCTGGAACGTCTTGGTGAGCTCGCGTACTTGGAGAAGCGGGTTGTCGCTCATCGGGTCACCTCGTCGGAGAAGTGGCAGGCGGCCGTGCGGCCCGGCGCGACCTCGGCCGGTTCGGGGCGCCGCGCACGGCACAGGTCGCGCACCAGCGGGCAGCGGTCCTGGTAGACACAGCCGGACGGGATCGAGTGCAGGTCCGGCGGGGCGCCACCGATGGACCGCAGCTCCTCACCGCGCGCGGCGTGCACCGGCACCGAGTCCAACAGGCCCTTCGTGTACGGGTGTTGGGGCGCCCCGAACACCTCGCGTACGGGGCCCGACTCGACGACCGTGCCCGCGTACATCACCACGACCTCGTCGGCCTGCTCGGAGACCAGGGCCAGGTCGTGGGTGATCAGTACGACGCTCATGTCCCGCTCTGAGCGCAGGTCCCGCAGCAGCTGCATGATCTGCGCCTGCACGGTCACGTCGAGCGCGGTCGTCGGCTCGTCGGCGAGGAGTACGGAGGGGGAGAGGGCGACCGCGATGGCGATCAGGAGGCGCTGGCGCATACCGCCGGAGAACTGGTGCGGATAGGCGTCCACCCGGCTCTCCGGCTCCGGGATGCCGACCCGCGCCATCAGCTCGACCGCTTCCTTGCGGGCCTGCTTGCGGGACATCCCGCGGTGGATCCGGAACGGCTCGGCGAGCTGGGTGCCCACCGTGTAGACCGGGTTGAGGGCGGTGAGCGCGTCCTGGAAGACGATGGCGAGTTCAGGGCCTGCGAGCGCGCGCCGGGTCCGCTCGTCGGCCGCGACCAGATCGGTGCCGTCGAGCAGCACCCGGCCCTCGCTCACCTCGGCGGCCGGGTCGAGCAGCGACACGATGGCCTGCGCGGTCATCGACTTGCCGCAGCCGGACTCGCCGAGCAGGGCGAGCGTCCGGCCGCGCCGGGCGCTGAAGGTGACCTTGTCGACGGCCCGTACGGTGCCGTGCGGGGTGCGGATGTCGACGCTGAGGCCGTCGACTTCGAGGGCGGTACGCGTGGCGGTCGCGGTCACGACTGGACCTCCTGGGGAGCCGGGGCGGTGCGGGCGGCGCGGCCCGCGCGGCGCCGCGCCTTGCGGGGCAGCGCGAGGCGCCAGCGCTGCGCGGGGTCGGTGGCGAGCCGCGCCCAGGAGGCGAGCACGGTCGCGGAGACCGTCGTGATGACGATGGCGAGCCCGGGGAAGAAGGTCAGCCACCACGCGCTCTGCAGATACGTCCGCCCCTGCGACACCATCAACCCCCAGCTCACATCGGGCGGTTGGATGCCGATGCCGAGGAAGCTCAGCGAGGACTCCGCGAGCATCACGTAACAGAATTCGAGCGTGGCGAGGGTCAACAGCGTCGGCAGCACGATCGGGAACACGTGCCGGCGGATGATCGCCCCGCTGGACGTGCCGAAGGTGCGCGCCGCGTCCACGAACAGGCGGCTCTGCAGCTCGGAGGATTCCGACCGGGCGGTGCGCAGATAGACCGGGAGCCGGGTGACGGTCAGCACCAGGACGAGGTTGGCGATGCTCGGCGAGAAGACGTACAGCACGACGACCGCCATGAGCAGCGAAGGGAAGCTCATGATGACGTCGGCGACGCGCATCGCGACCGTCTCCCTGCGGCCGCGGTGGTAGCCGGCCCACATGCCGATCAGCGAGCCGACGGCCAGCGCGAGCAGCACCGCGGGCACGGCCACGCTGAACGTGGTGCGGGCGGCGACGACCAGCCGGGCCAGCACACTCTGGCCGAGCGGATCGGTGCCGAGGATCCCCAGCCAGCCGTGGTCGAGGGAGAACGGCGCCTGGTTGGCGTTCGCCAGGTCCTGATCCGTGGCGGCGGAACCGAGCAGCGGCGGGCCGAGGACCGCGGTGAGCGCGATCAGGACGAGCAGCACGGCCGCCACGGTGGCGACCCGGTCGCGCAACAGCATGCGCCACAGGGGGACTTGGCTGCCGCGGGGCGCGGAGGCGCCTTTCGTAGGAACCGGGTTGTCGGACGCGGAGTCCACCGGCTTGTCGGTCGAGATACTCACGGCGTCCTCCTCAGGCCGTCGCCGTCTCGCGCACGCGCGCGTCGAGCAGCGCGTAGCAGACGTCGATGACGATGTTGAGCGCGAAGATGGTGATCGCGGTGATCAGCACCGCGGCCTGAAGCACCGCGAAGTCGCGGCCCAGGATGGAGTCGATCATCAGCTTCCCGATGCCCGGCCAGCCGAAGATCGTCTCCACCACCACGGCCCCGTTGACCAGCGAGACGGCGAGGTCGCCCGCCACGGTGAGCGCGGGCGCGGCGGCGTTGCGCAGCGCGTGATGGCTGACCACGCGGACGCTGCCGGCCCCCTTGCTGCGCGCGAGGCGCACGTACGGGGCGGAGAGCGCGGAGATCATCGCGCCGCGCACCACCTGGGTGAGCACGCCGAGCGGCCGGATCAGGAGCGTCGCCACCGGCAGCACCCACGAGAGCATGCCGTCGGTGACGCCCGAGGTGGGCAGCACGCCGAGCGTGACGGAGAAGATCCATACGCCGGTGATCGCGAACCAGAAGTCGGGGACGCTCGCGGCGGTCATGGACAGGAACGAAGAGACGCGGTCGGCAAGGGAGTTGGGGCGGTAGGCGGCCCAGCTTCCGATGATCACCGCGCCGACGACGGCGATCAGCATGGTCGCGAAGGCGAGCTGCAACGTGGCGGGGAAGGCCCGTAGCGCCATCGTCGCCGCGGACTCGCCGGTGCGCAGCGACTCACCGAAGTCGAGCTGGAAGACGCCGCCGAAGTAGTCGGCGATCTGCTGCCAGATCGAGTCGTCGAACCCGTTGCGGGCGGCGAAGGCGGCGCGCTGGGCCGGGGTGGCGGATTCGGGCAGGTACAAGGACGACGGATCGCCGGTGAGCCGCGCGAGGACGAAGACCCCGAGGAGCACCGCGAGCAGCGGCAGGATGCTGGTCAGCGTGCGACGGCGGAGGAACTGGAACATCGCTGTCCCTTGGTCGGAGGACGGGGAGCGGGCGGGCCTTCTGGCCGTGGAGGGCGGGTGAGTCCGGGCAAATCCAGCCCCGCCGGCGTTTGAGGCGCGGGGTCCGGGGCGGAGCCCCGTGGGGTGGGCGGCAACCTGCGCAGGGGCGCGCGCCCCACCCCCGGTCAATCGGAGCGCGTGAACTCGGCGAGGCGCATCTCGTCGCCCGTCGCAGAGTTGGGCCGGTAACGAACCCCTTCCGCGAGCGAGACGATCCCGTACATGTGCGCCACGTAGGCGTACTGCGTGACCTCGGTCGGTTCCGCGGCGAAGACCCCCGCCAGCGCCCGCTGCCTCGCGTCACCGGTGAGCGCCTCCGCCGCGCGGATCTTCCGGTCGAAGACAGCCGTGCCACCGGAGCTCTGGAACCCCTTGCTCAGCAGGTACTGATCCATGGAGAAGGCCGCGTCACCGGCCTGGTTCCCGTGCTGGATGAGCAGCAGATACGGGCCCGTGTTCTTGGGGAAGGGCCGCTCCTGGAACTCCGTGCTGCCCGCCGTGTCCTTCATCTGGATCTTGACGTTGAGCCCGATCCCCGCCAGCTCGTTCTGTATGACCTGCACGGTCTCGTCGACCTTCGGGAACAGCGCGGTCCGGCTGATCAGCCGGATCTGCTTCCCGACATCGACCCCGTCGGCCTTCGCCTGCGCCAGCAGCTTCCGCGCCTTGGCGAGGTCGGTCGGCCAGGGCTTCAGCCCTTTGTCGTACCCGGTGATCCCGGAGGGCACGAGCTGGGACGCGACCTTGGCGTCGCCCCGGTAGAGGGAGTCGACGATGCTCTTGCGGTCGATCGCGTAGTTGATCGCCTTGCGCACCCGCTCGTCGTTCAGCGGCGCCTCGCCGAGCTGCATGCGCAGCGCGGTGGTCTCGTTGTTCGGATACGTGACCGCGGTGTCGCCCGCCCCGTCCTGCGGGCCGAGCGAAGTGGCCACGTCCGCCTCGCCGTTGGTGACCATGGCGGCGCGGACGCTGCCTTCGGGGCGCCATTGGTAGAGGGCCTTGCGGTAGTCGGGAGCCTTGCCCCAGTACTTCTTGTTCGCCGCGAGGGAGAGCCGCAGGCCCGGCTCCCAGTCGGCGATCCGGTACGGCCCCGTGCCGATGGGTTCGCGCACCTTCTTCTTCGCGTCGGTGGACGTCGGCACCATCTCGATGAAGGAGAGCCGCAGCGGCAGGATCGGGTCCGCCTCGGGGGTCGTCACCTTCAGCGTGTGGTCGTCGGGCGTCGACAGCTTCACGTCCATGTCCCCGAAGACGTAGCCCTCGACATTGCAGCCGAGCTTCGAGTTGACCGCGCGGTCGATGGAGTACGCGGCGTCCTTCGCGTCGAACCGCGAACCGTCGCTGAACCGGACGCCCTCGCGGACGGTGTACGTCCACTGGGTGTCGGAGGTGCGGTTCCAGGCGGTCGCGAGCTTCGGCCGAAGCTCGCCCGAGTGCGGGTCGCGCTCGGTCAGCGGCTCGGTGATGTTGGAGCGCACCACCACGCCGGTGGAGGTCAGCGAGGACTCGCAGGGTTCGAGGGTGGGCGGCTCCTCCGGCAGTACGACGCGCAGCGTGTCCTTGCCCGCCGTCACCGACGCGCTGTTGGCCACGGTGCAGGCGCTTGCGGCGAGCGTGCAGACGACCGCCAGAGCGAGAGCCCGACCGGGGATGGGAACAGGGGGCATGGGGCTTCCTCCACCGTGACAGGCGCGAGCATGTCCACGGATGTAGACGCCGTTTCGATTTGTGGACGCACGGTAAGTGGGGGTTCTCGGGCACGTCAATAGGTCGCGCAGGCGCGGAAGTTGGACGCGCCCTACACGTTCCCTATGTGTGCGCCGGAGAGGAGGCGTACTCATATGTAGACGCCATTCCTATCCATGATCGACGTCTGCTAGCTTGCGGCCAGCCGGCCTCATCCGCCCGACGACCCTGGAGCTGCCCCATGGCCCGTTTCTCGCCCGATGATCTGCGCCGCGTCCTGGGCTCCGGCCTGCTGTCCTTCCCCGTCACCCACACCACGCCCGACCACACCTTCGACGAGCCGGCCTACCGCGCGCACCTCCAACGTCTGGCCGGGTACGACGTGGCGGGCCTCTTCGCCCCGGGCGGCACCGGCGAGTTCTTCTCGCTCAGCCACACCGACGTCGACGCGGTGCTGCGGGCGACCGTCGCCGAGGCGCATGACGCGCTGCCGGTCATCGGGGCGGCCGGATACGGCACGGCGACCGCGGTGGAGATGGCCCGGCGGGCGGAGGAGGGCGGGGCCGACGGCCTCCTGCTGCTGCCGCCCTACCTCACCGAGGTCGGACAGGAGGGGCTCTACGACCACGTGGCGCGGGTCTGCGCGGCCACGTCCCTCGGCGTGATCGTGTACCACCGGGCCAACGCCCGCTTCAAGGCGGCGACCGTCGACCGGCTCGTCGCCCGGTTCCCCAACTTCATCGGGTTCAAGGACGGCGTCTGCGACATCGACCTCATGGCCCGGCTGCACGCCGAGCACGACGGGCGGCTCGTCCTCATCGGCGGCCTCCCGACGGCCGAGACCTACGCCCTGCCGTACCTCGAACTCGGCGCCACCACCTACTCGTCGGCCATCTTCAACTTCGCCCCGCAGTGGGCCTGCGACTTCTACGCGGCCGTGCGCGCCCACGACAAGGCGCAGGTCTACGACCGGCTGCGCGAGTTCGTCCTGCCGTACATCGCCATCCGCGACCGGCAGCCCGGCTACGCGGTGTCGATCGTGAAGGCCGGCCTCACCGTCTCCGGCCACGGCGCAGGCCCGGTGCGCCCGCCGCTCACCGACCTCACCGAGGCCGAGCACGCCGAACTCGCCGCGCTCGTCAAGAAAGTGATCTGAACCGGCCCGGGACCATGAACCCGGACCATGAACCGGCCCCTGACCACGAGCCGGTCCAGGAAGGAGTCCCCGCATGACCACGTCCACCGCCTCCGTCGGCCGCGTCCTCGCCGTCGGCTCGCTCAAGCCCTCGCTCGCCCGGACGCTGAGCACCACGTACGACGCTCTCGTCCTTCCGAAGGAAGGACCCGAACGCGACAGTTTCCTCGCGGAGTACGGGGGTGAGGTCGGCGTCGTCGTCACCTCCGGCCGCGCGGGCGTCGGCACCGAACTCATGGCCGCACTCCCGCGCCTCGGCGCCGTCGTCAACTTCGGGGTCGGCTACGACACCACCGACGTCGCCCTCGCCCTGGAACGCGGCATCGTGGTCAGCAACACCCCCGACGTGCTCACCGACTGCGTCGCCGACACCGCGCTCGGGCTGACGCTCGACGTGCTGCGGGGGCTCTCCGCCGCCGACCGCTACGTACGGGCCGGCCGCTGGCCGAGTGAGGGCGCCGTCCCGCTGGCCCGCCGGGTCAGCGGCGCCCGGATCGGCGTGCTCGGACTCGGCCGGATCGGGCGGGCCATCGCCACCCGGTTCGCCGCCATGGGCTGCCCGATCAGCTACCACAGCCGCCGCGAGGTGCCCGGCGTCGACTACACGTACGCCGCCTCGCCCGCGGAACTGGCCGCCTCCGTCGACGTGTTGGTGGTCGCCACCTCCGGCGGCGCAGCCACCAGCGGGCTCGTCTCCCGAGAGGTCCTGGAGGCGCTCGGCCCCGAGGGCTACCTCGTCAACATCGCGCGCGGCAGCGTGGTCGACGAGGAGGCGCTCGTCGACCTCCTGACCACCGGCGGCCTCGCGGGCGCGGGACTCGACGTCTTCGCCGCCGAACCGCACGTGCCGGAGCCGCTGCTCGCCCTGGACAACGTGGTCCTCACGCCGCACCTGGCCAGCGGCACCGTCCAGACCCGCGACGAGATGGAACGGCTGACCCTGGACAACCTGACCGCGTACCTGGCGCACGGGAAGCTGGTGACACCGGTGCCCGAGATGGGCTGAGGCGCGCTTCGGGGCTGCCCTCGGACTCGTTTCAGGGCTGCCCCGGGCCTCGTTTCAGGGCCGCTCCGAGACTCGTTTCAGGGCAGTGTTCGGCCATTGTCAGTGGCGTGGTGTGCAATGGATCTCGTGCCCGCGCTTGAAGAACCACTGAAGAAGGTGCTCGGCCCCGCCACCGCGAAGGTGATGGCCGAGCATCTAGGCCTGCACACGGTCGGCGACCTGCTCCACCACTACCCGCGCAGATACGCGGAGCGGGGCGAGCTCACCCGCCTCGCGGACCTGCCGCTCGACGAGCACGTGACGGTCGTCGCGCAGGTCGCCACCGCCCGCATCCTGAAGTTCAACGGCGGCAGGGGCCAGCGCCTCGAAGTCACCATCACCGACGGCAGCGGCGAGCTCCAACTCGTCTTCTTCGGCCGCGGCATCCACAAGCCGCACAAGGACCTGCTGCCCGGTACGCGCGCGATGTTCGCCGGCAAGGCCTCGGTCTTCAACCGGAAGATGCAACTGGCGCACCCCGCCTACCAGTTGCTCAACGCCGAGTCCTCCGACGAGGCCGCGGAGGCGGTCGGCTCGTGGGCCGGGGCCCTGCTGCCGATCTACCCGGCCACGGCCAAGCTGGAGTCCTGGAAGATCGCCAAGGCCGTCGACCTGGTGCTGCCCAGCGCGCGCGAGGCCGAGGACCCGCTGCCCGAGTCGCTGCGCGAGGGCCGCGGCCTCGCCCCGCTGCCCGAGGCCCTGCTCAAGATCCACCGGCCGCAGACGAAGGACGACGTCGCCGGAGCCCGGGACCGCCTCAAGTGGGACGAGGCGTTCGTCCTTCAAGTGGCCCTCGCCCGGCGCCGCTTCGCGGAGACCCAGCTGACCGCGGTCCCACGCGTACCGAAGCCGGACGGCCTGCTGACGGCTTTCGACGCGAAGCTCCCCTTCACACTCACCGACGGCCAGCAGAAGGTCTCCAAGGAGATCTTCGACGACCTGGCCACCGAGCACCCGATGCACCGGCTGCTCCAGGGAGAGGTGGGTTCGGGTAAGACCATGGTCGCGCTGCGCGCCATGCTCGCCGTCGTCGACGCGGGCGGTCAGGCAGCGATGCTCGCGCCCACCGAAGTCCTCGCCCAGCAGCACCACCGGTCCATCACCGAGATGATGGGCGAGCTGGCGCAGGGCGGGATGCTGGGCGGGGCCGAGCACGCCACCAAGGTCGTCCTGCTCACCGGCTCGATGGGCATGGCCGCCCGCCGCCAGGCCCTGCTCGATCTGGCCACGGCCGAGGCCGGCGTCGTCATCGGTACGCACGCGCTGATCGAGGACAAGGTGCAGTTCGACGATCTGGGCCTGGTCGTCGTGGACGAGCAGCACCGCTTCGGCGTGGAACAGCGCGACGCCCTGCGCTCGAAGGGCAAGCAACCGCCGCACCTCCTGGTCATGACGGCGACGCCGATTCCGCGCACGGTCGCGATGACCGTCTTCGGCGACCTGGAGACGTCCGTCCTCGACCAGCTCCCGGCCGGCCGCTCGCCGATCGCCAGCCATGTCGTACCGGCGGCCGACAAGCCGCACTTCCTGGCCCGCGCGTGGGAGCGCGTACGCGAGGAAGTGAGCAACGGTCATCAGGCGTACGTCGTCTGCCCGCGCATCGGTGACGACGAGGACGAGAAGCCCAAGAAGGGCGCCGCCAAGAAGCAGTCCGCCGAGGACGAGGCGGAGAAGCGGCCGCCGCTCGCCGTGCTCGACGTCGCGGAGGAGCTGGCGCGCGGTCCGCTCCAGGGCCTCAAGGTCGAGGTCCTGCACGGGCGCATGCAGCCCGACGACAAGGACGCCGTGATGCGTCGCTTCGCCGCGGGGGAGACGGACGTCCTGGTGGCGACGACCGTCATCGAGGTCGGGGTGAACGTGCCGAACGCGACGGCGATGGTGATCATGGACGCCGACCGGTTCGGTGTCTCGCAGCTCCACCAGTTGCGCGGCCGCGTCGGCCGTGGGTCGGCGGCGGGGCTGTGCCTGCTGGTCACCGAGATGCCGGAGGCCGCCCCCGCGCGCGCCCGCCTCGGCGCCGTCGCCGCCACGCTCGACGGCTTCGAGCTCTCCCGCATCGACCTCGAACAGCGCCGCGAGGGCGACGTCCTCGGCCAGGCCCAGTCCGGCGTCCGCTCGTCCCTGCGGATGCTCGCCGTGATCGAGGACGAGGAGATCATCGCGGAGGCGCGCGAGGAGGCGACGAAGGTGGTTTCGGCAGACCCGGAACTGGAGGCCTTGCCGGCCCTACGGGTGGCGCTGGACGCCCTCCTCGACGAGGAACGCGAACAGTACCTGGACAAGGGCTGACCCGTGCCGGGTCTGGGCCCCACGCCCTGCTCGCGCAGCACCGGGCTCCCACCGTGCCGTGGTCGGCGCCTCCGTCCTGGCTACGCCGCACCGGGGTGCCGCCGTGCCGTGGCCGGCGCCTACCGTCCGGGGTGCGCGGCACCGGGATCCCACCGTGCGGTGGTCGGCGTATCCCGTCCGGGGTGCGCGGCACTGTGCCGGGGTGGGCGCCCTCGCGCCCGGCGCACGGCGTCGGTTCCTGTCCGGCTGTGCCGGTGCCCGGTCATCTCCCTCCCGCCCGCCCCCTCCGGGGGCTTCGGCCCGTCCCGGGTCCGGGTCGCTGTGCCGGGGCAGGGCCCGTCGTGAGGGGTGCGCTGCACCGGGTCTTGGGGCTTGGCCGGGGTGGACGCCCTTGCGTTCAGCGTGCGGCACCGGTCCTTGTCCGGCTGCGTCGGGGTGGGCGCGCTTGCGCTCGGCGCACGGCACCGGCCCCTGTCCGGCTGCGTCGGTGCCCGGTCATCTCCCTCCCGCCCGCCCCCTCCGGGGGCTTCGGCCCGTCCCGAGCCCAGGTCGCTGTGCCGGGGCAGGGCCCGTCGTGAGGGGTGCGCGGCACCGGGGGCCGCCTTGCCCACCCTGCCGCCCCAGGCGGCAGATTGCCCAAGGCGTGTGCGGCCGATCGCAACGGGTGGGGAGCCGTGCCTGCGGCGGATTGCCCAAGGCGGTGGCGGCCGACCGCGACGGGTGGGGAACTGTGCCAGGCGGCGGATTGCCCAGGCGCGTGCGGTCGACCGCAGCGGGTGTAGAGCCGTGGCCGTCGCCGGTTCACCCAAGGCGGTGGCGCCCCTCGCCGTCCCGGCGGGGAGCCGTGCCTGCCGATGGATCACCCACGGCGATGGCGGTGCCCCGTCGGGCCGACACTCCCGGAGGGGGCGGGTGGGTGGGAGCCGGGCGATCGCCTGCGGGCAGGACAATTCGAGCCCGGCGGCGGGTGGGCATTTTCAGCCCCGCTCTGGGACGGGAGCCCGCGGGGCCCGGGGCAGAGCCCCGATCTTTAAGCCCGGATGGCGTTTGGGGCCCGGGGCCCGGGCTGAAAACCTGATCTCTTCAGCCCCGCCGGCGTTTGAGGCGTGGGGTCCGGGGCGGAGCCCCGAGGCCGTCACGCCGGTTCGGCAATATCAGCCCCGCCGGCGATTGAGGCGCGGGGTCCGGGGCGGAGCCCCGTGGCGTAGGGACGGTCGGCCCCCGCCGCCCGGCAGGCGCGAGGTGTCGGCGTGCTGACAAACTGGACCCGCACCAGTCACACGGAAGACAAGGACGTAGCGCGATGACCCGCGTGATCGCCGGCACCGCCGGCGGACGCCGCCTCGCCGTGCCCCCGGGCACCGGCACCCGGCCCACCTCCGACCGAGCACGCGAGGCCCTCTTCTCCACCTGGCAGGCGCTCCTCGGCGGCAGCCTCGACGGAACCCGCGTCGCCGACCTGTACGCGGGCTCCGGCGCCGTCGCCCTGGAGGCCCTCTCCCGCGGCGCCGCCCACGCACTCCTCGTCGAGGCCGACACCCGCGCCGCCCGCACGATCCGCGAGAACATCCGCGCGATCGGCCTGCCGGGAGCCGAGGCACGTACCGGAAAAGCGGAGCAAATCGTCGCGGGCCCGCCCCCAACTGCCCCCTACGACCTGGTCTTTCTCGACCCCCCTTACGCCGTCTCCGACGACGATCTTCGCGAGATTCTGCTCACACTCCGCACGCGGGGCTGGCTCGCGGACGAAGCGCTCGTCACCGTGGAACGCAGCACCAGAGGCGGCGAATTCCGGTGGCCGGACGGCTTCGATGGCCTGAGGTCCCGTCGCTACGGCGAGGGCACGTTTTGGTACGGTCGCGCCGCCTTGAACACCACCCTCACGTGCGACGACGCACGATGACCGGACCGGAGAGCGAGGGACTTCCCGTGCGCCGCGCAGTCTGTCCGGGGTCGTTCGACCCCATCACCAACGGCCACCTCGACATCATTGCCCGAGCCTCCAAGCTCTACGACGTCGTGCACGTCGCGGTGATGATCAACCAGTCCAAGAAGGGACTGTTCGAGGTCGAGGAGCGGATCGAGCTGATCCGCGAGGTCACGGCCGAGTTCGGCAACGTGGAGGTGGAGGCCTTCCACGGCCTCCTCGTCGACTTCTGCAAGCAGCGAGACATTCCGGCCATCGTCAAGGGCCTGCGCGCCGTCAGCGACTTCGACTACGAGCTGCAGATGGCCCAGATGAACATCGGCCTGTCCGGCGTGGAGACCCTCTTCGTCCCCACCAACCCGACGTACAGCTTCCTGTCGTCCTCCCTGGTCAAGGAGGTCGCGGCCTGGGGTGGCGACGTCTCGCACCTGGTTCCCGAGCAGGTCAACCAGGCATTGGCGGAGCGCCTTCCCAAGAAGTGACGCGCACGCGCACGTTGGGCTTACAGTCGTCTCGTCCGTCTCCAACACCCCAGCCTTACCGGCGTCTAGACGAGAGAGTGGCGAGCACACGGTGGACGTGCAGAAGAAGCTCGACGACATCGTCGGCACGGTCGGCGGCGCGCGCTCGATGCCGATGTCGGCCTCGTGCGTGATCAACCGCGCCGACCTGCTGGCGATGCTCGAAGAGGTGCGCCAGGCGCTGCCCGGCTCCCTCGCCCAGGCCCAGGAGCTCATCGGCGGCCGCGAGCAGATGGTCGAGCAGGCCCACGCGGAGGCCGAGCGCATCATCGAGGGCGCGCGGGCCGAGCGGGGCACCCTGATCGCCGACACGGAGATCGCCCAGCGCGCCCAGGCCGAGGCCGACCGGATCCTCGCCGAGGCCCGCCAGGAGGCCGAGGAGGTCCGCGCGGAGGCCGACGACTACGTCGACTCCAAGCTGGCCAACTTCGAGGTCGTCCTCAACAAGACGCTCGGCTCGGTCGGCCGCGGCCGCGAAAAGCTGCTCGGCACCGGACCCGGCGTCGACGAGGCGGGCTACGAGGACGAGGACGCCCCCGAGCGCAGCCACGACCCGGAGACGCTGCGGCGGGACGCCGACGCGTATGTGGACACCAAGCTCGGCGCCTTCGAGGCGGTGCTCGCCAAGACCCTGGACGCCGTCGGCAAGGGCCGGCAGAAGCTGCACGGCCGCATCGCCAGCGACGACCTCGGCACGCTGGGCGTGGACACCGAGGGGCAGCCGCACACCAGCGACGCCGACTACCTCGCGGGCCTCGCCGAGATCGGCGGCGCCCAGACCCAGCAGCCGGCCGCCCCGCAGCCCCCGCACATGCCGGCGCCCCCGCAGGTGCCCCAGATCCCGGCCCAGGCCCCGGAGCCCGTGTACGCGCAGCAGGGCCAGGATCCGTACGGCGGCTACCAGCAGCAGCCCTACGGCCAGCAGGACGCCTACGGCACCTACCAGCAGGACCCGTACGCGGCGTACCAGCAGGACCCGTACGCGTACCAGCAGCACCAGCAGGAACTGCAGCAGCACCAGCCGCAGCAGGCCCAGGACGGCGCGCTCGACGAGACGAGTCTCTTCGACACGAGCATGATCAGCCTGGAGCAGATGCGGCAGTACGAGCAGGGGCGCTGAGCCGGTCCCAGGGGCAGATTGGGCCGTGAGCGAAAGGTCCAGTACCCTGGTTCTTCGGTCGCGCGTAGCACGTGCGTTCCGAGCTGCCCGGAAATTTTCGGGGCGGCAACCCCCACATGAGCTTCGAAGAACGAAAGCAGGACCAGCCCTGAACACCCACCTCGACCACCGCAACCCGTTCGTGTTCGATACGCACGAGCTGGGTCGGCGTCCTGGTGCCATGCAGCGGCTGTCCCGCACGATCGACGCTCCCAAGGAGTTCGGCCTCCTGGGAGTCATCGAGGTGCCGGAAGGCGCCCCGGTGGAGCTCGACCTCCGCCTGGAGTCGGTCATGGAAGGGGTGCTTGTCACAGGCACCGCCCGTGCATCGGCCAAGGGGGAGTGCGTAAGGTGTCTGGAGCCGCTCGTTCAAGAGGTCGACGCGGACTTCCAGGAGATGTTCTCGTACCCTGACGCCGACGACCGGGGCCGCGTAAAAGCGGAACCGGCCGACGACGCCGAGGAAGACGAGGACAGGCTCTTTCTCGAGGACGGCCTGTTCGACCTCGAGCCGGTGCTGCGTGATGCGGTGGTGCTCGCACTGCCGATGCAGCCGGTGTGCCAGGAAGACTGTGAAGGTCTGTGCTCCGAGTGCGGAGTGCGGCTTTCGGACGAGCCGGGCCACCACCACGACGCCGTCGACATCCGTTGGGCGGCATTGCAGGGACTCGCTGAATCCATCCAGGACGGCGAGAAGGACGAGATGAGCGGCGCCGAAGCGCAAGCGGGCGTCGACGAGAAGCAGGAGAAGTAGCCGTGGCTGTTCCGAAGCGGAAGATGTCGCGCAGCAACACGCGCCACCGCCGGTCGCAGTGGAAGGCTGCGGTCCCCACCCTGGTTTCGTGTGAGCGTTGCCAGGAGCCCAAGCTGCAGCACATCGCGTGCCCGGCTTGCGGCACCTACAACAAGCGCCAGGTCCTCGAGGTCTGAGCGGCTGGTGAGAGGCACAGTGTCGAGCCCCAAGAAGGCGGATGACGCCAAGAAAAAGGTGGACACCACAGCCTCGTCCCACACGCTTCTGGAAGGGCGGCTCGGGTACAAGCTCGAGTCCGCCCTTCTGGTGCGCGCGCTGACACATCGCTCGTACGCGTATGAGAACGGCGGCCTGCCGACGAACGAGCGCCTGGAATTCCTGGGCGACTCGGTCCTCGGCCTCGTGGTCACCGACACTCTCTACCGCACCCACCCCGACCTGCCGGAAGGCCAACTGGCCAAACTGCGGGCCGCGGTGGTCAATTCGCGTGCACTTGCGGAGGTCAGCCGTGGGCTCGACCTGGGTTCCTTCATCCGGCTCGGCCGGGGCGAAGAGGGCACGGGCGGCCGGGACAAGGCGTCGATTCTCGCCGACACCCTTGAAGCGGTGATCGGTGCGGTGTACCTGGACCAGGGTCTGGACGCGGCGGGCGAACTCGTCCACCGGTTGTTCGACCCACTCATCGAGAAGTCCTCGAATCTCGGTGCCGGCCTGGACTGGAAGACCAGTCTCCAGGAGCTGACGGCGACGGAGGGACTCGGCGTGCCCGAGTACCTGGTCACCGAAACCGGCCCGGATCACGAGAAGACCTTCACTGCTGCCGCCCGCGTCGGAGGCGTCTCGTACGGCACCGGCACCGGCCGCAGCAAGAAGGAAGCGGAGCAGCAGGCCGCTGAGTCCGCGTGGCGTGCGATTCGCGCTGCCGCGGACGAGCGGGAGGCTGCCGCGGATGCCGCGGCGGTCGATACGGCCTCCGGGGCGTAACCGCTCCGCTTCCTACGCCCGCCCCACCGGTTCGCCGGAGGGGCGGGCGTCGCATTTTTCTTGGCCTCCTGGGGCTCCGCCCCAGACCCCGCTGGCTCTCGTCCAAAGGCGGGGCTTGAATTGCCCCGCGATACGCTGCCCGAACCCAGCCCGCCTGCCCCCTCCGGAGGACTCCCGTGCCAGAGCTGCCCGAAGTGGAGGTCGTTCGGCGTGGGCTTGAGAGGTGGGTGGCGCATCGGACCGTCGCCGAGGTCGAGGTGCTGCACCCGCGGTCCGTGCGCCGGCACATCGCGGGCGGCGCGGACTTCGCGTCCCGGCTCAAGGGGCAGACGATCGGCGAGCCGAGCCGCCGCGGCAAGTATCTGTGGCTGCCGCTCCAGGGCTCGGGCATCTCCGTCCTCGCCCACCTCGGCATGAGCGGCCAGCTCCTGGTGCAGCCGCACGACGCTCCCGACGAGAAGCACCTGCGCATCCGCGTCCGCTTCGCCGACGACCTTTCGACGGAGCTGCGCTTCGTCGACCAGCGCACCTTCGGCGGGCTCTCGCTGCACGACACCGATGCCTCCGGCCTGCCCGACGTCATCGCGCACATCGCCCGCGACCCCCTCGACGCGCTCTTCGACGACGCCGCGTTCCACACCGCGCTGCGCGCGAAGCGCAGCACCATCAAGCGGGCCCTGCTCGACCAGTCCCTCATCAGCGGCGTCGGCAACATCTACGCGGACGAGGCACTGTGGCGCGCGAAGTTGCACTACGAGCGCCCCACGGCGACGTTCACCCGCCCCCGCACGGCCGAACTCCTGGGCCACGTAAGGGATGTGATGAACGCGGCGCTGAGCGTCGGCGGGACGAGCTTCGATGCCCTGTACGTGAATGTGAACGGGGAGTCGGGGTATTTCGACCGGTCGCTCGACGCGTACGGGCGCGAGGGCCTGCCGTGCCGGCGCTGTTCGACGCCCATGCGTCGGCGCCCGTGGATGAATCGGTCCAGTTACTACTGCCCGCGCTGCCAGCGCCCTCCGCGCACGGCCGTGTAGGCAGCGCGCGACGCGTCAGTAACCGAAGTCCTGCGTCCACCACGGCCCGCCCGAGCCGAAGTGCACGCCGACGCCCAGGGTCTTGAAGTCGCAGTTCAGGATGTTGGCCTTGTGGCCGGGGCTGTTCATCCAGGAGTCCATGACCGACTGGGCGTTGGCCTGGCCGCGGGCGATGTTCTCGCCGCCGAGGTCCGTGATGCCCGCCGCCTTGGCGCGGTCCCAGGGCGTCGCCCCGTCCGGGTCCGTGTGGTCGAAGAAGTCCCGCGAGGCCATGTCGTCGCTGAACGCCGTGGCGAGCGAGGCGAGGCCGCTGTCCGCCGTCACCGGGGAGCAACCCACCTTGGAGCGCTCCTGGTTGACGAGGGAGAGGACCTGCGCCGATGCCGCCTTCTCCGACGTGGTCGCCGCGCCGCCGCCCGCGCCGGAGGGCGCCTTCGTCCGCGCAGGTGACGACGGGGTGGCCGTCGTCGGGCTCGCGCTCTTCGTCCTCGTACCGCTGTCGTCGGCGGACCGGGACTGCTGCTCACGCTTCGACGGTTCGGAGGATCGCGGCGCGGCGCTCGAAGCGGACCGTGACGGTGTCGCGGACGGCGTGGCCCGCTCGGTGTCGCGGCTCGCAGCGGACGGCGCCCGGTCGTCGACCGCACCGTCCGTACTGCCCTGCGCCGTGACGTCGGGGGAGTCGGCGGCCTGCACCCTGCTGCCGTCACCGCCGCCGAACTTGAAGCTCCCGCCGCCGGGTATCAGTCCCGTGGTCACCGCGACCGCGCCCATCGCGACCGCGGCCGAGGCACCGAGCAGACCGGTGCGCAGCGGCACGCCGTCGCGCCTCTTCCGGTGGTGGGAGGTGCCGGGTGGTTCGGGAGGCGTGGGGCGCGGTGGGTACTCCGCGTAGCCCTGCGCAAAGTCGCTCGCGTGCGGGCGGCCGGCGGCGGAGCGTCGGTGGCGTCCCATGTCCTGTGCCTTCCTGGTCCTCTGGTCCTCGCGGTCGTCACTGTGGTGCGTGCTTCTCACCCGTACGAGTGAGGCTCGATGGTCGGGGACGCTACCCCAACTCCCCAGTGGGCGAAGTGCTCCGAGTGCTTTTGGCCGGTTAGCGTGCACCCATGAACGAAGAAGTACGGATCACGGCCTGGGTGCGAGGACGTGTCCAACGTGTGGGTTTTCGGTGGTTCACCCGTGCGCGTGCACTGGAGATCGGCGCCCTGAGTGGTTTTGCTCTCAATCTGGACGACGGGCGTGTCCAAGTGGTCGCCGAGGGACCGCGCGTCGCGTGTCAGCAACTGCTCGACTGGCTCCACGGCGACGACACACCCGGCCGGGTCGACGGTGTGACTGAGATCTGGGACACGCCCCGCGGCGGTTACGACGGGTTTGCCATCCGCTGAGTCGTTACCGCAGGCGGGCCCGGGTGAGGGGGCGCGGGACGTGCCGCAGGCACCTGCGTGCGGCAGAAACGCCCTGGTGGTTGCCAATAACAGGGACTCGTGGCAGGCTCCCCGGGAACGGATGATCTCTACGCCCCCGGGCCCCGAACGTGAGGCCGTACCGCAGGTTCTGCGGCGCGAAGCCCCCGGTTTGCCCGCCAATACGGGGCGTGATCGTGTTGACCGTCAAACTTTTTGGTGAGACTCTGGAAGTCCCCGCGCACCTTAGCTGTTTGGCATGTGAGAACGGCAGCAATACAAGAAGTGCCAAGCACCGCGGGTGCGAATCCCTCACGACCCACACCGCTTCGGTCGGTCACTCATTGTGGAGGACCATCCATCATGGCAAAGGCGCTTCTCGGTTACGTCGGCGGCAGCGACCCGCGACTTCTCGCCGAGATGCGACGGCTCCAGCAGCGCGTCCAGGATCTTGAATCCGAGCTCGGCCGTATTCAGGCCGAGAACGACGAGCTCGCGGCTGCCGCTTCTCACGACTCTCTCATCGAGGGTATCGACGTACCCCAGGCGGAGCCTGCGCTCACCTGACCACCCCCGGCGATCCAGGTGGTCGGGCATCGCCCGTAACCAGCCGCTATCACCCGCTCGACCGAGTAATCCAAGGGACGCTTCGGCGTCCCTTTTTCCTCTCGGTCGCACTTTCCGGTGCCCCCGCGCACTGTCTTTACCTTGACGTTCTATACGTCTGATGTGCCCTGCATGTTCACGCGTGAAACCGTGGGTGGGTTCATGGAGTGAGACAGGGGTGCCGGGTAGAGTCCGACGGCGTGCACCTCAAGGCCCTGACCCTGCGCGGGTTCAAATCGTTCGCCTCGGCCACCACATTGCGGTTCGAGCCGGGCATCACCTGTGTCGTGGGTCCCAACGGTTCGGGCAAGTCCAATGTCGTGGACGCCCTGAGCTGGGTCATGGGTGAGCAGGGTGCCAAGTCGCTGCGCGGCGGCAAGATGGAGGACGTCATCTTCGCCGGCACCACCGGGCGGCCCCCGCTCGGCCGCGCCGAGGTCTCGCTCACCATCGACAACTCCGACGGCGCGCTGCCCATCGAGTACGCCGAGGTCACCATCACGCGGATCATGTTCCGCAACGGCGGCAGCGAGTACCAGATCAACGGCGACACGTGTCGACTCCTCGACATCCACGAGCTGTTGTCGGACTCCGGCATCGGCCGCGAGATGCACGTCATCGTCGGGCAGGGCCAGCTCGACGGCGTGCTGCACGCCGATCCCATGGGCCGTCGCGCCTTCATCGAGGAGGCCGCGGGCGTCCTCAAGCACCGCAAGCGCAAGGAGAAGGCGCTGCGGAAGCTGGACGCGATGCAGGCCAACCTCTCGCGCGTACAGGATCTGACCGAAGAGCTGAGGCGGCAGTTGAAGCCGCTGGGCAGACAGGCCGCTGTCGCGCGGCGGGCCGCCGTGATCCAGGCCGACCTGCGTGACGCGCGACTGCGGCTGCTCGCGGACGATCTCGTACGGCACCGTGAAGCGCTCAGCACCGAGGTCGCCGACGAGGCGGAGCTGAAGCGGCGCAGGGGCGCGGCCGAGGAGGAGCTGAAGAAGGCGCTGCTGCGCGAGGGGCACCTGGAGGACGCGGTCCGGCAGTTGACGCCCCGGCTGCAGCGGGCGCAGCAGTCCTGGTACGAGCTGTCGCAGCTGGCCGAGCGGGTGCGCGGCACGGTGTCGCTGGCCGACGCGCGGGTCAAGAGCGCCACGGCGGCGCCCGCGGAGGAGCGGCGCGGCCGTGAGCCCGAGGACCTGGAGCGCGAGGCCGCGCGGGTGCGTGAGCAGGAGGCCGAGCTCGAAGCAGCCCTCGAAGCGGCGCAGGTTGCCCTGGACGAGACGGTTTCCCACCGGGCGGACCTGGAGCGGGAGTTGGCGGTCGAGGAGCGCCGGCTCAAGGACGTCGCGCGGGCCATCGCCGACCGGCGGGAGGGCCTCGCCCGCCTTCAGGGGCAGGTCAACGCCGCCCGCTCCCGGGCCGCTTCCGCGCAGTCCGAGATCGACCGGCTCGCCGCCTCCCGGGACGAGGCACAGCAGCGGGCGGCCGCCGCGCAGGAGGAGTACGAGCAGCTGCAGGCCGAGGTCGACGGGCTCGACGCCGGTGACGAGGAGCTCTCCACGCGGCACGAGGCGGCCAAGGCCGCGCTCGCCGAGGCGGAGGCCGCGCTGAGCGCCGCGCGGGAGGCCGCCACGTCCGGGGAGCGCAAGCGCGCGGCGCTCGCGGCCCGGCACGAGGCGCTCGCGCTCGGACTGCGGCGCAAGGACGGCACGGGTGCGCTGCTCGGCGCGAAGGACCGGTTGACGGGGCTGCTCGGCCCCGCCGCCGAACTGCTGTCGGTGGCGCCGGGGTACGAGGTGCCGGTGGCGGCGGCGTTCGGCGCGGCGGCCGACGCGATCGCGGTGACCACCCCCACGGCCGCGGCCGACGCGATCCGCCTGCTGCGCAAACAGGACGCGGGGCGGGCGTCGTTGCTGCTCGCCGCTGACACGGACGGCTCGGCCGCCGAGACCCAGCAGCCGGGCGGACCTCCGTACGCCGCCGAACTGGTCCGTGGACCAGATGAGTTGATGCCCGCCGTGTGCCGGCTCCTGCGCGGAATCGTCGTCGTAGGGACGCTCGAGGACGCCGAGGATCTGGTGTACGCGCGGCCCGACGTGACCGCGGTGACCGCCGAAGGCGATCTGCTCGGCGCGCACTTCGCGCACGGTGGATCGGCCGGAGCGCCGAGCCTCCTGGAGGTGCAGGCGTCCGTCGACGAGGCCGCCGCAGAGCTGGAGGAGCTGGCGGCCCAGTGCGAACAGTGGGCCGAGGCGCAGCACGCCGCGGCCGAGCGGCGCACCGAGTGTGCCGCGCTCGTCGAGGAGTTGGGGCAGCAGCAGCGGGTCATAGAGCGTGAGCGTTCCGGCCGGGCGCAGCAGCTCGGCCGGCTCGCCGGGCAGGCGCGCGGCGCCGCGGGCGAGGCCGAGCGCAGCGCCGCCGCCGCGACCAAGGCGCAGGACGCGCTGGAGAGCGCCGTACAGGACGCCGAGGAGCTGGCCGAGCGCCTCGCCGTGGCCGAGGAACAGCCCGCCGACGAGGAACCCGACACCTCCGTGCGCGACCGCCTCTCCGCCGACGGCGCCAACGCCCGGCAGACGGAGATGGAGGCGCGCCTCCAGGTGCGTACCCACGAGGAGCGCGTCAAGGGGCTCGCGGGGCGTGCCGACTCGCTCGACCGGGCCGCCCGCGCCGAGCGCGACGCACGCGCGCGTGCCGAGCAACAGCGCGCCCGCCGCCAGTACGAGGCCTCCGTCGCCGAGGCCGTCGCCTCCGGAGCGCGCCAGCTGCTCGCGCACGTCGAGGTCTCCATCACCCGGGCCGACGAGGAGCGGACCCTCGCCGAGCGGGCGAAGGCGGCGCGGGAGCAGGAGCTCGGCGCCGAGCGGGCGCGCGGTCGCGAGCTCAAGGAAGAACTCGACAAGCTGACGGATTCGGTCCACAAGGGCGAGGTACTCGGCGCCGAGAAGCGGCTGCGGATCGAGCAGCTGGAGACCAAGGCGCTGGAGGAACTCGGTGTCGAACCGGCCGGACTTGTCGCGGACTACGGTCCCGACCAGCTCGTGCCGCCCTCGCTCCCCGCCGAGGGCGAGGAGCTGCCCGAGACTGCATCAGACAGCGGCTCCGCCGCGGGCGAGCACCCGGGCAACAGGCCCCGCCCGTTCGTCCGTTCGGAGCAGGAGAAGCGGCTGAAGTCCGCGGAGCGTGCGTACCAGCAGCTCGGCAAGGTCAACCCGCTTGCTCTCGAGGAGTTCGCGGCGCTGGAGGAGCGCCACAAGTTCCTCAGCGAGCAGCTGGAGGACCTGCGGAAGACCCGCGCCGACCTGCTTCAAGTGGTGAAGGAGGTCGACGAGCGCGTCGAGCAGGTCTTCACCGAGGCCTACCGGGACACGGCACGCGAGTTCGAGGGAGTCTTCAGCCGGCTGTTCCCGGGCGGTGAGGGACGGCTCGTCCTGACCGACCCCGAGAACATGCTCACGACAGGTGTCGATGTCGAGGCCCGCCCGCCGGGCAAGAAGGTCAAGCGGCTCAGCCTGCTCTCGGGCGGCGAGCGGTCGCTGACCGCGGTGGCGCTCCTCGTGGCCATCTTCAAGGCGCGGCCGAGCCCGTTCTATGTGATGGACGAGGTGGAGGCAGCGCTCGACGACACCAACCTGCAGCGCCTCATCCGCATCATGCGGGAGCTGCAGGAGGCCTCGCAGCTCATCGTGATCACACACCAGAAGCGCACGATGGAGGTCGCCGACGCGCTGTACGGCGTCTCCATGCAGGGCGACGGGGTGTCGAAGGTCATCAGCCAGCGGCTGAGCTAGGCCCGGGTGTACTGGCCTCTACCACTGTTCAAGTCTTGAACACGTCACGCCACAGCCATGCCTGAAATTCACAGGACCCGAAGTATTGACTTCAAAACATGAAGGCATAGTCTCTGCAACGTTGCTTTTACCTTCAGGTGGTGGGCGGCGTGAAGTTATGCGCCACTGGAATCGCATCTGAAGGGCTCGCCCCCACCCCCGGCAGCGAGGCCGGTGGCCCGAGGAGTACATGTGACCAGCAGTGCGGCACCGCAAACGGGAGCCAGGCAGGAACAGCCCGGCAATCTCCGACGTGTCACCTTGATCGCGGCCGGTGCCGCCATGGGTGGCTTCCTCTTCGGCTACGACAGCTCAGTCATCAACGGAGCCGTCGAAGCCATCCGTGACCGGTGGGACATCGGCTCCGCGACCCTCGCTCAGGTCATCGCCATCGCGCTGCTCGGCTCGGCCATCGGCGCCGCGACCGCCGGACGGATCGCCGACCGGATCGGCCGCGTGCGGTGCATGCAGATCGCGTCCGTGCTGTTCATCATCAGCGCCATCGGCTCGTCGATGCCGTTCGCGCTGTGGGATCTGATGGTGTGGCGGATCATCGGCGGGTTCGCCATCGGCATGGCCTCGGTGCTCGGCCCGACGTACATCGCCGAGGTGGCGCCGCCGGCCTACCGCGGCCGGCTCGGCTCCTTCCAGCAGGCCGCCATCGTGCTCGGCATCGCGATCTCGCAGTTGGTCAACTACGGCCTGCTGAACGCCGCGGGCGGCGACCAGCGCGGTGAGCTGCTCGGCCTGGAGGCCTGGCAGGTCATGCTCGGGATCATGGTGATCCCCGCCGCCCTGTACGGCGTGTTCACGTTCATGATCCCGGAGTCGCCGCGTTACCTGCTCGCCAAGGGCCGGAAGGAAGAGGCCCGCAAGGTCGTCCGGCAGGTCGAGGGCGACGGGGCCGACGCGGAAGCGCGCATCGCCGAGATCGAGCACGGCATGAAGAACGAGCGCCTTTCGACCTTCAGGGACCTGAAGGGCAGCTTCATCTTCAAGCCGATCGTCTGGGTCGGTATCGGCCTCGCGGTCTTCCAGCAGTTCGTCGGCATCAACGTCGCGTTCTACTACTCCTCGACGCTGTGGCAGTCGGTCGGCGTGAACCCGGAGGACTCGTTCTTCTACTCGTTCACGACGTCGATCATCAACATCATCGGTACCGTCGTGGCGATGCTCCTGATCGACCGGGTCGGCCGTAAGCCGCTCGCTCTCGTCGGCTCCGTCGGTATGGTCATCGGTCTCGGCTGCGAGGCCTGGGCGTTCTCGTCCGACCTGGTCAACGGCCAGCTGCCGACCACGCAGGGCTGGGTCGCCCTGATCGCCGCCCACTGGTTCGTCTTCTTCTTCGCGATGAGCTGGGGCGTCATCCTCTGGGTCATGGTCGGCGAGATGTTCCCGCCGAAGATCCGTGCCACCGCCATCGGCGTCGCGTCGATGTTCAACTGGCTCGCGAACTACGCCATCACCGCGACGTTCCCGTCCCTGTCCGACTGGAACCTGGGCGGCACGTACGTCATCTACACCATCTTCGCGGCGCTCTCCATCCCCTTCACCCTGAAGTTCGTGAAGGAGTACAAGGGCAAGACGCTGGAGGAAGCGGAAACGGTCTGACCACCGCTCCCGCCCTCCCCGGGACCCGGGGAGATGGGTCAAGTCCCCGCTGCCATCTCCCCGCTGCCGTCACTGCCCCGGCCGAAGGACCTACGACTGGTCCTTCAGCCGGGGCAGTACGTTTTCGCAGTACAGCTGCAGGCTGCGGCGGCCCTCGTCCAGGGGCATGCCGCCGGAGAGCGGATGCAGGATGTAGTTGTCGAGCCCCTGCGCCAGGCACTCGTCGGGCGTGAGGACCCGGTAGACGCCCTCGGCGCGCAGCTCCTCGACCGTCGCCGCGCCCGATTTCACGGCCGACTTGATGTCCTGCGACTGCCAGGACGCGTACGTCCGCGCCTCGTGCAGGAAGTGTTCGCCGTGCTCGGCCCAGGTGCGGTCCGGGTCGTCCGACAGGTGCAGGAGCGGGGTCACCTTCCCCGGCATCATGGTCCAGCCCTCGGTCCCGTACTCCTCCAGGAGCTCCTTGTAGTACGCCTCGATCTCCGGCAGGTGTGCGCTCGGGAAGAACGGGAGGCCGAGCCGGGCCGCCCGGCGCGCGGCCGCCTTCGAGGAGCCGCCCACCAGGAGCAGCGGGTGCGGCTGGGTGAAGGGGCGCGGGGTGACGCGGACCCGGCGGCCGCGGAACTCGAACTCCTCGCCGGTCCAGGCCTTGAGCAGCGTTTCGAGCAGCTCGTCCTGGAGCTTGCCGCGCCGCTTCCACTCCACGTCGAACTGCGCGTACTCCTCCGGCCGGTAGCCGATCCCGGAGACCGTCACCAGGCGGCCGCCGCTGAGCAGGTCGAGCACGGCGATGTCCTCGGCGAGGCGGAGCGGGTCGTGCAGCGGGCCGATGATGGCGGAGACGGTGACCGCGATGCGCTTCGTGGCCCCGAGGACCGCGCCCGCGAAGGTGAAGGGCGAGGGCAGCCAGTTGTTGGCGACGCCGTGGTGCTCCTCGGTCTGCACCGTGTCGATGCCCTGCTCGTCGGCGTAGCGGGCCATCTCGACGGCCGCCTGGTAGCGGGCGGCGAGCGTTTCGGGTGTGCCGGCGGGGTCGACGAGGTTGAACCGTACGACGGACACGGGCATGGAAAAGTCCCCCTCCGCGAGGCGTGGAGCCGGATTCGTGGAGGGGGACGTTAGCTGACGGAGCGTCAGGAGGCCATGGCCTCGACGGCGTCGGACTCGTCCGGGGCCGTCGTGGTGTCGGCCGGCTTGGGCAGCGCCAGGTACAGCAGGCCGGAGACGACGATCGTGACGACCCAGCCGAGGCCGTACTCACCGAGGAAGTTGTTCGAGGCGAGCGGGCCCGAGAACCAGGTCGACGACGTGAACAGCAGGCCGACGACCAGGCCGACCGCCCAGGCGACGCACGCGGCGGGGGAGAAGCCGCCCTTGTACCAGTAGGCGCTGGTGCGGGTGGTGTCGATCAGGGCGGCGGCGTCGTAGTGCTTGCGCTTGAACATGTCCGCGCCGAAGACGCCGACCCAGGCGGAGAAGGCCACGGCGAGCAGCGAGAGGAAGGAGATGAACGAGCTCATGAAGCTCGTCGCCACCAGCATCAGGATGGCGCCGAAGACCAGCGAGATCACCGCGTTGATGGAGACGGCCCAGTGGCGCGGCACCTTGAAGCCGAGGGTCTGCGCCGTGAAGCCGGCCGAGTACATCGACATGGCGTTGATCAGCAGCATGCCGACCAGGGCGATCAGCAGGTACGGCACCGCGATCCACAGCGGCAGGATCTCGCCGAGGAAGGAGACCGGGTCCTGGGCGGAGGCCAGGTCCGGGGTCGAGACCGCCATCACGGCGCCCATCAGGACCATCGGCAGCACGACGATGCCGGCGCCGCCGATCGAGTTCCCGATGATCCCCTTGGTGGAGGCCGTGCGCGGCAGATAGCGGGTGAAGTCGGGGGAGGACGGGATCCAGCTGACGCCACCGGCGGCGATCATGCCGATGCCCGCGACCATCAGGGACGTCTGCCCGGCGGGCTGCCCGAAGACCTCGGACCAGTCGGTGTTGATGACCAGGTAGACAAGCACCAGGACCGAGAAGATCCCGAAGAGGTACGTCGCGTACTTGTTGCACACCTGCACGACGTTGATACCGAGGCCCGAGATCGCGAACGTGGCGCACACGAACACGAACAGGGTGAGGATCACCAGGAAGTTGTTCTTCTGGATGCCGAAGAGGATGTCCAGGACGGTGAGCACGGCATACGCGCCGGTCACCGCGTTGATCGTCTCCCAGCCCCAGCGCGCGACCCAGATCAGCGAGCCGGGCAGCAGATTGCCGCGCTGCCCGAACACCGCGCGGGAGAGCGCCATACCGGGCGCGCCACCGCGCTTGCCCGCGATGCCGATCAGACCCACGAGGCCGTACGACACGATGGGCGCCGCGATCGCGACGACGATGGCCTGCCAGAAGTTCAGCTTGTACGTCACGACGAGGCTCGCGCCCATCGTGAGCAACAGCACGCTGATATTGGCGGCGACCCAGGTGGGGAAGAGCTCGCGGGTCTTGGCGGTGCGCTCGGCGTCGGGGACGGGCTCGATGCCGCGTGTCTCCAGCGCGCCTTCGGCTTCGGCGGTCTTGCTCATGCGGTGGGGTTCCGTGCCTCTCGCTCGGCTCGGCCGTGGGGGACGGAGAGCCGGTGGGGGGTGACGGGCCCGCAGGGCCCTTGTGGAGTGGTGTCGAGATCTGGGCGTGGTGTCCGGATCGCGTTGGACTCTACGCGCGTTGATGCGACGACTGCCATCGTACTTTAGTCCGAGTCGACCCCGTCAGAGGCCTTTGCCCTTTGGAGGAAGGCACGAACAAGGCTTGGGCGGGGTCCATGACTGATACTGGACGGGTTATGGAAACCGTCATCCTTGCTGTAGTCATCGCCGTGGTCGTGATCGGCGCGCTCGGCGGGCTCGTGATCGGCAGCCGCAAGAAGAAGCAGCTGCCCCCGTCCCCGCCGTCGGCGCCCGACATCACCACCGCCCCGCCCGCCGAGCCGCACGTCGGCGAAGAGGCCGAGACGCCGCGCGACGAAGCGCGGCGCACGATCGAAGAGGTCGATCTCCCCACCGCCGAGCCGGCCGCTCCGGAGGAACCCGAGGCCCCGGCCGTCGAGGAGCCCGCCGCTCCCGAGGTCGAGGTACCGGAGCCGACCGCGGGCCGCCTCGTGCGGCTGCGCGCCCGCCTTTCCCGGTCGCAGAACGCGCTCGGCCAGGGCTTGCTCACCCTCCTGTCCCGCGAGCACCTCGACGAGGACACGTGGGAGGAGATCGAGGACACGCTGCTCACCGCCGATGTCGGCGTGCAGCCCACCCAGGAACTGGTCGAGAATCTGCGCGAGCGCGTCAAGGTGCTCGGTACCCGCACGCCGGACGAGCTGCGCACGCTGCTGCGTGAGGAGCTCCTCAAGCTGCTCGTTCCCGAGTTCGACCGCACCGTGAAGACCGAAGGTTTCGCCACCGAGGGCACGACGCCCGGCATCGTGATGGTCGTCGGCGTCAACGGCACCGGCAAGACCACCACGACCGGCAAGCTCGCGCGCGTGCTCGTCGCCGACGGCAAGAACGTGGTGCTCGGCGCCGCGGACACCTTCCGTGCGGCCGCAGCCGACCAGCTGCAGACGTGGGGCGAGCGGGTCGGTGCGCGCACCGTGCGCGGCCCCGAGGGCGGCGACCCGGCGTCCATCGCCTTCGACTCCGTCAAGGAGGGCATCGATGAGGGCGCCGACGTCGTCCTCATCGACACCGCGGGGCGCCTGCACACCAAGACGGGGCTCATGGACGAGCTCGGCAAGGTCAAGCGGGTCGTGGAGAAGCACGCGCCGCTCGACGAGGTGCTGCTCGTGCTCGACGCGACGACGGGGCAGAACGGTCTTGTCCAGGCCCGCGTGTTCGCCGAGGTCGTCGACATCACGGGCATCGTGCTGACCAAGCTGGACGGTACGGCCAAGGGCGGCATCGTCGTGGCCGTGCAGCGGGAGCTGGGTGTGCCGGTCAAGCTCGTGGGTCTCGGCGAGGGTCCCGACGACCTGGCGCCGTTCGAGCCGGAGGCGTTCGTGGATGCGCTTATTGGCGACTAGCGGAGCTTCTCTTCGCACTTGGCGGGGAACTGCGGACCGGCTTCACCGGTCACGTGGTTCCCCGCTTTCGTTCATACGCAGGGCGAGCGGTGTGCCACGTACGCCAGTGTGCCCAGGAGCAGGCGTGCCTGCGGCGGTTGGGTCGCCGTGTCCAGGGACGGCGGGCGCAGCCACGTCGTCGGGCCGAGGCCGCCGCGGTCCGAGGGCGGCGCCGTGACGTAGGACCCCGCGCCCAGCGCGTGCAGGTCGAGGTCGGCGTCGTCCCAGCCCATCCGGTAGAGCAGCGTGGGGAGTTCGGCAGCGGCGCCCGGTGCCACGAAGAAGTGGGCGCGGCGCTGTGGGGTGGCGATGACCGGGCCGAGCGGGAGGCCCATGCGCTCCAGGCGGATCAGTGCGCGGCGCCCCGCGGCCTCCGGCACATCGATCACGTCGAACGCCCGGCCGACCGGCAGCAGTACCGCGGCGCCGGGGAACCGGCCCCAGAACTCGGCCACTTCGTCGAGCGTGGCCCCCGCCGGCACCACCGCGGCCGGGTCGAGGGGATGGGCGCCGGGGGCCGGGCAGCCGGCCTTTCCGCAGGAGCACTCGGAGCCGGCGGCGCGGGCGCCGGGCGCCACGTCCCAGCCCCAGAGGCCGGTGAACTCCGCCACCGTGGTGCAGTCCGAAGCGCGGCCGGACGTGCGGCCGCGGCGCCGTGAGCCGGTGCGCATCTCACGCATGCCGCCGATCGTGAAGCCCATGCCCCCTCCAACCCATCCCGTGCGCCAGTGGTTACGTGGTGGAATCGGATCGTTACCCAATGCGCACGCCGCTCCGGTGGGACCGGAGCTGATTCGCATTCGGGGTGGTGCGCCCGGTGTTGCGCGCCCCCGTCCACCCTGGTTCGCCTACTTCCGGCTGTCCTATGTCAAGTGAATCGCGTGGGGCCACTGCTGGGTTCATTCGAAGGGGTGGCGAATGGTGGCGTTTCCGTGTTCGCCCTCGCCGGAGGGGTGATCGTAGGATTACTTTCAGTGCACGAGCCCTGAGGGTGAGTGCACCCGTGGGTATGCCGGAGGCAAGTCGGTTTCCTGTTCGAGGAGTGACAACTGCCGGACGGGGAGCCTGGTTTGACGGCATCCTGGTAGGGCTTGCGGGCAAGGGTGTGAAGCCCAGTGGTCGACGGGACTTCGCACACAGCGGCTTAGATGGCTTTCAGGGATGGGGGCGTTCCAGTGGGCGGCAGCGGCGGTGGCGTCACGAACGCCGAGAAGCGCCCGAACGAGCTGCTCGGTTCGTGGTTCGTGCGCAGTGGCTGGTCCAAGGGCGAGCTGGCGCGCCAAGTGAACCGACGGGCCCGGCAGTTGGGTGCGAACCACATCTCCACGGACACCTCGCGGGTGCGCCGATGGCTCGACGGGGAGAACCCGCGCGAGCCGATCCCGAGGATCCTCAGCGAGCTGTTCTCCGAACGCTTCGGCTGTGTCGTCGCCGTCGAGGACCTCGGCCTGCGCGCCGCGCACCAGGCGCCCTCGGTGTCCGGCGTCGACCTGCCCTGGACCGCTCCCCAGACCGTGGCGCTCATCGGCGAGTTCTCGCGCAGCGACCTGATGCTCGCGCGCCGCGGCTTCCTCGGCAGCTCGCTCGCGCTCGCCGCGGGCCCCTCGCTGATCGAGCCGATGCAGCGCTGGCTGGTGCCGACCCCCGGCGCTTCGGCCAGGCCGGAGCCGGAGTCGGTCGCACAGCGTCGAGGGAACCGGCTCTCGAAGCCGGAGCTCGACCTCCTGGAGTCGACCACGGTGATGTTCCGCCAGTGGGACGCCCAGTGCGGCGGCGGTCTGCGCCGCAAGGCCGTCGTCGGCCAGCTCCATGAGGTGACCGACCTGCTGCAGGAGCCGCAGCCCGAGGAGACGACGCGCCGCCTGTTCAAGGTCGCCGCCGAACTCGCCGAGCTGGCGGGCTGGATGAGCTACGACGTGGGCCTTCAGCCCACCGCCCAGAAGTACTTCGTCCTCGCCCTGCACGCCTCCAAGGAAGCGGGCGACAAGCCGCTCGGCTCGTACGTGCTCAGCAGCATGAGCCGTCAGATGATCCACCTCGGCCGCCCCGACGACGCCCTGGAACTCATCCACCTCGCCCAGTACGGCAGTCGCGACTGCGCCAGCCCTCGCACCCAGTCCATGCTGTATGCGATGGAGGCCCGCGCGTACGCGAACATGGGGCAGCCCGGCAAGTGCAAGCGCGCCGTGCGGATGGCCGAGGACACCTTCACGGACGCCGACGACTGGGACGACCCGGATCCCGACTGGATCCGCTTCTTCTCCGAGGCCGAACTGCACGGCGAGAACAGCCACTCGTACCGGGATCTCGCCTATGTGGCGGGTCGCAGCCCCACGTACGCGTCGATGGCCGGGCCCGTGATGAAGCGCGCCGTCGAGCTGTTCGGGAAGGACTCCGAGCACCAGCGTTCGTACGCGCTGAACCTGATCGGGATGGCCACCGTGCACCTCCTGCAGAAGGAGCCCGAGCAGTCCACGGTGCTCGCGGGGCAGGCCCTGGAGATCGCCAGGAAGGTGCGCTCCGAGCGGGTCAACACCCGGATCCGTAAGACCGTCGCCACCGCGGTACGGGACTTCGGCGATGTCGCCGAGGTCATCGATCTCACCGAACAGCTCGCGTTCCATCTGCCGGAGACCGCCGAAGCGGCGGTCTGACGGCGGGGGAGCACCCCCACAAACGCCGGCCACGGCCATCCGTCCCGAAACAGCCCGACTCGGCTCCCCTACGCCAGGTCATCGCGGACGGAGACCGTGGCCGGTCTCTTTTTCCCGGTCCGGTCGCGTCACGGTAACGAGCGGCCCGGACACAATCCGGCATTTCATCCACCCGTAACACCCGCGACCTCTTCGTCACTGCGGCGAAACACCGAGGGGCCCGAACGGAAACGGCGCTGCGCCAATCTCATGGCGCATAACCGGCCCACCCCTCATGACCGCTCAGGCTTCGCCCGCACGGGGCCGTACCAACGACGAGGAGACGCCGATGGCACCAGCCATCACGCTGGCGGCAGACGCACCCACGCTGTCGCCCGCCAACACAGGCTTCATGCTGATCTGTTCCGCCCTGGTGATGCTGATGACCCCGGGCCTGGCCTTCTTCTACGGAGGCATGGTCCGCGTCAAGAGCACCCTGAACATGCTGATGATGAGCTTCATCAGCCTCGGGATCGTCACGATCCTGTGGGTCCTTTACGGCTTCTCCGTCGCGTTCGGCACCGACAAGGGCTCGCTCGTCGGCTGGGACGGCGACTTCGTCGGGCTCAGCGGGATCGGCATCACCGAGCTCTGGGACGGCTACACGATCCCGATCTACGTATTCGCGGTCTTCCAGCTGATGTTCGCGGTGCTGACGCCCGCGCTGATCAGCGGTGCGCTCGCGGACCGCGTGAAGTTCAGCGCCTGGGCGCTGTTCATCGCGCTGTGGGCCACGATCGTGTACTTCCCGGTCGCGCACTGGGTGTGGGGGACCGGCGGCTGGGCCTTCGAGCTCGGCGTGATCGACTTCGCCGGTGGTACGGCCGTGCACATCAACGCCGGTGCCGCGGCGCTCGGCGTGATCCTCGTCATCGGCAAGCGCATCGGATTCAAGAAGGACCCGATGCGGCCGCACTCGCTGCCGTGGACGATGCTCGGCGCCGGTCTGCTGTGGTTCGGCTGGTTCGGCTTCAACGCCGGCTCGTGGCTCGGCAACGACGACGGCGTCGGCGCGCTGATGTTCATCAACACACAGGTCGCGACCGCCGCCGCCATGCTGGCCTGGCTGGTCTACGAGAAGATCCGGCACGGCGCGTTCACCTCGCTCGGCGCCGCCTCCGGTGCCGTCGCCGGTCTGGTCGCGATCACTCCTTCCGGTGGTTCCTGCTCGCCGCTCGGCGCGATCGCCATCGGCGCCATCGCGGGCGTGCTCTGCGCCATGGCCGTGGGCCTCAAGTACAGGTTCGGCTACGACGACTCGCTCGACGTCGTCGGCGTCCACCTGGTCGGCGGCGTCGTCGGCTCCCTGCTCGTCGGCTTCTTCGCCACGGGCGGCGGCCAGTCCGACGTGGCGGGCCTGTTCTACGGCGGCGGCCTCGACCAGTTCTGGAAGCAGTGCGCGGGCGTCGGCGGCGTCCTCGCCTACTCACTGATCGTCTCCGCGGTCCTCGCCTTCGCCCTCGACAAGACCATCGGCATGCGGGTCGACGAGGACGACGAGGTCTCCGGCATCGACCAGGCCGAGCACGCCGAGACGGCGTACGACTACAGCGGCGCGGGCGGCGGCACCGTGGCCCGCCAGGCGGTTCCCGCCCCGGGCGCCGCCACCCCGAAGGACCCGAAGAACACGAAGAAGGTCGACGCATGAAGCTGATCACCGCGGTCGTCAAGCCGCACCGGCTCGACGAGATCAAGGAAGCCCTCCAGGCCTTCGGCGTCCAGGGTCTTACCGTGACAGAGGCCAGCGGATACGGCCGTCAGCGCGGGCACACCGAGGTCTACCGCGGCGCCGAGTACACCGTCGACCTGGTACCCAAGATCCGTATAGAGGTCCTGGTCGAGGACGACGACGCCGAGCAGCTGCTCGATGTCGTGGTGAAGGCCGCGCGGACGGGCAAGATCGGCGACGGCAAGGTCTGGGCGGTCCCCGTCGAGACGGCCGTGCGGGTGCGCACCGGTGAGCGTGGGCCGGACGCGCTGTAACGGACCATTCATGGACGGAACGGGAGTCGCTGGGTGACGAGTGTGAACGACGTACGCGCCGAATCAGAGGATTCCGGACCCAGCGGCTATGCGGCGGCCCGGCTGCGCCTCCTCCAGGGGGAGGCGCGGTCCGGGCCGCCGCGCCGTGCCGCCCTCGCGGAGCTGACCGACGACTGGCTCGCCGGGCTCTTCGGCAGTGGGGCGGCAGGGGTCTCGCTCGTGGCGGTCGGCGGCTACGGCCGCGGTGAGCTGTCCCCGCGCAGCGACCTCGACCTGCTCCTGCTGCACGACGGCTCGGCGGACCACGGGGAGGTCGCGGCGCTCGCCGACCGCATCTGGTACCCGGTGTGGGACCTGGGCCTCGCCCTCGACCACTCCGTCCGTACGCCGGCGGAGGCGCGCAAGACCGCGGGCGACGACCTGAAGGTGCAGCTCGGCCTGCTCGACGCCCGGCACCTCGCGGGTGACCTCGGGCTCACGGCGGGGCTGCGCACCGCCGTGCTCGCGGACTGGCGCAACCAGGCGCTGCGCCGGCTGCCCGAACTGCGCGAGCTGTGCGAGGAACGGGCCGAGCGCCAGGGCGAGTTGCAGTTCCTGCTCGAACCCGACCTGAAGGAGGCGCGGGGCGGACTGCGGGACGCCACCGCGCTGCGCGCCGTCGCCGCCTCATGGCTCGCGGACGCGCCCCGCGAGGGCCTCGCCGACGCGCGGCGCCGGCTCCTCGACGTACGGGACGCCCTGCATCTGGCCACCGGGCGGGCCACCGACCGGCTCGCGCTCCAGGAGCAGGACCAAGTCGCCGCGGAACTGGGCCTGTTGGACGCCGATACGTTGCTGCGGCAGGTGTACGAGGCCGCGCGCACGGTGTCGTACGCCAGCGACGTCACCTGGCGGGAGGTGGGCCGGGTGCTCAAGTCCCGGTCCGCCAAGCCGCGTCTGCGGTCCCTGCTCGGCGGCGGGAAGGCCGCGCCGGTCGAGCGTTCGCCGCTCGCCGAGGGCGTCGTCGAGATGGAGGGGGAGGTGGTGCTCGCCCGCGCCGCCAAGCCCGAGCGCGACCCGGTCCTGCCGCTGCGCGCCGCCGCCGCTGCCGCCCAGGCGGGCCTGCCGCTCTCCCTGCACGCGGTGCGCCGGATGGCGGCCGCCGCCCGCCCGCTGCCCGCGCCCTGGCCCGCAGAGGCCCGCGAACAGCTGGTCACGCTGCTCGGCGCGGGGCGCACGACCGTCGAGGTGTGGGAGGCCCTGGAGGCCGAGGGGCTGATCACCCGGCTGATCCCGGACTGGGAGCGGGTGCGGTGCCGGCCGCAGCGAAACGCCGTGCACACGTGGACGGTCGACCGGCACCTCGTCGAGACGGCGGTGCGGGCGTCCGAGTTGACGCGGCGCGTGCACCGGCCCGACCTGCTGCTCGTGGCGGCGCTGCTGCACGACATCGGCAAGGGCTGGCCGGGGGACCACTCGGTCGCGGGCGAGATCATCGCGCGGGACGTCGCCGCGCGGATCGGCTTCGACCGGGCCGATGTCGCCGTGCTCGCCTCCCTCGTACGGCACCACCTGCTGCTCATCGAGACCGCCACGCGCCGCGACCTGGAGGACCCGGCGACCGTACGGTCCGTCGCGGACGCGGTCGGCTCGACCGGAACGCTCGAACTGCTGCACGCGCTGACCGAGGCGGACGCGCTGGCCACCGGTCCCGCCGCCTGGTCGTCCTGGCGGGGCTCACTCGTCACCGACCTGGTCAAGCGGGTCTCGGCGGTGCTCGCGGGGGACGAGCCGGTCGACCCGGACGCCGCAGAGCCGACGGCCGAGCAGGAGCGGCTCGCCGTGGAGGCGCTGCGCACCGGCGGGCCCGTGCTCGCGCTGCGGGCACAGACGGACGCGGTGCCGACCGAGGGCGACGGGGCCGAGGAACCGGAGCCGCTGGGCGTCGAGTTGGTGATCGCGGTGCCGGAGCAGGACGGGGTCCTTCCGGCCGTCGCCGGGGTGCTCGCGATGCACCGGCTGACCGTGCGGACGGCGGAGCTGCGGGCGTTGACGCTGCCGGAGGAATTCAGTCAGGGAGCGGAGCGACTTCCTCCGAAGGGCGGTGGTGGGCGACGGGAGGGCATCGCCCTGCTGCTGGACTGGCGGGTCGCCGCCGAGTACGGCTCGCTGCCGCAGGCCGCGCGGCTGCGCGCCGATCTCGTACGGGCCCTCGACGGTTCGCTCGACATCGCGGCGCGGCTCGCCGAGCGGGACGCCGCGTATCCGCGCAGGCGCGGGGTGGTGGCGCCGCCTGCCCGGGTGACGGTGGCCTCGGAGGGCTCGCGGCGGGCGACGGTGATCGAGGTGCGGGCGCACGACGCGCCGGGTCTGCTGCACCGCATCGGCCGGGCGCTCGAGGCGTCCGGGGTGCGGGTGCGCTCGGCGCATGTGTCGACGCTGGGCGCCAACGCGGTCGACGCGTTCTACGTGGCCGGGGGCGACGGGGGGCCGCTGCCTTCGCAGGAGGCGGTGTCCGTGGCGCGGGGCGTGGAGGAGGCGCTGCGGGGGTGATTCCCCGGTGCGCGGGTGAGGGATTGAGCGGTTGAGCGGGGCGGGGCCGGGGTGTGTGAACCCCGGCCCCTGCCGCGTCACTTGCCGATGAAGCCGTTCGTCCGCAGGAAGTACAGCGCGGCCTGATCCGCGCTCTTGCCCTCCAGGTCGACCAGGCCGTTGAGCTTGATGATGGTCTTCTCGGTGAGCGCGTCACCGAGCTTCTTCGCCAGCTTCGCGAGCTGCGGGTACTTCTTCGCGGTCTCGTCGCGCACGGTCAGCGCGGCGAGCTCCGTGGTGAAGTGCCCCTTGTCGTCGTCCAGGACCTTGAGATCCAGGGACTTCAGGCGGGCGTCCGTGGTGAACACCTCGGCGAACTTGCAGGGGCTGCCCTTCGCCACGTTCACGAAGTTCAGCGCGAACGCGTTCTGATAGACCTGCGGCGCGCCGAACTTGAGCTTGTACGGGCTCTGCTCCAGCGCCCCCAGCTCACGGTCCAGGAACTCCGAGGCTCCGCACAGAGTGGCGTCCTCGGGGTGCTCCTTCGCCAGCTTCGCCAGGTCGCTGATCGAGTCGACCTTCCCGGCGCGGCCCTTCGCGTCGGAGGCGCGGGCCATCGTGTACTGGTTGCCGAACTTCGCAGGGCCCAGCCACTTGATCTTGTGCTTCTTCAGGTCCTCGCTCGACGTGGCCCTGAACTGCGCGGCGCTGCCCTGCACGGGTGTGTCGTGCTGCAGGAACTGGGTCCAGCCAGTGCCGGAGTAGTCCCAGTACATGTCGATGTCGCCGCCCTGCAGCGCGCTGCGGGCGATCGTGGTGCCCTGAAGGCCCGTCTGGTCCTTCGTCTGCGCCCCTGCGGCCTCGAGCGCGTACTTCGTGATCTTGCCGAGGATCTGCTGCTCGGTGAACTCCTTGGAGCCGACCGCGAAGTGCGCGCCCTTCAGGTCGACGTCCTTGGCGATCGAGCCGCCGTCGAGCTGCTTCTGGCTCGCCGTCCGCGGCAGGTTGTCGGAGGAACCGGCGGACGCGCCGGAGCAGCCCGTCAGGGCCGCGCCGAGCAGAGCGACGCACAGTGCCGCGGCCGGTCCGAATCGCATGTGTGTCTTCACTTCTCTCACAGGCCCCTTCTCACAGACCGCGCGGGCGCAGCAGGTTCTCGACGATCCCGGCGACCCAGTCCACGAGCAGCGCGAGGACGGCCACGAGCACACTTCCGGTGATCAGGACCAGGTTCCGGCTGGAGTTGATCCCGTTCGAGATCACATCGCCGAGGCCGCCGGCCCCGATGAACGTCGCGAGCGCGACCGTGCCCACCGTGATCACCAGTGCCGTACGGATACCGGCGAGCATCACCGGCACCGCGAGCGGCAGTTCGATCCGCCGCAGCACCTCCCACCGGGTCATGCCCATGCCCTGAGCGGACTCCAGGATCGACGGATCGACCTGCTGGAGGCCCGCGATGGTGTTGCGCAGCACCGGAAGCACCCCGTAGGCGACGAACGCGATCAGCGCGATCTGCGTCACCCCGAGGCTGACGAAGGCCACCGCGAGCAGCACGATCAGGCCGAGCGAGGGCAGCGCCTGCCCGATGCTGGCGATCGCGAGGACCGGCCCGGCGAGGGGGCGGGCCCAGCGGCGGGTGAGCAGCACGCCGAGCGGGATGGCGATCACCAGGATGAAGACCGTGGCGACCGCGGTCAGTTCGAGGTGCGTGAGGGTGCGGCTGAGCAGGTAGTCCGCGTTCAGGCTGCGCAGCTCGATCTGGTCCTTCTCCTGCCCGGAGACGTACCAGGCGAGGAGCGCGAGGACCACGGCGAGGGCGAGCGGGGTGAGGGCGAGGCGCCACAGCGGCGGCAGGACACGGGTGCGTTCGGTGGCCTTCGCTGCGGCCGGGAGCTCGTCGACGAGTGCCTGGGTCACGGCCGGGCCCCCTGCAGCAGACCGGAGCCGCCCTCGGCGTGGATCAGCATCCGCAGGGCGTCCAGGGTGACGACCCCGCGGTAGCGGCCCGCGTCGTCCACGACCGTCAGCGCGGACGCGTTCACGGCGAGCAGCTCGTCGAGCGCGTCGTACAGGCTCGTGCCGGGGCCGAGCGGGGAGATCAGCGGCAGTCGCGCGCCACCGTCCGCGGGCAGCCAGCCGACGGGGCGGCGGTCCTCGTCCAGGACCACCACGGACTCGCGGTCGCTGTCCATGGCCGCGTCCCGCTGGTCCTCGGCGCTCGCCGATTCGGCGACCGTGGGCCACAGCGGTACGTCGACGTTCCCGAGCCGGGTCAGCGAGAGGCGGCGGACGGCCGCGCCCGCGCCGATGAAGTTCGTGACGAACTCGCTGGCGGGCTCGGCGAGGATCTTCTCGGGGGTGTCGTACTGGACGACGTTGCCGTGCTCGGCGAAGACGGCGATCTTGTCGCCCATCTTCACGGCCTCGTCGATGTCGTGGGTGACGAAGACGATCGTCTTGCGCAGCTTCGACTGGATCTTGAGGAACTCGTTCTGCAGCGCCTCGCGGTTGAGCGGGTCGATGGCGCCGAACGGCTCGTCCATCAGCATCACCTGCGGGTCGCCGCCGAGCGCGCGGGCGACGCCGACGCGCTGCTGCTGGCCGCCGGAGAGCTGCTTCGGGTAGCGGCCGCGGTACGTGTCCGGGTCCAGGCCCACCATGTCGAGCAGCTCGTCCACGCGCGCGTGGACGCGCTTCTTGTCCCAGCCGAGCAGGCCGGGCACGGTGGCTATGTTCTGGGCGACCGTCTGGTGCGGGAAGAGCCCGGACTGCTGGATCGCGTAGCCGATGCGGCGGCGCAGCTCGTGCACCGGGATCTTCGTGACGTCCTCGTCGGCCAGGTGGATGCGGCCCGACGTCGGCTCGATCAGCCGGTTGATCAGCTTCATCGTGGTGGTCTTGCCGCAGCCGGAGGGCCCGACGAAGACCACGATCTTGCCCTCGGGGATCTCCAACGTCAGGTCGTCCACGGCCGGACGCTCCTGCCCTGCGTAGGACTTGGTCAGCCGGTCGAGCCGGATCATCGGGTGACCCCCTTCGGAGTGGTCAGACGGTTGAGCAGGGCGAAGAGCAGATCGAAGAGCAGCGCGAGGACAACGATGGCGAGCGCGCCCTCGAGCGTCAGATAGACGGCGAACGGGGTGCCCGCGCTGGCGAGTCCGTCGAGGATGAGCTTGCCGAGGCCAGGACCGTTCACGGCGGCGGCGATCGCGGCGATGCCGAGCAGCATCTGCGTCGCGACCCGCAGGCCGGTGAGGACCACGGGCCAGGCCAGCGGGAACTCGATGGTGGCGAGCACCTTGAGGCGCGTCATGCCCATCGCGTTCGCCGACTCGATGACGGCCGGGTCCAACTCGCGCAGACCGACCACCGTGTTACGTATGACGGGGAGCAGCGCGTACAGCGTCAGGGCCACGATCGAGGGGCCCGTGCCCAGGCCGAGCGGCGTGATGAGCAGGCCGAACAGCGCGTACGACGGGATCGTCAGAAGCAGCCCGGCCGCCCCGAGCACGGCGGCGCGCGGCGCCTTCGTCCGGTACGTCAGGATCGCCACCGGCACGCCGATGAGTACCGCGAGGGCCAGCCCTTCGAGGACCAGCAGGATGTGCGCGAGCGTGGCGTCGAGCACGTCGGGCCAGTTGCCCTGGAAGTAGTCGAAGAAGTTCACGCCGGCCTCCCTTGCGGTGCCGGTGGCCTACGGACCGGCCGGGTCGGCCGGTCCACAGAGGGGGCGGGGGAGGTCATCGGTGAACTCCTGTTCAGTTCATAGGTGCGTACGGCGGTTCGCCGCACGGCTGCTGGTGGTGGTTCCGGGCACGACCGGGCACGCCCCGGCCCGGGGCGAAGGAGAGGGGTGGTGTCGAAACCGGAAGGCGCCTACCCAGTCGGGCGGCACTGATGTGCACGGGTTTACGGAACCGCTGGGGCCGTAATTATGGCGAACGTCCTGGTCACCCACGGGTCACCCAGGGGCGCCTGCGAATGATATGGAGGCGTATGCGCGGTTATTTCGTACGTGGGTGCGACCTGTGGGACGCATCGGGACCGGGCCACTGACCACCACGCCGCGGGCGGATACCCTGGAGGGCGACCTGTCCGTAAAGCCACCCGACCTGAGGATTCGCGACCGCCGTGTTCGACACTCTCTCCGATCGCCTCGCAGCGACATTCAAGAACCTCCGCGGCAAGGGGCGCCTCAGCGAGGCGGACATCGACGCCACGGCGCGCGAGATCCGGATCGCCCTCCTTGAAGCCGACGTGGCGCTGCCCGTCGTCCGCGCATTCATCAAGCAGGTGAAGGAACGGGCCACCGGCGTCGAGGTCTCCCAGGCGCTGAACCCCGCCCAGCAGGTCATCAAGATCGTCAACGAGGAGCTCGTCGGCATCCTCGGTGGCGAGACCCGCCGGCTGCGCTTCGCCAAGACCGGCCCGACCGTGATCATGCTCGCGGGTCTGCAGGGTGCGGGTAAGACGACCCTCGCGGGCAAGCTCGGCGCCTGGCTCAAGGGCCAGGGCCACTCCCCGCTGCTCGTCGCCTGTGACCTCCAGCGCCCGAACGCCGTGAACCAGCTGAGCGTCGTCGCCGAGCGGGCTGGCGTGGGCATCTACGCGCCGGAGCCGGGCAACGGCGTGGGCGACCCGGTCAAGGTCGCCAAGGACTCCATCGAGCACGCCAAGGCCAAGGTCTACGACGTCGTCGTCGTCGACACCGCGGGCCGCCTCGGCATCGACCAGGAGCTGATGCAGCAGGCCGCGGACATCCGCGACGCCGTCAGCCCGGACGAGGTCCTCTTCGTCGTCGACGCCATGATCGGTCAGGACGCGGTCAACACGGCCGAGGCCTTCCGTGACGGCGTCGGCTTCGACGGCGTGGTGCTCTCCAAGCTCGACGGTGACGCCCGCGGTGGTGCGGCCCTGTCGATCGCGCACGTCACCGGCAAGCAGATCATGTTCGCCTCCAACGGCGAGAAGCTGGACGACTTCGACGCGTTCCACCCGGACCGCATGGCGTCCCGCATCCTCGGCATGGGCGACATGCTCACGCTGATCGAGAAGGCCGAGCAGACCTTCTCGCAGCAAGAGGCCGAGAAGATGGCCTCCAAGCTGGCCTCCAAGAAGGGCCAGGACTTCACGCTCGACGACTTCCTGGCGCAGATGGAGCAGGTCAGGAAGATGGGCTCCATGTCCAAGCTGCTCGGCATGCTGCCGGGCATGGGGCAGATGAAGGACCAGATCGCCAACCTCGACGAGCGCGACGTCGACCGCACGGCCGCGATCATCAAGTCGATGACCCCGGGCGAGCGCCAGGAGCCGACGATCATCAACGGCTCGCGCCGCGCCCGTATCGCCAAGGGCTCCGGTGTCGAGGTCAGCGCGGTCAAGAACCTGGTCGAGCGGTTCTTCGAGGCCCGCAAGATGATGTCCCGCATGGCCCAGGGCGGCGGCATGCCCGGGATGCCGGGCATGCCCGGCTCGGGCGGTGGCCCCGGCAAGCAGAAGAAGCAGCAGAAGAAGGCCAAGGGCAAGCAGCGCTCCGGCAACCCGATGAAGCGCAAGCAGCAGGAGCAGGAGGAGGCCGCCCGGCGTGCGGCCGCCGCCGAGGCGGGCGGCGCGCTCGGCCTGCCGGGCGCGGGCCAGCAGGACCCCAAGGACTTCGAGCTCCCCGACGAGTTCAAGAAGTTCATGGGCTGAGGCCGCGGCTTTTTGATTGCGTAATTTGATTGCGTAAGGGGCGCCCACCCATGGTGGGCGCCCCTTACGCATGTCCTTTACGTGGCTACGGAGACGTGTCCTTACGCGGCTACGGAGACGGTCAGGCCGCCCGCGCCGCGGCCTCGCGGATCTCCGCGCCGTTGGCAAGGCCCGCCGGATCGAGCCCAAGGGCGGCAGCCGCGGTTGCGCCCACGTCCGCCAGGCTCGACGCGTCCGGCAGCAGCTCCACGCCGGGCGCCCCTGGCCGGTGGATCAGCACCGGCACGTACTCGCGCGTGTGGTACGCGTGGCCGATCGCCGGGTCGTTGCCGTGGTCGCCCGTGACGATCAGCCGGTCGCCGGGCCCGGTCAGCAGGGACAGCAGCGCCGCGAGCCCCGCGTCGACCTGCTCCAGGATGCGGCCGTACCGCTCGACGTCCTGCTGGTGCCCGGCGAGGTCCGACTCCTGGACGTTGGCCACCACCAGCGCGCCGCCGTCCGCCCGCACCGCCTCCAGGGTGTGCGCGAGCACCTCGGCCGTGGCCACGGCGGGCCGCCGCACCGCCGCCTCGCAGGCGAGGATGTCCGCGGCCTTGCCGACGAGCGTCACCGGGATCCCGGCCCGGGCGGCCAGGTCGGGGAGCTGCCGGGTGTGGTCCAGCTCGGCGCCCAGGTGCTGCACCTGGAGCCCGCCGTTGCGGTAGAAACCGGTCGCAGGGGTGTCCAGGCCGACCGTGCCGCCGTCCCCGTCCCGTACGAACTCCGGCAGCGGACCGTCCGCGTGCCCGCCCACCGCGATGACCCGGGCCACGGGCGCGACGGCCCGTACCGTACGGGCGACCGAGAGGATGCCGTCGAAGTCGAGATCGAAGTCGGGGTCGTCCAGGCGGCCCGAGGCGTTCCAGTTGATGCCGGGGTCCGCCTCCAGGTTGTCGTGCACCAGGACCGCGGCGTCGACCACCAACAGGGGCTTGCCGTCGAGGCGTTCCACCCGGTGGCCCGCGTCCGTCAGAGCCCGTGTCACGCCGTCCAGGTGGTCCGCGAGCCGGGCCACCGTCACCCTGCTGAAGTCGGCGCCCATCATCGTCTGGTGCCCGGCGAACGTGTCCGCCCCCGGGTAGCCGAGCGCCGCACGCCCGACCGCGACCGGCAGATGCGTGCGCCGCGCCAGGTCCGGGTGCGGGTGCACGAGGCCGAGGCCGAGCGCGCCGAGCGCCGGCAGCCGCAGCGGTCGGCCGAACGCCTCCCGGCACCGGTCGAGCACGTGCCCGCAGGTGTCCGCTGTCAGATCACCGGGGCGCAGCGCCCCGGCGTCCGGCATCGCGCCGACTCCGAACCCGTCCACCACCACGATCACGGTCTTGCTCGTCGCAGGCTTTCCGGGCATCACGGGGCCCTTCTCTTGCTTGTTCATCACAGGGCCCTTCCTTGCGCGTCGTACAGGCCGAGGAGGCGTGGCGCCCCCGCGGCGAGGCCTTCGACGACCGCGACCGTCGAGCGCGTCACGAAGATCTGCGTACGGAACGCCAGCAGCACCGTGTCGCCGACCCGGACGTCCGCGCCGGGCGCGGGGGCGTCGAGCAGCCGGTAGTAGTCGATGTTCTCGGCGGGCGCGCCCTGGACCCGCAGCCGCTCGCCGGTGCGGGGCAGCAGCGCCGTCTTGATCCCCGAGCGCGGGTAGAAGCCGCCGCCGTACACGGCGGGCCTGCCGTCCGCGAGGGTGTGCGCGACCTCGGTGACGTACACGTAGGCGGGCTTCTCGGGCTGGGTGAGGTCGTGGGCGTGCAGCGGTGTCGTACCGGTCAGGGAGTGGCCGGGTTCGCCGTGCGTGGCGCCGAGTTCGGCCAGCAGCGGGAGCGTCGCCATGGACGTCGCGCTGGGGGCGCTGAGCTTGAGATCCGTGTGGCCGCGCGTGGCCAGCGTCTGGCGCGCCTTGAGGGCGAGTTCGAAGTTCGGCGTGGCGGCCGGTGCGCCGGTGGCCGGGTCGCACAGCACGCACGGGAACGCCGTGACGCCCGCGATCCGCACGCCCGGGAGCCGCTCGACCTCCGCCGCGAAGGCATCGAGCCCGGCGAGCGGTACACCGCCCTCCTGACCGGGGTACACCGAACCCGCGGCGCCCTCCAGGCGGATCAACACGTCCTGTACGAAGCCCAGTTCGCGAGCCGCTTCCGATACGGCGCGGGCGTTGGCCAGGTCGTACACGGTCACCGTCTCCGGACGCCAGGCCAGCATCTCGGGCAGGGCGCGGCGCGGGATCTGCACCAGGTGGCCGAGGTTTCCGGCCTGCGCGCCCGCCGCGTGCAGGGTGCGGGCCTCGGGCGGGTCGATGGCGGCGTAGCGGGGGATGTGCCGGGCGATGGCCCTGATCAGCTCGGGGTTGCGGCCGAGCTGCTTGACGACGAACCACAGGCTCAGGCCGAGCCGGTCCGCCTCGGCGGCGAGCAGCGCGGCGTTCGCCTCGATGGCGTCGAGATCCATGACGTACGTGTCCGGGGGGATCTCGCCCCGTCGGTGCAGGTCCGCCGCGGCGTCGGCCAGCTCGGGGTTGCGGGTGAGCAGACTGTCGAGGAACACGGTCGGTCAGTCCTTGCTGGGTTCGTTCGAGGAGCCGAGTTCGTTGGATGAGCCGAGCTCGTCCGAGGAGCTGAGCCCGTTCGAGGAGCTGCGCTCGTTCAGTGAGCTGAGCTCGTTCAATGAGCGGCGGAGGATGTCGACGACGAGGTCGGCGCCCGCGCGCATCGGGTTGATCCGGACCGTCCAGTCGGCGAGCGCGGGCGCGTCGTCGAGGGCCGACCTGGACATGCGGTAGAAGAGCGGCGCGATCTCGTACCGGGAGTTGGAGCCCACCGGGTAGGGCGCCGCCCCGAAGCGCGCGGCCACGTCCGGGAGTTCGCGCGCCACGGGCCGCTCCAGGCGCACCAGCAGGCAGCGGTCCTGCGCGTTGGCGATCCGTACCTCGGCGACGCCCGGCACCTCACCGGCCGCCAGCCGCTCGGCGACCTCGGCGCCCACCCGCGACTGCAACGCCCACATCACCGGTACGTGGGTCAGGGCGCGCAGCGCGTCGAGCGCCTGGTGGCCCTGGACCTGGCCGCCGCCCGAGTAGTTGTCCGCGCGGACGTGCTCGACGAGGTCACGGGCGCCGACGACGGCACCGATGCCTTCCGGGCCGTGCAGCTTGAACAGGGAGAAGCAGGAGGCGTCGGCGCCCAGTTCGACCCCGGAGGCCGGCACCCGCATGACGGCGTAGTTGTCGTCGACGATCGTGCGCACCCCGGCCTCCCGGCAGGCGGCGAGCACCGCGGCGGGGTCGTAGGAGTCGCCGAGCCGCTGCCGCGTGTGCTGCACGTACGCCCAGCGGAACCGGCCGGAGGCCAGCTCGGCGCGCAGCGCGTCGAGGTCGTTGAAGTCGACCTCATGGGTGCGGGCGCCGATGCCGCGCAGCGTGACCTCGGTGGTGCGGTAGACCGGCGCGCGGTGGATGAGCAGCGGATCGCCCGCGCTCACCGCCCCGTTCAGCGCGGCCCGGATGGCGCCCGTGCCCGCGCCCTGGACGAGGGCCGCGTCCTCGGCGCCGAAGAACTCGGCGAGCACGGCCTCCACCTGGGCGGTGGTCCGGGGCCTGCCGAGCCCGGGCACCACGCCCGCGTCGGCGGCGAACAATTCGGGCCCCTCGAAGTGCGCGGCCGTGCACTCCAGAAGCCGGAACTGCCGGGCGGCGGCGTCCTCGACGGAGACGGTGGCCAGGGGGTGAGTGGTGGGCAGCGACGGGGAATTCACAGGGGTCGACGGGGTGTTCACAGGGGTCATCGTCAGATCTCCTCCACGCTCGCGCCGGTCAGGAAGCGCAGCGGATTGCGCCGTGTCATCAGGTCGACGAGGTCGTCGTCCACCCCGGCGGCGCGCAGCCTCGGCAGGAAGGAGCGGAACAGGTGCCCGTAGCCCTGGCCGCCCTCCGTCAGCAGGTAGCCGTGCCGGGAGATGTCGCAGCTGAGTAGGGCCCGGTCGGCGTGCCCGGCCTCGATCAGGCTCAGCAGCAGCCGGAGTCGGGTGTCGTCGCTCTGGTAGCTCTCCTTGCCGACCGTGTCGAACGCGACGTACGCGCCGCTCGCCGCCAGCTCCTTGTGCACGCCCGGGTCGTCGAGCAGGTCCTGGTGACCGATGGATACGCGCTCCGGAAGCAGCCCCTCGGCCGTCAGCAGCTCCAACTGGGCGAGGCCGCCGCGCCCGAGCTGGGCGTGCGTCGCGACGGAGAGCCCGGTGGCGCTCGCGGCCCGCGCGGCGGCCCGCAGCGAGCGGCTCTCGGGCTCGCTCGGCAGGTCGCCGTGGCTGCCGATCTCCCCGAGGACACCGGGTCGGATGCCGGTGCCACCGAAGCCGTCCTCGATCTCGCGCACGAGGGTTTCGGTGAGCCGCTCGACGCTCGCGTCGGCCAGCTCCGGGGTGTGGAAGGGCTCGTAGTACCAGCCGGTCGCCGCGACGACCGCGACCCCGCTCTCGCGGGAGAGGGCGGCGAGCGCGCCCGGATCGCGGCCCATGCCGCGGCAGGTCAGCTCCACGACGAGCGAGAGATCGAACTCGTCGCGCAGCGCCGCCAGTTCGGCGGCGATCGAGGGGCCGTGCCGCCGCGGATCGAGAACGGCGGCGCCGTCGCCCTTGAGATCCAGGTCCAGGGCGAGGTGCTCGTGGGCGAGGGCGGGGCCGCGGACGGCTTCGTGGGAAAGGGGGCCCGTGACGGTGTGGAGGGTGGTGGTGTGCATGGTGGGGGTGTCCTCTCCTGTGTGCTGGACCGCTCCTGTGTGCTGGGCCGGTGAGTCGGCCTGGGCGCCGGCCCGGTGGTGGCCGGGCGGCGTCGGCCGCGGGCTCACCCCTTGATCGGGGTGAACAGATCCAGCCAGTACAGGATGTTGAGCACGATGCCGCCGACGATCACGGCGGCAGGCGCCGCGGCCATCCGTACGACGGGGCGGCCCATCGCCTCGTTGAGCAGGTAGAGCCCGCCCACGATGAGGATGCCGAGCCCCGCGCCCATCGCGTTCGCGGCCATCAACGAGCCGAACAGGATGGCCAGTTGCAGCGCATCGCTGATCGCGCTGCGCAGGTGTTCCGAGGAGTCCCGCACGCTCGGCAGCTTGCCGAGGAACTTGCCGATGTACGACAGGGCGAGCACCTCGACCGCGAAGACGAGCGCGCCGACGACCGCCGCGAGGATCGGGTTCGGCATCAGGTAGCCGATGGGGTAGACGAGCGTGAAGCCCGCGATGCCGTACGCGCCGGAGGCCAGGGCCGTCGTCGCGATCAGCGGGATGAAGCCGAAGACGCGGTAGAAGTCGACCTGCGCGGCCTCGCTGTAGTTCCCCTTGGCGATCAGGAAGCTGGTGGCCTCGCCGCCGCCGAAGACGTGCATCTGCGCCAGGAGACAGATGCCCGCGCCGAGCACCATGAACAGCGGCAGGTACTTGCGCAGTCGGGCCGCGCTCGCGCTGAACAGGGAGGCCATCGGGTCGTCGGCGGGAGCGAGCTCCTCGCCTTCGTCGGCCTCCTCGGTCTTGTTCGCCCGGTCCACCTTGCGCTGCTTGAGGTCCTTGTTGATCGCGAGCCCGATCAGCATCAGGACGCCGACGGCCATGGCGATGGCGCCCGCGAAGACGGTCGGCCACAGCTTCATCGTCATGACGACGAGCGCGAGTTCGACGACGCCCGCGATCCCGCCCCACTTGCGCCCGAACTGCTTGGTGATGGCGAGCACCGGGAACAGCGTGAACAGGAACAGGATCGGCGTCGACATCTCCTGCATCGCGGTCAGGAAGTCGACGGGCAGATCGTGCGCCAGGTTGTTGGCGCCGCTCAGGCCGAAGACGACGACCGCGCCCCAGGCGCCGCCCAGGATCGGGGCGAGCCACTTCTTGGGCGACAGGATGCCGAGGATGTCGGTCGGCAGGAACAGCAGCCACGGGTTGAGGACGCCCGAGGACAGGGCCATCGGGGCGCCGAGCCCGAAGATGAACCCGGCGGAGAGCCCGAAGGAGACCGCCGTGGTGGCGCTGCGGGTGGACCGCCCCTGGATGAAGTCGAGCATGAAGGGGCGTACGCCGTCGTTGAAGACGGCCAGGGCCATGTGCGAGATGAACGCGGTCAGGGCGCACAGGGCGATCACGGTGAGCTGCTGCGCGAGCGTGAAGTCGAGGTTCGCGCCGGCGGCGAGGACTGGGCCGGGGGAGGTGGTCATGGCATGTCCCTGGGCTTACGAGCGGTCGGCGATCGCGCGGGCGATGAGCGGCGCGATCCGGTCGATCTGGTCCATGGAGAAGCCGAACACCTTCTTGCCGTCCGCGAGTAGGGAGTCGACCTCCTCCGCCGTGGGCACGCCGCGGCCGAAGGTGTGGCAGGCGGGCTGCCCCATCAGGCCGACCAGGACGCCGAGGGAGGCCCCGGCCCCGGTGTGACAGGTGCCGAGGAAGTAGTCGGCCTGTCCGGCGCGCAGCTTCATCGCGGCGTCCATGTCGCTGGAGACGGTGACCTCGACGCCGTCGAGCCCCAACTCCTTGATGGTGTTCGCTACTTCGACCTTGCCGACGCCGCCGGTGAGGATCTTCGTCATGGCTGGTTCCCTCTCTCGGGCTCAGTGGGTGGTGTGCTGCCGCGCCAGGACGGCGAGGTGCAGGGCGAGGAAGTTGACCTCGGACTCCGGCAGGGAGGCGCCGAGTTCGGAGTGGGCGCGTGCGGAGACGCGGTGGGCACGCTCGACGGCCTCGGGGTGGTCGGCCAGTTCGCCGGCCACCTGCTCGTCCGTGAGGAACTGGTCGATGGGCGCGCCGTCGAGCAGCCGGGTGAGCGCCATCATCAGATGGCTGGTGAGCATTCCGGCGCTCTCCTCCGTGACGGTGTGGCCCGCCTCCTCCAGAGCGGTCAGCTCGGAGGTCACGAAGTCGGCGACCTCGGGCCTGACCTGGCCGCCCTCACGGAACAGCTGGATGCGGAGGGCTAGTTGGTCGTCCATCGGACCTCCAAGCGATACGGGCGAGACAGTAACCGGGATTCTGGATTCTGATCCGAGTCGTGGGTCCCCCACTCGGGACTCGCGACAGGGTGTCGTCGGTACGTGTTGTTGCTACGTGCTGTTGTTACGTGTTGTTGTCGGTACGCATGTCTGCCGTCAGTACGAGGGGATGCGATCGCCTCTCAGTACCTCGGACTGGAGCTGCGCCACCTGCGACAGATCGAGGGCGTCGTGCACCGCGGACAGCGCCTTCGCGCCCTCGGTCCTGCCGATGATCGCCGCACTGGAGTTGCGCAGCGCCAGATCGCGGGTGACCTCGTCCCCCAGAGGCAGTACGTCCACCTCCATGCCGAGCCGGCCCTGCACCTCGTCGAGGTTCCAGACGGTGGCGTCGACCTGGTCCTGTGCGAACAGGTCGCGCAGCTGCATGTAGGAGGACTCGACCCACTGGACGTTCTCGTGCCCCGCGAAGGCGCGCTCCGCCAGCATCCGGTGGTCCTCGGACGTGTGGTCGACGGCGACCCGCAGCCCGGAAGCGTTCAGGTCGGCGCCCTTGCGCACCAGGAATCCGTGCGCACCTACGTAGGTGGCGGGTCCGAGGTCGGCGACGAGCGCCAGGCTGTCCTCGTGCTGCTCGACCAGGCCGTCCGCCGCGAGCCGCGACAGCACGACGAGGTCGACCTTGCCTTCCAGCAGTGCGGAGGTACGGGCGCCCGCGCCACGCATGAAGGTGATGGCGAACGGTGTACCGGCCGCTTCGAAGGCGGCGCGCAGACCCGTCGCGAGACCTTCGTAGCGTCGCGAGTAGGGGAGCGGCATCGCGGCCAGCAGGGTGCCGAGGCCGGAGAGCTGCCACAGGATGGCGCGCTCCGAATGGGTCAGGAAGGTGCCCAGGTGGCCGCGGGCCGTGGTCCCGATGGCGCCGGACTCCTCCAGGAGGCGCAGCGCGGCCTGCACCGTCCCGTTCCCACAGCCCAGCTCCTGGGCCAGGTCCTTCACGCGGGGCAGTCGCGTCTCCGGCTCGTGCCCCATCAGGAGGACCGCGAGCCGTCGCGCCGCAAGACCGTTCCGCGTGAGGAAACGATCGTCGAAACCGTTCACGCCAAAGACAGTAACCAGGATTCTGGATACTGGCAAGGGTGTCGGATCTATGCGGTCATGGGCCCAAGGTCCGTGGGCCACCCAGCGCTCGACGGCGGCAGGCGGCAGGAAGAGAGGCAGGCGTGGCGAACCCGGTACCCCCGCGCGATCGGACGGATCAGCCCTGGCGTTCCGAGGGCGCTCCGCCCCCTCCGCCCCCGCCGGGACCCAAGCGCAAGATGCCCGGCGGCTGGGGCGGCCTCATCCTGACGGCCCTGATCGTCTACCTCATCGCCAACCTGGTGCTGTCGTTCTTCAACGAGGGCGACGAGCCGACCGTCTCGTACACCGAGTTCAGCAAGCAGGTCGAGGCCGACAACGTCACCAAGATCTACTCCAAGGGCGACGCGATCCAGGGCGAGCTCAAGAAGGAGAAGCCCACCCCCAAGGACAGCGACAGCAAGCGCAAGAACTACACCAAGTTCACGACGCAGCGCCCGGCCTTCGCCGACGACGACCTCTGGGCCAACCTGGAGAAGCACGACGTCACCGTGACGGCCGAACCCGTCGTCCAGGAACGCAGCTTCCTGTCCAACCTGCTCATCTCGCTCGCCCCGATGCTCCTGCTCGTCGTGCTGTGGGTGTTCATCGCGCGGCGCATGAGCCAGGGCATGGGCGGCGGCGCGGGCGGCATGCTCGGCCGCAAGCAGCCGCCCAAGCCGGTCGAGCTCGAACCGGGCAAGAAGCGCACCACGTTCGAGGACGTCGCCGGCATCGACGAGGTCGAGGGCGAGCTCAACGACGTCGTCGACTTCCTCAAGAACCCCGACGACTACCGCACCATGGGCGCCAAGATGCCGCGCGGTGTGCTGCTCGCGGGCCCGCCCGGCACCGGCAAGACGCTGCTCGCGCGCGCGGTGGCAGGTGAGGCCGGGGTGCCGTTCTTCTCCGCGTCCGCCTCGGAGTTCATCGAGATGATCGTCGGCGTCGGCGCCTCACGCGTGCGTGAGCTGTTCGCCGAGGCCCGCAAGGTCGCTCCGTCGATCATCTTCATCGACGAGATCGACACCATCGGCCGGGCCCGCGGCGGTGGCGGCGGCGTGGGCGGTCACGACGAGCGTGAGCAGACCCTGAACCAGATCCTCACGGAGATGGACGGCTTCAGCGGTTCCGAGGGCGTCATCGTCATCGCGGCCACCAACCGCGCGGACGTCCTCGACCCGGCCCTGACCCGCCCCGGCCGCTTCGACCGGATCGTCAACGTCTCGCCGCCCGACCGCGGCGGCCGCGAGTCCATCCTCAAGATCCACACCCGCGACATCCCGCTCGCCCCCGACGTCGACCTCGGCCAGGTCGCCCGTACGACCCCGGGCATGACCGGCGCCGAACTCTCCAACCTCGCCAACGAGGCCGCCCTGCTCGCCGTCAAGCGCAAGCAGAAGCAGGTCAGCCAGTCCGACCTCTCCGAAGCGCTCGAAAAGGTCCAGCTCGGCGCCGAGCGGCCCCTGGTGATGCCCGACGAGGAGCGCCGCCGCACCGCCTTCCACGAGAGCGGCCACGCCCTCCTCGGCATGCTGCAGCCCGGCGCCGACCCCGTCCGCAAGATCACGATCGTGCCGCGCGGCCGCGCCCTCGGCGTCACGCTCTCCACCCCGGACTCCGACAAGTACGCGTACACGGAGGAGTACCTGAGGGGCCGCATCATCGGCGCCCTCGGAGGCATGGCGGCCGAACACGTCGTCTACGGAGTCATCACGACCGGCGCCGAGAACGACCTGGAGCAGGTCACCAACATCGCCCGCGGCATGGTCGCCCGCTGGGGCATGAGCGAGAAGGTCGGCCGCCTGTCCGCTCTTCCGAACGACGCCCAGCAGGCGTACGGGCTGGCCGCCGCCCCCGACACCCTCGACACGATCGACGGCGAAATGCGCCGCATCGTGGACGAGTGCTACACGGAGGCGTGCCAGAAGCTGCGCGACAACCGGGACAAGCTCGACGCGCTGGCCGAGGCGCTCATGGAGAACGAGACGCTGGAGGAGGCCGACGCGTACCGGATCGCCGGCGTCACGCGCTTCACCAAGGACTGAACGGCACGGCCCCCGCAGGAACCCGGCCCGCACGCCTCACGGCGTGCGGGCTATCAAGTACCTGAAGACATTGGGCATCCACACGGTGCCGTCGCCGCGCACATGCGCCTGGAGCGCCTCGGACACCTCCTTGTCGACCTGCGCCAGATCCGTCGCCCCCACGGCGGCGTCGAACAGGCCCGTCGACAGCAACCCGCGCACCGCGCTCTCGGCGTCCGCGTACCCGAAGGGGCACGCCACCCGGCCCGAGCCGTCGGGCCGCAGCCCCGCCCGCTGAGCGACCTCCTCCAGGTCGTCACGGAGCGCCGGGCGCCAACTCCCCGTACTACGTAGCGGGTCGGCGAGTTTTGTGGCCACCCGGAGGACGGACGACGTGGCACAGCGTTCCGGTGGACCCCAGCCGACGAGCACCACGGCGGCGCCCCTGCCCGCCAGCGGGGCCACGCTCTCCAGACGCGCGGAGAGCCCCTCGGAGTCCCCGGCCACACACCCGATCGGATGGAAGTCGGTGATCACGTTGTACGGGGCTCCGCCGGGATCGGCCGCGGTGAGATCGTCGGCGTCGGCCGTCGTGAGCCGGACGTCCGCGGGCTCCCGCGGCCGGTACGCGTCGGGCAGCAGCCGCTCCTCGGCCAGGGCGAGGAGCTCGGGATCCGAGGGCTCGACGCCGGTCACGGCCGCGCCGCGCGACGCCGCCATGAGAAGCGCGAGACCGGAGCCGCAGTCAAGGCCGAGGAGCCGGGTGCCCGAACCGACCTCCAGACGCTGATAGACCGCTTCGTAGAGCGGCACCAGCATCCGTTCCTGTATCTCCGCCCAGTCACGCGCGCGTGCGCACAAGTCCGTCTGCGGCGCGGGCGCCGTGTGAGGGAGGTGCCGTCGCACGAGCGTAGGTGTCATCGAAAGTTCCCCAATCCACCGAGAGATGCCGAGAGTTGTCGCTGTGATGTCTGGCCGTTCGCGTGGCGTCCGACCGTGCTCGCGCGCTGCTCGCACTCCCCCCGTATGCCAGAAAACTCCGCAACGTCCGCCGCGTCTAGGGGTTGTTTGGCAGGCGCGGCGACAATGCGCGTGTGCACCGTCGTGCGCCCCCGGGCGGTCATATGACGGGTGCACGCGGGCATCCGGGCGAAAAGGATTCGAGTGCTCCACGGCCCGCGCCGTAGCATCCGCGCCATGGCCAAACCCCGCGTTCTCACGCCCCGGGCGGAAGACTTTCCGCGCTGGTACCAGGACCTGATCGCCAAGGCCGAACTGGCCGACAACGGGCCGGTGCGCGGCACCATGGTCATCCGACCGTACGGCTACGGCCTGTGGGAGCGGATGCAGCGCGAGATGGACGACCGCATCAAGGAGACGGGTGCGCAGAACGCGTACTTCCCGCTCCTGATCCCGCAGTCGTACCTCACCAAGGAGGCCGACCACGTCGAGGGCTTCGCGCCCGAGCTGGCCGTGGTCACGCACGGCGGCGGCAAGGAGCTGGAGGAGCCCGCCGTCGTCCGCCCCACCTCAGAGATGATCATCAACGCCTCCTTCGCCAAGTGGGTGCAGAGCTACCGGGACCTCCCGCTGCTCATCAACCAGTGGGCGAACGTGGTCCGCTGGGAGCTGCGGCCCCGCCTCTTCCTCCGTACGACGGAATTCCTCTGGCAGGAGGGCCACACGGCGCACGCGACCTACGAAGAGGCGCGCGACTTCGCGGCGCGCATCCACCGGCACGTCTACGCGGACTTCATGGAGAACGTCCTCGCGATGGACGTCCTCCTGGGCCGCAAGACACCCAAGGAGCGCTTCGCCGGGGCCATCAACACCCTCACCCTCGAAGGGATGATGGGCGACGGCAAGGCCCTCCAGATGGGCACGAGCCACGAGCTCGGCCAGAACTTCGCCAAGGCCTTCAACACGCGCTACCTGTCCAAGGGCGGCACGGAAGAGCTCGTCTGGCAGACCTCCTGGGGCTCGACGACCCGCATGATCGGCGCGCTGGTGATGATGCACGGCGACGACAACGGGCTGCGCGTCCCGCCCCGCCTCGCGGCCACCCAGGTGGTCGTCCTCGCCATCAAGGACGACGAGGCGGTGCTCCACAAGGTGCGCGAAATCGGCGACGTACTTAAGAAGGCGGGAATCCGTGTCCATGTGGACGACCGCACCGACATCCCCTTCGGGCGCCGCGCCGTCGACTGGGAGCTGAAGGGCGTACCCGTACGCGTCGAGGTCGGGCCCCGGGACCTGGAGAACGGCACCGCGATGCTCGCCCGGCGCATCCCCGGCGGCAAGACCCCGGTCGCCCTGGAGTCACTCGTCGCGGTGCTGCCGAAGATCCTGGAGGAGGACCAGGCGCTGCTGCTCGCGCAGTCACGGGAGCGGCGGCAGCTGCGGACGACCGATGTGACCACGGTGGCCGAGGCCCTGGAGGCGACCTCCGAGGGCGGCTGGGCGCGCATCCCGTGGGCCACCCTCGGGGAGGCGGGCGAGAACGAGCTCGCCGGGCACGGCGTCTCCGTACGGTGTCTGCTCACTCCCGAAGGGGCGGTGCCGGACGCCGATGACGCGGCCGGTAACGTCGCGGTCGTGGCACGCGCGTACTAGGCGCGCGTAGCCGGAGGGCGCTCGCGAAGGCGTACATGCCACTACGCACCACCTTGTTGTGAGCTGTGCGCCTTCTCCGTACATTTGCGCACCCGCCCTCCTCGGGACGCATCAGTGGGAACTGACTGGTACGTGCAAATTATTTGGGATGCCCCGGAATAGGAACACGGAGGCACCCCGGCTCGTTGTCACGACGTGAGCACGACACCACCTGTTCTCGCCGCAGAGCTGGCAGGGGCGTGGGCCGACATTCAGCGGCACCACCCCGAGCTGCCGGATCTTGCCGCGCCCGAATCCCTGATCGGCGAGTCGTCGTCCGCCTGTGGACGCGAGCTCTCCTTCGAGCGACTCCTCCACGAGGCAGTCCACGGCATCGCAGCCACGCGCGGAATCCGCGACACCTCGCGCGCCGGCCGCTACCACAACCGCAGATTCCTGGCCATCGCCGAGGAGTTGGGCCTCGACCACCCCGAGGAACCCCACCCCAGCAGCGGCTTCTCGCTGGTCACGCTCAACCCGGAGGCGAAGCAGCGCTACCGGCAGACGATCGAGCGGATCCAGCGCGCCCTGAAAGCGCACACCGTGGCGACCGCCGCGGACACCAAGCGAAGCTTCCGCGGCCCCGCCGCGCGGCACGGCTCCTCCGGGGGCGGCGTCCGCGTCAAGGCGGTCTGCGACTGCGGGCGCAACGTCCGTGTCGTGCCGTCGGTGCTCGCGCAGGCCCCGATCATGTGCGGCGGCTGCGGAAAGCCGTTCCGCATCCCGGAGATCGTCGGGGTCGCGGCGGGCTGAGTGTGGCGCTCCTGGTGGGGCTCGGTGGAGCGGCCGAGGAGGATTCGGCTGCTCCGGAGACCTGTGGCACAATGGCTAGCTGTACTCGACAGTCGCATAGGACCCCTCTCTCCTCCGGCTGACGCGTCCATCGGGCACTCGGGTACCGCAACCCCACGCGGCAATCTCGCCGTGCCCACCCACGTCAAGACCAGGAGACACCACTTCCGTGGCAGTCAAGATCAAGCTGAAGCGTCTGGGCAAGATCCGCGCGCCTCACTACCGCATCATCGTCGCCGACTCCCGTACCCGCCGTGACGGCCGGGCCATCGAGGAGATCGGCCTGTACCACCCGGTGCAGAACCCGTCGCGCATCGAGGTCGACTCGGAGCGCGCGCAGTACTGGCTGGGTGTCGGCGCGCAGCCGACCGAGCCGGTCATGGCCATCCTGAAGCTCACCGGTGACTGGCAGAAGCACAAGGGTCTGCCGGCCCCCGCGCCGCTCAAGGTCGCCGAGCCGAAGTCCGCCCGCCCCTCCTTCGAGGCGCTGGCCACCGAGGACGAGCCCAAGGGTGAGGCCATCACTCAGAAGAAGAAGGCTGAGAAGAAGGACGAGGCCGAGGCCCCGTCCGAGTCGACCGAGGCCTGAGCATGCTCGAGGAGGCTCTTGAGCACCTCGTGAAGGGCATCGTCGACAACCCCGACGACGTGCAGGTCGCCTCGCGCAACCTGCGCCGGGGGCGCGTCCTCGAGGTCCGGGTCCACCCCGACGACCTCGGCAAGGTGATCGGCCGCAACGGCCGCACCGCGCGCGCTCTGCGTACTGTCGTGGGTGCCATCGGCGGCCGTGGTGTCCGCGTCGACCTCGTCGACGTCGACCAGGTTCGCTGAGAAAAGTTGAACACCGGCTCGGGCCGGGGAGGGCTTACGAGCCGTCCCCGGCCCGATTCGTTTGATCCGCCTCCGGCGGACTGACAGGAGAGTTTCCGACGTGCAGTTGGTAGTCGGGCGCATCGGTCGCGCCCACGGCATCAAGGGCGAGGTCACCATCGAGGTGCGCACCGACGAGCCCGAGCTGCGGCTCGGCCCCGGCGCGCGACTCGCCACCGACCCGGCCTCCACGGGGCCGCTCACCATCGAGACCGGCCGGGTGCACAGCGGCCGGCTGCTGCTGCGCTTCGAGGGCGTACGGGACCGCACCGGGGCCGAGGCGCTGCGCAACACCCTGCTGATCGCCGAGGTGGACCCCGAGGAACTGCCCGAGGACGAGGACGAGTTCTACGACCACCAGCTCATGGACCTCGACGTCGTCACGGTCGACGGCACCGAGGTCGGCCGGATCACGGAGATCTCGCACCTGCCCTCGCAGGACCTGTTCATCGTGGAGCGGCCCGACGGCAGCGAGGTCATGATCCCGTTCGTCGAGGAGATCGTCACCGAGATCGACCTCGAGGAGCAGAAGGCCGTCATCGACCCGCCGCCCGGCCTGATCGACGACCGCGCCGAGATCGTGTCCTCGCGCGAAGAGGGGGACGAGTCCGCATGAGGCTCGACGTCGTCACGATCTTCCCCGAGTACCTGGAGCCGCTGAACGTCTCCCTCGTCGGCAAGGCACGCGCGCGTGGTCAGCTCGACGTCCATGCGCACGACTTGCGGCAGTGGACCCACGACCGGCACAACACCGTCGACGACACCCCCTACGGCGGCGGCCCCGGCATGGTCATGAAGACCGAGCCGTGGGGGGACTGCCTCGACGACGTGCTCGCCGAAGGGTACGAGAGCGGCGCCCAGGGGCCCGTTCTGGTCGTCCCCACGCCCTCCGGGCGCCCCTTCTCCCAGGAGCTCGCCGTGGAGCTCTCCGAGCGCCCCTGGCTGGTCTTCACGCCCGCGCGCTACGAGGGCATCGACCGCCGTGTCATCGACGAGTACGCGACCCGGATGCCGGTGTACGAGGTCTCCATCGGCGACTACGTCCTCGCGGGCGGAGAGGCCGCCGTGCTCGTGATCACGGAGGCCGTGGCGCGGCTGCTGCCCGGCGTCCTCGGCAACGCCGCATCGCACGAGGACGACTCCTTCGCGCCCGGAGCCATGGCCAACCTCCTGGAGGGGCCCGTCTACACCAAGCCTCCCGAGTGGCGCGGCCGGGACATCCCCGACGTGCTGCTCAGCGGCCATCACAGCAAGATCGCGCGGTGGCGCCGCGACGAGGCGCTGCGCCGCACCACGCGCAACCGGCCCGATCTGATCGAGCGCACCGACCCCAAGGCCTTCGACAAGAAGGACCGCGAAATGCTCTCGATCCTGGGCTGGGGGCCGCGTCCCGACGGACGATTTGGGCCGACGCCCGAGATCGTGGAAGAATAGGCCGCTGCTGTACGTCCAGTCTGCGCCCCTGCCACAGGGGGAACGACGCAAGACCCGACGCGAACAGCTACCGAAACTCATCGCATACCTCCCGCCGATGACCTGTGGCATCGGCGAAGAAAGCAGACGATCATGGCTCACCTTCTCGACTCCGTCGACTCCGCGTCGCTGCGCGACGACGTCCCGGCCTTCCGCCCCGGCGACACCGTCAACGTCCACGTCCGCGTCATCGAGGGCAACCGCTCCCGTGTGCAGCAGTTCAAGGGCGTAGTCATCCGCCGCCAGGGCGCCGGCGTCCGCGAGACCTTCACGGTCCGCAAGGTCTCCTTCTCCGTCGGCGTCGAGCGCACCTTCCCGGTGCACACCCCGATCGTCGAGAAGATCGAGCTCGTCACCAAGGGTGACGTCCGCCGCGCCAAGCTGTACTACCTCCGTGACCTGCGCGGCAAGGCCGCGAAGATCAAGGAGAAGCGCGAGAGCTGAGCCGCTCGGCGCCCCGAGGGGGCGCCGGCGCATCTCGCCTGCGGCGTCCACAGGGCGGCCGGATAGCATCTGGCCTCGATGGACACCGAAGCACAGCATGAGGAGCGCGACCGCTCCTCCGAGCCCCATGAGAACACCTCACAGGGCGAGGAGGACCGGTCGCGCTCCTCTTTGCTTCTCCAGGTGCTCGACTGGCTGCCGGGCGGCCGCATCACTCTGGCCCTGCTGCTGTGCCTGGCCTGCCTGCTGGCCGTCAGCGTCTTTGTGATGCAGCCCTTCCAGATCCCCAGCGGCTCCATGGAGAGCACATTGAGGGTCGGGGACCGCGTTCTCGTAAATAAGTTGGCGTACCGTTTCGGTGCCGAGCCGACCCGCGGCGACGTGGTGGTCTTCGACGGCAGCGGGTACTTCGGGGAGGGCGACTACATCAAGCGCGTCGTGGGCACGGGGGGAGACCGGGTGGTCTGCTGCGACACCAAGGGGAGGATCGAGGTGAACGGGAAGTCCGTGGACGAGCGCTCCGTGCTGCACGCCGCGGACGCGCCTTCGGAGGTGCCGTTCAACATCGTGGTTCCCGAAGGCACCCTCTTTCTGCTCGGTGACCATCGCAGCGACTCCCGTGACTCCCGCGACTACTTGGGCGCACCTGGCGGCGGGTTCGTCCCCGTGGACCAGGTGATCGGCAAGGCCGAGTGGATCGCGTGGCCGACCGGACACTGGCACTCCCTGTCCCGTACGGACGTCTACGCGCGCGTGCCGGCACCCGGCGGCGCCCATGGGTAGGCGGGGCAAGACACGCAGCCACGGCGGCGACGAGCGGCTGCCCACCGGCAGCCGGCCCACCAGCGGCCCCGAGCACCAGGGGAGGGCCGAGCGGCGCAAGCTCGCCCGCAAGGTGAAGCGCCGCCGAAGGCGCTCCGTGCTCAAGGAGATACCCCTCCTCATAGGCGTGGCCCTGGCCATCGCCCTCGTCCTGAAGACGTTCCTTGTGCAGGCCTTCGTCATCCCGTCGGGCTCCATGGAACAGACGATCAGGATCGGCGACCGGGTCCTGGTCGACAAGCTCACTCCCTGGTTCGGCGCGCAGGTGCAGCGCGGCGACGTCGTCGTCTTCAACGACCCGGGGAAGTGGCTCGAGCAGGAGGCCGGTCAGAAGAAGGAATCCCCGGTCGGCGTGAAGCAGGTCAAGGAAGGCCTGACCTGGATCGGGCTGCTGCCGTCCGACAATGAACGCGACCTCATCAAGAGGGTCGTGGGCGTCGGGGGCGACACCGTGAAGTGCTGCGACAAGCAGGGCCGCGTCACGGTCAACGGGACACCGCTCGAAGAGCGTGCGTACATCCATCCCGGCAACGCCCCCTCGAAGTTCGACTTCTCGGTGAAGGTTCCCAAGGGGCGCCTGTTCGTGATGGGCGACCATCGCGCCAACTCCGCGGATTCCCGCTATCACCTCACCGAGGCCTTCAACGGGACCGTGTCCGAGGAGTCCGTGGTGGGGCGGGCCCGGTTCATCGGGTGGCCGATCGGTCACTGGGCCTCGTTGTCACAGCCGCCGACCTTCGCCGCCGTGGCCGACGCGCAAGGAGACGGGTCGTCAGCGGCCTCAGAAACGTCGCATAGGGTGGCCTCCACGTACGGCGCCGGACCGGGCTCGAAAGCCTCGGATTCGGACGGATTTATCCCCCTCCCGACCCCTGCGGAACTCCCGCTCGTTATGGGAGTGGTGGGCCTGCATCGGATACGGGTCAGGCAGCGGCACGGAGTGAGGAGTGGATGTGGGGGACTTGGCGGTCGGCGCACGGTCAGGGCATGGTCCCGAAGAGGAGCCCGGGCGATCCGACGACGCGGCGGGTCCGGGTCCCGAGGGCCGGGCGCCCGAGACGGGTGACGGCTCGACCATGAGCGAGGCGCAGTCGAGCGGCGGGTCGAAGGGCGGATCCAAGAAGCCGCGCTCCTTCTGGAAGGAGCTCCCGCTCCTCATCGGTATCGCGCTCGTCCTTGCGCTCGTGATCAAGACGTTCCTGGTCCAGGCGTTCTCGATCCCTTCGGCGTCGATGGAGAACACGCTGAAGATCGGCGACCGGGTCCTGGTCGACAAGCTCACCCCGTGGTTCGGTTCGGAGCCGGAGCGCGGCGAGGTCATCGTCTTCCACGACCCGGCGAGCTGGCTGGAGGGCGAGCCGACGCCGGAGCCGAACGCGGTGCAGACGGTGCTCAGTTGGGTCGGTCTGATGCCGTCGGCCAACGAGAAGGACCTCATCAAGCGCGTCGTCGGCGTCGGTGGCGACACCGTCGAGTGCAACGGCACGGGCCCGCTCAAGATCAACGGCAAGGCGCTGAACGAGCCCTACGTCTACCCGGGCAACACCCCGTGCAGCGACGACAACGCCGGTGGAACGTTCAAGGTGAAGGTTCCCAAGGGCAAAGTTTGGGTCATGGGTGACCACCGCCAGGACTCCATGGACTCGCGCTACCACCAGAACGACAAGAACAGCGGCTTCGTCCCCGTGGACAACGTCGTGGGCCGCGCCATCGTCGTAGCCTGGCCGCCCACGCACTGGTCGACGCTGCCGGTTCCGGACACCTTCGACCAGTCGGGCATCAACGCCGTGGCGAACGTGGCTCCGGGCGCGCTCGGCCTCGCGGGCGCGGCACCGCTGGTGCTGTGGCGCAGGCGCAAGATCAATCAGCGCGTTACCGAGGGGAACACCAGGGTTTCTGCGGCTGGTGGCGCCCGGTAGGGTGCCGTCCCAGATCGCCGATCTTCCGTGGTCCGCACCGTTCCGGGGCTGGTTCGACGAGATCGACTTCTCCGAACCGCGGGAGCAACTGGGATGAGCAGGACGCGTCGTACGAATGAGGGTCACGGCAAGGTCGGCAGCGCGCTGTCCGGCATAGCCGTGGCCCTCGGCTGTGTGTTGTTCCTGGGTGGGTTCGTCTGGGGCGCCATTCTGTACCAGCCGTACACCGTGCCCACCGACTCCATGGACCCGACGATCAAGGCGGGTGACCGGGTGCTCGCGGAGCGGATCGACGGCAGCGAGGTCAAGCGCGGCGACGTCGTCGTCTTCCAGGAGGCGTCCTGGGGAAACGTTCCGATGGTCAAGCGCGTGGCCGCCGTCGGCGGTGACAAGATCGCCTGCTGCACGGACAACAAGCTGACCGTGAACGGCAAGCAGATCGACGAGCCGTACCTCCCGAAGGGCGAGAGCGCCTCGCTCACGGGCATCAAGACCACGACCGTCCCGCAGGGTCGGCTCTTCCTGCTCGGTGACCACCGCGCCGACTCCCTGGACTCCAGCGCGCACATCGGCGACAGCGAGAACGGCTCGGTGGAGCGCGGCGCCGTGCAGGGCCGCGTGGACGCTCTGGCGTGGCCCATGGCGTCGATGCAGAAGCCCACCGGGTTCGAGGCGCTGCCGGGTGGCATCTCGCAGCCGGGGCCGGTGAAGACGGTGCTGGCGGCCATCGTGGCGGGCGCGGTGCTGGTGCTCGGCGGAGCGGCGTACGGGCCGATCGCGAAGCGCTCGCGGCGCTCGCGCGGCGTGTCCCCGGAACCGGCCCGTGTCTGAACCCGGCCGTGAACTGCGGAAGGTCGCCCGCGTCGTGCTGCTCGACCCGGAGGAGCGGATCCTGCTCCTGCACGGGCACGAGCCGGGCGACACGGCGGACGACTGGTGGTTCACGCCGGGCGGCGGCCTGGAGGGCGACGAGACGCGTGAAGAGGCCGCCCTGCGGGAACTGGCAGAGGAGACCGGCATCACCGACGTCGAACTGGGGCCTGTGCTGTGGCAGCGGATCTGCTCCTTCCCCTTCGACGGTCGGCGCTGGGATCAGGACGAGTGGTACTTCCTGGCCCGTACGAAGACGGCTTCGGCGGAGCTTGGAGAGCTCAAGGGGACGGGCCTGACCGACCTGGAACGCCGCAGTGTCGCGGGAGCACGCTGGTGGACGTGCCGGGAACTGGTCGAGGCGCATGAGACGGTGTATCCGACCAGACTCGCCGGGCTGCTGAAGCGGCTGCTCGACGAAGGTCCCCCGAGCCGGCCCGAGATCCTCGACACGGAAATCGTCTAGAGGCGCACGAGGCTGGCGCACAATAGGGGGACGCACGGCTGAAGGGGAACATGCCATGAGCGCCGAGGACCTCGAGAAGTACGAGACCGAGATGGAGCTGAAGCTCTACCGGGAGTACCGCGACGTCGTCGGTCTGTTCAAATACGTGATCGAGACCGAACGGCGCTTCTACCTCACCAATGACTACGAGATGCAGGTGCACTCGGTCCAGGGCGAGGTGTTTTTCGAAGTGTCGATGGCGGATGCCTGGGTCTGGGACATGTACAGGCCTGCTCGATTCGTGAAGCAGGTCCGGGTGCTTACGTTCAAGGACGTGAACATCGAGGAGCTGAACAAGACTGATCTGGAGCTTCCCGGCAGCTGATCCGGCCTGTGGGGTGCGCGGCGGTGGCGGGGGACCGGTGCTGGGCGGCGGGTGACGGAGTTTTCCACAACCCGTAGGTAGTTCACCAAGATCCACTTCTTTGCTGCCCGGGCGTCAGCGTGGGTGCCGGAGGTGGTGCCGACGTGAACGCACGGGGAGCACTGGGGAAGTACGGCGAGGATCTGGCCGCGAGGCGGCTGACCGAGGCCGGGATGACGGTGCTCGCGCGCAACTGGCGCGCGGGCAGGTCCGGCGAGATCGACATCGTGGCGCGGGACGGCGACGCGATCGTCGTGTGCGAGGTCAAGACCCGCAGCGGACAGAGCGGCGAGGCCGGGGCCTTCGAGCACCCGATGGCCGCGATCACACCGGTCAAGGCGGCGCGGCTGCGCGATCTCGCCGAGCGCTGGGTGCAGGAGCACGGGGGAGCGCCGCCCGGCGGCGTCCGCATCGATCTCATCGGCGTGCTGCTGCCTGAGCGCGGAGCGCCCTGCGTCGAGCATGCGCGAGGGGTGTCCTGATGGGCTTCGCGCGTACGTGTTCCGTGGCCCTCGTGGGAGTCGAGGGCGTCGTCGTCGAGGTGCAGGCGGACCTGGAGCCGGGCATCGCCGCGTTCACGCTCGTGGGGCTGCCGGACAAGAGCCTCACGGAGAGCCGCGACCGGGTCAGGGCTGCGGTGGTCAATTCCGGGGGCGACTGGCCGCAGAAGAAGCTCACGGTGGGGCTGAGCCCGGCGTCCGTGCCCAAAGGCGGTTCGGGCTTCGACTTGGCCGTCGCCTGTGCCGTGCTCGGCGCCGCCGAGCGGATCGACCCCAAGGCCCTCGCCGACATCGTGATGATCGGGGAGCTGGGCCTGGACGGGCGGGTGCGGCCGGTGCGGGGCGTGCTCCCGGCCGTGCTCGCGGCGGCCGACGCCGGTTACGAGCAGGTGGTGGTCCCCGAGTGCACGGCGGGCGAGGCGGCTCTCGTGCCGGGCGTATCGGTCCTCGGCGTGCGCAGCCTGCGTCAGCTCATCGCCGTGCTCACGGACGAGCCGGTGCCGCAGGAGGAGGCGGACGAGCCGGGGCGGCCCGATCCACTGCTCGCCGGCCTGAGCATGCCCGGCAGCGGTGTCGGCACGGGTCTCGGCGGCTCCGCGCACGACGGGCAGGGAATCGATCTCTCGGAGGTCGTCGGGCAGCTGTCCGCCCGCACGGCGATCGAGGTCGCGGCGGCGGGCGGACACCACGTGATGCTGTCGGGGCCGCCGGGTGCGGGCAAGACGATGCTGGCCGAGCGGCTGCCCGCCATCCTGCCGCCCCTCACCCGTGAGGAGGCCCTGGAGGTCACGGCGATCCACTCGGTCGCGGGAATGCTGCCGCCGGGCAAGTCGATGATCGACACCGCGCCGTACTGCGCCCCGCACCACTCGGCGACCATGCAGTCCCTCGTCGGGGGCGGGCCGGGGATGGCCAGGCCCGGCGCGGTGTCGCTGTCGCACCGGGGCGTCCTGTTTCTCGACGAGGCCCCCGAGTTCAGCGGCAAGGCGCTCGATGCCCTGCGCCAGCCGCTCGAGGCGGGGCATGTGGTGATCGCGCGCAGCGCCGGGGTGGTACGGCTGCCCGCGCGGTTCCTGATGGCTCTTGCCGCGAACCCCTGCCCCTGTGGGCAGTACCGGGCGCTGGGCGGCGAGTGCGACTGCCCGCCGGCCACGGTCCGCCGCTACCAGGCCAGGCTCTCGGGGCCGCTGCTCGACCGGGTCGACCTCCGCGTGGAGGTGGACGCCGTCACGCGCAACGAGTTGGCGGGGTACGGGCCGCGGGGCGAGAGCACCAAGGTCGTCGCGGACCGGGTGCGGGAGTCCAGGGAGCGGGCGGCGGCCCGGTTCGCGGACACCCCGTGGCGGACCAACAGCGAGGTGCCGGGCCACGCCCTGCGCACCCGCTGGCCCGCCGCTCCCGGCGCCCTCGACGAGGCGGAGCTCGACCTGGAGCGCGGCTTCCTCACCGCGCGCGGTCTCGACCGGGTGCTGCGGGTGGCCTGGACCGTGGCCGACCTCGCCGGCCGTGACCGCCCGTTCGCCCAGGACGTGGCACTCGCGCTGCAACTACGAACCGGGATCTCGCGCGGGGTGCCGATGACGATCGGGGCGGGGTCGTGACGGGGGGCGGGGCTGCGGTGTCCGTGTCGCCGGCGCGGGCCCGGGCCCCGCATGGGGCGGCGGTGTTGAGGGAGGGCGGGGCGTGATGGGTGTGGAAGGGGGCGACGAAGTGCGGCTTGCGCGGGTGCGGCTCACGCGGATCGTGGAGCCGGGCTGGGAGGTCGCCGGGCAGTGGCTGCGGGAGTTCGGGGCCGTGGAGACGGTGCGGCGCATCGAGGCGGGTGAGACGGGTGAGCCCTTGCCCCGGGTGCGGTCCGGGCGCTGGGCGGGGCTGGTCGCACGGGCCGGGGACGCGCCGCCCGCCGAGCGGGATCTGGCGCGGGCGGCGGCGGCCGGGGCGCGGTTCGTGTGTCCGGGGGACGCCGAGTGGCCGGGGCAGTTGGACGACCTGGGGGACGGGCGGCCGATCGGGCTCTGGGTGCGGGGCGGGCCGAGCCTGCGGATGTGGGCGCTGCGCTCGGTGGCCGTGGTGGGCGCGCGGGCCTGCACGGACTACGGGGTGCGGATGGGCGCGAGCCTCGGGGCCGGGCTCGCCGAGCGGGGCTGGGTCGTGGTCTCGGGCGGGGCCTACGGGGTCGACGCCGCCGCGCATCGTGGGGCGCTCGGGGCGACCGGGGCGACGGTGGCCGTGCTCGCCTGCGGCATCGACCGGATCTATCCGCGGGGGCACGCCCAGTTGATCGACCGGGTCGCGGAACAGGGACTCGTGATCGGGGAGTTGCCGCCCGGGGATCATCCGACGCCCAGCCGGTTCATCCTCCGGAACCGGGTGATCGCCGCGCTCACCAGAGGCACCGTCGTGGTGGAGGCGGCCTATCGCAGCGGAGCGCTGGGCACGGTCCGTTGGGCGCAGCGCCTCGGGCGGCACGCGATGGGCGTCCCGGGGCCCGTGACCAGCAGCGTCTCCGCGGGAGTGCATGAACTGCTGCGGAAGGAAGCGGTGCTGGTGACCGATGCGGCGGAAGTCGTGGAGCTGGTCGGGGAGATGGGCGAGCTCGCGCCGGAGAGGCGTGGGCCGGTGCTGCCCCGCGATCTGCTGCCACCCGGTGCGGCGCGGGTGCTCGCCGCGCTCCCTGCGCGCGGGGTGTGCAGCGTCGCCGAGGCCGGCCGCGGGGCGGGGACGAGTCGGGACGAGACGATCGGGAGGTTGTACGAACTGCGCTCTTTGGGGTTCGTCGAACGACACGGCGAGGGCTGGCAGTTGACACGCCAGGCGATCGAATCTGTCTTTCCCGGAGGGGAGCTGTTCTGACGCGCTGCGTTGCGCCGTCCGGATGACCCCCCGATGACCTTGGCAATTCCGGCAGTTGGCGCTCCATCGTGATCGGCCGGGGCGACGGAACCGTCCACGCGAGTCGACGAAGGGAACGTATCTGCGCAACGACGATCTCCCACCCTTCGCACACTGCGACGCTCCAGTCACGCTACGCTCACCAGGATCCGGGTTCGTCCCCTCCATCCGGAATTCAGGTGGGTAGCTCGGTACCAGTCATCACCAGACGGGCAACACGGCATCTTCACAGGCAGAGCGATCACAGCGACCAGTACGTCAAGCACCCTCGGTTTCCCGGGTACGCAGCAGCAGAACGGCACAAGGCGGCGCATGCCACAACACACCTCAGGGTCCGACCGGGCGGCGGTACCCCCCGCCGCGCGCGGCTCCAGCGTGCGGCCTCCGGCTCCCTCCTCCCTCGAGGAGCTGTGGAGGTCGTACAAGGCGACGGGCGACGAGCGGCTGCGGGAGCAGCTGATCCTGCACTACTCGCCGCTGGTGAAATATGTGGCGGGCCGGGTCAGCGTGGGGCTGCCGCCCAATGTGGAGCAGGCGGACTTCGTCTCGTCCGGGGTCTTCGGGCTCATCGACGCGATCGAGAAGTTCGACATCGAGCGCGAGATCAAGTTCGAGACGTACGCGATCACCCGGATCCGCGGCGCGATGATCGACGAACTGCGCGCGCTCGACTGGATTCCCCGGTCCGTGCGGCAGAAGGCGCGCAACGTGGAGCGCGCCTACGCCACCCTCGAGGCCCAGCTGCGGCGCACTCCTTCGGAGAGCGAGGTGGCCGCGGAGATGGGGGTCGCGCTCGAGGAACTGCACGCGGTTTTCAGTCAGTTGTCGCTGGCGAACGTGGTGGCGCTCGAGGAGCTGCTGCACGTCGGCAGTGAGGGCGGCAGCGACCGGCTCAGCGTCCTGGACACGCTCGAGGACCACGCCGCGGACAATCCGGTGGAGGTCGCCGAGGACCGGGAGCTGCGGCGCCTCCTGGCGCGGGCGATCAATACGCTGCCGGAGCGCGAGAAGACCGTCGTCACGCTCTACTACTACGAGGGTCTGACGCTGGCCGAGATCGGCAATGTGCTCGGGGTCACGGAGAGCCGGGTCAGTCAGATCCATACGAAGTCCGTGCTGCAGCTGCGGGCGAAGCTGGCGAGTTTCGGGCGCTGAGGGGCCGCGATCCGGCGGTGCGGCGAATCGTGCCTGCCGCGTGCCTGCCTCCGGTCGGGGCTCCTTGAAGCGGCCGACTCCCGTCGCGGGCCGCATCTTCGTAAAGTGGAGACGTGCCTAGGATTCGAGCGGCCTCCGTGGCCGAGCACCGGTCGATGCAGCGCGGCGCCCTTCTGGACGCTGCGCGTTCCCTGCTGTCCGAGGGCGGGACGGACGCGCTGACGTTTCCCGCGCTCGCGGAACGGACGGGGCTTGCGCGCTCGTCCGTCTATGAATACTTCAAGTCGCGCGCGGCCGTGGTCGAGGAGCTGTGCGAGGTCGACTTTCCGGTGTGGGCCGCGGAGGTCGAGGCCGGGATGGCGCGGGCCGAGGCGCCCGAGGGCAAGGTCGAGGCGTATGTGCGGGAGCAGTTGGCGCTGGTGGGGGACCGGCGGCACCGGGCGGTCGTCGCCATCTCCGCGAGTGAGCTGGACGCCGGGGCGCGGGAGAAGATCCGGGCCGCGCACGGCGGTCTCGTCGCGATGATCGTCGAGGCGCTCGAGCAGATGGGGCATGCGCAGCCCCGGCTCGCCGCGATGCTGGTCCAGGGTGTGGTGGACGCGGCCGTGCGCAGGATCGAGCTGGGGGCCGCGGAGGAGCCCGGCGTGATCGTGGACGCGGCCGTGGGGATGGCGCTGCGGGGCGTCCGCGGCTGAGCGGTCGGCTCGGCCGACGAGTGCCCCTGGCTACCCGCCCGGCTCAGCCGACGAGTGCCCCTGGCTACCCGCCCGGCTCAGCCGACGAGTGCCCCTGGCTACCCGCCCGGCTCAGCCGAAGAGCGCGCCCGGCTACCTGCCCGGCCTCAGCCGAGGAGCGCGCCCGGCCACTCCCACCCCCACACCGGCAGCAGCCTCGAACGTCCCCCGCGCATCAGCGACGGGTCCAGGAGTGTCAGCGGATTCAGGTATGTGTCGCCCCGAAGCAGGCCCCAGTGCAGGCACGACGGGGCGGCGAGTGGGCAGTGGCCCGTGGGGAGTTGGAGGGTGCCCACCACCTCGCCGGCGGTGACCTCCTCGCCCTTGCGGACCGTCGGTGTCACCGGTTCGTACGTCGTGCGGAGAGGCGGGTCGCCGGTGTCCGGGAGCTCCAGGGACACCACGCCTCTGCCCGCGATCCCGCCCGCGAAGAAGACCCGTCCGTCGGTCACCGCGCGTACGGGGGCATCGATGGGGGCCGCCAGGTCGACCCCGCGGTGGCCGGGGCCGTAGGGCGTCGCCGGAGGCGCCCAGGCGCGGACCACCGCGGGCCGCTCGCCCACCGGCCACAGGCGGGCGTCCCCCGCTCGTGCCGAGGACGGGAAGGCCAGCAGCACGAACAGCGCGACCGTCACCGTGAGTAGTTTTCGCATGGCGCTCAGGTTCCACCGAGGAGCGGATCCGAAGGGATCATGGCCGGGAAACGTGGACTACCGAACGGTTGTGGACAGCGGCGTCACCCGGTACCTCGCGGGTCCCGTACACTTCATGTGGCGATCCGGCCCACCGGATCGACTTCGCACGCCCCGACACCGGGCCTCACAGGCTTCGTGTCAGTGGCCTATCGGTCCCGTACGACCGCCTCGCAAGAGCGCGAGCGTACGCGGCAGGCACACGCAGTGGGCGTCAGGAAACAACCGAGAAAACACAAGGAGTACGGCCATGGCCGTCGTCACGATGCGGGAGCTGCTGGAAAGCGGCGTCCACTTCGGTCACCAGACCCGTCGTTGGAACCCGAAGATGAAGCGCTTCATCTTCACGGAGCGCAACGGCATCTACATCATCGACCTTCTCCAGTCGCTGTCGTACATCGACCGCGCCTACGAGTTCGTCAAGGAGACCGTCGCCCACGGCGGCACGGTCATGTTCGTCGGTACGAAGAAGCAGGCGCAGGAAGCGATCGCCGAGCAGGCGACCCGCGTCGGCATGCCCTACGTGAACCAGCGCTGGCTGGGCGGCATGCTCACCAACTTCTCGACCGTCTACAAGCGTCTGCAGCGCCTCAAGGAGCTCGAGCAGATCGACTTCGAGGACGTCGCCGCGTCCGGTCTCACCAAGAAGGAGCTTCTCGTGCTGTCGCGCGAGAAGGCCAAGCTGGAGAAGACCCTCGGTGGTATCCGCGAGATGTCCAAGGTGCCCAGCGCCGTCTGGATCGTGGACACCAAGAAGGAGCACATCGCTGTCGGCGAGGCCCGGAAGCTCAACATTCCGGTCGTCGCGATCCTCGACACGAACTGTGACCCCGACGAGGTCGACTACAAGATCCCGGGCAACGACGACGCGATCCGCTCCGTCACCCTGCTCACCCGCGTGATCGCCGACGCCGTCGCCGAGGGCCTCATCGCCCGCTCCGGCGTGGCCACGGGCGACCAGAAGCCGGGCGAGAAGGCCGCCGGCGAGCCCCTCGCCGAGTGGGAGCGCGACCTGCTCGAGGGCGAGAAGAAGGCCGACGACAAGGCCGACGACAAGGCCGAGGCGAAGACCGAGGAGAAGGCCGAGGAGGCTCCGGCCGCCGAGGCTGCCGCCCCCGCCGAGGCCCCGGTCGAGGCTGCCCCGGTCGAGGCTGCCCCCGCCGAGGCTCCGGCCGCGGACGCCGAGCAGGCCTGACCCGTACGGGATCGGTTTCATGAGGTGACGGCGGGGGTCGACTACGACCCCCGCCTTCACCCGTGACCGTCACCTTCGTTCTCACACTGCTTCAGACTTCGTAGAGAGAAAACCAGGATCATGGCGAACTACACCGCCGCTGACGTCAAGAAGCTCCGCGAGCTCACGGGCGCCGGCATGATGGACTGCAAGAAGGCGCTCGACGAGGCCGACGGCAGCGTCGACAAGGCCGTCGAGGCCCTGCGCATCAAGGGCCAGAAGGGCGTCGCCAAGCGCGAGGGCCGTTCCGCCGAGAACGGCGCGGTCGTCTCCCTCATCGCCGACGACAACACCTCCGGTGTCATCGTCGAGCTGAAGTGCGAGACGGACTTCGTCGCCAAGAACCCGAAGTTCCAGGCCGTCGCCGACCAGCTGGTCGCCCACGTCGCCAAGACGTCCCCGGCCGACCTCGAGGCGCTGCTCGCCTCCGAGATCGAGGCCGGCAAGACCGTCCAGGCCTTCGTCGACGAGGCCAACGCCAACCTCGGCGAGAAGATCGTCCTGGACCGCTTCGCGCAGTTCTCGGGCGCGTACGTCTCTGCCTACATGCACCGCACCATGCCCGACCTGCCCCCGCAGATCGGTGTTCTGGTCGAGCTGGACAAGGCCGACGCCGAGCTGGCCAAGGGCATCGCGCAGCACATCGCCGCCTTCGCGCCGAAGTACCTCACCCGTGAGGACGTTCCGGCCGAGATCGTCGAGTCCGAGCGTCGCGTCGCCGAGGAGACCACGCGCGCCGAGGGCAAGCCGGAGGCCGCGCTCCCGAAGATCGTCGAGGGTCGCGTCAACGGCTTCTTCAAGGAGGCCACGCTGCTCGGTCAGCCGTACGCCCTCGACAACAAGAAGTCCGTCGAGAAGGTCCTCCAGGAGGCCCGTGTCACCCTGAAGCGCTTCTCGCGCATCAAGGTCGGCATCTGAGTCCGTACCGCGCCAGACGCGAGACCCCGCTAGGGTCGACAGCAGTCGTTCGGGAACGTGCCGGACGACCGCAGTTGTGACGAGGAGGCCATTGCCGCGCATGGGATGCGAACCACCCCACCGGCAATGGCCTTCTTCGTATGTGTGCCAAGCAAAAGAGGCGAGAATCCCATGACCACCACCCAGGCCGACAACGGTGACAAGAGCGACGAAGGCAAAGGCGCGGGGCGCTTTCTGCTGAAGCTTTCCGGCGAGGCGTTCGCCGGGGGCGGGGGTCTGGGCGTCGACCCCGACGTGGTGCACGCCATTGCCCGTGAGATCGCGGCAGTCGTACGCGACGGCTGGCAGCTCGCCGTCGTCATCGGCGGCGGCAACTTCTTCCGCGGCGCCGAGCTGCAGCAGCGCGGCATGGACCGTGCCCGCAGCGACTACATGGGCATGCTCGGCACGGTCATGAACTGCCTGGCCCTCCAGGACTTCCTGGAGAAGGAGGGCATCGACTGCCGCGTGCAGACCGCCATCACGATGGGTCAGGTCGCCGAGCCGTACATCCCGCTGCGCGCCGTGCGTCACCTGGAGAAGGGCCGCGTCGTCATCTTCGGCGCCGGTATGGGCATGCCGTACTTCTCCACCGACACGACCGCCGCGCAGCGCGCCCTGGAGATCGACGCCCAGGCGCTGCTCATGGGCAAGAACGGTGTCGACGGCGTCTACGACTCGGACCCGAAGACCAACCCCGAGGCCGTGAAGTTCGACGGACTCAGCTATGGCGAGGTCATCACCCGCGACCTGAAGGTCGCCGACATGACCGCGATCACCCTGTGCCGCGACAACAAGCTGCCGATCCTCGTCTTCGAGCTCATCACGTCGGGCAATATCGCCCGTGCGGTCAAGGGTGAGAAGATCGGGACCCTTGTGGGCGAGCAGGGCACCCGCGCCTGACACCCTCCCGTCTCCCTGGGAACCCCGTGTCTTCGAAGGTTTCCTGAGGGATGGACAATGTCCTGCCGGTCGGACACCGTGCAGGAAAGACACGCGACGCAGCCGACCGCGCCCCCGTGCCCGGCCGGGCCTCACTCAAGACACGCAGGAGCAAGTGGTGATCGAAGAGACCCTCCTCGAGGCCGAGGAGAAGATGGAGAAGGCCGTCGTCGTCGCCAAGGAGGACTTCGCCGCGATCCGCACAGGCCGTGCGCACCCGGCGATGTTCAACAAGATCGTGGCCGACTATTACGGCGCGCTGACGCCGATCAACCAGCTGGCCTCGTTCTCGGTGCCCGAGCCGCGGATGGCCGTGGTGACCCCGTTCGACAAGAGCGCGCTGCGCAACATCGAGCAGGCGATCCGCGACTCCGACCTCGGCGTCAACCCGAGCAACGACGGCAGCATCATTCGTGTGACGTTCCCCGAGCTGACCGAGGAGCGCCGCAAGGAGTACATCAAGGTCGCCAAGGCCAAGGCCGAGGACGCCAAGGTCTCCATCCGCTCCGTGCGCCGCAAGGCCAAGGACACGATCGACAAGGCGATCAAGGACGGCGACATCGGCGAGGACGAGGGCCGTCGCGGCGAGAAGGAACTGGACGACACCACCACGAAGTACGTGGCCCAGGTCGACGAGCTGCTCAAGCACAAGGAAGCCGAGCTGCTCGAAGTCTGAGCGAGCGCGGAAGATCGAGGTTCGAGGAATCCGTGAACGACTCTTCCTGGGGTGCGCCGACCGGGCCCGGACATCGGGGCCCGACCGACGGCCAAGGGTCCGCCCCTGGTCAGGGGCCCGCGTACGGGCAGGTGCCGGCGTACGGCCAAGGGCCGTCGTACAACCAAGGACCGTCGTACGACCACGGGCGCGCTCCGGCGGGTCCCGCGTACGAACGGCACGCGGTCGATGAGACTCGGCCCATGCCCATCGTGCCCGATATGCCTGATACGCCTTCTGGTGACGGAAGGGGCGACGACCAGGACGACCGGGGGGCCGCTCGGCTGAGTGGTCCCTTGTTCCGCGACGAGGCGCCGGGCCGGCCGGAGTCGGCCGGGCGGCACTCGGGGCCCGCGGAGCCCGACCGGTCCGCGGAGCCTTCGGGGTCCTCGCAGCCCGAACCGCCCAAGAAGAAGAGCGCGGGCCGGGACCTCGGGGCCGCCATAGGCGTCGGTGTCGGGCTCGGCGCGGTGATCGTCGCTTCGCTCTTCATCGTCAAGGCCGTGTTCGTCGGCGTGATAGCGGTCGCCGTCGTCGTCGGCCTGTGGGAGCTGACCTCGCGGCTCGAGGAGCGCAAGGGCATCAAGGCGCCGCTCGTGCCGCTCGCCGTCGGCGGCGCGGCCATGGTGGTGGCCGGGTATGTACGGGGCGCCGAGGGCGCCTGGGTGGCGATGGCGCTGACCGCGCTCGCCGTCCTCGTATGGCGCATGACGGAGCCTCCCGAGGGCTACCTCAAGGACGTCACGGCGGGGGTCTTCGCGGCCTTCTACGTGCCGTTCCTCGCGACCTTCGTGGCGATGATGCTCGCCGCGGACGGCGGGGAGTGGCGGGTCCTCACGTTCCTGATCCTGACCGTCGTCAGCGACACCGGGGCGTACGCGGTCGGCTGGCGCTTCGGCAAGCACAAGCTCGCGCCGCGGATCAGCCCCGGCAAGACCCGCGAGGGCCTGGTCGGCGCCGTGTCGTTCGCCATGGTGGGGGGCGTGCTGTGCATGCAGTTCCTGGTGGACGGCGGCACGTGGTGGCAGGGCCTCGTCATCGGCGCCTGCGTCGCGGCCAGCGCCACCCTCGGCGACCTCGGCGAGTCCATGATCAAGCGGGACCTCGGGATCAAGGACATGGGGACGCTGCTGCCGGGCCACGGCGGAATCATGGACCGGCTCGACTCCCTGCTGCCGACGGCCCCGGTCGTCTGGCTGCTCCTGGTGCTGTTCGTCGGTTCCTGAAGAACACCCACGCGAGATCCCCGTGAGAGCCCCCGTCCGTAACCGGACGGGGGCTCTCCGTATGTGCCAGGACGGGACTTGTGAAGACCTGTTCGCGAAGGTGGGCGGGTTCGTCGAGGGGGGCTTGCGGGTGCTCTTTACGCTCAAGTAACAACATGCCTCATGAACATTTTCGGTCGCAGCTTCTCATCCCGGCGCGCAGAGGGATCCGCTGCTCCGGGGGCCGCCGGCACCGGCACCGCAGTACTGCCCGACCCGGCCGGTCACGACCCTTCCATGGCGGCGCTCACCGGCACCTGGATGGTCGACCCCGCGCACAGCAGGATCGGGTTCTCCGTCCGGCACGCCATGGTGACGACCGTGCGCGGCGCCTTCGCGGAGTACCAGAGCCGCCTCTACTTCGACGGTGACGACCCGTCCCGCTCCTCCGCCGAGCTCGTCCTCGCCACGGCGAGCGTCGACACCGGTGTCGAGCAGCGGGACGCCCACGTGGTGGGCCGTGACTTCCTGGACGCCTCCCGGTACCCGCGGATGACCTTCAAGAGCACCGCCGTGGAACTGGCGGGCGACGATGTCTACCGGATGCACGGCGACCTCACCATCAAGGACATCGCCCGCCCCGTCGTCCTCGAACTCACCTACATCGGCTTCGTCACGGACGCCTTCGGCGACGAACGCGTCGGCTTCGACGGCACCACCACCATCAACCGCACCGACTGGGGCCTGACGTACAACGCCCGCCTCGCCCAGGGCGGCAACATGGTCAGCGAAAAGGTCCGCCTCCAGTTCGACATCGCGGCCATCCGTACGCCGTCGGGGCGCTGAGGCGGGCGGAGTCACCGGAGGCCGAGGTGTTCGGCCCAGGCGCTCACATCGGCGGTGGTCGCGTTGCCGCCGCAGATCACCAGGCCGAGGCGGGCGTCCTCGCCGACGCGTTGCAGTACCTGGCGGGCGCCGGGCAGCAGGCACCCGGCGGCGGGCTCGGCCCAGACCTTCGCGTGGTCGGCCAGGTCGAGGGTGCCCTGGACCGCTTCGGCATCGGTCACCGTGAGGACGTCGGTGAGCAGGGCCGAAGCGTGCTCGTAGGTGAGCTGGGAGGCGCTGGGGGCACTGAGCGTCGAGACGATCGAGGACAACTCGACCGGGACCGGCCCTCCAGCCTCCAGGGCTGCCGACATGGCCCGGGCACCTTCGGTCTCCACGCCCCACGCGCGGATTCCAGGACGTCGTGCGCGCAGTGCGGTGGCGACGCCGGCGGCCAGCGCGCCGCCGCCGATGCTGACGAGTACGTCGGTGAGGTCCCCGGCATCCTGCGCGAACTCCAGGCCGACCGTGCCCTGGGCGGCGATGACGGTGGGGTCGTCGAAGGGGTGGACCAGGGTGAGTCCCGCGTCCCTGAGTTCATCGACGAGGGCGAACGCGCCGTCCATGGTGTCGGCGATGTGGACGCTTGCTCCGGCGGCCACCGCGACGTCTCTGGCGCCGGCCGGGGCGGAGCGCGGCATCACGACGGTCGCCTTCACATCCAGCATCCCCGCCATGACGGCCAGGGCGATGCCGTGGTTGCCTCCGCTGACCGTGACGACTCCGGCGGCACGCTCGGCCCTGGTGAGGGTGAGCAGCTTCGCGGTCGCGCCGCGGGCCTTGAACGAGCCGGTGCGCTGCAGCAGTTCCAGCTTCACGGTGGTCGGCACGCCCAGCAGTGCGGACAACCCGGGGCTCGGCACCGTCGGGGTCCGGACGACATGCCCTGCGATCCGCTCGGCTTCGGCTTCCACGTCCGCGACAGTGATCAACACATCCGTCTCCCGCATACGATTCACGCGCCACGGCCCTCGCGGCTGCACCGCATCACACTGCTGACCCCACGCGGCGGTGTCCAGGGGGAGCCGGGGCTCGCCAGGCCGTCCGTCCGCGGGCGCTCACCGAAGGCCCGGTCGACGCCGGGGGACCCGAAAAGGCCGGTGCGCGGGGTCGACGGAACCGGGTAATGTCCTTGTCATGTTCTTCCAGACGCCGATTTACGAGTGAGAGCGTGACGGGCCCCTGCCGACGTCCTTCGATGTCGCCGCCCGTCCCCCACCGATGAATCCGTAGATACTTCACATCACCGCCGGGAGAACCCGTGACCGACAGCAAGAACATCAACAACCCCATGGGCCAGGGCGGCGGCCAGCGCAAGAAGCAGTCCCGCGCCGAACGCCAGAACAACGGTCCGCACCGCAACCTCGACCGCCAGCGCGCGGCCGACCAGAAGGCTGAGCTTGTGCGCAAGATGCGCGAGAAGGCAGGCGCAGCCGAGGGCACCGGGCAGGCGGGCGACGACACCGCACAGAGCTGACGCACCACTGGCGTCCAGGGCGACGACCACAGGTCACCCCCATTTGTCTGCGACACTGGATGCGCTATGCCTAAGCCCGGAGAACTGACAGTGACCCGGCATCAAAAAGGCCCCTGACCTGCGCGTTTGGCGCGGATCAGGGGCCTGTTTTGGCTTACTGGGCCGTCTCTGGGCCGTCAGGCTCAGGAGGCGGCGGTAGGAACACCCGGTCGACGGCGTTGCGCGTGCGCTCCTGGCTCGACGGCATCAAGTGCGCGTACACGCGGAGCGTCAGCGCCGGGTCGGTGTGGCCGAGGTACTGGCTCACGGCCTTGATGCTCTCTCCGGCGTCGAGGAGGACGGACGCGTAGAAGTGCCTCAGGGCGTGCATGCCGTGCTCGCGAGCCGAGACGTACCTCCCGTCGGGTCCGGCGTCCGGGATGAGCCCAGCGAGCGCCAGAGCGGGCTTCCAGACATGGGCGTTGAAGTTGCTGCGCCACACGATCCCGTTCGCCTCGTTCGTGAACAGGAGACGAGCCGTGACCTTCGGGCCGTCCGGCTTCCGCCACGGCAGCGTGATCTCAACCGGCTTGAAGGCGTCCATGTGGAGCCGCAGCGCCTCAGCGACGTACGACGGCAGCGGGACGTCCCGCTCCTTGCCGCACTTGGGCGGGGCGAACACGGCCGTGCCCCGGATGAGCTTCACCTGGCGGACCACGTGCAGGATGCCGGCCTCGAAGTCGATCGCGTCCTCGGCGAGCCCCACGATCTCTCCCTGGCGGAGCCCACATCCGGCACCGGTGTCCACCATGGTCCGGTACCGGTGGGGGAGCGCCTCACGAACCGCCTGAACCTGTGTGGCCAGCCACGGGACAACGCGGCGGCGCTCGGCAGTCGGCGGGCGCACGGACTTCGCAGAGCACGGGTTCCGGGACAGGAGGCCGTCGTCCACGGCCGCGCTCAGGACGGCACGAACGTCGCCGTAGATGTTGCGGGCATAGGCACCGCTCACGGCTGGGTTGGCCTCCAGGGCGCTCGTGAGCTGGCGGATGTGCTCGGGGCGGAATGAGTCCAGCGGTCGTGTGCCGATGACCGGGAACGCGTGCAGGCGTAGGCGCTGCTCGGTGACGATCTGGCTGGACAGGTCCGAGGTGTGGGCCTTCAGCCACTTCTCGGCGTACTTCTTGAACGTGATCCGGGCGGCGCGAGGATCGATGTAGGAGCCGCGCGACATGTCCGACGCAATGTCGGTCAGCCACTGCTCCGCGAGCCGCTTCTGTCGGTCCGGGAAGCTCTTGGACTTCTCCGTGCCGTCCGGGCCGACGTAGCGGGCGCGGTACCGGAGGCCGAGGCCGTGGCGGTCGCTCTTGACCTTGACGGGCTTACCGTTCGGGCCGGGCTCGACCTTGAACCAGCGGTCCTGGATGTGTCCGGCCATCAGGCAGCCACCGCCATCTGAGACTCGACCCAGGCGCGTACGTCGGCGGGGTCGAAGCGGAGGTGCCGGCCGACGCGGAAGCCCTTCGGGCCGGTGCGCTTGCGGCGCCACTGGTAGACGGTCTCGACCGGGACGGCCAGGAGCTCGGCGACGTCGACCGGGGTCAGGTAGCGCTCGGGCAAGGCGTGCTGCATGGTCACCACTCCTTCTCGGCAGTCAGGTCGGCGAGGGCTTCGCGGGCTGTTTCGCGGTTGAGTTGGAGGCCGCGGGCGATGGTGGCGGCCAGGGCGGATTCGCCGGGGGTGTGGCCGTGACCTGCGTACTGCCAGTCGGCCAGGACGAGGACGGTGTCCGGTTCGAAGTCCGGGGTGCCGAGGGCTTCGCGTTCCTGGGCGGCGCGGAAGTCGGCGCGGGCCTGGCGGAGTTCGCCGAGGGTGGTCGAGTAGCGGCGGGACTTCGAGGAGAAGTGGCCTCGGAAGCCGAGCATGTGGGCCCAGGCCCAGAGGCGGCGGTCCGGGTAGAGCGGGTCGAGGTGCTTGCAGGCCTCGATGAGGCGGCGGGTGTGGTCGGGGACCTGGTGGCGGTCGAGTTCGGAGAGTTCGCCGATGCGGCGGTCCAGGGTGCCGGTGGTCTCGGCGGCCTTGGTGGCGTACTTGGCGACGTAGGCGGCCACGGCCTGTTCAGTGATGTCGGAGCCGTCGCCGAAGGCCTTGACCGGGCGTACGTCGAGTTGGGTGCCCCAGCGGAAGGTGCGGGCCGGTTCGTCCTCGGCGGCCGGGATCGACATCGACGTGTAGCTGTGGCTGGCGGCGGCGTGGATCGCGTCGGCGAGGAGCGTGACCGTGGCCCAGGACGGCGGCGGGGTCTCGGGTCCTTCCGGGCCGTCGATGCGGATCACGGCGTGGAAGTGCAGGGCTCCGCGCTTCTGGAACTCGGCGACCTTGCCGTACGAGAGGCGGGCCGACTCCTTGAGTTCGCGCTGGGTGACTCCGGCGCGGGCGGCGATCTCGCGGCGCAGGCGGGTCGTGAAGCGCATCCACAGGTCGCCCGCGTGGTTGTTGAAGAGGACGGCGGCGGCGTAGTCGTACGTCGTCGGGTCCAGGGCCGTGCCGAGGGCGGGGTCGTCGGCGGCGTGGCGGGTGCCGCAGCGGCAGGTGCCGGAGTCGGGGCGGTTGTGGACCGGGCCGAAGGACGGGGCGGTGAGCGTGGCGAAGACGCGGGGGTGGTCGCGGACCGTGGAGGGGATGTCGCGGCGGTCGTCTCCGGCCAGGCCCGCGCGGATGAGGTGGTAGGTGTCGCCCGCGTAGGTGAAGGCGCAGGACGGGCAGCGGGAGGCGCGGCGGTTGCCGCAGGCGAGGCGGAGTCGGCCGCCCGGTTCGGTCTCGGTGGAGTAGTGGTGCAGGGTCTCGCCGGTGGTCTTGTCCTTGGTGAGGGTCCAGCCGGTGAGGTGGATCGGGTCGGAGCAGCCGCCGGTGCGCTGGATCTGGTCCTGCCAGCGGTCGAAGTCGGCGGCCGAAGCCACCCTCAGCAGGTCGCCGAGGGTGGTCGGGTCGAGGAGCGTGTCAGACACGGGCGCCCTCCTGCGCGGTGCGGGTGCGGAGGACGACGAAGCCGGTGCCGTCACAGGACGGGCAGTCGGCGGTGATGGTGCGCAGGTGGCCGTGCCGGTCACGGCCGCCGAGGGTGATGGCGACGGAGGCGAAGCCGTCGCAGGCGGCGCAGATCCGGGACGGGCGGTGGGTTCGGTGCGTCATGCTGGGGGTTCCTTCCGGTGCTTGGATCGGTTGGGGACGGCTCCCGGGCGGTGGAGACTTGGCGGTTTCAGGCCGCCCGGGGGCCGGTCAGCGGCGCTTGTGCTCGGAGTTCATGAGCGAGCGGATGACGAGCGCGGTGATGGCGGTCGATCCGGCGGTGATGGCGACGGCCAGGAGCAGCGAGACCAGGACGGTGCCGAGGACCAGGACGACGCCCGTGCCGCCGACGACGAGGGTGATCAGGGCGCCGGGCGTGAGCTGGATCGTGGGGCGGGTCGAGGTCGGAGCCGGGGCGGCGGGCTGTGCGGGTGCTGCCGGGGTGGGGTGCGTGATCGCGGTCGGCTCGACGACGGCGGGCGGGGTGACCTGGCCGGTCGGCACGGGCATGGACGGGACCTTGGGACGCAGCATCGGGACGTACTCCCTTCCGTGGGCGGTTACTTGACGGCGGTGTCGATGACCGGGGCGAGGATGCTGTCGGCGAGGAGGTAGCCGCCCAGGAGCAGGAGGGCGACGAGCCACCAGGGCGGGCGCATGAGCTTGATGCCGACCAGGCCGACGCAGGCGACGAAGAACCAGAGCGGGACGTCCATGGCGGTCTCCTCAGCGGACGCGGCAGCGGTGGGTGCGGGCGGCGAGTTGGGCGGCGGACTGGCTGGAGTAGTCCGAGGACCAGCCGCAGCGGTCGGCGGTGCACACGGCGGCGTGCTTGGTGCGGCCGTGGCGGTCGCGGTGGGTTCCGACCTGGACGGGGCCGATCTGCATCACGGAGTGGAAGTGGTCGCGGGCGGGCATGTCGGTCAGTCCTCTCGGTGGGTGGGCTCGGGGTACTGGGCGCGGATGCTCTGGGCGACGGCCGGGTCGGCGGTCTGCTCGGCGGCGGTGTCGGCGAGCAGGTAAGCGAGGTACGGGCGGCCGGTGGCGGCCATTTCGCGGGCGGCGTCGAGGTAGTCGGCGGCGGTCAGGTCGGCGGGGTTGCTGGTCATGTCGACCTCCCTTGTGGATCAGGTGAGTTGGGCGGCGATGGCGTCGGCCAGCTGGGGCGGGACGCCGAGGCGGGAGCGCAGGGTGTCGGGGTCGATGGCGTTGCCGGTGCGGGCCTGGTGGGCGTCGGCGACCTTGCGGGCGTGGGCGACGAGGGCGGCCGGGACGGCGGGGGCCGGTTCGGCGGGTGCCGGGGGTGCGGGCTCGGTGGCGGTGGCCGGGAGCTCCGGGGTTTCCTCGGCGGCCGGAGGTTCTACGGGCTCCGGGGTCGGGGGCGTCGGCTGCTCGATTTCCGGCTCGGGTTCGGGTGCCGGCCGAACCGTCTCCCGCTCGACTTCAACGGGCGCGGCCGTGGCCGTATGGGCCAGGAGCGTGCCGCCGAGGAAGGCGATCGCGGGCCATCCGGCGACGCCGATCCGGAGCCAGGCGGGCGGGTGCTCGACGTCGAGGAGTCCGGCGGTGGCGACGTTGGCGCCGAGCGAGGCGAACAGCGCGACGGCGAACCAGGTCCAGGCGAGCCGGGAGCGCCGGTCGCTACGAAGCCGACGCCAGGCGGCGACCAGGAGCAGGTCGACGCTCACCGGGTAGGCCCAGGCCTTCCAGCCGTCTTGTCCGGCAGCGGCGGCCAGGTCGTGGAGGTGGGCGAAGGAGAGGGCTCCGGCGATGACGGCCTGGACGAGGACGGCGTCCGGGCGAAGCGCGGTGCGGGCCGTCACCGGTCAGCCCTCCGTGGCGTCGTCGCCGCCGTCGTACGGCATGGGCGGCAGGACCCCGATCGGCAGGGACAGGGCGAGCGCGGGGGCGATGACCTCGACGAACGCGGCGTCGGTCTCGTAGCGGCGCTCGTACAGGTCGAGTGCGCCGAGGAGGGCGGCGGTGCGGGCGAAGTCCTCGTTGGCGTCCATGGGTTGGCCTCCTGTTTTGGGCATGGGCGGGGTAGGGACGTGGCGCGGGGCGGTCGCGCCGACCGTGGAGCGAGGGGGAGTCAGGCCGTGACGGTGGCGGCCTTGGTGAGTGACACGGAGGACCGGGCGGGCGCGGGCACCGTGGGCCGGAAGGCGGCGAGCGCGGGCAGGTCCGGGGTCCGGTCGGCATGGGCGTTGCAGAGGTTCACGGCGGCGCGCAGCGAGGTGTGCGGGGCGCGGATGCGGGCCCAGCCGCCGGTCGAGTCACCGGCGACGGCGATGCCGGGGGTGTCGGGTGAGATCTGGATGGCGGCGAGTACGGCGTCCGGGGAGATGTCGCCGAAGGCCATGTTGGCGCTGGTCTCGTCGTTGACGCGGTGGGCGGTACGGCCGGTGAGCTGGGCGCGGAGCATCGTGATGCCCTTGCCGAGTTCGGAGCCGAAGCGCTGCCCGCAGATTCCAGGTAGATGCCGGCCGCGCGGCCGAGCTGGGCGAGGCGGACGAGGGCGGTGACGATGCGGTCGCGGCGCTTCTCCTCGTCCTTGGTGGCGTACAGGGCGAGTTCGGCGACCTCGTCGACCAGGACGACGACCGGGGTCGGGCGCAGGTCGGCGGGCAGGTCCCAGATGTCGGCGGCGATCTCCGCGTCCGGGACGCCGATGCTGATGCGCTGTTCGGCGCGGATGAGCTGGTAGACCTCCTGCATGTGGTCGACGAGCGCGTCGAGGAGTTCGAGCGCGGTGTCCGGGTCGTCGGCGAGCGCGGAGAACCGGCGGGCGAGCGGGAAGAGTTCGACGCCCTGCTTGCAGTCGATGCCGACCAGGGCGACGTCGAGCGGGGCCAGGCCGCACACGAGGTTGCGCTGGTAGACGGACTTGCCGGACTCGGTGGCGCCGAGGGTCAGACCGTGCGGAACGGCCCGGTAATCGCGGTAGTGGACCGAGCCGTCCTCGCGCAGCGCGACCGGGACACGTAGCGGCGACGAACCGGCGGCGGTGCTGGGCGCAGGCATTTGCACCCGCTTGAGCACGTCGTAGCCGGTCATGCGCAACTCGACAACACCGGCCCGAAGTTCACGGGAGGCGACGCCCTGCATCCCGAAGGAGTGGCGCAGCCGGTCGGTGGCGGCGGAGAAGTCGAAGGCGTCCTGGCCGGGGCGGAGCTTGAGCCGCAGGACGAGGCCGGTCCGGGTGGGCCGCAGCCGCAGGATGCGCGGCGAACGGGACTCGGGAAGCGGCCGGTTGGCCAGTCGGGCGAGTGCGAGGCGCCAGCGCGAGGGCGGGACCGTGAGCCCGCAGGCCTCCATCACGGAGGCGTAGCGGACCAGGAGCCGCAGCGACGCGAGCACGGCGCCGAAGCAGACCCAGTACCAGGCGGGGCGCCGCCACCGCAGAACACCTGCGGCGACGGCAACCACCACGAGCACGATGACGATGAACTCGCCCATGATCAGGCCGCCTTGGCCGTCGTCGTGTTGGCGGCGAGCGAGGTGACGGCGACGGCGCGGAAGGCGATGCCGTGCCGCTTCTGCCCGTTGAACTCGTTCTCCCACGGGCGGGCGATCAGGCCGGTGAGCGCGACGGGCGTACCCATCGTCAGCTCCTCGGAGACGCCGGTCTCGGGGACGGTGACGGACAGGATCTCCACCTGGTCGTTGGCCGCGAACATCACGTCCACGGTCATCAGCTTGCCGCCGGTCTCGACGTCCAGGGCGACCTCACCGGTCTTGCGGTCCTTGACCTTGACCTGCGGGGTCTTGGCGACCATCACGGTGGCGGCGGTGGTGTCGACGGGGATCTGACGCACAGAGATCACTCCTATGTAGGGGCTGGACTCCGTCACTCATGTACATGAGTGGCATGAAGAAGAGTGCAACACTCCTATACATGAGTCAACCCGCCGCGACGAGAAAGTCACGACGGGCCGCGATGAGTTGAGCGTGTGTCAGGGATGCTTGGTCAGAACCGGCGATCCGTAGGCCACTGAGAAGGGTGCTCGATCCCGGTCGTCATGGAGTTGAGACCGGCCGACGGTGGCGTCCGGGCGGACAGCGCTCGTCACAGGTCCACCACCTCCTCCAGGTCGGGGAACCAGGGGCGATCCGCCGCCCAGTGGGTGACCCAGCCCGCGAAGCCCGAAGGGCCGGGCATCTGGCCTCGCTCCCCTCCGAACGGTATGGCCGACTCGCCGTCGAGCATCCATACCGCGCCGCGATGCGTGCCGGAGACGATCAGGTGCCAATCCATGCCGCAGCCTTCGGTGCCCAGGTAAAGGGATCCGTCGAAGGTGATGTCGTCGAGGCGCTCCCAGTACAGCTCGTCGTCGGAGTCGACACCGTCGTCCCACTCGCCGAGCCATTCCTCGGTCAGAGGGAAGGGCCGGGCCAGGAGGCCTGGTTCCGTACGCTCGGACATGGCACCGAGGGAAAGCAGCCCCTCCTTGGGAGGGCCCAGGGGCGACCCGTCGGCGATCTCCGCGACGAAGGTGCGGTACGGCTCGGGCAAGAGGACGCCGTGCTCGGCCTCGAAGGCACGGACGGCATCCCAGCCCAGGGCGGATGCGCTGTTGGTGGCCGCGAAAGCGGCACGAAGGGCGGCCAGTTCGGCCGGGTCCGCGTGCTCCGTATTCATGCCCCAAGAAAAACACCCGCTCCGCCTCGTAGTGAACGAATCCGCTACTCGTCACAGATCGATACGTTCGCGGCTCCGGCACGACGCCTCAGTCGGCTGCCGGGATCCGGTACTCGAAAACGAACTGGTCAGCGGCCATGAGGGTGTCGCACACCTCGACCACGCGACCCTCGGTCGTACGCGCCTCAAGAATCAGATGGATCACCGGCGAGCCGGGGCTCAGCGCCAGTTCGGACGCCTCCGCCTTGGAGGCCGGACGCCCTTGCAGCGTCTCGACGAACTCCGCGAACTCGTGCCCGTGGTCTTCGAGCCGGGCGTAGATGCCGCCACCGCCGGGGTTCTCGGCGAACAGCTCGGGGATGTCCTTCACAACGTCCCACGGGAGGTACGAGGAAGCCGTCTCGACCGGGGTGCCATTGCGGAAGTAGAGCCGTCGGCGAGCGAGGACCTGGGTGCCGGCCGGAACGCCGAGACGTTCGGCAGCATCCTCCGGGGCCTCCATCGGACCGATGTAGAGCACGCTGACCTTCGCCGTGGCGCCGGACTGCGCGGACTCGGCGAGGTAGGCGGCCTTGCCGCCCTGGCGGTGCGAGCGCCGGAAGCGATCGGAGGAGCGCAGCCGTACCGGCGGCCGGTCCTTCACCATCGAGCCCTTGCCGTGCCGGGTCTCCACGAGCCCACTGGCCCGGACCTCGACCATCGCCTTACGGATCGTGCCGCCCGAAACGCCGTAGCGCTCGACCAGCTCCGACTCACTCGGCACCAGCTCACCCGGCTTGAGGACGCCAGCCCTGATCTGCTGAACCAGATCCTCAGCGATCCGCACGTACTGAGGGACGGACCTCCCCTCTCCCACTGCAGTTCCCATAGTCCTTTTCTTCCTCCTATGCTCCTGTACATAAGTAACAGCGCCAAGGAAGGCCAGTCAACGCCACTGCACTCCGTGTCCGTAGCCGGAGTGGTGATCCGCGACGACGGCCGACTCCTGGCCATCCGCCGAGCGGACAACGGAACGTGGGAGCTGCCCGGCGGCGTGCTCGAACTCGAAGAGACCCCGGAGGCGGGCGTACGCCGCGAGGTCTGGGAAGAGACCGGCATCCACGTCGAGGTGGACGAGCTGACCGGCGTCTACAAGAACACGACCCGAGGCATCGTGGCTCTGGTGTTCCGCTGCAAGCCCGCGGGCGGTGAGGAGCGCACGTCGGACGAGTCCACGGCCGTGGAGTGGCTGACGCCCGACGAGGTCAGCGAGTACATGTCCGAGGTCTACTCGATCCGGCTCCTGGATGCCCTGGACGGGGCAGGCCCGCATGTCCGAAGCCATGACGGCAAGCGACTGACGCCAGCGCGATAGAACTTTCCCTACTTCATCAAGACCGGCTGCGCTCCGCTCCGCCGGGCGCGCTTCCCGGCTCCGCTGCCCTTCGCGCTCATGCCTTCGGCCCGCGCTACGGGCGCTGCGCCGACGCGCGCCCACGTGGTTGATGCCGGGGTGATGAGGCGGGTATCCGCACGGCTCGCCTCACGATCAAAGACGGTGCCTCCGGCGGGGGATCGGCCGGCACCGGGAGCCGGGGGAAACGCTGCCGAGTGCGGGTCCGTGGGTGGTTGCGAGGGCTTCCATCCCGTCCACCGTCGACCCAGGCAAAGCCGAGCAGGCGTGGCCCCTGGTGTCCAGGTCGTTCGTACAGTGGCGCGCTCCACCTGGACACCAGGGGCCACGCCCGCTCCACTGCGTGTGGGTCGACGGCGGACGGGATGGGAGCCGGGTAGGAGGGCAGGCAGAACGGCTGTGCCTCGGCCATAGCGCAGGACAAATGGAGACACCCCTCGCTCGGTGGAGCCTGAGATGCTCGGATCGAATCAAGCTGGCCCTGTTGAAGAGCGACTCCATTCAGCAGATCCAGCAACCTGTTCTTCCACCGGCTGGTCCAGTTGTTGTTGCCGCCGCCGCTGTTCATTCCGAAACACTTCCACTCGCTCAACGAGGCGTGCGAGAGATTCCTGACGGTTCAGGCCCGAGTAATCTGCAATACCCAACGTCATCGCGTTGACCTCTTGTTCAATCAGGTCTGCGGTCTGCTGGAGATAGAAGCTGCGCTCACGAAATTTGAAGTATCCCATAAACCCTGCAGCAAGACCGACAGCAAGACTCAAACCAACCGTGAGCCATTGCTCAAGCGTCATCTCTCCTGACTGCAAGGCAGCCACAGTAGTTGTGCCAAGCGACCCGACAATGATCACGGACTGAAGCCTATTGTGTATCTTTCGGTACTTGTCGCTCTCTTCTTGGTACTGCGCAATATGTGCGGCTACATCTGCTCTGTAAAGGCTCTGGCTAACCTGACTCGAAACGCTATTGCTTGCCTCTGTCCAGCGCAGGTCATCTCTAATTCTCTCGAGTGTAGATTCTACCTCCTCAAGGGAGGGTAGGCCTCTCCGTCGAACCCACACCTTGATGAATATCGATATTCCACCAAAAGCTGCTACTAAGACGCTGCAAACAAGGATCAGCTTCTCAACGATTGGGTTGCCCCAGGCGGCCGCCGAAAGTAGCCCAGCGGAGAGGACAGCGGCCGCCACCACAGCCAGGCAAAATCGAAACCAACGGTTCGTTCGACGGCGCGCAAGCAGTTCCGCCTCCGCCTCTGCTACCTGCCGCTTGAGGGATCTAGCCAGGCGTCTGCTGGCACCACTCTCAGCACTGATCTCTTCCGCGGACATGCCCCTCCTTGCTCCGACCTGGCTAGCTCAGAGTGCCTTACCGCTCCGGAATATTGAATTCCACTTATGGGGTTCGAGCCGTCGGCGGGGCCAGTTTCAGGGTGACCGGTGCTACGTCCCTGGTCACAACTGCCGGCGCAATGTGGCGTTACCGACTCTCGGCGGAGCCGCAGCGCTCAGCCTTACTCCCTCGCCCCTGAGTTCAGCTCAACAGCCTGCCATACACCCGCTGTGGCACTAGGCTAGCAAGTCCTGACGGGGGGCCAGTCGGCACGGCGCAGCCTGGACTCAACCCGAATCGTAATGTCCAGGAGGCCGAGATGGCATACACCGCAGAAATTAGCCGTAGTAACCCTGCCTGCATCATTTTCCTAGTGGACCGTTCGGGGTCTATGGCGAGTGCGATTGGCGGCGATATCCCGCAGCCTAAGGCAGAGGTGGTCGCTGACGCAATTAATCGACTTCTTTATGAGCTGACCATCAAGTGTGCCAAGGAGTCAGGCGTCCGCGATTACTTCCAGGTTTCGGTCATTGGGTACGGTGAATCGGTAGGCCCCGCCTTCAGCGGCAAACTTGCCGAACGTGACCTCATCCCCCTGTCGCTTATTGCAGACAATCCGGCAAGAGTGGATCAGCGCATCAAGAAGGTTCCTGATGGAGCGGGTGGTCTCGTGGACACTACTGCAAGCTTTCCGGTGTGGATGGAGCCGGTTGCGCACGGAGGAACACCCATGAATCGCGCGTTGCGGTACGCTAATAATTTGGTAGCGACGTGGGTTGAAGAACACCCAGGGGGATTCCCTCCGATTGTTCTGAACCTCACAGATGGCCAGTCCACAGATGGCGACCCCGCTGAGGCAGGCAGCGGAATCTGCACCCACACTACTGCCGATGGCTCACCCCTCCTTTTCAACCTTCATGTGTCAGCTGCTGGCGGTCAGCCAGTAACGTTTCCACGATCTGACAAAGCGCTACCAAACTCGTACTCACGTCTTCTTTTTGGCATGTCGAGTCCGCTTCCAGGACATATGCGTTCTTACGCAGCATCTCTAGGACATCGAGTCAGCGATGAAACTCGCGGGTTTGTCTACAATGCAGACATTAGCGCCGTGGTTCAGTTTCTCGATATTGGTACGCGTGCAACGGATTTGCGATGAACTCTCTTCCCATTACGGTACAAGCTACGTTAGTTCCCAAGAAGGGGAGTAGTGAGGAAGAGTGCGAGGACTCTTTCCGCATAGACTATGCCACCTCTTTCGGAGGGCATCACCTCGGATCCGTTGCCGTAGCCATTTCCGACGGCGCAACTGAAAGTATGTTTGCGAAGAAATGGGCGAGAATGGTCAGCTGGCATGCTGTCGAAAATGCTCATTGCATTCCGGACGGCTTCGCGGGGCCAGGGGATAGTTTCCGCCATTTCATTGGGAGCGTTATGGGGCGCTGGGACAGCTGGGTTTCCAGCTACGTCAGGCAGCGTGTATCTGAGGGCCGCCCATTGCGTTGGTATGAAGAGGCAAAATTGGCGTCCGGGGCATTCGCTACGCTGCTAGCTGTGCATTTCGAAGAAGCTTCAGAAGGTTTTTGGCATGCGGCGGCTTTGGGTGATTCGTGCCTCTTCCACATTAGAAGCCAGAGTGTTATCGATAAATTTCCCGTCCAGTCCTCTGCAGATTTTGGGATCAGTCCCGAACTCTTGGGTAGTAAAGCCGATCTCGATCTCGTGTGTGAGCGCACCTATTTCGATCGAGGATCCTTCGTGCGTGGCGATGAGTTCTTTTTGATGACGGACTCTCTCGCAGCCTGGTTTGTGTCCGTCATTGAAAATGCGAATTCTGGCCAAATGGAAGAATCGCTAGAAAAGATGAGAATATTCAGCCATGCTAAAAACAGGCCGGCATTCGAGTCTTGGATATCCTCGATGATAGACAACGGCAGACTCCGGAACGACGATATTACCCTCATATGCATTCGCATTTCGGAGTGATCCGGTGACTGGCTCTCATTTCGATCCACCCAATGAGCGCGAAGCTCGAAAAATGCCTACCGGGGCTCAATACTCCACAGCTCTGCAAAATACTCGACTTTGCTTCGAGCGGGCCGATCTTAAGGATGCCAAGCCTGTACTAAATTCTATCGGCGTACCGAAGCCTATCTCTGGGAGCTCGGCAACCGTTTTCTCGCTTATCGGCGCTGACGGGCTGCAACGTACGGCGGTTAAGTGCTTCACCAGAGAGGTGAGGGGGCAGGAACGCAGGTATGAAAAGATCAGCGAGCACCTTGCGCGAGTTGACGGAAACTCCCTTTCGCAGCCCTGGAAAATTGACTTTGAGTATATCCCTGAGGGGATCCTCGTGGAAGGCTCTCGGTACCCCATCCTCAGGATGCGATGGGTAGATGGCATACAGCTTTCGCATTGGCTAGATGCTCACTACGAGGACCAGGAAGCCGTCGCCGAGGTGGCTCGCAACTTTGCCGAGATTGTAAAAGATCTGTATCGGAATAACATGGCCCACGGAGACCTTCAGCATGGAAATCTGTTGGTGGCTCCGGATCGCACCATGAGGTTGGTGGACTATGACGGCCTGTTCGTGCCATCGCTGGCGGGACAACGAGGCACCGAAATCGGACATCGGAATTATCAGTCCCCATGCCGGACCCTCGACGACTTCGGCCCCAATGTTGACAATTTCTCATCTTGGGTGATCTATACGGCGCTTTCCGCCGTGGCTGCGGACCCCGCGCTTTGGCCACAAATGCATGATCCAGATGGTGACTATTTGCTGCTTGCTGAGGATGACTTCTCGGATCCGACCGGGTCGGCACGTTTTCCAGGGCTGCTGCGTCATTCAAATCCAATCGTAAGAACTTTCATGGAGCGGCTCGCGTGCTTATGCGGGGAGCGGTTTGACGAAGTACCAAGACTTGACCTGAAATCTCTCCCTGTTGAAATGGCTCCGGGTCTTCACGGTCTCGTCGATTCTCCGTCAAACCCCGATGGCAACGTTCAGCCGGGTAGGCCTGCCTGGCTCGAAACACATCTTGCGCGTGATTCTGGACAGCAAGATTTCTTTGTAGAGGGGTTCCAGGCGTGGGGGCGTAAAGAGTTCTTCCTGTGCTTGCTTGGTGCCTTCACCATCATTACCCCTGTAGTAACGCGTGGGACTGGCTTTCTCGATCTGGGTGCTGTGATTCCTGGTATGGCGGTCCTTCTGTTGCTTTTTGCTGCCCTGTCGGTTTTGGTTCGCGCTAGGCGGCCTGAAGTAGAGGCGATTCGTAATAGTCAGAGGAGTTTGAATCAACTCATTTCTCTGGCGAAAGATGCATCGGCCGGTTATGTGCCGTTCCGCGAAGAGCTTGATCAGCTAGTCGACGAGAAGGAAACTAAGATAGAGGAGTATGCTGAAAAGAATCATGAGCTTACGGTTCAGCTGCATCGAGATTTCGCGCTCATAGAATCTGAGAGAAAACTATCGGTGTCGCAGGTAGACGAAAATCTGCGCATGGTGAGAGCCGAGAAGGAGGGCTCTGTTGCTGAGGTTCTGCGCCCCCTTCAGCAGCCCTGGGTGACGGAGAGGTTGCCGTCGTATCTGCTTAGAGAGGCTCGTATATCCGGAATCACGGCGAAGCACGTAGGTGCGCTCGCTCAACTGAACCTTCATTCGGCGGCAGACATCGTTGGAGTCCAGCGCGCTAAGAGTGGCGCGGGCGCGCTGCTCGTAACATCTGATGGGCGAACGGTAAAGGTTCGTGGGATCGGGCCGACGAAGGCAAATGCTCTGCATGCATGGCGTCAGCGATGTGAAGAAGAGGCGCGAACCTCGTGCCCTGTGGTGCTCTCCGTAGAGCAGAATGCACAGATCGAGCGCGTGTTCAAACAGAGACTTGACGATATTCAGGGCCAAAAGGATTCGGTCGAACAAGCGATGGAGCAGAAGCGAAACACGGCGAGGCGGGATCTCAGGGCTGCTCGTACCCGCCTCGCTGACCGTCATCAGGAAGAGCTGGATATCCTGCAGGCCCAGATCGCTAAGCTGAATCTACGACTTGCAGATATTCGAGTGAACGCAGCAGAGATGCACAGATTGAATGAGGCAAGCACTCGGCTTTTGGTAGACGCGCGAAAAGTCTCATACTTTAGTTATCTTCAATTCTTGTGTATTCGACGGTGAGTTGGCGATGAGGATACTCTTTTATCTCGGTGCCCTAAGACGGTTCTGGAAGGGACAGGCGGTTGCCGCGGCTTACCGATACTCGGAGCGTCGCGTGTAGGGCTCCGGCCAGGTCAGTTGCCAGGTGGCGTAGGTCGTCTGGGGCGACCTTCTTCTCTGCGAGTACATCCAGGGCGTGTTCCAACAAGTCGGTCGCCATGCCGAGCTGTACGGCCTCGGTGTTGTCGGCCAGGCGGGAGAGGTGGCTGTCTGCGTTGTCCGTGTCCAGGTAGCAGGGCTTGCCATCCGGGCTGGACCATGGGAGAAGGCGTAGTTCGTGGGGGGACGTCATCCTTCCCTCCTCTGTTTCTCGATCGTGGGGTGGGTGATGAAGTACGCGTCCGCCCGGTCGCCGGGCAGTGCCAGGAGGGCCGCCTCTACGACGTGGCCGGTGCTGTCGACTGCCAAGCGGCTAATGGCGAGGATCGACAGGGTTGGGCTGATGCGTAGCGTCACTGCTTCTTCTGGCGTTGGGAGCCGAGCAGTTACTCGCTCGCGGATCTCTGTCGAAGGCGGACGGTGGGCTGTCAGTCGGGCCTCGACCTCTGCGTAGGAGCACGGCGGGAAGTCGCAGGCAGTGAGCCGTGGTGCCGAGTCGCCAGGGATGTAGACGCGGGCCAGGCTGTGCGGTGACTTTCCCTCGTGGCGAATGCAGAGGAACTCGGTCAGGCGGGTGCCGGCCGGTACTTCCAGCAGGGCGAGGAGGTTTCCCTGTGCCTGGAGTTGGGTGGTGTGCACTGTGACGTGCAGTTGAGGCGTGGCTCCGGCGGTTTCGGCGCAGGTTCGGCCGCCACCGATGTACGTGATCCTGCGGAGTGGGTGGCGGACGAAGTTGCCCTTGCCGTGGATCTTCTCGATGAGGCCTTCGGCCTGGAGGAGGGCGAGAGCGCTCCGGAGCGTCGGCGTGCTGACTTGGTAGTGGGACGCCAGGCTCGTCTCGGAAGGGAGGCGGTCGCCTCCTTTGAGTCGGCCGGTCGTGATCTGGTTGTGCAGGTCGTCGGCGATGGTCTGGCGGCGGGAGAGCGCGGTCCCGGTCGCCATCTCGTTCACCGGGGCCTCTCCGACGTGCTCTCCCGGGTTGCCGTCGAGTGGCAGAGGCAGGTGCATGCCTCGTAGACCACGGGGACTCCGGGTGGAGGTGTAGCGGGGGCCGGGAGCGCGCATCCCCTGTGAGTGCCGATACGGCACGCGTTCGATCGGTAGGGAGTGGGCTCCCCCTGTGTGACACCGAGACGTCGGTGCGGTGGCATCAGGAGGCCTCCGCTGCGGTGCGGTGGTGGCTACGGTTGGACATGCCGATCAGCTCCTATCGCTGATGGTCAGACCCCCGGACGTCGCCCGTCGCGGGGGTTCCTTTGCGTACGGCGGCCCATAACGTGCGGCCGTTCAAGCTGTTGGCCAGGAGGCCGAACCGGTCGGCTTCCGCCACTGCTTCCAGGGACTCCTGCCATGCCTCGACAGGGAGCGAGTCCGGGACCTCCGCTTCGATCGACACGTGGCGGGCGTGCTGTTCCAGGCGCGGGCTCAGGCCGAGGGAGGTCAGGCGTGCAGCGATGGCTTCGGCGTTCGCATCCGAAGTCGCCACAGCTCAACCCCCGTCACCCATCAATCACTCTCCGTAAGGCTAGTTAACTAGGTTAGAGCTAGTGGACTAGGTTTTCCATATGTCTGAGCAACCGCCCTATCTCCGCATCGCTGACGTGCTGCGACGTCGAGTCGCGGAGCATGAGTGGACGCCGGGCGACCGGCTTCCCTCGCGAGCCCAGATCGCCCAGGAGTGCGGCGTCGGCGAGAACGTCGTGCGCCGCGCGCAGGAACTCCTGATCTCCCAGGGGGTGTTGGAGGGGCACGCCGGATCCGGGACGTATGTCGCCGAACCTCGCCAGCGCGTTCGCGTTGTGCGGTCATCGGCGCGCGAGCAGCCCGACGGGTCTCCGTTCCGAGCAGACATGCGGGCCGTCGGCAAGCAAGGCGACTGGGAGAGTCGGACCGAGGCCAAGGTGCCGGCGCCCGCCGAGATTGCCGGGCGGCTGGGCATCGCCGAGGGTGATCTGTGTGTTCGGACCGACTACGAGTTCCTTGCTGACGGCAGGCCCGTGCAGTTGTCGACGAGCTGGGAGCCGTACGACCTCACCAGTGGCACGCTCGTCGTCCTCCCGGAAGGTGGTCCGCACGCCGGGGCGGGCGTCGTGAACCGCATGGCCGCGATTGGCGTCGTCGTCAGTCATGCCGTCGAGCAGCCGGAGCCGCGACAGGCCACCGCCGACGAGGCGTCGCTGTTGGGAATCCAGAAGAGTGCGCTCGTCACGCACATCCGGCGCACGTACTACAGCGACCAGGGGCGGCCCGCGGAGACAGCCGACATCGTCGTGCCCGCCGCCCTCTGCGAGATCGTTTACGAGATTCCGGTCGACTCTCACTGAGGTGCGCATGGCGCAGGCGCGGCTGAGCGCGGCAAGGTTCGAGGCGGAACGCGGGGTGGATGCGTGCTCCCCAGGAAGAGACCGGGGCAGCGCGGTGGCAAGCGAGGAACGGGAGCGGTCTCCCGCCGTCGGTGTAGGGCCCTTGCGGTTCGGGACGACGGGGCAGAGGGGCCGCGGTGTCAGGCCCGGAGAAGGTCGAATCCGTCGGACAGGTCCAGATGGAACGGTGGGCCGGGGCGTATCGGATCCCAGCCCTGGGTGAGGGCCAATGTGATGGCGGCCCTCACGTCGCTGGGGAGGACGGCAGCACTCGGCGCTCCGAACCATTTGCTGGCGTGAGGCTGGTTCGTGGTGACGACGAGGGTCGTGCCGGGGGCGTCTGCGTGCTGCACTGCGTACGTGCACGGCCTGGCGCAGAGGGCCTGGTCGTACGTCGGCCGGCCTCGCAGGCGCCAGCGGTAAGTCGTGCCGTCGACGACGATGCGTCGCGAGCCCTTGCGGTTGAGTGCCACAGTGTCCCCCATGCCCTGTGCTGGCCGCGATGCTAGCTGGTCAGAGCACGGGGGAGCCCAGACTTTCGGGCCGTCCCTGGGCCGTCCGAGGACGCTCAACGGCGACCAACAGCGACCACCAGTGACAGGGGTCCCAGGCAACGGCGCCAGGTCACAGCCGTTCGTCTGCGACACTGGATGAGCTATGCCTAAGCCCGGAGAACTGACGTTCGTCGCCCCCCGCGGAGCCAAGAAGCCGCCGCGGCACCTTGCTGATCTTTCGCCTGCTGAGCGGAAGGAAGCTGTTGCTGCGATCGGTGAGAAGCCGTTTCGCGCCAAGCAGCTCTCGCAGCACTACTTCGCGCGGTACGCGCACGATCCCGCGGAGTGGACCGACATCCCCGCGGGGTCGCGCGAGAAGCTGCGGGAAGCGTTGCTGCCGGAGCTGATGACCGTCGTGCGGCATCTGTCGACCGACAACGAAACGACGCGCAAGACGTTGTGGAAGCTGTTCGACGGGACGCTCGTCGAGTCCGTGCTGATGCGGTATCCGGACCGGGTGACGATGTGCATCTCGTCGCAGGCCGGGTGCGGGATGAACTGCCCGTTCTGTGCCACCGGGCAGGCCGGCCTCGACCGGAATCTGTCGACCGGTGAGATCGTGCATCAGATTGTCGACGGGATGCGCGCGCTGCGGGACGGGGAGATTCCCGGCGGGCCCGCGCGGCTCAGCAACATCGTGTTCATGGGCATGGGCGAGCCGCTCGCCAACTACAAGCGGGTCATCCAGGCCATCCGCGCGCTCACCGACCCGGAGCCGGACGGCGTCGGGCTCAGCCAGCGCGGGATCACCGTGTCGACGGTCGGGCTGGTGCCCGCCATCAACCGGTTCACCGATGAGGGGCTGAAGTGCCGGCTCGCGATCTCGCTGCACGCTCCTGACGACGAGCTGCGCGACACCCTCGTACCCGTCAACACGCGGTGGAACGTGCGCGAGGTGCTCGACGCCGGGTTCGAGTACTCCGCGAAGTCCGGGCGCCGGCTGTCGATCGAGTACGCGCTCATCCGGGACATCAATGACCAGGCGTGGCGCGGTGACCGGCTCGGGCGGATGCTCAAGGGGAAGCCGGTGCATGTGAATCTGATTCCGCTGAATCCGACCCCGGGGTCGAAGTGGACCGCTTCGCGGCCCGAGGACGAGAAGGCCTTCGTCGACGCCATCGCCGCGCACGGCGTGCCGGTCACCATCCGGGACACCCGTGGCCAGGAGATCGACGGAGCCTGTGGACAGCTGGCGGCGACCGAGCGGTAGCCTGGCTGTCGTAAGCACGACAACTACATCTGCATTTCCGACAGGGGAGCGCCACAGCGCTGAGAGTGCGGCAACCGGCCGCAGACCCTCTGGACCTTGCCCGGGTCATTCCGGGTAGGAAGTTCGGACACCACTCAAGCTGTTGCGCCCTGCCCGGAGCCCTGGCCGTTGTTGCCAGAAGGCTCCGGGCAGGGCCGCGTCTTCTCCTGGTCACCTCCAGGAGGAATGAAGTAGTGAGTAAGAAGAAGTCGGCAACCAGCGCGTATGTCGCCGTGGTCGTGGGGCTCGGGCTCGTCGCGTTGTCCGCTTGCGGGGCGTCCGGCGGTGGCTCCGGTGCCGGCGGTGACTCCAGGACCGTGACCCTCGTGAGTCACGATTCGTGGGCCGTCTCGAAGGGCGTGCTGAAGGACTTCGAGAAGAGCTCCGGCTACAAGGTCAAGGTCCTCAAGGACGGGGACGCCGGCGAGGCCGTCAACAAGGCGATTCTGTCCAAGGACAATCCGCAGGGAGACGTCTTCTTCGGCGTCGACAACACTCTGCTCTCGCGGGCGCTCGACAATGGGATCTTCTCCTCGTACAAGGCCAAGGGGCTTGATGAGGTGGAGGGGCGGTATCGGCTCGACAAGGGGAAGGACCGGGTTACTCCTGTTGATACCGGGTCTCTCTGTGTCAATTACGACAAGGCTTATTTCGAGAAGCACGATCTCGCGCCGCCGTCGTCCTTCGCCGACCTCACCAAGCCGGCCTACAAGAACCTCCTGGTCACGGAGAACGCGTCCACGTCGTCGCCCGGTCTCGGCTTTCTGCTCGGGTCCGCCGCCAAGTACGGCGACGACGGCTGGCAGCCGTACTGGAAGAAGTTGAAGGCCAACGGGCTCAAGGTCGTCGACGGCTGGGATCAGGCCTACAACGAGGAGTTCAGCGGGAGCGCCGGCGGGAAGAAGGCCGGCGGTGACCGGCCGCTCGTCGTGTCGTACGCGTCCTCGCCGCCCGCCGAGGCCGTGTTCGCCGATCCGCAGCCGAAGACCTCCCCGGTCGGCGTCGCCAAGGGGACCTGCTTCCAGCAGGTGGAGTTCGCGGGGCTGCTGAACGGGGCGAAGAACGAGAAGGGCGGCAAGGCGCTGCTCGACTTCCTGGTCTCCAAGAAGTTCCAGGAGGACATGCCGCTCAACATGTTCGTCGACCCCGTGACGGGGAACGCCACCGCGCCCGCCGACTACACCAAGTACGCGGTGAAGATCGACGATCCCGAGACGATGAGCCCGCGCAAGATCGCGGACAATCGGGACGACTGGGTGAAGTCGTGGACGTCGCTCGTACTGAAGTAGTCGTCAAGGCACCCAAGGGGAACGCGGCGCGGCTTGGGCTCATGGTTCTGCCCGTCGTGTTCTTCGGGCTGTTCTTCGCCTATCCGGTCGTCGCGATCGTCGAGCGTGGGCTGCACGTCGACGGGGTCTGGCAGTTCGGGCGGATCCTGGATGTGCTCGGGCAGTCCGACATCCGGCACGTGCTGTGGTTCACGGTGTGGCAGGCGCTCGCGTCGACCGCGCTCACGCTGCTGATCGCGCTGCCGGGGGCGTATGTCTTCGCCCGGTTCGAGTTCCCCGGCAAACAGGTGCTGCGGGCCGTCGTCACCGTGCCGTTCGTGCTGCCGACCGTCGTTGTGGGCACCGCGTTTCTCGCGCTTGTCGGGAATGGCGGGCTGCTCGACGAGCTGTGGGGCGTCCGGCTCGATACGACGGTGTGGGCGATTCTGCTGGCGCATGTCTTCTTCAATTACGCCGTTGTCGTACGGACTGTTGGCGGGCTTTGGGCGCAGCTCGATCCTCGGCAGGAGGAGGCCGCGCGGATGCTCGGCGCCTCGCGGTTCGCGGCGTGGCGGAAGGTGACGCTGCCGGCGCTCGGGCCTGCTGTCGCCGCTGCCTCGTTGATGGTGTTTCTGTTTACGTTCACGTCTTTTGGTGTCGTGCAGATTCTGGGCGGACCCGGGTTCTCGACTCTTGAGGTCGAGATCTATCGGCAGACGGCGCAGATTTTCGATCTGTCGACCGCCGCTGTGCTGACCATCGTGCAGTTCCTGGCCGTCGGGCTGATTCTCGGTGTGCACGCGTGGACCGTGCGGCGGCGGGAGAGCGCGCTGCGGCTCGTGGACGCCGCGCATACGTCGCGCAGGCCGCGCGGGGCCGGGCAATGGGCGTTGCTGGGTGGCGTGTTGGTGTCCGTCGCGCTGCTGATCGTGCTGCCGCTCGGGGTGCTCGTCGAGCGCTCGCTCGACGCTCCGGGCGGGTACGGGTTCGGGTACTACCGGGCGCTCACCGACGCCGACGGCGGGACCTTCCTCGTACCGCCGATCGACGCGATCTGGAATTCGCTGGAGTACGCGCTCGCCGCGACTGCTATTGCCGTGGTGATCGGCGGGCTGGCGGCGGCTGCTCTGACCCGCCGTGCGGGGCGGCTCGTGCGCGGGTTCGACGCGTTGTTGATGCTGCCGCTGGGGGTGTCGGCGGTGACCGTCGGGTTCGGGTTCCTGATCACGCTCGACAAGCCGCCGCTCGACCTGCGGTCCACGTGGATCCTGGTGCCGCTCGCGCAGGCGCTGGTCGGGGTGCCGTTCGTGGTGCGGACGATGCTGCCGGTGCTGCGGGCCGTCGACGGGCGGCTCCGGGAGGCCGCCGCCGTGCTCGGGGCCTCGCCGCTGCGGGCCTGGCGGGAGGTCGATCTGCCGATGGTGCGGCGGGCGCTGCTGGTCGCGGCCGGGTTCGCGTTCGCCGTGTCGCTCGGTGAGTTCGGGGCGACCGTGTTCATCGCGCGGCCCGACAATCCGACGCTGCCGGTCGCCGTGGCCCGGCTGCTCGGGCGGGCCGGTGACCTCAACTACGGGCAGGCGATGGCCCTTTCGACGGTGCTGATGGTCGTGTGCGCGGCCTCGTTGCTCGTCCTTGAACGGATTCGGCCCGCGAAGGCCTCGACCGGGGAGTTCTGATGTCGCTGCTGGAGTTGGACGACGCGACCGTACGGTTCGGTGGGCGCGCCGTGCTCGACGACGTGGACCTGGAGGTCGCCGAGCACGAGATCGTGTGCGTGCTGGGGCCGAGCGGCAGTGGTAAGTCGACGCTGCTGCGGGCCGTCGCGGGGCTCCAACCCTTGGATGGCGGGCGGGTGTTGCTCGGCGGCGCCGACCAGGCGGGGGTGCCTGCGCACAAGCGGGGCGTCGGCCTGATGTTCCAGGACCACCAGCTGTTCCCGCAGCGTGACGTGGGGCGGAACGTCGCCTTCGGGCTTCGGATGCATGGGGCCGGCAAGGGTGAACAGGCGGAACGTGTACGGGAGTTGCTGGGGCTTGTCGGGCTGCCTGGCGCCGAGCGGCGGCCGGTCGGTGCGTTGTCCGGTGGGGAGCAGCAGCGGGTCGCTCTCGCGCGGGCGCTTGCGCCGCGGCCGCGGTTGCTGATGCTGGACGAGCCGCTCGGGCAGCTGGACCGTTCGTTGCGTGAGCGCCTTGTCGTTGAACTGCGGGAACTTTTCGGTGAGTTGGGGACGACCGTGCTCGCCGTCACGCACGACCAGGGTGAGGCCTTCGCGCTCGCCGACCGGGTCGTGGTGATGCGGGACGGGCGGATCGCCCAGACCGGTACGCCTCTTGAGGTGTGGCAGCAGCCGGCGGACGAGTTCGTGGCGCGGTTCCTCGGGTTCGACAACGTCGTGGAGGCGACGGTGACCGGGGCGGTGGCGGACACGCCCTGGGGCAAGGTTCCGGTGCCGGAGGGGGCGGAGCAGGGGGTCTGCCGGCTTCTCGTGCGGCCTGCGGGCGTACGGCTCGTCCCTGCCGCCGAAGCCCAGTTGACCTGCGCCGTCACCGGGCGCACCTTCCGCGGTACGCACGTTGCGCTGCACCTGCAGCCGGGGGATGCGCCTCGCCTGGAGGCGGCCTGCGCGCTTCGGGAGGCGCCGGAGCCGGGGGACGAGGTCGGGGTCGCGTTCGACGCGGCGGAGATTGTGGTGCTGGGGGGTTCCTGACGGGGCCGGGTGGTGGCGTGGTGCCGGGGTTTTGGGGCTGGGCCGGGGCTGGCGCCTGACGTTCTTGTTGCGCGGCACCGGGGACCGCCACCTAGTCGTGGCCGACGCCGTCCCCAGCGTTACGCGGCACCGGGGTTTCACCGTGCCGTGGTCGGCGCCTGTCGTTCTCGTTGCGCTGCACCGGGGTGCCGCCTTGCCCACCCTGCCGGCCAAGGCGGCAGATTGCCCAAGGCGGTGGCGGCTGACCGCAGTGGGTGGGGAGCCGTGCTGACGGCGGATTGCCCAAGGCGGGGTGGCGTCGACCGCCAAGGGTGGGGAGCCGTGCTTGCGGCGGATCGCCCAAAGGTGCGTGCGGTCGACTGCAGCGGGTGGGGAGCCGTGGTGGGCGTTACCCAAGGCGGTTGGCGTCGACCGCCAAGGGTGGGGAGCCGTGGCTGGGGGAGGTCGCCCAAGGCGGGGGTGGCGTCGACCGGTCGGGGTGGGGAGCCGTGGTTGGCGGCGGATTGTGCGAGGCGGGGGCGGTTGGCCGCAGCGGGTGGGGCACCCCGCCCGGGCCGAAGCCCCCGGAGGGGGCGGGTGGGTGGGAGATGAGCGGGGAAACGGCCCGACGGCGTGCCGAGGAGGGGTGTCCGGCACACCGGGCCACTTCGCCGTCCGCACACCCGGTCACTTCGCCGTCGACGTAGCCCACCCGTATGCCACCGCCGAGCGCGAAGGTGGGCGTCGTCTACGGACGGCGCCCACCCGGCGACTACTTCTGCGTGGAGCCCTTGCGGCGCAGTGCGAAGACCACGCCGCCGCCCGCGACGACCAGGAGGGCCGCGATGCCCGCGATCATCGGGGTGTTGCTGCTGGAGCCGGTCTCGGCGAGGTTCGAATCACCCGCGGGGGAGGCCGAGTTGCTCGGGGCGGGGGCCGCCGCCGGGGCACTCGTGGACGGGGTCGGCTTCTCGGCCGGGGCCGAGGTGCTGGGCGCCGCGGACGTCGGAGGCGTCGACGGCTTCTCGGTGGCGCACGCCGTGGCCGGGGCGGTGACGCCGCCGGGGATGTCCTTGTCGACGTTGAACCGGTCGGTCTTCACGTGGACGCGGTAGGTCGCGCCCGGCTTCCAGGCCTCCTTGAAGGTGATCGTGGCACCTTCCTTGGCGCCCTTCACGACCTGGGAGCCGACCTGCGCCTCGGAGCCGCCGGACGTACGGAAGACGGTGACTGTCGCCGGGGTGCCGGAGGTGTCCACGTCGGTGACGGTGATGACGCCCTGCTGGCCGTCGCAGCCGGCCTTGGCGGTGAACTCGCTGATGTCGCACGCCGAAGCGGTGCCTGCGACGCCGAGCGTCAGGGCCGTCGCGGCGGCGGCCACGCCGGCGAAGCGGGCCGCTCTGGAGGAGATGCGCGGAGATATGCGGGGGGCTACGGACACAGCTGTCCTTCACATGTGCTGGGAGAGAGGGGCGCGGCACGGTGCGAACGCACCTCGAAGCTCAACACCCCCACGGTCACCGATGGTTTATCGGTGACCGTGACGCAGCGTCAATGCCTTGAGGTCCTCACCGGTCACTCTTGACCGGCGCTTGACCGAGTGACCGACCGAGCCGTTCGATCGCCTCGCCCGCCTCATCGGCCGTGTCCACCAGCGCGATCCGGTCCTCCATGGACCGCTCGCGGGCGAGCGCCTGCAACAGCGGCCAGGTGGGAAGGCGTTCGGTCCAGTGGGCGCGGTCGACCAGGACCATCGGGGTCGGTTCGCCGCGGGACTCGTAGTAGTTGGGCGTCGCGTTGTCGAAGATCTCCTGCACCGTGCCCGCCGCGCCCGGCAGGAAGATCACGCCCGCGTTGGAGCGGGCCAGCAGGCCGTCCTCGCGCGTGGCGTTGGCGAAGTACTTGGCGATGTGCTCCGCGAACGCGTTCGGCGGCTCGTGCCCGTAGAACCAGGTGGGGATGCCCACGGAAGGGCCGCCGCCCGGCCAGCGCTCCCGCACGGCGAAGGCCGCGTCCGCCCAGTCGGTGATCGACGGGGTGAACGAAGGTGACTTGGCGAGGAGTTGGAGCGCGTCGTCGAGCATCGGGTCGGCGAACGGCGCCGCGTACGCGCCCAGGTTCGCGGCCTCCATCGCCCCGGGGCCGCCGCCCGTCGCCACCGTGAGGCCCGCGCGGGCCAGCGTCCGGCCGAGCCGTGCGGCGCCCGCGTACGCCTCCGTGCCGCGCGCCATCGCGTGACCGCCCATGACGCCCACCACCCGGGCCCCGACGAGGAGTTCGTCGAGCGCGTCGGAGACCGAGTCGTCGTGCACGGCGCGCAGCATCGACGCGAACACGTCGCCGTCGGTCTTGGTGCGCTGGAACCATTCGTACGCGCGGGCGTCGGGAGTGGCCGCGTAGCCGCCCTCGGAGGACAGGCCCTCGAAGAGCTCGGCGGGGGCGTAGAGGCGGCCGCGGTAGGGGTCGAAGGGGAGGCCGGGGACCGGCGGGAAGACCAGCGCGCCGCGCGCCCTGACCTCGGCTGCGGCCCGCTCGTCCATCGGGCAGCCGAGGAATATGGCGCCCTCGACATCGGTGGCGAGGAGCCGCGTCGTACGGTCCGTCAGGTCGACGGCCTGCACCCGGTGCCCGGCCAGCGTGTCGCGCGCGGCCACCACCTCGTCGAACTCCGCGAGCGTCTCGATCTCGCGGTCGGAGGTGGTGGCAGGCACGGACGGTTCGGGGGAATGATCTGGAGTCGGCACCCGCCCATGCTAAACACGGGCGGGCGCCCGGGCGTTGGTCAGCCCTCGACGACCGACGGGTCCATCCACATGACCTCGAAGGTGTGCCCGTCGATGTCGTCGAAGGCCCGCCCGTACATGAAGCCGTGGTCCTGCTTCTCGCCGGTCTCGGTGCCGCCCGCGGCGATCGCCCGGTCGACGAGCTCGTCGACCGATCCCCGGCTCTCGGCGCTCAGGGCCAGCAGCGTCTCGCTGTTCTTCGTGGAGTCGATGATCGTCTTCTTGGTGAAGCCCGCGTACTTCTCCTTCGTGAGCAGCATGATCACGATGTGCTCGCTGATCACGATGGAGCTGGTGGAGTCGTCCGAGAACTGGGCGTTGCGCTCGTACCCCAGCTCCGTGAAGAACTTGGTGGACGCCGCCACGTCGTTCACGGCCAGGTTCACGAAGATCATCTGCTGGTACTCGCTCATGATGTGTCCGTCGCCTTCTCGGAGAAGTGAGGTGGTGTGGTGCGTACGAACATGTAGACGGCCAGTGTCGTCAAAACTCATCGCGCCGTCAGCGGTGCCGCCGAAAGTTCCGCGACGAGCCAGGTCAGCGGCCCGAACACGACCAGCAGGGCGCAGGCCCTGAGCGCCACCGCCCCGCGCAGCGCCGTGGCGGGCGCGCCGATCCGCAGCAGCGCCTGCGTCGTGTGCCGCCGCGCCTGGCGGGCCTCGAAGGACGCGGTCACCAGCGTCGCCACGGCGCAGCCCACGACCAGCACCGCGCCGAGCGTCGCCAGCGGCCCGACGCCGGCCGCCGACCCCTCGCGCTCGCCGTACACCGTGGCCGCCGCGTACGCCCCCGACGCCACCGCGCAGACCACGCCGAGCGGACGGCCGACGCGTCGCGCCTCCTCCTGGAGCACCCGGCCCGCGAGCAGCCGCACCGCCGAGGGGCGTACGGACTGCAGCGCGCGCCCGCACAGATACGTGAGCCCGGGACCGGCGAGCGCCAGGCCGAGCGCGGTCAGCGTCCACCCGGCGAGCACGCCGGTGGGGCTGCCGGTGAGGCCGCCGGGCAGCCGGGAGCCCGCGGCGCCGCGCGCGCTCGCCGCGTACGTCTCCACGGCCAGGCCCGCGGCGAGCAGCGCGAAGCCCCACGGCAGTCCGGTCGGAGCGGCCGCCGGCTCATGGGGTTCCTCGGTGCCCCTGACGGGCCGGGCGAGCTGAGGGCGCAGCGCGAGGGCGCTCGCCGCGGACGCCGCGAGCGGCACCCAGGTCAGCAGGGTGAGCGTGGCGGCGAGCGGAAGGGGCCGGTCGGCGGCGAGCAGTCCGCTGGCCGCGCCGTCGAACGGAAGGCCGGAGAGGTCGCCCCGCAGATGCAGGAAGAACAGCAGCGCCAGCATCGAGCCGAGCGTGCAGGCGATCGCCGTGGAGATCGCGGCGAGCAGGGTGAGGCGGGCCGGGCCGAGGCCCACGGCGGACAGGCCGGCGCGCGGCTGCGTGCCGGGGTCGGAGCGGGCAACGGCGACCGCGAAGTACACCGTCGCGGCGATCGGCAGCGCGCACCAGGCGAGGCGCAGCAGGGAGTTGGCCGCGGTCTCCGGGTGCCCGAGCGCGTGGCCGAGCGTGCACAGGAGCAGAAAGCCGGTGCCGGCCGATGCGGCGGCGACCAGGAGTCTGCGCAGCTGGACCAGGGGGTGCGCGCCGCGCGCTAGACGGAGAGCGAGCACGCGGCCCGGCCTTCCGCTTCGGGGGCCTTCTCGGGCAGCGGCACGGTGTGCACGCGGCGCCCGTCGAGCAGCGACTCCGTGCGGTCGGCGAGCGCGCCCACCGCGGAGTCGTGGGTGGCGAGGACGACCGTGATGTCGTGCGAGCGGGCCGCGGCGGTGAGGGTGCGCATGATGTGGGCGCTGTCGGCGCGGTGCAGGGTCGCGGTCGGCTCGTCGGCGAACACCACGTGCGGGGCGTGCGCGAGGGCGCGGGCGATGGAGACGCGCTGGCGCTCGGCCACGGACAGGGCGTGCGGGCGCTTGCGGGCGAGGCGGCCGACGTCGAGCCGGTCGAGCCACTCGTGGGCGGCGGTCTTGGCGGGGCGCCGGGGGGTGCCGCGCAGCATCAGCGGCAGGGCGGCGTTCTCCCACACATTCAGCTCGGGCACGAGGACCGGCTCGGGGTCGATCCAGCCGAACCGGTCGCGGCGCAGCCGCTCGCGGACCAGCGGGCCCATCGTGTGCACGGGCGTGCTGTTGAACCACACCTCGCCCTGCTGCGGCAGGAGCTGACCGGAGAGGCAGCGCAGCAGCGTCGTCTTCCCGCTGCCGCGCGGCCCGGTGACGGCGAGGATCTCGCCCTCGCGGACACCGAGCGAGACACCGGTGAGCGCGGGGGAGCCGCTGTCCGATCCGCTGTGCGCAAAGTGCAGGGCACGCGCCCACAGCACGTCGTTGTCCGGCGGGGCCACCATGACGTACACCTCGGTTCTGATCAGTTGCCTTCCCCCTATCGGGGGAACGAAGGCGGGGCCGATCGGTCACTGGGCACCGTAAGGACGCGCGGACGCGGGCCGGAGAAGGGCACGGCCCGGTTGCCTCCCATCTCACTCGGATGGGTGCAACCGGGCCGTTTATCAAGCCAGTTGGCGTTCCGTGGCCGCGCTGGCTCAGACCTTGGACCGGGCCGGGACCAGGTCCCGGCTCAGGCCTGGATCAGATCTTCTCCCAGGCCTCCGTGAGGACCTGTCGGATGATCCCTTCGATCTCGTCGAAGGTGGACTGGTCGGAGACCAGCGGCGGGGAGAGCTGGATGACCGGGTCGCCACGGTCGTCGGCGCGGCAGTACAGGCCGTACTCGAAGAGCTTCTTCGACACGTAGCCGTACAGGATCCGCTCGGACTCCTCGTCCGTGAAGGTCTCCTTGGTGGCCTTGTCCTTCACGAGCTCGATGCCGTAGAAGAAGCCGTTGCCGCGGACGTCGCCGACGATCGGCAGGTCGTTCAGCTTCTGCAGCGTGTTGAGGAAGTTCGCCTCGTTGTCCAGCACGTGCTGGTTGAGGCCCTCGCGCTCGAAGATGTCCAGGTTCGCGAGACCCACGGCGGCGGAGACCGGGTGGCCACCGAACGTGTAGCCGTGCAGGAACGTGTTGTCGCCCTTGTAGAACGGCTCGGCGATCCGGTCGGAGACGATGGCCGCACCGATCGGGGAGTAGCCGGACGTCATGCCCTTGGCGCAGGTGATGATGTCCGGGATGTAGCCGAACTTGTCACAGGCGAACATCGTGCCGAGGCGGCCGAAGGCGCAGATGACCTCGTCGGAGACGAGCAGCACGTCGTACTTGTCGCAGATCTCGCGCACGCGCTGGAAGTAGCCGGGCGGCGGCGGGAAGCAGCCACCGGCGTTCTGCACCGGCTCGAGGAAGACGGCCGCGACCGTCTCCGGGCCCTCGAACTGGATCTCCTGCTCGATCTGGTCGGCGGCCCAGCGGCCGAAGGCCTCCGGGTCGTCGCCGTGGATCGGGGCGCGGTAGATGTTCGTGTTCGGCACCTTGTGCGCGCCCGGGACGAGCGGCTCGAAGGGGGCCTTGAGGGCCGGCAGACCCGTGATGGACAGGGCGCCCTGCGGGGTGCCGTGGTAGGCGACCGCGCGCGAGATGACCTTGTACTTCGTGTGGTTGCCGTTGAGCTTGTGGTACTGCTTCGCCAGCTTCCACGCGGTCTCGACGGCCTCGCCGCCACCGGTGGTGAAGAAGACCTTGTTGAGGTCGCCCGGCGCGTAGTGGGCCAGGCGCTCGGCCAGCTCCACGGCCTTGGGGTGGGCGTACGACCAGATCGGGAAGAACGCCAGCTCGGCCGCCTGCTTGGCGGCGACCTCGGCGAGCTCCTGACGGCCGTGACCTGCCTGGACCACGAACAGGCCGGAGAGGCCGTCCAGGTACTTCTGGCCCTTGTCGTCGTAGATGTAGGTGCCCTCGCCACGCACGATGGTGGGAACGGGCGCGTTCTCGTACGACGACATGCGGGTGAAGTGCATCCACAGGTGGTCGTACGCGGTTCGGCTGAGGTCCTTGCTCACGGCTATCGGGTTCCCCACATATAGGTCTGCTTCTTGAGCTTCAGGTAAACGAAGCTCTCGGTGGAGCGCACTCCGGGGAGGGCCCGGATGCGTCGGTTGATGACCTCCAGAAGGTGGTCGTCGTCCTCGCAGACGATCTCCACCATCAGGTCGAACGAGCCCGCGGTCATCACGACGTACTCGCACTCCGGCATGTCGGTGAGCGCGTCCGCCACGGGATCCAGGTCGCCCTCGACGTTGATGCCGACCATCGCCTGCCGCCTGAAGCCCACGGTGAGCGGGTCGGTGACGGCGACGATCTGCATCACGCCCTGATCGAGGAGCTTCTGGACGCGCTGGCGCACGGCCGCCTCGGACAGGCCCACGGCCTTTCCTATGGCGGCGTACGGACGCCTGCCGTCCTCCTGAAGCTGTTCGATGATGGCGAGGGAGACGGAGTCGAGCGGCGGATTGCTGCCGTTCCTCGAACTGGGTCCCTTGGGGTCTGCGCTACGACTGGCCACGGCCTCACTGTGCACGAGGACTCATCCGTTTCGCAAGCCCGGATCGATGAAATTCGTTGTTTGCGAGGTTCAACCTCACGGATTCCGTAGTTCAACAGGGGTAGGGGGTGTCGAAAACGTCGGTCCACCGTCTAGGGTGGGCGTCTCAATCTTTGGACAGCGAACAGTCAGGAGGCCGGCAGTGAGCACGAGTGAGCTGGGACGGCTGCGTAAGCTACGTAACTTTGTCGCCGGTGAGTTCAAGGACGCCGCCGACGGACGGACCACCGAGGTGGTCAACCCCGCCACGGGCGAGGCGTACGCGACCGCGCCGCTGTCCGGGCAGGCCGACGTCGACGCCGCGATGGCCGCCGCCGAGGCCGCGTTCCCGGCCTGGCGCGACCTGGTCCCGGGTGAGCGCCAGAAGTACCTCCTGAAGATCGCGGACGCGTTCGAGGAGCGCGCCGAGGAGCTCATCGCCGTCGAGTCGGAGAACTGTGGGAAGCCGCTCGGGCTCACCCGCAGCGAAGAGATCCCGATGATGCTCGACCAGATCCGCTTCTTCGCGGGCGCCGCGCGCATGCTCGAGGGGCGCTCCGGCGGCGAGTACATGGAGGGCCTGACCTCCTTCGTACGCCGGGAGCCGATCGGCGTCTGCGCGCAGGTCGCGCCGTGGAACTACCCGATGATGATGGGCGTGTGGAAGTTCGCGCCCGCACTCGCCGCGGGCAACACGGTCGTCCTCAAGCCGTCCGACACCACCCCGGCCTCCACGGTCCTGATGGCCGAGATCATCGGCTCGATCGTGCCCAAGGGCGTCTTCAACGTGGTGTGCGGCGACCGCGACACCGGCCGCTCGATGGTCGAGCACAAGACCCCGGCGATGGCCTCCATCACCGGTTCCGTGCGCGCCGGCATGCAGGTCGCCGAGTCCGCCGCCAAGGACCTCAAGCGGGTCCACCTGGAGCTGGGCGGCAAGGCCCCGGTCGTCGTCTTCGAGGACGCCGACCTCGCGAAGGCCGCCGAGGGCATCGCCGAGGCCGGGTACTTCAACGCCGGCCAGGACTGCACCGCGGCCACCCGCGTTCTCGTTCACGAGTCGGTGCACGACGAGTTCGTCACCGCGCTCGCCAAGATCGCCGCCGAGACGAAGACCGGCGCGGCCGACGACGAGGACGTGCTGTACGGCCCGCTGAACAACGCCAACCAGCTGAAGCAGGTCACCGGCTTCATCGAGCGGCTCCCGGCGCACGCCAAGGTCGAGGCCGGCGGCCACCAGGTGGGCGAGAAGGGCTACTTCTACGCCCCGACCGTCGTCTCGGGCCTCAAGCAGGACGACGAGATCATCCAGAACGAGGTCTTCGGCCCGGTCATCACCGTCCAGTCCTTCACGGACGAGGAGCAGGCGGTGTCCTACGCCAACGGCGTCGAGTACGCGCTGGCCTCCTCGGTCTGGACGAAGGACCACGGCCGCGCGATGCGGATGTCCAAGGTCCTCGACTTCGGCTGCGTGTGGATCAACACCCACATCCCGCTCGTCGCCGAGATGCCGCACGGCGGCTTCAAGAAGTCGGGCTACGGCAAGGACCTGTCGGCGTACGGCTTCGACGACTACACGCGGATCAAGCACGTGATGACGTCGCTGGACGCGTGAGCCTACGGGTGAAACTGCGGGTGGACCTCACCTACAGCGAGGTCGGCCCGACCCTGGCGGCAAGCGAACTGCCGCCGGGGTACGCTCACATGGACCGCCGTGTCCGGATCGGCTCGGGGCAGGAGTGCTTCGAGCGGGCCGGTGCGGCGGTCCTCGCGTGGGGCGCGCAGCGCGGGGCCGGGCTCCAGGTGACGCCGGACGGCGATGTCCGGGAGGGCGCGGACGTGGTGCTGCGGGCGCTGTTCCTGCGGATTCCCTGCCGGGTCGTACGGGTCGTGCGCGAACCGTCGTGCGTCGGATTCGCCTACGGGACGCTGCCGGGGCATCCGGAGTGCGGCGAGGAGGCGTTCCTCGTCGAGCGGGCGGCGGACGGGGCCGTGTGGTTCCGGATCCGGGCGTTCTCGCGGCCGGGGCGGTGGTACGCGCGGCTCGGCGGGCCGGTGGCGCGGGGCGTGCAGAAGTGGGTGACCGGTCGGTATCTGCGGGCCGTCGCGGACGCGGCCGGGTGAGCGGGTCGGGTGCGCGCGGATCGACAAGGTGTCGGCCCCGGACCCCGGCGCTCGACGCAGCGTCCATTGTGGCGTCAAGTCCCGGGGCGGGAGGCTGAGTTCGTGCGAGCGAACCCGATAACCCACCAGGTCAACCGTCGTTCCCTGCTGCGCGCCCTGGGCGGTGGTGCCGCGGCCGCGGCGGTCGGCGGCCTCGCCACCGGCTGCGGGGTGCCCGCCGCGTACGTCTCGCCGGGGGAGCGGGCAGGACACGACCTGTCCGCCGACGAGAAGCGGCTCACCTGGGCCAACTGGCCGCTCTACATCGACGTCGACGACGACAACCCGTCGAAGCGGCCCACCCTCGACGCGTTCGAGAAGCGGACCGGGATCCAGGTCAAGTACACCGAAGAGATCAACGACAACGACGAGTTCTTCGGCAAGATCAGCCCGTCGCTGATGAACCACCAGAAGACCGACCGCGACCTCATCGTCATCTCCGACTGGATGTGCTCGCGCTTCGTGCGCCTCGGCTGGGTCCAGGAGATGGACCGGGCCCGGCAGCCCCACGTCACCAAGTACCTCGACCCGCTGCTGCGTTCGCCCGCCTTCGACCCGGGCCGCAAGTACACCGTGCCGTGGCAGTCCGGCATCACCGGCATCGCGTACGACAGGCGCAGGCTGGGCCGCGAGATCAAACACGTCTCCGACCTGTGGGCGGACGACCTCGCCGGGCGGGTCACCCTCCTCTCCGGCCTCGACGAGTCCTTCGCCCTCCTCATGCAGGGCAACGGCGTCGACATCACCAAGTGGACCGGCGCCGACTTCGACAAGGTCTGCGACCAGGTCGAGAAGCTGGTGAAGGCGAAGCACATCCGCCGCTTCACCGGCAACGACTACATCAAGGACCTCTCCAGCGGCGACGTCCTCGCCTGCCAGGCGTACAGCGGCGACGTCATCCAGCTCCAGGCCGACAACCCGGACATCGAGTTCGTCGTGCCCGAGGAGGGCGCCGAGCTCTGGGCCGAGTCCCTGATGATCCCCGACCTCGCCGACCACAAGGCCAACGCCGAGCGCCTGGTCGACTACTACTACCAGCCGGAGGTCGCGGCGGAGCTCGCCGCGTGGGTCAACTACGTCTGCCCGGTCCCGGCGGCCCGCGACGTGCTCGCCTCCTCCAAGGACAAGGAGACCGCCGAACTCGCGGAGGACCCACTGATCTTCCCCGACGACCGGATGCGCTCACGGCTCGCGATCGCCCGTGACATCAGGCCGGCGGAGCGGACCGAGTTCTCGAAGCGGTGGAACAGGATCGCGGGGCTGTGAGACGCGACGAGTGTCACAACGAGGCTTCCAAGAAGCCGAGTTGAGGCCGTCATAGGCTGTGGCCATGACCGCTGATGACCAGTCGTCCGTCGGAGCCGCGGTGACCCTGGGGCTCTTCGCCGCCTGGGCGCTGCACGACACCGAAGAGGTACTCACCGCTCCGCGCTGGATCCGGAAGAACGTGCCGGAGTTGCGTGAGCGGTGGCCGGGTGTGCCCGAGCGGGTGTGGCGGGGCATGGAGGGCGTCGACGAGCGGGAGTTCACGGCCGCCGTCGGTGTCATGGCCGGGATCGTCGGCGCGGGGGCCGTCGCCGGCTGGGCCAGTGGTGGCCGCAGCGCCACGTATCAGGCCATGCTGAACGGGTTCGGGGCGCACGGGCTGCTGCACATCGGCCAGGCCGTCGCCGTGCGCGGGTACACCCCGGGCGTCGCGACCTCGCCGTTGCTCGTCGTGCCGTTCGCCCTGTGGGCGCGGGGGCGGCTGAAGAAGGCCGGGGTGCTGCGGCCGGGCCGGGCCCGTGACGTCGTCGCCGGGGTCGCCTGGGCGGCCGTGGCGACGGCCGTGTCGCACGGGGTGGCGCACCGGTTGGTCAGGCCGCGTTCCTGACCGAGGCCAAGACGATGCGCTGGGCGACGGGGTTCATCTCCTCGCCCTTCGCGTCCGTGGCGTTGACCGAGTAGACGACCGTCCGGGACAGGTCACAGGAGGCGGCGATCCCGGTGCTGTAGCCGTACCGCGAACCGGACTTGCCCCAGTACACGCGGCCGTCGATCTCGATCTTCTGGAGGCCTGCGCTCATCGTGGCGCCGTCGACGCCGGCCGGTAGCGTGAACATCTCCTTGAGCTGCGGCGCGGGCACGACCCTGCCCCGGAAGAGGGCGGTGAGCAGCCGCTCCAGGTCGGCGGTCGTGGAGATCATGTCGCCCGCCGCCGACCGGTCGGCCTGCACCCACTCCGTCACGTCGACGAACTCCCCGTCGACCAGCTGGTATCCGCGGTTGTGCGGGCCGTGGACGCGTGGGTCGGTGCCGGGGAAGTACGTGTGTCGCATGCCTGCCGGGCGCAGTACGAGGCGGGTTGCTGCTTCTGTGTAGGAGTCGCCCGTGACCTTTTCCACGAGCAGGCCGAGCAGGGTGTAGTTGATGTTCAGGTACTGCTGGCGTGTGCCAGGCGTGAACGCGGGGTCCTTGGCGAGCGCCGAAGCGGCGACCTGCGTGGGCGTGACGACGTCGAAGCGGTGCGCGTACTGGTCCGCGAACGCGTCGCCCCAGCCGTCACCGGCCGGGATTCCACTGGTGTGGTTGAGCAACTGCCGGACGGAGACGGGTTGTTCGAAGTTCGTGCCGCGGAAGAGGGCGGGGAGGTAGCGCTGCACCGGTGCGTCCAGGTCGACGTCTCCGTCGGCGGCGAGGCGCAGCACTGTCGCCGCCGTGACCACCTTCGTGGTGGAGCCCGCCCGGAACTCCGCGTGCTCCAGGGCCTTCGCGCCCTTGCGCAGGTCCCGTACGCCCGCGGTCCCGTGCCAGGAACCGCCGGTGCCGCCGACCCGGACGAGGGCCGTGGTGGCGTCGGCGTCCGGCAGGCCCGCGAGCGCCTCGGCCAGCGCCTTCGCGTCGGGGGCGCCAGGGGCCTGCGCCACCACGGCCTGCGCCGGGACGGCCGCGGCGAGCGGCACGGCGACGGCACCGAGTGCGAGGGCGGTGGACAGGGCGAGGGCGAGTCGACGCTTCAAAGCTGCCTCCTGGCAAGGGAGTTGGCCCGGTCGGGCCGACACGGACCATCCTCGGTTCAGGTCGGCCGCGGCAGCTCGTCGCACGGGATGATCTCGACCCTGGCGCGCGGCCCCGTCGTCCCCTAGGGGGCGGCTACTCGTATGCGCGCAGCGACGTCAGGACGTCGACCCGGTTCGTCGTGATCGAGTCCACGCCGATGTCGAGCAGGCGGCGCATCGAGCGCTTCGTGTCCGGGGTCCACGCCGACAGCAGGTAACCGTCGTGGTGGACGCGGGTCGCCAGGTCCCGGGTCACCAGCGGGAAGCGGTAGTTGAGCCAGCGGGGCGTGAGGGCCGCGAGGAGGGCGGGGCGGGGCGGGGCCAGCGAGGTCCAGGTGAGCGCGATCTCGGCGGAGGGGGAGGCGGCGCGCACCTTGAGCATCGTCTCGGCGCCCGCGCAGTAGTAGACCCGGTCCTCCGCGTCGCAGTCGCGGACGGCGCCGACGACGGTACGTACTGAACGCGCGTCCGCGCCCGGCAGGTCGATCATGACGCGGGCGTCCCGGCACGTCTCCAGGGCGTCCGCCAGTGTGGGCACGCCGTCCTCCGTCAGCCCGCGCACCTCGTCGGAGGAGAGCGCGGACAGCGGACGCTCGTGGTCCCACAGGCGCTCCAGCGTGGAGTCGTGGAGCAGGACCGGGACGGCGTCCCGCGTCAGTCGTACGTCGATCTCCACCGCGTCCGCTCCCCGTTCCAGCGCGGAGCGCAAGGAGGGGAGGGTGTTCTCGCGGACGCGGTAGGGGTCGCCTCGGTGGGCCACGGCAGTCACGGTGCGCATGGCCACCATTGTGGCCTTGAGCGGGAGTGGGTGGGCGCCACCCGGCGATCGGCCGCGGGGCTCTGCCCCGGACCCCGCGGGCTCTCGTCCGACTGCGGGCTTAATTCGGCCAGTTCTCCGTGTAACTGTCGATCTCGGTGATGATGCGTGCCTTGCCGATCTCGTCGAGGAACGACTCCCGCACCGCGTTCTTCGCCAGCTCCGCCACGCCCCGCTCGTCGAGGTCGAGGAGGCGGGCCGCCACCGCGTACTCGGTGTTGAGGTCCGTGGAGAACATCGGCGGGTCGTCCGAGTTGATGGTGACCGTCACGCCCGCGTCCACGAACTGCTTGAGCGGGTGCTCGTCGAGGGTGCGGACCGCGCGCGTCGCGATGTTCGACGTCGGGCACACCTCCAGCGGGATGCCGTGCTCGGCGAGGTGCGCGAGGAGCTTCGGGTCCTGGGCCGCCGACGTGCCGTGGCCGATGCGCTCGGCGCCCAGGTGGTTCAGCGCGTCCCACACCGTCTCGGGCCCCGTCGTCTCGCCCGCGTGCGGCACCGAGCGCAGGCCCGCCGCGCGCGCCCGGTCGAAGTACGGCTTGAACTGCGGGCGCGGCACGCCGACTTCGGGCCCGCCGAGCCCGAACGACACCAGGCCCTCCGGCCGCAGCGCGTCGTCCGTGGCGAGCCGCGCCGTCTCCTCGGCCGACTCAAGGCCCGCCTCGCCGGGGATGTCGAAGCACCAGCGCAGCACCGTGCCGAACTCGGACTCCGCCGACTTGCGCGCGTCCTCGATCGCCTCCATGAACCCGCGGGCGTCGATGCCGCGGCGCGTGGAGGAGAAGGGGGTGAGGGTGAGCTCCGCGTACCGCACGTTCTGCCGGGCCATGTCGCGGGCGATCTCGTACGTGAGGAGGCGGACGTCCTCCGGCGTGCGGATCAGGTCGACCACCGACAGGTACACCTGGATGAAGTGCGCGAAGTCCGTGAACGTGAAGAACTCGGCCAGCGCCTCGGCGTCGGCCGGAACCTTCGAGTCGGGGTGCCGGGCGGCCAGCTCCGAGACGATCCTGGGGGAGGCGGAGCCCACGTGGTGGACGTGCAGTTCCGCCTTCGGCAGTCCGGTGATGAAGGCCTGCAGACTCTGGCTCTGGCTCTGGCTCTGGCTCTGGCTGTGACTCGGGCTCTGGCTCACGGTTTCCTCCCCAGGAACTTGGGTGATCGGCTGATCGGGGTCCTCGTCATCGTATGCGGGGAGATCCCCGGCACGACGGGGGTCCCTAGCATGGGTGGATGAGCGAGTACGACCCGTGGCGCACGCCGCCGGCGCCCTCCTCGTACGGGTACGCCAATCCGTACGCGGCGCCGGACGAGCCCGTGCCGCCACCACCGGTCGGTCCCGAGGGCCCGACACCGTTCTCGTACCAGGCCTACTGGTACGCATACGGCCTCGGCCCGCCGCCGGGGTCCGTGCCGCCTCGCAACGGGCCCGGTCTCGCGGCCCTGGTGCTCGGCGTCGTCACCGCGGTCGGCTTCGTGGTGTGGCCGGTCGCGATCGTGACGGGCGTGCTCGCGGTGATCTTCGGCGTGATCGGCAGACAGCGGGCCGGGCGCGGCGCCGCGACCAACGGCGGGCAGGCGCTGGGCGGGCTCATCTGCGGCGTCGGTGGGCTGCTGTCGGCGATCGGGGTCGCGATCGCCGTCCTCATGGGGTGAGCAGCTGCTCTACGGGGTGCGCAGCCGCTCTCTCGCCGCCATCAGCGCGAACCCCAGCAGATTCAACCCCCGCCACGCCTCCGGATCCGCTGCCCCGGCCTCGTCCGCCGCCATCCCGATGCCCCACACCCGGTCCATCGGACTCGCCTCCACCAGCACCTGCTCGCCCGTTCCCACCAGGAATTCCCGCAGCGCCGGATCCGCCGCGAACTTGTGGACGCTCCCCTCGACGACCACGCCGAAGCGCTCCCGCTCCCACACCGCACCGTCGAAGCCCCGCACCAGGCGCCCCGCCTTCTTGGCCTCCGCCGGATGACCTGCGGCGATCGCGCGGCGCTCCGCCTCCGCGTCCCCGAACAGGCGCGCCTTCTCCGCCATCATCCAGTGCTCCGCCGTCGCGTACTCCACGCCCGCCACCGTGAACGGCGAGGGCCACCACTGGCTGAGGCAACTCGCCCCGATCGAACCGTCCTTACGCGGTGTGTGCCCCCAGAAGTGCAGGTACTTCACGCTTGTCCCCGCCGCCAGAGCCGTGACCAGCGATTCCCTGCTGTCGATCTCCATACACGCGAGTCTGGCACGCACCACTGACATTCCGTCCTGCGTTTTACAGGTGGACTCGACACCCGGTCGACAGATTCCGTCGCGTAACCAAAAGGCAACAACGGAATCACTTGTTGGCACTGTGGTCCTCTGTCAGGATCGTCACTCACATCGAGCTGGAGCTACGGCTGGAGCTACGTCGGCGCCCTCGGGACGAGGGCCGACGCAGGAGAAGCGAGAGCGAGCACTCATGCACCACCCCACCTCGGATCACCCCGCCTCGGCCAAGAACGTGGCCGCACTGGCGCAGGAACTCTTCGCGGAAGGCGCGAACTTCGTCGCGGGCCGCCTCGTCAAGGGCACGTCCGGCCGCACCCACGCCGTCGTCGACCCGGCCACGGGCGAGGAGGTCTACACGTACGAACTGGCGGGCACCGCCGACGTGGACGCCGCCGTCGCGGCCGCCCGTGCGGCCTTCCCCGGCTGGTCGGGCGCCACGCCCGGCGAGCGGTCCGACGCCATGCACCGGTTCGCCGGGGTCCTCGACGAGAAGGCCGAGGAGTTCGCGCGCCTCGAATCGCTGCAGTGCGGCAAGCCGCTCAAGCTGAGCCGCGAGTTCGACGTGCCCGGATCGGTCGACAACGCCGCCTTCTTCGCCGGCGCCGCCCGGCACCTTCAGGGGCAGTCCGCGGGCGAGTACAGCGCCGACCACACCTCGTACGTACGCCGCGAGCCCATCGGTGTCGTCGGCTCCATCGCGCCGTGGAACTACCCGCTGCAGATGGCCGCCTGGAAGGTGCTTCCGGCGATCGCGGCGGGCAACACGATCGTCCTCAAGCCCGCCGAGCTCACCCCGTTCACCTCGCTCCTCTTCGCGCAGGCCGCCACCGAGGCGGGTCTCCCGGACGGCGTCGTCAACGTCATCAGCGGCGCGGGCCGCGACGCGGGCGAGCACCTCGTCGGCCACCCGGACGTCGCCATGACCTCCTTCACCGGCTCCACGGGCGTCGGCAAGCGGGTCGCCGAGATCGCCACGGCCACCGTGAAGCGGATCCACCTGGAGCTGGGCGGCAAGGCGCCGTTCGTCGTGTTCGACGACGCCGACCTCGACGCCGCTGTGCACGGCGCGGTCGCCGGCTCGCTCATCAACACCGGCCAGGACTGCACCGCCGCCACGCGCGCGTACGTGCAGCGTCCCCTCTACGAAGCCTTCGTGGAGCGGACGGCAGCCCTGATGGAGACCGTCAGGCTCGGCGACCCGTTCGCCGACGGCACCGACCTCGGGCCGCTCATCTCGCACGCCCAGCGGGACCGCGTCGCCGCCTTCGTCGACCGGGCGCGCGGCTACGCGCGCGTGGTGACCGGTGGCGAGGCCCCCGGCGGCGAGCTCGCGGACGGCGCGTACTACCGGCCCACCCTCATCGCCGACGCCGCGCAGGACAGCGAGGCCGTGCAGTCCGAGATCTTCGGCCCCGTGCTCGTCGTGCTGCCCTTCGACAGCGACGACGAGGGCATCCGGCTCGCCAACGACACCCCGTACGGGCTCGCCGCCTCCGCCTGGTCCACCAATGTGTTCCGCGCGAACCGTGCCACGCGCGAGATCAAGGCGGGCTGTGTGTGGGTCAACGACCACATCCCGATCCTCAGCGAGATGCCGCACGGCGGCTACAAGGCATCCGGCTACGGCAAGGACATGTCCGCCTACTCCTTCGACGAGTACACGCAGATCAAGCACGTCATGTTCGACAACACCGCGGTGGTGCGCAAGGACTGGCACCGCACGGTCTTCGGGGACCGTCCTTAACCGATATCCGGCTACCGCCGGGTGGCAGCAGGCCGACCGACCACCGGCCGCCACTCCTCCCGAAAGGGCAACCACGCGCATGGAGCAGTACGAGCCCGACAGCCTGTCCCCGGCCCAACTGGCCGCCATGCACCGCAGCTTCAGGAACGGCAGGGCAGCGATGTCCCGCCGGTCCCTGATGCGCGCCTCCGCCGGCGGCGCGCTCGCCGTCGGCGGGCTCAGCGCCCTCACCGGCTGCGGCATCCCCGCGGCGAGCAAGTCCTCGGGCGGCATCTCGTCCGAGGACCACTCGGCCAAGGAGAAGACCATCAACTTCTCCAACTGGACCGAGTACATCGACATGAGCGACGACGAGAAGCACCGCCCGTCCCTCGAGGCCTTCACCAAGCGCACCGGGATCAAGGTCAAGTACACCGAGGACATCAACGACAACGTCGAGTTCTTCGGGAAGATCAAGCCGCAGCTCGCGGCGGGCCAGGACACGGGCCGCGACATCATCGTCCTCACCGACTGGCTCGCCGCACGGCTGATCCGCTACGGCTGGGTGCAGAAGCTCGACCAGGCCAACCTGCCGCACGCGTACACCAACCTGGCCACCCAGTTCCGCAACCCCGACTGGGACCCGGGCCGCTCGTTTTCCTACCCCTGGCAGGGCATCGCGACGGTCATCGCGTACAACACCAAGGCCACCGGCGGGAAAGAGATCACCTCGGTCTCGCAGCTGCTCGACGACCCGAAGCTCAAGGGCAAGGTCGGCCTGCTCTCCGAGATGCGCGACACGATCGGCATGACGCTGATCGACATGGGCAAGGACCCGCGCACCTTCAAGGCCGACGACTTCGACGCGGCGATCGCGCGCGTGCAGAAGGCCGTCGACAACAAGCAGGTGCGCCGCTTCACCGGCAACGACTACATATCCGACCTCAGCAAGGGCGACCTGGCGGCCTGCCTCGCCTGGGCCGGTGACGTCGTCCAGCTCCAGGCGGACAACCCGCACGTCAAGTTCGCGATCCCGGACGCCGGTTACATCTCGTCGACCGACAACATGCTGGTCCCGAACAAGGCACGTCACAAGACGAATGCCGAGAAGCTCATGGACTACTACTACGAGCCGGCGGTCGGCGCGGAGCTGGCGGCGTGGATCAACTACGTCTCGCCGCTGGAGACCGGCATCGTCAAGCCGGAACTCGCCAAGATCGACAAGGACGTCGCGAACGACCCGCTGATCGTCCCCGACAAGGAGATGTCGGCGAAGGCGCACAACTTCCGCTCCCTGACGGCCAAGGAAGACACGGCGTTCGAGCAGAAGTTCGCCCAGCTCACCGGCGGCTGAGCCGATCCCGCTCGCCCAGCACCCCTGCCCTCACCGACTCCTTGGACTCACCATGACGACCCTTCCGACGTCGGAGACCGGCGGAGACGTCCGTCTCTCCGGGATCAGCAAGACGTACGACAACGGCTTCACCGCCGTCCGGCCGCTCGACCTCACCGTGCCCCAGGGCTCGTTCTTCGCGCTGCTCGGCGCCTCCGGCTGCGGGAAGACCACGACGCTCCGCATGATCGCCGGACTCGAGGACCCGACCACGGGCACCGTGCACCTCGGCGACCAGGACGTGACGTCCCTGCCCCCGTACAAGCGCCCGGTGAACACCGTCTTCCAGTCGTACGCGCTCTTCCCGCACCTCGACATCTACGAGAACGTCGCCTTCGGCCTGCGCCGGCGCGGCATCAAGTCCGTGAAGAAGCAGGTCGAGGAGATGCTCGACCTGGTGCAGCTCGGCGAGCAGATCCGCAAGAAGCCGCAGCAGCTCTCCGGCGGCCAGCAGCAGCGCGTCGCCGTGGCCCGCGCGCTCATCAACCACCCCAAGGTGCTGCTGCTCGACGAGCCGCTCGGCGCCCTCGACCTCAAGCTGCGCCGCCAGATGCAGCTGGAGCTCAAGCGCATCCAGACCGAGGTCGGCATCACGTTCGTGCACGTGACGCACGACCAGGAGGAGGCCATGACGATGGCCGACACCGTGGCCGTGATGAACGCGGGCTCCGTCGAGCAACTCGGCGCCCCCACCGACCTGTACGAGAACCCGGGCTCGACGTTCGTCGCGAACTTCCTCGGCACCTCGAACTTCATCGAGGCCGAGATCGCGGGCCGCTCCGGCGACGACCTCACCCTCAAGGCGGGCGGCGGCAAGCTCGTCCTGCCCACCGCCCGCAACTCGTCGAGCACCACCGCGACCGGCGACAAGCTGCTTCTCGGCGTGCGGCCCGAGAAGATCACGCTCACGCACGCCGACGACGCGGGCGAGATCCCCGACGGCCGCAACCGCATCACGGGGAAGATCGCCGACTCCAGCTTCATCGGTGTCTCCACGCAGTACGTCATCGACAGCCCGCTGTGCGACTCCTTCGAGGTCTACGCGCAGAACATCGAGCGCGACAGCCGGCTCGTCCCCGGCGCCGAGGTCGTCCTGCACTGGAACCCCGCGCACACGTTCGGCCTCGATGCCGCCCAGGACATCGACGCGGGCGCGGCCAAGGTCTCGGAGGACGCCGCCGCATGAGCACGACACTCTCCGATGCGCCCCCGGCGGCGCCCACGCCGACGGAAGAACCCCGCAAGCCCCGCAAGCGCGGCCGACTCGTCCCGTACTGGCTGCTGCTGCCCGGCATCCTCTGGCTGGTCGTCTTCTTCGCGCTGCCGATGGTCTACCAGGCCTCGACATCGGTGCAGCAAGGGTCACTTGAGGACGGCTTCAAGGTCACCTGGCACTTCGCCACGTACTGGGACGCGCTGTCCGAGTACTGGCCGCAGTTCCTGCGCTCGGTGCTTTACGCGGGCCTCGCCACGATCCTGTGTCTGCTGCTCGGCTACCCGCTCGCGTATCTCATCGCGTTCCGCGCGGGCCGCTGGCGCAACTTCATCATGATCCTGGTGATCGCCCCGTTCTTCACCAGCTTCCTGATCCGTACGCTCGCGTGGAAGACGATCCTCGCCGACGGCGGCCCGGTCGTCGGCGCGCTCAACTCGCTGCACATTCTCGACGTCACGAGCCTGCTCGGCATGACCGACGGCAGCCGGGTCCTCGCCACACCGCTCGCGGTGGTGTGCGGACTCACGTACAACTTCCTGCCGTTCATGATCCTGCCGCTCTACACCTCCCTCGAACGGATCGACGGCCGGCTGCACGAGGCGGCGGGCGACCTGTACGCGCACCCCTTCACCACCTTCCGCAAGGTGACGTTCCCGCTGTCGATGCCGGGCGTGGTCTCCGGAACGCTGCTGACCTTCATCCCGGCGACCGGCGACTACGTGAACGCGGACCTGCTCGGCTCCACCGACACCCGCATGATCGGAAACGTCATCCAGACGCAGTTCCTGCGGATTCTCGACTATCCGACGGCGGCGGCGCTCTCCTTCATCCTCATGGCGGCCATTCTCTTCATGGTCACCTTCTACATCCGTCGTTCCGGGACGGAGGACCTCGTCTGATGTCGATGCTGATGCGCTGGCTGCGAAAGAATCTCGTGGTGATAGCGGGCCTCATAACGCTCGGCTATCTACTGCTTCCGAATCTCGTCGTCACGGTCTTCTCCTTCAACAAACCGAAGGGCCGCTTCAATTACGAATGGCAGGCGTTCTCGACGGACGCCTGGAAGAACCCGTGCGGCGTCGCCGACATGTGCGGCTCGCTCTCGCTGAGCCTCCAGATCGCGTTCTGGGCCACGATCGGCGCGACGGCCCTCGGCACGATGATCGCCTTCGCGCTCGTCCGCTACCGGTTCAGGGCGCGCGGCGCGATCAACTCGCTGATCTTCCTGCCGATGGCGATGCCGGAGGTCGTGATGGCGGCCTCGCTGCTCACGCTCTTCCTCAACATGGGCGCCCAGCTGGGCTTCTGGACGATCCTGATCGCCCACATCATGTTCTGCCTCAGCTTCGTGGTGACGGCGGTGAAGGCGCGCGTGATGTCGATGGACCCGCGCCTGGAGCAGGCGGCGCAGGACCTGTACGCGGGTCCGGTGCAGACGTTCCTGCGCGTGACGCTGCCGATCGCGGCGCCCGGCATCGCGGCGGGCGCGCTGCTCGCCTTCGCGCTGTCCTTCGACGATTTCATCATCACCAATTTCAACGCGGGCTCGACCGTCACGTTCCCCATGTTCGTCTGGGGCTCGGCGCAGCGCGGAACGCCCGTTCAGATCAATGTCATCGGTACGGCCATGTTCCTGGTCGCCGTACTGTGTGTGCTGGCTGCAATGACCATCGGTAAGCGCAAGAACAAAACTGCCTGATCTACTCGTATTTCTGAGGGAGTTGGAATCATGGCCGCACGCGCCATGAATCGCTGGACGAATTCACTCGCCGACGCCAAGCCGGTCGCCTACTGGCTCGACGACCCCGGCAGGCCCGAGGCCCGCCCGGCCCTGACCGGCGACGAGCACTGCGACCTCCTGGTCGTCGGCGGCGGCTACAGCGGACTGTGGACCGCGCTGCTCGCCAAAGAGCGCGACCCGGGCCGTGACGTGGTCCTCGTCGAGGGCCGCGAGATCGGCTGGGCCGCCTCCGGGCGCAACGGTGGATTCTGTGCCGCCTCCCTCACGCACGGCACGGCCAACGGGCTGGCCCGCTGGCCGAAGGAGATCAAGAAGCTGGAGGAGCTGGGCGCCGCCAACCTCGACGCCATCGAGGCGGCGGTGGCCCGCTACTCCATCGACTGCGACTTCGAGCGCACCGGCGAGCTGGACGTGGCGACGCAGCCCCACCAGGTCGACGAACTGCGCGAGTTCCACGCGGAGTTGACCGATGCCGGTCTCGCGGACGGCATCGAGCTCCTCGACGCGGACGAGACCCGCGAACAGGTCGCGTCGCCCACCTTCCTCGGCTCGATGTACGACCGGCACGGCGTCGCCATGCTCCACCCGGCGAAGCTGGCGTGGGGCCTCAAGCGGGCCTGCCTCGACCTCGGCGTCCGCATCCACGAGAACACGCCGGCCACGGAGTTGGCCTCGAACGGCGCCGGGGTCGCGGTCCGCACCCCGTACGGACGGGTCTTCGCCCGGCACGCCGCACTCGCCACGAACGTCTTCCCGTCCCTGGTGAAGCGCACGCGTGCGTACACCGTCCCGGTCTACGACTACGCGCTGATGACGGAGCCGCTGAGCGCGGACCAGCTGGCGGCGGTCGGCTGGAAGAACCGCCAGGGCCTCGGCGACTCCGCCAACCAGTTCCACTACTTCCGGCTCTCGGCCGACAACCGGATCCTGTGGGGCGGCTACGACGCGATCTACCCGTACGGCGGCCGGGTGCGGGCCGAGCACGACCACCGCCCGGAGACGTACGCGAAGCTGGCGGGCCACTTCTTCGCGTGCTTCCCACAGTTGGAGGGCCTGCGCTTCACGCACGCCTGGGGCGGCGCGATCGACACCTGCACCCGCTTCTCGGCGTTCTTCGGCACGGCGCACGCGGGGCGGGTGGCGTACGCCGCCGGGTACACGGGCCTCGGCGTGGGCGCGACGCGGTTCGGCGCGGACGTGATGCTGGACCTGCTCTCGGGTGAGCGCACGGACCGTACGGAGCTGGAAATGGTGCGCAAGAAGCCGCTCCCGTTCCCGCCCGAGCCGTTCGCGTCCACGGGCATCGCGCTCACCAAGTGGTCCCTCGCACGCGCCGACGAGAACGGCGGCCGCCGCAATCTGTGGCTGAAGGCGATGGACACGGTGGGCCTCGGCTTCGACAGCTGAGCGCTACGCCGACGTCGGCGTGCCCTGATGGAAGTACATCCGCCACCCGGCCTCCGGGTGGCGGCGCCACAGGGAGCTGCGGTTCACCCGACGCTCGCCGTCGTCCGTTCTGAACGTGAGGTGCACGACGCCGGGGGCGAGGAGCGTCCCCGCCATCCCCGTGACCCGGACCGGCGGGCCGGGATCCGCGGCCCCGGTCACCGCCAGGATCGACTCCCGCCCCCAGCGCCGTCCGGACGCGCCGAACTCGAAGAATTCCGGGTCGAGCAGCGCCAGTACGAGCTCGTCATGCGCGCGTACGTCCGGTTCCAGCAGCCGCAGCTCCCTGTCGATCGCCGCCTGCACCTGCGTCTTCTCGTCCTCTTCCATGGCCCGAGAGTACGGGTGCGCCTGCTGGGGATCACCCGGCGTACGCCCTGGTCGTACGCGGCTCCGAAAATTCACTACCTCCAGGTAACCGAAGTCGCGTAATGCTCGGGCCACTTCCTCCTCTCGTTCGTGACGATCAGCGTCGATGTGAACGAGGAGGCCTCTTCATGACTGGCTCGGGCGACAAGGCCGCCGTCGAGTGGCTGGTGTCCGTGGCACCGGATCCGGACGCCTGCCGCTGGGAGTGGGAACGCAATCCGCACGGGGTGGCGCTGCTGCCCGCGGGCGAGCGGTGGGACGTGCTGATCCTGCCGGGGGAGCTGGGTTATCCGACGCTCGACGTGCTGCGCCGGGTGATCGACAGGCCGGGCCCCGTGCTCGCGGACTTCGGCGCCGCCCGCATGGGCTTCTTCGTACCCGCGGGCACGGCCGCCCGGTGGCTCGGCACCGGGGTGCGCGCGGTGGGGAGCGGCAGCTGGATCGTGGTGCCCTACCCCGGCCGGCTCGCGGGCGGCGTGCGCTGGCTGGTGCCGCCGGACGGCTCGGGCACGCTCACGGACCCGGCGCTCCTGGAACTGGCGATGCACGAGGCGGCGGCCCAACTGGCAAGGGGCACAGGGGAGTAGTGGTGGGAGTGCTGGGAGATCCGCGGATCCCCGACCCTTGACAACTCAATTGGTCTGGACCAAATTGGGCGCGCTCCACCGTGCTCGTTTCCCCCACCACGCCCGGAGGCAGCCATGTCCCGCTCCAGACCCCGCAGGTCCCGTAAATCCCGTGGATTCCGCAGGCTCTTGACGAGCCTCGCGGCCGCCGCGCTCGCCGCGACCGGCCTCACCGCCTTGTCCACCACCGCACGTGCCGCCGATGCCGACCTCCCGGCGCACGCCCTCGTCGGCTACCTCCACGCGAGCTTCGCCAACGGCGCCGGATACACCCGCCTCGCCGACGTCCCCGACAGCTGGGACGTCATCGACCTCGCCTTCGGCGAACCCACGTCGACGACCTCCGGAGACATCCGCTTCGACCGCTGTCCGGCCACGGAATGTCCGGGCGTCGAGTCGGACGCCGAGTTCAAGGCCGCGATCAAGGCCAAGCAGGCGGCGGGCAAGAAGGTCCTTATCTCGATCGGCGGTCAGAACGGCCAGGTCCAACTCACCACGGCCGCCGCCCGCGACACCTTCGTCACGTCCGTCTCGAAGATCATCGACGAGTACGGTCTCGACGGCCTCGACATCGACTTCGAGGGCCACTCCCTCTCCCTGGACGCCGACGACACCGACTTCAAGACCCCGAAGACCCCGGTGATCGTGAACCTGATCTCGGCGGTGAAGTCCCTGAAGGCCAAGTACGGCGACAAGTTCACGCTGACCATGGCCCCGGAGACGTTCTTCGTCCAGCTCGGCTACCAGTACTACGGCACCGGCAAATGGGGCGGTCAGGACCCGCGCGCGGGGGCGTACCTCCCGGTCATCCACGCCCTGCGCGACGACCTGACGCTCCTCCACGTCCAGGACTACAACTCCGGCCCGATCATGGGCCTCGACAACCAGTACCACTCCATGGGCGGCGCCGACTTCCACATCGCCGTGACCGACATGCTGCTCACCGGCTTCCCGGTCGCGGGTGACGCGGCCAACGTCTTCCCGCCGCTGCGCCCCGACCAGGTCGCGATCGGCATGCCGGCGTCCACCCAGGCGGGCAACGGCTATGTGTCCCCGGCCGAGACGAACAAGGCCCTCGACTGCCTCACCAAGAAGACCGACTGCGGCTCGTACGCGCCCCATGGGACCTGGCCGGACCTGCGCGGACTGATGACGTGGTCGATCAACTGGGACCGCTTCGGCAACTGGGAGTTCCAGAAGAACTTCGACGGCTACTTCGGCTGACCGCATACGCCGCCGCGCACAGCAGCACCACTGACAGACACCAACTGCCGACCACATCGGCCGGCCAGTGATACCCCTGCCGTACGAGTCCCAGGCCTACGGCCGCGTTCAACACGACGCAGCCGTAGGCCAGTCGGCGTGAACGGAGCAGCAGCACGCACAGTCCGTACGCGACCGCGGCCGTCGCCGTGTGGCCCGACGGGTAGAAGCCCGTCTCCGGTGCCATGGGCGGCGGTCCCGGGCGGGCGATGAGCGACTGGAGCGGGCTCACCAGGGCGGGGACCAGGGCCATCGTCACGACCGCGGCGAGCACGGGGAACCAGGTCCGGATGCGCCAGGTGACGTACGCGAGGGTGACGGCGAGGACCGGGAGCGCGACGCTCATGTTGCCGAGGTCGGCGAAGAACTCCGCGGGGGCGGAAGGGATCGCGCTCGTGCGGATCGCGTTGCCGAGGCGCTCGTCGTACGTGACCAGGGGGCCGTCGGATGCGACCTGCCAGGTGACTGCGGCGAAGAGAAGCGCCGCGAAGAGGGGGAGAAAAATGGTCGGCCGGTTCGGAACAGGGGGGGTAGTTCCGAACCGGCCGAACTGGCCGGCGTATCGCGCGCCCCGGGGGGTTTGGGGCGAGCGACCGTCCGACCGGTGAGGAGTTCCGGAGCCGGAAGCTCCGGGTGTGTGCGCGAGGGCACGACCAGGGCGAAGCTGGGGAGGCCTCGACCCGGGTTCGCCCGCAGTCGCCTGCGAGCGAGGTGTTTCTCTCATCTGCAGAAACCGTACGGCAGGGGCTGAGGGTGCGACAGCCGGTTGGGCAACATCCCATCGGCCTCGCACACCTTCTTCACACGGCCCGACCGTCGTCGCAGGTCACGGAATCGTCGCGGCATACGCCATCACGATCGGGGCGTGTGGCTCCTGTTACCGGAGCGGCGTCCTGGGAGCTCCTCAGAGCGCCGCGAACGCGTTTTCGATGATGTCGAGGCCCTCGTTCAGGAGGTCCTGGCCGATGACGAGCGGCGGCAGGAAGCGCAGCACGTTGCCGTAGGTGCCACAGGTGAGGACGAGCAGGCCCTCGGCGTGGCAGGCCTTGGCGAGGGCGGCGGTGGCCTCCGGGGCCGGCTCCTTGGTGGCCGGGTCCTTGACCAGCTCGACGGCGATCATGCCGCCGCGGCCGCGGATGTCGCCGATGACAGGGAACTTCTCCTGCATCGCCGACAGGCGCGACTTCATCGTCGTCTCGATCTCCTTCGCCTTGGCGTTGAGGTCGAGCTCCTTCATCGTCTCGATGGCGCCGAGCGCACCGGCGCAGGCCACCGGGTTGCCGCCGTAGGTGCCGCCGAGGCCGCCCGCGTGCGCGGCGTCCATGATCTCGGCCTTGCCGGTCACGGCGGCGAGCGGGAGGCCGCCCGCGATGCCCTTGGCGGTCGTGATCAGGTCCGGGACGATGCCCTCGTTCTCGCACGCGAACCACTGGCCCGTGCGGCAGAAGCCGGACTGGATCTCGTCCGCGACGAAGACGATGCCGTTGTCGGCGGCGAACTGGCGGATCGCCGGGAGGAAGCCCTTGGCCGGCTCGATGAAGCCGCCCTCGCCGAGCACCGGCTCGATGATGATCGCGGCGACGTTGTCCGCGCCGATCTGCTTGGTGATCTGGTCGATCGCCTGGGCGGAGGCCTCGGCGCCCGCGTTCTCCTCGCCGGTCGGCCAGCGGTAGCCGTAGGCCACCGGGACGCGGTAGACCTCGGGCGCGAACGGGCCGAAGCCGTTCTTGTACGGCATGTTCTTCGAGGTCAGCGCCATCGTCAGGTTCGTACGGCCGTGGTAGCCGTGGTCGAAGACGACGACCGCCTGGCGCTTGGTGTAGGCGCGGGCGATCTTGACGGCGTTCTCGACGGCCTCGGCGCCGGAGTTGAAGAGGGCCGACTTCTTCTCGTGGTCGCCCGGCGTCAGCTCGGCGAGCGCCTCGGCGACCGCGACGTAGCTCTCGTACGGCGTGACCATGAAGCAGGTGTGGGTGAAGTCCTGCAGCTGGGCGGAGGCGCGGCGGACCACGGCCTCGGCGGAGGCGCCGACGGAGGTCACGGCGATACCGGAACCGAAGTCGATGAGGCGGTTGCCGTCGACGTCCTCGATGATGCCGCGGTCGACCTTGGCGGTGAACACCGGCAGCGTGGAGCCCACGCCTGCGGCGACGACCGCGGTGCGGCGGGCCTGCAGCTCCTGCGACTTCGGGCCGGGGATGGCGGTGACGACGCGGCGCTCCTGCGGGATGTCGCTCATGCGGGGCTCCTGGTTCTGGAATCCGGTCCCGGGTTCCGTCGCGACGTCGCCGGGGCTGCTTTCGGGGGGTTTCTCGCAGGTTAGGGGCGGGGGAGCGGGGTGGTCATGCTCCATCCGGGCGGGGTCGGTGGTGCCCGTTGTCCGTCTTGGACAGGTGTGGATCCGGTGGGGTCTCCGGACGGGACGGGTGCGCGCGCCGCGACGGGCCCGGCCCATGGGGCGCGTATGCGGTGAACTCCCCTGGTACGGGCATTAGATTGAGGCGCGATCGACGCACACGGCACAGGGCAGCTCAGGGGGCTAGGCCATGGACAGCGAAAGCGGCATGCAGGGCACGCAGGGTGCGGGTGGCGGTGAGCGGCAGGCGTCCGCGCCCGTACCGCGTCCCGCGCGGCCGCCCCGCCCGGCCGCCCCGCCGATGCCCCGGCAGGCGCCCCCGGCGGCCCGCGGCTCGGTGGCCGAGTGGCTCGCCGCGCGCCGGCCCAAGACCCAACCGGGCGTGTGGCGGTACGAGTACGAGCCCCGGCCCCCGGAGCGGGACACGTCGGCGATCGGGCGCAAGCTGCTGGTGTGGATGGCGCTGTCGTTCCTGGTCGGCGTCCTGTTGTGGAGCCTGTGGCGGCGCGGCACGCTGCCGTACCAGTGGGCCCCGCTGAAGATCTTCACGCCGGACGGCTGGTGGTGGCCGGGCACGACCTCGCCCCGGGACCAGAAGGCGTACGACGCACTCGTCGTCTACGAAGGCGTGGCTTTCGCTCTGCTCGTCTTCTTGGTGGGGCGTTTCGGGGCCTGGGCGGAGGGCATCCGGCACTTCGTCGTCCGCAGGCCCCAGCCGGCCCGCGCGATCGTGGCCTCGGTCGCCGCCGTGGGCGTGCTGGTCTTCGTGTGGCCGGACGCGCTCGGCCTCTCCTGGCGGCCGCTGCCGATCGCCGACCCGGTCCTCTCCCTCGTCGTCCTCGTCACCGGCGGCTACGGCTTCTTCCAGGTCCCGGTCCTCGCCTATCTCCTGTACGCGCTGATCACGGCGGCGGTGCTGTGGCCGTTCGCCCGGATCGGCGGCTGGCTCGACATCTGGTCCGCGCGCCGCAAGAAGGAAGCGCCGCCCCGTCCCGCCGCCCAACCCGCGCGCGCGGGTTGGGCGCAACTGCGCGAGGCGGGCCAGGGCCAGGCCGCCGACGTGCTCACCGCCGAGGTGGCGGGCGGCCGCATGAACGACGTGGACTGTGCGCGCGTCACCCACGCCTGGCGGCACACCGCCGACCCGGCCGCCTTCACCAAGACCGTGCTCAAGCAGGGCGCGGGCGCATGGGCGCACCCTTCGGGGCAGCGCGATCTGCCGGCCCGCGCGGCGGCGCACGACCTGCTCGTCGGCCAGGTGCGGATCGGCTCCTTCGCGAGCGACGAGCGCAATCCGTACGCGCTGCGGGGCGCGGGCGCGGCCCTCGACCCGAACCTGCTCGGCACCTCGCTCCTCGCCGTAGGACCGCCGGGCGCGGGCAAGACGGCGGGGGTCGTACGCCCCGTGGTCGAGTCCCTGGCGCTCCAGGCGCTCACCGGGCAGTGCGCCGTGCTCGCGGTCTGCGCGCAGGGCACCCCGCTCGGCCCCGACGACGCGTACGACGTGGTGGTCAGGCCGGGCGACCGGTCGTCGGTGCACGACCTCGACCTGTACGCGGACGCCACCGACGCGGACGAGGCCGCGGGCTTCCTCGCCGAGGGCCTGGTCGGTGACCTGGACACGGTCGACACCCGGCGCGCCGCCACTGCGCTCGCCCAGCTCCTCGGCCCCTACAGGGAGGCGCACGGCACGTTCCCCGCGGTGCCGGTGCTGCGCGAACTCCTGGAGGGCGATCCGGAGGCCTTCGCCGACCTCAAGGGGCGCCTGTTGGCGGACTCCGCGATGCGGCGCGAACTCGACGCCCGGCAACGGCAGTTCGGCACCGCCAGCGATCCGGGCCCGCTGCTCGCCGACCGCCTCGCCCTCCTGGACCGCCCGATCTTCTCCGGCTTCTTCGACCCGGCCGCCGCCCGCCCGTTCTCCGTACGGGCCCTCGCGCACCACCCGCTGCGGGTCCGCGTCGACCTGCCCGAGCAGGGCCACGAAGAGGCTTCCAGGCTGCTCGCCCGGCTGCTGCTCGCCCAGTTCACCTCCGTCGTACGAGGCCGGGGCGGGCGCTCCCACTTCGCCTGCCTGGTCCTCGACGACGCGGCGCGCACCGTCACCGCGGAGACGGTCCGCGGCATCCAGCGGCTGCGGTCCGCGCACGCCGGAGTGGTGCTCGGCCTGCGCACCATCGGCGAGGTCGCCGAGCCCCTGCAGGGCCCGCTGTACGCGGCCGTCGGCTGCCGCATGGCGTTCTCCGGGGTCACGACATGGGACGGTCGGCGCTTCGCCGAGGCCTGGGGCACGGAGTGGGTGGAGACCGAGGAGGTCGCGCAGCACGCGGTGTTCGCGCAGCAGCCGCTGACCCGCGCGCTGCACAAGGCGCGCCAGATGGTGACCGGGAAGGCCGTCACCACGGACGCCGTCACCGTCCGCAAGGTGGAGCGCGAGCGCTGGTCGGCATCCGATCTGGCGCATGCGGTGCCGCCGGGGCACGCGGTGCTCTCGCTCACCACTGTGCGCGGTGAGCACGCTCCGCCGCTGCTCGTGGACCTGCGGGGCTGAAAAGCGTGTGAAAACGTCTGAAGGTTGACTGAGCTTTCAGGGGGCGGGGGCCCCAGCGGTACGTACGGTGAGGCAGAATCGACACTGGTCGTTCATACGCACCGGCCAAAAGCTTCACAGGATCCACGTGTACGCCCTGCCCCCGTGTACGCCCCCCGCTCACCCGAAGGCCTGGCCTATGCCGCCCACGCTCGCTTCGCTCGTCCACCACTCGGCGCTCAAGCTCGGCGTGCGCGCGGGCGAGCAGCACCTGGACACGCCGGTCCGCTGGGCGCACGTGAGCGAGCTCGCCGATCCCGTCCCGTACATGGAGGGCGGCGAGCTCCTCCTGATGACCGCGCTCAAGCTGGACGCCGAGGACCCGGAGGAGATGAGCCGCTATGTGAAGCGGCTCGTCGAGGCGGGGGTCGTCGGACTCGGCTTCGCCGTCGGCGTCAACTACGACGACGTCCCCGAGGCCCTGGTGAAGGCGGCGAAGGACGAGGGTCTTCCGCTGCTCGCGGTGCCGACGCGCACGCCGTTCATCGCCATCAGCAAGGCGGTCTCCGCCGCGATCGCCGCCGAGCAGTACAAGGCCGTCACCTCCGGGTTCGCCGCCCAGCGCGAACTCACCAAGCAGGCGCTGGGCAGCGGGCCCGAAGGGGTGCTCGCCGTGCTCGCCGCGCAGGTCGACGGGTGGGCCGCGCTGTACGACGCGTCGGGCGCCGTCGTCGCCACCGCCCCGGACTGGGCGGGCCGCCGCGCCGCCCGCCTGACCGGCGAGGTGGAGCGGCTGCGGGACCGGCCCGCGCCGGCCAGCGCGGTGGTGGAGAGCGGCTCCGACGACCGGGTCGAACTGCACTCCATCGGCACCGGACGGCGGCCCCGCGCGGCGCTCGCGGTGGGCACGGCGGCGGCCCTGGGGACGGCCGAACGGTACGCGCTGCACTCGGCGATCGCCCTGCTCACCCTCACCACCGAACGCTCCCGGGCGCTGTACGCGGCGGAGCAGCGGATCGGCTCGGCGGTCCTGCGGATGCTGCTCGCGGGGGAGCCCGACCACGCGCGGGCCGTCGCGGGCGACCTGTACGGGGCGCTGCTCGACGCGCCGTTCCGGATGCTGATCGCGGACGCCGCGGCGCCGCCGAAGAACGGGACGGCGCGGCCGGTCGCGGCGCCGTCGAGCGGGACGGCGGCGTTGCTGGCGGAGGCGGTGACCGGGTCCCGGGAGCAGGGTGCGGGACCTGCGGGACCGCTCCCCGTCCTCGCCGACGTCGTGGAGTCCGCGGCGGCGCGCTCCGGCGAGGCGCTGCTCGTCGTCCCCGACGGCGAGCGCCTCGTGCTGCTCGCCGTCGACGGCGGGGCGGCGGCGGAGGCCTGCCTCCAGTACGCGGAGGCCCTGGAGTCGACGCGCGGGGAGAACTCGTCCGAGGACGAACTGGTCATCGGCTTCTCGGCGCCGGCCGGGCCGATCGCGGCGGTGTCCGCGTACAAGCAGGCCGAACAGGCGCTCTCCGTCGCCCGCAGACGCGGCCGGATCCTCGTCGAGCACGAGGATGTCGCGACGGGCTCGGTGTTGCCGTTGCTGGGTGACGACGCGGTCAGGGCGTTCGCGGACGGCCTCCTGCGGGCGCTCCGCGACCACGATGCGACGGGCCGGGGCGACCTGGTGGCCTCGCTCCGGGCGTGGCTCTCCCGCCACGGCCAATGGGACGCGGCGGCGGCTGACCTCGGCGTCCACCGCCACACGCTCCGCTACCGCATGCGCCGGGTCGAGGAGATCCTCGGCCGCTCCCTGGACGACCCGGACGTCCGCATGGAGCTGTGGCTGGCGCTGAAGGCGACGAGCATTTAAGCCCCGCTCTGGTTACGAGAGCCCGCGGGGTCCGGGGCGGAGCCCCGAGGCCGGAACCACGTTGCCGTGCGCCAATTCGGCGAACCGTCACCCACGACTACGCCGCATCGTCCAAACGGCAACCCCACACACCCGCCCTACCGTGGTCACCGCACCCCCCAAACCCACGGAGAGGCCGGTACACGCACCCATGACCACCCACGCCTTCTGGCTCGCCGGCCGCCAGGCCACCGGTGACACGACGTTCGACGTCCACAACTCCTACGACGGCCGCCTCGTCGGCACCGTCGCCGAGCCCACCGAGGCCCAGGTGGAGGAGGCCGTCGCCGCCGCCCACGCCGTGGTCGACGAGTTCGCCGCGACCCCCGCCCACGTACGGGCCAAGGCCCTGAACCACGTGGCCGACCGCCTGATCGAGCGCACCGAGGAGATCGCCCAGCTGATCTCCGCGGAGAACGGCAAGCCGATCAAGTGGGCCCGCGGCGAGGTCGGCCGCGCCGTCTCCGTGTTCCGCTTCTCCGCCGAGGAGGCCCGCCGCTGGAACAGCGGTGAGGCCCAGCGCCTCGACACCGACGCGGGCGGCACGGGCCGCATGGCGATCACCCGCCGGATCCCGAAGGGCGTCGTCCTCGGCATCGCCCCGTTCAACTTCCCGCTGAACCTGAGCGCCCACAAGGTCGCCCCGGCCATCGCGGTGGGCGCGCCCATCATCCTCAAGCCGGCCCCGGCCACCCCGATCTCCTCGCTGATCCTCGGCGAGCTGCTCGCGGAGACGGACCTCCCGGCCGGTTCCTGGTCGGTCCTCACGGTCCCCAACGACCGCATGCCCGCCCTGGTCCAGGACGAGCGCCTCCCGGTCATCTCCTTCACCGGCTCGGGCCCGGTCGGCTACGCGATCATGGACAGCGTCCCGCGCAAGCACTGCACCCTGGAGCTCGGCGGCAACGGCGCGGCCGTCGTTCTCGCCGACTACGCCTCCGAGGCCGACCTGGACTGGGCGGCGAGCCGTATCGCCACCTTCTCCAACTACCAGGGCGGCCAGTCCTGCATCTCGGTGCAGCGCGTCATCGCCGACGCCAGCGTCTACGACCGGCTCCTGCCGAAGATCGTCGCGGCCGTCGAGGCGCAGGTCACCGGCGACCCGGCGGACGACGCCACCGACGTGGGCCCGCTGGTCAGCGAGGACGCCGCGAAGCGCGTCGAGTCGTGGGTGACCGAGGCCGTCGACGCCGGCGCCTCCCTCCTCGCCGGCGGCAAGCGCGACGGCGCGACCTACGCGCCCACCGTCCTCGCCGACGTCCCGGCCGACGTCACGATCTCCTGCGAGGAGGTCTTCGGTCCGGTCCTCACGGTGAAGAAGGTGGACGGCGAGGCCGAGGCCTTCGCCGCCGTCAATGACTCCAAGTACGGCCTCCAGGCTGGTGTGTTCACGCACGACCTCCAGACCGCGTTCCGCGCCCACCGCGCGCTCGAGGTCGGCGGCGTGGTCATCGGCGACGCCCCGTCCTACCGCGCCGACCAGATGCCGTACGGCGGCGCCAAGCAGTCCGGCGTGGGCCGCGAGGGCGTCAAGTTCGCCATGGACGACTACACGTACGAGCGCGTCCTCGTCCTGACGGGCCTCGCGCTGTAGTCACTCCGCGAGGAGAACACCGAAAACCCCCGGCGCGCGCCTGGTCCGCGCGCCGGACCACGACGGCCGGAGCCCACTGTGCGGGGGCTCCGGCCGTCGGCCTTTCGCCCGAAGGCAACTTCCCCGCGCGCGGCGGCCACTTGAGGGACGTAGTCCAACGCCCCCAACGGAAGGACGTCCCTCATGGCCGCCAGCCGGCATCGCCGCCCCCGCCTCTCCCGACGCCTGAAGCTCGCCGCGGCAGCGGCCACCGCACTCGCGACCGGCGCCACCGTCAGCGTCGCCATGGCCGACGAGTCGGCGAAACTCTGCGACGCCTACGCCACCGTGACGATGGGCAAGTACTACGTCAACAACAACCTGTGGGGTCAGGACAAGGCCACCGGTTCGCAGTGCATGTGGTCCAACTCCCAGTCGGGCGACACCATTTCGTGGGCCACCGAGTACGACTGGGCCAACAACTCGGCCGGACACGACTACGACGTGAAGTCCTACGTCTCCAGCGTCCTGGGCTGGCACTGGGGCTGGAAGGTCGACAAGTCGGCCACCGGACTTCCCACCCGCGTCGGCGACAAGAAGGACATCAGGTCGACGTGGAAGTTCGGGCTCAACGCCGACCCGGGCACCATGAACGTCGCCTACGACCTGTGGTTCCACGCCAAGGACAACGCCGACTGGCAGGACGGCCCCACCGACGAGGTCATGATCTGGCTCAACCGCCAGGGCGGCGCGGGCCCCCTCGGCACCAAGGAGGCCACCGTCAGCCTCGGCGGCGCCACCTGGGACCTCTACAAGGGCAACGTCGGCTGGAACGTCTACTCGTTCGTCCGCACCGCCAACACCACCTCCGCCACCCTCGACCTCGACGACTTCAACCAGGCGCTCGTGGCGCGCGGCCTGATGAGCGGCGACAAGTACCTCTCCGGCATCGAGGCCGGCACCGAGGTCTTCAAGGGGAAGGGGAAGCTCAGTACGGAGGCGTACTCCGTGAACGTGGGCTGATCGGCGGACGGGATGTGCGCAGGGGCTGGTCGACATGCCCGTTATCGGGTACATACGATCGAGTAGCACCGACCGGTAACCAGCCGGGCCGGTGACCCGACGCGCGGCGAGGTGAACCTCATGTCCGCAACACCCCCAGCACCCGAGCACCGGGCGAAGGTCTCCGAAAAGGAGGCACGCCAGGTTGCCGAGGCGGCCCGCGAACAGGACTGGCGCAAACCCAGCTTCGCCAAGGAGCTGTTCCTCGGCCGGTTCCGGCTCGACCTCATCCACCCGCACCCGCTGCCCGCCGACGAGGACGCGCAGCGCGGCGAGGAATTCCTCGCCAAGCTGCGCGACTTCTGCGAGACGAAGATCGACTCGGCCCGCATCGAGCGCGAGGCGCAGATCCCCGACGAGACGATCAACGGGCTCAAGGAGCTCGGCGCGCTCGGCATGAAGATCGACACGAAGTACGGCGGTCTCGGGCTCACGCAGGTCTACTACAACAAGTCGCTCGCCCTGGTCGGTTCGGCCTCGCCCGCGATCGGCGCGCTGCTCTCCGCGCATCAGTCCATCGGCGTGCCCCAGCCCTTGAAGCAGTTCGGCACGCAGGAGCAGAAGGACGCCTTCCTGCCGCGCTGCGCCCGCACCGACATCTCGGCGTTCCTGCTCACCGAGCCCGACGTCGGCTCCGACCCGGCCCGGCTCGCCACCACCGCCGTCCCCGACGGCGACGGTACGTACGTCCTCGACGGTGTGAAGCTGTGGACGACGAACGGAGTCGTCGCCGACCTGCTCGTCGTCATGGCCCGCGTACCGAAGTCGGAGGGCCACAAGGGTGGCATCACCGCGTTCGTCGTCGAGGCGGGCTCCGAGGGCGTCACCGTCGAGAACCGCAACGCCTTCATGGGCCTGCGCGGCCTGGAGAACGGCGTCACCCGCTTCCACCAGGTCCGCGTCCCCGCGGCGAACCGCATCGGCTCCGAGGGCGCGGGCCTCAAGATCGCGCTCACCACCCTCAACACCGGCCGCCTCTCGCTGCCCGCGATGTGCGTCGGCGCGGGCAAGTGGTGCCTCAAGATCGCCCGCGAGTGGTCGGCGGAGCGTGAACAGTGGGGCAGGCCGGTCGCGTTCCACGAGGCCGTCGGCTCGAAGATCTCCTTCATCGCGGCGACGACCTTCGCCCTGGAAGCCGTCCTCGACCTCTCCTCGCAGATGGCGGACGAGGACCGCAACGACATCCGTATCGAGGCCGCCCTCGCCAAGCTCTACGGCTCCGAGATGTCCTGCCTGATGGCCGACGAGCTCGTCCAGATCCGCGGCGGCCGCGGCTTCGAGACGGCCGAATCCCTCGCGGCCCGCGGCGAACGCGCCGTCCCCGCCGAGCAGGTCCTGCGCGATCTGCGCATCAACCGCATCTTCGAGGGCTCGACCGAGATCATGCACCTGCTGATCGCGCGCGAGGCCGTGGACGCCCACCTGTCGGTCGCGGGCGACCTCATCGACCCCGAGAAGTCCCTCTCGGACAAGGCGAAGGCGGGAGCAAAAGCAGGCGGCTTCTATGCCCGCTGGCTCCCGAAACTGGTCGCGGGCCCGGGTCAACTCCCGCGTACGTACGCTGAGTTCCACCCCTCCGGGCACCCCGACCTCTCCACCCACCTCCGCTTCGTGGAACGCTCCGCCCGCAAACTCGCCCGCTCCACCTTCTACGCCATGTCCCGCTGGCAGGGCCGCATGGAGACGAAGCAGGGCTTCCTCGGCCGGATCGTCGACATCGGCGCCGAACTCTTCGCCATGAGCGCGGCCTGCGTACGCGCCGAACTCCTGCGCACCACCGAGGCGTACGGACGCGAGGCCTACCAGCTCGCCGACGCCTTCTGCCGCCAGTCCCGCATCCGCGTCGACGAACTCTTCGACCGGCTGTGGACCAACACCGACGACCTCGACCACAAGGTCGTCAAGGGCGTCATAGGAGGTACGTACACGTGGCTGGAGCAGGGCGTCGTCGACCTCAGCGGCGACGGCCCCTGGATCGCCGACGCGACACCCGGCCCGAGCAAGCGGAAGAACGTGCACCGGCCGATCCGCTGACGCTCCACGCCTGATCCTTTACGTCCTTCTGCCATCCCGTGTCGGACGCACAGGGAGTTCACGCAAGAATGGGGGGATGAGCGACAGCCCATCCCCCCTCGCGGACCCGCACCTCGTCTTCGACCCGGCCCCGGCCGACGCCCCCCGGGACGTCGTCGTCCTGGGCTCCACGGGCTCCATCGGCACGCAGGCCGTCGACCTCGTCCTGCGCAATCCCGACCGGTTCCGCGTCACCGCGCTCAGCGCCGCGGGCGGCCGCGTCGAACTGCTCGCCGAGCAGGCGCACCGGCTGCGCGTACGCACCGTGGCCGTGGCCCGCGAGGACGTCGTGCCCGCGCTGCGCGAGGCGCTGAGCAGCCAGTACGGGCCGGGGGAGAAGCTGCCCGAGATCCTCGCGGGCCCCGACGCCGCCACCGAGATCGCGGGACGCGGCGACTGCCACACCGTGCTCAACGGCATCACCGGCTCCATCGGCCTGGCCCCGACGCTCGCCGCGCTCCAGGCGGGCCGCACCCTCGCTCTCGCCAACAAGGAGTCGCTGATCGTCGGCGGCCCGCTGGTGAAGGGCATCGCCAAGCCCGGCCAGATCATCCCGGTCGACTCCGAGCACGCCGCGCTCTTCCAGGCTCTCGCCGGCGGCACCCGCGCCGACGTCCGCAAGCTCGTCGTCACCGCGTCCGGCGGCCCGTTCCGCGGCCGTACGAAGGCGGACCTCGCGAACGTCACCGTGGACGACGCGCTCGCGCACCCCACCTGGGCGATGGGCCCGGTCATCACCATCAACTCCTCGACCCTGGTGAACAAGGGCCTGGAGGTCATCGAGGCCCATCTCCTCTACGACATCCCCTTCGACCGCATCGAAGTGGTCGTGCACCCGCAGTCCTACGTGCACTCCATGGTCGAGTTCGTCGACGGCTCGACGCTCGCCCAGGCGACCCCGCCCGACATGCGCGGCCCCATCGCCGTCGGCATCGGCTGGCCCGAGCGGATCCCCGACGCGGCCCCCGCGTTCGACTGGACGAAGGCCTCCAGCTGGGAGTTCTTCCCGCTCGACAACGAGGCGTTTCCGGCCGTGGGGCTCGCCCGTCATGTGGGGGAGCTCGCGGGCACGGCCCCGGCGGTGTTCAATGCCGCCAACGAGGAGTGCGTGGACGCGTTCTTGAAGGGCGCCCTTCCGTACAACGGGATCATGGAGACCGTGACGAAGGTCGTCGAGGACTGCATCTCTGAGAGGCGTGGCACACCGGGATCGGGAACTTCCCTCACCGTCGCGGACGTCCTCGAAGCGGAGACCTGGGCGCGCGCCCGGGCCCGTGAACTGACCGCAATGGACAAGGCAGCCGCGGAGGCTCGTGCATGACGACCTTGATGATGATCCTCGGCGTAGTCATCTTCGCGGTGGGCCTGCTCTTCTCCATCGCCTGGCACGAGCTGGGCCACCTGTCCACGGCGAAGATCTTCGGCATCCGAGTCCCGCAGTACATGGTCGGCTTCGGGCCCACGATCTTCTCGCGGAAGAAGGGCGACACCGAGTACGGCGTCAAGGCCATCCCGCTCGGCGGCTACATCCGCATGATCGGCATGTTCCCGCCGGGCGCCGACGGCAAGATCGAGTCCCGCTCGACCTCGCCGTTCCGCTCCATGGTGGAGGACGCGCGCGCCGCGGCCTTCGAGGAGCTGCAGCCCGGTGACGAGACCCGGCTCTTCTACACGCGCAAGCCGTGGAAGCGCGTCATCGTCATGTTCGCCGGACCGTTCATGAACCTGATCCTTGCGATCGGCCTGTTCCTCACGGTCCTGATGGGCTTCGGCGTCACCCAGCAGACCAACGTCGTCTCCTCGGTCTCGTCCTGCGTCATCCAGGCCAGCGCCAACCGCGACAGCTGCAAGGCCTCCGACCCGGAGTCCCCGGCGAAGGCGGCGGGCCTGCAACCGAAGGACAAGATCGTGTCCTTCAACGGGGTCACGACGGACGAGTGGAACGCCCTGTCCGACGAGATCCGCGAGAACGCGGGCAACACGGTCCCGGTCGTCGTCGAGCGCGACGGACAGCAGAAGACGCTGACCGCGAAGATCGCCACGAACCAGGTGCCGAAGAAGGACGCCAGCGGCCAGATCACCGACGGCTACGTCAACGCGGGCTTCCTCGGCTTCACCGCCGCCACCGGCGTCGTACGCCAGGACTTCGGCTCCTCCGTGACCTGGATGTCCGACCGGGTCGGCGACGCGGTGGACTCCATCATCGCGCTGCCCGCGAAGATCCCCGCCCTCTGGGACGCGGCGTTCGGCGACGGCCCGCGCGAGCAGGACTCGCCGATGGGCGTGGTCGGCGCGGCCCGGGTCGGCGGCGAGATCTTCACCCTCGACATCCCGCCCACCCAACAACTGGCCATGGCATTGATGCTGGTGGCGGGCTTCAACCTGTCGCTCTTCCTCTTCAACATGCTGCCGCTGCTGCCGCTCGACGGCGGGCACATCGCGGGCGCCCTGTGGGAGGCGCTGCGCAGGAACCTCGCGAAGGTGTTCCGGCGCCCCGACCCGGGCCCGTTCGACGTGGCGAAGCTCATGCCGGTGGCGTACGTGGTGGCCGGTGTATTCGTCTGTTTCACCATCCTCGTGCTGATCGCGGACGTGGTGAACCCGGTGAAAATCTCCTGATCAGACGCCGGACACGCGCCGGTGGCCCGCTGTTCGGGACTGCCCGGCACCCTGAGTGCCGGGCAGTCCCTCTTTATGAGGGTTTGAGGGGGCGCGATGTGCTCGGGCACGCGCCGGTGACGTAATCTCGGAAGCCTCTGGACTCGATCCACACCTTGGGGTTGCACAGCAGATGACTGCGATTTCTCTCGGCATTCCGTCGGTACCGACCAAGCTCGCCGAGCGGCGCAAGAGCCGCCAGATTCAGGTCGGCACCGTGGCGGTCGGCGGAGACGCGCCCGTGTCGGTGCAGTCCATGACCACGACGCGCACCTCCGACATCGGCGCGACCCTGCAGCAGATCGCCGAGCTGACGGCGTCCGGCTGCCAGATCGTCCGCGTCGCCTGCCCCACGCAGGACGACGCCGACGCGCTGTCCGTCATCGCCCGGAAGTCGCAGATCCCGGTGATCGCGGACATCCACTTCCAGCCGAAGTACGTCTTCGCGGCCATCGAGGCCGGCTGCGCCGCGGTCCGGGTGAACCCGGGCAACATCAAGCAGTTCGACGACAAGGTCAAGGAGATCGCCCAAGCGGCGAACGACCACGGCACGCCGATCCGGATCGGCGTGAACGCGGGCTCCCTCGACAAGCGCCTGCTGCAGAAGTACGGCAAGGCGACCCCCGAGGCGCTCGCCGAGTCCGCGCTCTGGGAGGCGGGCCTCTTCGAGGAGCACGGCTTCCGCGACATCAAGATCTCCGTGAAGCACAACGACCCGGTGGTCATGGTCAACGCGTACCGGCAGCTCGCCGCGCAGTGCGACTACCCGCTGCACCTCGGTGTGACCGAGGCGGGCCCGGCGTTCCAGGGCACGATCAAGTCGGCGGTCGCCTTCGGCGCGCTGCTCTCCGAGGGCATCGGTGACACGATCCGCGTCTCCCTGTCCGCCCCGCCGGTCGAGGAGATCAAGGTCGGCAACCAGATCCTGGAGTCCCTCGGCCTCAAGCCCCGCCGCCTGGAGATCGTCTCCTGCCCGTCCTGCGGCCGCGCCCAGGTCGACGTCTACAAGCTCGCCGAGGAGGTCACGGCCGGCCTCGACGGCATGGAGGTCCCGCTGCGCGTGGCCGTCATGGGCTGCGTCGTGAACGGGCCGGGCGAGGCGCGTGAGGCCGACCTCGGTGTCGCCTCCGGCAACGGCAAGGGCCAGATCTTCGTCAAGGGCGAGGTCATCAAGACGGTGCCCGAGTCGAAGATCGTCGAGACGCTCATCGACGAGGCGATGAAGATCGCCGAGCAGATGGAGAAGGACGGCATCGCCTCCGGCGAACCGTCGGTGTCCGTCGCCGGCTGACCCCGTCGCAACCAGGCCCGCGCTGCCCGTCCCGGGTGGGCGGGCCTTTGCGCGTCCACGAGCGGGGTACGCAGTCGCGTCGGCGGCTCCCGGTCCCGTCGTTGGTCCCGTTCGCGCAGTTCCCCGCGCCCCTGAAAGGGGCGCGGGGAACTGCGCAAACCACCTACGAAACCGCACCCGCCGACGTAACGGCACAAGGGACACGCCCCACGCGGGAGGCCCCGAAGCAAAGGGGGCCGAAACGTCGACCCGCCACACCCGCGGAGCGCCAGGTACAGTGCGGAGATCAGTAGCCCATCTGGTGAGGCCCCTCCGCACGTGTTGACTCAGACCACCACTCGGGTGCTCGAACCGAGTGACCTCGACGCCGCGCTCGCCGTCCTCGACCGCGAGCCCGTCGCGAACGCCTTCGTCACGGCCCGGGTCCGTGCCGCGGGCCTCGACCCGTGGCGGCTCGGCGGCGAGATGTGGGGCTGGTACGAGGACGGGATGCTGGAGTCCCTGTGCTACGCGGGCGCCAACCTCGTCCCGATCTGCGCGACCGACCGCGCCGTCCGCGGCTTCGCCGACCGCGCCCGGCGGGCGGGCCGCCGCTGCTCCTCCATCGTCGGCCCGGCGGAGCCCACCGCCCGCCTGTGGCAGCTGCTCGAACCGGGCTGGGGCCCGGCCCGCGAGATCCGCGCCCAGCAGCCGCTGATGGTGACCGACCGGATGCCCACGGACGTCACCCCCGACCCGTACATCCGCCGCGTCCGCAAGGACGAGATGGACACGATCATGCCGGCGTGCGTGGCGATGTTCACCGAGGAGGTCGGCGTCTCCCCGATGGCCGGTGACGGCGGTCTGCTGTACCAGGCGCGGGTGGCCGAACTGGTCGGCATGGGCCGCTCGTTCGCCCGCCTCGACGAGAACGGCAAGGTCGCGTTCAAGGCGGAGATCGGCGCCGCGACCGACCAGGTCTGCCAGATCCAGGGCGTGTGGGTGGCCCCCGAGTACCGGGGCATGGGCCTCGCGGCGCCCGGCATGGCGGCGGTCCTGCGCTACGCCCTCGCCGACGTGGCCCCCGTGGTCAGCCTCTACGTCAACGACTTCAACACCCCGGCCCGTGCCGCGTACCGGCGCGTGGGATTCGAAGAGGTCGGGGCGTTCATGAGCGTGCTGTTCTAGGCACCTTCCAGAGGCAACCCGAAAATTCCCTGGTGAGCGGGCTGTGTTGCCCGTCTCATCTCTTTCGTGCGCATTGACATTAGTAAGTCTTATGGACCATAAAGGTACTGCTTTGCTTTGGTTCAAGCTTCACTGACTGTAGGTGCCTCACGATGTCCGCTCCCGGTTCCGGCATGGCCGCCTGGCAGGAATGGCGTGCCGACCGGCGCCGCTCCCTCACCGCCCCCACGGGCAACCTCGCGCTCGTCGAGACCCGCTGGCTCCCGGCCGGCGAGACCCCCGACCTCGACGCCGCCCGCGCGGGACAGCCCGGCACCGTCACCGTGACGGCCCTGGAGCGCACCGACATGGTCACCGGTGCCCCCGAGCACGGCCTGCGGTTCTGGGACGCGAACTCCCCGGCGATCCAGGGCTTCGAAGACGTCGACGCCTTCGCGTACGACCCGTCCTGGGTCCTCGACGCCACGTACACGCCCGTCGAGGGCGCCCGCACCGTCGCCTTCGAGCACCTGCGGGACAACGGCGGCACCCGCGAGAAGGTCGTCCCCGGCGACATCGCCCTGACCGTCGACGGCACCGACTACACGCTCTCCGCGTTCGACGACGACGGCACCCTCCTCCTCGTCTTCGGCGACCCCACCAACGGCGACAGCACCTACGGTGCGGGCCGCTTCCTCTTCGTGGAGCACACCGGCGAGGGCCGTGTGCGCCTCGACTTCAACCGGGCCTTCGTACCCCCGTGCGGCTTCTCCGATCAGTACAACTGTCCGATGCCGCCGCGGCAGAACCGGCTCCACCTGCCCGTCGAGGCGGGCGAGAAGCTCCCGGTCTTCCGCGACGGCGCCGCCGGCACCGCTCACTGATCGATCCCCCCGCATCCCTTCACGTAAGGCCCCCTCATGCGCTTCCCCAAGAGACCCCTGTCCGCCGGCGTGCTCACCGTCGCCCTCGCCGTCACGCTCGCGGCCTGCGGCGGCGGCTCCAACTCGGCCTCCGGCAGCGGCGCGTACGACAAGGACGCCACGGTCAACATCGGCTCCCTCTACGAGCCGCAGAACCTCGACAACACCGCGGGCGGCGGCCAGGGCGTCACCGAGGCCCTCAACGGCAACGTCTACGAGGGGCTGTTCAAGCTCACCGACAAGGGCAAGGTCGAGAAGCTCCTCGCCGACGACTACAAGGTCTCCGACGACGGCCTCACCTACACCTTCACCCTCCGCGACGGCGTCAAGTTCCACAGCGGCAAGAAGCTGACCAGCGAGGACGTCAAGTACAGCCTGGAGAAGGTGATCGCGAAGGACTCGCAGTCCGCGCGGAAGTCGAACCTCGAGGTCATGAAGGACGTCACGACCCCGGACGCGAAGACCGTCAAGGTCACGCTGTCCAAGAAGTCGATCTCCTTCGTCTACAACCTCAGTTACGTCTGGATCATCAACGCCGACGCCGAGAACCTGAAGATCACGGAAGACGGCACCGGCCCGTACCAGCTGAAGAAGTGGACGCGCGGCTCCGCGCTCAGCCTCGACCGGTTCGCGGGCTACTGGGGCACGGCCGCCAAGAACAAGCAGGCCGTCTTCCACTACTACAAGGACGCGACCGCCCTCAACAACGCGCTCCAGACCAACGCCGTCGACGTCGTCACCAGCGAGCAGTCCCCGGACGCCCTCGACCAGTTCAAGTCCGACCAGAACTACAAGGTCAACGACGGCAACTCCACCACCAAGCTACTCCTCGCCTTCAACGACAAGGCCAAGCCCTTCACGGACGTCAAGGTGCGCCAGGCCGTCTCGGCCGCCATCGACGACAAGAAGCTCCTCGAATCCGTCTGGGGCGGCTACGGCAAGCAGATCGGGTCGATGGCGGTGCCCACCGACCCCTGGTACGAGGACCTGACGGACGTCAACGCGCACGACGTCGCGAAGGCCAAGAAGCTCCTCAAGGAGGCGGGTCACGCCAAGGGGTTCAGCTTCACGCTCGACACCCCGAACTACGACCCGCACCCCACGGCCGCGACCTTCATCAAGTCGCAGCTCGCCAAGGTCGGCATCACCGTCAAGATCAACACGATCACGCCCGACGAGTGGTACACGAAGGTCTACAAGAACCACGACTTCACGGCCACGCTCCAGGAGCACGTCAACGACCGCGACCTCGTCTGGTACGGCGACCCCGACTTCTACTGGGGCTATGACGACAAGCAGGTCCAGGACTGGGTCGAGAAGGCCGAGCAGGCGTCCTCGACGTCCGAGCAGACCGAGATCCTCAAGAAGGTCAACCGCAAGACCGCAGAGGACGCGGCCAGCGACTGGCTCTACCTGTATCCGCAGATCGTCGTCGCGAACACGAAGCTGTCGGGCTACCCGCTCAACGGCCTGAACTCGCAGTTCTTCGCGTACGACATCAAGAAGAGCAGCTGACCGACCGGCCATGCTGAGATACCTCCTGCGGAGACTGGTGTTCCTGCTGGTCTCCCTCGTCCTCGCGTCCGTCGTGCTGTTCGTGCTGCTTCGGATGCTGCCCGGCGACCCGGCGAACGCGCTCACCTCGGTGGGCGCCTCGCCGGAGCAGATCGCCGCGGCCCGGCACTCCATCGGCTCCGACAAGCCGCTGCCCGAGCAGTTCACGCACTGGATCGGCCAGTTGGCGAGCGGTGACCTCGGCACGTCCTTCGTGTCCTCGCTGCCGGTCGGCCCGGAGGTGTCGCAGCGCCTGAACGTGACGGTGCCGCTGACGCTCTCCGCGTTCGTGCTCGCCGTGCTCGTCGCCGTACCGGCAGGCTTCCTGGCCGCGTACAAGCGACGGACCTGGTACGGGGCGCTGCTCAGCGGCGTCTCCCAACTCGGCATCGCCGTCCCGGTGTTCTGGCTCGGCATGATCCTCATCGCCGTGTTCGCGCTGAACGCGGGCTGGCTGCCGTCCGGCGGCTTCCCGCAGGACGGATGGGACACCCCGGCCGAGGCCGTGCAGTCACTGGTGCTGCCGGTGGTGACGGTGGCGCTCGTGATGTCGGCGTCCCTCATCCGCTACGTACGCTCCGCGACGCTCGACGTCCTCGACAGCGAGTACCTGCGCACGGCGCGGGCGCTCGGCTCGTCGTTCGGACGGGCCATGTGGCGGCACGGGCTGCGCAACGCGTCCGTGCCCGTCATCTCCATCCTCGGCATCGAGCTGGCGTCCACGCTGCTCGGCGCGGTCGTCGTCGAGTCCGTGTTCGCGCTGCCGGGGCTCGGCTCCATGCTCGCGACGGGGATCGCGCAGCACGACTACCCGGTGATCCAGGGCGTGCTGTTCGTGTCGACGTTCGGGGTGCTGATCATCGGGTTCGCGGCGGACCTCGTGCAGCGGCTCGTGGACCCGCGGCTGCGCGGGCGGCTCTCCGGGGGTGGGGTGCGATGAAGCGTCGTCCTTCCGGGAGGGCTTCCGTGACGCTGTGGACGGGGGCCGTCTTCGCGGGCCTCGTCGTACTGCTCGCGCTCGTCTCCCTGTTCTGGCTGCCGTACGACAGTGAGGACACGTCCGGCGGCCGGCTCGCCGGTCCCGGCGGCGGGCATCTGCTCGGCACCGACAAGCTGGGACGCGACCTGTTCACGCAGCTCATGACGGGTTCGCGGATCGCACTCCAGGCCGGGCTCGGCTCGGTCGCCGTCGCGGCGCTGCTCGGCGTGACGCTCGGGCTCCTCGCGGCGTTCGCGCAGGGCTGGTTCGACGACACGCTCTCCGCGCTGCTCGACATCCTCATCGCGTTCCCGACGCTGCTGCTCGCGATGCTGATCGTCGCGGCGCGGTCGGCGACGCTCGGCTCGGCGATCCTCGCGATCGGCCTCGCGCAGAGCGCGGTCGTGGCGCGGCTGACCCGGATCCTGGTCAAGCGAGTGCTGGCGCAGGACTACATCACGGCGTCCCGCACGTCGGGCACCTCGTGGCCGCGGATCGTCGCGGGCCACGTCCTGCCCAACATCTGGCCGACGCTCGCGGTGAACCTGGCGCTCCAGTTCGGCCTCGCGGTGCTCGCGGAGGCGGGGCTCTCGTACCTCGGCCTCGGGGCGCCGCCGCCGAACGCCTCGTGGGGCCGGATGCTCCAGGAGGCGCAGGCGACGTTCACGACGGCACCGGCGGGCGCGCTGGCGCCGGGCGTGCTGCTCGTCCTGCTGGTGATCGGCGTCAACCTGGTCGCGGACGGGCTGCGGGACGTTCTCGACCCGACGGCGCGGAAGGAGAGGGCGGCGGCATGAGTGAACCGTTGCTTTCCGTGGACGGACTCACGGTCCGTACGGGAGACGGGCGTGAGCTGGTGTCCGGTCTCGGCTTCGAGGTCGCGCGCGGCGAACGCCTGGGCCTGATCGGCGAATCCGGCTCGGGAAAGTCCCTGACGACCCTGGCCGTCCTCGGGCTGCTGCCCGCGGGCATGACGGTGACGGGAAGCGTGGAACTGGCCGGCACGCAGATCGTCGGTGCGAGCGAGAAGACCCTCGTGGGCGTACGCGGCCGGAGCGCGGCCGTCGTCTTCCAGGAGCCGCTCACGGCGCTCGACCCGCTGATGCGGGTCGGCAAGCAGATCGCCGAACCCCTGCGCAGACGGCGGCAGTTGAAGGGCGCCGCGCTGAAGTCGGCGGTGACGGACCTCCTCGAACAGGTACGCCTTCCCGACCCGGCCCGCATCGCCCGCGCCTTCCCGCACGAGATCTCCGGCGGCCAGCGTCAGCGCGTCGCCCTCGCCATGGCGCTCGCCTGCGACCCGGCACTGCTCATCGCCGACGAGCCGACGACGGCGCTGGACGTGACCGTGCAGGCGGAGATGCTGGAACTGATCGACGGCCTGGTGCGCGAGCGCGGCATGGCGGTGCTGTTCGTCAGCCACGACCTGGCGGTCGTGTCGAAGGTGACGGATCGCGTCCTGGTGATGAAGGACGGCCGCGCGGTCGAGTCGGGCGCGGTGGCCGACGTCGTACGGGCCCCGCGCGAGGCGTACACGAAGGCGCTGGTGGACAGCGCGCGGCAACTGGAGTCCGCGCTCGACCTGGGAGGCGTGCGATGAGCACCCCTGTGCTGGAACTGGAGGGGGTCTCGTACGCGTACCGGGGCGCCCCCGCTCCCGTCGTCACGGACGTGTCGGTGGCGGTGGAGACGGGGCGGAGCCTGGCGCTCGTCGGTGAGTCGGGTGCGGGCAAGACGACGCTGCTGCGCATGCTGCTCGGGCTCGCCCGCCCCACGTCCGGGACGGTCCGCTTCGACGGGGACGAGCTGCGGCTGCGCGACCGTACGCAGATGAAGGCGTTCCGGCGCGGCGTGCAGTGCGTCTTCCAGGACCCGTACGCCTCGTTGGACCCGCGGCAGCGGGTGCGGCGGATCGTGGCCGAGCCGCTGCGGTCGCTCGGCGTCGCGACGGGGGAGGAGGCGGACCGGAAGGTCGCGCACGCCCTCGAACGGGTGGGGCTTCCGGCCGACGCGGGGGAGCGGTACCCGCACGAGTTCTCCGGTGGGCAGCGGCAGCGCATCGCCATCGCGCGGGCCACGGTGTGCGACCCGCGGGTCCTCCTCGCCGACGAACCGGTCTCCGCGCTCGACGTCACGACGCGGGTCAAGGTCGTCGACCTGCTGGCCGAGCTGAAGGAGACGGCGGGCCTGACGATCGTGATGGTCTCCCACGACCTGTCGGTGGTGGCCGCGTTGTGCGAACGCACTGCCGTGCTGGAACGGGGCCGGGTGGTCGAGTCCGGCCCCACGCCGACGGTCCTGGGCGCCCCGGACCACGCGTACACGCGCCGCCTACTGTCAAGCGTTCCAAGGCTCCCCACGGCCGACTGACGCCCGCCTGCCCCCACGCCACGGGGCTCCGCCCGGGTCCTGGCCGTTCCTACGCCTCGGGGCTCTGCCCCGGGCCCCGCGCCTCAATCGCCGGCGGGGCTGGTTTTGCCGAACCGGCGTTACGGACACGGGGCTCCGCGCGGGGCGTGGCCGTTCCCACAGCACGGGGCTCCGCGCGGGTCCTGGCCGTTCCTACGCCACGGGGCTCTGCCCCGAACCCCGCGAGTCTCGTCCCAGAGCGGGGCTTGATTTGCCTACCCGCAGGCAATCGCCCGGCTCCGGCCCATCTCCCGTCCACCCGCCCATCTCCCACCCACCCGCCCCCTCCGGGGGCGTCGGCCCGACGGGGTGCCGCCGCTGCCTTGGCCGATCCGCCGCCAGCCACGGCTCCCCACCGTTTGCGGCGACCCCGACCGCCTTGGGCAATCTGCCGCCTTGGGCGGCAGGGTGGGCAAGGCGGCACCCCGGTGCGGCGCAACCAGGACGGGAGGCGCCGACCACGGCACCCGGTGCCGCGTAATGGTGGGGACGACGTCGACCACGGCAGGGCGGGCCCCCGGTGCCGCGCCGCGATACGGAGGGCCCCGCCCCGGCCACCCGCACAACCGACCGCCGCACCGGGGTACCCTCCCCGCATGCCGCACCGGAACCGCACGGACGACCGCGCCGTCACCATCGGCCCCCTGGACCTGCGCACCCGTGTCGACGAGGCGCTCGCCGTGCAGGCGTACGCGTTCGGACTCAGCGACGACGAGATCGCCGTACGCCGCCAGATCGTGCTGCGGCACATCACCTACCCGGGGGCCCGCTCCCTCGGCGCGACGACCGAAACCGGCCGACTCGTCGGCTTCGTCTACGGGATGCCGAACGACCGCACCCACTGGTGGTCCACCGTCGTCGAGCCGTATCTGCGCGCCCGCGACGAGGACCGCTGGCTCGACGACTCCTTCGTGATCACGGAGTTGCACGTGCACCCCGGCTACCAGAACCGCGGCACCGGCCGCACCCTCATCACGACGATCACCGCCGGCGCCACCGAGCCCCGCTCGATCCTCTCCGCGATCGACATCGACAGCCCGGCCCGCGGCCTCTACCACTCGCTCGGCTACGAGGATCTGGCCCGCCAGGTGCTGTTCCCGAGCGCCCCCAGGCCGTACGCCGTGATGGGCGCGCCGCTGCCCCTCAGGCGCATGCCCTGAGAACCGATTTCCGGCCGCACCCGGGCCCCGGCTAACCTCCTGACATCACCCTTTCGTCGCAGGAGTCAAGAATCATGGCCAAGGTCCAGGTCCAGCGCATGTCCCGGTTGATGGTGAAGACACTGCGCGACGACCCGGCGGACGCCGAAGTCCTCAGCCACAAGCTGCTGGTCCGCGCCGGTTTCGTGCGCCGCACCGCCGCCGGTGTCTGGTCCTGGCTGCCGCTCGGCCGACGGGTCTACGCGAACGTCGAGCGCGTCATCCGCGAGGAGATGGACGCCATCGGCGGCCAGGAGGTCCTCCTGCCCGCCCTGCTCCCCAAGGAGCCGTACGAGGCGACGGGGCGCTGGGAGGAGTACGGCGCCGAGCTGTTCCGCCTCCAGGACCGCAGGGGCGGCGACTACCTGCTCGGCCCGACCCACGAGGAGATCTTCACCCAGCTGGTCAAGGACCAGTGCACGTCCTACAAGGACCTGCCGGTGATCCTCTACCAGATCCAGACCAAGTACCGCGACGAGGCCCGCCCCCGCGCCGGCATCCTGCGCGGCCGCGAGTTCCAGATGAAGGACTCGTACTCCTTCGACCTCTCCGACGAGGGCCTCGCCGAGTCGTACGGCCTGCACCGCGCCGCGTACCAGCGCATCTTCGAGCGCCTCGGCCTCGACTACCGGATCTGCGCCGCGACCGCCGGCGCCATGGGCGGCTCGAAGTCGGAGGAGTTCCTGGCCCCGGCCGCGGCCGGCGAGGACACCTTCGCGGACTGCCCGCACTGCGACTACGCGGCGAACACCGAGGCGGTCGGCTTCGCCGTGCAGACGGTCGACGCGGAGGGCGTGCCCGCCCTGGAGGAGACCCCGACCCCCGACACCCCCACGATCGAGACGCTCGCCGCGTACATGCAGGTCCCGGCCTCGGCGACCCTCAAGAACCTCCTCGTCAAGGTCGACGGCGAGATCGTCGCCGTCGGCGTCCCCGGGGACCGCGAGGTCGACATGGGCAAGGTCGAGGCGCACTTCGCCCCGGCCGCCGTCGAGCTGGTCACCGCCGAGGACTTCGAGGGCCGCGACGACCTGGTACGTGGCTACGTTGGCCCGCAGGGCCTGGAGAAGGTCACGTACATCGCCGACCCGCGGGTCGCCCCCGGCACGGCGTGGATCACCGGCGCCAACAAGAACGGCGTGCACGCGAAGAACGTCGTCGCGGGCCGTGACTTCGAGGTCTCCGAGTACGTCGACGTGGTCGTCGTCCAGGAAGGCGACCCGTGCCCCAACTGCGGCACCGGCCTCAAGCTGGACCGCGCCATCGAGATCGGCCACATCTTCCAGCTCGGCCGCAAGTACGCCGACGCGTTCCAGCTCGACGTCCTCGGCCAGAACGGCAAGCCGGTCCGCGTGACCATGGGCTCGTACGGCATCGGGGTCTCGCGTGCCGTCGCGGCGCTCGCCGAGCAGCACGCCGACGACAAGGGCCTGATCTGGCCGGAGGAGATCGCCCCCGCCGACGTGCACGTGGTGGCGGCGGGCAAGGCCCTCCAGACCGAACTGGCCCTGGAGGTCTCCGACAAGCTCGCGGCCGCGGGCGTCCGAGTCCTGGTCGACGACCGCCCCGGCATCTCGCCCGGCGTGAAGTTCACCGACTCCGAGCTGATCGGCGTCCCGAAGATCCTGGTCGCGGGCCGCCGCAGCGCCGACGGCGTCGTAGAACTGAAGGACCGCCGCACCGGCGAACGCGAGGAACTGACGGTCGCCGAGGCCGTCGCCCGCCTCACGGCATAAGCACACCCGGTCCCCGGCCCCGCTGCCATCAGCAGCGGGGCCGGGGACGGCAGGACAATTCAGGCCCCTGCGGCGCTTGAGCAGCGGGGCCGGGGCGGCAAATTCAGCCCCTCCGGCGTTTGAGGCGCCGGACCCGGGGCCGAGCCCCGATCTTTCAAGCCCCGCCGGCGATTGAGGCGCGGGGTCCGGGGCGGAGCCCCGTGGCGTGGGGGCGGTCGGCCGGCTACCCCAGCCAACGCTGGAAAGCGGCTCGGCCCCACGTCACACGGCTCCGCCGCGACGTCACAGCCAGCCCGCGAACTCCAACAGGTTCTCGCCGTCCTGGTGCCGCCCCACGCGCAGTGCCCGCGCGCCCGATTCCACCGCGCGGAAGAGGGTCCAGCCGCGCAGGCGGTCCTGGTCGACCTCCAGGGACTCCGCGAGCTTCTTCACCCGGCGGCGGGTGATGGCCGGACCCGAGGGGGAGCCGATGAGGTCCTCCACGCGGTCGCGGACCAGGCGCGCCAGGTCGAAGGCGGTCTCGCCGACGACCGGGTCGGGGCCGACCGCCAGCCACGGCATCCGCTCCCCGGACAGCACCTTGGACTGTCGGAACGTACCGTGCAGCAAACGGAGTTCGGGAGGCGAGGAGACGAGCTCGTCCCGCCTTTCGAGGGCCGCGTCGATCAGGGGAGCCACGTCGGGGAAGGAGTCCACCGTCGCCCGCATACCGACCGCCTGGCGGCCCGTGCGCTCCGGAACGGTCTCGCAGTTGCGCCCCTCGGGCGGGTCCACCCACAGGCGCCGAAGCGTGCCCGCCGCTTCCAGGAGCGCCTTCGCCTCCGGCAGCGTACGGACGGAGATCTCCGGGTGGAGGCGTTCGAGGAGGAGTGCGCCGTCGTTCACGCCCGGGTCCAGCAGGCGCACCGCGCCGAAGCCGTCCCAGTGTGTGAGCGCCGCGCGCTCGGCCTCCGGGCGGAACCGCTCGGGCGCCAGCTTGAGGATCGCCGGTGAGCCGTCCGCCCTGCGGACGTGGGCGACCAGGCTGCTGCGGCCCCCGGGCACATGCACCCGCTCCACCGTCACATCGCGCCGCTCCGCCGCCTCGTCGAGCAGCGTGCCGACCCGGTCGAGCCACGCCGACGCCCCGTCGTCACGCACCTCGCCGAGCGCGTTCACAAGACGCGAAGGCGGTTCGAATGCCATGGGCGGGGATGCCATGCGCGGGGATTTCCTTCCCAAGTCTGCCTATGTGCTGGGGTCCTCCGGCGGGGGCGACGACGCGGACGGCGCCGCGGCCCGTTCGGAGAGCCCAGGGAAGGCTACGCTGCCGCCGCCCCAGCGCACGGCACGGACCGCCGCCTCACGGAGCGCGTCGGCCGCGCTCCGGCGCCGCTCCCCGCTCGCCGCCCGTACGAGATCCGAGTAGACGCCCGCGACCCTGCTCTCGATGTCCGCGGCGAGCCGAGCCGCCGCCGACGAGTCGGGCACCGGGAACGGCAGCGCGTACGCTCCCGCGGACTCCTCGGGATTGCCGCCCAAGTCGCGCACCGTGCGCCGCAGTTCGTCGCGGCGGGCGCGATGCGCGTCGTACGCGTCCCTGGCCCGGCCCCTGCGGTCCTCGCCGATCCGGCCGCCGACCACCCCGTAGCCGTACACCGCCGCGTGCTCGGCGCGCAGCGCCGCCTGCACCGCCCCGAGCAGCTCGTTCTCGCTGTTGTCCGAGCTCATTTCCGTCCGTCCTCCGACAGCAGATACGCGTGCCCTGCCCCGGCCGCCGCCACCGACGCGAGCAGCCGTGCCAGCTCACCGGGGGCGTCCACGAGCGCGGACATCCGGCGGTCCGAGAGCCGCTGCTCGGCCACCGAGAGCGCCTTGAGGATGTCCTTCTCGGAGGCCGGCGCCGCGGCCGACTTACCGCCCGGGGGCGCCGCGGCGCCCGAAGGCCGACGGGCCCCGCCGAACGCCTTCAGGTGCCGCTCGACCTCGGCCCGCAGCGGGTTCAGCCGCTCCGCGAGCGCCGGACGGGCCGACACCGCCCGGTCGTACTGGCCGAGGAGGTCCGAGCTCTCCCGCGCCGCCTGCGTCCGCAGCCGCTTCTCCTGTGCCGCGGCGGGCGCCCCGCTGCCACCGTCGGCGCCGCCTTCGGCGTCCGAGCAGCCGGTCAGCAGCGCGGCCCCGGCCAGCGAGGCGAGCAGAGTCCTACGACGTGGCCCGGAGCGGGCGAGAGGGGGCAGCGGCACGGCAGGCGTCCTCAGGGGCGAAGAGGCGGGAGGAGAGGGTGCTTTCAGGGAGGCGGCTACTTGATCGGAACTGATCAGGTCCGACCGAGGGGGAGTGGCGGTGATCACCGTACCGTCGCCCTCGCACGGGTGGACGGCAACACCCCCCTGGACCGGATACCCTTTGAGCTGACGCGCAAGGAAAGTCAGTAACCACAACAGCACACGCGGCCGAGGAGTCACCCGGATGAGCACCACCCAGAACGAGAGGCTGCGGGAACTACTGGAACCGCTCGTCACCTCACAGGGGCTCGAACTCGAAGAGATCGAAGTGGCCTCGGTCGGACGCAAGCGTGTGCTGCGCGTCGTCGTCGACTCCGACGAGGGCGCCGACCTGGACGTGATCGCCGATGTGAGCCGCGCGCTCTCGGCGAAGCTCGACGAGACCGACGCCATGGGCGAGGGCGAGTACGAACTCGAGGTCGGAACGCCCGGCGCCGAGCGCCCCCTCACCGAGCACCGTCACTACGTCCGCGCGACGGACCGCCTCGTGAAGTTCCAGCTGAACGACGAATCCGAGCTGGTCGCGCGCATCATCAAGGTCGACGACGACGGCCTCGACCTGGAAGTACCGGGAGTGAAGGGGCGCAAGCCGACCTCCCGAAGGCTCGACTTCGCGGACATCGCCAAGGCGCGGGTCCAGGTCGAGTTCAACCGCAAGAACAAGAACGACGCCGACGACAACGACAACGAAGAGGAGGCGTAGCCGTGGACATCGACATGAGTGCCCTGCGTGGGCTGGTCCGGGAGAAGGAGATCTCCTTCGATCTGCTGGTAGAAGCGATCGAGTCGGCTCTCCTCATCGCCTACCACCGCACCGACGGAAGCTTCCGCCACGCGCGCGTGCGGCTCGACCGCGAGAGCGGCCACGTCACGGTCTGGGCGAAGGAGGACCCGTCGGACCTCGAAGAGGGCCAGGAGCCCAAGGAGTTCGACGACACCCCCTCCGACTTCGGCCGGATCGCCGCCACCACCGCGAAGCAGGTCATCCTGCAGCGGCTGCGCGACGCCGAGGACGACGCGACGCTCGGCGAGTACGCGGGCCGCGAGGGCGACATCGTGATGGGCCAGGTCCAGCAGGGCCGCGACCCGAAGAACGTGCTGGTCGACATCGGCAAGCTGGAAGCCATCCTGCCGGTGCAGGAGCAGGTTCCCGGCGAGGAGTACCCGCACGGCCTGCGGCTGCGCTCGTACGTCGTGCGCGTCGCCAAGGGCGTCCGCGGCCCCTCCGTGACCCTGTCCCGTACGCACCCGAACCTCGTGAAGAAGCTCTTCTCGCTCGAGGTGCCGGAGATCGCCGACGGCAGCGTCGAGATCTGCGCCATCGCCCGCGAGGCCGGGCACCGTTCGAAGATCGCCGTGCGCTCCACCCGGAGCGGGCTCAACGCCAAGGGCGCCTGCATCGGCCCGATGGGCGGCCGTGTGCGCAATGTCATGGGCGAGCTCAACGGCGAGAAGATCGACATCGTCGACTGGTCCGACGACCCGGCCGAGATGGTGGCCAACGCGCTGTCCCCGGCCCGTGTCTCCAAGGTCGAGATCGTGGACCTCGCGGCCCGCTCGGCCCGCGTGACGGTGCCCGACTACCAGCTCTCCCTTGCCATCGGCAAGGAGGGGCAGAACGCCCGGCTCGCGGCCCGGCTCACCGGCTGGCGCATCGACATCCGCCCGGACACCGAGCAGGCCGACGCCCCCGAGGGTGCTCCCGAAGGGGAATAAATCCGAGCGCTCGGCGCTTGGACCACGACAGTATGTGACGAGCCAACCGTTCGATCTTTGCCCCAAAGGGGTGAGGTCGATACGGGGAGGTAGACTTAACCGTGTCTGGTCGGACGCATGCCCGCGCATGCCCTGAGCGAACCTGCGTGGGATGCCGGGAGCGAGCGGCCAAGAGCGAACTGCTGCGGATCGTGGTGATCGAGGGCCAATGCGTCCCCGATGATCGCGGTACGCTGCCCGGCCGGGGTGCGTACGTGCATCCCGCCCTGGCCTGTCTTGACCTGGCGGTCCGCCGCCGGGCGTTTCAGAGGGCTTATCGGGCCCCTGGACCGTTCGACACGGCGGCCCTGCGCCACCGCGTCGAGCAGGCAACACCGTAAGAAGCGCCGCACGGAACCCCCGTGCGGCCCTGGTATTCCGCGAGTTGGAAGTAGGTCGAGATTGCGATGAGCACTCGATGAGCACGCGATGAGTACGCCCATGAAGTAGCGACGGTCCGGCGTAACCCGGACCTAAAAGGAGCGAAGTGGCTAAGGTCCGGGTATACGAACTCGCCAAGGAGTTCGGAGTGGAGAGCAAGGTCGTCATGGCCAAGCTCCAAGAACTCGGTGAATTCGTACGTTCGGCGTCCTCGACCATCGAGGCGCCGGTTGTACGCAAGTTGACTGACGCCCTGAATCAGGGCACCAACGGCGCGGCCAAGAAGCCCGCCGCCAAGAAGGACGCACCCGCGAAGCCCGCGGCGCCGCGTCCCACCCCCTCTCCCGCGCAGGCCGCCAAGCCTGCCGCCCCGCGTCCGGGCCCGGCTGCGCCGAAGCCCGCCGCCGCGGAGACGCCGGCTGCGGAGAAGCCCGCCGTGGAGACGCCCGCTGCGGAGAAGCCGGCCGCCCCGGCCGCTCCGGCGGCCCCGGGTCCGCGGCCGACGCCCGGCCCGAAGCCGGCTCCGAAGCCCGCTTCCCCGGCGCCCAGCACGCCGGAGTTCCAGGCTCCCGCCGCCTCGCAGGCCCCCGCGGCCCCGAAGCCCGGCAGCCAGGCCGCTCCGCGCCCCGGCGCCCCGAAGCCCGGTGGCCGTCCGGCCCCCGGTCAGGACCGTGGCCAGGGCCAGGGTGGCCAGCGCAGTGACCGCGGTGACCGTGGCGACCGTCAGGGCGCCCCGCGTCCCGGCGGCCAGGGCCAGCGTCCCGGTGGCGCCCGTCCCTCGGGCCCGCGTCCGGGCAACAACCCCTTCACCTCTGGTGGCTCCACCGGCATGGCGCGCCCGCAGGCGCCCCGTCCGGGCGGCGCCCCGCGTCCCGGCGGCCAGGGTGCCCCGGGCGGTCCGCGCCCGCAGGGTGGCGGCCAGGGTGCCCCCCGTCCGCAGGGTCAGGGCGGCAACCGTCCGAGCCCGGGCAGCATGCCCCGTCCGCAGGCCGGCGGCGCCGGTGCGGCCGGTCCGCGTCCCGGTGGCGGCGGCGGCAACCGTCCGAACCCCGGCATGATGCCGCAGCGTCCCGCTGCGGGCCCGCGTCCGGGTCCGGGTGGCGGCGGCGGTCGCGGTGGTCCCGGCGGCGGCGGTCGTCCGGGTGGCGGCGGCGGTGGCGGTCGTCCCGGCTTCGCCGGTCGTCCCGGTGGTCCCGGTGGCGGTGGCGGCGGCTTCGCCGGTCGTCCCGGTGGTCCGGGCGGTGGCGGCGGCGGTCGTCCCGGCGGCTTCGCCGGTCGTCCCGGTGGCGGTCGTCCCGGTGGTCCCGGTGCCCGTGGTGGCACGCAGGGTGCGTTCGGTCGTCCCGGCGGGCCCGCCCGTCGTGGTCGCAAGTCGAAGCGTCAGAGGCGCCAGGAGTACGAGGCCATGCAGGCCCCGTCGGTGGGCGGCGTCATGCTGCCTCGCGGCAACGGCGCCACGGTGCGTCTGTCGCGCGGTGCTTCCCTCACCGACTTCGCCGAGAAGATCAACGCCAATCCGGCGTCGCTCGTCGGCGTGATGATGAACCTCGGCGAGATGGTCACTGCCACGCAGTCCGTCTCCGACGAGACGCTGAAGCTCCTCGCGGACGAGATGAACTTCGTCCTCGAGATCGTCAGCCCCGAGGAGGAGGACCGCGAGCTGCTCGAGTCCTTCGACATCGAGTTCGGCGAGGACGAGGGTGGCGAGGAGTTCCTCGTCGCGCGTCCGCCGGTCGTGACCGTCATGGGTCACGTCGACCACGGTAAGACCCGCCTCCTCGACACGATCCGCAAGACGAACGTCATCGCGGGTGAGGCCGGCGGCATCACGCAGCACATTGGTGCGTACCAGGTCGGTGCCGAGGTCAACGGCGAAGAGCGCCGTATCACCTTCATCGACACCCCGGGTCACGAGGCGTTCACCGCCATGCGTGCCCGTGGTGCGAAGTCGACCGACATCGCGATCCTCGTGGTGGCGGCCAACGACGGCGTCATGCCCCAGACGATCGAGGCGTTGAACCACGCCAAGGCCGCCGAGGTCCCGATCGTCGTCGCGGTCAACAAGATCGACGTCGAGGGTGCCGACCCGACCAAGGTGCGCGGTCAGCTCACCGAGTTCGGGCTGGTGGCCGAGGAGTACGGCGGCGAGACCATGTTCGTCGACATCTCCGCCAAGCAGGGCGAGAACATCGAAGCCCTGCTCGAGGCCGTGGTCCTGACCGCGGACGCCTCGCTCGACCTGCGGGCAAACCCGGAGCAGGACGCGCAGGGCATCGCGATCGAGTCCCACCTCGACAAGGGCCGCGGCGCCGTCTCGACGGTCCTGGTCCAGCGCGGCACGCTGCGCATCGGCGACACGATGGTCGTCGGCGACGCGTACGGCCGTGTCCGCGCCATGCTCGACGACAACGGGAACAACGTGCAGGAAGCGGGTCCCTCGACCCCCGTCCTCGTGCTCGGTCTCACCAACGTCCCGGGTGCCGGCGACAGCTTCCTGGTGGTGGACGAGGACCGTACGGCCCGTCAGATCGCCGAGAAGCGTGCCGCTCGTGAGCGCAACGCCAACTTCGCTCGCCGCGGTATCAGGTTCTCCCTGGAGAACCTGGACGAGGCCCTCAAGGCCGGTCTGGTGCAGGAACTCAACCTCATCATCAAGGGCGACGCGTCCGGTTCGGTGGAGGCTCTCGAGTCCTCGCTGCTCCAGCTCGACGTCGGCGAAGAGGTCGACATCCGCGTCCTGCACCGCGGTGTCGGTGCGGTCACGGAGTCGGACATCGACCTGGCCATGGGCTCGGACGCCATCGTCATCGGCTTCAACGTCCGTGCGGCCGGTCGTGCCGCGCAGATGGCCGAGCGCGAGGGTGTCGACGTCCGGTACTACTCGGTGATCTACCAGGCCATCGAGGAGATCGAGGCGGCCCTCAAGGGCATGCTCAAGCCGGAGTACGAAGAGGTCGAGCTCGGTACGGCGGAGATCCGCGAGGTCTTCAAGTCGTCCAAGCTGGGCAACATCGCGGGTGTTCTCATCCGCTCCGGCGAGGTCAAGCGCAACACGAAGGCGCGACTCCTCCGCGACAACAAGGTCATCGCGGAGAGCCTCAACATCGTGGGCCTGCGTCGCTTCAAGGACGACGTCACCGAGATCCGCGAAGGGTTCGAGGGCGGTATCAACCTCGGCAACTTCAACGACATCAAGGTCGACGACGTCATCGCGACGTACGAGATGCGCGAGAAGCCGCGCGTCTGAGCTTGATCAGCGATCGGGGCCGGTCGACGGGACTTATTTCCGTCGATCGGCCCCGGCCGTTGCGTGTACCGTTCCCGTATCGGTGGCCGGAAGCGGTCGCCCATACGACCCCGGACCGGCGGGACATCCGGACACACATGTATGTGGGGACTCTGTCCTTCGATCTACTCCTCGGCGACGTCCACTCGCTGAAGGAGAAGCGCTCCCTCGTCCGTCCGATCGTGGCCGAGCTGCACCGCAAGTACGCGGTGAGCGTCGCGGAGACGGGCAACCAGAACCTCCATCGCAGGGCCGAGATCGGGCTCGCGGTGGTTTCCGGGGACACCGGCCACCTGACCGACGTACTGGACCGCTGTGAGCGGCTCGTCGCCGGGCGGCCCGAAGTGGAACTGCTCTCGGTTCGACGCAGGCTCCACAGCGACGAAGACTGAAGCAACAAGCAAGTAAGCACTTAAAAGGAGACGGACCAGTGGCCGACAACGCGCGCGCCAAGAGGCTGGCGGACCTCATTCGAGAGGTGGTGGCCCAGAAGCTGCAGCGTGGGATCAAGGACCCGCGGGTCGGCTCCCACATCACCATCACCGACACCCGTGTGACGGGCGACCTCCGGGAAGCGACCGTCTTCTACACGGTGTACGGGAGCGACGAGGAGCGGGCCGAGGCGGCCGCCGGTCTGGAGAGCGCCAAGGGCGTCCTGCGCTCTGCGGTCGGTCAGGCGGCCGGTGTGAAGTTCACGCCGACCCTGGCCTTCGTCGCGGACGCCCTGCCGGAGAACGCCCGCACCATCGAGGACCTCCTCGACCGGGCCCGGCAGTCCGACGAGCAGGTGCGCGAGGCCTCCGCCGGCGCCGATTTCGCCGGCGGCGCGGACCCGTACAGGAAGCCCGAGGACGATGCCGACGACGCCTCCGAGAAGGACGGCGAAGCCTGAGCATGTCCGACCGCACCCCTCCGCCCGACGGGCTTGTCATCGTCGACAAGCCGTCGGGCTTCACTTCGCACGACGTCGTGGCCAAGATGCGTGGGATCGCCAGGACCCGCAAGGTCGGCCACGCGGGCACCCTCGACCCGATGGCGACGGGTGTGCTCGTGCTCGGCGTCGAGCGCGCCACCAAGCTCCTCGGCCATCTCGCGCTGACCGAGAAGGAGTACCTGGGCACGATCAGGCTCGGGCAGAACACGCTCACGGACGACGCGGAGGGCGAGCTCATCTCGTCCACCGACGCGTCCGGGGTGCGGCGCGAGGCCATCGACGCGGGCATCGCCAAGCTGAGCGGCGACATCATGCAGGTGCCGTCGAAGGTCAGCGCCATCAAGATCAACGGTGTCCGCAGCTACAAGCGGGCCCGCGAGGGCGAGGAGTTCGAGATCCCGGCGCGCCCGGTCAAGATCTCGTCCTTCGCCGTGTACGACGTCCGGGACGCGGTCGCAGAGGACGGCACGCCGGTCCTCGACCTGGTCGTGTCCGTGGTCTGCTCGTCCGGTACGTACATCAGGGCGCTCGCCCGTGACCTGGGCGCCGGGCTCGGTGTCGGCGGGCATCTGACGGCGCTGCGGCGCACGCGCGTCGGCCCGTACAAGCTCGACTCGGCGCGCACCCTGGACCAGCTCCAGGAGTCGCTGACCGTGATGCCGGTGGCCGAGGCGGCCGCCGCCGCGTTCCCGCGCTGGGACGTCGACGGGCGCCGCGGGAAGCTGCTGCTCAACGGTGTGCGCCTGGAGGTGCCCGAGGAGTACGCGGGGGCGGGTCCCGTCGCCGTGTTCGGGCCCGATGGTCAGTTCCTCGCTCTGGTCGAGGAGTCCAAGGGGAAGGCGAAGAGCCTGGCCGTGTTCGGCTGAGCTTGCGCCATGAATTTCGGTGGAGCGGCGGGTTCCGGTCTCTGGGTGGCCGCCGCTCCACGTCCCCCTCTCAAGGGTGTATCCAGTGCGCCCGTTCACTTCACCCCTTCGGGCGGGCGCTCGGAGTGAACAGGGGGAGCGCAAGGGGGCGCGTTCGCCTCTGACGCTGTCCAGCTGATCACCGCGCGCCTACCGTCGAGACACGGGGCGTGGCGGAGAACGGCGGGAGGGTCGCGTCATGGTGGACCCGCCGCTGGTACGGATCACCGATCTGGCCGGGCGGCCGCGCGGTGCGGGCTTCGCGGCGGACGACCGGGGGACGGTCGTCACGGGCCACGAGGTGGTGAGCGGGCTCGGGCGGCTGCTGGTGCACGGGCCGGGCGGTGCGCCCTGTGTGGTGGAGCCCGGGTCGATCGTCGAACTGCCTGAGGCGAACCTGGCGTTGCTGCGCACGCAGGGGCTCGGCGCGGTGCCGCTGCCGGTCGCGGCCTCCGGAGCGCCGACGGCCGGGGCGTACGTCCGGATTCCCGCGGGCGGATGGCGCGAGGCGCGTGTACTGGGGCGCTCGCCGGTCGCGTACGTGGCCGGGGGCCGCAGTCACCTGTTGGACGGGGTCCTGGAGCTGGCCGTCGGTACGGACGGGGCGGATGCGTTGCGCGTCGGCGGTGGGGCCGCGGGCGGTCCTGTGCTCGACGCGCGTACCGGGGCAGTGGTCGCCGTGCTCGGTACGGAGCTGCGGGCCGGGCACCGGGCGGCCGGGTTCGCGATGCCGCTGCGGGCGGTGGCCGCGGGCGCGGGCGGGCGGGGTCCGCTGGCCGAGCTGCTGGCGCGCAATGCCGCGACCGTGCCCGCGTACGGGGACGATCTGAATCTCGGTGGGGTGCTTCAGCTTGCCGGGATCTCGGTGGGCAGCGACGGGCCGGGGACGGACGGGCCCGAGCCGGTCGAACGGCCTGATGTGACACGGGAGTTGGACGCATTCACGTCGGGTGCGGACGGCGAGGCGCGGGTGCTGGCCCTGGTCGGGGAGCCGGGGAGCGGGCGGACCACGGAACTCGCCGCGTTCGCCGGGCGCCGGGCCGAGGGGGACGGCGCCGCGCCCACGGTGTGGCTGCGGGGCGCGGACCTGAGCGAGGACGACGCGTCGGTCGCGCAGGCGGTGGGGCGGACGCTCGCGCGGGCGGGCCGGATCGTGGCGGCGTCGCGGGAGGAGGCGGTCGCCGGGGACGTGGGGGACGTCTCCGCCGAGCGGATCGCCGAGGTCGCCCGGGAGACCGGACGGCCGCTCGTGCTGTTGCTCGACGGGCCGGAGGAGATGCCGCCTGTGCTCGCGCACCGCCTGAGCGCCTGGTCGCGGGGGACCGAGCGGTGGCTCGCGGCATGCGGGGTGCGGTTGGTGGTGGCGTGCCGTGCCGAGTACTGGGAGCAGGCGGGCGCGCTGTTCGGCGGGGACGTGCTGTACGGGCCGGCGGCCGTGGGGCCGTCCGGGCTGCCTCCGTGCGTACGGATCGGGGACCTTGTGGGGGAGGCGGCGCGGCGGGCGCGGGAGCGGCTCGGTGTGCCGGAGGGGGCGCTCGCGGAGCGGGAGGCCGGGCATCCGCTGTCGTTGCGGCTGCTGAGCGAGGTGCGGGCGGCGCTGCCCGGGGGTGTGGCCGGTTGCCCCGACCGGGACGAGATCTTCGGGGCGTATCTGGACCTGATGTGCCTCCGCGTGGCGGTCCGGCTCGCCGCGCCTTCAGGGGTACGGGGGAGTGGGGTGCGCAGGCTGGCGGCGCGGGTGGCCGGGCACGTGCACGAGGCTGCGCGGCGGAGCCTTGGGCCGGGGCAGGGGGAGTTGGACCGGGAGTCGTTCGAGGAGCTGTTTCCGTGGGGGGCGCGGGACGGGGTGTCCGGGTGGGCGTCGGCGGTGCTGACGGAGGGGGTGCTGGTGCCGGCGGGGGGTGGGTTCCGGTTCGCGCACGAGGAGGTCGCGGACTGGATCCAGGGGATGCATCTGGATGTGGACGGGGCGTTGGAGACGCTGGTGTTCCGGCGGCGGGGGGACGGGTTTCCTGTGCCGCGGCATCGGGCGGGGCCGGTGGTGCGGGCGTTGCTCTTGATCGAGCGGCAACAGGGGTGCGCGGAACTGGACGTTCGGTTGCGGGAGTTGTTGCCGTGGGTGGGGGCGGCGGGGTCGGCGTCTGATGTGGGTGCGGCCTGCGCCGGGGTGGGTTTGGCTGCGACGGGGTCGGGCCCTGCGGAGGGTGCGGCCCGCACCGGGGGCCGCCTTGCCCACCCTGCCGCCCCAGGCGGCAGATTGCCCAAGTCGGGCGGCGTCGACCGTTCCGGGTGGGGAGTTGGGGCAAATCAAGCCCCTGCGGCGATTGAGCAGCGGGGTTCGGGGCGGAGCCCCGAGGCGTGGGAAGCAGGTGGTCCCGGGGGCCAGGGCTGCGACGGGGTGTCCGCGGAGGCGGAGTGGTGGGGGAGGGAGCTGGTGCGGGAGGTGTTGGTGCGGGTGGCGGATGCGGGGGTGTATTCGGGGGTGCTGGAAGGGCTCGCGGAGCGGGGGCAGTTCGGCGGGGCGTTCTGGATGCGGGTTGTCGTGGCCGACGACATCCGGTTCGAGCTGCTGCGGCGGGCCGTCGTGCATGACGGGGGTGAGGTCGGAGGGCGGTGTTTGGACGTCGTCGCCGAGGCGCTCGCCAGCGAGCCGCAGCGCGTGCAGCGGAGGTTGACGTGGTGGTTCGACGACGAGCGCGCGCTGCCCGCCCTGCCCGACGCCACCGTCGCCGACGCCGCCCAGGCCCTGCTCCACACTCACCGCCACCGCGACCCCGACGGCCTGGTCGAGGTCCTCGTCGAGTGCGCTCACCCGCGCGCCGACGAGCTGCTGGCCATCCTGGTCGAGGAGGAGCCGGCCGCCCTGTGCCGGGCGGTCGAGCGGTGGGCCCACGACGAGCGGTCCGATCGGCGCGTCGCCGCCGCCGCGTACGGAGTGCGGGTCGCGCCGCGGGTGGGCGATGTCGCGGACCGGGAGCTGCTGCGCAACGCCGCGCTCGCGCTGCTCGAGGGGCCCGACCGTGCCCTGCACGGTGCTGCGCTCCACCTCCTCGTACGGGACCCGGAATCCCGGCCGGCGTACCTGGCGCGCGCGCTCGAGCGCTTCGCGGCGGGCGACGCGCAGCCGCCCGCCGACGCGCTCGCCCTGGCCGTGGCGACCCACCCGGAACCCGTGTTCGCGGCGTTCCAGGCGCGGCTGCGGGAGCCGGGCCCCGGCCTCGGCGACATCCTGCGGACCCTCGCCGAGCTGACCGAACCCGCGCACGCCCGCCGCGCCGCCGCGCTCGTGAGGGAGCTCGCCGAGGACTGGCCGGATGCCGCGGCCGGCCACGTGGCGACGTTTGTCGACCGGTGCCTCGAGCACGGGGACGGTACGCGGGCCGTGATGTACCCGCTGGTCGTGGGTCTTGTGTCGGAGCGGCCCCCGGTCGTGCGCGGCGCCCTGGCGCGGGTGCTCGCCGCGCCCGGCACGACCGCGTCGCGCGCACTGCGGGCCGAGCTGCTCGACGTACTGCTGGAAGAGGAGCGGGACCCCGTCGTGCTCGACGCGCTGCTGTGCGCCGCCGCGCGGGACGCGGCGCGGCGCGGGCCGGCCAGGACGCGGGACCTGGTGCACCGTACGGGCATGCTCCTGGTGCGTACGCCGGAAGGGGCGGCCCGCTTCGACCGGCTGCTCGTGGAGCTCGCGCGGTCCGTGCCCGGCTTCGCGGGCCTGGTGGCGCGTTGGCTCGCGGAGGCGCCCCGGGAGTGGGCGGCGCTCGTCGGCCCGAGCTCCCGCCGCATGATCGAGAACCTGGCCGGGGTGCGGGTGCCCGCCTAGGCCCGGGACCTGCCGCGGGCCCGCCCGATGCGAAGCGCGGGCGGGCGGCATGGCACTCTTAGACCTGCGTATCCGGTAGAGAGACGCAAGGTTCCAAACGGTCGGACACAGGTTTGCGAGGGGCAATCACCGTGCAGCGCTGGCGTGGCTTGGAGGACATCCCCCAGGACTGGGGGCGCAGCGTCGTCACCATCGGCTCCTACGACGGGGTGCATCGCGGGCACCAGTTGATCATCGGGCGGGCCGTGGAGCGGGCGCGTGAGCTCGGCATCCCGGCCGTCGTGGTCACCTTCGACCCGCACCCCAGCGAGGTCGTGCGCCCGGGCTCGCACCCGCCGCTGCTCGCCCCGCACCACCGGCGCGCCGAACTGATGGCCGAGCTCGGCGTGGACGCGGTGCTGATCCTGCCGTTCACCACCGAGTTCTCGAAGCTGTCGCCCGCCGACTTCGTGGCGAAGGTGCTCGTCGACAAGCTGCACGCGCGCGTGGTCGTCGAGGGCCCCAACTTCCGCTTCGGCCACAAGGCCGCCGGCAATGTCGACTTCCTGGCCGAACAGGGACAGACGTACGACTTCGAGGTCGAGGTCGTGGATCTGTACGTCAGCGGGTCGGCCGGGGGCGGCCAGCCGTTCTCGTCCACGCTGACCCGGCGGCTCGTCGCCGAGGGCGATGTGACGGGCGCCGCCGAGATCCTCGGCCGTCCGCACCGCGTCGAGGGCGTCGTCGTGCGCGGCGCGCAGCGCGGGCGTGAGCTCGGCTTCCCGACCGCCAACGTGGAGACCCTCCCGCACACCGCGATCCCGGCCGACGGGGTCTACGCGGGGTGGCTGTACGTGAACGACGAGGCGATGCCCGCTGCGATCTCCGTAGGCACGAACCCGCAGTTCGACGGGACGGAGCGGACGGTCGAGGCGTACGCCATCGACCGCGTCGGTCTCGACCTGTACGGGCTGCACGTGGCCGTGGAGTTCGTGGCGTTCGTGCGCGGCATGGCCAAGTTCGAGTCGCTCGACGAACTCGTCGCCGCGATCGCGGACGACGTGAAGCAGGCACGCGAGCTCGTCGAGGCGTCCAGGGCCTGAAGCACTCCGGAGTGACGCAGGTCACTTCCGGGTGTGTCACATCGGGGCGGGGCGCTCCGTCGTAGTGGTGTCACCACTTATGACGGAGTGCGAAGGAGCCCCTCATGGAACCGCGACTCGACCTCTTCACCAACCCGGTCCTCGGCAAGATGCTCAAGCACGTCATCGCGGCGGGCAGGTCCGCCGAGGGCTCGGGCATCCCGGCGCCGACACTGAACCTGGTCATGATCAGGGCCAGCCAGATCAACGGCTGTTCGGGCTGTCTGGACATGCACGTCAAGGACGCCGCAGAGGCCGGTGAGACGGCGGTCCGGCTCGCTCTGGTCGCCGCCTGGCGCGAGGCCAAGGTCTTCACCGAGGCCGAGAAGGCCGCCCTGGAGCTGGCCGAGGCGGGCACCCGCATCGCGGACAGTGCCGGGGTCTCCGACGAGGTGTGGGAGAAGGCCGCCAAGCACTACGACGAGGCGCAGCTCGGCGCGCTGGTCGGCTGCATCGCCATGATCAATACGTTCAACCGGCTCAACGTGATGACCCAGCAGCCGGCGGGCGACTACGTGCCTGGCATGTACGGCTGAGGCTGACTCGTCATGCGACACGCGTAAGGCCCGGCTCCATCTCCACGGAGCCGGGCCTTCACGTTCCCAAGTAGTGCTATTCGGCCGCCGCCTTCGCCGCCGCCCAATGGCACGCCACCTGCGACGTCGCCGCGCCGGACAGCACCGGAAGATCCACCGTCCGGCAGGAGTCCGCGACCCCCGCCTCCTCCGCCCGGCCGTCCGCCAGGACCTGGCAGCGCGCGTGGAAGCGGCAGCCGCCCGGGATGCGGGACGGGTCCGGGGGCTCGCCCGTGAGGACCACCGGTTCGCCCGGCGCCTCCGGAAGGACCGACAACAGGGCCTGGGTGTACGGGTGTTGGGGCGAGGTCAGGACGTCCTCCACCTTGCCCGTCTCCACGATGCGGCCCAGGTACATGACCGCCACCCGGTCCGCGATGTTCCACGCGAGGCCGAGGTCGTGGGTGACCACGAGCGCGGACAGGCCCAACTCGTCCCGCAGGCGCAGCAACAGGGCGAGGATCTCACCCCGTACGGACGCGTCCAGGGACGCCACCGGCTCGTCCGCGACGATGAGTTCGGGGTCGAGGACGAGCGCGCCCGCGATGACCACGCGCTGGCGCTGGCCGCCCGACAGCTCGTGCGGGTAGCGCAGGAAGAAGCGCTCCGGAGGGCGAAGTCCCGCGCGGGACAGGGCGTTCGCGACCGCCTCGCGCTCGTCGCCCGCGTAGCCGTGGATGCGCAGCCCCTCGGCGACCGCGTCGTACACCGTGTGCCGGGGATTGAGGGAGCCGCTCGGGTCCTGGAGGACCAGCTGGACGCGCTTGCGGTACGACTTGAGCGCCTTCGAGGCGTAGTCCAGCGGCTTGCCCGCGAACGTGACCTTGCCCGACGTCGGCTTCTCCAGGCCGAGCAGGGTGCGCGCCAGGCTCGTCTTTCCGCAGCCGGACTCGCCGACGAGCGCCACGATCTCGCCCGGCGCGATGTCCAGGTCGACGCCGTCCACGGCCCGCGCATCGGCGGCGCCGCGCCGGCCGGGGAACGTGACGTGCAGCTGGTCGGCGCTGAGCAGCGTCCGCGCGTTCTTCGACACCTCGGGCGTCTGCAGCGTTTCTGTCATGCCGTGGTGCTCCTTGCTTCGACTTCCGTCGCGGCGACCTCGTCGGATCCCACGTGGACGCACGCCGCCCGCCGCTCGGGGCCCGCGATCCGCAGCACCTGGTCCTCGCTCGCACACACGTCGAGCGCCACCGGGCAGCGCGGGTGGAAGGTGCAGCCGGACGGCAGCGCCGACGGGTCCGGCGGGTCGCCGGGCAGCCCGCGCGGCGCGAACCGGGAGGCCGGGTCGCCGATGGTGGGGAACGCCGCGGACAGCGCCTTCGCGTAGGGGTGCACCGCGTTCTCGTAGACCTGGAGTGCCGGGCCCTCCTCGACGACGCGGCCCGCGTACATCACGGAGAGCCGGTCGCAGGTGTCGGAGAGGACCGCCAGGTCGTGGCTGATCATGATGAGGCCGAGGTTCTCCTCGGTCACCAACTGCTCGATCAGGCGCAGGATCTGGGCCTGGATCATCACGTCGAGGGCCGTCGTCGGCTCGTCGGCGATGATCAGCTCGGGCTCGCAGGCGAGCGCCATCGCGATCATCACGCGCTGGCGCTGGCCGCCGGACAGCTCGTGCGGATAGGCGTTCGCGCGGGCCGCCGGAAGGCCTACGTGTTCGAGGAGTTCGCCGACCTTCTTCTTCGCGCCCTCCTGCGTCGCCTTCTTGTGCAGGAGGATCGGCTCGGCGATCTGGTCGCCGATGCGGTGCACCGCGTTGAGCGAGTGCATCGCGCCCTGGAACACGATCGAGGCGCCCGCCCAGCGGACGGCCCTGACCTGGCCCCACTTCATGGTGAGGATGTCCTCGCCGTTCAGCAGGATCTCGCCGGTGACCTTGGCGTCCTTGGGGAGCAGCCGAAGCAGCGCGAGCGCCAGTGTGGACTTTCCGCAGCCGGACTCGCCCGCGATGCCGAGCTTCTGGCCCGCCTCCACGGACAGGTTCACGCCGCGGACGGCCTGCGCCCCGCCGGCGTACGTCACTTCGAGGTTCCGTACCTCAAGCAGTGTCCGAGGCTGTGTCATGAGCGCACCCCCAGCTTCGGGTTCAGGACGGATTCGACCGCGCGGCCGCACAGGGTGAAGGAGAGCGCGACGATCGCGATGGCGACGCCGGGCGGCGCCAGGTACCACCAGTCGCCGGCGCTGACCGCGCCCGCCTCGCGCGCGTCCTGGAGCATGCCGCCCCAGGAGGTGACCGTCGGGTCGGACAGGCCGAGGAAGGCGAGGGTCGCCTCGGTCAGGATCGCGGACGAGATGATCATCGTGGTCTGGGCGAGGACCAGCGGCATCACGTTCGGCAGCACGTGCCGCGTCATGACGTGGCTGTGGCTGCCGCCGAGCGCCCGGGCCCGCTCGATGTACGGGCGCGCCTCGACCGAGAGGGTCTGGGCGCGCACCAGGCGTGCGGTCGTCGGCCAGGTCGTCACGCCGATCGCGATGATCACGGTCCACATCGAGCGGTCCATGACGGTCGCCAGCGCGATGGCCAGGACCAGCGTCGGCATCACCAGGAACCAGTCCGTGATCCGCATCAGAACGGTCGAGAACCAGCCGCGGAAGTGGCCCGCGACGATGCCGATGACGGTGCCGATCGCCACGCACAGGAACGCCGCGAGCAGGCCCACGGTGAGCGAGACCCGCGCCCCGTACACAAGGAGGGCGAGCACGCTGCGGCCGAACTGGTCGGTGCCGAGCGGGAATTTGCCGCTCGGTCCCTCCATCGGGCCGCCGGGTGCGTCGGTCACGCTCTGAGAGTCCGCGCCGACCAGGGCCGGCGCGAAGATCGCGATGAGCGCGATCAGGATGAGCAGGCCGAGGCCCCACATGCCGCTGCGGTGCGCCCGGTAGGACCGCCAGAAGCGGGCCAGGGACTGGCGCTTGCGGGCGCGCGCGAGGGAGCGTGCGCTGGGCGCCTTCGGTGTCTTCGGTTCTTTCGAAGGCGCGGTTTCGGTCGTCGTCATCGGCCCACCCTCGGGTCGAGCAGCGGATAGAGGATGTCGGCGAGGGTGTTCGCGAGGATCACCGCGGTGGCGAAGACGAAGAACAGGCCCTGGACGAGCGGGAGATCGGGCACGGAGAGCGCCTGGTAGAACAGGCCGCCGAGGCCCGGCCAGGAGAAGACCGTCTCGACGAGGATCTGCCCGGCGACCACGTGCCCGAGGTTCACGAACATCAGGGTGAACGTCGGCAGCATCGCGTTCGGCACCGCGTGCTTGCGGCGCACGCGGTCGTCCCGAAGTCCCTTGGCGCGCGCGGTCGTCAGATAGTCGCTGCCCATCTCGTCGAGCAGCGAGGAGCGCATGACGAGGAGCGTCTGCGCATAGCCGACCGCGACCAGGGTGATCACCGGGAGGACCAGATGGTGCGCGACATCGAGGATGTACGCGAACCCGGTCTCGCCGCCCGATTCGAGGCCGCCCGTCGGGAACATGCCGGGAATCGGCCCGATGCCGACGGCGAACACGATGATGAGGAGCAGCCCCAGCCAGAACGACGGGACCGAGTAGAGGGTCAGCGCGAAGGCCGTGTTGAAGCGGTCGCTCCGCGACCCGTTGCGCCACGCCGTGCGCGTGCCGAGCCAGATGCCGAGCGCCGAGTACAGGACGTACGCCGTGCCCGTGAGCAGCAGCGTCGCCGGGAGCGCGTCGACGATCTTGTCCATCACCGGGGTGTGGAACTGGAACGAGATCCCGAAGTCACCGGAGAGCGCGTCCCCGATGTACGACGTGAACTGCTTCCACATCGGCTGGTCGAGGCCGTACTGGTGGCGCAGGTTCTCGAGCTGCTCCGTGGAGACCTTCCGGCCGCCGGTCATCTGCTTGACCGGGTCGGACGGGATCAGCCGGAACAGGAAGAAGCTCGTGACGAGGACGGCGAAGAGCGAGACGATCGCGCCGCCGATCTTCGCGAGCGCGTACTGGACGTACGCCTTGGTGTTGCGGGCCCGGGGGCCGCGGGCGGCCAACGGCGGCCCGGCCGAAGCCGGGTCGCCGTCCGTACCGTCCGCGGGCTGCACGAGCGCCGGAGTGCTGTCAGCTGTCATGGTTCACATGTCTTCTTACTCGCGTAGCTGTGCGTCGCCTACTCGCGTTCGTCCGCCGTCGTGCGCCGCCGCCGCGCGAAGAGGACCCCGCCGCCGATGACGACGAGTGCCGCGACCACGATGCCGATCACGATGCCGGTGGAGCTGGACGAACCGCTGTCCTCGCTGTCGGACGCCGACGCGGGTTCGGCCGACCACCAGCTCCAATACCCGTCCTGGCCGTAGATGTTGCCGGCCGCGGTGGGCATCGTCTCGATCGACTTGATCTGGTCGGTGCGGTAGGCCTCGACCGCGTTCGGGTACGCCATGACGTTCATGTAGCCGGAGTCGTAGAGCCAGGACTCCATCTTCTTCACGGTGTCCGCGCGCTTGGCCGGGTCGTACTCCGCGAGTTGCTGGTTGTAGAGCTTGTCGTAGGTCTTGTCGCAGATGCCGTTGTCGGTCTGCGCGACCTCCTTCGGCTTGCTCGGCAGGGCGGCGCAGGTGTGGATGCCGAGGACGAAGTCCGGGTCCGGGTTCACCGACCAGCCGTCGAAGGCGAGGTCGTACTCACCCGCGTACCAGGGCACGGAGACATCGTCGACGCAGTTCAGCTTCAGACCGATGCCGATCTTGCCCCACCACTCCTTGAGGTACTTGCCGACCGCCTTGTCGTTGGGGTCGGTGGCGTGGCACAGCATGCGCAGGTTGATCGGCTTGCCGTCCTTGCCGACGCGCTTGCCGTCCTTCATCTTGTAGCCCGCGTCGTCGAGCATCTTGCCCGCGGCCTGCGCGTCGTAGCCCAGCTTCTGGTCGGCCGAGGGCTGCCAGTAGTAGTCCTGGAAGCGCGGCGGGATGTAGCCCTGGCCCTGCACGGCGTGGCCCTGGAAGACCTTGTCGACGATCGCCTTGGTGTCGACGGCCTTGAACAGCGCCTGGCGCACCTTCTCGTCGAGCAGCGCCGGGTTGCCGTCACCGAACTTCTTGCCGCTCTTGGTCTTCCAGCCGGGGTTCACCGCGATCGCGTAGAAGCGGCGGCCGGGCCCCTCGTTGACCTTGATGTTGTCCTCGCCCTTGAGGGACGCCGCCTGGGCGGGCGTCAGGGCGGGGGAGCCGGCGACGAAGGAGACCTCGCCCTTGCGCAGGGCGGCGACCGCGGCGTCCTGGTCCTTGTACGCCTTGAAGACGATGTTCTCGAACTGCGGCGTCTTCGTCTTGCGCCAGAAGTCCGGGTTGCGCTTGAGCTTTACGTACTGGTCGGTCTTGTAGCCGGTGACGACGTACGGACCGTTGCCGACGATCGGGAACTTGTCGTCGTTGTTGAACTTCGAGTAGTCCTTGACGTCCTTCCAGACGTGCTCGGGCACGATCGGAATGTCGAGGGCCGTCATCGTGGCCTGCGGCTTCTTCAGCTCGACGACGAGCTTGGTGTCGCTGGGCGCCGTGACCTTCTTGAAGTTGCCGACGAACGAACCGTTGGCGGTCGCCGCGGCGTCGTCCGTCATCATCTTGTTGAAGGTGAAGGCGGCGTCGTGGGCGGTGGCCTTCTGACCGTCGGACCACTTCGAGTTGGAGCGGATGGTGTACGTCCACGTCAGCTTGTCGGCCGAGGGCTTCCAGTCGGTGGCGAACCCCGGGATGACGTGGTTGTCCTTGGGGTCGTAGTTGGTCAGGTACTCGTACATCAGGCGGTGGATGCTCGTACTGACCAGGCGGGTCGCCAGGAACGGGCTCAGCGAGTCGACGCTCTGCGCGACGGCCACGGTGAGGGTCTTGGTCTTGCCGCTGTCGGCCTTGGCCGCGGCGTTGCCGCTCGCCTTCGCCTCGGCCTGCTGCGGCGCCGGGTTGAGAGGCGTGGCGAGGCCGGCCGTCAGGGTGAACGCCGCGGCGCCTGCCGCGAGGAGTATCCGCACTCCGCGCCGTGGGGGGCGGGCTGTTCTGTGGTCCATGTCTTGCTGAGCTGGTGTGTCCATCGGCGGTGACCTCGCGCATCGCTCGCACAGCTGGGCTGGATCTGAGAATTCAGGTCGACTGAAGTGTTGGTTTATCAGCGGCAGTTGAGGAACGTCAACGGTGGGTGAACCCCATGTGGCCTGCGGAAATAACGAGTTGACCTGCATTTCACGCACATTGGTCGAGACCTCTGATGCTTTGCAGGCCAGGGGATGGCACCCGTATGGGTGCAGGATGCGCAAAAGGCCCGCACCGGCGTTCGAGAGGTGCGGGCACTTGGCGTGAGCGTGCGGGTGGGCGGGGGTGCGGGGTGTGCGTGTGGTTCTGAGGGCGTTGGGCTAGTACTGCGACGGTGGTGCTGCCAGGTGGGTGGGGTGGCCGAAGCCGCCGAAGCCCTCGGCGACCATCGCCGAGAGCTCGAAGTACGACTCCCGCGTCTTCGGTCGCATCATGTCGAGGTCGACCTCGGCGCCGGCCGCCAGGTGCTCGTCGAAGGGGATGACGAGCACGCCGCGGCAGCGGGTCTGGAAGTGGCTGACGATGTCGTCCACCTTGATCATCTTGCCGGTGTCGCGGACACCGGAGATGACCGTGAGGGAGCGCCGGACGAGTTCGGTGTAGCCGTGCGCGGACAGCCAGTCGAGGGTGGTGCTTGCGCTGCTCGCGCCGTCGACGGACGGGGTCGAGATGATGATCAACTGGTCGGCGAGGTCGAGGACTCCGCGCATCGCGGAGTACAGCAGGCCGGTGCCGGAGTCGGTCAGGACGACCGGGTAGTGCCGGCCGACCACGTCGATCGCGCGGCGGTAGTCGGCGTCGTCGAACGTCGAGGAGACCTCCGGCTCCACGTCGTTGGCGATGATCTCCAGGCCGGAGGGGGTCCGCGAGGTGTACTGCCGGATGTCCGCGTACGAGTGCAGGTGCGGGATGTTCTGCACCAGGTCGCGGATGGTGGCGCCGGTCTCGCGGCGCACGCGTCGGCCGAGGGTGCCGGCGTCCGGGTTGGCGTCGATCGCGAGGATCTTGTCCTGGCGTTCCGAGGCGAGGGTCGAGCCGAGGGCCGTCGTGGTGGTCGTCTTGCCGACGCCGCCCTTGAGGCTGATCACGGCGATGCGGTAGCAGGACGAGACCGGGGTGCGGATGAGGTCCAGCTTCCGCTGCCGCTCCGTCTCCTCCTTCTTCCCCCCGAACTTGAACCGCCCGCCACCGGCGGTGGGCGCCTTGCTCCGCTGCTTCTGCCGCTTGCTGTTGACGAGCCGATCGGCGGACAGCTCGACGGCGGCGGTGTAGCCGAGGGGGGCGTTGGTGTCGGGGGCGGGGGTGTGTGGGGGGTTCGGGTAGGGGGGTTGGGCGTTGGATGCGTGTGCGTGTGCGGGCGTGGGTGCGGAATGGGGGAGTGGTTGGGCGGGGGCGGCTGCTTGGCCGGGGGCCTGGCTGGGCGCGTGACCGGGCGCGTGGTCGGCTGCCTGGCCGGGCGGGGGGCCGAAGCCGGGGTGTGGCTGGACTGGTTGGGGGGTGGGGTAGGTGGGGTGGGGGTGTGCTTGGGCCTGGGCTTGGGCCTGGGCCTGGGCTTGGGGTTGCGGTTGGGCGGCGGGCAGCGGCTGGGCGGGGGCGTGTGGTTGACCGGGGTGGGGGGTGCCGTAGGCGGGCGGCGGGGTGGAGGGGGTGGGGGTGCGTGGGCCCGGCTGGTCGTGGGGCGGTGCTGCCGGTTGGGCGGGAGAGGGCGGGAAGCCGTAACCGGGCGGTGGTGTGGAGGGTGCGGGTGAGGGTGTGGCGGGGTGGCTCTGGGCGGGGTGCGCCGGGGGCTGTGGTTGGTTCGGCGGGGGGAAGGCGTAACCGGCGGGTGGGGTGGGGGTGTTGGGCGGCTGCCCCTGGGTTGGCGGTGCCGGTTGAGCCGGGGGCTGAGGGAAGCCGTAGCCGGGCTGGGGTGCGGGGGTGTTGGGGGCCGGTGTGTTGGGCGGTTGGCCCTGAACTGGCGGTGCCGGCTGGGCGGGAGACTGGGGGAAGCCGTAGCCGGGCTGTGGCGTGAAGGGGGTGGGTACGGGGGGCGCGGGGTGCGCCGGGGGCTGTGGTTGGTCCGGCTGAGGGAAGCCGTAGCCGGGCTGTGGTGCGGGCTCGGTGGGTGGCTGGCCTTGGGGTGGTGTCGGCGGGGCCGGAGGCTGGGGGAAGCCGTAGCCCGGCTGTGGTGCGGGTGTGGCGGGTGGTTGGCCCTGAGCCGGCGGTGCCGGTTGGGCGGGGGTTTGAGGGGAGCCGTAGCCGGGCTGTGGTGCGGGCTCGGTGGGTGGTGTCGGCTGGGCCGGGGGCTGGGGGAAGCCGTAGGTAGCCGGTGGAGCGGGGGTGTCGGGTGACTGCTGGCCGGAGGCCGGTGGTGCCGGTTGGGCCGGAGGCTGCGGGGATCCGTAACCGTGCTGTGGCGCAGGGACGTTGGGGGTGGGCAGGTCCGGCGGGGTGGGCTGCGGGAAGCCGTAGCCGGGTTGCGCGTTGGCCGGCTGGCTGAGGTTCGGTGGCTGCGGAGGGCCGGATTCACCCTGCGCTGGCATGGGTTGGCCGTCAGCCGGTGGTGCCGGTTGGGCGGGTTGCTGCGGGAAGCCGTATGCGCCGTGGGGCTGTGCGGGCGTGTTCGGGGCTGCCAGAGGCGGTTGGCCGGGCGCGAGGTCGGTCCACTGCGGGGCCGCGGGCGGCGCGGCCGGCTGGAACGACGGCGGCAACGGGGGTACCCCGCCTGCCGGAGGGGGCGGGGGAGCCCAGCCTGTCGGGGTGTTGGGTGTGGGTGCGTCGCTGGGAGCCGGAGCGTCCGCAGCGGCCGCAGCGTCGCCGGGAATTGGGGGCGCAGGGGGCGCCGGAGCAGCTTGTGACGTCGCCGGGGCGTCGCCGAGAACCGGAGTCGGCGGAGCAGTGGGAGCGGCCGCAGCCGGGGAATCGGGGGCGGGCGCTGTTGGCTCCACCGGGGGCACGGTGGGAGCCGGAGCAGCCGGAGGAGCCGGAGTTTCGGAGACGTAGCCGAGGGCCGGTCCTGCCGGTGCAGTTGGTGGTGCCGTGGGAGCGGCCGCAGCCGGGAAATCGGGGGTGGGCGCCGTCGGCTCCGCCGCGGCCGGAGTTTCGGGGACGTAGCGGGGGGCCGGTGCAGCGGGTGGTGCCGTGGGAGCAGCCACCGCCAGGGAAGCGGGAGCGGGCGCCGTCGGCTCCGCCGCGGTCACGGTGGGAGTTGGAGCAGCCGGGGCAGCTGGAGTGTCGAGGGTGTAGTCGGGGGCCGGGCTTGCCGGGGCGTCTTGTGGTGCCAGGGAAGTGGCAGCCGCAGCTGGGGAGTTGGTGGTGGACCCGGGCGGGTGCACCGCCGAATCCCCGGCGGACGCCGTTGGCCGCGCCGTGGTTTCGTCGGTGGACGGCGCGCCGGCATCCTCGGCGTCCGGTGCCGCGAGGGGGAAGTCGGTGTCCGTCGGGACGGCGTCGGCCGTCTTCGCGCGGGCGCTCTCCGTGTCGATGTCGACGTGCACCCGGTGGGCGTCGACCCACGCGCGGGCCCTCTCCGCGGGACTCTGGACCGGCGTGGGCGCAGGGGCGGGCGGCTCCCCGAGCGCCGCGAGCTCCTCGAAGTTCCGCCTCAGCGAGGGCGCGGAGAAACGCAGGGTGGTCCCGCTCTCCAGATCCCCACTGTCCAGGTCACCGCTGTCCAGGCCTCCGCTCCCCGGACCCCGGTCCCCCAGATCGCGACCCCCACCGCCAGACGCACCCGCCGTAGCGGTCGGCTCAGCCGAAGTGATCGGAGCTGCCGGTGCGGCCGGACCTGCGGGTGCAACCGGAGCTGCCGGTGCGGCCGGACCTGCGGGTGCAACCGAAGCCGCCGGTGCCGCCGGACCCGCCGGAGCAACCGATGCCGCCGGGCCCGCGGGCGGAACCGAACCCGCAGGCGCAACCGAAGCCGCCGGAGCAACCGGTGCCGCCCACCCCTCCGCACCACCCGGCGCCATCGGCGCCCCCGCTCCCGGCCCCGCCGGCTCCCAGCCCACCCCACCGCTCCGCGAACTCGCCTGCTCGTACCAGGGCGGAGGCGCGTAGTCGATCGTGAACTCGCCCGTCGGCTCGGCACCGAACCCTGTCGGCTCGACGCCGAACCCCGTCGGCTCGGCACCGAACCCCGTCTGCTCGATACCGAACCCCGTCTGCTCGACATTGGACCCCGCGCCGGACGGTTCACCGGCGGGTGACCCGCCGCCCCCGCGGACATCGTCCCGATCGCTGCTCACAATGCCTCCTGGTGTGGTCGAGCACCGGCGTGCCTCCCCCGCCCCCCTAGGGCCTGTCGTTTGGATCAGGCCGGGCTCGCGGGGCCTGGCACGCACGCTCGCGGCGTTGTCGTCGGTCGCCGACGCTCCGCGTCGACTCCCTCCTCCGCCTTGCGATCGCACGCTTCCCCAAGCTCTCGGCTTCGCTCGAGCAGGGGAGGCCCCACTACCCCGCTCCCTGATCCGGCCTCATCCAAACGACAGGCCCTTGCCGTACGCACGGCCCGCGCGCGGGAACACAGGACACGTCCTGTCCCAGCCTAATCACCAAAACCGCCCGCACGGCAGGCCCGCCCACACCCCGTCGACTAGACTCGCCGCGCCGTGACCGGGGAGGTCGTGGCGCGGACGGCGGCGGGGGAGGGCGTGGCGTGCGGAATCGGATCCGGATCAGGGGCGGTGCCCCGCCGGTGCGCGCAGCGCACCCCAACTGACCCGCCCCGCACCCGACCACGGCGAGAACTCACCTCATGCCTACCGCGCTCACCCACGACGACCCCGTACACCTCGGCCCGTTCCGCCTCGTCGGACGCCTCGGCAGCGGCGGAATGGGGACGGTGTACGTCGCGCGGACCGCCGGCGGGCGAACCGTCGCCGTGAAGACCATGCACGCCGGACTCGCCGCCGACCAGGCCGCGCGGACCCGGTTCCGCCTGGAGATCGACGCCGCGCGGGTCATCGGCGGGCAGTTCGGGGCGAAGGTCGTGGACGCGGACCCGCTGGCCGAGACACCGTGGCTTGCCACCGAGTACGTACTCGGACCGCCCCTCGACGAGGCCGTCGAGTCCGGCGGACCGATGCCCGAGACGACCGTGCGCGCGCTGGGAGCCGCCCTGTGCGGGGCACTTGGGCAGCTGCACCGCAGCGACGTCGTGCACCGCGACCTCAAGCCGTCCAACATCCTCGTCACGGCGTACGGCCCCAAGGTCATCGACTTCGGCATCGCCCGCGCCATCGGCGACGACCGTCTCACCCGCACCGGGTCCGCCGTCGGCACACCCGCGTTCATGTCGCCGGAGCAGGCCACCGGCCAGGACCACGGCCCGGCCGGAGACGTGTTCGCGCTCGCCGGAGTGCTGGTGTTCGCTGCCCGCGGCAGCGGCCCGTTCGGTAACGGGCAGGCCGCCGACCTGCTGTACCGCGTGCGGTACGGCGAGCCGGACCTGACCGGGGTGCCCGCCGCCCTCGTCCCCGTACTGGCACGCTGCCTCGACAAGGACCCGGCGCGACGCCCCACCACGTACGACCTGTCGGCCCAACTGCACACCGGGACAGGCGAGTTCGCCGACCACCTGTCCGAGGCGCTGCTCGGTGACATCGGGCGCCGCGCCACCGACGTATGGCAGACCGTCCCGCAGCGGCTGCCCGCTCCCATCACCCATACGCTCCCGGGGACCACCGCGGTCGCCCCCGTCGCGAGCGCCCCCGTGTCGCGGCGCCGCTTCCTCGCCGTCGGGGGAGTGCTCGGCGTCGGCGCGGTCGCGGCCGGAGGCGCCTGGTGGTGGACCGGCCGCTCCTCGGCGGAGAAGAAGGCGGCGGACCCCAAGGCCCTCGACACCCGCAACAGGCGCAATCTCGACCCCCTTTGGAAGGACGAGGGTTACTTCGAGAGCAGCGTCGTCGACGGCGGAAAGTCGATGATCCCGGCCATCGTCGACGGGGTGGCCGTCGCGATGCGCGGGTACGCCCGCGGCTTCGCCGTGTCCGACGGCGCGAAGAAATGGGACGACCACATCGGCAGCGGATGGCAGTGGACCGCCGCGGACGGCAAGCTCTACCACCTGTCGTACAACGTGTACCAGGACGACCGCGCCGGAGCGCCCGTCACCGTCGAGTCGATCGCCCCGCGCACCGGCAAGAAGGTCAAGACGCTCGCCCGTCTCGCCGACACCAACGACCACCTGGAGGGGAACCAATTCCTCTGCGTCGCAGGCGACATCGCCTACGTGGCGGTGGGCAAGGGCAAGGGCGGCACACTCGGCTACGCGGCCACGCAGAAGTGGACGCTGCGCGCCGTGAACTGCGCGACCGGCAAGACGCTGTGGTCGCGGCCGCTGCCCAAGCGGGCCGAGCTCGACCAGTCCATGCACATCCTCGCCGCGAAGGTGGCCGGCGGGCACCTGGTGACGTACCAGCAGATGAAGGAGGACGAGGTCCACATCGTCGTACGGGACCTGAAGACAGGCGCCATCCTGTGGAACGTCCCGTACCGCGTCGACGACGTCGCCACCCTGTGGGCCGCGATCGCGGCCGACGACACGCACCTCTACATCGGCGGCACCCGGCTCCGCGCGGTGCGCCTCAAGGACGGCAAGGCGCAGTGGCAGACGCCGGAGGGCCGCCCGTTCGGGCCGCCGACGCTGCACGGCGGTGTCGTGTACGCCGTGGGCGAGGGCGTCGGACTCGCCGCGTACAGGGCGAGCGGCGGCGGGCGGTTGTGGGTGGAGAAGGACGGCAGCGCCGACGAGCAGTCCAGGGCGTGGCGCCCGCTCATCGGCAAGCAGTGCGCGTACTACCGCAACGGCGCGCAGTTGCGCGGCGTCGACCTCAAGAGCCGCGAGGTCGCGTGGACGTACAAGACGGACGGCGACCGCTTCTACGCGAACCCGGAGCGCACGCGCATCCTCTCCCTGAGCAACAACGCCAAGCTCGCCGCGTACCCCATGAAGTGACACACCCCCCACCCCCCCCCCGCACACGCACAGGTTCCACGACCGCCCATCCGGCAGAAGGCCCCACATGAAACCCCTCGGCATCGGCGACCCCCTCCGCCTCGGTCCCTACCGCGTCCTCGGCGTGCTCGGCGAGGGCGGCATGGGGAAGGTGTACGTCGGTCAGGACGGCGCCGGGACGCTCGCCGCGGTCAAGGTGCTCAAGCCCGAACTCGCTCACGACACGAACCTCGCCCAGCGGTTCGTCCGCGAGGCGCAGGCCGCACAAGCCGTACGCAGCAAGGGAGTTGCGAACGTCCTCGGCGCGTGGACCGAGGGCGGCCGCCCGTGGATGGCCACCGAGTTCCTGGCGGGACTCACCCTCGACCAGGCCGTCGAGGCACACGGGCCGCTGGCCGAGCCCGCCCTGCGCGCCCTCGCCGCCTCCCTCGCGCACACCCTCGCCGACATCCACGCGGCGGGCTTCATCCACCGCGACCTCAAGCCGCCGAACATCGTGCTGACGTCGACGGGCCCGCGCATCATCGACTTCGGCATCGCCCGCCCCGAGCACGGACTGACCCTCACCACGACGGGCGAAGTGCCGGTCACCCCCGGGTACGGGGCCCCCGAGCAGGTGCTCGGCCGCCGTGTCACCCCGGCCGCCGACATCTTCTCGCTGGGCGCGGTGCTCGTGTACGCGGCCAGCGGACGGCGCGCGTTCGACGGCGGGCACGTGGCGGCCGTGCAGTACGAAGTGGTTCACGGCGAGCCCCAACTCCACGGAATCACCCCGGAGTTGCTGGCACTCATCGCACCCTGCCTCGCCAAGGACCCGACCCACCGCCCCACCCCCGCCCAGATCGCCGGGGCGATGCGGCCGCCCAAGGGCGCCGAGAAGGCCTGGCGGCGCGGCTCCATCGCCGACGCGATCACCGAGCGGGAGACCGGGGCCCGGCACCTGGCGACCACCATCGTGGGCGGAACGCAGCAGCCGCAGCAGCCCGCCATGTCGCGAAGACGCCTGCTGACGACCCTCGGCGTCGGTGGCGCCGTCGCCGCGGTGGGCGGCGGCACGGCCGCGTGGTGGTACGGCTCGCGCCCCGACAGCGCTCTGTTCGACGTCCCGGCCGCGGTCAGGACCCCCGTACAAGCGCTGAAGTCCAAGCCCGCCGACGACTACTCCGAGAACGGCGGGACCATGAAGCTGTGGTCCGTCACCACCGCGGACGCCACGTCGCCCGAACTGCTGCCTGTGCGCGACGTGTTGGTCTTCGCGCTCGGCTCCGGCGGCATCGGGGCGTACGGCGTCAAGAACGGCACGCGGCGCTGGTCCGCCGACGGCCTCCGGGCCAGGTCCGGCTATGTGTCGCTGGCCGACCGGCTCGTCGTCGGCGCGGACGACCAGGGAACGCTGCACACCTTCGTGCCCTCCACCGGAGCCGCGAAGTGGACGTGCGAGCAGGCCGAGGCCGAGACGCTGCTCGCCGCCGGCGCCGACGCGGTCTACATGATCACGAAGGACGACCGGCTGCGCTGCGTCAACAGCGAGGACGCCGAGGTGCGGTGGACGGTCACCGTGCCCGCGAAGTTCCGCAAGAAGCTGCACGGCCCGGCCGCCGTCGGCGGGGGCGTCCTCGTCGTCCCGTCCACCGACGGCACGGTGCTCGCGGTGCGCACCAGCGACGGCCGTACGGCATGGCAGCAGTCCGAGGAGTCCGAGTCGGTCGTCCGCCCCGCCATCGCCGACGGCATGGTCTACCTCAACAACAAGACCCTGGAGGCCTACCGGCTCCGCGACGGAAACCGGGAGTGGAGCACGTTCCAGCTCGGCGGCGCCAACTCCGTGTACAGCAAGTGGGGACCGCCCGAGGTGCGCGGGAACAAGGTGTACGCCAACGCCGTCGACGTCACCCGGTGCCACAATCGGGCCAACGGCGAACAGGAGTGGTTCGCGGTCGGCCCGTCCACGACCAGCCGCGTGCTCACGCAGGGCACGAGCATCTGGTCCGTCGACGACGGCGACGGAATCGGCGAACTGCAGTTGAAGGGCATCCCGCAGAAGGACGGCAAGAACGTCTGGACGACGAGGTACCCGCGACCCCACTACACGCAGCTCGCCGCCGGTGGAAACCGGGTCTTCCTGCTGATGGACAGCACGGTGCAGGCGCTGTCGGTGTTCTGAGCGGCGGTAGGGTCGGCGGTAGGGCAGTGGCCCTGTTCGTATGGGGGGAGTGGGGGGCACGTGCACAGCACCAGCGGCGGGGTACAGCAGTCAGGCCCGTACCTCCTGCTGACGTCCATCGATCCCATCGACTCCATCGACCGGAAGGTCAGGACGCCCTCCGCCCGCCACATCGCCCGAACCGCCGACGGTGACCGCACGGTCCTGCTCAGCACCCCCGCCCCCGGCGTCGACCCGAACCGCTTCATGGCCGAAGCGGACGCGGCGCGCTACCTGCTGGGCAGCTGGACGCTGCCGACGACCGAACTGGCGCCGCCCGGCGGGTCACCCTGGCACGCACGCCCGTACGTCCCCGTACTGCCCCTGCCGACAGCGCTCGCCCTCAACGGCGGCCCGCTGCCGGAGCGCACGGTACGCGCCTTGGGCGTCGCGTTGGCTGAGACACTCTCCGTCATCCACGGCCAAAGCCTCGTCCACGCTGGACTCTCCCCGGCGGCGGTACTGCTCTCCTTCGACGGCCCACGCCTCGACTGCTTCGGCGCGGTACGCGCGGCGACACCCGACGGAGCGCTCCGTCGCGACCTGCCGGGCATCGACGGCACGGCCCTCGCCCCGGAACAACTGGCGGGCGGACAACCGCGCCCGCTCGGCGATGTGTACGCACTGGGCGCGACACTCGCGTACGCCGCGACGGGCCACACGGTCCCCGAGCGGGACGAACTCCCGGTGTCACTACGCTCACTGGTGAGTAGATGCCTGTCCAGGGACCCGGTGCAACGGCCCCAACTTGCTGATGCTGTCGCCGAGTTGACCCAGGGGACTGCACGCCACCCGGTCGGCTTCGGCGCCACCGACCACGCCTCGACGCTCCTCACACCCGGCTGGCTGCCGGCCCGCCTGGTCGCGGCGCTGGCACACCAGGCGGCGTCGGTGCTGGACGCGGAGATGCCGGTGCCGTCGTCGACGACGGCACCGGGCACGTACGGGTACTAGGCCTCGCCGCCGCCATTGCGCGGAGCCGACTCCAGGTCGAACTCCCCGTCCCTGGCGCCGAGTACGAACGCCGTCCACTCGGCCTCGGTGTACCGCAGCACCGTCTCCGGCTCCAGCGACGAACGCATCGCCACGGCGCCGTCCGGCAACTTGGCGATCTCGACGCGCTCCTCGTCCTGCTCGGTACCGGGCGCGCTCTCCCACGTGACGCCGGAGATGTCGAGCGCGTACAACTCGTTCTTCTCGCGCTCCTTACGGGCCTCGATCTCCTCCGGCGTCTCGCCTGTGGTCCCCACGCCGCATCAGCCCTTTCCGTAGTCCTGCGGTAACCACGCTCAGCTTAGTGAAAGTTGACCGTCGACCACGGTGAGCCGCTGGAACGGGACTCTTTGGTGGAGGAAGCGGTCCGATGGGCGCACGGGTCCCGTGTGTCCGGGAGGATGTCCTGACGCATCAGCACGGGGAGGACTCCAGCAGTGAGCAGCAACCATCCGGGCCCGTACGCCGGCGGCCCCCAACAACCGGGGCCCTACGGCGCGCAGCCGGCACCGTACGGGCAGCCGCCGGTTCCGCCGTACGGACAACAGCCAGGGCAACCTGGACCGTACGGGCAACCGGGGCAGCAGCCGGGTCCGTACGGGCAGCCGGGTCCGCACGGGCAGCCGGGGCAGCCGCAGTTCGGCGGTTACGGGTTCCCGCAGCAGCCGGGTGGTTACCCGCCGCCGCCACGCCGTGGCGGTCTGGCGAAGACCTTGGTGTTTGTCGCGTGCGGGGCGGCGCTGATGACGCTGATCGGCTTCGGTCTGTTCTGGATCCGCGACGCGCAGGGCCCGGACGACGACGGCCCGCACAAGCTGACGGCGCCGTCGACGATGTCGTTCGCCACGTACTACCGCGCCGGCGACGAGTCGGACCCGCACCTCTCGTCGGAAGACCCCAAGGTGTTGAAGTGGCACGAGATGGAGAAGCCCACGGAGATCGCCGTCAGCTACTCCGACGAGCTCCTCGACAACGTCGACACCTCTGACCCGGACGCGGCCCAGGACACGTTGCAGCGTGCGCAGAACGGCAAGCGGTTCTCGGTTACCGGTGCCTACGGCGAGTTCCGCAAGCCCGAGCTGGCCTTGTCCTACTACTTCGGCCTCGTGGAGGACAAGCTCACCGAGGCCACGGACAAGGCCCCCGGCCACGTCGTCTCGTCGCTGGACGTGCCGGAGGACACGGAGGCGGACTCGCTCGAAGGCGGCACGGTGATGAGGTGCGCGGACTTGAAGGTGGACAGCTGGGACGACGACAAGCCGGCCACTGAGACGACGGTGTGCGGTTGGGCCGACTATTCGACGGTCGGAGTGGTCACCCCGTACGACGGGACTCTCCCGGTGTCGAAGGAGGACTCGGCGGAGCTCACGGGAAACATCCGCACCGCAATGCGCGTCGAGAACTAGACGCGCAGGTGCAGACGTGAGGCCCGTGACCAGGTGGATGGTCACGGGCCTCGGTGCGTCAGGTGCCTACTGGCGCGGGGGACCCCACTGCGGGGGCTGCTGCTGGCCGTAGGGGCCGGGCTGCTGGGGCGGGGGCGCGTAGCCGCCCTGCTGGTAGGCGTGCGGGGGCATCGTGCCGGGGGCGCCGGGCCCGCCGGGGCCACCCGGTCCGCCGCGGTTGTTCTTGTTGCGGGAGACGACGACGATGACGATGACCACCACGATGACTACGAGCGCGGCGATGCCGATGCCGACGTATAGCAGCATGTTGGAGCTGTCGTCCTCCGACGAGTTGGAGGCGTTGCCGGTGGCGGGGGAGGGGGACGCGCCAGCCTTGTCACCCGAAGCCTTCGGGAGTGCGGACAGGTCCCACGGGCCGCTCGCGCCACCCTTGGGGATGTTGGCGGTGAGGGCCTTGAGCGGGCTCAGGTCGCCGTAGCCGTGGTAGGCGTCCGGCAGCTTCGACTTGTCGACGCCCTTGGCGATGTACGTGGACTTGATGACACGGTTGACCAACTGGCCGGGGGTGTAGTCCGGGTACTTCTGCTTGAGGAGGGCGAAGGTGCCGGAGGTGATTGCGGCGGACATGGAAGTGCCGTCGCCGGTGACGTAGTCACCCTTGATGAACTGTCCGTCCTCGGTCTCGTAGCCACCCTGGCTGGTGGCGACGATGATGTCCTTGGCAGGGGCGGTGAACATGAGTTGCTTGGAGTAGCTCTCATCTTCCCAGGGGGTTCCGTTCTGTACGGAACCGCCGACTTGGGTGACACCGGGGACGGAGCCGAGGCCGTGCTTCTCTTCGGTGCCGTCGTTGCCGGACGCCTGCACAACTACAACGTTGTGGGCCAGGGCGTAGGCGATGGCCTCCTTGTTCGTCTCGTCCGTGTAGGCCTGAGAGACGGAGATGCTGATGACGTCGGCACCCTGGTCGACGGCATAACGGATCGCCTCGTCCCACTCACAGGCAGACTTCCGCTTCCTGTCGATGGCGCCGCCCTCGGTCGCCCAGATGTCAATAGGAAGGATCTTGGCGTCTGGTGCCATTCCCAGCACGCCTGCGCTGTTCCCAGCCCCGTGGCCGTGGCCCGCGATCAGCGAGGCCATGCCCGAGCCGTGATCGTCGAGTTTCTCCTCGTTGGCAGGCTTGTCGTCCGAACAGCGCTTGCCTGCAAGCACGTTGCCCGTCAGGTCGGGATGCGTGCTGTCGACGCCGTCGTCGAGTACGGCGACGGTGACGCCCTTGCCGGTGGCGACTTTGTGGACGGCGTCGATGTCGAACGCCTTGTTCTGCCACTGGTCATCTCTGGTCGCGTCTGCCGAGGCGGCCGATGCGGTGCCGAGCACCAGGGCTCCCACCATGGCCGCGCCGCCGATCGCGCGTAGCGTCCTGTGCGCGAAGCGCATGCTCTGACACCTTTCGTGGTGAATTCCATGCTGATGTGCGTGGGGCCCACGACCGGAATGGTCGTGGGCCCCACGAACGGTATCTGGTTACTCGATGACGGGCGGGTTGGCCTTGCGGTCCTTGGGCGTCCAGGTTTCCTTGTCCTCGGAGAGGTAGTCAGGAAGACGGCTGTTGTTGCCACCCTCGCCGCGCTGCTTTCCGGCGCCGCGTCCGCCGGCGGCTCCGGCGGGTCCGAAGCCACTGCGACCGTTCTGGCCCTTGCCGCCAGCGCCGGTACCGCCCGCGCCGGCGCCACGATTGCGAAGCCCCGAACCGCCAGGGGTGAATGCCCCGCCGGTCTTGCCCTTCGCTCCGCCGACGACGCCGCCCTTCGCACGTGCGGAGGCGCCCGTCCTGCCCGCGCCGCCCTTGCCTGCGGCTCCGCCTGCACCATGGGCGCCACCGCCCATGCCGCCCATGCCTCGGCCGGCGCCCGCGCCTCGGCCGGCCGCACCCGAACCGGCGCCTCGGCCAGCCGCTCCCGAACCTGTACGTCCGGCCGCGCCGCCACCGGCTCCACGGCCCAGAGCAGCCGCGCCGCCGGCCATGCCGCCGGCGAGGCCACCAGCCATTCCGCCGATGCCACCGCCCGCACCGGCTCCTGCGCCGCCGCCGATGCCGCCGCCTGCCCCGATGCCGCCACCTGCCCCAGGACCGGCACCCGGGCCGGTACCGATGCTGGGGGCGGCGCTGTCGAGACCTGTACCGATCTGGGAGGCGTCCGGAATGCCGCCACCCGAAGCGGTGGGCGACTTCAGGCCGCTACTGTCGAAGTGCGGGATTCCATTGCCCGATGGGCCGGTACCGATACCGGAACCACCGGGAATGCTCGGGTTGGGGCCGCCTGAGCCGGGAACGTTCACGTTGCCAGGACCGCCACCGGCGTCGGGAGTGTGTGGCTTGAAGACGTTGTTCTCGCCGCCCCCATTGTCAAACTGCGTCGACGTCGACGTGTAGGACGCCGCCAACCCCTCCAGCTTCGAAGCGGCCTGCAGCGACGCCTCCCGCTTGGCGCTCATGCTGCCACTCCACGTTTGGATGACCCTGGAGGTTTCCATCCCGGAGGCGATGTCCGCGTCGATGCTGCTCTGGGCTGCATCGGCCGCCTTCATCTTATTGAGGAAGGAAACCGCGGCGGTAGCGCCGTAGGTACTGGGGGCAGCCAGCACCGCGGCTACATCCGAGGAGTTCATGCTGCCGAAGTAGTCGCTGACGGAGTCCTTCGCCTCGTCCCACCAGCTGACGTCGAGGTCGTCAACCGCGGTCTTGACCTCGTCAAGTTTGTCCGCGGAGTCGAACATGCCGTCCGAGGTGAGCTTCGCGGAGTTGCCGCCCTTCGAGATCTCCTGGCTGATCTTTCCGGCCTCCTCCGCGAACTTCTCGGCGGAGCCCCCCTTCCAGCTCTCAAGGACCTTCTTCACGGCCTTGTTGAACTGCTCCAGGAGACCGCCGTCCCCGTCCGGGCCGACAAGCTCTTCGTGGACTTCCTTCCAGGCCTGCGAAACCTCCCTGAGGAGCCCAGGGTTGGTGTTGGCCACCATGGCCTTCAGGCTGTCGAGATCCTTCGTGTTGAACGGGGTGTCGAAGCCCCTGCCCGAAGCACCCTCACCCCGGCCGCCCGTCGGTGCGCTTCCCGCCATCTCTCTGTCCCCCTTCAGACGTTGCGGTTGGCGACGTTCGAGTTGCCGCCCGTTTCCTTGACCGAGTTGTCGGCTTCGGCGTCCTGGTACTGGCCGTGAGCCTTGCGCGTCTTCTGGCCGAACTTGTCGATCAGTTTCTCGATCTTGCCGATCATGTCGTCTTCGATGCGGGCCTTCATCGCGTCATGCGCGTTGGCCAGCTTCCGCGCCTCGTCGAAGTCCCCCAGCGCATCCTTCGGAACGTACGTCGAGTGCGCCGCCTTGCGCTTCGGCCCGCCCATGTCTTTCAGGACCTGGTTCAGTTCCTTGACTACCTGGTCAAGGGCATCGAGATCGACCTCGTACCCGTCAGCCATCGCAGGCCGCCTTCCCCGTTTTCTTCTGTAACTCTGAAGTTCTGTTGTGCCGCGTGTAGTTGGACGCGCAGTGATTACCTCAAGAATCGCCTGAGACGCGCCGAACTCACAAGTTCAACACAGGTTCCCTCACAGAACGTCCTCGCCCCGCCGCCGCAACCAGTCCCGCCGCGCCATCGCGCCCGCCGCGATCACCGCGAGGCCGATGCCGCCGCCGATCACCAGGTACGTGCCGTAGCGGGAGTTGCGCTCCGCCGGGGTTTCGCCCAGGGTCAGTTGCGCGGCGGTGATCTTCTCGCCGCCGCCGGCGTTCGTGCCCGCCGTGCCCTGTAGGCCCTCGTTGGTGATCTGCTCGGTCGGTGCGGTCTCGTCCTTGACGGCGGCCACGGGGTCGATGACGCCCCAGCCGATGTTGTTGTCGCGGTACGCGTGCGAGCGCGAAGCGGTGTCCTCGAGGTGCCAGATGATCTGCTCGGGCTTCCAGCTGGGGTGCTTCTGCTTGAGCAGGGCCGCCACCCCGGCCGCGTACGGGGCGGCGAACGACGTTCCCTGGTCGACGCATTGGCCGCCCTGGGGGACGGTCGAGACCATGTCGACGCCCGGGGCCGCGATGTCCACGTGCTTGTTCGGCGTGGAGAACGGGGCGCGTTCGTTGTTCCGGTCGGAGGCCGCGACGGACAGGATGTTGGGGTTCTTGAGGGCCGCCGGGTAGGTGTCGGAGGCCTTGCCGGATGCGCCGCTGTTGCCGGCCGAGGCGACGATGAGGACGCCCTTGTCCTCGGCGTTGTTCACCGCGGCCTGCAAGGGGCCGAGCTTGGACACGTTCGCCGTCGTGCCCTGCGAGATGTTGATGATCTTGGCGCCGCCCGAGACGGCAGCGTTGATGGCATCAATCATGGTCGCCAGGTTGCCGCCCTCCTCCGCCGTGCTCGTCTGAAGGGGCAGGATCTTGGCGTGGGGGGCCAGGCCGTGGAAGCCCGAGCCGGCGATCGGGGAGGCCGCGATGATGCCGGCCACCTTCGTGCCGTGGCCGACACCGTCGGTCGTCGCCTTGGAGCCCTTCGCGAACGACTTGCCGCCGAGGACCTTCCCTGCCAGCTGCTGGTTCTTCGTGTCGACGCCGGTGTCGATGACCGCGACGGTCTCGCCGTCCCCCTTGAGCGACTTGCCCTCCCACAGCTGCTCCGAGATGACGCGCTGCAGCGACCACGGCGTGCCCTTGATGACATTGCCGCCGAACTGGCAGTCCGTGGAAGCCAGTTGGGTGCCGTCGTCGGCGACCGCGGGGGTCGCGGTCAGACAGGCGAGTGCGGCCGTCGCCGCGAGCGCCGCCGCCGTGCGGCGCGCGACAGCAGTAGATGCCACGGTGGGTGCCACGGTCTCTGTTCCCCCTATGAGTTCTGCGTTACGAGTTCGGCGTCAGGAGTTCTGCGTCTGCTTGGCGGCCGTGGTCGTCAGGTCGGGCCCGGACGGCAGGAGCTTGGACCACTGGGCGGGCACCGATACCTTGCTCGTCTTCTCGTAGCCGAGGCGGATCTGCGCCTTGCCGACCTCTTCCTTGTCCGAGCCCGACCCGTTCTTGCCGGAGTCGTTGTTGACGGGAAGGTAGTAGCGCAGGCCCGTGTCGGTGACCAGGTAGTTGAACCCGGTGGCGGACTCGCCCTGTTCCTCCTGGTAGAGCAGGCCGCTGCCCGGGCTCACGTACGAGGACGCGCTCGACGCGACCGAAGTGATGGGCAGGGAGGAGCCGGCCCAGGCGGACAGGTTGCTGGCCTTGCCGCCGTTGTACACGGAGCAGGAGGTGTCGTTCGAGCCACCGTTGGCGAGCGAGACGGCCTGGGTGGGCCAGGTGTCGCCGCCCGTCAGGCTTCCCTTGCCCAGGGTCAATTCGCCCTGCGTGATCGTAGCGATCCGGGCGTTGCCGCTAAGCGTTTCCCTGAGTAGGGCCGTCTGGAAGTCGGTGACGGGAATGACCCGGTTCTGCTCGACCAGGTAGTGCTGGCCGCCGTTGGTTTGCAGGAGTGTGCCTGTGGTGCGGTACTTGGGCGGTACGCCGCTTGCGCTGGAGGAGTTGCCGGCGCCCGGCACGGACGGCGCCGAGATCGGCGCTGGGCTTTGGGTGAGCGTGCCGAGCCAATCGTCCGTGACGGTGCGCGGCTTGGCGTGGTCGCCGAAGAGCGTGCGGACGAGTTGGTCGAGGCTGAGGGCGGGGCTTCCCGCGAGCTTGTACGCGACGCCCTTGTTGCTCACCAGATACGGCGTCCTGGCCTCGTCCTGGACGTACAGGGCCTTGCCGGAGTCCAGCTTGCCGGAGCCCTTCGACGAGACCTTCTTCGCGTCGTCCTTGTCGAGTACGAAGACGGTCTGCTGCGTGGACGTGGACATCGCGTCGGCGCCGCCGATCGCCTGCTGGCACAGCGCCCACGCCTTGGCCGTGCCCGCGTCCTTGTCGTTCGGCATTCGGTCGGGGGCGTACGGAATTCCGACCATCGAACCCTGGGCGATATTCGATTCGTCGAGGAACTTCTCCTTGACGGTCTTCACGGAACCCTCACCGCTGTTTTTCGGGTTCAACAGAAGCTTCGCGGACGCGAGGTTGAGGACGGGATGCAGAACGGGCTTGTCCTTGCCGTTCTTATCCTTCTTGTCCGACTTGAGTACGACGTACCGCGTCGCCGACGGATCCGTGACGATGATCCCGGCCTCGGGAGTGTCCCAACCCTTCGGCGCCACCGGGCTGATCATGCCGCAGGCGCCGAAGCCCGCCAGCACGACCACGGCCATGACGATGCCCGGGACCGCGTGCTTGAGCGGCCGCGGGGCGCTGTCCACCGATCCATTGGGGAGTGGTTTGAGAAAAGCGGCAACGGTCCGCTTGCGTGCGAAATTGTAGGCATTCAGCTCATCACGACGTGATGCCATCGTTACGTTTTCTCCCCGTCCTCGCTGGACCGTGCTGGACTATTGCTGCGGGTCCACTTCTCGACCACCCCCGGCGCATGCGCCGCACGGGCCTCTACTATGCCGTGTGGTGATCGGGCCGTAGCGTACGGGTACGGTTTTTCCACGCGCCAGCCGACGTTGGGTCCCGATGGCCCCGGGGCGGTCCGATTCCGACCGATTCAACCCAGCCGGCCATCACGAATCATCACAGCAGCGAGCGAAGGAGCAGGGCGGGGGATGTCCAGCGCCAGCAGGACCCGACAGCGTGGCAATCAGGGGCGACCGGCCCCGAACGGGCGCCGCGGAGGGGGCCGTTCCGGCGGCCGCCCCACCGGCCGACCCGGCGGGCAGGGCGGACGCGGTAGCCGTACCGCGCAGGTCGCTCCGCCGCCGCAGCAGCAGGCCGCAGGTCCGGCGAGGCCCAAGCTGCCTCGCAAGATCGGCAGCTTCGGACCGATCAGCACGCACCACTTGGTCATCATCGAGATCGCGCTGGCGCTCGTCGTGGCGGCCGCCGCGATCAAGGCCGTGCTGATGCTGCCCGCCGCCGTCATCGGTGGGCTGCTCGTCTTCCTTCAGCTCGGCCGGCGCCGCCGCCACCCGCTTCCCGAGTGGATGGCGATCGGCCGCGCCCTCAAGCGCCGCCGCCGCGCCTTCAACGGGCCGCCGCCCGCCGACATCGACAGCGGCTTCGCGCCGCTCCTCGAGGCGGACCCCAGCCTGCGCACGTACGAGTACGAGGCCCGGGACCGGCGCCTCGTCGGCTTCGTCGGCGACGGCTCGTTCCTGACGGCACTCGTTCAGGTGGACTCCGCGCCCGGCCCGCTGCGCCCGCAGGGTGACGCGCGGCCACTGCCCGTCGAGCTGCTCGCCGAGACCCTCGACGTCGAGGACATTCACCTCGAATCGGTGCAGTTGGTGCAGTACACCCAGCCCGCGCCCGCCCCGCACCTGCCGCCGCAGGCCCTCGCCGCGCAGGCGTACGCCGCGCTTCAGGCGCAGGCCGGAACGCCCGCGGTGCGGATGACATGGGTGGCGCTCAAGCTCGACCCCGAGCTGTGCCCGGAAGCAGTGGAGGCCCGTGGCGGTGACCTGCGCGGCGCCCAGCGCGCCCTGCTGCGCGCCGCCGACCAGCTGATCAGCCGGCTCAACGGACAGGGCTTCGTCGCCGAGGTCCTCGACGAGAACGCCGTCCTCTCCGCGCTCTCCGTCGCGACCTGCGTCAACCCGCGCGCCAACCTCAACGCCCAGTCGCAGCAGGGCCGTTCGGGTCCGCGCACCGAGGAGAGCGTGCGCGCCTGGCGGTGCGACGACCGGTGGCACGCCTCGTACTGGATCGGCACGTGGCCGCAGCTCGGTCGCGGTGGCACGCCGCTCGGCGCGCTCGCGTCCGGCCTGTCCACGACCCGTACGCTCGCGACGACGTTCAGCGTCGCCCTCGCACGCGCGGGCCGCGAGGACGTCGCGGTCAGCGGGCACGTGCGCCTCTCGGCACGCAGCGAGAACGAACTCGGTCAGGCCAAGCGCGAACTCGAGCGCGCCGCCTCCGGCCTCAAGGCCGGCCTCGTCCGACTCGACCGGGAACAGCTCCCCGGCCTCCTCGCCACCCTTCCCCTCGGAGGCACGCGCTGATGAGCACCCCCGGCAACCAGGACCCCCGCCAGCAGATGACGCCCGAGCAGCACGCCGAGCACGAGCGCCGGGCCGCGGAAGCGGCCGAGCGGCGCAGGCAGTGGGAGGCGCAGCAGGCCGCCGCCCAGCAGCAGCCGACGCCGGAGGCCGGTGGGTACGGCTACCCGCAACAGCAGCAGCAACAACAGCAGGAACAGCAGCAGTTGACGCCCGAGCAGCACGCGGAGAACGAGCGCCGTGCCGCTGAGGCGGCTGAGCGGCGCAGGCAGTGGGAGGCGCAGCAGGCGGCCGCCCAGCAGCAGCCGACGCCGGAGGCCGGTGGGTACGGCTACCCGCAGCAGCAGCCGACGCCTGAGGCGGGCGGCTATGGCTATCCGCAGCAGCAGCAACAGCAGCCCACGCCCGAGGCCGGCGGCTACGGCTACCCGCAGCAACAGCAGCAGCCGACCCCGGACCAGAGCGGCTACGGCTACCCGCAGCCCACGCCCGAGCAGGCTGCGCAGCAGCAGGCGGCCCAGCAGCAAGCCGCCGCTGAACAGGCCGCGCAGCAGCAGGCCGCCGCCCAGCAGCAAGCCTCGCAGCAGCAGGCCGTCGCGGCCCAACACGCCGAAGAGCAGCGGCAGTTGCGCGTCCGCTACCAGGAGGAGCAGCGCCGCGCGGAGGAGGCCGAGGCGCGCCGCCGCGAGTGGGAGGACCAGCAGCGCCAGCAGCAGATGGCGCAGCAGCAACAGCTCGCGGCCCAGCAGCAGGCGGCCGCCCAGCAGCAGTACGCGCAGCAGCACCCGGACCTGCAGCCGCAGGACCCGTCCCAGGGTGTCGTCGGCGGCATCGCCCAGGTGCCGCAGCAGGCGGCCCCCGCGGCCACCGGCGCCACCATGACGTACGCGCCCGCGCCGGAGGTCGGCTCGGGCCGGCCCACGCACCGGGCGCTCCCCGACGACCCCGCGCACGAGGACGACTTCGCGGAGTTCGAGGAGGAGTTCACCAGTCCCGGTTACGGGCTGCGCGGCCCGCGCCGCCGTCGGCACGTCATGTCGAAGAAGTCGCTCGGCTCGCTCGGCGTGAGCGTCGGTGACGACGGTGTCGTCATCGGCGTCGACCCGCAGGGCAGCCCGGCCGTCCTCGACGTGCTGCGGCCGAGGCCCCGCGAGATCGTCGTCGTCGGCTCGATGTGGACCGCGCAGATCATCGCGCTGCGCACCGCGGCCATCGGCGCCCGGATCGCCGTCGAGTCCGTGCGGCCCGCCGCGTGGGCGCCGATGGCGCAGGCCGCGGGCGGCGGACTGCAGTGCGTCTCGGTGTACGAGCCGCGCCAGATGGCCGCGCAGGGCGCGTCGGTGGCGAGCCCCGTCCTCGTCGTACGGGACCTGGGCGCGCAGCCCGGACGTTCCCAGATCGCGCCGACGCCCTGGCAGTCGACGCTCACCGTCGTGCCGTTCCTCGGCCCGCGCGCGCCGCGACTGCTCGCCCGCGCCGACGTCATCGGACTGCAGAACCTCTCCCCGCAGGAGGCCGAGGCCATCGGCCGGGTGCTGCGCCTTCCCGAGCAGCTCACCCAGACGCTGCCGACGCTCAGCGACGCGACGATGCTGTGGATCGCGGGCGACAAGCGCCAGTTCGTGATGGTGCAGCCGACGGAACCGGAGACCGGACTGCTCGGCGGCCCGCGCCGGATGGACTGACACCCGGCGGCCCGCGCCGGATGGACCGACGCCCGGCGGAGACCCCGGCGTGCGATGTCCGGTGGAGTCCGGCGTGCGACGCCCGTAGGACTTAGGCGTGCGACGCCCGCCGGACTCAGGTGTGTAACGCCTGTCGGACTCAGGCGTGCGACGCCGGCGGGCTCCGGCGTGCGGCGGGTGGTCCCGAAGAGGCGTGGGGTGGCCCCGTGGAGAGCGGGTACGCGACGTGTACCGACGGGTACGTGACAAGTACCGCCTTTACGGAGGCCGCCCCGAACCGTTTACGCTGTCCGGACGAACGGCTGAGACGCAAGTGACGCGGGGCCGCCGCGACGGTCGGGGGCGACGACGAGCGACCCACACCAGGTCCCGCCGGAACCGGTCGTTCAGGTGCACAGCAGAGACCAGGAGGCACAGTGACCAGTGACCGGGACCAGCGGAACCCGGAACCCGGCGACGGTTCGATCGAGACGGAGCTGACGGGAGAGTTCCGGCTCGATTTCGACGCGCCGTCCTGGTACGCGCAGCCAAGCGAATCATCGGGTGCGACGCCGCCGTCCGGCACGCCCGCGCCCCCTTCGTCCGACACGGCAGGGGGGAGCGCGACTCCGCCGCCGCCCGCGCCGGGTCCCCCGTCCGAGGGGTCTGCGCCGCCGCCGGCCGCTCCTGGGTTCCCGACTTTCGGGGGTACGACGGGTACGGGTGCGGGGGAGGCTGCTCCGGCCGCGCCGCCGGTTGCTCCCGCCGCGCCGCCGGCTCCTCCTGCTGCCGAAGCCGATCCCGCCGCGTCGAGCCGCCGGTCCGGGACCGTCGACCCCACGGGCGACCTGTGGGGGGACGACGACGATGACGATGACGACGACACCGGTGACGGAGCGGACTCCGGGACGGCGACGTCCGAGACCGCGACGTCCGGGGGCGCGCCCGACGTGAACCAGGCGGCCGCGCCTGCCGGTTCGGCCGCGCCTGGCGCTCTGCCGGCTGCGGATGGTGCCGCTCCGGCGGCGCCCCCCGCTCCGACCGCGCCGCACGCGGCCCCTGGTGCACCCGCGCCGCAGCCGCCTGCCGACGGTGGTTACGGCTATCCGCAGCCCATGCCGCAGCAGCCGGTTCCCGGTCAGCCGGCCCCGGCCGCGCCGCAGCCGCCCACTGCCGCGGGCTACGGCTACCCGCAGCCCGCGCCCGGTCAGCCGGCGCCGCAGCCGCCCGCCCCTGGTTATGGCTATCCGCAGCCGCCGGCGCCGGGTTACGGCTACCCGCCGCAGCAGCAGCCGGGCCAGCCGCAGCCGCAGCCTCCGGCCCAGCCCCAGCCCCAGCCCCAGCCCCAGCCCCAGCCCCAGTCCCAGGCGCAGCCCGCTCCCGGTCAGCCCGGCCAGCCGGGTCAGCCGATGCCTCCGCAGCAGCCGGGTCCGTACGGCCAGCCCGCTCCTCAACAGCCGGGCCCGTACGGCCAGCCCGCCGCTCCGCAGCAGCCGGGTCCCTATGGTCAGCCCGCGCCGCAGCAGCCCACTGCCGATGGTTACGGCTATCCGCAGTCCGCGCCGCAGCAGCCCGCTCCTGGTCAGCCGGCTCCGCAGCCGCCCGCCCCTGGTTATGGCTATCCGCAGCCGCCGGCGCCGGGTTACGGCTACCCGCCGCAGCAGCCGGGCCAGCAGCAGCCGCAGCCCCCGGCCCAGCCGCAGCCCGCTCCCGGTCAGGAGCCGGGCCAGGCGCCGCCCGCGCCGCAGGGCCCGTACGGCCAGCCGCCCCAGCAAGGCCAGCCCGCTCCCGGTCAGCCGGCCCCGGGTCAGCAGGCCGCTCCCGGGGCCCCCGCCCCGAACGCGTACCCGCAGCCGGCCGTCGACCCGCGCGCGGGCTGGGACCCGGGTGCGGGCCAGCAGCGCTCGGCGCCCGGCGCTCCGCTCGGCTACAACGCGCAGGTCGAGCTCAGCTCGGACCGTCTCCTGCGCAACCAGCCGAAGCGCAAGAACAACAACAAGGGCCCCAGCAAGTTCAAGTTGGGCGCCAAGGCGGCAGAGGCCGAGCGGCAGCGCAAGCTCCAGATGATGCGTACGCCGGTCATGTCCTGCTACCGGATCGCGGTGATCAGCCTCAAGGGCGGCGTCGGCAAGACGACCACGACGATGTCGATCGGCGCGACCCTCGCCTCGGAACGTCAGGACAAGATCCTGGCGATCGACGCCAACCCGGACGCCGGCACCCTCGGGCGCCGCGTACGCCGCGAGACCGGCGCGACCATCCGCGACCTGGTGCAGAACATCCCGCACCTGCACTCGTACATGGACATCCGCCGGTTCACCTCGCAGGCCCCCTCCGGCCTGGAGATCATCGCCAACGACGTGGACCCGGCCGTCTCGACGTCCTTCAACGACGCCGACTACCGCTCCGCGCTCGACGTCCTGGGCAAGCAGTACCCGATCATCCTCACCGACTCGGGTACCGGTCTCCTCTACTCCGCGATGCGTGGAGTCCTGGACCTGGCCGACCAGTTGGTCATCATCTCGACCCCGTCGGTGGACGGCGCGTCCAGCGCGAGCACGACCCTCGACTGGCTGTCGGCGCACGGGTACGCGGACCTCGTCCAGCGTTCCCTCACCGTCATCTCCGGTGTCCGCGAGACCGGCAAAATGATCAAGGTGGACGACATCGTCAGCCACTTCGAGACGCGCTGCCGCGGCGTGGTCGTCGTCCCGTTCGACGAGCACCTGGCGGCGGGCGCCGAGGTCGACCTCGACATGATGCGCCCGAAGACGCGGGAGGCGTACTTCGAGATCGCGGCGCTGATCGCCGAGGACTTCGCGCAGCGCGCCGAGTCCCAGATGCAGGCGGGCGGGATGTACGGCGGCCAGCAGCCGGGCATGCCCCCGGCCGGCTTCCCGCCGCAGCAGCAGGGCTACGGGCAGCAGCCCCCGGCGGCCCCGCACCCGGGCCAGCAGGGTTACGGCTACCCGCAGCAGCAACAGCCGCCCCAGGCCCCCCAGCAGCCGCAGCAACAGCCGCCGCAGCAGCCGGGTGGCGGCGGCCTGCCGTCCGGCTGGACGACGCAGCAGCCGCCGCAGTAGGCGACAGCAGTACAAGTACGAGAGAGGGGCCCCCGTCCGACGCGGACGGGGGCCCTCCCTCGTACGGGTTACGAGTTCACGGATTCACGGGTTTACGGGTTCACCGCTGGAAGGTGGCCCGCAGATGCTGATCGAGCCAGGCGGTCCATGCAGGCAGATCGATGTTGCTGTACGAGAAGGGGTACGGCCCGTGCGGGCCGGTGATGAGGTCGAGCGAGTCGTGGCGCGCCACGAACACCGTCTCCAACTGCCCGCCCGGCCGCCGGTAGTCCGACGGGAACCACATCTCGATCTCCTGCCAGTAATCGGTCTGCGAGTTCCGGCCGCCGCTCGGGGTCCCCTTCTTCACCTCCGCCTCGTCGAAGCGGAAACCGAGGTTGGCGTACGCCTGCAGCAGCGTGTCCTGCGCCGGCAGCGCGTGCACCTGGATCTCGTCGAAGTCACCGCGGTCCACGGCGTTGTCGACGGTCAGCTCGGTACGCACCGCGACCCGCGCCCCCTTGAGCGGCCGCCCACCGAGGACGTGCGTCAACGGGGTCTCCCATGGCACCTCGAACGAGACCTGGCCGTCCTTCGTCTCCCCGGCCTTGAGCTCGAACTTCTCGCCGAGCACAAGGGACTTGACGACACCCGGGTTGCTCCACAGGGTCTCGGTCTCCTCCCGGTCCTCGAACCGGGTGACGATCTCGATCCGGACCCGCTCCACCTCGATGTCCACGGAGCCGCCCTTCAGCTGCACATTGCAGTGCAACTGATCCCCGGGCCGTACGGCGCTCGCACTGAGCGTGGTCTCGACCTCGGGCGCACCGACACCGAGCGAACTGAGGAACTTCCGAAAAGCCACGAATACCCACTCCCCGGGCCGCCGGCTCCGCCACCTGGACCGTCCAGGCACCCACCCCGGGCCCGCCGGGGAACCCTAACGTCGCACTGCGATGCGGCGCTGCCGTACGGATGTTCAGAGCAGAAGGTCCGTCGCCAAGGAGGCCACGACCCAGGCCACCAGGGCAGGGTTCGGCGTATCCGGCTACACCTTCGGGATGAAGGCGGGTGGAAAGGTCTTCGAGGCCCCACCGGAGAAAGGTCTACCAGAGCACGATCCGGAAAATGATCGCGCCCAGCAGCCCAACCCCACCGATCACCCACAGCCATTCCTCTGTGGCCTTAACGAGCGGCGGCTCCATCCGGGTCGCTTCGTTGTGGCTCGGCCCGATTCCCTTCTTGGGGAAAGAGCCGGCGACGGCGCACGTGATGCTGTAGCCGAGCAGGATGAGGCAGAAGAACGCGACGCACAGGTTGTTGGCGACGGATACGAGGTTCGTGACGGAGAGCTCGCCGCTGCTGGATCGGTTGGCGGCCAGGCTCGGCTGGTTGTCGTAGATGACGCCATAGGCACCGTCGTCACCGCCGTGGAGCGTGATCTCGGTTTCCTTGTCCGTGATCTTCCCGTCGGCCGAGCGATAGCTGCCGGTGCAGGTGGCGCTCTTCAAGGACTGCCCTCCGTGGCCGCCGCCGCTGCGGGAGGCGTGCGACGTGTACTCGGCGACGCACTTGGTGACGGTGAACTTGCCGGGTGTGCCGAAGAGGCCGGTCGCCGTGGTGGCGTGGGAGAACGTGAGGAAGATGGCGATGATCGACGCAACTCCGAGCACGATTCCGAACGCGCGCCCGATGGGGGATGGAGGAATCACGGACGACACGGTGTTGCCCGCGTTCGCGGCAGTCCGTGCGGACGGCTGCGGTGGCTGTGGCATCGGTGCTGACGACTTCAAGGGGACCCCCAGGGGAGAGGACGGAGACGGAGGGGCAGCATCCGCCGGCTCCGGACGGTTCGTTCGGAGTCAGGCGTTGAGCATGATGATCAGTGACGCCAGCACGCCCACGACGCCGACCGCTACGAGGCTCGTCACGACGCCGCGCGTGCCGGTTCCGAGGTCCTGTCGCCAGGAGGCGGAGAGGGCTGGGGACTTGCCGCGGGGGCGGGGCCAGTTGGCGAAGTGCGCGAAGGCCCCGAGCCCGAGGAGCGCCACTCCGAGGGAGACCAATGCGGCGGAGCGGGCCGTCGCCGATGAGTTGGCGGGGTGGTACTCGTCCAGGAACTTCGCGAGGAACCCCCCGCCGTCCAGTCGTCCGACCGTCAGTTTCGTCCCCTTGCCACCGGAGTCGAGGAGACGGCTGAGGTAGGCATCGCCGTCACCGGCGGGCGCCGTGTCACGGGTCAACTTGATGGTGGTGGACGTGCCCTTGTCGGACCCGCCGTCGGACCGGAACGTCCCCCGGCAGAACACCTCGAGATCCTTGTTGACGCTCGTCGTGTGGCCGTGAGCGGGTGCGATCTGCTCGCGGGCGCACGACGTGGCGGTGAACTTCCCGCGTGTTCCCACATGACCGCTGTCGTAGCCCACCAGGAACAGGCAGAACGCGATCATGATCAGCGCGATCCCTATCAGAGCGACACCGACGATATTTCGTTCGTCCTCTGATGTTGTCGTACGTGACTTGGTGGGGGAACTCACAAGAAGCTGGCCTTCGTAGGGGCTGATTCGGGTGGTCGGGGGACCGGCGCGTTGACCGCCCGCGGGCAGCTGAACGCTAGCGGACCGCGGTGAGCGGGGTGCGGGCGTCGTGTGAAGGTGGTGCTTCCCCTGCGCTGCCTGTGATGGCGGTCGACTAATGTACCGGCTTGGGTTCCGGAAGTGGACCCTACGGTCAAGGAGAGCAGGGGGAAGGCATGGCGGGCTCAGGCTTCGATGTCGACGCGGATGTATTGAAGGCACAGGCCCGGTCCTTTGATCGGCTGGCTTCGGATTTCGCCTCGAAGTCGAAGGACTTCAAGGACAAGGTCGACCGCCTGGAGAAGGCGTGGGGCGACGATGACGTCGAGCTCGCGAGCCCCATCATCGATGTGTACAAACCGGTGAGCGCCGGTATCCGCGACTCGCTCGAACACCTCGGTGAGGCTCTCAAGGACATCGGTAAGAATCTCGACTCCGTGGCCGAGGGCTACGACCAGACGGAGCAGGAGCACCATCGCGCGCTGATGCAGGCGGCTCAGCAGAGTCGCGGCTGAGCAGGCAGCGAGCGCCCGTCCCGCAGGCCGGGCGCGTGTGATCCATCCGCATTCTTTGTCGCAGCGCGACGCCGTGTCTTGAGGGGAAAGTACCGTGTCCATCGTTTTGCCTGGTGAGCTCGACTGGGTTCTCGACCTGCTGGGTTTTGAGTGGCCGAACCTCGACGAGGACCTGATCATGCAGGCCGCGCAGGAATGGCTCGATTTCGGGCAGGCCGCGCGCGACTACCAGGAAGAGGGCAATCGGGCCGCGGAGTACGTGCGGCAGGCGCACGGGGGTGAGGCCGCGGATGCCTTCCTCGAGCACTGGAGCAAGTTCTCCGAGAATGGCCTCGGTGTCGGTGGCGTCGGTATCGGCTACCTGGACGGTCTCGCCGGCGCGGGCGATGTGCTGGGGGTGATGCTCGATGTCGCGGCGGCAGCGGTGATCGCCCTGAAGATCTACGTCATCGTCCAGCTCATCGACCTGGCCATCGAGTTCGCCATCGCCCAGGCGTCCGCACCTGTCACCCTCGGCGCCTCTGAGGCTGCGCTTGCCGGGCGGGTCGCCATGATCAGGTTCATGGTCAAGCGGGCCCTGACGGAGGCGGCCCAGAAGATCGAGCAGGAAGTCCTGAAGGCGGTCAAGGAGAAGGCCGTCATCAAGACCAAGGAAATGGCCGTCGACCTGGCGAAGGACCTGGGTAAGGACATCGCCAAGTCGGTGGTCAGCGAGCTGGGGACCCAGGGCATCAAGCACCAGTTCGGTGCGGGTGCCGGTTGGGGCGAGAGCCTGACGTCGCTCGGGGTCTCCGCGGCCAATCCGGTCCTCGGCAAGGTCGCCGGCGAGTTCGAGCAGGACGACGACGGTAAGGGTTACCACCTTGAGACGAAGGCGGGCGGGAAGGTTGTCGAGGGCGCTATCGATGTGGCGCACGGCGACTTCGACGGCGCGCGGAAGATGACTCAAGGAGCCGGTGAGCTCTTCGACAACGTCACGGACAAGAAGGGCGACGAGTCCGGCACGGGTGAGGGTTCGGGGTCCGGAGAGGGTTCCGGGTCTGGTTCGGGTGAGGGTTCGGGGTCCGGTGAGGGATCTGGGTCTGGTTCGGGCGACGAGTCCGGCACGGGTGAGGGCTCGGGGTCCGGTGAAGGTTCGGGATCTGGTGAGGGTGCGTCGCAAGAGTCCGGCTCGTCGGAAGAGTCCGGATCGGGTTCGGACCAGGAAGCCGGGTCCGGTTCGGACCAGGAGTCGGGATCCGGTTCCGGCGAGGAAACAGCCCAGCCGGAAGAGCCCCGTCAGGGCTCTGCGAACGAACCCGACTACGAGAAGCTCGATGAAGGCGATCGCGTCCGCACCGTGTTCGGCTGACCAACCGTCGAACGGCGTCCCACCGCCACCACCCCCCCCGGAGGAGGGTCTTACTGTGAGTACCGGTAACCGAGACAGCTTCGACGCGCTCGGTGAGCGCGACTATCCGATCGAGGACAAGAACCTCACCGAGGAGCAGAACGAGCACCTGACCGCGTCGCTGCGCAAGGTGCGTGACATGAAGGACGCGCCGCCCGCGCTGCAGGACCTCGCGCGTCAACTCCTCGGTGGGCGTATGGAGTTGAAGGATGTACTGGACTCGTCGTCCGGGCACCGTGCCCTGGGCGAGGGGCTGGCCGGCATGCGTGAGCAGTGGCGGAACATGTCGCCGCAGGAGCGGCAGCAGGTCCGGGACTACGACCCGGACGAGGACCCGAAGAACGCGCCCGGGCGCGACGGCAGGATCCGGTAATAACTGTGACTACCAACAGCGAGGCCTGGCAGCGCCATCGGGCCCGACGGTCGTTCGCGTACCGGCGTGGGACGGGCTGGATCGTCGGCGCCGTGCTCGTCGTGTTCGCCGTCAAGATCCTGGTCTCCGCGGGCAGTTGGGTCGGCTGGCAGGTCACTCCTCAGGGCGGTGACGGCGCGCCCGGCGTGTTCAAGTTCTCCGCGTGTGCGCCCGCTGGGGACGACTACCGGTGCACGGGCGCCTTCCGGGAGGACGGCGGGGCTCAACGGATCTTCGACGACGCCGTCCTCGTGACCCACTTCGAGCAGTTCAAGGGCGGCCTTGCGCCCGTGTACAGGATGCCGGACGGCGGCTACTCGTACGACAATCCGGGCGAGGTCACCACGGGGATGCTCGGTGGGGCGGCCATGGTGTTCGGCGCGGCCGCATTGATGGTCGGCATCGGCATCTTCTTCCTGGCGACCGGATATACGCCGCGTCCGCCGCGGCTGGCCGGCTGGTCCCGGTGGGGGCGCGTCTCCTTCGGAGAGGCGTGGCAGGTCGTGCGCTCCCGCGCGCCGCTCCTCTGGTCGATTGTCGGTTTCTGTGTCCTGGGGCTGGTGCTGCTGGTGACGGGCCCGCTGGTGGTGTCCCTCGCGTAACGCGCGGGCGCAGCAACGCCGTGGGCCCCGAGTCGTAATCGACTCGGGGCCCACGTGTGTGCCAGGTCAGATGAAGATCTTCGTCAGGATGATGCCGACGACGGCGGCGGAGGCCACCGTGATCACCGTGCCGCGCGTGCCGGGGCCGATGCTCCGACTCCAGGCGACCTTGAGCGGGGCGCTTCCACCGCCGCCTCGCGGCCAGTCCGCCCGAAGACAGAAGATCCCGGCCGCAAGGAAGAAGAGGCCGCCCAGCGCCATGAACGCGGACTGCTCCGTCTTCTCCGGATTCGACGTGTTGAACTCGCCGAGAAAGTTTCCGAGGGCCGAGTCGGGATTCAGGCGGGCAGTGTGCAGCTCCGTGCCCTTGCCTCCGGTCTTCATCAGAGCGCGGAGATAGGTGTCGCCGTCTGAGACCGGGGTGTCCCCGGGCTGCAGCGTCATACGGACGGATGTGGCACCCGAGGTACTTCCGTCGGGGCGGAACGCGCCGTTGCACGTCACCTGCAATTCGTGCGTGGAGCCGTTCTTTCGGGAACTGCCGCCGGGTGTCCTGCTGAAGCTCTGCTCGCACGAACTCGCCGTGAATGTCCCGCCAGTTCCGACGTGCCCGCTGGAATAGGCGGCCTGGAACGAGAACCAGGCCGTCAACATGACGAACGCCGCAATGAAGACGAATCCGAGAGCGCCGCGATCCCGAAAGCGGGTCTTCGCCTGCGGCTTCAGGGACTGACTCACGAAAAATACCGACCTTCGGTGTGTGGGGAGTGTGGGGGGAGGAGCCTACGATCGCGGGCCCGAACGCCCGGTCCGTTAGGGTACGGGACGCGATGCACCGGGCCTGAGCTCGCGCCCGAGCCGGGAATCGGAGGCCAATGACGAAGGCGCTTCGCCACGTACACATGACACACAGCTAGGGGGCACCACGCCATGAGTAGTGGTGGAAACGGATACGGCCCGCAGGGCGAGCGCGAGTACCCGATCGAGGACAAGAACCTCACCGAGGAGCAGAACGAGCACCTGACCGCGTCGCTGCGCAAGGTCCGTGACATGAAGGACGCGCCGCCCGCGCTTCAGGACCTCGCGCGTCAACTCCTCGGTGGACGTATGGAGTTGAAGGACGTACTGGACTCGTCGTCCGGGCACCGTGCCCTGGGTGACGGGCTGGCCGGCATGCGCGAGCAGTGGCGGAACATGTCGCCGCAGGAGCGGCAGCAGGTCCGGGACTACGACCCGGACGAGGACCCGAAGAACGCGCCCGGGCGCGACGGCAGGATTCGTTGAGGGCGGGATCCGACGTGACATCAACGGGGGCCGCCGACCAGTACGTGGCTCGGCGCGATTACATCTTCCGGCGCATGTTCGGCTGGATGGTCGGCCTCGCCATCGTGGTCATCGGGGGTGCTACGGCCTGGGCGGGCGTCGGGTACCTCGACGGCCACGTGACGGTCTCGGCGCGGCCGGGATCCGTCGTGGTGCAGTCGTGCAAGCCCGCCGACCCGGGCTACACCTGCACCGGCACCTTCGAGGACGACGCGACGGGCGAGAAGACGCAGGGCGCCACCTTGGCGACGGACCGCGACGCCATCCCGAACGCCGCACTCCCCGCGCTCAAGACGGACGACGGCTACACGGCCACGGACGACGGCGAACTCACCACGGGCAAGCTGTCGAGGGCGCTCTTCTGGCTCGGCCTCACGGACCTGCTGTGGCTCGTCGGTGCGTTCTTCCTGCTGACCGGCTACCAGCCGCGGCCGCCCCTCCACTACGGCCCCTTCATCGGCGTCTGGCGTGAACGGGAACGCCGCTTCGGACGGGTCACGTTGGAGGAGGGCTGGCATGTGGTGCGGCATGAGCGCGGTCCGGCGCTGCCGATCCTCGTCGTCGTAACGGTGTTGTGCCCGGTGCTGTTCGTCGGGAGCTGGCTGGCGGGCGGCGCGTGACGTGAGCTCTTCTTCGGGCTCGCCGGGGCCGGTGTCCTCGACGGGCATGTGACCGTCTCGGCACACCCCGACACGTTCCGGGTTCCGCGTCCAGTCGTGCGAACGCGCCGTCGACCACTACATGGTCGTGTCGCCCCTGTATGGCTGAGGCCGCGGGACCCGTCAACAATGTGCCGCGGGCCCGTACCCGACATCGTGTGGGTACTGGCCCGCGGGTATGACGAGCATCGGTTACAGCACAAGCCCCAAGAGCAACGACACCACCACGCCCAGCGCCCCGACCGCGGCCAGGCCGAAGAGGATCGGCCGGGTCGGGCCGCCCGCCGTGGACCGCCACGCGGTGCCGTACGACACCCTGCTGCGCCTGCCGGTGTGGCCGGTCACCGTCATGAAGGCGCCCAGCGCGGTCCCGATCAGCCAGGCGAAGGCGAACGCGAACATCAGCCCGCCGTTCCAGGCGCTGGCCTCGACGTACGAGAACTGACGGCTCTCCACCGTCGAGGTGGAGTCCGTCTGCGTCACCGAGATCTTCGTGCCTGCGGAGTGGGAGGACGACGGCTCGAGGTAGGCGTTGGGATCGCTGCCCTTGCCGCCGTCCGCGCTGAACGACCCGTAACACTTCACCTCTTCACGGGTGCGGTGCTTGCCGTGCGAGCGGTAACTGACGGTCTGCGTCGAGCACTGGGAGACCGTGAACTCGCCGTGCGTTCCACGCAACCCGGCGGCGTACATGGCCTGCCAGGCGAAGAGGCCGCCGGCGATGAGCGTGACGACCATGACGCAGACGCCGGTGAGGCGTGCCCTGAACGGGACCTGGTGCTTCGGGGGTATGGGCGCGGACGCGGGTGCCTGCGGCGGCGGGTAGGCGCGTGGAGGTTGCTGCTGATACGGACCTGGGGGAGGTCCCTGCTGCGGGTACGGCCCGGTAGCGGGCTGCTGCTGATACGGGTACCCACCTTGGGCCGGTGGCGGAGGCGGATACGCCCCGGGGGCCGGCGGCGGGGGCGGGTGCCCACCCGGGTTGGGTTGCTGCTGGTAGTGGGACATCGTTCGGGTGATTCCCCCTGTGCCGGACGGAACGCGGTACGGCTCTCCCCGCGCCTTGCGATTGCGGTTGTGGACGGTCGCGGAACGCTACCGCGGGTACATGGCAATCGTGCGAGGAGGCGGTGAAGACCGGCGCTTCGGGGCGAGTCCTGTGTGTCGGGATCACTAGGGTCGCGTTGTCGGACATCCGTGTCCGCGGGTCCGGGCTGCCGCGCGCACATCAACTGCGCGCCGCCGGGCTCTACTTGGGCGACACGCACGCACATTCATGGGGGAGCACATGGCAGGTTTCGGCTCAGGCAGCTTCGACGTCGACCCGGCGGTGCTCAAGGAACAGGGGACCTCCTTCGGCGAGTTGGGGAAGTCCTTCAAGACCGCCGCCAAGGAGCTGAAGTCCGCACTCGAGAGCGCCGAGGGCGACTGGGGCGAGGACATCATCGGGACCTTCAACGACATCTACGAGCCGGTGCGCGAAGGCATGATGACGTCGATGGAGCACCTCGCCGACGAGCTCGACAAGATCGGCGGCAACTTGAAGGTCATGGGCACCCAGTACGAGGTGACCGAGGACGACCAGGCCCAGATCATGATCGGGCAGCAGTCGAACCGTCCCGGCCTCGGCATGCAGTTCTGACCGCAGAGCGCATCCAGGTGCCGTATTCACGCGCCGCATCGACGAACCACCGACATACGAACCATCAACACACGAACCACCATCACACGCATCACGGGGGAGTGACACGGCATGGCATTGACCCTGCCCGACGAGGTCGCATGGGTCCTCGACCTGCTCGGCTACAGCTGGCCGGACGCCGACGAGGACAAGATCCACGAAGCGGCCGAGGCGTGGCGACAGTTCGCCACAGCGGTGCGGGACACCCAGAGCGGCGGCACCAACTCCGCGAGCGCCGTACTGAACGCCAACTCCGGTGACGCGTCCGAGGGTTTCGAGGAGGCGTGGAAGAAGTTCTCGAGCGGCGGGGGCGGTTACCTCGAGGACGCCGCGATGGCCGCCGAGATCCTCGCCTTCGCGCTCGACGCGGTCGCCGTCATCGTCGTCGCCAGCAAGATCGCGGTCATCGCGCAGCTGATCGCGCTGGCCTTCGAGATCGCGGCGGCGCAGGCGGCGGCACCGGTGACGTTCGGGCTTTCGGAGATCGGCGCGGCCGGGGCGACCCAGGCGACCCGGCTCATCGTGCGCCGCATCCTCGACGAGCTGAAGCAGAAGCTCATCCAGCAGGTGACCCAGGCCGTCGAGCAGCAAGCGGTGCAGTCGGTCAAGGAGATCGTCCTCGACGTGGTGAAGGAAGCGGCCGTCGAGGCGGGCAAGGCTGCCGGGCAGAACCTCCTCCAGCAGGGCGTGCAGAACCACTTCGGTGCGCAGGACGGAATGAAGTGGGGCGAGGCGGCCGTGGTCGGCGCGGGCACGTTCGCCTCGGAGACCGTCAACGGTGCCGCGGGCGCCATCGGCGAGGCCTCCGGGCGGCTCGGCCCGGCCGGGCGGGTGCTCGGAGGAGCCGCGAGTGAGGGGCTCGGCGCGGTCGGTGAGGGCATCGGCGAAGGTGTCCACGCGACGGGCGAGGGCGTGGGCCAGGGTGCTGGGGCCGCGGCCCAGGGCATCGTGGACAGCACCGCCGAGAGCCTGCCGAAGGCGGGCGACGCCGTTACGGAGGCGTTGGACCCGAGCTCGATGATCTCGTCGCCGGGCGAGAGCGCCCAGGGTGCGGTGGACGGAGCGGTCGAGGGTGCGACCGGGGCGCTCGGGGACGCGGCTCAGAGCGGGGTCGGGCGCCTCAGAGGGGAGCAGCCGGCAGCGGCGGCGGACGAACCGGGTGGCGGCTCTGGTCGGACTCGGACCGCGGAGGACGCTCGCGCCAGATCAGTCTTCGGCTGAAGCCGTCGACGTATCCATGTATGCGACGTATGCGATGTATCCGACGCGTACGCGTATCCGGCGCATCCGCGTATCCGCCGTATCCGCATACCCGACGCATTCACGTACCCGGCGTATCCGATGTAACCGACGTAACTGATGTAACGGACGCATGGGGCCTGTGTGAGCCCTGTGATCTCGTATCGATCCGTGACATTGTGTGGATCCTGTCACGGCACGGCCGGTCACCTGGGAACCGCCTTGGGTGACCGTGTCAGTTGTGGCTAAAGTACTGTCGCGGCACTATCGAGAAGTGCCACCCTCGCCCCAGTTCCCTCCGGGGGACCGAGCGGCGCGGGGACCGATGTCGAATTCTCATGGGGGCTAGTGGCCATGGCCGGTCAATTTAATGTGACGCACGAGGAGATGGTCGCGTTCAGCGGCCGTATCTCCCAGGTGAACGAGTCCATCCAGGGTGAGATCCAGCGACTGCAGACGGTGGTCGACTCGATCACCTCTGGCTGGAGGGGCCAGGCGGCCACTGCGTACAACAACCTGCAGAGCCAGGTGAACGAGGACGCCACCGCCCTCAACCGCGTGCTCAATGAGATCAAGGAAGCGATCGACTCGACGGCGTCGAACTACCAGACGTCCGAGGACGAGCAGGCTGCGTCGATCTCGCACGTCTCGTCGGGCGCCGAGGCCTCTCCCTTCGGATGAGCCTCCCCGGCCGCTGATCCTGCGCCGCCACAGAGCGGCAGCGAGCAGCGCGCCACCGTCGTAATCCTTCATCACCTTCCGTCCAACATCCCCCGGGGGAGACATCATGTCCGGTCAGGTTCTGGTTAATTTCCAGACCATTTCCCAGGCTTCGCAGGACGTCAAGTCCACGGCCAGTAACGTCCGCCAGCAGCTCGACGACCTCGAGGCCGGCGTCAAGAGGATCGCTGCGAGCTGGGAAGGTGCGGCCCAGGAGGGCTACCAGGCCAAGCAGCAGGAGTGGGACCGTCGCGCCGCGTCCCTCCACCAGACGCTCGAGTCGATCGCCCGCGCGCTCGACACGGCCGCCCAGAACTACCAGGCGACCGAGAGCCGGAACACCAGCGTCTGGTCGTAGCGCGTCGGCGCGCGGGTAGCGCGGACAGCGTCCAGCGCGCGTAGCGATACGTGACCGGGGGCGGCAGGTGCGGATGCATCTGCCGCCCCCGGTGGCATGTCCGGGCTCGTCTGCGCCGACGCGTCGTGGATTGCGTTGGTGGCAGGCTTCAGCGGCCCTCGAGCCACCCCAGGGCGATGATCACCAGCGGCGTGGCGACACTCAAGGCCAGCGCCCCGGCCGTCATGCCCGGACGGACCTCCTGGTAGCCCCGGAGCCCCAAGTAGGCGACGAACAGCGGCAGTACGAAGCCCAGCACGAGTCCGTAGTGCCACCCTTCCTCCGCGAGGAGGAAGACCGTCATGCTCCACCAGACGGGGACCGACACCAGGGCGAGCATGCGGCCCCGGGACAGGAACAGATCGAGGAACGCACCCTCGCCGAACACGCTCACGCTTTACGCCGCCTGATTGTCGTCACTGCTGGTGCTCTCTGGAACCCCGCTTCCGGGGCGATCCGTTCGGCTGACCATTCGCTCCCACTGAGGTACGAATCCGATGAACAAGGAATGCCGCAGCCAGATCGAACCGCACCTGCAGCTTGGCGAGCAACTGGTTGCCGTCTGCGAGTGCGAGTTGGCGCCAGGAGTACCCGACCAGCCGCTCTGGTTGACCCAGCCTCCGCAAGAGTCCGATCTCGAACGGCGGATCAAGGCCCGGCTCCCGGGAGCGGTTCAACGGTTCCTGCAGCACAGCCCGCCCAGGCCCATCTCCCGAGCCGAGCGCATCACAGGGGGCGTCGCCGACACCCTGGAGGGAGCTGAGAGGGCGATCAACAACGGAATCTCGCGCACCATGCATGGCGAAGGTCTGCACGGTGGCTGGGAGAGCCAGGCCGGCGAGTTCTTGGCCACGCACTACACCGCCACGCACACTCCCGCCTCCCAGCTGGCGGTCGCGTTCACCGGCCGCCGTGTGCTCGTCCTGGCGGATCGCGCGAAGCTGTGGCAGCTCAAGCGGTCGTACGAACCTCAGTGGGAGGCGCCGCGAACCGCTGTCGCCGGGGTCCGTGCGAACCCCAAGGGGGTTGTTCAGCGGGGGCGCTTCGAGCTCGTCTTTGCTGACGGCTCGTGGATCGCGCTGGTGGCATCGGTCCCGACCCACGCGGAACCGTTCGCCGCGCAGGCGGGTTCCTGAGGGTGGGGCGGGCCGCCCGGAGCGCGGGGCGGGCCGCCACCCCGCGCGCACGGACAAGCCGCCGTGCCGCCCTCCGCCGAAGGCCGGTCGGCGGACCTCACCCGAACATCGGCCCATCCCCCAACGTCGCAACCCCCGCCCCCACACAGATCGCCGCGAACGCCCACCGCGTCCGGCCGAACCGGGCCAGCAGAACCCCGAATCCACTCACCACACCGCCCGCGAGGTAGAGCGCCGTCCATACCCCGGCCTCGCTGCCCTGGCCGAGGCGGACGCCCGTGAGGACGATGGCGACGAGGGCGACCAGCGCGGAGATTCCCGCGGACACCCGGCGTGCCTGCCGGGCCGCGCGCCGGCGGTCCACCACGAGTCTCTGCTGCCCCAGACCCTGGAACCGCGCCTTCAGCGTCTTGGTCGCCGTCAGCTGTTCGTCGGATTCCGAGCCATAAGTCATGTCCCGGAGCCTAAACGTCACCGATCCCGCAGGCGCCGGGCGCGACAGGTTCCCTACACTCCCTGCCCATGTCGACACCTCACGGCCACGGCCCCGCACCCACCGCCACCGTCATACGTACTGGTCAGCGCAACGCCACCAAGGCGTTGCCGCTCGGCATCGTGCTGACGGCGGTGGGGCTGCTCGTACTGTTCGGCGGGGTGGCGATCACCGTCGGCCTCGGTGAGGACGGTCCCAGCCCCAAGGGCGTCGTCGGCATCGTCATGGGCCTGCTCATCCTCTTCGTCAGCGTCACCAGTCTCATCTCCGCCTGGGTGTCGCGCCGTTCGACGGTGGGCATCGACCAAACCGGCCTCTGGGTCAGCGACGGCAAGGTACGGGGCGTCGTCCCCTGGAACTCGCTCGCCGGCGTCGGCCTCCACTGGAGCAAACTCGGCCGTACGAAGGTCTACTCGATCGAGCTGTGCCCCTCGGGCCCCATCGACCGCGACGACCCGGTCCTGTGGCCCCTGGTCCGCGACGAGGCGCCCCTCCACCCCGACCTGCCCCGGCTGCGCCACCGCCTCCCCGTCCCGCCGGGCTCGCGCGACGCGGTCGTCGCGGCGATCCAGTCGTACGTGCCCCAACTGTGGCTGGGCGAGGCAGAACGCGAGTCCGGGCACATGGGCGCGCCGGACCGGAAGGGACACCGGGAGCGGACGACGCGGCTGCGCGGCCAGGCCCGCTGATCCGAGGCCCGCTGATCTGGGGCCCGCTGATCCGGGGCCGGTACTCCGGAGCCCGTACTCCGAGGCCCGTACGATGATCGCCGGATTCGAACCGGCGGGACAGCGGTTCACAACCGGTTCACAACGGGGGAGTTGTCCAACGCCCATGGCAGACATCGACATCAATGCCGCACGCGTACGCGCCACGGCCCACGACACCGAGTCCCTGGCCCGCCAGACGGCCAAGCGCCTCGGCCACGCACTCGACACCAGCGACGAGGTGCCCGCCTCCCACCACGGCCACGGCTGGCAGAGCCCGGCCGAACTCAAGGCCTGCGCGCGCAAGTGGGAGGACCACATGGTGTCCCTCGCCAAGCGGATGGGCGAGCTGAGCGACAAGTTGCGGGATTCCGCGGACAGTTACGATCGCGCGGACGCCGAGGCCGAATCGCGCCTGCGCGCCGGCCTGACCGGTCTGACCGACCTCGGGAGGGCCTGACCATGGTCTCGTACGAGGGTGTGAACACCGCCCATCCGAAGACCTGGGCCACCGCGGCCGACGAATGGCACGCCCTCGCCAAGCACGCCCTGGACGCGGCGAAGGACCTGCGCGAATACGGCACCAAGCCGCTCGCCGACAACTGGACGGACGAGGTCGGCGCCACGGCGGCCGCCGAGTTCGAGAAGCTCGCGAACCAGCTCGAGTCGGCGTACGACATCCTCCTCGCGGTCAACATGGTCGCCGACGGCATGACGACCACCATCGAGACCGCGCAGAGCACCCTGCACGCCGCGTTGGACCTCGCGGCCCGCCACGGCCTGGAGATCGCGGCCGACGGCACGATCTCCGATCCCCGTGGGGAGAGCGAGGGGACGGAGTCGTACCGGGCCGAAGTGCAGGACCTCATCGACCAGGCGACCGAACAGGTCACCACCGCCGACGAGTTGGCCGCGGCCGAGTTCGCCAAGCTCGCCGCCCAGACCGGTGTCACCGACCCGGACAGGGCGCTGGGCGACCTCCAGGAGCACGCCTCCCACGTCCAGTTGAGGATGCTCGCCGCCGACATCCCGGTCGGCGAGGACAAGGCGACGGCCCGCCGCTGGTGGAACGGCCTCACGTCCGAGCAGCGCAAGGACATGATGCTGGCCCAGCCGGTCGCCCTCGCCAACCTCGACGGCATCCCCGCCGACGTACGCCAGGAACTGCGCGGCACCGACGGCAAGTACGACCGCGTGAAGATGGTCGAGTACGCCCTCGCCAACTGGAACAAGGACGACCCCACCGACTTCGGCAACAACTGCGCCAACTTCGTCTCCAACGCCCTGCTGCACTCGGGCATGAAGGAGAAGACGAACTTCTGGGGCCCGGCCGACGACGACAACTGGATGGTCGGCCCTCGCACCGGCGTCGACGCGATCGACAAGCGACTCGCCTACTCCGACACCTGGGCCGCCGCCGAGAACCAGCAGAACTTCATGCTCGCGCACGGCGGTTCAGAGATCCCGCAGACGGAGGCTAAGCCGGGCGACATCATCTACTACGAACAGGCTGGCACCGGCGACACCGCCGAGAAGGGCAATACGCACCACGCGGCGATCGTCACCGCGGTGATGCCGGACGGCGAGATCAAGTACACCCAGCACAACAACGAGTACCAGAACGTCAGCCTGGAGGGCCGCCTCCCCTCGACCGAGAAGGACCAGGGCGACCAGAACCTGCGCTTTGTGCGCCCCAGCCCGGACTGGTACTGATGCCCCCGTCCTCCGTCCGGCGCTGGTGTCTCCAACTGCCGCTTCTAGTAACGCTCTTGGTCCTCACCTCGGCGGCCCTGCTGGCGGCCCACTTCTCCTTCGATGGCGACACGTACCAGAACTGCCGTTACCTGGGCCCGTCCACGCGCATGTACGTCACGGCCTGGGCTGCTCCGCTGTGTGGATCGGCGGCGGTGGTGCTCCTGTTGGCCCTACGACGGGTGGAGCGGCGGTGCGGTGGCGAGCGGCCGGGGGAGACGTGGCGGGGGCGCCGGGTGGCGGTGGCGGCGGTCTGCCTCGTCCCGGTCCTCCTGCTGGTCCAACTCGCGTCGCTGTACTGGGTGTACGCGCCGGACCCGGCTGGTGGGCAGGACTGTTCGGGGCTGACAGTGACCGGCCACATACCGCGCTGAAACACGCCCTCGCACGATGAGGAAGCGCCACCTCCGGGCAACTATCCTTCGAACAACTGTCACAGGTAGGGCAGTTGCGCCACGGGGATACAGGGGGAGCGCATGGCCATCGAGTTACCGGACGAGCTTGTCTGGGTCATGGACCTGATGGGTCTGAACTGGCCCCAAGTGAACGAGGACGCGGTCCACGAGTTCGCCGGACACGTCCGCACCTTCGCGGGCGACATCGGCGCGTCGCAGGAGCAGGCCTCCGAGACCATCAATGCCATGGCGGCCTGCTACGAGGGGTCGTCGTACGACCGGCTCGCCGAGACCTGGAGCCGGCTGGCGACCAGCCACATGACCGAGCTGATCCAGGGATGCGAGATGGCGGCGGTCGCCCTGGAGGTCGCGGCGGCCATCATCGTCGCGGCCAAGATAGCCGTCATCGCCCAACTCATATTCATCGCCGCCCAGTTGGCGGTGGCGGCCGCGACGGCGATCGTCACTCTCGGGGCGGCCGCAGCGGCCGAGGCGGCACTGATACAGGTCACCAAGAAGGTGGTGAACGAACTCCTCGAACGCGCCCTGGAAGAGGTGATCGCACACCTCGCGACCCAGGCCGTCGAACCGCTCGAGGAGATCGTGGGACGCGCGCTGAAGGGCCTGGTCCTCAAGGGCGTCGAGTCCGCCAGCGAGGCGATCGCCGGACCTGCCGACGCGGGCGGCGGCACCGGCTTCTCCATCCACCCGGACGAACTGCTCAAGCACGCCGACGACTTCAAGAAGCACTCCGAGGCCGTCGCCGGACATGCCGTCAAGTTCAGCAGCGCGGCGTCGGGAGTGTCGTTCGGATGAGCCACCCGATAGCCAAGGCGCTCGAAGACGCCGCACAGCGCATGGGCAGGAAACTCGGCAAGGATGCCGCCAAGGCCGTCGGCGACATGTACAGCCAGGTCGGGGACGGCACCAAGAAGGTCGTCAAGAACATCCAGGACGCGGACGGCCAGCACGCCCACGAGCTCATCAACCTCGCGAACAAGGTGGCCAAGAACGGCGGCGAGACCGGTAAGGGCTCGCGACGCAGAATGCGGGAACAGGCCGCCGCGCGAGGGGACTTCAACCAGCGCACCGGCGGACAGAGCGAATACGACGCGGAACTGGTCCTCGACAGGAACAAGTACCCCGAGTCCGCCCAGCACATCGAGGACGCCCAGAACGGCACCGTCTGGCGTGGCGATGACAGTCGGCAACGTGCGCCCAAACCCGACGTCCTCACCATCGACAGAAACGGGGCGGACGACAACCGTGCCGACTCGCTCCGCGGGATTCCGACCGACAGTCCGCGGGACCGGGACGAATACCCTCCGGCCATGTACAAGGAGGGAGGAACGGGCGCGAGTGTCCGTTACATCGCGGCGAAGGATAACCAAGGATCGGGCTCGGCAATGGGAAGTGCTGTACGCGGCTTACCGGATGGCACCAGAGTCAAGATCTCGGTGCGCTAGACAGCGCCTGGAGGAGAAGGCGCGCGACGCACCGGGAAACTGCCGTTCCAGAGGCCAAAGGAGAGAATGACCTCATGAACTCTGCCGAGAGGTTGATCTCACATGCCCGTGAGGGGCACTTCCAGGAGGCACTGCCACAGCTGCTCGAGATCGCTCGTCGGCCTGGTGGCGCCCGGGGCCCCGTCTGGGAAGCGGCCGCCGCGTCGATCCAGATCCTGCTGTGGTTGGACCGCCCCGGTGAAGCCGCGGATCTGGCCGAGTCGTTGATCCGGACGGACGGCCCGAGCGGTGGCGAACTGTGCGACCAGGACATGCCGTTCGAGGAGGCACTCCTGGCCACCCCGGATAGCGCCCCAGAGGTCATTGCGGACCGCCTGGCCACGGTGGCGGAGACGGTGCCGACCGGCCGCAACCTGCAGGAGCAACTGTCCTGGCTTTCCGGGCAGCTTCCTCAGCGCCCTTTGGAAGAATTGCTGCCGGGGTTCAGGCCTTGGGGCGTACCGCTTCCGCCGTCGGGCGCCAAGCACCGTTCTCCACTCGTGGAGCGTGATTTCGAAACGCTCACCGCCGACGAACAGCACGTCGTGTGGATGTCGTTCAGGACCGCCAACGACTTCCCGCGCGCACACGATCTCGTCGTACAGGGCGGGCACACCCCGCCGCGCTACGCCGAGTGCTCCTGGATGGCAGGATGGTACGCGGTCGAAGGAGACATCGAGCGCGGCGAAGCCATGATGCTCGCCGCACACAGCCGATGGCACCCGTACAAGAAATGGGATGCCATCCCGACGGCTCCCGTCCTTCAGCCCACTCTCCGCCTGGTCACCACCGACCGAGTGCGGGAGCACTATCTGACACGGCCCATCGGCCCGGAAGCGAAGTGATTCGGAATGTCCGACGACGCAACGCCTGACGGCGCAACGCCCAAGGACTCAACGCCTGACGGCGCAACACCCGACGGCGCGACGTCCGCCGGCGCACTGGAACGGCTGCTGAGCCGGGCCCGCGGCCCCATGGGCCCGGCCATCGACCTCGACTTCGGCTGGGAAACCGGCCCCCTCGCCGAACTCGGCACGGTCCTCTCCAGCATGAACGGCTTCTTCCTCTTCAACGCCGGCGTCCAGGTATTCCGCGCGGGTGACGAGGGCCTCGGCCCCGACCTGCTTTCCTGGAATGCCGAGGAAACGTGGAAAGACACCTACGACGATCTCGCTGACGACATCTTCTGTTTCGGCCAGGACCTCTTCGGTACGCAATTCGGCATCATCGACGGCGCGAAGGTCGTCACGCTCAACCCGGAATCCGCGGAACTCACCGAACTCGGCACCAGCCTCGACGACTGGGCGGCCTGGCTCCTCGAAGACCCCGACGTCAACGGCACGGCAAGTTTCGCGTACGCCTACCAGAAGGCGAACGGCGCGCTGGACCCGGCCGAGCGCCTGATCCCCCGCCGCTTCTTCGTCGCGGGTGGCGGTTACGACTTCGACAACTTCAAGGTCGTGGACGCGGCGACCGCGATGCGGATCCGGGGGCCGATCGCGCAGCAGGTGTTCGACCTTCCGGACGGGGCGACGCTACGACTGCCGAGCCCGAACCCCTTCGGGTGACGCTGCGGCCGTGGTGCTTAGGGCAGCACCACGGCAACCACCTTGTGTCAGTCGCGGACGCGGGTGGGGGTGGCTTCACGGCCGAACGAAGTGGTGGAGCGTAGCCCTAGGAGAACCTCGGCTCGGGCCACTTGCCGTTGTCCAACCCGGCCAGCCTCGACAACTCCGCACACTCCGGCCCCAATCCCCGCCGCCGTGACTCCAACTTCCCCCAGTCGTCCGGCTTTACGAAGAGCATGGCGTCGGTCGTGGGGGAGATGACGACCCCGCCGTACGGGAGATCACCGGCCACCCAGCCCCCTTCGTCGAACCCTGCCGGCCACCGCGTACTTCCCGCGGCATTGACCCCACGCATCAGCGGAGCACCGTGCTGCCCCCGAATCGACACATGCAGCGCGAACACGACCCCGTAGATCTTCCCCCGCTCCTCCTTCTTGGCGACCCGTGAGTAGTAGGTGAGCGGGTAATGACGCAAAACCCTTTTGCAGGCGAAGAGTCGGGTCGCAAACCTGAGGCGGAGCACGGTGTGGATCAGAACGAACAGACCGGCGACAACCGGCAGCGCGGCGAGCGTGGATTCCTGCACCACGCCCAGCCTGATGCAGGCGATCGGCCCGACCATCAGCGTCACGATCAGACACAGACGGAATGCGACGAACTTCGCGATGGCCCGGAAGTTGTGCGACAGCACCCGCTCCACGTCGGGTGCCGCGGGAACCGTGGCGGTACTTGAAATCTCTGCGCTCATGGCGAGTTCGTGAGTTCCCTTTACGCTCGGGCCGTGCGTGCGGCTTGACGTTCCCTGACCTCCATGAGGTTCACGCCGCCGGGAAGCGCCAGCACCCCTGGCCCCCAGTTGTCCCCCGCGTGCCACGCGCCGTGCTCCATGGCCTCGGGCCACCGGCGCTTACGGGGCACGCCGCCGGCGGACATGAGGTCACTCCACTCGTTGCGCGCACCTTCGTCCCCGATCCGCAGCCGGACGGGCACCCCGCTCGGGTTGGTGACCTGATGCTGCCTGCGTACAGCGGAGACGATCCGCCAGGGGCGCCGCTCGAGCACTCGCCGCATGCGCTTCAGCGACCGGAGCGAGACGACGTACAGGTACAGCTGACACAGGTAGACCAGGAAGACCACCGCCCCGACCATCCCGAGCAGGTTCCCGCCGCTTCCTCCGCCGCGGCGCCCCTTGAAGCGGACGTCGGACAGGCCGATGACCCCGAAGCCGTCGAGCAGACTCAGCGCGACGAACGAACCCACCCAGAAGACGGCCCAGAGGGTGAGGCGCACTCGTATCTTGCGTCTGGACTTCGTCCAGGCGGCGCGGGTGCCGGGATCGTCGAAAGCGCATTTCGTCAGGGGGAGTTGTGGCGCGAGTTGCGCCTCCTGAGTCTCGTCGGCGGCCGCACCGTGCATGATTCGATCTCCTGGATGCTCGACTGCATCGGGCCCGGACAGAGCAGCCTGAGCGAACACCCCCGGACACATGTCAACGCAGCGTCTCAACGCCGCTCCGGAACCCTATCCAGACGGCTCGGACTCAGCAGGCCCCTTTCGCTGGTCGCTGGTCGGACCCCCGGACCATCTGGGATCATCCCGTACTCGCCACTTCGACAGCACAGGAGTCGTGCCCGTCCTATGAACCTCGCCGAAGCCAAGAGTGCGATCGCAGCCGCGCGCGCCGAGGACATGGCCCCTCGCGTCGGCGCCCTTCTCCCGCCAGGAACCCCCGTCACCGGCCCCTTCGCCATCAACCGCCTGGATTGGTGGCGGGAAAGGGAGCCCGTCGCTCCGGCCGACCGGCGTCCGGAGGTATTCGGTGATGTCGGCAACCCCGTCGGCACTGGGCAGAAGGCCAAGGTGGTGGCCTCGACGTTGTTCTGGGGAGATGAGAACGCCTCGACGAGCGGCCCCAAGCGCATCTGCGACGACCCGGGAAAGCGCGAAAAGTACAAGCGCCGCAAGCGCGGCTTCTGGGGAGGCTGGGACAGCCTGGCAGGGCAATTGGAAATCGCGATTCAGCCCCGCTCCCGCTGGTGGTACGTGTACTCGTTCCTCGTCCTGACCCCCGACGGGCTGCAGGTCTTCTACGCGCCCAGTGCCGTTATGCCCCCTTCTGGCATCGCAGATGAAGGCGCCGAGGTCGGCTGGTACTGCCCCCGCTCTCAACTGGCATGGATCCGCCGTCAGAAGAAGGAGCAGCTTTTCGAGTTCGGCTTCGCCGACGGATCCTGGGCCACGCTCAATCTCCCCGAGCACGAAGCGTTCACCACGCAGGTGTCGGGCATCCTCCCGGTCGGCGCGACCAGGCCGTAGTTGTCGCCCGCGATGTCGGTTTGTTCGGTGCGCACGGACGGCCGTGGACGTGGTGAGGGGGCAGGCCGCCACTGTGGTTTCTCTCCCGTAGGCGTGGGAGTGGTGTGCCCGTGAGGGGTATGCGCTTTCTTCTGTTTCTTCCATAGGCGAGTAAAGATCGAACCAGATGCGCATCGCTGTGTGGGGCCGGAAGTCTCCCCTCCGATAATCTGCCCGGCAGTGCCCGATCGCGGTAACGACGGCAAACGGGGGAGGTGCACGGGGCTGATGGACTTCCAGATCGACACCGATCGCATGAAGACATTGATCGGCAGGCTGGACCAGGTGGACGACCGCATGCGGGATGCCCAGCAGCGGCTCAACAAGGTGGGCCCGAAGGGCCTCGGTACGGACGGCCTGGATGACGCCTGTGACGACTTCCAGGACGACTGGGGCGACGGCATCAAGCGGATCGCCGACTCCGCCAAGACGCTGCACGAGGGGCTGCAGAAGACCCTCGATGCCTACCTGACGACCGATCAGGACATCCAGAAGGGCTTCAGCCAGTAGGAGCTCCACCAGGACCTGCGGCCGCCGCGGTGCCGACACCCCGCGCTGGAGCAACTGGCACAACCGGAGCAGCACACGTACACGTAACGGGAGAGGACGATGGGGATATTCGACGATCCCGGCTGGCCCGGTCTGAAATTCAATCCCGCCAAGGGCGATCTGCACACGATCGAGTCGCTGGCGTACGACGTCAAGACGGTCGGCGACGAGCTCGACGAGTTGCGGGAGATGCTCACGAGTATCGGGAAAACCGACGGTGTGTGGGACGGCGAGGCAGCCAAGAAGTTCCAGGGCAAAGTCGGCGAACTACCCAAGTACCTTCGGCAGGGCCACGAGTCGATGAACGCCTGCTCCAGGGCGCTGCGCGGCTGGCACGACGAGCTGCAGACGCTGCAGCGGCAGGCCAAGAGCCTCGACGACCGCGCGGTCGACGCCCGCAGGCTGCTCGACCAGAAGAACGCCGACGTCGACCGAGTCAACAGCAAGATCGACAGCGTACGGTTCCAGCAGATCAGCGAGGAGCAGGCCAAGACGTTGTCGGAGGAGGCCGATTCCGCATCGAATGCGGCCCAGCACGCGGCGAACGAGCTTAAGATCCTGATCCAGGACGGCGAGGCGCTGCGTGATTACTGGGAGGAGCAGGCCGGCAAGGCGGAGCAGGCCATACGCGAAGCCTCGGAGAACCGGCCGCCGGACATCAGCATCTGGAACAAGATCTCGGACGGCCTGAAGGGCGCCTGGGACGGCTTCACGGACTTCCTCGCCGACCACGCGGACCTGTTCTCCAAGATCGGATCCGTGCTGTCCATCTTGTCCTTGGCGACCATGGCCATCCCGCCCGTGGGGGCGGTGTTCGGGGCACTGGCCATCGGCGCAAGCGCGGTCGCTCTGGCCGGCTACGCGGCCAAGACGGCACGCGGCGACAAGGTCGGAGTGATGGACTGGGTCGGTGCGGGCCTTGGTGTGCTGCCCGGTGTCGGAGCGGTCAAGGGACTGACGGCGGGAGCGAAGGCGGCCAAGGCGGCGGCGACGGGCGAGCGGCTCGCAGGTGTCTTCTCGCACGCCGACGAGGTGGCGACCTCGGTCAACGTGGCCAGGGGGATGGCCAGCGGCGTGATGTACAAGGGCCTGGCGCGGGCGGGCAAGGGGCTGGGGCTCGGCGAGGAGGCCTTGGACGTCGGCAGCGGGCTGATGCGCGGAACGATGGGCGGCATCAAGGGCGTCGGCCTGGTGCACGGCCTCGTGTCGGGCGGATCGAGTACCCAGTCGGCGAGCGCACCGTCCAGTAACGCGTTCATGTCGGCGGCGGGGGCGGCGTAACCCATGGACACGATGGATGAACCCGGCAGCGGTGTGACCGTCGCCTCGGAGGCTGCTCCTGAGCGTCTGAACTTCCGTGTGCCGCCCGCCTTCTTCGAGCTCCCTGTCCAGGAACCCCCGGAGCTGGTGGGTGAAGAGCTGATCGAGCTGGCCCAGGACATCTACCCGGAGGGGAACGCCCAACTCTGGTTCCAGTACGCGGCGGCTCAACTGCCGGTGGTCGCCGAGATGGTGGAGGCCGGGGTCGGCTACGCGGGCTTCTGCCTGCTCGACCTCGACGGGCGCCACAGCACGGCGACGGTGACCGCCACGCTGCTGGAGTCGGTGCCGAACGGCCGGAGGATGACGGCTTCGAGTGTCGCCGCGGAACTCTCCGGGACATCCGGGGCGTCCGGTTCTTCTGGTTTGGGGGAGCAGGCTCGGGTCGAGACGGTGTGGCTCGAGGCGGGTGAGGCGGCTGCCAGGTTCACCTCGGAGATCATGACGCTTCCTGCGGAGATCACCGACTCCGGTCGGGCCGAAGAGGTGGAGATCGGAAAGATCGCCGTGTACCTCCCTCTTCGCCGGTACGCGGAGATGGCTCTCTTCGAACTCAGCACGCCGTGCATGCAGGACTGGGACCTGTACTCAGAGCTCTTCTTCACCATCGTGAACACCCTTGAAGTGGCGGAGGGGCCGGCGTCGGCCGATGCCGAGCCTCAGGCCGGTACCCCGCCCCAGGCCGGCAACCTGCCTCAGCAGCCGGATGATCCGGATCATGCGGATCAGCGGACGGACGTGGCTTCCGGCGGCCCTCTGACGCAGTCGACACCGGTGACGGAGCCGACCGGGCCCACGCAGGCGGCACAGGGCGCCGAGGAACCTCCGCCTCCGAAGCCCGTCCGGGACGTGTTCGGATGAGTGCACGGCGCCTGCCGGAAGTCGGCAGCGCTCTCCCGGCGGATGCCCTTGGGCTGTTGCAGGTGAGGGCTGTTCACCTGGCGGAGGTGCCGGGCCTGGCCGAGGCGGCGCGGGCCATTGGCGTCGACAGGGGCATCGACTATCTGGCCGACCGCGAGGTCGCCGCGATGCTCCATCGCCATCGGTTCCTGCTGGGCCGGATGAACTCACGCGGGGCATGGGGAGGCTTGCTGCTCGTCCCAGGAGCGGTCGGAGCGTGGTTCCTGATCGACACCACCGATTGGGGAACCCTCGACCCAGTGGTCGGCCTGATCCTCTGCTCGCCCGTGGTGCTACTGGTCGCAGCCGGCGTGTACCTGCTGTCGCGAGCGTTCTGGTTCCGTCGTGCATGGGTACGCGGCGGGACCCGCGATCAGGTCAACGGTTATCTTCAGATCCTGTCGACATCAGGGCTCGCGCTCGGTCAACTGCCCGCGTGGCTCAAGCCGCCCACCGGAAAGAGCTGGCGATGACCTGCGATCTCGACCCCATTCCCGCCGACCACTTGGGCCAGGAAACGTGAGTACCGAATTCAGCGTTCACTATCCGACTGCACAAGAAAGGGCAGCGGCCAACTTCCAACGCCTCATCAAGGTGCGAGGTGGGAACGCGATCCATGTCCAAGGGGAGTTTCCGAACAAGGAAGCGGCAGACGGCCGGGGTCCGAGTTTCACCCTCTTCGCGGACCAGGTAGGGAATGGGCTCTTGTGTTCTGTGGCCCGGCGAACGGCCGACCCGAATGCGGGAGCCGACCTGGCTGTGACAGGGCCTGACGGGGCCGAGCTGGGCGTGCTGCGACTGTCGGCCCCGGGTAGTGGCGGGCGCCGCCGGTACGAGATGGAACTGCCGGACGGCACAAGCCTGGTCGGCCGTCGTGGAACCGTCAGTGCGTGGATTCTGTACGTGCTGCTCTCGCCGCTGATGCTGGTCTACAACGTGGCGAGCCTCGTCGGCGGGTACGGCCGCCCCGACTGGCATCTGCCGTCGCGGACGGCATGGCGCACCAAGGGTGGCCTCGGGCTGGGCCCCGCCCCCTTGAAGTTCTACGGGATGACCGACAAGTACAAGGTCCGGGCATCCCGTTTGGACATGCGGGTGGTCTACGCGCAGGCCGTGCTGCATGAATGGGACGGCTGAGCCTGGCCGTTCGGTGTTCGGCATGCACCGGGCAAGACGTGCTCGAGCTTGCCGTCGAGATTGTGGAGGCAGTCCTTGCCGCCGCAGCCGGCGGGTCGCCTGTCGCCGCCGCCGGAATCGGCACCAGGGCGGCCAAAGCTGTCAAGATCACCGCCAAGCTGGCGGAGGCGCTGTCCGACATCGCAAAGCGCATGCAGTTGCCTCGCAAGATGGCAGAGCTTCGGAGCGCACTTCGAAAGGGCCGAAGCACCTCAAGGGCGGCCTCATGCCCTATGTTCGCTGCGATGGACACGGCCGCCGTCCCCCAGAGGATCTGGTCCTGTTCGCGGGATACGTGGCTACAAGAAGACCGTGAAGGGTGCCGTCAAGGATGTGATCGGTGCCGACCCGGCCGGCGCTGTCCAGGGCTCGGTCCTTGAGGGCGGACCTGGGGTGGCGGAGGGGCGTTACGAGTACGAAAGGCGCCTCGACCCGCGGAGCCTGGATGGGCGTACGGATACAACGCCTTCGCGCGCGTCCCGGACAGTGAGGGAAATTTTCGGGTGAGCGGATCGGACCGCAATCAGACGTCGGTCGTGCGAGCGCGGGCGGTCGCACCGGGTGGCGAGGCGCTGCGAGGAGAGCACCGGGTCGCTCTGGCTTCCCGGGCGCCCGAACCCGGCCATTTCCACCGCACGCGCGGTCTGCGCTCGGAGCGCCGGGCCCCCTTCAGCTGGTGCATGCTCCCGGTTCATGGGGCGGCCAGGTTGATCTCCATGACCTGGAACCCGTTCGAAGCGTTCTTCGAGGCGGTCTTCTGGTGTGGGGCAAGGAAGCCCGGGAAGCCGTTCTCCGGTGACTGGAACTCCACGGCGGGCCACCTGGCGCGGGCCACAAAGCCCCGGACCAGGAACGGCGCGGACGTGGTCATGCAGGTCACCGGACAACACCTGCAACTCGTGTACGTGTCGTGCGCCGGCTCGCTCACGGGCAGGCACGGCCCGGTCGAGGTGGGCTGGTCGACGGAGCTCGGCAAGGTGAGCTGGATCCGGGACCGAAGCGACGTCGTGGGCGGCTGTCACGAAATCGGGTTCGTCGACGGTTCGTGGTGCTCGGTCCAGTTCATGGGGCAAGGCTGGCGACGCATGGGCGAGGCGTTCCCGGTGAGGCTGAGTCATCTCGACCGGGGGCCGGTTGGGCTGGGCTCGTCCTCGTCCTCGTGATGTTTTCGACGGTGCCGCCCAATACCGGCGCGGCGCATGTGGTTCGTCGAAACGTAGACGGGGCCGAGTACTCGAGTCCGTAGCGCTCAGAGAAGGTGATCCGCCTTCCCCGCTTTGATGTCCGAGATCAACGCACGGAGCGCCTCGCGGCTGTCGGTGCCGAGGCGGAAACAGTTGGCGCCTTCCCCGCAGAACGGGTCTTCCCAAGTGATCGCCGGCATGTGGACGTCTTCTTCTCCTAGAGGCCCGACACAAGGGCACGGATGAGATCGAGCGACGGGCGGTGGCCCTTGCCGATTCCGCGTCCGGCGTCATCGGCGCTCCGCTTCGCGCAGCCTGGAAGCCTTCGGGCGATCTTCTTGGCCGGTCAGTGTTGACCGAGTCCGCGTGCGGCCGATTCCGGTCCTGTGGTGGCTACTTCGACTACGGGTGGCGTACGCGCCCGCTGTGGCGAAGTGCTGGGAGCGTTGAACCATGCGCAGGTGTCGGAGGTGACGGGTCAGCCGTTCAACGCCGACACGGCAGCCCCCACGCGACCAACACCACAAGCCCGGCCGCACACAAAGGGATGGAACGCGTGATCCGTCCACGAATGGCGAGAAAGCCAGCAATAACAGCAGGGATGATCGAAAGCGCCATGGATGCGTCAAATTCACCCCGGAGTAGTGACACGCAGTTGACTGCCAGGTAACACACAGCGAAAACCAGTGTGATGCCGGGCAATACGCGCAGGGCCTGCCGTTTCGCTCTCGCGAGTTGCTTATCCCCGTCGGATCCGAGTGGATGGCCGTCCTGGTCCTGCCAGTTCCGGCTGAAGAGATTCCTGGGCATGGTTGCTACGGTGCCTTCCGGCCGCTACGGAAATTGTTGGAGGGGAGCGGGCGACAGTGAGCTTCGCAGCTGAATCGGCGGATCTTGAGGCCTACGGGAAACAGGTCGACCGCGCCGCGGAAGACGCGCAGTCTGTCGGTGAATACGTCAAGAGATACGGCACGGGGCTGGACAAGTCCACCACGGAACAAGGCCTGTTGCTGGCACCTCTGGAATTGCACGACCAGGCGATGGACGAAGCCAATAGGGCGTTGTCGCGCATCCACACGCTCCTGGATCGAAGCGCGGCGACGCGGCCGCCCCTTCCTCCCGGCTGAGTGCTCCGGGCAAGCCCGAGGAGTACTCGCACGGCCTGGTAAGCGACACCGTCGGGACGGTCAGCGATTGGCTCAGCCCCAGCTACTGGTCCCTTGAGGCCATCAAGTTCGTATTCCAGGCGGAGCAGGATCCGCTGGAACAGGCGCTCGGTTGGTTCGCGGGAGGCTGGGAGGCGTACGCAAAGTGTGCCGAGATGTGGCAGAAGTCGGGGAGCTCACTCGGCGACTTGAGTGCCAATATCCAGTCCGGGAATCAGCGACTCGACCAGTCATGGGACGGAAATGCGGCAGATGCCGCATATAAATACTTCGATGAGCTGGCAAAAAGGATCACCGAAGTCGGCACATCGCTGAAGGATCTTCAGGGCTACTACTCGGAGATTTCCCTTGCGGTGTACGAGGCGTTGAACCTCGTCAAAGGTGTGCTGACGGCGATGGCGGACGCCCTGATCCTCATCGAGATCGAGGTGGCTGCTGGAACGCTCTTGGTGGAAACGGGCGTTGGGGCCGTCGTCGGATACGGCCTGGCCGCGCTCGAAGTCGTGAAGGTGATCCGGCTGTGGGGGCAGGCGACCGAGGCCTACTCGGCGGCAGAGCAGTCAGTGAAGATCGCCGTCGCCGCGGCGGCGGCACTGTCAGGAACCATCGGCGTGGCGGTCAACCAGCTGCCGGCGGTGGGGGAGGGCTACGACCATCCGGCTGTTTGACGGTCGTACGCACGTAGTCGTCGTGGGCCGCCTCGTAGGTCGCGTCGTGGGTTATGACGCGTAATTGGGCACGCGCATCAGGCATTTGGGGCAAGGGAGGCCCACAGGTGGCCGAAGAGCAGGTCGGGGACGAGGAGTTCCTGGACATCGCCAGGGAGCCGGCACGCGCCAGGGCTCTGCGTAGTTCGCTCCAGCGCCTTGCGCAGGGTGGCGGCGGAGAGGTCGTCCAGGAGATGGCGAAGGAAGTACTCGCGGGCAGGGTGGGGTTGCGCGAGGCGATGCAGAACTCGGCCTGCCGAGAGGCCCTGTCCGACCGGGTGCGCGACGGGTTCCGTGCGCTGGAGGAACTGCCGCCCGACGCGCGGCACGCCGCGGAGGACGAGGGGCGTCGCCGACTGACCACGTATCAGGACGAGATCGACGAGGAGCGGCGCCAGCGGGGCGGCGCGGCCCGGGAGGCTGGGCCGCGTCATGACGGGCGGGGCTGGAGGCTCTATTGAGCTGGTCCGTTGGGCTGGTCCGTTGAGCTCGTCCACAGGGTTCGTCCAGTGAGCTCGTCCACCGGGTTCGCCTACTGAGTTGGTTCTGCGCCGACGCGGTCAGGAGGACATGAGGACGGGGTGATTGTGTCGCTTATGTCCCATGGGGCAGCGTATCCGCCGCACCTGTCGCGGAGTTGTGACGGGCAGCACCGAGCGGGGTGTGGGTGCCGTTCGATAAGCTATAGGCAGGCTTGTGACAGGGGACCGGACTTATCGCCCCCAACGGGAAGAACGGGACTAGCAGGATGAACGGGGAGGGCCAAGCGCATGGCCGGTGACGGGTACAAGGTCGATCTGAGTGCGCTCGACCAGGTCATCAAGAAGCTGAACGGGATTATTGGCGACCTGGGCAAGGCGAACGCGGACACGAAGAGCAACACGTACCTGCCGCCGGGCGCATTGGGTACGAGCGTGGGTGGGCAGTGCACGACGAGCGGGAGCACGTCGGGCGGCCGGTTCGAAGAGGCGGAAGCGTTGACTTCCGCCCACGCCGAGATGAAGGACTACCTTGAGGCCGTCGTCGCCCACCTGGAGTCGGTGATGGACGACTTCGGCACGAAGACGAAGAAGGCGCACGGGGCATATCAGGACGCTGAAGCGGACACCTCGAACTCGATGCACGGGGCGAACCAGGCGTCGACTTCGTCCCCGGGGTCGGGGGTCGATGCGGGGTCGATGTCGGGTGTGTAGTGACATCGAGGTCAGCAGTGGACGGGTAGGACACGAAGCGAGTGACGAAGGGGGCCTGGGGCGCAATGAGTGACCAGGGCGCGGACTACACGTACCAGGCGCCGACGCAGTGCTACGTCGGCGACAACACGACCGACTTCAAGAACCTGGACATGGACACCATGAAGGGCATGGTCCAGAACGCCAACCCTGAGAACGTACATCGTGCTGCCAGGGGCTGGACCGGTGTCCACGATCAGCTTGTCGCGGCCAAGGAGGCCTACGAACACGCTGTCTCCGAGGTGATGGAGCACTGGGAGGGCCCGTCGGCCGACCAGTTCCAGGCTCGGTCGAAGGTGATCTCGAAGAAGATCCATGACACGTCCACGTATGCGACGCAGGTCTCCACCGCGATGACGAGTGCGGCGAACGTGCTCGGGGACATCCAGAAGCAAGTCGTGGCTATGCAGAAGCCGTCCGCGGGCGAGAGCAGGTCCGACCGTCTCACGGACATCAACCGCGACGAGGACGGCCTCAACCGGGACCTCGCCGACAAGAATGTGACTGCGCAACAGATTGCTGATGGCCGCGAAGGCGACATGTCGGCGGGGCGCGAGGCGCAGATGGCCATGGCTGTGAAGATGGAGGCGCTGGGGGCGGCTTACAACTCGCAGACCAAGTCGATGGGGTCGTGGTCGAAGAGGGACCATGGTGACAGTGAGGAATACCCGGGCGAGCCTGGTGGCGTTGCTCCTGTGCCGATCGTCGCTGGTTCCGTAACCAGTCCTTCGGGCAGTGCCGGTTCTGGCAATCTCAGCCGTTCCGGCACCTCGGGGGCGGCGGTCAAGGGTATGAAGTCGCCGACTGCCGGCGGCATCAGCGGGGGTATCGGCTCGCAGAAGCCGACGGCCGGTTCGCAGATCGGTGCCGGCAACCTCAGCTTCAACGGCGGCTCGGGAGCCGGAACTGGTGGTGTCGGCACGGGAACTGGTGCCGGTGGTATCGGTGGCGGCATGGCTGGTTCCGGAGCCGGTGGCGTCGGCTCCGGTGGACCTGGCGGCACGGGGATCGCCGGCGGGATCGGTGCTGGTGCAGGTCTTGGCGCGGGTGCTGCCGGTCGTGGTGGTGCGGGCGCTATGGGGCGCGGCGGACTTGGCGGAGGCGCGGGGTCCGGCGCAGCCGGTAAGGAAGCGGCGAAGGGCCTGAAGGGCAACTCGCTCGCTCGCACGAAGGGCGGCGAGATCGGCAAGTCCGTCGTCAAGCCGGGTTCCGGGCAGCAGGGCGGTTCCGCCCTGCGCCAGAAGCCGAAGACAGCGACCGGCGGTGCAGGACAGAATGCCGGACGCAATGGTCTTGCTGGGCACGGTGCACAGACAGGCAAGGGTAAGGACAAGAAGGGTCGCGACAACTCTCGTCCGGACTATCTGGTCGAGGATGAGGAGACCTGGGCAAACAGTCGCACTGTTAACCCCAGGGTCGTGGAATAGTCGGGCCTACTGGTTAAGTATGCGGTGAAGACAAGACGGGGTCCGCAGCCTTCGGGCTGTGGGCCCCGCCCTGCGAGGGAAGGTGTTACGGCATGAGCTTCACGCGAGCGCTGCGCGCGGTCGGCGCTGCGGCAGCGGCGGGAGCGCTGCTTTTCGCGGCCGCGCCGACGGCGTCGGCAGATCAGGTGCGAGATGACCAGTGGGTCTTGTCGGCGTTCTCGGCTGACAAGATCTGGGACGTGGCGACCGGAAAGGGAGTCACGGTCGCCGTGATTGACGAGGGCGTGGACGCGAACCATCCTGACCTCAAGGGCAACGTCCTGGCGGGCAAAGATTTCAAGTCCGGGGATGACGACGCTTCGCCCGAGGACGGCGACAGCCATGGCACAGGCATGGCGGGCGATATCGCGGCGCACGGTCATGGGGCGAACGGGGAGAACGGCGTCAAGGGTTTGGCTCCAGAGGCCAAGATCCTCCCAATCCGCGACTTCGGTGGGGACTGTTTCGTACGGTCCATCCGCTACGCAGTCGATCACGGGGCTCAGGTCATCAACATCTCGCAAACGGCTAGCAGCTGCGCAGACAAGAGTTCGGTACTCAAGGCGATTGCCTACGCTGATGGCAAGGGCGTACCGGTTGTTGTTTCCTCCGGAAATGAAGGAAAGAACGCGGACGACGTGTTGCCCGTCAGCTATCCAGGCATCGTCGGGGTGGGCGCCGTGTCGAGGAGCGGTGAGATTTGGAGCAAGTCGAACTACGGCGATTCTGTTCTCCTCACCGCTCCTGGAGACGGGATTGTCAGCACTGGCTCTGGACCTAGCGGTTATGCCAAATCAGATGGCACGTCAGACGCCACCGCCTACGTCTCCTCAGCCCTAGCCCTCCTCAAGCAGAAGTTCCCCGAACTCTCCGCAGGCCAGCTCGTCAATCGCCTGGCTAAGACCGCTGGCCTCCCCGCCTCTGCGAAGGGCACGTCGCTCCCCGACGAGCACTACGGCTACGGCTTCATTCAGCCGCTGGCCGCGCTCACGAAGGACGTCCCGGCCGGTTCCAAGAACGGCCCGCTCAAGATCGACCAGTTGAATGCCGCCGTCGGCAAGACCAGCAGTGACGGCGCCTCAGCCCCGTCCTCTTCCTCGCCCGACGCCGCCTCCGACTCCGGCGGTATCAGTACCGGCCTAATCATCGGCATCGCCGCAGGCGTCCTCGTCGTTCTGGCGATCGTCGTGATCGTGATCATGCGCAGTCGCAAGAACAATGGCGGCGGCACGCCCCCGCCCCCCGGTGGTGGCTGGGGTGGCGGAGGCAATCAGCCGTATGCGGCGCAGCAGCCGTACCCCGGCTCGTACCCGCAACAGGCACCTCCCGCCCCGGGCTCGTACCCGCAGGCCCCCTCGCAACCGCCGTACGGTCAGCAGTAGTTACCGCTCAGCGGGAGTCATCCGCGCCCCCCGTCCGTCCCTGACGACGTGGGGCGCGTTGCGTTAACAGGGCGCCTGATGCGGGCTTGGCCACGCCTGGCCCCTGGTGTGCGTGGCCGTCGTAGCTCGCGGTCTTGGGCGAGCGGTACGAGAAAGGCATGGGACCCGCAGCCACGAAGACTGCGGGCCCCAGCTCTGTGCGGCGTCATGCTCAGTAGGCGGCCTCAGTAAGCCGCCATGGAGGGCGGCTGCGGAGCGCCCACCCGCTGTTGCTGCTCCCAGTCGCGGCGCCTGCGACGGCCGCGGCGGAACAGGAGGAATCCGCCTGCGCAGATGAGCAGGCCGACGACGGCGAAGGCGATGGACACGATGGTGGTTTCGGAGTCCATTCCGTAGCCGACACGTGAGGGTGTTCCGTCATCGCCGGGGCCGAAGTGCTTGCCGGCGCCGGCGGTGCCCACTGCCATCTTCTGGGCGGGGCTCAGCTTGGCTGCCGCGGCGAGTGCGGCCTGGGCGTTGACCATTCCGTAGCCCGTCTGCGGGTTGTGGCCCCGCTGGTGGGTGGAAGCGGTGCGTTCCAGCGCCTGCGTGATCTGGTACGGGGCGAGTTTCGGGTGCTGCTCGCGCATCAGGGCGACCACGCCCGAGACCAGAGCGGTGGCGGGAGACGTGCCGTCGATCCGCTCCGTTGTCCGCGTACCGGCCTTCGCCGCGGTGACGCTGACTCCGGGGGCCGCGATGTCGACGTAGTTGTGAACGGTCGAGAACGAAGCCCGCTGCCCGCGGCGATCGGCCGCGGCGACGGTCACGACACCGGGGTCCCCGGAGGGGAAGGCGAAATCGTTCTCGTCCATGGTCTCTTCGCTGACGTCGCCGGCGTTGCCCGCACCGTTGACGATGGAGATGCCCTTGGACAGTGCGTATTGGACGGCGGCGTCCAACTGGGCGTCGAAGGACGTCCCGATGCCTTCCATGCCCAGGGAGATGGAGATGACGTCGGCGCCGTGGTCCGCGGCGTAGCGGATGCCTTCGGTCAGGACTTTCTCGTTCCCGGTGTTGTCGTCGCCCAGCACCCTGATACCCAACACCTTTGCCTGAGGCGCCACTTCCAGGACGTTGGATGCCATCGCGGTGCCGTGCCCGCCGTAGGAACTCGACGACTTGTCCGCGCCGCCGAGAATGTCCGGGCCTTCGGTCACGCGGCCATGCAGGGCCGGGTGGTCGGTCTGGATCCCGGTGTCCAGCACCGCCACGGTGATGCCGGACCCCTTGCCGGCCTTCTGCGCCTGCGGTACCGACATGGCGGGCAACTCCCAGCGGGCCGGTGCCGCCTGGGCGGGTTGCTGGAGCGCCCCGAATGCGATCACGGCACTCAGCGGCACCGTGATGGTCCGCAGGAACGTATTCAGTCGGGTCCTGCTGGATCGGCTAGGCATCGTCGTCGGCCTTCCCGTCGATCACCTGGTTGACGTGGTAGCCGGAGATGCTGGCGAAGTTGGTCGCCATTCTCTTGTACGCCTCCGTCTCGTCGCTCTGCGTGCGAGTCCAGGGCTGGGGGAGACGTCCCCAACTGCGCTGTGCGTCGACTGATCCCACCGAAAACGCCATGACGTACGGAGTCTGTGAGGTTCCCGCGCTCAAGGGGGCGAAGGAATTGGCCACGACGTTGCGCTTCGACCAGCCCGAGGCCAACGTCTTGGGGACCGGGTAGGGGGTGACGCCGGGCGGATTCAACTCGGTTTCGGTGTCGGTCTCGGAGTACTGGTCGGCCAGTTCCGTCGCGGCGGCGCTGTTGCCGAGCACGATGAGGGAGACAGTGGCCGCCGCCTCGCCGCCCTGGTCGACATAGGTCGCACGGAGCACCGTCTTGCAGCCGCCGGCGGTGGCCTGTTGGAGCAGCTTGCCGCTCAGCACCTCGTCGCACTTCGCGGCCTGCGCGATGCCCTGACGCACCCAACCCGGGTTGTCGTAGACGGTACCCAGTTCCGACATCGTGTCGGGGAAGAGCTTGTCGCTCTCCAGATTGTGCCAGGCCTTCGGAGCGAAGGCATCGTTGAACTTCGTGATCCGGGCGTCCTTGATGTTGGCCGCGAGGAGCCCGGCTCCAATGAGGAGAGGAAGAACGCCGACGACGAGGACGATGATTCCCCAGACACGCTGTGCCTTGCCGGGAGGCTTGGCGGCAGGGCCGGGCGCATACGCGTACGGAGACGGAGCCTGGTGCGGCATGAACGGGCCGGGAGGGCCGGGTGGCGGGGGGCTGGTGGGAGGTGCGCCGACGGGAGGAGCGCCCCAGGCGGGTGGCTGCTGAGGAGGTGGCACAGGCGGGGGAGAAGTGGGGTACGTGCTGGAGTATCTAGGGTCCTCTGGCGGGTGACTCATCGGCCTCTCTGATCCGTTCGCATTTCTGGTGATTTCTTGTTCGTTCGGTGTCTGGGCTCAGTCGGACGCCAAGCCCAAGGAGCACTACGCTCTTGCCTGATCGCACGAACATACTCACCTACTTGGTGGTCGCTACAGTCACCTTCGGTATTGCGTTGGCCACTCCTGTGGTTCTGGAAGTGCACCAGGAAAGCGCATCAGCAGGAGAAGACGTCTCCCGCCAGGTAGTCGGCAGCCTTCGTGGCCGCGGTGGCGAACTGGCGGCGCTTCGTCGCGTCGAGGCCCTGGGCGGGCGGCATGTCCTTGACCTCAATCTCCAGCACAGCCTTGCCTTTATCGAACACGCCTGGCGCGATGCCGGGGTGTCGATGTACCGGCGCCGTTGTTCACGGTCTTTGTCCACAGGTAGGAGATGCGGACGGAGTGTTCCGCGCCGTACTGCCAGCAGTCGCCGTATGCCTTCCACGTGGTCGGGTGGAAGCGGGTGGTGTCCTCGGAGGCGATACCGCCGTCCCCGACCAGGGGGCCGAACACCGAGCCGGCGAGCTTGCCGTCGCAGACCCTGGATGCGGTACTCGGCATGACGGGAGTCTTGTCGCTGCAGCTGGTCAGGGCGAGCAGGAGCAGGGCGATGACGGCGCTCGGCCCACACTGAGGGCGCCTGTCGGCCTTGGCGCTCACTTGTCGTTCACCGAGGCGTTCCACGTCGCACCCGCGATGTATTCGTCTCTGGCCGCTCGCTCAATGGCCCCGCTGTCCACGTTGACGTCCCCTTGTGACATGTCGATTCCGCGGCCTGATATGCCAGTCGAAGCGAGGCGGCGCTGGAGGAGCCGGCCGCCTTCATACCGTCCGCGTAGTCCTTGGCCGATGCGGAGTTGGCTTCGTCTCCGGTGTCGCGCTGAGCTCGCTTGACGACGAGTTCCTGGATGTCCTCGACGGCGAACCCGGCGACGTCTCCGGCCACGGGTGAGGCCGCCGCGGTGGCGCCGCCGACGGCCATCGACAATCCGCGTCCCACCATTTATCGGTGGTGGCGACGGCGTCGTTGTAGTCGGCGTCGGAGGCGGAGTGCGCATCGTGTATCGGCCAACGGCTGCCCGGCGCCCGCTGGGCCGGTTTCAAGCGCAGCGTCTGGGGCGTCTTCCGCCTTTATGGCATCATCGCCCCGGACCTCGACCTGTTCTGGTGGCTGCACCGCAACCGCACCCGCCGCGCCGGAAAACCCCTCAGGGGTGGGCGCGGCAGCCTTGCCGGCCGCTTCGCCTCGGCGCTGTACCCGCGGATCCCGACCACTGACGCGGCGACGGTCCTGCTGCTGACGGATCGGGACGCGATCCTGGTCTACGTACAGCGTTCACGACGCGGCGACTAACTGGGCATGACGGAACCTGGCTTGACCGTTCCGGCGCATGACCTTCTCTCGGTTACCCATCAACCCCAGGCCGGCCCCGACGCCTGCGACCTGACATTCACCGATCAGTCGGTCGTACGGGTCAACTGTCCTTGGCGGTCGGGGCCCCGGCTGTGGGAGTCGAGCCGCTGAACTCGCGAGCGCACGCGGTGGCAGCGGCCTCGACGACCGTGCGGGCGGTGGCGGTCAGAACAACCCGTGCCACATCTGCTCGATGACCAGTGACCACCAGTTGTCCGGCTGCGACAGGGCGTTCGGGTCGATGGCCAGGAGGCGGGTCTGGAGGTCGGCGACGATGTTGCCTGCCGTGTGCGGGCTCGCGTCGATCATGTGGCCGCGCGTCGCGTACAGCGTGGCGAGGGAGTATGCGAAGGCGGCGACCGAGGAGTTCACGTACTGGAGGCTGCCGTCCAGGGGCATGGCCGCCCAGACCTGGCCGCTGTCGCGCTGCACCGTGATCACGAACATGCCGTCCGTGCCGATGCGGGTGTGCGTGGCGAGGGTGTCGGCCGCGGCAGGGGGCAACTGGGCTCCCGTGCCGATGAGGTGGGTACGCGCGTCCGCGAACATGCCGCCCATGACGGGCGGGACGCCGGGCGCGTCGGTGTCCGCCAGGAAGAAGAGCGGGACGTCGGCGGGGAGGCCGGCGGTGGCGAGCGTTGCGCGTGCCGCGTCGGGGAGCGCCGCGGTGGCCAGGAGTTGGGGAGCGTAGCGGCGGACCTTCTGTTCGCCGAAGACCTGTGTGAGGAGCGGGCCGAGCTCCGCGTCAGGCAGGACGTGTGTGGGCGGTACGGGGTGGGGGAGCGGGGCGCGGGACGGTTGTGGTGGCGCCTGCTGGCCCGCGAGTTGGGACATCAGCTGCGCGTGGGACGTGAGCGCGGCGATGCCCTCGGTGCGGGAGGCCTGGTCCCGGCCGTAGGGGTGCGCGTGCGAGTGGGAGGCGTTCGGGAACGTGGACAACAGGACGTTCGCCGTGTAGCCGCCGGGGAAGTAGCCGGGGCACAGGTCCGTGTGGATCGCGACGACGTTGTCCACGGGCACCCTCAACTCGCCCAGCTGCGCCATGCCCTGGTACTCGGCCGGCGGCTTGCCGGGCGCCGAGGTGGCGGTGACGTAGGACTCCTGGCCGGTGCGCGGGTCGACGTAGGTGAAGACTGCGGTGTTGCCCGGGCCGGTGGCCGGGCGGCCGGGTGGCCGGGTGGTGGGCCCGCGGGGGTCGGCTGGGCGGGGCCCTGACCGGGGTGGGGTTCCGCGGCCGCTGGAGGATGCGTCGACCGGTGCGGCTGAGGGGGTGTCGCGGGCGACGCCATCGGCTCGGGCGGCGCCAACGGGTAGTCCACCACGGTGGGTGTGCGTTGCGGGGATGTGGCGGGCGGTGCCGATGTCGTGGACGGCGGAGCCGTGCGCTGTGGGATCACCGGAGCCGTGGGGTCGGAGGCGGCAGGGCCGTCCACCGCACCCCGGCCAGTGGAGCCCAACGCGGCCGCGTACTGCGCGAGTCCATCCTCCTCGAACGCCGCCGCCAGCATCCGCGCGCGCTGCTCCGGCCCCGCCTGCGTACGCGTCAGCAGCGGGGCGATCCGTAGGTACGTACGTCCTGGAGCGGGGAGCGATTCGCGCGCCCGGGCATCCGTCGTGATCTCGTCCAGCGCGGCCCGCAGCAGTACCGGGTCCGTGTGTACAAGCAGCCACGGGTCCTTGAGCAGGCGGGGCAGTTGGCCCGCGCCCAGGAGGTGGCCGACGATGCCGTCCCGTACGTAGGCGTCGGCCTGCTCCCAGCCCTCCTCAGGGACCCGCTCAAGCAGCTCCATCGCGAGGCAGAGGTGTGCGGCGCGTACGTCGGGCAGCGTGGCGCGGATCGCCTCGCCGAGCGCCGGGTGGGCGAGGGCGATGAGGGTGGGTGCGGCTGCGTCCTCGTCGTTCACCGTGGTGACGAACGGGCCGGCGAGCGGCATTCCGTTGGCGATGTCCGGCACCAGATCGCGGGCGGCCAGCGCCGATGCCAGTGGTGCCCACAGCGGCAGCGGCAGCCCCTCGCCCTCTGCGAGGGCCAGTGGAGCGAGCATCGCGGGCAGGAGGGTCGGGTCGGCGCCGAGGCGTTGGGCGTGCATGGCGACGGCGTCGGCGGGGCCGGCGGGGAAGAGGGCGGCGTTGGGTGGCGGTTCTGGTGCCAACAGATGGGCGTTGACCGTTAGTTGGGCGGTCAGGCGGCTGCCGCCGGGGCCCGTGGCCGTGCGCGACGCGATGCCCTGCGCGAGCCAGAGCCGCATCTGCGGATCCTCGGTGAACGGCAGCCGGGGCGCCCCGAAGGCCGGATCGAGCGCGATCTGGGTCTGCAGCGTGAGGCCATGGAGGTCGGCGTGCTCGGGCGCGTCGAGATCGATGACCTGTGCCGTCCCGGCAGGAAGCGCGGCGGCGATCTCGGCGGCCACCGCGCGCGGGACCTCGGCGAGGAGTCGTACGGAGGGGAGCCCCGCGAGCGGCAGCAGCAGCTCGCGCGCCATCCGCTCGGGCCCGCGCCCCGCCCGTACGGGACCGGCCTCGTCCACATCGGGCACCACGATCACGCGCTCGCCCGCGCCCAAGGCCTCGTACACCTCCGCATCGCGCGCGACGTCGATCCCGTAGTGGTCGGCGAGCACCCACAGCAGCTGTGCCGGTGTGAGCCCGGCGGCGCTCGGCACGGCGGGCGCGGGCAGCGGCGGCGGGACCGTCCATGGATCGAGGCGCGAGAGGTCGATGCGCTCGCGGTGCCCGGGGTCGCACAGCATCAGGAAGCCGGTCAGCAGGCGCGAACTGCCGCACCCCGGCGAGCCGGTGAGGAGCGCGACGCGCGGCGCGTCCGGCACGGCGGCCCGCCAGGCGGCGAGCGCGCGCAGGGCGGAGGCGCGGCCGCCGATGAACGGATGCGGCTCGTAGGCGACCTGCTGTGCCGCTGCCATGGGTTGGTGCGGCGCTGCCATAGGCTGCTGGGGTGCTCCCATGGGGCTGTTCTGCCAGCTCACGACTCTCCCTGGTTCCCCGTAAACACGTGCATGCCCACTTTAAGGGCGACCTCTGACAACGGGACACGTGTGGCCGGTGGGGGTGCCCAGGTGCCCGAGTGGCTTGGTAAACTCCGCGCAAAATTACGTCTGTTGAGGCACACGGGGTCCGGCGGATGTACGGCGACACGGGGGAGATGCCGCCATGGCGATGATGCTGCCGGACGAGTTGGCCTGGCTGTTGGAGATGTTGGGCTTCGACTGGCCCACCGCCAACGAGGACCACATGATGCAGTGCGCCCAGACGTGGCGCGATTTCGGGGCGCAGGTCGGGGACATCCAGTCGGATGCGATGCGGTCGGCCGGGAATGTCACGTCGGACAACTACGGCGAGTCGATCGACGCGTTCGTCGAGAAGTGGGACAACTTCGCGGGCGGGTCGGGGTATCTGGACGATGCCCGGCAGGCGGCCGAGGTGATCGCGTCGGTCTTCGATGTCGCAGCGATGCTGATCATCGGGATGAAGATCGCGGTGATCATTCAGCTGATTGTGCTGGCGATCCAGATCGCGGTGGCGGCGGCGACGGCGGTGGTCACGTTCGGGTTGTCGGGGGTGGCGTCGGCGGCGATGACGCAGGCGTCCCGGATCGCGATCCGCAAGATCTTGAAGGAGGCCGCGCAGGCGCTGATGGAAGCGGCGCTGGAGGCGGTGAAGGAGCCGTTCGTTTCCGCGCTGGAGGAGATGAGCAAGGATCTCGTCGCGCAGACGGTGAACCAGAACTTCGGTGCGCAGGACGGTTACAACCTGGGGCGCACGGCCGAGGCGGGCAAGACGGCCGTCAAGGACGGGTTCGACAACTTCGGCTCCACGTTGGGTGAGTCGCTGCGGGACGGGGCCGGGGGCCGGGCGGGGTCGCATGCGCGGGGCGGGCTGGACGGTGCGGCGGGGAACTCGTCGTCGTCGGGCGGGGCGGATGGGGATGCGGGGGCTGGGGCCGGTTCTTCGGGGGGCGGGGCCGGTTCAGGGGCCGGGGGCGGTGCGGATGGTGGCGGCGGCGCCGGCGCGGGTTCGGGTGCCGGGTCCGGATCTGGGGCTGGGGCCGGCTCCGGTGGTAGTTCCGGCGGGGACGGTTCTGGAGGTGCGGCGGGGGGTGCCGGGGCGGGAGCTGGTTCCGGTGGAGCGGCGTCCGGTGGGTCCGGGGGCGGCTCGGGCGGTTCCGGTTCCGGTGGTTCAGGGGCTGGTTCCGGGGCGTCCGGGTCCGGATCCGGGGCCGGTGGCGACGGAGGCGGTACGGCTGGTGCTTCGGCTTCCGGCGACACCGGCGACACCGGCAGTGCGGGGGCAACAGGCAATGGCAGTACGGGAGTTGGATCCCAGGTCGGCTCGAACGGTGACGCCGGATCGACGCCGACACCGACGTCGACCCCTTCCCCGGCGCCGTCCTCCGACCAGCCGCTGACCCCGTTCGACGAGGGCTACCACGAGCAGCAGCCAGCGTCCGGATCTTCCACGTCGTCCGATACCGGCGGCTCCACGGCCCCGTCGAGCACACCGGATTCCTCGCCCGGTTCACCCGGTTCACCCGGTTCACCCGGTTCGACCGGATCGTCGAGCACGCCGGACGTGTCGACGGGTACGGACGCGCAGCGCAACGCCAGCGAGACGGCCACGCCCGCGCCCGCCGCGCAGTCGGACCCGTCCTCCTCGGTGCCGCACGCGCGCGTGGACGCGGACACGAACACGCCGTCGCCCGCACCGACCCCCACGCCGTCGCCCGGCCAGCCCGACCCGTCCCACAGCATCAACACGGCATCGGAGAGCGCCGCCCCGACGCAGGAGTCCAACGCCCCTGCCGCACACACCCCTTCGCCCGACCGCGGTAACGATCCATCGACCGCGACCGACCCACGTACGCAGGTCCAACAACCCACGACGACGGCGATGCCGGCGGGCACCCCCACGCCCACCGACACCTCGTCACCCACCTCCGCCTCCACGACACCGGGCTCCATACCCAGCGCGGGTACGGGCGCCCACACGGGCTCCGACTCGCCCTCGCGTACGTCGTCCAGCCCCACGTTCCACTCCCAAAGCGCCACGGCCACGGAGGCCCACGCCCCGACCCGCCCCGCACCCACGGCGAACCCGACGCCCACCGGCGACCCCAACGCCACAACACCGACCCCGAACCAGACGCCGAACGTCGCACCGACCGCGACCCCGGGCCCGGTCACGAACGCCCCCACCACCCCGACCCAGGGCCCGCCGCGCCAGCCCACCCCCTCGACGAACCCCCGTACGGACACACCCCGTACCGAGACCCCTCAACGCACGACACCCACACCGACCCGCCGCGAGCCGACAACCCCCTCGACGCCCCGCCCCAACACCCCCACCAACAACAGGCCCGGCACGACCAACCCCAACCCCAACACCCCGAACCAGCCGGGCTTGTCGGCCACACCCACCCCGAATCAGACGCCGAACCAGAACCAGCCTGCGAACCAGGGACCAAGCCAGACGCCGAACCAGGGCCCGAGTCAGACTCCGAATCAGCCTGCGAACCAGGTTCCGAGTCAGAACCAGCCTACGAACCAGGCTCCGGGGCAGACGCCGAATCAAGCTCCGAGTCAGACGCCGAACCAGGCCCCGAATCAGCCTGCGAACCAGGGCCCGAATCAGACCCCCAATCCGCCTACGAACCAGGGCCCAAGCCAGACGCCGAACCAGCCTGCCAACCAGACCCCGAATCAGGCGCCGACCCAGGTCCCGGTCCAGATCCAGGTCCCGATTCAGACCCCGAACAATAATCCCGGCGCTCAGCAGCCCGGTTCGAACGGCCACCCCGCGCAGGAGTCCTCCGACACCACGCCCCCCAAGCAGGACCAGCCGGCCCCCCTCGCCCAGGGCCAGAGCCTCCAGCAGATCCGCGACAGCCTCAACCACGCCCCCTACGGCCTGATGACGCCGGACCCCGCCCACCAGCAGGCCCTCCAGGACGCCGTCCCCCGCAATGAGGACGGCACGCCGCAGCGTCACCCCGACCCCAACGGCGAATGGGCCCAACTCCAGAACGACGGCGGCCTCCAGCAGCCCGGACGTTCCAACAACTGCCTCGACAACGCCCGCGCCGGCCTGTCCACCTGGTTCGGCAACCCCCAGGTCTCTGCGCCCCGCACCCCCGACACCAACGCGGACGGCACACTCGACACGATGTCGCCCGAACGCGACTCGTACAACAACCTCGACGCCTGGGCGGGCCGCCCCCAGATCTGGGCCGGCGCCGACCACCCAGGCCCGTACGCACGAATAGCCCACCACCTCCAGGAAGCCGGCCCCGGCTCCGCCGCCGTCGTCGGCGTCCAATGGCCCGGAGGCGGCGGACACGCCTTCAACGTCTACAACCACAACGGCCAGATCATCTGGGTCGACCACCAGACCGGCGAAGTCAGCCCCAACCCCATCCACACCGGCGCCGCCGGCGTCCGCTACGTCCCGTTCGACTCCAACGGGCAGACGATGGACGCGCCGTGGGAGAAGCCGCAGCAGACGACCGAGGAATCGACGGATTCCTCAGCGCAGTCCGAAACTCCGTCGGAAACGCAGTCCGAAACGCAGTCCGAAACTCCGTCGGAAACGCAGTCCGAAACCGAGTCCAGTTCTCAGCATTCCCAAGCCGACTCCCAACCGGCACCCAACGCTCACCCCCAGTCCCAGTCCCAGCCCCAGTCGCAGTCCCCGGCCCAGGACGGGCAATCCGCGGGCTCGTACGGCGCGGCGCCCGACCCCTCCTCGCAGTCAGAGGGCGAGGACCATACCGCCGCCCGACGGGACATGGACGATACGCGCGCCGAGCGCAATGCCGGGCTCGTGCCGGAAAAGGCAGGGGACATTCGGCAGAACACGCCACCGGATCCGATCCAGGATGGCCTGCGCGACTCTCACGACGTATATCCGGTCGACATAGAGTCCGTGGACGAGAGCATTCGGGACCTGGTCGCGCATCCCAGCGCGCCGTTGGCCCATCTTTTGCAGGATGCCGCCGATCGTCGGGAGCGGTACGAGCAGGCCATGGAGCCCCTGGAAACGCCCAGGCGTGCACTGCAAGAAGAGAACGCAAAGGTGTGGGACCTCGAGAGCAAGATCAAGGAGCTCGAGGACAAGGGCGCCACGGCTGAGGCCGAGGCGAAAAGGGCGGGCCCGCTCGCCGAGGCGGTCGAGAAGAGGGACAAGGCGCAACAGGCGTACGACAAGGCTGTTGCCGAGTTCCCGATGGAGAAGGTCCCCCCGGTAGCTTTCACCGATGCCGAGCTACGGACCGCTCTCGGCGAAGATTTCACCAACATGAACGATGGTGAGAAGTATGCGGTGATCACCACGCTCGCCCGTATGAGCAACGCGTTCCACGGAAGCAACGCGGTCGGTGTCAGTCCTCGGCCCGCGCCCGACGGTCAGGGGCCGTACTTCGGAACCACCAAGGGGACAGGCGAGAACACGGTGCCCAACCCCGCCACGAACGACTATCGGTCGACGGCGGTCAGGCGGCGTGAGGAATCGGCCTCGAAGGTGGAGCCCAAGCGACGACAGGGCTCGGCGGCAAAGCAGGGCCTCCAGGCCTTGAAGAATCAGGATGCCGCGGCGCAGAACAAGAGTCGTTCGTCGAACGTAGCCGTAATGGCCGGCTCGAAGGCGGACGGAGTCGGCCCGGATGTCTCCGAGAAGAATTACGCCGTCGTCGAACTCGTCGATGCCGAGGGCAACAGCACCTACGTCATCGATTCCTCCGTGCCCACAGGCGGGGACCGGGTCACCCCCCTGCATTCCGAGTCCCACATCCTGAGTTGGGTCGACCGGATCAACGCGGCAACGGCGGACGGTGACGCGCCCACGTACACCGTCGCCGGTCTGTACACGGAACGGGAACCCTGCGGTTCCAGGAGCCTCAATTCCGGATACGCCGAATGCTCCCGGGCCATCACGGAGTACGAATCCATGCAGGGCGTTCCGGTCTACTACAGCACGACATACCGGTACACGAAATCCACATCGGACAAGGGTGCGATGGACGCGGAGATGACCGATCACCTCGACCAGGTAACGGAGATGTGGATGTTGATGCGTCGGCAGATGGTTGCTCTCGGTGGCGGCGCCGGATCGGACTCCACGTCGGCATAGGCTCTTTGTTGCACCACGGCAGGACGCGGAAAGCAGGGACATGAACGCCCAGGAACAACAGCCTTGGCCCGATGGGGAGTTGTCGGCCCGTGAGCTGATCGGCCGGCTGGCCGACGGCTGGGAGGGGCTTGCCGGGCAGCGTGTGCAGGCCGTCGTCGACCCTTCGGGGCAGGTGGCGGACCAGGTGCTGGCGGCGGTGCACGAACGGGTGGCCGGCAGTGTTCTCGTCGACGCATCGGCCGGTACCGGTGACGAGGCGATCACCGAGATCCTGCGGGGTCTCGACGCGACGTTCCCGCCGTCGGGCCTGTGGTCGGTGCGGAAGGTGCCGAAGCGGCCGGCGCGGCTGGTCCTTGTGCGTCACCTCGACCTTGCCGGGCGGACGCGTACGAGTGGGGATCCGGAGCGGCTGATGGCGGCGCTGCAGCGCGTGGCGCGGCGCGGGCACACCGTCATCGCGGGTGTTCATGCCGTGGGGGTGCTGGCCGACGACGTGCGAGCCCTTCCGCTCGCGGCCGGGGCACCGGATGTGCCCACGAGCGGTCTGCCCGCCGAGTTGGGCGCGCTCGCGCTTGCAGAGGCGTACGAGGTGCCGGTCGGTATCTGGCAGGAGTTGGTGGCCGGGCTGACCGGTCGCCGTCCGGGCCGGGAGCAGTTGTTGGACGTGGCCGAGGCCCATCGCGACGTGGTGACCGTGGTGGACGCCGATGACGGCGTCGTCTCCTTCGGCGAGGAGGGTGTCGCACGAACGTTGCGGTCGTCGACGCCTGCGGGCGAGCGGGCGCGGGTGAACCGCCATCTGGTGTCCCGTATCAAGGAGTTGAGCGTGGACTTCGCGCACCCGGACGGCTGGGCCGCGTCCGGCGCGATGGGGCGGTACGCCGCGACGGCGCTGGCCGCGCACTGCGTCGCGGCGGACGCGGCGGGTGACGTGGAGACGGGGGAGCTGGCGACGTTGTTGCGCGAGGGTCGTCACGTCGCGCACCTCGCGCCGCAGTCGCTGCTGGAGGTGGCCGAGGGTGCGGGCATGGGGATGGCGGACATTCCCGTGGGTTCAGCGCTCGCCGACGCGGCGTACGCCCGCCAGTACCGACTGCTTCCGTGCGCGCAGCCCACGTGGGCGGCATGGCTGCACTTCCAGGCGACCGTACGCGGAGACACCGTACTCGCCGACGGCGTCGAGGAGAGCGGGGTCGCGCTGCCGTGGCGGGTGCGCTGGTCGCACTGGCGTCCGCCGGGCGGTATCCACCTGTCGTACCTGCCCTTTCACGACGTGTCGGACGCCTTTCAGGCGCGCCTGCACGACAGGCCGGTGCTGGTGGCCGTGGAACGACGTGACATCACCAAGATCTACGACGTCGCGACCGGTGAGCTGCTCTCCTCCGAGCTGTGGCCGGACTCCGAGGAGAACGACGAGCTGATCGCGGCGGTGCGCACCCTCGCCCCCGAGGAGTACGCGCAGGTGACACCGCTGCCCGACCCACTGACCGTCGTAGGGGAGGAGATGCTCCATCCCTATCTCCTGGAGCTCCAGCCCGTTCCTGTAGAGGGCTTGGTGGTGCTGGGCGGCCTCGGCGGTCTGGTCTGCATCGAACCGGCCTCCGGCGTCCCCTTCACGGGCCTCACCCTGCGGCCCTCGTCGGCTTCCTGCCCGTACTGGATGGAGGCGCCGGCCACCGTTCCGCACCATGGCCCGGCGCCCCGGCCCGCCGATCTGGACGTCCTGTTCGCGGACGAGGACGTGCCCGGTGCGCTGGTGGTGATCCCGCCGCCGCTGTTGCCGGAGGGGCTCACCCACCGGGCGACCCGCGAGTTCCTCACGACCCAGGGCGTGCCGTCGTTCCGGGACCGGCACGGCCTCGGTTTTCACGGCCTCGAATGGGACTCCGCCTGGTGGCGCGTGGCGCACGGCACGCACAGTGGCCCGCCCCCGGCCCCGCCGGAGCGGTTCCTGCGCGAGGTCGAGTGGCCCGAAGAGGTGCCGCGGACCACGGACCGCACCGGCAGGACCATCGAGGTCGCGGGGCCGTTCTTCGTCATTGGCACGTGGATGGGCACGGACGTGGTGATCGACGGCCCGAGCGGCCAGGTGCTGGCGCTGCCCGGCGAGGACCGCGCGATGTTCCGTGAGGCCGAGGTCGTGGGCCGCGGCGTCGAGGACTTCCTGGCGATGACGTCGGTGTGGCTGCTGGCGCTCCACTTCCACACCAACGATCGCGACCGGGACGGGAATCGCTGCCTGACCGACCGCGTACGAGGCCTTCAATCGGCCATCGACCCGGTGGGGGCGGCCTCCGGCATGTGGGGCGTGGCTCTGCGGGAGGTCTAGGGCGACTGGAACGGTTGACGGAGCGGGAACGCGAGAGCCGGGCGGGGAGCCCATAGCCATGCACGAGAGCGTCACCACGGACGCGGCGGCCGAGCGGATCGTCGACTGGCAGCGGGGCGGCGAACCGTACGTCGTCGAGCTGATGGGGTCGGCCGGCACGGGGCGCACGGAGATCCTCCGGCGGGCGGAGGCGCTGCTGCCGCGGTCCGTATGGGTCGACGCCACGGGGCTCGAAGCGCAGGAGCTGCTGGGACAGGTCCACGAGGGTCTGGAGCAGGTGCCGCCCGGCGACGGGCCGGTGGTGGTACTCGTCGCGCAGGGGCAGAGGATGGCCCGTGCGGGGACGTCGGCTGCGCGAGTGGGCCTTGCAGGCACTCGCTCTCGCGCGGTCGTCCGCGGCTTCGGTCGAGGTCTGGCGTCAGCTCTCCCGTCTGCTCAATGGAGGTGAGCTGGAACTGCCCCTGGACGCACCGGAGATCTCGGTCGCCGAGAGCGGCAGGGTCTGGTTCGACGACTGGTCGCGGCGAGATGAACTGAGGGCCGCGGTGGACTTGGGTCACGCCCGCCGCGTCCACGCCGGGATGACCCAGTGGCTGCGCGACCGGTTCGACGATACGGCGAACGGTGTGGGGCGCTACGCCGTCTTCGCGTTGGCCAGGAACGCGGCGCGGGGCGGAAGGTACGGCGAGCCCTTCCATGAACTGGCATGCGAGGCACGGCTGTTGGCAAGGCTTTCACCGCACAGCCTCATCGAGGCCGACGAGACGGTGCGCGCCAACCTGGACGCCGTACGGATGGATCCTGCCTTCCGCGACCGCTACGCCGCCTGGTCGGCCCCCACGCCGCCTGGTCGGCCCCCACGCCGGCCAGCCGCGCGCGCGACCTGGAGACGGCCGGATTGCGCACGTTCGAGTCCGACGAGTGGGCGTCCTGGCTGGCCCTGGCGGCACGGGCGCAGGGTGACGAGGCGACGGCGGATGCCGTGGCCGCGGCGCACCCCGACTGCCCGTGGACGGTCCGCTGGTCACACTGGCGTCCGCCGGGCGTAGTCGACCCGCGGCAGGTGTTCCCCGGTCCGGTGACCGGGCTCGAACTCGCGCCCGAGGGCTGGGATCCGGAGGGCCGGGCGGCGGTCGTCGCGCGGGACGACACCCCGTCGAAGCCGCGCTACTGGGTGTTCGACGCGGCCACGGGTGGCGTTCTCGCCGGCCCGTGGACGGGCGCGGTGCCGGCTTTCGGGCAGTGTGAGCCGTTGTGGCAGGGCGGAGGCGGCCGACTGCGGGCGTGGGCCGCATTCTTCGACCCGTTCCCTACGGAGCCGGGGCTCGTGCGGGACCGGTTGGAGGTGGGGGAGCTGGTCGTGGTGGCGTCGACCGGCGGAATCTTCGCGGCCGAGGCCACGGATCCCGAGCGGTTCGCCGACGGGTTCCCTGGCCCGCAGACGGTTGACGAGGACGACGAGTTCGACGAGGACGAAGACGAGGACTGGGCCGACGACCTCGACGCCGATGAGGAGGGTGAAGACGGTGAGGGCGGCGGGGGCGACCCCTTCGGCATCGCCATGCCGCCCTCCCCGAACGCGGCCGCGCTGATCGACGCACGTCCTTGCCATGTCGCCCCAGAACAGGCGGACTTCGCGTCGTCCTCGGAGGCTGTGTTCGGTACGCAGTCCATGACCCGCCTCTCCGAATCACAGCTCCCCGCGGACCTCACCGACCCCCACGCCCGGCGCACCCTGACGGTGACCGGACTGCCGGCCTTGGCGGCGGCCGAGATCCATCTGGGCGTCGACCCGGAGGCCGAGGCCTCGCTGCCGCGCGTCCGCGACCTGCCCCTTTACGCGCTGGGTGACTGGAACGGCGGCCCCATCGCCGTGCACGCGACCACCGGCAGGGTCTACCGCCTGCCCCACCACGACAACTGGAGCGGGACCGACCTGCCCGACGACACTCCACCCGGCGAGGACTGGTACCCCGACTGGCACTCGGGCCAGTGGAACGTCGACTACGAGGCCCCCCACCTCATGGCCGAGAACCTGGACGTCTTCGTAAGCCTCGTCACTACCTGGGCAGTACTCCGCGGACACTTCCCGATGGCCTACACCCAGGGCGAACTCTTCGGCCTGCGCGATGAGTTGGAGGACCGCCTACGGGCCATCAGCCCGCACGCCGCGCACAGCTGGTGGACCGAGGGGCTACAGGAAGTCATCTGACGGCAGCGGCTGCATCGCCCCGGCCCCGCGAGCTCGGTGCCTGTACCCAGAAAGACAATCGACGCAACGACAAGCGACAGGGGGTTTCAGTTGCCGGAGGATGCATTGCCTGGCGATGCCCATGAGTTCTTGAACTCGGACATCAGCGCTCTGCTCGCTTCTGTCGAGCGCAGTTATGACCCCCGGACAGAGCTCCCGCTCCCCGTCCGGTACGCCCTGCAACTGTGGCTGGCAGGCGTGCGCCCTGCGGACCGGGGGGAGTGGGCTGCCTGGTTGCACCTGGTCGCGACGGCCCGGGCCGAGGAGGAAGTGGCTGCCGAAATCGACGAGTTGCCGATAGCGCGGCCCTGGCGCGTGCGATGGCATCACTGGAGGCCACCGGGGGCCGTATCGTTCAACGGCTGGCTCCCCGGCCCGATCGAGCAGATCGAACCGGCTCCCGCCGGTTGGTCCCCGGACGGGCGCCCGCCGTCCGTCGCGACCGACCCGCTCACTGCGGCGTGCGCAGACCCTCCGCAGAAGCCCGAGGCACGCACCTTCCCCTGCGACGTGGTGTCCGGTTTCGAACCCGGTACGTCCGGCAGGCACCCGGACTTCCCCGCCTTCGAGCTCGCGGACTTTCACCGCGTACCCCCGGCGAACCTCCCCTCGTCCCCTGGCACCCAGACGAGGACGTCAACGCCCCGGAAAGGACCACTCCGTGGTTCGAGGCGGTCAACACCTTTCAGGACGTCGAAGGCCCCGAGGACGACGAGTACGGCACGTGGATCGCCCCCGACCTCGCCACGTTCCTCACCTTGGCATCGAGATACATCGCCATTCGCTCCCAACTACGCATGACCACAAGCCGTTTGGAGCTCGCTACGCTGTCCACGCAGATCGAGGTCGGCCTCGGCAGCACTGTCCCCATGGCGATGTTCAGCTGGTGGACGGCAACGCTCAAGGACGTCATGTGAGTGGCAAGGGCCGGGGCGTCAACGCCACGTCGTGAAGCTCCCCGCAATGTGTCGAACATCGGCGACCCCCTCGGAGAGATCAGCGATCATGCCGTGTGCAGTTGGTGGACCGAGAACCTTCGGAGTCCGTAGGAATGGAGCTTCCCTTGTCCCTGGCGATACTGAACGACCCCGCCCCCGACGCCGTCGTCGCTCGGCTCCGCACCCCGTCCCAGGAGTGGGTGGAAGCGTGCACCGGTGAGCCCGGGACGTTCTTCCCGGTGATCGACATCGACAACGGTGGCTACCAGGGGAAGGGTGGCGTGGTCGGCTGGACGGCCGAGCCTGCCGAGATCTTCGCCGGTCACTACGGCAAGGACGACGTGATCCCCGCGTCCTGCGGCTGCATCGGCGTCTACGGCAGCGAGTACCACCTTATGGAGATGCCCACCGGCGAGATCTCGGTCTACGACCCCAACGGTTGGGACAGCGCCTCCGGCATGGCCTCCGCGCACGAGTTCGCCTCGGCCGCCCACGCGGGCGCCGCCATCGCGCTGCTCGCCGCCGTCGTCAAGGAACTGGACCGGCTCGATGACCTTGAGGACGAAGACGTACGGGACGAGTCCCTGGAAGCCGCCCTCCAGGAGTTCGGCGACTTCGTGCAGGCGCTCCCGCGGGACCTCGATGGTGCCCACTTCTGGGAAGCGGCGACGGAGAGTCTCGTCGACCACTACGAGCCGTAGCCCCCGGATGAGGCTCGGGATGAGCCACGTACCGCTGGTCGGTTAGGGTCGCGGGCATGACACGTACGGGTGGAGACGGCACCGGCCTGCAGTGGGAGGCGGACTTCTCGCGGAAGTGGGAGACCGAGCTTCCGCCGGAGGAGCGCGCGCTGGCCGAGGAGCGGGCGCGGGTCGCCGAGGTGGTGCGGCGCGAGCGGCTGCGGGGGATCGTGTGCGCGGCCGTCTTCCTCGCGGCGGCCGTCGCCGCGCTCGTCGGTCAGGCCGTAGGGAGCGCCGGCGCGGTCGCGATCGGTGCCAACGCCCTTGGTGTGGCGGGCGGTTGCTACGCGCTGTGGCTCGCCGTGCGGGGAACGGGCGGCATGGGACGTACGGGCCTGTGGGTCATGGTCGGCGCGCTGCTGGTCATCGGGGTCGGTCAGGCGATCTGACCCGCCTCCTGGTCTCGCCCGGCAGCCACCCATCCCTTCACGTCATCTTGCTCATGCTGGAGATCGTGCCTCCGCTGCCCGCCGCGAAGTCGACGTCGTTCTGTTCCTGGCGGATCAGCTGCTCGTTGAAGGACTCGTTCTCGTCGTGGTTCTTGGCCATCGCGCTGAGCGCGCCCCCGATGTTCGTCAGCTCCTGAGCCAGGTGCTTCATCGACTCGAACATTCCGGTCTGCAGACCCTCGTAGGCGATGCCGAACTTCTCGCCGATCTCGTCGTCGCCCCACGGCGGCATGTCCGCCTTGTCGGCGAAGCTGGTCAGGCCCTGGACGAAGCCCTCCACCTGGCCCTTCTCGGGGGCGGGGGCCTCGCCGCTGGTGGGGGCGCAGGCGTTCACGGAGGCGAGGCCGTTCTGCAGGGAGGCCGCCGCCTTGGCGAACGCGGTGCCCAGGTCCTGGAAGTTCGTGCCTTCGTCGGACAGGGTCGTCGTATCGGAACGGAATCCTTCGCGGGGCATGAGAGTCCTCTCGGGCTGCGAACGGGCGGACAGCGGACAGCTAACAGCGGCGTAGCGGTCAGAACAGCCCGTGCCACATCTGCTCGATGATCACCGACCACCAGTTGCCGGCGTCGTCGAAGCACGTGGGGTCGAGCGCGATCAGGCGGGCCTGGAGGTCGGCGACCGTCGACCCCGCCTCGTACGGGTTCCTGCCCACCATGAGCTCGCGCGTGGTGGCGAGCGTGGTGAGGCAGTGCGCGAAGGCGGCGACCGACGCGTTGACGTAACGGCCGCTGCCCGTCGTCGGGTTCGCCGCCCATACGCTGCCGGCCTCCTGCTGCACCGTGATGACGTACTGGCCGTCCGTGCCGATGCGGGTGTGCGCGGAGAGGATGTCGGCGGCGGGGGACAGCTCCGCACCGAGCTCCCGCAAGTGCGTCGCCGCGTCCACGAACAGCCCGCCGCGCGGCGGGCTCTCGGGCCGGTCCGCGGTGAAGAAGAAGCGGACGTCGGCGGGGAGCCCGGGGCTCGCGAGGGTGGCGCGCGCGGCGTCGGGGAGCGCGGCCGAAGCGAGCAGTTCCGTCCCGTAGCGCTGCACCGGAAGATTCCCCGGGAGCTCGGCCGGCAGCGTCGGCGCCGAGGCCGTCGGCGAGGGCAGCGGCACGCGGTGCGGGCGCGGCGGCGGCGCCTGGCCCGCGAGCTGCGCCATCGACGCCACCCGCTCGGTCAGCGCGGCGACGCCCTCCGCGCGCTCGGCCGGGTCCCCGCCGTACGGGTGGCTGGAGGAGAGTGCCGCGCTCGGGAAACCGGCCCTGAGCGCGTTGAGCGTGTAGCCGCCCGGCAGGGAGCCGGGGCTGAGGTCGGTGTGAACCGCCACCACGTTGCTCGCGGGTACGTCCGCGGCGCGCAGGTCCGCCCACGCCTGGTACTCGACGTGCGGCAGGCCCGGGCCCGAGACACGCGTCAGGTACGTCTCCTCGCCGGTGCGCGGATCGACGTACGTGAACACCGCGGTGTTGCCGGGGCCGGTGACGGCGGGGGAGCCGCCATCGGCCGGTTGTCCGGCTTGCCGTTCGTCCTGGTCGTGCGTGGTCACGGCTGGGTCTCCCTCGGACGGGGTGGTAAACGGTCAAGGAAGGCGGAGCGTTGACCGCAAAGTCTAGTGCCGCCCGGTGACAGCGGGCCGGGAGTGGGCCGGGAGTGGGCCGGGAGTGGGCCGGAGAGGGCCGCGAGAGAGCCCCCGGCCCCCGTCAACCCCGCCCCACCTGCCGCCGATACAGGCTGATCGCCGACTCCGGCGGAAAGTTCGGGACGTACATCGTCGAGCCGTCCGCCTTCGAGATGACCAGGTGGCTGCCTCCGTACGAAGGCGGCTCGGTCGGCGGGAAGGTCGCGTAGATCAGGAAGCCCAGGTCGAACTCCTGGACGTTGAGCGTCGCCGGGGTGCCGTCCGCGCACTGCGGCTGGAACGTCGTCCGGGCGATCGCGAGGGCCTCATCGGCGGTGCGCGGTGCGGTGGTCAACTTCCGTCTCCTCGGGTCTTGTTGCGCGTACGGCGCCGGGGATCGGATTCAACCGATCCCCGGCGCCGTACCGTACGCAAGAACTACACGCGCGTCAGCTGTGCCCATTGGGCGGCCGGCCCGGCCGACCAATGGCTCGCCGACTAATTGCTGCGCATCGGAAGCCAAGCCGTCTGCACCAGCTGCGCCCCACCCTTGCGGGTGACGAGCATGCCTCGGCCCTGCGGCAGCCGCTGAGGCTTGAGCGGGCCGAAGATCTGGCCCTCGGCCGGGTCGCCGGACAGCACAAGGCCCGTCGCGCCGAGCTCCTTCATGCGCTGCATGACCGGCTCGAAGGACGAACGCGCCGCACCGGAGGAGCTGCGCGCGATGATGATGCGCAGGCCCAGGTCGCGGGCGAACGGCAGGTACTCGAGCAGCGACTGGAGCGGGTTGCCCGAGCTGGTGGCCACCAGGTCGTAGTCGTCGACGATGATGAACGCGTCCGGCAGGTCGTACCACGAGCGGTTGCGCAGCTGCTCCGGAGTGACGTCCGGACCCGGCATACGGCGGCCCATGGAACCCGCGAGGCTCGTGACGACCTCCTGGAGCTGCGGTCCCGAAGCGCAGTACTTGTAGAGGTGCGACTCGGGCATCTCGCTCAGGTGCGCGCGCCGGTAGTCGCCGACGACGATGAGCGCCTTGTCGGTCGCGTACCGCTCGGAGATCTGCTTGGCGATCATGCGCAGCACCGCCGACTTACCGGACTCGGACTCTCCGTAGACCACCATCAGCGGGTCGGTCTCGAAGTCGATGAACGACGGCGAGAGCGTCGTCTCGTCGACACCGATCGCGACGCCCCGCTCGGGGAAGTCGCTGCCCTTGGGGACCTCGCTGATGTGCAGCTTGGTCGGCAGCATGCGCACCGGCGGGGCCGGCGGGCCCTGCCAGTGCTCGGAGATCGTCGTCACCATGTGCTCGATGGCCTGGCCGAGGGTCTCCACGTCGGAGGCGGCGTCGATCCGGGGCAGGGCGCCGAGCGAGCTGAGCTTGTCCGGGGTCAGACCGCGACCGGGCATGCCGAGCGGCACGGCCTCCATCTTCTTGCGGTCGAACTCGGACTCCATCGGGTCACCGAGCTTGAGCTCCACACGGTTGAGGAGCTGGTCGCGCAGGGCGGGCCGGACCTCGGTGTAGCGGCCGGAGCCGATGATCAGGTGGACGCCGAAGCCGAGGCCGCGCGAGGCCAGGTCGAGGATGACCGGGTCGAGCTGCTCGTAGTCGGTCTTGAAGGCGGCCCAGCCGTCGATGATGAGGAAGACGTCGCCCCACCGCTGGTCCGGGTACCGCCCGGCGGCGCGCCGGGACCGGAACGTACCGATGGAGTCGATGTTGTTGGCGCGGAAGAACTCCTCGCGCTCGTTGAGGATCCCGCGCACCTCGGCGACCGTACGGCGGACCTTCTCGGAGTCGAGGCGCGAGGCGGCCCCGCCGACGTGCGGCAGGCCCTCCATCGCGAGCATGCCGCCGCCACCGAAGTCCAGGCAGTAGAACTGCACTTCGGACGGGGTGTGGGTGAGCGCGAACGAGGTCATGATCGACCGGATCAGCGTCGACTTGCCGGACTGCGGACCACCGACCACGAGACCGTGACCGGACGAACCGGAGAAGTCCAGGTACTGGATGTCGCGCCGCTGCTCGAACGGCTTGTCCACCAGCGCCATCGGCACGACCAGCTTGCCGAGCGCCGGGTAGTCGGCGGCGTGCAGGCCGCGCTCCGGAGTCGTCGACAGCGGCGGGAGCAGCGAGTCCACCGAAGGGGACTCCTCGAGCGGCGCCAGCCACACCTGGTGGGCGGGCGGACCCTGGCCGATCATGCGGGCCACGATCACGTCGAGGACGGTGTCCGCGAGCGCGTCGTCGACCTGGTCGGGAACGACCTCGGGCTCCGGCTCGTGAATGATCTGCTCGGCGACGGGCGCGGCCGTGAAGAGCACCGGCTGCCGGTGGGTGCGCGAGCCACCGCCACCGGAGCCGCCGGCGCGGTACACGCCACCGACGTACGCGGCCTTGAACTGGATCATCGTCTCGGTGTCGTACTTGAGGATGCCCGAGCCGGGGACGTTCGGCAGGTGGTACGCGTCGGGGACACCGATCGCGGTACGCGACTCGGCGGCCGAGAACGTACGCAGACCGATGCGGTACGACAGGAAGGTGTCGAGGCCGCGGAGCTTGCCCTCTTCCAGGCGCTGCGAGGCGAGCAGCATGTGCACACCCATGGACCGGCCGATGCGGCCGATCTGGATGAACATGTCGATGAAGTCGGGCCGGGCCGTGAGGAGTTCGGAGAACTCGTCGAGCACCATGACGAGGGACGGCAGCGGGTCCAGCGGGGCGCCGGCCGCACGGGCCTTCTCGTAGTCGGTGATGTTCGCGTAGTTGCCCGCCGAGCGGAGCAGCTCCTGGCGGCGCTGGAGCTCACCGGTGATCGAGTCGCGCATGCGGTCGATCAGGGTGAGGTCGTCGGCCAGGTTGGTGATCACGGCGGCGACGTGCGGGAGTTCGGACATGCCCGCGAAGGTCGCGCCGCCCTTGAAGTCGGCGAGGATGAAGTTCAGCGTCTCCGAGGAGTGCGTCACCGAGAGCGCGAGCACGAGCGTGCGGAGCACCTCGGACTTACCGGAACCGGTGGCGCCGACGCACAGGCCGTGCGGGCCCATGCCCTCCTGGGAGGCCTCCTTGATGTCGAGCATGACCGGCTGCCCGTCGCGGTCCACACCGAGCGGCACACGCAGCCGCTCGTGCAGCGTGCGGGGCCGCCAGGTGCGCCCGACGTCCACCGAACCGGCGTCGCCGATGCCCATCAGCTCGGTGAAGTCCAGGTTGGCGAGGAGCGGTTCGTCGCCGTCCGCCGAACCGGCGCGCAGCGGCGCGAGCTGGCGCGCCAGCGCCTCGGCCTCGGTGAGCGACAGGGTGTCGCAGGTGCCGGTGTACTGGGTGCCGCCCTGCGACTCGAGCAGCAGGCTGTCCGGCTGGACCTGCACGGACAGCGAGCCGCGCAGCTCCTCGACGATGCCGGGGACCACCTCGATGATGGTGACGCCCTGCAGGCCCTCGGCGCCCGCGATGAGCGAGTCGTCGGGGATGTCTCCGCCGTCCATGACGACGACGAGGTGCGGCTGGTCGACGACCGGTGCGCCCTGCGGGTTGAACCGGCCGCGGCCCTCCAGCTCGTCGGCGAGCATCTCCTCGACCTCGCCGAGGTCGCCCACGATCACGCGCTGGGAGCCCGCGCCGTCGGTGCTGCTGTGCTGCACGTGCGGCAGCCACTTCGTCCACTCCCACTCGGCCATCGCGCCGGGCGACGCGACGACGACGACCCGCAGGTCCTCGGGCGAGTGCAGGGTGCACAGTTGGGCGATCATCGCCCGGGCGGCCCCGTACGTGGTGTCCGGATCACCGGAGACGCTCACGTGGTAGAAGGAGCGCAGCGACACGGCCAACGGCAGTGCGTCCAGCGTGCCGTGGGTCTCCAGGAACGACTTCATCGCGTGCGCGGTGAGCGGTTCCAGCTCGTCGAGCGGCGCAGTCTCGGGCGCCATCAAGGGAGTTGCCAGCTGCTGCGGGCCGAGCCCGAGCCGCACCTGAGTGAAGTCCGAGTCGCTGCCGCGCCGTTCCCACACCCGGCGGCCCTCGGCGACCAGCGCCCACAGCTGCTCGGGGTTGGGGTGCAGGAAGTACTGTCCGTCCCGCTGCATGCGCGCGGTGGTGCGCACGTCACGCCGGATCTGGGTCAAGTACTTGAGGTAGTCCTGGCGTTCCTGGGCCATCTCGGCCCCGCCGCCCTGCCGGGCCTTGACCAACTGCGTCAGCGCCATGGCCAGGGTGGAGACGATCATGACGCCACCCATGATCTTCATGATCGACTGGCCGGACGTGAAGAAGAACGCCGACGACGTGCCCATGCCCAGCATGGGCAGCAGGCTCATCATGAGGTTCTGGTCCTCGGCCCGCGCCAGCTCCGGCGGCGGCTCGAGACGCACCTCGTCCGTCGGTACGTCGGGTGGCAACACCCGAGGCGGTCGCTTGACGATGACCACGCTCACCGAAGCACCAGTCCTTAAATCTTCAGTCGTCGATCAGTTCAGCGCGCACGGATGTCGTGCACGTCGGGACATGTCGGACCGCCCCCGTTACTGGCGGTTCCCCCAGGCCGAAGGCAAAGAGCTCCGGCGTGCCCGGTGATCCTACTGACTCTCGTCAAGTGCCGGGGCCTGTGGGGTGAGATGGGCTCAGGACGCTACGCTGTCGCACCGCGCGTGACGCCGTCCGGACGCCGCGCCGCCGCACCGATGCCACACCAAGTCATGACATTAGGGGGAACCGCGAGGTGAGCACCACAGCTCTTGCCGGAGGCGGAACCGGCTTCTGCCGGGTCACCGTCGCCGCACCGGACGCACGTATCGATGTGGCCCTGCCCGAGGACGCCGCTCTGGCCGACATCTACCCGGAGATCCTCCAGCTCTCCGGGCAGAGCCAGGCCGAGGGCGACCCCACCGGGTACCACCTGGTCCGCCGGGACGGCACCGTTCTCGACGCCGGCCGCTCGCTCGCGGACCAGCGGGTCCTCGACGGCGACGTGCTGATGCTGCGCCCGTTCTCCGAGTCGCTGCCCGCCGCCGTGTTCGACGACGTCTCCGACGCGGTCGCCTCCGCCGTGCGCCGGGACCGGCGCCGCTGGAGCGACGACCTGATGAGCGTCGTCGGTCTCGGCGCGGGCGTCCTGCTGCTGTCGCTGATGGCGTTCGCGCTCTGGTTCTCGAACCCGATCAAGCGCGACATGCACAGCCTGCCCGGCATCATCGCCGGTGTCGTCGGCGTGCTGCTCGTGGCCCTCTCCGTGGTCCGTGCGCGGGTGTACGACGACCGTGCCGCGTCCACCTCGCTGGGTCTCGCCGCCCTGCCGCACCTGCTGATCGCGGGCTCGGGGATCTTCCCGACCGGTGCCGACTCGGGCCCGGGCCGGCTGCAGCTGCTGTCCGGCTGTGTCGTGGTGCTGATCGCCTCCGCGCTGCTCGTGGTGCTGCTGCCGCACGGCGACGCCGTCTTCGTCGCGGCGGCCCTCGGCTCGGCCATCGGCGCCCTGGCCACGTTCGGCGCGCTGATGACCGAGGCCTCGCCGAGCGAGGTCGCCGGCGTCACCGCGGTCGTCGCGATCATCGCGCTGGCCTGGCTGCCCGGCATGTCCGCCCGCTCCGCCCGGCTGCCCATCGGTTACCGCTCGCCGGACCAGATCTCCCAGGGCCGCGACTACGGGCGCGACGAGGAAGAGCACATCGACTTCGACCGCATCGGTGCCCAGGTCCGCCGCGCCCACGAGCTGCTCCTCGGCCTCGTCATCGGCTGCGCGGCGCTCGCCGTCGCCTCGGCCGGTGTGGTTCTCGGCTTCTCCGACGACGTCTGGGCGCAGCTGCTCGCCCTGGCCGCCGGCATCGCCCTCATGCTGCGCGCCCGTCTGTTCGACTACACCGCGCAGGTCGCGTCCCTGGTCGTGGGCGGCCTGGTGATTCTCGGTCTGCTGATCCTCGGCGTGACCCTGAACACCCCGCACGCCCTGCTCCAGAGCTTCATCCAGGGCGACAGCGCCCCGCTCAACATCCACATCCTCTGGTTCGCCGCCGCGATCGGCGGGGGAGCGGCCCTGCTCGTGATCGTCGGCCTGTCCGTGCCGCGCAAGGGTGTCTCCCCGTTCTGGGGTCGCATGCTCGACCTGTTCGACGGCTTCGTGCTGCTGACCCTCGTACCGCTGTGCCTCGCGGTGCTCGGCCTCTACACGCAGGTGCGCAGCATGGTCAGCTGATCCGGGGCCCGGTCGGCCGTCGTCAGGACGGCCGCCGGGCGGCTGGTACGCTGTGTGACGGCCGTTTGTGTACGCGCCCCCGGCATTGCAGGACATTCCTGGGGGCAGCGCCCAGCGGATCCCCGCCTCCCGAGTTGTGGAAGCTCTCCTGAGATTTAGACCAGGGGCACTCGGCGGCAATCAGACTCTACGAGGAGTAAGCGTGGCTCTCGACACCGCTACGAAGAAGCAGATCATGACCGAGTTCGGCACCAAGGAGGGCGACACCGGCTCTCCCGAGGTCCAGGTCGCCATGCTCTCCCGCCGCATCTCGGACCTGACCGAGCACCTCAAGACGCACAAGCACGACCACCACTCGCGTCGTGGCCTGCTCATCCTGGTCGGTCAGCGTCGCCGCCTGCTGCAGTACCTGGCCAAGAAGGACATCCAGCGCTTCCGTGTGCTGGTCGAGCGCCTCGGCATCCGCCGCGGTGCGGCCGGCGCCCGATAAAGACGCTGTGAGAGGGGGCGGTTCCCGATTGAGGGGGCCGCTCCCTTTGCCGTACGTGCGCACTGTCGCCGAGGCTTTGTAGTCTAGTGACGTACGACTACGCATATGAGGAGAAGCGCCACCTCGCCGCCGCCGGTCCTCGGTAGTGGCCCCCGGAGACGCAAGAGGATCCCCGGGAGCTTCGATCGAAGACCGGCCCGCACTCAAGGCACGCTTCTCCGTTCGTCCCTCGGCCACACGGGCCGTGCTGGACAAAAGACGCATTCAGACGAAAGTAAACGGAGAAAACGCTAGTGGAGAACGAGACCCACTACGCCGAGGCCGTCATTGACAACGGCTCCTTCGGCACCCGCACCATCCGCTTCGAGACGGGCCGTCTGGCCCGCCAGGCCGCCGGCTCCGCCGTCGCCTACCTCGACGACGACACCATGGTGCTCTCGGCCACCTCGGCCTCGAAGAACCCCAAGGACAACCTCGACTTCTTCCCCCTCACGGTGGACGTCGAGGAGCGGCAGTACGCGGCCGGCAAGATCCCCGGCAGCTTCTTCCGCCGCGAGGGTCGGCCCTCCGAGGACGCGATCCTCACCTGCCGCCTCATCGACCGCCCGCTGCGCCCGTCCTTCAAGAAGGGCCTGCGCAACGAGATCCAGGTCGTCGCCACGATCATGGCGCTCAACCCCGACCACCTGTACGACGTCGTGGCGATCAACGCCGCGTCCGCGTCCACGCAGCTGGCCGGCCTGCCCTTCTCCGGCCCGGTCGGCGGCGTCCGCGTCGCGCTGATCAACGGCCAGTGGGTCGCGTTCCCGACGCACACCGAGCTCGAGGACGCCGTCTTCGACATGGTCGTCGCCGGTCGCGTCCTCGAGGACGGCGACGTCGCGATCATGATGGTCGAGGCCGAGGCCACCGACAAGACCATCCAGCTGGTCAAGGGCGGCGCCGAGGCGCCGACCGAGGAGGTCGTCGCCGCCGGTCTGGACGCCGCGAAGCCCTTCATCAAGGTCCTCTGCAAGGCCCAGTCGGACCTCGCCGCGAAGGCCGCCAAGCCGACCGCCGAGTTCCCGATCTTCCTGGACTACCAGGACGACGTGCTCGAGGCCCTGACCTCCGCGGTCAAGACCGAGCTCTCCGCCGCCCTCACCATCGCGGGCAAGCAGGAGCGCGAGGCCGAGCTGGACCGCGTCAAGGGTCTGGCCGCCGAGAAGCTCCTCCCGGAGTTCGAGGGCCGCGAGAAGGAGATCTCCGCCGCGTACCGCTCGCTGACCAAGTCCCTGGTCCGTGAGCGCGTCATCAAGGAGAAGAAGCGCATCGACGGCCGCGGTGTCACCGACATCCGCACCCTGGCCGCCGAGGTCGAGGCCATCCCGCGCGTGCACGGCTCGGCCCTGTTCGAGCGTGGCGAGACCCAGATCCTGGGCGTCACCACGCTGAACATGCTGCGCATGGAGCAGCAGCTGGACACCCTTTCGCCGGTGACCCGCAAGCGCTACATGCACAACTACAACTTCCCGCCGTACTCCGTCGGTGAGACGGGCCGCGTGGGCTCCCCGAAGCGCCGCGAGATCGGCCACGGCGCGCTCGCCGAGCGCGCGATCGTGCCGGTCCTGCCGACGCGCGAGGAGTTCCCCTACGCGATCCGCCAGGTCTCCGAGGCGCTGGGCTCCAACGGCTCGACGTCCATGGGCTCGGTCTGCGCCTCCACCATGTCGCTGCTGAACGCCGGTGTGCCGCTGAAGGCCCCCGTCGCCGGTATCGCCATGGGCCTGATCTCGCAGGAGATCAAGGGCGAGACGCACTACGTCGCCCTCACCGACATCCTCGGTGCCGAGGACGCCTTCGGTGACATGGACTTCAAGGTCGCCGGCACCAAGGAGTTCGTGACCGCGCTCCAGCTGGACACGAAGCTCGACGGCATCCCGGCCTCCGTCCTGGCCGCCGCCCTCAAGCAGGCCCGTGACGCCCGCCTCCACATCCTCGACGTGATGATGGAAGCGATCGACGTCCCGGACGAGATGTCCCCGAACGCCCCGCGGATCATCACGGTCAAGATCCCCGTGGACAAGATCGGTGAGGTCATCGGCCCGAAGGGCAAGATGATCAACCAGATCCAGGAGGACACCGGCGCCGACATCACGATCGAGGACGACGGCACCATCTACATCGGTGCCCAGCAGGGTTCGCAGGCCGAGGCCGCCCGCGCCACGATCAACGGCATCGCCAACCCGACCATGCCGGAGGTCGGCGAGCGCTACCTGGGCACCGTCGTGAAGACGACGACCTTCGGCGCGTTCGTCTCGCTCATGCCGGGCAAGGACGGTCTGCTGCACATCTCGCAGATCCGCAAGCTCGCCGGCGGCAAGCGCGTGGAGAACGTCGAGGACGTCGTCGGCGTGGGCCAGAAGGTCCAGGTCGAGATCGCCGAGATCGACTCCCGCGGCAAGCTCTCCCTGATCCCCGTGGTCGAGGGCGAAGAGGGCGACGAGGCGAAGGACGACACCGACAAGTGACGTCCCGTAGCACCCAGGCGACGGCCCGCACCTCTTCGGAGGGGCGGGCCGTCGCCCGTACCCAAACCCTCATCAAGGGCACGAGCGGCATCGGCACGGTCCGCAAGACGACGCTGCCGAACGGCCTGCGCATCGTCACCGAGACCCTCCCCTCGGTCCGCTCGGCCACCTTCGGTATCTGGGCGCACGTCGGCTCGCGCGACGAGACGCCGACGCTGAACGGTGCGACGCACTACTTGGAGCACCTGCTCTTCAAGGGCACCAAGAAGCGCAGCGCACTGGACATCTCGGCCGCCATAGACGCGGTCGGCGGCGAGATGAACGCCTTCACGGCGAAGGAGTTCACGTGCTACTACGCGCGCGTGCTCGACACCGACCTGCCGCTCGCCATCGACGTCGTCTGCGACATGCTGACCGGCTCGCTCATCGAGGAGGAGGACGTCGACGCGGAGCGCGGCGTGATCCTCGAAGAGATCGCGATGACCGAGGACGACGCGGGCGACGTCGTGCACGACCTGTTCGCGCACACGATGCTCGGCGACACCCCGCTCGGCCGCCCGGTCCTCGGCTCGGTCGACACGGTCAACGCGCTCAGCCGGGGCCAGATCACGCGCTTCTACAAGAAGCACTACGACCCGACGCACCTGGTCGTGGCCGCGGCGGGCAACGTCGACCACAACAAGGTCGTACGCCAGGTCCGCGCAGCCTTCGACAAGGCGGGCGCACCGCAGGGCCCCGCCGCGCCGGTCGCCCCGCGCGCCGGCCGCAAGACCCTGCGCGCCGCCGGACGCATGGAGCTCCTCGGCCGCAAGACCGAGCAGGCCCACGTCATCCTCGGCATGCCGGGCCTCGCCCGTACGGATGACCGCCGCTGGGCCATGGGCGTGCTCAACACGGCGCTCGGCGGCGGCATGTCGTCCCGCCTGTTCCAGGAGGTCCGGGAGAAGCGCGGATTGGCGTACAGCGTGTACTCGTACACGTCGGGCTTCGCCGACTGCGGCCTCTTCGGCGTCTACGCGGGCTGCCGGCCCAGCCAGGTGCACGACGTGCTGAAGATCTGCCGCGACGAGCTGGACCACGTCGCGCAGCACGGCATCAGCGACGACGAGATCGGCCGTGCCATCGGCCAGCTCGCCGGTTCCACGGTCCTCGGCCTCGAGGACACCGGGGCGCTCATGCACCGCATCGGCAAGAGCGAGCTGTGCTGGGGCGAGCAGATGTCGGTCGACGCGATGCTGGAGCGCATCTCGGCGGTGACCCCGGACGAGGTGCGCGCGGTCGCACGCGACATCCTGGGACAGCGCCCGTCCCTGTCGGTCATCGGCCCGCTCAAGGACAAGCAGGCATCGCGCCTGCACGAAGCGGTCGCGTAACACCGCTTCCGTACGCATTTCAGTACGCATGCCGGTACGCATGTCAGTACGCACCGAAGGAACTGGGAGATCATGAGCAAGCTGCGCGTGGCGGTCATCGGGGCCAAGGGCCGCATCGGCTCCGAGGCCGTACGGGCCGTCGAGGCGGCCGAGGACATGGAGCTGGTCGCGGCCCTCGGCCGTGGCGACAAGCTGGACGTCCTCGTCGAGTCCGGCGCCCAGGTCGCGGTCGAACTGACCACGCCCGACTCGGTGATGGAGAACCTGGAGTTCTGTGCACGCCACGGAATCCACGCCGTCGTCGGCACCACGGGCTGGACCGACGAACGCCTCGCGCAGCTGAACCAGTGGCTGGCGGACTCCCCGCAGACGGGCGTGCTCATCGCCCCGAACTTCTCCATCGGCGCGGTCCTGACCATGAAGTTCGCGGAGGCGGCAGCGCCCTACTTCGAGTCCGTCGAGGTCATCGAGCTGCACCACCCGAAGAAGGTCGACGCCCCGTCCGGCACGGCCGCCCGCACCGCCCAGCTGATCGCCGCGGCGCGGGAGAAGGCGGGCAGCGCCCCCGCGCCCGACGCCACGGCCACAGCGCTCGACGGAGCGCGCGGCGCGGACGTCGACGGCGTTCCGGTCCACTCGGTCCGCCTGCGCGGCCTCCTGGCGCACCAGGAGGTCCTCCTGGGCGCCGAGGGCGAGACGCTCACGGTCCGGCACGACTCGCTGCACCACAGCAGCTTCATGCCGGGCATCCTGCTCGGCGCCCGCAAGGTCGTATCGACCCCCGGCCTCACCTTCGGCCTGGAACACTTCCTCGATCTGAACGGCTGACCTGCTGCGATGCGCGCGAAAATCACCTACGCCGTCACGGCCGTCGTCCTGGTCTTCTACTTCGTCCTGGCCGGCGACCGGGGCGTGATGCTCCTCCAGCAGGGCACGCTGCTCACGATCACCTTCGGTGTCGCGGTGCTGATCCTGCCGGTGATCGGCGTGTGGTTCCTGTGGGCGAACACCAGGTTCGTCACCAAGGCCAACCGGCTCGGCGAACTCCTGGAGTCGGAGGGCGGCCTGCCCGTCGACGAGCTCCGCCGCGACCAGTACGGCCGGATCGACCGCGACTCGGCCGACGAGGTCTTCGCCAAACGGAAGGCCGAGACGGAGGACGAGCCGGGGGACTGGCGCTGCTGGTTCCGCCTCGCCGTCGCCTACCGCGACGCACGGGACACCCCGCGCGCGCGGAAGGCGATGCAGCGCGCGATCGCACTCCATGAAGGCCGCTCCGTAGGAGTCTGAACCACGGCCGGTTCTCATCCACGTACGACGAAGGGGCCGCACCAGCACGATGCTGGTGCGGCCCCTTTCGTATGTGCGTGCACGCACGCGTGCGTCAGCGTCGGGCGCGGTACTCCTCGGCCCAGACCTCGACGGTGTCGGCGGCCCGGTCGAACGCCGTGCCCCGCCCCAGGAAGTCCGCGCCGTGACTGGTGAACAGCGTCGCCTGATCCCCCTGCTGATCCCGCTGTACGAGGATCAGCGCCTGCCCCTGCACGGTGCGCGGCAGCCCGAGCCAGCGCACGGGCTGCTGCACCGTACGTGCCGTGGCGACCCTGTCCCACGGCGCCGTGCGGGTGAAGAAGAAGCCGACGTGCCGCAGCCCGCGCGCGCTCACCCAGGTGCCCATGCGCAGCAGCCGCAGCGCCGACGCGATGATCAGCACCGCGAGAACGCCGCAGATCGTCGCGGCGGACGTGTCACCCGCGACGGCGATGATCACCGAGGCGAACAGCACGTACGACGCCAGGAGCAGCAGCAGCGCGGCCGCGCCCACCCGGTAAGGACCTGGCCGGTACGGGCGGCGCCACTGGTCGCGGTCGTCGAAGGGCAGCGGGATGTCCGCGGCCTCGTCGAAAGCACGGTCGGCCGTCAGGAAGGGCAGGGGCACGACGGGTCCTCACTCGGTCCACGCGGTATGGGGGCTGTGCCCGGTGAGGCTATCCGGGGTCGCACCGGCCTTCCACCCCAGGGGGGCCGGAGGTGGACAGGGCGACTCCGCGACCGTCAGCGACTGTCGGACGCCTCCGACTGCTGTACGTGCTGCGTGGTCTGATCGATCGACAGGGCCGGCATCCCGATCAGCAGAGCGCCTGCGAGACCGGCCACGACGGTGAGGCCGACGAGCGCGCGTCCGGCGCGCTGCCCGATGGAGGGACGCTCGCGCGGGGGCGGTGCGACGTTGCTACGGAACTTGTCGGCTTCGGCTATGAAGGCGAACGGTACGGGCTCGCGCCGACGAAACATGGGGCTGCTTCTCCTCAAGAGACTCTTGATGCTCGAACAAAGTGTGTTCATCTACACAGACGAGCGATCGCTTCAAAGGGTGCCCTGTTTCACCAAATTCACCAAACTTCGCTCCTCTTCGCCGGAGATCGTCGTGAGAAGCGCGCGAATGACCTGTTGTCAGTCGTGGCCCGTAGAGTGGGCGCCGCCCTTGCGAAGTGATGGGAAGGACCCCGGCAGCATGACCGAAACCCCAGCTGAAGACCTCAAGCCGACGTACCGCGGCGATGTCACCGTCGAGCTGGTGAAGCACACCGCGAGCGACACGGACGTGCTGTTCGCGGCCCGCGTCTCGACGCTCGGCGAGCAGTCGATCGACGAGCTGTCGAAGGACCCGGAGCGCTCCAAGGGCCTGATCAACTACCTGATGCGGGACCGGCACGGCAGCCCCTTCGAGCACAACTCGATGACGTTCCTGATCAGCGCCCCGATCTTCGTCTTCCGTGAGTTCATGCGACACCGCGTGGGCTGGTCGTACAACGAAGAGTCGGGCCGCTACAGGGAGCTCCAGCCGACGTTCTACGTCCCGGACGCCGAGCGCAAGCTGGTCCAGGAGGGCCGCCCGGGCAAGTACCGGTTCGTCGAGGGCACGCAGGCGCAGCAGGAGCTGACGGGCCGCGTGATGGAGGACTCGTACCGCCAGGCGTACGAGGCGTACCAGGAGATGCTGGCCGCGGGTGTCGCCCGCGAGGTGGCCCGCGCGGTGCTCCCGGTCGGCCTGTTCTCGTCGATGTACGCGACGTGCAACGCGCGCTCGCTGATGCACTTCCTCGGCCTGCGCACGCAGCACGAGCTCGCCAAGGTGCCGTCCTTCCCGCAGCGGGAGATCGAGATGGTCGGCGAGAAGATGGAGGCGGAGTGGGCCGCGCTCATGCCGCTCACCTACGCGGCGTTCAATGCCAACGGTCGTGTGGCGCCGTAGTCCGGGCATCGGCACAGATGTACGGGCGCTCGACCGAAGTGTCCGTATTGCGGCTTTTCGTAAAGTTCATCTAGCCTGATCAAACGGACCCGGCACTGCTTGAACCCCCGAGCAGGCAGTGCCGGGCTCCATCTTTGTCAGGCTTGTCGGCGATTCGTCCAGACTTGTCGCATCCCCCGAGGGGGGACCCGGTACTGAGCAGCGAGTAGCGTGTTACCCATGGCTCCGACCTCCACTCCGCAGACCCCCTTCGGGAGGGTCCTCACCGCCATGGTTACGCCCTTCGCGGCGGACGGCGCACTCGACCTCGACGGCGCGCAGCGGCTCGCCGCCCACCTGGTGGACGCAGGCAACGACGGCCTGGTCGTCAACGGCACCACCGGCGAGTCCCCGACCACCAGCGACGCGGAGAAATCGGATCTCGTACGAGCCGTCGTCGAAGCGGTCGGTGACCGCGCCCACGTCGTCGCCGGCGTCGGCACCAACGACACCCGCCACAGCATCGAGCTCGCCCGCCAGGCCCAGCAGGCCGGTGCGCACGCCCTGCTCGCTGTGACGCCGTACTACAACAAGCCCCCGCAAGAGGGCCTGCTCCGCCACTTCACGGCGATCGCCGACGCGACCGAGCTCCCCGTGATGCTCTACGACATTCCGGGCCGCAGCGGCGTTCCGATCAACACCGACACGATCGTCCGTCTCGCCGAGCACCCGCGCATCGTGGCCAACAAGGACGCCAAGGGCGACCTCGGCCGCGCCTCCTGGGCCCTCGCCCGCTCGGGTCTCGCCTGGTACTCCGGCGACGACATGCTCAACCTGCCGCTGCTCTCGGTCGGCGCGTGCGGCTTCGTCTCGGTCGTCGGCCACGTCGTCGCGCCCGAGCTGCGCGCCATGCTCGACGCCTTCACGACGGGTGACGTGCACAAGGCGACGGAGATCCACCAGAAGCTGCTCCCGGTGTTCACCGGCATGTTCCGCACGCAGGGTGTCATCACGACGAAGGCCGCCCTCGGCCTCCAGGGCCTCCCCGCAGGACCGCTGCGGCTGCCGCTCGTGGAACTCACCCCGGAAGAAACGGCCCAGCTCAAGATCGATCTTGCCGCCGGCGGGGTACAACTCTGATCACAGACTTTGCAAAGCTTCACAACTGAATGAACAGAATTACCAACTGAACAGCAAGACCCCAGGAACCACCACAACTGCTATTGCACGAACGTCATGCGCGCCACGTGCCTACAGGTACGTGGCGCGCGTGGTTGAGGAGAGTCTTTTGAGTCATCCGCATCCTGAACTCGGCGCCCCGCCGAAGCTTCCGAAGGGCGGCCTGCGGGTCACCCCGCTCGGCGGCCTCGGTGAGATCGGGCGCAACATGACCGTCTTCGAGTTCGAAGGCCGTCTGCTGATCGTCGACTGCGGAGTGCTCTTCCCCGAGGAGGAGCAGCCCGGAATCGACCTGATCCTGCCGGACTTCACGTCCATCAGGGACCGCCTCGACGACATCGAGGGCATCGTCCTGACGCACGGCCACGAGGACCACATCGGCGCCGTCCCGTATCTCCTCCGCGAGAAGCCGGACATCCCGCTGATCGGCTCCAAGCTGACCCTCGCTCTCATCGAGGCGAAGCTCCAGGAGCACCGCATCCGCCCGTACACGCTCGAGGTCTCCGAGGGCGAGCGCGAGCGGCTCGGCCCGTTCGACTGCGAGTTCATCGCGGTCAACCACTCCATCCCGGACGCGCTGGCCGTCGCCATCCGCACCCCGGCGGGCATGGTGGTCCACACCGGCGACTTCAAGATGGACCAGCTCCCGCTGGACCGTCGCCTGACCGACCTCCCGACCTTCGCCAGGCTCGGCGAGGAGGGCATCGACCTCCTCCTCACCGACTCGACGAACGCCGAGGTCCCGGGCTTCGTCCCGCCCGAGCGCGACATCTCGAACGTGATCCGCGGCGTCTTCGGGAGCGCCCAGAAGCGCATCATCGTGGCCTCGTTCGCCAGCCACGTGCACCGCATCCAGCAGATCCTGGACGCCGCGCACGAGTACGGCCGCCGGGTCGCCTTCGTCGGCCGCTCGATGGTCCGCAACATGGGCATCGCCCGGGACCTCGGCTATCTGAAGGTCCCCGCCGGCCTGGTGGTGGACGTCAAGACGCTCGACGACCTGCCCGACAGCCAGGTCGTCCTGGTCTGCACGGGCTCCCAGGGCGAGCCGATGGCCGCCCTGTCCCGCATGGCCAACCGCGACCACCAGATCCGGATCGTCTCCGGTGACACGGTGATCCTGGCGTCGTCGCTGATCCCCGGCAACGAGAACGCGGTCTACCGCGTGATCAACGGCCTGACCCGCTGGGGCGCGAACGTGGTCCACAAGGGCAACGCCAAGGTGCACGTCTCGGGCCACGCGTCCGCGGGCGAGCTCCTGTACTTCTACAACATCTGCAAGCCCAAGAACCTGATGCCGGTCCACGGCGAATGGCGCCACCTGCGCGCCAACGCCGAGCTCGGCGCCCTCACCGGCGTCCCGCACGACCGCATCGTCATCGCCGAGGACGGCGTCGTCGTCGACCTCGTCGAGGGCAAGGCGAAGATCTCCGGCAAGGTCCAGGCCGGCTACGTCTACGTGGACGGTCTCTCCGTCGGCGACATCGGCGAGCCCGTGCTCAAGGACCGCAAGATCCTCGGGGACGAGGGCATCATCTCGGTCTTCGTGGTCGTGGACTCCAGCACCGGCAAGATCACCAGCGGCCCGAACATCCAGGCCCGTGGTTCCGGTATCGAGGATTCGGCGTTCCACGCGGTCCTCCCGAGGATCCAGGACGTCCTGGAGAAGTCGGCCCAGGACGGCGTCGTCGAGCCCCACCAGCTGCAGCAGCTCATCCGCCGCACGCTGGGCAAGTGGGTCTCGGACACGTACCGCCGACGCCCGATGATCCTTCCGGTCGTCGTCGAGGTCTGAGGCACGTAAGGAGCGGGGCGCCTCGATTTGCATCGGGGCGCCCCGCTCCAGTACGTTTACGGCTCCGCTCAAGGGGAACCCGGCGCACCACGGTGCTCGGACCAAGTTCCCGACAGGGGCGGGAAATTCCGACTCAGAATCTCTGATAAAGTCGGCACCGCCGAAAGGCAAAGGCCCTCCAACGGCCACCGGAAATGAAATCCGAACCGGAAACGGAACGGAAAACGGATCTGGTAGAGTTGGAAACACGCAGTAACACTGCAAAGAAGTACCGAAGGGAAGCGCCCGGAGGAAAGCCCGAGAGGGTGAGTACAAAGGAAGCGTCCGTTCCTTGAGAACTCAACAGCGTGCCAAAAATCAACGCCAGATATGTTGATACCCCGTCTCCAGCATCTGCTGGGGCGAGGTTCCTTTGAAAAGTCCTGCAGGCCTTTGGGTCGGCAGGCGCACAGCGAGGACGCTGTGAACGGTCGGATTATTCCTCCGACTGTTCCGCTCTCGTGTGTGTCACCCCGATTACGGGGAAACATTCACGGAGAGTTTGATCCTGGCTCAGGACGAACGCTGGCGGCGTGCTTAACACATGCAAGTCGAACGATGAAGCCCTTCGGGGTGGATTAGTGGCGAACGGGTGAGTAACACGTGGGTAATCTGCCCTTCACTCTGGGACAAGCCTTGGAAACGAGGTCTAATACCGGATAACACTCCCATTCTCCTGGATGGGGGTTAAAAGCTCCGGCGGTGAAGGATGAGCCCGCGGCCTATCAGCTTGTTGGTGAGGTAATGGCTCACCAAGGCGACGACGGGTAGCCGGCCTGAGAGGGCGACCGGCCACACTGGGACTGAGACACGGCCCAGACTCCTACGGGAGGCAGCAGTGGGGAATATTGCACAATGGGCGAAAGCCTGATGCAGCGACGCCGCGTGAGGGATGACGGCCTTCGGGTTGTAAACCTCTTTCAGCAGGGAAGAAGCGAAAGTGACGGTACCTGCAGAAGAAGCGCCGGCTAACTACGTGCCAGCAGCCGCGGTAATACGTAGGGCGCAAGCGTTGTCCGGAATTATTGGGCGTAAAGAGCTCGTAGGCGGCTTGTCACGTCGATTGTGAAAGCTCGGGGCTTAACCCCGAGTCTGCAGTCGATACGGGCTAGCTAGAGTGTGGTAGGGGAGATCGGAATTCCTGGTGTAGCGGTGAAATGCGCAGATATCAGGAGGAACACCGGTGGCGAAGGCGGATCTCTGGGCCATTACTGACGCTGAGGAGCGAAAGCGTGGGGAGCGAACAGGATTAGATACCCTGGTAGTCCACGCCGTAAACGGTGGGCACTAGGTGTGGGCAACATTCCACGTTGTCCGCGCCGCAGCTAACGCATTAAGTGCCCCGCCTGGGGAGTACGGCCGCAAGGCTAAAACTCAAAGGAATTGACGGGGGCCCGCACAAGCAGCGGAGCATGTGGCTTAATTCGACGCAACGCGAAGAACCTTACCAAGGCTTGACATACACCGGAAACGTCTGGAGACAGGCGCCCCCTTGTGGTCGGTGTACAGGTGGTGCATGGCTGTCGTCAGCTCGTGTCGTGAGATGTTGGGTTAAGTCCCGCAACGAGCGCAACCCTTGTTCTGTGTTGCCAGCATGCCCTTCGGGGTGATGGGGACTCACAGGAGACCGCCGGGGTCAACTCGGAGGAAGGTGGGGACGACGTCAAGTCATCATGCCCCTTATGTCTTGGGCTGCACACGTGCTACAATGGCCGATACAATGAGCTGCGATACCGCAAGGTGGAGCGAATCTCAAAAAGTCGGTCTCAGTTCGGATTGGGGTCTGCAACTCGACCCCATGAAGTTGGAGTTGCTAGTAATCGCAGATCAGCATTGCTGCGGTGAATACGTTCCCGGGCCTTGTACACACCGCCCGTCACGTCACGAAAGTCGGTAACACCCGAAGCCGGTGGCCCAACCCCTTGTGGGAGGGAGCTGTCGAAGGTGGGACTGGCGATTGGGACGAAGTCGTAACAAGGTAGCCGTACCGGAAGGTGCGGCTGGATCACCTCCTTTCTAAGGAGCACTTCTTACCGAGTCCTACGGGATGAGGTCAGAGGCCACTACGTCGGCAAACGTTCGACGGTGGTTGCTCATGGGTGGAACGTTGATTATTCGGCACCGTCAGTCATCTCGGGCTGCAAGTACTGCTCTTCGGAGCGTGGAAAGCTGATCACGAGTGGCGAGGGTGTCGGGCACGCTGTTGGGTGTCTGAAGGTACGGCCGTGAGGTCGCCTTCAGTGCCGGCCCCGGTGAAGCACCAAGGTTCTTGGTGTGTGACGGGTGGTTGGTCGTTGTTTGAGAACTGCACAGTGGACGCGAGCATCTGTGGCCAAGTTTTTAAGGGCGCACGGTGGATGCCTTGGCACCAGGAACCGATGAAGGACGTGGGAGGCCACGATAGTCCCCGGGGAGTCGTCAACCAGGCTTTGATCCGGGGGTTTCCGAATGGGGAAACCCGGCAGTCGTCATGGGCTGTCACCCGCTGCTGAATATATAGGCAGTGTGGAGGGAACGCGGGGAAGTGAAACATCTCAGTACCCGCAGGAAGAGAAAACAACCGTGATTCCGGGAGTAGTGGCGAGCGAAACTGGATGAGGCCAAACCGTATACGTGTGAGACCCGGCAGGGGTTGCGTGTGCGGGGTTGTGGGATCTCTCTTTTACGGTCTGCCGGCCGTGAGACGAGTAAGAAACCGTTGATGTAGGCGAAGGACATGCGAAAGGTCCGGCGTAGAGGGTAAGACCCCCGTAGTCGAAACATTAACGGCTCGTTTGAGAGACACCCAAGTAGCACGGGGCCCGAGAAATCCTGTGTGAATCTGGCGGGACCACCCGTTAAGCCTAAATATTCCCTGGTGACCGATAGCGGATAGTACCGTGAGGGAATGGTGAAAAGTACCGCGGGAGCGGAGTGAAATAGTACCTGAAACCGTGTGCCTACAAGCCGTGGGAGCGTCGCGCATTGAGTTTACTCAATGCGTCGTGACTGCGTGCCTTTTGAAGAATGAGCCTGCGAGTTTGCGGTGTGTTGCGAGGTTAACCCGTGTGGGGAAGCCGTAGCGAAAGCGAGTCCGAATAGGGCGATTTAGTAGCGCGCTCAAGACCCGAAGCGGAGTGATCTAGCCATGGGCAGGTTGAAGCGGAGGTAAGACTTCGTGGAGGACCGAACCCACCAGGGTTGAAAACCTGGGGGATGACCTGTGGTTAGGGGTGAAAGGCCAATCAAACTCCGTGATAGCTGGTTCTCCCCGAAATGCATTTAGGTGCAGCGTCGTGTGTTTCTTGCCGGAGGTAGAGCACTGGATAGGCGATGGGCCCTACCGGGTTACTGACCTTAGCCAAACTCCGAATGCCGGTAAGTGAGAGCACGGCAGTGAGACTGTGGGGGATAAGCTCCATGGTCGAGAGGGAAACAGCCCAGAGCATCGACTAAGGCCCCTAAGCGTACGCTAAGTGGGAAAGGATGTGGAGTCGCAGAGACAACCAGGAGGTTGGCTTAGAAGCAGCCACCCTTGAAAGAGTGCGTAATAGCTCACTGGTCAAGTGATTCCGCGCCGACAATGTAGCGGGGCTCAAGCGTACCGCCGAAGTCGTGTCATTGCAGCTATAGGGCCAACGCCCGCTGTGATGGGTAGGGGAGCGTCGTGTGCCGGGTGAAGCAGCACCGGAAGGTAGTTGTGGACGGTTCACGAGTGAGAATGCAGGCATGAGTAGCGATACACACGTGAGAAACGTGTGCGCCGATTGACTAAGGGTTCCTGGGTCAAGCTGATCTGCCCAGGGTAAGTCGGGACCTAAGGCGAGGCCGACAGGCGTAGTCGATGGATAACCGGTTGATATTCCGGTACCCGCTGTGACGCGAAAGACATCGAATCCAGTGATGCTAAGGCCGTGAAGCCGTTCCGGACCCTTCGGGGAATGGAAAGTGGTGGAGCCGCCGGCCCAAGCTGGTAGTAGGTGAGCGATGGGGTGACGCAGGAAGGTAGTCCAGCCCGGGCGATGGTAGTCCCGGGGTAAGGGTGTAGCCCGTCTTCTAGGTAAATCCGGGAGACATGAGGGTGAGACCTGATGCCGAGCCGATTGTGGTGAAGTGGATGATCCTATGCTGTCGAGAAAAGCCTCTAGCGAGTTTCATGGCGGCCCGTACCCTAAACCGACTCAGGTGGTCAGGTAGAGAATACCGAGGCGTTCGGGTGAACTATGGTTAAGGAACTCGGCAAAATGCCCCCGTAACTTCGGGAGAAGGGGGGCCATTCCTGGTGATTGGACTTGCTCCATGAGCTGGGGGTGGCCGCAGAGACCAGCGAGAAGCGACTGTTTACTAAAAACACAGGTCCGTGCGAAGCCGTAAGGCGATGTATACGGACTGACGCCTGCCCGGTGCTGGAACGTTAAGGGGACCGGTTAGTCACATTTCGGTGTGGCGAAGCTGAGAACTTAAGCGCCAGTAAACGGCGGTGGTAACTATAACCATCCTAAGGTAGCGAAATTCCTTGTCGGGTAAGTTCCGACCTGCACGAATGGCGTAACGACTTCTCGACTGTCTCAACCATAGGCCCGGTGAAATTGCACTACGAGTAAAGATGCTCGTTTCGCGCAGAAGGACGGAAAGACCCCGGGACCTTTACTATAGTTTGATATTGGTGTTCGGTTCGGCTTGTGTAGGATAGGTGGGAGACTTTGAAGCGGCCACGCCAGTGGTTGTGGAGTCGTCGTTGAAATACCACTCTGGTCGTGCTGGATGTCTAACCTGGGTCCGTGATCCGGATCAGGGACAGTGTCTGATGGGTAGTTTAACTGGGGCGGTTGCCTCCCAAAGAGTAACGGAGGCGCCCAAAGGTTCCCTCAGCCTGGTTGGTAATCAGGTGTTGAGTGTAAGTGCACAAGGGAGCTTGACTGTGAGACCGACGGGTCGAGCAGGGACGAAAGTCGGGACTAGTGATCCGGCGGTGGCTTGTGGAAGCGCCGTCGCTCAACGGATAAAAGGTACCCCGGGGATAACAGGCTGATCTTCCCCAAGAGTCCATATCGACGGGATGGTTTGGCACCTCGATGTCGGCTCGTCGCATCCTGGGGCTGGAGTCGGTCCCAAGGGTTGGGCTGTTCGCCCATTAAAGCGGTACGCGAGCTGGGTTTAGAACGTCGTGAGACAGTTCGGTCCCTATCCTCTGTGCGCGTAGGAATATTGAGAAGGGCTGTCCCTAGTACGAGAGGACCGGGACGGACGAACCTCTGGTGTGCCAGTTGTCCTGCCAAGGGCATGGCTGGTTGGCTACGTTCGGAAAGGATAACCGCTGAAAGCATCTAAGCGGGAAGCCTGCTTCGAGATGAGTATTCCCACCCCCTTTGAGGGGTTAAGGCTCCCAGTAGACGACTGGGTTGATAGGCCGGATCTGGAAGCACCGCAAGGTGTGGAGGTGACCGGTACTAATAGGCCGAGGGCTTGTCCTCAGTTGCTCGCGTCCACTGTGTTGGTTCTGAAACCACGAACAACCCCGTATGTCGGGCCACGACTACGGTGCGGTTGACAGTTTCATAGTGTTTCGGTGGTCATAGCGTGAGGGAAACGCCCGGTTACATTCCGAACCCGGAAGCTAAGCCTCACAGCGCCGATGGTACTGCAGGGGGGACCCTGTGGGAGAGTAGGACGCCGCCGAACTAATTTTATAAAAGAGCTGGTCCCCGAACCTTTTGGTTCGGGGACCAGCTCTTTTTTGTTGCGCTTCACCCGTCGTTCACGTCGCCTGGGCACGATCCGAGTCATGGGCACAGTTGAAATGCTGCGAGCCGCAGGTGTCGGTACCGGGGACGAAGTCGTCGTGCCGGCCTTCGGGAACACCGAGGTGGCCGAGGACGTCGTGCGGGCGGGGGCCGTGCCGGTCTTCGCCGACATTCACCCGGAGACATACTGCATCGATCCCTCCCACGTAGCCGCAGGCGTGAGCGCACGCACCGCCGCGGTCGTCGCCGTGCACCGCTTTGGGCACCGGGCGGATCTCGCCCGGCTGCGGGAGCTGGGCCGGCGTCACGGCCTGCTTGTGCTGGAGGAGCCGGGCGAGTCCGAGAAGTCGTACGACGAGGTGGCTCAACGCCGCGTGCACGCCGCCTATTTGAGCGCGCGGCTCACCGGCGTACGGACGCCTGTCGGGCAGGAAGGGCACACATATCAGCAGTACGTGGTCTGGGTGCCCGGTAATGGGCGGCCGGATCGGGACGCTTTCGCCCGGGTGTTGCGCGGGAAGGGCGTCGAGTGCCACGTGCCGGTGAAGACGCCGGTGCACCGGCTGCCGGGTTTCCGGTTCGACATCACGCTTCCGGAAACCGAGCTGGCCGCCGACGAGACGCTCGCTCTGCCGGTCGAAGCCACCATGTCGCGGCGGCAGTTGCAGCGCGTCGTGCAGGCCTGCAACGCATTGGGTGGATTGCTGCAGCCGGCCTTCTGAGGCCGCTCTGGGGGGTGGTTCGGAGGGGCCTCAACATCAGGTAGGCTTTATTTCGTTGCCGAGCGGAAAACCGCGAAAGCGACAGGCCCCTATAGCTCAGTCGGTAGAGCGTCTCCATGGTAAGGAGAAGGTCAGCGGTTCGATTCCGCTTGGGGGCTCATTGAATTAAGGCCTCCGCCCAATGGGCGGAGGCCTTTTTCGTTGCCCCCGCCCCGGCGGCCTCAGTCGTGGTGCAGGCCCGGCACGCGCATCGCGAGGATCGCCATGTCGTCCGACGGGGCGTCAGCGGCGAAGCGCTCCACCGCGCGCATGATGCGGGCGGCAACGGCCCCCGCAGTAAGGCCCGTACAGGTGGAGAGGACATCCGCGAGGCCGTCGTCGCCGAGCATGCGGCTGCCCTCGCGGCGCTCCGTGATGCCGTCCGTGACGCAGAGCAGGACGTCGCCCGGGTCGAGCGTCAGCGTCTGCTCGTACAGCTCCAGGTCGTCCATGACGCCGAGCAGCGGCTGGGGCTCCGCGTACGGAGCAACCGTGCCGTCCTGGCGCAGGCGCAGCGGGAGGGGGTGGCCTGCGCAGACCATCTTCAGGATCGCCGAGCCGTCCTCCTGCGGCCACAACTCCCCGTAGAGCAGGGTCAGGAAGCGGCTGCGGGCGCCCTCGTCGAGGATCGCCGCGTTCAGGCGCTCCAGGACCGCAGGGCCGCCGAAGCCCTCGCGGGCGAGCAGGCGCAGGGCGTGGCGGGCCAGGCCGGTGACGGCTGCCGCCTCCGGGCCCGTGCCGCAGACGTCGCCGATGGCGAAGCCGTACGCGCCGTCCCGGATGGGGAACAGGTCGTAGAAGTCGCCACCCACCTCGTTGCCCTCGCCGGCCGCGCGATAGATGACCTCCACCTCGACGCCGGGGACGTCGGGGAGCTCCGGGGGCAGGAGGCTGCGCTGGAGGGACTGGCTGATCGCCATGCGCTCCGAGTACAGGCGCGCGTTGTCGAGGGCCAGGGCGGCCCTGCGGCTCAAGTCCTCGGCCAGCTCCAGGATTTCCTGGCGGAAGTGCTCGTCCGTCGGCTTGCCGAGGGTCAGCATGCCGATGACGCGGTTGCGGGCGACGAGGGGGAGCACGACGGTCTCGCCGCCGACCGCGGAGGCCGTCTGGAGCGTCGTGCCGATGCCGGAGCTGACACTGGCCGGTTCGCCGAGTCCCAGGCTCCTCATGGACGTACGGAGAGCCGCCTGGTGGGCCGCCTCGGCGGGGGCCGCCCAGACGCGGGCGCCAGGAGTCGGGACCGGGTCCGGCGGGGCGATCTTCGAAAGGAGTGCCTTCAGGCCGTCGATGCGCTCCTCGTCCTCGTGCAGCACATAGGAGAGGTACGGCTCCGAGGCCTGGTCGGCGATCGTGTAGACCGCGCACCACGTGGCGAGGGTCGGGACCGTCATCTGGGCCATGAGCGCCAGGGTTTGGTCCCTGTCGAGCGTGCCCGCCAGGAGGTCGGAGGCTTCGACGAGGAAGCTGAGCGAGCCGCGGCGGAGCTTTTCGAGTTCGCCGAGGCGGGCCGACTCGACGGCCAGCGCGATGCGGTCGGCGGCGAACTGTAGGCGTAGCGCCTCTTCGTTCGAGTAGCGGTCCGGGGCCTCGGCCGCGACTCCCAGGGAGCCAGTGAGGCGGCCCTCGACCTTGAGGGGGACCGTGACGACCGAGCGCATGCCCGTGCCGTTCAAGAGCGGGACCGCGCCCGGCACTTGGGTCAGGTCCTCGTGAACGGCGGGCATACGGGCCGAGCCGTAGCGGTTGGGGCCGACTTCGACGGGCACGCGCGCGAAGCGCTGCCGTGCGGAGGGCAGGCCGGTCGAGGCGCGGACCTCCAGCTCCGTCTCGTCGTCCGTGGCGAGCAGCAGGAACGCGGAGTCGCCGTCGAGCATGTCGCGGGCGCGCTCGACGGTGCGCTGCAGCAGCCCGTCGAGGTCGTCGGGGGCCGGCGAGCCGATGAAGACCTCGAACGGGTCGGAGCCCTGGCTGTCGGAGTGCGTCGCGGAGTCGGGCGAGGGGAGGCGCAGCGGGGTCTGGAGGACGGCCCGCTCGTGATCGCGTACCAGGAGGCACACGGTGGACGGGTCGCCGTCGGTGTCGCGGACGCGCAGGTGCGAGGCGTACACGGGCGTCACGCGGCCGTTGGAGGTGCGGATGCCGTAGCTGCCCTCCCAGCGCGAGAGTTGGAGCGCGTCGACGATGCCCGTGCTGGTGCCGGGGGTGTGCGGCCATGCAGCGAAGTCCGTGAGGGGCTTGCCGGTGACCTGTTCGGCCACGTACCCGAAGAGCTCCTCCGCGTCCTCGTTCCACCCGGTGATCGCGCCGACCCGGTCGATCTGGACGACGGCCACGCGGACCCGCTGGTCCGCGAGCGGGAGGAGGTCGGTGGGGAGGTTGGGGCCCGCGGCGCGGGTGCCCACCGAGCGCTCGGGCAGGTCGAGTTGGAACCAGACCCGCTTGTGGGTGGCCGAATAGTCGACGCCCCAGCGGCCGGCGAGCGCGGCGCAGAGCTGGAGGCCGCGGCCGCCCTCGCGGTCGGGGCTGCCCATGTTCATGGCGGACGACTGCAGCGGAATCTCGCGCTCCGGGTAGCGGTCAGAGACCTCGATCCGGACGTGATCCTCACTCCGTAGACACAGAACCTCCGCGGATGTGCCCGCGTGAACTACGGCATTTGTCACGAGTTCGCTGGTCAGAACGACGGCGTCGTCGATGATGTCGGCATGGCCCCACCCTTGGAGGGTGTCGCGTACGAAGGAGCGGGCGGTCGCGACGGATCGCCCGACCGGTTCGAAAGTGGCAGCCGCGCGCGCGGTGATCACAGAACTCCCTGTACGAGTTGTACTCGTTGTCCGAGTGTCGAGGCCCAGGTCTCCCGTACCCATGTCTCGGCCGCCCCTCCGATGCCCGCTCGTTTTCCGCCACCGCCCAGGCCGGGCAGACCGGGGTGGGTGGACAGCCGCATGCAAGGTTACTTACCTTCGCGGTCCATGCGGATGCCGGTCGTCTGTGTTTCCGCCCGGAGGGTGTGCGGGCGGTGTGCGAAGCTGCCGAACTGTTATGGCCTGGTTCAGCCATGGTGAAACACTGGGCAAGCTTCCATAGAAGAACGCATTGAAGTGCCGATGCGGCGGTAGAAGCGAATCCGAAGAAACCCGAGCTACCCGAGCAGTACAGGTCGACCCCTGCGGGAGGGACACAGTGGAGTCTGGCGCAGCGACGCGGAGCAAGAAGACGCGCGCAGAAGACGGACAGTCCCTGGCAAAACAGCGCAAAACGCGCGGTGGCAGTGGAACGACGACCGTGGATACCGCGGCTCTGAACAGGCTGCTCGCAGGTCTTGTCGCGATGAGAGACGGCAATTTCCGCAAGCGCCTGACCGTCAGCGGCGACGGCGTGATGTCGGAGATCGCGGCCGTCTTCAACGAAGTGGCCGACCGAAATCTGCACCTGACGGGTGAGATGTCCCGGGTGCGCCGCACCGTCGGGCGCGAGGGCAAGCTCACCGAGCGGCTCGAGACGGGCGCCTGCGAGGGTTCCTGGGCCACGGCGATCAATGCGTCCAACGCGCTCGTGGACGACCTCGTACGGCCCGTCTCCGAGGTCGGGAGGGTGCTCTCGGCGGTCGCGGACGGCGACCTGTCGCCCCGTATGGAGCTGCGGGCCCAGGTGCCGGAAGGGAAGCCCGAGGCGCACGGGCATCCGCTGCGCGGCGAGTTCCTGAAGGTCGGCCGGACCGTCAACAATCTGGTCGACCAGCTCTCCACGTTCACCGACGAGGTCACGCGCGTGGCCAGCGAGGTGGGTACCGAGGGCAAGCTCGGTGGACAGGCGCGCGTACGTGGAATGTCCGGTTCGTGGAAGGATCTCACGGATTCCGTCAACACGATGGCGTACCGGCTGACCGCACAGGTACGTGACATTGCTCTCGTCACCACTGCGGTGGCCAAGGGCGACTTGTCCCGGAAGGTCACGGTTCACGTCGCGGGCGAGATGCTCGAGCTCAAGAACACCGTGAACACGATGGTGGACCAGCTGTCGTCGTTCTCCTCCGAGGTCACGCGTGTGGCCCGCGAAGTGGGCACGGAGGGTGAGCTCGGCGGTCAGGCGCAGGTGCCCGGTGTGGCCGGAGTGTGGAAGGACCTCACCGATTCGGTGAACCTTATGGCCGGCAACCTGACCGCGCAGGTGCGTGGGATCGCTCAGGTCACCACGGCCGTGGCCAACGGCGATCTGTCGCAGAAGGTCACGGTGTCGGCGCGCGGCGAGGTCGCCCAGCTGGCCGAGACCATCAACCAGATGACGGAGACCCTGCGTACCTTCGCGGACGAGGTCACGCGTGTGGCGAACGAGGTCGGTGCCGAGGGCCAGCTCGGTGGCCAGGCCAATGTGCCGGGAGCCGCCGGCACGTGGAAGGACCTCACCGATTCGGTGAACACGGTTTTCCGGAACCTCACAACTCAGGTGCGGGACATCGCGACCGTCACGACGGCGGTGGCGAACGGTGATCTGTCGCAGAAGGTCACTGTCGACGTCGCGGGCGAGATGCTCGAGCTGAAGAACACCGTGAACACGATGGTGGACCAGCTGTCCGCCTTCGGTTCCGAAGTCACGCGAGTGGCCCGGGAGATCGGTGTCGAGGGTGAGCTCGGTGGTCAGGCCCTCGTGCCGGGCGCGGCCGGTACGTGGAAGGACCTGACCGACTCCGTCAACACCGCGTTCCGGAACCTCACCGGACAGGTGCGCAACATCGCCCAGGTGACGACGGCGGTGGCGAACGGTGATCTGTCGCAGAAGGTCACCGTCGACGTCTCCGGCGAGATGCTCCAGCTGAAGAACACCGTGAACACGATGGTGGATCAGCTGTCGAGCTTCGCAGACCAGGTGACGCGGATGGCGCGTGACGTGGGCACGGAGGGCCGCCTCGGCGGTCAGGCCCGCGTGGACGGCGTGAGCGGCACGTGGAAGGAACTGACCGACTCCGTCAACTTCATGGCCGGAAACCTGACTTCACAGGTACGGCAGATCGCTCAGGTCACGACGGCGGTGGCGCGTGGTGACCTGTCGCAGAAGATCGACGTGGATGCGCGCGGCGAGATCCTGGAGCTGAAGAACACCATCAACACGATGGTCGACCAGCTCTCCGCCTTCGCGGACCAGGTGACCCGCGTGGCCCGTGAGGTAGGCACGGAGGGCCGCTTGGGCGGCCAGGCGCAGGTGCCCGGCGTCGCCGGCGTGTGGCGCGATCTGACGGATTCCGTGAACGGCATGGCCGGCAACCTCACGGCCCAGGTGCGCAACATCGCCCAGGTCGCCACGGCGGTGGCGCGGGGTGACCTGTCGCAGAAGATCGACGTGGATGCGCGCGGCGAGATCCTGGAGCTCAAGAACACCCTCAACACGATGGTGGACCAGCTGTCCGCCTTCGCCGAGCAGGTCACGCGGGTCTCCCGCGAGGTGGGTACGGACGGCATCCTCGGCGGCCAGGCCGAGGTGCAGGGCGTGTCGGGTACGTGGAAGGACCTGACGCAGTCCGTGAACGGCATGGCCAACAACCTGACGCTTCAGGTGCGGAACATCGCCGAGGTCACGACGGCTGTGGCGCGTGGTGACCTGTCGAAGAAGATCACCGTCGACGCCAAGGGCGAGATCCTCGAACTCGTCACCACGGTGAACACGATGGTGGACCAGCTGTCGTCGTTCGCCGAGCAGGTGACCCGGGTGGCCCGTGAGGTGGGCACCGAGGGGCAACTGGGCGGTCAGGCAAGGGTTCCGGGTGTCACGGGCATCTGGAAGGACCTGAGCGACAACGTGAACCTGATGGCCAACAACCTGACCATGCAGGTGCGCAACATCTCCCAGGTCGCCAACGCGGTGGCCAACGGTGACCTGACCCGTCAGGTCACCATCGAGGCGCGCGGCGAGGTCGCGCAGCTCGCCGACACGTTCAACACGATGGTGCGGACCCTGAGTTCGTTCGCCGACCAGGTCACCAAGGTGGCCCGCGAGGTGGGTACGGACGGCATCCTCGGCGGCCAGGCCCGCGTACCCGGAGTCTCCGGTACGTGGAAGGACCTGACCGAATCCGTGAACGGCATGGCCTCGAACCTGACCGGACAGGTGCGCAACATCGCGATGGTCACGACCGCCATCGCCAAGGGCGACCTGACCAAGAAGATCGACATCGACGCGCGCGGCGAGATCCTCGAGCTGAAGACCACGATCAACACGATGGTCGACCAACTGTCGTCGTTCGCCGAGCAGGTGACCCGGGTGGCCCGAGAGGTGGGTACCGAGGGCCAGTTGGGCGGCCAGGCGCGGGTGCGCGACGTGGACGGCACGTGGCGCGACCTGACCGAGTCGGTGAACGAGATGGCCGGGAACCTGACCCGTCAGGTGCGCGCCATCGCGGCCGTCGCCACCGCGGTGACCCGCGGCGACCTCAACCTCAAGATCGACGTCGATGCCGCGGGCGAGATCCAGGTCCTGCAGGACAACATCAACAAGATGATCTCGAACCTGCGCGACACCACGATCGCCAACGAGGAGCAGGACTGGCTCAAGGGCAACCTGGCCCGCATCTCGGGTCTGATGCAGGGCCGCCGCGACCTCGACGACGTGGCGGGGCTCATCATGAGCGAGCTGACGCCGGTGGTGTCGGCGCAGCACGGCGCGTTCTTCCTGGCGCTGCCGCTGGACGACAGCGCCGACGCGGCGATCGCGGACGAGGACGCGTACGAGCTGCGCATGTGTGGGAGCTACGGCTACTCCATGGGCTCCATGCCGACGGCGTTCCGGCCCGGCGAGACGCTCATCGGGACGGCCGCGCAGGAGCGGCGCACGATCCTCGTGGACAACGCGCCCAGCGGTTACCTGAAGATCGCCTCCGGGCTCGGTGAGGCGCCTCCGGCGCAGGTCATCGTGATCCCCGTGCTGTTCGAGGACACGGTGCTCGGCGTGATCGAACTGGCGTCGTTCACGCCGTTCACGCAGATCCAGAAGGACTTCCTCGGGCAGATCGCCGAGATGATCGCGACGAGCGTCAACACGATCTCCGTCAACACGAAGACGGAGGTCCTGCTGAGGCAGTCGCAGGAGCTGACCGAGCAGCTCCGTGAGCGCTCCGCCGAGCTGGAGAACCGGCAGAAGGCCCTCCAGGCGTCCAACGCCGAGCTGGAGGAGAAGGCCGAACTGCTCGCCCAGCAGAACCGCGACATCGAGGTGAAGAACACCGAGATCGAGGACGCGCGACAGGTCCTGGAGGAGCGCGCCGAGCAGCTCGCCGTCTCGATGCGCTACAAGAGCGAGTTCCTCGCCAACATGTCGCACGAGCTGCGCACGCCGCTCAACTCGCTGCTCATCCTTGCCAAGTTGCTGGCCGACAACGCCGACGCGAACCTCACCCCGAAGCAGGTCGAGTTCGCCGAGACGATCCACGGAGCGGGCTCCGACCTGCTCCAGCTGATCAACGACATCCTCGATCTGTCGAAGGTCGAGGCGGGCAAGATGGACGTCTCGCCGACACGCATCGCCCTGGTGCAGCTTGTCGACTACGTAGAGGCCACGTTCAGGCCGCTGACCGCGGAGAAGCAACTCGACTTCTCCGTAAGGGTGTCGCCGGAACTGCCCACTACGTTGCACACCGACGAACAGCGCCTCCTTCAGGTGCTGCGCAACCTGCTCTCCAACGCGGTGAAGTTCACCGACTCCGGTGCCGTCGAGCTCGTCATCAGGCCGGCCGGTGGCGACGTGCCGAACGCGATCCGTGAACAGCTGCTGGAAGCTGGCTCGTTGACCGAGGTCGACGGCGATGTGATCGCCTTCTCGGTGACCGACACCGGCATCGGTATCGCGGCCAGCAAGATGCGCGTCATCTTCGAGGCGTTCAAGCAGGCCGACGGCACGACGAGCCGCAAGTACGGCGGTACGGGCCTCGGCCTGTCCATCAGCCGCGAGATCGCCCGCCTCCTGGGCGGCGAGATCCACGCGCAGAGCGAGCCCGGACGCGGCTCGACCTTCACGCTGTACCTGCCGATGCACCCGAGCGAACTGCCGCCCCAGGGGTACGCGCAGCTCGCGCCGACCATCGAACCGGGGGAGCGGCTCGCCCTCGACGCGGCGCCCGAGCCCGCCGAGGTGGAGACCCCGGCCGAGGTGCGGTCCTACCAGGACACCCAGAACGGGCCCGCGGCGCTGTTCCGGCGCCGTCGCAGGACAACTCCGACGAACTCGGCGCCGCCCGAGCGGACGGCGCTGCAGGGGCCGCTGCAGGGCCAGCCGCTGCCCGCTCAGGAGCGCGCGGACGAGCACTGGGACGGCGGGATGTCGGGTGCGACGGGCGCGGCCGAGCAGAGCGCGCCCACGCCCCGGCGCGGGCTGTTGTTCGGCGGCGAGAAGGTGCTCATCGTCGATGACGACATCCGCAACGTGTTCGCGCTCACCAGCGTCCTGGAGCAGCAGGGCCTCTCGGTCCTGTACGCGGAGAACGGGCGCGAGGGCATCGAAGTCCTCGAACAGCACGACGATGTGACAGTTGTGCTGATGGACATCATGATGCCGGAGATGGACGGCTACGCGACGACGACGGCGATCCGTAGGATGCCGCAGTTCGCCGGGCTGCCGATCATCGCGCTCACCGCGAAGGCGATGAAGGGCGACCGGGAGAAGGCCATCGAGTCGGGCGCTTCCGACTACGTTACGAAGCCGGTCGACCCGGATCATCTGCTCTCTGTGATGGAGCGGTGGATGCATGGTGAGTGACCGGAAACCGAAATGTTCAAGATGAGTTGCTGACTGAGTGTGGTCGAAGTCGTGTAGAGGCGCGGGATTCGGGGAACCTTCTGGTCTCCCACCGCGTTTCTGCTACGTGCACGGTGACATCGCGGTGACAGGGTGTGGCGACAGGCGGGGTGCGGCTACCATGACCGGCACAAGGACGGACGACGCAAGGGAGTCGTCCCCTGGGGTGGCGAAAGGAGCCTCCCCGAGTCCTGCGGACAGGGGCGGCCCCATGCCGGGGCGAGGAGGGCGGGCCATGGTGCAGAAGGCCAAGATCCTCCTGGTCGATGACCGGCCGGAGAATCTGCTGGCGCTGGAGGCCATCCTCTCCGCGCTCGATCAGACACTGGTACGGGCATCGTCCGGGGAGGAAGCGCTGAAGGCGCTGCTCACGGACGATTTCGCGGTCATTCTGCTGGACGTTCAGATGCCAGGAATGGACGGTTTCGAAACCGCTGCGCACATCAAGCGCCGCGAGCGGACACGGGACATCCCGATCATCTTCCTCACCGCGATCAACCACGGACCGCATCACACGTTCCGTGGCTACGCGGCAGGGGCGGTCGACTACATCTCCAAGCCGTTCGACCCCTGGGTGCTGCGCGCCAAGGTCTCGGTGTTCGTCGAGCTGTACATGAAGAACTGCCAGCTCCGGGAGCAGGCGGCGCTGCTGCGGCTCCAGCTGGAGGGCGGCGGCAAGGCCATCGGCGACACCAAGGAGCCGGCGGGACTGCTCGCCGAGCTGTCGGCGCGGCTCGCCGCGGTCGAGGAGCAGGCCGAGGCGCTGTCGAAGCAGCTGGACGACGAGTCCGCGGACGCGGCGGCGGTGGCCACGGCGGCGCACCTGGAGCGCAAACTCACTGGACTGCGCAGGGCGCTCGACGCCCTGGAGCCCGGGGCGGGCAGCGGAGCGCCCTCACTGCCGTCCCAGAACTGAGACGACCGCCCCAGATCTGAAGCAGCCGCCCCCGAATCGGGGGCGGCGCTCGGGCTTTGAGGACACGTCAGTTTTCGCCCCGTCAGTTCGCGACACGATCGGGTGAAGCAGTGGGCACACGTGTCCAAGGTCGGCTCCCCCGGTAACCTCACACCTATGGCCTCACGTCCCGCAGCCAAGAAGTCGCCCGCGAAGAAGACGGCGGCGCCGACCAAGGCTCCGGCGAAAAAGGCCGCTGCCAAAAAAGCCCCCGCGAAGGCCGCGGCCAAGAAGCCGGCGCCCAAGAGGGCACCCGCCAAGAAGGTCGTGGCGAAGAAGCCCGCCCCCAAGGCGGCGCCCAATCCGACCGGGGGCCTGTACAAGCTCGTACGCGCCCTGTGGCTCGGCGTCGCGCACAGCGTGGGGGCGATGTTCCGCGGTATAGGGCGTGGCGCGAAGGGGCTTGACCCGGCACACCGCAAGGACGGGCTCGCGCTGCTGCTGCTCGGGATCGGGCTGATCTGCGCGGCCGGTACCTGGTCCAACCTGCAGGGCCCGGTCGGCGACCTCGTCGACATGCTGGTGACCGGCGCGTTCGGCCGCCTCGACCTGCTGGTGCCGATCCTGCTCGGGGTCATCGCCGTGCGCTTCATCCGGCACCCCGAGAAGCCCGAGGCCAACGGGCGGATCGTGATCGGCCTCTCCGCGCTCGTCATCGGCGTGCTCGGACAGGTCCACATCGCGTGCGGTTCACCCGCGCGCGGGGACGGCATGCGCGCCATAAGGGACGCGGGCGGGCTCATCGGCTGGGCCGCCGCGACGCCGCTGAGCTTCACCATGACCCAGGTGCTCGCGGTCCCGCTGCTCGTTCTGCTGACCGTGTTCGGGCTGCTCGTGGTGACCGCGACGCCCGTCAACGCCATTCCGCAGCGCCTGCACCAGCTCGGCGTGAAGCTCGGCGTCGTGCACGAGGACGCGGCCTTCGCCGACGGAACGGCGGACGAGTACGACGACGAATGGCGCGACGCCACGCCCGTGCGCTCGCGCAAGCGCCCCGCGGCCCCGGAGTCGTACGACCCGGACCGGGCCGAGGAGGAGGCGTTTGCCAAGCGGCGCAAGTCGCGGCGGTCCGTGCAGCCCGCGATGGAGCGGCCGATGGACGCGGTCGACGTGGCCGCGGCGGCGGCCGCCGCGCTCGACGGGGCCGTGCTGCACGGCATGCCGCCGTCGCCGCTCGTCGCCGACCTCACGCAGGGCGTCTCCGGTGAGAGCAACGGCGAGAACAGCGGTGAGACGGCCACAGGGGACCGCTCGGCACCCGTGCCGGGGGCCAGGGTCAAGAAGACCCCGGCGGGCGCTCAGAAGGAGCCTGAGCCGACTCCCACGTCCCTCGGCGTGCCGGACCTCACCAAGTCCGCGCCCGAGGCGAGGGGGGACCTGCCGCCGCGCGCCGAGCAGCTCCAGCTCGCCGGCGACATCACGTACGCGCTGCCGTCACTCGACCTGCTCACCCGTGGTGGCCCCGGGAAATCACGCAGCGCCGCCAACGACGCCGTCGTCGAGTCGCTGCAGACCGTCTTCACCGAGTTCAAGGTCGACGCGGGCGTCACAGGATTCACGCGCGGCCCCACGGTCACGCGGTACGAGATCGAGCTCGGCCCCGCCGTGAAGGTCGAGAAGATCACGGCCCTGGCGAAGAACATCGCGTACGCCGTCGCGTCCCCCGACGTCCGGATCATCTCGCCGATCCCCGGTAAGTCCGCGGTCGGCATCGAGATCCCGAACACGGACCGCGAGATGGTCAACGTCGGCGACGTGCTGCGCCTCGCGGACGCGGCCGAGGACGATCACCCGATGCTGGTCGCGCTCGGCAAGGACGTCGAGGGCGGCTACGTGATGGCCAACATGGCGAAGATGCCGCACATCCTGGTCGCCGGTGCTACCGGTTCCGGTAAGTCGTCGTGCATCAACTGTCTGATCACCTCGATCATGATGCGGGCGACGCCCGAGGACGTCCGGATGGTCCTTGTCGACCCCAAGCGCGTGGAGCTGACCGCGTACGAGGGGATCCCGCACCTGATCACGCCGATCATCACCAACCCCAAGAAGGCCGCCGAGGCGCTGCAGTGGGTCGTGCGGGAGATGGATCTGCGCTACGACGACCTCGCGGCCTTCGGCTACCGGCACATCGACGACTTCAACCAGGCGGTCAAGGACGGCAAGCTCACCACGCCCGAGGGCAGCGAGCGGGAGCTGAAGGCGTACCCGTACCTGCTGGTGATCGTCGATGAGCTCGCCGACCTGATGATGGTCGCGCCGAGGGACGTCGAGGACTCCATCGTCCGGATCACGCAGCTCGCGCGCGCGGCCGGGATCCACCTGGTCCTCGCCACGCAGCGTCCGTCGGTCGACGTCGTCACCGGCCTCATCAAGGCAAATGTCCCCTCGCGGCTCGCCTTCGCCACCTCCTCGCTCGCCGACAGCCGGGTCATCCTCGACCAGCCGGGCGCCGAGAAGCTCATCGGCAAGGGCGACGGCCTGTTCCTCCCCATGGGGGCGAACAAGCCGACCCGTATGCAGGGCGCTTTCGTCATAGAGGACGAGATCCACGCCATCGTCCAGCACTGCAAGGACCAGATGGCGCCCGTCTTCCGGGACGACGTCACGGTGGGCACCAAGCAGAAGAAGGAGATCGACGAGGACATCGGCGACGACCTGGACCTGCTGTGCGCGGCCGTCGAACTGGTCGTCTCCACGCAGTTCGGCTCGACCTCCATGCTGCAGCGCAAGCTGCGCGTGGGCTTCGCCAAGGCCGGGCGGCTCATGGATTTGATGGAATCGAGGAGCATCGTCGGACCCAGTGAAGGTTCAAAGGCTCGAGACGTTCTTGTGAAAGCCGATGAACTAGAGGGAGTGCTCGCGGTGATCCGCGGGGAGGCTCAACCCTAAGGTGATCCCCTCGAACGACGTCACCCGTACGGGCATCGGAGCAACCGTTTCCTCGTCGGCTACGTCAAGTTGAGGGGGAGGCAGCTGTGTACGTCGCCAGCGGGATGGTTGGCCATTCTGATGGCGTACAAAGTCCGACCGCCCGGTTGCCTCACCCATTCACACCCCCCCTACACTGAACCTCCAGCAGGTGGCTACACGCTCGAAAGGCGCCCCCGTGTCCATCGGCAACTCCCCTGAAGACGACCGCCCTTCGGAAGACCGTATCCCGCACGCGGACGACGACCGGCCGTCGATCGGCAGTGTCCTCCAGCAGGCACGCGTCGACGCGGGTCTGACCGTCGACGAGGTAAGCCAGTCGACCCGGGTGCGCATCCCTATCGTGCAGGCCATCGAGCAGGACGATTTCTCGCGCTGCGGTGGTGACGTCTACGCACGAGGCCACATCCGCACGCTCGCGCGTGCCGTGGGTCTCGACCCCGAGCCGCTGATCGACCAGTACGGCGACGAGCACGGTGGACGCCCCGCGCCGACGCCGGCCACGCCGCTGTTCGAGACGGAGCGGATCCGCTCCGAGCCGCGCAGGCCCAACTGGACGGCCGCCATGGTCGCGGCGATCGTCGCGGTCGTCGCCTTCGTCGGCTACACCGCCTTCAGCGGCGGCGACAGCGACGGCAGCCAGCAGCAGGCCGCCGAGGGGTCCACCCCGGCGACCGGCAAGCCCACGACGAAGAAGCCGAGCCCCAGCACCAAGAAGCCCACCGACCCGAAGCCGGATCCGACCGACAGTGCGATCGCCGCGGCCCCCGCGGACAAGGTGACCGTCAAGGTCAGCGCGGCGGACGGGCGCAGCTGGATCTCCGCCAAGGACCACAACGGGCGGATCATGTTCGACGGGCTGCTGCAGGACGGCCAGACGAAGACCTTCCAGGACAACCAGAAGATCGACCTCGTGCTCGGTGACGCGGGCAACATCCAGCTGTTTGTGAACGGCAAGCAGATCGAGGACGAGTTCAGGGCCGGGCAGGTCGAGCGGCTGTCGTACACGAAGGGTGACCCCGAGGTCGGCTGAGTCGGCGATCTTGCGGTAACCCCTCGCGGGTAGGGCTGTCAGTGGAACGAAGTAGTCTTGTTTCCATGCCCGAACGCCGTACCGTCGCACTTGTCACCCTTGGCTGCGCCCGTAACGAGGTGGACTCGGAGGAGCTCGCAGGCCGCTTGGAGGCGGACGGCTGGGAGCTCGTCGAGGACGCCGACGCAGCCGATGTCGCCGTCGTGAACACCTGTGGCTTCGTGGAGGCCGCGAAGAAGGACTCCGTCGACGCCCTCCTGGAAGCCAATGACCTCAAGGGTCATGGCAGAACGCAGGCGGTGGTCGCGGTCGGCTGCATGGCCGAGCGCTACGGCAAGGAGCTGTCCGAGGCGCTGCCCGAGGCCGATGGTGTGCTCGGTTTCGACGACTACGAGGACATCTCCGGCCGCCTCCAGACGATCCTGTCCGGGGGCAACGTGGAGGCGCATGCCCCGCGTGACCGGCGCAAGCTGCTGCCGATCAGCCCGGCCGAGCGCCAGGAGGCGGGCTCCGGGATCGCACTGCCGGGGCACGCTCCGGTGGATCTTCCCGACGGGCTCGCGCCCGCGTCCGGGCCGCGTGCCCCGCTGCGGCGGCGGCTCGACGGCGCCCCTGTGGCGTCCGTGAAGCTGGCCTCCGGATGCGACCGGCGGTGCTCGTTCTGCGCCATCCCGTCGTTCCGTGGTTCGTTCATCTCGCGCCGCCCCAGCGACGTACTGAACGAGACGCGCTGGCTCGCCGAGCAGGGCGTCAAGGAGATCATGCTGGTCTCCGAGAACAACACGTCGTACGGCAAGGACCTGGGCGACATCCGGCTCTTGGAGTCGCTGCTGCCCGAGCTGGCCGATGTCGACGGGATCGAGCGGGTGCGGGTCAGCTACCTGCAGCCGGCCGAGATGCGGCCGGGCCTGATCGACGTACTGACGGGGACCGAGAAGGTCGTCCCGTACTTCGACCTCTCCTTCCAGCACTCGGCGCCCGGCGTGCTGCGCGCGATGCGGCGCTTCGGTGACACGGACCGGTTCCTGGAGCTGCTCGACACCATTCGGGCCAAGGCCCCGCAGGCAGGTGTCCGGTCGAACTTCATCGTGGGCTTCCCCGGCGAGAGCGAGGCCGACTACGCGGAGCTGGAGCGCTTCCTGAACGGTGCGCGCCTGGACGCCATCGGTGTCTTCGGCTACTCCGACGAGGACGGCACGGAAGCGGCGACGTACGAGAACAAGCTCGACGAGGACGTCGTCGCGCAGCGTCTCGCGCGCCTGTCCCGGCTCGCCGAGCAGCTGGTGTCGCAGCGCGCCGAGGAGCGCGTGGGCGAGACCGTGCAGGTGCTCGTCGAGTCCGTCGACGAGGAGGACGGTGTCCTCGGGCGCGGTGCCCACCAGGCACCCGAGACCGACGGGCAGGTGCGCCTCACGAGCGGCGCCGGTCTGACGATCGGCCGTATGGTCGAGGCAAAGGTGGTCGGCACCGAAGGTGTCGATCTCGTGGCCGAGCCGCTGGAGATCGCTGAGGAGACGGACAGATGACCGGAGTCCCGGCGTCCGCTACGGGCGGGACCGGCAGGCCGTCGCCCGGAGGCAAGCTGGGTACTGCGGCCGTCAATCAGGCGAGCCTGTGGAACATCGCGAACATCCTGACCATGATCCGGCTCCTTCTGGTGCCGGGTTTCGTGGCGCTCATGCTGGCCGACGGCGGGTACGACCCGGCGTGGCGGGCCTGGGCGTGGGCGGCGTTCGCCGTTGCCATGATCACGGATGTTTTTGACGGGCATCTGGCGCGTGCATACAACTTGGTCACCGACTTCGGAAAGATCGCCGACCCCATCGCCGACAAAGCGATCATGGGCGCCGCGCTGATCTGTCTCTCGTCGCTCGGTGATCTTCCGTGGTGGGTGACCGGCGTCATTCTCGGGCGCGAGCTCGGGATCACGCTGCTGCGATTCATCGTCATTCGCTACGGGGTCATTCCGGCCAGCCGCGGCGGCAAGCTGAAGACGCTCGCGCAGGGCACGGCCGTCGGCATGTACATCCTGGCGCTGACCGGGCCGCTCGCGACGCTGCGCTGGTGGGTGATGGCGGTCGCCGTCGCGCTCACGGTGGTGACCGGGCTCGACTACGTGCGGCAGGCCGTCGTGCTGCGGCGCGCGGGGATCGCCGAGTCGAAGGCTGCGGCGCAGGCGTCCGCGGAGGCTGCCGAGAAGTGACGTACGAGGCGGTCGAGGCGCTGCGCCTGTTGACGGAGCGGGGGGAGACCCTCGCCGTCGCCGAGTCGCTCACCGGCGGTCTGGTGGCCGCGGAGCTCGTGGCGGTGCCGGGGGCCTCCAAGGCCTTCCGCGGCTCTGTCACGGCGTACGCGACCGAGCTCAAGCACCGGCTGCTGGGTGTCGACGCGGATCTGCTCGCCGCGCACGGGCCCGTGCATCCAGAGGTCGCACTGGCCATGGCGGCCGGGGCGCGGGAGGCGCTGGGCGCGGACTGGGGCGTCGCCACGACCGGCGTAGCGGGGCCGGAGCCGCAGGACGGGCAGCCGGTCGGGACCGTGTACGTGGCCGCGGTGGGGCCTGGAGCTGATCGTTCCGAGGGCGCGGCCGATTTCGCTGGTAGCCACAAAGTGGCCGCCCTGCGGTTGAACGGCGATCGGACGGAAATCCGTATGGAGAGTGTGCGGAGCGTGCTCGGACTGCTCGTCGAAGAGCTGGTCGGAGAGCAGTTCGGCGAACGTTCTGGGAAAGCGCGGGCACAGGATACGGAACAGAACGGGGGGTTTTGATGTTTGCAGCCCTGAGTGAACACGACATCGCTCCCCGCACGGCCGCGGCACGAGGCGGTACGGTGGGGCGTGAAGGATGCGGCTACGCGGTCCGAGGAGGGAGCCACCGATGATTCTGCTCCGTCGCCTGCTGGGTGACGTGCTGCGTCGGCAGCGCCAGCGCCAGGGCCGTACTCTGCGCGAAGTCTCCTCGTCCGCCCGAGTTTCGCTCGGCTATCTCTCCGAGGTGGAGCGGGGGCAGAAGGAGGCTTCCTCCGAGCTGCTCTCCGCGATCTGCGACGCGCTTGACGTACGGATGTCCGAGCTGATGCGGGAGGTGAGCGATGAGCTCGCTCTCGCCGAGCTGGCCGAGTCGGCAGCAGCGGTCCCGTCGGAGCCGGTGCCCGCACCGGTTCGTCCGATGCTCAATTCCGTCTCCGTGGCCGGCGTCCCGCCGGAACGTGTGACGATCAAGGCGCCTGCGGAGGCTGTGGACGTCGTAGCGGCGTAGCGCCTGCGCTCAGCGTTCTGAGCCCAGTTCGAATGTGGGGAAGCCCCGGCCGGGAGGATCGGCCGGGGCTTTCTGCTGCGCGCTTTCGGTGTGCGTGAGCGAGGGCCGGAGTGAGGACCGGACCCGATGTGTCCGTAATAGTCCGTGTGTGCCATTGTTGATGGTGGTTTCGATACGGAGGTGACGTATGGACGTCGTGAAGAGCCCGCTGCCCGATGGCGACCTGAAGACCGTCGGCGAGGCGCTGCAGGGTGCGCTCGTGGATCTGGTGGACCTGTCCCTTGTGGCGAAGCAGGTGCACTGGAACGTGGTCGGTCCGCGGTTCAGGTCGGTGCACCTTCAGCTCGACGAGGTCGTGGACACCGCTCGGCAGCACTCCGACACGGTGGCCGAGCGGGCCTCGACGCTGGGTGTCCCGCCGGACGGTCGCGCGAAGACCGTGGCGGACACCAGTGGCGTGGGAGTGGCCCCTGAGGGCTGGGTGAAGGACACGGACGCGGTGGGGACGCTCGTGGACGCGCTCGGCGCGGTCATCGCGCGGATGCGCGCGCGGGTGGACGCGACCGGTGAGGCGGATCCCGTGAGTCAGGACCTCTTCATCGGGATCACGGCCGACCTGGAGAAGCATCACTGGATGTTCCAGGCGGAGAACCGGGGCTGAGAGTCCCGGTACCTCGGCGCCCCGCGTGCTCCTGGGCGTGGCGCCGGCGGCTCGGGGCAGATTGGCTGTGGTCGTGGTCCGTGGTCCCGGAGGTCGTCGGGCGGAGGTGAGCGGTCGGTGGCATGGGCTGGGTGGCGGATGCTCCGGTGGGCGCCGGCTGTCGTGTGCGGGGCGCTGTGGTGGTGGGGCGCCCTGCGGCTCGCCTTCGCGCCGGGCGCCGGGATGTTCGAAGGGGCGCTCGTCGCCGGCGGCTGGGGACTGAGCCTGCTGCCGGTGCACGCACTGCCGAAGGCGCGCGCGGCCGGTGTGGCCGGGGCGCCCGGGCGGCACGGTGCGCGGCGCGTGCGGACACGGGCCGTGCGCGCCGGGCGCGAGGCCGCCGGCGGGGTGTGGCGACAGGTCACCAGGGCATGGCGACGCCCCCGTTCGGGCGGAGGATCTGGCCCGTCGTGAACGACGCGGCGTCCGAGGCGAGGTGGAGCACCGCGTGCGCGATGTCCTCCGCCTCGCCGACCCGGCCGAGCGGTGACATGCGCACCATCAGGGACTCGGTGTGGGCCTGCGCGCTCTCGTCGTGGCGGGTCGTCATCGGAGTGCGGATCCAGCCCGGCGCCACCGCGTTGACGCGGATGCCGTGCGAGCCGATCTCCGTGGCGAGCGTCTTCGTGAGCTGGACGACGGCGGCCTTCGCCGCGCCGTAGCAGAGCAGCCCCGGGCCGCCGGTGTCGATCGCGCCGGAGGCCATCGTGACGATGCTGCCGCGGGTGCCGGCCGCGATCATGGTGCGGGCCGCTTCCTGGCACGCGTACAGAACACCCTTGAAGTTGATCGCGAGCACGCGGTCCAGGTCCTCTTCGCGGGTCTCCAGGACCGTGCTGTTGTGCATGACCCCGGCGATGGCGGCCATGATGTCGAGGCCGCCGGAGGTGGCGCTCGCGCTCGCGACGGCTTCCGCGATCTGGGCGTGGTCGGCCACGTCGACGGTGTGGGTGTGGGCCGTGCCGCCGCTCTCCTTGATGAGGGCCGCGGTCTCGTGCAGGCCCTGTGCGTCGCGGTCGGCGCAGTGGACGGTGGCTCCAGCCTGCGCGAGGAGTGTCGCCGACGCGCGGCCGATGCCGCTCGCCGCGCCGGTGACGAATGCGGTGCGTCCGGTGAGGTCGTACGCAGTGAGGGGCATGCAGGGACCGTACGAGGTTGTCTGACGGGTCGTCAATTGTCGTGCGGTGGTTGTGTTCTGTGGCTGTGAGGGGGGGGTGTGTGGGTCGGCCAGGCGGTGTTGTGTGGTCGGCTACGGGGTGTTGTTTGGATCAGGCCGGACCTCGTGAGCCCAGTCTGATCCGCACGACAGGCCCTACGCCGTGGGAGCCGGGCCCTGTTGGCAGTGCGAGCACCAGTACGTGGGGCGTTCGCGGGAGCCGTCGCCCTGGTCGGCCGTGCGGATGGGGGTGCGGCAGCGCAGGCAGGAGCGGTGGGTGCGGCCGTAGACGTAGAGGCGCTCGTCGGGGCGGGGGCGGCCCGTGGTGACGCGGGCCGGGCGGTCGCGGTTGGCCTCGAGCAGCTTCTTCGCGAGGAGGGGGAGGCGGCCGGAGGTCTCGGCGGGCAGCTCGCCGACCGGGAGCCACGGGGTGACGCGCAGGAGGAAGCAGAGCTCGGACTTGTAGATGTTCCCGATGCCCGCGAGGTTGCGCTGGTCGAGGAGGGCCTCGCCGAGGGGGCGGGCGGGGTCGGCGAGGAGGTTGCGCAGCGCGGTGTCCGGGTCCCAGTCCGGGCCGAGGAGGTCCGGTCCCAGGTGACCGACGGCCTTGGACTCCTCGGTGGTGCGCAGCAGTTCCAGGACCGGGAGCCGGTAGCCGACCGCGGTGCGGGTCTCGGTGCCGAGGATCGCGCGGATCTGGTGGGACGGACCGCCGCGCCAGCGCTCGCCCGGCGCGTAGACCTTCCACGAGCCGTCCATCCGCAGGTGCGAGTGCAGGGTGAGGCCGCCCTCGATGCGGGTCAGCAGATGCTTGCCGCGCGGGGTGACGTCCAGGACCGTGCGCCCGGTGAGGTCTGCCGTGGCGTACCGGGGGACACGCAGGTCGGAGCGGGTGAGTACCTGGCCCGCGAGGGCGCTGTGCAGCCGCTTCGCCGCCTGCGCGACCGTGTCTCCTTCGGGCATGGGGTCAGGGTAGGCGGGTGTGGGGGCGGAGTGGGCGGGGCGCGGTGCAACGACACGGGGCTCTGCCCCGGACCCCGCTGCTCAATCGCCGCAGGGGCTGAAATGTGGGCCCGGCGGGGCCAGGGGTTGGTGTCACGCGCGCAGGCGCAGGCCGCGCGGTGTCGCGTGGAATCCGGCTCCTTCCAGGAGAGGGGCGTACGGGGAGGTGAGCGCGGATTCCGCGTTGACGCGCTCGACCGTGATGGTGCCGAGGGCGCCGGAGCGGGCCGCCTCGGCGAGCGCCTGCGCGGCGGCGGGCACGCGGGGGTCCTCCGCCAGCTGGGCGGGGGTGAGGGCGGGGCTCGGGGTGCGCGCTCCGGTCGCGGTGCCGGCCGCTTCGGAAGCCGGGGCGGCATGAGCTGGGTCGGACGCGGACCAGGCAAGGAGGGTCTTGCCGCCGCGCTCCATGTAGAGCGTCAGCTCGCCGTCGACCAGGACCACCAGGGAGCCCGCCTTGCGCCCCGGCTTGTGCCCGGGCTTCTGGCCCGCGCCGGTGGGGGGATCGGGCCAGGGCAGAGCGGCCCCGTACGCGTTGGCCGGGTCGGCCGCCGCCAGGACGAGGGCGTGGGGCGCGGTGGTCCTGCCCTGGCCGGTGGGGGCGTCGACCGGGGCGTACGGATCCGGGGGTGCGGAGCCGCGCTCCTGCGCGTTCGCCGCCGCGCGCAGGCGGTCCACGGCGCCGTCCATCGCGAACTGGGCCGCGCCGAGACCCTCCACCACGTAGCCACGCCGTGCCTGGCCACTCTCCTCGAAGACGGACAGGACCCGGTACGTCGCCGAGAACCCGCCCTCGACGCCTTCGGCGGCCACCGCTCCCCGGGTGACCACTCCGTGGCGGTCGAGGAGCGTGCGGGCCAGGGTGTGGGCGCGCACGGTCGGGTCGGGCTCCGGGCCGGGCAGCAGCGACCAGCGTCCCGCGACCGTGGGTGGACCGGTGCGTGACGTGGGCCGGGCGCCCGCCGTGAGGCCTCCGTAGCGGCCGCGCGGCACGGCTCTTCGGGCCCGGTGCGCGGTGGAGCCCGCGGTGCGGCCGGAGCCGAGGACGGCGCGCATCGGGGCCAGCGTGTCGTTCGTGAGGCGGCCCGACCAGGCCAGCTCCCAGACGGCGTCGGCCAGTTGGGGATCGGTGACCTCGAAGGGGGTGCCTCTCTGGCCCTCAAGGCCTTGGGCGGGAGGGGCGGCGCGGACCTGGTCGGCGATCTGGCGGAAGAACAGGCCGTAGCCGCCGGAGAGCGCGTCCAGGACCGCCTGGTGGAGTGGCGTGAGCTCCAAAGGGTGCGGGGGCGGGAGGAGCAGCGGGGCCGTGTCGGCGAGGTAGAGGCTGACCCAGCCGTCCTTGCCGGGCAGCGAGCCCGCACCGGCCCACAAGACCTCGCCGGATGCCGTGAGTTCGTCGAGGAGCGCGGGCGCGTAGCCGGAGACGCGCGAGGGCAGGACGAGCTTCTCCAGGGCGGAGGCGGGTACCGAGGCGCCCTGGAGCTGCTCGACAGCCCTGACCAGGCCGTCGACCCCGCGCAGGCCGTGCCCGCCCACGTGCTGCCACTGGGGCAGGAACTGGGCGAGCGCCGCGGGCGGCACCGGTTCCAGCTCATGGCGCAGCGCGGCCAGCGAGCGGCGGCGCAGTCTGCGTAGGACCGTGGCATCGCACCACTCCTGGCCGATGCCCGCGGGGTGGAACTCGCCCTGTACGACACGGCCGTTGGCCGCCAGGCGCTGGAGTGCGCCCTCCGTGACCGCGGAGCCGAGGCCGAAGCGGGCCGCCGCCTGCGTGGAGGTGAACGGGCCGTGTGTGCGGGCGTAGCGGGCCAGGAGGTCGCCGAGCGGGTCCTTGACCGGCTCGGTGAAGGCTTCGGGGACACCGACCGGAAGCGCCGTGCCCAGGGCGTCGCGCAGGCGGCCCGCGTCCTCGATCGCCGCCCAGTGCTCGGTGCCCGCGATCCGTACGCGGATGGCGCGCCGGGCGCCCGCCAGGCTCTCGGCCCAGCCGGTCTCGGCGCCCCGCTCGGCCAACTCCTCTTCCGTGAGCGGTCCGAGCATGCGCAGCAGGTCCGCGACGCCCTCCGCGTCCTTGACGCGACGGTCCTCCGTGCGCCACTGCAGCTCTTGTTCAAGCTCGGTAAGGACCTCCGCGTCGAGCAGCTCGCGCAGCTCGGCCTGGCCGAGGAGCTCGGCGAGCAGGCGGGAGTCCAGGGACAGCGCGGCCGCGCGGCGCTCGGCCAGCGGGGAGTCGCCCTCGTACAGGAACTGCGCCACGTAACCGAACAGCAGCGAGCGGGCGAAGGGGGAGGCCTCCGGGGTGGTGACCTCGACGAGGCGGACCTTGCGGGACTCGATGTCGCCCATCAGCTCGGCGAGGCCCGGTACGTCGAAGACGTCCTGGAGGCACTCGCGGATCGCTTCCAGGACGATGGGGAACGAGCCGAACTCGCTCGCCACCTGGAGCAGTTGGGACGCGCGCTGGCGCTGCTGCCACAGCGGGGTGCGCTTGCCGGGGTTGCGGCGGGGCAGCAGCAGCGCGCGGGCGGCGCACTCGCGAAAGCGCGAGGCGAACAGGGCGGAGCCGCCCACCTGGTCGGTGACGATCTGGTCCACGTCACCCTTGTCGAAGGCGACGTCGGCCGCTCCGATGGGGGCCTGCTCGTCGTCGTACTCCATGCCCGGCTTGGAAGGTTCCTGGTCGAGGAGGTCCAGGCCCATCAGGTCGGCGTCCGGGAGGCGCAGCACGATGCCGTCGTCGGCGTGCATCACCTGGGCATCCATGCCGTACTTCTCGCTGAGCCGGGCGCCGAGGGCCAGCGCCCACGGAGCGTGCACCTGGGCGCCGAACGGGGAGTGGACGACAACGCGCCAGTCGCCCAGCTCGTCCCGGAACCGCTCGACCACGATCGTGCGGTCGTCGGGGATGTGGCCGCAGGCCTCGCGCTGCTCGGCGAGGTACGACAGCACGTTGTTCGCCGCCCACTCGTCGAGTCCCGCCTCCGTGAGGCGCACGCGCGCGTCGTCGGGCTTCTGGGAGCCGACCTCGCGCAGGAACGCGCCCAACGCACGGCCCAGTTCGAGCGGGCGGCCCAGCTGGTCGCCCTTCCAGAAGGGGAGGCGGCCGGGGACACCAGGGGCGGGCGAGACGAGGACGCGGTCGCGCGTGATGTCCTCGATGCGCCAGGAGCTGGTGCCGAGCGTGAACACGTCCCCGACCCGGGACTCGTAGACCATCTCCTCGTCGAGCTCTCCGACGCGGCCGCCGCCCTTCTTGGGGTCGGCTCCCGCGAGAAAGACTCCGAAGAGGCCGCGGTCGGGGATCGTGCCCCCGGAGGTGACGGCGAGGCGCTGCGCTCCGGGGCGGCCCGTAATCGTGCCGGCGACGCGGTCCCAGACGACGCGGGGCCGCAGCTCGGCGAAGGCATCGGAGGGGTAGCGGCCCGCCAGCATGTCGAGCACGCCCGTGAACGCGGACTCGGGCAGCGAGGCGAAGGGGGCGGCGCGGCGGACCAGCGCCAGCAGGTCGTCGACCTGCCAGGTGTCCAGGGCCGTCATCGCGACCAACTGCTGGGCGAGCACATCCAGCGGGTTCGCCGGGAGGCGCAGGGATTCGATGGCACCTGAACGCATGCGCTCGGTCACGACCGCCGACTGCACCAGGTCACCGCGGTACTTCGGGAACACGACGCCCGTGGAAACCGCGCCCACCTGATGGCCCGCACGGCCCACGCGCTGCAGGCCCGACGCCACGGACGGGGGCGACTCCACCTGGACGACGAGGTCGACCGCGCCCATGTCGATGCCCAGCTCCAGGCTCGACGTGGCGACCACGGCGGGAAGCCGGCCCGCCTTCAGGTCCTCCTCGACGAGTGCGCGCTGCTCCTTGGAGACCGAGCCGTGGTGGGCGCGCGCGATGACCGGGGGAGCGCCCTTCGCGGCGCCCGATTCCGCCATCAACTCGGCCGGGGAGTGGGCCTCGGGAAGGGGTTCGCCGGTGGCGCGCTCGTAGGCGATCTCATTCAGGCGGTTGCACAAGCGCTCCGCCAGGCGGCGGGAGTTGGCGAACACGATCGTCGAGCGATGTGCCTCGATCAGGTCCGTGATCCGCTCCTCCACGGAGGGCCAGATCGAGGGACGCTCGGCTCCCTGGTCGGAATCGGCCACCGGGGAGCCGCCGAGCTCGCCGAGATCCTCCACGGGGACGACCACCGACAGGTCGAACTCCTTGCCGGACGGCGGCTGGACGACCTCCACCCGGCGCTGCGGCGAGAGATAGCGCGCCACCTCGTCGACCGGCCGGACCGTCGCGGACAGGCCGATGCGGCGGGCCGGGCGGGGCAGCAGCTCGTCGAGCCGCTCCAGGGAGAGGGCCAGGTGGGCGCCGCGCTTGGTGCCCGCCACCGCGTGCACCTCGTCCAGAATCACCGTGTCGATGCCCGCCAGCGCGTCGCGCGTGGCCGACGTCAGCATCAGGAACAGCGACTCCGGCGTCGTGATGAGGATGTCCGGCGGGCGCGTGGCCAGCGCGCGGCGCTCGGCGGGCGGGGTGTCGCCGGAGCGGATGCCGACCTTCACCTCGGGCTCGGGCAGGCCCAGGCGGACGGCCTCCTGGCGGATACCGGTGAGCGGGCTGCGCAGATTGCGCTCCACGTCCACCGCGAGGGCCTTCAGCGGGGACACGTACAGCACCCGGCAGCGCTTCTTCGGGTCGGCCGGAGGGGGTGTCGACGCGAGCTGGTCGAGCGCGGCGAGGAACGCGGCGAGCGTCTTGCCCGAGCCGGTGGGCGCGACGACCAGCACGTCCGAACCCTCGCCGATCGCCTTCCACGCACCTGACTGTGCGGCTGTGGGCGCGGAGAAGGCCCCCGTGAACCAACCACGGGTCGCGGGAGAGAAGCCACTGAGGGCCTGCGAGGCGCTGTGGGCCCCTTGCCTGGACCTGACCATGCCCCCATCCTGCACCCCACCACTGACAATGGCGGTGAGCTGCGGAAACGGGGTGGTTCGTCGAGGGTGGCTGACGCAGAATGGGGCCATGGCTCGGACAGCGGGGCAGGGCGAATGGGCGCGGCACTGGCGCTATGAGCGGCTGCCGGGGCTCGACCTGCTGCGGGCCCGCTACGTCCGGCACACCTTCCCGCGCCACAGCCACGACGGCTTCGTGATCGGCGCGGTCACGCGTGGGGTCGAGGCGGTCGGCCTGGCCGACGGCACCTTGCACGCCGGGCCCGGCAGCGTCGTGCTGCTCAATCCGGAAGTGGCGCACACGGCGCGGGCGGGCGGGCCCGACGGCTGGGCGTACGCCACGCTCTATCCGTCAGCGGACGTCGTCGCCGAGATCGCAGCCGAGACCGGCACGGTGCGCGGCACCGCGGTCTTCGGTGAACCGATCGTCACCGACCCAGGGGCCTCGCAGATGATCAACGAGGTGCACAGAGCGGCGGAGGAGGGCAACGCGCTGGCCGCTGACAGCCTCCTCAGGGTCGTGCTCGCGCGGCTGCTCCGGGCCCACGGGTCCTCCCTCGCGGCGCGGCCCCGGCGGTCCGCGGGGTCCACGGCCGCGGACCGCGCGCGCGAAGTCCTCGAAGAGCGTCTGGCGGACCCGCCGTCCCTGGAAGCCCTCGCGGCCGAGCTCGGCACCAGCCCCTTCGCGCTGCTGCGGGCCTTCCGCGACGCGTACGGGATGCCGCCGCACACCTGGCTCACCAACGCGCGGGTGCGCATGGCACGGCGGCTCCTGGAGGCGGGGACGGCGCCCGCCGATGCCGCTGTAGCCCTCGGCTTCACCGACCAGCCGCACCTGAACCGGCACTTCACCCGGATCGTCGGGGTGCCGCCGGGCGCGTACCAGCGCGAGCGCAAGAACGTACAAGAACAGGACCCGTCCCTCCTCGTACCGTGCGAGGCGTGGCAGACAAGACAACACCCACAGACATACGTAGAGCAGAGGCCAAGCCTCCCGAGCCCGCCGAGCAGTCGACCGAGTTCTTGCTCGAATCCGAGGCCGAGCCCGGGGCCGGGGCCGAGACCGGGCGGGCCGACGCGGTAGGCAAGCCGGACTCCGCCGTCGTCCGTGACGCGCTCGGTGTCGGAGTCGCCGTAGGCCTTTCCGGGTTCGCCTTCGGGGTGACTTCGGCGGGGAGCGGGCTCAGCGTGCTGCAGACCTGCGCGCTCAGCCTCTTGGTCTTCACGGGGGCGTCGCAGTTCGCGCTCGTAGGGGCGCTCGCGGCCGGCGGTAACCCGCTCACCGCCGCCGCGGGAGCGTTCTTCCTGGGCGTGCGCAACGCGTTCTACGGACTGCGCCTGTCCCAGCTGCTCGCTCTTCCGCGCGCGGTGCGGCCGTTCGCCGCGCACTGGATCATCGACGAGACATCGGTCGTCGCACTGGCGCAGCCGACGCGGCGCGGCGTGCGGCTCGGTTTCACCGTCACAGGACTGACCCTGTACGTGCTGTGGAACCTCACCACGCTGGCCGGTGCCCTGGGCGCCGAGGCCATCGGTGACACCGATGCCTGGGGCCTCGACGCGGCCGGGCCCGCGGTGTTCCTGGCGCTGCTCGCGCCGATGCTGAAGTCCACGACGGACCGCGCCGTCGCCGGGCTCGCCGTCGTTCTGATGCTCGGACTGCTGCCCGTGTTGCCGGCCGGGGTGCCCGTGCTCGTGGCCGCGCTCGCTGCCCCGGCCGTGCTCTACGTAGAGGGACGCCGCCGCGCCGCGGCCTCCAACGCACGACAAGGAGAAGACCGTTGAACGTCTGGATCGCCATCGCGGTCACCGCGGTCGGCTGCTACGCCGTGAAACTGATCGGTCTGCTGGTGCCCGCGGGCGCCCTGGAACGGCCCGTGGTGAAGCGTCTTGCGGCGCTGCTCCCGGTCGCTCTGCTGGCTGCCCTCACGGCCCAGCAGACCTTCGCGGACGGGCGCGTGCTGGTCCTCGACGCCAGGGCGGCCGGGCTCGCCGCGGCCGCCGTCGCGCTCGTGCTGCGGGCGCCGTTCCTGGTGGTGGTCGCGGTGGCCGTGGCGGTCACCGCGGGGATGCGGGCCCTTACGGGGTGACCTGGTGCGCGGGGAGGGCGGCCGGGGTCTCCGGGACCCCGAGCTGCCCCGCCGTGCGCTCGGGGCGGCAGAAGACGGCCGCGAGGACACCGCCCGCCACCAGGAGAGCGGCGGTCAGCAGCCAGCCGTGCTCATAGCCCGCCGACACGGTGGCGGCGCCGTCCACCAAGCGCCCCAGGACGAGCGGCGAGACGATGCCCCCGAGGGCGTACACGCACGTCAGTACGCCCAGGACCGTGCCCCGTTGGACCGGGGGTGCGATACGGGAGCACGCCGTCGCCGCGACCGTGAGCATCACCATGGCGAGCGCCATCGGACCCAGCATCATCGGCACCTTCACGACCTGGGAGTCGGACAGGCCGAACAGAGCGGTGGCACAGCCCGAGAGCGTGACAAGGAGGCCGGCACCCGCGCCTACAGGGAAGCGGGGCGGCGTGCCTCTCAGGGCCGAGCGCCGAGCCAGCAGGCCGTGTACCAGGAGGACGGCACCATGGGCGACGGCACCGGCGCCGACCATGGTGCTCGCCTGGTGCAGATTCCAGCCCATGACGTTCTCCATGTAGTCCGGCGCCCAGGTGAGCGTCGCACTCATCGACCAGTAGGCGGCGAACGAACCGAAGGAGGCGGTCAGGAACGTGGGTGACAACAGGATGCGGCGCAGCGGCACCGTGAGGCTGTCCTGCGGTGCTTGCTCCGCCTCCTTGCCGACGCTCGGGGCCAGGGGGCCTTCCTTGCCCCACAGGAACCACACCGCCGCCCAGACAAGGCCGACCAGACCCACCGCGCCGAACGACCAGCGCCAGCCCCAGTGGGTGATCACCCAGCTCAGCGCGGGCGCGGCCACCGCGACCCCGGCCGCGGCGCCGACGAGCAGCAGCGCGGTCGGCAGTGCCCGCTCGCGCTGCGGAAACCAGCCGTGCACGTGATGCATCGCGACCGGCGACGCCGGCCCCTCGGCGGCGCCGAGAAGGACGCGGGTGGCCACCAGCGCGCCGAAGCCCGCCGCGCCCCACAGCATCGGCAGCTGCGCCGCCGACCACAGCAGGGCGAGCCCCAGGAGTAACGGCGTCGTGCGCACTCGCTTCGTGAGGGCCGAGACGCCGAGGGCCGCGACCGAGAACAGCGCGAAGAACGCCGACTGCGCGGTGCCGAACTCCTGGCGGGTGATGCCGAAGTCCGCCCGGATCTCGGGACCCGCGAGCCCCAGGACCGCCTTGTCCGCGAAGTTCACCACCATGAAGGCGAGCAGCAGCCATGTGGTGCGCCATGCCCCGCGCATCAGCAGCATCCGTCCTCGTCGTCGACCAGGCCGACACTGATCGCGCCTCCGGCCCGCTTGCGGCCCTCGGGGGAGCGCGTCAACTCCGTGGCCACGTCCGTGCCTTCGGCCACCGCGGCGGACTCGGCGGCCGCCCAGGCGTAGACGCCGCGCGCCATGGTCGAGGTCTCCTTGCCCGCCCGCTGCGCGTACACCTCGGCACGCGTGCGTGCCACCTCGGGATCCGTGGGGGCCGCCAGGGCCGCCGTCTCCGCCAGATGCGAGGCGAGCCGTGCGTCGCCCGCGGCGAGCAGCTCCCGTGCCCGCTCGGCCAGTGCCACGGCGCCGCCCGCCGCGCGCGCGTACTCGGCCGCGACGGCCGCCTCCGGGGCGGGCTTGAGGTGGGCCGGGTTCTGGTCGTACCAGCCGCCCCATAGACGCCACAGGTTCCGCACCACGAACTCCGGCTCGTCATAGGCGGGGTGGAGGTACGGGCGGGACAGGAGCTCTTCGGGGACCTTCACCTCGTGGATGACCGTGTCGAGCCGGTGACCCGCGTTCATCAGCTCCCGCGTCTGCTCGCAGAGCGACTCCAGGAAGCGCGCGGTGTCGTCCAGGGCGCGGTTCACGCGTTCGACGCCCATGATGGGCACGCCGTGCCCCGGCAGCAGCAGTTCCGCGCCCAGCTCCTGCATGCAGCGCAGGGCCCGCGCCCAGTCCTCGGGGTAGCGCTGCACCTTCTGAGGGTTGCCCGCGTTCGGCGTGTTCCAGATGAACAGATCGCCCGTACACAGGGCCTTGAGCTCCGGCACCCATACGTAGGTGTGGTCGTCGGTCTCCCCGCGCGCGTGGACGAGTTCGAATGTGAGCTCGCCGCGGTGGAACGTCAGCCGGTCCCGGTAGACGGTGTCCGGGTAGCGGTACGTGGTGGGCCACTCCAGGGAGGGCACACCGAACTGCCGCCGGTTGATCCACGAGTTGTAGCCGGCCGTCCGGATGTAGCGGTCGAAGCGGGCGGACACGGCCTCGTGCGCCACCACCTCGGGGCGCCCGGTGCCGGTTTGCTCCGCCTCCTTGTCGAAGGGGAACACTCCGAAGACGTGATCCACGTGCCCGTGCGTGTACACCACGGAGTGCACAGGACCCGCCCCGAACCCCTTGACCGCCGTGTGCAGTTGCGCCGCCGTACGGAAGTCGCCCGAATCGACGAGCACCGCGCCGTCACCGGTGTCGAAGACCGTCACGTTGGCGAAGGCGGGGAAGAAGCCCACCCGCGGGCTCAGCCGCACCAGCTCGTCCCCCGTGTAGGCGCCCGAGAGGTGCGGGAGTAGCGTCTCCGCCCCCTGCCAGACCCGGTCCGCGTAGGCGGCGTAGTCCACCAGCTCCCGCGAGGCCGCCTCCGGTGCGGTGTTGTGCTCGGTCATGGGCGCGGCTCCTCCGGGTAGGGGTGGTTCCTCGGCGTTCCCCGAGTCAAGGCGCACAGGGAGGCCCGGAACAGCGCTTGGCGTCACATTCCGCTTGTCCCAGAGCTGTGACGCGTCACAATGGGGCGCCCAGTAGCCGATGTCGGTGGAGGCCACCGTGCCGTTGTCCCCGGAAGCGCGTTCTCTCGCCGCGCGCTGCGAGCCGCGCGTCAACGAACTGGCGCGGCGCATGGCCAGGGAGGCCTTCGAGGAACTCCCCGGCTACGCGGAGCTGCCGGACGACGTGAAGGACCTGGAGATCGCGGCGACCGCGCGGTACGGCGTACGGCTGTTCCTGCGCCACGTCGACGACCCGGACACACAGCAGCCCGGAAGGCACCGGCTGTTCCGCGAGAGGGCCGCTCAGCGCGCCGAGGAGGGCATGCCGCTGCACCTCCTGCTGCGCACGCACGCGCTCGGTTCCTACGTCCTGTGGCGGGCGCTACGCGAAGCGGCGGAGCCCGGCGACGAGGCCGCCCTCGTCGAACTCGTCGACCTCCTGCTGCGGGCCCAGCCCGGAGTCGTCGGATCGGTCGCCGAGACGTACCTGGACGAACGGTCCGCCCTTGAGGCCGAACAGCACGCGCAACGGCGGTCGTTGGTCCGCGGGCTGCTCGACGGGATGGTCCCGCCCGGACACGTGCTCCTCGACCAGCTCCGGCTCACGGGGCCCGCCCACGTGCTCGCACTCGCCACGGACGCGGCTCCTTCGGAGGGGCCCGTCGCGGTGCGCCGCCGACTGCGCCGTCTGCAGAGCGTCCTGGACCGCACCTTCGGTGCGACCGTGCTCACCCTCCTGGACGGCGACGGGGGACGGGTCGTCGTCCCGGAGGACTGCCCGCCGCCCGCCGACCTGCCGGCCCACCTGAGCCGGGCGAGCGGCCTGCCCGTGCGGGTGGCCGCAGTGCGGGCGGACGGCCCCGAGCTCATACCCGACGCGGCCCGCACCGCGACCGAAGTCCTGCGCATCGCGCGCGCGTGCGGCCTGCCACCGGGCCTGCACCGCCTCGACGACGTCCTGCTCGAGTACCACCTCTCTCGGCGCAACGAGAGCAGCCACCTCATCGCCGCCCTCCTCGACCCTGTCGCCGAGCGGCCGGAGCTCCTGGAGACGCTCCGCACGCATCTGACCCACCAGCAGGACCGCAGGGCCACCGCGGATGCGCTCGGGCTGCACCCGAACACGGTCGACAACCGGCTGGCGAAGATCGCCGAGTGGACCGGCATCGAACTGTCCTCACCGCGCGGCACGGCTCTGGCCATCGCGGCACTGCTCCTGCGCGACGCGGATCACTGAGCGGGAACGCGGTACTCCAGAGGGCCGCGACACGACAACGGCGGCGCTACAAGCGGCACTACAAGGGACGTCCGTAGGCGCGCAGCGTACGCAGTGCGTCGATGGTCACCATGGGGCGTGCCTCCATGGCGGTCGTCGGCGCCCACTGTCGCCAATTGATCGGCCACCCACCGTCCTCCTGCTGCTCGTTCACCAGATGGTCGAGCGAACGGGCCATCTCCTCGTCGGTGAACCAGGACCGGGCCAGCGACTCGGGCGCCTTGGCGAAGTCGTACGGGAAGTGGTGCTCGTCCGGCGCGTAGCCGGGCGCGACCGGATAGTCCTCCCTACGCTCCGGATCGAGCACCGCGAGCCGCTGCTCGCGCACGAGGCGGCCGAGCCGGTCGGCGGCGACCCGCGCGCGCGGGCGGTCGGGTGCGCTGTCCAGGAAGGCGACCGCGGCCTGGACCTCGTACGGGTGGGATGTCTTCAGGGACTCGACGGCCGACCAGCAGAAGTCGGTGGCCCGGAACAGCCAGGCGTGCCACACCTCGTTGCGGTGCAGCAGACCGACGACGGGCCCGGTGGCCAGCAGCTCGCTCGGCGGGTCGTCCACCACCGGGACGAACGGGGCGCAGGGATAGCCGCGTTGGCTGGGATGCACCGCCGGAAGTGCGCCTTCCGGAGTGGAGACGGCGGTCAGGTAGCGGCACACCCGCTCCACGCGCTGACCCGAGCACCGCCCGATCGAGTCGAGGACGCGCAGCGCGTGCCCAGTGTGCAGGGGCTGGCTGACCGGGCCGCGCAGGTCCGGTTCGAGGGCGTGTCCGTAGCCCTCGTCCTCGTTGCGGTACGCGGCCAGCGCCGTCTCGACGGCGTCGGCCGCCGTGGGTGAGCCGTCCAAAAAGTGATAGGCGAAGCGGCGCTGTTCAAGGACGCGTGCGGTCAGCCAGATGAATGTCTCGGCACGGGAGAGCGGGGAGCGTGCCGGGGGCGACGGGGGGAGTGGGGAAGCTCCGGTTTCGGCCATGCACCGACCGTAGGACGGAAAGCGTTCTCGGTAAGCCTCCCGAGCACGGCTGCACTCTCAGGGGCGGGATACTGGACGCATGCGGTTGACGGTCTTCTGGCAGCGAATGACGGATCATTTCGGATCCGGTTACTCCGACACGTTCGCGCGTGATCATGTGATGGCGGGGCTCGGCGGGCGAACGGTCCAGCAGGCGCTCGACGCGGGCTGGGAGGCCAAGGAAGTCTGGCGTGTCGTGTGCACAGCGATGGATGTACCGGATGAGAAGCGCTGAAGAGTGACGGAACGGGGGCGGCCGACGATTGTCGGCGGCGTGGGCGAGACTGGCAGCGTGCCAGCACCGACAGATGAAACCTTCCAGGTGGCGGACGACGCCGCGCCACCCGGCACCACGCCGCCCGAGCGGCCGCCGGGCTCGGCGCCGACTCCGCGCGCGGGGATGCCGCGCTGGCTGCCGCGTGCCATGGTGCTCGCCCTGGCCCTCATCGCCTGCTACCAGCTGGGCTATTGGGCCTTCCACCAGCTGATCGGGCTGCTGACCAACGTGTTGATCGCGTTCTTCCTGGCGCTCGCCGTGGAGCCCGCGGTCAGCAGGATGGCGGCGCGCGGGCTGCGCCGGGGCTTCGCCACCTTCCTGGTGTTCCTCGCGGTGACGGCCGTGAGTGCGGGTTTCGTCGTGCTTCTCGGGTCGATGCTCGCGGGCCAGATCGTGGACATGTTCGACGACTTCCCGAAGTACCTCGACCAGCTCATCAGCTGGGTCAACGACACGTTCCACACAGATCTCAACAGGGTCGAGGTGCAGGACAGCCTGCTGCACTCGGACTGGCTCCAGAAGTACGTCCAGAACAGTGCCACCGGTGTCCTGGACGTCTCCACGCAGGTGCTCGGCGGGCTGTTCCAGCTCCTGACGGTTCTGCTGTTCTCGTTCTACTTCGCCGCCGACGGCCCGCGCCTGCGGCGTGCGCTGTGCTCGGTCCTGCCGCCCGCGAAGCAGACCGAGGTGCTGCGCGCCTGGGAGATCGCCGTCGACAAGACCGGTGGGTATCTCTACTCGCGTGGCCTCATGGCGCTGATCTCCGGGGTCGCGCACTACGTCCTGCTCGCGGCGCTCGGCGTCCCGTACGCGCCCGTGCTCGCCGTATGGGTGGGGCTCGTCTCGCAGTTCATCCCGACCATCGGCACGTACCTGGCGGGCGCCCTGCCGATGCTGATCGCCTTCACCGTGGATCCCTGGTACGCGCTGTGGGTGTTCGTCTTCGTAGTCGTGTACCAGCAGTTCGAGAACTATGTGCTGCAGCCGAAGCTGACCGCGAAGACGGTGGACATCCACCCGGCGGTCGCCTTCGGTTCGGTCATCGCGGGCACCGCGCTCCTGGGGGCCGTCGGCGCCCTGATCTCGATCCCGGCCGTCGCGACGCTGCAGGCGTTCCTGGGCGCGTACGTGAAGCGCTACGACGTCACCGACGACCCGCGCGTGCACGGGCACCGCAGACGCGGGTCGTCTCTCTGGGTGCGGATGCGCCGCGTCGTGAAGGAACCGGACTCCGGGGACCAGTAGCCCGCCTCAGCCAGGCCGACCCCGTGCAGCGGCTTGAGAGCGGCCGTCGAGTGGCAGGCCGCCTCCTGGCACCCAGGTGATGGCCATGAGTGTCAGGCCGAAGGAGAGCCCGAAGGTGATGGGCTGTCAGTGCGCGGCAGACGTGACAAGGCGGCGAAGCGAAGCGTGTCCGGGTGGCCCCCAGGAGGGTTTGCCGCCGGGGCGGCCCTGGTCGCCGGCGTGCCCGATGAGGATGCAGACCAGGGCCTTCATGACGGCCCAGCCGCGGGCGCGGCGCAGGGTGGCGGCGTCGGGGGCCGGCCGGTAGGCGCTGTGGAAGCGTTCGGTGGCGCCGTCCGGCAGCAGCAGCCAGGCGGCGGCGAGGTCCCAGGCCGGATCGCCCACGCAGAGGTCACCGAAGTCGATCACGCCGCAGAATGTGCCGTCCGCGGTGAGGAGGTTGGCCGGATGCAGGTCGGCGTGGAGCCACAGTGGCGGGCCCGACCACTCCGGCGCGCCGGCGGCGTCCTCCCAGATCGCGCGAACGGCGTCCGGGTCGGGGATCAGGCCGTGCTCGGTGGCCTCGGAGAGCTGCTGGGCGAATCCCTCGGCATGCTCGGCCAGTGGGCCCCCACGGTTGCGGCCGGTCGGTGCCCCCTCGGGTGCAGGCTGGTGCAGGGCGGTCAGGAAGGCGGCCAGGATGTCGGCCGACTCGGCGGCGGTGGCGGGGGCCCGGTCGGCGGGCGAGCCCGGTACCCAGGTGGTGACGATCCAGGGGTGGGGAAACCGCTCGGAGGGTTCACTGAGGCGCTGGGGGACAGGAACGGGCAAGGGGAGACGCGGGGCGAGCGCGGGGAGCCAGGCGTGCTCCTTGCGCAGCAGCGCGTCCGCGGAGTCGGTGGCCCAGGGCAACCGGACGGCGAGGTCGTCGCCGAGCCGCCACAGCTGGTTGTCCCACCCCCGGGCGCCGAGTCTCACGGGGCGATCGGCCAGGTCGGGGTGCTGTTCGTGGAGCAGCTCTTGGACCAGCTCGGCGGTGATCTCGATCGAGGTGTGGGTCATGCGGAGCCACGGTAGTCGAGGCGCGCCGACCCGCGTGGTGCGCTTGACACTGAAATCGAACATCCATTCTTATGGAGTGTCCAGAGCCACTTTTCCCAGTGTTTCCAAGGGATTCGGGGAAGGTGGCCGGGCGAGGAGCCTCGAGTTATCCACAGGCGAGACAGGCGTCGAGGCCGATTGTCAGTGGCAGGCGTTAGCGTCTTTGGCGTGAAGCGATCGACTCAAGCAAACCGGGTGGAACCCATGGCAGGAACCGACCGCGAGAAGGCGCTCGACGCCGCGCTCGCACAGATTGAACGGCAATTCGGTAAGGGCGCAGTGATGCGCATGGGCGAGCGGCCGAATGAGCCCATCGAGGTCATCCCCACCGGGTCGACCGCGCTCGACGTCGCGCTCGGCGTCGGCGGTATCCCGCGTGGCCGTGTGGTGGAGGTGTACGGGCCGGAGTCCTCCGGTAAGACGACCCTGACCCTGCACGCCGTGGCCAACGCGCAGAAGGCCGGCGGCCAGGTGGCCTTCATCGACGCCGAGCACGCGCTCGACCCCGAGTACGCGAAGAAGCTCGGCGTCGACATCGACAACCTGATCCTGTCCCAGCCGGACAACGGTGAGCAGGCTCTCGAGATCGTCGACATGCTGGTCCGTTCCGGCGCCCTCGACCTGATCGTCATCGACTCCGTCGCCGCGCTCGTGCCGCGCGCGGAGATCGAGGGCGAGATGGGCGACTCGCACGTGGGTCTGCAGGCTCGCCTGATGAGCCAGGCGCTCCGAAAGATCACCAGCGCGCTCAACCAGTCCAAGACCACCGCGATCTTCATTAACCAGCTGCGCGAGAAGATCGGCGTGATGTTCGGCTCGCCCGAGACCACGACCGGTGGTCGCGCGCTGAAGTTCTACGCCTCGGTGCGTATCGACATCCGTCGTATCGAGACCCTGAAGGACGGCACGGACGCGGTCGGCAACCGCACCCGCGTCAAGGTCGTCAAGAACAAGGTCGCGCCGCCCTTCAAGCAGGCCGAGTTCGACATCCTCTACGGGCAGGGCATCTCCCGCGAGGGCGGCCTGATCGACATGGGCGTGGATCACGGCTTCGTCCGCAAGGCCGGCGCCTGGTACACGTACGAGGGCGACCAGCTCGGCCAGGGCAAGGAGAACGCGCGCAACTTCCTGAAGGACAACCCCGACCTGGCCAACGAGATCGAGAAGAAGATCAAGGAGAAGCTGGGCGTCGGCGTCCGTCCGGAGGAGCCGAGCAGCGAGCCGGCCGCGGACGCGGCGGCGGAGGCCGCTCCTGCCGAGGACGGGGCCAAGACGGTGCCCGCGCCCAAGGTGGCCAAGTCCAAGGCCGCGGCGGCCAAGAGCTAATCCGCCGTGACACGACGAACCGACTGGGCCGATGACGACGTACGCTCCGCCGTTCCCGAGGACCGGGGGAGCGGGGGTGGCGGGGCGTACGACGACATGGCGTACGGGGAAGACGTCGAAGCGGGGAGCGGCGCGGTGGACGGGCCGCGCCGTGGTGGACGCAAGCGGGGCGGGGCCGGGCCGCGTGGGCGTCGGCGCCGGGGCGGATTCGGGGATCCGCCCGGTGCCGCACAGGACGACGGCCCCCCTGACTCGTCGAGGGCCGAGCAGGGGGCGCCGTCAGGAGACCCGGCTGAGCGGGCGCGGAACATCTGTCTGCGTCTGCTCACCGGGACTCCGCGCACGCGCAAGCAGTTGGCCGACGCGCTGCGCAAGCGCGAGATCCCCGATGACGTGGCGGACGAGGTGCTCACCCGGTTCGAAGAGGTGGGGCTGATCAACGACAGCGCCTTCGCGGACGCGTGGGTGGAGTCGCGGCACCACGGCCGGGGACTTGCCCGCCGGGCGCTCGCCCGTGAGCTGAGGACCAAGGGCGTGGACTCGACGGTGATCGACGAGGCGGTCGGGCAGCTCGACTCCGAGCGGGAGGAGGAGACCGCGCGCGAACTCGTTGCGCGCAAGCTCCGTTCCACGCGGGGGCTTGAGCGTGACAAGCGGCTGCGCCGGCTCGCGGGGATGCTTGCCCGCAAGGGGTATCCGGAGGGCATGGCGCTGCGGGTGGTGCGGCAGGCGTTGGAGGAAGAGGGGGAGGACACCGAGGACTTGGGGTTCGGGGAGTAACGACTCTCCGGGAGCCGGGAGCCGGGAGCCGGGAGCCGGGAGCCGGGAGCCGGGAGCCGGGAGCCGGGAGCGCCGCGTTCGTGCGCCTCCGGACCGCCACGACCTGCGGACGCCCCCGGTTCACCACGGCCTGCGCCCTCAGGCCCCCGTCACCGGCAGTCCCGCCGCCCGCCACGCCTGGAAGCCGCCCACCAGGTCCGTCGCGCGGTGCAGGCCCAGTTGGTGCAGGGAGGCGGCGGCGAGGCTCGACGCATAGCCCTCGTTGCAGACGACCACGACGCGCAGGTCGTGACCGGTGGCCTCCGGAGCGCGGTGGCTGCCACGGGGGTCGAGGCGCCATTCCAGCTCGTTGCGCTCGACCACAAGGGCCCCGGGGATCAGCCCGTCGTGCTCCCGCAGCGCCGCGTACCGGATGTCGACCAGGAGCGCCTCGCCACGGGACGCCGCGTCGAAGGCGTCCCGCGCCCCGACCCGGTCGAGACCGGATCGCACCTGCTCGAGAAGCTCGTCGATGCCCACCGGTGATGAAGTGCTCACTGCCAGTCCTCCGGGCGTTCCACCGACTCCAGACGCAGCACCGGGCCGGTGCGGCTGTAGCGCCGGATCCGGGGGAGCGGCGGGTAGTAGGCGTGGACCGAGACGGCGTGCTCGGTGGGGGACTCGTTCAGGACCTCGTGCACGTGGTGGCGGCCGAAGGCGCGTCCCTCACCCACCGTCAAGTGCCGTTCCCTGTCGACGTCTTCGGAGAGTTCCAGGGTCTTCCACCCGTCGGTGGGAAGGCGGGCGGCCAGTGAGTTCTCCGTGAGCGCGCCGCCCGCGGTCAGGAAGGCGCCGACGGACTCGGCGTGGTCGTGCCACCCCGTGCCGGTGCCCGGCGGCCAGCCGATGAGCCAGGCCTCGCTGCCGTCGGGGCCTTCGAGCCGCACCCATGTACGGCCCTCCGGATCGAGCGGCAGAGAGGCGACCAGGTCGCGGTCCTGAGCGACGCGACGGACGAATGCGAGGAGGTCGGCCTGCGTGGGCGCGGCCGACGGCGCCCGGGAGGGAGCCGTAGGGGAATGCGCAGTGGAGTGCGCGAGGGATTGCGTGAAACTGGACACCAGTACCGTCCTGGGAGTTCGCGAGCAGCACGCGCCGCCGAAACGCCGGACGGCGGGCGCGTGTGAGGAAGGGATGCGAATTCAGCAGGAGGGATGACACACGCAGCCCGCGTAGCGGATGAGGTCCATATGGACCCTCCGCCACAGGCGTACATCGGTGTCGACCGTCACGCTCCGGAGTACACCATGAGGGCAGGGGACGGTCAACTCACCGACAAGGTCGGCGAGCGGTTCAGCGGCCGGCGCCGCTCTTCACCGGACCTTTCTCCTCCGCGGGCCTGCCGAGGGCCGAGCGCGCGGCCTCGTAGAGCTCCGCCGGGCGTACGCCGCTCAGTGCCGTGACCAGATGGCCGTCGGGCCGGATCAGCAGCACCGTGTGCGCCGGAGCCTGTGGGTAACGCTCCGCGACAAGCAGCTCTGCCTCGTGGGGGAGCGCCGCGACGGACGCCGCGAGTCGTGGCATCAGACCCGCCGACATCCAGTGCTTGCGCTCCCACACCCCGGTCCCGGGGGCGACGAGGACGACGAGCAGTGGCCCGCGGCCGAGCCGGTCCCGGAGCCGTACGAACGAGCCGTCGGGCGCTGTCACCTCGACGTCGACGATCGGTGAGCCGGGCGCCGTGCCCACCTCCACCTGCGACTCGGAGCGCGCGGGCGCGAGCGGCGAGTCGGCGTACGCCCCCGGCGCGCCGAGCGGCCCGTGCCCCAAGTGACCGTCCGTGAGCAGCGCGTCGTGCCCGCGCGCGGCACCGGGGACGTACGCCCGCAGCCCGCCGCCACCGCGCAGTATCGGCAGCGCCTGATCCGCCGCGCGCAGCCGTCCGGCCACCACGGCACGGCGCTCGGTCTGGTAGCTGTCGAGCAGCGCGTCGGTGGCGGAGTGCGCCCCGTCGTGCCAGGCGAGGGCCAGCTTCCAGGCGAGGTTGTCGGCGTCGCGCAGCCCCTCGTCCAGGCCCTGGGTGCCGAGCGCGCCCAGCAGGTGCGCCGCGTCCCCCGCGAGGAAGACGCGGCCCACGCGCCAACGGCGGGCGAGCCGGTGGTGGACCGTATGGACTCCGGTGTCGAGCAGTTCGTACGGCGGGGTGGAGCCTCCGCACCAGCCCGCGAGGGTCTCCCGGATGCGGGTCACGAGGACATCCGGGGTGACCAGGTCGCTGCGGGGCGGCAGCAGCCAGTCCAGGCGCCAGACGCCGTCGGCGAGGGGGCGGCCGACGACCTCCGAGCCCGAGCGGCCCGAGGTCCGCCACGGAGGGCTCCGATGGAGCAACGCTTCACCGGGCCACGGAAGTTCCGCGCGCAGTGCGGCGACCGCGTGTCGTTCGACGGCGGTGCGGCCGGGGAAGCGGATGTCGAGGAGCTTGCGGACCGTGGAGCGCGGACCGTCGCAGCCCACGAGGTAACTGCCGCGCCACCATGTGCCCTTGGGGCCGCGGGTGTGTGCGGTCAGGCCCGTCTTCTCCTCCTCGAGCGAGTCGAGGCGGCTGTTGACGGCGACCTTGATGAGCCGCTCGGCGTCGACGGCCCTGCGCAGGGCGTCGGTCAGATCGTGCTGGGCGATGTGCAGCGGCGCGGGCAGCGTTTCGCCGGGCGATACCGGCCCACCGGGTGACCCCGGTCCACCGGATGCGCCCGGCTCACCCTGCGTGTTCTGCTCACCGAAGGTGAGCACACCCATCACTTGCTTGCGGCGCATGGAGCGCCAGCCCGTCCAGCGGGCGCCGATGCCCTCGAACGACGTACCAGCGAGCCGCTCCGCAAGCGCCGCGGTGTCCTCGCGCAGCACCACCGTGCGGGCGGGCCGCTGTTCGTCCTTGCCGGGGCCCTCGTCCAGGATCACGGAGGGTACGCCGTGCCGCGCGAGGGCGAGGGACAGCGCGAGCCCGACGGGACCCGCGCCGACAACGATCACCGGGTCCACGGCGCGGCCCCTCCCGCCCCGAAAGACCCGCCGGGAAGTGTCCCGTGCCAGGGCACGGGCGGCGTACTGGACGTGCAAGGACGGGCAGTTGGAGCGGGGTGCGCGTTCACAGAGCGTATGCAACCCATTGCCGGTGCTTGCGTCAAGTGACGGCGGCAGTGGCGATCACGCCACTGCCGCCGTACAGCTCGGGCCCCGCGCCCGGGGTCGGGTCAACTCCTTGGCGAACCGGGTCCTTCGGATCGGTCATCGCTCGCCGGCCGCTCGACGGGCTCGGCGGCGGCCGAGCCGTGGCCCGCCCCGCCGGGCAGGTCCGCGGCGTCCATCAGACCACCCTCGCCGACGGGTTCGGCGGCCGCGGCCACCTTGATGCCGGTCTTGGCGCGGCGGCCGCGCCGCTCGATCCAGTTGGCGAGCCCGGACAGGGCCAGACACATCAGGACGTAGATCGTGCCGGTCACGATGAGTACCGGAACGTACGGGTATTCGCCTTCGACCAACGTGTTGTTGGCCAGCTTGCGGGCCGCGTACAGGAGCTCCGCGTACGTGATGATGTAGCCGAGCGAAGTGTCCTTGAGGGTGACCACCAGCTGGCTGATAATCGTCGGCAGCATCGAGCGGATCGCCTGCGGCAGCAGCAGCATGGTCATCACTTGATACTTGCGCAGCCCCAGTGCGTACGCCGCCTCGACCTGACCGCGCGGCACGGCCTGGAAGCCGGCCCGCAACACCTCCGCCTGTACCGAGCTGTTGTAGACCGTCAGGCCGATCACCAGCGCCCAGAAGGAGTTGTTCTGGCCGACGACGCCCAGGTCGCTCTTGTAGGTGAGGAAAAGAACCCACAGGGCGTAAATGGTGATCAGTAGCGGGATGGCGCGGAACAGCTCGATGAAGCCCGTGGCGAACCAGCGGATCGGCCGGTGCTCCGAGTAGCGGGCCACCGCCAGGACGACGCCGAGCACCAGCGAGAGCGCACCCGCGGCGGCGAAGACCTTCAGGGTGGTCAGGATGCCGTCACGGATCGCCACACGAACGTTGGCGTAGTTGAAGATGTCCCACTTGGCCGTGGCGAACTGGTCCTTGGACGCGAGCTGCATGACCACGAAGGCGATGAGACCGGCGACCGCGAGCGTACCGACGACGGTGTAGATCCGGTTGCGCGTGCGGGCCTTGGGGCCCGGGGCGTCGTAGAGAACGCTGGCACTCATCGGGCGACCTCCAGGGTCCTCTCGAGCACCCGGAACAAGATGCTGATGGCGAAGGTGATGACCAGGTATCCGAGCGCCACCCACAGGAAGACCCAGGCGATCGGGTACCCCTGGTCGCTCAACAGCTTCTGCCAGCCGAACAGTTCGGTGACGCTGAAGGCGCCTGCGATGGCCGAGTTCTTGGTCAGCGCGATGAAGATGGAGCTCAGCGGCGGCAGCACGGTGCGCACCGCCTGCGGCAGGATGACCAGGCCGAGCGTCTGGAAGAACGACATGCCGATCGAGCGCGCCGCCTCGGCCTGCCCGAGCGGCACGGTGCTGATGCCGGAGCGCACCGCCTCGCAGACGAACGACGAGGTGTAGCAGCTCAGCACGATCAGGGCCTTGACCCACGGGCTGAAGCCGAAGTCGAGGACCTGGGGCACCGCGAACCAGATGACGAGGAACAGCAGCGTCAGCGGGGTGTTGCGGAACAGCGTGACCCAGGCGGTGCCGAAGTACCGCAGGGGCGGTACGGGCGAGACCCGGAAACCGGCGAGGACCGTGCCGAGCAGCATCGCGAGGAGGCCACTGGCCAGGGTCAGGCCTATGGTGCCGAGGAATCCCTCGCGGAATTCCGAAAGGTGGTCGAGCAGTACATTCACGGGGAGTTCCTCGTGGGGCGGCAGCGGTCGGGCAGGGGGAGCCGCGCCCCGTACGCCGTCACGGACGTCGTACTCGGCGTGACGGCATACAGGGGCACGGTCAACTCACTGCCTGCGAGTGACAGGCGGCTGGACGCTCAGGAGCGTGAACGCTCAGTAGCGCTCCAGGGCCGGCGGCTCCACGTAGTCGGAACCCGAGAGGCCGAGCGTCGCGTCGTAGGCCTTCTTGTAGTCGCCGTTCTTCTGGTGCGCCTCGATGGCGTCCGCGACCGCGTCACGCAGGGCCTTGTCGTTCTTGGCCATGCCGACGCCGTAGGGCTCCTTGGTGAAGGGCTTGCCGACGACCTTCAGCTTCTTCGGGTTCTGCGCCGCGTAGCCCTTCAGGATCGCGTCGTCGGTGGTGACGGCGTCGACCTCGTTGTTGAGCAGCTGCTGCACGCACTCCGAGTACTTCGCCAGCTCGACGGTCTCGGCACCGTACTTGGGCTTCTTGATCTCCTGCAGCGGGGTCGAGCCCTTGATGGAGCAGACCTTCTTGCCCTTCAGGGAGGTCGGGCCCGTGATGCCCTTCTCGTCACTGCGGATCAGGAGGTCGGCGCCGGCCATCAGGTACGGGCCCGCGAAGCCGACCTGCTTCTTGCGCTCGTCATTGATCGTGTACGTGCCTACGTAGAGGTCGACATCGCCCTTGGAGATGGTGGTCTCGCGGACACCGGAGTCGATCGTCTTGAACGTGATCTGGTCGGCCTTGAAGCCGAGGTCCGCCGCGACCATCTTGGCGATCTCGATGTCGAAGCCGGAGCGCTTGCCGCCGGAGTCCTGGAAGCCCAGGTACGGCTGGTCGTCCTTGGAACCAATGACGATCTTGCCGGCCTTCTGGGCCTTCTCCAGGGTCGCGGAGTCGACCTTCACATCGCTCTTCACCGCGTACGTGGGCAGCTTGGGCTGGTTCTTGCCACCCGAGGCCCCGGCGGGCTTGTCGCCGGCGTTGCCGGACTCGCCGCCACAGGCGGTGGCGGTGAGCGCGAGCGCGGCGACGGCGGCAGCCGCTGCGGCGGACTTACGGAGCTTCATGGTGAACATCCTTCGTGTCGGCAGATTCGGCAGTAGGGAATGAGGCAACACGCGCACGCGGGGCCCCAGTTGGGGGCCCGCGCGGGGCGCGCGTCTAGTGGTGCAGGATCTTCGACAGGAAGTCCTTGGCCCGGTCGCTGCGCGGATTGCTGAAGAACTGGTCGGGGACGGCCTCCTCGACGATCCGGCCGTCCGCCATGAAGACGACGCGGTTGGCCGCGGAGCGGGCGAAGCCCATCTCGTGCGTGACCACCACCATCGTCATGCCGTCCCGTGCGAGCTGTTGCATCACTTCCAGGACCTCGTTGATCATCTCCGGGTCGAGCGCCGACGTCGGCTCGTCGAAGAGCATCACCTTCGGGTCCATCGCCAGCGCCCGTGCGATGGCGACGCGTTGCTGCTGGCCGCCGGAGAGCTGTGCGGGGTACTTGTCGGCCTGCGCGGCGACGCCGACCCGGTCGAGGAGCGCACGCGCCTTGTCCTCGGCCGCCTTCTTGTCCGCCTTGCGGACCTTGACCTGCCCCAGCGTCACGTTCTCCAGCACCGTCTTGTGCGCGAAGAGGTTGAAGGACTGGAAGACCATCCCCACGTCCGCGCGCAGGCGTGCCAGTTCCTTGCCCTCCTGGGGCAGCGGCTTGCCATCGATCGCGATGTCGCCGGAATCGACGGTCTCCAGACGGTTGATCGTGCGGCACAGCGTCGACTTGCCGGAGCCAGACGGGCCGATGACGACGACGACCTCACCTCGCGCGATGGTCAGGTCGATGTCCTGGAGCACGTGCAACGCGCCGAAGTGCTTGTTGACTCGGCTCAGTGCGACCAGTGCGTCGCCCGCAGGGGGAGTGGCGTCCTTGGTCACCGAAACTTCGGTCATCGGGGTCTTGCTCCGTCCTCCTCGGTTGGGAGGACAGTAGTAACCCCGTACGACCAGCGTCATTACATCTGAGGGGAAATTGAGCATAACGATCCGGCCGCAACCGGACACTATGCGTGAAGGGGGCGCGGGGCGCTCATACCGGCTGCATAACGGAACACGGCCGTAACCGGAAGGCTCTTGACGTCGTCCTTACTTTTCGGAGTGGATGCCTTGATGAACCGCACGGGAGAGGTGAGGGGGCGTAATGAGACTGCTTCTCGTCGAGGACGACGACCACGTGGCCGGTGCCCTTTCGGCGGTCCTTTCCCGGCACGGCTTCGAGGTCCAGCACGCGCGCAGCGGTGAAGAGGCCCTGCAGGCGCTGGTGCCCGAGGCGGACGCCTTCGGTGTCGTGCTGCTCGACCTGGGCCTGCCCGACCTGGACGGCTACGAGGTGTGCGGCAGGATCCGCAAGCGCACCACGACGCCCGTGATCATGGTGACCGCGCGCGCGGACGTACGGTCGCGCATCCATGGGCTCAACCTCGGTGCGGACGACTACGTAGTGAAGCCGTACGACATAGGAGAGCTGCTCGCCCGCATCCATGCGGTGAGCCGCCGTACGGTGCAGGAGGAACCCGCCGCCGCCGTCGACCACGAGGTGCAGTTCGGGGACGTCAGCATCGATCTGCCCACCCGGAAGGTCGCGGTCGCGGGAGAGGTGGTTCAACTCACCCGCAAGGAGTTCGACTTGCTCGCCCTCCTGGCGCAGCGTCCGGGCGTCGTCTTCCGTAGGGAGCAGATCATCAGCGAGGTGTGGCGGACCAGCTGGGAGGGCACGGGGCGCACCCTGGAGGTGCATGTCGCCTCGCTGCGCTCCAAGTTGCGCATGCCCACGCTCATCGAGACCGTGCGGGGAGTCGGTTACCGGCTCGTCGCCCCGGCCGCGTAACAGAAGCCGTAGAGTCCTGGCGTGCGAGCCCGCCTGCTTCCCCTGCTCATCGTCCTCATGGCGGGCGTGCTGCTCGCACTCGGGTTTCCGCTGGCCGTGAGCGTGGCCTCCGCCCAGCAGCAGAAGGTGGTCGTCGACCGCATCGACGACACCGCGCGCTTCGCTTCCCTCGCACAGTTCGTGACCACGCGCCCGGACAAGGCGAGCAAGGGCGAGAAGCTGGTGAGCGACGAGCGACAGCAGACGCTGCGCACCGAACTCGCCCGCTACCACGAGGTGTACGGAATCAAGGCGGGCGTCTTCTACCGGGACGAGGAGCCCATGGGGCGCGCGCCCCACGACTTCCGGGTGCCGCCGCCGGGCTCCGACGGTGTGCTGCGCGCCGCGTTCGACGAGGCGCTGTACTCGCGCGGCAGCCACGATCCGCCGCAGGTGTGGCCGTGGCAGCAGGGCCGGCTCGTCGTCGCGTCGCCCGTCATCCGGGACGGCGATGTCGTCGCGGTCGTGGTCACCGAGTCGCCGACCGGCGCGATGCGGAGCAAGACACTGCGCGGCTGGCTGGTCATCGGAGCCGGCGAGGTGGCCGCGATGCTGCTCTCCGTGGGCGCCGCACTGCGGCTGACCGGCTGGGTGCTCCGGCCCGTACGGGTCCTGGACGCGACGACCCACGACATCGCCACGGGGCGACTGAAGTCGCGGGTTGCGGCGGCCGGCGGCCCGCCGGAACTCCGGCGCCTGGCCCGGTCGTTCAACGAGATGGCGGACAACGTCGAGGACGTGCTCGAGCAGCAGCGCGCCTTCGTCGCCGACGCCTCGCACCAACTGCGCAACCCGCTCGCCGCCCTGATGCTGCGCATCGACGTACTGGCGCTCGAACTGCCGGAGGGGAACGAGGAGATCGGGTCGGTGAAGACCGAGGGCAAGCGCCTCGGCCGGGTCCTCGACGACCTGCTCGACCTGGCCCTGGCCGAGCACGCCGCCGCGGATCTTCAGCTCACCGACATCGGCGAGCTGGCCGCCGAGCGGGTGGAGGCCTGGCGCCCGCTGGCGGACGAGAAGGGCGTACGACTCGTGGCCAACTGCCCCGCGGTGACGGGCTGGGCCGACCCGGTAGCGCTGTCCAGCGCCCTGGACGCGGTGGTGGACAACGCCCTGAAGTTCACGCCCGAGGGTGAGCAGGTGACCGTCACGGCCGAGGCCACCGGCGACGCGACGGTGATCGAGGTCGCGGACGGCGGGCCGGGCCTGAGCGAGGAGGAACTCGCCCGGATCGGCGACCGGTTCTGGCGCAGCGGACGGCACCAGAACATCAAGGGCTCGGGCCTCGGCCTGTCCATCTCGCGGGCGCTGCTGACGGCGGGCGGCGGCTCCCTCGGGTACGCGCGGCGGGAACCGCACGGCCTGGAGGTGACGCTGCGGGTGCCCAGGACGGCGCCTGTGCCGGTCCAGGGAGTCGCGGAGACAGATAGTGGGGCCAGTCGCGGGGAGAACGGTTCAGGCCGGGAGGCGGCCGCTCAGGGCTTGACCGAGCGGTAGTAGCGGCGCGCGCCCTCGTGGAGCGTGAGCGGGTTCGTGTAGACGGCCGTTCTGAGGTCGACGAGCTGGGCCGCGTGCACCTGCGCCCCGATGTGGTCGCGGCTGTCGATGACGGTACGGGTGACCGCCTCGGTCAGCTCCGGGTCCACCCGGTCGGTCGTCACCAGCAGGTTCGACACCGCCAACGTATTGACGGGCGCGCCCTGTTGGGCCGCCGGGTAGGCGTCGGCGGGCATCACGGCGGCCCGGTAGTAGCGCGAGTAGCCGCCCATGGCGTGCAACTTGTCGACCAGCGAGCCGAGTTCGACGAGCCGGATGGGTGCTTCCTCGGACAGGTTCCGTACGTGGTTGGTGGGCAGGCCCCCGGACCAGAAGAACGCGTCGATCTCGCCCGACTCCAGGGCGCGCGGCATGGCGTCTATGCCGATGCCCACCTCGGTGACGTCCTTGCGGACGTCGAGCCCCGCCGCCTTCAGGATCCGCTCGGCGATCAGGCGCACCCCCGAGCTCCGACCGCCCACCGCCACCTTCATGCCGCGCAGGTCGGCGACCTTCCGCACGGATGAGGACCGCTTCACGACGAGCTGCATGTAGTCGTCGTAGAGGCGGGCGCAGCCGCGCAGCCGGTCCGCGCCGGGCTGGCCCTCGGACTGGTACTTGGCGACCGCGTCAGCCGCGGCGATGGTGAAGTCCGCCTTTCCGGTGGCCACGCGCTGCACGTTCTCCCAGGAGCCCTGGCTGCCGGTGAGGGTGACGCCCAGGTCGGGCAGGTCGCGGTCCACGGCACGCTTGAGGAGCTTGCCGTATCTCTCGTAGACGCCCGTGCGCGCGCCGGTGCTGAAGGTCACCTGGCCCCGGGGTGACTGCTCACCGAACGGAAGCAGCCACCACAACAGCAGGCCGAACACCACGAGTCCGGCCACGGAACCCATGAGGGCGCTGCGGCGGGTCACGCGGAGGGGCGGCTGCGGCATGGCGTGATCCTGTCAGCTGGGGGCGCGCGGTGGCCAGGTTCGGAACGTCCCCTTGTGGTCACGTTCGGTGACGTCGTTGCCACGGCGTCGGGAGGACGAGGACTGCGCCACAGAACCACTCCGGGAACCCCATACCCTTGTTGTCATGAGCAGCAGCGACCCGCGTCCGGCCGTGGACGACCGTTCACCCGAGCACCCGAAGACCTACGAAGTGCGCACCTACGGGTGCCAGATGAACGTCCACGACTCCGAGCGCCTGTCGGGTCTCCTGGAGGGCGCGGGTTATGTGCGTGCCCCCGAGGGCTCCGACGGCGACGCCGACGTCGTGGTCTTCAACACGTGCGCGGTGCGGGAGAACGCTGACAACAAGCTCTACGGCAACCTCGGACACCTCGCCCCGAAGAAGGCGGAGCGTCCGGGCATGCAGATCGCCGTGGGCGGCTGCCTCGCCCAGAAGGACCGCGACACCATCGTGAAGAAGGCGCCCTGGGTGGACGTCGTCTTCGGCACGCACAACATCGGCAAGCTGCCCGTCCTGCTGGAGCGCGCCCGCGTCCAGGAGGACGCCCAGGTCGAGATCGCCGAGTCCCTGGAGGCGTTCCCCTCCACGCTGCCCACCCGCCGCGAGAGCGCGTACGCGGCCTGGGTCTCCATCTCGGTCGGCTGCAACAACACCTGCACCTTCTGCATCGTCCCGGCGCTGCGCGGCAAGGAGAAGGACCGCAGGACCGGCGACATCCTCGCGGAGATCGAGGCCCTGGTCGGCGAGGGCGTCTCCGAGATCACGCTGCTCGGCCAGAACGTCAACGCCTACGGGAGCGACATCGGCGACCGCGAGGCCTTCAGCAAGCTGCTGCGCGCCTGTGGTGGCATCGAGGGCCTGGAGCGCGTGCGCTTCACGTCCCCGCACCCGCGCGACTTCACGGACGACGTGATCGCCGCCATGGCCGAGACCCCGAACGTGATGCCGCAGCTGCACATGCCGCTGCAGTCCGGCTCGGACACGGTCCTGAAGGCGATGCGCCGCTCGTACCGTCAGGAGCGGTTCCTGAACATCATCGAGAAGGTCCGCGAGGCCATGCCGCACGCGGCCATCACGACCGACATCATCGTGGGCTTCCCCGGCGAGACCGAGGAGGACTTCGAGCAGACGATGCACGTCGTGCGCGAGGCCCGCTTCGCGCAGGCCTTCACCTTCCAGTACTCCAAGCGCCCGGGGACCCCGGCCGCGACCATGGAGGGCCAGATCCCCAAGAAGGTCGTGCAGGCCCGCTACGAGCGCCTCGTCGCCCTCCAGGAGGAGATCTCCTGGGAGGAGAACAAGAAGCAGATCGGCCGCACCGTGGATCTCATGGTCGCCGAGGGCGAGGGCCGCAAGAACGGCGCCACCCACCGCCTCTCCGGCCGCGCCCCCGACAACCGCCTCGTGCACTTCACCAAGCCCGAGGCCGAGGTGCGCCCCGGCGACGTAGTGACCGTCGAGATCACGTACGCCGCCCCGCACCACCTGCTCGCCGAGGGCGACGTCCTGAACGTGCGCCGCACGCGCGCGGGTGACGCGTGGGAAAAGCGCAACCAGGAGGAGCAGGACAAGAAGCAGGGCGTGCTGCTCGGCCTCCCCAAGATCGGCGTTCCCGAGCCGCTGCCCGCGGTGACCGGCGGCTGCGCCGTCGACTGACCGGCCTCGCCTCCTCGGGGAGTGCGGCCGACTTTCCGGTGCACGGTGGGCGCGCAGTAGGCTGCCGATCATGCTTGTCGCCGCTGCCGCCTGCCCGTGCCCGCCCCTGCTCGTGCCCGACGTCGCCGCGGGCGCGGCTCCGGAACTGGACGCCGCGCGCGCGGCCAGTGACGAGGCGATCGCGGCGCTGCTCGCGGCGGAGCCGGACCTGGTGTGGGTCATCGGCGAGGGCCCGCGCACGGGCATCCACGAGCCGGGTGCCCGCGGCTCCTTCCGCCCCTTCGGAGTCGACCTCGATGTGCACCTGGGCGCGGCGCCGTCCGAGCCCGTCGAGGCGACGCTCCCGCCGTCCCTCTCCGTAGGCGCATGGCTGCTCGCGCGCGCGGGATGGACCGGTGCGGTGCGCGGCTACGAGGTGGCGGGCGACGGCTCGGCGTCCGCCCAAGCTGACGGTGCGTTCCACCTCGCCGAGGGCAGGACCGGAGCGGAGCGCGTCGCGTTCCTCGTCATGGGCGACGGCACGGCCTGCCGCACGCTGAAGGCCCCCGGCTACCTGGACGAGCGCGCCGAGGGCGTGGACGCGGCCATCGCCGCGGCACTGCGCGACCTCGACGTCGACGGCACGCTCGCGAACCTCGACGCCGACCTCGCCCGCGAACTGAAGATCTCCGGACGCGCCCCGTGGCAGCTCCTCAGCGCCGCCTGGGACAAGCGGGAGGGCACGGGCCGTCTCCTGTACGAGGACGCTCCCTACGGAGTGGGCTACTTCGTGGCGTCCTGGACCTAGCGCGAAACGCCCCCACAGACGGCGACGGCCGCGAAACCCAAAGGGTTCGCGGCCGTCGCCGTCTGTGGGGGCGCTCGGGGTCACGACGCCGCGGAAGGGGGCGACGGCGGGGTGTTCCCGTCGTCGGTGTCCTTGGCGTTCTCGGCGTTCTTGCCTTCCGTCGCGGACATCCTGTCGACAGCGTCCTTGGCCTTGGCCGTGCCCATCTGGATCTTGTCGCTGTACTTGCCCTTGGTCTTCTCGTCGACCATCCGGCCGGCCTTGTCCAAGCCCTGGTCGATCTTGTCCCCGTGCTGCTGCGCGAGGTCCGAGACCTTGTTCCTGGCGGGGCCGAACCTGGCCTTCAACGAGTCGATGATGCCCATCGCTGCACCTTCCGTCGCACCGAACTCTGGAGCTACTTGCGGGCGGCCTCACCGGCCTCGTTGTCCGCGGCCTGCTCCGCGGACTGCTGCTTCGGGATCTCCACGCCCTCCGCCACGGCGGTCTCCGCCGGCTCGCCGTCGGCTGCGGCCTCCGTGGCCTCCTGCTCCCCGGTGGAAGCCGCGGCGGCCTCGGTGGACTCCTCGGCGTCCGCCACCTCCGGAGCGGCCGTCAGAGTGGCGGCCTGCGGCTCGGCGGTTGACGCCTCCTCCGCAGCATTGGCCTTCCGGCGAAACCTGGCAAAAACGCCCATGTCAACTCCATACGGTACTCGTGTGGGCGAAATCCCGCCCTACCCGGTGCGTCCCATTGCGGCGACCGGGGCGCCGGCTCTCGAAACCGGCGGCTGGAACCTCGCAACAGGCAACGAACCCGAACCTGTGGCGTCACGTCGCTCATTCGTGAACAGGTGCCCGGGTTTGCGAGACTGGGGCGGTGAGTAGCGCAGCTCCCGCCCCGCGGGTCATCGCCGTCGTCGGGCCGACCGCGGCAGGAAAGTCAGATCTAGGCGTGTTCCTCGCCAAGGAACTCGGCGGCGAGGTGGTCAACGCCGACTCCATGCAGCTGTACCGGGGGATGGACATCGGTACCGCGAAGCTGACGCCCGAGGAGCGCGACGGGGTGCCGCACCACCTCCTGGACATCTGGGATGTCACGGAGGCCGCCAGCGTCGCCGAGTACCAGCGCCTCGCCCGCGCGGAGATCGACCGGCTGCTCGCGGCGGGCCGCTGGCCCGTCCTCGTCGGTGGATCAGGGCTCTACGTAAGGGGCGCCGTCGACAAGATGGAGTTCCCCGGCACCGACCCCGAGGTCCGCGCCCGCCTGGAGGACGAGCTCCGGCTGCGCGGCTCCGGCGCCCTGCACGCGCGGCTCGCCGCCGCCGACCCGGAGGCCGCCACGGCGATCCTGCCGAGCAACGGCCGACGCATCGTCCGCGCCCTGGAGGTCATCGAGATCACCGGCAAGCCGTTCACCGCCAACCTGCCGGGACACGACTCCGTCTACGACACCGTCCAGATCGGCGTGGACGTGGGGCGTCCCGAACTCGACGAACGCATCGCCACGCGCGTGGACCGTATGTGGGAGGCGGGTCTCGTCGAGGAGGTGCGCGCGCTGGAGTCCCAGGGGCTGCGCGAGGGGCGTACCTCGTCGCGTGCCCTCGGCTACCAGCAGGTGCTCGGGGCGCTCGCCGGCGAGTGCACGCTGGACGAGGCGCGCGCGGAGACCGTCCGCGCCACCAAGCGCTTCGCGCGCCGCCAGGACTCGTGGTTCCGGCGCGACCCACGGGTGCATTGGCTCAGTGGGGCCGTGGCGGAACGCGGGGAACTCCCGGCTCGCGCAATGTCGTTGGTCGAACGACCGGTTACAGCCTGATCACGTGATGGCATCGGGACGCTCCGCCCGTCATCGCGGCCTCTATGGGCGTGCCATCATCGACCATCGATCGACCAGTGGAGTCCGAAGTGGGAGGGCGCGTGGCGATGGAGGCCGGCCCTCGTGACACCGCACCAGGCGGAGAGCAGCTCAGTACCGATGGTCCTGAGGCGACCGCCGACGGCGTGATCGCCGACGGCCCGACCGCGGAGGAACTCGCCGCGCAGGACGAGGGCCAAGAGGTCGAGGTCGAGCTGCGCCCGCAGCGCAGGCTCCGCATCTGGCAGCTGGCACCCATCGTGATGCTGGCCGCGATCGGCTCCCTGATGTTCGCGTTCCCGCTGTTCTTCGAGTTCGGCGACGGCGGCGCGGTCGTGGCGATGCTCGGCCTCCTGATCAGCTCCTGCGCCGCGGGCTGGGGCATGATGGCGGCCCGCAGGGTGGGCTACACGCTGCCGGGACTGCCGCCGCGCGGTTCGGGCCGCTGGCCGGACTGGCGGGTCGTGGGCGCGTACGTCGTCGTGGTCGCGGCCGTCGCGGTGCTCGCCGTGTGGCGCGTGGCACGCCTGCGCTGACCGTGCTCAGCGCCCCTGGCGGCACTCCGCCGACCAGGTTGTCGCACCGATCTCGTACGATCGAGAAATGAGCACTTTCCTCAAGGGTCACGGGACCGAGAACGACTTCGTGATCATCCCGGACCCGGAGAACGCCATCGCGCTCTCGCCGACCGTCGTCGCCGCACTGTGCGACCGTCGGGCCGGCATCGGGGGCGACGGCGTGCTCCATGTCGTGCGCAGTGCCGCGCACCCCGAGGCGCGGCACATGGCCGACGAGGCAGAGTGGTTCATGGACTACCGCAATGGCGACGGCTCGGTGGCCGAGATGTGCGGCAACGGAGTGCGGGTCTTCGCCCGCTACCTCCAGCACGCGGGACACGTCGGCGAGGGAGACCTCGCCGTGGCCACCCGGGGCGGCGTCAAGGCGGTCCACATCGACAAGGAAGGCCTGATCACGGTCGGCATGGGCAGGGCGACGCTCCCCGAGGGCGACGTCACGGTCAGTGTCGACGGGCGGACCTGGCCCGCGACGAACGTGAACATGGGGAACCCGCACGCGGTGGCCTTCGTGGCCGACCTCGCGCACGCGGGCGCCCTGTACGACGCGCCCCTCTTCGCGCCGGCGAACGCGTACCCGGAGGGTGTGAACGTCGAGTTCGTCGTCGACCGAGGCCCTCGGCACGTGGCCATGCGCGTGCACGAGAGGGGCTCGGGCGAGACCCGCTCCTGCGGCACAGGCGCCTGCGCAGTGGCCGTCGCGACCGCCCGCAGGGACGGCCTGGACCCGGCTGTGACCGGGGCCCCTGTCACGTACGAGATCGATCTGCCCGGAGGCAGGCTGACGATCACCGAGCGTGCGGACGGCGAGATCGAGATGACCGGTCCCGCCGTGATCGTCGCGGAAGGTCGGCTCGACACCGACTGGTTCGCGGCAGTCGAAACCGTAAACCAGTGAACCTTCGCTCGAATGGGTGATCCGTTTCACGCTCGGCGAGAGCGGGACTGCGCCACGTGATGGGCTCGGTAGCATCAAGCACCGGTCCGGACGGGTGCCGCCGCCAGCCCGCCGCCGGTCGACAAAGCCGGAGGTGCTCATGAGTGCGGAGGCGACCAACCCCGCGAACCCGGGACCGATCACGCCCGGAGCGCACCGTCGGCGTGCCCGCCCCCGGATCGACCTGCGCCGTCTCGGCCGCGCGGCGCTCCTCGGCCCCGCCGCCCGCGGCCGCCTCCCCGACGCGATCGGCCACGTGGCGGAGGCCCACCGGGCCCACTACCCCGACGCCGTCCTGGAGCCCCTGCACCGCGCCTACGTACTGGCCGAGTCCTCGCACCGCGGCCAGATGCGCAAGAGCGGCGAGCCGTACATCACACACCCGCTCGCCGTGACGCTGATCCTGGCCGAGCTGGGCGCGGAGACCACGACGCTGACCGCCTCCCTCCTCCACGACACCGTCGAGGACACCGAGGTCACGCTCGACCAGGTACGCAAGGAGTTCGGCGAGGAGGTCGCCTATCTCGTCGACGGCGTGACCAAGCTGGAGAAGGTCGACTACGGGGCGGCGGCGGAACCCGAGACGTTCCGCAAAATGCTCGTCGCCACCGGGAACGACGTGCGCGTCATGTCGATCAAGCTCGCCGACCGCCTGCACAACATGCGCACCCTCGGCGTCATGCGCCAGGAGAAGCAGGAACGCATCGCGAGAGTCACCCGCGACGTCCTGATCCCGCTCGCCGAGCGGCTGGGTGTGCAGGCACTGAAGACCGAGCTCGAGGACCTCGTGTTCGCGATCCTGCGTCCCGAGGAGTACGGGCAGACCCGCGAGCTCATGACCTCCTACGCGCAGCGCACGGAGGACTCCCTGGCCGGGTTCGCGACCGAGCTGCGCTCAGTGCTGCGCGAGGCGGGCCTGAGCGCCGAAGTCCTCATCAGGCCGCGGCACTTCGTGTCCGTCCACCGAGTGCGGCGTAAGCGCGGCGAGCTGCGCGGGGCCGACTTCGGGCGCCTTCTCGTCCTCGTGTCCGAGGACGCGGACTGTTACGGAGTCCTCGGCGAGCTGCACACGTGTTTCACGCCGGTGGTCTCGGAGTTCAAGGACTTCATCGCCGTACCGAAGTTCAACCTGTACCAGTCGCTGCACACCGCGGTCGCCCGCACGGACGGCGAGGTCGCCGAAGTCCTCATCCGTACGCACCAGATGCACAAGGTGGCGGAGGCGGGCGTCGTGGCGCTCGGCAATCCGTACACGCCCTCCGGCGAGGAGCACCTAGACACCGTGGGCGAGCGCTCCGACCCCACGCGCCCCGGCTGGCTGAACCGGCTGCTCGACTGGCAGCAGTCCGCGCCGGACACCGACACCTTCTGGTCGACGCTGCGCGAGGACCTCGCCCAGGACCGCGAGATCACCGTGTTCAGGCCCGACGGAGCCACCATCGGCCTCCCCGCAGGCGCCAGTTGCGTGGACGCCGCGTACGCGCAGTACGGAGAGGACGCCCACGCCTGCATCGGCGCGCGGGTCAACGGCCGCCTGGCGACGCTCAGTACGGTCCTCTGCGACGGTGACACCGTCCAGCTGCTCATGGCGGGGGTGGAGGGCAGCGCCGCGTCCGAGCCGTCGATCGACTGGCTCGACCACGCCCGTACGCCCGCCGCCCGCATCGCCATCCGCCGCTGGCTCGCCACCCACCCGGAGGGGCCGAGCGCGCCCCCCTCGGCGCCCCGCGCCCCGTACAGCGGTCCTTCGGCGCGGCCCTTCGCGGCGAACGCCGTGGTCGACCAGCCGGGCGCCACGGTGCGCCTCGCGGGCTGCTGCACGCCCGTACCGCCCGACGAGGTGACCGGGTTCGCCGTGCGCGGCGGCGTCGTCACCGTGCACCGCGTCTCCTGCTCCGGAGTGGCGCGCATGAAGGACGCGGGGCGTGCGGAGGTCGGCGTGCGCTGGGCGGACGCGGACGCGGCCGAGTACCGGGTGACCCTGATCGCCGAGTCGTTCAGCCGTCCCCATCTGCTGGCCGACCTGACCGAGGCCATAGCGCTGGAGGGCGTCGCCATCATCTCGGCGACCGTCGACCCGCCCGACCAGGGCCGCGTCCGGCACACGTACACGCTCCAACTCCCGGACGCCGCGCACCTCCAGGGCCTCATGCGGGCGATGCGGAACGTGCCGGGCGTGTACGACGTGGGGCGCACGCGCCACGCGGCGGCAGGCGCCCTGTAGGCCCACCCGGAAACCTCGTTCGGGTGGTGCGGCGCGTGCCGCACCGTGCGCCGAGGCGCGCGCTGATAGCCGTAGTTCATGCTGCTCAGCTCCCGAACGCCCCGCGTCGCCGCACTTCTGGCCGCCGGCGCCTCGCTCGCCCTTGTCGCCGCGGCCGCACCCGCCGAGCCGCTCGGCATCGGCGACCGGCTCTTCCCGCATCTCGGCAACCCCGGCTACGACGTCACCGACTACGACATCTCCTTCACGTACCGCGGTGACAACAACAAGCCCCTCGACGCCGTCACCAAGATCAACGCGCGGGCGACCTCCTGGCTCGACCGGATCAACCTCGACTTCTCGCACGGCACCGTGCGTTCGGTGACGGTCAACGGGGCGCGGGCGCACTACGCCACCAAGGGCGAGGACCTGGTCGTCACACCCACCGCGGCCGTGGCCCCCGGCCAAGCCCTGAACATCACCGTGCAGCACACCAGCGACCCGAGGTCCGGCAAGAAGGAAGTCGGCTGGCTGCGCACCAAGGACGGGCTCGCGATGGCCAACCAGGCCGACGCCGCGCACCGTGTCTTCCCGTCCAACGACCACCCCTCCGACAAGGCCTACTTCACCTTCCGGGTCACCGCACCCAAGAAGTACACGGTGGTCGCCAACGGTCTCCCTGTCGGGAAAACGCGACAAGGAGGTGCCACGAAGTGGGCCTACCGCACCGCCCACCCCATGGCCACCGAGCTCGCCCAGGTCTCCATCGGCCATTCCGCGGTGCTGCACCAGGAAGGCCCGCACGGACTCCCCGTACGCGACGTCGTGCCGGCCAAGGACGTCAAGGCGCTGAAGCCGTGGCTCAAGAAGACGCCGGGTCAGATCTCCTGGATGGAGGGGAAGGTCGGCCACTACCCCTTCGAGAACTACGGGCTGCTGATCGCCCATGCGTCCACCGGTTTCGAACTCGAGACGCAAACGCTCTCTCTCTTCGAGAGAGACCTGTTCGAGCGCCCCGAGTACCCGAAGTGGTACGTCGAGTCGATCATGGTCCATGAGCTGGCACACCAGTGGTTCGGCGACAGCGTCAGCCCCCGCTCCTGGTCCGACCTGTGGCTCAACGAGGGCCACGCCACCTGGTACGAGTCCCTGTACGCCCAGGAGAAGGCGGACCGGCCCATGGTGAAGCGGATGCGCGCCGCCTACCGCGCGTCCGACGCCATGCGCGCCGACGGCGGACCGCCCGCCGCGCCCAAGGCGCCCACGAGCGACGGGAAGATCAGCATCTTCCGGCCGGTCGTCTACGACGGCAGCGCCCTGGTCCTCTACGCCCTGCGCCAGGAGATCGGCGCGGACGCCTTCCAGCGCCTGGAGCGCACGTGGGTGGGCACGCACCGTGACTCCACCGCCACGACCGCGGACTTCGTGCGGCTCGCCTCGCAGCTGTCGGGGCGGGACCTGAGCGACTTCTTCGACGCCTGGCTCTACGGGAAGAAGACGCCGCCCATGCCGGGCCATCCGGACTGGAAGGTCGACCCGGTGTCGAAGCACTGACACGGGGAAACAATCCAGATGACGAGACGGCCCGTACCGTGCGAATATCGTCGACGTCGACGGCGCGGGCCACCGGATCGGCGCTCGCGGGAATCCCCGGAGCAGGCCGAGCGTTGTGACAAATGACGGGTGGGACGCCCGTCGCGTTTCCCGAATCCCACAGACGTAAGGACCCAATGACCTCCTCTTCTTCCCCTTCCCAGGACGCGCAGAACATGGTGCAGAACCACACCGAGAGCCTTCGGGCCGATGCCCTGATGGAAGAGGACGTCGCCTGGAGCCACGAGATCGACGGAGAGCGGGACGGCCAGCAGTTCGACCGCTCCGAGCGCGCGGCCCTGCGCCGTGTCGCGGGCCTCTCCACCGAGCTCGAGGACGTCACCGAGGTCGAGTACCGACAGCTCCGCCTGGAGCGCGTGGTACTCGTCGGCGTGTGGACGTCGGGAACGGTTCATGACGCGGAGAACTCCCTCGCGGAGCTCGCCGCCCTCGCCGAGACAGCGGGCGCGCTCGTGCTCGACGGCGTCATCCAGCGCCGCGACAAGCCGGACGCGGCGACGTACATCGGCTCGGGCAAGGCCCAGGAGCTGCGTGACGTCGTGCTCGAGACCGGAGCGGACACCGTCGTGTGCGACGGTGAGCTCAGCCCCGGCCAGCTCATCCACCTCGAGGACGTCGTCAAGGTCAAGGTGGTCGACAGGACCGCCCTGATCCTCGACATCTTCGCCCAGCACGCCAAGTCCCGAGAGGGCAAGGCGCAGGTCGCGCTCGCGCAGATGCAGTACATGCTGCCGCGGCTGCGCGGCTGGGGTCAGTCGCTGTCCCGGCAGATGGGTGGCGGTGGCTCCTCCGGTTCCGGTGGCGGCATGGCCACGCGTGGTCCCGGTGAGACCAAGATCGAGACGGACCGGCGTCGGATCCGCGAGAAGATGGCGAAGATGCGCCGTGAGATCGCGGAGATGAAGACCGGCCGCGACATCAAGCGCCAGGAGCGCCGCAGGCACAAGGTGCCTTCGGTAGCCATCGCCGGATACACGAACGCCGGCAAGTCCTCGCTCCTCAACCGCCTCACGGGCGCGGGCGTCCTGGTGGAGAACTCGCTGTTCGCCACCCTGGACCCGACCGTGCGCCGGGCCGAGACCCCGAGCGGTCGGCTGTACACGCTGGCCGACACGGTCGGTTTCGTACGGCACCTGCCGCATCACCTCGTCGAGGCGTTCCGCTCGACCATGGAGGAGGTCGGTGACTCCGACCTGATCCTGCATGTGGTCGACGGTTCGCACCCGGTGCCGGAGGAGCAGCTCGCCGCCGTACGTGAGGTCATCCGCGACGTCGGGGCGACCGATGTGCCGGAGATCGTGGTGATCAACAAGGCGGACGCGGCCGACCCGTTGGTGCTGCAGCGGCTGCTGCGCGTGGAGAAGCATGCGATCGCCGTCTCTGCCCGCTCGGGCCAGGGCATCGAGGAGCTGCTCGAGCTCATCGACGTCGAACTGCCGCACCCCGCGGTCGAGATCGAGGCCCTCGTGCCGTACACGCACGGCCAGCTGGTCGCGCGGGCGCACGCCGACGGCGAGGTGATCTCCGAGGAGCACACCCCGGAGGGCACGCTCCTGAAGGCACGCGTCCACGAGGAACTCGCGGCGGAATTCGCGCCGTACGTTCCGGCGGTGGTCGCGGGCTGACGGCCCGTACCGACGTATCGAACATGGCTGAGCCCCTCCCCGGTGGACCGGAGAGGGGCTCAGCCATGAGGTCGGTCGGCCGCGCGGCGACTGCTCACCGTCTGGTGACGTCCTTGCCGCCCGGCGGCTTTCTTACTGCCTGGCGGCCTTCTTACTGTTGCCCGGCGGCCTTCTGACTACTGCCCGGCGAACTTCCTGCTCACCGAGTCGTAGATCCCCTTGGCCTCCTTGCCGAGCCGCGGGCCCGCGAGCCAACCCGCCGTCACCGGGCCGATCGAGGTGTTGGACACCAGGGCCGGCTGGCCGTCGGCGCCCTGGCCGACCCAGCCACCGCCGGACGAACCGCCCGTCATGGTGCAGCCGATGCGGTACATCGTCGGGTCCGCGTCGTTCAGCGAAAGACGGCCCGGCCTGTCGGCGCACTGGTACAGCTTCTGCCCGTCGAACGGCGCCGCCGCCGGGTAGCCCTTCGCGGTCAGCTGCGAGACCTTCGGCACCGCCGGCGCGTTGAAGTTCACCGGAAGCGCCGAACCCACCGTCTCCTCGAGGGACTTGGTGGTGCCGCCCTTCTCCGGCGTCACATGGATCACGGCGAAGTCGTACGAAGCGCCCGCCCCGCCGCTCGGGCCGCCCTGCGCGATCCACTGGTCGGACGTCAGTGCCGCGTCGCCCCACCACACGCCGTACGGCGCGACCTCGTTCCTGGGCGCGTTCTGCAGCTCCTGCTCGGACTTGCCGCTGTCGTTGTACGAGGGCACGAACGCGATGTTGCGGTACCAGCCGCCGTTCTTGCCCGCGTGCACACAGTGGCCCGCCGTCCAGAGCATGTTGGACCTGCCGGGGTGCGCGGGGTCGGTGACCACGGTCGCCGAGCAGACCATCGAGCCCTTGGGGCCGTCGAAGAACAGCTTGCCCGCGTACGGGGCGTTCGCGTGGTACGGAGTGGACACGCCCGCGGCCGCCACCGGCCTGGGCTCCGGGTCCGTCACACCCTGGTCGCCGGAGAGGTCGTTCTCGTCGACCTCGCCACCGGGGTTCTTGTCGGCGTCCCGCATCCGGTTGGAGTCCCACAGCCCCTGGATGATCGGGTTGACGAAGTCCTGCGCCTCACGCAGCCACTTGTCCTTGTCCCAATTCCTCCACTCGCCGCCCTTCCACTTGTCCGGGTCGATCCCGTGTTCCTTCAGCCGGTCCTGGATGTCGTCCGGGATCTTGAACTTGCCACCGCCCGCGGATGCCGAGGCGGTGGGCTTGTCGTTCGCGTGGTTCTCGCTCGGACCGCACGCCGTGGCGGTCAGAGCGACCACAGCACCGAGCGCGACCGCCGCCGCCACGGGGGACGTTCTGCTTCGCGCGCCTCGAGCGCGGCGCGCGGCGAACTGCGGGCGTATGGGTCGCATGTCGTGAATCCCCCTGGGCTTCGAAAAGGTTGAACTGTCGTACGTGTGCGGTGGAGTCGGGTCGAAACCTCGCCTCCGAACGGCACACCACCCTATGTCGGTGCCGTCGGCGACGGCCGACGGAACAGCAACGGTTCCGTCACGGAGGGATCTTCCGGCCGGTACGGATCGTTACGGGGCGGCGCGCCTCGGGTCTGCGGTGGGGGAGCGGCGACTGCGGTGGCCCGCCGGCGCCGCGGACACCTGGCAAAGGTCTGCTCATGAGTCCCGTACGAGCCGTGTTCCTCCGCCCGTCCCGTCGTTGGTACGTACGGGGGAACCGCAGTCGGCGTTCAGCGCGCGCCGACTCGCCCCGCCGATGGGTGAGTCGAGGGGCCTTTTCGGCCGTATATCCAGCGGGAGGACCAACAGCCGTGGCGGTGACCGATCCTGTGCCTGTGACCGATCCTGAGACCCTGGTGGTGCCGGCCCCGTATGGCGGGGGGACACCGCAAACCCCTGTCCGCGACACCGTCGCGCACGAGGGGATCCTGCGCCGTCAGGGCGCGCGGGAGTCCGCGGCGCGCACCTATGCGCGCGCCCTGCCGATCGTGCCCGTACGGGCACGCGGGCTCACCATCGAGGGCGCCGACGGCCGCCGTTACCTGGACTGTCTGTCCGGCGCGGGGACCCTCGCACTCGGCCACAACCACCCGGTGGTGCTCGAGGCCATCCGCAAGGTGCTCGACTCGGGTGCGCCGCTGCACGTCCTCGACCTGGCCACCCCGGTCAAGGACGCGTTCACCACCGAGCTGTTCCGCACGCTGCCGCCCGGACTGGCCGACCGGGCCCGCATCCAGTTCTGCGGTCCCGCAGGAACCGACGCGGTCGAGGCCGCGCTGAAACTGGTCCGCACCGCCACCGGGCGCTCGGGCCTGCTGTCCTTCGCGGGCGCCTATCACGGCATGACCGCGGGGGCGCTCGAAGCCTCCGGCGGAGCGCAGGACGTCCGCGTCACGCGCCTGCCGTATCCGCAGGACTACCGCTGCCCCTTCGGCATCGGGGGCCCGCGCGGCGCCGAACTCGCCGCCCGCTGGACCGAATCGCTCCTCGACGACACCAAGTCCGGGGTGCCGCAGCCGGCGGGCATGATCCTCGAACCGGTGCAGGGGGAGGGCGGTGTCATCCCCGCCCCCGATGCCTGGCTGCGCCGGATGCGAGCCGTCACCGAGCAGCGCTCGATCCCGCTGGTCGTCGACGAGGTACAGACCGGCGTCGGCCGCACCGGCGCCTTCTGGGCCGTGGAGCACAGTGGTGTCGTGCCCGACGTGATGGTCCTTTCCAAGGCCATCGGAGGCAGCCTGCCGCTCGCCGTGGTCGTCTACCGCGACGACCTCGACGTCTGGCCTCCGGGAGCGCACGCCGGCACGTTCCGCGGCAACCAGCTCGCCATGGCCGCGGGCGCCGCCACCCTCTCGTATGTCCGCGAGAATGCCCTCGCCGAGCGTGCCGCCACTCTCGGCGCCCGCATGCTCGACCAACTCCGGCGGCTGTCCGACGAGTTCGCGTGTGTCGGCGAGGTCCGCGGGCGTGGCCTGATGATCGGCGTGGAGCTCGTCGACCCGGAGGGCGCCGTCCCCGCTCCCGGTGCCGACGAACTCGCCGACGACCTGCTGTTCGCCGGGTCCGCCCCGCTCCCGGCCGCGCCCCAACTCGCCGCCGCCGTGCGCGACGCCTGCCTCCACCGCGGCCTGATCGTCGAACTCGGCGGCCGTCATTCCAGCGTCGTACGCCTGCTTCCTCCTCTCACCATCACCGACGAGCAGGCCGCGGCCATCGTGGACCGGCTCGCCGACGCCCTGGCGTCCGTCGCCCGCACCCGCCGTCACGAGTCGTAGGAGCGCCCGACGACACGCCACCACCAGCGACGGCAGTGACACGCCGGACCGGCCTGACCACCGCCTCATGGAGCCCACCACCCCACGCAAGGAAGCCAGTTGAACGCCACCCCCGCCTCCGACGGCCGTCCCTGTCCCACCGCCGGCGGATCCTGTGACACGCAAGCCCCGCGCACCCAGGAGCGCGACTCGATCCCGCGGCAGCAGGGCGGCGACCAGGAGACCGATCGTCCCCGCACCCCCGTCGTCGATCTCCTGGAACACCCGGACCCCGCGACTGCCGCCCAGGCGGCAGCGGTCGAGAACCTGCTGCGCTGCTGGGTGCGCGAGAACAACATCGCTCCTCCTTCCTTCGGCGCGCTCCGCATCCCGCTGCCCGCGAGCGGCACCGTCCTCCTCGTCCCGGCCCACTACTGGTCGCCCTCCGGCTGGCACCGCTTCGGCCTGCCCTGCCTGGAGGACGCGCCGCCGCACGCCCCCGGCGTGGACGCCGTCGCACTCGCCGCCCTCCTGAGCAGGGAGTCGGCCCACGGCGAGGCCGACGCCCCCGCCGCCGCCGGTGGCCCCGCCCAGGGAGCCCCCGCCCCCGGCGGTGACAGCGGTGAACTGGTGGTCCGCGTCGCCGACTCGATGCGCCGCACCACCGACTTCATCGCGGACCGCCGCCGCCACCCCGCGGACCAGGCCGATCCCTTCCTCGCCGCGGAGCAGGCGCTGCTCCTCGGGCACCCGCTGCACCCGACTCCGAAGAGCCGCGAAGGGCTCTCCGACGCCGAAGCGGGCCGCTACTCACCGGAGTTGCGTGGCTCCTTCCCCCTGCACTGGATCGCTGTAGCCCCGGACGTCCTGGCCCACGACTCGGCCTGGACCGAACAAGACCGCGCCCGCACCGCCGCCGAACTCACCTCCCAACTGGCAGGACCGGGGCTCCCACTGCCCGCGGGGCACGCCGCGCTGCCCGTGCACCCATGGCAGCTGCGCGAACTGCGTGAGCGCCCCGCCACCGCCGCCCTTCTGGACGCCGGCCTGCTGCGTGACCTGGGCCCGTACGGCGAGCCCTGGTTCCCCACCTCCTCCGTCCGCACGCTGTACCGGCCCGGCGCGCCGGCCATGCTCAAGCTCTCCCTGGGCCTGCGCATCACCAACTCCCGCCGGGAGAACCTCCGCAAGGAACTCCACCGGGGCGTCGAGGTCCACCGGCTCCTCGGCACCGGTCTCGCCGCGCAGTGGCAGTCCGCGCACCCCGGTTTCGACGTCGTCCGCGACCCGGCCTGGCTCGCCGTCGACGGCCCGGACGGCGAACCGGTGCAGGGCCTGGACGTGATGATCCGCGCCAACCCCTTCCGCTCCCACGACGACGCGGCGTGCGTCGCCGGCTTCGTCTCGCCCAGGCCGACCGCCGGCCAGGACGGTCGCACCGACCACCTGGCCGGCCGCACCGGCAACCCGGCCATGAGCTCCCGCCTCGCCGACACCGTGACCCGGCTCGCGACCCGCACCGGACGCTCCCGCGGAGCCGTGGCCGCCGAGTGGTTCCTGCGCTATCTGGAACACGTCGTACGCCCCGTGCTCTGGCTCGACGGCGAAGCCGGCGTCGCCCTGGAAGCCCATCAGCAGAACACTCTGCTGCTCCTGGACGGCGACGGCTGGCCCGTCGGCGGGCGCTACCGGGACAACCAGGGCTTCTACTTCCGCGAGTCCCGCCGCGCCGAACTCGACCGGCGTCTGCCCGGCATCGGCACGCACAGCGACACCTTCGTCGACGACGACGTCACCGACGAGCGATTCGCCTACTACCTCGCCATCAACAACGTCCTCGGCCTGATCGGAGCCTTCGGTTCCCAAGGGCTCGCCGACGAACAGCTGTTGATCGCCGCGTTCCGCCGCTTCCTCGGCGAAGCCGCCGCCGGGCCGAACCGACAGCGCAGCACACTGCCGAGCCTGCTGCTCGACTCGCCCACGCTGCGCTGCAAGGCCAACATGCTCACCCGGCTGCAGGGCCTCGACGAACTCGTCGGTCCCGTCGACACCCAGTCCGTCTATGTCACCATCGCCAACCCCTTTCATTCCCGTCGTACCTGAGAGGAGCGTCGCCGTGCCTCCCACCGATGCGAGCACCGACGCCGACACCACTCCCACCGCCGCCTCCCACGCCCCCGCCCCACCCGCGGAGAAGGCGAAGGGTGCTGAGAAGGCGGAGGGCGCGGAGAAGGCGGAGGGCGCTGAGAACGCCGAGCACACGCGGAGCGCGGACGGTGCGGACAGCGCCGACTTCCAGGACACCCTGGACCTGCGTCTCCCCGACGAACTGCTCGCGCTCATCGCGGAGCAGGACGGCGGGCACCGACTCGCCCCCGACCCCACGGCTCCGACCGAGCACGACCTGCTCGACGACGTGGGGGAGTGGGGACCGGTCACCACTCCCTCAGGCGTGTTCCAGCTCGTTCCCGTGCGCGTCGAGCGAGACCTGGCACTCATCAGCCGTTGGATGAACGACCCCGCCGTGGCCGCCTTCTGGGAGCTCGCGGGACCCGACACCGTCACCGCGGACCACCTGAGCCCCCAACTCGACGGCGACGGACGCAGCGTGCCCTGCCTCGGCGTCCTCGACGGCGCGCCCATGAGCTACTGGGAGATCTACCGCGCCGACCTCGACCCGCTGGCCCGCCACTACCCCGCCCGCCCGCACGACACCGGAATCCACCTCCTCATCGGTGGCGTCGCCGACCGCGGACGAGGACTCGGCACCACGCTGCTCACAGCCGTCGCCGACCTCGTACTCGATCATCGCCCGCGCTGCGCGCGCGTCATCGCGGAACCCGACCTTCGCAACACCCCCTCCGTCTCCGCTTTCCTGGGCGCGGGATTCCGCTTCTTCGCCGAGGTGGACCTCCCCGACAAGCGGGCCGCGCTCATGGTCCGTGACCGCGCCCTGCGCAACGTGCTCCAGGCCAGTCACTCTCTGTAACGAACCTCGACCCGATCCGGTTCCCGTCCGAGGAGTCCCCGTGCCGAATCCGCCCGTCGCCCCGAGTTCCGAAGAGCCGACCGAGCTGTACGACCCGCCCGAGCTGACGTCCGGGAACTGGGCCAGGGCGGGCGCCCGACTGCTGGCCAAGCTGATCGGTGAATTCGCCTACGAGGACATCCTGCGACCGACGGCCCTCACCCCGGCCGGCCCCGGATACCGTCCCTACGCCCTGCCGCTCCCGGCTGGCCGGCCAGGCGGAGCGGGCGGCGGGGAGGTCAGTGCGAGGGAGGGTAGCGGCGAAGAGGCCGACGCGAGGGAGGGCAGCGGCGAGGAGGCCGGCGCGAAGGATGCGGCCGGCGGCACCTTTCATTTCCGCGCCCGCCGCGGCGCGTACGGCAGTTGGCAGGTCGACCCGGCGAGCATGGAATGGGAACCCGGTCTGCCGGGCAAGGACAGGCCGACCGGCCATGCGGAACGCGAGCCGACCGGAACAGCCGAAACGGCCTCGGCCCAAGGCGGACGCGAGCCCGTCACCGATCCGCTCACCTTCCTCCTCCGTGCCAAGTACGCTCTCGGCCTCGACGGCAGCACCCTCGGCCATCTCATCCGCGAACTCACCGTCACCCTCGCCGCCGACGCCCGCCTCGACCACACGTCGCTCACCGCGCCGCAGCTGGCCGACCTCGGATACGCCGAACTCGAGGGGCACCAGACCGGCCACCCCTGGCTCGTACTGAACAAGGGGCGTCTCGGGTTCTCCGCAACCGACACCTCGCGCTGGGCACCGGAATCGCGCCGCCCCACCCGCCTCCCGTGGATCGCCGTGCACACCGGCCTCGCCACCTACCGAGGTGTCGCGGCCCTGGAGGACCCCGCCTCCCTCTATGACGGCGAACTCGACGGTCCGACCCGTGAGTTGTTCGCGCAGGCGCTCCGGGATCGCGACCTGGACTCGGCGGCGTATCTTTATCTCCCGGTGCACCCCTGGCAGTGGGACGACATCGTGCTGCCGCTCTTCGCGCCGTCCATCGCCACGAACGACATCGTTCCACTGCCCACGGACGGTGATCTGCGCCTGCCCCAGCAGTCCATCCGTACGTTCCTGAACACGGCGCGTCCCGACCGGCACACAGTGAAGTTGCCGCTGTCCATCTTCAACACCCTTGTATGGCGCGGACTTCCGACAGAGCGGACCTGGGCCGCTCCTGCCGTCACCGCATGGGTGCACGCACTGCGCGATGCGGACCCCTTCTTGAGTGACGAATGCCGCGTCGTCCTACTGGGCGAGGTCGCGTCCGTGACCGTGGAGCACCCGCTGTACGACGGGCTCGACGAAGTCCCCTACCAGTACAAGGAATTGCTGGGCGCGATCTGGCGCGAGCCCCTCTCCCGGCACCTCGCCCCCGGAGAGCGCGCCCGAACGCTCGCCTCCTTGTTGCACAGCGACACTGAAGGGCGCGCGTTCGTTGCGGAGCTCGTCGACCGCTCGGGCCTGGACCCGAAGACATGGCTCCGTAGGCTCTTCGCCGCCCTGCTGCCCCCACTGCTGCGCTTTCTCTACCGCTACGGAACGGTCTTCTCTCCTCACGGAGAGAACGCCATCGTCGTCTTCGACGACCAGGACGTGCCCGTGCGGCTCGCGGTCAAGGACTTCGTGGACGACGTCAACATCAGTTCGGAGCCGCTGCCCGAGCACGACTCCATGCCCGACGACGTGCGCGAGGTCCTGCTCACGGAGGACCCTGCGTTCCTCACCCAGTTCATCCATTCGGGACTCTTCGTGGGCGTCTTCCGCTACCTGGCGCCGTTGTACGAGGAGCAACTCGGGCTGCCCGAGGACGAGTTCTGGGCCCTGGTGCGCGCCGAGATCCTGCGCCACCACGCCCGCTTCCCGGAGCTCAAGGAGCGGTACGAGATGTTCGACCTGCTCACCCCGGAGATCGAGCGCCTGTGCCTCAACCGCAACCGGCTGCATCTCGACGGCTACCGCGACCGCGCCGACCGCCCGCACGCGGCCGTGCACGGCACCGTCGCCAATCCGCTGCATCAGCCGTGATCGCCGGATTGTCAGTGGGTCCGTTTAGGGTGGTCGAGCTATGACGAAGCCCTCACTCCCCGAGCTCCTGCACGCCGCCGTCACCGCTGTCGGCGGCACGGAGCGCCCTGGCCAGGTGACCATGGCCGAGACCGTCGCCGAGGCGATCGACGACGGTTCCCATCTTCTCGTCCAGGCGGGCACCGGCACAGGTAAGTCCTTGGGCTACCTCGTACCGGCCCTGGCTCACGGGGAGCGCGTCGTCGTGGCGACCGCCACGTTGGCGCTGCAGCGCCAGCTCGTGGAGCGGGACCTGCCGCGCACGGTCGAGTCGCTGCACCCACTGCTGCGGCGCCGCCCCAATTTCGCGATGCTCAAGGGCCGGTCGAACTATCTGTGCCTGCACCGCCTCCACGAGGGCGTACCGCAGGAGGAGGAAGGGGGCCTCTTCGACCAGTTCGAGGCGGCCGCGCCCACCAGCAAGCTGGGTCAGGACCTGCTGCGCATGCGCGACTGGGCGGACGAGACGGAGACGGGCGACCGGGACGACCTCACGCCCGGCGTATCGGACAAGGCCTGGGCGCAGGTCTCGGTCTCCTCGCGCGAGTGCCTGGGAGCGTCGAAGTGCGCGTACGGCCAGGAGTGCTTCGCCGAGATGTCGCGTGAGCGCGCCAAGCTCGCCGATGTCATCGTGACCAACCACGCGCTGCTGGCGATCGACGCCATCGAAGGCGCGCCGGTGCTGCCGCAGCACGAGGTACTGATCGTGGACGAGGCGCACGAACTCGTCTCGCGGGTCACCGGCGTGGCGACGGGGGAGCTGACTCCGGGCCAGGTCAACCGTGCGGTGAAGCGCGCGGCGAAGCTCGTCAACGAGAAGGCGGCGGACCAGCTGCAGACCGCCTCGGAAGGCTTCGAGCGGGTCATGGAGCTGGCCCTGCCCGGCCGTCTCGAGGAAGTCCCCGAGGACCTCGGCTACGCGCTCATGGCCCTGCGCGATGCGGCTCGTGCGGTGATCACCGCAATCGGCACCACGCGCGACAAGTCGGTTCAGGACGAGGACGCCGTCCGCAAGCAGGCCCTCGCCGCCGTGGAGAACATCCACGACGTGGCGGAGCGGATCTCGAACGGCTCGGAGTGGGACGTCGTCTGGTACGAGCGCCACGACCGCTTCGGCGCCTCCCTGCGCGTCGCCCCCATGTCGGTGTCCGGTCTCCTGCGGGAGAAGCTCTTCACCGACCGCTCCGTCGTCCTGACCTCGGCGACTTTGAAGCTCGGCGGCGATTTCAACGGGGTGGGTGCCTCCATGGGCCTCGCCCCCGAAGGCACCGAGGGCGAGGATCTGCCGGTCTGGAAGGGCGTCGACGTCGGATCGCCGTTCGAGTACCGCAAGCAGGGCATCCTCTACGTCGCCAAGCATCTGGCGAAGCCGACGCGTGACGGTACGCGCACGGACATGACGGACGAGCTGAGCGAGCTGATCCAGGCGGCCGGCGGTCGTACGCTCGGCCTCTTCTCGTCGATGCGGGCGGCCCAGGCGGCGGCCGAGGAACTGCGCACGCGGATTCCGGAGTATCCGATCCTGCTGCAGGGCGAGGACACCCTGGGTGAGCTGATCAAGGCCTTCGCGGCGGACCCGGAGACCTGTCTGTTCGGCACGCTGTCGCTGTGGCAGGGCGTGGACGTACCGGGTCCGAACTGCCAGCTGGTCGTGATGGACAAGATCCCGTTCCCGCGGCCGGACGATCCGCTGATGAGCGCGCGCCAGAAGGCGGTCGAGGAAGCGGGTGGCAACGGCTTCATGGCCGTGGCCGCGACACACTCGGCGCTGCTGATGGCACAGGGCGCGGGCCGCCTCATCCGGGCGACGGGCGATCGCGGCGTGGTCGCGGTCCTGGACCCCCGTCTGGCGACGGCGCGCTACGGCAGCTATCTGAAGGCCTCGATGCCGGACTTCTGGTTCACGACGGACCGGAATCAGGTACGGCGTTCACTCTCGTCGATCGACGCGGCGGCGAAGAAGACAGCCTCGGAGAAGGCCGATGCGGAGAAGGCGGACGCGGAGTAGCAACCGGCCCGTACGCACGCACGCACGGGCCCGGCGCGGACAGCGCTGGGCCCCGGAACCGGCGCAGTTGGTTCCGGGGCCCGGTCAGGGAGGGAGCGTCACACGCGCCGCAGAACGGCCACTACCTTGCCGAGGATCGTCGCCTCGTCACCGGGAATCGGCTGGTACGCGGAGTTGTGCGGCAGGAGCCAGACATGGCCGTCCTCCCGCTTGAAGCGCTTGACGGTGGCCTCGCCATCGAGCATCGCGGCGACGATGTCGCCGTTCTCCGCGACGGGCTGGCGGCGGACCGTGACCCAGTCCCCGTCACAGATCGCGGCCTCGATCATCGAGTCGCCGACGACCTTCAGGACGAACAGCTCACCGTCACCGACGAGCTGCCGGGGCAGCGGGAAGACGTCCTCGACCGACTCCTCGGCGAGGATCGGGCCACCGGCGGCGATCCGGCCCACCAGGGGCACATACGAAGCCGCGGGCTTTCCCGCGGTGTCCGTGGGCTGCGCGCTGGGCTGGTCCGAGCCACGGACCTCGTACGCGCGCGGGCGGTGCGGATCCCGGCGCAGGAAGCCCTTGCGCTCGAGTGCCATCAGCTGGTGCGCGACCGACGACGTGCTGGACAGGCCGACCGCCTGGCCGATCTCCCGCATGGACGGCGGGTACCCCCGACGCTGCACCGAGTCCCGGATGACCTCGATGACGCGGCGCTGCCGATCCGTGAGCCCCGAGCTGTCCGCGCGGATTCCTGGCGGCCGGCCGGGCAGGGAGCGCCCCGGCTTGGGGCCCTCCTGGCTCATGGCTGTGTCATTCATGGCATGCACCGGCTCGAGTCGGCCCTGGGCGCGGCCCTGGGCGCGGCCCTGGGCAGTGATGGTGGCACTGTCTGCAGTCGTGGTCACGTCGGTCGGCCCCTCTCGAGAATGTCTCCCTAGCTAGCCAACGGTAGTTCCTTTCGAAAGGTTGCGCCAAACACACGTTCGAGTGAAAAACCGTTGATTGCTTGTCGTGATCATGCACCTGGGTGTATGGCGACCCTCGAAGCGGAGTGGCAATTCAGCTCAATCCGGTACGCTTCTTGGCTGGAGTCGAGGTTCGGCCCGTGGGTCCCCCAGTCTGCCACTCGCCTCCCCGTCAACCAGGCACCGCCCTCGTTTTTTTCTTGTGCCGTGCCGGTACGGATTCGGGCGTCACGCGACCCCGCCGCCCCCCCTGGTGCGACGCGTTCCGTGTGCGCGACACGCGCGACACGCGATAGGGCGCAAATTGCGGCCGAACCCCAGATGTAGTGGTTGGATTGGATCCGCAGCCCAGAAGTTGTGGTCCCCGGTCCAACTCGGTCGTGGTCATCGCCTATGCTTGGGGCTGCTTCGAGAGACGTGAACCAGCCTCTCGGGGCTATCGAGTCGTGCCGTGAAGGAGGGTTGGGAGTTCATGCACTGCCCCTTCTGTAGGCATCCCGACAGCCGTGTCGTCGACAGCCGCACCACCGACGACGGCACGTCGATCCGCCGGCGCCGTCAGTGTCCGGACTGCTCCCGTCGTTTCACGACGGTGGAGACGTGTTCGCTGATGGTCGTGAAGCGGAGCGGGGTGACCGAACCCTTCAGCCGCACCAAGGTCATCAATGGCGTACGCAAGGCGTGTCAGGGGCGTCCGGTCACCGAGGACGCCCTCGCCCAGCTCGGCCAGCGGGTCGAGGAGGCGGTGCGCGCCACCGGAAGCGCCGAACTGACCACGCACGACGTGGGCCTGGCCATACTCGGCCCGCTTCAGCAGCTGGACCTCGTTGCCTACCTGCGGTTCGCGTCCGTGTACCGGGCGTTCAACTCGCTGGAGGATTTCGAGTCGGCGATCGCGGAACTGAGGGAACAGACGCCCGGCGCCGAAACGGACGGCGCGGACGAAGAGCGCACACAGAGCGAGTGCGGGCCCGGAGGGACTGTAGAAGTCCCGGTGCCCGCCCACGCTGCCGACTGACGGCCACGGGCCGGGCGGCGGCGACCCCAAGACCTGTTGCGGGCGGCAAGAGCGGCGGCCGCAACACAAGACAGACACCGTGCACGGGAAGATCCGGGCACTTTAGGGCGTTTTAGCCCGATATATGGGAGGCGGCATGACAGAGACGGCGAGCGGCCCGGCACGAGGCTCCCGAGCCAAGGGTGCCAAGGCCAACAAGGGTCTGCGTGTCGAGCGCATCCACACCACCCCCGGCGTGCACCCGTACGACGAGGTGGAATGGGCGCATCGTGACGTCGTCATGACCAACTGGCGCGACGGCTCGGTCAACTTTGAGCAGCGTGGCGTCGAGTTCCCCGAGTTCTGGTCGGTGAACGCGGTCAACATCGTCACCAGCAAGTACTTCCGGGGCGCCGTCGGCACCCCGCAGCGCGAGGTGAGCCTCAAGCAGCTCATCGACCGCATCGTGAAGACGTATCGGAAGGCCGGCGAGGACCACAAGTACTTCGCCTCGCCCGCCGACGCCGAGATCTTCGAGCACGAGCTGGCGTACGCCCTCCTGCACCAGATCTTCAGCTTCAACTCGCCGGTGTGGTTCAACGTGGGCACGCCACAGCCCCAGCAGGTCTCCGCCTGCTTCATCCTGTCCGTCGACGACTCCATGGAGTCGATCCTCGACTGGTACAAGGAAGAGGGCATGATCTTCAAGGGCGGCTCCGGCGCCGGCCTGAACCTCTCCCGCATCCGCTCCTCCAAGGAGCTGCTGTCCTCCGGCGGCAACGCCTCGGGTCCCGTCTCCTTCATGCGCGGTGCCGACGCCTCTGCAGGAACGATCAAGTCGGGTGGCGCCACGCGCCGCGCGGCCAAGATGGTCATCCTCGACGTCGACCACCCCGACATCGAGGGCTTCATCGAGACCAAGGTGAAGGAAGAGGAGAAGATCCGCGCCCTGCGCGACGCGGGCTTCGACATGGACCTGGGCGGCGACGACATCACGTCCGTCCAGTACCAGAACGCCAACAACTCGGTCCGCGTGAACGACGAGTTCATGAAGGCCGTCGAGTCCGGCTCGAAGTTCGGCCTGCGCGGCCGCATGGACGGCGAGGTCATCGAGGAGGTCGAGGCCAAGTCCCTCTTCCGCAAGATGGCCGAGGCCGCCTGGGCCTGTGCCGACCCCGGCATCCAGTACGACGACACCATCAACCAGTGGCACACGTGCCCGGAGTCCGGCCGCATCAACGGCTCGAACCCGTGCAGCGAGTACATGCACCTGGACAACACGTCCTGCAACCTCGCCTCGCTGAACCTGATGAAGTTCCTCAAGGACGACGGTCTGGGCAACCAGTCCTTCGAGGTCGAGCGCTTCGCCAAGGTCGTCGAGCTGGTCATCACCGCGATGGACATCTCCATCTGCTTCGCGGACTTCCCGACGCAGAAGATCGGCGAGAACACCCGCGCCTTCCGTCAGCTGGGTATCGGCTACGCGAACCTGGGCGCCCTGCTCATGGCGACCGGCCACGCCTACGACTCGGACGGCGGCCGCGCCCTCGCCGGCGCGATCAGCTCGCTGATGACGGGTACGTCCTACAAGCGCTCGGCCGAGCTCGCCGCGGTCGTCGGCCCGTACGAGGGCTACGCGAAGAACGCCACGCCGCACCAGCGCGTCATGAAGCAGCACGCCGACGCCAACACGGCGGCCGTCCGCATCGACGACCTGGACACCCCGATCTGGGCCGCCGCCACGGAGGCCTGGCAGGACGTCGTCCGCCTCGGCGAGAAGAACGGTTTCCGCAACGCTCAGGCGTCCGTCATCGCCCCGACCGGCACCATCGGTCTCGCGATGTCCTGCGACACCACCGGTCTTGAGCCCGACCTCGCCCTGGTCAAGTTCAAGAAGCTGGTCGGCGGCGGCTCGATGCAGATCGTCAACGGCACCGTGCCGCAGGCCCTGCGCCGCCTGGGTTACCAGGAGGAGCAGATCGAGGCGGTCGTCGCCCACATCGCCGAGCACGGCAATGTGATCGACGCCCCGAGCCTCAAGCCCGAGCACTACGAGGTGTTCGACTGCGCCATGGGCGAGCGTTCCATCTCCGCGATGGGCCACGTCCGCATGATGGCGGCCATCCAGCCGTGGATCTCCGGCGCGCTCTCCAAGACGGTCAACCTGCCGGAGACGGCGACCGTCGAGGACGTCGAGGAGGTCTACTTCGAGGCCTGGAAGATGGGCGTCAAGGCGCTCGCCATCTACCGCGACAACTGCAAGGTCGGCCAGCCCCTCTCCGCCAAGAAGAAGGAGCAGGAGAAGGCCGAGGTCACCGAGAAGACCGAGGCGACGATCCGCGAGGCCGTCGAGAAGGTCATCGAGTACCGCCCGGTCCGCAAGCGCCTCCCGAAGGGCCGTCCCGGCATCACCACCTCCTTCACGGTGGGTGGCGCCGAGGGCTACATGACCGCCAACTCCTACCCGGACGACGGTCTTGGCGAGGTCTTCCTGAAGATGTCGAAGCAGGGTTCCACCCTCGCGGGCATGATGGACGCCTTCTCCATCGCCGTCTCGGTCGGCCTCCAGTACGGCGTGCCGCTGGAGACCTACGTCTCGAAGTTCACCAACATGCGCTTCGAGCCGGCCGGCATGACGGACGACCCGGACGTGCGGATGGCGCAGTCGATCGTCGACTACATCTTCCGCCGCCTGGCGCTCGACTTCCTGCCCTTCGAGACGCGCTCCGCGCTCGGCATCCACTCCGCCGAGGAGCGTCAGCGTCACCTGGAGACGGGTTCCTACGAGCCGAACGAGGACGAGGTCGACGTCGAGGCCCTGGCCCAGTCGGCGCCCCGCGCCCAGGAGTTGAAGGCCGTCGAGACGCCGAAGGCCGGGGACGCCACCGCGCAGTCCGTGCCGCAGCAGGCGCACACCAGCGCCGAGCTCGTCGAGATGCAGCTGGGTATCCAGGCCGACGCCCCGCTCTGCTTCTCCTGCGGCACGAAGATGCAGCGGGCCGGCTCCTGCTACATCTGCGAGGGCTGCGGTTCGACCAGCGGCTGCAGCTGATCCGACGGAACGTCCGATCCGGCTGAACGCCTGAACTGAAGGGCGGCGGAACCATCACGGTTCCGCCGCCCTTCGGCGTAGTCACCCGGGACCCGCCGCGGCCCCGCCGGATGTGCCTACAGAGCGCCCATCGCCCCGGCGAACGCGTTCAGATCGCCGTCGTCGAAGCCCCGCACCGCCTCGTGGAACACCCACTCCCCGTCGATGCCCCGGGTGAACTCCGCGACCGTGGTCGCAGAGGCGCCGGAGACCACCGCGAAGTCGTGCAGCGACAGGTCGGTGTAGCCCTCTCTTATACGTACTGCCGTGTTCGGGATGTCAGCGAAGACCTTGGCGCGGCCGGTCGCTTGCTCGTCCTGCTGGATGGCCACTCCCACGACCACGCGCGCGTACGAGGGCGCGAGGCGCTCCAGTTCGAGCGTCATGACCTCGTCGAAACCGAAACCCTGCCCGGTCCTGCTGTCCCTGTTGAGCGTGATGGTCCCGTCGGGCGAACGGCTATCGAAATGGACGATGTACGCGGGGCTGCCGTGCGGGTCGTCCTCCGTGTACGCCGCGGCGATCAGGTCCAGGTCGTGGGGAGCCGAACCCATCGGGCTCGGGTCCCACTTCAGACCGATCTCGATCTTCTCGATTCCCTTGCGGAGGCTGCTCACCGAACTCCCCCTCCTCGGTGCGATGTTGAGTGCTACGGATACGCTACGTGGTCCCACTGACAACAACACGACCATCCCCGCAGAGCGTCTCGACCGTGGGTTCGGGACCACCGCGGCAGATGGACGGCGCGCCGTACGATGGCGCGGTGCTGGTCAAGTGGATTCGTTGCACTGTGGTGGACCGTCGGGGTTTCGAGCGGGGACAGCGGAAGTGGGCAGGGCTTCTGGGAGAGCCGGGTTTCCGAGGTCAGGGTGGAGGCTGGAGCAGGCAACGGGCCGATGTGGCCCACGTCTTCGGCTTCTGGGAGAGCCGTGCCTTCTACGACTCCTTCATGGCCCGCTCCCACGACCGGCTCGCGGCCGCACAGTCGGGGACGTTCAAGAACATCCAGGTGAAGCTCTTCGACCATCGCTTCGATGTGAAGACCGGGTTCGAGCCGCGGTTCACGGACGCGGACGTCGTGCGGGTGGCGCACTGCACGGTGCGCGCCGATCGGGCCGAGCACTACACGTTGATGCAGCAGAAGGTGTGGAACCCGGCGATGGCCGGCTCGCCCGGCATGGTCCGGGGGCTGTTCGGTGACGCCCCAGGAGACGAGTTCCTGGTCCTCTCCATGTGGCGCTCGGCGGCCGAGCACGGCAAGTACCAGGTCGACCGGGTGGAGCGGCTTTCGGTGCGCGCCCAGACGGATGTCGACATCGCGGCCGTCACCGGGGACATCGTGGAACTGGAGTCGACCTGGACGGTCTGAACGTGTGACCACGCGCGCGTTGCACGTCCGTCGACCGCTGTGATCCACGCTGCACAGCCCGCACGGGTGCTCGAACCCGCCCGGCGATCTAGGGTCGTGTGCATGGCACGACCGCGGCGCATCGTTCTTGTCCGGCACGGCGAATCCGAAGGCAACGCCGACGACACCATCTACGAGCGCGAGCCCGATCACGCCCTGACGCTCACCGACAAGGGATGGCGCCAGGCCGAGACCACCGGCGAGGACCTCCGGCGGCTCTTCGGACGGGAGCGGGTGAGCGTGTACGTCTCGCCGTACCGGCGCACCCACGAGACCTTCCGTGCCTTCCGGCTCGACCCCGATCTCGTACGCATCCGAGAAGAACCCCGGCTCAGGGAGCAGGACTGGGGAAACTGGCAGGACCGCGAGGACGTACGGCTGCAGAAGGCGTATCGCGACGCCTATGGGCACTTCTTCTACCGCTTCGCCCAGGGGGAGTCGGGGGCGGACGTGTACGACCGGGTGGGCGCGTTCCTGGAGAGCCTGCACCGCAGCTTCGAGGACCCGGACCATCCGCCGAACGTCCTGCTCGTGACGCATGGGCTGACCATGCGGCTGTTCTGCATGCGCTGGTTCCACTGGTCCGTCGCGGATTTCGAGTCGCTGTCGAACCCGGGGAACGCGGAGATGCGGTTGCTCGTTCTCGGGGAGAACGGAAAGTACAAAATGGACCGCCCGTTCGACCGCTGGTGCGAACCGGAATCGTACGGAGTCACCGGATAGAGTGGCAGGGCGATGACCGCTGACTCCTCACCCGACGGGCGCTTGAACCGCGCCCTGTCCAGCCTGCGCGGACTCTCCGTGGGAGACGCGCTGGGATCACAATTCTTCGTCCCCGCGAACTATCCGCTGCTCAAGGCCCGCGCGCTGCCGGACGGCACATGGCAGTGGACCGACGACACCGAGATGGCCGCCTCTGTGGTGTCCGTCCTGGCCGCTCACGAGCGCGTCGACCAGGACGAGCTGGCGCGAGCGTTCGCAGAGCGCCAGGACGTCGACCGCGGGTACGGCCCTGCCGTGAACCGGCTGCTGCAGCAGGTCCGGGAGGGTGAGGACTGGCGGACCCTGGCCTCCGCGCTGTTCAACGGGCGGGGATCGTGGGGGAACGGCGCGGCGATGCGGATCGCGCCGCTCGGTGCCTACTACGCCGACGACCCCGAGCAGGCCACGCATCAGGCGGAGATCTCCGCCTACCCGACGCACCAGCACCGGGAGGCCGTCGTGGGTTCGATGGCCGTGGCGGCCGCTGCCGCTCTGGTGGCCGATCCCGCAGGTCCTCCCACGCCGCAGGACCTGCTGGACGGAGTGATCTCGCTCGTGCCGCGCAGCGCTGTGGGAGCCGGCCTGCGCCGCGCCAAGGACATGCTCGACTACGGGGACGCGTCCACGGTGGCGGCGGTCCTCGGCTGCGGCCGGAGGACGACCGCGCACGACACCGTGCCGTTCGCCGTCTGGTCGGCGGCGCAAGGCCTCGGTGACTTCGAGGGGGCCTTCTGGAGCACGGCCCAGGTCGGCGGCGACATGGACACGACCTGCGCGATCGTGGGCGGCATCGTCGCCTCCGGCGCGGACGGGGCGCCCTCGGCCGAGTGGCTCGGGCGAACCGAGCCACTGCCGGCCTGGGCGCCGACCGCGTAGGGCACGGCACAGGTCCGGGGGAGTGCCCCTCAGACCGAGGCCCCTGGCTTCCCGCTCAGCGCCTCCAGATCGCTCTTGCGCACCTGGATGATGAACAGAGCGATGAGCGCCGCGACCACGGCCAGCGAGGCGGCCGCTATGAAGGCGTTGCTGATGCCGTGGGCGAGCACCGAGTCGTTCCACGGAGCGGGCAGCCGGTGGGTCCTGGCGAACTCGGCCTTCTGTTCCGGGGAGCCTTCGGCGAGGAACTTCGGGATCTGTTTCTTGGCCTCGCTCTCGCTGGCGCTGCTGAAGACCGTGGTGAGGACCGACAGGCCGAGGGCGCCGCCGACCTGCTGTGTGGTGTTGAGCATGCCGGACGCCGCACCGGACTCGCTGTCGGCTATGCCGGAGACCGCGGTCAGGGTCAGCGTGACGAAGTTCAGGCCCATGCCGAAGCCGAACAGGAGCATCGGGCCGAGAATGCCGCTGAGGTAGGAGCTGCTGGGGTCGATGAGTGTCAGCCAGCCCATGCCGGTGGCGGTCAGCAGGCTGCCCACGGTCATGAAGGGTTTGGGGCCGAGCCGGGGCAGCAGGTTCGTGGCTATCCCGGCGCCGAGCACGATGGCGGCGGTCACCGGGAGGAAGGCGAGACCGGCCTTGATCGGACTGTAGTGCAGCACGTTCTGCACGAAGAGCACGATGAAGAAGAACATGCCGAACATCGCTGCGGCGAGACTCAGCATCATCGCGTAGGTGCCGGACCTGTTGCGGTCCCTGAACAGCCTCAGGGGCGTGATCGGCTGGCTGGTGCGCCTCTCGATGGCGACGAAGGCGACCAGCAGGACCGCGGCCGCACCGAAGGACGCGATGGCGAGGCCGTCGCTCCAGCCTTCGGAGGCGGCACGGATGAATCCGTACACGAGGGCGGCCATGCCGAGGGTCGAAGTGAAGGCGCCCGGCAGATCGAACCGGCCGGGGTGGCGCTGCGACTCCTTGATGTAGCGAGGGGCGAGGAGTGCGATCAGTACGCCTATGGGTACGTTGACGAACAGCACCCAGCGCCAGTCCAGCCAGTCGGTGAGCATGCCCCCTGCGAGCAGCCCGACGGCGCCGCCACCGGCGGAGACGGAGGCGAACACCCCGAACGCCCGGTTCCGCTCGGGCCCTTCGGGGAACGTGGTGGCGATCAGGGCCAGCGAGGTGGGTGACGCGATCGCGCCGCCGACGCCCTGAAGCGCGCGGGCCGCGAGCAACTGCCAAGGTTCCTGGGCGAAGCCGCCTACGAGCGATGCGAGGGTGAACAGGGCGATACCGGTGATGAACATGCGGCGGCGCCCGAGCAGGTCGCCGGCCCGGCCGCCCAGGAGCAGCAGTCCGCCGAAGGTGAGCGCGTAGGCATTGATCACCCAGGTCAGGTTGTTGGTGGAGAAGCCCAGCTCCGTCTGGATATGTGGCAGGGCGATGTTCACGATGGTGGCGTCGAGCACGACCATCAGCTGGCATGCGGCGATCACCGTCAGCGCGATGCCGGGTCGGGGTGGGCGCGCGGTGGCGCGGGGCTTACTGGGCGGAGCCGGATGTGCCTGGATCTGATCCTGTGTCACGAGCGATCCCCCATGGGCATGATTAGAGAACGGTCACGTTCCCTGTGTGGGATCGTAGCGTCCCCGTCATAGTGAACACAAGCGTTCTTTACGGGAGTTGGGAGCGCGCGGGAAGAACATCGCTGTCGACCCATCGAAAGGAAGGGGTGAAGCCTGAGATGCTCGGTGGTGGCTCCCCATCAGTGCACGTGAGCGTGTGCTGAGCTCGCTGCCGCGCGTCCGAACCGCTCTCGGACGGCTCAACGGAGAGATGATGATGGTTAGTTCACGTCGGACGGTCGCCCCCGCTCAGGCGGCCTCCGCGCTTCGCAGGCGTGGCCCCGTGCTCGAACGGGCCATTCTGGAAGCGGCGTTGGATCAGCTCAGTACGGTCGGCTGGAACGGCCTCACGATGGAAGGCGTCGCCGCGGGCGCACAGACCGGCAAGGCCGCGGTGTATCGGCGCTGGCCCTCCAAGGAGGACCTCGTCGTCGACGCGCTCCAGGCGGGACTGCCCGCGTTGGACTCGGCGCCGGAGTGCGGAAGCGTGCGCGAGGACCTGCTGGAGCTGTGCCGCCGGTTGCGGGCGGCCATGTACTCGCGGCCCGGCTACGCGCTGCGCGCGGTGCTTCACGAATGCGACACCCTCACCGCCGAGCGCTTCCATAGCGTGATCACCGAGGGCGTCATCGAGCCCAGTGTCGAGCTGGTCAAGGAAGTCGTGCGTCGCGGTGTCGAGCGAGGCGAGGTGCGCCCGGATGTCGACGAGGCGAGCGTGTGTGACGTGATTCCGGCGCTGATGATGTACCGCTCGAAGGTTTGCGGAAGCGAATGGGGAGAGGGGGATCTGGTGGAGATGATCGACCACGTGATGATCCCGTTGTTGCGCCGCCAGACGCCTTGATGGCGAGCCGGGTGTCGCGACGGTACTCGGGCGGCGTACGCTGTCTGCCGCCATGCCGTACGAAGCACCCACCCACACCGTCGAGCGCTCACTGCGCGCCACTACCGGTGCCAAGATCATTGCCGGTGTCGACGAGGTCGGTCGCGGTGCTTGGGCCGGTCCTGTCACCGTCTGCGCCGCCGTCACCGGGCTACGTCGTCCGCCGGAGGGCCTCACCGACTCCAAGCTGATCAGCCCCAAGCGCCGCGAGACTCTCGCGGTCGAGCTGGAGAGCTGGGTGTCCGGGCATGCCCTCGGGCACGCTTCACACGAAGAGATCGATGCCCTGGGGATGACGGCAGCCCTCCGGCTCGCCGCCGTGCGCGCCCTCGAGGGCCTGCCGGTGCGGCCGGACGCGGTCATCCTGGATGGGAAGCACGACTACCTGGGTTCCCCCTGGCAGGTTCGTACGGTGATCAAGGGGGACCGTTCCTGCATTGCCGTCGCCGCGGCGTCGGTGATCGCCAAGGTCCGCCGCGACAAAATGATGGCCGAACTGGGCATCGACCATGCAGACTTCGGGTTTGCGGCGAACGCCGGATACCCGTCGCCGGTGCATCGCGCCGCGTTGGAGGAACGGGGGCCCACCCCGTACCACCGGCTTTCGTGGGCGTATCTTGATGCGCTGCCCCAGTGGCGGCACCTCAAGAAGGCCCGCAGTTGGGCGGACGTCGGCGTTCCGGAGATCGAGGGCCAGCTCGGCTTCGACTTCTGACCGCCACGCTCGCACTGACGTGCCACCCGTTGACGCGAGCCGCACCTGCGTTTTGATAGATATCAGCTCATGCCTCTCAGTCCCGAGGAGCCTCAGATTCCCGAGAGTGCCCAGGGTCCCCGCGCCACGCCCGCCAGCGGCCGTACAGCGTCGACCCCCCGCCCCGTACCCGGCCCGCGTCCCGCGGCGCCACCGCGACCCGGACGTCCGGGTCCCTCCAGGCCGATGCCGCCCGCGCAGCGAACCTCGCGCGAGTCGGCGGGTGCCCACAAGCCGGGGCCGAACGCCCCTGCCGCCACGCCGACTTCGGCCTCCCAGCCACAGATCCAGCTCATCCCGGCCTCGGCCGAGGGCGCGCTGGACGCCGCGGAGGAGGCCCTCGACATGCTGCTCGACTCGGGCCGCGCGCCCGGCGACGTCCTGGTGGTCACCACCGGGGACCCGCACCCGTGGGCGGCCCACGAGCTGTCCTTCGGTGAGGACTCCTACTGGGCGCAGCACGACGCGCGTGACGACGTCTTCTACGCCGATGCCTCCGCCCTGGGCCGCGCGGCGTCCCGCCCGGTGGTTGTCGTCGCCGTGAACGGTGGAGCAGGCGAGGTGGCCACCACAGCGCTGGCGATCGCGCTCGGCCGGGCCGGTGCGCTGCTCGTCGTGTGCGGTGACCCGGAGCGCATCAACTCGTTGCTGGGCGCCGGAGTCTGACGCGCCGCTTGCCGGCTGCCCGCACCGCGAAGCGGTGTCCGGGGAGTCCGGCAGGCGGGTGCGCGACGGCCGCAGTGCCGTTCAGCGCGCAGCGGCGCGGCGGAGCACCTCCGTCGCGGCGCCGCCGGTGCGCGGCGCCGACGGCTCCTCGGCACCCAGGGCCTCGGCCACTGAGCCCATGCTCGGGCGCCGACCGGCCCTGCCCTCTCCGAGTACCTGCCAGCCGTCCCGCGTCATCGTGATGTACGCGCCGCAGCGCAGGCCGTGCAGGGTGCACGCGTCACGCAGTCCCCACATCCAGGCCCCGTCCTCTTCTGTCCAACGGGTGTCCCCCTCGCGGCAGTACAGCATCACCGCGGTGCGCACCGGCGTGCGTCGGCGCAGGTCGTGCGGGATCACCCGGCGCAGCTGGAACAGCAGGGCGTTGCGGAACGTCCAGCCGTCGGTGGTGCTCTCGCGGCGCACGAACGAGGCGCTGGCCCGCAGTCGCTCGTCGGGGTCGAGCACGGCTATGACGACGGTCTGTGGGATCGGTCGGTGGCGGGTGTGCAGCCCGCTGACGACCTCGCGCGGGTTGCGCAGCAGTGGGATGCTGGCTGCCGCCCACTCCGCGGGATCGAGCAGCCTTGTCGGTCGGTTGACGGAATCGGCGGACCTCTCGGCGCGCATCAAGGACGCGGACATCGATGCCACCGAGGACGGAGCGAATCCGAAGGTCACGGTCCTCCCTTCGGCTACACGCCCACACTGAGGGCGGGGTCGGACTGGGGAGCGCACCGCGACACAGCTCTACCGTCCACCGGATCACGGGGAGCCGCGCGGGGAGCAGCTCCAATTCTTCCCGTCGTAGTGGCAGACGGCAACGAGCAATTGGGACCGCGTTCCTGTATCTGACGATGCGTCGCCAATATCCCTGCCCAAAGGTTGGATCGCTACGCGTTCCTCAGCCCTGTACCGCCAGGACCAGTGGCAGCACGCCCTCGGCTCCCGCCCTGCGTAGCAGCCGGGTGGCCATGGCCAGCGTCCAGCCGGTCTCCGTGTAGTCGTCGACGAGCAGAACCGGGCCACCCGCGCGCGCGAGTGCCTCGGACAGCTCGGCCGGGAGCGTCAACGTGCCGTCGAGGGCGCGCAGTCGCTGTGCGCTGTTGCTGCGCGGAATGTGTGCGGTGTCGCTGCCGGGCGCGTACGAGATGCTGCCGAGTAGCGGCATGCGGCCGACCTGTGCGATGCCGGCGCCCAAGGACTGGATGAGCTGCGGGCGGGTGTAGGACGCCATCGTCACCACGCCCACGGGGCGCGGCGAGGCATCGGCGGAACCGGACGCCCAGCCGCCCGGCCCCTTGGCCCAGTCGGCGAGCACGTCGACGACGGCTCCCGCGACGTCGTCCGGCACCGGTCCGTCCGGGGCCTGCGGAGCGAACATGGGGCGCAGCCGGTTCCCCCAGCCGATGTCCGACAGACGACCGAGCGCCCGCCCGGTCCCGGCCTGCTCTCCCGCAGGGATGCGGCCCTTGAGCTCGATGCCGACGGCCGCGAGGCCGGTGGGCCACATCTTCCTGGGCTCCACCTCGACGCCGGGGCGCCCGAGTTCACCGCGCGCCGAGTTCAGTGCCTCGGGCGAGACAGTGTCGGAGAACCGCGGTGCCGCGCAGTTGTCGCAGCGGCCGCACGGGGCCGCCTCCTCGTCGTCGAGCTGACGGCGCAGGAATTCCATACGGCAACCGTCCGTCGTCGCGTAGTCCCGCATCGCCTGCTGCTCGGCCTCGCGCTGCTTGGCGACCCATGCGTAGCGCTCGGTGTCGTAGGCCCAGGGCTGCCCGGTGGCGATCCAGCCGCCCTTCACCCGGTGCACCGCGCCGTCCACGTCGAGGACCTTGAGCATGGTCTCCAGGCGTGAGCGGCGCAGCTCCACCAGGGGCTCGAGCGCGGGCAGGGAGAGCGGCCTGTCGGCCTGCGCGAGCACGTCCAGCGTGCGCCGCACCTGCTCCTCCGGAGGGAAGGCGAGCGAGGCGAAGTAGCGCCAGATCGCCTCGTCCTCCTTGCCGGGCAGGAGCAGCACCTCCGCGTGATCGACGCCACGCCCGGCACGGCCCACCTGCTGGTAGTAGGCGATCGGCGAGGACGGGGAGCCCAGGTGGACGACGAACCCGAGGTCCGGCTTGTCGAAGCCCATGCCGAGCGCCGACGTGGCGACCAGCGCCTTCACGCGGTTCGCCAGGAGGTCCTCCTCGGCCTGTTGCCGGTCGGCGTTCTCCGTCTTCCCTGTGTACGAGGACACGGTGTGGCCGCACTGACGGAGATAGGCCGTGACCTCCTCGGCCGCGGCGACGGTGAGGGTGTAGATGATCCCGGAGCCCGGAAGGTCGTCCAGATGGTCGGCGAGCCAGGCCAAGCGGTGTGCGGCGTCCGGCAGCCGCAGGACCCCGAGACTGAGGCTCTCGCGGTCGAGCGGGCCGCGCAGCACCAGGGCGTCCGAGCCGGATCCGGTTCCGAGCTGTTCGGCCACGTCCGCCGTCACACGAGAGTTGGCAGTCGCCGTCGTCGCCAGGACGGGAACGCCCTGCGGAAGCTCGGCCAGCATCGTGCGCAGGCGGCGGTAGTCGGGCCGGAAGTCGTGCCCCCAGTCCGAGATGCAGTGGGCCTCGTCGACGACGAGGAGGCCCGTGGCCGCGGCGAGTTGGGGCAGCACGTTGTCCCGGAAGTCGGGATTGTTGAGCCGCTCCGGGCTGACCAGGAGCACATCGACCTCGCCGGCCGCCACGTCGGCCCGCACGGTGTCCCACTCCTCGGTGTTCGACGAGTTGATGGTGCGGGCGCGAATGCCCGCACGCTCCGCCGCCTCCACCTGGTTGCGCATGAGCGCGAGCAGCGGGGAGACGATCACGGTCGGGCCGCCGCCGCGGTGGCGGATCAGCGCGGTCGCGACGAAGTACACCGCGGACTTGCCCCAGCCGGTGCGCTGCACGACGAGGGCCCGCCGATGGTCGGCGACCAGGGCCTCGATGGCGCGCCACTGGTCCTCACGCAGTCTGGCCTTGCCGCTCGGATCGCCGACGAGACGGGCGAGAACGGTATCGGCGGCTGTCCGCAGCTCTTCGTTGCTCATGCCCCCATGCAACCCGATCGTACTGACATCACGCGAACGAGCTCGCCGACTGTGGACAACTCCTGTCGTGTCCCTGATCGAGGTTATCCACAGGACGAACCGGAGTATCGTGTTCCGGGGCATGGTCGGCCCATGACGAATCACAGCGAGCCGGCCGGGATGACCGGCGAAGCAAAGATCACCCTCCGCACGGCAGGCGAACTCGCCGAAGCACTCCCGTATTTGCTCGGGTTCCGACCCGACGACAGCATCGTCCTGGTCGCCCTGCACAAGGGGCGTTTCGGCGGTCGGGTGCGCCTCGGCATTCCCGAGCGCACCGAGGACTGGCAGGCCGTGGCGCGACAGATGGCCCAGTGCCTGATCGGCGAGTGCGAGCGCAGGGACGGCCACCCCGACAGCGTCGTCGCGTTCCTCTGCCAGGACGCCCCGACCCCGGGCCCCGGCGCGGGGCGGCAGATCATGCAGCAGCTCAGGCCGTTGGCGCAGCTGCTCCGCACCGAGTGCGGAGGTCTCGACGTGCCGGTCACGGAAGCGCTGTGCCTCTCGGAGGGCAGGTACTGGTCCTACTGCTGCGCACGCGCCGAGTGCTGCCCGGTGGAGGGCAACGCGATCGCCACCGACGGCACCTCGGTGATGGCCGCCACGGCGGCCTTCGCCGGCATTCAGGTACGAGGGTCGCTGGGGAGGATGAGGGCGCGCCTGGCCCCCTGGGAGACAGCGCTCGTCACGGATCAGACGCGTGCTCTCGACGCGGCGGCGATGGAGCTCGTGCCGAGGATCCTCGAGGGGACTCCCCGCAAGGAGGTGGAGACGGAGACGCTGGATCTGGCCCGCCTGGTCATGCGGCGCCTCGCGGACGCGCCGGGGGCGGTCGACGCGCTCGCGGCCGACCTGAAGGACGACGAACTGCTGGCGCACGACGAGGCCGCGTCGCTGATTCTCGGCATCCAGGACCGGATGACCAGAGACCGGGCGGCGGAGTGGATGGAAGGCGAGGAGGCCGTCCACGCCCTGCGACTGTGGCGGGCGCTGGCGCGCCGGTGCGTCGGTTCCTACGGGGAGTACGCCGCCGCGCCGCTGGCACTCGTGGGTTGGGTGGCCTGGTCGCTCGGCGACACCGTTGAGGCGGACCAGGCACTGGAGATGGCCCTCGGCGCCGACCCGCGCTACGTGTTCGCCCGCTTGCTCAACGAAGCACGGGCCGACGGGCTCGACCCCGAGCCCGTGCGACGCATCCTGCGGGCGAAGCGGACGGACCCGGACCTGGACATGGACCTGGACACCGACCTGGATCTGGACACGGACCTGGGCCTGGACCCGGAATCGGCATCGGACACACCGACCGGGGTAGCCGAGGGCGAAGCCACGAGTGCGGGCGGAATCGACGGACCTCGACCTTCGGCGGTGGCCGTCCCCGGAGGCGCCGCCGATCCAGGTATGTCCCGTGCCGCCCGTGGCCTGGAGGCCGCCCTGCGCCGGCGGGGTGAGCGGCGTCCCGGAGCCGGGACGCGCCCTGCGCGGGCGGGTGCGCGTGCACCTCGGCGGCCGACGGAGTTCCGCCGCCCCAGGCGCCACCGGAGCAGGGGCGACGGATGAGGACCAGCTGCCCAGCAGGACCCCTTTCTCGCTTCGCGACCCTGTGGCGTTACTTGGAGTGGGCGCGCCCCGTTCATCTCGTGGAGCGGTGGCGGCGGCCGGGCCGCGCCGCCGAGGTGCAGGGCAGGTCGGCCGCGTGCCGTACCCGCAGCGGGAGAGGAGCGAAGATGACGTCCGACGCTTCGCCGCAGTACGCGTCTACGGTGCGTGACACTGACGAGCCCCGTCGCCTCCTGGCGGTCCGTGAGGCACCGAGGGCAACGGCCCCGCATCGGACCCCCGGTGCCGTGCCGCCCGATCCTGCGCAAGGGCGACCGCGTACGCCGCCGGGCCACCCCGGTCTCCAGGCTCCTTCGACGGGACCGGCCCGTGCGCTGCGGCGGAGTACGGAACTCGCCCCGGTTCACCAGGCGTTGATCTGTGTCGCCCTGCCCGGACTCGCGATCTCCTCGGGCCAGGGCCAGTTGACGGGGCAAGGGCTTGAAGGCTTCTACCACCGGGGCAGACGCCTGCTGTCGCGCTGTCAGATTCGAGTGGCGGGGCGTGAACCGCTCGCCGTGCAGGCGCGCATGATCTCCGCGGACCGGTCCTGCTTCACGGCGACCCTACGGGTGTCCTCGGATGCCGGGCCCGACCCGGACGTCGTCGTCGAGCGGATCCGGCACGCGGAGGGCACGGAGGACATCACGCTGCACAGCTCCGCGCAGCGGACGCTGCGGCTGCCGCTCGAAGTGGCCCTGGGTACCGACCTCGCCGACCTCGGCGCCGTGGCGGCCGGGAACGGCGGGCGTGAACTGCCCGCCATGGTCCATGATTCCGGACTGCGTTGGTCGTCGCCGACGGGCAGCGGGCCGACCGTCCTGGTCACGGTGACGCCTCCGCCGATGGACGCCCTGGCATCCGCGGGCCTGCTGCGCTGGGAGTTCGAGCTTCCGCCGGGCGGCAGGCACACGGTGCGACTGCAGGTGCGGGCAACCGGCGAGGGTGTCGGCAGGGCGGCGGGGCACAGCGCGATCCGACCGTTCGCCCCGGCCACGGCGCAGGGGGACGACCCGCGCGTGGGCCCGCTGCTGCGCGCCTGCGTCGCCGACCTGCAGGCGCTCCTGGTGCGTGATCCCGCGCATCCGTCGGACGTCTGCGCGGCCGCGGGCGCTCCGTGGCGCTGTGGTCCGGCTCCCGCCGAGGCGCTGGTGGCCGCCCGGATGGCCTTGCCGCTGGGGGCCGGGCTCGCCCTCGGCACCCTGCGAGCGCTCGCCCGTACGCAGCTGCGTGAGCCCGGAGCGGCGTTCGGAAAGCTGCCGGGGCCGTGGCGGCAGGCGGGTGAGCAACTGCCGCCCAGCTGCACGGGGATCGAGGCCACTCTCCTGTTCCCGGTCCTGCTCGCCGAGGCCAGACGCTGGGGGCTGGGCGAGTCCGAGGTGGCGGAGTTGCTGCCGGCCGACGAGCGCTGTCTGCAGTGGCTGCGGACCACCGCGCGCGAAGGCCCCTACATCCCGGACCCCGGCCCGGGCGGCCCGCAGCGGTGCGAGACCCAGGCACATGCTCACCGGGCCGCCCTGCTCGGCGCCGACCTGTTGGACGCCCATGACAGACCTGGCGGCGGTGAACTGCGCCATTGGGCCGAGGAACTGCGGCGGCGTTTCCAGGAGGATTTCTGGGTCGAGGACCGCGGCGGGGGTCGACCGGCGGCCGTGCGCACGGCGGACGGGCGCAGGTCGGCATGGCTGGGCAGCGGCGCCGCCCACCTTCTGGACACCGGGTTGCTCGGCTCGGGCGCGTGGGCGCCGGGCCTGCTGGACAAGGTGCAGACCGAGCACCTCGCCAGACTGTTCGGCGGGCCGGGGCTCGACTCCGGATGGGGGCTCAGAAGTCTGGGCGTGAAGGAGGCGTCGTACAACCCGTTCGGGCACCGTTCGGGGGCGGTGCGGGTGCACGAGACCGCTGTCGCCGTCGCGGGCCTGTCCGCCGCCGGGTACGAGAAGGAGGCGGCGTCCCTGATCAGGGGCGTCCTCGACGCGGCCGACGCCTTCGACTGCCGGCTGCCCGAGATGTACGCGGGGCTGCAGCGGGTCGAGGGAGGCGTTCCGCTGCCACACCCCGCGGCGTGCAGACCCGCTGCCGTCTCGGCCGCGGCCGGAGTGCACCTTCTGGCCACGCTCGCGGGCATCCGCCCCGACGTACCGGCCCGGACGGTGGCGCTGTCGCCGATGCGCAGTGCCCCGCTGGGCGAGATCGGGCTGACCGGGCTGCGGGTCGCCGGCCAGGTGTTCTCCGTACGCGTCAGCAGGCTCGGCCTCGCCATGGTGGAGGAGGCCGCGGACGAACTGCAGTTGGGAGTGTGAGGGCGCGGAGCACGGCGCGCCGGGACCACTGCGCACCGCCCGACCCAGGGCGGGGCAGGGGAGCGAAGGGAGTGTTTATCGTCAGGCAGACGACTATGATCGTTCCATGTCGCCCTACGACCCGTCGGCCTTTCCGCCCTTCGCAGTCACCGTCGATCTGGTCGTGCTGACCGTGCGTCGTCACGCACTGTGTGCGCTGGCGGTACGCCGTGGTGAACCGCCGTTTCAAGGGCGTTGGGCCCTGCCCGGCGGGTTCGTACGGGACGACGAGGACCTGACGGCGGCGGCCGCGCGCGAGCTGATCGAGGAGACGGGGCTGTGCGCCCACGACCCGATGGCACCGGCGCAGGACAACGGCGCACACTTGGAGCAGCTGGCCACGTACGGCGATCCGAAGAGGGATCCAAGGATGCGTGTGGTCAGCGTCGCGCACCTCGCGCTCGCCCCGGACCTGCCCGCGCCGCGCCCCGGCGGCGACGCGCACAGCGCACGGTGGGCCCCGGTGGAGGCGCTGCTGAAGCACGGCGGCTATGGGCGCGAGGACGAGCAGGCCGCGCCGTTGGCCTTCGACCACGCGCAGATCCTGGCGGACGGTGTGGAGCGGGCGCGCTCCAAGATCGAGTACTCCTCGCTCGCGACGGCGTTCTGCCCGCCCGAGTTCACCGTCGGCGAGCTGCGCCGCGTCTACGAGGCCGTGTGGGGCGTCGCCCTCGACCCGCGCAACTTCCACCGCAAGGTGACGGGCACCCCGGGTTTCCTGGTGCCGACCGGCGGCACCACCACCCGCCAGGGTGGTCGGCCGGCCCAGCTCTTCCGTGCCGGTGGGGCCACGCTCCTCAACCCGCCGATGCTGCGACCGGAAGCCTGATCGATTCCGCGGTGAGGCAGCCACCTCACGCGCGGTGCGGGCGGCGCCCGGTGGGTCGCGGCGACACCGGAAGAGGCCCGGAATCGTGGGCACTCACGTAAGCGCGATGCCCGAAAAGTGCTAAATATCGCGTTATCTTGCTGAAGTACCCGAGGGGTTTGCCCGTCGCCCTGCCTGCGGGCGGACCCCGGCCGCCGAGCGGTCGCCCATCCTGCGAGAGAAGCGATGATCCAGGCCACCGGACTGACGAGTAACGCACGCAAGGGGAGCCCGCCCGCAGTCGACGACGTGTCCTTCGACGCGCGCGCCGGCCGTGTCACCGCCCTGCTCGGCGCACGGCGGTCGGGCAAGACGACAGCTGTACGCCTGATGCTCGAACTCCAACAAGGCCGTGGCGTCACCTACTTCAGAGGCCGCCCGCTGCACCGCATCGCTCATCCCGCGCGGGAAGTCGGCGTACTGCTCGGTGACGTGCCCGGCCATCCGGCCCGAACCGTCCGTGGACACCTGCGCATGCTCTGCTCCGCGGCCGGTGTACCTGTGCGACGCGCGGACGACGTGCTCGAGGTGGTGGGCCTCGTGAGCCTGCGAGAGGAACGCCTGGGCAGCCTGTCGCGCGGCATGGACCGACGGCTCGGCCTGGCCTGCGCGCTGCTCGCCGACCCGCACACGCTGGTGCTCGACGATCCCGTGGCCGGCCTCTCCGCCCGGGAGAGCAGCTGGCTGCACGGCATCCTGAGGGAGTATGCCGCGCTCGGTGGCACGGTGCTTTTCACCACCGACGACGCCAAGGAGGCGGCGCGGGTCGCCGACCGCGTCGTCACGCTCGACGAGGGCAAGGTGGTGGCGGACCAGGACGTCGCCGACTTCGCCCGGACCCGGCTGCGGCCCCGGATCGCGGTCCGCAGCCCGCACGCCGCGAGGTTCGGCGTCCTCCTGGCGAAGGAAGCGCGCACGGCCAAACGTTCGGTCGAAGTGGTCACGGAGGACGGCAGTCGGCTGTCGGTGTACGGCAGCACCTGCGCGGACGTGGGGGACATCGCGTTCCGGCACGGCATCCTCGTGCACCAACTCGCCGACGAGATCGGCGACGCGGGCCCTTCGGCGGCGGCATCTGTCGCGACCGAAGACCGGTCGGGCAACGGCGGTGGCGACGTCGAGGCGGGCACCGACGCCCAAACCGGCACCGGCACCCACGCCGAAACCGGCACCGGCACCGGCACCGACGGCCCGGCGCATCCCCCCGCGGTGGCCACGCCCCTCAACGCCCTCACCCCCACCAGCACATTCGTGCCACTTGCCGATGCGGCGTCGGCCCCGGTGGCGCGGCGCCGAGCCGCTTCGAACGGCCGTGCGCTTGAGGCCGAATCCGCACGCGAAACGTCCGTCGCCCTGCCGACGCTGCCGCCACCGATCACCGTGCGCACCGCCCGCGGCCCGCTGCGCCCGGTGCGCTACGAACTGCGGCGCGCGACCGGCATCGCCACCGGTCACGTCACCGTCGCACTCGTGCTCGCCGTCTCCGCGGTCCTTTCCGTGCTGCTCGCACGTGCCGGACACACACCGCAGCCACGTCTGATCGCGGCCTGGCCGCAGGTGCTTCCCCTGCCGCCGGCCGCCCTGGGCGCAGGGTTGCTCGGCGCCTTCGCCTTCGGTGAGGAATTCCACCACCCCGCACTCGCAGCCGACCGCGGAACTGTCCCCCGCCGCCTGGGACTTCTCGCCGCGAAGCTGCTCGTCGGCGCGGCGGCCGCCCTCCTCCTGGGCGTCCTCACCGTCGTCGGTGACGCCACGCTGCTCTACCTCGTATACGGATCGGAGCTCACGCAAGTTCCCGCCGAGTGGCTCTCCCTGAGCACGAGTTGGCTCGCTCTGGTCGTCGGATGCGCCTGGGCGGGTGTTCTCGCGTCCGGTCTGTTCCGGTCCACGGCGGCCGGACTTGCCGCCGTGGTAGCCGTGCCGATCATCATCGTGCCGCTCGTACAGAAGGCCTTGGAGGGACCATCTGTGCGAACGGCGGCGGGACTTCCGGGACGCCTGCGTGATCTTGCCTTGATGGACTGGCCGTTCGGGATCGAGCGTTTCGCCGCCGCCGGGATGCGGATGATCACTCAACCCGTGGGCGGCGCGCTGATGTTGTCGCTGAGTGCCCTGCTCTGCGCATATCTGTTCACAGCGCTGCGTACTCGGGTGCGGTGACGACCGGCCGACGCCTTCCGGTACCTCGCTGAGCGCAACTCCCCGTAGAACGCCCATTTCTTTCCGATAAGGCGTCAAGTGCAGCGAGGAGGGAGATCACCCTTTCGTGTGCTTTTCACCAAAGACCTCAAGGGAGTTGGGGACGGCGCCGACAACAGATTCCGTGAGTACCCTTGCGCACACCATGATGACCGCCGCCCGCTCCGCCGACTCAGGCCTCGCAGGACCGGGCGAACTCGACCGCTATCCCTATGTGGAGTCGACCGCCGACCGTGTCGGCGGCCCCGCATGGGAGAGCCCGGACCCTGATCTCGGCCGGGTGGGCCGACGTGCCGGCGGCAGCCGGGGGCGCGGTCTGCACGGCCAACTCGTCCAGCAGCTCGGGCAGATGATCGTCTCCGGTGACCTCGGCGCCGACCGCCCGCTGGTTCCGGAGGAGATCGGTCAGCGGTTCGAGGTCTCCCGCACCGTCGTCCGCGAGTCCCTGCGTGTACTGGAGGCCAAGGGCCTGGTCAGTGCCCGGCCGAACGTCGGCACGCGCGTGCGGCCGGTCAGCGACTGGAACCTGCTGGACCCGGACATCATCGAATGGCGCGCCTTCGGGCCGCAGCGCGACAGTCAGCGGCGCGAGCTGAGCGAGCTGCGGTGGACGATCGAGCCGCTCGCCGCGCGGCTCGCCGCGGGGCACGGCAGGGAGGACGTGCAGCAGCGCCTGGCCGACATGGTGGAGATCATGCGGCACGCGCTGGGTCAGGGAGACTCGATCACGTTCTCGCGCGCCGACGCGGAGTTCCACTCGCTGCTCATCCAGCTCGCGGGCAACAGGATGCTCGAGCACCTCTCCGGCATCGTGTCCGCCGCCCTGCACGTCTCCGGCGGCCCGGTCATCGGCTGCGACCGTCCGAACGAGGCGGTCGTCGCGCACCACGCGCGCATCGTCGACGCGCTCGCCGCGGGCGATGGTGCGGGTGCCGAGGCGGCCATGCGGCAGCTGCTCATCGTCCACCCCGAGGTGGAGCGCGTGGTCCCGGCTCCCCGCGAGCACTGACCGCGCCGGAGGCGCGGCGGGGCGGTGGAGGGCGAACCATGTGTCGCCGGACGGTGCCGCATGTGCGACGTGGACGAGTGGACACGGAGCATGTGTAGAAGGGCGCCATCCGGCGACTCGAGGCGTAGGTGGAAGATTCGTTCTCCTATAGGGGATCCGTCCCTCGAGGTCGTTGGACGCCCGGACGAGTGCAGCCGCATGACCCTTTCTGTCCGTATCAGTCAGTCTTTGACCGATAACGCGGTGTGACTCGGGCCACGCAGATTGGGCGTAACGCTCCTCGGGGCAGCGCGATGACCTAAGAGGTGACAGCCGAGGAGGGAATACAGCAGCCGCTTGTGGCGCTGTCCATCTCCCAGGCTCCTGCCCGCGCCGTCGGCCCATCCCCAAGCCGGCGGTCGTCGGCTCCGGTCCACACAGGACGGGGCCGGAAGCCGTTTTCCAACGTTCCGAGAGGTTGTTCGTGTCGGCCAGCACATCCCGTACGCTCCCGCCGGAGATCGCCGAATCCGTCTCTGTCATGGCGCTCATTGAGCGGGGAAAGGCTGATGGCCAGATCGCCGGCGACGACGTGCGCCGTGCGTTCGAAGCCGACCAGATTCCGGCCACTCAGTGGAAGAACGTTCTGCGCAGCCTCAACCAGATCCTCGAGGAAGAGGGTGTGACGCTGATGGTCAGTGCCGCTGAGCCCAAGCGTCCCCGAAAGAGCAGCGTCGCAGCCAAGAGTCCGGTCAAGCGCACCGCGACCAAGACCGTCGCGGCCAAGACGGTTACCTCCAAGAAGGTCGCCGCCACCACCACTCCCGAGCCGCCGGCCGCCGAGGCCGTCGACGAGGAGGCCGAGTCGGCCACGAAGGCCGTGGCGAAGAAGGCGCCGGCCAAGAAGGCCGCTGCCAAGAAGACGGTCGCCAAGAAGACCGCCGCGAAGAAGACCGCCAAGAAGGACGACGACCTTCTTGAGGACGATGCGACCGAGGAGACCCCCGCCCCCGCCAAGGCCGGCGAGGGTGAGGCCACCGAGGAGAAGGAGGGCCAGGGCTTCGTCCTGTCCGACGACGACGAGGACGACGCGCCGGCCCAGCAGGTCGCCGCCGCCGGCGCCACCGCCGACCCGGTCAAGGACTACCTGAAGCAGATCGGTAAGGTCCCGCTGCTCAACGCCGAGCAGGAGGTCGAGCTCGCCAAGCGCATCGAGGCCGGTCTGTTCGCCGAGGACAAGCTGGCCAACGCCGACAAGCTCGCTCCCAAGCTCAAGCGCGAGCTGGAGATCATCGCCGAGGACGGCCGCCGCGCCAAGAACCACCTCCTGGAGGCCAACCTCCGTCTGGTGGTCTCCCTGGCCAAGCGTTACACCGGCCGCGGCATGCTCTTCCTGGACCTCATCCAGGAGGGCAACCTCGGTCTGATTCGCGCGGTCGAGAAGTTCGACTACACCAAGGGCTACAAGTTCTCGACGTACGCCACCTGGTGGATCCGTCAGGCGATCACCCGCGCCATGGCCGACCAGGCCCGCACCATCCGTATCCCGGTGCACATGGTCGAGGTCATCAACAAGCTCGCGCGCGTGCAGCGCCAGATGCTCCAGGACCTGGGCCGCGAGCCCACCCCGGAGGAGCTGGCCAAGGAACTCGACATGACCCCCGAGAAGGTCATCGAGGTCCAGAAGTACGGCCGTGAGCCCATCTCCCTGCACACCCCGCTGGGCGAGGACGGCGACAGCGAGTTCGGTGACCTCATCGAGGACTCCGAGGCAGTCGTCCCGGCCGACGCCGTCAGCTTCACGCTCCTCCAGGAGCAGCTGCACTCCGTGCTCGACACCCTGTCCGAGCGCGAGGCGGGCGTCGTCTCCATGCGCTTCGGTCTCACCGACGGTCAGCCGAAGACCCTCGACGAGATCGGCAAGGTCTACGGCGTGACGCGTGAGCGCATCCGCCAGATCGAGTCCAAGACGATGTCGAAGCTGCGCCACCCGTCGCGCTCGCAGGTCCTGCGGGACTACCTCGACTAGTCACAGGCGCTGTACGGCCCTCAGAAGGCCCGGCACTTCCCCGTTCGCGGGAAGGTGCCGGGCCTTCGTCGTCGGCGGGTCCAGGCGGATCCTCACAGTGCGCGGCGTGTCGCGCTGAACGACTCTGGGTGTGCCGTTGCAACCCTGAGTGAGGAGACCGTATGCGTCGCTCTTTCGCGAGAGTGCTGACCGCTCCACTGGCCGTGCTGGCCGCGGCGGCGGTGCTGCCGTTGGCTTCCCCCCAGTCCGCGGCCGCCGACGAGGGAATCGTCGGGGGCCATCAGGCCGATGCCTCCAACAGCCCCTGGGTGGTGGCGCTCGCGAGCCGTGACCGGTTCGGCGGAACCCGTGCGGGTCAGTTCTGCGGAGGAGTGGTCGTCGGGCGGTCGACGGTCCTCACCGCGGCGCACTGCCTGAGCGAGGACGTGCTCGGAGTGCCGCGCGATCAGGTGCGGGACCTCAAGGCGATCGTCGGCCGCGGCGATCTCGAGACGTCCGACGGCGCCGAGGTGTCCGTGCGCAGTGAATGGATCAATCCGGCGTACGACGGCCGGACGAACGCCGGCGATGTGGCGGTCCTCACACTCGACACACGGCTACCTGAGCGAGATGTGCTCCCGATGGCGGACGAGGGGCACCCGGCGTATCGGGCCGGCACCGGTGCGTCCGTCTACGGGTGGGGTGACACGACGGGAGCGGGCGACTACGCGCGTACGTTGCACGCCGCGCGGGTGCGGGTGCTTGCCGACGCCGAGTGCAAGCAGGCGTATCCGCCGGGCGGCAACGACGGAACGTACAAGCCCTCGTCGATGCTCTGCGCGGGCGAGTCCGGTGGCGGCAAGGACGCCTGCCAAGGGGACAGTGGCGGTCCGCTGGTCGCCAGGGGCAAGCTGATCGGTCTCGTGTCGTGGGGGAGCGGCTGTGGGCGCGCCGGCAGCCCAGGTGTCTACACGCGCGCCTCGGAGGCGCTGCGGGTCCTGCGGGGGCACGCCTGAGGCGTTCTGCGGATACGAGGACGGGCGGCTGCTCCTGGGGTGCAGGGGCAGCCGCCCGATCACCGGCCTGATGCCGGAGCTAACTCGTCGTGTGTGCGAGGCGTCAGCGTTCCTCGGTCTCGGCGCTTGCCGGATCGGCGGTGAGCCGCTCCGTCTCGTCCTGTATTTCAGCGGCGATCTTCTTGAGTTCCGGCTCGAACTTGCGACCGTGGTGGGCGCAGAAGAGCAGTTCACCACCGCTGATCAGAACGACGCGCAGATATGCCTGGGCGCCGCAACGGTCACAGCGGTCAGCGGCCGTCAGGGGGGTCGCGGGGGTCAGAACAGTAGTCACGTCGCCTCTTCTCTAGCTCGACGAGCTGTCGTACCAGGGTCAACATCCAACCAGGCCGAAAACGTTCCCGCTCGCGGCTTTTCCTCGAAAAATTTCTTCGAGGCCGGCTGTCTGTCGCCGGGTGGCGGCGAATGTGCCGTATTGCGTCTCTAATGTCTTACGGGTTCGCGCGTTCTGTCAGGTCGGTCCTCCCCCGGCTGGTTGCCGGTTTGTTCATGAGGACGTGCCCGGAGCCTAAATGGTTCATGCCTGGAAGGGAACGTGATGTGGGCGTCACTCCATCGAGGGATCGAACATGCATGCGATCCTGGACTAGTCTGGGCTGAGGTGAGGGTGGCGTGACAAAGGCTCTACCAGGCCTCGGTACCCTCTGAACGGCGACCGACGCCGGCCCTTCATTCGTGAGGGCCCCATCTGAAATTCAGCGAGGAGCGAACCGCGTGACCGCCGATACGTCCGTGCCGTCCACAGCGCTGCTGACCGGAGCAGACCGGGACGGTTCCAACTACACCGCGCGGCACCTGCTCGTCCTTGAGGGGCTCGAAGCCGTACGCAAGCGTCCGGGCATGTACATCGGCTCGACCGACAGCCGCGGCCTGATGCACTGCCTCTGGGAGATCATCGACAACTCCGTCGACGAGGCCCTCGGTGGCTACTGCGACCGCATCGAGGTGATCCTGCACGACGACGCCTCCGTAGAGGTCCGGGACAACGGCCGCGGCATCCCCGTGGATGTCGAGCCCAAGACCGGCCTCTCCGGGGTCGAGGTCGTCATGACCAAGCTCCACGCGGGCGGCAAGTTCGGAGGCGGCGCGTACGCGGCCTCCGGCGGTCTGCACGGCGTGGGCGCCTCCGTGGTGAACGCGCTGTCGGCACGTCTCGATGTCGAGGTGGACCTTGGCGGGCACACGCACGCCATCAGCTTCCGGCGTGGCGTCCCCGGCGCCTTCGCCAAGCCCGGACCCGACGCGACGTTCGACCCCTCGGCGCGACTGAGCAAGGTCAAGAAGGTCCCGAAGGCGCGACGTGGCACCCGCGTCCGCTACTGGGCGGACCGCCAGATCTTCCTGAAGGACGCCAAGCTCTCCCTGAGCGACCTGCACCAGCGCGCGCGGCAGACCGCGTTCCTGGTGCCGGGCCTGACCCTCGTCGTCCGCGACGAGTTCGGCCTCGGCGAGGGTGGCAGCAAGGGCGAGGAATCCTTCCGTTTCGACGGCGGCATCAGCGAGTTCTGCGAGTACCTGGCGCAGGACAAGCCGGTCTGCGACGTCCTCCGCTTCACCGGGCAGGGCACCTTCAAGGAGACCGTCCCCGTGCTCGACGAGCACGGCCAGATGACGCCGACCGAGGTCCAGCGTGAGCTCGGTGTCGACATCGCGCTGCGCTGGGGCACCGGGTACGACACGAGCATCAAGTCGTTCGTGAACATCATCGCCACGCCCAAGGGTGGTACTCATGTGGCGGGCTTCGAGCGCTCGCTCACGAAGACGATGAACGAGGTTCTGCGCACCCAGAAGGTGCTGCGCGTGGCCGAGGACGACGTCGTCAAGGACGACGCACTGGAGGGCCTCACGGCCGTCGTCACGGTGCGTCTGGCGGAGCCGCAGTTCGAGGGCCAGACCAAGGAGGTCCTCGGTACCTCGGCGGCCAACAGGATCGTCGCGAATGTCGTGGCCAAGGAACTCAAGGCGTTCCTGTCGTCCACCAAGCGCGACGCCAAGGCGCAGGCCCGCGCCGTCATGGAGAAGGCCGTCGCCGCGGCCCGTACCCGCATCGCCGCGCGTCAGCACAAGGACGCGCAGCGTCGTAAGACGGCCTTGGAGACCTCGTCGCTCCCCGCCAAGCTCGCGGACTGCCGCAGTGACGACGTGGAGCGCAGCGAGCTGTTCATCGTCGAGGGCGACTCCGCGCTCGGCACCGCCAAGCTCGCCCGGAACTCCGAGTTCCAGGCTCTGCTGCCGATCCGTGGCAAGATCCTCAACGTTCAGAAGTCGTCCGTGACGGACATGCTGAAGAACGTGGAGTGCGGCGCCATCATCCAGGTCATAGGAGCTGGGTCCGGCCGGACCTTCGACATCGACGCGGCGCGCTACGGCAAGATCATCCTGCTCGTCGACGCCGACGTCGACGGCGCGCACATCCGTACGCTGCTGCTGACGCTGTTCCAGCGCTACATGCGGCCGATGATCGAGGCCGGCCGTGTCTTCGCCGCCGTGCCGCCCCTGCACCGCATCGAGCTGGTCCAGCCGAAGAAGGGCCAGGACAAGTACATCTACACGTACTCGGACCGAGAGCTGCGCGAGACGCTGCTCGAGCTCCAGCGCAAGGGTGTGCGGTACAAGGACTCGATCCAGCGGTACAAGGGTCTCGGTGAGATGGACGCCGACCAGCTCGCGGAGACCACGATGGACCCGCGCCACCGCACGCTGCGCCGGATCAACATCGGCGAGCTGGAGGCGGCGGAGCACGTCTTCGACCTGCTGATGGGCAACGATGTGGCGCCGCGCAAGGAGTTCATCAGCAGCTCCGCGTCGACCCTCGACCGGTCGCGCATCGACATGTAGCGACGAGGGCGGGGAGGCGGTGATCGCGTCCCCGCCACGCAGGTCACCTCATGCGGCTCCACCCACGGGTGGAGCCGCATGATCCACCCGCGATCCACCCCGGCTCCGATCCCCTGACCTGCCGATTTCCGTAGCGTCGAAGGCGTTGAACCACTTCGCTCCCGACCGCTCCACGGAGGCAGTCATGTCCGGGCTCCCCACCATCCTGGTGATCGTCGCCGTTGTCGCGCTCGTACTGATGCGTCAGTTCAAGACGGAGCGCCTGTCCGGCGACCGGAAGTGGTGGCTCCTGCCCGCGATCCTCGCGGTCCTCGCACTGAAGGACGGCGCGGTGACGGATCCCCACCACGTGACGGGCTCGGTCGTCCTGCTTGCCGTCGAGGTGCTGGTGAGCGTGGGCATAGGCATCGGGTGGGCGTTCACGACCCGCGTCTGGACGGACGAGCGGGGCGACGTGTGGACCAAGGGCACCGTCGCGACGGCCGGGGCCTGGCTCGGTGGTGTCGCGGCCCGCGGGTCCGTCGCGGGCGTCGGTCTGGCGCTGGGCGTCCACCTCGGCAGCTCCAGCCTGATGCTCGGCTTCGCCGTCTCGCTCCTGGTCCGCTCCGGCCTGCTGATGCTGCGGGCCGACCGGGAGCGCTCGGCGTACGTTGGTCCTGTCGCCCAGCCGGCGTGGGAGGACCGTAGGTGATCCGCGGAAACTGGACGGAATGGCCCTCCCGGGAGGCGCTCTCCCGCGAGGGCGTCACCCGCGCCCGGCGGATGCTCGCCCGCACGGTGCGGGTGGTCGTGGTCGCGGTCCTTGTGTGGACCGCCGTGACACAGCGCGACATCAGCGACCAGGCGCTGATCCTGGGGCCCGTACTGCTGATCGCGTGCGTGGCGGCGGCTTGGGCGTTCTTCCGCACCACGCTCGACCATCGGCTGTGGCCCTCTCTCGTGCTGCTGGCGTTTTTGGTGGCGGTCGCCGTGCTGGCCCAGTGGGCCGGATTCATCGGGCCGGCGATCGTGTTGTGGTGCGGCTGTGCGGTCTCCGCGCTGGAGCGGCTGCCCCTGGCCGCCTCGGTACCTGCCACCGCGGTGGCGCTCGCGGGGTTCGCGGTGGTCAACGACGATGCCTGGCTGACCACCGCCGTCGTCGCCATCGGGCTCTGCCTCTCCGCGTATGTGCTGCGCCTGGACGCCGAGGCGCGGGGGAGCGCGCAGCGGGCCCTGGCGCAGGAGCGCGCCGCGCGTGCCGCCGAGGCCGAGTCGGCGGCGCTCGCCGAGCGGTCGCGGATCGCGCGCGAGATCCACGACGTCCTCGCGCACAGCCTCTCCGCCCAGCTCGTGCATCTGGAGGCCGCCCGGCTCCTCATCGAGCGCGGGGCGGACCGGGACCAGATCCTGGAGCGCGTCGTGGCGGCGCGCGGCATGGCCCGGGACGGCCTCGACGAGACCCGGCAGGCCCTGTCCGCGCTGCGGGGCGAGATGACACCGCTGGAGGACTTCCTGCGGGAGCTGGTCGCGTCCTCTGACGGGGCGACGCTCACGGTGGGAGGCGGGCGTCGGCCGCTGTCCGTCGAGGCGTCCCAGACCGTGCGCAGAGTCGCGCAGGAGGCGCTGACGAACGTACGCAAGCACGCGCCGGGCGCGAAGACGGACATCCGGCTGGAGTACGGGCCGGGTGAAGTGGCCCTGGAAGTGCGGGACTCGGGGGCGTCCCGGCCTCACGAGGAGCTCACTGTCAGTGGTGGCGGTTACGGTCTGTTGGGGATGAAGGAGCGAGCCGAGTTGTTGGGCGGCACGCTCGAGGTGGGGCCGTACGAGGAGGGTTTCGTGGTCAAGTTGAAGGTTCCCGTATGAGTGGGGCCGAGGCGGGGGTGCGCGCGGGGAGGCCACCGGCCCGCGTGGTGGTGGTCGATGACCAGACGGTGGTGCGTGAGGGCATCGTGATGCTGCTCGGACTGCTGCCCGGGATCGAGGTCGTCGGCTCCGGGGGAGACGGTGACGAGGCGGTCGCGCTCGTGGCCGAACTGGCCCCGGACGTCGTCCTGATGGACCTTCGCATGCCGCGCTGCGACGGAGCGGAGGCGACCAGACGGATCCGGCAGGAGTACCCGGGTACCCAGGTCGTCATCCTGACCACGTACGCCGACGACGAGTCGCTCTTTCCGGCACTCAGGGCGGGAGCGCGCGGCTATCTCACGAAGGATGCCGACGGGGACGAGATCGTCCGGGCGGTGGAGGGCGTGCTGTCCGGTGACGCGGGTCTCTCGCCGAAGATCCAGCGGCGGCTCCTGGAAAGACTGTCGCAGCCCGAGGCCACCGTGCCGGAGCCGATAGAGCCACCCGACGGGCTCACGGCGCGGGAGGCCGAGGTCCTGGTGCTGATCTCCGACGGCCTGACGAACCAGGAGATCGCCCGGGCACTGCATGTCTCCACGGCGACGGTGAAGACCCACATCAACAACCTGTTCGCGAAGGCCGGGCTCAAGGACCGCGCGCAGGCCGTCCGTTACGCGTATCGGCACGGACTCGCGAAGCCGCCGGGGACGTCCATCACCTAATGGGGTGAAGGGTCTGCGGAGAGCGTCCGGGATCTTCCCGTTCTGTCCATCCTTGGTCCGCGGCCGCAGTGGGCCGCGGACAAGGAGAGTCCGGTGGACAAGCACGACGGGCGCGCGACCGCGCGGCCCAGGGCCGTTGCCACGAGAGGCGGCGGCGATCCCTGGTACGACGAGCCGGACTCGGATTGGGGTGAGTGGCGCGGCCCGGGCGTGCGAGCGGCTGCGGTGCCGGCCCCGGCCGTGCCGTCCGAGCGGAGCGCGGCGGGGGTCTACCTGGAGGTGCAGCGCAGCGCGGCGTTCCAGGAGGTGCGCAGGCGCTACCGGCGGTTCGTCGTCCCGGCGGTCGTGCTCTTCTTCGCCTGGTACGTCGCGTACGTCGTGACCGCCACGACGGCGCCCGGACTGATGGCCCAACCGGTCGCGGGCGTCGTGAACGTGGCGATGGTGGCGGGCCTCGGGCAGTTCGCCAGTACGTTCCTGCTGACGTGGCTGTACGCGCGACATGCGCGGCTGCGTCGCGATCGCGCGGCGCTCGAACTGCGTTGGGACACGCAGGAGATGACGCGCGGACTCGTCGGCGACGCGCGCGTGAACGGTACTGCGCACGGCGAGGGCGGCCGGCGGTGACCGGGGCGCATCAGACCCTGGCCCTGGTCCTGTTCAGCGTGTTCGTGGCGGTCACGCTCGCCATCACGACCTGGGCGAGCCGCAAGCGGCACGGTTCGGCGGAGGAGTTCTACGCGGGCGGCCGGCTGTTCTCGCCCATGGAGAACGGATTCGCCATCGCGGGTGACTACATGTCGGCCGCGTCCTTCCTCGGTATCTCCGGACTGATCGCGCTGTTCGGCTACGACGGGCTGCTCTACTCGGTCGGCTTCCTCGTGGCCTGGCTCGTGGTCCTCTTCCTCGTGGCCGAACTGGTGCGCAACTGCGGCCGGTTCACGCTCGCCGACGTCGTCGCCGCCCGGATGCGGGAGCGGCCGGTGCGCATCGCCGCGGGAACTTCCTCGGTGACCGTGTCCGTTCTGTATCTGGTGGCGCAGATGGTGGGCGCGGGAAGCCTGGTCGCGCTGCTGCTGGGGGAGGCGAGTGGCGCCGCGCAGTCCTGGACCGTCGTCGGCGTGGGCGCGCTCATGGTCATCTATGTGTCGATGGGAGGGATGCGGGCCACCACCTGGATCCAGATCGTGAAGGCCGTCCTGCTCATGGGCGGGGCGATCGCCCTGACGGTGCTCGTCCTGGCGCGCTTCCACGGTGACTTCGACCAGCTGTTGCGCACCGCCGCCGCACGCAGCGGGCACGGTTCGGACTTCCTCGTGCCCGGTCTGAAGTACGGCGGAAGCTGGACCGCTCGCTTCGACTTCATCAGCCTGGGCCTCGCGCTCGTGCTCGGCACGGCGGGCCTTCCGCACATCCTGTCGCGCTTCTACACCGTGCCGACCGCGCGGGCCGCGCGCCGCTCGGTCGTGTGGTCCATCGGGCTCATCGGCAGCTTCTACCTGATGACGATCGTGCTCGGGTTCGGCGCCGCGGCCCTCGTGGGCCCCGATGCCGTACGGGGCTCGAATGCCGCGGGGAACACGGCGGTTCCGCTGCTCGCCCTCGACCTGGGCGGCGGCGAGGACTCCACCGGGGGCACGGTGCTGTTCGCGATCGTCGCCGCGGTCGCCTTCGCCACCATCCTCGCCGTCGTCGCCGGGATCACGCTGGCGTCCTCGGCCTCCGTGGCGCACGACCTGTACGCCTCGCTCCGTAGAGGCGGCCCCGAGGGGAAGAGCGGTGGCAGGCAGTGGAGCGAGGTCGCGGTGGCGCGGGTCGCCGCGGCTGGTGTCGGCGTGCTCGCGATCGGGCTCGGACTGCTGGCGCGGGACCTGAACGTGGCGTTCCTGGTCGGGCTCGCGTTCGCGGTCGCCGCGTCGGCCAATCTGCCTGTGCTGCTCTACTCGCTGTTCTGGCGGGGCTTCACCACGCGGGGCGCCGTGTGGTCGGTGTACGGCGGCCTGGTGCCCGCGCTGGTGCTCGTGGTGCTGTCGCCGGTGGTCTCCGGGAGCCCCGCGTCGCTGTTCCCCGGCGTGGACTTCCAGTACTTCCCGCTGGAGAACCCCGGGCTCGTCTCGATTCCGCTCGGCTTCCTCGCGGGCTGGCTGGGCACCGTGACCTCCCCCGAGGAGCCGGACGAGGCCAAGCACGCGGAGACCGAAGTACGGGCGCTCACGGGCGCAGGGGCGGTCTGACACGCCCCTGCGGGCGGGGTTTTGCCTCTACGGGCGGGGGGCCTCTACGGGAGAGCGGCACGCCCCTGCGGGGAGTCAGCGGCTGGCGGCCCACTCGTAGCGGTGCTCGGGCCGGCCGGTGTCGCCGTACTTGAGGCTCAGCCGCACCCGCCCGGTCCGCTCCAGGAGCTTGAGGTAGCGCTGGGCGGTCTGCCGGCTGAGCCCGGTGACGTCGGCCAATTCCTGTGCCGACAGCGGGCCTTCGGCGGTCATCATCGCCCGGCGGACCAGCTCGGCGGTGGTGGGGGAGTGCCCCTTGGGCAGCTCGGGCGCGGGCCCGGCGGAGAGCGCGCCGAAGATCTGGTCGACCTCCGCCTGCTCCGCCTCGCCCCCGCCGTCGAGGGTGCGCCGCAGCGTCGCGTACGCCTCCAACTTGCCCCGCAGGCCCGCGAACGAGAACGGTTTGACCAGGTACTGCAGCGCCCCGTGGCGCATCGCGGCCTGTACGGTCCCCACGTCGCGCGCCGCGGTCACCATGATCACGTCGATCTGGTGGCCGCGTTCGCGCACCGTCCGGGCGAGCGCCAGGCCCGTCCGGTCCGGCAGGTAGTGGTCGAGCAGCACCAGATCGACATGGAGCTCCTCGATCCGGTCGAGTGCCTCCGCCGCGTTGTGTGCGGTCGCCGCGACACGGAAGCCGGGAACCTTCGCCACATAGGCGGCGTTGACGTCGGCCACGCGGATGTCGTCGTCCACGACCAGTACGTCGATCATCGGGCCTCCTCGGTCAAGTCCGACACGTCCGGTACGTCCACGGTGAGGGCCTCCGGCAGGACAACGACGAATTCGGCGCCCCCGAGGGGCGACTGGGTCACCTCGGCGGTGCCGCCCTGCCGCTCGGCGAACCTGCGCACAAGGGCGAGCCCAATGCCGCGCTTGCCGTGGGCCGGCGGCTCCTTGGTGGACCAGCCTTCCACGAAGACGGTCTCGCGCTGGTCGGCGGGGACGCCAGGCCCGGAATCGCGTACCCGTAGGACCGCACTTCGGCCTTCGGCCCGCAGAAGCACCTCCACGCGCGCGTGCTGTCCCGAACCGGCGGCCGCGTCCAGGGCGTTGTCCACCAGGTTGCCGACGATCGTGACGAGGCCGCGCGGATCGACGAGGCGGTCCGGCAGCCAGGTGTCCCCGGAGATGCCGAACTCGACACCGCGCTCCGCGGCCACGGTCGCCTTGCCCACCATCAGGGCCGACAGCAGCGGGTCCTCGATCCGCTCGGTGATCTGCTCCGCGGTCACCCGGCGCGCGCCCGCCACCTCGCCGACGAAGTCCACGGCCTCCTCGTACATCTCCAGCTCCAGAAGGCCCAACAACGTATGCATGCGGTTCGCGTGTTCGTGGTCCTGCGCGCGCAGGGCGTCGATCAGGCCGCGCGTGGAGTCGAGTTCGCGGCCCAGCTGCTCCAGTTCGGTGCGGTCGCGCAGGGTGGCGACCGCACCCCCGTCGTCGGTGGGCATCCGGTTCGCGACCAGGACGCGCTGCCCGCGGACGGTGAGCAGATCGGTCCCGGAGACGTGCCCCGCGAGCACGTCCGTCGTACGCCCAGCGCCGAGCGCCTCGTCCAGCGGCTGTCCGATCACCTTCGAGTCCACGCCGAGCAGCCGCTGCGCCTCGTCGTTGAGCAGGCGTATCCGTCCGCCGCGGTCCAGCGCCACGACGCCCTCGCGAATGCCGTGCAGCATGGCCTCGCGCTCGGCCAGGAGTGCCGAGATATCCGAGAAGGCCAGGTCACGGGTCTGCCGCTGCACCCGTCGCGAGATCAGATAGGCGGCGAGCGCCCCGACGGCCAGGGCCCCTCCCGCGTACGCGAACAGGCCCGGGATGGCGTGGATGAGGCGCGCGCGGACGCTGTCGTACTCGATGCCGACCGAGGCGGCTCCCACGATGGCCCCGTCCGCGGCCCTCAGGGGCACTTTGCCGCGCGCGGAGCGGCCGAGCGTCCCCTCGTCGATCTCCATGACCGCGCGGCCCGCCAGCGCCGCGCTGGGGTCCGTCGACACGACGTGTCCGACCCGGCCGCGATCGGTGTGCGACCAGCGGACGCCCTCCCGGTTCATGATCACGACGTACTCGGCGCCGCTGGCCCGGCGGATCCGCTCCGCCGCGGCCTGCACGGGACCGTCCGGGCTCGGCCGTGAGGAACGCAGTTCCTCGGCGATCCGGGGCTCCGCCGCCGTGGTCTGCGCGATGGCCAGGGCACGGCGCATCGCCTGGTCGTCGAGCTGGTCGCTCAGCGGCGCCAGAAAGAGCCCCGTCGCCAGCACCGCCACTCCCGCGGCGATCGCCACCTGCATCAGCAGCACCTGGGCGAACACCCGTCTAGGGAGGCCGAAGCGCAGGCGGCGGGCAGGGGAAGTCGAGCTCATGGCCCAGAACGTTACGGGCCCGTCGGCGCTGGTCGAAGGCCTTGTGGCGCGGATCTCCCTGCTGCCTCCGAGCGGGAGCGCCCCGGTCAGCCGCGCAGCCCGGAAGCCTCACGCACAGCGACGACATCCATACGGGCCGGCGAACCGAGCGCGGCGCCACAGCTCTCCGGCCGGGGCGGGAGCGAGGCGCCGCGGGCGACCACGACCGTCCAGCGGCGGCCGTCCATGTGGGCGATCGTCACGTCCCAGTACGCGTTGTCCACGTGCGCATCAACAGGTGGATCGGTTGGTGGATCCATCGATGCCGTGTGTACGACGCTCAGGACATCGGCGCGGTACTCGGCGGTCGCACGGCGCACGGCGAGCTCGGCGGCCTGCCCCGGACGGTCCCAGGCGGAATTGCCACGGCAGCCATGGAGCACGATCCGGTCCGAGCGCACCGCATGAAGAACCTCCTTGACGTCGGCGGCCGAGGACCTCCCGTAGGCGTAGCCATAGGGCAGCACAAGGAGAGTGGGGGAGAAGCGGTGGCCGCCCAGGTGCGTGATTTCCCAGACGCCCTCTTCTCCGGAGGAGGCGAGTTCGGAGGCCAGGGGCCGTCCCAGAAGCGCGCAGCACCGGTCGCGTTTCCCGTTCGTGCAGACGAAGGCGAGGGGCTCGCCTTCGTAGGGTGCGCCGAAGCCGCCGTGCCGACCCGCTCCCAAGGCGGCGAAGTCGAGCCCCAGAAGCTCTTCGGGAGCCGCGACTGTGGTGCTGCGCAGCCAGGTGTTTCCCGGGACCGTGTGGGCCACGTACACCTGGTGACGCTGCGAGGCATGGTGGTCCGCGTGTCGGCCCGGACGGCGCACGAGGGCGACGCGCACCCCGGTGCCGTCCGCCGCCGCCTCCAGGGCGCGGCCCACTTCGGGGTCGAGATGGCTGGAGACCAGGGCCTTCGCGCCCCACGGCCCCGGCTGCTCGATCAGCAGCCAGGTGCGTGCGGTGGCCGCCGTCCCGGCCAGAGGTTCTTCAAGATCCCGCGAGGCGGTCGTGCACGTATTCACAGCGGCGACCTTAACCCCGCCGCCCGGTCACTCCGCCGCGGAAACCGACGGCAGGGGTTGAGGCGGGCGCGGGCCTACGTAGTGGCCCGTCGGCCGCATACGGAGAGGGCGTTCGCCGTACTCCTCCAGGGCGTGCGCGATCCAGCCCGTCGTGCGTGCGACGGCGAAGATCGTCTCGCCTGCTTCCGCCGCCATCCCGAACGACGCCGTGAAGGCGGCGAGGGCCAGGTCCACATTGGCGTGCAGGTCCGTGTGGCGGGCAGTGGTCGCCACGACGTCGCGGGCCGCCGCCAGTGCGGGACGCGCCTGAGGGAGTTCCTCCAGCGCCGCGAACAGCGCCTGTGCGCGCGGGTCCTCGCCCTGGTAGAGGCGGTGGCCGAGCCCGGGCACGCGGCGGCCCGAACGCAGCTCGTCGGCCACCACGGAGCCCGCGCTGCCCCGGTCGAGGACGTCCAGCAGCATCCGGTGGGCCAGACCGCTCGCCGCCCCGTGCAACGGCCCCTCCAGGACGCCCAGGCCCGCCGAGACGGCGGCGTAGGTGTGCGCCCGCGCGGACGCGGCGACGCGAACCGCGAGCGTCGAGGCGGCCAGGTCGTGATCGACCAACAGGGCAAGAGCCATGTCCAGGATGCGCAGTGACGCCTCGTCGGGCTCCCTGTAGGTCAGCCGCCCCCACAGGCGCTGGGCGATCGGCGCGCCGTCCACGTACGTCGTCCGTACGAGGGGCAGCGCGGCCGCGAGGGTGGGGATGAGGGACCGGGCGGCGCCGAGCACGGAGTCCTCGGACAGGTCGTAGCGCAACGGGTCGGCCGTCGCCGCGGCAACGGCCGCCACCCGCAACCGGTCGATGGGGCTGCTGAGTTCGGGCAGGGCGGCCATGGCCTTGCGGGCCGCGGAGAGCGATTCCTTGGGGGCGGTGAACCGGGCGCCGGGGCGCAGCGTGCCCGTCCAGAGCCACTCCGCGACCTCCTCGTACGAGTGGCGGGCCGCGAGCTGGACCGCGTCGACCCCCCGGAAGAAGTACCGGTCGTCGTCGATGAGGGTGATCCGCGTGCGTACCGACAGCTCGCCGGTGCCCGAACCGGCCGTGGTCTCCCGTCTGTTGCGGCGGGCGAGTGCCTCGACCTCGGCGGCGTCGAAGGTGCTGCCGCGTGTGTTCTCCCCACGCCTGCTGGTGAGCTGCCCGCGGCTCACGTACGCGTACACCGTCTCGGGCTTCACGCCGAGCAGCTCGGCGGTCTCCTTGGTGGTCAGGCGGCGGGCCCGCTGCGTCGGCGCAGGTTCTTGATCCCTCATGCGCGTCACCGTATCCGGATCGCCATGCATTGATTCAATCAATATTGACAGTTATTGAGTCAAGCATGGACAGTCGAATCAAGTCCAGGGAGGAAACATGCCGATCAACGGGAGCACGGCCGCCACGGCCGTCGACGTACCGCGCGGGCTCGCCGGTGTCGTCGTCACCGACACCGAACTCGGGGATGTCAGGGGGCGGGAGGGCTTCTATCACTACCGCCAGTACTCCGCCGTCGAGCTCGCGGAGACCCGTGGTTTCGAAGACGTGTGGCACCTGATGCTCCATGGTGAGCTGCCCGGCGCCGAGCGGTCCGCGGCCTTCGCGCGGGAGACCGCCGGGCAGCGCGGGCTGCCCGAGGACGTGCGGGCCGCGCTGCCGGCGATCGCCCGGGCCGGTGCGGTCTCGGGGCCGCTCGCCGGGCTGCGGACGGCGCTCTCGCTGTTCGGTGCCTCACGGGGCTTTCGGCCCGTGTACGACATCGACCCGGAGCGGCGCCGCGCGGATGTGGTGGCGGCAACGGCCGTGGTCCCCACGATGCTCACCGCACTGCACCGGCTCGGTGAGGGGCTCGAGCCCGTGGAGCCACGCGAGGATCTCTCGTACGCGGCCAACTACCTGTACATGTTGACGGGTTCGGAGCCCGACCCCGCGCATGCACGAGCCATCGAGCAATACCTGATCTCAACCATTGATCACGGATTCAATGCGTCAACGTTCACGGGTCGTGTCATCGCGTCGACCGGAGCGGATGTCGTGGCCTCTCTGGTCGGGGCGGTCGGAGCGTTGTCCGGGCCGCTGCACGGCGGGGCGCCCAGTCGTGCGCTCGACACCCTGGACGCGATCGGCACACCGGACCGCATCGACTCCTGGATCCGGGAACGGGTGCTCGCGGGGGAGCGGATCATGGGCTTCGGTCACCCCGTCTACCGCACGGAGGATCCGCGCTCGCGCATGCTGCGCGGAATCGCGGAGCGGTTCGGCGGCCCGCTGGTGGACTTCGCGGTCCAGGTCGAGCGCCAGGTGGAGGCGATCCTCGCGGAGCTGAAGCCGGGCCGCGAACTGCACACGAACGTGGAGTTCTACGCGGGCGTGGTCATGGAGCTGTGCGGACTGCCGCGCACCATGTTCACGCCGACGTTCGCGGCGGCCCGGGTCGTCGGCTGGAGCGCCAACATCCTTGAACAGTCCGAGGATTCAAAGATCATCCGCCCTGCGGCGCGGTACGTGGGGATGGAGCCGCCGGTGGCGGTTCCACCGGCGGTCTGATGGCGTGCAACGGCCGCCGACCGGATCTGCGGTCGGCGGCCGTGGTGCATGCGACATGGTGCGCCCTAAGGGGTATCTGTCAGGCGTCGGGGATGTCCTGCTTGGCGCGCAGCAGCGTCTCTCGGTTCACGATGACGATGCGCTCGTAGTCGGCGACCCCCGCATCCGGCGGGAGTTCGCCTTTGAGGTCCGCAGTGGCCTCCGTGCCGATCACAGCGAAGTTCCCGTCGCTGAGTTCGAAGACATCGGGGCAGGTGCCGGCAGCCGAGCTGCCGCGAGCGCTCGGAGGTACTCCGATGCGGCGGACGATTTTCAAGGGTTTTGGTCCTTATGAGGGCGGACATAGATACGCCGTCACAGTAATGCGCAGCGAGTACCGATGGCCGTTCTCATAGGGGAAGTTGGCTGGAACGTTCACCGCAACGGGTGACCGATCGTCAAGGGGAGGGCTGCCCGACCACCCACCATTCGTCGGTGTCGGCCTCGTCGAGTTCCTGGAACAGGGCTTCGGCGATGCGTCCGATTCGCGCTTCCGAGGACGAGGGGTCCAGGGCTGCGCGGTGGGGGCGGGTGATCTCCCAGTACTCGCGTATGTGCGGGCTCTGGAACAGCTCACGCAAGGGCCCGAGGATTTCTTGCTCGGTCAGCAGGCCGGATTCGTATTGGTGGAACACGCTGATGTACCAGAGGTTGGCGTACATCATCTGCCGACGCTTCTGTGGGGAGAGTTCCACCCCGTAGGTGTCTATGACCACGCCCAGAGCCGGATCGTCCAGCGCCTTGCTCAGCAGCTCCCAGTGCATGCGCTGTTGGTGCGCGCGGGCGCGTCGGCGCTGCGCTGTGGTCAACCGGCGGTCCGGCCCGTATCGATGCCATACCTGGGCCGCGGCGGCTCCCGTGGCGCCGCTGACGATCACGGCGACTGCGTCACGCCATGACGGGTAACTCCTTGTGGTCATGTCAACCCCCGATTCAGGCGACCGTGCGCCGGTCGTCGGATGAGGGGCGACGGAGACGGAAACCGGCGGCGGTGGGCGGCGCGCTTGCCGACTCCCAGGGTGCCGAGCGGCTCTGATCGGCGGGAGGCGGAGAGGAGGCGCACGGGTGGATGCTCAGTTCGCGAAAACCGGCGCCATGTCCAACGTGTGCCCAGCGGGCGCCGTTAGCAATCGTTCACTTCGCGGCCTTTCCACCCGCTCGTATCCTGGGGCGGCATTCATTCTTCGTACGAGAGCCGGACCCCGAACCGGCGTGCGCTGCGGCGCACGCCGCGGCGCGATCCGGTGTGAGAGAGGTCGCGTTGAGCAAGGCCAGCCCGCAGCAGATCCCCGTCGTCGTCCTCGCCGGCTTTCTGGGGTCGGGGAAGACGACCTTGCTCAATCATCTGCTGCACCGCAGCGGCGGCACCCGGATCGGGGCGATCGTCAACGACTTCGGGTCGATCGAGATCGATGCCATGGCGGTCGCCGGACAACTGGGCGACTCGACGGTCGCGCTCGGCAACGGATGTCTGTGTTGCGCGGTGGATGCCAGTGAACTTGACGTGTATCTGGAGAAGTTGACTCGGCCCGTCAATGACATGCATGCCATTGACGTCATCGTGATCGAGGCGAGCGGCATCGCTGAGCCTCAAGAACTCGTGCGCATGGTGCTGGCCAGCGACAACCCGCGGATCGTGTACGGAGGGTTGATCGAGGTCGTCGACACCGCCGAGTTCGACGCCACACGCGAGAAGCACCCCGAGGTGGAGCGGCACCTGGGGATCGCGGACCTCGTCGTGGTGAACAAGGGCGATCGCGTCGGCCCGGACGAGCGTGAGCGGGTCCTGGGCGCCGTGCGGGCCGCGGCCGGCCGGGCCGCCGTTGTCTCCGCGTCGTACGGGCGCATCGACCCGGCGCTGCTCTTCGACTGCCGCCCCACCGGGGAGCGGATCGGGCAGCTGTCCTTCGACGATCTGCACCGGCATGACGACGGTGTCGAGGATGACGAGGATGACGACCAGGGCAGCCGCGCGGCGCACGACACGCATCTGCACGCCGCCTACGACAGTGTCGCGTTCAGCTCCGAAGTGCCCATGGACCCCCGCCGGCTGGTCGCGTTCCTCGACAGCAGGCCCGAGGGGCTCTATCGCATCAAGGGATATGTCGACTTCGGCGCGGGCGACACGGGCAACCGGTACGCCGTGCATGCCGTGGGGCGCTTCCTGAGGTTCTACCCGGAGCCGTGGCCGAGCGAAGAGGAGCGCCTCACCCAGCTCGTCCTGATCGGATCCGGCATCGACACGACCGACCTCGGCAAGCAGCTCGACGCCGCCAAGAGCGACGCCCCACACACCGTGGACGAGCAGGGCATGTGGGGCGTTCTCCGCTACGTGCAGGACAAGGGCGAGGCGGAGGAGGTCGCGGACTACGTCGACCCCCAGGCGGACCTCGCTCCTGACCCGCTCCCGCGTTCCTAGACCGGACCCGCCGTCGACGCCACCGTCTTCGGCAGCGACACGCCCGAACCGTCGCGGCGTGGGTCCATCTCGGGCAGCTCGGCCGGCGTGCCGTTCTTCTGCGCCGCACGCGCGGGTGCCGGCCCGGCCCAGGCCAGGCTCAGACAGTCCTCGCCCTTCAGGAAGCGCTGACAGCGGACGCCGCCCGTGGCACGCCCCTTCCTCGGGTACTGGTCGAACGGAGTGAGCTTGGCCGTCGTCTGCACCGAGTCGTCCAGCGTGCCGCGCGATCCGGCCACGGTGAACACCACCGCGTCGACCGCCGGGTCGATCGTGGTGAACGAGATGACCTTCGCTCCTGTCGCCAGCTTCACGCCGGACATGCCGCCCGCCGCGCGGCCCTGCGAGCGCACGATGGAGGCCTGGAAGCGCAACAGCTGTGCGTCGTCCGTGATGAAGACCAGGTCTTCCTCACCGGTGCGCAGCTCCGCGGCGCCGACGATGCGGTCACCGTCCTTGAGGGTGATGACCTCCAGCTCCTCCTTGTGGGACGGATAGTCGGGCACCACGCGTTTCACGATGCCCTGTTCGGTGCCGATCGCCAGACCGGGTGAGGACTCGTCCAGGGTCATGAGACACACGACCGTCTCGTCCGCCTCCAGGGAGGAGAGGAACTCGGAGACCGGGGCGCCTCCTGAGAGATTCGGCGCGGAGACCGAGTCCGGGAGCTGCGGCAGGTCGACCACGTTCAGGCGCAGCAGGCGTCCTTCGGACGTGACGGCGCCGATCTCGCCGCGAGTCGTCGCGGGGACCGAGGAGACGATCACGTCGTGCTTCGTGCGCTTGGTGTCCTCACCTTCGGTGAAGGGATCGCCGTTCGCCGTACGGGCGAGCAGCCCGGTCGAGGAGAGCAGCACGCGGCACGGGTCGTCGGCGACCTGGAGCGGAACCGCCGACACCGGGGCGCCGGCCGACTCCAGGAGCACCGTGCGCCGGTCGTCGCCGAACTTCTTGGCCACGGCGGCCAGTTCGGTGGAGACCAGCTTGCGCAGCTCGGAGTCGGAATCGAGGATGCCGGTCAGCTCGTCGATCTCGCCGTTGAGCTTGTCGCGCTCCGCGTCCAGCTCGATGCGGTCGAACTTGGTGAGGCGGCGCAGCGGCGTGTCCAGGATGTACTGCGTCTGGATCTCGCTCAGCGAGAAGCGCTCGATCAGGCGCTCCTTGGCCTGCGCGCTGTTGTCGCTGGAGCGGATGATGCGGATGACCTCGTCGATGTCCACCAGGGCGACGAGGAGGCCCTCCACCAGGTGGAGCCGGTCCTGCTTCTTGCTGCGGCGGAACTCGCTGCGACGGCGCACCACGTCGAAGCGGTGGTCCAGGTAGACCTCGAGGAGTTCCTTGAGGCCGAGGGTGAGCGGCTGGCCGTCCACCAGCGCCACGTTGTTGATGCCGAAGGACTCCTCCATGGCCGTCAGCTTGTAGAGCTGCTCCAGGACGGCCTCCGGCACGAAGCCGTTCTTGATCTCGATGACCAGGCGCAGGCCGTGCTCGCGGTCCGTGAGGTCCTTGACGTCGGCGATGCCCTGGAGCTTCTTGGAACCGACCAGTTCCTTGATCTTCGAGATGACCTTCTCGGGGCCGACCGCGAAGGGCAGCTCGGTGACGACGAGGCCCTTGCGGCGCGCCGTCACGTTCTCCACGGAGACCGTCGAGCGGATCTTGAACGTGCCGCGGCCCGTCTCGTACGCGTCCCTGATGCCGGACAGGCCGACGATCCGGCCGCCCGTCGGCAGATCGGGCCCCGGAACGTACTTCATGAGCGTGTCGAGGTCGGCGCCCGGGTGCCGGATCAAGTGCCGCGCGGCGGCGATCACTTCACCCAGGTTGTGCGGCGCCATGTTGGTCGCCATGCCGACCGCGATGCCCGACGCGCCGTTCACCAGCAGGTTCGGGTATGCCGCCGGGAGGACGAGCGGCTCCTGCTCCTGGCCGTCGTAGTTCGCGACGAAGTCGACGGTGTTCTCGTCGATCGACTCCGTCATGAGGGACGCGGCGGCGTCCGGGCGGCACTCGGTGTAACGCATGGCGGCCGGGCGGTCGTCATTGCCCAGGGAGCCGAAGTTCCCGTGCCCGTCCACCAGCGGGACGCGCATGGAGAACGGCTGGGCGAGGCGCACCAGGGCGTCGTAGATCGACGAGTCGCCATGGGGGTGCAACTTACCCATGACCTCGCCGACGACGCGGGCGCACTTCACGTAGCCACGCTCGGGGCGCAGGCCCATCTCGTTCATCTGGTAGACGATCCGACGGTGGACGGGCTTCATCCCGTCGCGGGCGTCGGGCAGGGCGCGTGAGTAGATGACCGAGTACGCGTACTCCAGGTAGGAGCCCTGCATTTCGTCGACCACGTCGACGTCGAGGATCTTCTCCTCGAAGTCGTCGGGCGGCGGGGTCTTCGTGCTGCGGCGGGCCATCGCTGCTGCGGCTCCTTCACCTACAAGAACGGTTACATGAACGGGAACTGTCGCGGACCATTGTGGACCGCCGCACTGACAACGCCGCTCGCGGCCCTTCAGTACCGGGTGTCGCAGGGCACCGAGAGGGCCGCCTGCTCGCTCACGGCGTAGCCCAGGCGGGAACTTCGCCAGGTGCCAGCACGCTTGCATACAGTGGCAGCACTCGCAGCAGTTCAGTGTTCCAGGACCTGCCGCAGTCCAGAGCTCACCGCGAATTCGCGTTGCACCGCGATCGAAGGGACGTACATGCCCATGGGTCACACGGCCACCGCCGAGGCCGGCTCCGGCGGCCTGACAGCGACCGAGCACCGGCTGGCCAACGGCCTGCGCGTGGTGCTCTCCGAGGATCATCTGACCCCGGTCGCGGCGGTCTGCCTCTGGTACGACGTCGGCTCGCGCCACGAGGTCAAGGGCCGTACGGGCCTGGCTCACCTCTTCGAGCACCTGATGTTCCAGGGCTCGAAGCAGGTGCACGGCAACGGGCACTTCGAGTTCGTCCAGGGCGCGGGCGGCTCGCTCAACGGTACGACGAGCTTCGAGCGCACCAACTATTTCGAGACCATGCCCGCCCACCAGCTGGAGCTCGCGCTGTGGCTCGAGGCCGACCGCATGGGCTCGCTCCTCACGGCCCTCGACGACGAGTCGATGGAGAACCAGCGGGACGTCGTGAAGAACGAGCGGCGCCAGCGCTACGACAACGTGCCCTACGGCACGGCGTTCGAGAAGCTGACCGCCCTCATGTACCCCGAGGGGCACCCGTACCACCACACGCCCATCGGCTCCATGGCCGACCTGGACGCGGCCACCCTTGAAGACGCGCGGAACTTCTTCCGCACCTACTACGCGCCCAACAACGCGGTGCTGTCGATCGTCGGCGACATCGACCCGGAGCAGACGCTGGCCTGGGTCGAGCGGTACTTCGGCTCCATCCCCGGCCATGACGGCAAGCCCGCCCCGCGCGACGGTGCCCTCCCGGAGGTCATCGGCGAGCAGCAGCGCGAGGTCATCGAGGAGGAGGTGCCGGCGCGTGCCCTGATGTCGGCCTACCGGCTCCCGCAGGACGGCACGCGCGCGTGCGACGCCGCCGACCTCGCCCTCACCGTCCTCGGCGGCGGCGAGTCCTCGCGCCTGTACAACCGGCTCGTACGCCGTGACCGCACCGCTGTGGCGGCCGGTTTCGGCCTGTTGCGCCTCGCCGGAGCGCCCTCGCTGGGCTGGCTGGACGTGAAGACCTCCGGAGACGTCGAGGTGCCGGTCATCGAGGCCGCCGTCGACGAGGAGCTCGCCCGGTTCGCCGAGGAGGGCCCGAGCCCCGAGGAAATGGAGCGCGCCCAGGCCCAGTTGGAGCGCGAGTGGCTGGACCGCCTGGGCACGGTCTCCGGGCGCGCCGACGAGCTGTGCCGCTACGCCGTCCTGTTCGGCGACCCGCAGCTCGCCCTGACCGCCGTGGGACGCGTTCTGGACGTGACCGCGGAGGAGGTCCAGGAGATCGCCAAGGCGCGCCTGCGTCCCGACAACCGCGCGTCCCTCGTGTACGAGCCGACCGCGCCCGCCGACACCGAGAACGCCGAGATCGCTGAGGAGGCGGGCCAGTGACCGAGCAGCTCGCGAACATGGACTTCCACCCGCGGCCGCAGGCGGGCGAGCCCAAGCCCTGGGCGTTCCCGGCCCCGGAGCGCGGCGCGCTCCCCAACGGCCTGACGGTGCTGCGCTGCCACCGGCCAGGACAGCAGGTCATCGCCGTGGAGGTGCACCTGGACGCACCGCTGGACGCCGAGCCGAAGGGCCTCGACGGCGTCTCGACGATCATGGCGCGTGCCTTCAACGAAGGCACCGACAAGCACTCCGCCGAGGAGTTCGCCGCCGAGCTGGAGCGCTGCGGCGCCACGATGGACGCGCACGCCGACCACCCCGGCGTCCGTGCCTCCCTCGAAGTGCCGGCCTCCCGCCTCTCCAAGGGCCTCGCCCTCCTGGCCGACGCCCTGCGGGCCCCCGCCTTCGACGACAGCGAGATCGAGCGCCTCGTCCGCAACCGCCTGGACGAGATCCCGCACGAGGCCGCCAACCCGGCCCGGCGCGCTGCCAAGGAGCTCTCCAAGCAGCTCTTCCCGGCCGACGCGCGCATGTCGCGCCCGCGCCAGGGCACCGAGGAGACCGTCTCGGCCATCGACGCGGCGGCCGTGCGCGCCTTCTACGACCGGCACGTACGCCCCGCCACCGCCACGGCCGTCGTCGTGGGCGACCTGACGGGCATCGACCTGGACGCCCTCCTCGCCGACACGCTCGGCGCCTGGACCGGCGACACCGCCGAGCCGCGCCCCGTGCCGCCGGTCGTCGCCGACGACACCGGCCGCGTGATCATCGTGGACCGTCCCGGTGCCGTGCAGACGCAGTTGCTCATGGGCCGGGTCGGACCGGACAAGCACGACCGTGTGTGGGCCGCGCAGATCCTCGGCACGTACTGCCTGGGCGGCACCCTCACGTCGCGCCTGGACCGCGTCCTGCGCGAGGAGAAGGGCTACACCTACGGAGTGCGGTCCTTCGCCCAGGTGCTGCGCTCCGCGCCCGACGGCAGCGGCGCCGCGATGCTCGCCATCAGCGGCTCGGTGGACACTCCGAACACCGGGCCCGCGCTCGACGACCTGTGGAAGGTCCTGCGCACGCTGGCGGCCGAGGGGCTCACGGATGCCGAACGGGACACCGCCGTACAGAACTTGGTGGGTGTGGCCCCGCTGAAGTTCGAGACCGCCGCGGCCGTCGCGAGCACCCTGGCCGACCAGGTCGAGCAGCACCTGCCCGACGACTTCCAGGCGCAGGTGTACCGGCAACTTGCCGCCACGGGCACCGTGGAGGCCACGGCCGCCGTCGTGAGCGCGTTCCCGGCGGATCGCCTGGTGACGATCCTGGTGGGTGACGCCGCGCAGATCGAGGAGCCGGTCAAGGCGCTCGGCATCGGCGAAGTCACGGTGGTCGCGGGCTGAGTTCGTCTCCCGCGGCACACCACGAAGCCCCGGCGCCGGCATCGGCCGCCGGGGCTTCGTGGCGTGCGTCACGATCATCTTCAATCACCACACGATCACAAATGTCCGAATTGATGTAGTGGTTGCCTGTCTGCCCTGTGGCGTGCACTACAAAAGCCGGGTTCTGTTTGTCGATCCAAAGACGCCCCGCTTAGCGTTCCCTCCGGCTGTCCGCCAGACGTACGTCGCGCCCGCGACACCGGACAGTCATCGCCGAGTCCCCATGGTGCGAGCCAGGGGAGCCGGGGACCCACCGAAGTCCCTGGGGTGAATCGGGCGCTCTTCCCGTAAGGGGAGGGGGCCTGTAGGAGACCTTCCTGCTCCGAACCCGTCAGCTAACCCGGTAGGCGAGAAGGAAGGAAAGGATCAGCCACTTCATGGCGTTCACCCGTGCCACCGGGAAGCACCGCCGTCCCAGCCGCCTGACGCGTACCACCGCTCAGGTCGCCGGCGTCGCCGCAATCACCACGACGGGCGTGGTGGGCGGCCTCGCCGCTCCCGCACTCGCCGCCGACACCGCGATAGCCCCGCACGACGGCCTCACGCAGGCCGTGGCCATCGGCGACTCCCTGGCCGAGCAGATCGACGCGCAGGCCACCGCGCAGCAGAAGGCCGCCGCCAAGGCGAAGGCCGAGGCCGAGGCCAAGAAGAAGGCCGAGGAGGCCAAGCGCAAGGCCGAGGCGGAGGCCAAGAAGCGGGCAGCCGAGAAGGCCCAGAAGGAGCGCGAGGCCAAGGAGCGCGCCGCCCGCGAGGCCGAGCGCAAGCGCCTGAACAGCTTCGTGTCGCCGATCTCCGGCTCGTACGTCTCCACCGCCTACCAGGCCGGCAGCGGACTGTGGTCCTCCGGCAGCCACACCGGCATCGACTTCCACGCCTCCAGCGGCACTTCGGTGCACGCGGTCGGCATGGGCACCGTCGTCGAGGCCGGCTGGGGCGGCTCGTACGGCAACAACGTCGTGATCAAGATGAAGGACGGTACGTACACCCAGTACGGCCACATGTCCTCGATCGGCGTCTCCGTCGGCCAGGACGTCACCCCCGGCCAGCAGATCGGCCTCTCCGGCGCCACCGGCAACGTGACGGGCCCGCACCTCCACTTCGAGGCCCGCACCGGCCCCGACTACGGCTCGGACATCGACCCCGTCGCGTACCTGCGCCAGCACGGTGTGAACGTCTGACCCGTCAGGCACACTCCACGAAAGCCCCGGCTCACCGAGCCGGGGCTTTCGCGTGCGCGGGTCTGCACTGTCCAAAAAATATCCCTGGATTCAGTTCCCTCGTCGGAAATTCAAGTCCGGTGGAATAGAGTCACCGGGTAAACGTTCCGGCCACGTGTCATTCGCGCTTGACCGGGCGTCAATCGACCGCGTATCGCGGGCATTGAGGCGGAGGTCGAGTCATGCGCATTCCCGCGCAGTCGGTATGCACAGCGATCCGCGACGACATCGTCGCCGGCGTCTACGAGCGCGGCGGCAGGCTCACCGAGGAACTGCTCGCGCGTCGCTACGGGGTCTCGCGCGTGCCCGTCCGCGAGGCGCTGCGGACCCTGGAGGCGGAGGGGTTCGTCGTCACGCGCAGGCACGCGGGCGCGTGCGTGGCCGAACCCACCGAGCGGGAGGCGGCCGACCTCCTGGAGATCCGCATGCTGCTCGAACCCATGGGCGCCGCCCGCGCCGCGCAGCGCCGCACCGAGGCCCACCTCAAGGTGCTGCGTGGCCTGGTCAGGCTGGGGCAGGAGCGCTCCCGGCGAGGTCAGAGCGAGGATCTGCGCTCCCTCGGCAGCTGGTTCCACGAGACGCTCGCCCAGGCCTCCGGCAGCCCCGGCCTGATCACCCTGCTCACCCAGCTCCGCCACAAGATCGCCTGGATGTACGCCGTGGAGAGCCCGGCCAGGCCGGCCGAGTCCTGGGCCGAGCACGGCGCCATCGTCGACGCCGTGGCACGGGGCGACGCGGAGCGTGCCCGCGCCCTGGCCACCCTGCACGCGGAGCGCGCGACGGCCGCCCACAGGCTGCGCGTCCCCCGCGCGGGCGAGCATGTGAGGACTTCGCAACATGCAGTCAACACAGTGGGGCGCCAGGTTTAACAACAGCACCGTATACAAAGAAGTGCACTATTCGGTGAATGGGTTGAACGAGGCGCGGATGAATTCCCGCTGCCTATTTCCTGCCGCCCATTTCCAGCTGCCCAATTCGCGCCGCAATAGTGAACGAAAAAGCCGCGCGCCCCGAAGGGGAACGCGCGGCTCAGCCGTACTGCTTTTTGTCTTTGTGTCAGACGGTCTCGGGAAGCTCCTCGAGCCCCTCCGCGACCAGCTTCGCCAGACGGTCGAGCGCGGCGTCCGCGCCCTCGGCGTCGGAAGCCAGCACGATCTCCTCGCCGCCCTGCGCGCCCAGGCCGAGCACTGCCAGCATGGAGGCGGCGTTGACGGGGTTGCCGTCGGCCTTGGCGATCGTCACGGGAACACCGGCCGCCGTGGCAGCGCGGACGAAGATGGAAGCGGGGCGGGCGTGGAGGCCCTCGGCCCAGCCGACGTTGACGCGGCGCTCAGCCATGTGATGCTGCCCTTCAGGTGTCTCACGGTTGTCTAGACCAGTGTTCCATATCGGGAGGCGTGCGTGACGCGGACCCAGGTCCTCACCGGCACGGCCCTTCGGTCCTCCATAGGGTGCCCTCCGTACGCACGGGCCGCGACCCGTACGACCGACCGCCGTCTGTCGGTGCCCGGCCCTACTCTTGCGGCATGGAGACCCCGTCGGACCGGCATGCGTACCCCGCCCACTGGGAGGCCGACGTGGTGCTGCGCGACGGCGGCACCGCGCGGATCAGGCCCATCACGACGGCGGACGCCGAGCATCTGACCAGCTTCTACGAGCAGGTCTCGGACGAGTCGAAGTACTACCGCTTCTTCGCGCCCTACCCCCGCCTGTCCGCCAAGGACGTGCACCGCTTCACCCATCACGACTATGTGGACAGGGTCGGTCTCGCGGTCACGGTGGGCGGCGAGTTCATCGCCACGGTGCGCTACGACCGGATCAACGAGCAGGGCATGTCGGCGACCGCGCCCGCCGACGAGGCGGAGGTCGCCTTCCTCGTGCAGGACGCCCACCAGGGCCGGGGCGTCGCCTCAGCCCTCCTGGAGCACATCGCGGCCGTCGCCCGCGAGCGCGGCATCCGCCGGTTCGCCGCCGAGGTGCTGCCCGCCAACAGCAAGATGATCAAGGTGTTCCGGGACGCCGGATACACGCAGAAGCGCAGCTTCGAGGACGGCGTCGTCCGTCTGGAGTTCGACATCGAGCCCACGGAGGCCTCGCTCGCGGTGCAGCACGCGCGCGAGCAGCGCGCCGAGGCCCGCTCGGTGCAGCGCCTGCTCGCCCCCGGCTCCGTCGCCGTGATCGGCGTGGGACGTGCGGCCGGAGGAGTGGGCCGCAGCGTTCTCGACAACCTGAAGGACGCGGGCTTCACCGGGCGCCTGTACGCGGTGAACCAGGCGTTCGGGGACGACGTCACCGAGATCGACGGCCTGCCCGCCCACCGCTCCGTACGCGACATCGACCCGGCGGAGACGGTCGACCTGGCCGTCGTGGCCGTGCCCGCCCCGGACGTCCCTGAGGTCGTCGCCGAGTGCGGCGAGCGCGGCGTGCAGGGCCTCGTCGTCGTCTCCGCCGGCTACGCGGAGAGCGGGGACGAGGGCCGCGAGCGCCAGCGCGCCCTGGTCCGCCAGGCCCGCAGCTACGGAATGCGCATCATCGGGCCGAACGCCTTCGGAGTGGTCAACACATCACCGGAGGTACGGCTCAACGCGTCGCTCGCCCCCGAGATGCCGCGCCCCGGACGTATCGGCCTGTTCGCCCAGTCCGGCGCCATCGGCATCGCGCTCCTGTCCCGCCTGCACCGCAGGGGCGGGGGAGTCACCGGGGCCAGCGGGGTCTCCACGTTCGTCTCCGCGGGCAACCGCGCGGACGTCTCCGGGAACGACGTCCTTCAGTACTGGTACGACGACGCGGACACCGATGTCGCCCTCATGTACCTCGAATCGATCGGCAACCCCCGCAAGTTCACCCGCCTCGCCCGCCGCACCGCCGCCGCCAAGCCCCTGGTGGTCGTGCAGGGCGCCCGGCACAGCGGCATCGCGCCCACGGGGCACGCGGTGCGGGCCACCCGCCTCCCGTACGCCACCGTGTCCGCGCTGCTGCGCCAGGCGGGGGTCATCCGGGTCGAAACGATCACCGAACTCGTGGACACCGGCCTCCTGTTGGCCCGCCAGCCGCTGCCCGAGGGGCCGCGTGTCGCCATCCTCGGCAACTCGGAGTCGCTCGGCCTCCTGACGTACGACGTGTGCCTCTCCGAAGGGCTGCGGCCCAAGCCGCCGCTGGACCTGACGACCGCCGCGTCCGCCGCCGACTTCCGGGCCGCACTGGAGCAGGCACTGGCCGACGAGAAGACGGACGCCGTCGTGGTCACCGCGATCCCCGCCGTGGGGGAGGGCCCCTCGGAGGACGCGGAACTCGCGGCCGCCCTGAGCGCGGCAGCCGCCACCGGCCCCACGAAGCCGGTGCTCGTCGTCCACGTCGAACTCGGTGGCCTCGCGGAAGCACTCTCCGCCGCGGCCAGCACGGGGCCCAACGCGCCCGACACCCTGCCCCAGCGCGCCGCCTCCGAGACCTCGGGGACCCCTGGGGCCCCCGAGGCGCCGGACGCCCCCGACGGCACCCCGCCTCCTGTGGACCGCACTCCCCGCCTCATCCCTGCCTACCCGGCCGCCGAGCGCGCCGTCCGCGCGCTCTCCCAGGTGGCCAAGTACGCCCAGTGGCGACGCGACGCCGCCACGCCCGGCAAGGTGCCCGAGTACGACGCCGTCGACGAGCAGGGGGCCGCCGAGCTCATCACGGGACTGCTCGCCAAGGAGGGCGACCCGCGAGGCGCAGACCTCGCCCCGGAGGACGCCCGCGCCCTGCTGTCCCGCTACGGCATCGACGTGCGCAGCACGCTGCCCGCTCCCGGCCCGGACGAGGCCGCGGCGGCCGCGCACACGCTCGGCTACCCGGTGGCCCTGAAGACGACCGCCCCGCATCTGCGGCACCGCCCCGACCTCGGCGGCGTACGCCTGGACCTGTCCAGCGAGGGAGAGCTGCGGCGCGCCTACGAAGACCTGACCCAGCGGCTCGGCAAGCCCGCCGAACTGCGGCCGGTCGTGCAGGCGATGGCGCCGCGCGGAGTCGACACCGTCGTACGCGCCGTCATAGACCCGGCCGCGGGCGCCGTGCTCTCCTTCGGGCTCGCCGGAGCCGCCTCCGAACTGCTCGGTGACACCGCGCACCGGCTGATCCCGGTGACCGACAAGGACGCGCAGGCGATCGTGCGGTCCATCAAGACGTCCCCGATCCTGTTCGGCTGGCGCGGCGCGGCCCCCGTGGACACTCCCGCGCTCGAGGAGCTGCTGCAGCGCGTGTCGCGTCTGGTCGACGACCACCCCGAGGTCGTCGGCGTCGCCCTTGAACCGGTCGTCGTGGCCGAGCGCGGGCTGACCGTCCTCGGCGCCTCCGTCCGGCTCGCGCCGCCGCCCGCCCGCGACGACCTCGGCCCGCGCACCCTGCCCGCCGCGTACTGAACCACCTCGAAACTGACCCTCACGGAGAGTTATCCACAGGGGCATCGGCAGTCTCTTTACGGGCCTTAGGATGGACCACATGGCCAAGACCAGTACGACGACCCAAGGGCTGCGAGCGGCGATCGAGCGCAGCGGTTACTACCCGGCTCTTGTGGCCGAGGCGGTGGAGGCCGCGGTCGGCGGCGAGCCGATCTCGTCGTACCTGGTGCACCAGGAGACCACGTTCGATGCGAACGAGGTCCGTCGTCATGTCACCGTCCTGGTCCTGACCGACAGCCGCTTCATCGTCAGCCACACCGACGAGCAGGCCGCCGACAGCACCTCCCCGACGTCATACGCGACGACGTCGACGGAGTCCGTGCAGATCGGCCGGATCTCTTCGGTCGTGCTCAGCCGCGTCGTCGCCAATCCGGAGAAGTACGTTCCGGGGTCGCTGCCCCGCGAGGTCGTCCTCACCATCGGCTGGGGCGCCGTGTCCCGCGTCGACCTGGAGCCCGCGACCTGCGGCGACCCCAACTGCGAGGCGGACCACGGTTACACGGGCAGCACGACCGCGGACGACCTGAGCCTGCGCGTCAGCGAGGCCGGGGACGGCCCGGAGACCGTGCGCCAGGCCCTCACCTTCGCCCAGTCCCTCTCCGAGGCCATCGCGGACGCGGGCCGCCGATGACGCAGGCCGCCTGGGACGACGTAGAGCCGCTGCCCGTCCACTCCGCTCCCGTCCCGGCGTACGGCACCGGATCCCTCGCCGATCTGCTGCCCACCATCGGCGCCCACCTGGGCGTGCCCGGCTGCACCGCCGGCATCTCCGAGCTGCAGCCGGTCGACCGCGCCTGCGTGTTCCTGATCGACGGCCTGGGCTGGGAGCAGCTCAGGGCGCACCCGGACGAGGCACCGTTCCTCAGCTCGCTCATATCGTCCTCGCGCGGCGGTACAGGCCGCCCGATCACCGCGGGCTACCCGGCGACCACCGCGACCTCCCTCGCGTCCGTGGGCACAGGCCTGCCCCCTGGCGCGCACGGCCTGCCCGGCTACACCGTGCGCAACCCGGACACCGGCGAGCTGATGAACCAGCTCCGCTGGAACCCGTGGACGAAGCCGCGGGCCTGGCAGCCGTACCCCACGATCTTCCAGCGCGCCCACGAAGCGGGTATTCGCACGGCACAGGTGTCCGCGCCGCACTTCGAGACGACCCCCCTCACCAAGATCGCCCTCAGCGGAGGTACGTTCTACGGCCGCCTCTCCGGCGAGGACCGCATGGACCTGGCCGCCGAGCAACTGGCCGCGGGGGACCGGTCGCTGGTGTACACGTACTACAGCGAGGTCGATGGCAAGGGGCACCGCTTCGGCGTCGACTCCGACCCCTGGCGCGGCCAGCTCATGTACGTCGACCGCCTCGCGCAGCGGCTCGCCGAGCAACTGCCGCCGCGCAGCGCCCTGTACGTCACCGCGGACCACGGCATGGTCGACATCGCCTTCGACGAGCAGTCCCGCATCGACTTCGACGAGGACTGGGAACTGGGCGCGGGCGTCGCCCTGTTGGGCGGCGAGGGCCGCGCCCGCCATGTGTACGCGGTGCCGGGCGCGGCGAGCGACGTGCTCACGGTGTGGCGAGAGGTGCTCGGCGAGCAGTTCTGGATCGCCTCGCGCGACGAGGCGATCGCGGCCGGCTGGTTCGGCCCACAGGTTGATCAACGTGTGTACGACCGGCTCGGCGACGTCATCGCCGCGGCCCGTGACGACGTGGTGCTCATCGCCTCGCGGAACGAGCCGAAGGAATCCCTGATGGTCGGTAACCACGGCTCGATGACCCCGGCGGAACAGCTCGTACCGCTGCTGGAAGTGCGGTCCTGACCCCTCCGGCCACATCGGCCACGCCGACCACGTCTGCAACCCCCTCACGTCACGCGAAAGGTGCTCAACTCCCCATGTCCGAGCTGGTGTTCTTCTCCGGAACGATGGACTGTGGGAAGTCGACCCTCGCTCTGCAGATCGAGCACAACCGATCGGCGCGCGGCCTCCAGGGCCTCATCTTCACCCGCGACGACCGGGCGGGGGAGGGCAAGCTCTCCTCCCGCCTCGGCCTGGTCACGGACGCCGTGGAGGTCGCGGACGACCTGGATGTCTACGCGTACGTGGTCGACCATCTCTCGCACGGCGGCCGGGTGGACTACCTGATCGCGGACGAGGCGCAGTTCCTCGCGCCCGAGCAGATCGACCAGCTCGCCCGGGTCGTCGACGAGCTGGAACTCGACGTCTTCGCCTTCGGCATCACGACCGACTTCCGCTCCAAGCTGTTCCCCGGCTCGCAGCGCCTGGTCGAACTCGCCGACCGCGTAGAGGTGTTGCAGGTGGAGGCGCTGTGCTGGTGCGGCGCCCGCGCCACGCACAACGCCCGTACGGTCAACGGCGCGATGGTCGTCGAGGGCGCCCAGGTCGTCGTCGGCGACGTGAACCGGTCGCCGGACGAGATCGGCTACGAGGTGCTGTGCCGACGGCATCACAGCAGGCGGATGACGAGCGCCACGGCACACGCGGCGGCCCTGTCCCCGGACGTGCTGCCGGTCGGCTCGGCCTGAGCGGGACGCAGGCCCCGGGAAACGCCCCGCCTACGCAGCCGGGGGCGCCACCACGGAGAACACCGCCCCCTCCGGATCCGCCACCGTGGCCACCCGCCCGTGCGGACCCTCGCGGGCGGCGGACACCACGTGGCCGCCCAGGTCGGCGACCCGTTCCACGGCCTCGTCCACGTCCTTGACCGTGAAGTACGTCATCCAGTGCGGGCCCTGGTCGCGGGGCAGGGCATGGCCGACGCCGTGCACGGAGGCCACGGGGTGGCCCGCCAGGTGCAGGGTCACGAAGTCGAAGTCGGCGGAGACGACGGCCTCTTCGGAGTAACCGAAGACCGCCTCGTAGAACTTCGCGACGCTCGCGGTCTCCCGCGTCACCAGCTCGTTCCACGCCATCGCGCCCGGCACCCCGGTCACCGCAGAGCCCACGTGCTCGGCGGCCTGCCAGATCCCGAACACCGCGCCCGCGGGATCGGAGCCGATCGCCATCCGGCCGGCCTCCCCGGCGTCCAGCGGGCCCACGCCCACCGTGCCGCCGCAGTGCCGCACCGTCTCGGCCGTCGCGTCCACGTCGTCCGATGCGAGGTAGGGGGTCCAGGCGATCGGCAGGTGGCGGTCGGGCGGCAGCTGGCCGATCCCGGCGACCTCCTTGCCGTCGAGGAGCGCCCGCGCGTACGGGCCGAGTTGCTGTGGGCCGGGCTTGAACTCCCAGCCGAACAGCGCCCCGTAGAACTCCTGGGTCGCGGCCATGCCGTGCACCATCAGGCTCACCCAGCAAGGGGTGCCGGGTGCGCGCCGGGCTGCTGCCTCGGTCATCGTCACTCTCTCCTCGGAACGGATCCCGCGGGGCCCGCGGCTCGGGATCCCACATCTCAGATGGCGCCCGTGCCGATGGTGGCACTCGGTGCCGCGCGACGCTCCTCGGCCGCGCCGAAACCATCGGACTCCCCGCTGAGGATGCCCGAAACGGTGTTTCGCATACGTTTCGGCGCCACGACCCTGCCATGTCCGGTCAATAGACGCTCGGTAGTCGATCGAGCACGCTATACGACCACGAGCGCGCGGGCCAGGGCATGAGCAAGGATGGGCCCATGAATGCCATCATCACCGCATCCGAACTTGCGAGCGAGTTGACGGGTGAGCAGCCCCCCGTGCTGCTCGACGTCCGCTGGCAGCTCAGCCTCGCCAAGGCCGCGGGAGTGCCCGCGTTCGACGGCCGTGCCGAGTACGCGGCGGGCCATGTGCCCGGCGCGGTCTACGTCGATCTGGACACGGAACTCGCTGGTCACGCGGGTCCGGGCGACGGCAGGCACCCCTTGCCCGAGCTGTCCGGATTCGGCGCGGCGATGCGCGCCGCCGGCGTCTCGGCGGACCGCGACGTCGTCGTATACGACGGTGGTCAGGGCTGGGCCGCGGCGCGCGCCTGGTGGCTGTTGCGCTGGACGGGTCACTCGTCCGTGCGGGTTCTCGACGGCGGGCTTGCCGCCTGGAACGGCCCCCTGGAGACCACGGCCCCGACGCCACAGCCGGGCACCTTCGAGCCTGCACCCGGTGCCACCGGTCTGCTCGACGCTGACGCCGCCGCGGCCCTGGCCCGCTCCGGTCTGCTCCTCGACGCCCGCGCCGCCGAGCGCTACCGCGGTGACGTGGAGCCCATCGACCGCGTCGGCGGCCACATCCCCGGCGCGGTGTCCGCTCCGACCACGGAGAACGTCGGCGACGACGGCCGCTTCCGGCCGGCCGCCGAGCTCGCGGAGCGCTTCAAGTCCCTTGGCGCGAACGGCGATCCGGGCCAGGTCGGCGTCTACTGCGGCTCAGGCGTCTCGGCCGCGCACGAGATCCTGGCGCTCGCGGTGGCGGGCATCGATGCCCAGCTGTACGTCGGTTCCTGGTCCCAGTGGTCCGCCGACGAGGCGCGCCCGGTGGCCACGGGGCCGGACCCGCAGTAGCCGTCGCTACGCAGAGGGGGCCCGCGCCGACTGAACGGCGCGGGCCCCCTCTGCGTACAAAAGGTTGCTACTCGTGGTGCAAGAGCCGGCTACTCCTGCTTCTTGCGGCGCGTGCCGAAGACGATCTCGTCCCAACTCGGCACGGCGGCGCGGCGGCCGGGGCGTACGCCGTCCGCCTCCGCCTGGCGGTCGGTCGTGCCGGTGAGGCGGTCACGGTGGCCGGCGACGGCACGCGGCATCAGGATGTCCGCGTACGCCGATCCGGCTCCGGCCGACGCAGCGGGCGCCGCCGGCTCCTCCACCTCGGCGGCCGCGGGCGTCTCCGGCTCCTCCTGCGGCGGCTCGGGAGCCACGGCAGGACGCTCGGGCACCGCGAGGTCGCCGCGGTAGCTGGGCACGGCCTCCAGGAGGCTGGTCAGCGAGTCGCGCTCCGGCGGGGCGGACGAGGCGATCGCCGGCAGCTCGGTCTCCTCGGGCTCCGGCTCCGCGGGCGGCGTCGGCCGCTCGAGCTGCCGGTCCAGGGCGCGATCGAGGGGGCGGTCGAGAGGCCGGTCCCTGGGCAGACGGGCGATGCGCGGCACGAACGGGAACGTGGGTTCGGGCGTACCGATGTCGTCGGACTCGCCGATGAGCGAGCGCGCCTCGTCGTCCACGGCCTGGACGAGCCTGCGGGGCGGGTCGTACGTCCAGCTCGCCGAGTGCGGTTCGCCCGCGACCCGGTAGACGAGCAGGACTTCCCAGGTGCCGTCGTCCCGGCGCCAGGAGTCCCACTGGACCGAGTCCTTGTCGGCGCCGCGCAGTACGAGACGCTCCTGCACCGCCTCGCCCAGCTGGGGGCCGGCGTTCTCGCCGGGGCGGCGCACGGGGGTCTTCCTGGCGCGCTCGGCCATGAACGCGCGCTCCGCGAGCACAGGGCCCTCGAAGCGGCGCACCCGGTCGACCGGGATGCCGGCGAACTGTGCGACCTCCTCGGCGGTCGCGCCTGCCCGTATACGCGCCTGAATGTCGCGCGGGCGGAGGTGGCTCTCCACCTCGATCTCGATCTGGCCGAGGCGCGGACGGTCGCCACGTACGGCGGCCCGGAGGCGCTCGTCGATCGGCAGCGTGTACTCCGTGCTGTCCGCAGCCTTCAGCACCAGCCGTGTGCCGTCGTTAGAGACGGCCACGACACGCAGTTCGGGCATGGGGACCTCCCGGGTGGTGCCTGCCGACGTCACGTGCGTCGCTGCTTCCGCTAGTCGAGTGTGGCCTGCCCGGGTGCAGCCTGCCACAACCTTGCCGAGTTGCCCGGCGTGTCGGGCATGGGCCCGGGGTCGCCGTTATGGCACGGTTACCTATTCGCAACGCTAAGTGACGGACTCCGTCACCCTGTGCAGCGAACCCCCTCCCCACGATCCTGGCAGGACCCGAGCACCCTGGCGGGAGACCGGACCCAGGGCTCGCAACAGTACTCCATTCGGGCCACTTGCGTGGATCGGCACGCTGTCGAAGTTCTGTCGGGGGGCGGGAGTTGGGGCCGCGGTCCCACGATTTTGGCGGGCCATGTGTGGAGTCCGCGTGTTCTGCTTCACGAAATCTCCGGAACCGGAACTGATTCCTCCTCCGATACGTCCTTTCTCTTGTGTCCTAGGGAGTTCGCTTACTCTTGGGAGCTTCGCTGGGGCATGGGTGGTTTTGTCGAGAAAGGTAGGCAAGGTCCGAGAATGGGCAAGAAGCCGGAGATCTCCGAGGACATATCCGAGGACGTGGAGGAAGAGCCCAGGAGGAAGCGGCTGGATCTGAGCGTCCCGCAGGTGGCGGGCAGTGCGGTCGCCGCCGTCGTGGCCGCGAAGCTCGCCTCCGGCCTCGGTGTCTACGGGACGATCCTCGGTGCCGGTGTGGTCAGTGCCCTCGCCACCTGTGGTGGCACGCTCTTCCAGCACTTCTTCAGGCGCACCGGTGAGCAGATACGCGACGTCCGGGTGGTGAAGCCGAAGACCCGGCAGGTGCCGGTGACGGCGCAGGGCAGGCCCGTGCCCCGTACGTTCCGCTCGGACTCCTCGATGGACGCCACGAGGTCCATGGTCACGGGCTCGGAGCCGCCCGCGGCGCGGCCGGCCGTGACGGCGCTGCCGACCACCACGACCTGGGGGACGACGAAAACCCCGACCGCGGATGCCGATGAGGCGACGGCGCTGCCGCAGGTCTCCGCCGTCGAGCAGGTCACCGCCATGGAACAGGTCACCTCCATGAAGCAGGTCTCCACCACCGCCACCGAGGGGACCCAACTGCTCGACACGGGCGCCGTGGCCGATCTGCTGCCGGACGAGGACACCGACAAGACGCAACTGCTGAGCGCTGCGGGTGCCACGGCCGCGACCGCCGCGACCGACCCCGAGAAGACGCAGCTGATCAAGCCCGAGGCGATCGACGAGGCCACGCGGATGCTGCGTGCCCCGGACGTCGATCACGTCGATCACGCCGACGGCGGCGCGGACCTCGACGACGAGTTCACCGAGGGCACCGTGCACCGTTCGCGCATCAAGAGCTGGAAGCGGCCACTGATCGCCGCGGCGGTCGTGTTCGGCGTCACCATGGGCGGCATCACCACGTACGAACTGGTGTCGGGCCACACCTTCGGTGGCAGCGGCGGCGGCACCACCATCGGCGACGCCTTCAAGGGGCGGAACTCCTCGTCCGGCGGCGACACCACTCCGGACACCACTCCGACGCCGTCCGACGGCAGCAGCACCGGCTCGGACACCGGTACGCAGAACAACGACGACTCCGGCACCACCACCCCGGACCCGAGCGCCACCCCGACGACGGGTGACACCGGTGGCTCCGACGGTGGCTCGGACTCCGGTTCGGACAGCGGGTCCTCCGACTCGGGCTCGGACTCGGGCTCCGATTCGGGCTCGGACAGCGGTTCGGACAGCGGGTCCTCCGACTCCGGTTCGGACTCGGGCTCCGACAGTGGCTCGGACTCCGGTTCGGACAGTGGCAGCACCACCGACCCGACCTCTGCCCCCACGCAGGGCTCGGACGTCCAGCAGCAGTCGGAGTGACCCGAGGTACGCCCCTGCGGGGGCTGCCGGGTCAGTCGCCGAGCACCCGCCGCAGATAGGCATTGCCGAACACGCGGTCCGGGTCCAGGCGGTCGCGCAGCGCCGTGAACTCGCCGAAGCGCGGGTACGCGCGCGTGAAGTACTCCGCGTCGCGCGTGTGCATCTTGCCCCAATGCGGGCGCCCCTCGTGGGCGGTGAGAATCTGCTCGGCCGCGGTGAAGTACCGGTGGTACGGCGTCCCCTTGTACATGTGCACGGCTACGTAGGCGGTGTCGCGGTCGGACGCCGTGGACAGCGCGATGTCGTCGGCCGGGGCAGTGCGGACCTCGACGGGGAAGCTGATCCGCAGGCGTGAGCGGTCGACCATGGACTTCAGCTCGCGCAAGGTGTCCACGAGGGCCGCGCGCGGAACCGCGTACTCCATCTCCACGAAGCGCACGCGGCGCGGCGATGTGAAGACCTTGTAGGGAATGTCCGTGTACGTCCGGGAGGACAGCGCCCGGCTGGAGACCTTGGCGATCGAAGGGATCGTGGCGGGCACGGCGCGGCCGATCGAATTGGCCACCTGGAACAGGCCGTTGGAGAGCAGCTCGTCCTCGACGAAGCCGCTGAACTTGGAGACGGGGGCCTCCGGGCCCGCGCTGCGGTTGTTGCGCTTGGTGTTGCAGCTGCCCGTGTGCGGGAACCAGTAGAACTCGAAGTGCTCGTTCTCGGCGTGCAGCTCCTCGAAGTCCGTGAGCACTCGGTCGAGAGGCATCGGCTCCTCGCGCGCGGACAGCAGGAAGATCGGCTCCACGGCGAAGGTGATCGCCGTGACGATGCCGAGGGCACCGAGACCGATGCGGGCGGCCGCGAAGACCTCGGGATTCTCCTTCTCGGAGCAGGTGAGGAGTTCCCCGCTCGCGGTGACCAGCTCAAGTCCCTTGATCTGCGCGGCGATCGACGCGGAGTCGCGGCCCGTGCCGTGCGTGCCGGTGCTGGTGGCGCCGGAGACCGTCTGCTCCATGATGTCGCCCATGTTCGTGAGCGACAGGCCCTCGCGGGCCAGGGCCATGTTGAGTCGCTTGAGCGGAGTACCGGCCTCGACCGTGACGGTCCCGTTCGACCGGTCAATGCTGCGGATTCCGGTCAACAGTTGAGGGCGTATCAATACTCCGTCGGTCGCGGCCGCCGCCGTGAAGGAGTGGCCCGAGCCGACGGCCTTCACCTTCAGGCCGTCCTCCGCGGCACTGCGCACCGCCGCTGTCAGCTCCTCGACGGACGCGGGCGTCACCTCGCGCACGGGGCGCGCGGTGACGTTGCCCGCCCAGTTACGCCAGGCTTCGCTGCTCTTCCGCCTGCCCGTCTGCGTGCCCGGCGCGCCCCGCGTACCCCTCGGTGGCCTGCTCATCGGTACTTCCTCCCCGCTGCGGAACCGGCCGCTTCAGCCGGCGATAGCCCAGGAGCCCGACAAGGACCGCGACGGCGCCGGATACCCCCGGCACCGCGTACCCGGCATCCGCCCCGGCCGCGTCGATCACCCAGCCGGCCACGGAGGAGCCGAGCGCGACGCCGACCGAGAGTCCGGTGCTCACCCAGGTCATGCCCTCGGTCAGCTTCGCGCGTGGTACGTGCTGCTCGACGAGGGCCATCGTCGTGATCATCGTCGGTGCGACGGACAGGCCCGCGACGAAGAGCGCCACGGCCAGGATTGGCAGGTTCCCGACCAGTTGGAGGGGGATCATACTCACGGCCATCGTGACGACACCCAGCAGCCACCTGGGAGCGGGCGCTCCCTTGAAGTGCAGCAGGCCGAACAGCGCGCCCGCGAGGCAGGAGCCGGTCGCGTAGACGGCGAGCACCACGCTGGCCATCGACTTGTGGCCGAGGTCCTCGGCGTAGGCCACCGTGACGACGTCGATCGACCCGAAGATCGCTCCCGTCGCGACGAAGGTCGCCACCAGAACCTGCAAGCCACGCGCGCGGAGCGCCGATCCGGGGCTGTGCTGTTCGCGCGGGTGCGGTACCGGTTCCGTGGCGCGCTGCGACGTCAGCCAGAAGACGCCGGCCGCGAGGAAGCAGCCCGCCAGAAGGGGCCCCGCCTCCGGGAACCACACCGTGGACAGGCCGATCGAGATGATCGGCCCGAAGACGAAGCACACCTCGTCCAGCACCGACTCGAAGGAGTACGCGGTGTGCAGCTGCCGCGGGACGTCTCCGTAGAGGGCCGCCCACCGTGACCGGATCATGGAGCCGACGCTCGGGACGCAGCCGACGAGTGCGGCGCACGCGAAGAGGGTCCAGTCCGGCGCCGTGTACTTGGCGCACAACAGGAGACCGGTGACCGCGACGAGCGAGATCACGGTGGCCGGTCGAAGCACCCGGCGCTGCCCGTGCCGGTCGACGAGCCGGGAGATCTGCGGCCCGAGCAGCGCGGCCGACAGCGCCACCGTCGCGGACAGGGCCCCCGCGAGCCCGTAGCGCCCGGTCAGCTGGGAGACCATCGTGACGATGCCGATGCCCATCATGGACAGGGGCATTCGGCCGAGGAGCCCGGCAGCGGAGAAGCTCTTGGTTCCGGGCAGGGCGAATATGGCGCGGTAGGGGCTGGGCAACTCGACTCCGGTAAGGCGTAAAAGCGGTGGATACAGCTTACGCGCGCCACGACCGGGACACACGCGGTTTTCCGCCTGTCAGTGCCGGGTGGCAGGATCGAAGTCATGCCAGACGCGCACGCTGCCAGCCCCGATGCCCGCCCCTACGACGCCCTGCTGCTGCTCTCGTTCGGAGGCCCCGAGGGCCCCGACGACGTCGTCCCGTTCCTGGAGAACGTGACGCGCGGCCGGGGCATCCCCAAGGAGCGGCTCAAAGAGGTCGGGCAGCACTACTTCCTGTTCGGCGGGGTCAGCCCGATCAACGACCAGAACAGGGCCCTGCTCGACGCCCTGCGCAAGGACTTCGCCGAGCACGGCCTGGAACTGCCGGTCTACTGGGGCAACCGGAACTGGGCGCCGTACCTGACGGACACGCTGCGCGAGATGGTCACCGACGGCCACCGCCGCATCCTCGTCCTCGCCACCAGCGCCTACGCCTCGTACTCGGGCTGCCGCCAGTACCGCGAGGACCTCGCGGAGGCGCTCGCCGCGCTGGAGGCCGAGGGCCTGGAGCTGCCGAGGATCGACAAGCTGCGGCACTACTTCAACCACCCCGGCTTCGTGCGCCCCATGATCGAGGGCGTCCTGAAGTCCCTCGCCGACCTCCCCGAGGACGTCCGCGCCGGCGCCCACATCGCCTTCACCACGCACTCCATCCCGAACGCGGCGGCCGACACCTCCGGGCGGACCGAGGAGCACGGCGACGGGGGCGCGTACGTGAAGCAGCACCTGGACGTCGCGCAGCTCATCGCCGACGCGGTGCGCGAGGAGACCGGCGTCGCCCACCCCTGGCAGCTCGTCTACCAGTCGCGTTCCGGCGCCCCGCACATCCCGTGGCTCGAGCCCGACATCTGCGACCACCTGGAGGAGCGCCACGCGGCGGGCGTCCCGGCCGTCGTCATGGCGCCCATCGGCTTCGTCTCCGACCACATGGAGGTCCTCTACGACCTCGACACCGAGGCCGAGGCGAAGGCCGCGGAGCTGGGCCTTCCGGTGCGCCGCTCCGCCACCGTGGGAGCCGACCCGCGCTTCGCCGCCGCCGTACGGGAGTTGGCCCTGGAGCGGGCCGCCACCGAGAGCGGCAGGAACGTCACGCCTTGCGCTCTGGGTGCGCTCGGCGCGAGCCACGACCTGTGTCCCGTGGGCTGCTGCCCCGCCCGCACCCCCAAGCCGGCCGCCGCCGGTGCCGACAGCTCGTACGCGTAAGGACAGTGACGTGACCGACCCCAAGGCCACTGAGGCCGCCCCCACTGCCGACGACCTCGCGTCGCTCAAGGCGGAACTGCTCGAGATCGCCCTGGAGGCGGCGGCACGGGCCGGTGTGTTCCTGCGCGACGGCAGGCCCGAGGACCTCGGCGTCGCCGCCACCAAGACGAGCGCCGTCGACGTCGTCACCGAGATGGACATCGCCTCCGAGAAGCTGATCACGGACTACCTGGCCGAGCGCCGCCCCGACGACGGGGTGCTCGGCGAGGAGGGCTCCTCCGTGGAGGGCACCAGCGGCATCCAGTGGGTGATCGACCCCATCGACGGAACCGTCAACTACCTTTACGGGCGCCCCGATTGGTCCGTCTCCATCGCGGCCCGCAAGGACGGCGAGACGCTCGTCGGCGTCGTCGCCGCCCCGATGCGCGCCGAGACCTACCGCGCCGTCCTCGGCGAGGGCGCCTTCGTGAACGACCGCCCCGCGCGCGTGCGCGTGGCGCCGCCCCTCGAGCAGGCCCTGGTCGGCACCGGCTTCGGCTACCTGGAGTCGCGCCGCGCCCGCCAGGCCGAGGTGCTGGGGCATTTGGTGCCGCGCGTGCGCGACATCCGGCGCGGCGGCTCGGCCGCCATCGACCTGTGCGACGTGGCGCTCGGCCGCATGGACGCGTACTACGAACGCGGCCTGAACCCCTGGGACTTCGCGGCAGGCGACCTCATCGCGCGCGAGGCGGGCGCCCTCACAGGTGGCCGCCCCGGGGAGCCGCTCTCGCCGGAGCTGACCGTCGCGGCGCCCCCCGGCGTCTTCGAGCCGCTTCAGAACTGGCTGGAAGAACTCGGCGCCTGGCACGACTGAGCGTCCCGGCTCACGGCACACGAGCTAGCGGCAGACAAGCTCACGGCACACGAGCCCACGGCATACGAAAAGGCCCCGGCGCCCGCCTGGATCAACCAGGCGCCGGGGCCCTCGTACGTGCGTCAGACGCTCGAGGCGTGAACCTCCACGCCGTGCTCCGCGGCGAGGCGGCGGAGGTCGTCCAGCTCACCCTGCTCGACCTCGGCAAGGAAGTCGTCACCGGTCTCGCGCGCCAGCGTCAGGTCGGTCTCCGCCGCCCTAATGCGCTGCAGAAGTCCTGCGGTGAATGCGTCCATGGTTGCGCCCCCTCGTCCTGGGTCGTGGGTCGATGGCACGGGGGTGTGCCCTAGGAAGGGGCGATCACGTCCCCGAGCCGTCCCTGGTGGAGAGCGGTCTCGACAGCGGCTCGTGGCATGCCACATACAAAGCGTGATCGCGGATGTACAGCCGTCCTCCCCAAGGCTCCATCCGGAGAAACCTCGACCCATCCAGAAAATCCGCATTCCCCGGGTCGCCCGTCCGTCTTACAGCCGGTTTATGGCCGAAAGGGGCAGGATGGTGGCCACAGCTCAACACCCGGCCTGCCCGCGCGCCCGAGAAGCGCGCTGGTGGGCGACCAGAGGAAGGACAAGCGACGTGCGCGTACTCGTCGTCGAGGACGAGCAACTGCTCGCCGATGCGGTGGCCACCGGACTCCGCCGGGAGGCCATGGCCGTCGACGTCGTGTACGACGGTGCGGCCGCCCTGGAGCGCATCGGCGTCAACGACTATGACGTGGTCGTTCTCGACCGCGATCTCCCGCTCGTGCACGGCGACGACGTCGCCCGCAAGCTCGTCGAGCTGGGCATGCCCACCCGCATCCTCATGCTGACCGCCTCCGGCGACGTCAGCGACCGCGTGGAGGGCCTGGAGATCGGGGCGGACGACTACCTCCCCAAGCCCTTCGCGTTCAGCGAGCTGACGGCCCGTGTAAGGGCCCTCGGACGGCGTACGAGCATGCCGCTGCCGCCCGTGCTCGAGCGCGCGGGGATCAAGCTCGACCCGAACCGCCGCGAGGTGTTCAGGGACGGCAAGGAGATCCAGCTCGCTCCCAAGGAGTTCGCCGTCCTCGAGGTGCTGCTGCGCAGCGAGGGTGCCGTCGTCTCGGCCGAGCAGCTCCTGGAGAAGGCCTGGGACGAGAACACGGACCCGTTCACGAACGTCGTGCGGGTCACCGTGATGACCCTGCGCCGCAAGCTGGGCGAGCCCGCCGTCATCGTCACCGTGCCCGGCTCGGGCTACCGGATCTGATCCCTAGATGGCCGCCGCACCCGCGCCACCCTCTCCGGCGCCACCGAAACCGACATGGAAGCCCGGGACGAAGGCGGAGCCGCCCTTCCCCTGGCTCCGCCCGACCATCCGGATACGGCTCACGCTGCTGTACGGCGGCATGTTCCTGATCGCGGGCATCCTGCTGCTCTCGATCATCTACCTCCTGGCCGCGCAGGCCCTCGACGTGGGCGGCGATCTGCCGTTCAAGGTCACCGACGGGCATGTCATCAGCACCAGCTGCAACTTCCCGTCGGGGAACATCTCGGCGAGCGAGCTGAACGACCTGATGAACGGCTGCGTCAACAAGCAGCGCCAGCACGCTCTGGACGTACTCCTCAGCCGCTCCCTGATGGCCCTGATGGGCCTCGCCGTCATCGCCTTCGCCTTCGGCTACGCCATGGCGGGCCGCGTCCTGTCCCCGCTCGGCCGGATCACGCGCACCGCGCGCCGGGTCGCCGGCACGGACCTGACGCGCCGCATCGAGCTGGACGGGCCGGACGACGAGCTGAAGGAGCTGTCGGACACCTTCGACGAGATGCTTGACCGCCTGGAGCGCGCCTTCACGGCGCAGCAGCGCTTCGTCGGGAACGCCTCCCATGAGCTGCGTACACCGCTCGCGATCAACCGCACCCTCCTGGAGGTGCACCTCTCCGATCCGGGCGCCCCTGTGGAGCTCCAGCAGCTCGGCAAGACGCTGCTGGCCACGAACGAGCGCAGTGAGCAGCTCGTGGAGGGCCTGCTGCTGCTCGCCCGCAGCGACAACCAGATCGTCGAGCGCAAGCCCGTGGACCTGGCGGAGGTCGCCTCGCAGGCGATCGACCAGGCCAGGGCCGAGGCCGACGAGAAGGGCGTGGAGATCCGCGGGGAGTGCAAGGAAGCGGTGATCCAGGGCAACGGTGTGCTCCTGGAGCGCATCGCCCTGAACCTCGTGCAGAACGCCGTCCGCTACAACATCCCCGAAGGGGGATGGGTGGAGGTGGACACGGAGGCCCAGCACGGCCAGGCGGTCCTGGTGGTCGCGAACACGGGCCCGGTGGTCCCCGCGTACGAGATCGACAATCTTTTCGAGCCGTTCAGGCGGCTGCGCACCGAGCGCACCGGCAGCGACAAGGGCGTGGGCCTCGGGCTCTCCATCGCCCGGTCGGTCGCGCGCGCCCACGGGGGTCGCATCACCGCCGAGCCACGCGAGGGGGGTGGGCTCGTGATGCGGGTCACCCTGCCGATCTAGGCCGGTTCAACGTGCGTGCGGCCCATGGATCTGACATGCTTCCGCCGACGCGCTGGGGAGTTCGCTTTTGGCTGAATTTTCCGGACCTGCGCCGGAGATCTCCGTGTGTGATCGATCACATGGGCGTTTTTTCGGCCGTCCACTCTCCGTGATCGCAAAAGCCGTGTGAAAGCCGGGAAAGTCCGGGTTTTCGGGCGCCTTGATCACGGGAAGTACACGGGGTGGCGCCCGTGCAGTGCGGCAATCGGACCGTGTACGGTCCGGTTCGCCACCCAAGACGATCACTCGTGAGGGATCCAGTTGGGTGTCGATTGAGTAACAGACCTTGATGTGAGGCAAAATCTCCGCCTCAGGTCGGGCACAAGTCCGGCCTCTCATGCGTTACGGCGCTTGAGACACCGCAGACACCCAGAGGGGGAGAGCGACATGGCAACGGATTACGACACCCCACGCAAGACCGATGACGACCTCAATGAAGACAGCATTGAGGAACTGAAGTCCAGGCGTAACGACAAGTCGGCTTCGAACGTCGACGTGGACGAGTTCGAGGCGGCGGAGGGCCTGGAGCTTCCGGGCGCCGACCTCTCGAATGAGGAGCTGGCCGTCCGTGTCCTGCCCAAGCAGCAGGACGAGTTCACCTGCATGAGCTGCTTCCTGGTGCACCACCGCAGCCAGCTCGCGCGGGAGAAGAACGGACAGCCCATCTGCCGCGACTGCGACTGAGGCAGGGTCGGGCATGACCAGCTCGACCCCGCCCTGGAAGCGCCGCTCCCGCAACAAGAAGGTCAGCGGGACGGCTCAAGGCCCGTCAGAGGCCGTGCGTGACGACGAGCGAGGCTCTTTCCCAGGAGCACCTGGTGCAGCATCGGGTGCCCCCGGAGAAGAAGCCTCGCTCGAATCGGCGGACGACCATGAGTCGGCGGGCGACCTGCCGGTGGCCCCGGCGGCCGGCAGCGACGGTGCGCGCAGGGGTGGCGCCGTCGCGAGAGGCGCCAGAACAGCCAGAACGGGGCTGGCCAAGGGCGGCGCGGCCGCCAAGGCCTCGATCGGCTATCTCGCCGATCGCATCATCGAGAACGCGCCGCGGGTTCCCGTGCGGGACCTGGCGACCCTCCGCAAGCAGTTCCCGGGTCTCGACCCCGAACAGCTCGCGGACAAGCTGGTCACGGGCGCGGCCGCCGCGACATCCACCGTGGGCGCGGGAGTCGGCGTCGCCGCGATGCTGCCCGTTCCGCCCGCGATGCCGACCGAACTGGCCGCGGAGGTGACCGGTGTGGCCGCGATCGAGCTGAAGTTGATCGCCGAGCTGCACGAGGTCTACGGACTGCGGCCGCCAGGGACTCTGAAGGGCCGCAGCGGCGCCTATCTGACCGCCTGGACGGAAGAGCGCGGCATCGACGTGACGAAGCCGACTACGGTCAATGCGGCGCTCGGCGTACAGATGAAGCGCGAGCTTCGACAGCAGATCATGAAGCGGATGGTGCGGAACCTTCCGAGCCTGACGCCGTTCATGATCGGCGCGGCCGTGGGGGCGCTCATGAACCGGCGCGACACCAGGAAGCTGGCCGAGCGGGTACGTCAGGACCTGCGGCGGCACCAGGTGCCCTGGGAGGCGCTGACCGAACTGCCGCCCCTGGAGGAGCCGCCCGACGCCCTGGAGATCGGGGCCTGATTCCGCCCCTGATCCCGCCCTCGTTCAGGCGCGGCTCAGAGCCTTTGCCAAAGCTTCAGGTTCGCGCGTCGACAGGTAGACGTACGGCGTCGGGTCCGAGGGATCGGTGATCTCCGCCCGCACCGCGGTCGTGACGTAGCTGCGCAGCAGCATGAAGGCGCGCGGATCGGCCTTGTACGTGCGCCACGCGCGGGCCTCCTCCGCGTCCAGGACGTGCACCTCGCCGAGGGCGGACAGCGGGATCTTCGCGTCGCCCGCGACCAGCGAGTCGGCGACGACGCGAACCCGGGCCGAGCCGTACGAACTGGTGATCACGGCCGCGATGAGCAGGCCGCCGACGAAGCCTCCGAGCAGCGGCAACGGGCCGAAGGGCAGCAGGATGATGGCGCCGACGACACCCACCATGAACGTGATGAGCCACCACGAGCGGGGCGCGGTGAGTCGTTCGTCGTAGGGCGTCGTCGAGGTCTCCATGGGCTCAAGCTTGGCACGATGCGTGGAGTGATAGGACGCGCGGGTAAGGTCTGCGGCTGTGAGTGGTACTTCTGCAGCTCTGACGCCCCCTGCCGACGCCATAGCCCCGGTGCGGCACCCCGACGCGCCCGCCCCCGGCGAGCTCCTCGGCGCGCACTACGGACACTGTTTCGGCTGTGGCGGCGAGCAGCCGCACGGGCTGCACCTGGAGGCGCGGGCCGGTGAAGGTGTCACCGTCACCGCCGAGTTCACCGTGCGCCCCGCGCATCAGGGTGCGCCGGGTCTTGCGCACGGCGGGGTCCTCGCGACCGCGCTCGACGAGACGCTCGGCTCCCTGAACTGGCTGCTTCAGGCCATCGCCGTGACCGGCCGCCTGGAGACCGACTTCGTGCGGCCCGTTCCCGTGGACACGGTGCTGTTCCTGTCCGCCGAGGTGACGGCCGTCGCCGGCCGCAAGATCTACTCGACCGCGACCGGCCGGATCGGTGGCCCCGACGGGCCCGTTGCCGTGCGTGCCGACGCCCTCTTCATCGAGGTCAAGGTCGACCACTTCATCGAGAACGGCCGCCCGGAAGAGATCGAGGCGGCCATGAGCGACCCCGACCAGGTCAGGCGCGCCCGCGCCTTCGAGGTGAACCCGTGAGCAATTTCCCTGGCGGTCCCGGCCACGAACTCGGCGTGCTCGTGCGGCGCGTCGACCCCGATGTGCCACTGCCTTCGTACGAGCATCCCGGTGACGCCGGAGCCGATCTGCGGACCACCGAGGCGTGCGAACTCGCGCCCGGTGAGCGGGTCGTTCTGCCCACCGGTGTGTCGGTCGCCCTGCCCGAGGGGTACGCGGCCTTCGTGCACCCCAGATCCGGCCTCGCAGCGCGCTGCGGCGTGGCTCTGGTGAATGCCCCAGGGACGGTGGATGCCGGGTACCGTGGGGAGATCAAGGTGATCGTGGTGAATCTCGACCCGCGCGAGAGCGTGCGGTTCGAGCGCTTCGACCGGATTGCCCAACTGGTGGTCCAGCAGGTCGAGAGGGTCCGCTTCCAGGAGGTCGCGGAGCTTCCCGATTCGGTGCGGGCCGAAGGGGGCTTCGGGTCCACCGGCGGGCACGCTGCCGTAGGTGGCCCGACCGTTGCCGGCAACGGCGCGGACGGTCAAAAGGGTGGGAATCGATACGCTTCGGTCGTATCCGACCGGGAAGGACAGTGACGTGTTCGGACGTCGTAACAAGAACGGCGCCGCCGAGGATGCGGCCGACGAGGCCGAGCAGGTCGTCGACAGCGTCGGCAGCGTGGACACGGACGAGCAGGGGTCGGACCGCGTCCGACTCGAGCCCGAGCCCCGTCCCGACGGTCCCTGGGACGACTCCGAGGTCCGCGAGCCCGGCGAGGGCCGGGTGGACCTGGGCGGAGTCTTCGTCCCCGGCGTGGAGGGCATGGAGCTGCGTGTGGAGGTCGCGGGCGACGCGATCGTCGCGGCGACCGTCGTCCTCCAGGACAGCGCGATCCAGCTCCAGGCCTTCGCCGCCCCCAAGAAGGAGGGCATCTGGGGCGAGGTCCGCGAGGAGATCGCCTCCGGCATCACCCAGCAGGGTGGTGTGATCGACGAGGTCGAGGGTCCGCTCGGCTGGGAGCTGCGGGCCCAGGTGCCGGTGCAGCTGCCGGACGGCACGGGCGGTTTCCAGGTCGTGCGGTTCATCGGCGTGGACGGCCCGCGCTGGTTCCTGCGCGGCGTGATCTCGGGCCAGGGCGCCGTGCAGCCGCAGGCGGCCGGCCTCCTGGAGCAGATCTTCCGCGACACCGTCGTGGTGCGCGGCGAGGGCCCGATGGCCCCGCGTGACCCGATCGTCCTGAAGCTCCCCGACGACGCGCAGATGGTCGCCGAGAGCTCCCAGGGCGATGGCGGCCAGGAGGCCTCGCGCTTCTCCGGTGGCATGGGCCAGCTCCAGCGCGGCCCGGAGATCACCGAGGTCCGCTGAGGCGCTCACACCGTCGTACGAGGCCGGGGCCGCGCATCCTTCAAGGGTGCGCGGCCCCGGTTTCGTGCATCAGGGTTGCGTCAAGGCCACCCGCCCGGCCGTCATCCGCCCCATTTGCGCAGATCGCAGGCCGTAGGCTCGACGCTGCGTGGAGCAGTCACGGGAAGACAATGAGGCCATGGGACGCGGGACGCGCGGGAAACTACGGATCTACCTCGGCAGCGCACCGGGCGTCGGCAAGACGTACGCGATGCTGTCCGAGGCACACCGCCGGGTGGAGCGGGGCACGGACTGCGTGGTGGCGTTCGTCGAGCATCACGACCGGCCGCGCACCGAGGTGATGCTGCACGGCCTGGAGCAGATCCCGCGCAAAGAGCTCGCGTACCGGGGGACGGTCTTCCACGAGATGGACGTGGACGCCGTGCTGCTGCGCGCCCCGGCCGTCGCCCTCGTCGACGAACTGGCGCACACGAACGTGCCGGGCTCGCGCAACGCCAAGCGCTGGCAGGACGTCGAGGAACTGCTTGGTGCGGGCATCGACGTCATATCGACCGTCAACATCCAGCATCTTGAGTCGTTGGGCGATGTGGTTGATTCGATCACTGGTGTACGTCAACGGGAGACGGTCCCCGACGAAGTCGTCCGCCGTGCCGACCAGATCGAACTCGTCGACATGTCGCCCCAGTCGCTGCGCCGCCGCATGGCCCACGGCAACATCTACAAGTCCGACAAGGTCGACGCGGCGCTCTCCAACTACTTCCGCCCCGGAAACCTCACCGCGCTGCGGGAGTTGGCGCTCCTGTGGGTCGCCGACCGGGCCGACGAGTACCTCCAGGAGTACCGGGGCGAGCACAACATCCGCTCCACGTGGCAGGCCCGCGAGCGCATCGTCGTCGGCCTGACCGGAGGCCCCGAGGGCCGCACGTTGATCAGGCGCGCGGCGCGGCTCGCCGAGAAGGGCGCGGGCGGCGAGGTGCTCGCGGTCTACATCGCCCGCAGCGACGGCCTCACCGCCGCCTCGCCCAAGGAGCTGGCCGTCCAGCGCACCCTGGTCGAAGACCTGGGCGGCACGTTCCACCACGTCATCGGCGACGACATCCCCGCAGCCCTCCTGGAGTTCGCCCGCGGAGTCAACGCCACCCAGATCGTCCTCGGCTCCTCGCGGCGCAAGACCTGGCAGTACATGTTCGGCCCCGGCGTCGGCGCGACCGTCGCCCGCGAGTCCGGGCCCGACCTCGACGTGCACATCGTCACGCACGACGAGGTCGCCAAGGGGCGCGGACTGCCCGTCGCCCGCGGCGCCCGGCTCGGCCGGTCCCGGATCGTGTGGGGCTGGCTCACCGGCATCGGCGGCCCCGCGCTGCTCGCCCTTGTCCTCACGCACACCCACAGCGACCTCGGCCTCGCCAACGACATGCTGCTGTTCCTGTCGCTGACGGTCGCCGCCGCCCTGGTCGGCGGACTGCTTCCGGCGCTGGCCTCGGCGGCCTTCGGCTCACTGCTGCTCAACTACTTCTTCACGCCGCCCCTGCACCTGTGGACCGTCGCCGACCCCCGCAACATCGTCGCCATCGTGATCTTCGTGGGCGTCGCGGTGTCCGTGGCCTCGGTCGTGGATCTTGCGGCGCGGCGCACCCACCAGGCGGCCCGGCTGCGCGCCGAGTCCGAGATCCTCGCCTTCCTGGCGGGCAGCGTGCTGCGCGGCGACACCAGCCTGGAGGCGCTGCTCGAACGCGTACGGGAGACCTTCGCGATGGAGTCCGTGGCACTCCTGGAGCGGGAGGGCGACACCGCGCCGTGGACCTGCGCCGCGAGCGTCGGCACGCAGTCCCTCGGCCGGCCCGAGGACGCCGATGTCGACATGCCGGTCGGGGACCACCTGGCGCTCGCCCTGACCGGGCGCGTGCTGCCCGCGGAGGACCGGCGCGTGCTCGCCGCGTTCGCCGCGCAGGCCGCCGTCGTGCTCGACCGCCAGCGCCTGCAGTCCGAGGCCGACACGGCGCGGGCGCTCGCCGAGGGCAACCGCATCCGTACGGCCCTGCTGGCCGCCGTCTCGCACGATCTGCGCACGCCGCTCGCGGGCATCAAGGCGTCGGTGTCGTCGCTGCGCTCCGAGGACGTCGACTGGTCGCCCGAGGACCAGGCGGAACTGCTCGCCGGGATCGAGGAGGGCGCCGACCGGCTCGATCACCTCGTCGGGAACCTGCTCGACATGTCGCGCCTCCAGACCGGCACCGTCACCCCGCTCATCCGCGAGATCGACCTCGACGAGGTCGTGCCGATGGCGCTGGTCGGCGTGCCCGACCCGGATCTCAACGTCGACCTGGACGTGCCCGAGACGCTGCCCATGGTCAGCGTCGACAAGGGGCTCCTGGAGCGCGCCGTCGCCAACGTCGTCGAGAACGCGGTCAAGTACAGCCCGCCCGACAAGCCCGTCCTCGTCTCCGCGAGCACGCTCGGCGACCGCGTCGAGCTGCGCGTCGTGGACCGCGGGCCCGGAGTCCCTGACGAGGCCAAGGACCGGATTTTCGAGCCCTTCCAGCGCTACGGTGACGCTCCGCGCGGCGCCGGTGTGGGCCTCGGGCTCGCCGTGGCGCGCGGCTTCACGGAGGCCATGGGAGGCACGCTCGGCGCGGAGGACACTCCAGGAGGCGGGCTCACGATGGTCCTGACCCTGCGGGCCGCGACCCGCACCACCCCGGACACGGCCCCGGAGGCCGTACGGACAGCCGGACAAGCAGCCGGACAGGCAGCTGGTCCCCAGAGAGGCAGGCACGCATGACCCGGGTGCTCGTGGTCGACGACGAGCCGCAGATCGTCCGCGCCCTCGTCATCAACCTGAAGGCGCGCAAGTACGAGGTGGACGCCGCCGCGGACGGGGCGCAGGCGCTGCAGCTCGCCGCCGCCCGCCACCCCGACGTGATCGTCCTCGACCTGGGCCTGCCCGACATGGACGGCGTCGAGGTGATCAAGGGGCTGCGCGGCTGGACCCGCGTACCGATCCTGGTGTTGTCCGCGCGGCATTCGTCCGACGAGAAGGTCGAGGCGCTCGACGCGGGCGCCGACGACTACGTGACCAAGCCCTTCGGCATGGACGAGCTCCTCGCCCGGCTGCGGGCGGCCGTGCGGCGGGCCGAGCCCACGGGCGGGACCGAGGACGAGGGGATCGTCGAGACCTCGGACTTCACGGTCGACATGGCCGCGAAGAAGGTCAACCGGGGCGGGCACGACGTACGGCTGACCCCCACCGAATGGCATCTTCTGGAGGTCCTGGTGCGCAATACGGGCCGCCTGGTCAGCCAGAAGCAGCTGCTGCAGGAGGTGTGGGGGCCCTCGTACGGGACGGAGACCAACTACCTGCGGGTGTACATGGCGCAGTTGCGGCGCAAGTTGGAGACCGATCCCTCGCATCCGCGGCACTTCGTCACGGAACCGGGGATGGGGTACCGATTCGAGCGGTGAGGCCCGCGAAAGCGGGTACACCAGCGGGTACGACCCTGTCACAGGGCCCAGGTACGCTTCCAGTATGAGTGCTGTTCCGCGTTCCGAAAGGGCGTCCGAGAAGCCGGCGGGCCGGTTCCGGCGCATGCTCGACCGGCTGTCCAGTTCCCAGGAGGACCTGGAGTCGGAGGAGCTGCGCGAGGACTCGGAGACCACCGGCTGCACGCGCATCGGCGACTGTGCGGACCGACAAATGGTCACTGTTACTGGTACGTTGCGCACGGTAACCCTGCGACCACGCGCCGGAGTTCCCGCGCTGGAGGCGGAGTTGTTCGACGGCTCGGCCGCGGTGGACGTGGTGTGGCTCGGCAGGCGCTCGATCGTCGGGATCGAGCCGGGGCGCAAACTCATAGCTTCGGGACGGATCTCGATGAGTCGGGGCCGTAGGGTGCTGTTCAATCCGAAGTACGAACTCAGACCGCTCGGACGGGAGTAGCCGGTGACGTCCCTCGACAAGCCGACCGAACGTGAACCCGGAGTCGATCAAGGCGCCGTGACGGACAAGTCCGTGACCGAGGCCGCGCTCTTCGAGGCCTTCGGCGGCGTGCGGGGCATGGTGGAGACCGTCCTGCCCGGCCTCCTCTTCGTGAGCATCTTCACGGTCAACAAGGACCTGCACATGTCGGCCATCGCGGCCCTCGCGGTGTCCCTGGTCCTCGTCGTCGTGCGCCTCGTCATGAAGGACACCGTCAAGCACGCCTTCAGTGGCGTCTTCGGTGTCGCCTTCGGTGTTGTCTTCGCGATGATGACGGGCAACGCCAAGGACTTCTATCTGCCGGGCATGCTCTACACGTTGGGGCTCGCGCTCGCGTACATCGTCACGACGCTGTGCGGGGTGCCGTTGATCGGGCTGATCCTCGGCCCCGTGTTCAAGGAGAACCTCTCCTGGCGCACCCGCAACCCCGGGCGCAAGAAGGCGTACGCCAAGGCGAGTTGGGCCTGGGGCCTGATCCTCCTGGCCAAGTGCGCGATTCTGTTCCCGCTGTACTGGTGGGGGGACACCACGCAATTCGGCTGGGTGCTCGTCGCGTTGAAGATCCCGCCGTTCCTGCTGGCGGTGTGGCTCACGTGGGTGTTCCTGGCGAAGGCGCCCGCGCCCATCGACGTGTTCGCGGAGATGGAGGAGAAGGAGCGGCAGGCCGAGGCCGAGCGCGAGCAGGCTCAGGCCGCCAGTGAAGAGAACGGGCGGGCGCGGCATCGCCGCGAGGTCTGACCCTCGTACGACCCGAGAGCGGCCCTCGTACGACCCGTCGTGAACGACATGGAGGCGGCCCCGAGCCGAGAGCTCGGGGCCGCCTCCATGTGCCTGCCTCATGCAGAAGCGTTACGCGTTACGCGTCCTCGCGTCGCACCGACAGCAGGTCCTCCAGCTGCTCCTCGCGCGCCTGCGCCGCGACGAACAGCAGCTCGTCGCCCGCCTCGAGGGAGTCCTCCGCGCTGGGGGCCAGCACGCGGGTGCCGCGGATGATCGTCACGAGGGACGTGTCCTGCGGCCACTGGACGTCACCGACCCGGGTGCCGGCCAGGGCCGACTCCTCCGGGAGGGTCAGCTCGACCAGGTTCGCGTCGCCGTGGCTGAAGCGGAGCAGGCGGACGAGATCGCCCACGCTGACCGCCTCTTCGACGAGCGCCGACATGAGGCGCGGCGTCGAGACGGCCACGTCCACGCCCCACGACTCGTTGAACAGCCACTCGTTCTTCGGGTTGTTGACGCGGGCGACGACCCGCGGGACCCCGTACTCGGTCTTCGCGAGCAGCGAGACGACCAAGTTGACCTTGTCGTCGCCGGTGGCCGCGATGACCACGTTGCAGCGCTGCAGCGCCGCCTCGTCCAGGGACGTGATCTCGCAGGCGTCGGCGAGCAGCCACTCCGCCTGCGGGACGCGCTCGACCGAGATGGCGGTCGGGGCCTTGTCGACGAGGAGGACCTCGTGACCGTTCTCCAGGAGCTCGCCCGCGATCGAACGACCGACCGCTCCGGCTCCGGCAATGGCGACCCTCATCACTGACCGCCTTCCTCGGGGCCCTCGGCGAACGCCGCCTCGACCTTCTCGACGTCGTCCGTGCGCATCATCACGTGCACGAGGTCGCCCTCCTGAAGCACCGTCTGCGACGTCGGCAGGATCGCCTCGCCGAGCCGGGTCAGGAACGCGACGCGTACGCCGGTCTCCTCCTGGAGGCGGCTGATCTTCTGGCCGATCCAGGACTCCGAGGCGTGCACCTCGGCGAGCTGGACGCCGCCGGTGGGGTCGCGCCACAGCGGCTCCGCGCCGGACGGCAGCAGGCGCCGCAGCATCTGGTCGGCGGTCCAGCGGACCGTGGCGACCGTCGGGATGCCCAGGCGCTGGTAGACCTCCGCACGACGGGGGTCGTAGATGCGCGCCGCCACGTTCTCGATGCCGAACATCTCGCGGGCCACGCGGGCGGCGATGATGTTCGAGTTGTCACCACTGGAGACGGCGGCGAAGGCGCCGGCCTCCTCGATGCCCGCTTCGCGCAGGGTGTCCTGGTCGAAACCGACTCCGGTGACCCGACGGCCGCCGAAACCCGAACCCAGGCGACGGAACGCCGTCGGGTCCTGATCGACCACGGCGACCGTGTGGCCCTGCTGCTCCAGGGTCTGGGCGAGTTGGGACCCTACTCGGCCACAGCCCATGATCACGATATGCACGGCCCTACCCCGCACTCCTCATAGGCCTTCTGACCTGCGTAAACGTCCTGCTCATGGCTCTCTCTCGCGGGATGGTCCAGCCGGTGCGGCTCGATCTCGGGCACGATGCGGGCTGCTGTGCGGCTCGCGCTCTGGACCACCGTATCGGCTCTGTAAGAGATCTCCCCCTTCGCGTCGGTGGACAGTCGGTGGTCACATCTGCGCAGGCGTGGCGCACAGCACGAAGCTGAATGGGGGTGGTGGGTGGGCGACCCCCCGTTCGAACGCTTACGATCCTCTCCGTGTCCAAACTGACCGACGTGCCCAAACGGATCTTGATCGGGCGCGCACTGCGCAGCGACCGGCTGGGAGAAACGCTCCTGCCGAAGCGCATCGCTCTCCCCGTTTTCGCTTCCGACCCGCTGTCCTCCGTGGCGTATGCGCCCGGCGAGGTCCTGCTGGTCCTCTCCATTGCGGGCGTGTCGGCCTACCACTTCAGCCCCTGGATCGCGGTCGCGGTCGTCGTGCTGATGTTCACGGTCGTCGCCTCCTACCGCCAGAACGTCCACGCCTATCCGAGCGGTGGCGGCGACTACGAGGTGGCGAACACCAACCTCGGGCCGAAGGCCGGCCTCACCGTCGCGAGCGCGCTGCTCGTCGACTACGTCCTGACGGTGGCCGTGTCGATCTCGTCCGGCATCGAGAACCTCGGCTCCGCGGTCCCGTTCGTGATCGAGCACAAGGTGCTGTGCGCGGTCGCCGTGATCGTGCTGCTCACCTTGATGAATCTGCGCGGTGTGAAGGAGTCGGGGAAGCTTTTCGCCATTCCCACGTACGTCTTCGTGGCCGGCGTCTTCATCATGATCGCCTGGGGTGCGTTCCGCGGGCTCGTCCTCGGCGACGCCATGCACGCGCCCACCGCCGACTTCCACATCAAGGCGGAGCACCAGGGCCTCGCGGGCTTCGCGCTCGTCTTCCTGCTGCTGCGCGCCTTCTCGTCCGGATGTGCGGCGCTCACCGGCGTCGAGGCGATCTCCAACGGTGTCCCGGCCTTCCGCAAGCCGAAGTCGAAGAACGCGGCGAGCACGCTCGCGCTGATGGGCGGCCTCGCCGTCACCATGTTCTGCGGCATCATCGTGCTGGCCCTCGTGACCGACGTGCGGATGGCGGAGAACCCGGCGAAGGATCTGATCCACAACGGTGCCGCGGTCGGCTCCGGTTTTGTGCAGGACCCGGTGATCTCGCAGGTCGCCGAGGCCGTCTTCGGCGGCGGCAGCTTCATGTTCCTGGTCCTCGCGGCCGCCACCGCCCTCGTCCTCTTCCTCGCGGCCAACACCGCGTACAACGGCTTCCCGCTGCTCGGCTCGATCCTCGCCCAGGACCGCTACCTGCCGCGCCAGCTGCACACCCGCGGCGACCGCCTCGCGTTCTCCAACGGCATCGTGCTGCTGGCGGGCGCGGCGGCCCTCCTGGTCGTCATCTACGGGGCCGACTCGACGCGCCTGATCCAGCTGTACATCGTGGGCGTGTTCGTCTCCTTCACGCTCAGCCAGATCGGCATGGTGCGGCACTGGAACCGGCACCTGGCCACGGAGCGGGACCCCGCCAAGCGCCGCCACATGATCCGCTCCCGCGCGATCAACACGTTCGGCGCGTTCCTGACCGGCATGGTCCTCGTGGTCGTCCTCCTTACGAAGTTCACGCACGGCGCCTGGGTCGCACTGCTCGGCATGTGCATCTTCTTCGTGACGATGACCGTGATCCGCAAGCACTACGACCGGGTCGCCGAGGAGATCGCCGCGCCGGAGACCCCGACGGACGACAGCGTGCGCCCCTCGCGCGTGCACTCCCTGGTCCTCGTGTCGAAGATCCACCGGCCGACGCTGCGGGCGCTCGCGTACGCCAAGTTGATGCGCACGGACACCCTTGAGGCATTGAGCGTCAATGTTGATCCAGCAGAGACGAAGACGTTGAGGGACGAGTGGGAGCGTCGAGGTATTGACGTGCCGCTCAAGGTTCTTGACTCGCCGTACCGGGAAATCACCCGGCCGATCATCGAGTACGTGAAGAACCTGCGCCGCGAGTCCCCGCGCGACGCGGTCAGCGTGATCATCCCCGAGTACGTGGTGGGCCACTGGTACGAGCACCTGCTGCACAACCAGAGCGCGCTGCGGCTGAAGGGGCGACTGCTCTTCACCCCCGGCATCATGGTCACGTCCGTCCCGTACCAGCTGGAGTCCTCCGAGGCCGCGAAGAAGCGGGCCCGCAGGCGGTCCGAGTGGAACGCGCCGGGTGCCGTGCGGCGCGGTCCGGTCGAGAAGCGCCCGAAGGAGCCCACCTCGAAGTAGCCGGGTGGCCGCCTTGGTGAGCGGCCGGACGACAGCCACGTAAACTGGTGGGCTGGTGTCCGGCCGCTTTTCCGTGGCCGCGACGCCGAAGACTTTCCCCTTACGTACTGGAGCCCCGCCATGCAGGCAGAACCGACGACGTCACTGGTGGGGGAGGAGTACGAGGTCGAGGTCGGCCCCGTCGCGCACGGCGGCCACTGCATCGCGCGCACGGCCGAGGGCCAGGTCCTCTTCGTCCGGCACACGCTGCCCGGCGAGCGGGTCGTGGCACGGGTGACCGAGGGCGAGGAGGGCGCGCGCTTCCTGCGCGCCGACGCCGTCCAGGTCATCGAGGCGTCCAAGGACCGCGTCGAGGCGCCCTGCCCCTACTCGGGACCCGGCCGCTGCGGCGGCTGCGACTGGCAGCACGCCAAGCCCGGCGCGCAGCGCCGCCTCAAGGGCGAGGTCATCGCCGAGCAACTGCAGCGCCTCGCGGGCCTCACGCCCGAGGAGGTCGGCTGGGACGGCACGGTCATGCCGGCCGAGGGCGACAAGCTCCCGTCGGGCGAGGTCCCGCAGTGGCGCACACGCGTCCAGTACGCGATCGACGCCGACGGCAACGCGGGCCTGCGCCGCCACCGCTCGCACGAGGTCGAGCCGATCGAACACTGCATGATCGCCGCCGAGGGCGTGTCCGAGCTCGGCATCGAGAAGCGTGACTGGTCCGGCATGGAGTCGGTCGAGGCGATCGCGGCGAGCGGCTCGCAGGACCGCCAGGTGATCCTCGCCCCGAAGCCCGGCGCCCGCCTGCCGATCGTCGAGCTCGACAAGCCGGTCTCCGTGATGCGGGTCGAGGAGAAGGACGGCGGCGTGCACCGCGTCCACGGCCGCCCCTTCGTGCGTGAGCGTGCCGACGACCGTACGTACCGCGTCGGCAGCGGTGGCTTCTGGCAGGTGCACCCGAAGGCGGCGGACACGCTGATGCGCGCCGTCATGCAGGGCCTGCTGCCGCGCAAGGGCGACATGGCGCTCGACCTGTACTGCGGCGTCGGCCTGTTCGCGGGCGCGCTCGCGGACCGGATCGGCGACAAGGGCGCGGTCCTCGGCATCGAGTCCGGCAAGCGTGCCGTCGAGGACGCCCGGCACAACCTGGAGGCCTTCGACCGGGTCCGCATCGAGCAGGGCAAGGTCGAGGCGGTCCTGCCGCGCACCGGCATCTCCGAGGTCGACCTCATCGTCCTGGACCCGCCGCGCGCGGGCGCCGGCAAGAAGACGGTCACCCACCTCACGACGCTCGGCGCCCGCCGCATCGCCTACGTGGCCTGCGACCCGGCCGCCCTCGCGCGCGACCTCGGGTACTTCCAGGAGGGCGGGTACCGGGTGCGGACGCTGCGGGCGTTCGACCTGTTCCCGATGACGCATCACGTCGAGTGCCTGGCGATTCTTGAGCCCGCCGAGAAGGGCCGGTCGTAGGCGGATCTGGGCGTCACGTCCTGTGCAGGGTGGCCGAAGGTGATTCGCCGTAGCGTTGGCGGTAGGCGGCGGCGAATCTGCTGCGGTGGGTGAAGCCCCAGCGGTAGGCGACATCGGTGACGGTCACCTGGCCCGGTTCCTTCGAGCGCAGCTCTTCATGGGCGCGGGCCAGCCGAATCCGGCGGAGGTAGTCCGTGGGCGGCATTCCGACGTACTGGCGGAACCCCTGTTGCAGTTGTCGGATGCCCACCCCGGAGATCTCCGCGAGGCCCGTCACGGTGAACGGATGCTCCGGGTGCGCCTCCATGGCGTCGATGGCGCGCTTGACCGGGGTCGGACGGCAGGGGGTGACCGGCCGGGCCAGTTGTTCGCGGTAGGGGTGATCGGCGGCCAGCAGCAGTCCGATCACCAGCGCCTCGTGCAGTCGGTCGGCCAGCAGCTCGTGATGGGTGAGCCCCCGCGACGTCTGGGCGTCTTCCGCCGCCGTCCGGACCAGCTGGGCCCAGCTGCGCCCGAGGCCGTGCGAAATGTTCATGGCGGGTTTCAGCCGAAGCGGCAACTGGATCGGGGCGTCGAGCAGACGCTCCAACTGGAGCTCCAGTTCGGGGCGTTCGATCTTGACCGCGAGAAGTCGGCAGTCTCCGCTCCACCGGTCCAGCACCGTGTTGTGGCCGGGCTGAAAGACCGCGGCTTCCTGCACGGTGGCCAGGAGGGGATCGAGGCGTCCCTGGTGCCACGCCATGGACCCGGACAGCGGCACGTCGACGTGGTACGCCCCCAGTTCGCCGAAGCGCATGCACAGATCCGCACCGAACTGCAGGGTGCCGAGCGTCATACCGCGGAGCCTGCCTATCGCGAAGTGCCCGGTGAGGGTGGCTGATGGCTGGAGCAGGTCGATGACGTTCGGGTAGAAGTTGTGACGGATGACCTGGCGGGCCTCGTCCAGGTCGGACGTGCGGAGCTGGACGGGTCGGGCGAAATCGGCTCGTAGGGCCGAAACCCGATGCACGTTCCCGCCGTACTCAGGCACAGAATCGTTCGGCATTTGTGGAATTCTGCCGTCCCATTGATCAAGCCCCTCGCCGAGCTCGTACCGCAGCGGTCAATCAGCTGCGTTTAGAGGACCGCTGCATGTGCCAACCGGATCATGTCCTCGGGTACCAGCACCTAGCTTTCCATATGGGCAGTTGCCTGTCCTTCCGCAGTGCCGGACGGCCCGTGTCGCCCGTGACGCTGCGGCCGGCGTCCCGGGTTCCCGGACCCCGTACCCGGGACGTCGCGCTGAAGTGGCGTTGCTGCCTACGGTCCTGATGGGGACTCAGGACCGTAGGCGAGGACGGCCGGACAGGATCAAGGTCGGCGTTTGTGCGTCGGATCGTCGGGAAGGCGAGTCAGCCACACCCCCGATGGGCGCACGCGCCGAAGGAGAAACTGTCTATGCCGCAGCGCGAACCGGTCACCAGGAACCCCGACAAGGGCTATGTAGCCCTCCTCGGCTGGAGTCTCAACGCGGTGGAAGCTCTCGACCGGTTCGATCGGAGATACGTCGTGGTGGCCCCGGAGTGGGCCGAGGAGTACTGCGTCGAGCACGACATCCCGTACGTGCCGTGGAATTTCGAGCGGCTCAACGACCGCTCCGTGGAGATCGCCGAGACGCTGCAGAACGAGGGCGTCGACGTCGCGATCCCGCTGTACGAGGAAACAGTCGAGTGGGCGGGGGCGATCAACTCCGTTCTGTTGGGCAACCCTCGGCTGTACGGGCAGGCCATGCTGCTGCGGGACAAGGCGCTGATGAAGCGCCGCGCCCAACTCGGCGGCATCCGGGTCGGCATCTTCGAGGAGGCGCACGACCGGGACGACGTGACCCGCTTCCTCAAGCGCGTCAACCAGACCCTGCTCAAGCTGGACGGCGACCCGAACGACCCGATCCACCTCAAGGCGTTCGACAAGGCGGGATGCCTCGGGCACCGCGTCATCCGCACCCCCGACGAGGTCGACACGATTCCGGACGAGGAGTTTCCCGTCCTCATGGAATCCCACCTCGACGGCTGGGAGTTCGCGGTCGAGGCGTGGGTACACAACGGGAAGATCAAGTTCCTCAACATCTCCGAATACGTCACGCTGGGATATTCGGTGTTCGTTCCGGCGACCCCGGAACTGGAGCGCTACCGCCCGCAGATCACGGCGCAGATCGAGAAGCTCATCAAGACGTTCGACATCGAGTTCGGCTTCGTGCACCCGGAGTATTTCGTCACCAGTGACGGCGAGATGTACTTCGGCGAGGTCGCCTACCGGCCGCCGGGCTTCAAGGTGTTCGAGCTGCTTGAGCGGGCATACGGCTTCAACGCGTACCAGGCGCTGGTGCTGGCCTTCGACCCGAAGACGACCGAGGAGGAGATCGACGCCTTCTTCCCGCGCGAGGTCGTCGACGCGTCCGGAGTCGCCGGCTGCTTCGGCGTCTACCCGCGGCGCCGCGTCGTCAGCGACCTGGAGATCCCGGAGGTGACCGAGGACGACGACTACTACGAGTCGCACGACCTCTCGACGCCGCTCGAAGAGACCGTCACCAAGAGGACCGCGTTCGGAACCCATTGGGGCCTGGTGTACTTCTTCGGTGAAGACCCCTACCGAATGCGCGACCTGTTGAAGAAGCAGGAAGAGCTCGACTTCTACGTCTGACGACCGTCCTGACGACCGTGTGGACGCAGGAGGCCAACCCGAGGGAAACCCTTTGAAACCGACCGTCGACGCCAACGGTGGGGCCACGACGCTGGAGAAGCGCGCGGCCTCACTCGACGACGCCATCCAGGCCATGGCCGAAACCCGCGACTTCGGCAAGTACACGAAGCTGCGGCGGGTCCTGGAAGCACTGCGGCGGGTGCTCGTACAGCCGGGCGGCGCCGCGGCGGTCCAGGCCAGGGCGCAGGCACTTGAGGAAGCCGGCCTCTTCCAGGGGACGGACTGGGCGACACCGGAGATCCTGATTCCGGCGCTGGTGGGCCCGGGTCTGTACAGCGGAGACGCGGACACCGTCGTCATGGAGGCGACCAGTGAGCTGCGGATGCTCGCCGTCGCCCGCGGTGACTTCGAGCACCCGACGTTGCCCGCCGAGGACGCCCGCCAGTTCCTGTCCCAAGTGCTGGGGGCGAACCTGGAGTTGCTGTTCAACCCGCCCACTGAGGCGGAGCGGATCCAGCAGGGCAGGACCGCACAGCTCGTCCGGGACCTGTTCCGCCATCTCGCCGACGAGATCGGGTACGACACCGTCCTGGACAAGCTGGTGGACGAGATCTGGCGGATCCTGCGCCAGCGTCCGATCCAGGTCGAGGCGGCGCAGTCCCTGATCACCCGGATCTCGATCTACCGCAACGACCCGGACGTCGCTCTCGGCGTGTCGTCGGGGCAGGGCATCGACCGGCTCATCTCCAGCCTGTTCGGGACCACAGAGGCGTGCCGGGAGGACCCGGGCCTCGACGTCTTCCGCTCCCGCCTCGAGGCGATGGACGCCGTCGGCCTGCAGTACGAGGCGACGGGGTTCGCGCGGGCGATGCACGACACCGGCCTGGTGTCGCCCTACCACGCGGAACTGCTCCGGTTCCTCCTGAGCGAGAGCGAGCACCTCTACCTCGTCGGGGAGGCGCTCGGCCTCTCCGACACCGGCCGGAACTGTCTGATGCGCTACAGCCAGTTGGTGCACCGGCTGATCGAGGTGGCCGTGCACCCACAGACCGCGCAATGCGTCTACGGCCTCGCGCTGCTGCTCGACCGCGGCATCCTGTACGAGCCGCCGGTGGTGCCCGCACTGTGGCGCCAACTGGCGCTCGAACTCTCTCCGGTCGCGCACGAGCGGCTGACGACCGTCTTCGGCGACACGCCGGGGCCGCGGGCGCGCCTGGTCGCGGGGGTGCTCTCGGTGCTTGGCCTGCCGCTCGGCGTCGGCCAGGGCGACAACCCCACCTGCCAGTCGGCCCGCGCGCTGTCCATGTGGGCCTACAACGACCCGGACTACCTGCTGCAAGTGGTGGTCTGGGCCGCCCGCGACGACGAGATCCTCATGCACTTCGAGGGGCAGCCGATCTCGTCGAAGGACAGCGGGACCGGAGTCGCGAGCACGCTGCCGACGGACCTGGACCCCGTGTCGCTGCTCGTGGTGCCCCACCTGGACCGGATCTACGCCGAGATGGGGCGGCGCTGCGTCGAGCGGCCGGGGGACCCGCACCGGTGGGTCAACCCCGAGTTCCACGGCTGGTGGACGGCCCGCGGGTTCCACATCAACGTCGACGTCGCGACCGGCAACCTGGTCGAACTCGACGAGTTCCTGCGGCAGTTCCACGCCAGCTACCACCCGTTCTACAACGGTGAGCAGCCGCTGATCCATCCGCAGCCGGCCGGTGTCGCCGTCACCGACAGCGCGGCCCGCTACGTCGGCTGGCACGCGATCACGATCCTGCGGGTCGCGCCGGACCCGCAGGACGTCATGCGGGTGTACTTCTACAACCCGAACAACGACAGCGGCCAGGACTGGGGCGACGGCGTCGTCGTCTCCACCGCGGGCAACGGCGAGCGGTTCGGCGAGGGCTCACTGCCGTTCGACCAGTTCGCCTCGCGGCTCTACATCTTCCACGCCGACCCGCTCGAGCACGGCGAACCGGAGCGGGTGCCCGCCGAGGACGTCACGCGCATCATCGGCTACATCGAGCGCAGTTGGGGCAACGACCGGCTGCCCGCAGGGATGCTGCAGGCCGTCGAGGGACCCGTCACGACGCCCGTGGTGGCGCCGTGGACCCCCGAGGGGTGAGCGAAGGCGTCGGTACGGGGCCGGGTTTCGCCGGGTTGCCCGCGATGATGTCGAAGAGGACGCGGGTGACCTGGGCCCCGAAGCTGTGCACGTCGTGGCTCATCGCGGAGAGCGTGGGGTGGGTCAGGCGGCAGAGCTGGGAGTCGTCCCAGGCAAGCAGCGAGAGGTCGTCGGGCACCGCCACCCCCATCTCCGCGGCGACCCCGAGCCCGGCCACCGCCATGATGTCGTTGTCGTAGACGATCGCGGTCGGCCGGTCGGGGCGGAGCAGGAGCGAGCGCGTGGCCCGGGCCCCCTCCTCGTCCGCGAAGCCGGTGTTGAGGTGCAGGTCGGTGTCGAGACCGAGCCCGCGCAGCGTCGACTGGAACGCCTCCTCGCGGATCGCGCTGTGCCCGAGGTCGGCCGGGCCGCCGACGCGGGCGATCCTGCGGTGACCGAGCGCCGCGAAGTAGCGGACCGCCTCCGTCATCGCGGTGGCGTCGTCGGTCCACACGGAGGGCAGGCCGCCCGTGAGGTCCGGGTGGCCGACCGCGACGGCCGGGAGCCCGAGCCGCGAGAGCGGTTCGATGCGTGGGTCGTCCTGGTGGAAGTCGACCAGCACACTGCCGCCGATCTGGCGTTCGCGCCACCACGTCTGCTGGAGGGCGATCTCCTCGTCGAGGCTGCTGACCAGGCGTAGGAGCAGCGAGCAGGAGTGCTCGGCGAGGACGCTCTCGATGCCGGAGATGAACTCCATGTAGAAGGGTTCGAGGCCGAGCAGCCGGGCCGGGCGGCACAGGGCGAGGCCGATCGTGTCCGTGGTGCGCCGGGAGAGGCTGCGCGCCGAGGAGTTCGGCGCCCAGCCCAACTCCCGTGCCGCGGCGAAGATCCGCTCGCGGGTGGCATCGGAGAGCCCGGGCTTCTGGTTGAACGCGATCGACACCGCGCCCTTGGACACCCCGGCGGCGGCCGCGACGTCCTTGATGGTGACGTTGCGGATCGGGGCGGTCATGCCGGTTCCACGCAGAAGAGGGCGGAACGGATCGCGTTGGCTCCCGCGCCGCGGGCGCCGGTGAGCCGGATCCGGGCCCGCTCGCCGGGCAGCAGCGTGACCAGTCCGCGGTCGGCGGTCGCGTGCGGGGAGACACGGTCGGGCTGGAGCAGCAGGTCGCGTACGAGGGTCTGGGCGGTCACCACGACGTCGACTGTATCCGGGTCCCCGCCGACGGTCTCGGTCACGACCGTGAAGCGGGGCTCGGGGTAGCCGAACTCCTTGTCCCGTACGGGGAAGTGGAGCGCGCGCGAGCCTTCCGCGTCCGCGACCAGGAACTCCTTGGCCGAACCTGCGGCGGGCACGAGTTCGCCCGGCACCGGCACCCGCAGCGTCTCGCGAGCGCCCGCGGTCGCCCGCAGCCGGGTCTGCCCGGCCACGGTCCCGTCGGCGCGCATCAGGCGCAGGGTGACGGTGGTGTCCCACGGTGCGGCGCCCAGGTTGGAGAGCACCAACTCCGGTGTATCTGTGGCTGGTTGCAGTGTCAGGAGTCGGTCGGCGTAGACGCGGCGCAGTTCGTGGTGGAGGGGCTTGAGGCGGCCGTCGCCGTCGATGGCGGACCAGGAGCTGACCGGCCAGCAGTCGTTGAGCTGCCACACGATGGTGCCGGCGCAGCGCGGCCAGTTGGCGCGCCAGTGCTCGATGCCGGTGGCGACGGCGCGGGCCTGGACGACCTGGGTGAGGTAGTGCCAGCGGTCGAAGTCGCCCTCGGGCGCGGCGAAGTGGCGTTCCAGGCCGCGCTGAAGCTTGCCGCTGCCGTCCTCGGCCTTCTGGTGGTGGAGCATGCCGGGGGAGTCGGGCGCGAGCTTCTCGCCGGGCAGGGCGCGGCGCAGCGTGGCCAGCGCGGGCGGTGCCTGCCAGCCGAACTCGGCGACGAAGCGCGGGACTTCGGACCGGTACTCGGTGTAGTCGAGCCGGTTCCACACCTCCCACGAGTGGAACGTGCCGTGGTCGGGGTCGTTGGGGTGGTGGTCCCAGGAGCCGGACCAGGGGCTGCCGGCGGTGTAGGGGCGGGTGGGATCCAACTCGGCGACCACGCGCGGGAGTATGCCGAGGTAGTAGCCCTCGCCCCACGAGTCCCCTGCGAGTTCGTCCTCCCAGCCCCAGTCGCGAAAGCCCCACAGGTTCTCGTTGTTGCCGTTCCACAGGACGAGGCTGGGGTGTGGCATGAGGCGCACGACGTTCTCGCGGGCCTCGGCCTCCACTTCGCTGCGCAGTGGCTGCTCTTCCGGGTAGGCGGAGCAGGCGAAGGGGAAGTCCTGCCAGACCATGAGGCCGAGCTCGTCGCAGGCGTCGTAGAAGGCGTCGTCCTCGTAGATGCCGCCGCCCCAGATGCGTACGAGGTCGACGTTGGCATCGGCGGCCTGGGTGAGGCGGGTGCGGTAGCGCTCGGGGGTGATGCGGGAGGGCAGGACGTCGTCGGGGATCCAGTTGATGCCGCGTGCGAAGATGCGGATGCCGTTGACGACGAAGGTGAAGCCGGTGCCGTGTTCGTCGGCGCCGCGGTCGATCTCGACGGTGCGGAAGCCGACTCGGTGCTGCCAGGTGTCCAGCTCCTCCGAACCGTCGAGCAGCGTCAACTCGATCTCGTACAGCGGCTGTTCGCCGTATCCGCGTGGCCACCAGAGGTGTGCGTCGGGGACGTCCAGGGAGAGTGTGGCTGCGTCGCCCTCGAAGGTCGCGTGCGTCTCGATGCCCGCCACCGAGGCCCGTGCCGCCAGCGGACGCCCGGCGCCCTGCGAGGTGCGCTCGACCTCAACCCGCAGCTCGACACGGCCCGTTGAGCCGTCGACCGTCACCAGCGGCCGTACTCGTGCGAAGCGTGCGGTCGACCAGCGCTCGATCCGGACCGGGCGCCACAGGCCCGCCGTCACCACGGTGGGCCCCCAGTCCCAGCCGAAGGAGCAGGCCATCTTGCGGATGTACTGGGACGGCGCCGGATAGACGTTGGGGCGCTCCCCGGTCAACTCCCGTACTGCGGCGGCCTCTTCGTAGGCCGGGGCGAATTCCACTCGCAGTTCGCCGGAGCGGCCGGTGACGTCGAAGCGGTACGAGCGGTGCATGTTGCGGGTGCGGGCGAGCGGCTTCCCTCCGAGGGTGATGCGGGCCGCCGTGTCGATGCCGTCGAAGACCAAGTCCGTTCGCTCGTGCGGGCCTTGGCCTGCTTCGAGCGTGCGGGTGTACGTCCAGGAGCGTCGGCCCACCCACTCGATCTCGTGCTCGTTCGTGCCGAGGAACGGGTCCGGGATCAGGCCCGCGGCCAGGAGGTCGGTGTGGACACATCCGGGGACACGGGCGGGGACCCCGGTCCCGTCGTGGTCGAGGCTCCAGCCCTCGCCGAGCTGGACGGCGTCCTTCATGGTGCGGCTCCCATCGTGCGGCTGTCATCGGACTTGCAGCAGGCCCGAGTTGGCGATCCGCGCCAACTTAACTCTGGTTGAGTGAACCGGTCTAGTCCCCTTCGCCAAGGGTGATTTGGCAGTCGACTGCTCCAAGGGCCTTTACCGGTTCACAGTTCGCTGCCATAGTGCCGTCAGCCGCTGGGCCGGAGCCGTCAAACCCTCGAAGGAGTGGGGCACATGAGGATGAAGCCGAGCAAGCCATTGGGCGTCGCGCTGCTCACCACCGCGATGCTGGCAGCCGCCGGGTGCAGTGGAGGAAGCACGGGGACGGGCGGGGAGGCGAAGGCGCCGACCGACCCCAAGGACGTATCGGGCACCATCACCGTCCTGACCCACCGCACCGATCTCGTACAGAGCGGGGCGATGAAGAAGTACGCCGCCGAGTTCAACAAGACGTACCCGAAGGTGAAGGTCAAGTTCGAGGGCATCACCGACTACGAGGGCGAAGTCAAGATCCGCATGAACACCGAGAACTACGGTGACGTGCTGATGATCCCCGCGGTCATCGGCAAGAACGACTACCCAAAGTTCTTCGCCCCGCTCGGTGACACCGCGGACATGGAGAAGAAGTACCGCTTCACCGGCAAGACGGATGTGGGCGGCAAGACGTACGGGGTGGCGAGCTTCGGCACGGCCAACGGCTTCCTCTACAACAAAGCCGTGTGGAAGAAGGCCGGCGTCACCGACTGGCCGACCACGCCGCAGGAGTTCCTCGACGACCTGAAGGCGGTCAAGAGCCGGACCGACGCGGTGCCGTACTACACGAACTTCAAGGACGGCTGGCCGCTGAGCAGCCCCTGGTCCAACTCCATCGGCTCGGTGAGCTGCGACGTGAAGGCCAACGACAAGCTCGCGTCGGACAAGAAGCCGTGGGCCGCCGGCAGCGACCTCAACGTCATCGACACGCTGCTGTACGACATCGTCCACGACAAGTACGCCGAGAAGGACCCGACCACCACCAACTGGGAGAACTCCAAGAACCTGCTGGCCAAGGGCAAGATATCGAGCATGCTGCTCGGCTCCTGGGCCGTCACGCAGATGCAGGACGCCGCAAAGAAGGCGGGCGAGAACCCCGACGACATCGGGTTCATGCCGTTCCCGGTCCAGAAGGACGGAAAGTTCTGCGCCACGCTGCTCTCCGACTACCAGCAGGCCGTGAACATCCACTCCGAGCACAAGGCCGCCGCCCGCGCCTGGCTCGACTGGTTCACCGAGAAGTCCGGCTACGCGGCCAAGGAGGGCGCCGTCTCCGCGCTGCGCTCCGCGCCGATGCCGGTGACGCTCAAGCCGTACGAGGACAACGATGTCGAGTACATCGAGCGTTCGGAGGCGAAGACCGGGCAGGTCAACGCGATCGACAACGCGTCCGAGATCGGGCTCAGCAAGCAGGACTATCGGCAGAAGCTGATCGACATTGCGCGGGGTGCGCAGAAGGGGTCGTTGAAGGGGTACTTCGACGAGCTCGATCAGCGGTGGGGCGAGGCGTCTGCGACTGCGGGTGGGTGAGTGATGGGTTCTGGTGGGAAGTTCAGTTCGGCGTCGGCCGGGCCTACGTCGCGGGGCTCTGCCCCGGGCCCCGCTGCTCAATCGCCGCAGGGGCTTGATAAGCCCGCTGCTCAATCGTCGCCGTGGGTTGAAAAGCCTGCTCAAACGTCGCAGAGGCTTGATGTGCTGCGCAAGGTCACCCCGTGGCTGTTTCTGCTGGTGCCGCTCGCGCTGCTGATCACGTTCACGTACGTGCCGGTCGGCAACATGATCTATTACAGCTTCACGGACTGGGACGGGGTCAGTCCGGAGCGGAACTTCACCGGGGTCGACAACTACACCCAACTCTTCACGCGGCCCGAGCTGTTCAGGGTCTTCTTCGTCAGCTTCTACTACCTGGCCGCGTCGGCCGTGCAGATCGTGATCGCGCTGTACTTCGCGACGGTGCTCAGCTTCGACCTGCGCTTCCGGAACCTCTTCAAGGGCATCCTGTTCTTCCCGTACCTGATCAACGGCGTCGCCATCGGCTTCGTCTTCCTGTACTTCTTCCAGGACGGCGGCACCCTCGACTCGGTGCTCTCGTGGTTCGGGGCCGGCGGCGACCACGCGTGGCTCGGTGACGCGGAGTCGGCGAACACCTCGCTCGCCGGGGTGTCGGTGTGGCGGTTCACCGGACTCAACTTCGTGCTGTTCCTCGGTGCGATCCAGTCGATCCCGGGGGAGTTGTACGAGGCCGCGCAGCTCGACGGAGCCTCGCGGTGGCAGCAGTTCCGGCACATCATCGCGCCCGGCATCAAACCGGTGCTCAGCCTCAGCGTGATCCTCGCGGTCTCCGGCTCGCTCGCGGTCTTCGAGATCCCGTACATCATGACCAGCGGCGCGACCGGCACCTCGACCTTCGTCATCCAGACGGTGAAGCTCGCCTTCCAGTTCAACAAGACCGGGCTCGCCTCGGCCTGCGCCGTGGTGCTGCTCCTGATCATCCTGCTGATCACGTGGATCCAGCGACGCCTTGTGCCCGACGAGAAAGTGGACCTCGTATGACCGCTCTACCTGTAGTGGACCGGGCCCGCAGGCGGCCGCGCGTCGGCACGGTGCTCACCTATCTCTCCCTGGTCGTCGCCGCCCTCGTGGTCCTCGTACCGCTCGTCGTCGTGCTCCTCACATCGCTGAAGTCCTCGCACGAACTCGCCCAGGGCGGAGGGGCGTTCAGCCTTCCCGAGGACTGGCTGAACCTCTCCAACTACGTCACGGCCTTCCGCGACGGCAAGATGCTGAGGGCGTTCGGGAACACGGCGTTCATCCTGCTGTTCTCGATCACCGGCACCGTTCTCATCGGTTCGATGACGGCCTACGCGATCGACCGCTTCCAGTTCCGCCTGAAGAAGACGGTCATGGCGCTCTTCCTGTTCGCCACGCTCGTACCGGGGGTGACGACGCAGGTCGCGACCTTCCAAGTGGTCAACAGCTTCGGCCTGTTCGACTCGCGGTGGGCGCCGATCCTGCTCTACATGGGGACGGACATCGTCTCGATCTACATCTTCCTGCAGTTCATCCGGTCCATCCCGACCTCGCTCGACGAGGCCGCCCGGATCGACGGTGCCAACACCTTCACCATCTACTGGAAGATCATCCTGCCGCTGCTCAAGCCGGCCATCGCCACCGTCGTCATCGTCAAGGGCATCACGACGTACAACGACTTCTACATCCCGTTCCTCTACATGCCCTCTGAGGACAAGGGGACGATCTCCACCGCGCTGTTCCGGTTCAAGGGGCCGTTCGGCGCGCACTGGGAGGACATCTCCGCCGGCGCGATCCTCGTGATCCTGCCGACGCTGCTCGTCTTCCTGTTCCTGCAGCGCTACATCTACAACGGCTTCGCGGCCGGTGCCACGAAATGACCGGCCCGCCGCCCACACGGCGCGTCACGATCACCGACGTCGCGGCCCGCGCCGGGGTGTCGCGGGGCGCGGTCTCCCTCGCGTACAACAACCGCCCCGGCCTCTCCGACGCCACACGGACCCGCATCATGGCGGCGGTCGCCGAACTGGGCTGGTCGCCGCATCGGACGCCGAGCAAGCTGTCCGGTTCGGCGACCGGGGCCGCGGACACCGTCGGGCTCGTCATCGCGCGATCGGCGCGGCAGCTCCAACTGGAGCCGTTCTACGTGGAGTTCATCTCCGGCGCCGAGTCCGTCCTGGAGGAGCACGGCTGCTCGCTCCTCCTCCACTTGGTGCGCGACACCGCCCGGGAGATCGCCGTGCACCGGCAGTGGTGGCGCTCCCGCCGGATCGCCGGATCCATCCTGGTCGACATCCAGCACGACGACCCCCGGATCGCCGCCCTGCGCGCGATCGGCCTCCCGGCCGTCGCGGTCGGCCATCCGTCCCTGACCGGCGGCTACACCTCGGTGTGGACCGACGACGAGACCGCCGTACGGGAGGTGGTGCGCCATCTCGCCGCGCTCGGGCACCGGCGGATCGCCCGGGTCGGCGGCCATCCGGCGTTCGGCCACACCGGCATCCGTACCGCCGCGCTGAACCAGGCCGTCGCCGACCTCGGCCTCGAACCGGCCCACAACGTCACCACCGACTTCTCCGGCGAGCAGGGCGCCCGCGCGACCCGCCGGCTGCTCGCCTCCGCGCGGCGGCCCACGGCGATCGTCTACGACAACGACATCATGGCGGTCGCGGGCCTCGCGGTCGCCGCCGAACTGGGCCTGAACGTCCCGGAGGACGTCAGCCTGATCGCCTGGGACGACTCCCAGCTGTGCCGGCTCACGCACCCGAACCTGTCGGCCATGAGCCACGACGTCTTCGCGTTCGGCGCCGATGTCACCCGCCGCCTCTTCGATGTGGTCCACCGCCGCAACCCTTCGTCGGAGCCCGTCGCGCTGCCCGTGCTGGTGCCCCGCGGCAGCAGCGCGCCGCCGCGGGGCGTGGGGGTGGGTTCGGAGGTCAGAGCGTGAGCTCGCCCTGGTTCAGGACGCGGGGGTGGAAGTACGTCGACTGGATCTCGGCGTTGGTGTTGTTACCGCGCAGCTGCTCGGACCAGAGCATGAACCACGCCCACTGGGGCTGACTCGTCAGCAGTGAGGCGTTCGGCATCTTGCCCATTTCCGCGATGGCCATCGGCTTGGTGCCGGCGATGCTCCGCATCTGCTGATAGTCGGCGGAACTCGGGTAATTCTTGTACCAGGCGTCGAGGGACACGACATCCACGTATTGGCTGCCCGGGTAGTAACTGCTCCAGCCGCCCGCCGGATTGTCCTGCACGTTCCAGACCCAGATCAGATTGTCGAGACCCTTGGTGTTGGCCAGGTAGTCGTGCGTGATCTGGTACAGGCGCGCGCTGCCATTCGCGCCCGGCCGGTTCCCCCACCAGTTCCACGACTCGTTCATTTCATGGAGCGGGCGGAAGAGGGCGGGCACTCCCGCGTCCTTCAACTGCTTGAGATAGGGCACGACTTCGTCGAGCCGCTTCTTCCACGCCGTGTTGAGGGCGCTGCCGTCGGTGACGAGCTGAGAGAACTGCGCGTCCGAGATGTTCGACTTCACGCCACCCTCGAACGCGCAGCTGCTGCCCCCGGTCGGCGGGCAGACGTGCCAGGTCAGGGCCACCAGTGAGCCGTTCTTCCACTCGGTCTTGGCCTGGTCGATCACGCGCTGGCGGTTCGCCACGTCGGTGGCGTTGAACATCAGGTCGCCGCCCCACAGGCCGGGGTACTGGCCGGTGACGTCCTTCACCTGTTGCGTGTACGCGCCGGGCGAGGTGGCGGGCTCCTTGTTGTGCTGGCCGGAAATGATGTGATTCCCGGAAACGGACCGTAAGTAATTCAGTACGGTCTGCTTGGAACTCGGCGGGAACGCCTGCGCCGATTCCGTGGCGGGCCAGGCGAAGAGGCCCGCGGCGATGGCTGCGGCCGCCGCGAGGAAGGCGACGTAGTGTTTGATTCTCTTCATTGTGGGGTCCCAGCTCTCGGGATGAGCGGAATGCTTGTCGCCAAGACGGTGGCGGGAATTCCGGCGGGCGTCAATGGATTGCGCCGCATCCCGAGAGCTGTGGGCCCCACTATTTACTGAACGTTTTGTAAACGCCGTTCAGTCCACGCTGTAGCAGCGGATCACGATGGCGACCCCGTCCTCCGGGCTGCCCTCGTCCCGCGCGTGTCCGACGAAGACCGTGCGGGCGAGCCAGAGATGGGCGGGCGCGTCGGTGCGGAACGTCGGCGCCGTGCGGAAGTAGCCGGAGTCCTCCACGTAGTAGCCGCGGTTGACGATGTCGATGACGGCGCCGTCGTCCGCCCGCAGGAGGTAGCGGGCCTCCAACTCGCAGACACCGCCTCGGGTGTTCGACCAGTCGCCGCCGCCGGGCAGCACCGTGCCGTTGAGGCGCGGGCCGGTCACGGTGCCGCCGGTGATCGGGGTGAACTCGGTGCTCTCGCCGGCTCCGTGGCCGATGTGCAGCGGCTTGGTGACCTCGGCGCGGATCTCGAAGGCGTAGGTGAGTGAGGGGGTGTGGGGCACGCGAACTCCTGGTCAGTGGGCGGGGGTTGAGGGAGTGCTGCGGCGCGGCTTCCAGCCCGGGCGCGGCACTGATTCGAGCAGGGTGCGGGTGTACGCGTCCGTCGGATCGGTCAGGACCGTGCGGGCCGCGCCGCGTTCGACGATGCGGCCCCGGTGCATGACGACGATGTCGTCGCACACGTGCTGGACGATGCCGAGGTCGTGGGTGATGAACAGGTAGGCCACTGGGGTCCGTTCGCGGATCTCGCGCAGCAGTGTGAGGATCTGCGCCTGCACGGACACGTCGAGCGCGGCCACCGCTTCGTCGAGGACGAGGATCCGTGGGACGACGGCCAACGCGCGGGCGATCGCGACGCGTTGGCGCTGGCCGCCGGACAGGGCCCGGGGGAGTGCGGCGGCCTGCCGCTCGTCGAGGCCCACCTGGTCGAGGAGTTCGGCGACGCGTCGGTCGAGGTCCGCGCCGCGCAGTTCTGTGTGGAGCGCGATGACTTCGGCGACGCAGTCGCGCACCCGCTGGCGGCGGTCGAGGGAGGCGTACGGGTCCTGGAAGACCATCTGGATGTCGCGGGCGGCGCGGCGTCGTTCGGCCGTCCGGCGGGGCGGGCGGGGACGTTCGCGCCCCGCGAGGCGGATCGTCCCGGCCGTCGGGTGCTCCAGGCCGGCGATCATCCGGGCCGTCGTCGTCTTGCCGGAGCCGGACTCGCCGACGATGGCCAGCGAGCCGCCCGGCGCGAGCGTCAGGTCGACGTCGTCGACGGCTACGACATCGCCGAACTCCTTGCGCAGGTGCGTGACTTCGAGCGCGTACGGGTGGGCGGGTTCAGGCGTCGAGGTCATCGGCGGGCTCCGCTGGGTAGTGGCAGGCGGCGAGGCCGTCGCCGACGGGGCGCGGCTCGGGGCTCTCGGTGCGGCACAGGGCCCGGGCGGCAGGGCAGCGTGGCGCGAACGCGCAGCCCGCACCGGCCTCGTAGGCGGACAGCGGTCGTCCGGGGATCGCCCGCAGCTCGTGTGCGTCCGCGCCGGGCGCGGGCCGGGAGGCGAGGAGTGCCCGGGTGTAGGGGTGGCGGGCGGACTTGTGGAGCCGGTCGGCGGGAAGTTCCTCGACGATCGAGCCCGCGTACATCACCGCGATCCGGTCGCAGACGGCCGCAGCGAGGGCCAGGTCGTGCGTGATGAACAGCAGGGCGAGCCCGCGCGCGGCACGGGCCTCGTCGATGATCGCCATGACCTCGGCCTGTGTCGTGACGTCGAGCGCCGTCGTGGGCTCGTCCGCCAGGAGCAGCCGGGGGCCGCCCGCGAGCGCCGCCGCGATCATGACGCGCTGGAGCAGCCCCCCGGACAGCTCCGGCGGACGCTGCCGCAGCCTGCGTTCCGCGTCGGGGATGCCGACGTCGCGCAGCAGCCCGGTGACCGTGGCCGTGGCCTCGCGCGCCCGGGTGCCCCGCGCGATCAGGCCCTCGGTGAGGAAGTCGCCGACCGTGCGGACCGGGTTGATGTGGGCGCGCGGGTCCTGGTGGATCATCGCGACGTCGGCCGACCGCAGGGCCCGCAGGTCGGCGGGGCCCATCGCGGGCACGGACGCGCCGTCGAGGAGGACGTCGCCGTCGACGCGGGCCCCCGGAGGCAGCAGCCGCAGCACCGAGCGTGCGGTGAGCGACTTGCCCGAGCCGGATTCGCCGACCAGACCGAGCGCCGCGCCGGCCGGCACGGAGAGGTCCACCCGGTGGATGACCGCGCGGTCGGTCCCGTCCAGGGGAAGGGTGACGCGGAGCCGTCGGATGTCGAGAAGTGTCATCGGCTGTCCTCTCCCAGGAGCCGTCGGGACAGGCCGTTGCCGAGCAGGGTGCAGGCGATGACGAACACGACGATCACCAGGCCCGCGTACAGGGACTGTTCGGCCCGGCCCGCGAGCACGCCCGACGCGCCCTGCGCGACCATCAGGCCCCATTTGGCCGTCGGCGGCTGCGCGCCCAGGCCGATGAACGAGAACGCGGCGACGTCGAGCAGGGTGTAGCCGAACGACACCGTCACCTGCACCAGGACCAGCGGCAGCAGCGCGGGCGTCAGATGGCGCAGGCAGATCCGCCACCCCGGCAGGCCGAGCATCCGCAACGCGGACACGTACGGCAGGTGCACCTCGCGCAGCGCGGCGCCGCGCACGGTCCGCGCGACGTACGGGAGATACGCGACGGACAGCGTCACGACCGCCACCTGGAGGCCCGCGCCGAAGACGGCCGCGCCGACCACGGCGAGGATCAGACCGGGGAAGCCGAACACGACGTTCAGGGCGGACGACACCACGCGGTCGTACCAACCGCCGAGCCAGGCACCGGAGATGGCGAGTGCCGAGCCGACGACGCTCGCGACGAGCGTCACCACGGCGGGCGCGAGCAGGCTGAGCCGCGACCCGTACAGGATGCGGGAGAGGATGTCGCGGCCGGTGTCGTCCGTGCCCAGCCAGTGGGCGCCGCTGCTGCCCTGGTACACCGCCAGCGGGTCGACGGCCTCGGGATCGTACGGCGCGATCAGTGGCGCGCACACGGCGGCGAGGACGACGAGGGCGACGACGGCGCCCGCGCCGATCAGCACGCCGTTGCCGCGCGCCGCACGTCGGCCGCGCCCGAAAACACCGGCCTTGGCAGCGAGTTGATAGGTCGTCATGACGAGGCCTCCAAGGGCGTACGCCGGTCCAGCAGCGCCGAGACCACGTCGACCACGGTGTTCACGCCGACGAACAGGACGACGCTGATCAGCGCGAGCGCCTGCACCACCGCCAGATCCTGCTTCGCCGCGCTCTGTACGAGCAGCGCCCCGATGCCGTTGATCCCGAAGGCCTGCTCGACGATCGCGCAGCCCGCGATCAGGCCCGCGACGGCCACGCCGGACACCGAGAAGATGGGCGCGGAGGCGTTGCGCAGCACGTGTTTACGCACCACGAGACGCTCGGGGATGCCGCGGCCGCGCGCGGTCTGCACGTGCTCGGAGGCGAGTTCGGCGCGCACCGCCGAGCGCGTCACCTGCGCGACGTACGCGAGCCAGGTCGCGGCGAGCGCGAGCGCCGGCAGCGACAGATGCTCCAGACGTCCGGCGAAGCCCGACCCGCTCCCGTACGCCGGGAACAGACCCCAGCGCACCGAGAAGCCCCAGATCAGCAGCACCGACATCACGAAGGTCGGCACCGCCATCAGCGTCGTCGTCACGACGGTCACCGCCGTCTCGCCCCAGCCGCCGCGCAGCGCGGCCAGCGTCCCGAGGGCAACGCCAGCCCCGATGATGAGGACCGCCGCGAAGGCGACGAGGAAGAGCGTGTTGCCGAGCCGGTCGCCGACCAGGTGCGCGACGGAGTCGCGGTAGCTGAGCGACTGGCCGAGGTCGCCGTGGAACAGGGCGGTGAGCCAGCGCCAGTAGCCCCGCAGGAACGGATCGTCGAGGTGGTACTGGCGGTGGATCTCGGCGAGCAGCCGCTCACTGGGCGGCTTGCCTCCGCCGACGAGGAGCGTCGCCGGGTCGCCGGGCGAGACGAACAGCGCCCCGTACACGGCGACGCTCGCGACCAGCGCCGTCGCGGCGAGCATGGCGGCCCGCCGGACGACGAAGCGCCAGATCATGAGGACTCCCGCCCGGTGCCGCCGATACGCGCCGCCCACGGCATGTTGATGTAGGCGAAGGAGGCGGGGACACCGCTGAGCCGCTTGTTCAGGAACAGCCGCTCGTACGGGCAGGCGATGGGAACGATCGGGAAGTCCTTCGCGTACAGCGCCTGCGCCTCGGTGAACTCGCGCGCGGCCCGCTGCGGATCGGTCGTGGCCTTGGCCGCCCGAATGTGTGAAGTCACCTTGTTGTTCCGGTAGTTGGTCCAGTTCATCGGCGACTTCGGGTCGGTCATCATGTCCGCGTACGACAAGGGGTCGGGGATCTCCACGTAGCCGAGGGCGATGGTGGCGTCGAGGCCCTTGCGCAGCGCCGGGTTGAAGAACAGGCCGGACATCTGGGTCGGCTGGAGCTGCCGGATGACGACCTTGAGTCCGATCTTCTTCGTGGCGGCCTGGAGGAACGTCAGGGTCTGCAGCGACTGTTGGTCGCCGGCCGCCGTGGCGATCGTGAGCGTGCGCCGCTTCGGAGCGGCCTCGTCGACGAGCTTCTTCGCCTTGGCGACATCCGGCCCGGGGACGGCGGGCAGCGCCGCGTACCCCTTGGCGTAGACGTCCTTGGCCTCACTGTTCTTCCAGACCAGGGACGGGATGAAGGTCTTCTGGCGCTGGGCGGCGCCGTCGAAGACGTTCTTGACGAGGGCGTCGCGGTCGAGGACGAGGGAGAGCGCGTCGGCGATCCGGCGGTCGGCCATCGGCGAGGTGGGCGAGGTCGCCCCGAGGAACACGGTCTGCGCGGAAGGGCCGTAGTAGAGCCGCCCTTCCTTCGAGCCGCGCAGCGCCTTGGCGGACGTCGAGGGAATCTCGTAACTCCCGTCGATCTGACCGGACATGAGGGCGCTGGTGAGCGTCCCGTTGTCGGTGATGAACCGGAACGTGAGCTCCTTGACCTTGGGGCGCAGCGAGCGGTCCCAGTACGCGGTGTTGCGCACGGCGGTGATGGAGTCGCCGGAGCGCCACTTGGTCAGCTTGAACGGGCCCGTGCACATCAGGCCGCCGCGCGCGGTGCCGTACGAGGCGCCCGCCTTCTTCATGTACGAGGCCTTGCCGACGGCCCCGAACCCGTTCACCAGGTACTTCAGGAAGAGCGAGTCCGGGGTGCGGAAGCGGACGGTGACCTGGTGGTCCTCCGTCGCCTTGATGGTGGTGACGTTCGCGAGGACCTGGACGTTGACGCTCTGTGTGGCGGGCACGCGCTGCCGCTCCAGGCTCGCGACGACGTCGGCGGCGGTCATCGGGCTGCCGTCCCAGAAGCGGACGCCGCGGCGCAGGTTCAGGACGAGGGTCTTCGGGTCCGGTCGTTGCCAGGAGGTGGCGAGGCCGGGGGCCGTCGAGTAGTCCGGCTTCAGGCGGATCAGCGGGTCGCAGAGGTTGGAGGCGACGGTGCTGGGGGAGTAGTCGCCGACCTTTGCGGGGTCGAGCGTGGTCGGCTCGCCCATCGGCAGGTTCCAGGTGACGTGGTCGACGGTGCCGTCCGCGGCGGGCGTCGTGGTCGTGAGGTCGATCGCGTTCTTCGCGGCGGTCGGGCCGGAGGAGGAACAGGAGGCCAGCGTCAGCGCGGTGGCCAGTGTGGTGACACAGATGACGGTGAGTCGGGGAGCGTGCATGAAGGTGCTCCTGATGAGGATGGGGTGCTGTGGTGGTACGGGTCCTCCGCTGTGGGGCGCGGGTGCGTGGTCAGGCGTGGGCGGGCAGGGCCGAGACCGTGAGGCGTGAGGGGTGGGCGCTGCCGGTGCGCAGCGTCTGTCCCGAGGACTTGGCGGCGGTCGTGGTCCACGGGTTGTCGTCGCTGCCGGACGACGGCAGGAACAGCGGGTAGTCGCTGGAGGCGAGGAGGACGGCGAGCCGGTGCCCGGTGCGCACCCGGTAGCCGGTGTGCCCGAGATCGACGCGGACCTCCGGCGGCGCGAGGTCGGTCCGCAGGGAGACCTCGCCGCGCGCGATCAGGTGGGCGCGCCCGTCGGGCCCGACGTCCACGAGCTTCACGAAGACGTCGAACGTCGGGGCGGTGCTGGTGACATGGAGGTGCAGGCCGAGCGGCCCCGCCAGGTCGAGCGGTTTGGTGAGTGCCGCTCCGGAGAACACGAGCACGTCCTCGCGGTTCGCCGTGTCCGAGAGATCCGGGTAACTGTGCAGGTACTCGAAGGAGTTGGCGGTGTCCGACGGCACCAGGGCCTCCGGGTCGTATGTCCACTGCGTCGAACTCGCCTCGTCGGACGGCGAGTCGACGAGCGCTCCGCCCTCCGGAAGCGGCCCCTTCGCGTGCTCGGTACGGGCCAGCCAGAAGGTGCGCTCGACGGTCTCCAGCGGCGGCCAGGCCGTCGACGTACGCCAGTCGCCGTGCCCCAACTCCCAACGGACCTTCGGGAGGTCTGACACCGTCCGGATCCCCTTGAGGAACACGTCGAAGAACGCGAGAGCCGGGTCGACGTACTGCGGCAGCATCCGGTCGAGGGCCGCCCCGCTCTGCCCGTGGTCGGTGTCGACGGTCGCGGGCGCGTCGGCGAGGCGGTAGTTCTCGTGGTCGACGGCGCCCGCCCACAGATACTGGACCGCGTCCCAGCCGGGGCGCCCCGCGAGCGCCAGATAGTCCCGCAGATGCGGGATCAGGATGTTGTCGAACCAGCCGACGCAGTGCAGCACGGGCACCGGCCGCGCGTCGTAGGGGTGCCGGCCGCGCGCCGGGAACAGGTCGGTGAAGTGCGGCACGAGCGTGTCGAACCACGCCGAGCGGGCGCCGATCGCCCGGAACGCCTCCTCGTACTGCTCGACGACCGGGCGGATCGAGCGGTCCGGCTCGTACTCGTACAGGCCCTGGTCCACCCAGTAGTGGGCGTAGTACTCGATGCCCTCCAGCCAGACGGGGCGGCCGACGCCCGGCGGGTCGTGCGGGCCGCCGCCCTGGGCCGTAGCGTTGAAGTCGACCGTGGTCACCCGCGGCACGACGGCGCGCAGCGCCGGATGCTGGGACGCCACCGCCGCCCACTGCGTGAAGCCGTAGTACGAGTCGCCGAACATGCCCACCAGGCCGTCGGACCAGGCCTGTTGGACGATCCAGTCGATCGTGTCGTAGCCGTCGTCGGACTCGCGCAGGAACGGCAGCGTCTGGCCCTCGGAGCGGAACTTGCCGCGCACGTCCTGGACGACGACGGCGTAGCCGCGGGCCGTGAAGCGGGCGGCGATCTCGTCGAAGTACACGTAGCGGCTGTTCTTGTCGTACGGCAGCCGGACGAGGACGGTCGGGGTCTGCGCGTTGTCGGGTCCGTCGGGCAGATAGACGTCGGTGGCGAGCCGGATCCCGTCGCGCATCCGCACCCGGTACTGGCTGGCCCGCTCGGGCACGGGCGCCGGGCCGACGCGTGAGAAACGAAAGGTCATGAAGGGGTCCCCCGGAAATCTCCTGGGCGGAAACGTCGAGCAAGCAAGGAGCAACGACGAACAACGCCGTGATGTAACAGCGTTGTATGACAACATTGCAGCTCCGTGTGAACGCGGTCAACCCGTTGGGTTAAGGTCGGCGACATGCCGATCGAGGTAGACGAGGCGAAGCGGCTCGACGAGATCGCGACCGCCACCATCCAGGTCGCCCGGGACCGGGGCGTGCGCTCCGTGACCATCCGGGCCGTGGCCGAGCAGCTCGGCGGCTCCACCGCGATGGTGACCAATTACGTCGCCAATCGCGCCGCGCTGATGATCAACGCGCTGCGTCGCGCCGAGGCCGACTGGAGTCGCGAGTTGGAGCGGGCCATCGAGGGCGTCGAGGGCGAGGAGAGGCTGCGCGCGGCGGTCCGCTGGATGTGCACCACCGAGCAGGACGACGAGGTGCTGCGCCGGCTGATGATGGAGATCGCCAGCGCGGGACCGGGTGCCGAGGTCGGCGATGCGCGGCGGTCGGCAGCGCGCAGTGACTATCAGGGGCTCACGGAGATGGTCGCCGAAGCGGGGCTGCCCGACGCGGAGTTGAGCGGTGACGTCCTCCACCTCGTCCTGCGCGGCTACTGGCTGGCGACGCTGGAGGATCCCGAGAGCTGGTCCGCCGAGCGCGGCGAGCGCGCGATCCTGGCCGTGGTCGACAAGCTGCGCGGATCCGCCGGCTGACCGTCCGGACCGACCTTCGGGAATGAACTGCCTTTTCCAGGACTCCTGTTGACATCGGCATACGCGGCGGCGCAGTCTGTCCGCGAAATAAAACGCCGTTGTATCACCGGTTACCGGATTGTGCAGCTGGAAGAGGGTGCTCCATGGGAAGTCCCGGCCAGAACACCGAGTGGTGGCAGCGTTCCGCCGCCGAGATCGCCGCAGCCGTACGCGGCGGGGAAGTGTCGTCCTACGAGGTCGTCACGTCCTGCCTCGACCGCATCGAGGAGACGAACCCGAAGGTCAACGCGCTGGTGGAGGTCCGCCGCGACGAGGCGATCGCCGCGGCCGAGCGGGCCGATGCCGCCGTCGCCGAGGGCGCCGAACTCGGCCCGCTGCACGGCGTGCCCGTCTCCATCAAGGTCAACACCGAGCAGCGCGGCCACGCCACCACGAACGGTGTGACCGCCCTCGCCGGGAACCTCGCCGACGAGGACGCGGCCTGCGTCACCGCGCTGCGCCGCGCCGGAGCGATCCCGCTCGGACGCAGCAACGTCCCCGCGTTCTCGCTGCGTTGGTTCTCCACGAACGACCTGCACGGGCGGACCCTGAACCCGTGGGACGCCGCGCGCACACCCGGCGGCTCCAGCGGGGGAGCCGCCGCCGGGATCGCGGCAGGGATGACGCCGCTGGCGCAGGGCAACGACATCGGCGGATCGATCCGCTTCCCCGCGGCCTGCTGCGGCGTCGTCGGGGTGCGGCCCACCGTGGGACGCATCTCCGGCTGGGCGCCGCCCGCGTACGCCGACACCCCCGAGGGGCGGGTGCCGCTCGACTTCCCGCCCACCGTGCAGGCCTGCGCCGTGCAGGGGCCGCTCGGCAGGACCGTGGCGGACGCCCGGCTCGCCCTGCACGCCATGAGCGGGCCCGACCCGCGCGACCCCTACGGCGTTCCGGCGCTGCCGCCCAGGGGCCCCGCCCCGACGCGGGTGACGGTCGTCCGCGGCAACGACGGCGCGAAGAACCACCCGGCCGTCGACACGGCCCTCGACGCCGCGGCCGCCCGTCTCGCCGACGCGGGGTACGAGGTCGACGAGGTGGCGGCCGAACCGCTGCTCGCCGAGGCCGCCCGGCTCTGGTTGCTCCTGCTCACCGAGGACACCCGGCCGCTGCTCCGGGTCGTGGAGCAGATCGGCGACGACGCCATCCGCACCGCGCTCGCGCGGCACTTCGCGGCGTCCGCCGCCGTGTGGGGCGAGCGCCCCGACCTGGAGACGTACATCAACGGCTGGGGTCGGCGCGGCGCACTCGTCACCCGCCTCCAGGAACTCCTCGGCGCCGACCGCCTGTTGCTCACCCCGGTGTGCGCCGAGCCGCCCTTCGAGCAGGACGCCGACCTCGCGGACGAGGCCCGCGCCCTGGAACTCTTTCCGGCGATGTGGCCGATGACGTCGGTGCCGATCCTCGGCTTCCCGGCCGTCACCGTCCCGGTGGCCGTGCACGACGGGGTGCCGGTCGGGGTGCAGTTGGTGGGCGGCCGGTTCACGGAGGACGGGCTGCTGGACGCGGCGCAAGCCGTCGAGGAGCGGTCGCCGGTGCTGAGGGCGTGGGGGTAGGTCGCGGAAGGCCCGGCCCGTCACCCATCAGCGCACCGGCGCCCCCGGCCCCAGCGGAATCCCGATCGCCCACCACGCGAGGAACAGCAGAGTCCACGCCGCCGTCATCGCGATCGCCAGCGGCAGCGTGTACGCGGCGAGGGTGCCGATGCCCGCGTCCTTGCGGTAGCGCTGGAGGAAGCCGAGGGCCATCACGAAGTACGGGCTCATCGGTGTGATCGCGGTCGACCCGGAGTCGGCGATGCGGAACAGGGCCTGCGTCGTCTCGGCCGGCACGTGCGCCAGCATCAGCATCGGCACGAGGACGGGTGCGGCCAGCGCCCACATCGCGGAGCCGCTGGTCACCATGACGTTCACGACGGTCAGCAGGAGCAGGATCAGCAGGAACACCACGACGATCGGCATCCCGCTGTGCTCCAGGAGTTCGGCCGCCCGCACCGCCAGTACGTCGCCGATGTGCGTCCAGTCGAAGTAGGCGAGGAACTGGGCGATGGCGAAGAAGAGGACCAGTACCGGCGCCATCTGCTTCACGCCCGCCGCCATCAGCTTCGGTACGTCGCCGGGCTTCGCGATCGACCCCGAGCGCGCCCCGTACACGATGCCGGTGAGCGCGAACAGGACGGCCACGACCGCCGCGATGCCGTCGATGAACGGCGACTCGACGATGCTGCCGCCGTCCCCGCGCAGGGGAGAGGACGTGGGGACGAGTGCAGCCACGACCAGCACCAGGCCGCCGCCGAGCGCGAGCAACGCCCGGCGCAGCGCGGAGCGTTCACGCTCGCTCAGGTCCAGCGTGCCCAGGTCCTCGACGTCCGCGTCGGGGTCCGGGTCGAGGTCCGGTCGCTTGGCCAGGACCCAGCGCGTGACCAGCGTGATGACGGTGGCGAGCAGGAGAGAAGAGGCGATGTTGAAGAACCAGTTGGACAGCGGTGACACGTACGCGTCGTCGCCGCCCGCGATCTTCGCGGCGGCCGTCGTGATGCCCGCGAAGATCGCGTCGTTCGGCGTGGGCACCGGGCTCGCGTCGTAGCCGGAGGCGATCGACGTGTACGCCACGACGATGCCGAGGATCGGGGAGCGGCCCACGGCGCGGAAGGCGAGCCCGCCGAGTGGCACCAGGATGATGTACGCGGCGGCCGACGCGACGTGCGCGACCGTCCCGGCGAACGCGACGGCGAACACCACCCACGACGCGGGCACCCGCGCGACCCCGACCTTCATCGCGGCGGACAGGAATCCGCTGCGCTCGGCGACGGCGACGCCCATGATGACGACCACGATCGTCGCCATCGGCGGGAACTCGGCGAAGTTCGACACCATCGTCGACACCGCCATGGCGAGCCCGTCGCCGCTGAGCAGGTTCTGCACGGCGACCGTCTTGTGGTCGGCGGGCGACACCACGGACACGTCGAACCCGGCGAGCACGGCGCTGACGACGGCGAGCACCGCCGACAGGATCCAGAACAGCCAGAACGGGTGCGGCAGTCGGTTCCCCGCACGTTCGACGACGCCGAGGGCGCGGATGACGAAGGGCAGTCGTGCGGCCGCTTCGGCGTGCGGTGGTGCCTCTCTCTGTACGGTCATGGCTGCGGCTCCAACTAGCGTTGACGGGTTGGGAGTTCGTGGTTCCTGAAGAACGCCCACATCACCTCGTGGGCCTGGATCGTCTGCGTGGTGTAGCCGCCGCCGCTGTAGCCGTCGGCGCCCGGCCAGGTGTGTCCGCCGTCGGTGACCGCGACGTGCGCCACCTCCGCGCCGCCCGCGCAGCCGGTCCACCGGGACGTCGTGATGTCGGGCTCGGTCACCTGGTCGGGCGTGCGGGTGCGGCAGCCGTCCCGGTCGGCCCACTCGCGCACCCAGTCCTGGATGGCGGGCAGCCCGCGGTCGGTGTCACCCGCGTACGGGATGGTGGTGTCGCCGGTGCCGTGGAAGTCGAGGACGGGCATCGGGCGCTCCGGATCGCAGCCGCCCTCGCGGGTGCCGGGGTAGAAGGCCCCGGCGACCGGTGCGACGGCGGCGAACCGGTCGGACATCCGGCAGGCGAGCAGGCCGGTGAATCCGGCGCCGTTGGACTTTCCGGTGGCGTACACCCGCCGCTCGTTCACGCACAGCGAGCCTTCGAGGGAGTCGAGGAGATCCCCGGTGAACGCGACGTCGTCCACGCCGGCCGCCGCGTACGGAGCGCCCTGCCAGGCCTGCCGCTCACCGTCGCCGGTGCCGACGACCCCGTTCGGGTAGGCGACGATCGCGGGCAGCGTGGAGAGGCGGGAGAACGCCTCGGTGCCGGCTCCGGTGTTGCCGCGCCCGTGGTAGGCGACGATCAGCGGCCAACTGCGGTCCGGTGTGTAGCCGTTGGGGAGGTGCAGCTGGTACGTGCGCTCGCGGCCGCCGCTGGTCATGGTGTGCGGGACGCTGGTGCCGGGTTGTTGCGGGGCGGGGGTGCCGCAGCCGGTGGGGTGAACGGCCGGGGAGGCCTGTGCCGGGGCGAACGGTACGGCGACGAGTGCGGCGGCCAGTACGCAGGCACGCCGAAGTAGACCCTTCATGTGCGGCTCCAAATGAGGGTTGCTGAGAGGGGGTAGGGCAGGGGTGTTACAGGTCGAGCCACTCTTCGACGAAGGCGGACACGCGGTCGACGGCGGCGTCCACGATGGCCCGCCCGTCCTCGGCCGTGACCGAAGTCGGGTCACCGAGCACGCCGTTGGCACTCAGTTCGTCGTACGGCAGGGTCAGCGTCGGCTGCGAGAAGGTGCGGGCGAGGCGGGACTCGGGGCCCAGTTCGTCGAGGGACACGGTTCCGGGCTTCAGTCGGTCCTGGTGAACCAACTCTGGTGCCAGGGCCAGCATTTGGGCGGTCTCTGCCTCGCCGCTGTGCCCGTGCACCTCGCTCACCCCCATCGTCGCCACAACGCCGGATACCAGCGAAGTGACCGGCGTCCAGGCGAATCGCACGTCGGGGTGGGACGCGAGCAGGTCCTGCGCCACCGTGGTGAGCGTCGCGTTGTTGCCGCCGTGCCCGGTCAGTACCAGGAACCGTCGCCAGCCGTGCCGCCGCAGGCTCTCCACGTACTCGCGCACGACCGCGGCGAACGTGGTCGTCGTCAGCGTCACCGTCCCGGCGAACGCCATGTGGTGCGGAGAGACGCCGACCGGGAGCGGCGGGCCGATCACCACGCGCCCGGCGAGCCGGGCCCCGACGAGGTCGGCGATCCGCTCGGCGCGGATGGTGTCCGTGGCGATGGGCATGCCGGGGCCGTGCTGCTCGTAGGCGCCGGCCGGGATGATGACGACGGGGGCGCGGGTGACGGCCTCGGCGGCCTCCTCCGTCGTCAACTCGGCGAGCCGGTAAGGCTGTTGGATGTGAGTCACGCGAGCTCACCCCCGTCGGGGAAGTCGGCGGTGAGGACGGTGTCCCGGATCGCGGTCAGGTGCTCCCGGGTGATCCGCTCGGCCTCCGCCGCGTCACCGTCCCGTACCGCCTCGACGATCTCCAGATGCTCGGCGTGGTCGCGCTCCCGGTCGTTGTAGCGGTGCCGGATCTCGACCTGGTCGCGGGCGCGGACCTGGAGAAGTGCCTCGACGGTCTCCTTCAGCAGCGCGTTCCCGCTGGCCGTCGCGAGCGCCACATGGAAGTGCACGGAGCGGCGCAGCGACTCCTCGGGCGGGAACAGGGCGTTGGCCGCCGCGTGCTCCAACTGCTCGATGCCCTGCGGGAGTCGAATGCGGGCCGCCTCGGCCGCGACCGCGGGCTCGACGACGAGGCGTGCCTCGACGAGTTCGAGGACGGACCGCTGCGAGGTGCGTGGGCGGTGCGGATTGGCGAGCAGCCGCCGCTCGACGCCGGGCCCGACGTACGTGCCCGAACCGTGCCGGAACTCCACGACCTGCATGGCCTCAAGGCGCCGCAGCGCCTCCCGCACGGTCGGCGTCGTCACCTCGAACCGCTTGGCCAGCTCGCGCGAGGAGGCCAGGGCGTCGCCGGGGGAGAGTCGTTCGGTGCGGATGATCTCGACTATGTCGTCCGCGAGGCGCTCGGACAGCGAGGGTTGATCGGCGTAACTCATAAAGTGAATAGATCACTTGGTCAGTGGGGGTGTCAACGGTCGTGCACGGCTTTGGTTTCCGCACGGCTTTGGTTTCCCGGGCCGCGACCGGCCTACAGCACCCCGCGCTCCATCGCCACGACCACCGCCCGCGTCCGGTCGCTCACGTCCAACTTCGCGAAGATGCGCAGCAGGTGGGTCTTCACGGTCGCCTCGCCGATCACGAGGCGCTTCGCGATGTCGGGGTTGGACAGGCCGTCCGCGACCGCCGTCAGGACGTCCACCTCGCGCGCGGTCAGCGCCGTCTGGGTGGGTCGGCGCAGCTTCGCCACGAGTTTCTGTGCCACCCGCGGGGCCAGCACCGTCTCGCCGCGTGCCGCGGAGCGGATCGCGTCGACGAGTTGCTCGCGCGTGGTGTCCTTGAGCAGGTAGCCGATCGCGCCCGCCTCCACCGCCCGTTCGATCTCGGTGTCCGTGTCGTACGTCGTCAGGATCAGGACGCGGGTACGGCTCGGGCCCGCGACGATCCGCTCGGTCGCCGCCACCCCGTCGAGCCCCGGCATCCGCAGGTCGAGCAGCGCCACATCGGGGCGCAGATCCTCGACGAGCGCCACGCCGGGCCGGCCGTCGTCCGCCTCGCCGACGATCTCGATTCCGGGCTCCGGCGCGAGCAGGGCGACGACGCCGGCCCGCATCACGGTGTGATCGTCGACCACGACGACCCTCAGCTTCGCCTCGCCACTCATACTCGCTCCTCTGTGGTCCGGTCTACGTTCCGGTCTACGTTCCGGTCCGCGGCCCCGGTGCCGGGCAGTTGGGCCAGTACGCGGGTGCCGTCGCCCGGTGAGCTGGTGACGGTCAGTTCGCCGCCGAGCTCGGCGAGCCGCTTGCGCATGCCGTCGAGGCCGAAGCCGCGCGCCGCGGCGACGTCGAAACCGCGCCCGTCGTCGGTGACTTCCAGATCGATGCCGTACGCGCCCTGCTCCAACACCACGGCGACGGTCGAAGCGGCAGCGTGCTTACGGACGTTGGAGAGCGACTCCTGCGTGCAGCGCAGCAGCGCGATACGGGTCTGCTGGTCGCAGTCGACCTCGGCCAGCTCGGCGTCCACCGTGATCCCGGTGTCCTGCGCGAACCGGTCGAGGATGCGGCGCAGCGTGCCCGCCACCGGGCCCTGTGCGGCGCCGCCCGGTGGCGGGGTGGCGCCGACCAGGTCCCGCGCCTCCGCCAGGTTCTCCCGCGCCGTGTGCTCGATCGACGTCAACTGCTGGGCGGAGCGCGCCGATTCGGTCGGGAGTCCGGCGCGGGCCGCTTCCGCGAGGACGATGATCGAGGCGAAACCCTGGGCGAGCGTGTCGTGGATCTCGCGGGCCATCCGCTCCCGCTCGTCCGCCGCGCCCTGCTGACGATGCGCTGCCGCCAACGCCTGCTGTGTGTCGGCGAGTTCGTCGCTCAGCCGTTGAGTGCGGGCCTGGCCCTGCTCGGTGATCCGGTGCACGAGGAGCCCCACCGTGGACCCGGCGGCGTACCCGGCGAGAGTGAACAGGACGTTGCCGTTGATGAGTTGAGTGCCGGGATCGCGGCCGACGATGGTGCCGCCGACGGTGAGCGCGGCCGTCGCCCCGCTGAGGGCGAGGGCGGCGCCGGGCCCGGACGCGTAGATCCAGAAGTGCGGCAGCGACACGATGAACAGGGCCGCGCCGCTGCCCATCGTGTACGCCACCGCGCCGACCCCGGCGGCGAGCAGTGAGAGGTAGGTGGTCGGCCGCAGCAGCTCCCGACCGGGGAACATGGCCACCGCCGCGTACGCGCAGGTCATGGCGGACAGCAGCACGAACGTCGGGTACTTCGTCCCGGGCGGGGTGTCCGCCACCGCGAGGGCGGGCGGGACCAGGCCGCACAGCACCCACAGCACGGCGTTCCAGCGGTGCGGTACGGGCACGGCGGCCGTCTGCCGCGGGGCGAGGAGAGGCGCTCGGCTGCTGTCCACGACGATCAGCCTACGTTCGCCAGCGGGCGCTCGGACGTGGACTTCCCGGCCCGCAGCGGCCCGCGCGAGGGCCACCAACTCCGCTCGCCCAGCAGCAGCATGAGTGCGGGCAGGATCAGCACCCGGATGACGAACGCGTCCAGGAGCACCGCCACGGCCAGGCTGAACCCGATCTGCTTCATCTCGATGAAGTGCAGCGACACAAAGCTGGCGAACACGGTCACCATCACGAACGCCGCGCTGGTCACCACCCCGGCGGAGCTGCCGACCCCGTCGAGCACCGCCTGCCGCGTCGGCACCCCGCGCTCCGCGGCCTCCTTGATCCGGCTGATCACGAACACCTGGTAGTCCATGGAGAGCCCGAAGAGGATCACGAAGAGGAACAGCGGCACCCGCGAACCGATCGATCCCGTCGACTGGAAGTCCAGCAACCCCTCGGCCCAACTCCCCTGGAACGTAAAGATGAGCACGCCGAGCGAGGCGGCCGCCGACAGCAGATTCAGCGCGACCCCGACGAACCCGAGCACCACGGACCGGAACGCCCACACGGTCATCGCGAACGTCACGAGCAGCAACGCCCCGATGATCAGCGGCAGCTTCTCCTTCTGATGCGCGGGATAGTCGGCGTAACGGGCCACGTCACCGCTGACCGCGACATCGACGCCCCCGCCCAACTCTCGTACCGCTTCGGGGAGATACTCCAGCCGCAGCCGCTGCAGCGACTCCTGCGCCGGCTCGGTGCTGACGTAGTGGGGGACGGGCAGTTCGAGCGAGGTGACGCGATGGTCGGCAGAGCTGCGCAGGGTGTATGTGCCGTTCAGGCCGGGGTCGTCCTTGGCGTCCGCGGCGAGCGAGCGCAGCGCCCCGGCCACCTCGTCGGCGCGCTCGGCGTCGGCCCGTACGAGAACTTGATGCAAGGCCTTGACCTCGGGGAACGCCGCGTTCAACCGGTCGAAGGTGGGCATCGACTGCGTCTGCCGCGAGTGCGTCTCGCGGCCCATGTCGGTCAGCTTCAAGCCGAGCAGGGGAGCCGCCAGGGCCAGCATCGCGAGGACCGCGACGATCAGTACGGCGCCGGGTCGACGGGCGGTGAGCCGCAAGAGGACGTTGTGCCGCACGGGCTTCTGCGACCCCGGCTTACGCGACTTACGCGGCTTGCGTGCGGCGCGGCGCTCGGCGCGCGCCCCGATCTTCACGAGCAGCGCGGGCAGCACCGTCAGGGAGCTGACCACGGCGACCAGCGTCACCAGGATCGCGGCCGTCGCGATCGACGAGAAGATCACGTCGTCGGCGAGATAGAGCGTCGCGCTGGACACGGCGACCGCGAGCCCGGACAGCACGACCGCGCGCCCGGAGGTGGCAGCGGCGATCTCCACAAGCGCCCGCGAGTCCAACTGCCCCTGCGACCGGTCCCGTTCCTCCCTCTCCCGCTTCAGATAGAACAACGTGTAGTCGACGCCGACGGCGAGCCCGATCAGCAGAATGATGTTCGCGCCGACCCCCGCGTCGGGGAAGACGTGCGAGGCGAGCATCGACAGACCGATCGACGCGACGATCGCGGACAGCGCGAGCAGCAGCGGCACGGTCGCCATCGCCACCGACCGGAACACGAGCAGCAGCGTGAGCAGCGTGATGGGCAGCGCGATCATCTCCGTACGGGAGAGGTCACTGCCGCGCAGCTTGTCGACGCCCTGACTGATGGACGGCCCGCCGGTCTCCTCGACACGCAGCCCGGGATGCGCCTTCTGTACCTGCTCGGTCTGTGCCCGCAGCGGATCGACGTGCTTCTTCCCGTCGAGCTCGGCGCCCTTCATGGTGACGTCGACGCGCACCGCCCGGCCGTCCTTCGACCACACGGGCTCGGCCACGGACCGCACCTCGGGCAGCCCCCGCATCCGGTCGACGACATCACCGGCGACGGCGCCACCGGTCGCCCGCTCAAGCCGCCCGGCGCCGCGCTCCTCGATCAGCACCCGTTCGACGGGCCGCTGCGCGAGCCCACCCTCCCGGGCGATCGCCTCACCGCGCCCCGCCTCACCGACGCCGAAATCGGCGGACGTGGCGGCATTGCCACCCACGGCGATCCCGGCACCAAGACACAGAACAACAAACAAGAACCAGCCGGTGATCGCCCTCCACGGGTGCCCGGCACTCCAACGAGCCATACGTACGGGGTAGTTGGTCATGACGTCCATGCTGGTCGCGGGGCGTGGGCGCGGACAGCGGCGACCGGTGGAACTCGGGGTCCACCGGTCGGTGGACCCCGGACGACCCCGGACCGGTCCACGACTCGGACGCCCGCCCGGATAAATGCCACCTACAGCTAGTCTCCGTGCAACGCACGACGAATCGGGAGACGCCATGAACGGGACGGACGGCAACCGGAGCGACGGACACGTGGTGGCAGCCCTCGACGCCGTCAGCATGCGCCGCTACACCACCGGCCAGGTCATCCTCGACGGCATCGACTGGACCGTGCGCTCCGGCGAGCACTGGGCCCTGCTCGGCCCGAACGGTGCCGGCAAGACCAGCATCCTGCGTATCGTCGGCGCCACGAACTTCCCCACCACCGGCACCGTCGAGGTCCTCGGCCACCAGCTCGGTCGCGTCGACGTTCGCGAGTTGCGCGCGCTCATCGGGCACGTCTCCACCTCGCAGCGCGTCCCCCAGGACCTGCCGGGGCACACCGTCGTCCTCACCGGCCACAGCGGCACTGTCCAGCCGCTCTGGAAGACGTACGACGACGAGGTGCGCGAGCGGGCCCACGCGCTGCTCGCCGAACTCCAGATCAAGGAGCTCGCCGACCGTCCGTACGGGGTGTGCTCCGGCGGCCAGCGGGCCCGCCTCCTCATCGCCCGCGCCCTCATGGCGGACCCGGCGCTGCTCCTGCTCGACGAGCCGTTCAACGCCCTCGACCTGCCCTCGCGCGAGGACCTCATCGACACGATGCGTCACATCGCGGAAGGCCGCCCCGAGTTGGCGACGGTGACCGTCACCCACCACCTCGAAGAGCTCTCCCCGGCCATCAGCCACGCCCTCCTGCTGCGCGAGGGCCGCGTCCTCGCCCGCGGCGCCGTGGACGAGGTGCTGACCAAGGACCTGATGACCTCCTGCTTCGGCCGCCCCATCGAGGTCACCCGGCACGCCGGGCGGTGGCTGGCGCGCTCCGGTGACCAAGTGTGACCGGTCGCACGAGTGCCGCACCGTGTCGGTGTTGGGCCGAATGGGTTACATGACGTAAGAATTGGGCCGTACAGACAAGAGTGCGAGCCCAAACGGGGTGGGGGAACTGAACAGCCACGACGTCACCGACGAACAGTGGGAAGGTCTCGCCCAGGTCGTGCCGCTGCGCAGCCGCAACGAGTGGCCGTCCGCGGTCGACCACCGGGCGATGCCGGAAGCGGAGACCGAACCGCGCCGCCGCTTCGTGGTGCTTCGCGTCAACGTCTTCGGCGACGCGCGCGAAGTCGCCGAGACCGTCATGTCCGGCATACCGGTGCTGCTCGACCTGACCGGCGCCGAGACCGAAGTCGCCAAGCGGGTCCTGGACTTCAGCAGCGGCGTCGTCCTCGGCCTCGGCTGCGGCATGCACCGCGTCGACCGCAACGTCTTCCTGCTGGCGCCTCCCGGCACGGAGGTCCAGGGGCTGGTGCAGGGCGCGGTCTCGTAGCGGCGCGACAGTTAAGCCCCGCCGGCGATTGAGGCGCGGGGTCCGGGGCGGAGCCCCGAGGCCGTAACCCCGGCCGACCATAGGCGCACCGCCGGGGCAAGCCCGACGGGCATAGTCCCCCGATCGTAGGAAGGCCGCTCCGCGCAAACGGTTCTGCGCGGAACGGACCCCTACGTTCAACCCATGACCGTGCTCCGGCGCGACGCACCCCCGCTCCCCGGCGCGTCCTCCGACCGCCCCCGCGTGACCCGGCTCAGGCTCGCCGCCTTCGCCCGGCACCGCGGCACCATCGTCCCCCTCGGCCCGTTCACCGCCGTGTCCGGCCCCAGCGGCAGCGGCAAGACCAGCGCGCTGCGCGCCTTCGCGGCGCTCGCCGGACTCGGCGGCGGCGCACACCTCGCGGACGTGTTCCCCGACCCCCACGCCTACGTTCCCGAACGCGCGCGCCCCGACGCCGAACGCCGCCGCGGGTTCCACATCGGCTGCACCGTCGAAGGCCCCATGGGACCTGTACGGCTCGACCTGGCCGTCCAGGCCGAACCCGAACTCCGCGTCGTCGGCGAGCGGTTGACCGGACCCGACATCACCTACCTGCAGACCGCCCTGCGCGACCCCGGCCGACGCGACGTCCAGGCCGCCTGGCACACCGCGGGCTCCGTGCCCGTGACCCGCGGGCCGCTCCCCGACGACCTGCTCGGCACGGCCATGCTCCCGCTGCGCGTCGCGGGCCGCACCGAAGGACAGCGCAAGGTGCTCGCCGCGGCCGAACAGGTCGTCGTCGGCCTGCGCTCCACCTTCGCCTGCGACCCCGACCCCACGCGGATGCGCACCCCGGCTCCCGCGGCGGCCGACCGGCTGCACGGCGGCTGCGACAACCTCGCCGCCGTACTGCGCCGCACCGGAGCCGAGTGCGGGACCCGGCACGCGCTGCTCGTCGCGGCGGCCCGCGCGGGCCTCGTGGGACCGGTGACCGATGTACGCGCCGAGATCGCGCCCGATGGGTCCGTGCGCGCCGTCGTGGATCGCGGCGGCGGGGTCACGAGCCCCGTCGAGCGGCTCGCGGACGGCGAGTTGAGGTATCTCGCCCTCGCGCTCGTCCTGCTCACCGGACCCCGCGTGCTCGCCGTCGACGCGGCGGCCGAGGTCCCGGAGGCGTACCAGAGCCTGACCGTTCTCGCGGACGGCTTCGACCGGAGCCTCGACCGCGCCCAGTGCGCCGAACTCACCGCGCTGGCCGCCCGTATGTGCGCCCGCGGCCACATCCGGCTCGTCGCCGCGGTGGGCGAGGGCTCCGAGGCGGAGCGGGGAGCGCGGGCGGAGGGGGCGGCGATGGTAGACCTGGAGCGATGAACGAGGAACGTGAAGAAACCCGCCGTGCGGATGACCGTGACGAAGGCCGTCCGCTGGACGTGGCCACCCTGCAGGCGCGCCTCGCCCGGTTCGCGGTCGCCCGCGACTGGCAGCCCTTCCACACGCCGAAGAACCTGGCGGCCGCGCTGAGCGTCGAGGCGTCCGAACTGGTCGAGATCTTCCAGTGGTTGACCCCCGAGCAGTCGAGCCGCGTGATGGCGGACCCGGACTCGGCCCACCGCGTCGAGGACGAGGTCGCCGACGTCCTCGCATATCTGCTGCAACTGTGCGAGGTGTTGGGCATCGACGCACTGGCCGCCCTGTCGGCGAAGATCGACCGCAACGAGCGGCGGTTCCCGGTGCGGGGTGAGGGCGCCGGATAGAGGTGCGGGGCGAGGGTCCCGGGTGGAGCTGCGGGGCGCGGGTGCCGGGTGGGGTGGATGCCCCGCCTCCGTCAACTGCCCGCCGACGCACCGAATGTCACTCTCCGGAGTCATCGACTTATCCACATTGAACGTTGTGTCCACAGATTTCGGGCTTCCCCTGGCTTTTCGCCGCTCATACCTTCACTCTGGGTAGTGGACGAAGGAGTTCGGGCGGGAGACGGACGGGGACGCGATGGATGCGGTGCGGCTCATCGGGGTCGGCCGACGGGCCCTGGCGGAGAGCCAGGACCCGCGGGACATCATGAGGGAGGCGTGGCAGGCACAGGCTTTGGCGCAGGCGATAGGGAGTCGCCTCGCGATGCAGGGGCCGCCGGAGTTACGAGGCGAGGCGCTGGGACTGAGCGAGGCGGGGGCGCGCGGCAGCGGGGGTTCGGCGACGCCGATCGTGGGGGCCGGCGGGATACGGGCGGCCCAGCTGACCGAACTGGGCGATGTGCACCGGGCGTTGATGGATCTCGGCGTCCTGCTCGGTGACGTGGGCATCGCGCTGGTCGGCGTGGCGAGCGAGTCGTTCGAGGAGGGGGCCTATTGGCAGTGCATGGAGGCGATCGACGCGGCGGACGAGTCGAGGGACAGAATCCTCGGGATATTGCGGCGGCTCCCGGAGGGCTGCCGCGCGCTGCCCCTCGCCGACCGGGAGCCCGCACCGGAGCCGGACTCGGACTCGGCGGCCTGAGACCGGTGGGCTAAGACTGGCTGGCTGGGGCCGACAGGCTGATACCCGCGGCCTGAGACCGGCGGGCGCGCGGCCGGGCGGGCGACTCAGGGTGGCCGGACGACCCAGGGCGGCCCGGGCGGGCCCGGCCCTGACGTCGCCCCTGGCTCCGACCCCGGGCGGCGTCGCGGGCGCCTGACGCGGCGAGCGTCCCGCTCAGACGTCCTCGTCGGCCGGTGGCTGTGGCGAAGTCCTGGGCGGCTGCTGGAGGTCGGCGTCGAGCTGCGTCAGGTCGGCGTTGAGCGCGGCCATCAGCTCTTCCATCTGCTGCAGCAGACCCTTGGGTGCGCCTTCCTGCTCCGGCGCGGACGTGTCGTGCACGGCCTCATCGTGCACGGCCCCATCGGGCACGGCTTCCTGGGACATGGCGGCCTCCTCGGCCCTCGCCCTCCCGAGCGGGAGGGCAGTTGACGCAATCGTGACGCCCGGCAGCGACCGCCGGCGCGGGTGCCGGGCGGTCCGGCTCCGCCCGAGTCAACGATCACGACCGGGGCCGGGTCACTGGGCGCCCCCGCCACCACGCGCCGGGTTGACGCAATTTCACCCGACCGTGGCGACGGGGACGAAGGAGCGGCCCGCCCGCTCAGCTCAGTTGTGTCGCCACCTCGGAGGCGATCAGTTCCAAGTGGTCCAGGTCATCGAGGTCGAGCATCTGGAGGTACATCCGTTGGGATCCCACGGACTGGTATGCGGCGAGGCGTTCGACGACCTCGGCGGGGGAGCCGGCGAGGCCGTTGGCCTTGAGCTCGTCGACGTCGCGGCCGATGGCGTCGGCGCGGCGCTTGACCTCGGCGTCGGTGCGGCCGACGCAGGCGATGAGGGCGTTGGAGTAGGTGAGCGCGTCCTGGGCGCGACCGTGCTCGCCGGCCGCGGCCCTCACGCGCTTGAACTGCTGCTCCGTGTCGGCGATCGAGGCGAAGGGGATGTTGAACTCGGTGGCGTACTTCGCGGCGAGCGCCGGGGTCTTCTTGGCGCCGTGACCGCCGATGAGGATCGGGACGCGCGGCTGGGTGGGCTTGGGCAGGGCCGGGGAGTCCTTCAACTGGTAGAAGGATCCGTCGTAGTTGAAGCGCTGCCCGACCGGCGTCTCCCACAGGCCCGTCACGATGGCGAGCTGCTCCTCGAGGCGGCCGAACTTCTCCTTCGGGAACGGGATGCCGTACGCGGAGTGCTCCTCCTCGTACCAGCCGGAGCCGAGCCCCAGCTCGACGCGGCCGCCCGACATCTGGTCGACCTGCGCGACCTGGATGGCGAGCACGCCGGGCAGCCGGAAGGTGCCGGCCGTCATCAGCGTGCCGAGCCGGATCCGGCTCGTCTCCCGGGCGAGACCGGCGAGCGTCGTCCAGGCGTCCGTGGGCCCGGGCAGGCCGTCGACGGGGCCCATGTGGAGGTAGTGGTCCGACCGGAAAAAGGCTCCATAGTTCAAGTCCTCGGCGGCCTTGGCGACGCGGAGCAGCGTCTCGTAGGTCGCACCCTGCTGCGGTTCGGTGAATACGCGAAGATCCATGCACCCATCATGCAGGTCAGGGGTGCGCGCTTCGATGATGCGGGCGTCGTCGAGCGGGCGAAAATCCATGGTGGGGAGCGCGGGGTCGGAGCCATACTCGGCCGTGTGCTTTTGACGATCTCGACCACCGGCAATGCCGCGAATCCGGCCACCGATCTGGGCTTTCTGCTGCACAAGCATCCAGCGAACGCCCAGGCCTTCAGCACGGCGCACGGCACCGCGCACGTCCTCTACCCCGAGGCCGGCGACGAGCGGTGCACGGCCGCGCTGCTGCTGGAAGTGGACCCCGTGGCGCTGGCCCGGCGGGGCAGGGGCAAGGGGCGGGGTGGCGCTCCCGACGCGGCGCTCGCGCAGTACGTCAACGACCGGCCCTACGCCGCGTCGTCGCTGCTGGCCGTCGCGTTGAGCAACGTGTTCTCCAGCGCGCTGCGCGGCGCCTGCAAGGCCCGCCCGGAGCGCGCCGAGCAGGCGCTGCCGCTGCGCATCGAGGTGCCCGCGCTGCCGGCGCGCGGCGGGCCCGACCTCGTACGGAAGCTGTTCGAGCCGCTGGGGTGGACGGTCGAGGTGGCGGCCGTGCCGCTGGACGAGCAGTTCCCGGAGTGGGGCGACTCGCGCTATGTGCGGCTCGTCCTGGAGGGTGAGCTGCGGCTCGCGCATGCGCTGCGGCACCTGTATGTGCTGTTGCCGGTGCTCGACGACGCCAAGCACTACTGGGTCTCGGCCGACGAGGTCGACAAGCTGCTGCGCGCGGGGGACGGGTGGCTGCCCGAGCACCCCGAGCAGAAGCTGATCGTCGGCCGGTATCTGTCGCGGCGTTGGTCGCTGACCCGGCAGGCCATGGAGCGCCTCGAACTGGCCAGGCTCGCGGACGCCGACGACACGGACATCGACGAGATCGACAACGCCGTGGACGAGGAGAGCGACACCGAGGAGCGTCCCGTGCCGCTGGCGGTGCGGCGCCGGGAGGCGATCCTTGCCGCGCTCCGGGAGTCCGGCGCCGCACGGGTGCTCGATCTGGGCTGTGGGCAGGGCCAGTTGGTGCAGGAGCTGCTGAAGGACGTGCGGTTCACCGAGATCGTGGGCGTCGATGTGTCGATGCGTGCGCTCACCGTCGCGTCCCGGCGGCTGAAGCTGGAGCGGATGGGCGAGCGGCAGGCCTCCCGCGTACAGCTCATGCAGGGCTCGCTCGCGTACACCGACAAGCGGCTCAAGGGGTACGACGCCGCGGTGCTCAGCGAGGTCATCGAGCACCTCGACCTGCCGCGGCTGCCCGCGCTCGAGTACGCGGTGTTCGGTTCGGCGCGGCCCCGGGCGGTCGTCGTGACCACGCCGAACGTCGAGTACAACGTCCGCTGGGAGTCCCTGCCCGAGGGGCACGCCCGGCACGGCGACCACCGGTTCGAGTGGACGCGGGCCGAGTTCCGCGAGTGGGCGGAGCGGGTCGCCGCGCGGCACGGGTACGCCGTGCGGTACGTGCCGGTGGGGGACGACGACCCGGAGGTGGGGCCGCCGACGCAGATGGCGGTGTTCACGACGACCAAGACCGCAGGCACGACAGAGATGGCAGAGACCACAGTCAGGAACGAGAAGGGGGCGAAGGCCGTATGACCACCACCGACACCACAGGGCGCGTGCTGCCCGTCACCGATCTCGCCCTCGTCGTGCTGGTCGGCGCGTCCGGTTCGGGCAAGTCCACGTTCGCGCGCGCCCACTTCAAGCCGACCGAGGTGATCTCCAGCGACTTCTGCCGCGGCCTGGTGGCCGACGACGAGAACGACCAGGGCGCCAGCCGTGACGCCTTCGACGTACTGCACTACATCGCGGGCAAGCGGCTCGCGGCCGGGCGTCTGACCGTCGTCGACGCGACCAACGTCCAGCAGGACGCCCGCCGTCAACTGGTCGACCTGGCACGGAAGTACGACGTGCTGCCCATCGCCATCGTGCTCGACGTGCCGGAGGACGTGTGCGCCGCGCGGAACGCCGGGCGGACCGACCGCGCCGACATGCCGCGCCGCGTCATCACCCGGCACACCCGCGAACTGCGCCGCTCACTCAAGCACTTGGAGCGCGAGGGCTTCCGCAAGGTGCACGTGCTGCGCGGTGTCGAGCAGGTCGAGGGCGCGAGCGTCGTGCGCGAGAAGCGGTACAACGATCTGACGCACCTCACCGGACCGTTCGACATCATCGGCGACATCCACGGATGCGCGAGCGAACTCGACACGCTGCTCGGAAAGTTGGGGTACGTGGACGGGGAGCACCCCGAGGGTCGGACCGCCGTGTTCGTCGGCGACCTCGTCGACCGCGGCCCCGACACACCCGGTGTGCTGCGCCGCGTGATGGACATGGTGAAGGCCGGCACCGCGCTGTGCGTGCCCGGCAACCACGAGAACAAGCTGGGCCGTTGGCTGAAGGGGCGCAACGTGCAGCACACGCACGGCCTCGCCGAGACGGTCGAGCAGCTGGGCGGGGAGAGCGAGGAGTTCCGCGCGGAGGTGCGCACGTTCGTCGAGGGGCTGGTCAGCCACTACGTCCTCGACGGCGGGAAGCTCGTCGTGTGTCACGCCGGGCTGCCCGAGAAGTACCACGGCCGCACATCGGGGCGGGTCCGTTCGCACGCGCTGTACGGGGACACGACCGGCGAGACCGACGAGTTCGGGCTGCCGGTGCGCTATCCGTGGGCGGAGGAGTACCGCGGCCAGGCGGCCGTGGTCTACGGCCACACCCCGGTGCCGACCGCTACGTGGCTCAACAACACCATCTGCCTCGACACCGGCGCCGTGTTCGGCGGGAAGCTCACCGCGCTGCGCTGGCCCGAGCGCGAGCTGGTCGACGTACCGGCCGAGCAGGTCTGGTACGAGCCGGCCAGGCCGCTGGCGACGGAGGCGCCGGGCGGGCACGAGGGGCGTCCGCTGGACCTCGCCGATGTGCACGGCCGCCGGAGCGTGGAGACGCGGCACACGGGCCGGGTGACCGTGCGCGAGGAGAACGCGGCGGCGGCGCTGGAGGTCATGAGCCGGTTCGCGGTCGACCCGCGGCTGGTGCCGTATCTGCCGCCGACGATGGCGCCGACCGCGACGTCCTCGCAGGACGGCTACCTGGAGCACCCGGCCGAGGCGTTCGCCCAGTACGCGGCCGACGGTGTGGAGCGGGTCGTGTGCGAGGAGAAGCACATGGGTTCGCGGGCTGTGGTGCTGGTGTGCCGCGACGCGGAGGCGGCGCGGGAGCGCTTCGGGGTCTCCGAGGAGAGTGGTGGGCCGGTCACCGGTTCGGTCTACACGCGCACCGGGCGGCCGTTCTTCGACGACGCGGAGACCGCCGAGGCGGTCATCGGGCGGGTGCGGGACGCCGTCACCGCCGCGGGCCTCTGGGAGGAGCTCGACACTGACTGGGTGCTGTTCGACGCCGAGTTGATGCCGTGGTCGCTCAAGGCGTCCGGGCTGCTGCGCGCGCAGTACGCGGCGGTGGGCGCGGCGTCCGGTGCCGTGTTCCCGAGTGCGCTCGGGGTGCTGGAGGCGGCGGCCGGGCGGGGCGTCGACGTGGGTGATCTGCTGGAGCGTCAGCGTGGTCGGGCGGCCGACGCCGCCGCGTTCACGGACGCGTACCGGCGCTACTGCTGGAGTACGGACGGCCTCGACGGGGTGCGGCTCGCGCCGTTCCAGATCCTGGCCGCGCGGGGACGTTCGCTCGCCGGGCTGCCGCACGACGAGCAGCTCTCCCTCATCGACCGGGTCGTCGCGCACGACACGACGGGGCTGTTGCAGACGACGCGGCGGCTGTACGTCGACACGGGGGACGCCGAGTCGGTGCGGGCCGGGGTCGACTGGTGGCTGGAGATGACCGGGCGGGGCGGCGAGGGCATGGTCGTCAAGCCGGTCGGGGCGCTGGTGCGGGATGCGAAGGGGCGGCTCGTGCAGCCGGGCGTGAAGTGCCGCGGGCGCGAGTACCTCCGGATCATTTACGGGCCGGAGTACACGCGGCCGGGGAATCTGGCGAAGCTTCGGCAGCGGTTCCTTGGGCACAAGCGGTCGTTGGCGATCCGTGAGTACGGATTGGGCCTGGAGGCCCTGGACCGGCTTGCGGAGGGGGAGCCGTTGTGGCGGGTGCATGAGGCGGTGTTCGCGGTCCTGGCGCTGGAGTCGGAGCCGGTCGACCCTCGGCTGTGACGCGATTCCACGGTTCGGCATATTGAGCCCCGCCGGCGATTGAGGCGCGGGGTCCGGGGCGGAGCCCCGGGGCGCAACCGCGGTGCGGCGGGTAAGGATGGGGGCATGGGATTCCACGTCGGCTCCGAGGCCGGCCGCCTGCGCCGAGTCATCCTGCATCGGCCCGATCTGGAGCTGAAGCGGCTCACGCCCAGCAATAAGGACCAGTTGCTCTTCGACGACGTGCTGTGGGTCCGCCGGGCCCGCCAGGAGCACGACGGGTTCGCCGACGTCCTGCGCGACCGGGGCGTCGACGTGCACCTCTTCGGCGACCTGCTGACCGAGGCCCTGGACGTCGACGCCGCCCGCGGCCTCGTCCTGGACCGGGTCTTCGACGAGAAGGAGTACGGACCGCTGGCCACCGGCCATCTGCGGGAGGCCTTCGAGACGCTGCCGTCCACGGAGCTCGCCGAGGCGCTCATCGGCGGGATGACGAAGCGCGAGTTCCTGGCGGCGCACCCGGAGCCGACCTCCGTGCGCTTCCACGTCATGGAGCTCGACGACTTCCTGCTCGGCCCGCTGCCCAACCACCTGTTCACCCGCGACACCTCGGCCTGGATCTACGACGGGGTGTCCATCAACGCGATGCGCTGGCCGGCCCGGCAGCGTGAGACCGTCCACTTCGAAGCGATCTACCGGCACCACCCGCTGTTCCGGGACGCGGAGGACGGCTTCCACGTCTGGTCCGAGGGGCAGGCCGACTTCCCGTCGACCATCGAGGGCGGCGACGTGCTCGTCATCGGGCGGGGCGCCGTACTCATCGGGATGAGCGAGCGGACCACGCCGCAGGCCGTGGAGATGCTCGCGCACAAGCTGTTCGCGGCGGGCTCGGCGCGCACCATCGTCGCCCTCGACATGCCGAAACGGAGGGCCTTTATGCACCTCGACACGGTCATGACGATGGTCGACGGCGATACGTTCACGCAGTACGCGGGGCTCGGCATGCTGCGCTCGTACACCATCGAACCGGGCTCGTCCGGCGCGGAGTTGAAGGTCACCGACCATCCGCCGGAGCACATGCACCGGGCGATCGCCGCCGCGCTCGGGCTCCCCGGGATCCGGGTGCTGACCGCGACGCAGGACGTGCACGCCGCGGAGCGCGAGCAGTGGGACGACGGCTGCAATGTGCTCGCCGTCGAGCCGGGTGTCGTCGTCGCGTACGAGCGGAACGCCACGACGAACACGTTCCTGCGCAAGCAGGGGATCGAGGTCATCGAGATCCCGGGCAGCGAGCTGGGGCGGGGGCGCGGCGGCCCGCGCTGCATGAGCTGCCCGGTCGAGCGCGACGCCGTCAACACCTCCTGACTGCCGCTGTTCGCGCTCGGTGTCGCGGTCGCGCTGCGCGTGCGACGCCGTCCGGGAATATCATGAATAGAAATGTGGAACATCGTATAGACTTCCACTGTCCCGACCCCGTCCCCGAGTCACGCGCAGGAGCCCCCGAATGAACCTCACCGGCCGCCACTTCCTCAAGGAGCTGGATTTCACCGCCGAGGAGTTCCGAGGCCTGGTCGACCTGGCCGCGGAGCTGAAGGCGGCCAAGAAGGCGGGGACCGAGACGCAGCACCTCAAGGGTAGGAACGTTGCGCTGATCTTCGAGAAGGCGTCCACGCGTACGCGCTGCTCCTTCGAGGTCGCGGCCGCCGACCAGGGTGCGTCGACGACGTACATCGACCCGGCCGGCTCGCACATCGGCAAGAAGGAGTCGAGCAAGGACACCGCCCGCGTGCTCGGCCGGATGTTCGACGCCATCGAGTTCCGGGGCGACGAGCAGGCCATCGTGGAGACGCTCGCCGAGTACGCGGGCGTGCCGGTCTACAACGGCCTGACCGACGACTGGCACCCCACGCAGATGCTCGCCGACGTGCTCACGATGACCGAGTACAGTGCCAAGCCGCTCACCGAGATGTCCTTCGCCTACCTCGGCGACGCCCGGTTCAACATGGGCAACTCGTACCTCGTCACCGGCGCCCTGCTCGGCATGGACGTCCGGATCGTCGCGCCGAAGGCCTACTGGCCGGCCGAGGAGATCGTCGCCAAGGCCCGCGAGCTGGCCGCCGCCAGCGGCGCCCGCATCACGCTCACGGAGACCGTCGAGGAGGGCGTCGCCGGCGCCGACTTCGTGGTCACCGACGTATGGGTGTCGATGGGTGAGCCGGAGGAGATCTGGGACGAGCGGATCAAGGCGCTCACGCCGTACGCGGTGACGATGGACGTCCTGCGCGCTACGGGGAACGCGGACGTGAAGTTCCTGCACTGCCTCCCCGCCTTCCACGACCTGGGCACCAAGGTCGGCCGCGAGATCCACGCCAAGTACGGCCTGGAGTCCCTCGAGGTCACCGACGAGGTCTTCGAGTCGGAGCACTCCGTCGTCTTCGACGAGGCGGAGAACCGGATGCACACCATCAAGGCCATCATGGTCGCGACGCTCGGCCGGTAGCGACAAACCGCGCATTCACTGAGTAACCGTTCAAACTGGTGGGGCCGGAACACCCTCTCCGACCCCACCGGCATGCGGCCCACCCCGCCGCACCCGCACACCAGAAAAGAGCACCACCCCATGTCGCCGACCCCGTCCGGCCTGCGCATCAAGTCGCCCGAGTCCCTCATCGCCGAATCGGGCGCCGACCTCGAAGGCCACGGCCTCAAGCGCACCATGGGGCTCTTCCAGCTCGTGTGCTTCGGCGTCGGCGCGATCGTCGGCACCGGCATCTTCGTCGGCCTGTCCGACACGGTCGCCGAGGCCGGCCCCGCCGTCATCCTCTCCTTCGTCCTCGCCGCGATCACCTGCATCTTCACGGCGTTCTCCTTCGCCGAGCTGGGCGGCGCGATCCCGGTCTCCGGATCCTCGTACTCCTTCGCCTACGCGACCCTCGGCGAGCGCGTCGCCTTCCTCGTGGGCTGGTGCCTGCTCCTGGAGTACGGCGTCTCGGTGTCGGCCGTGGCCGTCGGCTGGAGCCAGTATCTGAACGAGCTGCTCGACAGCGTCTTCGGGTGGCAGCTGCCCGAGGCACTCTCCGCCGGGCCCGCCGACGGTGGCGTGATCAACCTGCCCGCCGTGCTCGTGATGCTGATGGCCGCGGCCCTGCTGGTCCGCGGGATCCGGGAGAGCGCGGGGGCGACCGCCGCGATGGCCGTGCTCAAGATCGGCATCCTGATCGTGTTCTGCGCGATCGCCTACTCCGCCTTCGAGGCCGGCAATCTGACCCCGTTCCTGAAGGACGGCATGGCCGGTGTCACCTCCGGCGCCTCGCTCGCCTTCTTCTCGTACATCGGCTTCGACGCGGTCACCACGGCCGGCGAAGAGGTCAAGAACCCGCGGCGCAACATCCCGCTCGCGATCCTGATCTGCATCGGCATCGTCACGCTGCTCTACGTCGCCGTGGCCGTCGCCGCCATCGGCGCGCTCGGCGCGGACGCCGTCGGGGACAAGCCGGCCGCGCTCTCCCTCGTCGTCGACCAGGTCACCGGGTCGGCTGTCGGCGGCGGCATCATCGCCTTCGGCGCGGTCGTCGCCATCGCCTCGGTCGTGCTCGCGGTGATGTACGGGCAGACCCGGATCCTGATGTCGATGTCCCGCGACGGGCTGATCCCGCGGGTCTTCGAGCGGGTCTCCCCGAAGACGCACACGCCGGTCGCCAACACGTGGATCGTCGCGACCGTCTTCGCGATCCCGGCCGCGTTCTCCTCGCTCGACGCCGTCGTCAACCTGACCACCATCGGCACGCTCGCCACCATGGTCGTCGTGAACATCGCGGTGATCGCGCTGCGCCGCTCGCACCCCGGTCTGAAGCGCTCGTTCCGGGTGCCGCTGTACCCGGTCAGCCCGATCCTGGGTGTCGGCTTCTGCCTCTACCTGATCTGGGGCACGGGCTGGACGACCTGGGTCCAGTTCGCGGTGTTCCTCGTCGTGGGCGCGCTCGTGTACGCGCTGTACGGCCGCCGCAACTCGCGGCTCGGCGACGGCGACGGCAACGGCGACGGTGGCGGGGCTACGCCTCGGACGCCGGACGCTGCGCCGGCACCGCGGTAGGAAGCGTGAACCACACCGCCTTGCCGGAATCGGTGGGGCGGTGCCCGCACGACGAGCTGAGCGTGCGGATGAGGAGCAGGCCGCGGCCGTGCTCCTGCCAGGGGTCGGGCGGCCCGTCGTCCTCGGGGTTGGTGAGGTCGGTGGGCGGCGCCGGGTCCGTGTCGTGCACCTCGACCTGACAGCCGGAGTCGAGCAGCTCCACGACCAGCTCGATCGGCGTCTCCCCGGTCGTGTGCTCCACCGCGTTCGCCACCAGCTCCGCCGTCAGCAGCTCCGCCGTGTCCGCGTCCGCGGCCGGTGACTCGATCTCGGACAGCGCGGTCCGCACGAGGGCACGCGCGACCGGCACGGCCGCGGCCGTGTGCGGTAGGGCTATGCGCCACGACGTGGGCGTAGGGGGACCGGAGAAGGGAGTCACGGCGGAATCCTGGGGGCGGAGGGCGCGTATGCGGCTCGGGGGCGGGCTCGGAGGAACGGGCTCAAGGGGGACTGTCCTGCGTTCAACCTTATGAATGGTACGGCGTGGGGCGAAAGAGGCTCCCGTCGGTGCAGCTCGGGACGTCCGACCCTTTCTGGGTTATCGCGCACTCGTGACGGCGGTCACGATGCGGTGATACGGTCGACGGGTCCAGGGCCAGCAGGATCCGCCGCAAGAGCCCTGGCCCCTCCTCGGCACGCCACGCCCGCCACCCGCCGGAGGCATCGCATGAGTCCCTTCACCGGCTCCACCCCCCGCACCGACTCCTGGCAGCACCTGACGTACGCCGTGGACGAGAGCGGCGTCGCCACCGTCACGCTCGCCCGCCCCGAGAAGCTCAACGCGCTCACCTTCGGCGCCTACGCCGACCTGCGCGACCTCCTCGCCGAGCTGTCCCGCGAGAAATCCGTGCGCGCCCTCGTCCTTACCGGCGAGGGCCGCGGCTTCTGCTCCGGAGGCGACGTCGACGAGATCATCGGCGCCACGCTCTCCATGGACACCGCGCAGATCCTCGACTTCAACCGGATGACCGGGCAGGTCGTACGGGCCGTGCGCGAGGCACCCTTCCCGGTGATCGCCGCCGTGCACGGGGTCGCGGCAGGCGCGGGCGCGGTCCTGGCGCTCGCCTCCGACTTCCGCGTCGCCGACCCCAGTGCCCGCTTCGCGTTCCTGTTCACGAAGGTCGGCCTTTCCGGCGGCGACATGGGCGCGGCCTATCTGCTGCCCCGCGTCGTCGGCCTCGGTCACGCCACCCGCCTCCTGATGCTCGGCGACGCGGTCCGCGCGCCCGAGGCCGAGCGCATCGGCCTGATCAGCGAGCTGACCGACGAGGGCCGGGCCGACGAGGCCGCGCTCGCCCTCGGCCGGCGCCTCGCCGAGGGGCCCGCGCTCGCGTACGCGCAGACGAAGGCGCTCCTGACGGCCGAGCTGGACATGCCCCTCGCCGGGGCCATCGAGATGGACGCGGCCACGCAGGCGCTGCTCATGCACGGTGAGGACTACGCCGAGTTCCACGCGGCGTTCACCGACAAGCGCCCGCCGAAGTGGCAGGGGCGGTGACCGGCGAATGACCGTACGCGCCCGGCGCATCGCCGTCATCGGAGGCGGCCCCGGCGGCCTGTACGCCGCCGCCCTCCTCAAGCGCCTCGACCCGGACCGGGAGATCACGGTCTGGGAGCGGAACGCCCCGGACGACACGTTCGGCTTCGGCGTCGTCCTGTCCGACGAGACCCTCGGCGGCATCGAGCACGCCGACCCGGTGGTCTACCGGGCGCTCCAGGACGAGTTCGTACGCTGGGACGACATCGACATCGTGCACAGGGGGCAGCGCCACACGTCGACCGGCCACGGTTTCGCGGCGCTCGGCCGACGCCGCCTCCTGGAGATCCTGCACGGCCGCTGCCGCGAACTCGGCGTGGACCTGCGCTTCCAGGAGGAGGCGCCGCCGATCGCCGCACTCCGCGAGGCGTACGACCTGGTGATCGCCGCCGACGGGGTGCACAGCAAGACCCGCGACACGTACGCCGACGCGTTCGGGCCGCACATCGAGGAGCACCGCAACCGCTACATCTGGCTCGCCGCCGACTTCGCCTTCGACGCCTTCCGCTTCGACATCGCCGAGACGGAACACGGCGTGATGCAGCTGCACGGATACCCGTTCAGCGAGGGTGGGTCCACGGTGATCGTGGAGATGCGCGAGGAAGTGTGGCGAGCGGCAGGCTTCGCCGACATGGACGTACGCGAATCGATCGAGGCCTGCGCGAAAATCTTCAAGGACGCGCTGGGCGGCCGGGCTCTGAGGACCAACAACTCTTCGTGGGCGACTTTTCGGACTGTCGTCAACGACCGCTGGTCGCACGGGAATTGCGTGCTCATCGGCGACGCCGCGCACACCGCGCACTTCTCCATCGGCTCCGGTACGAAGCTCGCCGTCGAGGACGCGCTCGCGCTCGCCGCGTGCCTGACCGAGCAGCCGACGACCGATGCGGCGCTGGCCGCGTACGAGGAGGAGCGCAGGCCCGTCGTGGCGTCGACGCAGCGGGCGGCGCGGGCCAGCCTCCAGTGGTTCGAGGAGCTGGGCCGCTATCTCGACCAGCCGCCGCGCCAGTTCGCGTTCAACCTGCTCACGCGCTCGCGCCGGGTGACGCACGAGAACCTTCGGCTGCGGGACGCGGGGTTCACGGAGGCGGTGGAGCGGGAGTTCGGCTGCCCCGAGGGCACGCCGCCGATGTTCACGCCGTTCCGGCTCGGTGGCCTTGAGCTGCGCAACCGGGTCGTCGTCTCGCCGATGGACATGTACTCGGCGGCGGACGGGGTGCCGGGCGACTTCCACCTCGTGCACCTGGGGGCGCGGGCGCTCGGCGGGGCGGGCCTCGTCATGACGGAGATGGTGTGCGTGAGCCCGGAGGGCCGCATCACGCCGGGCTGCGCGGGCCTGTACGCACCCGAACAGGCGGCGTCCTGGCGCAGGATCACGGACTTCGTCCACACGCAGTCACCCGGCACGGCGATCGGGGTGCAGCTCGGCCACTCGGGGCGGAAGGGTTCCACGCGCCTCATGTGGGAGGGCATGGACGAGCCGCTCCCGGCGGCGGACGACAACTGGCCGCTGGTCGCGGCGTCCGCGCTCCGCTACCGGCCGGACAGCCAGCTGCCGCGCGAGTTGGCGGTGGCCGAACTCGCGGACGTGCGTGAGCAGTTCGTGGTTGCGGCACGGAACGCGGCGGACTCGGGCTTCGACCTCCTCGAACTCCACTGTGCGCACGGGTACCTTCTCTCCGGCTTCCTCTCGCCGCTGACGAACCGGCGTACGGACGCGTACGGCGGCTCGCTGGAGGGCCGGTTGCGGTTCCCGCTGGAAGTCTTCGACGCCGTACGCGAGGTGTGGCCGGACGAGCGCCCGATGACGGTGCGGATCTCGGCCACGGACTGGGCGGAGGGCGGCACCAGCGAGGAGGAGGCCGTGGCGGTCGCCCGTGCCTTCGCCGCGCACGGCGCCGACGCGATCGACGTGTCCACGGGGCAGGTCGTCTCGGACGAGCGGCCCGCGTTCGGGCGCTCCTACCAGGTGCCGTACGCGGACCGGATCCGGGCGGAGGCCGGTGTCCCGGTCGTCGCGGTCGGCGCGATCTCGTCGTGGGACGACGTCAACTCCCTTGTCCTGGCAGGCCGTACGGACCTCTGCGCGCTGGCCCGCCCGCACCTGTACGACCCCAACTGGACGCTCCACGCGGCGGCGGAACAGGGGTATGTGGGGCCGGGGGTGGTGTGGCCCCAGCAGTACGGTGCGGGGTCCCGGCGGCCCCAGACGGGTCGGCTGGATGCGCCTAAGCCGAGGTTGGTGCTGCCGGGGTGACCGGGTGATCGGTGGGCGCCCATGGCGACGGTTGGGCGGTACCGGGGGTTCGGCGGCCCGGGGTGTCGGGGCCACTCGCTCCCGCTGCGCGGCACCGGGGTCGGCACCGGCGCCGGTGGTTGCGCTTATGCCGGCGTCCCGGCCGCGTTTCCTCGCCCATCTCCCACCCGCCCGCCCCCTCCGGGGGCTCCGGCCGCGTCGGTGCGGGGCCGTACGCCGGTGATCACGACGTCGAGCAGATGGTCGGCCTGCCTCTCCCGGTCCGGCACGCGCTCGGTGGCAACCGCGATCCCGTTGGCCAGGTTGAGGAGATCCGAGATCGTGATGCCGCTCCGGGCCGCGCCCGCCTGCTGCGCCTGATGCAGAAGCTCTCCGCCCGCCGCGCGCACCTCGTCATGCCGTGCTTCCACATGATGTCCGGGCTCGGCAAGTTCCTCGGACAGCAGCGTGGCAAGGCCACGGAACGTGTTGTTGTGCGCCACGACCGCCCGTAGCCACACCTCAAGGGCCTGCCCGGGTTCGAACTCGGCCGAGAGCCGGCGCGCTCGTGTGCACAGGGCCTGGACCCGCTCGTCCATCACCGCGACGGCAAGTGCGCCTCGCCCCTGAAAGTGGCGATGCAGCGTCGCCGAGCCCACCCCGGCGTGCCGGGCAATCCGCTCCAGGGACACCAACACACCTTCTGCGGAGAACAGTTGACCGGCGGAGGCCACGATCCGCTCGCGGCTGATCCGGGCATCGGCACGCACGGGGCGGCCGTCGCCCGCACGTTCCTCGTTCGCCGGCTGCATTCTTTCCCGCCTCCTCATTAAGTGGGGTCTGACCCCACTTAATATGGCACAGTGAAGGCGCCAGGCTCTTGCCGATCGAAAGGTTCGATGCCCGATGCCCGATGCGCTGGATGATCGCGACAGGCTTCTCGGCGGCTTCGTGGAACGCCCGGCCCTGAAGCGGTACAAGGCCACGTTCGCCGAACACTTCGACATCCACCGGGACTCGGGGGTTGTCGAGATCCGCATGCACACCGACGGTGGACCGGCGGTCTTCTCGCGTGCGCTGCTGAACGCTTGGGGCAGAGTGCTCTCGGAAGCCGGCGCGGACCCGGACAACGAGGTCCTGATCATTACCGGGACGGGCCGACAGTGGATGGCCGGGGTCGATCCGCAGTCGTTCGCACAACCGTTGTCACAGTGGTCCAGCGACCTGCTGTACGAGCAGTATTCCGACGGGGCGCGACTCCTTGAGGGGCTGGTCCTGGGCGTCGACGTACCGACCATCGGGGTACTGAACGGACCCGGTCCACGCCAGGAACTGGCCCTGATGTGCGACGTCACCCTGTGCGCCGACGATGTGGTGATCGCCGACGGGAATTTCGCCGCAGGGTCGGTGCCCGGCGACGGCATGTACCTCGCCCTGGAGGAGCTGCTCGGCACCAAGCGTGCCGCCCACCTCGCCTACACGGGCGGGGGGATCGATTCCGCGACCGCACTGCAATGGGGGTTGGTCAACGAGGTGCTGCCGAGGGATCAACTGATGGACCAGGCCCGCCGAGTCGCAGAAACAATCATGGCTGCGCCCCGCACTACCCGTCGGCTCACCCATGCGCTGATCAGCCGCCCATGGCGGCGCCGGATCACCGAGGAGCTGCGTGGCGGATACGCGACGCAGCTCCTCGCGGGCAGTGGCAGCTAGCGCTGTCGCGAACACCCCCCGGCACAAGCAGAGACGCACCCTACGAGGAGCTACGGCACCGACGATGAAGATCGACTCAGTGATCACACGACAGTGTGTCGACGACCTGGACGCGGCCGTCACCTTCTACGAGAGGCTGACCGGCGGGACAGCCGCCCGCTTCGCCTTCGCCGGGGTCGATCTGGCGAGCGTTGGTCCCTTTCTCCTGTTCAGCGGGCCCGACGAAGCGGTGCAACGGGTCGCCGGAGTCGGGGCCACTCTCGTGGTCGCCGACCTGGACACGGCAGTTGAGGAAGCCGTGGCGGCCGGGGCCACCGTGGTAAGGCCGGCGCAGCCGACCCCCAATGGCCATCGTGCGGTGCTTCGTCACCCCCACGGGGGCGTGTACGAATACGTCGGCTCCTGAGCGTCCGCCCCGTCAGGGAGACAGATCCGTCATACCCGCCGTCAGCGTCGTTCCGTCCGACGGGTCGAGCAGGAGGAACGCTCCCGTTCGGCGCACCTCCGCGTACGCGTCGAGTACCAACGGCTCGGCCGTCCGCAGCACCACCGACCCGAGGTCGTTCGCGGTCAACTCGTCCGCTCCGCCAAGCGACTTGACGATCCCGCGCACCGTGCGGGTCGTGTGGCGCACCAGGACGCGCTGGCCGACCCGCAGCGCCCGGTCCGCCACATGGCACACCGAACCCCGCACGTCCTGCGTCACCGTCGGCGCCCGGTCGGTGCTCGACGCGATCAAGTCGCCGCGTGCCACGTCGAGTTCGTCCGAGAGGCGCACCGTGAGCGAGGCCCCCGCGTGCGCTTCCGTCACCTCCGTGCCCAGTACGTCCAGCCCCGCGATCGTCGACGTACGGCCCGAGGGGTGCACCGTAACGGTGGAGCCGACCCGGAGTGTTCCCGATACCAACTGGCCCGCGTAGTAGCGGGATTCTCCGTGCCGGATCACGTACTGGACCGGGAAGCGGGCAGGCGCCGACGGGGATTCGGCCGTCGCCGGGACCGTCTCCAGGTGTTCCAGGACCGTCGGCCCGCCGTACCAGTCCATGCGCTCGGACGGGTCCACGACGTTGTCGCCCGCGAGCGCCGAGATCGGGATCGCGGTCACCTCCGGAATCCCCAACTCGTCCGCAAGCGCCGCGAACGCCTCCGTGATCGCGCCGAACGCGGACTCCTCGTACCCGACGAGGTCCATCTTGTTCACCGCCAGGACCACATGCGGGACCCGCAACAGCGCGGCGATCGCCGCATGCCTGCGGGTCTGCTCGACGACCCCGTTCCTGGCATCGACCAGGATGATCGTCAGCTCCGCCGTCGAGGCGCCCGTCACCATGTTCCGCGTGTACTGCACGTGGCCCGGCGTGTCCGCCAGGATGAAACGGCGACGCGGCGTCGCGAAGTAGCGGTACGCGACGTCGATCGTGATGCCCTGCTCGCGTTCGGCCCGCAGCCCGTCCGTGAGGAGCGCCAGGTCGGGGGTTCCCGTGCGGGAGATCGACTCCAGCTGGTCGGCCAGAACCGACTTGGAATCGTGCAGCAGGCGGCCGACGAGCGTGGACTTGCCGTCGTCGACGGACCCGGCCGTGGCGAGCCGCAACGTACCGACGTCGGCGATCGTGGAAACAGACATCTCTAGAAGTACCCTTCGCGCTTGCGGTCTTCCATGGCCGCCTCTGACAGCTTGTCGTCGGCGCGGGTGGCGCCTCGTTCGGTGAGTCGGGAGGCCGCGATCTCCGCGATCACCTGGTCGAGCGTCTCGGCGTCGGAGTCGACGGCGCCGGTGCAGGACATGTCGCCGACCGTGCGGTAGCGGACGAGTCGCTTCTCGACGTGCTCGCCCTCCTTCGGGCCGCCCCACGCACCGGCCGTCAGCCACATGCCGCCCCGGTCGAACACCTCGCGGCGGTGCGCGAAGTAGATCTCCGGCAGCTCGATCCGCTCCCGCGCGATGTACTGCCAGACGTCCAGCTCGGTCCAGTTGGAGAGAGGGAAGACGCGGACGTGCTCGCCGGGTGCGTGGCGGCCGTTGTACAGCTGCCACAGTTCGGGGCGTTGGCGGCGCGGGTCCCACTGCGAGATCTCGTCCCGCAGTGAGAACACCCGCTCCTTCGCCCGCGCCTTCTCCTCGTCGCGGCGGCCGCCGCCGAACACGGCGTCGAAGCGTTCGTCCCGGATGGTCTCCGTCAGCGGCACCGTCTGAAGCGGATTGCGGGTCCCGTCGGGGCGTTCGCGGAGCACACCCCGGTCGATGTAGTCCTGTACGGACGCCACATGGAGTGTCAGCCCGTGTGCGGCGACCACACGGTCCCGGTACGCGATGACCTCGGGGAAGTTGTGCCCCGTGTCGACGTGCAGCAGCGGGAACGGCACCGGCGCGGGCGCGAACGCCTTCAGCGCCAGATGCAGCATCAGGATCGAGTCCTTGCCGCCGGAGAAGAGGATCACCGGCCGCTCGAACTCGCCCGCCACCTCGCGCAGGATGTGCACCGCCTCGGACTCCAGAGCGTCCAAGTGGCTGAGTTCATAGCTGAGTTCATGAGCGTTCAGGTCGTCCGAGTGGCTCGGCGCGTAACGGAAGTCGCTCACAGCAAACCCCTCGCCACCAGCACCGCCCGCACCGAACCCGCCGACTGCTGCGGCGTCTGGAACTGCGTCTCCAGGGCCAGGTCCGGGTCGACCGGAGGCTCGTACGGGTCGTCCACCCCGGTCAGCCCCGTCAGCTGGCCCGCGGCCTGACGCGCGTACAGGCCCTTCACGTCGCGCTCGCTGCACACCTCGACCGGCGTCGCGACATGCACCTCGACGTACGGGGTGTCGCTGGAGGCGTGCCGCTTACGGACGGCCTCGCGGCTGTCCGCGTACGGGGCGATGACCGGGACGACGGCGAACACCCCGTTGCGGGCGAGGACTTCGGCGACGAGGCCGATGCGCTGCACGTTCGTGTTCCGGTCCTCGCGGCTGAAGCCGAGGCCCGCCGACAGGAAGCGGCGGATCTCGTCGCCGTCGAGCACCTCGACGCGCCGGCCCTCCGCGCGCAACTGCCCCGCGAGGGCGCGCGCCACGGTCGTCTTGCCTGAACTGGGCAGCCCGGTGAGCCAGATCGTGGCCCCTTGCGGGCGGGCCTTCGTGGCCGTGGTCATACGTGCAGTCCTTCCGCGGCGCCGCGCGCGGCTCGCAGGTCGTCGGGTTCGGTCAGTTCGGTGAAGAGGGCCTCCCACCGCGGATGCACCGCGTCGGGCCCGTAGGCGGCCGCTGTGAGCAGCGCCGCCGTGCCCATCTCCGCGCGCAGCTCGCGGTCGCCCATGAGCCGGACGAGCGCGTCGGCGAGGGCATCCGGGTCCTGCTCCGGCACGAGCAGCCCGTCCACGCCGTGCGTGAGCACGTCGGCGGGGCCCGTGGGGCAGTCGAAGGAGACCACAGGGAGGGCGTGCGCCATCGCCTCGATCATCACCATCGGCAGCCCCTCGAAGCGTGAACTCAGCACATACAGCGAGGACTTGGCGAGCTCGTCGTCGAGCCGGTCGGTGTGGCCCATCAACAGGACGTGGTTGTAGAGGTGGTGCTCCTCGATCAGGGCCCGCAGCTGCGCCTTCTTCTCGCCGCTGCCGTAGATGCGCAGTTGCCAGTCGGGGAACTCCCGGGCGAGCTTCGCCCACGCGGGGATCAGCAGGTCGAAGCCCTTCTGCGGGAAGAGCCTGCCGGCCGCGACCACGATCTTGGAGGCGTGGTTCGCCGGGACCTGGTCGAGGGAGTGCACGGCGTTCGGGATCCGTACGACCCGCGCGGCGGGCAGCAGCCGCGCGTACTCGCTCCGGTCGCGCTCGGTCAGTACGGCGACGGCCGAGAAGCACTCGTACGTCTCGACGATGCGCCGCTGCACGTCGGGGCGGTGCGTGCCGTGGTTCATGTGTTCCTGCGCCACCCGCACCACGCCGTTCGTGGCGTGCGCGGCGGCGAGGAAGTTCAGGCCGGGGCGCGTCGTGACGAGCACGCCGTCGGTGAGCGAGCGCAGGTAGTCGCCGAGGGCGAGTTCGAGTCGCCGGTCGAAGTAGCGGTGGCCGAACTCGCCGCGTGGGATCTCGCGGGCGGGGCTCGCGGCCAGCTTGTCGCGCCGCCGCGCACGCCACCAGCCGCCGAGCCCCGGCTCCGTGGCCTCGGGGGCGGCGCTCTCGCGCAGATCGACGACCGTCGTGACCGGCACCCGCTCGTCCAGCGGGAACTGAAGGGCATCGCGCCTCCGCATGGCGCTGACGATCTCGACGTCCCAGCCGGCGGCGGCAAGGGAGTTGGCCTGGTTGAAGACGGTGCGGATGGTGCCGCCGCGCCCGTAGGCGTGCAGCAGCAGGTACCGGATGCGGGTGTTCCTCATGCGCGGCGCTCCAGCGGCAGGGCGCGGCGCTCCGGCGACAGTGCGCGGGACTCCGGCAACAGTTCGCGGCACTCCAGCGACAAGTTGTCCTCGACGGTGAAGTACGGCCGTACGTCGAACCCCGCCCCCGGCACCGCCTGCCGCGGATAGACGTAGATCGCCTTCTTGCCGCGGATGTCGTCGAGCCGCCGCCCGACGCGCAACGTCCGCCGCCCGTCCGTCAGATGCAGATCCCACTGGTCGGCGCCGCTGAACCCGTCGTCGTACGCGGCGAGATCGGCCACGTCCCACGCGCAGTTGAACCGCTCACCGTTCAACTCGGCGTCGTAGCACAGCACTTGACCGACGTGCGACCGTCGAGTCACCGTCAGCTGCCACGCGCCACCGGCCCCCGCGCCCAGTCCGACCAGCCGCCCGACGATCCCGATCCGCCCGTCCCGTGGCCACACTTCCTCGACCTCGGCCCGGGGCTTCACTTCAGGTACCCCCACGCCTTGCAGATGGGACGCAGCACCTCGAGGATCTCGTCGTCCTTGGGCAGCTCGCGCCCCGCCTGCACGCTGCCGCTGCGGATCTTGTCCCGCCAGTCGCCGAGCCCCTTCTGGACCTGCGTCTCGTCGCGGGCGCCGTACTCCAGCATCGACGGCTCGAAGTCGACCCCGAGGAAGGTGCACAAGGCGCGCATCCTCCCCTCCGGGTCGGCCGTGATCTCCTCGTAGCGCAGGGTGTGGCCGCCGGTGATGCCCTTGCGGGCGTTGTCGACGGCCTTCATGTAGCGCAGCGCGTCCGCGCAGGCCTCGTCGTACGTGCGCTTCTCGGGGTCTCCCTCGTGCCAGGACTGGGCGATGGAGACGGGGTGGCGCAGCAGGAACACGAATCTGGCATCGGGCCAGCAGTCGCGGATCCGCTGGTAGGCGAAGGCGTTGCTGGGCGTCTTCTCGACGATGAAGTCCTTGCCGGACCTGGTGAGTTCACGGTGCAGGACGCGGTCCCACAGCAGGTGCTCCAGGTCGCCGCGGCTCAGGTCGAGGGCGTCCATGGCGCGCCGCGACAGCTTGCTGCCGTAGTCGACCTCGAGGCGCCGGATGTGCAGCTCGTGCGGGGCGTGCAGCCGGGGGTGCGCGTCGAGCAGCATCCGCAGCAGGGTCGAGCCCGAGCGCACGGGCGACATGATGAACACGGGCCGGCTGAGCAGCCGGTCCGTCCCCGGGTCGTCGGTACATCGATACTCCGGAACGGCCCGCCGCGCCGGCGCCGCCACCTTTTGCACAGGGGCGGGCCCCTTGGGCGCACGGCGCACCTGGAGGCCCGTGGTGGCGGTCAGCGCCCGGTTCATGTTGCCCATCAGACTCATGCGAACCGACGCTAAACAGGCTCTCTGAGAGGAGCCGTGGAGGAACCTGAGGGTTCCCTTAGGGCCCCGACCCCGGACCCGGACCCGGCGCCCGCGCGAATTCCGCCCCCGCCCCCCGCAACCGCCCGTCCAGCGCCCGGAACACCTCCGCCGCCCGCACCCCCGGCCACCCCTCCGGCAGGAGTTCCGGTGGCAGGCCCGGGTCCGCGTACGGGAGGTGGCGCCAGGAGTCGAGGGCCAGGAGGTAGTCGCGGTAGGCCTCGCGCGACGGGGTGTCCTCGCGGGCCTCCCACGCCCGCAGCACCGGCTCGTGCTCGTCCAGGAACGCCTCGTGGAGCTTGGCGAGGGCGGCGAGGTCCCACCACTGGGCCACCGCGTCGGCCGTCGCCGCGAAGCCCAGGTGTTCGCCGCGGAACAGCTCCACGTACCCGGCGCAGCCGATCCGCTCCAGCGTGTGCCGGGTCTCCTCGTAGACGGCGAGGGGCGCGAGCCACACGCCGGGCGCCGCCGTCCCGAAGCCGAGGCCGGTGAGCGTGGAGCGCAGCACGTGCCGCTTGGCGCGCTCGGACTCCGGCACGGAGAAGACGGCGAGCACCCAGCCGTCGGCCGAGGAGCCGCTTCCGTAGATGCGGCGGTCGCCGTCGTCGAGGAGCTGGCGGGCGTCGTCGGAGAGCGCGTAGCCGGCCGCACCGGAGGTGGTGCGGGCCGGGAGCAGCAGGCCGCGGCGCTTCAGGCGCGACACCGCCGAGCGGACGGACGGGGCGTCGACGCCGACCGCGCCGAGCAGCCGGATCAGCTCGGCGACCGGCAGTGGCCCCGGCAGGTCACGGCCGTAGGCGCCGTACAGGGTGACGATGAGGGAGCGGGGGGTGTGGGAAGTGGGCTGCTCGGACACGCGATCACTCTACGGCTGAGGGCTCGCGGAGCCGGAACCGCTGGAGCTTTCCCGTGGCCGTGCGCGGCAGCGCGTCCAGGAACTCGATGGCGCGCGGGCATTTGTACGGGACGAGTTCCGCTTTCACGAACTCCCGCAGCCCCTCCGCGTCCTGGCGCGCTCCGGCCCGCAGCACCACGTACGCCACTGCCACCTGTCCGCGCTCCTCGTCGGGGCGTCCGACCACGGCCGCCTCCGCCACGTCCGGGTGGCGCAGCAGCGCGTCCTCCACCTCCGGGCCCGCGATGTTGTACCCGGCGGAAATGATCATGTCGTCGGCGCGGGCCACGTACCGGAAGTAGCCGTCGGGCTCGCGGACGTACGTGTCCCCGGTGACGTTCCAGCCGTGTTGTACGTACACGGTCTGCCGCTCGTCGGCGAGGTAGCGGCAGCCGACGGGGCCGCGTACGGTGAGCAACCCGGGTTCCCCGTCCGGGAGTTGGCGGCCCTCGACGTCGACGATCCGGGCCTCCCAGCCGGGCACGGGAACGCCCGTCGTCCCCGGCCGGATCGCGTCGTCGGCCGCCGAGATGAAGATGTGCAGGAGTTCGGTCGCGCCGATGCCGTTGATGATGCGCAGGCCGGTCGCCTCCTGCCAGGCGTGCCAGGTCGCGGCGGGCAGATTCTCGCCCGCGGACACACAGCGGCGCAGCGAGGAGATGTCGTACGAGGGGACCTCCGAAAGCAGAGCGAGCATCGCCCGGTACGCGGTCGGCGCGGTGAACACGACCGACACCCGGTGCTCGGCGATCGCGGGCAGCAGCTTCTGCGGGCCCGCCTGTTCGAGCAGCAGCGCGGAGGCGCCCGCCCGCAGCGGGAAGATCACCAGGCCGCCGAGTCCGAACGTGAAGCCCAGCGGCGGGCTCCCCGCGAACACGTCGTCGGGTTCGGCCCTCAGCACGTACTGCGCGAAGGTGTCCGCGACCGCGAGCACGTCCCGGTGGAAGTGCATGCACCCCTTGGGGCGCCCGGTGGTCCCCGAGGTGAAGGCGATCAGTGCGACGTCGTCGGCGGCGGTCGCGACGGCCTCGTACGCCGCCGGCTTCCCGGCCGCACGGTGCAGCAGGTCGTCGGGCCCGTCCCCGCCGAACGTGGTGATGCGCAGCCCCGGCACCTCGGCCTTGGCCAGGTCGTCGACCGAGCGGATGTCGCACAGCGCGTGCCCCACCTGCGCGATCCCGCACACCGTGGCCAGCTCGCTCGCCCGCGCCCCCGCGAGGACGGTCACGGCGACGGCCCCCGCCTTCATCACGGCGAGCCAGCAGGCCGCGAGGTGCCGGGTGGTCGGGCCGCGCAGCAGCACCCGGTTGCCGGGGACGACGCCCAGGTCGTCGGTGAGCACGTGCGCGATCCGGTCCACGGTCGCCTTCAACTCGGCGTACGACCAGGGGGCTTGGCCGGGGGAGTGGAAGGCGGGGCGGTCCGCGCCGTGCCGTTCCACGGTGGCGTCGAGCAGCTCGGCCCCGCAGTTGAGCCGCTGCGGGTAGCGCAGTTCGGGCAGGTCGAAGCCGAGGCCCGGCCACAGCTCGGCGGGCGGCAGATGGTCGCGGGCGAAGGTGTCGACGTGGGCGGAAGGGCTGAGCGGGTGGTGGGTCATGGCCTGGCGCCCCCTCGTGGTGAGTGGCTCGCATGCCGTCGCCGGGTGAGGCGCCGCGCATCGAGCGTATCGTGATGGTGACGACAGTCAACGGGGCGCGATACGGTTCCTGGGTGCGGCCGGTGGGCAGTCGTGGACCGGTAGGCGGTTGTGAACCGATAGGCGGCCCGTGAACCGGTAGGTGGCCGTGAGAGGAGCACCACGTATGGGGACATTCTCGCTCGAACCGGAGCAGCTCGCGTGGTGTGGCGAGCTACGGGCCCTCGCGGCCGACCGCCTCGCCCCACTCGCCGAGAAGGGTGAGCCGGGCCGGGTCAACCGCCCCCTTGTCGCCGAACTCGGCCAACTCGGTCTCCTTGAGCGCCTGTTCACCTCGGGCGCGCTCGACCTGTGTCTGCTGCGCGAGTCCCTGGCCCGCGTCTGCACGGAGGCCGAGACGGCGCTCGCGCTTCAGGGGCTCGGGGCGCACCCGATCCACGCGTACGGCAGTGCGGCGGTGCGCGAGCGGTGGGTGCCCGAGGTGGGCGCGGGCCGGGCCGTGGCGGCGTTCGCGCTGAGTGAGCCGGGGGCGGGCTCGGACGCGGCGGCGCTGTCCCTGCGCGCGGACCGGGACGGCGACGGATGGCGGCTGACCGGCGAGAAGTGCTGGATCTCGAACGCTCCCGAGGCCGATGTCTACACCGTCTTCGCCCGCACCACCCCCGACGCGGGCGCGCGCGGCGTGACGGCCTTCGCGGTCCCCGCCGATCGCCCCGGGCTGACCGGCGAACACCTCGACATGATCTCCCCGCACCCCATCGGAACCCTCGCCTTCGACGGCGTCCCGGTCACCCGTGACGACCTGCTCGGCGAGGTCGACGCCGGGTTCCGCGTCGCGATGGGCACGCTGAACCTGTTCCGGCCCAGCGTCGGCGCGTTCGCCGTCGGTATGGCGCAGGCGGCCCTCGATGCGACGCTCACGCACACGTCCGAGCGGGAGGCGTTCGGCGCCCCGCTGAAGGAACTCCAGACCGTCGCCCACCAGGTCGCTGACATGTCGGTACGGGTCGAATCCGCGCGCCTCATGGTCTACGCGGCGGCGGCCGCGTACGACGAGGGCGCCCCGGATGTGCCGCGTCGCGCGGCCGCCGCGAAGCTCATCGCCACGGAGGCGGCCCAGCAAGTCGTCGACGCCGCGGTGCAGTTGCACGGAGCGCGGGCGCTGCAACGCGGCCACGTCCTGGAGCACCTGTACCGCGAGGTCCGGGCGCCCCGCATCTACGAAGGCGCCTCCGAGGTCCAACGAGCCATCATCGCCCGCGAGTTGTACAAGGAAAACAAGGAAAACAAGGGGAACAAGGGGCACAAGGAGGAGACCTCGTGAGCGGCAACAGCAGCAACGGCGGCAGCAACAGCAGCAACCTGCGGCGCATCAACCCGCCCGAACTCTCCCCGCCCACCGGCTTCTCCCACGCCGTCGTCGCGACGGGTGGCCGCCTGGTGATGCTCGCGGGCCAGACGTCCCTGGACGCCGACGGCAAGGTCGTGGGCGACACCCTCCCCGCACAGTTCACCCGCGCCCTGACGAACCTGCTCACCGCCCTGCGCGCGTCGGGCGGCACGTCGGAACACCTGGCCCGCGTCACGGTCTACGCCACGGACGTGGCGGACTACCGGGAGAACGCCCGCGAACTCGGCCGGATCTGGCGTGAGTTGGCGGGCCGCGACTACCCGGCCATGGCCGTGATCGGCGTCAGCCGCCTGTGGGACGAACAGGCCATGGTGGAAATCGACGGAGTAGCGGTACTTCCCTGAGACCGACCCGCATCTAGGGTCAGGGCATGACGCAACAGACGGAACTCTCGGTGGACCTCTCCGTGGGCCCGATCGCGTACGAGGACTCGGGAGGCGACGGCACGACCGTCGTCCTCCTCCACGGGCTCGCCCAGAACGGCACGGTGTGGCGGCACGTCGTCGACGAACTCGGCACGTCCGTGCGGTGCGTCGTGCCCCACCTCCCGTACGGGAGTCAGCACACGCCCGTGCGCCCCGGCGCCCGGATCACCCCGCACTCCGTGGCCCTGCTCATCGGCGAGTTCGCCGACGCGCTCAAGCTGGGCGACGACACGGTGTTCGTAGAGAACGACGCGGGGCGCCTCCAGCAGCTCGCCGCCGAACGCCCCGACCGGGTGGGCCGCATGGTCATCGCGGGCTGTGAGGCCTTCGACAACTATCCGCCGGGCCCGTCGGGCAAGCTCCTGGAGGTCATGTCCCGGGTCCCCGGCGGCATCTCACTGCTCGCGCGCACCCTGTCCGTCCGCCCCCTGCGCCGCATGCCCGGCACGGGCTACGCGGTGATGTCGCAACGCCCGGTCCCGCACGAACTCATCGACCACTGGATCGAGCCGCTGCGCAAGGACCCGGCGGCGCGGAAGCTGCTGCTCCACTACCTCCGCTCCAGTGTGAAGACGGAGATGATGGAGGCGGCGGACGCCCTGCGCACGTATGACCGTCCGGCCCTGGTGGTGTGGGGCAAGCAGGACAAGATGATGCCCCTGGCCCACGGCCGCCGCCTCGCGGAACTGCTGCCGCAGGGGCGGCTTGTGGAACTGGACGACTGCGGCACGCTCATCCCCTTGGACCAGCCGAAGGCCTTGGCGGCGGCGATCCGGGAGTTCGTCGGATAGTTCCCCTGCACCGGTCCCAGGTGCACCGGTCCCAGGTCGCGGGGCTCCGCCCCGGGCCCCGCTGCTCAATCGCCGCAGGGGCTCAATCGGTCGCGAACGAGGTCGCGTCCCGGCCGGACGTCCCATCCGTGATCCACCAGTGCGTCGGATGCTCCCCGTACAAGGTGAAGAGCCCGTCCGCCGCCCACGCCAGGACCAGCTCCTCCTTGCCGTCGGCGTCGAAGTCACCCGCCTCGACCGGCCGCGCCCGACGCGCGTTGTCCGAGCGCTTCTTGCCGTCCACCTCCGCGGGCCCCTGCCGCAGCACGGGGATCCGCTCGTTCCCGTCGATCAGCGTCGCCCCGTCGTACGTGGCGACGAGGATGCCGTCCCGCCCGTCCCCGTCCGGATCCGCGGCGACGTACCCGCCGGGGCCGTAGTCGCCGTGCCGCCCCTTGCCGGGCTCGGGCAGCTTGTACGTCTCCGGGGCCCCGCCCCCGCCGGGGTACACCGCCAACGACCCGTCCACGTCGGCCGCTTCCGTCTCGGAGCCGGGCTCGTCGTTGCGGCTGCCGTCGTCACCCACGGCCAGGTCCCGCCGCCCGTCCCCGTCGAAATCGCCGAAGGCGTGCGCGTTGCCCGCGCGCAGCTCGCGGCCCTGGCCCGTGCGCGGGTCGGCGTACAGCGTGCTGGTCGTCTGCTCCCCGTCGCCCACTACGCGGGCCAGAAGCCCGGTGACACGCGGCTTGCCGGTCGGGTCGATGTCGTCCGCCACCAGGTCGATGCCGTGTCCGGGCAGTGAACCGGTGCGGGCCGGCGCGCCCGAGCGGTCGAAGGGGCCGTACAGGATGTGCGCCTTCGTGCCGTTCTCGCCGAGGCCCGCCAGATCGTGGTGGCCGTCCCCGTCGAAGTCGCCACGCGTGAGACCGTCCAGGCCCAAATGTGCTGCGGTGGAGGGGAGTTGGATAGGGGTGGCCGTACGTCCCTCCTCGCCGGGGCCGGTCGGCGTGCCCCACGCCACGTAGGGGACGTGGCGATAGTCGCCGCTGCGATCGCCGGACTCCTCGGCCACCGTGGTGACGAGATCGGGGAACCCGTCCCCGTCGAGGTCGGCCGTGGTCACGTTCTCCGCGGCGATGTTCTCCTCGGGCCCCTGGTCGGCAAGGTTCGAGCGCGGAATCCCGAGGTCCGACCGCCCGTACACTGTGCGCGTTGTCGGGTCGAGCCCGCGGGCGGAGCCGAAGATGACGCCGACCCGCTCGTCGCGCTCATGCGTGTCCGGGTTCACGTGCGCCGCGACGGGCACGAGGAGGTCCCGGTGCCCGTCGCCATTGAGGTCGTCGGGGTCCTTGGACCCCTTCCCTGCCGCCGGGGCCCGGCTGGCCGAGGGCTCCTGGGGCACCCCGCCACTGCCCCCGCCGGACGCGGACGGCTTGGATTCCGGCGCGCCGTGCCCGGTCCCGCAACCGGCGAGCAGAACCAGGGAGGCGCACGCGGCGAGGGCGGCGGCGGAGGGACGCTTCATGCGCCCACCTTCACACCCCGTCCACCCAAAGGGCAGACGGGAGTTGAAGGCCAGGGATCAGATGTCCCGGAACGTCTCGATCTGCGCGCCGACGGAGTTGAGCCGCTCCGCCAACTCCTCGTAACCGCGGTTGATCACGTACACGTTGCGCAGCACCGACGTGCCCTCGGCCGCCATCATCGCCAGCAGCACGACCACGGCGGGACGCAGCGCCGGCGGGCACATCATCTCGGCGGCACGCCACCGTGTCGGCCCCTCGACCAACACCCGGTGCGGGTCGAGGAGTTGGAGGCGGCCGCCGAGCCGGTTCAGGTCGGTCAGATAGATCGCCCGGTTGTCGTACACCCAGTCGTGGATGAGGGTCTTGCCCTGCGCCGACGCCGCGATCGCCGCGAAGAACGGCACGTTGTCGATGTTCAGGCCGGGGAACGGCATCGGGTGGATCTTGTCGATCGGCGCTTCGAGCTTCGACGGGCGGACCGTGAGGTCGATGAGGCGCGTGCGCCCGTTGTCGGCCGGGTACTCCGCCGAGCGGTCGTGGTCGAGGCCCATCTCCTCCAGGACCGCCAGCTCGATCTCCAGGAACTCGACCGGCACGCGCTTGACCGTGAGTTCGGACTGCGTGACGACGGCCGCGGTCAGCAGGCTCATCGCCTCGACCGGGTCCTCGGACGGCGAGTAGTCCACGTCGACGTCGATGTGCGGCACGCCGTGCACGGTGAGCGTCGTCGTGCCGACGCCCTCGACCTCGACGCCGAGCGCCTCCAGGAAGAAGCACAGGTCCTGGACCATGTAATTGGACGAGGCGTTGCGGATGATCGTCGTGCCGTCGGCGCGGGCCGCGGCGAGCAGCGCGTTCTCCGTCACGGTGTCGCCGCGCTCGGTCAGCACGATGGGGCGGTCCGGCGCGACGTCCGGGTGGACCTCCGCGTGGTAGAGCCCCTCGGTCGCCGTGATGTCGAGGCCGAAGCGGCGCAGCGCGATCATGTGCGGCTCGATCGTGCGGGTGCCGAGGTCGCAGCCGCCCGCGTACGGCAGCTTGAAGCGGTCCATGCGGTGAAGGAGCGGGCCGAGGAACATGATGATCGAGCGGGTGCGGCGCGCGGCCTCCGCGTCGATGGCGTTCATGTCGAGCTCGGCGGGCGGCACGATCTCGAGGTCCGCGCCGTCGTTGATCCAGCGGGTGCGGACGCCGATCGAGCCGAGTACCTCCAGGAGGCGGTACACCTCCTCGATGCGGGCGACCCGGCGCAGCACGGTGCGGCCCTTGTTGAGCAGCGAGGCGCACAGCAGCGCCACGCACGCGTTCTTGCTCGTCTTGACCTCGATCGAACCCGACAGCCGGCGTCCGCCGACCACGCGCAGGTGCATCGGTCCCGCGTACCCGAGGGAGACGATTTCACTGTCGAGAGCTTCGCCAATTCGAGCGATCATCTCAAGGCTGATGTTTTGGTTCCCGCGCTCGATGCGGTTCACCGCGCTCTGGCTGGTGTTGAGCGCCTCCGCAAGCTGCGACTGCGTCCAGCCCCGGTGCTGGCGGGCGTCGCGGATGAGCTTGCCGATACGTTCGAGGTAGTCGTCTGCCATAGCGGCAGGTTATCTCAAATATGAGATGTTGCATGCCGGTGGGGCCATGTGGAGGAGTGCCCTCCATGTGACCCCAGTGGCCTCGGTGGCCTCGGCGGCCTCAGTGACCTGCGTGACCTCGACGGCGCCGGGTGGTCCGGGTGCGGCGCCAGCCGAAGGGGCCCGGCAGATCCATGGAGGTGGTCCGGCGGCCGGTGCTGCTGTGGGTCCGCTTCGGGCCGTGCCGCCCGCCGGTGGAGCTCTCCGAGTACCCGCGCCCGCCCGGATCAGTCGCCGTACCCACTGGCCCGTATCCGGTCCGCGTACGACCATGGGGGGAGCGCGCACAGGTATGTGCACGGTGGCGCTTGAAGGCACCACCGAGTGATGTATTAGAGTTATCTCGACATCGAGATATCTACCGAGGCGCTCCGTGGCCGCACGGTATCGAGGGTCGGACGGTAAGGCATACCTAACTTAGCCTTACCTTAGCGGATCGTCGAGTCGGCGTGGCGGCAGGATGCGGTGGAACGCGCACATATATGAAGGAGACTGTCGTGTCGGCGAACAGCTTCGACGCCCGCAGCACGCTGCGCGTGGGCGACGAGTCGTACGAGATCTTCAAGCTGGACAAGGTTGAGGGCTCGGCCCGCCTTCCGTACAGCCTGAAGGTCCTTCTGGAGAACCTGCTCCGCACCGAGGACGGCGCGAACATCACCGCCGACCACATCCGTGCGCTCGGCAACTGGGACTCCCAGGCTCAGCCCGCGCAGGAGATCCAGTTCACGCCGGCCCGCGTGATCATGCAGGACTTCACCGGCGTGCCCTGCGTCGTGGACCTCGCCACGATGCGTGAGGCCGTGAAGGCCCTCGGCGGCGACCCGGCGAAGATCAACCCGCTGTCCCCGGCCGAGATGGTCATCGACCACTCCGTCATCGCCGACAAGTTCGGCACCTCGGACGCGTTCAAGCAGAACGTGGACCTGGAGTACGGCCGCAACAAGGAGCGCTACCAGTTCCTGCGCTGGGGCCAGACCGCGTTCGACGACTTCAAGGTCGTCCCGCCGGGCACCGGCATCGTGCACCAGGTCAACATCGAGAAGCTGGCCCGTACGGTCATGGTCCGCAACGGTCAGGCCTACCCCGACACCCTGGTCGGCACGGACTCGCACACCACGATGGTCAACGGCCTGGGCGTCCTGGGCTGGGGCGTCGGCGGCATCGAGGCCGAGGCCGCGATGCTCGGCCAGCCGGTCTCGATGCTCATCCCGCGCGTCGTCGGCTTCAAGCTGACCGGCGAGCTGCCGGCCGGCACGACCGCCACCGACCTGGTCCTCACGATCACCGAGATGCTGCGCAAGCACGGCGTCGTCGGCAAGTTCGTCGAGTTCTACGGTGAGGGCGTCGCCGCCACCTCCCTCGCGAACCGCGCCACCATCGGCAACATGTCGCCGGAGTTCGGCTCCACCGCCGCGATCTTCCCGATCGACGACGAGACGCTGAACTACCTGCGTCTGACCGGCCGTGACAAGCAGCAGGTCGCGCTCGTCGAGGCCTACGCCAAGGAGCAGGGCCTCTGGCTGGACCCGGCCGCCGAGCCCGACTTCTCCGAGAAGCTGGAGCTCGACCTCTCCACGGTCGTCCCGTCGATCGCCGGTCCGAAGCGCCCGCAGGACCGCATCGTCCTCGCGAACGCCGCCGAGCAGTTCGCGGTCGACGTGCGCAACTACGTCGCCGACGACGAGGAGGCCGGCAAGGAGTCCTTCCCGGCGTCCGACGCCCCGGCGCACACCAACGGCGTCCCGTCGAACCCGGTCACCGTGACCGCCGCCGACGGCTCGACGTACGAGCTCGACCACGGCGCCGTCACCGTCGCCGCGATCACCTCCTGCACCAACACCTCGAACCCGTACGTGATGGTGGCCGCGGCCCTCGTCGCGAAGAAGGCCGTGGAGAAGGGCCTGACCCGCAAGCCGTGGGTCAAGACCACCCTCGCCCCGGGCTCGAAGGTCGTCACCGACTACTTCGACAAGTCGGGTCTCACCCCGTACCTCGACAAGGTCGGCTTCAACCTCGTCGGCTACGGCTGCACCACCTGCATCGGCAACTCGGGCCCGCTGCCCGAGGAGGTCTCGAAGGCCGTCAACGACCACGACCTGGCCGTGACGTCCGTCCTCTCCGGTAACCGGAACTTCGAGGGCCGCATCAACCCCGACGTCAAGATGAACTACCTGGCGTCCCCGCCGCTGGTCGTCGCGTACGCCATCGCCGGTTCGATGAAGGTCAACATCACCAAGGACGCCCTCGGCGTCGACCAGGACGGCAAGCCCGTCTTCCTGGCCGACATCTGGCCGACGGAGGCCGAGGTCAACGACGTCGTCGCCAACTCCATCGGCGAGGACATGTTCTCGAAGTCCTACGAGGACGTCTTCGCGGGTGACGCCCAGTGGCAGGCCCTCTCGGTCCCCACCGGCAACACCTTCGAGTGGGACAGCGAGTCGACCTACGTCCGCAAGCCCCCGTACTTCGAGGGCATGGGCATGGAGCCGGCTCCGGTCGAGGACATCGCGGGCGCCCGCGTCCTCGCCAAGCTCGGCGACTCGGTCACCACCGACCACATCTCCCCGGCCGGTGCGATCAAGGCCGACACCCCGGCGGGCAAGTACCTGTCGGAGCACGGCGTCGAGCGTCGCGACTTCAACTCGTACGGCTCGCGTCGCGGCAACCACGAGATCATGATCCGTGGCACGTTCGCCAACATCCGCCTGCGCAACCAGATCGCGCCGGGCACCGAGGGCGGCTACACCCGCGACTTCACCCAGGCCGACGGCCCGGTGTCGTTCATCTACGACGCGTCGCAGAACTACCAGGCGCAGGGCACCCCGCTCGTCATCCTGGGCGGCAAGGAGTACGGCTCCGGTTCGTCCCGTGACTGGGCCGCCAAGGGCACCGCGCTTCTCGGCGTCAGGGCCGTCATCACCGAGTCGTACGAGCGCATCCACCGCTCGAACCTCATCGGCATGGGCGTCCTCCCGCTGCAGTTCCCGGAGGGCCAGTCGGCCGACTCCCTCGGCCTGACCGGCGAGGAGGCCTTCTCGATCTCCGGCGTCACCGAGCTCAACAACGGCACGACCCCGTCCACGGTGAAGGTGACCACGGACTCCGGCGTCGAGTTCGACGCGGTCGTCCGCATCGACACCCCCGGTGAGGCGGACTACTACCGCAACGGCGGCATCCTTCAGTACGTGCTGCGCAGCCTGATCAGCGAGTAAGCAGGTCAGTAACGCAGTTGGGCCGCGATCCCCGTGGGGGTCGCGGCCCTTCGCGTTCTGCGCTCAGCCGCGGCGCGCGCTGCCGAGGAACGCGGTCCAGGCCTCCGGCGCGACGGTGAAGTGCGGGCCGCCGTCGGCGTTCTTGGAGTCGCGGACGTGGATGGCGGTGGGGTGGGTGGCGACCTCTACGCAGGCGCCGTGATTGAAGTCGCTGTAGCTCGACTTCCGCCAGGTGTAGGCGACTTCGAGGCACTGGCCGCCTTCGCTGCCGCTATAGCTGGACTTGAACCAGTTCAGTGCGGTGCTCATCGTTCTCCTAGCAGCCGGTCCAGTAGGCCCATGGACTGCTCGGGCGTCAGGGCCTGTGATCGCAGCATCGCATACTTGCGCGCCAGCGAGGACACCTGGTCGAGGTCGGAAACCCACTGGCTGCCACGTTGGGATTCCGTGTAAGCGAGGTGCTGGTGCGACGGCGTTTCCAGGACGGTGAAGGCCCCATCGAGACCCGCGTGAGTCGGGGAGTCGAGCGGCAGGAACTGGAGCGCCAAGCCCGGGAGTTCGGCGCACGCCCGCAGGTGCCGGAGCTGCTCCGCTCGTGCCAGTGGGTCGAGGTACGCCAGCTTGAGCGCCGCCTCCCAGACGACGAAGCTGAGCGTCGGTGGGCACTTGCGGTGCAGGACCTCCTGCCGCTGTACGCGCGCGGCCGTCTTGGTCTCGATCTCGTCCTCGTCGTACGCCGGGACCCGGTTGCGCAGCACCGTGCGGGCGCAGGCCTCGGTCTGGAGGATGCCCGGTACGGTCAGGACGTCGTACCAGGACAGTGCGATGGCCTCCCGCTCGTGCGCCATGTACGACTCCGCCCACAACGGGAACTGGTCGATCTCCGGCATGTTGGCCACGGCAACCGCCAACGCACCTTTGGTGCCGAGGAGTTGGTCCATCGCGACCGCCAGGTCGGGCAACAGCGGCCGCCTGCCCTGCTCGATCGCCGCGATCGTCGACTCGGCCATTATGAGCCGCTCCCCGAGAGCCGCCTGGGTGAATCCGGCGGACTTGCGGAACAGGGCGACCAGCTGGCCGACCATCTTCAACGCCGACGGATTCCTTGGCGGACGCTTCCCGGTGCTCATGACGGTCAATGTCCCCGCCCCCGTTCTTCCTCGACCCCGCTCGAACCCCGACAAGAATTCTGTCGGGGTCGGTCCACTGCCGACGGTCGGTCACCGTCCGTCACATTCCTTCCCGTGAACGACGTGATCGAGTCACCCGAACCCCGCGAGCACTTCTACCGCCGCGAACGCCAATCCGTCCCCGCCGCCCGGGAGTTCACCCGCGCCGCGCTCGCCGACTGGGGCGTGGGGGACGACCGCGCGCACGACGTCGTGCTGTGTGTCAGCGAACTCGCCACCAACGCGCTGCTCCACGGCGTCCCGCCCGGCCGCGGCTACCTCCTGCGACTCCTGCCCCACGACGACGGGCTCCGAATCGAGGTCCACGACAGCGGCAACGGCGTGCCGCACATGGTGCGGCCGGACGAGGGTGGCCGGGGGCTGATCCTCGTCGAGGCGCTCGCGGACACGTGGGGCGTGGGGGAGCGGGACCCCGGCAAGGTGGTGTGGTGTGAGTTCGGCCATCTGGTGCCCCGGCCTCGTACACGTAAAGTAGGAGACACGTGGGCGACGGGGGTGAGCGGTGGAACTGGGCGCAATGGGGCTGAAGCTCGCGTCCTCGGTGGTGGTGCCGCTGCTGAAGCGGTTCGTGCTGCCTCCGGCGAAGGTGGCGGGAGCCGAGTTCCCCGGTGAAAAGCCCGTGCGCGTACGGTCGTTGCTGTCCTTCGTCGGCGATCATCCCGCCCTCAGCCGTGACGACATGCACCGGCTTTCGCGGGAGCTGGTGCGCCGCGCCGTGCGGGCCGCGCCGCCGCACGAGGCCAGGCTGCCCGACGACGAGCACGACGCGGTGGGCCAGGCCCTCACCCGTACGCTCTTCGCGCTCGGCCAGCTCGACATGAACGACGTCGACGTGGTGGTGCTCGGGCCCGAGGAGCTGGCCGCCACGCTGTCCAGCGCGGCGGAGGCGGACATCAAGGGGCTGCTCACCGCGGACGCGGCCCGCTTCCACGACGCGCTGCTCGTCACCGCCTGCGTGCACCTCGTGCGGTTCTTCACCGAACGCCCCGGCTTCGAGGCCCGCGCCCAGTTGTCGAACTTTCGCCAACTCCGCGAACAGAAGGAGCTGTTGGAGCGCGTGCTGCGGACCGTCTCCGGTGAGGACCACCAGGCCGCCGACATCCGCTTCGAGGAGCAGTACGCCGACTACGTCGTCGGGAAGCACGGTCAGCTCACCATCTACGGCGTCGACCTGCGCGACCCCGCCGGACCCGAATGGCCGCTCGACGACGCCTACTTGAGCCTCACCGCCGTACCGATCGTGGCCGCGGAGGAGGACGGCGACTACGAGACCGTGCCCGAGGAGAGCGTCGAGACCGCGCTCGCCGGGCGCGGCAAGGTCCTGCTGCACGGCCTCGCCGGCACCGGCAAGACGACGCTCGTGCAGTGGCTCGCCCTGACCACCGCGCGTCAGGAGTCCGTGCCTGTCGCGCTGCCGCAGCTGATCGGGCGCGTCCCGTTCGTGCTGCCGCTGCGCACCCTTGCCCGCCAAGGGGCCGAACTCCCGCTGCCCGAGGAGTTCTTGGAGTGGATTCGCTGCGGTCTCAGCGGCAGCGAACCCGACGGCTGGGTCGTCCGCGTTCTGCGCAACGGCCGCGCGGTGCTGCTCGTCGACGGCCTCGACGAGATCCCCAAGGCCGACCGGCGGCGCGCCCGCCAGTGGCTGCGCGACCTCGTGCAGCAGTTTCCGGGCAATCTGTGGCTGTGCACCACGCGGCCCTCCGCGCTCGAACCGGGCTGGCTGCGCAGCGAGGGCTTCCACGAGCTGAGCCTCAACCCGCTCGGCTCCGAGGATCTGCGCCGCTTCATCGCGCGGTGGCACATCGCGGCCGGGGCGCGCGAAGGGCTCGGCGAGGAGCTCGTCGAATCCCTGCGCTCCAACCCCGAGTTGAGCCGTCTCGCCACCAACCCCCTGATGTGCAGCCTCATTTGCGCCCTGCACCGCGAGCGCCGGGGTTTTCTGCCGAACGGGCGGGCCTCGCTCTACCGGGCCGCCCTGTCCATGCTCCTTGAGCGGCGCGACGTGGAGCGGGACCTGTACGGGCGGGGCGACGACCGCCCCCGGCTCGACGAGGAGTCGGCGACCGAGCCGCTCAAACGGCTCGCGTACCGGCTGATCCGCAACGACGACACGCAGATGGAGCGCGACGACGCCATCCATGAGCTGAGCAGACTCCAGCCGCAGGTGCCGAGTCTCGAACGGCTCGGCGGGCCCGAGCACGCGCTGGAATATCTGCTGGAGCGCTCCGGACTGCTCCGCGAGCCCGCTCCGGGAGCCGTTGACTTCATTCATCGTACGTTTCAGGACTACCTGGGTGCCAAGGCTGTTCTTGAGGACCGTGACTTCGGCATGCTGGTGAAACACGCTCACATGGACCAGTGGGAGGACGTGGTGCAGATGGCTGTCGCGCAAGCCGATCACAATGGGCGGGCCGACCTGCTGATGCGCCTCAGCGACCGCGGAAAACGAGAGAAGGACGTCACCGTCCAGGCCAGGATCCGCCTCCTGGCGCTCGCATCCCTCGAACAGGCCACGCGGCTCGAACCCGCCGTGCGGCAGACCATCGAGGCCGAGGCCGCGAGCATGCTCCCGCCGCGCAGCCTGCGCCAGGCGCGCGTCCTGGCACGTACGGGGCCGCTGCTGCTCGGGCTGCTCCCGAGGGCCGATGAACTCGACGGGGACGCCGAGCTGGCGACCGCGCACGCCATCTGCCAGATCGGCGGCGACGCCGCCATCCCGCGGCTGCGCGAGTTCCTCACCACCTCGCAGTCCACCGTGCGCGCCCAACTCCTCGGCCACTGGGACCGCTTCGACACCGAGACGTACGCCCGCGAGATCATCGCCCCGCTCCTCGAAGCCGCGCCCGGCGAACCCGTCACCGTCCGCTCGCAGGCCGAACTCGACGCCCTCTCACGGCTTCCGGGATGCGAGCGCGTGGGCATCCACGGCGACTTCGCCCCCGACGCCGTACGCGCCGCCCTGTCCCCGGAACACCTGCGCGAGCTGCGGCTGCGCGGCGCGCTACAGATCGACGACCTTTCCCTCCTCCACGACTTCCAGCACCTGGAGAGCCTCACCCTCCAGGGCTGCCGCAACGTCAAGGACCCGCAGCCGCTCACCGGCCTCCCGCAGTTGCGCAGCCTCGTCCTGGAGAACGTGCCGCAGTTCGAGCCGCTGGAGCAGCTCGACCAGTGCGCGCGCCTCGAAGCCCTGCGCATCGGCGCGGGCGTCCCCTGGCGCGGCGTCGCCGAACTGCCCAGGCCCGGCCGGCTCAAGACGCTGTCGCTGCCGCCCGGCACCTCCGACCTCTCCGACATCACCCGGTGCGTCGCGCTGGAGGAGCTGCACCTCCAGGACGCGAGCAGCCGGCTGCTGCCCGACGGCTGGGGCGCACTCCTCGGCCGGCTGCCCGAACTGCGCACGCTCTGCCTCTCGGCCGAGCAGCTCAGCACCCTCCTCTTCAACCCGACCAGCCAGATCCCGCAGTTGACCAAGCTCTACGTGTACGCCCAGCAGGGCACCCCGCTGCAACTGCGGCGCATGTCCCGCCGACTGCAAGGTCTTGAGGAGCTGCACGTGACGCAGGGTGGCGACATCGACCTCGCCCCGCTCAAGGGAATCGCGTCGCTGCGCAGGGTCCGGATCGCCTATCCGGGCGGCGTCATCCAGGGCGTCGAGGAGCTGCCCGAGGGTGCCGAGCTGGAGATTTATCCGCAACCGTAAAGGGTTCCGCGGCCTTGTGGTCCATCTGGCAAGAGATCGGCGTCACAGGTAAGTTCTAGGGTTCACGCTGTAGTTGACGATCCCTAGGGAAGCAGGACAGCCGAAGATGGCCCGGCCCAAGGCGCCCTTTCTGTACGGGCGCGAACCCCTGGTGGGATCGCTCGTCCCCTCGCTCACCGGGCTCGCCTTCTACGAACGCGCCCGCACGAAGCGCGAGTTCGGCTCCGGCGTGCCCGTCGTGCTGCTCACCGGCGAGCACGGCACCGGACGCAGCGCCCTCCTCGACACCCTCGCCCGCGGCTACCGGGGCCGCCTCCCGCTCGCCCATGTGCGCGCCGTCGTGCCGGGCTCGGTCGCGGCCGGCCTCACCGAGGAGGTCCCCGAGGGCAGCGTGCCGCCGCAGAACGCCGCGTCGCCCGCCGAGATCCTGGAGCGCCTCGTGTGCGCGCTCACCCCCACGTACGGCATCTTCCGGACGCTGCTGCCCGCCCTGTTCGCCGTGTCCGGCTGGCACGTGGGGCAGACGGACGAGCGCGACGAGGTGTGCCGCCGGCACGCCCGGATGCTCATCGCGAGCGGCCTCGCGCGCGGCGCCGAACGCGAGGTCGCCCGCGACTGGGCCACCCAGGTCGAGACCTCGCTCAGCCGGGCCGCCGCCCGCGACGGCGACCCCGACGACCCGGACGGGACACAACCCGTCACCGCCGCCCTGCTGCGCCAGCTCGCCGCCAGGATGCCCCTCGACCCGGCCCGCACCTGGTTCCGCAAGCGGCACACCACGCCCGACGGCACCATCGCCGAAGAGGACCCGCTGTGGCTGCTGTCCCGACGCTTCCACCGCGGCGGCGACTACCTCCACGCGGCGGAACAGGCCCTGACCGCCGCCTTCCTGGAGGAGCTGGCCCACGCCCACGGTGTGGTGCGCCGGCTCAACCGTGAGCCCTGGCCGCTGATCCTGCTCGACGAGGCACACACCCCCGCGGGCAACCGCTTCCTGGAACTCCTCCTGGAACAGCGGGCCCTGGGGGAGCGCAAGTACGACGACCGGACCGTCGTCGTCGCCACCCGGCTCGGCGACCTGCCGCGCGAGGACGCGCCGCACGCCGTACGCCGGGAACTCGTCGACCTGCTGCCGCCCGGCGGCGTCAGACGACCCGGACACGCCGCCACCCTGTGGAAGCGGACAGGACACGAGCCGTCCGAGGGCCTCCTCGTCCTCCCGCTCACCCCGCTGACCAGGGACGACATCCTTTCCATGCTCGACCGGGCGTCCTCGCGCCTGCTCCACCCGCACCTCGCCTCCGCGCTCCACGCGCTCACCGGCGGCCACCCCTCGGCCAGCACTGTCCTCGCCGACGCCGCCGTCGAGACCGCCAAGCAGAACCGCACCGTCGTCCCGCGCGACCTGCTGGACCTGCGCGTCGAGGGCGGCCGCGCCGTCACCGAGGTGCTGCTGCGGGACCTGCTGCCCGACCGCAGACAGCGCGACCGCCTCGTCAAGCTCTGCCTCGCCCGGGACTCCAAGGCGGCCGAGGCGCTCGCCCAGGACCTCGGCCTCGTCGGGCCCGAGCAGCTGCCCGCCACGGCCGCCGCGCAGTACCTCGTCGAGCGGAAGTGGCAGGAACTCCCGACCTCCGACGGCCCGCTGGTCACCAGCGGGCTGCTGCGCACCCTCCTCGTCCACGAGGCGCGGCGCACCCTGCCGCCGGGCGACGAACCGCACGGCTGGCGCTCCGTGCACGCGTTCCTCCACCTCCACCACGTCCAGCGCGCCGAGACCGAGGAGGCCGACGCCCTGCGCCACAACCTCGCCGCCGGAAACCCGCAACAGGTCGTCGCGATGCTCGCCGACGAGTTCGACGCGGAGGAGGCCGAACAGAGCGTCGAGCACTGGCTGTTGTGCCTCCAGCGCTGCGCCAGCGCACCCGTGCCGCCCGCCGACGAGACCTGGCGCGACCAGCGCGTCGAGATCGCCGACGGCGAGCACGCGGCCCGCTACGCACGCCTCGACCCCTCGGGACGCAGCATCAACCGCCTGCTGCACGCCCTGTGGTACCTCTCCGAGCCGTACGCCGACGCGGCGCTCGACCCGGACGCCGACCGGATGTGCCGGGCCGTGGGGGAGGAGCTGGGCTTCCTCGCCCGCCGCCACCCCACCTGGTACGCGGCCCTCGGCCAGGCGGCCCGCGACTGGCCTACGGCCGCCCGCAAGAGGCAGGAACTGCCCGTTCCCGCAAGCACCAACTCCGGGGAGGGAGGCTGATGTTCGGCAGCAGGATCAGGGAGTGGGGTCCGCTGGACTGGTGCGTCGCGGTGCTCGTCGTGCTCGCGCTCGTGGCGGGCGGGATCTATGGCGGCTCGAAGCTGCTGCGCAAGTGCGACAACGGGCTGAGCGACATCGACGGGCAGTGCATCGGCGTGACCACCCGGTCCTTCGAGGCCGACGAAGGCATCGGCTCGCTCCTCGACGCCATCGCCGACGAGAACGACCAGGTCGCCTCGGAGAGCGGCACTCCCTACGTCCGTGTCGCCCTGATGATGTCCTTCACCTCCGGAGACACGAGCGCGATGACCGGCGACATGATCCGCCGCGCCCTCGCGGGCTCCCTCGCCGCGCTCAAGGAAGCGAACGCAGGGGCGGGCGGCCCGCAGGTCCAGCTGATGCTCGCGCCGGTCGGCCGGCAGCTCGACCAATGGCGGCCGGTGGTCGATAAGTTGGGCGAACTGTCCGCGGACTCGAAGCACCCGCTCGTCGGCGTCACGGGAATCCCCAGCAGCCAGACGGACACCAAACAGGCCCTCGAAGAGCTGAGCACCCGCAAGATCCCCACGGTGGGGCCGGTGATCAACGCCTCGTCGATGAACTTCGAGTACTTCTTCAAGACGTCGCCGGACGACAAGGAGTTCGCGAACGCCCTGAAGCACTACCTCGACACGTACCCGCACGGAAAGAAGAAGGGGCTGCTGCTCCTCGACCGGCACACGGGCGACGTGTACTCGGCGGATCTGACGAACACCCTCAAGAGCCGCTTCGCCAAGGACTACGGCCTCACCACCAGATCGTCGCTCTTCACCGGTTCCTCCGGCAGTGACGAGGGCGAGCCGGGCATCTTCGTCGACGCGGTCAACAAGATCTGCAGCGAGCGCACGGACACGGTCTTCTACGCGGGCCGCGACCAGGACCTCCCGGGCTTCATCGACGCCCTCTCCGACGCGGGCAGCTGCAACCACGGCAGCCCCCTGCGCATCGTGAAGACCGGCATAGGCCTTGAGCCCAGCCTCACCAGGAAGGAGGTCGAGCGCGATCTGAAGAAGGCGAAGGCCACGATCGTCGACGCCGCCTCCTTCGACCCGGGCTGGGAGAAGAAGGGCTCCGCGGACCGCCCCGCCGGCATCGACGACTTCCTCGACCAGTTCAACGAGCTCAAGTCCGCGCACACGCTGGGCGAGAAGCCCCTGGACGACGGCTACGCGGCCTCGTACTACGACGGCCTCCGGCTGCTCACCGAGGCGATGAAGCGCACCTTCGTCGAGATGAACAAGGACAAGGACACCGAGCAACTGCCCACCAAGCAGGAGCTGTACACGACGCTGTCGCAGTCCACCGTCAACAGCACGGGCATGCTCCAAGGGGCCACGGGAACGTACGGCTTCGCGGGCCAGAGCACGAACAACAGATGGTCGACGTGCAAGCCGGTGCCGGTCGTGGAGTTCCCCGCACCACACCACAACCGAAAGCTGTCGCTGTACCGAACCTACGACAAGGGCGACTGCCCCGGGTGAGCACCGGTCAGGCGCCCTTGTCGGCAGGGCCGCGGCCGCAGGAGGTAGGTTCCTTGTCTCTGATGTCCCGGTCGCTGGGCTTGAACTCCTGAGGGTTCACGCCGCTGTGGGTGAGCCCGGGAAACTGGGAGCGGAACGTGCTGGTCCAGTCGGTGTGCAGGAAATGCCGGATGGCTTTGTTGAGCTTCTTGCAGTCCGCCTGATGGTTCTCGTTGATGGCGATGCCGTAGAACTGTGCGGGACCCGGAGTCTGGATCTTGCGCCGAACCTCGACGTCCTTGGCGTACGGGGCCGCTTGAGCGAACCCTTCGAGCAGGACCCGGTCGGTCCACACCGCGTCGAAGTTGTCGTCCTGGAGCTGCCGGACACACGTCTTGTAGTCCGCCCGGTATTCGACGTTGGCCCTCTTCCCAAGGGCCACTTCGATGCGTTCCTGCTCCTTCTTGTCGTCGGTGCTCTTCGGGTCCGAGGTCGAATTTCCGGCAGTGCAGATGCGGACACTCGGGTTGTCCAGGTCCTTGAGCCGATTGATCGTGGTGTTGTCCTTTCGGACCAGAACGCTCTGATAGGTCTTCAGGTACGGAACGGTGAAATCGACCTTCTTGTCCCGCGACTTGGTGATCGTGTACGTAGCGACCACCAGCTCGGCGCCGTCGTTGGTCAGGATCCGCTCGCGGTCGAGTGAGGGGATGTCGCGGGGATCAGGGCTGAAGCCCATGTCCTCGGACAGAGAGTGGACCAGGTCGTTCTCGAATCCCTCGTAGCTGTATTCGTCGCCGCGGCGCGTGCTGAACCCGGGCTGTCCCTTCTTCACGGCGATGGTGACCATGTTGCCCTTGGTCTTGAAGATGGACCCGGAAGCATCGGTGGTCTGCTGCTTCTCGCTCATGGTGTTCACGGGAGCTTCGCCCGGGGAGGTGAGGGCATGCATGCCGATTGCGGTGACTGCCGATCCGCACACAAAACTCGCCAGGGCGGTCAGGACATGGGGAAGGCTGACTCTGAGCCGCGGCTGCTGAGGAGGATCGCTTGACATGGTGGCTCCTGTGGAGAGCGTGGGGTCAGAGGTATTCGGACTTCTCGACACCGAGTGTGATGCGGCAGCCGGGGTCGTCGTGGTGCATCGTGATGTCGACCTGGACCGTTGCTCCCTCGGTGTCCAGTGGGAGCGACACGGTGACCTCCGGGGCGAGGTCGACCGTCTGGGATTCCTCGAGGTCCGTGCCGTGGAACTCGAGCCGACCGCTGCTCTGGCAGGGCGTGGATCCTGCCGTCAGATCCTCGGCACCGAGCACGACGCGCAGCTCGGCGCCGTCCGGTTCGGCCTCGACCGTCAGGGCGGCGGTGTTGCCCGCGGTCATGCCTTGTGCGGATGAGTCCAGTTCGGTGTACGGGGTGACGTCGGTGGCTCCCGCTTCCCTGAATCCGAACCCCACCACGGACACGAGCGCGAAGAGGATGACGCCGATACCGAGGGCCGTGATGAAGGGGCGGACATGGCGCTTGAGCGCCTCGGTGTCGTCCTTCGCGGCGACGATGGGGATGAGGACAGCGACGACGGCAACGATGCCGCCCACTCCGAGAGTGGCCACCGTCTGAACGTCGGCGCCGGTGATCCATGCCAGGGCGCTGACGACGGCGAGCAGACCGCAGACAGTGAGGTGCAGGACAAACAGCCAGCGTCCGGATCCGCCGCCGACGTCACCGGCGCCGACGGTTCGGTTGCCCTCACCGGGATTGTCCGGGTCGGCCGCGGGCGACGGCTGCTGCGAGGTCATGGCACCCTCCCCGAAGGACAAGGACACGTGGGCATGCCAAGAATGTCACGACGGAGGGTAGGAGGCAGGTCAAGTCACGCGCTTGGTAAGGGGAGTTGACAGCGTCCGTACGAAGTGGACAAGAGAGAGGGTCACGGTGGAAACACCATGCGGGCGGGCGTCAACAGCTCACGCCCGCCCGCCGGTTCACATCGCCCCGGGTGTCACGACAGCAGCTCGACCTCCGCCACCGTCGCCGCCCCGCCGGTGAACACCAGCCGGTAGTGCTTGTGCGTCGCCGGGGACGGTACGGAGAACGCCCGTGTCTGCTTGTCCCAGGCGAAGGACTCGCCGGAGCGCTGGTCGATGGTCTTCCAGTCCTTGGCGTCGTCCGACGCCTCCAGCTTCCAGCCGGTCGGCGCCTTCGCCTTGTCCTCCGACGTCAGCGTGTACTGGACCGCCTTCGCTCCGTCCGCGCCCACCGGCAGCTCCACCGACTCCGAACTCGCGCTCGTGTCAGAGGTGTTGTCGAAGAGCGGACCCGAACCGGTGATCGCGTCCGAGCGCGGCGAGGGCACCTTGTCGTCGTTCGTGATCGACGTCGGCGCCGCATCGGCGCCCGTGCCCCACTTCGACGGCTTGTCACCCATCGCGAACTCGATGACGCCGCCCTTGGCGATCGCCGAGTGCGGCAGCGACGTCTTCGTCCACGTACGGCCGTTGACCTTCACGCCCTGCACGTAGATGTTCTTCGCGCTGTTCTTCGGCGCCTTGACGACGAGGTCCTTGCCGCCGTCCAGGTGCAGCGTCATCTTCGTGAACTGCGGGGAACCGATGGCGTATTCGCCGCTGCCCATGACCAGCGGGTAGAAGCCCAGCGAGGAGAACAGGTACCAGGCCGACTGCTCGCCGTTGTCCTCGTCGCCGTGGTAACCCTGCCCGATCTCGCTGCCGGTGTAGAGGCGGGACATGACCTCGCGGACCTTCTCCTGCGTCTTCCACGGCTGGCCCGCCGCGTCGTACATGTACGTGACGTGGTGCGCGACCTGGTTCGAGTGGCCGTACATGCCCATCCGTACGTCACGCGCCTCGGTCATCTCGTGGATGACTCCGCCGTACGATCCGGCGACGTCCTTGGAGCCGGTCTCCGGAGTGTCGAAGTACGTGTCGAGCTTCTTGGCGAGACCGCTGCGGCCGCCGTACAGATTGGCGAGGCCGCGGCTGTCCTGGACGGCGGTGAACGCGTAGCCCCAGGCGTTGGTCTCCGTGTAGTCGTAGCCCCAGATCGCCGGGTCGAAGTCCTCGGACTTCACACGCCAGTTGCCGTCCTTGCCCTTGCCCTGGAAGAAGCCGGGACTGGAGCTCCCACCGGCCGCCTTGTCGTCGAACATGTTGACGTAGTCACGGGCGCGGTTGAGGAAGTACTCCGACTCCTCCTTGTAATGCTTCTCGCCGGTCTTCTTGTAGAGCTTCTGGCCCATCTCCGCGATGCCGTAGTCGTTGAGGTAGCCCTCCATCGCCCACGACATGCCCTCGTGCGTCTCCGACGGCGTGTAGCCGAGGAAGGGCGACGTCTCCATGCCCTTGCGGCCCACGCCCGCCGTCGGCGCCACCACGGTCGCGTTCTTCACGGCCGCCTTGTACGCCGACTCGACGTCGAAGTCGTCGACGCCCTTCACGTACGCGTCCGCGAACGCCACGTCGGAGGAGGTGCCGGTCATCAGGTCCGCGTAGCCGGGGGACGACCAGCGTGAGGTCCAGCCGCCGTCCCGGTACTGCTGCACGAACCCGTCGACCAGCTCACCGGCCTTCTTCGGCGTCAGCAGCGAATAGGCGGGCCAGGTGGTCCGATACGTGTCCCAGAAGCCGTTGTTCACATACGGCTTGCCCTCGACGATCTTCGCGCCGGTGTGGGTCGGGGTGTCCGGACCCGGCATCGGCGAGAACGGGGAGGCGTACTTGTACGTGGACTTGCCCTTACCGCCCTGTGAACGGACCTTCTCGAAGCCGGAGTTGGGGTACAGGTAAAGGCGGTACAGCGACGAGTACAGCGCCGTGCGCTGGTCGTCCGTCGCGCCCTCGACCTCCACCTTCTTCATCAGCGTGTCCCACTGGGCGCGCGCCGCGTTCCGTACGTCCGTGAAGGACCGCTTCTGCGGCAGCTCCTGCGCCAGGTTGTCCTTCGCCTGGTCGAGGCCGATCAGGGACGTGGCGAGGCGCAGCGTGACCGTGCGGTCCTTGCCCGCGTCGAACGTGAAGTGGCCCTTCACGCCGGACGAGTCGGCGTCCTTCACCGGCTTGTCGAAGACGCCGTAGACGAACAGTCGCGTCGCGCCCGCCGACAGGCCCGACTTCACGTCCGAGTAGCCCGTGACGACCCCGTTCTCCTTGTCGAGCGTGAGGCCGCCCTGATCGGAGACGTTGTCGAAGACCACGCTCGCGTCGTCGTCGGGATAGCTGAAGCGGAGCGCCGCCGCGTGGTCGGTCGGCGCCATCTCCGCCCGCACACCGTTCTGGAACTTCACGCCGTAGTACGAGGGCGTCGCCGTCTCGTCGTCGTGCTTGAACGGCAGCGCGCGGCCCGAGCGCGACGTGTCGAGCGCGTCGCCCGACTTCGCCGACGGCATCACCTGGAAGGTCTGCCGGTCGCCCATCCACGGGCTCGGCTCATGGCTCGCCGCGAACGCCTCCATCGTCGGCAGGTTGTCCGCGTTGTTGTCGCGCGCGTAGTCGTACAGCCAGCTCAGCGAGCCCGCGTTGGTCACCGGCGTCCAGAAGTTGAAGCCGTGCGGGACGGCCGTCGCCGGGAAGGTGTTGCCGCGCGAGAAGTCACCGGTGGAGTTCGTGCCGCGCGTCGTGGACGCGTAGTCGCTCAAGTGCGCCTTCGGCTTCGCCGGCCGGGCCTTCGCGATGCTCACGTCGTCGAGCCAGCCACGGAACTTCGCCGGCCCCTTGGGGGAGTCGTACGCGACGAGGACCCGGTCGACCGTCTTGCCGGCCGCCACGGACCCGATCCCGGACTTCACGGCGTTCCACTGGTTCACGTAGAGCCGCTTGGCCGCGCCCTGCCCCTGCGGGGTCAGCGCCCCGCCGTAGGAGTCGAGGGCCTTGAGGTCGCTCAGGTACGTGCCGTCGGTGAAGGCGAGGTCGACGGAGACGTTCGTGGCGTCGTAGTCGCGGTCGCCGTTCGCCATGGACGGGAAGATCTTGTACGCGAGCTCGGTGTCCTTGGCCACCGCCACATCGACGTCGAAGACCTTGTTGTACGAGTAGGCGCGACCGTCACCCTTGTGCGTACCCGCGTAGCGCAGCGCGCGCGTACCGGTGAAGCCGACGCCCGCCTTGGCGGTCGGCGAGGCCGTCGGCCCGCGGTCCACCAACGAGAGCATGTCCTCGGGGGCCGGGGTGGAGTCGCCGCCGGTCGACAGCTGGAGGTCGGCGAGCTGCACCGCGTCGCTCGCGCCGTTGTTCTTCGTGAACTCGATACGGAAGTGGGAGTAGTCCGCCGGGCTCTGTATGTCGTACGACTTCAGCTGCTGGCGCTTGTCGAACGTCTCACCGGAGCGGGAGTCGAGCGTCTTCCACTCCTTGCCGTCCGTCGAACCCTTCAGGGTCCAGTCCTTCGGGTCGCGCTCGTCGTGGTCGTTGGCCGACGTGAGCGCGTACTTGGAGATCTTGACCGGCTCGTCGAGGTCGTACTCGACCCAGGCCGTCGGCGTGAGCGCCAGCCACTTGGTCGTCGCCTCGCCGTCGACGAGGTTCTCCTTGGTCTCACCGCCGCCCGCGTTCTCGCCGCTGGCCCGGATGTCGGTGACATGGCCGTTCACATTCCCCGGCATGCCGCTGCTGTACGCGCCGTCGACCCCGCTCGCCCGCTTGCCGCCGTCGGCGTCGGTGTCGACGGTGTTCAGCCAGTCGGGGGCGGGCTGACCGGCCTCGAAGGAGGAGCGGAACTCCGGCTTCCCCTCGGCGGCGTGCGCGGTGGGGGCGGGGCCGAGGCCCTGGCCTGCCGCCGTGAGCACAAGTGCGGCCGCGCCGAGCGCGGCCACGGAACCGAGTCTGTGTCTGGACCTCAGGTGTCTGGATCTGCCTCGCATGAAGGGCGCATCCTCCGGCTACTGGACAACGTTGTCAGTTGCTGAGCAAGCTCCAGTAGGGGCTCAAGTGCCCAGTGGTGTCAAGGGCGTTGCCCCCTTTGGGGTCGCACGGGCGGGGAGGCCGGCCCCATACGCCGTGTGTGCCCCTTCCGACGGGCCGTGATCGGCCGGTCGGATGGGTGAATCACCCATGTACAGTGGCGAATCTTGGCAAAATATCCCATTCATGACCTTTCGCTTTACGGCCCCCAGGAGGCGTCGTGCGCGCTCCCGCGTTCCCCGCGTGGATCACCGTGATCTGCCCCGGCCTCGTCGCCGCGGTCGCTGTCGCGGTCCTCGACCTGGTGTTCGGCGCCGATGTCGGCCTGCTGCCCCTGTTCGCGGTCTGCCCCGCGCTCACCGCCTGCTGCGCCCCGGTCCGCAAGGTGGTCACCTGCGGCTTTGTATCGCTCCTGCTGTGCGCCTGCGTCGCCGCGTACGGCGACCTGCTGTACAGCCGACGCGGCGTGGTGGCTCTCGCCAGCGTGGCCCTGGTGACCGCCGCCTCCGCCGTCGCGGCGTACGCGCGCGTGCAGCACGAGCGGCGGGCCACCCGGCACCGGCTGATCTCCGAGTTCGTGCAGAGCGTCATCCTCGCTCCGGTGCCCCAGGACACCGAACCGGCGCGCATCGCCGCCTCGTATCTCTCGGCGACCGAGGACGCCCGGATCGGCGGTGACTTCTACGAGGCCGTCCCTGCGGGCGACGGCGTCCGCGTCGTCATCGGCGACGTACAGGGCAAGGGACTCGGCGCCGTGCGCACGGCCACCATCATGCTCAGCGCCTTCCGGATGAGCGCGCACGACTCGGCCGACCTGGACGAGGTCGCCGCCAAGATGTCGGGCGCGCTGGGCCGCAGGGGCGTCGACGAGCAGTTCGTCACCGCGGTCCTCGCCGAACTCGACCCGGCAGGGCGGCTCACGCTGCTCTCCTTCGGGCACCCGCCACCACTGGTCGTGCGGGCCGACGGCGGCCATGAGCTCGCGCACCCGCCGAGCCCCGCCCTGCCGTTCGGCCTGGACTGGCTGGAGCAGGACCCGCCGCGGCCGAGCCACGTCGAGCTGGCGGACGGCGACCGTGTGCTCCTCTACACCGACGGGCTCGCCGAGGCGCGTAACGCGGAGGACGCCTTCTATCCGCTCGTCCAGCGCGTCTCACTGCTGCGCGGCGAGTCCCTCGACGACTGTCTGGTGCGGTTGCGCGGCGATGTGCATGCGCACACGGACTCGGGTGTGGACGACGATTCCGCGTTGCTGCTCATGGAGTACCGCACGCCGGTGTAGACGGTCCCGCCCTGGCACCGGCCCCCGCTCCGGTGCCTGTGCTTTTGCCTTTGCCTCAGCCGAAAGCGGCGAGGTTGCGGGCGACCCAGTCGCCGAAGGGGCGCGGGGCGTGGCCGGTGACCCGTTCCACGTCCGGGCTGATCCGCAGCTCGGCGGCGTTCGGGGCGCCGATGATGTCCAGCGTGTCGTCGGCGAGCTCCGGCGGTACGAACCGGGTCATCGCGGCTTTGGCCTCGTCGCGGGTGAGCTCCTGGAACCGCACCGGCGAGCCGAGCGCGGCCGCGATGGCCGCCGCCTGCCCGCGCGGCGTGATCACCTCGGGACCGGTCAGTTCGAAGACCCCGCCGGAGTGCCGGTCGTCCAGGAGGCAGGCGGCCGCGACCTCGGCGATGTCCGCCGGGTCGACGACCGGAACCCCGACATCCCCGAAGGGTGCGGCGACCGTGCCTCCCGTACGGACGGACTCTGCCCAGGCCAGCGCGTTGGAGGCGAAACCGCCCGGTCGCACGACCGCCCAGTCCAGGCCCGACTCCCGCAACGAGTCCTCAAGGGCGCGCATCGCGACCCGCGTTGTACCGAGCGGCCTGGTCGACACGCCCTGCGAGGACAGCAGGACGACCCGGCGAACCCCGTTGGCCGCGGCCAGGTCGATGATGTCGGCGGGCCTCGCCTCGGGTGCGTGCAGGTCGCCGGACAACAAGAGGAACAGTGCCTTCGCCCCGTCCAACGCGGGGGCGAGGCCCGCCGGTTCGGCCAGGTCGGCCGCCACGTGCCGAACCCCGTCCGACGTCGGCGCCGACGCCTGCGCCGCGTTCCGCGACACGGCCGTCACCTGCTCGCCCGCCTCGGCCAGGGCCTGCGTCAGAGGCCGGCCGACATTTCCGGTAGCTCCGGTTACCACGATCATTTCCAGCTCCAAGTCCGTTGTTCGCTAAGGCAATTGACGCTAGGACCCGGACTTACTTTCCGTAAGAACATACCCGGAGGTAAGCTCAAGACATGGGGGAAAGTGTGCAGTTGACACAGGGTGGGGCGGACGCTCGGTATGAGGTGTTTCACACCGACTGCCCGGCGCGCGACATGGTCGACCACGTCACCAGCCGGTGGGGCATCTGGGTCCTGATCTCCTTGCGGAGCAACGACCTTCGGTTCTACGAGCTGCGCGACAGCATTCAGGGTGTCAGCGAGAAGATGCTCGCCCAGACCCTGCGCGCGCTGGTCAAGGACGGACTGGTCTGGCGGAAGGTCGAACCGACGACGCCGCCCCAAGTCACGTACGGACTGACCGAGTTCGGACGGGATGTCGGCGAGCCGCTGACGGACCTGTTCGACCGGATCACGCGGCGTCTTCCTCCCCGCGACGGCCGATAGCGGAAAAGCGGGATTCCACAAGCGGCGCGACGCATTCCGTTACACCTTTTGTATGCAAGGAAGTTGGAAAGCTCGGTTCGTCGCTCGTGCGACGTATTTCCGGGAGGTCTCAACTCGGAAAAGACCGATGCCCAAACCTGCATTCGATCTTGCCCCCCTCACAGTGAGTGGACTATACCTGTCGCCACCGCCCCGGCCGTGCGTCCTGCCGGGCGGGTACCACCCAGCTCCACCTGCGTTACGCCTTGTCCGACATCGCTCAGCTGATCACCATCGGTGCCCCTGAGGGGCACCGAAACCAGGACGCGCTCACAGAGAAGTGCGGCACGCGCATGGCCAATCTGGCCCGGCAGCCGAAACATGCAGCAAACCGTCAGAGATCCAATCGATCAGTTCAGTGAGGATGCAGAGATGACCATTCGTGCCGGCTCTCTTGACAGGCGGACGCTCCTGCGCGGGGCGATCGCCACCGCGGCCATGGGTTCGTTCGCCGTTGCGTGTGGCTCCCCCTCCAGCGACGACAGCAACGACGGCTCGAAGGGCAAGTCGAGCAGCAAGAACCCGTTCGGTGTCGCCAAGAACTCCAAGGTCGACGCGGCCATCTTCGACGGCGGCTACGGCACCGACTACGTCGACTACGTCAACAAGGTCATCGGATCCCAGATCGCCGGAGTCAAGGTCGACGTCAAGCCGGTCGTCGACATCGCTCCGGAGCTCCAGCCCCGGTTCGTCGGCGGCAACCCGCCGGACCTCATCGACAACTCCGGTGAGGACCAGATCGGCTTCCTCGGCATCCTCGACCAGCTCGAGGAGCTCGATGACGTCTTCGAGGCCAACAACTACGAGGGCAAGAAGATCGCCGACACGGTCTACCCCAACGTCAAGGAACCCGGCACGTACAACGGCAAGTTCGTCGGGCTCAACTACGTGATGACGGTGTACGGCGTCTGGTACTCGAAGACGCTGTTCGAAGAGAACAGCTGGACCCCGCCGAAGACCTGGGACGAAGCGCTCGACCTCGGCCAGAAGGCGAAGAAGAAGGGCAAGTACCTCTTCGTCTTCGGCAAGGAAGCCGCGACCTACTACCAGACAATGCTGATCAACGGGGCGGTCAAGGAGGGGGGCGACGAGGTCCGGCTCTCTCTCGAAAAGCTGGAGAAGGACTCCTGGTCGCAGCCGGCCATCCAGGACATCCTCAAGGTCATGGAGACCATGGTCAAGGAGAAGATGTTCGTCCCCGGTGGCTCCGGCACCCAGTTCCAGAAGGCGCAGGCGCACTGGAGCAACGACCAGAAGGCTCTCCTCTACCCGAGCGGTGGCTGGATCGAGAACGAGATGGCGAAGGCCACCAAGAAGGACTTCCAGATGACCGGCATCCCGGAGATGACGGTCACCAGCAGCCCGAAACTGCCCTACGAGTCGATTCGCGCGGAGGCGGGCGAGCCGTTCATCGTTCCCAAGAAGGGCAAGAACGTGGCCGGCGGTAAGGAGACGCTGCGGGCGATGCTGTCCAAGGAGGCGGCCGCCAACTTCTCCAAGACGAAGAAGGCCCCGACCATCGTCAAGGGCACCGTGCCCGCCGACGGCTACGGATCGTCGGCGCTGGTCTCGCAGACGAAGATGCTCGAAGCCGCGGGCACGAACATCTTCAACATCCAGTTCATCTTCGCCTACGGGATGAACACCGACATGCTGGTGCCGTGGAACTCCTTCCTCTCCGGTGACCTCGACCGCAAGGGCCTGACCTCGGCTCTGCAGAAGATCTCCGACAAGATCCGGGAAGACGACTCCGTCAAGAAGCTCGAGGTCAAGTAGCACCGCCATGAGCGACACGACCACCAATCCCAAAACCGCGAGCCGCCGGCCCGAGCCGGCCGCTCGCGGCGGGCGGCCCCGGCGCCGCAAGCTCACCTTCGACCGGGTGACGTTCTTCCTCGCGTTCCTCGGCGTCCCGTTGGCCGTCTTCGTGCTCTTCGTCCTGTACCCGTTCGCCCAGGCGATCTTCTGGGCGATGACCGACTGGCGCGGCTTCAGCCCGGACTTCAACTTCATCGGGCTCGACAACTTCACCAAGATGTTCCAGGACGACATCTTCCTGAAGGCGCTGCGCAACGTCGCGTTGCTGGCGGCCGTCGTGCCCTTTGCGACGTTGACGCTCGCCCTGGGGGTCGCAGTGGCCGTCACGCTGGGCGGGCCCAGCATCGGCCCCGTCCGAGGGATCCGGGGAGCGTCGTTCTACCGGATCATCTCGTTCTTCCCCTACGTCGTGCCGGCCATCATCGTCGGTCTGATCTGGGCGCAGATGTACGACCCGAACGCCGGCCTGCTCAACGGCATCCTCACCAAGCTCGGTCTGGACTTCGAGGAGTTCTCCTGGCTGGGCGAGCAGGCGACCGCGATGCCGGCGCTGATGTTCGTCTTCGTCTGGGGGCTCGTCGGGTTCTACGCGGTGCTCTTCATCGCCGCGATCAAGGGAGTTCCCTCCGAGCTGTACGAGGCGGCCAGGATCGACGGGGCAGGCCGATTCCGGATGACGATCTCGGTCACCCTGCCGGCGATCCGGGACAGCGTGCAGACGGCGTACATCTACCTGGGCATCGCCGCGCTGGACGCATTCGTCTTCGTACAGGCGCTGTTGCCGAACGGTGGGCCGAACAACTCGACCCTGACGATCAGCCAGGATCTGTTCAACACCGCTTTCCGGAAGCAGCAGTTCGGATACGCCACCGCGATGGGGGTCGTCCTCGCCGTGGTCACCCTGGTGTTCGCGGCGCTGGTGTTCCTTGTCAACCGCCTGACCGGCGGTGGCGAGAACGAGGGCAAGAAGAAAGCGCCAGGGTTGAAGGCTCGGCGTGCTGGAGCCAAGGGAGGTGCTCAGTGAGCGCCATAGCCGCCGACCGGAAGCAGGCGAGCGACCGCAAGCCGGCGCGGGACCGGAAGCTGACGCGCGCCGTCGTGAGCAGCGACCGCAGGTTCGCGGCGCTCTCGCACGGCTTGCTGATCCTGTGGTCCGTGATCGTGATCGTGCCCATGCTGTGGGTGCTGGTGTCGTCCTTCAAGTCGACCAGAGAGATCCTTTCCTCGCCGTTCACGCTGCCGGGTCACTGGAGGATCGAGAACTACGAGCACGCGTGGACCGACGCGAACATCGGGAAGTTCTTCCTGAATTCCGTGATCGTCGTGGTCTGCGCGCTGTTCCTGGTGATGCTGCTGGGCGCGATGTGCGCCTACATCCTCGCCCGGTTCGAATTCCCCGGACGCCGGGTGATCTACTACGTGATGCTCGCCGGGCTGACCTTCCCGGTCTTCCTGGCGATCGTGCCGCTCTTCTTCCAGCTGCAGAACTTCGGGCTGCTGAACACGCGGCCGGGACTGATCCTCACTTATGTCGCGTTCGCGCTGCCGTTCACGATGTTCTTCCTCTACGCGTTCTTCCGGTCACTGCCGCATGACGTCTACGAGGCTGCGCAGATCGACGGCGCGGGTGAATGGCGAGCGTTCTTCCAGGTGATGCTGCCGATGGCCAGCCCGGGCATGGCCGCGGTGGCGATCTTCAACTTCCTGGGTCTGTGGAATCAGTTCCTGCTGCCGGTGGCGCTCAACACCGACCAGGACAAGTGGGTGCTGACCCAGGGGATGGCCGCCTACGCGTCTTCGCAGGTTTACGACATCGACTACGGCGCGCTGTTCGCGGCGATCGTGATCACGGTGGTGCCCGTACTGATCGTGTACGTCATCTTCCAGCGCCGGATCGCCGGTTCGGTGTCGCAGGGCACCTTCCGCTGAGGCCCATCCGTCGCGCAACAGGGGTCGGGCCCCGGAGAGAGAACTCTCCGGGGCCCGACCCCTGCCCACGGTGGAAAGAAGCTATTTCCGTCAAGGGCTTGACGCCGGAGACACCTTCAGCGGAGTTTGGAGTTCATAACTTGTACAAGGTCTGGTCACGTAGGGTGACGTGGGCCAAGGGACTAAGGGTGGGTCAATGGAGACTCCGGGGTCGCAGTCCTCGCTGCACCGGGCCAATCTCGAGCGGGTCGTACGTGCCGTACGTCTTGCCGGATCGCTCACGCAGGCCGAGATCGCGAGGACGACAGGCCTGTCCGCCGCGACGGTCTCCAATATCGTCCGGGAGCTGAAGGACGGCGGAACCGTCGAGGTCACGCCCACATCGGCCGGGGGACGAAGGGCCCGCAGCGTCTCGCTGAGCGGGGACGCGGGCATCGTGATCGGCGTCGACTTCGGCCACACCCACCTGCGCGTGGCCGTCGGCAACCTCGCCCACCAGGTACTCGCCGAGGAGTCCGAGCCGCTCGACGTGGACGCCTCCGCCGCGCAGGGCTTCGACCGGGCCGAAGAGCTGGTCGAGCGCCTCATCGTCGCCACCGGCGTGGACCGCGCGAAGGTCGCGGGCATCGGGCTCGGTGTGCCGGGCCCCATCGACGTGGAGAGCGGCACGCTCGGCTCCACCTCGATCCTGCCGGGCTGGTCCGGCACCAAGCCGGCCGAGGAGCTCGCCCGCCGCCTCGGCGTGCCGGTGCACGTCGACAACGACGCCAACCTCGGCGCGCTCGGCGAGCTGGTGTGGGGCAGCGGCCGGGGCGTGAAGGACCTCGCGTACATCAAGGTGGCCAGTGGTGTCGGTGCGGGCCTCGTGATCAGCGGGAAGATCTACCGCGGCCCCGGCGGCACGGCGGGGGAGATCGGGCACATCACGCTCGACGAGTCGGGGCCCGTGTGCCGCTGCGGCAACCGCGGCTGCCTGGAGACCTTCACCGCCGCCCGCTATGTGCTGCCGCTGCTCCAGTCCAGCCACGGCACCGATCTCACGATGGAGCGCGTCGTGCGGCTCGCGCGCGACGGGGACCCGGGCTGCCGCCGCGTCGTCGCGGACGTGGGCCGGCACATCGGCTCCGGCGTCGCGAATCTCTGCAATCTGCTCAACCCCAGCCGGGTCGTCCTCGGCGGCGATCTGGCGGAGGCCGGTGAGCTGGTCCTGGGGCCCATCAGGGAGTCCGTGGGGCGCTATGCGATCCCCAGCGCCGGACGCCAACTCTCGGTCCTCCCAGGGGCGTTGGGGGGCCGCGCGGAGGTGCTCGGGGCGCTGGCCCTCGCCCTGAGCGAGATGGGCGATTCGATGCTTTTGGACGGGTCCGGTGCGGGTGCTGTGCCCGCAGCAACACCTGCCTTCACTTAGAGAACGCATGACACCGTTGCCAACCCGTTAAGGATTTACTCCTTGACGCTGCGGTTGCGGCCGAGTTGACTTCCAGCCACCTCGGCCGCAACGACGCGGCCTCGTCAGGGAGGTTTCTGAAGTGAACACGCGTATGCGTCGTGCCGCCGTTGCATTCTGTGCCACCGCCATGGCCGTGTCCCTCGCCGCCTGTGGCAGCGCCAAGGAGTCCGGTGGTGAGGGCGACAAGTCCACCGCCAAGAACACCGATGCGCTGAAGATAGGCCTGCTCCTTCCGGAGAACCAGACGGCGCGTTACGAGAAGTTCGACAAGCCCATCATCGAGCAGCAGGTCAAGAAGCTGACGAATGGCAAGGGCAAGGTCCAGTACCTCAACGCCAAGCAGGACGCGTCCGTCCAGTCGCAGCAGATCGACACGATGATCACCAACAAGGTGGACGTGCTGATCATCGACGCGGTCGACTCCAAGGCCGTCGCCGGCGGTGTGAAGAAGGCCAAGGACGCGGGCATCCCCGTCGTCGCCTACGACCGCCTGGCCGAGGGCCCGATCTCCGCCTACACCTCGTTCGACAACGAGGAGGTCGGCAAGGTTCAGGGCAAGGCCCTGCTGAAGGCCCTGGGCGACAAGGCCAAGCCGAGCAACGAGATCGTCATGATGAACGGTGCCGCCACGGACCCGAACGCCGGCGACTTCAAGAAGGGCGCCCACTCCGTCCTCGACGGCAAGGTGAAGGTCGCCAAGGAGTACGACACCAAGGAGTGGAAGCCGGAGAACGCCAACGCCAGCATGGAGGCCGCGATCTCCGCCCTCGGCAAGGACAAGATCGTGGGCGTCTACTCCGCCAACGACGGCCTCGCCGGCGGCATCATCACCGCGCTCAAGGGCGCGGGCGTCTCCAAGCTTCCCCCGGTCACCGGCCAGGACGCCGAGCTTGCCGGCGTGCAGCGCATCGTGACCGGCGACCAGTACATGTCGGTCTTCAAGTCGTACCCGCAGGAGGCCGAGACCGTCGCCAAGATGGCCGTCTCGATCGCCAAGGACGGCAAGCTCGACAGCTCGCTCCAGACCACCAAGGTCGACAGCGGCACCGAGAAGGGCATCCCCTCCGTGATCGTCCCGGTGGTCTCGTTGACCCAGGACAACATCAAGGACACGGTCATCAAGGAGGGTTACTACACGGTCAACGACATCTGCACGGCCAAGTACAAGAAGGCCTGCGACAAGATCGGCCTGAAGTAACCCGAGTGAACCGGGAGCGCGCAGCAGCCTCCCTTGCGGCCCTGACGGGCCCCTGATGCACGTCCGGCGCCCCGCCGCCAACAGCCCCGCAAAGCTCAACGGCCGGGCGCCGGACGGAACACCAACACCCCCCTCATTCTTCTGAGTTCAACCTCCCGCCGGGTTCAGACCTTTGGCGGTGAAGGAGATGGTTCACGTGTCCGCTACGCCCGTGCTGGCGTTGCGCGGGGTCTCCAAGCGATTCGGTGCCGTGCAGGCGCTCACCGACGTAGAGCTTGAAGTCCACGCCGGTGAGGTGGTCGCCCTGGTCGGCGACAACGGTGCCGGAAAGTCCACCCTGGTCAAGACGATCGCCGGCGTGCACCCCATCGATGACGGTGTCATCGAGTGGCACGGCAAGGCCGTCGCCGTCAACCGGCCGCACGATGCCCAGGACCTGGGGATCGCGACCGTCTATCAGGACCTCTCGCTGTGCGACAACATCGATGTCGTCGGCAACCTGTTCCTGGGACGCGAGATCAAGAAGCGCGGCATCCTCGACGAGGTCGAGATGGAGCGCCGCGCCCAGGAACTGCTCGACACCCTTTCGATCCGGATACCCAGCGTGCGGATCCCGGTCGCCTCGCTCTCCGGCGGTCAGCGCCAGGTCGTGGCGATCGCCCGCTCGATGCTCGGCGAGCCCAAGCTGGTGATCCTCGACGAGCCGACCGCCGCCCTCGGCGTCGAGCAGACCGCTCAGGTCCTCGACCTCGTCGAGCGCCTTCGCGAGCGCGGCCACGCGGTCATCCTCATCAGCCACAACATGGCCGATGTGAAGGCCGTCGCCGACAAGGTCGGCGTGCTCCGGCTCGGCCGCAACAACGGCGTGTTCGACGTCAAGAGCACGTCCCAGGAAGAGATCATCTCCGCCATCACCGGCGCCACGGACAACGCCGTGACCCGTCGTGCGGCACGCGCGAACGTGGAGGCTCAGAAGTGAGCGTCAACAAGCCCGAAGTGAGCGTCACCAAGGCCGACAGGCCCGAGTCCGCCGTGGACGCCCCGGGAGTCGCCGCCGGCGCCGCCGTGACCGCCATCGACCCCCGCCTCCTCGTGCGCGAGCAGGGCTTCGCGGGCTACATCAGCGAGTTCAAGCGCAAGGTCAAGGGCGGTGACCTGGGCGCCATCCCGGTCGTCATCGGCCTGATCGTCATCGGCGTGATCTTCCAGAGCATGAACTCGGCGTTCCTGGGCGCGGAGAACCTCAGCAACATCTTCGTCGCGATGGTCGCCACCGGCATGATGTCGGTCGGCATCATCTTCGTGCTGATGCTCGGCGAGATCGACCTGTCGGTCGGCTCCGTCTCCGGTGTCTCCTCGGCGATCACCGCGGTGCTGAGCGTCACGCACGGCATGAACGAGTGGCTCGCCGTCCTCATCTCGCTCGCCGCGGGCGCGATCATCGGCGCCCTGCACGGCTTCTTCTTCGCCCGGCTCGGCGCTCCCGCCTTCGCCGTCACGCTGGCGGGCCTGCTGTTCTGGAACGGCTTCATGCTCCAGATCCTGGGCTCCAACGGCACCATCAACCTCGACGGCGACGGTGTGGTCGGCAAGCTCACCACGTACTACTTCTCGGACGTCGCCGCCGCCTACGTCCTCGCCGTCATCGCGGTCCTCGGCTACTTCGTGCCGACCTTCCTCGGCAACCGGCGCCGCGAGGCCGCGGGGATCCCGTCCCGGCCGCTCAGCGACATCGTGCTGCGCACGGTGCTGCTCGCGATCGCCGTCTTCGGCGTGGCGATCATCTTCAACCAGTACAAGGGGCTGCCGCTCGCGGTGCTGCTGTTCGGCATCGTCCTCGTCGGCACCGACTTCATGCTGCGCCGCACTTCGTACGGCCGAAAGATCAACGCGCTCGGCGGCAGCGTCGAGGCCTCCCGGCGTGCCGGCATCAACGTCACGGCGATCCGGATCTCGGTCTTCTCCCTCGCGGGCCTGTTCGCGGCGGTCGGCGGCCTCTTCTGGGCCTCCAAGATCGCGGCGGCCAACCAGGGCGCCGGCGCCGGTGACCTTCTGATGAACGTCATCGCCGCGGCCGTCATCGGCGGCACCAGCCTCTTCGGTGGCCGGGGCCGCACCTGGAACGCGCTGCTCGGTGTGCTGGTGATCACGTCGATCCAGTACGGCCTCCAGCTCCAGGGCATCGCCACCCCGATCCAGTACATGATCACCGGCGCTGTGCTCCTCGCCACGGTCGTCATCGACTCGATCACCCGTAAGACCCAGAAGACGGCCGGCCGCGCCTGACGGCTGCCGCGGCCCTTCTGGCCTCGATCGACTGTGCCCGGTGTCAATGGTGACGCCGGGCACAGTCACGCGTACGCCCTGCGTGCGGGGCGTGCCGCTGGTTCTGTTTCGTGACGAGGGCGTGACGAGGAACGCACGGCCCGCACGCCGCCGCGAGTGGCGGAACATTAGAATCGACAGGCCCGGCAAGCTCGACAGCTCAACCAGCTACTCACAGCTCTATCGCAAGGAGGCACGGGTGCCGCTGCTGACCCGCATCACGGGACCGCGCGATCTGGACCGGCTCAGCCTGGAGCAGTTGGACCAGCTGGCAGGCGAGATCCGGACCTTCCTCGTCGACGCGGTCTCCAAGACCGGCGGCCACCTCGGCCCGAACCTGGGCGTCGTCGAGCTGACGATCGCCCTGCACCGCGTCTTCGAGTCCCCCCAGGACAAGGTCCTGTGGGACACCGGCCACCAGTCCTACGTGCACAAGCTGCTCACCGGCCGCAAGGACTTCTCCAAGCTGAAGATGAAGGGCGGCCTCTCCGGCTACCCCTCGCAGGCCGAGTCCGAGCACGACGTGATCGAGAACAGCCACGCCTCCACGGTCCTCGGCTGGGCCGACGGTCTGGCGAAGGCGAACGAGATCCAGGAGCGCGACGACCACGTCGTCGCGGTCATCGGTGACGGCGCCCTCACCGGCGGCATGGCCTGGGAGGCGCTGAACAACATCGCCGCAGCCAAGGACCGCCCCCTCGTCATCGTCGTCAACGACAACGAGCGCTCGTACGCGCCCACCATCGGCGGCCTCGCGAACCACCTCGCGACCCTGCGCACCACGGACGGCTACGAGCGCTTCCTGGCCCGCGGCAAGGACCTCCTGGAGCGCACCCCGGTCGTCGGCAAGCCGCTGTACGAGACGCTGCACGGCGCCAAGAAGGGCCTCAAGGACTTCATCGCCCCGCAGGGCATGTTCGAGGACCTCGGCCTGAAGTACGTCGGCCCGATCGACGGCCACGACATCGAGGCGCTCGAATCGGCCCTCACCCGCGCCAAGCGCTTCGGCGGCCCGGTCATCGTGCACTGCCTCACCGAGAAGGGCCGCGGCTACAAGCCCGCCCTCCAGGACGAGGCCGACCGCTTCCACGGCATCGGCCCCATCCACCCCGACACCGGCCTCCCGATCAAGGCCTCCGGCGCCGACTGGACCTCCGTCTTCGGCGACGAGATGGCCAAGCTCGGCCGCGAGCGAGAGGACATCGTGGCGATCACCGCCGCGATGCTTCAGCCGGTCGGCCTGAAGAAGTTCGCCGAGGAGTTCCCCGAGCGGGTCTACGACGTCGGCATCGCCGAGCAGCACGCGGCGACCAGCGCGGCGGGCCTCGCCCAGGGCGGCCTGCACCCGGTCTTCGCGGTCTACGCGACGTTCCTCAACCGCGCCTTCGACCAGCTCCTCATGGACGTCGCCCTGCACAAGTGCGGGGTCACCTTCGTCCTGGACCGGGCCGGCATCACCGGCACCGACGGCGCCTCGCACAACGGCATGTGGGACATGTCCCTCCTCCAGGTCGTCCCCGGCGTCCGCATCGCCGCGCCGCGCGACGCCGACCAGGTCCGCGCCCAGCTGCGCGAGGCGGTCCAGGTCGACGACGCGCCCACCGTCGTCCGCTACTCCAAGGGCGCGGTCGGCCCGGCCGTCGAGGCGGTCGGCAAGGTCGGCGGCATGGACGTGCTGCGCGAGCCGAAGTCCGACAAGCCCGACGTCCTCCTGGTCTCGGTCGGCGCCCTCGCCCCGATGTGCCTGGAGATCGCCGACCTCCTCGACAAGCAGGGCATCACGACGACCGTCGTCGACCCCCGCTGGGTCAAGCCGGTCGACGAGGCGATGGCCCCGCTGGCCGAGCGCCACCGCGTGGTCGTCACGGTCGAGGACAACTCCCGCGTGGGCGGCGTCGGTTCGTCCATCGCGCAGGCGCTGCGCGACGCGGGCGTCGACGTCCCGCTCCGTGACTTCGGCATCCCGCCGCGCTTCCTGGAGCACGCCTCCCGCAAGGAGATCATGGCGGAGATCGGCCTCACGGCCCCCGACATCGCCCGCCAGGTCACAGGCCTCGTCTCCAAGCTGGACGGCCGTTACGAGGAGTCGACCTCGGCCACGGTGGAGCCGGCGCGGGACTGAGGCGAATCAAGCCCGTCCGGCGATTGAGGACATCTTTTAATCGTCGGTGGGGCTGAATCTGCCGAGGTGGCGCGTGGGGTCGACCGATCCCCCATAAGGGGGCCCGGTCGGCCCCATTCGTATGAATACGCAGGACTCACCCGCCCGCCGAAGGCTACTCGTCTCGATCATGGGACGACGAAGCCTACGGAGGTAGCCGGTGAGCACCCAGCCAGACACGGGCCCGGAGCGGAGCCGCAACGGCCTGTTCAGGACCAAGTCCATCGAGCAGTCCATCCAGGACACCGAGGAGCCCGAGCACCAGCTCAAGAAGACCCTCTCCGCCCTCGACCTCACCGTCTTCGGCGTCGGCGTCGTCATCGGCTCCGGCATCTTCGTCATCACCGGCACCGCCGCCACCGACTACGCGGGCCCGGCGGTCACCATCTCCTTCGTCGTCGCCGCCGTGGTCTGCGCCCTCGCGGCGCTCTGCTACGCGGAGTTCGCCTCGACGGTCCCGGTCGCCGGATCCGCGTACACCTTCGCCTTCGCCTCCCTCGGCGAGTTCCCGGCATGGATCATCGGCTGGGACCTGATCCTCGAACTCGCCCTCGGCTGTGCGACGGTCGCCGTCGGCTGGTCGGGCTACGTACAGTCGCTCCTCGACAGCTGGGGCATTCCCCTACCGGCGGCCCTCCAGGGCCCCGGCTCGGGCCACGACGGCTTCAGCTTCAACATCGCCGCGTTCCTGCTGGTCCTCGCCGTGATGACGGTCGTCGTCATCGGCATGAAGCTGTCGGCCTGGGTGACGTCGGTGGTCGTGGCCATCAAGGTCACGGTCGTCCTGATCGTGATCGCGGTCGGCGCCTTCTTCATCAACGGCGCCAACTACACCCCGTACATCCCGCCCGCCCAGGACAACAAGAGCAGCTCGGGGCTGAGCGCCACACTCCTCGAAGGAATCGCCGGCTTCACACCCTCCAGCTTCGGCGTGATGGGCATCTTCACCGCCGCGGCCGTCGTCTTCTTCGCGTTCATCGGCTTCGACGTCGTCGCGACGGCGGCCGAGGAGACCCGCAGGCCGCAGAAGGACGTCCCGCTCGGCATCCTCGGCTCCCTCGCCATCTGCACGGTCCTGTACGTGGGCGTGGCCGCGATCGTCACCGGCATGCAGAACTACAAGGACCTCGACCCGGGCGCCCCGCTCGCCGAGGCCTTCAAGTCGGTCGGCCACCCGTTCTGGGCGGGCCTGATCTCCTTCGGCGCGGTCGTCGGCCTCACGGTCGTCTGCATGATCCTGCTCCTCGGCCAGAGCCGCGTCTTCTTCGCGATGAGCCGTGACGGCCTGCTGCCCCCGGTCTTCAGCGCGGTCCACCCCAAGTTCCGCACGCCGTACCGTTCGACGATCATCCTGGGCTTCCTGACGGCCCTGGTGGCGGGCTTCATCTCCCTCGAAGAGCTCTCCAAGCTGGTCAACATCGGCACCCTGTTCGCCTTCGTCGTGGTGGCCCTCGGCGTCCTCATCCTGCGCCGCACCCGCCCCGACCTCCCGCGCGGCTTCAAGGCCCCGTGGGTGCCGTTCCTGCCCATCGCCTCCGTGGCGTGCTCGGTGTGGCTGATGCTCAACCTGTCCGTGGAGACGTGGCTGCGGTTCGTGGTGTGGATGCTGGTCGGCGTGGTGATCTACTTCATCTACGGCCGCCGCCACAGCCGCGCGGCGCGGGGCAACGCACAGTAGTCGCCGTGTGAATCGTCGTGTGAATCGCCGCCCCTGTATGTCCCTGCCAAGTGGGACATACAGGGGCGGATAGTTTGGCGCCCATGCTCACTGAGGTGCCCCCGTCGCGACTGTACGTATCCGAAGGCCGCGGCGGCACCTCGGGACGCAGACGCACTCGCCTTTACTGGCCCCGCGTGCTGCTCTCCCTGACAGCCCTCGCCTGCCTCACCCGCCTCCCGTCCTTCACCCGCCCGCTCTGGAACCCGGACGAGGGCTATCTCGCCGTCCAGGCACGGATGTTGGCGCACGGCGGCACGCTGTACGAAACCGTTGTCGACCGCAAACCCCCGCTGGTTCCCTGGCTGTACGAGGCGGTGTTCGCGCTCTTCGGCTCGGACTCGCTCACGCCGGTGCGGGTGTGCGCGGTGGCGGCGCACGTGGTGGCGGCGGTGTTCCTGGCGTCACTGGCCCGCCGCCGCTGGGGCGACACGGCGGGCCGCACGGCAGGAGCCCTCTACCTCGTCCTCTCCATCGGCCTGAACCCGGAGGACACGCAGGCCGCGACCTTCGAGGTCTTCATGCTGCCGTGGACCGCGGCGGCGCTGTGGTGCGCGGACCGCCGCAGATGGGGCTTGTGCGGGCTGGCGGTCGCGGGCGCGTTCCTGTCGAAGCAGACCGGGGGAGCGGTGCTGGTGCCGGTGGTGTGGATGCTGTGGCGGGCGGGCCGGCCACGAAGTGCCGTACTGCGGTGCGCTGTTGGGGCACTCACCCCGGTCGCGGCCGCGGCCCTCGCCACGAACCCCGCCGGCTTCGCCTTCTGGACGGTGACGGGCTCGGGCGCGTACGCCTCGATCACCGGCTCCGAACTCCACGTCCTCCTGCGGGGATTGACGAACGCGGCGATCCTTTCGGTGGCCTGCGCGGGCGTACTGCCGCCGATCGTACGGGTGCTGAGGATCGCCCGGACGGGATGCGGGGAGCTGTGGCTGTGGCTCGCGTCATCCGCCGCGGCGGTGATCTTCGGCTTCCACTTCTTCGGCCACTACTACCTCCAACTGATCCCGCCCCTGACCCTGTTGGGAACGCTGGCGCTGCACATTCTCCCCCGCGAACACCTGAGACGTTCCCTGCTCGCCTCGGCGTGCGCCGGCGCCCTGTTCCTCACGTGGGGCCTGCTGGCCCCCCGCACCGAACTCGCCCACACGGAGCAGGTGGCCACGGCCGTCCGCGAGCACACCGCACCGACCGAGCGCGTCCTGATCTGGGGCATGCACCCGGAAACGTACTGGCTCGCGAACCGCCGACCGGCGAGCCGCTTCCTGACGGCGGGCCTGCTCACGAACTTCAGCGGGGGCCGGGACGGGGGCGGGGTGGGCGAGCGCTTCGCGGTGCCGGGCAGCTGGGCCACGTTCCGCGCGGAGCTCCGGGCCCGGCCCCCGTCGATGATCGTCGACGATTCACGGGGCGGGCCCTATGGGCCGGGGCGGGTGGGATCGTTGAGGCGGATCCTGGGGGAGTACCGCGAAGTGGCCCGGGTGGACGGGGCGGTGGTGTACGCGCGGGGTGGGTGACGGCGGCGCATGAGCTACGGGTAGACGGTCCGCGGCCCCACGCATGTCGCCCCCAGTGACTCCACCCGACCGCGCAGCTCGCGGTCGGCCGTCACCACCACGCAAGGTTCGGCGGATTCGGCGACCACGGCGACGATGTGCGAGTCACCGTCGGTGGGTGCCTCCGAGACACGTACTCCGGGAACGGATGCCACCCCGCGGGCGGCGCCCTCCAGGACAAGGACCACCTCGGCCTCCGGATGGTCCTCGGCGTAGTCCGCCAACCGGTCGCGCAATCGGACCGCGGCTGCTCTCCGGTCGCGCCACCAGCCGTCGGGCACCGACCCCACCACGTTGGCACCGTCGACCACCACAAGTCCCGCGTTCATGGGGCCAGGGTCCCACGCGAGGTTCCGGACCACCCGATTAAGGTGGAGTGCGTGAACGGCGACTGGCTGGTACGGGCACGCGACGGCAGGCTTTGCGCGTATGAGTACGCCTCCGAGGGTGATGCCATCGGCTGCCGTCTGGAGTGCGGCCCGGACGGGTCGTGGAGCGCCGGTCGCACCGTTGGGGGCGAGCAGCGCCTCCTCCGCGGCCTCGCTCTCGCCCAAGGCCCTCATCGCTACGTCCACTTGGCCTCCTGGCGGCCCACCGTGCCCGGGGAGGCGGGGTTGGTGCACTCGACGCATTTCCAGCCCCACCTCGCCGCGCTCGACTGGACCCCGCTCGGCCACCCGAACAAGAAGGGCGACCGCACCGGGCCGCCCGCCGTCGCCGTGGACGCTCAAGGGCGTGCCCACGTCTTCGTACGCAACGGCGGAGGTGGCCTGAGCATGCGCGTACAGGGAGAGAAGGGCGGCTGGGGCGCGTGGGCCGATCTCAAGGGGTCGGGGGTGCGGGGCGAACTCGCCGCGGTGGCAGGGGAGTCGGGCCTGGTGGAGGTGTATGCGGTCACGGCCGACGGGATCGCCTGCTGGCGACAGCGGGAGCCGGGCGCGAAGCCGGTGAATGACGGCGGGGCGCTGTCGGTCAAGGTCCGCGAGTCGAGCCTGACCGCTCTGGTCACATCCGCGACCCACAGCACGCTCTTCTTCACGGACGAGGACGAGGTGCTGCACGCCTGGCGCGGGGACGCGCAGCCCGTGCCTCTCCTCAAGGCGGCCGGACCGGGCCCGGTAGCGGCCGTACGGTGCATGCTCGACGGCCACGACTGCACGGTTCTCGCGCAGCGCACGACCTCCGGCCGCGTGGCCCTTGCCGCGTATCCCACGGAGCAGGAGTCGGCCGGTGCTTGGTGGGTGGAGTCGGGGCCGGGCCTGCCGGAGGATGCGGAGGTGGCGCTCGCTCTCGATCACCGGGGCGATGTCACCGCGGCCTCGGCCTCGTCGTCCACGGGGCAGCTGCTCGTCGCCCGACGCAAGGACGAACCGGGGCTCGCGCTGACCGCCTGGCAGCCGGTCTGAACCGAGGTCCCAGCACCACTGAACGCGGTGCTGCACGGGATCATCGCGCCATGTTCACTGGTCCGTCACTTTATGATGGGACGGCTCGGGGCGCACACAGGTTCGGAACAGATGATCGGTCGCCGCCCCGCGTCAGAGAAGGGGCAGGTCACGTCATGCGGACCAGATCCGGGCGCGGCGCCGCCCGCGACAGAGCGATCGTCGAGACGGACAGCGCGGTGGACGGCTCTCGCGGGGCCGAGGGGCCGGTGGCCGGCCGCTGGCTGGTCCTCGGCAGGGACGGTCGGCTCACCGCCTACGCCCGCACCCGCACCGGGCTGCTGAGGTGGACCGAGCGGCGGCCGGGCGGACCGGACTGGCAGGGCCCCGACGTCATCCCGGTCGCCGGCCTGACCCATGTGTACGCGACCCAAGGGGCCGACGCCTACGTCCACTTCGTCGGACGCCGTCAGGTGCGCAAGGGGGACGGGCCGCCCGCGGTCGACGTCGTGCACGCCATCCAGTACCAGACCGGACGCCCCGTCACCGAGTGGCGCTCGTTGGGCAATCCGCACAAGGACCGGGAGAAGGCGGCCCGCTTCGGCGTCCCGGTCGCCGCGGTCAGCGCCTCCGGCACCGTCTACGTCTTCGTCCGCAACGCGGGTCGCGGCGTGATGCTGCGCAGGGAGCTGCCCGGTGGCACGTGGGGCGGGTGGACCGACCTCAAGGGCAGTCAGGCCCAGGAGCCGGTGGTCGTGGTCGACCACTCCTCCGGTCATGTCGAGGCGATGGTCCCCGGCCCGAACCTCATCATGCGGTGGGCCCAGGAAGAGCCCGACGGGGACGTCCGACAGCAGCCCGACATCCCCGTCACGGTGGCTCCCGGCAGCGCCGTTGCCCTGGAGACCGCGCCGGGCCGGGCCACGTACTACTGGACCGATCCCACCACCGGTGGGATCGCGGGGCATCGGCCGGGAGGTTGGGTGTACCCGCTGGGTGGAGCGCCCGGCGAGGGTGTGTTGGCCGCGCTGCGCGCTCCGATCGACGGCTACGACTGCACCGTACTGGCCCATCGCGACGTGGACGGGCAGGTCATGCTGGCCGCCTTCGGCACGGAGAACGAGCAGGCGGGCCTCTGGTGGTCGGCGACCGGCGAGGGCTGCGTGGGCGCTCCTGCCCTTGCGTGCGACGCGTTCGGGCGGGTGGTGCTCGGCATGATCGGTGCGGACGGCGGTCTGCACATCGCGCGCCAGACCGCTGAGTCCGGCCTGCGCCTCGCGCCGTCGCAGCGGGCCTGATCGCAGAGTCGGCGGGGGAGGGTCAGCCGGAGGTTCCGCCGGTGGCCGGGGACTTCTTCGCCGACTCGGGGATCTCCTTGTCCGTGCGCAGCGCCTTCCACAGCGTGCTCGCCTGCGGCTCCGCGGCCACGACGCGATTGCGGTCCTGTTGGTCGTAGGCCACCGGAAGCATGACCGTCTCCATGGAGCCGGGATCCACGCCGTTCATGCTGCGCGCGAAGTCGGCCAGCTTGGTCAGCGAGGAGAGGCCGGAGTCCGTCGTCATCGACTCGGTCAGATTGTCCGCGATCTTGTACGCCTTGGTGGGACTGCCCAACAGGTCCTGCTTCTCGATCTCGGACAGCAGGGCGATCATGAACTTCTGCTGCAGTCCGATGCGGCCGAGGTCGCTGCCGTCGCCGATGCCGTGCCGGGTGCGGACGAACGCCAGCGACCGGGTTCCGTCCAACGTGTGTGTGCCGGCTTCCAGGTCGAGGCCGCTGGACTTGTCGTGGATGGCCTTGTCGACAGTGACCGGAACGCCGCCGATCGCGTCCACGAGCCCCTTGAAGCCGGCGAAGTCGATCTCCACGAAGTGGTCCATGCGCACGCCGGACATCTGCTCCACCGTCTTGACCACACAGGCCGGACCGGCCGCGGAATAGACGGAGTTGAACATCACACGCTTCGCGGACGGCAGGGCGGAGCCACTGGTTGCCGTGCACTCGGGACGGGTGACGAGGGTGTCGCGCGGGATGCTGATGGCGACGGCCTGTTGCCGGCCCTCGGGTATGTGCATCACGAGGGCGGTGTCGGAGCGGGCGCCGGAAACCTTGCCGGTGCCGAGCGAGGCGTTGGCGCCGGAGCGCGAGTCGGAGCCGAGCACGAGGATGTTCTGCCCCGAAGTGGGCAGCTTCTCGGGCCTGTTGGTGCCGATGGCCTTGTCGAGGTCCACGCCCTTCAGGTTGCCGTCGAGGTTGCTGTAGAGCCAGTACCCCGTGCCGCCCGCGGCCAGGAGTACGACGACCAGGGCCAGCAGGATCCAGCGCCACACGCGTCGTCGTCGCGGCTTGCCCCTGCGGCGCCCGGGTGCGCGCCTGGATCTACGGGTCTGCTGCGGCTCCGTCAGGGCGTGCGTCATGCCGCGGTGTCCTCTCTCGCAGGTGGCTCGGCGCAAGGAGGCACCGACCCGGGTGATGACGGGTAGGGAGGCCACGAGTGGGGGAGAGGCAGGCCGCGGGGCCGACCGGCGGGCCGTGCTGTGCCCGAACTATAGACCGACTCCGAACTTTTTGTTTTGTGGAACGAGTCATAACCCCTGTTGACAGATGTGTGATGACTTAGTGAAGATGTGCGCGACATCTGTGAGGCTGAATAGGTCTTTCGGTGATCAAATCCGGCTATTTATTGCCGGTTGGTGAGCGGTCGCGGTTTTCGAGCCGGGGGGCACAAGGGCGTGCGACCGCTGGGGCTCGTTCTCGGCTCAGTGCCGGGCGAGAAGGGGAGGGGTGAAGTGCGACTTCTGCACGCCCTTGAAGGGCAGCGCCGGTGACAACCGTTTCGGAATCCGCCGTCCACCATGTTGCGCCTCGCATCTCGGTCGGACCGGCGCAGCACACGCCTGCCGTTCCCACGGGAAGCGCGGCCTCCGGGGAGCACTCCGACGTCTACGTCGAGCCCGGTGTCACGCCGCTGAGCGCCCGCGAGGCGAACCGCAGGGCGCTCACCGCGCTGCTCGACGCCGCGGGCGTGGGCCACTTCGCGGTGCGCGGCACCTCCGACCACGGCACCGTCGTGGCTGTTGCCGAGCACGACCGGGAGAAGGCGCTCGGCGCGGTCTTCCGGGGTCTCGGCCAGTACCCCGGCCACCTGAGCGTGGTGGATCCCGACGCCCTTCGCCCGGCCAAGCCCGTCTCCTCGCGGGACCCGAAGGCGTGGCGCGACGTCTCCGGTGCCCGCGTGCTGAACGTGAGTTGGTACCGCACCGATCAGGGCCGGCATCTGCTGCTCGGTCACGAGTACGGCTGCGCCATCGAGTTCTGGCAGCAGCGCGGCACGTACCTCGTCGCGCCCCGCGCCAACCGGGCCACCTGGGCCGTGGCGGCGGACGGCGCGAACGTGCTGGGCGCCGCCCGTCTGTTCAGCCGCTTCGTCTCCGACTGGACCGACCCGAACCTCGCGCCGCCGCTGCCCACCCGGCCCGAGTTCCTGGTGAACTGCGCCGACGACATCGCCTTCCCCATCGACGCCGTTTACACGTGGGTCGACGGCAACGACCCCGCCTGGCAACGCCGCAAGGCGACCGCGAAGGGCGAGGCGTACCACGCGGAGTCGGCCAGCGACGCGCGCTTCATCAGCCGTGACGAGCTGCGCTACTCGGTGCGCTCCCTGCACCTGTTCGCGCCCTGGATACGCAACATCTACATCGTCACCGACGACCAGGTGCCGGACTGGCTGCGCGAGGACCTGCCCGGCCTGCGCACAGCCGACCACCGGGAGATCTTCCGCAACCCGGCGGACCTGCCGACGTTCAACTCGCACTCCATCGAGAGCCAGTTGCACCACATCGAGGGGATCGCCGAGCACTTCCTCTACTTCAACGACGACATGTTCATGGGCCGGCCCGTCGCCCCGCACGCGTTCTTCACGCCGACCGGCGTGGCGCGGTACTTCCCCTCGCGCAACCGCATCCCTCAGGGCCCGGTCGCTCCGACCGACACCCCCGTCGACGCCGCCTGCAAGAACAACCGCGCCCTGCTGCACGAGCGCTTCGGCCGGGTCATCACGCAGCCCATGGAGCACATCCCGTACGCCCTGCTCAAGTCGGCCATGGACGAGGCCGAGCGGGACTTTCCCGAAGCCTGGGCCCGCACCTCGGCCAGCCGGTTCCGTGCGATCACGGACCTCTCGCCCACCTCGTCGTTCGCGCTCTACTACGCGGCCCTCACCGGCCGCGCCCAGCCGGGCTCGATGCCCTTCGCCTATCTCCAACTGGCCGTGCCCGACCTGGCGGACCGCTTGCAGCGGCTCCTGGACGGCAGGAACCAGGACTCGTTCTGCCTCAACGACGCCTTCTCGACCCCCGAGGACATCGAGGCCCAGCAGGAACTCCTCGACGGATTCCTCACCTCCTACTTCCCCACGCCCAGCCCCTACGAGCGATGAGACGGAGTTCATGACGTGGCAGATCAGACGTCGCTGAGCTCCGCGGCCCACGTATACCGGCGGCTCGTCCCGCAGCCCGTGCGCTCCGTCGCCACGACGACGGTCCCCAGACGGGTGCGGCGCAAGCTCCAGAGTTCGCTGGCGCAGACCCTCCGCCGCCGCGAAGCACGCCTCCACCGGCGTGCGCTGCGGCGCGTCCGCAGAGTCGAACTGGGCCGCTCCGAGCGCCGGGTCGCGGCACCGGACAGCCGTATCGGGCACGTGCACACCGGGCTCACCTTCGACCTGGCCCGCAGGCTCGACCTCCGCCTCGTCGCCCACGCGCTCGACGCGGCCGAGATCCCCTGGTTCGCGGTCCCGGCCCTCGACGACCGGCGTATCGCTCTCGCCGTGGACCAGCGGGACAAGGGAGCGGTGCGCCGCGCCCTGCGCGCCCTGCTGGAGGAGCACACCGGGTACGTGGTGTCGGTGTCGCCGGCCAACAGCGACACGCAGTCGATTCCCGGCAGCCATGTGAAGGCGTGGAAGCACTTCGGCAAGGCGCGCGTCATTCGCCTCGTCTGGCTGCGCACCGATCCGACCGAGAACCTCTGGCTCGGCGACGACCAGGGCATCGAGATCGAGTTCTGGACCCACAACACCGACCTGCCCCAGGAACGGCTCGTCGGCCCCCGCCCCAACCGGGTGCAGCGGGCCGTGCCCGCGGACGCGCACGGCATCGAGATCGCCCTCGACCGGCTGAGCGGCTATTGCGACATCGAAGGCGACATGGAGCCGACGGTCACGCTGGAGCACTTCGACGTGCCTCGGCTCGAAGAGGTCACCTTCCCCGTCGATGCCGTCCTGCTCTGGCAGCACCCCACCCTCTGGGGCGAGGAACTGCTCAGGGCCGCCCTGCGTTCCGTGCACCAGTACGCACCGTGGATCGATGTCGTTCACGTGGTCGCCCAGGCGCCAGTGCCTGGCTGGCTGCACTCCGACGACAGGCTCAGCATCGTCCCCGCGGGCCCCGGCGCCGAGTGGCAGCTGCACCAACTCCCCGATGTCGCAGAGCACTTCGTGCTGCTGCGTCCCGGTGCCCTGTTCGGCCGGCCGGTGCGCCCCTTCGACTACTTCGGCCCGCATGGCGTCACCCGCCCGCGCCGAGGGCGGTGGACGGCCGAGGAGTCGTTCGCCCCCTGGACCCGGGCCGCCTACACGGCAACCGGGAGTGTCACCGCCCACGGCTACGCGGGCGGCCCACAACCCCATCGCTGCGCCACCCTCGAACGCCTCACGCAGTCGGTCTCCGCGACCCTGCCGCTGTTCGACGGGCAGACGGTGCCCGCGATCCCCGGTGGCCACCCGCTGGACAGCGTGCTCCATCACATCGGGTACACGTCCGCAATCGCCGACCCGTCCGGTGAGGCGTCCACGGCGCTGCACGCGGCCCTGCCCGGCATCGACCTCCGCCTGGAGCGACTGCTCGTGCGCCGGGACACCCAGCAGATCCAGTTCTACGGGCTCGGCGACCAACGGGCCCTGGACCAGGGCGGAACCGAGGCCGTCATCCGCCTTCTGCGCCGCTACTACCCCGTCCGCAGCATCTTCGAGCGCGGGGCTTCGAGGGAGTCGGGCAACCAGTCGTGAGCATGGGCAATCCCGAGGCGTCCGCGGTCGTCGGGGCGTACCGCACCCTTGTCCCGAGCGGGCTGCGGCGCCGGATCGCGCGCCGTGTACCGATCCGTCTGCGGACAGGACTCAAGCAGCTGTTGCGCCATGCGACGGCCGTGACCCTGCTGGCCCGCGCCCTGCGCGCCGCGCGGGCGCGCCGGCGCTGGCCGCATCTGTTCAACGCGCAGGAGCGGCTCGCCGTCCTGGCCGGACACAGCAGACACGTCGCACTGGTGCGCCCCACGGTGTCACCACTGGGACTGCGTGAGGCCAACCTCGAACTCGTCTCGACCTTGTTCGACGAGGAGGGCGTCGACTACTTCGCGGTCCGGGGTGAGTCGGACTACCGCTCGTGCCTCGCCGTCGCCGAGGCGGACCGCGACCGGGTGGCTCGGGCGCTGAGCCGCAGCGCCGCCACCGGACCCGTCTATGTGACCGCCTGCCGCGGCGACGTCGAGGTGGGCCGCCGGGCCCTGTGCGGATCCCGTCGTGCCCGCCAACTCGTGGGCGGAGCACAAGTGTTGCGTGTCGGCATGGTGTGGAGCGACCCCGCCGCATCCTTGGTCATCGGCCTCGCCCACGGCTGCGACATCGAGTTCTGGCAACAGCAGGACGGCCGACTCGTCGCTCCAAGGCCCAACCGTGTCACCGACGACGTGGCCTTCGACGAACCCAGGGTTGTCGTGCCGGTCAGCAGGCTGACGGGCTTCGCGGCGCTGCACACCCGCCGCACCCGCTCGGTGCGCACCATCGCACCGTGCGCCGACGCACTGCCCGAGGACGTCCGCTTCCCCATCGACGTGGTCTACACCTGGGTCGACGGGGACGACCCCGAGTGGCAGCACCGCCGGGCCGTGTACGGCGAGGGCGGCTATCACTCGGAGTCCGCGAACGCCGCCCGCTATATCAGTCGGGACGAACTCCGCTACTCCCTGCGTGCGTTGGAGCAGAACGCCCCTTGGGTGCGCCACGTCTATCTGGTGACGGACCGTCAGTGTCCGGGCTGGCTCAATGAACGCCACCCGCGGATCACCGTGGTCGACCACTCGGAGATCTTCCACGACTCGGCCGCCCTGCCGACGTTCAACTCCCATGCGATCGAGAGCAGGCTGCACCACATCAAGGGCCTGTCCGAGCACTTCCTCTACTTCAACGACGACATGTTCCTCGGGCGTCCGGTCACCCCGGCCGACTTCTTCCTGTCGAACGGCATGACCCGCACCTTCCTGTCGCCGTCCCAAGTGCCCCAGTGGGAGCGGACGCTGGGGGACAGGCCGGTCGACGCGGCCGGGAAGAACAACCGCAGACTGCTGCTGGACAACTTCGGCTCGGCCATCGTCCAGAAGATCCGGCACGCCCCCTATGCGCTGCGGCGCAGCGTGCTCCAGGAGATCGAGACGGAGTTCGCCGAGGCGCACTGGAACACGTCCATGAGCCGGTTTCGCAGCGCGGACGACATCTCCATCCCGTCGTCGCTGTACCACTACTACGCCTACTTCACCGGCCGAGCGATCCCCTCCGAGATCACCTTCGCCTATCTCGACCTGGCCAGGCCCGAGATACAGCGGCGGCTCGGCATTCTGCTCGCCCGCCGTGACCGGCAGGCCTTCTGCATCAACGACACATTGTCCGACGGGCGCGACGTGGTTCGGCAGACCGTGATGCTCAACAAGTTCCTCCAGGCGTACTACCCCGTGCCAAGTCCGTTCGAGCGCAAGGAGGGCGAGGTCCGATGAAGATCTCCTTCCTCATCAACAACATCTACGGCATCGGCGGCACCAACCGCACGGTCATCAATCTCGCGGAGGCGCTGGCCGTCCACCACGACGTGGAGATCGTCTCGGTGTTCCGGCGTACGACCGCGACCAAGTTCGAGATCTCCCCGCGGATCACCGTTCGCGCCCTCGTCGACCTGCGCCCCGGATCCGCCGACCACACCGCGGCCGGAGGCGACGAGCCCAGCGAAGTGGTGCCGCGCCAGGAGGAGTTCTACGCGCAGTACAGCAGGTTCACCGACGCCCGCATCATCCGGGATCTGGACCGCACCGACGCCGACGTGGTCGTCGGCACCCGGCCCAGCCTCAATCTGTTCGTCGCCGGGTACACCCGCGACGGTGCGCTGCGCATCGCCCAGGAGCACATGACGCACCTGGGTATCCCCGCCGCGGTGCGGGCCGAGATGGCCCGGGTCTACCCACGGCTCGACGCCATCACCACGGTCACCGAGGCCGACGCCCGCTCGTTCATGGAGAACACGCCGATCCCCGGCATCTCCGTCGTCGGCATCCCCAACAGCGTGCCCGAGCCGTCCGTACCGCCGTCCGACTGCACGCACAAGGTCGTGGTCAGCGCCGGACGCATGCACCACATCAAGCGGTACGACCTGCTGATCCGGGCCTTCGGGGAACTCGCCGACGAGTTCCCCGACTGGCAACTGCGCATCTACGGCGACGGCGGCGAGGCCGGCAAGCTCCGCGAGCTGGTCTCTGAACTGGGCCTGGCCGGACGGGCGTTGCTGATGGGCGGCTTCTCGCCGATCGAGTCGGAGTGGGCCAAGGGGTCCATCGCGGCTGTCACCTCCAGCGCGGAGTCCTTCGGTATGACGCTGGTCGAGGCCATGCGCTGCGGACTGCCCGTGGTGTCCACCGACTGTCCCGTCGGCCCGCGCGAGATCCTCCACCCGGGCGAGGACGGCTTTCTCGTGCCCAATGGGCAGGTCGAGGGCATCGTCTGGGGGCTCCGACGGCTCATGGCCGACGAACCGCTGCGCCGTGCCATGGGGGCCGCCGCCCTGCGCAACGGAGCCGATTACGACCCGTCCGCCGTGGCGGCCCGCTACGTCGCGCTGTTCGAGGAGGCCGCCCGCAAGCGAGCCGCCGCCCAGCGGGGCTACCGGTCCCCGGGGTCGGCCCGTCGCGCCGGCGGCGGCGTTCTCACCGTGCCCCCGGTGACGCTGGGCGCGGCCACCGTGGACGTCACCACCGATGACACGGGCTGGCTGCGCTTTTCGGCCGACGGTCCCGGGGAGGGCCGCCGCTGGCAGTTCACGCTGCGCCACAAGCCGTCGGACGGTGAGCGCCGCCCCGATCTCCCGTTGCGCACCTCGCGCAAGGATCTGGACAACGGTGCGACCCGATATTCCGCCGCGCTCACGCCGTCCGCCTTCGACGCCCTCGGCGACGGGCGCTGGCAGGTGACCATGAGCGCTCCCAACGTCGCCCCCGTGCACATGAAGGCAGGAGTCCGGGACACCCGTGCCCTGATCGGTGCGCGCGCCCGTGTGATCGGCCGCCCGCCCACAGGACCGATCGCCTGGAACCTCCCGTACGCGCAGCCGAACGGTCGGCTCATGCTGCGGACCGTGCTGCGTGAGGAGCACGTCGAGTGCACCGAAGTCGATGTCGACGCCGACACGATCTCCCTGCGCGGTGTGCTGTGCGGCGGCCTCCGGATGGAGCCCGGTGCCCAGTTCGTCGTCAGCCGCCGAGGCCGACATGCGCGCAATGTTGCCGTACAGGTAGGGATCCTGGGCCGGCAGTCGTTCCGGGCCGAGGTACCACTGCGCCATGTCGTCGACCTCCGCCTGGAGCGGTGGGAGGACTGGGACTGGTGGCTCCAGCCCGACCCGTACGACCGGCGCAAGGTGCGCGTCTGCCATCTGCTGGAGGACTTCCACGACGTGAAGAGCGCCTACGTCTACCCGTCGGTCCCGCTCGCGGGGGAGGAGGCCTCGGAGTTCGCCGTGGTCCACCCGGCGCGCCCGGTGTGGGTGCGTCCGTACTGCTCGGCATCCGGGGCCATGGCCATGAACGTGGTGGACCGATGACCGCCCCGGAGACCTCGCCGACCCGTTCCGTCCTGCACATCGTCGCCCACCAGGACGACGACCTGTACTTCATGAACCCCGACCTGGTGCGCTCCCTGCAGGACGGCGACGTCGTCACAACGGTGATCGTCACCGCGGGAGAGGGCGACGGCATCAACGTCGACACCAACGAACCGCAACGCAAGGCTGTGGCACCCGACTTCGCCCGCTACAGCACCGAACGCGGGTGCGGTCTGCGCTCGGCGTACGCCCGGATGGCGACGGGCGACCGCGACCGTCCGTGGCACCGCGAGGCGGTGGAGATCGTCCCCGGATTCGCCGTGGAGCGGTTCGTCCTCGTCGGCCACCCCTCCGTGTGCCTGTACTTCTTCCAGCTGCACATGGGCGCACCCACGGAGCGGGGCACCCGCACCCGGCTGCACGAGCTGTGGGAAGGCGCGCTGCGCACCCAGCGCACGCTGCCCGTGCACGGCGGGGTCGTGACCGAGGCCCAGCACATCACCCGGGACCAGGTGATCGGCGGGCTCGCGGCACTGCTCGACCGCGTCCGGCCGACCACTGTCCGCACCATGGACCCCGACCCCGAACACGACGGTGGCCGAACGGAGTTCGTCTGCTCCGACCACATCGACCACACCACGACCACCCAGTTCGCCCTCGCGGCCCTCACCCGGCACCGCGAGGCGGGGCACGCCACCGTCGTCGAGCACTATCGCGGCTACGCCAACCGTTTCTGGGGCTACAACCTCGACTCGGACGCGGTGACGGAGAAGGCCGAGTACCTGGCGACGTACAGCGGCCTCGACGCCCCCGACGACTGCCGGCACGGCACCTGTCACACCTGTGGCGACCGACAGCTGGGCCCGGACCCGTTCCGCAGCACACACATGATGAGCACCGCCCACCGGTACTCGCCGACCACCGGATGGCTGCGCCTCGGCCCGGGCGGGCGGCTCAACGCCTTCGGAGTGCTGGGCGGTCGGCTTGCCTTCTGGACGGAGACCGGGCCTGCGAGCGGCGAGTGGAAGGGGCCGTTCGTGCTCGGCGAGGGCTGGGTGGCTCCCACCCTGGCCGTTGCCGGACTTCCCGGTGGGCCCGCGGAACTCGCGGCCCTGCGCCGCCAGCACGTCATCGGCAGCGGAGTCACCGTCGACGTCGTCCACACCACCCAGGACCCGGACGGCAACGGATTCAGCGGCTGGCAGAGCTTGGAGAACCCCGACTGGGCGCACGGCGACGCGCACCGCCAGCGGGAGTTGGGAGTGCCGCACGCGGCGGTCGACGCGGCCGGCCGGCTGTACGTCTTCTGCCGCGACTTCGACCAGGGCATCAGCGTGCGCCGTCGGGACACGGACGGCACCTGGGCGCCGTGGGAGAGCATCGGCGGCAGCTTCGTCCAGGACGCGGGCACAGCCGTCACCACTGAGCGCGGCACCGTGGAGTTGTTCGTGCCGGGCAAGACCTCGGTCTGGCGCTGGCACCAGACCGAACCGGGAGGCCCGTTCCTGCTGGACGACACCCTCAAGACGGGGCGGCCGGCGACCGGCGGGCTCTCCGCGGTCGATTCCGGAGGCGGTCGCACCTGCCTGTATTTCCGGGAGGCCGGGACCCAGCAGGTCATGGCCTACCGGCAGCATGCCGACGGTCGCTGGCCGGGCTCGGGGGCGGGGCTCGGCGGTCACGGTGGCACCGGCGCGGTGGCCGCGCTGTGGGCCCCCGAACGCGGGGCACGCGAGGCCTTCTTGGCGCATCGCGGCAGCCGGGGCCGAGTGGTCGTTTCGATGCCCGACCGCGACAAGGACGTCTCTGGTACGCACTGGCGCGAGTCGGGGGAGATGTTCACGAACGCCCCGTCGATGGCGTACGACGCGTCCGGGGCGCTGGCCGTCGCGGTCATCGGCCTGGACGGTCGACTACGAGTGCGGCGACAGCTGTCTCCCAAGGCAGGGAGCCCGTTGGGGCCGTGGAGCTCCTGACCGCACACTGTGACGGCTACCCACGAATATTTCGTGGGTAGCCGTCACAGTCACATCAGACGCGCACCGTGCGTCACAAACGCACCGTCACGTCAGCCGCGCACCATCACGCCGGAACCGAAGCCACCCCGGCCTCCAGGAACTTCTTCCCGATGACCCGCTCCGAGACGCCCGCCCGGTCCAGGTACGGAGTGATTCCGCCCAGGTGGAAGGGCCAGCCCGCACCCGTGATCAGGCACAGGTCGATGTCCTGGGCCTCGGCCACGACGCCCTCGTCGAGCATCAGGCCGATCTCCTGGGCCACCGCGTCGAGGACGCGGTCGCGGACCTGCTCCTCCGTGAGGACCACGTCGCCCTGCTCGAGGAGCGCCGCGACCTCCGGGTCCAGCTCCGGCTTGCCGGAGTCGTAGACGTAGAAGCCGCGCTTGCCGGCCTTGACGACCGCCGCGAGGTTCGGGGAGACCGTGAAGCGCTCCGGGAAGGCGCGGTTGAGGGTCTCCGAGACGTGCAGACCGATCGCCGGACCGACCAGCTCAAGCAGGACCAGCGGGGACATGGGGAGGCCGAGGGGCTCGACCGCCTTCTCCGCCACGGCCACCGGCGTGCCCTCGTCGATGACGTTCTGGATCTCGCCCATGAAGCGGGTCAGGATGCGGTTGACCACGAACGCCGGGGCGTCCTTGACCAGGACCGCGGTCTTCTTCAGCTTCTTGGCGACGCCGAACGCCGTGGCCAGCGCCGCGTCGTCCGTCTGCTCGCCGCGGACGATCTCCAGGAGCGGGAGGATCGCGACCGGGTTGAAGAAGTGGAAGCCGACCACGCGCTCGGGGTGCTTCAGCTTCGAGGCCATCTCGGAGACCGAGAGGGAGGAGGTGTTCGTCGCCAGGATCGCGTGTGCGGGGGCCACGGCCTCCACCTCCGCGAACACCTGCTGCTTGACGCCGATCTCCTCGAAGACCGCCTCGATGATGAAGTCGGCGTCCGAGAAGCCCTCCGCCTTGTCCAGGACACCGGAGACCAGGCCCTTGAGGCGGTTCGCCTTGTCCTGGTTGATGCGGCCCTTGCCGAGCAGCTTGTCGATCTCGGCGTGGACGTAGCCCACACCCTTGTCGACGCGCGCCTGGTCGATGTCCGTGAGGACGACCGGGACCTCGAGGCGGCGCAGGAAGAGCAGCGCCAGCTGCGAGGCCATCAAGCCCGCGCCGACCACGCCGACCTTCGACACCGGGCGCGCCAGGTTCTTGTCCGGGGCGCCCGCCGGGCGCTTCGCGCGCTTCTGGACGAGGTTGAACGCGTAGATGCCCGCGCGCAGTTCGCCGCCCATGATCAGGTCCGCGAGGGCCTGGTCCTCGGCGTCGAAGCCGGCCTGCAGGTCACCGGACTTGGCGTTCGCGATGATGTCCAGCGCGCGGTACGCCGCCGGGGCCGCGCCGTGCACCTTGCCGTCGGCGATGAACTTGCCGCGCGCCACGGCCTGGTCCCAGGCCTCGCCGCGGTCGACGTCCGGGCGCTCGACCTTGACGTTCCCCTTGAGGACGTCCGCGGTCCAGAGCAGGGACTGCTCCAGGAAGTCGGCGCCCTCGAACAGCGCGTCCGCGATGCCGAGTTCGTAGACCTGCTTGCCCTTGAGCTGCTTGTTCTGGTTGAGGCTGTTCTCGATGATGACCGAGACGGCCTTGTCCGCGCCGATGAGGTTCGGGAGGAGCGCGCAGCCGCCCCAGCCGGGCACGAGACCGAGGAAGACCTCGGGGAGGGAGAAGGCCGGGAGGGCCTTCGAGACGGTGCGGTAGCTGCAGTGCAGGCCGACCTCGACGCCGCCGCCCATCGCCGCGCCGTTGTAGTACGCGAAGGTGGGGACCGCGAGGGCGGAGAGGCGCTTGAAGACCTCGTGGCCGCCCTTGCCGATGGCGAGCGCGTCGTCGTGCTTCTTCAGCAGCTCGACGCCCTTGAGGTCGGCGCCGACCGCGAAGATGAACGGCTTGCCGGTGACGCCGACGCCGACGATGTCGCCCTCGGCGGCCTCCTTCTCCACCTGGTCGATCGCCGTGTTCAGGTTGGCGAGCGAGGCCGGGCCGAAGGTGGTCGGCTTGGTGTGGTCCAGGCCGTTGTCCAGCGTGATGAGGGCGAACTTGCCCGCACCGTACGGGAGGTCGAGGTGGCGTACGTGCGCGGACGTGACGACCTCGTCGGGGAAGAGGGCCGAGGCGCCCTTCAGGAGCTCAGCGGTGGTGGTGCTCACTTGTCGCCTCCGGCGTCCTTGTGGTGCGGGTTCTCCCAGATGACCGTGGCGCCCATGCCGAAGCCGACGCACATGGTCGTGAGGCCGTAGCGGACCTCCGGGTGCTCCTCGAACTGGCGGGCCAGCTGCGTCATCAGACGGACGCCGGAGGAGGCGAGCGGGTGGCCGTACGCGATGGCGCCGCCGTACTGGTTGACGCGCGCGTCGTCGTCCGCGATGCCGTAGTGGTCCAGGAAGGCCAGGACCTGGATGGCGAACGCCTCGTTGATCTCGAAGAGGTTGATGTCCTCGATCGACAGGCCGGCCTTCGCGAGGGCCTTTTCCGTCGCCGGGATCGGGCCGTAGCCCATGACCTCCGGCTCCACGCCCACGAAGGCGTAGGAGACGAGGCGCATCTTCACCGGGAGGTTGTTCTCGCGGGCGAAGTCCTCGGAGGCGATGATCGAGGCCGTCGCGCCGTCGTTGAGACCGGCCGCGTTGCCGGCCGTGACGCGGCCGTGCGTGCGGAACGGGGTCTTGAGGCCCGCGAGGTTCTCGAGCGTCGTGCCCGGGCGCATCGGCTCGTCGGCCGTGACCAGGCCCCAGCCGGTCTCGCCGACCTCGGCGTTGGTGTTGCGGACGGAGATCGGGACGAGGTCCTGCTGGATCTTCCCGTCCGCGTACGCCTTCGCCGCCTTCTCCTGCGAGCGCACGGCGTACTCGTCGGCGCGCTGCTTGGTGATGTGCGGGTAGCGGTCGTGCAGGTTCTCCGCCGTCATACCCATGAAGAGGGCCGACTCGTCGACCAGCTTCTCCGATACGAAGCGGGGGTTCGGGTCCACGCCCTCGCCCATGGGGTGGCGGCCCATGTGCTCGACACCACCCGCGATGACGGCGTCGTACGCGCCGAAGGCGATGGAGCCCGCGGTGGTGGTGACGGCCGTGAGCGCGCCCGCGCACATGCGGTCGATGGAGTAGCCGGGGACCGACTGCGGCAGGCCCGCGAGGATGCCCGCGGTGCGGCCGATGGTCAGGCCCTGGTCACCGATCTGCGTGGTCGCGGCGACGGCGACCTCGTCGATCTGCGCGGGGTCCAGGTTCGGGTTGCGGCGCAGCAGCTCCCGGATGGACTTGACGACCAGGTCGTCGGCGCGGGTCTCGTGGTAGATGCCCTTCGGGCCCGCCTTGCCGAACGGGGTGCGGACGCCGTCGACGAAGACGACGTCCCTGACGGTACGAGGCACGATGGCTCTCCTCCTGGTGCGGGAATGCGCTGCCGCGCGGCGCGGGCGTCCGGTACGGACCCGTTTCCGGGTACGCGGACGGCGCGCTGCGAATACCGTCATGCTACTTGCGGGTAACCAAGTCTTGAAGCCCCCCGGGCCGGAGCGGCGAAGGTCACACCTCCTAAGCCCCTGCGGCGATTGAGCAGCGGGGTCCGGGGCAGAGCCCCAGGGCGGAGGACGGAGGGGCCGCCACCCACGGGGCCCGTGAACGCCGTACGCCCCCGACCGGAAGTCGGGGGCGTACGGAAGAGGGGATGGGATCAGGCCGTCAGCGCCGGGAGCAGGACCGGGGTCACCTGCTCCACCTGCCAGCGCCGCGCCCCGTGCGAGGCCAACGCCTCCGCCACGGATTCCGCGTCCACGACCGCCGGAGGCTCCCAGCACACCCGGCGCACGGTGTCCGGCGTGATCAGGTTCTCCTGGGGCATCGAGAGCGTCTCGGCGAGGGCCGAGACCGCCGCGCGCGCCGCCGAGAGGCGGGCCGCCGCGGCGGGGTCCTTGTCGGCCCAGGCGCGGGGCGGGGGCGGTCCCGTCGTGGGCTGGCCGGGCTGCGGCAGCTCGGAGTCCGGCAGGGCCCGCGCCCGGTCGACCGCCGCCTGCCACTGCTCCAGCTGGCGCCGGCCCATGCGGTGGCCGAAGCCGGGCAGGGCGGACAGCGCGTGCACATTGAGCGGCAGCGCGAGTGCGGCCTCGACGATCGCCGAGTCACCGAGCACCTTGCCCGGCGACACGTCCCGCCGCTGGGCGACCTGGTCGCGCGCCGTCCACAGCTCGCGGACGACCGCCATCTGACGCCGGCGCCGCACCTTGTGCATGCCGGACGTGCGCCGCCAGGGGTCCTTGCGCGGCGGCGGGGGCGGGGCCGAGGCGATGGCGTCGAACTCCTCGTGGGCCCACTCCAGCTTGCCCTGCCGGTCGAGCTCCTTCTCCAGCGCGTCGCGCAGGTCGACGAGGAGTTCGACGTCGAGCGCGGCGTAGCGCAGCCAGGGCTCGGGCAGCGGGCGCGTCGACCAGTCGACGGCGGAGTGGCCCTTCTCCAGTACGTAGCCGAGCACGTTCTCGACCATCGCGCCGAGGCCCACCCGCGGGAAACCGGCGAGCCGTCCGGCCAGCTCGGTGTCGAAGAGGTGGGCGGGCCGCATGCCTATGTCGCGCAGGCACGGCAGGTCCTGGGTGGCGGCGTGCAGGTCCCATTCGGCGTCGCCGATGGCCTCGCCGAGGGAGGAGAGGTCGGGGCAGGCGACCGGGTCGATGAGCGCGGTGCCCGCGCCCTCGCGGCGCAGCTGCACCAGATAGGCGCGCTGCCCGTAGCGGTAGCCGGAGGCGCGCTCGGCGTCGACGGCGACAGGGCCGGTGCCGGCGGCGAAGGCCGCGACGACATCGGCGAGCGAGGCCTCGTCGGCGATCACCGGCGGGATGCCCTCGCGGGGTTCGAGGAGGGGGGTGGGCGCACCGTCGACTGAACCAACAGATCCTTCAGCAGAAGATCCGCCGTCGTCCAGAGGGGCGCCTCCGGTGGTGCGCAGTGAACTGTCTGCTGCGGTCTCTTGGGCGTCGGTCACCTGTCAAGAGTATCTGTGAACGCACGGCGCCCGTCGACGGAACGTTCCGTCGACGGGCGCCGTGCCGAAGTAAACCGGACGAATCCGGCCACGGGTCGATCAGTGGATGATGCCGGTGCGCAGCGCGACCGCGACCATGCCGGCCCGGTCACCCGTGCCGAGCTTGCGCGCGATGCGGGCGAGGTGGCTCTTGACGGTCAGGGCGGACAGGCCCATCGAGACGCCGATGGCCTTGTTCGACTGGCCCTCGGCGACGAGCCGGAGCACCTCCACTTCGCGGCCGGAGAGTTCGCGGTAGCCGCCCGGGTGGCTCGGGGCACCCGGGGGGCGACGGTGCATACGGGCGGCCGCGGCGCCGATCGGGGCGGCGCCGGGGCGGGTGGGCAGGCCGATGTTGGTACGGGTGCCGGTGACGACATAGCCCTTGACGCCGCCCGCGAGGGCGTTGCGCACGGCACCGATGTCGTCGGCGGCGGAGAGGGCGAGCCCATTGGGCCAGCCCGCGGCTCGGGTTTCGGAGAGGAGCGTCAGGCCGGATCCATCGGGAAGGTGGACGTCGGCGACGCAGATGTCGCGGGGGTTGCCGATGCGGGGACGAGCCTCAGCGACGGACGAGGCCTCGATCACGTCACGAACACCGAGCGCCCACAGATGGCGGGTCACGGTGGAACGGACGCGGGGGTCGGCCACGACCACCATCGCCGTCGGCTTGTTCGGGCGGTAGGCGACCAGGCTTGAGGGCTGCTCGAGGAGAACGGACACCAGGCCTCCTGGGGTGCGGGACGGAGCCGGCTCGGGGATGAAGCCGGGATGAACCGTGCTTTCAAGGTCACTGGGTCCTTCGGCACCAAACCCGGCCGCCTTTAGAGAATGATCACGATTTGGTGAGTAACAATGCGAGCAATTCGGACACGCTAGCGACCATTCGAAAGGGTGCCGAATAGTCAGGAGTCGCATCCAATCGAACCAAATCCGACTGACCGGGGCCATTTCGAAAGGATCCGAAACATGGGAAGGCCGTGTCGGAGGTGCTCCGACACGGCCGAAAATGATCCCTGGGAAACGGCGCTCAGGAAGGCCGCGGCCCCCGCCGCTGCGGCAGCGTCACCACCGCGCCGTCCGGCCCCTGCGGCCCCGCCGCCACCGGCGGAAGGCCCGCGATCTGGCACAGCACCTCGCACCACGCCGCGAGATGCGCCGCCGTGTCCGGTACGCCGCCCAGGCCCTCGCGCGGTGTCCACGACGCCCGGATCTCGATCTGCGAGGCGGGCGCCCGGTCGCCGAGCCCGCCGAAGTAGTGCGAACTCGCACGAGTGACTGTGCCCGAGGGCTCCCCATAGGAGAGGCCGCGGGCCTGCAGCGCGCCCGTCAGCCAGGACCAGGAGACGTCCGGGAGCAGGGGGTCGGCCGCCATCTCGGGTTCGAGTTCGGCCCGGACCAGGGTCACGAGCCGGAACGTGCCGTGCCAGGCGTCGTGGCCCTCCGGATCGTGCAGCAGGACGAGCCGGCCGTCGGCCAGATCCTCGTCACCGTCCACGACCGCGGCCTCGAGCGCGTACGAAAAGGGAGCCAGGCGCTGCGGCGGCCGCGTCGGGTCGATCTCGATCTCCGGGCGGAGCCGCGCGGACCGCAGGGCGTCGACCGCCGTGCGGAAGGCGGGCGGGGTGGGGTCGTGCTCCTGTGCAGCGTTCATGTCCCGAGCGTTCTGCCCCTCCCGCACCGATTCACTCATCCCGCCTGTGTCGTCGTGGTCGTCGCGCCCGTCGCCCGACCGTTGTCCCTGAGCCGCAGCCATGCCGGGAAGGTTAAGGGGAGCGGACCCCGCGCGTGGGGAGGGACACCCCTCTCGGAGCCCCCTTCCCCAGGTCCTTCACAGGCGACGTCGGGGGCGTGCGAAACTTTCGGGTGTGAGTGCCAACACCGAGGCCACGGGCCAGCAGCCGTCAGCGACGTACGAAGCCACGAAGGCGACCAGGAACTCAGCCTTCCTCAAGGCGTGCAGGCGCGAGCCCGTGCCGCACACGCCGGTGTGGTTCATGCGCCAGGCCGGCCGCTCGCTGCCCGAGTACCACAAGGTGCGCGAGGGCATCGCGATGCTGGACTCCTGCATGCGCCCCGACCTGGTCGCCGAGATCACGATGCAGCCGGTGCGCCGGCACGACGTCGACGCGGCGATCTACTTCAGCGACATCGTCGTGCCGCTCAAGGCCATCGGCATCGACCTCGACATCAAGCCCGGCGTCGGCCCCGTCATCGCCGACCCGATCCGCACGCGCGCCGACCTGGCCCGGCTGCGGGACCTCACCCCCGAGGACGTCTGGTACGTCACGGAGGCCATCGGGCTGCTCACCGCCGAGCTCGGCGAGAAGCCGCTGATCGGCTTCGCGGGCGCCCCGTTCACGCTCGCCAGCTACCTCGTGGAGGGCGGCCCGTCCCGCAACCACGAGCACACCAAGGCGCTCATGTACGGCGACCCGCAGCTCTGGGCCGACCTGGTCGACCGGCTCGCCGAGATCACCTCCGCGTTCCTGAAGGTGCAGATCGAGGCCGGCGCCAGCGCCGTCCAGCTGTTCGACTCCTGGGTGGGGGCGCTCGCGCCCGCCGACTACCGGCGCTCCGTGATGCCCGCATCGGCGAAGGTCTTCCAGTCCGTCGCGGAGTACGGGGTGCCCCGGATCCACTTCGGTGTCGGCACGGGCGAGCTGCTCGGGCTCATGGGCGAGGCAGGCGCGGACGTCGTCGGCGTCGACTGGCGCGTCCCGCTCGACGAGGCCGCGCGCCGCGTCGGCCCCGGCAAGGCCCTCCAGGGCAACTTCGACCCGGCCATCCTGTTCTCCACGCCCGAGGCCGTCGAGACCAGGGCCAGCGAGGTCCTCGACGCCGCTGCGGGCCTGGAGGGCCACGTGTTCAACCTCGGCCACGGCGTGCCGCCGAACACCGACCCGGACTCGCTGACCCGGCTCGTCGAGTACGTGCACACGCAGACCGCCAAGTAGTTCGCGCCGCCGCCGGGGTCCCTTCGGAATTGCCGAAGGGCCCCTGCGGAGAACGGCCATTGTTCGCGCCCGCCACCTCCGATTGCCTGTGCCGTGCGCCACCCCATCCGGTGGCGCGGGACCGTGGAGGTGGACGTGACCGCGCATGCAGCGTCGCAGGCGGCGGCCGGGACGGCGAAGGAGCCGGGGTTCCGTCGAGGGGTGTCATCGACGGACTGGTGGATCATCGGCCTGCTGCTGGCCTTCTTCACCCTGAACTTCGCCGACAAGGCGGCCATCGGGCTCGCCGCGCCCGACCTGGAGAAGGACCTCGGGCTCACCGCCGCCCAGTACGGCCTGATGTCGAGCGCCTTCTTCTGGCTGTTCGCGGCGGGCGCGGTCGTCCTCGCGCTGTTCTTCCGGCGGATCGGCTGGCGCTGGTCCGCGGCCGCTCTGATGATCGCGTGGGTGGCGAGCATGGCGCCGCTGACCGTGCCCACCACGGTGGGCGTGGTGATCGCGTCGCGGATGGTGCTCGGCTTCTTCGAGGGCCCCGCCCACGCGCTGTGCCAGTCCGTCGTGGCGGACCGCTTCCCTTCCGAGCGGCGGGCGTTCGCGGGCGCGATCGTCAACGCGGGGTCCTCCGTCGGGCCGTTGGTCGCCACGCCCGTGCTTACCTGGGTCATCATCACCTGGACCTGGCACGCGGCGTTCGTCGTGCTCGTCGCCGTCGGGGCGCTGTGGGCCGTGCTGTGGCTGATCGTGACACGGAGGGAGCCGGGGATGGGGCCACGGGGCTCTGCCCCGGACCCCGCGCCTCAATCGCCGGCGGGGCTTGATCATGGTGACATCGACGTACCGCTGACCTCGCTCCTGCGCACCGGCAGCTTCTGGGGGCTCGCCCTGCTCTCCTTCGCCGGGTACCTCATCTCCTCGCTCAAGGTGTCCTGGCTGCCCTCGTTCCTGCACGACGGGATGGGCTACTCGCGCGGCACCGTCGGGCTCCTCGCCACGCTCCCGTACGGGCTCGCGATCGTCGTGCTGCTCACCGCCGGGCTGATCTCGGGGCGGATGCTGAAGGCCGGGCGCTCGGCGCGGGCCGCGCGCGGATTCCTGACGATGGGCTATCTCTGCTTCGCGGGCGTCGCCATGATCGCCTTCACGCAGGTGCCGCCGGGCGGGCTCCAACTGGCGCTGGTGGTCGCCGCGTTCTCCATCAACAGCGTGGCGTTCTCGGTCGCCTTCGCGGGCGCCGCCGACTTCCTGCCCCGCAGGCACCGGCCCGGCTTCTTCGGCTGCATCATCGCCGCGTACAGCGTCGCGGGGATCGTCGCTCCGTGGCTGCTCGGCGTCATCGTGGACGCCGCGGACACCGTCTCGCAGGGGTACGCCGACGGGTTCCTCGTCGTCGGCATCACCATCTGCGTCTTCGCCGTCGCGGGCGGGCTGCTGCTGAACCCGGCGCGCTCGCGGGAGGCGCTGCTCGCCGAGACCGCGAAGCGTCGCGCCGCGTCCGTGGAGGTGGCCCGATGAACGCTCTCGCAGGACTGCGCGTCCTCGACTTCGGGCAGTACATCGCCGCGCCCGGAGCCGGGCAGAACCTCGCCGACCTCGGCGCCGACGTCATCAAGGTGGAGCCCCTCGCGGGCGACCAGGCGCGCGGCATCGGACCCTTCGGCACCGCGATGGTCCGCGCCAACAACCGCGGCAAGCGCAGCATCGCCGTCGACCTGCGCGCGCCCGAGGGCGAGGCCGTGGTCCGCGAACTGCTCGCGTCGGCCGACGTGCTGCTGCACAACTTCCGGCACGGCGTCAGTGAACGTCTCGGCCTCGGCCCGGACGTCCTGCTCGCCCGTCACCCGCGCCTCGTCTACGGCTTCGTCACCGGGTTCGGCACGCGGGGCCCCTCGGCGTACCGGGTCGGGCTCGACATCGCGGCGCAGGCCGAGTTCGCCGTCATGGACCTCACCGGGTCGGCGGACGGGGACCCGCAGCGGGTGGGCTTCGCGGTGGCGGACGTGCTGGCGGCGCAGGCGCTGACGTCCGGGGTGCTCGCCGCGCTGCTCCAGCGGGCGACCACGGGGCGCGGCGATGTCGTCGAGACCTCGCTCATGGAGGCCGTCGTGCACGCCCAGGCGTCCACCTGGGCCGAGCACGAGCTGAGCGGCAACGTCCCGCGGCGGCGCGGCAACGGGCAGGCGCTGGCGGCGCCCGCCGCGGACCTGGTGCGGACCCGGGACGGCGGGGCGCTGGTCCTCTCCGCCTATACGAAGGAGAAGTTCGCGGCGCTGTGCGAGGTGATCGGGCGTCCTGAGCTGGCCGGTGACCCCCGGTTCGCGTCCAACCCCGCGCGGGTCGAGCACCGGCCGGAACTTCTCGATCTGCTGCACGCCACCCTCGGCCGGCTCGACCGGGCCGAGGCCCTGGAGCGGTTGCGCGGCGCGGGCATCGTGTGCGGGGCGGTGCGGAGCTTCGACGAACTCGCCGACGACCCCGATGTACGGGCCTCCGGGCTGATCGCGGACTGTGGGGGCGGAGGCACCGCCCCCACCACGGCCTTCTCGCTGGGCGGCCGTCGCCCCGCGAGTACGCCGCCGGCGCCGCGGATCGGTGAGCACACGGTGCGGATACTCGCGGAGCTCGGCCGGGGCGAGACGGAGATCCGCGCTCTGGTCGACGGCGGCGCCGTCGCGGCGGCGGATTTTGCGTGCGGCGATATGCCGCTCCGTGGCCGGACCCCTTAGTCGTCATTGCGCGGCACCGTGCGCCGCCTTGCCCACCCTGCCGCCCAAGGCGGCAGATTGCCCAAGCCGGGACGGGCACCCCGGCACCACCACCCCCTAGGAGGATCCGCATGATCGACCCCGACGTCTTCGAGCTCGGCTTCGATGCGTATCTGGCCCGCGTGGCCGCCCTCACCGATGACGTTCTCATTCCCGCCGAGCCGGAGATGGTGGAAGCGGGGGAGGTCCCCGAGCGTGTGGTGGAGGCGCTCGCGAACAACGGGCTGTTCGGTGTGTCGATACCGCGGCGGCTCGGCGGGCTCGAGTGGTCCATGAGCCAACAGGTCCAGCTGACCATGGAGTTCACCCGCGCGTCGTGCGTGTACCGGTCGCGGTTCTCCACTGTCATCGGGCTGTGTTCGCAGGCGATCCTCGACCACGGCACCGACGAGCAGCGCGAGACCATGCTGCCGAAGATGGCGGCGGGGGAGCACGTCACGGCATTCGCGCTCACCGAACCCGATGCCGGGTCCGACGCCGGATCGCTCACCACCACCGCGCGCCGGGTCGACGGCGGCTGGGTCATCGACGGGCACAAGCGGTACATCACCAACGCCCACTGGGCCGACGAGCTGGTCGTGTTCGCGCGGACGGGGGAGCCGGAAGACGGCGCCGCGGGCGTCTCCGCGTTCCTCGTGCCGCGCGACACCGAAGGCGTCACGACCCGGCTGCCCACCCGCATGAACGGGCACGCGGAGGCGCCGGTCGCCGAGATCGACCTCGCCGGGGTGCGGGTCGCCGACTCCGCGCTGCTCGGCGGCGAACTCGGCGCCGGGTTCAAGGCCGCACTGCGCGGCATCAACCATGCCCGGCTGCACGTCGCCGCCACCTGCGTCGGGCAGGCCACCCGCATGCTGGAGGAGACCTCACGGCACCTGTCGGGCCGCGAGCAGTTCGGGGCGCCCCTCGCCGACCTCGGCGCCGTCCAGGCCGACCTCGGCCGCTGCTTCGCCGACCTGGAGGCCGCACGCGCGCTCACCATGGAGGCCGCGCACGCCTTCGACTCCGGCACCGTGCCGCGCCACCGCATCGCCGCCGCCAAGCTGTTCGCCTCCGAGATGGCGAGCCGCGTCGCGGACCGCTGCGTCCAGCTCCTCGGCGGCGAGGGCATCGTCGGCGACCACCCCGTACCGCGCATGTGGCGCGACGTACGGGCGCTGCGGATCTACGAGGGTTCCTCGCCGGTGCACGAGCGCAACCTCGGCCGCGCGGTGAGCAGGCAGGTCGGCGTGGACGGGACGCTGCCCGACACTTACCGTGTCACCCGCGGACCGGCCGTGGGCGCGTAAGGCCTGGTCATCACCCGGGTCCGTTCGACGAGGCACGGGAGTCGCGGTGGAGCTGAGACAGCTGGAGCAGTTTCTGGCCGTGGTGGACCACGGCGGACTCGGGCGCGCCGCCGAGCGCCTGTACCTGTCGCAGCCCACCGTCTCCGGGTCCATCAAGGCCCTGGAGCGCGAGCTGAAGGTCGAGCTGTTCCACCGCACCGCGCGCCGCCTCGTGCCGACCTCGGCGGGGCGGCAGCTGGTGCCGCTGGCCCGGCGGGTGCTCGACGACGTGGTCGCCGTCCAGGACGCGATGCGCAGCGCCCGTGAGGTCGGCGGGGGCGTGCTCACGGTGATGTGCACGCCCGACATGTCCGGGGAGGCGGTGGCGTCCTGGGCCGGCGGGTTCACGCGCGCGTACCCGGCGGTCCGGCTCGACATCAGCGAGGTCGGCTCCCGGCACGAACTCGTGGCGGCGGTCGCCGACGGGCGGGCCGAACTGGGCTTCACGCTCGCCCCCGACGAACTCCGCGGCGACCTCGACTTCATCGAACTGGGCGTGCAACGGCTGCTGTTGGTACGCCCACCGGGACTCGGCGCCCCCGCGACGGGCGCGCGGCGCGTCCCCCTCGCCGGGATCGGTGACCTGCCGCTCGCCCGCCGCCAGGTCACCCGCAACGAGGAGGACGCCGTGCAGGCGGCGCTGGCCGCGCACGGCGTGGACCCGACGACCGGCGCGACCGTGCCCAGCCGCAGCGCCCAGCTCGCCTTCGTGCTCAGGTCCGGGTTCCAGGCGTTCCTGCCGCTGCGGATGTGCGCGGCGGCGCTCGACGCGGGGGCCGAGGTCGTCGAGACCGACCCGCTCATCGAGTCGCCGTTCGGCGTCGTGCACCGCGCCGGTGAACTCGCCCCCGCCGCGCAGCAGTTCGTGGCCGATGTCCGGTCGGCGCTGCGGGCCTGGTTCGACGCCATCGAGGCGGGGAGGGAGTCCGGGCTCGGGCTGGTGGACGCGGTGGCCGCGGCGCGGGAGGCGGCGCTTTGAGGCGTCGCGCCGACACCGCGCGTTGAGGCGGTGCTTCGAGCCGGAGTCAGCCCGCTCGGACCGCCGCCACCGCCTTCCGCGCCGCCACCAGCACCGGGTCCCACACCGGAGAGAACGGCGGCGCGTAGCCCAGGTCGAGCGCCGTCATCTGCTCCACCGTCATGCCCGCCGTGAGCGCGACCGCCGCCACGTCGACCCGCTTCGCCGCGCCCTCGCGGCCCACGATCTGCACGCCGAGCAGCCGGCCCGTGCGCCGCTCGGCCAGCATCTTCACCGTCATCAGCGCCGCGCCGGGGTAGTAACCCGCCCTGCTGGTCGACTCGATGGTGACGGTCACGTACTGCAATCCCGCACGTCGAGCGTCCTTCTCGCGCAGGCCCGTACGGGCGATCTCCAAATCGCACACCTTGCTGACGGCCGTCCCGACGACGCCGGGGAACGTCGCGTAGTCCCCGCCGACGTTCGAGCCGATGACCTGGCCGTGCTTGTTGGCGTGGGTGCCGAGCGCGATGTGCCGCTCGCTTCCCGACACCAGGTCCAGCACCTCGACGCAGTCGCCGCCCGACCAGATGTTCTCGTGGCCGCGCACCCGCATCGCCCGGTCCGTGAGCAGCCCGCCGTGCGCCCCGAGCGGCAGCCCGGCTTCCTGCGCGAGGGTCGTCTCCGGGCGCACACCGATCCCCAGCACCACCACGTCCGCCGGGTACTCGGCGTCGTCCGTGACCACCGCGCGGGCCCGCCCGTCGTCCCCCGTGAGGATCTTCGTCACCTCGGCGTCGTCGACCATGGTGATGCCCATGCCGGTCATCGCCTCGTGCACGAGCCGGCCCATGTCCGCGTCGAGCGTCGACATCGGCTCGGCGCCGCGGTTCACCACCGTCACCTCGTACCCGCGGTGGATCAGCGCCTCCGCCATCTCCACGCCGATGTACCCGGCGCCCACGACCACGGCGTGCCGACCCTCGGTCGCCCGCAGCGTGTCGAGCAGCGCCTGACCGTCGCCGAGCGTCTGCACGCCGTGCACGCCGGGCGCGTCGATGCCGGGCAGGTCGGGGCGGACGGGCCGGGCGCCGGTGGCGATCACGAGCTTGTCGTACGAGGTCCAGGACTCGGCCCCGCCGTCGAGTTCACGGGAACGTACGCGGCGCCCCGCCACGTCGATCTCCGTGACCTCCGTCCGCGTGCGCAGGTCGATGTCCCGCGCCCGGTGCTCCTCGGGTGTCCGGGCGATCAACTCGTCGCGCTCGGCGACCTGTCCGCCCACCCAGTACGGGATGCCGCATGCCGAGTACGACGTGAAGTGGCCCCGCTCGAAGGCCACGATCTCCAGTTCGTCCGGGCCCTTGAGGCGGCGGGCCTGCGACGCGGCGGACATGCCGGTGGCGTCGCCGCCGATGACCACGAGGCGCTCGCGCGCGGTGTCGGTGCTCATTTCTTTACGCTAACCGTTCCTAAGTTGGTCGGCCGAGGTTGGCCGTATCTGGCATTCCAGGCGGTATGGGTTGTCGGCCTGGAGTGCTGGGCCCCCGAACGGTGTTGGGGCCTTTGGGCGGGTGCTTTCCGGTCGGGGCGGCTCTCGTCTGACGCGTCACCGGGCCGGGTGACCTGGTGGTGCTGCGAGAGGTCCTGGCCGGAGCTGTCCGCTCCGTGCGGGGCCTGGTCCGATGACTCGGCGGTACGGGAACGGCTGGCCCGGTGCGATCCTCTGGTCGCACGGCCCCCACCCGCCGCGCACGTGATGGTGCTGTGCGGCGAGTGGGGGTTTGGCGGGCTCCATTTCTCCTGCGCCGGGCCGGGAATCCCAGGCCCCGCCTGCCGACAACCACAGCGGCGGCATGATGCCCGCTCACCGGGGTCGAGTCGGAAGTCTGCGTGGTGTCCTTCAAAGGCTTCAGCCAGTGCTGCGCGCCCCAACGGCTGGTATAGGCAGGGTCCACGGCGATCACGGAGAGGCCGACGTGGTGGGCCATGCCGGACAGGCGGTCGCGGAACTGCGCGGTCGGGATGCCCGCCACGGTGCGCCGGAAGGATTTGCCGCGCTTGCCCCGGCCCAGATTCTCGCGGCCGGTGGCACGCGCGTCGGAGAAGTTCAGGTTCTCGATCACGAGCGCCGCGCACCCGTGCAGGCGGGCGAGGTCGAGGAGCTGGGTGACGGCTGCGCGCAGGCGTGCGTCGCGGGTGGCGGAGGGTAGCCCGGACAACTCCAGGGGGAGAGTGCGGGGGCGGCCGACGGGGTTGCCGTGCACATCGAGAAGCCAGGCCGCGAGGTGGTCGGCGTTCACGTCGACGGCCACCACCGGATGCTGCCGCAGCACCTCCACCATCGGAACGGGGGCCTTGTGGCCCTTCTTGACCGTCGCCCAAGAGGCGTCCAGGTACCAGCGGCCGCGCCCGGTGTGGTGGGCGATGTCGTAGCGCACCGAGCCTCTGGCCATCACCCGGTCCGCCCACCCTTGACCGCGGTGGGTGAACACTGCACGGGCATCCAGGACATAGCGGCCGCGCGGGGCGTTGGCGAACCGCGCGCGCAGCGGCTCGGGCAGCACCAGGGCGACGGTGCCGTCGGCGGGGTCAATGCTGATCGTGTAGTTCCCGAACGGCGCCCCGGCCTCCCCATAGGCGGTCAGGAACATCCGCCGATCGGCCCATTTCCGCTGCCAGGCGTCGACTTCGGCCTGCCAGGCCTGCTGGGGCGACGGCTTGGTGCCGTCGGCCGTCGCGTAGAGGTGGTGGCGGGAATTGAGCAGCTGGCGCCCACCCCGCGTGATGCGCACCCGCCCCGATTTCCGTTCCCTCAGGGCGTTGCGCAGGCGGCCCTGCAGGATCTGTAGGCGCTGCTGTTTGGAGTGTCGCTCGTCCTGGTCAGCGTAACCGCGCACCACCCGCTGCCCCTGCCGCTGGACGGTTCCGGCCGGGATGGCAAGGCGGGATTCGATGGCCCGGATCGCGCGGCGCAGCGAGCCGATGGTGTCGCTCAGGGCGCGGCGGGCGAGATTGTACTGGTCCTCCGAGGTGCAAGTGATGGTCCCGGCCCAGCGGGAGGAGGACAGGACGGTCAGCGTCTTCTTCCGCTGGGCCCGCCGATTGTCTGCCGCCGGAACGTCCCCGAGTCGCACCCGCGCGGCCAGATCGGCCCCGACCAGCTTCCCGAGGTGTTCGCCGACGGCCCGCAGCACCGTCTCATCACGCGCGGACAGGCGCAGCCGGGTACGGATCCGGCAGCCGACGGGCGGGGTGACCACGAACGGCGCTGCCACCTCTCGGAAGGGGCGCACCCGGCGGCCGTTGCCGCCCCGCTTCCCCTGAGCCACAACCAGCCACCCCCTTACGGTAATTCATCCGTCGATCACATCAACGAACAACCCCACTCGATGTCACGCCCCTCAGTCGCCGGGCGGGGTCTTAGGCAGCCGGGGGCGCAGGAAACGTATGAACAGGAACACCAGTACGCCCAGCAGTGCCGCGAACGGGAGGACTGCTGCCAGGGCGATGCCGATCCATTTCAGGGTCGTGGTGAAGGCGTCCCAGCCGCCCGACAGGGCGTCGAGGAGGTCGGGGTCGTCGTCCGCCGCCGGTGTGGCCGGAGGTGTCTCGGTCAGGCGCAGGGTGATCGTCGCGAGGCTGGTGCGGTCCTTGAGGGAGTCCTGCTGCGCGAGCAGCGCCTCCAGCTCCGACTGGCGCGTGCCCAGCTCGCCCTCCAGGGTCACCACGTCGCTCAACTTCTCCGCCCGGTCCATGAGTTCCCGCACCCGCGCCACGCTCGCCCGCTGCGACTTGATCCGGCTCTCGACGTCCACGACCTGGTCCGTGACGTCCTTCGCCGTCACGTTTCGCTCCAACAGGCGTCCGCTGCCCGCGAGTTGGTCGAGCACGTCCTCGTACGACTCCTGCGGTACGCGCAGTGTCACGCGGGAGCGCTCGTGGCCGTGGCCGTCCCGGTCGGTCGTCTCGTCGCCGACCAGCCCGCCCGCGTCCTCGGCGGCGGTGCGGGCCCTGTCGAGCGCGTCCGGGACGTCCTTGACGCGTACGGAGAGGTGCGCGGTGCGGATGATGTGCACACCGGTCAGCTTCGGTGGCTTCTTTGCCTGTTGGTCGCTGGAGTCGGCCTTGCCGCCCGCACCACTGTTGCCCGGGCCTGCCTGCCCGGCGGCCTTGTCGTCGGCGTCGCTGCCGCCCGCGTCGCCGCCCGCCCCCGAGCAGCCCGTCAGCGCGAGCGCCACCGCGAACAGTGCCGCGGCGAGCAGCGCCAGCGGTCGTGGCCTGGTGTGTGTCGGCGTACTGGAAAGGTGCATGGACGTACCCCCGAGGGACGTGACGGTCATCGGACGTCCCCTTCGACGCGCGAGTCCCCCGAACGGTGGTTGCCGACCGGTCCCGAAGCGGTCACGGTCGGGACACGGCCGCGCGCGTCAATCTGGAGCTGACGTTCTGACAAAGTGGGGGGCATGCGTGAAGCGGACACTGTGACGAAGACGGGTCGGGGCAGGCGGGGCAGGAAAGTCCTCGTCATCGGCGGCGGAATTGCCGGCCTCGCGGCCGCCCACCGACTGCTCGACGGGAGCGAGCGGGGCGGGCAGGTGCACGTGACCGTCCTGGAGGCCGACGAACGGCTCGGCGGCAAGCTGCACACCGGCGAGATCGCCGGCGCGCGCGTCGACCTCGGCGCCGAGTCGATGCTGGCCCGCCGCCCCGAAGCGGTCGGCCTCGCCCGCGAAGTGGGCCTCGGCGACCGCTTGCAGCCGCCCAGCACGGCCACCGCCTCCATCTGGACCCGCGGCGCCCTGCGCCCGATGCCCAAGGGCCACGTCATGGGCGTGCCCGGCACCGCGGAGGCGCTCGAGGGAGTCCTCTCCGACGAGGGCCTGCGCCGCATCCGCCGCGACGACCACCTGCCGCCCACCCACCTCGGCGAGGACGTCTCCGTCGGCAGGTACGTCGCCGCGCGCCTGGGCCGCGAGGTCGTCGACCGGCTCGTCGAACCGCTGCTCGGCGGCGTCTACGCGGGCGACGCCGACCTGATCTCGATGCGCAGCGCCGTGCCGCAGCTGTTCGAGGAGGCGGCGCGCCACGTCTCGCTCACGGAGGCCGTCCGCGCCATCCAGGAGCGCGCCGCGGCCAACCAGCAGACCGGGCCCGTGTTCATGGGCATCGACGGCGGCATCGGTACGTTGCCGGGGGCGGTCGCCGACGCGGTGCGCGCCAAGGGCGGCGAGATTCTGCTCGGCGAGCGCGCCACCACCCTCACGACCCGCGACGGACAGTGGCAGCTCCGCACCGAGTCCGGCCGCACCTTCGAGGCGGACCAGGTGATCGTCGCGCTCCCGGCCCCCGCCGCCGCGAGCCTGCTGCGCACGGCGTCCCCGATGGCGTCCCAGGAGCTGCGCCGCATCGAGTACGCCTCCATGGCGCTGATCACGATGGCGTTCCGGAAGGCGGAGGCGGACGTTCCGGAGGGCAGCGGATTCCTCGTCCCGCCGGTCGACGGCCACACCATCAAGGCCGCCACCTTCGCCTCCCGCAAGTGGGGTTGGATCGCCGAGCAGAACCCCGACCTGCTCGTCGTGCGCACCTCGGTCGGCCGCTACGGCGACGAGAAGGACCTCGCCCGCGACGACAACGACCTCGTCGACCTCTCCCGCCAGGACCTGCGCGAGGCCACCGGGCTCAACGCCGCCCCGGTCGCCGCGCACGTCACGCGCTGGAAGGACGGTCTGCCCCAGTACCCCGTCGGGCACGCCGCCCGCGTCGACCGGATCCGCGAGCACATCGCCGCCGTGCCCGGCCTCGCCGTGTGCGGAGCCGCGTACGACGGCGTCGGCATCCCGGCGTGCATCGCCAGCGCGTACGCGGCCGTGGACATCCTCGGTGGAGACACCACGGCCCTCGACGAGCTGAAGGCCGACCCGGTGCAGAGCATGCACGGCGGAGCGGGAGAATGAGGACATGAGTGACGACGCCACCACCCCCGAGGCCGCCCGCGTTCCGAACAAGGGCAAGCTGGCCAAGGACCTCAACGAGGTCATCCGCTACACCCTCTGGTCCGTCTTCAAGCTGAAGGACGTGCTCCCCGAGGACCGTTCCGGGTACGCGGACGAGGTCCAGGAGCTGTTCGACCAGCTCGCCGCGAAGGACGTGACGATCCGAGGCACGTACGACGTGTCCGGTCTGCGCGCGGACGCCGACCTCATGATCTGGTGGCACGCGGAGACGGCCGACCAGCTGCAGGAGGCGTACAACCTCTTCCGTCGCACGAAGCTGGGCCGCGCGCTCGACCCGGTGTGGTCGAACATGGCGCTGCACCGCCCCGCCGAGTTCAACCGCTCGCACATCCCGGCGTTCCTCGCCGACGAGACGCCGCGCGACTACATCTCGGTGTACCCGTTCGTGCGCTCCTACGACTGGTACCTGCTGCCCGACGACGAGCGCCGCAAGATGCTCGCCGACCACGGCAAGATGGCGCGCGGCTACCCGGACGTGCGGGCCAACACGGTCGCGTCCTTCTCGCTCGGCGACTACGAGTGGATCCTCGCGTTCGAGGCGGACGAGCTGTACCGGATCGTGGACCTGATGCGGTTGCTGCGCGCGTCCGAGGCGCGGCGTCACGTCCGTGAGGAAGTTCCGTTCTTCACGGGGCGGCGCAAGTCGGTTTCGGAGTTGGTGGCGGGGCTCGCGTAAGTCGATCAAGCCCCTGCGGCGATTGAGCAGCGGGGTCCGGGGCAGAGCCCCGGGACCCCGACCCCGGAGGGGCTTGAACTTAGCGGCTTGAGCCCAAGGGCTTGGGCTCCTTGTGCGGCGCGCACGAGGCCGCACCATTCTCCGGCAGCTCTCCGCGGAGGAGATACGCGTTCAGGCGACCGTTGACGCACTGGTTCGGGCCCGCTCCGATCCCGTGCGTGCCCGCCTTGCGTTCGGTCACCAGGGACGAACCCGCGAGGCGACGGTTGAGTTCCTGCGCGCCCTTGTACGGCGTCGCCGCATCCCGCTCGGCCGCGAGGATCAGCGTCGGCGGGAGTTCGCCCGGGGCGGTGCGCACGTCGAGCGGCTGCTGCCGGGGAGTGGACCAGTAGGCGCACGGCAGGTTCATCCACGCGTTGTCCCACGTCTCGAACGGGGCGCGCTTCGCGAGGGCCGAGTTGTCGCGGTCCCAGGTGCGGAAGTCCGTCGGCCAGGACGCGTCGTTGCACTGGACGGCCGTGTAGACGGCGTTGCTGTTCTCGTCCTCCTTGGCCGACTCCTTGATCGGCGCGGCCTGGTCGACGAGCGGCTTCGGGTCGCCCTTCACGTAGGCGGAGAGCGCGTAGGCCCGCAGCGGCCAGTAGTCGTCGTAGTACCCGGCCTGCAGGAACGCGGACTGCAACTGGGCCGGCCCGACCTTGCCCCCGGCCGGCTTGCGGGACACTTCCGCGCTCACCTTCTCGTACGCGGCCTGCACCTTCCCGGGCGTCCTGCCCAGGTGGTACGCCTTGTCGTGGCGGGCGACCCACGCCTTGAAGTCGGTCCAGCGGCGCTCGAACGCGGCCGACTGTTCGAGGTTGTTGGCGTACCAGATCCCGTCGGGGGACGGGTCGACCGCCGAGTCGAAGACCATCCGCCGCACGTGCGAGGGGAACAGCTCCGCGTACACGGCACCCAGGTACGTGCCGTACGAGGCGCCGATGAACGTCAGCTTCTTCTCGCCGAGCGCGGCCCGCAGCACATCCAGGTCACGGGCGTTGTTGAGCGTATTGAAGTGCTCGATGTCCGGGTTCCGCCCGGCGCACCCGCGCGCGTACGCCTTCGCCTGCGCGACGCGCTTCTTCTTGTACGCGGCCGAGGGGTGGGTCGGCGACTGCGTCGGGCCCTTCCGGCTCTTCTTCGGGTCCTCGCAGGACAGCGGCGCCGACCGGCCCACGCCGCGCGGGGCGTATCCGACCAGGTCGTACGCGGCGGCGATGGGCCGCCACTCCGGCTGCGTTCCGGCCACCGGGAAGTACATGCCGTTGCCGCCGGGGCCGCCGGGGTTGAAGACGAGCGGGCCCTGCCGGGCGACCTTGTGGCCCTTGTTCTTACCGGTCGTGTTCTTGCCGGTCGCCTTCACGCGGCTGACGGTCAGCTTGATCTTCTTGCCCATCGGGTGCGCGTAGTCGAGCGGGACGGTGACGGTGCCGCACCGGACCGAATCCGGCAGACCCTCGACCTCGGGGCAGGCGCCCCAGCGGATCCCGGCGTCCGCGGCGCGCAGCGCGGCGATCGTGGTGCCGGCCGTCTCGGCGGCGGGCGGCGGTGTGGGCGTGGCGGCGCCCGCGGGGGCGGTGACCAGGGCCGAGAGGATCAAGGATCCCGCGGTGGCGCAGAGGGCGGGGGCTGCTCGCATCGCTTGGACGTATCCCTTCGTCGGGGCCCGCGAACCCGTGCGGCGAAGCGGTTCGCGAGGCCGTGCGACTCGCGCACAAAAGGGATCCTTGGGGCGGCAGTTGACGAAGTAAAGGACCAGGTCGTGGGTGTCGGAACCATGACCCTGATGCGTGGTAACTGCCCTCATCGGCGTGCGCGGCGGCTCACTCGGTGGTATGTCGCCCCGTGTCGGTCAGCGCCGCGCGCAGCTGCGGGTCGTCGACCGCCCGCACCCCGCGCACCGCGACGGCGAGCAGGCTGCCGGCGCCCAGGGGCCGGCCCGCGAGCAGCCGCTGCCCGGTCGGTGAGGCCCAGCGCGTGTACGGGTGGCTCTCGATGCGGGCGAGGGTGAGGCAGCTCAGTGTGAGCAGCAGCGGGAGCCCGAACCACAGGGCCACCGGCCCCTCTTGCCGTGCGTTCTCGTCCGGCAGCAGCGTTGCGAGCAGGCCGAGCAGCACCACGGCGGCCGTCGCCCGTCGTACCTGCCGCACCGCGCCCGCGAGCGTCGTCCGCTCCTGGTCCGGCACCGCGAGCCCGGCCGCGACCAGCCGCTCCGCGAGCACCCGTACCGCGTCCCCGGCCGCGGCCGCCGTCCGCAGCGGCGCGATCCGTGCCTGTCCCTCGGGCCCGATCGCGCGCAGCACCGAACGCTCCATCGGGTCCTCGCCGACCGGGTCGACGACGGTCGCCCAGCCGGTGTGCGCGAGCAGCAGGCGGCGGCTGCGGGCCATCGACACGAGCGTCACCTCGGCGACCCGGTCGGGGCCGCCCGACAGGAAAGCGGTCTCGTACAGGGACAGCTCGCGCCCCTGGTACGCGTCGGCGCGCACGCCGACGGACGTGTCGCGGCCCGTCGCGCGTTCGCCCTCGGCGGTGCGTACGGCCGCGAGACACAGCCGCCCACAGGAGACTCCGGCGGCGACGCAGGCGACGAGGAGGAACAGGACCCACAACATGCGCAGTTTCTACGACAGTTGCGCGAATGCCGCCATGCCTCGCCCACGATGTGGACAGCCGGTCATCGTGTCGTGACGTTCGGCTTCGGTTTCGTCTTCTTCGGCTTCGGCTTGGGTGGCTTCTTGTCGTTGTCCTTCTCGCGTGCGTCGGGGGCCGGTTTCGGCCGGGACGCGGCGGGCGGCAGGGAGAACGAGGGGGTGGGCGACGGTGAGACCGGGGTCGCGGTGCCCGGTGCGGGGGTCGGTCCCGGTGGGGCGGGGGAGCGGGTGGCGGGCGGCGGGCTCGCGGTGGCGCCGTCGCGGGCGAGCGCGTCGAAGTCGACGAGGCCGGTGGCCTCCAGCACCTTGATGTGGTCGAGGACGGTGGTGTTGGCGTCGTCCGCGAGTTCCCGCACGAGCGCGTTGCGCGTCGAGGCGCGTACCTGGGCGACCAGCGAGAAGACCTGCCCGTGGGCGCGGCGGAGGATGTTGGCGAACTTCTGCTCGTAGTCCTCGCCTCTCGCGGCAGTCAACTCCCGTAACCAGCCCTGCTGTTGGGCGTTCGGCTGGCTGGGAAGTTCCAGGTTCATCCGGGCCGCGACCTCGCGCACCCGGGCGTCCAGGAACGTGTGCCCCTCGACGAGGTGCTCGCCCGCCGTCTCGACCGCCTTGCTGGGCGCCCGCTCCTCGGCCTGCTGTCCTGCGGGCAGCTCCCACAGCCCGGCCAGCCGCACCTTGGTGATGAAGAGGCGGTCGGTGGCGGACAGCGGCCCGAATCTGGTGGACACGGTCTGGGCGTTGAGCTCGTCGAGGCCGGTGCCGGAGCGGTCCGCGTACGACCAGAGGGGGAAGACGAGTGCGGCCAGCGTCGCCACGAGTCCCGTGACGATGAGCGCGGTGCCGTTGACGCGGATTCCCTGGCCGGTGGCGCCGGGTGGGGTGGTGGGCGGGAACAATCGCATGGTGCCTCCTGGTGCGGCACGCACGCTAGCCTCCGGCTCGGGCGGGTGGGGTGGGCATCGGTCGGGTTTACGTCACCTGCGGTAGGTATGCGGTCGCCGCGGGCCGCACCGGGGTTGCGGACTCGGGGCTCTGCCCCGGACCCCGCTACTCAATCGCCGTAGGGGCTCAAATGGCTCGACCGTGCCGCGGGGCTTGGATGGTTCAGCCATGCCGCGGGACTTGGATGGCTCGGTTGCGCCGCAGGGGCTCTATTTGGTCCGCCGCAGTGCGAAAGCTGCGGTCTTCAGGGCTCGCGCTACCGGGCGGCCGGTCAGGGGCTTGGGGCCGGAGCGGTCGAGCCACCAGTGGGTCAACTCGCGGCGTGTGGCGGGCTCTTGGAGCCGTTGCGTGAGCAGGAGTTGCTCCGCGAAGTCGAGGGCGTCGCGTCGGTAGCCGCTCGTCATCGGCCGGCGTCGTGCGTAGCCGAGGAAGAGTGACCGGTACGTGGATTCGCCGAGGATCAGGGGGAGTTCGGGTGCCACCTTCGCGACGACGTCGGCCCGCTTGCCCGCGAGTGCCCGGGCCTGGACGGCGAGTCGCGCGCGGTCGAAGCCCTCCGGGGCGGGAGTGCCGGCGACGAGTGCGGACAGCAGGGCGGCCTGGTCGAGTGCGAGCCGCTGCCGCGTGGCGTCGTCGACGGGCGGCGCGGCGGGCGAGGTCATCCGGTCGTCGGGGGCCTGCGCGCGGGGGCCGGACCCGGCCGCGACCGTCTCCCGGACGACCTCCACCTCGCGCCCCAACTCCCCAAGGTCCTCAGGGAAGTTGTCATCGCGTTCGAGGAGCACACCCGGCGGGGTCACGCGCGAGGCCAGCTCGGCGAGTACGTCGAGCACGGCCGGCGGCACGGGGTGGGAGTGGCTGTCGTGCCAGACGCCGTCCCGCTCGAAGCCGCCCGCGACATGCACATAGGCGATGGCCTCGACCGGCAGCTCGGCCAGCGCCTTCGCCGGGTCCTCGCCGCGGTTGACGTGATTGGTGTGCAGATTGGCCACGTCGATGAGCAGCCGTACGCCGGTCCGCTCCACCAGCTCGTACAGGAACTGCCCCTCCGTCAGCTCCTCGCCCGGCCAGCCGAACAGTGCCGCGATGTTCTCCACCGCGAGGGGTACCGGCAGCGCGTCCTGGGCGATCCGGACGTTCTCGCACAGCACGTCGAGCGCGTCGCGGGTGCGCGGCACGGGCAGCAGATGCCCCGCCTCCAGCGGCTGCGAAGCGGTGCGCGCGCCCCCGGCACGTACGAACGCGATGTGCTCGCTGACCAGCGGCGAACCGAGAGCCTCCGCGCACGCGGCGAGGTCGGCGAGCCGCCCCTCGTCGGGACGGTCGGCCCCGCCGAGGCCGATCGAGACGCCGTGCGGGACGACGGTGACGCCGCGCTCGCGCAGCCGCCGCAGGGAGTCCGGCAGATGCCCCGGACACAGATTCTCGGCGACGGCCTCGACCCAGTCGATGCCCTGCATGGCCTCGACCGTCTCCGCGATCTCGGGCCGCCAGCCGATCCCGGTACCCAGCTCCATGGAACTCCCCCTCCGCCGCCCTGCTTCCTGGTCTCCTGACCACAACGGCACGGCCCGAACCCCTGCGGGACCACGTTCAGAGCAACATTTGAGGTTTCATCCATGGGCATCCGGCGGGGCAGCTTCAAGTGGGCGTCGGCGCGGCACAGGAACGGCCCGCCGCGGCGAGGACCGGGGACCCGGCCCGGCCTCCCGCGGAGTGGGGTAGCCTTCCGAGTGGCCCCGGCCGTCCGTCATCCCCCGTGCGGACGGGCGGGGTCTTTTACGTGCCCGGGGCCCATTCGTGCCCGGGGCTCAGAGGTGGGCGAGGCCGGGCAGGAGATCGCCCGTGAGGGGTCCCTCGGACACGACGGTGTCGCTGGGCGGGATCTCCGTGAACCCGGCATCCCGTACGACCGGCAGCCCGCCCGTGGTCAGCGCGGGCCAGCGCGCCGGGTCGGCGGTCCGCACCGAGAGCGGGAAGCCCGCCTCACGCCACTCCTTGCGCTCCGCGCCGGACAGCTCCCACCAGGCGAGTTGGGCCCCGTGGCCGGCCTGCGCCATGGTCTTGCCCGCGGTCATGCCGAGGTCGGGGTTGAGCCAGAGGACCGGGGCCGAGGAGTCGGGGGCGGGCGGCGCCTCCGGGTCGTCGAGGTCCGTGCCGGAGACCTGGAGGCGGGCCAGGTCCTTGGGCCAGCCGTCGAGGGGGACCGGCGGGAAGACCCGTACCTCCGCGGATCCGGTGGTGACGGTGATCCCGTCGAGGGCCTCCGCGCGCCGCCACTCCGCGCCCCTCGCCCGCCGCACCACCTTGCGGATCCGGGCGTCCTGCCAGTCGTGCATCGCCTGCGCCCACGGTCCTTCACCGACCGAGCGCTCGTCCGAGAGGATCACCAACACGGCGCGCGCCGCGGCCTCCAGGGCGTCCGTACGCGTCGGGGGCGCGGCCCGCTCGATGCGTACGACGAGCGGCAGCACGAACTCGCGTGCGCTGGGCTCAGGGTGGGAGGGGGTGTCGGTACGGGGGGCGTCACTGGTCACCGGTCCAGTCTGCCAGGCGGTCGGCCGCCCTCCACGCCACGGGGCTCCGCCCCGGACCCCGCTGCTCAATCGCCGCAGGGGCTGAAAAGATCGGGGCTCTGCCCCGGACCCCGCGGGCTCTCGTCCGAAGAGCGGGCTTGATTTGCCGGGGCCGCTTGAATGGGCGGGGTCGCTTGGTGGGGTGGGGTTGAAAAGATCGGGGCTCTGCCCCGGGCCCCGCGGGCTCTCGTCCGAAGAGCGGGCTTGAATGGCTCAGCCGCCGCCGGGGCTCCAGTACGTGTAGGGGAACATGACCGCATGCACGTCACGCTCCGCGGCGCGGGTCGCCGCTATGGACTTGGTGGGCCCTGGGTGTTGCGCGGGGTCGACATGGACGTGCCCGAGGGGGCCGTGTTCCGGGTGCGGGGGCCCAACGGCACCGGGAAGTCCACGCTGTTGCGGCTGGTCGCCGGGATCGACGCGCCCACCGAGGGCCGGGTCATCGGCCGCCCGCGCACCGCCTACGTCCCCGAACGCTTCCCGCCTGCCCTGCCGTTCACCGCCCGCGCCTACCTCACGCACATGGGCCGCATCCACGGCCTCGGCCGCCCGACGGCCGCGCGGCGGGCGGGGGAGTGGCTGGAGCGGTTCGGCGCCGGTGCCTACGCGGGGTCACCCCTCGCCGAGCTGTCCAAGGGCAGCAGCCAGAAGGTGGCGGTGGCCGCGGCCCTGCTCGCGGAGCCGGAGCTGCTCGTCCTCGACGAGGCCTGGACCGGCCTCGACACCACCGCCCGCGACACCCTCGACGACGCCGTCGCCGAACGCGCCGGGGCCGGCGCCGCCGTGCTCTTCGTCGACCACGACCCGCGCCGCCTGACCGGCACCGCCGACGCGACGTACGAGGTCGAGGAGGGGGCCGTGCTGCGGAGCGAGGGAGGCGGCGGGGCGACCGTGGTCGTCGACGCCGCCGGGCCCGCGGGCCACGAGCCCGCCCTGTCGCACCCGCACACCCACGTCCGCCTCGACCCCCGCACCGTACGGATCACCACGGACGCCGCGCACTCCGACGCCGTACTGCGCACGCTGCTCGCCGCCGACCCGCCCTGGCACATCGTCGCCGTCCGCACGCCCGAGCCCACGGAGAACAACGGATGACCACGGCCCTGCTCTCCTACCAGTCGGCCCTGCTGCTGCGCTCGCAGCGCTGGCTGGCACCGGTCGTCCTCTACGCCGCGTTCGCCGCCGTCGGCGTGCAGGCGGGGCAGCCGGTGCTCGACTCCCTCGGGTACACCGCCGCGGCCCTGCTCCCCGTGGGGGCCTGGCTGGCGCGGATATGCGTCACCAACGAGCCGCCCGCTGCCCGCAGTTGCGCCGCGGCGGCGACGGCGCCGTGGCGCGCCCACCTGGCGAGCCTGGCCGCCGCGTTCCTCGCCACGCTGGCCGTCGGCGTCGCGGCGACCGTGGTCGTGGCGCTGATCAGCGACGGGGTCAGCACCGATCGCCTGGTGCGCGTGGCCAAGTGGCCGGCCGCCGGGTCCGGGCTGCTCGCCGTGCTGGTGTGCGCCCTCGTCGGCGTCGCCGTCGGGGCCGTCACCACCTGGCCCGTGGTGCGCGGCACAGGGCTCGGCGTGGCCACCTTGGTGCTGTGCGCACTCGTCGCGCTGATCGCCCCAGGGTCACCGGCGAAGTCCGTGGTGAGCGCCCTGGTGACCGGGTCGCAGGACGGGGCGGTGCCGGTCCTGCTGCTGCCGCTCGCGGGGGCGGTGGCCGTGGCCGGGATCTGCGCGGCGGCGGCCTGCGCCCTCGCTTCCCGCCGCTGAGGCCCGGCTAGCCCGAGCAGGCCGTGCGCTGCGCCTCCTGCCACTCGCAGACCGGGCACAGCGTGCTGCCCTTCGTCGACTCCGGGTACTCCGTCGGCTTCCGGCACAGCACGCACTCGGCGAATGGCTCGCCAGGCGCAGCAGTGGGTGCCGGGCGCTCCTCGGGGCCACCGGCGCAGTAGTCGCTCATGGCTCCAGCGTACGTACACGGGCGTACGGCCAGCGCGGGCGAGCACGGCCAAGCCACGGTCACGCCCCGCGCGCCGCCCCCACCAGATCCGACACCCGCACGAACCGGTACCCCTTCGCCCGCAGCTTCGGCACCACCGCCCGCACCACCCGCTCCGTCGTCGGCGCCGCGCTGCGCGTGCAGTGCATGACGACGACCGAACCGGGCCGCACCCCGTCGAGCACCTGCCGGGTCACGGCGTCCGCGTCCGTGGCGAACGCGTCACCGCTCACCACGTCCCATTGCACCGCCGTCACCCCGGTCGGCGTCAGGGCCCGCAGCGCCGCCCGGTCGTAGCAGCCGCCGGGGAACCGGAAGTACGGCACGACATGCTCGACCCCCGCCTTCCGGAACGCGCCGAACGCGCGGTCGACATCGGCCCGCATGCCCCGTGCCGGCACCCTCGGCAGGCCGTAGCAGTCCCCGGTGAAGGCGTAGTGGCTGTACGAGTGGTTGGCGACCTCGAACAGCCGGTCCCGGCCGATGTCCTTGGCCTCCGTGGGGTACTCCTCGGCCCAGCGCCCGGTCATGAAGACCGTGGCAGGGACCTTCAACTTACGTAGGGTGCCCACCAGTTGAGGGTTGTCGAAGCGCTCCCCGGCCCGCGCCCGCGCCCCCTGGTCGGCCGTCATGTCGGCGTCGAAGGTGAGCGCTACGGTCCGGTTCTTCGTCGCCGCGCCGCGCTTGAAGACGGGGGTGGTGCCGCCCGGGCCGGGAGCGAGGGTGGGCTTGGGGGTCTTCTTCGGTTTCGGGGACGCCTTCGGTGAGCTGTCCGGGGCGCCTTTCCGGGGGCTCTCCTGGGAGCCGGTGGGGCGCGTCGCGCCCGAGACTCCCGACGAGGCCGGTTCGCCGCATCCGGCGAGGCCGAGAGCGAGCGCGCCCAGGGCGCAGGCCGCGGTCACGCGGCGTACATGTCTGATCACGCGCCGACAGTATCGTCGGATTTACCTCAAATCGTGCAAATCGGACTCGCGAGGAGGGGCGTGATCTCGTGCAGTGGGGTACCCGGCCCCCATGACGACACCAATGGCTTCCCCCGACCCCTCCACCTCGGTCGTCCCGTTCGTCGTCGGCCTGGTGATCGCGCTGGCCCTGATCTGGGCGGTCTGGATGGGCATCAGGTTCCGACGCCGGGAACCGGGCCCACCCGACCCGGCCGACCAGCCGAAACTCCCGCGTACGGGCCCGGTGGAAGAGGTCCGCGAGATGCGGGAGCCCGACGAGATGCCGCACACGGACGACGGCGGCTCCCGCCTGACCCCGCACGAGCTGCACGGCTTCGGCAACGCGGGCAGCAAGCGCAGCACTGACCAGCGGCCGCGCCGCTGGAGCCGGGACGGCGGCGACGCAGCCGGCAGCGGCGGCCCGGGGCGCACCTGACGGGGCGGGCCGCGCGCGGGGGCACGCGTTACGGAGCGTGACCCTTCAGCGCGCGGCCCCGGCCCGGGTTCAGTGCGCCGCCCCGGCCCGGGCGCGTCGGCGGCGCTCGGCCCGCAGCAGCCGGGCCCGCTCACCCTCGGAGGTCCCGCCCCAGACCCCCGACGTCTGCTCCGTGGCGACGGCCCACCGCAGGCACTCCGTGATCACCGGGCAGCTTCGGCACACCTCCTTGGCGGCCTCTACGTCATCCATGGCGGGCCCGGTCGTGCCGACAGGGAAGAAGACGTCCGGGTCCTCATCGGCACACGCCGCGCTGTCCAGCCACTCCATCTCCGTGTTCCTCACTGGTAACGGCATGCGGCGGCGGGTGCCCCCAACACCCGTACGGAAACGCGGAGTTTGAGCGCCGCGGGCAGGGGGACCCGGATTGCGGCCGAAAGGCCAGGGGAGCAAAGGGAAGTCGGGGCCGGGCGGGGTGCATCCCCGCCCGGCCCCGACGTCGCCCTGCGACATGGAGCGGGAGGGGCTACAACGGAACGGAGTGGAAGGGAGTGAGCCGCCATGCCCAGCGGATCGAGCGCCAAGCGTGAGCGCCAGTACGAGAAGATCAAGAAGAGCGCCCAGGACCGGGGCGAGAGCACGTCGCGGGCCAAGGAGATCGCCGCCCGCACGGTGAACAAGGAGCGTGCGAGGAGCGGCGAGTCGAAGCAGGCGAGCCGCACATCGACGCAGGACATCTCCTCGGGCAGGCGCGGCGGCCTCCGCTCCCACCAGGGCGCCGGCGGTCCGACGAGGGACCAGCTCTACGAAGAGGCCAAGGACCGCGGCGTCGAGGGCCGCTCGAAGATGAACAAGGCCGAACTCGCCAAGGCACTGGGGCGCTGATCACTTCATGGCAAAGCAACCGGGCGCCGTCCCGCGGGACCTCCCCGACCAGCAGGCGGACACCGAAGAAACCGAAACCACCGGGCCCGGCGCGAACCCCGAGCCCGACACCGACGCCGAGCAGCGGGCCGGGGCCGAGGGCGCCCCGGAGGACGAGTCCGGGCCCGACGTCACCGTCCCCGACTCGGACGTGGCGGGCACCGGCCGCACCGGCGCACCCCATGCCCCGGGCGTCCACCCGGACCAGCCCGTCCCGGACGAACCCGCCGACTGACACTGACTCCCATAGCGCGCTAGCGCCCCCGCAGCGCCCCCGCCACCTGGTCGAAGAGCGCCGCGTGGGCGCGGGCGCTGGCGGGGGTCTCCGGGTTCCAGGGCAGCACCGACGCCCGTTCGGCGACGGACGCCCAGTGCGGGTCGGCCGCGTACTGGGCGCGCGGCGCCGCGTTGGCGCGGGCGTCCGACAGGATGACGTCGGGGGCGAGTTCGGCGACGTCCCGCCACGTCCCCGTGTACCAGTTGGCGCCGGGCCCCTCGGGCGGCGCCACCATGCCGACGCCGAGCCCGCCGAGCGCGCTCAGGTCGGGCCACTTGGTGGGCCGGGCCAGGTGCACCGCGTCCGCCCCCGCGGCCGAGAGCGCCAGCACCTTCAAGCCCCGCGCCCCGCGGGCCGCGACCCCCAACTGCCGCTCGGCGCGGGCGAGTTCCTCCCGCATCTCTGCCGGCTCCGAGGTCCCGAGCGAGTGCCCGAGCTCCGCGAAACGCTGCCGCACCCCGCCCAACGTGCGGCCCTGCCCCACGTCGAACACGGCGACGGGGACGTGCTCCTCCAGGTGCTTCGCTGTGTCGGGCTCGATGCCGTACACCTGCCCGCCGCCGTACGTGAGCGCCACGACCAGGTCGGGGCGCGCCGCGAGCACGTCGTCCAGGCCGAGCCCCGCTCCCGCGCCCAGGTACGCGAGGTCGTCCAGCGGCAGCGCGCCGGACTTGGCGTGATCGGGCTCCTCGCCGTCGTGGAACGAGCCGAAGATCCCCACCGGGCGTATGCCCAGATCCCACAGGCTCGCCCCGGCCTGTATATAGGCGACGACGCGCTGTGGCGTCTCGCTCGCGGACGTGAGGTGTCCGCGGTCGTCGGTGAACTCCCAGGCTGTGGTTGACCGTTCTTCCATAAAGGGGACCTTGCCCAGGGCACTCGCCCGGCACGCGGTGTGCCACCCGCGAAAACCGGCCAGGCGAACGGCCGTCCCCTCGAACGAGGGAACGGCCGACCGTCATGCGTCAACGGCTCAGTGCCAAGGTCCCGTCACGGCGAACGTGGTCCCCGGCGTATAGCAGTTCACGAACATCGTCTCGCCGTCCGGCGAGAAGGTGACCCCGGCGAACTCGCCCCACTCGGGCTTGTCGGCCGTCCCGATGTTCTGCCGGCCGCGCGCCATGGCGTACACCTCGCCCTTGCGCGTCACGCCGAACACGTGCTGAGCGCCCTCGCCGTCCTCGCACACCATCAGGCCCCCGCTCGGCGCGAGACAGATGTTGTCGGGCTCCTCGCCCGGCAGCTGGACGTCCGTGTCGGGACCGAACACGATGACCAGCGTCAGGCGGCGCGACGACGGGTCGTAGCGCCAGATCTGCCCGTAGTGGTCGGCGGCCGAGCCCTCGCGGCTGCGGGCGTACGACGAGACGAAGTAGACGCTCGACCCGCCCCAATAGCAGCCCTCCAGCTTCTGCGCGTGGGTGATGCCCTTCGGGCCGAAGTCCTGGTTCCGGATGGGGGTCTGTGCGGCCAGCGGGTCCGGCACGTCGACCCACTCGATGCCGCTGAACGTGGCGCCCGTCTCCTGGACCGCCGACAGGTCCGGCACGCCCGGCACCCGCATCGCCTGCAACTTTCCGCCCGCGCGCAGCGAACCGAGGCCGCCCTTCGCGTTCTTGGGCAGGAAGCGGTAGAAGAGGCCGAAGGGCTTGTCGAAGGCGTCCTCCGTCTCGTAGACGACGCCGCGCTTCGGATCGACGGCGATCGCCTCGTGCTGGAAGCGGCCCATCGCGGTGAGCGGGACGGCGCCCGAGCGGTGCGGGTCGACCGGGTCGACCTCGAAGATGAAGCCGTGGTCCTTGGTGTAGCCGTTCGTGCCGGCCTTGTCCTCGGTCTCCTCGCAGGTCAGCCAGGTGCCCCAAGGCGTGGGCCCGCCCGCGCAGTTGACCGCCGTGCCGGCGATGCCGACCCGCTCGGACAGGACATTGTTCTTCCGGTCCACGGCGAGCACGGTACAGCCGCCCTTGCCCATCGGGTCGTACGTCAGACCCTCGACGGTCGGCACCGCGATCTTTCCGGTGACCCGGTTCTCGTGGTTGCGTACGAGGTGCACGCGGCCCTGTCTGCCGGCGAACGCCGCCATCCCGTCGTGGTTCGACGGAACCTTGCCCTCGCCGGAGCGGAGTGGCTCCCCCTCCCGCGACAGGACCTTGTAGCGGAATCCCTTCGGGAGGTCGAGGAGACCGGCCGGGTCGGGCACCAACGGGCCGTATCCGGCGCGTCCTTGGGCGGCTGCCGAGCCGGCGAACAGCTCGGAGAGGTTCCCCGCGAAGGCGATGCCCACCCCCAGGGCGCCGGAGCGGGCGAGTACTTGACGTCGGGTCGCGGACTGTCGTGCGTCAGCGGTGCGGGACATGGGTGCAACCTCCTGCTGGCGGACAGGAACTGTGACCCGGCTGTGTTTACCACGTGCCTATCGCCGCGGGAACCACGCGCGTAGCGCAGGCGATTCGTGCACCGACCATGTATCGGCGCGCCCGCGACGTGCCCGTACTCACTCGTGACTTACGCGTGTACGAGCCCCTACTTACGCGTGTACGAGCCCCTTCGCGTCGCGCGCGAGCGCGGTCAGCCGGGAGATCGCCCGGAAGTACTTCTTCTTGTAGCCGCCGTTCAGCATCTCCTCGCTGAACAGCCGGTCGAACGGGAGCCCCGACGTGAGCACGGGTATCTCCCGGTCGTAGAGCCGGTCCGCCAGGACGACGAGCCGCAGCGCGGTCGACTGGTCGGGCACGGCCGCCACATCGGTGAGGCAGACGGCCTTCAGGTCGTCCGTCAGTGCCCCGTACCGGCTCGGGTGCACGCGCGCGAGGTGCTCCAGAAGGTGCGGGAAGTCGTCGAGCGAGGCGCCCTCGGTGGCGTACGCCGCCTTGGTGACCTGCTCGTCGGTGAACGGCGCGGGGGCCTCAGGGAGGCCGCGGTGCCGGTAGTCCTCGCCGTCGATGCGCAGCGGCCTGAAGTGGGCCGACAGGCCCTGGATCTCGCGCAGGAAGTCGGCGGAGGCGAACCGGCCCTCGCCGAGCTTGCCCGGCAGCGTGTTCGACGTCGCGGCGAGCGCGACACCGGCTTCGACGAGCCGCGCGAGCAGACTCGACACGAGCACCGTGTCACCCGGGTCGTCCAGCTCGAACTCGTCGATGCAGAGCAGCCGGTGGCCGCCGAGCGTCTTGACGGTCTGCTGGAAGCCGAGCGCGCCGACCAGGTTCGTCAGCTCCACGAAGGTGCCGAACGCCTTGTACTCGGGCTCGGCGGGGGTCGCGTGCCAGAGGGAGGCGAGGAGGTGGGTCTTGCCGACGCCGTAGCCGCCGTCGAGGTAGACGCCGCGCGGTCCGGTCGGGGCGGCGGGCTTCTTGCCGAAGCCGAGGAAGCCGCGCTTCTTGCCCGCCCCGGTCGCGTGCGCCCCGCGGAGACCGGCCGCGAAGGAGCTCAGGACCTGGACGGCCTCGGTCTGGCTGGGCTGCTTCGGGTCCGGGATGTACGTGTCGAAACGTACGGAGTCGAAACGGGGCGGCGGCACCATCTCGGCGACCAGGCGCTCCGCGGGGACGCGCGGCTCGCGCGCGCACAGGGACAGCGGCGACGGGTCGGCTATGGGGCTGATGCCCATCTGGCTGGACTCCCGGGAGTCGGCGGCTTCGAGGGATGACGACACGGTTACCCACCTTAGTCTCCGTGCCACACTGCACGTCATGCGACGCCTGTTCCCTGTGACGTACGAAACAGCAGATGGCAAGGGGTACGAGGGGAGGGAGGCGAGCCCGGAGGGGCGTGAGTGGAGCCTCGACGAGCTCGCCGACGCCTACGCGTACCCGCCCGAAGCGGCGCACGCGCCGTGGCTGCGGGCCAACATGGTCTCCACGCTCGACGGCGCGGCCCAGCACGACGGCCGTTCCCAGCCCATCTCCAACGCCACGGACATGCGGGTCTTCGGCACGCTGCGCGGGCTCGCCGACGTCGTCGTGGTCGGCGCGGAGACGGTCCGCCTTGAGGGCTACCGCCCCGCCCGCGCGCGCGAGGCGTTCGCGGCGCGCAGGGAGGCGGCCGGACAGGGCCCCGCCCCGCAGATCGCCGTGATCAGCGCGAGCCTCGACCTCGACTTCGACCTGCCCCTGTTCACCGACCCGCTGGTGCCGACGCTGCTGCTCACCGGCGCGGGCGCCTCGGCCGACCGGGTCGCGGCCGCGCGCAAGGCGGGCGTGGAGGTGCTGGTCGCGGGCGACGGAGCCGCGGTCGACCCCGACCGCGCGGTGGCGGCGCTCGGCGAGCGGGGCCTGCGGCGTCTGCTCACCGAGGGCGGGCCGAGGATGCTCGGTCAGTTCGTGGCGGGCCGGGTACTCGACGAGCTGTGCCTGACCGTGTCCCCGATGCTGACCGCGGGGGACGCCCAGCGGATCGCGGGCGGCTCGACCTTGGCCGTGCCGGAGCGGTTCGAACTGACGTCCCTACTGGAGGAGGACGGATTCCTGTACAGCCGTTACGCCCGGCCGCGGGGCGGACAGTAGCCACTGTCGGCCGCTGTCCGCCGACAGCACGGCGACATTCGGCGGAATGACTCGTTCCGTTTAGCTTTGGCTGGGCACACTAAATCTCGCAGTCCCCGTGCGAATACGGGGCAGGATGGTTTCCGCAGGTCCGCTGGTCCACCCGGAGGGTCGTCGTCAGCCGGCCCACGGTAGGAGAAGAAGGGCGCCCGTCGTGTTCACGAGCGTATTGATGATCGAGAAGGCTCTGACCTCCGCCGACGTGGAGTTCGTCACCACCTTGCACGGCGAGGAGGACGTCTCCTTCCACGTGCTGCTGCAGCCCCGCGGAGACCAGGCGGACCGCCTGCTGCGGGCCATCGACGACGTCGCGATGGGCGAGTTCGACGAGGCGGGCAGGGAGAGCGAGGTGCCCGAGGGCGACGAGGCCAAGGGCCCGGCGGAGAAGGCCCTCGCCGTCTCCCTCGCCGCGCTGCACCAGGCGGGCAGCGAGGCGGTGGGCCGACTCATCGAGGACCACCCGCTGGACGCCCTCAAGGCGCTCGTCGACGAGGTGAAGGCGGACGAGGTCATCGTGCTGACCGATCCGCACTACGTCGAGGAGTTCTTCCACCGGGACTGGGCCTCGCGCGCCCGCCACCAGGTCGGCGTGCCGGTCCTGAAGCTGTTCTCGCACAGCAAGGCGTGACGGACAGCAGGGGGTGAAGGGGCGAGGGGCGGGGCGGCACGGGCCGAGGCAATAGGCTTGGCCCCTGCCGTGGTCGACGTGACTACGGACCAGGACACCCGAGAACCCCAGGGGAGATCACGCATGGCACCCGGCCTGCCGCATTCCGTCGCCGACATGGACCGACCGCACTTCATCGGCATCGGCGGCGCCGGCATGTCGGGCATCGCCAAGATCCTCGCCCAGCGCGGCGCGCAGGTGGCGGGCAGCGACGCCCGTGAGTCCGCGACGGCGCAGGCGCTGCGCGAGCTCGGCGTGACGGTGCACATCGGCCACGACGCCGCGCACCTCGCCTCCGACGCCACCTGCGTGGTCGTCTCCTCGGCCATCCGCGAGGACAACCCGGAGCTGGCCCGCGCCCAGGAGCTCGGCGTCCCGGTCGTGCACCGCTCGGACGCGCTGGCCTCCCTGATGGACGGCCTGCGCCCGATCGCGGTGGCGGGCACGCACGGCAAGACGACCACGACGTCGATGCTCGCGGTGTCCCTGAAGTCCCTCGGCCTGAACCCGTCCTACGCCATCGGCGGCGACCTGGACGTCCCCGGCTCCAACGCCGACCACGGCGAGGGCGAGATCTTCGTCGCCGAGGCCGACGAATCGGACCGCAGCTTCCACAAGTACAAGCCGGAAGTCGCGATCATCCTCAACGTCGAACTCGACCACCACGCGAACTACGCGTCCATGGACGAGATCTACGAGTCCTTCGAGACGTTCACCGGGAAGATCACCCCCGGCGGCACTCTCGTCATCGCCGCGGACCAGGCGGGCGCGGCCGAGCTGACCCGCAGGGTCCGGGACACGACGTCCCTCAAGGTCGTCACGTACGGCGAGTCCGAGGGCGCGGACATCCGCATCCACAAGATCACCCCGCGCGGCCTGGCCAGCGAGGTGACCGTCCTCCTGGACGGCAAGCTGCTGACCTTCACGGTCTCCGTCCCCGGCCGCCACTACGCGCAGAACGCGGTGGCGGCGCTCGCCGCGGGCGTCGCGATGGGCATCCCGGCCCGGAACCTGGCCTCGGCCCTCAAGTCGTACACGGGCGTCAAGCGCCGCCTCCAGCTCAAGGGCGAGGTGAACGGCGTACAGGTCATCGACTCCTACGCCCACCACCCCACGGAGATGACGGCGGACCTGGACGCGATGCGCGCGGCGGCCGCCGACTCGCGCCTCCTGGTCCTCTTCCAGCCCCACCTCTTCTCCCGCACCCAGGAGCTGGGCAAGGAGATGGGCGCCGCGCTCGCCCTCGCGGACGCCTCGGTCGTCCTCGACATCTACCCGGCCCGCGAGGACCCGATCCCCGGCATCACCAGCGCCCTGATCATCGACGCCGCCCGCGAGGCGGGCGCCGACGTACAGGCCGCCGCCGACAAGGACGCCGCGGTCGCGGCGGTCGCGGGAATGGCCAAGCAGGGCGATCTCGTTCTCACCATGGGCGCGGGCGACGTCACGGACCTCGGCCCGCGGATCCTTGACCAGCTGAAGGGATGAGGCACATGTCGTACGACGTCGAGAAGCCGGACGAGCAGTGGCGCACGGAACTGAGCCCGGCGGAGTACGCGGTGCTGCGCCAGGCCGGCACGGAGCCCGCGTTCGTCGGTGAGTACACCGACACGAGGACGAAGGGCGTCTACGCCTGTCGCGCGTGCGGCGCCGAGCTCTTCACGTCCACCGAGAAGTTCGAGTCGCACTGCGGCTGGCCGTCCTTCTACGACCCGAAGAACACCGACGCCGTGGAACTCATCGAGGACCGCACCCACGGAATGGTCCGCACCGAGGTGCGCTGCGCGCGCTGCGGATCGCACCTCGGCCACGTCTTCGAGGGCGAGGGATACCAGACGCCCACGGATCAGCGGTACTGCATCAACTCGATCTCACTCACGCTGAGCCCCGAGGGGGAGTGAGGACCGGCGGTCCCGGCGGCGCTCAGCGCGCCGCCGTTGCCGCCGTCACCGGCCGGAAGCCCGGGTTGCTCACGCAGTCCGACATGCTCTCGGTGTTGGTCTCCTTGTTGATCGGGCACGCGCCGATGACGAAGCGCGACGCGACCCCGCCGGGGAAGGCGACCTCGACCTGGTCGGCGTACTTGTGCGTGTCGCCGATCGTCTCGTTGACGTCGATGCCGTTCGGGGCGTCGATGTAGTAGTTGTACGCGCCGCCCCGCATCCACTTGGTCCACTTCTTAAAGAGGTCGTGGTCGCGGGTGGTGGAGACGAACGGCGACGGCTGGTTCTTCAGTACGTACTGCTCCAGGTCGTACTGCCCGGTCGTGACGTCCTTCGCCTCGAAGCCCTCCTTGAAGATGACCGCCGGGGCGCGCCCGTCCGCCCGGTACAGCGTCTGGCAGTCGTTCCGGTACTCCGGGTCCGGCGAGATCCTCTCCAGCGGGACGCGGTCGATGGCCGCGTAGAGGCGGTCCGGGACGACGGGACAGGAGGAGGGCGCGACCTTCGCCACGGAGGTCGCGGACTTCGTGGTGTCGACGTCCGGGGCACTGGCCGTGGCCGACGGCGCGGAAGCGAGGGCCAGCACGGACACCGCGGCGGCGGGCAGGGCGGCGAGGCGGCGCGCGGTACGAGGGATCTTGTTGATCATCATGAGCAGAACCTTCGGGGGCCGCGACCAAGATCCCTGCCAATCACCGGATCGTGGGCGTGTGCGGGTGTGGGCGCACCCGTGGTTCGACCCGTAGTTCCTTGATCCCGTTGATGAAGTTCGACACGAGGCGCTTCGGTGGCGACGCGAGTGTCAGGGTCGGCAGGGACCGGCCCACTTCCTCGTACAGCGCCTGTAGTTGAAGGCGGGCGAAGTGGGCGCCCAGGCAGACGTGCGGACCGTCTCCGAAGGAGACGTGGGGGTTCGGGGTGCGGGCCAGGTCCAGGGTGAACGGGTCGGGGAAGACGCGTTCGTCGTGGTTGGCGGAGGCGTGGAGGACGACCACCTTGTCGCCGCGCTTGATGTGCGCGCCCGCCAGGGTCGTGTCCTCGGTCGCCGTGCGGCGGAAGGTCAGGACCGGTGGGTGGCGGCGCAGCAGCTCGTCGAGCGCGAGCGTCAAGTCGGCTTTGCCTGTACGGAGTTGTTCGTACGCGGGTGGGGACTCGGCCAGCAGGGCGAGGCCGCCGGGAGCGGCGCTGCGGACCGTGTCGTTGCCGGCGATCGTCAGCAGGAAGAAGAACATCTGGCGTTCGGGCGGGGTGAGATCGGGGTCCGCGGCGAGCGTCGTCATGATGTCGTCGGCCGGGTGGGCACGCTTGTGGGCCGTCAGCTCCTCGGCGTACGCGAACATGTCGGCCAGCGCGGAGGGGGAGCGGGGGTTCACCGGTGGGGTGGTGGTGGCCGTGGTCGCTTCGGCCGCTTCAGCGGCTTCGGCTGCTTCATCAGGGTCCTGGTAGCCGATGACGCGGCGGGTCCAGTGCAGGAGCAGCGCGCGGTCGGACTCCGGGACGCCCAGGAGGTCGGCGAGGTTCAGGAGGGCGTAGTCGTCGGTGACCGTGGCGACCAGGTCCACCGTGTTCGGGTCCGTGTCCGTGTCCGTGTCCGCGTTCTCGTTTTTGTTGTCGTTGTCGTGAAGTGCCTTGTGCAGTAGGGATCTTGCTCGGTTCCGTACCGACTCCTCGAACGCCGCCACTCGGCGCGGCGTGAACGCCCGGCTCACCAGGCGGCGCAGCCTGCCGTGGGCCGGCGGGTCCTGGTTGAGCATCATGCCGCGGATGAACGGGAGGTCTGCCGGGTCCGGATCGCGGATCTGGGTCGCGCCCAGGTGCGAGGAGTACGCCGACGCGTCCTTGAGGACCCGGACCACGTCCGCGTGCCGGGTGACCGCCCAGAAGCCGGGGCCCTCCGGCCAGCCGAGGACCGCGGGCTCCGGCTGCCAGGCCACCGGGTGGTGGTCGCGCAGCGTCCGGTAGCGGTCGTGCGGGACGCCACGCGCGTACAGGCGCGGGTCGAAGACGTCGGGGACGACAGGCGTCACGAGCCGTCCGCCCGCAGGAAGTCCTCCATGACGCGGATCAGCGCGAGCGGCGCCTCGTCCATCGCGTAGTGGCCGCACACGGGGAGGTCGACGAGCTCGCCGCGGGTGAACCAGGCCAGCCACGTCGAGCGCATCAGGGGCGCGGCAAGGGCCGGGTCGAGCTGCCCGGTGATCGCGAGCGCGGGGACCGTACAGGGGCCCAGGTCCGCGTGGAAGTCGTCGCCGGTCCACGAGTCGAGCCAGGCCCGGAACGCCTTGGTGTCGCTGCACGCGAACGAGCGCTCCACCATGCGGTCCAGCCACGCGGCGGGGCGTACGCCGCCCGTCGTGACGTCGATGATCGCGCGGCGGTTCGCGGGGGAGGTGTCGGCCGTCACGAACAGCTCCCGCTGCTCGGGCGTCATGGGCAGACCGGACGCCGGGACCGGGGACACGCCCACGATGCGGCGCACCCGGCGCTGCGCGGTCGCCACCACGCGCTGCGCCACGGTGCCGCCCATGGAGTGCCCGATCAGCGAGAACCGCTCCCAGCCGAGCCGGTCCGCGAGGTCGAGCACGTCCGCGGCGCCCTCGGCCGTCGTGTACGCGCCCGGCGTCTGCTTCGCCTCCCCGTAGCCGCGCAGGTCCACGAGCGCGTACTGGAAGGAGGTGCGGTCGAGGTCGGCCACGATCGGCGCGTAGGCGGCGCGGTCGGCGAACCAGCCGTGCACCGCGATCACCTTGTGCGGGCCGTCACCGTGCAGTTCGTACGGCAGGACGAAGGAGGAGGCCACGTCGACTCCCAAGGGTGTGGGACTTCGGGCGGTGCGGGACGCCTCCAAAGGTGGCGCGGGGCCGGGCCCGGCCACAAGGGGGCGCACGCGCGCGTGGCGGCGTGCGCCGTGGCCGATCGGCGACAATGTGGGGGTGACCTCCCCCGACGCCCCACCCGACCGCCCCGACCTGCGCGCCGATTGCGCCGACTGCTTCGGCCTGTGCTGCGTCGCCCTCCCCTTCGCCAAGTCGCACGACTTCGCGCACGACAAGAACGCGGGCACGCCCTGCCGCAACCTCCAGCAGGACTTCCGCTGCGGCATCCACGCGAGGCTGCGCGACGAGGGCTACCCCGGCTGCACCGTCTTCGACTGCTTCGGCGCGGGCCAGAAGGTCTCCCAGGTCACCTTCGAGGGCGTCGGCTGGCGTGAGCGGCCCGAGAGCGCCAGGGCCATGTACGAGGTCTTCCCGGTCATGCGCCAACTGCACGAGCTGCTCTGGTACTTGAGCGACGTACTGGAGCTGAGAGCGGCCGGTGCCGTGCACGACGACGCCCGGCGGGCCCGCGAGGACATCGAGCGGCTGACCCGCGCGCGCAGCGACGAACTCGTCGCCGCCGACGTGCCGACCATCCGGGGCGACGTGAACGCCCTTCTACTGAAGGCAAGTGAACTGGTGCGCGCCGACGTGCCCGGTGCGCTCGGCCGCAAGAAGAACCACCGGGGAGCCGACCTAGTAGGCGCGCGTTTCAAAAAGGCCGACCTACGGGGCGCCAATTTCCGCGGCGCCCTTCTTGTGGCCGCGGATCTGACGGGCGCCGACCTTCGATCGGCCGACCTGATCGGCGCGGACCTGCGCGACGCCCGGCTCGCGGGCGCCGACCTCACCGGGGCGCTGTTCCTCACCCAGGCGCAGGTGAACGCGGCCCGCGGCGACGTGGCCACCCGCATCCCGGCGGGCCTGCGGCGTCCGGCGCACTGGGCGTAGGTCCCGGCCCCGAGCGGGGCTCAGGAGGCGCACACCGAAGGCAGCGCCCGCGCAAGGCCCTTGAGGTGGAGTACGTCGAACCCGCGCGCGTGAGCGTCGTGCAGCGCTGCTGCCGTGAGCAGCGGCCCGCAGGCGGGGGAGGTGCGCACGGGGGCCACCTCCCGCAGCGCGTCCAGGAGCCGCGTCGTGATGCGGTCGAGCTGCGGGCGCACCTCCGTGGCGAGGTCGGGGCGCTCGGTCGGGCGCTGCTCGGGGTGGGCGTCCCAGCGGGCGTAAAGACCGCGCTGCACCACCTTGTTGGCCTCGATCTGATCCCGGAAGACGGACTTCGTGAACGCCGGGTCGATGCCGAGGTCCGCCGAGCGCTTCGCCACGTCCTCGAGGATCTGCTGCTCGCGTGCCGGGTCGTCGATCGGCGCGTCCGTGCCGTATTTGGCCGCCGCTACCTTGTCCGCGAGCGCGAGCCGTTCCGTGGCGAGCGAGGTGATCGCGGCGAGGGCGCGCGGGTTGGCGTGGGCGGTCTGCGATGCGGTGGCGGGTGCGGCCGGGGCCGCGGACGCCGGGAGGGCCGCCCCGCCGAGGGTGAGCGCGGTGGCGGCGCCCAGGGTGACCAGGCAGCGGGCGGCGGTCGACGTGGTCCGGATGCGCAACGTGGGTCCTTCGCTTCGTACGGGCAAGGGGTGCATGCAGTGCAAGAGGTGCCCCTGTTGTGTATCAGGCGGCACGTCTTTCCCTGAACGGGCGCCGTTCAGTCTCCGGTTCACGCGATGGTGCGATCATGTTCCGCCCCGCGGATGCCGGTTGACGGCCACGGGTAGGGCGGCGCTCATGACACACGAGTCCACACAGCCCTTCCATCTGCCGCGCTTCTACATGCCGTACCAGGCCCGGCTCAATCCGCACCTGGACGAGGCGCGGGCCCATTCCACGGTGTGGGCCCGCGAGATGGGGATGCTGGAGGGCAGCGGTGTCTGGGACCAGGGCGACCTCGACGCGCACGACTACGGCCTGTTGTGCGCGTACACGCACCCCGACTGCGACGGCCCGGCGCTCTCCCTGATCACCGACTGGTACGTGTGGGTCTTCTTCTTCGACGACCACTTCCTGGACATGTTCAAGCGCACGAACGACCGCGCGGCCGGCAAGGCGCACCTGGACCGGCTGCCGCTGTTCATGCCGATGGAGCTCGACACCCCCGTGCCCGAGCCGGAGAACCCGGTCGAGGCGGGCCTCATCGACCTGTGGCGGCGCACCGTGCCCGCCATGTCGATGGAGTGGCGGCGCCGCTTCGCGGAGTCGACCGAGCACCTCCTGAACGAGTCGATGTGGGAGCTGTCCAACATCAACGAGGGGCGGATCTCCAACCCCGTCGAGTACATCGAGATGCGCCGCAAGGTGGGCGGCGCCCCCTGGTCGGCGGGCCTGGTGGAGTACGCGACCGCCGAAGTCCCGGCGTCCGTGGCCACGTCGCGGCCGCTGCGCGTCCTCATGGAGACGTTCTCCGACGGCGTGCACCTGCGCAACGACCTCTTCTCCTACGAGCGGGAGGTCATGGACGAGGGCGAACTCTCCAACGGCGTCCTGGTGTTGGAGACCTTCTTCGGCTGTACGACACAGGAGGCGGCGGAAGCCGTCAATGATGTGCTGACCTCGCGGCTGCACCAGTTCGAGCACACCGCGCTGACCGAGGTGCCCGCGCTCTCCGTGGAGAAGGGGCTCACACCGGACCAGGTCGCCGCGATCGCCGCGTACACGCGCGGCCTTCAGGACTGGCAGTCCGGCGGCCACGAGTGGCACATGCGCTCGAGCCGCTACATGAACAAGGAGGCCGCCGCGCAGGCTGCTCCGTCCCTGGGCGCGCCGAGCGGGATCGGCACCGGCACCGTCGACGTACGGGCGCTGCTCGCCGACGTCGGTGCCGAGCGCCTGCGCGCGTACACGCACGTGCCGTTCCAGAAGGTCGGCCCCTCCCTGATCCCCGACATCCACATGCCGTTCGCCCTGACCCTCAACCCGGAGCTCGACGGGGCCCGCGCGCGACTGCTTCCGTGGATGCACCGGATGGGCATCCTGGCGGAGGGCGTCTGGGACGAGGACAAACTCCGCGCCTACGACCTGCCGTTGTGCGCGGCGGGCCTCGACCCCGACGGCTCACCGGAGGCGCTCGACCTCAGCTCCCAGTGGCTCGCCTGGGGCACCTACGGGGACGACTACTACCCGCTGATCTTCGGGCACCGCCGCGACCTGGCCGCCGCCAAACTGTGCACCGCGCGGCTCTCCGCCTGCATGCCCGTGGACGGCGAGGAGATCCCGCCGCCGACCAACGCCATGGAGCGCGGCCTCGCCGACCTGTGGCGGCGCACCACGGCCGCCATGGCCCCGCAGCAGCGGCGCACCCTGAAGGACGCCGTCGAGGTCATGACGGAGAGCTGGGTGTGGGAGGTCGCCAACCAGCTCCAGAACCGCATCCCCGACCCGGTCGACTACCTGGAGATGCGCCGCGCCACCTTCGGCTCCGACCTCACCATGAGCCTGTGCCGCATGGGGCACGGGCCCGCTGTGCCGCCCGAGGTCTACCGCACGGGCCCGGTGCGTGCCCTGGAGAACTCGGCGATCGACTACGCGATGCTGCTCAACGACGTGTTCTCGTACCAGAAGGAGATCGAGTTCGAGGGTGAGATCCACAACGCGATCCTGGTCGTGCAGAACTTCTTCGGCGCCGACTACCCGACGGCGCTCGGCATCGTGAACGACCTCATGACGCAGCGCATGCGGCAGTTCGAGCACATCGTCGACCACGAACTCCCCGTCCTCTACGAGGACTTCGGCCTCGACCGCGAGGCGCGCACGGTCCTCGACGGCTATGTCGACGATCTGCGGAACTGGATGGCGGGCATTCTCAACTGGCACCGGGAAGTGGACCGCTACCGCGACGCGTGGCTCTCACGCCGCGCCCACGGCTTCGTCCCGGGCCGCGTTCCGGCACCTCCGGTTCCGATTGGTTTCAACAACCACACGTCCGGATGGGGCAGTTCAGGGAACTTCGCTGGGACACCAGCCGTCTTGTGAGGTCGTGGATCGGGTGTCGTTGCGCCATCGACCTTTCGGGCATAGCCCAGGCCGTTGGCCGGCCCCGGGGGCTGTGGGGCGGAGTCGGGAACGGGAGTTCGTGCGCCGAATGGGTGACCTGAGGGTGGGTGCGTCGTTGAACCACGCGATGGTCTTCGGCGTGGTGAAGGGCGGGCGAACGGGGTGGTCGGAGCGGTGATGCGCAGCGCGTCGGGCTTGCGGGTGTTGTCCCCGCCCCGCCTGGCCCGGCATGCCGGGGCGATGGCGCTGAAAACGCGGCTGCGGCTGTCCGAGCGGGACGCGGAGGTTCTGGCCGGACTGGGGGAATTCCTGGATCGGCTGGCGGGGGCGGATCTGGCGGAGCGAGTGCGGCTGGGCACTGGGCATACGCTGGAGGATTTCGCGCGGCGCAAGCGGGAGTTGAGCGCGATCACCTCGGCCCGTTGGGCGGGCACCATCGTGCGCGGCAGCAACGACCAGTGGGTGCTGGCCCGCCGTGCGCAGGCCGACGACCTGAAGCAGCTGACACGGGCGATCGAGGTTATCCGAGGGCGGCTGGCAGTACCGGTGGCCGCCTGCGACATCAAGACCCGGGTGGCGGGCTACCCGACCCAGGCCGTCCGCGCCGCCAAGCAGCGCCGTCTCGCGCACCTCACCGCGCGCGCCGCCAGGCTGCGAGAGCAGCGGCGGGCCGGGAGGGTGAAGATCGTGCGCGGCGGCAAGCGTCTACTCAAGACCCGCCTGCGGTTGGAGCCGGCCGGGCTGGACGAAGCAAGTTGGCGGGAGCGGTGGAGGCAGGCGCGCACCCGGATCGAGGCGGACGGCGAGTCCGGCAAACGCCACGGCAACCAGACCATCAGCATCAGCCCGGACGGCGTCGTCACCATCAAGCTGCCGGGCGAACTTGCCGCCCAGCATGCCGATGTGGTGGACCGCTACGGGCGCTACACCCTGGATGCCCGCGCGGCCTTCGCGCATCGGGATGCCGAGTGGCAGGCGCAGGTGAAGGCGCACCGCGCGGTCGGCTACACGGTCACGTTCGAGTGCGGGCGCTGCTATCTCACAGCCGCCTTCACCCCGCCCTCGAACGTGCTGCCCGAGGGGGCGGACGATGAGGCGTTCTTGGCCGCCGCGCGGGCCCGCGGGGTGATCGGTATCGATCACAACGCCGATCACCTCGCCGTGTGGCGTCTGGACGTGCACGGCAATCCCGTCGGCCGCCCGACCCGCATCGAGGTCGACTACGCCGGTTCCACCTCCCGCCGCGATGCGCAGATCCGGCACGCCTGCTCCGCCCTGCTCCGTCAAGCGCGCCGGTCGGGGGCGGGGGCGTTGGTGATCGAGGACCTCGGGTTCGCCATCGGCCGGGAGGAGTGCGGCGGGTGTGGCAGGCGGGGCCGGGTGTTCCGGGCCACGGTGGCGGCGATGCCGACGGCGAAGTTCGCGGCCCGGCTCCTCGCGATGGCTCACCGGGCGGGACTGTCGGTGATCGTCGTCGACCCGGCGTACTCCAGCCGCTGGGGCGCCCAGCACTGGAAGAAGACCACCAGCACGGCAACTCATCAGACGTCCGGTCATGACGCTGCGGCGATCGTGATCGGCCGACGCGGCCAGGGACCGTGCACACGATGCACGCCGCCGAAGAGAGAAGGCAACGGCCCAGCCTGCCGAAGACCGTCCGCGGCAGGCCACTGACGTGCAGTCCTGGACGCAGGGCTCACTTTGACTCAGTGGATAGGAACGGTGTTCTTTACTGTGACCGAAATCTTCGAGCGCATCACGGACAAGCTGGCAAGAGACGAAATCGCGCTGCCGCACAACGAGAAAGACCCCAGAGGTCACACGGGCTGACCCACCCGACCTGCCGCGTGCGTGACGGCCGCCCGCGCCAGCGCCTGCACGATCGGGTGCGGGCGGCTGCCGTCACCGGACAGCTCCGGCTGGAACAGCGTCGCGACGAAGAACGGGTGCTGCTGCGGCGGAGTTCGTGACGGCGCTGACCGGATAAGCCGCTGATCGGCGGCCCCAGGGGGCGCCGGCGTTCGAGCCGGCCCCGGCACTCTCACTCGTTCGTGGATCGTCGTGGGCGTGCGCGGAGGGTAGGGCTCTGGCCGTGGCCGAGTGGGCCAGGGACCGGAGGCGGACGACCCATGGAACAGACTGCGTTGCGTCCCAAGTCGATGCCGGGAACCGGGGGCAGGGCATCGACCACGACGTCGACGCCGGAGCCGTCGGCCGGCCCGCTGACGGGGCCCGGTCCTGCGCCGAAGCCCGGCAGGCCGGGCGCCGCCCAGCAGCGCGGCAGGCGCCTGTGCAGCGTGCTGTGCGGCCTGCTGTGCGCGGTCGTGCTCGTCCTCGCGGGCATCGGCCTCGGCACCGTGGGAGCCACCGTCATCGGCATGAGCAAGCTCGCCGAACTGAAGCGGCAGGCCCCGCCCGCGGCAGGACCCGCGACCCCGCCGCCGAGCAGCCCCGCCGCCACGCCGGGACCCACCACGGCGCCCGCACAGCCCGCGGCGCCCCTGCCGAGGGGCGGGCTCGGCGTGGAGGTCGTCGACGCCCCCAAGGCACCCGGCGCGCTCGTCGTGGCCGTGCACGTCCCGGGCCCCGGCTACACCGGCGGCCTGGTCCGCGGCGACGTCCTGGTGGGCCTCGGCGGCCGGCGCGTCGGCTCCGCGCTCGACCTGGCGGCGCACGTGGCCGACGTCGCGGACACCCGACCGGGACGGCAGGTCGTGGTCACGGTCCGGCACGCGAACGGGGCGCTGCAGAAGCTGGCGGTCACCCCCGGGGTGGTCACGTGACGGCCGTATTCGGCGCGCGCCCCGCCCACGGCGCCTGAAATCATGGGCAGAGGTCGGTCTCGCGCCGCCCCGCGCCGCCGGGCAGGATGGCTGCCCGTACGACGCCCGCACTCCCACAGGCGCTCACCCGTACGAAAGGCCAGGACATGACGACCGGTACCCCCGCGCCCTTCACCGCCGCCGACTACAAGGCCCGCATGGACCGTGCCGCGCAGTCCGCCGCCGACGCGGGGCTCGCAGGGGTGCTGGTCGCGCCGGGCCCCGACCTCGTATGGCTCACCGGCTACCACGTACCGGCCGACACCGAGCGGCTCACCCTCCTCGTGCTCGCGGCCGACCAGGAGCCCACGCTCGTCGTGCCGACCCTGGAGGCGCCCGACGCCGCCAAGGCCGCGGGCGCCGACGCGATGACGCTGCGCGACTGGACCGACGGCAAGGACCCGTACGACGTCACCGCCCCGCTGCTCAGGTCGGTCGGGGGTCCGGGCCGCTTCGGGGTGAGCGACAACGCCTGGGCGATGCATCTGCTCGGCCTGCAGAAGACCCTGCCCGAGACCTCGTACGTCTCGCTCACCGAGGCCCTGCCGATGCTGCGCGGCGTGAAGGACGCCGCCGAACTGGAGCGCCTCGCCGCCGCCGGCGCCGCGGCGGACGCCACGTACGAGGAGATCAAGAAGGTCGCCTTCGCGGGCCGCCGCGAGAACGACATCGCCGGTGAACTGTCCGATCTGCTGAAGCGGTTCGGGCACTCGCAGGTCGACTTCACCGTCGTCGGCTCGGGCCCGAACGGCGCCAACCCGCACCACGAGGCGAGCGACCGCGTCATCGGACACGGCGACATGGTGGTGCTCGACTTCGGCGGCCTCAAGCACGGCTACGGCTCCGACACCACCCGTACCGTGCACGTCGGCGAGCCGACCGACGAGGAGCGCAAGGTCCACGACATCGTCCGGGAGGCGCAGACCGCGGCCTGTGACGCGGTACGGCCCGGGATCGCCTGCCAGGACGTCGACCGGGTCGCCCGCAAGGTCATCACGGACGCCGGGTACGGCGAGTACTTCATCCACCGCACCGGGCACGGCATCGGCGTCACCACCCACGAACCGCCCTACATGATCGAGGGCGAGGAGCAGGAGCTGGTGCCGGGCATGTGCTTCTCCGTCGAACCCGGCATCTACCTGCCGGGCCGGTTCGGCGTCCGCGTCGAGGACATCGTGACCGTCACCGAGGACGGCGGCCGGCGCCTCAACGCGACGGCGCGCGAGATGGCGATCGTGGGCTGAGCGGCCATGCCGTCGACGCCGCGGCAGCCCACTGCCGACGCCGTGCGCCGCGTCCTGGAGGCGATGCTTCCGGACGGCGGCACTCCGGAGGTGCGCCCCGTCACCGAGGGCGGCGAGCACTCCACGTGGTGGGTGGGGAAGGCGCACGTGCTGCGCCTCGCCACCGACGGAGCGATGTCCGCGCGGCTGCGGCGCGAGGTGCGCCTCCGTGACCTCGTACGTCCCCACGTGCCGGTCGCCGTGCCCGCCTCCGTCGCGACGGGGGAGTGGGCGCCCGGCCTCGCCTGCACGCTCGACAAGCGGCTGCCCGGGGAGTCCGCCGAGGTCAGGGACGTCACCGCGGCCGGCGAGGAGGATCTCGCCGGGCTGCTCGCGGGGCTGCGCGAGGTGCCGGTCGCGCGGACCGTTCCTGTCGGTGTGCCGAAGGTGCCGCCGCGCTCGCTGGAGAGCCTGCGCCGCGAGGCCGGCGCCGCGGCCCTGAAGCTCGATGCGGACGGCGAGTTCGAGGCCGAGCGGCTCGATCAGCTCGCCGCGCGGGCCGTCGCGCAGCTCGTCCCGCAGCCCGAGGCCGTGCTCGTCCACCACGACCTCAAGGGCGAGCATCTGACCGTGTCGACGGACGGCCGGGTGCGCGGCGTCCTCGACTGGGCCGACGCGGTCGTCGGTGACGCCGCGGAGGACATCGCCGGGCTCACGATCGCGGTGGGCGCGCGTGCCGCGGTCCGCTCCGCGACGCTGGCGGGGTACGGACCGCGGTCGTGCCTGCGGGGGCTGTGGCTGGCGCGGTGCGATGTCCTGGTGCGGCTCGGGGACCGGCTGTACGGCGCCGACGACAGCCCCGAGGGTCTGCTGCGGGCGCAGATGGAGCGGGCGTGGGAGGCGATCCTGCTGGAGCTGGTGTCGGAGGGCTGAGCCGGAGGGCGGCGGCGGGACGGAGGGCCGGGCCCGCCCGCTCTCCGGCCCGCCGCCGCCCTCCGTCCCTGTGCGCTTCTACGGCTGCGCTTCTACGGCGCCACAGCGACCACGCAGGACTCCGCCGGGACCGTCAGCACGCCGTCCCTGCCCGGCAGTTCCACCGGCTCCCACGTGGCGAGCAGCCGCGCCACAGGACGCCCCAGCGGAATCGACACCGGCACGTCCGACAGGTTCACCGCCACCCGTAGATCGCCGCGCCGGTAGGCGATCCACCGCGCCCGCTCGTCGTACGCGACCTTGACCGCGGCCAGATCCGGGTCCCGGAGGTCGGGGCGGGCGCGGCGCAGGGCGATGAGTTCGCGGTACCAGGTGAGCACGCGCGCGTGGTGGCCCGTTTCCCGCTCCTCCCAGTTCAGACAGGAGCGCTCACGGGTGGCCGGGTCCTGCGGATCAGGGATGTCCTCCTCGGCCCAGCCGTGCGCCGCGAACTCCCGCCGCCTGCCCTTGCGTACGGCTTCGGCGAGAGCGGTGTCGGTGTGGTCGGTGAAGTACTGCCAGGGCGTGCTCGCGGCCCACTCCTCGCCCATGAACAGCATCGGCGTGAACGGCCCGGTGAGCACGAGCGTCGCCGCGCACGCGAGCAGTCCGGGACTCACGAGCGCGGCGAGGCGGTCGCCCTGCGCCCGGTTGCCGATCTGGTCGTGGGTCTGCGTGTAGGCGAGCAGCCGGTGCGCGGGGACGGTGGTGCGGTCCAGCGGGCGACCGTGGCGGCGGCCGCGGAACGTCGAGTACGTGCCGTCGTGGAAGAAGCCGTGGGTGAGCGTCTTGGCGAGCGAGGCCATCGGCTGCCGCGCGAAGTCCCCGTAGTAGCCCCGCCGTTCACCGGTGACGGCCGCGTGCACGGCGTGGTGCACGTCGTCGTTCCACTGCGCGTGCAGTCCGAGCCCGCCCTCGGAGCGCGCGGTGATGACGCGCGGGTCGCCGAGGTCGGACTCGCCGACCAGGAACAGCGGCCGCCCGAGGTCCTCCGCGAGCGCGTCCACGGCCGCCGAGAGCTCCTCCAGGAACGGCAGGGCGCGCCGGTCGTGGAGCTCGTGGATCGCGTCGAGCCGCAGCCCGTCGATCCGGTAGTCGCGCAGCCAGGCGAGCGCGCTGCCGATCAGGTACGCGCGTACCTCGTCGGAGCCGGGCGCGTCCAGGTTCACCGCGCTGCCCCACGGCGTGTGGTGCGTGTCCGTGAAGTACGGGCCGAACGCGGGCAGATGGTTGCCGGAAGGGCCCAGGTGGTTGTGCACGACGTCGAGCACGACACCGAGGCCCTGTTCGTGCGCGCTGTCGACGAAACGCTTCAGCGCCTCGGGCCCGCCGTACGGCTCGTGCACGGCCCACGGGTCGACCCCGTCGTAGCCCCAGCCGTGCCGGCCCGGCATGGGGCACAGCGGCATCAACTCCACGTGCGTGATGCCCAGGTCGGCGAGGTGGCCGAGCCGCCCCGCGGCGGCGTCGAGTGTGCCCTCCTTCGTGTACGTGCCCACATGGAGCTCGTACAGGACCGCTCCCGTCAGTCCGCGCCCGGGCCACTGGCCGCGCCACGCGTACCGCCTGTGGTCGACGACGGCGCTCAGCCCGTCCGGGCCCTCGGGCTGCCGCCGCGAGCGCGGGTCGGGCAGCACGGGTCCCTCGTCGACCGCGAAGCCGTACCGCGTGCCGTCCACGGCCTCGGCCCGGCCCGACCACCATCCGTCGCCGCGGTACGGGTCCCGCGCCAACGCGCGCGTGGTGCCCTGTTCGTCTTCGGCGCCCCGTATGTGGAGCGTTACCTGCTCGGCCTGTGGTGCCCACACCTCGAACTGCACGGACCGTTCCCCCTCGTGACCGGATGCCTGCCGACAGTGACGGCTGAGTCCCATGGTGCGTCAGTTGTGATCGACGCGGGGCCGTTTTGCCTCGCTGGGGCACGCGTCACACGAATTTGCCTCGCTGGGGCACGCGTCACACGAAGTCGAGGCTCTGCCGCACGAAGTCGGGGTCCGTCACACGAAGTTGATGCGCTTCTGTGCCACCGGGTACCCGGCCTTCGCGAAATTCGCCGCCATGGGGAAATTGCCCTCGTCCGTGGCGGCCGCGATGAACTCGGCGCCCCGCTCGGCCAGGAAGTGCGTCGTCTCCACCAGGAGGTCGTACGCGTACCCGTGCCCGCGCTGTTCGGGCACCACGCCGATGAACCCGACACAGGGGCCCGCGGGATTGTGCGCGGGCACATGGAGGCCGACGAGCTCGCCCTCCTTCGTGTACGCCAACTGCAACCACTCGCGGCCCGCGGGGAACCAGTGGAAGAAGTCCAGCTCCTGGCGCGCGGCCCGGTCGGAGCCGCTCTCCTCGATGGCCGCCCGCGAATGCGCGTCCAGCGTCCCCGAGTGCACGCGCCGCAGCACGTCCAGGACGGCCTCGTCGTCGGGCTCGGGGCGGAACTCCAGGCGGCCGGGCCGCTCGGGCAGACCGTCCCCCGGAGTCCACCGATACCGAAAACGCTCCACCAGGAAGCGCATGCCCGCGTCCTCGACCGCCGCCCTGCGCGGCTCGACCGCGGCCACGACCTCCGGCCGCTCGCGCCAGTCGGGCGGCAGCAGCAGGTCGAACTCGGTGCGGAACGGCGCCCTCCGCAACAGCTCGGCGCCCGCCGCGGCCTCGCCCTCGGCGACGTCGAACCAGTCCAGGGCCACCGGCCGCTCGTCGTCGGGACCGCCCCACCACGCCGCACGGGCCACCACACGGTCGCCGCGCAGCGCCACCCAGGTCCATTCGGGCCGGTACTCGCCGCCCTCCCCGACGGTGCGGTACACGGATCCGACGAGGGCGCGGCCGACCAGGCCGGGATCGTCGAGGGAATGGAAGAGGCGGGCGTCGGCCTCGGTGAGAGCACGCACGACAAGGGGCAGGACTGTCGAGGTCAAGAAGTCTCCTTGGGGAGCGGCCCGTTGGTGGCCGCGGCGCGCCGAACGTAACAGCGCGGGGTGGCCCACGCTCCCGGTTTTCTGGACACCTCGGCCTCCGCTGCCCGACAATTCCCTTTGTGACGTCCTCTTTTGAACACCACACGTACCCGGCTCGGCTCTCCGACGCCGAGCGGGACCGTGCGCTGAAGGTGCTCAGGGACGGCGTCGCCCTCGGTCGGCTCTCGCACGACACGTTCGTGCGCCGCATGGAGCTGGTGTTCACCGCCCGGCGGACCGAGGACCTCGACCGGCTCACCGCGGATCTGCAGCAGGAGAGCCGCTGGTCGCGGGCGCTGTTCGGCACCGTGGGGGCGGTCTCCGGGTTCACCGTGCGGCTGCGCAGGGCGTGGACCGTGGAGCGGCTGCCGAAGCTGCTCCTGCCGCCGGTCGCGTCCCCGTACCCGCTGCGCATCGGCCGCGACCCGGCCAACGGGCTGCGGCTGAGCCACGACACGGTCTCGCGGGTGCACGCCGAGCTGAGCCGGCAGGCCGGCGTGTGGGTGCTGCGCGACCTCGGCTCGACCAACGGCACGTCGGTGAACGGGCGCAGGGTGATCGGCGCGGCCGTCGTGAAGGACGGCGATCAGGTCGCCTTCGGCCGCATGGCGTTCCGGCTGTCCGCAGACTGACCCGGGGGCGCCTGCTCATCCGCGCGCGTGCCGCACCGCCGCCACCGTCGTCCGCGCCTGATGCTCTATCTGGTGGGCCACCGGCACCCACCGCGCCCCGAACCGCTCGGCGTACGCCTCGCACCACCGGGTGACGAGGGCGTCGAGACGGGGCGCCGCCTGGTCGTCGGCCTCCACCAGGACCCGCAGGAGCATCGCCGCGGCCCGCAACGGAAGCCGCCGGGCGAACGCGTCGATGCTGCCGACGTACGCCATCGTGGCGCCCGGCGGCGGCGGTTGGACCCAGTCGTCCGCGAGCCCCGGCACCAGGCCCAGGGCCCAGCAGGCCGCGCCGAGGAGCGGCCCGCCGGTGTCCGGGAGCCGCGGCATGGCCTCCGTGAGGATCTCCTCCACGAGCCGGGTGTCGCGGCTGAGCCGGGCCGACAGGCGCCGCAGCGCCCGCTCGGGCGCGGGGTGCGGGGCCGGGTCGTCCACCAGGTCGCTGGCCCACATCGGGACCTCCACGATCGCCGTGGAGCCGCCGTAGCGGTGCGCGTGGTGCCACGTCGACAGGCGGGCGTCGTCGGGCAGGCTCGGGAACGCGGCCTGCGCGTCCAGGTCCGGCATCACATGGACGCCGCGCCCCGACGTCGGCCAGCCCGCCGCGTCCGACGCCCCGGTCTCCACCGGTATGTGCAGTTCGGCGGCCGACTTGGCGAAGGGCTCGGCGAGCCCCGGTATGTCCCGGGTCAACTGCACCCAGCTGCCGCCCAGTTCGGTGCCGTGCAGGGACACCTGGAGGTAGGGCCGCACCTCGTCGATCACGCCGACCAGGGTCTTCGTCTCCGGAGGAAGCCGGTCCGGGGGCAGCACCGACGGCGACCACTCCGGCTGCTCGGCGCCCGTGGGCCTGAAGAAGCCCCGGTGGTAGTCGAGCAGCGAGTGCGGCTCCGGAGCGTTGTGCAGGGCCGCGCCGTCCGGGTCCGCGCACAGCAGGAAGTGCCAGGCCCGGTCGGTTCGCAACTCCTGGTCGAAGAGCGCCTTTTCGGCCAGGTGCAGCGCCGTGGAGCCGCCCGTGGGCTCATTGGCGTGCGCCCCGGCCACGATGAGGACGGCGCGCTTGTCGTGCCCTATGGACAGCAGGTGCAGGGGGCGCCCCCCACGCGACGTCCCGACCTGGCGTAGGCGACACAGGTCAGGTCGGTGAGACGTCAGCTCCCGCGCTGACTGGACCAACTCGGCCGAGGTGGGGTACCGCTGCTCCGACAGGTGACTCACCCCCGTTGGTGCTCCCGGCGTCAGCAATCCGCAGTACCCCATGCTCCGCTCCATGTGTCAAGAAGGCCTATACAGCGGCCCCGGGCCGCTCGGCAGGGGAGAGTTCACGCCACCTCGGCCCCGTGCAGGTCAGACCCGTACGTCACCCTGAGTCACCGCTGTCACTCGGACAGTGGAACGGAGGCTGCGTGACGAAGGCCTCGGTGGTGCGCTGGGAAGAGCGGCGCGCAGCGACCGGTGCGCGCCCCGGTACAGAGTGGAGTCCCGCGGTGCTGTGCCCTTCCGGACCGGTCTCGTATCCCGACGCATCGGGGTCCTACCCGCACGCGGGGTCCGTGACGCAGCCCCCGAGCCTCGCCGCGCCGCGGACCGCCCACGATCCGTTCCCGCTGTATCGCACCCTGCGGACCACGCACCCGCTGCACCTCGACGAGCCCTTCGGCGCGTTGCTCCTCAGCCGCTACGTGGACGTGCGCACGGCGCTCGCCGATCCCCGGCTGGTCGCCCCGCCGCCCGGCCGTACCTTCGCGCACCTGGAAGCGGACACGCACGCCGCCCAGCGCGCGCTCCTCGCCCCGGCCCTCCAGGGGCGCGCGTTGGCCACCCTGAAGGCGAGCGTCGAACGCACCGCCTACGTGCTCGCGCGCCGCCTCACCCGACGCCACGAGGCCGACCTGGTCGAGGAGTTCTGCCACTGGCTGCCCGCCGTGGCCGTCGTCCGCGCGCTGGGCCTGCCCTACGAGGGCACCGCCCACGTCGCCGCCCTGTGCCGCGCGGGGCTCACCCACCTGGGCGGCGCCCCGGACGCCCTGGACGCCTTCCTGCGCCCGCAGATCGCCCGCCGCCGCGCCCACCCCACGAACGACCTCCTGGGCGCCCTGTGCGCCGCACGGGCCGACGGACGGCCGCTGTCCGACGACACGGTCTGCGGGCTCGCCGCGACGCTCCTCGGCGCGGGCGGGGACGCCACCGGCAGGGCCCTGGCCGCGCTCCTCGCCAACCTCCTCGACCACCCCGAGCAGTTGGCGCTGGTGCGGGCCCGCCCCGAACTCGCCGATGCCGCCTGGGCCGAGTCGCTGCGCCGCGACCCCGCCACGCACGTCGTCCTGCGCCGGGCCCTCGCGCCTGTCCCGGTGAGCGGCGGCACGATACCGGCGGGCGCCACGGTCGCGTGTCTGGTGGGAGCGGCGGGCAGGGACGCGGCCCGGTTCGCCGACCCCGACCGCTACGACCTGTTCCGCGCGGCTCCCGGGCAACTGGCCCACGGTACAGGGCGGCACCGCTGCCCGGGCGTCCAACTCGCCCGCCTCACCGCCGACGCGGGCCTGCGCGCCCTGCTGGCGGCGCTGCCGTCGATGGCGTGGGCGCCGGGCTTCAGGCCCGCCTACGAGGGGCTGCTCACCCGCTCTCCCGCAGCTCTCCACGTACGTCTGCGATGAGGGCTCGCAGGCCCTCGCCCTCGCTCTTGCCCTCTGCCTCGTCGCTGCTCTGGTCGGCGCGGACGAGGAGCGCCACAGGGAGATGCTCGAAGAGTTCCGCCACGCGCGCGTGCCCGCTGAACCGCCTTCCTGGTCCGAGGAGTTCAACCCACTCGCCCTCGGGAAGCGCGAGTTGTGTCGAGCGCCATCCGCCGGCGTCGGCGAGCCGCAAGGAGAGTCGGGTCGCCGCCACGACCACTTGGCCCGAGCGCGCGTAGGCGACGCAGTGCGCCTCGCCGGGGCCCTCGGCGCGCAGCGGCTCGTAGGTGGCCGCGCCGCCGAACCACTCGGGGTGCGCGCGGCGCAGGCGCAGCGCGCACCCGGTGAGCTCGGCCTTGGCGCTGTGCTCCTTGGGGGCGAGCCGGGCGGGCGCACGGTTGTCCGGGTCGACCAGGGCGCGGTACTCGTGCTCCGTGCCCTGGTAGAGGTCGGGAACGCCCGGCATCGTGAGGTGCACGAGGGCCGCGCCCAGGATGTTCGCGCGCACATGGGGCTCCAGATCGTCCATGAAGCGCAGCACCTCGTTGCCCGGCGGGCCGCAAGGGCCTGACGCCACGAAGTCCTCCACCGCGCGTTCGTAGTCCGCGTTCTGCTCCGTCCACGTCGTGAAAAGCCCCGCCTCGCGCGCGTGCTTGAGCATCGCGGTCCGCAGCCGCGCAGGTTCCGCGGGGCCGAGCCCGGCCACGGTCTGCCAGGCGGCCCATGCCAGCTGCGGGTCGGGCGCGCTCGCGCCGCCGCCCCGCGCGGTCCGCCCGGTGACCTCCGCGAGGAGGGCCTCCCACCGTTCGGGGCACTGCGTCAGGACCGAGACGCCGGCCCGCACGTCTGCGCTGCGCTTCGTGTCGTGCGTCGACAGGACCGTCGACGTATAGGGCCAGTCGCGCTGCACGCGCGCGCAGTACGCGTGGAACGCCTCCACGGACACGGCGGGGTCCCCAGGCGAGCCGCCCACCTCCAGGGCCGACAGGAGCGGCGTGAACCGGTAGAACGCCGTGTCCTCCACCGACTTGGCCCGCAGCGCCGAAGCGGTCTGCGCGAACCGCGCGCGGAACGCCGTGTGCGCGGGTCCGGTGCCGCGCCGCCCCAGCGCCAACTCCCGTACGGCGTCGACCGCGCGGGCCTCCTCGGGCACCGTGAACGCGGCCTTCGCCTCGCGCGCCGCGGACGCCGTCAGAACGGTCTCAGGGGGCACGCCACCGGTCGCGTACGGCCGGTACACCGGAACCCGCACCAGAAGCTCGCACAGCGCCGTACGCAGCGCCCAGGGGGCGTGGTCGCGCAGCCCCGGCTCCTCGGCGCACAGCGCGGCGGCCTCCCGCGTCAGCCGGTCCACCTCGGTGGCCAGTTCGTGCGCGACGACGCGGTGCGCTGCGCGCCGCACGGTCGCGGGCCAGTGCCCGCCCCGGTCCGCCGCGGCCCCCGTGAACCGGCGGAACAGGCCCAGGAGTTCGTCGGACCCGGCCGGGTCGGTGAACAGCCCGTCGATGTGCCGCAGCGCGTCGTACCCGGTGGTGCCGGCCACGGGCCACGCGGCGGGCAGCCGTTCCTCGTCCTCCAGGATCTTCTCGACGACGGTCCACCGGCCACCGGCCGCCTCGCTCAGGTGCTGCAAGTAGGCGCCAGGGTCCGCGAGTCCGTCGGGGTGGTCGATCCGCAGCCCGTCGACGACGCCCTCGCGCAGCAGCGCGAGCAGCGTGCCGTGCGTCGCCTCGAAGACCTCCGGGTCCTCCACCCGCACGGCGATCAGATCCGAAATGGTGAAGAAGCGCCGGTAGTTGAGCTCGGTGCGGGCGAGGCGCCACCACGCCAGGCGGTACCACTGGGCGTCGAGCAACTGGAGGAGCGGCAGGGACGCCGTGCCCTCGCGCAGCGGAAACGCGTGCTCGTAGTAGCGCAGTACGTCGCTGTCCACCTTCAAGTGCGGTAACTCATCGCCTATATGGCGGCCCAGGACCGGCAGCAGCACCCGGCCGTCCTGCGCCTCCCAGTCGATGTCGAACCAGCGCGCATACGGAGACGAGGGGCCGTCGCGCAACACGTCGCGCAGTGGCCGGTTGTACGACACGGCCGCCGCCATGTGGTTGGGCACGAGGTCCACGACCAGGCCCAGACCGTGCCCGCGCGCCGTCCGGGCGAGGTCCCGCAGGCCGTCCTCGCCGCCCAACTCGGCGCGCACGCGCGCGTGGTCGACCACGTCGTAGCCGTGCGTCGAACCAGGGACCGCCTCCAGGATCGGTGACAGGTGCAGATGGGAGACCCCCAAGGAGGCCAGATACGGGACCGCTGCCGCCGCGGCGGCGAACCCGAAGTCCGGTTGCAGCTGGAGCCGGTACGTCGCCGTGGGTGGTGTCGCAGGGGGCGTCGCGGGCGGCATCGGTTGCTGAGGCGTCATGCGAAGGTACGTACCCGCACCGCCGTCTTTCGTGTCATCACCGCATGCGTCTACGCACGCGTGCCTCGTTAACGTCGGACGATGCCTGGTACATCCAACAAGGCCGGTGGAACGCTCGACGCCTACCGCAGGGTGCTCGCGGCGACGGGGCGCCCGCTGCCCGTCGTGTCGTTCCTAGGGCGGCTGCCGGTCGCGGTGATCCAGTTCGGCAGCGTCCTCCTGGTGACCCGCACCAGTGGCTCCCTCGCCACCGGAGGCGTGGTCGCCTGCGCCCTCGCGCTCGGCCAGGTGGCCATGGGGCCCTTCGTCGGGAGGCTCGCGGACCGGCGCGGCCAGCGCCCCGTCGTCCTCGTCTTCGCGCTCCTCAACGGACTCGCGATCGCCGCCTACACGCTGGCTGCGCTCGCGGGCCTGCCGACGCCCGCCCTGATCGCGCTCGGCGTCCTCGCGGGCGCCACGGTCCCCGGCATCGGGCCGCTCGCGCGGGCCCGCGGTGTCGCGCTCGTGCGCCGTGAGGGCGGCGACGAGCGGGTGGTGAACGCCGTACTGTCCCTGGAGTCCACCATGGACGAGCTCAGCTTCGTCCTCGGCCCCGCGCTCATCGGGATCGCCTCCGTAGTGGCGCACCCCGCCTACGCGTTCGGCGCGGCCGCGCTCCTCGTCGCGGTCTGCGGCACCGCGTTCGCCCTGCATCCGACCGCCACGGCGGTGCCGGCCGCCCCGGCGGGGACGCGGCCACGCGCGCATGCGGAGCGGCAACGACTGCCGCGCCAGGTCCATGTGGTGCGCGGCGGGCTCGTCCTTCTCGGCATCCTGCTCGGCGGCTGCGGCGCCGGAATCACCGCGCTCACCGAGGAGTTGGGGCACGGCGACCAGGCGGGGCTCGTCTACGCCGCCATGGGTGTCATGAGCGCCGTCGTCGGCCTGTCCATGGCGGCGGTGCCCGCCCGGTTCACGCTGCGGGCCCGCTGGCGCGTCGCCACCGCGGCCGCCGCCGTCCTGTCGCTCCCGCTCCTCGTCACGCACTCCATGGCGCTCCTGTACGTCGCGGTGACCGTCTTCGGCGCGCTGTTCGCCCCGAACCTGATCACCGGGTTCGGGCTCACCGAGCAGGCCGTGCCACGCGAACGGCTCGGCGAGGGCATGACGGCCGCCGTGAGCGCGTTCGTCGGCGGACAGGCCGTCACGCTCGCCGTGGCGGGCCGCCTCGCGCAGGCCCACGGGGCCGCTGCCGCCTTCGCGGTGGGCAGCCTGGCCGCCGGGCTCGCCTTCCTCGTCGCACTGCGCGTACGGCCCCTCCAGGCGGTCGGCGAGACGGCTACGCCGGCCGTTGCAACACCGTGAGGCTGCGGCCCTGCAGGGTGACCCGGTCGCCGGCCTGTACCTTCTGGCCCTCGCCCGACGTAAGGCCCTCGGGCAGCGCCGTGTCGACGACGGCCTGCCACTGGCGTCCGTGGTCGACCGGGACCACGAAATCCAGCGGCTGCGGCGAGGCGTTGATCAGCAGCAGGAACGAGTCGTCCTGGATGCGCTCGCCGCGCGCTCCGGGCTCCGAGATCGCGTTGCCGTTGAGGAACACGGACAGGGCGCGGGCCTGCGCCGCGCCCCAGTCCTGCTGCGTCATCTCCTCGCCCTCCGGGGTGAACCACGCGATGTCCGACAGGTCGTCGTGCGTGCCCTCGACGGGGCGGCCGTGGAAGAAGCGCCGCCTGCGGAACACCGGGTGGTCGCTGCGCAGCCGCACCATCGCGCGCGTGAACTCCAGGAACGGGTCCGGTGCGGCGTCGGGGTCGGCCCAGCGCACCCACGCCACCTCGTTGTCCTGGCAGTAGGCGTTGTTGTTGCCGCCCTGGGTGCGCCCGAACTCGTCGCCGTGGCTGAGCATCGGGACGCCCTGCGACAGCATCAACGTAGCGATGAAGTTGCGCATTTGGCGGGCCCGCAGGTCGAGCACCGCCTGGTCGTCGGTCTCGCCCTCGGCGCCGCAGTTCCACGACCGGTTGTGGCTCTCGCCGTCGCGACTGCCCTCCCCGTTGGCGTCGTTGTGCTTGTCGTTGTACGACACCAGGTCGTGCAAGGTGAAACCGTCGTGGCAGGTCACGAAGTTTATGGAGGCGAGCGGGCGGCGTCCGTCGTCCTGGTAGAGGTCCGACGAGCCGGTCAGCCGGCCCGCGAACTCGGCGAGCGTGCGCGGTTCGCCGCGCCACAAGTCCCGTACGGTGTCGCGGTACTTGCCGTTCCACTCGGTCCACAAGGGCGGGAAGTTCCCCACCTGGTAGCCGCCCTCGCCGACATCCCAGGGCTCCGCGATCAGCTTCACGCGGGAGACCACCGGGTCCTGCTGTACGAGGTCGAAGAACGACGACAGGCGGTCCACTTCGTGGAACTGCCGGGCCAGGGTGGCGGCCAGGTCGAAGCGGAACCCGTCGACGTGCATCTCCTCGACCCAGTAGCGCAGCGAATCCATGATCATCTGGAGCACGTGCGGGGACCGCATCAGGAGCGAGTTTCCCGTCCCCGTGGTGTCCATGTAGTAACGCGGATCGTCGGTCAGCCTGTAGTAGGACGGATTGTCGAGCCCCTTGAAGGACAGCGTCGGGCCCAGGTGGTTCCCCTCGGCCGTGTGGTTGTAGACGACGTCCAGAATGACTTCGATTCCGGCCTGATGCAGCGCCCGCACCGCGGACTTGAACTCCAGGACCTGCTCGCCGCGGTCGCCCCACGACGCATACGTGTTGTGCGGAGCGAAGAAGCCGATCGTGTTGTAGCCCCAGTAGTTGTTCAGCCCCATATCGACCAGGCGGTGGTCGTTGACGAACTGGTGCACCGGCATCAACTCCAGTGCGGTGACCCCCAGTTCCGTGAGGTGGTCGATGACCGCCGGATGCGCGAGCGCCGCATACGTACCGCGCAACTCCTCCGGCAGCGCCGGATGTTGCATCGTCAGGCCCTTCACGTGCGCCTCGTAGAGCACCGTCTCGTGGTACTCCGTGCGCGGCAGCCGGTCGTCGCCCCAGTCGAAGTACGGATTGACCACCACGGACGCCATCGTGTGCGGCGCCGAGTCCAGGTCGTTGCGCTCGTCCGGTGCGTCGAACGGATAGCCGTACACCGACTCGTTCCAGTCGATCCGCCCGCTGATGGCGCGCGCGTACGGGTCGAGGAGCAGCTTCGCCGAGTTGCAGCGCAGGCCGCGCGCGGGCTCGTACGGGCCGTGCGCCCGGTACCCGTAGCGCTGCCCCGGCATGACCCCCGGCAGATAGGCGTGCCGCACGAAGGCGTCGGCCTCCCGCAGCTCCACCGCGGTCTCCGAGCCGTCGTCGTGCAACAGGCACAGCTCGATACGGTCGGCGGTCTCCGAGAAGACCGCGAAGTTCGTCCCGGCGCCGTCGTACGCGGCACCCAGTGGATACGCCTGTCCTGGCCAGACCTGCATGCTGACGACTCTTCCTTCCCGAGCTCCCGACTACCTAAGAGCAGGGAATACCCCATTGGCCCGGCGGTCCGGGCGGCATCGGACACTCTCTGCCCCAAAGTGAAGCAACCACACAGGAGTTGGCGCCCTCTTACACGGCGACCATGTCGGTCCGGCATGCCCTCGACCGGGGCTGCCGGGGAAGTTGGGGGAAGATGTGCGCACAGCTGTAAGACGCCATCTGGGGAAGCTGATGGCGGTGGTGGCGCTCGCGGTAGCGGGCGGCGCCGTCGCGGTCGGCGTGACACTGCCTGATGACGACGGGAGCGACCTGGCCAGGGCGGGGACCGCGCAGCAGGACGCGGTGGCCCCCGAGGGCACCGTGGAGCCCGCACCCGCACAGGGCGCGAAGGGGGTGGGGCGCGATCCGCTCACGGACGCCGAGACGGAGCGCGCAGAGAAGTTGGCGACGGCGGGCAACGCCCTGCGGATGGACGCGCGGGACGTGGAGGGCGACCGAGGTCCCCAGCACCTGTCGACGAACCTGACGGAGGTCGACCCCGGCCTCAGTGACGCCGCCGCCGGCGAACGCCGTGCCGACGTCGTGTACTACGACTACAAGAGCGACTCCGTCGTCACGAAGACGGTGAACCTCGACACGGGGAAGGTCGAGGACAGCAGGACCGACCAGGGCGTGCAGCCGCCGCCCAGCCAGGGCGAACTGGCAGAGGCGGCCCAGCTGTTGATCGCGGACCCGTCGGGCGCCGACCTGAAGGGCGACTACAAGGACGCCACCGGCAAGCAGCTCACCAAGCCGGACCAACTGCAGCTGAGCGGCATGGTGTTCCGCAAGAAGACCGTCGCCGACGTCCCCGCAGAACTCAAGGAATGCGGCGAGCACCGCTGCCTGCGCGTCATCACCAAGGTCGTCAACGGGCCGTGGATCGACACCCGCGACCTCATCGTCGACCTGAGCGCCCGCAACGTCTCCCGCCTCGGCTGAGGACCTCGCCGACCTCTCCTCCATGAAGGAGCGCTTCCGTATGCACCTCACAAGACTCTTGCGCGCCCGCATCCGGCCCGCAGCAGTTGCCACGGGCCTCGCGGTCACCGCGCTGCTCGCCGGCACCCTCGCCACCGCACCCGCCGCCACGGCCGCACCGCCACAGGCGCCCGCTGCCGCCGCGCCCGCCTGCTCGGACGCGTACCGCATCGAGCAGACCCTCGACGGCGGCACCACCTGGCGCATGTGCTGGCACTACAACACGCTGGCAGGGCTCGTCCTGGACGACGTCAGCTACCAGCCCAAGGGTGAGGCCCAGCCGATCCGCGTCCTCACCAGCGCCCGGCTCGCACAGGTCCATGTCCCGTACGACGACGGGGAGGCCGAGTACGACGACGTCACCGGCACCGACTTCGGGCAGGCCCTGCAGAACCTGAAGCCCGGCGAGTGCCCGGGCGGCACCATCAAGACCGTCAAGGTCCCCGACATGGGCAACGTGAAGGGGCTGTGCACGACCACGCGTGCGCGCGGACACGCGTACCGGCTCAGCGACGACTACTCGACCGGCGGCAGCGGCAAGGTCTACAGCGCCCAGGGCAAGGACCTGCTCGTCTACACGGTCAACAAGGCGTCCTGGTACGAGTACATCACCGAGTGGCGCTTCGCCTCCGACGGCACCATCACGTCCAATATCGGCGCCACCGGCAGCCTCTCCCCGTACGACTACGACGGCACCGACGGCAAGGGCTGGCCCATCGGCAAGGGCGCGAGCGCCTACGCCGAGAGCCACAGTCACAACGTCTTCTGGCGGCTCAACTTCGGCCTGGACGGCTCGCCCAAGGCCAAGGTCGAGCAGTACGACTCCAAGGTGACCCCGCCGAACGGAGACGGATCGCCCACGACGAAGACGACCCGCACCCCCGTCACCAAGGAACTCGCCGGTGACGTAAAGGACATGCGGTGGTGGCGCGTGGTCTCCACCGCGGGCAAGAACAAGGACAACCACCCCAGGTCGTACGAGTTCGTGCCCGGCCGCTCCAACCGGTTCCCGGGACGCGCCTTCACCAAGCACGACGTCTACTTCACCGAGTACAAGAAGTGCGAGCAGTACGCGAGCGACAATCCCGCGGCGAACTGCGGGGGCACCAGCGTCAACAAGTGGGTGAACGGCCAGACGCTGAAGCACCCGATCACCTGGGTCAACATCGGGTTCCACCACATCGCCCGTGACGAGGACCAGCAGCCCATGCCGGTGCACTGGCAGGGCTTTTCGCTGGCCCCCAGGGACGTGACCGCTATGAATCCGCTCACTCCGGCCGACCTCGCGGGGCAGAACGGGGTTCCCCGAAACGGCAGTTGAGAAACCGGCGGCCGCATCCGGCTGCATCGCCACCCGCTCCCGGAGTACCCTTCCTTGATCGTTGCTGGGGGATGGGGTCTACAAGTTCGGGTTCGACAAGCTCGGGGGAGCGGAAGGCGGTGCGGAGCGGGTGAGCTCGGGAGGGCTGGAGCTGCCCCCTGGTGACGACGGTCACGAGGGCCAGGACAGCCAGGAGGCAGCCTCCACGGAGATCCCGCCCGGAGCGGTGTCGCTGGCCAGGCCCATGGACGTCGCGTCCCAGATCGGTCCGGAACTGGACTGGGGCGCCGACGCCTGGAGCGAGGTCCGTACGCGCGCGCAACGCGCGGGGCGGGCCTACATCTGGCTGAACCTGGTGGAGCAGCGGCTGCGCGCCGTCGTCGCCGCCGTGCTCCGCCCCGTCTACGCGCCCGTGCACGGCGAGGACTGGGTGGTCGCGGCAGCGGGGCCCGCCGGGCAGGAGTGGGTGCAGCGGGCCGTCGCCGTGCGCGAGGTCAGCCGCCGCAAGGGCTATCTCCTCGACCCGGCCGACGACAACGTGCTGTCGTTCCTGACCCTGCCGCAGCTGCGCGAGCTGATGGTGCAGCACTGGCCGTGCTTCGAGCCGTACTTCGACGACCGCCGCGACGTCGAGCTCGCCCTGGACGAGCTGGAGGTCACGCGCAACGTGGTCTCCCGCAACCGCGCCCTCTCGGAGACGGTCCTCGCCCAGGCCGAGCGCGCCTCCTCCCGCCTCCTGGACATACTCGGCGCCGGCTCCGACGTGCCCTCGGCCCGCCGACTGCCCGTCGACGCCGTCGAGGAACTGGTCGGCGACCGGTACGCGGACGTGGTGGGGGTGCACTCCGACCGGGTCAGGCTGCTGCGCCAGTTCCCTGCCGAGGACCTCTTCGGCGGGGCGCGGCGCCTGGACGCCATCGGGATAGGCCTCAACCTGCTCGCGCAGAACTTCTCGGGACGCCGCCTGGTCCGCCTCGCCGAGTCGGGCTGCCGCATACGGCTCCTCTTCCTCAACCCGGCGTCCAGCGCGGTCAAACGGCGCGAACGGGAACTGGGCATCAAGCGGGGCGAGTTGAGCCGCTCCGTCGAGATGAACATCCTGCACATGCGCCGGGTGCGGGCCCGCCTCAAGGACCCCGATGCCTTCGAGATCCGCGTCTTCGACGAGACGCCGCGCTTCAACGCCTACCTCGTCGACGGCGACGGATCGGACGGCATCGCGGTCGTCCAGTCCTATCTGCGCAGGACGCGGGGGATGGAGGCGCCGGTCCTCGTGCTGCGCGGCGGGGGACGCATCGTCAAGGCGAGCGCGTCGACGGACACAGGGGAGAACGGCCTTTTCGTGACGTACCGCGACGAATTCGAGCAGGCCTGGGCGGACGCGCGGCCGGTCTCGTAGGGCCTGTCGTTCGGATCAGGCCGGGCTCCGACGGGTGCCCGGCCTGATTGTCAGTGGGGCGTGCGATGGTGTTGGTCATCGGGGGAACGCACCACGAAGAAGGGGGCTGCCATGGGCTGGCACCGCGAGCTGATGATCGGCTTCGACCTGGAGACGACCGGTACCGATCCGCGCGAGGCGCGCATCGTCACCGCCGCCGTCATAGAGGTGAAGGACGGCGCGGTCCTCGGGCACCGGCAATGGCTGGCCGACCCCGGAGTGCGGATCCCGGACGAGGCGATCGCGGTGCACGGTGTCACCAACGAGCGGGCGGCAGCCGAGGGCGAGCCGGCCGACCGGGTCGCCGACGCCCTCGCCGAGATCCTGGTGGGCTACTGGCGCACGGGCGTCCCCGTGGTCGCGTACAACGCGACGTTCGACCTCACCCTGCTCTCCGCCGAGCTCGCCAGGCACGGGCTGCCGTCCCTGCGCGAGCGCCTCGCGGGGGTGGAGCCGGGACCGGTCGTCGACCCGTACACGATCGACCGGACCGTCGACCGCTACCGGCGGGGCAAGCGCAACCTCGAAGCGGTCTGCACCGAGTACGGGGTCCCGCTCGATGCCGCACACGACGCCTCGGCGGACGCCCTGGCCGCGGCGCTGCTCGCCCGCGCGATAGGCGAGCGGCACGCGAAGGTCGCGCAGCTCGGGGTGGCCGAGCTGCATCGCAGACAGGTGGAGTGGTTCGCGGAGTCGGCGGCCGACTTCCAGAACTTCCTTCGCAGGAAGGGCAATCCGGACGCGGTGATCGACACGGTGTGGCCGATGCGTCAGATCCCCATATCGAGCCCCTCCGGCGATTGAGGAGTGGGGGTCCGGGGGCGAAGCCCCCGAGCCTGCTGCAGGCACGACGACCTCAGAACGGATACCACCGCACCGCAGGATCCCCGTCCCGCAGCGAAGCGACCCGCCGCCGAAACTCCGCCAACGCCTTCGGGTTGGACGGCGCGTGCTGCGAAACCCACGCACAGGACGCCGTCTCCCGCGCCCCGCGCAGCACCGCGCACCCCTCCCACTCCCGCACATCCCACCCATACGCGGACACGAACCCGTCGTACGCGTCGGCCGGCAGCCCGTACCGGTCGCGCGACAGGGCCATGACGACGAGATCGTGCTCCCGCAGATCGGAGGAGAACGTCTCGAGATCGACGAGGACGGGTCCCTCGGGCCCGATGTGCACATTGCGGGGCAGGGCGTCACCGTGGATCGGCCCGGGCGGCAGCTGCGGGGTCAGCGCCGCGGCGGCCGCCGCGAACCCGTCCCGCCGCTCGCGCAGATAGTCCGCGTCGGCCGGGTCGATCGCGTCGCCCGCGAGCCGCAGCCAGCGCTCGACCCCGCCGAGCAGCTCCCGCCGCGGCAGCTCGAAACCGGTCGGCGTCGGCAACGCGTGCACCAGCTTGAGCAGCTCCGCCAGATCACGCGGCTCGGCCGGGCGGACGGCCGCCGGGATCCGGTGCCACACGGTCACCGGGTGCCCGTCCACGACGAGCGCCTCGTCCTTCGCGGCGCGCACCGCGGGGACGTCGTGTCCGGCGAGGTAGGAGGCGATGGCCAGTTCGCGGCGGGCCCGGTCGAGGAGTTCGGCGCCGCCGTGCTCGATGCTGCGCCCGACCTTGACGACGAGGTCGCCGACGCCGAACACCGCGTTCTCGCCGAGCGCGAGCAGCTCCGCCGTGGCGGCGGTGCCGTCCACGACATCCGCCTGCGCCAGCACTTCCCGTGCCCGTGCCTCGTCCATGCCCTGCCTCCTGCATCCCCGCGTCTCACCTGGTACGAGGCCAGTCTCGCACCGGAAATTCGGTGGACGGGCCGGGGGCGCTCCACCTGCATGTGGGGCATGTGCAGCGCAGCCATGATGGCCGTTTCGGCGACCCGCCAGATTCAGGGCTGCGCGCCGACGCGCTGACCCGCGCCGTGCTGCTCACCCAGCTCGAGTACGCCCGCAAACGCACGGGTGACTACGGGAGTTGGACCCGCCGCACCGTCCTCACCTGGCCGCACTTCGAGTGGCGGCTGCTCGGCCGGGTGCCGCGCACCGCGTTCCGCCCGGCCCCACGGGTCGACGCGGGCGTGCTCCGTATCGAGCGCAGGGCGACGCCGATGCTGACCTCGGACGATTGCCGGCCGACAGGAAACACCCGCAAACCAGTTGCACGAGACGTCTCGTCTCGCTTACAGTCGGATCATGACGAACCCGAGCCACGGCAAACGTGCCCACATCGCCATGTTCTCCATCGCCGCCCACGGGCACGTGAACCCGAGTCTCGAAGTGATCCGGGAGCTCGTCGCCCGTGGGCACCGCGTCACGTACGCGATCCCGCACCTGTTCGAGGAGAAGATCGCCGAGACCGGCGCCGAGCCGGTCCTCTACCGCACCACGCTCCCCGGCCCCGACGACGACCCGGCGGCGTGGGGGACCACGCTGCTCGACAACGTGGAGCCGTTCCTGAACGACGCGATCCAGACGCTGCCCCAGCTCATCGAGGCCTATGAAGGGAACGGTGAGGTCGAGGGCGTAGGCGTCCCCGACCTCGTCATCCACGACATCACCTCCTACCCGGCAGGCGTCCTCGCCCACCGCTGGGGCGTGCCCGCCGTGACGCTCTCGCCGAACCTCGTCGCCTGGGAGGGATACGAGGACGAGGTCGCGAAGCCGATGTGGGAGGAGCCCCGCAAGACTCCGCGCGGCAAGGCCTACTACGAGAAGTTCGACGCGTGGCTCAAGGAGTCCGGCGTACCGAAGACCGCCGACGAATTCTGGGGCCGCTACGACCGCACCCTCGTCCTCATTCCGAAGGCGCTCCAGCCGAATGCCGACCGGGTCGACGAGAAGAAGAACACCTTCGTCGGTGCCTGTCAGGGCGACCGGTCCGCGCAGGGCGAGTGGGAACGCCCCGCCGACGCCGAGCGCGTACTGCTCTTGTCGCTCGGCTCGTCGTTCACCAAGCAGCCCGAGTTCTACCGGGAGTGCGTGAAGGCGTTCGGCGATCTGCCGGGCTGGCATGTCGTGCTCCAGGTCGGCAAGCATGTCACCGCCGAGGACCTCGGGGCGGTCCCCGGCAACGTAGAGGTGCGGCAGTGGGTGCCGCAGCTGGCGATCCTCAAGAAGGCCGACGCCTTCATCACGCACGCCGGCGCGGGTGGCAGCCAGGAAGGCCTGGCCACGGCGACGCCGATGGTCGCCGTGCCGCAGGCCGTCGACCAGTTCGGCAACGCCGACATGCTCCAGGGCTTGGGCGTCGCCCGACACGTACCCATGGAGGAGGCGAACGCGGAGACGCTCCGCGAGGCAGTCCTCGCGCTGGTCGACGACCCGGAAGTGGCGCGCCGTCTTGCCGTCATTCAGCAGGACATGGCGGGCGAGGGCGGAACGCGGCAGGCGGCCGACCTCATCGAGGCCGAACTGCGCCCCTGATGTCAGCTCCTGATGCCAGCTCCTGATATCAGTCCCTGATGGCAGCCCTTGGCATCGGGGTGGGGTAGACGCGATTTCGCACGGAACGGTTCCACTGTTCCGTGCGAAGCGTGTGCCAAACGGATAACGAAATTGACTCGCTGTGACGTACGACCAATAACCTCAAGAAAAGGTTGCGTACTTACGTTCTTGAACTTGTCGAGAACGGATTCTTACCGTGAGGTGAACCTACTTTTGAACAAAGGAAGCTGGCGCGCCTCATGCCCCGAGACATACCGTCGTTGCCCGAAGTGCGGCGCATCACCCAGAAAAAGCGCGACGCGTGGTGGACCGTGCTGCTCGTCGACCCGATCGCCACACCTCTCGTACGGGTCACGGCGCGCTGGACGCGCATCACCCCGAACCAGATCACTTGGGGCGCCCTGATCCTGGGGCTCGGCGCGGCCGGCTGTTTCGCGATGGGGGACTGGCGCTGGCTGATCGCCGGAGCGCTGATCTACCACCTGAGCTTTGTGCTCGACTGCATGGACGGCAAGGTCGCCCGGCTGACCGGGCAGGGCTCCGTGTTCGGCGCCTGGCTCGACTACATCTTCGACCGCGTCCGCGTGATGGCCTGTGCCGTGGCGCTGATGGGCGGCCAGTTCCAGCGCACCGGCGACCTGATCTACGTATGGCTCGCCGTGGTCGTCGTCTTCCTCGACGGGCTGCGCTACATCAACTCGCTGGAGATCTTCAAGACCCGGCACACGATGCGCAAGCAGATCAAGTCCCGCATGCGTGCGGCCCGTCGCGCGCAGAACGCGGACGACGTCGCCTTCATGGAGGACCTGCTGCGGGCCAACCCGTCCGCGGACATCGAGCAGGACCTGCACGGCGCGGCCAACGCCGAGCACGCCGAGAACGTAGAGCACGACGAGCACGTCGAGGGCGATACGCAGGCGGAGGCCGTGGAGCCGGCGCCGCGCCCCAAGGTCGTCGACCTGCACCAGGAGTTCCGCAGCCGTTTCCCGGGCTATCTGCGTTTCCGGTCCTTCATGCTGCGCCACCGCATCCGTACGCACCTGATCAGCGGCATCGAGTTCCAGATGGCCGTCTTCATCGTCGGCCCGCTGCTCGACCAGGTGATCGGCGCGACCGTCGTGGCCGGCGCGCTGCTGCTCGTCTTCGAACTCGCCATCGTCTACAAGCTGTTGCTGTCCACGCGCGACTTCGGCCGCACGCTGGCGGCCTTCGAGCAGGATGCCGCCGAGAAGGACGCCGCGCAGATCGACGCCGAGGAAAAGAACGTCGCCGAAAAGGACGCCTTCGACGAAGAGCACGAAAAGGGCCTGTCCACCGTCGCGTGACGCGAGCGGTGAACAGGCCGTGGGTTCGAGGATCCGGTGCGCGCCGTCAGACGCGCACCTCCTCGCCGCCCTCGTGCGGGACCGGGGCGGGCTCCATGCCCGCCTCGTCGTGCGTCAGGTCCGGCATCCGGTGCAGCCACTTCGGCAGATACCAGTTGCGTTCCCCGAGCAGCGCCATCACGGCCGGGAGCAGCACACCGCGGATGACGGTCGCGTCGATCAGGATCGCGGCCGCGAGGCCCACGCCCATCTGCTTCATCGACTGCATGGACAGCGTCCCGAAGATGCTGAACACGGCGACCATGATGACGGCCGCGCTGGTGACCACGCCCGCGGTGGTGACGACGCCGTGCCGGATCGCGTCGAGGTTCGTACGCCCCTGAAGGCGCGCCTCCTTGATCCGGGACACCACGAACACGTGGTAGTCCATCGACAGGCCGAACAGGATCACGAACAGGAACAGCGGCAGCCACGCGATGATGGCGCCCACTCCCTCCGCGCCGACCAGTGAGGCGCCCCAGCCGTGCTGGAAGATGGCGACGAGGACCCCGTAAGCGGCGCCCACCGACAGCAGGTTGAGCACGATCGATGTGATCGCGACCGTCAGTGAGCGGAACGAGAGCAGCATCAGCAGGAACGCGAACGTGACGACGAACGCGAAGACGGGGACGACGGAACCGACGATCTGGTCGTTGAAGTCCTTCGACCCCGCGACCTGTCCGGTGATCGGCGCCTCTGCGCCGTCGACCTCGCCGAACGTGGCGGGCCGCACCTCGTCGCGCAGCAGCGCCAGGCTCTTCTCTGCCTTGTCCTGATCGGACCCGCCCACGAGCGGTACGTCGATGATCGCCACGTTCTGGTCCCGGTGCACGGTGACCTCGACAGGGCCGCGCGAGGCGCCCGAGCTCACGGCCTGCGCGCGGAAGTCGGCGAGTGCGGCGCGCGCATCGGCGGAGTTGATGTCGTCGGCCTTCACGACCACCTCGGCCGGATCCGAGCCGCCGGGGAACGCCGCGTTGACCCGGTCGTACGTCGCCACGATCGGCAGCGAGTCGCCGAACTCCTGGTCCACGGTGAGGTTCTGGGTCTTCATGCCGAGCGCGGGCGCGGCGATCGCGAGCAGCGCGACGACCGCGACGGCGACGGAGACGGCGGGCCGCGCCAGTACGACGGTCAGCACCCGGCTCCAGAAGCGGCTGCCACCCTCCCCATTGGCCTTGCTCCCGTTGCGCCGCTTCGTCGGGTGCAGGAACGGGATCCGCCCCTTCTCCACCCGCTCCCCGAGCAGCGAGAGCAGCGCCGGAAGCACGGTCACGGATCCCACCATCGCGACCGCCACCACCATCAGCGAGGCGAGGCCCATCGCCTGGAACTCGGCGAGCCCGGTGAACAGCATGCCCGCCATCGCCACGCACACCGTGACCCCGGAGACGATGATCGCCCGGCCGCTGGTGGCCGCCGCGACGCGCAGTGCCGTCTGCGGGTCGTGCCCCTTCATCCGTTCCTCGCGCTCGCGCCGCACATAGAACAGGCAGTAGTCGACGCCGACCGCCAGGCCGACGAGCAGCATCACCGAGTTGGCGGTCTCGCTCATCGGCTGCAGATGGCTGACGATGCCCATCAGGCCCATCGTCGCCATGATCGCCGTGACGGCGAGCGCCACCGGGAGCAGCGCCGCGACGAGCGCGCCGAACGCGATCAGCAGGATGCCGAGCGCGACCGGCACGGCCGAGTACTCGGCGCGCTGGAAGTCCTCGCCGAACGCGTCGTCGAAGGTCTTGTTCATGCTCGCGGCGCCGATCTCCTCGATCCGCAGCGCGTCATGGTCGCCGGCGACGCCCGCGACGGCCTTCTGGACCGGCTCGACCCGGTCGGCCGCGGTGTCGGGGTCGCCCCGCATGTCGAACTGGACGAGCGCGGTGCGGCCGTCCTTGGAGATCGTCCGGGCGTCGGCGGCGTACGGCGAACGCACGGCGGTCACCTTGCCCGTGCCCTCGACGGCCCGCACCACGTCGGCGACCGCCGCCTTGAACTCGGGTGCGGTCGCCCGCAGTTGACCGTCCTTGCTCTGCACGAGCACGGTCTCGCCCGCCGGTTCGTCGACGCCCGCGTCGTCGATGATGCGCGCGGCCTGGCTGGTCTCCCCCTTGAGCTGGTCGTCCTCCGAGACGTCCACGCGTCCCGCGACGGACCCCAGGCCCATCGCCACCACGACGAACAGCACCCAGATCCCCACCGCCGCCCACCGGTGCCGGGCGCTCCAGCCGCCGGCCCGCGCCGCGACCCCGCGCACCCGGCGGTCCCGCTGTTCCCCGTTCCTGGCCATCAGGTCACCTCCGAATTCGAAGGTATGGGCGGGATAAGCCCCGTTCGTCGTGCTGTTCGGTGAGGTCCGGGAGGTGGGGGTCCCCGCGGAGGATGACCCGAGTCCCCTACATCTATTGGGGGTTGAGCCGTCGGGGGATGAACCGGCGAACCCTGGACCGGTCTTGGTCCGACCTTGATCCGAATCTCCGCAACCGTCCGATTTGTTATTACGAAACCTTGTTGAGCACGTCACAGGTTCATGTAGGTCTTGATCTGATCGCGTCAATCGGTCAGGGTTTCGTCTCAACCCCCGGACATCTTCCGGAGTTTGACAACCTTCGCGATGGTTCGTCCTGGGGCGCTGGCATTCCCCCCACACACCACTGAGGAGATCCCTCTTCATGGCAACAAACCAGCATGCGCGCACGATGAAGCTCACCGCGGCCATAGCCACGGCGGCGACAGCAGTGGGCGTCACCATGTTCGGCGGCTTCTCCGCCACCGCGGCCCCCGTCGAGGGCAAGGTCTACGGGCAGGACGCCAAGGGCGCCGTGTCCGGCAGCTACATCGTGCTGCTCGACCAGAAGGCGGGCGCCTCCGCCAAGAAGGACCTGGCCAAGGAGTACGGAGGCACGCTGAAGCGCAACTACAGCTCCTCCGTCAACGGCTTCTCGGCGAGCGGCCTCTCGGACACCGAGGCCAAGCGCCTCGCGGCCGACGGCTCCGTGTCGAAGGTCGTCCAGAACAAGAAGTTCCACATCGACGCCACCCAGGACAGCCCGCCGTCGTGGGGCCTGGACCGCATCGACCAGGCCGAGACCGCGGGCGACAGCAAGTACACGTACCCGGACAGCGCAGGCGAGGGCGCGACCGCGTACGTCATCGACACCGGGGTCCGGGTCAGCCACAAGGACTTCGGTGGCCGCGCCTCCTCCGGCTTCGACGCGATCGACAACGACGACAACGCCGACGACGGCAACGGGCACGGCACGCACGTCGCCGGCACCATCGCCGGTGAGGCGCACGGTGTCGCCAAGAAGGCGAAGATCGTCGCCGTCCGTGTCCTCGACGACCAGGGCTCCGGCACCACCGAGCAGGTCGTGGCGGGCATCGACTGGGTGACCGAGAACCACCAGGGCCCCTCCGTCGCCAACATGTCGCTCGGCGGCGGCGTGGACGAGGCGCTCGACGCGGCGGTCAAGAAGTCCATCGACTCCGGTGTCACCTACGCGGTGGCGGCGGGCAACGAGTCGGCGGACGCCGCGCAGTCCAGCCCCGCCCGGGTCCCGGAGGCCATCACGGTCGCCTCCTCCACGAAGGACGACGAGCAGTCGGACTTCTCCAACTACGGCTCCGTCGTCGACATCTACGCGCCTGGATCGGACATCACGTCCGACTGGAACACGGGTGACGACGCCACCAACACCATCTCCGGTACGTCGATGGCGACCCCGCACGTCGTCGGCGCGGCAGCCGTCTACCTGGCCGGACACAAGGACGCCGCCCCGGCCGACGTCGCCAAGGCGCTCACCGACGGGGCCACCCCGGACGCCATCAAGAACGCGTCCGACGGCACCGCGAACAAGCTCCTGAAGGTCGTCGAGTAAACGTTTCGGCTCGATGACCGGCGGCCGCCGTGCCCACCCCCACGGGGAACGGCGGCCGCCTTATCGTGTGCGCATGACTCAGGGGACGACGAAGGCCGAGGGCTGCGCCGCGCTGCTGCGCGGCATCAATGTGGGCGGCAACAAGAAGGTGCCGATGGCCGGGCTGCGGCCGCTGATCGAGGGCCTCGGCCTCACCGACGTACGCACCTACCTCCAGAGCGGCAACGTCGCCTTCACCGCGCCCGACGGCGGCGACGAGGAGGCGCTCGCGGCTGCGATCGGCACGGCGATCGAGGGCGAGTTCGGCTTCACCGTCGACGTCCTCGTGCGCCGCCACACCTATCTGAAGGCGGTCATGGCGGACTGCCCGTTCCCGGCCGCCGAACTGGAGGCCAAGCAGCTGCACGTCACGTACTTCTCGCAGGTCGTGACCGCCGAACGGTTCGCCGCCGTGGACCCGGCCGCGTACGCCCCCGAGGACTTCCGCATCGGCGACCGCGCCCTCTACCTCTACGCGCCCCAGGGCCTCGGCGTCTCGAAGCTGGGGGCCCAGCTGTCCCGTCCTGCGCTCAACAAGGGTCTGATCGCGACCAGCCGCAACTGGAACACGGTGACGAAGCTCGTGGAGCTCACGGCCCCACGGTGAGCGCGTCCGTGAAAAGGTCGGTGTATGCGCTACATAATCATCGGAGCAGGAGCGGTCGGCGGCGTCATCGGTGGGCGGCTCGCGCAGGCGGGGCACGGTGACGTCGTGCTCGTCGCACGCGGCAGGCAGTACGAGGCGCTGCGCGACAAGGGCCTGCGCGTCGAGACGCCCGACGGGCCGCACACCCATCAACTCCCGGTCGTGGACGGCCCGGAGGCGCTCGGGGCGCTGCGCGCCGACGACGTGCTGATCCTCGCCGTGAAGACGCAGGACAGCGCGGCGGCGCTCGCCGCGTGGGGACCGCGCCCCGTCGAGGGCGGCGGCACGGCGGCCGGGCGGCTGCCCCTCGTCTGCGCGCAGAACGGGGTGGAGAGCGAGCGGCTCGCCCTGCGCACCTTCCAGCGCGTGTACGGGATGTGCGTGTGGCTGCCCGCCACGTTCGTCGAGCCGGGCGTCGTCCGCGCCCCGGGCGCCCCGATCTCCGGCATGCTGCACCTCGGCCGCTACCCGTCGGGAAGCGACGGGACAGTGCGGGCGATCTCCGCCGACCTGGAGAAGGGGCTCCTCGAAGCGCCCGTCGTCGACGACGTCATGCGCTGGAAGTACGCCAAGCTCCTCGCCAACCTCGCCAATGCGATCGAGGCGGTGTCCGGCGTGCTCACCAGCGACGAGGCCCTCGCCCTGTTCCGCCGCGCCCGTGCCGAGGGCGAGGCGGTGCTCGACGCCGCCGGTGTCGCGTACGCGAGCCAGGACGAGGAGAAGGCCGCCCGCGCCGACAAGATCCGCTTCGAGCCCTTCGACGGCGCCCCGCGCGGCGGCGGCTCCTCCTGGCAGTCCCTCCAGCGCGGCGCGGGCAGCATCGAGGCCGACTACCTCAACGGCGAGATCGCCCTGCTCGGCCGCCTGCACGGCGTACCGACACCGGTCAACGACGTCCTCCAGGAACTCGCCAACGAGGCGGCGCGGGAAGGGCGTTCGGCCGGGGAGACGAGCGTGGCGGACCTCGTCGCGGCGGTGGACGCGCACCGCGAGTCCTAGGTCTGTCGCGTTTGTTCAAGAGGAGCGGGTACCGGTCGCCGTAGCGTCAGCGGCATGAACGAACTCCGCATGGACACCGTGTACCCGTACCTCACCGAGAGCGCCGCCGAAGCCGTGCGCGTCGCGGCCGGCGTCAAGCCCGACCGGCTCGACGCGGCCTCGGGCTGCGGCGACTGGGACGTGCGGACGCTCGTGAACCACTGGACCGTGTACACCTCGCACGGCATGGAACACCGGGCGCTGCGCACCCAGTTGCCCGAGGAGCTGACCTCGCGCGACCTCACGGCCGACGAGGGCTGGGCGGCGACCTACGCCGCCGACCTCGACCGGGCGGTCGCCGCCTGGGCCGAACCGGCCGTCTGGGAGGGCGAGGTCGACCTCGGCTTTGCCAAGCAGCCCGCACCCGAGGTCGCCGCCCTGCTGTGGGCCGAACTCGTCCTGCACGGCTGGGACGTGGCCACCGCCACCGGGCAGGAGTTCCGCGTCTCGGACGGCGCGGCGGCCCTGCTCCTCCAGGTGGTGGAGGCGAACGCCGAGCTGTACCGCCAGTACGAGGGCTTCGCCGCGCCCGTCGACGTGGCGGACGACGCATCGGTGTACGCGAAGGCCCTCGCCCTCAGCGGCCGCGACCCGCGCTGACGGGGGCCGGGCTCACTCGCCGCGCCACTGGGAGTCCCGCCGTGCCCACCGCACGGCGGGCCCCACCCCGAGCCCCGCCACCACGAACAGCACCCCGAGCACGGCCCAGCCCGCCGTCCCGTGCCGGATCGCGGTGACCGTCACGAGGGCGGGCGCGGCCATCGTCGCCGCGGCCTGACCGGAGTTGAACACGCCCTGGTAGACGCCCTGCGCCCGGGCGTCCGCCAGGCCGTAGCCGACGGTCCAGCCGCCCGCCGCCTGCAACACCTCGGCGAGCACCTGCACCACCGCGCCGACCACCAGAATGCCCAGCGCCCAAAGCGGCGAGGCCCCCGCCGAGAACGCGAAGAACGCGCAGGACAGCGCGAGCAGCAGCCCCGAGCGCCGCATCGCCTTCACCGCACCGGGCAGGTCCTCCACGCCACGCGTCGCCCGCACCTGAAGCAGCGCCACCAGCACGCAGTTGAGGACCATGACGAGCGCCGCCGTCCACGTCGGCGCCTCGGTGTGCTGCGCGATCCACAGCGGCAGGCCCACCTCCAACAGGGTGTATTGCAGGGCCAGTACGGCGTTGAGGAAGGTCACCGCCAGGAACGGCAGATCGCGCACCGCCCGCCACCGGCTCTCCGCCGGGGTGTCGGTCAGCGGCCGTCGCCCCGCACCACCCGGGAGCCGGTGCACCATCAGCGCGGATCCGACGAAGGCCGCCGCGTCGACGATGATCAGGGCCGTGTAGCCGGATCGGCTGTCGAGCTGAAGCGCGAGCGCGCCGAACGCGCCGCCCACGCCCATGCCCGCATTGGTGACCATCCGCAGATGCGCCCGGCCCTCGACACGCTCCCCGGCGGGCAGCACATCCGCGTACAGCGCGTTGCGCACGCCCATGCTGCCCTGGCTCAGCGTGGCGTAACAGATCGCCGTCACCAGGAACGAGGCGTACGAGTCGATCAGCGTGTACGCCACGAGGCCCACTCCGCACCCGACCCACAGCCCGGTCAGCACCGGCCGCCGCCCCCACCGGTCCGACGCCCGCCCGGCCGGCACCCCCGCCGCGAGCCCGAACACCCCGGCCACCGAGAGCCCCACGCCCACCGAGGTCGCGCTCAGGCCCACGAACCGTGTGAAGTACAGGACGCTGACCGGGAAGAAGAGCCCGCGCCCGAACGCGTTGAGGAGCGTGAGCAGCGACAGCCGGCGCAGCACCGGCACGGTCGGCAGCATTCCGGCGAAACGCGTGGTGGGACCGGTGGAGCGGGGTGGTGAAGTGGTCATGCCCACAGGGAAGCGGGGTTCCGGGCGCCGCGACATTTCTTTAGCGTGGCGCTAAAGGGTGGTGGGAGGGCGACGCCGTGATCGAGTTCCGGCTCGTCGTCAAGGTGGGAGGGGGCGCGTCGTGATCGAGTTCCGGTTCGTCGTCGGCGATCTCGCCCGTACGTCCTTCGCGTACTCGCCCCTCCAAGAGGCCGTGTACTCGCTGCGCTGCTGGCGCGACCCCGCCCGCTATCCGCACCAGCGGCCCTGGCTGCGCCGCCTGGCCCCGGCCTTCCGGCGCCTCGACACCGAGCTGCTCGGCGCCCTCGTCGCACCGCACCTGTGGCTACCGGACTACCTCACCCCGCGCCCGGAGCGCCCGCGCCCCGCGTTCGACGGGCAGCTCGCCCGGATCCGTGGCGTGCCGCCCGAGTCCCTGGAGTCCGAATTCACCGCCGCCTACGACACGGTGACGGACCGTCTGCCGCAGGTGCTGCGCGAGGGGCTCGCCGACCCGGCCGCGTTCCGCCACCGCATCGCCGACGCGCTGGAGGCCTACTGGCACGAGTGCCTCGCCCCGGACTGGTGGCCCCGCGTGCAGTCCGTCCTGGAGGCCGACCTCACCTACCGCGGCAAGGTGCTCGCGGACGCGGGCGTGGGCGGCCTGTTCACCAGTCTCGACCGGCGGCTTTCCTGGGACGGCGACGTGCTCACCCTCGTACAGACCGACAGCCTGCACACCTGGCCCGGGGCCGACATCCCCATCGAGGGCCGCGGGCTCGTCCTCGTCCCCACACTCTTCTGCCACGGCGCCCACACCATGATCGACCCCGGTCTTCCGCCGCTGCTCAGCTACCCGGCCCGCGGCCGCGCCACCATCTCCGAGGCCCCGCCCCCTGCGACCAGCGAGGCCCTGACCCGCCTGCTCGGCGCGGCCCGCGCCCGCATCCTGCGGCTGCTCGCGGAACCCGCGTCGACGACGGAACTCGCCCACCGCCTCGACGTCACCCCGGGCGCGGTCAGCCAGCACCTGTCGATCCTGTACGACGCCGGTCTTCTGCTGCGTACGCGCAGTGGGCGGAGCGTGCGGTATGCGCGCAGCGAGTTGGGGGAGCAGCTGTGCGGGTGAGCCCGGCTCAGGCGCTCACTGCCACCAATTCGCCTACGAGGGACGCCTCGTAACGGTCCATCAGCACCCGCGCCACCTCCGGCGCGGGCCCCAGCACATCGGCCAGGACATCGGCGTCCGCGGCGCCCGCCGCGATCCGGTCCGGGAGGCGGCCCGGCGCGAGGACGTAGGGGGCGACGGCCACCCGCTCGCAGCCCAGGGCCCGAAGTTCGCGCACGGCGTCCTCAGTGCGCGGCAGAGATGCGGAGGCGAACGCAGGCCGCACGGCGCACCAACCGGTGTGCCGCCACTCCCGCGCGATTTCAGCGATCACTGCGATCGCCTCCGGGTCGGAGGAGCCCGCCGAGGCCAGGACGACCCCGGTCGTGGGCTTGTCGGCGGGGGTCAACCCCGCCTCGTACAGGCGTCGTTCGAGGGCCGACACCAGGAGCGGGTCGGGGCCCAGGACCTCGGCCTGGTGGATGCGCATCCCGCGGGGCGCCTCGCGCAGCACCGCGGGGATGTCCGTCTTCGCGTGGAAGGCGCGGGTCAGCAGGAGGGGCAGCGCGACCACGTCGCGTACGCCGTCCGCCGCGAGCGACTCCAACACCCCATGCACGGAAGGGACGTTGAACTCCAGGAACGCCGTCTCCACCCGCACGCCGGGGTTCTGCGCCCGGACCTCGCCCACGAGGGCGTGCACGGTCGCGGCATGGCGCGGGTCGCGGCTGCCGTGGGCTATGACGAGAAGGGCGGGGGAGTGGCTCATCGTTCGCTCAGTTCTTGACGAGGAGTCCGCGGCCGCGCAGTGCGCGCCGCTCCAACGGGCTGAAGATCAACAGGTCGACGGCGATGCCGACGGTCGGGATGAGGAGGACGGCGAGGAGGATCATCGGCACGGACGAGGCGGCGTGGCCGCTTCCCTGGAACCGGTCGAGGCCCGACACCGAGGCGATCAGTTGTGCCGCCAGCAGCGCGCGCCACGTGAACGCCCAGCCCTGCTTGAGCCCCGCCAGGTAGGCGGGCGGCGAGGACCCGACACCGGCCGCGATCGCGGGGGCCGCGCCCAGCAGGATCACCCCGTACATCACCGGGGCGCTCAGGCCGAGCCACAGCACCACGGCCGGTACCCACAGCACCGACGGCAGCGACCGCAGGCCCGAGAGGACCGGGCCGACCGTCTCCCGCACGAACCGCATGCGGGAGACGGCGAGCCCGAGCAGCGTGCCGATCACCAGGGCGAGCAGGAAACCGGGCAGCCCGCGCGAGACGCTCGTCCAGACGAAGCCGGGGAGCGTGCTCGGCAGCCAGGCGCTCGGATTCATGCCGACTCGGGACTCAGAAGTCCCAACCCTCCTCGTCCACCAGTGCCTTGGGGTCCTCGGCCGAGGCGAAGGACTCGCCGGCCATGCCCGCCGCGAGCGTCGTGCCGTCCGACGGATCGACCAGCAGGAACGAGCCCGTCCGGCGCGAGTCCGCGTACGAGTCGATGGCGAGCGCCTCGGCGATCCGCACCTTCACCCGGCCGATGTCGTTGGCGACGAGCTGCCCGGGCTCCGGGTGCTGGGAGAGGTCGTCGAGCGTGAGCCGCGACGGGATCTCCTTGACGATCGCCTTGACCGTACGGGTGGTGTGCTTGAGCAGCACCCGCTGGCCGACGACGAGCGGGGTGTCGGCCACGTGGCACACCGTCGCCTCGATGTCCTGCGAGGTGGCGGGCGCGTCGTGGCTCGGCACGATCAGGTCGCCGCGCGAGATGTCGATGTCGTCCTCCAGGAGGAGGGTGATCGACTGCGGCGTCCATGCGACGTCAACTGCCGTTCCCAGCAGGTCGATTCCGGTGACCTTCGACGTGCGGCCCGAGGGCAGCACGGTGACGGACTCGCCGACGCGGAAGGTGCCGGCCGCGATCTGCCCCGCGTAGCCCCGGTAGTCCGGGTGCTCGGCGGTCTGCGGGCGGATCACGTACTGGACGGGCAGGCGCGCGTGGCAGCTGGTGAGGTCGTGGCTGACCGGCACCGTCTCCAGGTGCTCCAGGACCGTCGGGCCGCCGTACCAGTCCATGTTGGCGGACGGCTCCACGACGTTGTCGCCCGCGAGCGCCGAGATCGGGATGGCGGTGATCTCCGGGACGCCCAACTGCCCGGCGTACGCGGTGAATTCCTCGGCGATCTTCGCGAAGACCTGCTCCTGGTAGTCGACGAGGTCCATCTTGTTCACGGCGAGGACGACGTGCGGGACACGGAGCAGCGCGGCGACGGCGGCGTGCCGGCGGGTCTGCTCGATGACGCCGTTGCGCGCGTCGACGAGAACCACGGCGAGATCGGCGGTCGAGGCGCCGGTCACCATGTTCCGCGTGTACTGCACGTGGCCCGGCGTGTCCGCGAGGATGAAGCGGCGGCGCGGGGTCGCGAAGTAGCGGTACGCGACATCGATCGTGATGCCCTGCTCGCGCTCGGCGCGCAGGCCGTCCGTGAGGAGCGCCAGGTCGGGCTCGGCGGCGCCGCGCGAACGCGACGCGAGCTCGACGGCCTCCAGCTGGTCGGTCAGGACCGACTTGGAGTCGTGCAGCAGGCGGCCGACGAGCGTGGACTTGCCGTCGTCGACCGAGCCGGCCGTGGCGAACCGCAGCAGGGTCGTCGCCGAAAGCCCGGCCAGCTCTTCGGCGGCGGAGGTGGTGGTGCTCATGTCTAGAAGTACCCTTCGCGCTTGCGGTCTTCCATCGCGGCCTCGGACATCTTGTCGTCGGCGCGGGTGGCGCCCCGCTCGGTGAGCCGGGACACGGCGATCTCGGCGATGACCTTGTCGATGGTCGTGGCGTCGGAGTCGACGGCGCCGGTGCAGGACATGTCGCCGACGGTGCGGTAGCGGACCTGCCGCGTCTCGACCGTCTCGTCGTCCTTCGGGCCGCCCCAGTCGCCGGCGGTCAGCCACATGCCGCTGCGCTTGAAGACCGGGCGCTCGTGCGCGTAGTAGATCTGCGGCAGTTCGATGTTCTCGCGGGCGATGTACTGCCACACGTCCAGCTCGGTCCAGTTGGACAGCGGGAACACGCGGACGTGCTCGCCGGGCGCGTGCCGGCCGTTGTAGAGCTGCCACAGCTCGGGGCGCTGGCGGCGCGGGTCCCACTGGGAGAACTCGTCGCGCAGGGAGAACACGCGCTCCTTGGCGCGGGCCTTCTCCTCGTCGCGGCGGCCGCCGCCGAAGACGGCGTCGAACTTCTCCTGCTGGATCTTCTCGGTCAGCGGCACCGTCTGGAGCGGGTTACGGGTCCCGTCCGGACGCTCGCGCAGCTTGCCGGCGTCGATGTACTCCTGCACGGACGCGACGTGCAGCCGCAGCCCGTGCTTCTCGACGGCGCGGTCGCGGTACTCGATGACCTCGGGGAAGTTGTGCCCGGTGTCCACGTGAAGGAGCGAGAAGGGGATCGCGGCCGGGGCGAACGCCTTCAGCGCCAGGTGCAGCATGACGATGGAGTCCTTGCCGCCGGAGAAGAGAATCACCGGCCGCTCGAACTCGCCCGCCACCTCGCGGAAGATGTGCACCGCCTCGGACTCAAGAGCGTCCAAGTGGCTCAGCGCGTAAGGGCTGTCGGTCTCCTCGGAGCCCTCGGAGACGGAAGAAGCTACGGTCGTCATGCGGCGAGACCCCTCTCGGTGAGCAGCGCACGGAGCGCTGCCGCGGACTCCTGCACGGTCTGGTTCTGCGACTCGATGCGCAGGTCGGGCGATTCGGGTGCCTCGTACGGGTCGTCGACGCCGGTAAGGCCTGACAGCTCACCTGCCGCCTGCTTGGCGTACAGGCCCTTCACATCGCGTACGGAGCACACGTCCACGGGCGTGGCCACGTGCACCTCCAGGTACCCGGTGCCGCCGGTCTGGTGGCGCTTGCGGACGGCCTCGCGGCTGTCCGCGTAGGGCGCGATGACCGGGACGAGCGCCAACACGCCGTTACGGGCGAGGAGTTCGGCGAGGTAGCCGATGCGCTGGACGTTCGTGTGCCGGTCCTCCCGGCTGAAGCCGAGGCCCGCCGAGAGGTACTCGCGGATCTCGTCGCCGTCCAGCACCTCGACCTTGCGGCCCTCGGCGCGCAGCGTGTTCGCCAGCTCGTACGCGATGGTGGTCTTGCCGGCGGACGGCAGACCCGTGAGCCAGATGGTGGCTCCGGTCACTTGGTTCTCCAAAGTCCGTGTTTCGTTCATGAGTTCAGGCCCGGTCAGCCGTGCAGTCCGCACTCGGTCTTGGCCTGGCCCGCCCACCGTCCGGCGCGTGCGTCCTCGCCCTCCAGGAGGCGGCGGGTGCACGGGGCGCAGCCCACGGAGCCGTAGCCGTCCATCAGGAGCGGGTTGGTGAGCACGCCGTGCTCGGCGACGTAGGTGTCGACGTCGTCCTGCGTCCAGCGGGCGATCGGCGAGACCTTGACCTTCCGGCGCTTCTCGTCCCAGCCGACGACCGGGGTGTTGGCGCGGGTCGGGGACTCGTCGCGGCGCAGGCCCGTGGCCCACGCGGAGTACCCGGCAAGTCCCTCTTCCAGGGGCTTGACCTTGCGCATCGCGCAGCACAGGTCGGGGTCGCGGTCGTGCAGCTTCGGGCCGAACTCGGCGTCCTGCTCGGCGACCGTCTGCCGCGGGGTGAGGGTGATGACGTTGACGTCCATCACGGCCTCGACGGCGTCCCGCGTGCCGATCGTCTCCTCGAAGTGGTAGCCGGTGTCGAGGAAGACGACGTCGACGCCGGGCATCGCGCGGGAGGCGAGGTGGGCGACGACCGCGTCCTCCATGGACGAGGTCACGCAGAACTTCTTGCCGAAGGTCTTCACCGCCCACTGGAGGATCTCCAGCGGGGTGGCGTCCTCCAGGTCGCGCCCGGCCTGTTCGGCGAGCGCCTTCACGTCTTCGTTGTTCAACTCTTCGGTATCCGAGGCGACCTGAGTCGTCGTCATATCTGTTCCCCTCCACCGTCGTTGCGCTGAACCCCGCGGGCGAGAAGCCCGCGGAACTTCAACGTGAAGGCTCGGTTGCAGGCCGCGCATTCCCAGGCGCCGTGACCTTCTTCGCTCGGACGAAGGTCCTCGTCGCCGCAGTAGGGGCAGAAGAACGGGGCCGCGCGCTCGCTCACGACAGGGCCTCCGCACTCGCACGGGCGGCCCAGGTCGCGAAGCGCTCGCCGTCCTCGCGCTCCGCCTCGAAGTTCCTGACCACGCGCTCGATGTAGTCGGGCAGTTCGGCCGACGTGACCTTCAGGCCGCGCACCTTGCGGCCGAACCCGGCCTCCAGGCCGAGCGCGCCGCCGAGGTGCACCTGGTAGCCCTCGACCTGCTCGCCGTCCTTGTTGAGCATCAGCTGGCCCTTGAGACCGATGTCCGCGACCTGGATGCGGGCGCAGGCGTTCGGGCAGCCGTTGAGGTTGATGGTGAGCGGCTCGTCGAAGTCCGGGAGGCGCTTCTCCAGCTCGTCGATCAGCTGCGAGCCGCGGGCCTTGGTCTCGACGATGGCGAGCTTGCAGAACTCGATGCCGGTGCAGGCCATCGTGCCGCGCCGGAACGGCGAGGGCTTGACCTGGAAGTCAAGGGCCTCGAGCCCGGCGACGAGTGAGTCGATCTGGTCCTCGGTGACATCGAGGATGATCATCTTCTGCTCGACGGTGGTCCGCAGCCGGTCCGAGCCGTGCGCACCGGCCAGTTCGGCGATCTTGGTGAGCGTGGTGCCGTCCACCCGGCCGACGCGCGGCGCGAACCCGACGTAGAAGCGGCCGTCCTGCTGGCGGTGGACGCCGATGTGGTCGCGCCACCGGTGCGAGGGCTCCTCGGGCGCGGGACCGTCGACCAGCTTCCGCTTCAGGTACTCGTCCTCAAGGACCTGGCGGAACTTCTCCGGGCCCCAGTCGGCCATCAGGAACTTCAGGCGGGCGCGGGTGCGCAGGCGGCGGTAGCCGTAGTCACGGAAGATGCCGACGACGCCGGCCCACACGTCGGAGACCTCGTCCAGCGGCACCCACGCGCCGAGGCGCTGCGCGAGCTTGGGGTTGGTGGACAGGCCGCCGCCGACCCACAGGTCGAAGCCGGGCCCGTGCTCGGGGTGGTTCACGCCCACGAAGGCCACGTCATTGATCTCGTGGACCACATCCTGGACAGGAGAGCCGGAGATCGCGGTCTTGAACTTGCGCGGCAGGTTGGAGAATTCCTTGTTGCCGATGTACCGCTCGTGGATCTCGTCCACGGCGGGGGTGCCGTCGATGATCTCGTCGGCGGCGATCCCGGCCACAGGGGAGCCGATGATCACGCGCGGGCAGTCGCCGCAGGCCTCGGTCGTGGACAGGCCCACGGCCTCCAGCTTGTCCCAGATCGCCGGGACGTCCTCGATGCGGATCCAGTGCAGCTGGATGTTCTGCCGGTCGGTGATGTCGGCGGTGCCGCGCGCGTACTGCTCGGAGACCTCGCCGATCGCGCGCAGCTGCGGCACGGTCAGCCGGCCGCCGTCCACGCGCACCCGCAGCATGAAGTACTCGTCGTCCAGCTCCTCCGGCTCCAGGACGGCCGTCTTGCCGCCGTCGATGCCGGGCTTGCGCTGGGTGTACAGACCCCACCAGCGCATGCGTCCGCGCAGGTCCTGGGGGTCGATGGAGTCGAAACCGCGCTTGGAGTAGATCGTCTCAATACGTGTCCGTACATTGAGACCGTCGTCGTCCTTCTTGAACTGCTCGTTGCCGTTGAGCGGAGTGAAGTGACCCACGGCCCACTGGCCCTCGCCACGGTGACGGCTCACCTTGCGGCGGGGCGTGACGGGGGTAGGCGTATCCGGGGTGGCAGCCATGGAGATTTTCCTTCAGGCAGGCTTAGGGCGGCTCTGACCAGCACACTTCGCGCTGAGGCGCGGCGGTGCGCAGTGGATCAGGTGTAACGAGGAATCGGCGGTGCTGGAGAGATCAGCGCGCCGGACAGATGGCGCTGGACATGCGGCCGAAGTCGACGTGACGTCGACTCACCAAGGCGGTTCCAGCTGTAGACATGACGAAAGCGTGTCACGGGACTTTGGGCCCGGTCCACCATCGTCCGTAATCTGGACGAGATCGTCTCGAATCGTGGACGACAGTGGCGCCGGTCACAGTGCTGAGGGCTTGCTCGACGGGCAGGCGGGACGCGCTCAGGCGGCGGGAAAGGCCCCCGGCCACGGCCCCGCGGTCGGAAGGTCCGGCTCCTCTTCGGTCGCCGTGTGGAACAGCTTGAACCCGCGCCGCTCGTAGTTCGCCATCGCGTGCTCGCCGTCCTTGCTGCAGGTGTGCAGCCACACCCGCTTCGTGGGCGTCAGCTCGGGCCACCGCTCGGCGAGATCCCACGCGCGCGCGACCGCGTACGACAAGAGGTGGCCGCCGATCCGCCGCCCGCGGAACGCCGGGATCAGGCCGAAGTAGACGACCTCCACCACGCCGTCGTCCTGCGCGTCCAGCTCCACGTACCCGGCGGGCGTCCCCTTCTCGTACGCGACCCATGTCTCGGCACCCGGACGCGACAGCTGCTCCTGCCACTGCGCGTAGGTCCAGCCGAGCCGGTCGAGCCAGCGGATGTCGCTGCCCACGGACGCGTACAGGAACCGGCTGAACTCCGGGGAGGGGACCTCGGCGCGGGCGACGCGCACGTCGTCGCCCTCCGGCGGGGACGCGGGGCGCAGGTCGGAGGGCGCGGTCTGCTCCAGCGACCACGTGGTGACGGTGAGGGTGTTGCTGCTGCTCATGCGGCACATCGGATCACGGCCGACGCGCTATGGCCAGGGCTGCTCAGGATGCGGGAGGATCCGGCAGCGCGCTGCCGGATCCTCCCGCATCCCGGGCTCTCAGTCGGTGTCGTGGGTGCGGCCGAGGCGGCCGGGCCACCAGGACTTCGGGCCGATGTCCCGGACCAGTGCGGGGACCAGCAGCGACCGTACGACCAGGGTGTCGAGCAGGACGCCGAAGGCCACGATGAACGCGATCTGCACCAGGAAGGCGAGCGGGATCACGCCGAGTGCGGCGAAGGTGGCGGCCAGCACGACGCCGGCCGACGTGATCACGCCGCCCGTCGCGACGAGCGCCCGCAGGATCCCGTCCCGCACCCCGTGCTCCAGGGACTCCTCGCGGGCCCTCGACATCAGGAAGATGTTGTAGTCCACGCCGAGCGCGACCAGGAACACGAACCCGTACAGCGGCACGGACGCGTCGGTGCCGCTGAAGCCGAAGACGTGCTTGAAGACGAGCGCGGAAATGCCCAGCGTCGCCACGAAGTTGAGCGCCACCGTCGCCACCAGGAGCAACGGCATCACCAGGGACCGCAGCAGCCCGATGAGGATCACCAGGATGATGGCGAGGACCACGGGAACGATCAGCGTCCGGTCGCGTTCTGCGGTGTGCTGGGTGTCGTACTGCTGCGCGGTGTAGCCGCCGACGAGGGCGTCGGCGCCGTCGACGGAGTGCAGCGCCGTACGGAGTTCGACGACCGTCTCCTTGGCCGCGTCGCTGTCGGCCGGGTCCTTCAGTGTGACGTCGACGCGCACCTTGCCGTCCACGACGCGGGGGGAACCGCCGCCCGGCCGTCCCTGCTCGGTGAGGACGGCCGCGCTCGCGACGCCGTCGACCTTCTCGGCACGCGAGACGACCGCGTCCCGGTGTCCGGCGTCCGCGATCACCACGGCCGGGTTCCCGGAGCCGCCGGGGAAGTGCTCGGCCAGCGTGGCCTGCGCGGCGACCGAGGGTGCGTCGTTGACGAAGATCTCGTCGAGCGGCACGCCCTTCGAGTCGAGGGCGGGAGCGAAGGCCGCGCACGCCAACAGGCCGGCGAGGGCGATCGCCCAGATCTTGCGCGGCGCCCGCTCCACCGCCCGCGCGACGCGCCGCCACAGACCGTGCCCCGCGCCCGAGCCGTTGTCGGTGCGCACCTTCGCGGGCCAGTACGCGGCGCCGCCCAGCAGGACAAGCGCGGCCGGCAGGAACGTGAGGGTGCTCAGGACGGCGCAGCCGATGCCGATGGCGCCGACCGGGCCGAGCGCCCGGTTGTTGGTGAGATCGCTCAGCAGCAGGGCGAGCAGGCCGAGGGCGACGGTGGCGGCGCTGGCCACGATCGCCCCGGAGGAGCGGCGCAGCGCGGCCCGCATCGCGGCGAACCGGTCGGTGCCCGAGGCGAGTTCCTCGCGGTAGCGGGCGGTGAGCAGCAGCGCGTAGTCCGTCGCGGCGCCGATGACCAGGATCGACAGGATGCCCTGCACCTGCCCGTCGACGCGTACGACGTCGTGGTCGGCCAGGGCGTAGACGACGGCGCAGGCGGCGCCGAGGGCGAGGACCGCCCCGATGATGATCACGAAGGGGAGCAGAACGCTGCGGTAGACCAGGATCAGGATCACCAGGACCGCCACGAGCGCGACCGACAGGAGCAGCCCGTCGATCCCGGCGAAGGCGTCGGACAGGTCGGCCTGGCTCGCCGCGGGGCCCGCGACGGCGACCGTCGTGCCCGGCACCTTCGACGCCGCGGACTCGACCGCGTCGAGCGTCGGCGCGAGTCGGTCCCCCAGATCGGGGCGGAGCTGCACGACCCCTTGCAGGGCCTCGCGGTCGTCCGACGGCAGGGCGGGCGACACCTGTCCCACGACGCCGGGCTCGCCCTTCAGCGTGGCCAACGCGCGCGTGGCGGCGGCCTGTTGGTCGTCGGTTATCCGGCCCCCGCCGTCGGCGGTCCACACGACCACCGCGGGGAGCGTCTCGTCCTCGCTGAAGGCGCGCTGCGCGTCGATCACGCGCGTGGACTCCGCGTTGCGCGGCAGGAAGGCCGCCTGGTCGTTGGTGGCTACCTCGCCGAGTTTCCCGGCGTACGGACCGAGCGTGCCGCCGATGGCGAGCCAGCCGAACAGCAGGACGATCGGCACGAGCCAGCGGGCGCGTCGGTGGGTGCGGGGCATGGGTCTCCCAAGGAAGGCGGCCGGACAATCTCAATTGGAAAGTATCTCAATGATTGAGTTAACCCGGATGGTGGCATACGCCGTTCCTTCTGCCGAAGCCGGGCCCGTGGATGCGGGGGATACGGTCGAAAAGGATCTGGACCCGAGGGCTGCCCAGGTGAGAGGGCTGCCTAGGTTCGAGGGCTCTCGACCGCGGCGAGCTCCTCGTTGAGCGAGCCCAGGAACCGCACCACGACGTCCAGTTCCGCCGCGCTGAAGTCGCCGCGCACCCGGTCGGCCGCCTCGGCGAGCGGCCCGAAGTACTTGCGCGCCCGCGCCTGCGCCCCCGGCACGTACTGAAGATGAACCACCCGCCGGTCCTGGCTCTCCCGCACCCGCCGCAGATGGCCGGCGCGTTCGAGCCGGTCCACGCAGGCGCTCACCGCGCCGGACGTCAGGCCGAGGCGGCGGCGCAGCACACTCGGGGTGACGGGCTCCGCGGAGTCCAGGACGACGGCGAGCGCCTGCACGTCCGTGGGGTGCAGGCTCTGGCCGGTGGCGAAGCCGTGCACCACCCGCGTGAGTTCTCCGTTGAGGCGGCGCAGCTCCACCGCGAGATGCCGCAGGTCCGCCTGCGCGGACGCGGCCCCTTCGGCGGCTTTCTCGGCCCGTCCACCCACGCCCACCACTGCGTTCCCTTCGCGTGGGACGGTGCCCGTTCGGCACCGTCCGCTCGATCCTGTACGAGGGTGCGCCAGCTTACTCGGGCCGCCCGGGCGCGCCTGACGTGCGGCTTCGGTCGGCGGGCCGGTCGGGGCGGCGGATGACGTCCAGCGGCGCCCGGTGCCACGGGCTCTTGCGGTTCGCCGGGTCGAGCAGGGACTTCATGTGCGCGTCGGCGACGTCCCGCGGGGCGATCAGCGACTCGGAGGGCGTCCCCTGCGCGCCTTCGTGCCAGACCGAGAGGCCGAGGAGGTAGTGGTCGGCGTACTCCTGCCACGTGTTGTACGTGCCCGCCACCTGCGGCACCACGTTCTTGAGCAGGTTCCACGCGTCCGCCTCGGAGAGCAGCCCCGCGGCGAAGCCGCAGCGCGCGATGTCCGCGTACAGGGCGATGTCCCAGGCCAGCGGTGCCACGCCGACCCGGGCGCGGGCCTGCTCGCGGAACCCCGACCGCGCCAGCGCGCCGAGCCGCCCCAGCAGCTCGTCCCGCGTGCCGCTCTCCCACTGCCCGGCCAGCCGGCGCCGCGCCTTGTCGTCGTCGATGCGGGTGAACGGATAGAGCGTGGTGCGCGACGCGTCCTTGTCCGGGCGTACGGGTGCGCTCAGGGACACCATCCAGAGCTGGTGCAGGGTGAGCGGTGTGCGGTAGCGCCGCTCCGCCTTGGGTCTGATGCGCGGGATACGTTCGAACATGGACATGCGGCCGGAGCGTACCGAACCAATCTGAGCCTCTGTGGCGGGCCTCTCAAGCCCCGCTCAGCGCCGCGCCAACCGCACCGCCAACTCGAACGCGTTCCGGATCGACCCGGTGTTGGCCGCCCCCCGTCCGACCAGGTCGAACGCAGTGCCATGCGCCGGCGTACAGATCGGAATCGGCAACCCACCCGCGATGGTCACACCCCCGTCGAAGCCCATCAGCTTCATCGCGATCTGCCCCTGGTCGTGGTACATCGTCAGCACCCCGTCGAACTCCCCGGCCCGCGCCTTCAGAAAGATCGTGTCGGAGGGGAACGGCCCGCTCAGGTCGAGCCCACCCTCGCGCAGGTCGCGAATCGCGGGCGCGATGATGTCCAGCTCATGACGGCCGAAGCGCCCGTTCTCACCCGCGTGCGGATTCAGCGCACACACCCCGATACGTGGCACCCCGACCCCCGCGCCCCGCAGCACCCGGTCCAGGAGCCGCCCCGCCTCCGTGACCCGTTCGTATGTGATCCCGGCGTCGACCTCGGCGATGGAGACGTGCGAGGTGACGCGCGCGGTCCACAGACCGGGCACCACGTTGAGCTCGGAGGTGAAGGAGTCGACGCCCAACTCCTCCTCGAACCACCGCAGTTCATCGCTCTGCGTCATCCCGGCCAGATGCAACGACGACTTGTTGAGCGGAGCGAAAAGCATCGCGCCGACCTCACCCGTCCGCGCCAGATCGAGCCCGGTCTTCAGACGGTCGAGCGCCCAGCGCCCGCCCTCCGCCGTCGCCGCCTTGCGCTGGAAGCCGCCACTCGGACGCTCGGGCGCGGGTCCCGGATGCAGCAACTCCCGTGCCCAGCCCAGGTCCACGCCCGCGTCCTCGCCCGCCGAGCGCAGCTCCTCTTCGTCGGCGAGGAGCACGAGATCGGCGGCCGCACGGGTCTTCGGGGCGTCGAGCAATCGGGCCACCAGCTCGGGCCCGATTCCGGCCGGGTCGCCGAACGTCACAGCCACACGCGGAAGTTCAGAAGTCTGCGTACTCATGAGGTCTTCTCCGGAGTCTTGGGTTCGGGGGCCTCTGCGGCCTCGGGGACGGTACGTGCGCGGCGCAGCCTGCGGGTCACCGGCGGGCCGGCCACCAGCACCACGGCGAGCGCCAGGATCGTCACCGCGGCCGGGCTGTGCAGGATGAGCAGGGAGTCCTCGCCCGACAGTGCCGACGTCTGAACCAGCGCCTTCTCGAACAGCGGGCCGATGACCAGGCCGAGGACGAGCGGCGCCACGGGGAAGTTGAGCCGCTTCATCGCGTAGCCGACGAGCCCGAAGAACAGCACGATCCAGATGCTGAACATGCTGTTCTTCACCGAGTACGCGCCGATCAGCGAGGTCACGATGATCAGCGGGTACAGGAACGCGTAGCGCACGCGCAGGAGTTGGGCGAAGACCGGCGCCAGCGGCAGGTTGAGGATCAGCAGCAGAAGGTTGCCGATGAAGAAGGAGACCAGCAGGCCCCACACCAGCTCCGGCTGGTTCTCGAAGAGCAGCGGGCCCGGCTGGATCCCGTAGACGAGGAACGCGCCGAGCAGTACCGCCGTCGTCGCGCCGCCGGGGACGCCGAGGACGAGGGTCGGCACGAAGTTGGCGTTGGAGGCGGAGTTCGTGGCCGCGTCCGGGGCGACGACGCCCTCGATGGCGCCGGTGCCGAGCTGCTTGCGGTTGCGGGAGAACCGCTTCTCCGCCCCGTACGCCATGAACGACGCGAGCGTCGTGCCCGCGCCCGGCAGACAGCCGAGGAGGAAGCCGAGGACGGTGCCGCGCGCGGTCGGGGCGGCCGCCCGCTTCAGGTCCTCCTTCGTCAGGAGCAGATCGCGGAACCGGGCCCGGATCGGCTCGGCCATGCCGATGTGCAGCTGGTTGAGCAGCTCGCCGATCGCGAACAGGCCGATCATGACCTCGACGAACGGGATGCCGCCGAACAGGTCGATCTGGCCGAACGTGTAGCGGGGCGTGCCGCTGCCGCCGTCCACGCCGACGCAGCCGATGAGCACGCCGGTGAGGCCGAGCGCCATGCCGAGCAGCAGATTGCGGCCCGAGAAGACGACGATCGTGCACAGGCCGAGGATCATCACGGCGAGCATTTCGGGCGGCCCGAAGTCGAGCGCGAGATGCGCGAAGAACGGGGCCACCGCCATCAGCGCGATCAGCGACACCATCGCCGAGACGAACGCGCCGAGCGCCGAGATCGCGAGCGCGGGACCGGCTCTCCCGGCCCGTGCCATGCGATAGCCGTCGAGGGTGCTGACCACCGATGACGCCTCGCCGGGCGTCGCGATGAGGATCGCGGTGATCGTCGCCCCGAACTGGGCGCCGTGGTAGATCCCGGCCAGCATGATCAGCGCGGTGAGCGGCGAGAAGGTGAGCGTGACCGGGATCAGGATGGCGACACCGGTCGCCGAACCGAGCCCCGGCAGAATGCCGATCACGGTGCCGAGGAGCACGCCGACGAAGCACCACAGGACGTTCTCGGGGCTGAGCGCCGCACCGAATCCGGTGACGAGATGGTCGATCACAGCTGGCTCCAGACGGCGGGGTCGAAGAGACCGAACGGCAGCGGGATGCCGAGGATCGTGATGAACAGCAGATAGGACACGGCGAACACGAGCACCGCCACGAGCACACTGCGCGCGAGCGGCTGACGCTCCACAACCGCCGTGAGGAACAAGGTCATCAGGGTCAGCGCGGGCAGCAGCCCGAGGAACGGCACGAGCAGCGCGGTGACCACCATCGTCACCACGACCACGATCAGCTTCGTGCGAACCCGCTGCGCCTCCTCGGCGCCGACCTCGGCCGCCTCCTCGACGTGCCCGTCGCCCTCCAACACCGAGCCCGTACGCAGTTCCTGACGCACCAGCAGCAGGCCGAGGACGGCGAGCAGCAGGCCGGCCGTGCGAGGCATCACGCCGGCGCCGATGGTGCCGTCCTCCGGCTGGGTCCACGGATAGGCGAAGGAGCCCGCGAAGAACAGCGTGCCGAGCGCGGTCAGTACGCCGTACGCGATGAGGACCGGGCGGCGCGCCCGCGCCGGGATGGGGGTCGTCACTTGAGGTCCTCCTTCACCTGGGCGTCGTACGTCTTGAGATACGCGGCGAACTCCGGGCCGCTGCGGTGGGCGGGCGTGAGCATGTCGGCCTTCAGGTACGCGTGGTACGCCTTCGACTTCATGGCCCGCTCCAGCGACCTGATCCAGTACCTGCGCTGTACGTCGTCGATCCCGGCGGGCGCGAACACCCCCCGCCACAAGGTGACTTCGGCATCCAATCCCTGCTCCTTGGCCGTCGGAACCTTGCCGAGGACCGGGTCGTCATAGCGCTTCGCGGTCATGGTGCACAGCGCCTTCATGTCACCGCTCTGCAGATACGGCTTCGCCGACGAGGCGCTGGAGGGCGCGATGTCGATCTGCTTGCCGAGCAGCCCGGTCAGCACCTCGCCGGTCGAGCCGTAGGGCACGACGCCGAACTTCCCGCCCTGCTTCTTGAACTTGCCGATCACCAGCGCGTCCGCGCCCGTCTTGCCGCTCGACCCGGTGACGACACGCTTCTCGCGCGCGGCCCGCACCACGTCCGGGCAGGTCTTGTACGGGGAGTCCTTGCGGGCCACGACGATGCGGGAGTCCTCCGCGAACATCATCAACGGCGTGAACGACTTGTACGTGAACGGCACGTCGTACACGAGCGGGAGCGTGTTGAGGGCGCCCTCCGCGACGAGCAGCGCGTTGCCGTTGCCCTCCTCGGCGAGGAAGCCGGCCCAGCCGACGGCGCCCGAACCACCCTCCTTGTTCTCGACGTTGACGTGATAGCCGCCGTCGAGCTCATTGAGCCCCTGAGCCATCACACGCGCCGAGCGGTCGCTGCCGCCACCCGGCGCGAACGCGACGAGCGCGGAGACCGAGCCGCGCGGATGCCAGTCCTTCGGCACCTCGGGGGTGGCGTTGAGCAAGGTGCACGAGGTGAGTGCGGTGACCAATGCCGTGGCTCCGGCGAGACGGCACGCCGCACGCAGTGGTGACGTCATCGTCGACCTTCCTGCGGATCCGAGATCCTATGGGATATGGCCGTGACCGTAGGTGTGCCGAAGGAGCCATGACAAGAGGCGTGCGTGAATTGCCGCCGTGCAAGCGGAAGTTGACCTTGGAGTGCGTCTCGCCGCTACGCGCCGTTGTTACGCGTCATCGAGCGAGCGCCGCTCGACACCCTCCAGGTGCGTGCGCATCGCGCGGGCCGGCGCCTCGGGGTCGCCGGACTCGAACGCGGCGAGGATCGCGGTGTGCTCGGCGATGGCCTGGTCGATGTCGAACGTGCCGTGGTCGACGGTCTGCCGCATCCGGTGCACGTGCGCGCTCAGCGACTCGGCCATCGCCGCCATGAACCGGTTCTGCGCCGCCTGGATGATCAACAGGTGGAACGCCCAGTCGGCGGCGAAGTACTCGCGCAGATCGGAGTTGTCGGTGGTGGTGCTGTGCGCTTGGTCGCCGCCGCGCAGCTTGCGCACGCGGTGCGCCGCGAGCACATGACGGGCGTGCGCGGCCTGCAGCTCCGGCACCAGGTCCTCGGTGTGCGCGAGGGCCCGCTCCACCGCGCCGAGTTCCAACATGATGCGGGCGTCGAAGAGTTCGGTGACCTGCTCGGGGGAGAGTGGCGGCGCCACCTTGTACCCCTTGAGCGCGACCCGGTTGACCAGACCCGTGTGCTCCATTTGAACGAGCGCCTCGCGCACGGGAGTTGGTGACACCCCCAGCTCGCGGGCGAGCGAGTCGATGCCGAGCGAGGAGCCGGGCGGCGTCGAGCCGTCGAGCAGCTTCTCCAGGATCGCGTCGTACACCCCGTCGCGCAGCGCGCGGCGTTCCACGAGCGGGGAGTTGGGGCTCTGTGGGTGCGTGCTCTTCGGGGTCATCTCGCCGTCCAGGTTATCCGAGGGGGAGTGCGGACAGTCTGTCGGGGACAGAATAGATCCTATAGGGTCTACGATTCAGTGAGGACCGTTCAGGCCGACGAGGGAGTCGCCCATGCCGCCCACCGTCCACCGCGCTTCGCCCCGCACTTCCCGTGACTGGCCCATCGGCGCCGCCCTCCTCCAGTTCCCCGACGCCCACAACGCGCCCACGACGCAGTGGAGTTCGGTACTCGGCGAGGTGGCGGGCGAGGGCTTCGACCACGTCGACCTCACCGACAGCTGGGTGCGCCCCGGCGACCTCGACGCCGACCGCAGGGCCGAACTCGCCCGCGCGCTCAAGGAGTCGGGCCTCGGCGTCACCGCGATCTCCGCGATCCGCCGCAGCGTCATCGACCCCGACGAGGACGCGGCCCGCGCCCACCTCGCGTACCTCCTGCGCACGATCGACGCGGCCGCCGACCTCGGAACCGGCGTCGTATCGGTGGGCCTGCACCGAGAGTTGACGCAAGCGCAACAGGAAGCACTCTGGTTCTGGCACGAACAGGGCGCCACCGACCCGATCGGCGACTTCCGCACCTGGGAACGCGCGGTCACCCGCCTGCGCGAACTCGGCGAACGCGCCGCCCAGCACGGCATACGCCTGTCCCTGGAGATGTACGAGGACACCTACCTCGGCACGGCCGACAGCGCGGTCTCCCTCGTCACCGACATCGATCTCCCGAACGTCGGCCTCAACCCCGACATCGGCAACCTCGTCCGCCTGCACCGCCCGGTCGAGGACTGGCAGTCCATGCTGCGGAAGACCCTCCCGCACACCAACTACTGGCACATCAAGAACTATTACCGCGACCACGACCTGGCCACCGGCGCCTACTTCACCCACCCCGCGCCCTGCGAAGGCGGTGTCATCGACTACCGGCGCGCCCTCGCCATGGCCCTGGAGTGCGGCTTCGACGGCCCGATCTGCGTCGAGCACTACGGCGGCGACGGCCTGGGCGTCTCGGCCGCCAACCGCGACTACCTGCGACGTGTGCTGCGCGCCCGCATCGGGGAGTGATCCGGGTGGAAGACCGCCCCCATCACCACGTACGAGCAGGAGGACAGCACGTGAGCCGCTGGATCGGGACCAGTTTCAAGATGACCAAGACCCGTTCCGAGGCCGCGAGTTACGCGGCACGTGTGCGGGCCGCGGTCGGCGACGGCATCGACGGCGTGCAACCCTTCCTGATCCCCTCGGCGACCGCCGTCTCCGCCGTCGCCGACACCCTCGGCCCCGGCTCGCCCGTCCTGACCGGCGTACAGAACGCCCACTGGGAAGACGCGGGCGCCTGGACCGGCGAGATCTCGGTGCCGCAGGCCGCCGACGCGGGCGCCCGGCTCGTCGAGATCGGGCACTCGGAGCGGCGCGCCCACTTCGCCGAGACCGATGAGACGGTCCGCCTCAAGACGGCCGCGGCCCTGCGCCACGGCCTCACCCCGCTGGTCTGCGTCGGCGAGGACGCGGCGGCCAGGGACGCGGGGCGCGGCGCCGACGTCGTACGCGCGCAGGCCGAGGCGGCGCTCGAAGGCCAGTCGGACCCGGGAGCGGTGCTGCTCGCCTACGAACCGGTCTGGGCGATCGGCGAACACGGCCGGCCGCCCCGCCCCGAGGAGATCGCCCCCGCCCTCGCGACCCTCGCCGAACTCCCGGCGCGCGCCGTGCTGTACGGGGGATCGGTCGACCTGGCGAACGCGCCGTGGCTGCTTGAGCTGCCAGGTGTGCAGGGGCTGTTCGTGGGGCGGGCGGCTTGGGATGTGGATGCGTTTTTGAAGTTGCTCGCTCTGGGACTGTGACGGCTACCTACGAAGGAGTCGTAGTTCGGCGTCACAGTCCCAAGGCGACCAACTTCAGGCCCCGGCCGCCTCCCGCGCCGCCACCACCGCCGGCGCGACCGAATGCGGAAGCAGGTCCCGCAGGTCCTCCGGCAGCAGCACGTCCACCTCCGCGTCGTCCGCGAAGCGGTACGGGCGGTGCGCGAGGAGGGCGCCGAGGTAGCGGCGTACGCGGGACATCTCGGCGCGCACCGTCACCGTACGGGTCCGGTCGCCGAACAGGTCGTCGGCCAGCGCGGAGGCGCTGCGGCCGGCCGGGTGCAGCGCCAGGACGTACAGCAACTCGGCGTGCCGCGGGCTCAGTTCATGGGTCCAGGTGGCCGCGGCCCCGGACACCTCGAGGGACCAGCGGCGCGGGCGGCCCACGTCGAGCGCGATACGGGTCGCGCCGAGCGGCAGCGGCGTCTCGTCCACCATCAGGAGCCAGCCCCCGGGCAGCGGCGTCACGCTGCATGCACCGAGCGAAGGGACCCAGCAGCAGCCCTCCGCGAGGGACTTGGGCAGCGCCACCCGGTCCACCGGCGCCATTCCGGTGACCGCCGCCGTCCAGCCGAACGGGTCGACCGCGAGCGCCCGCCCGCTCATCCGGGCGAGGACCGGCGCGGCGACCGAACGCAGCCGCTCAAGGCCGCCCTGCAACTGTTCGCGCAGCCGGGCCTCGGCGAGCTGCGCCACCGAGTGCACCCACGACAGCGTCGCCGGATGCATCGTGTCCATCGGCCCGCTGATGTCCACGACCCCGAGAACCCGCCCGTCGCGCGGGTCCGTGATCGGGGCGCCCGTGCATATCCATGGGTGCTGCGACTGCACGAAGTGCTCGGCGGAGAAGACCTGTACGGGACGGCGGGCAACCAGCGGCGTACCTATCCCGTTCGTGCCGACGACGTCCTCCGCCCAGTGCGCGCCCAGCTCGAAGCCGAGTTTGTCGGCCATGCGCAGGACGCCGGGATGTCCCTCGCGCCACATGATCCGGCCGTCGGCGTCGCTGATCACCATGATGTGCTGCGCCGCGTCGGCCACCGTCACCAGTGCCTCGCGCAGCATCGGGATGAGCGGGAGGAGCGGTGAGGCCTGCCGCTTCTCCTCCAGCTCCTCCGCGGTGAGCAGCCCCGCCCGGACGTCGCGGTCCGGGTCGACGCCGTCCCGCAGCATCCGCTGCCAGGAGTCGCCGATCACCGGTCGGGGGCGTACCCGTGGCCGCTGTCCCGAGAGCGTGGCGTCGCGCACGCCCTTGAGCAGGCGGGACGAGTGCGCCACGTCCATGGCGGACAACCGTGCGAGGTCGATCGTCGAATCCTTGTTCATGCGGGGAACCTCGGTTGTGGGGAGTTGCGTCCATCCTGCCCTGAGAACCCGCGCAGGCGTGCGCCTTCCCGAGAACGTTGCAACCCCCTGCAACCCTGGTGAACAACCGTGCGGGGTTTGAAGATGGGGGCGACGTCGCTGATGCGGCGTCCGAGCTCCTCTAGGGGCCCTGATGAGTGGGGATGGTGCCGTGTCGGCGCAGCACCATCCCCGCGTCGGTTTCCGGACCTCGTATCAGCGTCCGGACCCGTGCAAGTCTCCAGGTGCTCAGATCTGTGGGCGGGCCCGTTCCGCCAGTGCCGTCAGGTCCAGCGTGTGCGGCAGTGTTCCGAAGCCCGCGCCCCTGTCGCCCCCGAACCGCGCCGCGCAGAACGCGTCCGACACGTCGTCGGGTCCGTACCGCGCGAGCAGCGAACCCTGGAGTACCAACGCGATCCGCTCCGCGATCCGGCGCGCCCGCGCCTCGATGCCGTCCAGGTCGCCGAGTTCGGTCAGCAGATCCTTCACCGCCGCGTCGAGCCGGTGATCGGCGCCGCGCGCCTTGCCGATCTCGATCAGGAACGCGTTGAGCGCCTGCGGCTCCCGCTGCAACGCCCGCAGGACGTCCAGGGCCTGTACGTTCCCCGCGCCCTCCCAGATCGAGTTCAGCGGTGACTCGCGCAGCAGCCTCGGCATGCCGGACTCCTCCACGTACCCGTTGCCGCCGAGGCATTCGAGGGCCTCCGTCACCAGCGGCGTACAGCGCTTCGTCACCCAGTACTTGGCCGCGGGCACCGCGATCCGCAGGAAGGCACGCTCCTGCTCGCCCCCGTCGTCGTACGCCGCCGCGAGCCGCAGCGCGAGTGTCGTCGCGGCCTCCGACTCCAGGGCCAGATCCGCCAATACGTTGCTCATCAGCGGCTGGTCGGCCAGCTTCGCGCCGAACGCCTCGCGGTACGCGCAGTGGTGGGTCGCCTGCGCCACCGCCTGCCGCATCAGGGCCGCGGAGCCGAGCACGCAGTCGAGCCGGGTCGCCGACACCATCTCGATGATGGTGCGCACCCCGCGCCCCTCCTCGCCGACCCGGCGCGCCCACGTCCCGTCGAACTCGACCTCGGCCGACGCGTTGGACCGGTTGCCCAGCTTGTCCTTCAGGCGCTGGAGGGCGAACGGGTTGCGGGTCCCGTCCTCCAGGACGCGCGGCACGAGGAAACAGGTGAGGCCCGCGCCGGTCTGCGCGAGCACCAGGAAACCGTCCGACATCGGCGCGCTGCAGAACCATTTGTGGCCGGTGAGCGTGTACGTCCCGTCCTCGGACAGGGGCACGGCCCGCGTCGTATTGGCCCGTACGTCGCTGCCGCCCTGCTTCTCCGTCATCGCCATGCCGAAGAGCGCACCGGCCTTCTGTCCCGCGGGGCGCAGCCCGGAGTCGTAGACCGGGGACGTCAGCAGGGGCTCCCACACGGCGGCGAGGTCCGGCTCCGCGCGCAGCGCGGGCACCGCCGCGTGCGTCATCGACAGCGGGCACAGGTGTCCCGCCTCCACCTGCGACCACACCAGGAACGCGGCGGCGCGCCGCAGATGACCTCCCGGCCGCGTCCACGCCGACGTGAGCCCCGCCGACACCCCCTTGCCCAGGAGCCGGTGCCAGGCGGGATGGAACTCCACCTCGTCGATCCGGTGGCCGTAGCGGTCGTGGGTGCGAAGGCGCGGCGGGTTCTCGTTCGCGAGCCGGCCCCACTCCTGGGCCTGCGTCGACCCGGCGGTGCGGCCGAGCAGTTCGAGCTCGGCCCCGACCTCGGCCAGCAGGTCGGGGGCCAGATGCCGCCGCACACCCCCGACGAGGGCCGCGTCGGCGCTGTAGACGTCGTACCCGGTCAGCGGCGGGGGCTGATTGGTGACCGTGTGTGTGCTGCCTGCCATGTACGGGAACTTACCCGCGACAGGGCAGGCACCACGTCACCCGCTGTGCGTCAGTGCGGTCTCACGCTCCCGTTCCGGCCACGCGAGGTCGTCGTGCGGCCAGCCGGGGCGGTAGACGGTGTCGAGGTAGCGCTCGCCGAAGTCAGGGGCGATCGCCACCGAGGTGAGTCCGCGCCGCCCGTGCCGGGCCAGCCACTGCTCGGCGCCGCACACCACGGTGCCGGTCGACCCGCCGAACAGGAAACCCCGGCCGGCGAGCGTGCGGCACGCGTGCAGCGCGTCCGCCTCGTCGACGTGCACCACGTCGTCGATGTACGAGGTGTCGAGCAGCGGCGGCCGCACACTGGCGCCGAGGCCCGGGATGAGCCGGCGCCCGGCGGGCCGGCCGAAGCTCACCGAGCCGACACTGTCGACGGCGACGATGCGCACCGGGCGCCGCCACTGCCAGAACCAGCGGGCACACCCCATCAGGGTGCCCGTCGTCCCCGCCCCGACGAACAGCACGTCCAGGCGCGGGAAGCGGTGGGCGATGGCCGGAGCCGTGGTGCGGAAGTGCGCCCGCCAGTTGTGCTCGTTGCTGTGCTGGTCGAGCCACACGTACCGGTCGTCGGTCGCGCACAGCGCCCGCACGTACGCGAGCCGGGCCGCCAGCAGACCGCCGTGCGCCGCCGGTTCGCGCACCACGTGCACATGACTGCCGAGCGCCTCCATCAGCCGGATCGTCGGCTGGTTGCAGCGGTCGTCGGTCACGCACAGGAACCGATATCCGCGGTGCGCCGCGATGATGCTGAGCGCGAGGCCCAGATTCCCCGACGACGACTCGATGAGGACCCGGCCGGGCCGCAGCCGACCGTCGCGCTCGGCCGCGTCGACCATCTCGGTGGCGGCCTTCAGCTTGATGGATCCGGCGAAGTTGAACCCTTCGCACTTGAGGAAGAGCGGCAGGCCGAGGGCCCCCCGCAGATCGACGTACAGCTCTTCCTCGTTGAACTGTGCGGGATCGTCAATGACTGGCATGACGTGCGCCGCCCCCCTCCTGCATGTGTCCCCCGTGTTCCATGTCCTTCCCGCCCTTCAGCCGTGCCGTCGCAGTTCGTGGAAGAAGCCGTCCACGACGTGCAGGTGGCCGCGCCGGGCCACTTCGTCGTGGACGTACCGCCCGACGGCCAGGTCGAGTACCCCGAGCCCGAACGGCGAGAACACCACCGTCCTGTCGCCCGGGACATCGACACGACCCGTCAGTACGTCGTCGAGCGTGCCGTCGATGAAGTCCCTTCCTCCGGTGAGTTGTTCGGCCAGGTGCGGTGAGGTGTCCGCCTTGAGGCAGTGCTCGATGTCGTCCACGAAGTTCGCGCTCTCGAGCAGGATCTCGGGTGCGAGATCGCGCAGCGACACATGCAGCACCAGTGGATGGTGTGCGAACCAGGCCGGGTCGTGGATGTGCGGTTTCGCCGTGACCGTGGCGAAGACCACCAGGTCGCTGGTGCGGATGAGGGATTCGGCGGTCTCGTGCACCGTGATCCGTCCCTTGGTGCCCGCCCGCTCCAGATAGCCGCGGAACCCGGCCGCGCTCTCCGCCGACACGTCGTGCACACCCGTGTCCTCGAACTCCTGGCCGGTCGCCGCGAGATGGGTGTGGATGTGCCGGGCGATCAGTCCGGTGCCGACGAAGCCGACGCGCCGCGGGCGCGCCCGGCCCCGGCCGAGCCGGTCGGCCGCGAGTGCCGCGGACGACGCCGTGCGTGTCGCGCTGATCACCGAACTCTCCAGGCACGCGTACGGATAGCCGGTGTCCGGGTCGTTGAGGATGAGCACGGCGGAGGCGCGCGGCAGCCCCGAGCGGGTGTTCTCCGGGAAACTGGAGATCCACTTGATGCCGTCCGTGCGCAGCGGCCCGCCGAGCGAGGCGGGCAGCGCGATGATCCGTGCGCTCGGTCGGTCAGGGAACCGCAGGAAGTACGAGGGCGGGTTCACGGTGTCGCCCGTCCCGTGCAGCCGGTACACCGCCTCGATCAGCTCGGCGATCTCCAACTCGTGGCCGGTTACGATCCGTTGGACCTGTTCGCCGGATATCACGGCGAACCGCGGTGCGGCGGCGGTCATCCGGTGACCGCCTCGACGGTCGGCTTGCAGTCCGCGAGCCGGACCGGGTCGGCGAGCGCGACGAGCACCTCGCGCGGCCCGTCGAACGGCTCCCGGCTGTGCGCGGTGCGGATGTTGTCGACGAGCAGCAGGTCGCCCCGCTGCCACCGGGTGCGCAGGGTGTGCGCCTCGTACACCTCGTTGAGGGTGCGCACGACGTCCTCGTCGAGCGGATCGCCGTTGCCGTACAGGGTGTTGAAGGGCAGCCCGTCGGCCCCGTACTCGTCGACGAGGTACTCGCGGACCTCCGGCTCCATCGTCCACTGGCTCAGGAACGCGATCTGGTTGAACCAGACCGGGGCGCCGTCGCGCGGATGACGGAGTACGGCGCTGCGCCGCTGCCGGGTGCGCAGCGAGCCGTCGTCCTGCCAGGCGAACTCGATGGCGTGGGCGCGGCAGTAGGCCGCGACGGCATCGCGGTCGTCGGTGCCGAACGCCTCGGCCACCGACGCGCCGAGCTCCTCGTGGTACGTCCGCGTGAGGATCCAGCCCTCCCGCTCGAACCGCTCGGCGAGCGGGGCGGGCAGTGCGCGCAGGACGGCCCGCGCGTCGGCGAGACCGGTCTCGCCACCGCTCGCGGACGCCTCCAGGCAGGCGAACTGCAGCAGCCCGGGGAACTCCAGGCAGTAGCTCAACTCATGGTGCATGCACATCGGTTGATTGGGTGGCCACTTGGTGGCGGAGTACACGCCGTCCGGGTACGTGCGGCGCGGCGCGAACGGCTCGCGGTCGGCCATCAGGGTGTCCGCCGCCTGTTTGAAGACGGCGGCGGTGACGTCCGGGGTCGTGAGGCCGAGGCCGCGCACCATGGCGCAGCCGTGCTCGGCGACGACGGTGTGCAGTGCCTCGCGGTGCTCGGCGGCCCACCCCTCCGGGTCGCCGGCGCAGTCGGCGTGCACCAGAGGAGGGCCTTCGGTGGACGTGTCGATGTCTGGGAACGGATTCGAGAGCGGCATGCGGGTGCGCTTCCTTTCCGGTGATTCGGATGGCTGTGGTGGTGGTTCAGGGGGACCGGTCGAGCAGCTCGGCCAGGTCCGCGAGAACCGGATGGCGTGTGACGTCCTTGAGGGTGATCGCCCGGTCCAGGGAGATCGCCAGCTTCACGGCGGCCAGTGAGGTACCGCCCAGGTCGAAGAAGTGGTCGTGCCGGCCGATGTGTTCGGCCGGCACGCCGAGCACATCGGCCCAGAGCACGGCGAGCCGACGCTCGACCTGCGTACGGGGAGGCTCGGTTCCGCTCGCCAACTGCTCGGCGAGCGCGGTCAGGGCACGGCGGTCGGTCTTGCCGTTGGCGGTCAGCGGCAGCCGCTCGCGCCAGTGCACGACCGACGGCACCATGTATGCGGGCAGCGCGGCCGCCACCGGCTTCTTCACGTCCACGGGCCGGGGACCGGTGCAGAACGCCGCCAACTGCGTGCCCCGCACCACGACCACCGCCGCCTCGCGGACGCCGTCCACCCGCGTCAGCGCGTTCTCGACCTCACCGATCTCGACGCGGAAGCCGCGGATCTTGACCTGGCCGTCGCGGCGCCCGAGGAACTCCAGCTTTCCGTCGGGCCGCCAGCGCCCGTGGTCGCCGCTGCGGTACAGGCGCTCGCCGGGCCGGTACGGGTCCTCGGCGAACGCCGCCTTCGTGCGCTCCGGATCGTTGACATAACCACGCCCGACGCACACCCCCGAGAAGACGATCTCGCCGGGCGCGCCCAGCGGAACCGGCAGCAGGTCCTCGTCGACGACGTAGACGCGCACGTTCCTGACCGGCGGCCCGAGCGGTACCCGGTCGCCGTCCGGCGGGCGGTCCATCACCTCGTGGTTGGTGTCGTCGGACGTCTCCGTGAGGCCGTACGCGTTGACGAGCCTGACCCCGGGCCGCGCCGCGAACCAGCGGCGCACCAGCTCCGCCTTCACGGCCTCCCCGGTGACCGACACACAGTGCAGGGCGGGGAGGGGACGGGGCCGCAGCGCCAGCTCCGCGAGCACCGCCTCCAGATAGGACGGGACCACCTGCAGCACGTTCACCCGACCCCGCTCGACCGTGTCCACGAACCGGGCGACGTCGAGGATCGTGTCCTGCCCGACGACGAGGGTGCGACCGCCGACGACCAGCGCGGACACCAGCTGCCACAGCGAGATGTCGAAGCACTGCGGAGCCGTCTGCGCCACCACGTCGTGCGGGCCGATGCCCAGATCCTCGACCTTGGCGAGGACATGGTTGAGGAACCCGGCGTGCTCGCACAGTGCCCCCTTGGGCTCGCCGGTGGACCCCGAGGTGAAGTACAGATAGGCGAGTTGGTCCGCGTGGACCGGTACGCCCGGGTCGGTGTCGGGGTGGCCCTCGGCGTACGCGTCCGCCACGGACAGGGTGCCCTCCCGGTCGGCGACGACGAGCCGGCAGTCGGCGCGGGCGAGCATCGTCGCGACGCGCTCGGCCGGGAAGTGCGGCTCGACCGGCAGATACACCCCGCCGGCCTTGAGGACGCCGAGGACGGCGGCCGCCCAGTCGAGGCCGCGCTCCATGACGACGGCGACGACCCCCTCGGGCCGCAGGCCGCGCGCGAGCAGGGCCCGACTGACCTGGTTCGCACGGGAGTTGAGCTCGGCGTATGTCCACTGCCGGTACTCGTCCGCGATGGCCGGCGCGTCCGGGTGGGCGGTCACCCGCTCCTCGAACAACTCGTGCACCCGCCGGTCCGGCAGGGCGCGCGGTGGTCCCGCCAAGTCCTCCAACTGGTACCGGAGTTCGGCCTCGGACAGCAGGTTCCGGCGTGGCGGTCCGGTCAGCGCGGCCAGGTGGTAGCCCGCGACACGGGCGGCGGCCTCGGCGTCGAGGGCGTCGGTGCGGTAGCTCAGCCGCAGGCTGCCCTCCTCCGTGACATCTACCCCGAACACCGGGTCATCGGGGTGCAGGGACAGGGCGGCGCGTACCCGCACGTGGGCCGCGTCGAGCACCTCATCGGTCACCGACAGGCCGACGGGGAGCGGTACGTCGTGTGTCGCGATACCCGGAGCGGGATTGCGGGCCCACTGATAGTCCGTCATGACTGCCTCTCCACCGCCGGGTTGCCGCCCCAGTCGGCGCCCGCCGGCATCTGCTCGCCCTTCATCAGGAAGGAGTCGGGCGCGAGCACGGCGCCGTCGCTCATCTCGACGCCGTAGTGCACCAGCGCGCCCGTGCCGACCGTGCAGCCCGAACCGATCACGATCCGGTCCGACTTGAAGGTGCCGTCCTCCTGCGAGTGGGCCTGCACCTTGCTGTGCGCGCCGAGCGTGGAGTCGTCGCCGATCGTCGTCAGCGTGCGCTCGGTGATGGAGGCCCCGTCGTCGAAGACCCGGCGCCCGACCCGCACACCGAGCAACCGCCACACCACGTTCTTGAACGGTGTCCCGTTGAACACCACGAGATGGTTGGACGGCACCTTCCACAGCCGCTCGTGCCACCGGAAGTACGGGGCGTAGATCGAGCACAACTGGGGTGCGAGCGGCCGGAAGCGGCAGATCAGCCGCTCCACGAGGACGTAGAAGCAGGTGCTGAACACGAGCGCGAAGACCATCGCCGCACCGATCACCAGGCCGCCCGCGACACCCGCGCCGCCGTACAGGTCGATCGCGCCGAACGCGACGACCGACAGCGCGAACCAGTGCAGCCACCGCACGCACAGGAACAGGCCCATCGTGCGCAGGTTGTAGCGGTTCTTCGCGGCCAGCCTGCGCCGGAACTCGGCGCCCTGCTTGAAGTGGTCGAAGCGGCTGTCGCGCTCCACCGTGCGCGGGATCTCGAACGGCGGTGAGCCGAGCAGGCCGACATTCGAACGGACCTCGCCGTCGAGCGGCACCATCACCTTCGTGGCGAGCAGCACGTTCTCGCCGGTGCGGCCGCCCGCCGGGTAGGCGATGTGGTTGCCGAGGAAGCTGTGCGCCCCGATCGTCGCGCGGCTGACCCGGAACGAGGTCGCCGAGAACTCCGCGTTCATGATCGAGAGCCCGTCGGCGACCATCGTGCCGCTGCCGACCGTCGCCAGGTACGGCGTCTCGTGCTGCACCTCCGTACCGAAGTTCGAGCCCGTCTGCTCCACGTGCGAGAGGTCGTACCCGAGGGACTGCAGATAGCCGACGATGTACGAGCTGTCACCGCACAGCCACTTGAAGAACTTGATGTTGGTCAGCCGTGCGACGGTGCGCTGCACGCCGTACCGGAAGCCGTACAGCGGATACGTGCGGTCCGGCCGCACCAGTGGCGCCAGTGCGCGCGGCAGCCACGCCACGGTCGCGAAGCCGAACCCGATGAACGCCAGGTACCCGATGAGGGACACGCCGAGCGCCTCGCCGTAGAAGGCCGGCGAGCCCAGATCCTGCGAGCCGGGATCCAACAGCACATCGAGCGTGGGCAGCTCCGTCAGCGCGAGATAGCTGCCTCCGACCGCGAGCGGCGTGTACACGAGGAGCACGTGCGCGAGGCCCGCGAGCGCGAAGCCGGCGCGCCGCGGCGCGGACGGGCGGGCCGGTGGTACGCGGACGTAGTCGACGTCGGTCGGCTGCGCGGGAGAGCCGTGCCAGTGCTCGCCCGCCGGTACCGCCGCGCCGTCGTACAGGGCGGAGGCATGGCCGAGTTGGGCGCCGTCGCCCAGCACCGTGCCGATGTCGAGGACGGTCTTCTCGCCGACGAAGACGTCACGGCCGAGGGTCACGGGGCCGGTGCGGATGCGTCCCGCGATCGCCCGATACCCCAGGAAATGGGCCTCTTTACGGACGACGGTGTCCGCGCCGATCGTCAACAGGTCGGTACAGACCGGCACGACACGGGACAGGATCGTCACGTTCGGGCCGATGCGCGCGCCCAGGAGTCGCAGGTACTGCACGTACAGCGGGCTGCCGACGAACAGGATCATGGGGTTGGCGTGCAGCAGCGCCTTCACCGTCCAGAAGCGGAGGTAGGCGAGGCTCCACACCGGGAACTCGGTCTCCCGCCAACGGCCCACGAGCAGCCACTTCGCCGCGATGGGCAGCAGGCAAGCGCCCGCGAACAGGGCGCCGCCGAAGAGCGCGGAGCGCGTGTACACCTCGACGACACCACTGCCCGTCGAGACCCACTCGTAGCCACGGCCGGCGGCCACCCCCGCGAGTGCGCAGTACGCGACGAACACCAGGAACTGCAGTGCCCCGCAGAGCAGATAGCGGGGTGTGCTGCCGGGCTCGGGCGGCGGCGGTGGTGGCTTCGGTGGTGACTTCGTGGCCAGCGGGGCGGCGTCGATCGCCGCGGCCAGCGAACGGATCGTCGGATACCCGTAGACGTCCCGCATGGACACCGACGGCAGGTCCTCCCGTTTCCGTACCCGCGCACAGAAGTGAGCCATCACGAGGGAGTTGGCGCATAAATCGTCGAAGAAATGGCTTTCTGGTGGGACATGCTCCACCCGGACGACACCCGCCAGGACTTCGGCGAGAACGTGCTCCGTGCCTTGTGCCACAACAGCTCCTCATGAATGGTTGATGTTGTTTCCGTTGCATGGGAAAGGCGCGTCACAATGGCTGTGATCCGCGTGGAAAGCACACGGATCACGGGCAGCACGCAGTGAACGGGCACGGCCCGTGACCCCCCGTATCCCCCTTGTCGCAGGCGCTCTGCAGACCCCCCGAGGAGCGCACCGCATTCAATCCCGATTCTTTCGGGAATTTCATGAACGGTTCAAGCGGGCGTCAGGGATTGGCGATTTTCCATAATCTGTTCCTGACGCGCTCATGTCGGTCTCCCGATCATTTCGTGCGGCTCGCCGGGCGACTCATCAAAGAGACGGTTCAATTACTTCCCGTGGTTCCACGGTGAAGACAGAACCGATCGATTGTCGAGGACGAGGAGCCCCGACCGGGGGCCGCGCCGGTACCGGGGATGGGTGCCGCGGCCTGCGACGGATACCTTTGAGACGTGCAGCCAGCAAGTGAATCCCCCCAGGAAGTGACGTCCGGACGCCTCCATCGGGCTCGCGTCCTCTATCAGAACGTCTCCAAGCGCAGGACTGCCTGGCTGCTCCTGAAGGACACCGTCAACTCGTGCATGGAGTACCGCATCCTGGGCCTCGCGGCCGAGGCGGCGTTCTTCACGCTCCTGTCGGTGCCGCCGCTGCTGCTGTCCCTGGTGGGTCTGCTGGCGTACGTCGACACCTGGACCGGCGCCGACACCATCGCGGGCGTCCGCGACAACATCCTGGAGGCCTCCCGCACGGTCCTCACCGACCAGGGCGTGAAGGAGATCGCAGAACCGATTTTGGACGACGTCATCAAGGGCGGCAGGCCCGACGTCATCTCCATCGGCTTCCTGCTCTCGCTCTGGTCGGGCTCGCGCGCGGTGTCGACGTTCGTGGACACGGTGACCGTGATGTACGGACTCGACGGCGTGCGCGGCATCGTGAAGACGCGGCTGCTCGCCTTTCTGCTCTTCCTGGTGGGGCTCGTCGTCGGCGCGATAGCGCTGCCGCTGATGATCGCGGGTCCGGACGCGGTGATCGGGCTCGTGCCCTGGTCCCAGTCCCTCGTCCAGATCTTCTACTGGCCCGTGGTCCTGGTGCTGTCCATCGCGTTCCTGACGACTCTGTACCACGTGTCCGTGCCGGTGCGCTCGCCGTGGATCGAGGACGTGCCGGGGGCCCTCGTGGCGCTGGCGATGTGGATTCCCGGCAGCTTCCTGCTGCGGCTCTACCTCACCAACACCATCGAGGGCCCGACCATCTACGGCTCCCTCGCCGCACCGGTCGCCGTGCTGCTGTGGATCGGTGTCTCGGCGTTCGCGGTGCTCGTCGGCGCCGCGGTGAACGCCGCGATCGACCGCGTGTGGCCGTCGGTCGCGACGGCGGCGGCGCGCGCCGCGAACGAGCGGGTGCGCAGGGCGGCCGCCACCGAGCAGTTGGCCCGGGCGGCCGCGCTGGGCTTCCCCGACGACGACGAGGAGCTGGACGACGGCGACGACCCGGGCATGCCGTCCGAGTTCCCGGAGCGCTGGTCGAAGTTCCTGCCCCCGGAGGACGTCACGTCCCGCCTGCGCACGCACGTCCGGAAGAACGGTGACGGGTCGGAGGACGAGGAGGACTGACGCCGCCGGGCGGCACCGGCCGGCTACTTCCAGGCGCCGGCCGCCGCCTCCCGCTCCGCGAACTCCCCGAACGTGCGCGGCCCGCGCCCGAGCACCCGCTCCACGTCACCGGTGACCGCGGCGTTCCGCCCGTCGAGCAGCGCCCCGAACAGCTCCATCAGGAACGCCACTTCCTCCTCCGGCACCCCGAACCCGCCCAGCGCCGCCCCGTACTCCCGCACCGGAACCGGGACATAGCGCTTCTCGGTCCCGGTGGCCGCCGCGACGGCCGCGAGCGCCTCGCCCCACGTCAGGAGCGCGGGCCCGGTGAGATCCAGGACCTCACCCGCGTACCGCCCCGACGGTTCGCGCAGCACGGCGACCGCGACCTCCGCGATGTCCGTCGCGTCGATGAACGGCTCGCGCAGCGCCTCCGGGGCCGCGAACGCCAGTTCCCCGCCGCGCACCTGGTCCGCGAGGTGGCCCTCGCTGAAGTTCTGCTGGAACCAGGCGCACCGCAGCACGGTCCACTGCGCCCCCGACTCCCGCAGCGCCTCCTCCGCAGGCAGCGCCTGGTCCTCGCCGCGCGCCGACAGCAGCACGAGCCGCGTCACCCCGAGTTCCACCGCCCGCCGCGCCAGCGCGCCCACCAGGCCGGCGGCGTCCGGCGCCCCGATGTCCGTGGGGAAGGCGAGATACGCCCCGTCGGCGCCGCGCAGCGCCTCGTCCCAGGTCCCGGGCTCCTCCCAATCGAACCGCACCGCGCCCGACCGGGAGGCCGCCCGGACGCCCAACCCGGCGGCGCGCGCCGCGTCGGCGACCCTGCGCCCCGTACGACCGGTGGCCCCGGTCACCAGCACCGTCTGTGTGTTCCGCTCCGTCTGCGTCATGCCTCCACTCAACTGCCGGGCGCCATCCGCCGACATCGCCGAGCCGCTCGCTGCCATACGCGGCCGTCTACTCTGCATTCATGGACGTACTCGCAGGGCTCCTGGAAGGGCCGAGGGCGCGCGGGGCCTTCATGATGCGGGCCTGCTTCGAGCCGCCGTGGGCCGTGCGGATCGCCGACGAGGCGCCGCTCTCCGTGATGATCATGGTGGAGGGCGAGGCGTGGATCCTGCCGGAGGGCGACGAGGACAAGCCCCGGCACATCCGCCCCGGCGACATCGCCATCGCCCGCGGCCCGGACCCGTACGTCTGCTGCGACGACCCGGCCACCGAACCGCGCGCCGAGATCGGACCCGGACAGGAGTGCCGCCCGCTGGGCCCCGCGCACGTCGGCCGCTACAAGGAGTTCGGTGTACGGGAGTGGGGCGAGTCCCCGGACGCCCCGGCCAAGATGCTGATCGGCACGTACCAGCTGCGCGGCGAGCTGACCGCGCGGCTGCTCGACGCGCTGCCCGCGCTGCTCGTGCTGCCCACCGAGGTGTGGCGCTGCCCGCTCACCCCGCTGGTCGCCGAGGAGATCGTGAAGGACGAGCCCGGCCAGGACGTCGTCCTCGACCGCCTCCTCGACCTCCTGCTCATCGCCTCACTGCGCGCCTGGTTCTCCCGGCCGGAGGCCGACGCGCCCGCCTGGTACCGGGCGATGGGCGACCCGGTCGTGGGCCGCGCGCTGCGCCTCATCCAGGACGACCCCGCCCACCCCTGGACGGTCGTCGAACTCGCCGAGCGGTCCGGCGTCTCACGGGCCGCACTCGCCCGCCGCTTCACGGAGCTGGTGGGCGAGCCCCCGATGGCGTACCTGACCGGCTGGCGCCTCGCGCTCGCCGCGGACCTGCTGCGCGAGGGCGGGGCGACGGTCGCGGCGATCGCCCGGCGCGTCGGGTACGGCAGCGCGTTCGCCCTGTCCACCGCGTTCAAGCGGGAGTACGGGGTGAGCCCGCAGGAGTACCGGTCATGAGCGGCGGCTACGCGGAGCGGGCCGCGCGGGTGCCGGGCGCGGTGGTGTGGACCCGGACCGTCGCGGACGACGAGAGCGCCGCGGCCCCGGTGCTGCCCGACGGCTGCATGGACCTGATCTGGAGCGAGGGCCGGCTCTTCGTCGCGGGACCCGACACCCGCGCCCACTCCACGGACCCCGGCGAGGGCCGCCGCTACGCGGGCATCCGCTTCGCACCCGGCACGGCGCCCGGCTACCTGGGCGTTCCGGCACACGAACTGCGGGACACCCGTGTCGAGTTGGAGCGTCTGTGGCAGGGGAGCGAGGCCCGGCGGCTGACCGAGCGCCTGGACGCCGCCGCCGACCCGGCCGCCGAACTGGAGGACCTGGCGGCCCGCCTCGCCCACGTCGCCGGGCCGCCCGACCCGCTGCTCACGCATGTGGCGCGGGCGCTCGACGCGGGCCGCACCGTCACGTCCGTCGCCGACGAGACGGGCCTGGGCGCCCGCACCCTGCACCGCCGCTCGCTGGCCGCGTTCGGCTACGGCCCCAAGACCCTGGCCCGCGTCCTGCGCCTGCAACGGGCCCTGGCGCTCGTCCGCGCCGACGTCCCGTTCGCCGAGGCGGCGGCCCGCGCAGGCTATACGGACCAGGCCCATCTGGCGCGCGACGTAAGGGACTTGACGGGCCGCACGCTGAGCGAGCTCAGGCGGCGGGCGTGAGCGGCGCGAAGAGGTCCACCTGGTTGCCGTCGGGGTCCCGCATCACGCAGTACCGCTGCCCCCACTCGGCGTCCCACGGCTTCATCACGCACTGGTGACCCACGGCGGTCAGCTTCTCGTACGTGGCGTCGACCCCCGCGGCGTCGCCGCAGAGGAACGCGAGCGAGACACGGCCGGAGCCCCGGTCGTCCCCGCTGGGGTCGGGATCGAACATCAAGCGGATACCGCCGGCCAACTCGGCCTCCACATGCGGAAGTTCCTCGGCGCCCGCGGGGAACGTGAGGCCGAGGAGCCGGTAGAAGGCGAGTGAGGCGGTCAGGTCGGAGCTGCTGACGCCGATGGCGTCCATACGCGGAGTGACATCGTTCATGGCCTCACCGTAGGCACCGGACAGGCCCGCGGTCTTGTACGAAACGGACACCTTCCGTCCCTCCTTGCGCGCGGGCCGAAACCGCCGTACACGAGGCATATGGCAGAAAACGAGTTCCTCGTCACCAAGGTGGTCCCCGCGAACCCGGTCACCCTGGAAGCCGATTACGATCCGGCCGTGTCCCGATGGCTGTGGCTGGTGAAGTGGCTGCTCGCCCTGCCTCACTACCTGATTCTCGTCTTCCTCTTCATCGCCTCGGGTCTCACCACGCTCGTCGCCCTGTTCGCGATCCTGTTCACGACCCGCTACCCGCGTCTCCTCTTCGACTTCAACGTCGGGGTGATGCGCTGGACCTGGCGCGTCGGCTACTACACGTACGGAACCCTCGGCACCGACCGCTACCCTCCGTTCACGCTCGCGCCCGTCCCCGACTATCCGGCCCGCCTCGACGTCGCCTACCCCGAGCACCTGTCGCGCGGACTGGTCCTCGTCAAGTGGTGGCTGCTCGTGCTGCCCCAACTGCTGATCGTGTCGCTGCTCGTCGGCGGCTCCAGCACGGCGGGCGGCGTCGCGGGACTGCTCACGTTCTTCGCCGCCGTCGCCCTGCTCTTCACCGGCGTCTACCCGCGCGGCATGTACGACTTCAACATCGGCCTGCACCGCTGGGCGGCGCGGGTGGCGGCGTACGCGGGGCTGATGACGGACATCTATCCGCCGTTCCGCCTCGACCAGGGGGAGCGCGAGCCCCACTAGGGCCTGTCGTTTGGATCAGGCCGGGCTCGCGGGGCCCTAACATCCGGGCATGCCCGCAGCCACACTCCTCGTGTACACCCGCACCACCGACTACCGCCACGACTCCATCCCGGGCGCCGTCGAGGCCCTGCGCACACTCGGCTTCGCCGTGCGGCACACCGAGGACCCGGCCGACTTCGAGGCGGCGCTCGACGCGGGGCCCGACGCCGTCGTCTTCCTCTCCACCAGCGGTGACGTGCTCACGGGCGGGGGCCGCGAACGGCTCGCTGGGTACGTCGACGGGGGCGGCGGCTTCGTCGGGGTGCACGCGGCGGCGTGCACGGAATACGGATGGCCGTACTACGGGGACCTGCTCGCGGCGCGCTTCGACCGGCACCCCGTGTACCAGCCGGGCCGCATCCGGATCGCCGACCACGACCACCCGGCCACCCAACACCTGCCGCCCTATTGGGAGTTCACCGACGAGTGGTACGACTTCCGCTCCGACCCGCGCGAGGATCCGACGGTGCGAGTACTCGCGTACGCCGACGAGTCCTCGTACGAGGGGGCGGCCATGGGCGGCGACCATCCGCTGGTGTGGTGCCGGGACCCGGAGGCATCGGGCCGCATGTTCTACACGGCCCTCGGCCACGCCACGGAGGCGTACGACGACCCGGCCTTCCGGGCGCATCTGGCGGGGGCGATCCACTGGGCGGCACGCAGGGACTAGCGTCCCAGTGGCTCAGCGGCCCAGCGCGCCCGTGGCTCAGCGGTCGAGCGCCGCCGCGATCCCCGCCACCGCGCTCGGCCCGACCCGGCAGCAGCCGCCGATCAACCGGGCCCCGGCGTCCCGCCACGCGGTCACCTGTTCCGGGGCGGACGTGGCGCTGCCCGTCCAGGCGCGCGCCTCGGCGTCCCACTCCTCGCCGCTGTTGGGGTAGACGACGACCGGCTTGCCGGTGACGCGGGACGCGAGGCGCACGGCGGGCTCGACGTCGCGCGGGGCGCAGCAGTTGACGCCGACCGCGACGACCTCCTCCGAGTCCGCGGCGACCGCGAACGCCTCCTCCAGCGACTGCCCGGCGCGGGTGCGCGCGCCGTCGACGCTGTACGACAGCCAGGCCGGCACGCCGAGCCCGCGCACGGCCCGCACCAGGGCCCGCGCCTCGTCCGCGTCGGGCACGGTCTCCAGGGCGAACACGTCGGGCGCGGCCCCCGCGAGCACCTCAAGGCGGGGCCGGTGGAAGGCGTACAGCTCCTCCTCGCTGAGCCCGTACCGCCCCCGGTACTCCGACCCGTCGGCGAGCATCGCCCCGTACGGCCCCGCGGAGGCGGCCACCCACAGGGGCCGGTCGGTGTCGGTGGCGGTGGCCGCCGTGCGCGCCAACTCGACGCTGGAGACCATGAGTTCGGCGGCCCGATCGTGCCCGATGCCGCGCCGTGCGAACCCGTCGAACGTGGCCTGATAGCTGGCCGTGATGGCGACGTTCGCGCCCGCCTCGTAGTACGTGCGGTGCGCCGCGACGATCGCCTCCGGCTCCTCGGCGAGCAGCCGCGCCGACCAGAGCTCGTCGCTCAGATCGTGGCCGGCGGCCTCCAGCTGGTTGGACAGGCCGCCGTCGAGAACGAGCGTGCCTCCGGCGAGGGCGCGGGTGAAGGAGTTGCTGGTCATGACGTCGACGCTAACCGACCGAGCGGCGGGCCGGGTCAGGCCCTAAGGGCTCCAAGGCCTCTGAGGCCCCTGAGGCCCCTAATGCCCTACGCCAGCAGATCGATCGCGTCGATCGCCGTCCCGGCGCTCAGGTACGAGGTCGTCCCTGAGCCGCTCACCACCTGGATCTTCAGCGTGTTGTACGCGCTGGTGTCCGTCTGCCAGGCGGAGGCGGGGACCGAGTACGTGAACGTGTGGTTGTTGCCGCGGTACGAGCCGTTCGTGAGGGAGCGGGTGGCCGGCTGGGTCGGTGGCGTGGGGATCGCGGACGTCCATGTGTCGTTGACGACGACCTGCGGGCGGCCGTTGGCGTACGCCGTCGTCACGCCGATGCGGAGGGTGTGCGCGGCGGCGGCCTGCGCGGCGGTCAGCTTGAAGTAGACGATGACCCCGCTGTTGACGTCCTTCCAGAGATAGCAGGGGAAGGCCGAGGTCTCGGTGCCGCTGCCGACGACGACGTTGCCGGTCCAGGTGGCGGCGCGTACGTCGGACGGGTGCGCGTACGTCATCAGGTCGGCGTTCTTGAAGCCGCTCGGCGTCCCGTTCCAGTCGTTGATGCGCCAGATCGCGGTGGCGTTGGAGGGGTCGTTCGTCGCGGGGATCGCGATCGTGTTCACCGTCGTCGTCGCGCCCGCCGTGACCGTCACCGACCCTGTGTGGACGGCGAGTTCGCCCTTGAAGACGGTGAGCGTGTAGGTGCCGGGCAGGACCTTCACGATCGAGAAGTAGCCGTCCGACGCGCGCGCCGAACCCCAGTACTGGGCCGTGGAGTTGGCGATTCCGACGGTGTAGGCGTGGGACGTGTCCCGGCCGCTGATGCCGACGCCCGCCATCCGCCCGCGCCCGCTCGCGGCGACGTACCCGGACATGCCGAGCGCGTCCGCCCACGACGTGTCGATGTTCCCGGGGTACAGCGACGACGAGGGCGCGCCGCCGTCCGTGAGCGCGATGACGTACGGGCCCTGGAGGCCGAACCGCTCGCTCTCCGTCTGGTTCTGGCCGTAGTACAGGATCTCGTAGAGCCCGCCGCCGTCCGCGCTCTGGTGCCTGAGCAGCGAGCGGTAGAACGGCCCGCCGGACGCCTTCTCGTGGTTCGAGCGGACCACCCACAACCCGACGCCGCCCGCGCTCCAGCCGACGTGGTCGTAGTCGATGACGCGCAGCTTCGAGTAGTGCTTCGACCTGGTCTGACCGTCCGCCTTCGCGAACACGTCGGACGCCTCGATCGTCGTCGGCGCGTATGTGTAGGAGTCCGGCTGGTCGTTGAGGAACAGGCCGGCCTTGACGCGCAGGATGAAGCGGGTGGCGCTGACGGAGGTATCCGCCTTGTTGGTCCACACGTAGACGTTGTTCTCGCCGCTCCGGGCCGCGTAGTAGTGCTTGAGCGTCCCGTACGCCACGGAGATCAGGATCGTCGAACCGGACTGCTTGACGCCGACCGAGGACGCGCCGAGCCCCGACTCGATGTGCGAGTTCTTGCCGCCGTAGCCCTGGTACTCAACTCCCTTGTAGGACAGGGACGTCAGGTCGCCGTTCGCCTTGCTGACCTTGAACACAAGGCTGGCGCCGGTGTCGACGACGTAGTTCGAGCCGTCGTCGCTGTAGCCGAAGGTCGCGGCGGACGCGGTGGGGGAGAGGGGTCCTGCCACCGCCGCGGTGGCGGCCGTCGCGGCGGCCGCCGTCAGCAGGGCGCGGCGTCCGATGGGGGTTTCGGGCATGGGGGTGCCCTCCTGAGTGAGGTGGGAGGTGCGGATGGTGCGGATGACTCGGCAGCGTGACAGTCGAACGACGTTCGCGAAAGCCCTTTCGGTGAACGGGACTTGAAGGCGCCGACCGGTTTCTCGCCGAAAACTTTGAATCGTTGCAGGAGGGCTAGAAAGCGCTTGCCCGCTGGGCTATGGTCCGTCCGCCGTACGCCCCGCCGAAGGAGTCCACCCGTGAGACGTGCCCGGAGCCGCTTCCGTAGACCTGCACTCGTCGCCGCCTGCCTCGCCGCGGCCGTGTCCGCCGGTGGGCTCGCGCCCGCCCACGCCGCTTCCGGGGCCTCCCCGGCTTCCGGCCTCGACCACTGCACCGGAACCGCGCCCGTGAACTGCCACTTCGATGTGGCTCCCGGACAGTACGACGTGCGCGTCACGCTGGGCGGTGCCGAAGCGGGCAGTACGTCGATATCCGGCGAGGCCCGCCGCGCCCTGCTCGCCGAGACACCGACGGCCGCAGGCCGGACGGCCCACCGCTCCTTCACGGTCGACGTCCGTACCCCGGAAGGCGAGCCCACGGGCCCCACAGGCACGGAAGGCCTCGACCTCACCTTCGCCGGATCGTCCCCGCTCCTTGCATCGATTCAGATCAAGAAGGCACGCGCCACCACCCCACGCGTCTTCCTCCTCGGCGACTCGACGGTGTGCGACCAGGCGGCGGACCCGTACACGGGCTGGGGCCAGGAGCTGCCGCAGTTCCTCAAGCGGGGCGTGAGTGTCGCCAACTACGCGGACAGCGGCGAGAGTTCAGTGACATACCTCCAGAACCCCGCCCTCTTCCCGGCCGTCGAACCGCAGCTCCGCCGCGGCGACCTGGCCCTGATCCAGCTCGCCCACAACGACAAGACCACCGACGCGGCGACGTACCGGGCCAACCTCAAGACCCTCGTCGACCGTGTCCGGGCGCGGGGCGGACGGCCGGTCCTCGTGACGCCGATCGTGCGCCGCTGGTTCAACGCGGACGGAACCCTGAACAACGACACGGCCCTCCTCGTGAACGGCCTCGGCGTCAACCACCCTGCTGTCGTGCGGGAGTTGGCGGCGACGGAGCGGGTCCCCCTGATCGACCTGACGGCGCTGACGAAGGCGCGCGTGGAGGAGCTGGGCCCGGAGGCCTCGAAGGCGCTCTACCTCTACGACGAGAAGCGCGACAACACGCACACGTCGGTGCGCGGCGCCACGGAGTTCGCGCAGTTCGTCCGGAACGAACTGCGCGAACAGGGCCTTGTGCGGGATGAGTTGGTCCGCTGAGGGCTGGGCTCAGCGGACGCTCTCCTCGGCCGCCCGCGCCACCGCCGCGACGAGTCGCTGGTTCTCCGGTGCCGGGCAGCCCGGGAAGGCGAAGCGGCGGCGGGTGTAGCCGTAGGCCAGGCCGGTGCGCGGGTCCGCGAGCGCCTCGGAGCCCGCGGCCCCGGCATGGCCGAACGCGGTGGCCCCCAAGGCCGGGTAGCGCACCCCCTCCGTCTCGAAACCGAGCGTGAAGTGGTCCGGATCGCCCGTCACCGCGTCGGTACCCGTCCAGCGGCGCTCCGTGAACTCCGCGATCGTCTCCGGCTTCAGCAGCGCCGGCGCCCCGTCGACCCCGCTGAGCGCCGCCGCGTACAGCCGGGCGAGGCCCCGCGCGGTGCCCACGCCGCCACCGGAGGCGGGCCCGAGGGCGCGCACCGTACGGGAGTTGGCGTAGTCGATGATGGCGAAGGACGGGTCGGCGGCCCGGTTGAACGCGATGGGGAGGAGGCCCTCGGGCGAGGGCCGGTTCGCGTCCAGGAGTGCCTGTTGCTCAGGCGTCGGCGCCATCGGCCGCGTCGGCTGGAGCCGCGCCTCCTCGGCCTCCGGGAGCCCCAGCCACAGGTCGAGGCCGTGCGGCGCCCGGATCCGCTCCTCGTAGACCTCCTGGAGCGTGCGGCCCGTCGCCCTGCGCACCACCTCGCCCGTCAGGGCCCCGATGGTCAGCGCGTGATAGCCGTACGCCGTCCCCGGCTCCCAGAACGGCCGCTGCCCGGCGAGACGGGCGGCGACGACACGGTCGTCCGCCAGCTCCTCCAGCGTGAACCCGCCGTCGACACCGATCAGGCCCGAACGGTGCGCGATCAGCTCGCGCAGCGTCAGCCGCTCCTTGCCTCCACCCACGAACTCGGGCCAGTAGGACACCACTTGGCGATCCAAATCGAGCACGCCCTCCTGCACGAGCAGCGCGACCACCAGATGTGCGGCGCCCTTGCTGTTGGAGTAGACGGGCAGCAGCGTCGACCCGTCGATGTCGTCGCCGGCCCACAGATCGACGACGGGCCGCCCCTGGACGTACGCCGCCAGCTGCGCGCCCGGCTCGGCCGTCTCCTCGGCGACCGCCGCGGCGAACTCCTCACGGACCTCCTCGAAGCCGTCCGCGACGCTTCCGTACACCTCGATGCCGCTCATTCTGCCGACCCCCTGTGCGAGTTGACCGCCCGTATACGTACGAGGTGATCGAACCGGGGGTCCGCCACGGGTATTCCCGCACGGCTGCCTGTCTGGTTTTGGAGCGAGTGCTACATAACGTGTTAGCGTCCTGCGGTGAGGGCGCGGCGGACTGTCGCCGCGCTAGTTATGAAGCGCACGCTCCAAAACCATCGGAGCGAGAAGTGGACGGGGCGCGCGCTCGAGAACGACAGGGAAAGGAAGGGAACCCATGCCACTCGCCGTCTACGTCCTGGGGCTCGGCATCTTCACGCAGGGCACGTCCGAGTTCATGCTCTCCGGGCTGCTCCCGGACATGGCCGCCGACCTGGGCGTATCGATCCCCGACGCGGGGCTGCTCATCTCGGCCTTCGCGCTCGGCATGGTCGTCGGCGCGCCGCTGCTCGCCGTGGCGACGCTGCGCCTGCCGCGCCGCGCCACGCTCGTCGGGCTCCAGGTGGTGTTCGTGGCGGCGCACGTCGTCGGCGCGCTTGCCCCCGGCTACGGGCTGCTGTTCGCGACCCGGGTGATCGGCGCCCTCGCGTACGCCGGGTTCTGGGCCGTCGCCGTGGCCACCGCCGTCGCCCTGGTGCCCGCGAGCGCGAAGAGCCGTGCGGTCGCCGTGGTCGCGGGCGGTCTCACCCTCGCCACGATCGTGGGCGTCCCCGCCGGAACCGTCCTGAGTCAGCACGCCAGTTGGCGCGCCGCGTTCTGGGCGGTGGCCGCGGCGACCGTGGTCAGTGCGGTCAGCACGCTCCTCGCGCTGCCGACCGACCGCACCGCGAAGGGCGCGGAGGCGCCCCGCTCGGTCCGGGCGGAGCTGCGCGGCATGGCCCGCCCCGCCCTCTGGCTCTCCTACGCCATCACCGCCTTCACCTTCGGCGCGGTCATCGTGACCTTCAGCTATCTGGCGTCGCTGCTCACCGATGTCACGGGGATCCGCGACGCCTGGGTGCCCGTGCTGCTCGCGCTCTTCGGTGCGGGCGGACTGCTCGGTCTCGTCATCGGCGGCCGCACCGCGCAGGTCGCCCCGCTGGCCACGCTCGGGTGGGGGCTCGGGGCCCTCGCCGTGATCTCGGGGCTGCTCGCGGTGGCCGCGCACACGGCGGTCGTGGTCGTCGTCCTCGTCTTCGCGCTCGGCGTGGCCGGATACGTCACCAACCCTGCTCTCCAGTCCCGCGTGTTCACGCTCGCGCCCGCCGCGCCCACCCTCGTCGGCGCCACCAACACGGCCGCGTTCAACGTCGGCAACACCCTCGCCCCGCTCCTCGGCGGGCTCGCGATCGACGCGGGCCTCGGGTACGCGTCCGTGGCGTGGGTGGGAGCGGCGCTCGCGGCGGTGGGTCTGGTGGGCGTGCTGTGGGCAGTCCGCCTGGAGCGTCGAGCCGAGAGTTTTGTACCGGTACTCCAAAACTCGTAGTCTTGCGGTATGGCGAGGCCACGGCAGTTCGACGAGGAGCGGGTCATCGGCGCGGCGATGGACACGTTCTGGCGGCACGGGTACGAGGGGACGTCCACGCGCGACCTGTGCGACAGCACCGGCCTCGGCCCCTCCAGCCTCTACAACACCTTCGGCGGCAAGCGGCAGTTGTACCTGCGCGCCCTGGAGCGCTACCACGACACCGCCACCGCCGAGCAGATGGAGATCCTCGCCGGGCCCGGTCCGGCGGGCCGACGGCTGCGCGCCCTGATGGTGCACGCCGTCGACACCGACCTCGCCGCCGCGGAGGCGGACCCGCACGGCTGCTTCGCGATCAACGCCGCGATCGAGGCGGCGGCGCACGACCCCGACGTCAAGCAGGTGGTGCGCCGCACCTTCGACCGGGTCGAGGGCGCGATCCGGACGGTCGTCGCGGCGGGGCAGGGCGCGGGCGAGTTCCGCACGGACATCGACACGCGCACCCTGGCCCGCCAGGTGCAGAGCGCGTACTACGGCCTACGGGTGCTGAGCCGGGCCCAGGACCGCCGCACCCTCCTGTCGACGATCCGGGCCACGCTGACCACGCTGAGCGCGCCCCCGGAGCGGGCCGGGGCTACGGCCGCACCGTGAGCACGAGCTTCCCGGTCACCCGCCCCGTGTCACCCTCCGCGTGCGCCTTGGCGGCCTCGGCCAGCGGATACGTGTCCGCCACGTGCACCTTGAGCTTGCCCGACTCGACGAGTTCGGTGACGGCCCGCATCCCCGCCTGATCGTGCTCGACGAGCATGTCCGTCGCCCGCACCCCCAGCTCGGCGGCGCGCGCCGCGACGTCCCCGAACTGGCCCGGCAGCAGCGAGACGAGAATGCCGCCCGGCTTCAGCACGTCCAGGGAGCGCAGCCGGTCCTCGCCGCCCAGGGTGTCGAGCACGATGTCGACCAGGGCCTGCCAGGCGGTGAGCCCGACGAGCGGCAGCGCGCCCGCCTCGACATGGCTCAGCCCCGCGGGCTTCGGCACGAAGGCGCGGGCGGGCCCGGCCACGTACTCGGCGTGCGAACCGGCCCCGTACGGATACGGCAGCATGCCGAGCACCTCGTCGCCCGGCTTGAACAGGGCGACGCCGAGACCCACGGCCTCGACGACCCCGGACACGTCCCAGCCGAGCACGAACGGCGGCTCGCCCAGGAAGAGCCCGGAGCTGCGGTGCTTGTAGTCGGTGGGGTTGAGGCCCGCCGCGTGCACGGCGACCACGATCTGCCCGATGCCCGGCTTCGGGCGCGGAACCTCGACTTCCTGGAGCACCTCGGGCGCCCCGAGGGTGTCCTGGCTGATGGCCTTCATGGTGGTGGTGTTCTCGTCGCTCATGAATCCAGCCTGCGCCACGGAAGCGGAACCGGACAATGGCAAGATGGTCATCCAGCGATAGAATCGTGCCATGACTGGATTGGGTGCCGAATCTCCCCTCGCCCGGCACGAGGGCCCGCCCCACCGCGTGGTCGTGCTCGCGCTCGACGGGGTCTACCCCTTCGAGCTCGGCATCCCGAAGCGGGTCTTCGGCTCGGCGGGCGACGCCTACGAGGTCGTGACCTGCGCCGCGACATCGACCCGCACCGTACGCACGGACGCCGACTTCACGATCACCGTCGCGCACGGCCCGGAGGCCCTGGAGACCGCGGACACCGTGATCGTCCCGCCGTACGACATGTCCCGCATCGCGGAGCCGCTGCCCGCCGCCGAACGGGCCGCGCTCGCCCGGATCCGGCCCGGCGCCCGTACCGTCTCCATCTGCACGGGCGCGTTCGCGCTGGCCGAGGCCGGGATGCTCGACGGTCGGCGCGCCACCACGCACTGGTCGCTCGCGGACCGCTTCCGCCGGATGTTCCCGTACGTCGCCCTGGACCCGGACGTGCTGTTCGTCGAGGACGGCGACGTACTGACGTCCGCGGGCGCGGCCTCCGGCCTCGACGTCTGCCTGCACCTGGTGCGCTCCGACCACGGCAGCGCCCTCGCCAACTTCGTGGCCAAGTGCTGCGTCGTCCCGCCGTGGCGCGAGGGCGGCCAGGCCCAGTACATCGAGCAGCCCGTCCCCGACGAGGGCGAGACCGGCACCGCGCCCGCCCGCGCCTGGGCCCTGGAGCGGCTCGACCGGCCGCTCGCCCTGCGGGAGCTGGCCGCGCACGCCCGGATGAGCCCGCGCACGTTCGCCCGCCGCTTCCAGGAGGAGACCGGCACGAGCCCCGGCCGCTGGCTGATCCTGCAGCGCGTGCACCGCGCCCGCCATCTCCTGGAATCCACGGACCTCCCGGTGGACCGCATCGCGGCGGAGGTCGGCTTCGCCACCGGCACGTCCCTGCGCCAGCACCTGCACGCCACCATCGGGGTCACCCCGCAGGCGTACCGCCGCACGTTCCGGGCGGGGCCGGTGGGGGCGACGTGAGGGGCGCGACGCAAGGGGCGCGATGTGAGCGGGGACTGTGACGTCTGACTACGGAAATATCGTGGTCAGACGTCACAGTCCCCGGAGATCACGGGACCGCCCTCCGGATCACGCGATCACGCCCCCTCCGGCCACTCCCACCGCTCCAGATCCCTCAGCCACACCCGCGCGTTGCTGTCCGACGGGGCGCGCCAGTCGCCGCGCGGCGAGAGCGAGCCGCCGGCCGAGACCTTCGGGCCGTTCGGCATCGCGGACCGCTTGAACTGCGCGAACTGGAAGAAGCGGCGGCAGAAGTACTCCAGCCAGTGCTTGATCTCCGCGAGGTCGTACGCACCGCGGTCCTCCTCCGGGAAGCCGGGCGGCCAGGCGCCGGCCTCCACGTCCCGCCAGGCGTGCCACGCCAGGAACGCGATCTTGGAGGGGCGGAAGCCGTACCGCAGCACGTAGTAGAGCGTGAAGTCGTGCAGCGCGTACGGGCCGATCTTCGACTCGGTGGACTGCAGTTCCTCGCCGGGGACCAGCTCGGGGCTGATCTCCGTGTCGAGGATCGCGGTGAGGATCCTCCCGGCCTCGTCGCCGAACTGGTCGCTGCTCACGACCCAGCGGATGAGGTGCTGGATGAGCGTCTTGGGCACGCCGCCGTTGACGTTGTAGTGGCTCATCTGGTCGCCGACGCCGTACGTGCACCAGCCGAGCGCCAGCTCGGACAGGTCGCCGGTGCCGAGGACGATGCCGCCGCGCTGGTTGGCGAGGCGGAACAGGTAGTCGGTGCGCAGGCCCGCCTGGACGTTCTCGAAGGTGACGTCGTACGCCGGCTCGCCCTGCGAGAACGGGTGGTCCATCTCCTTGAGCATCAGGCGGGCCGTGTCGGTGATGTCCAGTTCGGCGGCCGTGACGCCGAGCGACTTCATGAGCGCGTGCGCGTTGGACTTGGTGTACTCGCCCGTCGCGAAGCCCGGCATCGTAAAGGCGAGGATGTCGGTGCGCGGGCGGCCCGCCCGGTCCATCGCGCGGGCCGCGACGATCAGGGCGTGCGTGGAGTCGAGGCCGCCGGAGACGCCGATGACGATCTTCGGGCCGCCGATCGCGCCGAGCCGCTGGACCAGGCCGGAGACCTGGATGTTGTACGCCTCGTAGCAGTCCTGGGCGAGGCGCTCGGCGTCCGCCGGGACGAACGGGAAGCGCTCGACGCGGCGCTTGAGGCCCAGGTCGGTGCTCGTGGGCGGGTCCAGGTGGAAGTCCACCCGGCGGAAGTCACCGGTGCGCGCGGCGTGTGTGCGACGGTTGTCGTCGAACGTGCCCATCCGCTGGCGCTCCTGGCGCAGCAGGTCGAGGTCGATGTCGGCGACGGCGTACTGGTCGCCGAGCGGGAAGCGGTCGGTCTCTGCGAGCAGGACACCGTTCTCGTAGATCATGGTCTGGCCGTCCCACGAGAGGTCCGTGGTCGACTCTCCCGCTCCGGCCGCCGCGTACACGTAGGCGCTCAGGCAGCGGGCCGACGCCGAGCGGCACAGCAGCTTGCGGTCCTCGGCGCGGCCGACCGTGATCGGGCTGCCGGAGAGGTTGAGCAGGACGGTCGCACCGGCGAGGGCGGCCTCCGCGCTGGGCGGGACAGGGACCCACATGTCCTCGCAGATCTCCGCGTGCAGGACCAGGCCGGGGACGTCCTCGGCCGCGAAGAGGAGGTCCGTGCCGAAGGGGACCTCGGTGCCGCGGATCCGGATCGTGCCGCCGCGCTCGTCGTCGCCCGCCGCGATCTGGCGCTTCTCGTAGAACTCCCGGTAGGTGGGGAGGTACGACTTGGGGGCCACGCCGAGGATCCGGCCGCGGTGCACGACGACCGCGCAGTTGTAGATGCGGTTGCGGTGGCGCAGCGGGGCGCCGACCACGAGGACCGGCAGGAGGTCGGCGGAGCCGGTGACGATGTCGGCGAGTGCCTCCTCCACCTCGTCCAGGACCGGGTCCTGGAGCACCAGGTCCTCGATGGAGTAGCCGCACAGGCCCATCTCGGGGAAGAGGGCGACGGCGACGCCGTCCTCTGCGCAGCGGCGGCCCTGCCGCAGGACGGCCTCCGCGTTGGTGCGCGGGTCGGCGATGGCGGCGTGGCCGGTGCACGAGGCGACCCGCGCGAAACCGTGACTGTAGATCGACCGGAAGTTCACCCGTCCATGATGTCAACCGGGCCGGGGCCGTGCGCGGCGGGGCCCCGGACGGCGGGGCTCCGGGGCGCGGGCGTCCGAGTTCGGAAGCGCGGGCGCCCGAATGCGGAGGCGCGGGCGCCCGGGTTCGGGATTTCGGACGTTTCGTGAACTGTTCTGTCGGGAGTCGGCCGGGAAGCGACGGTTCCCTGATCGTGGCGTGACCGTAGTGGTTCGGCAGGCTCCTCGTGCGGGGAGACTTCTCCGCGATTCCCTTACGCAGTAGGGGAATTGTGGAAGCGTCTTCGTGGCGCGGGCGGAGGGCACGCGAACAGGGGGAAGCGTGGAGATCAGGTTCTCGGTACCGCAGGGCGTGGGGGACACGGGGGGAGAGGGCGGAGAGGGCGCCAAGGAACTCGCGTCGCTCCGGGACTGGCTGGAGGACGACGACGAGCTGCGCTCCGCGGGAGCGCGCGTCGAGAGCGCGTACGCGGACCGGCCCGGCGCGATGGGCGACGTACTCGAATGGGTCGGCGTCGCCTGCGGTGCGGCGTCCCTGGCGATCGACGTGACGCACAGCGTGCGCGCCTGGTGGCGCAGCCGCGGCCACGACGGGGAGATCACGTTCGTCGTGCGGGGCGAGGACGTCGACCGGATCCGCGGGCTGCTGCACGATGCCGGCCTGAGAGATGGCGACCGCGATGGCGAGAGCGACCGTGACGGCGACAGTGGCCGTAGTGGCGGCAGCGACCGTGACGGCGGAGCCTCCCGATGACGCAGGCCGAGGGCCCCGCGAGAAACGGGGCGCGCCGCACGGACCCGGGGAGCGCAGACCCGCAGCGCATCGGCCCGCAACGCGGGGACCCGCAGCGCGTCGGTGCGCGGCGCGTCGACCCGGAGAAGTCGGCCTGCCTGCTGATCGGGGTCAACGACTACCGGCACGACACGATGGAGCGCCTCGACAGCGTCGAGCACAACCTGCGGCGACTGCGGGACGTGCTGACCGACCCGGACATCGGCGGCTTCCCCGACGAGCGCGTCCAGGTCCTGCCCAATCCCGTCGCGGCCCGCGACGTGACCGTGGCGATCGAGGTCGCGGGCCGGCTCGCCGCCGAGGACACGCTCATCGTCTACTACGCGGGCCACGGCGTGCGCGAGGGCGAGGACAACCGGCTGTTCCTGACGCTGCCCGGCACGGAGCGGGGCCAGCCGGAGACCTGCGTCGACACCATGTACGTACGCAAGGCCATCAACCGGTCGCCCGCTCCCCGGACCGTGCTCATCCTGGACTGCTGCTACAGCGCCCAGTGGGCCAGGGACAGCCGGATGTCCGGGGGAGAGAGCGGCGCCGACCTCGCTGCGCGCTCCGTCCGCGACCTCAAGGGCCTCTACCTGATGGCCTCTTCGCCGCACAACCGCGCCTCGCACGCGCCCGACCCGGACCGCTGCTCGGTCTTCACCGGCGCCCTCGTCGACGTGCTCGAACAGGGCGACCCGGACCCCGGCGCGGGCGAGACGGTCACCCTGAAGGACATCTACCAGCGGGTGCGGACGCGCGTCGAGGAGTGGGTGGCCGAGCAGGACCGCAGCGACGCGGCGGCCCCGCTGTGCACGGACGAGAACGGGCTGGGGGAGTACGCCTTCGTCCGCAACGCCGCCCGCCGCCCCGTCCAGGCCCCACCCCCGGCACCGGTACCGCCGCCGAAGCGGGGCCGCATCGCCATAGGCGTCGCGATCGGCCTGGTTCTCGGTCTCACCGCAGGACTCGGCATCCCCTACCTCCAGGACCGGCTGGACGAACCGCCTCCCAAGCCCCACAAAGAGGCGCGCGGCCCCTGTTCCGCGCGTGCGGCCCTGCTCGACCACTCCGACGCGCTCGACAAGACGGAGGTCGACAACGAGCCGGTGGCGGGCCTGTCCGGACTCGCGTACGCGCCGGACGAGTCGAGGCTGGCGTACGCGGTGGCCGACAACGACGCCGTGCGGATCTTCCCGATCAGGTTCGGCTCGCCCGACGCACTGGCACCGGTGGCCCAGCGGGCGCGCACCCTGCGCGCGGCCGGGGGCGGCCCGCTGAGCGGCTGGTTCGACGCCGAGGCCGTCGCCGTGGAGAAGGACGGCGGCACGGCGCTCGTGGCGGGCGAGACCGAACCCACCATCCGCCGGTTCGACCTGCGCACGGGCCGCCAGAAGGGGGAACCGCTGCCGATCCCCGAGGTCTTCGAGATCTACCCGAAGGGCGCCGCGACGGCGGGCCGCACCATCGAGGCCATGGCCCTGTCGCCGAGCGACAAGTACCTGTTCGTGGCGGTGGAGGCCCCGCTCGCCGGGGACGGCGACGAACGCGGCCGCAACCTCATGCGCATCCAGCGCTACGAGCGGCGCGCCGACGGCACCTTCGAACCCGACGCCCAGTTCGCCTACCGCGGCGACGAGGGCCTCGGCCTCGCCGACCTCGTGGCGGTCTCCGACACCAGGCTGCTCGCCCTGGAACGGCAGTACGTGGCCGGGCTCGGGAACTCGGTGCACGTCAAGGACCTCTCGCTGGCCGAGGCCCAGGACGTGACCGACAAGAAGCAGCTCTACAGGGCGCCCGCCGACGTCTTCATCGCAGGCCGCGCCCTCTTCGACCTGGCCCGCTGCCCCGAAGGCAGCCCCGGAGAGGTAAGCGGCGCCGGGAACCCCCAGTCGAACGAGCTCCTGGACAACGTGGAGGGCATGACCCTCGGCGACTCCATCAAGAGCGGACGGTACAAGGGCCGCAGACACCTGCTCCTCGTCTCGGACGACAACCGCAACAAGGCGCAGACGACGCGGCTCTACTCCTTCGCGGTGAGACTCTGACGCGGTGAGACTCTGATCCTTCGCGGTGAGACTCTGAGCAGAGCGCGGGAATCTGGCGGCAACCTTCCCGCCCCCGGCGGCGACTTCCGTGCACGACGGCCGCTACGCCCCTGCCCCTAGGGCGGTCGTCAGGTCGGCCGGGGCAGCGATGGGACCGCCGCCCCGGCCGACACGGGGTGAGGGGGCTACGTCAACGTGCTGAAGGCGAAGCCGAATTCAGCCGGCTTCGGCGTCAGCCGGTACTGCGGGAGCACGCCGGGTCCGCACGACTGCGTGCCGATGCCCTGCTGTGCGTGGTCGAGATGCACCCACAGCGTGTCGCCGGGCGTCAGGTCCGTGCGGTGCGTGGCCGCGTCGAGCTGCTGTGTCGTCCAGCGGCGGGCCGTGAGGGCGTAGGCGGGCTCGCCCTCGATGCGCAGGCCGCCGAGCTCGGCCCAACGGACGTCGATCCGCGCCCCGTTCTCCTGCGGTCGTACGTACGGGGTGTGCAGGGCGTCGACGTCCGACTCCCAGCGGCCGAGTCGCGCCGCCTCGCGCGTGTCCGGGTACGCCTCGCCGGGCCCGCAGCCGAACCAGCGCACGCCCAAGTCCCCTACGGGGAGCCCGAGTCGGACGCCGAGCCGGGGCAGCGGGATCCGCCAGTCGCCCTCCGGGGTGACGGACACGGTCAGCCGCAGCCGCCGCTCGTCGGCCGTCCAGCGGTAGCTCGCGCGCAGCCCGATGTCACGGCTGGCCGGACCGACCCGCGTGTGCACGGTCAACGCGCTCCCGTCCAACTCCACGCCGTCCACGCGGTGTTGCATGCGGTGCAGGCCGAACTGTCGCCACAGCAGGCCGAGCCGCTCGTCGTTCTGCCAGCTCGCGCCGTCGTCGTTGTCCGTGGGGGCGCGCCACACGTCGAGGCGGGGAGCGGAGGCGAGCGCCACGTCGCCGATGGTGCGCAGGTCGCCTGTGCGGGCGTCGAAGGTGGCCGGGCCGAGTGTGAGTACGTCCCCGGCGGCGCTCGGACGCTCGCCAACTACCGTGCTGACAACGGACTTTGGCGTCGTCGGGGCGCTCTGTCCCCACGCCGCTTCCTGGCCGTCGGCGCCCATGGCCCGGATCGTCCAGTACCCGGACGCGTCACCCGCCGCGGGCGCCGACAGCTTCACGTCCGTCGACTCGCCGGGAGTGAGCGGCGGCACGGTGAGCGTGCCGCGCTCCACGGCCTCGCCCTCCACCTCGTACGTCCAGTCGAAGGCGAGGTGGGACAGGTCGCGGAAGTCGTAGCGGTTGGTGACGCGTACGGATCCGGCGTCCCCGTCGACGGCGATCCGTACGGGCTCGATCACCTTCTTGAACTCGATGAGCCCCGGCGACGGCGTCCGGTCCGGGAACAGCAGACCGTCGCACACGAAGTTGCCGTCGTGCAGCTCCTCGCCGAAGTCGCCGCCGTACGCGTACCCGTGGCGCTCGTCGGCGACCCCGTGGTCGATCCACTCCCAGACGAACGCGCCCTGAAGCCGGTCGTACTTCTCGAACAGCCGCTGATAGTCGGCGAGTCCACCCGGGCCGTTGCCCATGGCGTGCGCGTACTCGCACTGGATGAAGGGGAGGGCGCGCCGCCTCTCCGGGCCGCCGTCGATCCCCTGACCGATCCGCTCGACCTCTGCGTGATCGGCGTACATGCGCGAATAGACGTCGGTGTCACGGCAGTTGATGTCGCCCTCGTAGTGCACGAGGCGCTCGGGGTCGCGCGCGTGGATCCACTCGGCCATGGCGGTGAGCCCGCGCCCGGTGCCCGCCTCGTTGCCGAGGGACCACAGGACGATGGACGGATGGTTCTTGTCGCGCTCGACCATGCGGGCCGCCCGGTCGAGCAGTGCGGGGGTCCAGCGCTCGTCGTCGACCGGGTTGTCGCGCCAGCCCTGTTCGCAGAAGCCGTGGGTCTCCAGGTCGCACTCGTCGATGACCCACAGCCCGTACTCGTCGCAGAGGGAAAGGAAGGCGGGGTGCGGCGGATAGTGGGAGGTGCGGACCGCGTTGATGTTGTGGGACTTCATCAACTCGACGTCGCGGCGCATGGTTTCGAGGTCGAGCGCGCGGCCGTGCTCCGGGTGCCACTCGTGCCGGTTGACGCCCTTGAAGAGGATCGGCGTGCCGTTGACCTTGATCAGGCCGTCCGACAGCTCCACGGTGCGGAAGCCGATCCGCAGCGGCACCCGCTCACCGGCCGTCGCGAGCTCGCCGTCGTACAGGCGCGGCGTCTCGGCCGTCCACGGCTCGACGGCGACGGTCACCGACTCCCCGGTGGCCGCGTCAACACCCAGCTCAGGCACGGTGATCCGCCCCTCCACGTCACTGTCGACGCGGAGCGTGCCGAGGCCGGTGGCGTGGTCGTACGAGGCGTGCGTGAAGAAGTCCCGGGCGCCGCCGACGGGGCGGTGCAGGAGCGTCACGTCGCGGAAGATGCCGGGCAGCCACCACTGGTCCTGGTCCTCCAGATAGGAGCCCGCGGACCACTGGTGCACGCGGACGGCGAGCACGTTGCCGGTGGGGGCGAGGAGGTGGCCGACCTCGAACTCGTGCGGCAGTCGGCTCCCCTTGAACTCGCCGAGCTCCGTGCCGTTCAGCCACACCTTCGCGCAGGACTCCACCCCGTCGAAGCGGACCACGGCCGAGCCGTCACCGGGCCAGTCGCCGGGCAGGTCGAAGACGCGTAGGTGATCCCCGGTCGGGTTCTCGTCGGGGACGCGCGGCGGGTCGACGGGGAACGGATAGAGGACGTTCGTATAGGCCGGCGCACCGAACGCCCCGTCGCCCTGCATCACCCAGTGCCCGGGCACGGAGACGCCACTCCAGCTGCCGGCGTCGTACCCAGGGGAGGCGAAGGAGTCGTCGTGCGCGTCGGCCCGCGCCGCCAACCGGAAACGCCAAGTCCCGTTGAGCGAGAGTGAGTTGGCTGACGACTCGGCGTACCAGGCGCGAGGCGGCAAGGTGCCGTGGCCGGGGGAGGGGTCGGTTACGTAGGCGATTGAGGTGGACGTGGACGTGGGCATGGAGCTCCTTACGTCGAGATCAAATTCGGCAATCAATCAAGCCGTATGTGGGTGAGGAACGGGTGCGGTGCCGCTCAACACGCCCTCCAGCGCAAACGTCGCCGCACCCAGACTCACCGGATCCGTAGGAACGGGCGAAAGGACAATCTCCGCCGCGGCGAACGGCCCCGCCAACGAATGCCGCTCCACCACCCCCCGAACCTCGCTCACCAGGGGACCGCCCAACGCACTGGCGACCCAGCTGCTGAGCACGACGACCTCGGGATTGAGCAGGTTGACGAGATCGGCGACCGCCGCGCCGAGATACCGCGCGGTCTCCCGCACCACATCGAGCGCCTGCGCCGACCCCTCCGCCGCGGCCCGCCCGATCGCCTCGATCGTGGCGGTCTGGTCGTCGGGGTGCAGGAGCGGCGAACCGGGGTGCAGCTCCCGCAAGTTGCGCATGATGCCCGGCGCCCCCGCATAGGCCTCCACACACCCCCGGTCACCGCAGTGGCACGGCCGCCCGTCGAGCACGAGCGTGGTGTGCCCCCACTCGCCGGCACTGTTGGTGACACCCCGGTGCAGCGCCCCGCCGAGCGCGAGCCCCGCACCGACGCCCGTGCCGAGATTGACGACGACCGCGTCGTCCCGCCCGCGCGCCGCGCCGAACCACAACTCGGCGACGGTGGAAGCGCGCAGCGGATTGTCCAAGTACAGGGGTACGTCGAGGTGTTGGGCGAGGAGTTCACGCAGCGGCACCGCTTCCCGCCACCCCCAGTTGGGGGCGTACACGCTGATGCCGCCCTGCCGGTCGACGAGCCCCGGCATGCAGACGCCCGCGCCGAGCACGGGCCCGCCGGTGTTGGCGTCGAGCACCGCCCGGACCGCGTCCGCGATCACGGCGACCACGTGCCCGGGTTCGTGCGCACCGGGCCGCAGTTGGCGGTCGGCGCGGGCGACGACCCGCAGGTTCAGGTCGAACAGCTCGGCGTGCACATACGTCTCCGCGACGTCCACGCCGACGAGCGAACCGTGGCCCGCGTCGACGGAGACGAGGCCGCGCGGCCGCCCGCCCGCCGAGTCCACGAAGCCGCCCGTGACCAGGATCCCCAGGTCGAGCAGCTCCCCGACGAGCGTGGCGACGGTCGCCGAGCTGAGGCCCGTCTCTGCGGCCAACTCCTGCCGGGAGACGGCGGACCGGTCGAGGCAGCGGCGCAGCACCTCGTACCGGTTCGCCGTCCGTATGTCGCGGGACGTGCGCTTCATACCGTCAGGCTAGGAGCGCCCGACGGACTTCGACAAGGGGTTGGAGAAAGGGCTTTCAAAAGTCCTCTAGAAGCCCCTCCTCAAACACTCTGAAGCACGGTCCGCACGAACGCATTGCTGAACTTCCCCTGCGGATCCAGCCGTTCGGCCAGCGCCACGAAGTCCGCCGCATGCGGATACCGGGCGGCGACGCGCGCCGGATCGGCCGTGAACACCTTCCCCCAGTGCGGACGCGGCGCGAACTCCCGCAGCCGGTCCTCCACCAGCGAGACGACCGGAAGAACCCGCTCCGTGTCCGCCACCCACGTGAAGTGGAACGCGACCGTGTCCCGGCCGTACGCAGGGCTCAGCCACTGCGTGTCGGCGGCGACCGTGCGCACCTCGCAGACCTGGACCACGGGGGCGATCCGGTCGCGCACCGCGTCGAGGGCGGCGAGCGCGGCGACGGCGTGCTCGCGCGGCAGCAGATACTCCGACTGAAGCTCGTCGCCGTTGCTGGGCGTGAACTCGGCCCGGAAGTGCGGCAGTCGCTCGTGCCAGGGCCCCGGAACCCCGAACTGCTCGGTGCAGTGCACGGCCGACATCCCCGGCACAGGGTGCTGCGCCTGGACGGCGGCCTCGGCCCACGGGAAGTCCAGCGCTTCCGGCATCCGCCGCTTCACCCACACCTGGTCGAAGCGCGGACCGCGCCAGTCGGTGAACAGGCTCACGCTGTACGCGGCGGCCGACACGGACTCGAAGTCCAGCCCCTGGAAGGGGAGTTCACGGAACACGTGCTGCGCGACATCGAAGGACGGCTCCACGTCCAGCGTCAACGACAACACCACACCAAGCGCGCCCAGCGAGACGGCCGCCCCCTCGAAACCGGCGTCACCGCGCGCGAGCGTGACCAGCTCCCCGTCCCCGGTCAGGATCTCCACGGCCCGTACGGCCTCGGCCAGCGACCGGTTTCCGTTGCCCGATCCGTGCGTGCCGGTGGCCACCGAACCGGCGACGGAGATGTGCGGCAGCGAGGCCATATTGGGCAGCGCCAGCCCGTGCGCGTGCAGTTCGGCGGCCAGTTCGGCGTAGCGCACACCGCCGCCGACCCGGACGGTGCGCTCCGCGGTGTCGACGTCGATGCGGCTCGGCAGCGCGCCGAGCGACACGAGCGCGCCGTCGCGCTCCGCGTCCACGTCGGCGATCCGGTTGAACGAATGGCCGCTGCCGAGCACCCGTATGTGCCCGCTCTTGGTGACGGCGGCACGCAACTCGTCGACGGTGGCCGGACGGTGCAGCCGGTCGGCGGCGAAGGTGATGTTGCGGGCCCAGTTGGTGATTGCAGGCACGGGATGCCTTTCTCGAGTGCGGATTGCCGAGAATTGGACCACGGCATTCAAGCCCCTGCGGCGATTGAGCAGGCGGGGTCCGGGGCGGAGCCCCGCGTCCGCAACCCGACGGGTACCGATGAACGACCGCCGCCCCCACGGGAGTAGCGTTCCTGCGCATGACGTACACCGACGACTCCCGCACCCTGCCGCAGACCGAGCGGACCACGCACCGGCGGCTGCGGGAACAGGGCAGTACCGACCGCGCCGATCTGGAGGCGATCCTCGACGCGGGCTTCGTCTGCCATCTTGGTGTCATGGTCGACGGCGCCCCCGTCGTCGTACCGACCGTCTACGGGCGTGACGAGCGGTGGCTGTACGTGCACGGGTCGGTGGCCAGCCGCAGCCTCGCGGCCGACCCGGACGCGGCGGTGTGCGTGACGGTGACCCACGTCGACGGTCTGGTCCTCGCCCGCTCCGTCTTCGAGCACGGTGTGAACTACCGCAGCGCCATGGTGCACGGCGTGCCGCGCACGATCACCGACGAGGCAGAGAAGCTGGAGGGCCTGCGGCGCCTCACCGAGCACGCGACCCCCGGCCAGTGGACGTACGCGCGGCAGCCGAACCGCAAGGAGCTGGCCGCCACCACGCTCCTCGCGCTCTCCCTCGAAGAGGCGTCCGTGAAGATCCGGTCCGGCGCGCCCGACGACGGCGAATCGGCCGACGCGGAGCTCGGTCTCTGGGCCGGAACCCTGCCGCTGAACGCCCGCTGGGGCGCTCCCACGGCCGATCCGCTGCTGCCCATCGGCATCACCGCGCCCGCCCATGTGGTGGCCCGAGCGGGGACCCGGCAGGGCTGACCGGCGGCCGGGGCGTACCGTGAAGGGTCGAACCGTAGAACAGCAGAGGGTCGAGGAGTAACGGGATGCAGAGCCGAACGGCGCTGGTAGAGGACCTGATGGAGCGCTTCCCGCACGTTCCGAAGGAAGCGGTCTTCAAGGAGGACCTGCTGCGCGGCGGCGTCGCCTTCGACGCGTCGGCGCTGAGTGACAACGAGGACGGCGAGGTCAAGCCGAAGTCGTACTTCATCTTCTCCTTCGACCACGGCACGCTGCCCGAGCTGGGCGAGGCCGCGCTGCGCCGCCCGCCGGAGGAGATCGTCCTCACGGGCGGCCCCTACGACCTGCGCCGCACGGTCGTCTCGGTCCGCGTGAACCCGAAGTCCCCGTACCGCGTCGCCGCGAACGAGGACGGCATGCTCGGCCTCTACCTCGACGGCAAGCGCATCTCCGACGTGGGCGTGCCGCCGATGCCGGAGTACTACCGGCACAAGCTCTCCAACGGGAAGTCGGTCATGGAGGTGGCGCCCACGATCCAGTGGGGCTACCTGATCTACCTGACCGCGTTCCGGGTCTGCCAGTACTTCGGCGCCAAGGAGGAGTGCCAGTACTGCGACATCAACCACAACTGGCGCCAGCACAAGGCGGCCGGCCGGCCGTACACGGGCGTGAAGGACGTGGACGAGGTCCTCGAGGCCCTCGAGATCATCGACAAGTACGACACCGCGAAGGCGTCGACCGCGTACACGCTCACCGGCGGCGCGATCACGTCGAAGGTCCAGGGCCTGGACGAGGCGGACTTCTACGGGCGGTACGCCAAGGCCATCGAGGAGTACTTCCCGGGCCGCTGGATCGGCAAGGTCGTCGCCCAGGCGCTGCCCAAGGACGATGTGCAGCGCTTCAAGGACTACGGCGTGCAGATCTACCACCCCAACTTCGAGGTGTGGGACGAGTACCTGTTCAAGATGTACTGCCCCGGCAAGGAGCGCTACGTCGGCCGCGACGAGTGGCACAAGCGGATCCTCGACTCGCGCGAGGTCTTCGGCGCGCGCAACGTGATCCCGAACTTCGTGGCGGGCGTCGAGATGGCCGAGCCGTTCGGCTTCAAGACCGTCGACGAGGCCATCGCCTCCACCACCGAGGGCCTGCGCTTCTTCATGTCGAACGGCATCACGCCGCGCTTCACCACGTGGTGCCCCGAGCCGACGACGCCGCTCGGCAAGGAGAACCCGGACGGCGCGCCGCTGGAGTACCACATCCGGCTGCTCGACGCCTACCGCTCGACCATGGACGAGTACGGCCTGTCGTCGCCTCCCGGGTACGGTCCGGCGGGCGCGGGCCGGGCCGTGTTCTCGGTCAGCTCGTTCATGGACAGCCTCGCGCCCAACGAAGAGGCCGTGGAGTTCTGAGTCCCGCTCTCTGATCCTGTTACGCGGATCCTGTTACGCGGCCGCCTGCTCGCCGGACGCCTCGGTGCCGGCGGGCAGTGCGCCCGGCGCGTCGATCAGACGGCCGAGCAGGTCGGGCCGGGCGGCGGGGGAGACGTCCGCGAGGAGCGCGGCCAGGACGGCGATCCGGGTCTGGCCCGCGCGCAGCGTGCCGCTGAGCACGGCGCCCGCGGCGACCAGGTCGACGGCGCCGCCGCCCGTGTAGATCTCGGCGAGCGGACCCGCGGATACGCGCGTAGACACGGCGACGAGGACTCCGCGGCGTACAGCTGAGGACACCGCGTCGACCAGCTCCGGCGTCGCGTTCCCCGCGCCCGTGGCCACCAGCACGATGCCGCGCGCGCCCGCGGCGACGGCCGCCTCGAAGAGCGTGGCGTCGGCGTCGCTGTGGTGCATGACGATGTCGACGCGCGGTATCTCCGTTCCGGCCCCCGGCTGCGGCAGCGGGGCCGGGCGGCTCGGCTTGTGGCGCAGGTCTACGCGGCCGAAACCGAGCCGGCCGAGCGGGCCTGCCGACGGGTCGGCGAAGGCGTCGGCCGCGAGGGTCTGTGTCTTCACGGTGCCGCGAGCGGCGTGCACCTTTCCGTCGAAGGCGACGAGTACGCCCAGGTCACGCACGTTCGCGGCGAGCTGGAGCGCGTCGTACATGTTCCCGGGCCCGTCGCCCTCGGCCTGGCCGAGCGGCTTCTGGGCGCCGGTGAAGACGACCGGGCGCGGGTCGTCGTGGTGCAGGTCGAGCAGGAACGCGGACTCCTCAAGGGTGTCCGTGCCGTGCGTGACCACGATGCCGTCGACGGACGGGTCGGCGAGCACCTCGCGCACCGTGCGCAGCAGCGTCAGCTGGAGCTCCGTCGTCATCCGCGAGCTGTTCACGTTGAACAGGTCGACGACGTCCACCTCGACCCCCTCCGGCAGCGCGGCCGACGCGAGCACCGTGTCCCCGCCGGCGTCGGCGGCGTAGCCGGTGCCCTGCCAGCGGCTCGCGATGGTGCCGCCGGTGCTGATGAGGGTGATGCGTGCCATGTGACCTGCCTCGCGAATAGTCGGCGCTCGCGTAGTGGGCGCTCGCGCGCGTGGGGAGCGTATGTTCGATCTACAGCAAGGATAAATCGTGATCTGCGCAATCGGATTGCGAATCCTGGCCGATGATCGCGCAAAGCGTGGTGCATGATTGCGCCATGGACCGGATCGACCTGCATATCTTGCGCGAGCTCCAGGAGGACGGCCGACTGAGCAATCAGGACCTGGCCGCCCGCGTCGGCCTCAGCCCGTCCCCGTGCATGCGCCGCGTGCGGCAGCTGGAGAAGGACGGCGTCATCCAGGGCTACCGCGCGATCGTCGACCCGGACGCCGTCGGCCGCGGCTTCGAGGTCCTCGTCTCCATCGAGGTGCGCCGCGACCGGGCCTCCGTCGAGGCCTTCGAGCACGCGCTCCAGGACATCCCCGACGTCATCGAGGCCTACCGCCTCTTCGGCAGCCCCGGTTGCCTGCTGCGCATCGCGGTCGCCGACCTCGCCGCGTACGAACGCCTGTGGATCGAGGAGCTCACCGCGCTCGACGGGGTCACCGAGGTGAACTCGCAGATCATCATGAAGCGCATCAAGGAGCCGAGGGGGCTGCCGGTCTAGAGGATCCAGGAAGGCAGCCCTTTCGGCTCGGCCCTACCGCTCCCGCAGGTTCAGCACCAGCTCGCGCGGCAGCCCGTGGGTGTCGTGCAGATAGTGCAGGTCCTCCTCGCTCAGCGGGCCCGAGAACCGCGGCCGCGACAGCACCTTCCTGCCGCGCTCCAGGAGCCGGTCGAAGCGCAGCTCCTCGTCGAGCAGTACCTGGCGGACGTACGACGGGTCGACGTCCTGGCGGAAGTGGTCCAGGGTGTGCCGGATCAGCTCGACCGGCAGGTCCCCGAGCGTGCGCGTCGGATCCTCGCGGCGCAGCACGGTCAGCACCCTGCGGATCAGCCGGCGCAGCACGTATCCGCGCCCGGTGTTCGACGGCCGCACCCCGTCGCCGACGACCACGACGGACGAGCGCAGATGGTCGCCGACCACCCGGAACGACGGCTCGTCCAGCGGCCAGAGCCCCGGCAGCAGCCGCCGCCACGGATCGAAGACGTCGCACTCGAAGACGGACTTCCTGCCCTGCAATAGCGTGGAAAGCCGCTCCAGACCGAGGCCCGTGTCGACGTTGCGCTGGGGGGAGCGGCACCAACGAGCCGTCGTCCAGGCGTCGGTAACGCATCGTCACGTGGTTCCACACCTCCACCCAGCGCTCGTCCTTGGTCGGCGTCGACTCCGGCGGGGTGTCCCCGGTCCACAGGAAGATCTCCGAGTCGGGACCGCACGGCCCGGTCGGCCCGTTGTCCCACCAGTTGTCCTCGACGGTCTCCTCGATCGGCAACCCGCGCCGCTCCCACACCTCCCGCGAACCGGTGTCGGGCCCGGTCTGCTCGTCGCCGCCGAACACGGTCACGTACAGCATTCGCGGATCGATACCGAAGCCCTCGGTGAGCAACTCGTATCCCCACTCCAGACTCTGCGGCCCCTCGTAGTCGCCGAGCGACCACGTGCCGAGCATCTCGAAGACCGTCAGATGCGTGGGGTCGCCGACCTTCTCCAGGTCCGTGGTCCGCAGACACCGCTGTACGTTGACGAGCCGTCGGCCCAGCGGATGGGGGCGGCCCTCCAGGTACGGGGTGAGCGGGTGCATCCCGGAGGTGGTGAACAGGACCGGGTCGCCGGGCGGCGGCAGCAGTGTCGAGCCGGTGATCCGGCGGTGGCCGCGGTCCTCGTAGAACTCGGTGAACGTGCGGATGACGTCGTCGGTGCGCATGGGGTGACTCCTTCGCGTGATGCGGACGGGAGGCACCGGAAGCGGCCGGACGGAGCGCGGTGGGGCAAAAAAGAAGCGCGGTGGGGCAAAAAAGTACCGGCGGCCGTTTCCGGTCGCCGGTGGGAAGAGGTGGGTACGTCAGGCGGCGGCAACCGGCGAGCTGGTCGCTCGCGCGGTCGCGGTGGTGGTGCTGCGGTCCATGACGTCCATGCCCTCGAAGGTAACGCGGTCCGCCCGGCCGCGGCCAGGCATTTTCTGTGGGTCCGCCCACGGTGGAGTTCGCGCCCGCCTGCGAGACTTCCCGTCAGGCAGTCGGCGGACCAAAGGGGCGGGAGAGCGGCGGTGGGGCTGGAGGAGCTCGGACTCACGGCGGACGAGGAAGCCGTGTACCAGGCGCTGATCGCGCTGCCCACGGCCCCGTACGAGCGGATCGTGGCGGCGGCGGGGCTGCCCGACGCGCGGGTGCGTGCGGCCCTGGATCCACTGGTGGAGCGCGGGCTCGTGGTGCGCGCGGGCGACGGAGCCCGCTACGCGGCGGCGCCGCCGGCCGTCGCCCTCGGCGCCGAACTCGCCCTCCAGCGCGAGCGGTTGCAGCGTGCGGAGCTGGCGGTCGCGCGGCTGGCGGAGACGTACCGCACGGCGACCGCGGACCGCGCGCAGCGCGAACTCGTCGAGATCGTCGAGGGCGCCGAGGCGATCCGCACCCGCTATCTCCAGCTCCAGCTCTCCGCCCGCGACACCATCGACATCCTCTCGGCGGGCGAACCCGCCGCCGTCACCCCCGCCGACAGCGAGGAGGTGACCGCCATCGGCCGCAACGTGCGGGTGCGGGCCGTCATCGACCAGGGCTTCCTCAAGGAGCCGGACGCCGCCCAGCATGTCGCGCAGTCCCTCGCCGACGGCGTGCAGGTGCGCACCGTCGCCGAGGTCCCGTACAAGCTGATCCTGTGCGACGGCGCCGTGGCGATGCTGCCGCTGCACGGGCGGGGCGCGCCCGTGGACCCGGCGGTCGTGCTGCGCGGCGGACTCGCCCATGTGGCAAGGGAGTTGTTCGAGCAGGTGTGGCAGCGCGGCCGGCCCTACCAGGAGCCGGACGTCGGCGGTGACGCGCTCGACCCCCTGGACGCGCACATTCTCCGGCTGCTGCTCGCCGGGTTCACGGACACCGCGGTCGCGGGTCAACTCGGCATGTCCGTAAGGACGTTGCAGCGCCGCCTCCAGGCGCTGATGGTGCGCGCGGAGGCGACGACACGGCTGCAACTGGGCTGGTACGCGCACCAGCACAACTGGGTCTGAAATCAGTATGGTTGAAGGTGATCGGCCTAGTTGAGAGTGACCGCCCGTGTCACCTCCTGCTCGACCGTCAGCCCGCCCGGCGCCTTCGCCGTGGCCCGCAGCGACACCGAACCGGCGTCGCGCGGTGTGCTCAGGACGGTCGTCCAGTGCCCGTCACCGGTCCGCTTCAGCGACGCGTCCCGCCAGCTCGCCCCGTCGTCGTACGACACCTGGAGCGTCGCCGAGGAGGCGCTGACGCCACCGGTGTACGCGGCCGAGCGCAGCCCCAGTCCGAGGCGCTTGCCCGCCCTGGCGCCGCCCCGCAGATCGGTGTCGACCTCGTAGGAGAGGTTCAGCAGCGGCAGGTCGGCGCGGCCCGTGCCCGACGGCAGCGGCTTGTAGTCGAAGCCCCACGTGGTCGCCGTCTTCGTGGACGTCGTCCAGGCGGCGGTGTCCCGCTGTCCGGTCGCCACCAGCTTGTACGAGCCCGCCGTCATGTTCGCCGCCCGGCCCGACTGGGCGTTGAACCCGGCCACTTGGGTGTCGCCGCGGTAGAGCGTGGTCTGCTTGGCGCCGCCACCGGCACCGGTGTGGCCGTCCTCGGAGCCCGACCAGATCGCGGTGTTCCACTGGAAGAGATCGCTGCTGTTCTGGTACGCGGTGTACGTGCCGCCGAAGCGGGGCGCCTGCACCGGCTTGAACCAGCCGGTGTCGTAGCGCTTCCCCGCGGTGTAGGACGACGTCTGCCCTCTCTCGAAGTAGCCCGCGGCCGAGCCGAGTCCGGTGTGCTGCTCGAACCAGGACCCGGTGGCACCCGTGCCCCCGGAGACGTACTCGGTGGTGGTGCGGCCGAACTTGTCGTACGTGTCGCCGCCGAGCGCCGGGCTCCACGACGGGACGAAGTAGCGCCCGCCGGTGCCGAGCGTGCCCGGCTGCGCGTAGATGCTGTTGTCGACGCGGGCCAGGTCGCGGTTCTTCGGTGCATAGGCCAGTGATGTGTCCGGGATGCCGCCGTCGAAGGTCTTCGCCAGGTCGTACGTGTAGTCCGGGTACTCCTTCGCCCGCACCTTCAGCGTGCCGCGGCCGGGCTTCGCCTCGGCGATGAGGCGGGCGCCGTCACCCTGCTCCACGGACGCGACGGAGAGGCCGGCGGCGCCCGAGTAGGACTGGAAGAGGCGGCCGGGGGCGTCGTTGACGACGATCAGCATGGCGGCGCCGGCGTCCGCGGCCGCCTGGGCCCGCGCGCTCGCCGTGACCGCGTCTTCGCGGTCGACGAGCACGGCCTTGCCCTTGGCGTCCAGGTCCGCATAGTCGGACGCCGCGCCCCGACCGGCGTACACGGTCTTCAGCGCGCGCACCCCGTCGCGGAACGCGGTCTTCGGCTGGGCGGTCAGCGTGATGTCGCGGCCGGTGCCGGTCTCGGCGTCGAAGGCCTTCTCCCGCATCCGCCAGTGGGCGAACGCCTTCAGCGTCCCGTCGGTCACCTTCTTCGTCGGCGTGAGGTACAGCGAGTCGTACTTGCCGGCCAGCAGCACGGAGGAGGACCAGCCGTGCTCCGACGAACTACCGTACGTGCGTTGGACGTTGAAGACCGTCTGGACCGTCTCGCTCTCCCGCTCCGGTACCGCGTACGCCTTGTGTGCCTTCCTCGCGTCGAGTGCGGCCGTCCCCTTCGGGTGGGCGGCGCCGAGTGTCACCTCGTCGGAGATCAGCAGCGCCTCGCCGAGCGAACCGTCGCTGCCGCCGGGCACGTCCACGTACGAGGACGCGGTGTAGCGACCCGGAGGCAGCCGCAGCGTCGCCTCGCCGCCGGCGTCCACGTTGATGTACGTGGGGTCCTGCTCGGCGGTGGAGTACAGCGCGACGGTGTCCGCGAGCGGCTTGCCGTCGCGGCCCGTCACTTTGACCGTGTAGTCGTACATCTCCGCCTCCTTGAAGAGGGCGAAGGCGGTCCGGGCGACCACGGTGTCCGAGGCGGAGGCGGTGGCCAGGACATGACCGGAGAATGTGGTGCCCGCCGGGACCTTCGACGGGTCGAGGCTCAGCGTCACCTCGGCGGTGCCGTGCGCGGGGACGGACACCTTCGACGCCGACAGGGCGTACGCGTCGTCGTCCGTGTCCAGGGAGAGGGCGAGCGCCACGTCCGCGTCACCGTCGTTGCGGTAGGTGACCGTGCGCGTCGTCGCCTTCGCGTCGGCGTTCGGCCAGTCGTAGGTGGCCGCCGCGACGGAGCCGGTCGCCCCGATCGTGGCGTCCACGGCGGCGGCCGCGTCGACGCGCCCGGAGCCGACCTCGTACGGAGACTCGCCGGTCTTGTCCGACGTCGACATCAGCGCGTCCTTGACGCGCTCGCCGCTCCAGTCGGGGTGACGCTGCTTCAGGATCGCGGCGGCGCCCGCCACCAGCGGCGTCGCCATCGACGTGCCGCTCATCGTCCGGTACGGGCCACCGGTCCAGCCCGGCACCGACTGCGAGGCGGCGGCGGTGACGTCCACGCCGGGCGCGGAGACGTCGGGCTTGAGGGAGTGCGTGCCGGTCAGCGGGCCCTGGCTGGAGAAGGAGGCGCGCTCGTCGCCCCCGTCGACCGCGCCGACGGTCAGCGCGGACGCGGCGGCTCCGGGGGTGCCGATGGTGCCGGGGTCGTAGGCGTTGCCCGCGGCGATCACGTACAGCGGACCGCCGTCCGCGGACAGCGCGTTCACCGCCTGCGACATCGGATCCTCGCCGTCCGAGCCGTCGGGGGAGCCGAGGCTCATCGAGACGACGTCGGCGCCCTGCGCCTTCGCCCACTCCATGCCGGCGATCGAGTCGGAGTCCTGTCCTGTGCCCGCGTTGCTCAGCACCTTGCCGACGAGGAGACGGGCGCCGGGGGCCGCGCCCTTCTCCTTGCCGTCGGACGCGGCGCCCGTACCGGCGATGGTGGAGGCGGTGTGCGTGCCGTGGCCGTTGCCGTCGTCGACGTCCTGGCCGGCGACGAAGCTCTTGGACTCCTCGACCTGGCCCACCAGGTCCGGGTGGTCGAGGTCGGCGCCCGTGTCGAGCACCGCGACCTTCACGTCCTTGCCGTCGAAGCCCTTCCGCCAGGCGTCGGTCGCCTTGATCTGCGCGGTCTCGTCGGCGAGCGAGGCCTCCACCCTGCCGTCGAGCCACAGCTTGCCGATGCCGCCGTCGAGGGACTTCGGCGCCTTCCCCGGGGCGATGTCCTTCCAAAACGTGCGGGCCTCGTCCTTGTCCGCGCGCAGCGCCGTCGCGTCGATCGACGCGAGCGTGCGGACGGGCTCGGCGCCCTTGGGGGCGGCCGGGGGACGGGCGGAGCGGGACGTCGCGGGCGCCGACGCGATCAGCGGTACGCCGCCGGTGCGGGCGTCGTCGTAGCCCACCGCGACCAGTTGCGTGACGTCGAAGAGGCGCGGGTCCAGCTTCCCGGCGGCCAGCAGTGGCATCGCCTCGACCGGCACGACGTACGTGTCGTCGCCCTGGGTACGGACCTGCACCCCGCGGCCGTTCTCGTCGGCAGGGTCGACGGTCACGACGTCCTGACGGCCCGGCAGATCGGTGTAGTGCACGACGTCGCCGGTGACCAGCGTGATGTCGTGGGCCCGGCCGCGGGGTGCGGCGGTGGCCGCGTCCGAGGCGTCGGATGCCGGAGCGGCCACCGCCATCCACCCGATGAGCGCCATGGTGAGCGCGGTGGCCGTCGGCAGTGAACGGCGTCTGGATATGGATCTCATGCAGAGGGTCTAGCGGGCGCCGCCCGCCGCGCACAGCACCGTCCGGTGGCGGCCTTCCGACATGGCGGAAACCGGACGGGTGCAAACCGGGTCAGACGCGGCGGATCGCGCCTCGGCCCACCGCCGAGAGCAGTGAACCGATGGCGATTCCGATGACCAGGTACACCCCCGCTGTGCCGAACTTCGCCTCCCAGGTCAGGCTCGTGGTGAACGGCAGCAGCACCATGACCGCGGTCGCGAGGCCGATGATCCAGGAGAAGAAGCTGCCGGGGCGCGGGGTCGCCACGATCAGCAGGTTGAGCAGCGCGGTCGCGAGCAGCGCGGTCACGGCCGCGCCCATCGCCAGGGTGCCCGTGGTGGCGATGTTCATCAGGCCGTCGCCCGCCGGGGCGAACACCGGGATGTCGAGGACACCGCGTACGAGGAGCAGGGCGACCACCGCGGTGAGGGCGGCGATCACGGCGGTCATCACGCCGCCCGCCCACAGCTTTCCCGCGTCGAGCCGGGGCTGCGGTTCGGGTGCGTACGCCGGTTCGGGCTGTCCATAGGGCTGCCCGTACTGCTGATACTGCTCGTACTGTCCGTAGGGCTGTCCGTAGGGCGATTTCTGTGGTTCCACGATGAGGCTTTCCGGTTGGCTTTCCGGTCGGGTTTCCGGTGGGTTTTCCGATGACGGTGGGGTTCAGGCGAGAAGTTTTGCCTTCGCCTTCTCGAATTCCTCGTCGGTGAGTGCGCCGGACTTGTGGAGCTCGGCGAGCCGGGCCAATTCCTCGGTTCCGCCGCCGGATTCCGTCGCCGTCCTGCGGATGTAGTCCTGGAACCTGGATTCGGCCTGCTTGGCCCGATCGGCGTCGCGTCGGCCCATCCCGTTGCCGCGCGCGATCACGTAGATCAGCACGCCGATATACGGCAGCACAATGCAGAGAAGGAGCCAGCCGGCCTTGCTCCAGCCGGTCAGCGAGTCGTCGCGGAAGACGTCCATGACGATCCTGAACAGCAGGAACAGCCACATGACCCAGAGAAACAGGAACAGCATGGTGAGGAAGAGGTCGAGCAGGGGATAGTCGTCCATGATTCCCTCTCTCCGGCGCGGCGGATGTTCGGTGCAGTATCACCCGCCTTTCCGGCGCCCGCATTTCGGCCGGACACGGGGCGTGGACACGCCGCGAATTCATCGGCATCGGCCCGTCACTCGTCCGGCCCCGTCCGTCTCGCCCGTCGGCGGCGCAGCGGTTCCCCTGGCATTCACATCAGCGCGTCGGGGGCGCGCCGAAAAGGAGGCAACGGTGGCGGAGGAGACGGCGCCCATGGGGCCTGCCGAGCAGGCCGAACTCGCGCGGCTGCGGGGCCGGGTGGCCGAGTTGGAGGCCGAGCGCGGGAGTGTACGAGGCGGCGGTCGGCGTCACCGGGGGCGGTCGTTCCTCGCCGTCGTGCTCATCGTGATCGGCTGCATCCTCGCGCCGCTCGGCATCGTCGCCTCCTGGGCGGCCGATCAAGTGGGCGACACCGACCGCTACGTCGACACCGTCGGCCCGCTCGCCTCGAATCCCGACATCCAGAAGGCCGTCGCGAACCGCGCCACGAACGCGATCATGCAGCGGATCGACCTGCAGTCCCTGCTCTCCGAGGTACCCACCGACGACCGGCCGCTGGTCGAGAAGTCCCTGGGCAAGCTGGGTGACTCACTCGAAGACGCGGTCCGCAGCTTCGTCCAGGACAAGGCGCAGGGGGTCGTCGCCTCCGACGCCTTCGAGAACATCTGGAAGCAGACCAACCGCAAGGCCCACAGCGCCCTCGACAAGGCGCTGACCGGCAGCGGCGGCGGGGCGGTCAAGCTGGAGGGCGGCGACACCGTCACCCTCGACCTCGGCCCGGTCGTCGAGCAGGTCAAGCAGCGCCTCGTCGACTCCGGCCTCACCGTCGCCGCCAGGATCCCCGAGGTCCACACCGACTACACGCTCGTCACGAACGACAACATCGGCAAGGCCAAGACGTACCTGCGGCTGCTGCAGGTGATGGGCAACTGGCTGCCGGTCCTCGCCCTCGTCCTCGTCGCCGGTGGTGTGCTGCTCTCCGTACGCCGCCGCAGGACGGTCGTCGCCACCGCGCTCGCGGTCGCGGTGAGTTGCGGTCTCCTCGGCATCGGGCTGCGCGTCTTCCGCGTGATCTACCTCGACCGGCTGCCCGCGAGTGTGTCGCAGGACGCGGCGGCCGCGGTCTACGACACCATGACGCACTTCCTCTTCACCATGGTCCGGATGGTCGTCGCACTCGGCGTCGTCGTCGCGCTCGCCGCGTGGCTCACCGGGCGCGGCAAACGGGCCCGACTGGTGCGCGGGCTGTGGATCTCCGGCATCGACGGCGCGCGGCTCACCGCGGACCGGGCCGGGTTCCGCACGGGGCCGGTCGGCCCGTTTGTGCGTCACCACCGGACCTGGATCGGGTGGATCCTGGTCGTGGGCGCGCTCCTCGTCTACCTGCTGTGGTCGTACCCGACCGGCTGGGTGGTCGTCGGGATCGCGCTGTGCCTGCTGTTCCTGCTGGCCGTCGTGGAGTTCCTTGCGGCGGAGGGCGACGGAGACGGGGGCGGGCCGGACGCGGCGGGGAATCCGCCCGCGCCATCCGCGGTCTGAGGGAGTGCCGGTCATGAAGGTGATGGGGCGGGTCGACGCGGCCACTGTCCGGCGCATGACGGACACCCTGTTCATCGAGCGATCCCTGAAAAGCCCCAGCTCCACGCGGTTCTGGGGGCTGCTGGTCCTCGCCTCGGTGATCGCGGCCGCCGGTGTGGTGGGCGACTCGACGGCCACGGTCATCGGCGCGATGATCGTCGCCCCGCTGATGACGCCGATCCTCGGCAGCGCGCTCGCCCTGGTCCTCGCGGACCGTTCGCAGGTCGTGCGGTGCGTGCTGCTCGTTCTCGGCGGGGCGCTCGCGGTGGTGGCGATCGGGATGCTGCTGGGGTGGATCGCGGCGCCGCCCGACGACTTCGCATCCAACTCGCAGGTGTCGTCGCGGATCAGCCCCCGACTCATCGACCTGCTGGCCGCGCTCGCCACGGGCACGGTCGGCGCGTTCGCGCTGGTCCGCGCGGACATCTCCGACACGCTGCCGGGCGTCGCGATCGCCATCTCGCTGGTGCCGCCGCTGGCCGTGACGGGGCTGCTGATCACGGTGGGCCGGTTCCACGACGCGTTCGAGTCGGGGCTGCTGTTCGCCACGAACGTCGCCGCGATCGTGGCGACCGGGACGGTGGTCTTCCTCGTGTACGGGATCCGGGGCGCGGCCCGGGAGTCCGAGCGGTACGTGGGGGAGTTCCACGGTCGTACGTTGGTGGCGGTGGTCGGGGTCCTGCTGCTGATCGCGGTGCCGCTCACCACGGGGACGGCGTCGGTGTGGCGGGACCGGAACCTCGCGGCGGACGCGCGGCCGGTCGCGGAGGAGTGGGCGGCCGGCCGGAACTGGGACATCTCCTCCGTGGAGGTGCGGCAGGGCGTGGTGGTGGTCGGCGTCCTCGGGCTCCCGCCGCAGCCGGCCCCCACGGCCCTGCGCGCCGCGCTCGACCGCCACGGCATGTCCGACGCGGACCTGGAACTCCACCTCGTGGGCGGACGTACGCATTGGTGTGCGGCGGGCGGGGTGACGTGTGAGGTGAAGGGGGCGGAGTGAGGGGGCGGGGGCCGGGCGGGGCCCAGGCCAGGCCGGAGACCGGAACCGTGACGTCAGGCCACGACCCCGTCGTAGGCCCACGTCACAGTCCACCCCTCAAGCCGGCAGCCGCCCCAGCAACGCCTCCGGGCCCGGCACCCGGGCCCCGGCCCCCGCCGAAACCGCCCCGTAGACCTCCTACGCCGGCAACCGCCCCAGAATCCCCCCGAAGTCCGCCGCAGGCGGCAGCGTGCCGAAGGCCAGGCCGCGGTCGCCTGCCAGGCGGGTCGCGCAGAAGGTGTCGGCGACCGCGGCCGGCGCGTGCCGGACCAGGAGGGACGCCTGGAGGACGAGCGCCGCCCGCTCGATGAGGCGGCGGGCGCGGAGCTGCGCGTCCTCGGGCGAGGCCAGTTCCGCCTGGAGTTCACGCCACGCGGTGTCCAGGCGGGCATCCGCGCCGGACGCCGCCTCGACCTCCGCCCGGAACGCCTCCAGGGACTCCGGCTCGCGGGTCAACGCCCGCAGCATGTCGAGTGCGTTGACGTTGCCGGAGCCCTCCCAGATACCGTTGAGCGGGGCCTCGCGGTAGAGGCGCGGCATGCCTGACGCCTCGTCATAACCGTTGCCGCCCAGGCATTCCAGGGTCTCCGCGACCGCCACCGGCTGCCGCTTGCACACCCAGTACTTGCCCACCGCCGTGGCCAGACGAAGGAACGCCCGCTCACCCGAGTCCCCGCGTTGGGCGCGGTCCGCGGCGCCCGCGAGGCGCAGCCCGAGCGTCGTCGCCGCCTCCGACTCCAGGGCCAGGTCCGCGAGGACGTTCCGCATCAACGGCTGGTCGATCAACTTCGCCCCGAACACGGAACGGTGGCGGCTGTGGTGCGCCGCCTGCGCCAGCGACTCGCGCACGTGCGCCGCGGAGCCGAGGACGCAGTCGAGCCGCGTCATCGTCACCATGTCGATGATGGTGCGCACCCCCTTGCCCTCGTCCCCGACGAGCCAGGCCACCGTGTCGTCGAACTCCGGCTCGCTGGACGCGTTCGACCGGTTGCCGAGCTTGTCCTTCAGACGCTGGATGCGGAACGTATTGCGGCTGCCGTCGGGCAGGACGCGGGGGACCAGGAAGCAGGACAGACCACCGGGGGCTTGTGCAAGGACCAGGAACACGTCGTTCATCGGCGCCGACGTGAACCACTTGTGGCCGCGCAGGCGCCACGTGCCGTCCGCCTGCTCGACCGCGGCCGTCGTGTTCGCGCGCACATCCGTGCCGCCCTGCTTCTCCGTCATGCCCATCCCGGCGAGCAGGCCGCGCTTTTCGGAGGGGGCCCGGAGGCCGGGCTCGTACACGGTGCTCGTGAGCAACGGCTCGTAGACCTTGGCGAGTTCGGGCGCGCGGCGCAGCGCGGGCACCACCGCGTACGTCATGGAGACCGGGCACATGTGGCCCTGCTCCAGCATCGTGGCGAGCATGAAGGTGCCCGCGCGGGCCACGTGCGCGCCCGGTCGCTCGTCCGCCCACGCGGAGCCCGCCGCGCCCGCGGCCACCGTCGCGCGCATCAGTGAGTGGTACGAGGGGTGGAAGTCGACCTCGTCGACGCGGTTGCCGTAGCGGTCGTGCGTGCGCAGCTCGGGCTCGTGCCGGTTGGCCTGGTCGGCCCAGAGGCGGGCCTCCTCGCTGCCCACGTAGCGGCCGAAGCGGTGCAGCTCGTCGATGTGCCACCCGGCGCCCTCGCGACGTACGCCCTCCAGGAGGACCGCGTCGTCGGCGGCGTCGTGTCCGGTCAACGGCGGGGCCTGGTTGGTCACTTCGTGCGTCTGCGAGGGGTTCGACTGCATGAGGGGCTCCTTCAACGTGAGCGGGGTGGGGGAGCGGGTCAGGCGGCGGTCGGTGCGCCCGCGCAGCGCAGCGCCATCGCGGTGAGTTCGGCGATCAACTCGCTGCCTGCGGCCTCGTCGTGGGCGGCGAGCGGGTCGGCGAGCACCTCGCCGATCGCGCCGGTGAGCGCGGCCGCGGTGATCCCGCCGTTCTGCTTCGGCAGCAGGCCCGCCGCCATGCCCTCGTGCACGACTTCGGCGAACAGGGTGTGGTAGCGGCGCCGGTAGTCGATGCGCTCGGCGCCGACCTTGGGGTCGGCGGGGGCGACGAGCAGGGCGTGGGCGAGGCCGCGGTTCTCCAGCGCGCGCCGGGCGAACACCTCCACCCCGCGCCGCAGCCGCAGCACCGGGTCGCCGTCCCCCTGGAGCACCTCGCCGACCACGGTCACCTCCCGCGCCGCGGCCCGACGGAACACTTCGACCGCGAGCGCCGCCTTCGACGGAAAGTGCTGGTAGACCGAGCCCGCCGCGATCCCGGCGGCGTCGGCGACCGCCGTCACGGAGGCCTGCGCCCAGCCCACTTCGGCGACGACGGAGGTGGCGCACGCGACGAGGTGTTCGCGCGCCGCTTCGAGCCGGCGAATTTCGGCGGGGGTCTTGCGGTAGGCCATGCAAGCAGTGAACCATCATTCAGAGTTTCCCGCCATGGTCGGTCGGTTCCGCCGGTGGGGCAACACGACACAGGCCTCAAGGCCCGTCAGGAGAACGTGATGCACCTCAGTGCCCTGCTGGACAGCGCTGTTCGCTCGGGCAGTACGAAGGAAGCCGTCGTCTACCGCGAACAGCGGTGGAACTACCGGGAGTTCGGTGCCGCCGCGCGCCGTTCCGCCGCCGTGCTGCGCGACGCGGGCCTCGGCCCCGGCGACCGCCTGGCCGTGATGACGTACAACACCCCCGCCTTCCTCTTCGCCGCCTTCGGCGCCTGGTCGCTCGGCGCGACCCTCGTGCCCGTCAACCACAAGCTGCAGACGGCCGAGGTGGCGCGCCAGCTGAAGCACTGCGGGGCGCGGATCGCCCTCGTCGACGCGGAGATCGGCGAGCGCGCGACCGCCGCCGAACCGGGCGTGCGCTGGCTGCTCAGCCACCCGGACACCCCGGCGGACCAGCTCCCGGCGGACGCCTTCGAGGCGCTCGTCGCCGCCGCCGAACCATGGACCGGCGAGGAGGGCCCGGACAGCGACGTGGCGGAGATCCTCTACACCTCCGGCACCTCGGGCACCCCCAAGGGCTGCGTCCACTCGCACCGCACCGCCGCCCTGACCGCCGCGTACTCCGCCGCGACGATGTCGATGCGCGGCGACGAGCGCTTCCTGATCTGCATGCCGATCTGGCACGCGGCGCCGCTCAACAACATGACCCTCGGCACCCTGTTCGCGGGCGGCACCGTCGTGCTCCAGCGCGAGTACGAGCCCCGCGGCATGCTCGAAGTCATCCAGCGCGAGCGGATCACCGCCCTGTTCGGCGCGCCCATCGCGCTCATCGCCCCGACCCAGGCGGTCCCCGACTACGCCGACTACGACGTGTCGTCCGTCCGCGCCTGGCTCTACGGCGCGGGCCCCCTCGACGCGGACACCGTGCGCCGCCTGATGAAGGCGTACGGCACCGAGAACTTCCAGCAGGTGTACGGGATGAGCGAGACCGGGCCCGCGGGCGCCTCGCTCCTCCCGGCCGAGCACGCCGACAAGGCGGGCGCGATCGGACGCGGCGGCATGCCGGGCGTGGACCTGCGCGTCGTACGCCCCGACGGGAGCGACGCGGAGGCGGGCGAGAGCGGCGAGATCTGGCTGCGCACCGACACCCGCATGCTCGGCTACCTGGACGACGAGGCGGCCACCGCCGAGGTGTTCGCCGGTGACTGGTACCGCAGCGGTGACCTGGGCCGGATCGACGAGGACGGCTATGTCACGCTCGTCGACCGGATGAAGGATGTGATCATCACCGGCGGCGAGAACGTCGCGTCGCAGGAGGTCGAGGGCGCGCTGCGGGGCCACCCGGACGTGCTCGACGTCGCCGTCGTCGGCCGGCCGCACCCGCAGTGGGGCGAGACCGTGGTGGCCTTCGTCGTGCCGCGCGAGGGTGCGGGGCTCGATCGGGACGGGATGCGCGACTGGCTGGAGGCGCGGATCGCCCGCTACAAGGTGCCGCGCGAGCTGATCCTGCGCGAGGCCCTTCCGCGTACGCCATCGGGGAAGATCACCAAGCATGTGCTGCGGGCCGAACTGGCCTGAGCTGCGCGGCTGTAGGGTCTCGGCATGGCCGATGAGCAGGTACAGCAAGCGCGCAGGGGGCCGGGGCGGCCGCGTCAGGAGCACGTCACCAAGGCCGTGCTCGAGGCCGTCGTCGAGCTGGTGGCGGAGCAGGGCATGGGCGCGCTGACCATGGACGCCGTCGCGACCCGCGCGGGGGTGAGCAAGCCGGCCATGTACCGGCGCTGGCCCACCAAGCAGGACCTGATCATCGCCGCCGCCGAGTCCCGCGTCGGGACGCTGACGGTGCCCGACATGGGGGACTTCAGGGCCGAACTGCGCGCGGTCCTCATGGAGCGTGTGCGCGCCTACCGGCAGCCCGGCGTCGACCGCCTGCTCGCCGGTGTGATCAGCGCGGCGGCGGAGGCGGGTTCGGGGCGCGAGGCGTTCCGGGCGTACGTGACGCGGGTGACCAGCGAGACGCGGCATCTGCTGGAGCGGGGCATCGCGCGCGGCGACGTACGGGCCGACGTCCCGATCACCGACGTGACGACCCTCATCGCCTCGTCCCTCGTCTTCCGGCTCGTCGCCGAGCAGCGGACGCCGGAGAAGGAGCTGGTCGATTCCGTGGTGGACCTGATCGGCAGGGCGGTCGACGTCCGGTAACGAGGGCTTAGCCGCCAGCTGACCCACAGCCATATCCCGTACGTGCCGGGCGAGTTATCGCCGGGTGCGGCTTTTGTGCTGCCCGCAGGGCGTCGCACACGCCCCGCGGGACATTCCTGAAATCCATGGGCCCAGACCCCTTGCCCTGCCGGAATCCAATATCGATACTGCCAGTTACGTAATAGCGTTCGCTGTTGGGAGGACCCCCCATGCACGACGTCGCGACGGCCCCCGTCGAGAACCCCAAGCCCGTACTGGACAAGCCCCTGATGCGTTACGGGAGCCGTGTCCTGGACCGGCTCGCGCCGGGCGCGGAGCAGGTGGCCTACAAGCTGTTCGAGGTCAACCCGCTCACCCCGCACTTCGGGGCCGTGCTCAGCGGTGTCGACCTGACGAAGCCGATCACCGACGAGCTCGCCGACGAGCTGCGCGCGGCGCTCCTCGAGTGGAAGGTGATCTTCTTCCGGGGGCAGACCGGCTTCAACTCCGAGAACCACATGGCCCTTTCGAACCTCTGGGGCCCGCCGGAGCCCAACCCGTTCTTCGGGAAGACCGACACCGTCGGCATCTCCCGGCTCGCCAAGGACGCCAAGGCGGCCGGCAACAAGAACATCTGGCACAGCGACCACTCGTTCATGGTCAACCCCTCGCTCGGCGCCGTGCTGCGCGCCGTCGAGGTGCCCGCCGCGGGCGGCGACACCATGTGGTGCGACATGGGCGCCGCGTACGACAACCTGCCCGACGACCTCAAGGAGCGGATCGAGAACCTCGTCGCGGTCCACGACTGGGAGGCCAGCTGGGGCGCGCTCATGAACGACGAGCAGAAGGCGGAGTTCCGCAAGAGCTGGCCGCAGGTCGAGCACCCCGTCGTGGTGCGCCACCCGCGCAGCGGCCGCAGGACCCTGTACGTGAACGAGCCGTTCACCCGGTACATCAAGGGCCTGTCCGAGGAGGAGAACCGCGAGCTCCTCGACATCCTCGTGCTCCAGGCGCGCATCCCCGAGTTCCAGATCCGCTTCCACTGGGAGCCGGACTCGATCGCGATCTGGGACAACATCGCCGTCCAGCACTACGCGGTCAACGACTACTTCCCGGCCAAGCGCGTGATGGAGCGCATCGCGATCGCCGGAGTGCCGCTCTCGTGACCACCGCATCCGCCGTGCCGGGCACGGCAGTTGAGACGGCTGTGCCGGGCGGGCGGCGGGCCTGGACCGTGACCGCGCTCCTCGTGGTCTTCATGATGGTCAACTTCGCGGACAAGTCCGTGCTCGGCCTCGCCGCCGACGAGATCCGCGCCGATCTGCACCTGAGCGCCACCCAGTTCGGACTCGCCAACAGCGCGTTCTTCCTGCTGTTCTCCGTCGCCGCGATCGTGGTGGGGATGGCGGCGGACCGGGTGTCGCCGAAGCTGCTGCTCCTGGTGATGGCCGTGCTCTGGTCCGTGGCGCAGGTGCCCGCGGCCATCGGCGGGGGACTGGCCGTGCTGATCGGCTCGCGGGTGTTCCTCGGCGCCGCGGAGGGCCCGGCGTTCCCCGTCGCCCAGCAGGCCACGCTGTCCTGGTTCCCCAACGACAAGCGGAACCTGCCCGGCGCGCTGATCACCATCGGCATCACGCTCGGCGTGATCGTCTCCTCGCCGAGCCTGTCCTGGATGATCCAGCACCACGGCTGGCGCTCGGCCCTGTGGGTGCTCGCCGGGATCGGCGCGCTGTGGGCCGTGCTGTGGGCGCTGTTCGGCGCGGACAGCCCGCGGGCCCGTGCCACGGCGACCACGAAGGCCGCCGGCGACGCCGCGCCCCAGGTCGCGTACCGGAAGATCTTCGCCAGCCGTACGTGGATCGGCACCACCCTCGCGTACTTCATGAGCTACTGGTCCGTGGCGCTGATGCTGGTGTGGATGCCGTCGTATCTGCGCAACGCGCTGGACTACTCGGCGTCCACCGCGGGCAAGCTGGTCGTCCTGCCCTGGGCCGTCGGCGCCGTCGTCCTGCTCGGGCAGGCCGCGCTCACCGGCCGGCTCATGCGGCGCGGCGTCGTCAGCAGGAAGGCCCGCGGCTGGGTCGGCGGATTCATGCTCGCGATCGGCGCCGTCTGCTGCCTCCTGACGCCGTTCGTCGACTCGGTGCCCGCGCAGACCGTGCTCGTCGCCCTCGGCTTCGGCTTCAGCGGCTCGTACGCCACCGTGGCCGCGACCACCGTCGCCGAACTCGCCCCGGCCGCCCGCAGCGGCGGCGCCCTCGGCCTGATGAACGCCCTCGTCACGGTGTCCGGGCTGCTCGCGCCCGCCGTCGTCGGCGCCCTCGTCGACGCGCAGGGCGACGCCGGGTACCAGCACGCCGTGTTCGTGACCGGGGTGCTCGTCGCGGTCGGCGCCGTGCTCGCCTTCGCCCTGATCGACCCGGAGCGCGACCGCGCCCGGTTGACCGGCTGACCTTCCGTCACGCAGCCTGCCCTTACCGGGGGTTACCCCCGGATGACATGATCGACGGCACTACCCCCCATTCCCCCCGCGTTTCCTAGGAGTTGCCCGTGAGCGCCGCAGCAGCACTCGACACCTCACCGCTGGACCAGGCCGTCAGCGACCTGCGCGAGCACGCACCGTCCTGGACCGCGACGCCGCTGGACGAGCGCATCGCGCTCCTGGAGCGGACGCTCCCGCGGATCGCCGACGGGGCCGCCGCGATGGTCGCCGACGCGGCCACCGCCAAGGGCTACGCCGAGACCTCGGAGTGGGCCGCCGAGGACTGGATCACCGCGCCGTGGGCCCTCGCCCAGACGATCACCGCCTACCTGCACGTCCTGCGCCGCCTCGCCGCCGGCAAGGAGCCGATCGACCCCAAGTCCGTGCGCAGCCACGAGGGCCGCACCGTCGTCGACGTCTTCCCGACCCTCACCTCCGACCGGCTGCTGCTCAACGGCTTCACCGCGCAGGTGTGGACGCTGCCCGGCACCACCCGCGAGCAGGTCCTGGCCCGCGCGGCGGGGGAGTACCGCGGACGCCCCGGCGAGTCGGCCGTCTCCCTCGTCCTCGGCGCAGGGAACGTCGCCTCGATCACCCCGCTCGACATCCTCCAGAAGCTGTACGCGGAGGGCGAGGTCGTCATCGCCAAGATGAACCCCGTCAACGCCTATCTACGTCCGCACTTCGAGAAGGTCTTCGCCGAGTACGTGGACCGCGGCTGGGTCCGCTTCGTCGACGGCGGCGCCGCCGAGGGCGCGTACCTCACCGGGCACGAGGACATCGACACCATCCACGTCACCGGCAGCGAGCGCACCCACGACGCCATCGTGTGGGGCACCGACGAGCAGGCCGAACAGCGCCGAGCCGAGGACGCCCCGCTCATCAGCAAGCCGTTCACCAGCGAGCTCGGCGGCGTCAGCCCCTGCATCGTGACGCCGGGCCCGTGGAGCGACGCCGACTTCCGCTTCCAGGCCGAGAACATCGTCACCAGCAAGCTCAACAACTCGGGCCACAACTGCATCGCCACGCAGGTCCTCGTCGTGCCCCGCGAGTGGGACGGCACGGAGAAGCTGCTCGCCGAGGTCCGCAAGGTCCTTGCCGAGCTGTCGCCGCGGCCCGACTACTACCCGGGCGCCGCCGACCGCGTCGCCAAGGTCACGGACGCCCACCCGGGCGCCGAGAAGCTCGGCATCGACGACTCCTGCCGCGTCCTCGTCCCCGAGATCGAGGGCATGGACGACGTCATGATCACGGACGAGGTGTTCGCCAGCGCCCTCGGCGTGGTCCGCCTCCCGGGCGCCGACGCGCCCCACTTCCTCGCGGCGGCAACGGAGTTCGCCAACGACAAGCTCCCCGGCACCCTCGGCGCCACGCTGCTCGTGCACCCGAAGACCGAGCGCACCCACTCCGGCGCGGTCGCCGACGCGATCGCCGCGCTGCGCTACGGCACGCTGGGCGTCAACGTCTGGTCGGCCTTCGGCTTCCTGCTCGGCTACACGCCGTGGGGCGCCTTCCCCGGCAACACCCGCAAGGACATCGGCAGCGGCATCGGCTTCGTGCACAACGCGTTCATGCTGGAGGACATCGAGAAGACGGTGGTGCGCGCCCCGTTCGCCCCGTCCCCCCGCGGCCTCTTCACCGGCTCCCCGTCCCTGTCCCCGCGCCCCCCGTTCTACGTAACGAACCGCACGGGCCTGACCACAATGAAGCGCCTCACGGCGTACACCACGGCCCCGTCCGCGGCCAAGCTGCCGGGAATCTTCGCGTCGGCGCTGCGGGGCTGAGCACCTCGAGCCCCTGCGGCGGCTGGGCATGGCGTAGGCACGGACCGCCGCAACAAAACTCCGGCCGGTCCACCGTGTGGGGCGGTGGGCCGGCCGGTGTCACTCAACCGTTGAGAACGCGCGCCTTCTCCGCCGCGAACTCCTGCTCCGTGAGCAACCCTTGCGCCTTCAGCTCGGCAAGCGCCTGAAGCTGCGAAACCCGATCCGTGCCACCGGCCACAGGCGCCGCCTGCTGCATCGGAGGGGGCGGCGCCATCTGCGCCTGCGCGTCCATCTCGTGACGCATGTCACGATCGGCCATCCTGCGGTTCACCCGGCCGGAGACCGCGGAGGCGGTACCGGAGATGACCGCGGTGCGCGCGATCGTGCCAAGGAGTCCGGGCCGTCCGAATCGTTGCGGCATGCTGACCGTCCTCTTCGTTCTCTTACGTGTACGTAGCTGTGTCGTCAGGCCGTGGCGAGCGCTTCGATGGCCTCGTCGACGGATTCGCGCGGGATGCGCTCGAGCATCAGCACCTGGCCGTTCGAGTCCCGCACGGCGGCGCCGAGACGCGCGGCCCAGGTGTTCTCCCAGGCCAGGACGAGCGCGGAGGACGCGGCCGGAAGGTTGTCGGAGACGGTCTTCAGGTCCTCGTCGCTGAGCAGGTCGAACCGTACGTCGGCCACCTGCTGGAACAGCTCGGTGACCTCGGGGTCGCCGAGCTCGACGACATCGACGGACCCGTCGGCCGCCTTACGGATGAAGCACAGGTCGAGGATCCGTACGGTCCCGTCCTTCTGCAGGTCACGCAGCGCGGGCGCGACATCGCCGCTGAAGTGGTTGCCGTCGAAGGCGATCACGGCGACATCCACCGGACCGACGGTGTCGGCGTTGAGGCCACTGGCCACGGGCGAGCACCTTCCCTAGATTGCCGTATCGGGTAAACCGATCAAATCGGATGAAACGGATACTAGGGCGAGGGTACAGCGGGAGCGAGCCCGGCGGGACCCGCAATACCGGCCATCCGGCCGGGGCGCGGCCGGCCCGTCGCGGCAACGGCCGACCGCGACGGACCGGGGTCTGCTATTGATGCGACGCGTACGCGGAGTACGACGACTGCGAGTCCAGGAGTTCGGCGAGGCCCCTGCGGGTGGCGGCGAGGACGACGCGGTCGGTGGGCCGCAGTACATACCCGGGGTCCATCTCCCAGACGGGCCCGGGCCCCGGGGCCGACTCGTCCTCCTCCGGAGCCGCCGCGAGGCCGGTCCGCCGTTGGCCGGGCGCGGTGGAGTCGACGGCGAGCACACGCCAGGCACCGGCCCGGAACGACGCGGCGACCGTACGCCCCTCCAGGTGCGGATGGCCCGCCACGTCCAGCGCGGCGAACAGCAGCACCCGGCGCTCGACCGGAATCGCGCCGAGGACCTCCCGGCCCATCATCGCCCCCGCGAAGGCGGGCGCCGCGAGGGTCGTGACGCTGCGGCTGCGGGTGAGGGCGCGCGGGTGGGCGGCGCGCAGCGTGCGGTAGACGGCGGTGGCGAACGCGTCGTCGTACAGGCGCAGGCTCACCTGAAGGTCCGGCTTGACCGAGCGGGCGTAGAGCGCGGCCTCGAGGTTGGTGGTGTCGAGACTGGTGAGGGCGAGGAGGGCGTGCGACCTGGACACCTTGGCGGCCTCCAGGACGCCCTCGTCGCGTACGTCGCCGATGACCGTCGGCACGCGCAGCCGGCGGGCGAGCGGGATGCCGCGGGCCTCCGGGTTCTCCTCCACGCACACGACGGGGACGCCGAGTTCGTGCAGCCGGGCCAGGACGCGGGTGCCGATCTTGCCGAGGCCGAGCAGCACGACGTGCCCGGACAGGCCGCGCGGCGGGCGGCGCAGCGCGGAGGCGGTGCGGAAGGTGCCCATCGCCTCCAGGACCGCGGCCATCAGCACCGGCAGCAGCAGCAACCCGGCGAATCCGGTGAGGAGTTGGATGATCTGCCGGGCCGCGGGCTCGCCGATCGCCGGTTCGTCGATGGCGAACAGGTCGAGCATGGTGAGATAGCCGGCCCGCCACGGGTTCGACTCGGTCGTCGCCCAGGTGGCGAGCGCGAGACCGAGCACGCACACCACGAGCACGGCCAGGGACCAGCGCACCCGGCGCGAGAACAGCGAGCCGAGAGGCAGCGCCCGCGCGGCGAGGCGCCGCGGCGGCAGTGCGGGTTCCGTCGGGGTGACGGTGTCGAGGACGACGCTGCCGCGCCCGACCGCCGCCGCGATCTCCTGGTCGTCCGGCAGCAGCAGCGGCTCCTCCTGGCCCGAGGTGTCCGAACCCTCCGTGTCCGACGGGTCGTTGTTCGACGAGGAGAGGATCGCGAGCGTGCACAGGCCGGGGGCGGCGGACCGGCCCCGGCCGCGCGGGGCGCGCTCGACCGCGCGCAGCAGCAGCCCGTCGGCCTGCACGACCTTGCCGGTGCCCGCCACGGCGGTCGCGGCGAGCGCGGGCGCCGCCGTGTCCGCGTCGGACAGGATGGTGGTGGACGTGTCGAGGCTCTCCGCGGCGAGGTCCGGCTGCGCGAGCGCGGCCGCCTGGTCGAGGAGCTGGGCCAGGTGCTGGCCGAGCTTGCGGTCGAAGAGCCGGATGACGAGGCGCAGCCGGGGGTTGAGGCGGCGGGCCGCCAGCGCGGCGCGGATATTGGTCTCGTCGTCGTCGTGCACCAGGGCCAGCGCGTCCGCCCGCGCCACGCCCGCCTCCGTCAACACGTCCTCGCTGAGCACCGCGGCCTCCATGACGCGCGGCGCCTGACCGGCGAGCGAGTCGTCGTCGGACGGCGCGAACCGGCCCATCGCGGCCTGCACCCGGCTCAGCAGCGCGGCGGCCCGCATCCGGCCACCGCCCTGCGCGGGTTCGCCCGCGGCGCGCGTCGACGGTACGACGATGGTGACCTGGGCGCGGTACAGCTCGCGCAGTTCGGTGCCGAGCCGTTCGGCCAACGCGTCGTCGCCGCACACGACCATGTGCCGGGGCAGGGGCGTCTGTTGGGACTGCTCGGGGTCTTCGGGCTGCTGGGGCTGGTGGGGAAGTGACACCGTGTCATGGTGCGTGTTCGATGTGTGTGGCGTCCACCGACACCGGGGTCGACCACGTGAAAAACCGGTGGCGGGTGGATGGGGGCCGTGGTTATCGTCGTCGGCGTAGGGGTGGCCGCGGCCACCGTGGAGTGCGCGCCGAGTGCGTGATCGAGGAGGTGTCGACCGATGGCTGTCGTTGCGACGGGCGCTGCCCGCATCCGGAAGCTCATCAAGTCCACCTCTGTGGCCACCGGCTGACCTCACCCTTTTCTCTGCATTACCTGCGCCGGGGCCACCCTCTGAAGGGTCACCCCTTGTCTTCCATCTCTTCTGGGTCCACGTCCTCTGGGCCCACTTCTTCTGGTTCCACTTCTTCTGGTTCCACTTCTTCTGGTCCCGTCACCACCACCGCCGTTCTCGACGCGTACGGCTGGGACGCCGACTGGGCGGACACGTTCGCCTCCTATGCCGAGCGCGGCCTCGTGCCCGGCCGGGTGCTGCGCGTCGACCGCGGGCGGTGCGACCTCGTCACACCGGAAGGGGTCGTGCACGCCGACACCGAGTACGTCGTGCCCCGCGACCCCATGAAGGTCATCTGCACCGGCGACTGGGCGGCCGTCGACCCGGCCGGCGCCGACCCCCGCTACGTACAGGCGTATCTGCCGCGCCGGACCGCCTTCGTACGCTCCACGTCGTCCAAGCGGTCCGAGGGCCAGATCCTCGCCGCGAACGTGGACCACGCGATCATCGCGGTCTCCCTCGCGGCCGAGCTCGACCTCGGGCGGATCGAACGGTTCCTCGCCCTGGCCTGGGAATCGGGCGCGCAGCCCCTGGTCGTCCTCACCAAGGCCGACCTCGTGCCGGATCCGGTCGGCCTGTCCTACCTCGTCTCCGACGTCGAGACGGCCGCACCCGGCGTGCAGGTGCTGCCCGTCAGCGCGCACGACGGGGACGGTACGGAGGTGCTGCGGGCGGTCGTCGCCGACGGTACGTCCGTGCTGCTCGGCCAGTCCGGGGCCGGAAAGTCGACGCTGGCCAACGCGCTGATGGGCGAGGACGTGATGGACGTCCGGGCCGTCCGTGACATGGACGGCAAGGGCCGTCACACCACGACCACCCGCAACCTGTTCGCTCTGCCGGGCGGCGGCGTGCTCATCGATACGCCGGGGCTGCGCGGGGTCGGCCTGTACGACGCGGAAGGAGGCGTCGGGCAGGTCTTCGCGGAGATCGCGGCACTGGCGGAGGACTGCCGGTTCCACGACTGCGCGCACACGGTCGAGCCGGGGTGTGCGGTGCTGGCCGCGTTGGAGGACGGGGCGTTGCACCAGCGCCGCCTCGACAGTTACCGCAAGCTCCTGCGGGAGAACGAGCGGCTTGCGGCGCGGACGGATGCGAGGTTGCGGGCGGATATGCGGAAGGTGTGGAAGCAGAGGGGGGCCGAGGGCCGGGCGGCGATGGAGGCGAAACGGGGTCGTGTCCGTTAGCTCGTTCGGCCTGCACCGGGGGCGCGGTCTCGGGGCTCCGCCCCGGACCCCGCGAGTCTCGTCCCAGAGCGGGGCTTGATTTGGGCACCCGCCGCCGGGTGCTTGATTTGCTCGCCGGCCGCGGAGGCTTGATGGGCAGCGTCGTGTCCGATTCCCGCCAGCCGGGTGGTGTGGCTCGCGGGACACTGGATGCGTGATGACCGACGAAGACACGCGCTACGAAGCCGTCCGCAGCCGCGACGCGCGGTTCGACGGGGAGTTCTTCTTCGCTGTCGAGACCACGGGGATCTACTGCCGGCCGAGCTGCCCCGCGGTCACGCCGAAGCGGCACAACGTCCGGTACTACGCCACCGCCGCCGCGGCCCAGGGCTCGGGCTTCCGGGCCTGCCGCCGCTGCCGCCCCGACGCGGTGCCGGGCTCGGCCGACTGGAACGTGCGGGCCGACGTCGTGGGCCGCGCGATGCGGCTCATCGGCGACGGCATCGTCGACCGCGAGGGCGTCGGAGGGCTCGCCACCCGGCTCGGCTACAGCGCCCGCCAGGTGCAGCGCCAGCTCACCGCCGAGCTGGGCGCAGGCCCGGTCGCACTCGCCCGCGCCCAGCGCGCCCACACCGCGCGCGTCCTGCTGCAGACGACCCCGCTGCCGGTCACCGAGATCGCGTTCGCGGCCGGGTTCGCGAGCGTCAGGCAGTTCAACGACACGATCCGCGAGGTGTACGCCCGCACCCCCACGCAGCTGCGCGCCGAGGCGCCGGACAAGCGCCCGCCCGTCTCCCGCCACCGCCCTTCCAAGGAAGCGCTTCGCGCGCCTCCCTCATTCGCCGTGGCCCCCGCCGCCGGAATCCCGCTGCGCCTCGCCCATCGCGGCGCCTATCAGGCCGGTCCCGTCTTCGACCTGCTGGGTTCCGAACTCCTCGACGGAGTCGAGGAGTTGAACGGGCTGCCCGGCGCGCGCACCTTCCGGCGCGCGCTGCGGCTCCCGTACGGCACCGGTGTCGTACGCGTCGACGAGACCACGCACGATCAGCCCGGCGCGCAGGCCGAGAACCGTGGCGGCTGGCTGGACGCACGCCTCCAGCTGACCGATCTGCGCGATCTGACCACCGTCGTCGGCCGGCTGCGCCGCCTCTTCGACCTCGACGCCGATCCGTACGCGATCGACGAGCGGCTCGCCCTCGACCCGAGGCTCGCCCCGCTGGTCGCCGCCCGGCCGGGACTGCGCTCGCCGGGCGCCGCCGACCCCGACGAACTGGCGCTGCGCCTGGTCGCAGGGCCGGCGGAGGCCGTGCGGCTCGTCGAGCGGTACGGCAAGCGGCTCGACGCGCCCAGTGGCAGCGTCGACCGGCTGTTCCCCGCGCCGGGGGAGCTGGCCGACGAGCCGGGCACGCTCGGCGCGCTCGCCCGCGCCCTGCACATCGGTGCGCTCCGCCTCGACCCGGGCGCCGACCGTGACGACGCCGAAGCGGCGCTGCGCGCGCTGCCCGGCATGTCCCCGCGCACCGCCGCCCTGATCCGCTTGCGTGCCCTGGGCGACCCGGATGTGGGTGTGCCCGAGGACGACTCCATGACCGATGACGCGTGGCGCCCCTGGCGCTCGTACGCGCGCCAACACCTCATCGTAGAAGGACAGTTGTGAGCAACAACGCCAACGCCAACGCCAACGCCAACGCCAACGTCAACGCCGAAACCGACACCGAACTCCGTACGGTCTACTACACGACCCTGGCCAGTCCGCTCGGCGAGCTTCTGCTCACCGCCGACTCCTCCGGTGCCCTCACCTCCCTCTCCGTGCCCGGGCAGAAGGGCGGCCGGGTCGTCGGCGAGGGGTGGGTGCGCGACCCCGCGCGGTTCGCGGAGGCCGAGCGGCAGCTCGCCGCGTACTTCGCCGGTGAACTCAAGGAATTCGAGCTGGAGTTGAAGCCCGAGGGCACCGAGTTCCGGCGGCGCGTCTGGGACGCGCTCGACGACGTGCCGTACGGGGCCACCACCACGTACGGCGACGTGGCCGCCCGCATCGGCGCCTCGCGCGCCGCCGTCCGGGCCGTCGGTGGCGCGGTCGGCGCCAACCCGCTGCTGATCGTGCGGCCCTGTCACCGGGTGATCGGCGCGGACGGCTCGCTGACCGGGTACGCGGGAGGCCTGGAGCGCAAGGTCGAGCTGCTGACGCTGGAGGGCTCCCTCTGAGAGGTGGAGGTGGGGTGGCGACTCAGCCCGCGTCCTCCTCCAAGCCCCAGCTGTGCACCTTTCGCGGGTGGATCCGGATGACCTCCTCGCTCATGTGGGGCCCCAACTGGTGGGGTCCCACGAGGAGTTCGGCCTTGCCGCGGATGTCCACGCCGCGCACCCGCCACGGGGTGACGCTCGCGATGTCGTCGACCACGAGCGAGACGTTCGGGTTGGCTTCCAGGTTGCGCCACTTCTTGGTCGCGCCCATCGAGTAACCGCCGATCAGGACCGTACCGTCGTCCTGCGGGAAGTAGCCGACGGGGTTGGCCTGCGGCCGCCCCTGCGGGTCGACGGTGGCCATCCGGCCCAGGCGCTGCGACTTCAGGTAGGCGCGTTCGGCATCGCTGAATTCGGTCATGCGGACAGCCAAGCACTCCGGCGGCCCGCGCACATCGGGACGTGGACCCGGACCGCTCCGGGACCGGAGACCTACGCCTCCGGACCGAGCGCGACCGCCGCCGTGTACCCCTCGGGCATCGGCACGTCGCGCAGCGACCAGCCGTCCGGGGCGCCGGGGGAGCCGGCCCGTACGCCCACGTAGTCGCGGTCGGTGCCGCGGGACAGGCCCGTGCCGAGCCCCTTCAGGTAGGCCTCCTTGCGGACCCAGGCGCGGGCCACGGCGAGCCGGCGCTCCTCCGGTCCCGCGAGCGCCGCCAGCTCCGCGCGCTCGCGCGGGTGCAGCACCGCCGTGAGGTCCTCGGCGACCTTGGCCGAAGGCAGCTCCTCCACATCGGCGCCGACCGGCGCGGGGGCCAGCGCCACCAGGGCGAGGTCACCGCTGTGGGAGAGGGAGAAGTGCGGGCCGGGGGCGTCCGCGAGGGCCGGCCGGCCGTGCGGGCCACCGCAGCCGGGGCAGGCCAGACGCGTGAACCGTACGTCGCCGGGGTCGCGGCCGAGCCGTTCGCCCAGGATGCCGCGGAGCGCGAGATGCGCGGCGACGTAGCGCACCCGGTGCCGGTCGAAGTGGAAGGCGGCGGCGCGACGCGACTCCTCGGCGTCGAGAACACCGGCGCCGTCCCCCGGCGGAGCGCTCCCCGCCGTCGTGACGAGCCACAGCCGGACCGGCCCGGCAGCGGGCAACTCCCGTACGTCGTCCACGCGTCAGGCCTCCAAGTAGCGCAGGACCGCGAGGATCCGCCGGTTGTAGCCGGTGGCGCGCGGCAGGTCCAGCTTGTCGAAGACCGCGTTCAGATGCTTCTCCACCGCGCTCAGGGACAGGTGCAGTCGCTCGCCGATGCCCGTGTTGGTGTGGCCCTGCGCCAGCACCTCCAGGACGTCGCGCTCACGCGGCGTGAGCCCGGACAGGGAGTCGGTGCGCGTGCTGCGCCCCACCAACTGCCGTACGACTTCAGGGTCGATGACCGCGCTGCCCGCCCGGATCCGGTCCAGCGCGTCCAGGAACTCCCCGACCCGTGCGACGCGGTCCTTGAGCAGATAGCCGATGCCCTCGGCGCCGCCCGCGAGCAACTGCGCCGCATAGGTGCGCTCCACGTGCTGGGAGAGGACCAGCACGCCCGTCGACGGGCGCCGCTCGCGGATCTCCAGGGCCGCCCGCAGCCCCTCGTCGGTGTGCGTCGGGGGCATCCGGATGTCGACGACCACGACGTCGGGGGCGAGTTCGTCGACGGTGTCGGGCAGCGCGGTGGCGTCCCCGAGCGCGGCGACGACCTCGTGCCCCTCCTCCGCGAGCAGCCGCACCAGGCCCTCACGCAACAGGGTCGAGTCCTCGGCGATGATCAGGCGCACGGCAGCTCCGCGGTCACGGTGGTGGGTCCCCCCAAGGGGCTGTCGACGCGCAGTCGGCCGTCGAGCGCCTCGACGCGTCCGCGCAGTCCGCTGAGCCCGGTGCCGGCCGGATCGGCGCCGCCGGTTCCGTCGTCCCGCACCCTGACGGTCAACACGCCTGCCTTGAGGGCGAGTCGGGCCTCGACGTCGGTGGCGCAGGCGTGCTTGGCCGCGTTCGTCACCGCCTCGGAGACGACGAAGTAGGCGGCGGTCTCCACGAGTTGGGGCAGCGGCCCGGGTACGTCGTAGGCGAGCCGCAGCGGCACCGGGCTGCGCTCCGCGACGCCGCCCAGCGCCTCGCGCAGGCCCGGCCCGTCGAGCGCCGACGGATACACCCGCCAGGCCACCTCGCGCAGTTCCGCCAGCACGTCCTGGGACTCCTCGTGGGCCTGCCGCAGCAGTGCCTCGGCCTGCTCCGGGGTACGCCCCGGGCGGCGGGCCCGGCCGAGCAGCATCGCGAGTGCGACAAGGCGCTGCTGGAGCCCGTCGTGCAGATCGCGCTCGATGCGGCGGCGCTCCGCGTCGACGGCGTGCACGACGGCGGCGCGGCTGGTGGCGAGTTCGTCGATGCGGCGGCGCAGGAGTTCGCGCTCGGAGGGGCCGAAGGTGTCGCGGGCCAGCCGGGCGTCCAGCGCGTACAGGGAACGCAGACCCTGTACGCCCAGGAAGAGCAGGGCGCCGCCGAGCAGGACCTGCCAGAGCAGTTCGGCGGGCCCGACCCGGCCGCCGACCAGGGCGGCGGCGAACACGGCGGCGATGACGACGCCGAACCCGATCAGGGCGAGCGTCACGGCGGTGACCGTTCCGGCGTAGGCGCGGGTGGCGACGTAGCGCAGGACCTCGCTGTCGCCGGGCTCGTAGTGCAGCGGGAAGCGGTCGCCGAAGCAGCCGGTGCGGCGGCGCCGGTCGAGGGCGGCGATCCGGCGGGCGCCCGCCGCCAGCGCGGCCCGTGCCCGGGGGCGGCTCAGCGGCCGGAGAAGGAAGGGGCCGAGGGCGGCGCCTGCGACGGCGAGGTACAGCAGGCCGGTGATCGCGGTGCCGCACCCGAGGAGCACACCCGTCCCCCTGCGCCCCGCCTGCGTCCACCCCACGGGAGCCGAGCCTACCGGGGGACGTTCGGCCGACGCTCCCGGTCCCGGTGGCGGCCCCGGCCGCGCAGCCGCACGACCAGGTACGCCACCAGCGCGACGAGTGCCGCGCCGAGCACCACCTTGGAGATCACGCCCACGTACGTCTCCACCAGGTCCCACTGGTCGCCCAGCCAGTAGCCGGCGAGGACCAGCACCGAGTTCCAGACCATCGAGCCGACCGCCGTCAGCGACAGGAACACCGGCAGCGGCATGCGTTCGACGCCCGCCGGGATCGAGATCAGGCTGCGGAAGATCGGCACCATCCGGCCCAGCAGCACCGCCTTCGTGCCGTGCCGCTGGAACCACGCCTCCGTCTTCTCCAGGTCGGACACCTTCACCAGCGGCAGCCGGCCCCACAGCGCGTACATCCGGTCACGGCCGATGACCCGGCCGATCCAGTAGAGGACCGCCGCCCCGACGACGGAGCCGAGCGTCGTCCAGAACAGGGCCGAGGCGAGGGATATCGCGCCCTGGCCCGCGGCGAAGCCGGTCAGCGGCAGGATGACCTCGCTCGGCAGCGGCGGGAAGAGGTTCTCCAGGGCGATCGCGAGCCCCGCTCCGGGGCCGCCGAGCACATCGACGAGATGGGCCGCCCAGCCCGCGATGTCGGTGGTCGGCTCCGCGGCGGCGACCGAGGTCACGAGGTGCATACGAGGTCTCCTGGCAGGGGCGTCCCGGCACCGGCGTCGCGGCACCGGAGGTCCGGTACGCCGAGGCTGCTGCCTCGACTCCTGTCCAGGCTAGGAACCGCAGCTCATGGCCACTACGAGGGTAACCGTTTGGCAAAGTGCGGTGATCCGCACTCATGACCCCGCGGTTTTCCGCAGGGTGCGGGGCTCACCCCCAGATGACCGCGCCCAGCCACGCCCCCACGATCAGCAGGCACGCGAACAGCTCCGCCAGCACGCTGGAGCCGCCCGCCCGCATGGCCGTGCGTGTCGACGCGAGCGCGTCGCCGTGGCCCCCGAGCCGCAGCCGCTCCGATACGTAGATCCCGCCCATGAACCCCGGCACCGCCCCGACCACCGGCACCACGCAGAACCCGATCACCGCGCCCGCGCCCGCCCAGAACTCCAGGCGGCGGGTCGCGCCCGCCTGCCGGAGGCGGCGCGGTGGCAGCTGCCAGCGCAGCACCTGGGAGGCCAGCAGGACGACGGTGGCGCCGACGAGGACACCCCAGGCCAGCCCGTTCGGATCCCGCAGCGCCCACACGGCGAGTGCGGCCCACACGAGCCACGATCCGGGTACGCCCGGCACCAGTACCCCGCACAGGCCCAGCACCATCACGGCGCCGACCAGGAGGAGTTCCCACGCTCCCATGTGCACAGGGTCCCCCACGTGCGGCGAAAGCGCAGGTCAACAGAGTCTCAATGAGGTCTCATCGGGCTCGGCGGGCTCATCGGGCGCATCGGGCTCACCGCGCCACCCAGCCCCGTTCGTACGCATGCCACCCGAGCTGCAGTCGCGTGGTCACGCCCGCCAGCTCCATCAGCCGTTTCACCCGTCGCTGCACCGTCCTGAGCCCCAGGTCCAGCTGCTTGGCCACGCTCGCGTCGGTCAGGCCGGCGAGCAGCAGCGAGAGGATCTCCAGGTCGAGGCCGTCGGGACCCTCCGTGCCGGCCTCCGCCACCTCGCCCGCCGCGCCAAGGCGTAGCGGCAGCGCCTGCCGCCAGACCGCCTCGAAGAGTCCGCTCAGTGTTTCGAGCAGCCCGCTCGCGTGCACCACGAGCGCGGCGGGCTCGCCATGGTGCCGGGTCAGCGGCACCATGGCGAGCGTCCCGTCGGCGATCACCAGCTTCGTCGGCACCCGGTCCACGACCCGCACCTGCTCGTCCCTGCCGATCGCCGCCGACAGCTCGGTCAGGCCCGTCGGCATGGCGAGCACCTCGCGTTCGAGGACGACGCGGTAGCCGACGCCCCGGCTGACGGCCTGCGCCTCCGCGTCGTTCTCCGTGGCGGGCACCGCGATCGGGTTGCCGGTGACCAGCGCGCACACCTCCTCGGTCGCGCCGAGCTGGATCTGCAGGAACCGCTGGGCCGCGGCCGCCGCCCCGGTCACCACCTCGACCAGGTCGTGCGCGGCGGGCTCGGTGGCCTGCGCCCGGAACTCCGCGGCGAGCCGGGCGGCCGCAAGCTCCGCCTCGTCCAGCTCGTGCCGCCGCTGGGTGAGCAGCGCGCCGAGCGCGACCCCGGGCGGCGCCGCGACCCAGCGCCCGGGGCGCGCCGACGACTGGGCGGCGAGCCCGTGCTGCTCAAGGCGGCGCAGCGCGTGCTCGGTCTCGTGCTCGGCGCGGGTGAGGCGCCGTGCCAGGTCGGGGACGTCGGCCGCGCCCACCGCGACGAGCGCCCGGTAGGCCGCCTCGTGCCCCTCGTCCAGACCTATCGCGTGCAGCATCCGGCGATCCCCTCCCCAGTGAACCGTTCCAACACCCCCCCGTGGCGGGAAACGGCCACGGCACATTCCCGCCGCACCCATCTTCCCTGTACCGGCCATCACTCTGCCAATGTGGCGCCACCGCAGCACCAACACCCGTCGGGAATACGGCCTTTGGACCGTATTGACCCGCGCTTCTACTTGGGGAGAGCGATGCGCCCGATATCGCGTGCGGCCCTGGGCACGGCGACCGCCGTCGTCCTGGGCATCACCGCGGCCGTCCCGTCCGGGGCCCTGGAGGGGAGGACCCCGGACGGCGGCCGGCCGCTCGTCGGCAGCCCCGCCGCCGCTGCCAAGAGCTCCGCGGTCACGGTCACGCTGGTCACAGGCGACCGCGTCGTCGTCACCACCGACGCCGAAGGGCGCCCCACGGCGGCGGCCCTGCCCGCCGCCGACGGCAGCACCCCGCTGCTGCAGACCAGGCAGTCGGGCAAGGACCTGTACGTCTACCCGGACAGCGCCGCGAAGGCGCTCGCCGGGGGCCGCGTCGACGAGGAACTCTTCAACGTCACCGGCCTGATCCGGCAGGGCTACGACGACCAGCACAGCGCGACGCTGCCGCTCATCGCCACCTACGACAAGTCCGTCGACGTGGCCCGCAGCGCGCCCGCCGCACCGCGCGGCGCGCAGCGCGGCCTCGTCCTCGACCCGGTCGACGGCGTCGCGTTGAAGGCCGACAAGAAGAAGGCCGCCGACTTCTGGGACGACGTCTCAAGTCCCCGCTCCCGCGCGGCCGGTGACCTGAAGAAGCTCTGGCTCGACGCCAAGGTCGAGTCGCTCCTTGCCGACTCCACGAAGCAGGTGCACGCCGACGAGGCGTGGGCCGCGGGCTACGACGGCAAGGGCACCAAGGTCGCCGTCCTCGACACCGGCGTCGACACCGAACACCCCGACCTCAAGGGCCGCGTCGCCGAGTCGAAGAACTTCACCGACTCCGCCGACGCCGACGACCACCAGGGCCACGGCACCCACACCACGTCCACGGTCGGCGGCTCCGGAGCGGCGAGCGGCGGCAAGGAGAAGGGCGTCGCCCCGGGCGCCACGCTGCTCAACGGCAAGGTCCTCAACGACGGTGGCTCCGGCGCCACTTCGTGGATCATCGCCGGCATGCAGTGGGCCGTCGACCAGAAGGCCGACGTGGTGTCCATGTCGCTGGGCAACCCGGACGAGCTGGACTGCTCCGACCCCATGTCGCAGGCCACGCAGGAACTCGCGCGATCCTCGAAGGACACGCTCTTCGTCATCGCGGCGGGCAACTCCGGGCCGAGCCTCAACACGGTCTCCTCGCCGGGCTGCGTGCCCGAGGTGCTCACCGTCGGCGCCGTCGACAGCGACGACGAGACCGCGAGCTTCTCCAGCCGCAGCCCCGTGCGGCGCACCCACACCCTCAAGCCCGAGATCGCCGCGCCGGGCGTCGACATCAAGGCGGCCGCCGCGGGCGGCCGGGGCGTGTACGCGTACCAGTCCATGAGCGGTACGTCGATGGCGACGCCGCACGTCGCGGGCGCCGCCGCCCTCGTCAAGCAGCGCCACCCCGACTGGACGGCGCAGCAGGTCAAGCAGGCGCTCGTCGCGTCCGCCGACGCCGACATCCCCGGTGACACCCGGGAGACCGGCGGCGGCCGGCTCGACGTGAAGGCCGCCGTCGACCAGAAGGTCCTCGGCGCGGGCGCCGTGCAGGGCGGCACCTTCAACTGGCCGCAGGACAGCAGCGACCGCACCACCGTCCAGGTGCCGTACACCAACACCACTGACAAACCGGTGAAGTTGAGCCTCGACGTCGACGGCGTCACCGGCAACGACGGCTCCGCCGTGAAGTCCCAGGTCGCCCGGCTCGGCGCCCGCACGGTCACCGTCCCGGCGGGCGGCACCGCTCAGGTCCCGCTGACCGTCGACCCGACCGCACACCTCACGAAGGCCCAGTACGGCGACGTCACCGGCCGGATCCTCGCCACCGGGCCGGGCGGCGTGCACCTGAGCACCCCGTTCTCGCTGTACGTCCAGCCGGAGACCGTCACCCTGCGCGTCAAGGTCGTCGACCGGCAGGGGAATCCGGCCACCGCCGGTTCCTCGCTCGACCTCGTCGGCACCGACGACGCGTCCGGCGAGCGGCGCGTCAACGACGGCGCCGCCGACCAGACGTACCAGGTCAGGCCCGGTGCGTACGCCCTGTCGGCGTTCGTCGCGACGCCGGAGACCGAGGGCACGCTGATCGGGTCCGCGACGTTCCTGGGGCGTCCGCAGCTGAACCTGACCAAGGACACCACCGTCGTCCTCGACGCCCGCAAGGCCCACAGACTGAGCGTGAAGACGGACCGGGAGAGCGAGGTGCGCGGCGCCACCCTCGGGTTCGCCCGCACCTTCGGCGAGGACAACTGGCTGCACGCGGCGAGCATTCAGGGCTCGCGCACCGTGCGCGGCTACTACGCCGATGTCCAGGGCGAGGTCCGCGACGGCGACTTCGAGTTCGACAGCTTCTGGCGCGCGGCCGCCCCGCAGATCAGCGAGTTCGGTGTGGTCGACGGGCCCGCGCTGCACCCGGTGACCAGCTCCACTAACTCCTCGAACCTCGACGGCACGGGGACCTCCGAGGTCGTCTCCGCGGGGGCCGGAACCGCCGATGAACTGGCGGCTGCCAAGGGCAAGTTGGCGTTGGTGAAGCTGCCAGAGGGTGGCTCCGCGGGCACGGTCGCGCAGGCCGCGATCAAGGCGGGCGTCAAGGGGGTCGTCCTGTACCGGGAGGCCGCGGGCCGCTGGTACCCGACCGTCGGCTTCGTCGGCGCGCAGATCCCGATGCTCGGCCTTGAGGCGGCGGAGGGCGCGGCGCTCGCCGGGCGGATCGCGGCCGGGACCACGACACTCCGCTGGAAGGCGACGGCGAAGAGCCCGTACGTCTACACGCTCGCGTTCCCCGAGACCGGGCAGATCCGCGACGACCGCGGCTACCGGGTGTCGGACCGGAACCTCGCCACGAACAAGGCCACGTACAAGGCGATGGGCGCGGCCACGGACTACGTCGACCTGCCGTCGGTGTCCCGGCCCACCGGACTGACCACATCCTTCGGGGACTTCGCCCTGGTCGCCGCGCCGTCCACCCGCACCGAGCTGTACTCGCCCGGTGCGACCGGCTACGGCCACCAGGTGTCCAGCAGCTTCCCGTGGGGCGAGTTCATGATCGACCCGGTACGGACGTACGAGAAGGGGGAGAAGCGCGCCGAGGAGTGGTACGGCGGCGCGATGGCCCCCACCACGCCGCTCGACGCCTCTGGCAAGCAGGCGCTCGCCGCGGAACGCCAGGGCAATCTGATCGGCGTCGCCCCCGGATTCTGGGGCGACGGTGAACACCAGGGCGTCCAGGGCTCGTTCGGCGACGTCGGCGGCGTCGAGCTCAAGCGGAACGGGGAGACCGTGGGCTCCACCGGCTGGCCGTACGGCGCCTTCACGGTCCCGTCCGGGGACGCGGCGTACGAACTCACGCTGAACACAATGAAGTTGAACGGCGGCAAGACCTGGCTCCGTTCCCCGCAGACCACAACGACATGGGCGTTCCGCTCGCACGAGGAGGAGAACACGTACTCGCAGGGCATCCCGCTGCTCTTCCCGCGGATGACGTTCCCCGAGGACGGCATGAAGACGCTCGCCGCGAAGGACGGCCAGAAGGTCGCCCTGACGGCGACGGGTCACGCGGGCTACGAGCCGGGCGCCCTGACGAAGGCCGCGCTCTCGTACTCGTACGACGGTGGGGAGACCTGGACCGAGGCGAAGACCTCGAAGCGGGACGGCAAGTGGACCGCGACGGTCGACCACGCGGGGGCCTCCGGCAAGCAGGTCACCCTCAAGGTCCAACTGACGGACGCGAAGGGCAACTCGGTCACGCAGACGGTGAACCGGGCGTACGACGTGCATTAGTTCGGACGCTCACCCGATCCGGTCCGCCGGGTGGTCCTCCCGTGGGGGGTAGGGCCGCCCGGCGGGCCCATTTCGGTGGGCTTTTCCCGATGCCCCGTTTTCGTACGGCCCGTGCCGTGGACAATGAGGGCATGAGCCAGCAGGGGGAGAGGCCCACCGGTCACCCGGCCCAAGGGGACGACTGGTGGGGGAAGTTGTACGACAACGAGGCCGCCGCCGAGGACACCGGGCCCACTCCGGCCCCGGACACCCTGGACGACCGCTTCAGCTCGGCCGGCGCGGTCGCGTCCCCGCACTCTCCGCCGCCCCCGGCCCCACCGGCCGTCGACGACCCACCCGTGCCGGAGCCCCGCCACGCCCCGTACCCGGAGACACACCACGTCTGGACCACCCCACCCGTCCCGGACGAACCCGGCGCCGACGCACCCGAGGCGGAACCACCGCCACCTCCGGAAGCTGCGCCACCCCTGCCGGAGGCTCCGCCCCCGCCCGAAGCCGCGCCACCCCTGCCGGAGACGCCTCAGTCCGTAGCCGTACCGCCCCTGCCAGAGACGCCTCCCCCTCCGCCGGAAGCACCCCGCGTAGAAGCCCCACCGGCCCCTCCGGAGGCACCCCCACTCCCGCCGGAGGCGCCCCGCGGCGAAGAGACCCACCCGGCCCCGCCGCAAGAGGACCCCGTCATCTACGTAGGCGACGGTCCGCCCACCTACGACGCCGAGCCGAGCGCCCTTCCTCTCGCCGATCCGGAGGACCTGGACGATCTCGTCGCGGACACCGTGCTCGACGGGGCGCGGTGCGGGGTGTCGACCTTGCGGGCCGTGTCCGTGCGGGGGGACTCCGCGCGGTACCGGGGCGAGCTGCGGCGCGACAGTCTGCTCACCGCGCGGTTCGGGAGCGGGTCCACGGCGCTGATCCTCGTGGCGATGGCCACCGGCGCCCGCGCCACACCCGGCGCGCACCGGGCCGCCGCCGAGGTCTGCGAGTGGATCGGGCGGGCCGTCGGGCTCAGCCACACGCGGCTCGCGGAGGACGTGCGGGCGGGCCGCAGGGGCGACCTCAAGTCGGGCCTGCACCGGCTCACCGACCGCAGCCTCGGCAAGCTGCGGGCCGGCGCCACCGAACAGGGCCTCGACCCGGAGCAGTACGCCGCGACGCTCCGCTGCCTGCTGCTGCCCGCCGACCCGGCGTGCCGCACCCGCGTGTTCTTCGGCATCGGCGAGGGCGGACTCTTCCGGTTGCGGGACGGGGAGTGGCGGGACATAGAGCCGAGCGTCGCCGAGCAGAGCGGCGAACCCGTCGTCGGCTTCGGTTCGACGCCGCCGGCCGAGACACCGGACGGCGACCGGCTCACGATGGACCTCAACATCACGACGCCCCCGAGCCCCTACGAGCCCGCGCCCCCGCCGCCCCGCGACGCCTTCCGGTTCCGCGCCTCCGTCGCCCGACCGGGGGACACGCTGCTGCTCTGCTCGCCCGGCCTCGCCGAACCGCTCCGCGGAGAGCCGGATCTCGCCCGCCACCTGGCGAACAGGTGGGCGGACGCCGACCCTCCGGGCCTCGCAACATTCCTCGCGGACACCCAGGTCCGGGTGAAGGGATACGCCGACGATCGAACGGCTGCGGCCGTCTGGGAGGCGTGAGCACGCCCCGTATGAATTCATGGAACACGGAAGAGCTGAGAAGCAACGCGGAGACCGGGTTCCGAAAGGGCGCGTGAGTCATGGCCAAGCAGAACGTCGCCGAGCAGTTCGTCGACATCCTCGTCCGCGCGGGCGTCGAGCGCATGTACGGAGTCGTGGGCGACAGCCTCAACCCGGTCGTCGACGCGATCCGGCGCAACGACGCGATCGACTGGGTCCACGTACGGCACGAGGAGACCGCCGCCTTCGCCGCAGGCGCGGAAGCGCAGGTCACCGGAAAGCTGACCGCGTGCGCCGGGTCCTGCGGGCCCGGCAATCTGCACCTCATCAACGGCCTCTACGACGCCCACCGCTCGATGGCCCCGGTCCTCGCCCTCGCCTCGCACATTCCGTCCAGCGAGATCGGCCTCGGCTTCTTCCAGGAGACCCACCCCGACCGGCTGTTCTCCGAGTGCTCGCACTACAGCGAGATGATCTCCAGCCCGAAGCAGATGCCGCGCGTCCTGCAGACCGCCATCCAGAACGCCGTCGGCCGGTCCGGCGTCAGCGTCGTGACCCTCCCCGGCGACGTCGCCGACGAAGCCGCGCCCGAGACGTCCATCGAGACCGCGATCGTCACCTCCCGGCCGAGCATCCGCCCCGGCGACGCCGAGATCGACAAGCTTGTCGAGCTGATCGACGAGGCCGGCAAGGTCACCCTGTTCTGCGGCAGCGGCACCGCGGGCGCGCACGCCGAGGTCATGGAGTTCGCCGAGAAGATCAAGTCGCCGGTCGGCCACGCGCTGCGCGGCAAGGAGTGGATCCAGTACGACAACCCGTACGACGTGGGCATGAGCGGGCTGCTCGGGTACGGCGCCGCGTACGAGGCCACCCACGAGTGCGATCTGCTGATCCTGCTTGGCACCGACTTCCCGTACAACGCCTTCCTGCCGCAGAAGGACGTCAAGATCGTCCAGGTCGACGTGCGGCCCGAGCACCTCGGCAGGCGCTCCAAGCTGGACCTCGCGGTCTGGGGCGACGTACGCGAGACGCTGCGCTGCCTCACGCCGCGCGTGAAGCCCAAGTCGAACCGCAAGTTCCTCGACCGGATGCTGAAGAAGCACGCCGACGCGCTCGAAGGCGTCGTGAAGGCGTACACGCGCAAGGTCGAGAAGCACACCCCCATCCACCCCGAGTACGTCGCCTCCGTCGTCGACGAACTCGCCGCCGAGGACGCCGTGTTCACGGTCGACACCGGCATGTGCAACGTCTGGGCGGCCCGCTACATCTCGCCCAACGGGCGCCGCCGCGTCATCGGCTCGTTCTCGCACGGCTCGATGGCGAACGCGCTGCCGATGGCGATCGGCGCCCAGTTCACCGACCGGAACCGGCAGGTCGTCTCGATGTCGGGCGACGGCGGGTTCTCGATGCTGATGGGCGACTTCCTCACCCTCGTCCAGTACGACCTGCCGGTGAAGGTCGTCCTCTTCAACAACTCCTCTTTGGGAATGGTCGAGTTGGAGATGCTCGTGGCCGGGCTCCCCTCGTACGGGACGACCAACAAGAACCCCGACTTCGCCGCGATCGCCCGCGCCGCCGGTGCCTACGGCGTCCGCGTCGAGAAGCCGAAGCAGCTCGCGGGCGCGCTCAAGGACGCGTTCAGGCACAAGGGGCCCGCGCTGATCGATGTCGTCACCGATCCCAACGCCCTGTCCATCCCGCCGAAGATCAGCGCCGAGATGGTCACGGGCTTCGCCCTCTCCGCCTCGAAGATCGTCCTCGACGGCGGAGTGGGCCGGATGGTGCAGATGGCCCGCTCCAACCTCCGCAACATGCCGCGTCCCTAAAGCCTCCGCATCACACCGGCCGCAGCCGCAGCGTCAGGATCTGGAACGGGCGCAGGGACAGGGCGAGACCGGCGTCCGAGGTGTCGGCCGCGTGCAGCGGCCGCTCCAGGAGGTCCGTCTCGTCGGCGCCCGCCACCGGGAACGCCGCCGTGAGCGTCGCGTTCGCGCGCCCGCCCCGGGACTCGTAGAGCCGCACCACGACATCCCCGCTGCGGTCCTCCGCGAGCTTCACGGACTCCACCGTGACCGCCGGGTTGTCGACCGCGACCAGCGGCGTCACGGCGGGCGCGGGCGCGATCCGCAGCGGCAGGTTCAGGGCGAGCCCCTCCGCCACCGCGTCGCCGGTCGTCGCGCCCGGCAGCAGCGCGTACGTGAAGCGGTGCGTGCCCAGGTCCGTCTCCGGGTCGGGGGAGTGCGGGGCGCGAAGGAGCGTGAGGCGGACCGTGGTGCCGAGGCCCTCGTCGTGCGCGGCGCGCGTCACGTCGTGGCCGTACGTGGAGTCGTTGAGCAGCGCGACCCCGTAGCCCTCCTCCGCGACCCGCAGCCAGCGGTGCGCGCAGATCTCGTAACGGGCCGCGTCCCAGCCGGTGTTGGCGTGCGTGGGCCGGTTGACGTGGCCGAACTGGATCTCGGCCGACGACCGCTCCGCGTGCACGTCCAGCGGGAACGCCGCCTTCAGGACCTTCTCCGACTCCTGCCAGTCGATGTCCGTGACGACGTCGAGGCGCCGACTGTCCGCGGCGAGCCGGTACTCCTGCGTGATCCGGGACTTCCCGAAGTGGCGGGTGACGCGCACGGAGACCCGCAGCGGGCCCTCCTCGACCAGCTCCACCGACTCGGCGCGGGTGAGGTCGGTGCGGGTGTGCCGGTAGTGGGCGTCCAGGTCCCAGGCGTCGTACTGCGTGGGGTGGTCGGGGTGCAGTTGCAGCAGGTTGCCGCGGCTGCCGGGAGCGAGCGTTTCGCGGCCGCCGTCCCTCAAGTCCCGTACGGAGCTGAGGAGTCCGTCGCTGTCGATCGTGACGGTGAGGTGCTCGTTGGCGAGCACGATCGAGTCCGTCTCCCGCGTCGCCGCCGCGTGCGCGCCCGGTCCGTGCGTCTGTCCGGCGGCCTCGGTGAGGGAGCGGGCGCCGAGCCCGTCGACGTTCACATGCGTCAACTGCCCGTCGTGGGCGACGACTTCGCTGCGCGGGTACGGCGAGGCGTTGAGTGCCGACGGCGCGGACCCGCCGAGGCGGTGTACGGCTCCGGTGGTGATGTCGTCCAGTTCCGCGAGTACCTGGGCGTAGGTCTCCCGGGCCTCCCGGTGGACCCAGGCGATCGACGAGCCCGGCAGGATGTCGTGGAACTGGTGCAGCAGCACCGTCTTCCAGATCCGGTCGAGTACGTCGTACGGATAGGCGTAGTCCGCGTCGTGCAGGGCGGCGGCCGTGCACCACAACTCGGCCTCGCGCAGGGCGTGTTCGGAGCGGCGGTTGCCCTGTTTCGTCTTCGCCTGCGTGGTGTACGTGGCGCGGTGCATCTCCAGGTACAGCTCGCCGGACCAGACGGGGGCCTTCGCGCCGTACTCCTCGTGCGCGGCCTCGAAGAACGCGGCCGGCTTCTCGATGTCGACGCGCGGCGATCCCTCCAGCGAGCGCAGCCGGCGCGCCTTCTCCAGCATCTCGCGGGTCGGGCCGCCCCCGCCGTCGCCCCAGCCGAACGGGACGAGGGAGCGGGACGCGCCGCCCTTCTCCGCGAAGTTCCGCTCGGCGCGGGCCAGTTCGTTCGCGTGGAACTGTGCGTTGTAGGTGTCCACGGGCGGGAAGTGGGTGAACACCCGCGTGCCGTCGATGCCCTCCCACCAGAACGTGTGGTGCGGCATCTTGTTCGTCTGGTTCCAGCTCAGCTTCTGCGTCAGGAACCACTTGGCGCCCGCGAGCTTCGCCAACTGCGGGAAAGCGGCGGTGTATCCGAAGGAGTCCGGCAGCCAGATCTCCTCCGTCTCCACGCCCAGCTCGTCCTGGAAGAACCGCTTGCCGTGCACCAGTTGACGCGCGAGCGCCTCGCCGCCCGGCATGTTGGCGTCCGACTCCACCCACATCGAGCCGACCGGGGACCAGTTCCCGTCCGCGACCGCCTTCTTGATGCGCTCCCAGATGTGCGGCTGGTGCTCCTTCACCCACGCGTACTGCTGCGCCTGCGAGCAGGCGAAGACCAGCTCCGGGTAGTCGCGGGCCAGCGCCGTGACGTTCGCGAACGTGCGCGAGGCCTTGCGGACCGTCTCGCGCAGCGGCCACAGCCACGCCGAGTCGATGTGCGCGTGCCCGGCCGCCGAGACCCGGTGCGCGCTCGCGTGCGCGGGACGGGACAGCACCTCGGCCAGCTCGGCGCGGGCCGCCGCCGCGGTGCCGGGGACATCGTGCAGATCGAGGGCGTCCAGCATCCGCTCCAGGGCGCGCAGGATGTCGTGGCGCCTGGCCCGGTCCGCATCCAGCTCGTGCATCAGCTCCGAGAGCACCTCGACGTCCAGGACGAGATGCCAGACCTCCTCGTCGAGTACGGCCAGATCGGCAGAGCGGAATCGGTAGTTGGGGCGATCCCCTGCGGTCAGTACGTCACCGAGGAAGGTGGGTTCGAAGTCCCGCAGCACCGTCGGATTGGCCGCCGCCTCGAGGAGCAGATGCACCGGCTCCCCGCCGGCCGCGCGCGCCGCGATCGTCAGATGCCGGTTGCGCGGGTGGATGCCCTTGAGGGGTACACCCGACGCGTCGTACAGCAGTCCCTCCGCCTGGAAGCCGGGCCCCTGCCCGGAGAATCCGGGGTCGACGACCGCCTCGACGTGCCGCCCCTCCCACTCCTCGGGCACCCGCCCCTCCAGGCGGAACCAACTCGTCGACCACGGCTTTCCCCACGCGGTGCCGGTCTCGAAGGGCTCGTACGTGCCGTCCAGGGCCTCGGCCACCGGAACCGGTTCCCCCGGTGCGTGCCAGACGCTCATGCTCAGCGGTACCCGCGCCCCGTACTGCGCGGGCCGCACGAATTGGCGCATCGCGCGGTCGAGTCGGCCTTCCACGAGGTGTCGGTCGTCGTGCACGGCGTCTCCTTCGGTGCTCCTGCGGTGCTGTTCGCTGCTCGTACTGTGCCGGTCCCCGGCGGCGTCCCCACGCTTCCTTACCCGGCGCGGCGCCGGACACCCCGGCAACTGGTGGACCAATCAACAAGCGTGCCGATCAGGCAGCGGGGCATTCATCCCCGTGTACGCGTTCGAGGGCACGCCGAGCGGCAGGAGGCCGGAGCGAGGAAGGCATCGCGAGCCGCGTGTGGGCGGGGGCCATGAAACGGCAGATACGAGGAGGGGGCGCCCCAGTGGGTGACAGGGGCTCCATGACGTACGAGAAGGGGGCCGCCGTGAGTACGGCGGATCGGGGGGACGGGCCGCCGAGGCAGCTCAAGCGCAAGCTCGGCAAGGCGGACCTGCGGGCCGTCCCGGAGGTGAGGCGCGCGCTGCGCGAACTCCTCCTGCACTGGGGAAGGCCCGGAAGATCGGAGGTGGCGGAGCTGCTGACCAGCGAACTCGTGACGAACGCGCTGGTGCACACGGACTGTGAGGCGGAACTCACGGCGACCGTGGGCTCGCGCTCCCTACGGGTCGAGGTCCGCGACTTCGTCTCGCGCAGGCCCAAGCCACGCGTACCGCACGCCGACGACGGTACGCACGGAACCAATGGGCGCGGACTCATCCTGGTGCAGTCGCTCGCGGACGCCTGGGGCGTCGCGGCGCTCGGCCCGGATGCCACGGGCAAGGTGGTCTGGTTCGAACTGGACGGCGGCGTCGTGTGATCCCACGACGCCGCCGTACCACGGACGGGCTCAACCGAGCTGCTGCTCAAGGTCCTTGAGCTTCTGCTCCAGAGAGTCGAGCCGGGGCAGCGCCTGCGTATCGTCCTCCGCCGTCAGATCGACGGTGACGGGCGCCTTCTGGTCACGGGACCTACGGATTCCCTTGACGGCCTGGAGGGAGGGGCGGGCGCGCAGCGGAAGCTGTTCCGGTGCGGGCGCCGCCTGCGGTAGTTCCGACTGCGGGGCCGCCCCCGATATGGCGGACTCCGGGCCGCTCTGCCCGGAGCTGCCGGCCTCCACCTGCCGGGGGTCGCGGGCGCCGAAACCCCGGCTCAGCGCCTTCAGTTGGGCACGCTCCAGCTTCTGGTGCTCGCGCTGGCGCATCCGGTTCTGCGTCTTCTCCCGCTTGTCCTCGCGCACCTCGTCCACGGCCTCGTCGAGGGTGCGCACATTCTCCAGGAGCATCAACGACCAGGCGCTGTACGTCTCCAGAGGTGCGCGCAGCCAGCGCACGATCCGGATCTGCGGCAACGGCCTCGGCACCAGGCCCTGTTCGCGCAGCGCCGCGCGGCGCGTCTGCTTCAGGGCACGGTCGAAGAGGACGGCGGCCGAGAGGGACATCCCCGCGAAGAAGTGCGGGGCGCCCGCGTGGCCCAGGCCCCTCGGCGCGTGCACCCAGTTGAACCAGGCGGCGGCGCCGGCGAACGTCCACACGAGTATCCGGGAGCCGAGCGCGGCGTCGCCGTGGCTGGCCTCGCGCACCGCGAGCACCGAGCAGAACATCGCGGCGCCGTCGAGCCCGAAGGGGACGAGGTACTCCCAGCCCCCGGACAGGTTCAGGTTCTGCTTGCCGAATCCGACCAGGCCGTGGAAGGAGAGGGCGGCGGCGACGGCGGCGCAGCAGAACAGCAGCACGTACGAGGCGGTGCCGTAGACGGCCTCCTTGCGCCTGCGGCGCTCCTCGGTGCGTTCCCACGAATCGTCGGAGAACATCCCCGCGTCCTTCTTGGCGCCCCCGGCGCGCCTGCCGCGCGCGAGCACTGCGACCGCCGCCAGCATGCCCAGGAGCAGTACGGCGCCCGGAAGCAGCCAGTCCAGCGATATGTCGGTCAGTCTCATCAAGGGTCCCTTGCATCGCGATAGGGCGGAACGGCGCCATATTGGCCCAGTCGCCCGACCCCGCAGGGGGTTTCGGGGCAAGAGAACGCCATTGGTGTGCAAGGGGGCGCGTAAAGCGGTCGTACGCTCGAACTCCCGCCGGGAAAACGGAAGTTGAGTTCGAATTACGTCACTCGAACGGGTGGTTCAGGCCGCCGCGGCCGCGGTGAGCCTGCCGACCCGGTCCGCGTCACAGGTGCGCGGGCACGTCACACAGGTGTCCTGCGGGCGCAGCGTGTAGAACATGCAGCAGCTCGCGCGGTCGCGGGTGGGCAGCAACTCCCCGTCGGGTCCCGTCAGTTCGCGGAACGCGGCCTTCCCGACGTACGGCTTCGTGGCGCCGGGGAGCAGCGCCTCCAGGTCGGCCATGGCGCGCCGCTCCTCGCCGAGGAGGTGGCCGACGTACCAGAGGGACTCGACGATCTCGTCCGTCGCCATGCCCCACAGGGCGCGCGGGCCGCGCCGCATCCGCGGTCCGAAGCCGGCCAGCACGGGCTGCAGGTGCTCGGCGACGGCCGCGCGGACCTCGGCGCGCAGGGCCTCCTCGTCCGGGACGACGCGGGCGCCGGGCAGCTTCGCCGCCGGGTCGTCGGGGAGGCAGGCGAACTCGGTCACGTGGACGGCGAGCCGGCCGAGCGTGCGCTGGAAGGCGACCTCGGAGGCCGGGAAGCGGGGCACGCGGCGGTGCAGGAACCAGGGGAGGGTGATGAGCAGGCAGGCGGGCCAGGCGTAGCGGTGCAGGCCGAAGCTCGCGATCACGTCGGGGCGGGCGCCGGTGCCGTAGTCCTTGAGCACCTGTGCGTTGTCCCACGCGAGGAAGGCGTCGAGCGCGGCGCCGCCCTCGGCGAGCCGCTCGGTGTGCACCCAGCCCGCACCCTCGGGCAGCGCCTGACCAGCGGGTACCTCGGTGACGCCCAGGCCCGGGAACACCTCGGTGAGGCGGGCGTACGCGGCCGAGACCGCGCTGGGAGGCGCGCCGAGCGCCGACGTGGTGAGGGGCATGAGGGGGCCACCGATTCCTGATCGTTTACAGGTAAGCCTTACCTTACCCGACCGGGGTGGGGTTTGAACTGTCGGCAAGGCCCTCTATCGTTCGTCGTTGAGCTTCGGACAAACGGCAAGGAACGGCGGCGAAGGGGATGACCGGGGTGGAGCGGACGAGACCACGCGCGGCACGCGACCCCTCCATGGGAGTGCCGGAGCAGCGGTCGATGCCGGCCTGGGCGCCGCGGCCCTCCGCGCCCGTATCCGCACCGGTCTCCGTCCCCGAGCAGAGCCGTGGTGACCACACCCACAGCGAGCCGCCCGCACCCGGGCTCGTGGCGCGCGGAGTGGTCGAGCGGACGTCCGTGCGCGGCCAGGTGCTCGACGCGCTGCGGGCCGCGCTGGTCTCCGGCGACCTCGCGCCCGGCGAGGTCTACTCGGGGCCGGCCCTGGGTGAGCGCTTCGGGGTCTCGGCGACGCCGGTGCGCGAGGCGATGCAGCAGTTGGCGCGGGAGGGTGCGGTCGAGGTCGTGCCCAACCGGGGGTTCCGGGTGACCCGGCGCTCGGACCGCGAGCTGGCCGAGCTCGCGGAGGTGCGGGCGCTCGTCGAGGTGCCGGTGGTGACGCGTCTCGCGCGCACGGTGGCGCCCGCGCGGTGGGCCGAGCTGCGGCCGCTGGTCCGTGCGACGGCGGTGGCCGCCGCGATGGGGGACCGGGCGGGGTATGCGGAGGCGGATCGCGCCTTCCACCGGGCCGTTCTCGCGTTCGCGGGCAACGACCAGGTGATCCGGGTCGCCGACGATCTGCATCGGCAGGTGGGGTGGTCGACGTCCGACCTCGCGGTTGACGCGCGGCAGCATGGCGCGTTGCTGGATGCGTTGGAGGCGCAGGACTGCGGTGCGGTGACCTTGTTGGTGCAGGAGCACGTTGCGGGTTAGTGCATCAAGCCCCTGCGGCGTTCGGGTCAGCCATTTGAGCCCCTGCGGCGATTGAGCAGCGGGGTCCGGGGCGGAGTCCCGTGACGTGACAGCCCTACGCCGCGGCGGGCAACACACCCGCCAACCACGTCGGCACACCGTCCAGCAACCGGAACAACCGCCCCGCCTCCGCGCGCAACCGCGCCTTCGTGTCCGGTTCCGGTTCGGCCTCCGCCAGGGACGCGAGGGCCGGGGCCGTGCCCACCAGGTAGCCGAGTTCCTCACGGATGCGCAGGGACTCCGTGAAGCCGTGCCGCGCCTCCGCCAACTCGCCCTCCCGTAGGGCGAGTCCGGCGAGGTGGCGCCAGGTGAAGGAGAGCAGGAGCGCGTCGCCGTGGGCCGTCGCGCCCGCGTGGGCCCTGCGGTACGCCGACCGGGCCGCCTGCGGCGAGTCCGCCAGGTTCTCCGACATCAGGCCGCGCCGGAAGTCGAGCAGCGCGCGCCCTGCCGCACCCGGAGCGATGAGCGCCGCCGCTCTGCCGAACGCCGAGCGCGCCTCGTCGGACCGGTCCTGCGTCTTCAACAGCGTGGCCTCGTACGCGAGTTGACCCCGCTCGCACGCCGCCGCGCCCCGTTCCTCGTCCGTGTGGGCCAGCGCCTCCGCCGCACGCAACGCGTCCTCCGCGTCCGCCCACCCCTGCTCCGTGTACAGGCACCGTTCCACCAGCAGCGCCGCCCGTTGCAGGGCCGCCCCCGCGTCCGCCGCCGCGTGATGGTCGAGGAGTGCCGCGGCGTCGGTCCAGCAGCCGCGCGAACGCAACCGCCATACCGCGGTCTGGAGTGGATCGTCCGCTGTGTTCGTTCCGGTACCAGACATGGCGGTAGACGCCACATTGCCCTCCCGAGCACGCCATCGAGCCGAGTTGCCGTGGGCATCTCAGCACGGATCAAGGCGCCCGGCCAAGGGGGTGGGTGAAAGATTTCACAAAGGGATGGGGTTCCCAAGCGCTCCCAAGATCGCTAAGGGGATGCGCGTGGGCTTGATGGGACGTCAGCTCATCCGCAACGCCAAGAAGAAGTCCAACTTGTCCTCCAGGCGCGACAGATCACGACCCGTCAGCTGCTCGATGCGGCCCACGCGGTACCGCAACGTGTTCACGTGCAGGTGCAGCCGGGACGCGCAGCGGGTCCACGAGCCGTCGCAGTCGAGGAACGCCTCCAGCGTCGCGATCAGCTCGGCGCGGTGCTTGTGGTCGTAGTCACGAAGGGGGTCGAGCAGCCGGGCCGTGAACGCGCGGCGTACGTCGTCCGGGACGAAGGGCAGCAGCAGGACGTGGGACGCCAGCTCCTGGTGGCCCGCCGCGCACACCACGCCCGTGCGGGCGGCCGCCACGCGCCGTGCGTGCCGCGCCTCCTCCAGGGCGCCGCGCAGCCCCTCCGCGGAGTGCACCGCGGCGCTCACGCCGATCGACAGGCGCCCCTGGTCGGCGAGCCCGGCCGCGAGGGGTTCACGTACGGCGGTCAGCAGCGTGTCCGCGAGCAGGCCCTGCTCCGAGCCGTCGTGCTCCGCGGCCACGGCGGGCAGCGGCACCAGGGCGATCGCCTCGTCCCCGCTGTGCGCCACGGCGATCCGGTCGGACGGCTCGGCGGCGTCGGGGCGCGCCCCGGCCTCCGGGGCGATGAGGATCTCCTCCAGGAGCGACTGGGCCACGGCCCCGCCCCCGGCCTTCTCGCCCTGCTGGTCCGCCCACTCCACGCGCGCCACGACGACCTGCCAGTGCGGGGCCGCGCCGAGCCCCGGCAGCAGCACGGGCGCCGCGACGCGAAGGCGTGCCGCGATCTCCGCGGGGGCCGCGCCCGCCTGCACCAGCTCAAGGACCTCCTGCGCGAGCCTGCGCCGCACCGTGCGCGCCGCGTCCCGGCGCTCGCGCTCCACCGAGATCAGCTGCGTGACGCCCTGGAGCAGGTCGAGCCGCTCCTCCGGCCAGTCGCCCGCGTCCGCTTCGACGGCGAGCAGCCAGTCCGCGAGGACGCTCGCCCGCGCGTCGGCGGAGGGCGCGGCGGCCGGCCCGTCCTTCGGCGCCGAGCGGATCGGGAACAGCGAGTACGTGACCCCCTCGACCGTCACCCGGTGCGGGCTGCGCCGCCCGGTGCGCAGGGCCGCCAGGTGCTCGGCCGCCAGCCGGGTGCGGATCTCCGCGGGCAGCGCGGGCCCGGCCGCCGACGAGCCCGCTATCGCGCGCCCCGTCGGGGAGAGCACCCAGGCCCGCAGGTCCAGGTCGCTGCCGAGCAGGTCGAGGACGACGTCGGGGCCGCCGCCCGCGGGCCCCGAGGTCATCAGGCGCCGGTGCCGGTCGACGACCGCCGCGAGGTCCCCGGCGCGCTCGCCCGAGACCTGACGCACGACGTGCTCGGTGATCGTCCCGAACGCCACGGACTGGGCCACCGAGAACAGCGGGACGCGGTGCCGGGCGCAGGCCTCGACGAAGTCCTCGGGGACGTAGCCGAACTCGGCGGTGCCCGCCGCGACGGCCGCGACGCCCGCCGCGGCCATCAGCCGGGCGAAGGGCTCGGAATCGGCCGGTTCCCGGTGCCAGGCCAGGCCCGTGAGGACCAGCTCGCCGCCGGACAGGTAGCGGCTGGGGTCCCGCAGGTCCGTGGTCATCACGCCGCGGACGGTGCGGTCGAGCTCGTCCTCGCCGCCGAGGAGGCTGAGGCCCAGCGCGTCCGTGTCCAGCAATGCGCGCAGCCGCATGTGTTCGTCGCCGCCGATCTGTCTTGAAGTCGTACCGGAGTGGAACCCACGGACCGCTGCCCAGGGTGTCCCGGGGAGCTGTGTTCGTAGTTTCCAGAAGAAAACGGTGAGGTTACTGATGCCACCCGTTCATACGAATCTACAAGACACCCCCGTGGGCCAGCCAACGCGTTCATGTTTTCCGTGACTGACACTGCCGGAGCACAGGCGGTGTACTGGCTTCACTCCGCGTGAACAGCACCTGGAACCGAACTGAACGAGCCCCTGTGATCCGCACGTCCCGTGGCTCGATCGCATCGCCCCCACGACGCACGAACCACGCACGATCCCTGCCCGATCCACGAACCTCACGGAGAAGAGAGCCGTTATGGACTTCCTTCGCCCCGGCAGCTGGGAGGAGGCGCTCGCCGCGAAGGCCGAGCACCCCACAGCCGTGCCGATCGCAGGCGGCACCGATGTCATGGTCGAGATCAACTTCGACCACCGCCGCCCCGAGTACCTGCTCGACCTCAACCGCATCGGTGAGCTGAACGAGTGGGAGGTGGGCGGGGGGCCTCAGAGCGACACCGTCCGGCTCGGCGCCTCCGTCCCGTACACCAAGATCATGGAGCACCTGCGCGGTGAGCTGCCGGGTCTCGCCCTCGCCTCGCACACCGTCGCCTCGCCGCAGATCCGCAACCGCGGCGGCGTCGGCGGCAACCTCGGCACCGCGTCGCCGGCCGGTGACGCCCACCCGGCGCTGCTCGCCTCCGGCGCCGAGGTCGAGGTGGAGTCGGTGCGCGGTTCGCGGCGCATCCCGATCGACGAGTTCTACACGGGGGTCAAGCGCAATGCCCTCGCCGAGGACGAGCTGATCCGCGCCGTGCACATCAAGAAGGCCGAAGGGCCCCAGCAGTTCTCCAAGGTCGGCACGCGCAACGCGATGGTCATCGCGGTGTGCGCCTTCGGCCTCGCCCTGCACCCGGAGACCCGGACCGTGCGCACCGGCATCGGCTCGGCGGCGCCCACTCCGGTCCGTGCCAAGGCGGCCGAGGAATTCCTCAACTCCGCTTTGGAAGAAGGCGGGTTCTGGGACAACGGCAAGATCATCACCCCGTCGGTCGCCAAGCAGTTCGCCACGCTCTGCTCCGGCGCCTGCAACCCGATCGACGACGTGCGGGGCACCGCCTCGTACCGCCGTCACGCGGTCGGCGTCATGGCACGCCGCACGCTGACCTGGGCCTGGGAGTCGTACCGCGGCTCGGGCGTTCGCACGGAGGGAGCCGCGTAATGCGCGTCAATTTCACGGTCAACGGCCGTAAGCAGGAAGCCGACGACGTCTGGGAGGGCGAGTCCCTTCTGTACGTGCTGCGCGAGCGGATGGGGCTTCCGGGCTCGAAGAACGCGTGCGAGCAGGGGGAGTGCGGATCCTGCACCGTTCGGCTCGACGGGGTGCCCGTGTGTTCGTGTCTGGTGGCCGCGGGACAGGTCGAGGGCCACGAGGTCGTCACCGTCGAGGGGCTCGCCGACCACGCCAAGTCCCGTACGTGTGCGTCCCATGAAAGCGGTACGACGCTTCAGGACGCGCAGAGCTGGTCCGCCAAGGGCACCGACTCGCAGACCGGCGAGGGCGACGAACTCGCCCCGATCCAGCAGGCGTTCATCGACGCGGGAGCCGTCCAGTGCGGCTTCTGCACGCCCGGTCTGCTGGTCGCGGCCGACGAGATGCTGGAGCAGAACCCGAGCCCGTCCGACGCGGACATCCGCGAGGCGCTCTCCGGGAACCTCTGCCGCTGCACCGGCTACGAGAAGATCATGGACGCGGTCCGGCTCGCCGCCGCGCGCCAGACGCAGCCGGAAGGGGTCTGAGCAGCATGGGTACGACAGGAATCCCCGGCAAGGTCACCCAGGGGTCGCAGACCAAGGGCGGCATCGGCGAGTCCACGCTCCGCCCGGACGGCACCCTCAAGGTCACCGGCGAGTTCGCGTACTCGTCCGACATGTGGCACGAGGACATGCTGTGGGGCCACATTCTGCGCTCCACCACCGCGCACGCCGAGATCGTGTCGATCGACACGGGCGAGGCCCTCGCAACTCCCGGTGTCTACGCGGTACTTACGTACGACGACCTCCCCACCGCGATGAAGAACTACGGCCTGGAGTTCAAGGACACCCCGGTCCTCGCCCACGGCAAGGTCCGCCACCACGGCGAGCCGGTCGCCTGCATCGCGGCCGACCACCCGGAGACCGCACGGCGCGCCGCCGCCAAGATCAAGGTCGAGTACCGCGAGCTGCCCGTCATCACCGACGAGGCCTCCGCGACGGCGCCCGACGCGGTGCTGGTGCACGAGGGCCGCACCGACCACCACGCGGACCACGTCCCGCACCCGAACATCGTGCACCGCCAGCCGATCATCCGCGGCAACGCCGAAGAGGCCGCCAAGAAGGCCGACTTCGTCGTCAAGGGCGAGTACACCTTCGGCATGCAGGACCAGGCCTTCCTCGGCCCCGAGTCCGGCCTCGCCGTGCCGGCCGAGGACGGCGGCGTCGACCTCTACGTCGCCACGCAGTGGCTGCACTCGGACCTCGGCCAGATCGCCCCCGTCCTCGGCCTGCCCGAGGACAAGGTGCGGATGACGCTGTCCGGCGTCGGCGGCGCGTTCGGCGGCCGCGAGGACCTGTCGATGCAGATCCACGCGTGCCTGCTCGCACTGCGCACCGGCAAGCCCGTCAAGATCGTCTACAACCGTTTCGAGTCCTTCTTCGGGCACGTCCACCGGCACCCGGCGAAGCTGTACTACGAGCACGGGGCCACGCGCGACGGCAAGTTGACGCACATGAAGTGCCGCATCGTGCTGGACGGCGGCGCCTACGCCTCCGCCTCCCCGGCCGTCGTCGGCAACGCCTCGTCCCTCGCCGTCGGCCCGTACGTGCTCGACGACGTCGACATCGAGGCCCTCGCGCTCTACTCCAACAACCCGCCCTGCGGCGCCATGCGCGGCTTCGGCGCGGTCCAGGCGTGCTTCGCGTACGAAGCCCAAATGGACAAACTGGCCGACAAGTTGGGCATGGACCGGGTGGAATTCCGGCAGCTCAACGCCATGGAGCAGGGCACCATCATGCCGACGGGCCAGCCCGTCGACTCGCCCGCACCGGTCGCCGAACTGCTGCGCCGCGTCAAGGCGATGCCGCTGCCGCCCGAGCGCCAGTGGGAGTCCAGCGAGGGCGCCGACGTGCGCCAGCTGCCCGGCGGCCTGTCCAACACCTCGCACGGCGAGGGCGTCGTACGCGGTATCGGCTACGCCGTCGGCATCAAGAACGTCGGCTTCTCCGAGGGCTTCGACGACTACTCAACCGCCCGTGTACGTATGGAGGTTGTCGGCGGCGAACCCGTCGCGACCGTGCACACCGCGATGGCCGAGGTCGGCCAGGGCGGCGTCACCGTGCACGCGCAGATCGCCCGCACCGAGCTGGGCGTCACGCAGGTGACCATTCACCCGGCCAACACCCAGGTCGGCTCGGCCGGTTCGACGTCCGCGTCCCGCCAGACGTACGTCACCGGGGGCGCCGTCAAGAACGCCTGCGAGCTCGTCCGCGAGAAGGTCCTGGACCTCGGCCGCCGCAAGATGGGCACCTACCACCCGGCGTGGGCGACCGCCGAACTCCTCCTGGAGGGCGGCAAGGTCGTCACCGACGGCGGCGAGGTCCTCGCCGACCTCGCCGAGGTGCTCGAGGGCGAGGCCGTGGAGGTCGAGGAGGAGTGGCGGCACCGCCCCACCGAGGCCTTCGACCTGCACACCGGGCAGGGCATCGGGCACGTGCAGTACTCCTTCGCCGCGCACCGCGCCGTCGTCGAGGTCGACACCGAACTCGGCCTCGTCAAGGTCGTCGAACTGGCCTGCGCGCAGGACGTCGGCAAGGCGCTCAACCCGCTGTCCGTGATCGGCCAGATCCAGGGCGGCACCACACAGGGCCTCGGCGTCGCGGTGATGGAGGAGATCGTCGTCGACCCGAAGACCGCCAAGGTCAGGAACCCGTCCTTCACGGACTACCTGATCCCCACGATTCTCGACACGCCGACCATCCCGGTCGACGTGCTCGAACTTGCCGACGACCACGCCCCGTACGGGCTGCGCGGTATCGGTGAGGCCCCGACCCTGTCGTCGACCCCGGCCGTCCTCGCGGCGATCCGGAACGCGACGGGTCTGGAGCTCGACCGGACCCCGGTGCGGCCCGAGCACCTCACGGGCACGGGCCCGCAGGCCTAGTCGGCCTCCCCAGGGGTGCCGGCCGCCGCGTCGGCACCCCGTCCGTACCAAAGCGTCTCGGGCCGTCCCCCGGGTCGTGCAGCCATCCCAAACCCCGTGTGCCGTAAGGCAGTTCACGGGAGCCCCTTTGAACCTTGGGAAACGAGGCACCATGACCCAGCAGTCCGTGGAGCCGAAGACCACCGCCGACGACGCGGGCGCGGGCTCGCGTCAGCCGGCCGGCAGGTCTTGGCTCGACCGCTACTTCCACATATCCGACAGAGGATCGACGTTCGCGCGCGAAGTGCGCGGCGGCATCACCACCTTCATGGCGATGTGTTACATCCTCCTGCTCAACCCGCTGCTGCTCGGCGGCCCCGACGCGGCGGGCGACAAGCTCAGCCACGCCGGACTCATCACGGCGACCGCGCTCGCCGCCGCCGTGTGCACCCTGCTGATGGGCTTCCTCGGCAAGGTGCCGCTGGCGCTCGCCGCGGGCCTGTCCGTCTCCGGCGTGCTCGCCACCCAGGTGGCACCCAACATGACGTGGCCGCAGGCCATGGGCATGTGCGTGATGTACGGCATCGTGATCGTGCTGCTGGTCGTCACCGGCCTGCGCGAGATCATCATGAACGCGATCCCGCTCGCCCTGAAGCACGGCATCACCATCGGCATCGGCATGTTCATCGCGCTGATCGGCCTGGTCAACGCCGGGTTCGTCGGCAAGGGCAACCCGGTCACCCTGGGTACGGGCGGACAGCTCAAGGGCTGGCCCGTGCTGCTCTTCGCGGTCACCCTGCTGCTCATCTTCATGCTCCAGGCGCGCAACATCCCGGGCGCGATCCTGATCGGCATCGTCGCCGGCACCGTCCTCGCCGTCATCGTCAACGCGGTCTTCGACCTCAGCCCGAAGGTCTGGGGCGGCAGCCCGCCCGAGCTGACCGGCAGCGCCGTCTCCATGCCCGACTTCTCGCTCTTCGGACATGTGGAGTTCGGCGGCTGGGACTCCATCGGCGGCATGACCGTCGGAATGATCGTGTTCACGCTCGTGCTCGCCGGGTTCTTCGACGCGATGGCCACCATCATCGGCGTCGGCACCGAGGCCGGGCTCGCCGACGACAAGGGCCGCATGCCGGGCCTGTCCAAGGCGCTGTTCATCGACGGCGCGGGCGGCGCGATCGGCGGTGTGGCGGGGGCCTCCGGGCAGACCGTCTTCGTCGAGTCCGCCACGGGCGTCGGTGAAGGCGCCCGCACCGGCCTGTCCTCGGTGGTCACCGGCTTCCTCTTCGCGCTCGGCCTGTTCTTCACGCCGCTCGCGCAGATCGTGCCCGGCCAGGTCGCCGCCGCCGCGCTGGTCGTCATCGGCGCGATGATGATGCAGAACGCCCGGCACGTGGACTGGTCCGACAGGTCCGTGGCCGTGCCGGTGTTCCTCACGGTCGCCCTGATGCCGTTCACGTACTCCATCACCGCAGGCGTCGGAGCCGGAGTGATCGCGTACACGGCGATCAAGGCGGCGCAGGGGAAGTTCCGCGAGATCGGCGTCTTCATGTGGGTGCTGACGCTCGTCTTCCTCGTGTACTTCGGCCTGCACCCGATCGAGAGCTGGCTCGGCGTCAAGTAGCCCTGCCGGCCCGCCCGTTCCACGAGCTGTTAAGGAGACCGAGACATGCTGGACATCGCCGATGAGCTGCACCGGTGGGTCGAGCAGGGGCGCGACTTCGCCGTGGCCACCGTGGTGGCCGTCGGCGGCAGCGCGCCCCGGCAGCCGGGCGCGGCGCTCGCCGTCGACAGCGAGGGCACCGCGATCGGCTCGGTCTCCGGCGGCTGCGTGGAAGGCGCGGTGTACGAGCTGTGCCGGCAGGCCCTGGAGGACGGGGAACCGGTCCTCGAACGGTTCGGCTACAGCGACGACGACGCCTTCGCCGTGGGGCTCACCTGCGGCGGCGTCATCGACATCCTCGTCACGCCTGTACGGGCGTCCGATACGGCTGTACGTGGCGTGCTCGCGAGCGCGCTCGGCGCCGCCGCCACGGGGGAGGCGGCGGCGCTCGCGCGCGTCGTGTCGGGGCCGGGGGAGCTGACGGGGCGGGCGCTGCTCGTCCGCCCCGGGAGCTCGTACGAGGGCGGGTTCGGGGGCCACCCGGAGCTCGACCGGACCGTGGCGGGGGAGGCGGCGGCGTTCCTCGACGCGGGGCGCACCGGCACGGTCGAGATCGGCGAACAGGGCTCGCGATGCGGATCCCCGCTCACGGTCCTGATCGAGTCGTCCGTTCCGGCGCCCCGGATGATCGTCTTCGGCGCGATCGACTTCGCGTCGGCGCTGGTACGGATGGGTAAATTCCTCGGCTACCGCGTCACCGTGTGCGACGCGCGCCCCGTGTTCGCGACGGCGGCACGCTTCCCCGACGCCGACGAGATCGTCATCGAGTGGCCGCACAAGTACCTGGAGCGGACCGGGGTCGACGGTCGGACGGTGCTGTGCGTGCTCACGCACGACGCCAAGTTCGACGTGCCGCTGCTCCAGCTCGCGCTGCGGCTGCCGGTCGCGTACGTGGGGGCGATGGGCTCGCGGCGCACGCACCTGGACCGCAACGACCGGTTGCGCGAAGTGGGGGTCACCGAGCTGGAGTTGGCGCGCTTGCGGTCCCCGATCGGGCTTGACCTGGGGGCGCGTACGCCGGAGGAGGTGGCGGTGTCCATCGCCTCGCAGATCGTCGCCGACCGCCGCGGCGGCACCGGGGTGTCCCTGACCGGCGCCCACACCCCGATCCACCACGAGCCGGGAGCGGCGCGCCGCATCGATTCGGTGGCGTGAGCCGGGGGTTTGGGGGCCGTGCCGGGGTGGGCGCCTGTCGTGTTGGGCGTGCGGCACCGCGGTTGCGGGGTGGCGCTTGCGGTGCGGGGTGCGCGGCACCGTGGCTGTGGGGTGGCGCCTACGGTGCGCGGCACCGTGGTTTGCGGGGTGGCGCCTGCGATGCGGCCTGCTCGGCACCTGTCCCCCCGGCCCGGCTGCGCCGTTGCCCGCTCGTCTCCCACCGCCCGCCCCCTCCGGGGGCGTCGGTCAGCCACGGGGCCGGGTTGCTGTGCCGGGGCCGGGGCTTGTAGTGCTGGGACACGGCGCCGGGTCCTGGAGCCTTGCCGGGGTCGACGCCGATGCGCTCGGCGCGCGGTACCGGTCCTTGTTCAGCTGCGCCGTTGCCCGCTCGTCTCCCACCGCCCGCCCCCGCCGGGGGCTTGGGCCAGTCCCGGGGTCCGGGTTGCTGTGCCGGGGCGGGGCCCCTCGTGAGGGGCGGGGCTGTGACGTGGCCAACGCCCGTCGTGCGGAGACGCCTGCCCTGCGGTGAGGAGTGCGCGGCACCGTGGGTGCGGGGCTGTGCCGTGGCCGACGTCTGAGGTGACTGTCGCGCGGCGCCGGGCCTTGTCCGGCTGTGCCGGTGCCCGGTCATCTCCCTCCGCCCGCCCCCTGCGGGGGCTTCGGCCGGGGGCGGGGGTTCGCCGGGCCGGTGTGTGTGGTGCCGGCCGTTCCGGGGTCGGGCCCCGCGTCACGGGTGAGCGGCGCCGGGGTGCCGCCTTGCCCACCCTGGCGCCCCAGGCGGCAGATTGTCCATGGCGGTGGCGGTAGACCGTTACGGGTGGGCAGTCGGGGTGGGCGGCAGGTTGCCCACGGCGGGGGCGGCCCGTCGTCGCGGGTGGGGAGGCGTCGTTGCGGTCGCTCACTCGTGGCGGGACGGTGGTCGCCCGCACCCCGTCGGGCCGACGCCCCCGGAGGGGGCGGGTGGTGGGAGATGAGCGATCCGACGGCGGGCATTTCGAGCGCCACGGCGGTGGCGGCCCCTCAAGTCCCACGGCGTGAACGCCGTCAAGCCCCACGGCAGGGGCGGCACCCTCAAGCACCACGGCGGCGTCGGCGCGCTCAGGCCCCGCGCCGGGTGGGCCAATTGGGCCGTGTCTCTTCGATCTATGGCCACTATCTGTGGGGTGACCGATGCGTTTCACGTACCGCTACGGTCTACTCCCGCAGCGATCACGACGAACGGCAATGCGATGAGCGACGGAACGAGGCGCATGCGAGCCGGCCTCAGGGGCGGAAGGCATCGGCGTGTGCGGCGGCCCATTGCGCGAAGGTCCGCGGCGGGCGGCCGGCGACTTCCTCGACCGCTGAAGTCACCGTGGCCACCGAGTCGGGCACGGTCGCCCACATGCGGAGCATGAACTCGATGCCGTCCTCGGGCCAGCCCTCAGCCTGCCACTGCCGACGCGCCTGGCTGTCGGTAAGCTCAGTGAATCCGATCTCACGGCCGGTCGCCGCCGCGACAGCGGCGACCTTCTCGGCCGGGGTGAGTGCTCCGGGCCCCGTCAGGGTGAGACACCTTCCCGCGTAGCCGCCTTTGGCAAGCACGACGGTGACGACATCCGCGACGTCCGCCTCGTCGACGGAAGCGGTCCTGCGGTTCCCATACGGCTCACGGACCTCTGCGGTCTCGCGGATGACCTCAGCCCACCCCAATGCGTTGGACATGAAGTCGATCGGCCAGATGAACGTCCACTCCAAGCCGCTGTCACGCACGGCTTGTTCCAACTCTCCTCCTTCTCCGGGCGACAGGACCGTCAGTCGCCGTACACCCGCTTCGACTGCCATCGACACGATCTGCGGCCCTGCGGCCAACGGAGTGTGGTCGTGCCCGGTTGCCCCCAGCAGGTGCACGGCGGAGACTCCATCGAGAGCCGCCGCCAGCGTCTGCGGCCTCGCGAGATCGCCGGCCACCACTTCGACGCCGTCGGGCAGACAGATCGCCCCGGCCGGGTCACGGGTGAGTGCTCGAACCTTGTGTCCGGTTCGCCCAAGCCGCTCGACCACCTGGCGCCCCAGAGTTCCCGTCGCACCGGTCACCAGAATCGTCATGTCGCTCCCTGTCCGCTGTCTCCCGAGATGGGCGGCTCGGGCACCGCGCCAAGCACAGTGGTCGAACTGTCCCGTTGCCGGCCGCAGACGACAGTAGGCGGCATTTAGGTCGGATTCTGTCCGCGATGCGACGGCCAATCCCTGTTTCCCGGCTACGTGGTGCCGAATCCGGACGGGCACACAACTACCTTCGAAGCTCGGGAACCACCAGAGCTTCGCCTGCCGCACCGCTCTCTCCCGGGAACGGTCGTAGGTGCATGTGCGCTCACGTGAATTGGCCGTGCGCCACGTGGGCCCGGGGCGGAGCCCGTGGCGTAGGCCGGATCGGGCTACATCAACGTGCCGCCCGCCCCGCGTACTTGACGTCCGGGGTATGGCACCCGACGCTGTGGGAGCGCTCCCGCAGCGACGACCGGGAGCCTCCCGCAAGGCCGACCCGTCGCCGCCCCGCCGCCCGACCGGCCCCCAGGAGTCACCGTGCGAAGACCCTTCAGACGCGCCGCGATCACCGCCCTCACCCTCTCCACCCTGCTCATCACCGCGCCGCAGGCCACGGCCACCGGCGCCGAGTCGCAGACGCAGGCCCAGCCGCAGTCGCAGCCGCAGACGTCGACGAGCGGACACGGACCGAAGCTCTACACGCCCGACCCCAACCCGGACGCCCTCCGGCAGATCGCCGCGCTCGCCCGCGCGGGACAGTTCCGCGACGCCGCCAAGGTCACCGCGATGATCGCCACACCGCAGGCCGTCTGGTTCGGTGACCAGAGCCCGGCCGAGGTCGAGAAGCTCACGCGTGACGTCGTCAGGGACGCCGACCGACGCGACGCCCTCCCCGTGTTCGCGCTCTACAACGTGCCGGGCCGCGACTGCTCCAACTACTCCGCCGGCGGCGCCGCCACCACCGCCGAGTACCAGGCCTGGATCGACGCCGTCGCCCGCGGCATCGGCTCCCGCGACGCCATGGTCGTCCTCGAACCCGACTCGCTGGCCCTGCTCCCCGCCGACTGCGGTCAGGACGACGCCCAGGGCACCAAGACCGCCGCCCGGTACGCCGAAGTGAACTACGCCGTCGACGAGTTGGAGCCGCTGCGCGGCACCCGCGTCTACCTCGACACCGGCCACCCGGGCTGGCACAGCGTCAACTCCATCGTGCCCCGCCTGCTCAAGGGCGGCGTCGAGCGGGCCGCCGGCTTCTACACCAACGCCTCGAACTACTTCACCGACGACGCCAACTCCTGGTACGGCAAGCTGATTTCGTCCTGTATCGCGTACGTCGAGAAGTCCTCAGGGAACGCCGCCGACTGCCCGAACCAATCGACCCCGCGCACCGAGGCGCAGTCCTGGATCGACGCCCACGTGCGCGTGCCCGCCTCCCGAATGCCGCACTTCGTGACGGACTCCAGCCGCAACGGTCAGGGCACGTGGACCCCGCCCGCCGGCAAGTACACGGACGCACAGGACTGGTGCAACCCGCCGAACCGTGGCCTCGGCGCCCGCCCGGCCCTGCGCACCGGCGACCCCTTGCAGGACGCCCGCCTGTGGATCAAGACGCCGGGGGAGTCGGACGGCCTGTGCCTGCGCGGCACCGAGGGCCCCGAGGACCCGGAGCGGGGCACGGTCGACCCGAAGGCGGGCGACTGGTTCCCGCAGCAGGCGCTCGAACTGGTGCGGTACGCCAAGCCGCCACTGCTCCCCGCGAAGTGACGCACACCTGGTCCCGGTCACTGCCCGTGCGGTGACGTTTCTCCAGTGACGTTTCCGGTGGTGCCGTCCCCGGTGGTGCCCTCCCCGGTGACATCGAGGGCGTCGTCGAAGGTGTCGTCGAGCAACCCGTCCACCGCCCGCCCGAACACCCACCGCCCCGCCGCCGCGACCACCCGGTCCGCGGCGCGGGGCACTCCGCGTACCCGCAGCTCCTCACGCCACTCGACGCGCGAGCCCCCGTCCCCGAGCGCCCGCACCTCGAACTCGGCCCAGCCGGTGACGACCCGGCCGCGCTTCTCCATCCGGCAGCGCCGCGGCGGCTGCCAGGCGACGACCTCCATCGGGTCGTCGAAGCCGAACCGGCCGACACCGGTGCGTGCCACGAACACCGTGCCCGCCGCGTCCGGCGGCGGGGTCGTCACCGTGACACGGGTGAGCGGCACGGAATCCCCGTGCCGCTCCCAGTCGGTCAGCCGCCGCCACGCCTCGGAGGCGCGCAGCGACGTGTCACGGACGATGCTGATATGGGCGCTCATGTCGCGATGGTATGCACACGTCCGGGTGCGGGGTCCGTGCCGGGGATCGGGCGGCGTGTCGCGCGGGACCCGAATGCGAAGCCCCAACTCGGCGCCCCGCGCGCACAGTTGCCCCGCCCCGGCCGGTCAGGCCGCCTTGTACGCGGCGGCCAGTTTCTTCAGCGCCCCCTTGTAGTCGCCGGTGAGGGCGAGGTGCTCGGCCTCGGCGAACGGCTTGGCCCACGCCTCCGTCACCTTGCCGCCCGCCTTCTCCTGGACCTTGAGCCGCGCCTTGTCCACCAGACCCTGCTCACCGCTCCCGCCGCCGGTCGCCTTCGTCGTGAGGCCGTACCCGTACGGGAACTGCGGATCGTACGCTGCGTCCCCGACGTTGATGGGGAGTTGGGCCTCCGACTTCGGCCAGGTGACCGGGAGTTGGCCGGTGAAGGACCGCTTGCCGTAGAGGACGTCGGCGACGCCGTCGCCCTCCGTGCCCGGCAGCCAGGACGCGATGAGCCCGTCGACGTCCCCGAGCCGGTCGCCGAGCAGCTGCGGCCGCCCCGAGACCACGAGCACGACGCACTTCATGGCGCCGCAGACCTTGTCCACCGCCGCCTTGTCGGCCGCGGAGAGCTCCAGGTCGTGCCCGTTGCCGACGTCGCCGACGCCCTCCGCGTACGGGGTCTCGCCGACGACCACCACACCGACGTCGTGCCCGGCGGTGGGCGCCGAGGCGTCCTTCGAGTAGTCGACCGTCGCGCCGGGCGCGGCCTTCTTCATCGCCTGGAGGATCGTGGTGCCGTCCGTGATCTTCCCGGACGAGCCCTGCCAGGAGATGGTCCAGCCACCGGTCTGGTTGCCGATGTCATCGGCGTTGGACCCGGCGACGTAGACCTTCTGGGACTTCTTCAGCGGCAGCACGTTCCCGTCGTTCTTCAGCAGGACCTGCGACTTCGCCGCCGCCTCCCGTGCCACGGTGCGGTGCGCGGCGCCGCCGATCTGGTCGCTGTTGCTCGTGTCGGCGTACGGCTCCTCGAAGAGGCCGAGCTTGAACTTCTGCGTGAGGATGCGGGAGACCGCGTCGTTCACGCGCGCCTCGCTGATCCGGCCCGCGGTGGTCTCGGCGAGCAGGGCCTTCTCGAAGTCGGCGTAGGCGTTCGGCACCATGATCATGTCGAGGCCCGCGTTGATCGACGTACGGACGTCGGAGGCGTAGTCGCCGGGGATCTGGTCGATGCCCGCGTAGTCGCTGATCACGAAGCCTTCGAAGCCGAGCTTCTTCTTCAACTCCCCATTGATCATTGCCGCGTTGGCATGCATCTTCACGGGGCCCTGGTCGTCGCCGATGATGTCGAGCGAGGAGTACGAGGGCATGACCGTGCCGACACCGCGCTTCACGGCGTCGCCGAAGGGTGCCAGGTGTACGGCCTCCAGCTCCTGCTTCGTCACCTTCGTGACGCCCTGGTCGATGGTGTACGAGCCGGTGGTGGAGGAGCCGTACTCGGTGCCGCCGTCGCCGACGAAGTGCTTCGCCGTGGCGAGCACCTTGTCGTTGCGGTCCAGGTCGCTGCCGTTCGCGCGGCCCTGGAAGCCCTTGATCACGGTCTCCATGGACTCGACGAGGGCCGGGTCCTCGCCGAACGCCTCGTAGGAGCGGCCCCAGCGTTCGTCGCGGCTCACGCACAGGCAGGGCGCGAAGTCCCACGGGACGCCGGTCGCACGCACCTCGGAAGCGGTGACTGCCCCGGTTTTCTCGGCCAGTTGGGGATCGCGGGTCGCGCCGATGCCGATGTTGTGCGGCATGATCGTGGCGCCGACGACGTTGTTGTGTCCGTGCACCGCGTCCACGCCGTAGATCAGCGGGATCTGGAACCGCGTTGCCTGCGCCCGGAGTTGGTAGTCGTCGATCATCTTGGCCCAGGCGTCGGGCGTGTTCGGTGTCGGCACGGAGCCGCCGCCGGAGAGCAGCGACCCGAGGTTGTGGCTCGCGATGTCGCCGGGAGACTTGAGGGCGGCGCGCTCGGCCTGCGTCATCTGGCCGACCTTCTCCTCCAGGGACATCCGGGAGACGAGGTCGGCGACGCGCTTCTTGATCGGGGCCTTTGCATCGAGGTACGTCAGTCCGTGCGCGTCGATGACGACCTGCGGGGACTCGGCGGGCGGCTTGGCGCCGGTGACGGTCAGCTTCAGCGGGATCGTCTCGGCGGTCTCGGACCTGGCCGAGTCCTTGCTGGTGGCGACCGTGACCGTCTTGGCCGCGCCGGACGCGGTGCCCGCCGGGAAGGTGACCTTGCCGGTGACCGGTGTGTAGTCCTTGCCCGCGTCGGCGGTGCCGCCGCCGGTGGCGTACTCGATGGTGACGGGGTCCTCGATCGGCACGTTCCCTGTGGTGGTGACCGACAGCTTCACCGCCGCCGAACCGCCCTCCTTCACCGGGTACACGGCCGCGTCCGTCGCCACCTGCGCGCGCAGCGACTGGTCGGCCTTGCCGTACAACTCCACGCCGTCCATGGCGAATTGGCTCTTCGTGCCGGTGGGCAGCGTGACCGCGTAGCCCCACATCTTGTCGAGCCCGAGGACGTGGTCGATGCCGCCGACGGGCTGGTAGTCCGTGCGGTACTCGAACTGAGTGAAGGGCAGCTCGACCTGCTTCCAGCCGGTGAAGTCGTCGGTGAACGACGTCGTCCACAGCTCGGACGCCTCGCCGTGCGCGCCGCCGTCCTTGAGCTCGTAGGTCAGCTTTCGGCCCGAGTTGTCGCCGTACCACCACAGGCGGATGCCCTTGTGCGCCGACCAGTCGTGGGCCGGCTTGTCGGCGGCGTAGTCGTGGCTGAAGCCGCCGTAGCCGCTGATGTCGTAGGCGCCTTCGAGGACCTTGGCGCCCTCGGGCGCGTCCGCGCGCTCCTTGAGTTCGAGCTTCGGATGGTCGTCGGTGTCACCGCCCCAGGTGAAGATGCCCTCGGCGGGCTGCGTGGCGAAGGGCACCTCGCCCTCGAAGCGGTCGACGGGGGTGGGTGCGGGGTCGTCGGCGGCGGAGGCGGACGCGGTGCCGGTCAGCGGCAGCAGGCCTGCCGCGAGCGCCGAGACGGTGAGTAAGGCCGCGCGTCTTCCGCGCCTTCTGCGGCCGGATCTGGTGGTGGTGTCGGTGTGACGCAAGGTGCCCTCCCGGTGATCCCGTTGCGGGTGCTGGTGGTGCGTCGTGCCGTTTCTAAATTCAAGACTTGAGTTAAAGGGGGCGTAGTGGGGGCGTCAAGGGTTCGGAACGTAAAGGGAGTTGGCGGCCCGATGGCGTCGGGTTGGCTACTTGTGACCGATTGACAGCCGGGGCGCCGCCCCCGATCGTTTGCTTCGGGGTGTGACACCTGACGGTTGGGGGACCGCGATGAGGTGGCAGGGGGGCGCGTCGTCCGGCGACGCGGAGCGGCAGGGGAGCGGCGGGTTCGGCCCGCCTCCGCAGATGCCATCGGTGCCGCCGTCACAGGGGCCACCGCCATCGGGGCCGCCTGAGCCATCGGTACCGCCGGTTCCGCCGATGCCACCGGGCCCGCCCGCGGCCGGCCCGTCCGCCTTCGATCCGCCCGCAGCCGGCCCGCCCGCCTTCGGCCCCGCGCAGGAAGTCGCGTTCGGGCCGCCCGGCCGACCCCCTGTCCAGCCGTCCGACCGTCCCCCTGCCCGGCCGCCCGCCGGGCCCGCCGATCCGGCGCGCGCCGTCGCGGCGGGGCTGCTCAACCTCAGCGGGCTCGGCCTGGGATACGTCCTCGTACGCCGCCGCCTGCTCGCGCTGCTGTGCGTCGCCGCCACGGCCGCGCTGCTCACCCTCGCGCTGCCCGCCGACCCGGACGGGGTGCCCGGATGGGCGCTGATCGGGTACGGGGTGCTGCTGCTCGCCGCGGTCGCGGACGGCGCGCGGATCGGGCTGCGGGCGCCAGCAACTGCCGTACAGATCAAGCCGGTTGCGGCGATCGTGCTCGGTCTCGCGCTGCTCGCCGTGCCCGCAGGGGGAGCCGTCGCGTACGGCGGTCTGCGCGACGACGCCGTCGAGCAGCGGCTGCTCGACCGGCTCGACAGCGCCGACGCCCTCGTCAAGAAGGCCTCGGGTCAAGACTTCGCCGAGGCGCGCGCCGACTACCGCACCGCGCTCGGCCGGTACCGCGACCTCGCGGAGGACCACCCGGACTCCAGGGCGGCGCACCGCGTGCACGACAGCCTCGACGCCTACTACAAGGCGGTCTCCGCGCCGTACGCCGACGGCGAGCACTGCGCGGCCGTCGCGCCCCTCGAACACCTGCGGTCGGTGCCGGGCACCGTCGACCGGGCAGTCCTCGGCTCCCTCGCGAGCTGGCCCGACAAGCCGCTCGCCGCCTCCCTCCTGAAGTGCGGTACGGGAAAGCTCGGCGCCGCGGAGTCCGACGGCAAGGGCGGCGAACTCGGCCAACTCCTGCGTACGTTCCCCGAGTCGGCGCAGGCGGACCAGGTGGAGCCCGCCGTGCGCGCGGCCGTCGAGCGGCGTGCGGGCGAGTTGAAGGGCGCGGACCCGTGCACCGCCACCCGGGCGCTGCGCCGCATCGGCGACACCGCGAAGCGCCTGCCCGCGCCCGTCCCCGCGCACCTGCGCGGCGGCGTCGCGACGGCCGTGGAGGACGGGGCGTACGCCTGCGGCATCGACCAGTTCAAGGACAAGAAGTTCAGCGCGGCGCACGCGTCACTGACCGACTTCGCGGGCACGTACAAGAACGACGAGCGGCGGGCCCGCGCCCAGCAGGTCGCCATCGCCGCCGAGATCGCGAAGCTGCGTCCCACCGCGGGCGACCGGCTGCCGCCGAAGGGCGCGCCGGGCGGCTCCCGCATGGACATGGTGATCAGCAACGACGGGCCCGACCCGGTCGAGGTCCTCTACACGGGACCGGTCACCGGCCGGATCACCATCGCCGCCTGCGGGTCCTGCAAGACGTATCCGACCGAGACGGCGGGCCGCGGCAAGGCGTGCAAGGCGAGCGGCAAGAGCTACCCGAAGCGGACGCTGCGGCTGCCCGCGGGCACGTACCACTTCCTGCACAAGCCGGGTGGCCGCGACGCGACGGCGAGCGGGCGCGCGGCGGGCGGCCGGATCCAGTCCGGGTACTCGTACACGCAGTGCAGCTATGTGGTCAGGAGCGAGCTGGGCGCGGATCTGTAGCGCCACCGGTCCGGGAGGGGGGCGGCTCAGAAGGTGCGGGTGAACGGGGTGGGGTCGACCGCCATCAGACCGCTGAACGGGCCGTCGAGCTGGTAGATCAGGAGCACGGTGAACGTGATCAGGGCGGACAGGCCCATCACCATCACGACGTGGGTGAAGCTGCGCTGCACCCCGAACATGAACATGAAGGCGACCGTGAGACCGCCCCCGACGATCAGGCCGAACCAGATCACCGGCGAGAGCCGCTCGCCCGCGTCGCTCTCCCGGCCCCTGCGCGCCTCGTCGAGCACGCTCAGCTGTGCCAAAGCCTCCTGAACGGTGGCCTGTTGGGAGGGCGTGGCGTCGGCGGGCACCTGGCTCGCCGCGCGTACGTCGCCCAACAGCCGCCAGCCCTCCGCCCCCAGCGGACCGCCCTCGGCCATGGCCGGCCACTCCGTGTCGGACACGTGGGTCATGTACCGCTCGATGTCCGTGCGCACGCGCTCGCCCTGGGTGGGTGCCAGACCGGCCGAGAGCAGATGGATCTGATGTGCGGCACTCGCCTCGGCCGCCGCGTGGTCCTCGGCCCCGGAGTGGGTGTCCCAGACCGACACGAGGGCGAGGCCGAGCACCAGCGCGTAGAGCACGCCGACCATCATCGAGATGTACTCGGCGACGTCCTCGCGGGGCTCCTCGTCCGGGCTGAGCGGCCAGTAACGGTGCTTGACGAGGACGATCGCGGCGGCGAGCAGGGCGACGCCGACGACGATGGCCAGGCTTTCGATCATTCGGGAGTCCGCTCCGATTCGGGGGCCGTTCGGTCAGTGTCTGCGGGCCGAGCCGAGCACCGCGGCCGCGATCGCGGCGGGCAGCAGCACGAGGAACAGCGCCGCCATGAGGCCGAGCCCGGTGGGCCGGCCGTTGTCGTGGACGAAACGGCGGAGCAGCGGGGGCAGTCGGTCCTCCTGGCCGGACTTCTTCGCCTGCGTACGTGCCTCGGGGTCGGGTTCGGTTGGGGGCTCGGGCTGCCGGGGTTGCCTTGGGGGGAGGGGGAGTCGGGGCGGTCGGGGCGCCGGGTCCGGCGCGGCGATGCCCGGCGGGGGAGCCACCAGCAGCAGTGCGGCGGCCGGCACGGGCGGCCGCAGCGGTGGTGCGGCGGGCGGCTCGGCCGGGGGTCCGCCGGGCGGCTTCGGTGACGCCGGTTCCTTCGGCCGGGGTGCGGGCGCCCCCGGGATCACGAGCCGCGTCGTGGCGCGCGCCGACAACCGGGGCGGCGCCACCTCCTCGCCGCGCGCGCCGATGGTACGGATCAGGTCGCTGCCCTCGGCGAGCCCACGACCGGTGTACGTGCCGGGGGCGCGCCGCACGTCACCGCCGCACTCGGCCGTGGCGCCGGGCGCCAGGCGCGGCACGACCGGGCGGCCGTGGGCGCAGTCGATGCGGTCGGGGGCGAGGCCCGGGTCGGTGACGCGGATGTCGTGCAGGGGCCGGTTGCCGGGGTTGGTGACGGTGTAGGTGACGTGGGCCCGGTCGGGGCCGGTCGGACGCGCCGATTGACGGAGCGTCAGGGCCGCGCCCACCCCCGCGTACCCGGAGCGCGCGGTCGCCTGCACGGTGGCGCGCAGATACGGCTGGCGCCCGGCGGCCCGCACCTGTGCGACCCATCTGCCGGGGCGGGCCGGCCCGGTCGCCGTGCAGCGCACCGAACGGAGGCCGATGAGCAGCGGCACGAGGTCGCGGCCGCCGGGGCAGTGGAGCCGGGCGCCCGGCATCGAGGGGTCGTGCACCCGCAGGTCGTGCAGGTCGGCGCCGCCGCGGTTGGTCAGGCGGTACGAGGCGACGACCTCGCCGCCGGTGCGGATGCCGGGGCGCAGGGCGGTGGTTCCGGGGCGGGTGTTGACGGTGACGTCGAGGGCGAGGCCGTGTGCGCCGGTGCCGTCGGCGATGGTGCGGTGTGGCCTTGCGGCCTCCGCGGCCGAGGGGCCTGCCGTGGACCAGTTCGTGGCCGACCAGCAGCAGGCCGCCAGGCAGAGGGCGGTGAGCAGCCGCCGTGCCCTGCGGGTGCGCGTCGCTCCGAGTGGTCCGACGGTGGGTCCCGGCCCCGGTGCGACCGGGGCGCCCGGCGGGTTTGCGCTCACGGGGCTCTGCCCCGGGCCCCGGTCCTCGATCGCCGGACGGGCTTGAATGGGGCTCACCTCCGTACGCGGCCGGCGATGTGGGCTTGCCTCCGAAGCCGGCTCTCGATGAGGGCTCACCTCCTTACGCAGCCGCCGTGGGGCCCTTTCGACAAACCTCCCGATGATCACACCGGCATGCTGTCGCGGGGTGCGTCCCGTGGGAGACCGGCGCGCGCACACGCTCGGTGATTCACTCGGGCGGCTCCCGGGCTCGGTGGGCCGCTGTGGCCTGCGGTTATGTGGGAGGCCTTGCAGCGCGGGGGTGCGGTGGGCACGCTCCGTGAGTCACCCGAGTGGGGGCAGCGGCCCTGCCGGGGCCGGGTCGGTCTGCGTCTACTGCTGATGAGTGGCGGGTCGGCCCCGCCGACGCGTTCCAGGGACGAGGTGGCCGGGATGGCAGTCCAGACAGTCCACGCGCGCGACGTGGCAAGGCGTGACGACGCGAGGGCCGCGCAGGTGCCGGCGGAGCGGACCGACGCCGACCTGCTCGTCGCGGCGTCGGTGCTGCTCGCCGACGCGGCGCTCGCCGCGCGCCGCACCGGCGCGGAGCTGACCGCGGCGGGATCCAGCTGGCGAGTGGGGCTCCAGGCGGTGCGCCGGCCCGCGTGGGCGTTCGGCGCCGCCCTGTCCGCGGCCCGCGCCGTGACGAACCCGGCCGGGCTCGGCTTCGCCGCGAACGGCGGCGTCGTCGGCGAGGCCGTCCGCTCCCTCGGCGCCGTCGCCCGCCGCAGGCCCGCCGCCGTGGCGATGGCCGTCGACGCGTTCGCGCTGCGCATCGAGGCCGCCGCCCGCGAGCACCCGAACCTGACCGAGCCGCTCGCCAAGCGGCTCACCGACGCGGTGATCGCGGGCCGCAGGTTCGAAGCGCTGCGCGCCGCACGGGAGTTGATCGATCTGCTCGGCCTCACCCGCACCCTCACCACGTTCAGCCCCGTGATGATGGAACTGCTCGCCCTGCAGGGACTCCTCGACGAGAACCCCGCCAACGACGACTTCTCCTGGGTCACCCTGTCCGGCGGAGTGCCCGGCACCGACCCGTTCCTCGGCCTGCCCGCCGGGGTCATCCGGCATCTGAACCCGGGTCCTGGCCGGGCCGAACGCGTCGAACCCGACGCGATGCTCAGCCGCGTCCTGACCCGCTCCGGCAACGACATCGTCCGCTATATCGACGACATCTCCGCGCTCGGCAACCACGGCCTGGCCCTGCTGCGCCGCATCGACTGCGCCGACGGCGCCCGGCGGCACGTCCTGCTGCTGCCCGGCACCAGCTTCGGCCGGGTCAGCAACAGCACCCCGCAGGACCTCGTCGGCGCGTTCGACGCCGCGCTGCGCACCGACACCACGTACAGCCGCGCGGTCAAGGACCTGCTGGTACGGGCGGGGGTGCCGGTCGGGTCCGAGCTGATGATCGTCGGCCACAGCCTCGGCGGGATCACCGCGATGAACCTCGCCTGCGACCTCGACGTCGTGTCGACGTACCGGCTCACGCATGTGGTCACCGTCGGCTCGCCCATCGACAACAAGCGCCCGCTCGACCCCGCGGTCCAGGTGGTCAGCCTCGTCAACAAGCACGACGTGATCCCGGGGCTCGACGGACGCGGACCCGCCTCCGCCTGCGACGTCCCCGACACCTGGCTCGAACTCGCCTGGCTCGACGAGACGTACGACTACCCGCTCTCGCACGCCCCGCAGGCGTACGCCGACACCCTGAGCGGCGACGACCTTCCGCACCGCGCCCGCGTCAACGAGCTGATCACCGCGTACGACGGCGAGATCGTCGGCAACCAGCCGTACCAACTGCTCGACAAGTGACGACCACCGAGACCGCTACCGAACCCACCGACCCACCGGCACCACCGACGCGTAGGAGAACGGCGATGAACGCCATGGACACCGGCACCCCTCCCCGTCGGCTCGCGACGGCCCGGCCCCTGGAGAACGTTCTGGTCAGCGCCGCGCTCGCGGCCCAGCGTGTCTCCTGGATCGACGCGCCGGCCCGCGCGCTCGGTCTCAAGTCGTTCACCCGGCGGGAGCTGACCCGGCAGGCGCTGGCCCAGGCACGGCGGGCCGGGTCGGGGCGGCCGACGCGGATGGCCACGGCGTTCGGCGCGTTCCTGATGCCGTTCTCCGGCGCGGACGCCGACGCCCTGCTGCGGCGGGCACAGGAGGCAGGGGCCCTTGGCGCCGTCACCGCCCTCGACGCCGAAGGGCGGCGCACGATCCTGACGCCGCATGCCGCGCCGCCGCCGACCGTCAACCCGGTGGCCGTGCGCTCCGCCGCCACCGAGGCGGCCGCCGCACTGCTTGCCGCGCGACAGCCGGACGGCGCCTTCGGCCGGGCCGAGTGGCGCGCCGTCACCCGGCGGCTCGCCCGGCGCCTCGTCCTCGGCGCAGGGGCCGCCGACGACACCCTCGTCAGCGAGATCCTCGACGCCACGGCACGCTCCGCGGACCAGGCCGAACACGGCGCCCGCAGCGCGGCGTTGAGGCGCCGGATCGAGCCGTACGTTCATGAGGGTGCGCGGGCGGGCGCGGGCGCCGGCCCGGAGGCGGCCTACCTGGAGCACGCGTTGGAGGTCGTCACCCGGGCCCTCGCCGAGACGGCGCCGCGGGCCTTCGCGCTGCTCGCGACCGAGGGAGTGGAGCGGAGCGTGGCCGAGGCGGTGCGCCGCCATCCGCCGCTGCCCGCGACGATCCACGCGGTCGTCGCGCCGTTCCGGTGGGACGACCTGACGGTCGGGGCGGACACCGAGATCCTGTGCGCGACCGCGTGGTTGCGGGATCTGGACGAGGACCGGGATTCCGAGGGGCCGGACAGTGAGGGCCGGGATTCCGGGGGCCTGGACACCGCGGGCTGGGGCTCCGGAGGCCTGGACAGCGCGGATCCGCTCGACGACCTGTCGGCCGACCTGTGCGCCGCCCGCGTCCCCTGCCCCGCGGCCGACCTGGGCGTGCTCGCCGTCACCGAACTCGTCCGCGCCCTCGCCGACCGGGCCGGCGCGGACGCTCCCACGGGTGCGCGCGAGGCGCCCGACGTGAGTGCGGGGCCCGTCATGGGCGCGGACCCCGCCCACTACGCCGCTCTCGCCACCGCAGGGGCTCGCAACCTCCAGGAGCACGCGCGCCGCCTCGCCGACTGCGCGCGGCAGCCCGGCTGGAACCACGACGCCTTCGGCGAGCGGTGCCGGATGACCCTGCTCGCGCACGCGGAACGCTGCGCCACGGCCGCCGCCGACGCCCGTAGAGCCGCGGAGTGGCTCGCCAACTAAGCACGCGGGCGCGGCAGTTGGCCTACCAAAACGGTGTCGTCCTGCGCCCGCGGTCCCGGTCCACCATCGCCTGCACCGTGAACCACACCTCGTCGCACAGCCGCCGCGCCGCGGCCGAGCGCCGGGCGTACGAAGGGTCGGCGGCCGGGGCCGGGATCGGCTCGCCGACCGTGACGAGCCACTTCGCCGGGAGTGGCAGCGGCGTGGTCACGGGGAAGTACGGCAGCCCGAACCGTCGGGCGAGCGCCCCGATCTCGCCGAGCTTCGGGAACGTCTCCTCAGCCCCCACGATGGACACCGGCACGACCGGCGCCCCGGTGAGCACGGCGACGGCGGCGAAACCGGGGTTGAAGGGCCGTAGCCGATAGCGGGAGGAGAAGTCCTTGCCGACGCCGTCCATGCCCTCGGGGAACATCGCGGTCAGCCCGCCCCGCGCCAGCCGGTCGCGGCCGAGCGTCGGATCGTCGCTGAAGACGCCGTGCCGGCGCGCGTACGCGGCGAGCGGTGGCAGCCGGAAGACCAGCTTGTCGGCGTAGAGGTGCACCGGCCGGGCCAGCTCGCGCCGCAGGACCTTGTTCAGGACGAAGCCGTCGAACCCCCAGGCTCCGGAGTGGTTGGCGGTCAGGATCGCGGGGCCGGTCGCCGGGATGTGCTCGATGCCCGAGGTCTCGACGCGCAGATAGTCGTCGGCCAGCCAGCCGAGGGCGTCGTCCACGTTGGTCTCAAGGTTGCTCACAAAGTCCCACTTTGTGCTGAATATGGGCGAGCGCAAGGCTAAGGGTCCTGTTGGGGTGGTTTGTTTCAGGCCATGAGCACCCCCGCGTCCCCAGAGACCCCCACGACCACCGAGCCCCCCGTGGCTGCCGAGGCCCTCGCGCCCCCGGAACCCCTCGCGACCCCCGACCTGATCACCGGCATGCTCGTCGACACCTTCGAGGTCGACCGTGCCGCCGTCACCTCGGACGCCCTGATGACCGACCTGCTCGTCGACTCGCTGATGGCCGTGGAGCTGGCCGTCACGCTCAAGGACCAGCTCGGCGTCACCGTCACCGAGGACGAGCTGCGCGAGCTGCCCTTCGCCGAGTTCAGCTCCCGCGTCGACGCGCGGCGCGGCCGGTGAACGCCGTCCTGGTGACCGGGCTCGGCCTGGTCACCGCGGCGGGCCGGGACGCGGACAGCACCTGGGCCGCCGTCCTGGCGGGGCGCTCCGCCGCCCGCCACGACCCGACGCTCGCGGAGCTCCCGGTGACCCTGAGCTGCCGGGTCGAGGGCGCCGACCAACTGCCCGTACGGCCGCGCGGCGTCACCCGCATCGACCCCGCGGCCCGGATGGCGCTGACCGCCGTGGGCGAGGCGCTCGACCGGGCCAAGCTGGACCCCGCCGAGTGGGACGGCTCGCGCGTCGCCGTGGTCACCGGCACGTCCGTGGGCGGCGAGCACACCCGGATCGCCGCGGCCGAGCGGTTCGCGAGCGGCGGGGCGGGCAGCGTCTCCGCGTACTTCCTCACCGGCTTCCTGCCCAACATGGTGTGTGCCACCATCGCGCTGCACCTGGGGATCACCGGGCCCACCCTCCCCGTCGCGACGGCCTGCGCGGCCGGGGGTACCGCGCTCGGAGTCGCGCGGCAGCTGCTGACCTCCGGGCAGTGCGACATCGCCGTGGTGTGCGGCGTGGACGCGGCGGTGGTGCCGCTGATGGTGGCCGGGTTCGGCCAGCTCGGAGCGCTGTCGAACCGGCGGTCCTGCCCCTTCGACGCGGACCGCGACGGCTTCGTCATCGGCGAGGGCGCGGGCGTCCTCGTGCTGGAGCGGGCCGAGCACGCGGACGCCCGCTCGGCGCCCCGCCTCGCGTCCTTCGTCGGCTACGGCACCAGCACCGACGCCCACCACCTGGTCGCCCCGCACCCCGAGGGCCGCGAGGCCGAACGCGCCGTGCGGGCCGCGCTCGCCGAGGCCGGCGCCGCCCCCGGTGACGTCGACCACATCAACGCGCACGGCACCTCGACCCCGCGCGGCGACGCGATGGAGGCCACCCTGTTCTCCCGCGTCTTCCCGCACCGGCCGCCCGTCACCTCCGCTAAGGGCGCCATCGGGCACACGCTCGGTGCGGCGGGCGCGATCGAGGCGGCACTCACGGTCCTGGCGCTGCGCGACGACGTGGTGCCGCCCACGGCCGGGCTCACCGAACTCGACCCGGAGTTCGCCATCGACGCCGTCGCGGGCGCGGCCCGTCAGCGGCCCACCTCCCTCGCGCTCAGCACGTCCTTCGGCTTCGGCGGACACAACGCCGCAGTGCTCTTGACCCCTGCCTGACCTCCGCCTGACCCGGGCTTGACCCCGCTTTGACCTGCGCAAATACTCTCGTACCCCCTGGGTCGGGGACCCGCGAATGGCGGCTACACTCACTTGCTCGATACAAGCAATTGAATGTGAACGGGAAGGCGGGACATGGACAAGGGGACGGTCCATGGCCGTGAAGCAGCGGACGCCGACCCAGTGAAGGGAAGCGCGAGTGCCGAGGACGCCGCGGCGGGACTCGGCACGCAACTGGTGCGGTTCTCGAGACTGCTGACTGCCTACCGGCAGAAGGCCAGGCTCGAGAGCCGGTCCGGCGAACGGGTACTGCTGGCAAAGCTGGTGCGCGACGGCGAACGCCGTGCCACCGACCTGGCCGCCGAGACCTTTCTCGACCTGTCGACGGTCAGTCGCCAGGTGCGGGCCATGGTCGACAAGGGACTCGTCGAACGGCGTCCGGACCCGGAGGACCGGCGGGGTGCGCTGCTGCGCGCCACCGCCGCCGGGCGGGCCACGTTCGAGGAGTACCGGCGCCAGCGCGACGCGAGACTCGCGGAGCTGCTGGAGACCTGGCCCGCCGAGGACCGGTACCAGCTGATCCGGCTGCTCTCCCGCCTCAATGACGATCTGGAAGAGTTTGAATACGCGCGTCCCGAGTCCGGGAAAGTCCCCGGGCCCGGTGGCGAGCAGGGAGCAACGCAAGAATGACTGAGGCCGTGTCCGCGTCCCGCGGAGACACCGCTACCCGAGCCATATCCACCCCTCAACAGACGTCCGGTGGACTGAGCCACCGGCAGATCCTGACCATCCTCAGCGGCCTGATGCTGGGGATGTTCCTGGCCGCGCTCGACCAGACCATCGTCTCCACCTCGATCCGCACCATCGCGGACGACCTCGACGGCCTGAGCCAGCAGGCCTGGGCGACGACGGCGTACCTGATCACGTCGACGATCTGTACGCCGCTCTACGGCAAGCTGTCCGACCTGCACGGCCGCAAGCCGTACTTCCTCGCGGCGATCACGATCTTCATCGTCGGTTCGGCGCTGTGCACCTTCTCGACGTCGATGCCCGAACTCGCCGCGTTCCGCGCGGTGCAGGGCATCGGTGCCGGTGGTCTGATGTCGCTCGCGCTCGCGATCATCGGCGACATCGTGCCGCCGCGTGAACGGGCCCGCTATCAGGGCTACATGCTCGCCACGTTCGCCACGTCCAGCGTCGCGGGCCCGCTCATCGGCGGCGCCCTCGCAGGTCAGGACAGCATCCTCGGCGTCACCGGCTGGCGCTGGGTGTTCCTGGTGAACGTGCCGATCGCCATCGTCGCGCTGTTCGTCGTCGCGAAGGTGCTCAACATCCCGCACGTCCGCCGCGACCGGAAGATCGACTGGTGGGGCGCGTTCACCATCGCGCTCGGCGTCGTCCCGCTGCTGCTCGTCGCCGAACAGGGCCGCGAGTGGGGCTGGGGCTCGACCGGCTCGATCGTCTGCTACGTCCTCGGCGGCGTCGGCATCGTCTCGTGGATCCTCGTGGAGCGCCGGGTCGGCGACGACGCGCTCATCCCGATGCGGCTGTTCCGCAACGCCATCTTCAGCAAGACCAGCTTCCTGTCCGTGCTGATCGGCGCGGGCATGTTCGGCGGCATGCTGATGATCCCGCAGTACCTCCAGATCGTGAAGGGCGCGAGCCCCACCAAGTCCGGTCTCGAGATGCTGCCGCTGATGGCCGGCATGATGATCGCGTCCATCATCTCCGGTCAGCTCACCGGGAAGACGGGCCGCTACAAGATCTTCCCGACCATCGGCACCCTCTTCATGGTGGCGGCGCTGCTGCTCTTCCACTTCCAGGTCCAGTGGGACACCCCGCTGTGGGAGACCATGCTCTATATGGGGCTCTTCGGCCTCGGCCTGGGCTGCTGCATGCAGACGCTGGTGCTCGCGGTGCAGAACGCGGTGCCGCCGCAGGACATGGGTGTGGCGACCGCGTCGTCCACGTTCTTCCGGCAGATGGGCGCCACCGCCGGTACGGCGATCTTCCTCTCCGTTCTCTTCTCGAACGTCGGCGACAAGATCTCCGAGGCCTTCAAGTCGGCCGCGAAGACGCATGACTTCCAGGCCGCGCTGCACGACCCGTCGGTCGTCTCCGACCCCGCTAACAAGCCGGTCCTCGACATGGTCAAGGGCTCCGGCGGTGGCGGCGGCGACGTGCTGTCCGACTCCTCGTTCATCCAGCACCTCGACCCGCGCCTCGCGGAGCCGTTCAAGCAGGGCTTCGCGGACGCCATGCACGTGGTGTTCCTGATCGCGGCGTGCGTCATCGTCCTCGCGTTCTTGATGGTCCTGTGGACCAAGGAGGTCCCGCTGCGCAAGATGTCGGGCCTTCAGGCGCGTGAAGCGGCGGAGAAGGGCGAGGCCTCATCGGAGGCCGCGGACTCCCCGGTCCCCGCTCCGGCAGCGGCGGCCGCGCAGGCGGCACCCGTACCCGCGCAGGCCGAGCCGGTCGACGCGACCTCGGGCATCAAGGGCCACGCCCGTGAACGCGACGGCTCGCCGCTCGTGGGCGCGGTCGTCACGCTGATCGACCTCAGGGGCGGTCAACTGGGCCGTACGACCACGGGTTCCGACGGCGCGTACCTGCTCGCGGCTCCCGCCGGTGGCACGTACGTCCTGATCGGTTCCGCGGGCTCCCGGCAGCCGCAGGCCACGACGCTGACGGTCGGCGAGGGCTTCCTCGACTTCGACCTGATGCTGGCCGGGGCGGCGGGCCTGACCGGCACCGTCGTCCAGGCGGCGGGCGAACTCCCGGTGCCCGGCGCGCTGGTGATCGCCACCGACGTGCGCGGTGAGGTGATCGCCTCCGGCGCCGCAGACGCCACGGGCAACTTCGCCTTCGGCGACCTGGCCCCCGGCAGCTACACCCTCGCCGTCAGCGCGGAGGGCCACCGGCCCACGGCCCTCGCGGTCGAGGTCGCCACCGGCGGCCCCAACCGCTGCGAGGTCCGTCTGGTCCCCGGCGCCCGCGTCCACGGCGTGGTCCGCGGCGCGTCCGGCGACCCGCTGAACGACGCCCGCGTCACCCTGCTGGACGCCGCGGGCAACACGGTCGGCACGGCCGTCACGGGAATCGACGGCGCCTACGCCTTCGACGACCTCGACGCCGGCCAGTACACCGTCGTCGCCAGCGGCTACGGTCCGCAGGCCCTCCCGCTGGCTCTCAACGGCAACGGCAGGAACGACGCGGACGTGGAGCTGAGCCACTGACGCGCTGAGGCGGTTCGCGGCGGAGGCCGTGGTGCGACACCCGGGGTGACCGGGGTCGGGCCACGGCCTCCGTCTTTGATATGCGCCCTAATGGGCGCATCAATGCGTGTAGCGACGTGTAGCGAATTACGCACGAATTTATGGGTTAATGTGTCGGTTTGTTACGGAAGGTGCCATTCGGTCACCCGACAACAGACAGGCAGGAGTCGTTGCCCATGCCGCGTTTCAGCATTGTGGTCCCGGTCCATCGCGTGCAGGGATACCTGCGTGAGTGCCTGGACTCGGTGTTGGGACAGGAGTACGACGACTTCGAATTGATCGCCGTCGACGACTGCTCGCCCGACGGCTGTGGCGCATTGCTCGACGAATTCGCCTCGGCCGACCAGCGCGTGCATGCCGTACACCTTGAGCAGAACGTGGGCCTCGGCCGGGCCCGCAATGCCGGTCTCGAGCGCGCCGTCGGCGATTACGTCGTCTTTCTCGACGGCGACGACACCCTGGCCCCCGGCGCCCTTTCCGCGATGGCCGCCCGGCTCGACGCCACCGCTGACCCCGACCTCCTCGTCTTCGACTACACGCGCACCTACTGGGACGACAGCCGACGGCCCAACGGCGTCGCCCACCTCCTGGCCGAGAAGGGCCCCGACGTCTTCCTGCTCGTGGACCGCCCCAGCCTGCTCGGGCTGTTGCAGGTCGTCTGGAACAAGGCCTACCGGCGCGCATTCCTCTCCCGGCACGGCTTCACCTTCCCCGCCGGGTACTACGAGGACGTCCCGTGGACGTTCACCGCGCTGATCACCGCCGAGCGGATCGCCGTCCTCGACCGGGTGTGCATCGAGTACCGCCAGCGCCGCCAGGGCGGCAACATCCTCAGCGCCACGAGCCGCAAGCACTTCGAAGCCTTCGGCCAGTACGACCTGGTCTTCGCACACCTCGACGCGCACCCGGAGCTCGAACCCTGGCGGGAGCGGCTGTTCGAGAAGATGGTCGACCACTACCTCACCATCTACACGAAGCCCGGCCGGCTGCCAGAGCAGGACAAGGCCGAGTTCTTCCACGAGGCCGCCCGCCACTACCGGACGCGCCGGCCCGACGGATACCGGCGGCCCGGCGGCCGACGCGGCCACCGCTACGCGCTCCTCGAACAGGACGCCCACCTGGCCATGCGCGGCCTGCACGAGACGGTGCGCGGCACCCGGGCCGCGCAGCGCCGGGCCGTGGGCGCGGTCCGGGGTGCCAAGCGGGCCGCGATGGCCGCCCACTACTGGGCCGAGCTGCACCGTCCCGTCGAGCACGACCTCGCCGTCTTCTCCTCGTACTGGAGCCGCGGCGTCACCGGGAACCCGGCCGCGATCGCCGACCGGCTCGCCGAACTCGCCCCGCACATCCGCCCCGTCTGGCTGATCCGGCCGGACTGCGTGGACCGGGTCCCGGACGGCACCGATCACGTGCTGGTCGGCTCGCGCGCGTACTGGTCGGTCATGGCCCGTGCCAGGTACTTCGTCAACGACGTCAACTTCGCCGACTCCGTGGTCAAACGGGCCGGCCAGATCCACGTCCAGACGCATCACGGCACCCCGCTGAAGACGATGGGCACGGACCAGCGGCGCTACCCGGCCTCCACCGACATGGACTTCGACCGGATGCTCAGGCGCTGCGACCGCTGGGACTACGGCCTCTCCTCCAACACCCACTCCACGGCCGTCTGGGAGCGGGTCTACCCCTCGCCCCACACCACGTTGGAGACCGGCTACCCGCGCAACGACGTGCTGGCCCGCGCGGGTGCCACCGAAGTGGACTGGGCGCGACGGGAGTTGGGCCTCACCGAGGGCGTGACCGCGCTGCTCTACATGCCGACGCACCGCGAGTACGAGAGCTCCTTCGCGCCCCGGCTCGACCTCGCCAGGCTCGCCGAGACCCTCGGCCCCGACACCGTCCTGCTCGTGCGCGGCCACTACTTCTACAACTCCGCCCCGGATTATGGCGAGTTGCGGCGCAGCGGCCGGATCAGGGACGTCGGCGGGCACCCCAGGGTCGAGACCCTCTACCTGGCCGCCGACGGCCTGATCACCGACTACTCCTCCGCGATGTTCGACTACGCGGTCCTCGACCGGCCGATCATGATCTACGCGGACGACTGGGAGACCTACTCCGCCGTCCGCGGCACCTACTTCGACCTGCTGAACGAGCCGCCGGGCGTCGTCGCCCGCACCCAGGACGACCTGGAGGCGCTGCTCACCGAAGGGATCTGGAACAGCCCCGAGGCCGCCGCCCTGCGGGCCGGATTCCGCCGCCGCTTCTGCCAGTTCGACGACGGCCGCGCCGCTGAACGCGTCGTGCGCCGGGTGTTCCTCGACGACAACGCCCCCGTGCCGATGACGCCGCTCGACCTGCGCCCCGTCGCCCCCGCTCCCACCCGGCCCGCATGTGTGGGCACCGAGATCCCACGCACTCCGGCAGCGAAGGAAGAACGAGCCCGATGAGCACCCGCCTCAGTGTCATCGTCCCCATCTACGACGTGGAGCAGTACCTGCCCGCCTGCCTGGACTCGCTCGCCGGGCAGAGCATGAAGGACCTCGAGGTCGTCATGGTCGACGACGGTTCACCGGACGACTCGGCCGCCATCGCAGCCGAGTACGCGGCCCGCGACGGGCGGTTCCGGCTGGTGCGCAAGGAGAACGCGGGGCTGGGGGCGGCCCGTAACACCGGTCTCGCGAACGTCTCCCCGTCGAGCGAGTACGTCACCTTCGTCGACAGCGACGACGTCGTACCGCCCGACGCGTACCGGACGATGGTCGGGAGCCTGGACGAGTCGGGCTCCGACTTCGCCACCGGGAACGTGCATCATCTGCGCGGGGAGAAGACCTGGCAGGTGCCGCTCCTCGGGATGCTGTCCGGTGACCTCCGCCGCCGGGTGCACATCGCCGACGACTCGCGCCTCATCGCCGACCGGATCGCCTGCAACAAGGTCTTCCGCCGCGCCTTCTGGGACGGATGCGGCCTCTCCTTCCCGGAGGGCGTGCTGCACGAGGACATCTCCGTCGTGCTGACCGCCTACTACCGGGCCGAGGCCGTCGACATCGTCGGCGAACCCGTCTACTACTGGCGGCTGCGCGAGGGCGAGTCCGCCCCCTCGATCACCCAGCGCCGTACCGAACCACAGGCCGTCCGAGACCGGGTCGCCGCCGTCCTCACCGTCTCCTCCTTCCTCGGCGCGCTGCCCGACCCGCGCGCCGAGAGGTTCAAGCGGGAGTACGACGAGCGGGTGCTGCGCGACGACCTCCGGCTCTTCCTGCGCGTCCTGCCCGACGGCGACGCGGAGTTCCGCAGCGCCTTCCTGCACGAGGCCAACCGGTTCCTCGACCAGATCGACCCCAAGCTGGTCCTCGGCCTGCCCGCCGTGCTGCGGGTGCAGTGGATCCTGGTGCGCAAGCACGCCATGGCGGAACTCCTCGCGCTGCTCGCTTCCCGGCGCCGCAAGGACCCGGTGACCGTCACCGGACGGCGCCACAAGTACGCCGAGTTCGCCCCGCTCACCGACCGCGGCTTCACGCTGCCCAAGGCGGCGCTGCGCATCGACAAGGAGCTGGAGCTGCGCTCCCCGCTGCGCGCCGCCGAGTGGCAGGGCGGCAAGCTCGTCCTGGAGGGCGACGCCTGGATCAGCCGCATCGACGTGCCCACCCGCCGCGGCAGCGTCAAGGCGATCCAGCTCAAGCGGGACGGCAGCCGCCGCCGCACCCTGCTGCCCGCCGCCAACGTCCATCATCCGCAGGCCACCACCGACTCCGGCCAGAAGTCCCACAATTACGACTGGGCCGGCTGGCGCGTGGAGATCGACCCCGCCAAGTTCCGCAGGCGCGGCCGTTGGCAGGAGGGCCTCTGGCACGTCGGCGTCCACGTGTACGCGGCGGGCCTGTTCCGCGCCGGTGCGGTGTGGACACGCGGCGCCGCCTCCGCCAACTACCCGCCCGTGCACTGGGTGGACGCCGACCACCGGATCGTGCCCCACGGCGTCCGGGGCGCTCTGAAGGTCCGCGTCGAGCGGGTCCGCGCACTGATCACGGACCGCCGGTTCGACGGCGACGTCCTGCGTGTGGAGGGCGAACTCCGCACCGAGTTGCGCCCGGACGAGCGCATGTCGCTGCGGCTGCGGAATCGCGCGACCGGAGACCGGATGGACTATCCGGCGGAGGTGGCCGGCCGCGGCCGGGGCGGGATGCTCGCCGTCACCGTCCCGCTGGCGGAGGTCGCGCTGTTCGTCGATCCGGACGGTGGCAACACCCGCCCCGGCAAGCGCCGTTGGAGCTCCGAGTGGGTCGCCACGGACGAGCAGGGTACGGAGCGCCGCTTCTCCACTGTGGTCCGCGAAGGTCTCGCGGACCTGACCACCGACCTGTCCGAAGAGTTCGGCGCGGCCGGCGAGGGCGCCGAGATCGCCGTCACGGCCGGAGCCAACGGCTATCTGAAGATCTCCAGCAGGAACCGGCGCGCGATCATCGACCGTGTCGCCGAACTCGACGGAGAGATCGTCTTCTCCGGCCGGGCGAGCCTGCGGGACATCGGCAGGGAGCTGGTGCTGCGCGCCCGCAACCGTGCCGACGAGCGCCCGGGCCGCATCGACTGGCGCCCCGACGGAACCTTCACCGCCTCCTTCGACCCGTCCGTCATGGGCGGGGCAGGCGGTGGTCTCCCGTTGAAGGCCGGCCGCTGGAACCTCTTCCTCGTGGGAGAGGTCGGCGAGCCGCGGACCCCCTTCGTCATCGACCGCCTCGCCCTGCCGCGGTTCCCCCTGCACAGCGAACTGAAGGGCCGCCGCTACTGGCTGGAAAACCGGTGGGAGGACTTCCCGCAGCTCAACTGCCGCTCCGAGCTGGCCGACGACGAGCGCGGCCCGTACCGCCAACTCCAGTTGCACCGCGAGGTCTACGCGCCGATGCGCGCGAACGAGCCCTTGCGCGACCAGGTCTTCTACCTCAGCTACAACGGCAAGCAGTTCTCCGACAGCCCGCGCGCCATGTACGAGGAACTGGTCCGGCGCGATGCGGGCCTGCGACACCTGTGGGCGGTCAGGGACGGCCAGATCGAACTGCCCGACGGGGCGGAGAAGGTCCGGATGTGGGGCCGCGAATGGTTCGAGGCGCTGGCGTCCAGCCGCTACATCGTGACCAACGGGCACCTGCCCGAATGGATCGAGCGCCGGCCCGGACAGGTGATCGTCCAGACCTGGCACGGCACCATGCTGAAGAAGATCGGCCACGACATCGAGACCCTGCACTTCGACCGCGAGTACCAGAACCGGCTCGCGCTCGAGGCCGGCAACTGGAGCCTCCTGGTCTCGTCCAACCGCTTCTCCACCCCGATCCTGCGCCGCGCCTTCTCCTTCCAGGGCGAGATCCTGGAGGCCGGATACCCCCGCAACGACCGTCTCTACGCACCCGACCGGGAGCAGGCCGCCGCTCAGGTGCGCCGCGAACTCGGCCTGCCGGAGGGCAAGAAGGTCGTCCTCTACGCGCCGACGTGGCGTGACGACAAGGCGCACAGCGCCGGCCAGTTCAGGTTCGACCTCCGGATCGATCTGGCCGAGGCCCGCGAACAGCTCGGCGAGGACCACGTCCTGCTGATCCGCCGCCACTCCAACATCGTCGACGTCGTCCCGGGGGCCGGCGACGGCTTCGTGTGGGACGTCTCGGAGTACCCGGACATCGCCGACCTCTACCTGGCCGCCGACCTCCTGGTCACCGACTACTCCTCGGTGATGTTCGACTACGCGCACCTCGAGCGGCCGATGCTGTTCTTCACGTACGACCTGGATCACTACCGGGACACCCTGCGCGGCTTCTACTTCGACTTCGAGGCCGACTCCCCGGGGCCGCTGCTGCGGACCTCGCCGGAGTTGATCGAGGCGATCCGTGACATCGAGAAGGTGCACATCGCGCACCAGGACCGGTTCGCGCGCTTCCAACACCTGTTCTGCGACCTCGACGACGGCAGGGCCGCCGCCCGGGTCGTCGACCGGATGCTGGAACAGGCCGCGGAAGTCTGAGCGGGCGGGCCCGCCGACGTACTCAGGCGGGCTGCCGCTCGCCCCGGAAGACCAGCGTCCTGGTCCCCCAGAAGCGCAGCAACGTGGCCAGCACCATGCCGATGCCCGCTCCGGAGATCGTGTCGGCGCGCTGCGACGTGAAGCCGAGGCCGTAGTGCGACACCGCCAGGCACGCGAGCTGGACCAGGGCGCCCGCGAGGTTGACCGCGAAGAAGACCGCGTACTGCCTGACGCGGGAAGCCTGTTCGCGGCCGCGCCGTCGGTAGGTACCGAGGGCGTTGCCCACGTATGCCACCGTGCAGCCGGCCACGAAACCCGCCACCTTGGCGGTGAGCGGATCCCAGCCGGCCGGTCCGCGCAGCCAGACGAAGACGGCGAGATCGGCGGCGTACGCGCACAGTCCTGCCGCCGCGAAGCCGATGACCTCCGAGCGCGTCACAGCCATGGTGGCCGCCGGTTCGTGTGAGGGCTCACAGCTTCGCGACCTCGAGGCCGAAGAGCGTGATCCAGAAGAGGCCGATCAGGGCCAACGGCCTGTCCCGCAGGATGACGTCCTCGGGTGCGCCCGCGCTGCCCCGGTCGGCGAAGACGGCGTACCGCAGGACCGCGACGATGAAGGCCACCATCGACAGCTGCCGCCACGGCAGCAGCGTCGCCTCGGAGAAGCCTCTGGACTCCATCGCCCACAGGCAGTACGCGAGCACCGAGACCCCGGCCGCCAGTTGCCATACGAACCGCAGGTAGCCGGTGGAGTATTCGGAGAGCAACGCGCGCGTGGCGCCGTTCTTCCCCTCCATGCCCACGGCTTCCGAGTAGCGCTTGGCCGACACCATGAAGAGCGCCCCGAAGCCCGTCGTGATCAGGAACCAGCGCGACAGCGGGATCTCGAGCGCCACTCCGCCGATCATCGCGCGCATCAGGAAGCCGGTGGTGACGACGACGAGATCGACGACGAGTACGTGCTTGAGGCTGATGCAGTACGCGAGTTGCATCCCCACGTACGCGGCCAGCAGGGCTGCGGTCATGGGGGTGCACAGGTACGCCGCCGCTGTCGGGGCGAGTACGGCGAGGACGCCGCCGACCGCGTACGCGACGGGTACCGGTACCTGGCCCGCCGCGACCGGGCGGTGACGTTTTTGCGGGTGGGCGCGGTCGGCTTCGGCGTCGCGCGCGTCGTTGATCAGGTAGATCGCGGACGCGGCGGCCGTGAACAGGGCGAAGACGAGAGCCAGTTGGGTGAGTGCGCCGCTCGAGAACAGCTCGCCCGCGGCGATGGGGGCGGCCACCACCAAGCCGTTCTTGACCCACTGGCGTGGCCGCGCGGTCCTGAGCAGACCGAGGGGCAGGCCGATCGGGGAGGGGCGCTGTGTGCCGTCCGGGCGGCCGCTGGAATCGAGCAGCGCGGTGGGCTCAGGCATGCCCGCCTCCCCGGCCCGCCCATGCGGCGCCCGCGCGCGCGGTGAGCGCCCCGAGCGCGGCGCCCGCCGCGACATCGCTCGGGTAGTGCACGCCGACGACCAGCCGCGATACACACATCGCGGCCGCGAGCGGGGGCACGATCCGCGCCCCGGCCGGGCGCAGCGCTCCATAGGCGACAGCGGCGGCGGCGGCCGATGTGGCGTGCGAACTGGGGAAGGAGTGCCGGCCGGCCGTCGCCACGAGGGGCTCGACCTCGGGGCGTGCGCGGCGCACCACTCGCTTGATGACCATGCTCGCGAGGTGCGCGGTCGCCGTCAGGGCCGTGGCCCGCAGCCAGCAGCCGCGCCGCTCGCGGTCGAGTACGGCCCCGGTGAGTCCGGCGGCGATCCACAGCGCTCCGTGCTCACCGCTGAGGGAGAGTGCGCGGGCCACGGACGCCACATGCCGGTCACCGCCGCACTCACGCAGCGCCGCGAGGAGTCTGTCGTCCAGGTCGAGCATGAAGGGAGCCTTCCTTAAAACCTGCCCAAATCAGCCCAAAAGATTCTTTTCATCTACCCAGACCGTGGGCGGTCCGTACCGGGAGCCGTACCGCGACCCGCCCGGTGGCCACCTGCATGGCCTAGTAGTGCCGGTTTCCATTCCGTCGGCGGCTACTGTCGCCCCCATGTCATCCCAGACGACATCAAATCCACCCGTATCCACCAACCTGCCTGTTTCGCTCGCCGGTTGGGGCCGCACCGCGCCGACCACCGCCCGGCTCGCACGGCCGCGTACATACGACGAGGTCAGGGCCGCTGTCCTCAGCTGCGGCGCGCGGGGCGGCATCGCCCGCGGCCTGGGGCGGGCCTACGGTGACGCGGCGCAGAACGCGGGCGGCGCCGTCTGGGACATGACCGGGCTCGACCGCGTCCACCGCTTCGACGCGGACGCGGGCGTGGTGGAGTGCGACGCGGGAGTCAGCCTGCACCGACTGATGGAAGTGCTGCTTCCGCTCGGCTGGTTCGTCCCCGTGACCCCCGGCACCCGCTATGTGACGGTCGGCGGAGCGATCGGCGCCGACATCCACGGCAAGAACCATCACGTCTCCGGGGCGTTCTCACGGCACGTCACATCGCTCGACCTGCTGACGGCCGACGGAACGGTGCGCACGGTGCGGCGCGGCGAGCCGCTCTTCGAAGCGACCGCGGGCGGCATGGGCCTGACCGGCGTCGTCCTGCGCGCGACCGTCCAACTGCTGCCCGTGCAGACCTCGTTGATGACGGTCGACACCGAGCGCGCCCGGGACCTCGACGACCTGCTGGCCCGCCTCACAGCCACCGACCACCGCTACCGCTACTCGGTCGCCTGGATCGACCTGCTCGCCCACGGCGCCGCCCTGGGCCGCTCGGTCCTCACCCGCGGCGACCACGCGCCCCTGGAGGCGCTGCCCGCACGGGCGCGTGCGGCGCCCCTGCGCTTCCGGCCGGGGCAACTGCCCGCCCCGCCCGCCTTCGTGCCCGAAGGGCTGCTCGGCCGAATGAGCGTCGGACTCTTCAACGAGCTCTGGTACCGCAAGGCGCCCCGCATGCGTACCGGCGAACTCCAGAAGATCTCCACCTTCTTCCACCCGCTGGACGGTGTGCCGCACTGGAACCGGATCTACGGACGCAGCGGCTTCGTGCAGTACCAATTCGTCGTCGGACTCGACCAGGAGAACGCCCTGCACCGCATCGTGCGGCGCATCTCCGCCCGGCGCTGCCCGTCCTTCCTCGCCGTGCTGAAGCGCTTCGGGCCGGGGGACTCGGGCTGGCTGTCGTTCCCCGCGCCCGGCTGGACACTCGCCCTCGACATCCCCGCGAACCTCCCGGAGCTCGGCCCCTTCCTCGACTCGCTCGACGACGAAGTGGCCCAGGCGGGTGGCCGCATCTATCTCGCCAAGGACTCCCGAGTGCGCCCGGAAATGCTCGCCGGCATGTACCCCAAGCTCGCCGAATTCCGGTCCCTGTGCGCCGAGTTGGATCCGGAGGGCGTCTTCACCTCGGACCTCGCCCGCCGCCTGCACCTGTAGCCGCAGCCCGTCCCGTACGCCCTGGAGAACGCTCATGAAAGACGCCTTCGGCGCCCCGCAGTCCCTGCTCGTCCTCGGCGGCAGCTCCGAGATCGGCCTTGCCACCGCCCGCCGCCTCGTCGGCCTCCGCACCCGCACCGTCTGGCTCGCGGGCCGACCGTCACCGGCCCTGGAGAACGGCGCCGCCCAACTGAGGGACCTGGGCGCCGTCGTACACATCGTCGACTTCGACGCCCTGGCCCCCGACACCCACGAGACGGCCCTCGACAAGGTCTTCGCCGAGAGCGACATCGACATGGTCCTGCTCGCCTTCGGCCTCCTGGGCCACCAGGAGCGCGACGAGGTCGAGCCGATGTCGGCGCTACGGGTCGCGCAGACCAACTACACGGGCGCGGTGTCGGCAAGCCTGATCTGCGCGAACGCGCTCAGGCGCCAGGGACACGGCTCGCTCGTCGTCCTCTCCTCGGTCGCCGGTGAACGCGCCCGCCGCGCCAACTTCATCTACGGCTCCAGCAAGGCCGGCCTCGACGCCTTCACCCAGGGCCTGGGCGACGCCCTCCACGGCTCCGGCGTCCACGTCATGATCGTCCGCCCCGGCTTCGTCCGTACCCGCATGACGGCCGGCATGGAGGAAGCCCCACTGGCCACGACTCCGCAGGCCGTCGCCGACGCCATCGTCACGGGCCTGCGCCGCCGCACGGAAACGGTGTGGGTTCCCGGAGCGCTCCGTTACGTCATGTCCGGCCTGCGCCATGTGCCGCGGTCGGTGTTCCGGCGACTGCCCGTGTAGCGCACAGCGCACCGCAAGTCCTGTCCGTTCCGAAGAAGGCCCTGCAATGACCACAACGAACACCGCCACGGCCCCGGGGCAGTCCGAGCACACAGCCGGCCCGTCCGTTGATCGCCCGGCACCCACCCGCCGCTGGCCCGACGCCGTGGCCGTCGTCGTGGGCACGCTCCTGATCACCTGGCACGGCACGTCGCTCGGCCGCTGGCTCGTGGACGACGCCGCGATCACCTTCGCGTACGCCCGCAGCATCGACGAGGGCCTCGGGCCCGTGCAACAGCCCGGGGCCGAGCCGGTCGAGGGCTACTCCAATCCGACCTGGCTCGCGTTGCTGGTCATCGGCCGCAGGCTCGGCCTGTTCGACCGCGGCAGCTGGTTCGGCGTGCCCGACCTCGTGCTGTTCCCGAAGCTGCTCGCAGTGTTGTGCGCGGCGGGCATTCTGCTCGCGATCGCCTGGGCGGCGCACCGGCTGGTCGCCCGCCCCTGGGTGGTGACCGGACTCGCCGGCGTACTCCTGGCAGCCAATCTCTCCTTCGTGGCCTGGATGTTCTCCGGTCTGGAGAACCCGCTGTACGCGCTGCTCGCCGCCGTGCTCGCGGCGGTCCTCGTGCGCGCCGTCACGGGCGGGGCGCTCCTGACCCGGCGCACGGCGATCACCTGCGGTCTCCTCGCACTGGCAGCCGCGCTGACCCGACCGGACGGGGTGGTCCTCGCGGGCGCCTATCCGCTCCTGCTGCTCGTGACACTGCGCCGCCCCGAACTCCCCGCCCGGCTACGGGCGGCGGCGTACGGCATCGGCGCCTTCGCGCTGCCGTATGCCCTCTTCCTCGTCCTGCGGCACGCCGAGTTCGGGCGGATCGTGCCCAATACGGCGGTGGCCAAGTCACAAGGGCTGCCCGACATCCGGACGTTCGCGCAGACCTCCGGTGAGCTGCTCTCCTTCGCCGGTTGGCCGATCGTCGTCGTCACCGTCGCCGTGTGCGCGGTGGCGCTGGCCCGGCGCGGGCGCCTCGCGGCGGGACTGCTCGGGGTCCTGGTCCCCCTCGGCCTGACCCTGTTCGCGTTCGGCGTCCTGGATCCGGACTGGATGGGCATGTACCGGTTCGCGACCCCCGTATGGGCCCTCGGAGCCATGGCCCTGAGCCTCGCCGCCGTATCGCTGGCCGAGCAGGCCGTGCCGCACCGCAGGGCGTTGCTCTCGGCCGCCGTGGGAGCGAGCCTGCTGTTCTCCGTCGTGGCCCAGTGGAAAGCCGCCGCCGACTTCCGTGCCAAGCCGACCTTGTCCTTGTGTACCGTGGTCAAGCGCCACGGGGTACTCATCAACGAGATCGCCGAACGGCTCGGCGTGCGGAACGGGTCACTGCTGGTGCCAAGCCTCGGCGGTACGCTGCTCACCAGCAAGCTCAAGGTCTACGACCTCGCGGGACTGACCGAGCCACGCATCGCCGACTACTTGGCGGCCGAGGACATCACGGGACTGCAGACATATGCACTCGACAAGCTGCGCCCGACCTTTGTGGACGCCACCGACGACTGGGGCAACAGGACCGGCATGAAGGAGCCACTGCTCCTCTCCAAGGGCTACGTGCCGCTCTACCGCGCGTCTGACGGCACCGGCGCTTGGGTGCGGGCCGACGCTGTGCGACAACCCGAGCAGCTGCCGACCGTACGCGCCCTGATGCGGCGGACGTTGCCTGTGGTTTTCACCCATGACCTCCAGCGCTGTGGGCCGAACCTCACTCCCGGCTCGGCCACGGCAGGCAAGTACCAGGGATGATGCGGTAGCGGCGAGCCACCCATCGGCAGCACGGTTCCGTCCAGGGTCACGCACGCTTGTGCGCGAGCCCTGGACATCGCCCTGTCGAGCGTCGGCGCGAGCAGGGCCTGGCTCGCGGAGTCGGCCGCCGCCACCGACCACCGACCACCGATCTCCCGGTGGTCGGTGGCGGCGGTCGACGGGCGGACAAGTACGCGCGTCGCTGTTTACGGAGCTGACGGCGGGGTGTTCCTCGGGCCGACGAGTGAGTCTCACGGCACGAGGCACCAGAGAGGACATCACCAGGCAGGTCCGGTGATGGGCCGGCATCGATGTGGGCAAGGGGCACCATTGGGGAGCGGTGGTGGCTGAGACCGGAGCGGCTCTATGCTCCAATGAGATTGACAATGACGAGTCTGCGATCCTGACCGCGATCGGCGAGATTCTCGAACTCGCGGACGAGATCCACTGGGCAGTGGCCATCTCCGGCACCACCTCGGCGCTACTCGTGGCCTACGGTCAGCAGGCCGTCTACGTACCCGGACGCACCGTCAGCCGCATGTCCGGGCCTGTCAGGGCGAGGCCAAGACCGACGCTCGCGACGCCTGCGTCATCGCTGAAACCGCCGTCAGCGCCGCGACTAGCATGCCGACACAACTCGACGCTGATCTCGCGTTGTTGACCGCGCACCGCACTGGCATGGTTGCCGACCGGGCCCGGATGATTAATCGGCTGCGGGACGTCCTGACTGGCGCCTTCCCCTCGCTGGAGCGGGCCTTCGACTACTCCAGCCACAAGGGTGCTCTGGTTCTGCTGACCGGCTATCGGACCCCGCAGGCCATTCGCTGCCGCAGCTGATGCGGTGGCCGCACCGGCGTTGGAGCCTGCCGGGGCCCAGTGCGCCGCGCTGCCCGGCGAGGGTCATGTCAATGGCTCGCGCAGCAAGTAGCCTCAACTGCCTTTACGTGCAGAACTTTTGGATACACGCTGAGCCACATTCACGCGCGAGTTGGAAGTGACCCTCGCATATGCCTGCTCAGACGCGAGCCCCCTCGGCCAGCGGGAGATTCGCGGCCCACAGCGATGCGTCACGATCCGAAGACCATGTCAAGGACACGACTCATCCGAACGTCGTGGAAGTGGGTTCCGGGAGTTACCACGTCTTCCGTGCGGTTGTATCTCCAGCCGTTGTTCACACCCTCGTAGTGGCGGTGGTGGATCTGTTCGCTGATCTCGGCGTTGACGCCGGGGACGCTGTGCACGCGCCATTGTGTGGTCTGCCAGTCCTGCATCCCAGGAATGATGGTCCACTTCTTCGTCGTCATACGGCCCGTGCGATGTCGGTAGTCGACGAACCGGCGCTGGCGCATGGCGTGCATCGGCTCGACGGTCGCCTTGGCGATCCAATATCCGTGGTAGCCCACAGCGCCGGACTCCGACTCGGCGGCATGGTCGAACACCGTCCGGCCATCGCTGGTGAGGACCAGTTCGTCGATGTCCGCGCTGATGACCCCCGCCGCCTTGCTGAGGTAACGGAAATGTCCGTGTTCGAGCATGCCGTACTGGCAGTAGTCGGAATCCCAGACCTTCTTCGGACCGCCCTCGGGGCCCCACGGATAATTCCAGGAGACAACTACGGCCGTTGAAATTCCGCGTACCGAGGAGATGGCCTCGGCTACGTCTTCGGGGCTGTACTGGGTGGAGTTGTTGTCATAGAAGACCACGCCTGTCACGCCGTGAACCACGTGGTAGTAGTGCAGGAAATCCTTGATCCAGACAAGGTCGTTGTCCTTGGATTTTGTGATGATGGTGCGCTGCCCCGCGAAGAGGTCCGATTCGTCGGGGGCGATCACCATGTCGAATCGCGAGTCCGCCAGGTCGAGTGACAAATGTTTACCGGGGTGGCCGCCAACAATCCGCGAGCGCTGTGTGCGGTCCCAGTCGCCGAGTTGGAGCGAGCCACTCACGTTCATGCCGTCCAATCGCCAGTTGGCGCCCTCAAGTTCCGACTTGAGATTGTTCAGCGGCGGGCCGCAGAGCCACACGTCATTGCCAAACCGAAATGCGTCGTAAAACAGTGTTCGGCTGTCGAACTCGTCAAGGTATCCAGGCTGTCGATCAGCCGGCTCGCGGGGCGGATCACGGCGCAGCGCGGAGCTTTCCGGGAGCGTCATGCCGGTCGGCCGTACGACCTTGACGGTTCTTGACTCCGAGTTGTCGGCCGGACAGTGCAGGTCACAGGCTTCTTTGGCGCGGCGGATCGGCCGCAGGAACTCTTCGAGCGTGAGTGGTCCGGATGGCCGTGGGGCCCGGTCGTTGTCGGCCTCCAGTTGGGCGACGCGGAGCTTGAGCCGCGCGATCTCTGCGCTCAGGTCGCCAGGCGGCTCTGGCGGGAGTGCCATGGCAGTGCGGTCGATGGCCCTAGAAGTCATTGTTCCCTCACTCCAGTTACCGAAGGCGCTGCACCGGACGCCCGGGCAGTGCCGGGGCCGATTATGGATGTGCGTGGTCGCGTCCTCGCAGGCAGCGCAGACATGAGTGTGTCGGGAGCCTGCCAGATTGCCGGCGAAGGCCTCCCGTATGGGCGCAGCCGGTCTCGGGGATACGCATGTCTCCACTCTCTTGACGCACGGTGCGGGCGAGCGGTGCGGTCAGTCGAGTTGGAGGACGGTGGAGCGGGCCACGTCCTTGACGAAGGTGACGCGTCGGTCGAAGGCGCCGTCGGACGCCCACATCTTGGTGATGTCGCGCTCCACCTTGCGGTTGGTGTCGTCGAGGACGACCAGGGCGCCCTTGGCCAGGCGCGGCAGCAGCTGCGGCACCGCGGGGTAGCGGGCGAGCGGCGCCGTCGGGCGCGGCGGGCCGTCGATGAAGAGCAGGTCGACGTCGGCGATGTCACCGAGTCCTGACAGGTCGTACCACGGCTGGGTGCCGAGGCCGGGGACCTCGGTGTCGACCAGGGGGGCGTCGACGACCGTCGCCCACGACTCCAGGCCGTGGTCCACGAGCCGTTGCCGGGTCACCTCGGCGAACTCCCGGTCGTGCTCGACGGAGGTCACGTGCCCCTCGCCGCACTTGCGCAGCGCCGCCGCAGTCCACAGGGTCGACGCGCCGGAGCCGCACTCCAGCATGGTGCGCCGGGCGGACCGGCCCATCACCTCGTCGACGATGAACAGGATCGTCGGGGCGATCGCCGCCCAGTTGGCGCCGAGCACCGGCATCGGCATGTCGCCGTCGATGAGGTGGTTGTAGCGGCGCATCAACTCGGCGACCACGTAAGGCTGGTGCTCGAGCTGCTTGCGGATGCCCGTGAGCGCGGCGGTCAGCGTCTTGGTCTGCTGCTGGAGCGCACGCAGGACCTGTTCGGTGTCGGCGGCGCTGAGTACGGGCTCCGCCGGCTTGACGACGGTTGCCTGCGGCTTTGCGGCCTGCGGCCTTGCGAGGGCTTTGAAGAGCTTCACGTGTACTTCCCGAGTGGATGTCAGACGTCAGTGGCAACACTGAGCGGGTGGAGGAGCGCTCGACGGCGTGGCTATGTGCGCGGGCATCAGGGCTCCAAGGACAGGGAGCGGTTCGGACGCACGTCGGCAGGGGTGTCGCGCTGTTCGCGCTGTACGGGGCTCGGCTCCGACGGCTCCGGCGGCTGCGTCGGCTCTCCCAGGAACACCCTGCGCACCACCCGCTCCGTGGCGTGTCCGTCGTCGTACGGGCAGAAGCGCGCGCGGAAGGCGGTGCGGAGCTGGGTGGAGCGGGAGCCGTTCCAGTGGCCGGTGACGAGGACGTCGATCAGCTCGTCCTGGGTCCGGGCGAACGGGCCCGGCGGGAAGGCGCGGATGTCGAAGTAGGTGCCGCGGGCCGCCTCGTAGGCCGTGTGGTCGTCGGTGAACAGGACGATCGGACGGTCCAGGGCCGCGTAGTCGAACATCAGGGACGAGTAGTCGGTGACCAGCGCGTCGGAGGCCAGGCAGAGCTCTTCGACCGAGTGGTGGTCCGACACGTCGATCACGCGCGGGTGGGATTCCGCGGCGCTCTTGTCGGTGGCCGCCAGATAGTGGGCGCGGGTCAGGACGACGTGCGACGGTCCCAGGTTGCGCGCCAGACGGGCGAGGTCCAGGCGAGGTGTCTGGGTGCGCTGGTAATCGCGGTGGGTGGGGGCGTACAGGAAGACGGTCGCGTCCCCGGGGATGCCGAGGAGTTCGCGGGTGCGGTCGCGGTCGGCCCCGCTCGCCCTCGCGAAGATGTCGTTGCGCGGGTTGCCGTACTCCAGGGTGGTGTAACCGGCCGGGTAGACGCGTTCCCAGGTGAGGGTGGAATGCCGGTTCGCCGAGAGGCTGTAGTCCCATTTGTCGGCGTTCGTCAGGAGGGTCGCGAAGTCCATTCCGCCGGCCGCCGCCGGGTGCTCCTGGAGGTCGAGGCCCATCTTCTTCAGGGGCGTGCCGTGGTGGGTCTGCAGCAGGATCTGACCGGGGCGCTTGCGCAGCCTGCGGTCGAAGTTGACGTTGTTGACCAGGTACTTCGCGCGGGCCAGGGCCGTCCAGTAGGAGAACGTGCCGGGGGTCAGGCGGTGGGTTCCGGTCGGCACGGTGTGGGTGTAGTCGGGGCGTGCGATCCAGGCCGTACGCATCGAGGGGACCAGGTCACGCACCATGGACTCGATCGCCGCGGGGCTGCATGAGTAGCCGCGGTTCCAGTAGGCGGAGAAGACCGCGAGATCGTCCTTGACGGGCAGCAGGCACTGGATGCGGTAGTGGGTCTGCAGGGTCGCGCCGCGGGCCGCGTGGGCCGCGCGTCTGAGATGGCGCAGGGCGAGGGCGCGTACGTTACGGGTCCCCATGACGGTGCGATAGGAGCGGTGCGCGCCGAGCCGGACCAGGCCGTGCCGCATCCGGGTGGGGGGCTTCACGCGGGTGCCCGGTGTGCTCGGCGTGCGGTACAGCGCGTAGTGCCGGCGCGCGCGCCGCAGGAAGTCCGCCCGGCTTCCGCGGGGCAGACGGCCGCGGGTGGTGAAGATCGTGCAGAAGTGGTCGATCATCCGCCGGAAGATCAATGGCCGCCACTGTGCGGGGAGTTCGGGATGCGCGTCGAGGAACGCGAAGACCCGGTCGTACTGGTCGAAGATGTCGAAGTGCTTCGGGCTGACCGTGGACAGGATGTTGCCCTGGCGGCGCTGGCGGTAGTGGACACAGACCCGGTCGAGCGTGGCCATCGATCCGGCGGCCATCAGCGCCGGATACGTCCAGGGGGTGTCCTCGTAGTACCCGGGCGGGAAGGTCAGGCCGGAGTCGACCAGGAACTCGCGGCGGTACGCCTTGTTCCACACGACCATCAACAGGCGGAGCAGCGACGGGCGTTCGGCCAGGGTGAAGGGGGCCGGGCCGGATTCCTCGAGCAGGTGCGCGTACTGGTTGCGGGCGAGCGAGCCGTCCCAGTGTGCGCGCGCGTAGTCGTAGACCAGGATGTCCGGGTCGTCGGTCTCCTTGATCCGGTCGGCGATGGCGGCGAGCGAGCCGGGTGCGAGGGTGTCGTCGCTGTCGAGGAAGATGACGTACTCGCCGCTCGCCCGTTCCAGGCCGGCGTTGCGGGCCGGGCCGAGCCCGGCGTTCTCCGGGAGATGCACGGCCCGCACGCGCGCGTCGCGCGCCGCGTAGGCGTCGATGATCTCGCCGCAGGCGTCCGGCGAGGCGTCGTCGACCGCGATCAGCTCGTAGTCCGTGTAGGACTGGCTGAGCACGGAATCGAGGCAGGCATGCAGATACGCCTGAACCAGATGTGCGGGGACGATCACACTGAAGCGGGGCAAGGGCGTATCCATCGGTCGGTCGGCTGTGAACAGACAGGGATCTGTTCACAGTCAACGCCGATCCGCGATATTCCGTTGTATTTTGAGCGGCATTCGGGGGGTTCGGTGATGTATGTACCCGGATGGTCGTAGAGGCGCTACTTGTCCGGATACGTGCCGGGGGTCAGACCGCGACGAGCTCCCGCTCGCGGTCCGGCGTTTCGGCCTTGGGCTTCTTGTTCGGCTTGTTCGGCAGCGAGAGCCGGAAGACCTTGTGCCACGCGGAGAACACCTGCTTGGGCAGCGGTCCTGTGACGTAGTCCAGCTCGTACTTCTCGAACAGCGCGCGCACCTTCACCGCGACCTCGGCGTACCGGTTGCTCGGCAGGTCCGGGAACAGGTGGTGCTCGATCTGGTGCGACAGGTTGCCGCTCATGAAGTGCATGGCCTTGCTGCCGCTGATGTTCGCCGAGCCCATCATCTGGCGCAGGTACCACTGGCCACGCGTCTCGCCCTTGATCGACCGGCGCTCGAAGACCTGCACGCCCTCGGGGAAGTGCCCGCACATGATCACCGAGTGGGACCAGATGTTGCGGACCAGGTTCGCGGTGAACGTGGCGCCGAGCGTGGGGAGGAACGACGGGCCCGAAAGCAGCGGGTGGATCACGTAGTCCTTGAGCACCTGCTTGCGGATCTTGCGGCCCACGGCCTTGGCCCGGGCGCGGAACTCCGGGTTCTTGCGGCGGCGCTTGTTCAGGTTCTTGCCGAGCTCCAGGTCGTACGCCGCGATGCCGTACTCGAAGAAGCAGGCGTTGATGAAGTTCCACACCGGCTGGCCGAGGTGGAACGGGTGCCACTTCTGGTCCTCGTCGACGCGCATGATGCCGTAGCCGAGGTCGTTGTCCTTGCCGATCACGTTCGTGTACGTGTGGTGCAGCTCGTTGTGCGAGTGCTTCCACTGGTCGGACGGCGAGACGTGGTCCCACTCCCAGGTGGTGGAGTGGATCTTCGGGTCCCGCATCCAGTCCCACTGGCCGTGCAGGATGTTGTGGCCGATCTCCATGTTGTCCATGATCTTCGCCACGGACAGCCCGGCGGTGCCGAGCAGCCACGCGGGCGGGAAGATTGAGAACAACAGGACGCCCCTGCTGACCAGTTCGAGCGTGCGCTGCGCCGAGATGACCTTGCGGATGTACGCGGCGTCCTTCTCTCCGCGTCCTGCGATCACCTCGTCGCGGATCGCGTCCAGCTCGCGGCCGAGCTCCTCGATCTGCTCCGCGGTCAGGTGGGCGGTGGGGTCGATGGCGGTCAAGGTGCTCCTACCGTTCGATGTCGCAGGGGCCCGCCGCGGCGGACACGCAGGTCTGGATGAGGACGCCGGGGTCGGCCTCGGTGATCTCGCCGGTGCGCAGGTCGCGGACGGCGCCCGCCTTGAGCGGCGTGACGCAGCCGAAGCAGATGCCCATGCGGCACCCGGAGGGCATGAGTACGCCGGCCTCCTCGCCGACGTCCAGCAACGGCGTGGCGCCGTCCGCGTCGGCGGTCCTGCCGGTGGCGCTGAACGTGACCTCGCCGCCGTCGCCGACAGCGGCGATGCTGGGGCGGAAGCGTTCGGTGTGCAGGCGCTCTAGGACGCCGTGCTCGGTCCAGTGCGCTTCGGCGGCGTCGAGCAGGCCGGCGGGCCCGCAGGCCCAGGTCTCGCGCTCGGCCCAGTCGGGCACGAGTTCGTCGAGTCGGGCGATGTCGAGCGTGCCGTCCGTGTCGGTGTGCACCTCGGTGAGCTGAAGCTTCTTCTCCGCGGCCAGTGCGTGCAGTTCGTCACGGAAGATCACGTCCTGCGGCCGGGGCGCACTGTGGACCATGACGACGTCGTCGAACTCGGTGTCGCGCAGCATGCCCATCACGGGCGTGATGCCGCTGCCGGCCGTCAGGTAGAGCACCTTGGCGGGCTTGGCCCGCGGCAGCACGAAGTCACCGGTCGGCTGGTCGAGGTGGATCAGCGTGCCCGGTTTCGCCTTGCGGACCAGATGGTTGCTGACCTTGCCGTCCGGGATCGCCTTCACGGTGATCGTGAGGCGGCCGTCCTGGCGGTGGCGGTCGGTCGGCGAGGTGAGGGAGTAGGCACGCCACAGGCGCACCCCGTCGACGTCGACCCCGATCCGCACGTACTGACCGGCCGTGTGGCCGCGCCAGCCCCGGCCCGGCCTGATCACGACGGTCGCGGCGTCACCCGTCTCGGGGCGCACGGCTTCGATGCGCCCACGCAGGTCGGCGCCCGCACGCAGCGGGCTGACCAGGTCGAGGTAGTCCGACGGCAGCAGCGGCGTCGTGACCATTTCCAGCAGTTTCCAAGCCCTGCTACGGAGGGCCGTACTCGTCATGGCTCCAGCCTGCTGTGCCGCAAGGCGTAAAGTCCTGACCGCAGGACGTAAATCTGGCTGGCCGAATTGTTCGCAGGGAACAAAAACGTGAACCATGCAATCCGGAGGGCCAGCGAACTGGCCCTGGACGAGACGACGGTCACCGCGCTTCGGGCCGCGGTGAAGACCACCGCCGACGAGGTCGTCCAGGCGATCATCGACGAGGTCCCTCCCTACGCCAACGCCCTTTCGGGCCGCATGGGCGGCACCATCCGCCGGGCCGTCCGCACCGCCCTGGGGCACTACCTGGACCTCGCGAGCGGGAACGCCTCGGGCGGCGACGGCGGTGACGCGGCCTACGAGTTGGGCCGCGGCGAGGTGCGCGACGGCCGTTCGATGGACGCCCTGCTCAGCGCCTATCGCGTCGGCGCCCGCGTGGCCTGGCGATGCCTGGCAGCGGGTGCCGTACCCGCGGGTCTGCCCGCCGCCGAGGTCGCCAAGTTCGCCGAGCTGACCTTCGCCTACATCGACGAGCTCTCCGCCGCGAGCGCCGCGGGCCACGCCGACGAGCTGGCCGCCCGGGGGAGGGCCCACGAGCGCCACCTGGAACACCTGGCCCGCGACCTCCTCGCCGGCGCGAGCCCGGATGTGCTCCTTGCCTCCGTTCAACGGGCCGGGTGGCAGCCGCCGGATTCGCTGACCGCGGTCCTGCTGCCCGCCGCCCAGGCCCGGCCCGCCTACCGCACGCTCGACCCGGGCACCCTCGTCCTCGACGATCTGCCGGACGCCACCGGTGTGCTGCTCGTCCCCGATGCCGACCGGTCACATCTCTTGCGGCAGCTGACCGACCGCACCGCTGTGGTCGGCCCGGCCCGGCCGTGGGCCCGGGCGTCCGCCTCGTACGCACGAGCCGTCCGCGCGCGCTCCCTCTCCCCTGACATTCACGACACCGAGGACCACCTGCCGGAGTTGGTGCTGAGCGCCGACGCGGACGCGTTCGCGGACCTGCGTGCCCGAGCCCTCGCACCGCTCGGGACCTTGCCCGTCGCGACCGCACGGCGGCTTGAGGAGACGCTGCGGGAGTGGCTGCTGCACCAGGGCAGGCGGGACGAGGTGGCGGCGGCGTTGTTCGTCCATCCCCAGACGGTCCGGTACCGGATGTCGCAGCTGCGGCAGCTGTTTCCGGATCTCGCGTCGCCGCACCGGGTCCTCGAACTGACGCTGGCGGTCGGGCTGCGTGAGGGGTGACGCGAGGGATGACACGGGATGACGCGGGATGATGGGGACGGAATGACGGAACGTGAGAGCAGGAGCTTCCATGGCGAGCCGGATACACCGACCCCGTGAGGACGCGGAGTTCGATTTCATCCTCGGGATGAGCGGAGTTCCGGTCCTCGCATACTTCACCGGGACATGGCCCAAGGCGATCGAGCCCTGCCGCGTGATGGACCTCGTCGTGGGTGGCATCGCCGACGACTGCGCGGGCCGCCTGACGGTCGTCCGCGTTGACATCACGCGTTGTCCGGCCGCGACCGAGCGGTACGGGGTCACCGGGGCTCCGTCGTATGTCCTGCTGAAGGTGGGAGAGGCGGTGGCGCACGGCACGGGGCCCATGACCACCGCCGAGGTACGGAAGGTCCTGGACGGCCACCTCTGAGCGGCTTCAGTGGTGCCCGGTGTCGGGGGCCTGCCGGAGGGTGCGGCAGGTGAGTGCGGCGTGGAGGGTGGGTACGTCGGCGGGGCGGGTGGCGTCCATGCCTGTCAGGTCGGTGATCCTGCGCAGCCGATAGAGCACGGTGTTGGGGTGCACGTTGAGGTTCTGGGCCGTGCGGCGTCGGTCCGCGTCGTGCCGCAGGTAGGTGCTGAGGGTGAGCAGCAGGTCGTGGTGACCGTGCAGCGGATCGAGGAGCCGGGCCATGTGGTCGCGGGCCGGGCCCGGTCGGGAGAGCTGGTACTCGATGGCCAGGTCTTCCAGCCGGTAGAGGCCGGGCGGCCGGGCCGAGGCGGTGGCGATGTGGGTCAGTTCGGCGGCGACGGGGCAGGCCTCGGGGATGTCGCGGGGGAGCGCGGGGACGGCCGCGGCGTGGACGGGGCTGCCGGCGGCCCGTTCGAGGTGGGTTGTCAGCTGTGCGGTGTTGTCCCAGTGGGCCGGGGTGAGGCCGTCGGGATCGGTCTCGCAGGGCAGCAGGGCGATTCCGCCGTCGGTGGTGAGTGAGGTGAGTGCGGCACCTCGGGTGTGCAGGTCGAGTTCGGTGCGTACGCGGCGGAGCTTGCGCTGAGCGGCGACGGCCGGGTCGACGTCGGGGGCCCGCTCGTCCGGGTGCGGGGCGAGGGACAGGGAGAGGGAGAGGACCAGGTAGCCGGGCGGCAGGGGCGGGCCGGCCCCACTCGCGGTCGCCGAGTCGGCCCGGCCCTCCAACAGGGCGTTGAGCAACAGCTGTTGGGCGCTGTGCCGCTCACCGGCCGTGGACCGCATCTCCTGGAGGTAGCCGGCCGTGACGGCGGTGGTGACGAGTTGCAGGTATTCGAGGATCAGCCGGTGCAGCGTGGTGAGAGCCGCCAGGTCCTCGCCGCGCGCCCTGGCCGCGACCTCGTCCACGCACAGGCGGGCGCCGAGGAAGTAGGCGGCCACCACCGCCTCGGCGGGCAGTCCTTCCTCGGCGCGCCGTGCGGCCGAGCCGCTCAGCTCGGCGAGCTGCTCGGGGCCGGGCATCTGGCCGTCGGTCAGTACCTGGGCGAAGCCGTTGATCCCGCGCCGGACCATGCGTGTGACATCGCCCGTGAGCTGTTCGGCGGGAAGTTTGCCGTAGACGGGGAGCCGCACCCGCAGCCGTTCCACGACCTCCCCCTGGAGCCGGTGCAGGGAGCTCAGGAGGTAGTGCTGGAGGTCTTCGCCGCCGACGGTGATGCCTTCGGGTTTGTACGCAGCCACAAAACACCTCGCGAAACGCTGTTCTCCCGACCGGAAGCGGGGAGCCGGTGCGCCGACATGATGTATCCCACCACAAACTTACCGGCCGGTAAACGGCGTGCCCGTCTGTCTGCCCGCCGGGCGAGAGCCGCGTCGACCGGTGCGTTCGCGCGCACCGCCAACCCCTCGAAGGAGCCCCGTGTTCTCCCGTTCGCGCGCCGTGCTGACAGCCGTCATCGCCGCATCCGCTCTGGCGACTCCCGCCGCCGTCCCCACGGCCACGGCCGCGGCCGCCGACCCCCTCGACTACGTGGCGATGGGGGACTCGTACGCCGCCGCCCCGCTGGTGCTCCCGACCGACACCTCGAATCTGCTGTGCCTGAGGTCCCTGGCCGACTACCCGCACATCGCGGCCAAGGCGCTCGGGGCGAAGCTGACCGACGTCAGCTGCTCGGGCGCCACCGTCGAGAACTTCAGCAGTTCCCAACACCCGGGCACCGCACCCCAATTCGACGCCCTCGACGAGGACACGGACCTCGTCACCCTCACCATCGGCGGCAACGACACCAACCTGGTCGCCGCGACCCTCCGCTGCGTCAACGTCGCGGCCAAGCCGCTGGGCAGCAGCTGCGCCGCCGCCTACACCAAGGGTGGCGTCGACACACTGAAGGCCGACATCGACGCCTGGGCGCCGAAGTTCGCGGCCACTCTGGACCGCGTCAACGAACTGGCCCCCAATGCCGATGTGTTCGTCATCGGATACGGCAACTACATCCGCCCCGGCGGCTGTTTCCCCACCCAGCCCATCTGGGACGTCGACGCCACCTACATCCAGAACACGGTCAACCACCTCGGTGCCACCCTGAAGAAGACGGCTCAGGACCACGGAGCGACCTTCGTCGACACCTACCCCCTCGGCGTCGGCCACGACAGCTGCGCGGCACCCGCCGACCGGTACCTCGAAGGCCTGGTCCCGACCCACATCGCCGCCCCGCTGCACCCCAACGCCGCCGGCTCGAAGGCCATCGGCGGAGCCGTTGCCGCGGCGGTGGGTGGCTCTTCCTAGGTTCAGGTGGGCCGGCCGTGCCGCACCATGGTGCGGTCCCGCGGGAGGCCAGGGGCGCTAGCATCAGTGAGCCCGCTGAGGTCCGATCGAGAAGGCGATTCCGCGAGATGTCCGATGACGCATACCTGTTTCTTCTTCCGGACCGCCGGCCCCGGCTGGGGGCGCCGCTGGCTGTCGTCGGCGACCTGGAGTGCGCGGAGACACCTGCCGTACGCGGGTGGCTGAAGGCGCATGGCGTCTCGGTGACGTCGGATCAGGTCAGGATCCTTCCGGCCCAGGCGAAGGCCTTCCTGCCCGAGGGCGCGGAGCACTTGCCCGTTCCGCTGAGCGAGGAGGAAGCGCTGCGGGTCGAGCAGGAGTGTGCCCCGCAGTCGGTCACGGACATGGAGAGCGAACTGCTGGAGTTCCGGCAGACGACGCAGGGCTGGGAGGCGCTCGTGCACCGGGCCCTGGAGGCAGGAGTTCCGGGCGAACGGATCGCCCGGCTGACCGGTCTGGACCCTCAGGACATCGGCCGCCTCATGGCGTGAGCCGAGAGAGGTCGCTCAGAGCCAGTCGCGTCGCTTGAAGATGAAGTACAGACTGACGCAGACCGTGGCCATCAAGGCGATCGAGAGCGGGTATCCGAGCACCCAGTGCAACTCCGGCATGTGATCGAAGTTCATGCCGTAGACGGTGCCGACGAGGGTGGGGGCGAAGAGGATCGCCGCCCAGCTGGAGATCTTCTTGATCTCCTCGTTCTGTTCGAAGCCGGCCTCCGCGAGTGCCCGCATCTCCGCGTTCTGCTGCTGGGTGACCAGTGTCGCGTTCACCGTGAGGATGTCGGCGAGGGCCTGGCGGAACGAGTCGACGCGTTCGCTGGTGTGGGTGACGTGGTCGGCCACGTCGCGGAGGTAGCGCTGGAGCTCCTCGTCCGTGCCGTACTTCGCGAAGCCCGCCATCAGGGCGTGCAGCATGCCGACCAGGGGGCGGGTCGCGCGCTGGAACTCGACCATTTCCCGGGAGAGTTCGTAGATGCGGCGCGAGACGGCGGGGGCGCCGGAGAAGACCTCCGTCTCGATCTCGTCGACGTCGTTCTGGACGCCGGACACCACCGGCGCGTAGCCGTCGACGACCGCGTCGAGGATGGCGTAGAGGACCGCCTCCGGGCCGAGCCGGAGCAGGTCGGGGGTGGCCTCCATGCGGCCGCGGACCGCCGAGAGGTCGGGGGCCGCGCCGTGCCGGACCGTGATGACGAAGTCGGGGCCCACGAACACGTGCAGCTCGCCGAAGTCGACCTCCTCCTGCGCGTCCAGATAGCGGGCCGCGCGCAGGACGACGAAGAGGGTCTCGCCGTAGCGCTCCAGCTTCGGGCGCTGATGTGCCTCCAGCGCGTCCTCGACCGCGAGGTCGTGCAGGTCGAACTCGGCGGCCAGCGACTTGAGTTCCGAGTCGGAGGGGCGGGCCAGGCCGATCCACGCCATCGTGCGCGGCTTCTCGCGCAGCTGCCGGTAGGTGTCCGTGAGGGTCTCCGGGGTCGCGACCCGCACCCCGTCCCGGTACAGCGCCGCGTTCACCACGGTGTCCTGGTCCTGCGGCGCCGGGGCGGTCGCGGGCGCGGTCGGCGGATCGGACGGTGGGGGCGTCTGGTCGGCCGACCGGCGCCAGGAGTAGCGGCGCGCCCCACCGTGCTCGTTCCGGCCGGCTCGTCCCTGCCGTCGTGTCATCGCCGCCTCCCTCCGTGGTTACGCTGCCGGGTCCCCGGCAGCGTAACCAGCGAAGGTGACATCACGGTGCAGCGCATCGCGGACCGCATCCGACCTAATTTCCCGTTACCTTCCCCGTATGACGACGAAGCCGATGTCCGCCCGCGCCCTGGGGCGCGCCACCCTGGAGCGCCAACTCCTGCTCGAACGGCGCCCGTTGAGTGCCGAGGACACCATCGACCGGCTGGTCGGGTTGCAGGCGCAGGAGGTACGGCCGCCGTATCTCGCGCTCGCCGCGCGCCTCGCCGACTTCACCCCCGCCGCGCTCTCCACCGCCCTGGAAGCGCGCCGCGTGGCCCGGCTCGTCACCATGCGCTCCACCATCCATATGCACACCGCCGACGACTGCATGACGCTGCGTCCCCTCGTGCAGCCCGCCCGCGACCGCGAGCTGCGGATGTTCCGCAAGGGCCTCGTCGGCGTCGACCTCGACCGGCTCACCGAGCTGACCCGCCGGTACGTCGAGGAGGAGCCGCGCACCCCGAAGGAGATCCGCGAGCTGCTCCTCGGGCACTGGCCCGATGCCGACCCACAGGCCCTCACCATCGCGGCCCGCGGCTGCCTCCCCCTCGTCCAGGTCACACCGCGCGGCCTGTGGCGGCGCAGCGGCGGGGTGCGGCTGACCACCGCCGAGCAGTGGTTCGGCCGGACCACCGAGCCGACGCCCGCCCCGGACGACACGATCCTCCGCTACCTCGGCGCCTTCGGGCCCGCCTCGGTGAAGGACTTCCAGCAGTGGGCCGGCATCACCCGGACCAAGGAGGCCTTCGAGCGGCTGCGGCCCCGGCTCGTGACCTTCCGCGACGAGCACGGCGTCGAACTGTTCGACCTGCCCGACGCTCCCCGCCCCGACGAGGACACGCCCGCGCCGCCGCGGCTGCTCGCCGAGTTCGACAACCTCCTCCTGTCGCACGCCGACCGCACCCGAGTGATCCACGAGGTCGACCGGGGCCGCAACTGGCAGGTGAACACCGCCTACTTGACGTTCCTCGTCGATGGATTCCTGGCGGGGCTGTGGACCCTCAAGGAGGGCAAGGAGAGTAAGGAGGGGGCGGTCGGCAGCGTGCTCACCCTCGAACCCTTCCGGAAGCTCACGCCCACCCAGCAGGACGAACTCGTCGCCGAAGCGGAGCGCACCGCCGCCGTCCTGGAAGCTCCGGGACCGGTCACCGTGGACTTCGGCACCGTCCGCACATGACCCACGGCCTGTACGCGCTCCTCAGTCCGCGCGGCCCGTCGCCGCCACCGTCACGCCGAGGCCTATCAGCGCGAAGCCGCCCGTCCCGCCGATCATCGAGAGCCGCCGGTCCGAGCGCGCGAACCAGGTGCGCGCCGCCGACGCGGTGAGCCCCCACAGCGTGTCGGTGACCAGGCCTATGGAGATCGGGATCAGGCCCAACAGGAGCATCTGCGTGGTGACATGACCCACGTCGTGGTTCACGAACTGCGGGAGCACCGCCGCGAAGAACACGATGCCCTTCGGGTTGGTGACTCCCACGAGCACTCCGTCGGCCACGGTGCGCAGATCGCCGCGCGGTGGTCCCGCCGGGCCCCGTATGTCCGAGGCCTTCAGGTCGCGCCGGTGCCGGAACGCCTGCACGCCCAGGTACACGAGGTACGCCGCGCCCGCGAACTTCACCGCCAGGAACAGCGACGCCGACCGCTCCACGAGCGCGCCGATACCGAGCGCCACCGCCACCACCAGCAGGTACGAGCCGACGACATTGCCGAGCGCCGTCGCCACCGCTGTACGTCGCCCGTGCGCGAGCGCCCGCCCGATCACGAACAGCACGCTCGGCCCCGGAACCACGATCACCAGCAGCGACATCGCCGCGAACGCCAGGTACCGGTCCATCGACACCATGTCCGCCATGGTCCTCCGCCCCCTCCCGCCTCGTCCCTCACCGCACGCGGAACCCCACGCAGAACCGCACGTAGAACCCCACGCAGACCATTGAAGCCCACGCCACTGACAATCGCCGGGCCCCACCATCAACCCGCCGTCACCCCTACGGCAATATCCCCGCCCGCCGAGCCGCCACCACGGCCTCTCCCCGCGTGTGCGTCCCCAACTTCCGCATGGCGGAGCGGAGATACCCCTTCACGGTCTCCGGGCGCAGGCCGAGCCGCTCGCCCGCCCCCGCGTTCGTCGCGCCCGCCGCCACGCACGCGAGCACGTCCACCTCGCGCGGCGTGAGCCGCACCGGCGCCTCCGCGGGCCGCACCGGATCCGACGCCAGGGCCAACTTGCCGCACACCGCGAGCAGCTCGCCCCGCAGCCCGGGGTCGACGAGCTTCGGCGCGAGCGCCCGCAGCGCCCCGTGCGCCTCCCGGACCTCCTCCCACGACCCGGCGTCGTCGGCGGCCGGAGCCCGCGTCACGGCCAGCAGGGACTGGACCTCGTCGCGCACCACCAGCGCCTGCTCCACGTCCCGCGCGGCCGCCATCGCCGCGTCGAGCGCCCGGTCGCCGAGCGGCCGGGCCGCGCGCAGCGCCCCGTACAGGACGCCCCGCACCCGGCGTCGTACGACGACGGGCACCGCGAGGACCGAGTGCAGGCCCTCGGTCGCGACCGCGGCGTCGTACTCGTGGCTGATGTGCCGCGAGCCCTGGTAGTCGGTGACGGCGCACGCCCTGGCGAGGCTCAGGGCCTTGCCGCCGAGACCGTTGCCCGCCGTGATGCCGAGGCCGCGCAGCGCGCCGGTCGACGCGCCGCTGAGTTCGGCGATCCGTACCTGCCCCGCTGCCCGGCCCGCGCTCGCGGTCAGCCCGCCGAACGCCACGGGAAGCCCCGTGCCCCGGCGCAGCCGCACCAGCGCAGCCCGCATCTCGACCGCCTCGGCCGTTCCTGCGCCCACCGTCCATCACCTCGCCGCGCACTGTTCACCCCCGTATGGGGGTGGTGAGACCTGCGTCACTCCCTACACGATGGCAGACACGTCCCGCGACGGTGCGGGACATGCGGTGGATCCCGGGCCACCCAAGGACATACGGAGCGCAGATGACGACGGCGAACGGACCGACGGCGAACGGATCCGCGGCGAACGGATCCACGGAACAGTTCCGCACAGCCCGTGACTTCCTGTTGCAGCACGCACGGGACTACGAGTCGGCGTACGAGGGCTTCGCCTGGCCCCGCCCCGAGCGTTTCAACTGGGCCCTCGACTGGTTCGACGTCATCGCCGAAGGCAACGACAAGACCGCCCTGCACATCGTCGAGGAGGACGACTCCGAGGCGCGGTTCTCCTTCGACACCATGCGCCGCCGCTCCAACCAGGTCGCCAACTGGCTGCGCGGGCACGGGGTCGGCGCGGGCGACCGGGTGCTGCTCATGCTCGGCAACCAGGTCGAGCTGTGGGAGGTGATGCTCGCCGCGATGAAGCTGCGGGCCGTCGTCATCCCCGCCACGCCGCTGCTCGGCCCCGCCGATCTGACCGACCGCGTGGAGCGCGGCCGTGCCCGGCACGTCGTCGCCCGCCCCGAGGACGTCGCCAAGTTCGGCGAGGTGCCGGGGGAGTACTCCCGGATCGTGGTCGGCGCGGCCGCGGCCGACGAGGGCTGGCTCGCCTACGAGGACGCCGCCGGCGCCGCCGACACCTTCGAGCCCGACGGGGTGACCGGCGCCGAGGACCCGCTGCTCCTGTACTTCACGTCCGGCACGACCGCCCGCCCCAAGCTGGTCGAGCACACCCATGTCTCGTACCCCATCGGGCATTTGGCGACGATGTACTGGATCGGCCTGCGCCCCGGCGACGTCCACCTCAACATCTCCTCGCCCGGCTGGGCCAAGCACGCCTGGTCGAACTTCTTCGCGCCGTGGAACGCCGAGGCGACCGTCTTCCTCTACAACTACACGCGCTTCGACGCGGGGCGCCTGATGGCCACGATGGACCGCGCGGGAGTGACGTCCTTCTGTGCGCCGCCCACCGTGTGGCGCATGCTCATCCAGGCCGACCTCACCGCCCTGCGTACGCCGCCCAGGGAGGTCGTCGCCGCGGGCGAACCGCTGAACCCCGAGGTCATCGAGCAGGTCGAGCGCGCCTGGGGCATCACCATCCGCGACGGCTTCGGGCAGACCGAGACCTCCGTCCAGGTCTCCAACAGCCCCGGCCAGCGCCTCAAGTCCGGCTCCATGGGGCGCCCGAGCCCCGGCTTCAAGGTCGAGCTGCTCGACCCGGTGACCGGTGCGCCCGGCGCGGACGAGGGTGAGATCAGCCTGGACCTCTCCGCCCGCCCCGTCGGCCTGATGGTCGGCTATCACGGCGACCCGGAGCGCACGGCGGAGTCGATGGCGGGCGGCTACTACCGCACCGGCGACATCGGCTCCCGCGACGCCGACGGCTACCTCACGTATGTGGGCCGCGCCGACGACGTCTTCAAGGCCAGCGACTACAAGATCAGCCCCTTCGAGCTGGAGAGCGCACTGCTCGAACACGAGGCGGTTGCCGAGGCGGCCGTCGTGCCCGCCCCCGACGCACTGCGGCTCGCCGTCCCGAAGGCGTACGTCGTGCTCGCCGAGGGATTCGAACCGGGCCCGGACGCCGCCGAGTTGCTCTTCGAGCACTCCCGCGCGGTCCTCGCCCCGTACAAGCGCGTGCGCCGCATCGAGTTCGCCGAGCTGCCCAAGACGGTCTCCGGGAAGATCCGCCGCATCGAGCTGCGCGAGGCCACGGCCAAGGGCTCCGTCGCCGAGTACCGCGAGGAGGACTTCAAGTGAGCGCCGCACCGCAGGAGTTGTCGTACACGCACGGGGCCGGCGAGGCGCCGCTCCTCGGCGACACCGTCGGCCGCAACCTGCGGCGGGCCGTCGAGGCCTGGCCCGACAACGAGGCGCTGGTCGACATGGCCGACGGGCGCCGCTGGACGTACGCCCAATTCGGCTACGCGGTAGGGAATTTGGCGCGCGGGCTGATGGCCCGGGGGATCGCCAAGGGGGACCGCGTCGGCATCTGGGCGGTCAACTGTGCCGAGTGGGTGCTCGTGCAGTACGCGACCGCGCGGATCGGCGCGATCATGGTGAACATCAACCCCGCCTACCGGGCGCACGAGTTGGCGTTCGTGCTCAAGCAGTCGGGTGTCTCGCTCCTCGTCTCGTCGACCGAGCACAAGGGCACGGACTACCGCGAGCTCGTACGGCAAGTGGCTCCCCAATGCCCGCAGTTGCGCGAGCCGGTCTTCATCGGCACGGACAGCTGGGACGCCCTGGTGGCGGCAGCGGACGGCGTCACGGATGACCAACTGGCGGCAAGGGAAACCGAGTTGTCCTGCGACGACCCGGTCAACCTCCAGTACACCTCCGGCACGACCGGCTTCCCGAAGGGCGCCACGCTCTCCCACCACAACATCCTCAACAACGGGTACTGGGTGGGGGAGACGGTCGGCTACACCGAGCAGGACCGGGTGTGTCTGCCCGTGCCCTTCTACCACTGCTTCGGCATGGTGATGGGGAACCTCGGCGCCACCTCGCACGGTGCGTGCATCGTCATCCCCGGCCCGTCCTTCGAACCGGCCGCCACCCTGCGCGCCGTGCAGCAGGAGCGGTGCACGTCGCTGTACGGCGTACCGACCATGTTCATCGCGGAGTTGAACCTGCCCGACTTCGCGACGTACGACCTGAGCAGTCTGCGTACGGGGATCATGGCGGGCTCCCCGTGTCCGGTCGAGGTGATGAAGCGGGTCGTCGCCGAGATGCACATGGCTGAGGTCTCCATCTGTTACGGCATGACCGAGACGTCCCCCGTCTCCTTGCAGACGCGCCGCGACGACGACCTGGAGCGCCGCACCGGCACCGTCGGCCGCGTCCTGCCGCACATCGAGGTCAAGGTGATCGACCCGGTCACCGGCGTCACGCTGCCGCGCGGCGAACCCGGTGAGCTGTGCACGCGCGGGTACAGCGTGATGCTCGGCTACTGGGGCGAGCCGGAGAAGACCGCCGAGGTCATCGACGCCGGCCGGTGGATGCACACGGGCGACCTCGCGGTCATCCGCGAGGACGGCTACGGGCAGATCGTCGGGCGCATCAAGGACATGATCATCCGCGGCGGCGAGAACATCTCCCCGCGCGAGATCGAGGAGTTCCTCTACGGGCATCCGAAGATCGCCGACGTGCAGGTCGTGGGCGTGCCGCACGAGAAGTACGGCGAGGAGGTGCTCGCCTGTGTGATCCTGCGCGACCCCGTGGAGGCGCTGACCCTCGACGAAGTGCGCGCCTTCTGTCGCGACCGGCTCGCGCACTACAAAATCCCGAGCCGTCTGCGTCTTCTCGAACGGTTCCCGATGACCGTCAGCGGGAAGGTCCGGAAGGTGGAACTCCGAGAGGGGTACGGGGAGTTGTAGAACCGGCAACCGCAATAAGGGGGCTCACGGCTCCCTTCGCATGCACACCCTGGGCCACCGGTCCAGGCCGTGCTCGGCCTCGGCCGCGCGGATCGCGCGCAGCCCCGGTGTGAGCCCGGCCCCGGAGAGCCGGCGGAAACCGAGGCGCTCGTAGTACGGGGCGTTCCACGGAACGTCGGCGAACGTGGTCAGGGTGAGGCCGGTCAGGCCCTGGTCGCGCGCGCAGTCGGCGGCGCACGCGATCAGGGTCTGACCCACGCCGCGGCGGGCGGCGTCCGGGTGCACGGTGACCTGCTCGATGTGGAAGGCGCCGTCGACGGCCTCGGCGACCAGGTAGGCGACCACGGTTCCGGTGTCCTCGGCCGCGACCCAGGCGTGCCCCGCCCGCCGGAACCGCTCCAGTTCGGCGACCGTGGGTGGCGCGTCGTCGGCGATCGCGGCCATGCCGACCGTACGGAAGATCTCGCCCGCGGCCGACTCGATCGCCTGGAGGCGGGGGAGGTCGGCGGGCTCGGCGCTGCGAATGATCACCCGGAGAGTATGCCGAGGTGGGGGCGCCGGGTCACCGGAATTATGTGCCGGGTGCCTATGTGCGGCGCGCCTACGTGTCGTGCGTCTATGTGCCGCGCGCCTACGTGCTTACGCCCCGCCCGCGATCAGCTCGTCCGCCGGGCTGTTCACCGGCTGCGGAACCCCGGCGAGGTCGAGGACGAACAGCGGGACGCCGAGGGCGTCGGCGCGGGTGCTGGCCTCGTCCGCGTAACCGGCCAGCGAGAAATAGGCGCAGGCCGCGGACTCCGTCATCGACTGCAGCCACAGGCACTCCACGTCGCGCAGCGTCGCGGGCCGCACCGACGGCTCGACCTGGACGACGACCCCGCGCGCCGCGAGTCCGATGCCGGAGGGCGGGCGCTGGTCGGCCCTGCGTACGTCGTCGTAGCCGAGCCAGCGCAGATACAGCGCCACGGCCGTCACGGCGTCGCGCGCGGTGCGGATGGCGACGGGCTGGAACGCGGGGCGCGGGGGCGCGGCCGTGCGCGGCAGCGGGATGTGGGCGGGCGCGGGCGCCTGGTCGTCGTGGACCGGGACGCGCAGCACCGAGCCGCAGGCGCAGCCCAGCTCCGGCCGGGGCCACCGGTCGTGCCGCCCGCACATGGGGCAGCGCAGCGTCACCCAGTCGTCGTCCCAGGTGCGCTCGGAGACGGGGACGGGAGCCGCGCCGCGCACCATCGGCGGCGCGACGGGCGCGCCACAGGCGCAGGGCAGGGCCTGGGGTGCGTACAGATGCTCGCGCCGGCAGGTGGGGCAGCGCAGGTGGGTGGGCTCGGCCATGGCAACTCCCCCTCGGTCCTGCCCCGGAAACGGATCGACGTCTGTCTCATCATCCACCTTGACGGCCTCCAAAGCGCCCCTCTACATTGCTTCCATATAGCAGAACCTAGTTTCCGCATCGTGAAAGTGATCGAGGGATCGATCGGGAAGCGAGCGCGGGACTAGGCGACGGAATTCAGAGCTCGCCGCGGGGCGCGACGGGAGCGCGAATCCGACAGCCACAGCCGTAGCCGTAGTTGTACAGCTGCACAGCCGTACACAGTCACAGCAGGAGTCGGGAGCACTCATGGCTCGAATGACCGCCGCCCGCGCGGCCGTTGAGATCCTCAAGCGCGAGGGCGTCAGCAATGCGTTCGGCGTGCCCGGTGCCGCCATCAACCCCTTCTACAAGGAGCTCAAGGAGAGCGGTGGCATCGACCACACGCTCGCCCGCCACGTCGAGGGCGCCTCGCACATGGCCGAGGGCTACACCCGGGCCAACCCGGGCAACATCGGTGTCTGCATCGGCACTTCGGGTCCCGCGGGGACCGACATGATCACCGGCCTGTACTCCGCCACGGGCGACTCGATCCCGATCCTGTGCATCACGGGTCAGGCGCCGAGTCACCTGCTGCACAAGGAGGACTTCCAGGCCGTCGACATCGCCTCGATCGCCAAGCCGGTCGCGAAGATGGCGGTGACGGTCCTGGAGGCCGCGCAGGTCCCGGGCATCTTCCAGCAGGCCTTCCACCTGATGCGTTCGGGTCGTCCGGGTCCGGTCCTCATCGACCTCCCCATCGACGTCCAGCAGACGGAGATCGAGTTCGACCCGGAGACGTACGAGCCGCTGCCGGTCTACAAGCCGGCCGCGAGCCGCGCGCAGATCGAGAAGGCGGTCAAGCTCCTCGTCGAGTCCGAGCGGCCGCTGATCGTCGCGGGCGGCGGCATCATCAACGCGGACGCGAGCGAGCTGCTCGTCGAGTTCGCCGAGGTCACCAACACGCCTGTCATTCCTACGCTGATGGGCTGGGGCACGATCCCCGACGACCACGAGCTGAACGCGGGCATGGTGGGCCAGCAGACCGGTCACCGGTACGGCAACGCCACGTTCCTGGAGTCGGACTTCGTCCTCGGTATCGGCAACCGGTGGGCCAACCGGCACACCGGGTACAAGCTCGACGTCTACCAGGGCGAGCGCAAGTTCGTGCACGTCGACATCGAGCCGACGCAGATCGGCAAGATCTTCGCGCCGGACTACGGGATCGCCTCCGACGCGAAGGTCGCGCTCGAGCTCTTCGTCGAGGTCGCGAAGGAGCTGAAGGCCGCGGGCAAGCTGCCGGACCGCTCCGCGTGGGTCGCCTCGCACCTGGAGCGCAAGTCCACGCTGCAGCGTCGTACGCACTTCGACGACATCCCCATGAAGCCGCAGCGCGTCTACGAGGAGATGAACAAGGCGTTCGGCAAGGACACGCGGTACGTGACGACCATCGGTCTGTCGCAGATCGCGGGCGCGCAGATGCTGCACGTCTACAAGCCGCGCCACTGGATCAACTGCGGCCAGGCCGGCCCGCTCGGCTGGACCATCCCGGCCGCGCTCGGCGTCTCCAAGGCCGACCCGGACACGCAGGTGGTCGCCCTCTCCGGCGACTACGACTTCCAGTTCATGATCGAGGAGCTGGCGGTCGGGGCGCAGCACCGCATCCCGTACGTCCATGTCCTGGTGAACAACGCCTACTTGGGCCTGATCCGCCAGGCTCAGATCGGCCTCGACATCAACTTCCAGGTCAACCTGGAGTTCGAGAACCAGAACAGCCCCGAGCTGGGTGTCTACGGTGTCGACCACGTCAAGGTGGCCGAGGGGCTCGGCTGCAAGGCGATCCGGGTGACGGACCCGAACGAGCTGGGTACGGCCTTCGAGCAGGCCAAGAAGATGGCCCAGGAGTTCCAGGTCCCGGTCGTCGTCGAGGCGATCCTGGAGCGGATCACGAACATCTCCATGAGCCCGACCGCGGACATCAGCGCGGTCAAGGAGTTCGAGGAGCTGGCCACGGAGCCGGGCCACGCACCGACGGCCATCCGGCCGCTGAAGGTCTGAGTCGTACGCCCCTGGGCGGGCCGCCGGTTCCACGCGAACCGGCGGCCCGCGCTTGGTTGTGCGGGTGGGTATGTTGCGCGGGGCCGGGGGGGGGCTTCGCCGGGGTGGGCGCTTTACGTGATCGGTGTGCGGCACCGGGGCTTTGCCGGAGTGGACGCCTGCCGTCATCGATGCGCGGGGGCGGGGTTCTGGAGCCGTGCCGCGGTTGGCGTCTGTGGCGGCGGGTGCGCGGCACCGGGGTTCTGGTCCTGTGCCGGGGTTGGCGTCTGCGTCGCCGGTGCGCTGCGCCGGCCCACGCTCCGGCTGCGCCGACACCCGCTCCTCTCCCACCAGCCCGCCCCCTCCGGGGAGGCCCGGATCCGTGTCGAGGTCGGCGGCGTTCCGTTGTGGTGCCCGGCACCGTGTGCGGCCTTGCCTAGCATCCTTCCACTCAAGGCGAAGCGTCGGCGCCACGCTTGACCTCAAGCAATCTTGAGGTTGGACGATCTCCTCAAGTGGTCCGCAAGAGGCGGAGCTTGGAGGGGAAGGGCAGGCCCATGGAGACGGCTACGGCTACGGCGATGGCGACGGCCGGCGAGTGGATCGAGAGGTACTCGCACTCGCTCACGTCCAGGAAGCCCGACGAACCGTTGGACGAACTGCGGCCGCTCGCCCCGCTGGTGCGCGACGCCAAGATCGTGGCGCTGGGAGCCGCCGCCCGGCAGACGCGCGAACTGGCCGACGTGGCACACCGCATCGTGCGGCTGCTGGTGGAGGAGGAGGGGTTCCGGAGTCTGGCCCTGGAGGGCGACGACCCCGGCCGGCTGGGCCTGGACGCCTACGTCGCCACCGGTGAAGGGGACCCGCGTGTTCTGCTGGCCGAGGCGCGGTCGTTCTTGCGGACCGCCGAGATCCTCGAACTCGTCCGCTGGATGCGGTCCTACAACGAGCGTCACCCGGGTGACCCGGTACGTTTCGCGCGGCCCCTCGCCGAACCGGTGCGCCACACCACGCGGCTCGACGGCCTGGCCGGACTGGAACGCGAACTCGCCGACGGTGCGGCCTGGTGGCAGCGGCACAGTGGCGACAAGGTCGTCTACTGGGGCGGCATGGCCCACACGGCCGTCGGCGACCCGCGCACCGTGTCCCCCTCCGAGCCCCCGCAGACGCACCGGAACATGGGTGGATACCTGCGTGAATTGCTGGGTGAGGACTACCGGTCCGTCGGGCTGACCATGGCGCAGGGGTCGCTTGCGCAGGGTTCTCTTGCGCAGGCCCTGCCTGCTCCGAGCGCGGATTTCGTGGACAGTTTCCTCGGCAGCGCCGCCGGGAACCGGGCCGGGTACCTCCTGGATCTGGGCCTCCCGCGCCCCGCGCAGGTCCGCCGCTTCCTGGACGCCCCGACCCGTACGCGGTTGGTCGGACCGTTCTACGACCCCCGTAATGACGAGGACCATCACCTGTCGGGTGGGTCGCTCGCGAGTTGGTTCGACGTCGTCGTTCATACGCAGGAGGTGACGCCTGCCCGGCCCCTGCCGTAAGTCCCTGCCGTACGCAGGCGAAGAGCCCCGGATACGGACCGTCGTATCCGGGGCTCTGGTTCGGGATGCCGTGGGAGGAGGAGTTGTTGCCGTCCGACGGCGCGCGACTGGCGGAACATGCATGCGCGCCACCGGACGGAGATCGGGGAAACCGAAACCCCAACGGGCTTGCCCCGTCAGGGAATTGGCTGGGACCGCGGCGGCTGTCGTACGACGGTTCGCCCGTTCCCCTCCCTCAGGTCGAAAGGGGAGCGGAGGAACCATTACCACCGCACTGGCTCGTACGCTGCACAAGCCGCCGCGGTCCTCGTCCTCCCGTAGCCGTTCCCGTGACCACCCCTCATCCGGGTCACGCGAACGCCACGGGCCATTGCGTACGGGGGAAGACCTCCCGCCGACCCTCGTACGCAGTCTGGGGGCCCAGCCCGAAGAGGTCAGTCCTCGCGCAGGGCGCGGACCGCCTCCTCCACGCGCTTGCCGTAGTCGGCGTCGGCGGCGTGGAAGTGGGCCAGGTTCTTCTCGACGATGTCGTCGCGCGAGACCTGGGAGAGGCCGCCCGCGATGTTCGCGACCAGGCGTCCCTTCTCGTCCTCCGACATCAGGCGGTACAGCTCGCCCGCCTGGAAGAAGTCGTCGTCCTTCGTGTGGGCCGGCGCCTCGTGCGTGCCGGTGTGGCCGTTGATCGCGAGCGGCGCGGCCAGCGGGCGGCCGGTCTCGGCGGGGCCGTCGAAGGAGTTCGGCTCGTAGTTCTTGTGGGCGCGGGCGTAGGCGTTCGTGGCCATGGCGCCGTCGCGGCCGTAGTTGTTCGCGGCCGTGGCCTTGGGGGAGTTGACCGCGAGCTGGGTGTGGTTGACGCCCAGGCGGTAGCGGTGCGCGTCCGCGTAGGCGAACAGGCGGCCCTGCAGCATCTTGTCGGGGGAGGGGCCGATGCCCGGAACGAAGTTGTTCGGGGAGAACGCGGCCTGCTCGACCTCGGCGAAGACGTTGTCGGGGTTGCGGTCCAGGACCAGGCGGCCCACCCGCTGCAGCGGGTAGTCCTTGTGCGGCCACACCTTGGTGAGGTCGAACGGGTTGAAGCGGTAGTCCGCCGCGTCGGCCACCGGCATGAGCTGGACGTGCACGGTCCAGGACGGGTTGACGCCGCGCTCGATGGCCTGCAGCAGGTCCGTCTGGTGCGAGTTCGGATCCTTGCCCGCGAGCTCGGCGCCCTGCTCGGCCGACAGGCTGCGGATGCCCTGGTTCGTCTTGAAGTGGTACTTGACGAAGAAGGCCTCGCCCTTGTCGTTCGTCCACTGGTAGGTGTGCGAACCGTAGCCGTTCATGTGGCGGTAGGACGCCGGGATGCCGCGGTCGCCCATCAGCCAGGTGATCTGGTGCGTGGCCTCGGGGGCGTGCGCCCAGAAGTCCCAGACGTTCTCCGGCTCCTGCTTGCCCGTGAACGGGTCGCGCTTCTGGGAGTGGATGAAGTCGGGGAACTTCAGCGGGTCCTTGATGAAGAAGACCGGGGTGTTGTTGCCGACGAGGTCGTAATTGCCCTCTTCGGTGTAGAACTTGAGCGCGAAGCCGCGCGGGTCACGGACGGCGTCCGCGCCACCGAGGTTGTCCGCCACGGTCGAGAAGCGCAGGAAGACCTCGGTGCGCTTGCCGACCGAGTTCAGGAAGTCGGCGTACGTGTAGTCGGTGACGTCGTCCGTCACCTCGAAGTAGCCATAGGCGCCGGAGCCACGGGCGTGCACCACGCGCTCCGGGATGCGCTCGCGGTTGAAGCGGGCGAGCTTCTCCAGGAGGTGCTGGTCCTGGAGCAGGAGCGGGCCACCGACGCCGGCGGTGGCGGAGTTCTGGTTGTCGGCGACGGGGGCGCCGGACTCGGTCGTAAGCACGCGCTTCGACATCGTGACCTTCCGTGCTGTGACTGCTGAGGTGTTCGGAGCGTAAGGACCTCTGAACAGCTACGTCAACAGTTTGTTGAAGTTATGGGTACGCGAATGTGGTTCCGGGCCGCGGCGACGCCTGGGCGCGACAGGACAGGTGTCAGCGCCGCCACGGCCCGGAAGTCTTGGGCGTTACGCCACGTCGTTGCCCGACAGGCGCTCCACCGCGCGCAGCAGCGCCGAGTGGTCGAGGCCGCCGTCGCCCTGGGTGCGCAGCGAGGCGACCAGCTGGGCGACCGTGGCGCCGACGGGCAGCGCGGCACCGACATTGCGGGCGGCGTCGGTGACGATGCCCATGTCCTTGTGGTGCAGGTCGATGCGGAAGCCCGGCTTGAAGTCCCGGTTCAGGAAGTTGTCCTTCTTGCGGGTCAGCACGGTGGAGCCGGCGAGGCCGCCGTTCAGGACGTCCAGGGCCGCCTTCAGGTCGACGCCGGACTTCTCCAGGAAGACCACGGCCTCGGCGCACGCCTGGATGTTCACGGCGACGATCAGCTGGTTGGCGGCCTTCACGGTCTGGCCCGAGCCGTGCGGACCGCACAGCACGATGGTCTTGCCGAGCGCGTCGAGCAGCGGCTTGGCCTCGTCGAACTCGGCCTGCTCACCGCCGACCATGATGGACAGGACGGCCTCGATCGCGCCGGCCTCGCCACCGGAGACGGGGGCGTCCAGGACGCGAATTCCCTTGTCCTTGGCGGCCTTTGCGAGGTCGACCGAGGTCTGCGGGGTGATCGAGGACATGTCGACGAGCAGCGCGCCGCTCTTCGCGTTCTCCAGGATCCCGTCGGGACCGTAGGCGATCGCCTCGACCTGCGGGGAGGCCGGAACCATCGTCACGACGACGTCGGCGTCCTTGACGGCCTCGGCGATCGACTTGGCGGCGGTGCCGCCCGCGGTCGTGAGGCGGTCCAGCTTGTCCTGCTCCAGGGTGAAGCCCGTGACGTCGTAACCGGCCTTGATCAGGTTCTCCGACATGGGGGAGCCCATGATGCCGAGACCGATCCACGCGACCTTGGGGAGGTTGTTGCTCATGAGGGTTGCTCCTAAGGCTTTAGCTGCAACGCTGTAGCCGTAACAGCGTTGATACGTCTATGAGTTGGCGTCCGCCGCGCGTCCGCCGGAGGCTCGGCTCAGGCCGCGCGGTGCTCGCGCGGCAGCCAGTCGAAGGCCTCGGCGCTCGGGGCGTCGCCCGGCTTGTACTCCAGGCCCACGTAGCCCTCGTAGCCGGCCTTCTTCAGCTGGTCGAGCAGGTCTTCCAGCGGCAGCGAGCCGGTGCCCGGAGCGCCGCGGCCCGGGTTGTCGGCGATCTGCACGTGCGCCGTCTTGTCGGTGTAGGAGCTGATGATCGCCGTCAGGTCCTCGCCGTTCATGGACAGGTGGTACAGGTCCATCAGGAACTTGGCGTTGCCGAGGCCGGTCGCCGCGTTCACCTTGTCCACGATCTCGATCGCCTTCGGGGCGCTCACGATCGGGCACTTCGGCGACTCGGGCGCGTTGAGCGCCTCGATCAGCAGCACGGCGCCGACGCGGTCGGCCGCGCGGGCCGCCAACACCAGGTTCTCCAGGGCGAGTTCGTCCTGCTCCTGCTCCGAGGTGCCGTCGACGCGGTTGCCGTACAGCGCGTTGAGCGCCGTGCAGCCGAGGGACTGCGCGAAGTCGGCCGCGACGTCGATGTTCGCGCGGAACTTCTCGCTCTCCTCGCCGGGGATCGACAGGGCGCCCCGGTCCGGGCCCGGCAGCTGACCCGCGTAGAAGTTCAGGCCGGTGAGCTGGACGCCCGCGTCGTTGATCGCGGCGCGCAGCGCGTCGAGCTCGGACTGCTCGGGGGTGGGGGCGTCGACCCAGGGCCACCAGAGCTCGACCGCGGTGAAGCCCGCCGCGGCGGCGGCCGCGGGGCGCTCCAGGAGCGGGAGCTCGGTGAAGAGGATCGACAGGTTGACGTTGAAGCGCTGGTCAGCGAAGCCCATCAGGGTCGGCGCTCCCTTCCGGTCGGTGTCCGGTACGGGGCCGGGTGCGAGCCACCCGATGATTCCGTATTGCGGAAGTTCGTTTCTACTTGATGGAAGATTGCCTGCAAGGGCTCGCGGCTGTCAAGGGGGGTCGTCGAATTTCGCCCCGCCCTCGCGTTCGTCCGGGCCTCAAGAAACCGGTGCGTGACACGTGTTTGGCCGTGGAGTTCGGGGAAGGTGAACGCCCGTTGCCGGTCACGGGAGTTGGGGGAGATGGGCGGATCCCGGTCAGTGCCGCGCTGAGCGCCACCGACATGGAGAACCCGTACCTGTTCAAGGTGTCGCCCTCCAACGCCCAGCTGCGCAATGGCAGCCCGCAGGACGCGCAACGCCGCTCTACCGGACCTGCGAGAGCGCGAGCAGCACATGCCCCGCACCTTGATCCCCGCCTTGACCTCCGCTCTGATCCCCACGGTGGCTCCCGGTGACCGCCCCACGCACGTTAGGTTGAACGCGTGCGATTGAGAGTGGAGTTCACGACGGAGCCCTTCGACCTGGAGGAGGCCCCCGAGCACGCGCTCGCGGCGCGCCGGGTCATCGAGGCGGCCGATCTCGACGAGGTCGACGTGGGGCCGTTCGGCAACACGGCGGAGGGCGGTGCGGACGAGGTCCTGACCGCGGTCGACGCCCTGCTGCGCAGCAGCCTCGGAAGCGGGGCGACGCGCATCTCGCTGCAGGTCAACGTGGTGGGGGACCCCCAGGGGAAGGGTGACGACGCGTGAACGACACCGGGGACGCCTTCATCACGGCGGTGAAGCCACTGGTCGATGCCATGGGCGGGGAGATGGTGCCGCCGGACGGCGCGGGCCCCGACGACGTCGTGCTGGCGTGGCAGGGGGCCGATGTCGTGGCCGTGCGCCTGCCCCAGCTGGCGGACTCGCTCGACCACATCCTGGCCGCCATGGAGCGCACCAAGGGGATGCCGCTGTCCGCGCTCGACCGCAAGCAGAAGCAGGAGGCGGTACGGCTCCTGGAAGCGCGCGGAGCGTTCTCCGTGCGGCACGGTGTGGAGACAGTGGCCGGCGCCCTCGGCGTTTCCCGCTTCACCGTCTACAACTATCTCAACCGGGACAAGACCCCCTGACCTGGGACGATACCGAGCCAGGCGCCCGCCTCCACGCCGCCGTCCGATATCCGGACGGCGGTTTTTTGTAACTCCGAGTTTTCAACAAAGTGTTGACGTGATGTTTCCGGGGGCGTTAGCTATCTGCAGCCCGTCCAGCACAAGGCCACGGAGGCACCCCGTGACTTCAGGTTCCACGCCGGGTCTGACCCGGTTCAACACCTCGGACGAGAGCGCGGCCCAGGCCGAGCTCCACGAGGTGTGTGCTTCATCGGCGTGGGGGAGCAAGCTTCTCGCCCAGCGCCCCTTCGCTTCCGCAGAGACCCTCTTCACCGCCAGTGACGCCGCGATGGCCGAGCTGACCGCGGACGACCTCGCCGAGGCGATGGCGGGGCACCCGCCGATCGGCCGCCCGAAGCCCGGCGACCCGACGTCCTCGCGCGAGCAGCGCGGCATGGCGGGAGCCTCCGAGGAGCTCAAGAAGGAGATGCTCGAGCTCAACCTGGCGTACCAGGACAGGTTCGGTCATGTCTTCCTCATCTGCGCCACCGGCGCGACCGCGGAGCAGATGCTCGATGCGCTCAAGGACCGGATCGGCCACACGGCCGAGGAGGAGCGGGAGATCGTCCGCACCGAACTGGGAAAGATCAACCGCATCCGCCTGACCCGCATCGTAGAAGCACCGTAAGAACAGGAAGCGAACGCCTGATGAGCACCGAGACCACGGCATCGGTGTCCACGCACATTCTGGACACCAGCATCGGACGCCCCGCCGAGGGCGTCGCCATCTCCCTTGCCGCGCGCGCCGGTTCGGGCGCCGAGTGGCAGGCGCTCGGCGGCAGTGCCACCGACGCGGACGGGCGCTGCAAGGACCTGCCGGCGCTGCCGGAGGGCACCACCCACGTACGCCTCGACTTCGAGACCGAGGCGTACTTCGACAAGAAGTCCGCCAACCAGCAAGCCGATGCGACGCAGGACGCCCCCGCGAATCGGGACAGCGACACGACCGGAGCGTTCTTCCCGGAGGTGGCGATCACGTTCGCCGTCAAGCCGGGCGAGCACTACCACGTGCCGCTGCTGCTCAACCCGTTCGGCTACTCCGTTTACCGAGGGAGCTAGCAGACATGCCCACGATCCTGGGTCACAACCAGTACGGCAAGGCCGAGAACCGAGTCGTAAAGATCACGCGGGACGGCGACACCCACCACATCAAGGACCTGAACGTCTCGGTCGCCCTCAGCGGTGACCTCGACGACGTGCACCTCACCGGGTCGAACGCCAACTGCCTGCCGACGGACACCACCAAGAACACCTGCTTTGCCTTCGCCAAGGAACACGGCATCGAGTCGGCGGAGCAGTACGGGATCGAGCTCGCCCGGCACTTCGTCGAGAGCCAGCCGTCCATCCACCGGGCGCGCATCCGCATCGAGGAGTACTCGTGGGAGCGCATCGCCGGCTCCGACGCGGGCTCCAAGTTCATCGGCGCCGACGAGGTCAAGCACTCCTTCGTCCGCAAGGGCCAGGAGACGCGGCTCGTACAGGTCACGTACGACGGTGAGAAGTTCGAAGTCCTGTCCGGGCTCAAGGACTTGACCGTGATGAACACCACGAACTCCGAGTTCTGGGGCTACATCAAGGACAAGTACACGACGCTCAAGGAGGACTACGACCGCATCCTCGCGACGTCGCTGTCGACCTGGTGGCGGCACAACTGGACGGGCGTCGACGACGAGCGCACGCCCAACTGGAACAAGTCGTACGAGCAGTCGAAGAAGCACATCCTCCAGGCCTTCGTCGAGACGTACTCGCTGTCGCTGCAGCAGACCCTCTTCCAGATGGGTTCGCGCGTCATCAACAACCGCAGCGAGATCGACGAGATCCGCTTCTCCGCGCCGAACAAGCACCACTTCCGGCAGGACCTCTCGGCCTTCGGCCTGGAGAACGAGGCGAAGGACGGCGCCGTGTACTGGGCCGCCGACCGCCCCTACGGCCTGATCGAGGCCACCATCCTCAGGGACGGCGCGGACCAGCGCATCCCGGTCGACATGACCAACCTCTGACGCTCTGTGCGTAGTTGACGCGGCAGCGCGCCCCTTCCCACCCGCAGTAGGCGGGGGCGCGCAGCACCCGGAGGGAACATAAAGCAATGGCAGTGCCAGCAAAGGGGCCGGCTGAAGCCGAGGGCCCGTGTTCCACCCCATCGGAGAGCACCGCATCGCAGGTGCACCCGGTGGACGAAAAGCTCCACCCGTCGCGGCTCGCGCCCGCCGCACTCCAGCACATCGCCGCCATGTACGCCGGCGTCGTCACCCCGCCGCTCATCATCGGCCAGGCCGTCCGCCTCGACACCGCGGGCCAGACCCGGCTGATCGCCGCGTCGCTGCTCATCGCGGGTCTTGCCACCCTGCTCCAGACGCTCGGCGTCAAGGGCTTCGTCGGCAACCGGCTGCCCTTCGTCAACGCCGCGTCCTCCGCGGGCATCGCACCGATGCTCGCCATCGCCGAGACGAACGCCAAAGGCGACCAACTCCCCGCCATTTACGGGGCAGTCATGGTCGCGGGCGTCTTCTGTCTCGCGATCGGCCCGTTCTTCGGCCGGCTGCTCAGGTTCTTCCCGCCGCTCGTCACCGGCGTCGTCATCACCCTCATCGGTGTGACCCTGATGCCCGTGCCCGTCGGCTGGGCCCAGGGCGGCGACAAGACCGCCGCCGACTACGGCGACATGCGCTACCTCGCCCTCGCCGCCTTCACGCTCGTCGTCATCCTGCTGATCCAGCGCTTCGCCACGGGCTTCGTCAAGCAAGTCGCCCTGCTCTTCGGCATGTTGATCGGAACACTCGCCGCGATCCCCTTCGGTATGGCGGACTTCTCTTCGTTGAAGTCGGCGCCCGTGGCCGCGCTCCCGACGCCGTTCGCCTTCGGCGCCCCCGAGTTCCAGCCCGCCGCGATCATCTCGCTCTGCCTCGTCATGCTCGTCCTGATGACCGAGTCGAGCGCCGGCATGCTGGCCATCGGTGAGATCTGCGAGCGCGAGTGCGACGGGAAGACCATCACCCGGGGCCTGCGCACCGACGGCATCGCCACCTTCCTCGGGCCGATCTTCGGCGGCCTGCCGACCTCGGCGTTCGCCCAGAACGTAGGCGTCGTCTCGCTGACCAAGGTGCGCAGCCGCTACGTCGTCGCCGTCGCGGGCGGCACCCTCCTGATCCTCGGCATCTTCCCGATGCTCGGCGCGGTCGTCTCCCTGGTCCCCATGCCGGTCCTGGGCGGCGCGGGCATCGTGCTGTTCGGCTCGATCGCCGTCAGCGGCATCCGTACGCTCTCCGAAGCGGGCCTCGACGACAGCTCCAACATCATCCTGGTGGCCGTCTCGCTCGGCGCGGGCATCATCCCGCTCGCCGCACCGAGCTTCTACGCGGACTTCCCGGCCTGGGCGCAGACCGTGCTCGGCTCCGGAATCAGCGCAGGCGCGCTCGTCGCCGTCTCGCTGAACCTCTTCTTCCACCATCTCGGCACCCGTGGCGCACCTGCCGCGGCACTCAAATCTTCCTAGGGTCCTGCCGTGCCCACACGTCACACCGACTGAAGGAAGCAGCACCATGGCTCCTGCCACGGCAAACCGCATCGTCATCGAGAACGTCGCCATCGCGACGGTCGACGCGCACGACACCGAGCACGCCTCGGGCCACATCGTCGTGGCGGACAACAAGATCGAGTCCATCGGCGCGGGCCCCGCGCCCGAGGGCCTCGAGAACGTGGTCCGACGCATCGACGGCACCGGCCACCTGGCCACGCCCGGCCTCGTCAACACGCACCACCACTTCTACCAGTGGATCACCCGTGGCCTGGCGACGGACCACAACCTGTTCAACTGGCTGGTGGCGCTGTACCCGACGTGGGCGCGCATCGACGAGCAGATGACATACGCGGCGGCGCAGGGCTCCCTCGCGATGATGGCCCGCGGCGGTGTCACCACCGCCATGGACCACCACTACGTGTTCCCGCAGGGCTCGGGCGACCTCTCCGGATCGATCATCCGGGCCGCCTCCGAGACCGGCGTGCGCTTCACCCTGGCGCGCGGCTCCATGGACCGCAGCGAGAAGGACGGCGGCCTGCCGCCCGACTTCGCCGTCGAGACCCTCGACGGCGCGCTCGCCGCGACCGAGGAGACCGTCAAGAAGCACCACGACGACTCCTTCGACGCGATGACGCAGGTGGCCGTGGCCCCCTGCTCGCCGTTCTCCGTCTCCACCGAACTCCTCAAGCAGGGCGCCGAGTTGGCGCGCCGCCTCGGGGTGCGGCTGCACACCCATGGCAGCGAGACGGTCGAGGAGGAGAAGTTCTGCCACGAGCTGTTCGGCATGGGCCCGACCGACTACTTCGAGTCGACGGGCTGGCTCGGCGAGGACGTGTGGATGGCGCACAGCGTCCACATGAACGACTCCGACATCGCCGCGTTCGGGCGTACGAAGACGGGTGTGGCGCACTGCCCGTCCTCAAATGCCCGACTGGCGGCGGGAATCGCCCGCGTACCCGACATGCTGGCGGCCGGCGTCCCGGTCGGCCTCGGCGTCGACGGCACCGCCTCCAACGAGTCGGGCGAACTGCACACGGAACTGCGCAACGCCCTCCTCATCAACCGCCTCGGCGCGCACCGCGAGGCGGCCCTGAACGCCCGTCAGGCGCTGCGCCTCGGGACGTACGGAGGCGCCCAAGTCCTCGGCAGGGCAACCCAGATCGGGTCGCTCGAAGCCGGCAAGCTGGCCGACCTGGTGCTGTGGAAGATGGACACCCTCGCCCACGCATCGATCGCCGACCCGGTGACCGCGCTCGTCTTCGGCGCGGCCGCACCGGTCACCCTCTCCCTCGTGAACGGCAAGCCGGTGGTCGAGGACAGCCGCCTGCTGCACGTCGACGAGGACGCCATCGCACGCTCCACGCGTGCGGAGGCGCAGCGACTCGCGCGGATCACCGCCGAGAGCTGAGTTGTTGAGACTCCGGTCAGGGGGGACGGCCCCTGACCGGGGGCTCGAGCTGCCGAGCGGGCTGCTCGAGTGCCGCCCCGGGAACGTGGCCCAAAGCTTCACGTTCCCGGGGCGGCAGTAGTACCTGGGCGCACAACAACTGAATACCGCAGCACCACCAGTACGACCTTGCACCTTGCACCACCTCCCAGAAGCGAAAAGCGCCGGCGGCCTGCCGGGGCTGGAAAACAACCGGAGGAGCCGCAGTGGCGACGAAGCCCAGGTTCACCAAGCAAGGCACCACCCCCGACGAGCCCGAAGAGGCGCGTGCGGGGCATACCAAACATCCGGTCGACGAGAAGTTGCCACCGCTGAAGATGGCGACGACCGGCCTCCAGCACGTGGCGGCGATGTACGCGGGCGTGGTCGCGCCCCCGCTCATCGTCGGCGCGGCGATCGGCCTCAGCCCGAAGGAACTGACGTTCCTGACCGGCGCCTGCCTGTTCACGGCGGGACTCGCGACCTTCCTTCAGACGCTCGGCATCTGGAAGATCGGCGCCCGGCTGCCGTTCGTGAACGGCGTGACCTTCGCGGGCGTCGCCCCGATGCTCGCCGTCGTCGGCTCGACGAAGGACAAGGACGACGCGCTGCCGATCATCTTCGGCGCGGTGATCGTCGCGGGTGTGCTCGGCTTCATAGCCGCACCCTTCTTCTCCAAGCTGGTCCGGTTCTTCCCACCGGTCGTCACCGGCACGGTCATCACGCTCATCGGTGTCTCGCTGATGCCGGTCGCGTTCGGCTGGGCACAGGGGCCCGACGCCAAGGCGCCGGACTACGGCTCGATGAAGAACCTGGCGCTCGCGGGCATCACGCTCGTGATCGTGCTGATCATCCGCCGCTTCACGGCGGGCTTCGTCAAGCAGATCGCGGTCCTGCTCGGCCTGGTGATCGGCACGGTGATCGCGATCCCGTTCGGCGTCACGGACTTCTCGCCGGTCGGCGAGGCGGACATCGTCGGCTTCCCGACCCCGTTCCACTTCGGTGCCCCGCAGTTCGCGGGCGCGGCCATCGTCTCGATGATCGTCGTCATGGTCGTCTCGATGACCGAGTCGACCGCCGACATGCTCGCCCTCGGTGAGATCGTCGAGCGCCCGGCCGACGAGAAGACGATCGCGGCCGGTCTGCGCGCCGACACCCTCGGCACCGCCATCAGCCCGCTGTTCAACGGCTTCATGTGCAGTGCGTTCGCCCAGAACATCGGCCTCGTCGCGATGACGAAGATCCGCAGCCGGTTCGTGGTCGCGGTCGGCGGTGGCTTCCTCGTCCTGATGGGCCTGTGCCCGATGGCGGCCTCGCTGATCGCCGTCGTGCCGCGCCCGGTGCTCGGCGGCGCCGGCGTCGTGCTGTTCGGCTCGGTCGCGGCCAGCGGTATCCAGACCCTGGTCAAGGCCAACCTGGACAAGGACAACAACGTCCTCATCGTCGCCGTCTCGCTCGCCGTGGGCCTGATCCCGATCGCGGTCCCGGAGTTCTACCACGCGTTCCCGGAGAACGCGAAGATCATCCTGGACTCGGGCATCTCGACCGGCTGTGTCGCGGCGGTCGTCCTCAACCTGCTGTTCAACCACATCGGCAAGGGGCGCGACGCCGACGACGTCACGCATCCGATGGAGTCGGGCGGCGACATCGCGAGCCAGCGCACCGAGCCGACGGCGGCGGGCGCGCACTGAGCTACGCGGCGGGGGTGGCGCGGCCGACGGCGCCACCCCCGCTCGCGCCTCAACCGCCGCACACGGACGCCGACTTGACGAATCCGCCCAGATTCTCGTCGTCCGTACCGAGCAGGGCCCGGCCGTCCGCGCCCGGCAGGCACTCCACCGCCTCGATCTTGCGGCCGTCGAACCTGTCCGGCGCGCTCCGCGGCGCGCCGATCCGCAGCGTCGCCGCGCTGCCCGAGGCGTTCAGCGACACCCGTCCCGCCTCGCTCACCGCCGAGGCGAACGGTCCGTCGTCCCCGGCGTCCGAGGCCGAACTCGCCATGATCCGGCCGGACTTGGCGATGGATATGTCGGAGACGTGCCGCACATCCCCCTTCGGGTAGGCCGCGCGGAACTCCGCCTTGCGTACGCTCCCGAACTCCGCCTCCCCGTACTCGTTGAGGGAGAACGGCGCCGCGAACACCGTCGCCGGGCGGTCCGCGCCCGCGCCCCGGTCCGCCCACACGGCGACCGTCTTCCCGTGCGCCGTGCCGAGCGCGAAGCCTTCGAAGTCCGCGCCCTCGGGGATCGCGGGCAGCGGCGTCAGGTCGAGCACCCGCGCGGTGTTCCCGTCGACGTGCAGCCGGTACACGAGGCCCCTGCTGGCCAGCGCCATGAACTCGCCGTCCGTGCCCGGCACCGCCTCGATCGCCTCCAGGTCCTTGGGCTCCATGCCGTCCCACGCGACCGGGGCGACCGTCGTGTCCTTCGGCGCCGACGGGTGGAAGGTGACGCGGCTGATCCGCGACTGTCCGGGCTTCTTGTTGTCGTGGACGACGAGGGCGTCCACGGCGCCGTCCGCCGCGGCCCTGCCGGAGAGCGCGAGCCCGCTGACCCCGGAGGTGGCGTCGTCGCCGACCTGCTGCCAACCGCCGGTCCGCGGCGCGGTGTCCGCCGGGGCGTCCGCGCGGGCCGGCGCGGCGAGGGCCAGGGTCACCAAGGCGGCGCAGAGCAGGGACTTGTGGCGCAACTGCATGGGCGGGGGCCTCTCGCGTAGGGGACGTTCGGCCGGTGCTGAGCACGAGGTTGACGCGCGTAGAAAACCGGGTCGACGGGGACCGTAGCGATCTTCGGGATACGGGGCAAGGGGGTGACGCCGCCCCCACTGCCGGGGCAGGCCGTCTCAACGTCCGGGCAGCGCGAGCGACTTGGCGTAGAAGCGGCTGTCGCCGTAGGCGCGGAACGGGCCGAACGGCGGTGTCGGGCGGTAGCCGTCGGCCTCGTACAGGCCGATCGCCTCCGGCAGGTGCACGCCCGTCTCCAGGACCATCCGCGTACGGCCCGCGTCCCGTGCGCTCCCCTCGAGCGCGGCCAGGATCCGGCGCGCGAGGCCCCGGCCGCGCGCCCGCTCCACGACGAACATCCGCTTCAACTCGGCGTCACCGTCCGCATAGCCCTCGCCGTCGCGGTCCTGCGCGCGCCAGCCTCCGCAGGCGACCGGGTCCCCGGCGTCGTACGCGACGAGGAACAGGCCCTGCGGCGGGTCGAAGTGCGCGGGGTGCAGATCGGTGAAGTCGTCGTAGCCGAAGCGCTTTCGGTACTCGGCCTGCACCTGGTTGCTGAGCGAGGCCGCGTCGGAGTGTCCGTAGGAACGGCTGCGGATGTTCATGGGCGGGGCAGGGGCGGCGCCGGTCAGAGGCCGAGGACGGCCGGGGCGGAGGCCAGCTCCTTGAAGATCTCCCCCGGGTTCTTCACCAGCTTGCGTTCGGTGAGGTCCATGACGCCGCTCACCGCGGACACCTCGGCCGCCACCGTGCCGTCCGCCTTGCGGATCTTCTGGTGGACGCGGAACACCTTGCCGTCGCCGAACTCGAAGGCGCAGCTCACGTCGACGACCTCGCCCGCGCGCAGCTCCCGCAGATAGCGGATGTTCGTCTCCAGGACGACCGGACCGACGCCGCGGCCGAGCAGCGCCTTGTCGTCGAGTCCTGCGTGCTGCAGGAACGACCAGCGCGCGTGCTCCGCGTACTGCAGATAGACGGCCTGGTTGAGGTGTCCGTTGACGTCGATCTCGTACCCGCGCACCTCGACCGGCACGGAAAACTGCTCTGCCACGACGTTCCTCTCGATGGGGGGCGTTGCGCCGATCATGCCAACAGTCGGGCGGGGGAGGGGATTCCGGCCGCCGTGAGGTGCGTTACGCACGTCTGGGCGACGCCAGGAGGTAGCGGGCCCCGCCGCGCGGCTGCGCGTGCTCGCTCACCTGCCAGCCCGCTTCCCGCAGCGCCTCCGCGCACGCCGCAAGCCCGTCCGGCTCCGGATCCTGTACGGCGACGGCCTCCGGCTGCGGGGTGTCGCGCACGCGGTAACCGGGCGAGGTCCCGCCGGCCGGAGCGCAGCCCGCCGCTTCCAGGGCGAGCGCTGCGGAGGATGCGAGGCGGCCCCGCTCCCAGGCGCACGGCCGGTCCGTCGCGCCGTCCGGGTTGGTCATCCGGCGTATCTCCAACAGGCCCTGCCACGCCGTCCGTACTTCGCGCGCCCGCGCGGGGCCCGTGTCGGCCTCCTGCTCGCCGCCGAGCCGAGCGGCGAACGGGCCACCTGGCGCGGCCGGTTCACCGGGTGGCTCGGCGGCCGGTGGCTCGTCCCCGGCCTCGCGCACCCGGTGCCCCGCGGGTGTCAGGAAGTGGTCGTGCGGGGGACGCGGGTGCCGGAACGCCAGCTTCAGCACGACGAGCCGGGCCAGCTGTGCGGGGCTGCCGGATACCCGGCCGGTCTCCGGATCGGCGGCCTCGATGATGCGGCGCTGCGCGGCAGTCGGCGGTCTGGTCACGGCGTGCCTCCCGTCCGGTGCTCCCTGGATCCCTTCGTCGGCCGGGCTCCCCGGCCGGTGGTTCTCCAGTCGATGGTGCACGACGGGTCTGACAACGGGCCGGGGCGAGCGGGGCGGGGCGAGCGCGCGGCTGGGCTCAGGGCCGCAGGTTCCAGCCGGAGATCACCGGTCTGCCGTGCTCGAAGGTGAGGCGGCTGACCGTGCCCGTCGACAGCAGGAAGTGCGAGCCGCCCGACGGCGGCAGGCCGAGGCGCCGCGCGGTCAGGACGCGCAGGAAGTGGCTGTGCGACACGAGGACGACGCTGCCTTCGTAGTTGGAGAGCGCCGCGTCGACCTTGGAGAGCATCCGGTCGGCCCGCTCGCCCACCTCCTCCGGCGTCTCACCGGGATGCTCGGGCGGCCCCGGCGGCACCCCGTCGTCGAAGAGGTACCAGTCGGGCCGGGTGCGCTGGATCTCCCGGGTGGTGACGCCCTCGTACGCGCCGTAGTCCCACTCGTGCAGGTCCGAATCGACGGTGTAGCGCGTGAGGCCGGCGAGCTCGGCGGTCTCGCGGGTGCGCTGGAGGGGGCTCACGAAGACCGCCCCCACGTGGTAACTGCCGACGAGGGGCGCGACGCGGCGCGCCTCCTCCCGGCCGTTGTCGGTCAGCGGGATGTCCGTGAGGCCGGTGTGCTGCCCGGTCAGGGCCCATTCGGTCTCGCCGTGCCGGACGAGAAGCAGATCACCCAAGGTTCGCGCCTGTTCGCTTGGAGGTGGGCAGAGGCATGTCCATTGTCTCCGGGCGGGGGCGTACGGGCCCGGCGGGAGGGTCGGACCGGGCCGGTCCGGGCAGTCCGCATGGGCCGCCGGGCACCGGGGAGCGGGCAACAGGGACCGGACGCTGCGCACTGGGCATGGGATCAAGGATTGTCAGACCCGCCCCGTAAGGTCTTAGGGGTCATCGAGGCCTGAGCGGAGAGATGGAAGGGAGGTGGCGTGAGCGTGCCGGAGCTGTCGGGTGTCCCGCTGAGCGCCGCCGCCGTCTTCCTGCCCGATCCGCTGCCCCGCGCGGGGCGGATCGCCTTCTGGTCCCCGGACGCGCCGGACACTCCGAACGGGCAGGGCGGGTCGGACTGGGCGGGCTGGTCGGGCCTTGCGGGCGCCGACGGCGAGCTGACCCTCGTGCGGTCGCACGGCTCCACTGTGCGCAGCCACAAGGTTCCCGCCCTCGTGCTGCCGGTCCTCGACGCGCTGCCGCTGCTGCTGCGGGCCCGCCGCACCCGGGGCGCCCACCCGGCGGCGGCCGCCTGGGGTGCGGCCGCGGCGCACGCCCTGCACCTGGTGGCGCGGGGCCGCCTGCTGCCGGGCCTCACCGCCTCCGACCACGACGCGTGGCGCGCGGGCCCGCTCGACGAGGACGACGTGGCGCAGGTGCGGGGCATCGCCGCCGCCCTGCCGCCCGAGGGGTACGCGACGCCGGTGCCGGGGAGCAAACCGCTGCGGGTCCCGCAGCCTGAGGCACTGGTGCGGGCGCTGCTCGACGCGGTGGCGGACGCGCTGCCGCGCACCCCGGCCGCGGCGCACGCGGCGGGCGCGCCGTTCGCGGCCGCGGCCGCCCAGCACATTCCGCGGGCCCGTCCCTGGGCGGTCGAGGCGGCGGCCGGTCTCGACGCGGGCGTGAAGGTGTCGCTGCGGCTCGACCTGTCGCAGGCCGCATTGTTCGACGGGGACGAATTCGACGGGGAGGAAGAGCCGGAGTCGGGGTCCGAGGAAGGCGTGGGCGCACGCCGCGCGGGTGCCGCCATCGTCCAGGTGCACAGCCTCGCCGACCCCACGCGCGTGGTCGACGCCGCCGGACTGTGGGCCGGGGAGGCCGGTGAGCACTTCGGGCCGCGCGCCCGGATCGACGCGGTCCTCGCGGTGCGCCGGGCCGCGCTCGCCTGGCCGCCGCTCGGCCGCCTCCTGGAGCAGGACGTGCCGGACGTGCTCGCCCTGTCCGACGGTGAGCTGACGGATCTGCTCGGGCCCGGCGCGGCGCGCCTCGCCAAGGCCGGCGTCACCCTGCACTGGCCGCGCGACATCGCCCGCTCCCTCACCGCGACCGCCGTGGTCCGGGCGCAGGCCGCGCCCGGCTCGGCGACCGACGGGACGCCGTTCTTCGACAGCGACGAACTGCTGAAGTTCAACTGGCAGGTGGCGCTCGACGGGGACCCGCTGACCGAGCGCGAGATGGACCTGCTCGCCGAGTCGCACCGCGCGGTGGTGCGGCTGCGCGACCAGTGGGTGGTCGTCGACCCCGATCTCGTACGCAAGGCCCGAAAGCGGGAGTTGGGCCTGCTGGAGCCCGTCGACGCGCTGGCGGTCGCGCTGACCGGCGAGGCCGAGATCGACGGGGAGCGGGTCGCGGCCGTGCCCGCGGGCCGCCTCGCCGAGCTGCGCGACCGGCTCACCCGGGGCATCGACACGGTCGAGCCGCCCGAGGGCCTGCACGCGACGCTGCGCGACTACCAACTGCGCGGCCTGGCCTGGCTCGACCTCATGACCTCGCTCGGCCTCGGCGGCTGCCTCGCCGACGACATGGGCCTCGGCAAGACCGTCACGCTCATCGCGCTGCACCTGCGCCGCGCCCGGCCCTCGCCCACGCTCGTCGTCTGCCCGGCGTCGCTGCTCGGCAACTGGCAGCGGGAGATCGAGCGGTTCGCCCCCGGCGTCCCGGTGCGCCGCTTCCACGGCGTGGACCGCACCCTGACCGGCGTCGAGGGCGGCTTCGTCCTCACCACGTACGGCACCCTGCGCACCCGCGCCGGCGAACTCGCGGGACACACCTGGGGCATGGTCGTGGCCGACGAGGCGCAGCACGTGAAGAACCCCAACTCGGCGACGGCGAAGGCGTTGCGCACGATCGGGACGCCCGCGCGCGTGGCGCTCACCGGCACTCCGGTGGAGAACGACCTGTCCGAGCTGTGGGCCCTGCTCGACTGGACGACACCCGGGCTGCTCGGTCCGCTCAAGGCGTTCCGCGCCCGGCACGCGCGCGTGGTCGAGGGCGAGGTCCCGCTGCAGGGCCAGGGCGGGACGAACCCGGAGGCGATCGAGCGCCTCGCCCGGCTGGTGCGCCCGTTCATCCTGCGCCGCAGGAAGTCCGACCCCGGCATCGTCCCCGAACTGCCCCCGAAGACCGAGTCCGACCACCCCGCGCCGCTCACCCGCGAGCAGGTGTCGCTCTACGAGGCCGTGGTGCGCGAGTCGATGGCGCAGATCGAGGAGGCCGAGGGCATCGGCCGGCGCGGCCTGATCATGAAGCTGCTGACGTCGCTGAAGCAGATCTGCAACCACCCGGCGCAGTACCTCAAGGAGGGCCAGGGCGACGGTTCCCGGCCGCGCCTGGCGGGCCGCTCCGGAAAACTCGCCCTCCTGGACGAGCTGTTGGACACGATCGTGGCCGAGGACCGCTCGGTGCTCGTCTTCACCCAGTACGTGGCCATGGCCAAGCTGCTCGCCACGCACCTGACCACCCGCGGCATTCCCAGCCAGCTTCTGCACGGCGGTAGCACGATCGTCGAGCGGGAGCGCATGGTCGACCGTTTCCAGTCCGGCGAGGTGCCCGTCTTCCTGCTCTCCCTGAAGGCGGCCGGTACCGGACTCAACCTCACGCGCGCGGGGCACGTGATCCACTTCGACCGCTGGTGGAACCCGGCCGTGGAGGAGCAGGCCACGGACCGTGCGTACCGCATCGGGCAGACCCAGCCGGTGCAGGTCCACCGGCTCATCACCGAGGGCACGGTGGAGGACCGGATCGCCGAACTGCTCGCCACCAAGCGGGCGTTGGCGGACGCGGTGCTCGGCACCGGCGAGGCGGCGCTCACCGAGCTGACCGACCGGGAGCTCACGGACCTCGTGACGCTGCGCAGGGAGGCGACGCGATGAGCCCGACGCGCAGGCCCACCAGGACGCACCGGCCGCACGTGCCGGGGCGCGCGGGCGCCGACGAGCAGGCGCGGGCCCGGCACCTCGACGCGCGCCGCACGTTCCCGCCGCTGCCGCCGCGCGCAGAGCCGGGCGGCAGCTTCGCCCTGACGTGGTGGGGCAACGCCTGGGTGGACGCCCTGGAGGACTCGGCCCTCGACCAGGGCCGCCTCGCCCGCGGTCGCGCCTACGCGGACCGTGGGCACGTCGACGCGATCACGGTCACCCCGGGCCGCGTCGTCGCGTACGTGCACGGCTCGCGCCCCCGCCCCTACCGGGCCGAACTGCGCCTGCGCACCCTGCCGGAGGAGGCGTGGGACCGCTTCCTGGGCACGGCCGCGGCCCGCCCCGAGCACCTGGCGTCGCTCCTGGACAAGGACGTGCCGCACGCGCTGGCGGCGGCCGCCGATCTGCTGCCCACGGTCGACGACATCACCCCCGAGTGCACCTGCCCGGACCGCGGCCACCCCTGCAAGCACGCGGCGGCGCTCTGCTACCAGACGGCCCGGATCCTCGACGAGGACCCGTTCGTCTTGTTCCTGTTGCGCGGCCGCGGCGAGCAGGAGCTGCTGCGGGAGCTGACGCGGCGCAGCTCGGTGCACGAGGCGGAGGAGCGGTCCAAGGCGCGGGCCCCCGAGCTCGACTCGCTCCCGGCGAAGGACGCGTACGCGGGCGCGCGGGGCGGTCAACTGCCGCCACTTCCACCGGAGTTCCCGGCCCCGCGGTATCCCGAGCGCCCGCCCTCCTACCCGCAGGCGCCGGACGCCCCGGACCCGCTCGCGCTCGACCTCCTCGCCACGGAGGCGGGTGTCCGCGCCCACGCGCTGCTCACCACCGGTGCCGACCCGATCGCCCCGCTCTCCCCGTGGCAGGACGCGGTCCGGCTCGCCGCGGCCCACCCGGGTTCGGGCCTCACGGCGGCGACCCGCGCGCTGTACGCGTCGCTGTCCCGTGGCACCGGGCGTACGCCCACCGATCTGGCGCGTGCGGTCGCCGCCTGGCGTCAGGGCGGCCTTGAGGGCCTCTCGGTCCTGGAGGAGGAGTGGGACCCGCCGGCGGGCCCCTTCGACCGCGCCCGCCCCGCCCTCCTTGCCGTGGGGCACCCGGACTTCCGCCCCCACCGCAACCATCTGTCGACGGCGTCCGTCCAGCTCCGGCTGGGCCGCGACGGCTGGTGGTACGGGTACGAGTCCGAGCCGGACCGCGACGACTGGTGGCCCCGAGGCGAGCCGGGCCGCGACCCGGTGTCGGCGCTGGACTCCCTACTGGGCGCAGGCTGACCCGTTCCCCCGACCACGGGGCTCCGCCCCGGACCCCGCGCCTCAAACGCCGGCGGGGCTGGAAAGATCGGGGGTCCGCCCCGGACCCCGCTGCTCAAACGCCGCAGGGGCTTGATCGGGCCAGCGACATGCCGCGCCCGGCGAAGAACTCCTCGAAGCGTTCCACCGGGAGGTCGGCCGTGCGCGTCGACGCGTCCGTGCCCGAGGGGTTGTGGAAGTGGTAGCCGGAGCCGTCCGGTGTGCGGGCCGTGACGAGGACCAGATGGCCGCCGCGGCCGGGAGCCGGCTCGTGCGGGCGGCGGATCGCGTAGTGCACGGAGGCGATGACCAGGCGTCCCGCGTCGAGCAGTTCGCCGATCTCGTCCGCGCGCAGGGTGCGGTGCACCGCCGCGTCGACGCCGTGCATCTCCCGTACGTACTCCACCGCGGGCGCGTAGATCATGCCGCGGATCTCGCCCTCGGCGTCCACCCGGTACGCACCGAACTTCAGCGCCCCGTCGCGCAGCTCGAAGAGCGAAGGGGCGCCGGGGCCGAGCGCCATGCGTAGACACGTCGCCCCGCACAGGTGCCCGCACCAGCGCGCGTAGTCCTCTACCGTCGCCGCGCCCGACTGGCGCCACGCGGGATCCCGCGCCCGGTCGAAGCGTCCGGACACGATGGGCCCGACCAGGTCGGGGGAGGCGAACTGGGTGTGGCTGGCGTGCCCACAGGTGCTGCACGAGGTCGTAGAGATCACGTCACTGACGGTATCCGCTCAGGAAGCGACCGATCCGGCTGATCGCGGCATCGAGATCATCGGCGTACGGGAGGGTCAGGATGCGGAAGTGGTCCGGGCTCGGCCAGTTGAAGCCGGTGCCCTGGACGACCTGGATCTTCTCGCGGAGCAGCAGGTCGAGGACGAACTTCTCGTCGTCCACGATCTTGTGCACCTTGGGGTCGATGCGCGGGAAGGCATACAGCGCGCCCTTGGGCTTCACGCAGCTGACACCGGGGATCTCGTTCAGCTTCTCCCACGCCTTGTCGCGCTGCTCCAGCAACCGCCCGCCGGGTGCGGTGAGTTCATGGATCGACTGGCGGCCGCCGAGCGCGGCCTGGATGGCGTACTGGGCGGGTGCGTTCGGGCACAGGCGCATGGAGGCGAGCATGTTCAGGCCCTCCAGGTAGTTGCGCGCGTGCTGCTGCGGGCCCGTGACCACCATCCAGCCGGAGCGGAACCCGGCCACGCGGTACGTCTTCGAGAGGCCGGAGAAGGTGAGGACGACGAGGTCCGGGGCGAGGGTCGCGGCGGTGTGGTGCACCGCGTCGTCGTAGAGGATCTGGTCGTAGATCTCGTCGGCGAAGACCATGAGGCCGTGGCGGCGGGCCAGGTCGAGGATGCCCTCGATGATTTCCTTCGGATACACCGCGCCCGTCGGGTTGTTCGGGTTGATGATGACGACCGCCTTCGTGCGGTCGGTGATCTTCGACTCCATGTCGGCGAGGTCCGGGTACCAGTCCGACTGCTCGTCGCAGAGATAGTGGACGGCCTTGCCGCCGGAGAGCGTGGTGACGGCGGTCCAGAGCGGGAAGTCCGGGGCGGGGATGAGGACTTCGTCGCCGTCCTCCAGGAGCGCCTGGATCGCCATCGAGACCAGTTCGGACACGCCGTTGCCGAGGAAGACGTCGTCCACTCCGACGTCGAGGCCGAGCGCCTGGTAGCGCTGGGCGACGGCGCGGCGCGCGGAGAGGATGCCGCGCGAGTCCGTGTAGCCGTGCGCCTGCGGGAGCATCCGGATCATGTCCTGGACGATCTCCTCCGGCGCCTCGAAGCCGAACAGCGCGGGGTTGCCGGTGTTCAGGCGCAGCACGCTGTGGCCCGCCTCTTCCAGCGCGTTGGCGTGCTCGATCACCGGGCCGCGGATCTCGTAACAGACCTCGCTCAGCTTGCTCGACTGCCGGAACTCCATGCGCTTGCCCTCCAGGCGGACCAGGTGCCACTGTGCTGAACCGTTGCTGCTTGGTTTTACCAAGTGGGTGCTTGGAAAGTCCAACAAGTTGCATAGACTGCGCGTCATGCCACGCCGAAGTTACGACCAGTACTGCGCCGCAGCCCGCGCCCTCGACGCCGTCGGGGACCGCTGGACCCTCCTGATCGTGCGCGAACTCCTCGCCGGGGCGCGCCGCTACACGGACCTGCACGCCGATCTGCCGGGTGTGAGTACGGACATGCTGGCCACGCGTCTGAAGGGCATGGAGCGGGACGGGATCGCCGTGCGCCGGCGGCTGCCCCCGCCCGCTTCTGTGTACGTGTACGAACTCACCCCGCGCGGACGCCAGTTGCTGCCCGTGTTGCAGGCGCTGGGGGAGTGGGGCGCGCCGGGTCTCGCCGAGCGGCGGCCCACGGACGCGGTGCGGGCGCACTGGCTGGCGCTTCCGTTGTCGCGGCAGTTGGAGGCGTTGGGGGAGTCGGGCGCGGTGGAGGTCCGGGTCGACGAGGGGGCGTTCCATGTCCGGCTGGGCGGGGAGCCCGTGTACGGGGAGGGGGCGTACCCGGACGGGGAGCCGGACGTGCGGCTGACCCTGGAGGCCGAGGTGTGCGACGAGGTCGCCCGAGGCGCGGTCGGTCTGGTCGAGGCGGTGCGCGGCGGGCGCGTCGCCGTGGTGGGCGAGGGCGCGCTGGCGAAGGCGCTGCGCGACGGGACTTCGTGACGGGGCTCCGTGACGAGGCTTCGTGACGAAACTTCGTGACGTGCCCCTCCCGGAGAGGCGGCACCTCCCCGGCGCGGCGGCACCTCCTGAAACCTCTCCTCATAGGCGTCCCGCGAGGAACGGCGGCAATGTCCGGACCGTCCCGAGGCGCGGCGTGACAAGAGTCGCAACATCATCCGCGGTCACAGGACGCGCCACTTTGTGAAGACCCCATGAACTCGGGCTCTACCGGTCGGTAACCCCTCTCATTCAGGCCAATTACCGCTCCGATCAAGCCGTGACATGCGTGTTAGCGTCCCGGTCGACCGGGGGGCCGATGTGAAGAGTGAGAGGGACCCGTAGCGAATATGGGGCACATGCACCACATGGCAGGAGGCTGGATCACTCCGGTCCTGTCGTACGTGATGGCGGTCGTGGGATCCGCGCTCGGCCTGCGCTGCACCGCGCGCGCCCAGGACGCCGGACAGCGGTCCAAGCGGAACTGGCTGCTCACCGCGTCCGTCGCGATCGGCGCCGGAATCTGGACGATGCACTTCATCGCGATGCTCGGCTACGCCGTCGACGGCACCGCGATCCGTTACGACATCCCCCTCACCCTGCTGAGCCTTCTCGTGGCGATCCTGGTGGTCGGCGCGGGCATGTTCGTCGCCGGGTACGGCAGGTCGCGCGCCCTCTCCGTCGTGCTCGGCGGTCTCGGCACCGGTCTTGGCGTCGCCGCGATGCACTACATCGGCATGTCGGCGGTGCGGCTCAACGGGTCCCTCTCCTACGACCCCGTGCTCGTGGCCGTCTCCGTGGTGATCGCCGTCGTCGCCGCGTCCGCCGCACTGTGGGCCGCGCTGTCCGTGCGCGGGCCCGTGGTCGCCGCCGTCGCCGCGCTCGTGATGGGCCTCGCGGTGAGCAGCATGCACTACACCGGAATGGCCGCCGTGAAGGTCAGTGTGCACGCGGGAACCGCGCCGCTGTCCGGCGCCACCGCGACCGCGTTCATCCTGCCGCTGGCCGTCGTGCTCGGCTCGTTCCTCTTCCTCACCTGCGCCTTCGTCGCGCTGTCGCCGACGGCGGACGAGCGCGCGCGGAGCGAGGCCGCGGCCCGTCCGCTGCACGAGGTCGAACTGCCCGCCACGTAGGCGCGCGTTCCCCACCCCCCCACCACACCACTCAGGTCCGGCCGAGGAGCTGTCCCCCCATGCCCGCGCGCTTTCCGCTGCCCGAACGGCTGCGCTCCAAATCGATCAGAGCCAAGGTCGTCACCCTGCTCACGGTCCCCGTCGTCTCCGTGATGGCGCTGTGGGGCCACGCCGCGGTGACCACGGCGTCCCAGATATCCGACAAGGAACAGCTGAAAGAGGTGAACTCGGCTCTCGTCACGCCGATTTCACGGTTCACCGGCGCGGTGCAGGACGAGCGCGCGGCCGCCATGAAGTACCGTGTGGCGCACGACGCCACCACGCGGCAGGACTTCACCGAGGCAACGGACCGTACGGACAAGGCTGTTGACGCCCTCAACGCGGGTCTGCGCTCCATCAGCACCGACCTCGCCGACCTCGACGCGTCGCTGCCCGACCGCATCCAGAAGCTGAAGTTCAGCGCCGACTCGCTGTCCGGACCGCGTCAGAAGGCGCAGGCGCGGGGCGGTGCGGAGGGCATCGGCGGATACGACACCGCGGTCCAGCGGGCCATGTCCGTACGGTCCGGACTCGCCGCGGCCGACAGCGACACCGCCCGTACGCTGCTCCAACTCGCCCGCGCGCGCGATGCGTTGAGCCGCCAGGACGCGCTGCTCGGTGCCGCGCACGCGGCCGGCGGGGAGATGACGGCCGGCCAGTACCGCGATTTCGTGGGCGACGTGGCGGTGCAGCGCAGCCTCACGGAGGCCGCGCTGCCCGACCTGTCGGGCCGCGACGCCACCGCGTTCCGTGCCGCGCTCGGCACCGCGGGCGCCAAGGACCTGAGCCATGTGCAGGACATGGTCCTCGCCGCGGGCGCGCGGAACGCCGTCGACGCGGTGCCCGCCGGGCGCTGGCAGTCGGATGCGCGGTCCACCCTGACCGCCCTGGACAAGGCCGGGTCGCGCGCGATCGACGAGGCCGCGGGCGCGGAGCCGTACTCCCTTTCCTCCCTGGGCAGTTCGGGCATCGCCGTGATCCTCGGTCTGCTCGGTGTGATCGTGTCGCTGCTGCTCTCCGTACGCATCGGGCGCGGCCTCGTCGCCGACCTCACGGGGCTGCGCAACACGGCGCTCGACATGGCGGCGAACCGGCTGCCCGCCTCCATGCGGCGCATCCACAACGGCGAGGACGTCGACCTCGACAAGGAGGCGCCGCTCGACGAGACGCCGCACAGCGACGAGGTCGGGCAGGTCGGCGCGGCCCTCACCACCGTGCAGCGCGCGGCGCTGCGGGCGGTCGCGGACCGGGCGGCGGTCCTCACGGGTGTCTCCGGTGTGTACGTGTCGCTGGCCCGGCGCAGCCAGGTGCTGCTGCACCGCCAGCTCGACCTCCTCGACGCGATGGAGCGTCGTACGGAGGACCCCACGGACCTCGAAGACCTGTTCCGCATCGACCACTTGACGACGCGCATGCGGCGGCATGCCGAGTCGCTGCTGATCCTCTCCGGTTCGGCTCCTGGGCGTGCCTGGCGCAACCCGGTGCCGCTGATCGACGCGATCCGGGCGGGACTCGCGGAGACGCCCGACTTCGACCGGGTCCAGCTCCAGGACATCCCCGACCTTCTCCTCGCGGGCTCGGCCGTCGCCGACGTGGTCCATCTCGTCGCCGAACTCGCCGAGAACGCCTCGGCGTTCTCGCCGCCGCACACTCCCGTGGTGGTGCGCGGTGAGCCGGTCGGCGCGGGTGCCTGCCTGGAGATCGAGGATCGTGGCCTCGGTATGAGTGACGAGGCGCTCGCCGACGCCAACGCGCGTATCAACGCCACCGACATCGACCTGCTCGACTCCCGCAAGCTCGGGCTCTTCGTGGTCAACCGGCTCTCGGAGCGGCAGCACCTGGACGTCACGCTGCGGCGCTCCATCTACGGCGGCATCACCGCGGTCGTCTTCATCCCGCAGAACCTTCTGGAGGCGTCGCATCCGGGGCTGCGCCCGGTCCCGACGCCACCGGCGGCCCCCCTCCCACAACGCACCGCGACCCCACCGGCCGACCGTCCTACGCCCCGGGGCTCCGCCCCGGACCCCGCGGGCTCTCGTCCTCAGAGCGGGCTGGATGTGCCCACCCGCCGTCGGCAAACGGAGGGGCTTGAAATGCGGAACCATGCCGGGCCTGAAGCGCCGCAGCAGCCCACCCGCCTTGGGCAATCTGCCGCCTTGGGCGGCAGGGTGGGCAAGGCGGCACCCCGGCGCGGCGCGCCCCTCACGGGAGGCGCCGACCCCGGCCCGGCGGAGCCCCCGGTGCAGCGCACCCACAGTCAGGACGCCGACCCCGGCCCGGCGGAGCCCCCGGTGCAGCGCACCTACAGCCAGGACGCCGACCCCGGCCCGGCCGAGACCCCGGTGCCGCACGCGCACACCCCGGACACCGGCCCGGACGGGCTTCCGCGGCGCGTCCGGCAGGCCAGCATCAGCCCCGAGCTGCGGGACAGCGCGCCCGCGCAGGGGGACGGGACCGCCCGTTCGCCGGAGGCCGCCCGCGCCACCATGACGTCGCTGAGCTCGGGCCGCAGACGCGCCCGCGCCGCACGCGAGGAAGGCGGCCCGGCCGCCCCGAACGACGGAGGTCCCCGATGAACACGACGCCCCCGACGTACAACGTCACAGGCCTGGGGGACACCGGCGGCGCCATGGCCATCGACTGGCTCCTCGACGAGCTGGCCGCCCGCGTCTCCGAGGTCCGCTACGTGGTCATGCTCTCCGGCGACGGCCTCTGCGTCGGCGCCTCCACCGGCCTCGGCCGCGACGAGTCCGAACGCTTCTGCGCGATCGCCTCCGGCTTCCACTCCCTCGCCAAGGGCGCGGGCCGCCACTTCGACGCGGGCGGCGTCGTCCAGACGATGGTCGAACTCGAGGGCGGCTTCCTGTTCGTGGTCGCCGCGGGCGAGGGCTCCTGCCTCGCCGTGTTCACCGACGGACACGCCGACATCGGCCTCGTCGCGTACGAGATGGCGCTGCTCGTGGACCGCGTGCGCGAACACCTCGGCGTACCGACCCGCTCGGACGGCGATGCCCCGTGACGACGCCGCCCCCACCACCCGGCCGCCGCCCCGACCGCACGGACGACGCCTGGTCCGACCGCTACGACGAGGACGCGGGGCCCCTGGTCCGGCTCTACGCCATGACCTCGGGCCGCGCCCGCACCGGCAACGGGGCGGAACGCATGGACCTCATGGCCATCGTCCGCCCCACCCACACCAGGCCGAACGGTCCGCTGCCGCCCGAACAGCGCGAGCTGCTCGCCCTGTGCCTGCGCGGCCCGCGCCCCCTCGTCGACCTGGCCTCCGACTCCGGCCTCCCGCTGGGCGTCGTCCGCGTCCTGCTCGGCGACCTGACGGCGAAGTCCCTCGTCACCGTCGCGCCGCCACAGGCCCCGGCGACCGACTCCGCCACGGGTGAACCCGCCGGCTACGCCCGCCCAGACGCCCACCTCCTCCGAGAAGTGATCAATGGCCTTCGCGCACTCTGACCCGATGACCACACCCGCCCGCACCGACTTCACGGCCCTGAAGGTGCTGATCGCGGGTGGCTTCGGCGTCGGCAAGACCACGATGGTGGAGTCGGTCAGCGAGATCCGCCCGCTGCGCACCGAGGAGGAGCTCACGGTCGCCTCGCGCGGCGTGGACCACCTCGACGGCGTCACCACCAAGTCGACGACGACCGTGGCCATGGACTTCGGCCGCATCACCCTGCGCGAGGACCTCGCGCTGTATCTGTTCGGCACGCCCGGCCAGGACCGGTTCTGGTTCCTGTGGGACGAGTTGGCGACGGGCTGCCTCGGCGCGGTCGTCCTCGCGGACACCCGCCGGCTCGCCGACTGCTTCCCGGCGGTCGACTACTTCGAGAGCCGCGGCATCCCGTTCATCGTCGCGGTGAACTGCTTCGACGGCGTACGTTCCCACTCCTCGGAAGCGGTCTCCCGCGCGCTCGACCTCGGCCCGGAGACCCCGGTGATGCTGTGCGACGCCCGGGACAGGGAGTCCGGCAAGGAGACGCTGATCTCGCTCCTCGAGCAGGTGCTGCGCCGGGACGCGTGACCGCCCGTATGAGCCTGACCTGGTGCCCAGGCTCAGAGAAATCACCGCGACCCGTTGTGTGAACCCGCGGCCGTCCGGGCCGGCGGGCGGGGCGAGGTCACGCAGGGACGTGGAGCGGGGGGTGTTCGAGGACGCGGGGCTTGTAGTCGACCAGCTGGATGCGGCCGTCGAAGGTGCGGTGGTCGAGCATGTCGAGGGCGACGTCCGGATAGCCGTCGTAGATGCGTTCTTCACCCGTGGCCCCGGTGATCACCGGGAACATCACGACCCGGAAGCGGTCGACGAGTCCGGCTCGTAGCAGGGAACGGCACAGGCTGAGGCTGCCGATCGTGCTGAGGAGCCCCGTGCCACTCGACTTCATGGCGCGGACCGCCTCGACGGCATCGTCACGCACGAGCGTGGAGTTGGCCCACTTCAGTGGATCCTTGAGTGAGGAGGAGAACACCACCTTGGACGCTTGCGTGAGCTCGTCGACGGACTCCTCTTCCTCGGGCCTGAACTCGTCCTGGCCACTCGGGACCTCGCCTGCGGCGAAGCCCGACATCAGGCGGTAGGTGTTCGCTCCCATCAGGTAGGTGACCTCGGGCTGCTTACCCAGCCAAGCGAGGTACTCCGGGCCCTCGAGGCCCCAGAACCCGGGCCACCCCTCTCCCGATGCATAGCCGTCGAGGGAGGTGATGAAGTCGACGAGAAGCTCTGACATGACGGTTCCCTTCCTGAGGTGTCATGAGTTTGGACCGGCCGCGAGCCACAAACTCATCGTGTTGGCGGTTGATCGTGAGGCACGCCTTGAAGCCGGCGAAGAAGTCGCCCCCTGGGCCGCTCCCGCAGTCGGTCGGCTCGCGGGCGGGACGGGCGGGCGACGGCCGCTCCGAGAACGGGGGGCGGGGCACGGAGACCTGCCACCGTCAGGTCGTCCGGTCAAGCCGCAGCGCGGGCCAGGGCCGGCAGCGGGACGCCTGGATCTCCCAGCCGGCCGGTGTCCGTCGGCCGGGCGGCGGCGACCAGGGCCCGCAGGTGTTCTGCCGCGCCCCAGTTGTCCAGCGTCATCGCGGCGACCGGGGTCCCGCCGTCCAGCCAGAAGGCCGTAAAGCCCGGGGCGTCCGGGTCCCCTCGGGTGATGACGCGGTCCCAGTGGAGGGGGCGGCCGACGTATTCGAGGGTCGAGTCGTACTGGGTGGAGAAGAAGTACGGCACCATGTCGACGATCTTCGGTACGCCGGTGAGGGTGGCCGCGGCGGCGGTGCCGTGGACGATGGCGTTGTCCCAGTGGTCGACCCGGATCGGGTTGAGGTGGCGTGGGTGCCACTGGCGAGCGACGTCGCCGGTGGCCAGCGCGGCGGGGTGCGAGGTGCGCAGGTCTGGGCCGACCAGGATGCCCGCGTCCGTCTTCAGGCCTGCCCGCTCGGCGAGTTCGGTGTTGGGGATCGCGCCGACGCCGACGATGACGAGGTCGGCGGGGATGATCTTGCCCGTGGTGGTGCGGACGGCCTCCACCCTGCCGGTGCCGAGGAACTTCTCCACGCCGTCCCCGGTGCGCAGGTTCACGCCGTGGTCGCGGTGGCGCTGAGCGAAGAAGCCGCCGATCTCGGGGCCGAGCACGGTGTAGAGCGGGGTGGGCAGCGGTTCGATGACAGTGGTGGTCAGGCCCAGGGTGCGGGCGGCCGAGGCGAGTTCGAGGCCGATCCAACCGGCGCCGACGATCACCACGCTGCCGGCGGAGCCGAGCGCTTCGCGCAGCCGGTCGCTGTCGTCGCGGTTGCGCAGATAGTGGATGCCGGCCAGGCCACGGCCTGCCACGTCCAGCCGGCGCGCCCGCGCCCCGGTGGCGAGGACGACCTGGTCGAAGGCGATCTCGGTGCCGGCGTCGGTGCGAACGCGACGGGCCGCGAGGTCGAGGTCGGTGGCGCGTTCGCACCTGAGCAGGCTGATGTCGTTCGCGGCGTAGAAGTCGGCCGGGTGGACATCGAGACCGGCCGCGTCGACGGTGCCGAGGAGATAGCCCTTGGACAGTCCCGGGCGCTCGTACGGCAGGTGGGGCTCGTCGCCGATCAATGTCAGCGGGCCCTCGTAGCCGTGGGTCAGGCGCAGCGCCTCGACGGTCTTGGCGGCGGCGAGGCCGGCGCCGACGATGGCGATTCCATTGTTGGTGGGCATGCGTGGTGATCCGTTCGTCGTCGGTTCGGACGGGGGGAAGCGGAATGGAGGTCAGGCGATCTCGAGGTTCGCCATCATTCCCATGTCCTCGTGTTCGGCGTTGTGGCAGTGGAAGAGATAGCGCCCCCGGTAGCCGTCGAAGCGGGTGATGATCTCCGCTGACTCGCCGGGCCGCAGCGAGACCGTGTCCTTCAGCCCGGCGTCCTGGGGCAGCGGTGGGCCGCCGCCGCGTGAGAGCACCCGGAAGCCCACCAGGTGCAGGTGGATGGGGTGGTGGACGTCGGCGACCAGCCGCCACACCTCGACACTGCCGAGCCGGGTGGACACGTCCGTACGCACCGGATCGAAGGCTCGGCCGCCGATCAGCCAGCCGCGGCCGTGCTGCATGTGCCCGGCGCGGAAGGCGAATTCGCGGACCGCGGTCGCTTGCGAGCGGTGCCGGCCTGGCAGGTCGTCCGCGAGCCGGTCGGGTACCCGGCCGCCGTTCCGCTCGCCGCCCCTGGCCTTCCGTGCGATGCGGAAGGCCATCACCTCGCGGGTGCGCCCGCTGCCCAGCCGGTTGCGCAGCCGCACCCTGCTGCCGGGCTTCAGGCCGCGGAAGTCGACGACGACGTCGTATCGTTCCGCCGGCGCCATCGGCACCCGGGTGTGGGTGACGGGGGCGGCCAGCAGGCCTTGGTCGGAGCCGATCTGCACCAGGTCGAGGCGGCTGCCGTCGTCGGTGACGGCCTCGAGGTCGTAGTGGCGGGCGTTGGAGCCGTTGAGCAGCCGCAGCCGGTAGCGGGCGGCGTCCGCTTCGTGCACCGGCCAGGGGGCACCGTTGACCAGGATGACGTCCCCGAGCACTCCGGCCGCGTACGGGCCCTGCACGCCGGGGCGTTCGCGCAGGGCCGGGTCGAGGGCCGGGTAGCGCAGCGATCCGTCCGCCTCGAAGGAGCGGTCGCAGATCAGCAGTGGCAGTTCGTACTCACCGCGCGGGAGGTCCAGGGCGTCCTCGACGTCGTCGCGGATGATGTGAAGCCCGGCGAGACCGCGCCAGATCGCCGGGGCGGTGAAGTCCATGCGGTGGTCGTGGTACCAGAGCATCGCGGCACGCTGGTCGTTGGGAAAGGTGTAGTCACGGGTGACGCGGCTGGTGACGGCGCGAGGATCGGCCATCTGGTGGCTGCCCGCGCCGTGGCCCCCGCCGTGATGATGCTCCGGGTCCGGCCAGCCGTCCGGGAGGATCAGGTCGGTGGGATAGCCGTCGGAGTCCGCCGGTGTGCGGCCGCCGTGCAAGTGCACCGCGGTCGGCACCGGCAGCTCGTTGCGGTGCCGCACCCGGACCGTACGGCGGCGGCGGGACTCGACCGTCGGGCCGGGAAAGGTCCCGTTGTATGTCCACAGCCCGGTCCGGGTCCCGGGCAGGATCTCCGCGGTCGTCTCGCGCTGGGTGATCTCGTACCGGTCGGCGCCCTTCCCGGTCGCCGCCGGGGTCAGCACCTTCGGGATCGGCAGCGGCACGGTGTACGGCTCGGGCAGCGGCGCCGCGCTGCGCAGCATTCCGCCGGTCAGTGCCGGGCGGTTGGCGAGCGCGCCCGAGAGGCCGAGTCCGCCGCCTGCCAGCAGCCCCAGGGCCCCGCCGACCGCGAGGATCCGGCGGCGCGAGGGCGCGGCTCGTACGCCCGTCTGCCTACGCATCGGAGCCACCCCGCCCCCTGCCGCGCAGCGGCCGCGTCCACGCCACGGTGAAGAGCACCGCCAGCCCGGCGATCAACGACACCCCGAGCGGAAGGTGCAGCCACAGCGCCCCGTCCATGCCCGCGACGTACTGCACCGACTCGGCCGCCACCAGCAGCAGCGACGTCAGCGCCGGCCACCACACGCGCTGCCGCACGGAGTAGGTGACGCCCACGATGGCCTGGGCGAGACCCAGGAAAGATGCCGCATCGGCACCGAGGGCATGGAGGCCGAGCCCGCCGATGTCCCCGGAGAGATACACGCCGGCGAACACCGGCTGGCCGAAGACCACGACGGTGTGCAGTGTCACCGCCGCCCGGAACATCCCGCCGGTGACGCCGGTGACGCCGGTGACGCCGGTGACGCCGGTGACGCCGGTGCTCGGGGCCTCGCGCCCCGCTGTGGCCGACGGAGCTTCATCAGTGCTGGTCATGCCTCCACGGTCATGCTTGCAGAGATATGCCGTCAAAGATCAATATTGCTAATCTGTTATGCCCTGGGTGCTATGGGCCCAGGTGGGAAGGGGACGTCATGGACCTGCACGCACTGCGCCAATTCCTGGTGATCGCCCGCCTGGAGCACCTCAGCCGGGCCGCGGAACAACTCCGCGTCGCCCAGCCGTCGTTGAGCCGCACCATCGCCCGCCTCGAAGCGGAGCTCGGCGCCCCGCTCTTCGACCGCGGAGGGCGGCTGCGCCTCAACGAGTCCGGCCGCCTCTTCCGCGACCACGTCGAACGGGCCCTCGGTGAGCTGGAGGAGGGGCGGCGCGCGGTGGCCGAGGCCGCCCGCGAGGGGATCGGCGGAGTGCGGTTGGCCTCGGAGACGTTCCTGACCGTGACCGGTCCGCTGGGGGCGTACAAGCAGGCCCACCCGGGCATCGATGTGCAGCTGCACCAGATGGCGGCCGCGGAGATGCACCGCGCGCTGCACGCCCGAGAGGTCGATCTGTGCGTGGCCTCGCAGCCGATCTCCGGTGACGGCCTGGACAGCGTCCGCCTGCACGACGAGCCGGTGTGGCTGGCCGCCCCGCCCGACCACCCCCTCGCTGCCCGGTCCTCGGTCGCGGTCGAGGAACTGCGCGACGAGCCCTTCGTCATCGCCCGACCGGGCCACTGGCAACGCCACCTGCTCGACCACCTCTTCGCCGCGGCCAACCTCACCCCGCGCATCGTCTGCGAAGGCGATGAGCCGGCCGCCACGGCGGCCCTGGTCGGCGCCGGGGTGGGCTTCACCCTGATCCCTGCCATGGCCCGTACCGCCGACACGGTCAGCCCGGTCGCCTGGATCGCCGTCGACGCCCCGTCCTGCCGCCGCACCCTCACCCTGCACAGCAGGTCGGGAAGCCGCCTGTCCACGGCGGCGCGACTGATGCACACCACCCTCGTGACGTGGCCGTGGAGCACCACGGCCGAGCGTCAGCCGCTTTGAGGCCGGGGCGGGGGGCTCGGGCGCTCCTCGCCGGCGATCACCCTCGGTTTATGCTCGCTTCATGCCGGAGGCCGGAAGCAAGGGGCGAACGGCCATGGACGGACTGCTGGGGAAGAACCTTGGACTGCAAGGCCGGCGGAGGGGTGAGGTGAGGAAATGCTGAGAGAAATCACCGCGACCCGTTATGTGAACCCGCTGCGCACCGGCGGCTCCGTACCCGGTGTCGTCGAGGCGGACGACCTGGGCACGTACGTGGTCAAGTTCACCGGGTCCGCGCAGGGCGTGAAGGCGCTCGTCGCGGAGATCGTCGTGGGCGAGCTTGCGCGCGCGTTCGGGCTGCGTTTCCCGGAGTTGGTGCTCGCGCACTTCGACCCGGCGCTCGGCGCGGACGAGCCGCACCAGGAGGTCAAGGAGCTGCTCGACGCCAGCGCGGGGCTCAATCTCGGCATGGACTTCCTGCCGGGCGCGGTCGACTTCACGCCGGAGATCGCGGAGACGTTTCCCGTCGACCCGCTGGAGGCGGGCCGCATCGTCTGGCTCGACGCGCTCACCGTCAACGTGGACCGTACGGTGCACAGTTCGAACCTCATGGTCTGGCCCGCCCTCGGCATCGCCGAACCGAAGCTGTGGCTCATCGACCACGGCGCGGCGCTCGTCTTCCACCACCGCTGGGACGGCGCGGACCCGGCGAAGGCGTACGACTTCCGGCATCACGCGCTCGGTGGGTACGGGCCGGACACGCGCGGCGCCGACGCGGAACTGGCGCCGAAGGTGACGGAGGAGCTGCTGCGGGAGATCCTCTCCCTCGTCCCGGACGCGTGGCTCACGGACTTCGCCACACCGGACGAGGCACGCGACGCCTACGTCACCTACCTCCTCGCCCGCGCCCGCTCCTCCGCCTCCTGGCTGCCCACGGACTTCCCGTCCCGCGACGAACTGGCGGCGGCCGACGCGAAGCGCGCGGCGGCGACGGAGCGCGGCCGCCCCGCGTGGCTGAAGCGCGTCCCGGACCTCCACGGAAAGCCCCCGGCAGAACAGGACTGGTCCCGCCACGTGGGCTGACGCCCGTACTGCGACATCGCGAAGCGCAGCCCCCGACGGGCCCCACTTGCAACCGAGGGGTTGCATCCCGGCTCGGCAAGTGCAACCCTTGGGTTGCAGGCAACGTAGCTAGGAGGACCCCATGTCCGACGCACACGCCACCCACACCGCCGACGACCTCGCGGAGCTCGACCGCATCGCCCGCCGGATCGACATCGACGCCCCCGCCGAGCGGGTCTGGGAACTGGTCGTACGCCCCGGCTGGTACGTCAACGACGGCACCGTGGAGGCCGAGCCCGACATCCGGTACGAGGGGGATGTGGCCGTCGTGCGGCACGCCTCGCTGGGTGAGTTCCGGTTCAGGACCGTCGAGCTCGACAAGCCGCGCTACGCCGCGTTCCGCTGGATCGGGACCCCGCACCGCGGCGAGACGACCGGCTCGACCCTCGTCGAGTTCTGGATCGACGAACGCGCGGAGGGCGGGGTGACGCTGCGCGTCGTCGAAAGCGGATTCTCCGGTCTCGCCGACGACCCGGCCGTATGGCTGAAGGAGCGCGAGGGCAACGACAAGGGCTGGCTCGCCGAACTCGCCGCGGCGAAGGAGTTCGTCGAGGCCGGGGCGTGACCGCCGCGCCGCCCGCCGTGTGTGCCGCGCTCGGCGACGCGACCCGCTGGGAGATCCTCACCCGGCTCGGGCAGGGGCCGATGTCGGCGTCCGCGCTGGCCCGCGAGCTGCCGGTGAGCCGGCAGGCGATCGTCAAGCACCTGGAGGTGCTGCGCGAGGTCGGGCTCGTCGAGTCCGAGCAGCGCGGCCGCGAGGTGGTCCACATCGCCGTCGGCGCCCGGCTCGGCGCGCTCGCCCGGGAGCTCGACCGAATAGGCCGTTCCTGGGAGACCCGCCTGCTGCGCATCAAGGAACTGGCCGAAGGGCCGGACGGACGAGGGGAGAAGGAGCCATGACCGACCACGCCCCGGCGCTGCCGCCGGTGACCGACCGGGCCGCATTCGAGGCCGGGATCGACAAGCTGCGGCTGCGCGAGAAGGCCCACACCCGCGAGGGCGACGCGATCGCCGCCGCCCGGCGGCGGCTTCCCATGGTCGAGGTGGACGGCGGCCTCGAACTGACCGGGCCCGACGGGCCGATCACGCTGCTCGACGCCTTCGAGGGCCGCCGACAGCTCCTCGCGTACTACTTCATGTGGCACGACGGCCACCCGGCCGCCGAGCAGTGCGAGGGCTGCACCTGGTGCGCGAGCCAGGTCAGGGAGCTGTCGTATCTGCACTCGCGCGACATCACGTACGCGGTCCTGTGCCAGGGTCCGTACGAGGAGAGCAGGCGCTACCGGGACTTCATGGGCTGGGACATGCCCTGGTACTCGGCGGTCCCGTCCCTGGAGCAGCTGCTGGTTGGCAGGCACGTCGGCATGATGCACCTGGTGAGCTATCTGCGGGACGGCGACCGCGTCTTCGAGACGTGGTGGACCACGCTGCGCGGCGTGGAACAGGTGGACAACAGCTACCGGCTGATGGACCTCACGGCCTACGGGCGCCAGGAGCTGTGGGAGGACTCCCCGGAGGGCTGGCCGCAGGGCCAGGGCGAACCGGCCGAGGACATCCGGCTGCGCGCCGACGGCCGGCCGATCCCGCACTGGCCGCGCCTCGCGGCGGGCCACTCCGACGACCTGGGCTGAGGACGCGAAAGGGCCCGGCGCCACTCCGGCGCCGGGCCCCTCACACACAGCGAAACGTCAGCCGAGCTGCTCGTACGCCGGCAGCGTCAGGAAGTCCGCGTAGTCCGCGTCCAGGGAGACCTGGAGGAGGAGGTCGTGGGCCTGCTGCCACTTGCCGGCCGTGAAGGCCTCCTCGCCGACCTCGGCCTTGATGTTCGCCAGCTCCTCCGAGGCGACCTTGCGGGCCAGCTCGGCGGTGACGGTCTCACCGTTGTCGAGGACGACGCCCGCGTTGATCCACTGCCAGATCTGGGAGCGGGAGATCTCCGCCGTCGCCGCGTCCTCCATGAGGTTGAAGATCGCGACGGCGCCGAGGCCGCGCAGCCACGCCTCGATGTAACGGATGCCGACCTGAACGGCGTTGACGAGGCCGTCGTAGGTGGGCTTCGCGTCGAGGGAGTCGATGGCGATCAGGTCGCCGGCGGCCACCGAGACGTCCTCGCGCAGGCGGTCCTTCTGGTTCGGCTTCTCGCCGAGGACCTTGTCGAAGGACTCCATGGCGATCGGGACGAGGTCCGGGTGCGCGACCCAGGAGCCGTCGAAGCCGTCGCCGGCCTCGCGGTCCTTGTCGTCGCGGACCTTCGCGAAGGCCACCTTGTTGACCTCGGCGTCCTTGCGGGACGGGATGAAGGCCGCCATGCCGCCGATCGCGTGCGCGCCGCGCTTGTGGCAGGTGCGGACGAGGAGTTCGGTGTACGCCCGCATGAACGGGGCGGTCATCGTCACCAGGTTGCGGTCCGGCAGGACGAACTTCGAGCCGCCGTCACGGAAGTTCTTGACGATCGAGAAGAGGTAGTCCCAACGGCCGGCGTTCAGGCCGGAGGCGTGGTCGCGGAGCTCGTAGAGGATCTCCTCCATCTCGTACGCGGCCGTGATCGTCTCGATCAGGACGGTGGCGCGCACGGTGCCCTGCGGGATGCCGACGTAGTCCTGCGCGAAGACGAAGATCTCGTTCCAGAGGCGGGCCTCCAGGTACGACTCCGTCTTCGGGAGGTAGAAGTACGGGCCCTTGCCGAGCTCGATCAGCTTCTTCGCGTTGTGGAAGAAGTAGAGGCCGAAGTCGACGAGCGCGCCGGGGACGGCCTTGCCGTTCCCGTCCACGAGGTGGCGCTCGTTCAGGTGCCAGCCGCGCGGGCGCATGACGACCGTGGCGAGCTCGTCGGCGGACTTCAGCGCGTACGACTTGCCGGAGCGCTCGTCCGTGAAGTCGATGGAGCGGTTGTAGGCGTTGGTGAGGTTCAGCTGGCCGCCGATGACGTTCTCCCACGTCGGGGCGGAGGCGTCCTCGAAGTCGGCGAGCCAGATCTTCGCGCCGGAGTTGAGCGCGTTGATCGTCATCTTGCGGTCGGTCGGCCCGGTGATCTCGACGCGGCGGTCGTTCAGGGCGGCCGGGGCCTCGGCGACCTTCCAGGTGTCGTCCGCGCGGACGGCGGCGGTCTCCGGGAGGAAGTCGAGCGTGGAGGTGCGGGCGATCTCGGCGCGGCGCTCGGTGCGACGGGCGAGGAGCTCGTCACGCCGGGGCGTGAAAAGGCGGTGCAGCTCGGCCACGAAGGCGAGGGCCGCTTCGGTGAGCACCTCGCCCTGTCCGGGCAGGGTCTCGGCGTCGACGATGGCCAGCGGGGACGGCGCTGGTGCGGACATGTGGCTGTCACTTCCTTCAGCGAGCGAACGGCGCCTGCGGCACTGGGTGCCGGGGCCGCGTGGGTATGGCTGCTGGCCCCGCTTTGGGGGACCGGCCCTTCTCAACAGTGGATATTAGTTTCCTCATTGTGGAAGTTCAATGGTTTGTTGACGTCGAGATTCTCAGAGTCGACAGAACGTGGCTCTGCGTGCCACGCCCCGTTACTCAAGGTGCTCGAGATCCGCTTCCGTGTCGATGTCGTACGCCTCGGCGATGTCCCCGCACTCCACGAGCTCCAGCACCCCCGCGCGCTCCTTGAGGTACGCGCGCGCCCCGCGGTCGCCGCTCGCGCTCGCCGCGATGCCCGCCCAGTGGTCCCGGCCGAACAGCACCGGATGCCCGCGCTCCCCGCCGTACGCGGCCGCCGCGAGCGAGGCGGGGGAGTCGTAGGCCTCGAGTACCCGCGCCACCGCCGCCGCGCCGATCCCCGGCTGGTCCACCAGGAGTACGAGTGCGGCGTCCGCCTCCGTGTCCGCAAGCGCTTCGAGTCCTGCCCGCAGCGAGGACCCCATGCCGTCCTCCCAGTCCGGGTTCTCCGTCACCTGGCATCCCTCCAGCGCGGCCCGCTCCCGTACGTCGCCGGCCGCCGCGCCGAGTACCACGTGCACGGGATCGCATCCCCCCGCGCGCAAGATGCGTACCGCGTGTTCCACGAGTGGTCGCCCGTGGTGCTGGAGGAGTGCTTTGGGGCGGCCGCCGAGCCGCCGGCCGCCACCCGCGGCGAGCAGCAGTCCCGCAACCGCGCCAGTGCTCTTTGTCGTCATGCCCCCTGCATATCGCACGCAAGTCGCGATCGAAGTCGTTCGGATTTTCACAGTTGCCTTGCGCAACGGACTGGCGAAACGCTTGCGCGTGGCGTTAACTGGGCCGCCACAAACCCGAGTTGGACGCCCGATCGACGCTCCGGCCGGGTTACGCGGTAGTAGCGGCAGTAGCAGTCGAGAAGTACCTGAGCAGGACAACACACGCACAAGGACGTGCAAGGGGGAGAGCTGTGTTGCGGAGCGTGGAGCAGAGGCTTGTGACCGGGAGCGACGTGGACCCGCGGGTGGACGAGCTGCGTACCGCCGTGTCCCGGTTACGTCGTGAACTCGCCGCGCATCCGGTCGAGTTTCCCGACCGGGGGATCGCGGAGGACGAGCTCGCGGCACTGGACGCGATGGCCGGCGGGGGCCGGCCCGAGGTACCGAGGCTGCGGCGTTCGCTGCTGCTCGTGGCGGGGGCGATCGGCTCGGTGAGCGCGCTGTCCGCGGCGCTGACCCAGGTCAGGGGCGCTGTGGAACTGTTCGGAGGGCCGCCTTCGCAGGGCTGACGTCCGCGCCGGAGCGGCTACGCCACCCAGTGCGGCCGCCCCGGCTCATCGCCCGCCCCGCCGAGCCCGCCGTCGAGCGCCGCCGCGATCCGCCGCACCGCCTCCTCGGCGACCTCGACCGGCTGGACGTACGGGACGCGCAGCCGGTGCTCGAACGTGCCGGGGTCCGCGCCGAACCGTGACCCGCCCTCGATCCGCACCCCGTGGCGCAGCGCGGCCCGCCCGAGCGCGGAGGCGATCGGCCGCCCCAGGTCCACCCAGAGGGAGAGCCCGCCGGGCGGCACCTGCCAGCGCCAGTCCGGGAATTCGCGGCCGAGCGCCTCGGCGAGCCGGTCGCGGCGCTCGCGCAGCACCGGGATCCGGCCGCGCAGAATACTGTCCTCCCGGTCGAGCAGCCGCCCCGCCACCAGTTGGTCGAGGACCGAGCCCGACATGTCCGCGGTGACCCGCAGCGCCGTCAGCTCGGTGATGAGGCGGGTGCCCGCGCGCACCCAGCCGACCCGCAGGCCGCTCCAGTGCCCCTTGCTCAACGAGCCGACGGTGACGATCTGTTCGCCCCCGCCGGACGGGGCGAGGGAGGCGAACGGCGGCTCGCTCCGCCCGTCGAGCGCGATGTCCGCGATCGTCTCGTCGATGACCAGCCAGGTGCCGGTCGCCCGCGCCGCGGCGATGATCTGCCTCCGCTGCTCGCTCGGCATGAGCCGGCCCGTCGGGTTCTGGAAGTCGGGGATCAGGTAGGCGAGTCGGGGCGCCGACTGCCGCAGCGTCGCGCCGATCAGCTCCACGTCCCAGCCGTCCTCGGTGACCGGCACCGGCGCGGTGCGCAGCCCCAACTGCCGGATCACCGAAAGGGCGTTGGCGTACGAGGGGTTCTCCACCACGATCCGGTCGCCGGGCCTGCCGAGCAGCGTGAGCGTGAGCGACACGGCCTGCTGGGCGCCCGTCGTGACCAGGATCTGCTCGGGCAGCGTGGGCAGACCGCGCCGCGTGTACCGCTCGGCGATCTGCGCGCGCAGCTCCGTCAGACCGTACGGGTGGTAGCCGTTGGTCACCGCGTGCCGGGCGACGTCCGGGGCCGCGGCGGCGTACGCGGCCGACAGTTCGTCCTCCAGGAACCCGGGCGCGGCGACTGCCAGATCGATCACGTCGTCCCCCGCCGCGGGGGTGGCCACGACGGTCGGCCGCGCGCCGTCCGGCAGCTCGGTCCACGTCCCTGCGCCGCGCCTGCTGCGCGCGTACCCGCTCTCGCGGAGCAGGTCGTACGCGGCCGTGACGGTGGCCCTGCTGACCCCGAGCGAAGCCGCGAACTCGCGCTCCGCGGGCAGCCGCGTGTGCAGCGCGATCCGCCCGTCGAGCAGCAGCGTCCGCACGCCCTGCGCGAGCGCGCGGTAGCCGGGGCGCTCCCCGGCCACACCGGTCACGAGCGCGCCGAGCCGCCTGCCGCCGAGCCCCCGCCCACCGCCGTCCACGCTGCGGACCACCGCCTTGTCACCCATGCCACAACTCCGTGATTGGCCCTGCTGTCCAGGCCAATCAGCGTACAGAGTGGGCGCGATCGGTGCGGAGTGGCCTGGAGGCGGCCGCGGTGCGCGTACGAGGAGGAGTGTCATGAACGGCGAGCGTGTCGGTGGTCGCGTGGTGGTCGGGATCAGCGGTTCCCCGGCGAGCCTGGCCGCGTTGCGCTCCGCGGTCGCCGAGGCCCGGCGGTCCGACCGGCCCCTCGTGGCGGTGCTCGCGTGGGAGCCGCCGGAGGGCGAGGCCATGTACCGGCGGTGGCCGGACGCCGCGTGGGCCCGGCACTGGTACGAGGAGGCCCGTGCCCGGCTGGCGGCGGCCTTCGAGGAGGCGCTCGGCGGACTGCCGCCCGACCTCGACGTGACGCTCCGCGCGGTGCGCTCCCGCCCGGGCCCTGCCCTGGTCGAACTCGCGGCGCGCCCCGACGACCTGCTGGTCGTCGGCGTACGCCCACGGAGCCTGCGCCGCGCCGCCCACCGCTACGTACGACGGCACGCGGTGTGCCCGGTGCTCACGGTGCCGGTGCGGCCGCTCCAGCGCGCGGAACTGCGGGCGCTGCGCCGGGTGCGGGCGGCGGACTTCGAGGCGATCCGCTAGCGGGTTTCGGTTTCGGTGTGCGGTGTCAGCGCCGCCGCAGCAGCCCGTCCCGCGTCGCCCGTGCCACCGCCGACGTACGCGAGTCGACGCCCAACTTCGCGTAGATGTGCACCAGGTGGGACTTGACCGTGGCCTGGCTCAGGAACAGCTCGCGGGCGATCTCGGCGTTGGAGAGGCCGTCCCGCACGTGCCGCAACACCTCCAGCTCGCGCCGGCTCAGCGCCTCCGCGGGAGCCCGCATCCGGTCCATGAGCCGGTCCGCGACGGCGGGCGCGAGTGCGGAGCGCCCGGAGGCCGCCGTGCGCACTGCCGCCGCGAGCTCTTCCGGCGGGGCGTCCTTCAGCAGGTAGCCGGAGGCCCCCGCCTCCACCGCGGCGAGGATGTCCGCCTCGGTGTCGTACGTGGTGAGGACGAGGACGCGCGGCCCGCCGTCCAGGGCCGCGATCCGCGCGGTGGCCTCGGCGCCGTGCATCGTCCCCGCGCCGAACTGAAGGTCCATGAGGACGACGTCCACGTCACCTGCCAGCTCCACGGCCCGCTCGGCCGTCGCGGCCTCGGCGACGATCGCGAAGTCCGGCTCCGCGTCGAGCACGGCCCGCAGCCCGGCGCGTACGACGGGGTGGTCGTCGGCGAGCAGCAGCCGGATCACGCGGCACCTCCGGTCGGCATCGGCATCGGCATCGGCATCGGAATGGTCACGCCACACCTCCGGCGGGCAGCGGCATCGGAATGGTCACGCCACACCCCCGGCGGGCAGCGGCAGCGGCAGCGGCAGCGGCAGCGGCAGCGTCACCGCGACCGCCGTGCCGCGGCCCGGCTCCGACTCGACGGTGAACGTGCCGCCGAGCTCGCTCACCCGCGAGCGCATCGCGACGAGCCCGAAGCCGCCGTCGTCGCCGCCCGGCGCCCGCTCGGGGTCGAAGCCCGCGCCGTCGTCCACCACGTCCAGGGCCACCGAGGTCTCCATGAAGCTGAGGGTGATCTCCGCGCGGTTCGCCCGCGCGTGCCGCACCGTGTTGGCGAGCGCCGACTGGGCGATGCGCAACAGCGCCACCTCGTACGGCGTGGGGAGTTCGAGCGGGGTGCCGCTCACCGAGAAGCGGGCGGTGAGGCCCGGCGCCGTGGCGCACAGCCGGTCCAGCGCCCCGGCCAGCGAGCCGACGTCCAGGTCGGGCGGGGCCAGGGCGCGCACGAAGCGGCGGGCCTCCGCGAGATTGTCCTGCGCCGTGGCCCTGGCCTGCTCGACGTGCCCGGCGGCGGGGGAGTCGGCGGGCAGTTCGCGCCCGGCCGCGACCAGCAGCAACTGGATCGAGGACAGGCCCTGCGCGAGCGTGTCGTGGATCTCCCGGGCCAGCCGCTCGCGCTCGGCGAGGGTGCCCGCCGCGCGCTCCGCCGCCGCGAGCTCGGCGCGGGTGGCGACCAGCTCCTCGATCAGCCCCTGCCTGCGCTCGCTCTCCCGGTACAGCGCCTGGTAGCCGAGCACGGTCGCCACGGCGACGGCCGCGCCGAGCAGCGGCCCTATGAACGCCCCCGGATTCACCGCCCCGTCATGACCGACGTACGAGCAGATGGCCGCGCCCGCAGCGATGCCCACCGCCGGGACGCCCCAGCGCGCGGGCAGCAGATGCAGCAGCAGGAAGTACAGCGGGAACGCCAGCCACAGCGCGTCGGGCGAGAGCACGAGCAGCAGCGCCCACACGGCGCCAAGTACGGCCAGCCACCACGCGGCGCCCGCCCGCGTGGACCGTACGACGGGCAACGCGGCGCCCACCCCGTAGACGACGCCCATCGCCCCGGCCACCGTCACCACCGCCGCGACCGGCTCGTCGGAGCGGCCGGTCAGGGCTCGTACGACGACGAGCGCGAGCAGGCCCGCCGTCAGCAGATGCAGACAGAGGCGCAGCGCGCGCAGGGCGGGGGTGAGCGAACGTGGATCCATACTGCTCTCCAGCGTACGAAGCCGGGACACCGAACCGGTCAACCGAAAGTTTGAAAGGCGCGTCCCCCTTTCGATTCGGGTGAAGCGTGCTGTGGCGCGATGCCCGGGCGGCCCCCGGAGCCGCAGTCTTGACCGCATGTTCGTCGCATGGAGAGATCTACGGTTCGCCAGGGGCAGGTTCGCCCTGATGGGAACCGTGATCGTACTGATCACGCTGCTCGTGGGACTGCTGTCGGGACTGACGGCGGGGCTCGCGCGGGACAACACGTCGGCGCTCACCGGGCTGCCCGCCGACCACCTCGCCTTCGCCCGGCCGGCCGACGGCCAGTCGGTGTCGTTCACGGCGTCCACGGTCCGCCCCGAGCAGTGGCGCGACTTCGCGGCGCGGCCGGGCGTCGAGAGCGCGGAGCCGATCGGCATCGGCACGGTGAACGCAGAGGCGGGCCGCCAGACCGCGGCCGTCTCCGCGTTCGGTGTGCGCCAGGGCTCGGGCCTCGCACCCGACGCGACGGAGCCCGGCACGGCGGTCCTGTCCACCAAGGCGGCGAAGGAACTGGGGGCGGCCACGGGCGACAGGATCACCCTCGGCGGCACGCGTCTCACGGTCGCGGCGGTCTCCGGCGACGCCTCGTACAGCCACACACCGGTCGTCTGGACGCACCTCGACGACTGGCAGCACATCGCGCCCACGGGCGGGGACGGCGAACGCGCGACGGTGATCGCCCTGCGCACCGGGTCGGGCGCCGATCTACAGGCGGCCGACAAGATCGCCGGCACGGACACGACCACCATCGACGGCGCGCTCTCCGCCATAGGGTCCTACCAGGCAGAGAACGGCTCGCTTCAGCTGATGCGCGGCTTCCTCTTCGTCATCTCGGCGCTCGTCGTCGGCGCGTTCTTCACGGTGTGGACGATCCAGCGCAGCGCCGACATCGCGGTCCTGAAGGCCCTCGGCTCCTCGACCCGCTACCTGCTGCGGGACGCGCTGGGCCAGGCGGTCCTGATGCTGGTTGCGGGTACTGCGATCGGCACCGCCCTCGCCACCCTCATCGGCGCCTTCGTCCCCGACACCGTGCCCTTCGTCCTCGATCCGCTGACCGCGCTCGGCCCGGCCGCCGTCATGACGGTCCTCGGCCTCGCGGGCGCCGCCCTCTCCATCCGGCGGATCACCGCCGTCGACCCCCTCACCGCACTCGGGAGCGCCCGATGACCCTGCTGCTCGACGACATCACCCTGACCTACGCCGACGGGGACGGCCGCCTCACGGCCCTCGACCGGGTCGGCCTCCGGGTCCCGGCCGGCGGCCTCACGGCGGTGGTGGGCCCGTCCGGCTCCGGCAAGTCCAGCCTCCTGGCGGTGGCGGCGACGCTCGTCACCCCCGACAGCGGCCGCGTGACCGTCGACGGGACCGAGGCCACGGGCCTGACCCGCTCCGACGCCGCGGAGCTGCGCCGCCGCGCGATCGGCATCGTCTTCCAGCAGCCGAACCTGTTGCCGTCGCTGACCGCGCTTGAACAACTCCAGGTGATGGCCCACCTGGAGGGCCGCAAACCGCGCGAAGTACGGGACAGGGCACGCGAGTTGCTCGACGCGGTCGGCCTCTCCGCCCAGTCCCACCGCCGCCCCCACCAACTCTCGGGCGGCCAGCGTCAACGCGTGAACATCGCGCGGGCCCTGATCAACGAGCCACGGGTACTGCTCGTGGACGAGCCGACGAGCGCGCTGGACCACGAACGCGGCGCGGCAATACTGGACCTGCTGCGCACCCTGACGCGAGAGCGGGAAACGGCAACCGTGCTCGTGACACACGACCGCGACCACCTGACGGTGGCGGACGAGGTCCACGAGATGCGCGACGGCGCACTCGTCACTTCAGGGGCCGGTAAATCAAGCCCCGCCGGCGTTTGAGGCGCGGGGCCCGGGGCGGAGCCCCGAGTCGTCAACCACTGTGGCCAGAGCTGGCCAAGGCCACCGACAACTCCCGCGCCACCTGCTGAAGGACCGGCACGATCTTCTCCGTCGCCGCCTCCGTCACCCGCCCCGCAGGCCCCGAAATCGAGATCGCCGCAGCGGTGGGCGAGTCCGGCACGGACACCGCGAGGCACCGCACCCCGATCTCCTGCTCGTTGTCATCGACGGCATACCCGGCCTGCCGCACGTCCTCGAGCGCGTCGAGGAAACCCTCAGGCGTGGTGAGCGTCTTCTCCGTGGCCGCCGGCATCCCGGTCCGCCCAAGAAGCGCCCGCACCTCATCCGCGGGCGTGTACGCGAGCAGCGCCTTCCCCACGCCAGTGGAGTGCGGCAGCACCCGCCGCCCGACCTCGGTGAACATCCGCATGGAGTGCTTGGACGGCACCTGGGCGACGTACACGACCTCGTCGCCGTCGAGGAGCGCCATGTTCGCGGTCTCGCCGGTCTCCTCGACGAGGCGCGCCAGGTACGGGCGCGCCCACGTGCCGAGCAGCCGGGACGCGGACTCGCCGAGCCGGATGAGCCGCGGGCCGAGCGCGTAACGCCGGTTGGGCTGCTGGCGTACGTAGCCGCAGGCGACCAGCGTGCGCATCAGCCGGTGGATCGTGGGCAGCGGCAGTCCGCTGCTGGCGGAGAGCTCGCTCAGGCCGACCTCGCCACCGGCGTCGGCCATCCGCTCGAGCAGATCGAAGGCGCGCTCGAGGGACTGGACGCCGCCGGTGGGTGCGGACTTGGCGGCATCAGTGGTGCTGGCGTCGGGCGTCGGCACAGCGCGTTCCTTTCGGGGGGTGGGCAGATTTGCAGCCTACCGGCGGGTCCCCGGCCAGTGATCCCTTGACCTGGAAGTTCGTGGGTAGCTACGTTCTGCGTGTCGGAATATTAATTCCACTTTGTGGAAACGTCCAGGGTCCGGGTGGGTCTTGACGGTTCCCGAAGTCTGAGTGAGAGTCCTTCAACAGAACGTTGAAGCTTGAGGAGGCCCAGGTGTCGGACGCCGAAGTCCAGATCGAACTCGTGCTGCGCTCGACGCGCGTCGTCACTCCCGAAGGTACGCGCCCCGCCTCGGTCGCCGTCGCCCAGGGGAAGATCGTCGCGGTGCTCGCGCACGACGCCGAGGTCCCGGCCGGGGCCCGCCTCGAGGACTTCGGCGACGACGCGCTGCTGCCCGGCATCGTCGACACGCACGTGCACGTCAACGACCCGGGGCGTACGGAGTGGGAGGGCTTCTGGACCGCCACCCGCGCGGCCGCGGCCGGTGGCATCACGACCCTCGTCGACATGCCGCTCAACTCCCTGCCGCCGACCACGACCGTCGACAACCTTCGTACGAAGAAGGACGTCGCCGCCTCCAAGGCGCACATCGACGTCGGCTTCTGGGGCGGCGCGCTGCCGGACAACGTCAAGGACCTGCGCCCGCTGCACGACGCCGGGGTCTTCGGCTTCAAGTGCTTCCTTTCGCCCTCCGGTGTCGACGAGTTCCCGCACCTGGACGCCGACCGGCTCACCGCCTCCATGGCCGAGATCGCCGGCTTCGGCGGCCTGCTCATCGTGCACGCCGAGGACCCGCACGAGCTGGACGTGGCGCCCCACAACTCCGGCCCCAAGTACGGCGACTACCTCGCCACCCGCCCCCGGGTCTCCGAGGACGTCGCCATCAAGGGCCTCATCGACACCGCGAAGCGGATCGGCGCCAGGATCCACATCCTGCACCTCTCCTCCTCCGACGCGCTGCCGCTGATCGCCGCCGCGAAGGCCGAGGGCGTCGAGCTGACCGTCGAGACCTGCCCGCACTACCTCACGCTCACCGCGGAGGAAGTCCCGGACGGGGCAAGCGAGTTCAAGTGCTGCCCGCCGATCCGCGAGGCCGCCAACCAGGACCTGCTGTGGCAGGCGCTCGCCGACGGCACCATCGACTGCATCGTCACCGACCACTCGCCGTCCACGGCCGACCTGAAGACCGACGACTTCGCGACCGCCTGGGGCGGCATCTCCGGCCTCCAGCTGAGCCTCTCGGCGATCTGGACCGCCGCCCGTAGCCGTGGCTACTCCCTTGAGGACGTGGTCCGTTGGATGTCCGAGCGCACGTCGAAGCTCGTGGGCCTCGACGACCGCAAGGGCGCCATCGCCGTCGGCCGCGACGCCGACTTCGCCGTCCTCGCGCCCGAGGACACCTTCAGCGTCGACCCGGCCGCCCTCCAGCACCGCAACCGCGTCACCGCGTACGCGGGCAAGACGCTGCACGGCGTCGTCAGGTCGACCTGGCTGCGCGGCGAACGCATCGTCGCCGACGGCGAGTTCACCGCCCCGCAGGGGCAGCTGCTCGAAAGGAACAAGTAACACCATGTCCGCGACTTCCGGGTCCTCCGCGATACCCCACTTCACCGGCGACGCCAGCCCCTACGGCGGCGGCGACCCGTACGCCGACTACCGCACCGCGGACTTCCCGTTCACGCAGGACGCGAACCTCGCCGCGCGCCAGCTCGGCGCCGGCGTGATCGCCGCGAACGACGAGTTCTTCGCGCAGCGCGAGAACCTGCTCGTGCCCGAGCGCGCCGAGTTCGACCCGGAGCACTTCGGCCACAAGGGCAAGATCATGGACGGCTGGGAGACCCGTCGTCGCCGCGGCGCGTCGGCCGACCACCCGTGGCCGACGCAGGAGGACCACGACTGGGCCCTCGTCCGGCTCGGCGCGCCCGGCGTGGTCACCGGCATCGTCGTCGACACCGCCCACTTCCGCGGCAACTACCCGCAGGCCGTCTCGGTCGAGGGCACGTTCGTCGAGGGCGCGCCCACGCCAGAGGAGCTGCTCGCCGACGACGTGAAGTGGACAACGCTCGTACCCCGTACGGCAGTTGGCGGCCACGCGGCGAACGGCTTCGTCGTCGACTCCCCGCAGCGCTTCACGCACCTGCGCGTCAACCAGCACCCCGACGGCGGCATCGCCCGCCTGCGGGTCCACGGCGAGGTCCTCCCGGACCCGAAGTGGCTCGCCACGCTCGGCACGTTCGACGTCGTCGCCCTGGAGAACGGCGGGCGCGCCGAGGACGCCTCGAACCTCTTCTACTCGCCGGCCTCGAACACCATCCAGCCGGGCCGCTCCCGCAAGATGGACGACGGCTGGGAGACCCGGCGCCGCCGCGACACCGGCAACGACTGGATCCGCTACCAGCTCGTCGCCCAGTCGCAGATCCGCGCCATCGAGATCGACACGGCGTACCTGAAGGGCAACAGCGCCGGCTGGGCGTCCGTCTCCGTCAAGGACGGCGAGGGTGGCGACTGGGTCGAGGTCCTGCCCCGCACCCGCCTCCAGCCCGACACGAACCACCGCTTCGTGCTCGACACCCCGGCGGTCGGCACGCACGCCCGCGTCGACATCTACCCGGACGGTGGCATCTCGCGACTGCGCCTGTTCGGCTCCCTGACGGACCAGGGAGAGTCGCAACTGGCAGCCCGCCACGCGGAGTTGGGCGCGTAACCGCTACTCTGCTCGACTTGCGGGGCACACCGGCCTGACAGCACCGGTGTGCCCCGCATTTTTTCGCCTCAGGCGGCGTGTCCGCCGTCCACCGCGAACTCGGCGCCCGTCACGTACGAGGCCCCGTCGCCCGCCAGATACGCGACCGTCGACGCCACCTCGTCCGCGGTGCCGTAGCGGCCGAGCGCCGTCGCCGCGGCCTGGCCCTGCGCGTACGGCCCGTCGGCCGGGTTCATGTCGGTGTCCGTCGGGCCCGGGTGCACGATGTTCGCCGTGATGCCGCGCCCGCCCAACTCACGGGCGAGCGCCTTCGTCAGCCCGATCAGGGCCGCCTTGCTCGTGGCGTAGAGCGTGCCGCCCGGCCCCGGTACGTGCTGGGCCATGCAGGAGCCGACGGTGACGATCCGGCCGCCCTCCGGCAGCCGGGCAGCCGCGGCCTGCGAGGTGAGGAAGACGCCGCGCACGTTCACGTCGAGCGCCCGGTCGACGTCCGCGAGGGAGAAGCCGTCCAGCGGGCCGAGCGCGCCCACGCCGACGTTGTTGACCAGCACGTCGATCCGGCCGAGCCCCGTCACCGTGTGCTCGACCGCCTCCGCCGCCTCACCCGCGTCCGCCGAGTCCGCCCGCACCGCGAGCCCCCGCCGCCCCAACGCCTCGATCCGCCGCACCACTTCCTCGGCGGCCTCCTTGCCCTGTACGTAGGTGAGCGCCACGTCGAAGCCGTCGCGGGCGAGCCGCAGCGCCGTCGCCGCGCCGATTCCGCGCGAGCCGCCGGTCACCAGAGCCACCTTGCTGTTCATGTCGCCTCCTATAGGGAGCGGATGTTGTGTCTTCAAGTACAGCGACCTACGGAGGCGAGTACTGGCGGCAAATGGACGTCGATGTCGGGACACACTGGTACCAACGGAATCTTTTCCTCCGGTTCCTTCGTTGGACCCTGGTGGCGGTGCGGCGGGCATGCTGCGCCAGGCCATGGGTACCGCCATGCAGGTCGGCCGGCGCGCCCTCGCGGGTGAATCGCTCGCGTTCCAGTACTTCACGTCGCAGGGCGGCGAGGGCACGGTCGGCTTCGCCGGAGTGCTGCCGGGGGAGATGCGCGCGCTCGAACTCGACGGTACGCGCGCGTGGTTCGCCGAGAAGGACGCCTTCGTGGCCGCCGAGTCGAGCGTCGACTTCGGCATCGCCTGGCAGGGCGGCAGGACAGGACGCAGCGGCGGCGAGGGTCTGAGCCTCGCGACCCTTGAGGGCAACGGCCGGGTGATCCTCCAGTCCATGACCATCGAGGGCCTGGCCAACGCCCTGAAGAAGGCCCAGGGCGGCAACAAGGAGGGCGTGACGGGCGGCCTGTTCTCGACACGCCAGGGCTAAGGCCTGTCGTTTGGATCAGGTCGGGCCCAAGGTCAGGGACCTGGCCCCCGGCATGTGACGCATGTGAACTGACGGAAAACAGACGTGAGTTGGTGTTGACATGCCCACCTCTACGCGCGTCACACTGTGGGGCATGAAGACTCCCCCACGCTTCATCAGTGCCATCGCCGTTGCCGCCGCCCTCCTCCTGGGCGGCGTGGGCGGCTCCACCGCGATCGCCGCACCGGCCGCGCAGGCCCCGGCCGTCGCCTCCCACACCGTCTCGGCCGCCGATGTCGGCGACATCTGCTACTCCGCGCTGCCCGCCGAGGCGCACGACACCCTGGACCTCATCGAGCAGGGCGGACCGTACCCGTACGAGCAGGACGGGACGGTCTTCTCGAACCGGGAGGGCATCCTCCCCGGCCAGTCGTCCGGCTACTACCACGAGTACACGGTGATCACGCCGGGCTCGGACGACCGCGGTGCCCGCCGCATCGTCACCGGAGACTCCGACAAGGAGGACTACTACACGGCGGACCACTACGCGTCCTTCGACCTGGTCGACCACGCCTGCTGAGCCCTCCTCGGCTCCGTACCTGCTGAGCCCTCCCCGGCTCAGCACCTGCCGAGTCCTCCCCGGCTCCGCAGGACGCAGGGCGCAGGAGTCAGCTCTTGCGCTGGGCCTCGACGGCCGCGAACACGGCGCACGCGAACACGATCAGCGCGATGCTGCCGTACACCTCGTGGCCGTCGAGGAACCCGATCCGCTCGATCAGGCCCCAGCCCAGCCAGCCGGTGAACTCGTGCAGGATGCCGACCGCGCCCTGGAGCAGGGCGAAGCCGCCGATGACCTCGATGATCTGCAGCCACTCCTTTTTGTTCATGCACAGGACTCTCGCCCCGCGGACCCCCCACCCACATCGGCCGCGGGGCGAGCCCCGCAGGACTCCGGTAGCGGAGCGCGGGCGCCGGCCGCGACCAAAGTCGACGGGGGTACGACTTTGGTCGCGGAAGCGGCGCTCGGGGCGGTGCGGGGCGCCCGGGGTGCGTAGATTTGTCGACCATGGAAGCAGTGCGGCAGACCGGGACCCCGCAGGCGGCGGACACGCCCGCCGAGCGATGGCGCCGACGGCTGCTGCCCTCGGCCGTCGCCGACGAGCTCGACCTGGACCCCGAGGGTCAGCCGGGCCGCAGGCGGCGCACCGCCCGTGACTGGATCGTCGACTTCAGCTGCTTCGGGATCGCGGTCTTCCTCGGCCTGATCTTCGCCGAGCAGGTCTGGGACGACCCGAACACCCCGCCCGCCGTCGCCGTGCTCGACCAGGTGCTCGGCGCCGCCGCCTGCGCCGGGATCTGGCTGCGCAGACGCTGGCCGCTGGGTCTCGCCCTGGCGATGATCCCGGTCGGCTTCCTGTCCAACACCGCGGGCGGCGCGTCCATGATCGCGGTGTTCACGCTCGCCGTGCACCGCCCGTTCCGCTTCGTCGGCTGGGTGGCGGGCGCCTCCATCGCGCTCATCCCGCTGTTCTTCTGGTTGCGGCCCGACCCCGAGTCCTCGTACCTGCTGTCGGTCTCGTTCACCGTCATCATCACGATCACGGTCGTCGGCTGGGGCATGTTCGTCCGCTCCCGGCGCCAGCTCCTGATGTCCCTGCGGGACCGGGCGCGGCGCGCCGAGACCGAGGCTCAGCTCCGCGCCGAGCAGGCGCAGCGGCTCGCCCGCGAGGACATCGCGCGCGAGATGCACGACGTGCTCGCCCACCGACTCACCCTGCTGAGCGTGCACGCGGGCGCCCTGGAGTTCCGCCCCGACGCGCCCCAGGGAGAGATCGCCCGGGCCGCGGGCGTGATCCGGGAGAGCGCGCACGAGGCACTGCAGGACCTGCGCGAGATCATCGGCGTGTTGCGCGCGGCGGACCACGGCGACGAGTCGGGGCGGCCGCAACCCACCCTCGCCGCGCTCGGCACGTTGGTCGACGAGTCCCGCGAGGCCGGCATGAAGGTCGACCTCGACAACCGGGTCCCCGAAGCGGGGGCCGTGCCCGCCTCCACCGGACGCACCGCCTACCGCATCGCCCAGGAAGGCCTGACCAACGCCCGTAAGCACGCCCCTGGCGCCGAGGTCGCGGTCACGGTCGAGGGCAGCGCGGGGGACGGCCTCACGGTCACCGTGCGCAACCCACCACCGCCCGGCAAGGTGCCGCACGTCCCCGGCTCGGGCCAGGGCCTGATCGGCCTCACCGAACGCGCCACGCTCGCGGGCGGCCGCCTCGCCCACGGGGTCGAACCGGACGGCGGTTTCGCGGTGCGCGCGTGGCTTCCGTGGCCGGAGTGAGGTCCACAGCGAAGCGACCGGTACGGACACGACCGTGATCGTCCCTCGCTACGGTGGCCCCATGACCTCGATCCGCCTGCTCATCGTCGACGACGACCCCCTCGTGCGCGCGGGGCTCACCTTCATGTTCGGTGCCGCCGAGGACATCGAGATCGTCGGCGAGGCCGCCGACGGCAGCGAGGTGGACGCGCAGGTGGCCCGGCTGCACCCGGACGTCGTCCTCATGGACCTGCGCATGCCGACCCTGGACGGCCTGTCCGCCACGGAGGCGCTGCGGGCCCGCGAGGGCGCCCCCGAGGTGATCGTCCTGACCACGTTCCACGCGGACGAGCAGGTGCTGCGGGCGCTGCGCGCGGGAGCCGCGGGGTTCGTCCTCAAGGACACCGCGCCGGGCGAGATCGTCGAGTCGGTGCGCCGGGTGGCGGCCGGCACCCCGGTCCTCTCGCCGACCGTGACCCGGCAGCTCATCTCCAAGGTCTCGGGCGACGACCCCGCCCTGGACCGGCGGGCACGCGCGCGTACGCGCATGGCCGAACTGGCCGAGCGCGAGCGGGAGGTGGCCGTCGAGGTGGGCCGCGGCCGGTCCAACGCGGAGATCGCCGCGACGCTCTACATGAGCGTCCCCACGGTCAAGGCCCACGTCTCCCGCATCATGGCCCGGCTCGACCTCAACAACCGCGTACAGATCGCGCTGCTCGCCCACGACGCGGGGCTGCTGGACGACGCCTGACCCGGTGCGGGCTTCGGCTCGGCCTTCGGCACGGCCTGAGGAGTGTCGGTCCCGCAGGGTAAATTCACATCGTTCAACGATGCGAGCGGTTGAAGTTGAAGGGGTGGGGATGACGGCACCACGCCGGCGGACGGTGCGTGATCTGCGGCGCGGCAACCGCGCCGTCGTCCTGAGCAAGCTGTACTTCGACGGGCCGCTCAGCAGGCAGGAGTTGGGGCCGCTCACGGCCCTCAGTTCGGGCTCCATCAGCAATGTGGTGGCCGAACTCGTCGCCGACGGCCTCCTGGAGGAAGCGGGCTCGGTCGACTCCGACGGCGGCCGCCCCCGCACCCTGCTGCGCGTCGCCCCGGGCAGCGGCCACCTCGTGGGCGTGGACGTCGGGGAGACCCGCGTGCGCGTGGAGCTGTTCGACCTCGCGCTCGGTGAACTCGCGCGCGTGGACGAGCCGTTGCCGGAGGCGGCGCGCGACGGCAGCTGGGACGCCAAGGACGTCGTACGCCTCATCACCGTCGCCCTGACACGGGTGCTGGCCGACGCGGAGGTGGCCCCCGAATCCCTCCTCGGTGTCGGCATCGGGGTGCCCGGCATCGTCGACGCCTCGGGCGGGGGCGGCGCGGTGGTGCACGGCCAGACCATCGGCTGGGACGCGGTCCCCCTGGAGGCCATGCTCCGCGCCCCCGACGGCCTGCCGCCCGAACTCCCCCCGCAGCTCCCGCTGTTCCTCGACAACGGCGCCAAGACCCTCGGCCGCGCCGAGATGTGGTTCGGCGCGGGCCGCGGCGCCCGCAACGCCGTGATCGCGCTCATCGGCTCCGGCGTCGGCGCCTGCGTCATCGCCGACGGACTGCCCTACCAGGGCGCATCGAGCAGCGCGGGGGAGTGGGGCCACACCGTGTTGCAGGTCGGCGGCAGGGCCTGCCGGTGCGGGGCGCGCGGCTGCCTGGAGGCGTACGTCGGGGCGGAGGCGCTGCTCGCGCGGTGGCGGGAGGCGGGCGGCAGCTGGACCTCGGCGGACGAGGAGGGCGCGCTGGCCGAACTCCTCGAAGACCCCTCCACGGCAGGCCTGTTGGACGAGACGGCGGAGTTCCTCGGTGCGGGCATCGCCGACCTGGTCAACCTGTTCAACCCGGAGCGGATCGTCGTGGGCGGCTGGGCGGGCCTCATGCTCGGCCCCCGCCTGCTCGCCCCGGTACGCCGCGCGGCCGCGTCCTACGCCCTGCACCACCCCTTCGCCCAAACCACGGTGGAACTGGGCCGCTTGGGCCCCGACGCGGTGACGGTGGGCGCGGCGACGCTGCCCCTGGCCAGATTCCTGGAGACGGGCGGCCAGCCCTCCGGCGATTGAGCATTTCCAGCCCTCTCGGGGGACGGGAACGTACGGGGAGTGCCGAGAGTTGAGCACGATGAAAGCCAGATCCGGGCAACGGGAGGCGGCACGACATGACCGACAGCGGTGAGATCGTCGATCTGGGGGAACTGGCCGGGGGCGCGCCCCAATTCCACGCCGACCCCTACCCGGTCTACGAGCGCCTGCGCACCCAAGGCCCCGTCCACCACGTCCGCACACCGGGCCCAGGCCCGACCGAGGACCTCTACCTGATCGTCGGCCACGAGGCCGCCCGCGCCGCATTCACCGACCCCCGCCTGGTCAAGTCCCCACCGTGGGGACTCGAGGACGACATGATGGGCCTGCACCTGCTCTTCGCGGACCCGCCGGAGCACGGCCGCCTGCGCTCCCTGGTCACGCGGGAGTTCACCCCGCGCAGGGTCGCGGCACTCGCCCCGCGCATCCAGAAGCTCACGGACGAGCTGCTCGACGACATGGTGCCGCGCGGCAGCGCCGACCTGATCGGCTCCCTCGCCTTCCCGCTGCCCTTCGCGGTGATCTGCGAGCTGCTCGGCGTCCCCGACATCGACCGCGATCGGTTCCGCCGCATGTCGACGCAGGTCGTGGCGCCGACCAGCGAGGAGGAGGCCTACGCGGCGCACGTCGAAATGGTCGGGTTCCTCGACGAGTTGATCGCGGCCAAACGCGACGCGACCCCCGCGGACGACCTGCTGAGCGCGCTGATCCGGACCACGGCGGAGGACGGCGACCGCCTCTCGCCCAGCGAACTGCGCGCCATGGCCTTCCTCCTGCTCATCGCCGGCCACGAAACGACGGTCAACCTGATCGGCAACGGCGTCCGCGCCCTGCTCCAGCACCCGGAGCAACTCGCGGCCCTGCGCGCCGACATGACGCTCCTGGACGGCGCCGTGGAGGAGATGCTGCGTTACGACGGCCCGGTCGAGACGGCCACGCACCGCTTCGCGGCGGAGCCGGTGGACATCGACGGCACGGTGATCCCGGCGGGCGCGCCGGTGCTCATCGGCATCGCCACGGCGAGCCGCGACCCGCACCGCTTCGCGGAACCCGACCGCTTCGACATCCGCCGCGACGCCCGCGGCCATGTCGCCTTCGGCCACGGCATCCACTTCTGCCTGGGCGCTCCGCTCGCCCGCCTGGAAGGTCGTATCGCCGTCCGTAGCCTCCTGGAACGGTGTCCCGACCTGACCCTCGCCGAGCAGCCGGACGCGTGGCTGCCCGGCATGCTCATCCGGGGGACGCGGAGCCTGCCGGTGAGTTGGTGAACGCCTCGGGGCTCCGCCCCGGACCCCGCGGGCTCTCGTTCGAAAGGCGGGGCTTGATTGGGCTTGATCAGCCCGCGATCTCCTCCATCCGCACCACCCGCCGCTCCGCCCGCGACACCTCGCACGCCTCCGCCACGCGGAGTGCCCGCAGGGCCTCGCGGCCGTCGCACGGGTTGGGGCGTTCGCCGCGGACGACGTCGACGAAGGCCTTCAGTTCGGCCTCGTACGCGGGGGCGAAGCGTTCCAGGAAGCCGGGCCACGGCTTCGTGGCGGCGGGCGGGCCCTCCGGTTCCGTGGAGGCGACCGGGGTCCGGTCGTCGAGGCCGACGACGAGGGTGTCCCGTTCCCCGGAGAGCTCCATGCGCACGTCGTAGCCGGCGCCGTTGCACCGCGTCGAGGTGGCGGTGGCCAGGGTGCCGTCGTCGAGGGTCAGGAGCGCCGCCGCGGTGTCCACGTCCCCCGCCTCCCGGAACATCGCGGGCCCGGCGTCGGACCCGGTCGCGTACACCTCGACGACCTCGCGCCCTGTCACCCATCGCAGCATGTCGAAGTCGTGGATCAGGCAGTCCCGGTAGAGACCGCCGGAGAGCGGGAGGTACGCGGCCGGTGGCGGCGCCGGGTCGGAGGTCAGCGCTCGTACCGTGTGCACCCGGCCGAGTCTTCCCTCCTGAACGGCGGTCCGCGCCGCCGTGTATCCGGCGTCGAAGCGGCGCTGGAAGCCGAGTTGGAGCACCGTGCCCGCGGCCTCGACCTCCGCGAGTGCGGCCAGCGTGCCGGGCAGGTCGAGCGCGATCGGTTTCTCGCAGAAGACCGGGAGCCCGGCCCGCGCCGCCCGCCCGATCAGCTCGGCGTGTGCCGAGGTCGCCGCGGTGATCACGAGCGCGTCCACGCCCCACGTGAAGATCTCGTCGACGCTCGGCGCGGCCGTCGCCCCTATCCGGTCGGCGAGCGCGACCGCCCGCGCGGGCTCCGCGTCGGTCATGACCAGCGAGCCGACCTCCCGGTACCGCTCCAGTACGCCCGCGTGAAAGGTGCCGATGCGGCCCGTTCCGATGAGTCCGATGCGCATGGCACCCAACGGTGACGCTCCCCCGGGTGGGTGTCAATCGTTTGTCCTGACAAACACCCGTCCGCAGTCAGGGGCCTCGCCGGAAGCGCTTGTCCTGACAACCGAACCTTCGGACTTCCCGTCAAGAACTCCCACCGATAGCCTCGCCCCGTGGCCAAACCCCTAGCCGACCCGACCGTCGACCTCGGTCTCAGCGTCGACCGCAGCAGCCCGGTGCCGCTGTACTTCCAGCTGTCCCAGCAGCTGGAGGCGGCGATCGAGCGCGGCGCCCTGACCCCCGGCAGCCTGCTCGGCAACGAGATCGAGCTGGCGGGGCGCCTCGGCCTGTCCCGGCCCACCGTCCGCCAGGCCATCCAGTCCCTCGTCGACAAGGGGCTGCTCGTGCGCCGCCGCGGCGTCGGCACCCAGGTCGTGCACAGCCAGGTCAAGCGCCCCCTCGAACTGTCCAGCCTGTACGACGACCTGGAGGCGGCGGGCCAGCGCCCCGAGACCCGGGTCATCGCCAACACCCTCGTGCCCGCCCCCGCCGAGGCCGCCGCGGCGCTCGGCGTCGCGGAGGGCGAGGAGGTGCACCGCGTCGAGCGGCTGCGGCTCGCGCACGGCGAACCGGTCGCGTACCTCTGCAACCACCTGCCCACAGGGCTGCTCGCGCTCGACGACGAGCGGCTCGTGGCGACCGGCCTCTACCGCCTGATGCGGGCCGCGGGCATCACCCTGCACAGCGCCCGCCAGTCCGTCGGCGCCCGCGCCGCCACCGCCGTCGAGGCCGAGCGGCTCGGCGAGCAGGAGGGCGCGCCGCTGCTCACCATGCAGCGCACGACGTACGACGACACGGGCCGCGCGGTCGAGTTCGGCTCGCACACGTACCGGGCCTCGCGCTACTCCTTCGAGTTCCAACTCCTCGTACGTTCCTGAGAGTTGCGCGCCCTGTGGGCGGAGCGCAGGCCGTCAGAATGTTCTGACAAATTCATTGACGCTGCGGTGGGACCCCGCTACAAACACCTCCAGCCGCACCGGGCGGCCGGAGGAGAGGTGGCTCCACCATGCTCACGACCCGTAAAGCCCGCACGGCCGCAGGCAGCGTCGTTGTCGTAGCCGTGCTCGCGCTCACCGCAGGATGCAGTGGCTCGGGCGGCAAGGACTCGGAGGACAAGGCCGACGGCAAAGGCGGCGGCAAGGCCGTCAGCACGCCCCGCATGAAGATCGCGATGGTCACGCACTCCGGCGAGGGCGACACCTTCTGGGACATCGTCCGCAAGGGCGCCCAGCAGGCCGCCGACAAGGACAACGTCCAGTTCCTCTACTCCAACGACAAGGAGGCCAAGGGGCAGGCCGAGCTGGTGCAGGCCGCGATCGACAAGAAGGTCGACGGGATCGTCGTGACGCTGGCCAAGCCGGAGGCGATGGAGTCCGTGCTCGCGAAGGCGAAGACCGCGGGCATCCCGGTCGTCTCGATCAACTCGGGGTCGCAGTTCTCGGAGAAGTACGGCGCGCTCAGCCACATCGGCCAGGAGGAGGGCGTGGCCGGCGAGGCGGTCGGCACCGAGCTGACGAAGCAGGGCAAGAAGAACGTCCTGTGCGTCATCCACGAGCAGGGCAACGTCTCCCTGGAGCAGCGCTGCGACGGCGTCCGCAAGACCTTCAAGGGCGACGTGGAGAACCTCAACGTGGAGGGCACGAACGCCCCCTCCGCCCAGTCGTCCATCGAGGCGAAGCTCCAGGCGGACAAGAACATCGACGCGGTCGTCGCGCTCGGCGCCCCCATCGCGGCGCTCGCCGTGAAGGCCAAGGACGACGCGGGCAGCAAGGCGGAGATCTCCACGTTCGACCTGAACGCCGAGGTCGTGCGCCGGCTGAAGGCGAAGGAGGTCACCTTCGCCGTCGACCAGCAGCCCTATCTGCAGGGCTATCTGGCGGTGGACGAACTGTGGCTCTACAAGACGAACGCGAACGTGCTCGGCGGCGGCGAGCCGGTCTTCACAGGCCCCGCGATCGTCACCGAGAAGGACGTGCCGCGCCTCGAGAAGTACACCGCGCGCGGTACCCGGTGAATGGATGCATGATCCCCGTGACCCATACTTGTGCGTTTGGGACCGTAATGGGGTCCTCATGGACCGGCGTACGGTCCGCCGGGGTCGGCCCGCCGATCCCGGTCGATGACGCAGCAGACCAAGAAGGGCACGGCCTCGTGGCACGGTTTCGGACCTGGGTGAGCATCGCGGTTGCGGGGGCCCTCGGCCTCTCGCTCGCAGGGTGCAGCAGCACCGGCGGCAAGCGGGCGGAGGACGCCAGGAAGTCCCAGGCCGCGCAGGGCAGGGCGGCGGTGGACACGCCCCGCTGGACCTTCGCGATGATCACCCATTCGGGCGATGGCGACACCTTCTGGGACATCGTCCAGAACGGCGCCAAGCAGGCGGCCACCAAGGACAACATCAACTTCCTCTACTCGCACAACGAGGAGGCGAACCAGCAGGCGCAGCTCGTCGACGCGGCCGTCGACAAGAAGGTCGACGGAATCATCGTCACGCTCGCCAAGCCGGACGCGATGAAGTCCGCCCTGGCCCGCGCCGAGAAGGCCGGCATCCCCGTCATCACGGTGAACTCGGGCTCCGAGATCTACAAGAAGTACGGCGCGATCACGCACATCGGCCAGGACGAGACCATCGCAGGCGAGGCCGTCGGCAAGGAGCTCAACAAGCGCGGCAAGAAGAAGGCGCTGTGCGTCCTGCACGAGCAGGGCAACGTCGGCCACGAGCAGCGCTGCGAGGGTGCCAAGAAGGCCTTCGACGGCAAGATGACGAACCTGTACGTCGAGGGCACCAACATGCCCGACGTGCAGTCCTCCATCGAGGCCAAGCTGCAGTCCGACACGTCGATCGACTCGGTCGTCACGCTGGGCGCCCCGTTCGCCGCCACCGCGGTGAAGGCCAAGGAGGACGCGAGCAGCAAGGCCGAGGTCGACACCTTCGACCTGAACGACAAGGTCGCCCAGGGCCTCAAGGACGGCGACCTCGGCTTCGCCGTCGACCAGCAGCCCTACCTCCAGGGCTACGAGGCCGTGGACCTGCTGTGGCTCTACCGGTACAACGCCAATGTGCTCGGCGGCGGCCTGCCGGTCCTGACCGGCCCCGAGATCGTCACCAAGGACCAGGCAGCCAAGCTTCAGGAGTTCACGAAGCGGGGGACGCGATGAGTACGACGACTCCAGCGAGCACGGAAAAGGTCGACGAGCGGCTGGTCAAGGCCTCGCCGTGGAAGAAGCTGCTCGGCCGGCCCGAACTGGGCTCGGTCATCGGCGCCGTCGCCGTCTTCATCTTCTTCATGATCTTCGCGGACAGCTTCCTGCGGGCGACCAGCCTCGCGACGGTCCTGTACGCGTCCTCGACCCTCGGCATCATGGCCGTGCCCGTGGCGCTGCTGATGATCGGCGGCGAGTTCGACCTGTCGGCGGGCGTCATGGTCACGTCCTCGGCGCTGATCTCGTCGATGTTCAGCTACCAGATGACGGCGAACACCTGGGTGGGCGTCGGCGTCTCGCTCCTCGTGACGCTCGCCATCGGCGTCTTCAACGGCGTCATGCTGACCCGCACCAAACTCCCCAGTTTCATCATCACGCTCGGCACGTTCCTGATGCTGACGGGCATGAACCTGGGCTTCACGAAGCTGATCAGCGGCACCGTCTCGACGAAGTCGATCGCGGACATGCAGGGCTTCGATTCGGCCAAGTCCGTCTTCGCCTCCACGTTCAGCATCGGCGGCGTCGACTTCAAGATCACGATCATCTGGTGGCTCGCCCTCGTCCTGGTGGCCACCTGGATCCTGCTCCGCACCCGCATCGGAAACTGGATCTTCGCGGTCGGCGGTGACCTCGACTCGGCCCGCGCGGTGGGCGTCCCGGTCAACAAGACGAAGATCGGCCTCTACATGGGCGTCGCGTTCGGCGCCTGGATCTCCGGCCAGCACCTGCTCTTCTCCTACGACGTCGTGCAGTCCGGCGAGGGCGTCGGCAACGAGCTGATCTACATCGTCGCGGCCGTCATCGGCGGCTGTCTGATCACCGGCGGCTACGGCTCGGCGGTCGGCGCGGCCATCGGCGCGCTGATCTTCGGCATGACCAGCAAGGGCATCGTGTTCGCCGAGTGGAACTCGGACTGGTTCAAGTTCTTCCTCGGGGCGATGCTGCTCCTCGCGACCCTGCTCAACGCGTGGGTCCGCAAGCGCGCGGAGGCGAGCAAATGACGACCGATGAGCAGATGACGACCAAGGACACGGCGCCCGCGCCGCTCGTCGAACTGGACGGCGTCAGCAAGTTCTACGGCAACATCCGCGCCCTCGACGACGTCTCGCTCGTCGTCAACGCGGGTGAGATCTCCTGTGTCCTCGGCGACAACGGCGCCGGCAAGTCGACCCTCATCAAGATCATCGCGGGTCTGCACCAGCACGACGGCGGCCGGTTCGCGATCGACGGCGAGGAGACCCGCCTCAGCAACCCGCGCGACGCCCTGAACCGGGGCATCGCCACGGTCTACCAGGACCTCGCCGTGGTGCCGCTGATGCCGGTGTGGCGCAACTTCTTCCTCGGCTCCGAACCCACGAAGGGGAAGGGCCTCTTCAAGCGCCTCGACGTCGAGCTCATGCGGCGGACGACGCACGAGGAACTGGCCCGGATGGGCATCGACCTGCGCGACGTCGACCAGCCGATCGGCACGCTGTCCGGCGGTGAGCGCCAGTGCGTCGCCATCGCCCGCGCCGTCTACTTCGGCGCGAAGGTCCTCGTCCTCGACGAGCCGACGGCGGCGCTCGGCGTCAAGCAGTCCGGTGTGGTGCTGAAGTACGTGGCGGCGGCACGTGACGCGGGCCTCGGCGTGGTTCTGATTACGCACAACCCGCACCACGCGTACCTCGTGGGTGACCGGTTCGTGCTGCTCAAGCGGGGTGGGATGTTCGGCAGCCACTCGCGCGACGAGATCACGCTGGACGAGCTGACGCGGCAGATGGCGGGCGGCAGCGAGCTGGACGACCTTCAGCATGAGCTGGAGCGGGCGCCGGTGCCGACGCATTTGGGCGGGCATACGGCTGACGGGGCCGAGAAGTAGGGGCCTCCGTTACGCGCGTGCGTGTGTGCGTTTCCGGCTGCCTCGGGCGGCTGCGCGTCGCGTCGTTGGTTGCGTTCGCGCAGTTCCCCGCGCCCCTTTAGGGGCGCGGGGAACTGCGCGCGTCAACGCCGGGTGGCTGGAGGGTGGACGTTCCGGCCCACCCCGACGCGGCGTAAAACCCGGTATGCGGCGGAGCCGTTGCGTGAGGCAGAATCGCCGCAATGAGCACCTACCGCGACCTCGCACACCGTGGCAGCGCACGGGCCACCGTTCTCAGGACGGTCGGCACCCGCGAGCGCCGCTCGCACACGACGGCCCCGCGCGTACCCACCGTCGGCATCGACATCGGCGGCACGAAGGTGATGGCCGGCGTGGTCGACGCGGACGGCAACATCCTGGAGACGCTCCGCACGGAGACCCCGGACAAGTCCAAGAGCCCCAAGGTCGTCGAGGACACGATCACGGAGCTGGTGCTCGACCTCTCCGACCGGCACGACGTGCACGCCGTCGGCATCGGCGCGGCCGGCTGGGTGGACGCGGACCGCAACCGCGTCCTGTTCGCCCCCCACCTGTCGTGGCGCAACGAACCCCTCCGCGACCGGCTCGCAGGCCGCCTGGCGGTCCCCGTACTCGTCGACAACGACGCCAACACCGCCGCCTGGGCGGAGTGGCGCTTCGGCGCCGGGCGCGGCGAGGACCACCTGGTCATGATCACGCTCGGGACGGGTATCGGCGGCGCGATCCTGGAGGACGGGCAGGTCAAGCGCGGCAAGTTCGGTGTCGCCGGCGAGTTCGGCCATATGCAGGTCGTCCCCGGCGGGCACCGCTGCCCGTGCGGCAACCGCGGCTGCTGGGAGCAGTACAGCTCCGGCAACGCCCTGGTCCGCGAGGCCCGCGAGCTCGCCGCGGCCGACTCCCCGGTCGCGTACAACATCATCGAGCGGGTCCAGGGGCACATCCCCGACATCACCGGGCCGCTCATCACGCAGCTGGCCCGCGAGGGCGACGCCATGTGCGTCGAGCTGCTGCAGGACATCGGCCAGTGGCTGGGCGTCGGCATAGCGAACCTGGCGGCGGCTCTCGATCCGTCGTGCTTCGTCATCGGTGGCGGTGTCAGCGCCGCCGACGACCTGCTGATCGTCCCCGCCCGGGACGCCTTCAAGCGGCAGCTCACCGGTCGTGGCTACCGGCCCGAGGCCCGTATCGCCCGTGCCCAGCTCGGCCCCGAGGCCGGCATGGTCGGCGCCGCGGACCTGGCCCGGCTCGTCGCCCGCCGCTTCCGCCGTGCCAAGCGCCGCCGCGTGGAGCGCCACGAGCGGTACGAGCGGTACGCCCGCACCCGCAGCACGACCGGCTCGCCCGTGGACGGAGCGGAGCAGGGCTAGCACCGGTGCCAGCGCCTCAGACGCCGCGGACGACGCCCGAGACAGTGACAGGAAAACCAGCCATGACCGTGCCCCGCCAGCCCCCGTCCGCGGACGAAGAGCCGCGACCGGCCGAGGACCGCGGCCATGTGATCCGACGCCGCGTCCTCACGCTCCTGACCATCGTGCTGCTCATCGGCATCCCCGCCGGCTACCTGGTGATCTCCGCGGGCCAGAGCAGGGACAGCGGCAAGGACAAGGAAGCGAAGTACTCGATCACCGGGCTCACCGTCGGCTGGCCGTCCAAGGTGCAGCGCCGCCTCTACCAGATCCCGGTCCCGCCGCACTCGCGCAACGTCGCCTACTACGAGACGAACAACTACAAGGTGAGCCGCCTGTACGCGCAGTTCCTCACCAGCAACAAGGGCCTCGACGAGTTCCTGGAGAACGTCGACGCCGGCTACACGGTCGGTGACCTGGCGACCGACGACATCGCGATCAGCGAGCGCGACCAGAAGATCGCGGGCTGGGACTTCACGGGCCCGGGCCCCTGGTACGGCCTCACCCACTCCCAGGAGGACCCGTCGCCGACCCAGACCATCGTGGTGAACCGCTCCAACCCCGACCACCCCATGGTGTACGTGGTCTCGATGACGCACCCCTGAGCGCGCTCCTGAGCGCACCCCCGACCGGCGCCCGGGGCGTCCGCCCTTCACGGCGCCCCCACGCCTGGTTCACACCCCGAACCCGGAGTGAACACGTCACGTCCATTGTGGGGACCCGCCACTAGATCGCTCAGGTGCACTGGCTAGCGTGGCCCGTGTGAGTGACACGAAGACCCCGCGCCTGCAGTACCGATTCGACGGCCGTGACGACGACTCCGCCCCGGTGCTCATCCTCGGCCCGTCGCTCGGCACGACGTGGCACATGTGGGACCGCCAGGTGCCCGAGCTGGCCCAGCACTGGCGGGTGTTCCGCTTCGATCTGCCCGGCCACGGCGGTTCCCCCGCGCACCCGGCGGGCTCCGTCGAGGCGCTCGCGGAGCGGCTGCTCGCCACGCTCGACGAGCTGGGCATCCAGCGCTTCGGCTACGCGGGCTGCTCGCTGGGCGGCGCGATCGGCGCGGAGCTCGCGCTGCGCCACCCGGAGCGCGTCGCGTCGCTCGCCCTGATCGCGGCCTCGCCGCGGTTCGGCACCGCCGACGAGTTCCGCCAGCGCGGCGTCATCGTGCGCAGCAACGGCCTCGACCCCATCGCCCGTACGGCCCCCGAGCGCTGGTTCACGCACGGCTTCGCCTCCGCGCAGCCCGCGATCACGGACTGGGCGGTGCAGATGGTCCGCACGACGGACCCGGGCTGCTACATCGCCTCGTGCGAGGCGCTCGCCGCCTTCGACGTCCGCGAGGACCTTGCCGACATCGGCGTGCCGGCGCTCGTCCTCGTCGGCTCGGAGGACCAGGTCACGGGGCCCGCCGAGGCCCGCACGCTGGTCGCCGGTATACCGGACGCCCGGCTCGCGGTGGTGCCCGGCGCCTCCCACCTGGCCCCGGTCGAACAGCCGGCCGCCGTCACCGACCTCCTCGTACGGCACTTCACCTCGGCCTGGCCCGCCGTCCACGAGACCGGGCAGACCGCCATCCAGGCCGCCCCGGTCAAGCCGGTCCTCGCGCCGCCGCCCCCGTCGGCCCCGCCGCGCGCGGAGATCGCGGCCGCGCAGCAGCCGGAGGCCGCGACCCGGCCCGACCCGCACGACGCGGGCCTCAAGACGCGTCGCGAGGTCCTCGGCGACGCCCACGTGGACCGGGCGCTGTCCACGGCCGACGACTTCTCCGGTGACTTCCAGGAGTTCCTCACCCGCTACGCGTGGGGCGAGATCTGGTCCCGTCCGGGGCTCGACCGCCGCACGCGCTCCTCGGTGACCCTGGCGACCCTGGTCGCGGGCGGCCACCTCGACGAGCTGGTGTTCCACACGCGCGCGGCGCTGCGCAACGGCCTCACGGCCGCGGAGATCAAGGAAATCCTGCTGCAGACCGCCGTCTACTGCGGCGTCCCGGCCGCGAACGCGGCCTTCAAGGTGGCGCAGCAGGTGATCCGCGAGGAGACCACGCCCCAGGAGTGACCCGGGGCGTGAAACCGGGCGTGGGCGGGCGCAGGATGGGACGTATGAAGCTGACGAAGAAGACCCACGCCTGCGTCCGGCTCCAGAAGGACGGGCAGACGCTCGTCATCGACCCGGGCGGATTCTCCGAGGAGGACGCGGCCGTCGGCGCCGACGCGATCCTCGTGACGCACGAGCACCCCGACCACTTCGACGAGGACCGGCTGCGCGCCGGGATGGAGGCCAACCCCGGCGCGCACATCTGGACCCTGAAGTCGGTCGCGGAGCAGCTCTCGGCGGCGTTCCCCGGCCGCGTCCACACGGTGGGCCACGGCGACACGTTCACGGCCGCCGGGTTCGACGTCCAGGCGCACGGCGAGCTGCACGCCGTGATCCACCCGGACATCCCGCGCATCACGAACGTCGGCTATCTCGTCGACGGCGGCACGGTCTTCCACCCCGGCGACGCCCTCACCGTCCCCGACCACCCGGTCGAGACGCTGATGCTGCCCGTCATGGCGCCCTGGAACAAGATCGCCGAAGTGATCGACTACGTACGGGAGGTCAAGCCGCGCCGCGCGTACGACATCCACGACGCGCTGCTCACGGACCTCGCCCGGCCGATCTACGACAGCCAGATCGGCGGGCTCGGCGGCACGGAGCACCTGCGCCTCACCCCTGGGGGCTCGGCGCAGGTCTGAGGTGTCCGCGGGCTACTTCTTGAGAAGGGTGCCTGCGAGCTACTTCTTAAGAAGCTCGACGACCTCGTCCGTGGAGCCGATCTCCGCGATGCGCGGGAAGATCTTGCCGAAGCTGTGCTCGTGGGACTCGGCGTCCGTGTCGGTCGTCGCGTCGTCGACCAGCACCAGGTTGTAGCTCAGCTCCCACGCGGAGCGGGCGGACGACTCGACGCCGATGGACGTCGAGATGCCGCAGAGCACGATCTGCGTGACGCCGCGGCGGCGCAGCTGGAGGTCCAGCTCGGTGCCGGTGAAGGCGCCCCAGTGCCGCTTGGTGATGACGATGTCGTCGCCGAGCGGGCCGAGCTCGTCGGGGAACTCGGAGAACGCGGGCGGCGGCGCCTGCGTCATGGCGCCCGCGGCGGCGCGGCCCGTGGGGAGGTCGCCGCCGTCCTGCGACCAGGCGACCTTCACGCGCACGACCGGCAGGCCCTTGGCGCGGAAGGCCTCGGCGAGCTTGGCCCCGTTCTTGAGGACGTCGGCGGAGGGGTGCACGGTCGGCAGGCCGAGGATGCCGTTCTGGAGGTCGATGAGGACGAGGGCGGGGCGCTCGTCGAGAGGCGTGTTGATCGTCATGTTCGGCAGGCTAACTGTCTAACAGAAAAACTTGCAAGATTGCCTGTCTATCGCGAGTGTGGTGTGCGGGTGTGATGTCACGCCGCGGCACGGGATCGGCCGCTGTCAGACCTGCCGGGTAGGTTGTGGAACATGCGCATTGCTACCTGGAACGTGAACTCGATCACCGCGCGGCTCCCGCGCCTCCTTGCCTGGCTGGAGAGCAGTGGCACGGACGTGCTGTGCATCCAGGAGACCAAGTGCTCGGCGGAGCAGTTCCCCGCGGACGAGCTGCGGGAGCTGGGCTACGAGTCGGCGGTGAACGCGAACGGCAGGTGGAACGGGGTGGCGCTGCTCTCCCGCGTGGGCCTGGAGGACGTGGTCAAGGGCCTGCCCGGCGACCCCGGTTATGACGGGGCCGAGGAGCCCCGCGCCGTCTCCGCGACCTGCGGCCCGGTCCGCGTCTGGTCGGTCTACGTGCCGAACGGGCGGGAAGTGGACCACGCGCACTACGCGTACAAGCTCCAGTGGTTCGAGGCCCTGAAGGCGGCGGTCGCGGGCGACGCGGCGGGCTCGCGCCCCTTCGCGGTGATGGGCGACTACAACGTGGCGCCGACGGACGACGATGTCTGGGACATCTCCCTCTTCGACGGTGCGACGCATGTGACCCCCGCCGAGCGGGCGGCGCTCACGGCGCTGCGCGAGACGGGCCTGAGCGACGTCGTGCCGCGCCCCCTCAAGTACGACCACCCCTTCACGTACTGGGACTACCGCGCGCTCGGCTTCCCGAAGAACAAGGGCATGCGCATCGACCTGGTCTACGGGAACGAGCCGTTCGCCAAGGCCGTCTCCGACGCCTACGTGGACCGCGAGGAGCGCAAGGGCAAGGGCGCGTCGGACCACGCGCCGGTCGTGGTGGACCTCGACGTCTGAGACGGTCTAAGACCGCCTGACACCGTCTGGGGTCGGACGGGTCCGGCCCCGTTGTCAGTGGCGGGCGCTAGCGTCTGCGCCCGTGACGGATCTGACGACGTACCTGAACTCGACCCAACTGGCCTACGACACCGCAGCCGGCGCCTACGCCGAGATCGTTCCCCCGCTCTTCCCGCAGGACCTGTACGCACACGCGGTGTTCGGCGTCTTCGCCGAGCGCGTCAAGCAGGCGGACGCCGGGCCCGTGGCCGACCTCGGCTGCGGGCCCGGACATGTGACGGCCCATCTGAACTCCCTCGGGCTCTCCGCGTTCGGCATCGACCTCTCGCCGAAGACGGTCGCGGAGGCCCGCCGTGCCCACCCCGGACTGCGGTTCGAGGAGGGCACGATGACCGGCCTCGACCTGGCAGACGGCTCGCTGGGCGGCGTCGTCGCCTGGTACTCGACGGTGCACACGCCGCCGGAGCTGCTGCCGACGGTGTTCGCCGAGTTCCACCGCGTCCTCGCCCCCGGCGGCTACATGCTGCTCGGCTTCAAGGTGGGCGACCTGCTGCGCCACCTGGACCACGCCTACGGCCACGATCTCTCGCTGGACGTCTACTGGCTGGACCCGGAGCAGGTCGCCGGGCTCGTGGATCAGTCGGGCCTCCCGGTGGAGGCCCAACTGATCCGCGAGCCCGAGGACTACGAGCGGGCGACCCAGGCCAAGCAGGGAATCCTGATCGCCCGAAAGCCGGCCGCTACGGCCTAATCGCTACCGCCTGATCGCTACGGCCTGAGCACGTTCAGGTCGATCGAGTCGGCCAGCGCCTTCAGACCCGGGTCACCCGGATGCAGATGGTCCCCGCTGTCGTACGCGGGGAGCATCCGCGCCGGGTGGGCCGGGTCCCGGACGACGGCATCGAAGTCGAGAAAGCCGTCGAAGCCCGAACCGGCGCTGCGGACAAAGGAGTTGATGGCCTCCCGTTGCACGTCGGCGGCCGGCGTGCACAGGGTCTCGCCCTCGCACGGCGTGATGGTCGCCCCGATCACCTTGAGGCCCCGCGCGTGCGCCCGCGCAACGATCTCCCGCAGGCCCGCCTCGACCTGCTCGGCGCTCGCGCCCCAGCGCACGTCGTTGACGCCCTGGAAGACGACGACCGTTCTGGCCGAGGTCTGCGCGAACACATCGCGGTCGAGCCGGTGCAGCGCGCTGACACCGCCCGTATCCGTGGAGAGTCCGTCGCCGGGATAGCGGTCGGCGATGACCCGGTTCGCGGAGATGCCCTCGTTGAGGACGCCGTAGTGCGGCACCTTCGACTGGGCGAGGAGTCGCGTGGCGAGCACGTTGGGCCAGCGGTGGTTCGCGTCCAGTGTCGACTTCACGCCATCCGTGATGGAGTCGCCGAGCAGCACGACGGAGCCGGGGCCACCGCCCACGTCGACTCCGGTGAGCAGCGGCCAGTACGAGATCGTCGAGCTGTACGAGGAGCCGTCCGCCTCCGTGGCGTGATCGCCCATCGTGCTCACGTAGCTGCGCTGGATCGCCTGGCTGTGCACGGGGGCCGCGGTGACGGGCTCCGGCAGATGGAAGCTCACGAGAAGGTTGGCGCTCTCCGGCACATCGAAGTCCACCGGATCACTGAACGCCTGCCCGCCGGCGGGGAGTTGGGTGCCGGTGGAACCCCGGAACGTCAGCGGCACCGGCTTCCCGAGCGCCGCGGCCCCCGCCCCCTGCACCGCCACCGACGCGCTCCCGATCCGCACCGGGGTCGCGGCGAAGGTGTTCTCCAGGCGGATACGGACCTTCGGCCCGCCGGTGCTCGTGTGCACGACGAGCCGGATGGTGCGGTCCGCCCACGGCCCCACCGCGGTGTACCCGGCGGGTGAGGCCGACCAACTGCCCGTCCACCCGGACGTCGCCGCGCGCACGGACAGGTCGAAGACATGCAGTGCCCCGCCGCTCACCTTCGGCGCCCTCGGCAGGTCGACGGAGGAGATCCGGTGGCCCTTGCGCACCGGCACGGTCACCGCGTACAGCCGTGTCTTCTCGGGGACTTGGCCGTACGCAGTGTTCCGGTGCGGCAGCGCCACCGACTTCTTGGCGAGCGGCCCGGAGCGCCAGTCCGGCGCGGTGAGCCGGTACGTCGAGCGGGAGCCGTCCGCGTACCGGACGACGCCGGTCCCGGACGCGTCGCCGCCTGTCCCGGCGACCAGGAAGGCGAGCGCGTCCCCGCGCCCGTTCACCCGCACGGACTGCCCGTTCGCCCGTACGTTGTCGGGTCCGGACCCCGCGGTCCGCGGCCAGGTGAGCCGGGCCCGGTCGAGATTCATGGTGCGGCCGGGCGTCCAGCCGGCCGCGGTGAGGTCCTGCGCGGACAGGGAGCTGCCCGCGCCGTCGAAGTCCGCTTCGCCGGGCCGCGTGTCGTCGCTGACGGCCCGGTTGTCGAAGAGCCGCTCCAGGGGGAGCGGCCCGGGTCTGGCGGGTGCCGCGTGGGCCGCGGTGACAGGGGTGACCCCCGCACATACGGCCAGTATGAACGCGGCTCCCCAAATGCGTCGGCGCAAGACCGACTCCCTCCGCTTGTGTGTCCGCCGTGGTGGTTGCGCCATGAAGCTAAGGACGAGGTGATGGCCCGTCAATGTGCCGCGAGGTAAACGGGGGAGAAAGGCCGGTGTCCGGTTCCTGAACTCCGCGCGGCGCCACCTCCGCGCGCCTGTGGTGCGGGCCGGTACTCGGATGCCAATCTGGGCGATATGAAGATCCCTTTCGCGGCTAATTGGCGCAAGAAGCACGGTCCGGCGCACGGCGTCGCCGTGTTCCCGACCGGCGACGAAGGTGGCGAGGGCGAGAGCGGACTTGTCGAACTCCTCTCCGAGTGCGAGCTGTTGCGTTCCCAGGCCGACGACGCGGGGGTCGAACTGGACGAGTCGGTGCGGTCGTTGGAGGCCCTCGACCAACTTGTGCCGCGCTGGCGGGAGGACGAGGACACGCTGCACTGGCTGGGTAACGACGCGGGCCTCTATCTGGGTTCGGTCATGGTGCGGCACGTCTCGGGCGCCACTTGGGTGATCTGGGACAACGGGCAGCCGGTCGTGCGGCTCGAGTCGGGCCGCGAGATCGACGTCGTGGAGGCCGGGCACGAGTGGGCGGCGAGCGGGGCGCCCGAGCTCTCCCAGTTCTACGCGGAGGCCGCCGAGTCGTAGATCGTGCCCGGAGCGCCGCGTAGTTGAGCGTCAAAGCCGCAAATACGGTTAATGCCCATAAGTGCGTGTCGTCTGTTAAGTCCCATGTAAGCGTGGATAGTTTGCGCGGACCGACACAGCTGAAAGTGGGCAGGTACTGCCGATGGCCGTCGATCCGTTGATCGAGCTGCGAGACGTGAACAAGTACTACGGGGAGCTGCATGTCCTCCAGGACATCGACCTCACCGTCGGCAAGGGGGAGGTGGTGGTGGTCATCGGCCCTTCGGGGTCGGGCAAGTCGACGCTCTGCCGGACGATCAACCGTCTGGAGACCATCGAGTCCGGAGAGATCCGACTCGACGGACAGCCGCTCCCCGAGGAGGGGAAGGCGCTCGCACAACTGCGGGCCGAAGTGGGCATGGTCTTCCAGTCGTTCAACCTCTTCGCGCACAAGACGGTCCTCCAGAACGTCTCGCTGGCCCAGCTGAAGGTCAGGAAGCGCAAGAAGGACGAGGCCGACAAGCGCTCCCGCGAACTCCTCGACCGGGTCGGACTCGCCGCCCACGCCGACAAGTTCCCCGCGCAGATGTCCGGCGGACAGCAGCAGCGCGTGGCCATCGCCCGCGCACTCGCCATGGACCCCAAGGCCCTCCTCTTCGACGAGCCGACCTCGGCACTCGACCCGGAGATGATCAACGAGGTGCTCGAGGTCATGCAGCAACTCGCGCACGAGGGCATGACGATGGTCGTCGTCACCCACGAGATGGGCTTCGCGCGCACCGCAGCCGACCGCGTCGTCTTCATGGCGGACGGGAAGATCGTGGAGGACCGCAACCCCGAGGAGTTCTTCACCCATCCGGAGAGCGAGCGCGCCCGTGACTTCCTCTCCAAGATCCTGAAGCACTGACCGGGGGAGCGCACCAGCACATGATCGCCAAGTCGCTACGGCTGCTCGCCGCCATGGCGGCGGTGGCCCTCGCCGCCACCGCCTGCGGCAAGGAGGGCGCCCCGCCGGTCAAGGGACCGTCGGCCGCGGAGCTCCCCAAGTACCAGATCGCGCAAGGGTTCTCGCTGCCCGACTCCCCGACGTGGAAGAAGGCGGAGAAGCGCGGCCACTTCATCGTCGGGGCCAAGGAGGACCAGCCCTACCTCGGTGAGAAGAACCCCGCGAACGGCACGTACACGGGCTTCGACATCGAGATCGCCAAGATGGTCTCGGCCTCCCTCGGCCTCGACCCGAAGAAGATCCGCTTCAAGACCATCGCGTCGGCGAACCGCGAGACGGCCCTGCAGAACGGGCAGATCGACTACTACGTCGGCACGTACACCATCAACGATCTCCGCAAGAAGATCGTCGGCTTCGCGGGCCCGTACTACATGGCGGGACAGTCGCTGCTCGTGCGCACCGACGAGAAGGACATCAAGGGTCCGGGCGACCTCGCGGGCAAGCGCGTCTGCTCGGCAGCCGGTTCCACGCCGTATCAGCGCATCAAGGCCGACTACCCGAAGGCCGAGCTCGTCGCGTACGACACGTACTCGATCTGCGTCGACAACCTGCTGACCTACCAGGTCGACGCGGTCACCACCGACGACGCGATCCTGCTCGGCTACGCGGCCAAGGTGCCGGAGGAGATGAAGCTCGTCGGCAAGCCGTTCTCCGAGGAGCCGTACGGCATCGGGGTCCCGAAGAAGGACAACGCGCTGCGGTTCGCCATCGACGACGCCATCGAGGCCCGCCAGAAGAACGGCGACTGGAAGAAGGCGTACGAGGCGACGCTCGGCCTGTCCGGTGAGCCGGCCCCGAAACCGCCCGCCATCGACCGCTACCCGGCGAACTGAGGAGGCGTCCCATGAATGTCCTGACCGACAACTTTTCGCTGTACTGGAAGGGCTTCCTCGGCACCGTCGAACTCACCGTCTTCGCGTCGGTCCTGGCCCTGGTGCTCGGATTCCTCATGGCCTCGTTCCGGGTCGCGCCCGTCGGATCCTTCCGGGCCTTCGGCACCGCGTGGGTCACCGTGCTGCGCAACACCCCGCTGACGCTGCTGTTCTTCGCGGTGCTGCTCGGCCTGCCGCGCTTCGGTCTGGTCCTGCCGTTCACGGTCTTCGCGATCCTCGCGCTCGGCTGCTACACCTCGGCGTTCATCTGCGAGGCGGTGCGCTCCGGCATCAACACGGTGCCCAAGGGGCAGGGCGAGGCGGCCCGCAGCCTCGGCATGACGTTCGGCCAGACCCTGACCCATGTGATCCTGCCGCAGGCCTTCCGGTCCGTGATCCCGCCGATCGGCTCCACGCTCATCGCGCTCGCCAAGAACTCCGCGATCGCGGGCGCCTTCAGCGTCGTCGAGCTGCTCGGCACCTACAAGACGCTCAGCGAGCTCGGCTACAACATCATCTGGACCTTCGTCTGGATCGCGATCGGATACCTGATCATCACGCTCGCCATCAGCGCCCTGTTCAACTTCCTCGAGAAGCGCTGGGGGTTCGCCCGATGAAGGCCCTGCGGCACGACGCCACCGCCCTCTACGACATCCCGGGCCCGAAGACCGAACGCCGGCACAAGATGTACGGCGCCGTCTCGACGCTCATCGTGCTCGCCCTGGTCGGCTGGATCCTGTACCTGCTCTTCGACACCGACCAGTTCACGTACACGAAGTGGATGCCCTTCGAGTACACGGGCATCCAGGAGCTGCTCCTGCGCGGGCTCGGCAACACGCTCAAGGCCTTCGCCATGGCGGCCGTCCTCTCGCTCGTGCTCGGCACGCTCCTGGCCGTGGGGCGGCTCTCCGACCACAAGCCGGTGCGCTGGATCGCGACGCTGTTCGTCGAGTTCTTCCGCGCCATGCCGGTCCTGGTGATGATCTTCTTCATCTACGTGGCCCTGAAGATGGAGCCGCTGGCCGCGCTCGTCGCCGGCCTGACGCTCTACAACGGCTCCGTGCTCGCCGAGGTGTTCCGTTCGGGCATCAACGCGGTGGAGCGCGGGCAGCGCGAGGCGGCGTACGCGCTGGGCATGCGCAAGACGCAGGTCATGACGCATGTGCTCGTCCCTCAGGCGGTGCGGGCCATGCTGCCCGCCATCATCAGCCAGTTGGTGGTGGCCCTGAAGGACACGTCGCTCGGGTATCTCATCACCTATGAGGAGTTCCTCCACGCCGGAAAACTGATCGCTTCCAACCTCGACTACGATTTGCCCTTCATCCCTGTGGTGATGGTGATCTCACCTATCTACATCGGGATGTGCATGGTGTTGTCCTGGTTCGCCCAGTGGGTGGCCAAGCGCCAGCGGCGCAACCCCAAGACGGAGGCGGCTGATGTCGCCCCGGCCGAGCCAGGGACGCTGCTGCCAGGTACGCAGTAGCCGAAACGAAAGCATCGGCCCGTCCCCGCCCAGCGGCAGCCGGAGATCACTGCTTCACGGAGTTCGTGTGTCCGTGTGGGAGAAGGTCAGCTGCAGCGTGCCGGTCGGGACGTGCCTGCTTGCCGAGGATGAGCGGGCCCTTGTCGCATTCGTACGCGACGGGGGTGCCGCTCTCCTTGGTTTCGGGCGCCCTTCGGTGCGGTCTATTTGGCGCGGTGCGCGGCGCGGCCGCCATTGGCCGGCGCGGCGGGCAGTGGGGCCTCGGCCGCCTTGGTGACGTCGTCGACCAGCTCGACGACGTCGGGCCCGTACGCCCCGGAGTTCACGACCTTCAGCAGCAGGACGAAGGAGTTGTTGCCGTGCTTGCGGGCGAGCCGCTCGTGGTGGCGGGCGAGATAGCGCGTGGCGGCCTGGTTGGTGATCGGCAGCTGCCCGCAGAACAGGAACACCGGCCTCGCCTCGGGTGTGGCGGGACCGGCGGTCAGACGGGCCAGGAGTACGTATTCGGTTCTGCTCGGCTCCAGGCGGTAGCGCTCGGAGCCGATCTGGAAGGCGCCGCGGTCGGGGCCCGGCTCGGGGTCGGTGTTGACCCGGACGCCGGGCAGCAGGCTGACCATGTGCGCGGCCATGCGTCTGTTGGACGCCGGACCCCCGACACAGAATTCCGTACGCTCCCCGAAGCCCTGCTGCGCGGTGTCGTGGGCGACGACCTGGGCGTGCGCGTTGCAGTCCTTGATGAGCGCGGAGAGTTCGAGAAGGGCGAAGACGTCGTGGCGCTTCACCGTCAGCTCGGGGCCGCCCGCGTCGCGGTTCACGACGAGCAGCGACTCGGAGTTGTCGGGCAGCCCGAAGAAGGCCTGCTTGCGGCGGAGCTTGCGCCGCCACAGGTAGGTACGGGCGAGCCAGCCCAGCGAGGCGCTGATGCCCGCCGCGATCAGGCCGAGGACGATGTTGCGCACGTCTTCAGTCATGGGGGCGCACTCTAGCGGGATGTTCGACCGGGGTTCGAGGGGGTCCTGACGGCGCGGTCCGATCAAGTTACGCTGCGCTGACGCCTGTTGACCGGAGGTACTGATGAGACGTTCAGTTGTGCGGAATCTGTCGGTCTTCGCCGCGCTGGGCAGCATGGTGGCGGTTGGTGCCGCGGCTCCGCCTTCGTCCGTTCCGGATACGCACGTGACATCGGCCACGCCCGTGAAGGAGCCGGTCGCGGTCGGCTCCGGCGGCGCGGTGGCGAGCGTCGACAAGGACGCCTCCGCGGCCGGCATCGAGGTACTCAAGCGCGGGGGCAACGCGGTGGACGCCGCGGTCGCCACCGCGGCCGCCCTCGGTGTGACCGAGCCGTACTCGTCCGGGGTCGGTGGCGGCGGCTACTTCGTCTATTACGACGCCAAGTCCCGCAAGGTCCACACGATCGACGGCCGCGAGACGGCGCCGCTGACGGCCGGCTCCGACCTCTTCCTGGAGAACGGCAAGCCGCTCGCCTTCAACGACGCGGTCACCAGCGGGCTGAGCGTCGGTACGCCGGGGACACCTGCCACGTGGCAGTCGGCGCTCGACGCGTGGGGGAGCAGGGGCCTCGGCTCGGTGCTGAAGCCGGCCACGAAGCTGGCGAGCGACGGCTTCACGGTCGACGACACGTTCCGCTCGCAGACCGCGTCCAACGAGGCCCGGTTCCGCAACTTCCCCGACACGGCGAAGCTGTTCCTGCCGGGCGGGAAGCTCCCGGCGGTCGGCTCGACGTTCAAGAACCCCGACCTGGCGCGCACGTACGAGCAGTTGGGCCGGGACGGGATCGGGGCGCTGTACCGCGGCAGCATCGCCAAGGACGTCGTGAAGACGGTCAACAAGCCGCCGGTGAACCCGGATTCGGGATACAACGCGCGCCCCGGAAAGCTGTCGGCGAAGGACCTCACGGCCTACGGCGCCAAGTTCCAGGCGCCGACCCGGACTTCGTACCGGGGCCTCGGCGTCTACTCCATGGCGCCGTCCTCGTCCGGTGGCACGAGTGTCGGTGAAGCGCTCAACATCCTTGAGAACACCGACCTGTCGAAGGCGTCGGACGTCCAGTACCTGCACCGTTTCATCGAGGCGAGCCGTGTGGCGTTCGCCGACCGGGGGCGCTGGGTGGGCGACCCGGCGTTCGAGGACGTGCCGACGAAGGGTCTGCTTTCGCAGAAGTTCGCGGACTCGCGCGAGTGCCTCATCAAGGACGACGCGGTGCTCAAGAGCCCGCTCGCTCCGGGTGACCCGCGGCACCCCGGAAAGTGCGGCGAGGCCGGGGACAAGGCGGCGCCGACGACGTACGAGGGTGAGAACACCACGCACCTCACGGCGGCGGACAAGTGGGGCAACGTCGTCTCCTACACGCTCACCATCGAGTCGACCGGCGGCAGCGGCATCACCGTGCCGGGGCGCGGCTTCCTGCTCAACAACGAACTGACGGACTTCTCGTTCGCGCCCGCGAGCGCCGACGTCCACGACCCGAACCTGCCGGGTCCCGGGAAGCGTCCGCGCTCGTCGATCGCGCCGACGATCGTGCTCGACAAGACGGGCAAGCCGGTGGTCGCGGTCGGGTCGCCCGGTGGGGCCACCATCATCACCACGGTGTTGCAGACGCTGACGGGGTTCCTCGACCGTGATCTGCCGCTGGTCGACGCGATTGCGGCGCCGCGGGCGAGTCAGCGGAACGCGGCGCAGACGGAGCTTGAGCCGGGGCTGTACGGGAGTGGAGTGCGGGGTGAGCTCGAGGCCATCGGGCACTCCTTCAAGGAGAACCCGGAGATCGGGGCGGCGACCGGTGTGCAGCGGTTGCCCGGCGGTAAGTGGCTCGCCGCGGCGGAGAAGGTACGCAGGGGTGGCGGTTCGGCGATGGTGGTGACACCCACGAAGTAGCGCACGGGCGGCCCCCGTGGCCTGGCGGTCACCCGCCCTCACGCCACGGGGCGCCGCCCCGGACCCCGCGCCTCAAACGCCGGCGGGGCTGAATTTTGCTCACCCGCCGCCGCGCTCGGCCGTCAGCCGCCTTGGGCAGTCTGCCGCCTGGGGCGGCAGGGTGGGCAAGGCGGCGCCCCGGTGCCGCGCACCCCTTGCGGTGGCTCCAGCCCCGGGGCCCGGTTCAGCGAGCCGTGAGGATGCGGGGGCCCGCCTCCGTGATCGCCACGGAGTGTTCCGCGTGGGCGGCGCGGGAGCCGTCGTTCGTGCGGAGGGTCCAACCGTCGGACGCCTCGTGGTAGCCGTCACCACCACCCCCGATGACCATGGGCTCGATGGCCAGCGCCATGCCGTGCCGCAGCACCATGCCGCGCCCGGCCCGCCCCTCGTTCGGCACCCCGGGATCCTCGTGCATCCGCCGACCGATCCCGTGCCCGCCGAAGTCCTCCGGAATCCCGTATCCGGCCTCCCGGCACACCGTCCCGATCGCGTGCGCGATGTCCCCGATCCGGTTCCCGACGACCGCCGCCGCGATCCCGGCCGCGAGTGCCCGCTCGGCCGTCTCCACGAGTCGTACGTCCTCGGGCCGTGCCCTGCCCACCGTGAAGCTGATCGCGGAGTCGCCCGCCCACCCGTCCAGCTCCGCCCCGAAGTCGGCCGAGACCAGGTCCCCGTCCCGCAACCGGTACTTGGTCGGGATGCCGTGCACGATCGCGTCGTTCACGGACACGCAGAGCACGGCGGGAAACGGTGTGGGCGCGAAGCTCGGCCGGTAGCCGAGGAAGGGGGAGCCCGCGCCCGCCTTGCGCAGCACGTCGTGTGCCACCTCGTCGAGCTCCAGCAGGCTCACGCCCACGGCAGCGTGCTCGCGTACCGCGGCGAGGGCGTCGGCCACGACCCGGCCCGCCTCCCGCATCGCGTCGATCTGTGTATCCGTCTTGAGTTCCACCATGCCAATAACTATACCGGTATTTAAATCCGGTACAAAAATGGGGTCTCGGGTAGAGTGGGGGCATGGTCCGAACCCCCTTGACCCCCGAAGAGCGCGAACGTGGCGAGCACCTCGGCCGGCTGCTGCGCGAGGCGCGGCTCGGGCGCAGCATGACGGAGGTGGCCGCGGGCGCGGGCATCTCCGTCGAGACGCTGCGCAAGATCGAGACGGGTCGAGCGCCGACCCCGGCCTTCTTCACCGTCGCCGTGCTCGCCCGTGAGCTGGGCCTTTCCATGGACGAGCTGATGGCGCACTGCGCCCTGGCGCCCGCTTGACCGGTGCCGGTGTCCGTGTCGAAAAGTGCGCGTAGCACCCCCGTAACACGGGAGGTGTTTGCTTCCGGAGCGTAAGGCTCCAGGAGTGCGACGATCGGCGGGGCGCGTGGCGGAAGTGGGACAACTCCCGGACCGGGTGCGGGACTTCGCGACATATCTGCAGGGCCTGAACGCCCGGCTCGACCAACGCGCCGGCTGGTGCGGCGTCTTCTGGCAGCGGGACCCCGAGGGCATGCGGGCCTGCCTCGACGGCAGTGAAGTGCCGCCGTGGGACGTGGTGGAGGCGCTCCTGAAGGACCTCGCGTCGGCGACGGGTACCGAGCATGCCGAGCGTGAGGCGGCCCGTGCCCGCGCCCTGCATCGCGCGTCCGCGCGCGCCCACGACGCGGGGCCCGGCGCACGCGCGCTGCTCGCCGACCGGATGGACGTGATGGTGCGCGAGCGGCGGTACGCCGAGCGGCGCCTCCGTGAACTCGGTGCCCGCCTCGAATCCGCCGTCGACGAGGCGGCCGACGCCGTCCGTTTCGACCTGGCGTGGGTGCGCGACGATCACGAGCGGGCGACGGCACGGATCGCCGAACTCGGTGCGCGGCTCGCGGAGTTGGGGCCAACCCCTGCGGGTGCGGCTGCGGATGCGACTGCGGGGCCGGAAGGGTCCGTACCCGGTGCTCGCCCGGCCCCGTCGGCGCCCCGCCCGGCGCCCGCCAAGGAGCGCAAACGCCGACCCCGGGGCAGCGCGCGGTTCGCCGGTATGCCGGTGGACGAGCCCGAGACGGAGGTCGCCGCGGCCCCCGCTCCCGCCGCCACTCCCACGGGCGCCCGGTTCGCCGGCGCCGCCGCGGAGCAGGAGGAGGTGGCCCCCGCCCCGCCCCCGGCCGACGCCACCGCCCACGCCGACGTGTCCGCGACGGTCACCCTCCTCGCCCGCCACCGCGTCGAGGGCCGCAGCGGCGAGGCGCACATGGTCCTCGTGGAAGCCGCCGCCGGGCCCGCCGCCCATTTCCCGCTGTTCGCGGCGGAGTTGACGCGGTCCGGGCTCGGCGCCGACTGGGCCACCCTGCTGTGGGAGGCCGCGTCGCTGCCGCTGGACCGTCTCGTCGCCGCCGTCGACGCGCTGGTCGCGGCCGGCCGCACCGCCGACGGGCAGCAGCTGCTGCGCCAGGGCATGGGCAGCCCGCCCGCCGAGTTCGGCGCCGCGGTGCACCGGCTCGACGAGGAGGGCCGGCACCACGAGGTCCGCACCCTCCTCGACGCGTACGTCCGCGGCCGCACCCCCGAAGAGGCCGCCCACACCGCGCGCGGCGCCCCCGACCGGCTCGTCCCGCTGCTCCTGGACGCGGCGCGGCGGGTCTCCGAGGAGCGGTACTGGGACGTGGTGCACGCGCTGCGCGTCGCGGGCCTCGCACACTGAACCGTCACCCGCACGGGTGCCGGGGGCGCCCCGATCCAGCGGGTTGCCGACGATGCCCTTGGCAAGCCCTCCGTTGAGGCTTACGTTCGTCCCTCTACCGCTGTTCTACGTGCGTAGAGACATACGTGGACGTGCGCGCAGAGGCGTACGCGGAGACGTATGTGCGTAGAGAAGTAGAGACGTAAGGAAGAAGGAGTGCTGCCGATGACCACCCCCTCCCGAGCCTCTCTGCACGACCGCCACCGCGAAGTCATGCCGGACTGGCTGGCCCTGTACTACGACGAGCCGATCGAGCTCACGCACGGCGAGGGCCGGCACGTCTGGGACGCCGAGGGCAATAAGTACCTGGACTTCTTCGGCGGCATCCTCACGACGATGACGGCGCACGCGCTGCCCGAGGTCACGAAGGCGGTGAGCGAACAGGCCTCCCGGATCGTCCACTCCTCGACGCTCTATCTGAACCGGCCGATGGTCGAACTCGCCGAGCGCGTCGCCCAGTTGTCCGGAATCCCGGACGCCCGCGTCTTCTTCACCACGTCCGGCACCGAGGCCAACGACACGGCGCTGATGCTCGCCACCGCGTACCGCCGCTCGAACCAGATCCTGGCGATGCGCAACAGCTACCACGGCCGCTCGTTCTCCACGGTCGGCATCACCGGCAACAAGGGCTGGTCGCCGACGAGCCTGTCCCCGCTCCAGACGCTGTACGTGCACGGGGGTGTACGTGGCCGTGGCCCCTACGCCCACCTGGCCGACGCCGAGTTCATCGACGCCTGCGTAGCCGACCTGCGGGACATGCTCGGCCAGACCCGTGGCAACGTGGCGGCGCTCATCGCCGAACCCATCCAGGGCGTCGGCGGCTTCACCTCCCCGCCCGACGGCCTGTACGCCGCCTTCCGCGACGTCCTGCGCGAGCACGGCATCCTGTGGATCTCGGACGAGGTGCAGACCGGCTGGGGCCGCACCGGCGAGCACTTCTGGGGCTGGCAGGCACACGCGCAGTCGGGACCGCCGGACATCCTCACCTTCGCCAAGGGCATCGGCAACGGCATGTCGATCGGTGGCGTCGTCGCCCGCGGTGACGTCATGAACTGCCTTGACGCCAACTCCATTTCGACGTTCGGCGGCTCCCCGATCACCATGGCGGCGGGCCTCGCCAACCTCTCGTACCTGCTCGAACACGACCTCCAGGGCAACGCCCGGCGGGTCGGTGGACTCCTCATCGAGCGACTGCGGGCGATCGCCGCGAGCGCGCCCGGCGTTCGGGAGGTGCGGGGGCGTGGCCTGATGATCGGCATCGAGCTGGAGGGGCCGGGGCCGGATGCGGCGGAGGTCATCGAGTCGTGCCGGGCGCGGGGGCTTCTGATCGGCAAGGGCGGGGGCCACGATTCGAGCGTGCTGAGGATCGCTCCGCCGATGTCGTTGACGGTGGCGGAGGCGGAGGAGGGGGCGGGGATTTTGGAGCGGGCGCTCCATTGAAGCCCCGCCGGCGATTGAGGCGCGGGGTCCGGGGCAGAGCCGCGCGACCGCTCGCCGGGTAACCGTGCAACACGAGGGAGACCCTCAGCACATGTCCGCCCACACCCTCTCCGTCCGCCAAATACTCGCCCTGGACCGCATCGCCGCCGGCCAACCGGAGGTGGTCGCCGCGGCCGAGCACCTCGACCGCCCCGTCCGCTGGGTGCACGTGGCCGAGGCCGCGGACGTGGGCGTGATGCTGAGCGGCGGCGAGATGATCCTCACCACGGGCGTCCTGCTCGCGGACGACGAGCGGCTGCAGGCCGAGTACATCGACTCCCTGCACCGCGCGGAGGCCGCCGCGCTCGTCCTGGGCCTCGGCCGCGCCTTCCCGTCCTCCCCGGAGGGAATGCGGCGGGCCGCCGAACGGCACGGGCTGCCCATGGTGGTGCTGCACCGCCCGTTCCCCTTCGCCGAGTTGACCGAGGAGGTGCAATCCCGGCTCGTACGAAGGAAGTTCGCCGCCGTCAGCCTCTCCGAGGGCATCCGTACCTCGCTCACCGGTCTCATCACGGCGGGCGCCCCGCTGCAGGGGCTGCTCGACGAGATCGCCGCGCACAGCGGTTGCCCGGTCGTCCTCACCAACCTCGCCCACCGCGTCCTCGCCACGGCCGGCGAACACCCCGCCGTCGACGACGTGTTGCGCGACTGGGACCGCATCGCCCGGCAGCCCGGCGGGGTCGACGGGGAGGGCTGGATCCGCGCGGACCTCGGCGGGCGCGGCGAACGCTGGGGCTCCGTCGTGCTGTGCGGGCACCGCGGTGACGGCTCGTCCGGGCGGCTGCTCGCGGACCGTGCGGCGGAGGCCCTGGTGCTGCACCACCTGCTGTCGGGCTCCGGACCGAGCTGGGAGGAGCAGTCGGCCCGCTGTCTGCTCGCCGATCTTCTCGCGGGCGGCGCACCGGCCCGCGGCCTGCTGCCCCGCGCACGCGCGGCGGGCCTCCCGGTGAACCGCCGCACGTTCCTTCCTCTTGTCGTACGCGACACTTCACCGGCCCAACTAGTCCGTCTGCTGCGCCTGTTGGGGCTGTCGGGCCTCGTGGCGGAACTCGCCGAGTACTCCACCGCCGTCCTCCTCAGCCTCGCCCGCGACCAGGCGCCGGAGGCCCTCGCCGCGCACTTCGCCGACCGTCTGCGCGCGGAGACCGGTGACGCGCGGGCCCTTGTCGCGGCCGGCCCCGCCAGTACCGCCTGGGAGGACGTGCCGGAGGCGCTGCGCGAGGCCCTGCACGTGGCCGACGCCGTCACCGGCGCGCCGCCCGGTCTCCCTCCGGTGGTCCGTATCGGCGACGTACGACTGCGCGGTCTCGTACGGCAGTTGCGCGACGACCCTCGCGTACAGGCCTTCTCGGAACGGGAGTTGGACGCCATCCTGGCCTCCGAGGACGCCGCGGAACTCCTCCCGGTCCTGCGCGGCTACCTCACCACCGGCCGCAACAAGTCCCGCACCGCCCAGCTCACCCACATGAGCCGCCCCGCCCTCTACCGCCGCCTCCAGTCCATCCAGACACTGCTCGGCGTCGACCTCGACGACTTCGAGCAGGCCGCGTCCGTCCATCTGGCCCTGCTCGCGCACGACGCGCAGTCGGGCCCGTGACACCGTGCAACGCCCGCGGCCCCGCGCGTGACACGCTGCGACTCGGCGGTGCCGCTCCCCGCTCCCTATCGTCGACACCACACAGTGCAACCCCCTCTCAGGGAGGTCCGATGAGCCCCGTGATCCGCGCCGCCATCTTCCAGACCGCATGGACCGGCGACAAAGAGTCCATGATCAAGGTGCACGAGCAGGCGGTCCGCGACGCCGCCGCCCAGGGCGCCCAAGTCCTCTGCTTCCAGGAGCTGTTCTACGGCCCGTACTTCTGCCAGGTGCAGGACGCGAAGTTCTACGAGTACGCGGAGTCGGTGCCGGACGGACCGGTCGTCCAGCGCTTCCAGGCCCTGGCCCGCGAACACGGCATCGTCCTCGTCCTCCCCGTCTACGAGGAGGAGCAGCCGGGCGTCCTCTACAACACGGCCGCCGTGATCGACGCCGACGGCAGCTACCTCGGCAAGTACCGCAAGACGCACATCCCGCAGGTCAAGGGCTTCTGGGAGAAGTTCTACTTCCGCCCGGGCAACAGCGGCTGGCCGGTCTTCGACACGGCGGTGGGCAAGATCGGCGTGTACATCTGCTACGACCGGCACTTCCCGGAGGGCTGGCGCGCACTGGGGTTGGAGGGCGCCCAGATCGTCTTCAACCCCTCGGCCACCTCGCGCGGCCTGTCCCGCTACCTCTGGCAGCTGGAGCAGCCGGCGGCCGCGGTCGCCAACGAGTACTTCGTCGGTGCGATCAACCGGGTCGGCGTCGAGGAGTACGGCGACAACGACTTCTACGGTACGTCGTACTTCGTCGACCCCGAGGGCCGGTTCGTGGGCGAGGTCGCCGACGACAAGGCGCCCGAACTCGTCGTCCGCGAGCTCGACATGGCGAAGCTGCGCGAGGTCCGCGACCGCTGGCAGTTCTACCGCGACCGCAACCCGCAAGCGTACGAGCCCCTGACCCGCCCGTAACCGCAGCAGCCCTCAGGAGGAGCACATGAGCGCCGTCCGTACGGTCATCCGCGGCGGTCTCGTCGTCACAGCCGCCGACGAGATGCACGCCGACGTCCTCATCGAGGACGGCCGCGTCGCGGCCCTCGCGGCCACCGGCAGCAGCGCCGCCGCGTCCTGGACGGACGCGCGCACGATCGACGCGTCGCAGAAGTACGTCATCCCGGGCGGCGTCGACGGGCACACCCACATGGAGATGCCGTTCGGCGGCACCTACGCCGCCGACACCTTCGAGACGGGTACGCGGGCCGCGGCCTGGGGCGGCACGACCACGATCGTCGACTTCGCGATCCAGTCGAAGGGCGGGTCGCTGCGCGAGGGCCTCGACGCCTGGCACGCCAAGGCGGACGGCCAGTGCGCCATCGACTACGGCTTCCACATGATCGTCTCCGATGTGCACGACGACACGCTGAAGGAGATGGATCTGCTGGTGGGGGAGGGGGTGACCTCTTTCAAGCAGTTCATGGCGTACCCCGGCGTCTTCTACTCGGACGACGGGCAGATCCTGCGGGCGATGCAGCGGGCCGGTGAGAACGGCGGCCTGATCATGATGCACGCGGAGAACGGCATCGCGATCGACGTCCTGGTCGAGCAGGCGCTGGCCCGCGGCGAGACCGACCCGCGCTTCCACGGCGAGGTCCGCAGGTCCCTCCTGGAATCGGAGGCGACGCACCGCGCGATCAAGCTGGCGCAGGTGGCGGGCGCGCCGCTGTACGTGGTGCACGTGTCGGCGCAGGAGGCGCTCGCGGAGCTGGCGCGGGCCCGCGACGAGGGCCTCCCGGTCTTCGGCGAGACCTGCCCGCAGTATCTGTTCCTGTCGACGGACAACCTGGCGGAGCCGGAGTTCGAGGGCGCGAAGTACGTGTGCAGCACGCCCCTTCGCCCGAAGGAGCACCAGGCGGCCCTGTGGCGGGGCCTGCGCACGAACGACCTCCAGGTCGTCTCCACGGACCACTGCCCCTTCTGCTTCAACGGGCAGAAGGAGCTGGGCCGCGGCGACTTCTCGAAGATCCCGAACGGGATGCCGGGCGTCGAGAACCGCATGGACCTGCTCCACCAGGCCGTGGTCGACGGGCACATCTCGCGGCGGCGGTGGATCGAGATCGCGTGCGCCACTCCGGCGCGGATGTTCGGCCTGTACCCGAAGAAGGGGACGATCGCGCCGGGCGCGGACGCGGACATCGTGATCTACGACCCGGCGGCCGAGCAGACCATCTCGGCCGAGACCCACCACATGAACGTCGACTACTCGGCGTACGAGGGCAAGCGGCTCACGGGGAGGGTCGAGACAGTGTTGTCCCGGGGTGAACTCGTCGTGACGGAGCGGGAGTTCACGGGGCGGGCGGGGCACGGGGTGTACATGCCGCGGGGGACGTGTCAGTACCTGGAGTAGAGGCTGTTGGATTGGCCATATTGACGGGTCCCCCCTGCGCGCGACCCGGTAGTTGCCAAGACCATCTCGTGCGGTCGGAACCGGCCGCACGGACGGTGGTTGTCGGGGGCGTCGTGTACGCAAAGGCGACCACGCGGCGATCAGCTTGTCCACGCAAATGGAGCGGACCCTGAAGCGCGTGGTCCGCCGTCAGTGTTGGGGCGGAGCGATCGCGTCGTCCCGGCCGGCGAATCGGTACGCGTGGTCGCTCGCCCAGGACTGGAAGGAAGCCGGTGGAGTGTCTCAACCACGGGGCCCTTTCGTGTCGGACCCAGCTTCAGGACAGCTCCCCGTCCGGTCGTCCCCGGTCATGCGGACGGTGCCGGGGCGGCTCTCGGTGCGGACAGCCGGCGGATCCCGGGCGCCCCTATAGGGCCGAGATAGGCCGCGAGGAGAGCCTCCGATCGGAGCGTCGCGCCGTCATGCGGTGTGCGCGCCTTGAGGTCCGCATCGGTACACCGTTCTGGGAGCGTGAGTCGGTTGGCACTTTCCGAGGTTCAAGACGAGGTCCGCCTGCCGGTCACCGCCGCCCAGCTCGGCGTGTGGGTGGCTCAGCGGCTGGTACCGGAGAGCCCCCTGTACCAGTGCGCCGTCCATTTCGACTCCGCTCCGCTCGACATCGAGGTGCTGCGCCGGTCCGTCGCCCTGGCCGTGGCCGAGACCGAGGCGCTGCGCGCCCGGTTCGGTGACGACGGCGAGGTCTTCCAGGCCGTCGCCGCCGCGGTCGACGCCCCGGTGGACGTCGTCGACCTCCGGGCCGCCGCCGACCCGGAGGCCGCCGCCCGCGCCTGGATGGACCGGGACCTGGCCACCGTCCCCGACCTGGAGGCGGGGCCGCTGTCCCGGCACGCGCTGCTGGTCCTCTCCGACCAGCGGCACTTCTTCTACCTGCGGTACCACCACATCGTCCTCGACGGCTTCGGCCAGACCCGCTACCTGGACCGCCTGGCCAGGATCTACACGGCGCTGCTCGCCGGACAGCAGCCCGAGCCGGCCCGCCCGCGCGGGCTCGACGTGCTCGTGGCCGAGGAGAGCGCCTATCAGGACTCGACGCACCACGTGAGCGACCGTGCCCTCGTGCTGGAGCGGCTGGCCGGTGCCGAGGAGCGCCAGAGCCTCTCCGAGGGCGCGGCCGGCGCCGCGCCGCGCGCCCTTCGGCTGCGCACCGACCTGTCGCCCGAGCTGACCGGCGCGCTCACCGCCGTCGGCCACTGGCCGACCGTCATCGCCGCGGCCACCGCCGTGTACCACCACCGGATGCTCTCCGTCGACGACGTGGTCCTCGGGATCCCGGTGGCCGCGCGCCGCACCCCGGCCGCGCTCGCCACCCCGTCGATGCTCGCCAACGACCTGCCGCTGCGGCTCACCGTCGGACCCGACGCCACCTTCACCGAGCTGGTCCACGCCGTCCGCTCCGAACTGGGCGTCCTGCTGCGGGCCCAACGCCTGCGCCGCGAGGAACTGCACCAGGCCCGCGAGCTCACCGGCACGGACGCCGCCCTGTTCGGCACCGCCGTCAACGCCATGTCCTTCGACGCCCGGGTCCGCTTCGGCGAGACGCTCCTCACCCCGCGCCAGCTGTCCAACGGCCCGGTCGCCGACCTGGCGATGGCCACGTACGGCGATCCCGCGGGCGGCGAGGTCGTGCTCGAACTCGCGGCCAACCCCGAGCTGTACACCGAGGACGAACTCCGCGCCCACCAGGAGCGGTTCCTGCGGCTGCTGGCCTCGCTCGCCGCCTCGCCCGGCGCCCCCGTCGGCCGCGCCGAGCTCCTCGACGAGGCGGCCGCCGAGCTCCTGCTGCGCGCCCACAACGACACCGCGGGCGACGTGCCGGGTGCCCTGGTCGAGCTCTTCGAGCAGCGGGCCGCCGCGACGCCCGACGCGGTGGCCCTGCGCGCCGACGAGACGCTCACGTACGCGGAGCTCGACGCCCGCGCCAACCGGCTCGCCCATCTGCTCGCCGACCGTGGCACGGGCCCCGAGCGGCTGGTCGGGGTGGCGCTGCCGCGCACCGCCGGCCTGATCGTGACGCTGCTCGCCGTCCTGAAGACCGGCGGCGCCTACCTGCCCATCGACCCCGAACACCCCGCCGACCGGCGCGCGATGATCCTTGAGGACGCCGCTCCCGGGCTGCTGGTCACCACCTCCGGCACCGAGGTCCCCGACGGGGTGCCCGCGTTGCTCCTGGACACGGTCGACCTCACCGCCGGGGACGCGAGCCCGCTCGGCCGTCCGCAGGACCCGCGGTCCACCGCGTACGTCATCTACACCTCCGGCTCCACCGGACGCCCCAAGGGCGTGGCCCTGGAGCGGTTCGCGATGGACAACTTCCTTCAGGCGATGGCCCTCGCGGTGCCCGTCGGCCCCGAGGACCGGCTGCTCGCGGTGACCACCGTGAGCTTCGACATCGCCGTCCTGGAGATCTTCCAGCCGCTCCTCGCCGGAGCCGGAGTGGTGCTCGCGAGCCGTGCCGAGGTGCTCGACCCGGACGCCCTGCGGGCGATCGTCGAGCGCGAGGGCATCACGGTCGTGCAGGCCACGCCCAGCCTGTGGCAGCCGCTGATCGAGACCCGGCCTGAAGTCTTCGCAGGAGTCCGGGTGTTGACCGGTGGTGAGGCGCTTCCGCAGTCGCTCGCCGGTCCGCTGGCCGAGCACGCGGCGAACGTCACCAACATGTACGGCCCCACCGAGACCACTGTCTGGTCGATGACCGCCCCCGTCGCGGCCGACAGCGGCCCGGTGTCGCTCGGCGCGCCCATCCTCAACACCCAGGTGTACGTGCTCGACACGGCCCTGAGACCGGTGCCCGCGGGGTACAGCGGTGAGCTGTACATCGCCGGTGACGGCGTGGCCCGCGGCTACCGCGGCCGGCCCGGCCTGACTGCCGAGCGCTTCGTCGCCAACCCCTACGGCCCCGGGCGCATCTACCGCACCGGTGATCTGGTGCGGCGCGAGCACGACGGCTCCTTCACCTTCCTGTCCCGCCTCGACCACCAGGTCAAGGTGCGCGGTTTCCGCATCGAACTCGGCGACATCGAGGCCGCGTTGCTCGCGCACGCGCCGGTCGAGCGGGCCGCCGTGCTGATGCGCGAGGACCGCCCCGGCGACAAGCGCCTCGTGGCCTACGTCGTCTCGCCCGAGGGCGACTCCCCGGCCCTGCGCACCCACCTCGCCGAGACGCTGCCCGAATACATGGTGCCGAGCGCTGTCGTGGTCCTCGATGCGCTGCCGCTGACCCCCAACGGCAAGTTGGACCGCCGGGCCCTGCCCGCCCCCGTACGCGTCGCCCTGTCGGACGGCCGCGCCCCGCGCACCGAGCTCGAAGAGCGCCTGTGCACCCTGTACGCCACCGTGCTCGGCGTGGACTCCGTCACCATCGACGACGACTTCTTCACCATCGGCGGGACCTCCCTGTCCGCCACCCGCGTCGTCACCCGTGCCGCCTTCGAAGGCCTCACCGTGGCCATCCGCGACCTGTTCCGGGCCCGTACCGTCGCCCGCCTCGCGCCGACGTGCACGGTGGGCGGGCCGGTCGACGCGGCGCCCGCGCAGAAGCTGCCCGCCCCGCTGCCGCAGGCCGAACTGGCCGCGCTGTTCGACGACTCCGAGGTGGAGGAGGTGCTGCCGCTGACGCCGCTGCAGGACGGCCTGGTCGTGCACAGCCTCACCGCCGACGAGGACCGTGACGTGTACAGCGTGCACATCACCCTCGACCTGACCGGCGAGGTGGACGCCGAGCGGTTGCGCGCGGCGCTCGACACCGTCGTCTCCCGCCACCCCGTGCTGCGTTCCTCGATCGCCCACGAGGGTGTCAGCCGTCCCGTGCTCGTGGTGCGCGGACGGACCGCCGTGCCGTGGCGCGTCCACGACCTGCGCGGCCGTGCGGCCGCGCTCGACGCGGTCCTGCGCGCCGAGGCTGCCGAGCCCTTCGACCTCGCCCGCCCGCCGCTGCTGCGCGCTGCCCTGCTCCGCCTGGACGAGGGCTGGCGGCTCGTGGTGACCTGCCACCACCTGGTCCTCGACGGCTGGTCCGTGCCGATCCTGCTCGGAGAGACGCTGCGGGCGTACGCGGGCGGGGACCTGGGCCCCGAACCCCGCCCCTACCGCGACCACCTGGGCTGGCTCGCCGCGCAGGACCACGAGCGCTCCGCCGCCGTGTGGGGCGCGGCGCTCGCCGGTGCCCGCCCGACCCTCGTGGGCGCGCCGCACGGACCCGCGCAGGAGGCCGTACGACTGGAAAGCGCGCTCGACGCCGCGACCACCGCGCGCCTGACGCTGGCCGCCCGCGAACTTGGCGTCACCGTCAACTCCCTCGTCCAGGCCGCCTGGTCCGTCGCCCTGCGTGAGCTGACCGGGCAGGACGACGTGGTGTTCGGCATCACCGTGGCAGGCCGCCCCGCCGAGGTGCCGGGCGTGGCCGAGATGGCCGGCCTGTTCGTCAACACCGTGCCGCTGCGCGCCCGTCCGGGCTCCGGCCGCACTCTGGCCGAGCTGGCCCGCACCGTCCAGGACGACCAGGCCGACCTGCTCGCGCACCAGTACCTGCCGCTCGTCGACGTGCAGCGCGCGGCCGGAGTCTCCGCGCTCTTCGACACCGTCGTCGCCTTCCAGAACTACCCGGTGGACCGGGCGGCGCTCGACGCCCTGGCCCGCGCGGGCGGACTGGTGGCCCAGAACGCCGACGTCGCGGACGTCAACCACTACCCGCTCACCCTGACCGCCGTACCGGGCGAGCGGTTCACGGCCCGGCTCGTGTGCCGGCCGCACCTGTTCGGCCCGGCGGCGGCCCACCAGCTCCTCGACCGGTTCACCGGCGTCCTCGCGACGCTCGCAGGCGCCCCCGGCACGCTCGTCGGCGACCTGGTCCCGGACCGGGGGCCCGCTGCCGCCGAGGACGTGCGCGACCTGGCCGAACTGCGCGGCTTCCGCTTCGAGACGGCAGAGGTCGAGGCCGCCCTCGCGGCGCACGCGGACGTGGTGCGCGCCGCTGTCGTGGTCCGTGAGGACACCCCCGGCGAGCGCCGTCTCGTCGGCTACGTGGTCCCCCGCCGCGGCGCCACGGTCGACGTCTCGGCCCTGCGCGACGCGGTGGCCGCAGAACTGCCGGACTACATGGTCCCGTCGGTGCTCGTCACCCTCGACACGCTGCCGCCCGCGCCCGGCGGCGGCGTCGACCGGCGCGTGCTGCCCGTTCCGGTGATCACCGGCGCGGCGTCGCGCGCTCCTCGCACCCCCGCGCAGGAGCTGCTGTGCGAGCTGTACGCGGAGGTGCTCGGGCTCGACACCGTCGGCATCGACGAGGACTTCTTCGCGCTCGGCGGCGACAGCATCCTCGGTTTCCGGCTGCTGAGCCGCGCCCGCGCCCGCGGCGTCTCGTTCGGCTTCCGCGACATGTTCGAGCTGCGTACGGTGGCCGCGCTCGCCGAGGTCTGCTCGGCGTACGAACCCGCCGCCGCGCCCGGCCGGATCACCCTGCCGGTGTCCGCCGACGAGGCCGCGCGCCTGGCCGCCGAACCCGGCGTCGAGTCCGTGCTGCCGCTCTCGCCCAACCAGCAGGGCCTGCTCTTCCACCACGCCTTCGACGACACCGACGCCGACCCGTACACCCTGCAGATCGTCCTCGACTTCGCCGCGCCCCTGGACGCGGCTCGGCTGGGCACCGCCCTCGACCGGGTGCTGCTGCGCCACGAGGCCCTGCGGGTCTCTTTCCGCACCGCGTCGGACCAGCAGTCGGTGCAGCTCGTGCACGAGGCGCCGGGCGTGCCGGTGCGCGAGGCGTACGCCGCCGACGACGCGGAGTTCGCCGCGCTGCTCGACGACGACCGCGCCACCCGCTTCGACCTCACCCGTCCGCCGCTGGTGCGGGCGGCCGCGGTCCGCCGCGCCGACGGTACCGGCGCCCTCGTCCTGACGATGCACCACATCGTGGTGGACGGCTGGTCACTGCCGATCGTCGCGCGCGACCTCTTCGCCGCGTACTCGGACCCGGGCGCCGTAGTGGAGACGGAGACGGCCGGCCGGGCCCGCTACCGCGACCATCTCGCCTGGCTCGACGGCACCGACCGCGAGGCCTCCCTCCAGGTGTGGCGGTCGGCGCTCGCCGAGGTGACCGAGCCCTCGCGGGTCGCCACCGGGCAGGGCGACCGGGTGCTCGAGCCGGTACGGCAGGAGCACGTGCTGACCGAGCGGGACACGGCCGCACTGGCCGCCGTGGCCCGCCGTCACGGCGTCACCGTGAACACTCTGGTGCAGGCTGCCTGGGCGATCGTCCTGCGCGGTCTGACCGGCCGAGACGAGACGCTGTTCGGCGTCACCGTGGCCGGCCGCCCCGCCGAACTCCCGGGCGCGGGCGATCTGGTGGGTCTGTTCATCAACACCGTTCCGCTGTCCGTGCGCCTCGAGGCGGGCGAGCGGCTCGGCGATCTCGCCGTACGGCTCGGCCGGGAGCAGTCCGCGCTGCTCGACCACCACCACGTGGCGCTCGGCGACATCCAGCGCGCGATGGGCATGGGCGAACTCTTCGACACCCTGCTGAGCTTCGAGAACTACCCGCTGGACCCGGCCGGGATCACGGCCTGCGCCAAGGACGCGGGCCTCGACCTGTCGGACGCCCGCGTGCGCGACGGCAGCCACTTCGCCATCAGCGTCGTCGTCGAACCCGGCGAGCGGATGCGGCTGCGAGTGCGCCACCAGCCGCAATTGGTGGACGAGGTCACCGCGCAGGCCGCCGGCGCCGAACTCCTCGCGACTCTCCGGGCCTTCGTGTCTGCCCCCGAGCTGCCACTGGGCCGGCTCGCCAGGCAAGACACGACCGAGCTCGTGGATCCGGCCCCCGCGCCGTCCACGGACGCGACGCTGCCCGCGCTGTTCGCCGCCCAGGCCGCCCGTACCCCGGACGCGCCCGCTGTCCTCGCCGGCGGCGAGAGCCTCACCTACCGGCAGCTCGACCGGCGCTCCAACGCCCTGGCCGCCGAACTCGTCGCGCACGGCGCCGGACCCGGCCGCCTGGTCGCGGTGCTGCTGCCCCGCTCGGTGGACCTGATGGTCGCGCTGCTCGGCGTGCTCAAGTCCGGTGCCGCCTACGTACCCGTCGACCCGGCCTACCCGGCCGAACGCATCGCTGTGATCCTGGAGGACAGCGCCCCGGCGCTCGCCGTCACCACCGACCCCGCCCTCGCGCCCGCGGACCTCGCCACCGTGCGGCCCACCACCGCCGAGGCGGACGCGATCGGCCGTACGCCCCGGCCCGAGGACGCCGCGTACGTCATCTTCACCTCCGGCTCCACCGGCCGCCCCAAGGGCGTGGTCGTCGAACACCGTGCGCTGGGCGCCTACACGGCGCGCGCGGCCACGGCCTACCCGGACGCGGCGGGGACCGCCCTCGCGCACACCTCGGTCTCCTTCGACCTCACCGTCACCTGCCTCTACCCCCCGCTGGTCGCGGGCGGCCAGGTGCACCTGGCCGAACTGCCGGACGCGATCGGCGCCGCACGGCCCACCTTCCTCAAGGGCACGCCCAGCCATCTGCGGCTGCTCGACACCCTGCCCGACGAGGTGTCGCCGACCGGGACGCTGGTGCTCGGCGGCGAGGCGCTGCGCGGCGAGATGCTGACCGCCTGGCGGGCGGCGCACCCCGACGCGACCGTCATCAACGCCTACGGTCCGACCGAGGCGACGGTCAACGTCATGGAGTTCCGGATCGAGCCGGGCGAGCCGCTCGCCGACGGCCCGGTGCCGATCGGCCGCGCGTTCCCGTACGCCCGTGTGCATCTGCTCGACAGCGGCCTGCGGCCCGTACGGCCGGGCGCACGCGGTGAGTTGTACCTCGCGGGCGAGGGCCTGGCCCGCGGCTACCTGGGCCTGCCCGGCCAGACCTCGCACCGCTTCGTGGCCGACCCGTTCGGTCCGGCGGGCAGCCGGATGTACCGCACGGGCGACTTGGCACGGCGGCGTCCCGACGGCATGATCGAGTACCTCGGCCGGGTCGACGACCAGGTCAAGGTGCGCGGCTTCCGCATCGAACTGGGTGAGGTCGAGGCGACCGCCGAGGCCGTGCCCGGCGTCAGCCGGGCTGCCGCCGCCGTCCGCGGCACCACCGCCGAACCGCGTCTGGTCGGCTACCTGGTGGCGCCCGGGGGCGTGGACACCGCCGAGGTCGAGGCGCGGATGCGGGCGGCACTGCCCGAATACATGGTGCCCGCCGCGTTCGTCGTCCTGGACGAGCTGCCGCTGACCCCGAACGGCAAGGTGGACCGGGCGGCACTGCCCGAGCCCGCCACCACCGCGGGCACCGCGGGCCGCACGGCCTCCGGGGCGCTGGAGGAGCGGCTGCTTGGCCTGTTCGGGCAGGTGCTCGGTCGTGAGGACGTGGGTGTGGATGACGACTTCTTCGCGCTGGGTGGCGACAGCATCATGTCGATCCAGTTGGTGGGGCGTGCGCGTGCGGCGGGTGTGAGGTTCTCGGCGCGGCATGTCTTCGAGCACCGCACCCCGGCTGGTCTCGCGGTTGCACTCGGTGGTGGGGACCGGTCGTTGGAGCGGCAGCTTGTCGGGCTGTTCGGGCAGGTGCTCGGTCGTGAGGACGTGGGTGTGGATGACGACTTCTTCGCGCTGGGTGGCGACAGCATCATGTCGATCCAGTTGGTGGGGCGTGCGCGTGCGGCGGGTGTGAGGTTCTCGGCGCGGCATGTCTTCGAGCACCGCACCCCGGCTGGTCTCGCGGTTGCACTCGGTGAGCAGGGGCCGGAGGCGTCCGGCGCCGACGTCGTGGCGGGCCCGCGGAGCGCGCCGTTGCTGCCGCTCATGCGCCGCCTCGTCACCCGTGGGCGGTTCGACCAGTACCACCAGTCCGTCACCCTGACCCTGCCCCCGACCACCCGCGAGCACCTGGCCGCCGCGCTCGGCGCGCTCGTCGAGCGGCACGAGACGCTGCGGATGCGCGTCGGGGACGGCGAGGGGTTCACCGTCGCACCGGTGGACGGCGGCGCCGCGTTCGCGGACGCGCTCCTCACCCGTGTCGACGCCCCGTCCGACGCGAGCGACGAGGAGCTCACCGCCCTCGCCGCCGCGCACACCGCCGCCGCCCGCGACGCCCTCGACCCGGCTGCCGGCCGGATGCTGCGGGCCGTCTGGATCGACCGCGGCGCGGGCCGCCCCGGCCGGCTGCTGCTCGTCGTGCACCACCTGGCGGTGGACGGCGTGTCCTGGCGGATCCTTGTGCCCGACCTCGCCGAGGCCTGGACGGCGGTCACCGATGGCGGCGGGCCCGAGCTCGCACCGGTGGGCACCTCGTTCGCCGAGTGGGCCGCCACGTTCACCGCGCTGCCCGCCGACGACGCCGCGCACTGGCGCGAACTCCTCGCCACGGACGACCCGTTGATCGGTGACCGGCCCCTCGACCCGGCCCGCGACCTGCGCGGCGACGCCGGACGGCTGACCGTGCGGGTGCCCGCGGACGTGACCGGCGCGCTGCTCGGCACGCTCCCTGCGGCCTTCCACGCCGGGCCGGACGACGTCCTGCTCACCGCGCTCGCCGCCGCCGTACCCCTGTGGCGCGGCGACCGCGCAGGACTCCTCGTCGACGTGGAGAGCCACGGCCGCCACGAGGACCTGGTCCCCGGCGCCGAACTCTCCCGTACCGTCGGCTGGTTCACCGTCGCCCACCCCGTACGCCTGGACACAGGAGCCGCCGACCCGCGTGCCGTCCTCGCGGGCACCGACGCCGCCGGTGACGCCCTGCGCCTGGTCAAGGAGCAGCTGCGCGCCACCCCGCGGCAGGGAATCGGCCACGGCCTCGCCCGCCACTGCGACCCGGCCACCGCACCGGAGTTCGCGAAGCTGCCCGAGGCGCAGTTCGGCTTCAACTACCTGGGCCGAGTCAGCCTCGCCGGGGCCCTCGCGCCCGGCTGGGAGTTGGCCGCGCTCGGCGCCGACGACGCACCCGACGTGCCGCTCTCGCACACCGTCGAGGTCAACGTCGCCACACACGAAGGCCCCGACGGCCCCGAACTCGTCGCCACCTGGACCTGGGCCCGCGCCCTCGTCACCGACGCCGACGCGGCCCGCCTCGCCGATCTGTGGGACGGCGCGCTGCGCGCCCTCGTCGCGCACGGCGGGCAGCCGGGCGCCGGCGGTCGTACCCCGTCCGACCTGCTCGTGGCGCTGACCCAGCAGGAGATACGTGAGCTGGAGACCGACCCGGACGTGGCGGAGCTGCTGCCGCTCGCCCCGCTCCAGGAAGGCCTGCTCTTCCACCACCAGTACGGCGACGGCGTCGACGACCCGTACATCTCCCAGCTCCGCGTCGAACTGACCGGCGCACTCGACCTCGTCCGGCTGCGCGCCGCCGCCGCCGAGGTGCAGCGCCGCCACCCCGCGCTGCGGGCCGCGTTCCGCCGCACCTCGCAGGGCACGCCCGTGCAGGTCGTCCTGCGCGAGCCCGAACCGGACTTCACCGAGATCCGGCTGACCGACGCCACGGAGCTGGACGCGGTCTGCGCGGACGACCGCGGGCGCGGCTTCGACATCACCGCCGCGCCCCTGATCCGCTGGACCGTGGCCTCCCTGGGAGACCGCCACACACTCGTCGCCACCGCCCATCACAGCGTCCGCGACGGCTGGTCCATGCCGATCGTGATGCGCGAACTGATGGCCCACTACCTGGGCGACGCCCTGCCGCAAGCACGCCCGCACCGCGAGCACCTGGCCTGGCTGGCCCGCCAGGACCGTACGACCGCCGAGGCCGCCTGGAGCGAGGCGCTCGCCGGACTCGACGGCGGCACCTTGCTGTCCACCGGACCGGCCCCGGCCTGCCAGGAGCCCGGCCGGCTCGACCTCACCGTCGACGGACTCGACGTGCAGGGCGCGGCCCGCCGCCTCGGCGTCACCGTCAACACCCTCGTCCAGAGCGCCTGGCTGCTGCTCGTGGCCCGGCTCACCGGCCGCGACGACGTCGTCACCGGCACCACCGTCAGCGGCCGGCCCGCCGACCTGCCCGGAGCGGCCGACATGGTCGGCCTGTTCGTCAACACCCTGCCGCTGCGCGCGACCCTGCGAGCCGACGAGCCGGTCGGCGCCTTCGCCCGCCGTCTCCAGCTGGAGCAGGCGCGGCTCGTCGAGCACCACCACCTCGGCCTGGTGGACATTCAGCGCCTGGCCGGACACGGCGAACTCTTCGACACCTCAATGGTGTTCGAGAACTATCCGCTGGACGTCGACGCCCTGACCGCCGTGGCCCGCCGCGCCGGTCTGGAGGCCGGCGAGGTCGCGCACCACGCCGTCACCCACTACGCACTCGCCATGGAGGCGAGCCCGAGCGGCGACGGGCTACGGCTGCGCCTGCACCACCGGACCGATGTGCTCGGTGCCGAACAGATGGCGTGGACAGCCGAGTTGCTGACCAGGCTGCTGCGCACCGTCGTCACCGAGCCCGGCACCCCGGTCGGCCGGATCCCCGGACACGCTCCCGACGCCCTGCTCGCGCTCGGCCACGGCCCCAAGGACGCCGGGGACCCGCGCACCTGGCCCGAGCTCTTCCTCGACCAGGTCCGCCGTACGCCCGACGCGCCGGCGCTCGTCTCGGGCACGCGGACCCTCACGTTCAGCGAACTCGCCGACCGGGCGGGCGCGTTGGCGCGCCTGCTCGCCGAAGCCGGAATCGAAGCCGAGCAGCGGGTGGGGATCGTGCTGCCGCGCTCCGTCGACCTCGTGGTCGCCCTGCACGGGGTCGCCCTCGCGGGCGGCGCGTTCGTGCCCGTCGACCCCGCCCACCCGGCCGAGCGCATCGCGCAGACCCTCACCGACGCGGCGCCCGTCCTGGTCCTCACCACGACCGGCACCGCCCTGCCCGAGACCGGTGTGCGCCGCCTCGACGTGGACGCGCTGGACCTCACCGGCGACACCCTCGCCCGGCCGGTGCGAGCCGAGCAGGCCGCGTACGTCATCTACACCTCGGGCTCCACCGGCCGACCCAAGGGCGTCGTCGTCACCCACGCCGGCATCCCCGGCCTGGCGCGCGCCCAGAAGGCCGTCTTCGACGTCGACGAGTCCGCCCGCGTCCTGCAGTTCGCCTCGCCGAGCTTCGACGCGTCCGTCTCCGAGGTGGCCGTCACCCTGCTCGCGGGCGCCTGCCTGGTCGTCGCCCCGCGCGAGGAACTGCTGCCCGGCGCCCCGCTGGTGCGCACCTTCGCCGAGCACGGCGTCACGCACGTGACGCTGCCGCCGGCCGCGCTGCGCGAACTGCGGCCCGAGGACCTGCCGACCCTGCGTTCCCTCGCCGTCGCCGGCGAGCAGTGCCCGCCGCAGCTCGCCGAGCTCTGGTCGGCGGGCCGCCGCATGATCAACGCGTACGGGCCGACCGAGACCACCGTGTGCGCCACCATGAGCGCCCCGCTGTCCGGCTTCGGCGTCCCGCCCATCGGAACCGCCCTGCAGGGGCTCGCGGTCCGCGTCCTCGACGCGCACCTGCAGCCCGTCCCGGTGGGCGTGGTGGGAGAGTTGTACGTGTCCGGCGCGGGACTCGCCCGCGGCTACCTGGACCGCCCGGGCCAGTCCGCCGAACGCTTCGTCGCCGACCCGTTCGGCGCCCCGGGTGCCCGGATGTACCGCACCGGCGACCAGGTCGCCTGGCGCGAGGACGGACAGCTGGTCTACGTGGGCCGTGCCGACCGCCAGATCAAGCTGCGCGGCTTCCGCATCGAACCGGGCGAGATCGAGGCGGCCGTCACCCGGGCCCCCGAGGTCGCCGCGAGCGCCGTCGTGGTCCGCGAGGACCGGCCCGGCGACCGTCGCGTGGTCGCCTACGCGGTGCCCGCGCCCGGCGCCACCGTCGTACCGGAAGCGCTTCGCACCCGGCTGCGCGAGGAGCTGCCCGACCACATGGTCCCGGCCGCCGTCGTCGTCCTCGACCGGATCCCGGTCACCGTCAACGGCAAGCTCGACCAGGCCGCGCTGCCCGCCCCGAGCTACGCCGCCGCACCGGGCGCCGCCTTCCACGACCCCGTCGAGGAGCTGCTCGCCGAGGTGTTCGCCGAGGTGCTCGGAGTGGACCGGGTCGGTGTGGACGACTCCTTCTTCGACCTGGGCGGCCACTCGCTGCTCGCCATGCGCCTGGTCGCCCGCGTGAGCGCCGTGCTCGGCACGGAGCTGGCGGTGCGGGCGGTGTTCGAGACACCCACCGTCCGCGAGCTCGCCCGGATCGCCGCGGGCGGCCCGCGCGCCGCGACCGTGGCCCCCGGTCAACTCCCGCGCCCCGAACGGCTTCCGCTGTCGTACGCCCAGCAACGCCAGTGGTTCCTCGACCGGTTCGACGGGACGAACTCCGCCTACCACATCCCGATGGCACTGCGCCTGACCGGTGCACTCGACGAGGCGGCGCTCGCCGCGGCGCTCGACGGACTACTGGCCCGGCACGAGAGCCTGCGCACGCTCATCGCCGAGGACGACGAGGGCCCGTACCAGCGGGTCGTGAACACCACGCTCTGGTTCGAGCGGACCCCGGTCACCGAGGACCGGCTGGCCGACGCCCTGCGCGAGGCCGTCGCCCGGCCCTTCGACCTGACGGCCGCGGTGCCGCTGCGGGTCCACCTGTTCGAGGTCGGTCCGCACGAGCACGTCCTGCTCGTCGTGGTCCACCACATCGCCGGGGACGGCGCCTCGGTGCCGGTGCTCGCCCGCGACCTCGTCGCCGGCTACCGCGCCCACCTGGAAGGAACCGCCCCCGAACCGGCGGGCTCCGCACCGCAGTACGCGGACTACGCCTTGTGGCAGCGCTCGGCGCTCGGCGCCGAGGACGACCCGGACTCCGTGCTCGGCCGTCAGCTCGACCACTGGAAGGCCGCGCTGGGCGGACTGCCCGAGGAACTGGCGCTCCCGGCCGACCGGCCGCGCCCCGCGGTCGGACCGCACCGCGCGGGCCGCCATCGTCTGGAGATCCCGGCCGCGCTGCACGCCGAACTGACCCGTATCTCCAAGGATTTGAAGGCCACCCCGTTCATGGTGGTGCAGGCCGCCGTCGCGGCGCTGCTGTCGCGGCTCGGCGCGGGCACCGACATCCCGCTCGGCTCGCCGGTCGCCGGACGCTCCCACGAGTCCCTGGCCGACGTGGTGGGTCTGTTCGCCAACACGCTGGTGCTGCGCACCGACGTGTCGGGCGACCCGAGCTTCGCCGAACTCGTGGGCCGGGTACGGGAGACCGACCTCGCGGCCTTCGCGCACCAGGACGTGCCCTTCGAGCGGCTCGTCGAGGCCCTGCGCCCGGAGCGCTCGGCCGCCCGCCACCCGCTGTTCCAGGTGGTCGTCGAATGGGGTGACGACGAGACCCGCGCCCTGAACTCCCTGGCGGACCTGCCCTCGCTCGATGTCGAACCACTCCACCTGACCGTGGACGCGGCCAAGTTCGACCTGGTCTGGCACCTGCGTCCGCGGCGCACCCCCGGGGACGCCCCCGCGGGCATCGCGGTGGACCTGGAGTACAGCGCCGACATGTTCGACGCCGCCACGGTCGCGGGCCTGGGCGAGCGTCTGGTCCGGCTGCTCGGTGCCGCACTCGCCGAGCCCGCCCGCCCGGTCACCGACCTGGACGTGCTCGCCGCCGATGAGCGAGAACTGCTGCTCACCGACTGGGCGCACACGCCCGCCGAGCCGACCGCGCCCCTCGGCGCGCACGACACGATCGTGCGCCGCTTCGAGGCCGCGGCCGCCGCCCACCCGGGGGCCGTCGCCGTCACCGGCGAGGACGAGCAGGGCCGGTCGAGCTCCCTGACCTACGCGCAGCTCAACGCACGCGTCAACCGGCTCGCCGCACTCCTTCGCGAACGCGGCGCCGCCCCCGAGCAGTTCGTCGCCCTGGCCCTGCCCCGCGTCACCGACCTGGTGACAGCCGTGCTCGCGGTCCTCAAGTCCGGCGCCGGCTACCTGCCGGTCGACCCGGCCTACCCGGCCGAGCGCGTGGCCCTGCTCCTCGGGGACAGCCGCCCCGTGGTCACCGTCGGCACCCGCGCCACTGTCGCCGCACTCGGCGGCGACGACACCTGGCTCGCCCTCGACGACGAAGCCGTCGTCGCCGACCTCGCCGCGCGGGACACGGCCGACCCGGCGCCGGCCGCCGGCGCCGACCACGCCGCGTACGTCATCTACACCTCGGGCTCCACCGGCACCCCCAAGGGCGTGGTGGTCACCCACCGCAACGTCCTGCGGCTCTTCGACGCCACCGGCCACTGGTTCGGCTTCGGCGCCGACGACGTCTGGACCCTCTTCCACTCCTACGCCTTCGACTTCTCGGTGTGGGAGCTGTGGGGCCCGCTGCTCTTCGGCGGCCGGCTCGTCGTGGTGCCGCACGAGGTCAGCCGCGAACCCGCGGCGTTCCTCGGGCTGCTGGAACGCGAACGGGTCACGGTCCTCAACCAGACCCCGTCCGCGTTCCACGAGTTGATCCGCGCCGACGGGGCCGCGGGCGGCGCCGATCTCGCGCTGCGCTACGTCGTCTTCGGCGGCGAGGCCCTCGACCCGGGCCGACTGCTCCCCTGGTACGAGCGGCATGCCGACGACAGTCCGGTCCTGGTCAACATGTACGGCATCACCGAGACCACCGTGCACGTCACCCACCGCGCGCTCACCGCGCAGGAGGTGCGCGACGGAGTGGTCGGCGCCCTCGGCGCCGGCATCCCGGACCTCGGGGTGCACGTCCTCGACGAGCGGCTCCTGCCCGTCCCGGCCGGTGTCGTGGGGGAGATGTACGTCTCCGGCGCGGGCGTCGCCCGCGGCTACGTGAATCGCCCCGGCCTGACCTCGGGCCGCTTCGTCGCCGACCCGTTCGGCGCGCCCGGCACCCGGATGTACCGCTCCGGCGACCTGGCCCGCCGCCGCCACGACGGCTCGCTCGAATACCTGGGCCGCGCCGACGCACAGGTGAAGGTGCGCGGCTTCCGCATCGAACTCGGCGAGATCGAGGCCGTGCTGCTCGCGCAGGACCTGGTGACCCAGGCGGCCGTCGTGGTCCGCGAGGACACCCCCGGCGACCAGCGCCTGATCGCGTACGTGGTCACCGACGGCCGTGCGGGCCCGTCCGCGGCGCCGGCTCTGCGCGAGGCGGCCGCCGAGGCGCTGCCCGTCCACATGGTGCCCTCGGCCGTGGTGGTGCTCGACCGGCTGCCGCTGACCGTCAACGGCAAGCTCGACCGCAAGGCCCTGCCCGCCCCGCAGGCCCCCGCCCGCACGGCGAGCCGCGCCCCCGCGAGCCCGGCCGAGGAACTCCTCGTGGACGCCTTCGCCGAGGCGCTCGGCGTCGACCGGGTCGGTGTGGACGACTCCTTCTTCGACCTGGGCGGCCACTCGCTGCTCGCGATGCGTCTGGTCACCCGGGTACGGGCGGCGCTGGGCGTCGACCTCGGCGTGCGCGACCTGTTCGAGTCGCCGACCCCGGCGGCCCTCGCCCGCCGTGCCGCGGACGCCGGGGGCACGCACCGGCCCGCGCTGACCGCGCGTCCGCGCACCGGGCGCATCCCGCTCTCGTACGCCCAGCAGCGCCTGTGGGTGCTCGAACGGCTCGGTGGCCACGACGGCGCGTACAACATCCCGATCGCACTCCGGCTGACCGGCGCCGTGGACACGGACCGGCTGCGCGAGGCGCTCGGCGACGTGGTGGCCCGGCACGAGAGCCTGCGCACCCTGGTCGACGACCGGGGTGGCGAAGGTGCCGAGGCCTGGCTGCGGGTGCTGCCCGAGGCCCGGGTCGACCTGCCGGTCGTGCCGGTGAGCCCGCAGGACCTGGACGAGCGGATCGAGGCGGGCGCCACGACCGGCTTCGACCTCACGACCGAAGTCCCCCTGCGTGCACGCCTGTTCGCGGTCGGTCCCGACGAGCACGTCCTGCTCGTCGTCGTCCACCACATCGCGGGCGACGGCACCTCCATGCCGGTCCTCGCCAAGGACCTGGCCGCCGCCTACGCGGCCCGCCTCGACGGGACGGCACCCGCATGGGAGCCGCTGCCGGTGCAGTACGCCGACTATGCGAGCTGGCAGCGCGAGCTTCTCGACGAGGAGGGCGCAGGCAGCGAGGCGGAGCGTCAACTCGCCCACTGGGTAAGCGCATTGAGCGGCCTTCCCGAGGAGCTCGCGCTCCCGGCCGACCGGCCGCGCCCGGCCGTCGGGCCGCACCGTGCGGGCCGGCTCACCTTCGAGGTGCCCGAGGAGCTGTACCGGCGGGTGGGCCGCGCGGCCCGTGACCTGAAGGCCACGCCGTTCATGGTGGTGCAGGCCGCCCTCGCCGCGCTGCTCTCGCGGCTCGGCGCCGGTAGCGACATCCCGCTCGGCTCCCCGGTGGTCTCGCGCTCCGACGAAGCCCTGGCCGATGTGGTCGGCTTCTTCGTCAACACCCTGGTCCTGCGTACCGATGTGTCGGGCGACCCCACCTTCGCCGCTCTCGTGGACCGGGTCCGGGAAGCCGATCTGGCCGCCTTCGCCCACCAGGACGTGCCGTTCGAGCGCCTTGTCGAGGCCCTGCGCCCGGAGCGCTCGGCCGCCCGCCACCCGCTGTTCCAGGTGGCGCTCAGCCTGGACAGCGCCGGCGGCTCGGCACTCGCCGAGGCGGGCCGGATGCCCGGACTCACCGTCGAGCCGCGCCCGGTGGCGCCGTCCGTCGCCAAGTTCGACCTCACCTTCACCCTCACCGAGCGGCTCGGCGCCGACGGCACCCCGGTCGACTGGGCCGGCGGTGTCGAGTACAGCGCCGACATGTTCGACGCGGACACCGTGGAGCGGCTCGCCCGCCGACTGGTGCGGATCCTGGACGTGTTGACCGGCCGGCCCGAAGTCTCGGTGTCGGCGCACGACGTCCTGGTGGACGGCGAGCGCGAGCGGATCCTCGGCAGCTGGCTGGAGAACACCGCACCGGTGGCCCCGGCGAGCCTGCCCGAGGCCATCGCGCGCCACGCGGCCGAGCGCCCGGACGCACCTGCCGTCACCTTCGAGGGCACCACGCTCTCGTACGCCGAACTGGACGCGCGCGCCAACCGGTTCGCGAACGCCCTGCTCGCCCGCGGCGTCACCCCCGAGGCGCGGATCGGCGTCCTGATGGAGCGCTCCGACGCGCTGGCCGTCACCCTGCTCGGCATCGTCAAGGCGGGCTGCGCCTACGTGCCGCTCGCCCCGGCCAACCCGGACGAGCGCCTGGTCCGGCTGCTCGACCAGGTACAGGCGCCCCTGCTCGTCGTGGACGGGACGTGCCGCGAGCGGGCCGAAGGCCTGGACATCCAGGCCGAGTTGATGGACGCGGGGGCCGATGTCGCGCACCTGCCCGCGACCGCGCCCGCCACCTCGGCGGACCCGCAGAGCCTCGCGTACCTGATGTTCACTTCCGGCTCCAGTGGCCTGCCCAAGGGCGTCGCGATCTGCCACGGCGACATCGTCCAACTCGCCGCCGACCGCGTCTGGGACGGCGTCACCGACCGAGTGCCGCTGCACTCGCCGCACGCCTGGGACGCCTCCATCCTGGAGTTCTGGGTGCCGCTGCTGCGCGGCGGCGAGGTCCTGATCGTCCCGCCGGGCGACCTCGACGTGACCGATCTGAAGGCGCTGATCGCGGACTCCGGGATCACCTCGCTGTTCCTGACCGCCGGTCTGTTCCGGGTCCTCGGCCAGGAGGTCCCGGAGGCGTTCGCGGCGATCCGCCAGGTCGCCACCGGCGGAGACGTCGTGTCCGGAACGGCTGTACGTCGGATCCTGGAGCACGCCCCCGGGCTGCGGGTCGTCAACGCCTACGGGCCGACCGAGGTCACCGTGATGGCGCTGTCCCACCGCGTCGACCCCGAGGCGCTCGACCCGCGCTCGCACAGCGTGCCCATCGGCCGCTCCCTCGACGCCATGCGCCACTACGTCCTCGACGACGCGCTGCGGCCCGTGCCGCCGGGCGTCACCGGCGAGCTGTACGCGGCGGGCTCGGGACTGGCCCGCTGCTACTGGAACCGCCCGGACCTCACCTCCGACCGGTTCGTCGCCGACCCGTACGGCCCGCCCGGCACCCGGATGTACCGCACCGGCGACCTGGCGCGCTGGACGGCCGACGGGCTGGTCGAGTTCGCCGGACGCGCCGACGAGCAGGTCAAGCTGCGCGGCTTCCGCATCGAACTCGGCGAGATCGAGTCCGCGCTGGCCGCCGGGGCGGGCGTCAGCGCCTGCGCGGTGGTCGTCCGCGAGGACCGGCCGGGCGACAAGCGCCTGGTCGCCTACACGGTGGCCGGACCCGGCTACGACCGGGCGGAACTCGGCGCCCACCTGGGCCGCACCCTGCCCGACTACATGGTGCCTGCGGCGATCGTCGAACTGACCGAGCTGCCGCTCACCTCGATCGGCAAGCTGGACCGCAAGGCGCTGCCCGCGCCCGAGTTCGGCAGCGCCGGCGGGCGGGCCGCCGAGAACTCCGAGGAGGAGGTCCTGGTACGGCTGTTCGCGCAGGTCCTCGGGCTGCCCGAGGAGACCGTCGACGCCGACAGCGCCTTCTTCGACCTCGGCGGCGACTCCATCATGGCCATCCAACTGGTCAGCGCGGCCCGCCGTGCGGGCCTGACGATCACGGGCGCCGACGTCTTCACGCACCGCACCGTCGCCGAACTGGCACGGGCCGCCGCGGCGGCGCAGGCACCCGAGGACAGCGAGCCGGACGAGCCCGTCGGTGAGCTGCCCGCCTGGCCGATGCTGCACTGGCTGGCCCAGCGGCAGGTTCCGGTGGACCGGTTCAACCAGACCACCGTGCTGCACGCACCCGCCGAGCTCGACCTGGACCGGCTGCACGCCCTGATCGGCGCGTTGCTCGCCCGGCACGACAGCCTGCGGCTCAAGGTGGCGGTCGACGACCCGGCAGACGCGTCCACCTGGCACGTCGAGGTCCCCGCGCCAAACGCCGTCCGGGCCGAGGACCGGGTGCTGCGGGTGGACGCGGCCGCTCTCTCGGAGGCCGAACTCGCCGAGGCCGTAAGGGAACACGGCGCGGCGGCCGTCGGCCGGCTCGATCCGGCCGTCGGGGCCATGGTGGAGACCGTCTGGTTCGACCGCGGCCCGCGGCCCGGACTGCTCCTGGTCGCCGTCAACCACCTGGCGATCGACGGGGTGTCCTGGCGCATCCTGCTCCCCGACCTGTTCAGCGCCTGGGGTGACGTCCTGGCCGGACGCGAGCCGGTGCTCGACTCCGGCGGCACCTCACTGCGCCGCTGGTCGCAGCGGAACGCCGAAAGCGCTCTGGCGCCCCGCACTCTGGCCGAACTCGACCACTGGACCGGCACGTTGCGCCGCGGCACCCCGCTGGGCGCCCGCCCGCTGGACCCGGCGGTGGACGTGCTCGCGAGCGCTCGGCGACTGCGGCGCACCCTGCCGGCGGAGGTCACCGGGCATCTGCTCACCACCGCACCGGCCGTGGTCGGGGCGGGTGTGGACGACGTCCTGCTCGCCGGTCTGGCCCTGGCCGAGGCCCGCAGGAGGCGCGATCCGCACATGTCCGTGCTGATCGATGTGGAGAGCCACGGCCGCGAGCGCGACGGGACCTCGGACCTGTCCCGCACCACGGGCTGGTTCACCGCCCTGTACCCGGTGCTCCTGGACACGGCGGGCGTCGACCTCGACGAGGCGTTCGCGGGCGGCCACGCCGCCGGAACCGTGCTCAAGCACGTCAAGGAGCAGCTGCGCGCGGTGCCTTCGGAAGGCCTCGGCTACGGCCTCCTGCGCCACCTGAACCCGGAGACCGCCGCCGCCTTCGAGGGGCTGCGCACCGCCGGGATCGGCTTCAACTACCTGGGCCGGTTCGTGGCGGGCGAGACCGGCGACTGGTCGGTGGCCGCGGACGCGCCGCGTCCCGACGCAGAGGACCCGGCGACCCCGCTGGCCCACGCCGTCGAGATCAACGCGTACGTCGAGGAGAGCGCGGACGGGCCGCGCCTCGGGGCGAGTTGGACGTACGCCCCCGGTGTCCTCGCCGAGGACGAGGTCGCCGCGCTCGCGGACGGCTGGTTCGAGGCGTTGACCGCCCTCACGGAGCATGCTCAGCGGCCGGACGCCGGCGGGCTGACCCCGACCGACGTGGGGCTTATAGAGATCACACAGAGCGAGATTGAAGAGTTCGAGGACGAACTGGCCTCGGACTGGGAGATATGAAGTGGCGAGAAGTACCCGCACAGTCGATGACATCCTGCCTCTCTCCCCGCTCCAGAGCGGCCTGTTGTTCCACAGTGTTTTCGATGGATCCGACGAGTCCACCCCGGACATCTACACCGTCCAGTCGACCTTCCACCTGGCCGGCCCGCTCGACGCGGGCCGCGCCCGGGAGGCCGCCGAGGCGCTGCTGCGCCGGCACGCGAGCCTGCGGGTGGCCTTCCGCCAGCGCAAGGACGGGGAGTGGGTGCAGATCGTCGCGGCCCGGTACAAGCTGCCGTGGACCGAGATCGACCTGTCCCACCTCCCCGGGGAGCAGGCGGACGCCCAGGCGCGCGAGGCCACGCTCGCCGACCGGGAGCAGCGCTTCGACACCGGTCGGCCGCCGCTGATCCGCTTCACGCTGATCCGCCTCGGCGCCGAGAGCCACCGCCTGGTGCTCACCATTCACCACACGGTGCTCGACGGCTGGTCCCTGCCGACGCTCCTGAAGGAGTACCACGTGCTGTACCTGTCGGGCGGCGACGCCCGCGGACTGCCGCCCGTGGCCCCCTACCGTGACTACCTGACCTGGCTCTCCCGCCAGGACGCCGACGCGTCGCGGGCGGCCTGGGACACCATGCTCGACGGCCTGACGGCGCCCAGCCTGGTGGCCGGCACCGCCGAGCACACCCCGCAGGACCCCGGACGCCACGAGTTCGGGCTCACCGAGGAGCAGACCCGGGCCCTGACGGCCCGGGCCCGCTCCGCGGGCGTCACCGTCAACACCGTGGTGCAGGCGGCCTGGTCGCTGGTGCTCGCCGGCCTGACCGGCGCCGACGACGTGGTCTTCGGCGTCACCGTGAACGGCCGCCCGGCCGAGCTGCCCGGCATCGAGTCCATGGTCGGCCTGTTCATCAACACCCTGCCGCTGCGCATCCGGCTGCGGCCCTCGCTCACCGCGGGCGAACTGCTCGGCCGGGTGCACCACGCCCAGGCCGAGCTGATCGCCCACCAGTACCTGGGCCTTTCGGAGGTGCAGCACCGCACCGGTCTCGGCCCGCTCTTCGACACGTCCGTCGTCTTCGAGAACTTCCCCTTCGATTCCGCGCCCGCCGTCTCCGCGGACAGCGACCCGCTGCGCGTGGTCGGCGCCGAGAGCCACTCCGCGAACCACTTCCCGCTCAGCCTCGTCGGAATGCCGCAGGACGCCCTGCGCTTCAAGCTGTTCCACCAGCGCGACCTGTTCGACGACACCGCCGCCGCGGCCATCGCCGAGCGTTTCCTCGGCCTGCTCGACACCCTCGTGCGCGAGCCCGGGCGGCCGCTCGGCCGCATCGACGTCATCGGCGCGGACGAGACCGCCCGCGCGCTCGCCGCCGCGTCCGGACCCGCCGGCGCCGCGGCCGTCGGCACCCGACTCCCCACGCTGCCCGAGCTGTTCACCGCCCAGGCCGCCGCCACCCCGGACGCCCCCGCCGTGTGCGCGGGCGACCAGGTGCTCACGTACCGCCGGCTCGACGCGCGTGCCAGCCACGTCGCCCGCACCCTGATCGAGCGCGGCGTCACGCCCGGCCGGACGGTGGCCGTGCTGCTGCCGCGCGGCATCGACCTCGTGGTGGCGCTGCTCGGCGTCGCCAAGTCCGGTGGCGCGTACGTGCCGTTGGACCCCGAGCACCCCGCCGAGCGGATCGCCGCGGTGCTCGCCGACGCCGACCCGGTGCTCGCGCTGACCGAGCCGGGCCACGAACTGCCCGGCACCCGGACGCTGGTCGTCACGGACGAGGAGGCTGCCTCCTTCACCGCGGCCCCGCACCCGCACGACCCGGCCTACCTGATCTTCACCTCCGGCTCCACCGGCCGCCCCAAGGGCGTGGTCGTCGAGCACGGCTCCGTGGCCGCCTACCTCGTACGGGCCCGTGGCGCCTACCCGGACGCCGGGGGCCTCACCCTCGTGCACTCCTCGGTCACCTTCGACCTCACCGTGACCGGCCTGTACACCCCGCTGGTCTCCGGCGGCTGCGTCCACCTCGCCGAACTCCCCGACGCCGTGGGCGGCCCGCGTCCCACCTTCCTCAAGGGCACGCCCAGCCACCTGGAACTGCTCGACACCCTGCCCGCCGAGGTCTCGCCCTCGGGAACCCTCGTCCTCGGCGGCGAGGCCCTGCGCGGCGAGGCCCTGCGCGCCTGGCGCACCGCCCACCCCGACGCCACCGTGATCAACGCGTACGGGCCCACAGAGGCGACCGTCAACTGCCTCGAGTTCAAGGTCGAGCCCGGCACCGAGCTCGCCGACGGCGCCGTCCCGATCGGCCGTCCCTTCGCCGACACCCGCGCCTACGTCCTCGACGCCGCCCTGCGCCCGGTCGCCCCCGGTGTCGCGGGCGAGCTGTACATATCCGGCGTGGCCCTCGCCCGCGGCTACCTCGGCCGCCCCGACCTCACCGCCGAGCGCTTCGTCGCCGACCCCTACGCGCCCGGCGCCCGCATGTACCGCACCGGCGACCTCGCCCGGCGTCTCGCGGACGGCACGTTCGTCTACGCCGGGCGCGCCGACGACCAGATCAAGCTGCGCGGTTTCCGCATCGAACCCGGTGAGATCGAGGCGGCCGCCGCCGCCCACGCCGACGTCACCCGCGCCGTCGTCCTCGCCCGCGAGGACCGCCCAGGCGACGCCCGCCTCATCGCTTGGGTGACCCCCGAGACCGTGGACACCGAGGCGCTGTGCGCACATCTCGCCGACGCGCTGCCCGCGTACATGGTCCCGGCGGCGATCGTCGCCCTGCCCGCGATGCCGCTGACCCCCAACGGCAAGATCGACCGCAAGGCGCTGCCCGCCCCCGAGGAGACCGCGACCGCGCTGCCCGTCCAGCGGGCCCCGCGCGACCCGCGCGAGGACCTCGTGCGCGAACTGTTCGCCGGGGTGCTCGGTCTCGCCTCCGTCGGCCCCGACGACGACTTCTTCGACCTCGGCGGCCACTCCCTGCTCGCCATCCGCCTGGTCAGTCGCCTGCGCGCGAGTCTGGGCATCGAACTCTCCGTCAAGCACCTGTTCCAGAGCTCCACCCCGGCCGCCCTGGTCCGCTCGCTCGGCGAGACCGAGGAGGCCCGCCCCGCGCTCGTGCGCACCGAGCGGCCGGAAAGGCTGCCGCTCTCCTACGGCCAGCAGCGCCTGTGGTTCCTGCACCGGATGGAAGGCCCGAACCCGGTCTACAACCTGGCCTCCGCGCTGCGTCTGACCGGCCCCCTGGACCACGAGGCGCTGCGCGCCGCGTACGCCGACGTCGTCGCTCGGCACGAGAGCCTGCGCACCGTCATCGCCGAGGACGAGCAGGGCGCCCACCAGGTCGTCCTGGCGGACGTCCGGCCCGCGATGACCCATGTGCGCTGCACCGAGGACGAGTTGGCGGACCTGCTCGCCGGGCACGCCCGCCACCCCTTCGACCTCTCCGCCGACTTGCCGCTGAAGCTGTTCCTGTACGAGCTCGCCGAGGACCGGCACGAACTGCTCGTCCTGCTGCACCACGTGGCCGGCGACGGCTGGTCCACCCCGCTGCTCACCCGCGACCTGACCCGCGCCTACGCCGCACGGGCCGAGGGCGCCGAGCCGCAGTGGCAGGAACTGCCCGTGCAGTACGCCGACTTCGCGCTGTGGCAGCACGAGCTGATGGGCTCGGAGGACGACCCGGAGAGCCGCGCCTCGCGGCAGCTGGCGTTCTGGCGCGAGAACCTCGCCGACCTGCCCGAGGAACTCGCCCTGCCCACCGACCGGCCGCGCCCGGCCGTCGCCTCCTACCGCGGTGACAACGTGGCGATCACCCTTCCCGCCGCGCTGCACCGCGCCGTCGCCGAGCGTGCCCGCGCCGCCGACGCCACCGTGTTCATGGTCGTCCAGGCGGCACTCGCCGTGACCCTGTCCCGGCTCGGCGCCGGCGACGACGTCCCGCTCGGCTCGCCGGTCGCAGGACGCCTCGACGAGGCGCTCGACGACCTCGTCGGCGACTTCATCAACACCCTCGTGCTGCGTACGGACGTCAGCGGTGATCCGACCTTCACCGAACTCCTCGCCCGCGTACGGGAGAGCGACCTCGCGGCCTGGTCGCACCAGGACCTGCCGTTCGAGCGGCTCGTCGAGGTGCTCAACCCGACGCGCTCGCTGGCCCGTTCACCGCTGTTCCAAACCCTCCTCGCCTTCAACAACACAGGCGGCCCGGCGGGTTCGGGACCGGCCGAGGCCCAGCTGGGGCAGCTCGCGGTGACCGCGCGCGGCGGCGTCGGCAGCGGTGTCGCCAAGTTCGACCTCGCGTTCAACCTGCGCGAGCGGCACACCGACGACGGCGCCGCCGACGGGATGACAGGCATCCTCGAATACGCCGCCGACCTCTTCGACCACAGCACCGCCGAGCAGCTCGTGGAGCGCTTCACCGCCGTCCTGGCCCGCCTCGTCGCGGAGCCCGACCGGCGCATCGGCGCCGTCGACGCCCTGCTCGACGGCGAGCGCGCAGCGGCCCTCACCGTCCCGGCCGACACCGCACGCGCGGTCGAGGACCGCTGGTTCCTCGACCGCTTCGAGCAGCACGCCGCCCAGCGCCCCGACGCCCCGGCCGTCACCGCCGGTGAAGTCGCCCTCTCGTACGGGGAGTTGAACCGTCGCGCGAACGTCATGGCCCGGCTCCTGGCCGAGCGCGGCGCCGCCCCCGAGCGCTTCGTGGCCGTCGCCCTGGCGCGCACCGCCGATCTGCTCGTCACGCTGCTCGCCGTCCAGAAGTCGGGGGCCGGCTATCTGCCGCTCGACACCAACTTTCCCGCAGACCGCGTCCACCGGATGATCACGGACGCCCGCCCGGCCGTCCTCGTCACCACCGGCGACCTGCTCCCCGGCCTGCCCGACGTGGCCGTGCCCACCGTCCTGGCCGACGAGGCGGATCTGTCCGGGTACGCCGACGGCGATCCCGGTGTGCGCGCGGCGGCCACCAACGCCGCGTACGTGCTGCACACCTCCGGCTCCACCGGTGTCCCCAAGGGCGTCGTCGTCCCGCGCGGCGCGCTCGACAACTTCCTGCGGGCGATGGCCGACCGCTGCTCGGTCACCGCGGACGACCGGCTCCTCGCCGTCACCACCATCGGCTTCGACATCGCCGGTCTGGAGCTCTACCTGCCGCTCGCCTGCGGCGCCGGCGTCGTCATCGCCGGACCCGACACCGTGCGCGACCCCGAGGAGCTGCGCGCCGCCGTCACCCGACACGGCATCACCCTCATGCAGGCCACGCCCACCCTGTGGCGGGCCGCGACGGGACGGGACGCCTCGTTCCTGGCCGGGGTGCGCGTCCTGGTCGGCGGCGAGGCACTGCCCGCCGACCTGGCCGCGACGCTCACCGCCGCAGCACGGTCGGTCCTCAACGTGTACGGACCCACCGAGACCACGATCTGGTCCACCGCGGCCACGATCACCGACCCAGCCGTCATCCACCTCGGGGAACCCGTCGACAACACCGGGGTGTACGTCCTCGACGACCGGCTGCGTCCGGTCGCCCCCGGCGTCCCCGGCGAGCTCCACCTCTCGGGCTCCGGCCTCGCCCGCGGCTACCTCGGGCAGCCGGGCCGCACCGCCGAACGGTTCGTGGCCGACCCGTTCGGCGCCGACGGCACCCTCATGTACCGCACCGGCGACGTCGTGCGCCGCACGGCCGCGGGGAGCCTGGAGTACGTCGGCCGAGGCGACCAGCAGGTCAAGCTGCGCGGCTTCCGCATCGAGACCGGCGAGATCGAGGCCGTGCTCACCGCCCACGCCGACGTCGCGGCCGCGGCCGTCGGCGTACGCCCCGACGCGACCGGCGAGGCCCGCCTGGTCGCCTGGGTCGTCACCGACCTGGACGCACCGGCCCTGCGCGCCCATGTGGCCGCCGCCGTCCCCGAGTACATGGTCCCCGGCGCGTTCGTGACGCTGCCCGAACTGCCGCTGACCGCCAACGGCAAGCTGAACCGCAACGCGCTGCCCGACCCGGCCGAGTCCCACGACGCGGCGGGCCGTCCGCCGCGCTCGCCGCAGGAGGAGATCCTCTGCGGGCTGTTCGCGGAGATCCTCTCCCGGCCCCGGATCTCCATCGACGACGACTTCTTCGCCGTCGGCGGCCACTCGCTCGCCGCGATGCGTCTTGTCGGCCGGATCCGCTCGGTGCTCGACGTGGACCTGCCCATCAGCGTCCTGTTCGAGGCACCCACCGTCGCCGCGCTCGCCGCCCGGCTCACCGGCGCGGGCGCGGACACGAGCCGCGCACCGCTGACGGCGGGCGAGCGCCCCGCGCGGCTGCCCGCGTCCCCGGCCCAGCAACGCCTGTGGTTCCTCGGCAGGTTCGAGGGGCCGGGCAGCCCCACGTACAACGTGCCGGTCGTGCTGCGCCTGAGCGGCACCCTCGACGAGCGGGCCCTGGACGCCGCGCTCACCGATGTGATCACCCGCCACGAGCCCCTGCGCACCGTCTTCGCCGAGGACGCCGATGGCCCGTACCAGGTGATCCTCGATCCGCGCCCGGTCCCGACGACCATCCGCCCCGCCACCGAGGAGGAACTGCCCGCGCTGCTCACCGAGGCCGTCCGGACCGGCTTCGACCTGGCGGCCGACATCCCGCTGCGCGCCCACCTGTTCGCGCTCGCACCCGACGAGCACGCGCTGCTGCTCGTCATGCACCACATCGCCGGTGACGGCGGCTGGTCGGTGCCGCTGCTCGTCAAGGACCTCGCCACCGCGTACGCGGCCCGGCGCGGCGGCGGGGAGCCCGGCTGGGCGCCGCTGGCCGTGCAGTACGCCGACTACACCCTGTGGCAGCGCGAGGTGCTCGGCTCCGCCGACGACCCGGACAGCGAGCTCGGCCGTCAACTCGCGCACTGGCGCGAGGCATTGGCGGACCTGCCGGAGGAACTCACCCTGCCCGCCGACCGGCCGCGCCCCCTCAAGGGCACCGGCCATGGCGCGGACCTGCGCTTCCACCTCCCGGCGGAGCTGCACGCCGAACTGGAGTCCCTGGCGCAGAAGCACCGGGCGAGCCTGTTCATGGTGGTCCAGGCCGCCGTCGCGGTGGCCCTGTCCCGGCTCGGCGCCGGCGAGGACATCCCGCTCGGCACTCCCAGCGCGGGCCGGGTCAACGAAGCGCTCGACGGCCTCATCGGCTTCTTCGTCAACACCCTCGTGCTGCGCACCGACCTGTCCGGCGACCCCACGTTCGCCGAGGTGCTCGACCGCGTCCGCACCAACTCCCTGAACGCCTACACCCACCAGGACGTGCCGTTCGAGCGGCTCGTCGAGACCCTCAACCCGGACCGCTCGCTGGGCCGTCACCCGCTGTTCCAGACCATGGTCACCTGGAACAACGCGGCCCAGGACGCCACCGGAAGGCTCGCCGAGGACCTGCCCGACCTGCGGATGCGCGTCGGCGATGTGGACACGCACGTGGCCACCTTCGACCTGCTCTTCGCGTTCTTCGACCTGCGCACCGAACGCGGCGCACCGGACGGTCTGGCCGTGCGGCTCGAATACGCCACCGACCTGTACGACACGGCCACGGCCGAACTGTTCGTGTCGACCCTGACCACGGTGCTCGCCGCGGTCGCCGGCGACGCCGAACGCCCAGTGCACCGCATCGACGTGCTGCCCCCGGCCGCCCGCGCCCGGCTCCTCGGCCCCTCGCACGGCCCGGCCCCGCACCCGTACCGGCCGCTGGCCCAACTGCTCGCCGCGCAGGCCGGACGGACCCCGGACACGGTCGCCGTCACGGACGAACACGGCAGCCTCACCTACCGCGAACTGCACGAGCGGGCCCGCGCCCTGGCCGTCGAGCTGCTCGGCCTCGGACTCGGCCCGGAGGACCGGGTCGCCGTCGCCCTGCCGCGCGGCACCGAGCTCGCCGTCGCGTTCGTCGCGGTCCTCACCGCGGGCGCGGCCTACGTGCCCGTCGACCCGGAACTCCCGGACGGACGCGTGGCGTTGATGCTCGCCGACACCGCGCCCGGAGCCCTGATCACCACCGCGCCCACCGCCGCAGGACTGCCCGCCGCAGGTGTCCCGCAGGTGCTCGTCGAGGCGCCCCGGGCGGCCGCCGACGCGACGCAGGCCTTCCCCGAGGCGCTGCCCGACCACCCCGCGTACGTCATCTACACGTCCGGTTCGACCGGGCGCCCCAAGGGCATCGTGATGCCGCACCGCGCCCTGGCCAACCTGCTCGACTGGCACGCGTGTGCCGTGCCCGCGGCGCCAGGCACGGTGGTGGCCCAGTTCACCGCCCTCGGCTTCGACGTCTCCGTACAGGAGGTCCTCTCCGCCCTGCTGGCCGGAAAGACTCTCGCCGTGGTCCCCGAGGACACCCGGCGCGACCCGCGTGAACTGGCCCGCTGGCTTGCGGACCACCACGTGGCCGAGCTCTACGCGCCGAACCTGGTGATCGACGGCGTCCTGGAGGCGGCTCGCGAGTGCGGCGCCGACCTGTCCGGGCTGCGCCATCTCGTCCAGGCCGGCGAGGCCCTGACGCTGCGTGAGCCGGTCCGCGCCCACCACACGGACGCCCCGACCCGGCTGCACAACCACTACGGCCCGGCCGAGACCCACGTGGTCACCGCGTGGACGCTGCCGACTGACGCCGCGTACTGGCCGGACACCCCGCCCATCGGCCGCCCGGTCGACGGCGTCGGCGTCCGGCTCCTGGACGCCGGCCTGCTGCCGGTGCCGCCCGGTGTCGTCGGTGAACTGCACCTGTCCGGCGTGGCGTTGGCGCGCGGCTATCTGAACCGGCCCGACCTCACCGCCGAGCGCTTCGTCGCCGACCCCTACGGTCCGCCCGGCGCCCGCATGTACCGTACCGGCGACCTGGCCCGGGCGACCGCGGACGGCGAGCTCGTCTACGTCGGCCGCGCCGACCACCAGGTCAAGATCCGCGGCTTCCGCATCGAGCCCGGCGAGATCGAGGTCGCGCTCACCGCGCACGCGGACGTGGTCCGCAGCGCCGTCGTGGTCCGCGAGGACACCCCCGGCGACAAGCGCCTGGTCGCCTACGTCGTGGCCCGCCAGGGAGGTTCGCCCTCGGCGTCCGCCCTGCGCGCCCACCTCGCGGGTCTGCTCCCGGGGCACATGGTGCCCGCCGCGTACGTGCCGCTCGACGAACTGCCGCTGACCCGCACCGGCAAGCTGGACCCGGCCGCGCTGCCCGTGCCCGCGCAGGACACGGCGGCGGCACGGGCCCCGCGCACCGCACGCGAAGAGGCGCTGTGCGGCCTGTTCGCCGGGGTGCTCGGGCGCGCGGCGGTCGGTGTCGACCAGGACTTCTTCGACCTGGGCGGCCACTCGCTGCTCGCCACCCGCCTGGTGGCCGGCGTCCGCAGCGTCCTCGGTGTCGAACTCGCCGTCCGCGGCCTGTTCGAGCAGCCCACGCCCGCAGGTCTCGCGGCCCTCCTCGACGAGGCCGACGGAGCGCGCCCGGCGGTGACCCGGCGCGAGCGCCCCGAACGGATCCCGCTCTCGCCCGCCCAGCGCCGGCTGTGGTTCCTGCACGGTCTCGAAGGGCCGAGCGCGACCTGGAACATGCCCACGGCCCTGAAGCTGTCCGGCGCCCTCGACGAGGACGCGCTCGGCGCGGCCCTCGCCGACGTCGTCACCCGGCACGAGTCGCTGCGCACCGTCTTCGCGGAGGAGGCCGGCAGCGGCTACCAGGTGATCCGTACGCCCGAGGAGACGCTCGCAGCGCTCGGCACCCCGCGCCCGGCCGACGTGGCCCCCGAGGATCTCGTGGGGCGGCTTTCCGAGGCCGCGGCCCGCCCGTTCGACCTCGCCGCCGAGCCGCCGCTGCGCGTCACCCTGCTGCGCACCGGCCCGCAGGAGCACGTCCTGCTCCTGGTCCTGCACCACATCGCCACCGACGGCTGGTCGGCACCCGTGCTCGCCCGCGACCTCACCGGGGCGTACGCGGCACGTCACGCGGGCGAGGCCCCCGGCTGGGCCGAACTCCCGGTCCAGTACGCCGACTACACGCTGTGGCAGCGTGACGTGCTCGGTGCGGAGGACGACCCGCACAGCATGGCGGCCCGTCAACTCGCCTACTGGAAGCAGGCGTTGGTCGAGCTGCCCGAGGAGCTCGCGCTGCCCGCCGACCGGCCGCGACCCGCCGTGGCCTCGCACCGCGGCGACGCCGTGCCCTTCCACATCCCCGCCGACCTGCACGCGGGACTCGCCGCACTCGCCGGCGAGAACCGGGCCACCCTCTTCATGGTGGTCCAGGCGGCCTGGGCGACCCTGCTCTCGCGCCTCGGCGCGGGCGAGGACATCCCGGTCGGCACGCCGATCGCGGGCCGCACGGACGAGGCGCTCGACGAACTGGTCGGCTTCTTCGTGAACACCCTGGTGCTGCGCACCGACCTGTCGGGCAACCCCTCCTTCACGGACCTCGTGGACCGGGTCCGCGAGACCTCGCTCAGCGCCTACGCCCACCAGGACGTGCCCTTCGAGCGGCTCGTGGAGGTGCTCAACCCGACGCGCTCGCTGGCCCGTCACCCGCTGTTCCAGACCATGCTCATGTGGAACAACAACGACGACCGGCTCGCGGCCGACGTCGCGGGCGGCTTCTCCGGTCTGACCGCCGAGACGCTGCCGCTCGGCACGAGGGTCGCCAAGTACGACCTCACGCTGGCCCTGAAGGAGGCCTACGCCGCCGACGGCGGCACGGCCGGACTGCACGGCTACTTGGAGTTCGCCGCGGACCTGTTCGACCGGTCCACCGCCGAGAGCTTCGTCGAGCGGTTCACGCGGCTCCTGCGCACAGTGGTGGACGCACCGGGAACCCCCGTGGCGGATGTGGACGTGATGGCCCCGGGAGAACGGGAGAGGGTGCTCAGTGAGTGGAACGACAGCGGCCGTGAGGTCCCGGACGCCACGCTCACGCAGCTCCTCGCGCATCGTGTTGCGGTGTCGCCTGAGGCGTGCGCTCTGGTCTTCGGTGACCTGGCCTTCTCGTACGGGGAGTTGAACGCCCGCGCCAATCAGCTCGCGCACTGGCTCATCGAGCGCGGCGCCGGCCCCGAGCGCCTGGTGGCCGTCGCGCTGCCGAGGACGCCGGAGCTGCTCGTCGCGCTGCTCGCCGTGCTCAAGTCCGGCGCCGGATACGTGCCGGTGGACCCGGAGTTCCCGCAGGAGCGGATCGCCCACATCCTCGACGACGCCGCGCCGGTCCTCACCCTGACCGAGGAGCTGCTCGCCGGGACCGACCTCTCCGCGTACGGCTTCACGGACCCGGCGGCCGTAGGGGTCCCGGGCTCGCACACCGCCTACGTCATCTACACGTCGGGCTCGACGGGCCGCCCGAAGGGCGTGACCGTCACCCACGCGGCGCTGGTGAACTTCCTGACCGCGATGCAGGACCGGTTCGCGATCACCGAGTACGACCGTCTCGCGGCCGTCACCACGGTCGGCTTCGACATCGCCGGCCTCGAGCTGTTCCTGCCGCTCCTGCATGGCGCCCAGGTCGTCCTGGCCCCGCGCGAGGTGGTCCGCGACCCGGCCGCACTGGCCCACCTGATCGACGACTCGGGCGCGACGCTCGTCCAGGCCACCCCGAGCCTGTGGCAGGCCCTGGCCGAGACCGGGCGGATCCCCAGGTCGCTGCGCGTCCTGGTCGGCGGTGAGGCGCTGCCCGCGTCGCTGGCACGCACCCTCGCCGAGGGCGGGCGCCCGGTGACGAACCTGTACGGGCCGACCGAGACCACCATCTGGTCCACCGCGGCCGAGATCACCGGGGACGTCACGATCGGCGGCCCGATCGCCAACACCCGCCTGTACGTGCTCGACGCGGGTCTGAGTCCGGTACCGCCCGGCGTCGCGGGCGAGCTGTACATCGCCGGTGCGGGCCTGGCCCGCGGCTACCACCGCCGCCCCGGACTGTCCGCCGAGCGTTTCGTCGCCGACCCGTACGGTGCGGCCGGCACGCGCATGTACCGCACCGGAGACCTCGTGCGACACACGGCCGGAGGCGATCTCGAGTACCTCGGCCGGACCGACTTCCAGGTCAAGGTGCGCGGCTTCCGTATCGAACTCGGCGAGATCGAGAGCGCCGTGCTCAGCCACCCGGACATCGTCCGCGCCGCCGTCGTGGTGCGCGAGGACGCCCCGGGCGACAAGCGGGTCGTCGCCTACGTCGTGCACGGCCCGGACGGCTCGCCCGACGGCGACGTCCTGCGCAAGCACGTCGCCGTGAGCCTGCCCGATTACATGGTCCCGTCGGCGTTCGTCACCCTCGACGAGCTGCCGCTGACCCCGAACGGCAAGCTCGATCGCGCCGCCCTGCCCGCCCCCGCGCTCGGTGCGCTGGGCGAGGGGCGAGCGCCGCGCACCGAGCAGGAGGAGACCCTGTGCGGTCTCTTCGCCGAAGTCCTCGGCGTCGCCACGGTCAGCATCGACGACGACTTCTTCGTCCTCGGCGGCCACTCACTGCTCGCCAACCGCCTTGCCGCCCGCGTCCGTTCGGCGCTCGGCAAAGAGATGAGCATCCGCGGCTTCTTCGAGCGGCCCACGGTCGCGGCCCTGGCCGAGAGCCTCGCGAACGCGACCGCCACCACCACCCGTCCCGCGCTGCGCCGCCGCACCGGTACCAAGGAGAACTCGTGACCACGCTGTCCTTCTCGCAGCGCCGCCTGTGGTTCCTCAACCAGCTGGACGGCCCGAGCGCGATCTACAACATCCCCACCGCCCTGCGCCTGTCGGGCTCCCTCGACCGCGAGGCACTCACGACGGCCCTGGCCGATGTGATCACCCGCCACGAGACCCTGCGCACGGTGCTCGCCGACGGACCCGAGGGCCCGCGCCAAGTGGTGCTCGACGCCGGCGTCGAAGCCGCCGCGCCCGTGCTCACGGTGGTGCCCGCCGACGAGACCGCCCTGGACGCTGCCTTGGAGGCGGCGGCCCGCCACACGTTCGACCTGCTCGGCGAGATCCCGATCCGCTGCACCCTGTTCGAGCTCGCCCCCGAAGAGCACGTCCTGCTCGTGCTCCTGCACCACGTGGCGGGCGACGGCTGGTCGGTGCCCGTGCTCGTTCGCGACCTGCTCGGTGCCTACGCGGCCCGACAGTCCGGAGCGGCACCGGCCTGGACGGAACTGCCCGTCCAGTACTCGGACTTCACCGTCTGGCAGCAGGAACTGCTCGGCTCCGAGGACGACCCGGACAGTGTGATCTCGCGACAGCTCGGCTACTGGCGCGACACCCTCGCGGGCCTGCCGGAGGAGCTCGGCCTGCCGTCCGACCGGCCGCGTCCGGCGGCCGCCACGCACCGGGGCGACACCCTGCCGCTCGCGGTGCCGGCCGAGGTGCACGCGCGCCTCGTCGGCCTGGCGCGCGAGAACCGGGCCAGCCTGTTCATGGTCGTCCAGGCCGCCCTGGCCACCCTCCTCTCCAAGCTGAGCGGCAGCACGGACGTGCCCGTCGGCACGCCCATCGCGGGCCGCACCGACGAGGCCCTGGACGATCTGGTCGGCTTCTTCGTCAACACCCTGGTGCTGCGCGCCGACCTGTCCGGCACCCCCACCTTCCACGAGCTCCTCGGCCGGGTGCGGGACGCCGACCTGCACGCGTACGAACACCAGGACGTGCCCTTCGAGCGTCTGGTGGAGGTGCTCAACCCGCCCCGCGCCATGGCCCGCCACCCGCTCTTCCAGACCCTGCTCACCTGGAACGACAACGACCAGCGTCAGGCCCGTACGGCCGCCGCCGAACTGCCGGGCCTGACCGTCAGCGGCCACAACGCCGAGACCCGCACCGCGCGCTTCGACCTCTCCTTCACGGTCGAGGAGCGGCGGACGGACTCGGGAGCGCCCGACGGACTGAGCGGCGCCCTGAACTACAGCACGGATCTGTTCGACCGGGCCACCGCCGAACGCATCGCGGAGCGCTTCGCCCGGGTCCTCACGGCGGTCGCCGCCGCCCCCGACGCACCGGTGGCCCGGGTGGACCTGCTCGCCGAGGACGAGCGGCACGAGATCCTGGAGCGGACGAACGCGACCGCACGGGACGTCGCACCCGCCACCGTCCCCGAGCTGTTCGCGGCCCGCGCGGCCACGTCGCCCGAAGCGGCCGCCCTGTCCTTCGGCGAAGAGACCCTCTCGTACGGGGAGTTGAACGCCCGCGCCAACCGGCTCGCGCACTGGCTCATCGAGCGGGGCGCCCGCCCCGAGACCCTGGTGGCCGTCGCGCTGCCGCGTTCGGTGGACCTGGTGGTGGCGCTGCTCGCGGTCCTGAAGTCCGGCGCGGGATACGTGCCGGTGGACCCGGAGTTCCCGCAGGAGCGGATCGACTACATCCTCGACGACGCCGCACCGGTCCTGACGCTGACCGAGGACGCACTCGCGGCGGCCGACCTCACCGGCCTGTCCGACAACGCCCCCGTGGTCGAGGGCCGCTCGGGGGACAGCACCGCGTACGTCATCTACACGTCGGGTTCGACGGGCCGACCCAAGGGCGTCGCGATCCCGCACGCGCCCCTCGTCAACTTCCTGACGGCGATGCAGGACCGGTTCGCGCTCACCGGGCAGGACCGTCTCGCGGCCGTCACCACGGTCGGCTTCGACATCGCCGGCCTCGAGCTGTTCCTACCGCTCCTGCACGGCGCCCAGGTGGTGCTCGCGCCGCGCGAGGTGGTCCGCGACCCGGCCGCCCTCAGCGCTCTCGTCCGCGCGTCGGGCGCCACGCTCATGCAGGCCACCCCGAGCCTGTGGCAGGCGATGACCGAGGCCGGGGGAGTGCCCGACGGACTGCGTGTCCTGGTCGGCGGTGAGGCGCTGCCCGCGTCGCTGGCACGCACCCTCGCCGAGGGCGGGCGCCCGGTGACGAACCTGTACGGGCCGACCGAGACCACCATCTGGTCCACCGCGGCCGAGATCACCGGGGACGTCACGATCGGCGGCCCGATCGCCAACACCCGCCTGTACGTGCTCGACGCGGGTCTGAGTCCGGTCCCGGCCGGAGTCGCCGGTGAGCTGTACATCGCCGGTGCGGGCCTGGCCCGCGGCTACCACCGCCGCCCCGGACTGTCCGCCGAGCGTTTCGTCGCCGACCCGTACGGTGCGGCCGGCACGCGCATGTACCGCACCGGAGACCTCGTGCGCCGTACGACCGCCGGCGACCTGGAGTACCTCGGCCGGACCGACTTCCAGGTCAAGGTGCGCGGCTTCCGTATCGAACTCGGCGAGATCGAGACCGTGATCGCCGACCACCCGGACCTGGGCCGCGCCGCCGTCGTGGTCCGCGAGGACACCCCGGGCGACAAGCGCATCGTCGGCTACGTCGTCCCGGTCGGCGCGCGGAGCGGCCCGCACCACACCCTGCTGCGCAAGTACGCGGCGGCCTCCCTGCCCGAGTACATGGTCCCGTCGGCGTTCGTCACCCTCGACGAGCTGCCGCTGACCCCGAACGGCAAGCTCGACCGCGCCGCCCTGCCCGCTCCCGCGTACGGCCTGGAGAACACCGGCCGCGCCCCGCGCACCCCTCAGGAGGAGGTCCTGTGCGGTCTCTTCGCCGAGGTCCTCGGGGTGCCGAAGGTATCGGTGGACGAGGACTTCTTCTCGCGCGGCGGGCACTCGCTGCTCGCCCTGCGCCTGATGACCCGCGTCCGCGCCACCCTCGGTGTGGACCTGCCGGTCCGCCAGCTCTTCGAGACGCCGACCGTCGCGGGCCTCGCCGAACTGCTCGGCAACGGTGACGGGGCCCGCCCCCCGCTGAAGGCCCGTCCGCGCCCCGAGCGGATCCCGGTCTCCTTCGCCCAGCGCCGCCTGTGGTTCCTCAGCCGGCTCGAAGGGCCAAGCGCCGCCCACAACATCCCCACCACGTTGCGCCTGTCCGGCTCGCTCGACCGTGAGGCCCTGGCCGCGGCGCTGACCGACGTCGTCACCCGCCACGAGAGTCTGCGGACGGTCTTCGGGGAGGACGACGAAGGCCCGTACCAGACCGTCCTCGCACCCGAGCGGGCACGCTCGGAGCCCGTGGTCACCCGCACCGACGAGGCGGACCTCGCCGACGAGCTGCGCCGCGCCGCCCGCCGGGGCTTCGACCTGGCGGCCGAACCGCCGCTGCGCGCCCACCTGTTCGAGCTCGGGGCCGACGAGCACGTCCTGATGCTCCTCGTTCACCACATCGCAGGCGACGGCGGCTGGTCCACGCCCGTCCTCGTCCGCGACCTCACCACCGCCTACGCCGCGCGCTGCGCCGGCGAGGCGCCGGCCTGGGCCCCGCTGCCCGTGCAGTACGCCGACTACACCCTGTGGCAGCACGAGGTGCTCGGCTCCGAGGACGATCCCGACAGCCTCGTCGGCCGCCAGGTCGCCCACTGGAGCGAGGCCCTCGCGGACCTGCCCGAGGAGCTGCCGCTGCCCACCGACCGGCCGCGGCCCGCCGAGAGCAGCTACCGCGGTGCCACCGTGCCGGTCGCGCTCTCCGCCGAGCTGCACCGGCGCCTCGAACACCTCGCCCGTGAGAACCGGGCCAGCCTCTTCATGGTCGTCCAGGCCGGACTCGCGGCCCTGCTGGCCAAGTTGAGCGGCTCCACCGACATCCCCATCGGCACCCCGATCGCCGGCCGCACGGACGAGGCGCTGGACGACCTCGTCGGCTTCTTCGTCAACACCCTGGTCCTACGTACCGACGTCTCCGGTGACCCCGCCTTCACCGATCTGGTGGCTCGCGCCCGGCAGACCGACCTCGCGGCCTACGCCCACCAGGACGTGCCCTTCGAGCGGCTCGTCGAAGTGCTCAACCCGCCCCGTGCGATGGGCCGCCACCCGCTGTTCCAGACCATGCTCGCCTTCAACAACGTCGACCAGAAGGCCGCACTCGGCGAGGGCCGGCTGCCCGGCCTCACCGTCTCCGGGGACAAGGTCGGCACCGGTGTCGCCCAGTTCGACCTGTTGCTCGCGGTGGCCGACAGCCGCGCCGAGGACGGCACTCCCGCCGGGATCACCGGTCACCTCGAGTACAGCGAGGACCTCTTCGACCGCTCCACCGCCGAGACCCTCGTGCGCCGTCTCACGTTGCTGCTCGACGCCCTCACCGAGCAGCCCGATCTTCCGTTGAGCCGGGTCGGTGTCCTTGAAGAGGACGAGCGCGCGCGCATCCTCGGCAGCTGGCTCGACACCGCGGCCGCGGTGCCGCGCGCCACACTGCCCGCCCTGTTCGCCGCCCAGGCCGCCCGCACCCCCGACGCCCTCGCCGTGCAGCACGGGCCACAGTCCCTCTCCTACGCCGAACTCGACGCCCGTTCCAGCCGGTTGGCGCGGCTGCTCATCGAACGCGGGGCCGGGCCCGAGCAGTTCGTGGGCATCGCCCTGCCACGCACCGCGCTCACGCTCGTCGCCGTCCTCGGCGTCCTCAAGTCCGGAGCGGCGTACGTGCCCGTCGATCCGGGCTATCCGGCCGACCGGCAGGCCCACCTGCTGCGCGACGCCGCGCCTGGACTCGTGCTCACCTCGCGCGACGTGGCGGGCAAGTTGCCCGCCGAGGGCGCTGAGCTGCTCGTCCTCGACGACCCGGCCACCGGGGCCGCGCTCGCCGCGCTGCCCGCCACGGAGGTGAGCGACGCGGAGCGCCGTGCGCCGCTGCTGCCCTCGCACGCCGCGTACGCCATCTACACCTCCGGCTCCACCGGTCTGCCCAAGGGCGTCGTGGTCCCGCACGAGAACGTCGCCGACCTGGCGGCCTGGGCGGTGGACGCGTTCGGCGCCGAGGGCATGGCCCACGTGGTGGCCTCCACCTCGCTCAACTTCGACGTCTCCGTCTTCGAGATGTTCGGCCCGCTGCTCAGCGGCGGCGCCGTCGAAGTGATGCGCGACGTCCTGGAGCTGGGCGCCGCCGCCCACGCGGGGCGCTCGGTCTCCCTGATCAGCGGAGTGCCCTCGGCGGTCGCCCAACTCGTGGGCGACGGCGGTCCTTTGATTCGGGCACGCGAGGTCGTGCTCGCCGGTGAGGCCGTCTCCGCCCACGACGCCAACGCCGTCGTACGCGCCGTCGGCGCCGAACGCTTCGCCAACATCTACGGCCCCACCGAGGCCACCGTCTACGCGGCCGCCTGGTACACCCGCGACGAGATCACCGGAGCCCCGCCGATCGGCGCCCCGCTGCGCAACACCCGCCTCTACGTTCTGGACGCCCATCTGCAGCCCGTCCCGGTCGGGGTCGCCGGCGAGCTGTACATTGCGGGGCCCGGCCTGGCCCGCGGCTACCACCGCCGCCCCGGCCTGTCGGCCGAGCGCTTCGTCGCCGACCCGCACGGCGTGGCCGGCGCCCGCATGTACCGCACCGGCGACCTGGTCCGCTGGAACGCCGACGGCGATCTGGACTACCTCGGCCGGACCGACTTCCAGGTCAAGGTGCGCGGCTTCCGCATCGAACTCGGCGAGATCGAGGCCGTCGTGCTCGGCCACGAGGACGTCGCCCGAGCCGCCGTCCTCGTCCGCGAGGACCGGCCGGGGGACAAGCGTCTGGTCGCGTACGTGGTTCCGGCCGCCGGACGCGGAGTGGACCGGGCCCGGCTGCGCGCCCACGTGGCCGCCGCCCTGCCCGGACACATGGTGCCCTCCGCGTTCGTCGCCCTGGACGCCCTGCCCCTCAACCCCAGCGGCAAGCTCGACCGGGCCGCGCTGCCCGCGCCCGAGTACGGTCCCGCCCAGGCCGGCCGTGCTCCGCGCACCCCGCAGGAAGTGATCCTGTGCGGCCTCTTCGCCGAAGTCCTGGGCGTACCGCACGTGTTCATCGACGACGACTTCTTCGCCCTCGGCGGCCACTCGCTGCTCGCCACCCGCCTCGCGGGCCGCATTCGCGGCACGCTCGGCGAGGAACTCACCATCCGGCAATTCTTCGAGACGCCGACCGTTGCCGGCCTCGCCGCCGCACTCGTCTCCGACGGACCCGTCCGCCCGCCGCTGCTCGCGGGCGGCCGCTCCGCGCGCATCCCGCTGTCGTCGGCCCAGCAACGCCTGTGGTTCCTCGGCCGGTTCGAGGGCCGCAGCCACACGTACAACGTGCCCACGGCCCTCAGGCTCTCCGGCGCGGTCGACCGGGACGCGCTCGCCGACGCGCTCGCCGACCTCGCCCTGCGCCACGAGACCCTCCGCACGGTCTTCGCGGAGGACGCCGAGGGCCCGTACCAGACCGTCCTCGCACCCGAGCGGGCCCGCTTCGCGCCGACCCTGCGCGAGACCACCGAGGAGGAGCTGGTCGCGGCCCTCGAACAGGAGGCGCGCTACGCCTTCGACATCGGCGCCGAACCGCCCCTGCGGGCCACCCTGTTCACCGTCGGACCCGACGAGCACGTGCTGCTGGTCCTCGTGCACCACATCGCCACCGACGGCTGGTCGATGCCGCTGCTCGTCCGCGACCTCACCGCCGCCTACGCCGCGCGCTGCCGGGGAGAGGCCCCCGGCTGGCAGCCGCTGCCGGTGCAGTACGCCGACTACACCCTGTGGCAGCGCGAACTGCTCGGCTCGGAGGACGACCCCGACAGCCTCGCGTCCCGCCAACTAGCCCACTGGCGCAAGGCGTTGGCCGGACTGCCCGAAGAGCTCGACCTGCCCACCGACCGGCCGCGGCCCGCCGTCTCCTCCTACCTCGGTGACCTGCTCGACGTCGAGATCCCGGTCGCGACGCACGCCCGGCTCGCCGAGCTGGCCCGGGAGAACCAGGCGAGCCTGTTCATGGTCGTACAGGCCGCCCTGGCCGTGCTCCTGTCCAAGCTGAGCGGCTCCACCGACATCCCGATCGGCACGCCCATCGCGGGCCGCACCGACGAGGCCCTGGAGAACCTGGTCGGCTTCTTCGCCAACACCCTCGTACTGCGCACCGAGGTCGCCGCCGACGAGCCCTTCACGGCGCTCGTCGCCAAGGCCCGCGAGAGTGACCTGACGGCATACGCCCACCAGGACGTGCCCTTCGAGCGGCTCGTGGACGTGCTCAACCCGGTGCGCTCCATGGCCCGCCACCCGCTGTTCCAGACCATGCTGACCTTCGACAACGTCGCCGCACGCGACACGGAGGACCCCGCGCACGCGGGAGCGCTGCCCGACGTGGCGGCGTCCGGGCAAGGCGTCGGCACGGGCGTCGCACGCTTCGACCTGATGTTCCGGCTCGGCGAACGGCACACCATGGACGGCACCCCCGGCGGGATCGGCGGCGTCCTCGAGTACGCCGCCGACCTGTTCGACCGGGACACCGCCCGCGGTCTCGCGGACCGTCTCGTCGCCGTTCTCACGGCCGCGGCGGCCCGACCCGAGGCCCCGGTCGGCGCCCTCGACACCCTCCCCGAGAGCGACCGTGGACGGCTGCTCGTCGCCTGGAACGACACGGCGCGGGAACTGCCCGGCGATCACCTGCCGGCCCTGTTCCGCGCCCGGGCCGCCCGTACGCCGGACGCGCCCGCGCTCGACTTCGAGGGCCTGACCCTCGACTACCGCGAGCTCGACCTGCGCTCCGACCGGCTCGCCCACGCCCTCGCCGCCCGCGGCGTCGGCGCCGAGGACCTGGTGGCCGTGGCCCTGCCGCGTACCGACGCGATGGTCGTGGCGCTGCTCGCGGTCCTCAAGTCGGGAGCGGCGTACGTTCCGATCGACCCCGAGTACCCGGCCGACCGCGTCGCCTACATGCTCACCGACGCCGCCCCGGCGCTGCTGCTCACCGACCGCGAGACCGCGGCGGGCCTGCCCACGGATACCGAGGTCGCCCGCCTGGTCCTGGACGCCCCCGAGACGGTGGACGCCCTGGACGCCGTCACCGGGCCCGAGCTCGACCGGGTCCGCCGGATCCCCGCGCCACGGGCCGACCACCCGGCGTACGTCATCTACACCTCCGGTTCCACCGGCCGGCCCAAGGGCGTGGTCGTCGGCCACGCGAACCTGCTCAACCTCCTCAACGCCATCCAGGGACGCCTGCAACTCACCGCCGACGACCGGCTCCTGGCCGTCACGACCATCGGCTTCGACATCTCCAACCTGGAACTGTGGACACCGCTCGCCCACGGCGCCCGCCTCGTGCTCGCCGCCCGCGAGACTGTCAAGGACCCGGTGGCCCTGGCCCGGCTCGTCGAGGACTCGGGCGCCACCGTCCTGCAGGCCACGCCGACTGCGTGGCAGGGCCTGGTCGCCAGCCGGCCCGAGGCGCTGCGCGGCCTGGTCAAGCTCGTCGGCGGCGAAGCCCTGCCCGGACCGCTCGGCCGCGTGCTGCACAATCTGGGCGGCACCCTCACCAACGTCTACGGACCGACGGAGACGACCATCTGGTCCACCGCCGCGGTCCTTGACGACGCCACCTGTGAACGCCCGCCCATCGGCCGCCCCCTGGACAACACCCGGGTGTACGTCCTGGACGGTGGGCTGCGTCCGGTCGCGCCCGGCGAGGCCGGTGAGCTCTACATCGCCGGCACGGGCGTGGCGCGCGGCTACCTGAACCGGCCCGGCCTGACCGCCGAGCGGTTCACCGCCGACCCCTTCGGGCCCACGGGCGGCCGGATGTACCGCACCGGCGACCTGGTCCGATGGAGCGCCGACGGCGACCTGGAGTACATAGGACGCACCGACCACCAGGTCAAGGTGCGCGGCTTCCGCATCGAACTCGGCGAGATCGAGACCGCGTTGACGTCGGGGGCCGAGCTCGCCCAGGCGGTCGTCGTCGCCCGCGAGGACACCCCGGGCGACAAGCGCCTGGTGGCGTACGCGGTGCCGGACCGCGGCGACGGCAGCCGGAACACCGAGGCGGAGGAGAGCCAGGTCCGCGAGTGGGAGTCGGCTTACGACGCCCTCTACGGCGACCCGGGCTCCGACATCTTCGGCGAGGACTTCGGCATCTGGCACTCCACGTACACGGGCGACCCGATCGCCCTCGACGAGATGCGTGAGTGGCGCGCGGCCACGGTCGGGCGCATCCTCGCCGACCGGCCGCGCCGGGTCCTGGAGATCGGCGTCGGCACCGGCCTGATCCTCGCCCACGTCGCCCCGCACTGCGAGAGCTACTGGGGCACCGACCTGTCCGCCTCCGTCATCGAGCGGCTGAGCGCCCAGGTCGTCGAACGGCCCGAGCTGGCCGACCGGGTGACCCTGACCGTCCAGCCCGCCCACGACATCGACGGGCTGCCCGAGGGCGCCTTCGACACCGTTGTGCTCAACTCGGTGGTCCAGTACTTCCCGAGCGCCGATTACCTCGCCGAGGTCCTCGCCAAGGTCCGCGCACTGCTGGCCCCCGGAGGCACCGTCTTCATCGGCGACGTCCGCAACCTCCGTACGCTGCGCACCCTGCGCGGCGCCGTCGCCCTCACCGGGCAGGACGCCGTGCCCGAGGGCGCCGAACGGGGCGTGCTGCGCGCCGGAGTCGAGCGGGCCGTGGCCCGCGAGAAGGAACTCCTGCTCGCACCCGAGTGGTTCGCGGAGCACGCGGGCCCGCTGGGCGTGGACCTGCGCGTGCGGCGCGGCGCGCAGCACAACGAACTCACGCGGCACCGCTACGACGTGGTGCTGCGCACCGCACCCGGCGCCGAGGCCCCCGACGCTCCCGTCGTGACCTGGGGCGAGCAGGTGGGCGCACTGGACGCGCTGGCCGGCGAACTGGCCGCGGGCCGTCCGGCGCTGCGGGTCACGGGCATTCCCAACCTCCGGCTGTCGGGCGAAGTGGCCCAGGTGCGCGCCCTGTTCGACGAGGACGCGCAGGATGCGGCGGCCGTGGACCCCGAGGAGCTGTACGCGCTCGCCGAGCGCACTGGTCACCGGGTGGCCGTCACCTGGGCCGCCGGAGCCGCCGAGGACGGGGCGCTGGACGCTCTGTTCGTGCGCGGGGACGGCGGAGCGGACCTGGCGCTGGCCGGGGTCCACCGGCCGGCGCAAGGGCCCGATGCCCGGCCCCTTGCCAACGATCCGGCGAGCCGGCGCGACGACACCGGGCTCGGCCCGGTCCTGCGCGACCGGCTCAAGGAGACCCTGCCCGCGCACATGGTGCCCGCCGCCGTGGTCGTCCTCGACGCCCTGCCGCTCACCCCGAACGGCAAGGTCGACCGGGCCGCGCTGCCCGTGCCCGACTACGGTACGCGCGGCGAGGGACGCACGCCGGTCACCCCGCGCGAGGAGCTGATGTGCGCCCTGTTCGCCGAGGTCCTCGGCCTCCCGAGCTTCGGGCTCGACGACAACTTCTTCGAAAGCGGCGGGCACTCCCTGCTCGCCACCCGGCTCGTCGGCCGCGTCGGCGCCGTCCTGGGTGCCGACGTGCCGCTGCGCCGCCTCTTCCAGGCCCCCACCCCCGCCGCGCTGCTGCGGGAGCTGGCGCCGGACGGCGCGCGCGACGGGCATGGCGTGCTGGTGCCGCTGCGCGCGTCCGGCTCGGAGTCCCCGCTGTTCTGCGTGCACCCGGCCGCCGGTCTCAGCTGGGTCTACCTCGGTCTGCTCGCCCACCTGGGCCCGCAGTACCCGCTGTACGGACTCCAGGCACGCGGCACCGACGGCGCGCAGCCGCTGCCCGCCTCGATCGAGGAGATGGCCGCCGACTACGCCGACCAGATCACCGTCACCGCCCCCGAGGGCCCCTACCGGCTGCTCGGCTGGTCGGTCGGCGGGACGATCGCGCACGCCGTCGCCGTCGAACTGGAGCGCCGGGGCGCGCGGGTGGAACTGCTCGCCGTGCTCGACGCCTACCCGGTCGCCGACGCGGCCGGCGGTGAGCCGCCCTCCGAGGCCACGATCGTCGCGCACAACCTGCGGGCGATCGGCTTCGACTTCCAGGAGTCCGAACTGACCGCGCAGACTTTCCCGATCGAGCGCTACCGGGCCTTCCTGGCCCGCGAGAACAAGGTGATTGCCCGGTTCGAGGAACACGAGATCCTCGCCATGAAGGACGTCTACGTCAACAACACCCGGCTCATGTGGTCGCACACCCCCGCCCGGTTCGGCGGCGACATGCTCTTCGTCACCGCTGAACGCGACCGGGGAGCGCTGGCCCGCGAGCGCGGCCACCGGGCCTGGGCGGATCACGTCGGCGGCGAGATCGTGAACCACGACGTGGACAGCGACCACGAAGGCCTCATGACGCGGCCGGGACCGATCGCCCACGTCGGCCGCGTCCTGGCCGAACGGCTCGCGGCGCTGGACGACGCTCCTGCCGGCGCTCGTAGAACCGCCGTAGAAGCAGAGCGCAGGCTCAGCGCATGACAGCGCTGGACGAGACGACAGTTGCGGCACCGCCCGCGCTGCGCCGCAACCGCGACTTCCTACTGCTGTGGACCGGCAACTGGATGCAGTTCTTCGGATCCCGGATGAGCAGCGTCTGCTACCCGCTGCTCGCCCTCCAGATCTCCGGCGGTTCGGCCGCGGCGGTCGGCCTGGCGTCGGCCGCGGCCGTACTGCCGCAGGCCGTCGTCCAGTTGCCGGCCGGTGTCCTGGTCGACCGGTGGGACCGGCGCGCGGTCATGCGCTGGTGCGCCGCGGGCCGGTTCCTGGCGCTCGGCGCGGTGGGGGTCGCCCTGAGCCTCGGCGTGCTCGGCATGGAGCTGCTGCTGGCTCTGATCTCCGTCGAGGTCTCCCTGGCGATCGTCTCCTCGCTCGCCGAACGGGCCGCCGTCCGCACCGTCGTCCCGGGGAGCCAGCTGCCGGCCGCGCTGTCGCAGAACGAGGCGCGCGGACGGATCGCGGGCCTGTTGGGCGGGCCCGCCGGAACCATGCTGTTCACCTGGACGCGCTGGAGTCCGTTCCTCGCCGCCACGCTCGGGGCGCTGGTCGCGGCCGTCAACCTGCGCTTCATCCGGGCCGACTTGAGCACCGGGGACCGAGGGCCGAGGCGGGCGCTGCACCGCGATCTCGCCGACGCCCTGCGCTGGCTGCTGGGACAGCCGGCGCTGCGCGCCATGCTGCCCGTGGTCACCGTGTCCACGGCCCTGCTGCAAGTGGTGATGCAGGGGCTGGTCGTGATCCTGGTCAAGGAACAGGGGCTGCCGGAAGCGACCTTGGGCCTCGTCCTCGGGATCAGCGGCTGCGGCGGCCTGCTCGGCGCGCTCAGTGGACGCTGGTTCATGGCACGGCTGCCGCTGTCCGTCCTGCTGATCGGCGGCCTGACCCTGTGGGCCGCCCTGATGAACGCCATGGCCTGGGCCCGAGGGCCCCTGCAACTCGGGGTGCTGTTCGCGCTGATGAACATCATCGGCGCGGTGTTCGGGGTGGCCACCGCCGTGTACCAAGTCACCGTCACACCACAGGAGTTGCAGGGGCGGGTCGCGGCGCTGTCCGGTCTGGTCGTCGCGCTCGGCACCACCGCGGGAGCCTTCTGCGCCGGAAAGCTCCTGGAGGCCTACCGCGGACTGCTCTCCCTGCTGGTGGCGGCCGGTCTGATGGCCGTGACCGCCGCCGTGGCCGCGTCGATCCCGGCCGTGCGCAAGGCCCGTATCCCGGACGCGGGCCGCCGCGGCGACCCGCCCGCCACTCCGTCGACCCCCGCGCCGCCCCCGTCACCGTCCACCACACCCCGCACCCACTCCTGACCCCGCGCACCACCCGGAAACCCGGACCACCCGAAGGACCGTCCATGGACCTGAGCCTGTTCTATTTCGCGCACGACTCGACCGCGCCGGGGGAGGCCGGCCGGTACGAGCTGCTGATCGAGGGGGCGAAGCTCGCCGACCGGTCGGGGCTCGCCGCCGTATGGACCCCCGAGCGGCACTTCGACCCCTTCGGCGGCGCCTACCCGAACCCGGCCGTGCTCGGCGCCGCCGTGGCGATGTGCACCCAGCGGGTGGGCATCCGGGCCGGCAGCGTCGTCGCCCCGCTGCACCACCCGGCGCGGATCGCCGAGGAGTGGGCGGTGGTCGACAACCTCTCCGGTGGCCGCGCGGGCATCGCCTTCGCCTCCGGCTGGAACACCGTGGACTTCGCGCTGCGCCCGGAGAACCACGCCGACCGCCGCACCCTGGTCCGCGACACCGCCGAGGAGGTCCGCCGGCTGTGGCGCGGCGAGGCCCTCTCCACGACGGACGGACTCGGCCGGCCGGTCGACATCCGCGCCTATCCGCCCACCGTGCAGCCCGAGCTGCCCGTCTGGCTGACCTCGGCGGGCGGCGTCGACACCTTCCGGGCCGCCGCCCGGATGAAGGCCGGCATCCTGACCCACCTGCTCGGCCAGTCCCTGGAGGAGGTCGCAGGAAAGATCGCCGAGTACCGACGGGTCGCCGCCGAGGAGCACGACGGCTGGAGCGGACACGTCGTGCTGATGCTGCACACCCTGCTCGGCGACGACCTGGACCAGGTCCGCGAGCAGGTGCGGGGCCCCTTCACCAACTACCTGAAGAGCTCCGCCAACCTCACCGCCAAGTCGTTCACAGGCCAGGACATGGACCTGTCCGAGCTCAACGCCGACGACATGGACTACCTCGCCGCCCGCGCCTTCGACCGCTACTTCGACACCGGCGGCCTCTTCGGCAGCGTGGAGCGGGCAGCCGAACTGCTGCCGCACGTGGCGGCCCTGGGGGTCGACGAGGTCGGCTGCCTGGTGGACTTCGGTGTGGAGTCCAGGGCCGTACTCGAAGGCATCGAGAAGCTCGGCAAGCTGAACGAGATCATCTCCCGATAGGAGCAGGAGACGTCATGAGCACCACCCTGAGCGAGAACCTCACCTGGGCCCCGCACGAGATCACCGAGGCCGAGGCAGACGGCCGGGACCTCGCAGCGCACCTGACCGCCCTCGGCGCCGAGGGCCTGACCGACCTGCTGACCGAGCACAAGGCGCTCGTCTTCCGCGGCTTCGGGGTCACCCCGGAATCCATCGACCCGGTCCTCGACCGGCTGCTGCCGACCCGGCTGCCGTACGTGCACGGCAACTCGCCGCGCACCCGCGTCAAGGGCAACCTCTACACCTCGACCGAGTACCCGCAGCGCTTCACCATCTCGATGCACAACGAGCTGAACTATGCCCGGCGTTGGCCGGCGCGGCTCGCCTTCTACTGCGAGAAGGCCGCCGAGTCGGGCGGCGCGACCCCGGTCGTGGACGGCGAGCTGTGGCTCGACTCCCTGCGGCCCGAGGTCCGTGAGGCGTTCGCCGGCGGAATCCGCTACGTGCAGAACCTGCACGACGGCTACGGCCTCGGCAAGAGCTGGCAGGACACCTTCGAGACCGACGACCGGGCAGAGGTGGAGCGCTATCTGTCGGCCGCGGAGGCGGAGTGGGAGTGGGGTCCGGACGGCATCCGCATCGTCCAGCACCGCAAGGCCACCACGACGCACCCGGTGACGGGCGTCGAGGTCTGGTTCAACCAGGCCGACCAGTGGCACCCGGCCGGCCTCGGCGACGAGACCTCCAAGGAGCTGTACGACATCCTGTCGCCCGAGGAGTTCCCGCAGTACGTCACGTTCGCGGACGGCAGCCTCATACCCGACGAGTACGTCACGCACATCCGTGACGTCGGCCTGGAACAGGCCGTGGACGTCGACTGGCACGAGGGCGACGTGCTCGTCATCGACAACGTCCTCACGGGCCACGGCCGTCGCCCCTTCGAGGGCACGCGCCGCATCCTGGTCGCCATGTGCGACTGAGCTGCCGCCCGGCACGGCGGACCCCGGCGCGGGAGACCCCCGCGGGGCGGTCCCCGAACGCGAAGACCCCGCCCGCCTCTCACCGGAGGCGGGCGGGGTCTTCGCCGGTGGGCCCGGTTCGGGCGGCCCGTACCGGAGCGCCGCTGTGTCAGGCCCGCAGGTACGCCAGGACCGCGAGCACCCGTCGGTGCCCTTCCGTGGCCACCGGAAGGTCCAGCTTGGTGAAGATGTTGCCGATGTGCTTGTTCACGGCCGCCTCGCTGATGAACAGCTGCTTGGCCAGGTTCGCGTTGGTGCGGCCCTCCGCGATCAGCGAGAGCACCTCGCGCTCCCGGGCGCTGAGCCGCTCCAGCGGGTCCTGGCGCAGCTGGACCAGCTGGTGGATGACCTCGGGGTCCACCACCGTCCCGCCCGCGGCGACCCGCTCGATCGCGGCCGTGAAGTCCGCCACCGCGCTCACCCGCTCCTTGAGCAGATAGCCGACCCCGGCACCGCCGCCCGAGTCCAACAGGCGCAGGGCGTACGAGCGTTCCACGTACTGGCTGAGCACGAGCACGGGCAGCCCGGGAAACTCCTTGCGCAGTTCGACCGACGCCCGCAGCCCGTCGTCGCCGAGCGTCGGCGGCATCCGTACGTCCGTGACGATCAGATCCGGACGGTCGGCGCGGACCGCGTCGAGCAGCGCGTCGGCGTCGCCTACCGCCGCCGCCACCTCGTGCCCGACCCGTTCGAGCAGTCCGATCAGGCCTTCGCGCAACAGAACGGCGTCCTCGGCCACGATCAGGCGAAGCGACACGGAACCTCCACGTGCAACAGGGTGGGACCACCGGACGGACTCGACACCCGCATCCGGCCGTCAAGAGCGGTGACCCGGTCAGCGAGCCCCGTCACGCCGCTGCCCGTGGGGTCGAGGCCGCCCCGGCCATCGTCCTTGATGTCGAGGATCAACAGATCGGAATGGTAGCGACCGTGCACCTCGGCGGTCGCGGCGCCGCTGTGTTTGGCGATGTTCGTCATGGCCTCGTTGATGAGGTAGTACATCGTCGTCTCGAGCTTCCTGGGCAGCCGCTCGGGCAGCTTCAGATCCACCGTCACCGGGATCGGGAACCGGCCCGCGTAGTCCTGGATCGCCGCGACGAGCCCGTGGTCGGCGAGCACCGGCGGGTTCAGGCCCCGGATCAGGGCCCGCAACTCCATGTGCGCCGTGGACAGTTGACGCTCGGCCTGGGTGAGCAGCTCGTCCTGGGACGAGCCCGGCTCGGCGTCCAGACGCATCATGCCCAGCGTCATGCCCAGCGACACCAGGTGCTGCTGGGCTCCGTCGTGGAGGTCCCGCTCGATGCGGATCAGCTCGGCGTCGAAGGAGTCGAGCAGCCGCGACTGCGAGGCGCGCACCTCGCGCAGCTCCTCGCCCAGCTCCCGGTCGCGCGGGGCGAGGAAGGAACGGGCCATGGCGGCGCGCGCCCCCGCCCACGAAGTCACCGTGTACGGCGTGGAGAGCAGCACGAGCACGCCGAACACCGTCCACGGCCAGGTGTCGCCGTCGGTCGAGGCGATGGTCGTGGCCGGCAGTCCGAAGGAGAAGCCGAGCACCAACAGGTCGAGCCACCACAGGGCGACGGCCGACAGCAGAGTGAACATCAGCTCCCGCCACGTCGCCTGCTCCTTGAGCCGGGTGGCGGCCCAGCCGCGCAGCCCCGGGACTTCCGGGGTCCGGTGCGGGTCGCTGACGTGGTCGAGGTCGACCAGGCGCAGCCTGCGGCGTTCCACCGTGGCGACGACGGTCGAGGCGAAGACCAGGCCGACCAGGGGCGCGACCCCGATCAGTACGACCAGGAGGATCAGGCCCGCGGCCAGGCCGAGGGTGAAGACGAGCACCGCCGTGGCGCCGACCAGGACACCACCGCTCAGATACGCCAGGGACCGCCAGGGCCAGCTGGAGGTCAGGAAGCTCAGCGGCCGCTGAGCCATGGCCTGCCAGGCCGTTGTGGGTTGCATACGGCCAACGTACCCATCCGGTCTCTCGTGGATCTCCGGGAAGCCCGGGAGGTAGAGCTACCTCTACCGCAGGAGTAGAGAGCGGGTCAGTGCCCCGACCACCCCCCGTGCAGTGGAATCAGGGCATGACGACGACAAGCCACACCACCCCCACGCAGGACGCGGTCGAGCTCCACGCCGTGCGCAAGGTCCACGGCACCGGCGGACGACAGGTCACCGCCCTGGACGGCGTCTCGCTCTCCTTCCGCCGCGGCACCTTCACCGCGATCATGGGGCCCTCCGGTTCCGGCAAGTCGACCCTGCTGCAGTGCGCGGCCGGTCTCGAGCAGCCCTCCGACGGACAGATCGTCCTGGCCGGTGTGGACATCGGCGCGCAGAACGAGATGCAGCGCACCGAACTGCGCCGCAAGCACGTCGGCTTCGTGTTCCAGGCCTTCAACCTGGTGGAGTCCCTGACGGCGGCGCAGAACGTGGAGCTGCCCTCCCGGTTCGCCGGCCGCAAGGTCAGCCGCGAGCAGGTCGCCACGGCGCTCGCCTCCGTGGGGCTCGCCGACCGCGCCGGGCACCGCCCCAGTGAGATGTCCGGCGGCCAGCAGCAGCGCGTCGCCCTCGCCCGTGCACTCATCACCCGGCCCGACGTCCTCTTCGCGGACGAGCCGACCGGCGCCCTGGACACCGTCACCTCCCGCGAGGTGCTGCGGATGATGCGGATGCTGGTCGACCGGGAGGGCCAGACCACCCTGATGGTCACCCACGACCCGGTCGCCGCGGCCCACGCCGACGTCGTCGTCTTCCTCAAGGACGGCCGGATCGCCGACCGCATCCCCCTCAACCAACAGGCCGGCGCCGACAACGCCGCCGCGATCGCCACGCACATGGCCCGGCTGGAGGCCTGACCGACATGCTGATCCTCGCGAACGTACGTGAACGCTGGTCGGGTTTCCTCGGTGCCTTCGTCGCCGTCCTGGTCGGCGTGGCCCTGATCACCACCACCCTGGTCATCTACGACTCGGCCCGCGCCAAGGTCCAGCCCCGCTACGAGGGCACCGCGGCCCTCGCCCTGCCGAAGCAGGCCGTCGACGCCGACGGCAGCCCCGAGGACCGGATGCCGTGGAGCAGGTCCGAGGCGGAGCCGCTCGTCTCCGGCCTTGCGAAGGTCCCCGGCGTCGCCCACGCCGTGGTCGACCGCTCCTTCTACGCCCAGGCCGTCAAGGGCGGCAAGCCCGTCACCGACGAGGGTGCCGAGGAGGCCGGGCACGGCTTCGCCAGTGCGCGGATGGCGCCGTACCGGCTGGTCTCGGGCCATGCTCCCGCCGCCGCGGACGAGGTCGTGGTCGACCGTGACCTCGGCGCCGCCGTGGGCAGCGAACTGACCGTCAACATCACCAAGGGCCGCGAGCAGTTCCGGGTCGTCGGCACGGTGGACGGCCCCGGCTACTACTTCAGCGAGAAGTTCGCGGCCGGGCAGCAGCCGGGCGTGAGCAACATCGCCCTGATCCCCGCCAAGGGCGCCGACACCGCGGCGATCGCCTCCGGTGCGAAGAAGATCATCGGCGACAACGGCAGCGTGGTCTCCGGCGACGGCCGCTCCGAACTGCAGCCCGAGTACATCGAGCACAAGCGTTTCCTGGGCGTCCAGCTGATCAGCGCCATGGCCCTCCTGGGCCTGTTCACCACGGTGTTCGTGGTCGCCTCCATGCTGGTCCTGTCCACCGGGATGCGCCGCCGGGAGATCGGCCTGCTGCGCACCATCGGCGCCTCGCCCAAGCAGATCCGCCGCATGATCCTCGGCGAGGCCGCCGTGGTCGGGCTCGCGGGTTCGATCGCCGGCTGCCTGGCGGGCGTGGCCGCCACGCCGATGCTGCTCTCCCTCCTCAAGGGCCTGGACGTGACGCCGCCCGACATGGAGATCACCGTCGCCGCATGGCCGCTGCTCACGGGCTCCCTGGTCGGGATCGGGGTCAGCGTCATCGGTGCCTGGAGCGCGGGCCGCAAGGCCGCCAAGGTCGCCCCCATCGAGGCGCTGCTCGACAGCCGCTCGGCCAACAAGGGCATGGGGCGCGGTCGTTGGATCGCCGGTCTGTCCGTCCTCGGCCTGGGTGTTGTGCTCGCCATCGGGACCGCCACGTCGACCGCCGACAACCGCATCAACATGGCGATCTTCGCCACGATGACGCTGATCGTCGCGGCGGCCCTGCTCACCCCGGCGTTCGTCGGTCCGGTCGGCCGGTTCCTGACCGCGCCGTTCCAGCGCGGCGGCAAGGCCGCTCCGGTCCTCATCCGGGCCGAGCTGGTCGCCAACCCGCGCCGCGCCGCCTCGCTGGTGGCCCCGGTGATCGCCGCCGTCGGCTTCGCGGTCCTGCTCAGCGGCATGGTGTCGACCATGCGGGTCGCCTACCCGGCCGGTGAGGCGCTGAAGGTCGCGGGCCAGACGATCGTCACGCCGGACGGCACCCCCGGCAACACCGACGAGGTCGTCGCCGACAACCCCGTGGGCAAGGCCGCCCTGCCGACCCGCGCCTTCGTCGAGACGAAGCACGGCAAGAACGCTGAGAACGCTGAGAACGCCGAGAACAGCGAGAACGCCGGGAAGCCCACCGTCCTGGACGTCCTGGGCAGCCGGGACGCGAAGTGGGACAAGCCGGGCGAGACGGTCCTCGGCGAGAAGATGGCCGGCGACCTGGGTCTGAAGCAGGGCCAGGAGGTCCCGGTCCGGTTCGCGGACGGCGCCACGGTCACCCTGCGTGTCTCCCAGGTGCTGCCCGACGACCCGGCCCGCGGTGACTTCGTGGTCGCCCGCGACCTGGTCCGCGCCCACGACCCGGCCGCGCTCACCGACGACATCTTCGTCCCGGGCGGCGCCAAGGCCTCTGCCGCGGCCCCCGGAGTCGCTCTGCACGACGCCGCCCAGTACGCGCTGGCCGACTACAACACCGACGCCAAGCTCACCGAGTCCCTCGCCATGATGCTGATCGTGATCGCCGTCGGCTACAGCGTGATCGCCGTCGCCAACTCCATGGCCATGGCGGCGCACGGCAGGCGCCGCGACTTCGGGGTGATGAAGTCCGCCGGTGGCACCGTCCGCCAGCTGCTGTTCACCTCGGCGGGCGAGACGGCCCTGGTCATCGTCATCGGCGCGGCCCTGGGTGTGCTGGTGACGCTGCCCCCGCTGGCCGGCATGGCGGCCGGTCTCTCCGAGGCCACCTCCTCGGACGTCGGCCTGCACCTGAACTCGGGCGTCGTGGTCCTCGCGATCATCGGCACCCTGGTGGCGGCGCTGCTCGCCGGAGTCGCGGTCACGTCGAAGACGCTGAAGCGGCAGGCGGTCTGAGGCGGCCGCGGACCACGCGAGGACCAGCACGGCACCACCGAGAGGATCAGCACCGCACCACGAAGCGGCGGCCCCGGAGCAACTCCGGGGCCGCCGCTTCGGCATGTCCCACGACACCTGTCACGTCCTCCCTGACGGCTCTCCCGACGCCCCGCGCGACCACCGCCTCCGCACGCGCTTATAGAGGCCGGATAGCGCCGGTGGTTGTGCTGGTGGGCGCAAGCGCGACGAGAGGCGAAGACAGTGACCATTGAGGACCTGCACACGCGATCACGGTGGCTCAGGACGTTCCGCCGGGTGACGCGGCCCAGGTGCCGCCTCGTGTGTGCCCCGCATGCCGGCGGCACCGCACAGGCCTACCGCACCTGGCCTGCGGGTCTGCCGGCCGACGTCGAGGTGCACGGCGTGCAGTACCCCGGCCGGCAGGACCGGCTCGGCGAGCCCCCGCCGGCCACCATGGACGACCTGGTCGGCCCGGTCGCCGACTCCCTCGAACCCTTCCTCGGCGAACCACTGGCCCTGTTCGGCCACAGCATGGGCGCGGTCGTCGCCTACGAGGTCACCCTCGAACTCGAACGCCGACACGGACAGGTCGTGGACCTGCTCGCCGTCTCCGGTTCGCGTGCCCCGCATGAGCGAGAGAACCACGACCGGCACATCCTGGACGACGCGGGCCTCATCGAGGAACTGCGCCGGCTCAACGACGACTTCACCGATCTGCTCGACTCCCCGGAGATCCTGGAGCTGGTCCTGCCCTCCATCCGCGCCGACTTCGGCGTGGTGGCCGGATACCTCCGCACCCCGCCGGTCCCGGTGCGCGCACCCGTGCTGGTGCTCGGCGGCAGTGACGACCCGGACGTCTCGCCCGAGCAGCTGACCCACTGGCGGGCCGTCGCGGGGAACGCCTTCGGCACCCGTGTCCTGCCCGGCGGCCACTTCTACCTCGATGACGAGCAGCCGGTGCTCGACCAGATCGCTCCCTGGCTCCCCGGCCGCCGTTCCTGACCCACACGCCCGGTGCCGAGCGCGCCGCGGCGACCCCACGACACAGGAGTACGCGCAGCATGGCTGACCTGTCCGGTGCCTCGAACGTCGTCGAGATCCTCACCGAGCACGCACGCACCCGCGGCGACTTCAGCGCCGTCGCGATCGTGCCCGACCCCTCCGACCCCGCCACCACCCAATGGGTGACCTACGACCAGCTCGACCGCGCCGCCCGCGGCTGCGCCGTGGACCTGCTGAGCAGTTGCCGCCCCGGCGACCGTGCCCTGCTCCTGCTGCCGAACTCCGCCGAGTTCGTCGTCGCCGTCCTCGGCTGCTTCTACGCCGGCCTTGTGCCGGTGCCCTCCTCGATGCCGGGCCGCTACAAGCAGGACCGGCGCCGGGTGCGCGCGATCGCACGCGACGCGGGGATCGGGGCGGTGCTCACCGGGCCCGACGAACTGGACGACGTGCTCACCTGGGCCGCGGCGGAGGACCTCGACGTCCCGGTACTGATCCCGGACGTCGACCCGGAGCCGCTTGCCGAGTCCTTCGTCCCGCACGCGGCCGCCCCGCACGACCTGGCGCTGCTCCAGTACACCTCGGGCTCCACCAGCGACCCCAAGGGCGCCCGGGTCACCCATCGCAACCTGCTGCTCAACGCCCTCGCGATCGACACCTACCTGCCGGTGCGCGAGGGCCAGCGCTACGGCGGCTGGATCCCCAATTACCACGACATGGGCCTGATGGGGCACATCCTGACCCCGCTCCTGGCCGGCCGCGGCATCGCCCTGATGACCCCGGCGGCCTTCCTGCGCCGCCCGCGCGCCTGGCTGGAACTCGTCGACCACTTCGACATCGGCCTGTCCGCCGCCCCCAACTTCGCCTACGAGCTGTGCCTGACCCGCGTCCCAGAGGACTCCATAGCCGGTCTCGACCTGTCCCGCTGGACCCGGACCATCAGCGGCTCGGAGCCCGTCAAGGCAAGCGTCCTGCAGGAGTTCGCGGAGCGCTTCGCGCCCGCCGGACTGCGCCCGGACCAGCTCACGCCCTGCTACGGCATGGCGGAGACCACTCTGATGATCTCGACGACGTCGGGCCGTGTGCCGCGCGTGTTCAGCGCCGACACCGGCTCGCTCGAAGCCGGCCACGTGGTGCCGTCGGCCGACGGCACCGGCCGGACGCTGGTCAGCTGCGGCGAGCCCCGTCACCTGGAGGCCCGCATCGTCGACCCGGCCACCGGCGAAGCCCTGCCGGAGGGCTCGGTCGGCGAGATCTGGCTGCGCGGGGAGCTCGTGGTGAACGGCTACTGGCGCAACCCTGAGGCCACCGAGGCCACGTTCGGCAACCGCGTGGCGAACGACCGGGACGACGCCGGGGCATGGCTGCGCACCGGCGACCTCGGTGCCCTGGTGGACGGCGAGATCTACGTCACCGGCCGGATCAAGGAAATGATGATCGTCCGGGGCCGGAACATCTACCCGCACGACATCGAGCACGAACTGCGCCGTCAGCACGAGGAGTTGCGCGACACCGTCGGCTCGGTCGTCTCCGTCGCGGCCGGCGCCGACGACACCGAGGGCCGCCTCGTCGTCATCCACGAGGTCCGGCGCCGCTCCCCGGAGGAGGAACTGGCCCGCCTTGCGGCGAGCATGCGCCTGACCGTGGCCCGCGAGTTCGGCCTGCGCGCCGACGCCGTGCTCCTGATGCGCCGCGGCGCGGTCCGGCGCACCACCAGCGGCAAGGTCCAGCGCGGCGCCATGCGCAGCCTGTACGCCAACGGCGAGCTTGAGCCGCTGTGGGCCGACGGCTACCCGGCGGCGCAGGCCGTCGCCCTCGCGGTGGGGGAGCACGCATGACCGCGCCCCCCAGACTTCCGCAGGCCCCTGCGCGGGACGCCACGGCGGACGTGCGCCCCACCGCCGCAGGCCTGCGGAAGTCTCTGGCCGACTGGTCCCGGGCGGGCGGGCCCTTCGATCCCGCGCTGCTCGCCGCGCACGAGGAGACGGAGAGCTTCCCGACCGAGGCGTGCGCCGCGCTCGACGCCTGGGGGCTCCCGGAGTTCTACGTTCCGGCGCGCTACGGCGGGCGCCAGGAACGCCTGGAGGAGTTCATCGCGCTGCTGCGCCGGATCGCGGCCCGCGATCTCACCGTGGCTGTGGCCCACGGCAAGACCTTCCTCGGTGGCGTCTGCGTGTGGGCCGCCGACGAGGAAGGCCCCGCCCATCTGCTGGCCCGTCAGGTCCTCGCGGGCGAACCGGTGGCGTGGGGGCTGACCGAACCGGGCGGCGGCAGCGACCTGCTCGCCGGTTCGCTCACCGCCACCCGGCACGGCTCCGGCTGGCGCCTGAACGGCCGGAAGTGGCCGGTGAACAACGCCACCCGGGGCAACCTGATGTGCGTCCTCGCGCGCACCGAACCGGGCGGCGGGGCCCGGGGATTCACCGTCTTCCTGCTCGACAAGCGCGCCACTGCGGCCGGCACCGTCCGCGCGCTGCCCAAGATGCCCACCCACGGCATCCGCGGAGCCGACATCAGCGGCCTGGAGTTCGACGATGCCCGGCTGCCCGCCCATGCCGTGGTCGGCGCGGTGGGCAGCGGCATCGAACTGGTCCTCAAATCCCTGCAGTTGACCCGCATCGTGTGCGTGTCGCTCTCCCTGGGGGCGGGTGACCACGCCCTGGGGCTGCTGCGCCGCTTCCTCGGCGAACGACGCCTGTACGGCCGCGGCCTGGCCGACCTGCCGCACGCCCGTGACGTCGCCGGGCGGGCGCTGGCCCGGCAGTTCCTCGCCGAGGTCGTGGCCCACACGGCCGCCCGGGCCGCCCACCGGATCCCGGAGCAGCTGAGCGTGGTCTCCGCCGTCACCAAGGCGTTCGTCCCGAGCCTGATCCAGGGCCAACTCCGGCTGATCGGCGACCTGCTGGGTGCCCGTGGCTTCTTCACGGACGTCGAGGGATACGGCGGCTTCGCCAAGCTGGAGCGGGACCACCAGGTCGTCCCCCTCTTCGACGGCAGCACGTGGGTCAACCGGGCCGGACTCGCCGCCGTACTGCCCCTGCTGCGTCCGGGACGGCGGCCCGCCCCGGACGACGCCGGGTCCCCGGCGCGCTGGCTGCGCGAGGATCATCCCCTCGATCCGCTCGACGCGGACCGCCTGCGCCTGCTGGCCCCGCGCGACGATGTGCTCGGCGCACTGCCCGCCCTGGTGGCCGAACTGGCCGCCGACGAGGGCGAGTCGCCGACGGTCGGCCTCGCCCGCGCGCTGCTCGCCGCGAGCGAGCGGCTGAGCGCCGACATCGGCGCGCTGCGTCCCGCCGCGGGCGCGCCGAGCACCGCCGCCATGCGGCTCGCCGAGCGCTACGAGTGGTGTTTCGCGGGTGCCGCCGCGCTCGCCCTGTACCGCGCACGGCCCCGGCTGCGCGACGGGGTGTGGGGCGGCGGCCTGTGGCTGCGCGGCTGTCTGGCCCTGAGCCTCGAAGCCCTGGACGCCGCTCCGGCCGACGCGGCGCCGGTGTTCGTCGAGCTCGGCACACTCCTGGCCGCCGTGCCGGACGCCCCGGCGACGCTGCTCGGCACCGACGAAGAGGACGCCTCGGCGTCCCTGCCCGACGCTCCCGCGACGGACATCCCACGCGCCGGCGAGGTGGAGGCCGCATGATCGACATCGGTTCCCGTACCGACCATCTGGAGAAGCTCCTGGGTGACCCCTGGGACGCCCGCAACCCGGCCGGCTTCGCGGCGGCCGTGGCCGCCGACGAACGCGAGGAGACCGCCGCCGCGGCCGAGTCCGCCCTGGACGACTTCGGCGTGCACGCCGAGTTCGTCCCGACCGCGCTCGGCGGCCGCCTCGAACGCGTCGACCACATGGTCGAGCTGATGCGCTCGGTGTACCGGCGCGACCCGGCCCTCGGGCTGGGCCGGGCCGGTCAGCTCCTGGCCACCGTCAACGTGTGGACCGCCGGTTCGCCCGAGCAGCACCGCGCCGCGGCCGACCTGCTGCTCGACAACCGCAGGATCGCCTGCGCCTTCCACGAGCTCGCCCACGGCAACGACATCGCGGCCAACGCCTTCGCAGCCCGCCGCGCCGACGGCGGGCTGCGGCTGAGCGGACGCAAGGAGTCCATCGCCAACCTGGACCGGGCCGACGCCCTGGTCGTCCTGGCCCGTACCGGCGAGAAGGACGGTCCGCGCTCGCGGTCACAGCTGTTCCTCACCGCCGACCGGCTGGACCCGGCGCGGGTACGGCAGCTGCCGCGGTTCCGCTCCGTCGGCATGCGCGGCGTACGCCTCGGCGGCATGGAGGTGGACGGCCTGCACGTGCCCGGCAGCGTGGTGCTCGGCGCCGAGGGTACCGGCATCGAAACGGCCGCCCGCGCCTTCCAGGTGACCCGGATGGCCATGCCGGCGATGACCACCGCCCTGCTCGACACGGCCCTTCGTGTCACCTTGCACCACACGCGGCGGCGCATGCTCTACGGCCGGCAGGCGGCGGTCATTCCCGTCGTGCGGTCGGCCCTGGCCGAGACCTTCGCCGACCTTCTGGTCTGCGAGGCGCTGTCGCGGGCGGCGACTCGCGCCCTGCAGCTGTGCCCCGAGTCCGGCAGCGTGCACGCGCCCGCGGTGAAGTACCTGGTCGCGGGGATCCTCACGGACGCAGTGGAGCGCCTTTCCACCGTGATGGGTTCGGAGTTCTACCGGCGCGACGGCGAGCACGCCGTGTTCCAGAAACTCGCCAGGGACGTCAAGCCGGTCGCCTTCGGCCACATCGCCAGGGCGGCCTGCCTGTCCGCCCTGCTGCCCCAGCTGCCGGGGCTCCTCGGCCGCTGCTCGCGCGATCCGGCCCCGGCCCCGGACGCCCTGTTCGGCGCGGAGGCCGAACTGCCCGCACTCGACCTGACCGCCCTGCGGCTGGTTTCGGGCGGCCGGGACTGTCTGGCGGCCTCCCTCGGCACCGTGCTCGACGAGGAACTGCCCGCCACCGTACGTCCGCTCGCCGAGGACCACGTGCGCGCCTTCGCCGCGCTCACGGAGGCCGGCACGTCCCTGCGGCCGCGGCAACTGGCCATCGACGCCGAGGTGCCCGTACGCCGGCTCGCGGCGCGCTACACCGTGGCGCTCGCCGCCGCCGCGTGCCTGGGCGTCCAACGGACGGCAGTGGACGCCGACTTCCTCGCCCGGCCCGAGTGGCTGGTGGCCGCGCTGACCCGGCTGTCCGCCGTGGACCGGCCCTCGGGCGCGCAGCTGCCTGCGGAGGTCGAGGACGCGCTGATCGTGGAGCTGACGGACCGGGACGACCGCCACCTGTCCTTCGGGCTCGACGCACGGTCGTACGCGTGAGCCGGCCGCCCGGCCACCGTGCCCGGCCACGGTCCCACCGCCCCGAACTGTCGCTGTACGGAAGCGAGTTCCCCGGCGGCGACGCCCCGCCCCCACACACACCGTTTCGGCACCGCGGCCGAGCGGCCACCCGCAGCGCGACTCCGAGGAGACCCTGATGACCACGTTCGCCTTCGACCCCACCACCCCCTCCCAGCTCCAGAGCTGGCTCACCGACCGCGTCGCGGAGTACCTGCCGGACGTCACGGAGCCCGTCGACCCGCACCGTCAGCTCGGCGAGTACGGGCTCGACTCCATCGCCGTGGTGGCCTTCGCCGCCGACGTGGAGGAGCAGCTCGGGACAGTCGTCGACCCCACCGCGATATGGGACTACCCGACCATCGCCCAGCTCGCCGAGTTCCTGGCGGCCGAGCTGGGCGGGGCGACCGGTGCGGCCGAACGGCCGCAGGCCGCCTGACGGACCGGGCCCTCGGGCAGCCCTCCCTCCCGGGGGCCCGGTCACACGCGAGGGGGCCGCGGTGGATCTCCCACCGCGGCCCCCTTCGCGTCCCGTGGATTCAGGCCGCGTCACCGGCCATCGCGCGGACCAGGCTGAGCGGACGCATGTCGGTCCAGTTCTCCTCCACGTACGCGAGACAGGCCGCGCGCGTGTCCTCGCCGTGCGCCTTCCGCCAGCCTTCGGGGAGCTCGGCGAATGCCGGCCACAGCGAATGCTGGCCCTCGTCGTTCACGAGTACGAAGTACGACGCCTCGTCGTTCTCGAACGGATTGGCCACGGTGCCACCTCATAAAGCGCGTGCGGAAATGGGGTCGGCATGATCCTGGGGCCCGGATCTACAACTTTCCTACGGCACCTGCAGTTCCCATTTTCCTGGCCACAAACTGCCACCGGGCAAAAGAAGGAGAGGCGACAGGCAGTCAAATGCCCGGACCGGACCGATCCGGATATCCGGTGGATGAGGTTCCACATTCCGCTGACAGTAGTGGTGAACAGGGTGGAGAGCTCTGCACGGGGGAGATCGGGCGCTGTCAGTTCACTGCCAACGCAACAGGCTGACAGGCCGATTACTGGAGATGAACGGATCGCCGAGGCAAGAATCATCTCGTGCCGAGGCGACGTCCCGAATCGGGTGCGAACGCCGGGTGCAAACGGAAAGTGCAGACGTTCGGCTCGCCCCACAAAGAGGAGTTCATCAATGAGGTCCGCGGCATTCCAGAAGGTCTCCGTCGTCGCCGTCGCCGTGATCGCGCTCGCGCTCGGACCCGTCACCGTCGGTGGCGCCTTCGCCGGGGAGGGGGAGCCCGGCTGGCAGACCCCGTCGTCGAAGGCCGGCGAGACCATCTCCGAACTCCCCGGCGACCCGGGCCTGCAGGAGGTGCCGGGAGAGCCCGGCTGGCAGCGAATCGCAAACTCCACCCGTTGATCCTCCATTGCTCCTGACGGCCCGTTCTCCCGCTCCAAGAAGTCCGTTCCGGCGAAACTCGCCTGTCTGGAAGGCGTGTTACTCTGCCGCCGTCGCGACAGGCCTGGATTAGGACTTTCGTTCAACGGGGTGGGGGGACGGGGTGCTTGAGCCCATCGGTTTGAGTGCGGTGGCAACAGAGGTCTACAGAGCTTCTTTACTGGGCTCGGGGGGATCGGTCGAAGAATTGGCCACATTGGTCGGCCGACCTGGGGAGATGGTGAGGGGAGCGCTGGACGAGTGCGTTCGCCTGGGCCTGATCCGGCCTTCCTGGGAGAATCCGGGCCGGGTGCGCGCGGTCAGTCCCGACGTCGCCCTCCAGGCCCTCCTCGCCCGGCAGGAGTCGGATCTGCTCACCCGGCAGCGTCAGATAGCCGAGACGCGGGTGGAAGTGGCCCGGCTGACCGAGGAGTTCGCGGCGCAGCGCAGCCGCAGCGAGCGCAACGAGGTCGAGCAGTTGCAGGGCCTCGACCGGATTCGCGACCGCATACAGGAGCTGAGCGCCGACTGCACCCGCAGTCTCGTGGCCTTCGCCCCCGGCGGGCACCAGACCTCGGACAACCGCGAGGCGAGCCGTCCCCTGACGGAGGCGCTGCGGGACCGGGGTGTCGGTATGCGAACCATCTACCTGGACAGCATCTACAACGACCCCGCGACGGTGGCCCACGCGCGCTGGCTGGTCGGCCTTGGCAACGATGTCCGCACCGTGGCCTCGCTGCCCGCCCGCATGATTATTTTCGATGGGGAGGCGGCCGTCGTACCCATGGATCCGGACAACAGCGCCGAGGGTGCGCTGCTCTTCCGGGGCCGGGGGACACTGGCCATCCTGTCCGAGCTCTTCCGCATGGTGTGGGAGCGGGCAGCGCCCGTCACCACCGCCCGCAAGCAGCGCACCAGCACCGACGCCCGAGGCCTGACGGGCCAGGAGAGAGCCGTCCTGCAGCTGCTCAGCGAAGGCCTCACCGACGAAGGAGTGGCGCGCAAGCTCGGGGTGTCGGTGCGCACCGGCCGCCGGATCACCGCGGAGCTGATGGCCAGGCTCGGCGCGAGGAGCCGCTTCCAGGCGGGCTTGCGAGCGGTCCATCTCGGCTGGCTCGGTGAGCACCCGGACGCGGACGGGACGCCCGGGGACGGCCTCGCCGACCTGCTCGACCTGTCACCGCCCGAGGTCGCGGACACCTCCGCGGACAGCCGGATGGCCGACTGCTGAACCTGCGGCGCCGCCGCCCGCCCGGGCCGAGCACATCCGGACACGGCGGCCGGGCATGCTCGCCCCGCGCCGGGCGCTCAGGCGGCCGCGGGGCCGGGCACGGTGTGCGGACCGAGGAACCCTCCCCGGTAGTACAGCAGCGGGCCGGCGTCCTCGGCGTTCTCCGGTGTGTGGAGGTCCACCACCCGGCCCACCACGATCCGGTGGTCCCCGGCGGGGATCACGGTCTCGACCCGGCAGTCCACCCAGGCCAGACCGCCGGCGATCCGCGGTGACCCCGTGCCGTCGGCCGGACTCCAGGCCACACCGGCGAACTTGTCCGCCCCGGACCGGCCGAACCCGCGGCACAGATCGCCCTGATCGGCCCCCAGCACCGTCGCGCAGAAGGCCCCCGCCTGTTCGATCCGGGGGCCGGTCGTGGACGTCTCGGCCACCGCGTAGGACACCAGCGGCGGATCGAGGGAGAGCGAGGCGAATGACTGGCAGGCGAAGCCGACCGGTCTGCCGTCGTGCACGGCGGAGACGATCGTCACGCCCGTACAGAAGCGGCTGAGCACATCACGGAAGCGGCTCCGGTCGAAACGGAGGGCGGTGGCGGTCGAGTTCACGCGAACCTCACAGAGCAGGGGGGCGGCGGGCGCCGCGCCGCGGGGCGTACACCGGGTGCTCACGGTCCCCGCGTCGCCTACACCGGGTCTACACGCGACAGTTCGGCCCGGCCGCACTGCCTGTGGCATCCTCGACGCCTGAGCGCGGCCACCCGCTGCCGTGCCACCCGGCCACCCCGTCTCTCCGGGCGGGGCCTGCCCGCCCCGCAGCCGCCGTCCCAGCTGTGCCCGCGCCATAGGAATGCCGTAGGTGGGCGCCCTTTGATGAGCGACGTGTTTGTAGGCCGTCGGCACACCGTCCTGTCCCCCCACCGGCCTTCCTGGTGAGATGTCGGAGAAAGGCCGTGTGGTGAGGTTGGAGAACTGGACGCCGCTGGAGATCGACCCGGTGGGCATCGGCGGCCCCGAAGAACTGGTGCAACGTCTGTCGGAGTTGGGGCCGCGGGAGCTCACCGGGCTGCTCGCCGAGGAGAAGGCCCTGGTCTTCAGGGGGTTCGACGTCACGGCCGAATCCCTCTCCGCCGTACTCGCCCAGCTGCTCCCGAACAGGTCGGGACAGGACGCGGGAGCGTGTGGCCGCACCGTCGACGCCGTCTTCCGCACAGAGACCGGCCGGCCGGAGACCACCGTCTGGCCCTACCACAAGATGAGCGCCGCCCACGCCTGGCCCACACGCCTCGCCATGTACTGCGACACCGCACCGCTCACCGGCGGCGAAAGCATGGTGGTCGACGCCGAGGGCTGGCTCGCCGCTCTCGACCCCGCGTTGCGGGAACGTCTGCTTCCCGGAGTGCGCTACGTCCGCTACTTCCACGACGGTTCCGGAATCGGCGAGAGCTGGCAGGGCGCCTTCGGCACCGACCGCCGCGAACAGGTCGAGCTGTTCCTCGACGGGACCGGTGACGAGTGGGTCTGGAAGGCGGACGGTGGGATCCAGGTCTCGCGGGTCCTGCCCGCCACCGTCAGACATCCGATCACCGGATCCGAAGTGTGGTTCAACCAGATCCACCGCTGGCACCCGGCCGGCTCGGGCCCCCGCGAGGTGCTGTGGCGGATGCTGCCCGAGGAGCAACTGCCCTGGAACGCCACCTTCGCGGACGGATCCGCCATCCCCGGACACACGGTGACCGAGATCTGCGGCCGCGGTATCGCCACGGCCGTCGACATCCCCTGGAACCGCGGTGATCTGATGCTGCTCGACAACGTGTCCCTCGCCCACGGCCGCCGTCCCTTCACCGGGGCGCGCCGCATCTGCGTCGCCATGTCGAACTGATGGCCCTTAGGCCGCACGGCCCCAACCCCCCTGCCAGGAGCCTGTTCATGCACGGAGCTTCGTACCGGACCCTGCGCGAGACCGATGCCGTCCATGTCTGGCAGGGCAAGGTGTCCGATCAGCTCGACCCCGCGGCTCTCGCGCTGCTCTCGCCCGACGAGCGCGCGATCGCGGCCCGCCGCGCCGCGCCGATCGGCACGCGCTACGCGAAGGTGCACGCCGAGGTACGGCGCATTCTCGCGGGCTATCTCGACGCCGACCCCCGCGAACTGCGGGTGGGCCGCTGGCCCTGCCCGCGCTGCCCGGATCCGGCGCACGGCAGGCCCCGACTCGTGGTGCCCGGCACGGGACTCGACTTCAACCTGTCGCGCTCCGGGCCGCACTGGCTGCTCGCCGTGTCCGCGCAGCGGCCCGTGGGAGTCGACCTGGAGACCGCGCGACCCGCCGGTGACCTCTGGACGACCTCGTCCGCCGTCATGTCACCGTCCGAACTGCGGTACCTGAAGAGCCTGCCCGACGAAGCGGCGCGCACCGCCACCTACTACCGTGCCTGGACCCGCAAGGAAGCCGTGGTCAAGGCGAGCGGAGTGGGCGTGGTGGCGGACCTGCGGTCCGTGGACGTACGCCCCCACGAGCCCGCGCCCGTGTCCGTGCGGCACACCGAGACCCGCGGACCACAGGTGTGGCTGGTACGCGATCTGCCGCTCGGCTCCGACCGGTTCGGCGCCCTGGCCACGGAACCCGACACCCGCGGCCCGGTCCTCCTGGTCGATCCGGCCGGGCCCGCCACCGCCGTGGTGCCCGTACCGGACAGTGGCCCGGCGCCGCGTACCTGACACGCCCGCACGCCGGGCCCCACGCACCTCAGGCCGCGGACTGCTCGACCTCCAGGACAGAGCGGCTCGTCTCCGCGAACAGTCGCACCAGACTGTTGAGCCGGTACACCGGCTCGTCGGGCTCGTCGGAGAAGCCGAGCAGCCCTTGATCGACCAGAGACTCCAGCGTCACCTCCAGGGGTGCCGCCCCGAGACCGAGTGACCGGGCCGCCGAGCGCACGGAGAACACCTCCCCGTCGAGCCGCGGCAGTAGCAGGAGCAGCCTGCGCTGTTCGTGGTCCAGACGGCCGAGCGACGCCTCCAGGCTGCGCGGCACGGACAGGCCACGCACCTCCAACTCCCGCAGACGGCTGCCCGGATCCGCGAGACGGTCCGCGAAACGACGCAGCGAGGAACTCGGCCGGGCCGCGAGCCGTGTCGCCACGACCCGCACGGCCAGTGGCAGTCCCGCGCAGTACTGGGCGATGTCCCTCGCGGGCTGCGGCTCCGCGGCGATGCGCGCCGGATCCACGGACGCCGTCAGCATCTGCAGACTCTCCTGCGCACTGAGCGGCCCCAGAACACGGGTGTGCAGGCCGCCGATCGGTCCGAGCAGCGTCTGACTGGTGATCAGTACCGCCGGTTCGGGCGCCCCGGGCAGCAGCGGTGAGAGTTGCAGCTCGCTGACCGCGTTGTCCAGGAGGATGAGGATCCGACGCCCCGCGGTCCGGGTCCGGTACATCCTGACCAGCTCGTCGAGATCCGACTCGCCGGCGCCCATCGGCTCCCCGAGAGAGCGCAGCATCCCGACCAGGAGATCGCGCGGATCGATCGGCAGGCCGTCCGGGTGGCTCAGATTCACGTACAACTGACCGTCGGGGAAGGCATCCAGAGACTCGTTGGCCGACCGCACGGCCAGAGCGGTCTTGCCGATGCCCGGCATGCCCGTCACCAGGAACCGGCGGGTGTGCCACGAGCGTCCCTCGGCCGGCGGGAGCAGCCGACGCAGTGCCGCCAACTCGGCCTCGCGACCGGTGAATTCCGGTATGTCCGCGGGGAGCGTACTGGGCGGCGCCGTGCGCACCACCGCGCCCCGGACCGGAAGGGCAACCGCCGGGCCTCCGGTCAGCACGGCCTGGTACACGGCAGTCAGCTCGGCACCGGGGTCGACCCCCAGCTCGTCCGCCAGCACTCGGCGACCCGTGTGGTACGCGGTGAGCGCATCGGCCTGCCGCCCGCACTGGTAGAGGGCCTTCATGAGCTGCGCCCGCATCCGCTCCCGCACCGGGAACTCGGCGACCAGGGAGGTGAGTTCGGGAACCAGCCCGCGATGCCGGCCGAGTTCCAGATCCGCTTCGATCCGGTGCTCCAGTGCCACCGCCCGGGTCTCCTCCAGGCGAGGAAGCTCGGAATCGGCCAGGAACTCGGTGACGTTCGACAGGGCCGGCCCCCGCCACAGCTCCAGCGCGTCGCGCAGAAGCGCACCGGCCCGCTCCACGTCGCCCGCCTCCTGCGCCTCGGTACCGAGCCGGCTGAGTCGTTCGAACTCCAGGAAGTCGATCCGGGCGTGGCCGACGTCGAGCGCGTAACCCGGCAACTGGCGCACGATCCGCACGTCGTCGCCCAGCCGCATCCGCAACCGCGAGATGTAGGTGTAGATCTGCGCGCTCACGGTGACGGGCGGGCTCCACCCCCACAGCAGCCGGCTCAGCTGCGCGTCGGAGACGACCCGCCCCTTGGCCAGCAGCAGAGCCGCGAGCACTGTCTTGACCTTGCTTCCCGACAGAACGATGGCTTCGCCGTCTCTTCGGACTTCCACCGGACCCAGAATTCGGAACTCCATGGCACCCCCTGGTTGGACGCATTTCCGCCAACCAGTCTGTGAGGGCCTTGGCTTGTTTGGGGGGTCTCGGCCCTGTCAGGAGGCTGCACTGACAGCTCCTTGCGAGCAGTGCGCCGTGTGCAGCCGACACCGTGATGCGTTGGACAGGTCGAGCCCGGAGTACGCGTGGGGGCCGCGGCGGCGACTGCCACCACGGCCCCCACGGGCAGCCGGATCAGGACACCGAGCCGGCCATCGCCCGCACCAGGCTGAGCGGCCGCATGTCGATCCAGTTCTGCTCCACGTACTCCAGGCAGGCAGCGCGCGTGTCCTCGCCGTGCACGGTCAGCCACCCGGCCGGGACCTCCGCGAACGCCGGCCACAGGGAGTGCTGCCCCTCGTCGTTGACGAGCACGTAATAGGACGCTTCATCGTTCTCGAAAGGATTCGCCATGGTTCCACCTCATTCGCGTCGACAACTGTGATCCGTACGATCCTCCGCGCCCGCCCTATACGAATCCTGCGCCCACCGGTATAGGCCGCGGGACGGCCCCCGGGACGACTACCGGGCCAGGGGCTCCCACCAGGCACGGTTGTCCCGGTACCACCGCACGGTCTCGGCGAGCCCCTCACGGAAGTCCTTGCGGGGCGCGTAACCGAGTTCTCGGCGGATCTTGGTGCAGTCCACCGAGTACCGGAGGTCGTGGCCCTTACGGTCGGCGACGTGTTCGACGCTGCCCTCCCAGTCGGCGCCACAGGCGTCGAGGAGCAGGCCGGTGAGCTCCTTGTTGGACAGTTCGGTGCCGCCGCCGATGTTGTAGACCTCACCGGCCCGGCCCTTGGTGCGGACGAGTTCGATGCCCTGGACGTGGTCGTCGATGTGCAGCCAGTCGCGCACGTTGCCGCCGTCGCCGTACAGCGGGACCTTCCTGCCGTCCAGCAGGTTCGTCACGAACAGCGGGATGAGCTTCTCGGGATAGTGATGGTGCCCGTAGTTGTTGGAGCAGCGGGTGACCCGGACGTCCAGGCCGTGGGTGCGGTGGTAGGCCAGGACGAGCAGGTCGCTGGAGGCCTTGGCGGCGGAGTAGGGCGAGTTGGGGGCGAGCGGGTCGGTCTCCGGCCAGGAACCAACGTCGATCGAGCCGTAGACCTCGTCCGTGGAGACGTGCACGAACCTGCGGCCGCCTGCCTGGTGGGCCGCCTCCAGCAGGGTGTGTGTACCGAGCACGTTGGTCCGCACGAACGCGGAGCCGTCCTCGATCGAGCGGTCGACGTGCGACTCGGCCGCGAAGTGCACCACCTCGTCGTGCTCGGCCATGAGCTTGGCGACGAGGTCGGCGTCGCAGATGTCGCCCTCGACGAAGGCGAAGTCGGGATGGGCGCGGACCTCGTCGAGGTTCGCCGGATTACCGGCGTACGTGAGCAGATCGAGGACGGTGACCGAGACGTCACCCGGCCCCTCGGGCCCGAGCAGGGTGCGCACGTAGTGAGAACCGATGAAGCCGGCGCCGCCGGTGACGAGAATTCTGCTGCTCATGACGAGATCTGCACCTTGCTGTGATCACCGAGCACGAGCCGGTGGGCGGAAGGGACGCGGGGGGCCGGTGTCACCTCGACGTCGCGGCCGATGAGGGAGGCCTCGACGCGACGGACACCACGGACCGAGGAACCGCGCAGGACGATGGAGTACTCGATCTCGCTCTGCTCTATACGGCAGTTGGCGGACACCGACGTGTAGGGACCGATGTAGGCGTCGCGCACCACCGTGTCCTCACCGATCACCACAGGACCGACGATCCGGCTGCCGATGACCTCGGCGCCCTCCTCGATCACGACCCGCCCGATGAGTTCGGACCGGTCGTCGACCCGACCGTGCACCGCCGGTTCGAGAGTGTCGAGGACCGAGCGGTTCACCTCAAGCATGTCGGCCGTGTTCCCGGTGTCCTTCCAGTAGCCGGTGATCGCGGTGGACCGTACCGGGCTGCCCTGATCGATGAGCCACTGGATCGCGTCGGTGATCTCCAACTCCCCTCGCCAGGAGGGCTCGATGGAGCGCACCGCCTCGTGGATCGCCGGGGTGAAGAGATAGATCCCGACCAGAGCCAGATCGCTCTTGGGCCGGATCGGCTTCTCCTCCAGACCTACGACCTGGCCGTGGTCGTCGAGCTCCGCGACCCCGAAGGCGGACGGGTCGAGGACCCGGGTGAGCAGGATCTGCGCGTCGGGCCGCTCGGCGCGGAACGCGTCGACGAGATTCCTGATGCCACCGACGACGAAGTTGTCACCGAGATACATCACGAAGTCGTCGTCACCGAGGAACTCCTCGGCGATGCTCACCGCGTGGGCGAGCCCGAGCGGGGATGCCTGCGGAATGTAGGTGACCTTCAGGCCGAACTGACCGCCGTCACCGACCGCTTCGCGGATCTCCTCGGCCGTGTCGCCGACGATGATCCCCACCTCGATGATGTCGGCCTCGGCGATCGCCTCCAGGCCGTAGAAGAGCACCGGCTTGTTGGCCACCGGCACCAACTGCTTGGCCGAGGTGTGCGTGATCGGACGCAGCCGGGTACCCGAGCCGCCGGCCAGGACCAAAGCTTTCATCGGGGGTCTCCGTACGTTGCTGTCGAGTCGCTCAGGGTCGGTGCATCGGTTCAGGGGCAGGGGCGGTGTCAGGCGCCGACCGTCCGGATGAGCCGGCGCACGATCACGTGCCGGCCGGCGTCGTGGCGGCGCAGGAACTCCCGGAGCCGTTCGGCGTGCGGGTCGCTGCTGCACTGGAGGGGATGGACGACCGCGAAGCCGCCTTCCTCTGCCACGTAGGAGAGTTCGCGCAGCATGGGCACGGCGGGGTCGGTGACGAACTTCTCCAGGCCGGCCAGGGCCTCGTCGGCGCTCATGCCGTGCGGCGTCACCAGCTCACCGGCGTCGGCGATCGCCCGGTAGAAGCGGAGCATCTCGTCCGCGAAGCACGCGCGCAGCTCGTCCTGCACCGCGGGTGTCCCGACGGCTTCGGTGAGCTTGGTGCAGGCCGCCTCGTCGGGGAGGGTGCCCAGGACGAGGCGGTGGCTGACGGTCATGGTCCGGCGGCGCGAGGTGTCGCGCAGCAGCATCCGGACGGTGCGGTCCAACACCGTGGTGAAGCGCTCTCCGGCGTCGGCGAGCCGCAGCCACAGGTCCCAGTCCTCCATTCCGGTGTGGTCGGTGGTCCAGCCGCCGACGCTCTCGGGGAGCCCGCGCACGTGGCCGACGCGCGACGGCTCGTACAGCGGCCACAGGAGCTGCAGCTTCGGGTGCCACAGGCCGTTGAGCGGGTGCGATCGGTACTCCTCCTCGCCCTGCTCGTTCATGCCGATGCTCGCCGTCGCCACAAGGCGCGCCCCGGCGTCGAACTCGCGCTGCAGCACGGCCAGATGGTCGGGCAGCCACTCGTCGTCGTAGTCGAGGTAGGCGATGGCCGGTGCCGTGGAGGCGGCCAGGCCGATGTTGCGGGGGCCTCCGGGATGGCCGTGCCGCTCCGTGCGGATCAGCTGGACGCGCTCGTCCTCGTAGGAGAGCACCACGTCGTCGGTGTCGTCGGTGCAGCCGTCGGACACCACGATCAGGCGCCAGTCCTCGAAGGTCTGGGCGAGCACACTGTCGATGGTCGTGCGGATGGCCTCGGACCGGTTCCAGGCCGGACAGATCACATCTATCGCTGCCGTGCTCAAGGGCTTCCTCGCAGACTCCTCAAGACGGCCGTCGTGCCGTCCTGGGTACCTTCGGAGTTCTGCCTACACGGTGCCTATACGCACGGTGCCCATACGCACGGCGCCGACCGACCGATCGGGCACGGTGGCGCGGTCAGGCGAAGACGACGGTGCGGTGCCCGTTGGGCAGGACACGGCGCGCACTGTGCCACTGAACGGCCCGGGCCAGCGCCTGGGCCTCCACGTCGCGGCCGATGGCCACCAGCTGCTCCGGAGTGACGGCGTGGCTGACGCGGCGGACCTCCTGCTCGATGATCGGCCCCTCGTCGAGGTCACCGGTCACGTAGTGCGCGGTGGCGCCGATCAGCTTCACCCCGCGGGCGTGCGCCTGGTGGTAGGGCTTGGCGCCCTTGAAGCTCGGCAGGAAGGAGTGGTGGATGTTGATGATCCGGTCACTGAGCTGCTTGCAGAAGTGGTCGGAGAGGATCTGCATGTAGCGGGCGAGCACGACCAGTTCGACCTGCTCCGCCTCGACCAGGTCGAGCACCTGCTGCTCCGCGACGGCCTTGGTGTCCTTCGTCACGGGGATGTGATGGAAGGGGACTCCGTACGTGGCGACGAGATCGCCCAGGTCCGGGTGGTTGGAGACGACGGCGGCGATCTCCACCGGCAGCGCCCCGGTGCGTGAGCGGAACAGCAGGTCGTTGAGGCAGTGCCCGAACTTGCTGACCATCAGCACGATCCGCATGCGGTCGTTGGCCCGGTGGATCTGCCAGTCCATCCGGAACGAGTCACCGATGGCACCGAAGCTGGCCCGCAGCTTCTCGACGGATACGGGCGCCTCGGCACTGAAGGCGACCCGCATGAAGAACCGCTCCGTGTCGTGATCGCTGAACTGCTGGCTGTCCTCGATGTTGCATCCCGTCATGAACAGGTAGCTGGACACGGCGTGCACGATGCCCTGCTTGTCGAGGCAGGAGAGCGTGAGGACGTACTGCTCGGCGGGCATGGGCGTCTCCGATGCGTGGGGTCCGTCGCGTGATGAGCCGAGGCCACCCAAGCCGCGGTGTCCATTTTTTTCATACGTGCGCCAGGGCCTGCCACGAGCCGGGTTGTCGCCGGTCGGTGAGCGGTCCAGGTTGTGCCTCCTCGACTCGCGTTCGAGGCGCCGTCCACGGTGAACTCGTCGTCACCGAGCGGGAGTTCACCGGTCGGGCCGGGCACGGTGTGCATATGCCGCGAGAGACGTGTCGGTACCTGGGGTGGAGGGGCTCCCGAGTCGCCGTCACGGCTTCGTCAGTGTGACCTGGTCGGCCTGCTCCGAGGAATCGGCCCCGGACGAAGCGACCACGTCGGACCGGCGAGTGCCGCGGTCCATGGCGCCGCCCGCGAAGGCCAGTGCGAGGCCGGCGAGGGCGAGGGCCGCGCCCACGAGGGTGGGGGAGGTCCAACCCCAGCCCGCCGAGATGGACAGGCCGCCGAGCCAGGCGCCGCCCGCGTTGGCGAGGTTGAAGGCGGAGTGGTTGGAGGCGGCCGCCATCGTCGGGGCCGCCTCCGCCTTGGCCATGAGGAGCATCTGCACGGGCGTCGTGATGAGGGAGCCCAGCGCTCCGACGAGGGTGATGACGATGAGCGCGGGAACCGTGCTGTGGACCGCGAAGTAGAACGCCACGAGCGCCGCGGCGAGCAGGGCGAGACCCGCGTACAGGGTCGGGCGCAGGGCGCGGTCCGTGAGCGGGCCCGCGATCAGCGTGCCCAGGGTCATGCCGACGCCGTAGAGCGCGAGGACCAGGGTGGTCGAGGAGTCGGAGATGCCCGTGACGTTCGTCAGCATGGGCACCAGGTAGCTGTAGACGGCGAAGAAGCCGCCGAATCCGACCACGGCCGTGGCCAGGCCGATCAGCACCTGCCGGTTGCCCATCGCCCGCAGCTCGTGCCGGATCCCGCTCTGCCCGCCGCGCGGCTGGTGCGGGACGAAGAGGGCGAGCGCCGCGAGGGCGGCACCGCCGATGACGGCGACCGCCCAGTAGGCGGAGCGCCACCCCAGGTGCTGGCCGAGGGCCGTGCTCGCCGGGACGCCGATGATGTTCGCGACGGTGAGCCCGAGGAACATCTTCGAGACGGCGCGCGCGGCCCGGTCGGGCGTGACGAGCCGGGACGCGACGACCGCGCCCACACCGAACAGCGCTCCGTGCGGCAGCCCCGCGAGGAAACGCGCGGCGAAGAGCAGGCCGAAGTTCGGGGCGAGCGCGGACGCGACGTTGCCGATCACGAACAGGCCGGACAGGAGCAGCAGCAGCCGCTTGTGGGGGATGCGCGCGCCGATGCCGGTCAGTACGGGGGCGCCGACGACGACACCGAGCGCGTACGCGGAGACGAGATTGCCGGCGTGCGGCACCGACACGTCGATGCCGTCGGCGATCTGGGGCAGCAGCCCCATCGTGGCGAACTCGGTGGTGCCGATGCCGAACGCGACAACAGCCAGGGCCAGGAGGGCCAGCGGCATGGTGCAGGAAGCCTTTCGAAGAACGGGGAGGCCGGTCCCTGGGACAGGGATCGGCCGACAACTCGTGCAGCAGCAGGACGGACCCGCGCATTCCGCGATCGCCCCGCGCGTCCCCGTGACCTCGGTCACCCCGCGCCCCGTGACCGGGCGTCGTCGGTCTTGATCCTTGAAGGCAGCCGTACGAAGGTGGGGCGGCGGGCACGTCGGGGACACGGCCCTGTCGTGCGTCAAGGCCCAGGGAGGACCAGCGTGCGGCGCGACCACTGGATCCGACAGATCAGCCGGCTCGATCCCGACACCGACTACCACGAGATCTACGGCATCAGCTCGTCGTACGAGTTCCCCTGGGACACCATGCAGGCCCTCGGGTTCGCCCTCTACCGGACGTACGCGGTGCCGAGCATCGGTCAACTCCTCGGCCGGACCGGCGAGTTCACCGAGCGCGCGCAGAAGCGGTACGACGACACGGTGCTCATCCTCGACGCGGTCGGCGAGCACGGTCCCGACGTGGGGGAGGGGCGCGAGGCGGTGCGCCGGATGAACCGGATGCACGGCGCCTACGACATCTCCAACGACGACTACCGCTACGTCCTTTCGACCTTCGTCGTCGTGCCCAAACGCTGGATGGACGCCTACGCGTGGCGGCCGTACTCGCCGCGCGAGGTGCGCGCCGCGACCAACTACTACCGGGACCTCGGCCGGCGGATGAACATCAAGGACATCCCGGAGACGTACGAGGAGTTCGAGCGCCTCATGGACGACTACGAGCGCCGCCACTTCGCGTACGACCCGGGCGGGCACGCGGTCTCCGAGGCGACCCTCGACCTGATGGCGTCCTGGTACCCGGGCCCGCTCGGCACCGCCGCGCGCCGGGCCTCCGTCTGTCTGATGGACCCTCCGCTGCGCGCCGCGTTCGGCTACAAGGACCCGAACCCGACCGTCGAGCGGGTGGTGCGCGGCGGGCTCAGGATGCGCGGCCGGTTCGTCCGCCTCCTTCCGGCGCGCGGCACACCGCAGCACGGCCGGGACAGCAGCACGGTGCGCGGCTATCCGAACGGGTACCGGATCGCCGACCTCGGCACGTTCCCCGGCCGTGAGCCCGCGCAGGAGGCCCGGCACTCGCACGGGTGACGGATGCGGGTGACGGACGCGGGGACAGATGATGGACGCGCGTAGAACTCATCGGGCGGGCCTCTTGCCAAGCCTCCGTGGGAAGTCCAGGCTTGTGGCTTTCAATGGCGGCTCGGCACCCGGAACTCGGCACTCGAACACGAGGGGCTCCCCATGGACTTCGGACTCGTCCTGCAGACCGACCCGCCCGCCTCCGCGGTCGTGGATCTGATGAAACGCGCGGAGCGCTCCGGCTTCACGTACGGGTGGACGTTCGACTCGGCCGTGCTGTGGCAGGAGCCGTTCGTCATCTACAGCCGGATCCTCGCGGAGACCGAGTGGCTGACCGTGGGCCCGATGGTCACCAACCCGGGCACGCGCACATGGGAGGTCACCGCCTCGACCTTCGCGACGCTCAACGACATGTACGGCAACCGCACGGTGTGCGGCATCGGGCGCGGCGACTCCGCGATGCGGGTCGCCGGGCGCAAGCCGAACACGCTCGCCCGGATCAGCGACGCGATGAAGGTCATCCGCGCGCTCGGCCGGGGTGACGAGGCGGACCTCGGCGGCGGCTCGGTCGTCCGGTTCCCCTGGGTGCGCGAGGGCGCCGAACTCCCCGTCTGGATGGCCGCGTACGGGCCCAAGGCGCTCAAGATGGCCGGCGAGGAGGCCGACGGGTTCATCCTCCAACTCGCCGACCCGTTCCTCACCGAGTGGATGATCAAGGCGGTGCGGGACGCCGCGAAGGAGGCGGGCCGCGACCCCGCCTCGGTCAAGATCTGCGTCGCCGCGCCCGCGTACGTCACCGAGGTCGACACACCGGCCGCGCTCGACCACGCCCGTGAGCAGTGCCGTTGGTTCGGCGGCATGGTCGGCAACCACGTGGCCGACCTGGTGGCCAGGTACGGCGCGCACTCCGGCATGGTCCCGGACGCGCTGACGGAGTACATCAAGGCGCGCGAGGGGTACGACTACGCGCACCACGGCCGCTCCGGGAACCCGGACACGGCGTTCGTGCCCGACGAGATCGTGGACCGCTTCTGTCTGCTCGGCCCGACCGCCGCACACCTCGAACGGCTGGAAGCGCTCCGGGAGTTGGGCGTCGACCAGTTCGCCGTGTACGCCATGCACGACGCGAAGGAGGCGGTGATCGAGGCGTACGGCAGGGACGTGATCCCCGCGCTGAACGGATAACGCTGAACGGATGACACGGCCCGCGATCGAGCGTGCGCAACACCCGTACCAGGCAAGGCAGTTGACGGCATCCGTACCCGCACGGCCGCTGTTCCCGTCTCCCTGATCAGAACGGACTGCCCATGACCGACACTGCCCCGAGAGCGCCCCTGCCCGCGGTGGAGCTCGCCGCCGACGCCTATCCGGCCGACAGCCCCTACGCCAATGAGGACCTGCGCCCGGTCCCGCTCGCCGACCGCCGCTGGACCACGTACAACTTCGTGGCCCTGTGGATCGGGATGGCGCACTGCATCCCGTCGTGGACGCTCGCGTCCGGGCTCGTCGCGCTGGGCATGGACTGGAAGCAGGCGGTCCTCACCATCGCCCTGGCGAACGTCATCGTCCTGGCCCCCATGCTGCTGACCGGGCACGCCGGGCCCAAGTACGGCATCCCCTTCCCGGTCCTGGCGCGGGCCGGCTTCGGTGTGCGCGGCGCCAATCTGCCCGCGATGGTGCGGGCCGCGGTGGCCTGTTGCTGGTTCGGCATCCAGACGTGGATCGGCGGCCAGGGGATCTTCGTACTCCTCGGGAAGATCTTCGGAGGGTGGACGGGGGCGGCCGAGGTCGGCGGCTATCCGTGGACCCTCTGGCTCTGCTTCTTTGTCTTCTGGGTCCTCGAACTCGCCATCATCTACCGGGGGATGGAGACGCTGCGCCGCTTCGAGAACTGGGCGGCGCCGTTCGTGCTCGTCGGAGCGGTGGTGCTGCTGGTGTGGATCGCCAACAAGGCGGGCGGCTTCGGTCCGTTGCTGCACGAGCCGTCGAAGGTCGGCTGGGGCCCGGACTTCTGGAAGGTCTTCTTCCCCGGCCTGATGGGCATGATCGGCTTCTGGTCCACGCTGTCGTTGAACATCCCGGACTTCACGCGCTTCGGTAAGGGGCAGCGGGCGCAGGTCTGGGGGCAGACCCTGGGCCTGCCGACGACCATGACCCTGTTCGCGCTGATGTCGGTCCTGGTGACGGCGGGCTCGGAGAAGGTCTACGGGGTGCCCATCTGGGACCCGGTGGCGCTGGCGGGCAAGACGGACAACGTGTTCGGGCTGCTCTTCGCACTGATCACCGTGTTCGTGGCGACGATCTCGGTGAACGTCGCGGCCAACGTGGTGTCCCCCGCGTACGACTTGGCGAACCTGGCCCCGAAGCTCATCAGCTTCCGCGCCGGCGCGATCATCACGGGCGTGCTGGGTGTCCTCGTCATGCCGTGGAAGCTCACGTCCACGCCGGAGTTGTACATCTTCACGTGGCTCGGCCTGGTCGGCGGGCTGCTCGGCACGGTCGCGGGCATCCTGATCGCCGACTACTGGATCGTGCGGCGGACGGTGCTGCACCTCGCCGATCTGTATGTACGGGACGGGCGTTACTGGTACCGCGGCGGCTGGAACTGGCGCGCCGTCCTCGCCTTCGCGGTCGGGGGCGTGCTGGCCGTCGGCGGCTCGTACTCGACGGTGAACGCCAAGGGCGAGAAGGCGGGGCCGTTCCCCGTGGACGGACTGATCCCCTTCCTCAAACCGCTGGCCGACTACGGCTGGGCCGTGGGCCTCACGGCATCGCTCGTGCTGTACACGGTGTTGATGGCGGGGCAGCGGCGGGACTGAGCGGCCCCGCACCACCCTCTGCACCTCCCCGTGCGTCCTTTTCCGATCCAGATTCTGTGACCTGGCTCATTGACGGACCCGTACTCCATCAGGTTTGGTATACCAAACCGGGAGTGCGGGTCCGACGCGTGTGCGGATCGCCAAATGCCCGAATTGGGCGGTCAGTTCACCCGTGAGGAATCGGTGTTTTCTTCGCGTACGCCTCTTGATTACCGCAAAACTGGCCCGTAGCGTCTTCCCGCCAAGAGGAAACCAAGTTCCTCATCGCGGAAAATGTGGACATCCAGGAGCGCGTCATGGCTGCCGTGCACGAACAGACCCCCACCGCCGGTGTCGACGGGCCCGCCCGCACCAGTCCAGGTCTCTACAGTCCCGATCTGGCCCCCACCAAGAAGGAGGGGCGCCGCTGGGGCGCGTACAACGTCTTCACGCTGTGGGGCAACGACGTGCACAGCCTGGGCAACTACGCTTTCGCCGTGGGCCTGTTCGCGCTCGGGCTCAGCGTCTGGCAGATCCTGATCGCCTTCGCGGTCGCCTCCGCCCTGCTCTTCGGGCTCCTCACGCTCTCCGGCTACATGGGCCAGAAGACCGGCGTCCCCTTCCCGGTGATGAGCCGGATCGCCTTCGGCACCCGCGGGGCGCAGATCCCCGCCGCCGTGCGCGGCGCCGTCGCCATCGCCTGGTTCGGCATCCAGACGTATCTCGCCGCCGTCGTGCTCGGCGCCGTGATCAAGAAGCTGGCGCCCGGCGCCGCCTCGCTCGACCACAACTCGATCCTGGGCCTGTCCACCCTCGGCTGGATCACCTTCCTGACCCTCTGGGTCATCCAGGTCGTGATCGTCAGCTACGGCATGGAACTCATCCGCAAGTACATGGCGTTCGCCGCGCCCACCATCCTCATCACGATGTGCGCGCTCGCCGCCTGGATCTTCGTCAAGGCGGACATGTCCATCGCGGTCTCCACCGGCTCCGCGCCCACCGGGCTCGACGCCTGGCGGCAGATCCTGGAATCCGCCGCGCTCTGGGTCGTCATCTACGGCACCTTCGTCCTGAACTTCTGCGACTTCACCCGCTCCGCGAAGAGCCGCCGCGCCATCGTCGCGGGCAACCTGGTCGGCATCCCGCTCAACATGCTCTTCTTCGCCGGCATCGTCGTCGTGCTCTCCGGCGGCCAGTTCAAGATCAACGGTGCGGTCATCTCCGGCCCCGAGGACATCGTCGCGACCATCCCGAGCACCCCGCTGATGGTCCTCGCCTCGCTCGCCTTCATCGTCCTGACCATCGCGGTGAACCTGCTCGCGAACTTCGTCGCGCCCGTCTACACGCTGGTCAACCTGTTCCCGCGCAAGCTGAACTTCCGCAAGGCGGGCATCGTCAGCGCCGTCATCGGGCTCGTCATCCTGCCCTGGAACCTCTACAACAGCCCGACCGTCGTGAACTACTTCCTCGGCGGCCTCGGCGCCCTGCTCGGCCCCGCCTTCGGTGTCGTCATGGCCGACTACTGGCTGGTGCGCAAGACGCGGGTCAACGTGCCCGACCTCTACACCGATGCCGTCGACGGCGACTACCACTACCGTTCCGGGTTCCACCTGCGGGCCGTCGGCGCGTTCGCCCCTTCCGCCGCCGTCGCGGTCGTGATCGCCCTCGTGCCCGCGTTCAAGTCGCTCTCCGGGTTCTCCTGGTTCATCGGCGCCGGTCTCGCCGCGCTGCTCTACGTCGCCGTCGCGGACCGCAGCCGCACCGCGAACGACGTGGACGGCGAGGAGATCGCCGTTCCCGCCGCCTGACCTCGCTCCCACAACTCAGCACAACTAGAAGCACAACAAGAAGAAAGCTGTAGCCCGCCATGCGCATTCTCGTCTGCAACGTCAACACCACCGAGGACATGACCGAGAGCATCGGTGCGCAGGCCAGGGCCGTGGCCTCGCCGGGCACCGAGATCGTGCCGCTCACCCCGGCGTTCGGCCCCGACTCCTGCGAGGGCAACTACGAGAGCTACCTGGCCGCGATCGCCGTCATGGAGACGGTCCGCGCCTACCCGGAGCCCTTCGACGCCGTCGTGCAGGCGGGCTACGGAGAGCACGGCCGCGAGGGGCTCCAGGAGCTCCTCGACGTTCCGGTCGTCGACATCACGGAGGCCGCCGCGAGCACCGCCCAGTACCTCGGCCACAAGTACTCCGTGGTCACCACGCTCGACCGGGCCGTGCCGCTCATCGAGGACCGCCTCAAGCTGGCCGGGCTCACCGACCGCCTCGCCTCCGTACGCGCCAGTGGCCTCGCCGTGCTCGACCTCGAACGCGATCCGGACGCCGCGGTCAAGGCCATCGTCGAGCAGTCCGCGCGGGCCGTAGAGGACGACCGGGCCGAGGTCATCTGCCTGGGCTGCGGCGGCATGGCGGGCCTCGCGGACGAGGTCAAGGCGCGCACGGGCGTGCCCGTCGTCGACGGTGTCGCGGCGGCCGTGACCGTGGCCGAGTCACTCGTCCGGATGGGCCTGACCACGTCGAAGGTGCGTACGTACGCGCCGCCGCGCCCCAAGACGTTCAAGAACTGGCCGCCCCGCCAGGGCTGACTCAGGAGCCCTTGCCGAGCGAGGCCGCCGCGTCCCCGGCGGCCTTGCGGGCGCCTCTGATCACGGTGTCGTTCGACGGCGCGCCCTTCGACTCGAAGTCGCTGCCGTTGTAGGTGACGGTCAGCAGCATGTTCCCCGTGCGGACCGTCACGACGGACTCGCGGGTGTCCTGCTTGTCCTTCGTCGTGAGCGAGCTCGTCACACGCGCCTCGTCCCCGAGGCCCTTGAGCGGGCTGGTCCGCTTCTCGCCGTCCCCGGCCGCGAACGCCTTCTTCGCCAGGTCGTCGGAGTCCTTCATCTCGAAGGAGACGTCGAGCCAGCGGTAGTCGTACCCCTTCAGGGCGCTCCACGAGCAGCCGCGGCGGACCGACTCGTCGGTGGCCGACAGCTCCTTGCCCGCCGTCTTGGCGTCCGGCACCAGGGACTTGACCGTCGAGGTGGGCAGCGCCTCACAGGGGGCCGGGGGCTGCTGATAAGTCTTCGAGGCCACGGACTCACCGGGCTCGTCGGGTGCCGAGGACGACTGCGGCGCCGACTCGGAGTGGTCCTTGCTCGCGGACTGCTCCGCCATGGGGCCCGAATAGGCCCAGCCCGCGCAGGCGAGCACGGCGACGGGCAGCAGGCGGGCGGCCAGGGTGACCGGCAGCGGGAGAGACCGCACGGCGTACGTCCCTTACGTCAGGGTGGACGGGGGACGGTCAGTCTCACATGAGTTGCTGTGTGCGGATACCGCCACTTCCGTCACCGTGACATCACGCTGGGGCGTCGCTGCGGCAGGTCCGCGGGAACACGGGGGCGGACCGGTAGGATCCGCAAACGTTGTTGGAGGCTGCGGGCACTGGGCCCGCCGAGGTGGTTGGGGGTCGGCGTGGCTGCTGGTCGTGTGGTGCGCTTCGACGGAGCGCGTGGTTATGGGTTCATCGCGCCGGACGACGGCGGCGAGGACGTCTTCCTGCATGTGAACGACCTCCTGATCCCCGAGTCGTACATCCGCACGGGTCTCAAGGTCTCCTTCGACATCGAGGAGGGCGACCGCGGGCCCAAGGCCTCGTCGGTGCAGCTCGCCGAGGGGGCCTCGGCCCCCACGCCCGGCCGGCACGCGGCCGAGGGCGACGACGTGCTCTGCGATGTGCTGCGCGTCGACGAGTTCACGAACGAGGTCACGGAGCTGCTGCTGCGCTCGGCGCCCTCGCTGACGGGTGAGCAGATCCTGGCGATCCGCCGGGAGTTGGTGCAGAGCGGCCGCAAGCACGGGTGGGTCGACAGCTGATCGCCACTGGACAGGTGATCGCCACTGGACGGCTGATCACCACGGGGTGTCCGACACCTCGGCGGTGAGCACCGCCACCCCCGCGTCGACGAGGTCGGCCGCGAGCAGGCGCTGCTCGCCGAGGTCGGCTCCGGCCTGCAGCACCCGCTCCCGCTGGGCGAGCGTGTGCAGCAGCAGACCGATGAAGAACTCCCACCGGTTCTCCCTTACGCGATCCGGGAGTTCGGGCATGCAGTGCGTGATCCGGGAGTGCAGCTTCAGCAGGCCGCGCGTCCACGGATGCGCCCCGAGGTCGTTCGGCGCGATGCCCTCGACGTACATGGCGTTGACGACGAACCGCAGGAACCAGCTGGGCCGCCCGGGATCCTCCAGGCGCTCGACCATCGGACGCACCAACACCCCGGTGAGCGCCCGCAGTTCCTTGCCCCGGCCCTGCGCGTCGATCGCGTCCAGCAGCTCCAGCTGACGCGCCGTGGTGGCGGTGAGCCGGTCCTCGTAGATCGCCTCGATCAGCTTGTGCTTCGTGCCGAAGTGATAGGCGACCGCGGACGTGTTGCGCTGGTCCGCCGCCGCGGCGATCTCCCGAAGTGACGTGGCGTGTATGCCCTGTTCGGCGAAGAGGCGCTCCGCCACGTCGATGAGGCGGCGTCTTGTTCCGTTCGCGGGGGCCGTCGCGGGGTCCATGGCGAAGAGTGTCGGTTGTCTTGTTTGTTTAACGCAAGCGCGTTAAGACGTCACCGTGACCGACACGTCCAGGCTCGAAGGCCGCAGCACCGCCGCATACGTCCTGCGGCTGGTCCCGCTGATCCTGCTCACCGAGGTCGTCGCGCTCGAACTCGCCCTCGTCTACCCGGCGTTGCAGCACATGGCGGCCGAGTTCCGCACCCCGTCGATCGGCTGGACGCTCACCGTCGTGAGCCTCGTCGGGGTGGTGGCGCAGCCGCTGCTCGGCAAGGTCGCCGACGGGCACGGCAAGAAGCGGGTGATCGTGTGCGCGGCGGGCGCCTTCGCGGTCGGCTCGCTGGTGTGCGCCCTCGCGCCGAACTTCCCCGTGCTGCTCGCCGGGCGGGCCGTGCAGGGCATCGCGATGGTGATCGCCCCTGCCGCGTACGGGCTGATCCGTGATGTGTTCCCGGTGCGCCTCGTGCCGGTGGCGATGGGCGCGATCACCACCGGCATCGGGCTCAGCGTCATCGTGGGACCGGTCGTCGGCGGGGTGCTCACGCAGGCCTTCGGCTTCCGGGCGATCTTCTGGTTCTGCCTGCTGTACGCGGTGGTGCTCACGCCGCTCGTCGTCGCCACGTTCCCGGAGTCGGGGGTGCGGCTCCGGCGGCGCGTGGACGTGGCCGGGGGACTGCTCTTCGGCTGCGGCGCCGCGGGAGTGCTGCTCGCGGTGGGGCAGGGCGGCCGCTGGGGGTGGGGCTCGGCCCGGCTGATCGCGGTGGCCGTCGGCGCGTGCCTGCTGCTCGCCCTGTTCGTGGTGTGCGAGCTGCGCGCCGCGTATCCGCTGATCGACCTGCGGCTGCTCGCGGGGCCCGGGCTGCGCTGGACGCTGCTCGCCGCGTTCGGCGGGTCCGTGGCGATCGGCGGGCAGGCGCTCACGCTGCCGCAGCTCGTGCAGACGCCGAAGGGCACCGGGTTCGGACTCGGCATGGCGCCGCTCGGTGTCGCCATCTTCCTTGTGCCACAAGGACTGTTGAGCGCGGTGAGCGGTCCGCTCGGCGGGCTGCTCGCGCGCCGGCACGCGCCGCGCACCGGCCTCGTGATCGCGCTCGGCTGCCTCGCCGCGGGCGCGGCGCTCCTGTCCGTACTGCACACCGAGGTGTGGCACATCCTGCTCGCGGCCCTGTTCGCGGGCGTCGGGTTCGGCTTCTTCTTCGTGTCCGTGTCGAACCTCGTCGTCGAGGCCGTGCCCGCGACACACACCGGCGTCGGTGCCGGAATGATGGGCGTCGCCAACAACCTCGGCAACGCCACGGGTGTCACGGTGCTCGGCGCCGTACTCGCCCAGCACGTCCTCGACGGATCAGTGGCGGGCGACAAGATCCTCTACGCCGAGTCGGGGTACGTCTCCGCGTTCCTGGTGGCGGCGGGCGCCGCCGCCCTGGCCCTGCTCGTCGCCGTCTTCATGCGGCACGGGCGGACCCCGGCGACCGGCGGCGTGGGCGCCGCCCCGCGCGAGACCGGCACCGTCGAAGCCGCGCCATGACCAACTCCCTTGCGTACAAGGAAGGTTGACATGCAGCAACCCGAAGGTGGAAAGCGCCCCAACATCCTCCTCGTCGTCTCCGACCAGGAGCGCCAACGCGACTGGCTCCCCGCCACGGTCGAACTCCCGTGGCGCGAGCGGCTGCTCGCCGAAGGCATGGAGTTCACCAACTACTGGACGCACTCCTCGCCCTGCTCACCCTCGCGGGCCACGATGATGACGGGCCAGTACGTCACCCAGCACCAGGTCGCCGAGAACGTCATCTTCCCCTGGCAGCCCGAGCTCGACCCGTCCGTCACCACGATCGGCGGCGCGCTGCGGCAGGCCGGGTACCGGTCCTCGTACATCGGCAAATGGCATCTGTCCCGCTCTGCGCGGCCCGACATGGAGGCGTACGGCTACGGGGACTGGGACGGCAACGACCACCACTTCATGGGCCTCGCGGGCACCGGAGTGCACTTCGACCCGGTCATCGCGAACAACGCGGCGCACTGGCTGCGCCGCAATGCCCAGGCGGACGAGCCGTGGTTCCTCACCGTCGCGCTCGTCAACCCGCACGACGTGATGTGGTACCCGGTCGACCAGCCCGAGTACCAGCGCGCGCACCCTCGGACCATGGAGTTCATCCGTCAGTTCCTCGACGGCGACTGGGGCGGCGGGCAGGCGATTCCGCCGTACGAGCAGCCCTACGACGAGGTGTTCAGCGAGCTTCCCGCGAACTTCGACGACGATCTGCACACCAAGCCGGACACCCAGCGGCAGTGGCGCCACGACCAGCAGCACAGCCTGTACGGCCGCATCGACCCCGCCGACAAGGGCGCGTGGCTGCGCCAGCTCGACTACTACGCCCAGCTGCACCGCCTCGCCGACGAGTCCCTGGGGAAGGTCCTCGGCGCCCTGGAGGAGTCCGGTGGCTGGGACGACACGATCGTCATCTTCACGTCCGACCACGGCGACATGTGCGGCGGCCACGGCCTGCGCTCCAAGGGGCCCTTCGTCTACGACGAGATCATGCGCGTGCCCTGCTACGTGAAGGCGCCGGGGACGACCCGGCCCGGTACGGTCAGCGACTCCCTCGCCTCGCACGTCGACCTCGCCTCGACGATCTGCGCGCTCGCGGGGGTGCCCGCGCCCGACTCGTTCCGCGGAGTGGACCTCACGCCCGTGTTCCGGGACCCGCGGGCATCCGTGCGCGACTACGTGCTGTTCGCGCACGAGGCCACGCACACCCGCCGCATCCAGCGGACGCGGTACGCGGTGCGCGGCATGTTCGACGGCCGGTTCAAGTACGCCCGCTACTTCGGCGTCGGCGGCGGGCTCCCCGCCGACCTGGGCGAGAAGCCGGAGCCTTCGACGATGCTCTACGGCCCGGACGCCGACTTCGACGACAACGACCACGAGCTGTACGACCTCCAGGAGGATCCGGGCGAGTTGGTGAATCTCGCCATGGACCGGGCACGCCGGGCGGAGCTCAGGGAGCGGTTCGGGAAGCTGCGCGAGGTGGAAGGGGAGGACTTCGCTCCGCTGAGCTGACCTGCGCGGCAGTGGGTGGTCCGGCAGCTGTGGGCAATCTGTGAGCTCACGCCCCATTTGCCGCTCGTGTTTATCCAATCTTCACCAAGGGTTGTCCGGATCCCGGACAACCCTCTTGTGTGCGGACTGTATGCGAAATACGTTCTGCCGTATTCCTTGATCGCTCACCGATCGCCCACCCCTCATCTCTTGGCGGAGGTAAGCCCTCGTGCGCCGAAAAGCGGTTGCCCTGACGGCAATTGTCCTGGCGATGTCCACTTTGTCGGCCTGCGGCTCCCTGCAGTCCTCGGCCACGGAGGTGGGCGGGGAGCGGATGACCGACAACCGCCCGGTCCGTGACGGCGGAACGCTGACCGTGGCCCTCAACGCCGACCCCGACAAGCTCGACCCGACCCTCGCCCAGACCCTCGTGGGCCGCACCGTCTTCGCGGGCATGTGCGAGAAGCTCTACGACGTCGACGAGCAGGGGAAGGTCGTGCCGCAGCTCGCGACCCACGAGCCCGAGGTCTCCAAGGACGGCCGCACCGTCACCTTCGACGTACGCAAGGACGCCAGGTTCAGCGACGGCACCAGGCTGAACGCCGACGCCGTCGTCACCTCCCTGCTGCGCCACCGCGACCTCGCCGGCTCCGCCCGCGCCACCGAGCTCGGCCCGCTGAAGTCGGCGAAGGCCACGGGCCCGTACAGCGTGAAGCTCACCCTGAAGCAGCCGTACGTGCCGCTGACCGCGGTGCTCGCCGACCGCTCCGGCATGGTGATGTCGCCGACCGCGCTCAAGAAGTACGGCAAGAATTTCACCAACCACCCGTCCTGCGTGGGTCCCTACCGGTTCGTCGAGCGTGTCGGCGGTGACCGCATCGTGGTCGCCAAGGACCCGAACTACTACGACGCCATGGACGTCCACCTGGACAAGGTGATCTACAAGCCGATCCCCGACGGCAGCGTCCGCCTCGCCAACCTGCGCTCCGGCGACGTCCAGATCGGCGACCAGATGGTCCCGGTCGACGTGAAGAGCGCGCTCACCGACAACAAGCTGCGGCTCTTCAACTCGCCCTCGCTCGGCTACCAGGGCATCGGCATCAACGTCGGCAACGTCAAGGGCCTCGGCCAGGCGCCCGGCAAGGTCGACACGGTGATGGCGAAGGACGTTCGCGTCCGTGAGGCCTTCGAGCTGGCCATCGACCGCGACCTCATCAACAAGGTCGCGTTCCAGGGCATGTACGAGCCCGCCTGCGGCCCGATGTCCCCGGCGTCCGCGATCGCGCCCGGCGTCAAGGCCTCGCAGTGCCCGAAGCGCGATGTCCCCAAGGCGAAGCGGCTGTTGAAGGCGGCGGGCGTCAAGGGTGCCGTGCACGTGGAGCTGAAGATCCCCACGACGCCCGAGTGGAGTCGCATCGGCCAGGTCATCCAGGCCATGGTCAAGGACGCCGGGTTCGCCCTCACGCTGCGCCCCACCGAGTACGCCACCATGCTCGAGGAGACCGACAACGGGCAGTACCAGGCCTTCCAGAGCGGCTGGTCCGGACGCCTCGACCCGGACGGCAACATCGCGAGCTTCCTCCAGACCAAGGGCGCGATGAACGCCTACGGTCTCGGCAACCCCGAGATCGACGAGCTGATCAAGCGCGGCCGCACCGAGTCCGACCCCGCCGAGCGCGACAAGATCTACGCCGAGCTGATCCGCAAGGTGAATGCCGAGCACACCCTGATCTACCTCTACCGCCAGAAGAACTACGTCGTCACCGGGAAGGACGTCGCGGGTCTGCACGTCTACGGCGACGGCCTCGTCCGAGTCAAGGATGCGGGGTACGTCAAGTGACGACCGCTCAAGTGGCCGCAAAGAAGGCCACGTTGAAGAAGTCCGGGCTGCTCGCCGGGCATCCGATGGCCAAGTACGTCCTCACCCGCATCCGGCAGTCCGTCATCACGATGTTCCTCGTGTCGATCGTCGTGTTCGCCGGCATCCGCGCGCTGCCCGGCGACCCGGCGCTCGCGCTCGCCGGTGAGGAGCGCAGCCCGAAGGCGCTGGCCGCGATCCGCTCCTCGTACGGGCTCGACGACAACATCGTGGTCCAGTACGGCCGGTTCATCGGGCACGCGCTCCAGGGCGACCTGGGCAACTCCTCCCGCACCGGTCTCCCGGTCTCCGACGCCATCGCGCAGGCACTGCCCGTCACCCTCGAACTCGCCGCGCTCTCCCTGCTGTTGGCGATCGTCCTGGGAGTCGGCGCCGGTGTCGTCGCCGCCGTGCGGCGCGGCAAGACGGCCGAGTGGATCGCGAACGCCCTTGCGCTGCTCGGTCTTTCGGTGCCGACGTTCTGGCTCGGCATCGTCCTGGTCCTCGCCTTCGCGATCGCTGTGCCGGTCTTCGCGGCCTCCGGGTTCGTCCCGTTCGGCACCGACCCGATCGACAACCTGCGCCGCATGGTGCTGCCCGCGATCGTCCTCGGCTCCGGGCTCGCCGCCGTCGTCATGCGCCAGACCCGCGCCGCGATGCTCGACTCGCTCTCCGCGGACTACGTGCGCACCGCCCGCGCCAAGGGCCTCTCGCGCCGCGAGGTGGTCGGCGGGCACGCGCTGCGCAACTCGCTCGTCACCGTCGTCACCGTGCTGGGCCTGCAGCTCGGCCACCTGATCTCCGGCGCGGTCGTCACCGAGCAGATCTTCGTGCTCCCCGGCTTCGGCAAGCTCACCATCGACGCCGTCTTCACCCGTGACTACGCGACGCTGCAAGGCGTGGTGCTGTGCACGTCGTTCGCGTACATCTTCATCAACCTGCTGGTCGACGTGGCGTACTCGGTCATCGACCCGCGCATCCGGCTCGGAGGTGCCCGGTGACCACCCTCGCCCTGACGGGAATACGGGCCCGTGCCGCCAAGAGCGGCAAGCTGCGCGCCCTGCGCAAGAACAAGCTCGCCATGACCGGCGCCGTCATCGCCGCGGTCTTCGTGCTCGCCGCGCTGTTCGCACCGCTCGTCGCGCCGTACGACCCCGCGCGCGCCAACTTCGAGGACGTGCTCGCCGCGCCGAGCTGGGCGCACTGGCTGGGCACCGACGACCTCGGGCGCGACCAGCTGTCCCGCGTCGTGTTCGGGGCCCGCGCCTCGATGCAGGTCGGCGTGCTCGCGGTCGTGCTCGCCTTCGTCGTCGGCGTCCCGCTCGGCCTGCTCGCCGGGTACTACGGCAAGCTCGCCGACAGCGTCGTGTCCCGCGTCACCGACACGATGCTCGCCTTCCCCTTCCTGGTCCTGGCCGTCGGCCTCGCCGCCGTCCTCGGCCCCTCGCTCACCAACGCGACCATCGCCATCGGCATCTCGCAGATCCCGGCCGTCATCCGGATCTCCCGCGCCGAGACGCTCCGCCTCAAGCACGTGGACTACGTGGCCGCGGCCGTCGCCAACGGAGGCGGCGACGGCACCATCCTGTTCCGGCACATCCTGCCCAACGCCACCTCGGCGCTGATCGTGCAGGCCACCGTGGGCATCCCCACCGCCATCATCGGCGAGGCACTGCTCAGCTTCCTCGGCCTCGGCGTGCAGCCGCCCGAGCCGTCCCTCGGCGTGATGCTGTCGTCCGCCCAGTCCTTCCTCGCGCCCGCGCCCTGGATGGCGGTGTTCCCCGGCCTCGCGGTCGTCGCTGCGACGCTGGCGTTCAACCTGCTCGGCGACGGCCTGCGCGACGTCCTCGACCCCCGTGGAGCGACCCGATGACCTCTGAGACCTCCGAACCAGTCCTCAGCGTCCGGGACCTGTCGGTGTCCTTCCGCTCCGACACCCGCACCGTGCACGCCGTCGACCAGGTCTCCTTCGACCTGCGCGCCGGTGAAGTGCTCGCCGTGGTGGGGGAGTCGGGCTGCGGCAAGTCCGTCACCTCCATGGCCGTCATGGGACTCCTCCCGCCCACCGCGCACATCACCGGCTCCGTCCGGATCGGAGACAAGGAGCTCGCGGGCGCGGACGACAGGGCGTACGGGAAGATCCGCGGCAACGAGATCGCGATGATCTTCCAGGAGCCGATGACGTCCCTGAACCCGGTGCTCACCATCGGGCGGCAGATCGGCGAAGTACTCCGCCGCCACCAGGGGCTGAACAAGAAGCAGGCACGCGCGCGTGCCGTCGAACTCCTCGACCTCGTGGGCATCCCCGCGCCGGCCGAGCGCGTCGACGAGTACCCGCACCAGCTGTCCGGCGGTATGCGCCAGCGCGTCATGATCGCCATCGCGGTGGCCTGCGACCCGGCGGTGCTCATCGCCGACGAGCCGACGACCGCGCTCGACGTGACCGTGCAGGCGGGCATCCTGGAGGTGCTCCAGGCGCTGCGCGAGCGGCTCGGCACCGCCATCGTCCTCATCACGCACGACCTCGGCGTGGTGGCCGACACCGCCGACCGGGTGCTCGTCATGTACGCGGGCCGGCCGGTCGAACAGGCGCCGGTGCACGAGCTGTTCGCCGACCCCAAGCACCCGTACACGCGCGGGCTGCTCTCCGCCGTGCTGCGGCCCGGCGGCGAGGGCAAGCGGCGGCTCCCCGAGATCCCCGGACTCGTGCCGAGCCTCGACTCCCAGCCCGAGGCCTGCACCTTCGCGCCGCGCTGCGCCCGCGCCGACGACACCTGTACGTCGAGCCGTCCCGGCCTCAAGGCCGTCGCCGCGGACGCCGGGGCCGACGCCCCGCACCGCGCCGCCTGCTGGCACCCGCACACCCTCCAGGAGACCGCTTCATGAGCCCCGACAAGCCCGGTCAGAGCACACCGGTCCTCGAACTCACCGACCTGGAACGTCACTTCGCGGGATCCACCGGCACCGTGCGCGCCGCCGACGGCGTCTCCTTGACCGTCGGGCGCGGCGAGGTCGTCGGCCTCGTCGGCGAGTCCGGCAGCGGCAAGTCGACCGTCGGGCGCTGCGCCGTCCGCCTCGACGATCCCACCGGCGGCACCGTGCGCATCAACGGCACCGACGTGACCACCATGTCGCGGCGCGCCCTGCGGCCGCTGCGCAAGGACTTCCACCTGGTCTTCCAGGACCCCTCGTCCTCGCTCGACCCGCGGATGACCGTCGGCCAGATCGTCGCCGAGCCGCTCAAGCTGCATGGCATCGCGAAGGGCGAGGCGGCACGCGCGCGTGTGGCCGAACTCCTCGACCAGGTGGGGCTGCGCCCCGAGCACGCCGACCGGCACCCGCACGAGCTCTCCGGCGGCCAGCGCCAGCGCATCTCCATCGCCCGCGCGCTGTCCGTCGAGCCGGATCTGTTGATCGCCGACGAGCCGACCTCCGCGCTCGACGTGTCCGTGCAGGCCTCGGTCCTCAACCTCCTCGCCGACCTGCAGCGCGACCGTGGCTTCGGCTGCCTGTTCATCACGCACGACCTCGCGGCCGTCGAGTACCTCGCCGACCGGATCGCCGTCATGTATCTGGGCCAGATCGTCGAACAGGCGCCCACGAAGGAGCTGTTCGCGGACCCGAAGCACCCCTACACGCAGGCGCTGCTCTCGGCCGCGCCCGTTCCCGACCCGACCACGCAGCGCAGCCGCCAACGCATCGTCCTCAGCGGCGAGTTGCCCAGCCCCCTGGCCCCGCCCGCCGGCTGCCGCTTCCACACGCGCTGCCCGCTCGCCGTCGACCGCTGCCGCACCGAAATCCCGGCGCTGCGCACGCTGGAGGGCGGCCGGGAAGTCTCCTGCCACCTCGTCGGCGACGACGGCACGGCCCCGGACGCGGCCGCACCGCCGGACGAACTGTCGACAGCGTCTCGTACGATCCCCAGCACCCGCACCGCCTCCCGCTAGGAGCTTCCTTGTTCACGACCCGCCCGACCCTGCAGGGCACCTTCGGCATGGTGTCCTCCACGCACTACCTCGCCTCCCAGTCCGCGATGGCGGTCCTCGAGGACGGCGGCAACGCCTACGACGCCGCCGTCGCCGCGGGCTTCGTGCTGCACGTCGTGGAGCCGCACCTGAACGGGCCCGCCGGCGAGGTGCCGATCATCCTGGCGCCGACCGGGGGAGAGGTGCAGGTGCTGTGCGGGCAGGGCGGGGCACCGGAGGGAGCCACCGTCGCGCACTACAAGTCCCTCGGCCTGGACCTCGTCCCCGGTACGGGACCCCTCGCGGCCGCCGTCCCCGGCGCGTTCGACGCCTGGATGCTCCTCTTGAAGGACCACGGCACCAAGACCCTCGCCGACGTCCTCAAGTACGCCATCGGGTACGCCGAGGACGGGCACGCGCCCGTGGAGCGCGTCGGCGAGACCGTCGAGACCGTACGCGAGCTCTTCGAGACCGAGTGGGCCTCGTCCGCCGAGGTCTACCTGGTCGACGGCAAGTCCCCCAAGCCCGGTGAGCTGCTGCGCAACCAGAAGCTCGCCGCCACCTGGAAGCGCGTCATAGCCGAGTCCGAGGAGGCCGGCGGCGCCGGCAGTGCCAACCGGGTCGCCCAGATCGAGGCCGCCCGCAAGGTGTGGCGCGAGGGCTTCATCGCCGAGGCGCTGGTCCGCCAGTCGCAGCGGCCCACGAAGGACACCAGCGGCGAGCGGCACGTCGGCACGCTGACCGCCGAGGACCTCGCCGGCTGGTCGGCGTCCTACGAGGCCCCGGCGACGTACGAGTGGAACGGCTGGACGCTGTGCAAGGCCGGCGGCTGGAGCCAGGGCCCCGCCTTCCTCCAGCAGCTCGCCCTGCTCCCGCCCGAGCTGCCCGCCCACGGGTCCGCCGACTACGTCCACCTGCTCGTCGAGGGCTGCAAGCTCGCGATGGCGGACCGCGAGGCCTGGTACGGCGACGCGGCCGACGTCCCCGTGGACACGCTGCTCTCCGACGAGTACAACGCCGCGCGCCGCGCCCTCATCGACCCGGAGAAGGCCTCCCACGAGCTGCGTCCGGGCAGCCCGCTGGGCGCCGAGCCGCGCCTGAGCGCGCACGCCGACGCGGTCGCCGCGGGTGAGGAGGGCTTCGACGCCATGGGCGTCGCGGGCGCGGGCGAGCCCACCGTGCAGAAGTCCACCGCGGACGAGGAGGTGTCCGCGAACGGCGCCACCCGCGGTGACACCTGCCACATCGACATCGTCGACCGCTGGGGCAACATGGTCGCCGCCACGCCCTCCGGCGGCTGGCTCCAGGCCAACCCCGTCGTCCCCGAGCTGGGCTTCCCGCTCGGCACCCGCCTCCAGATGGCCTGGCTGGACGAGGGCCTGCCGAACTCCCTCACGCCCGGCAAGCGCCCCCGCACCACGCTCACCCCGTCCCTCGCCCTGAAGGACGGCGTCCCGGTCATGGCCTTCGGCACGCCCGGCGGCGACCAGCAGGACCAGTGGCAGGTGCACTTCTTCCTGGCGGTGGCGCTGCGTGGGACGGTGCGCGGCGGGCTCGACCTCCAGGGCGCCATCGACGCCCCGAACTGGCACAACGACTCGTTCCCCGGCTCCTTCTTCCCCCGCGGCATGCGGCCGGGATCGGTCACCGTCGAGTCGCGGATCGGCGAGGAGGTCGTCGCCGAGCTGCGCCGCCGCGGCCACGACGTGACCGTCGGCGACGCCTGGTCCGAGGGCCGCCTGTGCGCCGTCGCCCGGGACCCGCGCACCGGCGTCCTGTCGGCGGCGGCGAACCCGCGCGGCATGCAGGGCTACGCGGTCGGTCGCTGACCCGTCACGGACGGTGGGCGGCACCCGGATGTCTTCGAGGTGTCGCCCGCCGTTCACCTGCCGTGAGGGCGTTGTCAGTGGGCTGTGTTCTCATGGAGACATGATCGAAACGAAGACGGAAAGCATCGAAGACTTTCCGACCACAGAGGACTTTCTGAACACGCACATCAACCACAAGCTCGTGACCGGCGTCGAGGACATCGTCCGGGCCGCCGCGGCAGCCGAGATCACCCCGCGCTTCCGGCAGCTCGCCGCCGACGAGATCGAAGAGAAGAGCGCACCGCACGACCTCGTGACGGTCGCCGACAAGCGCGCCGAGGAGTACCTCACCCGCGAGCTCGCCGCCCTGCTGCCCGGCTCCGTCGTCGTCGGCGAGGAAGCGGTCGCCGCGGACCCGGGCTCCTACGAGGCGCTCCAGGGCACCGCCCCGGTCTGGATCGTCGACCCGGTCGACGGGACCCGCCAGTTCGTGCACGGCGACCCCGGCTTCTGCACCCTCGTCGCCCTCGCGCTCGACGGCGTGGTGCTCGCCTCCTGGACGTATGCGCCCGCGCTCGACGAAATGGCCGTGGCGGTCCGCGGCCGGGGCGCGCGGCTCAACGGAGAGGTGCTGCACGCCGGACCCCCGGCGCCCGGCACCGACCTGCGGGTCGCGACCTCGCACCCCGACTTCACGACCGACGAGCAGAAGCGCTCTCTCCTCGGCCTGCGCACGGACGGCGTCGCGCCGCGCCCGTGCGGTTCCGCGGGCCTGGAGTACCTGGGCATCGCCCGCGGCACCGTCGACGCGATCGCGTTCGGCTGGGAGCTGGCCTGGGACCACGCGGCCGGGATCCTTCTGGTCGAGGAGGCCGGCGGCGCACATCCGCGGCGGAAACGCGCTGCCGTTCACGGCGGCGCGGGACGCGGACACCACCCGGCGCGTGGCGGGATTGCTGGCAGGCTGACCCGCACTGCGGAGTCGTCGGGTGGCCCGGCATATCCTGTCCTGGGAGTGGCCATCGGCTGACAAAGGAGTCCGAAGGTGCCGTCGATGCTCGATGCCGTCGTGGTGGGTGCGGGGCCGAACGGGCTGACCGCAGCCGTTGAACTGGCCAGGCGCGGCTTCTCCGTTGCCGTGTTCGAGGCCGAGGGCACGGTGGGCGGCGGCGCCCGCACGGAGGAGCTGACGCTCCCCGGGTTCCGCCACGACCCGTGCTCGGCCGCGCACCCCCTGGGCATCAACTCCCCGGCGTTCAGGGGCCTGCCCCTGGACCGGTACGGCCTCGACTGGGTCCAGCACGAACTGCCGATGGCGCACCCGTTCCCCGACGGCAGCGCGGCCATACTGTCCCGGTCCGTCGCCGAGACCGCGGCATCGTTCGGCCCGCGCGACGCGGGCACGTACCGGCGCCTGATCGAACCGCTGCTCCCGCACTGGGACACCCTGGTCAGGGACTTCATGTCGCTGCCGCTCAGCGCGCTGCCCCGCGACCCGGTCACCCTCGCCCGGTTCGGACTCGTCGGCCTGCCGCCGTCGACGTGGCTGATGCGCCGCTTCCGCGACGAGAAGGCCCCCGCCCTGCTCTCGGGCCTCGTCGCCCACGTCATCGCGCCGCTCGGCGGCTTCGCGACCTCCGCGATCGGCCTGGTCTTCGCGCTCGCCGCCCACGCGCGCGGGTGGCCCGTCGCGCGCGGCGGCTCCCAGGCGATCTCCGACGCGCTCGCCGGGTACCTGAGGGACCTCGGCGGCGCCGTCCACACCGACTACGAGGTGAAGCGGCTCGACGACCTGCCGCCCGCCCGCGCCTACATCTTCGACACGTCGCCGACGGCCGTCGCCAGGATCGCCGGGCTCGGCCGCTATTACGACCGTTTCCGGTACGGGGCGAGCGTCTTCAAGGTCGACTACGCGCTCGACGGGCCGGTGCCGTGGACCGCGAAGGAGGCCAGGACCGCGGGGACGGTGCAGGTCGGCCCGTACCGCTCGGACATCGGCAGGGCGCTGAACGCGGCGTCGCGCGAGGGCCGCGGCCCCGACGCGCCGTTCCTGATCACGGTGCAGCCGACCGTCGCCGACCCCACGCGCGCACCCGCGGGCAAGCACACCTTCTGGGCGTACGGGCACGTGCCGAACGGCTGGGACGGTGACCTCACGGACGCCATCGAGCGTCAACTGGAGCGCTTCGCACCGGGGTTCAGGGATCTGGTCCTCGCGCGCGCGACGGCGGGCCCACCCGAACTCGCGGTCCGCAACGCCAACTACGTGGGCGGCGACATCGCCTCCGGTGCGGCCAGCGGCCTCCAGCTCCTCCTGCGCCCGAAGCTCTCCCTCTTCCCGTACACCACCCCGCACCCCGCCGTGTACATCTGCTCGTCGGCGTCCCCACCGGGGCCGGGAGTCCACGGGATGTCGGGGCACAATGCCGCGAAGGCGGTGTGGAGGAGGCTGCGCGCGTCATGACCGCTCGTCACAACCCTCAACTGGTGCTGGTCCAGGGCGACATCACCGAGCAAGAGGTGGACGCGATCGTCAACGCGGCCAACTCCTCGCTGCTCGGCGGCGGGGGAGTGGACGGCGCGATCCACCGTCGCGGCGGCCCCGAGATCCTCGCCGAATGCCGTGCGCTGCGGGCCTCGCAGTACGGCAAGGGCCTGCCGACGGGCCAGGCGGTCGCGACGACGGCGGGCCGCCTCCCGGCCCGCTACGTCATCCACACGGTGGGCCCCCGCTGGTCGACAACGGAGGACCGCTCCGACCTCCTCGCGTCCTGCTACCGCGAGTCGCTCCGCGCGGCGGACGAGCTCCACGCACGCGTGGTGGCGTTCCCGGCGATCTCCACTGGCATCTACGGATGGCCCCTGGAGGACGGAGCACGGATCGCGGTGGAGACGGTCCGGGACGCCTGTCCGGCGGGCGTGGAGGAGATCAGGTTCGTGGTCTTCGACGATCGAGCGCGTGAGGCGTTCGATCGTGCCCTATCAAGCGACGGTGGCCATTCGAGCGGCTCGGGCAAATCAAGCCCCGCTCTGGGACGAGACTCGCGGGGTCCGGGGCGGAGCCCCGAGACGTAGGGACGTCCGACGTCGATGTCGCATTCTCGCCAGCCAACCCGCCCACCATGCCCGACGCTAGTCACATGCACACCGACACGGATCGCTGCGTACGCGCAGTACAGGCCAAGGACACCCGTTTCGACGGCGTCTTCTTCACCGCCGTCGTCACCACCCGCATCTACTGCCGCCCCGGCTGCCCGGTCGTGCCGCCCAAGCCCCGCAACATGCGGTTCTACCCGAGCGCCGCCGCCTGCCAGCAGGCCGGATTCCGGGCCTGCAAGCGGTGCCGCCCCGACAGCACCCCCGGCTCCCCGGAGTGGAACGCCCGCGCCGACCTCACCGCCCGCGCCATGCGCCTCATCGGCGACGGTGTGGTGGACCGCGACGGTGTCCCCGGGCTCGCCCGCCGCCTCGGCTACAGCGCCCGCCAGATCGAGCGGCAGCTCCTCGCCGAGCTGGGCGCCGGCCCGCTCGCCCTGGCCCGCGCGCAGCGCGCCCAGACGGCTCGCCTGCTGATCGAGACCACCCAACTCCCGCTTTCCGAAGTCGCGTTCGCATCCGGCTTCGCCTCGATCCGGACCTTCAACGACACGGTCCGCGAGGTCTACGCCCTCTCCCCGAGCGAACTGCGCGCCCGCAGGCCGCAGCGGGAGGCGGACACCGTGGCCGGCGCGATCACGCTCCGGCTCCCCTTCCGCGCACCCCTCAACCCCGACAACCTCTTCGGCCACCTCGCCGCGACGGCCGTACCCGGCGTCGAGGAGTGGCGCGACGGCTCCTACCGCCGCACCCTCCGCCTGCCGCACGGCCACGGCATCGCGACGCTCACCCCGCCGACCGTGTCCACGGCCACGTACGTCGCCTGCCGCCTGATCCTCACCGACCAGCGCGACCTCACCGTGGCCATCAGCCGCTGCCGCCGCATGCTGGACCTGGACGCGGACCCGGTCGCCGTGGACGAGCAGCTGCGCACCGACCCGCTGCTCGCCCCGCTCGTCGACAAGGCGCCCGGCCGCCGAGTGCCGCGCACCGTCGACGAGGCCGAGTTCGCGGTCCGCGCGGTCCTCGGCCAGCAGGTCTCGACGGCCGCCGCCCGCACCCACGCCGCCCGCCTGGTCCTCGCCCACGGCGAACCCGTCGACGACCCCGAGGGCGGCCTCACCCACCTCTTCCCGTCCCCGAAGGACCTCGCCTCCCTCGACCCGGAGTCGCTCGCGCTGCCCCGCAGCCGCCGCACGACCCTCACCACCCTCGTACGCCAACTGGCCGACGGGGAACTGAGGTTGGGCCCCGAGTCCGACTGGGAAGAGGCCCGCGCCCGGCTCGCCGAGCTGCCCGGATTCGGCCCCTGGACCATCGAGGCGATCGCCATGCGCGCCCTCGGCGACCCGGACGCGTTCCTGCCCACCGACCTCGGAATGCGCCGCGCCGCCCAGGAGTTGGGCCTGCCCCACACCCCGGCGGCGCTGACCGCCCGGGCGGCGGCCTGGCGGCCCTGGCGCGCGTACGCGACCCAGTACCTGTGGGCCACGGACAGCCACCCGATCAACTTCCTTCCCACGTAAGGGATGCACGCCATGCACACGCACAAGCAGCACACGGTCATCGACAGCCCCTACGGCCCGCTCACCCTCGTCGCCACCGACGCGACCCTCTCCGGCCTCTATATGACCGACCAGCGCCACCGCCCCGCCGACGAGACCTTCGGCGTCCGCGACGAGCGTCCCTTCGGCCCGGTCATCGACCAGCTCAACGCCTATTTCCAGGGCGAGTTGACGGAGTTCGACCTGCCACTGGACCTGCACGGCACCCCGTTCCAGCGCTCCGTCTGGGCAGAGCTCCAGCGGATCCCGTACGGCGGGACCCGTACGTACGGGGAGCTGGCCGAGGCGCTCGGAAAGCCGAAGGCCTCGCGCGCCGTGGGCCTCGCCAACGGCAAGAACCCCATCGGCGTCATCGTCCCCTGCCACCGCGTCATCGGCGCGAACGGCGACCTCACCGGCTACGGCGGCGGCCTCGACCGCAAGCGCCGGCTGCTGGACTTCGAGCGCTCCTCCGCCACGGCCGACGCCCTGTTCTAGCCTCCGTACACCCCGTACGCCGGCATCCCCGCCGTCTCGAAGACGTGCACGGAGAGGCCGCCCGCCGTGGAGCGCTGGCTGATCGGGTGCAGGCCCGCCGGGGTGCCGCCGTCCGGGAACAGGCGGCGGCCCCGGCCCACCACGACCGGGGCGATCGCGAGCCGCAGCTCGTCGACGAGGCCCGCCGCGAGGAGCGACTGGGCGAGCCGTGCGCTGCCGTGGATCTGCAGCTCACGGCCGGGTTGCTGCTTCAGCGCGTCGACCTCGGCGGCGATGTTGCCCGCCAGGATCGTGGTCGGGCTCCAGTCGGCCTCGGCCAGGCTCTGGGCGGCGACGTACTTCGGCAGGCCGTTCATGATCGGGGCGAAGGGGTGGTCGGTCATCGTCGGCCAGTCCCGCGCGAAGTTCTCGTACGTCCGGCGCCCGAACAGCAACCCGTCCGCCCGGCCGAGCCAGCCTTCGGCGATCCCCATGAACTCCTCGTCCACGTACGGCACGAACCAGCCGCCGCGCGTGAACCCGTCACTGGTGTCCTCGTCGGGGGAGCCCGGACCCTGCGACACACCGTCCAGCGTCAGGAACTCCTGCACCACCAGCTTCATCGGGTACCGCCTCTCGTAGGTCGCTGCCCTCAGCCTGCCGGACGCAGAGGGCGTGCGCAGCGCGACCTACGCATCGGCGAGTTCACGGAGCAGCCGCGGCACCGCGGTCCCGATCGGCTCGCGAACGACCTCGTCGGCCACGTCGTCGTACGGGGTCGGTTCGGCGTTGACCACCACCAGGCGGGCGCCGTGCTCGGCGGCGAGGCCCGCGAGTCCGGCCGCCGGATGGACCTGGAGAGAGGATCCGACGGCGAAGAAGACCTCGGACGCCTTGGTGACCTCGACGGCCTCGCCGAGCACCAGCGGGTCGAGGTTCTCGCCGAACATCACGGTCGTCGACTTGAGGATGCCGCCGCACACGAGGCACAGCGGGTCGTCCTCGCCCGCGTCCAGACGCGCGAGGGCTTCCGCCATGGGGCCGCGCGTGTCGCACTCCGTGCACATGAACTGCCTTGCAGAGCCGTGCAGTTCGAGCACCTTGCGGGTGGGCGTGCCGGCGAGCTGGTGCAGCCCGTCGACGTTCTGCGTGATGACCCGGACCGAGGCGCCGGACCTGTCGAGCTCCGCGATCGCCCGGTGCGCCGCGTTCGGCTCGGCGGTCAGCGTGACGGCCCGGCGCCGCACCTGCCAGGCGCGGCGCCGGATCTCCGGGTCGTTCATGTAATACCCGTACGTGACGAGCTTCTCGGCGTCGGGATCCTTCCGCCACACACCGTTCGGGCCGCGGTAGTCCGGGATCCCGGAGTCGGTGCTGATGCCGGCGCCGGTGAGGAACGAAACCAGGGTCATGACCTCAACGGTAGGTCAGTCCGTCGCCTCCGCGTGCACCGGCTTCGGGATCAGCAGCGACGTGAACAGGGCCGCCACGATGAGCACGAGACCCGCCACGACACCGGCGCTGTAGCCGCCGACCGAGGTGCCGCCCGAGGGGGCGACCGAGTCCATCGCCGCGTACAGGATCACGAAGCTGAGGCCCGCGCCGAGGTTGAAGCAGCCCGCGTTGAGGCCCGGCAGGAAGCCGGGGTTCTCGGGCGGGGAGAGCACGATGCCGAGGCCGTTCAGCATGATGTTGGCCATGCCCGCGTACGTGACGCCCAGCAGGATCGACACCGCCAGGACGAGGCCCGACGAGTCCGTCTGGAGGGTCAGCAGCGCCAGGACCGTCGAGACCGCCGTGGCGATCAGTCCGGTGCGCAGGATGCGGCCGTAGCCGAACGTCGCCGCGAGGCGTCCCGAGATCGGGCCCATGGCCAGGCCCGCGAGCGCGTACGGGGTCAGCGTCCACCAGGTCGCGCCCTCGGCGCCGAGGCCGAGCCCCACCGAGGTGTCCTGCGCGAAGCCGGGCAGCAGACCGTTCATGATCGCGAAGACGCCGGTCATGGTCAGCATGGTGGACAGGAGCAGCGACCAGGTCGCGCGGCGCCTCAGCAGGTGCGTGGTGACCAGTGGGTGCGAGGAGCGGTTCTCCATGCGCCAGAACGCCCAGAAGGCGAGCACGGCGACGACCAGCAGACCGACCGCCAGCGGCCAGTTCGCCGCGGCCAGCTTGCCCGCCTCGTTGAAGGCGATCAGGAGCGCGCCGACGGAGATCACCAGGAGCAGCACGCCCGGCCAGTCCATCGGCGGCCGCTCGGCCGCGCGGGACTCCGGGGCGAAGAGGCGTACGAGCAGGGCCGAGAGGGCCGCGAAGGCGGTCATGACCCAGAAGATCGACGCGTAGCCGTAGTGCTCGGCGAGCGAGCCGCCCGCGAACGAGTCGACGCCCGCGATGCCGCCGTTGACGGCGGTGACGACGCCCATGAGGGTGCCGTACCGCTTCGGGTCCGGGATCTCGACGCGCAGCATGATCAGGGCGAGCGGGATCGTCGGGCCGGAGGCGCCCTGGATGACACGGCCCACGGCGAGCATCCCGACGGAGGTCGCGAGCGCGGAGATCACACACCCGACGGCCATCAGGACCATCATCCCGGTGAGCACCTTGCGGCGGCCGATCAGATCGCCGAGGCGCGGCAGGAAGAGCGAGAACAGCGCGGCGGCCGTGAAGAACGCGGTCTGCGTGACACCGATCGCGGACGCGGTGGTGTCCAGCTCGTCCGCCATCGTCGCGAGCGCGGGGCTGAGCATCGAGGCGTTGAGCTGGAAGGCGAAGCTGGCCGCGAGCAGCGCGACCATGAGGGCGCCGATCCTGACCGGTCGTCCCGCATCGGGGCCGCCGGCCGAGGAGTGGGGGGAGGCGGCGACGTTCATGCTGCGGGCGCCCCGTTCCCTTCGGGCTCACCGATGCGCTCCAGCGCGTCCACGACGAGGTTCCAGAACCGCTCGTGGTCCAGGTCGACGGCGACCTGGGTGTGGCAGTCGTCGGGCGCGGGCGCGCGCAGGTCGGTGACGGTCATGCCGAGCGTGAGGGAGCCGCGCAGCTCGATGTCGACGGGCGCCTTGCGGACGGTCATGACGCTCGGGTCGATGACGTACGCGACGGCGCAGGGGTCGTGCACGGGCGGGTGCTCGAAGCCCTGGTTCTCGCGGTAGGCCTCGCGGAAGAACTCGAGCAGTTCGAGCACGAACTGCGCGGGCTTCGTGCCGACGGCCTTGATCTTCTGCTCGACGGCCGGGGTGGCGAGCGCCTGGTGGGTGAGGTCGAGCCCGACCATCGTGACCGGCCACTTCTCGTTGAAGACGATGTGGGCGGCCTCGGGGTCGATCACGATGTTGAACTCGGCGACCGGGCTCCAGTTGCCCTCGTGGTAGCCGCCGCCCATCAGGACGACCTCGCGGACGCGCTCGACGATGCGCGGCTCCTTGCGGGCGGCGAGCGCGATGTTCGTGAGGCCCGCGGTCGGCACGATGGTGATCTCACCGGGCTCGTGCGCCATCACCGTGTCGATGATCAGGTCCACCGCGTGCCGCTCGTCGAGCTCGAAGGCGGCGTCCGGGAGATCGGGTCCGTCGAGGCCCGTGTCGCCGTGGATCTCGGGCGCGGTCTCGATCGTACGGATCAGCGGCCGCGGGCAGCCCGCGGCGAACGGCACCCCGGTGATGCCGGCGATCGCCGCCACGGAGAGGGCGTTGCGCGTCACCTTCTCCAGGGTCTGGTTCCCGACGACGGTGGTCACGGCGGCCAGGTCGATGTCGGGATTGCCGTGCGCGAGCAGCATCGCGACCGCGTCGTCGTGCCCCGGGTCGCAGTCGAGAATGATCTTCCTGGTCAACGGATTGAGCCCCTTTGCTCTGGTGCGAGCCCGCGTCCTGCCCCCGGTCGGATCGGCACGTGCTCTAAAAAACTGTCCACGGAAACATGACCCGGCGCCACACGAGTTGTCAACGCGCGTAGACGGCGGGTGGCCTGCGCGCCGGGCTCAGCCGGTGACCGGCTCGCCGTTCTCCAGCTCGACCGTGCCCGATCCGCTGTCCAGCACGTCGAGGGCGGCGCTCACCCGCCGGCCCAGCGACCCGAGCAGGTACGCGCCGAGCTCGGCGCGCTCCACGAACCGCCACGACAGCAGCTCCTCCTCCTGCAGCCGGATGGCCTTCTGCTGCGCCTCGGTCAGGACCCCGCCGTCGTAGAGGTACGCCACGAGCGGCGGCCGCCCCGTCCCCGGCACCCAGTCCACGGCAAGGAGTCGCCCCACGGGTACGTCGAGCCCGATCTCCTCCAGCGTCTCGCGGCGCGCGCCCTGCCGCGGCGACTCCCCGTCGTCCGACTCCACGGTGCCGCCGGGCAGCGCCCAGCCCTCCCGGTAATTGGGCTCGACGAGCAGCACCCGCCCCTCCGCGTCCCGGAACAGTGCGGCGGCGCCGACCAGGACGCGGGGGAGGCCTGCGATGTACGTGGCGTAGTCAAGGGTGGTCATCGGGCCACCCTAATAGCGCCATCTGTGCGGGTTCGGGGGCGGGTTTCGGTGCGGGTTTCGGTGCGGGGCCAGGCGTGGGATTCGGTGCGGTTTCAGGTCGTGGCGGGCCAGGTGTCCGGCCATGCCACGTCGTCGATCGCGAGCCACGGTGCGCGGGCCACGACGGTGGGGGTGAGGCCGGTGAACTCCCGTACGTCGCGGTGCAGATGGGGCTGGTCGACGTAGCCGCAGGCGGTGGCGACGTCGGCGGCCGGGCGCCCCGCAGCCAGCAGATGGGCGGCGTGGTCGAACCGTACGAGGCGGGCGGCGCGCTTGGGGGTGATGCCCAGTTGGGACCGGAAGCGGGCGCACAGCCTGCCCCGGCTCCAGCCGACCTCGTCCGCAAGGCCTTCGACCCGCACCCGCCCCCGGCGGGCCAGCGTCCGCCGCCAGATGTGGGCGACCTCGGGATCGACCCGTGGGGAGGTGTCGAGGCGGCGGCCGATGACCTCTGTCGCGATCGCGAACCGCTCGTGCCAGGAACCGGCGGCGCGCAGTCTGCCCTCGAACCCGTCCGCAGAGTGCCCCCAGGTATCGGCGAGGGACACCACGGTCCCGCTGAGGTCGGCCGACGCGCCGAACACCGCGGTCGCCAGGGCCGGTTGGAGACGTATCTGGAGACATGTGCCCACCCGTCCCGAGGTCCGGAGCTCGCCGGGGAGCAGCCCGATGACGGCGCTGCCGCGTCCGGTCCTGCCCTGGCTGTCGTAGACGATGTCGTCCTCGTCGCTCAGGTCGATGAGCAGGGTGACGGACGGGTGCGCGACCATGCTGATGTTCATGGGGGCGGGGGTGCCGGGGACGCGCTGACTGAACCCGGCCATGCTGATCCCCGGCAGCCGGAGCGCCGGGGGCGGGACCGAGATGTCCATCGCGTCCCAGTCGGGTGGGGCCCCGATGGCTGCCCCGATGGTTGTCCCGATTGTCTCGATCGGCGGCATGTGGCCAGTCTAGGACCGTGGTTGGCGTGCCGTCGCGACGAAGTCCAGCAACAGTTCGCCGGTCGCCTCCGGGGCTTCGAGGAGGGGGAGGTGCCCGACGCCGGGCAGCATCTCCACGCGCGCGTTCGGCACCGTCGCGTAGCTCTGCGCCGACGCCGGGTCCCAACGGGGGTCGGCGGCACCGAAGATGACCAACACCGGGATGCCGAGCGGGGCGAGCCGCTCGGGCACCGTGCGCTCGGTGATGTACGCGCCGTTCTCGCGCAGGACCGCCCGGAACGCGCCGTACGGGATGCCCTGCACGCCTGCGATCAGCTCCTCCGGAACGTCCACGGGGCGGGCGGCCGTCGACCTGATGCCCGCGCGGACCCAGGCGTCCGAGCGCATCGACCAGATGAGCCGGCCGAGCGGCGGGCCCGTCAGGAAGCGCAGGATGAACGGCTGCGGGAGGAGCGCGTCCATGCGCGGGCCCGAGCTGATCAGCGTGAGCGAGCGCACCAGGTCGGGGCGCTGTTCGGCGAGTGCGGTGGCGATGTAGCCCCCGCTGGAGTGCCCGGCCACGGCGACGTCCCGCAGCCCGAGATCGTCGAGCAGCTCGGCCAACGCGGCGGCCTGCGCCGGTACTTCGTAGGTCGGGGCGGGCGGGGAGTGGCCGCAGCCGGGCAGGTCGACCCGGATGACGTGATGGTGTTCCGCGAGGGCCGGGACCATCGGGATCCAGCAGCCGCCCGCGGCCCCGGATCCGTGGATGAGCAGGAGGGGCGGCGCCTGTGGCGGGCCGTCGTGGACCACGTGCATCCCGTGCGAGAGTTCAACGTCGTACGTAGTCATACGGCGAGGGTGCACGGGCCGCGGGCTCCCGGTCTTGTAAAAATGTCGCGCCCGGGGTGAGAGGGCTGGGCACGCTTACGACAGGTCCTGGTTCCCGGCCAACTCCAGGGTACGCGCCGCCAGTTCACTGATACGTACGCCGTCGAAGCCGAACACCGCGCTACGGACCCGGTCCTCCAGAGGCTCGGTCCACTGCGCGGGGATCGCGGCGGCGCCGCACAGCACCCCCGCGAACGAACCCGCCGTCGCGCCGTTCGAGTCCGTGTCGAGGCCGCCGCGGACCGTCAGGGGCACGGTGCGGGTGAAGTCCCCGTCGCCGTACAGCAGACCCGCGGTGAGCACCGCGGCGTTCGGGACCGTGTGGATCCAGCCGAGGCCCGCCGTCTCCTCGGCGACCGTGGCGAGCGTCTCCTCCCATGTCAGCCGCGAGTCGTGCAGGGAGGCCGTGCGGCGTACGACGCGGGCCAGGCGGCTGCTCGCGGGGATCACGCAGAGCGCGGCGTCGAGGGCGGCGCGCGGGGTCGGCGCGGTGAAGGCGGCGGAGATCAGGGCGGCCGCCCACATCGCGCCGTAGACGCCGTTGCCGGTGTGCGAGAGGACCGCGTCGCGGCGGGCCAGGGAGGCGGCGCGACGCGGGGCGCCCGGGTTGGTCCAGGCGAAGACGTCCGCGCGGATCAGGGCGCCGATCCACTCCTGGTGGGGGTTGTCGAACGTCGCCGTGAGCGGCGGCTTCAGTCCGTTCGCGAGATTCCGGTACGCCGCGCGCTCCGCCGTGAACGTCTGGAGGTAGGGGAGCCGGAGCAGCCACAGCTCGCCGACCTGCTCCGTGGTGAACGCGAAACCGTGGGTCTCCAGGAGGTGCAGGCCGAGCACCGCGTAGTCCACGTCGTCGTCGCGGCAGCTGCCGTGGATGCGGCCGCGCACGCACTGGCGCCACTCGGGACGCAGCGCCAGCGCCACCTCGTCCGACGGGGGCTCGGGCAGATAATCGGTCAGGGGCAGGGCCTCGGCCTGCCGCAGATAGCGGTCGATGCGCTCGCGCGTCCACACCTCGCCCTGCTCGACCGGCTTGCCGAGCATGTTGCCGGCGATCCGGCCGAGCCAGCCGCCGAGCACACGGTCGGCGAGGGCGCGTTCGGTGAGGTCGGTGAGCCGGGGGCTCGTTGGCGTCATGAGACCGGTGTACCCGCTTTTGAAGATCAACGGTCGCGCTGGTTTGCGGCTCTTTGTACGCGTATTCCGGCGGCGATCGCCGGTCCGCGGACCGGACGACCATGGGCAGCGGCCCCCTCCTGCGGTTAAGGTCGCAGCGGCGCGACTGCCTTGCCTCGAGCAAGGCGCAACAGCAAGGGGAGAGCAAGGTGGCGGACGCTGCAGGGGCTGCGCGGCACGTGTTGATCGCGGCGGACAAGTTCAAGGGCTCGCTCACCGCGGTGCAGGTCGCACAGCGTGTGACGGCGGGTCTGCACCGGGTCGCGCCCGAGGTCACGGTGGAGTCCGTGCCGGTCGCGGACGGTGGCGACGGGACGGTGGCGGCGGCGGTCGCGGCCGGGTTCGAGCGCCGCGAGGTCCGGGTGACCGGGCCGCTCGGTGAGCCGGTCGTCGCCGCGTACGCGCTGCGCGAGGGCACGGCCGTCGTGGAGATGGCGGAGGCGTCAGGCCTCCAGCTGCTGCCCGAGGGCGAGTTCGCGCCGCTCACGGCGACGACGTACGGGTCCGGTGAGGTGATCACCGCGGCGCTCGACGCCGGGGCGCGCTCGATCGTGTTCGGTGTGGGCGGCAGCGCCACGACGGACGGCGGCGCGGGCATGCTGGTGGCGCTCGGCGCGCGGCTGCTGGACGCGGAGGGCGCGCCGGTCGGGCCGGGCGGTGGCGCGCTCGCGGGCCTGGCCTCGGCCGATCTGTCCGGGCTCGACGCGCGGCTTGCCGATGTCGAACTCGTCCTGGCGAGCGACGTCGACAATCCGCTGACCGGGCCGAAGGGTGCGCCCGCGATCTACGGTCCGCAGAAGGGTGCCACTCCGCAGGACGTCGCCGAGCTGGACGCGGCGCTCGCCCACTACGCGAAGGTGCTGTCCGAGTCGGTGGGGCCGAAGGCGCTCGAGTACGCGGAGTCGCCGGGGGCCGGTGCCGCGGGTGGCATCGGGTTCGGGGCGCTGGTCGGGCTCGGGGCGAGCTTCCGGCCCGGTATCGAGGTCATGCTCGACGTTCTCGGCTTCGCGTCCGCGTTGGAGCGGGCCGGGCTCGTGATCACCGGCGAGGGCTCGCTGGACGAGCAGACGCTGCACGGGAAGGCACCGGCGGGTGTCGCGTCGGCGGCGCGGGCGGCGGGTGTCGAGGTCGTCGCCGTGTGCGGGCGGCTCGCGCTGGCGCCGGAGGTGCTGGGGCGGGCCGGAATCCGCCGCGCGTACGCGCTCACTGACGTGGAGCCGGATGTGGCCCGCTGCATCGCCGAGGCGGGGCCGATCCTGGAGGACGTCGCCGCGTCCATCGCGGAGGACTTCTTGCGCTGAGGCGGGGCGGGGGTCGGCGGCTTCGCCGGTGTTGCGTTCCGGCGGGGTGCCGTGGGCGGGGCCCTGCGTTTCCGTTGCGCGGCACCGGGGGCCGCCTTGCCCACCCTGCCGCCCTTGGCGGCAGATTGCCCAAGGCGGGGCGGCCACATCCTGCATGTTGCCCAAGGCGGGGCGGCCACATCCTGCCCGTGCCGATAGCCTGCGTCACCATGATGCGCGCATGGATCCTGCCGATGGTGTTTGTGCTCAGTGGCTCGGCCCTCGCGACCGGGCAGTTCCTCAACGGCAGTCCCGCCATGGCCACGGCACTCCTGCTGGCGTTTCTCGTGCTCGCCGCCGTGAACTCGCCCGTGATCTTCCCGAGGTCGATCGGCGCGCAGGAGGCGCAGCGTCGCAGCGCGGCCGACGGCCGGCCGGTTGTCTTCTGGCGTCCGGGCTGCAAGTTCTGCATACGGCTGCGCCTCCGGCTCGGCCGCAGCGCCCGCCGGCTGCACTGGGTCAACATCTGGCACGACCCGGCAGGAGCCGCCGCGGTGAGGGTCGCCAACGGCGGCAACGAGACCGTGCCGACCGTCGTCGTGGCGGGCCGGCCCCACACCAACCCGGACCCCGAGTGGGTGCGCGAACAGCTCTCCGCTTCCGGGTGACCGCAGAATTGCCCCCTCGTGCTCCCGCCGGAATCGCCCCGCCCCGACCCTCGGTGCCCCCGTGCAGGCCGGTTCCGGCAGGTCGTGGGTGGCAGGGCCGCCGCCGGGGCCGCACAAGGTCTCGTGCCCGTTCCGGGCCGCGCGCGACACCGCCTCCCAAGCCGCTCACCTGCCAGAATGCGGGCCCCCGGGTAGCCTGGGGCGTGTCAACTCGCCGGTGAGGGAGACTTGTTGAAGCGATACATGCGCACCACGGATGACGTCCTGGAGATGCTCGACCGGGCCTTCCCGAGTACCGGCGGAGCCGACTGGTGGGATCGGTTCTATGGCGACCGGGAGCGGGACGTTCCGTTCTTCGTCGAGAAGGCCGACGAGAATCTCGTCGCCCACCTCGACAAGGGGCCGATCCGCCCGGAGGGCCGCGCGCTGGACCTCGGGTGCGGGCCAGGCCGCAACGCCCTGCACCTCGCCGCCCGCGGCTTCGACGTGGACGCCGTCGACCTGTCCGCCACCGCCGTGGCATGGGGCAAGGAGCGGGCCGCGGCCGCAGCCGCGGACGTACGGTTCCACCAGGGGGACATCTTCGACGTCCAACTCCCGTACGACACGTACGACGTGGTGTACGACTCCGGGTGCCTGCACCACCTCCCGCCGCACCGCCGCATCAGCTATCTCGCCCTGCTCGACCGCGTACTCGCGCCCGGCGGCTACTTCGGACTCGTCTGTTTCGCCGCGGGAGCGATGGGCTCCGAAGCGTCCGACGAGGAGCTGTACCGGAGCGGCGACCTTGAAGGCGGTATCGCCTTCGCCACCGATGAACTGCGCCACATCTTCGACGAGTTGGAGGAGGTCGAGATCCGGCCCATGGCCGCGCAGGGCGAGGGATCGGCGACGTACGGCGTGCCCTTCCTCCTCACCGCGTTGTTCCGGCGTCCCGAACCCGATCCCCGCTCACCCCGGTGACAACCGGTACGCGTCCAGCGCCAGCGTCATCTCCATCAGATCCCGTGGCCGCGACAGCGAACGCGACGTCAACTGCTCCAGCCTGCGCAGCCGGTTGAAGACCGTGTTGCGGTGGCAGTACAGGCGCCCCGCCGCCCGTCCCGCCGACCCCTCGCACGCCAGCCACGCGTCCAGCGTCTCCAACAGGACCGCCCGGTCGGCCGGTTCGAGCGCGAGGAGCTCGCCGAAGACGCCCGACACCAGACGCTGGGCGAGGTCCGGCTGGCTCACCACCAGTGCCGTCGGCATCCGCTCGTCCAGGCGGACCACCCCCGTGGTGTCCGGCGGGCAGGTGCGCAACGCGAGTTCGGCGAGGCGGCGGGCGTGGCCGAGCTCGGCGAGCCCCTTGACGACGGGGCTGACCCCGCCGGGGCCGGGGCAGCGGCCGTCGAGCAGCGCCGCCAGGTCGTCCAGCGTGCGGCCCGCCCCGAGCGCCGCCACCCCCACCTCGCAGTCCGCCCGCATCCGCCATACGAACCGGAACCGCGGGTCCTGGATCCGCCGGTGGAACGCCTCGCGCCCGCCCTGCCGCTCCACCCGGAGCACGACGACGGCGTACGGGCCGTGCTCGGGCAGGTCGAGGCCCGCTGCCGCGCGCGCCGCGAGGCCCGGCGCGGGGCGGCCGTCCAGGAGCGCGTCGAGCAGCGCCTGGGTCTGCTCGTCGGTACGGCGGCGCAGCTCCAACTCCGTTGCCCGGTACGCCTCTGAGGCCGCCTCGGCCTGCGCGTCCACCGCCGCCCACACCATCGTCGCGGAACGCATCAGCGCCTTCAGCCGGGCCGGTTCGCCGCCCGCGCTCTCCATCAGGGCGTCCCAGACGAGATAGCCCGCGTTGCGGTAGGCGTGGATCAGGAGGTCGAGCGGCAGCCCCTGACCCGCCCGGCGCCGGCCCGCGTCCTCCGCGTACTCCAGGTCCTTGCGCGGCGAGTCGCGTGGCGCCGAGATCGTCTCGACGCCGATGCGCATCGCCTGCTCGGCCTCCCGCCACTGGGCGTCGTACGGCAGCACGCGCGCGTAGACGTCCGAGTGCGCGAAGAGCTGCCGCAGATGCTCGTCGACGAGTTCCGGCACCCGGTCGAGGAGCGTGCCGCAGGCCTCCTTCAGCAGCTGCCAGTCCTGGCCCGTGCGGTGTTTGCGTGTTCCCATCGCCCCTCCCCAACGAGCCGTACGAGTCGTTAAAGCGACGGCAAAGGACTCACCCGCTTGTGCGGAGGATGCCACCCGCCGCCCGTCCCCGGCAGGCCCCTGACACGCGGTCTTGTGCGCGGGCACAACCGGGGCGGTCAGGGGCTGGTCCCGCGCAGCGATTCGCGGGTCGCCCGTGGACGGGCCGTCCGCACGGTGCTGTCGTGAGCGCCACCGGTCCAGGGAGGGACGCACACAGTGACCGATGTGAGCGATGCAAGAGAACCAGGGCTCCTCGTCGACGACGTATCCGTCGGCTACGGGCCCGTACGCGCCCTGCGCGGAGTGACGTTGGAGGTACCTTCGGGGTCCGTCGTCGCCGTGCTCGGCGGCAACGGAGCGGGCAAGACGACGCTGCTGCGCGCCGTCTCGCGCACCCTCGGCTTCCACGGCGGGGCGGTGACGTCCGGCACGGTGGACTTCGGCGGCCGGCGGATCGGTGGCATGTCCGCCGACCGTGTGGTGGCCGCCGGGGTCTGCCAAGTCCCTGAGGGGCGGCGGGTGTTCGCGCGGATGACCGTCGCGGACAATCTGCGGGCCGGGGCGCTCGGATCGCACGGTTCGCGGGCCGCCAAGGCGGCGGCGCTGCGGCGCGTGCACGAACTCTTCCCCGTACTCGCCGACCGGGCGCAGCAGCGGGCGGGGCTGCTGTCCGGCGGCGAGCAGCAGATGCTGGCCGTGGGCCGCGCCCTGATGGCCGCGCCGAAACTGCTGCTCCTGGACGAACCGTCGCTGGGCCTCGCCCCGTTGATGGCCGCCCGGATCGCCGACACGATCCGCGAGATCAACGCCCAGGGCGTCTCCGTCCTCCTCGTCGAACAGAACGCGGCGCTCGCGCTGCGGCTCGCCTCGCACGCGTACGTCCTGGAGGTCGGCGAGATCACCCTGCACGGCCGCGCCGACGAACTCGCAGGATCCGACGAGGTGCGCCGCCGCTACCTGGGCGTGGTCGACGAGACGGCCGCGTCGGACGCCGCGGCCGCGACCGGCGGGTCCGCGCACACGCCGACGCTCAGCCGTTGGGGAGGCACGCGATGACGAACGTGGCGACCTCGCACGTGGACGTACCGCCGCCGCACGCGGACGTACCGCCGCTGTACGTAAGGGACTTGACCGTGCGCTTCGCGGGTCTCACCGCCCTCGACGCCATCGGCATGACCGTCGAACCGGGCACGGTGCACGCCGTCATCGGCCCGAACGGAGCGGGCAAGTCCACCACCTTCAACGTCCTCTCCGGCGTCTACCGGGCCACCTCCGGCACCGTCCACCTCGGCGAGCGCGAACTGACCGGCCTGCACCCGCACCGCATCGCCGAACTCGGCGTCGCCCGCACCTTCCAGAACCTCGCCCTGCCGCCGCACACCACCGTCGCCGACAGCCTGCTGCTCGGCCGGCACCGGCTGACCCGCGCGGGCTTCGTCGCGGCCGGCCTGCGGCTGCCGTCGGCGGTCCGCGAGGAGCGCCTCCACCGCGAACGGGTCGCGGAGATCGCCGAGTTCGTCGGAATCGCCGACCAACTCACCACACCCACCGGCTCGTTGCCGTACGGCGCGCAGAAGCTCGCCGAACTCGCCCGAGCCCTGTGCATGGAGCCCAGGATCCTTCTCCTCGACGAACCCGTCGCCGGCATGACCGCCGACGAACGCCGCCGCACCGCAGCCGTCATCGCGGGCGTCCGCGACAGCCTCGGCATCTCGATCGTCCTGGTCGAACACGACATGGGTGTCGTCATGCGGCTCGCCGACGAGGTGACGGTCCTCGATTTCGGCCGCCGCATCGCGGGCGGCCCCCCGGAGCGGGTGCAGAACGACCCGGCGGTGGTCCAGGCGTACCTGGGCACCCCCGAAGAGCCGGAGGCCTCCGCATGACTGATTTCACGACGTTTCTCGAACTCCTCATCAACGGCATCTCGATGGGCTCCGTCTACGCGCTCATCGCCCTCGGCTTCGTCGTCATCTTCCGGGCCACCGAGGTGGTCAACTTCGCCCACGCGTCGCTGCTGCTCGCCGGCGGCTACGTCATCGCGTCGCTCCACGACGACATCGGGTTCTGGCCCGCGGTCGGTGTCGGCATCGCGGCCGCGGCCGTCGTCGGCGCCTCCGTCGAGTTCTTCGTGATGCGGCGCTACCGGGGGCGCGACCACAGCGTCCTCGCCATCGTCACCATCGGCGTCGACATCCTCCTGACCACCGAACTCACCCGCCGCCTCGGCACGGACGTGCTCGCCATGGGAGACCCGTGGGGCGATGCCGTGCTCACCGTCGGCGGGGTCTCCATCGCGCACACCCGGATCGCGGCGCTCGCCGCGGCGGCCCTGCTCATCACCACCTTCCTGCTCACGTTCCGCTACACCTCGTGGGGCGTCGCGATGCGCGCCGCCGCCGAGAGCAGCGAGACCGCCGCGCTGATGGGCGTACGGCTCGGGCGGGTGTCGCTCGGCGCGTGGGCGGTGGCGGGCGGGCTCGCCGCCGTCGCCGCGCTGTTCCTGACCGTGTTCCCGACGCCGGGCCTCGAACGGGCCACGTCACTCGCCGCGTTGAAGGCCTTCCCCGCCGCGATCCTCGGCGGCCTCGACTCCACCACCGGCGCGCTCGTCGGCGGGCTCATCGTCGGCGTCACCGAGTCCCTCGCCGCCGGCTACCAGAGCGAACTCGCCTTCATGGGCCGCGGCCTCGGCGACGTCGCGCCCTATCTCGTGATGACCGTGATCCTGCTGCTGCGGCCCTCGGGGCTCTTCGGGACGAAGGAGCTGGCCCGTGTCTGACGTACTCGCCTCGGATGCCCCACCGGCCAAGCCCCGCACCACATACGGCAGTTCACTGCGGGGGCGCCTCTCGCGCCGCCGTACGTACGTCATCGCGGCCTGCGCCCTGCTGCTGCTCGCCCTGCCGTTCTACGTGGAGCGCTTCTGGCTTCAGGCGGGCCTGTTCGCCATGGCCGCCGCCATCGGCGCCATCGGCCTCAACCTGCTGACCGGCGCGACCGGGCAACTCTCCATGGGGCACGCCTTCTTCCTCGCCGTCGGCGCCTACGGGTACTGCGTGTTCGCGGGGGAGCGGGACCAGACGCTGAACGGGCTCGGCCTCCCGCCGTGGCTCGCCGCCGTGCTCGCGGTGCTCGTCGCGGGCGTCGCGGGCGGCCTGTTCAGCCCCATCGCGGGCCGCCTCAAGGGCGCGTACCTCGGCATCGCGACCCTCGCGCTGATCTTCATCGGGCAGCACGTCCTGTTCAACGCCGAGGACCTGACCGGCGGCGCCAACGGGCGCGACGTACCCGCCATGAGCCTGTTCGGCCTCACCTTCGACGAAAGTGAACTCGCCGTCGCGGGCGTGCCGTTCGGCGCCTCCGAGAAGCTCTGGTACCTGGGGCTGCTGCTCACGCTCGGCTGCGGACTCTTCGCCCGCGGAGTGCTGCGCGGACGGCCGGGACGGGCACTGAACGCGATCCGCGACCACCGCATCGCGGCCGGGGTGCTCGGCGTGCCGGTCGCCCGCTACCGCGGCTTCGTCTTCGTGCTCTCGTCGATGTACGCGGGGCTCGCGGGCGTACTGCTCGCCCTGATCTTCCAGCGCACCGTGCCCGACTACTTCGGCATCACGCTCTCCCTCGAATACCTCGCCATGATCGTCATCGGCGGCCTCGGATCCGTGGCGGGCGCCGTCATCGGCGCGGCCTTCGTCTCGCTCCTGCCGCAACTGCTCACCCGGTACAGCGACGCCCTGCCCCTGGTCTCCGCCCCCGGCACCGGCGGCGTGGCACCGGGCGAGGCGTCCCGCTATCTGTACGGCGCCGCCGTCGTGGCGGTGGTCCTTTTCCTACCCGGCGGACTTGTGCGGCTGACCGCCCCGCGCGCCAGGAAACACCCTCAGGAGGACGCATGAACCCAAGGAACGGCCGCACCCGCATGGTCACGGTGACCGCCGTGGCCACCCTGCTCGCACTGACCGCCGCGTGCAGCTCCAAGGCCAAGGACGACGGGGACGGCGACAAGCAGAGCGCGGGCGGCATCAAGACCGGCAAGGGCATCACCGGCAAGACGATCAACCTCGGCGTCCTCACCGACATGACCGGCGTCTACGCGACGCTCGGCAAGAGCGTCACCCAGGCGCAGCAGCTGTACGTGAAGCAGTTCAACGCCGCGGGCGGCGCCTGCGGCTACAAGGCCAAGCTGACCGTGCGCGACCACGGCTACGACCCGCAGAAGGCCGTCGCCGGCTACACGGAGCTGGCCCCCGACGTGCTCGGCTTCCCGCAGTTCCTCGGCTCGCCGTTCGTGGCCGCCGTCAAGAAGCGCATCGACGGCCAGGACAAGGCCCTCGTCCTGCCGCAGGCCTGGTCGGCGCATCTGCTCGGCAGCCCGTACGTGCGCGTCATCGGGTCGACGTACGACATTGAGACGATCAACGCGATCGACTTCCTGATGAAGGAGAAGGGCCTCAAGAAGGGCGACAAGCTCGGCCACGTCTACTTCGAGGGCGACTACGGCGAGAACGCGCTGCAAGGCTCCGAGTACATGGCGAAGAAGGAGGGGCTGACCCTCGTCAAGCAGAAGATCAAGCCGACCGACAACGATATGACCGCCCAGGTCACCGCCCTGAAGAAGGCCGGCGTCAAGGGCGTCGTGATCAGCGCGGGCCCGCGCCAGGCGGCCTCCCTCGTCGGCGTCGCGGCGGCGGCGAAGCTGAACGCGCCGATCATCGGCAACAACTCGGCGTACTCGCCGCAGCTGCTCGGCACGCAGGCGGCCCCGGCGCTGCTGAAGAACTACTGGGTCGCCTCGCCCTCGCTGCCCATCGGCGCGGACACCCCGGAGGCGAAGAAGCTCGTCGCCGACTACAAGGAGGCGTATCCGAAGGACTCGCTCGACAACGGCGTCGTCGCGGGCTGGACCGCCGCGGCCGTGTTCGGCGAGGCCCTGAAGAAGGCCTGCGAGGACAAGGACCTCACACGTGAGGGCGTCGACAAGGCACTGCTGTCCCTCAGTGACTTCGACAACGGCTTCGGCGTCGCCCAGGACTTCAGCGACCCCAAGGCCCCGTCCTCCCACGAATCGGTGATCCTGCAGCCCGACAAGTCGGCGGTCGGCGGCATGAAGGTCGTGCGTGAGCCGTCCGAGTCCGCAGAGGCCAAGGGCTATACGCCGACGGTGAGTTGACGTCCGCGTGTGTCGGCCGCGCCGGGGCATCCGAACGCGCCCGGCCTGGCCGACACACCCCTCCTCGCCCCGAAAACACGTGGACCGCCCGCACCCCGTCACGGGACACTCCGATGCTCGGCCACATCACGGCCGGAACCCCACACCCCAACACCCAAGGGACGGGATCGGATTGACCTCATTGCGCGAAGTGCCACCGAGTCGCGGCTCGGTACTGCTCGCACTCCGCTTCTACGGACGGGAACTGGCCAGGGCACGCCGGTTCGCGATCCCCGCGATGCTGCTGCCCGCACTCGGCAATATCGGCCTCTTCTACCTCGCGCCGCTCGTCGTCGCCAAGCTCGTCGGCCACCTCGCCGACGGTGGTGAGCGCACCGTCGACGCGATGCTGCCGTACGTCCTCTGCTTCGCCGGTGTGCTGCTCGCCGCCGAAGTGATGTGGCGCATCGGATACCACTGCATCAACCGGCTCGAGGCGGGCGCCATCTCGCGCCTGTACGTGATCGGCATGGACGAGCTGTACGCGAAGGACGTCACGTTCTTCCACGACAACTTCGCCGGCTCGCTCACCAAGCGCGTCCTGAGCTTCGCCTCGCGGTTCGAGGAGTTCGCGGACGTACTGATCTTCAACGTGATGGCCAGCTTCGTACCGATCGTGTTCGGATCGGTCGTGCTGTGGCGGTACGAGCCGTGGCTCGTCGTCGTGCTCCTGGCGATGATCGTGGTCACCGGCCTGTGCGTGCGGCCCCTGATCCGTCGCCGCCAGAAGCTGGTCAACGCGCGCGAGGCGGCGTTCACCCACATGTCGGGGCATGTCGCCGACAGCCTGATGAACATGGAGACGGTCCGCGCCTTCGGCGCCGAGGAGCGCGAGGCCGCCGAGCACCGGGAGCGGGTCGCGGACGCGCGCGGCCACATTCTGCGGGCCTGGGACTACGGCAATCTGCGCGTGGACACCCTCGTCGCCCCGCTCTCCGTGCTGACCAACGCCCTCGGACTGCTCCTTGCCGTCGCCCTCGCGGGCAGCGGCCAGGGCGTCGAGGCGATCGTCGTCGCGTTCACGTACTTCACCAACGCGACGCGGATCATGTTCGAGTTCAACCAGATCTACCGGCGTCTGGAACGCGCCATGACAGAGGCGGCCCAGTTCACGGAGCTGCTGCGGGACAAGCCCAAGGTGCTCGACCCGGCCGAGCCCGAGGAGCCGCAGGAGACCTCGGCCGCCGCCGTCCGCTTCGAGCGGGTCGCGTACGCGCACGCCGGCGCGGAGCCGCTGTTCACCGGGCTCGACCTGACCGTGCCCGGTGGCACGCGGCTCGGCCTGGTCGGCCGCTCGGGCGGCGGCAAGACGACGCTGACCAGGCTGCTGCTGCGGATGATGGACATCGACGGCGGCCGGATCCTGATCGACGGCCAGGACATCTCCAAGCTGCGCCAGGCCGACCTGCGGTCCCGGATCGCGTACGTCCCCCAGGAGCCGGCCATGTTCCACCGCAGCCTGCGCGAGAACATCGCCTTCGCCCGGCCGGAGGCGAGCGCGGCGGAGGTCAGGCGGGCGGCGGAGGCGGCGCACGTCACCGAGTTCGCCGACGCGCTGCCCGAAGGCTTCGACACGATGGTCGGGGAGCGCGGCATCAAGCTCTCCGGCGGCCAGCGCCAGCGGGTGGCCCTGGCCCGCGCGATCCTGCGCGACGCCCCCATCCTGCTCCTGGACGAGGCGACCAGCGCCCTCGACTCGGAGAGCGAGCTCCTCGTGCAGGAGGCCCTCTGGCGGCTCATGGAGGGCCGCACAGCCCTGGTGGTGGCCCACCGCCTGAGCACGGTGGCCGGCATGGACCACCTGGTCGTCCTGGACCACGGCCGCATCGTGGAACAGGGCACCCACACCGCCCTCCTCTCAGCCCACGGCACCTACGCCAAACTCTGGCAGCACCAGTCGGGAGGTTTCCTGGAGGAGGTGGCCTGACCCTGGCGGCACCGGGGTGAGGCCCAGCCGAAGGCGCTGCCGGCGCCGGGGTGCCGCCTTGCCCACCCTGCCGCCCAAGGCGGCAGATTGCCCAAGGCGGGACGGCACCATCAAGCCCCGGTGGCGATTGAGTCTTTCAAGCCCCGCCGGCGATTGAGGCGCGGGGTATGGGGCAGAGCCCCAATCTTTTCAGCCCCTGCGGCGATTGAGCAGCGGGGTCCGGGGCAGAGCCCCGAGGCCGCAACCACGGCGCCGGTGACACACAAAAAGGCGGTGGGCCCGAGCCAAAAGGCTCGGGCCCACCGCCCACACGTACCGCCGGGCTACGGCAACTGCGCCGCACGCGCCTCACGCCGATTGCCACGGAAGTTGTTCACGCGGCGAGCCGTCGCGAAGAGCGGGATCACGGCGCCGAGCACGACCTGCAACGTGCAGCCCGTCGCCAGCAGCAGCTGCCCACCGGGCGCGTCGAACGCCCAGGCCGCGAGGAGCCCCATGCTCGCCACGATCCACCCCAGCATCGCCACCGCGAGCCGCCCCCGCGGCTTCGGGTACTCGACACGGCTGACCATGAGCCACGCCGTACCGATGATCGCGAGGAGCGTCGCCACGAAGGGCAGCTCGAGCAGCACGATCGAGACGACGGTCAGCGCACCGAACGGCGACGGCATCCCCTGGAACGTGCCGTCCTTCACGGTCACGCACGAGAACCGCGCAAGCCGCAGCACCACCGCCAGCAACACCACGATGGCGCCCACCGCCGCGACTCTCTGGTGCGCATCATCGGCGACCATGCCGTAAACCAGCACAAAGTAAGCAGGCGCCAGACCGAAGCTGATCAGGTCCGACAGGTTGTCCAGCTCCGCGCCCATCGGCGAGGACCGCAGCTTGCGCGCCACCAGACCGTCGAACAGGTCGAAGATCGCGGCGGCGAGCATCAGGATCACGGCGGTCGCGGCGGAGTGCCGCGCCATGCCGGAGTCCGAGCTGCCCTGGATGTGCGGGATCAGGATCCCGGTCGTCGTGAAGTAGACGGCCATGAAGCCGCACGTGGCGTTGCCCAGCGTCAGGGTGTCCGCTATCGACAGGCGAAGCGACAGCGGCATCTCTTCCGCGTCGTCCGCCATGTCGTCGTCCGCCCAGGCCGGAGTCTCGTGGTCAGTCACGGTCAATTCGGGTCACCCCAGCCACCGTCTTCTGGCCGACCTCGACGTCGGCCTCGACGCCCTCGGGAAGGTAGATGTCGACACGCGAACCGAAGCGGATCAGGCCGATCCGCTCGCCCTGCTCGACCTTCGTGCCCTGGGGGATGTAGGGCACGATGCGGCGGGCGACGGCGCCGGCGATCTGGATCATCTCGATGTCACCGATCTCGGTGTCGAAGTGCCAGACGACGCGCTCGTTGTTCTCGCTCTCCTTGTTGAACGCCGGGACGAAGCCGCCGGGGATGTGCTCGACGGAGGTCACGGTGCCCGCGAGGGGAGCGCGGTTCACGTGCACGTTCAGAGGGCTCATGAAGATCGCGACGCGGGTGCGCCCGTCCTTCCACGGCATGATGCTCTGCACCACACCGTCGGCCGGGGAGATGACCCGGCCCTCGGTGATCTCGCGCTCGGGGTCGCGGAAGAACCACAGCATGCCGGCCGCCAGAGCGGTGGTCGGTACGGCGAGTGCGGCTGCCTTCTTGGAGCGACGCGAGCGCGCCAGGCTGAGGGCAGCCGTGGCGACGGTCGGGAGAAGCCACGGCGAGGCTCCGCGCGCAAGACGTCCCTTGAGGACGCCGTCGCGTGGTGCAGAGATTTGGCTGTGGGGCATGGATGACCTTCGTAGCGGATGAGGCCGCGCAGTTTACGGGGGGACGGCGGCTTTTCCGGGGATGCTATCGGTTGCGAGCCACAACTGGGCAAGCCAGGAAGCCACATCGGACGGTAGGCATCCCCCGGAGCGCGCCTACGGGGTGTGATCTTCTTCGCGAAGAAACACCCCGTAAACGGACATCTTGCCCAGGATCAGCCTTGGGATCGATACTCCTCGAGGAGTCGACGACCAATGATCATTTTCTGGATCTCGGCGGTACCTTCGCCGATCAGCAACATCGGTGCCTCGCGGTAGAGACGCTCGATCTCGTACTCCTTGGAGAAGCCGTAGCCGCCGTGGATCCGGAACGCGTCCTCCACGACTTCCTTGCAGTATTCGGAGGCCAGGTACTTGGCCATCCCTGCTTCGAGGTCGTTACGTTCCCCGGAGTCCTTTTTGCGTGCTGCATTGACCATCATCGCATGGGCGGCCTCGACCTTGGTGGCCATCTCGGCCAACTTGAACTGGATCGCCTGGTGCTGCGCGATGGGCTTTCCGAAAGTGTGCCGTTGCTGCGCGTAATCGACACCCAGTTCAAATGCACGCTGTGCGACGCCACAGCCACGCGCGGCGACATTCACGCGCCCGACTTCCACGCCGTCCATCATTTGATAGAAGCCCCGGCCGGTCTCCCCGCCCAATACGCGATTGGCCGGAATGCGCAGGTCATCCATGATGAGTTCGGTCGTGTCGACGCCCTTGTACCCCATCTTGTCGATCTTTCCGGGGATGGTCAGGCCCGGACGGACCTCACCGAAACCGGGTTCCTTCTCCACGAGGAACGTCGTCATCGACTTGTGCGGCGCGGAGCCCTCCGGGTGACCTTCATCACTTCGCGTGAGAACCGCCACAAGCGTTGACGAACCACCGTTCGTCAGCCACATCTTCTGGCCGTTCAGAAGGTAACTGTCGCCGTCCTTAACCGCCTTTGACGTGATGGCCGACACGTCGGAGCCAAGTCCCGGTTCGGACATGGAGAATGCGCCGCGCACCTCGCCGAGCGCCATGCGGGGCAGGAAGTGGTCCTTCTGCTCCTGCGTCCCGTGCTGCTTGAGCATGTAGGCGACGATGAAGTGGGTGTTGATGATGCCGGAGACCGACATCCAGCCGCGCGCTATCTCCTCCACGCACAGCGCATATGTGAGCAGTGACTCGCCCAGACCCCCGTACTCCTCGGGAATCATGAGCCCGAACAGGCCCAACTCCTTGAGCCCGTCGACGATCTGCTGCGGGTACTCGTCGCGGTGCTCGAGTTCGGTCGCGACCGGGAGGATCTCTTTGTCGACGAAGTCCCTGACGGTGGACAGAATTTCCTGCTGCACGTCCGTGAGACCGGCGGTCTGGGCGAGTCGGCTCATGGCTACTTCTCCTGCTGCTTGAGTTCTGGACGGCCGGGCTGCTCGCCGCCGCGTTCCTTGATGTACGTCTCGGTGGGCACCATCACCTTGCGGCGGAAGATGCAGACGAGCGTGCCGTCCTGCTTGTAGCCCTTGGTCTCCACGTAGACGATGCCGCGGTCCGATTTCGACTTGGACGGAGTCTTGTCCAGGACCGTGGTCTCGCCGTAGATGGTGTCGCCGTGGAAGGTCGGCGCCACGTGCTTGAGCGACTCGATCTCCAGGTTGGCGATCGCCTTGCCCGACACATCGGGCACGGACATCCCGAGGAGGAGCGAGTAGATGTAGTTCCCGACGACGACGTTCTTGCCGAAGTCCGTCGTCTTCTCCGCATAGTTCGAGTCCATGTGGAGCGGGTGATGGTTCATCGTCAGGAGACAGAAGAGATGGTCGTCGTACTCGGTGACCGTTTTTCCGGGCCAGTGCTTGTAGACGTCCCCGACGGTGAACTCTTCGTAAGTGCGGCCGAACTGCATTCTCGCTACGCCTCCGGGATCTCGAACTTCGACGTGCGCTGCATGCCGGCCGCACGTCCCTTCCCGGAGATGACGAGCGCCATCTTCCGGCTGGCCTCGTCGATCATCTCGTCGCCGAGCATCGCGGAGCCCTTCTTGCCGCCGGCCTCGGACGTGCAGTAGTCGTACGCGTCCAGGATCAGCTCGGCGTGGTCGTAGTCCTCCTGGGAGGGCGAGAAGACCTCGTTGGCGGCCTCGACCTGGCCGGGGTGCAGGACCCACTTGCCGTCGAAGCCGAGCGCGGCGGCGCGGCCCGCGACCTCGCGGAAGCCGTCGACGTTCTTGATCTGCAGGTAGGGGCCGTCGATCGCCTGGAGGTCGTTCGCGCGGGCCGCCATAAGGATCTTCATCAGGATGTAGTGGTACGCGTCGGCGCCGTAGCCGGGCGGCTGCTCGCCGACGACCAGGGACTTCATGTTGATGGAGGCCATGAAGTCGGCCGGGCCGAAGATGATGGTCTCGGTGCGCGGCGAGGCCTCGGCGATCGCGTTGACGTTGTTGAGGCCCTGCGCGTTCTCGATCTGCGCCTCGATGCCGATCTTGCCGACCTCGAAGCCCATCGTCTTCTCGATCTGGGTGAGGAGGAGGTCGAGGGCGACGACCTGCTCGGCGTTCTGCACCTTCGGCAGCATGATGCAGTCGAGGTTCTGGCCCGCGCCCTCGACGACGGTCACGACGTCGCGGTATGTCCACTCGGTCGTCCAGTCGTTGACCCGCACGACGCGCGTCTTGCCCGTCCAGTCGCCCTCGTTGAGGAACTTGACGATGGTGTGCCGCGCCTCCGGCTTGGCGAGCGGGGCGCAGGCGTCCTCCAGGTCGAGGAAGACCTGGTCGGCGTCGAGGCCCTGGGCCTTCTCCAGGAAGCGGGGGTTCGAGCCGGGCACGGCGAGGCAGGAACGGCGCGGGCGAAGGCGGTTGACCTGGGTCATGCGGGGACCTCCAGTGGGTCGAGGTGGTTCGCTGTGCGGATCTCGTCGACGATACGGCCGATGATCTCCGTGATGCCGAAGTCCTTGGGGGTGAAGACGGCGGCCACACCCGCCCGCTTCAGGTCTGCGGCATCGGCATTCGGGATGATGCCCCCGACGATCACGGGGATGTCGGTGGCGCCCGCCTCACGCAGGCGGGCGAGCACGTCGGGCACCAGCTCGGCGTGCGAACCGGACAGGATCGACAGGCCGACGCAGTGCACGTCCTCGGCGAGCGCGGCGGACACGATCTGTTCGGGCGTGAGCCGGATGCCCTGGTAGACCACCTCGAACCCGGCGTCGCGGGCCCGTACGGCGATCTGCTCGGCGCCGTTGGAGTGTCCGTCGAGGCCCGGCTTGCCGACCAGGAGGCGGAGCTTGCCGCCCATTTCGTCACCGGTGCGGCGGACCTTCTCGCGGACCTCGGCCATCGGCGTGCCCTCCTCGGCGGTGACCGCGACCGGCGCCGACGAGACGCCCGTGGGGGCGCGGAACTCGCCGAACACCTCGCGCAGGGCCGCGGCCCACTCGCCGGTCGTGACCCCGGCGCGGGCGCATTCGAGGGTGGCCTCCATGAGGTTCTCCGTGCCGACCGCGGCCTCCTTGAGGCGGTCGAGCGCCTGCCCGGTGGTCGGGTAGTGGAACGGATCGCCCATGCCCTGCCGGTCGGAGGACTCCTCACGCGTCGTACGCCAGTCACCGATGGCCCGGACGACCCGCGCCTCGACGTCGTGGTCCACCGTCATGATCGCGGTGTCCAGGTCGGCGGTGAGCGGGTTCGGCTCGGTCGACTCGTAGACGTTCACGCCGACGATCTTCTCCTCGCCGGCCTCGATCCGCGCGCGGCGCTCCGCGTGCGAGGAGACGAGCTGCGACTTGAGGTAGCCGGACTCGACGGCGGCCATGGCGCCGCCCATCTCCTGGATCCGGTCGATCTCGGCGAAGGACTCGGCGACCAGCTCGTCGACCTTCTTCTCGATGACGTGCGAGCCCGCGAAGATGTCCTCGTACTCCAACAGGTCGCTCTCGTGGGCGAGGACCTGCTGGATGCGCAGGGACCACTGCTGGTCCCAGGGCCGGGGGAGGCCCAACGCCTCGTTCCAGGCGGGGAGTTGGACGGCGCGGGCGCGCGCGTCCTTGGAGAGCGTCACGGCCAGCATCTCGAGCACGATCCGCTGGACGTTGTTCTCCGGCTGGGCCTCGGTCAGGCCGAGGGAGTTGACCTGCACCCCGTACCGGAAGCGGCGCTGCTTCGCGTTCTCGATGCCGTACCGCTCGCGCGTGATCTGGTCCCAGATCCGCCCGAACGCCCGCATCTTGCACATCTCCTCGATGAAGCGGACTCCCGCGTTCACGAAGAAGGAGATGCGGGCCACGACGTCCCCGAACTTCTCCTCGGGGACCTGCCCTGAGTCGCGTACGGCATCGAGAACCGCGATGGCGGTGGACATCGCGTAGGCGATCTCCTGGACCGGAGTGGCCCCCGCCTCCTGGAGGTGGTAGCTGCAGATGTTGATCGGGTTCCACTTCGGCATGTTGGCGACCGTGTACGTGATCATGTCGGTCGTGAGCCGGAGCGAGGGGCCCGGAGGGAACACGTGCGTGCCCCGCGACAGGTACTCCTTGACGATGTCGTTCTGCGTCGTTCCCTGGAGCGCCGCGATGTCCGCGCCCTGCTCCTCCGCGACGACCTGATAGAGCGCCAGGGTCCACATGGCGGTGGCGTTGATGGTCATCGAGGTGTTCATCTGCTCCAGCGGGATGTCCTGGAACAGCCGCCGCATGTCACCGAGATGGGACACCGGGACGCCGACCCGGCCGACCTCGCCGCGGGCGAGGATGTGGTCGGGGTCGTAGCCGGTCTGGGTCGGCAGGTCGAAGGCGACCGACAGACCCGTCTGCCCCTTGGCGAGGTTGTTCCGGTACAGCTCGTTGGACGCCTCGGCCGTGGAGTGACCGGCGTACGTGCGCATCAGCCACGGCCGGTCCTTCTGGCGCTCAGTCATCTGCACTGTCTCCTACGGGAGTTCAGACGGAAGGTCAGACGTTCCGGAACCGGTTGATGGCGTCGATGTGCTGCGCCCGCTTCTCGTGGTCGCGCACGCCGAGGCCCTCCTCGGGGGCGAGCGCGAGGACGCCGACCTTGCCCTGGTGGAGGTTGCGGTGCACGTCGTACGCGGCCTGGCCGGTGTCCTCCAGGGAGTAGACCTTCGACAGCGTCGGGTGGATCTTGCCCTTGGCGATCAGGCGGTTGGCCTCCCACGCCTCGCGGTAGTTGGCGAAGTGCGAGCCGATGATGCGCTTCAGGGACATCCACAGGTAGCGGTTGTCGTACTCGTGGTTGTAGCCGGAGGTCGAGGCACAGGTGACGATGGTGCCGCCCTTGCGCGTGACGTAGACGGAGGCGCCGAAGGTCTCGCGGCCGGGGTGCTCGAAGACGATGTCGACGTCCTCGCCGCCGGTGAGTTCGCGGATCCGCTTGCCGAACCGCTTCCACTCGCGCGGGTCCTGGTTGTGCTCGTCCTTCCAGAACTTGTAGCCCTCGGCGTTCCGGTCGATGATCGCGTCGGCGCCCATGGCCCGGCAGATGTCGGCCTTCTGCTCGCTGCTGACGACACAGATGGGGTTGGCGCCGCCGGCGAGCGCGAACTGCGTGGCGTAACTGCCGAGTCCACCCGAGGCGCCCCAGATGAGGACGTTGTCGCCCTGCTTCATTCCGGCGCCGTTGCGGGACACCAGCTGGCGGTACGCGGTGGAGTTCACGAGGCCGGGAGCGGCGGCCTCCTCCCAGCTGAGGTGGTCCGGCTTCGGCATCAGCTGGTTGGACTTCACGAGCGCGATCTCGGCGAGGCCGCCGAAGTTGGTCTCGAAGCCCCAGATGCGCTGCTCGGGGTCGAGCATCGTGTCGTTGTGCCCGTCGCTCGACTCCAGCTCGACGCTGAGGCAGTGCGCGACGACCTCGTCGCCCGGGTGCCAGGCGTTCACGCCGGGGCCGGTTCGCAGCACGACGCCGGCGAGGTCGGAGCCGATGATGTGGTACGGCAGGTCGTGACGCTTCGTCAGTTCGCTCAACTTGCCGTAGCGCTCCAGGAATCCGAAGGTCGCCATCGGCTCGAAGATCGAGGTCCAGACGGAGTTGTAGTTCACGGAGGAGGCCATGACGGCGACGAGCGCCTCGCCGGGGCCGAGCTCGGGAACCGGCACATCGTCCAGGTGGATCGACTTGCGCGGGTCCTTCTCGCGGGTCTCGAGCCCGGCGAACATCTCCGTCTCGTCCTTGTGCACGGTGATCGCGCGGTACGAGTCGGGGATCGGCATGGCGGCGAAGTCGGCAGACGTGGCGGTCTGCGACTGAATCGCGTCCAGGATGTCCTTCACGGTGGTGCCTCCGGCGGTGAGCGTCTGAGGGGAACGCTGAGTCGGGTGTGGCTGATGGCTGCGGTGGTGCGGTGAGGGTGTGTGCCGTCGGTTCGGCGGGGTGGTGCTGTGGCAGCGCTGGGTGTGGCGCGGAAGGTTGCCTGTGACGCAGGCGTCCGGGCGCGCGAATCACGGTCGTACGTGCCTCGCGGGGACAGCCCTCGCACGGAAGTTTTCCATGCGCCGGCCGCCCGGACACCTTCAACGTATGGCACGCCGTGACAACACACAAGGCACTGCGTGCCATTAATTTCGCTCAGGTGAATTTTTTGTTGTTCAAGTGAGCGATGATCGATCAGGCGAGGTCAGGGGCGGGTTTCCGGGCGTGGAAAGGATCGATGATCGATCGCCGCGGCCGGTGGCGGTGTGGAAGGGGAACGCAAAAGGCGCCTCACCTGGCACTGCGTGCCAGGTGAGGCGCCTTGGAAGCGGCGGCCCCGCTACCGGTTCCTGAGGGCCTCTTCGATCGTGCGCATGACCTCCGGCAGCGGCGCGTCCGTGCGCGCCACCGTCACCAGGACCTCGCCGTTCTGCGAGACCTGCGCGGGGGCCGAGGGCGCGGCCGGGGTGCGGCCCGCGCCGATGCCGGTGCCGAACGTGCGGCGCACGATGGCGAAGGCGTGGTCGAGCTGGGTCTCGACGTCGCCCTGGCCGCCGGCCCGCAGCCAGCGGCGCAGCACGTGGTTGTGGGCCGTGACGACGGCGGAGGCGGCCACCTCGGCGAGCAACGGGTCGTCGTTGCCGTCGTGGTGGGCCTGCTCGTCGAAGTGGCCCAGGAGATAGCGGGTGAACAGGCGCTCGTAGCGGGCCACCGAGGCGATCTCGGCCTCGCGCAGCGTCGGCACCTCGCGGGTCAGCTGGTAGCGGGCCACCGCCACCGTCGGCGACGCCGCGTACATCTTCATGACTTCCTTGATGCCCCGGCAGACCGTGTCCAGCGGGTGCTCCAGGGGCGGCGCCGCGTTCAGGACGGCCTCCGCGCGCACCAGGGTGTCGTCGTGGTCCGGGAAGATCGCCTCTTCCTTGGAGCGGAAGTGGCGGAAGAACGTGCGCCGGGCGACCCCGGCCGTCGCGGCGATCTCGTCGACCGTCGTCGCCTCGTACCCCTTCGTGGCGAAGAGTTCCATCGCCGCGGCCGCCAGCTCGCGGCGCATCTTGAGCCGCTGGGCGGCGGCCCGATTGCCCGCGGCGCTCTCCGGAGCGTCGGGCGTGGCGGAGGTACGAGTGGACTGGTCGGCCTTGGGCATGACCCGAACGTACTGCATGTACGTGCCCGGTGGTGCCCCGGTCAGCGGGCCGCCCGACTCCCCGAGCAGCCCACCCCAACCGGATTCCGCCTCCCCGACCGAATCAGCGCTTGGCATATTCGCGGAAACCACGGCCCGTCTTGCGGCCGAGGCAGCCCGCGGCCACCAGGTGCTCCAGGAGCGGTGCGGGGGCGAGGCCCGGGTCGCGGAACTCGCGGTGCAGGACGCGCTCGATGGCGAGCGAGACGTCCAGGCCGACCACGTCGAGGAGTTCGAACGGGCCCATCGGGTAGCCGCCGCCGAGCTTCATCGCGGCGTCGATGTCGTCGAGCGAGGCGTAGTGCTCCTCGACCATCTTGATCGCGTTGTTCAGGTACGGGAAGAGCAGCGCGTTCACGATGAACCCGGCCCGGTCCCCGCAGTCCACGGGGTGCTTGCGGACCTTGCGGGTCAGCTCGCGGACGGTGGCGTGCACCTCGTCGGACGTGAGCACCGTGCGCACGACCTCGACCAGCTTCATGGCCGGCGCCGGATTGAAGAAGTGCATGCCGATGACGTCCTGCGGGCGCGAGGTGGCGCGGGCGCAGGCGACGACGGGCAGCGAGGAGGTCGTGGTCGCGAGGATCGCGCCGGGCTTGCAGACCTTGTCGAACGTCGCGAACAGCTGCCGCTTGACGTCCAGGTCCTCGGCGACGGCCTCCAGTGCCAGATCGACATCGGCGAACGCGTCGTAGGAACCGGCGGGGGAGATGCGCCCGAGCGTGTCCTCGGCGTTCTCCGCGGTCATCCGGCCCTTGTCGACGGAGCGCCGGAGCGACTTGGCGATACGGGACTTGGCCGCCTCCGCCTTCTCCTCGCTGCGGGCCGCGAGCACCACGTCGTACCCGGCCTTCGCGAACACCTCGGCGATCCCGGACGCCATCGTCCCCGAGCCCGCGACGCCGACGGAGCGCACAGTGCGGGAGGGCCCCGTGAGGGAGTCGCTCAGCGGCGTCAGCGCGTCGCGCACCACGACGGAGCTGCCCGGCGCCTCGTACGTGTAGAAACCACGGCCCGCCTTGCGCCCGGTCAGACCCGCCTCGCTGAGCTGCTTGAGGATCGGGGCGGGGGCGTGCAGCCGGTCGTGCGACTCCGAGTACATGGCGTCGAGCACCGTACGCGCGGTGTCGACGCCGATCAGGTCGAGCAGGGCGAGCGGGCCCATCGGCAGCCCGCAGCCCAGCTTCATCGCGGAGTCGATGTCCTCGCGCGAGGCGTACTTGGCCTCGTACATCGCGGCGGCCTGGTTGAGGTAGCCGAAAAGCAGCCCGTCGGCGACGAAGCCGGGCCGGTCGCCCACCGCCACCGGGTCCTTGCCCAGCTCGATGGCGAGATCGGTGACGGTGGCGACGGCGGCCGGCGCGGTGAGCACGCTGGAGACCACCTCGACGAGCTTCATCGCCGGCGCCGGGTTGAAGAAGTGCAGGCCGATGACGCGCTCGGGCCGCGCCGAATCGGCGGCGAGCCGGGTCACCGAGAGCGCGTTGGTGCCGGTCGCGAGGATGGTGTCGGGGCGCACGACGCCGTCGAGTTCGCGGAAGACCTGCTGCTTGATCTCGTACGACTCCGGGACGACCTCGATCACCAGGTCGGCCTCGGCCGCGGCCTGCAGATCGGTGAACGTACGGAAGCGGGCGAGCAGGTCCGCCCGCTGCTGCTCGGTGAGGTGCTCGCGGCGCACCGCACGCGCCGTCGAGGCCTCCATGGACGCCACGGCCTGCGCGGTGGCGGACTCGCTGATGTCGATGCCGACGACCTCGCGCCCGGCACGGGCCAGGACCTCGGCGATGCCGGTGCCCATCGTGCCGAGGCCGACGACGGCCACAGTTGAGATACGGGACAGGGGAGCGTCCATCTGGGGACTCCAGAAAATGAGGGTGAGGACTGCTGCGACTGATCCGCCGCACGCACGCGAACCGGGCAGGAATGAACTGCGCGAGCTGTGTGAGCTGCGCGTGCTGCCAACGGGTGTGGGCGGTGCGGGAGTTGAATCGAACCGGCGGCCCTGTCCCGGGGCCGAGCCGTACTGCGGTACACACGGGTACCGAACCGACTGACACTCACGACGGCTGCGTCACCAGGCCGCCGCGAGCGGTGCTGCGGGAAGTATGCCCCGCTCACCTGAGCTTAACCAGCGAGTAATGAGCGCGCCAGCCCTCGCCGTTGAAAGGTCGCTGTGATCTACGTCGCCGCAGGCCGTGCGCGTCTACCCTCGACGTCATGGACGAAGAGTCGCGAACGGTAACGGAACGCATCCGGAAGGAATCCGGCGGAACGCCCGCGTTCGAGCAGCTGGCCGCCTCCCACGACCGGGATGAGCTGGCGGCGGTGCTGACCGCGCCGCAGCAGCCGCTGTGGGCGCGGGAACTGGCGGCGTACCGGCTCGGCATGGCGGGCGACGGCCGCGCCTTCGAATCCCTCGTCCTGCTGCTCAACCACCGTGACCCGCAGCGCTGTGCCGCGGCGGCGCAGGCGCTGGCCGCGCTCGACGACCCGCGTACGGCGCGGGCGGCCGCCGCTCTGGCGACGAACGAGCTGCGCGTCGCCTACGCCCTGCACCCCATCCGCCTCCTCACCCAGCTCCGCGCCCCGGAGTCGGCCCCGGCCCTGATCGCCACGCTCCGTCGCCGCCTCGTCCCGCACGACCCGTACCGGAAGGTGGCCCTCGCCTGCGTGGAGGGCCTGGGCAGCCTCGCCGACCCGCGGGCCCGCGAGGTACTGAAAGAGGCGGCCACGCACCAGCGCCTCGCGATGGCGGCGGAGGCGGCGCTGGCGAGGCTGCCGCAGGGGTGAGGCGGGGCTGCCGCAGGGGCGGGCGGGGCGGCTGGGGCCTGTCGTTCGGGTCGGGCCCTACTCCGGCGTGACGGCCAGGGCCTCGATCTCCATCAGGAAGTCCGGCGACACCAGCGACGCGACCTGCACCGCGGAGGCGGCGGGCAGCCGGGCCGGGTCCAGGAACTCGTCGCGGGCCTGCCGCACGGCCGGCATATGGGCCACGTCCGTCACGAAGTACGTCACCTTCACCACGTCGTCGAAGGACGCCCCCGCCGCCGCCAGGCACCGGCGCAGATTCTCGAACACCTGCCGCGCCTGCGCCAACGGGTCGCCCGCGCCGACCAGTTCGCCCTTCTCGTCGAGGGCGAGCTGACCGGACACGGCGATGAAGCGACCACTGCCCATGACCACGTGGCTGTAGGCGGCGGCCGGCGCGACGCCGTCGGGGGTGGGGATGTGGGTGAGGTGTGTCATGGGTTCATGTGTCATGGGTTCCATCCTCACAGCAGTGTGAGCTGGGTCGGCGCCGGCTCGGGGGCCGGCTCCTCCTCGCGGGCGGGGATGCGTCGGGGCGCGGCCGCCCGGGACGGGCCGATGCCGAACTCCTCGGCCAGCTCGTGGACTTGGCGGGTCACGCGGCGCTGGTACCACTTCGGGGCGTAGGCGCCCTCCGCGTACAGCCGCTCGTAGCGGCGCACCAGGTGCGGGTGGTGCTGCGCCAGCCACCCCATGAACCACTCGCGGGCGCCGGGGCGCAGATGCAGCACCAGCGGGGTCACGGACGTCGCGCCCGCCTGGGCGATGGCGCGGACCGTCGCCCGCAGCTGATCAGGGTGGTCGCCGAGGAAGGGGATCACCGGGGCCATCAGGACCCCGCAGCCGATCCCCGCGTCGGTGAGGGCGCGTACGACATCGAGGCGGCGCTCGGGCGCGGGCGTGCCCGGCTCGACGGTGCGCCACAGCTCGCGGTCCACGAAGCCGACCGAGACCGAGATCCCGACGTCCGTCACCTCCGCCGCCTGGCGAAGGACCGGCAGGTCGCGCAGGATCAGCGTGCCCTTCGTCAGGATCGAGAACGGGTTCGCGAAGTCGCGCAGCGCCTCGATAATGCCGGGCATCAACTGGTAGCGACCCTCGGCCCGTTGATAGCAGTCGACGTTCGTGCCCATCGCGATGTGCTCGCCGTGCCAGCGGCGCGAGGCGAGGTGGTGGCGCAGCAGCTGCGGCGCGTTCATCTTCACCACGATCTGACTGTCGAAGCCGAGCCCGGTGTCGAGGTCCAGATAGCGGTGGGTGTTGCGGGCGAAGCAGTAGACGCACGCGTGAGTGCAGCCGCGGTACGGGTTGACGGTCCACTCGAACGGCATCCGGGACGCCCCCGGCACCCGGTTCACGATCGACCGGGCCCGGATCTCGTGGAACGTCACGCCTGCGAATTCAGGGGTGTCGAATGTGCGGCTCACGACCGCGTCCGCGCCGAACAGCGCGGCATCCCGGGCTCGCCCATGGTCGGCGGGTTCGTCCGTGAGGTTCTCCCAGCGCATGACGCCTCCTCGGTAGCACTGACCACAGAATAGAACACATGTTCCCTTGATCGTGCGAACCCGGTGCGATCCCCGTACGGCCCCCGTGTGAACGCCCTACGTAGCAGGTGTGGCCGGGGTCCGGCCCCGATTTGGGCGGCCGGTACGGAGGGTGGTTGGCTTGACACCGCCCATGGGTCGGTCGTCACGCTCCCGTCTGCCCGGCGGCCCGGGCGGTCCCTGAAGAACCAATTGCTGGAGGAAGTGTCATGGCGCAGGTCGAGGCCACCATGGAACGTGTCGTCGCCGCGAAGCCGGACGACGTCTTCGACGCCCTCGCCGACTACAGCGGCACGCGCGCGAAGATGCTGCCCGAGCACTTCAGTGAGTACGAGGTGCGCGAGGGCGGTGACGGCGAGGGCACGCTCGTGCACTGGAAGCTCCAGGCCACCAGCAAGCGCGTGCGCGACTGCCTGCTCGACGTGACCGAGCCGACCGACGGCGAGCTCGTCGAGACGGACCGCAACTCCTCCATGGTCACGACGTGGCGCGTCACGCCGGCCGGTGAAGGCCAGTCGCGCGTCACCGTCACGACCGTGTGGAACGGTGCGGGCGGCATCGGCGGCTTCTTCGAGAAGACCTTCGCCCCCAAGGGTCTCGGCCGCATCTACGACGCCGTGCTCGAGGGGCTGGCCGCCCAGGTCGAGAAGTAACCCGCGTGGGCGGGCAGTTGTGAGGCTCGCGTTGTGACCCTCGCGCACTGATTCGCCGCTCACCGTTTCGAGTGGTTCTCGTTCTGCCGCCGTTGTACGCCGTAGGGCTCCTACCGGCGGATACGTCGATCCGGCCCACCTGAACAGCGACTCGTCGCGCTTGCTCCCAGTTGTCGCGTAATGCGAGAAATGGCCGCGCAAGGGCGACGAGGGGAGCTTCAGGTGGGCACGGTGACGCTGGTGACCGATCCGGTCGGGGATCCGGTGGCCCCACCCGACCACCCGCCGGAGCCGCAACGGCCCGCGGAGCCCGCCGAGTTGCCCGGCCACGGGCTCAGCCCGCGCCGCGTGCGCATGGTCTTCGTCGGCCTGATGCTGGCGCTGCTGCTCGCCGCCCTCGAGCAGATGATCGTCGCCACGGCGCTGCCCCGGATCGTCGGCGAACTGCACGGCCTGGACAAGATGTCCTGGGCGATCACCGCCTACCTGCTGACCTCCACCATCGGCCTGCCGGTCTACGGAAAGCTCGGCGACCTCTTCGGCCGCAAGGGCGTCTTCCAGTTCGCGATCGTCGTCTTCATCGTCGGCTCCGCGCTCGCGGGCCGCGCGCAGACGATGGACCAACTCATCGCGTTCCGCGCCCTCCAGGGCGTCGGCGCGGGCGGACTCATGATCGGCGTACAGGCGATCATCGGCGACATCGTGCCGCCGCGCGAACGCGGTCGCTACATGGGCCTGATCGGCGCCGCGTTCGGCCTCGCCTCGGTCGCGGGCCCGCTGCTCGGCGGCTACTTCACCGACCATCTGTCCTGGCGCTGGTGCTTCTACATCAACGTCCCGTTCGGCCTGCTCACCCTCGCGGTGACGGCGGTCGTCCTCAAGCTCCCCAAGCCGACGAAGAAGGCTCGACTCGACGTCATGGGCGCGCTGTTGCTGGCCGCCGCCTCCACCTGCCTTGTGCTGCTGACCAGTTGGGGCGGGACCGAGTACGAGTGGGGCGACCGCGTCATCATCGGGCTCGGCGCGGGCGCCTTCGCCTCGACGCTTCTGTTCCTCCTCGCCGAGAAGTTCGCCGCCGAACCCCTCATCCCGCTGCGGCTGTTCCGCGACTCAGTGTTCAACGTCAGCGGGCTCGTCGGCATGGTCGTGGGCGTCGCGCTGTTCGGCGCGGCGAGCTATCTGCCGACGTTCCTCCAGATGGTCGACGGGGCGTCGGCCACCGAGTCGGGCCTGCTGATGCTGCCCATGATGGGCGGGGTGGTCATCGCCTCCATCGTCTCCGGCCAACTCATCAGCCACACGGGCCGCTACAAGCTCTACCCGATCCTCGGCGGCGCGCTGTCCACGGCGGGCATGTATCTGCTCTCCCGCCTCGAAGTGGACACCCCGCGCCTCGAATACAGCGTCTACATGGCCGTGTTGGGCGCAGGCATCGGCCTGATCATGCCGGTCCTCGTGCTCGCCGTGCAGAACTCCGTACGCGCCTCGGACCTCGGCACCGCCACCAGCGCCAACAACTACTTCCGGCAGATCGGCGGCAGCGTGGGCGCCGCGATCTTCGGCACGCTCTTCGCGAACCGGCTCGCCGACTCCCTCGCCGACCGCGTCCCCAGCGGCGGGCGGCTGCCCGACGCCGAGTCCATCACCCCGCAGCTCGTGCACGCGATGCCCGCGGCGCTGCGCACCCCGTACATCGAGGCATACGCCGACGCGATGCCCCGGATCTTCCTCTACCTGGTGCCGGTCCTCGTCCTTGGCCTGCTCCTCGCCTTCTTCCTCAAGGAGACACCGCTGTTGTCCAGTTCCGCCGGCTCCGTCGGCTCCGAGGCCCATGTCATTCCCGCGCAGGAGCGCACCTCCGGATACGCCGCCGGGCTCCCGGTCTGCGGGACCGTACGGCACTCCGACGGCACGCCGGTGCCGCGCGCCGCGCTCACCCTCATCGACGTGGGCGGCTCCCAGATCGGCCGCGGCGCGAGCGGCGACGACGGTCGCTACGCGCTCGCGACGCCGGGTACGGGGTCCTACGTCCTGATCGCGGCGGCCGGTGGCCACCAGCCGCAGGCCGTGACGGTCACGGTCGGCGAGCGCCCGGTCGACCTCGACGTGGTCCTCGGCGGCGCGGGTCGCCTGGCCGGATCGGTGCTCACGGCGGACGGAACTCCCGTACGCGAAGCGATCGTTACGTTGACTAACGTGCACGGTGAAGTGGTGTCGACGACGCGCTCCGGCCGCGAAGGCGGCTACGTCATCACGGAGTTGGTCGCCGGCGAGTACACCCTGGCGGCCAGCGCCCCCGCGTTCAGGCCGGCCGCGCTGCCGGTGACGGTGATGGCCTCCCGCGAGACCCGCCAGGACGTGGAGCTCGCGGGCGGAGCCATGCTGAGGGGGACGGTGCGGGCGGGTGGTGGTCGTCCGGTGGAGGATGCGCGGGTGACGTTGCTCGATGTCGCGGGCAACGTGGTGGACACGCTGACGACGGGCCCGGACGGCACGTTCCGCTTCGTGGACCTGGCGTCCGGCGAGTACACGGTGATCGCGGCGGGTTACCCGCCGGTGGCGACGGTCCTTCAGGTGGCGGGTGGGGGGCGCACGGAGCGTGACCTTCAGCTGGGGCACGAGGACTGACGTCGGGCCGGGCGCGGGGCTGCGCGGCACGGTCCCGTTCGGCCTGCGCCGCGGCCCCATCTCCCACGCGGGGCGTCGGCCGCCGTGTTCCGGGCGTGCCAGATGCGCGGCACCGGGCCCTTGCCGTGGTGGGCCCGCCCGTCCCCGCTGAACGTCCCCGTCCCCTCTCCGGCTGCGCCGGTGCCCGGCCATCTCCCACCCACCCGCCCCCTCCGGGGGCTTCGGCCTCCGTTGCCCTGGCGTAGGCAGGTGCGCGGCATCGGGCCCTTGCCGTGGTGGGCCCTGCCGTCCCGGCTGTACGGCCCCGTGCCCTCTCCGGCTGTGCCGGTACCCGGTCATCTCCCACCCGCCCGCCCCCTCCGGGGGCTTCGGCCCGTCCGGGGGCCGGTTGCTGCGTCGGGGCGGGGCCTGCTGTGAGGGGTGCGCGGCACCGTTCCGTTCAGACCGTGCCGCCGGCCCACTTCCCACCCGGGGGCTTCGGCCTCCGCTGCCCCGGCGTGACAGATGCGCAGCACCGGGACTTTGCCGTGGTCGGCCCTCTCGGCCCCGCTGCACGGCACCGTTCCGTTCAAGCTGCGCCGCTGGCTCATCTCCCATCCGGGGGCTTCGGCCTCCGTCGTCCTGGCGTAACAGATGCGCAGCACCGGGACTTTGCCCTGGTCGGCCCTCTCGGCCCCGCTGCACGTCCCCGTCCCGTTCAAGCTGCGCCGCTGGCTCATCTCCCATCCGGCCGCCCGCTCCGGGGCTTCGGCCCCCGTGGTCCGGGCGTGACAGATGCGCGGCATCGGGCTCCTTGTCGTGGTCGGCCCTCCCGTCCTCGCTGCACGTCCCCGTCCCGCTCAGGCTGTGCCGCCGGCCCATCGCCACCCCACCTGGGGCTTCGCCCCGGTTGTCCGGGCGTGCCCGCTTCGCGGCACCACCCCGTCCAGGTTGCGCCGCTGGCTCATCTCCCACCCGCCCGCCTCCTCCGGGGGCTTTGGCCCCCGTGTCCCTGGCGTGACGGGTGCGCGGCACCGGGAGCGTGCCGTGCTCGGCCCTCTCGGCCTCGTCGCGTGGCACCGCCCCGTTCAGGCTGCGCCGCATGCCCATCCCCACCCGGGGCTTCGGCCCCCGCGCAGCACTGGGGCCTTGCTGTGGTCGGCCCTCTGGCGCCGTTGCGCGGCAGCGTTGGGGCTGAGCGGCTGGCTCATCTCCCGCCCGCCCGCTCCGGGGGGCTTTGGCCCCCGTGGTCCTGGCGTGTCAGGTGCGCGGCACCGGGGCCTTTCCGTGGTCGACCTCCCCGGTTCCGCTCCGCGGCACCGCCCCGTCCAGGCTGCGCCGGGGCGGTGCCTGCTGTGAGGGGTGTGCTGCACCGGGGTGCCGCCTTGCCCACCCTGCCGCCCCAGGCGGCAGATTGCCCAAGGCGGCGACGGCCGACGGCCTGGGGTGGGGAGCCGTGTTCGCGGCGGGTTGCCCGAGGCGGGGGTGGCGTCGACCGCAACGGGTGGGGAGCCGTGGCTGCCAGCGGGTTGCTCAAGGCGGTGGTGGCCGACCGTCTCGGGTGGGGAGCCGTGCTTGCGGCGGGTTGCCCGAGGCGGGGGTGGCGTCGACCCCAACGGGTGAGGAGCCGCGGCCGCCGCCGGATCGCCCAAGGCGGTGGTGGCCGACCGTCTCAGGTGGGGTGCCGTGCCTGCGGCGGATTGCCCAAGGCGGTGGTGGTCGGCCGCCTGGGGTGGGGTGCCGTGCCTGCGGCGGATTGCCCAGGGCGGGGGCGCCCCTCGCCGTCACGGGTGGGAGCCGTGCCTGCCGGCGGATCGCCCAAGGCGTGGCGCGGCCTCCGTCGGGCCGACGCCCCCGGAGGGGGCGGGTGGGTGGGAGATGGGCGGGCCAACGGCGGGCATTTCAAGCGCCACGGCGAGGGCGGCCCCTCAAGCCCCACGGCGGTCGCGGCCCCTCAAACGCCACGACGGTGTCGGCCCTCGAGCGCCACGACGGTCGCGGCCCCTCAAACGCCACGATGGTGGAGGCTCCTCAAGCGCCACGACGGTCGCGGCCCTCAAGCCCCTAGGCAGCGACGGCACCCTCGAGCCCCGTGCCGGGTGGGCCCCCAAACCCCTGCGGCGGGTGGGCATTTCAAGCCCCGCGCTGGGACGAGACTCGCGGGGTTCGGGGCGGAGCCCCGTGGCGCGGGGCACGGCAGACCGTGAGTCACGTGGGGGCCGAGCACATCAAGCCCCGTCGGCGATTGAGACGCGGGGTCCGGGGCGGAGCCCCGTGTCCGTAACGCCGGTTCGGCGAAATCAGCCCCGCCGGCGATTGAGGCGCGGGGGCCGGGGCAGAGCCCCGAGGCCGTAACCCCGGTTCGGCACGATCAGCTCCGCCGCCGATTGACCCCCGAGGCCGTGGACCCGCAGGGCCGCAGGGGCCCATGGCGTCAAGGCCCATGACGTAATTACCGGCAAGAAGCCACCCGCCAACCGGCGGAGCCGTACCGTGGAAAGAGGCGGCGCGCACCCCCGGCGCGCCGGAGGGAAGGAACGCGGCGATGGACGGCACCGGTCAAGCCCCGCAGGGCCGCGTCCCGCTCGCCGTCGTGGTGATCGACCACGCGGGCCGCGTCTCGCACTGGAGCAGCGGCGCCCGCCGCCTCTTCGGCCCGCCGAAGGAGGACGCGGTGGGCCGCCCCGCCGCCGACCTCCTGCCGGTCTCCGGCGCGCTCCCGCAAGAGAGCCCCGCGCCGCACGACTTGGAGGAGTCGCTCGGCGGCCAGCTGTCCTACCCGGCCGCGGGACGCGCCCGCCTCGACACCAGCGCGGAGCCCCGCGACCGTATCGACGTCCTGTGGTGGGCGTACCCCCTGGTGGGCCCGGGCCCCGAGCGACTGCTCGTACTGGCCGCCGACGCCCAGAAGTTGGGCGGCGACGAGGGGTCGGGGGTCGAGCGGATAGCCCCCGCGTTCGCGCTGCACACGGACTTCCCCGCGGCCGACGAACTCGCCCGCAAGCTGCCCGAGATCCTGCCGAGCATGAGCGTCGCCGAGAGCGCCCGGATCGTGTCGCAGGTGCTCGAACTCGGTTATCCGGTACTCGAGTTCAGTCAGCATGAACAGGTTCCTGTTACCGCGGACTGGGGCGTCTCCCGGCGTACCGAACGCAAGGCGCGCCGCGCGCAGACCGCCCGCGCCACCGCGCTGGGCGTGCCCTCCCCACGCGCACCGCTCGACGACGCCGACACCGCGGAGGACCTCGAATACGCGGCCGTGCGCGACCGCCTCGAATTCCTCAACGAGGTGAGCGGGCGCATCGGTTCGTCCCTCGACCTGTCCCGCACCATCGTCGAGGTCAGCCGCGCGGTCGTGCCCCGCTTCACCGATGTGGCAGGCACGTATTTGCGTGAGCAGGTCGTCGCGGGTGAGGGCTTCCCCGAGGGCGCGCCCGACGCCACCACGATGTGGCACCGCGTCGCCCTGGAGCACACCGACGAGCCGGGCCGCTGGGACGATGTCGTACCGGTCGGCGAGTCCATGCCGTTCCCGGTGCACACGCCGTTCTTCCAGTGCATGACCAGCGGCGACCCGGTCCTCGTGCCGTACATCTCGGAGGAGATGGGCAACGCGATCGCGTCGCAGTTTGAGAAGCGCGACATCCGACCACTGATCAACCACCGGTCGATGCTGGTGGTGCCGCTGAAGGCGCGCAATGTGGTGCTCGGTTTCATGATTCTCCTGCGCCACCAGGAGCGGCCCGTCTTCAACGACATGGACCGCGTGACCGGCGCCGAACTCGCCGCGCGGGCCGGCCTCGTACTCGACAACGCGCGCATGTACACCTACCAGGAGGCCGTCGCCGAAACGCTCCAGGACAGCATGCTGCCGCAGATCGAGCCGCACATGCCGGGCTGCGACATCGCCACCCGCTATCTGCCGGGCACGCTGCTCGGGCGGGTCGGCGGCGACTGGTTCGACTCCATCAAGCTGCCGGGCGCGCGCACCGCGCTCGTCGTCGGTGACGTGATGGGGCACGGGCTCAACTCCGCGGCGATGATGGGGCAGTTGAGGACCGCCGTGCAGACCATGGCGGCGCTCGACCTGCCACCCGCTCAACTCCTGCGCAATCTGGACGACTTGGCTCAGCGGCTCGGCGACAACTATCTGGCGACGTGCCTGTACGCCGTCTACGACCCCATCGTCGGTGAGCTGCACCTCGCCAACGCCGGGCACATCCCGCCCGTTCTGGTGCGCGCCGCCGACGGTGGCAGTGAACTGCTCGAACTGCCCACGGGCGCCCCGATCGGCGTCGGCGGCGTGCCGTTCGAATCCGTACGGGTCCCGGTCGCGCCCGGCGACCGCCTGGTGATGTGCACGGACGGCCTGGTCGAGGTGCGCGGCGAGGACATCGGCGTGGGGCTCGCGACGCTCTGCGAGTCCGCCGCCCACCCGGCCGCCTCCATGGACGACGCCTGCGACACCATCATCCGTTCGCTGGCCACGAGGGGCGGCCGCAAGGACGACGTGGCCCTGCTGCTCGCGCGGCTCAACGGGTTCGAGGCGGACGACGTCGCCCACTGGACCTTCGCCCCGGAGCCCGCCGAGGTGCCACGCGCGCGTGGTCTCGTACGCGAGCGGCTCGCGCGGTGGCGCCTGTCGGGGATCTCGGACTCCGCGGAACTGATCGTGAGCGAACTCGTCAGCAATGCCGTACGTCATGCGCGCGGCGGCCCTGTGCAGTTGCGCCTGGTGCGCTCGGGGACGCTGCTGTGCGAGGTCGAGGACACCGAGCATGCGCTGCCGACGTTGCTCAGCGCGGAGCCCGGCGACGAGTTCGGGAGGGGGCTTCGTGTGGTGGCGCGGCTCTCGCGCGCGTGGGGCACGAGTCGCACGGCGACGGGAAAGACCGTGTGGTTCGAACTTTCCGCGTCGTCTCGGTGAAGGTGCGTACGGCGTTCTTGTGGGGCGTGTCCCGGAGCGGTAGACCGAGCTGACACTTCGGCTGCCGCACCCTGGGGAGGGCTCCATGAGCGTGAGCGAGCGCTACAAGGAAGCGTGGGAGAGCTTCTGGGAGGACGCCTCGCCCGAGCCGGGAGGTGTCTTCTGGGACTCCGAGCCCGCTGTCACGGCGGGGCTTCATCTCGCCCTTTTCGAGCCGGAGTTGGCGGCGCCGGACCTGCCGATGCTTGACCTCGGCTGCGGGAACGGCACGCAGACCCGCTTCCTCGCCGACCGCTATCCGAGAGTCGTCGGCGCCGACCTGTCGGCGGCCGCCCTCGGCCGGGCCCGCGAGGCCGATCCTGCGGGACAGGCCGACTACCGGGAGCTCGACGCCACCGACAACGACCAAATGGGCTCCCTGCACGCCGAGTTGGGCGACGTCAACGTCTATATGCGAGGCGTGCTGCATCAGAGCGAGCCCACCGACCGGCAGTTGCTCGTCGACGCGATCGCGGCGCTCGTCGGCGAGCGCGGGCGCGGCTTCGTGGTCGAGCTGTCGGAGCGGGCGCGGCCGATCCTGGAGGAGCTCGCGACGGGACCGGCAGGGCCGCCGCCCAAGCTGGGCGAGGTGTTCTCGCACGGCATCGCGCCCGGCGAGGTCTCGGACGAGGTGGTGCCGGAGTACGTGGCGGCGGCGGGCCTCTCGGTGCTCGCCGCGGGGGAGCTGCCGCTCGTGACGACGGATTTCTCGGCCGACGGCGGTCGCATCGAGCTGCCCTCGACATGGCTGGTGGTGGGCCGGTCAGACTAATTCCGGGTGCCGCCGCAACGCGCTGACGAGCGAGAACTCCTCTCAACGGGTGGGAAATTGGTATACACCAGTGAGAGTTATCCACAGGTCTGGTGCGTCCTGGCCGGATCCGCGTACCGTTCTGGCCATGAAGATCCTCATCAGCGCCGACATGGAGGGTGCCACGGGCGTGACGTGGCCCGCGGACGTCCTCCCCGGCACACCGCAGTGGGAGCGCTGCCGTTCCATGTTCACGTCGGATGTGAACGCGGCGGCGCTCGGTTTCTTCGACGGCGGCGCCGACGAGGTGCTGATCAACGAGGCGCACTGGACGATGCGCAATCTGCTGCTCGAACAGCTCGACGAGCGGGTGCAGATGCTCACCGGGCGGCACAAGTCACTGTCCATGGTGGAGGGCGTCCAGCACGGCGACGTCGACGCCATCGCGTTCATCGGCTATCACGCGGGCGCCGGCATGGAGGGTGTGCTCGCGCACACCTACCTGGCGAACCAGATCACGGGCGTCTGGGTCAACGATATGCGCGCGAGCGAAGGCCTGCTGAACGCGCATGTGGTGGCCGAGTACGGGGTGCCCGTCGTCCTCGTCACCGGCGACGACCACGCGTGCGACGACGCGCTCGGGTACGCGCCCGAGGCCCGCAAGGTCGCCGTCAAGGACCACGTCTCCCGGTACGCGGCCGTGTGCCGCACCCCCGCGCGGACCGCCGCCGACATCCGGGCCGCCGCGAAGGACGCCGCGTCGATAGCGGTGCGCCACGAGCCGGTGCGGGGCGGGCCGTTCACGATCCAGGTGGAGTTCGACGCCGAGCACCTCGCCATGGCGTCGACCGTCGTGCCGGGCGTCCAGCAGATCGGCGAGCGCAGGATCGCGTACACCCACGAGACCATGTACGAGGGCATCCGCACCTTCAAGGCGGTCACCACGATCGCCTCGGCCGCGGTGGAGGAACAGTATGGCTGAGCAGACCGTGCCAACCCTGGGGGGCGTGGACCGGCAGGCGCTGGACGAGGTCGTCGCGTTCACCTCCGAGTTGATCCGCATCGACACCACGAACCGCGGCGGGGGCGACTGCCAGGAGCGGCCCGCCGCCGAGTACGCGGCAGAGAAGCTGTCCGAGGCGAACCTGAAGCCGACGATCCTGGAGCGCACCGCGGGCCGCGGCAATGTCGTCGCCCGCATCGAGGGCACCGACCCCACCGCCGACGCTCTGCTCGTCCACGGCCACCTGGACGTCGTGCCCGCCGAGGCGGCCGACTGGAGCGTGGACCCGTTCTCCGGCGAGGTGCGCGACGGCGTCGTGTGGGGCCGCGGCGCGGTCGACATGAAGAACATGGACGCGATGATCCTGGCGACCGTACGCCAGTGGGCGCGCGTCGGATTCCGGCCCCGGCGCGACATCGTCATCGCCTTCACCGCCGACGAGGAGGCCAGCGCAGAGGACGGCTCGGGCTTCCTCGCCGACCAGCACCCCGGTCTCTTCGAGGGCTGTACGGAAGGGATCAGCGAGTCCGGCGCCTTCACCTTCCACGACGGCAGCGGCAAGCAGCTGTACCCGATCGCGGCGGGGGAGCGCGGCACCGGCTGGCTGAAGCTCACCGCGCGCGGCAAGGCGGGCCACGGCTCCAAGGTCAACAAGGCGAACGCGGTGGGCCGGCTCGCCGCCGCGGTCGCCCGTATCGACGAGCACGAGTGGCCGGTGCGGCTCACGCCGACAGTGCGCGCCGCGCTGACCGAGATGGCCGCGCTGTACGGCATCCGGGCCGACGTGGACGCGCCGGACTTCGACGTGGACGCGCTGCTCGCGGCGCTGGGCCCGGCCGCCGACCTGGTCGAGCCGACCGTCCGCAACAGCGCCAACCCGACGATGCTGTCCGCCGGTTACAAGATCAACGTGATTCCGGGGGAGGCCGCGGCGTACGTCGACGGGCGCTATCTGGCGGGCGGCGAGGACGAGTTCAAGGCCACCCTCGACCGGCTCACCGGGCCCGACGTCGACTGGGAGTACCACCACCGCGAGGTCGCGCTGCAGGCGCCGGTCGACTCGCCCACGTACGCGCGGATGCGCGCGGCCGTCGAGGAGTTCGCGCCCGAGGGCCACGTCGTCCCGTACTGCATGTCGGGCGGCACGGACGCCAAGCAGTTCTCCCGGCTCGGCATCACGGGCTACGGCTTCGCCCCGCTCAAGCTGCCCGAGGGCTTCGACTACCAGGCGCTGTTCCACGGCGTGGACGAGCGGGTTCCGGTGGAGGCGCTGCACTTCGGGGTACGCGTGCTCGACAGATTCCTGCGCACGGCCTGAAGCGCCCGCACACGTATCAGTAGAAACACCCGCAGGGACACGGACTAGGAAAAGATGGCGGACGCGAAGAACATGGGGGCCACCGGACAAATGCGGGGCGGGGACGACATGCTGCACACCCGAGAGTACGGATCCTGGCCGTCGCCGATCGACGCCGCGCTGGCGGCGGCGCACGACGGGCAGCCCGAGTACGTCGGCTTCGTGGGCGCCGAGGCCTGGTGGACCGAACCCCGGCCCACCGAGGCCGGCCGCCGCGCCCTGGTGCGCCGTCTCGCCGACGGCACGGAGCGGTCGGTGCTCCCCGCGCCGTGGAACGTGCGCAGCCGCGTCATCGAGTACGGCGGCCGCCCCTGGACCGGGGCCGAGCGCCCCGCGGGCGGCCCCCTCGTGGTCTTCGTGAACTTCACCGACCAGCGCCTGTACGCGTACGAACCCGACGCCCCCGGCGCCGAGCCGCGCCCGCTCACCCCCGTCTCGGATCTCGGCGGCGGACTGCGCTGGGTCGACCCGCAGCTGCACGTCGAGCGCGGCGAAGTGTGGTGCGTTCTGGAGGAGTTCACCGGTGAGGGCCCCGGCGACCTGCGACGCCTGGTCGCGGCCGTCCCGCTCGACGGTTCGGCGGCCGAGGACCGGGCCGCCGTGCGTGAACTCACCGGCGACGCCCACCGGTTCGTCACGACCGCCCGGCTCTCGCCCGACGGGCGGCGCGCCGCGTGGATCGCCTGGGACCACCCGCGAATGCCGTGGGACGGCACGGAACTGCTGCTCGCGGAGGTCACCGAGGACGGCTCCTTCGGCCCGGCGCGGACCGTGGCGGGCGGCGTCGAGGAGTCCGTCTGCCAGGTCGAGTGGGCGCTCGACGGTGGGCTCCTGTACTCGGGCGACCGCAGCGGCTGGTGGAACCTGTACCGGCTCGACGTGCAGTCGGCGCCCGCGCCGGGTGGGCCGCAGGAGCCCGGAGCCCTGCCGGGCCTGCTCACCAGGGAACGGCCCTTGTGCGCCCGCGACGAGGAGTTCGGCGGGCCGATGTGGAAGCTCGGCCTGAGCTGGTTCAAGCCGCTTGAGGCCGGGCTCATCGCCGTCGTGCACGGCGTCGGCGCCACCGCGCTCGGCATCCTCGACCCGGAGACCGGCGAGGTCGTCGACACGGCCGGGCCCTGGACAGCGTGGTCGGCCACGCTCGCGGTGCACGGCAGCCGCGTCGTCGGCGTCGCCGCGAGCCCGCGCACCGCGCCCGAGGTCGTCGAGCTCGACACCGGCACCGGGCACACGCGCGTAATCGGCGCGGCGCACGACGACCCGGTCGACCCCGCGTACTACCCGGAACCCCAGATCCGCACCTTCGGCGGCCCCGACGGGCGGGACGTCCACGCCCACATCTACCCGCCGCACAGCCCCACCCATGTGGCCCCCGACGATGAACTCCCGCCGTACGTCGTGTGGGCACACGGCGGCCCCACCAGCCACGCACCCCTCGTACTCGACCTGGAGATCGCCTACTTCACCTCGCGCGGCATCGGCGTCGCGGAGGTCAACTACGGCGGCTCGACCGGCTACGGGCGGGAGTACCGGAACCGGCTGCGCGAGCAGTGGGGCGTGGTCGACGTCGAGGACTGCGCGGCCGTCGCGCTCGCCCTCGCCGAGGAGGGCACCGCCGACCGCGAGCGGCTCGCCATCCGCGGCGGCAGCGCCGGGGGCTGGACCAGCGCGGCATCCCTGACCAGCACGGACGTCTACGCCTGCGGCACGATCATCTACCCCATCCTCGACCTCACCGGTTGGGCCGAGGGGGAGACCCACGACTTCGAGTCCCAGTACCTGGAGTCGCTCGTCGGCCCGCTCTCCGAGGTGCCCGCGCGCTACGCGGAGCGCTCGCCGGCCGAGCATGCCGACCGCCTCTCGGCCCCGTTCCTGCTCCTCCAGGGCCTCGACGACGTGATCTGCCCGCCCGTCCAGTGCGAGCGGTTCCTGGAGCGGGTGGAGAGCGAGGGGCGGCGGGTGCCGCACGCGTACATCGCCTTCGAGGGCGAGGGGCACGGGTTCCGCCGGGCGGACACGATGGTCCGCGCACTGGAGGCGGAAATCTCCCTGTACGCCCAGGCGTTCGGGCTCCACGCGACCGGCGTCCCCACCCTTGAGCTGACCAAGTGAGGCCACTGCGCCGCCCGGAGCGGCTGGCTCCGGGTGCGCGGGTCGCCGTCGTCGCGCCCAGCGGACCGGTCCCCGAGGAGGCGCTCCAGACCGGACTCGACATCCTGCGCGGCTGGGACCTGGAGCCGATCGTGGCGCCTCATGTCCTGGACGCTCACGAGGAGTTCGACTACCTCGCGGGCACGGACGCCGACCGCGCGGCCGACCTTCAGCGGGCCTGGTGCGACCCGGGCGTGGACGCCGTCCTCTGCGCCCGTGGCGGCTACGGTGCGCAGCGGATGGTCGACCTCCTCGACTGGGACGCGATGCGGGCGGCGCCGCCCAAGGTGTTCGTCGGCTACAGCGACATCACCGCGCTGCACGAGGCGTTCGCGGTGCGGCTCGGTGTGAGCACGTTGCACGGGCCGATGGTCGCCACGGCCGACTTCCTCAAGAACCCGCGGGCCCAGGAACATCTGCGGGCAACGCTCTTCGAGCCCGAGACGGTGCGGGTGATCTCCGCCGGTGAGGGCCGCGGCGTCCTTGTGCCCGGTACGGCGCGGGGTGTCACCCTGGGCGGCTGTCTGTCGCTGCTCGCGGCGGATCTCGGTGCGGCGGGGGCGCGGACCTCGGTGCGGGGTGGGCTGCTGTGCCTGGAGGACGTGGGCGAGGAGGCGTACCGGATCGACCGCTACCTGACCCAACTCCTACGCGGGGGCCTGCTGGACGGCGTGACCGGGATCCTCCTCGGCTCCTGGTCGGACTGCGACCCGCTGCGTGCGCTGTTCGCGGACCGGTTGGGCGGGCTCGGGGTGCCGGTGGCGGAGGACTTCGGATTCGGCCACTGCGAGGGGTCGTTGACGTTGCCCTTGGGTGTGGCGGGTCAACTGGACGCCGAAGCCGGGACATTGACGCTGGACGTGCCCGCACTGACCTGACCCGTGGCCCGGGCCCCCGGACCTGTTACGCGGCACCGGGGCGCCGCCTTGCCCACCCTGCCGCCCAAGGCGGCAGATTGCCCAAGGCGGTGGCGGCCACCCGATGTGCCCCAGGTGGCGAGCGGGCAAAATTAAGCCCCTGCGGCGTTTGAGCAGCGGGGTCCGGGGCGGAGCCCCGTGGGGTGCAACCCATTCCACCCCACGGCGGTCACCCACTTCACGGAATCTCCGCCCAAACACGCAGATTCACCCGGCACGGTCATTGCTCCTTGATGACACGTGCCACACGATGGCCCCGCGCTCACCGCTACCCGCCGGTAAGGCACCCGCACCGTGGAGGTCGCCGTGCTCAGATCCCGCATCACGCTCGCCGCCGCCCTGTCCGTCATCGCCGCGGCCACCCTGGCCACACCCGCCACCGCCGCCCCCGCGGCCCCCGCCCCCGAAGTCACGGTCACACCCCTGAAGCTCACCGTCGACGCCGGCGGCCGCAGCTGCACGGTCGACGCCGACCTCTACCGCCCCGCCGGCGTCGACGCCGCGCACCCCGCCCCCGCCGTGCTCACCACGAACGGCTTCGGCGGCAGTAAGTCGGACGGCTCCACCGACGCGAGCGCCAAGGCCTTCGCCCAGCGCGGCTACGTATCGCTCGCCTACTCCGGCCTCGGCTTCGGAAAGTCCGGCTGCCTGGTCTCGCTCGACGACCCCCGCATCGACGGCAAGGCCGCCTCCGCCCTCATCGACCTCCTCGCCGGGACCCGCGCCGCCGACGACGGCACGAAGATCGACTACGTGACCGCCGACAAGAAGGGCGACCCGCGCGTCGGCATGATCGGCGGCTCGTACGGCGGCGCCATCCAGATGGCCACCGCCGCCGTCGACCACCGCGTCGACGCGCTCGTCCCGCTGATCACCTGGAACGACCTCGCGTACTCCCTCGACCCGCAGAACGCGCAGGGCCCCGAGGCCGCCGACGTGCCCGGCGCCTTCAAATGGCAGTGGACGAACGGGTTCTACCTCATCGGCGAGGGCCAGCCGCTGCTCTCCCCGTCCCTCGACCCCTCCCGGATCAACAAGCTCAGCTGTCTGCACTTCGTCGACGACGCCTGCGCCACGATCCGCACGCTCAACTCCGGCCGCTACCCGGCCGCCGAGACCCAGCGGCTCCTCTCCTACGCCCGCAGCGTGTCCCCGGTGTCGTATCTGAAGCAGGTGAAGGCGCCGACACTGCTCGTGCAGGGGCAGGCGGACTCGTTGTTCAACCTGAACGAGGCCCGCTCGACGTACGACACACTCGCCGCCCAGGGCACCCCCGCCAAGATGATCTGGCAGTCCTGGGGCCACAGCGGCGGTCTCACCGACCCGGCCGCCGGTGAACTCAACCTCTCCGAGGGGAACCTGGAGACCAGCTACGTCGGGCGACGGGTGCTCTCCTGGTTCGACCGGTATCTGCAGAAGAAGGACGGCACCGACACCGGGCCCGCGTTCGCCTACTACCGCGACTGGATCACCGACCCGAACGGTACGTACGCGACCGCGCCGAGCGTCCCCGCGCTGAACCGCACGCTGTACCTCTCCGGCGACGGAAAGCTCGTCGACAACCGGAAGAAGGTGGCGCGCGGCAGCCGCGAGTACCGCAACTGGCTCGTCCCGACCAGCCACTCCGAATCCTCGCTCGCCGGCCTCATCGGTCTGCCCGACCCCGCCCCGTACGACACAAAGGGCACCCACCTCGACTGGACCACCGAGCCGCTGACCGCCGCCACCGACGTCGTCGGCGCCCCGAAGGCGACGCTCAAGGTGATCTCGCCCAAGGCGGAGAGCACCCAGAACTCCGGCGACGCGGCCGACAAGCTGGTGCTCTTCGCGAAGCTGTACGACGTGGCGCCCGACGGCTCGAAGACGCTGGTGCACCGGCTCGTCGCCCCGGTCCGCGTGCCCGACGTCACGCGCCCCTTCACGGTCTCCCTCCCCGGCATCGTGCACCGCTACGAGAAGGGGCACCGGATCCGGTTCGTGATCGCCGCGAGCGACGACGCGTACGGCGGCAACAAGGGGATCAAGCCGGTCACCGTCACCAGCTCTCCGGACGACACGGGGACGGTGCAGCTGCCCGTGGTGCCCCAGTAACCTCGGGGGCCGTCACCCGTACGGGCCCCTGACCTGTGCGTTCGCGCCGCTTCCCCGGACATCCTTGGCAGGGGAGGCGGCGACCGGCCTCCGGGGGAACGACGGAAGGGTCCACCGATGAGCCCCAAGGGCGCTTCGAACTCCTCGAGTGGCGGCGGCTCCAGCGCGTTCACCCCGGCCAGGATCGGCGTGATCGTCCTGGCCGTGCTCGGCCTGGTCTTCATCTTCGAGAACACCCGGCACGTGAAGATCCGGCTGCTGATCCCCGAGGTCACCGTGCCGCTGTACCTGGCGCTGCTGATCACGGCGGTCATCGGTGCGATCTGCGGTGGCTACTTCGTGTCGCGCAGACGCAAGTGAGGCAGACGGAAGTGAGGCAGACGGAAGTGAGGCAGACGCAAGTGAGCAGGGTGGTGTGATCGCGGACCCCGGCGTCGGGGCCGGTCAACCGCTTCTTAAGCTGGCCCGATGGCCGACCTTCCCACTCCCGACCTCCCCGCTCCGGGCTTTCTCGCCACGGGTGCCCGCGTGGGTATCCGCCCCTACTCCCTCGACGCGGCCGACGTCGCCGAGTTCACGTCCCGCGCGCGCGAGAGCGTCGAACTGCACCGGCCCTGGCTGTTCCCGCCGACCGGAGACACGGCCTACACGGAGTACGCGGGGCGGCTCATCGAAGACCCGACCCGGCACGGGTTCCTGGTGTACGAGCGGGACGGCGACGAGAACGGCGCCCTCGCCGGGTTCATCAACATCAACAACGTGGTGCACGGCGCCTTCCGCTGCGGCGCCCTCGGCTACGGCGCCTTCGCGCACGCGGCCGGGCGCGGGCTGATGTCCGAGGGCCTCGACCTCGTCGTCCGGCAGGCGTTCGGCCCGCTCGGGCTGCACCGTCTGGAGATCAATGTGCAGCCCGGCAACACGGCGTCGATCGCGCTGGCCCGCCGGGCCGGTTTCCGCCTGGAGGGGCTTTCGCCGGACTTCCTCTTCATCGACGGCGCCTGGCGCGACCACGAGCGCTGGGCGCTCACGGCCGAGATGACGCGACAGCCCTAGAGACGGGTGTCAGCGGCGCGACTTCCGGTTGACCTTCATGGTGTCCATGTCGGTCACCGTCGAGCGCAGCGCCCCGTGCCCGTATCCGCGCTCCTTCAGGTAGGCCTCCGCCTTCTCCTCGGCGAGCGCCGCCGCCATCTCCTCGCCGTCGTCCGGGTCGGACTCGACGACGTAGCGCATGGAGAAGTGCTTGAGCGTGCGGTCGTACGCGAGCGAGCCCTCGGGGCCGAACTTCATGCCGGCGATGCCCTCGTGCTCGGCGACCTCGGAGAGCAGTCGCTCCCGCGCCGCGTCGGTGAGGGCCTCGAAGGTGGCGCGGACGATGACGCGGTAGGTGTGGCTCTCGGCCATGGTGGTGCGTTCTCCTCGGGCGTACGTACTGCCTGCCGGTCTGTCGGCCTGCCGGTCTGTCGCGGCGAAGGCAGGAAAGAGCCAGCGTACGTCGATGCGGACGGGACGCCCACGGAATATTGCGGCGCCCGACGCGGCCGCCTTCCCGGCTTTGCGTAATCCTGACCGGAGGACACCCTGGTCAGCTCCCGCAGGACCCTGTTCGATGGTGATCGGGGCGGGCGGCGTCCCCTGGCGACAGGAGGCACACGTGACCGAGATCCGCCGTGCGGTACTGACCCTGCCGGGCGTGCCCCTGGGCCCGGACAATCCGCTGCCGCCGCTGCGGCCACTCGACGAGATGCACGAGGTCGACGAGCGCGCCAAGGACGACATGCCGCTCGACATGGCCCGGCAGGTCGGCTACCGGCCGCTGCGCAGCGTGCTGCCCGAGCGGATCCGCGACGGGTACGGGCGCGACCGGGAGCCGGTCGACCTGGACACCATCGTGATCGAGAACGACCGGCTGCGGGTGACGGTGCTGCCGGGCCTCGGCGGTCGCATCGCATCCCTGTTCCACAAGCCGACCGAACGCGAACTCCTCTACCGCAACCCGGTGTTCCAGCCCGCCGACTTCGCGCTCAACGGCGCCTGGTTCTCCGGCGGCATCGAGTGGAACATCGGCGCGACCGGCCACACCGCCCTGTCCTGCGCGCCACTGCACGCCGCGCGCGTGCCGGCCCCCGACGGCGGGGACATGCTGCGCCTGTGGGAGTGGGAACGGCTGCGCGACCTCCCCTTCCAGGTCGACCTGTGGCTCCCCGACGGCTCCGACTTCCTGTACGTAGGGGTACGCGTCCGCAATCCGCACGAGAAGCCCGCGCCCACCTACTGGTGGTCCAACATCGCGGTGCCCGAGGAGCACCGGGTGCTCGCGCCGGCCGACGAGGCCTGGTACTTCGCGTACGAGCAGACGCTGAGCCGGGTGCCTGTGCCGGAGCACGGGGGAGTGGACCGCACGTACCCGCTCAACAGCGAGTTCCCCGCCGACTACTTCTACGAGGTCGAGGACGGGCGGCGCCGCTGGATCGCCGCGCTCGACGACGCCGGGCGGGGCCTGGTGCAGACGTCGACCGATCTGCTGCGGGGCCGGAAGCTGTTCGTGTGGGGCGCGGGGACGGGCGGGCGGCGCTGGCAGGAGTGGCTGACCGAGCCCGGCACGGGTGGCTACTCGGAGATCCAGGCCGGTCTCGCGCGTACGCAGTTGGAGCACGTACGCCTGGAACCGGACGGGGAGTTCAGCTGGCTGGAGGCGTACGGGCCGCTGTCGGCGGACGCCGAAACCGTGCACTCGACCGGGAGTTGGGCTCGTGCGGTCGACGAGGTGGAGCGGCGCCTCGAGGACGCGCTTCCGCGTGCCGACGTCGACGCCGCGTACGAGGCGTGGCGGGCCTGCGCGGACACGGAGCCGGGGGAGCGGCTCGCCGTCGGCTCCGGGTGGGGTGCGCTCGAAGTGCTGCGTGCGGGGCTGAAGTTGACGGGGACGCCGTTCGACGAGTCGACGCTCGGTGAGGCGCAGGCGCCGTGGCGCGAGCTGCTCGAGTCCGGTGACCTGCCGGAGCAGCGCCGGGTGGGGCCGCCCGGGCCCACCCTGGTTGCTCCGCCCTGGCGGGACATGCTGGAGACGGCGCCGGCCCGGCCGCAGTCCGAGTACCACCTGGGCATCGCGCAGTGGCATGCGGGCGATCGGGCGCAGGCCGTACGCAGTTGGGAGCGCGGGCTCGAACTGGCGCCCTCGCAATGGCCGTTCCTGCGCTGCCTCGCCGTGGCCGACGCGGCGGACGGCAACGTGGAGCGCGCTGCGGACCGCTACGCCGAGGCCTTCGACGACCTGTGCGCGGAGCGGCGCGACGAGGGGGAGCGGTGGCTTGCGGCGTGCGGGGCCCTCGGGCGGGAGGCAATCGGGGCGTTGCTTGCGGTGGGGCGGGTGAGGGTGGCCCGGGGTGTGTGGGACCGGCTGCATCCGGCTACGCGGGAGCGGGGGCGCTTCCGCTTGATCGAGGCGCAACTCCTGTGTGCGGAGGGCGACTTGGGCGCGGCCCGTGCGATCTTCGACGAAGGCTTCGAGGTGGCGGACCTCCGTGAGGGGGCGGAGACGCTCGGCGAGGTATGGGCGGCGGTGGCTCCGGCGGGGGAGCCGTTGCCGCGGCGCTACGAGTTCCGCATGCGGCCGGATTCGACGCCGTCGTAATCGCCGCGCGGCACCGGGGGCCGGGGCGGAGACCCGTGGCGTGGGGGCGAGGGGCCGCCACGCCACGGGGTGGCTAGACCAGTTCCCCGTTGCGTGCCACCACGTGGCCCCCGTGCACGACCACGTCCCGCTGCGGCATGTCCACCACGACCTGCGGCACGCACTCCCCGCGCAACAGCACAAAGTCCGCCGGGTCCCCCGACTTGAACTCCACCCGGGGCAGCCCCATGACATCCGCACCGCCATGCGCCCCCGCCGTAAAGCACGCGGCAAGCTCATCGTCGAGGCGTACATCGGTGACCCAACCGAGGAGGTGCGCCCGGTGCAACATGTCCGCGTTGCCGAACGGGCTCCAGGAGTCCCGCACCCCGTCCGACCCGAGCCCGACCCGCACCCCGTGCTCCTTCAGCTTGGCGATGGGCAGCACCAGCTCCGCACTCGGCGCGACCGTGGTCAGGGCGATGTCCAGGTCCGACAAGTCCTCTGCCATTGCCGCCAGTTCGGCATCCTTCAAGAGCGGCAGGCAGAAGACGTGGCTCACCGTCACCTTGCCCCGCAGCGACAGCGACCTCGTGCGCTCGATGATGCCGCGCAGCACCTTCGTGCCCTTCTCGTCGCGGTCGTGGAGGTGGATGTCGACGCCGACGCCGTAGCGGTCCGCGAGGTCGAAGACCAGGTCGAGCTGCTCGTCCATCGCGTTGTCGAAGCTGATCGGGTCGATGCCGCCGATCATGTCGACGAGCCCGTCCCGCGCCGCCGTCCGCAACAACTCCGCGGTGCCCGGTGTGCGCACCACCCCGTGCTGCGGGAACGCCACGATCTGTACGTCGAGCGCGTCCGCGAGCCGGTCTCGCGCCTGCGCGATGCCCTCGACCCCGGCAAGGCCGTACGCGGGCGCCACGTCCGCGTGCGCCCGCATCGCGCGGGTACCGCGGGTCACCGCGTGTGCCATCAGGCCGTACGCCCGCTCGCCGACCGGGCGCTTCTGCGTACGGAACACCTCGACGTCCTGCTCGCAGTAGTCGGCGATGCCGTCCGCCGGCTTGCGCGAGATCCAGTCGCTGCCCCAGGTCGTCTTGTCGGGGTGGATGTGCGCGTCCACCAGGGACGGCAGGGCGATCCGACCGCCACCGTCGACGATCTTCGCGTGGGCGGGGGCGGGTCCGTCCGTGAACTTCCCGTCTACCACGGTCAGATCCACTGACTCCCGGGCGCCGAAGGGCCGGACGTCACGGAAGACCACGGCCTTGCCGGGACGACGGGCCTCCGCGGCCTGCGCCTGCGCCTGTTCCTGCTCCTGAGACTGTGCCTGCGCCTGTGTTGCCGTCGCTCCAAGGGCCGCTCCGCCGATCGATGCCGCACCCGCGAGGACGCCGCGCCGGGACAGGGGAGGAGTCATGCCGTTCTCCTTCGTTCGAGGGGGAATGCGAGGGGAAGGTGACTGTGCGAGTGAAAGTGACTGGATCGGTGATGGGGAAGGTGGCCAGGTAGGTGACCGAGCAGGTGGCCGCGTCCTCCGCTCAGACCGCGATGCCCGAACGCACCACGCCCACCGGCTTCTTGAGCACCGACACATCGGCCAGCGGGTCGCCGTCGACCAGCAGCACGTCACCCGCGCTGCCGCGCGCGAGGCGGCCCACGGTGCCCTCGAGGCCGAGCAGCTTCGCCGCGCCCGTGGTGGCCGTACGGATCGCGTCGAGCGCGCTCAGCCCCGCCGAGTGCATCAGCTCGACCTCGCCGCCGATCGGGTCCACGGTGCCGCCGGAGGAGTCCGTGCCGGCGGCCAGCGGCACACCCATCTCGTGCGCGGCCAGCGCCGCCTTCTTGAGCAGCGGCAGATAGGTGCGGCCGCGCTCGTCCAGGACGGGGTCGTCGGAGCCGATCATGCCCGCGATGGCGCCGAGCGTCGGGGTGAAGAACGTGCCACGGCGGCGCATCTCGGCCAGCGTGCGCTCACTGACGAACGCGCCGTGCTCCAGGGAGTGGATGCCCGCGACCACCGCGTCGTGGCAGCCCTTTTCGCTGTAGCTGTGGCAGAGCACGCCCTTGCCGCCGCGCTTGGCGGCCGCGACGATCTCGGACAGCTGCTCGCGCGAGTAGACCTGCTCCAGCGGGTCCTGCTCGGCAAGGCCCGCACGCTCGTTGACCCGCGTCTTGATGACGTCGGCGCCGCGCTTGAGGTTCACCTCGACGACGCGGCGCAGCGCCTCGGCGGACCGCACGCCGTCCTTGAGGCGGGCCAGCGGGGTGAGGTCCGGGTCGCCGAGGACCGTGTCGCCGAGGTCGGGCGTGACGAAGATGCCGGCGGCCTTCAGGCGGGGCGCCAGTTCGGGGGCCTGGCGGGCCAACTCCCGTACGGCGATGTCCTGGTAGAAGTTCGTGGAGCCGCTGCGCGCGCTGGTGGCGCCCTTGCGGACCGCGTCGAGGGCCTCGGTCGCGGTGTTGAGGTGGATGTGCGCGTCGACGAGTCCGGGCAGCACCCAGCGGCCGTGCGCGGCGAGGCGCGGCACGTCCTTGGGCACGTCGACGCGGCCACGGGCGCCGGCCGCGCGCACCACGCCGTCGCGGATCACGACGACCGCGTCCTCGGTCACCTCGCCGGTGGCCGGGTCGAGCAGGGTGCCGCCGTCGACGACCAGGTCACCGGCGCGGGGCGCGGCGGCCGGGCGGCGGGGTGCGGCGGATGCCGTGGCCGCGCCGGAGCCGAGGGCGGTCGCGGTGCCCGCGAGCACGGCGGACGCGGCGAGGACGCCGCGGCGGGTCAGTCGGCTGGACGGCGGCTCGGCGGGCTCGACGCACATGGGGGCTCCTGGCGGGGATCTACGAGATGAGCTGGCCCGCCTTTTTGTATACCAAGCCCGAGCGCGCGACAAGGCCGCCCCTGCCTATGCGGCTAAAGGTCCTGTTTGTGCGGCGAGCGCCCCGCAAGTGCCCGAGGGTTCACTCGCCCCCGGTATACAAAGTGCTGTCGCCGAACAACGACCTCAACGCGACCGCCCGACTGTCCCTGACATGCAGCAGCGAGCTCGCCGCCGCCAGCTCCTCGTCGCCCGCCGCGATGTGCCGGAAGATGTCCGCGTGCTGCGCCCGCATGTGCGCGGGTTCCTCGCGCAGCCCGAACAGCAGCTGCAGCTGCCAGCTCAACTGCTCCATCGTGCGGGCGAGCAGCGGGTTTCCGCCGAGCGCCACGATCTCCTCGTGGAACTCGGTGTGCGCGGCCACCTCGCGGGGGCCCTCGTCGGCCGCGGCCGCCCGCTCGGCCCGGTCGAGGCAGGCGCGCAGCGGCTCCAGGGAAGGCGGGTCCTGCGCCGTGAGCGCCCGCGCCGCGAGCCGCGAGGCCTGCACGGCGAGCGGCTCCCACACCTCGTACAGATGACGCACATCGGTCCGCTCCAGGCGGCGCACCCGCACGCCACTGCGCGGCAGCAGTTCCAGCAGGCCCTCGGCGACGAGCGCGCGCAGCGCCTCCCGCACCGGGACCCGCGACATCCGCAGCTCCTCGGCGACCTCCCGCTCCACGAGCCGCGCGCCCATCGGGTAGCGGCGGTCCACGATGCGCTGCCGCACCGCCTCCCGCGCCTGTGCGCTCAGGGACGTACGCCCCTCGTCCGACCCCGCCGTGCTGCCCGCCACGTGCACCGTCCTTCGCCCGTCGTGCCCCGGGCGAGGATACGTGCCGCGCCGCCGGTCAGGCCTGTGCGGCGGATCCTTCGGGCTGTACCTGACGGTCCACGTACTCGAAGACCGAGCCGTCGGGGTGCATCGCGATCAGATTGCGGCCCGCCGGGCTCGGCACCGGGCCCGCGATGACCTTGGCGCCGGAGGCGGCGAGCAGCGTGCCGGCCTGTTCGACATCGGCGACCGCGATCGTCGCCGCGACCTTGCGCAGCACGTCGATCTCCGCCTTGGGGCCGCTCATGAGCAGGAAGCAGCCGACCGCGGCCACCGAGACCCCGCCGCGCTCGAACCGCAGCGCTTCGCTGCCAGTGAGGTTCTCGTAGAACGTGACCGAGGACTCCAGGTCCTCGACGCAGATGCGCAGCGTGGTTCCCAGGATTTCCATGGGGAGGAGCCTAGTCGGACGGGCCGGGGGCGCGTGATCGTTTCACGGAAGCGGGCGCGACGGCCGTCGTTACGCGGCGCGGGGCACGGGTACCCGGCGCGCATGGAACGCATGGGCGAACACATCAACGAGCAGTTGGCCGACGAGCTGGCCGGACGGGTCACGCACGCCGTGCGCGAGTCGCTGCGCGAGGAGTTCACCGCGAGCATGCGGGCGCAGCGCCGCAGGGCCATCCTGTACGCGGGAGCCGGCGCCGCCGCGCTGTACACGGGGGCGGCCGTGGCGCTCGCGATCGGGCTCGTCCTTGCCCTCGGCATGCCGGACTGGGGTGCGGCCCTGGTGGTCGCCGTGGTGCTTGGCGTCGCGGCGTACGTGCTGCGGGGTGCGGCGCGGCCCGGACGGCCCCCGGCGCCCGACGCGCCGCCGATGCCGACCACACCGCCGACGCCGGGAGCATGAATACAGTGAGCCGATCCCGAGTCGTCGTTGTCGGTGCCGGGTTCGCCGGATACCGGGCCGCCCGCATGCTGACGCGGGTGGCCCGCGACAGGGTCGACGTCACCCTGCTCAACCCCACCGACTACTTTCTCTACCTCCCCCTCCTGCCGCAGGTGGCCGCGGGCGCGCTCGAGCCGCGACGGGTGACCGTGTCGCTGTCCGGGACGCTGCCGCACGTGCGGCGTGTGCTCGGTGAGGCCGACGGCGTGGACCTCGACGGGCACGTCGTCTCGTACACGGACCCGGAGGGCGGGCGCGGCACCCTGGAGTACGACCGCCTCGTCCTGGCCGTTGGCAGCGTGAACAAGCTGTTGCCGGTGCCGGGTGTCGCCGAGCACGCGCACGGCTTCCGCGGCATGCCGGAGGCGCTGTACCTGCGGGACCATGTGACCCGGCAGATCGAGCTCGCCGCGGCCGCGGACAGCCCGGAGGAGTGCCGGGCCCGCTGCACCTTCGTCGTGGTCGGCGCCGGCTACACCGGCACCGAAGTCGCCGCGCAGGGGCAGCTGTTGACCGACGCGCTGGTGAAGAAACAGCCGCTGCCCCACGGGATCCGCCCGCGCTGGATGCTGCTCGACATCGCGCCGCGCGTCCTGCCGGAACTCGACCAGCACCTCTCCCGGACCGCCGACAGCGTGCTGCGCCGGCGCGGCGTCGAGATACGGAACAGGACCTCCGTGAAGGAGGCCACGAAGGCCGGAGTCCTGCTGGACGACGGCGAGTTCGTCGACACTCGTACGCTCGTGTGGTGCGTCGGCGTCCGTCCCGATCCGCTCGTCGCCGAACTCGGGCCGCCCCTCGAACGCGGGCGGCTGCTCGTCGACCCGTATCTCAACGTGCCCGGCCACCCCGAGGTGTTCGCGTGCGGCGACGCGGCCGCGGTGCCCGACCTGGAGAAGCCGGGCGAGTACACGCCGATGACCGCGCAGCACGCCTGGCGGCAGGGGCGCGTCGCGGGTCTGAACGTCGCCGCGTCCCTCGGCAAGGGTGAGCGCCGCGAGTACCGGCACAAGGACCTCGGCTTCACCGTCGACCTCGGTGGCGTGCAGGCCGCCGCGAACCCGCTCGGTATCCCGCTGTCGGGTCCGCTCGCGGGCGCCGTCACCCGCGGCTACCACCTGGCCGCGATGCCCGGGAACCGGGTGCGGGTCGCCGCGGACTGGCTGCTCGACTCCGTACTGCCGCGCCAGGCCGTCCAGTTGGGCCTCGTCCGCTCCTGGTCCGTGCCGCTCGACACGGCCTCGCCGGAGCTGGCCCGCGTACCCGATGGCAGCCGCGACGACCACAGTCGCGACGACTACAGCGGTGACGACCACAGCCGCGACGAAGGCAGCCGCGACGAAGGCAGCCGCGACGAAGGCAGTCGCGACAAGCAAAAGGCAGAACAGCACGACCAAGGAGGTGCCTCGTGACCACCACGTACAGCGACGCCGACCTTCAGGCACTCGGGCAGCAGTTGAGGGTCGACTCGGTCCGCGCGGCCGACGCGGCGGGTTCCGGGCACCCCACCTCGTCGATGTCCGCCGCCGACCTGATGGCCGTCCTCCTCGGCCGGCACTTCCGTTACGACTTCGACCGCCCCGCCCACCCCGGCAACGACCGCTTCGTCCTCTCCAAGGGGCACGCCTCGCCGCTCCTCTACTCGGCGTACAAGGCGGTCGGCGCGATCAACGACACCGAGCTGCTCACCTTCCGCAAGCAGGGCAGCCGGCTCGAGGGGCATCCGACGCCGCGGCGCCTGCCGTGGGTCGAGACGGCCACCGGATCGCTCGGCCAGGGGCTCCCCGTCGCGGCCGGCATCGCCTGGTCGGGCAAGCGGCTCGACCGGGTCGGCTACCAGGTGTATGTCCTGTGCGGGGACAGCGAGTTGGCGGAGGGGTCGGTGTGGGAGGCCGCCGAGTACGCCGGGTACGAGCAGCTCGACAACCTCACCGCGATCGTCGACGTCAACCGGCTCGGCCAGCGCGGACCCACCCGGCACGGCCACGACCTCGATGCCTACGCCCGCCGTTTCAAGGCCTTCGACTGGCACACCATCGTCATCGACGGGCACGACGTGGCGGAGATCGACCGCGCGTACGCGGAGGCCGCGTCGACCGTCGGCCGGCCCACGGCGATCCTCGCCCGCACCCTCAAGGGCAAGGGCGTCGCTGCCGTGGAGGACCGCGAGGGCGCGCACGGCAAGCCGCTGCCGGACGCCGCGGAGGCGATCGAGGAGCTGGGCGGCGACCGAGGCGTACGGGTGTCGGTGCAGGAGCCGCCCGCCGCGCGCGTCCTGCACGCGGTGCGCAGCGGACGCCTCGACCTGCCGCGCTTCGACGTCGGCGACGAGGTCGCCACCCGTGATGCCTACGGCCAGGCGCTCACCGCTCTCGGTTCCGCGCGCGGCGACGTCGTCGCGCTCGACGGTGAGGTCGGCGACTCCACGCGCACGGAGATGTTCGCGAAGGAGCACCCCGAGCGGTACGGCGAGCTCTACATCGCCGAGCAGCAACTCATCGCCACGAGCGTGGGGTTGAGCGCCCGTGGGTGGCTTCCGTACGCGGGTACCTTCGCGGCGTTCCTCACCCGCGCGCACGACTTCATCCGCATGGCGTCCATCAGCGGGGCGGACATCAACCTCGTCGGTTCGCACGCGGGCGTCGCGATCGGGCAGGACGGCCCGTCCCAGATGGGCCTCGAGGACCTGGCGATGTTCCGCGCGATCCACGACACCACCGTCCTGTACCCCTGCGACGCGAACCAGACCGCCCAACTCATCGCGAACATGGCCGACTTGACCGGCATCCGCTACCTGCGCACCTCGCGCGGTGCGGCGCCGGTGATCTACCCGCCGCACGAGGAGTTCCCGGTGGGCGGCAGCAAGGTGCTGCGCTCCGGGGACGGTGACCGGGTGACGGTCGTCGCGGCGGGTGTCACGGTCCATGAGGCGCTGAAGGCGGCGGACGAGCTGGCCGCGGCGGGCATTCCGGTCCGCGTGATCGACCTGTACTCGGTGAAGCCGGTCGACCGGCGCACTTTGCGGGAGGCGGCGCGGGCCACCGGGTGTCTGCTGACGGTGGAGGACCACCGGGAGCAGGGCGGCATCGGGGACGCGGTCGCGGAGGCCTTCTCCGACGGGGAGCCGGCTCCGCGGTTCGTGCGGTTGGGGGTTCGTACGATGCCGGGGTCTGCGACGCCGGGGGAGGAGTTGGCGGCGGCGGGTATCGATGCGGCGGGGATCGTGGCGGCGGTCGGCCTGTTGGTCGAGCACGCGGTGACGTCATGATCCCGTGGTTACGCCCCTGGGGCTCCGCCCCAGACCCCGCGCCTCAATCGCCGGCGGGGCTTAAAAGATCGGGGCTCTGCCCCGGACCCCGCGAGTCTCGTCCCAGAGCGGGGCTTGAAATATCAAGCCCCGCCGGCGATTGAGGCGCGGGGGCCGGGGCAGAGCCCCGCGGCCGTAATGCCGGTGCAGCGGATCAGGAAGGAGGCCCCCCAAGACGGACCACCGTGACGTGGAAGTTCAGCGGCCCGTGCGACGACACCGCCACCCTGATCTTCCTCGTCGACCAGGCCGCCCTCACCCTGCACCGCTGGCTGTCCCGCGTCGACGACATCGACCACCCCGACCGGCTGGTCTTCGACCTTGACCCGTACGAGGACGGGAACGGGGACGACTTCGAGGCGGTGCGCGAGGCCGCCCGCCAACTGCACGCGCTGCTGTACGAACTGGGCCTGCCCAGCGCCCCGATGGCCACCGGCTCCCGCGGCGTCCACGTCGTCGGCAGGGGCCGCTCGCTCGGCCCGGCCTGGAGCAAACTCCGGTCACGGTAGGGGAGTTGAGGTTTGCTTCGGGGGGTTGTGGAGACTCGGTGACCGAGGCTGCCATGACATACACAAAGAAGACGCAAGCGTCGTCGGAGCGAGAGCCCGACGACGAAGAGACCACCGAGGCGGGCGGCGCACCAGGCCCGATGGAAGTGCTGCGCGAGGCGCGCACTCAGCTGGCGGAGCTCACCGGGATGGCGGCCGAGACGGTGTCGTCCTTCGAACGCACCGAGGACGGCTGGGAGTTGGAGATCGAGGTGCTCGAAATGGCCCGGGTCCCCGACACCATGAGCCTGCTGGCGAGCTACCAGGTGAGCCTGGACCCGCACGGCGTCCTGACCGGCTACCGGCGCATCCGCCGCTACGAGCGGGGACGCTCCGAGTCGGCACACGGCCAATAGGCCCCCGCGCCCCGCCTCGAACGACCGCGCATCGCACGCTGCGCACTACACAGACCTACACAGACAGGGAGGGCCGGCCTTCATGACCGTTGTCCCCGCACAACAGTCAGGCGGCGGTGGTGGCACCAGCGGCCTGTACGACGTACTCGAACTCGTCCTGGACCGCGGGATCGTCATCGACGCGTTCGTCCGTGTCTCGCTGGTCGGCATCGAGATCCTGAAGATCGACGTCAGGGTCGTCATCGCCAGCGTCGACACCTATCTCCGCTTCGCCGAGGCCTGCAACAGGCTCGACCTGGAGGCCGGGCCGAAGCGCAGTCCCGGACTGCCCGACCTCGTCGGTGAGATCACCGAATCCGGCGCGCGCGGCAAGTCCAAGGGCGCGCTCTCCGGTGCCGCGCAGACCGTCTCCGACGCCTTCAACCAGGCGCGCGAGGAGGGGCAGGCGGAGCCGAGGCGGTCCGGTTCCGGCGGTCGCAGGCCGTCGACGAGCCGTCGGAAGGAGGAGCAGGAGTGAGCGGCACATACATCTACGGCATCGCGAGCACCGAACACCCCTCGCTGCCCGCCGGAATGGGCGGCATCGGTGAACCGGCCCGCGAAGTGCGCGTCGTGAAGGAGGGGCCGCTCGCCGCGATCGTCAGCGAGTCCCCGGAGAATCTGCGGCCCAAGCGCCGCGACCTGCTCGCCCACCAGAGCGTGCTCTCCGAGGCGGGCGGCGGGGGACCGGTGCTGCCGATGCGGTTCGGCTCCCTCGCCCCCGACGACGAGTCGGTGACGGCGGTACTCGCCGAGCGCGCCGACCACTACCTGGAGCGGCTGCAGGCACTCGACGGCAAGTCCGAATACAACGTCAAGGCGCAGCACGACGAGGAAGCAGTGCTGCACCAGGTGATGGTCGACAACCCCGAGCTCCGCTCCCTGACCGAGGCCAACAGGAAGTCGGGCGGCGGCAGTTACGAGGACCGGCTGCGGCTGGGCGAACTGGTCGTGTCCGCCGTGCAGACCCGCGAGTCCGAGGACGCCGTCGAGCTCCAGCAGCTGCTGGAACCCACGGCCGCCGCGGTGTCGACGGGGCCCGAGAGCACGGGCTGGCTGGCCAATATCTCGTTCCTCGTCGACAAGAAGGCGGCCGAGCACTTCCTCGCCGCCGTCGAGGAAGTGCGACAGAGCCACTCCCACCTCGACATCACCGTCCACGGGCCGCTGCCCCCGTACAGCTTCGTCGATCCGGGCCCTTCGGAGCCCGCGGCCACGGAGTGAGCCCATGGGCCTGATCTCGGAGGTACTGCTGCTGCCGCTCGCTCCGGTGCGCGGATCCCTGTGGGCCATGGAGCAGGTGCTCGCCGAGGCCGAGCGGCAGTACTACGACCCGGCGGCCGTACGGGCCGAACTCTCCCGCCTGGAAGAGAAGTTGGTGGCCGGTGAGATCGACCAGGAAACGTTCGACCGCGTCGAGGACGAGCTCCTCGACCGTCTGGAGGGACCGTGAACCGAACAGCGCTCGGCCTCGCGATAGGGGCCGGTTACGTCTTGGGACGTACGAAGAAGATGAAGCTGGCGATCGCCGTCGGCACGATGGTCGCGGGCAAGCGGCTGAACCTGAGCCCGCGTGCGCTCGGCGAGCTGGTGACCACGCAGTTGCAGAACAACCCGCAGTTCAAGGAGATCGGCGACCAGCTCCGTGAGGATCTGCGCGGAGTAGGAAAGGCGGCCTCGGGCGCGCTCGTCGAGCGCCAGATCGAGGGCCTCGCGGGACGGCTGCACAGCCGTACGCAGGGCGTGCGCGACCAGATCTCGGGCGTCGCCCCTGACGTGGACGACGTGCGCGACGCCGGGCGGGACGCCGGGCGGAAGGTCACCGGGGTCGTTCCTGGCTCCCGCGGCGCGGACGACGAGCCGGCCGAGGACGAGCCGTACGACGACGCGTACCCGGAAGAGGCCTCGTACGACGAGGACAAGGACCGCGACGACGCCTCGTACGACGATGCCGAGGACAGGAGCGAGGCCGCGGACGAGGACGAGGCCGAGAACCGGAGCGACGAAGGCGACGGCCGCCGTCGGCGGAGTCCCGCCCGGGCGAGCGGCTCCGGCGGGGAGAAGCGGGCCGCCACGGAGCGGGCCTCCGGCAAGGCGCCCGCCAAGAAGAAGAGCGCCGCCGCGAAGGCGACGGGCGGCGCGCGTGGCACCGTCAAGACCGGGCGCGCCGCGTCCGGCGCCGCGAAGGGAGGCCGGAGCCGTGGCTGACAACAACAAGGCCGGCACGGGGGCGATCGGCGGCCTCGCCCAGAGCGCCGCTGCGGATCACCTCAAGTCCGAACTCCAGGAGTACCTCGCCGCGCAGGCCCAGCGGCTGCTGATGGGCGCGGGTCGCCAGCTCGGCGGGGCGACGGTCAAGCTCAATGACATCGCCCAGGGCAACAGCCCCGGCTTCGCGAAGCTGGCGCTCGACGGCGGCCGCAAGCTCGCCGAGGGCAAGGGACCGGTGCGCAGCGCCGTGGAACTCGGCGCCGGACGCCTGAAGGACAACGTGAAGAACGCCTTCAAGGGGCTCGCGGGCGGCAAGGGGAAGAGCAAGGGCGGCGCGGGCAAGAAGCCCACCGTCATCATGGAGTTCATCGACGTGGGCGTCGATCTGCGGACCGCCTACGACCAGTGGACGCAGTACCAGGAGTTCAGCACGTTCGCGAAGGGCGTCAAGAACGCGAACCGGGCGGACGACACCACGTCGGACTGGCAGCTCAAGATCTTCTGGTCCAACCGGAGTTGGAAGGCCACCACCACCGAGCAGGTGCCGGACGACCGGATCCAGTGGACGTCGGAGGGTGCCAAGGGCACGTCGAAGGGTGTCATCTCCTTCCACCCGATGGCCGACCGGCTCACCCGGGTGCTACTGATCATCGAGTACTACCCGAAGGGCCTGTTCGAGAAGACAGGAAACATCTGGCGCGCCCAGGGCCGTCGGGCCCGTCTCGACCTCAAGCACTTCGCGCGGTTCGTGACGCTGCGCGGCGAGGCGAGCGACGGATGGCGCGGCGAGATCCAGGACGGCGAGGTCGTCCTCACCCACGAGGACGCGCTCGCCCAGGAGGAGGAGGCCGGCAAGCCCTCGGACGAGTACGACGCCGAGCACTCCGACTCCGAGGACGCCGAAGGGGCCGAGGGCTCCGAAGAGACCGAGGAGTACGGCTCCGAGGAGTACGACGACGAGGACTCCGAGCGCGGGCCCGAGGACTCCGAACCCTTGCCCGAGGAGGACGAGGGCGAGCTCGAGGACGAGGTCGAGGAGTACGAATCCGATGAGGAGCCCGATGACGAGCCCGAGCCGCCGGCCCGGCAGCGTCAGCGGGCCGGTGCCGGGGCCCGTCGATGACGACGGCGAGCCGACATCCGGAGCCGTTCGGGGGTGGCGGCGGGGCCAACCTCGCCGACATCCTGGAACGGGTCCTGGACAAGGGCATCGTGATCGCGGGTGACATCCGCATCAACCTGCTCGACATCGAACTGCTCACCATCAAACTGCGTCTCATCGTCGCCTCGGTCGACAAGGCCAAGGAGATGGGCATCGACTGGTGGGAGGACGACCCCGCCCTCTCCTCGGGTGCCCGCCGCAAGGAACTCGCAAAGGAGAACGCCGAGTTGAAGCAGCGGCTGGCCGAGCTCGAGGAGGGGAGCGGGAGCCGGCAGATCGAGGCGCGCGACGACGCGCGCGGCGAGAGGCGTGACGAGCGGCGCGGCGAGAGGCGCAGGGAGACCCGCGGAGACAGTCGAGGAGAGAGCCGCGGAGAGAGCCGCGGGGACAGTCGCGGAGAGGGCCGTGGCGAGAGGCGTACTGAGAGGCGCAACGAGAGGGGGACGGCGTGACCACCGACGAGCCGTACGAGCCGCGCGAGCTGCGCTACGTGTACGCCGTGTGCCACCCGCTCGACGCCCCGCTCCAGGCCGAACTCACCGGTGTGGCGGGCTCCCCGCCCCGGCAGCTCGAGCACCAGGGCCTCGTCGCGGTCGTCGGCTCCGTACCCGAACGGGACTTCGCCGAGGCGCCGCTCCACGCCCACCTGGAGGACCTGGACTGGCTCACCGAGACGGCCCGCGCCCACCAGAACGTGATCGCCGCGCTCACCACGGTCACCAGCCCGCTCCCGCTGCGCCTCGCCACGGTCTTCCGTGACGACGCGGGCGTACGGCTCATGATGGAGCAGGAGGAGCGGCGCTTCCGCGCGGGCCTCGACCGCCTCGCGGGGCGCGTGGAGTGGGGTGTGAAGGTGTACGTCGAGGAGCCCGAGGCCCCCGCGCCCGCCGCTGGGCCGGCCACCTCCGGCCGTGACTATCTGCGCCGCCGCCGCGCCGAGCGCACCGCGCGCGACGACACCTGGCGGCGCGCCGAAGGCTTCGCACAGGAGCTGCACGACGAGCTGTCCCTGCACGCCGCGCACACCCGCGTGCACCCGCCGCAGAACCCGGAACTCTCCCGCGTCAGCGGGCTGAACGTGCTCAACGCGGCGTATCTCGTGGAGCGTTCGGACGCCGAGGAGTTCGTGGAGCGGGTCGACGCGACGAAGGACCGCGAGCCGGATCTGCGGGTCGAGCTGACCGGGCCGTGGGCGGGCTACTCGTTCACGGCCGACGACGATGAAGAGGGGCAGACGTGACGGTCGTCGAACGGCGCGAGATCGCCCTGGTGGACCTCCTCGACCGGCTGCTCGCGGGCGGCGTCGTCCTCGCAGGCGACGTCACCCTGCGCATCGCCGATGTCGACCTGGTGCGCATCGATCTCAACGCCCTGATCAGCTCGGTGAACGAGCAAGTGCCCTCGCCCTGGCCGGAGGTGATGAACGATGAGTGAACGCCGCCGCATCGAACTGGAACCCGACACGGTCGAGCGCGACCTGATGAAGCTCGTCCTCACCCTCGTCGAGCTGCTGCGCCAGCTCATGGAGCGGCAGGCGGTCCGCCGCTTCGACCTCGGTGATCTGACGGAGGATCAGGAGGAGCGGGTCGGTCTCACCCTGATGCTCCTGGAGGACCGCATGGAGCAGCTGCGGGAGCGCTACGGGCTGCGGCCCGAGGACCTGAACATCGACCTCGGACCGCTGGGCCCGCTGCTGCCCCGCAGCTGAACCACCTTGTGGTCAGCGGTACTTGTGGCGTCAGCGGGGCTTGCGGCAGAGGATCTCTCCGTGCAGCACGCCGAACCACGCGTCCTCGTGCGTGCCCCACTCGCGCCACGCCTGCGACACGGCCGTCAGCTGCTCCGGCGTCGCGTGGCCGCCGCCCGTCGCCCGCTCGGCGTACGCGGTGGCCAGTGTGCGGTCCGCCCACAGCCCGCTCCACCAGGAGATCTCCTCGGGCGTCGAGTAGCACCAGTTGCCGGCGGAGCACGTGATGTCCTCCTGCGCGAAACCGGCCTTCAGGGCCCATGACTTGAGGAAGCGCCCGGCGTCCGGCTCGCCGCCGTTGGCGCGGGTGACCCGCTCGTACAGGTCCAGCCAGTCGTCCATGGCGGGCAGCCGCGGGAACCAGGAGAACGCCGCGTAGTCGGACTCCCGCACGGCGATGTACCCGCCCGGCTTCGTCACCCGGCGCATCTCGCGCAGCGCCTGCACCGGGTCGCCCACGTGCTGGAGCACCTGGTGCGCGTGCACGACGCAGAACGTGTCGTCCGGCCAGTCGAGCGCGTGCACGTCGGCCGTCGTGAAGTCGACGTTGGTCAGGCCCCGTTCGGCGGCAGTGGCGCGCGCCTGGTCCAGGATGCCCTCGGCGTGGTCGGCGCCGGTGACATGCCCGTCGGGGACCAGTTCGGCCAGATCCGCGGTGATGGTGCCGGGGCCGCAGCCGATGTCCAGGATCTTCATGTGTGGCTTGAGCGAGTCGAGCAGGTAGGCCGCCGAGTTGGCGGCGGTGCGCCAGGTGTGCGAGCGGAGCACGGACTCGTGGTGTCCGTGGGTGTATACGGCGGTCTCCTGAGGCATGACTCGGTCCCTTCGCGTACGGCGGACTGCCGGGGACGCCTGCCCCCGACGGTTCGATCACCGTACGCCCGTGAGCCGCATTGTGAGATAACCGTCTTGAATAGTGGACCGAGGGGGTTGTGGGATCGGGTCAGAGCACCGAGTGCGGCCGGTACACGCGCAGCCCCTCGTGCTCCTTGTCCACCCACAACTCCCCGCCGCACTCGGTGACTTCACCGTCGAAGGCGAGCGGGGTGCCGGGTGCCACGCCGTCCACCCGCAGCCGCGTCAGGCGGGTCGCCGTGTGGAACGGCGAGCGGGACAGCGGCCCCGAGAGGGCCGCCGCGAGCAGCCGCACGCCGGGCAGCCGGCCGCCGTCCACCGTGCGCACGTCGAGCAGGCCGTCGGCCAGGTTCGCGCGCCGGCCCGCGGTGAGGCCCATCCGCCGGTACGTGCAGTTCCCGGCGAACAGCAGCCACAACGGCCGCTTCCTGCCCTGCAGTTCGACGCTCAGCGGATGGTCGCGGCGCAGCACGTACATGGCCCCCACGACATCCGCGAGCCGCCCGCCGACCCGCCCCGACCAGCGCTCCCGCTCCCGCACCAGCTCCGGATAGGCGCCCAGGCTCAGGGTGTTGAGGAAGATCCCGGAGCCGTGCCCGGACGAGAAGCGGCCCACGTCCACGGCGACCGCGTGACCGCCCTCGACGGCGCCCACCAGATCGCCGGTGTCCTCGATGCCGAGGTCGTACGCGAAGTGGTTGAGGGTGCCGCCGGGCAGCACCGCGAGCGGCAGATCGTGCCGGAGCGCCACGCGCGCGGCCGTGTTCACGGACCCGTCGCCGCCCGAGATGCCGAGCGCGCGGGCGCGCGGCGCCGCCTTCTCCAGCTGCTGCTCGAGGTCGCCGCCGGTGCACTCGATGTATTCGGCGAGGGGCAGCGCGTCCCGCAGGGCCCGCACACGCTCCGGGGTGCCCGCCCCGGTGTTCACGACCATCACGAGGCCCTCGCCGCCCGGCAGCGCCGGCACGTCGTCCACCAGGGGGCGGCCCGGCGCCGGCAGCTGGTCGCGGGTAGGCACCAGACCGCGTACGGCGAACGCCGCACCCGCGCCGAGGGCCGCGCCCGCGAGGACGTCGGCGGGGAAGTGGGCGCCGGTGTAGACGCGGGAGGCCGCCACGGAGAAGGCCACGGGGGCGACGAGCGCGCCCAGACCACGGGACTCCAGGGCCACGCCCGTCGCGAAGGCCGCGGCGGAGGCCGAGTGCCCGGACGGGAACGAGGTCGTGAACGGCTGCCGCTTCAGCCGGCGGACCAGCGGCACCGGGTCGAGATCCGGCCGCGCCCGGCGCACCGAGCGCTTCCCGAGGGTGTTGATGGTCGCCGAGGCGAGCGCGAGAGAGGCCACTCCGCGCACGGCGGCCCGGCGGGCGCGCGGCGATCCGGACACCGCGAGGGCCCCGCCCACCGCGAACCACAGCACACCGTGGTTCGCGGACTTGCTCAGGCGCGGCAGGATCCGCTCGGCGCCCGGCCAGTTCGCTCCCGCGGCGAACTCGAAGACGCGCAGATCGAGTGCGGCGAGCCGGGCGCGCAACGTCGGGGGCGCGGGTGGCGTCGAATCAAGGAGGGGACCCGAGGTGAACGGCTTCAGCGAATTCATGGACTTCAAATTCAGTGACTTCAGGGGCGACATGCGTGACTGGTACCCCGGCGAGGGGTCCGCATCCGGTGCGCTCAGGCCAATTCGTTTGCCCGTCACCCGCACGGGCGTCCAGAATGCGGGATCATGGGACATCTGGAAGCGGCACATCTTGAGTACTACCTCCCCGACGGGAGGGCGCTGCTCGGCGATGTCTCGTTCCGGGTCGGCGAGGGCGCGGTCGTCGCGCTCGTCGGGCCGAACGGAGCGGGCAAGACGACCCTCCTGCGACTGATCTCCGGCGAGCTGCGGCCGCACGGAGGCTCGGTCACCGTCGGCGGCGGCCTCGGCGTGATGCGCCAGTTCGTGGGGTCTGTCCGTGACGAGACGACCGTCCGCGACCTCCTCGTATCGGTGTCCACGCCGCGCATCCGGGAGGCGGCGAAGGCGGTCGACGAGGCCGAGCACCTGATCATGACCGTCGACGACGAGGCCGCGCAGATGAGCTACGCGCAGGCCCTCTCCGACTGGGCCGAGGCACAGGGCTACGAGGCGGAGACCCTCTGGGACATGTGCACGACGGCGGCGCTGGGCATGCCGTACGACAAGGCCCAGTTCCGCGAGGTGAGCACCCTCTCGGGCGGCGAACAGAAGCGCCTCGTCCTGGAGGCGCTGCTGCGCGGCACGGACGAGGTCCTCCTCCTCGACGAGCCGGACAACTATCTGGACGTCCCCGGCAAGCGCTGGCTGGAGGAGAAGCTCCGCGAGACCCGCAAGACGGTCCTGTTCGTCTCCCACGACCGGGAGCTCCTCGCCCGCTCCGCGGAGAAGATCGTCAGCGTCGAGCCGAGCCCCGGCGGGGCCGACGCGTGGGTGCACGGCGGCGGCTTCGCCACGTACCACGAGGCGCGTCGCGAGCGTTTCGCGCGCTTCGAGGAGCTGCGGCGCCGCTGGGACGAGAAGCACGCGCAGCTGAAGAAGCTTGTGGTCAATCTGCGGCAGGCGGCTTCCGTCAGCCACGAAATGGCGTCCCGCTACGCGGCGGCGCAGACGCGGCTGCGCAAGTTCGAGGAGGCGGGCCCGCCGCCGGAGCCGCCGCGCGAGCAGGACATCACGATGCGCCTGAAGGGCGGCCGCACCGGCATTCGGGCGGTGACCTGCGAGAACCTTGAGCTGACCGGCCTGATGAAGCCCTTCTCGCTGGAGGTCTTCTACGGCGAGCGGGTCGCGGTCCTCGGTTCGAACGGCTCGGGGAAGTCGCACTTCCTGCGGCTGCTCGCGGGCGACGACTCCGTGGGGCACACGGGAGCGTGGAAGCTCGGTGCGCGTGTGGTGCCGGGGCACTTCGCCCAGACCCACGCCCACCCCGAGCTCCAGGGCCGGCCGCTCCTCGACATCCTGTGGCGCGACCACGCGAAGGACAAGGGGGCGGCGATGTCCCTGCTCCGTCGCTACGAGCTGACGGCGCAGGCGGAGCAGAAGTTCGAGCGGCTGTCGGGTGGCCAGCAGGCCCGCTTCCAGATCCTGCTGCTCGAGCTCGAGGGGGCGACCGCGCTGTTGCTGGACGAGCCCACGGACAACCTCGACCTGGAGTCGGCGGAGGCGCTTCAGGAGGGCCTGGAGTCCTTCGACGGCACGGTCCTCGCGGTCACCCACGACCGCTGGTTCGCCCGCGCCTTCGACCGCTACCTGGTCTTCGGCTCGGACGGCCAGGTCCGCGAGACCCAGGCCCCGGTCTGGGACGAACGCCGAGTGGACCGCGCCAGGTAACGGGGCTCCGCCCCGGACCCCGCTGCTCAATCGCCGCAGGGGCTTGATAGCTCAAGCCCCTGCGGCGATTGATGGATCAAGCCCGATCGCCGGTGGGCATTTCCAGCCCCGCCGGCGATTGAGGCGCGGGGTCCGGGGCAGAGCCCCGCGGCCGTAACCGCTAGTGGGTCCAACGCAGCAGCGCGCCGAGGCCACCCGCCGGCCCCGCAGAGGGATCCGCTCCGGACACGGACAACGCCCCCGCCCCACTCGCGGCAGCACACCGCATGAGGGCGTCGTCGGCCCGCGCCGACACCACCTCACCCGCGCCGAGCGCCTCCGCGTCCGTGCGCCGCACGCCCAACTGGTCCGGGCTGTCGCCCACCCACACCTCACGGTGCGCGTCGGGCCCGTCCGAACGGATCAGCAGCTCCGCGATCCGGTGCTCACGCGCCGCGTCCACCAACGCCGGCACGCCCTCCGCCGCCGCTTCGCCCTGACCGCGCGCCTCGGCGAACAGCGCCAGGTCGTGCGCGGCGCGCTGCGCCACCTGCTGGGCCCTGGCCTGTTCCAGCTCGCTGTCGAGGAGCCGGCTCTCCGCCCCGTGCCGGGCGCGGACGACCGAGCCGTGCAGGTCGGCGGGGAGCCGGTCCCGTACGGCGGCGCACTCCCGGTCCTCGCCGACCAGGACGACGAGATCGGCCCGGGTATCGGCCTGGCAGCGCGCCAACGCCCCGGCGATCTCACCGTCGTTGTGCTCCCAGGTGTGCTCGCCGCGCGCGGAGCGCAGTTCGAAGTCGGCGCCGGCCTGGTCGACGTACGCGACGAGGCACAGCGGGTCCTCGCCCGCGAGGTCGAGCAGCGGCGTCGTGTGCGGCAGCGCCGCCCAGCGCGCCGATGTCCGCCCCGGCGGGGTGCTCAGCGGCGGGTCGAGGACGACCTCGCCGTCGCGTGCGAAGAAGGCCCGGCCGACCGGTTCGCGCGAGTGCCGCAGGTCCTCGACCGCGGCCCGCATCGCGTGACACGTCGCCTCGTCCGCGCCGGCCGCGGCGAGCGCGCGCTGCACCCCGAGCGCCTCCAACGACCGCTCGTCGGGGGTGGATTCGTTGTGCCGTGACGTGTCGACGTACACGGAGGCCCAAGGGCCGGGTTGATTGCACAGGGGGTTGAGAAACGCCAGGTCCATGGCTGCCTCCCGAAAGTCGTGGGTCCGGTAGTCGTGGGTCCGGTGCGCCTCAGACTCCGCTGACCTGCTTCAGCAGCGCCGCGTCGAAGGCCTTGAGGTCGTCCGGGCGGCGGCTGGTGACCAGCACGTTCGGTCCGGCCGTGCAGACCTTCACCTGCTCGTCGACCCAGGTGCCGCCCGCGTTGCGGATGTCGGTGGCCAGGCTCGGGTACGAGGTCAGCGTGCGGTCGCGCACCACGTCGGCCTCGACCAGCGTCCACGCCGCGTGGCAGATCGCCGCGACCGGCAGGCCCCGGTCGAAGAAGTCCCGTACGAACGCGACCGCTTCGGGGTCCGTGCGCAGCTGGTCCGGGTTGGCCACGCCGCCCGGCAGTACCAGCGCGTCGAAGCCGTCCGCCGACGACCCGAGGGACGCCACCGTCTTGTCGACGGGAAACTTGTCCGCCTTGTCGAGGTGGTCGAAGGCCTGGATCTCACCCTGCTTGGTCGATACGAGCACGGGTTCGCCGTCCGCGTCCCGCACCGCCTGCCAGGGGTCGGTCAGCTCAATCTGCTCGGCCCCTTCGGGTGCCACCAGGAACGCGATCCGCATCGTCGGTCAACTCCCTTGCTACGTAGTGCTGTTCGGTGCTCTCGGGATGCTCTGGTCGGGGTCGGGGGCGGGCCGGGGTCAGGTCGGCGTGCCGCGCGCCCAGCCGTCCGGGTCGGCGCCGCTGATGTCGGCGAGCGCGGACGCCGGGTCCTGGGTCAGCGCCAGATCGCCCAGGCTGACCATCCCGACGGCCTGCCCGTCCTGCACCACCGGCAGGCGGCGCACGGCGTACTCGCGCATCAGCGCCACCGCGGCGGACACCTCGTCGTCCGGGCCGATCGCCACCGGATGCGGAGTGCACACCGCCTCGGCGCTCACCGTGAGCGGATCGGCCCCGTCGGCGACGGCCCGCAGCGCGATGTCCCGGTCCGTGAGCACGCCCACGACCTGCATCTCGTCCGCCACCAGTACATCCCCGATGTCCTGCGCCCGCATCAGCTGGGCGGCCTCGACCAGCGAGGCGTCGGGGCGTACCGCGACCACGCCGGGCGTCATGACTTCCCTCACTACATCGGCCATCGCATTAGGCCTTCCTGCATCTTCGGGTGCACCGGGATCCCGGCCAGGTACCCGACCGACCCGGAGCCAATCCCGCTCATTTATAAGGGCTTCCTCTCCTCCAATGGCTCGGCGGTGCACGACGCGTACCCGACCGCTTCGCGGTGACACCTGGCGGTTTGCCCGCGCGGGGCAGGGGGACCCGCGCGAACATGCGGGTCCGGCCCATTGAGGGCACGAAGGGGCGATGTGTTTGCGGCCATGCCCCAGGGGCAGGCGAATGACAGTGCTTCGGACAGGAGGCACGTCCGTGGGAGGGATACGACCGCGTCGTATCCGGTCGATCCGCAGGATCGCCCCGGGTGTGTCCGACAGTCTGTGCGGGCGCTACTCCCACGGTGACCACTGAACCCAAGGCACCCTTCAGGGAGTTGCGACCAGATGCGCACGCGTACCAGCTCACCCCAGAACTCGGTGAAGCCCGGTGGACGCCACCCGCACGATGACGCCCCCGACACCGCCGAGGCCTTCGCCCAGATGTCCGACATGCCCGACGGTCCGGAGCGCGATGAACTGCGCCAGGAGGTCGTCGAGGCCTGGCTGCCGATGGCCGACCGGCTCGCAGGGCGTTTCCGCAACCGCGGCGAGGCGTACGAGGATCTGCGGCAGGTTGCCGCTCTCGGCCTGGTCAAGGCCGTGGACCGATACGACCCGGAACTCGGCAACGCCTTCGAGAGCTACGCCGTGCCCACCGTGACCGGCGAGATAAAGCGGCACTTCCGCGACCACATGTGGACGCTGCACGTGCCGCGCCGCGTCCAGGACCTGCGCAACAGGGTCCGGTTCGCACAGCAGGAACTCTCCGCGACCATCTCGGGGCGCGCCCCGACCCTCGCGGAGATCGCCGAGCACGCCAACATGACCGAGGACGAGGCCCGTAGCGGCCTGGAAGCGCTGGAGAGCTTCACCGCGCTCTCCCTCGACGCGGAGCTGCCCGGCAGCGAGGACGGTTACTCGCTGTCGGACGCGCTCGGCGTCGCGGACCCGGCGCTCGACATCGTCGTCGACCGCGAGGCCGTCAAGCCGCGGATCGCGGCGCTGCCGGAGCGCGAGCGGGAGATCCTGTACATGCGGTTCTTCGGCGACATGACACAGAGCCGGATCGCCGAGCAGCTCGGCATCTCGCAGATGCACGTGTCCCGGCTGATCAGCCGCTGCTGCGACCGCCTGCGGGACCAGGTTCTGGCGGACGCCGCATAGGCCCGTGCGTCGGCCGACGGCCCTATTTCCGCATGGCCAACGCGATGTGACGGGCCATCATGTCCAGCGTCTTCGCCTCCGCCATCGAGAAGGCGAGGCGGCCCGCGGACCGGAACAGGGTGAGCACGCCCTGGACCGGTTCGCCGGGCGCGGGAATCAGCGGGACACACAGCAGGGAGGTGACATCGGCACGGACGAGAACCGGCGCCCCCGACGCGTCGTCGCCCAGGGCCCGCAGGTCCTCCGGGCGCACGAGCAGCGCCGGGGCGCCGCCGCGCGCCGCCTCGACGACGAGCGGGGCGGCGGCCGGGTCCTGCGCGGCGATGTCCCGAACGGCTTCGTCGTCCGGGCCGAGCACCTCTATTCGCTCCAGGTGCGCGGCCCCCTTGTCGGCCACCACCCAGTCGGCGAACCGGCCGTGCAGCACGTGGGCGGCGTGCCGCAGGAGTTCGGCCGGGTCGCCCAAGGGGCCGCCGAGCAGTTCGCGCGCCATCGCGTCGAGCAGGTCGGTGAGCGCGGCGTGCCGGGTCGTCTCCGCGAGGTCGGGGACCGGCGCGGCGGGCCGGGCCGACGTGGGCCCGAGACCGGCGGCGTCCGCGGGCTGCAGGATCGCGAGGACGGTGGTGCGCCGCTCGTTGCCCGGGCGCAGGCCCGTGAGAATCGTGCGGACGGGGGCCTGCGGGTTCTGCTGCAGATGCACGGTCAGCCCGCGGTCCCCCTCGCCCCGGGCCACCGCCGCGACCTGCGAGCGGAACGCGGCCCGGTCGGCGTGCGCCAGGAACCCGGTCATCGGGCGGCCCGTCGCGTATCCGGCGCGTACGCCGGTGAAGGTCGTCGCCGCGAAGTTGAGGCGGCGCACCACCGCTTCGCGGTCCACGAGGGCAACCGGCAGCGGAAGGCGCTGGAAGACGGCGCGCAGCAGCTGCTGTTCGTGCCGCTCGGCAGCCGCATTGCGGCTCGTACCCGTGCCCGTGGCCCCACCTTGCTGGGGGTGCGGCCACAACTTCGCTGCTACATGGTCGAGTTCGAAGAGTGCTGCGTCGAGTACGGCGGGCAGTTCCGCCGTCGACACCGAGCGCGCTGTTTTCAACTCCGCCACACGGCGCACGAAGTCCGCAAGCTCTTCATCGAATTCCTCCATCTGCGCCATGCTGAGAACGTATCCCGTCCCGCGTTTTCGGGAGCCCGGTACGGGAAGCCGACCGACGAGGAGGCGTGAACCCGATGCGACAGTACGTGCGGGCCGATCAGGACGACGAAGCGGATCACGTCGGAAGGTATCCGGTGGCGCTGGGTCAACGCGCCACGGGGACACCGGAGTCGGGGCTTCCCGCCCGGCGGCTCTCCGAGCTCGCCGAGGGGGCGCTCCGGTGCACCGCGGAGTGCTGCGGCGCCGTCGCCACCGCGAGCGACGGCACCGACGAGCGGCCGACCGCGGTGACCCACCCCGACCTCGCCGCGCTCGTCTCCGTGCAGGACCGCTTCGGCGACGGGCCCATACCGGCGGCCGAGGAGGGCGGTGACCCGGTCGACGCCGGCGACCTGCTGAACGACCGGCGCTGGCCCGACTACCGTGCGCTCGCCCTGGATTCCGGGGTGCGCTCCAGCATCACCATTCCCTTCCGCAGCGGCGACCTCACGGTCACGCTCAGCCTGTACAGCTTCCGGGCCGGCTCCCTGGAGGCCGCGTCGCACGGGCCGATCCGCGCCCTCGGCGATCTGGCCGCCAGTTGCCTGGTGCGCGACCGCTCCTACCAGGAGGCGCTCACCGAGGTCGACCAGCTGGGCTCGGCGCTGCGCACACGGCCCGTCGTGGACCAGGCCTGCGGCATCGTCATGCATGTGCTGGGGTGCACACCGGACGAAGCGTTCACCGTGCTGCGCCGAATCTCGCAGACGACCAACCGGAAACTGGCGGATGTCGCCTCCGCCGTCGTCGAGCGGCGCGGACGCGGCCTGGAGCGCGAGTTCAGCGCCGTGGCGGACTGACCGCCCGCCCCACTTCCGGCAGCCGCGGTCACCCGACCGGCCCAGCCGCCTCGTCCCGCCCCGCCTGCCCTGGGGCCTGTCTTCAAACTCCCGTCTGCCCGGCGGCGTCTGGCACGCACGCTCGCGGCGTTGCCGAAAAGCCCTAGTAGCTCCGCTACGAGGACTTCCCGGCGCCTTGCGATCGCACGCCCCAGACGCCGCCGGGCCGCCCTCCGGGCGACGACGGGAGTTTGAAGACAGGCCCCATTGCCCGCACGGGTACGTACAGGGGCAGGAGGCCGACACCAGGGCCACGCCGCGCGCGGACACCCGGTCAGGTGTGACGCTGGAGGCAGGACCTGGCGCCGGTCTCCCGGCTGCCCGGACCCGGTGGCCCGCCTGCCCACGGCGGCCGCCCCCGTACAGCGACCCCCACCCGCACAGCGAGCGGACGGCACGGAGGCAGCATGCGGCCATCGGAACCCACGGCCAGGACCTCAGGACCCGGCGCCGCGCGGGCCCGGGCCCCCGAAGGCCGTGGGCCCGTGCGGTACGGCCCGCCGCTGCCCGAGCCCGGCCTTCCGGTGCTGCCCGAACTGGCCGCCGTCACCGCGAGCGCCGCGGGGCGCCCGGACTCGGAGCCGCCGGGCGGGCCGCCCGCCCTCCTAGAAGCGGCCTGCGGCTACTGGCAGCGCCGCGGCCTCGACACCGAACGCGAGCAGCTCGGCGCGGCGCCCGGCGCGGCCCCGCTGCTGCTCGCCCTCACCGCCGCGCTCGGCGGCGACATGCTGGTGCCGCGCCCCTGTCCGGCCTGGTGGGTGCCGCAGGCCAGGCTCCTTGGCCGCGCCGTCTACCACGTGCCGACGCCCGCCGAATGCGGCGGCGTCCCCGACTCCTCGGCCTTCCTGGAGACGGTCCGCCGGGTCAGAGCCGAGGGCGGCGACCCGCGGCTGCTCGTGCTGTCCGTGGCCGACGACCCGACGGCGACCGTGCCGCCGCCCGAGGTGCTGCACGAGGCCGTGGAGGCGGCCGCGTCCGAGGGGCTGCACGTGGTCAGCGACGAGACGTGGCGGGACACCCTGCACCCGGGCGCCGACTCCGTCCTGTTCAGCCCCGCCGAGATGTACCCGCTCGACGTCACCGTCCTCAGCGACCTCACCGGCGCGTTCCTGCCGCCCTCGCTGCCCGCGGCCTGCGCCCGGTTCCCCGCCACCGAGCGCGGCGCCAGGCTGCGCGCCCGCGTCCTCGACTTCCTCACCGCCACGGGGGCGCTGCTCGCGGCGCCGGTCGCCGCCGCGGCCACGTACGTCCTGAACGAGACCGAGGAGATCACCGAGCGCCGCCGCGTCGGTGCCGCGCTGCACGCGCAGGTCGCCGGTGCCCTGCACCGCGCCGTGCTCGGCGCGGGCGGCCTCGCGAGGCCCCCGCGGGCCGGCCGGCACCTCTACATGGACCTGGAGGAGCTGCGCCCCCGGCTCGCCGCTCTCGGCGTCAGCGACTCCCAGGACCTGGAGGACTTCCTCGGCGAACGGCTCGGCATGCCGGTCCCCGGCGGCCACCGCTTCGGCGACGAGCAGGGTGTGCTGCGGGCACGCCTGTCGACGGGACCGCTGCTCGGGTCAACCCCCGAGGAACGCAGGGCGTCCCTCACCTCACCGGAGCCCTTGGAATTGCCGCACGTCGCAAGGCTGTTGACCATGGTGGAGTCGACGCTCCGCGCCATCGGCGGGGAACCGGCAGGCGAAGGATGGGAGACCGAGCGATGACGCAGGCGTCCGAAGCACCGTCGGCCGTGCAGCGGGCCGATGCCACCGCGGCCCCTCCGCCCCTCGTCGAGCCGCGACCGCTCGGCGGGGGCGACACAGGAGCGCAGGACGTACCGCGCCGCTGGCCCAAATCCTTCGCCCACCGGCTGACCGCACCGCTGCCGGGCCTGCGGGCCTTCGCCAGATTCGCCCGCGAGGGAGCGCTGCGGCCGCCCGCCGAGAGCCTCGCCGACATCCCGAACCTGCCCTTCGCGCCGGGCCCGCTGCCGCAGGTCGACGCCCGTACGGCGGCCGTCACCTGGGTCGGGCACGCCAGCTGGATCGTCCGCATCGGCGGCCTCACGGTCCTCACCGACCCCGTCTGGTCCCGCAAGATCCTCGGCACCCCGGCCAGGGTCACCCCCGCGGGCGTCGCCTGGAGCGCGCTGCCCCGCGTCGACGCCGTCGTCATCAGCCACAACCACTACGACCACCTGGACTGGCCGACCGTCAAAAGACTCCCGCGCGACACCCCGGTCCTCGTCCCCGCGGGCCTCGCCCGCTGGTTCACGCGGCGCGGCTTCACGCGGGTCACGGAGCTGGACTGGTGGGAGGCGGTGGAGATGAAGGGAGTCCGCTTCGACTTCGTGCCGGCCCACCACTGGTCCAAGCGCAGCCTCGTCGACACCTGCCGCACCCTGTGGGGCGGCTGGGTGCTCACCGACTCCGAGGGACAGCGGATCTACTTCGCGGGCGACACCGGCTACGGCCACTGGTTCTCGCAGATCGGCCGCCGCTACCCGGGCATCGACCTCGCGCTGCTCCCCATCGGCGCGTACGACCCGCGCTGGTGGCTCAAGGACGTGCACTGCGACCCGGAGGACGCGGTGCGGGCGGTGCAGGACGTGGGCGCGCGCCGGATGGCGCCGATGCACTGGGCGACGTTCCTGCTGTCGGCGGAACCGGTCCTCGAACCGCTGCACCGGCTCCGCGCCGCCTGGGACAAGGCGGGCCTCCCGCGCACGGCCCTGTGGGACGTGCCGGTGGGCGGCTCACGCGTGCTGACTGCCTGACTCCCGCCCCCGCACCTTGCGCCACACACTCGGCACCGTGCTGACCAGCACCGTCAGCGCGACCGCCGCGACGACGCCCTGCCACGGCTCCGGGAAGAGGGAGCCGCCGAGGATGCCGATGACCTGGTACGTCGCCGCCCACGCGAGGCAGGCGGGGACGTCGCCGCGGGCGAACTGCCGCAGCGGCATCTTCGCCATCAGGCAGGCCAGCATCACGGGGATCCGCCCCGCGGGCACGAGCCGCGACAGCACGAGCACCATCACCCCGTGGTCGGCGAGCTTGTCCTGAGCCTGCGCGAGCCGCTCCTCAGGGGCCCGAGAACGGATCGCCTCAAGCCACTTCGACCCGTTTTTCGAGTGCATGCCGCGCCGCCCCAGCCAGTACAGGACGATGTCGCCGAGGAACGCGGCGAGCGCCGCCACCGCGAAGACGAACAGCAGCGAGAGCGGCGAGCTGTGGTGGAACGCGACGACCGCCGCGGAACTCACGAGCGCGCCGGTCGGAATGACCGGGACGAGCGCCCCGAGGAAGACGAGCAGGAACAACGAGGGGTAGCCGACGGCCTGTTGGGTCGTCTCGGGCGGCACCTGGGTGGCGGCGGAGAGCATCACCGGCGCGCTCCCGACCGAGGGGTTCCGGAGCGAAGGGATCTGAGGGGAAGGGACCCGGGCCGAAGGGTTCCGGGGCGAAGGGATCTGGGTCGACGGGACCCGGGGCGAAGGTTCGCGGGCCGTCTCATCCGGCCACCTCGGGACGTACGCTCTCGCCCTGGTCGAGCCGGTGCACCGCCACGCCCGGCGCGCGCAGCGCCGCCTGCCGGACGAACTCGTCGCCCGGCGCGTGGAACTCGTGCGGCCGCACCGCGTCCATGCCGATCGGCCAGTACGTCCCGTAGTGCACGGGCACCGCGCTGCGCGGGGCGATCCGGGCGAGCGCCTCGGCGGCCCGCCCCGCGTCGAGATGCCCAGAGCCGAGATACGGACCCCAGCCGCCCACCGGCAGCAGCGCCACATCGACCTCGCCCACGGTCTCCGCCATGCCGTCGAAGAGCCCGGTGTCGCCCGCGAAGTACGTACGGGCCTCGCCGTTCACGACGTAGCCGAGCGCGGGGGCCGTGTGCGGACCGACCGGGATCCTGCGCCCGTCGTGCTCGGCGCGGACCACCTCTATCGCCACGTGCCCGATCTCGACGCGCGCGCCCGCCTCCACCTCGATGATCTTCAGCGTGCGGAGCTTGCGCAGCGCGGGCACGGCGCGCGGGGCGCCCTTCGGCACGAGCACCCGCGTACCGGGCGCGAGCCGGGCGAGCGACGGCACGTGCAGGTGGTCGGCGTGCAGGTGGGAGACCAGGACGACGTCCGCCTCCGCCGCGCGCGGTGGCGGGGGCGCGCCGCGCCGACGGCGCAGATGTGCGAGGCGCCGCGCGAAGAGCGGATCCGTGAGGACGCGCGTGCCCGCGTCCTCGACGGTGCAGGTGGCATGACCCCACCAGGTGATCTCCACCGGCACGCGCTCCTCCTTGTGCTCCTTCGGGCGACTCCCTTGAGCCTACGTGCAGGAGTAGGGTCGGGGCCGAAAGCTGTGGTGAGGGGGGACGCATGGGGGCATCCGACGGGAGCGGCGAAGCGGTACGGGTCGCGGCGATCGCCAGCCTGATCCCGCTGGAGGAGCTGGACGCCGACCCCTTCCTGGTGGACTCGCGCAGCCAGCACGCCATGTGCGCGCGCTGGGCCGCCGAACGTGGGTATGTGGTCACCCGCGAACTCCTGGTGCACGGGGTCCGTCCCGACCACGAGGTGCTGTGGGCGGACGTCGACGCGGGCCTCGTCGATGTGTTCGTCGCGCCCTGCGAGCGGGTTCTGCGGGCGGCGCTGCGGTCGGTCGACGCGTTCTCGGCGGAGTGCGAGCGGCGCGGCATTCGCCTGGAGACGGCGGGGTTGGCGGAGCCGGCCTACGACGCGGAAATGAAGGCCCGCGTCCACCGCCGCTTGTCGATGCCGACGGCGGGTTACGACGGCTGCTAGCCGCTGCCGCGTTTCGGCCCCACGTGCTCGACGCCTCGGGGCTCCGCCCCGGACCCCGCTGCTCAATCGCCGCAGGGGCTTGATAGATCAACCCCCGCCGCGCTTGATGGATCAAGCCGGTGGGCATTTCCAGCCCCGCCGGCGTTTGAGGCGCGGGGTCCGGGGCGGAGCCCCGAGGCCGTAACGCCGGGTGGGCGCAAAAGGTGTGAAACCCTGACCCCACGTGACCAAATGAGGGGAGCCGCAACGTGGCCGGAGGCCGTTGGTGGAGGCGGGCCGGAAGCACCGCCTGGCGATCGGTCGCCGTCTGGGCGGCCTGCACGGTCACCATGATGGTCCTCGCAGGCCTGCTCCCCGACTTCAAACTGACGTCCGACGACGGCGACAGCATGACCCGTATCGCCGTGACCGCCGCCCTCGGCGCCGCCGCCTTCGCCGTCCTCTCGGCCCTGGTCTGGCCGATCCTCGTACGCGCCCTGCTGCTCGTCCCCGCACTCGTCCTCGGCCTCGTCGTGTTCTTCCTCAACGGCGCCCTGCTGCTCATCGCGCTGCACCTCATCCCCGACGGCAGGGGAGAGGCAGGACCCGAGACCGCGGTCGTCGTGGCCGCGGTCATGTCGGCCGTGGCGTCGGCGGCCGGTGGTGCCCTGGCCGTCCGGGACGACGACGCGTACCGCAGGCGCCTGTACCGGCTCGCCGACCGCAGACGCCGCAGGGGCACCGACGCCGACGCCACCTGCCCGCCCACCCCCGGCACCGTCTTCATCCAGCTCGACGGCGTCGGCCACGAGGTGCTGCGCCGCGCCGCCCGCGACGACGTCATGCCGACGATCAACGCATGGCTGCGCGACGGCGGCCACCGCCTCACCCCGTGGCGCACCGACTGGTCGAGCCAGACCGGCGCCAGCCAGCTCGGCATCCTGCACGGCTCCAATGACGACGTCCCGGCCTTCCGCTGGTACGAGAAGGACACCGGCGAGACCCAGGTGTCCAACCGGCCCACCAGCGCCGCCGAGCTCCAGCGCCGCGCCGTCGCGCACACCGGCGACGGCGGCCTGCTCACCGTCGACGGCGCCAGCCGCGGCAACCTCTTCAGCGGCGGCGCCGAACAGGTCGCGCTCGTACTGTCCGTCGCCGCCCGGCGCGGCAAGGAGAACCGCTCGCGGGCCGGCTACTTCGCCTACTTCTCCGACCCGGCGAACGCCGTCCGCACCGCGTTGTCGTTCTTCGCCGAGGTCGGCCGCGAGATCGGGCAGTCCACGCGGGCCCGCATGTGCAAGGTACGGCCGCGGATCGGGCGCGGTGGCCTGTACCCGTTCATCCGCGCCTTCGCGACCGTCGTCGAGCGGGACGTCGTCGTCGCGGCCGTCATCGGCGACATGCTCGCGGGCCGCAGCGCCGTCTACGCCGACCTCGTGGCCTACGACGAGGTGGCACACCACTCGGGCCCGTTCGGCCGCGACGCGCAGAAGGTGCTCGAACGCCTCGACCGCTCGCTCGCGCTGCTCGTCAAGGTCGCCGACCACGCGCCGCGCCCGTACCGCATCGTCGTCCTCTCCGACCACGGGCAGAGCCCCGGCGAGACCTTCCGCGGCCGCTACGGGCTCACCCTCCAGGACCTCGTGCGCGCCGGCTGCGGGCTGCCCGTGCCGCGCAAGGCGGGGCGCACCCGCAGCGGCGCCGAGGCCCGCGCCGCCGTGCGGGCCGCGCTGCACCGGCCCGTCGAGGAGGGCGCGGGCAAGGGAAAGCGCAGCGAACCGATCGTGCTGGCCTCCGGCAACCTCGGCCTCGTCTCGTTCCCCGACGTCCCGCACCGCATGACCCGCGAGGAGATCGACGCCCGCAACCCCGCCCTGCTGCCGACCCTCGCCAACCACCCCGGCATCGGCTTCCTCCTCGTACGCAGCGAAGAGCACGGCGCGGTCGTGCTCGGGGCGCGGGGTGCGGAGGTGCCGCTGGCCGAGCTGGCCGACGGCGAGGGGCCGCTCGCCGACTTCGGTCCCGGCGCCGCCGACGCCGTGCGCCGCACCGACTCCTTCCCGCACACCGCCGACATCATGGTCAACTCCATGTACGACCCGGTGGAGGGCGAGGTCCTCGCCTTCGAGGAGCAGATCGGCTCGCACGGCGGGCTCGGCGGCGCCCAGAGCCGGCCGTTCCTGCTCTCGCCCGCGGAGCTGTCGGAGCCGGTGCCGGAGGGCGAGGCCCTGGTCGGCGCCGAGCAGGTGCACCAGGTGCTGCGCCGCTGGCTGACCGAGGGACACGGACCGCAGATCCCGATGCGGGTCGTGCCGCTGTCCCTGGACCCACCTGCGACGAAGCCGCTGGAACGGCCCGTGGAGAATTCCCTACGGCGCGAGCCCGGCGGTGCATCATTTGCGGCCACGCCCCCCGAGCCGCAGGACAATTCCGCCTGATTTGGAGCGCGGCGGGAGCCCACCGGACCATGGGCCCCGCCATCCGGCGATCCCGCGGTGGCCCAGCACAATCGAGAGGCACTTCCCCCCATGCTCGACACCGGGACTGCCCCCGCTCCCGAGACGGCTCCGGCAGCGGACGAGGACCAGAACCAGGACGGCAAGCACGCCCGCAGGTTCGGTCTTCCCATCGCGACGGCCCTCGTCATGGGCAACATCATCGGCGGCGGCATCTTCCTGCTGCCCGCGTCCGTGGCCCCGTACGGCACGATCTCGCTGGTCGCCTTCGGCGTCCTGACGGTCGGCGCCATCGCCCTCGCGCTCGTCTTCGGGCGGCTCGCGAAGCGGCATCCGCAGACCGGCGGCCCCTATGTGTACGCCCGTGAGGCCTTCGGCGACTTCGCCGGGTTCCTCGCCGCGTGGAGCTACTGGATCACCTCGTGGGTGTCGAACGCGGCGCTCGCCGTCGCGGCCGTCGGCTACCTCAATGTGCTCCTGCCGATCCACGGATCGACGTTCTGGACGATCGTCGCTGCGCTCGCCTGCCAGTGGCTGCCCGCGCTCGCCAACCTCGCCGGCACCCGCTACGTCGGCGCCGTCCAGCTGGTCTCCACCGTGCTGAAGTTCGCGCCGCTGGTGCTCGTCGCGGTCGGCGGCCTGTTCTTCTTCGACGCCGACAACCTCGGCCCGTTCCAGACGGGCGGGGACTCCCCGGTCGGCGCGATCTCGGCGTCCGCCGCGATCCTGCTCTTCAGCTACCTGGGCGTCGAGTCCGCCTCCATGAGCGCGGGCGAGGTCCGCGACCCGGAGCGCAACGTCGGCCGCGCCACCGTCCTCGGCACGGGCCTCGCCGCCCTCGTCTACCTGCTGTGCACGGTCTCCGTCTTCGGCACCGTCGCCCACGACAAGCTCGTGGACTCCACCGCGCCGATGACCGACTCCGTCAACGTGATGTTCGGCGGCACGTGGGGCGGCACGGCGGTCGCGATCGCCGCGGTCGTCTCGATCCTCGGCGCGCTCAACGGCTGGACGCTGCTCTCCGCGCAGGCGCCGTACGCCCCCGCGAAGGACGGCCTGTTCCCGGCCGCGTTCGCGCGCAAGAAGCGTGGCGTCCCGACGTTCGGCGTGCTCGTCGGCGTCGCGCTCGCCTCGCTCCTGACCATCTACAACTACACGGCGGGGTCCGAAGGCGTCTTCGAGAGCCTCGTGCTCATCACGACGTTCACGGCGACGGTCCCTTACCTCCTCGCCACCGCCGCGCAGATCTACTTCCTGCTGTCGGGCCAGGGCCACCGGGTGAGCAAGGGCCGGCTCGCGCGCGACATGACGCTCGCGCTCGCCGCGTTCGGCTTCTCGATGTGGCTGGTCGGCGGCGCCGGCTACGCGGCCGTCTACCAGGGCGTCATCTTCCTGTTCGTGGGCGTCCTCGTCTACGCGTGGATGGCGGCCCGCAAGAGGCGGCAATCAAGCCCCTGCGGCGATTGAGCAGCGGGGTCCGGGGCAGAGCCCCGTGGCGTAGGCCCGGCCGGCCCGCACAGAGCGAACCGGCCGGACCCTGACGTCATCGGGCGATAGGTGCCACCACCCACCGCTGTGTCTTGAACATGCTGTCCCGTGAGCCGATCTCGATCAGCTTCCGCGCAGCGGGATACGCCTCGTTGCCCTCGATCTCGTAGCCGACCTCGAGGGACCCGGGTACGTCCCTGATCTCCAGCTGCGCCTCGATGTCGGCCGCCGACCGTTCACCGTCGGCGGCCATCGCGGTCAGATGGGCGATGCGCCGCTGCTGCGCCTCCTCCAGCGCCTGCCGCGGGTCGCGCGACCCGGGCGAGGCGAGCGCCTGCTGGCCCTTGCCCGACGGGGGCGCGACCGCGGAGGCGGGCGTGCGGGTGTCGCCGGTGGGCGTGCGCGTCGACAGGGTGGCCTGGACGACCGTGCCGTCGTTGTCGAGCGCGACCCGGAACTCGCCGCGGCCCGGCGTGATCACCGGTACGCCGTCGAAGACCTGCCGGAACGTGACGTGCGTCTGCAGCGACACCGGCTCACCGATCTCCGAGCCGTCCTTCTTGCCGCTGTTCTGCATCAGGTCGTGCACGCTGTCCACGACCAGCTCGACGCCCTCCGCGTTCTCCTGCGCGAACCGTTGCGCGATCTCGACCGCGCGCTCGGTCGGCAGCTGGTGCGTGTTGCGGTGGTTGGCCTCGGCGAGCTTCACCCAGCGCACGGCCTGCGGCGCCGTCGACACGAACCGGTCGCCCGAGCTCGCGCTGAGCACGCCCTGCCGCTCGACCTGCACCTCTTGCAGCGCCGCAGCCGGGAAGTGTGCGAGACGGCCCATCGTGGCGAGTTCCTCGCTCGGGTCGCGCGGCGCGAGCTGCACGATCTGCGGGGTCGCCGGCGCCTGCGTCAGCGGGTCGCGCAGGCCCTGGCGCGCGTAGTACCAGCGCCACACGTACCAGTTGTCCGGCACGTGCTCCCGGTAGAAGTTGCGCTCCGAGTTCAGCCGGTTCTGCGCCTCCGCCTGGGTCGCACCGGTGGCGCACACCGAGGGCGCCTGACCGTGGTAGATGTCCCAGCTGGCGTTGAGCCACGCGTCGCAGTACGTCTGGCCGGCCCGCCACTTCTCCCAGAACTTCTTGCCGTAGTCGCCGCTGTCGATGCTCGTCGTCTCGAACCCGAAGATCATCCGGGAACCGAGGTTGGGCCCGGCCCACGTGCGGATGGGGGAGTGCCCGTCGAGGACGCGCAGCGAGCTGCACGTCGACCAGAACACGTAGTTGGCCTTCTCGTTGCCGAACGCCATCCGGTTGGAGACCGCGTCCGAGCGGTTGTCCCACTTGGCGCCGAGCGGCGCGAAGAACACTCCGTTGCCGTCCATGCCGCCGTGCCCCGAGTGGTACACCGCGACGACGGCGTCCACGCCGTACCGGTCCTGCCAGTTGTCGTACGTCTCCTCGTACGCCCACACCTGGGCGCCCGCGTCGGCGAACCAGAAGTTGCGGTCGTAGAACTGCTGCAGATACGCGAGCCAGCCGGTCGCGTCCTCGTGCGTGTGGGAGAGCGGGTTCTGGTTGACGAACTTCTGGATGCTGAACGCACCCCACCAGCCGAACGTCGAATCCCGGTCGGTCGCGCCCGGCTTCCCGGTCTCCAGTGGTGACGGACCTTGGTCCGCGTAGATCATGCGCATGGTCTGACCCCCTGCGAAGCCCCCTGAAACCCCCCTGGGCGGGAGGCCCCAAACTGTCACCATCGTGCCGACTTGCCCAGTTCGCTTTCCGGCCATGGTGGCGTGCCACGGGCGCGTCGGATGTGGTCGGATAGGAGTCCGAAGCATCCGGAAACGGAAAGGAACCACCGTGGCAACCACGCGCTCCGCACACACCGTGTGGGAAGGCAACCTGTTCGAGGGCAACGGCACCGTCACCTTCGACTCGTCCGGCATCGGCCAGCAGCCGGTGTCCTGGCCGTCCCGCGCAGAGGAGGCGAACGGCAAGACCAGCCCGGAGGAGCTGATCGCGGCCGCGCACTCCTCCTGCTTCTCCATGGCGCTGTCCAACGGTCTGACCGGCGCGGGCACCCCGCCCACCAAGCTGGTCACGTCCGCGGACGTGACGTTCCAGCCGGGCGAGGGCATCACCGGCATCCACCTCACGGTCGAGGGCACCGTCTCCGGCCTCGACGAGCAGGGCTTCCAGGCGGCCGCGGAGGACGCCAAGAAGAACTGCCCCGTGAGCCAGGCGCTCACCGGCACGACGATCACCCTCACCGCCAAGCTGGGTGGCTAGACCTAGGGTCTGTCGTTTGGATCAGGCCGGATCAGGGAGCGGGGTAATGGGGCCTCCCCTGCTCGAGCGAAGCCGAGAGCTTGGGGAAGCGTGCGATCGCAAGGCGGAGGAGGGAGGCGACGCGGAGCGTCGTCGACCGACGACAACGCCGCGAGCGTGCGTGCCGGGCCCCGCGAGCCCGGACTGATCCAAACGACAGGCCCTAGGCGTCCGCGCTCTTGACGTAGGCCCGCTCACGCCCTGTGCTGGATCCGGACGTGGGCGGGCCTTCGCATGGAATGGGGACGTGTCATGGGGCGTGCGGTAGGTATCGATCTCGGTACGACGAACTCGGTGGTTGCCGTGCTCGAGGGCGGTGAGCCCACCGTCATCGCCAACGCGGAGGGCGCGCGCACCACGCCCTCGATCGTCGCCTTCGCCAGGTCGTCGAGCGCCGAGGTGCTCGTCGGCGAGGTCGCCAAGCGGCAGGCCGTGACGAACGTCGAGCGCACCGCGCGCTCCGTCAAACGGCATATGGGGGACGGGAGTTGGCGCTTCCCCGACTCCGGTGACATCGACGGTCACCGCTACAGCGCGCAGGAGCTCGCCGCCCGCGTCCTGCAGAAACTCAAGCGTGACGCCGAGTCGTACCTCGGCGAGGACGTCACCGACGCCGTCGTCACCGTGCCCGCCTACTTCGACGACGCGCAGCGCCAGGCCACGAAGGAGGCCGGCGAGATCGCGGGCCTGAAGGTCCTGCGCATCGTCAACGAGCCGACCGCCGCCGCGCTCGCGTACGGGCTCGACAAGGGCGACGAGCAGACGGTCCTCGTCTTCGACCTGGGCGGTGGCACGTTCGACGTGTCGCTCCTGGAGATGGGCGAGGGCGTCATCGAGGTCAAGGCCACCAACGGCGACACCCAACTCGGCGGCGACGACTGGGACCAGCGGATCGTCGACCATCTCGCGCGGCAGTTCAAGAACGCCCACGGCATCGACCTCGCCGAAGACAAGATGGCCGTGCAGCGGCTGCGCGAGGGCGCCGAGAAGGCCAAGATCGAGCTGTCCTCGTCCAGCGAGACGACCATCAACCTGCCCTACGTCACGGCCTCCGCCGCGGGCCCCCTGCACCTCGACGAGAAGCTGACGCGCGCTCAACTCCAGGAACTCACCGGGGACTTGCTCGACCGCTGCAAGAAACCCTTCCACCAGGCCGTCAAGGACGCGGGCGTCGAGCTGAAGGACATCGACCACGTGATCCTGGTCGGCGGGTCCACGCGCATGCCCGCCGTCACCGACCTCGTGAAGGAACTCACCGGGAAGGACCCGCACAAGGGCGTCAACCCGGACGAGGTCGTCGCCGTCGGCGCCACGTACCAGGCCGGTGTGATCCGCGGCGACGTGAAGGACGTACTGCTGCTCGACGTCACCCCGCTGTCGCTCGGCATCGAGACCAAGGGCGGGGTGATGACCAAGCTCATCGAGCGCAACACCACCATTCCCACCCGCCGTTCGGAGAGCTTCACGACCGCCGCCGACAACCAGCCCTCCGTCGGCATCCAGGTCTTCCAGGGCGAGCGGGAGATCGCCGCCTACAACAAGAAGCTGGGCGTCTTCGACCTCACAGGACTCCCGCCCGCGCCGCGCGGCGTGCCGCAGATCGAGGTCACCTTCGACATCGACGCCAACGGGATCATGCACGTCGGCGCCAAGGACCTCGCCACGGGTCGCGAGCAGAAGATGACCGTGACCGGCGGCTCGGCGCTGCCCAAGGACGAGATCGACCGGATGATGCGGGAGGCCGAGGCGCACGCCGAGGAGGACCGCACGCGCCGCGAGGCGGCCGAGGTCCGCAACGAGGCGGAACAGCTCGTCTACCAGACGGAGCGCTTCCTGCGCGAGAACGACGAGGACACGGGGCGCATCCCCGCCGCGACGCGCACCGAAGTGGAGGACTCCGTACGGGAGTTGAAGACCGTACTGGAGTCCAAGGAGCCGTCCACGCAGGAGTTGCGCGAGGGCGTGCGCAAGCTGGCCGAGGTCAGCCAGCGGATGGGTCAGGCGATGTACCAGGCGGCCTCGTCGGCCCAGGGAGACGCGCCGCCGTCGGGCGAGCAGCCGCCTCAGGACCAGGAAAAGGACGCCCCCGAGGACGTGGTCGACGCCGAGATCGTGGACGACGACAAGCCCTAGGTGGACGACGACAAGCCCGAGTCGGTCACTGCCGGCCGGTCATCCGAGGGCTGCCCGCTCCCGCTCCAGGATCTCCACCGTCCGCTCGGCCCCGGCCGCCTGTGCCACCAGGTGGTCGAGCACCTCCAGGTGCATGCCGACCTCGTCCCGGGCGTCCAGGTACAGGGCCCCGGTCACGTACTCGCTGTAGACCATGTCCGGCAGCTCCCTGACCGGGAACCGGAACAGCGTGAACGGGCCGAACGTGCCGGGGTGCGGCCCCGACGCGAACTCGGCTATCTGGAGCGTCACGTTGGGGCGCCGCGTCACTTCGATGAGCCGGTCCAGCTGGCCGCGCAGCACCTCGCGGCCGCCGGGCGGGCGCCGCAGCACCGTCTCGTCCATGACGACCCACAGGTGCGGCGAGTCCTCCCGGTCGAGCAGCGACTGGCGGGCCATGCGCAGGTCGATGTGCCGGTCGACCTCCTCGGGCCGGGAGCGGCCCACCGTGCCGGCGTCGAAGACGGCCCGCGCGTACGCCTCCGTCTGCAACAGGCCGGGCACGAAGTGCGGTTCGTAGGCGCGGATCATCGAGGCCGCGCCCTCAAGGCTGACGTACAGGCTGAACCAGTCGGGGAGCACATCGTGGAACCGCTGCCACCAACCCGGCAGATTCGCGTCCTCGGCGAGCGCCACGAAGGCCTCGATCTCGCGCTCCGGCACCTCGTACAGCTCCAACAGCATCTGCACGTAGGGGATCTTGAGCGCGACCTCCGCGGTCTCCATCCTGCGGATCGTCGCGCTCGCCACGCGCAGCGGCCTGGCCGCCTCCTCGCGCTTGAGTCCGCGGGCCTCGCGCAGATCACGCAGGCGGCGACCGAGGACGACCTGGCCCACGGTGGGCGCGGGCCGACGTTCACTCACCTTGGTACGTCTCCCCAGGAGTTAGGAGCCGGTGCGCTCCCACCCCCGACGCTCCGGCCGCGCGCCGAGACGCCGCGGATCGCGGCTGCGGTAAACGACGTACGGGCGGAACAGGTACTGCACCGGCGCGCTGAACATATGCACGAGCCGGGTGAACGGTACCAGCGCAATCAGTAGCATGCCCACTACTGCGTGGATCTGATAGAGCGTAGGCACCCCGTCCATGAGCACCACATCGGGGCTCAGCGTGAACAGGCTGCGCGACCAAGGGGCGATGGTCTGCCGGTAGTCGTAGCCGTTGCCGCCCGAGTGCGTGAGCTTGGCCGTCATGCCGAGGACGATCGCGCCGAGCAGGAACACGTACATGGTCTTGTCGTTGCGCGTCGTGGCCAGCAGCACCGGGGCCTTGGTGCGGCGCCGGTAGACCAGCATCGCGATCCCGACCACCGCGAGGACGCCCGCGAAGGTGCCGCCGATCAGCGAGAACATGTGGTACGTGTGCTCGCTGACGCCGACCTTCTCGGTCCACGACTCCGGGATGAACAGGCCGACGATGTGGCCCACGAGCACGAAGAGGATGCCGTAGTGGAACATCGGCGACGCGATGTTGAGCAGCTTCGACTCGTAGACCTGCGACGAGCGCGTCGTCCAGCCGAACTTGTCGTAGCGGTAGCGCCAGATGGTGCCGGCGATCAGCAGGACGAACGCCACGTAGGGCAGGACACCGAAGAGCGCTGTGTTCACCGCGCGTGCTCCTTCTCGAGGAGGGGGAGTGCGAAGGGTTCGAGACCGACGTCCTCCTGGGGCGGTCCCGACCGGGCGAGCGCCTGCGCCTCGGCCCGGTCCTTGGGGGAGGGCCCCGGCAGGGCGGCGCACACCGCGTTGAGGACGGTCGCGTACGGGGTGCCGTGGTCGGTGAGGGCGAACCGCAGCAGTTCGAGGCCCGCGCGGTTGTCCTCCAGCAGGAACGTGCCCTCCTGCGCGGAGAATTCGAGGACGGCGGGCAGGAAGTCCGGGAGTTCCTCGCCGGTGAACTCCATGCCGTGCTCCCGGTAGACCTCCTTCATCCGCACCAGGGACATGCCGCGCCTACGGGTGTCGCCGTCGCGCCACCACGTCAGATACAGGCTGTGCCGGTTCTTGAAGTCGAAGACCTGGACGTAATGGGCCGCCAGATCCTGCATCGGCGTGGCCTCGGCGTGCTCGACGAAGGGCGCGAGCGGCGGCGCGGCCGCGCGGATCAGCGGAAGCCGCTGGTAGAACTCCTCGTCCGGGTACGTGAGACAGAGCGCGGAAGCCTGAAGGAGCAGGGAGGTCCGGTCGGTCATCAGCTGTCCTCCTTGTCGGTGCTGTCTGCGGTTTGCCGTTCCTTGCTGAGCTGGAAGTTCTCGACGGAGACGACGGGCAGCAGCTTGCGGCCGTCGGCGACGGTCGTCCCGGAGTCGCCGCCGAAGGGGCCCTCGCCGCCCATGCCGGGGCCGCCCTCGTGGTCGAGCGAGCAGGTGTCCGACGGCAGTGCGGACTCCTCAAGGCGCTGCGCGTCGCCGACCGCCGCGGTCGGGATCACGTAGCGGTCCTCGTACTTGGCGATGGCGAGCAGCCGGTACATCTCCTCGATCTCGTACGGTGACATGCCGATGGACTCGGCGATCGAACTGTCGGGCAGGTCACCGAGGTTGATGGCCCGCATGTGCGAGCGCATCGCGGCCAGCTTCTCCAGGGAGGCGCGTACGGGCTTGGTGTCGCCCGCCGTGAAGATCTCCGCCAGGTATTCGAGGGGGATGCGCAGTGTGTCGATCGCGCCGAACAGGTTCGAGTGGTCCTCGCCGTCGTGCCCGGTCTCGGTGAGCGCGTCGACGACGGGGGAGAGCGGCGGGATGTACCAGACCATCGGCATCGTCCGGTACTCCGGGTGCAGCGGCAGCGCCACCTTGTACTTGCTGATGAGCGCGTGCACGGGGGAGCGCCGCGCGGCCTCCATCCAGTCGAACGGGATGCCCGCCTCCTCGGCGGCCCGCTGCACCGCGGGGTCCTCGGGGTCGAGGAAGATGCCCAACTGCTCCTCGTACAGGTCGTGTTCGCTCTTCGAGGAGGCGGCCTCCGTCACCTTGTCGGCGTCGTAGAGCATCACGCCGAGATAGCGGAGCCGGCCCACGCAGGTCTCCGAGCAGACCGTCGGCAGACCCACCTCCAGGCGCGGATAGCAGAGCGTGCACTTCTCGGCCTTGCCGGTGCGGTGGTTGAAGTACACCTTCTTGTACGGGCAGCCGGTCACGCACATCCGCCAGCCGCGGCAGGAGTCCTGGTCGACGAGGACGATGCCGTCCTCGACGCGCTTGTACATCGCGCCGGACGGGCAGGACGAGACGCACGACGGGTTGAGGCAGTGCTCGCAGATCCGCGGCAGATAGAACATGAAGGTCTGCTCGAACTGGAACTTGACCTTCTCCGCGGCCTGTTCGCGGGTCTTCTCCACCATCGGGTCGAGATCGCCGTACTGGGCGGAGCCGCCGAGGTTGTCGTCCCAGTTGGAGGACCACTCGATCTTCATCGGCTTGCCGCTGATCAGGGAGCGGGGCTCCGCGACCGGGTAGTCGTCGCCGAGCGGGGCGTTGGTCAGGTTCTTGTAGTCGTACGTCCAGGGCTCGTAGTAGTCCTTGATCTCCGGCAGCTTCGGGTTGGAGAAGATGCCGAGGAGCTTCTTGAACCGGCCGCCGCCCTTCAGCTTCAGGGCGCCCTTCTTGTTGAGCTCCCAGCCGCCGCGCCACTTCTCCTGGTCCTCGTAGCGGCGCGGATAGCCCTGCCCGGGGCGGGTCTCGACGTTGTTGAACCAGACGTACTCCATGCCGTTGCGGTTGGTCCACGCCTGCTTGCAGGTGACCGAGCAGGTGTGGCAGCCGATGCACTTGTCGAGGTTCATGACCATCGCGACCTGAGCCATGATGCGCATCAGTACTGGACCTCCTGGGAGCGGCGGCGGATGACCGTGACCTCGTCGCGCTGGTTGCCCGTCGGGCCGAGGTAGTTGAACGCCCAGCTCAACTGGGCGTAGCCGCCGATGAGATGGGACGGCTTGAGGATGAGTCGGGTGAGCGAGTTGTGGATGCCGCCGCGCTTTCCGGTCGTCTCCGCCTTGGGCACGTTGACGGTGCGTTCCTGCGCGTGGTGCATGTAGACCGTGCCGGCCGGCATGCGGTGGGAGACGATCGCGCGGGCGACGACGACGCCGTTGCGGTTCACGGCCTCGATCCAGTCGTTGTCCTTGACGCCGATCGAGTCGGCGTCCTGCGGGGACATCCAGATGGACTGGCCGCCGCGGGACAGCGCCAGCATGAACAGGTTGTCCTGGTACTCGGAGTGGATGGACCACTTGTTGTGCGGGGTGAGGTAACGGACCGTCACTTCCTTCTCGCCGTCCGGCCCGAGCCGTGGCTCACCGAACAGCCGGTTCATGTCGAGTGGTGGCCGGTAGACGGGCATCGCCTCGCCCAGCTCGTGCATCCAGTCGTGGTCGATGAAGAAGTGCTGGCGACCGGTGAGGGTGTGCCACGGCTTGAGGTGCTCGGTGTTGAGGGTGAACGCCGTGTAGCGGCGCCCGCCGGACTCGCTGCCCGACCACTCGGGCGAGGTGATGACCGGTACGGGCGCGGCCTGCGTGTCCGCGTACGTGATGCGCTTGCCCTCGTGCTCGGCGGAGAGGTGCGCCATCTCCTGGCCCGTACGGGCTTCCAGCGTGTGGAAGCCCTGCGTGGCGAGGCGGCCGTTGGTGGTGCCGGACAGGGCGAGGATGGTGTTCGCCGCCTTGACCGCCGTGTCGAGGGACGGCCGGCCGTCGGCGGGGCCGCCGCGCACGGCGCCGTTGCGCTCGCGCAGCTCCGTGACCTCCTGGTCGGGCTTGAGGGCGATTCCCTTGGCGGGCAGGCCCAGTTGCTCGACGAGTGGGCCGAGCGCGGTGAACTTGGCGCCGATCGCCGTGTAGTCGCGCTCGACGACCGTGAGGTTCGGCATGGTCTTGCCCGGCACCGGCTCGCACTCGCCCTTGTGCCAGTCCAGGACGATGCCGCCGGGCTGCGCGATCTCACCCGGGGTGTCGTGCTGGAGCGGCGTCGCCACCAAGTCCTTGCGTACGCCCAGGTGTTGGGCGGACAGCTCGCTGAGCTTGTGGGCGAGCGCCTTGAACGTGTCGAAGTCGCTGCGCGCCTGCCACGGCGGGTCCACGGCGGGCGTGAACGAGTGCACGTAGGGGTGCATGTCCGTGGAGGCGATGTCGTGCTTCTCGTACCAGGTGGCGGCGGGCAGCACGACGTCGGACAGGAGCGTGGAGGACGTCTGCCGGAAGTCGAGGGACGTCAGCAGGTCGATCTTGCCCTCGGGGGCCTCGTCGTGCCAGGTCACCGTCGAGGGGCGCTCATCGGGGGAGGCCTCCTCGGCGCGCAGCGAGGAGTGCGTGCCCAGCAGGTGCTTGGTGAAGTACTCGGCGCCCTTCGCGGACGAGCCGAGCAGGTTCGCCCGCCACAGGGTCATCACGCGCGGCCAGTTCTCGGGCGCGTCCGGGTCCTCGCACGCGAACTTCAGCGAGCCCGCCTTGAGTTCGGAGACCGTGTCCTCCACGGACTGCTCACCGAGCGCGAGCGAGCTGCGGTCGAACGTCGGATACGACGGCATCCAGCCCGAACGGGCCGACAGGGACAGCACATCGGCGCCCGTCATGCCCTCGAAGGCACCCTTGCCGAGCGGGGACGCGAGCACGTCGGCGCTGAACCTGTCGTAGCGCCACTGGTCGGTGTTGAGGAAGAAGAACCCGGTACCGATCATCTGCCGCGGCGGCCTCGACCAGTCGTTGGCCGAGGCGAGCGACGCCCAGCCGGTCACCGGACGGCACTTCTCCTGACCGACGTAGTGGGCCCAGCCGCCGCCGTTCCTGCCCTGGCAGCCGGTGAGCTGAAGGAGGGACAGGAAGCCACGGTAGGTGGTCTCGGAGTGGAACCAGTGGTTCGTGCCGGCGCCCATCAGGATCATGCAGCGCCCGCGCGACTTCTCGGCGGTCTGCGCGAACTCCCGTGCGATCTTTACGCACTTGGCGGCCGGTACGGAGGTGTGCATCTCCTGCCAGGCCGGGGTGCCGGGCGTCTCCGCGTCGTCGTACGAGGCGGGCCACTGGCCCGGGAGGCCGTCGCGCCCGACGCCGTACTGCGCGAGCAGCAGGTCGAACACGGTTGTCACCAGCGGGCCGCCCTGCCCGCCGAGCCGGGTCGCCGGCACACCGCGCCGCACGACCTCGCCGCGGCCCTGCCCGTGCGTGCCGCCGTCGGTGTCGAAGCGGGGGAGCAGCACCTCCACGCCACCGGCGATGTCGGAGTCGTGCAGGCTCAACTTCGGTTGGATATTGCCCAGTTCGAGGTTCCACTTGCCCTTGCCGGACTCGGTCCAGCGAAAGCCCAGGGAGCCGTTCGGGACGACCGGCTGGCCCGTCGCCTCGTCGAGCACGGCGGTCTTCCACTCGGCGCCCTCGCCGCCCTGCCCGAGATCGGTGGCGCGCAGGAACTTCGACGGCACGTACGCCCCGTCGCGCTCCTCAAGTGTCACCAGGAACGGCAGGTCGGTGAACTTCTTGACGTAGTCCGTGAAGAACGGCGTCTGCCGGTCGACGAAGAACTCCTTGAGGATCACATGCCCCATGGAGAGCGCGAGCGCGCCGTCGGTCCCGGGGTGCGGGTGCAGCCACTCGTCGGCGAACTTCGCGTTGTCCGCGTAGTCGGGCGCGACGACGACGACCTTCTGGCCGCGATAGCGCGCCTCCGCCATCCAGTGCGCGTCGGGCGTCCTGGTGACCGGGACGTTCGAGCCCCACATCATCAGGTACGCGGCGTCCCACCAGTCACCCGACTCGGGGACGTCGGTCTGGTCGCCGAACACCTGCGGCGAGGCCACCGGCAGGTCCGCGTACCAGTCGTAGAACGACAGCATCGGGGCGCCGATCAGCGAGTGGAACCGGGCCCCCGCCGCGTGCGACACCATCGACATCGCGGGAATGGGGGAGAAGCCGGCGATCCGGTCGGGCCCGTACGTCTTGATGGTGTGCACGTGCGCCGCGGCGACGATCTCCACGGCCTCGTCCCAGGTGGCACGCACCAGCCCGCCCTTGCCGCGGGCCTGCTGGTACCTGCGGCGCCGCTCGGGGTCGGACTGGATGTCGGCCCACGCGAGCACCGGGTCGTGCAGCCGCGCCTTCGCCTCCCGGTACATCTCCACGAGCACGCCCCGGATGTACGGGTAGCGCACACGGGTCGGCGAGTACGTGTACCAGGAGAACGCGGCGCCGCGTGGACAGCCGCGTGGCTCGTACTCCGGCCGGTCGGGGCCCACGCTCGGATAGTCCGTCTGCTGGGTCTCCCAGGTGATGATGCCGTCCTTGACGTACACCTTCCACCGGCACGAGCCGGTGCAGTTCACGCCGTGCGTGGAGTTCACGACCTTGTCGTGGCTCCAGCGGTCCCGATAGAAGACGTCCCCGTCCCGGCCGCCCTTGATCTGCACGCTGTGCAGGTCCTCGGAGGCCGTCCCCCTCCGGAAGAACCGCCCCGCGCGCAGCAGCGCGGCATCCGGCTCGGTCGGGGTGCGTGTCGTATCCGTCACCGTTTGCTCCCTCGATGTCCCGTTCTGGGCACGCTAATGGGCGCCCGCCGGGGGCACACCTCGGCCGGGGCCGTACGAGTCGGGCGCGGGGCCGGCGGCCGGGCATTACCCCGGACGTAATCGACCCGCCACCCGGGCACGGGCAGGGTGGTGTCACCGACCCGATGACGGAGGGTGATCCCCATGTCCGCCACCACGCTCACCAGCACCCCGGTCCAGGCCCGTCGCACCTGGCTGCGCCGCCTGCTCGGCGCCGACGCGCTGGGCACCGGCCTCAACGGCCTCGCCTACGTCGCCGCCTCCGGGCCGATCGGCCGCTTCCTCGGCATCGATCCGGGGCTGCTGCTCGGACTGGGCGCCGGCCTGATCGCGTACGCCGCCGCGGTCGCGGCGCTCGCCGCGCGCAGCAGCCCGCCCGCGCTCGGCGTGCGCACCGTGGTCGAGGTCAACCTCGCCTGGACGGTGCTCAGCTTCGTCGCGCTGTTCGCCTGGCTGGAGCCGAGCACGGCCGGGATGGTGTACGGGTCGCTGCAGGCCGTGGTGGTGGCGGCGCTCGCGGGGCTCCAGTACGCCGCGCTGCGGGGTCAGCCCAGCGCGGAGTGAAGGTATTTCGCCGTCGCCGGGTCGGCCGGGAGCAGCGTCTCCACGGCCAGCTCTGCGACCGTCACGTCCATCGGCGTATTGAACGTCGAGATCGACGACACGAACGACAACACATGCCCCTCGTGCTCGATCACCATCGGCAGCGCGAAGTACGGCAACGGGGGCGCGACCGGCTCGTCCCCGGCCGGGCGGCCCGGCGGCAGCGGATACGCGGACACCTCCTCGTACAGCTCCCGCAGCGGCTCCGACCCGGTCAGCGCGATCTGCTGCTCCATCTGTGCCAGCAGATGCCCCCGCCACTCGCGCAGATTCCTGATCCGCGGCGCGAGGCCCTCCGGGTGCAGCGTGAGCCGCATCGCGTTGAGCGGCTCGGTGAGGAGGTGCGCGGGCGCCGAGGACATCAGCAGGGCGATGCCGCCGTTCGCCGCGATCACGTTGAACGTCGCGTCGACGATGAACGCGGGGTACGGCTCGTAGCCGCGCAGCAGCGTTTCGAGCCCTTCGCGCAGCACGCCGAGCGAGGGGTCGTCGAGCGGGGTCTCCTTGAACCGCGGCGCGTAACCCGCCGCAAGGAGAAGGGCGTTGCGCTCCCTCATCGGTACGTCGAGATGCTCGGCGAGCCGCAGGACGAGGTCCTGGCTCGGCCGCGAACGCCCCGTCTCCACGAAACTGATGTGCCGCGCCGAGGAGTCCGCCCGCAGCGCGAGCTCCAGCTGGCTGACCCGCCGCCGCTCGCGCCAGCCGCGCAGCAGGGCGCCCACTTCTGACGTGTTCTTGCGCGCTGCGGCAGTCATGGGAAGACCGTAGCCGGATCCGGTGGCACGCTGGAGGCATGCCTACTGAACCGCTCTCCCAGAAGGACATCGAGGACCGCCTCACCGAACTGCCGGGCTGGTCCGTGGAAGACGGCGCGCTCACGCGCACGTACCGCCTGGACTCGCACTTCGCGGCGGCGGCACTCGTCATGCACATCGCGCAGACCCAGGAGGCCCTGAACCACCACTCGAACCTGACGCTCGGCTACAACACGGTGACCCTCGCGGTGAACACGCACGACGCGGACGGCGCCCTCACGGCAAAGGACTTCGCGCTGGCGGAGCGGGTCGAGAAGCTGGCTGGGGGACATCTTTAAGCCCCGCCCTGGGACGAGAGCCGGCGGGGTCCGGGGCGGAGCCCCGGTTTCGGGAAGGGGCGGGGTGGGGGAGATCCGCCCACCGCAACCACCCCACCCGACGGACCGCGCAGCTTAAGGTGTCGGTCATGTTCAAGTCAGGGGTGGGGTTCCTCGCACTGTTCGGGCTCGGTTGGTGGTTACTGGCCACGAGCACATTCGAGAGTTCGGCGCGGCTGATCGCGATGGTGGTCGGCTGCGCCGCCGCGATCGGGCTGATGCTCGCCGCGCGGCGTCTTCTTCCCGCGTCGGCCAGCGAACCGTTCCCCGCCGACCTGCGACGGCGGTTCCTCCAGGTCAACGGCATCCAGTGGCTGCTGATCCTGGTCGTCTCCCAGGTGTGCGTCAGGACCGGTACGGCCGTGCTCATTCCGCCGCTGGTCGCGGTCGTCGTGGGGTTGCACTTCCTGCCGCTCGCGGCGATGTTCGAGCAGCCCCGACTGCGCGTGCCGGCCGCCCTGTTGACCGCGGCCGGAGTCGCGGGCCTGGCGGTGTGGCTCCTGAACGGCCCGGACCCGGTCGTCCGTCTCGTCGTGGGCCTCGTCTCGGCGCTCTCCCTGTGGGGCATGGCCGTCTGGACGGTCACGGAGGCGGCGTCGTCCGCCGCCGTCCACGTCGCGCGGGAGTAAGTCGTGTGGGAGTAAGGGGCAACCTCGACGGGCCCGGCGGCGACAGATGTACGCACACATCTCACCCGCACGCCTTCACCGAGGAGACCCCCGATGCCCCGCCGCCCCCGCCCCCACCGCAGACGCCGTCGTCTGTTCCTCGCCGCCGCCACGGCCGCCGCGTTGGCCGGAACGGGGCTGACGCTCCTGCCCGGCGACGACGCGTCCGCCGCCACCGCCCGGCAGGCCGAGAAGCTGGACCGCGGACTGGTCAGCGTGCACACCGACGCCGGCAACCTGGTCAGCTGGCGGTGGCTCGGCACCGACCCGGACGACGTGGCGTTCAACGTCTACCGCGCCGGTACGAAGGTCAACTCCGCCCCGATCACCGGCTCCACGAACTTCTTCCACGACGGCGCGCCCAGCTCCGCCGACTACACGGTCCGCTCCGTCGTGAACGGCACGGAACAGCCCGATTCGGCGCACGCGATCCAGCTCCGCAGCGGCTACACGGACGTACCGATCACACCACCGGCAGGGGGCACGACCCCCGACGGCGTCGCCTACACCTACGAGGCCAACGACGCCTCCGTCGGTGACCTTGACGGCGACGGCGTCCTCGAGTTCATCCTCAAGTGGCAGCCCACCAACGCCAAGGACAACTCCCAGTCCGGCTACACGGGCAACACCGTCGTCGACGCGGTGAAGCTCGACGGCACGCGGCTGTGGCGCGTCGACCTCGGCAAGAACATCCGTTCCGGCGCGCACTACACCCAGTTCCAGGTGTACGACTACGACGGCGACGGCAAGGCCGAGGTCGCCATGAAGACGTCGGACGGGACGAAGGACGGCAAGGGCACGGTGATAGGAAGCTCGTCGGCCGACCACCGCAACTCCAGCGGTTACGTGCTCTCCGGGCCCGAGTACCTGACCATGTTCAACGGGCAGACCGGCGCCGCCATGGGCTCCGTCGACTACGTTCCCGCGCGCGGCACGGTGTCGTCGTGGGGCGACTCGTACGGGAACAGGGTGGACCGCTTCCTGGCCGGGACCGCCTACCTCGACGGCACCCGGCCCTCCCTCATCATGGCGCGCGGGTACTACACGCGGAGCGTCATCGCGGCGTGGGACTGGCGCGACGGAAGGTTCACGCGCCGCTGGACCTTCGACACCAACGCCTCCACCAACTCCGGTAAGGGGTACGACGGTCAGGGCAATCACCAGCTGTCCGTCGCGGACGTCGACGGCGACGGCAAGGACGAGATCGTCTACGGCGCGATGGCCGTCGACGACAACGGCTCCGGGCTGTGGACGACGAAGAACGGGCACGGAGACGCCATGCACGTCGGCGACCTCGACCCGTCGCGGTCCGGACTCGAAGAGTTCAAGGTCGACGAGGACAGCTCCAAGCCGTCGTCCTGGATGGCCGACGCGAAGACCGGCAGTGTCATCTGGAAGACGGGCACCAATGGTGACAACGGCCGTGGTGTCTCCGCCGACATCTGGTCCGGCAGTGCGGGCGCCGAGTCCTGGTCCTCGGCGGAGTCGGGCGTCCGTGACCCCAAGGGCACGGTCGTGAACTCGCACAAGCCGTCGTCCACCAACTTCCTGTCCTGGTGGGACGGTGACACCACCCGCGAACTCCTCGACGGCACCCACATCGACAAGTACGGCACGTCCGCCGACACCCGCCTCCTGACGGGCTCCGGCGTCCACTCCAACAACGGCACGAAGTCCACCCCGGCGCTCTCCGGTGACATCCTCGGCGACTGGCGCGAGGAGGTCGTCTGGCCGACCACGAACAACACGGCGCTGCGGATCTACTCGACGCCGGTCCAGACGTCGACCCGCATCACGACGCTCCTCCAGGACACGCAGTACCGCACGGCCCTGGCCTGGCAGAACACCGCGTACAACCAGCCGCCGCACCCGAGCTTCTTCATCGGCGACGGCATGGCGAAGGCGCCGCGACCGACGATCACGACGCCGTAACCGGCTTGCACCGACCACGGCGCCCCACGACCCGTCCGGGCCGTGGGGCGCCACGCTCTCTCAGTGCCGGAACAGCCAGACCACCCGGTCCCACGACAGGGCGTGGAAGACGACGAGCACACCCACCAGCGTCGTGGCGACGGCATGCGAGCCGGCCGCGTACAACGCCGCCGCGCCCCCGAAGAAGACGCCCAGCTCCAGCAGGAACCGCAGCGGTCCCGGGCGTCGCGATCACCGTGTCGCCCGACCGCGACTCGTCACCCGGCGTGGCGAACACCCCCCACAGCACGGCCACCGCCAACGGCACCGCCACCACCAGGACGTAGCGCAGCGCGCCGTTCGCGGTGGCCCACGCCCACACGCCGAAACACACGAGAGCCGTCAGCTCCAGCGCGAACCGCACGCCGAGAACCAATGGGTGAAAGCCGAATCCGTACGCGGACGACGACATGACTGAGTTCCCCTCCCCAGTACCCCTCCGCGGGCGAACGCCGCGCGGCGGGGTCAGTGTGTCAGTTCCGGTGTCCCCGCCGTGCCTCCGACGTGTCGCCGTAGATGACACCGCGCCCGTTCGTCGACACGTACACGCGGCCGTACACCCGCGGGTCGCCCGTGATTGCCGCGCCCGTCCAACCCCACTGGTGGGCAGCGTCGTTGACGCGGGTCCACGAGGCCCCCGCGTCGGTCGAGCGGAAGATGCCGCGTACGCCGTCGATCTTCGCGCTCGCGTACAGCGTCTGGTACGTCGCGCCCGGTGCCGCCTTGCCGAAGCCGATGGTGTCCGCCTCCTCGACGCCCGACACCTTGGTGAACGTGGCGCCGCCGTCCTTCGAGTGCCACAGGCCGTACGCGCCCTGCGTCGAGCCGCCGGCGAGCCAGATGTCACCCTTGGCGCCCGGCACCGCCTTGAAGCGGGCAGGCCCGTCCGCGGGGAGGCCGGTCGACGCCTTCGCCGTGAAGGTCGCTCCGCCGTCCGAACTGGCGTAGAACGTACCCGACTTGAAGGCGTAGAAGGTTGACGGGTCCGTGCGGTCCGACTCGACCGTCGCGCCCGCGGGGACCCCGCTCGACGCCGTCCACGACGAACCCGTTCCCGTCTGCACGCCCGCGCCGTCCGGGCTCCACACATACCGGGACCCGTCCGCGGACACCGCCACCGTGCCGCCGCCCGTGACACCCGACGGATCGGCGCCCGCCGCGTACCAGTTGGCGCCGTTGTCGTTCGAGAGTGCGACGTGTGCGCCCGAGTCGACGTTGCCGGCGCGCACCACCACGTCCGGTTTGGACTCGGCGAAGTCCAGGCTCGTCGACGACGTGAAGTTGGGGGAGGTGAACATCATCGACGGGACCTTCGTCAGGTCCGTGTGCCGGAAGCCGCCGATGTCGCCGAGGGCGCTCAGGAGGGGGGCGCCGGAGGGTGGGGATGCGATGTCGTTGACCGCTGTTTCTTCAAGTCCCTTGACCATGGGGGTGATTGAGAACTTGCCGCCCGTGTCCCATTTCCCGAGGTCCTCGGTTCCGTAGATCGTCGCGCCCGTCCCGTACATCATCCGGTCCGAGTCGAACGGGTCGATCTCCAGCGCCTCCGTCATCCAGCCCAGCTTCGGCGACTGCTCGGGCGGGGTGGGGTTCGCGCCCCAGGACAGCCATGGCACGGACGACACGTCCATGGTGTACCGGTTCTCCCGGGTGGGGTACGAGGAGTAGTCCCACGCCTTCGTCCATGTGCCGCCGCTGTCCGTGGAGCGGAAGATCAGTGTGTCGGGCCACCAGGAGCTGTAGCCGGACACCATGACCGTGCCGGGGTGCTGCCGGTCGAGCGTCAGGCCGCTGTAGCCGTAGTACGTGTCCGCGTCGGCCGCCGGGCTGATGTTCTTCCACTCGCCGGTCTTCGTCGCGTACCGCCACACCTGGCCCTTACCGCCGTCGTACGGGCCGCCGGTGTCGCTGTACGCCACGTACAGGTAGCCGTTCTCGGCGTCGAGGACGCTCTTGTGCGGGAGGTAGCCGGTGGGCTGGCCGGCCACCCGCTCCCAGGTCGCGCCCGCGTCCGTCGACCGGTAGACCGAATTCTCCTTGTCGGCGACCCCGGCGTAGAGCGTCTTCGTACGGCCGGTCCCGGTGCTCGTCGACTCGTCGAACGTCACCCACGCCACGCCCTGGTTGTCGGACGAGTAGCCGGAGGTGTCGGACGGGTCCGCCGCGTAGTTGCCGGGGTTCGGGAAGGCCGTGACCTGCGACCACGTCGCGCCCGCGTCCGTCGAGCGCCACAGGCCCTTGCCGCTGGGCGCGCCCAGGTAGAGCACCTTGTTGTCGTGCGGGTCGATCGCGAGGCGCTCACCCATGCCGCGGCCCGGCATGTTGCCGCCGAGCTTGAAGGGGAGGTCGGCCTTCTTCCACGTCGCGCCCCGGTCCGCGGAGCGCAGGATCGCGCCGTTCCCGGGGTCCCAGTCGTTCGTGTACGTGCCGACGGCCGCGTACACCTTGTCCGGGTCGACGGAGTCGGTGGCGAGCGAGGCCACGCCTGTGTGACCCCAGTCGTCCCAGCCGACCGAATCGAGCAGCGGAGTCCAGGACTTGGTGCCTTGCTCCCAGCGGTAGGCGCCGCCGATGTCGGTGCGGGCGTAGGCGAGGTTCTTCTCGCTGCGGTTGAAGACGATGCCGGGGACGAAGCCGCCGCCGTCGATCCGGGCGTTCTTCCAGGTGTAGGTGTCGGCGGCGACTCGCGTCCGCTCGGGCGGATCCGCCTGCGCCGCCTGAGAGTGTGTCAACAGGCTTGCGGTCAGGGCGAGTACGGCTGCCGTGAGCAGCCGGGTGCGTGGTCTTCGCATAGGGGGATCCCAGGGGTGGGTCGTCGGAAACAGGGGTGCGGGCCGGGCGGCCCTCGGGGAGGAGGAAGCCACCCGGCCCGGTGGTGACACGGAGCCGCCTTCAGCGGGTCGCTATTCGAGCAACTCCGCATACGAACCCATGGCGAGCGCGATGTCCGCCTGGGCCCAGAACCGGTGGTACGTGAACGTGGGCGCCTCGCCGCCGGCCAGGTACGCCTCGACCTTCGCCCAGTCGGGGTCGTCCCGGTAGAAGGAGCGGATCGAGGAGAAGGTGGACGTCGAGTCGATCGTGTCGCCGTTCGGCATGGTTCCCGTCCAGCCGCTCGGCACGTACACGGCGTCGTCGAACCGGTTGTAGTCGGCGCGCTTCTCCGGCAGTGCGATGCCCAGGTCGTCCTGGTGGTCGTTCCACATCCCGTCGAGGAGGGCCTTCGCGGTCGTCTTCGACTCGGCGTGGCCGGACTTGGCGGCGTAGTACGTGAGGGTCTTGGCGTACGCCGCGGCCACCCCCACGTCGTTGGTGTGATCGACCACGGATGCGTGAAGTCCCGTGTTGGCGCCGGGACTTGAGGCATCCCAGCTGTCCGGGGCGCCCGACCAGCTCAGCGTCGAAGGGAAGGTGAACGAACCGTCCGCGGCGATCTCCGTCTCGGACAGCGCCCACGCCACCCACTTGTCGAGCACGGCCTTCGCGTCCGCGTCGCCCGTCTCGTGGTAGTACTCGGCGACGCGCTCCATGGACCATGCCTGGAAGCCGAACCACTGGTTCGACGGCGGGTCGTGGTAGACCGGCGCCTCGTCGTAGTACATGCCGTAGAAGGTCGGGGTGCCGGCCGGCGGTTCGGCGTACCGGCCCTTCCAGCTGTTCGTCGCGCCGCCCGCGATGGCACCCTCGTCCGACTGGAGCCAGCGGTAGAACTCCACCTGCCGCTTCAGGCTCGTCGCCCAGTCCGCCTTGCCCGTCGCCGACTTGGGGGCCAGCGCGGCGTACGAGGACAGGGCGTGCGCGGCGAGCGGGTTCTGGTAGCCGCCGTGCGTGTGGCTGCACCCGATGCGCCAGGCCCAGCCCGCCGAGGTGTCGGTGGCGCCGCCCCAGGCGTAGTACCAGGACACCAGGTAGTGCGCGCTGTCCTTGCCGCCGCCCGGCGCGCAGCCCGACGGCGAGGTGCACTCGCCGACCTTCTTGAAGTACTTGTCGAACAGGGCGTAGCGCAGGTAGTCGCCCATCTTCGCGGCCTTCGCGACGGTCGCCGCGACATCGGCCTCCTTGCCCTGCGCCGACGCCCACACATGCGCCCAGTACGCGGCCTGCACGGCGCGGGCGTCGGCGTCCGGGGCGTTGGTGTACTTCCACTGTTTCGTGTACGACGCGTCACCGGTGAACAGGTCCAGGTACCCGTTCTTGCCGCCGTATGCGAACTCGTCGCGGCACGGCTGCGGGACGGTCTCCCAGACGGACTCCTGGGCGCCGCGCTGGAAGGTGTTGATGTACGTCGGGGTGGTGCCGTCGCCGCCGTAGCCGTACGTGTTGTCGACGTCCTGGAGCCAGTGCATGCCGTACAGGTCGTCGGTGCCGTACGCGCTCTTCAGCTCGGCCGCGATCGGGTCGGCGCCCGCCGTGATCGACGGGTCCAACTGCGCGGGATACTGCGAGGGTTCGTCCCATTCAGGCGCGTAGGTCGCCGGTTTGGCCGCGGAATAGAAGCTGTTCGTGGGCTGATCGTCATGGGTGGGAATCATGAATTTCTCCATGGTTTCCCAGGCCGCGTTGAACGGCCCCCAATCGCCGTTGACCTTGCCGTACATGGCCTGCAGCCAAATCAGATAGCTATAGGCCTCCGACGTCGTCTCGTGTCCGTGGTCCGGGGCTTCGCAGATGAGGGTCTCGACCGAGTGGTACGGGATCCCCTCGGGCGAGAGATAGCCGTTCGCCGTGGCGGTGATCTTCGCGTAGAGGTCGAGGAAGCGCTGTTCGTACTCGGTGGCGGCGGCCGCCGCGGGGGCCGCGAACCCCTTCTGAGCTGCGGTGGTGAGCGTGATGCCGGCGGGTGCCGCCACGGTGGCGACCGCTATGGCGAGCAGTTTGCGACGGCTGAGCCCGTCGCGGGCGTGCTGGGGATGGGCTCTGGAGGACATGCGGGTGTCCCTCCTGTCGGTTCGGTTGGGGGAGCTCCGTGCGGAGGGCCGGAACCTGTGGGAGCGCTCCCAAGAAACAGGCGGGGCGGAATGATGTCAAGGGGGCCGACGGGTATTCGACTGTCGAATCAATTCGACTGAGAATTTCTGGGACGGGCGGCAACCTCCCTTACGGCAGTGGCGACTTGTAGGCGGCATCCACCCGTACAGGGCGCCCATTCATGGGGCGTCGAGACCGGTTAGGACTTGCTCATGCGTCACCCTTCCCACAGCAGAAAACGCAGGAAGAGACGGTTCGCCGTCCTCGCGGGCGCCCTGCTCGCGGCCGTCGGACTGGCGGTCTCCGTACCCTCCCTCCTCCCGGCGGCGGACGCCGCGCCGGCCGCCGCTGCCGCCCCACCCGCCCTGCACGTCGAGGGCAACAAGCTCGTCGACGCGGACGGCGCGAACCATCGCCTCCTCGGAGTCAACCGCTCGGGCGGCGAGTACATGTGCGTCCAGGGCCACGGCATCTTCGACGGCCCCGTCGACGACGCCTCCGTCCAGGCCATCGCGGACTGGAAGGCCAACACGGTCCGCATCCCCCTCAACGAGGAGTGCTGGCTCGGCACCGACAACATCGAGCCCGCGTACGCGGGCGCCAACTACCGTTCCGCGGTCGAAGAGTTGGTGCAGCGCGTACTGGACCACGGGATGACCCCGGTCGTGGAAATGCACTGGTCCTACGGCCAGTACACCGGCAACAGCTCCGGCTGCTCCGACGTCCACGCCAGCTGCCAGAAACCGATGCCGGACGCCCGGTACGCGCCGGACTTCTGGTCATCGGTCGCGAGCACCTTCAAGGGCCGACCGGAGGTCGCCCTCGACCTCTTCAACGAGCCGTATCCGGACCGTGCGACCTCCAACACGGCCGACGCGTGGGCCTGTTGGAAGGACGGCGGGACCTGCCCCGGCATCGACTACGAGGTCGCCGGCATGCAGGACCTCGTCGACGCGGTGCGCGACACCGGCGCCGAGAACCTGATCCTGGCGGGCGGCATCGCGTACTCCAACGACGTCAGCCAGTGGCTCACGTACAAGCCCGATGACCCGACCGGCAATCTCGCCGCGGCCTGGCACGTCTACAACTTCAACACCTGTGCCAGTAAAGCGTGTTGGGACTCCCAGCTCGCGCCCGTCGCGGCCGAGGTGCCGCTCGTCGCGGGCGAGATCGGCGAGAACGACTGCTCCCACGGCTTCATCGACACCGTCATGGCGTGGCTCGACGAGCACGACGCCTCCTACCTCGGCTGGACCTGGAACACCTGGGACTGCTCCTCGGGTCCGGCCCTGATCTCCGACTACACCGGCACCCCCACGGGCTTCGGCGCGGGCCTGCGCGACCACTTGGGCGCGCTCGCCACCGCCCGACCCACCGCCACCACCGACTGAAGGGCACCCCCACCATGAGCCGCAACACCCACCGCAAGCGCCGCAGCCTGCTCCTCGCCCTGTCCACCCTCGTGGCGGCGGGCACCGCGACGGCCGGCCTCGCCCTGGCCGGAAGCGGCAGCGCCCAGGCCGCCGAGCGCGTCGACAATCCGTACGAGGGCGCCAAGGTCTACGTCAATCCGGAGTGGTCGGCGAAGGCCGCCGCCGAGCCGGGCGGCGACAAGATCGCCGACCAGCCCACCGCCGTCTGGCTGGACCGCACCGCCGCCATCGAGGGCGTCGGCGACGGCATGGGCCTGCGCGACCACCTCGACGCCGCCCTCGAACAGGGCGCGGACGTCGTGCAGTTGGTCATCTACAACCTGCCGGGCCGTGACTGCGCCGCGCTCGCCTCCAACGGCGAACTCGGCCCGACGGACATCGACAAGTACAAGACCGACTACATCGACCCGATCGCCGCGATCCTCGCCGACGCGAAGTACGCGGACCTGCGGATCGTGAACACGGTGGAGATCGACTCGCTGCCCAACCTGGTCACCAACACCGGCAGCCGCCCCACCGCCACTCCCGAGTGCGACGCGATGAAGGCCAACGGGAACTACGTGAAGGGCGTCGGCTACGCCCTGAACAAGCTCGGCGACGCCCCGAACGTCTACAACTACGTGGACGCGGGCCACCACGGCTGGATCGGCTGGGACGACAACTTCGCCTCGACCGCGCAGGTACTGCACGAGGCGGCCACCGCCGAGGGCGCCACGGTCGACGACGTCGCGGGCTTCATCACCAACACCGCCAACTACAGCGCCCTGAAGGAGGAGAACTTCAAGATCGGCGACACCGTCGCGGGCAAGTCGGTGCGCGAGTCGAAGTGGGTCGACTGGAACCGCTACACCGATGAACTCTCCTTCGCCCAGGGGTTCCGCGAGCAGCTCGTCACGGCCGGCTTCGACTCCGGCGTCGGCATGCTGATCGACACCTCCCGCAACGGCTGGGGCGGCTCGGAGCGGCCCACGGGCCCGGGCGCGAGTACGGATGTCGACACGTACGTGGACGGCGGGCGCTACGACCGTCGGATCCACCTCGGCAACTGGTGCAACCAGAGCGGGGCGGGTCTCGGCGAGCGGCCGCAGGCCTCTCCGGAAGCGGGGATCGACGCGTACGTGTGGGTCAAGCCGCCGGGTGAGTCGGACGGGTCGAGCGAGGCCATCGACAACGACGAGGGCAAGGGCTTCGACCGCATGTGCGACCCGACGTACACCGGTAACCCGCGGAACAACAACAACCTGTCCGGTGCGCTGCCGAACGCTCCGGTGTCCGGGCACTGGTTCTCCGCCCAGTTCCAGGAGCTCATGAAGAACGCCCACCCGGCGCTGTAGCCCGGCTGCCGCAGCCGGAAATTGCCGACTCGGCAACGTGGCTTGCCTGCCCGTATGCCGTCCGCGCACCCTGAGGGCGACGGACGACATACGGGCACGAAGGGCGGCGACACCCGACATGGCACACGGCCACCACCAGCACGACCAGCACGGTCAGCACCAGCACGGGCAGCACGGCGGGCACGGTCAGCACGACCACACGGACATCGACTGGGCCGACATGATCCCCATGCTGGAGCGCAACGCCTCCGTGTACGAGCCGCTCTACACGCAGGCCCTCGACTGGCTGCGCGCCTCCCGCCCCGCCGGCGCCGACACCGGCCTGATCGTCGACGCGGGCGCGGGCCCCGGGGCCGTCTCGCTGCACCTCGCCGAGGCCTTCCCCGAGGCCCGCGTCATCGCGGCCGACCCGGAGGAGAAGCTGCTCGCCCGCGCCACGGAGCGGTTCGCGCAGCAGGGGATCGCCGACCGTACGAGCACGCTGCGCGTCGAACTCCCGGACGCCATCGACGAGTTGCCGCACGCCGACCTCATCTGGGCCGCCCGCTCCCTGCACCACGTGGGCGACCAGCGGGCCGCGGTCTCCGCGCTCGCGGGGCGGCTCGCGCCCGGCGGCACCCTCGCGCTCGTCGAGGGCGGACTGCCGCAGCGCTGCCTGCCGCGCGACTTCGGCCTCGGCAAGCCCGGCCTGCAGGCGCGGGCCGACGCCATCGAGGAGGAGTGGTTCGGCGACATGCGCGCGAAGCTCCCCGGCGCCAAGCAGGACACGGAGAACTGGACGGAGCTGCTGACCGACGCGGGACTGACGAACGCCGTTAGCCGCACCTTCCTGCTCGACCTGCCCGCGCCGCTGTCGGGCGAGGCCCGCGAGACCGTCATCGACCTGTGGAAGCGTCGCCTGGACGTCTTCGCCGAGGCGCTCCCGGCCGAGGACATCGCCACGATGGAGCGGCTGATGGACCCGAATGACCCGCAGGGCCTGTACCGCCGCGACGACCTCTTCCTGCTGACCGCGCACACCGTGCACACGGCGGTCAAGGAGGCCTGAGCCCGTCAGGGCCCTGAGCCCGGACATGCGAAAAGGGGGCCCCGGCCGGGGCCCCCTTTCACGTACGAGTACGAGTACGAGTACGCCTACGCGTCACGCCACGTCGAACGTCGCCGGGTCCGGGCCGAGCCGCCGGTCCTCGTTGAGCGCGGAGATCGCGCCGAGGTCCTCGGTGTCGAGCTCGAAGCTGAACACGTCGATGTTCTCCTTGATCCGCGACGGGGTCACGGACTTCGGGATCACCACGTTGCCCAGCTGGACGTGCCAGCGCAGCACGACCTGCGCGGGCGTACGGCCGTGCTTCTGCGCGATCGCGACGATGGCCGGGACCTCCAGGAGGCCCTTGCCCTGGCCGAGCGGCGACCAGGCCTCGGTCGCGATGCCCAGCTCCGCGTGCTTCTCGCGGGAGGCGCGCTGCTGGAGCTGCGGGTGCAGCTCGATCTGGTTGACGGCCGGGATCACGGAGGTCTCGGCGGTCAGCTGGTCCAGGTGCTCCGGCAGGAAGTTGGAGACGCCGATGGACTTGGCGCGCCCGTCGGCGTGGATCTTCTCGAAGGCCTTGTACGTGTCCACGGCCAGGCCCTTGGACGGCAGCGGCCAGTGGATCAGGTACAGGTCGACGTAGTCGAGACCCAGCTTCTCCAGGGAGGTGTCGAAGGCGCGCAGCGTGGAGTCGTAGCCCTGGTCGGCGTTCCACAGCTTCGTCGTGACGAACAGCTCCTCGCGGGGGACGCCGGACTTGGCGATGGCCTTGCCGGTGCCCTCCTCGTTGCCGTAGATCGCGGCGGTGTCGATGCTGCGGTACCCGGCCTCCAGCGCCGTCGTGACGGCCGTCTGGGCCTCGTCGTCCGGCACCTGCCACACGCCGAAGCCGAGCTGGGGCATCTCGACGCCGTTGTTCAGGATGATCGGGGGAACCTTGCTCACGAGGTGTCGATCCTTTTTCGTCCGGTGATGGGTGGCACTGCACAATGCGGTACCCCCATGGTCAACGATCACGGGCGTACGCGCATTCCTGTGGGTGACACCAGCATGACAGTCAGGTATGAGAGCTTTGCGCCGGGGGCTGTGACCCCAGGTACGCCTCGCGTACCCGTGTGTCCGCCCGAATCACCTCAGGAGTCCCCTCGGCGAGCACGGATCCCAGGTCGAGCACCACGACCCGTGAGCACAGCTCCATCACGAAGGCCACGTTGTGCTCGACGAGCAGCACCGCGCAGCCGTCCCCGGCGAGGCGTCGCACCGTCGCCGCGAGCAGCTCGCGCTCCTGGGCCGTCATGCCGGACGCGGGCTCGTCGAGCAGCAGCACGCGCGGCCGGTCGGCGGCCGCCCGCGCCAGCTCCAGCATCCGGGCCCGGCCGACCGGCAGCGTTCCCGCGTACGTACCGGAGAGTCCGTCGAGGCCGCAGTCGCGCAGCAGGCCCTGGGAGCGGTCCGGATCGGCGCCGCCGCGCCGCCACTCCTGCGCGACCAGCAGGTTGTCGGCGACCGTGAGCTGCCCGAACAGCTGCTGGCGCTGGAACGTGCGGCGCATTCCGTGGCGTGCCCGCCAGACGGGGGAGCGGCGGGTGACGTCCGCGCCGTCGAGCAGGACCCGGCCCGCGTCGGGCCGTCGGATCCCGGAGACGACGTCGAAGAGCGTCGTCTTGCCCGCGCCGTTCGGCCCGATGAGCCCGCACACCTCGCCGGCCGCGAGGCGCAGGTCCACCCCGTCGAGGGCCCGTACGCCGCCGAAGCGCACGCCGACGTCCTCGGCCTCCAGTACGTAGGTGTCGCTCATGACCGGGCCTCCTCGGTGCTGGTCGCTGCGATCGTGCTGGTCGCCGCGATGCCGAGGTAGGCCTCCGTGAGCCGTTCGGCCTCCACCTTCTCGCGCGGCCCGCACCACGTGACGCGGCCCTGCGCGAGGTACGCCACGGTGTCCGCGACGCCGAGGATCTCCGACGCCTTCTCCTCGACGAGCAGCAGCCCGGTACCCGCGTCGCGGAGTTCGGCGAGCAGCCGGTACACCTCGTCGGCGACGCGCGGCGCGAGGCCGAGCGAGGGCTCGTCGGCGATGAGGACGCGGGGCGGGCGATGAAGCAGCGCGGCCAGCGCCAGGAGCTGCTGTTCGCCGCCGGAGAGCGAGCCCGCGGTGACGTCGCGCCGCGCGGCGATCCCGGTGAACCGCTCGTAGACCGCCAACCGGTCCTTGGCGTCCGGGAGTTGGAGCGCAAGGTTCTCGTCGACCGTGAGGGACGGGAAGATGCCGCGCCCCTCCGGTGCGAGCACCACCCCGGCCCGCGCCCGGCGGACCGCGCCCTGTCGGCCCGCCGCGGACCCGGCGACGTACACCTCGCCCTGGAGCGGTGTCATGAGGCCCGCCGCGACCTTGCAAGTCGTCGACTTCCCGGCGCCGTTGGGGCCGAGGAGCGCCACGATCTCGCCGGGGCGGACGGTGAGATCGACGCCCTGGAGGACGCGGGCGCCGTCGTATCCGGCCTGCACGCCCGCGAGTTGGAGCGCGGCATCGGGGTCGGGCGCCGAAGCCGGTGTGTCGTCGACGATCTGCGTCGTGGCGGTCTTCCGGCGGTGGCGGCGGGCCGGGATCGCCGCGCAGTAGCCGTCCGGGTCGTTGGCGAGCGCGAGCCCCGCGAGGCCGAAGAGGATCACCGGGAGCTGCACCGACTCGGTCAGGTAGTCGCTGATGAGATGCGGGACGACAGCGAACGTCAGCCCCGCGATCACCGCGAACTGCGGCCGCCGCACACCCGCCGCGACCACCACCGCGAGCCAGATCAGCCCGGTCATCGCCGTGAAGTCGGTCGCGGTGATACGGGTGTTGTACGACGCGTACATCACGCCGCCGAACCCGGCGAGCCCCGCCGAGATCGTGAACAGCAGCAGCTTCGTACGGATCACGGAGACCCCGGACGCCATCGCCGCGGCCGGCGCCGAGCGCACGGCGAGCATGGCCCGCCCGGCCCGCGAGTTCCGTAGCGCGCTCAGCCCGGCCACGGCCGCCGTGCACAGGACGACCATGGCCACACCCATCGCCCGGTCGTCGCCGAGGTCGACGGGGCCCGCGACGGCGCGCGGGATCTCCCAGCCGGTGTCGCCGTTCCTCAACCAGCCGAGCTGGAACAGGACTTGGTCCGCAAGGAAGGCGAGCGCGAGCGTGGCGAGGGCCAGCGAGCGGCCGCCGAGCCGCAGCGCGGGCAGCGCCACGAGCGCGCCGAGCAGCGCGGCCGCGCACGTCCCGGCCAGCGCCGCCCAGATGAACGGCACACCGTGGCTCATCAGCAGTCCCGCGACGAGCGCCGCGCCCGTCACGAACGCGGCCTGCGCGAGCGACACCATCGCGCCGAGCCCGGTGACGACGGTGAAGGACAGGAACACGAGGGAGATCGCGAGCCCTTGGGCGAGGATCCCGCTCCAGAACGGCGTCGTCACCGTGTAGAAAGCGACCGCCATCAGCACGGCGGCTGTTGCCCACGGTCCCCAACGCCGCGCCCACGACCGCCCCGCCAGATAGTCCACCGGTGGCGCGTCGCTCGCCACCGTGCCCGCCGTGCGCTGCCGCCGCGTGAGCAGCAGAAGCCCGGCGAACAGGATCAGGAACGGCACCGCCGTACGGAACCCGGTGATCTTCTCGGCGAACGTGGCGTACCCCGCGACCAGGTTCTGGAGCACCCCGAGCCCGAGCCCGCCCGCGAAGGCCAGCGGGATCGACATGAAGCGGCCGAGCACGGCGGCCGTCGCCGACACGAACAGGAACAGCGTGAAGTCGTGCGAGGAGAGCCCGAGCAGGGGAGTGGCCAGCACACCGGCCAGGCCCGCGAGCACCGAGGACAGCATCCACGCCACCGACGAGAGCCGGTCCGCGCTGATCCCGCGCAGCTCGACGAGCGAACGGTTGTCGACGGCCGCCCGCAGCTTGAGCCCAAGTGCCGTGTGGCGCAGCAGAATCCACAGCCCGAGCGCGACGACCGCGGTCGTCACCCACGTGATCAGCTGATCGGAGTCGATGCCCACGCCGTCCATCAACTGCCAGTTCTTCGCCGGACTCGGCCCGACCCCGGGAAGACCGAACTGGTTCTCCGCAGGCTTGACCGGAGCCCCCGCGTCCTCCAACAGCTCGACGATCCACAGCCCCAGCGCGGGCAGCGCGACGAGCAGCCCGATCGTCGCCACGATCTGCGCGGTCTCGCCGACCCGCGCCAGTTTTCGGAACATCATGCGGTCAAGTCCCCAGCCCAGCAGGGGAGCCACGACGAGGACGAGCAGCAGCGCCGTCGGCACGGCGGGCCAGCCGAAGCCGGAGTGCAGCTCGTAGAAGGCGAGCGCACAGAGGTAAGCGGTCGCGCCGTGCGCGAAGTTGAAGAGCCCGGAGGCCGAGTAGGAGAGCACGAGCCCCGTGGCGAGCAGCGCGTACAGCGCACCCGACACGAGCCCGCTCAGCACGAAGGCAAGAAGATCCGTCACGTGAACAGCCCTTCTCTCAGGCCTACTTGAAGGGGATCGGCGGATAGCACTTGAACGCGGACGACACCCGGTACGCCCCGTCCTTGAGCTGCGCGAGCGCCCCGCAGCCGAACGACTCGGTGCGCCCGCGCGGCAGCGCCCGGTCGCCGACGAGCGTGCCGGTGTCGGAGAAGCCGTTCGCCGCCTTCTGGAACGACGCGACCGTCAGGTCCTTGCCCGCCTTCTTCGCGATGTCGAGGAACAGGTCGGCGCTCATGTAGCCCGTCATCATGTGCATGTTGAGGGGGATCTCCTTGCCCCCGGACGCCTTCTTGATGTCGGCCTTGAACTGCTTCATCTCGGGCGTGTGAGCCTCGAACGGCTCGAAGGACAGCAGCACGTGCACCCCGTCGAGCGCCTGCTTCGTCGCCTTCTTGGCGAGAAGCCCGGGGTCGTAGTCCGTCGGGTCGGTGATGACGCCCTTGTACCCGGTGCGCTTGACCGCCGTGAACAGGCCGATGTTGTACGGCGTCTGCATCACGGAGACGACCACGTCCGGCGCCTTCCCGCCGTCGCTGCGCAGCAGTTCCTTCGTGTAGGCCGACCAGTCGCTCGGCACCGCGGTCGCCGGCACGGTCGCCTTCGCGTACGAGACCTTGTAGCCGGCCGACTTGAAGGACTGCTTGTACGTGCGGATGGCGAAGGTACCCGCGTCGTTGTCGTTGGCGAGGATCGCGACGGTCTTCCCCTGCGCCCCGCCCGTGACCTTCTTCAGACCCTCCGGCCAGGTCTGCGAGATGGTGCCGCCCGGCATCGGCACCATGCAGCCGCCGTAGCCGTAGATGTACGTCGGTCCGCAGAACGAGGGGAGCGTGCCCCAGCCGAACGTCGGCACCTTCTGCTTCTGCAGGAAGTCCGCGCCGGAGAACGTCACCGAACTCATCGGCGAGATCGCGAACACCTTGTCCTGCTGCACGAGTTTGCGGGCCGCGGCGAGGTTCTTCGCCGGGTCCTGGCCGTCGTCCTCCGCGCCCAGGTAGTCGATCGTGCGGCCGCTCACGCCGCCCTCGGCGTTGGCCCGGTCGAAGCGGGCCTTCGCGCCGAGGTCGGTGTCCTTCTTGCTGTAGCCGCTCGACGTCGTCATGGAGACGATGCCGCCCACCTTGATGCTGTCGTCGGTCACACCTCGGACCGAACTCCCCTGCCCACCGGCGGAGTTGTTCCCGCTGTTGGCCGTGGAGTTGCAGGCGGTGGCGAGCAGGAGTGCCGCCACGGTGGCGGTGATGGCGCGGATCGGTCGCGACACGGTCGGTCCCCCTCCGTCGGAGTGAGGGTGATTCTGTGTCCGACCTGATGAACCGTCAATAACTGACGCGTCAGTAATTGATGACCCGTCAGTTACCGGCGGCCGCTCGATCGCCGCGGGAGCTTAAGTGGGCTACAGCGTCCCGTAGAGCGCGTCGACCTCCGCCGAGTACGCCTGCTCGATCGCCTTGCGCTTCAGCTTCAGGGACGGCGTGAGCAGCCCGTGCTCCTCGGTGAACTGGTGCGCGAGGATCCGGAACGTACGGATCGACTCGGCCTGCGAGACCAGCGTGTTGGCGGCCACCACCGCGCGCCGCACCTCCGTCTCCAGGTCCGGATCGCGCACCAGGTCCGCCGGGGACATCGACTGCTTGCCGCGCATGCCGAGCCAGTGGTCGACGGCCTCCGTGTCGAGGGTGACGAGCGCCGCGATGTACGGGCGGTCGTTGCCGACGACCAGGCACTGCGCGATCAGCGGGTGGTCGCGCACCCGCTCCTCCAGCTGCTGCGGCGAGACGCTCTTGCCGCCGGAGGTCACGAGGATCTCCTTCTTGCGGCCCGTGATGGTGAGGTAGCCGTCCTCGTCGAGGGAGCCAAGGTCACCCGTGGCGAGCCAGCCGTCGTACAGGGAGGAGTCGGTGGCCTTCGGGTCGTTGAGGTAACCCTGGAAGATGTTGCCGCCGTAGACCCACACCTCGCCGTCGTCGGCTATGTGCACGCTGGAGCCGGGTATCGCCTGGCCGACCGTGCCGTAGCGGGTCTGCTCGGGCGGGTTCGCGGTCGCGGCGGCCGTCGACTCGGTGAGGCCGTAGCCCTCGTAGATCGTGACGCCCGCACCCGCGAAGAACAGGCCGAGCCGCCGGTCCATGCCGCTGCCACCGGACATCGCGTGCCGGACCCGGCCGCCCAGCGCGGCGCGCACCTTGGAGTAGACGAGCTTCTCGAAGACCGAGTGCTGCATGCGCAGCGAGGCGGAGGGTCCTGGACCCGTGCCGAATGCTTTCGCCTCCTGCGCGTCCGCGTACTTCACGGCGCACTCGATGGCCTTCTCGAACGGTCCCGACTTGCCCTCGTTCTCGGCCTTCCTGCGGGCCGCGTTGAACACCTTCTCGAAGATGTACGGCACGGCGAGGATGAACGTCGGCTGGAACGACTGAAGGTCGGGCATGAGCGCGGACGCGCGCAGCTCCGGCTGGTGGGCCAGCTTCACGCCGCCGCGGATCGTCGCGATCTCCACCATCCGCCCGAAGACATGGGCGAGCGGCAGGAAGAGCAGCGTCGACGGGGTGCGGTCGCGCTTGGAGGAGAACACCGGCTCCCAGCGCGTGATCATCGTGTCGGCCTCGTACATGAAGTTGCCGTGCGAGATCACGCAGCCCTTGGGCCGGCCCGTGGTGCCGGAGGTGTAGATGATCGTGGCCGTCGACTCGGGGGTGATCGCGCGGCGGTGCCTGTGCACCGTCTCGTCGTCGATGTGGGTGCCGGACGCGGTGATCTCGTCGGCGGCACCGCCGTCGAGCTGCCACAGGCGGTGCAGATGGGGCAGCCGCCCGATGACCGTGGCGACGGTCATCGCGTGGTCCTCGTGCTCCACGATCGCCGCCGACACCTCGGCGTCGTACAGCATCCAGAAGACCTGCTCGGCCGAGGACGTCGGGTAGATGGGGACGACCTGGGCGCCGATGGTCCACAGCGCGAAGTCGAACAGCGTCCACTCGTAACGGGTTCGCGACATGATCGCGACCCGGTCGCCGAACCGGATGCCCTGCGCGAGCAGCCCCTTGGCAAGGGCCATCACCTCGTCGCAGAACTGGGCAGACGTGACGTCCTGCCACTTGTCGTGCCGGTCCTTACGGGCCAGGGCTATATGCCCCGGTGTGTCCAGGGCATGGTCGAACACGGCGTCGGCCAGGCCGCCGACGAGCGGCGCCGACGCCACAGGGGGGTTGGTGAACTCACGCAAAGTTGCTCCTTGTGGCGCTCCGCACAGCGTCGGTGACGGTACCCGACCTCGGGCCCTGGCGGGAGTGCCTGCAACGAGCAGAAGGTGCGCGGAATTTGCACAGGTCAGACGTTTATAACGGGCCACATCGGGTGGAGCTGGGCAGAATACTTACGCCACAGTAAGTTTCGGGAGCGTAATCTCCCGGCCCTCTTCACGGGCCTCCATTGGATCTATGCAAAGAGGTCACCGTCGACCGGCGTCCGAGTTTTTAGACGGAGTAGTCGGTTCCGGGGACGGTACCACTGCGACCAGCACGCACTTCGATGCGCCTGACACGCACTCCGGCACGCCTAACGCGCACTCCGATGCAGCCGGTCCCCGCCCGCCAGGACCGCCTGCGCGAGCGCCCGCGCGGGCTCGCTCTCGTCCCGGGCCGCGCTGCGCACCACGAAGTCGACCTCGCCCAGCTCCGGAAGTCCCACCCGGTCCGACACCCGCACGAGGCCCGGCGGAATGAGGCCGCGCGAGTGGGCCATCACGCCGAGCCCGGCCCGCGCCGCCGCGACGAGACCGTTCAGCGAGCCGCTCGTGCAGGCGATCCGCCACGCCCGTCCGTGCCGCTCCAGCGCCTCAAGGGCCAGGGCGCGCGAGATCCCCGGCGGCGGGTAGACGATCAGCGGGACGGGCCGGTCCTGGTCGATGCGGAGCCGCTCCGAGCCGATCCACACCAGCCGGTCGTGCCACACCGACTCGCCGCGCGGATCCTCGGGGCGCCGCTTCGCGAGCACCAGATCGAGCTTCCCCGCGTCCAGCTGGGCGTGCAGCGTCCCCGACAGCTCGACCGTCAACTCCAGGTCCACCTCGGGGTGTTCGGCCCGGAACGACTCCAGGATCTCGGGCAGCCGGGTCACCACGAAGTCCTCCGACGCGCCGAACCTGAGCCGGCCGCGCAGCCGCGTCCCCGTGAAGAACGACGCCGCCTGCTCGTGCACCTCCAGAATCCGCCGGGCGAATCCGAGCATCGCCTCCCCGTCCTCCGTCAGCTCCACGGAGTGCGTATCGCGCGTGAACAACGTGCGCCCGGTCGCGTCCTCCAGGCGCCGCACATGCTGGCTCACCGTCGATTGCCGCAGGCCGAGGCGGCGCGCGGCCTGAGTGAAGCTCAGCGTCTGTGCGACGGCGAGCAGGGTCCTGAGCTGTCCGGGGTCGTACATGCCACGAACCGTACCCCCGCTCATCACGCGACGCGATCACAGTCAGAGCGGTATGCAGGATTCCCGATCACGGCCCGGAGGTGGACGATGGAGAGGGCACGACCTGAACCGAGAGCAAGGATCCAATGAAACGCCTGACCTGGCCGAGCTGGATGCCGATCGACCCGTACATCCTGGCGTTGATCGCAACAGTGGGCCTCGCCGCACTGCTCCCGGCCCGAGGGGCCGCCGCCGACGTCGCATCCGGCGCCTCCACAGCAGCCGTCGCCTTCCTCTTCTTCCTCTACGGGGCGCGCCTGTCGACCCGTGAGGCGATGGACGGACTGCGCCACTGGCGGCTCCACGTCACCGTCCTCGCCTGTACGTTCATCGTGTTCCCGCTGCTCGGCCTCGCCGCCCGCGGTCTGGTCCCCGTACTGCTGCCGCAGAACCTCTTCGAGGGCCTCCTCTTCCTCACCCTCGTCCCGTCGACGATCCAGTCGTCGATCGCGTTCACCTCGATCGCGCGCGGCAACGTCCCGGCGGCGATCTGCGCGGGCTCCTTCTCGTCGCTCGCCGGCATCGTCCTCACGCCGCTGCTCGCGGCGGGGCTGCTCGGCAACAGCGGAGGCGGCTTCTCCGCCGACTCGCTCGTCAAGATCGTGCTGCAGCTCCTGGTGCCGTTCCTCGCGGGCCAGTTGCTGCGCCGCTGGGTCGGCGGTTTCATCGCCCGCCACAAGAAGATCCTCGGCTACGTCGACCGCGGCTCGATCCTGCTCGTCGTCTACACCGCGTTCAGCGAGGGCATGGTGCAGGGCATCTGGCACCAGGTCAGCGCGGTCCGCCTCGCCGGACTCCTGGTCGTGGAGGCGGTGCTGCTCGCGATCATGCTGGCGGTCACCTGGTACGGCGCGAAGGCACTCGGCTTCAACCGCGGCGACCGCGTCGCCATCCAGTTCGCGGGCTCGAAGAAGTCCCTCGCCTCGGGACTCCCCATGGCGAGCGTGCTGTTCGGCGCGCACGCCTCGCTCGCCGTGCTGCCGCTGATGCTCTTCCACCAGATGCAGCTGATGGTGTGCGCGGTCATCGCGAAGCGCCGCTCGAGGGACGCCGACGACACGGCTCCGCCGGAGGTCACCGCTCCCGCAGAGGGCCGAGTCGAAGAGACACGAACCGCGGTCGGTACAGCGACACGTTCCGGCTGAGCTCGGCCTGTGCGGCGGCGGGCGCGGCGTCCAGCCAGTTGACGTCATAGCTCAGGACGAGCCGGCCGCCGCCGCTCAGCGCCGGGTGCGCCTGCGGGTTGTACGCCGCCGTGCGCGAGGGCGTCGCACCGTCGCGGGCATCGCGGGCATCGCGGGGGAGCGGCGGCGTGAAGGCCTTCGCGGGGCCGTGCCAGGGCCCGGACGGCGAACAGGCCCAGTACGAGGTGACCTTCGTCAGCCCCTCCGCGCCCGCCGCCGTCGTGAACAGGACGTACGTGCCCGCGTCCCGCACCACCGTGAAGGCGGTGCCCACGCCGCGCTGTTTGCCGTCGCCCAGGACCGGCGCGGCGCGCGTGCCCCACCGCTCGCCGTCCCAGTACCGCCACGCCTCGGGGGAGCTGAACCGGCCGACCGGGACTCGCGCCACGTACGCGCGATGCACGGCCTTCTCCCCGTCGTCGGCCCCGAAGACGTACGTCCAGCCCTGGTGATCCACGGCCGTCGTCCCGTACAGCACGCGCCGCGCCGGATCCCCGACCTGCCGCTGGTCGAGGACCTGGGTGATGCCTTCGAGGCGTAGGTCCGGCAGCGACAGGGTGGCCACCTCGGTCGCGTTCGGCACCCCGTAGACGTACGGCCCCGCGCCCTTGGCCCGCGTCCACAGCAGCACCCGTACGACCTTCTCGCCACCGCTCTCCTCGACGCGCGCCGCGACCGGCCAGCGCCACTCGCCCGCGGCGGTGTCCGGGAACAGTGGCGCCGCGAGCGTCCGGTCCAGGCGTCCCGAGCGGTCCGTCACCACCGCGGAGTTACGGACGAAGGGCGCGTCGGCGGTCCGCCAGGGATGCGACTGCCCTGCCGGGTTCGGGGGCCGGTTCACGGCGCCCAGATACGTGTCGGAGAACAGCCACAGCAACCGCCCGTCCGGCAGCCGCACGGAGTGCGTGCCGTCGCCACCGGTCCAGTCGTCGACCCGCTCGGCGTCGTCGCCGTAGCGGGCGAACTCGCCGGTGAGCCGGGTGTCCGCGGACCACGAGGTGACACCACGGGGCCCGCAACGCTCGTCGCCCTCCCGGTCGGGGAGGGCGACGAGCGTGATCAGTATGAGGACGAGCGCGGCGAGCAGGGCGATCCACGGCCCCCGTCGGCTGCGCCGCGTCGACTCCCGCTCATGACCCCGCATGCGAGGCGACGTTAATGTGCGCGGTGCGGTTGGTCCACAATCAAGCCCGCCCTTCGAACGGGAGCCCGCAGGGTCCGGAGTGGAGCCCCGTCACGTGAACCTCGTGGTGCCGGCTCACGAACCGTCCGCGACGCCGGATCCGATCCGGTCCAGCGGCAGCCACAGCACGTCGTCCCCGCCGGAGGTGACCCGGACGTCGTCGATGGATCCGGTGAAGTACGCCCGGCTGTCCATGCGTTGGCCGATGTGGGCGCCGAACGGAGAGTTCCGGCTCACCGATCCGGGGACGTCGGCGGCTGCGGCGACCTGCGCGTCGTCGACGGAGAGGGTCAATCGTCCGTCCGCGCGCCGGAGTTGGATCCGGTGCCAGTTGCCGTCGTTGTACGCGGACGCGGACTGCACCGTCACTGTGCTGGGGGTCGCGGCCCCGTCCCGGGCGGTGATCAGGCCGGTGATCCGGTCGGCGGCGGGCTCGGCGCGCAGGGTCACCTGGGGCTGCGAGGCCCCGGTGCCGCCCAGTGAGAGCAGTGGCTGCTCACCGCTCGTCGCGCTGTAGCGGAACCACAGGGAGACGCTGAACTCCCTTGTGCCCAGGCGTAGTCGGTCGCTGTAGAGGCGGACCGCGTCGTCCGTGCCGTCGAAGGAGAGTGCCCGCCCGGTAGGCCCGTCGGTTGCGGTGGGGCCGCCGAGCACGGCCGCGTCGCGCGCCCCCGGCGCCCGGTCGTCCGTCGTCGGGTCGGGGCCGCGCCGGTCCTTCAGCCAGTCGAGCGTGAACCGGGCGAAGCGGATCTCGTCGCGGGCGTCCACGGCCCCGCCCTCGTACAGCAGCCCCACGTGCCCGCGGTCGGCCTGCACCAGGTCCGAGTAGCCCGACCAGTCCGTGGTCACGACGGTGCCCCGGTCGAAGCTCTCCCAGGTGCGTCCGCCGTCGTACGAGGAGCGGATCATCATGGTCCGCCGCCGGTCGGGGTCGCCGGGGCAGGCGAGCAGCAGCCGGTCGCCGTCCTTGCCCACGGGCAGGGTCGAGCCCTGGACCTGTGGCGCGTAGAGGTCCGGGAGCGCCGCGAACGGGCGGGCGAAGGAGTCGCCGCCGTCCCGGCTGACGGCCTGCGTGCGGTGTCCGAGGTCGCTGCCGTCCTGCTCGCGCCCGCTGACGTGGACCGTGCCGTCGGGCAGCTCGGCGAGCGCCATCTCGGAGGGCTTCTGCCGGAACGTGCTGTCGTCGGCGATCGGCCAGGAGTCCTTCGCCCCGACCCGCCAGTGGTCGCCGCCGTCGTCGCTGACCATGAGGGCGGCGTGGTTCGCCGAGACTCGACTGCCGTTCCACGTCTCGGCGTTGACGGCGAAGACGAGGCGGCCGCAGTGGTGTCCCCGCGTCAGCTGGATGCCGTGCGAGGGGCCGGTCGCGTACCAGGAGTTGAAGTCGTCGGGCAGCAGCTCGTCGCTCAGGTCGCGCGGCGTCGACCATGTGCGGCCGTCGTCGTCGCTGTGCTGCATGTGCGGGGTCCGGTCGCACGGCACGTCGCAGTTCTTGCCGTCCGTGCGGCCCGTGTTGTACGTCTCCGCCAGCAGGACGCGGCCGGTCCTGCGGTCCACGATCGGCGAGGGGTTGCCATGGGTGTCGCCCGCGCCCTCGTTGACGACCTGGAGCGGCGACCAGGTGCGGCCGCCGTCCTCCGACCGCTTGACGACGATGTCGATGTCGCCCGCGTCGGAGCAGTCGTTCCTGCGCCCCTCGGCGAAGGCGAGGAGGGTGCCGCGCACCGTCTTCACGACGGACGGGATCCGGTAGCAGGCGTACCCGGGATCCTGTCCCGGCTTGAACAACACCTGCTGTTCGAAGGGAGGTTGGGGCTTCGGCGCCGCCTGCGCGGAGGCCTGTGCCGGGAGTGCGGCGGCGACCGCGAGCGCCGCCACCACCAGGGATCTCGGACCAGTACGGACGGATCTTCTGTGCATGGCGCGGCCCACCCTTCGGGTCGTCCGGAGAACCGGACATCCGACGTCCAATGTCCAACGTCCAACATGTGCGGCACAGACGCTACTTGGGCGTCCCGGGCCCCACAAGGACCGCGACAGTGCGCGACAGCGACCGCACGTCAGGGGACGAGTACGACCTTCCCGAGGTTGGCCCGACCCTCGATCACGGCATGGGCCCGCGCCGCGTCCTCCAGCGCGAACTCCCCGTGAACCACCGGCTTCAGAGCGCCCGTCAGAAACAGCTCCCACAGCTCCGTACGCCACCGCTCGTACGTCTGCGGCCGTCCCCGCGCGATGAGCGCCATCTGGAAGCCGATCACCGACTTCGCGCCCACCAGCAGGTCGTACGCCTCCACGGTGCCGCCGCCCGAGCTGTACGCCACGAGCCGGCCGTGCGGCGCGAGCGCGGCCACGGCCGGCTTCAGCAGCGCGCCGCCGACCGCGTCGAGCACATAGTCGACGGGCTCGCCCCAGGACCCGGCGTCGTACGTCACCACGTCGTCGGCCCCGAGCGTGCGCACGAAGTCGGCCTTGCCGGCGTCGGAGACCGCGGCCACGACCCGCCGCGCGCCCCTCAACCCGGCCAGCTGCAGGGCGAGATGGCCCGCCCCGCTCGCCGCCGCGGTCACCAGCGCGGAATCGCCCGGCTCGGGACGCGCCGCGTGCAGCGCCCCGTACGCGACGAGCCCGCTGCGCACGAGCGCCACCGCGTCGACCGCGCTCGCGCCGTCCGGCACCGGCGAGGCCATCGCGGTGTGCAGCAGCGCGTAGTCGGCGTAGCCGTGGCCGAAGACGAGACCAGTGACCCGGTCCCCGGTCGCGTATCCGGTCACGCCCTCGCCGAGCGCGACCACCTCGCCCGCGATCTCGCCGCCGAGCGCGATCGGCTCGGGCGCCTCGCGGACCTTGCGGACGACGGGCAGCGTGACCCCGACCGCCTCGGCGCGCACGAGGAGTTCGCCGGGGCCCGGCGCGGGGACGGGCGCCTCCTCCAGGAACAGGACCTCGGGCCCGCCGCTGTGCTCGTACCGGACACGACGCATGGACGTGACCACCTCCGCGTACTGTCGGATGTCGTTGGGCCGCTCGGTCGGGCTGCCGCGTGTCGGGCTCGACCCCAAGGCCGCAGGGACCGGCGCAAGAACGCGGTCACGATCACGGCCGAGGGCGTCCGCCTCGTCGACACCTGCGCGGCAGCGGCGCGCGCCGCGAACGCCGAGCTCCTCGCCCCGCTTTCGGCACGGGAGCGGGATCGGTTCATGGACATGCTGCGGAGAGTGTCGGGCGTGCCCGCCGCAGAGGACGGAAAAGCGGAGGACCACCGAAACGCGGAGGACTGAAAGGGGCCGCCGGGTCAGCCGTGTGCGACCGCCGTCTCCAGGGCGATCCGCTCCTCACCTGCGTACACGTTCATGGAACTGCCCCGCAGGAAGCCGACCAGGGTCAGGCCCGTCTCGGCCGCGAGGTCCACCGCGAGGGACGAGGGTGCCGACACCGCCGCGAGCATGGGGATGCCCGCCATCACCGCCTTCTGCGCCAGCTCGAACGAGGCGCGGCCCGAGACCATCAGGATCGAGCGGGACAGCGGCAGCTCCCCGTTCTGCAGGGCCCGGCCGACGAGCTTGTCGACCGCGTTGTGCCGCCCCACGTCCTCCCGGATGTCGACGAGTCGACCTTCCTCGTCGAAGAGCGCCGCCGCGTGCAGCCCCCCGGTCCGGTCGAAGACGCGCTGGGCCTCACGCAGCCGGTCGGGGAGCGAGGCGAGCAGCTCGGGTGTGATCCGGACCGGGGGAGTGTCGGCGATCGGGAACCGGGCCGTGGTGCGCACCGCGTCGAGGCTCGCCTTGCCGCACAGTCCGCACGACGAGGTCGTGTAGACGTTGCGCTCCAGGGTGATGTCGGGCAGCTCGACGCCCGGCGTGGTCCGCACGTCGACCACGTTGTACGTATTGCTGCCGTCCTCCGTGGCGCCCGCGCAGTACACGATGTTCTGCAGGTCGTCGGCGGTGCCCAGGACGCCCTCGCTGACCAGGAAGCCGGCCGCGAGCGGGAAGTCGTCGCCGGGGGTGCGCATGGTGATGGCGAGCGGCTTGCCGTTCAGCCGGATCTCCAGCGGTTCCTCGGCGACCAGGGTGTCGGGTCGCGTGGAGACGTGCCCGTCCCGTATCCGGATCACCTTGCGTCGTTCCGTGACTCGTCCCATGGCACCCATTCTCCTGCACCGGTGGCACGCGGTCGTCGCCGACCTCCGTCCCCGGCGCGACGGGATATTGCCTACAGTATGGAAGCGGTCGGGTTCGTCGACAAGGGGGAGGCCGAAAGGGCTTCCCAACTCCCTTGTCACTCCCTTACGTTCGGGATCATGAGGCCCCCCGTCGCGCCGGCCGGCTGGAGCCGCTGGCTCGTTCCCCCCGCCGCGCTCTCCGTCCATCTCTCCATCGGCCAGGCCTACGCCTGGAGCGTCTTCAAACCGCCCCTGGAGTCGGCGCTGGGGCTGAGCGGCACGCAGAGCGCGCTGCCGTTCCAACTCGCCATCGTGATGCTCGGCCTGTCGGCCGCCTTCGGCGGCACGCTCGTCGAGCGCAACGGGCCGCGCTGGGCGATGACCGTCGCGCTCGTCTGCTTCTCCTCCGGCTTCCTGATCTCCTCGCTGGGCGCCGCCACCGAGCAGTACTGGCTGATCGTGTTCGGCTACGGCTTCGTCGGCGGCATCGGCCTCGGCATCGGTTACATCTCGCCGGTCTCCACGCTGATCAAGTGGTTCCCCGACCGGCCCGGCATGGCCACCGGCATCGCGATCATGGGCTTCGGCGGCGGCGCGCTCATCGCGTCCCCGTGGAGCGCCCAGATGCTGGAGTCCTTCGGCGCGGACAACGACGGCATCGCGTTCGCGTTCCTCGTCCACGGGCTCGCGTACGCGGTGTTCATGACGCTCGGCGTGCTGCTCATCCGGGTGCCTCGGCCGCAAGTCCAGCAGGGTGGGCGCAGCGAAGAGGCCGTCGTGAGCGGCCCGCAGGTCTCCGCGAAACAGGCGATCCGCACGCCCCAGTTCTGGTGCCTGTGGGTCGTCCTGACCATGAACGTGACCGCGGGCATCGGCATCCTGGAGAAGGCCGCGCCGATGATCACGGACTTCTTCTCCGACACCAGCACCCCGGTGTCCGTCTCCGCGGCCGCGGGCTTCGTGGCGCTGCTCTCCGCGGCGAACATGGCGGGCCGCATCGGCTGGTCCTCCACCTCCGACCTGATCGGCCGCAAGAACATCTACCGCGTCTACCTCGGCGTGGGCGCCCTGATGTACCTGTTCATCGTCCTGTGGGGCGACTCGTCGAAGCCCCTCTTCGTGCTGTGCGCCCTCGTGATCCTCTCCTTCTACGGAGGCGGCTTCGCGACGATCCCCGCGTACCTGAAGGACCTCTTCGGCACGTACCAGGTCGGCGCCATCCACGGCCGGCTGCTCACCGCCTGGTCCACCGCGGGCGTCCTCGGCCCGCTCATCGTCAACCGGGTCGCCGACAGCCAGGAGAGCGCGGGCAAGCACGGCGCCGGTCTGTACGGCCTCTCGCTCATGATCATGATCGGCCTGCTGGTCGTCGGCTTCGTCGCCAATGAACTGGTACGTCCCGTGCACGCCCGCCACCACGTAGTCCCCGCCCCCAGGGAGCCCGCAGATGACATCGACACCGCCGCCGGAGACCGCAAGGAGCGCGCCTGAGCGGCGCGGACTGATCGCCTTTGCCTGGCTGTGGGTCGGGCTGCCGCTCGCGTACGGAGTGTACGAACTGGTGCAAAAAGCCACACAGCTGTTCACCGGGTGAATCTCCGTGACCGGCCCGGCGGCTCCATCGGAACTCTCCGCGACTCCAGCAGAACTCTCCAAGTGAAACGGCACTTTCCTGTCACTGGCCGCATCCGGTTACTCGTGAGTCGCTGACCAGACTGGAGGATCCGCAGCTCACGAGGGGGCCTCCATGGTCGGTTCGCGCATTGTCGGCATCGGGCACCACCAGCCCGCCAAAATCCTCACCAACGGGGAACTGGCGGGCATGGTCGACACCAATGACGAGTGGATCCGCAGTCGCGTCGGCATCCGCACCCGGCACATCGCGGGCCCCGACGAACCGGTCGACGAGCTCGCCGCGCACGCCGCCGCCAAGGCGCTGGCCGCGGCGGGCCTGGCCGCGGACGAGATCGACCTGGTCGTCGTCGCGACCTCCACGGCCGTGGACCGCTCGCCGAACATGGCGGCCCGCGTCGCCCACCGCCTGGGCGTCCCGTCACCGGCCGCGCTCGACCTGAACGTGGTGTGCGCGGGCTTCACGCACGCCCTCGCCACCGCCGACCACACGCTGCGCGCCGGGGCCGCGACGCGCGCCCTGGTCATCGGCGCCGACAAGATGTCCGCCGTCACCGACTGGACGGACCGCTCGACGTGCGTCCTGGTCGGGGACGGGGCGGGCGCCGTGGTCGTCGAGCCCTGCGCCGAGGGCGAGGAGCCGGGGATCGGCCCGGTCCTGTGGGGCTCGGTCCCCGAGATGGGCGACGCCGTACGCATCGAGGGCGAGCCCGCCCGCTTCGCCCAGGAGGGCCAGTCCGTCTACCGCTGGGCCACCCGCTCGCTGCCGCCACTGGCCCGCGAGGCCTGCGCGAAGGCGGGACTCGCCCCGGCGGACCTCGCCGCGGTCGTCCTCCACCAGGCCAACCTGCGCATCATCGAGCCCCTCGCGGAGAAGATCGGCGCCGTCAACGCGGTCATCGCCCGGGACGTCGTCGACTCCGGCAACACCTCGGCCGCGAGCGTGCCGATCGCCCTCTCGAAGCTCGTCGAGCGCGGCGAACTGGTCAGCGGGGCGCCCGCGTTGCTCTTCGGCTTCGGCGGCAACCTCTCGTACGCGGGCCAGGTGATCCGCTGCCCGTGACCCGCTCGCGTACATCCGGCATGCAGAGTGTGACGAGGTCAACTTGCCCTAGCCGTGGCGATTGCGCTCGGTAAACTGTATTCCAAAGCCAATCCGGCAATCGTCGGAGCCGGCCTGCCGGATGTTCGAAGCCCAGGAGGGGGACCGCGATGTTGTCCACAGGACTGCCGCAGGGGGCGGTGCCCAAGCTGGAGCGCCCCGGACCGCTGCGCGAGCGGGTCTACGAGGCGCTGCTCGAACTGATCACGACGCGGGCGCTGCAGCCCGGCCAGCACCTGGTCGAGAGCGAACTCGCCGGTCACCTCGGGGTCTCCCGCCAGCCGGTGCGCGAGGCGCTGCAGCGGCTGAACACCGAGGGCTGGGTGGACCTGCGCCCCGCGCAGGGCGCGTTCGTGCACGAGCCGACCGAGGAGGAGGCCGACCAACTCCTCAGTGTCCGTACGCTGTTGGAGGCCGAGGCCGCCCGGCTCGCGGCGGCCAACGCGGGCAAGACCGGCATCGGCGAGCTCGAGGCGCTCTGCGCCAAGGGCGAGCAGGCCGTCGCCGACGGGGACGTGGATCTGGTCGTCGCCACCAACGCGGAGTTCCACGCCAAGGTCATGGAACTCGCGGGCAATGTGGTCCTCGGCGAACTCGCGGGCCAGGTCGACCGCCGCGTCCGCTGGTACTACCAGCCCGTCGCCCGGCAGCGCGGCGAGCAGTCCTGGATCGAGCACCGCCAGCTGATCGCCGCGATCTCCGCGCGCGACGAGGCGAAGGCCACGGCGGTGATGCGGACGCACACCGAGCACACCCGCGAGACGTACCACCACCGCGACGAGGCCTGACTCCCTGGAGACGTATCACCACCCCGACGAGGCCTGACAGCGGCGGCAGTTCGCCGTTCCCGGTGATCCGGCCCCAACCCACCTGCGTCTAGGCTGCTCGCGGGGACCGTGGGTCAGGGGGCCGGCGGCATGGGGTGAAGGCGTGGGGGCCAGTACCGGTGGACGGCGTGCACGAAGTGTTCCAGCCGCTGCGGGCGGACGATCCGGTGACGGTGGGCGGATACCGCCTGGCGGCCCGGCTCGGCGCGGGCGGCATGGGCCGGGTCTATCTGTCGCACACCAGGGGAGGCCGGCCGGTCGCCCTGAAGGTGGTGCGACCCGAACTGGCCGACGATCCCGCGTTCCGGCGGCGGTTCGCCCGGGAGATCAAGGCGGCCCGGCGGGTACGGGGCGCCTACACCGCCGAGCTGATCGACGCCGACGCAGAGGCGGCACCGCCCTGGCTGGCCACGCTCTACGTGCCCGGCCCGTCCCTCGCGGCGGCGGTGGCCCGACACGGACCGCTCCCGGTGCCCGCGGTGCTGTGGCTGATGGCCGCGGTGGCCGAGGCGTTGCAGGCCATCCACGGCGTGGGCATCGTGCACCGGGACCTCAAGCCGTCGAACGTCCTGCTCGCCGCGGACGGGCCGCGGGTCATCGACTTCGGCATCTCCGTCGCCGCCGACCTGACGTCGAGCACGGTCACCGGATCCGCCGTCGGCACGCCCCAGTTCATGGCGCCGGAGCAGGCCGTGGCGGGACAAGTGGGCCCGGCGACCGATGTGTTCGCGCTGGGGCAGACCGCGGCGTTCGCGGCTCTCGGCGCGCCGCTGTACGGGGAGGGCCAGTCGGTCGGCGTGCTCTACCGGATCGTGCACGAGAGACCCGATCTCTCCGTGCTGCCCGAGGAGTTGCGGCCGATCCTCGACCGCTGCCTCCAGGCACGGCCCGAGCACCGGGCCACGCCGGAGGAGCTCGTCGCGTGGTGCCGGCGGAGCCTGGGCGGCGGCGCGAGCCCCGCGGTGTGGCGGGAGTTCGCCGGGTCGAACGCCCCGGTCCCGGCGCCGCCGCTGGCCACCGTGCCGGACCCGGCGGCCGACGCCGCCACTGTCCGGGCGGTTGACGCCGTCACCGTCCCGGCGACCGTGGCGGAGCCGGGCGCCCTTACGTTGCCGCACCCCGCGCAGGTGTTCGCCCCGCCGCCCGAGCGGCCCGTGACGCCACAAGAGCGGCGCGCCCGGCGGCGCAGGACCGCGCTCGTCACCGCCGCGGTGACCGCGGGCGTGGCCCTGGCGGCAGGCCTCGCATGGGTCGTCACCGACGGCATGGGTGGGACCCGGGACCGGGGCGCCGCCGGGGCGGGAGTGACCGCCTCGGGCACTGCGGACACGTCGGGTACATCGGGCGGGGAATCGGCCGAGGGGGCAGGCCGCCCGTCCGCGTCGGCCGCGGCGGAGTCCGCGCAGGGCGTCGGCGCCGATGAGCAGAAGGCGGCGGGGGACGGGACCGCGGGGCCTTCGGGGGACGCCGATGGGACGCCGCGGGCCGAGGCCTACGCCCAACGTTGGCTGGACGAGAAGTACTCGCTCAGCACCCGGGACCCGGACGCGCGCAAGACCGGCGGCAAGGGCGACATCCGCTTCGTCTGCAAACAGGTCGGCTGCGCACTGGAGAGCGACACCAGCGTCTTCACACTCCTCTACGACAAGCCGGGCGCCGACCACGACACCTGCAGCCTCGCCGTCACCGGCCAGAAGAGCCACCGACTGCCGCTGGCCGCAGCCGCGGGCGGCAGCGAGATCTGCGTCAGGAACTCCGCCGGGGACATCGCTCTGCTCGTTGTGCAGACGAAGTCGACCGCCCTGTGGGACAAGCCGGGCATCAGCTTCCTCACCGCCGACATGACGCTGTGGCGGGCGCCGAAGGCGTGACCGGGCGGCGAGAGCGTGACCGGGCGGCGAGAGCGTGACCGGGCGCCGAGGGTGTGATCGGACGCCGAGGGCGTGATCGGGCGCCGAGGGCGTGATCGGGCGCCGAGGGTGTGATCGGGCGCCGAGGGTGTGATCGGGCGCCGAGGGCGTGATCGGGCGCCGAGGGCGTGATCGGGCGCCGAGGGCATAACCGGGCGGCGCAGCGGGCTTTGTCCTGCGGCCGGAGAAAGTCAGGGGCAATTCCCGCGCAACTTCTTCCCGCGCCGGGTGGGCGCTGCTACGTTCCCCATCGAAAGACGAACGCGAGCGCACGGCACCACCACCCGAAGAGGCCCGAAGCGGCGGGGAGGGGCACGTGAGACGCATGACGGCTCGACCCGCCAACGCGCACCAGGCGCGACTGCTGCGACTGCTGCGCGACGAAGGTCCCAACTCCCGCGCCCAGCTGGGCGATCAGGTGGAACTGTCGCGGTCGCGGCTCGCCGTGGAGGTGGACCGGCTCCTGGAGACCGGACTCGTGGTCGCCGACGGACTCGCCGCCTCGCGCGGCGGCCGCCGCTCCCACAACGTCCGGCTCGCCCCCTCGCTCCGCTTCCTCGGCGTGGACATCGGCGCGACCTCGGTCGACGTCGCCGTCACCAACGCCGAGCTGGAGATCCTCGGCCACATCGCCCAGCCCATGGACGTACGCGAGGGCCCGGTCGCGGTCTTCGAACAAGTCCTCGCCATGGCAGCCAAGTTGAAGGCGTCCGGGCTCGCCGAGGGCTTCGACGGCGCGGGCATCGGCGTGCCGGGTCCCGTGCGGTTCCCCGAGGGTGTCCCCGTCGCACCGCCGATCATGCCCGGCTGGGACGGCTTCCCGGTCCGCGAGGCGCTCAGCCAGGAACTGGGCTGCCCCGTCATGGTCGACAACGACGTGAACCTGATGGCGATGGGGGAGCAGCACGCGGGCGTCGCCCGGCAGGCCCGCGACTTCCTCTGCGTCAAGATCGGCACCGGCATCGGCTGCGGCATCGTCGTCGGCGGCGAGGTCCACCGAGGCACCACAGGGTCGGCCGGCGACATCGGGCACATCCGCGTCGAGCAGGACGGCCGGCAGTGCGCCTGCGGCAACAAGGGCTGCCTGGAAGCACACTTCAGCGGCGCCGCGCTCGCGCGTGACGCGGAGGCCGCCGCCCGAGAGGGGCGCTCCCCGGAGCTCGCCGCCCGTCTGGAGAGCGCGGGCCGGCTCGACGCCGCCGATGTCGCCGCGGCCGCCGCGGCCGGCGACGCCACCTGCCTCGACCTGATCCGTGAGGGCGGCAACCGCACCGGGCAGGTCATTGCGTCCCTCGTCAGCTTCTTCAACCCGGGGCTCGTCGTCATCGGCGGCGGTGTCACCGGACTCGGCCACACCTTGCTGGCCGCCCTGCGCACCCAGGTCTACCGTCAGTCGCTCCCCCTGGCGACCGGCAACCTCCCCATCGTTCTAGGGGAGTTGGGGCCCACCGCCGGAGTGACCGGCGGCGCCCGACTGATCAGCGATCACCTGTTCTCACCCGCGTAAGCCCAGCTCTTCCACGCTGCTCCACGCACACCCTGTTCCTTGCACACCCTGTTCACCTTGTTCCACGCACACCCTGTACGGCGCTCAGCCCCGCCCTGCCCTTTTTGCCCTGAAACCGGTCCGCACCCGCCCCGAGGGGAACCGTCATGGGACCCGATACGGCCTCCGCACCACCGCTGCTCACCATGTCCGGCATCACCAAGTCGTTCCCCGGCGTGCGCGCCCTGGACGGCGTCGACCTGGAGGTCCAGGCCGGGGAGGTGCACTGTCTGCTCGGCCAGAACGGCGCCGGGAAATCGACGCTGATCAAGGTCCTCGCCGGGGCGCACCAGCCCGACGACGGCGTCATCACCTGGCACGGCGACCAGGTCGCGCTGCGCTCGCCGATCGCCGCGATGCGCCTCGGCATCGCCACCATCTACCAGGAACTCGACCTGGTGGAGGCCCTGTCCGTGGCCGAGAACGTGTTCCTCGGGCACGAGCCGACCGCCGGCGGATTCGTCGTGCGCGGACGCGCGGCCCGCACCGAGACGGCCGCGCTGCTCCGGCGGCTCGGCCACCCGGAGATCGACCCCGAACGCCTCGTCGGCGACCTGTCCGCCGCCCACCAGCAGATCGTCTCCATGGCCCGCGCGCTCTCCCACGACGTACGGCTCATGGTCATGGACGAGCCGTCCGCGGCGCTCGACCCCGACGAGGTCGAGAACCTCTTCAGGATCGTCGGCGACCTGACCGCCGAGGGCGTCGCCGTCGTCTACATCTCCCACCGCCTGGAGGAGATCCGCCGCATCGGCGACCGCGTCACCGTCCTCAAGGACGGCCGCGCCGTGGCCGTGGGACTGCCCGCCGAGCAGACCCCGACCCGCGACATCATCTCCCTGATGACGGGCCGCAACGTCGAGTACGTTTTCCCGGACCGGCCCAACAGCGGGCCGCACACGGACCCCGTCCTGAAGGTCCAAGGCCTCACCCGTGACGGGGAGTTCGCGCCGTTCGACCTCGACATCCGCCCCGGCGAGATCGTCGGCCTCGCCGGACTCGTGGGCTCCGGGCGCTCCGAGATCCTGGAGACGATCTACGGAGCCCGTAAACCGACGGCCGGTCAGATCCAGGTCGGCGGAAGGGCGTTGCGTACCGGAAGTGTCCGCGCCGCCGTCCGGGCCGGACTCGGGCTCGCCCCTGAGGAACGCAAGGCGCAGGCCCTGCTGATGCTCGAATCGGTCACCCGCAACGTGTCCGTCTCCTCCATGTCCCGCTTCTCGTACGGGGGTTGGATGGACCGGGGTCGGGAGCGCGAGGCCGCCCGCGGCGCCACCCGCGAACTGTCCCTGAGCCCCGCGGACCCATCCGTACTGGTGCGCACACTCTCCGGTGGCAACCAGCAGAAGGCCGTGCTCGCCCGCTGGCTGCTGCGCGGCTGCCGGGTGCTGCTGCTCGACGAGCCGACCCGCGGCGTCGACGTCGGCGCCCGCGCCGAGCTGTACGCCGTGATCCGCCGCCTCGCCGACGAGGGGCTCGCCGTGCTCCTCGTCTCCAGCGAGGTCCCCGAGGTGCTCGGTCTCGCCGACCGGGTCCTGGTCCTCAGGGAGGGCCGGGTGATCCACGAGTCCCCGGCCACCGACCTGGACGAACACGCGGTCCTCGACCTGGTCATCGAGGGCGCGCGATGAGCCCCACCGGGCCCACGCCGCCCACCCAGCCCGCACTGCCGGCACTGTCGAAGGGAGAGGGCGCCGTGTCACAGCCCGCATCCACCACAAGTCCAGCGGCCCCCAAGTCGGACCCCGCCGCGAAACACCCCCGCGTCCTGCGTCTGGACGTCCGTACGCTCTCGCTCCTCGGCGTCCTCGCCGCCCTGGTCGTGATCGGCGGCATCACCCAGCCGGACTCCTTCCTGGACACGGACAACCTCCAACTCGTCCTCACCCAGGCCTCCGTCATCGGTGTCGTCACCGTCGGCATGACCTTTGTGATCATCTCCGGCGGGATCGACCTCTCCGTCGGCGCGATCGTCGCCCTCGCCGGTGTCTGGTCCACCACCGTGGCCACCCAGGAGTACGGCTTCGCCGGCGTCCTGTTCACGGCGATCCTCGTCGGCGTCGGCTGCGGCCTCGTCAACGGGGTGCTGATCGCGTACGGCGGCATGGTCCCGTTCATCGCCACGCTCGCGATGCTCGCCTCGGGCCGTGGCCTCGCCCTCCAGATCACCGACGGCAAGACCCAAATGGTCACCGTGCCAGGGGTGTTGAAGCTCGGCGAGCGCGACTCGTACGTCCTCGGGATCCCGCCGCTCGTGATGGTGTTCGTCGCGGTCACCGTGATCGGCTGGCTGGTCCTCAACCGGACCACCTTCGGCCGCCGCACCGTCGCCGTCGGCGGCAACGCGGAGGCCGCCCGCCTCGCCGGTATCGACGTGCGCCGCCAGCGCCTCTATCTGTATCTGCTCTCCGGCCTGTGCTGCGGCATCGCGGCCTTCCTGCTGATCGTGCTCTCCGGCTCCGGCCAGAACACCAACGGCAACCTCTACGAACTCGACGCCATCGCCGCCGCCATCATCGGCGGCACCCTGCTCACCGGCGGCCGAGGCACCATCGTCGGCTCCGTCCTCGGCGTCCTGATCTTCACCACGATCCAGAACATCTTCGCGCTGAACAACCTGCAGAGCGACGTCCAGCAGATCGCCAAGGGCGCCATCATCGTCGTGGCGGTCCTGGTGCAGCGGCGCACGGCCAGCACTTCCCATTGAAACGCGGAAAGGGACACGCCATGCCAGAGACAACGAGCCGCCGGGGACTGATCTTCGGCGCGGCCGCGGCCGTCACCGCGGGCGGACTGCTCACCGCCTGCACCAGCAACGAGCCAAGTGACAAGAGCGACGACAAGAAGACCGACGACCAGCCGGTCGCCGACGACAAGAAGGGCAAGCAGGTCACCATCGGCTTCGCGGGGCCGCAGGCCGACCACGGCTGGCTCAACGCCATCAACGACAACGCCAAGGAACGCGCCAAGAAGTACGCGGACGTCACCCTGGAGACCACCGAGGGCTCCAATGACACGGCCGCGCAGATCGGCCAGGTCGAGACCCTCATCAACAAGAAGGTCGACGTCCTCGTCGTGCTGCCCGCCGACGGCAAGGCGCTGACCCAGGTGGGCCTGAAGGCGATGCGCGCCGGCATCCCCGTCGTGAACCTGGACCGCATCTTCAACACCCCGCAGGCGTACCGGTGTTGGATCGGCGGCGACAACTACGGCATGGGCCTGAGCGCCGGTCACTACATCGGCGAGCAGCTCAAGGACAAGAAGAACGCGAAGGTCGTCGAGCTCGCCGGGCTCGACAACCTCGAACTCACCAAACAGCGCACCGAGGGCTTCGACGCCGCCCTGAAGAACTACCCCAACATCAAGAAGGTGGCCCGGCAGGCCGCCGAGTTCACGGTCGAGTCGGGGCAGGCCAAGATGGCCCAACTCCTGCAGGCGCAGAAGAACTTCGACGCCCTGTGGAACCACGACGACGACCAGGGTGTCGGCGCCCTGCGCGCCATCAAGCAGGCAGGGCGCGACGACTTCCTGATGGTCGGCGGCGCGGGTGCGCTCTCCGCGTTCGAGGAGATCAAGCAGGACCGGGGCGTGCTGAAGGCCACCGTCCTGTACCCGCCGACCATGGCCGCCTCCGCGATCGACCTGGCCCGCGCGCTCGGCCAGGGCAAGGGCATCAGTGGCATGGCCGAGTTCGAGATTCCCGCCCACCTGACCCTGTACTCGGCCGTCGTCGACAAGAAGAACGTCGACCAGTACATGCCCACCGGCTTCAAGTGAGCCCCGCCCGTACGACCGGAGTGGCAGGGAACACCGCGCGGACGAGGAGGACTTCTGCATGGCAAGCACGGGCAGCACGGGCGGCACGGACGCGAACGGGGAGCCGGGCGACGGGAACGACGGACGGCCCGTCCTGGGTGTCGGCATGGTCGGGTACGCCTTCATGGGCGCCGCCCACTCACAGGGCTGGCGCACCGTGGGCCACGTCTTCGACCTGCCGCTCACGCCCCGACTCGCCGCGATCTGCGGCCGCGACGCCTCGGGGGTGCGCGCCGCGGCCGCCCGGCTCGGCTGGGCCGCCGCCGAGACCGACTGGCGGGCGCTGATCGCCCGGGACGACGTCGACCTGGTCGACATCTGCACCCCCGGCGACAGCCACGCCGAGATCGCCGTCGCCGCCCTGGAGGCCGGCAAGCACGTGCTGTGCGAGAAGCCGCTCGCCAACTCGGTTGAGGAGGCGGAGGTGATGGCGGAAGCCGCCGAACGGGCCGCCACCAACGGCCAGTTGGCGATGGTCGGCTTCAATTATCGACGCGTCCCGGCCATCGCGCTCGCCCGCCGCATGGTCGCCGACGGGCGCATCGGCACCCTGCGCCACGTCCGCGCCCACTACCTCCAGGACTGGCTCGCCGACCCGGCGTTCCCGCTCACCTGGCGGCTGCAGAAACCGCACGCGGGCTCCGGCGCGCTCGGCGACCTCGGAGCGCACGCCGTGGACCTCGCCCAGTACCTCGCGGGCGAGCTCGTGACCGGCGTCTCCGCGCTCACCGAGACCTTCGTCCGCGAACGCCCGCTCCTGGACGGGGCGTCCTCCGGCCTCTCCGGGGCCGGGGGCGGCGACGCCGGCACCGGGCCCGTCACCGTCGACGACGCGGCCCTGTTCACCGGCCGGTTCGCTTCCGGCGCCCTCGCCTCCTTCGAGGCCACCCGGTTCGCGACCGGCCGCAAGAACGCGCTGACCATCGAACTCAACGGCTCCCACGGCTCGTTGGCCTTCGACCTGGAACGCCTCAACGAACTGTCCTTCCACGACCACACCGAACCCGCCGAACGCGCCGGCTTCCGGCGGATCCTCGCCACCGAGCCGGGACACCCCTACCTGGAGGCCTGGTGGCCGCCGGGACACGGCCTCGGCTACGAGCACACGTTCACCCACCAGGCCCGCGATCTCGTCACCGCCATCGCCGAAGGGGCCCAGCCCCGGCCGTCGTTCGCCGACGGGCTCCAGGTGCAGCGCGTCCTCGCCGCGGTCGAGGAGAGCGCGGCCAAGAACTCCGTCTACACCCCGATCCCGGCCTGAGAGCCCCCGACCCGAGAGGAGCACATCCATGCCCCGCCCGTTCACCCTCTTCACCGGTCAGTGGGCCGACCTGCCGCTCGAAGACGTGTGCCGCATCGCCCGCGACGCCGGCTACGACGGACTCGAACTCGCCTGCTGGGGCGACCACTTCGAGGTCGACAAGGCCCTCGATGACCCCGATTACGTCAAGGGACGCCACGCCCTGCTCGACAAGTACGGCCTCAAGTGCTGGGCCATCTCCAACCACCTGGTCGGCCAGGCCGTCTGCGACGCCATCATCGACGAGCGCCACGAGGCGATCCTGCCCGCCCGCATCTGGGGGCACGGCGAGGCCGAGGGCGTCCGCCAGCGGGCCGCCGCCGAGATCAAGGACACCGCCCGCGCGGCCGCAGCCTTCGGCGTCGACACCGTCATCGGCTTCACCGGATCGGCGATCTGGCATCTCGTCGCCATGTTCCCGCCCGCGCCCGAGTCGATGATCGAGCGCGGCTACGAGGACTTCGCCGAACGCTGGAACCCCATCCTCGACGTGTTCGACGCCGAGGGCGTCCGCTTCGCCCACGAGGTCCACCCGAGCGAGATCGCGTACGACTACTGGACAACGCACCGCGCCCTGGAGGCAGTCGACCACCGCCGGGCCTTCGGCCTGAACTTCGACCCCTCCCACTTCGTGTGGCAGGACCTCGACCCGGTCGGCTTCCTCTACGACTTCCGCGACCGCATTCTCCACGTCGACTGCAAGGAGGCCCGCAAGCGCCTCGACGGCCGCAACGGCCGCCTCGGCTCCCACCTCCCGTGGGGAGACCCCCGCCGCGGCTGGGACTTCGTGTCCGCCGGGCACGGGGACGTCCCCTGGGAGGACGTGTTCCGCATGCTGCGCTCCATCGACTACTCCGGGCCGATCTCGGTGGAGTGGGAGGACGCGGGCATGGACCGCCTCCAGGGCGCCCCCGAGGCGCTGACCCGCCTGAAGGCGTTCGACTACGAGCCGCCCACGGCGTCCTTCGACGCCGCGTTCAACAGCTGAGGCGGAGGCCGCGGCCGCGCGACCCGGTCCGATGGTCGCGCGGCCGGTCCGGCACGCCCGAAACCGGCTTTGTCCTGAAGTAGGAAAAAGCTCAACTCTTAGCCGTACAAGGTCTGTTCGAGCCGGACAAACGCAGCTAGCGTCCTCCCTCGAACGTACGCACGGCACACACAAGGCACTCACGGCACAGATCCCTCCGGGGCGACGGCGCGCCCCGGCGTATCGCACGACCCGCCCCTCTGTCCGGAGGAACCCGTGCACAGGAAACGCCTGAGAACGCGCAACGCACTCGCCCTGCTCACCGGCACCCTGCTCGCCGCGGCCTCGCTCACCTTCTCGGCGGCCGCGGCACCAGCGCCCGCCGACGAGAAGATCGCGGCCGAGGACTTCCAGCAGGTCACCCTCGCCAAGGGCGCGGAGGAGGTCGGCGAGCCGATGTCGCTGGCCGTCCTGCCGGACCGCAAGGTCCTGCACACCTCGCGCGACGGCGTGCTGCGCCTGACCGACGAGAACGGCACCACCAAGGTCGCCGGCAAACTCGACGTCTACACCCACGACGAAGAGGGCCTCCAGGGCGTCGGCGTCGACCCGAACTTCAGCGAGAACCGCGCGATCTATCTCTACTACGCGCCCCCGCTGAACACCCCGGCGGGCGACGCCCCCAACGACGGCACCGCCGCCGACTTCGCCCCCTTCGACGGCTACAACCGGCTCTCGCGGTTCACGCTCGACACCGACGGCACGCTGAACAAGGACTCGGAGAAGAAGGTCCTCGACGTCGCGACCTCGCGCGGCATCTGCTGCCACGTCGGCGGCGACATCGACTTCGACAAGGACGGCAACCTGTACCTGTCGACGGGCGACGACTCCAACCCGTTCGCCTCCGACGGCTACTCGCCCATCGACGAGCGCGGCACCCGCAACCCGGCCTACGACGCCCAGCGTTCGGCAGGCAACACCAACGACCTGCGCGGCAAGATCCTCCGCGTCAAGGTCGCGGCCGACGGCTCGTACACCGTCCCCGACGGCAACCTGTTCGCGCCCGGCACCGACAAGACGCGCCCCGAGATCTACGCGATGGGCTTCCGCAATCCGTTCCGGATGAGCGTCGACAAGCCCACCGGCACCGTCTACGTCGGCGACTACGGGCCCGACGCGGGCACCGCCGACCCGGGCCGCGGCCCCGCGGGCCAGGTCGAGTTCGCCCGCGTGACGAAGGCGGGGAACTTCGGCTGGCCGTACTGCACCGGCAACAACGACGCCTACGTGGACTACGACTTCGCGACGAGCACCTCCGGTGCGAAGTTCGACTGCGCGGCGCCGAAGAACACCTCGCCGCACAACACCGGCCTCACCGACCTGCCGCCCGCGCAGACCGCGTGGATCCCGTACGACGGCGGCTCCCTCCCGGAGTTCGGCTCCGGCTCCGAGTCCCCGATGGCCGGCCCCGTCTACCGCTACGACGCCGCCAACACCTCCCCGGTGAAGTTCCCCGAGGCGTACGACGGCGACTTCTTCGCCGGCGAGTTCGGCCGGCAGTGGATCAAGCGCATCGAGCAGGACGGCGACGGCAAGGTCACCTCGATCAACCCGTTCCCCTGGACCGGCACCCAGGTGATGGACATGGCCTTCGGCCCCGACGGCGCGCTGTACGTCCTCGACTACGGCCTCTCCTGGTTCGGCGGCGACGAGAACTCCGCCCTGTACCGCATCGAGAACGCCACCGAAGGACACTCGCCGACCATCGACGCCAAGGCCGACAAGACGTCCGGCCAGGCGCCCCTGAAGGCGCGGTTCACCTCCACGGCCTCGGACGCCGACGGTGACGCGCTCACGTACTCCTGGAACTTCGGCGACGGCACCACGGGCACCGGCGCCTCGCCCAGCCACACCTACAAGAAGAACGGCACGTACACCGCGACCGTGACCGCCAAGGACTCCACCGGCCGCACCGGCAGCGCCGACGTGCACCTCGTCGTCGGCAACACCGCGCCCAAGGTGACCCTGCAACTGCCCGCCGACGGCCAGCTGTTCACCTTCGGCGACAAGGTCCCCTTCAAGGTGAAGGTCACCGACCCCGAGGACGGGGCCATCGACTGCGCCAAGGTCAAGGTCACCCACATCCTCGGCCACGACAGCCACGGCCACCCGATCACCTCGGCCACCGGCTGCTCCGGCACCATCCAGACCAGCGCCGACAGTGAGCACGACCCGAACGCCAACGTCTTCGGTGTCTTCGACGCCGAGTACACCGACAAGGGCGCCAACGGCCAGCCGGCGCTGACCACGCACGACCAGCACGTCACCCAGCAGAAGCACCGCCAGGCCGAGCACTACGGCGACTCCAAGGGTGTGTCGGTCGTCAGCCACGACACGGCCAACGGCGGCAAGGCCGTCGGCACCATCGACAACGGCGACTGGATCTCCTTCAAGCCCTACGCGATCGGGAACGCCAAGTCCCTGAAGGCGCGCGTCGCCTCGGCCGGGGCCGGCGGCACCCTCGAGATCCGCACCGGCTCGGCGACCGGCAAGGTCATCGGCAAGGCCAAGGTCGCACCGACCGGCTCGTGGGAGACGTACACCGACGTCACCACCGCCATCAGCTATCCGCCCACCAAGAGCACCACGCTCTACCTGGTCTTCAAGGGCTCGGGCGGCTCCCTGTTCGAGATCGACGACTTCACCTTCACCACGAGCTGAGAGGAGCAGGACAGCATGCGCACCTCTGTACGCATCGGCCTCGCGACGGCCGCTGCCGCCCTGCTCATCGGCGGCCTCACCGCCCCGGCCACCTCGGCGCCCCAGGGCGCCGAGGTGGCCGGGGCCCGGGACCGGGTCCTGGTGTTCTCCAAGACCGCCGGGTTCCGGCACGACTCCATCCCCGAAGGCATCGCGGCCCTGAAGGAACTCGGCGCCGCCGACCGCCTCGCCGTCGACACCACCGAGGACGCGACCGCCTTCACCCCGGCCAACCTCGCCCGGTACAAGGCCGTCGTCTTCCTCTCCACCACCGGCGACGTGCTCGACGCCACCCAACAGAAGGCGTTCGAGGGCTACGTCGCCAAGGGCGGCGGCTACCTGGGCGTGCACGCCGCCGCCGACACCGAGTACAACTGGAGCTACTACGGCGGCCTCGTCGGCGCCTGGTTCCAGGGGCATCCGGCGATCCAGCCGGCCACCGTCCGCGTCGAGGACCACCACCATCCGGCGACCCGCGGCCTGCCGGACGCCTGGCAGCGCACCGACGAGTGGTACAACTACCGCTCCAACCCGCGCGACAAGGACCGGCCTGTTCATGTACTCGCCTCGCTCGACGAGACGACCTATACAGGGGGCACCATGAACGGCGATCACCCGATCGCCTGGTGCCAGAACTACGGCGGCGGCCGCGCCTTCTACACCGGCCTCGGACACACCAAGGAGTCCTACGCCGACCCCGCGTTCCGCGGCCATCTGCGCGGCGGCCTGCAGTACGCCACCGGGAAGGTCGCGGCCAACTGCCGCCCGAACACCGGCTACCGGAACATCTTCAACGGCGAGACGCTCGACGGCTGGAAACAGGCGGGGCCCGGCGGCTTCACCGTGGATTCCACGAACGGGACCCTCAACTCCCAAGGCGGCATGGGCCTGCTCTGGTACCAGGCCAAGCAGCTGAGGTCGTACTCCCTGAAGCTCGACTGGAAGATGACCGGCGACGACAACTCCGGTGTCTTCGTGGGCTTCCCGGCCTCCGACGACCCCTGGTCGGCCGTGGACAAGGGCTACGAGATCCAGATCGACGCCACCGACGCACCCGACCGCACCACCGGCGCGATCTACTCCTTCCAGTCCGCCGACCTCGCGGCCCGCGACAAGGCCCTGAAGCCGCCGGGGCAGTGGAACTCGTACGAGATCAAGGTGCGGGGAGAGCGCCTCCAGGTGTTCCTCAACGGAGTCGAGGTCAACGACTTCACCAACAAGGACCCCGAGCGGAGCCTGACCGACGGCTACATCGGTCTGCAGAACCACGGCGACTCCGACCAGGTGTCCTTCCGCAAGGTCCGCCTGAAGGAACTCAACCCCACGTCCGACGCGGGCGCACTGCCCGGCGCGGGCGACTAGGACGGCGGCGGGCGAGGGACGCCGGACCCCCGCCCGCCGCCTTGCCCTGCCGGGAGCGGCGGGGTGTGCGTCGGGGCCGTGCCCGACACCGGGCGCGGCCCCGGGCCCGCCGGCTCGGCGCACGAGGCCGTGATCGACGCCGGACACGGCTTCGGCTTTGCACGTGACGTCACGTTCGACCAGGAGGTTTCCCATGTCCGCCGGATCCTTCCCCGCTCCGTCCTCCCCGTCCTCTCCGTCCTCCTCGAACCGACGGTTCGGTGTATGGCTGATCGGGGCCCGCGGCTCCGTCGCCACCACGGCGGTCGCGGGCTGCGCCGCCGTCGGCGCCGGGCTGCATCCGCCCTCCGGGATGGTCACGGAGACCGAGCCGTTCACCGCGGCGGGCCTGCCGTCCCTGACATCGCTCGTCTTCGGCGGCCATGACACCCTCGACTGCCCGCTGCCCAAACGCGCCGAACAGCTCGCTGCCGGGGGAGTACTGCCGCACGGCCTGCCGGGCGCGGTGCACGGCGAACTCGCCGCCGCCGAACGGGAGATCAGGCCCGGCGGGCCACTTCCCGGCGACGGCCGCACCCAGGACGAGCTGATCGCCGCCTTCACCGCCGACATCCAGTCCTTCGTACGGCGCCACGCCCTGGCAGGGGCCGTCGTCGTGAACGTCGCCTCCACCGAGGCACCACCAACCGGCGACGACCTCCCGGCCAGCTCCCTGTACGCGGCGGCGGCCCTGCGCGCCGGCTGCCCGTACATCAACTTCACCCCCTCCACGGGACTCCACCACCCCTCTCTTCAGCACGCGGCCCACACCGCGGGCGTCCCCTTCGCGGGCCGCGACGGCAAGACCGGGCAGACCCTGCTGCGGTCCGTGCTCGGCCCGATGTTCCGCAGGCGCGCGCTCGACGTGCGCGCCTGGTCCGGCACCAACCTCCTCGGCGGCGGTGACGGCGCGGCCCTGGCCGACCCGGCCGCGGCCGCCGCGAAGAATGCCGGCAAGGAACGCGTCCTCGCCGACACCCTCGGCGCCGTCCCGCAGGGCGAGGTCCACATCGACGACGTCCCGGCGCTCGGTGACTGGAAGACGGCCTGGGACCACATCGCCTTCGACGGTTTCCTCGGCGCGCGGATGACCCTGCAGACCACGTGGCAGGGCTGCGACTCGGCCCTCGCCGCGCCCCTCGTCCTCGACCTCGCGCGCCTGCTGTTGCGCTCTGCGCAGTCCGGACTGACCGGTCCCCGCCCGGAGTTGGGCTTCTACTTCAAGGATCCCGACCCCGGCGCATCCTCCGACCTGGACCACCAGTACGCGTCCCTGCTCGCCTTCGCGGACCGCCTGCGGCGCGGCGGTGCGGCGTGAGCGGGGCGGCTGCCGCCGGGGCGGGGGAGCGGGGTCGGGGCAGGGCGCCGGTTGTGCGGGGGCCGGGTCGGGACGCGGGCTCCGGGTTGCGGCGGCGGGGCCGGGCGTGGGTCGAACTCCTTCGCCTTCCGGCCCTGTTGACCGTCCCGGGCGACGCCTTGGCCGGGGCCGCGGTGACGGGATCCCGCCCGACCCGTGGCACGTTCCTGGCCGTCGGCGCCTCCGTCAGCCTGTACGCGGCGGGCATGGCGCTCAACGACTGGGCCGACCGGGACGAGGACGCCCGCGACCGCCCCCACCGCCCGCTGCCCTCCGGCCGCATCCGACCGGCCCACGCCCTGGCGGCGGCGGGCGCGTTGACGGGCGCGGGCCTCGCCCTGGCCTGCCGGGCGGGCCGGACGACCGGCGCGGTGGCCACGGCACTCGCGGCCACGGTGTGGGCGTACGACCTGCGCCTGAAGGGCACCGCGGCGGGCCCGCCGGCGATGGGCACGGCCCGCGCCCTGGACCTGCTGATGGGGGCGGCGGCGACGCGCCCGGCGGGCGCGCCCGGGCCCCTGCCCCAGGCCCTCACGGCGGCCGCCACCCTGGCCGCCCACACGACCGCGGTCACCACCGTCTCCCGCAACGAAACCCAGGGAGGCTCCGTCACCGGCCCCTTGACGGCCCTGGCCACGGGCACCGCGATCGCCGCCGCGCTCCTGGCCCCGCGGGCGAGAGACGTCCGCTGGGCGCGGGGCGAGGGTCGGGGCGCGTCCGGGGGCGTGAACCCGCGTGCAGCAGGGGACGGGCTCCCGAGCCCGCACATCGAAGCCGGCATGGGAATGGGCGCCGCCCTCAGCACCAAGGCCGCCCCCAGGCTGCTGCGCGGCCGCCGGGACAACCCCGCAGGCCCTCTCGCCCAACGTCCCCAGGCCACAAGCCCCGCCCCGATCACCCTCACCCTCCCCGTCACCGCATACGCCACCACCGCCCTGCGCCCCCTCTTCCACGCCGCCCTCAACCCCTCACCCCCGCTCACCCAACGCGCCGTCGGCGCCGGTATCCGCGCGCTCGTCCCCCTCCAGTCCGCGCTGGCCGCCCGCTCCGGCGCCCCGGTGACCGCCCTCGCCACCCTCGCCCTGGCCCCGCTCGCCCGCCACTTCGCGAAGAAGGTGAGCGTCACATGACCGCGAGCGGCACCGAACCGGCCCCGCCCCGCTGGGGATACGGCACCAACGGACTCACCGACCTGCGCCTCGACGACGCCCTCGGACTGCTCGCCGACCTCGGCTACGACGGCGTCGGGCTCACCCTCGACCACATGCACCTCGATCCCCTCGCCCCGGACCTGGCGGCCCGCACCGGCGAGGTGGCCCGGACCCTCGACCGGCACCGGCTCACGGCCACCGTGGAGACCGGCGCCCGCTACGTTCTCGACCCACGCCGCAAACACGGCCCCTCCCTCCTCGACCCGGACCCCGACGCCCGGGACGCCCGTATCCGCCTGCTCGTCCGCGCGGTCCAGGTCGCCGCCGACCTGGGTGCCCACGCGGTGCACTGCTTCAGCGGCGTCACCCCCGACGGCACCGACCCGGACGCCGCGTGGAAGCGGCTCGCCGGGGCGCTCACCCCTGTACTTGAGGCCGCCGATGCCGCCGACGTCCCTCTTGCCATCGAGCCGGAACCCGGTCATCTCCTCGCCACGCTCGCCGACTTCCACCGGCTGCGCCGCGACCTGGGCAGTCCCGAAGGGCTGGGCCTGACCCTCGACATCGGCCACTGCCAGTGCCTGGAACCGCTGCCTCCCGCCGACTGTGTCCGCGCGGCGGCGCCCTGGCTTCGGCATGTGCAGATCGAGGACATGCGCCGAGGCGTCCACGAGCATCTGCCGTTCGGGGAAGGGGAGATCGACTTCCCGCCCGTGCTCGACGCCCTCGCCACCACCGGCTACCGGGGCCTGACCGTCGTCGAACTGCCCCGCCACTCCCACGCCGGTCCCCAACTGGCCGCCCGGTCCCTCGACTTCCTGCGCTCCGTAACCCGGCCGGCACCGCGAGGAGGCACACCATGACCACGCACGGCACAGGTATAGGTAAAGCAGGCGTCGGTACCCTCCCCGTCCTCGGCGCCGTCCGCGACCGCCTCGACGCCGCACTGGACGCCACCGCCCGCGCCTGGCTGCACGCAGCGCTCGCCGACGCAGCCGCACACCCCGTCTTCGACGCGACCCAACATGCCCTCGCTCCCTGGCAGTTGCGGTTCGCCGAAGCCGGTCGCCGTACCGGCGACGAGCACGCGGACGCCGTCCGGCTCCTCCTGCTGCACGCCGCCCGCGCCGACACCGCCACCCTCACCGCCCTGTACGCGCAGGGCACCGCCGCCGAGCGCCGCGCCGTACTGCTCGCCCTGCCCCACCTGGTGGAAGGCCCGGACGCCCTCCCTCTGATCGAGGACGCCCTGCGCGCCAACGACACCCGCCTGGTGGCGGCCGCCGTCGGGCCGTACGCCGCCGCCCATCTGCCGGACCATGCGTGGCGGCACGCTGTTCTCAAGTGCTTGTTCACCGGGGTGCCGGTGGACGCCGTGGCGGGCCTGGCCGACCGCTCCCGTGGCGACGGCGAACTCGCCCGCATGCTCGGCGACTTCGCCGACGAACGCACCGCCGCCGGGCGCCCCGTCCCCGACGACCTGCACCGCGTCCTGGCCCTCACCGCGCCCGAGTCCCTGACGAACGGCCGGGCCGATCCCCACGGCAAGGAGTCCTGATGCGCATCTTCGACCCCCACATCCACATGACCTCGCGCACCACCGACGACTACAAGGCGATGCACGCCGCCGGGGTGCGGGCCCTGGTGGAGCCGGCCTTCTGGCTCGGCCAGCCCCGCACCTCGCCCGCCTCGTTCTACGACTACTTCGACTCCCTCCTGGGCTGGGAGCCCTTCCGCGCCGCCCAGTACGGGATCGCGCACCACTGCACGATCGCCCTCAACCCCAAAGAGGCGAACGACCCGCGCTGCACCCCCGTCCTCGACGCGCTGCCCCGCTACCTCGTGAAGGACAACGTCGTCGCCGTCGGTGAGATCGGCTACGACTCCATGACCGCCGCCGAGGACACCGCGCTCGCCGCCCAGCTGCAACTGGCCGCCGACCACGGCCTGCCCGCCCTCGTGCACACCCCGCACCGCGACAAGCTCGCCGGGCTGCGCCGCACCCTCGACGTCGTCCGCGAGTCCGCGCTGCCCGTCGAACGCGTCCTGATCGACCACCTCAACGAGACCACCGTCAAGGAGGCCAAGGACTCCGGCGCCTGGCTCGGCTTCTCCGTCTACCCGGACACCAAGATGGACGAGGAGCGGATGGTGGAGATCCTGCGCGGCCACGGGCCGGAGAAGGTCCTCGTCAACTCCGCGGCCGACTGGGGCAACAGCGACCCGCTCAAGACCCGCAAGGTCGCCGACGCCATGCTCGCCGCCGGCTTCACCGACGACGACGTCGACCATGTGCTGTGGCGCAACCCGGTCGCCTTCTACGGACTCAGTAACCGTCTGCGGCTCGACGTCCCCGCGACGGAACCCGCCACCCACGAAGGCAACTCGATCCTGCGCGGCGGTGAGTGACCCATGCGCTTCCGGCACCCCGACGGCTCCACCGTCCACCTCGCGTACTGCACCAACGTGCACCCCGCCGAAACCCTCGACGGTGTCCTCGCCCAGCTGCGCGACCACTGCGAACCCGTGCGCAAACGCCTCGGCAGGGACCGCCTCGGCATCGGCCTGTGGCTCGCGAAGGACGCCGCCCGCGCCCTGATCACCGACCCCGTCGCGCTGCGCGGGCTGCGCACCGAACTCGACCGGCGCGGCCTCGAGGTCGTCACCCTCAACGGCTTCCCCTACGAGGGCTTCGGCGCCGCGGAGGTCAAGTACCGCGTCTACAAGCCGGACTGGGCCGACGAGGAGCGCCTCACCCACACCGTCGACCTGGCCCGGCTGCTCGGCGCCCTGCTGCCCGCTGACGCCGCCGAGGGCACCGTCTCCACCCTGCCGCTGTCCTGGCGCACCGCCCACGACCCGCAGCGCGCCGAACGGGCCCGCGCCGCCCTGCGCACCCTCGCCGAACGTCTCGACACCATCGAGGAACTGACCGGCCGCTCCATCCGCATCGGCTTGGAACCCGAACCCGGGTGCATCGTCGAGACCACCGGCGACGCCATCGGCCCCCTCACCGACGTCGCCCGCACCGACCGCATCGGCCTGTGCCTGGACACCTGCCACCTCGCCACCTCCTTCGAACCGCCCGACGCCGCGCTCGACGCCCTCGCCACCGCCCGCATCCCCGTCGTGAAGGCGCAGCTCTCCGCCGCTCTCCACGCCGAACACCCCCATCTGCCCGAAGTCCGGGCCGCACTTGCCGCGTTCGACGAACCCCGATTCCTGCACCAGACCCGCGCCCGCGCCGACGGCGCCCTGCACGGCGTCGACGACCTCGGCGAAGCGCTGGCGGCCGACGGGCAGGGGCTGCCGCAGGGTGTGCCCTGGCGCGCCCACTTCCACGTCCCGCTGCACGCGGCCCCCGCCGCGCCCCTCACCTCCACGCTCGATGTCCTCAAGGACACGCTGACCCGTCTTGTCGGGGGCGCCCGTCCGCTCACCCGCCACCTGGAGGTCGAGACCTACACGTGGCAGGCCCTCCCTCCGGCCCTGCGACCGCGCGGGCGCCAGCAGCTCGCCGACGGCATCGCCGCGGAACTCGCCCTGGCCCGCGACCTGTTGACCGACCTCGGCCTCAAGGAGCTGCCATGACCTCCGGTCGACCGGCGAGTGCCCGGCGCGGCGACGCCCCCACGCCACGGGGCTCCGCCCCGGACCCCGCTGCCTCTCGTCCGACGGCGGGGCTTGAAAGACCTGCTCAATCGCCGCAGGGGCTGAAGACGCCCACCCCGCTCCTCGTCCTCGACATCGTCGGCCTCACCCCCCATCTGCTCGAACACATGCCGCACCTCGAACGACTCGGCCGGACGGGGTCCCGCGCCCCGCTCGGTACCGTGCTGCCCGCCGTCACCTGCGCCGCCCAGTCCACCTTTCTGACCGGCACGATGCCCGCCGAGCACGGCATCGTCGGCAACGGCTGGTACTTCCGCGAGCTCGGCGACGTACTGCTGTGGCGCCAGCACAACGGTCTCGTCGCGGGCGACAAGCTCTGGGACGCCGCCCGCCGCGCCCACCCCGGCTACACGGTCGCCAATATCTGCTGGTGGTACGCCATGGGCGCCGACACCGACATCACCATCACTCCCCGTCCCGTCTACTACGCCGACGGCCGCAAGGAACCCGACTGCTACACCCGGCCCCCGGCCCTGCACGACGAACTCACCGAGAAACTCGGCACGTTCCCCCTGTTCCACTTCTGGGGCCCGGGCGCCGACCTCGTCTCCAGCCGGTGGATCGTCGACGCCACCCGCCATGTCCTGGCCACCAGCCACCCCGACCTGATCCTGAGCTACCTCCCGCATCTCGATTACGACCTGCAGCGTTACGGCCCCGACGACCCGCGCTCCCACCAGACGGCCGCCGACCTCGATGCCGCCCTCGCCCCGCTCCTGGACGACGCCCGCGCCGAAGGCCGCACCGTCGTCGCCCTGTCCGAGTACGGCATCACCCGCGCCGACCGGCCGGTCCACATCAACCGGGCGCTGCGCCGCGCGGGACTGCTCGAGGTGCACACGCAGGACGGCATGGAGTACCTCGACCCGATGGCATCGCGCGCCTTCGCCGTCGCCGACCACCAGATCGCGCACATCTACGTACGCCGCCCCGAGGACCTCGACGCCACCAGAGCGGCACTCGCCGAACTGCCCGGCATCGAGCAACTCCTCGACGACGAGGGCAAGAAGGCGCACCAGCTCGACCACCCGCGCTCCGGCGAGCTCGTCGCCATCGCCGAGGCCGACGCCTGGTTCACGTACTACTACTGGCTCGACGACGCCCGCGCGCCCGACTTCGCGCAGCTCGTCGAGATCCACCGCAAACCCGGCTACGACCCGGTCGAACTCTTCATGGACCCCCTCGACCCCTATGTGAAGGTCAAGGCGGCCACCGCCCTCGCCCGCAAGAAGCTCGGCATGCGCTATCGCATGGCGGTCGTCCCGCTGGACGCCTCGCCTATTCGCGGCAGCCACGGCCGGCTCCCGGCGAGCGAGGAAGAAGGTCCGCTCATCCTGTGCTCCACCCCCCACGTCCTCTCCGGCCGCGTCGCGGCCACCGAAGTGAAAGCCCTCCTCCTCGCCCTGGCAGGAGGAGCAGTTACAGAGAGTGAAGCACGCGCCACTGACAACGTCCTGACTGAGAGAAGGCACCCGTGACCGAAATCCGCATCACCGCAGGTCCCGACGAGGGATCAAGTCCCGACGAGGCCCTCAGATCCCGCCTCGGTATCAACCGCCGCCGCTTCCTCAGTACCTGCACCGCCGTCGCCGGCGCCGCCATCGCCGCGCCCGTGTTCGGCGCCGCACCCGCACTCGCCCAGCCGGCGGCCGGTTCCTCCGGCGGCGGCCGCGGCACCAAGCTGATCCCCGCCGACAAACGCGGCATCATCCTCTACACCGTGCGCGACGCCACCGGCCGCGACCCGCTGAGCAGCAACCTGCCCTCCGGCTTCCGCGAGGTGTTCAAGGAGCTGGCCCGCTACGGCTACAAGCAGGTCGAGTTCGCCGGCTACGGCCAGCACGCCAACGCGCCCGGAGGGGCGAACCTGGAGTCCGTCGCGGGCGCGAAACTGCTGCGCTCGTGGCTCGACGAGTACGGACTGCGCGCCCAGGGCAACCACGGCTTCATCCCGTCGTCCTGGCCGCTCACCGAGGCCGACAAGGACCAGTTCAAGAAGCATCTGGAGATCGCGAACATCCTCGGCATGGACCACATGGGCACCGGCGGCGACCCCACCGGCAGCTCGTACAAGGCGGACTGGGACGTCGCCGCCGACAAGTGGAACGCGCTGGGGCGGCTCGCGGACCGCGCAGGACTCAAGCTCTACACGCACAACCACGACGCGGCGTACGGGTTCCTCATCGACGGCGGGCCGCTCGACGACCAGGGCAGGCCCACCCGCAGCTCCGGCATCCGCAAGCTCGAGTACTTCCTGCGGGCCAGCGACCCGAAGACGGTGTGGCTGGAGATGGACATCTTCTGGGCGCACGTGGCCCAGTACAAGTTCCACACCTACACCGGGCACGACGGCTCCACACGGGAGAAGGTCTTCGACCCGGCGGCCCTCGTCGTCGCCCACAACGCCCGCTACCCGCTCTTCCACGCGAAGGACGGCACCCGCAACGACACCAACGGCATGGGCTACGACATGGTCCCGTTCGGCGAAGGTGTCATCGACTACCGGACGTTCTTCAAGCGGGTCGGCGCCCGCAACTACCACCACCCCATGGTCGAGCAGGACAACGCGCCCAGCGCCACCGACCCCGCCCAGTCCCTGACCCACGCGCGCATCGGCTACGACAACCTCGCGGCCCTGCGGAAATAACTCCGGCGCACGAGCGCACATGAGTGGGGCCCGGCCATCAGGCCGGGCCCCACTCAACTCTTACCGATGCGCTTTACGTGACCAGCGCGGATCAGTCCTTTACGTGATCATGTCAAGGACACCGCCTTCTCGTTCCGCCCCGGCTGCCGCAGCAGCAGCGCCACGAGCGCCGACAGCATGGATATCCCGCCGGCCATGGCGTACGCGCCGTTGTAGCCCCAGGCGCCGACCACCATGGAGCCGAGACCGCCGCCGAACAGGCCGCTGATGAGCTTCCCGCTGTACACCAGGCCGTAGTTGGTGGCGTTGTAGTTCTCCCCGAAGTAGTCCGGGGTCAGCGCCGCGAACATCGGGTAGAACGCGCCGCCACCGAAGCCGGACAGGAACGCGAAGACCAGGAACAGCCACTCGCTGCGGACGTCGCCCGCCCAGATGATGCCGAACTGGGCCAGGCCGAGGACGACGATCACGAGGATCAGGCTCGCCTTGCGGCCCCACAGGTCCGACATCCAGCCGACCACCGCGCGGCCGACGCCGTTGATGACCGCCATGACACCCATCGAGGACGCGGCGACCAGTGGACCGAACCCGACCTCCTTGGCGAAGTCGACCTGGAAGGAGATGCCGAAGATCGACACACCTGCCGTCAGGACCAGGCTCAGCCACATCAGCGGCAGCTGGCCAGTCTTGATGGCCTCCATGGGGGTGTACTGCTTGACGGCCGGCGGGTTCTTGGCCAGCGCCGCCTGGCTCTTGCTGTCGCCCGACTTCGCCAGCGGGTCGATGTCCGATGGCCACCAGTTCTTCGGCGGGTCCCGGAAGAAGAACGCACACACCAGCACCACGATCAGCACGTAGACGCCGATCATGTCGAGCACCCGGTGGTAGTTCGACGTGTCGAAGGCGTAGTTGAAGATGAAGATGAACGGAAGCGAGCCGTAGGCGAAGCCTCCGTTGACGAAACCTGTCTTGCCGCCTTTGCGTTCGGGGTACCACTTGCCGACCATGTTGATGCAGGTCGCGTACACGAACCCGGAGCCGAGCCCGCCGATCATGCCGAATCCGATGATGGCCAGCCACACGTTGTGAAGGTGCGACAGGGCCAGGAATCCGAACAGGCACATGAAGGCGCCCACGTACATGGCGCGCCGGGCCGGCATGATGCCCTTCTCCCGCAGCCAGCCGGCCGGGAACGCCACACCTGCCTGGAAGAACACCCAGACACTCAGGATCCAGAAGGTGTTGGACTGCGTCCAGCCGTGCGCGGAGGACAACGTGTCCTCCGCTGACCCGTAGGCGTACTCGAAGACACTGATGGCCATCATCGCGGCCCATGGCAGATACACCATGAACTTGCGGGAGTGGCCGAGGATGTCGCGGTCGGTCTCGCCGACGCGATAGATCCGGCCGTGCTCGTCGGTGATTTCTCGGTACCGGCTCCCCGTAGCCGGTGCCGTGTTACTAGCGGAGACAGGTTCCGCCGTCATATCAAGCCATCTCCTCACCAAGGGGGTGTGGGTTGGGGTGGACCCCACGCTTCTTGGGCCTACCGGGCGGGGACAGGAAGATAGCCACGAAGCCGGCGAAGAACGAGATGCAGCCGGCCAGGATGAAGGCTCCGGAGTGTCCCCAGGCGCCGACGACGACGGACCCCATGCCCGCGCCGAGCCCTGAGACGAGCTTTGAGCTGTAGACCATGCCGTAGTTGGTTGCGTTGTTGTTCTCACCGAAGTAGTCCGCGGTCAGGGCCGCGAACATCGGGAAGATCGCGCCACCGCCGAATCCGGAGATCGCGGAGAAGACCAGGAACATCGCGAGCATCTGCTCCGAGGCCGACCAGATGATGCCGAACTGGGCGAGGCCCAGGATGAAGCAGACCGCCAGCAGACACTGCTTGCGGCCGTACCGGTCGGAGAGCCAGCCGATGACACCGCGACCGGTGCCGTTGACGACCGCCTTGAGTGACATCGCGGTGGCCACGATTCCGCCCGCGAAGCCCGCTTCCTTGCCGATGTCGACCTGGAAGGCGATGCCGAAGATGTTCACACCCGACGTACAGGCCAGGCAGAACCACATCAGCGCGACCCGACCGGTCCTCCATGCCTCCATGGGGGTGTACTGCTTGACGGCCGGCGGGTTCTTCTCCAGCGACCGGCGGGCCCGCGGGTCCTCCGGAGGATTGAGCGGGTCGATGTTCGCCGGCCACCAGTTCTTCGGCGGGTCCTTGAAGAAGGAGCCCGCGACGGCGACCATCGCGGCGAGCAGCACACCCACCGAGACCAGCACCCAGCGGAAGTTGGTCAGGTCCATGAACCCGGTGAACAGGAACACGAACGGGACCGAGCCGTAGGCGAAACCGCCGTTGACGAAGCCCGTCTTGCCGCCCCTGCGCTCCGGGTACCACTTGCCGACCATGTTGACGCAGGTCGCGTACACCATGCCGGCGCCCATACCGCTGAAGACACTGAAGCCGATGTAGGCGACGATGACGTGCGGTGCGAAGGCCAGCGACAGATAGCCGAGGAAGGTACCCACGGCGCCGAGCATCATGGCCCAGCGGGCCGGCAGTTTGCCGCTCTCCCGGAGCCTGCCCGCGGGCATGGCCACGGCCGCCTGGAAGAACACCCAGACGGTCATCATCCAGAAGATGTGTCCGCTGTTCCAATGGTGCGCGGTGTGCAGTGTGTCCTCGGCGGACGCGAACGCGTACTCCGCGGACGAGATGCCCATCATGCCCACCCAGGGCAGGATGACCATCCACTTGCGACCGCGACCCATGATGTCGATGTCGCTCTCGCCAACCCGGTACATCCGGCCGTTGGCGTCCGTCACCTCCCTGTAGGGGACGGGACTCGGCAGATCGGTTGTTGTCATGTCGATCGTTTCCCTTGCGTCGAAAGATCTGGGCAGCGCCCCCTGTCCAAATTTCTTTCGTGTGCGCACGGGGCCTGGGTCCGGTCGGCGCACACCGCCGACCGGATCCGTCGGTCGCCTACGTCATCGACCGCCCCCCAACTTCCCTGCCGCGCGGGCCCACTTGTACTTGGCGCCAAGCACCGCGACGGGCTTCTCGGTCGTGTACGGGTACGCGACGACACCCCGGTCGAAGAGGTACTGGCACGCCTCCTCGACCTCGACGTCGCCGGCCAGTGAGGCCACCACGGGCTTCTCGATGCCGCGCTCCCTGAACTCCTGGACGACGCGCGCCGTCACCTCCGCGAACACCATGGGCGGGGTGACGATGGTGTGCCAGTAGCCGAGCACCAGCGAGTGGATCCGCGGATCCTCCAGGCCGAGCCGGATCGTCGCCTCGTACGTCGACGGGGGCTCGCCGCCGGTGATGTCGACGGGGTTGCCCGCGGCGCCGAACGGCGGGATGAACTTCCGGAAGGCCGCGTCCAAGTCGGCCGGGATCTCCATCAGTTCAAGCCCGTTGTCCATCACGGCGTCCGAGAGCAGCACACCCGAGCCGCCGGCCCCCGTGATGATCACGATGTTGTCGCCCTTGGGCGTCGGAAGCACTGGCAGCGCCCGCGCGTACTCCAGCATGTCGTTGAGGCCGGGCGCCCGGATGACACCGGCCTGCTTGAGGATGTCGTCGTACACGGCGTCGTCGCCCGCGAGCGCGCCCGTGTGGGAACCGGCCGCCTTGGCGCCCGCCGCCGTACGCCCCGCCTTCAGGACCACGACCGGCTTCTTCGGCACGGTCTCGCGCGCGGCTGCCACGAAGGCGCGCCCGTCCTTGAGGTCCTCCAAGTGCATCGCGATGCAGTCGGTGTTGGGGTCCTCGCCGAACCAGGTGAGCAGGTCGTCCTCGTCCAGGTCCGACTTGTTGCCGAGCCCGACGATCGCCGAGACACCCGTCTTCGTGGTGCGAGCGAAGCCCAGGATGGCCATGCCGATGCCACCGGACTGACTGGTGAGCGCGACGCCGCCCTTCACGTCGTACGGCGTGCAGAACGTGGCGCACAGGTCCTGCCACGTCGAGTAGTAGCCGTAGATGTTCGGGCCGAGCAGCCGGGTGCCGTAGCGCTCGGCGATGGCCACGATCTCGTCCTGGAGCTCGTGCTCGCCGGTCTCGGCGAACCCGGAGGGGATGAGGACCGCGTTCGGAATGCCCTTGCGGCCCACCTCTTCGAGGGCCGCTGCCACGAACTTGGCGGGGATCGCGAAGATCGCCACGTCCACGTCGCCGGGCACGTCCGTGACGCTCTTGTACGCCTTGCGGCCCAGGATGTCGTCGGCCTTCGGGTTCACCGGGTGGATCTCGCCGGAGAAGCCGCCGTCGATGAGGTTGCGCATCACCGAATTGCCGATCTTGCCCTGCTCGTTGGAGGCACCGATCACGGTGACGGAGCGCGGCTCCATCAGCCGCCGCATCGAGGTCAGGATCTCCTCGCGCGTGTAGGTGCGCCGCCGCTTCGGCTCGCCCTCGGCGAGGATGACGCGGATGTCGGCGGCGAGCGCGCCCTTCGGGGTCGCGATCACCGGGTTGAGGTCGACCTCGGCTATCTCCGGGAACTCCGTGACCAGTTGGGACACGCGGCGGATCTGCTCGGCCAGTGCCTCCCGGTCGACGCCCTTGGCGCCGCGCACGCCGCGCAGCACCTCCGCGGCCTTGATGGAGTCGAGCATGTCGAGGGACTCGTCCTCCGTCACCGGCGCGAGCCGGAAGGTGACGTCCTTGAGCACCTCGACCAGGACGCCGCCGAGTCCGAAGGCGACGACCTTGCCGAAGGTCGGGTCGGTGACGGACCCGACGATGACCTCCTGGGTGTCGGGTCCGGTGGGCAGCAGTTCCTGCACCTGGATGCCGGTGATGTGGGCATCGGCCGCGTACGCGTGCGCGTTGTCGACGATCCGCTGGTACGCCTCCCGTACGGCGCTCTCGCCCTCCACGCCCACGATCACGCCGCCGGCGTCGGTCTTGTGCAGGATGTCGGGCGACACGATCTTCAGCACCACGGGTCCGCCGAAGCGGGCCGCGGCCGCCACCGCCTGGTCGGCATCGGTCGCGAGCTCCTCGCCGGGGACGGCGATCCCGTACGCGTCGGCGATCACCTTTCCCTCGGGCGCGGTGAGCGCTGTACGTCCCTCGGCCCGTACGGTGTCGAGCAGCGCCCGTACCTTGAGCTCACGTTCCTCGGCCATCAATCAGATCACTCCGTTCGACTTGAGCAGGTGCAACTCTTCGTCCCCGAGGCCGAGTTCACCGATGAAGACCTCCGCGTTGTGCTCGCCGAGCAGCGGGGAGGAGGTGACGTCGACGGGGGAGTCGGAGAGCTTGAGAGGGGAACCGACGGTCTTGAAGGAGCCGCGTCCGGAGTGCGGCACCTCGACGACCATCTCGTTGGCCACCAGCGACTCGTCCTCGATGATCTCCTTGGTGGAGAGGATCGGGCCGCAGGGGATGTTGTGGGCGTTGAGCTGGTCGAGGACCTCCCACTTGGGGAGGGTGGACGACCACTCCTCGATCAGCTGGAACATCTTGTTGAGCTTCGGCAGGCGCGCCTCGGGCGTGGCCCAGTCGGCGTCCTCGGCCAGCTCGGGCCGCCCGATCAGCTCGGTGAGCGGCTTCCAGCCCACCGGCTGCACGATGACGTACACGTAGTCGTTGGGTCCGCCGGGCGCACACTTGACCGCCCAGCCGGGCTGTCCGCCGCCCGAGGCGTTGCCGGAGCGCGGCACCTCGTCGCCGAAGTCCTCGTTGGGGTACTCGGCCAACGGGCCGTGCGCGAGCCGCTGTTGGTCGCGCAGCTTCACGCGGCACAGGTTGAGCACCGCGTGCTGCATGGCTACGTTGACACGCTGCCCGCGCCCGGTGTTCTCGCGCTGGAACAGGGCAGCGAGGATGCCGGCGACGGTGTGGATGCCGGTGCCGGAGTCGCCGATCTGCGCGCCCGTCGCGAGGGGTGGTCCGTCCTCGAAGCCGGTGGTCGACATGGAGCCGCCCATGGCCTGGGCGACGACCTCGTAGGCCTTGAAGTTGGTGTACGGGCCCTCGCCGAAGCCCTTGATGGAGGCGTAGATGATGCGGGGGTTGATCTCCTGGATGCGGTCCCAGGTGAACCCCATCCGGTCGACGGCTCCGGGGCCGAAGTTCTCCACCAGCACGTCGGACCGGCGGATCAGTTCGGTCAGCAGCTCCTTGCCGCGCTCTGTCTTGGTGTTCAGGGTGATGCTCCGCTTGTTGCAGTTGAGCATCGTGAAGTAGAGGGAGTCGACGTCCGGGATGTCACGCAGTTGCTTGCGTGTGATGTCACCGGTCGGCGCCTCCAGTTTGACGACGTCCGCACCCAGCCACGCCAGCATCTGCGTGGCGGATGGGCCTGACTGGACATGGGTCATGTCCAGGACGCGCACACCCTCGAGTGCCTTGGTCACGAACGACTCACCTCGCTACTGGTCCACGGTCGGTTCCACGGTCGGTCCACCGTCGGATCGTACATTGCATACAGTCGCCGAATACTGTATGAAAACTGGTATCCCGCATTGCGTGGGTGGTGTCCAGGGGGCGTGCAGCACTTTTCCTTTCCGTAGCCGAATCAGGGGCTGAAGCAGGAACTGAGACAGGAGCCGCAAATGGACCTGTACGAACACCAAGCGAGGGACCTGTTCGCGGAGCACGGCATCCCCGTCCCGCGGGCCGAAGTCACCGAATCCGCCAAGGAGGCGCGGGAGTTCGCTCGCCGTCTCGGCGGCCGCGTCGTCGTCAAGGCGCAGGTCAAGACGGGCGGGCGCGGCAAGGCGGGCGGCGTCAGGCTCGCCGCCGACCCGGCCGCCGCCGAACTGACCGCGCGCCAGATCCTCGGCATGGACATCAAGGGCCACACCGTGCGCAAGGTGATGCTGGCCCAACCCGTAGAGATCGACAGCGAGTTCTACGTCTCCTACGTCCTCGACCGCGCGGCCGGCACCTTCCTCGCCATCGCCTCGGCCGAGGGCGGCATGGAGATCGAGGAGGTCGCCGCCACCCGGCCCGAGGCCGTGGCCCGGATCCCCATCGACCCGGCCGTCGGCGTCACCTCGGCCGTCGCGGCGCGCATCGCCGAGGCGGCAGGGCTGCCGTCGCAGACCGTCGACGTCCTCGTCCGCCTGTGGGAGGTCCTCACCCGCGAGGACGCGGTGCTCGTCGAGGTGAACCCGCTCGTGCGCACCGCGCAGGGGCAGATCCTCGCGCTCGACGGCAAGGTGACCCTCGACGACAACGCCCGCTTTCGCAATGCCCGTTGGGGCGAGCAGGAGGCAGCGTACGAGGAACCGCTGGAGGCCCGGGCGGCGGCCAAGGGGCTCAACTATGTGAAGCTCGACGGCGAGGTCGGCATCATCGGCAACGGTGCCGGGCTCGTCATGTCCACCCTCGACGTGGTCGCGGGCTGCGGTGCGAAGCCCGCCAACTTCCTCGACATCGGCGGCGGTGCCTCCGCGCAGATCATGGCGGACGGGCTCGACGTCATCATCTCCGACCCGTCCGTGAAGTCCGTCTTCGTCAACGTCTTCGGCGGCATCACCGCCTGCGACGCGGTCGCCGACGGCATCGTCCAGGCCCTGGAACGCGTCCAGTTGACCAAACCGCTCGTCGTCCGCCTCGACGGGAACAACGCGGCACGCGGCCGGACCATCCTCGAGGAGCGCGCCCATCCCCTGGTCGCCCAGGCCACCACCATGGACGGCGCCGCACGCCAGGCCGCCGACCTCGCCCTCGCCCCCAACCCCCTTTAAGGAGCCGGGACATGGCCATCTACCTGACCCAGGAGAGCAAGGTCCTCGTCCAGGGCATGACCGGCGCCGAGGGCATGAAGCACACCCGCCGCATGCTCCAGGCGGGCACCGACGTCGTCGGCGGCGTCAACCCCCGCAAGGCCGGGCGCAGCGTCGACCTCGACGGCCGCGACGTCCCCGTCTTCGGCAGCGTCGCCGAGGGCATGGCCGCCACCGGAGCCGATGTCACCGTCGTCTTCGTGCCGCCGGCCTTCGCCAAGGGCGCCGTCATCGAGGCGGCCGACGCGGGCATCCCGCTCGCCGTCGTCATCACGGAGGGCATCCCGGTGCACGACGCCGTCGCCTTCCACGCGTACGCGAAGCAGAAGGGCACCCGCATCATCGGGCCCAACTGCCCGGGCCTCATCTCGCCCGGCGCCTCGAACGCGGGCATCATCCCGGCCGACATCACCAAGCCGGGCCGCATCGGCCTCGTCTCCAAGTCCGGCACCCTCACCTACCAACTCATGTACGAACTGCGCGACATCGGCTTCTCGACGTGTGTGGGCATCGGCGGCGACCCCGTCATCGGCACCACCCACATCGACTGCCTCGAAGCCTTCGAGGCCGACCCCGAGACCGAACTCATCGTGCTCATCGGGGAGATCGGCGGCGACGCCGAGGAACGGGCAGCTGCCCACATCCGCGAGCACGTCACCAAGCCCGTCGTCGGCTACATCGCCGGATTCACCGCGCCCGAGGGCAAGACGATGGGCCACGCCGGCGCCATCGTCTCCGGCTCCTCGGGTACGGCAGCGGCCAAGAAGGAGGCGCTCGAAGCGGTCGGCGTCCGCGTCGGCTCGACACCGACGGAGACGGCACGGCTCGTCCTGGACCGCCTCGCCGACGGGCAGTGACGCTTGTCATAGGCCGCAACTGGCCATCCCAGTAAGGATGTTGGCATACGGGGGGTGTCCTTTGGGCACCTCCCGTCCACAGCACCACCAGCCATGAAGTACACCGCCCCGACTGTGCACCGTGAGCGGAGACCGAACAATGGCAACCACCCTCAAGGCGAACACCTCCTGGTCCGACGCCTGGCAGCGCTGCCTCGCCGTCGCCCCCGAGGCCTTCCAGGACGACCGCGTCCTGAACCTGTGGAACGGCGCCTGGCAGGCCGACGGCCGCGCCCTGCCCGCCACCAGCCCCGTCGACGGCAGCCCCATCGCGGGCCCGCCCCGCCTCGACGCCGACACCGCCCACCAGGCCGTGCGCGCCTCCCTCGACCAGCACCGCGCCTGGCGGCACATCCCGCTGCCCGAGCGGCGCGCCCGCGTCGCCGCGACCCTCGACGCCCTCACCCAGCACCGCGAACTCCTCGCCCTGCTCCTCGTCTGGGAGATCGGCAAGCCGTGGCGCCTCGCGCAGGCCGACGTCGACCGCGCCATCGACGGCGTGCGCTGGTACGTCGACGGCATCGACGAGATCCTGGGCGAGCGCACCCCGCTGGCCGGGCCCGTGTCGAACATCGCGAGCTGGAACTACCCGATGAGCGTGCTCGTGCACGCCATGCTGGTCCAGGCCCTGGCCGGCAACGCGGTCATCGCCAAGACGCCGACCGACGGCGGCGTCTCGTGTCTCACCCTGGCCTGCGCCCTGGCCGCCCGCGAGGGCATCCCGGTCACCCTGGTCAGCGGCAGCGGCGGGCAGCTCTCCGAGGCGCTCGTGCGGGCGCCGGAGATCGGCTGCGTGTCCTTCGTCGGCGGCCGGGACACGGGCGCGGCGGTCGCCACGGACGTCGCCGACCTCGGCAAGCGCCACATCCTGGAACAGGAGGGCCTCAACACCTGGGGCATCTGGAACTTCACCGACTGGGACAAGCTGACGGCCGCCATCCCCAAGCTCTTCGACTACGGGAAGCAACGCTGCACCGCCTACCCGCGGTTCGTCGTGCAGCGGGAGGCCTTCGACGAGTTCCTCGCCGCCTACCTGCCCGCCGTACGCACCCTGCGCGTCGGCCACCCGCTGGCCGTCGAGCACGCCGAAGACCCGTACCCGGCGCTCGACTTCGGGCCGCTGATCAACGCGGCGAAGGCGAAGGAGCTGCACGACCAGGTCGCGGAGGCGATCGACCGCGGCGCCGTCCCGCTGCACCGCTCCACGGCGGACCCGGCGCTGTTCCTGCCGGGCCAGGACACCAGCGCGTATGTGCATCCGGTGACGCTGCTCGGCCCGCCGCCGTCCTCGCCGCTGCACCACGCCGAGCCGTTCGGCCCGGTCGACACCATCGTGCTCGTCGACACGGAAGCGGAACTCCTCGCGGCGATGAACGCCTCCAACGGGGCCCTGGTCGCCACCCTGTCCACCGACGACGAGGCGACGTACGAGCGGCTCGCGCCACAGATCCGGGCGTTCAAGGTCGGCCACGGCAAGCCGCGTTCGCGCGGGGACCGTGACGAGCTGTTCGGCGGGTTCGGGGCGTCGTGGCGCGGCGCGTTCGTGGGCGGCGAACTCCTGGTCCGCGCGGTCACCGAAGGGCCGTCGGGGGAGCGGCTGCCGGGCAACTTCCCGGATTACCACCTGATGCCCTGACGCAGCTGCGGCGGGGTCCCGCGCGACGCAGGGGGCGCTCCCCGTCGCTCGTGAACCCCGCCGCCGTGCCGCGGGGCGAGTTCTCGCCCGCCCCGCGCACACGATGTGTCGACGGGATATTGTGTACAGGCTGGGATTGCCCTCGGCAAGAACTACGACAATCCCCATGCGAGAAGCGTGGGTTGAGACACCGTGGACGCAGGACGGAAGGGGCCCCCGATGTTGCCGACCGCAGGACTGCCGCAAGGTGCGGTGCCCAGGCTGGACCGGCCGGGACCGCTGCGCGAGCGGGTCTACGGCGCACTCCTCGAACTCATCATCAACCGCACCCTGCCGCCCGGCGCGCATCTCGTCGAGACGGAACTCGCGATGCAGCTCGGGGTGTCGAGACAGCCCGTACGGGAGGCGTTGCAGCGGCTCAGCACCGAAGGGTGGGTCGATCTGCGGCCCGCGCAGGGCGCGTTCGTGCACGAGCCGACCGAGGACGAGGCGGACCAGCTCCTGAAGGTCCGCCAGCTCCTGGAGACCGAGGCGGTCCGGCTCGCAGCAGGGAAGGCCGATGCCGCCGCTGTCGCCGCGCTGGAGGAGCTGTGCGAGGCGGGGGAGCGGGCGGTCGCTGCGGACGACGTGGAGGCGGCGGTCGCGCTCAATGCGCAACTGCACGGCGCCGTGATGGAGTTGGCGGCCAACGAGGTCCTCGCGGAGCTGGCCGCACAGGTCGACCGCCGGGTGCGCTGGTACTACACGCCGGTGGCGCGGCAGCGCGGACACCAGTCCTGGGCGGAGCACCGCGAGCTGATCGCGGCGCTCGCGGACCGGGACGAGGGCCGGGCGGCGCAGGTCATGCGCGCGCACACCGAGCACACGCGCACGTCGTACCACCAGCGCGCGAGGTAGCGGACCGAGCGGCCGACGGCAGGGGAATACTGTCGTCGAGGATTGCATACAGTCGACGGATACTGTATGAACATTGGTATGTGCCGGTCCTCTAACTCCGAACGCGTAAGCGAGAGGTGGGGTGTCGATCATGACCAAGGCTCTTGAGGGCGTGCGTGTCCTCGATATGACACACGTTCAGTCGGGCCCGTCCGCAACGCAGTTGCTGGCGTGGCTGGGTGCGGACGTCGTCAAACTGGAGGCGCCGACCGGTGACATCACGCGCAAGCAGCTGCGTGACGTCCCGGACGTCGACTCCCTCTACTTCACGATGCTCAACTCCAATAAGCGGAGCATCACCCTGAACACCAAGAGCGACCGCGGCAAGGAGATCCTCACGGAGCTGATCCGCCGCTCGGACGTCATGGTGGAGAACTTCGGCCCGGGCGCGGTGGACCGGATGGGCTTCACCTGGGACCGCATCCAGGAGATCAACCCCCGCATCATCTACGCCTCCATCAAGGGCTTCGGCGAGGGTCCGTACACCAACTTCAAGGCCTACGAGGTCGTCGCGCAGGCCATGGGCGGCTCCATGGCCACCACGGGCTTCGAGGACGGACCGCCGACGGCCACGGGTGCGCAGATCGGCGACTCGGGGACGGGCATCCACACGGTCGCCGGCATCCTGGCGGCACTGTTCCAGCGCGAGAGCACCGGGCGCGGGCAGCGTGTAAACGTAGCCATGCAGCACGCGGTGCTCAACCTGTGCCGCGTGAAGCTGCGCGACCAACAGCGCCTCGCGCACGGCCCGTTGGCGGAGTACCCGAACGAGGACTTCGGCGACGAGGTCCCCCGTTCCGGCAACGCGTCGGGCGGCGGACAGCCCGGCTGGGCCGTCAAGTGTGCGCCCGGCGGCCCCAACGACTACGTGTACGTCATCGTGCAGCCGGTGGGCTGGAAGCCGATGGCCGAGCTGATAGGCAGGCCGGAGATGGCGGACGACCCGGAGTGGTCGACCCCGGAGGCGCGCCTGCCGAAGCTCAACAAGATGTTCCAACTGATCGAGGAGTGGTCCTCGACGCTTCCCAAGTGGGAGGTCCTGGACCGGCTCAACGCCCACAACATCCCCTGCGGCCCGATCCTCTCCACCAAGGAGATCATCGAGGACGAGTCGCTGGTCTCCAACGAGATGGTCGTCGAGGTCGAGCACCCCGGACGCGGCTCGTACACGACGGTCGGCAACCCGCTCAAGCTCTCCGACTCGCCGACCACCATCTCCGGCTCCCCGCTCCTGGGCGAGCACAACAGTGACATCTACGCCGACGAACTCGGCCTGGATGCGGCGGAGTTGGCGCAGCTCGCCGAACAGGGCGTCATCTGAGATGGACGGCACCGTGGTCGACCGCCTCGTCGAGGCGAACGAACGGTACGCCGCCGCGTTCACCGATCCCGGCATGGACGCCCGCCCGGTCCTGGAGGTGGCCGTCGTCGCCTGCATGGACGCGAGGATCGATCTGCACGCCGCGCTCGGCCTGGGACTCGGCGACTGCCACACCGTCCGCAACGCGGGCGGTGTGGTCACCGACGACACCATCCGCTCGCTGGCCATCAGCCAGCGGGCGCTCGGCACCCGCAGTGTGGTGCTGATCCACCACACCGGCTGCGGACTCCAGTCGCTGACCGAGGAGTTCCGGCACGAGCTGGAACGCGAGGTCGGTCAGCGGCCGACGTGGGCGGTGGAGGGCTTCACCGACGTCGACCAGGATGTGCGGCAGTCCCTGCGGAAGGTGCGCACGTCGCCGTTCCTGCCGCACACCGGCGACGTCCGCGGGTTCGTCTTCGACGTGGCGACGGGGCTGTTGCGGGAGATCACCGCGTAGCCCCAACTCGCCGTCCTTGCAAGGTGGTTGAAACTCGGCCGCGCACACCTCTGGCCCCGCCGGACCGCATCGGAATACTGTATGCAATTACTGCGCCGCATCGCGGCAGCTCACAAATCTGACGAGGGGGTCGCCCCGTGTCGTACCGCACCGCACTCGCTCACGTCCTGACAGGCGCCGTCGCATCCGGCGGCGAACCGGCCCGCATGCAAGGCAGATTCCCCCGGTCCGGCGTCACCGCGCTCGGCCGCGCCGGACTGCTCGGCCTCACCGTCGCCCCCGAACTCGGCGGTGGCGGGCGGGGGTTGGTCGAAGCCGCCGATGTCGTGGCCCGCGTCGCACACGTCTGCCCGGCCGCCGCGACCGTGCTCCGCTCGCACTACGCGGCGGTGGCCGTCGTCGAGGCGTGCGGCGGCGCCTGGGTGCGCGCCGAGATCGCCGCCGGGCGTCATCTCTGCTCGCTGGCCCTGGAGGAGGACGGGCCGGAGACGACGGCGCGCCGCACCGGCGAGGTCGTCACCCTGCAAGGCCGCAAGCGCCATGTGGTCGCCGCGGGCGAGGCCGACAGCTACCTCTGGTCGAGCGGACCGGCCGGGGTCGGGATGGGAGGGCGGAGCCTGTGGCTGGTCCCGGCCCACGCCCCCGATCTGTACGTGCCGGCCCGGGCGGCTGGTCCTGGCCCGAGCGGCAGCGCGACCTCGACGGTCTGCGCCGACCCCGTGCGGGTACCCGCGTCGGCCCTGCTCGGGGAGGACGGGGGCGGCGAGCACCTTGTGCGGGACCTCGTCCTGCCGTGGCTGACGGAACTGGCCGCCGTGACGGACCAAACGGACCAGGAGCCCGTGCTCGTGGCCTCGTGAACACCGGCCCGGTGTACGGAAGTCGGTCGATCGACTCCGCTCGATTTCGTCCCGCTTCTTTACACCGGGCTTCTGTATACAGAAGTCTGTATGGGGTAGTGCTGGGGTCCCCTGCACCCGCGCCGGAGGCCCGCATGACGGAAGGCGGATCGATCATGACGACCAGCGGGACGGACGTGTCGGTCGAGGGCGTGGTGAGGAGAGCGGCGGCCGCGCACCGTGGCGAGCGCGGCGCGCTGCTGCCCGTACTCCACGCCGTACAGGCCAAGTTGGGGTGCGTACCGCAGGAGGCGATCCCCGTCCTCGCCGACGAGTTCAACCTCTCGCGGGCCGACATCCACGGAGTGGTGACCTTCTACCACGACTTCCGCCGTGAGCCCGCGGGCCGCTCCACCGTCCGCATCTGCCGCGCCGAAGCCTGCCAGGCCCTGGGCGCCGACCGCCTGTTGGGCCACGTACGGGAGTCGGGTCTGACGCTCGGCGAAACAAGTGCCGACGGCACTGTCACCGTCGACCAGGTCTTCTGTCTCGGCAACTGCGCGCTCGGCCCCTCGGTGGAGGCGAACGGTCGGCTGCACGGGCGTGTGACCCCGGCCCGGCTCGGCGCGATCCTCAACGGGACGGTGTGACAAGTGACGTCGGAGAACACCACGAGAAACACGGCCACCGTGTACGTTCCGCGCGACGCGGCGGCCCGTTCCGTCGGCGCCGACGAGGTGGCGCAACAACTCGAACTGGCCGCGATCGAGGGCGGGTTCGGTGTCGACGTCGTTCGCAACGGCTCGCGCGGGCTGCTCTGGCTCGAACCCCTCGTCGAGGTCGTGACCCCCGAGGGCCGCATCGGATACGGCCCGGTCACTCCCGAAGACGTCCCCGGCCTCCTCGCCGCCGGAATGCTCGACGGCGCCGACCACCCGTTGCGCCTCGGTCCGGTCGACCAACTCCCTTGGCTGGCACGGCAGAACCGCGTCACCTTCGCCCGCGTCGGCGTCACCGATCCGCTCTCGCCCGAGGACTACGAGGCCCACGGGGGACTGCAAGGACTGCGTGCGGCCCTGGAGATGGAGCCCGCCGACGTCGTCACCGAGGTCACCGACTCCGGGCTTCGCGGTCGTGGCGGCGCCGGCTTCCCGGCGGGCATCAAGTGGAAGACGGTGCTCGACTGCGCCGACGAGCTCAAGTTCATCTGCTGCAACGCCGACGAGGGCGACAGCGGCACCTTCGCCGACCGCATGGTCATGGAGGGCGACCCCTTCCTTCTCATCGAGGGCATGACGATCGCCGCCCACGCCGTCGGCGCGCGCGAGGGCTATCTCTACATCCGCTCCGAATACCCCGACGCCATCGCCACCATGAACACCGCGATCGACATCGCCCGCGGGCGCGGCTGGCTCGGCGCGGGCATCCTCGGCTCGTCGCTCGACTTCGACCTGCACATCCGCGTCGGCGCCGGCGCGTACATCTGCGGCGAGGAGACCTCCATGCTGGAGAGCCTGGAGGGCAAGCGCGGCATGGTCCGCGCGAAACCCCCGATCCCCGCGATCGAGGGCCTGTTCGGCAGGCCGACCGTGGTGAACAACGTCCTCACCCTCACCACCGTCCCCGTCGTCCTCGCCGACGGCGCCAAGGCCTACCAGGACCTCGGCGTCGGCCGCTCCCGCGGCACCCAGGTCTTCCAGCTCGCCGGCAACATCAAGCGCGGCGGCATCGTCGAGACCGCCTTCGGTATCACCCTGCGTGAGCTGATCGAGGACTACGGCGGGGGGACCTTGAGCGGCCGGCCCGCGCGGGCCGTGCAGGTGGGCGGGCCGCTCGGCGCGTATCTGCCGGAGGCGCGGTTCGACCTGCCGATGGACTACGAGGCCCTCGCGGAGGCCGGGGCGATGCTCGGGCACGGCGGCGTGGTCGTCTTCGACGACACCGTCGACATGGCGGCGCAGGCCCGCTTCGCGATGGAGTTCTGCGCCGAGGAGTCCTGCGGCAAGTGCACGCCCTGCAGGGTCGGTTCGGTGCGCGGCGTCGAGGTCATCGACCGGATCGTGGCCGGTGAGCAGCAGGACGAGAATCTCGCGCTGCTGGAGGACCTGTGCGAGCTGATGACCGATGGTTCACTGTGTGCCATGGGCGGTCTTACACCGATGCCCGTACGCAGCGCGCTCGCGCACTTCGCCGACGACTTCGTCGGCCGCGGCGACCGTCGGCTCCTGGAGATCCACCCCGTACAGCGGGGCAACACTCGAACGGAGGGCCAGGCATGACGCTTCTGAAGGAACCCGACTTCGGCACTCCGGAACGCCCCGGAGCGCCCACGGTCTCGGTGGAGATCGACGGACAACAGGTGATGGTCCCGGAGGGCACGTCCGTGATGCGGGCGGCCGCCGAGGCCGGCATCGAGGTACCGAAACTGTGCGCCACCGACAGCCTGGAGGCGTTCGGCTCCTGCCGGCTGTGCGTGGTCGAGATCGACGGTCGGCGCGGCACCCCCGCGTCCTGTACGACACCGTGTACGGACGGCATGTCGGTGAAGACGCAGACCCCGAAGGTGGAGAAGCTCCGCCAGGGCGTCATGGAGCTGTACATCTCCGACCACCCGCTCGACTGCCTCACCTGCCCCGCCAACGGAGACTGCGAACTCCAGGACATGGCAGGCGTGGTGGGCCTGCGCCAGGTCCGCTACGGCTACGAGGGTGCCAACCACCTCGACGCCGAGAAGGACACCTCCAACCCGTACTTCGACTTCGACCCGTCGAAGTGCATCGCCTGCTCGCGGTGTGTGCGTGCCTGTGACGAGACACAGGGCACGTTCGCGCTGACCATCGAGGGGCGCGGCTTCGAGTCGAAGGTGTCGGCGGGCGCGGGGGAGTTGTTCATGGACTCCGAGTGCGTGTCCTGCGGCTCCTGCGTCCAGGCCTGCCCGACGTCAACTCTCCAGGAGAAGTCGGTAGTTGATCTCGGCATGCCGACGCGGTCCGTCGTCACCACATGCGCGTACTGCGGTGTCGGCTGCTCGTTCAAGGCCGAGCTGCGCGGCGACGAACTCGTCCGCATGGTCCCCCACAAGGACGGCGGCGCCAACGAGGGCCACTCCTGCGTCAAGGGCCGCTTCGCCTTCGGCTACGCCACCCACCCCGACCGCAAGCTCAAGCCCATGGTCCGCGACCGCATCACCGACCCGTGGCGCGAGGTCGAGTGGGACGAGGCGATCGGCACGGTGGCCCGCCGCTTCCAAGAGATCCAGGGCCGGTACGGCTCCGGCTCCATCGGCGCCATCTCCTCCTCCCGCTGCACCAACGAAGAGGTGTACGTCGTCCAGAAGATGGTCCGCGCCGCCTTCGCCAACAACAACATCGACACGTGCGCCCGCGTCTGCCACTCGCCGACCGGCTACGGGCTCAAGCAGACCTTCGGCGAATCGGCCGGCACCCAGGACTTCCGGTCCGTCGCCGAGGCCGACGTCATCATGGTCATCGGCGCCAACCCCACCGACGGCCACCCGGTGTTCGCCTCCCGGATGAAGCGCCGCCTGCGCGAGGGCGCCAAGCTGATCGTCGTCGACCCGCGCCGCATCGACCTGGTGCGCTCCCCGCACATCGAGGCACAGCACCACCTCCAGCTGCGCCCCAGCACGAACGTCGCCGTCGTCAACGCGATGGCGCACGTCGTCGTCACCGAGGGCCTCGTCGACGAGAACTTCGTCGCGGAGCGCTGCGAAGGTTACGAGGACTGGGCCGAGTTCGTGTCCCGCCCGGAGAACAGCCCCGAGGCGACGGAGGAGATCAGCGGCGTCCCGGCCGCCGAACTGCGCGCGGCAGCGCGCCTCTACGCGTCCGCGGGCAACGGCGCCATCTACTACGGCCTCGGTGTCACCGAGCACAGCCAGGGCTCGACGATGGTCATGGGAATGGCCAACCTCGCGATGGCCTGCGGCAACATCGGCCGCGACGGCGTCGGCGTCAACCCGCTGCGCGGGCAGAACAACGTACAGGGCTCCTGCGACATGGGCTCCTTCCCGCACGAGCTGCCCGGCTACCGGCACATCTCCGACGACGCGGTGCGTGGTGTCTTCGAGAACCTGTGGGGCCGGGACCTCCTGCCGGATCCGGGCCTGCGCATCCCCAACATGTTCGACGCGGCGATCGAAGGCGACTTCCGCGGCCTGTTCGTGCACGGCGAGGACATCGCCCAGTCGGACCCGAACCTCCAGCACGTCACGGCGGCCCTCGCAGCCATGGAACTCGTCGTGGTCCAGGACCTGTTCCTCAACGAGACGGCGAAGTTCGCCCATGTCTTCCTGCCCGGCGCCTCCTTCCTGGAGAAGGACGGCACGTTCACCAACGCCGAGCGGCGCGTCAACCGCGTGCGGTCGGTGATGCCGCCGAAGTCCGGGAAGCACGAGTGGCAGATCGTGTGCGAGATCGCCACCGCCATGGGCTACGCCATGGACTACGACCACCCGTCGCAGATCATGGACGAGATCGCCTCGGTGACCCCGACGTTCGCGGGTGTCTCCTTCGACCTCATCGACAAGCTCGGCAGCATCCAGTGGCCGTGCAACGCGGAGGCCCCCGAGGGCACACCGACCATGCACGTGGACTCCTTCACCCGCGGCAAGGGAAAGTTCGCGGTCACCTCCTACGTACCGACCAACGAACGCAGCACGCGCCGCTTCCCGCTGGTCCTCACCACGGGCCGCATCCTCAGCCAGTACAACGTCGGCGCGCAGACCCGCCGCACCGGCAACGTCGCCTGGCACCCCGAGGACATCCTGGAGGTGCACCCGCACGACGCGGAGGAGCGCGGCATCACCGACGGCGACCTCGTCACGATGTCCAGCCGCGTCGGTGCGACGACGCTGCACGCGCAGATCTCCGACCGCATGCCACCAGGTGTCGTCTACACCACCTTCCACCACCCGGTGACGGGCGCGAACGTGGTGACGACCGAGAACTCCGACTGGGCGACCAACTGCCCGGAGTACAAGGTCACGGCCGTGCAGGTCGGTCTCGCGCCGAAGGCCCGGGCCGCCCGCGAGGCGGCGGACGACCTCGTCACGGTGGTGGACTGACATGGCGGGCACCGTCCCGGCGGAACGCCGGATGGCGAACGACATCGCCGCGAACCAGGGCCATCTGTCGGACGCGGCGGCGGCCGAGGCGATCGCCGGACACGTCACGAAGTTCTGGGACCCGAGGATGCGGCAGCGGCTCTACGCGCTCGTGGACGACGGAGCGGACGGCTTCGACCCGCTCGTGGTCGCGGCCGTGAAGCTCATGCGCTGAGGCCCTCCCGGGCCACCTTCCCAGCGGCCGCCGCGCGACAGGGCACGCGCGGCGGCCGCGCCCATTTCTGCATCTCCGTACGTCGTGCCATCGGGCACCCCCGTGCTGTGCGGCGCGCGGGTGCGACAGCCGACGGCATGCGTGCACGTACCTCCACACCCTCGAACCCAGGAGGCACCACGATGAAGATCGCAGTTGTCGGCGCCGGAGCCATCGGCGCGTACGTCGGCGCGGCCCTGCACCGCGGCGGCGCGGACGTGCACCTCGTCGCGCGCAAGGACCATCTGCGCGCCATCCAGGCGGAAGGCGTCCGCGTGCTCAGCCCGCGCGGCGACTTCACCGCCCACCCGCACGCCACCGACGACCCGAACGAGATCGGCCCCGTGGACTACGTGTTCCTCGGCCTCAAGGCCCACTCGTACCCGTCGTGCGGCTCGCTCGTCGCCCCGCTGCTCGGCGAACACACCGCGCTGGTGGCCGGGCAGAACGGCGTCCCGTGGTGGTACTTCCACAAGCTGACGGGCCCGTACGAGGGTCGGCGCATCGAGGCGGTCGACCCGGGCGGCGCGACGAGCAAGGTGCTGCCGCCCGAGCGCGCGATCGGCTGCGTCGTCTACCCGGCCACGGTCATCGAATCCCCGGGCGTCATACGGCACTTGGAAGGCACCCGCTTCTCCATAGGGGAGCCCGACGGCAGTCTCTCGCGACGCTGCACGGACCTCAGCGAGGCCATGGTCGCGGGCGGCCTCAAGTGCCCCGTCGAGCAGAACCTGCGCGACGACATCTGGATCAAGCTCATGGGCAACGCGGCCTTCAACCCGATCAGCGCGCTGACCCGGGCCACCATGACCGACATGTGCCGGCACCCACCGACCCGCACCATGGTCGCCCGCGTCATGGAGGAGATCCTCGACATCGCCGCCCGCGTCGGCTCGACCCCGGAGATCTCCATCGAGAAACGCCTGCGCGGCGCCGAGGGCGTAGGAGCCCACAAGACCTCCATGCTCCAGGACCTGGAAGCGGGAAAACAGCTGGAACTGGACGCCATCGTGACAGCGGTGGTGGAGATGGCCGACATCACCGGCGCCGAGGCACCCACGCTGCGTGCGATCCACGCGGCGACCGACCTATTGGCACGCACCGTGCTGCCGTAGCACGCTACGGATGAAGATCACGTGGCAGAGGAGACGTACATGCTGTTCCGGCAGTTGGAGTACTTCGTGGCGGTGGCGCGCGAGCGGCACTTCGCACGCGCCGCCGAATCCTGCTACGTCTCCCAGCCCGCGCTCTCCGCGGCGATAGCCAAGCTGGAGCGCGAGCTGAACGTCACGCTGATCAACCGCGGCCACAACTACCAGGGCCTCACCCCGGAGGGCGAGCGCCTGGTGGTGTGGGCGAAACGCATCCTCGCGGAGCAGGACGCGTTCAAGGCCGAGGTCGCCGCGGTCCAGTCGGGCATCACGGGAACGCTGCGCCTGGGCACGGACCCCACGGCGTCGACGACACTGGCACTCCCGGTGGGCGCCTTCTGCTCGGCACACCCTCTGGCAAAGGTCCAGGTCCGCTCGCGCCTCTCCACGAAAGAACTGCACCGCCAACTCCGCGACTTCGAACTCGACGTGGCCATCGCCCACTTCGACCCGGACGACCAGGAGGGCCTGCAAGTGGTTCCCCTCTACCAGGAGCGGTACATGCTCCTGGTCTCGGACGACCAGTTCAAGTCCCGTACGAGCAGCCTCACTTGGGCGGACGCGGCGCAGCTCCCCCTGGCACTGCTGACACCCGACATGCGCATCCGCCAGATCATCGACAAGGTCTTCGCGAACAAGGGCCTGGAGGTCACCCCCCAGGTCGAGACCGACTCCATCGCCTCCCTGTACGCCCATGTGGGCGGCGGCGAATGGGCCAGCGTCGTGCCCCACACCTGGCTGCGCGCGATGCCGGTGGACGGCCGCACGCGAGCGCTGCCGCTGATCGACCCGGAGGCGGGCGCCCAGGTCTCGGTGGCCATCCACGCGGGAACCCCGGGCTCGGTGGCGGCGAGGGCGTTCGTGAGCGCGGCGACGGCACTGAACCTGGACGAGGTGTTCGAGCAGAGGGTCCCGGCAAATTAAGGCCCGCTTCGGGACGAGAGCCCGCGGGGTCCGGGGCAGCGCCCCGAGGCGTCCACTCACCCGTACCGCTCCCGCACGGCCAACCGGTCCAACCCTCCCTGCGCCGTCCTCGGCAGGGCGGACACGAAGACGATCCGGTCCGGCACCGCCGCCGCGGCCAACCGCTGCCGCGAGTACCGCAACACGTCCTCCGCCCCCACACACTCCTCCCCACGCACCACCACCGCGGCCCCGATCCGCTCCCCACCCACCGCGAACACCGCCGCCTCGGCCACCGACGGACATCCGGCGAGCACATCCTCCACGTACTCGGGCGAGATCGTCCGCCCACCCCGGACGATGAGGCTCTCGATCCGCCCGGTCAACGACAGGTACCCGTCCTCGTCGAGCCACCCCAGGTCCCCCGTACGCAACCATCCACCACCCCCACCGGCCACGGAGGGTCCCCGCACCCACACCTCACCCCGCACCCCGGCCGGACACACCTTCCCGTCCTGGTCGACGACGCGCAGCCGCACCCCGGTCGCCCGCCCCACCGTGCCGTGCTTGAGCGGCCCGCGCTCCGGCAGCGGCTCGCTGGAGATCTGGTGCGCGGCCTCGGTCATCCCGTACGCGGACAGCAGTGGCGCGCCGAACATCCGCTCAAGGGCCCGCTGGGACGCGGCGTTGAGCGGCGCGCCACAACTGCGTACGAACCGCAGCGGCGGCGGCGCCCCCACGTCGGCTGCCTCCGACGAGCGGTCGAGCAGCGCCTCGTGGATCGTCGGCACCGCCGTGAACCAACTCGCCGCCGCCGCCCGCAGATCCGCCCAGAACGTCTCGGCCGAGAACCGCCCGCCTGCCGGCAGCAGCACACACCCCCCGCTGGCGAGCGTGGACAGGAGCGAGGCGAAGAGCCCGTGCCCGTGGAAGAACGGCATGACCGCGACGGTCGCGTCGTCGGGCCCCAACGCGTAGGTGCCGCAGATGTTGTTGACGGACGCCGCCACATTGGCGTGCGTGAGCGGCACCATGCGGGCGCGGCCCGTGGCCCCCGCGGTGAACAGGACGAGCGCGCCTTCCTTCCCCGCACGGCGCCGGGCGCCGGCATCAACGCCGACGCCGATGACCCCGTCGCCGCCGAGCACGGCGCTCGCCCCCAAATCACCAACCCGCAACCGCAGTTCGGCATCCGACAGGCCCGGATCCAGAGGAGCGGCGACCACCCCCGCGCGAGCCGCACCGAGCAGCGCGACCACGAACTCGACGGTGTTGCCCGCGACGAGCCCGAGCACGTCACCGGCCCCCAGACCCGCGGCGGCGAACCGCCCCGCCTCCTGGTCCGCGAGCGCGCCCAACGCCTCGTACGACAGGGGAACCCGCTCGTCACCGTGTCGCCCGGTGGTGACGAGCGCGGGAGCGTGGGGCCGCGCACGAGCCTGCCGGTCGAGGAGATCGGCGAGCCCCGTGACGGTCAGGGCCGACGTGGCCATGCCTTCCACCTCCCATCCTCAGCGAGCGTGCGGTCAGCGGCCGCGCACGTCCAATACGCACTCACGAACACCCGATAGCAACGGCTTATCAAGACCGAACGACCGCCCACAGCAGGGGATTTGACACCCGCTTGACTCTCGATAGACGCCATTTATCGCCTGGAAGCCGATGGGTCTTGGACGGGGCGCCGCAGCCTGTCGAAGGTGAGAACAGGAGCCGCACCGGCCGTACGCGCATGAGGCGCACCGGCAGGGACCCGTCCAAGGAGGAACCCGGATCATGACCGCTGACTCGACCGCTGAACAGACCGCCGAGGCCGCGGCAGGAGCCGACGCGCCGGGCGAGCTCACCGACGGCTACCACCTCGTCGTCGACGCCCTGAAGAAGAACGACGTCGACACGATCTACGGCCTCGTAGGCATCCCGGTGACGGACCTGGCCCGCCTCGCGCAGGCCGAGGGCATCCGCTACATCGGCTTCCGCCACGAGTCCAACGCCGGCCACGCCGCCGCGATCGCCGGCTACCTCACCAAGACGCCCGGCATCTGTCTGACCGTCTCGGCCCCCGGCTTCCTCAACGGCCTGGTCGCCCTCGCCAACGCCACCACCAACTGCTTCCCGATGGTGCAGATCTCCGGCTCCAGCGAGCGCCACCTCGTCGACCTCAAGCAGGGCGACTACGAGGAGATGGACCAGCTCGCCGCGGCCCAGCCCTTCGTGAAGGCCGCCTACCGCGTCAGCCGCGTCGAGGACATCGGCCGCGGCATCGCCCGCGCCCTGCGCACCGCGGTCTCCGGCCGCCCCGGCGGCGTCTACCTCGACATCCCCGCGGCGGTCCTCGGCGCGGTCATGGACAAGGGGGAGGGGGAGCGGACTCTCTCCCGCCTGGTCGACCCGGCGCCGCGCCAGCTGCCCGCCCCCGAGGCGGTGGACCGCGCGATCGACCTCCTGGAGAACGCGGAGCGTCCCCTGATCGTCCTCGGCAAGGGCGCGGCCTACGCACAGGCCGACGACAAGATCCGTCACCTCATCGAGTCGACGGGCATCCCGTACGTACCGATGTCCATGGCGAAGGGCCTGCTCCGCGATGACCACCCGCAGTCGGCGGCGACGGCCCGCTCCCTCGCCCTGAAGAAGGCCGACGTCGTCATGCTGGTCGGCGCCCGCCTGAACTGGCTGCTCAACCACGGCGAGCGCGGCTGGAACCCGGACGCGAAATTCATCCAGGTCGACATCGAAGCGAGGGAGATGGACTCCAACCAGCCCATCGCGGCGCCCCTCGTCGGCGACATCGAATCCGTCCTCGACCAGCTCGCCGACCGCACCAAGCCCGGCCAGGTCAGCGCGCCCGCCGCCTGGCGCGAGGAGCTCGCGGCCCGCTCGGAGCAGAACGTCGCCAAGATGGCCAAGCGCCTGGAGGCCGACCCGCACCCCATGCAGTTCATGGGCGCGCTCAAGGCGGTCCGCGACGTCGTCCACCAGCACCCGGAGACGTACATCGTCAACGAGGGCGCCAACACCCTCGACATCGCCCGCAACGTCATCGACATGCACCACCCGCGCCGCCGCCTCGACTCCGGCACCTGGGGCGTCATGGGCATCGGCATGGGCTACGCGATCGCGGCCGCGGTCGAGAGCGGCGGAGCGCCCGTCGTCGCCATCGAGGGCGACAGCGCCTTCGGCTTCAGCGGCATGGAGCTGGAGACGATCTGCCGCTACAACCTGCCGGTCGTCACCGTGATCATGAACAACGGCGGCGTCTACCGGGGCGACGAGGTGATCGGCGACGCTCCCGCTCCCACGACGCTGATGAGCGCGGCTCGCCACGACCAGATGATCGAGTCCTTCGGCGGCAAGGGCTACCGGGCCACCACACCCGCCGAGGTCACGGCCGCGCTGACCGAGGCGATCGCCTCCGGCGGCCCGGCGCTCATCGACTGCGTGATCGACCCGTCGGCCGGCACGGAGAGCGGTCACATCGCCCACCTGAACCCGAAGGGCATCGGCATCAAGAAGTAGCCGGTCCGCCCGCGTCCGGGGTGCCCCGATACGCAGGTGAAAGCCACTCCGAAACCTTGGTATTGTTGAGGTGTCGCCGCGGGGAACACCCCGCGCAGCGACGCACACCTTGTCCGGGTGGCGGAATGGCAGACGCGCTAGCTTGAGGTGCTAGTGCCCTTTATCGGGCGTGGGGGTTCAAGTCCCCCCTCGGACACTTACAGAGTGCCGGTCGAGATTTTTCTCGACCGGCACTTTTTTGTGTTTGCGCTGGTCCGACAGGGGGCAGGCGCGACCTCGAGCCACGTATATCGCTTTTCAACCTTTCACAGGTCAAAGAGTAAAGAGAATAGAGGTCGGTGTGTCCTCCAGACTGGTTGCCGAACACCTGTACATGGTGTTCGGCGGGAGACAACAGGAGGCTGTGGACAAGCTCCGCGGCGGCGCGGACCGTGAGGAGCTGCGCGCCGAAGGAACCACGGCCGCCGTGATCGACGCGTCGTTCACCGTCGAGCCCGGCCAGATCTTCGTCGTCATGGGCCTGTCGGGATCGGGCAAGTCGACGTTGCTGCGGATGCTCAACGGCCTCCTGGAGCCGACGTCGGGACATGTGAAGTTCGACGGCGAGGACCTGACCGCCCTGGCTCCGCGCGAACTGCGCGAGGTCCGCGCCCGCAAGATCAGCATGGTGTTCCAGCACTTCGCGCTGTTCCCGCACCGCTCCGTGATGGAGAACGCGGGCTACGGCCTCGAGGTGCAGGGCGTTCCGCGCGCCGAACGCGAGGAGCGGGCGATCGAGGCGCTGCGTCTGGCCGGCCTTGAGGGGTGGGAGAAGTCCTTCCCCGACGAGCTGTCCGGCGGTATGCAGCAGCGTGTGGGCCTGGCCCGCGCGCTCGCCACCGACGCCGATCTGCTGCTGATGGACGAGTCGTTCAGCGCGCTCGACCCGCTGATCCGGCGCGACATGCAGGACCAGCTCCTTGAGCTGCAGAAGACGCTGAAGAAGACGATCGTCTTCATCACGCACGACCTGAACGAGGCCATGCGTCTGGGCGACAACATCGCGGTCATGCGCGACGGTCGCATCGTCCAGATCGGTTCGGCCGAGGACATTCTCGTCACGCCGGCCAACGATTACGTGGCCTCCTTCACGCAGGACGTCGACCGCTCCCGTGTGCTGAGCGCGCGGGCGATCATGGCCGAGCCGGCGGAGGGCTACGCGATGGCGGACGCCCCGGCGAGGGTCCACGAGGACACGCCCATCGTCGAGCTCTTTACGCCGTGCTCGACGAGCGAGATACCCGTGGCCGTCGTGAACGACGCGGGTGACCTTGTCGGTGTGGTGCCGCGCGAGCGGCTGCTGGCCGTGCTCGGTGAGCCGACGAAGACCGTGGAAGCCAATGGAGCGGCCTCCGACCTCATCGAGGACGAGCCGGCGAAGAAGGTGATCGCTGGTGCCTAGGATTCCCTTTGGTGACTGGGTCAATGACGTCGTCCAGTGGATGCTCGTCCACCTGGACTGGCTGTTCGGCTTCTTCGAGAGCATCTTCAACGGTGTCTACAACGGCCTGACCGAACTCCTCCAGGCCCCCGAACCGCTGCTGCTCGCGGGCATCTTCGCCGTGATCGCCTTCTGGCTGCGCGGCACGCTGGCGGCGGTTCTCACGTTCATCGGGCTCTGGTTCATCCAGAACCTGGAGCTGTGGGACAAGGCGATGGAGACCCTGTCGCTCGTCCTCGTGTCGACACTGATCGCGTTGATCATCGGTGTGCCGCTGGGTATCTGGGCGGCGCGTTCGAGCCGGGTCAGCAATCTGTTCCGTCCGGTCCTCGACCTGATGCAGACGCTGCCGGCGATGGTCTACCTGATCCCGGCGATCCTGTTCTTCGGCTCGGGTGCTCCGGCCGGTATCGTCGCGACGCTGATCTTCGCGGTGCCGCCGGGCGTGCGCATGACCGAGCTGGGCATCCGGCAGGTCGACAAGGAACTGGTCGAGGCCGCCGACGCGTTCGGTACGACGCCGCGCAACACCTTGTTCCGCGTGCAGCTTCCACTGGCTCTCCCGACGATCATGGCGGGTGTCAACCAGGTCATCATGCTGGGCCTGTCGATGGCCGCCATCGCGGGCATGGTCGGCACCGGCGGTCTCGGTGGCGCGGTCAACGAGGCCATCGGCCAGCTGAACGTCGGCCTGGGCGCCGAGTCCGGCGTCTCGATCGTGATCCTGGCGATCTACTTGGACCGGATGACCAGCTCGCTCGGCCAGCAGGTGTCCCCGCTCGGCCGCCGGGCGCTCAACAAGCTGCGGTCCGCGCAGGGCCTGAAGATCTGGTCGTACCGTCCCCGCCCGGCCGTCGCCGTGGTCGGTGTCGTCGTCCTCGCGCTCGTCGCGGGCGGCATGGGCATGTTCGGGCAGAACAGCGGTGGGGCCGCCCCGGCCGCCTCGTCCACGAACGTGGGCCAGGGCAAGAAGATCTCCATCGGCTACATCCCGTGGGACGAGGGCGTCGCCTCGACGTTCCTGTGGAAGGAGATCTTGGAGCAGCGCGGTTTCGACGTCGAGACCAAGCAGTTCGACGCCGGACCGCTCTACACGTCGCTCGCGGGCGGCACGGTCGACTTCCAGACCGACTCCTGGCTGCCGGTCACGCACGCCGAGTACTGGAAGAAGTACGGCAAGGACCTGGAAGACCTCGGTTCCTGGTTCGGCCCCACCTCCCTTGAACTGGCCGTGCCGTCCTACATGAAGGACATCAAGTCCATGGAGGACTTGAAGGGGCAGGCGTCGAAGTTCGACGGCAAGATCACCGGCATCGAGGCGAGCGCGGGTGAGACGGCGCTGCTCAAGAGCAAGGTGCTCAAGGCCTACGGCCTCGACAAGGAGTACAAGGTCGTCGACAGCTCGACGCCGGCGATGCTGGCCGAGCTGAAGCGCGCGTACGCCAAGAAGAAGCCGATCGTCGTCCCGCTGTGGTCGCCGCACTGGGCGTACAACGACTACAAGCTCACCAAGCTCAAGGACCCGAAGGGCGCCTGGGGCAAGGGCGACGGCATCCACTCGCTGGCCCGCAAGGGCTTCGGCAAGGACTTCCCCGAGGTCAACAAGTGGGTCAAGGACTTCAAGCTGAGCGAGAAGCAGCTCACCAGCCTTGAGGCCGAGATCAACAAGTCGGGCAAGGGCAAGCAGCAGGACGCCGTCAAGGCGTGGCTGAAGAAGAACCCGGGCGTCGTCGACAAGCTGGCCCCGGTCAAGAAGCAGTCGACCCCCGCCGAGGCCAAGCGCCCCGTCAACGTCGCCTGGTTCCCCTGGGACGAGGACATCGCGGTCACCTTCCTCTGGAAGCACGTTCTGGAGAGCCGCGGCTACAAGCTCAACCTGAAGCAGATGGACGTCGGCCCGGTCTACACGGGTCTCTCCACCGGTGACCTCGACGTCAACTTCGACGCCTGGCTGCCGTATACGCAGAAGAGCTACTGGGACAAGTACAAGAACAAGGTCGCGACCCTCGGCTCCTGGTACGGGCCCACCTCGCTCGAGATCGCCGTCCCGTCCTACGTGAAGGGCATCAAGTCGGTCGAGGACCTCAAGGGCAGGGCCAAGGAGTTCAACGGCAAGATCGTCGGCATCGAGGGCGGCACCGGCACGATGGACATCCTCACGAAGGATGTCGTGCCGGGCTACGGCCTCGACAAGGAGTACAAGGTCGTCAACGGCTCCACGCCGGCGATGCTCGCCGAGCTGAAGCGCGCGTACGCCAAGAAGGAGCCGATCGCGGTGCTCCTGTGGACGCCGCACTGGGCCTACAGCAAGTACGACCTGACCAAGCTGAAGGACCCCAAGGGCCTCTTCGGCAAGGGCGACACCATCCGCACGGTCACCAGCAAGGCGTTCACCAAGCAGTACCCGCAGCTCACGAAGTGGTTCAAGAACTTCAAGATGACCGAGGACGAGCTCGGCACCCTGGAGATCGAGATCAACAAGCGGGGCCAGGGCCACCAGGCGGAGGCGGTCACGGCGTGGCTGAAGAAGCACCCGGAGGTGGAGCGGCGGATGACGGCGCCGTAGTCGCATAGGTGCTGGTGAAGGCCGCTCCGAGACCTTGATAAGGTTCTCTTCGTCGCCACGGGGCCAGCCCCCGGAGCGGCCGACACCTTGTCCGGGTGGCGGAATGGCAGACGCGCTAGCTTGAGGTGCTAGTGCCCTTTATCGGGCGTGGGGGTTCAAGTCCCCCCTCGGACACAAAAAGATCCCCACGGTCTCCCGGAGACCGTGGGGATCTGTCGTTGCGGAGCCGGGCCGGGGCTCAGGCCCCCGTGTCCAGGTCGAGGTCCGCGTCCACGTCCAGGGCCTCCGCCTCGTCCCAGAATTCCGGGTCTGCCTTCTGGAGGCGGGTGGCGGCGTGTTTCATGTGGCGGCGGGCTGCCGTGCGGGCCGCCTTGGGGTCGGCGGATTCGATGGCCGTGAGGATCGCCTGGTGTTCGTGGCGGACCGCCTCGAAGAAGTCGTCGCGGCGGGCCTCGTTGGCGCGGGTGACGCGGATGCCGCCGCGGGAGACCTCGCCGAGGTAGTGGACCGTCGAGACCAGGACCGGGTTGCCCGTCGACTCCGCGATCGAGCGGTGGAAGGCCAGGTCCTCGTCCGTGCCGTCGCCGCCCGCCGCGACCGCCGTGTCGATCGCCGCCAGCGCCGCACGCATCCGCACGATGTCGGCGGGGCGCGCGCGGGTCGCCGCGAGATGGGCGGCCTCGGCCTCCATCGCGCGGCGGACCTCGACGATCTGGAGGACCTTCGCCTGCGTGCCCGGAGACTCGGTGCCGCCCTCCAGGTCCAGGGGACGGGTGCGGCGGGGCAGCACGAAGACGCCCCTGCCCTGGCGGGGTTCCACCAGTCCCGCGTTGCGCAGGCGGGAGACCGCCTCGCGGATCACCGTGCGGCTGACGCCGAGCTGCTTGACGAGCTCCACCTCGGTCGGCAGCTTGTCGCCCGCCGTGAGCCGCCCCGACTCGATCTCCTCGGTGAGCATCGCGGCGACGCGATCGGCGAGCCGCACGGGCCCGTCCACCTTGTTGAACATGGCGTCAGTCTATCGACGTGGCCGCGGACACCTCGGCCGTGACCGCGTCCGGGTGGTCGGCGACGTACTGGCGGATCACCGATGCGAAGTCCGGGTCGGGAGAGAGGCCCAGCGCTGCCGCGCGGGTGTTGTCGAAGGAGGCCGGCCAGGAGCCGACGATCGACTCGATGGAGGAGTCCGGTGTCACCGTTACCAGGTCGGCGACCGCGTTGCCTGCCACCTCGCGGAGTGTGTGCAGGATTTCGGAGACCGTGACTGTGAGGGCCGGGAGGTTCACCGGGATGTTGCCGGTCAACTGGCCGTCCTGCGAGCCGCGTTTGGCCTGTGCCACCCGCAGGATGCCCTCCACCGTGCGGCGGGGGGAGGCCAGGGCCACCTGTGTGGCAGGGCTCACCGGGCACGTTGCCGGGAGGCCCGCGAGGGGTTCGCGGACCACGCCCGAGAGGAAGCCGGAGGCCGCCGCGTTCGGCTTGCCGGGGCGCACCGACACCGTCATCAGGCGCGTCACGCGGCCGTCCACGTATCCGCGGCGCGTGTACTCGGCGACCAGCTGCTCGCAGATCCGCTTCTGCACGCCGTAGCTGGACTGCGGCGTGGGCAGCGTGGACTCGTCCACCACGGGTGGGAGGGGGAGTGCGGCGTCCGAGCCGTAGACCGCCACGCTGCTGGCGAGCACGAGGCGTACGGTCGGGCCGCCCGCCTCCGACTGGGCGCGGGCCGCCTGAAGGAGAGCCCGGGTCGTGTCCAGGTTGGCGGTCATGCCGAGGTCGAAGTCCGCCTCGCACTCCGCCGACACCGCCGCCGCGAGGTGGATGACCACATCGACCGGCTGAGCGAACAACTCCGCGAGCCGGTCCGTGAGGTCGCCCTGCACCACCTCCACCAGCGGGTCCGCCGTGAGCGGCGACTCGTCCGGGACGAACTTGTCCGCGAGGGTGAGGCGGTCGATGGGCAGGCCGTCGAACGTGCGCCGCTCCAGCAGGGCCTCGGCGACCTGGCGGCCCAGGAAGCCGAAACCGCCCGTGATGACGATCCTCATGCGTGCTGCTCTCCTTGGATGTTCTTCAGCCAGCCGAGACCCTCGCTCGTGCCGGCCTTGGGGATGTACTCGCAGCCGATCCAGCCGTCGAAGTCCAACTCGTCCACGCAGGACATGAGATGACGGATGTCCAGTTCGCCGGCGTCCGGCTCGTGGCGGTCGGGGACGCCCGCGATCTGCAGGTGGCCCACGCGACCCGTCGGCAGGTCGCGGCGGAGGGTGGCGGTGAGGTCGCCCTCGACGATCTGGCAGTGGTACAGGTCGAGTTGGACCTTCAGGTTCGACGCGCCGATCTCGCGTACGACCGCGTGGGCGTCCGCCTGGTGGTTCAGGAAGTAGCCCGGCATGTCCCGGGTGTTGATCGGCTCGATCAGGATGTCGACCCCGGCCGGCGCCGCCTGTTCGGCCGCGTACGCCAGGTTGGTCAGGTACGTGTCCCGGCACTCGGCGCGCGAGACACCTTCGGGCACGAGGCCCGCCATCATGTGCACGCGTGGGCTGCCGAGTGCGGCCGCGTAGTGCAGGGCCTTCTCGATGCCCTCGCGCACCTCGGCCTCGCGGCCCGGCAGCGCCGCGATGCCGCGCTCGCCGCCGTCCCAGTCGCCGGGCGGGGCGTTGAACAGGACCTGGCTCAGGCCGTGTTCGTCGAGCCGGGCGCGGAGCTCCCCGGTCCCGTACGCGTACGGGAAGAGGTACTCGACGGCCTCGAAGCCGTCCGCCGAGGCCGCGGCGAAGCGGTCCAGGAAGTCGTACTCGGGATACAGCATGGAAAGGTTCGCCGCGAACCTCGGCATGGTGACTCCTATAGAGAGAGGTGTGTGCGTCAGCGGTTGACGACGTTCTTCTTCGTCGTGAGGACGGCCGCCGCCCCGATGACGAGCGACAGCGCCAGAACGTACATCGGGATCGCCGTGGAACCGGTCGCGTCCTTCAGCGAGCCGATCATGTACGGGCTGACGAAGCCGGCGAGGTTGCCGACCGAGTTGATCGCCGCGAGGCCCGCCGCGGCCGCCGTGCCGCCGAGGAACGCGGTCGGCAGCGACCAGAACAGTGGGGCGCAGGTCAGGACGCCGGCCGCCGCGATCGACAGGGAGACGAGGGCCAGCGGGGTCGAACCGGCGAAGCTCGCCGCCATCGAGAAGCCGACGGCGCCCATCAGGGACGGGATCACCAGGTGCCAGCGGCGCTCGCGGCGCTTGTCGGCGGAGAACCCGAAGAGGTTCATGGCGATCAGCGCGGCCAGGTACGGCACTGCGCTCAGGGCGCCGATCGCGAGGCCGCCCTTGACGCCGGTGGACTCCACGAACGTCGGCATCCAGAACGTCAGCGCGTACTGGCCCATCACGAAGCAGAAGTAGATGAGGCACATCAGCCACACCTTGCCGTTGCGGAAGGCGTCGAGGGCGCGGCCGTGCACGGTCTGGTGGGTGGCGTCGGCGGCGAGGGCCCTCTCGATGACCGACTTCTCGTCGTCGGTCAGCCACTTGGCGTCGCGCACGCTGTTGTCGAGCCAGAACAGGCAGACCACGCCGATGACGAGGGCGGGGATCGCCTCCACGACGAACAGCCACTGCCAGCCGCTCCAGCCGGCCGCGTCGTCGAAGACGTCCATGATCCAGCCGGAGAGCGGGTTGCCGAAGATGCCGGCGACGGGGATCGCCGACATGAACATCGCGATGACGCGGGCCCGGCGCTGGGACGGGAACCAGTACGTGCAGTAGAGGATCACGCCGGGGTAGAAGCCGGCCTCGGCGGCGCCGAGCAAGAAGCGGAGTACGTAGAACGTCGTCTCGCTGTTGACGAAGGCGAACGCCGCGGACACCAGACCCCAGCTGATCATGATGCGGGCGATCCAGGTGCGGGCACCGACCTTCTGCATCAGCAGGTTCGAGGGGACCTCGAAGAAGAAGTAGCCGATGAAGAAGAGGCCGGCTCCGAGGCCGTAGGCCGCCTCGCTGAAGCCGAGGTCCGAGGACATCTGCAACTTGGCGAAGCCCACGTTCACGCGGTCCAGGTAGGAGACCATGTAGCAGAGGATCAGGAAGGGGACGATGCGGCGGATCACCTTGCGGAACACCGCGTTCTCACGCGCGAGTTCGGGGGTGTCGGCCGTGGGGACGGTCGTGGACATGAGGGGCACTTCCTTGTGCGGCTCAGGCGGGGGAGGGGAGTGACGAGCGGGTGTTACCAGGCCGCGCCGAACGTGGCTCTCAGTTCGGCGATGGCGTCTTCGGGGAGCGGTGCGGGCTTGCGGTCGGTCGTCAGCCAGAGGCGGGCCGTCTCCTCGAGTTCTTCGAGGACGGCGAGCGCGGAGGCGGCGTCCGGGCCCCAGACGACGGGGCCGAGCCGGTCGAGCAGAACCGCGCGGATCGGAGTGCCTTGCGCGGCACGGGAGTTGATCCGCTCGGTCACCAGATCGGCGACGCGCGGGTCGCCGGGCCGGTGGTACGGGATGTGCGGGACGTGACCCACCTTCATCACGTAGTACGGGGTGATGGGCGGCAGCACATCGTCCTGGTGCCACACACCGGCGAGGGTGAGCGCCACCAGGTGTGTCGAGTGGGTGTGGATCACGAAGCGGGCCGTGGGGTCGGCCGCGTAGATCCGGCGGTGCAGGGTGAGGGTCTTGCTGGCGCGGCCGCCCGCCACCTGCGCACCCTCGCCGTCGACGAGCGCGAGCCGCTCGGGGGAGAGGAAGCCGAGGGCCGCGTCGGTCGGGGTGATGAGGTGGCCGAGGCCGTCGTCGAGCTTGGCGCTGATGTTGCCGGCGCTCGCGTGGACGTAGCCGCGGGCGAAGAGGCTGGTGCCGACGCGGACGATCTCCGAACGGGCGGACTCCGCGGCCGAGTTGAGGTCCTGGGTCACTGGGACTCCCCGTTGCCGAGCAGGTCGAACGATGCGGTGAAGAAGGACGGGCCGCCGAAGTTGCCCGACTTGAGGGTGATGTGGAGGGTGTCACCGTCGGCGAGCGGCGCCGCACACCACGGCACACCCGGATCGATCTGCGGGCCGATCCGAAGCCCGTCCAGGCCGAGGGCTTGCACGACGGCGCCGGAGGTCTCGCCGCCCGCGACGACGAGCCTGCGCACCCCGCGCTCGACGAGCCCCTGGGCGACGCGCGCGAGTGTCCGCTCCACCAACTCCCCGGCCTCGGCGGCCCCGAGCTGCCCCTGCACGTCGCGTACGGCGTCGGGGGACTCGGTCGAGTAGATGAGAACCGGGCCGTCGGACGACAGGTGGGCGTCGGCGAAGGCGAGCGCCTCGGCGGCCACGTCCTCGCCCGCCGCGATCCGCAGCGGATCCACGCTGAAGGCCGGCCGACCGGTGTCCAGGAACGCGCGCACCTGGCCGTTCGTGGCGGCGGACACCGAACCGGCAATGACCGCCAAGTGGCCGGAGGCGGCGGGGAGTTCGGCGGCCTCCGGGGACGGCTCGATGCCCCAGTTGGCGGGCAGCCCGATGGCGAGGCCCGAACCGGCGGTGACCAGCGGCAGGCCGGCGACCGCGGCACCCAGGCGTACGAGGTCGTCGTTCGACACGGCGTCGACGATCGCGGCGCCGATGCCATCCTTGCGCAGCGCGGCGATCCGCTCCGTGATGGCCTCGGGGCCCGCCGCGACCGCCTTGTGGTCGATGAGTCCGACCGGGCGCTCGGTCTGGGCGGCAAGCACGGACACCAGGTTGGAGTCGGTCATCGGGGTGAGCGGGTGGTGGCGCATGCCGCTCTCGCCGAGCAGCACGTCACCGACGAAGAGGTGGCCCTTGAAAACGGTGCGCCCGTTGTCGGGGAAGGCAGGTGTCGCGACGGTGAAGTCCGTGCCGAGCGCGTCCATCAGGGCCTCGGTGACCGGGCCGATGTTGCCGGCCGGCGTCGAGTCGAAGGTGGAGCAGTACTTGAAGTAGATCTGCTCGGCGCCCGCGGAGCGCAGCCACTCCAGGGCGCGCAGCGAGGAGTCGACGGCCTCGGCCGCCGGGACGGTCCGCGACTTGAGCGCGATGACGACCGCGTCGGCGTTCTGCGGCGTCGCCGCGTCCGGAGCCGGTACGTCGATCAGCTGGACGACGCGCATGCCCGCGCGCACCAGGTTGTTGGCGAGGTCGGTGGCGCCGGTGAAGTCGTCGGCGATGCATCCGAGGCGGATGGCCATGTCAGGCCCCCTTCTCGTCGTTGTCGTGGGTGTTCGGCCGGTGGTGGGGCGGCTCGATGCCCGGTTCTGGCAGTTCGATGCCCGGGAAGATCTTGATGACCGCGCTGTCGTCCTCGCCGCCGAGGCCGGACGCGGAGGCCTGAAGGAACATCTGGTGGGCGGTCGCGGACAGCGGCAGCGGGAACTTCTCCGGCCGCGCGGAGTCGAGGACGAGGCCGAGGTCCTTGACGAAGATGTCGACGGCGGAGAGCGGTGTGTAGTCCCCGGCCAGCACGTGGGCCATGCGGTTCTCGAACATCCACGAGTTGCCCGCGCTGTGGGTGATCACCTCGTACAGCGACTCGGCGGGCACGCCCGCTTTGATGCCGAGAGCCATGGCCTCCGCGGCGGCGGCGATGTGCACGCCCGCGAGCAGCTGGTTCACGATCTTGACCTTGGAGCCGAGGCCCGCGGTGTCGCCGAGTCGGTAGACCGTGGCGCTCATCGCGTCGAGCACCGGGTCGGCGAGCGCGTACGCCTCCGGGGAGCCGGAGGTCATCATCGTCAGCTCGCCGGTCGCGGCGCGGGCGGCGCCGCCGGAGATGGGGGCGTCGAGGAAGCGGACGCCCAACTCGCCGAGCCTGCCCTCCAGTTGGGCGGAGAAGGTCGGGTCGACGGTGGAGCACATGACGTAGACGGAGCCGGGGCGCAGGCGGTGGGCCGCGCCGCCGTCGCCGAAGAGGACCGACTCGACCTGCGCCGAGTTGACCACGACGCCTACGAGGACGTCGACGTCGGCCGCCAGGTCACCGGCCGTGTCGTACGCGGCGCCGCCCTCGCGTGCGAAGTCGGCGGCCACGTCGGCGCGCAGGTCGTGGACCGCCACGTGGAACCCGGCGGCGCGCAGGCTGCGCGCCATGCCGAGCCCCATGGCCCCGAGGCCGACGACGCCGACGCGGGTCGTGGGGGCGGTCGGGGCCGGCTGATCCTGGTCGTGCATGGGTGTCTGTCCCTGTCTCTCGCCGTGGGCCGAGGGCCGTGGGTCGAGGCCCGTGGGGCCGTCGAACGCAGGTCATATGATGACCTGATGTCAACGCGGAGTACAGGGTGATGCCGATCACATGGGCAGGAGCGGGGTAGGGGTGCTGTCCCCGGCGGTCAGGCGTGCGGTGTGAGCTGGATGTGGCGGATCCCCTTGCGGTGGTGGGTGTACGCGATGTGCAGCGCGCCATCGGCGGACTGGGTCACGGACGGGTAGGACAGCTCGCGGTTGAGGCCGTCGCGGGAGTTGTTGGTCATGCAGTGGCCGTCGCCCGTGACCAGATCCGCGGCGCGTTGCCAGGTGCGGCCGCCGTCGGAGGAGAGGGCGAGACTCAGCGGGGCGCGGGGGGCGCCCCAGAAGGCGGAGCCGACAGTGTCGTCGTCGGCTGTCCCGGCCTGCGTCGCCAGGTCGCCCGACTCGTCGATCTCGTCGTACAGGGAGACACGGCGGTCGGTGGCGTCGGCCGCGCTGCTGTGGTTGTAGACGAGCGCGAGGCGGCCGTCCGTCAGGGGCACGTACTGGACGGAGGAGTTGTTGTTGGGCAGGTCGAGCGGCTCGGGTTCGGTCCAGGTGGTGCCCTCGTCGTACGAGACCGAGCGGTGGACGTGGTCGGCGCGGCGGCTGCGGTAGAGGGCGAGCAGGGAGCCGTCCGGCAGGGCGTGGACGTTCATGTGCACCAGGCCGGTCGACGCCGGGACGGTGTGCTCGCGCCACGTCGTACCGCCGTCGTCGGACACCATCACCGCGCTGGTGTCGTGCTCGCCGGTCCACGCCACACCCTCGGGGGTCGTGCAGCGGAACACCGGCAGCAGGATCCGGCCGGTCGGCAGCACCACCGGAGGCTGCCGCACGAATACGCCGCCGGACTCGGTGCTGAACAAGGTGCGCGGTGCCGCCCAACTCCCGCCCCGGTCACGGCTGATGCGAAGGCGTACCTGCGCGGTGTCCTGGCGGCCGCCCTGCTGGGCGGTGTGCAGCAGCCACCACTCGCCGTTCGGCAGGACGGTCAGGATCGGGTTCTGCTCCGAGCGGTCGGGGTCGTCGGAGAGGCGCTGCGGCTCGGACCACTCGGCGGCCCCCGCCGGGAGCCGGGAGAACCAGACGCAGATGTCGGCCATGCCCTCCTGCGTGCCGCCGAACCACACACAGCCGAGTTCGCCGTCCGGCAGCACGGTCAGGTTGGCGGCGTGGCTCTGGACGGTGGGGGTGGGGAGGGCGCGGTCGGTGCGGGTGTGATCCGGCAGGGTGGGGGGCTCGGTGGTCCGGGGCGTGGGCGTCGTAGGCGTCGTGGGTGTCATGGGCGGCATGGGTCCTCTCCTGTGGGGTGGTGTGTCACGCTGGGGTGTGTGCCCGGCCGCGCGCGTGCAGCAGTTCGCGGGGCTTGCGGCCGCGGATCGCCGCCGGGTCGAGAGCGGCGCGGCGCAGGTCGCGGGTGTACGGCTCGGTGGGCGAGGCCAACACGTCGGCGGTGCGGCCCTGTTCGACGACCCGGCCCGAGCGCAGCACGACCACGTCGGTGCTGATCTCCCGTACGAGGCCCAGGTTGTGGGCGATGACGAGGTACGTGATGCCGGTCTCGGCCTGGAGTTCGCGCAGCAGCTCCAGGACGCGGGCCTGGACGGAGACGTCGAGTGCGGAGGTCGCCTCGTCGCACACCAGCAGGTCGGGTGAGGAGGCGAGGGCGCGGGCGATACCGATGCGTTGGCGCTGGCCGCCGGAGAATTCGGAGGGGCGGCGGTCGCGGGCCGATGCGGGCAGGCCCACCCGGTCCAGGAGTTCGGCCGCGCGGCGTGTGCGGGCCGTTCTGTCGCGGGTGCCGGAGAGGCGGAGGGGTTCCGCCACGATGTCCTGGGCGGTGAGGTGGGGGTCCAGTGAGCCGTACGGGTCCTGGAAGATCATTTGGAAGCGGGGGCGCAGCGGGCGGAGGCGGCGTTCGGGGAGGGTGGCGAGGTCGGTGCCGTCGAAGAGGATGCGGCCCGCGGTGGGTTTCAGGAGGCGGACCACCGCGTGGGCGATGGTGGATTTGCCGCTGCCGGATTCTCCTACCAGGGCGAGGGCGCTGCCGCGCGGGATCGTGAAGGTGACTCGGTCGACCGCGGTTGTGGCTCCGCCGGGGGTGGGGTAGGTGACGACGAGGTCCTCGACGTGGAGGAGAGTGTCGGGAGTGGTCATGGGCTGGCTCCTTGCCGGGGTTGCGGACTCGGGGCGCTGCCCCGGACCCCGCTGCTCAATCGCCGCAGGGGCTTACAAATGGGCCGATCCGTGGCACCGCGGCCAGCAGTGAACGGGTGTAGTCCTCCGTCGGTGACTCGACGATTTGTTCTGCCTCGCCGGACTCGATGAAGCGGCCGTCGCGCATGACGTGGATGCGGTCCGAGATCAGGCGGGCCACGCCCAGGTCGTGGGTGATCATCAACAGGCCGACGCCATCTGTCTCCTGGAGGGCCATGAGGAGGTCGAGGACCTCGGCCTGGACCGTGGCGTCGAGGGCCGATGTCGGTTCGTCCGCCACCAGGAGGCGTGGTTCGGCGGCGAGGGCGATGGCGATCAGGACGCGTTGCAGCATGCCGCCGGAGAACTCCTGCGGGTAGGCCTTCCAGCGGCGTGCGGGATCGCTGATGCGGACCCGTTCCATCAGGGCCGTGCCCCGGTCGCGTATCTCCGCGCGGCCGATGCCGGGGTGGCGCAGGCGGAGGGCGTCGCCGAGTTGGCGGCCGATGGTGTGCACCGGGCTGAGCGCCGTCATCGGGTCCTGGGGGATCAGGGAGACGGTGCGGCCGCGGGCCCGACGGGCGGCCGCGGGGTCGGCGATCACGTCCTCGCCGGCGATCCGCGCGCTGCCGGAGAGGACGGCGAGGCCCTCGGGGAGGAGGCGCAGTACGCCCATGGCCGTGGTCGACTTGCCGGAGCCGGACTCGCCGATGAGGGTGACCGTCTCGCCCTCGTGGACCGTGAAGCTCACGCCGTCCACGGCGCGTACGATGCCGCGGCCCGTGACCAGTTCGATCTGGAGGTTCGTCACGTCCAGGAGTGGTTGCTGAGTGGGTGTCATGTCTGGGCTCCCTTCGTCGACTTGAGGGCGGGGACGCGGTCGCGCAGGCCGTCGCCGACGAGGTTGACGCCGACCACCAGCAGCGCGATGACCAGGCCGGGCAGTGTCACCAGCCACCACGACGTGGTGAGGTAGGCCTGGCCGTCGGAGATGATGCGGCCCCATGTCGCGAACGGGCGTTGGGGGCCGGCGCCGAGGAAGCTGAGCGAGCTCTCCAGGAGGACGGCCTGGGCCAGGAGCAGCAGGATCACCAACGCCGCCGGGCGCACGATGTTCGGGATCACGTGGCGGCCGAGGACCGACCATCCGCGCAGGCCCAGGAGGCGGGCGGCAGCCACGTACGGCTTCTCGCGTTCCACGAGGACGAGGGAACGGGTCAGGCGGGCCACCTCCGGCCACTGTGCGACCGCGATCACCGCCGTGATGACGGGGATCGACGGGCCGAACAGGGCGACGACCAGAAGGAGCATCATCAGGAGGGGCAGGGCGAGTTGGGCTTCCAGGAGGCGGGAGACGACCGTGTCGACCCAGCCGCCGAAGTAGCCTGCGGCCGAACCCGCGGCGATGCCGATCAGGCCGGACACGATCACGGCCAGCACACCCACCGTCAGTGACACCTGGCCGCCCAGCAGGATCCGGGCGAGCAGATCGCGGCCCAGCTGGTCCGTACCGAACAGGTGGCCCTCGGTGAGCGGCGGGAGCCTGCGGGCCGCCAGGTTCTGCGCGTTGGCGTCCGGCAGGGGGAGTACGCGGGCCAGTGCGACGGGCAGCACGACCAACGCCGCGCACACCGCGCCCACCCAGAGTTTGAAGCGGGCGCTGCGCCGCTGGCGGGTCGCCGTGGCCCGCCTGAGGTCGCGGGCGGTGACGGCGCTGGGTGCGGGGGAAAGCGTGGCGGACATGGCTCAGGCCGCCTTTCCGAGTCGTACCCGCGGGTCGAGCAGCGGGTAGCAGAGGTCGACGACGAGTTGGACCAGCAGTGCGAGTGCGGCCGTGACCAGGACCGTTGCCTGGATCAGGGGGTAGTCGCGGGTGTCGAGGGCGCGGACGACGAGCGAGCCGACGCCCGGCCAGCCGAAGACGACCTCGACGACCACGACACCGTTGAGCAGCGCCGCGAACCGGGTGCCGACGGCGGTGACCAGCGGCACCGCCGAGTTGGCGAGTGCGTAGCGCCAGGTCAGGGCGCGCTCGCTGACACCGCGCGAGCGGGCCACGGTTACGTACGAGGAGGCGAGCGCGGTGGACATCTCGCGGCGTACGAGCCGGGAGACCAGGGCGAGTTGGAGGAGCGCGACGGTGATCGTCGGCAGGACCAGTCCGCCCCAGGAGGTGAAGCCCGAGGCCGGCAGGACGGGGAACAGGACCGCGAAGACGGTGAGGAGCATGACGCCGGTCCAGAAGTCGGGCATGGACTGCCCGGTGATCGTGAAGATGTTGGCGCCCAACTCGCGTGCGCTGTCCGCGTGATGGGCCATCCACACGCCGAGCGGCACCGCCACGACGACCGTCACGGCGATCGCCGAGACCGCGAGCGTGAGGGTGTACGGAAGGCGGTCCATGACCACGTCGAAGGCCGGGGCGTGGAACGAGTAGCTGGTGCCGAAGTTTCCGCTGACCAGGTCCCGTAGATAGATTCCGTACTGCTCGAAAAGTGGTCTGTCGAGGCCGAACTGGGCTCGGATGCGCGCGAGTTCGGAGGTCGATGCCGTCGGGCCCGCGTACGCGGACGCCGGGTCGCCCGGTGCCATCCGGATCAGCAGGAACACGACGGTCAGAGTGAGGAAGACGGTCAGGACGCTCTGGCCGAGACGCCGAGCGAGGTACGTGGCCGTGGCCATGGGTCAGCCCTCCAGCCGTACGGTCGACAGGTCGTAGCAGTTGAGCTTGGCCAGTTCGAGGTCGGTGACGCGGTCGCGGCGGGCCTGCACCGTCTTCGGCACGAAGGACCACAGGCACGGCCAGGTGTCCCAGACCGCACGCTGCGCCGCGTTCAGCTTTTGGGTGCGCGTCTTCGCGTCCGTCTCCTCGGCGGCGTCGGACAGTTGACGTTCGATGTGCGGCTTCACGTAGCCCATGAAGGCGTCACCCGTCTTGTCGTCCTCGGCGGTGCCCGCGTACATGGCCTGGAGGCTGGTGAGGGCCTGTCCTGTGGTGCCGGGGAAGCCGTTGCCGATCACGTCCCAGTCGCCGCCGCGGCCCTGCCGCCAGGCGAGGATGTCGCCGCCCGGCTGGAACTGCTTGAGCTGCGCGCGCACGCCGGCGTCCCGCAACATCTCCACCAGCGCCTCCATCACGGAGGCGTCGCCCGCGAACTCGCCGCTCTCCCAGATGATGGTGAGCCGCATCCCGTCGGCGCCCAGCGCCCTCAACTGCGCGCGGGCGGCGGCCGGATCGTGGTGGTACGACCCGGTGCGCACGGCCCCTTCGAGGGCCAGTGGCAGCACACCCTGCGCCTCCACCGCGGACTTGGTGAGGACGTCCTTGATGAGCGCGTCCCCGTCGACGGCGTGAGTGAGGGCCTTGCGGACGCGCGCGTCGGACAGCGGATGCGACCTGGGTTTGCGGAAGTTGTAGAACAGCTGGCAGATCCGCACGCCGGGGACGCGGTCCAGGCGCACCCCGGGGAGCCCGTCGAGCTGGTCGGCGGAGTCCGGGGTGAGGGTGTCGACGACGTCGAGTTCGCCGCTGCGGATCCCGACGACCCGGCTGGACTCCTCGGGCACGAACCGGACTTGCACCCGGTCGACGCCCGGCGGTGTGCCCCAGTAGTTCGAGTTGCGGGCGAGCGTGTACTCGCCGGTGCCGCTGTTCGCGGCGACCACCCGGTACGGTCCCGTGCCCACACCGGACCGCAGTTCCTCGGCGCGGTTGTCCGCGGCCGGGGTGATGAGGATGTTCGCCATCAGGCGGTCGAGCACGGGCACCGGGCGGCGTGTGTGCAGGAGGAACGTACGGTCGTCGACCCGTTCCACGGTGGGGAGTTCGGGGAAGAGGCCGCGGATGAACGAGCCGTCGACCTTCCCGTACAGGCGCAGCGCGGTCGCCACGTCCTCGACGCGCACGGGGCGCTTGTCGGAGTAGTGGATGCCGTCGCGCAGTCGCACCGTCCAGGTCGTCGGCGACGTCATCTCGAAGCGGTCGGCGAGGACTTGGGCGACCGACAGGTCCGGGCGGATCGCGGTGAGCGCCTGCCGCACGCCGCGCTGCACGGTGACGGCGGCGTCGAACTGGTTGAGCTTGTTGTCCAGGCTGACCAGGGAGCGGTTCAGGCCGAGCGAGAGCGTCCGCGGTCCTGGCGCACCCGTCGGTCCCGCGCAGGCGGTGAGCGGGCCGAGGGCCAGGCCGGTGCCACCGGCCGCGAGAGTGCGCAGCAGCGTGCGGCGGGAGGGATGGAGGTGAGGCGGGGAGGGCATCGTCGACCTCTCGGGGGAGGGGCTCATCGGAAGCGGGGCGAGGCTCAGGCGCCGGGTGTCAGGCCCAGCGTGTCCAGGACCGCGTACACCCCGAGGCAGACGATCGCCGCGCTGCTGATCACGAGGGCGGCGGTCAGCCAGGGGTTGGCGCGGAAGCGGGGCGGGACGCCGGTGTAGCGCAGGCGCCACACCGCGATCACGACGGCGAGCAGGAAGATGCCACCGCCGATGCCACCGATCTGGACCATCAGGACGGGGGACTGCACCCACAGGAAGAAGCACATCCACACCGGGGGCAGACACCAGGTCAGGACCCGGATGGTGCGTGTGCGGGAGCGCACGTCGTGCCAGTCGACGACACCGAGCAGGCCGAGGGTGTTGGTCCATAGGCGCGGAACACTTGCCGAGGAGGCGACGGTCACCGAGAAGAGGACCGCGATCGCGCCCGCCAGGAAGAGGTACTGCGCCCACGGGCCGAGCACGTCGGTGTACATGTGCGAGAGCGTGGTGATCATGTCGTTGCCCTCGGGGACCAGGCCCTGCGGGTGCAGTACCGAGGCGCCGATCGTGTAGAAGGACAGCGTGCACAGGGTGCAGATGAGCCAGGAGACACCTACGTCTAGGCGCATGACCTTGAGCCACCCCTCGGCCCGTCGCGCCCGCTCCTCGGTGCCGTCGTCGGGGCCCGTCCAGCGGGCGTATCCCTTCTCCAGACACCAGTACGTGTACGTCGTCATCTCGTCGGCGCCGACACCGGTGATGCCGAACATGGCGAGGGCGATACCCACCGTGCCCGCCGGGATCTGGAAGCTCAGGCCCTCGGCGAGGTCGGCGGAGCCGTAGCCGAACGCGGTGAGGGGGAGGGCCAGGGCGAGGCCGACGGTGATGACCGTCTTGAGCGTGATGCCGATGACCTCGACCCGCTCGACGACGTGGTACTTGCCGGTCTGGAGGATGAGTACGGCGCCGGCCGTGACGATGACCGCCCAGATGGTGAGCGACGTGACGCTGAGCGAGCCGCCGTGGATCGGGAGCAGGATCGAACAGGCGGCGGCCGTACCGCCGATGATGCCGCCGCGCTGGAACATCTTGGCGAAGTCCATGCCGATCCAGAGCCAGTTGATCCAGCTCAGGCGGCCGATCCGGGGGCCGATGTCACGGAAGCCGTCCAGGGCGGGACGGCCGGTGAGGATGGTCCAGCGGGCCAGCTCCATCTGCACCCACACCTTGACCGCGGTGGAGATGATCACGAGCCAGAGCAGCGCGAAGCCGGCCCTGGCGCCGAGCGAGGTGGTGGTGATCAGCTCACCGGAGCCGACGACGGCCGCGGAGAGGATGAGCCCGGGACCGAGCCGGCGCAGTCGGCCGCGGAAGGTCTCGGGGGCCGGGCGGGCGTCTTCGGCGCGCAGGGCGTACGGGTCGGCCTGCGCGGGCGCCGGGGGGACGGCGCCGGTCGTGGTGGTGGACATGTGTCAGGTCCTCGGGGGTCTTCCGGCGTCTTCGCCGGAATCCGGACAGGGAGGTGTGGGAGGTGGCGCGGGTGGGGCTCGGTGTCTCGCTGGGGTCGGTCGATCAGGCGGTTCAGGTGGCCTGTCGGCTCAGGTGGCTTCGTGGTGTGCCGGCTCGCCCGCGAGGACGCGCACCACGTCCTCCGCGACCATCGCGCCCATCGTCCGGTTCGCCTCGGGGGTGCAGGCCGCCATGTGCGAGGTCAGCAGCGTGCGGGGCGCCCCGCGCAAGGGGTGATCGGCGGGGAGCGGTTCCGTGGTGAACGCGTCGAGGGCGGCCGCGCCGAGGTGGTCGGTGCCCAGCAGCTCGGCGAGTGCCGTCTCGTCGATCAGGCCGCCGCGCGCGGCGTTGACCAGGATGGCGCCGCGCTTCATGGACTCCAGGCGGGCCCGGTCGAGGAGCGGGGCGCCGGACGGGTCCGGTGGAGTGTGCAGGCTGATGGCATCGGAGCGCGCCAACAGGGCATCCAGGCCCGCCGGTTCGGCGTCGAGTGCTCGGATGGTGTCGTCCGGTACGTAGGGGTCGTGGGCCAGGACCGACATGCCGAAGGCCCGCGCGTAACCGGCGAGCAGCCGACCGATCCGGCCGAATCCGACGATGCCCAGCGTCCTGCCGTGCAGCTCGGGGCCGAAAAGCTTCGGCCAGTCGCCGAGTGACACCGCGACATGGGAGGCGGTGAGCGAGCGGGCCGCGGACAGCAGCAGGCCGAAGGTGTACTCGGCGACGGCACGGGAGTTGCTGCCGGGCGCGCACACCACGGGGATGCCTCGGTCGCGGGCGGCGTCCAGGTCGATGGTGTCGACGCCCACGCCGTGCTTGGCGATCACCTTCAACCGCGGGGCGGCGTCCATGACTTCGGCGGTGATCGGGTCCATTCCGACGATCAGGGCGTCCGCCTCGGCGGCGTACTTCAGCAGCTCGGCGCCAGGCAGTGCCGCGTCCTCGCGCGGGCGCAGCGGACCTGCGCCCGCCGACTCCAGGATCTGCCACGGGCGGGCGGAGTGCCGGGCGAAGGTGGGTGTGGTGATGAGCGTCGTCGGCATCAGTGCGCGCCGCCGCGGGCCGCGTCCAGGTGGGACGTGGCGATCTGCTGGAGGTGGACGACGTCGGCGGCCACCGTGGCGAACGTGAAGCCCTCCGCGAGGCGGCGGGCCGCGCTCGCGCCGTCGGCGTTGTGGATGCCGGCGGCGATGCCCGCGTCCTCCGCCGCCTTCCGTACGCGGATCAGGGCCTGCTCGAACTCGTCCTGCACGGACGGGTCGGACGACGTCGCCCCGCCGATGGCGAGGCGCAGGTCGGAGGGGCCGACGTAGATGCCGTCGAGTCCGGGCGTCGAGCAGATCTCCTCGACGTTGGCGAGCCCGTCGGCCGTCTCGATCATCGCGAGAACGGCGGTCGCGTCGTGCGTGTCGGCCGGGTTCGGGCCGACGCGGAGCTGGGCGCGCATCGGCCCGTAGCTGCGGTGGCCGAGCGGCGGGTAGCGCACGGCGGCCACGGCGTCGGCGGCGTCCTGCGCGGTGTCGATCAGCGGCACGATGACGGCGGTCGCGCCCGCGTCGAGGGCCTTGCCGATGTACGTGAGGTCGTTGGCCTCGACGCGCACCATCCCGACGGCCGTGGAGCCCTTGGTGTCGGTGGCGAGGAGGTTGTTCAGCATGCCCTGGTAGCCGAAGAGGCCGTGCTGGGCGTCGAAGGCGAGGTAGTCGTAGCCGACGCGGGCGAGGCGCTCGGCGGCGACGGGGGAGTCGAGCAACGACCAGTAGCCGATGAGCTGTTCGCGGTTGCGCAGCGCGGCGGTGAACTCGGCGGAGGTGCGACCGGGGGCCATGAGTGTCTCCAGTAAGAGAGGTACGAGGGGGGGGTGCGAGGGGGTGGGGGTCAGCGGTTGTAGGCGGGCATCGGGCCACGCAGCCGGGCGCCGACCTCGTCGCAGGCGGTCAACACGTCCTCCGGCAGTGGGCCCTGGGCCGCGGCCGCGATATTGGCCCTGAGGTGGTCGACCTTGGAGCCGCCGAGCAGCAGTGCGTCGGTGGAGGGGCGGGAGAGCAGCCAACGCAAGGACAGGTCGGTGAGCGGCAGTCCCGCGTCGGACGCGATCCGGGTCAGATCGCCCACCGCGCGGAACAGGTCCTCGTTCCAGTACCGCTGCCGGTACATCGCCGCGACCTTCGAGTCACCGAACCGGCCCTCCTCCGGGGCCTGTTCGAAAGTGTGCCGGCCGGTGAGGAGGCCGCCGCCGAGCGGGTTGTAGACCATGGTGTGCAGCCCGGTCTCCGCGGCGAACTCGACGTACTCCTCCTCGATGCGGCGCGCGAGCAGGTTGTGCAGCTGCTGCGCGACGACCGGGCGCGGTGCGCTCACCTCGTCGGCCACCCGGTTCAGCTCGGCGATCTGCCAGGCCGCGTAGTTGGAGACACCGAGCGCGCGCACCTTGCCCGCCTTCACGAACTCGGCGACGGTGTCGAGGGTTTCGGAGAGCGGCGTCGCGCGATCCGGCTGGTGCAGGTAGAAGAGGTCCACGTGATCCGTGCCCAGGCGGCGGAGGCTGCCGTCGAGCGCGGCGCGCAGGCCCTCGGCGGACAGCGGCGCGTGCTCGCCCTGGTCGGGGTGCGGGATGCCGGCCTTCGTCGCGAGCACGACCTTGTCGCGGCGTCCTGGCAGCAGTTCGGCGAGGATGCGCTCGCTCTCGCTGCCCGCGTAGCCGTTGGCGGTGTCCACGCCCGTGATGCCCGCGTCGAGTGCGGCGTCCAGCATCGCGGCGGCCGTCGCGCGGTCCGCGGTGTCGCCGAAGGTCATGGTGCCGAGGACGAGGCGGGACAACGGGACGGGGGCGTGCGGGAGTTGGATGCCGGGGGTCACGGTGGGGGTCCTTCCGGGGGAGCGGGTGGCGCGGTGCGGTGCGTTGCGGGTGGGTGGTGGCTGGCTGCGGTGGATGTCGGGTGGGTGGTGCCGGGGTGGGGGTCGGAGCGGGGTGCTGCCCGCGCCGGGGGCCGCCCCTGTGTCCACCCGTACCGCCCCTCTGGGGCGGCCCGATTGCCCACAGGGGCGGCGGTTCGATGCCCGCAGGGGCGGCGGCGGCGCGGTTGTTCACAGGGGTGGCGCTGCGGACATCGGAACGCTCGCATGGCTGCGTGATCCGCGCAAGAGGTCTCGCGCAGATCGCGCAACCTGTGCCATGATCCGGGCGGGCCGCCCAACGCCGGGCGTTCCCAAGGAGGTTCGATCCTGTGGCTTCGTCGCCCCCGCTCCCCGCTGTGCTCGCGCTCGCGGACGACCTGTCCGGTGCGGCCGAGGTCGCCCGTGCGCTCGGCGGCCCGGTGCGCCTGTGCCTCACCACTCCGACCGGCGGTGCCGCGGCCGGGGCGCACGACCTCGTCGTGGACCTGAACACACGGCATCTGCCACCTGCCGATGCGGCGGATGCCGTGCGTTCGGCCCTGGGCTCCGGGCGTTCCGGCGCTCCGGGCGCTGCGGGCCCCGGCGCTCTGGTCTTCGGGGGTCCCGGCGCGTACGGGCTGCTCTACAAGAAGATCGATTCCCAGCTGCGCGGCAACGTCGCCGCAGAGGCCGTGGCGTACGCCGAGGGTGCCGAGGCCCTCGTCATCGCGCCCGCGCTGCCCGCCGCCCGGCGCACCGTGACGGGTGGTGTCGTGCACGTGGACAGGGTGCCGCTGCACGAAACGAACGGCTGGCGCGCGGAACGCGCAACGCCGCCGCGATCGGTGGCGGAGGCGTTCTCGGGGCTGCCGGTGCGGACGATCCCATTGGAGGTCGTCCGCTCAGAACTTCCGCGCCTGGAAGCCGAATTGAAGAGCGTGGTGGCGTCCGGCGCCCACCCGGCCCCGGACGCCGAGACCGACGCCGATCTGGACGCCATCGTGGCGGCCGCCCTGCGCCTGGGCCCCGGCCTCCGACTGCTCGGCAGCGGAGGTTTGGCGGGTGCGCTCGGCCGGGCGCTCGCACGGCCCGCCGTGCCCGCGCCCGCACCGCCGTCCGCGCGTGCCGCCGCCCCGCTGCTCGTGGTGGCGGGAACGGCGGAACCGGGGGTGGCGCGGCAGATAGCGCACCTCACGGCACTCGGCATGCGTCATCTTCCTCTCGAACCGGCGGAGTTGATGTCCGGAGCGGTGGAGATACGGGCGGGTGCGGTGGAGGTGCGCGCGGGCGACGCGCCGGTGGACACCGTCCTGTCCATCGACGGCTCGGCGGGACTCCACCCCGGCGGCGGACGCGCGCTCAGCGCGGCCCTCGCCGCGCTCACCACCGCCTGGCCCGGCCGCCCCGACCTCGTCCTCACCGGCGGCGAGACCGCACGAGCCACGCTGGACGCCCTGGGCGTACGGGAGTTGGAGCCCGTCGACGAGATCCACCACGGCGCCGTCCACTCCCGCACCCCCGACGGCCGCAGCGTCGTGACCCGCCCCGGCAGCTACGGCGCCGAGGACTCGCTCCTCCGCATCGCGACGGCCCTGCGCCCGCACCTGGCAGCCACCCCGGCGGCGGGCTGAACCCGCCGCCGCGCGCCCGACCCACCTTCCCCCTAGGAGTCACCATGAGCCCCGACCTGCCCCAACTCCCGCTCATCGCCGTCACGATGGGCGACGGCGCCGGCGTCGGCCCCGAGGTCGTCGTCGCCGCACTGCTCGACGAGGCGGTCCTCGGACGCTGCCGCCCCGTCGTCATCGGCGACGCGGCGCGGCTGCGCGAGGCGGCCCGCATCCTGAACCTGGAGTGCGAGGTGGCCGCGGTCGACCACCCCCGCGACGCGGTCTTCACGCCCGGCCGCGTGAACGTCGTCGACCTCGCCCTGCTCCCCGCCGACCTGCCCTGGGGCAAGCTCTCCGAGGTCGCGGGCGACGCGGCGTACGAGTTCGTGAAGCGCGCCGCCGAACTCGCGCTCGCGGAAGACGTCCAGGGCATCTGCACGGCCCCGCTCAACAAGGAGGCCCTGCACGCCGCCGGACACATCTACCCCGGACACACCGAACTCCTGGCACACCTCACCGGCACCGAAGAGGTGTCGATGATGCTGTCCACGGAGAAGGTCAAGGTCATCCACGTGACCACGCACATCGGCCTCATCGACGCGGTCAACCGCATCGAGCCGGGCCTCGTCGAGCGCACCGTGCGCCGCGGCCACGAGGCGATGGTCCGCGCCGGCACCCCGAATCCCGTCATCGGCGTCTGCGGCATCAACCCGCACGCGGGCGAGAACGGCCTGTTCGGCTACGGCGAGGAGGCCGAGAAGATCGAACCGGCCCTGGAGAAGCTGAAGGCCGCAGGTGTGGACGCGCGGGGCCCGCTCCCCGCCGACACCGCCTTCTTCCTCGCCTCGCGCGGCGATTACGACCTCATCGTGGCGATGTACCACGACCAGGGGCACGGCCCCGTGAAGGTCCTCGGCATCGAGGCGGGCGTGAACCTGACGGTCGGCCTGCCCGTGATCCGCACGTCCGTCGACCACGGCACCGCGTTCGACATCGCGGGAACCGGCAAGGCCGAGGCCGGTAGCATGGTCGAGGCCCTTCGCCAGGCGGCCGAGATGGCCACAGCGTCGTAGCAGACGGGCGCCTCCGCCCCGGCGGACTGAACCGCCATCCGCCCCGGCGGACTGAACCGCCATCCGCCCCGGCGGCCCGAACCGCCCTCCGCCCCGGCGGTCCGAGCCGCCTTCGGCCCAGGCGGCCCGAACCGCCCTCCGACCCGGCGGCCCGAACCGCCTTCCCCTGCACCGCCGTTGACCGCCTCCGCACCGTAGAGGACCGACCAGATGTCGTCACCGAGCTCCCAGCCGCCCGGCTCTCCGCCGCCCACCTCCCAGGCGCAGGGCTCCCGGGCCCGCCGGGACCGCATCGTCGACCTGGCCACCACCACAGGACTCGCCAACGTCGAGGAACTCTCCCAGCTCTTCGAGGTCACCCCGTCCACCATCCGCCGCGACCTCGCACGCCTCACAGCGGAGGGCCGGCTCGCCCGTACCTACGGCGGCGCGATGGCCCTGTCCGCGCACCCCGAGGCCTCGCTGCGGCAGCGCACGGGGGAGGCGTACGACGAGAAGCGTGCCATCGCGCAGTGGGCGGCGCGCGCGGTGGAGCCGGGCGAGACGCTGCTCCTCGACGCCGGTACGACGGTCGGCGCGCTCGCCCATGAGCTGCGCGCCATCAAGGAGTTGACCATCGCGACGACGGGCCTGACCGCGCTGCACGCGCTCGCCGACGCGGAGGGCGTGCACGTCGAATGCCTCGGCGGCACGCTGCGCCCGCTCAGCCAGGGTTTCGTGGGCCCGCTCACCGAGGCCGCCCTGGAGCGGATGTCGTTCGACCGCGTCTTCCTCGGCGCCGACGGCGTCACGGTCGACCGCGGCATCTGCGAGGCGGACCTGCGCCAGACCCGCCTCAAGGAGCTCATGGCCCGCCGGGCCGACCACGTCTACATCCTCGCCCACGGCAGCAAGCTGGGCCGCGCCCCGTTCCACGCGTGGGCGACGCTGAAGGAGGGCTGGACCCTGGTGACCGACGCGTCGGCGCCGGCGGAGCAGGTCAGAGCGTTCGAGGCGCGCGGGGTGCGGGTGGAGGTCGCGGGAAGCGGGTGACCGTACCGGCCCGCCAAGTGTCGTTGGGGCTGGGGTAGTTGAGTCACAAGGGGTGCGCGGGGCCTTGCCACCGGATCCGGCGGCACTCTATTGTCCCGCGCAGAAAGCGCTTTCCCCCTCTCGTTGCCGGTCGTCACACCGGTTGCACCGGCATGCCCAGAGCACACCTGAATCAGTGCACTGCACCGCGCTGTGCTGCACCTGCACTGCACCGGAAGGGAACCACGACGATGAAGTTACCCAGATCCGTCTCGCTCCGCCTCACCGCCGGGATCGGCGCGCTCGCCCTCGCGGGAGCCGCCGCGATGACGCCGTCGACGTCCGAGGCCTCGGCGGCCGTGACCGGCACCGCCACCGGCTACGCCACGCAGAACGGCGGAACCACCGGAGGCGCGGGCGGAACGACCGTACGGGCCACCACCGGGACCCAGATCCACGCGGCGCTGTGCAACCGCGCGAGCGACAGCACCCCGATCACCATCGAGGTCGAGGGCACGATCAACCACGGCAACACCAGCAAGGTGTCGGGCGACAGCTGCAACACGGCCGCCGGTGTGATCGAGCTCAAGCAGATCAGCAACGTCACGCTCGTGGGTGTCGGCAGCGGCGCGGTCTTCGACCAACTCGGCATCCACATCCGCGAGTCCAGCAACATCATCATCCAGAACGTGACGGTCCAGAACGTCAAGAAGTCCGGCTCGCCCACCTCCAACGGCGGCGACGCCATCGGCATGGAGAGCGATGTCCGCAACGTCTGGGTGGACCATGTGAACCTGCGTGCCTCGGGCGGGGAGTCGGAGGGCTACGACGGCCTCTTCGACATGAAGGACGACACCAAGTACGTCACCCTCTCGTACAGCACGCTGCGCAACTCGGGCCGTGGTGGCCTCATCGGCTCCAGCGAGACGGAGCTGTCCAACGGCTTCATCACGTTCCACCACAACCTGTACGAGAACATCGACTCCCGCGCACCCCTGCTGCGCGGTGGCACGGCGCACATGTACAACAACTACTACGTGAGCCTCAACGAGTCGGGCATCAACTCCCGCGCGGGCGCCAAGGCCAAGGTCGACAACAACTACTTCAAGGACTCGAAGGACGTCCTCGGCACGTTCTACACGACCGCCGCCGGGTCCTGGCAGGTCAGTGGCAACACCTTCGACAACGTGACCTGGTCGGCCGCCGAGAGCGACTACAAGCCGGCCGGACCGAACCCGGTGTCGAACACCACGGTCTCGATCCCGTACTCCTTCAAGCTCGACTCCGCGTCCTGCGTGCCGAGTGTCGTGGGCGAGACGGCGGGCGCCAACAAGGGCATGAAGGTGTCGGACGGCAGCTGCTAGCTCGCGGTGGCCGACCTCAACCGACCCGAGGTCTCACGCGACATCGGGCCCGTCCACCGGTGCCTCACCGGTGGACGGGCCCTGTGCCACGGGTGGCGGGCCGTGGTCCGGTCAGCCGTGGTACGCGATGTACCCGTTGCGGTCCCGGTCGTTCGTCGACGCCTTGTACGAGTGGACGTCGGAGCGGGGGCCCGACGGCTTGTACAGGTAGATGGTGTCCTTGTCGTTGTTCCACATGAAGTTGCAGTTGTCGCGGTAGACGACGTTCTTCGCGTCGGAGTCGCTGCCGTTGCCGCCGCGCAGCTTGACGTAGTCACCGGGCTGCAGGGAGTGGCTCGCGGTGAACTTGAAGCGGTTCCCCGTGGCGTCCTTCACGAGGTACCCCTTGAGGTTCACCGTCGCGGTCCGCGAGTAGTTCTTGATGGTCAGGTACTCGTTCTTGGTGTTGCCGCCCGAGCAGCGGTTGGAGTCCGGGCCCGGGGCGTTGTACTGAACGCCCCGGATCTTCAGGGCCGAGGTGTACTCGGCGGCCTGCGCGGGCGTCACGGCCGCGGCGAGCGCGGCGGCGGCGAAGACGGCGGGCAGGGCGTAGCGGTAGCGCATGAGGTTCCCCCCTCAGTTGTTCTGGTGAAGCTCCGAGAGCATATGACACGTGAATGGCCCGTGACGTACATGTGTAGAAAATGTACGCATGCTGGTATGGAGGGGGGATGGCTCGACGTCAGGGCGTGCTGATCGACGCCCCCGGCCCCAGCGGTATGTCGAAGCCGTAGAAGATGCCGAGCACGGCCAGCCACGCCACGAGGAACGGCACCACGAAAACCGACAACCGCGAGAGCAGGGAGCCCAGTTGGGCCTCCGGCTCGTAGCGTTTGAGGACCGTCAGGAGTAGGAAGACGTAGGGGTTCAGCGGCGTGATCATCTGGGTGGCCGAGTCACCGATGCGGAACGCCGCCTGGGTGACCGCCGGTTCCATGTGGAGCAGCATGAAGGCCGGGACGAAGACCGGAGCCACCAAGGACCACAGCGCCGAACCCGACGTGATGAACAGGTTCAGTACACACACCAGCAGGACGAAGGCCACCAGGCCCAAGTAGCCCGTCAGGCCCACCGATTCGAGCAGCGCCGCGCCCTTCACGGCCAGCAGCGTGCCCAGGTTCGACCAGTCGAAGACGCCGATGACCTGCGCGATGACCAGGATGAGCACGATGTATGCGGACATACCCGTGATCGCGTCGGCCATCATGCGCGGCACGTCCTCGAAGCGCGTCACCGCCTTGACCGTACGGCCGTAGACCGCGCCGGCCAGGAGGAACGCCAGGAAGAGGAGCGGGACGATGCCGTCCAGGACCGGGGAGGGGACCAGCGCCCCGCCTTCGCCGCGCAGCGGGGAGCCGGGCAGCAGCCAGCAGGTGATGACCACGGCGGCGTAGGCGAGGACCGCGAGTCCCGCGCGGAGCATGCCGCGGCGTTGGAGGTCGGTGACCTCTGTAGTCACCGCGTTCCCCGCGCCGTCGGTGTCATCGGCCGCGGTCGGCTGCGGCAGTCGCGGCTCCAGGACCCGCGAGATGAGGAAGCCGCCGATGAGGGCGAGGACGACGCTCGCGGAGGCCGTGTAGAAGTAGTTGATCAGGATGTGCGTCGGGGCGTCCCCGCCCTGCGGGAGGACCTGCGCGGCCTGATGGGTGATGCCCGTGTACAGCGCGTCGAGGGCGCCGATCGTGAAGCCCGCCGCGTACCCCGCGCACACGCAGGCGAAGCCGCCGATCAGGCCCGCGACCGGGTTGCGGCCCGCGTTCTTGAACACCAGCGCGGCCAGCGGCGGGATCACCAGGATCGCCACGTCGCTCATCAAGTGGGCCTGCGCCGCCACGAAGGCGACCAGGTAGGGGAGGAGCCACCCGGGGGCGCGGGAGATCGAGGCACGGACCACCGTCTCCAGGAGTCCGGTGCGTTCGGCCACGCCCACCGCCGCCATCATCAGCAGCACCGTGCCGAGCGACGGGAAGCCCGTGAAGTTGGGGATGAAGTTCTCCAGGAGCCAGACCACGCCGTCCCCGGTGAACACCCCCTGCACCGCGACCGTCTTGTCCTCGCCGGGTATGCGCACCGTCGCGCCCGCCGCCGCGAGCGCCGTGGAGACGGCGCCCACGAGGACGAACAGACCGAGGAAGAGGAGGACCGGGTGGGGCAGCTTGTTGCCCACCCGCTCGATGCCGGACATGGCCTTGTCGATGAACCCCCGTCTGGTGGGGGCCTTCTCGGGTGCCGGCGCCTGTGTCGTCATGTCCCGAGTCCGTTCTTGCGCAGTGTGCCGCCCTGCGCGACGAGGACGACGTTCGCCGGGTCGGCGAGCAGCGCGATGTCCGCGAGCGGGTCGCCCTCGCACAGCACCAGGTCGGCCCGCTTGCCCGCCTCCAGCGTGCCGATCTCGGCTTCCAGGCCCAGGAGTTCGGCGGCGGAGCGGGTGCCGGTGGTGATCGCCTGCAGCGGTGTCATGCCGAGGGCCACGAGGTGGGTGAGCTCGCGCAGGTTGCGGCCGTGCGGCACCATCGCCGCGTCCGTGCCCATGGCGATCTTCACGCCCTCGGCGATCGCCGCGGAGATGTTCTCCTTGGTGATGCCGGACCAGCGGATCTTCTTCTCGTAGTGGTACGGCTCCATCGTGGCCTTGTCGATGCCGTCGAAGACCGTGGAGAGCGTCGGGACGACGAACGTGCCCCGCTCGCCCGCGAGTTCACGGGCCTGCGCCGACATGCCGTAGCCGTGCTCGACGCTGGTGACACCGCCGCGGATCGCGTTGAGGATGCCCGCCGTGCCCTGCGCGTGCGCGGCGACCGGGCGGCCGCCGTGCCGGGCCAACTCCTCGACGACGGTACGGATTTCGTCCTCGGTCAGGCCCTCGTCGTCGGGGTGGTCGTAGGGGCTCGACATGCCGCCCGTGGCACACACCTTGATGACATCGGCGCCCGCGCGCAGCAGCTTGCGCACGGCGAGCCGCACCTCGTCCGGGGTGTCGGCGATCTCGCCCATCCCGGAGCTCGGGTCGAAGCCGCACTCGGTGGCGAAGTCGGCGTGGCCGCCGGTGTGACTGAGGATGCGGACCGCCGTGTGGATGCGCGGTCCCGTGGTGAGTCCCTGGGCCACGGCCGTGCGGTAGCCGGCGGGCAGGCCGCCCAGGTCGCGGACCGTGGTGACACCCGCGTCGAGGGTGGCGCGCAGCCGCTGCGCGGTGCGGAACACCTCGACCGTGGTGTCCTGCTCGTAACGGCGCACCATCTGGCGCGCGGACTCGACACCGAGGTGGACGTGGGTGTCGATGAAGCCGGGGAGCAGGGTGCGGCCTCCGGCGTCGATGGTGGCTACGCCGGGCAGGGCGTCCGGCGCCGTCGCGGCGGGCCCCGCGTAGGCGATGAGGCCCTCGGCGTCGACGACGAGCGTGGCGTTCTCGACGGGCGCGGCGCCGGTGCCGTCGATCAGGCGGGCGTCGGTGATACGGAGCGAGGAAAGCTGTTGGGAACTCATGAGCGAACACTGTCGGATTCGGCGATGACGAACACGTAAAATCGCAGGAACCCGACCTGGTCCACCTATCTGTGCAGGATTTCGGCCACCGTGAGCACGCAGCATTCGGAACCTTCCGCGGCGGAGCGCGCCCGGATCGACGAGCTCGATTTCGCGCTCGTGCACGCCCTTCAGGTCAACACCCGCGCCCCGTGGACGCTCATCGGCGAGGCCCTCGACATCGACCCCGTCACCGCCGCCCGGCGCTGGGAGCGGCTCGCGCGCAGCGGGGCCGCCTGGGTCGACGGGTATCTCGCGCTCGACCGCGACGAGGGATCGGTGTACGCGCAGGTCGAGATCGACACCGGCGGGCATCTGCCGGAGGACGTGCTGACCTCGCTCGCCGCGGACTCCCGGATGCTCAGCCTCAAGCAGACGTCCGGCGGGCGCGATCTGCTGGCCATCGTGGGCGCCTCGTCGTTCGACGACCTCGCCCGGTACACCGGGGAGCGGATCTCCCGGCTGCCCGGTGTGCGCGGCACCCGGATCCATGTCATCACGGCGGTGCCCTTCGAGGGCGCGCAGTGGCGGCTGCGGAGCCTCACGCCGAGCCAGCGCGCGGTGCTGCGGCCCGAGCACGCGGACGCCGAGAGCCCGGTCCCCGACGAGCCGATACGTCCCATCGACCGGCGCATCGCGCACGCGCTCGGCACGGACGGGCGGATGCCGCTGTCAGGCCTGGCCCGCGCGACCGGGGCGAGCACCGCCACGGTCCGGCGCAGGCTGCGGGTGCTGACGGCGGGCGGGCGGCTCTCGCTGCGGTGCACGCTGGCCCGGCCGCTCACGGAATTCCCCGTGTCCGCCGTCTACTTCGGGTCCGTGCCCGCCGAGAACCTGGACCCCGCCGTGCAGGCCCTGCGCACCCTGCCGGGCCTGCGCATGTGCAGCATCACCGCGGGCACCCACAACCTCATCCTGGACATCTGGCTGCGCACACTGGCCGAGGTGCACACCACGGAGGCACTCCTCAACCGCCGCCTCGCCGACCTCGGCCTGCGCATCACGGAGCGCGCGGTGGTGCTGCGCACGCTGAAGCACGCCGGCCGACTCCTCGACCGGCGCGGCCACAGCGTGGGCGCCGTGCCCCTCAGGTCGACCGGAGACTGAGCTCCCGCTCCTCCGCGTCCGCGTCGAAGCCCACCGGCTCCCAGCGCTTCACGAGCAGCGCGATCAGGCCGAGGACGGGCGCGCCGAGAATCACCCAGTACACGCCGGTACCGAGGCCGGTGCTGAGGATCGGGAAGAAGAACAGCGTGAGCGTCGAACCGAGGCGGAGCACCGCCTGGTTGAAGCCGATGCTGACGCCGCGCATGGAGGTCGGGAAGCCCAACGAGGCGTAGCTCATGATGTGTGCGCCGGGGCCGAATCCCTGGGCGAACATGAAGGCGCCCAGCATGAGGATGCCCGCCGTCACGACGGCCGTCCCAGAAGGCTGTCCGATGAGCGCGAGCACCGTGATCGCCACGAGCTGGATCGCGAAGCCCAGCGACATCATCGGCCAGGCGCCCTTCGTCGACGCCCAGCGGATGCCGAGCAGACCGCCGGTCAGGGCGAAGACGAGGTTCAGGGTGAAGGAGGACGCGATGGTGGTCAGCGGGCCCTGCGTCATGAGCGTGGCGATGATGATCGGCAGACCGAACGCGACTGCGTTGTAGCCGAAGGTCTCCGCGAGGCCGACGGCCACCGACTGGATGGTGCGGGTGCGGTACGGGCCCTTGAACAGGCGCGCGTAGGAGGCGAGCCCGGGGCGCTGCGGGCGCTCCGTCTTCCCCTCGACGTCATCGGGGACGTACGCGTCGACACCGTACGACTGCCGCAGGATGCCCGCCGCGCCCTCCAGGTCGCCCTGGTCGGCGGCCCAGGTCGGGGACTCGTTCATGTAGCGGCGGCGCAGCAGCAGGACCACGAGCGCCGGGATCGCGCCGAAGCCGACGGTGAAGCGCCACAGCCAGCCCAGGTGGGCGTCGGGCAGCAGGAAGTACAGCGCCATGATCACCAGGTAGCAGCCGCTGGTCGCCGCGTACCAGGCGGGGGACCAGGCGGCCGTGCGCGAGCCCTTGCTGCCCTTGCCGCGCAGCCGGGAGAACTCGGCGAGGAACGCGATGGCGACCGGGATGTCCATGCCGACGCCGATGCCCATCACGAAGCGGGCGCCGATCAGCGTCCACGCGTCCTGCGCGACCGAGCACACCAGCGCCGTGATGACGAAGAACAGCATGTTGGCCATGAAGACCCGGTAGCGGCCTATTCGGTCCACGAGCCAGCCGCCGACGAGCGCGCCGATCAGCGAGCCGACGCTGATCGACGCGGTGACCACGCCGGCCATCGTGGAGCTGAGGCCGAACTGCTTCGTGATGTCCGGCAGCCCGTACGCGAGCGAGCTGAGGTCGTACGCGTCGAGGAAGATGCCGCCGAGCGCGATGATCACGATCATCCGGGCGTGCTTGCCGCGCGCCGTGCCGGAGTTGACCAGGTCGGAGACGTCGGCCGCGGACCGGATCGGCACGGGGCCGGACGCCGCCTCCGCCGGCGTGGGTGAGGGCAGGGAGGAAGTGGTGCTCACGGGGGCCTTCCGGGGTGCTGGTGTGCTGCGGGTGACGGGTGTGTCACGGATGCGGGTGACAGGTGTGTCGCAGAATCGTATGCAGCCACCGGAAGGGATTCGTCCACTTGTCCGCATGCTGGTCACCGGGGTTGTCCGCATGCTGGTCACAGCGGTGAGCGGGCCCCGGCCTTCGACCGGGGCCCGCTCGGTGCGTGCGCTCGTCGCTCAGTGCTCGTGTTCCCCGGTGTCGCGCTTCGCGCCCGGCGTCCACTTCTGCGCGGACTCTCCGTTGAGGTCCCACACCACCTTGCCGTCGCGGACGGTCAGTTGAGTGGTGAGCTTGCGGCTGCCGTCGATCCGGTAGCCGAAGCTGTCGACGTAGCCGAACCTCCCCTTGTCGAGGGAGAACAGGGCCAGGTCGGCCGGCGCGCCGACCGAGAGATTGCCCAAGTCGGAGCGGCCGACGGCCTTCGCGGGCTTCCAGGTGGAGGCCGCGACCACGTCCTTCAGTGGCATGCCGAGCGTGAGGAACTTGCCCATGATGTTCGGCATGTCCTTCATGCCCGCGTTCATGCTGGTGATGTGCAGATCGGTGGAGATGGTGTCGGGCGCGAAGCTCTCCTTCATCGCCTCGACGGCCACGTCCCAGCTGAAGCTGCCGCCGCCGTGCCCGACGTCGAACAGCACACCGCGGTCCCGGCCCTTGTGCAGGCCCGAATTGAGCTTGCCGCTGTCGAGCAGCTCGTTGCGCAGGCCCGAATACACATGCGAGTAGATGTCGCCGGGGCGCAGCTTCTCGCCGAGGAGCTGCTCGATCGGCCGCTCGGGGTGGTTGGCGCCGAAGTCGACCATGACGGGGAGGTCCGCCTTGTCGCCCGCCGCGACCGCGTTGTCGACGGCGGCCCAGTCCTTGCCCTCGTAGTGCGCGGTCTTGATGCCGACGACGGTGTCCGGGTACTCGGCCGCCTTCTCGGCCGCGGGCCCCGGCTTCATGTCGCTGACGTCCTGCTCGACCTTGGCGCCGCCCATGCCCTTGCCGACGATGTTGAGGAACGCGAGGACACGGGTCTGCGACCGGTCGATGATGTTCTTCTTGAACAGTTCGAAGTTCGCCGCTCCCGAGGAACCCGCGTCCACCGCCGTGGTGACACCGGTGCGGAACGTGAAGCCGTCGGGCGACACCCCGTTCTTGCCGTTCGCGTAGTCGTCCTCGGGGCCCGGGAACAGGTGGGCGTGCAGATCGATGAGGCCGGGAGTGAGGTACTGGCCCGCCGCGTCGACCTTCTGTTTCGCGGCGGAGGCGTCGATGTCCCTCGCCACCTTCGCGATCTTCCCGCCCTTGACCGCGACGTCGCGGACCGCGTCCACGTGGTTCTTCGGGTCGATGACATGGCCGCGCTCGATCACCAGGTCGTAGGCCTCGGCCTTCTCGGCGGAAGGGGCCGAAGGTGTCGAGGCGCCCGCCGTCGCCGCGCCGAGCACCAGCGTCAGCGCCGCCGGGAGCACCAGCCAGTGGGCCCGCTGTCTTATGTCCTGTCCTACGTTCATGAAACCTCCCTCGTCGTTCGGTGCGGTGAGCCGACTCAGATGACGGCGATGCAGTCGATCTCGACCAGCGAGTCGCCCGGGATGCCGGCCGCCGCCGCGATCGTGGTGCGCACGCCCGGTTCCGGGCCCCAGCGGCCGAGAAAGACCTCGTTCATCCCGTCGTAGTCGTCGAGGGTGTTCAGATAGACGTTGATCTTGAGGACCTTCTTCATCGAGGAGCCCACGGACTCCAGATAGCGCTCCACCTCGTTCAGCACGTGGTCGGTGTGCGCGCGGATGTCGCCCTCGAAGTGGGCGCCGATACCGGAGATGAAGACCATCGAGCCGTACGTGACGATGGGGCTGAACAGGGGGTTCTCCGGCGGCTCCGCGCCGTCCGGGTAGTGCACCTCCTTGCGCGGCTTGCCCGGCCGGCCGTGCTGGGCGTCGGCCGCCGAGGCCGTGCCCGCTCCCGCCACGGCCGGTACGGCGGCGACGGCCGCCACTGCGGGAGCCCTGCGGATGAAGTCCCGTCGGTTCGAGGTCACGCGTCCTCCGATGAAGGGGTGATCGGGTGGGGTGGTGGTGCTCTTCAGGTGCTCAGGTGCTCAGGTGCTCAGGTGCTCAAGTGCTCAGGCGCTCAGGTACTCAAGTGCTCAGGTCTTACGGGTCGCCTTCCAACTGCCCTTGAGGTACTCGCCCAGATCGACGCTCCCGCTCATCGCGTCGCCGGTGAGCTTCCCGGTGAAGGTGTAGGAGAGGGAGTCGCCGTGCTCCTCCCCGTACGAGCTGCTCACCGTCACCTCGTCGGCGCTTACGGAGCCCGTGGCGGAGCGCGAGACGAAGTCGCCGCGGTGGGTGCCGGTGAGTTTCGCGCCGTCCTGCTTGAGCGTCAGCTGGTGCGCGCTGGAGGCACCGGCCGCGTAGGTGATTTCCAGGGACCAGGTGCCGCTCGCGTCGACGGAGGGCGGCTTCGGCTTCGCGGGGGCCGGGGGCGGGTTCTTGAGCCGCTTGACGATGTGGTCGGCGATGGTCTTCTCGTCGCCGGGTTCCAGCATGTACGGGGTGACGGCCAGGCCAGAGAGCGCCGGATCCTTGCTGCTCGCCGGGTTGATGGCGATGCGCGGCTCGCCCTCCCACAGGGCGTCGACGATCGTCTGCCCGACGACGCCACGCTTCTTCGCGTCCCAGAACAGGTTGAGCGTCGGTGTGCGGTTGGACAGGCCCTCCGGCTGGACGAGTTCGGAGGTGACACCGGGGACCGCGGCGGAGACCCGCTTGGCGATGGTCCTCAGCCATGAGGTCCACTTCGCGTACTCGGCCTTGTGGTCGCGGCGCACCCACATCTCGACGGCCGCGAGCATGCCCATGACCTCTTCCTTGCCGACCTTGAAGCCGCGGGCGTAGCCGTGGTGCGGCGCGCTGTGCACCCACGCGGCGCGCACCAGGTCCTTCCGGCCGAGCAGGATGCCCGCCGACTGCGGTCCCCGCAGCGCCTTGCCGCCGCTGTACGCGACGAGGTCGGCGCCGCGCTCCAGATGGACGTTGGGGATGGTGAGGACCTCGGCGGCGGCGTCGACCAGGACCGGCACGTCCTTCGCGTGCGCGAGCTCGGCGATGGTCTTCAGGTCCAGCTCGCTCTCGTCGACCCGTGGCATCGCGAAGACGTACACGAGCGCGGTCTGCGGGCCGAGCGCCGCCTTCATCTCCTCGCGCGTCGCCACCTCGACGACCTTCAGGCCGACGGCGCTGATGGCGGCCTCGTACACGTTCCGGGAGTGCTTGGGGATGACGGCCTCGGTCTTGGTGAAGCCGCTCAAGTTGGGGATCTGGATGTGCAGGTCCGGGTTGCCGCCCGCCGTGCAGGCCGCGGACGCGTGGGTCAGGGCGGCCGAGCAGCCGGAGCTGACCATGCCGAACTCGGCGCCTGTCAGCTCGCCGAGCCGTCTGCCGACGCCGTCGGCCAGCTCGTCCAGCTGCACGTACTGGCGGGACGCCGCGTCGATGGCCTCGCGCACCTCCGGCAGGATCAGCGAACCGCTCAGGACGGTGTAGGTGCCACGGCCGTTGATGAGGGGGCGTACGCCGATGTGCTCGTAGCCGCCCTTCTTCGGTGCGGCGCTGCTCTTCGGTGCGGCCCCGTCGGCCGCCACCGCCTCTCCCGCGAACAGCGGGCCGAGCGCGAGCGCCCCGCCGGCCGCTGCGCTGCGCCCGAGCATCGCCCGACGTGTGACTGGGTCAGTACGCATCCGAACCCTCAACTTCCGCCTCGTTGACCGGTGTTGGACACACGCTAGGAACGCCGCCGCCCGGCGTTAAGCGCGTCGTGCTGATGCGGGTATTCGCAACTTGGATGAACCGCGGGAGGTGCCACCTGTGCCGCCTGTCTCACCCGTCAGGTCCCGCGTGCCGGGCGGCGCCTCCGAAGCCTCGATCTCGCGCAGCAGCGTGCGCGCGGGCGGGGTGAGCGGCCGGGTGGTGGACCAGTGCACCGCGACCCTCCGCCCGCAGGGCACGTCGAGTTTGCGGGCCACGACGCCGGAGGTGTCCGCGGTGGCGACGGCGAGGAGGTTGGTGACACCGATGCCGAGGCCGCTGCGGACCAGCGAGATGAGGGTCTGCGGCTGGTTGGTGGCCTGTACGGCGTTGGGTTCGAGGCCGCGTTCGCTGAAGGCGCGGTACGTCTCGAAGCCCATGGCCTCGGACGAGCCGAGCCGGCCGATGGTGATCAGGGGGTGCGCGGCCACCGCGGCGAGCGGCAGCGGCTCCGGCAGTTCGGCCAGCAGATGGTCGGGCGGGTGGACCGCGATCAGGCCCTCCCACCACAGCGGCCGAGACTCCACCGAAGGGCCCGGTGGAGGTGCCATCGGGCGCAGGCAGATGTCCACCTCGCCGCTGGCCAGCGCCGCGTCGAGCTCCAGGGTGGACCGCTCGACCAGGACGACTTTGATGGCGGGACGCGTACGGGACATGCGTTCAAGGAGCTGCGGCACGAACGCCACGCTGGCGCTCGGGTAGCTGCCCAGCGTCACCACGCCGCGCGCGGCGCCGCGGTACCCGGCCATCGCGGCCTCGGCCCCGGCGAGCCGGCGCAGGATGGCGCGCGCGTGCTCGGCGAGGACCGCGCCCGCGTCGGTGGGTGTCACCGGACGCCGGTCACGGTCGAACAGCGGCACCCCCGCCTCCCGTTCGAGGGCGGCGACATGCATGCTCACGCGCGGCTGGGAGCGGTGGGTCAGCTCGGCCGCCGCACTGAAGCTGCCGGTGTCCACGACGCCGAGGAAGGAGACGAGCCATTCGAGACGCAGATCGGAACGGAGCATGCCTCTCGTCTACCGTCGCCCGTGTGCCACGGACCAGACAGGACCGCCTTTCAGAGGAGGGCCGATACGGTTTCCGAATAGCGTGCGCAGCCGTGAACCCGCTTGATTGGCAGGCGAGTTCAGCGCGGCGCCCCCGCCGGTGCCTCGATGTGCTCGATCCAGTACACGCGGGTCAGCGCGTCCACCCCGGCCGGTGCCACCCCGCGCAGATGCACCACGTCGCCGTCCGTGCCGGCGATGCGGCCGTGCTTCTGCAATTGCAGGATGTGGTAGCGCTCGGGCTTGAAGCCGAGTTCGACGTCGACGGCGAACCTGCCCCGGGGATCGCGGAGTTCGCCGACTCCGGGGGCGACCTTTCCGGTGGCCTGCACGCTCAGCCACGCCTGGTAGACGATCACAAGGAGAACGACGATCGCGATCTTGCGCAGCGTGGGACTCTTCGCGGTTCTACGGAGAAGTGACGACGTCGGTGGCACCGTCCTCAGCTCCTTCCCCTGCCAGCAGCGCGTTGACCCGGTTCACCGTGGCCCGGAACTCCGGCAGGGCCACCGCGGTGTCCCAGCGCCGGGGTCGGGGCAGCTCCACGTCGACGATCTCCCTGACCCGGCTGGGGCGCCGGGAGAGCACCACGACGCGGTCGGAGAGGAACACCGCCTCGTCGACGTCGTGGGTGACGAAGAAGACCGTCGGGCGGCGGGACTCGAAGATGCCGGTGAGGTCTTCTTGCAGCTTGCGCCGGGTCTGCGCGTCGATGGAGGCGAACGGCTCGTCCATGAGCATCACCGCCGGTTCGTTGGCGAGCACGCGGGCCACGCCGAGCCGCTGCTGCATGCCGCCGGACAGCTCGTGCGGATAGCGGTGCTCGAAGCCGCCGAGGCCGACCAGGTCGAGGAACTCCCGTGCACGGGCGGCGCGTTCGGCCTTCGGGACCCCGCGCATGCGCGGACCGAAGGACACATTGCCGAGCACCGTCTTCCACGGGAAGAGCGCATGGCTCTGGAACACCACGCCCCGGTCGGGTCCCGGGCCGTGCACGGGCGCGCCGTCCACGGACACCGTGCCGCCGCTCGCCTCGACGAAGCCGGCGACGATGTTCAGGACCGTCGTCTTGCCGCAGCCGCTCGGGCCGAGGACCGACACGAACTCGCCCTGTTGGACGCCGAAGGAGACGTCGTCGATGGCCGTGACCTCCTCGCCGCTGTAGTCGTCGGCGTAGGCCTTGCGCAGTTTGCTGATCTCCAGAGCGGTCATGAGTCGTTCTCCCACCAGCTCATCCGTCGGCCGCCGATCACCCGTCGGCCTCCAACCTGCGTACCATTCCCCAGCGTTCGACGGTCGCCCGCTCGAACGGGGCCAGAATCAGCGCGTCCAGCGCGTACCAGAGCGCGCCGAGCACGACCATGCCGAGGAACACCTGACTGATGTCACCCACCCGGCGCGCGTCGAACATCATGTAGCCGATGCCGCTGGTGCCGACGATGATCTCGGCGGCCACCAGCGCCCGCCAGCCGTAGCCGAGCCCGGTGCGGATACCGCCCGCCACCGACGGCAGCGAACCCGGCACGATCACCTCGACGAACACCCGCCACCGCCCGGCCCCCAGGCTGCGCGCCGCCCGCACCAGCTCGCGGGGCACCTGCTCGACACCCGCGACGACGCTCAGCATCAGCGGGAAGACGATGGTGTAGACGATCACGAAGGTGACGGCGGTCAGGCTGAAGCCGAACCACACGATGACGATCGGCAGCCACGCGATGTCCGCGATCGCCTGGAAGAACAGCAGGATCGGCCAGAAGAACCGGCGCAGCCGCCCGATCATCGCCACCGCGAAGCCCAGTGGCAGGCCGATGAGCAGCCCGAACCCGACGCCGTACGCGAGGCGGGTCAGGGAGTCGGAGAGATAGCCCGGCAGGATGCCCTTCTCCAGGAGGCCGCCGAGCGTCGCGAGCACGGTGCCGGGTCCCGCGAAGAACGACCGGGGGAACACCTCGAACTCGGCGAGCAGCCACCACACCGCGACGACCGGCACGAACGGGCCGAGCGTACGGACCGTGCCGCTGCGCAACAGGCGACGCCACACGGGCATGGTGGGCGCCGTGGACAGTGCGGCCATCAGCGGTTCACCCCCGTCATGCCCCAGCGCTCCACGGTCCGCCGTTCGAGCGGCGCGAGCAGCAGCCGGTCCATCAGCAGCCACAGCACCCCGATGATCACCATCGAGGCGATGATGACGTCGGTGCGGAAGTACTTCTGCGCCTGGAACAGCGCATAGCCGAGGCCCGCGCTGCCCGCGATGATCTCGGCGGCGACCAGCCCGCGCCAGCCGTAACCGAGCCCCACGCGCAGCCCGGTGACGATGCTCGGCAGGGCGCCCGGCAGCAGGATCTCCCAGAACATCCGCAGCCGACTCGTCCCCAACGACCGCGCCGCGCGCAGCAGTTGGACCGGGATCTGACGCACGCCCAGCATCGCGTTGTACGTCAGCGCGAAGAACATCGCGTTCCACACGATGAAGATCACCGCGCGGTCGCCGTAGCCGAACCACAGCGTCGCCACCGGGATCCACGCGATGCCCGCGAGCGCCACAGAGAACCGCAGCAGCGGAGCGAAGAACGCGGACAGCGCACGGCTCGACCCGAGGGCGATGCCGAAGGGGAGCGCGGTGACCAGCGCGAGCACGATCCCGAGGCCCATCCGCCGCAGGCTCGCGCCCAGGTGCCGGGCCAGATCGCCGCTCGCCGCCATGTCACCGAGCGCCCGGGCCACGTCGGTCACCTGCGGGAACACCCGCAGCGGCGTCCCCGTGACGGCCACCGCCACGGCCCACGCGAGCGCGAGCACGGCGAGCGGCCCGAGGAACCAGAGCGCGCGGCCGAGGCGGGATCCGCGTCGCTTGCGGGGCTTTCGCGCGTGGCGCGGCGGGGCGGCCGCCGGGCGCGCGAGAGCCACCTTCGTCGTCGGCGGGGTCACGACGGGCAGGCCTTCGAGGCGCTCGCCCGGTCGAAGCGGTAACCGCCGTCGACGGCCGCCGCCTCCGGTACGTCGGGCAGATCACGGAAGAGCTTCGGCTCGGCCGCCATCACCTTCAGGATCGGCTTGGGGTCGAAGTACTTGTCGACGTCGAAGCCGCCCTTGACGGCGCCCTGCCCGGCGAGCAGCCGCGCCTGGGTGTCGAGGGCGAGGTAGTTGCAGGCGGAGAAGCGCGGGTCGAGCTGCTTCACGTTGTGCTTCATCGCTTCCTCTGCCACGGCCTTCTTTGTGCCGGGCAGCCACCGGGTCGCGGAGTCGGCCGCGTCCCCGGGGTTCTCGCGCATCCACTGGTCGGTGCGTGCCCGCGCCGTCAGGAAGCGCTCGACGACCTCCGGGTGCTTCTTCGCGTACGAGGGTGTGGTGACGATGTAGCCGATGAACGGGATGTGGCCGCCGCCCCGCAGCACCTCCTTGGCGCCGTCGACCTGGTCGACGACCGTGATGGGGAACGGATCCCAGACGATGGCGGCGTCGATGCCTCCCGTCTTGAGGGCGACCGCCATGTCCGGCGGCTCGGTGTTCACGATCTTGACGTCGCTCGCCTTCAGGCCCGCCTCGTCCAGCAGGCCGAGCAGATAGAGGTGGTTGATGGACCCCTCGGAGACACCGATCTTCTTGCCGCGCAGTGTCTTGAGGTCCTTGCCGTCCACGCCGGACTCGGCCGCGGCGACCACGGCCATCGTCTCGTCGATGCTCTTCCGGCTGGACGAGCCGGTGTAGTTGCCGACCAGGGACAGGTCGATGCCCTTCTGCGCGGCGGCGATCGCGGGCGTGCCGACCTGGATGAAGTCGACCTCGCCCGCTTGCAGCGCGTTGAGCGCGTCGACACCCGTCGGGTACGGCTGGGCCAGCTTCACGTTGAGGTTCTGCTCGTCGAAATACCCGGCCTCCACACCGGACGGCAGGCCTATCTGGTCGATGGCGGACACATATCCGGCTCTGACGCGGATCGGCGCCGCCGCGCCCGCGCCGGATGCACCCTCCACGGCATCGTCCACGGTGGAACCGTCGGAACACCCCGCGAGCAGCAGGATTCCCGAGCATGCCGCCACGGCGATGTGGCGTTTGGCGCGAACCATTGGCTTCTCAACTCCTCATCGGACCGGTGTGCTTGCTGACGGTGGTGGCCGGTCGGCGCCCTGGCTCCGGCGCTCGGCGTCGACGTCCTCGCGGCGCGGGATCGGCGTGACGGCGCCCGGCCCTGTCGTGGTCAGCGCCGCCGCGACCGCCGCGTACCGGGCGGCCTCCGGTGGCGTGGCCCCGGCCAGGAGGCGTGCCGCGAAGGCGCCGTCGAAGGTGTCACCGGCGCCGGTGGTGTCGACCGGGTCGACCGGGTGCGGCGCGATGCGGGTGACCGCCCCGTCGTGCGCGAGGAGCGCTCCCCGGTCACCCATCTTCAGGACCACGACGGAAGGCCCGCGGCGTACGAACTCCGCGAGGACCTCGTCCGGATCGTGCAGCCCGGTGAGCAGCCGCCCCTCGTCGAGGTTCGGCAGCGCGATGTCGCACAGCTCGACGCTGCGCCAGGCCACCGCGCGGGCCCGTTCGGCGGGCCACAGGGCGGGCCGGATGTTGGGGTCGTAGCTGACCAGGGTGCCGTTGTCCCGGGCCAGTCGCATCGCGTGGAAGGCCGCGTCGCAGGCGGACGTGGAGATCGCCTGGGTGATGCCGCTCAGGTGCAGGAGGCGGGCCCGCGCGATCGCCCCGGCCGGCATGTCGGCGGGCGCGAGGCGGCTGGCGGGGGACCGCGCCCGGTAGTACGTGAAGGAACTCTCCGTCGGGGTGCGGGCGATGAAGTAGATCCCGGTCCGCCCGCCCGGTTCGCGGACGACGTGCTCGGTCGCGATGCCCTCCCGCTCCCACAGCCGGAGGAAGGAGGCGCCGAAGTCGTCGTCGCCGATGCGCGTGATGTACCCGGTGTCGGCGCCGGAACGGCGGGCGGCCACACAGAAGTTGGAGGTGTCACCGCCGTGCCCGACGGTGAAGGAGGTGCCCGCGCCGACAGGGCCCGGCGCGTCCGTGGACGTGTTGAACTCGAGCAGCGGCTCACCGGCCGCGAGGATGTCCACGCCGGCCTCAGATCCGGTGGTACTTCTCGAGCCCGCCCCGCAGCGAGCCCGATTCCAGGATCAGGGCGGTCTGTTCGCGCTCCCGCCGCTCGATCTCCTGTGCCGCTTCGAGGACTTGGGGCACGCGGTCGGCGGGCACGCACACCACGCCGTCGCTGTCCGCGACGATCAGGTCGCCGGGGTACACCCGCGTACCGCCCATCTCCACCGGCTCGTTGAGGCTGACCGTGCGATAGCGGCCGACCGTGGTGGCCGGCACGCCGCCGCGGGCGTAGACGGGGAACTGCGGGTAGTCGCGGCGGATCTCCTCGATGTCGCGCACCCCCGCGTCGAGGACCGCGCCCGCGACGCCGTTGGCGACGGCTCCCGCGCTCATCAGACCGCCCCACACCGCGACGTCGGCGCCGCCCGCCGCGATGCACACGACGCTGCCCGGCGCCGACTCGTCGATGGCCCGCAGCGCGTGCTCCGGCGGGACGGGCTCGGGCGAGGGAACCTCCAGGACGGTGACGGCCGGGCCGACGAGCTTGCCGGGCAGGACCTGGCGGATGGTGCCGGAGAGATAGCCGCGCGCTGCGAACTGCTCGACCGCGTCGGCGACGGACGCCGTGGCGATCGAGCGGAACGCCTCGATGGTCTCGGGGGAGAAGGAGTTGGCCATGCGGGATGTGCTCCTGTCCAGGTCGGCGAATCGACTGGGGCAACCGTAGGAGCGCACTGATGGGCCGTCAGTGTTCGGTCGCGAATGCGGCTATTCGACTAGCGGATGGCGCGGGCCCGGCCGACGCGTCCCATGGCCAGGTGGGCCCCGGCAGCCGGTCGAGGCACTCCCGTACCGCCGCGACCGCGGGCGACTCCTCGCCGGTCCGCCACCACGTGGCGACGGCCCGCTCGCAGCCGGCGTCGCGGACCGGCACGAGGGCCACGCCCTCGGTGTCGGCGGTGGTCATGGCCAGCGCGTTGGTGACACCGACGCCGAGCCCGTGCCGGACCAGAGAGATCAACGTCTGCGGCTGGTTGGTGCGTTCGCGGATCACCGGTTGCAGGCCGAGGTTGGCGAAGGCGAGATTGGTCTCGTACTGACGGCTGTGCCCGTCGTCGCTCTCCCCGATGCTGATCACCGGCTGGGTCACCGTCTGCGCGAGCGCCACCTCGTGCGCGCCGGCCAGCGGGTGGTCGGCGCGGAAGACCGCGACGAGCGGCTCGCGCCACAGCACCCGGTTGGCCACCCGGTCGGAGCTGACCAGCGGGTGCAGCGGTCTGACGGCCAGATCGACGCCCCCGTCGACGAGTTGCTCGCCCAACTCCAGGCTCGGCCCCTCGTGCAGGACGAGCCGCACCCGCGGATACGCGGCGCGCAGGGCCCGCACCGCCCGCGGGTACAGATGGGCGGCGGCGCTCGGATAGCAGCCGAGCCGGACCGTCCCGCACACCGCCCCCTCGGTGCTCTCCGCCATCAGGTCGAGCCGCCGCAGGATCTCCTCGGCGTGCGGAAGCAGACCCCGCCCCTCCGGGGTGAGCGTCGCGGGCTGAACGGAACGGTCCACGAGTCGCCGCCCCACGAGCCGCTCCAGCGCGGCGATGTGGCTGCTCACCCGCGGCTGGGAGCGGTAGAGCGTCTTGGCGGCGGCGGAGAAGCTGCCGTGCCGGGCGACCGCCACGAAGCTGGCGATCCAGTCGATGCGGTAGTGGTGCACGCTTGTGAGGTCCATGACGCCTCCAGTCACCGAGATCGACCGGAACGCTACCCTCGGTGAGCCGTCAAAAGAATGGTGCGTGATCACCCCATCGGCCGTTCTTCCCGGACATCAACGGATGAACTGGTCCACGTACTCGGCTCCGAGTCCGACCTTGTCGTAGTGCTCCCGGCACATCTCGATCTTCGTGAAGGTGTCCTCGTAGCCGATCTGGACGCCGTCCTCGTCGACGTACGCCATCGCGCCGGTGATGTTGAAGAACGTGATCATCTCGGCGCAGTCCTCGGGCACGGCGAGCGTGTGGATCTCGCCGGGCGGCTCGTAGACGAAGTGGCCCGCCTCGGCGACCCATTCGTGCTCGTAGTAGTGCCACTTGCCCTTGATGACATAGCCGAAGACGACTCCGGGATGCCGGTGCCGGGACACGATGCCGGCGGCGGTCACCTTCAGCAGGTTGCACCACTGCCCGGTCACCGTGTTGAACATCAGCGGCCGGAACCACACGTTCGGCGCCTGCGGCACCCACACCCGTTCGTCCTCGGGCAGGGCCGCGACGGCGATCTCCGGCGGGACGACGGAGGAGGCGGGAATGACCGGGCCTCGACTCTGTGACATGGCGTTACGTTCCTTTCCTCGTAAGGGGGTTGGAGGTGGACGGGTCACGCGGCGAGATAGCCGCCGTCCACCGCGAGCACGGCCCCCGTGATGAACCCGGCGTCCGGGCCCGCGAGGAACGCGACGGCCCCCGCGATCTCGGCGGGCGTGCCCCAACGCCCCATCGGGGTGCGGTCGATGATGCGTCGGCTGTTCTCCGGGTCCTCCTGGAGGTCCCGGGTGAGCGGGGTGCGGATCCAGCCGGGCGCCACCGCGTTGACCCGGATCCCCTGGTCGGCCCAGGCGACGGCGAGGGACTTCGTCAGCTGCATCACCCCGCCCTTGCTGGAGCTGTACGCGGGCACCTTGGGGCCGCCGAAGTAGCTCAGCATGGAGGCGACGTTGACGATGCAGCCGCCGGTGTCGGCGAGCGCCTTGCGGGCCGCGACGCAACTCCGCATCGTCCCGGTGAGGTTGACGCCGACGACTTCGGCGAAGACATCCGGTTCGTACTCCCGGCCGCGGGCGATCACCCCGGCCGCGTTGACCAGCACGTCGAGCCCGTCGAGCCCGTCCAGGAAGGCGCTCAGCGCCTCCGCCCGTGTGACGTCGAGCTCCACGGCCCGTACGGCTGAGGGGAGTTCACCGGCACACCGGTCCGCGTCGAGACCCGCGACGACGACCTCGTCCCCGTCGGCGGCGAAGCGCCGAGCGATCGCGGCACCGATGCCGCTGGTGCCACCGGTGACCACCACGGTCCGCCCGCCGGGCCCCGCCACCTCGTCCTGGTGCACATGTGCCCCCTTCTGTGTCCGGCTCGGAAGCGATCGCGAGCGCGATCGTTCCGAGTCGACCACAGGGGGTGTTCAGGCGTCAGTTCTCATACGCGGGCGGAATGAGGGCCATTCGGATGCGGGCCCGCTCCGGTGTGGAAGTGTCACCACTCCGCGAACGACCCGTCCCGGTGCCGCCACACCGGGTTGTGCCAGCTCGTCGCCGAGTCGTCCGCCGCGCGGACCGCCTTCTCGTCGATCCGTACGCCGAGGCCCGGCAGGGTGGGGCGGGCGAAGTGGCCCTCGTGGAAGCGGAAGACCTCGGGGTCCGCGACGTAGTCGAGGAGTTCGGAGCCGTTGTTGTAGTGGATGCCGATGGACTGTTCCTGGATGAGGAAGTTGGGTGTGCAGAAGGCGAGTTGGAGGCTGGCCGCGAGGGCGATCGGGCCGAGTGGGCAGTGCGGGGCGACCAGCGCGTCGAAGGTCTCGGCGAGCGAGGCGATCCGCCGCGACTCCGAGATGCCGCCCGCGTGCGAGAGGTCCGGCTGGACGACCGCCACCCCCGACTGGAGGGCCGGGAGCACCTCCGTACGGGAGTACAGCCGCTCGCCCGTCGCGACCGGTGTCGTCGTCGACTCCACCACACGCCCGATGCGGTGCGTGTACTCGGGCAGGACCGGCTCCTCGACGAACATCGGGCCGTACGGTTCGAGGGCCGCCGCCGCGCGGACCGCGCCCGCCACCGTGAACCGGCCGTGGAAGTCGACCGCGAAGTCCCCTTCGGAGCCCAGTACTTCGCGGGCCACCGAGGCGCGGGCCGCCATGGCGTCGAGGTCGCCGACGGTCGGCAGGCGGTCGGTGCGGCCCGAACCGTTCATCTTGACCGCCGTGAAGCCGGCCGCCGCCTGCTCGGCGATCTGGTCGCGCAGCTCGGCCGGTTCGTCGCCGCCCACCCAGCAGTAGGCGCGCACCCGTTCACGTACAGGACCGCCCAGGAGCTGGTGCACGGGCGCGTCGTACGCCTGGCCCGCGATGTCCCACAGCGCCTGGTCGAGGCCCGCGACGGCGCTGGAGAGGACCGGGCCGCCCCGGTAGAACGAGCCCTTGGTCATCAGCTGCCAGTGGTCCTCGACGCGCAGCGGGTCCGCGCCGACGAGGAACTGGTCGGCGAGTTCGTGGACGGCCGCGCGGACGGTGTCGGCGCGGCCCTCCACCACGGGCTCGCCCCAGCCGACGAGACCGTCGTCCGTCTCGATCCGGCACATCAGCCAGCGCGGCGGGACGGCGAAGGTCTCGACTCGGGTGATTTTCAAGCCAGTTGCTCCCTTGCGGTGTGGCGCCGGGTCACTCCTTGACGCTTCCCTCGGTCAGACCCGTCCGCCAGAAGCGCTGGAGGACGAGCATCGCGAAGGCCAGCGGGATGACGGAGACGAAGGCACCGCCGATGGTGTACTGCGTCAGCTCCGGGACCCGGTCGGCGGCCTGCTGCCACGTGACCAGGCCGAGCGTGATCGGGTACTTCCGGTCGTCGGAGAGCATCACCAACGGCAGGAAGTAGTTGTTCCAGATGTGCACGAACTGGAAGAGGAAGACCGTGACGAGCGCCGGCGTCATGATGCGGAGCACCAGCGTCGCGAAGATCCGCTCCTCGCCCGCGCCGTCCACCCGCGCCGCCTCCAGGAGCGAGTCGGGGATGGACGCCTCCGCGTAGATCCGGCAGAGGTAGACGCCGAAGGGCGAGACGATGCTGGGGATCAGGACGGCCCAGTACGTGTCCGTCAGGTGCAGCTTGCTGAAGAGCAGGTACAGGGGGAGCGCCAGGGCCGTCGACGGGAGCAGCACGCCCGCCAGGACGAACTTGAACACCGCCTCTCGGCCCCGGAATTGGTACTTCGCGAGGGCGAAGCCGGCCGCCGCGGAGAACAGCGTGGCGAGCACCGCGCCCACCCCCGCGTACAGCAGGGAGTTCAGCGCCCACTGGAGATAGATGTGGCGGTCGTACGCGAAGACGTTGCCCAGGTTGTGCAGCAGCTGCGGGTTGTCGAACCAGAAGCCGAAGGAGCCGTAGAGGCTGTCGTTGTTCTTCGTCGTGGCGACGATCAGCCAGTACACGGGGACGAGGAAGTAGATCGCGGCGATCGTGAGGACCGCGACCAGCACGATCCGGCCCGGCGTGAGGCGCCGTGGCCTGCGCGCCGGTGCCACGGGTGTGGCGGGGGGAGTCTTGACGTCGACAGCGGTCACCGCTCGCTCCTTTGCTTGCGGGTGACGAGGCTCAGGAAGCCGAAGGACAGGACCATCGCGACCACCGCGAGGATCACGGACTTGGCCGCCGCCACATAGATGTTGGCGTTGGAGAAGGCGTCGAAGTACGCGCTGAGGTTCGGCGTGTAGTCGGGGATGACGGCCGGCGCGATCTTCTTCAGGACCAGCGGCTCCGCGAACAGCTGCATCGTGCCGATGATGGAGAACACGCAGGTGAGGATGAGGGCCGGGCGGACGAGCGGGATCTTGAGGCGCAGCGCGATCTGCCAGGGGCCCGCCCCGTCGATCCTCGCCGCCTCGTACAGCTCCTGCGGGATGGACTTCAGCTGGGCGACGATGATCAGCATGTTGTAGCCGGCGAACTCCCAGATCACGATGTTCGCGATGGACCACAGCACGGTGTCGGGGCCGAGGAAGTCCGGCTGGAAGCCCAGGTCGCCGAGCATCTCGGTGATCGGGCTGATGCCGGGGACGTACAGGAAGCCCCACAGGATCGTCGCGATGACGCCGGGGATGCCGTACGGGAGGAAGTACGTCGCCCGCATCAGGCCGGCCCAGCGGTCGGATATCTGGTCGAGCAGCAGCGCGAGGACGAGCGAGAGCAGCAGCATCACCGGGACCTGCACGATCCCGAAGAGCAGCACCCGGCCGAAGCCCTCCAAGAAGGCGTCCTGCTGGAGAGCGATGGCGTAATTGTCGAGGCCGCCGAAGACGACCTTGGGGGCGCCGAGCCCGAGCGGTCCCGAACGCTCGACCTTCAGCAGGCTCTGGTAGATCGCGTAGAACACCGGGATGATCATCGCGAACAGATAGACCGCGAGGAACGGGCCGAGGAACAGCCACGCCTTGCGGTCCGGCCTGGCGCGGCGGGTGCGCCGGCGGCCGGTGGCCTTCGGGGGCGCGGGCGGGCGCGCGGAGTCGCCGGCGCCGGGCTGCGCGGACTTCACGGACGATGTCGTCATCGTGCGCTCCTCATCGTGCGCTCCTCGCCTTGAGTCCCTTGGCCTTGAGGTCGTCGACGAACTTGGTCTGCGCGTCCTTCAGCGCGTCCACGAACGAGCCCTTGCCCACGAGGGCGAGCGCCAGGTTGTCCTGGATGTGCGTGAAGGACTGCGTGGTGGTCGGCGCGTACCGCCAGGACGTGTCGACGTTGCGGTCGGAGACCTGGAAGACCTCGTTGTAGCGCTGGCCGCTGAAGAACGGGTCGGGCTTACCCAGCGGCGTATTCGGCAGGTCGATCTTGGCGGCGGGCCAGCCGTACCCGGCCTCGATCAGCAGCTTCATGCTGTCCGGGTTCGTGTTCAGCCAGTGCGCCACCTTCAGCGCCTCGACCGGGTGCTGGGAGCCCTGGAGGACCGCGGTGGAGGAGCCGCCCCAGTTGGAGGAGGCGTGCGCGCCCGCCTCCCACTGCGGCAGTTCGGACACCGCCCACTTGCCCTTGGTGCGCGGGGCGTTGCCGCGGATCAGCGCGTCGTACCACTGCGCGCCCGGCCAGGTCACCAGCTCCCCGGTCTGCAGCGCCTTGTAGAAGGCGCTCTGCGCGTCCTGCGTCTGGAGCACGAAGCGGTCGCGCACCATGCCGTCCCAGTAGTCGGCGACCTCAAGGGACTCCGGGGACGTCAGGTCGACGATCCAGGTGTCACCTTCGGTGCGCACCCAGTGGGCGCCGCGCTGCCAGGGGAAGCTGGCGAACCACTGGGCGTTGGAGGGCGGGAAGGCCGTGATGTACGAGCCCCGCTTCTTGGCCTTCTTCGCGGCGGCGCGGTACTCGTCCCAGGTCCTCGGGGCCTCGATGTCCCACTTCTCCAGGACGTCCTTGCGGTAGAAGAGACCCATGGGGCCCGAGGCCTGCGGGATCGCGTACGTGCCGCCCGAGAAGACGCCCTGCTTCCACTGCCAGTCGACGTAACTGTCCTTGAGCTTGTCCGCGCCGTACTCGCTCAGGTTCGTCAGGCCGCCCTCGAGCATGAACTCGGGCAGCGCGTAGTACTCGACCTGGGCGAGGTCCGGCGGGTTGCCGGCCTTCACGGCGGCGTGCATCTTCTGGTAGCCGCCGGAGGTGTTGGCGGGCACCATCTGGGCGACGACCTGGATGTCCGGGTTGCGCTTGTTCCACAGCGCGACCGCCTTCTGCAGCGGGACCCAGGTCCAGAGCCTGAGGGTGACCTTCTGGCCCGGTTTGCGGCCGTGGTCCTTCGTCATGCGGGCGGCGCCGGCGGATTCACCGCAGGCCGCGAGGGCGGGGGCCGCGGCTGCGGCGGTGGCCCACGTGAGGACCTTTCGGCGGGTGGGTGGTTGGGGCATCTGACCTCCTTGTCAGAGCAACGTCTGGGCCTGGAGCACGGCGACGCCGTACGCCGGTAGAGACACGCTGGTGGTGGGCTCCGGCTCGGCGGTGAGGCGGTCCCGCATGGGGGTCGGAACAGAGACCTCTGCCTCGTTTTCACCGTGGTTGAGCAGGAACAGGAAGCGGCCGGCCGCGCCTTCGCGGACGGTGGCCTGTACCTGCGCGGGCAGGTTCGGCAGTACGGGTGTCACTCCGGCCTCCGTGCGCACCCGGTCCAACAGGGCCCGCAGCGCGGCTGGTTCGAGGCGGGTGCCGAGATGCCAGGCGGTGCCGTCGCCGTACGTGTGGCGGGTGACGGCGGGGCGGCCCGTGAGCTCGCCGTCCTCGAAGACGGCGACGGCTTCGGCGCCCTCCAGGTCGATGGCCTCGGACCACAGATCGGCGCGTCCGGTCAACTCGCCGCTCACCGTGAGGTGTTGGCCCTCGTCGAGCGGCCAGAACTCCTCCGTGCGGATGCCGAGCAGTCGCCGCAAGTGGGCGGGGTACCCGCCGAGTTCGACCCGGTCGCAGTCGTCGACGATGCCGGAGAAGAACGACACGACGAGATGTCCGCCGCCCTCGACGTACTCCGCGAGCCGCTCGGCGTTCTCCTGGCTGAGCAGATACAGGTTCGGCACGACGACGAGCTTGTACGAGGAGAGGTCGCGGTCCGGCGGGACGACGTCGCACGGCACACCCGCGTCGAACAGGGCGCGATGGTGCGCGAGGTTGATCTCGGTCTGGTTCAGCGCCGTGGAGGGATGCGAGTCCAGCTCGAGGGCCCACCAGCTGTTCCAGTCGGTGAGGAGCGCGGCTTCGGCGGTCGAACGGGTCCCCGCGATCTCCGGGACCGACGCCAACTCGCGCCCCAGGTCCGACACTTCGCGGAAGATCCGGGTGTCGGTCCCGGCGTGCGGCACCATCGCCGAGTGGTACTTCTCGGCGCCGCCGCGCGACTGGCGCCACTGGAAGTAGAGGACCGCGTCGGCTCCCTGCGCGACGGCCTGCCAGCTCCACAGGCGCATCCGGCCGGGCTGCTTCGGGCTGTTGCGCGGCCGCCAGTTGACCGCGCTGGGCGCCTGCTCCAGGAGCAACCAGGGCTGCCCGCCGCGCGCCGAGCGCATCAGGTCGAAGTTGTACGCGGCGGTGAGATGGGGATCCGGCTCGTACGGATCCTGGTAGTGGTCGAGCGCCATCACGTCCATGTGCTCGGACCAGGCGAAGGCGTCGACCGGCTTGTGGTTCGGCATCAGGTTCGTGGTGATCGGCACGCCCGGTGTGACGCGGCGCAGCACGGCCTCCTCGGCGAGGTAGCACTGGCGCAGCGCGTCGTCGCTGAAGCGCCAATAGTCCAGCTGCTGGGCCGGGTTGGCGAAGGTGGGGGCGAGGCGTGGCGGCAGGACCTCGTCGAAGTCGTCGTAGCGCTGCGACCAGAAGGCCGTGGACCAGGCCTCGTTGAGCGCGTCCACGGATCCGTAGCGCTCGCGAAGCCAGCGGCGGAAGTCGGCGGCGGACACGTCGCAGTAGCACTGGCGGGTGTGGCAGCCGTACTCGTTGCCGATGTGCCACGTGTCCAGGGCCGGATGCCCGGCGTAGCGGGTCGCGAGCCGTTCGACGAGGCGGGTGGCGTGCTCGCGGTAGACGGGGCTGGAGGGGCAGTAGTGCTGGCGGCCGCCGGGCCACTTGCGCCGGCCGTCCTCGGTCTCCGGGAGTATCTCCGGGTGCAGCCGCGAGAGCCACGGGGGCGGAGAGGCGGTCATGGTGGCCAGGCAGACCCGGATCCCCGCGTCGGCGAGGTTGTCCATGACGCGGTCGAACCAGTCGAAGTCGTAGGCGCCGGACCGGGGTTCGACCTTGGCCCAGGAGAAGATCCCGGCCGTGACCATGGTGACCCCGGCCTCCTTCATCAGCCGGGTGTCCTCGGCCCAGACCTCCTCGGACCACTGCTCGGGGTTGTAGTCGGCGCCGAAGTGGAGCATCGCACCTCACTCGATCCGTCGGGCTGCACGGCCCTGTTCAATCCATTAATTAGGAATTAACGTGGCGGAATATATGAGCGAGGGTGGAGGGGGTCAACCCCCTTGACCAGCCGAACAGTTGACGATCACGTCCCCGATTCACCGGACCCCGGAGGCAGCCCATGACAGCCCCGCGCGCCACCGACCGCTTCGCCGGGCGCACCGCCATCGTGACCGGAGCCGCCGCGGGCATCGGCGCGGCGACCGCGCGGCGGCTCGCCGCGGAGGGCGCCGCCGTCGTACTCGCCGACATCGACGAGCGGCACGGGGTCGAGGTTGCCAAGGAGATCGAGCGGGACGGTGGTCGCGCCGCGTTCGTGCCCGCCGACGTCGCGCGCGAGGAGGCCTGGCGGGAGGCGCTGACCGCCGCGCACGCCTTCGGGCCCGTCGGGGTCCTGGTCAGTAACGCCGTGAAGATCGAGGTCGCCCCGGCGCACGAGACCTCACCCGAGTCCTGGAACCGCCAGCTGACCATCGGGCTCACTGCGGCGTTCCTCGGCGTGCGGACCTGCCTCGACGACCTGCGCGAGCAGGCGGGCGCGGTCGTCCTGGTCTCGTCCGTGCACGCCCGGCACGGCATCCCGGGCCACCCTGCGTACGCGGCGGCCAAGGGCGGCCTGCTGTCGCTGAGCAGCCAACTCGCCGTGGAGTACGGCCCGTCGGTCCGGGTCAACACGGTCCTGCCGGGGCCGATCCTGACCGGGGTGTGGGACCGGGTGCCCGAGGAGGAGCGGGCGGCCAGCGTCGCCGAGACCGCGGCCCGCCGCTTCGGCAGCCCCGACGAGGTGGCGTCGGTGATCGCGTTCCTCGCCTCGCCCGAGGCCTCGTACGTGACCGGGACCAGCCTGGTGGTCGACGGCGGGTGGAGCGTGATGAAGTCCTCGGCGTGAACGGACGTCGAACACGGGGTGAACTCCCGCCTCCCCGGCGATACTTGGCGGGCTGAGACGTCGAGAGAACAGCAGGTAGGACATGGCGGGGTACGCGCGCCGCGGAGTGCACGGGCAGACCGTGGAGACCATCGCGCACCGGGTGCTGAGCGGCCGGATCGGGGAGGGTGCGACCCTCGACCTCGGCGCGCTCCAGGATGAACTCGGCGTCAGCCTCACCGCGTTGCGGGAGTCCCTGAAGGTGCTCGCCGCGAAGGGCATGGTCGACGCCCGGCAGAAGCGCGGCACGTTCGTGCGGCCCCGCGCGGACTGGCATCTGCTCGACGCGGACGTGCTGCGCTGGCAGTTCGAGACGCTGGACGGCGGCCTCGCGGCGGGCGCGGGCAACCCGCTGCTCGGCGACCTGGACGAGGTGCGCGGCATCGTCGAGCCGGCCGCGGTCCGGCTGGCGGCGCGCCGCCGCACGGAGACCGATCTGGCCGCGCTCGACGCGGCGTTGGAGGCGATGGGGGAGTCGGGTGAGGGCGGCGCGGCCCACGCGGTCGAGGCGGACCTCGCCTTCCACGGCGCCCTGCTCCGGGCCTCCCACAACGAACTGCTGGAGCGCATGGACCTGGTGATCGCCGCGGGCCTCGCCTACCGCGACCGCCTCGTCCACGGCACGGGCCGCCACCCCAAGGACCCTGTCCCCAGCCACCGCGCCGTCCTCGACGCGGTCCGCGCGCAGGACCCGGACGCGGCGGAGTCGGCGATGCGTACTCTTCTGGACCAGGCGGTGCGTGACCTGGGGCGGATCCGGAGAGCCCTGTGACGCGGGTGTTCGCCGCACGTCACGGGGCTCCGCCCCGGACCCCGCTGCTCAATCGCCGCAGGGGCTTGATGCGCCCGCACCGATCAGCGCGCTCAGCTCGGCGAGTTCCGCCTCGGTCAGGTCCGTGAGTGGCGGGCGGACCGGGCCCGCCGGGTGGCCCGTCGCGGTCATGCCCGCCTTGACGATGCTGACCGCGTAGCCGGCCTTGCGGTTGCGGAGTTCCGTGTACGGGAGCACGAAGTCGCGCAGGTGCTTGAGGACGGTGACGTGATCCCGGCCGCGGACGGCGGCGTAGAAGTCGAGGGCGAACTCCGGCAGGAAGTTGAAGATGGCCGACGAGTAGGTGGTGACGCCGAGTTCGAGGTACGGGAGGGCGTACATCTCCGCGGTGGGCAGTCCGCCGACGTACGTGAAGCGGTCGCCGAGGCGGGTGTAGATGCGGGTCATGGCGTCGATGTCGCCGACGCCGTCCTTGTAGCCGATCAGGTTCGGGCAGGACTCGGCGACGCGGGCCAGGGTGTCCGCGCTGTACTTGGCGTTGGCCCGGCCGTAGGCGATGACTCCGAGGTCCGTGGCCTTGCAGACCGCCTCGACGTGCTCGGCCAGGCCGTCCTGCGAGGCCTCCGTCAGGTACGGCGGGAAGAGCAACAGGCCGTCGGCGCCCGCTCGTTCGGCCGCCTGCGCGTACTCGATCGCGGTGCGCGTGCCGTACCCGGCCGGGGCGAGGATCGGGGTGCCCTCGGGCGCCGCCTGCACGGCCGCGGTCACCACCTGCTCCGTCTCTGCGGCGGTCAGCGAGAAGAACTCGCCGGTGCCGCCCGCGGCGAAGAGACCGCCGACCTCGTGCTCGGCCAGGCGCTCGATGTTGGCGCGGTAGGCCTGCTCGTCGAACGCGAGGTCCGCGGCCTTGAAGTGGGTGACCGGGAAGGAGAGCAGGCCCGAGCCGATGCGGGCGCCGAGCTCTGACGGGGTGAAGGACGACATGGGTGGTCTGCTCCTGCTGAACGCTGGTGGACGGTGAAGGGGTGGTGTGAGTACGACATTACGAGGCGTCACTCATGCCCGTCCAACACTGTTTTTGCATTCAGTGATACCTGGTCAGCATCAGTGGGTGTTCCGGACATGGCTCTGGCGCGGGTCCCGCGCTGTCCGTCAGCGGGCCCGCGCCAGAGGGTGGGGGAGAGGTGGATTACGGGCGCGCGCCCACCTCGTGCGCGGCGACGGTCCAGGCGCGGGCCTGCTCGCTGAGGGTGATGCCGAGGCCCGGGCGTGAGGAGACGTGCATGCGGCCGTCGCTGATCGCCAGGCGCTCGTTGAACAGCGGCTCCAGCCAGTCGAAGTGCTCCACCCACGGCTCGATCGGGTAGGCCGCGGCGAGGTGGAGGTGGATCTCCATCGCGAAGTGCGGGGCCAGCTGCAGGTTGTTGTGCTCGGCGAGGGTGGCCAGCTTGAGGAACTGGGTGATGCCGCCGATGCGCGGGGCATCGGGCTGGATGATGTCGCAGGCGTTCGCCTTGATCAGCTCGACGTGCTCGGCGACCGACGCGAGCATCTCGCCGGTGGCGACGGACGTGTCGAGCGAGGCGGCGAGCGCGGCGTGGCCCTGCGCGTCGTAGGCGTCGAGCGGCTCCTCGATCCAGACGAGGTTGAACTCCTCCATGGCCCGGCCCATGCGCTGGGCGGTGGGCCGGTCCCACTGCTGGTTGGCGTCGACCATCAGCGGGACGTCGTCGCCGATGTGCTCGCGTACGGCGGTCAGCCGGGCGAGGTCGGCCTTGCGGTCCGGGTTGCCGACCTTGATCTTGATGCCGCCGATGCCGCTGGCCAGGGAGGCGGTGGCGTTGTCGAGGACCTGGTCGGTCGGCGTGTGCAGGAAGCCGCCGGAAGTGTTGTAGCACTGCACCGAGTCGCGGTGGGCGCCGAGCAGCTTGGCGAGCGGCAGGCCGGCCCGCTTGGCCTTGAGATCCCACAGGGCGATGTCGATCGCGGCGATGGCCTGCGTGGCGACGCCGCTGCGGCCGACGGAGGCGCCGGCCCACACCAGCTTCGTCCACAGGCGGCCGATGTCGCTGGGGTCCTCGCCGATCAGGTTGTCGGCGATCTCCTTGGCGTGTGCGAACTGGGCGGGGCCGCCGGCGCGCTTGGAGTAGCCGAAGCCGATGCCGGAGTGGCCCTCGGTGGTCTCGATCTCCGCGAACAGGAAGGCGACCTCGGTCATCGGCTTCTGCCGGCCGGTGAGCACCTTGGCGTCGCTGATCGGCGTCGCGAGGGGCAGCGTGACGGACGAGAGCTTGATCCAGGCGATGGTGTCGATGGTCGCCTCGCCCTGACGGGAGGCGGCTGAACTGGCTGTGGACGTGCTGGTCACCACTGCGAATCCCTGGGGGTGTGAGCCGTTGGTTCCTGTTGACGCTAAGGTCGGCGATTGATCCACGTCAAACATAGTTTTTGGATGATTCAATACCTGGAGGGCATCGTTGTTCACGCTTGCGCAGCTGGCGAGCTTCGTGGCCGTCGCGGAGGAACTGCACTTCACGCGGGCCGCCGAACGGCTGCGGATGACACAGCCCCCACTCAGCCGGCAGATCCAGCTCCTTGAGCACGAGTTGGACGTGCAGCTCCTCGACCGCACCAACCGGACCGTCCGACTCACCCCGGCGGGCCGCGCCTTCCTCAACGAGGCGCGCACGATCCTGCGGCAGGCCGAGGCGGCCACGCTCGCCGCGCGGCAGGTGTCCACGGGTGAGGCGGGCGCCATCGCCGTCGGCTTCACCGCGGCGAGCGCCTACTCCGCGCTCGGCCCGCTGCTCGACGTGGCCCGGACCTCCATGCCCGGTACGGAGATCGTGCTCCGCGAGAAGGTGACCCGCGACCAGCTGGAGGCCCTCACCGAGGGTTCCCTCGACCTCGGCATGATCCGCCCCTCCAGCACGGGCCCCGACCTGGAGACCCGGTCGACCACCCGCGAGGGGCTGCTCGCCGCGGTGCCGAGCGCGCATCCGCTCGCCGAGGGTGAAGGGCCGCTGCCGATGGGGGAGTTCGACGGGCAGGACGTGCTCATGTACTCGCCGATCGAGGCCCGCTACTTCCACGAACTGCTGGTCAGCATCTTCCGTGAGGCGCGGGTGCGGCCGCGGTTCACGCAGTACCTCAGTCAGGTGCACAGTCTGCTTGCCATGGTCCATGCCGGGTGGGGCATCGCCTTCGTGCCGGAGTCGGCGGCGCAGATGCGGTTCCCGGGTATCGCGTTCCGGCCGTTGGAGCTGTCCGATGCGGCGCCGGTCGAGTTGCATCTGGTGTGGCGGAAGGCGAATGACAATCCGGCGTTGCATGCGTTGCTGCGGTTGCTTTAGGCCGGGATTGTTGCGGTCGGCCGGTCCTACGTCGCGGGGCTCTGCCCCGGGCCCCGCTGCTCAATCGCCGCAGGGGCTTGATGTGACTAGGGTCGACCGTGTACCCCTCGACGTATGACGTAACAGGAGGAACCGTGTCCAAGCCCCCGCTGTCAGCCGAAGCCGTCGCCATGCTCGAGCAAGCGAACCCGGCCACCGTCGCCACGCTCCGTTCGGACGGGGCGCCCGTGTCCGCGGCGACCTGGTACCTCTGGGAGGACGGCCGGGTGCTGCTCAACATGGACGAGGGGCGGGTCCGCCTCGGGCACCTGCGCCGCGACCCGCGGCTCACCCTCACCGTCCTCGACAAGGACAGCTGGTACACGCACATCACCCTCATCGGCCGAGCCGTCGACATCCGCGAGGACAAGGGCCTCGCCGACATCGACCGGATCTCCACCCATTACGCGGGCGGCCCCTACCCGGAGCGCGAGCGGGCCCGGTTCACGGCGGTCATGGAGATCGAGCGCTGGCACGGCTGGGGCGAGTTCCGCGACAGCAGCCAGGCGACGGTGTAGGCCCGGGGGCGTCCGGCTGAGGACTACGGGACCCGCGCCGTCCACTCGTCCGTGCCGAACTTGGTGCGTACGAGGTCCTGGGCGCGGGCCAGTTCCTCGTCGGTCACCTTGCCCTCGGTGAGCCCGTACCGGCTGCGGAACGAGTCGATCATGCGGGAGATGACCTCCTCGCGGGGCAGGCCGGTCTGGCGGCGCAGCGGGTCGACGCGCTTCTTGGCGCTCTTCGTGCCCTTGTCGGACAGCTTCTCCTTGCCGATGCGCAGCACGTCGACCATCTTGTCGGCGTCGATGTCGTACGACATCGTCACGTGGTGCAGCACCGCGCCCTGCCCGGCCGCGACCCGCTTCTGCGCGGCGCCCGCGACCTTGCCGACGTCCGTGGCGATGTCGTTGAGCGGCTGGTACCAGGCCTTGATACCCATGTCGGCGAGGGCGCCGAGCACCCAGTCGTCCAGGTAGGCGTAGGAGTCCTGGAAGGAGAGGCCGGAGACCAGGGACTCGGGGACCGCGAGCGAGTACGTGATGGTGGACTTCGGCTCCGCGAACATGGCGCCGCCGCCGGAGACACGGCGGACGACGGTCACCCCGTGCCGCTCGACGCCCTCCGGGTCGACCTCGTTGCGCAGCGACTGGAAGCTGCCGATGATCACCGCGGGCCGGTCCCACTCCCACACGCGCAGCGTCGGCGGCCGCTGCCCGAGCGCGACCTGCTCCACCATCACCTCGTCGAGCGCCATGTGCAGGACGGGGGACTGGGGCGCGTCGTGGACGAGCTGCCAGTCGTAGTCCCGCCAGTCCGTGGCCTGGGCGAGCGCGCGGCGCACGGCGGTGGCGACGCCCTCGGTCGTCAGGCCGAGCATCACCGTGCCGGCCGGCAGTCCCGCGTCGATCCGGGCGGCGAGGGTGGCGGTGTCGGAGTCGGCCGGGGCGCCTTCGAGCGCGGCGTTGATCGCGAGGAGCGCGTCGTCCGGTTCGAGGAAGAAGTCGCCCGCCACCCGGACCTGGCGCAGCACGCCGTCCGCCACGTCCACGTCGACGACGACGAGCTTGCCGCCGGGGATCTTGTACTCGCCGTGCACGGTGTGCCGCCTTCCACCAGGTTGTCTGTGCATTTGTCTGTGGTTCTGTCAGTGCTTTTTCTGTGCTTTGTCTTGCTCGCGGACAACGCTAACCGGAGTCCGGACATTCCCGGGCGCGGGCGGCCCCGCGTCGACCCCCGCCGGTATTGACACTTCGTCAGATCTCCCGCATCGTCGGCCCGCGCCCGCCCACCGGACCGGCTACCGGAGGAGCTCGCCCATGGACCTCGACGACACCCCAGTGCCCGACTACGGCGCCCTGCACCGGGTCGACGGCCGCACCTTCGTCCTGCTCGGCGCGGGCAACGGCATCGGACGGCAGACTGCCCACGCGCTCACCTCGGCGGGCGCGTGCGTCTTGTGCGTGGACGTCGACAAAGAGCGGGTGGAGGCGGTCGCGGCACAGACCGGTGGCGTCCCGTACGTGGCGGACGTGACGCGGCGACAGGACATGCGGGAGCTCTTCGCGTACGCGCAACGGGAGTTGGGGCCGGTCGGCGGCGTCGTCGACATCGTCGGCATGGCCCGTTACGAGGCCCTGGACGGGCTCGACGACGACGCGTGGCAGTGGCACTTCGACCTGGTCCTGCGGCACGCCTGGCTCGCCGTTCAGTACGGGGGAGCGGCGGTGGCGGCGGCGGGCGGCGGGCCGCTGGTGTTCGTGGCGTCCGTGTCGGGGCTCACGGCGGCTCCGCTGCACGGCGCGTACGGAGCCGCCAAGGCGGGGCTGATGTCCCTGGTGCGGACGGCTGCCGTCGAGTACGGGGCGCGCGGGGTGCGGGTCAATGCGGTGGCGCCGGGTGTGGTGTGGACGCCGCGGGTCGCGGGGCTGCTCGGGGAGGAGGGGCGTGCTGCCAATGCGGCGAACGCGCCGCTCGGCCGTGTCGCCCAGCCCGCCGACATCGCCGCGGCCCTCCTCTTCCTGGCCTCGCCGCTCTCCTCGTACGTGACCGGGCAGACGCTCGTCGTGGATGGCGGCACCGGGGTCAAGTTCCCGTACCCGACGATCGGCGACACGTAAGGGCTTCGGCCCGCCGCCCGTCCCTCCCTGCTGAGGAGTGGCCTGAAGTCTCAGGTGTCACGGGCTCCTCACGCACCTTATTCGGTAAGGCTATTGACTAATCCCCACGGGAAGCCACAAGAATCTGTTGGCTCACGTTTGCTTATGGCGAGTCCTGTTGGCTTCGAGGGGATTTCCGCATGTCTGCTAGTCGTAGATCCGTCAGTCGTAGATCCGTGCTGGCTGCGAGCGCGGCCGCCCCCGTCGTGGGGGCGCTCGCCGCGCCCGCCGCCGGTGCAGCCGAGGGTCGCGCGGGGAACGTCGGACGCCGCACCGTCGAGCTCGCCGACGGCTGGCGCTTCGCGCTGGTCAGCCCGGACGGCATCACCGATCCGACCGGCGCGTACGCCGATGCCGAGCGGCCCGACTACGACGACGCGAAGTGGCGGAAGGTCGCCGTCCCGCACGACTGGTCCATCGAGCAGACGCCCACCACCGAGCACAACACGACGAGCGGCACGGGCTTCCTCCCCGGCGGACTCGGCTGGTACCGCAAGACGTTCACGGTGCCGAAGGCGTACGCGGGCAAGCGGATCTCCGTCGAGTTCGACGGCGTCTACATGGACGCCAACGTCTATGTGAACGGCGAGCTCGTCACCCACCACCCCTACGGCTACACCGGGTTCGCCCACGACGTCACCGACCTGCTGCACGTCGACGGCGCCACCTCCAACCTCCTCGCCGTCGAGGTCCGCAATCGCCTGCCCAGCAGCCGCTGGTACTCCGGCAGCGGCATCTACCGCAGGGCCCGCCTCGTCGTCACCGAACCGGTGCACGTCGAGCGCTGGGGCACGTTCGTCACGACGCCCGACCTCGCCGAGACCCTCAAGAAGGGCTACGCCACCGTCGACGTAAGCACGACCGTCGCCAACGCCTCGGGCGCCGCACGCGACGTGACGGTCCTCTCCACGGTCCGCGACGCGAAGGGCCGCCGCGTGGCGCGCGCCGAGTCGACCCTCGCGGGAGTCGGCAAGGACGGCAAGACGGATCACCTTCAACTCCGGATCACCAAGCCGGAGTTGTGGTCCATCGGGACTCCGGGGAACCGCTACACGCTCGTCACCGACCTGCGCGTCGACGGCCGCACCGTCGACACCTACCGCACCCGCTTCGGTCTCCGGCACGCCACCTTCGACCCCGACGAGGGCCTCTCGCTCAACGGCACGCACACGAAGATCAAGGGCGTCGACCTGCACCACGACCTCGGCGCGCTCGGCGCCGCCGTGCAACCCGACGCCGTCCGCCGCCAGTTGACCATCATGAAGTCCATGGGCGTCAACGCGCTGCGCACCTCGCACAACCCGCCCGCGCCCGAGGTCATCGAGGCCTGCGAGGACCTCGGCCTGATCATGCTCGTCGAGGCCTTCGACTGCTGGCGCACCGGCAAGAACACCTACGACTACGGCCGCTTCTTCGACGAGCACTCCGACGCCGACATCGCCGAGATGGTGCGCGCCGCCCGCAACTCCCCGGCCGTCCTGATGTGGTCCATCGGCAACGAGATCCCCGACTCCACCCAGACGCAGGGCATCGCCATGGCGGAGCGTCTCATCGCCGACGTCAAGGAACTCGACGGCACCCGCCCGGTCGTCATCGGCTCCGACAAGTACCGCTCGCTGCCCGCCGTGGGCTCGCCCGCCGACAAGATCGTCGCCGGGCTCGACGGCCTCGGCCTGAACTACAACACCGCCGCCTCCGTCGACGCGCTGCACAAGCGCTACCCGCACCTGTTCCTCTTCGAGTCCGAGTCCTCGTCCGAGACATCGAGCCGGGGTACGTACCAGGAGCCGGAACACCTCAACACGGGCGAGAACCACACCCCCGGCAAGCGTGCCACCTCCTCCTACGACAACAACCTCGCCTCCTGGACCATGAGCGGCGAGTACGGCCTGAAGAAGGACCGTGACCGGCGCTTCTTCGCCGGTGAGTTCCTGTGGTCGGGCATCGACTACATCGGCGAACCCACCCCGTACGACGTGTTCCCGGTGAAGGCCTCGTTCTTCGGCGCGGTCGACACGGCCGGCTTCCCGAAGGACATGTACCACCTCTTCCGCAGCCAGTGGGTCGACGAGCCGATGGTGCATCTGCTGCCGATGGACTGGACGACGTACGAGGACGGTCAGGAGGTGGAGGTGTGGGCGTACGCGAACGTCGCCGAGGTCGAGCTTTACCTCAACGGCCGTTCCCTGGGCACCCGTTCCTTCGACGAGAAGAAGACCGTCGACGGCCGCCCGTACCTGGAGACCACGGAGGCCACGCACGACGACAAGACCGTCACGTCCGGCGCCTACCCCGGCAGCTACACCTCGCCGAACGGCAGCGCGGGCAAGCTGCACCTGACATGGAAGGTGCCCTTCGCGGCCGGTGAGCTGAAGGCGGTCGCGCGGCGCGGCGGCAAGACGGTGGCGACGGACGTGCTGCGTACGGCCGGAGCCCCGCATGCCGTGCGTCTGACGGCGGACCGGAAGTCGGTCGCGGCGGACGGGCGGGCCCTCGCCTTCGTCACCGCGGAGGTCGTCGACGCGAAGGGAATCGTCGTCCCCGATGCCGCGCGGCTCCTCGAATTCAGCGTGAAGGGCGGCCACTTGGCGGGCGTCGACAACGGGCAGCAGGAGTCCGCCGAGCGCTACCAGGCCAGCACCCGCACCACGTTCCACGGGCTCGCGCTCGCGATCGTGCGGGCCGGAACCGAGCCAGGCTCCCTCACCGTCACGGCGCGCGCGGACGGACTGCGGCAGGGAAAGGCGACGCTGCGCGTCACCGGCCCCGCGGGAGAGCCCGTCACCCCGGCCGAGTCCTTCGCCCCCGACCCGGGCCCGGGCGCCACCAAGTACCCGCACGCCGACGCCAGTTACTCGGGTGCCACGAAGACGCTCCCCGCCGCGATGCTCGACGGCGACCCGGCCACCCAGTGGTCCAACGCGTTCAGCAAGGACGCCACCGCCCTGCTGCCCGCCTTCAAGGGAGCGCGGCCGGAGGACTGGGTCTCGGTGACCTGGGCCGAGGAACGGCAAGTGGGCCGCATCGAGGCCTCCTTCACGGTCGACGCCACCCACTCCCTGCCCGCCGCGATCGAGGTGGCGGTCGGCGACGGCGACACGTACACCGTCGTGGACGACGCCGACATCGCCTGGGCCAAGGCCTCCGGCGAGCCCACCGTCATCACCTTCGACGCGGTACGCGGACGATCGCTGCGCCTGAGGCTGACCAGCCGCAAGCCCGGGGACGTCGCGGGCGCCGTGGGGATCGGCGCGCTGGACGTGGCGCAGTCGTGACACCCCCGCACGGCGTCGCTGCACCCCTGCACGGCGTCGATCCCGCGTGGCTGCCCGACGGGGCGCTGCGCGGGGTCGGCGCGCGGCGCGTCCTCGTGCGGGGCGAGGGCGTACTGGTGGACACCGCCCGGACCGAAGTCACCCATGCCTGCGCGAAGTTCGGCGGCAAGATGGTCGGAGAGGGGGAGGCGTACGAGCTGCTGCTCCGGGTCACTGGTGGCGGCGACCAAGAGGCCGAAGGGTTCCTCCTGGAGCGGGGCGACGGCCGTACCACCGTCACCGCCGCCACCCCGGCCGGCCTGCTCCACGGGTACTTCCACGTCGTCCGCCTCGGCGGGGCCACCTTCGTCGACGCGCCGCCCGAAACGCACCGGCCCGCCCTCGACCTGCGCATGCTCGACCACTGGGACAACGTCGACGTGCACCCCGTGATGGGGCAGGTGGAGCGCGGGTACGCGGGCGGATCGCTGTTCTGGCGGGACGGGAAGGCCCGCGCGGAGCCGGAGCGGGTGCGGGCTTACGCGCGGCTGCTCGCGGCCAGCGGCGTCAACGCGCTCGGCGTCAACAATGTCAACGTGCACGCGACGGAAGCCCGACTGCTCACCGACCGGATCGGTGAAGTCGCCGCCATCGCCGCCGAGTTGCGGCACTACGGCATCCGTACCCACCTCTCCGTCAGCTTCGCCGCGCCCCTGCTCCTCGGCGGCCTCGACACCGCCGATCCGCTCGATGAAGGCGTACGGGCGTGGTGGCGGGCGGCGGTGGACCGGGTGTACGACGTCATCCCCGACTTCGGCGGCTTCATCGTCAAGGCCGACTCCGAGGGGCAGCCGGGTCCCTTCGCCTACGGCCGCTCGCACGCCGACGGGGCGAACCTGCTCGCCGACGCGCTCGCCCCGCACGGCGGCACCGTCCACTGGCGTGCCTTTGTGTACGACCACCGCCAGGACTGGCGCGACCGGAGCACGGACCGGGCGCGCGCCGCGTACGACCATTTCGCCCCGCTGGACGGGCAGTTCAGGGACAACGCCGTCCTCCAGGTGAAGCACGGGCCGATGGACTTCCAGGTCCGTGAACCCGTGTCGCCGGTCATCGGTGCGCTGCCCGCCACGCGCGTCGCCGTCGAGCTCCAGGTCACCCAGGAGTACACCGGGCAGCAGCGGCACGTGTGCGCGCTCGCGCCGATGTGGAGCGAGGTGCTGCGGTTCCGACCCCGTGGTGGGGACGGGCCCACGGTTGGGCAACTCGCCGCGGGAGGCGGTCTGGTGGCCGTCTCGAGCGCGGGCTACGACCCGTTCTGGACCGGCCACCCACTCGCCCAGTTCAACCTGTACGCCTTCGGCCGGCTGGCCTGGAACCCGGATGCCGAACCCGGACAACTCCTGGACGAGTGGATCGAGTTGACGTTCACGCCGGAGTCGACCGGTGATCCCGCCCTGCTGCGGTCCGGGCTGCGCGCCGTGCTCGCCGGGTCCTGGGCGACGTACGAGAAGTACACCGCGCCCCTGGGTGTCGGCTTCATGGTGCAGCCCGGTCATCACTACGGGCCGAGTGTCGACGGATACGAGTACAGCCCCTGGGGTACCTACCACTTCGCCGATCGCGACGGCGTCGGCGTGGACCGCAGCCGCGCCACCGGCACCGGGTACACGGGCCAGTACGCGCCGCCCTGGTCGGACACGTACGAGACCCCGGACACCTGTCCCGACGAACTGCTCCTGTTCTTCCACCACGTGCCCTACGGGCACGTGCTGCACAGCGGCAGGACCGTCATCCAGCACATCTACGACGCCCATTTCGAGGGCGTCGAGGAAGTGGTGGCCGCGCAGGAGGTGTGGGCGTCGCTCGCCGGGCTGATGACACCCGCACGGCACGCCCGCGTGAGCGAGCTGTACGAGGAGCAGTTGCGCTGCGCCCGCGAGTGGCGGGACCAGGTCAACAGCTACTTCCTGCGCAAGTCGGGGGTGCCGGACGGGGCGGGGCGGCTCATCCACTGAGTCACCCCGCCCCGTCCCCGCCCGTGTCACTCCGCGAGCTGCTCCGCGTCACTCGACGCGGAGCACCGCCACACCCAGCGGGCCGAGCGTGAGCGGCCCGCCCTTCTCATGGCGTTCGCCGGTGAGGAGGTCGGTCACGGTGGTGTGCGCAGTCAACTCGGCTGCCGCAGCACCGTGGTTGAGCAGGAACAGCGCCCGCGTGCCGTCCGGCGCGACGCGTGTCGCCGACTCGACGTCGCGGTGGTCCGCATACGGGCCGATCAGATCGTGGCGGGCGAGCACGGCACGCACCACCCGGTCCGTGCCTGCCTCGTCCAGGTGTGTGGCCACGTACCAGCCCTCACCGCCGCTCTCGCCGAAGCGGTTGCGGGTGACCGCCGGGGTGCCCGCGTAGAAGTCGGACGTGTAGCGGGCCACCGGCTCGGCGCCCTGCGGGATCACGATCTCGAAGACCAGGCTCCCCTCGCCGCCGCCCCCGTCCAGCGGGTTCGTGACGCCGGCCGGGCGCGCGTCCCACTCGTCGACGCGCACCCCCATCAGCGGCGCCAACGGGCCCGGTACGTCGGCGAGGAACGCGCGGTCGTGCTCGTCGCAGCGCCCCGAGAGGAACGTCGTCAGCACCGTCCCGCCGCGCTCCGCCACGGCCTCCAGGCGCCCGGCCAGATCCCCCTTCACCAGGTGCAGCGCGGGCGCGAGCACCACGTCGTAGCCCGACAGGTCCGCCGTCACCGGGACGACGTCCACGTCCGCGCCCGCCGCCCGCGCCGCGCCGTAGTAGGCGTGGACGACGTCGAGGTACTTCACGAGCCGCGACGGGCCGTCCGAGATCTCCAGTGCCCACCAGCTGTCCCAGTCGAAGAGCAGCGCGGTGCGGGCCGGGGTGCGCGCGCCGACCGTGGTCGCGCCCAGCGACGCCAACTCGGCGCCCAATGTGGCCACTTCACCGAACACGCGGGTGTCCTCCCGGCCCGCATGTCCGATCACCGCGCCGAAGAACTTCTCGCTCGCCCCGCGCGAGGCCCGCATCTGGAAGTACAGGGCCGCGTCAGCGCCGTGCGCCACCGCCTGCCACGTCGCCAGTCGCAACTCGCCCGGCCTGCGCAGTGGATTGACGTCGCGGCACGCCGTCGTCGACGGAGCCTGCTCCATCAGCCAGAACGGGGCGCCGTCCTTCAGGCCGCGCATCAGGTCGTGGGCGAGCGCCGGCCACGACGGCGGCTTGTCGAGCGGCGGATAGCTGTCCCACGACGCGAAGTCGAGGTGCGGCGCCCACCGGTGGTAGTCCAACGGGCGGTACATGCCCATGAAGTTGGTCGTCACCGGGGTGGCCGGGTCGTGCGCGCGGATCGCCTCCTTCTCCGCCACGAAGCAGCCGAGCAGCGCGTCCGTCGTGAAGCGCAGGTAGTCGAGCGTGATGCCCTGGAAGGCGGTGTGGTCCGGGCCGCGCCAGTGCTCGGTGAGCGCGTTCGGCGGCTCGATCTGCGACCAGTCCGTGAAGCGGTGCGACCAGAACGTCGTGCACCAGGCGTCGTTGAGGGCGTCGAGGCTGCCGTGCCGCTCGCGCAGCCAGGCGCGGAACGCCTCCGCGCACCGCTCGCAGTAACAGGCCCCGCCGTACTCGTTGTTGACGTGCCAGGCCAGCAGCGCCGGGTGGTGCGCGTACCGCTCGGCCAGGCGGGAGGCGAGCGCGGTCGACAGACGCCGGTACGTCCGTGAGCTCGGGCAGAAGTTGTGGCGCTGGCCGTACGCGTGCCGGCGGCCCTCGAAGTCGGTGCGGTTGACCTCCGGGTGCGCCTTCGCCAGCCAGGGCGGGAGTGCGGCCGTACCGGTGGCGAGGACGACGCGACGGCCCTCGGCGGACGCGCGGTCCAGGATGTCGTCGACCACCGTGAAGTCGTAGCTGTCCGGGGCGGGTTGGGTCAGCGACCAGATGAAGACGCCGACGGTCAGGGTGTCGATCCCGGCCTTCGTGAAGAGCCGGTGGTCGGCGTCCCACACCTCCTTCGGCCACTGCTCGGGGTTGTAGTCACCGCCGTAGAGGATCTTGTCGATGTGCGGGCGACTCATGCCGTGAAGTCCTCCTGGGCCTCGGTGATCTCCGAGCGGAAGGCGTGCAGCAGGGAAAGGAGCAGGGGTGCGGCGAGCAGGACCGGCAGGGCCTCGGTGCCGAGCGCCGTCAGGCCCCCGGCGAGGACGAGCAGCGAGGCGGTGGCGAGCGACGCCGTCGGCCTGTGCAGCAGGAAGTACGCGGCGAGCCGGGCGGTGTCGCCGGAGCGGAACGCGAACAGCGAGCCGAGCACGAGGGCATGCCCGCCCCACAGCAGCGACACCACGCCGACCACCACGAGCAGCCCCGCCCACCAGCCGGGCACCCCGGCGTCCGGGAAGTGCGTCAGCGAGAAGCCGATCACCGTCAGCCAGGCGAGCAGCGGCACCCAAAGGCGCAGCACCGGAACCGCGTTCAGCCGCCAGCCGTACCAGAACGTCCGCGCGGGCCGCAGCTCCGTGAGCTCCCGCCCGCGCCGGTGCAGCGCGTACAGGGCGGCGGACAGCGCGGGTCCGAGCGGCACCAGGCACAGGGCGATCAGCGGCAGGTTCGACGGATCGGTGCCGAGCAGGAACACGCCGGCCAGGCCGGGCGATGCCGCCGCGAGGAGCATCGCCTCCACGGTGAGCAGGGTGTGGACGAGCGCCGCGGCGCGGGACAGCGGCCCGGTGCCGAAGCCACCGCGCGCCACGGCGGTTGGAGCCCGTCCGGTCACCGCCGTCACCCGTTCTCCTTCGCGAAGCGGTCGGCCGCCTTGTTGTGCAGGTCGACCAGCTGCTGCGAGTTCTTCGCCTTCAACTCCGTGAGGAAGTCGCCCCATTGGGACATCGGCCGCTTGCCCAGCACGAACTTCAGCGTGTTCTGGATCGTGTAGTCCTTCAGCGGGGTGTCCCAGAGCGTGGCCTGCTCCTGTTCGGCGGACTGCAGTGGGTGCGCGGGGCCGATCGGCAGCTCCTTGCGCTTCGACATCCCGTCCTGGAACTTCTGCTCGTCGGCGCTGAAGTTGGAGGAGACGAGTTCCCAGCTGCCGCCGTAGGTGAAGACGCCGTTGAAGAAGCCGAAGTCCTTCTGGAGGTCCTTCGGGGCGTCCGGGTCGGAGCCCATGAGTGTGATGCCGTCCTTGAGCTTGTACGTGCCTCCGGACTTCGTGTACGTGACGCCCTCGACGCCCCACTTGCAGAACTCCTGGCCTTCGTCCGAGTAGAAGAGCCAGTCGACGAACTGCATCATCGCGACGAACGTGTCCTCCTTGAGTGCCTTGCTGGAGATCATCACGCCGTTCTCCAGGCGGGAGCCGCCGTTCACCACCGCACCCGCCGGGCCGAGCGGCACCGGGATCATCTCGATCTTCGCGCCCTTGACCTGCTTCTTCAGGTTGTAGCGGTAGTTCTGCACCAGCTCCTGCGGGTTGGCGCTGATGACGTACGACTTCTCGGCGAGCAGCTTCTGCACGGCCTGGTCGTCCTGCTGGGTGAAGGACTCGGGGTCGAGCAGCTTCTCCGCGACCAGCTTGCGCAGGTACTCGACCATCGACCGGTAGCCGTCCTGCGTCGGCGTGAAGACGAACTTCTTCGCCTTGCCGTCGTAGCTGATGTTGTCGTACGACCAGCCGGCCCGCACCCCGTGCGCCTGGCCGAGGTACTGGAACAACGCGCCGCAGGGGAACGGGGTGTTGGTGCTCCAGCGGTCGGTCATCGGGTACTTGCCGGGGTACTCCTCCTTGAGCGCCTTCAGGACGTCGTACACCTCGTCCCAGGTGGTCGGCAGGGCGAGTCCGTGCTTGTCGAGGATGTCCGTGCGCAGCGACATCGAGTAACCGGACTTCACCTTCTCGTGCAGGCCGGGCAGCAGGTAGTACTTGCCGTCGGACTGCCGGATGGAGTCGATCTCCGGCTCGAGCTTCCACTGCTTCACCTTGGCGCGGAAGTTGGGCATCAGCTGGACGTAGTCGCTGACCGGGAGGATCGCGCCGGACGAGACGAACGCGACCTCGGAGGGGTGGTACGTCTTCGGGATCAGGAACGGCGCGTCGCCCGAGCCGATCAGCACGCCGCGCTTCTTCTCGTAGTCCGCGAGCGGTACGTCGACGGGCTTGAGGGTGACTCTCGTGCGCTTGGCGAGCTCCTTCCAGAACAACCAGCCGTCCTTGGTCGGATAGACCGGGTTGTTGTTGTGCAGCGTGGAGAAGGACAGCGCCTTGGTGGCCTTGAACTGTTGGCCCGCCTTGAACTCCTTCATGGCGCCGTCCTGCTTCTTCGCCAGATCCTTGCCGTCGGCGTCGTCGTCACCGCTGCCGCAGGACGTGAGCGTCGCGAGGCCGATGAAGCCTGCGGCGGCGAGTATCTGGCGCCGTGAGAGCTGACCGCTGTTCTTCACTAGAACTCCCGTGAGAGAAGGGTGAGTTGCTGCCGTCAGCCCTTGACCGCGCCGAGCATGACGCCCTTGACGAAGTAGCGCTGGACGAACGGGTACACGCAGAGGATCGGCAGCGCCGTGAGCACGATGGTCACCGACTGGATGTTGGCGCCGACCTGGCTGAGCTGGTCGGTGGCGGCGCCGGCGTTGGCGCCTCCGGTCGCACCCATGATCATGTTGCGCAGATACACGGTGACCGGCATCAGGTCCGCCCGGTCGAGGTACAGGAACGCGCTGAACCAGGAATTCCAGAACGACACGGAGTAGAAGAGCGCCATCGTCGCCACCACCGCCTTCGACAGCGGCAGCACGATGCGCAGCAGAATGCCGTACGTGCTCAGTCCGTCGATCTGCGCGGCCTCTTCCAGGTCCGTCGGCAGACTCTCGAAGAAGGCCTTCATCACGAGCAGGTTGAAGACACTGATCGCGTTGGGCAGGGCGATCGCCCAGATGCTGTTCTTCAGGCCGAGACTGGTGACCAGGACGTAGTTCGGGATCAGGCCGCCGGTGAAGAACATGGTGAACACGGCGATGCCGATGAGCGCGGTGCGGCCGCGCAGCTGCCTCTTGGAGAGGACATAGGCGTAACAGGTCGTGAGCACCATCGCGACGACCGTCGACACCACCGTGTACAGAACGGTGTTGCCGTAGTTGCGCCAGAACATCGAGTCCTGGAAGACCAGTCGGTACGTCGTGAGGTTGAACCCCTTGGGCCACAAGGTCACTTCGCCCGCGCGGATCTGCCGCTCGCCGCTGAAGGAGCGGGCGATGATGTTGACGAAGGGGTACAGGGTCACGGCCACGACGAGCGAGAGGATCACGGCGTTGGCGCCCCGGAAAGCGCGGTAGCCCTTCGTGGGCCGGTAGGTCTTCGCGGGGCGGTGGCCCGTCGCGGGGTGGTCGACACTCACCACAGGCTGGTCCCCACTGTGCGGCGCGAGAGCTGGTTCGATGTGGTGATCAGGACGAGCCCGATGACCGCCTCGAACAGGCCGATCGCGGCGGCGTAGCTGAAGCTGCTGGACTCGACACCGGTCCGGTAGACATAGGTGGAGATGACGTCGGAGGTCTGGTACGTCAGCGGGTTGTACAGGAGCAGCACCTTCTCGAAGCCGACCGCGAGGAACGTGCCGACGTTGAGAATGAGCAGCGTGATCATGGTGGGGCGGATGCCGGGCAGGGTGACGTGCCAGGTCTGCCGCCAGCGGCCCGCGCCGTCGATCCGGGCCGCCTCGTACAGGTCCTCGTCGATCGTGGTGAGCGCGGCGAGATAGAGGATCGTGCCCCAGCCGGCCGTCTGCCAGATCTCCGAGCCGACATAGACCGTGCGGAACCACTCGGGCTCCTGGATGAAGCGGATCGGGTCGTGGCCCAGCAGGCCGAGCACATGGTTGATCGGGCCGTCGGTCGCGAGCATCTGCACGGTGATGCCGGCGACGATCACGATCGACAGGAAGTGCGGCAGATACGACACCGACTGCACGAACCGCTTCAGCGAGCTGCGCCGCACCTCGTTGAGGAGCAGCGCGAGCACGATCGGGATCGGAAAGCAGAAGACGAGCGTCAGACCGCCCAGCCACAGCGTGTTCCGGAAGACCTGCCAGAACGTCGGATCGCTGAGGAACATCTCGACGTAGCGAAGCCCCACCCACTCCTCGCCGAGGATCGACCCGCCCGGCTCGAACCGGCGGAACGCGATCACGTTGCCGATCATCGGGAGATAGCGGAACACCAGGAAGAACGCGATCGGCAGCACGGCCAGTGAGTACAACTGCCAGTCACGGCGCAGCGATTGGCGCCACGTGCGGCGGCCCGACGGGGGTTTTCCGCTGGGGGCCCGACCGGGCGGATCGGAGGCGGCTCCGGTGTCGGGCGGGTCGCCCGTGATGGTGGAGGAACTCATACGGGGCCTTTCGGCGCGCGGCGCAACGAGGACAGAGGGCAACGAGGGCGGAGGGCAACGAGGGCAGGGGCAGGGGGCGGCTAGGGCAAGGGAGAGGCGTAACCGAGAACTTCCGAGAATCTTCCGGTAACGTCGCCGCAACCTAAAGCCGCTCCCCACCCCTGTCAATGGGTGCCGCTGCCACGGGAGTTGGCCCCACCACACCCTGTGAGGTGCCTGTGCCCGCCTTCGACCTGCCTCTCGACACATTGCGGAGACACCGCCCCGCGCTCGACGAACCCGCCGACTTCGACGCCTTCTGGCAGGCGACCCTCACGTCCGCCCGGCACGCCCGGCCGTTGCTCGACTCCCGGCCCGTCGACAACGGCCTGAAGCTCGTCGAGACCTGGGACGTCACGTTCCGCGGCTTCGCCGGCGACCCGGTGCGCGCCTGGTACACGCGGCCCGCCGAAGTGTCCGAACTCCTGCCGGGCATCGTGGAGTTCGCCGGATACGGCCGTGGCCGCGGCCTCCCGCACGAGCGCCTCACCTGGGCGAACGCCGGGTACGCACACCTGCTCATGGACAACCGCGGCCAGGGCGACCAGTACGGCAGCGGCGGCGCGACCCCCGACCCGCACGCGAGCGCGCCGGGCGGTCCAGGACCCGCCGTGCGCGGCCTGCTCGACCCGCACGAGTACCACTACCGGCGGCTGATCACCGACGCCGTCTGCGCGGTCGACGCGCTGCGCGCACTGCCCGGCGTCGACCCCGGGCGGATCGCCGCCGTCGGGAACAGTCAGGGCGGGGGAGTGGCCCTCGCGGTCGCCGGACTCGTCCCGGATCTCGCGGCGGCCGTGGTCACGGCGCCGCTGCTGTGCGGCATCCGGCGCGCCCTCGACCTCAGCGACGCCGGACCGTACGGCGAGGTCGCCGCCTACCTCGCCGTGCACCGGGGCGCGGAAGAGGCCGCGTACCGCACCTTGTCGTACGTCGAGGGGATCTCGTTCGCCCGCCGTGCCCACGCCCCGGCCCACTTCGGGGTGGGCCTTCGCGACACCGTCTGCCCGCCGAGCGGCGCCCACGCGGCCTGCAACCGCTACGGCGAACTGGCCCCGCACGACCCCGTCCGCGAGATCCACTCCTACCCGTTCAACGGTCACGAGGGCGGCGACGCGAGCCACGTACGACGCCAACTCGCGTGGCTGGGCGCGGTGCTGGATGCCCCGAAGACGTAGATTCGGTACCGGGTGTTCGGCGGGCCGCACGGAAAGACGACTTGACCGACACCCGGTCGACGGCATGTCCTACGGTTTCCGGAAGACATCCGGAGATTTCTCGGAAGCGTGTGTCGACGGAGGTGGGGAACGTGGCCGGGGAAGGCGCCCAGCGCAAGGCAGCCACGCGGAGTCCTGAGGGGCCGGCCAAGGTGACGATCACCGAGATCGCGCGGGAGGCAGGAGTGTCCGTGCCGACCGTCTCGCGGGTCGTCAACGGTCGCTCCGACGTCTCGCCCGGCACCCGGGCCCGCGTCGAGGACCTGCTGCACCGCCACGGGTACCGGCGGCGGGCGCCCGCGTCCGGAGACCGGGCGGCCCTGCTCGACCTGGTCTTCAACGACCTGGACAGCCCGTGGGCCGTGGAGATCATCCGGGGGGTCGAGGAGGCCGCCCACGAGGCCGGGGTGGGCACGGTCGTCTCCGCCATCCACGACCGGGCGGGCGACGCGCGGGAGTGGATGACCAACCTGCGGGCCCGCGCATCGGACGGCGTGATCCTCGTGACCTCGGTGCTCGAACCGGGGCTTCGCGACGAACTGCGGCGGCTTCGCGTGCCGTTGGTGGTGATCGACCCGGCGGGCGCCCCCGTCACGGACGCGCCGACCATCGGCGCCACCAACTGGGCGGGCGGGATGGCCGCCACCGAGCATCTGCTGGAACTCGGGCACCGGCGCATCGGGTTCATCCAGGGGCCGCCGCGACTGCTGTGTTCCCGGGCCCGGCTCGACGGCTACCGCGCCGCGCTCGACGTCGCGGGCGTGCCGGTCGAGGACGAGCTGATCGTGGCCGGCGACTTCTACCACGCGTCCGGGTTCGACGGCTGCCATCGGCTGCTCGACCTCGACGAGCCACCCACGGCGATCTTCGCGTCCAGCGATCAGATGGCGCTCGGCGCGATCGAGGCGCTGCGGCGGCGCGGGCTGCGCGTGCCCGAGGACCTGAGCGTGGTCGGTTTCGACGACCTTCCGGAAGTCCGCTGGTCGGCGCCGCCGCTCACCACGGTGCGCCAACCGCTGTCCGATATGGGCAAGTTGGCCGCCCGGACCGCGCTCGACCTGGCCCGTTCCGTGGAGCCCGCGGCTCCGCGCGTCGACCTCGCCACGGAGCTCGTGGTGCGGGCCAGCACGGCCGCGCCACGGACCGCGTAACTCCGCTACAGCACCTCTGAGGGGTGTCAACGGCCTTTTCTGTCAAGGGCGTTGACACCCCTCCGTTGTGTCCGTAACTTCCGAGGCCATCCACCGATAGTTTTCGGGTCTCTTCCGGAAGGTGCGCCATGTCAGCCTCCGATTTCTCCCGCCGTCGATTCATGGGCGCCGCAACGGCGGCCGGTCTCGGCGCCGCCGCGCTCACTGCCTGCGGCGGCTCCGACACCGGAGGCGGACAGGACAGTTCGGGCCGGACCGTCATCGAATGGTGGAACATCCAGACCACCGAGCCGTCGAAGACCATCTGGCCCCAGCGGGCGAAGGCGTTCGAGGCCGAGCACCCGAAGGTGCGCATCAAGCTCGTCACGCTGGAGAACGACGCCTACAAGTCGAAGATGACCGCGCTGACCAGCTCCGGAAAGCTTCCGGACATCTACCACACCTGGGGCGGCGGCGTTCTGCAGCAGCAGATCGACGCGGGGATGGTCGAGGACCTCACCGGGCCCATGAAGCCCTGGGCCGACACCCTGGTGCCCGCCTCCGTCAAGCCCTACCGGTTCGACGGCAAGACCTACGCGGTGCCCTTCGACATCGGCGCCGTCGGCTTCTGGTACAACAAGGCGCTCTTCAAGAAGGCCGGCATCAGCGAACCGCCCACCACCTGGGACGACTACCTCGACACGATCAAGAAGCTGAAGTCCGCGGGCATCACCCCGATCGCCCTCGCGGGCAAGGAGAAGTGGCCCGGCATGTACTTCTGGTCGTACCTGTCGATGCGGATCGCCGGGGTCGACGGCATGCAGAAGGCCGCCGACGCCAAGGACTTCACCGGCGACGACTTCGTCAAGGCGGGCGAACACCTGAAGGAACTCGTCGCGCTCAAGCCGTTCCAGAAGGGTCACCTCGGCGCCGCGTACTCCACTCCCAACGGCGAGGCCGCCGCCATGGGCAACGGCAAGGCGGCCATGGAGCTGATGGGCCAGTGGGCGCCCGTCGTGCAGGCCGACGCCGGCAAGGGCATCGGCAAGGACCTCGGCTTCTTCCCGTTCCCCTCGGTCGCGGGCGGCAAGGGCGCGGGCACCGACGTGTTCGGTGGAGGCGGTGGCTACGCGCTGCGCAAGGGCGCGCCGAAGGAGGCCATGGACTTCATGAAGTTCTTCATGACCGCCGAGTCGGACCGCCTCCTTGTCTCCAAGGCCAACCTGATCCCCGTCGTCAAGGACGCCGAGAGTGCGCTCAAGGACCCCAACCTGACCGCCGTCTCCGACATGCTCCGCAAGTCGACCGGCTTCCAGCTCTACCTCGACCAGGCCTACCCGCCGGCCGTCGGCCAGGAGATCAACGATTCCGTCGCCGCGCTCATCGCGGGCTCCAAGTCCCCCGACCAGGTGGCCCGTTCGGTGACCCAGGTCGCCAAGAGTCAGTAAGAGACCATGACTTCGACCTACGTCAAGGACGCCGCCGAGCCCGTCGCCAAGGAGCCGGAGCCCGGCCCCGGCAACCGGCGTCCGCTCGCCCGGCGCGTCAAGGACTGGCTGACCGCTTTCGCCTTCACCCTGCCCGCACTGATCCTCTTCGGCGCGCTCGTCCTCGCGCCGATCCTGTACGCGCTGTACGTCAGCCTCTTCGACTGGGGCGGATTCGGGTCACCTTCGGACTACACGGGACTGTCCAACTACAGCCGCCTCATCAAGGACCCGGTGTTCCTCGGCGACCTGTGGCGCGGACTGCTCCTGGTCGGCTTCTCCGTCCTCGTCCAACTGCCGTTCGCGCTCGCCATGGCCGTGCTGCTCAACCAGAAGCTGCGCGGCCGGGCGATCTACCGGATGCTGTTCTTCGCCCCGTACGTGCTGTCCGAGGTGATCACCGGTGTCCTGTTCTCCATGATCTTCGCGCCGGACGACGGGCTCGCCGACGGCGTGCTCGGCGCCGTCGGTCTCGACGGGCTCGGCGGCCTGTGGTTCGCCGACCAGTCGACCGTCATGCCGACCCTGTTCCTCGTGATGACCTGGAAGTTCTTCGGCTTCCACATGATGCTGTACCTGGCGGGCCTCCAAGGTATCCCGGCCGAACTGCACGAGGCCGCCCGGATCGACGGGGCCGGCGCCTGGCAGCGCTTCCGGCACGTCACCCTGCCACTGCTCGGACCCACCATCCGGATCAGCGTGTTCCTGTCGATCATCGGCGCCATCCAGCTGTTCGACCTGGTGTGGGTGACCTCCCAGGGCGGCCCGGACCACGCCTCCGAGACGATGGCCATCACCCTGTTCCAGTTCGGGTTCAAGCGCTACCAGATCGGCTACGCCAGCGCGATCAGCATCGCGCTCTTCCTCATCAGCCTCGTCTTCGCCCTCGCCTACCAGCGCCTCGTGCTGCGCCGCGACACCGAAGGAGCCCTCACCAACATGCGAGCCACCCGATGACCGCCCCCGACACGGTGGGCCGCCGCCGCTTCGGCAAGGTGCCCCTGTACGTGATCGTCTGGCTGGTCGGCATCGTCATGGTGACACCGCTGCTGTACGCGCTCGTGTCCGGCTTCAAGTCCACCGACCAGCTCTCCAGCAACCCCTTCGGCCTGCCCTCGCCCTGGGTGACGTCCAACTACACCGACATCCTCGCCTCCGGGTCGTTCTGGCGGATGCTCGGCTCGTCCACCCTCGTCGCCGTCGGGACGACCGTCCTGACCGTGGGGACGGCCGCCCTCGCAGCGTTCTCCCTCGCCCGATTCGCCTACCGGGGAAGGGAGTTGATGTTCACGCTCTTCACCATCGGGCTGATGTTCCCGTTCGCCGTGGCGATCCTGCCGCTGTTCGTCCTGCTGCGCACCTTCGGTCTTCTCGACAACCCGTGGGGCGTGATCCTGCCGCAGGCCGCGTTCGGGCTCCCCATCACCATCGTCATCCTGCGCGGCTTCTTCCGGCAGATCCCCGGCGAACTGGAGGAGGCGGCCACCCTTGACGGCTGCTCGCCCTTCGGCTTCTTCTGGCGCATCCTGCTGCCGATGGCGCGCCCCGCGCTCGGCACCGTCTCCGTCCTCGCCATCGTCAGCAGCTGGAACAACTTCCTGCTGCCCCTGCTGGTGTTCAGCAACGAGACCTGGTGGACGATCCCCGTCGGCGTCCAGCAGTTCCAGGGGCAGTACGCCGCCGACATCGCCCGCGTCTTCGCCTACCTGGTCCTCGCCATGGTGCCGGCGCTCGCCTTCTACGCGGTCGCCGAACGGCAGCTGATCGGCGGCATCACCATGGGCGCGACCAAGGGCTGACGTCCCGAACCCCCTTCACCATCTGCACCGCACTTGAGGAGATCCATGGCCCAGCCCTGGCAGGACACCACCCTTCCCGCCCACGTCCGGGCGGCGGACCTGCTCGCCCGGATGACCGCCGAGGAGAAGGCGGCGCAGTTGTCCAGCGTGTGGCTGGGCGCGGCCATCGGCTCCGACTCCGAGGCCGCCGTGGCGCCCGGACAGCACGCGTACGCCGCCGAGAGCGCGGACCTCGACGCGCTCCTCCCGTACGGCCTCGGCCAGCTCACCCGCCCCTTCGGTACCGTCCCCGTCGACCCCACCGAAGGGGCCGCCCGCCTCGCCGCGTTGCAGCGCCGCATCCGCGCGGGCAACCGCTTCGGGCTGCCCGCGCTCGCCCACGAGGAGTGCCTGACCGGCTTCGGGGCCTGGCAGGCCACCGTGTTCCCGACCCCGCTCGCCTGGGGCGCCACCTTCGACCCCGCCCTGATCACGGAGATGGCGCGGGCGATCGGCGCCTCCATGGCCACGGTCGGCATCCACCAGGGCCTCGCCCCGGTCCTCGACGTCGTACGCGATCCGCGCTGGGGTCGCACCGAGGAGTCGATCGGCGAGGACCCCTACCTCGTCGGCACCATCGGCACCGCCTACGTACGCGGCCTCGAAGCGGCGGGGATCGTCGCCACGCTCAAGCACTTGGCCGGCTACTCGGCCTCGCGCGCCGCCCGCAACCACGCGCCAGCGCCGCTCGGGCCGCGCGAGCTGGCGGATGTGATCCTGCCGCCGTTCGAGATGGCGCTGCGCGAGGGCGGCGCCCGCTCCGTCATGGCCGCGTACAACGACGTCGACGGCCTGCCCGCCCACGCGCACGCCGGACTCCTCACCCAACTCCTGCGCGACGAATGGCAGTTCGGCGGGACCGTCGTCTCCGACTACTTCGGCATCGCGTTCCTGGAGTCCGCCCACCGGGTCGCCGCGTCCGGAGCGGCGGCGGGCGCGCTCGCGCTCGCGGCCGGCGTGGACGTCGAACTCCCGGCCGCCCACTGCTTCTCGACCGGCGAGGGACTCCCGGAGGAACTGCTCGACCGGGCGGCGCTGCGCGTGCTCACGCAGAAGTGCGAACTGGGGCTGCTCGACCCGGAGGACGAGCCGGAGTCCTCGGCCGAACCGGTCGACCTGAACCCGTCCCACATGCGGGAGTTGGCGGCCAAGGTCGCGCAGGAGTCCGTGGTTGTCCTCGCCAACGACTCGGGCCTGCTGCCGCTCCCGGAGACGGGCGGCCTCCGCGTCGCCCTCGTCGGCCCGCTCGCCGACGAGGAGGCCGCGATGCTCGGCTGCTACACGTTCCCGCGCCACGTCGGCGTCAACCACCCCGAACTGCCCACCGGCGTCGACATCCCGACCTTCGCGGAGGCGCTGCGCGCGGAGCTGCCGGGAGCGGAGTTCGTGGCCGACCCCGCGCGCGCCGACATCTGCCTGGCCGTGGTGGGTGACCGCTCGGGCCTGTTCGGGCGCGGCTCGTCCGGCGAGGGCTGCGACGCCGAAGACCTTGAACTCCCTTTCGGTCAAAGCGAGTTGCTCGACGAGGCGTTCGCCTCCGGGGTGCCGACCGTCATCGTCGTCCTCAGCGGACGCCCCTACGCACTCGGCCGCTGGGCGGGCCGGGCGGCCGCCGTCCTCCAGGCCTTCTTCCCCGGGCAGGAGGGCGGCGCGGCGGTCGCGGGCGTGCTGTCCGGCCGCGTCGAACCGTCCGGCCGCCTCCCCATCGGAGTGCCGCGCAGCCGCGGCGGCCAGCCCGCCCCCTACCTCGCCCCGCCGCTCGGGCGGCACGGCGGGCCCAGCAATGTCGACCCCACCGCGCTCTACCCGTTCGGCCACGGCCTCTCGTACACCACGTTCGCCTGGGACGCCCCGCAGTGCGAGGACCCCGAGTTCGGCACCGACGGCGAGGTGGCGCTGAAGCTCACCGTGCGCAACACGGGCGAGCGGCCCGGCACCGAGGTCGTCCAGCTCTACCTCCACGACCCGGTCGGCACCGTCGCCCGCCCCGAGGTCCGGCTCGTCGGCTACGCCCGCGTCCCCCTCGACCCCGGCGCCTCGGCCGAGGTCCACGCCACGTTCCCCGCCGACCTCGCCGCGTACACCGGCGCCGACGGCCGCCGCGTCGTCGAGCCCGGCGCCCTCGAACTGCGCGTCGCCGCGTCCAGCGAACACGTCCACCACACGGTGCCGCTCACCCTCACGGGCCCGGTGCGCGAGGTGGGGCACGACCGCCGGATGCGCTGCGAGCTACGCGTGAAGTGACGCATTCGACCACCCGTGAAGTGACGCACTCAACCACCCGTGAAAGACGCACAGTTGAGGAGATCCGCCATGCGCACGACCCGTATCAGATCCGCCGCCCTCGCCGCCGCGACGGCCGCCCTGCTCATCGGAGGCCTCGCCACGGTTCCGGCCGCCGCCGCCCCCGACAGCGGCAAGAAACCCGGCGCCTCCGCCACCCTTCACGACCTCGCCCGCGCCCAGGGCCGCTACTTCGGCTCCGCCGTCGACAACCCCGAGCTGGACGACACCCCGTACGCCCACCTCCTCGGCACCGAGTTCGGCCAGACCACACCCGGCAACGGCATGAAGTGGTACGCCACCGAACCCCAGCGCGGCGTCTTCGACTTCACCGCGGGCGACGAGATCGTCGACTACGCCCGCGCCAACGGACTCAAGGTCCGCGGCCACACGCTCCTGTGGCACAGCCAGCTGCCCGACTGGCTGACCTCCGGCACCTGGAGCGCCGACGAACTCCGCTCGATCCTCAGGAATCACATCACCAAGGTGGTCAAGCACTACCGCGGCAAGGTCTTCGCCTGGGACGTCGCCAACGAGATCATGAACGAGGACGGCACGTACCGGGAGAACATCTTCTACAAGACCCTCGGCCCCGGCTACATCGCCGACGCCCTGCGCTGGGCCCGCGCCGCCGACCCCAAGGTCAAGCTGTACCTCAACGACTACAACGTCGAGGGCACGGGCGCGAAGTCCGACGCGTACTACGCGCTGATCAAGCAGCTCAAGGCGGACCGCGTGCCCATCGACGGCTTCGGCATGCAGGCCCACCTCGCGCTCCAGTACGGCTTCCCGTCCCAGATGCGGCACAACATCCAGCGCTTCGCCGGCCTCGGCGTCGACGTCGCCATCACCGAGCTCGACATCCGTATGCTCCTCCCCGCCGATCAGACCAAGCTCGCCCAACAGGCCGACTGGTACGGGCAGGTGACCGACGCCTGCCTTGCCGTGAAGCGCTGCGTCGGCATCACGCTGTGGGGCTACTCGGACCGGCACTCGTGGATCCCCGGGGTCTTCGACGGCGAGGGGGCCGCCCTGCCCTGGGACGACAACCTCCGCCACAAGCCGGCGTACGACGCGATCCGCAAGGCCCTGAGGGACTGACGCGTCAGCCCTCTCCCTCCAGGCCCAGGCGTGCCTGCTCCTCCTCGACGATCCGGCGCGCGATCTCCGCGTCGGACACGTCGACGGCGTCCGGCGTCGCCTCGGCCATGGAGCTGCGCCGGGCGTACGCGTCGAACAGCCGGGACTTGTTGGCGAGTATCTTCACCAGGCGCTCGTCGACGCCGCCGGTGGCGAGGAGGCGGTGCACCCGCACCGATCGGACCTGGCCCATGCGGTGCGCCCGCGCCACGGCCTGGTGCTCCAAGGTCGGCTTGATCTGCGGCTCGCACAGGATCACCACCGAGGCGGCCTGGATGTTGAGCCCGACGCCACCGGCCTGGATCTGGGACACGAGGACGGCCGGCCCGGCCGTGTCCGCGAACTCGTCGACGAGCAGTTGCCTGCGCGCGGGCGGAACGCTGCCGGTGAGCGGGCCGAACACCGGCCCGCCGACGGGGGGTTCGGTGTCGAGGGCGCCCTTGACCGCGCGGAGCACGTCGCGGAAGTTGGAGAACACGACGACCTTGAGTCCGGCCTCCGCGGCGTCCCGGACGAGCTCGCGCAGCCGCTCCAGCTTGGCGGACTCCGCCGGGTGCGCGTACGCCGCCCGGCGCATGGCCATGAAGTTGCCGGACGCGACGGCCTCCCGGTAGGCGGCCTGGTCCTGGGAACTCAACTCCTCCCACTCGTCGGTGTGCTGGAGGCTGGGCAGCTCGGCCAGCACGTCGTCCTGGTTGCGCCGCAGATAGACGGGGGCGACCGCCGTGCGGAAGACGACGGACCCGGCGAGGCCGTCCTCCTTGTCGAGCCGGTCCGCGAGCGAGGGATCCAGTACGCGCACGAGATTGCGGAACTCGCCGACGCGGTTCTCCATCGGGGTGCCGGTCATGAACAGCACCCGCTCGCAGTGCTCGGCCCACTCGGCCACCGCCTGCGAGCGGAGCGTCTCCGGATTCTTCACCGCGTGCGCCTCGTCGACGACGAGCATCCCCACCTCGCCGCCGCCGGGCGCCGGAAGGCCCCGCAGCGCGTCGTACGTCGTGACGGCGACACCGCCGCGGCCCTTCCAGTCCGCGAAGGCCTCGCCCCGGTCGGAGCCGTGCACCGGCAGGACACGCAACGCGCTGCGGGCCTCGATCTCCCGCGTCCAGTTCACGAGGACGCTCGCCGGGCAGACGACCATGAAGTGGCTCTGCCCCTCGGTCGCCAGGTGGGTCAGTGCGGCGATGGCCTGGACCGTCTTGCCGAGCCCCATCTCGTCGCCGAGCAGCGCGCGGCGCCGCGCGAGCGCGAAGCGGGCCCCGAACGCCTGATAGCCGCGCAGCGACACCCGCAGCCGCGACTCGTCGAGCTGCTGGGTCCGCACCTGTTCGGCGATGTCGGCGGGCAGGAAGCCCTCGGCGGCGTCCTTGTCCGGCGTCAGACCGGAGATCTCGCCGAGCACGCTGTAGTACTCGGCGGAGCGCACCTCGAAGTCGACCCACGCCGCCACGTCCGTCGCGGGCCCGCGCAGCAGGTCGACCGAGGCCTGCGCGAACAGCGGCCCCGTGCCCGCCCGCTCGGCCTCCGCGACGACGGCCCGCACCTGCTCGGCGGCGTCGAGGGCGCGGGCCCGCCGGGCCCGTCCGGTGAACAGCAGCCGCAGCCGCCCCGCAGCGGGCCGCGCCTCGTCGAGCAGCGGTCCGAGCCGGCGGGCGATGCCGGTCGCGGTGTCGACGGCGTGCCGCGCGTCGGGGCCCGCCTCCACCAGCACGTGCAGCGCCGTGACCAGCGCGGTCGTCCGGGGCTCCGGCTCGTCCACGTCGAGCGGCACGGCGGCCGTCTGCCGTACGCGCTCGGCGAGGCGGCCCGCGGCGGCCAGCAGTTGCGTGGCGGTCTGCGGGCCCACGCCGTGGATCTGGTTGAGGCGGGCGGGGCCGGCGTCGAGGACCTGGCGGACCGTGCGCAGTCCGTCCCGCTCCACGAGCCCGACGCGGACGCGGCCGTCCGTGGCCTCCTGGAGCCGTGCCACGGGCATGGTGTCGAGGACGCGGGCGACCGACTCGTCGAGGAGCGGCGTGAGGGCGTCCCGGACCGCGTCCACGGCCCGCGCGTGGTCGTCGAGCAGGCCGCGTACGGCGGCGTAGAGGCGCGAACCGTCGGCGACGGCCTCCCGCTCCGTGCGTCCCATTGGGCCCTGCCCTCCTCGTAGCGCGTACGGCTGCGCCAGTTGCGTCATCTTCCCATCGAGGTGTGACAGCGGGCCTGGCGGTCACACGGGGTTGCGGTCCTGGGGCTCTGCCCCAGACCCCGCTGCTCAATCGCCGCAGGGGCTTGATTTGGGGCTCCGCCCCACGCCCCGCGGGCTCTCGTTCGAAAGGCGGGCTTGAGATGCACCGGCAACCTTCCCCACCCGGGCGGCGACAGCACACCGGCACGTGCCACCCGGCACGCGTTCCCCCACCACGTACGGAGTGCATGAGCTGATGAGTGACACCCGCAGCAAGCCCCGGCACCGCAGACGCCGCACCGTCCTCCTCGCAGGCGCCCCGCTCGCCGTCGCCGCCGCGGCAGCCCTCGCCTACGGCGGCGGGTTCCTCGGTGCGGACGGTGCGGATTCGGCGAGCGCCGCCACGGCGGAGACCGCCGCCGCGTGGGCCGACGACACCGCCGACGGATTCGCGTCCGTCGACGCGCAGGGACAGGACGGCACGTACGGCGGGCGCGGCGGCGAGACGGTCACCGTGAGGAACCTGGCCGACCTGGAGAAGTACGCGACCGCGAGCAAGCCCTACGTCATCGTGGTCGCGGGCGAGATCAAGATGGACCCCGTCGGCAAGGAGATCAAGGTCGCCTCCGACAAGACCATCGTGGGCGCCGGCACCGCCGGGCACATCGTCGGCGGCGGCTTCTTCCTCGGCACCGGCGTGCACAACGTCATCATCCGCAACCTGACGATCCGCGACTCCTACCAGGGGACGTGGAACGACAAGGACCACGACTTCGACGCCATCCAGATGGACGGCGCGCACCACGTGTGGATCGACCACAACGACCTGCGCAGGATGGCCGACGGGCTGATCGACGTCCGCAAGGACTCGACCGACATCACCGTTTCCTGGAACAAGCTCAGCAACGACAACAAGGCCTTCGGCATCGGCTGGACCGAGAACGTCGTCACCGACATCACCATCCACCACAACTGGATCCGCGAGACCGAACAGCGCAACCCCTCCACCGACAACGCCGCGCACGCGCACCTCTACAACAACTACTTGCAGGACGACGCGGGCACCGACATCACGTCCTCGTACGGGAACTACTCGCGCGGCAAGACGAAGATGGTCCTGGAGAACAGTTACTTCCAGGGCGTCAACAACCCCGTCATCAAGGACGACACCGCCACCCTCGTGCAGCGCGGCAGCGTCTTCTCCGGCACCAGCGGGCGCAACGAGAGCGGGGGCACCGCCTTCACCCCGTCCGACTTCTACGACTACACGCTGGACAAGGCGGCGGACGTGCCGGGCCTGCTCAAGTCCGGTGTGGGGCCCCGGAGTTCGATCGGAACCGCGAGCGCGACCGCTGAGACCAAGGCCGCCGCGAGCACCCTCACCGTCGCCGCCGACGGCAGCGCCCAGTACAAGACGGTGCAGGCCGCCGTCGACGCCGTGCCCGCGAACAACACCGCGCGCGTGGACATCAAGGTCGCGCCGGGCACGTACCGCGGCACCGTGACCGTCCCGGCGAACAAGCCGCACGTGACGATCGTCGGCACCGGTTCGAGCCGTAAGTCCACCGTCCTCGTCGAGGGGCACGCCGCCGGTACGAAGAAGCCGGACGGATCGACGTACGGCACCTCGGGCAGCGCCACCGTCACCGTCCTCGCCGCCGACACCCAACTGCGCAACCTGAGCGTCAGCAACGACTACGACGAGAGCAAGGACACCTCCATCGCCGCGCAGGCGGTCGCGCTGCGCACCAGCGCCGACAAGGTGTTCCTCGACTCGGTCATCACCAGCGGTGACCAGGACACGCTGCTGCTCGACGGCGCGGGCAAGCGCGTCTACATGAAGGACTCGTACGTCGTCGGCAACGTCGACTTCATCTTCGGCGGCGCCACCGCCGTGATCGACCAGTCCGTGATCACCCTGAAGAAGCGGTGGGACGGCACATCGGCCGGCTACGTCATGGCGCCGAGCACCGCGGCGGGCAAGAAGGGCCTGCTCGTCAACCGGACCACCATCAGCGGCGACGTCTCCGCCGACAGCTTCCACCTCGGCCGCAACTGGCACGCGGGCGGCGACGCCTCTCTCGACCCGCAGGCCACGGTCCGCAACTCCACGCTGGGCGCCGCGATCAAGGCGAAGCCGTGGACGGACATGGGCGGCTTCTCGTGGAAGGACGACCGGTTCGCCGAGTACAAGAACACCGGTGACGGGGCCGGTTCGGCGAGCGCCGACCGGCCGCAGCTGAGCGACGCGCAGGCCGCGGAGCAGGAGGTCGCGGACTGGCTGGGGGACTGGACGCCCACGGCCTCCTGACCGGTGGGAGCTGTACGCGGCGGGGCTCACCGCGCCGCGTACAGCTCCTCGACCTCCCGCGCGTACGTCTCCATGATCGCGGCCCTGCGCAGCTTCAGCGAGGGAGTGAGCAGGCCCGCGGTGGCGCCGAACTCGTGCGGGAGGATGCGGAACGCACGGATCGACTCGGCGCGCGAGACACGGGAGTTGGCCCGCCGCACCGCGCGCTGGATGTGGCCGCGCAGCTCCTCGTCGGTGACCGCCTGCTCGGGGGAGTCCAGGGCGCGGCCCTTGAGGCCCTGCCAGCTGGCGAGGGCCTCCGGGTCGAGGGTGACCAGGGCCGTGACGTAGGGCCTGTTGTCGCCGATCACGACGCACCCCGAGATCAGGGGATGGGCGGACAGCTCCTGTTCCAGGGTCTGCGGCGAGAGGCTCTTGCCCGCGCTCGTGATGATGATGTCCTTCTTGCGGCCCGTGATGACCAGATAGCCGTCGGGGTCGAGGTGCCCCAGGTCGCCGGTGGCGAGCCAACCGTCGCGCAGCGCCGACTCGTTGGCCTTCGGATTGTTGTGGTAGCCGGCGAAGACGACATCGCCGGCCACCCAGATCTCCCCGTCGTCGGCGATGTACACGGCGTTGCCGGGCAGCGGCTTGCCGACCGTGCCGGGCCGCGGCGCGCCGGGCGGCTGGGCGGTGACCGCCGAGCTCGTCTCGGTAAGGCCGTAGCCGTTGTAGACCGGGAGGCCGCATGCCTCGAAGAACAGGGCGAGGTCGCGGGAGAGCGGCGATCCGCCCGACACCACGCTTCGCAGCCGGCCGCCGAACACCGCCCGCACCTTCGAGTACACCAGGCGGTCGTAGACCTTGTGCGTCAGACGCAGCCGGGGGCCCGGCCCCGCGCCCACCCCCGAGGCGTGCCGCTCCATCGCCGCCGCGTACCGGATCGCGGACCGCACGGCCCGCTCGAACAGGGCGGTGTGGCCGCTCTCTTGGGCGTTGACACGTGCCTTGGCGAAGGCCCGCTCGAAGATGTACGGGACCGCGTACAGGAACGTGGGCCGGAACGCGGCGAGCGCGGGGAGCAGCGCGCCGGGCGAGGCGTCCGGTTGGTGGGCGACGTTGCCGCCGCCGCGTACCGCGGTGACCACCTGGACCAGGCCGTAGCAGTGCGAGAGCGGCAGGAAGGCCAGCGTGGACGGCTGTTCACCGGCCGGGCCGAACAGTTCGCCCCAGCCCGCCAGGATGGTGTCCACCTCGGCGGCGATATTGCGGTGGGTGGTGATGCAGCCCTTGGGGGGCCCGGTCGTGCCGGACGTGTAGCAGATCACGGCGGCGTCCTGCGGGAGCACGGCGGCCCGCAACTGGTGCACCGCGTCGGGGTGCACCGCGGAGCCCGCCTCGATCAGCGCCTGGACCCCGCCCGACTCCAGCTCCCACAGCCGGGTCAGGTCGGTACGGGCGCCGTATGCGGCGGCCACCGTGATCGCGTTGTGCTCGTTCTCGACGACGACCCCGATCGCCTCCGTGTCCTGGAGGATCCACCGCACCTGCTCGGTGGACGACGTGGGGTACACCGGCACCACCGTGGCGCCCAGGCTCCACAGCGCGTACGCGATCAGCGTCCACTCGTAGCGGGTGCGCGACATCAGGATCACCCGGTCGCCCATGCCGATCCCGCAGGCGAGGAAGCCGCGGGCCACGGCCGTCACCTCGTCACGGAACCGCGAGGTGCTGACCTCCTGCGTCGGGCGGCCGTCCCGGAGCAGCGAGAACTGAAGGCGCTGCGGGTCCTCCAGCGCGGCGCTGAAGACCGAGTCGGCGAGTCCGCCCGACTCCAACGGAGGCGCCAGGCGGGGCACTGCGAGTTGCCGCATGTGACTGCTCATCGCTCCCTCTGGTAGGCAAACCGAGTTGACGATTCAACCTGAATGCGTCGGAACGGAAGCTACATCCAAGGAGACCTTTTCGCCCCGGTGTTGGATAACGAATCGGCAGTCACCTGCGGCGCTTCGGATAGGCTTCTGGCTCCCAATGGCATGTACACCTAGAGGAGCGATCTCCGTGAAGCGGCGCCCGACCCTGGCCGGACTGACGATGATGCTGGTGGTCGCGCTCGCGGCGTGCGGGGGTGGTCCGCAGCAGGACACCTCGGGGCACGGCGGCGGCAAGGACACCGGGAGTTACACCGTGCGGCAGGACGACACCGCCAAGGTGACCGGGGTGCGCGACGGGGTGCGGCACGTGACCCGCCGCACGACCCGCGCGACCCGGCCGCACCTGGTGAGGAAGTGCGGGACCGAGAGCCGCAAGGTCAAGCACACCAAGCGCAGCCACGGCCGCAAGCGGACCTACTACACGACGAAGAAGGTCCGTGACTGCCACAAGGTGCGCAGGGGCACCGAGAGGTACACCCGGGTCCTGCGGTCCGAGCACTGGTGCGTCCGCCTCGACGACGTCAACGGCAAGCGCACCGTGGACGACCAGTGGTTCCGGGTGAACTCCACGGTCTACGGCAGGGTGCAGGGCGAGGACGACCGGGCGAAGGTCACCATCGAGCCGCTCCGCAAGGGCTGCTGAGCCCGGACCGGGTCACGTGGCGGCGACCTCCGGGATGCGCTCCTTCACCAGCGCGTAGAGGACGACCGCCACGGCCATCACCCCGGCCGCGGTGAACACGCCCGCGGCCCAGCTGCCGGTCGCGTCGCGCAGCACACCGCTGACGACGGGGCTGGCCACCGCGCCGATCTCCGCGACCAGGTTGAACAGGCCGAACAGCGAACCGCGGTCCTTCTCCTCGGCCAGGTCGCCGAGCAGGCTGTGCACGATCGGCTGGAGCGCGTTGAAGAACAGGCCCGAGCAGAACAGGATCAGGCCGAGCAGCAGCAGCGACGGGTCGCCGTTCAGGACGCTCACGCCGAACGCCACCGCGAGCACCGTGTGCACCGCCGCGCAGATCACCGCGAGCGGCTTGCGGCCCTTGCCGGCGCGCACCCGCCGGTCCGCGATCCAGCCGCCGACCGGGAAGCCGATGATGCCCGCGCCCGCGTTGAACGCCGCGGTGAGGGCCGCCGCGCCCAGGCTGCTGTGCGCGGCCTCCGCGACGATCTGCACCGACCAGAACGAGAAGAACCACAGGTTCCACATCACGGCGATGAAGCCGATGTAGATCAACCAGACGTTCCGGTTGAGGAGTTGGGTGCTGCGTCCCGTGCGCACGATGCCGCGGATCACGATGGTCACCATGATCAGGAACAGCACGCCGGAGCCGACCGCCGTGAGCCAGTCCGGCCAGCTGAACTCGTCGGCGAGCAGGAACAGGGCGAGGATCGCGACCGCCGCGGGGATCGAGTAGCCGATGAGCCGCAGCGCGGGCGGGCCGAGCCGCAGCGGCCTGTCGCCACGCCCCCGGAAGAACGTCCACGTCGCCGCCGCCACCAGCAGCGACACCACCCCGAACACGTACAGCGGCAGACTCCACGCCCGGCCGCCCATGCCCAGCGTGCCGCCCCAGTCGATCAGGTGCGGGGTGGCGACGATGCCGACGGTCAGACCGATGGACAGACCGGACAGGACGACGCCGAGGCCGATGGTGCGGCGGGCCGCGGGCGTGTGATTGATGACCAGGACACGGTCGTTGGAGTAGAAGACGCCCTCGCCGAGCCCGGTGAGCACGCGCGCCACGACGAAGCCGATGAGCCCGCCGGTCAGCCCGGAGACCAGGGTCAGCAGGCCCGCCCACAACAGGGAGACGACGAGCATCTCGCGGTGGCCGTAGCGGTCGCCGAGCCGGCCGCCCGCGTACTGCGTGAGCATGTAGCCGGTGAAGAACATCGAGCCGATGAGCCCGCCGAGCGTCGCCGGGTTCGAGGCGTCACCGATGAACCCGGCCTTGTTCTCGATCATCCAGGCGACGACGGGCCCGGTGACGGTGCGGTCGGCGTAGCTGATGAGCCAGCCCGCGAGCAGGAAGCCCCACAAGTGGGTGTGGTGCCCCGAGAAGAGCGCGCGGCTCTTGGCCTCGGTTGCGATACGTGGTGGAGCGCCGGTTTCCGACATGGGTCCCCCTGGACAATGGGCAGCGGGAAAGCGCTTGCTAAGATCCCAGAGGCATGACCGCAGGTCAACGGGTCAGCGGTAACGAGTTGTGTTCATCGATGAGCGGCTCGTGGTTCAGCGATGAACGGCTGGGTGTTCACCGATGGGCGGCCAGCACCGCCGCGAGTCCCTCTCGCAGGTCCTTGACGAAATACTCGGGAACCTCAAGTGCCGGGAAATGTCCGCCCTGTTCGGGCTCGCTCCAGCGCACGATCTGCCGGTACCGCTCCTGCGCCCAGGGCCGCGGACACTTCTCGACGTCGCGGGGATACGCGGTGATGGCCGCCGGGACGTCGACCCGGAGTTCGGGGTCCAGCGCATTGTGGCTTTCGTAGTAGATGCGGGCCGCCGACGCTCCGGTCCGCGTCAGCCAGTAGAGGGTGACGTCGTCAAGAATCCTGTCCATGGGAATCGTCTCGAACGGGCTGTCCTCGGTGTCCGTCCATTCGGCGAATTTGTCGAGGATCCAGGCGAGAAGACCGACCGGTGAATCGACGAGCGAGTAGCCGATGGTCTGTGGCCGGGTCGCCTGCTGCTTCGCGTACGCCGCGCGGTGGCGCGTCGCGGTGCCCAGCCAGAAGTCCCGGGTCTCCTCGGCCCATTGGCGCTCGACCGGCGTCAGCCCCTCCATGGTCGACCCGGGCAGTCCTTCCGCGAACGTGGTGTGGATGCCGAGTACGTGCGCCGGGAACCTGCCGGCGAGAACCGTGGTGATGTTGCCGCCCCAGTCGCCGCCGTGGGCCAGGAACGCGCCGTAGCCGAGCCTTCCCATCAGCTCCACCCAGGCGGCAGCGATCTCCTCGGTTCCCCACCCGGTGGTAGCCGGCCTGTCGCTGTAACCGAAGCCCGGCAGCGAAGGAACCACGACGTGGAACGCGGGCGTGTCCGCGTCCTTCGGGTCCGCCAGCTCGTCCACGACGTCGGTGAAGCGGGCGACGCTGTCAGGCCAGCCGTGCGTCAGGATCAGGGGAGTGGCGTCCGCGCGCGCGGACCGGCGGTGCAGGAAGTGGATGCCCAGACCGTCGATGGTCGTGCGGAACTGGCCGATCGCATTGAGGCGCTCCTCGAACGCCCGCCAGTCGTACCCGGTACGCCAGTGGTGCACGACGTCGACGAGGTCGGCGAGCGGGACGCCCTGCTCCCACCGGCCCCGGCCGGGCCCGGCGTCATGGACCGTCTCGGCCTCCGGCAGCCGCGCCGCGGCCAGCCGCGCGCGCAGATCCTCGAGGTCGGCGTCGCTTGCGTGGGCTTCAAATGCTTGTACGTCGCTGGTGGGGCGGGGCATGAGGGACCTCCTGGCCATCGCGGAACCGGCTAAGACGGTTCTAGCAGGAGTCCGGACCACCCGGCAACCGCCTAAGGTGGTTCCATGCGTGCTGGATTTCCTGACTTCCGCCTCGGCAACGTGCTCGCGACCAGCTTCACGGGGACCCTCTCGGAGCGGCAGGGCAGCGCAGTGGAGCGGATTCCCGTGCCGCAGCGGCTCATCGACTGGCTGGCGGTGTACGGCCTCGCCGTCGACTCCTGCTCCCTCGCCGAGCTCGACCTCGCCCGGGAGCTGCGGGAGGCGATCCACGCCGCCGCGACGGCGGCCGCGGTCCAGGACCCGCTCCCCGCATCCGCCGTCCAGGTCATCAACGACCGCAGCGCTCAGGGCCGGGCGGCGGCCGTCCTGACGCCCGAGGGCGAGCGGCGCTGGCAGCTCGGCCCGGAGTCCCGCGTGGAAGACGCCCTCAGCGTGATCGCCGCCGACGCGATCGGCGTCATCGCGGGCGAACGGGACGGGAAGCTGGCCCTGTGCGCGTCGCCCACCTGTCAGGCCGCCTTCTTCGACACCAGCCAGAGCCGGACCCGCAAATGGTGCGACATGAACACGTGCGGGAACCGCCAGAAGAAGGCGCGCTTCCACGCCAACCAGCGCAAGGACGCCGGCTCGGCGGAGTGATCGGAGCCCCGGCCGGCGGGGTGCCGATCACTCCGTGGATCACTCCGCCGAGCACTCTGTCGACGGGGCAGTTCACGCCTCCAGCTGGCGGGCCCGCCCCGCGCCCACGCCCGCGAGCCCCATCGGCACGCACAGCACCGCGAGCATCACCAGCGGCACCGTCCAGCCGCCCGTCGCGTCGTGCAGCGCACCGAGGAGGAACGGGCCCGCGGCGGCGAGCAGATAGCCCACGCTCTGCGCCATGCCGGACATCTCCGCGGCGCGCGCCGCGTCGGGGGAGCGCAGCACGATCACGGCGAGCGCCGTGCTGATCAGCAGTCCGCAGCCGAAGCCCTGCATCAGCATCCACGCGTACGCCCCGCCGACCGGCGCCACCAGCAGGCCGAGCACGGAGCCGAGGACGAGCAGCGTGCCGGTGAGGGCGAGGGCGACCTGGTTCGAGGCCCGGCCGACGAGCGCCGTGAAGGCGAGCGAACCCGCGATGCCCGCGAGGCTCATCACGGACAGCATCCACCCCGCCTGCGTACCGTCCATGCCCTCGCTGGTGAGCATCGCCGGGATCCACGCGGCACACGCGTAGTACTGCAACGACTGGAGGCCCATGAGGAGCGTGATCTTCCAGGCGAGCGGTGAACGGCGCAGTGGCGTACGGGTGTCGGCCTCCTGCGTGCTCGTCGCGGGCGGCGCGTCCGAGCGGCGCAGCTGGGGCAGCCACAGGGCGAACGCGAGCGCGGAGAGCACGGCCCAGACGCCGATCGCGCCGCGCCAGCCGAGCCCGAGCGCGTCCCCGAGCGGCACGGTCACCCCGGCCGCGAGCGCGGCGCCGCAGAACAGGGCCACCGAGTACAGGCCCATCATCAGCCCGGTGCGGCGCTCGAAGTTGCGCTTGATGACACTCGGCACGAGGACGTTCGAGAGGGATATCGCCGCGCCGATGAGGACGGTCCCCGCGAACAGCGCGGGCAGACCGGGCGCGAGGCGGAGCGCGATGCCCGCCGTGAGCAGCGCCATCATCGCGCCGAGCGCCCGCGTCATGCCGATGCGCCGCGAGAGCTTCGCCGCGAACGGGGCGAGGAGGCCGAAACAGAGGATCGGCAGCGTGGTGAGCAGCCCCGCGAGCGAGCCGCTCAGCCCGGTGGAGTGGCGGATCGTGTCGAGCTCGGGCGAGACGGACACGACGCCGGGCCGCAGGTTCATGGCGATGAGGAGGATGCCCGCGGCGAGGAGGGGGCCTGCCGCCGTCGCGGCGGTGGAGGTCGCCTTCGCGGCGGCGGTGGGGGTGGATGTGGGGGCACTGTGCGGCATGCGAGCCAACGTAACATCCCATGTTTCGCACTGGAGAGTGCACGTAAAGCGTAGATTTCATGCCGAAAGCGAGTGAAACGGGCTAGCCAGGTACCTGATACATGGGATATTTTTGCCCGCGTACCCCGAGCAGCGAGAAAGGCCACCCCGTGCCCGCACCAGCCAAGCCCGGCGCCACTCTGGTCCAGCGCACCATCGGCCGGATCGAGCGGAGCATCGAAAGCGGCGAGTGGGCCGTCGGTGATCGGATCCCGGCCGAGGGGCAGCTGGTGGAGGAGTTCGGCGTGGGTCGCAACACCGTGCGCGAGGCCGTCCGCGCGCTGTGCCACACCGGGCTCCTTGAGGCGCGGCGCGGCGACGGCACGTATGTGCGCGCCGCGAGCGACCTCAACGCGGCCCTCCAACGCCGCCTGCGCCGAGCCGAGTTGAAGCACATTCTCCAGGTCCGCCTCGCCATCGAACGGGAGGCGGCACCCGCCGCCGCGGCCCACCGTGGCGAGGCGGACCTCGCCCGCATCCTGTCCGCCCTGCTCGCCCGGCACCGCGCCGAGGAGAGCGGCGACCCGGCCGCGTACGTCGAGAAGGACGTCGAGTTCCACCGGGCCGTCGTCGCCGCGAGCGGCAATCCGCTGATGACCGAGCTGTACGAGAGCATCGTCGAGTCGGTGCGCGACAGCATCGCCTCGCTGCGCCCGAGCTGGACGCCGGAGCTGCCCGGCGCGAGCGCCCACGACGACCTGGCCGACGCGATCGCGCGCAGCGACCCGGAGGCGGCGGCGAAGGCGGCCTGGGCGCACACGCTGACCGTGGAGGCGGCGATGGAGCGGATGGCGGCCGACGGGCGGCCGGAAGTGGCCGGCGGGCAGTCGGAGATGGCCGACGGGCAGTGAACCGCCTTGATCCTGGCGGGAATTGACTGCTCGTCGCCCCTGTCGGTGCCACCTCCGCGCGCTCTACCCTGACGAGAGCCTCAACGGCCTTGTAGGGGAGTCGTATGAGCGATGACAGCGAACGCACACGAGGCGACGCGCGCCGCCCAGACCCCCCGGGTTCCGGTGAACGCCTCGCCGACTGGGCGGACGGCCGGCTCGGGATCTATCAACTCGCCAAGTCCCAGATGCGCAAGGTCTTCCCTGACCACTGGTCCTTCATGCTCGGCGAGATCTGCCTCTACAGCTTCATCATCCTCATCCTCACCGGCACCTATCTGACCTTCTTCTTCGACCCGAGCACCCAGGAAGTCATCTACGACGGCGCGTACGTCCCGCTCAAGGGCATCCGGATGACCCAGGCGTACGAGTCGACGGTGCGCATCAGCTTCGAGGTGCGCGGCGGGCTGCTGATCCGTCAGATCCACCACTGGGCGGCGCTCGTCTTCGTCGCCGGCATGACGGTGCACATGATGCGCGTCTTCTTCACCGGCGCGTTCCGCAAGCCGCGCGAGCTCAACTGGGTGTTCGGCTGGACCCTGTTGTTCCTCGGCATCATCACCGGCCTGACCGGCTACTCGCTCCCCGACGACCTGCTGTCCGGCACCGGCCTGAAGTTCGCGCAGGGCGCCGTGCTCTCGGTGCCGATCGTGGGCACGTACCTGGCGATGTTCCTGTTCGGCGGTGAGTTCCCCGGCGACGACTTCATCTCCCGGCTCTATCCGATCCACATCCTGCTGCTGCCGGGCATCATGCTGGGCCTGGTGGCGCTCCATCTGATCCTGGTCTTCTACCACAAGCACACCCAGTTCGCGGGCCCCGGCCGCAGCGAGAAGAAGGTCATCGGAGCCCCCTTCTTCCCCATCTACGTGGCGAAGGCCGGAGGCTTCTTCTTCCTCGTCTTCGGGGTGCTCGCGGTCCTCGGCGCGGTGGCGACCATCAACCCGGTGTGGGCCTTCGGGCCGTACAGAACGGATCTCGTCACGACGGGCGCGCAGCCCGACTGGTACCTCGGCTTCTCCGAGGGGCTCATCCGCGTGATGCCCGCGTGGGAGATCAACGCGTGGGGCCACACACTGCAGTTGGGCGTCTTCCTCCCGTTCACGCTGTTCCCGCTGATCCTGTCCTTCATGGCGGTGTATCCGTTCCTGGAATCCTGGATCACGGGAGACAAGCGCGAGCACCACGTGGCGGACCGCCCACGCGACAAGCCGGTCAGGACCGGCATCGGCGTGGCCTGGCTGGCGCTGTACGCGGTGCTGCTGATCGGCGGCGGCAACGACATCGTCGCGACACAACTGCACCTGTCGATCAACGCCATCACCTGGTTCGTGCGCATCAGCTGCTTCGTGGCACCCGTCCTCGCGTTCGTCGTCACCAAACGGATCTGTCTGGGCCTGCAACACCGCGACCGTGACAAGGCGCTGCACGGCCGTGAGTCCGGGCAGATCAGGCGGTTGCCGCACGGCGAGTTCATCGAGGTCCACGAGCCGCTCACGCGCGCCGAGCTGTACACCCTCAACCAGCACGAGCAGCCCAGGGCCTACGAGTTGGGTCCACGGGTCGATGCGAACGGGGTGCAGCGGAAGTTCAGCATCCGGCAGCGGATACGGGCCCGGCTCGCCAAGGCGATGTTCGGCCCCGGCACGTACGTGCCGAAGGCGACACCCGAGGAGTACCAGGCGCTGCACTCGGGGTGGCACGAGTCGGAGCGGGTGGACTGAGGGGCGAACCGAGCGGGAGGGGCCGGTCCACGCGTGGACCGGCCCCCTTGCTGTCAGGTACTTACGTGCACCGTAAACGCCTTGCCCGTCGGCAGCTGCGCCGTGCGGACCGTCGTCACATGCGTCTTCTCGTCGTACGACCATGAACTCCCGGACAGAGGGCGTCCGTTCACGGTCACCTGGTCGGGCGCCCCGCCACCGTGCACCGTGAAGGTGTACGCGCGCTCGCTCACCTTGCCCGCGTAACTGCCCTTACTGGCACCGACGTTGATGACCGAGCCGCCCCGCTTGCCGGTGTCGACGGTCACGCGCTGCGTGGCCGACGCGCCTTCCTTGAACTTGCGGGTCACGCCGTCGTCCTCGTACAGGGTGTACGCGCTGTGGCCCGGCTCCGACGCGTAGACGTCATAGCCCAGTTGGCCCTTGTCGCGGTTCTTCCACGACGTCGTCCCCTTCGGCCACATCGGCACGATCGCCCCGGACTTCACGAAGAGCGGGAGCGTGTCGATCGGGGCGTGGTAGCCGTCGACGGTGGTCGGGCCCTTGTACTGCTTGCCCGTCCAGTAGTCCGTCCACCTGCCCTTCGGCAGATAGATGCCGTCGCGGGTGTCCGAGTCCTTGTAGACCGGAGCGACAAGGAAGTCGTCGCCCGCGAGGTACTCGCACTTGGCTTGCCCGCCAAGGGTGTTGGCGTCGCCCGGGTACTCCAGCCATAGCGGCCGTACGCCGCCGACGCCGGTGTCCGAGGCCTGCTCGGCGAGCGTGTAGAGGTACGGCATCAGGCGCTCGCGCAGCTGCAGATACTTGCGGTTGATGGAGGTGTACGGCTCGCCGTCCACCCACGGCTGCTGGTTGATCTTCTCGCCGGTGGTCATGTCACGGGCCCAGCCGTCCATCGTCATGACGGCCGGCAGGAACGTCTTGGCCTGTAGATCACGCGCGTACATCTTGGCGTCGTGGGAGTAAATGGAGCCGATGTCGTCGGTGTTGTAGGCGATGCCGGACATCGTCGCTCCCGCGTACGTCGGGATCTGCCAGCGCACGAAGTCCCACGACAGCTTCTGGTCGCCGGACCACAGGACGCCGCACCGCTGGGCGCCCGCCCACGACACCGGCATCCAGACGAACCCGCGGGCGTCGCTGTTGTCCTCGATTCCGGCCTTCGCCTTGTCGCAGGCGTCGAGGGCCATCCCGTAGCCGTTGCCGACCCAGGCGACGTCGAGTTTGGCGACGCGCTGGCCCGCCTTCACCTGGTCGGCGAGCTTGTCGATGCCGTCCTGCGTCCACAGCCCGAGCTCGGCATTGTGGCCCTGGAGGCCCTTGGCGGTCTCGGCGAGGTTCTCGTACCCGCAGCCGTAGCCGTCGTTGACCAGCATCCAGCCGAGCGGCATCTGGTGGTTCACATACCCGTCGGCGACCTTCAGGGAGTCGAGGGTGTGGCGCTCGCCCTGGTTGGCGTTGTGCAGATAGCAGTCGGCGTCGCCGGGTTCGAGGCCGTAGACCGGCGGCATGAACGGCTTGCCGACCAACGACGTGTACTTGCCGATGACCTTCTTGGCGTCACCGAGGAAGTAGTAGGCGTCCAGGCGTCGTTCCTGCTGGCCCGTGTGGACCGAGGGGCCGAAGTCGTAGACACCAGGGGCGAAGGTGTTCCGGTAGGCGCCGTAACCGGCCGAAGAGAGGTAGAACGGCTGGGAGTTGGGATAGCCGCCCTCGTCCCAGTCGGTGTTGTTGGCGACGTGGACCGTCTTGTCGCGGTGGGAGAAGCTGCCGTTCTGCTCACCGCCGCCGAAGAACTGCTCGTCCTTCGCACGCTCCAGACTCTGCCGCATCCCGCCGGTGGACCAGCGCAGCGGCCTGTCCTCCTGCCAGATCCGCGTCCTGTTGTCGGCCTTGTAGAGCCCGAAGCGGAGCGGCTTCTTGTAGACGCGCAGGACGGCGTCGGCGGAGCGGATGCCGTAGTAGGTGCCCGCGTCGAAGGACGTCGTGTGCGTGTCGGGGGCGGGCTGCTTGCGCACGATCTGGTCGCCTGCCGGATCACTGAAGTCGCCCGACGGGTCGGCCTGCAACCGCAGTTGACCACCCTTCAGGAAGTCGGCCTTCGCCTTCAGATCCCCGGCGGCGATCGTGTAGCTGCCGTCGTCCCCCTTGAAGGAGGCGAGGTTCCCGGCGTCCGTCGTCTCGGGCAAGTAGGCCTTGCCGACGAAGGAGTTGTCGTGCACGTCGTACGGGACGACCACCACGTGGTACGTGCCGTCCGCCTTCGGGATGACCGTCGCCTCGGGGTCGGCGGTGCCCGCGCTCGACGCCACCTGCTTGCCGGCGTCGTCGTAGACGTACATGTCGAAGTCGTCCTTGGGCTGCTTCGCCCACTCGACCGAGACCGGCACGCCGCCCTCGGGGTTGTCGTCCCAATACCCGTCGGGGACCGACACCTTGAGGTCGAAGCGGTCGCAGGTCTTCCCGTCCGGATCCTCGGCCGCCGACGGACACTTCTTGGGGTCGTCGACCGTTCCGGACGCGTAAGTGGGGCTCTGCCAGGTGACGCTCTTGTGCTCGGCATCGAGCACACCACTGCTCGGCGTGGCCGCGCCCGCTTCGTGCGCGGGGGCGGCGAGAAGCGCCGCCGCGAGCGCCGCGGTGGTCCATGCGGCCAGGGCGCGGGCTCTTCGGTGGGCTCTGGGATACGGCTGTTCTTGGTGCAGTCTTCGTATGAGGTGCGTCTCCGCTCAGAACGACCAGCTGCTGTTTACTTGTGCTTGAAACTCCTTGCGCGCGTGCACGAATGCGCACAGAGTCAGGGTTGAAGATCCCGCTCACACAGGTTCATGTCAACAGGAAGTGCCGCCTCGTGACCGCCCATCAGCCCGCACGCCGCCCCGCCCGTCCCACCCGCGCCGCCCTCGCCGCCCTCCTGCTCATCGGCGGAGCCGGTCTTGCCGCCCCGCCCGCGGTAGCCGCGCCGCACCCCGCGCCCGACTACGCCGACGTCCTCGACCTGCACGGCACTCCGAAGGCCGCGCTGCCGGGGGATGCCGAGGACAACAACGCCATCAGCACCTTCTCGGACCGAGGGGCCTGGCACTCCTACGCTCTGCCGAAGGCCGGGGACCGTGCCGCGTACGGCGGGTTCAGCGGGCCGCTCTACATCGCGCAGGAGTATCCGTGGTGGCTGAGCAAGTCGTTCAGCCGGATGCGGCTCAGCGAGGGCGGTCGCACTCTCGATCTCGCCGGCGGTGGCACGCCCCGCTTCACCTCGAAGCCGGGGCGTCTGCTCCAGTCGTACGACCTCGGGCGCGGGCTCACCCTCACCCTCGAGCTGCGGTTCGCCACCAACCGGACGGCCCTGGTGCGTGCGGAGGTGCGCAACAGAGGCTCAAAGGCCCGCACGCTCGGCGCCGACTGGAGCGGCAGTCTGCTGCGGCCGAAGGAGGCGCCCATGCACGACGCGCCCTCCCTGAAGTCCACCGGGCACGGCGTCGGCGTCGACTTCGCCAAGGTGCGGGAGAAGTGGGACTACCTCACCGACGGCACCGAACGCTTCGAGGTCACGCACAAGGACCCTGTGCGGACGACCGTCGACGGTGACAAGTACCGGACCGAGGCCGCCTCGCCGGTCACCCTCGCCCCCGGCGCCGCGCACCGCTTCGACTGGACGGAGTCGTACACGTTCACCGACGCCGAGCGCACCCGCGAGGCGCGGCGGGTGCGCGCCGTGCTGGCCGCCCCGCAGGCGTACGCCATCGCCGGTGACGCCCGCTGGCGCGGCTACGTCGCCGGGGTCACGCGCGGGGTGCCCGCCGAGCGGCGCCGTACCGCCGTGAAGTCCCTGGAGACCCTCGTCACCAACTGGCGTTCCGCGGCAGGGCAGATCAAGCACGACGGCGTGACGCCCTCCATCTCGTACAAGTGGTTCACCGGCGGTCTGTGGGCCTGGGACAGCTGGAAGCAGGCCGTGGGAACCGCCCGCTTCGCCCCGGAGCTCGCCGAGTCGCAGATCCGGTCCATGTTCGACTGGCAGATCACCGAAGGGTCGAAGACCCGGCCGCAGGATGCGGGGATGGTCCCCGACGCCGTCTTCTACAACGACCCCGCGCGCGGTGGCGGGAACTGGAACGAGCGCAACTCCAAGCCCCCGATGGCCAGTTGGTCCGTGTGGGAGGTGTACCGGAAGAGCGGAGACCGGTCCTTCCTGCGGGAGCTGTATCCGAAGCTCGCCGCCTACCAGGCCTGGTGGTACCGCAACCGGGACCACGACCACGACGGCCTCGCCGAGTACGGCGCCACCGTCGACCCCGCCAATGACTCGACCGAGGAGCGCCGCCTCGCCGCGGCCTGGGAGAGCGGCCTGGACAACGCGCCGCGCTTCGACGCGAAGCTCGGCACCTCCGTCGTCGCCAACCACGCAGCCGACGGCACCCTGCTCGGCTACTCGCTCGACCAGGAGTCCGTCGACCTCAACGCCTATCTCGCTCAGGACCAGGCCTACTTGGCACGCATCGCAGACGCGATCGGCCGCCCCGGCGAGGCCGCGAAGTGGCGGAAGAAGGCGGACGCCACGAACGCCGCCGTGCGGGCCAAGTTCTACGACCCGGCCGACGGCTGGTTCCACGACATCGCCCTGAAGGACGGTGCGCCGCTCACCGACCGCGGCCGCGGCATCGAGGGCGCCGTCCCGCTGTGGACCGGCGCCGCCACCAAGGAACAGGCCGCGCGTGTGCGCCAACGCCTCACGGACCCGGGTGAGTTCGCCACCCACGTGCCGTTCCCGACCGTGTCGAAGGCGTCCCCGTACTTCGACTCGACGGCCTACTGGCGCGGGCCCGTCTGGTTCGACCACGCCTACATTGCGCTGAGCGGACTGCGCCGGTACGGCTACACCAAGGACGCGGACGACCTCACCGGCAAGCTCCTCGCCAACAGCAAGGGGCTCACCGGGGACCGCCCGATCCAGGAGAACTACAACCCGCTGACCGGCGCCCCGCTCAACTCGCCGAACTTCAGCTGGTCGGCATCGCTGCTGCTGCCGATCCTGTCCGGCGAGCAGTGAACCGGAGCGCGCTCAGGACGCCGCGTACGTCCAGAAGTCCCGCATGATCTGCGGCGGCGTCGGCCCGCTCATCGCGAGCTGGGTCATCAGCACCGACACCGTCCCGGTCGTCGGTGTGAGGTGGGCGGCGGTGCCGGTGCCGCCCACCCAGCCGTAGCGGCCCGGCACGTTGTAGGGGTGGGTGCGGGTGACGTCGACGGAGCCGCCGAAGCCCCAGCCCTCGCCCTCCGTGAACAGGCCGCTCGCGGCGCGCTGTTCGGCGGTCAGGTGGTCCGTGGTCATCAGCCGCACCGAATCCGCGGAGAGCACGGACCCGCCGCCGGCGAGCAGCATCCGGGCGAACGCCAGCCAGTCGTCGGCCGTGGAGACGAGCCCGCCCGCGCCGGAGGGGAACGCGGGCAGACTGCTCCACTGGCCGTCCGGGGCGTCGACGAGCTCGGCGCCGCCGTCGGCCGTGGGTACGTAGGCGCTGGTGAAGCGGTCGCGCTTGGCGGCGGGTACCTCGAAGCCGGTGTCGGCCATGCCGAGCGGCTCGAAGATCCGCTCGGCGAGGAAGTCAGGGAGCGAGCTGCCCGTCATGCGGGAGATCAGTACGCCCTGGATGTCCGAGCCGACGTTGTAGAGCCAGACGTCGCCGGGCTGGTGCAGCAGCGGCACCCCGGCGAGCGAGGCCAGCCAGGTGTCCGGCTCGGGGACCCGCTGCGGGTGGTGCGGGTCCATCAGCGCGAACAGCGGCTGCACGGCCGGGAGGGAGAAGTCGGAGGGGAAGCCCCAGCCCGCCCGGAAGGTGAGCAGGTCCTCCACCGTGATCGGGCGGGCCGCCGGGACCACGTCCTCGATCGGGCCGGCCGGATCGCGCACCACGTTCGGCGCGGCGAGCTCGGGAAGCCAGTGCGAGAGCGGCGAGTCCAGGGCGATGCGGCCCTCCTCGACGAGCGTCATGAGGGCCGCCGCCACGATCGGCTTGGTGATCGACGCGATCCGGAAGATCGAGTCGCGGGCCATCGGCGTCCCGCCCTCGGTGTCGGTGTGGCCGACGGCCGCCACCTCCACCCGGTCGCCGCGGGCCACGAGCCCGACGGCCCCCGGCACGGGACCCTTCGACACGTGTGGGGCCAGGACCTCGGTCAGGCCGGTGCTCTCGGTCATCGGGCGATCCTCCAATGCGTACGGGTGCCGTGGCGTGTTCGCGTGAGCGCGAGCGTACAGAGGAAGACCGCCCGGACCGGCTCAACTCATCGGCTCCCCGTCCCAGAGCGTGTCGTGCGCGCGGTGCGCGTCGGTGAGCCCGTTCGTGAAGAAGCGCTCGTAGTACTCGCCCTCCACGTGGTGCGCCTGCAGCCAGACCCCCGGCACATGGATGGCGTCCGTGTGCGCGGGGAAGCGGCGGTGCGTGGCCAGGATGTACGTACAGATGTCGCGGGCGCAGTCGATGACGCGCTCGTCGTACTCGCTGGCCTCGGCGAGATAGCGCTGGCCGTAGTCCTCCTTGTAGATGCGGGAGAAGACGTCCTTGTCGCCGTACGTGCCGCCGGTGCCGAACTTGGCGTCGACGATCGCGTCGACCGCGTCCGACATGGAGGCGTGCGTGGGCGGGCAGGCGGCGGCGATCAGCGGTTCGCCGGTCGCCGGGTCGGCCAGGCCCACCGGGTGCGAGCGCAGGTTCGCGTACTTGGGCAGCGGGACGTGCCAGCGCCACAGGTCGGCGAGGCGCCAGCGCGGCGTGACGAAGGTGAAGCCGAGCATCCTCCCGTACGTCTTCGTGAACTTGGGGTCGCCCATGGCGATCGCCGGGTTGATGGAGGCGTGGATCCAGGCGCCGAGGCCCATCGCCTCCGCCGTCAGCATCACCGTCTGGAGGAGCAGGTCCGCCTCGATCTGGGTGCGCATCGGGCCGAGCGCGCCGAGCGGCAGCTTCAGGTCCTTGTTGAGGAACCCGTTGTCGACCCACTTCTTGACGCCCGCCGCCCGGTACAGATTGCGGTCGTCGACGAGCGTCGGGCGCGCCCCGTCCGGCTGCGTGAGCAGGTACATCAGGGCGTTGATGTACTGGTGCGAGAGGTCGACGACCGGGAACAGGACGGTCGTCCCCGGCAGGTTGGACAGGAAGCGGTTGGAGTCCAGATAGGCCGGAAAGTCGCGCAGGCCCTCGGCGACGTCCAGGCGGTGGTCGAGGACCTTCACCTTCGACTGCGCGGCCCGCTCCACCAAGGCCTTCGCGGTGAACGGCTCGTGCGGCGCCGCCGGCAGCCTGCGCAGGAAGTACGTACCGCTGTCGTTGATCAGGAAGAAGTACGTGCCCTGCGCGTTGTCGGGGCTGCCGGCCGTGCGGCCCGTCATGGTCAGGTTCGGCTTGGACATGATGGGCTTGCCGTCGCGCGGGTCCTCGAAGGGGCGGTCCGGCATCGTCAGGCCCGTCGAGCCGGTGACGGCGATCAGCAGCGCCTCCTCCAGCTCGCTCAGCGGCTGCGGCTCGTGCTTCGAGCTGTAGCTCATGGATCCGGCCGGCACCGACGCGCCGCGGGAGACCCGGTGGGTGCGGCGGCGCCAGATCGTCTTCAGGAGCGGGCGCGCGAGCAGGTCGTCGAGACCCTGGTGACCCGAGGACGCCTCAGCCATGCCCGCCACCGTTCTCGGCCGGCGACACCGGACGCCACGGCGCGAACGCGCTCGCGTCGCGCGGCAGCAGGCTCGCGAGGTCCGGGCAGTGCCGCAGGATCACGGACTTCATGCCGCCCTTCTCCACCCAGTCCATGCCGAGCGGCGTGTAGATCTCCGGGCGGTAGTCGACGGTGAGGAAGCGGTCGCTCTGCAGCCGCCGCGTCGCCATCAGGATGAAGATGCGGAACGCGGTGTCGGAGAAGCCGAAGCCGGTGGGCGGGTTCTCCGCGAACAGGCCGACGACCGTGTCGATCTCGTCGACGTCCCGGTACACCTCCTTGAGGCGCGCGAGGGTCTCCGGCTCCCGCGTGAGGTCCTCGAAGCGGCGGATGCGCTCCTTGTGCAGGCCCGCGCGGAAGTCGTTGTAGCGCGGCACGCCGCGCCTGCGGGTGCGCACCAGGTCGACCACCGACAGGTCGATGATCTCGCCCTCGCGATGGAACTGCGTCAGCGACTTCGGGTAGTTGTGCAGCGTGATCGCGCCGGGGTGTGCGATGCCGAACGAGTAGAGGGTGTCCGCCAGGCCCGTCTTGCGGATCTGGCTCTCGGCGGCCGCGCCCTGGATGTCGTTGAAGCCGAGCGTTTCGAGGCGCTGCCCGAAGCGGTGCTCGCGCAGCTCGTAGTCGTCGGGGATCAGCGGGTGCATGCGGTAGACCGTGACGAAGTCCTCGGTCAGCGAGTACGGGGCGCCGTGGTGGTCCGGCATCGTCTTCGGGATGCCGGTCAGGGAGTGCGATTCGAGCAGCCACAGGCCCAGCTGGTTCAGCCAACTCTTCGGCGGGCCCTCCCAGTTGGTGCGCAGGCCGATGTCGATGGCCTTCGTCGCGAGGATCGCCGGCGTCCACTCCACCGTATGGATCTTCGCGATCAGCGCGGAGACCACGAGCCGCGCCGTGTGGTAGATCCGGTCCTCGCTCATCGACGGGTACTCGGAGCGCAGCGCGTCGCACACCGCGTTGTGCTCGCGCGCGAACAGGGTGTGCATCGAGCTGAGCCCCATCCACCAGTTGTCCTTGAACCCGGTGATCGGGATGCCGGCCCGGTTCGTCGGGATGTGCCCGCCGTCCAGCAACAGGCGTGCCCCGCCCTCGGGTTCGCGCAGCTGCTTCGCGGTCCGCTCGTCGCCGCCGTACACCTCGGAGCCGTCCCACCAGTGCGAGGCGGTGTTCCCGAAGAGGATCGGCGGCTTGTCGCCGGGCAGCTCGATGCCCTCGTTCTCGGCGAACCGCATCATGCTTTCCTCGGGCCCGTCGGGCGTGTTGACCCACGTCCCGCCGCCCGGCGGCAGCGGCACCTCGACCGTCTTGCCGCCCTCCTTGTAGCGGCGGTGGTTCACCCAGTCGTGCACCTGGAACTGGATCCAGGCCGCCGCCAGGATGTTCAGCGAGGTCGCCGGGACGAAGCTGTCGCGCGCCAGCAGGCTGCGGCTGACCGTCACCGGGTTCGGGGTGTCGAAGAGGTCGGGCCGGTGCACCGGCTTGAGGTTGCGGCCGAACGCGGCGCCCACCGCGCCCATCTTCGGCTCCGACAGATCGTTGTACGTGCCGTCGTAGGACCGCTCCGTGCGCAGCCGCTCGTCGACAGGGACCGGCACCGGCTCGGCCTTCGGCGGCGCCTCCTGCACATCGGTGTCGATCAGGTTCAGCTTGCGCAGCACCTTCCGTAGGAAGACGAGGTTGAGCAGGCTCAGGTCCACCGGCAGCCGGTGCCACGGCACATACCGGTTCAGGATGCGGAAGACGAAGCCGATGGGGGCGCCGAGGATCCGGTTCCTGAGCGGCTCGTGCGGGGTGAAGCGGGTGCCGTGCCGCTGCGCGCTGCTCGCCCGGTACGCGGCCTTGCGGGCCCGGTTGAGATTGCCCAGCGGGCGGAAGCCTTCCGTGGTGTACCAGGGGTTGAAGGAGAGTTCCTCGATCCGCCGGGCCGCCGAGTGGGCCTCGGCCGTCGTGATGTCCTGGCTCGGTATGGTCAGCCGGGCCACGGGGATCGGTGGGGTGATCGCTTCCTTCCACTCCACGGAGCCGTCCTCGACGGGGGTGCGCCGCTCGTCGACGTAGCGCTGCACGCACAGGTCGAAGGCGACGTCGCCGCGGCCGAGCCGGCGCGCGAGCTCCCGGTGCAGGAAGTTCGGGTCGCGGCGGTCGGGGCGCGGCTCGGGGCCGCCGCCCACGGCGGGCCGCAGCAGGAAGCGGACCGGTCCCGCCTCGCTCCACAGCATCGCGCCGCGGCTCCAATAGGTCTCGCGGGCAAGACTGTTGACGGTGTGTCGGGTGGCGGCCTGGACGTTGCGGCGCATCCGGTTCGCGGTGCCGAGGCCGACGGCGATCGGCAGCTTCACGAACAGCCCGAACGCCTTCTGCAGCGGATTGCGGGCCCCGGCCATTGCCTTGGCGAAGGCCACGAACTCGCGGGCGTCGCGGGCGTGCGACACCGGGAAACCGGTCGCGAGCAGATCGTGGCTCTGCTCGGCCGACACGTTCACGCGCACGGCGATCCCGTGCAGGTCGGGTGCCCCGTCGGGGCCGCGCATGCCGCTCGCGCTGGAGAGCCGTACGGTCGCCGGATACTCGGCGCCGGGCTGGGCGAAGCCGCCGCGCAGCGCGGCCGGAAGGTCGTCGTTGAACCGCAGGCGGGCGTTCTCCACGCCGAGCGCGGCCTTCGCGTGGAAGGCACGCTCGTAGCCGGGGGCGCCACTGGCCCGCCGGTTCGCGACCTGAACCTTCATGATCTCGCGCGCGAGGCGTTCGAACACGAGGCGCTCGGCCTCGGGACTGCCGCCCTCGTACCGCTCGTACTGCGCAGGCTTGTAAGAGGCCTGACGTTCGTTCTCGGCCATCGGTTGCCGTCCCTGTCGAAGGTACGTGGAGAAGGTTCCTGGAGCGGGGGCGTAGCGGGGCACAGAGGGGAGGGCAGCGACCGTATCGGCGCCGTCGGACCTGCCGCAGCGACCGTTCCCGCCATGTACGCGCGCGCGAACTCGACGGCGCCCAAGGGGGTTTGCGCGGGTCAGGGCCCGGCCCCTGCCGGATGCCCGCACCGCGCGTCGCCCACCCCTCTCCCGCCCCACCCGCGGGCCCCGCGCATGGCCGATCGACGACGCCTTGACGCTGCCGTGCGCCGATGGTGTGCTGCACAGCCCCGCTTCGGGAGGTGCCATGCGCCAGACGATCGTGCACGGACCCGCCTTCGCCGACCTGCGCCCCCTCAAGGAGGCCACGTTCGTCGAACCGGGCAGGACCACCTTCCCCGTCCACCCCGAACTGCCGGGCCTGCTTCGGGAGGACAAGGAACATCCGGATCCGGCGGGTGTGCTTCCGCACACGATGGCGACCCTGGCCGCGTACGCGTACGCCGGTCACGCGCAGAGCGGTGACGCGGAGACCGTCGCGATGATGGCGACACGGCTCGGCCTGGAACGCAACAGGTGCCGCGTCTTCGAACAGCGCGTCGACGCGCTCTACATCGCCTCCGCGGCCTATCTGATCCAGGACGAGGACCGCCGGATCGCGATCCTCTGCTACCGGGGCACCCAGCCCGAGGACATCATCAGCATCCTCACGGACGCCGACGTCCGCCCGGAGACCCTCGCCGTCGACCTGGACGGCGCCGAGTACGCGGTGCACGCGGGCTTCTACCGCAACATGCGCTCCACCCGCTATCTGATCCTCCAGGCCCTGGAACGCGCCGTGCGCGGCGAGTCCATCGACCCCGACGAGAAGGGCACCCGCGGCCCCGGCCTCGAAGCGCTCTACATCACGGGTCACAGCCTGGGCGCGGCCATGGCGGCCCTGATGGCGGTCACCCTCGTCCACGAACCGCGCTACGCCCACATCGCCCGCTGCCTGCGCGCCGTCTACACGTTCGGCCAGCCCATGATCGGCGGCCCCGACCTGGCGCAAGCCTGCGCGGACACGGTCGACAGCAACGGCACCCACCTGCTGCGCGACCGCCTCCTGCGCTACATCTACGACCGCGACGTGGTGCCCGCGCTGCCGCCGCGCCCCGTCGGCCCGTACGCCCCGTTCGGCCGCGAGTTCCACTTCCGCAGGCCGCGCCGGGCCGTGGACGCGGTGTTCACGGCGGTGGCCGACGCGGCGGCCGATGCGGTCGCACTCCCCGGCGATCTCCTCACCGGGGCGAACCCTCTGCGGCGGCTGCGCCGCATGACCGCGATCCCGGCCCGCGCCCGCGAGGACGGCTGGGTCGAACGGCTCGAACCCGCCCTGCCCTACCCCCAGATGGACAGCCTCGCGGGCCTGGCGGTCGTGGCCCCCCTCGCCTTCTTCGCGGCCCGCCTGGCGCTGACGCGGACGCTCCCGTTCAAGTACTCCTTCGACGATCACGGGCCGGCGCATTACGTCAACGCGCTTGCGCCTGAAGGGGTGTTGAGCGAGTACGGGGATGTGCGGTAGGCGTCGTCGTCACACGGTCGTGCCGTCACACAGCTGCCGTCACACCGCCGTCGGCCACGCGTCCCGCCACGGCGCCGCCTCCTCGTAGGCCGCGCACACGTCCAGGAGCGCGCCGTCCGCGAGGTGTCGGCCGATCAGTTGTACGCCGACCGGGAGCCCGCCCCGCGTGCGGCCCGCCGGGAGTGAGGCCGCGGGCTGGCCCGTGAGGTTGGCGAGCGGGGTGAACGACGTCCAGTGGTCCGTCGGCACCATCCGCCCGTCGATCAGCTCCGGGCCCTGCACCCCGACGGGGAACGCCGCGACGGAGGTGGTCGGGGTGAGGATCAGGTCGTACGTCGACATCAGCCGGGCCACCCGGTTCACGACCGCCTTGCGCACCAGGTTGGCGTCGGTGAACTGCTCGGCCGTCCACGGTGTGCGTACGAGCGCCGCGAGGTGCGGGGACATCGCGGGCCCGAGCCGGTCGGCCATCGCCCGCATACCCGTCAGGTCCGTCTCGGCGGCGACGATCGCCCCGAACGCCGTGCTGTAGTCGGGGAGTTGGAGGTCGATCCGGTCGACCTCGGCGCCCAGGTCCTTCTCGAAGACCCGCGCCGCGTCGTCCGCCACCCGGCGCACCTCGGGGTCGACGGCGACCCGGCCCAGGTCGGGGCTGTAGGCGATGCGCAGCGGGCCGGTCGGGCGGCGCCGGGTCCAGTCCACGTCCGCGCACGGGATCGAGTGCCGGTCGCGCGGGTCGGGGCCGGTGAGCACCGAGAGCATCAGGGCGGCGTCGGCGACGGTGCGTGTCAGCGGCCCGATGTGCTCGACCGACTCCCAGCCGGAGACGCCGGGGTAGCGCTCGTCGCGGCACCCCGGATACACCGGCACCCGTCCCATCGACGCCTTGAACCCGAAGATCCCGCACAGTGCGGCGGGCACCCGCACCGAGCCGCCGCCGTCGCTGCCGAGCGCCACCGGACCGAGCCCCGCCGCGACGGCCGCGGCCGAACCCGCGCTGGAGCCGCCCGGGGTGCGGTCGAGGTCCCACGGGTTGCGGGTCACCGGGAACAGCGGGTTGTGCCCGGTCGCGCTGTAGCCGAACTCGGTGGCGTTGGTCTTGCCGAGGACGACGGCGCCCGCCGCCACCGACCGCTCCACCACGATGTCGTCCTCGTCCGGCACGAAGTCCGCGTACGCGTGCGAGCCCGAGGTCGTACGGATGCCCTTGGTGGAGATCAGGTCCTTGACGCCGAGCGGGACACCGGCCAGCGGGCCCGTGTCACGGCCCGCGGCGATGTCGTCCGCGATCCGCCGGGCGGCGGCCCGGGCCAGGTCGGGCGTGGGCGTGCAGAAGGCGCCCAACTCCCCGTCCACGGCGTCGATCCGGTCGAGCACCGCGTCCGTGACCTCGACGGGGGACAGCTCCCGCGAGCGGATCAGCGCAGCGGTCTCGGTGGCGGACAGACGGCAGATCTCGCCGGCGTCGGTGGGGTTCACGTGGGGGCCTTTCCGTTGTTCCGGTTCAGACGGTGGTGGTGCCGGCCACGTCGACGGCGGGCTCGGCAGGGGTGGGCCGCGGCGCCGTACGACGCTCGACCAGGACATGGACGACCGCCGCGACCACTATGCCGAACAGTGGATCGACGGAGCCGGGCAGGAGGTAGTGCGCGAGCCCCGCGGCCAGGGCCCCGGCCGCCCACGCGCCGAGCGCGCCCCACCGGTAGTCCCGGACGACGGCCGCCCGGCCCTTGCGGCGCAGGTACTGGTCGGTGATGAGCACCGCGCCGATCGGCGGCACGAACACGCCCAGCAGATTCAGCCAGTCCACGAAGTGGCCCCACACTCCGCTGAGCGCGAACAGCAGGCCAAGGAGGCCCAGGCCGAGCGCGAGCGGGCGCATCTTGGCGGGGGTGAGTGCGGCCCAGCCGACGGCGCCGTTGTAGAGGCAGTGCGAGGCGACGGAGCCGAGGTTGACGAAGACGAACAGCACCGCGAGCGCCGTGAGCAGCGGGCCGTGACCGGTGAGCAGGGGCAGGAAGCCGCCGCCGTCGGCCGCGGGATCGGCCGAGCCGCCGATCGCGACGACGACGCCCCCGAGCGCGTAGGCGACGAAGTTGGCGAAGGGGAAGGCGAAGGCGGTGGCGGCGACCGCGCTGCGCCCGCTCCTGGACCAGCGGGTGAAGTCGGCCGTCATGGTGCCGGAGTCGGCGAACCCGGCGATGACGATGGCGACGGCCCCGCCGAACCCGAGGGTGCCGCCCACGCCCTGATAGGTGAGGGCGTCGGAGGCGGAGGTGTGGCCCGCGCCATAGCCGACGGCGATCGCGCCGAGGACGACGAACAGGGGCGTCGCGACGGCGCCGACGAGGGCGAGGGCGCGGATCCCGGCGACGGTGAGCAGCGTGTAGATCGCGCAGCCGAGCAGTGCGCCCCACAGCGGGGTCCAGCCGAGCGTGTCCTGAAGGGTCGTGCCGGTGAGGCCGACCTGGAAGCTGAACCAGCCGATCACGACGGTGGCGAGGAACCCGGCCGCGGCGAGTCTGCCGCGGCGCCCGAAGGTGTCGGCGGCCTGGAGGGCGAAGTTCTTGCCGGTGCGGCCCGCGTAGTGGCTGAGGGCGCCGACGTAGCCGAACAGGACGAGGTTGCCGACGAGGATCGCGAGCAGGCCGTGGACGAGGCCGAGGTTGTAGACGATCACGCCGCCGAAGACGGCGTTGCCGAGGTTCATCGGGAAGCCGAACCAGACGGCGGCCACCGACGGGAGGCTCTTGCGGGCAGTGGGCGGAACTGGTGCGTGTTCGTACTCTTCTGCGCTGGTCATGTGCCCCTCCGTGAGGGTGAGGACCGGTTGGTATACCGCAAACGCGAGTGAAGGTAGAAGCCGCTTGTTACACGGGAGGGCGCACCGCGTTTCCGCTGGAGCGCCCCCCGTTGCCACCGTGTAAAGGATCAGCGCATGTCGGCCGGGCGCTCCGTGCCCCCGAACGGGAAGCGGCGCCGGAAGGTGTCGGCCGCGTCCTCCAGGGTCACGAACGACACGCCCTCGTGGCCGGAGACGTACTCGATGAAGCGCTCCAGCATCAGCAGGACGTTGGGGCGGCCCGAGACGTCCGGGTGGAGCGTGATCGGCAGGACGGCGTAGTCCAACTCCCGGTGCACCCAGTCGAATTGGTCGCGCCAGTCCTGCTCCAGGGCGCGCGGCGAGACGTAGCCGTGGCTGTTGTGGGCGTGCTTGTTGAACATCATGGGCGGCAGGTCGTCGACGTACCAGTTGCCGCAGAACTCGACGAGGTCCACCTCGTGGCCGTGCACGAGCGGCTTCATCCAGTCCTTCGCGTCGCCCGCGTAGTCGATCTTCGTCCAGGAGTCGCCGACGCGGGCGTAGAACGGGGTGAAGTCCCGGTAGTTCTGCGAATGGTCGTAGGAGAAGCCGTACTTGTGGAGCAGGGCCGCCGTCGACTCCGACATCTCCCACCAGGGTGCGACATAGCCCTTGGGGCCGCGCCCCGTGAACTGCTCGATCAGCTCGACCGACTTGGCGAGGACGTCCTCCTCCTGCTGCGGAGACATCTCGATCGGGTTCTCGTGCGAGTAGCCGTGCGCGCCGATCTCGTGGCCCGCGTCCACGACCATCCGGGTCTGTTCGGGGAACGTCTCGATGGAGTGGCCGGGGATGAACCACGACGTACGGATGCCGTAGCGCTCGAAGAGCTTGAGCAGGCGCGGGGTGCCGATCTCGCCGGCGAAGACACCGCGCTGGATGTCGTTGGGGGAGTCCTGGCCTCCGTAGGAGCCGAGCCAGCCGGCGACCGCGTCGACGTCGACCCCGAGGGCTATCTGGATGTCCTTGGGCATGGGTGAACTGCTCCTCAAGTTACGGGAGTTGGGCGGTGAGTTCGGTGGTGGCCGCCGCGAGGGCCTGCCGGTCGGTGTCCGTCCAGTCGCGCTCGCGGGTGCTGTGGACGGAGATCCAGCCGGTGAGCGCGGTGCGGGTCTGTACGGTGCCGGTCTGTACGGGCGAGAGCATCTGGGCGCGTACGCCGTATACGTCGATCAGCGCCTCGGGCGGGTGCGGGGCCTCGCGGAAGTGCGGCTGCACCAGCGCCCGGCGCTCGGCCTCCAGCCACTCGACCGTGTTCAGGCGGCGCTGGTCGAGCGAGGCGTCGCGGCGGATGGAGCGCACGCCGGGGCCCAGGGCCTCGCCCGCGGTGAGGTCGACGTGCAGCCCGTGTTCGGGCAGGTCGACGCGGAACGTCGTGCGGTCGGCGCCGGTCGCCGCCAGCAGCGTCTCCAAAGTGCTCTGAACCTGTGCGCGCAGGCTGCCGTCGCGCAGCAGCTGCCCGTGCCCGGACCACGACGGACGCGCCCCGGCAAGGTCGAGCGCCCGCCACAGCGTCGCGCTCACCGAGTCGAACACCGGGAGATCCAGGGCCCGTTCGAGCCGGTCAGCCTCGAAGGCGCCGTACACGTTCGTGCAGACGACGGCGACGGCCTGCGCGCCGTCGGTGGCCGCCGCCTCGATCTGGCGGGCCACGTCGGCGGGCGGGATCCGGGCGAAGGCCTCGTTGTCGTGCTCGCCGAAGGGCTCCGCGAGCACGCACTCCAGGCCCTCCTTCGCGTACGTCGACACGATCGCGTCGGCCACGTCGCGGGTGTAGGGCAGGGCGAGGCCGAGCCTGCTCACCCCGTAGGCGGCGCAGGCGTCGAGCAGCGCGAGCGTCGAGGTCGTCGCCGGGATGCCGGTCTCCGCGGTGAGCGCGGCGGCGAGGGCACGGTCCCGCTCGATGCCGAGCCAGGACCCCGACGTCCCGTTCCACACCAGGACATCGACCTTGGCGTCGGCCAGCTGCCGGGCCGCCGCGAGCATCGGCTCGGGGGCGAACTGGGCGTCGCTGCCCGTGTCGAGGGCGATCCGGGTGACCGGCACCCGCGCGAAGTGCGCGGTGGCGATCCCCGGCGCGCCCTGCAACAGCCCGTACGTCACGGGTTCGAGGCAGGTGTTGGAGGACGGCGTGAGCATGCCTACGCGCAACGGGCGACGGTTCTCGCTCAACGAATGATTCACCGGATGATTCATCGGACGACGAGCCTCCTCGAGTAGTCGATGACCAGGGACGCGGCGGTGAACAGCAGCGCCGCGCCGACGAAGTACAGCAGCGCCCACGTGTAGGAGCCGGTGCCGCCGACGATGAAGCCGACGGCGATGGGCGTGACGATCCCCGCGATGTTGCCGGACAGGTTCATGGCGGCGCCGACCACGCCCGCGTTGGCGCGACCGCCGAGCGTGGAGGGAAGCGCCCAGTACAGGCCCGCCCAGCGCAGGAAGAACAGGACGACGGAGAGCAGCGCGACCGCCGTCATCGCGTCCGGCACCAGGACGACCCCGAGCAGGCCCGCCGTCACGGCCGCGCCCGCGATCCCCATCAGCGTGCGCAGCACGGTGTTGGCCGCGGTGCCGCGCGAGCGCCAGTGGTCGGCGAGCCAGCCGCCGATCAGCTCGCCGACGAACCCGGCGCCGAAGATGACGAGCGTGGACCAGCCGATGGACTTGATGTCGAAGCCCTTGGTCTCCGACAGGTACAGCGGGCCCCAGGTGAGCAGCCCGTAGAAGACGCCGTTGAAGCCCATCCAGCCCAGGCACATGCCCCAGAACGAGCGGTACTTGACGTAGTCGCGCAGCTTCGCCGGCCGGTCCTCGCCGGGCGCGGCGGCGTCCTCGGCGGCGTGCGCCCGCTCGATGTACGTCGCCTCTGCCTCGTTCACGCCCACGTGCTCGCGCGGGGTGTCGCGCAGGTACCGCAGGGCGAGGACGCCGGCCGCCACGGTCACCGCGCCCGCGACGACGAAGCTGATCCGCCAGCTGCCCGTCCAGGCGATGAGGCCGGAGATGGCGATGCCGCCGAGCGCGGAGCCGAGCGGGGCGCCGCCGTCCATGAGGACCGCGCCGCGCCCGCGTTCCTTCGCGGGCAGCCAGTGCGCGCTCAGCTTGCCGCCGGCCGGCATCACCGGGGCCTCGACCGCGCCGAGCGCGAGCCGGGCCGCGAGCAGCGAGCCGACGCCGGTGGCGGCCGCCGTGGCGCCGGTCGCGACACCCCAGCCGATGGTGGCGCCGCCGGCCATCCGGCGCGGCCCGAACCGGTCGATCAGCCGTCCGCCGGGGATCTGCATCAGCGCGTACGTCCAGAAGAACGCGCTCAGGACGAAGCCGGTGACCTCCTTCGACAGATGCAGATCCTTGGTGATCAGCGGCAGCGCCACGGACACGGAGCCGCGGTCGATGTAGTTCAGCGTGACGATGCCGAGGAGGAGCAGAAACACCTTCCAACGCGTGCGGCTGGGCGGGGACTTGGTGGTTCTCGTGTCCGGTGCGGCCGCGTCGGCGACCTGCGGCGGATTGGCTGACTGCATGGCAAACCCTCTGTTGACGGGACCCCGAAGGTCCACGGTCCGGACAGGTGGGCACGCTTGTGACGTGCAGTGCACGAGCTATGGCATACCAAAGAAAGCGGATCGGACCGTCGTCCGTCAAGGCGTTGGTATACCGTGAGCATCAATTCACGGGGAGGAAACGGGGGGAGGGCGCATGGCACAGGCGGGGTCCGGCGAGCCGGGCTGGCTGCGCGATCAGGTCTGCGAGGGCATCAGGGACCGGATCATCTCCGGCCAACTGCGGCCGGGGGACCGGCTGTTGGAGCGGGACGTCGCCGAGGAGTTCGGGGTGTCCCGGATCCCGGTGCGCGAGGCGATCAGGGTGCTGCTCAGCGAGGGCTTCCTGGAGGCGGTCTCCGCCCGCAAGATCGTCGTCAAGCAGCTCGCGTTCCAGGACGTGCTCGACCTCTTCGACCTGCGCGAGGCCCTGGAGGTGCTCGCCGTGCGGCGCGCCACGGAGCGGGCCCAGAAGCCGCAGATCGCCGCGCTGGGACGGCTGTTGACCAGCGCGGAGCGGGCCACCCGCACCGGGAAGCCCGCCCGCATCTCCCGCGCGAACACGGACTTCCACCACCACATCGTGGAGATTGCGGGCAACACGCTGCTCGCCAGCACCCTGCAACCTCTGGAAGGCCGGATGCGCTGGCTGTTCCAACAGGTCGACGACCCGCACGCGGTGTGGGAGGAACATCAGGCCCTGTACGAGGCGATCAGGACGGGAGACGTGGACCTCGCGGCCGACCGCGCCCTCCACCACGTACGCCACTACCGTGAGGTGGCGATGCGGGTGCTGTTCGGCGCGGAGGCCCTGGACGGCCGGGAAGAAGCCACCGGCGCCGCCCGGGAACCCTGACAAATGTCATGGGCGGGTCGTGGACGGGCTCACTGCCGCCGCGACCGGCTCCGCGCCGACCATGAACCCATGGACACTCCGGTACCCACCCATCAGGCCCTTCGCCCCGTCAAGCGGCTCGTCGCCGCGTATCTCGCGCTCAGCGTCGCGACCCTCGTGGCCGTGGTCCTGCTGCGCGACGACTCCTCGGTCGTCGACGACGCGGTGTGGACCCGCACGGTCCTCGTCGTCGCCAGCGCCGTGTTCACCTACGCCTTCGCCGCCCACGCGGCCCGCGGCTCGCGCCGCGCCTACCTCCGGCTGCGGCTGGTGACGGCCGTGATGCTCGTGGCCGTCGTGGTGATCGTCGCGCTGCCCGGTCTCTTCCCGGTGTGGCTGCGTGTCGAGCAGAGCGTGTGCGGGCTGCTGCTGCTCGGTGTCGTGATCATCGCCAACGGCCGGGGCGTCCGCGCCCACTTCCCCTCCCGGTGACGATGCCGCAGGTCGTCGGCGGTGTTAGCGTGCCCGCCATGGAGGAGCAGGGGACCGGGGCCGCGGACCGTGATCCGCAGCGCTGGTCCCAGGGCTGGCGGCGGGCGGGACTCGCCGCCGGAATGCTCGCCTATCCGATCGTGACGGCGGTCGGCGTCGCCCAGTACGCCACGGGCGGGGCGGCCGTCGCCGGTTACGCCCTCCTGGTCGCGTTCTGCTGCTGCTACGCAGCCGCCATGGCGATGCTGGGCCGGGGCGCCGAGCGGCGGATCACGGCGGTGCTCGGCTGCGTGATGACCGCCCTCTTCCTCGCGACGCTGCCCTTCGCCCACGAGTACGCCTTCTTCTTGTGCGCGGTGCTCGTCTCGTTCACCGCGGCGCTCCTGCCGCGGCACGGACTCGTGGTCATCGCGGCCGCGGCCCTCGCCGCGCTCGTCGTGCCGTGGGCTGTGCGGCCCTGGCACAGCGGACTCGGCTGGCTGGAGGCCATCGCCATCGTCTTCACCGCGCTCACCGTGTACGCGTTCCGGGAGATCACCCTGTCGAACCGGGCGCTCGTCGCGGCCCGCGCCGAGGTCGCCGACCTCGCGTCCCAGGCCGAACGGGACCGGATCGCCCGCGATCTGCACGACCTGCTCGGCCACTCGCTCACCGTCATCACCGTGAAGAGCGGACTCGCCCGCAGGCTCGCGGCGCAGGGGTCGCCGCGCGCCATCGACGAGATCACCGAGGTCGAGCAGCTCTCCCGGCAGGCCCTGAGAGACGTGCGGGCCGCGGTCACGGGCTACCGGGAGGTGACTCTCGCCGGTGAACTGGCCCGCGGGCGCGAACTGTTGCGGGCCGCCGGGATCGAGGCGGAGCTGCCCTCGGCGACCGACGCGCCTGCCGGGGACCGCAGGGAACTGTTCGGGTGGGCCGTACGGGAGGGCCTGACCAACGTCGTCCGGCACGCGCGGGCGACCCGCTGCACCGTCGAGCTGACCCCGGCGTCCGTGGAGATCCGCGACGACGGCGTGGGCGGCACGGCCGCCGCGGGCAACGGGCTGACCGGGCTGCGGGAGCGGGCGGCGGCCGCCGGCGGAGCGGTACGGGCGGGGCCGGGACCGGAGGGCGGCTGGGTGTTGCGGGTGTCCGTGCCCACGTCGCCGCGCGACCCCGCCCTCGCCCCCGCGTACGAAGGCAGCCCGCACGACCGCGCTTCCGCGTACGAAGGATCCCCGCGCGACCCCGCCCCCGCGCACGAAGGAAACGAGTCCGCATGATCCGGCTGCTGCTCGCCGACGACCAGGACCTCATCCGCAGCGCCCTTTCCGCGCTGCTGGATCTCGAGGACGACTTCGAGGTCGTCGCCGCCGTCGACCGCGGCGACAAGGTCGTCGCCGCCGCGCGGGCGCACCGTCCCGACGTCGCGCTCCTCGACATCGAGATGCCGGGGCGCGACGGGCTCGAGGCGGCGGCGGACCTGGCCGAACAGGTGCCGGAGTGCCGCGTCGTCGTGCTCACCACGTTCGGGCGGGCGGGGTATCTGCGGCGGGCCATGGCGGCAGGCGCGCTGGGGTTCGTGGTGAAGGACGCGCCGCCCGAGGTCCTCGCCGATGCCGTCCGCCGGGTGGCCCGCGGCCAGCGGGTCGTCGACCCGGACCTCGCCGCGGCCACGCTGGCGGCCGGCGAGTCCCCGCTGACCCGGCGGGAACGGGACGTGCTGCACGCGGCGCGGGCGGGCGGCACGGTGGCGGACATCGCGGCGGCCCTGTTCCTCTCGGAGGGGACCGTGCGCAACTACCTGTCGTCCGTCATCGCCAAGACCGGCACGCGCAACCGGATGGAGGCGGTGCGGGTGGCGGACGAACGGGGCTGGCTGTAGGGGCGGCGCCCCCGGCGTCACGCCATCTGCCGCCGCACCAACTCGTGCAACCGCCCACCCGTATCCGCCAACAGCTCCTCGGGCGACCCCTGTTGGACCACCCGCCCCGCCGACATCACAACAACCCGGTCCGCATCCATGACCGTCGACAACCGGTGCGCGATGACCACCCGCGACGCCCGGAGGGCCTTCGTGCTGTCGATCACGATCCGCTGCGTCTCATTGTCGAGCGCACTCGTCGCCTCGTCGAAGAAGAGGATCCGCGGTCGCCGGATCAGCGCCTGCGCGATCATCAGCCGCTGACGCTGCCCGCCGGAGACCGCGCCGCCGCCCGAGATCATCGTGTGCAGCCCCATCGGCATCCGCTTGATGTCCTCCGCGAGGCCCGCCATCTCGGCCGCCGCCATCGCCTCCTCCTGCGTGAAGGACTCGGCGCCGCAGATGCAGTCGAGGATCGACCCGCTCAGCGGCTGGGCGTTCTGAAGGACGACGCCGCACTGGCGCCGCACCGCCGCCTGGTCGAGCGCCGAGAGGTCCTGACCGTCGTACAGGACGCTGCCGTACGCCGGGGCGTCGAAGCCGATCAGCAGGCGCAGCAGCGTGGACTTGCCGCAGCCGCTCTCGCCGACCACCGCCACGAACTCGCCGGGCTGGATGGACACGTTCACGTCGTCGAGGACCAGCGGCCCGTCGTCGGTGTAGCGGAAGGAGACGCCCCGCGCCTCCAGGGCGCCGGTCAGCTCGCCCGGCTGCGTGGCCGCCTCGCGGACCTCGGGCTTCTCGTCGAGCACCGGCTTGATCTGCTCGAACATGGGCAGGACCGCGGCCGCCGAGATCAGCGCGCCGGTCAGCTGGGTCACCGACGTCAGGAGCATCGTCACCGACGTGTTGAAGGTGAGGAAGGACGCCGCCGACATGGAGCCGCGGGCCGGCCCCGCGAGCAGCATGAACATCACGAGCGAGCACAGCGGGAGATAGACCGAGTTGAGGACCGTCGTCGCGTTCTTGATGCGTCCTGCCCTGCGCTGCAACTCCCGGGTGCGCGCGAACTCCTTCGCCCACGCCGCGTACGCGAAGCTCTCCGCGCCCGCGACCCGCAGCTTCGGCAGCCCGCGCAGCGTCTGGAACGCCTGGTTGTTGAGCTTGTTGCCGAGCTTCACCAGGCGGCGCTGCCAGCGCAGTTCGAGCAGGCCGAGCGTGAGGAAGACGGCCGCGACCAGGACCAGCATGCCGAGCGCCGCCATCGCCAGCGGGACGCTGTAAAGGAGGAGCATGACGAGGTTCATCGCGCCGACCGTCGTCGACTGGACGACGATCGGGCCCACGCCGGACAGCAGCCGTCTGATCGAGCTGATGCCCATCGCCGCGCTCGCCAGCTCACCCGTCGAGCGGGACGCGAAGAAGCGCGTCGGGAGCCTCAACAACCGGTCCCAGACCGCCGGTTGGAGGACGCTCTCCACTCTGCCCTCGATGCGCAGCACCGTGAGGTTCTGCAGCAGCATGAACGCCGCCGTCACCACACTGGTGACCACGACCGCGAGGGAGACCTGCGTGATGAGGCTGGTCTGTGCGTTGGGGACGTACGTGCCGAGGACCTGGCCGGTCGCGATGGGCACGAGCGCGCCGAGGCCCACCGTGACCAGGCCCGCAAGGAGCAGCCTGCGGATGTCCTTCGTCATCGACTGCACGCTGAAGCGCATCAGCCGCAGCGGGGTCAGATCGCCGTCGGGGAGCGGGCGGTAGAGCATGATCGCCCGCTCTTCGAAGTCCTCCGCGTTGTCCTCGTCGACGCGGGTGCGCCGGTCGCCTGCCGGGTTCACCGTCTCGTATCCGCCGCGCCGGTACAGCAGCGCGACCGGGGCCCCGGACGAGGCCCGGTAGCCGACCAGCGGGCCCGCGTCGCGGCGCCACCAGTCCCCGGCGAGCCGTACGGGGCGGGTGCGGAGCCGGGAGGCCGTGGCGAGTTGCTCGACCGGGTCGAGGCGGTCGCTGACCGCGCCCACGTGGTCGGGGTCGACGAGCCGGATGCCCGCCGCGTCCGCGACGACCTTGCAGGCCGCGTACGTGGCGTCGGCGCCCGCGTCGGAGGAGTTCCGGCGCCCGCGCTTGGTGCCCATGGACGCCAGCAGGGTGCGGTCGGCCTGCTCGCGGACGGCCTCTCCCGCGCGGATGCCGGCGGCGGCGCGGTCCTCGTGGGCGCTCTCCAGGCGCTCGATCCAGCGGTCGAGCGTGGAGAGCAGCCGCCACTGCTGGTTGACCATGCGCTGCCACAGACCCGTGTCGACCAGCAGATCGGCCGCCGCGTCCGCCGCGTAGGCGGACCCGTACTGCACGCTGCCGGGCGCCAGTTGCGGCCACAGCACGTCGTCGTCGCCGAGGAAGGAGTCCCCCTGCACGTCGTGTGCGCCGACGGCGCGCCCGTCGAGCGGCGCCTCGAACAGGACCTGCTGCCCGCGGCCGACCCCGAGCGCGAAGGCCTCCTCCAGCAGGCTCCAGCCGTACGAACCGGCCGCGTCATAGGAGGCCGGCGGCGCGTACGGCAGCTCGCGCAGCGGGATGCGGCGCACCGCGCAGCCGCTCAACGGCCGCCCCACGAGCGTGTGCTGGGTGCCCTCGACCGGGCCGAGCAGCAGCGTGCCCGGCTCCAGGCGGCCCAGGAAGTGCCAGTGCCCCTGGCTCTGCACGTCCACCGCGAACAGGTCGAGCGCGCCGCCCGCGACGAGCCACAGCACGTGCGGGCCCTCCAGGGGAAGGCTGCGCAGGTCCGTGCAGTCGACGGGGGCGCCCAGGCCGCCGAAGGCCGCCACCACTTGGTCGGAGGAGGTGAACTCCTGGTGCAGGTCGGTCATGTCAGTGCTCCTTGACCAGCTCGGCGTACGGCCCGCCGGCCCGCACCAGGTGTTCGTGGCGGCCGCGCTCGACGACCTGGCCGTGGTCGAGGACCACGATCTCGTCGCTGTCGCGGACCGTGCTGAGGCGGTGCGCGATCACGACGCAGGCGCAGCCGCGCCGCCGGATGTTGTCCATGACCGTCTGCTCGGTCTCCGCGTCGAGCGCGCTGGTCACCTCGTCGAGCACGAGGATGCTGGGACGGCGCACGAGGGCCCGCGCGATCTCCAGACGCTGGCGCTGCCCGCCGGAGAAGTTCCGGCCGTCCTGCTCGACCCGGCCGCGCACACCGCCGGGGCGGCGCGCCACCACGTCGTACAAGCACGCGTCGCGCAGCGCCTCCTCGACGGCCTCGTCGGAGATCGAGGGGTCCCACAGGGCGACGTTGTCGCGGACCGTGCCCTCGAAGAGGAAGACGTCCTGGTCGACGAAGGAGACCGAGGCCGCGAGCGCGCCGCGCGGGATGTCGTCCAGGCGCCGGTCGTCGATCCGGATGACGCCCTCCCACGGCGCGTACAGGCCGGAGATCAGGCGGGAGACCGTGGACTTTCCGCTGCCGGAGCCGCCGACGAGCGCCACCTGCTGGCCGGGCCCCACCGTCAGCGAGAAGCCGGACAGGAGCGGCTTGTCGAGCGGGCTGTAGCCGAACGTGATGCCGTCCAGCTCGATGTGGCCGCGCAGCCGGCGCGTGCTCTGCACCTGCTCTGGGCGCGCGTACAGCTGGTCGACGGGGAAGTTCTCCACGTCCTTGAGGCGGGCCACGTCGGCGGCGAAGTCCTGGATGCGGCCCGCGACGCCGTTCAGCCGGGTCAGCGGTGCCGTGAAGCGGGTCACGAGCGCCTGAAAGGCGACAAGGAGACCCACCGACAAATGGCCCTCGACGGCCCGCATGCCGCCGATCCACAGGATCAGCGCGCTGTTCAGCGTCGCGAGGGTCGGTGCGACGATGCCGAGCCACGCGCTCGGTACCCCGAGCTTCTGCTGCTCCTCCAGGGTCGTCGCGTGCTGGCCCGCCCACCGCCGGAAGTAGCCGTTCTCGCCGCCGGTCGCCTTCATCGTCTCGATGAGCTGGAGGCCCGTGTACGAGGTGTTGGTGAGCCGCGCCGTGTCCGCGCGCAGCTTCTGCGTGCCCGTCGCCCGCAGCCGCACGACGATCCGCATCGCCACCACGTTCAGCAGCGCGATCCCCACGCCGACGGCCGTGAGCTGCGGGTCGTACGAGTACAGCAGCGCCGCGTACAGCAGCACCACGATCCCGTCGACGCCCGCCGCCGTCAGGTCGCGGGCCAGGGTCTCGGCGACCGCGTCGTTGGACTGGAGGCGCTGCACCAGGTCGGCCGGGCTGCGCTGCGAGAAGAACGTGACGGGCAGGCGCAGCAGATGCCCGAAGAAGCGGGCGCTGCTCAGCGTCGAGGAGATGATGCGGCCGCGCAGCAGATTCATCTGTTGCAGCCACGTGAGGACGGCGGTCAGCGCCACCATCGCGCCCATCGACGCGAACAGCGCGCCGAGCAGCGAGGTCTGGTCGCCGATGAGGAACAGGTCGATGTACGTCTTGCTGAGCGCGGGCACCGCCGCGCCCACGCCGACGAGCAGCAGGCTCGCGAGCAGCGCGACGAGCATCGTGCCGGTGGTGCCGCGAAGCCGTGCGGGCAGCGCCGTCATGATGCCCGGCTTGCGCCCGCCCGTACGGAAGTCGTCGCCCGGCTCCAGGACGAGAACGACACCCGTGAAGCTCGTGTCGAAGTCCTCCATCGGCACGAAGCGGCGGCCCTTGTCGGGGTCGTTGATGTGCACGCCGCGGCGCCCGAAGCGCCGCCCCATGCCGTCGTAGACGACGTAGTGGTTGAACTCCCAGAACAGGATCGCCGGGCCCTGCACCTCGGCGAGCGCGGCCGGCTCCATCTGCATGCCCTTGGCGGTCATGCCGTAACTGCGGGCCGCCTTCAGGAGGTTGGAGGCGCGCGAGCCGTCCCGCGAGACGCCGCACGCGATGCGCAGCTCCTCCAGCGGGATGTGCCTGCCGTGGTGCGCGAGGATCATCGCGAGCGCCGCGGCGCCGCACTCGACGGCCTCCATCTGGAGCACCGTTGGTGTGCGCACCTTGCGGCGACGCTTGGCCGGCGGGGGAGCGGGGCGCGCGCGGCGGCGGTCCGGGCGGTGGCCCGCGGGCGGGAGGGAGGTCGTGGTCACGGCTTCAGCCAATCCATCGGGCGCTGATCGGCGAGGTGTACGGAGCCGGAGGTGAGGGTCATGGAGGCGAGCGGATAGGGCGGCCCACCGTCGGAGGACCAGGCGTACCCGGACTTGGTGTCCGCCTTGGTGAGCTCGACGAGGACCGGGACGCGGGCCCCGCCCTTCGTGAACTCGCCCGCCAGCGAGCTGTCCCCGACGAAATCGGTGACCTGCCGCTTCGTCTCGGCGGCGCGGCCGACGGCCTTGACCGTCCCGCGCAGCACGCCGTACTGCTGCGCCTGCGGCACGTTGAGGTCGACGTCGGAGCCCTTGTCCACGTTCCCCGCGCCGGTGGCGGGCACGTACAGCATCGCGAGCAGCGGATCACGCGTCGAGCCGGTCTTCTCCACCGTCGCCACGTCGGAGCCGGTCGTGACGACCGAGCCGATCCGCGCGACGAGCGCCGTGACCCGGCCGGCGTCGATGGCCCGCACGGCCCGGTTGCCCTGCGCGGTCTGCACCTTGAGGATCGGCGCGCCCGCCCGCACCCGCTGGCCCTCCTTCACGTACAGGCCGGTGACCTGCCCGGTGACGGGGGTCTGCAGGACGTAGCTGCCCTGCGCGTACGTGAGGATGCCGTTCGCCTTGAGCGTCGAGGACACCGAACCGGTGACGGCCCAGACGCAGGCGGCGACCATCACGACGACGGTGACGGCGAGTACGAGCAGTCCCTGCGGCCGCGCGAGGCGCACCGGCAGATCGAGCTCCTCCGGCGACTGCAGTTTGGACAGGGCCTGTTGGCGGAACTGCACGGAGTCTTTCCCTTACCTAGCTTCCATACCGGGCCGGATCGAATGGACTCGGTACCCGGACACCCCGAAAGCCCCGGGACACGGGGTCCCGAGGCTTGGGGTGCGCCACCCGTCAGGAGGTGGCGCGGTGATCCCGAGGGATCGAATCCGACTCAGAGGCCGGCCGTCACGCCGCCGACGAGGCCCGTCACGGCGCCGGTGTTCAGGCCGGTGAGGCCCTCGACCGTGTTGGTGACGGAGGAGACGGTGCCCGAAACCGGGGCGATGCCGTCAACGGTGCCCTGAACCTGGCCGACGAGGCCGCCGACGAGACCGCCGGAGACGTTGTCGAGGTCGGCGTCCGAGATCTCAACGGTCTCGATGTGCTTGCTCATGATGAGCCGCCCTTCTTGGGTATGTCCGGGTATTTCAAAATTCGCGGGGCGCGCTGGAAATCGGTGGCTGCGAATCCCTGCGGCCGTCATGCGATGCGGAGGATCAAAGCATGTTGACGCGTCGCTCAGCTAATCCGACCGGGTCCATTCATAGGGGATCCGGGAGGCCAATTGCCTTCGTGTGCCTGGGTGTTCACAGCTGGGTGGCACGTCCTTCACATTCTTCACGGAGGGGAATGTGAACTCCCTGTGTCGCAGGACAGCAAAGGGGGACAGGCGTGCATCAATGGCGTGCGGTGCTTGTATGGGGCAATGTTTTTTTGCGAAGCTCCGTGACTGCCCTGCGCATTCGGTGTGCAGGTTTCTGGCACGCGACCGCGGCGGCGGTCAGGACGGCAGGCGGCACGAATCCCCACGGCGCTGCGGCCTCCCGCACCGCTACGGCGCAGGCCGCGCCGCCGATCACGGCCAACAACCGGCCGATCACCCACAGTTGTTCCCGGTCCCGTCCGGACCCGTCGACCGCCCCGGTCACGAGTGTCGTCAGCGTCCCCGTGAAATACGTGGTGGGCGCGGCACCCGACCCCGCGACCACCATCGCCGCGGACTGCGCGCCCATCGCCACGGCGGCGACCACGAGCAGCACGGTCCGCCAGGCCCCGACCGGATCCCCGCCGAGCAGGCCGCCCGCCACGGCGACGAAGCCGAGCAGCAGGCACTGCGCGGCGAGGCAGGCGACGACCCGGCCCGGCCACTCCGTCGTCCGCGCCTCCCGAATGCCCCGGCACACGAGAGCGGTTGTGGCCGCCCCCACCGCGTACCCGCCGAGCGCGTACAGCGGCCCGGTGACGTCGTGGCCCGACCCGTGGCCCGCCGAGATGCCGAGCAGTACGAGATTCCCGGTCATCACGCCGGCGAACACGTGTCCGAGGGCCGTGAACGCGAGCGCGTCCACGGCCCCGGAGGCCCCGGCGAGCAGCACGAGGGACACTTGCGCGCGTTTCTTCATGCCAGAGACGGTAGGCGCGGAACCGCCTTCGAATCGCTCAGCCCTCGGCGCGTCGCTCCGGCGCGGTCACGCCGGGCTCCAGGTCCAGCGGTGCGAAGTCGAAGCCCTCCCACAGCAGCCGCGAGGCCTCCTCCGGGTACGGGCCCGTGTGCGAGGGGGCGTCGAAGACACGGGTCGAGCGCTCGCCGGCGGTGAACGGCGCCCACCCCGGGTCCCCGTCCTTCGCGAACGCGGCCCACGCGGCGCCCATCTCCTGCGACAACGCCACGGCCTCGGCCGGGAGTCCACCACCCAGGAAGAGGCCGCCGAAGTCCGATTCGAGCGCACCGAAGACGAGCGGCACGTCCAACGCGTGGGCGGCGCCCATCGTGCCGCCCGCGCCGGGCGCCGCCCAGCACAGCTCGTACGCGTACGCGGTCCCGCCGCCCGCCGCCTGTGCCTCGGCCAGGCGCAGCGACGGCATCCGGAACAGCCAGTCGGACATGACGAGTTCGTGCAGCAGCGTCGGATCGGCGGCCGGATACGCGGCCCTGTAGTCGGCCTCGGCGGCGGGCCCGGGACCGAACCGGAGCAGTGCCGCTGCCGCCTCTTCCTCCGTCGTCTTCCCGTACCGGCCCGCCATGATGGAGAACAGCCGGTACTCGTCCCGGTTGTGCCCGACGAGCAGCTCGACGTCGCGCGCGGCGCCGCCCGCGAGCGCCTCCCACGGGGTGACGGGCAGCACCTCGCCGTCGACCACCGGCGAGAACGGGGTGGCCGTGTGGGCGACGCGGCCCCAGCGGTCCGCGTACGAGGGCAGCGCGCGGACCAGGTCGTCGGTGGCGTCGCGCAACGCCTTCGGCGCGACCGCGGCGAGCTCGGCGGCCCCCGCGCCCGGCACCCCGAGCCGCTCCGCGATCGCCGCGCCGATGTCCCGCGCGAGGTCGAGCGTGAAGAACGTGCCCGGAACGCTCTGCGCCACCGCGCGGCGCAGCAGACCCTTCGCCGAAGGCATCGCGAGCAGCGACGCCACCGAGCCCGCGCCCGCGGACTCCCCGAACACGGTGACCTGCTCCGGGTCGCCACCGAACGCCGCGATGTTCTCGCGCACCCAGCGCAGCGCCGCCACCTGGTCGAGCAGTCCCCGGTTGGCGGGCGCTCCGTCGAAGACGCCGAAGCCCTCGGCGCCGACGCGGTAGTTGAGGGTCACGACGACCGCGCCGCGGGCGGCGAGCGCGGAGCCGTCGTAGTGCGGCCCGTCCGAGGACCCGCTGACGTACGCCCCTCCGTACACGTAGACCATCACCGGCAGGCCCGCGGCGCCGAGGTCCGGGGACCACACGTTGACCGTCAGCCAGTCCTCGCCCTCGGGGACCGGGCGGCCCGTCAGCCCGCCCACGAGGGACTGCGGGGGCGGCGGCCCGAAGTCGAACGCGTCCCGCACCCCGTCCCACGGCAACGTCGGCTCCGGCGCCGCCAAGTGCAGTGCCCCGACCGGGGGTTGGGCGAAGGGAATGCCGCGGAAAACGCTCAGCGCTCCCTGCGTGAGCCCGCGGACCCGGCCCGATGCGGTGCGTATGGGGGCGGTGGGGGTTGCGTCGGTCATACGTGTCCTCCCTGGTGGCTCGCCTGGCGCCCACCAGGGCGTCGAAGCGCTTCGACGGACTTCTGGACAGGCACCCTGCGCAAATCATAGGGTCGGCATGCCGAACGACGGGCGGCACCCGCCGACGCCGGCGGTGCCCACCCCCCCTCGGACTCGGCTTCAGGAGAACCCCATGGTCACGCTCGCAGAGGTCGCCAGGCACGCCGGAGTCTCCGCGAGCACCGTGAGCTACGTCCTCAGCGGCAAGCGGTCCATCTCGGCGGCCACCCGCGAGCGCGTCGAGACGAGCGTGCGCCGGCTCGGCTACCACCCCAACGCCGGGGCCCGCGCCCTCGCCAGCAGCAAGTCCAACATCATCGCCCTGATGGTGCCGCTGCGCACCGACATGTACGTACCGGTGATCATGGAGATCGCGACGGCGGTCGCCACCGCCGCCCGCAGCCACGGGTACGACATCCTGCTGCTCACCGGCGAGGAGGGCGCCCAGGCCGTGCGCCGCATCGAGGGCAGCGCGTTGGCGGACGCCGTGATCGTCATGGACGTCGAGCTGGACGACGAGCGGCTGCCGCTGCTGCGCACCGCGAGCCGCCCCGCCGTCCTCATCGGCCTGCCGGCCGACACCAGCGGACTCAACTGCGTGGACCTGGACTTCGCCGCCGCGGGCGCGCTGTGCGCCGAGCACCTCGCGGGCCTCGGGCACCGCGAGATCGCCGTCATCGGCGAGGCCGCCGCCGTCTACGAGCGCCGCACCGGCTTCGCCGAGCGCACGCTGACGGGCCTGCGCGAGCGCAGCGCCGAACTCGGCCTGCGGCTCTTGCACCGCCCCTGTGAGGGCAGCTACGCCTCCGTGTCGGCGACACTGTCGCGGATCTACGACGAGCGCCCCGGCACCAGCGCGTTCATCGTGCAGAACGAGGCAGCCACCGACCCGCTGCTCGCCCTGCTGCGCCAGTCCGGGCGGGCGGTCCCCGAGGACGTGTCGGTCGTCGCGGTCTGCCCCGAGCAGGTCGCGCGGCACGCGTCGGTGCCGCTCACCTCGGTCGCCGTGCCCGCGCAGGAGATGGGGCGGCGCGCGGTGGAACAGATCGTCGCGCAGATCGAGGGCCGCGGCTCGGCCGAGGAAGTCGTGCTGCTGACCCCGGAGTTGACCATCAGGGAGAGCGCGGCACAGGCGCCGCCCGCCGCATAAAAGAGCGCGGCACGGGCCCCGCCCGCCGCATAGGATCGACGCATCCGGTCCATAAGACCGCCACATGCGGTCCTGGAAGTGTCAGAAAGCGAGCGTGCCTGTGCACCCGACGTACGTCCTCGTCCATGGAGCGTTCGCCAACTCCTTCTCCTTCGCGCCGCTCCAGGCGGAACTCGGTCTGCTCGGGCACCGCTCGGCCGCCGTCGACCTGCCGGGACACGGCTTCGCGGCGACCTACCCGGCCGCTTACCAGGCCCCGCAGGACCCGACGGGCCTCGCCTCAACACCGGGCGTCATCAAGGGAGTCACCCTCGCCGACAACGCCGCGCACCTGATCGGCGTCCTGGAACGGGCCAAGGAGAACGGTCCGGTCGTCCTCGTCTCGCACAGCCGCGGCGGCGCCACCGCCACGGCGGCGGCCAACCAGCGGCCCGACCTGATCGACCACATCGTCTACGTGGCGTCCTGGTGCCCGGTCGACCTCACCGTGGGCGCCTACTACGCCGAACCGGAGATGGCCTCGGTCGATGCCGCCTCCCTGGGCCTTGCGATGGCGGGCGACCCGGCCGAAATCGGGCTGCTGCGCGTCAACTTCCGCACCGCGGACGAGAAGGCGCTCGACGCGTTCAGGGAGGCCTTCATCGCCGACGGCACCGACGACGAGTTCCGCACCTTCCTCAACACCTTCCAGCCGGACGAGAACCTCGACGTCGGCACCGAGGACGACCGCGCGCAGGCCGCGACGTGGGGCCGCATCCCGAAGACGTACGTACGCCTCTCGCGCGACACGAGCCTGCCGCCCGCCCTCCAGGACCGGCTGATCCGCGAGGGCGACGCGCTGACCCCGGACAACCCCTTCCGGGTCCGCACCCTCGACAGCTCGCACCTGAAGTGGCTGGTCGACCCGGCGCCGGCGGCGCGGGTGCTGGCGGAGGTTGCCGAACTGGTGTAACAACCGGCCGAGGAAGTTGTCACTAGCGGCTGCGGAAGTGGAGTTCGCGCTCCACTCCCGCGTCCAGACGCAGTCGTCCCGCGTCGTCCTCGGGTGTCTTGAGCTCCACGTCCGCGTCGCGGTCGGGGCGGACGAGCGCCGTGCACCTGCCGTTGCCCCACCGCAGATCCACGTGCGCCCCGAACCGCGTGCGCAGGCCCCGCACCGCTCCCCGCCGCCAGTCGGCGGGGAGCGCGGGCAGCAGGACCAGGCGCTCGGGCGTGGACTGCAGGAGCGCCTCCGTGACCAGCGCGGGCAGGGTGTGCGCGGCGTCCGCGTTGTAGACGTCGCGGCGCGGGTAGTGCGCGCTCATCAGCGAGGTGTGGAAGTAGTCGCCGGTCAGGACGTGCCGCAGGCAGTCTGCGACGCGCGGCGCGTCGCGCAGCCGGGCCGCGATCAAAGCGTGGTGCAGATGCCCGTGCGCGGAGTCGTTCTCGGCGCCGCGCAGTTCGAGCGCCCGCCGCGCCGCCTTCGCCAGGTCCGGGGTGTCGTACGGCGTGATGTCGTGGTGCGGCCACACCGGGTACAGATGGCTGAGGTGCCGGTGGTCGTAGCTGTCGTCGAGGCCCGGCCACGCCCACTCGGCGAGCGCCCCGTCGTCGTTGACCCGGTAGTCGGGGAGCCGGTCGGCCAGCGCCGTCCAGCGGTCGCCGTCGGGGCCCGGGTGCCAGGCGGCGGCGGTGCGCAGCGCGTGCCGGGCCGCCGCGATGTCCATGGTGGCATTGACGGTGCCCCAGCTCGCGTTCGCGGGCCGGTTCTCCGGGGAGTAGGAGGGCACGATCGCGATCCGCCCGTCGGGCCCTGTTCGCGTGAGGAAGTCCTCGTAGAACAGGGCGAGTTGGGTGACGGCGGCCGCGAGCCAGGTGGGTCGCTCGCCGGTGGCCTCGGCCTGTTCGAGGAGCGGTGTGAGCAGCCAGTCGGCGCCCGCCGTCCACAGATGCATCGGGTACGCGCGCTGATAGTGGTACGCGTGTCCCGACTCGCCGTCGGTGTGCGCGGGCGCGACGATGCCACGGGCGCCGAAGACGAGTCGCGCGTTGTCCCGCCAGTGCGCCAACTGGCCCTGAATGAGCGCGCCTTGGGCTTCGACCGTCTCGGGGAGGGCGCAGGCGACCGCCGACGCCGTCTGGAGGTTCAGGTTCGCGTCCGTGGTGAACGCGCCCGACCATGCCGTGTCCCACTCGCCGGTCCACAGCCCGGTCAGCCGGGGCGGCAGGGCGCCCGAGGAGCTGAGCAGGTGGTAGCGGCCTGCCGCGAACAGCCGCTCAAGGAGGGCCGGGCTCTGCGTGCGCTCCAGCAACTCGGTGCCGGGCAGGCCGCGTTGGTGGCGCGGGGCGTCGAGGTCGAAGGTGACGCGTTCGTAGGCGGTCCTGTGCAGGGCCTCGTGCCGGGCGAGGAGAGCGTCGTACGTCGCGTCGGTGGAGCCGCTCGGGTCGATCAGGTCCGTGAGCGCGCCCGCCTCGCTCTCCGCGTCCAGCTCCCCGACGTGTCTGCGCACCCGCGTCAGGAGCAGCAGCCCGCTCGCGCCCTCGACGCGCAGGCCCGATCCGCCGACCGTCGTGCGCCCGCCCCGCACCAGCGCGAGTGTCACCCCGGTGAAGCCGAGGTCGCTGTCCGGGTAGCGGCAGCGCAGGGTGAGCCGGGCGCCGTACGGGGTCGGGCCGTGCAGGGTCGGGCCGTGCGGGGCCAGGACGACGCCGCGGCCGATGCGGAGCCCGGCGGGGACGCCGCTCAGGCGCGGGTCGAGCGCCACCTCGCCGTCGAGCCCGGCGCCGGTCACGTACTGCACCACCACGTCGTCCGCCCGCGACACGAACACCCGCGAACACCATCCGCCGCACCGCGCCTCGGCCACCCCCGTCGCGAAGTCGACCGCGCGCCGGTAGCCGCGCCCCGCGGCGTCGTCCCGCACGAAGCGCACCTGGAAGGCGGGATGGAACGCGCGCACCCACCGCAGCGGCCGCCCGTCCGTGAACCGCTCGGCCGCCGTCACGTCACCGGCGAGCAACTGGTCTTGTAGAAGCGGGAGTTGATCAGCGAGCGAGGGCGGCCCCGGCTGTGGACCGCCGTCCGGGCGGACCAGGCCGTGGTGGGTGACGATGACCCGGTCGTCGTGCGGATCGCCGAAGGCGAGGGCGCCGTGCCGGCCGTTGCCGCTGAGATAGGCGTCCTCCCAGCGGTCGGCGGGCGCGGTCTCCCACGTGCCATGGGGATGCTCGGGGATCACCGGGAACCCGCGCTCTCCACTGCCGATACCGATGCCGCTGCCGCGCCCGCTTCGGCCTCCAGTACGACGACACCGAACCGCCCGAGCGTCACGGACCCCTCGACCCGCGCCCCGGTCAACAGGTCCCGCCCGCCCTCCGCGAGCGCGACCGTCACCTCGTCCCGCCCGTGGTTCAGCAGAAACAGCAGTTCCCCGCGACGTACGGCCTCCACCCCTGCGGGGAGGCCGGCCAGTGGAGGCCGTACGCCCGCTTCGAGGGAGGCCTCCGCGAGCAGCGCGCGCAGGGCCTCCGGTTGCGGGAGCGTGGACAGATAGCGGACCCGGCCGCGGCGCAGGGCGGCCGGCAGGCCGTCGAGCTCGCCGCCGCGGTACGCCGCCGTGACCTCGGCGTCGGCGGCCACCGTCAGCTCCTCCGACCACAGCGTGCCGGTGAACCCGTCGCAGTCGATGGTCTCCGCGGACTCCAGCGGCCACCACTCGTGCAGGGTGCGGATGCCGAACAGCTCGCGCAGCCGGGCGTCGATGCCGCCGGGCCGCACCCGGTCGTCCGCGTCGGCGATCCCCGTGAAGAACCCGCACACGAGCGTCCCGCCCCCGCGCACGTACGCCACCAGGTTGTCGATCGCCGCGTCCGTCAGCAGATACAGCTGCGGGACGACCACCAACTTGTAGGCGGAAAGGTCGTGTTCGGGGTGCGCGAAGTCGGACGTGAGGTGTGCCTCCCACAGTGCCCGGTGCCAGGCCCGCACCACCTCTTCGTACGTGATGTGTGCCGACGGTCTGCCGTCCTGGCCGCCCGCCCACCAGGAGTGCCAGTCGTGCAGCACGGCGACCTCGGCCGTGAGGCGTGTGCCGGCGACCGCGGGGCCCATCCTGTCGAGGTCCGCCCCGATCTGCTTGACCTCCGCGAACGACCGACCCTCCTCGCCCGCGTGGCCGAGCATCGCCGAGTGGAACTTCTCCGCGCCCTGCCGGGACTGGCGCCACTGGAAGTAGCAGACGGCGTCGGCGCCGCGCGCCACGGACTGGAGCGACAGGAGGCGGTTGAGGCCGCGCGGCTTGGGAGAGTTGACCGGGCGGAAGTTCACCGCGCCCGCCGCCTGCTCCATCAGCATCCACGGACGGCCACCCGCCTGACCGCGCGTCATGTCGGCGAGCATCGCGTTGTACTGCCCGGCCAGCGGATCGCGCGGATCCGGGTACACGTCGACGGACACGACATCCTCGTGCCGCGCCCACTCCCACGCGTCCTGCCCGGTCCACAGCGGCATGAAGTTGGTCGTCACCGGGATGTCGGCGGGCGTGTGGCGGCGGACGAGATCGCGCTCGGCGATGTAGCAGGCGAGGAGCGCGTCCGAGGTGAAGCGGCGGAAGTCGAGGAGCTGCGTCGGGCCGCGCAGGTACTGTGCGCGGCGCGGCGGGATGACGTCGCCCCACGTCTCGATGTGCTGGCCCCAAAAGGCGGTTCCCCAGGCCGTGTTGAGTGCGTCGAGGGTCGCGTACTTCGCGCGCAGCCAGTCACGGAAGGCGCGCGCGGACTCGTCGCCGTAGTCGAAGGTGCAGTACTCGTTGTTGATGTGCCACATGCGCAGGGCCGGGTGGTGGCCGTAGCGCCGGGCGAGGTCCTCGGTGATGGCGGCGGCGTGCCGACGGTACGTGGTGGAGGAGTGCGCGAAGTGCTGGCGCGAGCCCCACCACACGGTCTGCCCGTGCTCGTCGCGCGGCAGCGTCCGCGGGTACAGGCGGCCGAGCCAGGGCGGCGGGGACGCGGTCGGGGTGGCGAGCACGACGCCGATCCCGTGCGTGTGCAGCAGGTCCATCAGCCGGTCGAGCCAGCCGAAGTCCCTTACACCCGGCCGGGGTTCGAGCCTCGCCCACGCGAACACGCCCACCGTGACCGAGTTGACCCCGGCCTCCTTCATCAGCCGGACGTCCTCGGCCCACACCTCCTCGGGCCACTGCTCGGGGTTGTAGTCCCCGCCGAACAGCAGGCGGCCGCCCTGGGACAAGCTCCTGCCCTCGGTCAAGGTCCCGACCTCGGACAAGCTCCGGCCCTCGGCCATGGCCTGCGCGCCCCTCATCCCTTCACCGCCCCGATCAGCATGCCCTTCTTGAAGTGCCGCTGGACGAACGGGGACGCGACCGCGACCGGCGCGAGGGCGAGCACCATCATCGCCATCTGGAGCCCGAGCGCGGAGAGTTCACCCGCGTTGACCGCCTGGCTCAGCCCCGTCGGCAGCGCCGTGTTCTTCTGCACGAGCTGCATCAGCACGTTCTGCAGCGGCAGTTTCGTCGGGTCGTCGATGTAGATCATCGCGTTGAACCAGGCGCTCCAGTACGCCACTGCGTAGAACAGCGAGATGACGGCGATCACCGCGCGGGACAGCGGCAGCACGATCGTCCACAGGATCCTGAGGTCGCCGGCCCCGTCGATGCGGGCGCTGTCCGTCAGCTCCTGCGAGATGTTCATGAAGAACCCGCGCAGCACCAGGATGTTGAACACGCTCACCGCGCTCGGCAGGATCAGCGCCAGATAGCTGTCGGTCAGGCCGAGCGTCTGCACCAGCAGATACGTCGGGATGAGCCCGGCGCTGAAGAACATCGTCGTCAGCAGCGCCATCAGCAGCGCGCGGTGCGCGAACGAGCCCGGCCGGGACAGGCCGTACGCGGCGAGGACCGACACCCCCATCGAGAACACCGTGCCGACGCCCGTCACCCCGACCGAGACCAGCATGGCCCGGCTGACCTGGCCGCCGCCGAGCAACTCCTGGTAGTTGACGAAGGTGATGGCCTCGGGCCACAGCACCAGGCCGCCCGCCGAGTCGATGACGTGCCGGGGCGACAGGCTCGTGACGATCACGACCCACAGCGGTCCGAGCACGGCGACGCAGCACACGGCGAGGATCAGGCCCTTGGCGCCGAGGCCCGCCCTGGTCGGCGGCTCCTCCCACACCGGGCGCTCGGGCGGCTGCCACTGCGGGCGCGGACGCGGGCTCCGACGCGGGCTCGGGCCGGAGCGCGGACGTTCGGCGGTGGCGCTCATGTCTCGTACACCTTCACTTCTTGTAGACCCCCTGTTCGCCGAGGAGATGGGCGAACTTGTTGGCCGCCAGGACCAGACAGATCCCGACCACGCCCTTCACCAGGCCGACCGCCGCCGCGTAGCTGAAGTCGCCGTGCTGGATGCCGGTGCTCCACACATACGTGTCGAGCACTTCGGAGGCACCCGCGCCCACCGCCCTGCGTTGCAGCAGGATCTGTTCGAAGCCCACCGTCAGCGCGTCGCCGACGCGCAGGACGAGCAGCAGCGCGATCACCGGGCGCAGCGCGGGCAGCGTGACGTGCCACATGCGGCGCCACCGGTTCGCGCCGTCCATCGCCGCCGCCTCGTACAGCTCCGGGCTGACGGAGGCGAGCGCCGCGAGGAAGACGATGATGCCCCAGCCGGCGTCCTTCCAGACCATCTGCGCGGTGAGCAGGTACTTGAAGATCCCGGCGTCCGTCATCAGGTCGAAGCCGTCGACTCCGTGGTCCTGGAGCAGCTGCGCGATCAGCCCCGCGCCGCCGAACATCTGCTGGAAGACGGTGACGACGAGCACCCACGAGAAGAAGTGCGGCAGGTAGAGGATCGCCTGCGACAGGGCCCGCACCCGCGGCCTGATCACGCTGTTGATGAGAAGCGCGAGCGCGATCGGCACCGGGAAGAAGAGCAGCAGCTGGATGACGAAGAGGACGAGGGTGTTCTGGAGCGCGTTCCAGAAGTCGGAGTCGCCGACCATCTTCTGGAACTGTTCGAGACCCACCATCGGTGAGTGCAGGATCGCCGTGACGCCGTTGGTGGAGACGTACGGGTTGTAGTCCTGGAACGCGACGACGTTGCCGAGCAGCGGCAGGTAGTTGAAGACGAGCAGCAGGACGATGACGGGCACGGTCATCAGGATGAGCGCCCGGTCGCGGCGCAGCCGGATCCGCCACGTGACGCCGTCGCCCCTGCCCGCCTTCTTCCCGGTACGGCGCCGCTCCCGGCCCCCGGCCGCCTTGCCGGACCCGGCGGTGTCGGTGGTGTCGGCGGTGGCCCGGGGCGGGCGCTGGGTCCCCAGCGCCATCAGGAGGCGCCGCCGTTCTGGCCGTTCTCGTCGAGGAGCTTCTTGTACCAGTCGCGCAGCTTGTCGCCGCCGCGCGACTTCCAGTCGCTGACCGCCTGTTGGATGTCGCCGAGCGACTTGTTGCCGCGGACGTAGTCGTCCTCCAGCTGCTCGAACTTGTCCTCGAGCGTGGCGTAGCGCGAGGGCTCGACGATCGTCATGCCGTAGAAAGGCGACTTGGTGACGAACGCGCCCATCCGCTGCTGCCACTCGCACATCGCCTTGGTGATCTCGGGCAGATCGGGATAGGCGAAGAAGGGGGCGGGGCCCGACAGCATCTGCCAGGCGCTGACGACCTGCGCGTTGCCCGTCTTGGTCTTGGTCGGAACGCCGTCCTTGACCGTGAAGTGGGTGCCCTCCTGGCCGTAGTACGTGAGCATGTGCTCCTTGGTGCCGACGGGCGCGGCGGCGTAGTTGGCGGCGGCGAGCGCGTTCTTCACGGTCTCCTTGGACGCGTTCTTGCGGACGAACGCCCACACGTTGGCCGGCGTGCCCGCGTACAGCTTCGGGTCGCCGCCGTCGTGCCCGAAGATGTCCATCGCGGCCATCTCGAAGTCGGGGAACGCCTTGCTGCCCTGCATCTCCGCGCTCTTGCCGTACCAGTAGGCGATGTCGGCGTTGCACATCATGACCTTGCCGCTGGTGAAGCGGAGCAGTCCGTCACCGGTCTGCGCCTTGGCCTCGGGGTGCACGACCCCGGCCGCGTACAGCTTGCGGGTCCACTCCAGGGCCTCGAGGTACTCGTCCGTCTCCAGGCGCTTGACGAGCTTCTTGCCCTCCAGCTTCCAGCCGAGCGCCTTCTCGCTGCCGCCGAGGGAACCGAAGAAGTTGAAGGCCGACCACTTCATGTCGTCGCAGCCGTAGACCCCCGCCTTCTTGCTGGTCATCTCCTTGGCGAGGTCGAAGAACTCCTGCGCCGACTTCGGTGGCTCCCAGCCGTTCTTCTCGAAGAGGTCCTTGCGGTAGAAGGGCGCGATGTTCGGGAGGTACGAGTACGGGTACGGGATGCCGCGCAGCTTGCCGCCGAAGATGCCGCGCCGCCAGGCGTCCGCCGGGATCGCCGCCAGGTTCGGGTAGTCGCGCACCTTGCTGCCGGACACGTACGGGCCGAGGTCCATCATCTTCGCGACGAGCGCGGCGGGTATCTTCCCGGACAGCTCCCAGCCGGGGACGATCAGCACGTCGGGCAGCGAGCTGGAGGCGAGCACCGCGCCGATCTTCTCGCCGTAGGTGTTGCCGTCCTGGTTCTGCCAGCTGACCTGCACACCGGAGGCCTCGTTGAGCGCGGTGTAGTACTCGCAGTCGGCCTTCGGCGGCGGCCCCCAGAACGGGGCCATGATCTTCACCTTGGCCCCGGTGCCGAGCTTCTTCGGCACGGACGTCTCCAGCTTCGACAGCTCGACCTTGCTGGTGAAGCCGGAGCAGGAGCCGTTCTTCGACGCGATGTCGGGCGTGACGATGTTGCGCGCCGCGTACGTCGGCAGCAGCTTCTTCGCCGATTTCCCGGAGGTCGTCCCCTCGCCCGTCTCGGCGGTGCTCCCGCACGCGGTGAGCAGGGGCACGCCGCCGGCCACGGCCGCGGCGGCGACCGCGGTGGAGGCGAGGAAGCTTCTCCGACCGGGGCCGGTGGAGGGGGAGTTCGGCGTCATGGGAGCAACCCTTCGGGGATTACGCGGGGGACTACGCGTCGCGCAGATGTCGAAGCGCTTCGATGTTGCCGTGACATTAAGGGAGCGCTCCCACGGTCACAAGACGCCTGCGTCAATTTCCTGAACGCGCTTTTCTTGCACCGCACTTGACACCTGGTCACCGCAGTACTCAGCATCGAAGCGCTTCGAAGCGGCTCCGCTCTCTCCGACTTCTTCTCCGGCCAAGGGACGCGCACGTGACCGAAAGATCTGCACTCCACCCCGGCTCCGCCGCCCCCGACGGCAAGCGCGTCGACGAGCTGCTCGCCCGGCTCTCGCTCGACGAACGCATCGCGCTCCTGCACCAGTTCGCGCCCGCGGTCCCGCGCCTCGACCTCGCCGCGTTCCGCACCGGACAGGAGGCACTGCACGGCGTCGCGTGGATGGGAGGGGCCACCGTCTTCCCGCAGGCCGTCGGCCTCGGAGCCACCTGGAACGACGAGCTGCTGCACCGGATCGGTACGGCCGTCTCCGCGGAGGCCCGCGCGATGCGGCAGCACGACGACCGGGTCGGCCTCAACGTCTGGGCGCCCGTGGTGAATCTGCTGCGCAACCCGCTGTGGGGCAGGAACGAAGAGGGCTACGCCGAGGACCCCCACCTCACCGCCGCGATCGCCACGGCGTACACCCGCGGCCTGCGCGGCGACCACCCCGAGTACTGGCGCACGGCCCCCGTCCTCAAGCACTGGCTCGCCCACAACAACGAGACGGACCGGGACACCTCCAACGCCTCCGTGCGCCCACGGGTGCTGCACGAGTACGACCTCCGGGCGTTCAAGCGGCCCGTCGAGGCGGGCGCGGTGGCCGGAGTCATGCCCGCCTACAACCTCGTCAACGGCCGCCCCAACCACGTATCGCCGTATCTGCGCGAGCAGTTGAGAACCTGGACCGACGACGAGCTCCTCGTCTGCTCCGACGCGGGCGCGCCCAGCAACCTCGTCGACTCCGAGCACTACTTCGCCACGCACGAGGAGGCCGTCGCCGCCGCCCTGCGCGCGGGAGTCGACAGCTTCACCGACCACGGCACCGACTCCTCGACGATCGTCGGGCGGCTGCGACGCGCGTACGACCAGGGGCTGATCTCCGAGGCCGACATCGACGCGGCCGTGCGCAGACAGCTCGAAGTACGGGCCCGTCTTGGCGAGTTCGCGGACACCGACCCCTTCGACCAGGACTGGGGCTTCGACGCCGACGCCCATCGCGCGCTCGCCCAGGAGGCCGCCGAGCAGGCGATCGTGCTGCTCAAGAACGACGGCCTGCTGCCGCTCGCCGAGCACACCCGGATCGCGGTGGTCGGCCTGCTCGCCGACGAGTGCAAGACGGACTGGTACAGCGGCACCCTCATCCGCCGCTCGACACCCCTCGACGGGCTGCGGGAACGTTTCGGCGCGGAGCGCGTCACGTACGCGGAGGGCGCGGACCGGGTGCGGCTGCGGTGCGCCGAGGGGTGGGTGTGCGTCCCCGAGGTACGGGACGAGGTGGCCTCCAAGGTCTCCGGTGCCGAGGTCGAGTCCGATGTCTCCGGTGCGGCCCTCGACCCCGCGCTGATCGCCGGTCGCACCGACCTGCCGCCGCTCCGCGTCTCGCCGTCCGCCGAGGGCGCCGAACTCGCCCTGGTCGACTGGGGATCCGGCGTCCGCACGCTCCGCGCACCCGACGGCCACTACCTCTCGGTCGCCGACGACGGCTACGTCCGGGCCTCCGCCGAGCGGCCGGGCGGCTGGGTCGTCCAGGAGACGTACACGTTCGAACCGCACGGAAACGGTCACCTCCTCAGGCACGCAGGGACGGGTCGGTACGTGTCGGTCGCCGCCGACGGCCTGAAGGTTGCCGACCAGGGCACGGTTTTCGAGGTCGACGTCATAGAGCGCGGAGCCGATGCCGTGGCCAGGGTGGCCGCCGACGCGGACGTGGTGCTCGTCTTCGCGGGCAACGACCCGCACATCAACGGCCGCGAGACCGAGGACCGCACGACCCTCGAACTCCCGCCACAGCAGGTGGAGTTGTGGCGCACGGCCCGCGCCGCCAACCCGCGCACGGCCCTCGCCCTCGTCTCCTCGTACCCGTACGCCGTCCCCGACGCGGACACCGAACTGCCCGCCCTGCTGTGGACCGCGCACGGCGGCCAGGCCGCGGGCCGCGCACTCGCCCGCGTCCTCGCAGGCGGCGTGAGCCCGGCGGGCCGGCTCCCGCAGACCTGGTACGCGGCCGACACCGACCTGCCCGGCCTCCTTGACTACGACATCATCGGCTCGCGCCAGACGTACCTCTACTTCGAGGGCGCACCGCTCTACCCGTTCGGACACGGCCTGTCCTACGCGCGGTTCACCTACGACGCGCTGTTCGTGTCCTGCCCGGACGACCTGACGGTGGAGGTCACCTTCACCGTCACGAACACGGGCTCGCGCACGGCCGACGAGGTGCCGCAGCTGTATCTGCGGGCGGTGGACGCCGCCGTGCCGCGCCCGCGCCGGCAACTCGTCGGGCACCGCCGCATCACCCTTGGCGCCGGGGCGTCGGAGCGCGTCACCTTCCGCGTTCCGGTCGCCGAGTTCGGCCACTGGGACGTCGCGCGCGGCCGCTGGAGCGTCACCGAGGGAGCGTACGAACTGCTCGTCGGCGCCTCCAGTGCGGACATCCGCCTCGCCGAGACCCTGCGCATGGACGGCGACGCGCCCGCTCCGCGCCCCGCCCTCACCGAGGGCCTTGCCGCGGCGACGTACGACGAGCGGCGCGGCGACATCGAGATCGTCGACCGCACGAAGACACACGGCGACGCCGTGACCGGAACGGGTGAACTCCTCTACAGGGAATGCGACTTCGGGGCGGAAGGTGTCTCGGCGGTGCGCCTCGACGTCGCGGGCGAGGGGGCCGTGGATGTGGTCGACGGCCCTCGCGTCGAGGTGCCCGCGACCGGCGGACCGTACGACTACGTCACCGTCGACGCGCCCTTCGTCGCCACCGGAGTGCGCGATCTGCGCGTCCGGCTGGGCGGTGGCGTCCGCCTGGCGCGCATCAACTTCGCCCAGCGGGGGACCGGTGCATGAGGGCACGGGGGCGGGGGTGACACCACATCCCAGACGTGAGTAAGGTGAGCCTTACCTAAGTTTGGAGTGGAGATGGTCAACCCAGTGGCGCACCAGGAGCTCACCCCCGCCGAGCGGGCGCGGACGATCCTCGCCGCGGCCGACACCTTGACCCTGACCCTGACCACCACGACCGAGGCCCGGCTTCGGCTGGACTGCGTGGGGCTCTACGCCGTGGACGCCGCGTCCCGGCTCATCCTGCTCGACCCCGCGGACCCCCGGCTGACCGCGGCGCTCGCCACGGCGCCGCACTCGGGCCTCGCCGCGTACGCGGAGTTCACGGACGTGGCCCCCGTCGTCGTACGCGACCGGGTGCGGGCCCGCCTCGCCTTCAGCGGGCGCCTCGGGGGTGCGGGTCCCGACACCCTGGTGTTCCGTCCCGCGCGGGCCGCCTTCGCCGAGGACGACTCCGTGCGCGTCCTGGACGTGACGGAACTCGCCGCGGCGGCGCCCGACCCGCTGGCAGGGGTCGAGGCGGAACTGCTCTCGCACCTGGACACGGGCCACGCGGACCTGCTCGTCCAACTCGCGGAAATGGCCGGGGATCTGGACCTGTCCGAGGTGGCGGACATCCGGCCCGTACGCCTCGACCGCAGGGGTCTCGTCCTGCGCCTCGAACGCGCCGCCGAGGAGTACGAGGACGTCCGCATCACCTTCCACACCCCCGCGATCGGCCCCCACGAAGTGGGCCACCGCATCCAGGAACTCCTCGACGTCGCGGCCGCCCGCGCGCACCGCTGAACGGAGGCGCCATGCAGCGCGGCAACATCACCGCCACCCGCGTCAAGCCCGAGTCGGCGCGGCCCCTGCGCCTGCACGTCCTGCGCAGCGAACGCCTCTCGCCGCACTTCGTCCGGGTCACCCTCGGGGGCGGTGACATCGCGCACTTCCGGCCGATGGGCTACGACCAGTGGTTCCGTCTCTTCCTCCCGGCGGGGCCCGACGCGGACGCCTCGCTCGGCCGGGTCCCTGACCGGCTGAGTGCGGTCAGCTACCTGAAACTCCTCGGCGGCCCCAAGGAATCCCGGCCCGTCCTGCGCAACTACACGGTCCGCGCGCATCGCGCCGAAGGCCCCCAGGGTCCGGAGCTGGACGTCGACTTCGTGCTCCACGGCCACGACGACGAGGCCGCCGCAGGACCCGCCGCGACCTGGGCGAGCAACTGCGGACCCGGCGACGCGGTCGTCCTCGTCGACGAGGGCACCGGCTTCAACATGCCCGAGGGAATCGGCCAAGTCGCCCTCACCGCCGACGAGTCGGGCGTGCCCGCGCTCGCAGGTGTGCTCGCCTCGCTGCCCGCAGACACCACGGGCTGGGCCGTCGCGGAAGTGCCGACCGCCGAGGACCGCCAGAAACTCACGGCGCCGCCCGGTGTGGAGGTCATGTGGGTCGACCGGGGCGACGACACGACCCCGCCGGTGCCCGGTGCGACGGCCCTGGACCGCGTCCGTCAACTTCCGCTTCCCAAGGGTCCGTTGTACGGGTGGGCGGTCGGGGAGTCGGGGCTCGCCACCGGGGTGCGCCGGCACTGGGTGGCTCAGGGGGTACCGAAGGACCGCATCATGTTCTGCGGGTACTGGAAACACTGAGCGCCTGCGTCTGCGCCAGGGGGGGGCGGGCTCGGCCGTTCGGACGAACAGCGCCCCATGCACGTCGAGTGGAACACCATGAACTCGCTGCTTTCCCCGAGCGACTACGGGAACGCGGCGTACAAGCGGTCCGGTGCCGGGGGCGTGAGCACGCGGCAGCCGCCGGACGGGGCCCCGGCGGCTGAACCGCTCTCAGCGATCGAGTCTTGGCTGTCGAGACTCAGCGATCGAGCTCCCGGTGCGCGCTCTCCGGGAGCCGCAGATACACGACCGAGGACACGAGGCACAGCACGGCGACGTACCAGGGGAAGAGCCCGCTGTGCCCGAGGTCCTTGAACAGCGTGCCCATGTACGGCGCCGTGCCACCGAACAGCGCCACCGTCAGCGAGTACGGGAAGCCGATGCCCGCCGCCCGCACCCGCGCCGGGAACACCTCCGCGTTGACCGCGGCCGAGATCGATGTGAAGCCGGTCAGCAGCACCATGCCGGCGCACTGCGTGAACAGCAGCGAGGCGAAGGAACCCGTCAGCGAGTGCAGCAACGGCACGCTCAGCAGCGCGAACCCGAGCCCGAAGAACAGCAGCAGCGGCTTGCGGCCGAAGCGGTCGGAGAGCATCCCGCCGATCGGCTGCAGCAGCGCGAAGAACGCCAGCGAGATCGTGCCCACGGTCAGCGCCTGCGACTTGTCGATGTCCGTGTTCAACTCCGCGTACGTCGGCAGGTACGAGGTCCACGTGTAGTACGCGAGCGTGCCGCCGGCCGTGATGCCGCAGATGAGCAGCGACTGGCGCGGGTACTGACGCAGCGCGTCGAACAGCCCCGGCCGCTCGTGCACCTCGCTCCGCGTCTCCTGCGCGCCCTGCCGGATCCAGAACCCGACAAGGCTGAGCACGGCCCCCGCGAGGAACGGCACCCGCCACCCCCAGCCGTCCATCTGCCCCTCGGCGAGCGTGGCCACGAGCACCGCGGCGACGCCGGACGCGATCAACTGCCCGATGGACGTGGACACATACTGGAACGACGAGAACAGCCCGCGCCGTCCGGGCCCCGCGGACTCCACGAGAAACGTCGTCGACGCCGCGAACTCCCCTCCCACGGACAGCCCTTGAAGCAGCCGGGCAAGGACCAGCACGATCGGCGCGAGCACCCCCACCGACGCGTACGTCGGCGTGATCCCGACCAGCAGACTGCTGCCACCCATCAGCAGAATGGTCACCGTCAACGCGGCCCGCCGCCCACGCCGGTCGGCGACGGCCCCCATCACCAGCCCACCCACCGGCCGCATGAAGAACCCGACCGCGAACACCGCGAAGGTGGCGAGCAACGGAACGAGCGAGTTCTCGGCACCCTTCGGAAACACCTGATCGGCGATGTACGTCGCCAGAAAGGTGTACGCATACCAGTCGTACCACTCGACGGCATTGCCGACGGAGGCGGCGAGCAGTTGCCTGACCGGGTGGGTCGGCGGGGCGGCGGTCTTGATCGTCTCTGTCATGATCCTGACGCTAACCGCGCGAAGTGCCTGTTCACGATCGGTTTGACGGAGTCGACACATCGCCGTCACCCGGGACGTTCCGCCGCCGGACCGATGACAACCGACCATGCGGTGCCCATCATTGGCCGAGCGCATCGAGAAGTGTCGAGAAATGAGGGGACATCATGAGCACAACCGTGACCGACGAACAGATTCAGGCTCTGGCCGCGACCGCGAAGCCCTACAGCCTGGCGATCCTTCAGTGGGGCCCGGAGCGGACCATGGACGGCGCGGGCGCGATCGAGCTCGAACACCAGCGGCGCATGGTGTCGCTGCGTGCTGAAGGGGTGATCGCGATCCTGTGTCCGGTCGGCTCGGACACCGTGGCCGGCGTCGCGATCATGACCGTGTCGGCCGAGGAGGCCGAGAAGATCATGGCCGGGGACCCCTGTGTGCAGGCCGGGATGATGCGCTGCGAGGTTCACCCGTGCCACGGCTTTCCCGGAGACGCCCTCCCCGTGTGAACGGTCGCGGCCAGGGGTGTCGGTATCCCGACGAGGAACCACCACGGGACCTCGGATGTGGTGGTGCGCCACATCACGCCGGGCCGCAGCAGTCCCGCAGGCTCCCCGCTGCCTGCCGGGCCGTGATCGACGAACGCCATCAGCGGTTGGTGTCCACGATGACCTGCCCGCCGTTGTTCGAGGCTGAACGCCCCGTGGGTCAGGAGGCGGCGGTTTCGGGGCGGGCTGGCAGGCGGATGCGGCGTCCGGCGGGGTCGAGGGCCGTCATGGCGGCGCCCAGGGCGGCTCCGACGAGCAGGCCCACGCCGTGGTTGTTGGCCATCACGCAGAGCACGAGTCCCGCGGCCGGCACGAGCAGCGCAAGGCGGCGGAGTCCGGGATTCGGGCCGCGCAGGGCGCAGACGGTGGCGAGCGCGCCGACCAGGCCGCAGATGGCGACCGAGTTGCCACCGCCGTGCGGGTTCCAGGCCTCCATGCTCACCGCCTGCGCCGCCACGCCGGGGAGCAGGTAGAGCGTGAGGGTGCTGACGGAGCCGAAGACGCGCTGGGCGACGGGGGCGACCGCGATCAGCGCCGCCAGATTGAACAGGAGTTGCAGCCGGCCGCTGGACTGGATCAGCAGCGCCGTACCGGCGCGCCACCACGCACCGTCGGGCCGTCTTTCCAGGTGGCCGGTCAAGCTTGGCCAGATGGTCTGCGCGACGTTGAAGGCCGCCATCACCCCGACCATGGCGGCCGCGGTCACGGGTATCGGCGGGCGCCAGGCGCGCAGGACGGACGGCACCCGGCTCCGCGGCCCGGCCGGTGCGGCGAGGGAGGAGTCGAGCACCTTGAGGCCCGGGCCGACCACGGCGGCGGCGCAGGCGTACAGGGTCAGGTCGTGCACGTTCATCCCGGCTCTGCTCTCTCGTGGGACCGCGGCCGCGGGAGGTCGTGGTCGGCGGGTCGTGCGGTGTCGTGAGAGCCACCGTAGCCACAAGCGGGGTCCCTGGGGCCGTTCTGCTGTCAGGGCCGCTTCAGCCGTGTACGTGCGGATGTCATGGCTTCCCCGGAGACGCCCTCCCCGCGTGAACGGCTCCGGCCCGGGGTGGCCGTTGTTGGACGGCCTTAGCGGTTGCCGCGCTCGGAACCGGCGGCGGCGTGGAGTTTGTTGCCCTGTCGGCGGTCCTGTACGCCCACGGCGAGTGTGAGGGCCGCGCCGATCGCGATCGGTGTCAGGATCCCGACGAAGAACCACCACGGGACCTCGGGCGTGGTGGTGGTGCGCCACATCACGATGTTGGCGATGACAAAGGACAGCCCGATTCCGATGTTGGTGACGAGCAGTGCCACGGCCATCCGGCGGGCTCCGGTGCGTGTCGCGGGGCGTTGGCTGCCGCCGATCGCGAACCGGGGTTCGCCGTCGGGCAGTTCGGCGGCCGGCGTGGCCCGCAGCAGCAGCGCGGCGGTGACGGGCAGCAGCACGGTCACACCCGCGTAGACGAAGACGAGGGTGAACGCGGCGCCCACGCTCTTGTCCGTCCAGGCGTCCACGCCACCGCCGCCGATGTGCTGCGGGATGCGGTCGGGAAGGTGCGGATACACGGCGACGCCCCAGGCGACCATCCCGGCCAGCAGCAACACGCCGGCCGCCAGCCAGGCCCAGGGGAAGCGCGGCGGGGTGTACGTGGCTTCCGGCATGTTCCCATTGTGGGGGATCTCGGGCCGCATGAACCTTTCCCGGGACCGGCAGTGATCCACGGCCGCCGGCTGCCGGGAACGAGCCGTCCGGTGACCGTCCCTACGCCCCCGCCGTGCGGCTACCCCCGCTTGTAGGCGATCACGGCCGTCGTCACCAGGCACGGAGCCGGTGGCACCATCTCGACGCGCAGGGTGCCCCGCGTCGCGTCGTAGTCGATGCCCTCGGACTCGAACGTTCCCTTGCAGACGCTGCGTTGGGGGATCGCGAAGGCGGACGTCACGTGGCCGGTGACCGGTTGGCCGTCGAGGGGGCGGTCCAGGGTGATGTCGAGGACCTCCTTGGTCGTGGCGTCGGACGAGCAGAGGAGGTGGGTGGCGTCGGTGAAGTCGCAGCCCTGGATGTTCGTGACCGGCTTGTCGAGGGATATCTGGCCGGCCTGCGGGAGGTTGGTGCCGGGCTGCGGCGCGGAGGGGTTGAGGACGGGGGCCGGGAAGACCTGGAGGCGGTCGCGCGTGCCCCACTCGCCGGACACCAGCCACTGGTCATCGGGTGACACGGACGCGAACGAGTTGTTGAGCATCTCGCCCGGGTCCAGGGCGTGTTCGTACGTGGTGCGCTTCCCGTCCGCCGTGGTCACCGCGAACATCTTCTTCGTCGCGCTGTCGCCTCCCTGATACGCGTCGAAGGTGAGGCCGCGCGCCACGTCCGGGTCGCCCACGTGACTCCAGCCCGCGACGCGCAGGGGCAGCGGCACCGAGCCGAGGCCGCGGTACACGAGCGTCCCGTCCGCGCGGGAGGCCAGGCCCTGGCTGCCCGTCAGCGAATTCACGTGCGAGGTGCCGGTCTCGGTCCAGGTGGGCGCGGCGGACGCCGTGGTCGCGCCGAGCGTCAGGGCGCCCAGGGCGGTGGCCAGGGTCAGCGCGGAGCGTCTTTTGTGCCACTTCTTGTGCCGGGTCATGAAAGTCACCCTGCCCCATGATCGGTGCGCGCAGGGGACGTTCGGGCAGGGTGGCGGATTGCCGCCGTACGCCTGCGCCCAGAGATGTAAAGGGTTGTAAAGGCGCCGTATAGGGGGAGTGACCGCAAAGCCCCCAGCTATGGCCTGGCATTGCCTGGCTGACGTTGTGTCATCACGCAGCGTGGCGGAATGAACTCCTCCCGGGTGTGACGCGTCTTACTCAAAACGAGACCGAGAAATCCGCTCGAGGTGTGACGCCGGAGAGTCACCATGCGCTTGACTTGGCGAACCCCCAACTAGGAGAGCTCATGCGACCGTTCGCACTGAACTATGCCCGCCCCACGCGAGAGGCAGAGGTCAGGGCGCCGTATATGTACGACGCAACACTGCAGTTGAACGTGCTCGCCGACGGCGCAGTGGCGGCGCGCGACTACGCAGTGTTGCGGGAGTTCGCGGCCACCACCTCCACCGCGGGTTCGAAAACCCATTTCGACGACTGAACGGCCCTGCGGAAATGACCGTGCTGATCCTGACGAGTGAACAGGATGTGACGGCAGACATGGCTGTCGTCGAAATGAATGCCAATGGAATCCCTGTCCTACGGCTCGACCCCGCCGAACTGCCGGGCGGCGTAGGCCTCTCGGGCGAGTTCGCGCACGGGACGTTCCACGGCCACCTGTCGGTCGGTGGCCGGGTCGTCAGCATGAGCGGCCTGCGCTCCATCTGGGTGCGCCGCCCCGGCGTGCCCGCCGCCCACGCGGAAGCCGCTTCGCCCTGGCTCACCGAGGAGGCCTCGCAGTCCCTGTACGGGATGCTGCGGTGCACCGAGGCGCGCTGGATGAACCACCCCGACTCCGCCCGCCAGGCCCGCCACAAGCCCTGGCAGTTATGGCTGGCACGCGCCTGCGGACTGCCCGTGCCCCCCACGCTGATCACCACATTCCCGCGCGCCGCCCGTGAGTTCGCCGCGCGCTACCCCGACCTGATCGTGAAGCCGGTCTCCGGCAAGCACCCGGACGACGTCGGGCTCGCCGTGCCGACCACACGCGTGCGCCCGGGCGAGGACTACCAGGACGTCGCGAACGGACCGACGTTGCTGCAGCGACGGGTGCGCAGGGCCGCGGACATCCGCCTGACCTGTGTGGGCGACCAACTGTTCGCGGCGCGCGCGGCGGGTTCGCCGGACGCCGAGGACGCGCGGCAGAGCGACGAGGCAACCGTGGACGACGTGCGGTTCGACGCTGCCGCGGGCCCTTGGCGCCCGATACCCGTGCCCCGCCGCGTCGCCGACGCGGCGCGCGCCTATCTGACCCGCGCCCAACTGGCGTACGGGGCATTCGACTTCGCCGAGGACGCCGACGGCATCTGGTGGTTCCTGGAGTGCAACCAGTCCGGCCAGTTCGGCTTCATCGAGATCGAGACGGGGCAGCCCATCGGCCGCGCCGTCGCCCAGTGGCTGGCGGGCGAGCCATTCGGGCCCGTATCGGCCGCGGGCGAGGGCGGCGAGCGCGCCCTCGGCGGCGCGGGGTGTGGCTGACACGACTCGCCGGTGATCTTTACGGACGGTGGACGGCGGGGTACGAGAGGAGTGGCCGACCGGCCGCCCGCCCCGTCGCTGAGGGAGCACCACCGTATGACCGACGCCACCGCAGTCACCAGGCAGGGAACCCTGCGCGGCCGCACCGAGGACGGGATCGCCGCCTTCCTCGGAGTGCCGTACGCCGCCGCCCCGTTCGGCCCCCGCCGCTTCGCCGCGCCCGGGCCCGCCGAGCCGTGGACCGGGGAGCGCGACGCCACGGAGTACGGGCAGAGCGCGCCCAAGGCCCCGTACGCCCCGCCGTTCGACGCGCTGATCCCGGAGACCAGTCAGGACGGGCCCGACTGCCTCAACCTGAACGTCTGGACCCCGGAGCCGGGCCCCGGCGCCCGCCTTCCCGTCATGGTGTGGCTGCACGGCGGGTCCTTCTCCAACGGCTCCGCGAACTCCTCCGGTTACCGCGGCGACACCTTCGCCCGCGACGGCGTCGTCTTCGTCGGCGTCAACTACCGCCTGGGCGTGGACGGATTCCTGCACCTGCCGGGGGCGCCCGACAACCGGGGCCTGCTCGACATGATCGCCGCGCTTGAGTGGGTGCGCGACAACATCGAGGCGTTCGGCGGGGACCCGGACCGGGTGACCGTGTTCGGTGAGTCGGCGGGCGGGGTGGCGATCGGCCGGCTGCTCGTCGAGCCGCGCGCCCGCGGCCTGTTCCGGCGTGCCGTCCTGCAGAGCGGGGCCTGCCACCACTTCGTGCGGCCCGACACCGCGCGCCGCATCGGGGAGCGGATGGCCGAGCGGCTCGGCGTGCCGCACACCGCGGAGGCGTTCGCGGCGGTGCCGCTGCCGGAACTGATCGCGGCGCAGGGCGCGTTGACGGACGAGTTCAAGCGGCGGCCCGACCCGGCGGTGTGGGGCGACGCGGCGCTGAACGGGATGGTCTTCGAGCCGGTCGCCGACGAGCGCACGCTGCCGGGGCCGGACGCGGGCGTGGACATCCTCGTCGGCAGCAACCGCGAGGAGAACCGGCTCTACATGGTGCCGACCGGGCGCTTCGCCACCATCAGCGAGGGGCGGGTGAAGCGCGGCGCCGAGGCCTTCGGCGCCGACCTGGACGGGTACCGGGCGAGCCGGCCGGACGCGAGCCCCGGCGAACTCCTCGACGCCATCGTCACCGACTGGTTCTGGCGGATCCCCGCGCTGCGCCTCGCCGAGTCCGTGCCGGGCTCGTACGTCTACGAGTTCGCCTGGCGGTCCCCGCAGTTCGGCGGCGAGCTCGGGGCCTGCCACGCCCTGGAGCTCGGCTTCGTCTTCGACCGCGTCGACGACCCGGACTACGCGGCGCTCGCCGGCAAGGACGCCCCGGCGGACCTCGCCCGCGCGATGCACGGCGCGTGGGTCGCGTTCGCCACGTCCGGGGACCCCGGCTGGGCGGCGTACGACCCGGCGGGGGAGCGGGCGACCATGGTGTTCGACGCGGGCGCCTGCCGGGTCGAGGCGGACCCGCGGGCGGCCGAGCGGGAGCTGTGGGAGGGCGCCCGCTGAGGGCTGGATCCATGTCCGGTATGGCGCGATAGTGTGCCCCGGTGACGACGCATTCGAACACTCCTGCAGGTTGGTATCCGGACCCCCAGGGGGCGCCCCAGGCGCTGCGGTGGTGGGACGGCGCCCAGTGGACCGGGCACACGCACGCCGGTCAGGCGCAGGCCGTGGCCCCCGCCCAGGCTGCGGGCCAGGTGCCGCAGCAGCAGGCGCAGGCGCAGGCCGCCGGGGTGCAGCGTCAGGTGCAGCAGCAGGCGGGCGTCGCGGGGGCCGGGCAGGGCGGCGGCACGCTGTTCACCGAGCCGGTCCTCGTGGTGAACCAGAAGGCCAAGCTGATCGAGCTGACGAACGAGTACAGCGTCATGGATCAGCACGGCAACCACCTGGGCTCCGTCGTCCAGGTCGGCCAGAGCGCCATGAAGAAGGCGCTGCGCTTCGTCGCCAGCGTCGACCAGTTCATGACGCACCGGCTGGAGATCCGGGACGCGTACGGGCAGCCGCACATGGTGCTCACGCGGCCCGCGAAGTTCATCAAGTCGCGGGTCGTCGTCGAGCGCCCGGACGGGGCGCCGGTCGGCGAGATCGTCCAGCAGAACGCCATCGGCAAGATCAACTTCGCGATGATGGCGAACGGTCAGCAGATCGGCGCGATCAAGGCGGAGAACTGGCGGGCCTGGAACTTCGCGATCGTCGACCATGCGGACAACGAGGTCGCGCGGATCACGAAGACGTGGGAGGGGCTCGCCAAGACGATGTTCACGACTGCGGACAACTATGTGTTGCAGGTGCGCTATCAGTTGCCGGAGCCGTTGTTGAGCCTGGTCGTTGCGACTGCGCTCACGGTGGATACGGCGTTGAAGCAGGACTCCCGCGGGTTCGGGTGACCTGTTTTGTGTTGCGGCTCTACGGGGTTGCGGTCACGGGGCTCTGCCCCGGACCCCGCTGCTCAATCGCCGCAGGGGCTTAATTTGCCAGAGCCGCTTGATCGGCCACAGTGGCCTGCTCGGGCAGCGTGGCTTGGTCGGTCTGTGCGTGATGTGTGTGGGTGAGTAGCACCACGCCCCCCGTTGCCAGGATTGCTCCCACGGCCGCGAGGCTCCAGCCGGCTGCGCCGCCCTGGAGGTGCTCGCCCAGGAGGGCCAGGCCGATGATCGATGCGGCCATGGGGTTCGCGAGGGTCACCATCGCGAGCGGAGCGCCGAGGCCGCCGCGGTAGGCCGTCTGGGAGAGCAGGAGGCCGCCTGCCGCGAAGGCTGCCACCAGTAGCGCGACCGCGATCACTCGTACGTCGAGCAGCGGGCCCGTGCGGTCGGTGACCGCCACCGTCACGGTCTGCGTGAGGGCGGAGGCCACGCCGGACGCGACGCCGGACGCGGTGGCGTGGCGCAGGCCCGGCTTCGCGCCGCGCCGGGAGAGCGCGCCGATGAGCGCCGCCGTCACCGCGGCTACGCCGAGCGCCTCGGGCAGTGAGAGCGTGTCGTCGGGGGCGGGTCCTGACGCCGTCACGAGCAGCGCGCCGAGGCCCACGAGCGTAAGCGCCGTGCCCCGCCACTCGCCGGGCGTGACGTGCCGCCCCGCGACCCGCGCCCCCAACGGCACCGCCGCGACGAGGGTGAGCGCGCCGAGCGGCTGGACGAGGGTGAGCGGGCCGTACTTGAGCGCGGCGACGTGCAGCAGCGCGGCCAGGGCGTTGAGCCCGACCGACCACCACCAGGCCCCCGTTCCGAGCAGCCGCAGCACACCCGCCCCGGACTTGGCGGCGAGCCGCTCCTGGGCCACGGCCGCGGCGGCGTAGGCGACGGCGGAGACGAGGGAGAGGGCGACGGCGAGCAGTGTGGCGGTCATCGTGCCGCTCCGGTCGCGAGGCTCGCGGTCGGCTGGGACGCGTTAGAGGCAGAGGCAGAGGCGGAGTCCGGCGCGGTGATCACCTGGAACGGTATGTGCGTCGGAGTCGCCGCGGCGAGCACGTCGGCGGCCGTGAGCGCGTCGGGCGGCGTACGGAACGCGGCCGGAGCCGGCGTCCACGGCGTCGGCGTGTGTCGGGTCTCCATGATGTGCGGCGCGGTCGCGGTCGTGGGGGCCGGCACCGGGAACAGGTGGCGCCAGAAGCCGGTCGCGTCCACCGCGCGCGGCAGCCGGATCACCGCGAGCGCGGCGCCGAGCAGCAGCGTCGCCACGATCGTGTCGAGCCAGTAGTGGTTGGCGGTACCCACGATCACGAGCAGCGTGAACAGCGGGTGCAGCAGCCACAGCCAGCGCCACCGCGAGCGGGTCGCGGCGACCAGGCCGATCGCGACCATCAGGGCCCAGCCGAAGTGCAGTGAGGGCATCGCGGCGAACTGGTTGGCCATGGTGTCCGTGGCGGGCTTCGCGGCGTACACCGAGGGGCCGTAGACCTGCGCCGTGTCGACGAGGTGCGCGGCGCCCAGCATCCGCGGCGGGGCCAGCGGGAACGTCAGGTGCAGCACGAGCGCGGCCGCGGTCAGTACCGCGAGCACGCGCCGCGTCCACAGGTAGTGGCGCGGGCGGCGCAGGTAGAGGAAGACGAGCAGCGCGATCGTGGCCGGGAAGTGCACGGACGCGTAATAGATGTTCGCGGCGTGCACGAGGGTGTCGCTGCTCAGTAGCGCGTCCTGCACCGCGCCCTCGCCGGGCAGGTGCACGGCACGCTCGAAGCTCCACACGTGGTCGGCGTTGTGGAACGCCTCGGCGGTGTGGCCGTTGGCCAGCTGCCGCCCGAGCTTGTAGACGAGGAAAAGTCCCACGACCAGCAAGAGCTCACGTATCAGGGGTGGCCGGACGGCGTGCTGCTCCGGTTCCCTCATGTTCCCGTTCATCGATACGCCAGTGTACCGATACGGTGGCGTACCGGTACACTGGCGTATCGATAGTCCGGTGTGATCTCATCGACACTGCCGCCGACCGAGGAGTGAGTGAGGGCCATGACGACGCGAGACCAGGCCACCGAAGCCGCGCCCGCCGCCTCGCGCCGCTCCAAGATCACCCCTGAGCGGGCGCAGGAGTTCTACGACGTCGTCCTCGATCAGCTGCGGGAGTCCGGGTACGGGGCGCTCACCATGGAGGGCGTCGCCGCGCAGGCCTGTTGCAGCAAGTCCACGCTGTACCGGCAGTGGAAGACGAAGCCGCAGCTCGTGGCCGCCGCGCTGCGGGCCGGACGCTGTGGCAAGTTCTTCACAGCCGACACGGGTACGCTCGCGGGAGACCTCTGCGCAGCCGCGCGCAACGCGGCGTCGCAGGCCAAGCCGGACACCGTACTGTTGCAGGCCCTCGGCCACGCCGCCCTCCAGGACGACGAGCTGAAGGGCGCGCTGCGCGAGGCGCTGATCGAGCCGGAACTCGCGTCGATCGACTCGATGGTGAAGCGGGCGGTGGCGCGCGGCGAGATCGCCGCGGACCATCCCGCGCTGCCCTACGTGGCCGCGCAGCTCTTCGGAGTCATGCGCAGCCGACCGATCCTGGAAGGGCGCGACGCCGACGGGGACTATCTGGTCCGCTTCGTCGAGAGCGCGCTGGTTCCGGGGCTGGGGCTTGCGAGCAAGCCCTCGGGTCCGACTCTGGAGGGTCGGGCCACCTGAACGGGAGGCCGCCGGTCGCAGGGATGACCGACCGGTGGTCTGCCCGCGCCGCACCGTGGGGACGGGGGCGGCGCGCACCCCCGGCCGGGCGGGTTCCTCCTTGAGCGGAGGGGGACCCGCCCGGCCGAATTCGTACGGGGGCCGGAGCGGTGCCGGCGGCGCTCATACCGTTTTCGCCGCGGTACTCAGACGTTTTCGCCGGCGTCGCCGTTGCCGGTGACCGTGGCCTTCTTGATGCCCTTGAGGATCTTGTCGATCGACTCGGCCTTCGGCCCTGTCGACTTGTCGGCGGCGGTGTGCGGCATGTCCACGCCGACGCGCAGCACGACGAGCTTGTCGGGGTTGGCGGGCGAGGGGAAGGCGGCCGACTCCACCCACGCGTCGACGCCCGACTTCGTCTCGACGCTCCAGCGGACCCGGTAGCCCTTCTGCCCGGCGACCGTGACCGCCTTCGCGAACACCTGCTTGTGACCCGTGATCCCCTGGTAGGTCTTGCCGCCGTAGGACGACTTCGCGTTCTTGGCGATGTCCTCCTTCGCGGCCGCCTTCGCCGACTTCGCGTCGAGCTTGAGGCGCTTCGCCGACGAGGTGGACGCGCCGCCCTTCACGCAGACGTCGTCCTTCGAGTTGGGGCAGGGGTACGGGCCGATGGTGATGCCGGCGACGCCCGCGCCGTCGGTGCCGGTCCAGTTCTTGATGACCGGAATCGCCACCCCGTTGCTGACGTCGGTGGCGAAGCCCTTGTCGAGCGGTGCCTGCGGCGAGGCCCCCGGAGCGTCGGGCGTCGGGCTCTCGCCGCCTCCGGCGCCCCCGCTGTCGCCGGGGGCGCCGGGCCCCTCGGGGTTCGCCTCCTTCGGGCTCTGCGACCGGGAGTCCGCCTTGTCGTTCTTGTTGTCGCCGTCGCCGCCCGACGTGAGGGCGTAGACGCCGGTGCCGATCCCCGCGAGCACCACGACCGCGATCCCCGCGGCGATGGCTATTCGCCCCTTGCCGCGCGACTTCTGCGGCAACTGGCCCGGATATGCCGGGTAGTTGGGGTATGCCGGATTCGCTCCGGGTGGGGTCGGCTGCTGCGTGAACGGCGCCGGGGCCTGTTGCTGTGCCGGGGCCTGCTGCTGCGGCGGGGTGGTGGCGGGCCGGGTCTGGTCGGTCCAGCGGGCGCCGTCCCACCAGCGTTCGGTGCGCGGGCCGCCTGGAACCTGCCCCGGATCGGAGTACCAGCCTGCGGGAGTCTGCGACGTCATGGACGGAACAGTATGAGGCCCGCCTGAAAAGGGGATGAGAGGGTTCGCCGATGCGGTCGGGATCGTTATCGGGGGCGGCCGGGCCCCCGGGCTGGGCCTCCGGCCCGACTCCGGCTCGGCTCCGGCCCGACTCCCGGCTCGGCTCCCGGCCCGGCCCCGGCCCGAGTTGGCGGACCGGGGTCCCATCTCGGGCCAAATGTCACCGGCTGCCGAGACGCCCCACGAAGTCAGGGCCTCGCGGACTAGTCTCGTGACCAGTACGTCGATCGCTCCATGTGATCGGCTGCGACCGGACACCGGGACGACACCGGGAACGACAACGGGAGGCTGCGGGATGACCCAGGGACGGCATGCCGAAGCCGCGCCCTCCGGCTCTCCTCTGCAGGAGGGCGCGCGCCTGTGGGAGCGGGAGTCCGAACTCGACGTCGCGGCACGCGCCCTCGATGAGCTGTACGGCGACTCCGCGGCCTCGGGCAGCCTCGTCGTCTACAAGGGAGAGGCGGGCATCGGCAAGACCGCCCTGCTCTCCGGCGTGCGCGAGATGGCGGCGGGCCGGGCCACCGTGTGGTCGGCGCGGGGCGGCGAGACGGTCACCTCCGTCCCCTTCAACGTCGTACGCCAACTCCTGCAGCCCGCCCTCGCGGTGCTCTCCGAGGAAGAGGCCCGAGAGTACTTCGGTGACTGGTACGACATCGCGGGCCCCGCCCTCGGTATCGCGGAGCCCACCGGGCGGCAGGCCGACCCGCAGGGCGTGCGCGACGGACTCGTCGCCGCCGCGTCCCGACTGGCCCGCCTGCACTGGCCGTTGGTGCTGCTCATCGACGACGCGCACTGGGCCGACGTGGAGACCCTGGAGTGGCTCGCCGCGTTCGCCGAACGCCTCGACGACCTGCCGGTGTTCGTCGTCGTGGCGCAGCGCGAGGCCGAGGACGGGCGCGCCGCCGCCTGCCTGGACGCGGTGGCCGCCGCCGCCCGCCCCGGCGTCTCCCGGCTGAGCGCCCTCACCCCGGACGCCACCGCGGGCCTGACCCGCGCCACGCTCGGCGCCCACGCCGACGACCCGTTCTGCCGCGAGGTGTGGGCCGTCACGGGCGGAAACCCGTACGAGACCGTCGAGTTGCTCGCCAAGGTCCAGGACAGCGAGCTTCAGCCCGACGAGCGGGCAGCCGTCGAACTGCGGGCGCTCAACCGGTCCGCCCGCGGCCGCGGCCTGGTCACCCGCCTCGAAGGGCTCGGCACCGACGCGACCCGGTTCGCCTGGGCCGCCGCCATCCTCGGCACCCACATCGAGCCGGGCCTTGCCGCGCTGCTCGCCGGCATGAACCCCGAGCAGGCCGGACGCTGCGCCGAGCAGCTGCGCACCGCCCGCATCCTGACCGACACCGGGTCCCCCGGATCGGGGTACGGCGCCACCGACACCCTGGAGTTCGTCCACCCGTTGATCGCGTCCGCCGTGTACGACGCGATCCCGCCGGCCACCCGTACCGCCATGCACGGCCAGGCCGCGTGGGCGGTCACCGCGTCCGGGCACGGCCCCGCCGCGGCCTCCCGGCACCTCCTCGAGGTGCATCCGGACGACGACCCCGAGCTCGTCGAGCAGCTGCGTGCCGCCTCCCGCGAGCACCTCGCCGTCGGTGCGCCCACCGCGGCCCGGCGCTGCCTGGAGCGCGCCCTCCAGGAACCGCCGCTGCCCGAGGTCCGGCCGCACGTGCTGTACGAGCTGGGCTGCGCCACGCTGCTCACCTCGCCGTCCACCACCGTCGCGCACCTGCGCGCCGCCCTCGACTCCGCCCCCGGGCTCTTCGGCGAGGACCGCGTCGACGCGGTGTGCCGGCTCGCTCAGGCCCTCGTCCACACCAACCAGTTGGACGACGCGCTCACCGCCCTCGACGCCGAGACCGCTCAGCAGAAGGAGGGGAACCAGCGGCTGCGCCTGCGGGCCACCCGCCTCTTCTGGGAGTGCATCTACGCCGGCGAGCACGATCCGCAGGACCGCTCCCGCAGCCTTGCCGAACTCGCCGGGCGCGTCACCGGGCGCGACAACCCCGAGCGCGTCCTGCTGATCCTGCGCGCCTTCGACATGATGAACCGCGGGGAGAACGCCGAGGAGGTCGCGGAGTACTGCGACCGCTCCCTGGTCAACGGACGCCTCGCGCCGGGCCTCGGCTGGACCGACCCCGAGTGGGGCTTCGAGATCCTCATCGCGCTCGGCCTCTCCTACCTCTTCTCCGACCGACTCGACCGCGCCGAGAGCCTGTTCACGGAGAGCATGCGGGCCTACGAGACCGCCGGCTGGAGCGGCGGCCACCTCTCCCTCGCGCACGCCTTCGTCGGGTACGTCCACCGCAGGCGCGGCCGGCTCAACGATGCGGAAGCGTTCCTGCGTGAGGGGCTGCGCCTGGCCGACCGGGTGGGCCGCGGGCTGCCCATGCACTGGTCCGCGGCGGCCATGCTCATCGACACGCTGCTCGCCCGCGGCAAGCCCGACGAGGCGCTCCGGATCGCCGACCGGTACGGATTCGCCGCGCCCTACCCGTCGATGATCCTGCTGCCCGACGCCCACTCGGTGCGCGGCCGGCTGTTGCTCGCCGTCGGCCGCACCGAAGAGGGCATCAGCGAACTGGAGACCGGCGGCAAGGTCGCCCTGGCCCGCGGCGGCCACAACACCGTCGTCGCGTCGTGGGCCGGCGACCTGGCCCTCGCCCTCGCCGACACCGACCCGCGGCGCGCCGCCGAACTCGCCGCCCAGTCCCGCGTCCAGGCCGAGCGGTTCGGTACGGACACCGCGATCGGCGAGGCGCTGCGGGTCGCTGCCGCGCTGGCCACGGGACGGGAACAGCTCACCCTGTACGCGAAGGCCGTCACGTACCTCGAAGCGTCCCCCTGCGCGTACGAACACGCTCGGGCGCGGGTCGAGTACGGGATCGCCGCGCGGTCACTGTCCGAGCTCAACCGCGGTCTGCAGCTGGCCCGTTCGTGCGGGGCGGACGCGTTGACGGCGCGGGCGCGGGAGGTTTTGGAGACGGGACGGGGGCTGCGCTAGCCGCGCCCCGTCTCCGGGCGACGACGGGAGTTTGACGACAGGACCTAGGGCTTGAACGGCCCCAAGATGCGGTCGAGTTCGATGTCGAGGCGGTCCTGGACCTCGCGGTCGTACGTCTCCGCCTGTGCGAGCGTCGGCTGCTCGCCGTCGAAGAAGCCCGCGGTGGCCTCGCCGCCCAACTCGCCGACGGCCAGGGCCAGTACGCCGGCCGCGCCGTCCTCGACGGTGTTCATCGGGCCGACGCCGGCCTCGCGGACCATCGCCGTGTCCATGTACGTCGCCGGGTGGATGACGTTGACGTGAATGCCCGTGCCGGACAGTTCGCGGGCGAGGGCGAAGGTGTGCGCGGCGAGGGCGAACTTGGAGCGGCAGTACGCCTCGGTGCCGCTGTAGTCGTTGTCGAATTCCAGGTCGTCGAAGTCGAGCGGGGACTGCCCGAGCGATCCGCAATTCACCACACGGGACGGCGAGTTGGCCTGGAGGGTGGGCAGCAGGGTGCGGGTGAGGGCGACCGGGGCGAGCACGTTGACGGCGAACCGCAGCTCGTGCCCGTCGGCGCTCGGCTCGCGGCCGGAGCCGGGGGCCCCGGTGCCGACGCCGGCGTTGTTGACGAGGACGTCGAGCTCCGGGTGGGCGGCGGCGACGCGGGCGCCGAGGTCGCGGACCTGCTCCAGGGAGGCGAGGTCCGCGACGAAGCCCTCGGCGCGCCCGCTGGTGGCCCGTAGCTCCTCGACGAGCGCGTCCGTACGTTTCTCGTCCCGGCCGTGGGCGAGCACGACATGCCCGCCGCGAACGAGCTCGAAGGCGAGGTACCGGCCGAGGCCGGAGGTGGCACCGGTGATCAGGAGTGTGGCCATGCGTCCAGGCTAGGGGGGAGGCCCCGGGTCGGGCATGACCCCCCTGTACGTACGCCTGTCGGGGTTATGCCGCGCGTTACGCCAGGCCCTCCTCGGCGAGCACCCGCTGGGCGACGCCGAACGCGGAGTTGGCGGCGGGCACGCCCACGTACACGGCGCACTGCTGCACCACGGCGCCGATCTCGTCCGGGGTGAGGCCGTTGCGCAGGGCGGCGCGGACGTGCATGCCGAACTCGTCGAGGTGGCCGTGGGCGACGAGCGCGGTCATCGTGATCATGCTGCGCTCGCGGCGGCTGAGCGTCGGGTCGGTCCAGATCTCGCCCCACGCGTAGCGCGAGATGAAGTCCTGGAACCGGGCCGTGAACGGCGTCTGCCGCGACTGCGCCCGGTCGACGTGCGCGTCTCCGAGCACCTCGCGGCGCACCTCCATGCCGCGCTTCGCGGCCTGCCCGAGGTGGGTGCGCAATAGCCCGACGACCGCCTCCGGCCGTTCGGCGGGGGCGAGGTGCGAGGCGCCCGCCAGCTCGACGAGTTCGCTGTCCGGTACGGCGTCGGCGATCTCGCGCAGGTGCGCCGGCGGTGTGGCGGGGTCCTCGCGGCCGGCGATGAGGAGGGTGGGCACGGTGATGTCGGGGAGCCGGTCCCGCAGGTCGAACGCGGCGAGGGCGTCGCAGCAGGCCGCGTAGCCCGCGGGGTCGGCGTCGTGGTTGTCCTGCACGAGGCGTTCCACGCGGAAGCCGGGGGTGAACCAGCGGGAGGGCGCGGTCTCGGCCACGCCTCCCGTGCCCTCCTTGCGGACGAGGGCGGCCCGCTCCTCCCAGTTCTTGGCGCCGCCGAAGTGGGCGGAGGAGCAGATGACGGCGAGGCTGGTGAGGCGTTCCGGGTGGTGCACGGCGAGGTGCAGGCCGACGGCGCCGCCGAGGGATACGCCGGCGTAGGCGAAGCGGTCGATGCCGAGGTCGTCGGCGAGTGCGAGGACGAGGTCGGCGAGGTCTCCGACGGTGGCGCCCGCCGTGACCAGGTCGGCGGGCGACCCGCCGTGGCCGGGGAGGTCCCACCGTACGACGCGGTGGGCGCTGGACAGTTCGGGTGCGACCCCGTCCCACAGGGCGAGGCTCGTCCCGAGGGAGGGGCCGAGGACCAGCGGCGGAGCGGTGGGCGAGCCCTCGGTGTGGTGGTTCAGACGGGTTGCGTTCATGGGTGGGCTCCCGGTGGGTCGGATTACGACTTGGGCGGTCGAAGTCTTCGGTCGTCGTCGGCTACGGGTCGTCCGTGGCTGGGCGCGCAGTTCCCCGCGCCCCTGGGTGGGACGGGGTTCGGGGTGCCGTCGGGTGTACGTCGTGCGTGGCTGGGCTGCGCCCCGTGGCGGAGCCACTGAGGGATACAGTCCCGCGCCCCTTAAAGGGGCGCGGGGAACTGCGCACCCCGGCCCCGCCCCACCGGAAACCGGCGACGACCTGCGCCCGGCGCGGCCCGCACCCCCTGCACGCGCCCGCAGGGATTTCGGGAAGGGGCGGGGTGGGGGACATGTCACCGGCGCCCCAACGCCCGATCCACCAACGCCCCCGCCGCCCCGGTGTACCGCGACGGATCGGTCAGCTCGGCCACGTCCATGCCGGAGTCCTTGAGCGCCGGCTCGGCAGAGAGGACGTCGGCGAGGGGCAGGCCCGACTCCCGGGCCCGCCGCGAGGCGGACGCCAGAAGTTCCTTCGCCACACCGCGCCCGAGCACCCCGGCCAACTCCGCCGAGAGCCGCTCCGACACGATCGCCCCGCCCGTCAGCGACAGATGCGCGTGCATCACATCCACCCGCACCACCAACCCGCCGACCAAAGCGGAAGCGTCCCGTGCCGCACCACCGACCACCCGCAACAGCTCCCGCAGCGTGGCCCATTCCGCGTGCCACGCACCCGAGGGCCGCTCGTCCTCCGCGGCCACGGAGGCGTAGAGCGTCGCGGCGAGCGCAGGAGCGCGGCGAGCCGCCGCGGCGACGAGCGCGGAACGCACCGGGTTCGCCTTGTGCGGCATCGCGGAGGACCCGCCACCCGCCCCCTCGGCCAACTCACCGATCTCCGTACGGGAGAGGACCAGTACATCCGCCGCGATCTTGCCGAGCGCACCGGCCGTGAAGGCCAGCGCCCCGGCCAGATCCCCCACCGGCGTCCGCAGCACATGCCACGGCAACTCCGGCTCTGCGAGCCCGAGTTCACGCGCGTACGCCGCCACGAGAGCGAGCGGATCCTCCGACCCGTACGCCCCGAACGCCGCCAACGTCCCCGCCGCACCGCCCAGTTGAACCGGCAGCGCCCCCCGCACACTCCGCAGACGGTCCCGCGCGTCGAGCACCAGCGAGCGCCACCCGGCCGCCTTGAGGCCGAACGTCGTCGGCACGGCGTGCTGCGTGAGCGTACGACCGGGCATCGCGGTGTCCCGGTGCTCGCGCGCGAGGCCCGCCAACGCGCCCTCCGTGCCGGACAGCTCGTCGAGCAGCACGTCCAGCGTGCGCGCCGCGACCAGCATCAGCGCCGAGTCGAGGATGTCCTGACTCGTCGCACCCCGGTGCACGTACTCCGCGTACTGCTTGTCCTCCGCGACCACCGCCGCCGTAAGGTCCGCGACCAGCGGAATCACCGGATTGCCGCCACCACGCGAACGGCGCGCGAGGTCCCGCACGTCGAACCGCTCGGCGACGGCCGCCGCGGTGACGGCCCCACCCGCGGCGACGGGCGCGAGATCGAGCGAGGACTGCGCCCGCGTGAGGCCCGCCTCCGCGTCCAACAGGGCCTGAAGGAAGGCCTCTTCGGACGTGGTGCGCTCGGTGGGCGCACCCTCGCTGCCGGGGTCGAACAACGTCACGTGAACTCCAGGAAGACCGTCTCGCCCTCGCCCTGAAGGCGGATGTCGAAACGGTACGTGCCATCCGCCTGCCGCTGCGCGATCAGCGTGTCGCGCCGCTCGGCGTCGACCTGCCGGAGCACGGGGTCCGTGGCGAGCGCCTCGTCACCGGCGAAGTAGATCCGCGTGTACAGGTGGTGGAGCAGACCGCGGGAGAAGATCACCACGGCGAGGTACGGCGCCGACTCGCCACGCGCCCCCGGGCGGAGGGTGCGGACGGCCCAGTGCCCGTTCGCGTCCGTCTCGATGCGGCCCCAGCCGGTGAACTCCACGCCGTTGCGGCCCAGGTACCCGCCCGTGAAGGGCTGGCGGCGCATCGAGCCGTCGATGGTGGAGGCGTTGCCCTCGGGGTCCGCGCCCCAGACCTCGACGAACGCGTCGGGGACGGGGGCACCGTTGCCGTCGTAGACGTAGCCGTGCACGGCGATCGTCTCCGGGTGGCCGACCGGGGCGATGTCACCGCCGCCCTCGAAGGGCAGCGCGTAGCCGTACCAGGGCCCGACCGTGTGCGACGGGGTGGGCAGCACGGACTCGGGGTTGTTGATGTCGATCGTCGTCATGGCTGGTCAGCGCCCTTCTTCCATCCAGGTGGCGTTCGGGCCGTCGAGGACGATGTCCCACTGATAGCCCATCGAGAACTCCGGAACCGACTTCTCGTGCACGTACGTCGCGACGAGGCGCTGGCGCGCCGCGTCGTCGGTCACCGAATGGAGGATCGGGTCGTACGCGAACAGCGGGTCGCTCGGGAAGTACATCTGCGTCACCAGGCGCTGGGTGAACGCCGAGCCGAAGACGGAGAAGTGGATGTGCGCCGGGCGCCAGGCGTTGGTGTGCTGGGCCCACGGGTAAGGGCCCGGCTGGATGGTCGTGAACTTGTACCAGCCGTCGTCGTCGGTCAGCGCCCGGCCGACGCCCGTGAAGTTCGGGTCGAGCGGCGCGTCGTGCACCTCGATCTTGTGCGCGTAACGGCCTGCCGAGTTGGCCTGCCACAGCTCGATCAGCTGACCGCGCAGCGGCCGCCCGTCGCGGTCGACGAGGCGGCCCTCGACGGTGATGCGCTCGCCGATCGGCTTGCCCGCGTGCTGGATCGTCAGATCGTTGTCGATCTTCGTGATGTCGCGCTCGCCGAAGGCGGGAGCGGTGAGCTCGATCAGCTCCGGGTCCTTGGAGACGTCGATGTTGATCGGCGGCTGCTTGGGGTGCCGGAAGGTGGAGGAGCGGTACGGGGCGTAGTCGCGCCGCGGGTGGTTCTCGACGGGTGCGCCGTCGGCGAGGCCCTTGTAGTAGGCGTCGCGCTTGGCGGTGATCTCACGGTCGATGTCGGCCTGGGTGAGTGACATGGGGGTGGGGACCTTCCTACCTAGCGTTCCAGGACGAGGGCGAGGCCCTGGCCCACGCCGATGCAGAGCGTGGCGACGCCGACGCCGGAGCCCTTGCGGGCGAGCTGGTGGGCGACCGTGCCCGCGAGCCGGGCGCCGGACGCGCCGAGCGGGTGGCCGAGCGCGATGGCGCCGCCCTGCGGGTTCAGGATCGCGGTATCGAACTCGGGCCATTCGGCGACACAGCCGAGCACCTGCGCGGCGAACGCCTCGTTCAGCTCCAGTGTCGACAGATCGGCAAATCCCTTGCCCGCCTTGGCGAGCGCCCGGTTCGTCGCCTCGACGGGCGCGAGCCCGAAGTAGTGCGGGTCGATCGCGGAGACACCGGTGGTGGAGATCCGGGCGAGAGGCTCGCGCCCGGTGGCCTTCAGCCCTTCCTCGTCGACGAGGAGCAGCGCGGCGGCGCCGTCGTTGAGCGGCGAGGCGTTGCCCGCCGTGACCGTGCCGCCGTCCTTGCGGAAGGACGGCTTGAGCTTCGCCATCGCCTCCAGGGAGCTGTTCGCGCGCACGGACTCGTCGGCGGAGACGACGGTCGGGTCGCCCTTGCGCTGCGGGATGGTGACCGACGCGAGCTCGGCGTCGAACAGGCCGTTCTTCTGCGCGGCGGCGGCCTTCTGGTGGCTGGCGAGCGCGAACTCGTCCTGCTGCTCGCGCGTGATGTGGTGCTTGTCGGCGATGAGTTCGGCCGACTCGCCCAGCGGCACCGTCCACTGCGGCTCCATCTTCGGGTTGACCATGCGCCAGCCCAGCGTGGTGGAGAACAGCTCGGTGCTCGCGGCCGGGAACGGCTTGTCGTTCTTCGGCAGCACGTAGGGCGCGCGGGTCATCGACTCGACGCCACCGGCCACGGCGATCGACGCGTCGCCGACCGCGATGGCGCGGGCCGCCTGGATCACGGCCTCCAGGCCGGAGGCGCACAGCCGGTTCACGGTGACACCCGGCACGGACGTCGGAAGCCCGGCGAGCAGTCCCGCCATGCGGGCCACGTTGCGGTTCTCCTCGCCCGCGCCGTTGGCGTTGCCGAAGTACACGTCCTCGATCCGGGACGGGTCCAACTCCGGTGTACGGGCGACCAGTTCACGGATCGCGTGCGCGGCGAGGTCGTCGGGGCGGACGGCCGCGAGCGCGCCGTTGTAGCGGCCGATGGGGCTGCGTACGGCATCGACGATGTAGACGTCCTTGACGTTCCTGCTCACTTGGCTGCCTCCTGCTGCGGGACGCGTACCTTCGCGGCGGTCTTCTCGACGACCTCCTCGGCGGTGACGCCGGGCGCCAACTCCACCAGTTCCAGGCCGTCTTCGGTCACATCGAGCACGGCGAGGTCGGTGATGATCCGGTCGACGCAGCCCTTGCCGGTCAGCGGCAGCGAGCACTCCTCGACGATCTTCGGGGAGCCGTCCTTCGCGGTGTGCGTCATGGTGACCAGGACGGTACGGGCACCGTGCACCAGGTCCATGGCGCCGCCGATGCCGGTGATCATCTTGCCGGGGACGGCCCAGTTGGCGAGGTCGCCGGTGGCCGACACCTGCATGGCGCCGAGCACGGCGACGTCGATGTGACCGCCGCGGATCATCCCGAAGGAGAGCGCGGAGTCGAAGAACGAGGCGCCCGGCAGGACGGTGACCGTCTCCTTGCCCGCGTTGATCAGGTCCGGGTCGACCGCGTCGTCGGTGGGGTACGGGCCGGTGCCCAGGATCCCGTTCTCGGACTCCAGGATCACCTCCACGTCGCCGCCGAGGTAGTTGGGGATCAGCGTCGGCAGACCGATGCCGAGGTTCACGTACTGACCGTCGCGCAGCTCGCGTGCGGCGCGTGCGGCCATGTCTTCTCGTGTCCAGGCCATGGCTAGTTGCTCACCGTCCGCTTCTCAATACCCTTGTCGGCGGCCTGCTCGGGCGTCAGGGCGATCACGCGCTGCACGAAAATTCCCGGCAGGTGCACGGCGTCCGGCTCGATCTCGCCCGGCTCCACCAGCTCCTCCACCTCGGCGATCGTGATCTTTCCGGCCTGCGCGGCGAGGGGGTTGAAGTTCCGCGTGGACTTGTTGAAGACCAGGTTGCCGTGCCGGTCGCCCTTGGCGGCCCGGACGAGCGCGAAGTCCGTACGGATGCCGCGCTCCATCACGTACTCGACGCCGTCGAACTCCCGCACCTCCTTCGGCGGCGAGGCCTTCGCGACCCCGCCGTTGCCGTCGTAGCGCCAGGGGAGTCCGCCGTCCGCGACCTGGGTGCCGACGCCGGCCGGGGTGTAGAAGGCGGGGATGCCGGCGCCGCCCGAGCGGAGCCGCTCGGCGAGCGTGCCCTGCGGGATCATCTCGACCTCGATCTCACCGGCCAGGTACTGCCGGGCGAACTCCTTGTTCCCGCCGATGTACGAGCCCGTGACGCGGTCGATCCGCCCGGCGCTCAGCAGGACGGCGAGGCCGGAGTCCATGGCGCCGCAGTTGTTCGACACCACCGACAGGTTCCCCGTGCCCTGCTCGTACAGCGCCTTGATCAACACGTTCGGTACGCCGCTCAAGCCGAACCCGCCGACCGCGAGGGACGAACCGTCCCCCACATCGGCGACGGCCTGAGCGGCCGTGGCGACAACCTTGTCCATCCCTGCCAGCCCTCATCTCCGCGAAGTGCCATGAACTGCCCGTGAAGTGCTTCTGAAGTACTCAGCGCACTGAGCATTTTCTGGATGCCGCTCACGTTGCCACTGGGTGTGTGAACCGTCAAGAGTCCCAAGGGAAACGCATGGATGGACTCGACAAGGGGATGCCGGGTGCCGGATCCTTGCTCAGTGCACGGCCGTGTTCAGCGGCGCAACGACTGCAGACGGAGGACCGCCATGGCCGCGGTGGATCTGACCACCCATCCCGGGCACCTCGCCCGGCGGCTCCAGCAGGCGCACTATCTGCTGTGGAACACGATGGTCTCCGAGGAGATCACGTCGCCGCAGTTCGCGGTCCTCAACGCGCTGGTGGCCGAGCCGGGTCTGGATCAGCGCACGGTGGGGGAGCGGGTCGGTCTTGACCGCTCCACGATCGCCGAGGTGATCACCCGGCTCACGCGGCGCGAGCTGGTCGACAAGGTCCGTGACCCGCAGGACGGTCGCCGCTGGTTGCTCCGCCTCACGCCCGGGGGGTTGCGCACGCACAAGAAGCTGGCGGTGCGCACGGCCCGGATGAACCAGATCTTCCTGGCGCCGCTCGACGCTGATGAGCGCGGGGTGTTCTTCGACCTGATCCAACGGGTGTGCGATGCGGCGGAGGGCCTTCGGTATCCGGGTGAGGTGGAGGCGGCGGCGAGTTCTTGACCTGTTGCGCCCACCCGGCGTGGCGGCCACGGGGCTCTGCCCCGGACCCCGCTGCTCAATCGCCGCAGGGGCTTGAATGATCAAGCCCCACCGGCGGCCGAGACGCTCGAGTCCGGCAAATCAAGCCCCGCCGGCGATTGAGGCGCGGGGTCCGGGGCAGAGCCCCGAGGCCGTGACCCCGGGTAGGTGTCATCGCTTAGCCAAGACCACCCACACCGGCCCCGGCGCAAACGGTAGGGCCGCGGCGCCGTCCGCCGCCGAGTACGTCGTGCCGCTCGTCGGAGACGGTCGCCGCCACTGCGCGTCGTAGGCCCGCCCGTCCCGCAGTACCACCGCGTCACCGTCGCCGACCGTGCGCGACAGCGGCGACGTGTTGCCGGACCGGTCGTGGAAGCGGGAAGGCGCCACGTCGACGTACTGGACGACCACCGTCGGCGCGCCGAGTCGTTTGCCGGTCGCCGTCGTCGCGGCGCGCCCGTCCATGCCCACCAGCCAACGCCCGTCCTCCGCCGACCAGTTGAAGGTGAACCGGGCGGCAGGGAAGCGCACCGTGTGCTCCGTCTCGGCCCGCCCACCCTTCGGTGCCCGCTCGGCGAACTCGAACCCGGCCGCCTCCCCGGCGTGCACCCCCGCCGCGGGATCGCCCAGCTTCGCGGGTCGCAGATACAAGTTGTGCGGCGCGGGCTTGTCGTTGCCACGGAAGTACGCGCTCCCGGCCTCACCCGGCGGCGCCGCCCGCAGCGGCGCCGACTCGATGGAGGGCCGCAGCGCGCTCTGCGCCCCCGAGTACGCGAGCGTCGGCCGGTCGAACTGGCGCAACAGCTCAAGATCGGTCTCGCGGGCGCTGCGCACCGGCCCGACCACCTTGGGCAGCCGCGAGCCGAACACTGCCATCAGCCTGCTGAGCCCCGCCTCGACCTGCTCCACGTACACGAGGTCGGCCTCGTCGAGCCCGGTCTGCGGCCGCGCGGGTCCCACGTTGTCGATCTTCACGGCGAGCAGCGGCGCACGCGCCGACGCCGAACTCCCGCCCCCGGGCAGCCGACTCGCCGTACACGCCGAGGCGAACGCCCCGAGAGCCCCGACCATGACCGCACGCCTGCGCATCTCGTCCACGCCTCTTGGATACCCACGGGCACACCCCGCTCACTCCGGGGGAACGTGACCGGCGGACCGGCGCGATCGGCGTTCCCGTCACACGCTCAGCGCAGCACATCCGCCAGGTCGAACTTCACCGGCTCCTCCAGCTGTGCGTACGTACAGCTCTCGGGTGCCCGGTCCGGGCGCCAGCGGCGGAAGCGGGCCGTGTGGCGGAAGCGGGCGCCGTTCTCCATGTGCTCGTAGGCGACCTCGGCCACGAGCTCCGGGCGCAGCGGGATCCAGGAGAGGTCCTTCTTGCCGGTCCAGCGGCTGGTCGCGCCCGGCATCCGCCGGCCCTCGTGTGCCGCCTCGTCGGTCCACGCCGCCCACGGGTGGCCCTCGGCGTCCTCCATGCGCAGGGGCTCCAGCTCGGCGACCAGTTCGGTGCGGCGCTTCATCGTGAAGGCCGCGCACACCCCGACGTGCTGGAGGGCGCCCTCGTCGTCGTACAGGCCGAGGAGCAGGGAGCCGACGACCGGGCCGCTCTTGTGGAAGCGGTAGCCGGCGACCACGCAGTCCGCGGTCCGCTCGTGCTTGATCTTGAGCATGACGCGTTCGTCCTGCCGGTAGCGCAGGGTGAGCGGCTTGGCGACGACGCCGTCCAGGCCCGCGCCCTCGTACTGCTCGAACCAGGTCTGCGCGAGCTCCGCGTCGGTGGTGGCCGGTGCCAGGTGCAGCGGTGCGGAGGCGTCCGCGAGGGCCTGTTCCAGGAGCGGTCTGCGGTCGGACAGTGGCAGCTCGACCGTGGACTCGGAGCCGAGCGCCAGGACGTCGAAGGCCACGAAGGAGGCGGGCGTGCGCTCGGCCAGGGTCTTCACCCGTGAGGCCGCCGGGTGGATCCGCTCGGTGAGCGCGTCGAAGTCGAGCCGCCCGTCCCGCGCGATCACGATCTCCCCGTCGAGCACGCAGCGCTCCGGGAGCCGCTCGGCGAGCGCCGCGACGAGCTCGGGAAAGTACCTGGTCAACGACTTGGTGGTCCGGCTCGTGAGCTCGATCTCCGGACCGTCGCGGAACACGATCGCCCGGAAGCCGTCCCACTTCGCCTCGTAGTGCATCCCCTCGGGGATCCTGGCGGCGGACTTGGCGAGCATCGGCTTGACCGGCGGCATCACGGGGAGGTCCATGCCCCGATTCTGTCCTCTACGGTGTCGTATCGCCCGGTATGCGCATTACGTCCTTTCGGCCTAGCGTGAGCGCATGGGCGGCAAGGGTGCGGCAGTGGAACTGGAAGCGGGCGGTCGGACGGTGCGTCTGTCCAGCCCCGACAAGGTGTTCTTCCCCGACGGCGGGAAGGTGACCTACACCAAGCTCGACCTCGCGCACTACTTCCTCGCGGTCGGCGACGGCATCCTGCGCGCCCTGCGCGACCGGCCCACCACCCTGGAGCGCTACCCCGAGGGCGTGACCGGCGAGTCCTTCTACCAGAAGCGCGCGCCGAAGAACCTGCCCGACTGGATCCCCACCGCCACGATCACCTTCCCCTCGGGGCGGACGGCCGACGAGATGTGCCCGACGGAGGTCGCCGCGGTGATCTGGGCCGCCCAGTACGGCACCCTCACCTTCCACCCCTGGCCGGTCCGCAGGGACGACCCCGACCACCCGGACGAGCTGCGCATCGACCTCGACCCGCAGCCCGGCACCGACTACGCCGACGCCGTGCACGCGGCGAACGAACTCCGCTACGTGCTCCACGAGTTCGGCGGCCTGCGCGGTTGGCCCAAGACCTCCGGCGGCCGCGGACTGCACGTCTTCGTCCCCATCGAACCGCGCTGGACGTTCACCGAGGTGCGCCGCGCCGCGATCGCCTGCGGCCGCGAACTGGAGCGCCGCATGCCGGAGTTCGTCACCACGGCGTGGTGGAAGGAGGAGCGGGGCGAGCGCATCTTCGTCGACTACAACCAGACGGCCCGCGACCGCACCATCGCCTCCGCGTACTCGGTGCGCGCCCGCCCGCACGCCCCCGTCTCCGCCCCGCTCGCCTGGGACGAGCTGGGCGACGCGCTGCCCCGCGACTTCGACATCGTCACCATGCCGAAGCGGTACGCCGAACTCGGCGACGTACACGCCGACATGGACAAGGAGAGGTACTCCCTCGACGCCCTCCTGGAGCTGGCCGATCGCGACGAGAAGGACCGCGGCCTCGGCGACCTGCCGTACCCGCCCGAGTACCCGAAGATGCCGGGGGAGCCCAAGCGGGTGCAGCCGAGCCGGGCCCGGCACGAGGACGGACCCGGCTCGACTCACTGACGTGCAGGCAGGCTCAGAGCTCCTTCACGCGGATGTCCCGGTACGAGATGACGTCCGTGGTGCTGTGCACCTGGAGCCCGACGTACCCCTCGGAGTAACGTCGGCCGTCCGTGCCCGGGTCGTCGTCCCGCGGGGGTTCGAAGACCTGGCCACCGGTGTTGTCGAACTCGTTGATCAGCACACCGTTGCGGTAGATCGAGAAGCGCTGGTCCACCACCTTGATCTCGTAGTCGTTCCACGTGCCCTTCTGGGTGACGCCCGCGCCCGCGAGGCCGACCCGGTCGAAGCCGTAGATCGAACCGGTCTTGTACATGTCCCCATCGGGCTTGTCGAGCACCTGGATCTCGTGCCCGTACTTGATGGCGACCCACTCCGGGTTCGGCTCCTCCGGGTTGTCGTGCACCCACGGGAAGCGCACGAACACCCCGCCGTTGGCGTTGCCCGTGCCCGGCGCGTCGTCACGCCACTGGAGCTTCAGCGAGAAGTTGCCGTACTTGCGCTGCGGGAACCACAACATGCCCATGCCGTCGACGGATGTGCTGCTGGTGATCGACCCGTCGGCGTTCAGCGCGAACTTGCCGCCGCCGACCTGCTCCCACTTCGCGAACTGCTCCTGCGTGCCGTCCAGGATCTTCTTGTAGCCGTCGGTCTGACCGGGCGTGCCGATCGGGGACTGCCGCGCCGCCTTGTTGATCTTGTTGTACTCGCGCTGATCGACGACGCCTTCCTTGAGAAGCTTGTCGGTGACCGTCTTCACGTGCTTGACGAACAGCGCGTGCGACGTCCACTCCTTCTCGTCCTCGATCAACTCGCCGATGCGGCACCGGTTGTTGGTGACCCGGTTCGGGATGCCGGTGTCCGTCGTGCCGACGAAGACGGTGGAACGCTCGTCCAGCTCCGGGCAGTTGGGTGCTGGAACGCCGCCGCCCGAGGCCACCGCGAACACGAACGACTGTGCCGCGGCGGTGTTGCCCGCCTTGTCGCTCGCCCGGTACGCCACCGAGTGGGCGCCGACCCGGTCCACCACCACGGGGGTGGTGTACGCGAGATAGGGCCCGCCGTCGAGCGAGTACTCGACCTTGTCGACGCCCGACATGTCATCGGCCGCCGTCACTGTCAGCTTCGCGTTGTTGATGTACGCGCCGTCGGAGTTCTTGTCCCCGCCGACCGCCAGCGACACCGTCGGAGGCGTCGTGTCCTGGACGGGCGGCGCCACGACCGTGAAGTCGACGGACTTCTCGGCGGCGGCGTTGCCCGCCTTGTCCGCGGCTCGGTAGCGCACCTTGTACGTGCCCGGGTCGTGGAACATGACCGGCGCGGTGTACGGCTGCCAGGCGCCGTCGGCGCCGACCGCGTACTCGATGGTGTTGACCCCGGAGCCGGCGTCCGACGCGGAGACCGTCACCGTGGCCATGCCGACGTAACCACCGGCGTCTTCCTTGTCGCCGGTCACCGTCGCCGAGGTCTCCGGCGCCGTCGTGTCGTCCGTCGGCGGCGCGACCACGGTGAAGTCGAGCGACTTCTCGGCGGCGGCGTTGCCCGCCTTGTCGGTCGCCTTGTACTTCACGGTGTGCGCGCCGACCTGGTCGACGACCACCGGCGCCGTGTACGGCGTGTACGCGCCGCCGTCGAGCGCGTACTCGACCTTGTCGACACCCGAACCCGCGTCGGTCGCGGTGACCGAGACGGACGCGGACCCGACGAACGCGCCGTCGGCGTTGGTCTGCCCCTCGGCCTTCGCCGAGGTCTCCGGAGCGGTCGTGTCGTCACCGCCGCCCCCGTCCGTCACCGTCAGGACCCCCGTCATGCTGGTGTGCCCGGGGATCGTGCAGTGATAGCGGTACTTGCCGGGGGAGAGGGTGACCTCGGCCGTGTGCTTGCCGCCCATGTCGTCGTTCGGGTTGGCAAGGATGTTCAGCGGCACGTCGTTGTTGTACTCGGGGTCCGACACGTCGAACGTCAACGTGTGCGGCATTCCCGTGGTGTTGCCGGTCGCCGTGCTGTTCTCGAAGACGATCGTCGCCTTGCCGGCGACCGCCGTCTCGGGCACCGACGCGTACTTCGTGATGTCGTCCCCGGCCGTCCAGGTCAGCACCTGGTCGGCCGCCGCCTCGGGCGCGGGCGCCGCGGTCGCGGCCGGCAGCGAGCCGAGACCGAGACACATCAGCATCGCGGCGAGCAGAGCGGTCAGGAGTCTGTGTCTGCGCACGGGGCGCATCAGTCGCGTGGATCGCATGTGATCAGCCCTTCCTGGCCAGCTGATCGGCGGCCGGGGTCGCCTCGCCACCGGTGTAAGTGACCTTCCACAGCGCCGACTTGGAGTCGGAGGTGAAGAAGCCGCGCCCGTAGTCGAGGACATACAGCGCACCGTCGGGACCGAACTTCCAGTCCATGAGGTTCTTGATGCCGTCGTTGCCGATCGGAATGATCTTCTTCAACGACTCCGAGTGGACCGGGATCGATCCGTCGCCGTGCGTCTTCGGGTCGGTGAGGACCGCGTTGCGCGGCTGGTCGGCGTCGTAGAAGTCACCGACGAACCACTTGCCGTCCCAGTAGCTCGGCCACTTGTCGGCGTTCGGGATCGACGCGTCGTAACGGTAGACGGGCCCGTCCATCGCGGCCTGGCCGCCGCCCTTGAGCCACGGCAGCAGGTACTTGGCCTCCTCCTTCTTGTACGAGGGAACGCCGTTCGCGTCGCGCGGGTAGTCCGGCGCCCCGCCCTGCGGCGAGTACCAGATGTTGTTGCCGGTCACCGGCGGCAGGTTGACGAGGCCGTTGTTGTTCGGCGACTCGTTCTTCGGGTGGTCGCAGTCGTACCAGCCCAGCGGCTTCGTCGGGTCCGGCAGGTTGCGGTCGCGGTAGGGCTGCTTGTTGCCCATGCAGTAGGGCCAACCGCGGTTGCTCGCCTTGGTGATGACGGCGAACTGGTCGTACTTGGCCGGGCCCCACGTCGTGGACGGCTCGCCCGCGTCGGGTCCGACCCAGCCCGCGTACAGCGTGTCGGTCTTCGGGTCGATCGAGATGCGCGCCGGGTTCCTGACACCCATCACATAGATCTCGCCGCGCGTCTTGCCGCCGCCCTCGGCCGTCTCCTTGCCGGTGAAGAGGTTGCCCTCCGGCAGGGTGTACGTCCCGTCGGCCTCCGGGTGGATGCGCAGGATCTTGCCGTTGAGGTTGTTCGTGTTGCCCGCGGTGCGGCGCGCGTCGGCGAACGAGACGCCCTTGTAGTTCGGCTCCGGGTTGTTGCCCGAGTAACCGTCGCTGAACTGCGAGGAGTTGTTGTCACCGGTCGCGATGTACAGGTTCCCCTTGGAGTCCCAGGCCATCCCGCCACCCGCGTGGCAGCAACTGTGCACCTGCACCGGCCACTTGAGCAGCACCTTCTCGCTGCTCGGGTCCAGCTTGTTCGTGCTCAGGTCGAGCGTGAAGCGGGAGACCTGCCGCTCGGCCATCTGCTTGTCGCGGTCGAGCCCCGAGTGCGGCGTGTAGTGCAGGTACACGTACCCGTTCTGCTCGAACTTCGGGTCCAGCGCGATACCGAGCAGACCCTCCTCGACCTTGACCAGCTCGTCCCCGCCGCCCTTGTTGCCGAAGATGGTCAGCGCCCCCGCGAGGGTCACCTTCTTCGTCTTCGGGTCGTAGACGTGGATCTGGCCGATGCCCTTGCCGACGTCGGGGTTGTTCCAGTCGGTGATCACCGGCTGGGACGAGTCCGCGCCGCCGCGCCCGATGTAGAGCACGCGCCCGTCGGGAGCGGTGACGAGCCCGTGCGGCTCGCCGATCTGGTCGTTCTGACCCGCCTGATTGGCCTGGGTCAGGCGCTCCGCCTTGTAGTTGGCGTCGATCGCGGCCTTGCAGTCGGCGCGCGCGATGCGCGTCGTCCACAGCAGCGCCCCGCGCAGATGGTCGCGGAAGTCCACCTCGTCGTACGAGGAGACCGTGCCGCCCATCCCGGTGTAGAAGGACCGGCCGCCGTCGTAGTCACGGCACCAACTCACCGGGTGGTCGGCGCCGTTCGCGCCCTCGCCCGGCTTGTACGTGGTCTCGTTGACCCGCGCGACCGTGTGCACGTCGCCGGACGGGTTCGCCGACCAGTTCAGCCACTTGTCGGCGCGCTTCCACTGCACCGGCAGGTCCTTCGTCGCCGGGTTCTGCCGGTCACCGACCTCAACCGTCGCGCGCTGCGCGGCAGTTGGTGACGACGCGGCGGGCCGGGCCCCGATCAGGCCGGTGAACCAGTCCGAGTACGGCTCGGCGCGGGCCGCGTCATGGACGCCGACGAAACCGCCGCCCGCCTCCATGTACGACTCCAGGCCGGCCTCCTGGTCGGGGTCGAGGACGTCGCCCCCGCCGGTCAGGAAGACGACCGAGTTGAAACGTCCCAGCTTCGTGGCGTTCGTGAACACGGAGGCGTCGTCCGTCGCCGTGATCGTGAACTGCTGGGCCTCGGGTCCCGACCGGCCGATCTTCTCGATCGCCTCGATGCCCGCGTTGACCGTGGGCGACTCGTCGCCGCCGGCCGCGGACCCGTAGAACACCAGGACCCGCACATTCGCGCCGCCGGGTGGCGACTTGACGGACATCGTTGTCGGGGACGGTTCCGGTGCCGGGCGCGCGCTGGCGGCCGGCCCGCCCAGCAGCCCGGCAGTCACGGTTCCCGCGGCGACCCCGACCGCCCAGACGCGTGCACGTCTGCTTCGGCTCGCTCTGAACTCTCGTACGGGCAACGGCTTTTGATGCGTCGACCGACGCATGTGTTCACCCACCCCTCGTCGGACACAGCAACGGCGCGGTGGAAGCTAGACCTCTTTTCGTGGTCCGCCAAGGGGTATGACCGATATGACGCAAACTTTGTCCTGGGTGTGGATAAACGAAGATCATGTGGTTACGGTGCCCTGCGCGACGTGAAAGTCCGTACGAGACTGGGGAGTTGGCCGTGACCGAGCACGACAGACCTCGCGACGCGTCGACGCAGGCGAGTGAACAGGACGGACGTGCACTGAGCCGGCGCATGATGATCGGCGGTGCCGTGGCCGCAACGGCCGGGGTGACATCGTTGTCCATCGGGGCGTCGGCCGAACCGGCGGCCGGGGCGGACACCCCGCCGCGCACCGCGCCCGCGGGCGGCGAGGTCAAGCGCCTGACGCTGTACGCGGAGAATCTCGCGGACGGCCGGCTCGGCTACGGCTTCGAGAAGGGGAAGGCGTCGATCCCCGGCCCGCTGATCGAGCTCAACGAGGGCGACGCGGCGCACATCGAGTTCCACAACCTCACGGACGTCGACGCGAGCCTGCACGTGCACGGCATGGACTACGAGATCTCCAGTGACGGTACGCGGATGAATCGCAGCCACGTCGAACCCGGCGGTACCCGCACCTACACCTGGCGCACACACGCCCCGGGGCGCAGGAAGGACGGCACCTGGCGGGCAGGGACCGCGGGCTACTGGCACTACCACGATCACGTCGTCGGCACGGACCACGGCACGGGCGGGATCAGAAAAGGCCTGTACGGCCCGGTGGTCGTGCGCCGCAAGGGTGACGTCCTGCCCGACCCGGGCAGGACTTTCACGATCGTCTTCAACGACATGACGATCAACAACAAGGCGGCCCACGAGGCGCCCGACTTCGAGGCCACGGTGGGCGATCGCGTCGAGATCGTGATGATCACGCACGGTGAGTACTATCACACGTTCCACCTGCACGGTCACCGCTGGGCGGACAACCGCACGGGCATGCTCACGGGGCCCGACGACCCGACCCAGGTCCTCGACAACAAGATCTGCGGCCCGGCGGACTCGTTCGGGTTCCAGATCGTCGCGGGGGAGGGAGTCGGAGCTGGGGCGTGGATGTACCACTGCCATGTCCAGAGTCACTCGGACATGGGGATGGCGGGCCTGTTCCTGGTGAAGAAGGCGGACGGAACGATCCCGCCGTACGAGGCGCCGCACCACTGAGCGAGCCGGGGCGGAGCGGGGCAGTGGTGCGGCGCGCGGCCCACCCCCCGTCGGTGTCGGACGCGTCGATGTCGACGGTGACGGGGTGTCAGGCATCGATGGTGAAGCCCGCCCCGCCCGCCCCTCGCCGCTCTCCGTCGCCGACTGTTCACGGACTGCGAAGCGCGTGACTGCGGGACGTGACCGCCCCGTGACGCGATCCTTGCTCATCCCGCACAACCCGCTCTGGACAGCGCTTACCGGGGAGTAGAGCATCGGTGCCACCTGCACATGGCACTGATCATCGAGGGAGCCGCGTTGAGCAAGGACCGTACGTACGACTACGTGATCGTGGGGGCCGGGTCCGCCGGTTGTGTGCTGGCCGGGCGGCTGAGCGAGGACCCGTCCGTCAAGGTTGCCCTGGTCGAGTCGGGGCCGCGCGACCGCAAGACGGAGATCAGGATCCCGGCCGCGTTCCCGAAGCTGTTCAAGACGCCGTACGACTGGGACTACTCGACGACCAAGCAAGCAGCCCTGGACGAGCGGGAGTTGTACTGGCCGCGCGGGCACACGCTCGGCGGCTCCTCCTCCATCAACGCCATGATGTGGGTGCGCGGCCACCGCGCCGACTACGACGCCTGGGGCGAGGCCGCCGGATCCCCGTGGTCGTACGACGAGTTCGCGCGCTACTTCCAGCGCGCCGAGCGCTGGCAGGGCGCTGCGCAGGAGGGCTCCGTGTACGGCACGGCGGGGCCGCTGCACATCTCGCCGCCGCGCCACCCGAACCCGACCACGGCCGCGTTCCTCGACGCCTGCCGCGCCCAAGGACTGCGCGAGCTCGGCGAGTTGAACCAGGCCGACCACTCCGGCTTCGCCCTGACCCCGCTCAACCAGCACAAGGGCCGCCGCTGGAGCGCCGCCGACGGCTACCTCAAGCCCGCCGCGCGCCGCCCCAACCTCGACATCTACACCGACGCCCGCGTCATCCGCATCGACTTCGACGGCACCCGCGCCGCCGGCGTCGTCGCCTCCGGGGTCTCCGCCGGCACCCTGCGCGCCACCCGCGAGGTCATCCTCTCCGCGGGTGCCATCAACTCGCCGCAGCTGCTGCAACAGGCGGGCATCGGCGACCCGGAGACCCTCGCCGAGGCGGGCATCGACGCCTTCGTCGCCTCGCCGGACGTCGGCCGCCACCTCCAGGACCACCTGATGTACGCGCTGAACGTCCGCGCCGCGAAGCCCATCTCGCTCACCGGCGCCGACTCGCCCGCCAACATCGCCCGGTTCCTGCTCGGCGGGCGCGGACCGCTCACCTCGAACGTCGGCGAGGCCGTCGCCTTCCTCGCCACCAGGCCCGAACTCACCGCGCCCGACATCGAGTTGGTCTACGCACCGGTGCCGTTCGTGAACCACGGCCTGGAGGAGCCCACCGAGCACGGCCTCACCCTCGGCGTGATCCTGCTCCAGCCCAAGAGCGAGGGCCGGATCACCCCGACGGGCCGCGACGCGCAGCCCCGCATCGACCCGGACTACCTGGCCCACGACGAGGACGTGCGCACACTCGTCGCCGGTGTGCGCCGCGCCGAGGAACTGCTCGCCCAGAGCGCCCTGGCCGCGCACCACACCGGGCCGATGGGCGGCTACCCCGGCGTCGTCGACGACGAGGAACTCACCCGCTCGGTGCGCGCCACCGCCGAGACCCTCTACCACCCGGTCGGCACCTGCCGGATGGGCTCCGACGAGGGCTCGGTCACCGACCCCCGCCTGCGTGTGCGCGGCACCGAGGGCCTGCGCGTCGTGGACGCCTCCGTGATGCCGCGCATCACCCGCGGACACACGCACGCGCCCACGGTCGCCCTCGCGGAACGGGCGGCGGACCTGATCCGCGAGGACGCCACGAAGTAGCGCTGTTCTTCAGGGGAGTTGCGAACTCACGCCAGGGGAGTTACGACCCCACACTCACCGTGAACCGGCGCGGATTGCCGTCGTGCGCCGCGCCGGACACATCCGGCTGTCCCTCGGCCTGCACGTCGTCGTACGGGAAGGCGTAGCCGATGGGTGAGTTGGCATGCACGATGCGCGACCAGTGGTTGGTCGTGGCGTCCTGGTAGTAGTCCGCGGACGTGAGGCCGTTGGGCTGCTCGGCGTGCGTGAGCATGACGCTGCGGTTGAACCCGGCGGCGAGGCGGGACAAGATGCCCTTCTTGTCGTCGGAGTCGTCCGGGTTGTTGGCGAACGGCCCGTGGTTGCAGGTGAAGATGTCCTTCGAGGCGGGCTTGGTGAAGGTGTGCCCGCCGTTGAAGGTGAGGGCGTCGCCGCTGACCCGGCCCGTGAAGACGCCGCGCCCGCCCTGGAGGTCGATCTTCAGGTCGGTCGAGGCGTACTTCTCCCACACCTTGTCGATGTAGGCGCCCCACACGTCGCGGAACGGCATCTCGTCGGGCTTGTCGAAGTACGGCGCCATGAGGTTCTGCGGCGATATCACGCGCAGCACCTTGCCGTCCTCGCCCTTGATGGCGAGCTTGTCCCAGGGCTGCCCGTCCTTGGCGGCCTGTGCGGCGAGATCCGAGGCGATCTTGTCGATGGCGCCGTCGGGGAACGGGGCGACGGTGTGTGTGGCGTCGCCCTCCAGCTTGATCCCTATGGGCAGCGCCGTGATCAGGTCGACGTAGCTGATGTTGGAGTACAACTGCTCGGAGTTGAAGGTGAACTCGGCGAACGCCCAGGTCTTGCCGTAGTTCGCGTCCTCCTTCGTGGCGAAGGCAGGCTCGACCAGGGAGGGGCCCGGGTTGAGGAAGAACTCGAGCGTGTCGTCGCGGACGAAGTAGACGCGGGCGCCGTACATCTGAGGCAGCGTCACGACCTTCGGGGCGGATCCGGCGGCGCCGAGCGGGATGGCGCAGTCGACGGGCAGCGGGGTCTGCGGGGCGCTCGGCGACTCGGGGTGGTAGACGCTGCCGTCGGAGCGCAGCAGCACCCAGTTGCCGGTTCCGTTCTCGTGGCCGGTGACGTATGCGCGGACCGTGCCGCTCAACGACTTGTTCTCCAGGGCCAGTTCACAGGTGGCGGGTGCGGCGCCCGCGGTCCAGGAGGGAAGGGTGAGTGCTGCGGCCGTCGTGGCGAGGCCCGCTCCGGCACTGGCGAGAAATATTCTGCGCGAGATCACGATGGACACTCCTCGAATGTGGGGGGTGTGTGGGGGAGCCCTACTGTGGCGAGAGGGGGCGGAGGCGTCAAGAGTTCGCGCAGGGAGCGCTCCCACGATTTGTTTGTGTTCAACCGTTGAAGGCGGAGCGTTCGGTTCCTCTGGTCTGAACCAGCCCAGGTCAGCGTGGTGCGAGGGCGGTTGTCAGTGCCCGGTGGAAGACTCGGCAGTCCGGAAAAGAAACCCTCGACGAGGAGGGCAAGACCCATGATCACTACCGAGTTCGTGGACGGCGCGCCGAACTGGCTGGACCTCAGTACCCCCGACATGGACGGCGCGATCTCCTTTTACGGCGGCCTCTTCGGCTGGACCTTCCTGTCGGCAGGCCCCGAGGCCGGCGGATACGGAATGTTCCAGCTCGAAGGCAGGACGGTGAGCGGCGCCATGACCGTCACCGCCGAGCAGGGCGAGCCCGGCTGGACCGTGTACTTCCAGAGTTCGGACGCGGACGCCACGGCGAAGGCGGTCGAGCAGGCCGGCGGCAGCGCCCTGCTCCAGCCGATGGACGTCTTCGACCTGGGCCGCATGGCCGTCTTCAACGACCCGGCGGGCGCCCCCTTCGGTATCTGGCAGCCGGGGAAGAACAAGGGCCTCGAGTACACCAGGGACGACGGCGGGCTGAACTGGGTGGAGCTGTACGCCCCCGATGTGGCCGCCGCGAAGCAGTTCTACGGCTCGGTCTTCAACTGGGGCGCGTTCGACGTCGAGTTCCCCGGCGGGAGTTACACGACGATCAACCCGCAGGGCACGGACGAGAACGCGATGTTCGGCGGCCTCGCCAAGCTGGACAGCGACCCCTCGGAGGCCGCGGCGGGCCCGCACTGGGCGACGTACATCCACGTCCCGGACGTGGACGCGACGGCGGACCGGACGCAGGAGCTGGGTGGCACGGTGCGCTCCGAGCCGGTCAGCATCGCCGGCGTCGGGCGGATCGCGAAACTGACGGATCCGTTCGGCGCGACGTTCGCGGTGCTCAAGGGGGACCCCGAGCAGAAGTGACCGTCCGGGCATCCGAAGCGCCCACGGTGCCCGATTGCCGCCCGTTGAACGAGCGTTGATCAAACGTTTTTCGGCGGGCGGCAGACTGGCCGCCATGTACGCGAACACGACCCTTACGCCTGCCGGCCCCACCTGGCAGGACCAGGCGCTGTGCGCCCAGACCGGTGCCGAATTCTTCTTCCCCGAACCGGGCAGCTCCGTCCGCGAGGCCAAGACGATCTGCGGCCTGTGCCCGATCCGGCAGAGCTGCCTCGAGTACGCCCTCACCCACGACGAGCGGTTCGGGGTGTGGGGCGGACTCTCGGAGAAGGAGCGACAGCGGCTCAGGCGCGGCTGACGCTTCCGGGCGCGATGCGGGCGCCCCGGACCGGGGCACCCGGGCGGGGAGCGGTCAGGCGCCGGCCGCCCGCGCCGCCATCCGTGCCTTGCGGGCCGCCAGCTTCTCGTCGAACTTCGAGGCCTCGGTGTCCAGACCGTTCATGAACAGGCCCAGCTCCTCCTGCGCCTTGATGCCCTCGGGGCCGAGACCGTCGATCTCCATGACCTTCAGGAAGCGCAGCACGGGCTGGATCACGTCGTCGTGGTGGATGCGCATGTTGTAGACCTCGCCGATGGCCATCTGCGCCGCCGCGCGCTCGAAGCCGGGGATGCCGTGGCCCGGCATCCGGAAGTTCACGACGACGTCGCGCACGGCCTGCATGGTGAGGTCGGGCGCGATCTCGAACGCGGCCTTGAGCAGGTTCCGGTAGAAGACCATGTGCAGGTTCTCGTCCGTGGCGATGCGGGCGAGCATGCGGTCGCAGACCGGGTCGCCGGACTGGTGGCCGGTGTTGCGGTGCGAGACGCGGGTGGCCAGCTCCTGGAAGGAGACGTACGCGACCGAGTGCAGCATCGAGTGGCTGTTGTCCGACTGGTAGCCCTCGCTCATGTGCGACATCCGGAAGGATTCCAGCTGGTCCGGGTCAACGGCGCGCGAGGCGAGCAGGTAGTCGCGCATCACGATGCCGTGCCGGCCCTCCTCGGCCGTCCAGCGGTGCACCCACGTGCCCCACGCGCCGTCGCGGCCGAACAGCGAGGCGATCTCGTGGTGGTAGCTGGGGAGGTTGTCCTCGGTGAGCAGATTGACGATGAGGGCGACGCGGCCGACCTCGGTGACCTTGGACTGGTCCTTGGACCAGGCCTCGCCGTCCTCGAAGAACTCGGGGAAGTTGCGGGCGTCGGACCACGGCACGTAGTCGTGCGGCATCCAGTCCTTGGCGACCTTGAGGTGCCGGTTGAGCTCCTGCTCGACGACTTCTTCCAGCGCGTGGAGCAGGCGGGCGTCGGTCCATGTGGTCGACGAGCCGAGGCGGGGGGAGATGACGGTCACGGAGGCTCCTGGGGGACGGAGGTAATACGAGCGGAGATACCTACGGTGTCGTAGGTTACGTTGCCGTAGGTTAAGCGGCCCATAAAGACAGTGGTTACGTGTGGAGCTCTCGAAGGCGAACTGAGAGGCAGGTCACACAGCCTTCCAGCTTTTCGAACTCGGAAATGTCCACCAGAACCGGCTCGTATCCGAGGTCGGCGAGCCGCTCCGCCGACTTCGGCGCGCTCTCCGCCATGAGCAGCCGGTCCTCGCCGAGCAGCACCACATGCGCCCCGGACTCCTCGGGCACCGGCAGGAAGCGCGGGAACAGCGAGGCGTGCTCGACCAGCGGCGGATGGCCGATGACGGTGCCGTCGGGCAGCGCGGTCACCGCCGTCTTCAGGTGCAGCACCTTGGAGAGGGGAACGGCGACCACGCGCGCGCCGAGCGGCTCGAAGACGGCGCGCAACTGCTGGACACCCGCCGCGTTGGTGCGCCCGCCGCGCCCTACGTAGATCGTGTCACCGACCTTCAGTACGTCGCCGCCGTCCAGGGTGCCCGGCTCCCACACCCAGTTCACGGAGCAGCCGAGGCGCGCCACGGCCTCCTCGACCCCCGGTGTCTCCGGGCGCCGCGACTCGGCGCCGGAGCGGGTGATCAGTGCCACGTTCCGGAAGACCACCACCGCGTCCTCCACGAACACCGCGTCCGGGCACAGGTCGACCGGCTCCACGAGGAACGTCTCCCAGCCGTGCGCCTCAAGGGCGGCCACGTACCCCTTCCACTGTTCCTGCGCCTTCGCGGCGTCGACAGGGGTCCGCTCGATGTGGGTGACGAGCCCGTCCGCGATGCGCGGTCCCGGGCGGCGGACGAGGGCCTTCTTGCTGGGCACGGCTGACTCCATGGCGACGGGCGAGGGTGACGGTGCCCACATCATGCACAGGGCGACACGTGTCGCGGAATCCCCTGTCACGCGGCCGTCACTTCCCCCTCACCGGGCCTGTCCGCGCCCGCGACGGCCCGCCGCAGGTGCTCCGCCGTGAACGAGCCCTCCGCGTCGAGCAGTTGGGCGGGTGTGCCCTCGAAAAGCAGCTCCCCGCCGTGCCGGCCGCCTTCCGGGCCCAGATCGATGATCCAGTCCGCCCGCCGGATCACATCGAGGTTGTGCTCGACGACGACCACGGTGTTGCCCGTGTCGACGAGCCGGTCGAGCAGCGCCACGAGCCCGTCGACGTCCGCCATGTGCAGCCCGGTGGTCGGCTCGTCCAGGACGTACGTCGCCGCGGTGCGGTGCAGCTGCGTCGCCAGCTTGATGCGCTGGCGCTCGCCGCCGGAGAGGGTGCTCAGCGGCTGGCCGAGCGTGAGATAGGTGAGGCCGACGTCGTGCAGGGCTTGCAGGCGGCGGCGTACGCCCTTCTCGTCGAGGTCGGCGAAGTAGTCGAGGGCCTGTGCGGCCGTCATGTCGAGCACGTCCGCGACACTGCGGCCGCGCACGGTGAGGCCGAGCACCTCGTCCTTGAAGCGCCGCCCGCCGCACGCCTCGCACACGGTGGTCACCGGGTCCATGAACGCCAGATCGCTGTGGATCACGCCGCGCCCCTCGCAGTGCTCGCAGGCGCCGCCGGAGTTGAAGCTGAACAGGCCCGGCTCCGTGCCCGTCTCGCGCGCGAACACCTTCCGTACGGTGTCCATGATCCCGAGATACGTCGCCGGGGTGGAGCGCCCGGAGATCCCGATCGACGACTGGTCGACGACCACGGCCTCCGGGTGCGCGGCGCAGAACGCCCCCGACACGAGGGAGCTCTTTCCGGACCCGGCGACCCCGGTGACGGCGGTGAGCACGCCGGTCGGCACCCGCACGGTGACGTCCTTGAGGTTGTGGACCCGGGCGCCCTCGACCTTTACGTGGCCGGTCGCCGCGCGCGGGTCCTCCTTCACCCCGCCCGTGCGGCGCAGACACCGGCCGGTGAGCGTGTCCGCGCGCCGCAGCGCGCCCGGCGTGCCCTCGAACACCACGCGCCCGCCGTCGGCGCCGCCCGCCGGGCCCATGTCGACGACGTGATCGGCGACGGCGATGACATCGGGGTCGTGCTCGACGACGAGCACGGTGTTCCCCTTGTCGCGCAGCCGCAGCAGCAGATCGTTGAGCCGTCCCACGTCGCGCGGGTGCAGGCCCACGCTCGGCTCGTCGAAGATGTACGTCATCCCGGTCAGGCTGGAGCCCAGGTGCCGCACGGTCTTCAGGCGCTGGCCCTCGCCGCCGGACAGCGTCGACGTCTCCCGGTCCAGGCTGAGATAGCCGAGGCCGATCGCCTCGATGCGCTCCAGCGCGGTGACGGCCGCCCCGGCGATCGGCCCGGCCACCGCGCCCTTGATACGGCGCAGCACCGGGATCAGCTCGCCGACCTCCATGCGCGTGCACTCGGCGATGCTCAGGCCCTCGACGCGGGTGGCGAGCGCGGCGGCGTTCAGGCGCGCCCCGTCGCAGACCGGGCAGGTGCCCTCGGTCAGAAACCGGCCGACCAGGTCGCGCGTGCGCCGGCTCAGCGTCGACAGGTCCCGGTTGAGATACAGCCGCTCGAAGCGGTCGGCGAGCCCCTCGAAGTCGATGTCGCGCCGGCCGCCGGTATTGGCGACGTTCACGGTCCGCCCGTGCCCGCGCATCAGGAACTCCCGCTCGGCGGCAGTGAATTCGCGTACGGGCCTGCTGGTGTCGAGGTCGGTGGTGTTCGTGTACGTCTGCCCCTGCCAGGTGCCGACGGCGAACGGCGGAAAGAGCACGGCTCCGCCCGCGAGGGACTTCGACGGGTCGAGGATGCGCCCGTAGTCGGGGCGCACGGTGCGGCCGAGCCCGTCGCACTCCGGGCACATCCCGCTCGGGTCGTTGAACGAGTACGCGGTCGCGCCGCCCGCGCTCGGCGTCCCGTGCCGCGAGAACAGCACGCGGATCACCGAGTACACGTCGGTCATCGTGCCGACCGTGGACCGGGAGTGCCCGCCGATCGGCTTCTGGTCGACGACGATCGCGGGCGTCAGCTCCTCGAGCGCGTCCGCGTGCGGCTTCTCGTACTTGGGCAGCCGGTTGCGGACGAACCAGGTGTACGTCTCGTTCAGCTGCCGCTGCGACTCCACGGCGATGGTGTCGAAGACGACGGACGACTTGCCCGAGCCCGACACCCCGGTGAAGACGGTGAGCCGCTCCTTGGGGATGCGCAGGGTGACGTCCTGGAGGTTGTTCTCGCGGGCGCCGACGATGTGCAGGTAGTTCATGCCGACGACGTTAGGTGGGATACCCGACACCTTTTGTCGGGTATCCCACCGTTTCTGCGTTACGCGGCCCGCACCTCCTCCAGCGTCGTGTCCCGCAGCGTCCCGTCCATCAGCAGCCACCGCGTCACACCGATCGACTCCAGGAACGGCAGATCGTGGCTGGCCACGACGAGCGCGCCCTCGTACGACTCCAGGGCCGACGTCAGCTGGTGCACGCTGGCGATGTCCAGGTTGTTCGTCGGCTCGTCCAGCATCAGCAGCTGCGGCGCGGGCTCGGCGAGCATCAGCGCGGCGAGCGCCGCACGGAAGCGTTCGCCGCCCGACAGGGTTGCCGCCGGCTGGTCGGCCTTGGCCCCCTTGAACAGGAAGCGGGCGAGCCGCGCCCGGACCCGGTTGTTGGTGGCGTCCGGCGCGAACCGGGCCACGTTCTCGGCGACGTTCAGCTCCTCGTCGAGCACATCGAGTCGCTGCGGCAGGAACCGCAGGGGGACGTGCGCGAGGGTCTCGCCCGCGACCGGGTCGAGCTCGCCCGCGATGGTGCGCAGGAGCGTCGTCTTGCCCGCGCCGTTGCGCCCGACGAGCGCGATGCGTTCGGGACCGCGCAGCTCCCACTCGCCGTCCACCCGTGCCCCGTAAGGGAGTTGGAGCTCGCGCAGGGTGAGTACGGAGCGGCCCGGTGGCACGGCCGTGTACGGCAGGTCGACGCGGATCTCGTCGTCGTCGCGCACCGCCTCCACGGCCTCGTCGAGCCGCTCCTTCGCCTCGGCGAGCTTCTCCTCGTGCAGGATGCGGTGCTTGCCCGCGGAGACCTGGGCCGACCGTTTGCGCAGCTTCATCACCGCCCTCGGTTCGCGTTTGATGTCGTACATCTTCTGGCCGTACCGCTTGCGCCGCGCCAGTTTGACGTGGGCCTCGGTCAGTTCGTGCTTCTGCTTCTTCAGATCGGACTCGGCGACCCGCACCGTCCGCTCCGCCGCCTCCTGCTCGGCCGCGAGCACCTCCTCGTACGCGGAAAAGTTCCCGCCGTACCAGGCGACCTCGCCGTCGCGCAGATCGGCGATCTGGTCGACGCGGTCGAGGAGTTCACGGTCGTGGCTGACCACGATCATGACCCCGGACCAGGCCTCAACGGTGGCGTAAAGACGCTGCCTGGCGCGCAGGTCGAGGTTGTTGGTGGGCTCGTCGAGCAGCAGCACGTCCGGGCGGCGCAGGAGCAGCGCGGCGAGCCGCAGCAGCACGGACTCGCCGCCGGAGACCTCGCCGATCGTGCGGTCCAGGTCGATGTGGCCGAGACCGAGCTCGCCGAGCGTGGCCGCCGCCCGCTCCTCGACGTCCCAGTCGTCGCCGACCGCGGTGAAGTGCTCCTCCCGTACGTCGCCGGCCTCGATGGCGTGCAGGGCGGCGCGGGTGCCGGCGATGCCGAGCGCCTGGTCGACGCGGAGCGCCGTGTCGAGGGTGACGTTCTGCGGCAGGTAACCGACCTCGCCGGACACCCGCACGGTGCCTTCGACCGGGGTCAGCTCACCGGCGATCAGCTTCAACAGGGTTGATTTCCCCGACCCGTTGAGGCCGATGAGTCCGGTGCGGCCGGGGCCGAAGGCGACCTGGAGGTCGTCGAAGACGCCGGTGCCGTCGGGCCAGGCGAAGTCGAGGGCGGTGCAGGCGACGGAGGCGGGAGCGGCGCCCGAATAGCTCTGGGGATGTGACATGAGGTGGCCTCGCGGTTGCTCGGTGTGAACGGTGGGATGCAACGCGTTCGAGACACCGCGGGGGCGAGGGCCACAAAAAAGGCCTGTTCCGGCGGGGAGGACGGCTCGGGATACCGAGGTCGCACACGCACGACGACATGACGCGACTGCGTCACTTGCGCGGTGTCTCAGGACCTCAGTGGAGCAACGTCCTTCTCCTATCGACGGCAACAGAACCGTCAACCACGATAGGAGCCCCTCCAGGGGACGTCAAAGGATTTGATTCAGCAGGCGTCCCGCAGCAGCTCCTCCAGGTCGGCGTCCACGTCCACGTGCGACGCCTCCTCGCCGACCGGCACCAGCTCCGTCGTCTCCGCCAGGAAGCGGCGCAGCTCTCCGGTGCGGATGTGCACGATCGCCGTCCCCTCCGTCGCGTGGAACTCCAGGACCGTGCGGTCGTACCCGTACGGCTTCACCCGCACGTCGCCCGCGCCCGCCGGGCTGCTCACCCCACTGGCGAGCAGCTCACGGGCGAAGGTCCAGCTCACGGCGACGCCTTCGAGTGTGGCCGGGGCCGGGAAGGACATGCGCACGGCGAACGGGTCGCGCACGTCGTAACGCAGAGTCGCCGGAATGTGCGCCATGCGCGGCGCGGCGGCGACGAGACGGGCCTCGACGGCTTGCTCGATGACGGACAACGCCTGCTCCCTTGTGACGGCTGGACGGTGGGACCACTGCACGGCCTCATATGAATAGACGGCGGAATGAGGGAATCCGTGCGCCTGAAGCCGGACGAAATTCGAGTGACCTCTGTCACCGGGTTCAACCGTGGTGCTGGTGTGACCATCGGCACCCTCTGGGGCGGGGGAGTGCTCGTCGAGCCGGGTGGCATGCGCCGCACCCTTGTGGCCGTCATTGAAGTGTGCATGATCTACGACTATGGCCACCGCCAAGGAGAGCGCAGCGATCGGGCTGCGGGAGCTGCGCAAGTCGTTCGGCGAGGTGCGGGCCGTCGACGGGATCGAACTCGACGTCGCCGAGGGTGAGTTCTTCTCGCTGCTCGGGCCCTCGGGGTCCGGCAAGACGACCGTGCTGCGGCTCGTGGCCGGTTTCGAGACCCCCTCCGGCGGCTCGATCCACCTCGCGGGTGAGGATGTGACCCGGCGCGCCCCCTTCGAGCGCGACGTCACCACCGTCTTCCAGGACTACGCCCTGTTCCCGCACATGAACGTCGAGCAGAACGTCGCCTACGGCCTGAAGGTGCGCGGCGTCCCGCGCCGGGAGCAGGCCGAGCGGGTCCGCGCCGCCCTCGCGTCCGTGCGGCTCGAGGACTTCGGCGGGCGCAGACCGGGACAGCTCTCCGGTGGCCAGCGTCAACGCGTCGCCCTGGCAAGGGCGTTGGTGGTGCGCCCCCGCGTCCTGCTGCTCGACGAACCCCTCGGCGCACTCGATCTCAAGCTGCGCGAACAGATGCAGATCGAGCTGAAGGAGCTCCAGCGCGAGGTCGGCATCACCTTCGTCCTCGTCACCCACGACCAGGCCGAGGCCCTCGCCCTCAGCGACCGCGTCGCCGTCATGAACGCGGGACACGTCGAACAGGTCGGCACACCAAGGGAGTTGTACGAGGGCCCGGCCTCCGCCTTCGTCGCGTCCTTCGTCGGCACCTCCAACACGCTCACCGGATCCGCCGCCGAACTGCTCGTGGGGAAACCCGGGACGTTCGGCGTCAGACCCGAGAAGATCCGGGTCCTCGACCCCGGGGCCGAGCACGATCGCGCCGACCACAGCGAGGTGTGCGGCACCGTGACCGACGCCGTGTACCTGGGGGACAGTACCCGCGTCGTCGTCGACACCGACGCGGGCGTGCGCTTCGTCGTCGTACGCCAGAACACCGGAACCGCGGCCGACGCGGCCGACACGGCGGACGCCCCCGCGCCGCCCGGCGCCCGCGTCCTGCTGCGCTGGCACCGGCGGCACAACGTCCCTCTGCACCAGCCAAGTTGAGTCACCCCGACGACCTGGGAGTGTTCACGTGCGCGCAACCCGGACCCTGATGGCCGCCACCGCGCTCGGCGGGCTGTTGCTCGCCACCGCCTGTGGCTCCTCCGACGACGGCGGCGGTGGCAAGAGCGCGCCCGGCGGGCAGGGCTTCACCCCGCCGAAGATGTCCGCCCCGAAGTCCCTCGGCAAGACCGAGGGCAAGGTCAACCTGATCGCCTGGGCCGGCTACGCCGAGGACGGCTCCAACGACCCCAAAGTGGACTGGGTGCACCCCTTCGAGAAACAGACGGGCTGTCAGGTCTCCACGAAGGTCGCCGGGACCTCCGACGAGATGGTCAACCTGATGAAGACGGGCCAGTACGACGCCGTCTCCGCGTCCGGCGACGCTTCACTGCGCCTGATCGCGTCCGGCGACGCGGCCCCGGTCAATACCGAGCTCGTGCCCAACTACCGGGATGTTTTCCCGGGGTTGAAGATGCAGCCCTGGAACTCGGTGAAGAAGGTCGCGTACGGCATCCCGCACGGCCGCGGCGCCAACCTCCTCATGTACCGCACGGACAAGGTGAAGCCCGCGCCGGACTCCTGGAAGGCCGTCTTCGACGACGCCGGGCAGCACAAGGGCCGCGTCACCGCGTACGACTCGCCGATCTACATCGCCGACGCCGCCCTGTACCTGATGAAGACCCGGCCGGATCTCGGCATCAAGGACCCGTACGCGCTCGACCAGAAGCAGTTCGACGCGGCGGTGGCCCTGCTGAAGAAGCAGAACGCGAACATCGGCGAGTACTGGAGCGACTACCTCAAGGAGGTCTCCGCGTTCAAGAGCGGCGACTCCGTCGTCGGCACCAGCTGGCAGGTCATCCTGAACACCGCGCAGGGCGAGAAGGCCCCCGTGAAGGCCGTCCTCCCGAAGGAGGGCTCCACCGGCTGGTCCGACACCTGGATGGTGTCCGCCAAGGCCGAACACCCCAACTGCGCCTACAAATGGCTCGACTGGATCGTCTCGCCGAAGGTGAACGCCCAGGTCGCCGAGTACTTCGGCGAGGCCCCCGCCAACGCGAAGGCCTGCGAGCAGACCAGCGACCCGAAGCACTGCGCGACCTATCACGCCGACGACGCCGCGTACTGGAAGAAGGTCCACTTCTGGACCACGCCCATCCCCCAGTGCCTCGACGGCCGCACCGACACCAAGTGCGTGCCGTACGCGAAGTGGGTGCAGGCGTGGACGGAGATCAAGGGGTGACGTGCCGCTGACCACGAAGCGGGCCGCCGGAGCGCTGCACCGCAGCCCCCGGCTCCGCCTGTCCCTGCTGCTCGCCGCGCCCCTGACCTGGCTGGTCGTGGCCTACCTCGGCTCGCTCGCGGTCCTGTTCCTCTCCGCCCTGTGGACCACGGATCCGTTCACGTCGGACATCGTGCGGACGTGGACGCTGGACAACTTCAAGGCGCTGTTCACGACCGCCGTGTACCGCCAAGTGGCCCTGCGCAGCGTGGGTGTCGCGCTCGGCGTGACGGCGTTGTGCATCGTGATCGCGTTCCCGATCGCCTTCTACACGGCGCGCGTCGCGAAGCCACGATGGCGCCCGCTGCTGGTGGTCGCGATCCTCACGCCCCTGTGGGCGAGCTATCTGGTCAAGGCGTACGCGTGGCGCGTCATGCTGGCCCAAGGCGGCCTGCTGGACTGGCTGTTGAAGCCGTTCGGCCTCAATGCCCCCGGCTACGGGCTCGTCGCGACGGTCCTCGTCCTGACCTACCTCTGGCTGCCGTACATGATCCTGCCGATCCACGCAGGACTCGAACGCGTCCCCGACAGCATGCTCGACGCCTCCGCCGACCTAGGCGCCCGCGCCTGGCGCACCTTCCGCACGGTGCTGTTTCCGCTCGTTCTGCCGTCGGTCGCGGCGGGCTCGGTCTTCACGTTCTCGCTCAGCCTCGGCGACTACATCGCGGTCCAAATCGTGGGCGGGAAGACGCAGTTGATCGGCAATCTCGTCTACGCGAACATCACGCTCGACCTGCCGCTGGCGGCGGCGCTCGGCACCGTGCCGGTCGTGGTCATCGTCCTGTACCTGCTGGCGGTGCGCCGCACGGGCGCGCTCAGCAGCCTCTGAAGGGGGCCAGGCATGCATCTCTCCCGCCCCGCACGCATCGCGCTCCGCGTCGGCGCCGTCCTCGGCTTCGCCGTGATCTACGTCCCGCTGCTCCTGGTCGTCATCAACTCGCTGAATCCCGACCGGAGTTCGGGCTGGCCCCCGCCCGGCCTCACCTTCGAATGGTGGCGCGCCGCCTGGCACAGCGCGGGAGCGAGGGACGCGCTGTGGACGTCGGTGAAGGCCGGCGTCGGCGCCACGGCGATCGCCCTCGTCCTCGGCACGCTCGTCGCGTTCGCGGTGGCCCGCTACCGCTTCTTCGGCCGCGAGGCGATCTCCTTCGCGGTGGTCCTGCCGATCGCGCTGCCCGGCATCGTCACCGGCGTCGCCCTCAACACGGCCTTCCGCACGGTCCTCGAACCGATCGGCATCGGCCTCGGCCTGTTCACGGTGATCGTCGGCCACGCCACGTTCTGCGTCGTGGTCGTCTTCAACAACGTGGCGGCCCGACTGCGCCGCCTGGCCGGCTCGTACGAGGAGGCGGCGATGGACCTCGGCGCGGGCACCTTCCGTACGTTCCGCGACATCACGTTTCCGCTGATGCGCTCGGCGCTCGCGGCGGGCGGCCTGCTCGCGTTCGCGCTGTCCTTCGACGAGATCGTGGTGACGACGTTCACGGCGGGCGCGGGCGTCCAGACCCTCCCCATCTGGATCTTCTCCAACATGTCCAGGCCCCAGCAGGCCCCCGTGGTCAACGTGGTGGCCGTCGTCCTCGTGCTGCTGTCGGTGATCCCCGTGTACGTGGCGCAGCGGCTGTCGTCGGACACGGCGGCGGGGAGCAGGGTGTGACCGGGGGCTGTGACGTGAGGCTTGTTAGGTGACCCTAACTTAACGTCGTATAAGGTGCGGGAATCAACCACCCCGGACCCAGGAGTCGGCTTGTCGCACGTCCCGCATGTCACGGACACCTACGAGGAGTTGCGCTCCCCGGAGCAGCTGCGCGAGATCCTCGGCGAGCCGTGGCCCATCGTGATCGAGAAGGTGCACGGGGAACTCACCGGGAAGGACCGGGGGCTGCTGGCCCGCTCGCCGTTCTGTCTGGTCTCCACGTCCGACGCGGACGGCAACTGCGACACGTCACCGCGCGGCGACGGCCCCGGCTTCGCGCACGTCGTCGACGACCGCACGATCGCCCTGCCGGACCGCCCCGGCAACCGCAGGGGCGACAGCTTCCACAACATCCTCCAGAACCCGCACGCGGGCCTGCTCTTCCTGATACCCGGCGCCAAGGACGTCCTGCGCATCAACGGCAGGGCCCGCATCCTCACCGACGCCCACTTCTTCACGGACATGGCGCTGAAGGGCGAGCCCCCGAGCCTGGCCCTCCTCCTGCACATCGACGAGATCTACCTCCACTGCCCGCAGTCCCTGAACCGCGCAGGGCTCTGGCGACCGGAGACGTGGGAGGGCGGGGCCTGAGCAGGGCCACCGCGAACCGGCGACGGTGTACGCCCGCCTAGACTTGCCCCGTACGCATACACAGGAGCGCGGGACAGGAGTGGGCCAGTGACGGCAAGGGCAAGTCGGTTCGAGGATCCGTCCGCCGACGTGCTCGCCGAAGCGGCCGAGGCGTTCGCGCTGCTCGCGTCGCCGGTGCGGCTGCACATGGTGTGGGCGCTCGCGCAGGGCGAGAGCGACGTGAGCGGGCTCGCCGAGCGGGTGGGCGGCGCGCTGCCCGCCGTCAGCCAGCACCTGACCAAGCTGAAGCTCGCGGGCCTCGTACGGTCCCGGCGCGAGGGCCGGCGGCAGGTGTACTACGTCGACGATCCCGAGGTCGTGAGCGTGGTCCACCTCATGATCGGCCAGCTCGCCGAGCGCGCCGAGCAGGCGAAGGCGCCGGTGCGCCGCCTGCGTGGCGCGGGGGCCTGAAGGCCGGCCCGTGGCCGTTCCCGAACCGGCCGAGCGGACCGACGCCCTCGGATCGCTCCCGCAGCCGCGTACCGCCCCCGAAGGACCGACGGCGTTGCAGACGCTGCGTGCCCTGGACACCAGCCCGCGCGGGCTGACCACGGACGAGGCCGAACGGCGCCTGGCCCGGTACGGCGGCAACACCCTGCCCACCGCCCGGCAGCCCTCCTGGCCGCTGCGGCTGTGGCGCAGCCTGCGCGACCCCTTCACCACCGTGCTGTTCTGCCTCGGGCTCGTCTCCGCGCTCGTCGCCTCCTGGGGCACGGCCTGCGTCATCCTCGCCCTGGTGATCGTCAGCAGCGTGCTGCGCACCCACGGCGAGTACCGGGCCGACCGGGCCGGCGCCGGGCTGCGCGAACTGGTCGCGGGCACCGCGAGCGTGCAGCGCAGAGAAGGCCCCGACGACGAGCCACGGGTGCGCGAGACACCGGTCGACGACCTCGTGCCCGGCGACGTGGTGCGCCTCGCGCCCGGCGCCCTGGTGCCCGCCGACGTACGCCTGTTGAAGGCGCGCGGCCTCACCGTGCACCAGGCCGCCCTGACCGGGGAGTCCGCGCCCGTGCCGAAGGAGCCGGCCGACCTGCCGGACGGGGACGGCGAGGGGCACCTGGTCTTCCAGGGCAGCAGTGTCGCCTCCGGCAGCGGCACCGCGGTCGTCGTCGCCACCGGCGCCGACACCCGGTTCGCCGCCGTGCACAATGCGCGGCGCGACCGGCCCGCGAGCGCCTTCGACCGCAGCGTGCACGGCATCTCCTGGGTGCTGATCCGCTTCATGCTGCTGACCCCGCCGCTGGTCCTGATGGCGAACGCGGCGGTACGCGGCCGGGGCCTGGAGACCCTGCCGTTCGCGGTGGCCGTCGCGGTCGGCCTCACCCCGGAGATGCTGCCGGTCATCGTCACCATCTGCCTGGCCCGCGGCGCCTCCCTCCTCGCCCGCTCGCACGGCGTCATCGTGCGCCGCCTCCCGGCCCTGCACGACCTCGGCGCCGTTGACGTGCTGTGCGTCGACAAGACCGGCACCCTCACCCGCGACCAGCCGGCCGTCGACCCCGGGCGCACCGACCCCGAGGCCCTGCACTGGGCGGGTGCCTCGGCCTGGTGGACGCTTCAGACCGCCGAACTCACCGACCCCGACCCGCTCGACGAGGCACTGCTCGCGGCCACCGGACCCGAGGACTGGGACGCGTACGACGGGGTGGACGCGCTGCCCTTCGACCCGGTACGCCGCATGGCCACGGCCGTCGTCAAGGAACCCGGCACCCTGGGCGTGCACGTCCTCGCGGTGAAGGGCGCCGTGGCGGAGGTCCTGGAGCGCTGCGCCGTAGAGGAGGACGAGCGGGCCGTACTGCGGAAGCGGGCCGGGGAACTCGCGGCCGACGGCGTGCGCCTGCTGGCCGTGGCCACCGCACACCGCACCGCCCGCACCCGCGGCTACACCCCGGCCGACGAACGCGGCCTGACCTTCCAGGGCTTCGTCGCCTTCCACGACGCCCCGGCCGACACCGCGCACGACGCCGTACGCGCCCTCGGTGAGCGCGGCGTCACCGTCAAGGTGCTCACCGGCGACCACCCGGCCACCGCCACCCGCGTCTGCCGCGACGTCGGCATCGAGCCCGGCGAGGTCGTCGTCGGAGCCGACATCGAGCACCTCGACGACGACCGGCTCGGGGAGCTCGCCGCCCGCACCACCGTGTTCGCCCGCTGCACCCCCGACCACAAGGCCCGCGTCATCGCCGCCCTGCGCGGCCGCGGCCACACCGCCGGATTCCTCGGCGACGGAGTCAACGATCTGCCCGCCCTGCGCGCCGCCGACGTCGGCGTCTGCCCCGCCGGAGGCGTCGACGTCGCCCGCGAGAGCGCGCACGTGGTGCTCGCCGACAAGGACCTCACCGCGCTCGAACACGCCGTCGTGGCGGGCCGGCACTCCAGCGCCAACATCGCCTCGTACCTGCGGATCACGCTCTCCTCCAACCTGGGCAACGTGATCGCGATGCTCGCGGCGGGCCTGCTGCTGCCGTTCCTGCCGATGCTTCCGCCGCAGGTCCTCGTCCAGAACCTGTGCTTCGACGCGGCCCAGCTCGCGCTCGCCTTCGACCGGCCCCGGACGGCCGCGCTGCGCCGCCCCACCGTGCTGCGGCCCCGGCCCTTCCTGCGCTTCATCACCGGATTCGGCGCCCTGGGCGCGCTCGCCGACCTCGCGACCTTCGGCGCGCTCGCCCTGTGCCTGCCCGGCTCCCTCGACCTCGGCGATCAACAGGGCTTCCACGCCGGGTGGTTCACCGAGAACCTGCTGACCCAGGCCCTCGTGATGCTGTTGCTGCGCACCGGCCGCCGCACCGCCGAGGGCCGGACGCCGGGCCCCGTGCGCTGGGCGGCGACGGGTCTCGCGGCCGTCGGCATCCTGCTGCCGCTGACCCCGCTCGGCCCCTGGCTCGGCGTCTCGGGCCTGCCGCCGCTCTACTATCCGCTGCTCGCGGCGATCCTCGTGGCGTACGCGCTCGCGCTGGTCCTGCTGCGGCGGCGGGGGAGCTGGGCGGACCTCCCGTAAGACGGCCGGGCGGCCGGGCCGGTGAGGCCTTAGGGCGCAGCCGGGCCCGTCACCCGTAGGACACCGCCCGGCCCGTCACCCGTACGACAGGTGGGAGCAGATGTCCTGGTCGGCCGAGCGCGCGGTGAAGGCCACGCCGGACGGCACCGTCGTCGGGGTCGGCGTCGGCGAGGCCGCGCTGCCCGGCCGGTAGTCCGCGCCGAGCACCACACCGATGCCCGGCGCCGTGCCCGCGGTCAGTTCGGCGTCGGGGAAGAGCCGGGCGACGGCGGAGGCGTGGGCCTTCTCGCCGGGGCCGTAGGTGATGGTCGTGGTGGACAGGGCCCGGTCCGCGGCGTTGCCCGTCGCCGGCACGGTGAAGCCGCGGCCGGTGAGCGCCGCGGCGGCGTCGGCGGCGAGGCCGGGGGTGGCGGTGCCGTTGTAGACGCTGACGGAGACGCCCTCGCCGGAGACCTCCCCGGAGGCGCCCTTGCCGGAGACCTCATCGGTGGCGCTCGGGCTGGGGGAGGCGCCGGCCTTGGCGCCGCCCTTCTTCCCGCTCGCGTCCTTGCCGTCGAGCGTGCGGTCCTCCTTGAGCGCCGCCCACAGCGCGTCGGCGTCCGGGTGCACGACGGCGACGCGATCACCCTCGTACTTCCAGGGGACGGTGACGAACTTGGTGTTGTGCAGGTCGACGTTCTTCAGGGACATCGCGAACGCGAGCAGCTTGTCCGCGGACCCGAGGCCGGGGTCGACGGTCATCGACTTCGTGGCGGCGTCGGCGAGCGGCAGCAGCCTGGTCGGGGTGAAGCCGTCGGACTTGATCTTCTTGATGAGGCTGGAGACGAAGGACTGCTGCCGCTGGATGCGGCCGATGTCGGAGCCGTCGCCGATGCCGTGCCGGATGCGGACGTAGTCGAGCGCCCGCTGCCCGGAGACGGTCTGCTCGCCCTTCTTGAAGAGGCGCTTGCCCTGCGTGGGCCGGTTCGGGTTGAGGTCGTTCTGGTAGACGTCGTTCGGCAGGCAGACCCTGACGCCGCCGACCACGTCGGTGAGCTGCGAGAAGCCCTTGAAGTCGACGACGACGGTGTGGTCCACGCGCAGCCCCGTGAGCTGCTCGACGGTGTTCTGGGTGCAGGCCGGATTTCCCTCGGCGGTCTGGCCCGTCGTATAGGCCGCGTTGAACATCACGTCGGTGCGTGTGCTGCTCCACGTACCGTCGGGCAGCTTGCACGGCGGGATCGTGACCAGGGTGTCGCGGGGGACGGAGACGCCGACGGCGTGCCGGTGGTCGGCGTAGACGTGCAGCAGGAACGCGGTGTCCGAGCGGCCGATGTCGTGTCTGTCGCCGCCGCCGAGATCGCTGTTCCCGCCGGTGCGCGCGTCGGTGCCGATCACCAGCACGTTCTCGCCCTTGGACGTGTCGGCGGGGCGGTTCCTGGACAGGCCGTCCGATCCGAACGTGTCGATGTTGCCGTTCAGCTTCAGGTACAGCCACCCGGCCCCGCCGGTGATCAGGACGAGCATCGCAAGGCCCGTCACGAGTGTGATCCGCAGTCGGCTGCGCTTACGCCGTCGCCCCATACCCATGCCCTTGCTGTCGGTCCACCCATTGGTTGTACAGTTGCGCAATGTAGCAAGCGCGGCTGTGCGGGTGGCACGTCCACCCCGGCCGCGGTCCGACCACGACAAGAGGTGAAAGCCATGTTCCGAAACGCACTGGAGCCCTGGCACCTGTTGGTCCTGGGCGTCGTGATCATCGTGCTCTTCGGGTCCAAGAAGCTGCCGGACACCGCACGCTCCCTGGGCAAGTCTTTGCGCATCCTCAAGAGCGAGACGAAGGCCATGAAGGAGAGCGACGAGACCGCGGCACCACTGTAAGCGGGCCACTTTAAGTATTGCGCAAGTGTTGGAAATGATGTGGAGGTAGCAGCTGTGGGAGTTTCCCTGGGCAAGGGCGGCAATGTCTCGCTCAGCAAGGAGGCGCCGGGCCTGACCGCGGTGACGGTCGGCCTGGGCTGGGACGTGCGCACGACGACGGGCACCGATTACGACCTCGACGCGAGCGCCCTGCTGTGCGACGCGTCCGGGAAGGTGCTCTCGGACAAGCACTTCGTCTTCTACAACAACCTCGCCAGCCCGGACGGCTCCGTCGAGCACACCGGGGACAACCTCACCGGTGAGGGCGAGGGCGACGACGAGAGCATCAAGGTGAATCTCGCCGGGGTGCCCGCCGAGATCGACAAGGTCGTCTTTCCCGTGTCGATCCATGACGCCGAGCCGCGCGGCCAGAGCTTCGGCCAGGTCCGCAACGCGTTCATCCGCGTCGTGAACCAGGCGGGCGGCGCCGAGATCGCCCGCTACGACCTCTCCGAGGACGCCTCCACCGAGACCGCGATGGTCTTCGGCGAGCTGTACCGGCACGGGGCGGAGTGGAAGTTCCGCGCCGTGGGCCAGGGCTACGCCTCGGGCCTCGCCGGCATCGCGCAGGACTTCGGCGTCAACGTCTGAGGCACGCGCCGCTCCGGCGCGGCCCGCCCCGGGACCCCGGGCGGGCGGCGCCTCGTACGACACCATCCGACCGCCCGACCAGAAGGCACCGCATGTCCGTGAACCTGGCCAAGGGCCAGCAGATCAGCCTCAGCAAGGACTCCGGCGACGCCCTGACCGTCGTACGGATGGGACTCGGCTGGCAGGCCGCGCCCCGCAAGGGCTTCCTCGCCAAGCTGACCGGCACCCGTGAGATCGACCTCGACGCCTCGGCCGTGCTCTTCGCCGGGCAGAGCTACGTCGACGTCGTCTTCTTCCGCCACCTCGTCAGCGAGGACGGCTCGGTGCGGCACAGCGGCGACAACCTCGTGGGCGGCACCGGGCAGGCCGACGACGAGTCCATCACCGTCGAACTCCCGCGCGTCCCGCGCGAGGTGGACCAGATCGTCTTCACCGTGAACTCGTTCACCGGGCAGACCTTCGCCGAGGTGGGCAGCGCGCACTGCCGCCTCGTCGACGAGACCAACGGGCAGGAACTCGCCCGCTACACCCTCGCGGGCGGCGGCGGCCACACCGCGCAGATCATGGCCAAGGTCCAGCGCGAGGGCGCCGGCTGGAAGCTGAGAGCGATCGGGGAGCCGGCGGCGGGCCGGACCTTCCAGGACCTGATGCCCGCGATCACCCGCCACCTGTGAGCCTGACGACCGCCCCGGCCCCTACGGAGGTGAGGGCGGCCAAGGGCCGGGACGCGTTCCACGACAACGCCAAGTACCTGGCGATCGTGCTCGTCGCGATGGGGCACGCGTGGGAGCCGCTGCGCGACGACAGCCGCGCGGCGGCCGCGCTCTACACCACGGTCTACGCGTTCCACATGCCGGCGTTCATCGTGATCTCCGGCTACTTCTCGCGCTCCTTCGACGCGAGCCCCGGCCGGCTCAGGCGGCTGATCACGGGCGTGGCCGTGCCGTACGTCGTCTTCGAGGTCGCCTACACCCTCTTCAAGCGGACGGCGGGCGACGACCCGGACTATCCGATCAGCCTGCTCGACCCCTGGTACCTGACCTGGTTCCTGATCGCGCTCTTCGTCTGGCGGCTGACCACGCCGCTGTGGAAGGTGATCCGGTGGCCGCTGCCGGTGGCGCTCTCCATCGCGGCGCTCGCCTCCGTCTCGCCCAGCATCGGCGACGACCTGGACCTGCAACGCGTCCTGCAGTTCCTGCCGTTCTTCGTCCTCGGCCTGTGCCTGAAGCCGGAGCACTTCCAGCTGGTGCGCCGCAAGGAGACGCGGATCCTCGCGGTGCCGGTGTTCGCGGCGGCGCTGCTGTTCGCGTACTGGGCGGTGCCGCGGATGAACGCCGCCTGGTTCTACCGCCGCGACAGCGCCCAGGAGTTGGGCGCGCCCGGCTGGACCGGTGTGGCCATGACGCTGGCCATGTTCGGCTGCTCGGTGATCCTGGTCGCGTGCTTCTTCGCGTGGGTGCCGGGGCGGAAGCTCTGGTTCACGGCGCTCGGCGCGGGCACGCTCTACGGCTACCTGCTGCACGGTTTCCTCGCCAAGGGCTCCCGCTTCTGGGACTGGTACGAGGTCGACTGGGTGCACACCCCGTGGGGCGAGATCGTGGTGACACTCATCGCGGCGACCGTGATCACCGCGCTGTGCACACCACCGGTGCAGCGGACGTTCCGGTTCGTGATGGAGCCGAAGATGGAGTGGGCGTTCAAGCGGGACGCGGCCGAGGTGGCGCGCAGCGGCTGACAGCCCGTCAACTCATAGCCGCAGTGACTGACAATTCGTCAACTCACAGCCCTGTCTGTCCCTTTGCGGCCGCTCGCTGTGCCTGCGGCGAGCAGCCGAACCAGCGGCGGCAGGAGCGGCTGAAGCTGCTCTGCTCGCTGTACCCGAGCACGTCGGCGAGTTGGGCGAGCGGCATCGCCGTCGTGCGCAGATACCGGTCGGCGAGTTCGTGGCGCACGTCGTCGACGATCTCCTGGAACGTCGTCCCGTGCGCCGCCAACTGCCGTTGCAGAGTGCGGGGGTGGAGGGCGAAGCTGTCCGCCACGTCCTCCAGGCTGAACCGCCGGGTGGGCAGCGCGCGCTTGACCGTGCTGCGCACCTCGGCGGGCAGTCCGTTGCCGAGGGCGCCGCCGACCATGCCGCTCAGATACTCGAGGGCGAGCCTGCGCACCGCCGGATCGCTGCCCTCGACCGGGCGGTTCAGCACACCGGAGGAGAAGCGGAACCCCCAGTGGTCCTGCTCGACCGCCACCGGGCAGCCGAAGTAGTCCTCGTACGTGGCCGTGGGCGCCGCGGGCCGGTGCAGGAGGGACGCGGAGAACGGCGTGAACTCCGGCCCGATCAGGATGCGGAAGATCTGCAGGCTGGTGCCCAGGGACAGTTCGCCGATCTGCGCCACGTCGATCAGCGTGCGCAGCACGCGCGGGCGGATGCGGAAGTGGTACTCGGTCTCCGCCCCCGCCGTCTCCACGGCGATCTCGATCGCAGGGCTGTACTGGTAGAGGAACCGGGCGATGCCGTCCAGCGCGTCGCCCACCGATGTGGCGTGCCGCGCGATGACGCCGACCGGGCCGAGGATGTCCAGGCCCTGGTGCGCGGAGAGCCGCAGCCCGAGGTCGGGGCAGTCGTGCCGCCTGGCCGCGAGGTCGAGGACCGTGACCAGCGCGCGGTACGAGATGTAGTCGTCCGGGTCGCTGATCGCCTCGGGCCGGATGCCGGCCTGCCGCAGCAGCGGTTCGGCCTGCCCGCCGAGCGAGCCCACCAGCGCGGGAAAGCCGGTGAGGGAACTGGAACGGATCAGCGAACTCATGTCGCCAAGTGTCAAATTCTTGTCGTCCGACGTCAAGACGTGACGGGCAATGAGTCGCAAGCTGGGGGCCATTCACTTTTCCGGATCCGGAGCAAGGGAGCCCTCGGATGCCCGTCGACTTCGACGTGTCAGGCAAGACTGTTCTCATCACCGGTGGCCGTGGGGGCATCGGCGGCGCGATCGCCGCGGCGTTCGTGGAGGCCGGCGCACAGGTGATCGCCACGGATGTCTCACCGGTTCCGGCCGAGCCCCGCAAGGGCATCGACGACCGCGTCCTCGACGTGCGCGACGCCGACGCCGTCACCGCTCTCGCCGAGGGCCTCGACCGGCTCGACGTGCTGGTGCAGTGCGCGGGCCGCGCCGTGCCCATGGAGGAGTACGAGCTGGCGACCTTCGAGGAGGTCATCGGCATCCACCTCACCGGTTCGTTCTCGATGGCGACCGCGCTGCGCCCGCTGCTCGCGGCCTCCGGCGGCAGCGTCCTCAACGTCGGCTCCATGTACAGCTACTTCGGCTCCCCGCTGGTGCCCGCCTACGGCGCCGCGAAGGCCGCCGTCGTACAGCTGACGAAGACCCTCGCGCTCGCCTGGGCCGCCGACGGCATCCGCGTCAACGGCATCGCGCCGGGCTGGATCCGCACCGCCATGACGCAGTCGCTCGACGCCCTGCCCGAGGCGGCGCAGGCGATTGTCAGCCGCATCCCGAGCGGGCAGCTCAGCGAACCGGAGGAACTGGCCGGCACCGCCCTGTTCCTGGCCTCGCCCGCCGCCCGCCTGATCAACGGCGTGACCATCCCGGTCGACGGCGGATACAGCGCGAGCTGACCCGAGTCCCGCTGCGGTCCACGTCCTGCCGTCCCGTCGAATGAGGAACCCCATGACGATGCAAGCGGTCATCCTGAAGGACAACGCGCTCGAACTCGCCGAGGTGCCCGTCCCCGAACCCGGCCCCGGCGAAGTTCTGGTCAAGACGCTCGCCAACGGCATCTGCGGTTCGGACCTGCACTGCGTGACGCACAGCCACGCGCTCGCCGCCGGTGTGAAGGCCGTGACCGGCGCCGACCTGCTCGACCCGGCCAAGCCGGTCGTGATGGGCCACGAGTTCTGCGCCGAGGTCGTGCGGAACGGTCCGGGCACGCAGGGCACGCACCAGCCCGGCGCGCGGGTCGTGTCGCCGCCCATGCTCGCCCGCCCCGCCCCGGTCAACCTCGGCTTCGGCGGCGTCGAGGCGCCCGGCGGCTACGCCGAGTACATGGTGCTCACCGAGGCGCTGATGATGCCGGTGCCCGACCACCTGTCCAGCGAAGTGGCCTCGCTCACCGAGCCGTTGGCCGTCGCGCTGCACGCCGTGAACCGTGGCGCGCTCGGCGCGGACGACGTCCCCGTCGTCATCGGCTGCGGCCCGATCGGCCTCGCGGTCATCGCCGTACTGAAGATGCGCGGCGTAGGACCGATCATCGCCGCCGACTTCTCCCCTGCGCGGCGCGCTCTCGCCGCCGAGATGGGCGCCGACATCGTCGTCGACCCGCGCGAGACCTCCCCGTACGACTCGTGGCACGAGGTCGCGGCCGTCGACGACCAGGCCCGCTACGGGCGGCAGACCGCGCTCTTCCCCGAGCTGCCGTTCCGCCCGTCGGTGGTCTTCGAGTGCGTCGGCGTACCGGGCGTCATCCAGCAGGTGCTCGCCGGCGCCCCGGCCTGCTCGCGGGTCGTCGTCGCCGGCCTCTGCATGGCCGAGGACACGTTCCTGCCGACCTTCGGAGTGCTCAAGGAGATCGACCTGGTCTTCTCGCTCTACTACTCGGTCGAGGAGTTCGCGCAGACCCTCGGCCACCTCGCCGCCGGGGAGCTGCGCGCCGAGCCGCTCATCACCGGCCGGGTCGGTCTCGCCGGTGTCCCGGCCGCCTGCGCGGGCCTCGCCGACCCGGACAAGGACGCCAAGGTCGTCATCGTCCCGGGACTCTGACCGACCCCAACCGACCAACCCCAACAGCCGTACACACCACACGAATTGAGGAGACAGCAGATGGCCGACCAGCCTTCCGCCGCCAAGCTTCCCGTCATGTCGCTCCCGCAGGGCGAGCTGCTGACGCTGAACGTCAACGACATCCCCGTCATCAAGGACTCGCTCGGCCCGGGCATCCACTACCAGCCGCTCTTCCTCGACCCCGAGGTCGGCGTCTGGGTCGTGCTCGCCCACTTCGCCCCGGGCGCCGAGCTGCCGATTCACCTGCACACCGGCGCCGTGCACGCCTACACCCTCAAGGGCTCCTGGGCCTACCGCGAGTACCCGGACCAGCCGCAGACCGAGGGTTCGTACCTGTACGAGCCCGGCGCCTCGGTCCACAAGCTGTACGCGTCGGAGGACAACACCGAGGACACAGTCGTCCTGTACGTCGTCTACGGCGCCAACATCAACTTCACGGACGAGGGCCAGTTCCACTCCGTCCTGGACGCCGTGACCATCCAGGGCCTCACCCAGCAGCTCGCCGCCGCGCAGGGCCTCGACGTCAACTACCTGACGGGCGGCGCCGCCCGCTACGCCACCCCCAAGGAGGCCTGAGCCGCATGGGTGCCACCGGAGCCGCCCGCGAGGCGGGAGGGGTGCCGCCGGGCACGGTGATGACACCGGAGTTCGCGCGGCTGCTCGCGCGGGACATCTATGTGTGGGGCTGGCCGATCGTCAACGCCTTCCACCGCCGCGCCTCCTTCGCCGCGGCTCCGGAACCCGGCCTCGTGGACGGCGTCCTGCCGGCCGCCCCCATCGGCCATGTGGCGATGCTGACCGGGTACGTCGACCCGTCGCAGCGCTGGGTGGCCCATCCCAACCAGGACGTCGTCTACGGCTTCGGCTACGGCGCGGTGGACGACGACCCGGTCGTCATCCAGGTGCCGGACTTCGGCGACCGCTACTGGGTCTGCGCCCTCTACGACGCCCGCAGCGAGGAGTTCTCCCGGCTCGGCCTCCAGTACGGCACGGAGCCCGGCAACTACCTTGTCGTCGGACCGAATTGGGACGGGGAGGTGCCCGACGGCATCACCGCCGTCCTGCGCTCTCCCACCGAGCTGGTGGCCATGGGCCCCCGGGTGTTCCTCGACGACACCCCCGAGGACCTGGAAGCCGTCCAGCCGCTCCTCAACCAGATGGCCATCCATCCGCTCAGCGCCCACACCGGCAGCCCGCGGACCGTGGACTGGCGCAAGGTCCCGCACTTCCCCGGCGGGGACACCTCGGCGGGGGAGCGCCAGTGGGTCGACCCGGAGACGTTCTTCGACGAGCTGCCCGGCATCCTCGACCGCGTGCCGCCGCTGCCGGGTGAGGAGTCCCGGTACGCGATGATGCGGGCGCTGCTCGCCGCGGCCGACTCCGACCCCGACGTCGCGGCGGCGGCGCGGGAGGCCGCCGTCGAGACGGAGGCCGCGGTCATCGCGCCGCTCTTCCACTTCCGTACCAACGGCACACGCCTGGACGGGGGTTGGAACACTCCGCTCAACGTGGCGCGCTGGGGCTTCGACTACCTGACGCGCACGGCGACGGCGAAATCCAACATGTACGTCAACCAGCCCGAGGAGACCCGCTACTTCTTCCTGGAGTACGACAGCCAGGACCGGCGCCTCGACGGCGACAAGCGCTACACGATCACGTTCCCGGCCGGACAGATCCCGCCGGTGGACGGCTTCTGGTCGCTCACGCTCTACAACCCGGAGCACTTCTTCGCCCCGAACGAGCTCGGCCGCTACTCGCTCGGGACGAAGAGCGGGTCCATGACGTACGCGGCCGACGGCTCGCTCACGCTCCACATCCAGCACGAGCCGCCCGCCGAGGGGCAGCGGGCCAACTGGCTACCGGCTCCCCGCGGCGCGTTCGAGCTGACGCTGCGTGCCTACTGGCCCAAGTCCGTTATCACCGACGGGAGTTGGACGCCGCCGCCGGTGCATCAGGTGTGAGGCGGCAGAAGGCCCCGGGTGCGAATTCCGCACCCGGGGCCTTCTGCCGTTCCCGCTCTACTGGAGCGAGGCCTTGGCCTTCGCCTCGCCCACCGGGTCCCGGTGCGCGTCGTCACCGCTGCCCAGGACGGCCTTGTGGATGCGGCCGCCGGTGAACACGCCGCGGTCCGTGCCGTAGTCGTCGGTGACCGGGTTGCCGTTGTCCTCACCGATGTCGAGGCCGTCCGTCATGTGGTAAATGAACGGCACCGTGTGCTCCAGGCGGGTCGAACCGGCCGGCTTGCCGTCGACGAACAGCTCACCGAGGCCGCCCTTGCCGACGCCCCCGCCGTCGTACGTGAAGCGGTAGCGCAGCTCGTGCCGGCCCGGGGCCAGCCGCTCCGGCGCGGCGATCTCGTACCGCTCGACGTCCACCCAGCTGTAGTGGAACACCGGCACGCCCTCGCGCAGATACAGCGCCCACCCCGCGAACCGGCTGCCCTGCGCCACGATCACGCCGCGCGCCGGTTCCTCGGTCACCTCGATGTCCGCGGTCAGCGTCCAGGAGCGGTTGCGGGTGGAGGGCAGCACCGACTCGTGCAGGGCGCGCATGCCCGGGTAGAGGGAGACCGACGTCGTGCTGCCGACCGTGGGCCGGCCCACCTCCTCGCTGAAGACCCGGGTCGCCTTGCGGTCGTCGAGCGGGAAGACGTTGTACTTGGCGCCCTCGATGAGGAACAGCTCCTTGAGCCGCTCCAGCTTGTCCGGCATCTCGCCGGCGAGGTCGCGCGCCTGGGCGTGGTCGCCGGGCGCGTACAGCTCCCAGGTGTCCTCGCTGAACGGCCGCTGCTCGCCAGCGAGTTCCCACGGCACCTCGTGCTTGGTGCAGGCGGACCAGCCGTCGTGGTAGATCCCGCGGTTGCCGAAGATCTCGAAGTACTGGGTGGTGTGCCGCTCGGGAGCGTTCGCGTCGTTCAGCGCGTACGCGAACGAGACGCCCTCCATGGGCTTCTGTGCCACGCCGTTGACCGACGTCGGCTCGGGGATGCCCGCCAGGTCGAGGAGGGTCGGCGCCACGTCGTTGACGTGCGTGAACTGCTCGCGGATACCGCCGGGTTGGGTGATCCCGGCCGGCCAGTGCACGATCGTGCCGACGCGCGTGCCGCCCCAGTGGGAGGCCATCTGCTTCGTCCACTGGTACGGGGTGTTCATGGCGTGCGCCCAGCCCACCGGGTAGTGGTTGTAGAGGCCCGGGCCGCCGAGCTCGTCGACGCGCTCCAGCATCGACTCCACGCTCGCGGGGACGACGTTGTACGTCGCGTACTCGTTGACGCAGCCGTCGGGACCCGCCTCGGCGCTGGCGCCGTTGTCGCCCATGACGTACAGGATCAGGGTGTCGTCGAGCAGGCCCATCTCCTCCAGGGCGTCCACGACCCGGCCGACCTGCGCGTCGGTGTGCGTCGCCATGCCGGCGTACGCCTCCATCATCCGCGTGTAGAGCCGCTTCGCGTCCTCGGACTGGTCGGCCCAGGCCTGGATCTCGTCGGGCCGCGCGCTCAGGTCGCAGTCCTCGGGGACGATGCCGAGGTCCTTCATCTTCGCGAGCGTCCGCTCGCGCTGCTCGTCCCAGCCGTGGTCGAAGGCGCCGCGGTAGGCGTCGATGTACTCCTGCGGCGCCTGGAGCGGTGAGTGGCAGGCGCCGAACGCGAGATAGCCGAAGAACGGCTGGTCGGGGGTGACGGCCTGCTGCTCGCGGATGTCGGCGATGGCCCGGTCGGCGAGGTCCTCGCTGAGGTGGTAGCCGGGCTCGGTGGGGGTGGTGATCGGGGTGGTGCCCTCGTACAGGTTCGGGTACCACTGGTCGGTCTCGGCGCCCATGAAGCCGTAGAAGCGCTCGAAGCCCTCGCCGGTCGGCCAGCGGTCGTAAGGGCCCGAGCGGGAGGTCTCCCAGACCGGAGTCTGGTGCCACTTGCCGAACGCGAAGGTGTTGTAGCCGTTGCGGCGCAGGATCTCGGGGATCGGGGCGCAGGAGTCGGGCCGGGAGGACGTGTATCCGTCGTGGCTGGTGGCGAGTTCGGTGATGCCGGCGGCACCGACGGTGTGATGGTTGCGGCCGGTCAGCAGCGAGGCCCGGGTGGGCGAGCAGATCGCCGTGGTGTGGAACCGGTTGAGGCGCAGGCCGCCCTCCGCGAGCCGCTCGGCGGTGGGCATGGAGCACGGGCCGCCGTACGAGGACGAGGCGCCGAAGCCCATGTCGTCGACGAGGATCATCAGCACGTTGGGGGCGCCCTTCGGCGGGCGGATCCGATCCAGCGGCGCGGGCTGCGCCGCGTCCCGCACGTCCATCGGTGTGGCGTGCGGACGCTTCGGCTGCTGGATCGGGAGGGTGGCACGGTAGGCCGGGTTCACCACGGGGGTGGTCCTTTCGGGATGTGCGGGTGGTGCGGGTGGTGCGGTGGGACTCGCGGGTCAGGCGTCGGCGGGGCGTACGTCTGGAGCCTTCGTCAGGCCCGCGACGGCGCGGCGGTAACGCAGCACCAGCGGAACGGTGGTCAACAGGAGCAGGCCGGGCAGGACGGAGAAGCCGAGCCGCAGGCCTTCGAGGGCGGTCGCCGACTGGGTCACCGGATGGTCGAGGGTGGCGGACGCGTAGCCGGTCAACGAGAGGACGACCGTGTAGCAGAGCGGGCCGAGCGCGTGCCCGGCCGTGTCGACCGCGGTCCACACGCCGGACAGCACGCCCGCGCTGTCCTGTCCCGTGCGCTCGGCCTGGTAGCCCATGCAGTCGGTGAGCAGCGCGTACATGGCGACGAGGCCGGCGGACTGGCCGAGCGCGGGCAGCACGCTCGCCACGACGACGGCGGTCGTGCTCGCGCCCACGGCGACGTACAGGGCGAGGCCGCCGGCGATCCACAGCGCGAGACCGGCGAACAGCACCGGCACATTGCCCCAGCGGCGCGCGAGGGCACCCGCGAGGGGCACGCCGAGCGTGGAGCTGAGCGCGAACACCAGGAAGACGGTGGCCTGTTGGTCCTTGCCGCCGAGGAAGTACGTGGCGACGTAGGGCAGGCCCGTCAGCATCATGACGGTGAACACGAAGTACAGGAACAGCACGCCGGCCAGGAGCACGAACGGCTTGTTGTCCCTGGCCGTACGGAAGGCCTCGCGCAGGGACCGCACGTCGGCGGAGGGACGCGAGCGCACGTCACGCGTGGTGGCGACCGGCAGGAGCAGCACGATGAGCAGCACCACCCCGATGATCACGGCCATGGTCCGGTACGCGGCCGGGGTGCCGTCCTTCGTGAGCAGCGGTCCGGCGACCCCGCCCACCAGCATGCCGAGCGTGAAGAAGAACGTCCGCCAGGTCATCAGCCGGGTCCGTGCCTCACCGGACTCGGCCATCTCGGCGGGCAGCGCGGTGAACGGCACCTGGAAGCACAGGTAGGCGGCGGACGCGGCGAGGAACGCGGCGAACACCCACAGGGCGGCGGCATCGCCGCGTACCGGGGAGCTGAAGGTGGCGACGAATGCGAACGGCAGGATCACCGCACCCGAGGCCATCAGCCTGCGGCGGCGCCCGGTGCGGGCCGCCTCACGGTCGCTGACCGCACCGAACCAGGGGCTCGCCACCAGGTCGAACAGCTTCGGCACGGCGACGACGAGCCCGGCGAGCGTCGGCGGAACCCCGAGCGCGTCCGTCATGTAGATGAGCAGCAGCAGGCCGGGCAGCGTGTTGAAGGCGTTCGACGCGAGGGCGCCGACGCCCCAGCCGGCCATCCGGCGGGCGGTCAGGGGCCGCGAGTTGACCATGTCGTGCACCGTTCTTCGCGGGGGCCGAGAGGCCCTGGGAGCAGGCGTGTGCCACACGATCGCCCCGATGACACCCCCGCGCCTTGTCACGTGACGTCAAGCACCTGTCGTCCTGGGACAAGTTGTCGGCGCCAGTGACGCGTCTCACCAGGACTTTGTCGCGCGTCGTCAAGACGCGGCAGGAAGTGCCCGGCAACGTACGCCCTGCCAAGTACGGAACACCCCGCAGGAAAGAGGTCGACGGTGACCAATCTCGCCCGCCACCTGGTGCACACCGCGCAGGCCCACCCCGAGCGTCCCGCGCTCCGCCTCGACGAGCAGGTGCTCGACTACCGCACGCTGGACGAGCGGAGCGCGCGGGTGGCCGCATGGCTCGCCGACCGGGGCGTCGGACCGGGCGACCGCGTCGCGGTCGTGCTGCCCAACGTCCCGCACTTCGCGGTGGCCTACTACGGGGCGCTGCGCGCGGGCGCCGTCGTCGTCCCGATGAACCCGCTGCTGAAGTCGGGGGAGATCGGCTACAGCGCCGGTGACTGCGCGGCCCGGACCATTCTCACCGGCGGCCCGGCGCTGCCCCAGGCGACCGCCGCGGCGCAGGAGTTGGGCATCACGTGCACCGACGTGACCGGTGAGGACTTCGCGGCCGCCCTCGACGCCATGCACGGGGACTCCGCGGTCGTGGACCGGGCGGACGACGACGCCGCGGTGATCCTCTACACCTCGGGGACCACCGGCCGCCCCAAGGGCGCCGTCCTCACCCACGGCAATCTGCGCAGCAACACCGCGACCGTCGCCCGGCTGCTCGGCATCACCGGCGACGACACCGTCTTCGGCGGCCTGCCGTTCTTCCACGTCTTCGGCCAGACCTGCGGCCTGAACGCCGCCGTCCTGACCGGCGCCTGCGTGACGCTGCTGCCCCGCTTCGACGCCGCGAAGGCGCTGCGGATCCTGACCCGCGACCGGGTCACCGTCATGGAGGGCGTGCCCACCATGTTCGTGGCGCTGCTCGCGGCGGCGGAGGCGGCCGGCGGGGCGTCCGTCGACACGGTCCGGGTCTCGGCGACGGGCGGCTCGGCGATGCCGGTCGAGGTGCTGCACCGCTTCGAAGCGGCGTTCGGCTGCCCGGTGGTCGAGGGGTACGGGCTCTCCGAGACCTCGCCCGTCGTCACGCTCGGCGCGGTCGACGGCGTCCGCAAGCCCGGCTCGATCGGCGTCCCCGTCGACGGTGTCGAGGTCCGGCTGCTCGACGACGAGGGCAAGGAGGTCGCCGAGGGCGAGGTCGGCGAGATCGCGGTCCTCGGCCCCAACGTCATGCGCGGCTACTGGAACCGGCCCGAGGCCGACGCCGCGGCCTTCACCGACGGCTGGTTCCGCACCGGCGACCTCGCCCGCCGCGACGAGGACGGCCACTACTTCATCGTCGACCGCAAGAAGGACCTGATCATCAGGGGCGGCTACAACGTCTACCCGCGCGAGATCGAAGAGGTCCTCTACACGCACCCGGCCGTCGCCGAGGCCGCCGTCATCGGCCTCCCGCACGAATTGCACGGCGAGGAGATCTGCGCCGTCCTGACCCTCAAGCCGGGGACGGCGGCCACCGCGGAGGAACTGCGGGACTACGTCAAGGAGCGGGTGGCCGCGTACAAGTACCCGCGCACCGTGCGCCTCGTGGAGGCTCTGCCCAAGGGCCCCACCGGCAAGATCCTCAAGAGGGAGCTGCCCGCGGTGCTGTAGGCGTCGACGGCCGTGAAGGTTCGGCCGGCGCCTTGTTCTAGGCTCGACGCATGGTGACGATCACGGGGGTCCCCGACGGCTGGCCGGAGGACGAGGGCGCGGCGCGCGGCATGCAGGACGCGCTGCGCGACCGCGTCGTACGGGACGAGGTCGGGCCGCCGCCCGGCGCCGGGACGGTCACCGGGATCGACGTCGCCTACGACGACGAGCGGGGCGTCGTCGCCGCGGCCGCCGTCGTCCTGGACGGGGCGACGCTTGCCATGGTCGAGGAGACGACGGCCGTCGGAGAGGTCGCATTCCCGTACGTTCCAGGCCTGTTGGCGTTCCGCGAGATCCCGGCGGTCGTGGGCGCGCTGGAGGCGCTGACCGTCGACCCCGGGCTCGTGGTCTGCGACGGCTACGGGCTCGCACTTCCCCAAGCTCTCGGCTTCGCTCGAGCAGGGGAGACCCCATTCGCCGCTTCGGCCTCGCGAGCCACCTGGGGGTGCTCACCGGGCTGCCCACCATGGGCGTCGCGAAGAACCCGTTCGTCTTCTCCCACGGCGAGTTGGGCGAGGAGCGGGGGAGCGCGGCGGCGCTGCTCGACGGCGACGAGGAGGTCGGCCGCGCGCTGCGCACCCAGGACGGCGTGAAACCGGTGTACGTGTCCGTGGGGCACCGGGTCTCGCTCGACAACGCGTGTGCGCACGCGTTGTCGCTCACGCCGAAGTACCGCGTCCCGGAGACGACACGCCGGGCGGACCGTCTGTGCCGGGACGCGCTCGCCGAGGTCAGCGCTCGGCCGCGACCCGGAACGTGATCCCGGCCTTCGTCAGCCGCTCGATGAGGGCGTCGCCCATCGCCTCCACGGTGGTCACCTGCCCCGCGGTGTCCGGGAGTTCGTCGCGCACGAGGCAGATCGCGGACTCGGCGAGCATCTTCGCGGTCTCCGCGTAACCGGGGTCGCCGCCGGACACCTCCGTGTAGACGCGGCGCCCGCCGCCCTCGCCCACGAACCGCACCGAGAACCAGCTCTTGGCCCGGCGCGCCTCGTCGGGACCGTCACCCGGCTTCAGCCGCCCGCTCAACCACCGCCGCACCGGCGGCACTTGGGCCGCCGCGAACAACGTGCTCATGCCGACCACGCCACCCACCGCGAACGGCAGCGTCTTCACGGCCGCGTAGTGCCGGTAGCGGAAGTCGGGGCCGTAGCGCGCGACGGCCCGCGCGGAGCGCTGCACCACCTGCGGGTCGATCGTCGGCAGGGGCAGGGCCCACGCGCCGATCTCCTTGGCGTAGTGCGGGGTGCCGGTCGGCGCGTACGCCGTGCGGTCGATCGGGCGGGGCTCGTGGCGGCGCCGCTCCGCTTGCGCGGAGAGCATCTGCCGGGCCCGCGAGAACTGGTTCAGGGCGGACGCGAACGTGCCGCCGGAGAGCGTCGCGTTCGACCGCACGAAGCCGTCGACACGCAGCGGGACGCCCTCCGGCAGCTGCTTGACCGTGTAGTACGCGCCCAGGTCGTGCGGAATGGAGTCGAACCCGCAGGCGTGCACGATGCGGGCGCCGGTGTCCCGCGCGAGGGCGTCGTGCCGGACGTACATGAGGTCCACGAACTCCGGCTCGCCGGTGAGGTCCACGTAGTCGGTGCCCGCGCTCGCGCACGCGGCGACGAGCGCCTCGCCGTACTCCAGGTACGGGCCCACGGTCGTCGCCACCACCCGTGTGTTGACGGCCAGTTCACGCACCGACGCCCGCTCGGCGACGTCCACGCGCATCAGCGGGAGCACCGCGCACTCCGGATTGATCTCGGTCAGCCGCTCGCGCAGCCGCTCCAGCTTCGTGGTGTCACGCCCGGCGATCGCCCACCGCAGTCCCTTCGGTGCGTTGGCCGCGAGGTACTCGGCGGTGAGCACCCCCACGAACCCCGTCGCCCCGAACAGCACCACGTCGTACGTCCTGCTTGACTCGTTCATGCCACCCATCACCTGCGTCGCGTGCCGTTGTCGGTGGCCGAGGCTAGCGTGGACGGTGGAGCGAGGTCGGTGGGGGCCCCATGTTGCCGGGGCGACGGAGCCGGGTCAGGCGCGCTGGGCCGCGCCGGCGAGCTGCTTGAGATCGACGGTCTCGTCGGACGAGGGCTCCTGCGGGCGCACCGCCTTGTCGTAGTCGCTGAAGGTGGCGCTGTTCGGGTTCTTGCCGCCGGTCGACGTGGTGCGCAGGATGTACGGCTTGCCCTCGGCGGCGACGTAGAGCGACAGGGTCTCGCCCCCGGAGGTCTTCTTCGTGAGCCGGACCGCCTTCGTGCCGTCGACGCTCGTGGTCCCGCTCTTCTTCATCCCCTGGCGCTCGGACTTGTCCTCGTCCATCGACGCGACAAGACCCTGCTTGTCGCACAGGCCCTGGGTCATCGCGTCGTCGGCCGGGGTCTTCACCCACTTGTCCTTGAGCTTCGGCACCATCTTCGTGGCCCCGGGCTGCTCCTTCAGCGTCGTCTGCCAGTACTTCTCGTCGCCCCGTAGGTAGAGCGTGCCGTCGAGATGGCGCACGTCGGCCGTCGTCCCGGACATCTTGACGGTGCCTTCGCAGTTCTTGCGCTGGTCCACGGTGAGGTCGACGGTGACCTGCCCGCCGGCCTTCTGCTGCGTGGTGCCCTTGATGTGCATCGATTCGGCCTGCCGTGTGGCCTTCACCGCGTCGGCCGCTATCCGGTCCGCGCTCTTGCCGGCGAAGGGTTCGTCCGACGACTCCTTGTCCCCTCCGCAGCCCAGGAGTCCCAGAGCCGTGATCCCGGTGACCAGTGTCAGTGCCATCATTCGCCTGCTGTGCACTGTTTTGTCTCCCTCCACAGATCGGACAACTTCCGTCAGAAATCACCGAATACCCCTGCCGTCCGGGTGGTCACCGGAAGGGACGTAGCCACTTGTGGCGCCCGGGGCGGAACGGCCGGTACCGGGTGCCCGCGCGTGGCGGAAATTGGCTAAGCGCTTGCTTGTCGGGGGCTTGTGCTGAGCGGAACGGGTTCATAGCATCAATGGTGTTACATCAGTTGTGTCACAAGCTGGGGGCGTGGCGGGATGGCAGTGGCAGGCACGGAAACCGGCGGTCGCAGCGGCGGCCCGCTCGCCGGGGTGCGCGTGGTGGAGCTGGCCGGGATCGGTCCCGGACCCTTCGCCGCGATGCTCCTCGCCGACCTCGGGGCCGACGTCGTACGCGTCGACCGGCCCGGCGGGCAGGCGCTCGGGGTCCCCCCGGAGTACGACGCCACGAACCGCAACAAGCGCTCCGTGATCGTCGACCTGAAGGCCGAGGACGGCGCCGAGCGGGTGCTGCAACTCGCCGCGCGCGCCGACGTGTTGATCGAGGGATACCGGCCGGGCGTCGCCGAGCGGCTCGGCGTCGGGCCCGAGGACTGCCGTGCCCGCAACCCGAAGCTGGTCTACGGCCGGATGACCGGCTGGGGCCAGGAAGGCCCCCTTGCTCAGCGCGCGGGCCACGACATCGGCTACATCGCACTGACCGGCGCCCTCGGCCTGACCGGCGACCCCGACCGGCCGCCGGTGGCCCCCGCGAACCTGCTCGGCGACTACGCGGGCGGCTCGCTCTACCTGGTCGTCGGCGTCCTCGCCGCCCTGCACCACGCCCGCGACACTGGCACGGGCCAGGTCGTCGACGCCGCGATCGTCGACGGCACCGCACACCTCAGCACGATGATCCACGGGATGCTCGCGGCCGGCGGCTGGCAGGACCGGCGCGCCGCCAACCTCCTCGACGGCGGCGCCCCGTTCTACGGCACGTACGAGACGGCCGACGGCAAGTACATGGCGGTCGGCGCCCTTGAGCAGCAGTTCTACGCCGAGTTCGCCGAACTGCTCGGGCTCGGCGAGGTCGCCGCGGCCCGGGGCGACCTGGGGCGCTGGGACGAGCTGCGCGCGGCCGTCGCCGCCCGCTTCAAGGAACGTACGCGGGACGAATGGGCGGCCGTCTTCGAGGGCTCGGACGCCTGCGTCGCACCCGTGCTCTCCCTCGGCGAGGCCCCGCACCACCCGCACCTCGCCGCCCGCGGCACCTTCGTCGACCACGGCGGCCTCACCCAGCCGGCGCCCGCGCCCCGCTTCTCCGGCACCCCCACAAGCGTCCACTCGGGCCCCGCCCTGCCCGGCGCCGACACCACCGACGTCGCCCGCGACTGGGACGTACCGGCCCTGAACGATCCCACTACGAAAGGCAGTTGATCGCGAGCATGGAACGACGCCTGTTCAGCGCCGAGCACGAGGCGTTCCGCGAGACCGTGCGCACCTTCCTCGCCAAGGAGGTGACGCCGCACTACGAGCAGTGGGAGAAGGACGGCGTCGTCTCCCGCGAGGCCTGGCTCGCCGCCGGGCGCCAGGGCCTGCTCGGGCTCGCCGTGCCCGAGGAGTTCGGGGGCGGCGGCAACGCCGACTTCCGCTACCCCGCCGTGCTCGCCGAGGAGTTCACGCGCGCGGGCGCCTCCGGTCTCGCCGTCGGCCTGCACAACGACATCATCGGCCCGTACCTGACCTCGCTCGGCACCGAGGAGCAGAAGCGGCGCTGGCTGCCCGGTTTCTGCGAGGGCTCGATCATCAGCGCCATCGCCATGACCGAACCCGGCGCCGGATCCGACCTCCAGGGCATCCGCACCACCGCCGAGGACAAGGGCGACCACTGGCTGCTCAACGGGTCGAAGACCTTCATCTCCAACGGGATACTCGCCGACCTGGTGATCGTCGTCGCCAAGACGACGCCCGAGGGCGGCGCGCACGGTCTTTCGCTGCTCGTCGTCGAGCGCGGCATGGAGGGCTTCGAGCGCGGCCGCAACCTCGACAAGATCGGCCAGAAGGCCCAGGACACCGCCGAGCTGTTCTTCAACGACGTCCGCGTCCCGAAGGAGAACCTGCTCGGCGAGCTCAACGGCGCTTTCATCCACCTGATGACGAACCTCGCGCAGGAGCGCATGGGCATCGCCGTCGCCGCGATCGCCGCTTCCGAGCACCTCCTGGAGATCACCACCCAGTACGTGAAGGAGCGCGAGGCCTTCGGGCGCCCGCTCGCCGCGAAGCAGCACATCCGCTTCGAGATCGCGGAGATGGCCACCGAGTGCGCCGTCACCCGCACGTTCCTGGACCGCTGCATCGAGGACCACTCGGACGGCACGCTCGATGCCGTGCACGCCTCGATGGCGAAGTGGTGGGCGACCGAGCTGCAGAAGCGGGTCGCCGACCGCTGCCTCCAACTGCACGGCGGGTACGGGTACATGACCGAGTACCGCGTCGCGAAGGCGTTCACCGACGGGCGCATCCAGACCATCTACGGCGGCACGACCGAGATCATGAAGGAGATCATCGGGCGCTCGCTGCTGACCTGACCGACCCCTCTTCGTACCCCCTGTACGGCCCCTCTTCGAAAGGCACCTCCCGTGACCACAGACGCGTACGTATACGACGCGATCCGCACCCCGCGCGGCCGCGGCAAGGCCAACGGCTCCCTGCACGGCACCAAGCCGATCGACCTCGTCGTCGGCCTGATCCACGAGCTGCGGACCCGCTTCCCCGACCTCGACCCGGCCGCCATCGACGACATCGTGCTCGGCGTCGTAGGACCGATCGGCGACCAGGGGTCCGACATCGCGCGCATCGCCGCCATCGCGGCCGGACTGCCCGACACGGTGGCCGGTGTGCAGGAGAACCGCTTCTGTGCCTCGGGCCTGGAAGCCGTCAACCTGGCGGCGATGAAGGTCCGTTCGGGCTGGGAGGACCTCGTCCTCGCCGGCGGCGTCGAGTCGATGTCGCGCGTGCCGATGGGCTCGGACGGCGGGGCCTGGGCGATGGACCCGATGACCTCCTACGAGACCGGGTTCGTGCCGCAGGGCATCGGCGCCGACCTCATCGCGACGATCGAGGGCTTCTCGCGGCGCGACGTCGACGAGTACGCCGCCATGTCGCAGGAGCGGGCGGCCGCCGCCGTGAAGGACGGCCGGTTCACGCGCTCGATCGTGCCGGTCAAGGACCGCAGCGGGCTCACCGTGCTCGACCACGACGAGCACCTGCGTCCGGGCACGACGGCCGATTCGCTCGGCAAGCTGAAGCCCTCGTTCAAGGACATCGGCGACCTGGGCGGCTTCGACGCGGTGGCGCTGCAGAAGTACCACTGGGTCGAGCGGATCGACCACGTGCACCACGCGGGCAACTCCTCCGGCATCGTCGACGGCGCGTCGCTCGTCGCCATCGGCTCCCGCGAGGTCGGCGAGCGATACGACCTCACCCCGCGCGCCCGCATCGTCTCCGTCGCGGTCTCCGGCTCCGAGCCGACCATCATGCTCACCGGGCCCGCGCCCGCGTCGCGCAAGGCGCTCGCCAAGGCGGGCCTGACCATCGACGACATCGACCTCGTCGAGATCAACGAGGCGTTCGCGGCGGTCGTGCTGCGCTTCGTGAAGGACATGGGCCTGTCCCTGGACAAGGTCAACGTCAACGGCGGCGCCATCGCGCTCGGCCACCCGCTGGGCGCGACCGGCGCGATGATCCTCGGCACCCTCGTCGACGAACTGGAGCGCCAGGACAAGCGGTACGGCCTGGCCACGCTGTGCGTGGGCGGCGGCATGGGCATCGCCACCATCGTGGAGCGCGTCTCCGCGTAGTCGCCCAGCAGGGCGTCCCACCCCAACAGCCAACCGCCGCACCAGACTTCACGGAGACGGAACAGCCATGACGCAGAGCACGACCATCCGCTGGGAACAGGACGACACCGGCGTCGTCACGCTCGTCCTGGACGACCCCAACCAGTCCGCGAACACCATGAACCAGGCGTTCAAGGACTCCATCGCCGCGATCGCCGACCGCGCCGAGGCCGAGCTGGCCGCGAACCCCGAGTCCATCCGCGGGTTCATCTACACCTCCGCCAAGAAGACCTTCTTCGCGGGCGGTGACCTCAAGGACATGATGAAGGCCGGGCCGGACGACGCCCGGTCCGTCTTCGAGACCGGCATCGGCATCAAGAACTCGCTGCGCCGCATCGAGACCCTCGGCAAGCCCGTCGTCGCCGCCATCAACGGCGCGGCCCTGGGCGGCGGTTACGAGATCGCACTCGCCAGCCACCACCGCGTCGCCCTCGACGCGCCGGGCTCGAAGATCGGCCTCCCCGAGGTCACGCTCGGCCTGCTCCCCGCGGGCGGCGGCGTCACCCGCACCGTCCGCCTCATGGGCATCGCCGACGCGCTCCTCAAGGTGCTGCTCCAGGGCACCCAGTACGCCCCGCAGCGCGCCCTGGAGAACGGCCTGATCCACGAAGTGGCCGCCACCCGCGAGGAGATGATCGAGAAGGCCCGCGCCTTCATCGACGCCAACCCCGAGTCGCAGCAGCCCTGGGACAAGCCCGGCTACCGCATCCCCGGCGGCACCCCGGCCAGCCCCAAGCTCGCCGCGAACCTGCCCGCCTTCCCGGCCAACCTGAAGAAGCAGCTGAACGGCGCCCCGTACCCCGCGCCCCGCAACATCCTCGCTGCGGCCGTCGAGGGCTCCCAGGTCGACTTCGAGAACGCCCTCGCCATCGAGGCCCGCTACTTCACCGAGCTGGTCACCGGGCAGACCGCGAAGAACATGATCCAGGCGTTCTTCTTCGACCTCCAGGCCGTGAACTCGGGCGCCAACCGCCCCAAGGGCATCGAGCCCCGCAAGGTCCGGAAGGTCGCCGTCCTCGGCGCCGGCATGATGGGCGCCGGCATCGCCTACTCCTGCGCCCGCGCGGGCATCGAGGTGGTCCTGAAGGACGTGTCCGCCGAGTCCGCCGCCAAGGGCAAGGCCTACTCCGAGAAGCTGTGCGCCAAGGCCGTCAAGCGCGGCCGCACGACCCAGGAGAAGGCGGACGCGCTGCTCGCCCGCATCACCCCGGCCTCCGACCCGCAGGCCGTGGCCGGCTGCGACGCCGTCATCGAGGCCGTCTTCGAGGACCCGTCGCTCAAGCACAAGGTGTTCCAGGAGATCCAGGACATCGTCGCCCCCGACGCCCTGCTCTGCTCCAACACCTCGACGCTGCCCATCACCGCCCTCGCCGAGGGCGTCGAGCGGCAGGCCGACTTCATTGGTCTGCACTTCTTCTCGCCCGTCGACAAGATGCCGCTCGTCGAGATCATCAAGGGCGGAGCCACCGGCGACGAGGCCCTCGCCCGCGCCTTCGACCTCGTACGGCAGATCAACAAGACGCCCATCGTGGTCAACGACTCGCGCGGCTTCTTCACCTCGCGCGTCATCGGGCACTTCATCAACGAGGGCGTGGCCATGGTCGGCGAGGGCGTCGAGCCCGCGTCGGTCGAGCAGGCGGCGGGCCAGGCCGGCTACCCGGCCAAGGTGCTCTCCCTCATGGACGAGCTGACCCTCACCCTGCCCCGCAAGATCCGCGAGGAGACGAAGGCGGCGATCGTCGAGGCCGGCGGCACCTGGGAGACGCACCCGGCCGAGGCGGTCATCGACCGGATGGTCGACGAGTTCGGGCGGCCGGGCCGCAGCGGGGGAGCGGGCTTCTACGAGTACGGCGAGGACGGCAAGCGCGCCGGTCTGTGGCCGGGTCTGCGCGAGCATTTCACCAAGCCTGGTACCGAGATCCCGTTCGAGACTGTGCCTTTTAAAGACATGAAGGAGCGCATGCTCTTCTCCGAGTCCTTGGACACGGTGCGGTTGCTGGAGGAGGGCGTCCTCACGTCCGTCGCCGACGCCAACATCGGCTCCATCTTCGGCATCGGCTTCCCCGGCTGGACCGGCGGCGTGCTCCAGTACATCAACGGCTACGAGGGCGGCCTGCCCGGATTCGTCGCCCGCTCGCGCGAGCTGGCCGAGCGCTACGGCGACCGGTTCCTGCCGCCCGCGCTGCTCGTGGAGAAGGCAGAAAAGGGCGAGACGTTCAAGGACTGACGCCGGGTCCCGGTGGCTCCGGGAGGCGCTCCGTCGTACGGAACGCCTCCCGGAGCTCCTCCTTCAGCGAGCGCTGGAACGCCGTCAACAGCGCCTGAACGACCAGCGGTTGCATATGGGCCGACAGCGACTTCACGTCCTGCTCGGCCCTTTGCGACACCTCGGAGCTGAAGAGCCGGGCCAGCTCCTGCGCCGCGCCCCGCGAGTGCTCCACGAGCACCTCGCGCGAGGCCAGGATCGCGTCCAACGACAGCGGTACGTCGAGGAGTTGGACGCCGAGCCGCAGCTGCCCCGTGTCGCAGCGGTAGGTGTCGTCGCCTTCCCGCGTCAGCACGTCCATCGCCGCAAGCCGCGCGAGGTTCTCCTCGGTCAGCTCCCGGCCCGCGCGCCCGTCGAGCTCGCTCCGGGTCAGCGTCTCGACCGTGTCGGGAGCCCAACTCGCCACCACCGCACGGTGGATCGCCAGATCCTGTGCACTCAGGTCGGCCGGCAGCTGCTCCAGATAGCGCTCGATCGCGGCCAGCGTCATGCCCTGGTGCTGCAACTCCTCGATCAGTGCGAGCCGCGCGACGTGGTCGGGCCCGTAGTGCCCCACCCGGCGCGGCCCGATCACCGGCGGCGGCAGCAGGCCCCGCGTGCTGTAGAAGCGGATCGTGCGGACCGTGACGCCGGCGTGGGCCGCGAGCTCGTCGACGGTCAGCGTGGGGGCCTCGGTGTCCGTCGTCATCTTCGCCTCTCGCCGCGATCCGGGTACAACAGTATTGCTGACACACCGACGTTGTGAAACCCAAGGGGAGTGGAAAGAGGGGTGGTCGACGCCCCCTACGCCTCCTCCGGTTCCACGTCCAGAGGCGTCCCGGCATGTGAGAAGCGCCGCTATGTGATCTCCGTCACCGCATCGGGGGCGATCTTTGGGGGAAGGTGCCCCTCGGTCCGCACGCCGACAGGGGTGATGCGGACCGAAGCACGTTCCGGACCCCGGCGGCCCCCACGTCGCCGGGCACCACAGAGTGGACACCCCCTCGTGAGCAAGGACGCCCTCAACACGGCCACGGACGCATCCCGCACAGATGCCTCCCAGGCGCCCGCCGACGCGGGCGACGCCGGCTACAGCAAGGCCCTCAAGAGCCGCCACATCAACATGATCGCCATCGGCGGCGCGATCGGCACCGGACTCTTCCTCGGCGCCGGCGGCCGGCTCCACGACGCGGGCCCCGCCCTCGTCTTCGCCTATCTGATCTGCGGGATCTTCGCGTACTTGGTGGTGCGCGCCCTCGGCGAAATGGTCGTCTACCGGCCCTCGTCCGGTTCCTTCGTGTCGTACGCGCGCGAGTTCCTCGGGGAGAAGGGCGCCTACGTCGCCGGCTGGATGTACTTCCTGAACTGGTCGATGACGGGCATCGCCGACATCACCGCCGTCGCGCTGTACACGCAGTACTGGAGCGCCTTCACGAGCATCCCGCAGTGGGTGCTCGCACTGATCGCGCTCGCCGTGGTGCTCTCCGTGAACCTCGTCTCGGTGAAGTACTTCGGCGAGATGGAGTTCTGGTTCTCGATCGTCAAGGTGGCCACCCTGGTGGCGTTCCTGTTCGTGGGCATCTTCCTGGTGGCCACGCAGCACCCGGTCGACGGCCACACACCGGGCCTGCACATGATCACGGACAACGGCGGCTGGATGCCCAGCGGCACCATGGCCGTGGTCCTCGTGATGCAAGGTGTCGTCTTCGCCTACGCCGCCCTCGAACTGGTCGGCGTCGCGGCGGGCGAGACCGCCGAGCCGCAGAAGGTCGTCCCGCGCGCGGTGAACTCGATCATGTGGCGCGTCGGCCTGTTCTACTGCGGCTCCGTGCTGCTGCTCGCGCTGCTGCTGCCGTCCACGTCGTACACGTCGGGCGAGAGCCCGTTCGTGACGCTGTTCTCGAAGCTGGGCGTCGGCGGCGTCGGCGACATCATGAACCTGGTCGTGCTCACCGCGGCCATGTCCTCGCTGAACTCGGGCCTCTACTCCACGGGCCGCATCCTGCGCTCCATGGCCATGTCGGGCTCCGCCCCGAAGTTCACCGCGAAGATGAACAAGAGCCAGGTCCCCTTCGGCGGCATCCTGCTCACCGCGGGTGTCGGCGTGCTGGGCGTCGGCCTGAACTATCTGCTGCCCGCCGAGGCGTTCGAGATCGTCATCGAGGTCTCGTCGATCGGCATCATCGGCACCTGGGTCATGATCATGGTCGCCCACCTGGCGTTCGTCCGCCGGGCCAAGCAGGGCCTGGTCGAGCGCCCGAAGTTCCGGCTGCCGTTCTCCCCGTTCACGGAGATCGTCACGATCGTCTTCCTGCTCTCCGTGCTCGGCCTCATGTGGAACGACGAGGAGACCGGCCGCAAGACGCTCATGCTGATCCCGATCGTCGCGGTGCTGCTCTTCATCGGCTGGTTCCGGGTGCGGCGCAACGTCGACCGCATAGCGTCGGAGGAGCTGACGAAGGTGGCCGACGGCAACTGAGCCGAGCCCGCCTGCCTTCCTTCACGGGGCCCCGACGCACTCGGTGCGTTGGGGCCCCGTGCCATGGGGGTAGGACACAGGCATGTCGCTGGTTCCGTGGGACGCGCACGTCAAGATCGGGCAGCTGGCCGCATTCTTCGCGGCCCTGGCGACGGCATGGATCACCTCCGCCCGCCGGCGCCGCCCCCGCGCCGCGCCGGACCCACCGGAGCCGCCCCCGCCACCGACCCCGGCCCCGCTCCCGGCCCATGTCGTCCCCTGCCGCCCGGCGCCCGCCACGGAGGCCGTCACGGACCTGTGCACCTGCGTCTCGGAGCTGGCCTCCGACCTGGCGAAGCGCTACGCGGACGACGGCCGCCGGCCACCGGACCCGGACGCGCATACTTGATCAGAGACGAGACCCGCAGGCTCCATACGCACCACAAGGAGCAGCACCCCCATGAAGCAGCACGACCCGGACCCGCCCCCGCCCCCGCCCGGCGGCATCCTCTGGGAGACGGCAGGGGACATCCGCGCCCTGCTCGCGCTGCCCGCCGCGTTCGTGCTCCAGGTCGCGCACCCGGCCGTCGGCGCGGGCGTCGACGACCACTCGGTGTTCCGCACCGACCCCTGGGGCCGCGGCGAACGCTCGCTGACCTCGGTGATGCTCTGGGTCTACGGGGGAGAGGCGGCAGCCGAAGAAGGTCGCAGGCTCCGCCGCCTCCACCGCACCATCCAGGGCACCGACCCGCACGGCCGCCGCTACCACGCCCTCACCCCGGCCTACTACGCCTGGGTGCACGCCACCGGCTTCCCCGTCTCCCGCTACGCGCGCCGCTACTTCGCCACACCGTTCACGCCCGAGGAGGACGAGCGGTTCTACGCGGAGTGGCTGATGGTCGGCCGTATCCTCGGCATCCACGACCGGGACATGCCGCAGACGGTCGAGGAGTTCTGGCCGTACTACCGCAAGACGCTCGCGCAGGAGATCCAGCGAAACCCGGTGGTGGACGAACTGACGGCCCGCACCCGCCCCCTCCCACCCCCACCGGGCCACCACCCCGTCCTCACCCTCCTGTGGCCGCTCCTGCGCCCACTCCTGACCCGCACGATGAGCTTCCTCTCGACGGGCCTGCTTCCCCCGGAGGCGAGGGATGCCATCGGCCTGCCTTGGACCCCGAGACAGGAACGCCGCCTACGCCGCTTCGCGGCACTGGTGAGGCTGGCGGCCCCCCGCCTCCCGGAACGCTTCCGCTACTTGCCGATGGCACGAAGGGCGCGCAATTCAGGCCTCGACGGAGATTGAGCAGCCATTCAAGCCCCTGCGGCGATTGAGCAGCGGGGCCCGGGGCAGAGCCCCGCGACCGCAACCCCGCCGCAGCGAATCAACGCTCCGAGTGCACCCCATTCGTGGCAGCAATCCGCTTCCACGACTTGGGCTGCGCCGCCCGGGACCCGTCCGAAACCGCGGACGCGGCCGGCTTCGACGGCTGGTACAGCCACGTGTCGAACAACCCACCCAACCGCTCTCCGGAGACCCGCTCCGCATACCCGATGAAGTCGGAGACACTCGCGTTGCCGTACGCGTGCTGCTTCGGCCACCCCTTCAAAATCGCAAAGAAGTCCTTCTCGCCAACGGCATTCCGCAACGCCTGAATCGCAAGCGCCCCCCGGTCATAGACCGCCGCGTCGAACTGGTTCTCCGCCCCCGGATCCCCCGGCTTCACCGTCCAGAACGCGTCGTCCGCCGGATGCTGCGCGTACGTGTAGTCGGCGAGCTCCTGGGCCGTGCCCTCGCCCTCCTTCTCCGACCACAGCCACTGCGCGTACCGTGCGAACCCCTCGTTGATCCAGATGTCCTTCCACCCACGCACGGAGACACTGTCGCCGTACCACTGGTGCGCCAACTCATGAACGACAACGGACACATTGGACCCATTGGCGAACTGCTTCGGCGAATAGAACGGCCGCGTCTGCGTCTCAAGCGCAAAGCTCGACGGCACGTTGGGCACATACCCGCCCAGCGCCTCGAACGGATACTTCCCGTAGACCGACTCCAGCCACTCGGCGACCTCGGTCGTCCGCTCCACGCTCGCCTTCGCCGCGCCCTCGTTCGCGCCGAGGTCCTTGCTGTACGCGTTGACGACGGGGAGCCCGTCCGCGGTCTTGTCCGTCGTGATGTCGAACTTGCCGACCGCCAGGGTGGACAGATACGTGGCCTGCGGATGGGCCGACCGCCAGTTGAACCGCGTCCACCCGAGCTTCGAACTCTGCGACTGCAACGTTCCGTTGGAGATCGCCTGCGTACCGTCGGGAACCGCGACCGACACGTCGTACGTGGCCTTGTCGAGCGGATGGTCGTTGGAGGGGAACCACCAGGCCGCCGCCTCCGGCTCGTTGGCCGCGACGCCGCCGTCCGGGGTGCGCTGCCACGACGTGAAGCCCCAGAGCTTCACGTCGGACGGCTTGCCCGCGTACTTGACCACGACGGTGAAGGGCGTGCCCTTCGGCAGCCCGGCCGCCGGGGTGACCTCCAGCTCCTGCACGTCGGACTTCGCGAACTTCGCCTTCTTGCCGTTCACCCGGACCTCGCTCGCCGTGAGCCCGAAGTCGAGGTTGAAGCGCGACAGGTCCTGCGTGGAGGAGGCGAGAATCGTCGCCGTGCCCTCCAACTGGTCCGTCTTCGGCTGGTACTTGAGTCGCAGGTCGTAGTGGGAGACGTCGTAGCCGCCGTTCCCGTACGTCGGGTAGTAGGGATCACCGATGCCCGACGCCCCCGGTTCGAAGTCCGCGGCCGATGCCGGGATCGCCAGCAGCAGAGAGGCCGCGAGTGCGCCGGGGGCGATGAGTCTGCGGTACACGGAAACTCCAAGTCGTAGGGGACGTCAGGCGGTTGCCGGCCCCGTACGGATCACGTCCGTGGCCGACACAGCGACCCTATTCAGCACCCCGTGCCCCGGTCATGTCCATGGCCGCACCAGCCACACGATCGTCATCTGGCCGACATGTGCCTTTGCACCCCACGGACCTGTCTTCCACACCTACGGCCCTCTGTTGCACGGCAGTTGACCCGTGTAGCTTCCGCGCCATGCCGATACCTGCCAGACGCAGCCATCGCCACCCGCACCGCTGGAGAACCCTCGCGGTCGTGGTCACCGTCGCACTGCTGTCCGCACTCGTCGGGGCAGGCGCCACCGCGTCGGCCGCCCCCGCCAAGCCGACGGAGTCCAAGCCCGTCTACTCCTACGCCGACGCCGTCCGCGAGTCCGTCTGGGTCGACACCCGGCTCGACGGGGACGACAACGGGAAGTCCGACCGGGTCGCCGTCGACATCGTCCGGCCCCGCGAACCCGCCGCCCAGGGCCGCAAGATCCCCGTGATCATGGACGCCAGTCCGTACTACTCCTGCTGCGGGCGCGGCAACGAGAGCCAGAAGAAGACGTACGACGCGGACGGCAACGTCGTACAGATGCCGCTCTTCTACGACAACTACTTCGTGCCCCGCGGCTACGCGTTCGTCGGCGTCGACCTGCTCGGCACCAACCGCTCCGACGGCTGCGCCGACGTCGGCGGGGCCTACGACATCGGCTCCGCGAAGGCCGTCGTCGACTGGCTGAACGGCCGCGCCAAGGGCTACACCACCCGCACCGGCGGCGAACGCGCCAAGGCGGACTGGACCAACGGCCGCACCGGCATGATCGGCAAGAGCTACGACGGCACCGTCGCCAACGGCGTCGCCGCGACCGGCGTCGAGGGCCTGGAGACCATCGTGCCGATCGGCGGGATCTCCTCCTGGTACGACTACTACTTCCAACAGGGCGCCCCGCTCTACGACTCGGGCCCCGAGTGGCTGTCCGACTACGTCGAGAGCCCGGACGCGAAGGCGCGCTGCGCCGCCGTACAGAAACAGCTGGTCGACGAAGCGCCCCGGACCGGCGACTGGACCGGCCTTTGGCAGGACCGCGACTACGTCAAGGACGCCGACAACGTGCGCGCCAGCGTCTTCGTCGTGCACGGCATGCAGGACCTGAACGTGCGCGCCAAGCACTTCGGCCAGTGGTGGGACGCCCTCGCCAAGAACGGCGTCGACCGCAAGATCTGGCTCGCGCAGACCGGCCACGTCGACCCCTTCGACTCCCGCCGCGGCGCCTGGGTCGACACCCTGCACCGCTGGTTCGACCACGAACTCCTCGGCTACGCCAACGGAATCGACCGCGAGCCGATGGCCGACATCGAGCGCGCCCCCGACCACTGGAGCACCGACAAGGTGTGGCCTCCGCGTGCCACAGAAACCGCCGCGCTGCGTCCCGCCAAGGGCGACAAGGCCGGCGTCGGGACGCTGGGCCTGAAGACCGGCTCCGGCACCGAGACCTTCACCGACAACCCGGCGCTCGGCGAACTCGACTGGGCCGAGAAGATCCAGCAACCGACCGCCGAGAAGGCCGGGTTCCTCAGCCGCCCGCTGTCCAAGGACCTGCGTCTGTCCGGCTCCTCGAAGGTGACGGTCACCGCGACCCCGACGATGTCCAGCGCGCACCTGAGCGCCGTCCTCGTCGACGTCGGGCCCGCCACGATCCGCGACTACGCGGGCGCCGGCGAGGGCATCACGACCGGCACCGACCGCAGCTGCTGGGGGCCGAGCACCACCGGCGACAGCTCCTGCTACCTGACCACCGCGACCGCGACCACCGACGTCAACTCGACGGTGTTCAGCAGAGGTTGGGCCGACCTCGGCACTTCCACGAACCCGAAGCACGGCACCGCGCTCACACCCGGCAAGCCCTATACCCTCACGATCGACCTCGCCGCGAGCGACCACGTCGTACCGAAGGGGCACCGGCTCGCCCTCGTCGTGGCCGGCACCGACAAGGACCTGATCGACCCTCCGTCCACCAAGCCGACCCTCTCCCTCGACCTCGCCCGCACCGCGGCCCGCGTCCCCGTCGTCGGCGGCGCCTCGGCCTTCGCGGCCGCCACGTCCGGCTCCACCACCGCCACCCCCCAAAAGTCCGCGGCCGACGGCGTGAGCCCTTACCGCCTCGACCGCCCCGTACCGGGAGGCAGCACCCGATGAGAGCACGTCCCCGCACCCTCGCCCTGGCCACCGCCGTCGTCGCGCTCACCGCGCCCCTCGTGGTGGCGGCCCCGGCCGGTGCGAGCGGCACCAACGCCCCGCCCCGCACCGGATTCGAGGAGACCGACGGCGCCCGCTGGACCACCCAGCCCGAGGAGAAGCAGCTCCTCGCCACCGTCGACAAGGCCTCCGACCGGGTCTCCGTCTCCCGGATCGGCGAGACGAAACAGGGCCGCCCGCTGAACCTCGTCCGCATCGGAGCCCACCGGGCGCCCAACACCGTGCTGCTGATCTGCTCCCAGCACGGCGACGAGCCGTCGGGCCGCGAGGCCTGCCTGACGAAGATCCGCGACCTCGCCTACACCAAGGACAGGGCGACCCAGCGCTTCCTGTCCCGTACGACCCTCCTCGTCGTGCCGACCGCCAACCCCGACGGCAACGCCGCCGACACCCGCGGCAATTCCGACGGCATCGACATCAACCGCGACCACATCGCGCTCAAGACGGCAGAGGCGCGGGCGATGGCCGCCGTCATCCGCGACCGGCAGCCCGACGTCATCTACGACCTGCACGAGTACGGGGCCACCCCCAAGTACTACGACAAGGACCTGTTCGACCTCTGGCCGCGCAACCTCAACACCGACCCCGCCGTGCACGATCAGGCCGAGTCGCTGTCCCTCGACCATGTGCGCCCCGCCGCGGGCGACGCCGGGTACTCCACGGGCACGTACGGCATCTGGACCGACCCGGAGACCGGCGAGCCGATCAAGCAGACCGCGGGGGACGGGCAGGAGCGGATCCTGCGCAACGTCTCCGGCGTCAAGCACTCCGTCGGGCTGCTCATCGAGAGCCGCGTCGACCCCGGCACCCCCGCCGAGGAGAACGACCCGGCGCTGGTCAATCAGCGGCGCCGCGACTCCCAACTCGCCGCGCTCGGCGGTCTGTTCGCGTACACCTCGGAGAACCGGGGCGCGATCGAGGCCGCCACCACGGCCGCCCGCGCCAAGGGCTTCACCGACCGGGGGCCGATCTATCTCGGTGGTGCGGACAACGACCCCGCCGAAGCCGCGGAGGTCATCACGGATCCACCGTGCGGCTACCGGCTGAACGAGACGCAATACGCCGAATTCAAAGACGAATTGGCGCTGCACGGCATCACCGTCAAGAAGTCGGGCAACGGAGCCTTCGTCCCCCTGCGTCAGTCCGAACGGGCCCTGGTCGCACTGCTCCTCGACGCGCGCGCGGCCTACCACTTGACGGAAGGGGAGCCCGACACACACTGCTGATCGGGTTACCGGCGTGTCAGGTGTGGTAGGTCGTAGTGGGTGACAAGCCCTCAGAAACCCCCCAGCGATACGCCCGTCCCCGAGGAGGGAGCGACCGCCGCGCAGAGCCCCGCCACGGACCGGATCGTGTTCGGCGTCACCGCCGTGCTCACTCTGGCCTTCGTGGTCTGGGGCGCCGTGGCCACGGACAACCTCGAGAGCGTGTCCACCACGCTGCTCGGCGGCCTGATGCACAACGGCGGCTGGGCGTTCGTCCTTGCCGCGACCGGCTTCGTGGTCTTCGCCCTGTGGCTCGCCATGAGCCGCTACGGCAAGATCCCCCTCGGCAAGGAGGGCGAGGAGCCGGAGTTCCGCACGGTCTCCTGGATCGCGATGATGTTCAGCGCGGGCATGGGCATCGGGCTCATGTTCTACGGAGTGAGCGAGCCGCTCGCGCACTTCACGACGCCGCCGCCGGGCACCGACCCGGCCGACGACGCCGAGGCCATGGAGACCGCCATGGCCACCACCCTGTTCCACTGGACGCTGCACCCGTGGGCGATCTACGCGGTCGTCGGACTGGCCATCGCCTACAGCACGTTCAGGCGCCGCAGGCGGCAGACCATCTCGTCCGTCTTCGTGCCCCTCATCGGCGAGAAGCACGCGCACGGCACGTGGGGCCGTGTCATCGACATCCTCGCGATCTTCGCGACGCTGTTCGGCTCGGCCGCCTCCCTCGGACTCGGCGCCCTGCAGATCGGGGCCGGGTTCAAGGCGGCCGACTGGATGGACGACGTCAGCACCGGGCTGCTCGTCTCGATCATCGCGGTGCTGACCGTCGCGTTCGTCTTCTCCGCCATCTCCGGTGTGGAGAAGGGCGTCCAGTGGCTGTCGAACATCAACATGGTGCTCGCGCTGGTCCTGGTGGTCTTCGTGTTCATCGCGGGCCCGACGATCATGAACCTGGACCTGCTGCCGACCTCGCTCGGCGCGTACCTCGACAACTTCCCGCAACTCATCGGGCGCACCGAGGCGTCCAGCGGTAAGGGCGTCGCCGACTGGCTCAGCAGCTGGACGGTCTTCTACTGGGCCTGGTGGATCTCCTGGTCGCCGTTCGTCGGCATGTTCATCGCGCGCATCAGCAAGGGCCGGACGATCCGTCAGTTCGTCGGCGGCGTCATCCTCGTGCCCTCGACCGTCAGCCTGATCTGGTTCGCGGTCTTCGGCGGTTCCGCGATCAACCTCAAGGAGCAGGGCGCCCTCAAGGGCGCCGACACCCCGGAGACCCAGCTCTTCGGCGTGCTTCAGGAGTACCCGATCGCCTCTGCGACGAGCCTGCTCGTGATGATCCTGGTCGGCATCTTCTTCGTGTCCGGCGCGGACGCCGCGTCGATCGTCATGGGCACCCTCTCGCAGAAGGGCGCGCTCGAACCCGGAAAGTTCGTCGTCGTCTTCTGGGGCGTCGTGACCGGTGCGGTCGGCGCGATCATGCTGATGATCGGCAACGGCTCCGGGGACGCGCTCACCGGCCTGCAGAACCTGACGATCCTCGTGGCGGCACCGTTCGTCCTCGTCATGATCGGCATGTGCTGGTCGCTCCTGAAGGACCTGCGCCAGGACCCGCTCATGGTCCGTGGCGAGATGGGCATCGAGGTCGTCGAGCAGGCGGTCGTCGCAGGACACGAGAAGTACGGCGGCGAGTTCGAGATCCGCATCGGTCCCGGCAGCAGCCTGGAGACCGAGGGCGACCCGATCGGCAAACACCACGACGACTGAGGACGTAGGTACGGGTGGGGGCGTGGTCCGACACGGGCCACGCCCCCACCCGTTTGCCCGTGTCCGTTTATCCGTGTGTCCATGTGCCCGTTCGTCCGGCCTCGGCTAACCGGCCTCGACCAGCTCGGCCGCTTCCTCGGCGCAGCCCCACGCCACGGTCACCCCGGCGCCGCCGTGCCCGTAGTTGTGCACCAGCACCCGCCCGGCGCCCCTGACCTCACGCTCGATGCGCACCGCAGGACGTGCCGGGCGCAGGCCCACGCGGTGGTCGAGGATCCGCGCGCCCGCGATCTCGGGACGCACCTCGGCGCAGCGCTTCACGATCCCCTCGGCGGTGGCCGGGTCGGGATCGAGCGACCACGCGTCCTCCTCGGCGGTGCCGCCGAGCAGCAGGCGCCCCGGCTGCGGCAGGAAGTACGTCGTCCCGTCGGACGCGGGGGCGACGGTGGTGAACCACGTGTCGACGCCCGGGTTCTCCACGATCACCAGTTGCCCGCGGACCGGGCGCACGGAGTCGTCCGGCACCAGTTCGCGGGCCGCGAGCCCCGTGCAGTTCACGACGGTCGGCGCGGTGTCGAGCGCCTCGTCGAGCGAGGACACGGCGCGCGCCTCGACGATGACGCCGGCCCGGCCCAACTGCTCGCGCAGCCACGCCAGATGGGCCGGCATGTCGATCAGCGGGAGGCGTGCAGCGAGCCCCCGCGGGGTGTCGCGCAGGCCCGCCACCTCCGAGGCCCACGCGCCGAGCCCGTCCAGACGCGAGTCCCCGTGTACGCCGTCGACCAGGCGCACGCCGGTCTCCTCGGGGCGCGCGGCCCACTCCTCGTACCGCCTGAGCGAGCGCAGCGACCACGCGCCCACCTTCGCCATCGGGTCGATCCGGTACGGCCACCACAGCCCGCCCGCGACCGCCGAGGTCGTCCGCTCGGCGACGTCCCGCGACCACACGCGTACCGGGCGCCCGCGGCGCGCGAGTTCCAGGGCGGTGGTCATGCCGATGACCCCGCCGCCGACCACGATCACTTCACTGCCGCTGCTGTCACTGATCATCCATGGACGCTACATGGATGCCAACGGAAGCAGGCGGAATGTGGCATGCCGCGCTCACGGCGGGTGCGGACGGGAATACTCGCACCATGGCTGCTGCCGACGACTACGCGACCTTCGGCCTGGCACCGGCGATGCGCGCCGGGGGAGTCCTCGCGGACGGGGACTACCAAGTGCACCGGGACTTCGTCGACTTCATCGTCGACGGCCGCCCGCTGCTCTTCCAACTCTCCGACCTGGACGCCGTTTCCCCGTTCGCCGCCGACATCCCGCCCGCGATCTTCGCGCACCACGTGAAGCGCCTGCTCCTGGAGGCGGAGGCGCCGCTGCCCGGCGGGCGCTGCGTGATCTACGGGTGCCCGGAGTGCGAGGGGATCGAGTGCGGGGCGGTGACGGCACTGATCGAGCGGAACGGGGAGGGGGTGGGGGCCTACGTGTGGCGGGACTTCGCCTGGCAGACCGACGAGCGGGTCGACCTGGAGCTGAACGGCTACCACGGCATCGGCCCGTTCCGCTTCCGCGCAACCGAGTACCGGACTGTGCTCGGCCAACTGCTTCACGGGGAGGGCCTGTTCATACCGCCGCGCCGCAAGGTGCTGCTGATCGGCGCCCGCGTCGCCGTCCTCGCCCGGCTCGCGGCGGCGCTGCGCACCATCGGCGTCGGCGCGGACATCACGCAGGACGCGTCCGGCGTACCGCCCGAGGAGCTGCGCACGTACGGGGTGGTGGCCTTCGGCCGCGCGGTGGAGGAGCCCCAACGGGCTTCAGTGCACAGGGAGTTCGAACGTGCCGGAGCCGACGTCGCCTACGTCGACGGCTACGCACCGATCATCCCGCTCCTCGTCGCCCAGATCGAGAGCGCCCTGGACCGCGTCCCGCCGGCGCAGCGCCGGCTGACGCGGCTCGTCGCCGCCGACGGCGAGGCGGGCGTGGAGGTCACCTCCACGTGCCGCGTCCACATCACGGCCTACCGCCTCGACCGCCTCTACCGCACCCACAACCACGACGTCTTCGACGCGGTCCTGCCCCCCGGCCGCCACCGCATCTCCCTCGACCCCAAGGCAACCAGGGCCCCATCCTTCCTGGTGGCCCGCACGACGGGGAGCGTGTTGGTGGCGCGTATGGAGCGGTAGGGGGTGCGGGCGCGGTCCCCGCGGCGTGGGACGGGGCGGGGCGGGGCGCGGCGTGGCGTGTCGGGGCATGGCGGGTCGGGTCCGGTCGGGGCCGGCGTGGGCCGTGGCGGATCGGCGTGGTGCGGCGCGGCCCGTGGTGTGCCCGGGCCCACCGTCCCCGTGACGACACGTGTCGACCCCGCCACAGCCAAGCGCCCCGGCCCCCGCCACACCACCCGCCGCCGCGCAACCTCACCCCCGACTAGGATCACCCCCCTGATGACTGCAACGCTCGTAGCCAAGAACCTCGCCGCGGGGCACGGTGACCGCACCCTCTTCTCCGGTCTCGACCTCGTCGTCGCCCCCGGCGACGTAATCGGACTCGTCGGCGCCAACGGAGCCGGAAAGTCCACGCTCCTGCGCCTCCTCGCCGGCCTCGCCACCCCCGAGGAGGGAGACGCACGGCTCTCCCCGCCGACCGCCACCGTCGGCCACCTCCCGCAGGAGCCGGACCGCCGCCCCGGCGAGACGATCCGCGAGTTCCTGGCCCGCCGCACCGGCGTGAGCGAGGCGCAGCGCACCATGGACGAGGCCACGCAGGGCCTCGTCGACGGCGCGCCCGGCGCCGACGACGCGTACGCCACGAGCCTGGAGCGCTGGCTGAACCTGGGCGGCGCCGACCTGGACGAGCGCGCCGAGGAGGTCGCGGAACAACTCGGCCTGGACGTCGGCCTCGACCAGGCGATGACGTCCCTGTCCGGCGGCCAGGCGGCCCGCGCGGGACTCGCCTCCCTCCTCCTGTCCCGCTACGACGTCTTCCTCCTCGACGAGCCGACCAACGACCTCGACCTGGACGGCCTGGACCGCCTGGAGACGTTCGTGCGCGGCCTGCGCGCCGGCACCGTCGTCGTCAGCCACGACCGCGAGTTCCTCACCCGCACTGTCACCAAGGTCCTCGAACTCGACCTCGCCCAGCAGGAGATCAACCTCTACGGAGGCGGTTACGCCGCCTACTTGGAGGAGCGCGAGGTCGCGCGCCGCCACGCACGCGAGGAGTTCGAGGAGTACGCCGACAAGAAGTCGGCCCTGGAGGGCCGCGCCCAGATGCAGCGCACCTGGATGGACAAGGGCGTCAAGAACGCGCGGCGCAAGGCGACCGACAGCGACAAGCTGGGCCGCAAGTTCCGCAGTGAGGCGAGCGAGAAGCAGGCCGCGAAGGCCCGCCAGACGCAGAAGATGATCGAGCGCCTCGACGTCGTGGACGAGCCCCGCAAGGAGTGGGAGCTGCGCATGGAGATCGCGGCGGCACCCCGCTCGGGCGCGGTCGTGGCGTCACTGCGGGACGCCCAACTACGGCGCGGGGACTTCGACTTCGGGCCGGTGACGCTCCAGATCGACTGGGCGGACCGCGTCGCGATCACCGGCGCGAACGGCTCCGGCAAGTCCACTCTGCTCGCCGCGCTGCTCGGCCGCGTCCCCCTGAACTCCGGTCACGCGACGCTGGGTTCGGGCGTGGTCGTCGGCGAGGTGGACCAGGCCCGCGCCCTGTTCCACGGACCCGAGAAGCTGCTCGAAGCCTTCGGTGCGGCCGTCCCCGACATGGAGCCGGCCGAAGTCCGTACGCTGCTCGCCAAGTTCGGCCTGAAGGCGGACCACGTGCTGCGCCCCGCGGCCACCCTCTCCCCGGGGGAACGCACCCGCGCGGCCCTCGCCCTCCTCCAGGGCAGAGGCGTCAACCTCCTGGTCCTGGACGAGCCGACGAACCACCTCGACCTCCCGGCGATCGAGCAACTGGAGTCGGCCCTGTCGACCTACGAGGGCACCCTCCTCCTGGTCACCCACGACCGCAGAATGCTGGACGCAGTCCAGACAACCCGCCGCCTCGAGGTGACGTCAGGCAAGGTGACCGAGCTTTAAGGGGCGCGGGGCTGTGGTGTTTGTGCGGCTCCGCCGCGCGGGCGCGCCCAGCTACGGTCGACCCGTTTGGGGGCGCGGGGCTGTGGTGTTTGTGCGGCTCCGCCGCGCGGGCGCGCCCAGCTACGGTCGACCCGTTTGGGGGCGCGGGGAACTGCGCGCCCAGCCACGAAGCGGCGCGCAGTTCCCGCTGACATCAACCCCGGGTGCCTACGCCAGCCCCGCCTTACGCAACGCGTCCGCCATCGCCGAGTTGGCCGGCGGCACCGCGGGACGGCCCTTGCCGCCCCCCTTGCCGCCACTCTTGCCACCGGTCTGGCCGCCGCCGGATCCACCCTGCCGGGTCTGCCGCGGCGGCTTGCGGTCACCACCACGGTTACCGCGGTCGCCGCGCTCTCCACGGGCGCCGCGCTCCCCATTCCCGCCGGAGGCCTTCGCCTTCTCGTCGTCAAGACGCAGCGTCAGCGAAATCCGCTTGCGCGGCACGTCGACGTCGAGGACCTTCACCTTGACGATGTCGCCGGGCTTGACCACATCGCGCGGGTCCTTGACGAACGTACGGGACAACGCCGAGACGTGCGCGAGCCCGTCCTGGTGCACACCGATGTCGATGAACGCCCCGAAGGCGGCGACATTCGTCACGACACCCTCGAGCACCATCCCCGACTCCAGGTCGCCGATCTTCTCGACGCCCTCCTTGAAGGTGGCCGTCTTGAAGGCGGGCCGCGGGTCGCGCCCCGGCTTCTCCAGCTCCTTCAGGATGTCCGTGACGGTCGGCAGACCGAACGTGTCGTCCACGTAGTCGGCCGGCTTGAGCGAGCGCAGCGACCCCGCGTCACCGACGAGGGAGGCGACCTCGCCGCCCGTCGACTTCGCCATCCTGCGCACCACCGGGTACGCCTCCGGGTGCACGGACGACGCGTCCAGCGGGTCGTCGCCGCCACGGATCCGCAGGAAGCCCGCGCACTGCTCGTACGCCTTCGGGCCGAGCCGTGCCACGTCCTTGAGGCCCTTGCGGTTGGTGAACGGGCCGTTGGAGTCGCGGTGCGTCACGATGTTCTCCGCGAGCCCCGCGCCGATGCCGGACACGCGCGCGAGCAGCGGCGCGGAGGCCGTGTTCACGTCCACTCCGACACCGTTCACACAGTCCTCGACGACCGCGTCGAGCGAGCGGGACAGCTTCACTTCGCTCAGGTCGTGCTGGTACTGGCCGACACCGATCGACTTCGGGTCGATCTTCACCAGTTCGGCGAGCGGGTCTTGAAGGCGACGCGCGATGGAGACGGCCCCGCGCAGCGAGACGTCCATGTCGGGCAGTTCCTGCGAGGCGAACGCCGACGCCGAGTACACCGAGGCGCCCGCCTCGCTCACCATCACCTTGGTGAGGTTCAACTCCGGGTGCTTGGTGATGAGTTCACCGGCGAGCTTGTCGGTCTCGCGGGACGCGGTGCCGTTGCCGATCGCGATCAGGTCGACCGCGTGCTCCTTGGAGAGCTTCGCCAGCTTGGCGATCGCCTCGTCCCAGCGGTTGGCCGGGACGTGCGGGTGGATGACGTCGGTGGCGACGACCTTGCCCGTGTCGTCGACGACCGCGACCTTCACGCCCGTACGGAAACCGGGGTCGAGCCCCAGCGTCGAGCGCGTGCCCGCGGGGGCGGCGAGCAGCAGGTCGCGCAGGTTCGACGCGAACACCTTGACCGCCTCGTCCTCCGCGGCCGTACGCAGCCGGGTGCGCAGGTCGAGGCCGAGGTGCACCAGGATGCGCGTGCGCCAGGCCCAACGGACCGTGTCCTGAAGCCACTTGTCGCCCGGACGGCCCTGGTTCCTGACCCCGAACCGGTCGGCAATGATCGGCTCGTACGAGGACGGGGACGCGGTCGAGGACGTCGAAGCCCCGGCCTCGGCGTCCGCGGCCGGCTCCTCCGGCTCCAGGACGAGCTCCAGCATGTCCTCCTTCTCGCCGCGCAGCATCGCCAGGACGCGGTGCGAGGGCAGCTCGGTGAAGGGCTCCGCGAAGTCGAAGTAGTCGGCGAACTTGGCGCCCGCGTCCTCCTTGCCGGACTTCACCTTCGCCGCGAGCCGGCCGCGCCCCCACATGCGCTCGCGCAGCTCGCCGATCAGGTCGGCGTCCTCGGAGAAGCGCTCGGTGAGGATCGCGCGGGCCCCGTCGAGCGCGGCCTGCGCGTCGGCGACGCCCTTCTCGGCGTCCACGAACGCGGCAGCGGCGGCCTGGGGCTCCACCGACGGGTCGCCGAGCAGCCCCTCCGCCAGCGGCTCGAGCCCCGCCTCGCGCGCGATCTGCGCCTTCGTACGGCGCTTGGGCTTGAAGGGCAGGTAGATGTCCTCCAGGCGCGCCTTGGTGTCGGCGGCGCGGATCTGCGCCTCCAACTCCGCGGTCAACTTGTCCTGCTCGCGGACCGAGTCGAGGACGGCGGTGCGCCGCTCCTCCAGCTCGCGCAGATACCGCAGCCGCTCTTCCAGGGTGCGCAGCTGGGCATCGTCGAGGGACTCCGTCGCCTCCTTGCGGTAGCGGGCGATGAAGGGCACGGTCGAGCCGCCGTCGAGCAGCTCGACCGCGGCCTTCACCTGCCGCTCCCGTACGCCTAGTTCCTCGGCAATCCTGCTCTCGATGGATCCGAACCCGGATCCAGCAGTGGTGCCAACTGTGGGTGTCGCCACGATCCCGTACCGCCTATGTCGACTGAGGTTGCGCGGCAATTGTGGCAGGTGGCACCGACACTCGGGGATCAGGGAGGTCAGACGCGGTGCGCACGGCCGGACCGGGAGGCGCCGCCGAACAGGCGCGCGAGCGCCCGGAAGGGCAAGGCCACGACGGTGGCGATGGCGCCCGCGATCTGACGCAGAATGTCGGCGATGGCACGGAACATGCAGGTTCTCCTCTCGTGTGTCCCGGCCACGTAAGCGGCCGGAACACACGAGTACCTCGCCTGCGCGGGATGAGTCCTCAGGCGGCCTTGCCGATCAGATCCGCCGGGAAGGCGCCGTTGCCGAGGGCCGCGCCGATGAAGGTCGTCGCCAGCTCGGTCAGCCGGGCGACGCCCGCCTCGCCGAGGTGCTCGTAGGGGGCGCGGTCGAGCGCGTCGGTACGGTGCTCGATCTCGGCGCGGAGCGTCACGCCCTGCTCGGTGAGCGTCAACTCCTCGTCGGCGGTGAGCAGTCCACGCGCGCGAAGCCGCTCGGCGGCCGCGTCGTACTCGGACCTGTCCCAGCCGCGGGTGGCGAGCAGCCACTTCGGGGCCATGCCCTTGCCGGTCGCGACGTGGCTCACGAGGGCTTCCACGGGGTCGAGTTCGGCGCCGAGCAGCGCCGCGATGTGCCCGTCGCCGCGGTGCTCGCGCAGCAGCGTCGTGGCGTGCCAGTACGCCATGTGCGGCTCCTCCGGCACGTCCAGGTCGGCATGGGCGGCGTACAGCGGGCGGGCGTGCCGGGTGCACGCCTCAGCGGCGCGCAGGGCGAGCTCGGCGGCCTCGGCCATCTCCTGGGAGGCGAGCGCCTCCGCGCCGAGCAGGCGGCTCAGCGTCGAGTCGACGGCACGCGCGCGTGCGGCGAGCACCGCCTCCGGGGACGCGGTCTCCCACACGGCCGGCACGTGCCGGGCCACCAGGTCGTGCTTGAAGTTGTAGAACGTGGCGGTCACGGTCCCGGCCCCGACGGCCCCCATGGGCGCGGAACGCGCCGCGAAGTAGGCCGCAGAGGAGTCGCTCACGCCGATGGCGGCCAGCTCCTTGCCGAGGTCGGGCGAGAAGTAGTGCGTCGAGTGGAACGGGTTGAGCACGTTGTGGCAGTGGCGGGCGGCGCGCAGGCGGGGGTCCGAAGTCATGCGCCTACGTTACCGACCGGTCGGTACGGGTGGCAGTACCGGGCGCCGGGCCATGGCAGGAAAGGTGGGGGATTCGTCATTGCGGCCATGCGGCGGGCGCCGAAGAATGAGCCGCATGCCGCCGCGTACCGTCCTGGTCCTCCTCTTCGACCACGTGCAGAGCCTCGACGTCACGGGCCCCGTGGAGGTCTTCTCCGGCGCGGGCGACGCCTACCGCGTGCGCACCGCCTCGGCCGACGGCGCCCCGGTCCGCACGTCGAGCGGACTGACCCTGACACCGGACCACACCCTTGCCGACGCGCCGGCCGCGGACACGCTCCTGGTCCCCGGCGGCAACGGCACGCGCGCCCCGGACCCGCGCGTGGTCGACTGGCTGCGCGAGCGCGCCCCACTCACCCGCCGCACCGTCTCGGTGTGCACCGGCGCGTTCCTGCTGGCGCGGGCGGGGCTCCTGGACGGCCGCCGGGCCACGACGCACTGGGCGTTCTGCGACACCCTGGCCCGCCAGTACCCCGAGGTGACTGTGGACCCCGACCCCGTCTACGTACGCGACGGTCGTGTGTCGACGTCGGCGGGGGTGACCGCGGGCATCGACCTCGCGCTCGCCCTGGTCGAGGAGGATCACGGCAGGGAGGTGGCGCTGCGGATCGCCCGTGCCCTGGTCGTGTTCCTCCGACGCCCGGGAAACCAGGCCCAGTTCAGTACGCAGCTCGCTGCCCAGACGGCCACCAAGGAACCGCTCGGTGAGGTGCAGCGGTGGATCGCCGAGCACCCCGGAGCCGACCTCTGCGTCGAGGCTCTCGCCGCCCGCGCCCGGCTCTCCCCGCGCCACTTCGCCCGCGCCTTCCGTACGGAGACGGGCCTGACGCCCGGCCGGTACGTCGAGCGCGTCCGCGTGGAGCACGCCCGCCGCCTCCTGGAGGACACCAAGGGCGGCGTCGAGGAGATCTCCCGGTCGAGCGGCTACGGCACCCCGGAGGCGATGCGCCGCGCCTTCCTCAAGACCCTCGGCACGTCACCGGCCGAGTACCGGCGCCGGTTCCACGCACCTGTGGGCCCCTGACCAGCCCAGCAGCACGGCACCCGACCCGAAAGGCATGACATGCAGATCGCCATCGCCCTCTACGAGCGGTTCACCGCCCTCGACGCCATCGGCCCGTACCAGACCCTCGGCGGCATTCCGGGCGCCGACGTCGTCTTCGTGGCCGAGCGGACCGGTCCCGTGCGGGACGACACGGGGCGGCTCGCGCTCGTCGCAGACAAGACCTTCGACGAGGTGGGCTCCCCGGACGTGGTCGTCGTGCCCGGCGGCCCCCAGCAGAGCGACCAGACGGCGAACGGGCCGCTCCTTGAGTGGCTGCGCTCCGTGGACGCCACCAGCACCTGGACGACGTCCGTGTGCACGGGCTCCCTCGCGCTCGCCGCCGCGGGCCTGCTGAAGGGGCGCGAGGCCACCTCGCACTGGCTCGCCCTCGAGGAGTTGAACCGGCTCGGCTCCCGGTCGACCGGGCGGCGGGTGGTCTTCGACGGCAAGTACGTCACCGCGGCCGGCGTCTCGTCCGGCATCGACATGGGCCTCGCCCTCGCGGGCCGGATCGCGGGGGACGAGACCGCCCAGGCCATCCAGCTGATGACCGAGTACGACCCGCAGCCGCCCTACGACGCCGGCTCCCCGGACAAGGCCCCGGCGCACATCGTGGCGAGGTTCCGCCCGACCGGCTGAGCGACGGGGGTTCGAAAGCAGCCCCTAGGCCCCCTGAGCCCCTAGGCCCCCACCGTCCACTCGAACCGCGGCGCGCGCCGCTCCAGGAACGCGGCGACGCCCTCCGCGCTCTCGCCGCCGGCGCGCGCCTGCTCGGCCCAGTGCGCGTCCCGGTCCGTGCGGCCCGTCACGAACTCCTTCGCCGCGGCCTGCGTCAACTGCGAGCGGGCGGCGAGGGTGCGGGTGAACTCGGCGACCCGCTTGTCCAGTGCGTCCCCGGGCAGCACCTCGTCCACGAGCCCGGTGCGCAGCGCCCGCTCGGCCTCGATCAACTCGCCCGAGAACAGCAGGTACTTGGCGGTCGCCGGGCCCACGAGCGCGGCGAGGCGGCGCGTGGAGGAGGCCGGGTAGACGATCCCGAGCTTGGCCGGGGTCACCCCGAACCGCGCGCCGTCGGCGGCGAAGCGCAGATCGCAGGCCGCCGCCAACTGGCTGCCGCCGCCCACGCAGAACCCGCGCACCACGGCGAGCGTCGGCTTCGGGAACGCGGCGAGCGCGTCCTCCGCCGCGACCGCGAGCCCCTGCGCCGACCCCTCGCCGAGAGTCGATATGTCGGCCCCGGCGCAGAACGTGTCGCCGGCCCCGGTGAGCACGAGAACCCGTACCTCCGGATCGGCCGCGAGCCGTTCGAGGAGCGGCGGCAGGGACGCCCACATGGCGTCGGTCATGGCGTTGCGCTTGGCCGGGTGGTCGATCACGACGGTGGCGACACCCTCGGCGACGCTGTGCGTGAGCTGCGGCGGGGACACGGGAGACATGGGGCGGATGCTAACCGGGCGGCCGGCCCGGTCGGCGTGTCGGGCAGCTCGTAGAACAAGCTGAAGAAGGTGCAAGTCGGGCGTAATGAGGGCGGGATCGATCGCTTTTCTGGCTCGGTCGACCATCAACGATCAAATGCCGTCGATACACGCTGACTTCTGGTCAGTCCCACGGCCTGGAGCAGGTGATTCCCAACACTCGAAGCGTGGTGACAATCGAGCGCAAGGGCGGCGACCTGACAATGAGCGACCACGGGTGGGGATCCCGCCCACGTCCTCAGGGCACCGGGGGAGCGCCCCCCGACCGCCCCGCGGACGGGCCGCTCCCGTACGAGGGAGTGTGGCGGTTCACGACGCAGGCGGTCGACGCCTCCGTGCCACAGGCCCGGCGCGCGGTGCGGGAGTTGCTCACCCGGCAGGGCGTGCCCGCCCCTGACGACCTGGTGCACGGGCTGCTCGTGATCGTCTCCGAACTCGTCACGAACGCGGTGAAGCACGCCGCCGTGGTCTCACCCATGCTCGCCGTGGAGGTCGCCGTGGGGCCCGAGTGGGTGCGGGTGTCCGTGGAGGACGACCACCCCTACAAGCCCACGGCACTCGAGGCCACCAGCGGTCAGACCGGCGGCCGCGGCCTGCTGCTCGTCCGCGAGATCACCGCGGAGGCGGGTGGCGTCTGCGACGTCGCCAACACCGCGAGCGGGGGCAAGGTGATCTGGGCCGCCCTGCCCCTCAAGCCCGAGACGGCTACCAGCCCGCCGACTGGCCTGTCAGCTCTCTGACCGCGGGCCGCGCCGCGTCGAGGACCGTCATGAACCACGCCGAGAACGGGTCCTTGGCGTGCCGCTCGGCCAGCTCGTCCGCCGTCACGAACGCCGTCGCCCCGACCTCCTCCGGGTCGGGGTTCAGCGATGCCTGCACGAGGCCCACGAACAGGTGGTTGAACTCCTGCTCCACCAGGCCCGATTCCGGGTCCGGGTGGTTGTAGCGCACCGTGCCGGCCTCGGCCATCAGGGACGGCGAGACGCCGAGCTCCTCGAAGGTGCGCCGCGCGGCCGCCGCGAACGGGGCCTCGCCGGGGTACGGGTGGCCGCAGCAGGTGTTCGACCAGACGCCGGGGGAGTGGTACTTGCCGAGCGCCCGCTGCTGCAGCAGCAGCCGGCCCTGCTCGTCGAAGAGGAACACGGAGAACGCTCTGTGCAGCTGCCCGGGCGGCTGGTGCGCCGCGAGCTTCTCCGCCGTGCCGATCGTCCTGCCGTCCTCGTCGACGAGTTCCAGCAAGATCGCTTCCGCGGTGCCGTTCGACGAGCTGTTCGTCGTGGGGGCAGGTGTGATCGGCATACCTATCCTTCGTTTCGTTCCTCGAACCAAGTCTGCCGTACGGGACGGACAGCCCCCGCGCAGTCGGCGTCCCGCAAGCCCCGTCCGGCCGGGAGGCCGGGCGGGACCACCGTAGGCGCCGGTCAGACGCCGAACGCGGCCGGGTAGGTGATCGTGCCCCGCGGGAGCTGCCCGGAATCGTCCCGTTCATCCAGAACGAGGGCCATCATCGCCTCGTCCGGCACGTCGAAACCGGGCCGGATGCCGTACCCGGAGGCGGGCGTGAAGCCGAACCTCGGGTAGTACTCCGGATGCCCGAGGACCAGCACAAGTCGCTCGCCACGCGCGCGTGCCGCCTCCAGCGCCGCACGTACGACGGCCGAACCGGCCCCCGTGCGCTGGTACTCCGGAAGCACCGCACAGGGCGCGAGCGCCGCGGCGGGCGCGCCGTCCACGGTGCAGCGGGTGATCAGGGCGTGCGCGGCGACGGCGCCGTCCGGGGCCTCGGCCACGTACGACAGCCCCTCGAGCCACGCGTCCTTGTCGGCGCGCAGGGCGTCGACGAGGTCGGCCTCGGCCTCGGTGGGGAACCCGGCGGCGTTGACGGCGTGCACGGCCGCCCGGTCGTCCCCGGTCTCGGGGCGCGGACGCCATGCGGGCTTCGTGTTGTCGGTCAACCTAAGAACCTTTGAGTGAAGGGATGTCGTTCAGTGGCACAGCCGCGCCTCGTGCTCGGCGTGCCCGGTGGGCTCCAGCTGGAACGTGCAGTGCTCCACGTCGAAGTGGTCGCCGAGGCAGCCCTGCAGTTCGTGGAGCATCTTCTCGTGGCCGATCGAGCCGAGCATTTCCGTGCTGACGACCACGTGCGCCGAGAGCACCGGCATCCCCGAGGTGATCGTCCAGGCGTGCAGGTCGTGCACGTCCTCGACGCCGGGCAGCGCCAGTATGTGGGCCCTGACCTCCGCCATGTCGACGCCCTTGGGGGCCGATTCGAGCAGCACGTTCAGCGTCTCGCGCAGCAGCTTCACCGTGCGCGGGACGATCATGAGGCCGATGACGAGCGAGGCGATCGGGTCGGCGAGCTGCCAGCCCGTCGTCAGGATGATCACGGCGGAGATCAGTACCGCGAGGGAACCGAGCGCGTCGGCGGCCACCTCCAGGAAGGCACCGCGCACGTTCAGGCTCTCCTGCTGGCCCTTCACCAGGAGGGACAGCGAAATCATGTTCGCCACCAGGCCGATCAGACCGAAGACGATCGTCTGCCCGCCCGCCGTCTCGGCCGGCTCGATGAACCGCTGGATCGCCTCGTACAGGACGTAGCCGCCGACGCCGAGCAGCAGCAGACAGTTGGCGAGCGCGGCGAGGATCTCGGCGCGCGCATAGCCGAAGGTGCGCTGGTCGCTCGCGGGCCGGTTGGCGAAGTGGATCGCGATCAGGGCCATCGCGAGGCCGAGCGCGTCCGTCGCCATGTGGGCGGCGTCGGCGATCAGGGCGAGCGAGTCGGCGACGATGCCGCCGATGATCTCCACCACCATCACGGTCAGCGTGATCGACAGGGCGACGCGCAGCCGTCCGCGGTGTGCGGCGGCGGCCGTCCCGGTCGTCGGTCCGTGACTGTGCCCGTGGTCGTGATCGTGCCCGAGGCCCATCGAAAACCCCCTACGTATCGATCCGGCGCGTTGCCCTGGTCGGGGGCGACGATCACAGTGAACTACGGGTAGGGGGTATCCGCAAACATGGCGGTGAACACCGTTGTCATGTGTCCTGACCTGCGCAAACGATACGAGGCGTGTACGCAGGTCAGGGCGCCGACGTGATCACTTCCCGGTCGCCTCCGGGTGCCGCAGACACCAGCCGGCCCAGGCCGACTCGACCATCTCGCGCACCCCGCGCTGCGCCTTCCAGCCGAGCTCCTCCTCGGCGAGCGCCGAGGAGCCGACCGCGCGCGGGGCGTCGCCGGGACGGCGCGGCTCGACGATCGCGGGGGTGTCGTTCCCGGACACGTCCGCGATCAGATCGATCAGCTCGCGCACGGAGGCGCCCTGCCCGGTGCCGATGTTGAGCGTCAGGTCGCCGCTCGCGTCGGGTCCGGACAGTCGGCGGGCCGCCGCCAGGTGTGCCTCGGCGAGGTCGGCGACGTGAATGTAGTCACGTACGCAGGTGCCGTCCGGCGTCGGGTAGTCGTCGCCGAAGATCCGCGGGGCCTCGCCGCGCGACAGCCGGTCGAAGACCATCGGGATCACGTTGTAGACGCCGATGTCCGCGAGCTCCGGGGCCGCGGCGCCCGCCACGTTGAAGTAGCGCAGACAGGCCGTCGCCATGCCGTGCGCGTGCCCGGCCGCCCGCACCAGCCACTCGCCCGCGAGCTTCGTCTCGCCGTACGGGTTCACGGGCACGGTGGCCGTGGACTCGGTGATGAGGCCCACATCCGGGTTGCCGTAGACGGCCGCCGACGAGGAGAACACGAAGCGGCGCACCCCGGCCGCCGCGACCGTCTCCAGGAGCACGGCGAGCCCGCCCACGTTGTCCCGGTAGTACAGCTCCGGCTTCTCCACGGACTCGCCGACCTGCTTGTGCGCGGCGAGATGGAGGACGCCGGTCACCTCGTGCTCCGCGCACACCCGGGCCACCAACTCGGTGTCCTGCGTCGAGCCGCGCACCAGCGTGATCGCCTCGGGCAGCCGCGAGGGCACCCCCGAGGTCACGTTGTCCAGGACGACGACCCGCTCGCCCGCTTCCGTCATAGCCCGCGCCACATGGGCCCCGATGTATCCGGCTCCGCCGGTGATCAGCCACGTCATGGCGCACCACCCTAAGACCGAACCGCGTCATCCCGGTCGCCCCGCGCGGCTACCGCCGGTTACGGACCCCGGTCACCCCTGGTTTGTGGCTCGAGTACTTGATCGTCAATGATGAGCGCGCGGTCGGCCCTGCGCGGACCGCATGAGACAGGGGCCAATCGGTCGGTAAACGGGCAGCGAACGCCCGGTAGCGCCATCCGATAGCCTCTGCCGACATGCCGCCCGGCCGCGTATCCGCGCCGGGTGCTCCACCATGCATGAGCCCGGCGCACTCTCGCGTCGGCACCCAAGGAGTGAGTTCGTCTGTCGACCGCCATCGTCACCGGTCAGCCGGTTCCCGGATCGTCCCTGGAGGGAGATCTGCGGGCGCTGGGCTTCGACGTGCGGCTCGCCCAGGACCCCGCGGACGCCGAAGAGGCGCTCGCGGCCGTCCCCGGCGAGCAGCGGGTCGCGGTCGTCGACGCGGGCTTCGTGGGCCATGTCCACGCCCTGCGCCTCGGCCTGACCGACCCGCGCTTTCCCGCGTCGGCGATCCCCGGCGCGGTCACCGCGCAGCCCGCCGCCCGCCAGGCGCTGACCCGCGCGGTCGCGCGGACCGGCGTCGACCCGGACGTCGTGGCCAAGAGCCTGGAGGCGGACGGCACCGACGTGCACCACCCCGAGCTCGGTGAGCTCGTCGCCGCGGTGCCCGCCGACCCGCAGGCCCGCAACGAGGCGCGGCAGGCCCTCGCCTCCGTCGACGACGAGGCGATCCGGCTGCGTACGGCGGTCAAGGCGCGCGACGGCTTCTTCACGACCTACTGCATCAGCCCGTACTCCCGCTACATCGCCCGCTGGTGCGCACGCCGGGGCCTGACCCCGAACCAGGTCACCACCGCGTCGCTGCTCGTCGCGGTGATCGCGGCGGGCTGCGCGGCCACCGGAACGCGCGGCGGGTTCGTCGCGGCGGGCGTCCTGCTGCTCGCCTCCTTCGTCCTGGACTGCACCGACGGGCAGCTCGCCCGCTACTCGCTGCAGTACTCGACGATGGGCGCCTGGCTGGACGCGACGTTCGACCGGGCCAAGGAGTACGCCTACTACGCGGGCCTCGCGCTCGGTGCCGCCAACGCGAGCGGCGACGACGTATGGGCGCTGGCGCTGGGCGCGATGGTGCTGCAGACCGGCCGGCACGTGATCGACTTCTCGTTCAACGAGGCGAACCACGACGCCGAGGCGCTGGGTAAATTGGCGGGGGCCAGCCCCACCGCGTCCCTTTCGGGCAAGCTCGACTCCGTCGGCTGGACCGTCTGGGCCCGCCGCATGGTCGTGCTGCCGATCGGTGAACGCTGGGCGCTGATCGCGCTGTTCACCGCGCTGACCACGCCGCGCATCACCTTCTACATGCTGCTCATCGGCTGTGCGCTCGCCGCCTGCTACACGACCGCGGGCCGCGTCCTGCGCTCGCTGACCCGCAGGGCGCGCCGTACGGACCGGGCCGCCGCGGCGCTCGGTGACCTCGCCGACTCCGGACCGATCGCCGAGGTGGTCGCGAAGGCCGTCAAGGCGAAGGCCGCTCCCGTGGTCGCCGCCGTCGGAGCCGTCGCGGTCGTCGCGGTGAGTGCGCTCACGGACTTCGGCAGCGTCTGGCCGATCGTGGCCGCGGCCGTGTACTGCGTCACGTCGGGCCTCGCCGTCTCCCGCCCCCTCAAGGGCTCCCTCGACTGGCTCGTGCCCCCGATATTCCGGGCCGGGGAGTACCTCACGATTCTCGTCCTCGCCGCCCGCGCGGACGTACAGGGCGCCCTGCCCGCGGCTTTCGGGCTCGTGGCGGCGGTCGCCTACCATCATTACGACACGGTGTACCGCATTCGCGGCAACGCCGGGGCACCCCCGCACTGGCTGGTGCGGACGATCGGCGGGCACGAAGGCCGGACCCTGGTGGTCACGGTCCTCGCCGCGCTGCTCACCCCCACAGATTTCGCCACTGCACTCACGGTGTTCGCCGTGGCCGTGGCACTCGTGGTGCTCGCAGAGAGCATCCGCTTCTGGGTCGCCTCCGCTCAGCGCGGAGAGCCCGCCGTACACGATGAAGGAGAACCCGCATGATCGGCCTCGTCCTGGCCGCCGGCGCCGGCAGCCGGCTCCGTCCCTACACCGAGACGCTTCCCAAGGCGCTCGTGCCCGTCGTGGGCGAGGGGACCGAGAACGAGCTCTCCGTACTCGACCTCACGCTGAAGAACTTCGCGGAGATCGGCCTCACCGAGGTCGGCATCATCGTCGGCTACCGCAAGGAGGTCGTCTACGAGCGCAAGGCCGCGCTCGAGGCGAAGTACGGCCTGAAGCTCACGCTGATCGAGAACGACGTGGCCGAGAAGTGGAACAACGCCTACTCCCTGTGGTGCGGCCGTGACGCCATGAAGCACACGGTGATCCTCGCCAACGGCGACACCGTGCACCCGGTCTCCGTCGAGAAGACGCTGCTCGCCGCCCGCGGCGAAGGCAAGAAGATCATCCTCGCGCTCGACACGGTCAAGGACCTGGGCGAAGAGGAGATGAAGGTCGTCGTGGACCCCGACAAGGGCGTCCAGAAGATCACGAAGCTGATGGACCCGTCCGAGGCCACCGGCGAGTACATCGGCGTCACTCTCATCGAGGGCGAGGCCGCCGACGAGCTGGCCGACGCCCTGAAGGCCACGTACGAGCGTGACCCGCAGCTGTACTACGAGGACGGCTACCAGGAGCTCGTGAACCGCGGCTTCAAGATCGACGTCGCGCCCATCGGCGACGTCCCGTGGGTCGAGATCGACAACCACGACGACCTGGCCAAGGGGCGGGAGATCGCGTGCCAGTACTGACGAGACTCATCCCCTCGCCGGTCGTCGTCGACATTCGGTCCGGGGCGCTCGACGACCTGGCCAAGGTCCTCGCCGACGGGAGGATCTCGTCGTCCACGGGGCGCCTGGCCATCGCGATCAGCGGTGGTTCGGGCGCCGCCCTGCGGGCCCGCCTGGAGCCCTCGCTGCCCCGCGCCGAGTGGTTCGAGGTCGGCGGCGGCACCATCGACGACGCGATCAAGCTCGCCGACGACGTCAAGAAGGCCGGGCGCTACGACGCCCTGGTCGGCCTCGGCGGCGGCAAGATCATCGACTGTGCCAAGTTCGCGGCCGCGCGCGTCGGCGTGCCGCTGGTCGCCGTCGCGACGAACCTGTCGCACGACGGCCTGTGCTCGCCCGTCGCGACCCTCGACAACGACGCGGGCCGCGGCTCGTACGGTGTGCCGAACCCGATCGGCGTCGTCATCGACCTCGACATCATCCGCGAGGCCCCGGTGCGCTTCGTGCGCTCCGGCATCGGTGACGCCCTCTCCAACATCTCCGCGGTCGCGGACTGGGAGCTGGGCGCCCGTGAGCGCGGCGAGGACATCGACGGCCTGGCCGCCGCCATGGCCCGCCAGGCGGGCGAGGCGGTCCTGCGGCACCCCGGCGGCGTCGGCGACGACGACTTCCTTCAGGTGCTCGCGGAGGGCCTGGTCCTCACCGGTATCGCCATGTCGGTCTCCGGTGACTCGCGGCCCGCCTCCGGCGCCTGCCACGAGATCAACCACGCCTTCGACCTCCTCTACCCCAAGCGCGCCGCCAGCCACGGCGAGCAGTGCGGCCTGGGCGCGGCGTTCGCGATGCACCTGCGCGGTGCCCACGAGCAGTCCAAGTACATGGCCTCGGTGCTGCGCCGGCACGGCCTGCCGGTGCTGCCGGAGGAGATCGGCTTCAGCGTGGACGAGTTCGTGAAGGTCGTGGAGTTCGCTCCGCAGACCCGTCCGGGCCGCTACACGATCCTCGAGCACCTCGACCTCTCCACCGATCAGATCAGGGACGCCTACGCCGACTATGCAAAAGCCATCGGTAGCTGAACTCCGCCCGGTCGTTCACCCCGCCGGGGTGAAGGACCGCAGGAGCGGTGAGCACTGGATGGGCCGGCTCTACATGCGCGAGCTCTCGCTGCGTGTGGACCGCCACCTGGTGAACACCAAGGTCTCGCCCAACCAGCTGACCTACCTGATGACCGTCTGCGGTGTCCTCGCGGCCCCGGCGCTCCTGGTGCCGGGCATCTGGGGCGCGGTCCTCGGCGTCGTCGCGGTGCAGCTGTACCTGCTGCTCGACTGCGTCGACGGCGAGATCGCGCGCTGGCGCAAGCAGTACTCGCTGGCCGGCGTGTGGATGGACCGGGTCGGCGCGTACCTCACCGACGCCGCCGTCCTCGTCGGCTTCGGGCTGCGCGCCGCCGACCTGTTCGGCACGGGACGCATCGACTGGCTGTGGGCCTTCCTCGGCACGCTCGCCGCGCTCGGCGCCATCCTGATCAAGGCCGAGACGGACCTGGTCGGGCTCGCCCGCGCGGCGACCGGCAAGGAGCAGGTCAAGGAGTCCGCGTCCGAGATGCGCTCCTCCGGCATGGCCCTGGCCCGCAGGGCCGCGGCCATGCTGAAGTTCCACCGGCTCATCCTGGGCATCGAGGCGACGCTCCTCATCCTGGTCCTCGCGGTCGTGGACCAGATCAGGGGCGACCTGTTCTTCTCGCGCCTGGGTGTGGCCGTCCTGGCGGGCATCGCGCTCCTCCAGACCCTGCTCCACCTCGTGTCCATCCTCGCTTCGAGCAGGCTCAAGTGAGCGGCGGGACACAGCAGTTGAAGGCCGGCGCGGTTGTCATCACCATGGGCAACCGGCCGGCCGAGCTGCGCGCCCTCCTCGACTCGGTCGCCAAGCAGGACGGCGACCCCGTCGAGGTGGTCGTGGTCGGCAACGGCTCCCCGGTCCCGGACGTCCCCGAGGGCGTACGGACCATCGAGCTGCCCGAGAACCTCGGCATCCCCGGCGGCCGCAACGTCGGCATCGAGGCCTTCGGCCCGTCCGGCTCCGACGTCGACATCCTGATGTTCCTGGACGACGACGGGCTGCTTCCGCTGACGGACACGGCCGAGAAGTGCCGCGAGGCCTTCACCGGCGACCCGAAGCTCGGCATCGTCAGCTTCCGCATCGCGGACCCGGACACCGGCGAGACGCAGCGCCGGCACGTGCCGCGGCTTCGCGCCGCCGACCCGATGCGCTCCTCGCGCGTGACGACGTTCCTGGGCGGTGCCAACGCCGTGCGTACGCGGGTCATCGCCGAGGCAGGACCGCTGCCCGCCGAGTTCTTCTACGCCCACGAGGAGACCGACCTCGCCTGGCGTGCCCTCGACGCGGGCTGGATGATCGACTACCGCGCCGACATGGTGCTGCACCACCCCACCACGGCCCCGTCCCGGCATGCGGTCTACCACCGCATGGTGGCCCGCAACCGGGTCTGGCTGGCCCGCCGCAATCTGCCCGCGCTCCTGGTGCCCGTGTACCTCGGCGTCTGGCTGCTCCTCACCCTGGCCCGCCGGCCCTCGGGCCCGGCACTGAAGGCCTGGCTGGGCGGCTTCAAGGAAGGCTGGACGACCCCCTGCGGGCCCAGGCGTCCCATGAAGTGGCGTACCGTGTGGCGGCTGACCCGACTGGGCCGACCCCCTGTCATCTGACAAGCTCGTGCCTGACGGCAGGCCGTGCATTTGAAGACGAAAGTTCCTCTTGTGAGTGAGACAACGCATGACGCCGGTGTCGCGGTGAGCGCGACGCCGTCGCCGGACGACGGGCTCTCCCGGCGGGAGCTCGCCGCGAAGTACGGCTTGACCGTGAGCGGGGCCCGCCCCGGACTGTTCGAGTACGCACGGCAGCTGTGGGGGCGGCGTCACTTCATCCTCGCCTTCTCGCGGGCGAAGCTGACCGCCCAGTACAGCCAGGCCAAGCTCGGCCAGGTGTGGCAGGTGGCGACACCGCTGCTGAACGCGGCGGTCTACTACTTCATCTTCGGCAAGCTGCTCGGCACCGACCGGGGCATGGGGCAGGACGTCTTCATCCCGTTCCTGGTGACGGGCGTCTTCGTCTTCACGTTCACGCAGTCCTCGGTGATGTCGGGCGTGCGGGCGATCTCCGGGAACCTGGGCCTGGTGCGCGCGCTGCACTTCCCGCGCGCCTCGCTGCCCATCTCCTTCGCGCTGCAGCAGCTCCAGCAGCTGCTGTTCTCGATGATCGTGCTGGTCGTCATCACGTGCGCGTTCGGTAGCTACCCGTCGCTGTCCTGGCTGCTGATCGTGCCGATCCTGGCCCTGCAGTTCCTGTTCAACATGGGACTCGCGCTCATCATGGCCAGGGCGGGCTCGAAGACCCCGGACCTCGCCCAGCTGATGCCGTTCGTCATGCGTACGTGGATGTACGCGTCCGGCGTCATGTTCAGCATCCCCACGATGCTCGCGGACAAGAACGTCGCGCCCTGGGTCACGGACGTCCTGCAATGGAACCCGGCTGCGGTCTACATGGACCTGATGCGCTTCGCGCTCATCGACGGGTACGACCGGGGCAACCTGCCGCACCACGTGTGGTTCATCGCGCTCGGCTGGGCCCTGGTCGTCGCGGTCGGCGGCTTCATCTACTTCTGGAAGGCAGAGGAGCGGTACGGCCGTGGCTGATCTCGACAACCCCACCGACGCGCACGTCCCCACGGTCATCGCCGACGAGCTGCACATCGTGTACCGCGTCAACGGCGCCAAGACCGGCAAGGGCAGCGCCACCTCGGCACTGAGCCGGATCGTCAAGCGCGGCGACGAGCGCGGCGTGCGCAAGGTGCACGCCGTCAAGGGCGTCTCCTTCACCTCCTACCGCGGCGAGGCCATCGGCCTCATCGGGTCGAACGGCTCCGGCAAGTCGACCCTGCTGCGCGCCATCGCGGGCCTGCTGCCCGCCGAGAAGGGCAAGGTCTACACGAACGGCCAGCCCTCGCTGCTCGGCGTGAACGCGGCCCTGATGAACGACCTCACGGGCGAGCGCAACGTCATCCTCGGCGGTCTCGCCATGGGCATGTCCCGCGAGGAGATCAGGTCGCGCTACCAGGACATCGTCGACTTCTCCGGCATCAACGAGAAGGGCGACTTCATCACGCTGCCGATGCGGACGTACTCGTCCGGCATGGCCGCGCGTCTGCGCTTCTCCATCGCGGCCGCCAAGGACCACGACGTGCTGATGATCGACGAGGCGCTGGCCACCGGTGACCGCAAGTTCCAGAAGCGCTCCGAGGCCCGCATCCGTGAACTGCGCAAGGAGGCCGGAACGGTCTTCCTGGTGAGTCACAACAACAAGTCCATCCGCGACACCTGTGAACGCGTCCTTTGGCTGGAGCGCGGGGAACTGCGTATGGATGGTCCGACGGCCGAGGTACTCAAGGAGTACGAGAAGTTCACGGGCAAGTAACCGCCCGCCTCTGGACCACGTCATATGAGGCCCTACCGGCTTCCGTCCGGTGGGGCCTCTGATATGCCTGTAGGTACCAAGCAATTGACGATCACGGTCAAGGGCGGGTCAACTTCCTTGCCCTGAAGGAATCTTGGCGTCAATCGGTGTGTTGTTGTGATGTGCAGAACACCCCGACGCGAGGGCGGGCGTTGTACAACGTAAGCTGTACCGGCCTCAATCGCGGCATGTGGGGCGATAAGGCGCGACATCCCGACCCCTGCGGGGCCGGGTCGCCGCGCGGGCGACCGGGCGGCGTGTCCGAAATGAGATGCATTGGGTCCGCAGTGTAGAACGGGAGTTGTGACGGCAATGGCTATGGAAACTCTCCAGCTCCACGGGGCTTTCGCCGTCCTCGGGGAAGCGGGCCGCACCCGGTGAGCGCGCACCCCCGAGTGCGCCCCGAGAGCCCTGTCGACACAGCGAGCCCGGTGAGCGCCACCCTCGACAAGGCCGCCGAGGAGAACTTCCCGGTGGCCCCCTTCTTCCTGCCCCGCGCCTGGCGCGACGACCTGATGGCCGTATACGGGTTCGCTCGCCTCGTCGACGACATCGGTGACGGCGACCTCGCACCCGGCGGCGCGGACGCCCGCTTCCTGGGCGTGTCACCCGATCAGGCGCACGACCGCCTCGCGATGCTGGACGCCTTCGAGGCCGACCTGCGCCGGGTCTTCGGCGACTCCGACGGCCCGCCCCGCCACCCGCTCCTGAAGGCGCTGCAGCCCACCGTCCGCCGCCGCTCGCTGACCCCCGAGCCGTTCCTCGGCCTCATCGCCGCGAACCGCCAGGACCAGCTGGTCACGCGCTACGAGACGTACGACGACCTGCTCGCCTACTGCGAGCTGTCCGCCAACCCCGTGGGCCGCCTCGTCCTCGCCATCACCGGCACCGCGACCCCCGAGCGCATCCGCCTCTCGGACGCGGTCTGCACCGGGCTCCAGATCGTCGAGCACCTCCAGGACGTGGCCGAGGACCTGGACCGCGACCGGATCTACCTGCCGGCCGAAGACCTGAAGAAGTTCCACGTCGACGAGACGGATCTCGCCGCCCCGAGCGCGGGCGCATCGGTGCGCGCGCTGGTCGCGTACGAGGCCGAACGCGCCCTGAAGCTGCTGAATGAAGGCACCCCGCTGGTGGGTAGCGTCCACGGCAGGCTGAAGCTGCTGCTGGCAGGGTTCGTCGCAGGAGGGAAAGCGGCGGTCCACGCGATCACCGCCGTTTCGTACGACGTGCTTCCGGGACCACCCAAACCCACCAAGGCGCGGTTGCTGCGCGAGGTGGGAGCGACTCTGCGAGGAGAGGGGTGAGCAACACCGTGGAGTCTGACCAGACCGTGTCGGCGCCGGTGCTCGCCGCATACAGCTACTGCGAGACCGTCACCGGGCAGCAGGCCCGCAACTTCGCCTACGGGATCCGGCTGCTGCCGACCTCGAAGCGGCGCGCCATGTCGGCGCTCTACGCGTTCTCGCGCCGCGTCGACGACATCGGCGACGGCGGCCTGGAGCCCGACATCAAGGCGCACCGGCTCGACGAGACCAGGGCGCTGCTCGGCCGCGTCCAGGACGGCAAGGTCGAGGAGGACGACACCGACCCGGTGGCCGTCGCCCTCGCCGATGCCGCGAGCCGCTTCCCGATCCCGCTGGACGCGCTCGACGAGCTGATCGACGGCGTCCTGATGGACCTGCGCGGAGAGACCTACGAGACCTGGGACGACCTGAAGGTCTACTGCCGGTGCGTCGCGGGCGCCATCGGGCGGGTCTCGCTGGGCGTGTTCGGTACGGAACCGGGGGCGCGCGGTGTCGAGCGCGCGCCGGAGCTCGCCGACACGCTCGGCCTCGCGCTCCAACTCACCAACATCCTCCGCGACGTGCGCGAGGACGCCGCCGACGGGCGCACCTATCTGCCCGCCGACGACCTCGCCAAGTTCGGCTGCTCGGCGGGGTTCCAGAGTTCCGTGCCGCCCGCCGGCTCGGACTTCGCCGGGCTCGTGCACTTCGAAGTGCGGCGCGCCCGCGCCCTGTTCGCCGAGGGCTACCGGCTGCTGCCCATGCTCGACCGGCGCTCCGGCGCCTGCGTCGCCGCCATGGCCGGCATCTACCGCCGGCTGCTCGACCGCATCGAGCGCGACCCCGAGGCCGTGCTGCGCGGCCGGGTCTCGCTGCCCGGGCACGAGAAAGCGTACGTCGCCGTGCGCGGCCTGTCAGGCCTTGACACCCGCACCGTCGTGCGCGGCGCCACCCGCGGCACCACCAGGAGGCGCGCCTGATGGCAAGCGCGGGGCAGAGCGGCGTAGCCGGACCGAAGCGGCGGGCAACCCTCCGCAGCGGCGAGGCGTCCCTGCATGCAACGGTCGGTCGCGTGTTCGCCACATCCGTCGAACCCGGCCCCACAGGGGCCGTACGCACCACCGAGAGCACCACCCAGGGGGAGGGCGCATGAGCGAGGGGAGCACGTCCGGCGACGTGCGCCAGGCGGACGCCGCGGGGGACCGCGGGCGCCCCACCGCGGTGGTCGTCGGCGGTGGGCTCGCGGGGATCACGTCCGCGCTCGCGCTCGCCGACGGAGGCATGGACGTCACGCTCCTCGAAGGGCGCCCCCGGCTGGGCGGCCTCGCGTTCTCCTTCAAGCGCGGCGACCTCACCGTCGACAACGGCCAGCACGTGTACCTGCGCTGCTGCACCGCCTACCGCTGGTTCCTCGACCGCGTCGACGCCGCCGCGCTCGCGCCCCTGCAGGAACGACTCGACGTGCCCGTACTCGACGCAGAGAGGAACCGGCTCGGCCGGCTGCGGCGCTCGGCGCTGCCCGTGCCGCTGCACCTGGCCAAGAGCCTCGCCACGTACCCGCACCTGTCGCTCGCCGAGCGGGCCAACGTCGGCCGCGCCGCGCTCGCCCTCAAGGGCCTCGACCCCACCGATCCGGCGCTCGACAAACGGGACTTCGGCTCCTGGCTGGCCGAACACGGTCAGACGCAGCGGGCCATCGATGCGCTGTGGGACCTCGTCGGCGTCGCGACCCTGAACGCGGTGGCGGGGGACTCCTCGCTGGGCCTGGCCGCCATGGTCTTCAAGACCGGGCTGCTGTCCGAGCCCGGCGCCGCCGACATCGGGTGGGCCAAGGTGCCCCTCGGTGAACTCCACGACACTCTCGCCCGCAAGGCGCTCGACTCCGCGGGCGTACGCACCGAACTCCGTACACGCGTCACCTCCATCTCCCGTACGGACAACGGGCGTTGGGCCGTCGAGGTTCCCGAAGGGCCGGACAGTTCCGGCCAGATCCTCGCTGCCGACACCGTCGTGCTCGCCGTGCCGCAGCGCGAGGCGCACGACCTGCTGCCCGCCGGAGCCCTCGACGACGCCGGCCGGCTGCTCGACATCGGCACCGCGCCGATCCTCAACCTGCACGTCGTCTACGGCCGCAAGGTCCTCAAGCAGCCCTTCTTCACCGCGCTCGGCTCGCCGGTCCAGTGGGTCTTCGACCGCACCGACGCCTCGGGACTCGCCCGTACGCTGCCGGGCGCCCAGTACCTCGCCGTCTCCCAGTCGGCCGCGCAGGACGAGATCGACGCGCCGGTCGCCGAGCTGCGCAAGCGGTACCTGCCGGAGCTGGAGCGGCTGCTGCCCGCCGCGCGCGGCGCCACGATCCACGACTTCTTCGTCACCCGGGAGCGGACGGCGACCTTCGCGCCGACCCCCGGAGTCGGCGCGCTGCGGCCCACGGCCCGCACCAATGCCCCCGGCCTGTACCTGGCCGGCGCGTGGACCGCCACCGGGTGGCCCGCGACCATGGAAAGCGCTGTCCGCAGCGGCACCAGTGCCGCCGACGCGGCGCTCGCCGCGCTCGGCCGCCCCCGCGGCCATCTATACCGGGAGGCGGCGTGACCAGCGAACTTCCCACGGTGGACGTGACCAGCGACCTACCCCGGGTGGACGTGACCAACGCCCTGCCCCAGGTCGACAAGCCGACAACGCTGTATCCGGTTACACAAGGAGAGACTGTGCCACCTGTGCCCTCGGCCCCAGAGGCTGCCGACGCGGTGGACGTGACCGCGCTTTTGGAGCGCGGCCGAACCCTGGCCACCCCCGTGCTGAAGGCGGCGGTGGACCGCCTGGCGTCACCGATGGACACCGTCGCCGCGTACCACTTCGGCTGGATCGACGCCGAGGGCAACCCGGCCGACGGTGACGGCGGCAAGGCCGTGCGCCCCGCCCTGGCCGTGCTGTCCGCACAGGCCGCGGGCGCCGACCCGGAGGTCGGCGTGCCGGGCGCCGTCGCGGTCGAGCTCGTCCACAACTTCTCGCTGCTGCACGACGACCTGATGGACGGTGACGAGCAGCGCCGCCACCGCGACACGGTGTGGAAGGTGCACGGCCCCGCCCAGGCGATCCTCGTCGGCGACGCCCTCTTCGCGCTGGCCAACGAGGTCATCCTGGAGCTGGAGACCGTCGACGCGGGCCGCGCCACGCGCCGCCTGACCACCGCGACCCGCGCCCTCATCGACGGCCAGGCGCAGGACATCGGGTTCGAGCACCGCGAGCGCGTCAGCGTCGTGGAGTGCCTGGAGATGGAGGGCAACAAGACGGGCGCGCTGCTCGCCTGCGCCTCCTCCATCGGCGCGGTCCTCGGCGGCGCCGACGACGCGACCGCCGACGCCCTGGAGAAGTACGGCTACCACCTGGGCCTCGCCTTCCAGGCCGTCGACGACCTGCTCGGCATCTGGGGCGACCCCGAGTCGACCGGCAAGCAGACCTGGAGCGACCTGCGCCAGCGCAAGAAGTCCCTGCCGGTCGTCGCCGCGCTCGGCGCCGGCGGACCGGCCTCCGAGCAACTCGGCGAGCTCCTGGCCGCCGACGCCAAGGACGTCGACTTCGACACCTTCACCGAGGCGGACTTCGCCGCCCGAGCCGCCCTCATCGAGGAGGCCGGCGGGCGCGAGTGGACCGCCGAAGAAGCGCGGCGCCAGTACGCCGTCGCCCTCGAAGCCCTGGACTCCGTCCAGATGTCAGCCACGGTGCGCGCCCAGTTCGTGGCGCTCGCCGACTTCGTCGTCGTACGAAAGAGATGATCACTATCGGCCGTATATGACTCGCAGTCGCCGGCCGGTGTCCCGCCAGGGCTCCGGCCGACGGTTACCCAGCAGAGAAGAAGCACTGCATGAAGGGATAGCCATGACAGCGACGACCGACGGAAGCTCCGGCGCCACGGCGCCGCAGACGACCTCGGCCACCACTGCCCAACTGACCGACACGACCCCCGGGGCCAGCGGGCCCCAAACCGCCGCCGGCCGAGCCATACAGCGCGCCACGGACTTCCTGCTCGCGCGGCAGGACGACCGGGGCTGGTGGAAGGGCGACCTCGACACCAATGTGACGATGGACGCCGAAGACCTGCTGCTGCGCCAGTTCCTCGGCATCAGGGACAAGGCCACCACCGACGCCGCCGCGCTGTTCATCCGCGGCGAGCAGCGCGAGGACGGCACCTGGGCCACCTTCTACGGCGGCCCCGGCGAACTGTCCACCACCATCGAGGCGTACGTCGCGCTGCGCCTGGCCGGTGACTCCCCGGACGACGCGCACATGGCCAAGGCCTCCGCGTGGATCCGCGAGCGCGGCGGCATCGCCGCCAGCCGCGTGTTCACCCGGATCTGGCTGGCCCTGTTCGGCTGGTGGAAGTGGGACGACCTCCCCGAACTCCCGCCGGAGCTCATCTACTTCCCCAAGTGGATGCCGCTCAACATCTACGACTTCGGATGCTGGGCGCGGCAGACGATCGTGCCGCTCACCGTGGTCTCCGCGAAGCGCCCGGTGCGCCCCGCGCCGTTCCCGCTGGACGAGCTGCACACCGACGCCCGCGATCCGAACCCCACCAAGCCCCTTGCCCCGGTGGCGAGTTGGGACGGCGCGTTCCAGCGGCTCGACAAGATCATGCACGGCTATCAAAAGGTGGCCCTCAAGCGGCTGCGCAAGTCGGCGATGAACTCCGCGGCCCGCTGGATCGTCGAGCGCCAGGAGAACGACGGCTGCTGGGGCGGCATCCAGCCGCCCGCCGTCTACTCCGTCATCGCGCTCCACCTGCTCGGCTACGACCTGGAACACCCGGTCCTCAAGGCCGGGTTGGCGTCCCTCGACCGGTTCGCCGTGTGGCGCGAGGACGGGGCCCGGATGATCGAGGCCTGCCAGTCGCCGGTGTGGGACACGTGCCTTGCGATCATCGCGCTCGCCGACGCGGGCCTGCCCGCCGACCACCCGGCGCTCGTCAAGGCCGCCGAGTGGATGATCACCGAGCAGATCGACCGGCCGGGCGACTGGTCCGTGCGCAGGCCCGCGCTCGAACCCGGGGGCTGGGCCTTCGAGTTCGACAACGACAACTACCCCGACATCGACGACACCGCCGAGGTCGTGCTCGCGCTGCGCCGTGTCGCCCACCCCGACAAGGCACGCGTCGAGAGGGCCATCGAGCGCGGCGTGCGCTGGAACCTCGGGATGCAGTCGAAGAACGGCGCGTGGGGCGCCTTCGACGTCGACAACACCAGCCCGTTCCCCAACCGGCTGCCGTTCTGCGACTTCGGCGAGGTCATCGACCCGCCGTCCGCCGACGTCACCGGGCACGTCGTCGAGATGCTCGCCGTCGAGGGCCACACGCGCGACCCGCGCACCCGGCGCGGCATCGAGTGGCTGCTCGCCGAACAGGAGGACAGCGGCGCCTGGTTCGGCCGCTGGGGCGTCAACTACGTCTACGGCACAGGGTCCGTGGTGCCCGCCCTGATCGCGGCCGGCCTGCCCGCCTCGCACCCCGCGATCAGACGGGCCGTCAGCTGGCTGGAGTCCGTCCAGAACGAGGACGACGGCTGGGGTGAGGACCTGCGCTCGTACCGCTACGAGGACTGGAAGGGGCACGGCGCCTCGACCGCCTCGCAGACCGGGTGGGCGCTGCTCGCGCTGCTCGCGGCGGGGGAGCGGGAGACGAAGGCCGTCGAACGAGGTGTCACGTACCTCGCCGACACCCAGACCGAGGACGGCACCTGGGACGAGCCGTACTTCACCGGGACCGGCTTCCCCTGGGACTTCTCGATCAACTACCACCTGTACAGGCAGGTGTTCCCGCTGACCGCGCTCGGTCGGTATGTCAACGGCGAGCCCTTCAGTGACAAGGGCGCCGCCACCAAGGGGAGCTGATGACCGCATCGCCGGTGGCCCGCCCACCGGAGACCGCGCCGCTGCTGGTCGCCTGCGCGCTCGGCATCGAGCACCTCGCGCTGCGCAGCGGCAGCCGGGCCGGGGCCACGAGCCCCGTGACCGTGCTGCGTACGGGCATGGGGCCGAAGGCCGCCGAGCAAGCGGTGACCCGCGCCCTCGGTGACGCCGTGCTGCGCGACGCCGCCGTCGTGGCCACCGGGTTCTGCGCCGGGCTCGCGCCCGGCATGCACCCCGGCGACCTGGTGGTGGCCGAAGAGACCCGTGACACGTACGGCGCCACGCCGTGCGCGGGCACGGAGCTCCTGGTCAAGGAGCTGGTCAAGGCCGTGCCGGGCAGGACCGTGCACACCGGGCCGCTGACCGGCTCGGACCACGTGGTGCGCGGTCACGAGCGTGCCGACCTGCTCGCGACCGGCGCGATCGCCGTCGACATGGAGTCGGCCGCGACCCTGCGGGCGGCCGGTGGCACCGGGAAGCGTCCGGTTGCCGCCGTCCGGGTGGTCGTGGACGCTCCAGAACATGAACTCGTCAGGATCGGCACGGTTCGCGGTGGACTATCGGCTTTCCGTGTCCTTCGTGCCGTCCTTCCCGCTTTTTTTGAATGGCACCGTTCTTTGCTGCTCCCTCGGAGGTGAGCCCAGATGGCCATGCCGCTTCGTCAATCCATCAAGGTCGCGACCTATCTCGTTGAACAGAAGATCCGCCGGCGGGACAAGTTTCCGCTCATCGTCGAATTGGAGCCGCTCTTCGCCTGCAACCTGGCGTGCGAGGGCTGCGGAAAGATCCAGCACCCGGCCGGGGTGCTCAAGCAGCGCATGCCGGTCGCCCAGGCCGTCGGCGCCGTCCTCGAGTCGGGCGCGCCGATGGTGTCCATCGCCGGCGGTGAGCCGCTGATGCACCCTCAGATCCATGAGATCGTGCGGCAGTTGGTGGCCAAGAAGAAGTACGTCTTCCTGTGCACCAACGCGATGCTGCTGCGCAAGAAGATGGAGAAGTTCACGCCCTCGCCGTACTTCGCCTTCACGGTGCACATCGACGGCATGCGCGAGCGGCACGACGAGTCCGTCGCCAAGGAAGGCGTCTTCGACGAGGCGGTCGAGGCGATCAAGGAGGCCAAGAAGCGCGGCTTCCGGGTCACCACGAACTCGACCTTCTTCAACACGGACACCCCGCAGAACATCATTGAGGTGCTCAACTACCTCAACGACGACCTCCAGGTCGACGAGATGATGATCTCGCCCGCGTACGCCTACGAGAAGGCGCCCGACCAGGACCACTTCCTGGGCGTCACGCAGACCCGTGAACTGTTCAAGAAGGCGTTCACGGGTGGCAACAGGCGGCGCTGGCGGCTCAATCACTCGCCCCTGTTCCTCGACTTCCTCGAGGGCAAGGTCGACTTCCCGTGCACCGCGTGGGCCATCCCCAACTACTCGCTCTTCGGCTGGCAGAAGCCCTGCTATCTGATGGCGGACGGGTACGTGCCCACGTACAAGGAGCTCATCGAGAAGACCGACTGGGACGCCTACGGCCGCGGCAAGGACCCGCGCTGCGACAACTGCATGGCGCACTGCGGCTACGAGCCGACGGCCGTGCTCGCCACCATGGGGTCGCTGAAGGAGTCCATCCGCGCCGTGTCCGAGACCGTCGCCGGGAATCGTGGGTGACGACGCCATGAATCCCGGAGAGCCCGTCCCACTGGGCCTCCCCGAGGTACCGGTCCGACCTATCGCTGAACGGCGGGTCAGCCGTCAGATCCAGGTCGGACCGGTGGCCGTGGGAGGCGGGGCACCCGTTTCCGTACAGTCGATGACCACGACGCGCACGTCCGACATCGGGGCGACGCTGCAGCAGATCGCCGAACTGACCGCCTCCGGCTGCCAGATCGTGCGAGTGGCGTGCCCCACGCAGGACGACGCGGACGCGCTCGCGACCATCGCGCGCAAGTCGCAGATCCCCGTGATCGCGGACATCCACTTCCAGCCGAAGTACGTGTTCGCCGCCATCGACGCGGGGTGCGCGGCGGTGCGCGTGAACCCGGGCAACATCAAGCAGTTCGACGACAAGGTGAAGCAGATCGCGCGGGCGGCATCGGACGCCGGCACACCGATCCGCATCGGGGTCAACGCCGGCTCGCTGGACAAGCGCCTGCTCCAGAAGTACGGGAAGGCGACCCCGGAGGCCCTCGTCGAGTCGGCGCTGTGGGAGGCCTCGCTCTTCGAGGAGCACGGCTTCCGCGACATCAAGATCTCGGTGAAGCACAACGACCCCGTGGTGATGGTCAACGCGTACCGGCAGCTCGCCGCCGCGTGCGACTACCCGCTGCACCTGGGGGTCACCGAGGCAGGACCCGCCTTCCAGGGCACCATCAAGTCCGCCGTGGCCTTCGGAGCGCTGCTCTCCGAAGGCATCGGAGACACCATCCGGGTCTCGCTGTCCGCGCCGCCCGCCGAGGAGTGCAAGGTCGGCATCCAGATCCTGGAGTCGCTGGGCCTGCGGCAGCGGCGCCTGGAGATCGTGTCGTGCCCGTCGTGCGGGCGCGCGCAGGTCGACGTCTACAAGCTCGCCGACGAGGTGACCGCCGGGCTCGAAGGCATGGAGGTGCCGCTGCGCGTGGCCGTCATGGGGTGCGTGGTCAACGGTCCAGGGGAGGCCCGCGAGGCGGACCTCGGTGTCGCGTCCGGCAACGGCAAGGGCCAGATCTTCGTCAAGGGCGAGGTCGTCAAGACCGTCCCCGAGTCGAAGATCGTCGAGACGCTCATTGAAGAGGCGATGCGGATCGCCGAACAGATGGAGAAGGACGGCGTCGCGTCGGGAGCTCCCGACGTCACCGTGAGCTGAGTTCTGAAGTGCTGAGTTCTTAAGTACGGACGGGAAGGGGGCTCGAGCGTGACGATTCTGGAGAGCATCCGGGGGCCGCGCGACCTGAAGGCGCTGAGCGAGGAGGAGATCGGCGAACTGGCCCATGAGGTCAGAGAGTTCCTGATTCACGCGGTCGCGAGGACGGGGGGACACCTCGGACCGAACCTCGGCGTGGTGGAACTGTCCATCGCGCTGCACCGGGTCTTCGAATCGCCGGTCGACCGCCTCGTGTGGGACACCGGTCACCAGAGCTATGTGCACAAGCTTCTGACGGGCCGCCAGGACTTCTCCAAGCTGCGCGGCAAGGGCGGCCTGTCCGGCTACCCCTCGCGCGAGGAGTCCGAGCACGACATCGTGGAGAACTCGCACGCCTCCACGGCCCTCGGCTGGGCCGACGGCCTCGCCAAGGCGCGCCAGGTGCAGGGCGAGCGCGGGCACGTCGTCGCCGTCATCGGGGACGGCGCGCTGACCGGGGGCATGGCCTGGGAGGCCCTGAACAACATCGCGGCCGCCAAGGACCGGCCGCTGATCATCGTCGTCAACGACAACGAGCGCTCGTACGCGCCCACGATCGGCGGCCTCGCCAACCATTTGGCGACGCTGCGCACCACGGACTCGTACGAGCAGGTGCTGGCCTGGGGCAAGGACGTGCTGCTGAAGACCCCCGTGGTCGGGCACACGGTCTACGAGTCGCTGCACGGCGCGAAGAAGGGCTTCAAGGACGCGTTCGCGCCGCAGGGCATGTTCGAGGACCTCGGCCTGAAGTACGTCGGTCCCATCGACGGCCATGACGTGGGCGCCGTCGAATCCGCCCTGCGACGTGCAAAACGCTTCCACGGCCCGGTACTTGTGCACTGCCTGACCGAGAAGGGGCGCGGCTACGAGCCCGCGCTCGCCGACGAGGCCGACCGCTTCCACACCGTCGGCGTGATGGACCCGCTCACCTGCGAGCCGCTCGCGCCGTCCAACGGGCCCTCCTGGACCTCGGTGTTCGGTGACGAGATCGCGGCGATCGGGCGCGAGCGCGAGGACGTCGTCGCGATCACCGCGGCGATGCTGCACCCCGTGGGGCTCACCAAGTTCGCGGAGGAGTTCCCCGAGCGGGTGTGGGACGTCGGGATCGCCGAACAGCACGCCGCCGTGTCGGCAGCCGGACTCGCAACGGGCGGACTGCACCCGGTCGTTGCCGTGTACGCGACCTTCCTCAACCGGGCCTTCGACCAGCTCCTCATGGACGTCGCTCTGCACAAATGCGGAGTCACCTTCGTACTCGACCGGGCCGGCGTCACCGGCGCCGACGGGGCCTCCCACAACGGCATGTGGGACATGTCCGTGCTCCAGGTCGTGCCCGGCCTGCGGATCGCCGCGCCACGCGACGCCGACCAACTCCGCTCGCAGCTACGGGAAGCGGTCGCCGTCGACGACGCACCGACCATGCTGCGGTTCCCCAAGGAGTCGGTGGGCGAGCCGATCGCGGCCGTCGACCGGGTCGGCGGCATCGACGTGCTGCACCGGGCCGAGGAGCCGCGGGTGCTGCTCGTCTCGGTCGGCGTGATGGCGCCGGTGTGCCTCCAGGCCGCGGATCTGCTGGAGGCGCGCGGCATCAACTGCACTGTGGTGGACCCGCGTTGGGTCAAGCCCGTCGACCCCGACCTCGCGCCGCTCGCCGCCGCGCACGAGCTGGTCGCCGTCGTCGAGGACAACAGCAAGGCGGCGGGTGTCGGCTCGGCCGTCGCGCTCGCCCTCGGCGAGGCCGAAGTCGACGTCCCCGTACGGCGGTTCGGCATCCCGGAGCAGTTTCTGGCGCACGGCAAGCGGGGCGAGGTGCTCGCCGACATCGGCCTGACGCCTGTGGAGATCGCGGGGCGGATCAGCGCCAGCATGAGCCGCACAGCGGATAGTCGATCTGCGGGTAGTCGAACAGCGGGTAGTTCCACAACGGGCAGTCCCACAGCGGGTAGTGGCACAGCGGGCAAGGAGATCAACGCATGAGCAAGGAGTTCGACCTCGGCACGCTGCTCGCCGAGCGCGGCGCCGAACGGTACGAGCTGCACGCCAAGTACCTCAATCACCAGCTGCCGAAGATGCTCCACACCATCGGCTTCGACAAGGTCTACGAGCGGGCCGAGGGTGCGCATTTCTGGGACGCGGACGGCAACGACTACCTGGACATGCTCGCCGGGTTCGGTGTCATGGGCCTCGGCCGGCACCACCCCGTCGTACGCAAGGCGCTGCACGACGTCCTCGACGCCTCGCTCGCCGACCTGACCCGCTTCGACTGCCAGCCGCTGCCGGGCCTGCTCGCCGAGAAACTGGTGGCGCACAGCCCGCACCTGGACCGGGTGTTCTTCGGCAACAGCGGTACGGAGGCGGTGGAGACGGCGCTGAAGTTCGCGCGGTACGCGACCGGCAAGCCGCGGGTCCTGTACTGCACGCACGCCTTCCACGGCCTGACGACCGGTGCGTTGTCGGTGAACGGGGAGGACGGCTTCCGCGACGGCTTCGCCCCGCTGCTGCCCGACACCGCGGTCCCGCTCGGCGATCTCGACGCGCTGGCAAGGGAATTGAAGAAGGGCGACGTCGCCGGGCTCATCGTCGAACCGATCCAGGGCAAGGGCGTGTACGAGTCGCCGCCCGGCTATCTGAGGGCCGCGCAGGAGCTGCTGCGGGGGCACAAGGCGCTGCTGATCGCGGACGAGGTGCAGACGGGTCTCGGTCGCACCGGCGACTTCTACGCCTACCAGCACGAGGAGGGCGTCGAACCGGACCTGGTGTGCGTGGCCAAGGCGCTGTCGGGCGGGTATGTGCCGGTCGGCGCGACGCTCGGCAAGGACTGGATCTTCAAGAAGGTCTACTCGTCCATGGACCGGGTCCTCGTCCACTCGGCGAGCTTCGGCTCCAACGCGCAGGCGATGGCGGCGGGCCTCGCGGTCCTGTCCGTCATGGAGGACGAGGAGACGGTCGCGAACGCGCGGGCGATGGGCGAGCTGCTGAAGTCCCGGCTCGCCGAACTCATCGACCGCTACGAGCTGTTGAGTGACGTACGCGGGCGCGGGCTCATGATCGGCATCGAGTTCGGGCGGCCCAAGTCCCTGAAACTGCGCAGTCGTTGGACGATGCTGCAGGCCGCGCGCAAGGGCCTGTTCGCGCAGATGGTCGTGGTGCCGCTGCTCCAGAAGCACCGGATCCTGACCCAGGTCTCCGGCGACCACCTCGAAGTCATCAAACTGATCCCGCCGCTCGTGGTGAACGAGGCCGACGTCGAGCGCTTCGTCGAGGCGTTCACGGCGGTCATGGACGACGCGCACAGTGGGGGCGGGCTGATGTGGGACTTCAGCAAGACGCTGATCAAACAGGCGGTGGCGAACCGCTGAGGGCGTCCACGGCTCGGGGCGAGGTCGGCTTTTGCCTCTGAGGCAAGAAAGTTGCCGGAGGGGCACGGCTCTGGCTGAATCGACAGCATGAGCCCTGCCCTCTCGCCGGACCAGCCGGACGAGGTCGACGGTGCGGAGGTCCCGGAACCGCCGGAACTTCCCGCCGTCGCACCCCAGCTCCGCGCACTGCGCCGCCGCGCGGCCCTCACCCTGGAGGCCGCCGCCGGAACCGCCGGCCTGTCCCCGGCGCACCTCTCCCGCCTGGAGACCGGACAGCGTCAGCCTTCGCTCCCGATGCTGCTCTCACTCGCCCGTATCTACGGTACGACCGTATCCGAACTGCTCGGCGAGACCCCCGCCGACCGGGACGCGGTCGTGCGCGGCGGCACGATGGAGCCCACCGAGGCCGGGGGCTGGACGTACCGGCAGGCCGGGTCGCCCGGCCGCGGCATGCAGGCGTTGCAGGTCCACGCGCCGTACGGGTCCCAGGGCGATGTCGTGCGCGTGCATCCGGGGGAGGAGTGGCTGTACGTCCTGTCGGGGCGCCTGCGGCTGCGGCTCGGGGACACGTCCTACCTGCTCGACCCGGGCGACAGTTCCCACTTCGACTCGCTCACCCCGCACCGCATCGCCGCCGTCGACCAGGGCGGCGTCGACTTCCTCTTCGTCCACACCCTGCTGCAGAGCCCGACGGCCGCGCTGTGCCTCGGCCCGTCGGCGGGACCGGTAAAGGAGACCCGTCATGGCTGACACGTCCGATGCGGCTCACACGGCTGACACGGCTGACACGACCGGGTCGACCCCGGGGCCGGCCCGCCGCGACATAGAGGACAAGCTCCCGCGCGGCATTCTCGTTCGGGTCCTCGTGTACGTATTCGCAGGGCATGCGCTGGCCGGGTTCATCTACTTGCTGTTCACGCTGGGCGGGAATCAGTGAGGCGGTACTCCGCGTGAGGCGGGACCCCCTACTGCAGTAGCACCTCCATATTGGCTCCTGGGTATGACGCCAGGCGCCCGACCGTTCTCGCACACTCCTCTCCGTCAGAGCGAGGAAGAGTGCGAGAGGGCGGGACCGGGCCATGAGGCTACGCAGGGGCAAGCAGCGGACGATTGAGGACAACCGGCCGGAGGCGCGGGCCGGCACGCCGGGTCTCGCTGTCGAACTGCGCGGTGTGCGGCGGCAGTACGGGCGCGGTGCCGGTGCGGTGCACGCCCTCGCGGGCGTCGACCTCGCTCTGCCGCGCGGCACGTTCACGGCCGTGATGGGGCCGTCCGGTTCCGGCAAGTCCACCTTCCTGCAGTGCGCCGCCGGGCTCGACCGACCCTCGGCGGGATCCGTGCATCTTGGTGGCACGGAGATCACCGGCATGAGCGAGAACCGGCTCACCGAGCTGCGCCGCAGCCGCCTCGGCTTCGTCTTCCAGGCGTTCAACCTGCTGCCGTCGCTGACCGTGGAGCAGAACGTGCTGCTGCCCATACGTCTCGCCGGGCGCCGCCAGGACCGCCGCCGGGCGGCCGCGATGCTCGCGCAGGTCGGGCTCGCGGACAAGGCGCGGCGCCGGCCCGGCGAACTCTCCGGTGGCCAGCAGCAGCGGGTGGCCATCGCCCGCGCCCTGGTCACGAGCCCCGACGTGGTGTTCGCCGACGAGCCCACCGGCGCCCTCGACACAGGCACCGCCGCCGAGGTCCTGGGCCTGCTCCGCAACGCCGTCGACCACCTCGGCGCCACCGTCGTCATGGTCACCCACGACCCGGCCGCGGCCGCCTGGGCCGACCGCGTGCTGTTCCTCGCCGACGGCGCCTTCGCCGACAGCCTGGAGCGCGGTTCGGCGGAGCAGATCGCGGCGCGGATGGCGACGCTCGCCGCCCGCACCTCCCGCGCGGGCGCGATGGCGGGGGCGGCGGCATGAGGAGCCTTGCCCCCAACGGCCTCGCGCGGGCGGCCGTACGCTTCAAACCCGCCTCGTTCGCAGGCACATTCGTCGCGCTGCTGATGTCGGCGCTGATCGTCGCGGCCTGCGGCACCCTGCTGGAGACGGGTGTACGTGCTTCGGTTCCGGCGGAGCGGTACGCGAGGGCGCCGGTCGTGGCGGCGGCCGACCAGTCCGCGCGGGTCGTCGCCGACACCGTCGACGGTCCCGAGGAATCCGCGTACCCGCTGCCGGACACCGCGCGCGTGGACGCGGGGCTCGCGGCGAAGGCGGCCCGGGCGCCGGGTGCCGAGGCGGCGGTGGCGGACTTCACCTTCCCGGTGCGGCAGAGCACCTCCTCGCCCGGCGCGCTCACCGGCCACGGCTGGGGCTCGCACGCCTTCACCGGGACCGCGCTGTCGGCGGGCGCCGCGCCGCGCACGGGAGAGGTGGCGCTCGACGCCGCCGCGGCCCGAAGCGCGAAGGCCGGCGTCGGCGACACCGTGACGCTCGAAACGGCGGCAGGGCGCGCGGAGTTCAGGGTGTCCGGTCTTGCCGAGGCCGGGGCCGGGGACACCGCGGTGGCAGGCACGGCGGCCGGTGGCGGAACCATGGCCTGGTTCGCCGATGCGGAGGCCCCCGCGCTGTCCGGGCACCCCGGCAAGGCCGACGCCATCGCCGTACTGGCCAAGGACGGCGCGGACACCGGCGCCCTCGCCACCGCCGTCGAGAAGGCCCTGACCGGCTCCGGCGCGCAGGTGCTCACCGGTGACGACCGCGGCGAGGTCGAGGACCACGGCCTCGCGTACGCGAAGGAGACGCTCACCGCACTCGGCGGTTCCTTCGGCGGGATCGCCACGCTGGTCGCCGTCTTCACCGCGGCCGGCACGGTCGCCCTCTCCGTCGGCCAGCGCACCCGCGAGTTCGCGCTGCTGCGTGCTGTCGGCGCCACCCCACGGCAGATCCGCCGGGCGGTCGCCTCCGAGGCGCTGCTCGTCGCGCCGCTCGCCGGGGTGCTCGGGTGCCTGCCGGGCATCGGGCTCGCGCACTGGTGGTTCGGGCAGCTGAAGGACCGCGGGGCCGTCCCGCAGGCGGTCGAACTGCACGTCTCGTGGATCCCGCTGGTCGCGGCCGTCGGGACCGGGCTGCTCACGGCGCTCGGTGCCGGGTGGATCGCCGGGCGCAGGCCCGCGAAGATCAAGCCGGGTCAGGCGCTCGCCGAGGCCTCGGTGGAGCGGCTGCGCCCGGGCGTCATCCGTACGGTGCTCGGGGTCGCGGCCCTCGGCGGCGGATCGGCGCTCGCCGGCGTCGCGGCCTCCACCGCCGGAGCCGACGCGGCGAACGCCTCGCTCGGCGTCGTCATGCTCTTCATGCTCGCCGTCTCGCTGCTCGGCCCGCTGGTGGCCCGGCTGTGCGCGGCGCTCTTCGGCCTACTGCTGCGCGGGGGAGGGGCCTCGGCCTCGCTGGCGGCCGCCAATTCCCGGTCGAATTCCCGGCGGTTGGCCTCCGCGATCACGCCGATCGTGCTGGCGATGGCCTTCGCCTCGACGCTGGTCTTCATGCACACGAGCGAGAGCAAGGTCTCCGCGGACCAGTTGCGCGAGGGCATCACGGCGGACCACGTCGTCACCAACCCGGCGGGCCTGCCCGCGGGCGCCGCCGACCGGGCCGCCCACGCTTCCGGTGTGGACGCGGCCGTGAGCCTGCTCGACACGCAGGTGCTTGTGCCGGTCGACTCGGGCGGCGAGACGTCGTTGCAGGCAACGGCGACCCAGGGCATCTCGGGCTCCGGCGCCGAGCTGGCCAAGGTGCAGGACCTGGATGTGCGCGGCGGCAGCCTGGACCGTGTGGGCCCGGGCCGCATCGCCATCGACAAGACGCTCGCCACGGCGACGAAGGTGCAGGTCGGCGACAAGCTGCCGCTCTACCTCCCCGACGGCACGAAGGCCCGCCCGGAAGTCGCCGCGGTCTACGGCAGGGGCCTCGGCCTTGCGGCGGTGACCATGGACCGCGCGTCCCTGGCCGGCCACGTCACCTCGGGCTTCGACGGCACGCTGCTGGTGCGCGGCGGCGACGCCGAGCCGCTCGCCGCACTGGGCAAGGTCACCGATGCCTCGGGCTATGCCGTCGCGCAGAGCGTGGACAGCGAACTCGGGGCTTGGTCCAACTACATGATGGCCGCGGTCCTGGGCGGCTTCGCCGCCGTCGCGGCGGTCAACACCCTGGTGATGACGGTCCTGGACCGCCGTCGCGAACTCACCGTGCTCCGCCTTGTCGGCTCCACGCGCCGCCAGGTGCTGCGGATGCTCCACTGGGAGAGCCTGCTGGTGTCGGCGGCAGGGGTGGCGCTGGGCACCACCATCGCGCTGATCACGCTGACCCCGATGATGCGGGGCATGACGGGGGAGTCCCCGTACATACCGCCGCTGCTGTACGGCACGTTCGCCGCGAGCGCGGTGTGCCTCGGCCTGCTCGCCGTAACCCTCCCTGCCCGCGCGGCACTTCGCGACAGGGAGGGGTGACGTCGGGGCCCGCGACTCGGGCCCGGGGCCACGGCTCAGGCCCGGGCTTCGGTCGAGAGGGCGGTGGCGGGCCTCAGGTGCCGGGCCTTAAAGGCTCTAACAAAAGCTGCTGATCATGAGTGTTTCGGTCTGTCTGTCCGTAGGTCTGGTCATGGGAGAGCGTCAGTCGCGGCCATGGATCGTGTCGGACGAACTGTGGTCGATGATCGAGCCGTTGCTGCCGAAGCCGGGCCCGAAGAAGGTCGAGGGCAGACCACGGGTCCCGGACCGGCAGGCACTGTGCGGGATCCTCTTTGTGCTGCACACCGGCATCCAATGGGAGTACCTGCCCCAGGAGTTGGGCTTCGGCTCGGGCATGACCTGCTGGCGCCGGCTGGCCGCCTGGAACGAGGCGGGGGTGTGGGACGAACTGCACCTGGTGCTGCTGAAGAAGCTACGGTCGGCGGGCAAGCTGGACTGGTCCCGGGCGGTGATCGATTCCTCGCACGTGCGGGCCGCTCGGCGGGGCCCAAAAGTGGGCCGAGCCCGGTCGACCGCGCGCGGCCGGGCAGCAAGCACCACGTGCTCACCGACGGCCAGGGCATCCCGCTCGCCGTATCGCTGACCGGCGGCAACCGCAACGACGTCACTCAACTCCTGCCCCTGCTCGACAAGGTCCCCGCCGTGGCAGGCACGGTCGGACGGCCACGCAAGCGGCCGGACCTGTTGTTCGCTGACCGCGGCTACGACCACGACATCTACCGGCGCCAGGTACGACAGCGCGGCATCCGCCCGGTCATTGCCGAACGCGGTCAGCCGCACGGCACCGGACTGGGCACCTTCCGGTACGTGGTCGAGCGCACCATCGCGTGGCTGCACGGCTTCCGTCGTCTCCGCATCCGCTGGGAGCGGCGTGACGACATCCATGAAGCCTTCCTCGGGCTGGCCGCCTGCCTGATCACTCATCGGCACGTCCAACGCCTTTGTTAGCACCTCTTAGTCGAGAAGGCGCTCGCGCAGCCGCTCGCGCGTCGCCGAGGTGAGCTTCAGGCCCTCTTCGAGGTAGCGGTCCGTGCTGCCCCACAGTTCGTCGATCGTTTCGAGGCCCGCGTTGAGGTATTCGATGCGGGCGTCGAAGAGCGGGCTGAGCAGCTCCATGATCTCGGCGGAGTAGGCGTCCTTCGCGGTGGCGCTGCGGCGCACGTCGTAGCGGCGGTGCTTCTCGTTGGACTTGAGGTAGTCCGCCTCGATGGCGTCGCGCTCCACGCCCACCGCGAGCAGCGTCACCGCGATCGACAGGCCCGCGCGGTCCTTGCCCGCCGCGCAGTGCATCAGCGCGGGGAGGCTGTCCTCGGCGAGGGAGTGCAGCACGCGGCTGTGCTCGGCGGTGCGCTCCTTGATCATGGTGCGGTAGGAGTCCACGAGCCGGTTCGCCGCGCGGCCCTCGGAGAGGATCTGGCGGAGCTGGTCGATGTTGCCGTCGCGGACCATGGTCCAGAATTCGGCGCCGTCGGCCGGGTCGTTGAGCGGCAGGTTCAGATTGCGCACGCCGGGCAGTTCGACATCCGCGCCTTCCAGCTTCTGGTCCGCTGCGTTGCGGAAGTCGAAGACCGTGTGCAGGCCGAGGGAGGAGAGGAAGGTCGAGTCCTCGGCCGTGGCGTGGGCGAGGTGACCGCTGCGGAACAGTACGCCCTGGCGCACGCGCCGGCCGTCCACGGTGGGCAGGCCGCCCACATCTCGGAAGTTGCGCACTCCGGTCAGCTCGGGCTCGGTGGACGGTGCGTGCTGCGTCACAGGGGCTCCTCCCAATCGGTGCACCGGCGTTGGGTCGCCGGCGGGCGCGCTCATGACGATACGACATCGGTTCCACAGGCAACCCTCTGTCCGATTCGCCCCGTTCTGTATCAACTGTGCATGGATCGAAGGGGCTTGTGGGCGTGTGCGTGACCGGCTTCATGTTCGTGACGCTGCGTGCCGGGCGGCCCGGATTGCCTCCCCAGTAATCCCCGAAGGTATGGCGTTGGTAAAGCGAGAAATGTCGACGCAGGGTTACACAGGGAAGCCTCAGAAACCCAAGGAATTGCCGTCACAGGTGAATTCGGGGTTTGTCGTCGCCATTGCCGTTCGCCTACGGTCACCAATCAATCCGGTCGGAACGCCTAGTCCTGCCGCCGCCCGGATTCCTTTCGACTACCCGTCACGGCAGGAGCGGGGGACCCACACGCACGACGCCGCGTAGGGATTTCCCGAAGCGGCTTGGGGTGAAGCCGTGCCCGTACCCCGGGCACGGCCGGGCATCTCCAGCCCGAACCCGACAGCTCACCTCGTAGGCGACGGAGAGGAAATTCAGCATGCCCGCAAAGGGAAAGCACCGCCTTTCGACCTCCCAGCGCATCGCCCGTGTCGCCGCCGTCGCCTCCGCCGGTGGAGCCGCGCTCGCCCTGCCGCTGATGGGCGCCACCGGCGCGCAGGCCGCGACGTCCGGCGGTACCGCCGACGCCACGACGTACACCGTCAAGGCCGGTGACACGCTCTCGAAGATCGCCAAGGCGCAGGACGTCGACGGCGGCTGGAAGAAGCTCTACGAGGACAACAAGGACGCCGTCGGCTCCGACGCGGACCACCTCAAGATCGGCGTCAAGCTCGCCGTCGGCGGCGCGGCCGACAGCGACTCCGGCTCCGAGGGCGCGGCCACCGCCACGCAGGCGAGCGCCAAGACCACCGCCTCCGGCGACTACGCGGCGCCGGTCGACGGCGCCAAGGGCACGGGCTACGGCAGCTCCGGCTCCATGTGGTCCAGCGGCAGCCACACCGGCGCCGACTTCTCGGTGCCGACCGGCACCTCCGTGGAGTCGATCGCCGACGGCACCGTCGTCTCGACCGGCTCGGGCGGCGCGTACGGCAACGAGGTCGTCATCGAGCACGCCGACGGCCACTTCTCCCAGTACGGCCACCTGTCCTCGATCGGTGTCGCCCAGGGCGACACCGTGACGGCCGGCCAGGAGATCGCCAAGTCCGGCGCGACGGGCAACGTCACGGGACCGCACCTGCACTTCGAGGTCCGCACCACCGCGGACTACGGCTCGGACATCGACCCGATCGCGTACCTGAGCGAGCACGGCGTGAACGCCTGAGGCATCTCGTAGCGGTCGCGACCGCTCGCTCACTTCGGCGCCCGGGGCTGTCCCCCGGGCGCCGAAGTGCGTTCCCGCGCTTATTCCCCAGGTGGCGAGTGGGTTATCTCACCACGCGTCAACCCCTGGCTACGGTCGCGTAGGTCACAGTCGAGGGTGAAAGATGTGTGGTCGTGGCAAACGAATCGAGAGCACTCACGGAGACACTCAACGGCACGATCCGGTCCTACGCGGCCGTGGGCGACAGCTTCACCGAAGGAGTCGGTGACCCCGGGCCCGACGGGAAGTTCGCGGGCTGGGCCGACCGGCTCGCCGTCCTCCTGGACGACCGCGTCCCCGAGGACACCTTCAAGTACGCGAACCTGGCCGTGCGCGGCAAGCTCCTCGACCAGGTCGTCGCGGACCAGGTCCCGAAGGCGGTCGAGCTCGCCCCCGACCTGGTGACCCTGGTCGCCGGCGGCAACGACATCATCCGCCCCGGCACCGACCCGGACGACGTGGCCGAACGCTTCGAGAAGGCCGTCGCCCGGCTCTCCGACGCCGTGGGCACCGTCATGGTGGCCACCGGCTTCGACACCCGTGACGTGGCCGTGCTCAAGCACCTGCGCGGCAAGATCGCCACGTACAACATGCATGTGCGGGCGATCGCCGACCGGCACGGCTGTCTGATGCTCGACCTGTGGTCCCTGAAGTCCATCCAGGACCGCAGGGCCTGGGACGACGACCGCCTCCACCTGTCGCCCGAGGGGCACACGCGGGTGGCGCTGCGCGCCGGTCAGGCGCTGGGCATCGACGTGCCGGCCGACCCCGAGCAGGCGTGGCCGCTGCTCCCGCCCCGCGGCACGTTCGAGGTGCGGCGCGACGACATGCACTGGGCGCGCGAGTTCCTGGTGCCGTGGATCGGGCGCCGGCTGCGAGGCGAGTCCTCCGGCGACCGGGTACAGGCGAAGGGCTTCGTGGACCCGCACGCGGTGAAGGCGCACCTGGAGGCGGCGTCCTGACGCGTTGAACCTCGGCGGTGCGGTGGCGCTGACGGCCTCCCGTCAGCGCCCCGCCCCGGTCAACTCCGCGCGCTCGAGCCCCAGTTCGCGGGCGAGCGCCTCATCCACCCACTCCTGCATACGGGCCCGCGAAACCGCGGCCGGCCTGGCGCGCCCGTCGTCGTATGCCGTCAGCTGCACGGCGAGCCCGTCGAGCAGCGCCGTGAGCCGCAGCGCCGCCGCCATCGGGTCGGGGCAGACGAACTCGCCCGCCACCACGCCCTCGGCGACCACCTCGGCGAGCGCCGCCTTCCACTGCCGGTCGAGGTCCCGCGTGACCTCCCGCAGCGCGGGCTCGCGCAGCGCCGCCGCCCAGCCCTCGATCCACAGCCGCCACCCCTTGGCCTGACCCGTCGGCGCGTACCAGCGCACCGCGGCGCGCAGCCGCTTCAGGGCCGTCGTGCGGCGACCGAGCAGCTTGCGCAGATGGGCCAGGTCGCTCTCGGCGGCGTGCGCGAACGCGGCCGCGACGAGCTTCTCCTTCGTCGAGAAGTGGTACAGCACCAGCGCGTTGCTCACGCCGAGCGCCGATGCCACGTCGGCGATGCGCACGGCGGCCACCCCGCGCACCTCGATCTGCTCGATGGCGGCCTTCAACAGCTCTTCGCGCCGCTCGGCCACGCTCAACCGGACTCTGGTCACGCCGCAAGCCTAGTTGTTCTCGGGTGTCGACTCGTTCACGTGCAGGACTCTTGACGCCTCGCAGTCGTACAGGTCACAGTCGCATCACGTTCCACTACTGACTGTCCGTTCAGTCAATAAGTCGGTCGGTCGGGGGTAAGCGCGGCCTGAGCAAAACCCGAAGTGCTGTCAGTGCCGTCCTCGTTCGTTCTCGCTGTTCTCGCCAGGAGCAATCGTGACCCAAGCGCCATCCCTCTCGCCGACCCCGCCCGCCGGGGACGAGCCCGACCTCTCCGAAGGCTGGGGCGAGCAGCGCTCACGGCTGCGCAAGGATCTGCGCCGGCTGGACGTGCTGTTCTTCCTCATCTGCACGCTCGTCGGCCTGGACACCATCGGATCCGTCGCCGCACAGGGCCCGCAGGGCCTGACCTGGATGGTCATCCTGGCGGTCCTCTTCTTCCTCCCCTACGGGCTACTCGTCGCCGAACTCGGCTCGGCCTTCCCCGTGCAGGGCGGCCCGTACGTGTGGACGCGCCTGGCCTTCGGCCGGCTCGTCGCGGGCGTCAACCAGCTCCTCTACTGGATCTCCAACCCGGTCTGGGTGGGCGGCAGCCTGTGCATCATCGCGCTGACCACCTGGGAGGAGTTCTTCACGCCGCTGCCGGGCTTCTGGAAGTACGTCGCCGGGTTCGTGTTCATCTGGGGCGGTGCGCTCGCCGTGGTGCAGTCCGTACGCATCGGCAAGTGGGTGCCCATCGCGGGCGCCGTCGCGCGCGTCGTGCTGCTCGGCTTCTTCCTCGTGTCCGTCGTCGTCTACGCCGCCGAACATGGCGTGCACGCCCTACCCGCGGGCGAATTCACGCCTACGTATGCGGGCTTCGTGGCGCTCGTCCCGGTGCTCATCTTCAACTACGTAGGCTTCGAACTGCCCAGCTCGGCCGCCGAGGAGATGAAGAACCCGCGCCGTGACATCCCCCTGTCGATCCTGCGCTCCGGGCTCGCCGCCGTGCTCCTCTACGGAGGCCCCATCCTCGGCATCCTGTTCGTCCTGCCCAGCCAGGAGATCGGCAGCCTGGGCGGCTTCATCGACGCCTGCAAGGCCGTCTTCACCGTCTACGGCGGCTCCATCGCGGCCGACGGCACGGTGACGCTGACCGGGCTCGGCGCCGTATTCGGCGGCGTCGCCGCGGCGGGCCTCATCATCGGCCTGCTCACCTCCGGTGTCACCTGGGCCATGGGCGCCCACCGCGCGCAGGCCGTGGCGTGCGCGGACGGCGCGGGTCCGGCCTGGCTGGGCCGCATCTCCGAGAAGCACGGCACCCCGGTACGGGTCAACATCCTGTCCGCCGTGCTCGGTTCGATCCTGTTCGTCGTCGCCCTCAACCTCACCGGCGGCGACGGAGAGAAGTACTTCGCGGCGGGCCTCGGCCTGACCATCAGCACGACGTTCATCTCCTACGTCATCACGTTCCCGAGCCTCGCCGTGCTGCGCCGCAAGTACCCCGACCAGGAGCGCCCCTACGCCGTGCCCGGCGGCCGGGTGGGCGCCTGGATCGTGACCGCGCTCGCCACCGGCTTCGTGGCGTTCACCGTGGTCGTGCTCGTCTGGCCCGGTTTCGGGGTCGGTTGGTTCGGCACCTCGGGCAACCCGGCGGACTCGCTGCCCGAGTCGTTCGCGGGCCAGCGGCTGCCGTACACGCTCAGCCAGGTGCTGCCGCTGCTGCTGTTCGTCGTGATCGGGTTGGTGTTCTACGCGGCCGGAACCAGGGCCCGGCGGAAGGCCTCTGGCGGTTCCGGCCACAGTGGTTGAGGTCGCGGGGCGCTGCCCCGGACCCCGCTGGCTCTCGTCCTAGAGTGGGCTTCCAGCGGCCACCACCGCATGTGCGTCCAGGGCGATGGCGCCGCCGGGATGCACAAGCAGCGGGTTGACCTCCAGATCGGTCAGTTCCGGGTGGTCCGCCGCGGCCTGGGCCACCGCGCACACCGCCGCCGCGGCCGCCTCCAGGTGGACGGCCGGTGCGCCGCGCCACCCGGTCAACAGCGGTGCGTGCCGCAGTTCCAGCAGCAGGGCACGCGCGCGTGCCGGGGTGAGCGGGGCCAGAGCCAGCGCCGTGTCGGCGTGCAGCTCGGCGGTGACGCCCCCGGCGCCGACCATGACGACCGGACCGAACGCCGCGTCCTTCCGTACGCCGACGATGAGTTCGCGCGCGTACGGAGGTGTGGCCATCGCCTCGACCGCGTACCGAACCGCACCCGTGGCCTCCCGCATCCGCGCGAACGCGGTCCGCAGGGCGGCCTCGTCCGCGATGTACAGCGCCACACCACCGGCCTCGGTCTTGTGCGCGAGCCCCATCGCCTTGAGCACCAAGGGGTAGCCCGTGCGGTAGGCGGCCTCGACCGCCGCGTCCGCGTCCGTCACGAACTCGGCCGTGGGGAACGCGACTCCGTAGGACGCCAGCAGCTCGCGCACCCGCTCGTAGCCGCCGTCCTCGACCTCGTACGCCGCCGGGGGAGTGGTTCGCTCCTGCGGCAGGTGCGGCGTTGTGGCGGCCAGACGCACGGCGCCCGCGAGTGCCGTCGCCGCCTGCTCGACCCGCTCGTGCACCGGCACACCGCGCTCCCTGAGGACGGCGAGGGCCGGTGTGTCGCGGGCCATCGTGTGCACGATAAGGGCCCGCCCCGCGGCGCCGGCGGCGTCGGCGAGGGCGTGTGCGATCTCGCACTCGCGCCCCGCCTGGGCGGGGTTCGCGGTCGCGTAGTCCCCGAAGTAGCCGGTGAGTACGACCGTTTCCGCGTCGCCGCTGTGCAGCAAGGTGGCCGCCACGCGCGCGTAGGCGGCCAGATCCTGCTCGCCCGCCCCAGCAAGGTCGACCGGATTGGCCCGCCCCGCGCCCGGCGGCAGCTGCGCACCCAGGGCGTCGACGGTGGCCGGGGAGAGCGCGGGCACATCGAAGCCGCACGCGGCGAACGAGTCGGCGGCCAGCGCGCCCTGTCCGCCGCTGTCCCCGATCACGGCGATCCGGTGCGGTGGGGGTGGATCGGCGCCGGGTTGGGCGGGGGTGGGGGTCGGGGTCGTGTCGTGGCGTGAGGGCTGGGGGCGGGAACGTATGAGAGGGAGGGTGGGGGACATCAAGTGGAGGGCGGTGTCGACGAGTTCGCCCGCGGAGTTCAGGAGGAGGGCGCCGGCGTCGCGGCAGACCGCCGCGACCGTGGCGTGCGGGCTGACGAGGGCGCCCGTGTGGGAGGCGGCCGCGCGGCCCGATGCCGAGCTGCGGCCCACCGTGAGGAGCAGGACCGGCTTTCCCCCGGCGTGAGCGGCCGCCAGGACGTCCGCGAGGCGGCGGCCGTCCCGGAAGTCCTCCACGTACGCCGCGATCGCTCTCGTTGGCTCGTGGGCGATCAGGGATTCCAGGGCGTCGGCGGCGTCGATGTCGCGCTGGTTGCCGAGCGAGACGAAGCGCGAGAAGCCCGCGCCCGCGCGTTCCAGGTGGCGGCCGATCTCCAGGGCCAGGTTGCCGCTCTGCGAAACGAGACCGAGGCCGCCGGTCGGGAAGTCGCCCCAGCTGAGCCGGAGTTGGCTCGTCGTGTCGACGATGCCCATGCAGTTGGGGCCGAGCAGGCGGGCGCCGTGCGAGGTGACCAGGTCCGCGAGGGAGTCCTCCTCGGTGGTGCCCGACGTGATCACCGTGAAGCAGCGGGCGCCCGTGTCGAGGCCCTCCTGCACCACCGGGCGCACCTGGTGGGGCGGGACCGCGACCACCACGTGCTCGGGCGGCGCGTCCAGGGTGGACAGGGCGGGGCGGAACGGCTCGCCCTGGAGATGGCCGCCCCTGCGGTTGACCAGGTGGACGGCCCGGCGGGCGCGGCCGGTCAGGGCACCCGCCGCGAGCCAGTAGCCCCACTTCTCCGGGTTGTCGGACGCGCCGACGACCGCGACGGACGCCGGGTCGTACAGCGCGTCCAGGCCTGTTGTCGTCGTCACCTGTACCACCCGAACCTCTCCGCGAGGATCGGCAGGCGGTCGGCGACGATGGCGTGCGCCGCGGCCCTCGGGGTCGTTCCGTCGCCCTCCGCGCGCGCGAGCATCTGGTCGATCAGGGAGCGCATGGAGCGCCGCGTGTAGGCGAAGGCCTCGTCCGCGTCCGCGCCGATGTCGCCGAACAGGGTCCACCACCACCAGGCGTTCGTCCCGGAGTTGACGACCACGTCCGGCAGGACCGTGATGCCGCGCCCGGTCAGCAGCTCCTCGGCGTCCGCGAGGACCGGCATGTTCGCCGCCTCGACGACCCAGCAGGCCGTGATCCGCTCCTGGTTCGCCGCGTCGATCGCGTACGAGACCGCGGCCGGGATCAGTACGTCCGCGTCCGCCGAAAGCCAGGCGTCGCCCGGCAGTTCACGATCCTCCGGCCGCAGCCGCTCGCGGTTCACCGTGCCGTAGGCGTCGCGCGCCGCGAGCAGCGCGTCCACATCGAGGCCCGCGTCGTTGGCGATGGTGCCCTCCAGGTCGGCCACCGCCACGATCGTGAGCCCCGCGCGCGCGAGGAAGCGGGCCGTGGCGCCGCCCATGGTGCCCAGGCCCTGGAGGGAGACACGGGTGCCTTCGTAGGAGCGGCCGGCGCGGTCGAGCGCCACCAGGACCGCCTCGGCGACGCCGCAGCCGCCCACCAGCTCGTCGAGACCGATGCCGTCGACGTCCACCGCGAACGCGTCCGCCAGCCGCTGACGGGCCGTCTCCTCGTCGTCCAGGAGCGGGTACACGGCCTGGATGGACGACACGAGACCCGCCTCGGCCGCCGCCTTGTCGACCAGGTCCTGCGTGAGACCCAGGTCCTCGCCCGTTGTCCAGAAGGACTCGATGTACGGACGCATCGCCTTCAGGTAGCGCACCAGAATGCCGTACGCCTCCGGGTCCTGCGGGTCGCAGTCGATGCCGCCCTTGGCGCCGCCCAGCGGGATGTAGCGGCCCTCCGGGTTGTAGTGCAGCGCCTCCTTCATCGACATGCCGCGCGCGAGCCCCGCGACCTCCTCCAGGGTGCAGCCCTTGCGCATCCGCAGGCCGCCGCTGGAGACGCCGCGCACCAGGCGGTCGATCACCAAGTAGCCGTTGCGGCCGGTGACATGGTCGGTCCAGGTGAGCTCGGTGAGGGGAGCCGTCGGCTGCGTCGGGGGCGTGGCGGTGCCTGCGGGCGCGGGCGCGGCGGGCGTGGGGGCGGTGGTCATGCGGACTCCTCAGGAACGACGATCAGGGTGGGGGCGGGAGTGGTCAGGGCGGTGCTCAGCAGCTTCGCGAGCTCCTCGGGGGAGTTGGCCGTCGCGCCGTGTCCTCCGTAGGCGCGGGCGAGGGCGGGCAGGTCCACGCGCGCGTGGTCGACCGCGAGCGGTGCGTCGCCGCGGGCGTTCATCTCGTCGCGGATCTCGCCGTAGCCGGAGTTGTCGAACACCACGACGGCGAGCGGTTGTTGGAGCGCGGCGGCCGTGGCCAGTTCCTGGATCGAGAACTGCAGGCCCCCGTCGCCGCTGAGCGCCACCACCTGGCGGTCCGGGCAGGCGGCCTTCGCACCGACCGCCGCGGGCAGGGCGTAGCCGAGCGTGCCGAACCCGGTGGGGTGCAGATAGCGGGCGCGCGGCCCCAGGGTGAGGTGCGGCAGGGCCCCGTAATAGCAGCACTGGGCGCTGTCCGAGGTGACGACGGCGTCCGGGGCGAGGACGCCGCGGATCGCCTCCAGGTAGGGCAGCCAGTGGGCGTCGCGGGGGCGGGATTCGCTGTCGCGGGCCGCCTTGAGGGTGGCGGTTTCGGTGTGGGCGGCGGTTTCGGTTGGGGTGCCGGTGGTGCGCGGTGTGGTGGCCGCGGTTCCTGTGACGAGCGCATCCAGCGTGGCGGCCGCGTCGCCGACCAGGGGGACGTCCGCCGGGACACCCGCGTACATCTGCGCCGGGTCGAAATCCACACGGATCAACTGCCCCTGGAAGGGCAGGGGTTCGGCGGTCCAGATGTCGGACTCGGCCAGCTCCGTGCCGACGGCCAGGACCACGTCACGGGTCGTGAGCCACTCCTGGACCGCCGTGCTGTGCAGGGACACGCCGAGGGAGAGCGGATGCTCCTCGTCGACGATCGCCTTGCCGTTCGCCGTGGTGGCCACCGGCGCCGCCAACTGCTCGGCCAGGGCAAGGCATTGGGTCGCCGCGCCGCGGGCTCCGCCCCCGAGGACGAGGGCCGGGCGCTCCGCGTGGGCAAGGAGCGCGGCGGCCTCCTCGACGCGTGCGGCGTCGGGGACGCGCGGCGCGGCCGGGGGAGCGGTGCGGGCCGGGCCCGCGGGCTCCGTCGCCTCCAGGAGGTCGAGCGGGATCTCGATGTGCGCCGGGCGCGGCCGCTCCGAGCGGAACAGCGTGAACGCCCGCGCCACCGCCGCACCGATCTCCGCCACCGACGAGACCCGGTGGCTGAAGGCGGCCACATTCCGCAACGCCTCGCTCTGGCTGCGCATTTCGTGCAGCAGGCCCGTCGACTGGCGCGGGTGGCGCAGCGGCATGCCCGGCGAGATCACCAGCAGCGGCACACTGTCCGAGTAGGCCTGACCGACGGCCGCCGCGATGTTCAGGAGCGCGGGCCCCGTGGTGGTGATCGCCACACCGGGCGTGCCCGTCACGCGCGCGTATGCGTCCGCCGCGTATCCCGCGCCCTGTTCGTGGCGCGGCGCGACGTGTGCGACACCGTAGGCCGTCAAGTGGCGGTAGATCTCCAGGTTGTGGGTGCCCGGGATGCCGAAGGCCTGGGTGACGCCGTGGGTGGCCAGGGCGCGGACGAGCGCTTCGCCGCCGGTGAGGTGGGTGCGGTCTGGGGGCGGCGGCTCGGGACTGTGACGCGTAACTGCGGCGGATTCGTGGACAGACGTCACAGTGACCTCGCAATGATCAGGCGCATGATGTCGGAGGTGCCCTCTTCGATCTCCTCCAACTTGGCGTCGCGCATCCACTGTTCGACCGGGAACTCGCGCGAGTAGCCCCAGCCGCCCAGCGTCTGCACGGCCGCCCAGGTGCAGTACGCGGCCGTCTCCGACGCGGTGAGCTTGGCCATGGCCGCCTCCGTGGTGGCGGACAGGCCCGCGTCCAGGCGGCGGGCCGCGCGCCACGTCATCAGGCGCGATTGCTCGATGCGGGTGCGCATGTCGGCGAGGCGGAACGCGACCGCCTGGTGCTCGATGACGGGCTTGCCGAACTGTTCGCGCGTGCGCGCGTAGTCGCGTGCGTACTCGTAGGCGGCGCGGGCGACACCGGTGGCGGCGGCGCCCAGGACGGCGCGTGAGATGTCGAAGGTGCGCATCAGGCCGATGAAGCCCTGGCCCTCGTCGCCGAGCCGGTTCTCCTCGGGGACGAACGCGTCGGAGAGGAAGATCTCCCTGCAGACGATGGCGCGTTGACCCATCTTGCGCATCGGCTCGCCGAAGGTGACACCTTCGGTGTCCTTGTGCAGCAGGAAGGCGGTCACGCCGCGCGAGCGCTGCATCGGGTCCGTCTTGGCGAACACCACGTAGCGGTCGGCCTCGCCCGCGTTCGAGATCCAGGCCTTCTGGCCGTTGAGCAGGTAGCCGCCCTCGGTGCGGCGGGCTGTTGTGGTGATCGACGCGGCGTCCGAGCCTGCGCCCGGTTCGGTGGTCGCCAGCGACGTCATCGGGGTGTCGGGTCCTGCGAGCGGCGTGAGCCAGGTGCGCTGCTGCTCCTCGGTGCCGAGGGCGAGCACAGGATCGGCGAAGAAGCCGTTGGAGCAGAGCAGGTTGCCGATGCCCAGGTCGCCGACGCACAGCTCCTCCTGTACGAGGACCTGTGTGAACACGTCGGTGAAGCCGCCTCCGCCGAACTCCTCGGGGAGCATGAACCCGGTGATGCCGACCTTGGCCGCCTTGCGCCACAGGTCCCAGGGCGTCTCGACGTCGGCCTCGTCGACGGCACGCGCGCGTGGCCGGATCTCCTCGGCCGCGAACGTCCGGGCGAGCTCGACGACGGCGTGCTGTTCGGGGGTGAGCGGGACCAGTTCGGTGGGGAGTTCCGACACGGTGCCTCCAGACGGTCCATGTGGCTTACTGAGCGGCTTTACTGAACGGCTTCACTGAACAGATTTACTGAATCGTCGGTCAGTATCTGGAGTCTACGAGAGTGCTGTCAATCGAACTGGTACTGAATGAAGGATCAGTTTGTGGGAGGGCAGGTGGGGACGGTGGGCGAGGGGCGTCGGTCACATGTCCCGGGGGCGGGCACACAGGAGGCGCTCAGCGCGTTGTCAGTGGTGCCGCACATAATGGGAAACCTGATCGATCAATGGGAGGCGCCGTGTCACGTTCGCTGACGTCACGTTCTCTGACTTCCGGGCTGCGCTCGCTCCAGCCCGATGCCTTTGGCGCCGAACCCACAGGGGCGCGGCTGGACCGGATCCGCCGGTCCCCGAACTTCGCGGACGGGTCCTTCCAGAACCCGGAGGGCGCGCGCATCCGGCCCGACGGCTCGATGCTCGAGTTCGCGAAGAATTACTTCCGTAAGGAGGAGCGCGCCCGCCGGGCCCCCACGGGCACCGTGCCGGTGCACGCCACCACCGTCGCCGACCTGGCGAAGCCGCCGGTGAGCGGGCTGCGGATCACATGGATGGGCCACTCCAGCGTCCTCGCCGAGATAGATGGGGTGCGGGTGCTGTTCGACCCGGTGTGGGGCGAGCGCTGTTCACCGTTCGCCTTCGCGGGGCCCAAGCGGCTGCACCCGGCGCCGCTGCCGCTCGCCGCGCTGGGGCCGGTCGACGTGGTGGTGATCTCCCACGATCACTACGACCACCTGGACATGTCCACCATCAAGGCGCTCGCCCACACGGACACCGTGTTCGCGGTGCCGCTCGGCGTCGGCGCGCACCTGGAGCACTGGGGCGTGCCCGCGGACCGGCTGCGCGAGCTGGACTGGCACGAGTCGACGAAGGTCGCCGGGGTGACGCTGACCGCCACCCCCGCCCGCCACTTCTGCGGCCGCGGCCTGCGCAACACGCAGCACACCCTGTGGGCGTCCTGGGTGGTCGCCGGGTCCGAGCACAGCGTCTTCCACAGTGGCGACACCGGTTATTTCGCGGGCTTCAAGGACATCGGTGCCGAGCACGGACCGTTCGACGTGACGATGATCCAGATCGGCGCGTACTCGGAGTACTGGCCCGACATCCACATGACCCCGGAGGAGGGCATGCGCGCCCACCTCGACCTGCAGGGCGGGCCCGCGGCCGGGCCGATGCTGCCGATCCACTGGGGGACGTTCAACCTCGCGCCGCACGCCTGGACCGAGCCCGGTGAGGGGACCGTCACCGCGGCTCGCCGGTCCGCCGCCCGTATCGTGCTGCCGCGCCCCGGCGAGCCCTTCGAGCCGGGCGCCGAGGCGCTGCCCACGGAGCAGTGGTGGCGTCCGGTCGCGGCGGTGCCGCAGGGCGGGTGGCCGGTGGCCGGGCCCGTGGCGGGGGCGGACGACACGGAGATCGTGGTCGCCGGGTAGGCGGTAGGTAGTAGGCGGTGGGCGGCTGGGGTCGGTCGGGCGCCGGGTGAGTCGGCTGCGGGTTGCGATTCCGCGCGCCGTTGCGGCTTACGCCGTGCGCCGGGCCCGCAGGACCGTGTCCCGGTGGTGGTGTGTGCCGGGCGGGGCCGGGGCGGTGCGCGGGCGGGTCTCGTTGACCTGGATCTTCCAGGTGCGGTCGCCCTCGGCGTCGAGGAGTACGGCGATGTCGTCGGCCCAGTAGTAGTCGGCGGGGTCGAATTCGGCGGTCGCCTCAGTGTGCTCCGTCAGGTCCGCCAGGGCGTGCGTGGTGAAGAGCAGCGTTCCGCCGGGTGCGACGGCGTCGACGAGCCCGCGCAGCGCCGGCAGCCCCGCGCTGCGCAACAGCGGGAAGTACTGGAGGGTCACCAGGTCGAAGGCGCCCGCGGGCGGCGGCGTGACGGCCAGATCGGCCTGCGCCCAGGAGACCCGGCCCGCCACGTCGGCGCCGGCCGCGGCCGCGCGGCGCAGGGCGACCTCGGAGACGTCGACCGCCGTGACCTGCCAGCCGCGCCGGGCCAGCCAGAGCGCGTCGCCGCCCTCGCCGCAGCCGACGTCGAGCGCCTGGCCGGGCGGCAGATCGGCGGCCTCGTCCACGAGCACACCGTTCGGGTTGCCGCTGAAGAGCTGGTCGCGGCTGCGGTACCGCTCGTCCCACTCCTGAGCGGTGTCCGACTGGGGGATGTCCGACTGGGGGATGTCCGGCTGATGGGTGTCGTACCGGTCGGTGTTCGACTGAGGTGTGTCGTACTGGGCGATGTCGTTGTCCATGGCGTCCGGTCCTGTCTCTCGTCCGTTCGACGGTGACCCCGTCGACGCCAAGGTCGCGCCACGCGTGCGTACGGGCAAACTTCTTTGCGGAAAACGCAAAACGCGGGCACGGTGGACGGATGAGCGACGACGTCGACGGGGTGCTGGCCGGGGTCGGCCCGAGGCTGCGTGAGCTGCGCAAGCGCCGCGGCGCCACCCTGACAGCCCTGTCGGAGGCCACCGGAATCCCGATCAGCACCCTGTCCCGTCTCGAATCCGGGCACCGCAAGCCGGGGCTCGAACTGCTGCTGCCGCTGGCCAGGGCCCACCAGGTGTCGATCGACGAACTGGTCGGCGCCCCGGCCGACCTCGACCCGCGCGTGCACCCGCAGCCGATCACGCGTAATGGCGTGACGATCGTGCCGCTGACCCGCAAGCCCGGCGGCCTTCAGGCGTTCAAGCAGATCCTGCCCGCGGGCCTCACCGACGGCCGGGAGCCTTAAAGGCTCTAACAAAAGCTGCTGATCATGAGTGTTTCGGTCTGTCTGTCCGTAGGTCTGGTCATGGGAGAGCGTCAGTCGCGGCCATGGATCGTGTCGGACGAACTGTGGTCGATGATCGAGCCGTTGCTGCCGAAGCCGGGCCCGAAGAAGGTCGAGGGCAGACCACGGGTCCCGGACCGGCAGGCACTGTGCGGGATCCTCTTTGTGCTGCACACCGGCATCCAATGGGAGTACCTGCCCCAGGAGTTGGGCTTCGGCTCGGGCATGACCTGCTGGCGCCGGCTGGCCGCCTGGAACGAGGCGGGGGTGTGGGACGAACTGCACCTGGTGCTGCTGAAGAAGCTACGGTCGGCGGGCAAGCTGGACTGGTCCCGGGCGGTGATCGATTCCTCGCACGTGCGGGCCGCTCGGCGGGGCCCAAAAGTGGGCCGAGCCCGGTCGACCGCGCGCGGCCGGGCAGCAAGCACCACGTGCTCACCGACGGCCAGGGCATCCCGCTCGCCGTATCGCTGACCGGCGGCAACCGCAACGACGTCACTCAACTCCTGCCCCTGCTCGACAAGGTCCCCGCCGTGGCAGGCACGGTCGGACGGCCACGCAAGCGGCCGGACCTGTTGTTCGCTGACCGCGGCTACGACCACGACATCTACCGGCGCCAGGTACGACAGCGCGGCATCCGCCCGGTCATTGCCGAACGCGGTCAGCCGCACGGCACCGGACTGGGCACCTTCCGGTACGTGGTCGAGCGCACCATCGCGTGGCTGCACGGCTTCCGTCGTCTCCGCATCCGCTGGGAGCGGCGTGACGACATCCATGAAGCCTTCCTCGGGCTGGCCGCCTGCCTGATCACTCATCGGCACGTCCAACGCCTTTGTTAGCACCTCTAAGGCGGTTCTCCTGCCACGACCCGTCCGTCGTACGTGCGGGGATCCCTCACAGCCACCCGTTGCGCTGCGCGTGCAGCGCGAGTTGAAAGCGGTTCGCGGCGCCGAGGCGGGCCATCAGGACCTGTAGGCGGCGGAAAAGGGTGCGTCGGCTCATGCCCAGTTCGCGGGCGATGGTCTCGTCGCTCGCGCCGCCCGCGAGGAGCCACAGCAGACGGCGGTCGGCGGGCGGCAGGCCGCCCGGGGCCGTGGTGCGGCCGTGGAACGGCAGGGCCTGGCGCCAGCACTGCTCGAACAGGGCCACCAGCGCGGACAGCAGCCCGCACGGCTGCACGACCAGCGTCGTGTGGTTCACGTCGGCCTCCTCGATGGCCAGCGACACCAGGGCGTACGCGTCGTCGATGATCACGAGCTTGACCGGTACCGAGGGGAGCACCCTGGCCTGCTCGCCGGCGTTGATGCACGGCTCGATGGACTCCCGCAGGCGGCCCGGATGCTCCAGCGACTCACGTGAGTAGACGACCCGCTGGGTCACGCCGCGGGCGAGTGTCGCCAGCGCGTCGTCCGTGGACTCGGGCATGGGCGTGTACGGCGGGGACTCCAGCTGGCGGATCTGCTCGCGCGCGCTCGCCCAGGCCTGCCGCGTCCGGGGTCCGACGGCGTCGCCGGTGACGACCTCGACGAGCGTGTCCCGGTGGGTGGCGAGCCGTCGGCGGCGGAACGACTCGAAGGCGCCGCCGACGGCGACCCGCGACTCCTCCAGTTCCGCCGTCCGGTGCCGGGCGAGCACCTCCAGCGCGGCGGCCGGCGGCACCGGCGCCACCGGGTCCCCGTCCGGACCGGTGGCCACGGCGAGACCCGCGTCGACGAGCGCGCCGTACGCCGCGGCCGGGTCGTCGGTCCGGTCCAGGCCCGCCGCCGCGGCGATCTCGTCCAGCGGAGCGGGAGCCAGGTCGAGCAGCGCCGGATAGAGCCGGGCCGCCGCGTCGTCGAGGCCGAGCAGCCGGAGGGACGCACCGAGTTTCGCGTTGGTCATGAAGCGCATTATCGGCTGCGTCCCGGGCTCGCGCGTGGCCGATCCGTGCCAGTGGCGCTGCTGGGCGCCGGAGGGCCGCCGAGTCGACTACGGTGCGCGAGGATCGCGGCCGACCGGCGGCGGGACACCGTGGCCGACCAGCCGCGGACCACCGCAGCCGACCAGCCGCGGCACACACCCAGCACCCACAGGATTGGAAGGCGTACGTCATGGCGGAAGGCCGCAGGAACGGGCTCTACTCCGGGATCTCCGAGGAACTGTCCGCCCTGATGCGCACGCGCTGGGCGGACACCGAGCGGCGCGACCTGACCCCCGACGAGCAGGCCCCGTACGCGGCCGCCCGGCGCGCCGCGCTCTCCGCGCGCTTCCCCGGCGAGCGGCTCGTGATCCCCTCGGGGAACCTCAAGGTGCGCTCCAACGACGACACCTACCCGTTCCGCCCGTACTCGGCGTACGTCCACCTGACCGGGGACCAGGCCCGCGACGGCGCGCTCGTGCTCGAACCCCGCGCGGACGGCGGCCACGACGCGTACTGCTACCAGCTTCCGCGCGACAGCCGCGACGACGACGGCTTCTGGACCGGTGCCACCGCGGAGCTCTGGATGGGCCGCCGCCGTTCCCTCGCGGAGGCGCAGCGCGTGCTCGGCCTCGAGTGCCGGGACGTGCGCACGGCCGCGTCCGATCTGGCCACCGGCAGCGCACCCATCGGCAGCGCACCCACCCGCATCGTCCGCGGTGTGGACCCGGCCCTGGAGGCCGCCGTCACCACGGACGCCGACCGCGACGCCGAACTGGTGACTGCGCTCGACGACCTGCGCGTGGTCAAGGACGAGTGGGAGATCGGTGAGATCCGCGGCGCGGTCGACTCGACCGTGCGCGGATTCACCGATGTGGTGGGGGAGTTGTCGAAGGCGGTCGCCTCGTCCGAGCGGTGGATCGAGGGAACCTTCTTCCGCCGCGCGCGACTTGAGGGCAACGCCGTCGGCTACGGCAGCATCTGCGCGGCCGGCGAGCACGCCACGATCATGCACTGGACCGACAACGACGGTCCGGTGCGCCCCGGCGACCTGCTCCTGCTCGACGCCGGTGTCGAGTCGCGCACCCTCTACACCGCCGACGTCACCCGCACCCTGCCGATCAACGGCACCTTCACGTCCGTCCAACGCCGGGTCTACGACGCCGTGTACGAGGCCCAGGAGGCGGGCTTCGCGGCGGTGAAGCCGGGCGCCGCGTACCGGGACTTCCACGAGGCGGCGCAGCGGCACCTGGCGGTCCGGCTCGTCGAGTGGGGCTTCATCGAGGGCCCGGCCGAGCGCGCCTACGAACTGGGTCTCCAGCGGCGCTTCACCATGGCGGGCACCGGCCACATGCTGGGCCTCGACGTCCACGACTGCGCGCAGGCACACACCGAGGAGTACGTCGACGGTGTCCTCGAGCCGGGCATGGTGCTCACCGTCGAGCCCGGCCTGTACTTCCAGGCCGACGACCTGAGCGTGCCCGAGGAGTGGCGCGGCATCGGCGTCCGGATCGAGGACGACCTGCTGGTCACCGCCGACGGCCACGAGAACCTGTCGGCCGGCCTGCCGCGCTCGGCGGACGAGGTCGAGGCATGGATGGCCCGGCACGCGGGCTGAGCGGGGCGCGGAACCGTCACGTGCCATGGGCGAAGTGAGTACTTCGCCCATGGCACGTGACGGTTGGGGGCGGCGTCAGCCGGACACGGTGATGTTGGAGCTGCCGCTGCTCTGGTAGCCCTCGGTCGCCATCATCATGTAGTAGCTGAAGTTACCCAGAGGCATGCCGGCGCGGGACCATGCGTCGAAGTGGTTCCCGGTGGTGATGGCACCGCCGGTGCGCTTCGACTGCCGCACGCTCCAGTACTGGTTGAAGGTCTTGGTGCCTTCGACGGACGGCGCGTTGTACCGCGTCGTCTGGTAGATGTCGTAGGTGCCGCCGTCGCTGGTCACCGTTCCCTTGTAGGTGCCGGTGGGCCGATATGTGCCCCAGTTGTCGACGATGTAGTACTCGACGAGCGGGTTCGACGTCCAGCCGTAGAGGGTCAGATAGCCGTTGCCGGACGGGTTGAAGCTGCCCGAGTACTGGACGGTCCTGCGGCTGCCGTTGCTCCAGCCCTTGCCGCAGACGAAGTTGCCGCAATTCGTCCAGGACGTACGGTAGTTGCCGCCGGAACCGAGGGTCATGGAGACGGAGCCGCCGCCGTCGGTCCAGAACGAGTAGTAGAACCCGTTGTTGGTGCCGGTCTGGTTCGTCGTGATGGTCGTGTCCGCATGTGCGGAAGTGGGGAGCAGCAGGCCGGACGCGGCGCCGAGCGCCAATGCGCCGACGCCGCCGATGACGCCTCTGCGGCTGATCCGGGTGGGGGTGTCGTCCTCGTGCACGCGTCCTCCTCGTGAAGGCGATGGTCGAGCACAGCAGCGCCCGGGGCCATCGGTTGCCGGGATCGGTGCGGCACATCGTGGCCCTGGGGCTGAAGCGAGTCAATGGTTTCGGAAGCTTCGGCGAAAGACTTTTGGTGCCTCGGGTGGGTGGAGCGGCCCCGTTGACCTTGGAAAACGACTGTCGAGCTGGGCTTCTTCAATCAACAGGCGGCAGATAGAGGCGAGTTGGGGCTTCTAAGGAGGGTTGATGACTGAAAAATTTTCGGTCCGGCGTACCTATTGTTCGGTGGCCGTGCCTCGCCCACCATCTCCCGCATGGAGCGTGCTGAACGCGAAGTGGGCGTGCAGGCTGCGCCGGTGATCGACATGTCGGACGGGGCCGGTGAGCGTGACCCGCGCCGTGAGCCGTGGCTCGGTGCTCGACGCGCTCAGCCGCAGCTCCAGGTCGCCGGGCTCGACGACGCGGCGTCCCTCGCGCCCGGTGAACGACGCGAGGTCGGCGGGCACGCGCACCCGGACCCGTACGGCTTCGTCCGGCGCCAGTCGCGGCAGGCGTACGTAGCCGATGAGTCGCTGCACCGGCTGCACCACGGACGCGACCGGGTCGTGCAGATACAGCTGGACGACCTCGGTCCCGGGCAGTGCGCCGGTGTTGCGCACGGTGCAGGCAAGCGTGAACTCGCCGTCAGTGGCGGCGAGTTCGCTGCCGACCTCCAGATCACTCCAGTCGAACGTGGTGTACGTCAGACCGTGACCGAAGCCGAACGCCGGGGCCGGATCCAGGTTCGAGACCTCGGTGGCCTGGCCCAGGCGCGGAGCGAGGTACGTGGACGGCTGGGCGCCCGGCCCACCGGGGACGCTGACCGGCAGCCGGCCGGAGGGACGTACCCGGCCGCTGAGGACGCCGGCCAGGGCGGTCGTGCCTTCCTCGCCGGGGAAGAAGGTCTGCACGATCGCCGAGCTCTCCCGGACCGCGCGGCCGAGGGCGTACGGCCGGCCGGCGAGCAGTGTCAGGACGACCGGTGTGCCGGTGTCCAGGAGCGCGTCGAGGAGCTGTTCCTGGGCGCCGGGCAGGGAGAGGGACGCGGCGTCGCAGCCCTCGCCGCTCGTGCCGCGCCCGAAGAGGCCCGCCCGGTCGCCGAGCGCGGCGACGACCAGGTCCGCCCCGCGGGCCAGGGCGACGGCCGCCGCGAAACTTTCGGAGCCGGTGTCGGTGGCGTCGGCCTCGGCGAGACCGGGCGCCGTGACGACCTCGCTGTCGGGAAACTCCGCCGCCAACGCCTCGCGCAGCGTGGGCAGTTCGATGCCGAGCGGGGCACTTGGCGTACGGCTGCCGACGTGCACCGGGAACGAGTAGCAGCCGAGGACGGCCGTCGGTGTCTCCGCGTTGGGGCCGATCACGGCGATGCGGGCCGGGGCGTCCGGTGCGAGCGGCAGTGTGCCGTCGTTCGACAGCAGGACGACCGACTCCTCGGCCACCTGGCGGGCCAGCTCACGGTTGGACTCGCGGTCCAGGTCGACGGTCGCCCGAGCGCGGTCGGCGGTGACTCCCGCGAGGGCGGGAGGAGCCGGGTCCCAGTCCTCATCAAGCAGGCCCAACTCGGCTTTCTGGGCGAGGACTCGGCGGGCCGCGCGGTCCACGAGGGTCTCCGGTACGGACCCGTCGGCGATGGCCTTGCGCAGGGGGTCGCCGAACGTCTTCACCGTGGGCAGCTCGACATCGACACCCGCCGCGAGCGCGGCGCCCGCGGCCTCGCCGAACGAACCGGCCACCGCATGCAGGGTCTTGAGGAACGCGATGCCGAAGTAGTCGGCGACGACGGTCCCTTCGAAGCCCCACGTGTCACGGAGCAGCCCGGTCAACAGGCGCTCGTCGGCGGCCGACGGGATGCCGTCGATGTCGGTGTAGGCATGCATGACGGACCGTACGCCGCTCTCGCGCACGGCCATCTCGAACGGCGGGAGCACCACGTCGGCGAACTCCCGCCCGCCCATGGACACCGGCGCGAGATTGCGTCCCGCGCGGGAGGCCGCGTACCCGGCGAAGTGCTTGAGCGTGGCGACGATCCCGGCCGACTCCAGGCCCTGGACGTACGCGGTGGCGACCGTGCCGACGAGGTACGGGTCCTCGCCGATGGTCTCCTCGACGCGGCCCCACCGGGCGTCACGTACGACGTCCAGGACCGGGGCGAGGCCCTGGTGCACGCCGACCGAGCGCAGGTCACGGCCGATCGCCGCGGCCATCCGCCGGACCAGGTCCGGGTCGAACGAGGCGCCCCACGCGAGCGGAACGGGGTACGCGGTGGCGCCCCACGCCGCGAACCCGGCCAGACATTCCTCGTGGGCAAGCGCCGGAATGCCGAACCGGTTCGCGGCCGCGATGCGGCGCTGGGTGCGGGCGAGGGACAGGGCGCCGAGCGCGGGATCGACGGGTGCCGTGCCGAACGGCCGCGTCAACTGCCCAAGCCCGTAAGGGAGAAGCTCGTCGAGGTGGACCGTCTCCTCCATGTCGTGCTGGTGCGGGGCGACGTCACCGCCCTCGGCGGAGGCGCCCACCCATACACCGAAGAGCTGGGCGATCTTCTCCTCGAGGGTCATCTCGGCGAGCAGCGCGTCCGCACGGGCCTGAGCGGTACGACTCGCGTCGCGCCACGCGGGCACATGTGTCGCGTCGGTCTCTTCGGCCGGTACGGCCAGGTGCTCGGTCACTTTCCTCCGACTCCCATCAGCCCCTGGACCAGGGCACGACGGGCGAACAGGTAGACGATCAGGATGGGCAGCATGGACAGCACCACCGCGGCGAGAAGGCCCGGGATGTCGACGCCGTGTTCCGTCTGGAAGTCGTAGAGACCCATGGTGATGACCTTGGTGCTCGCGGACTGGGTGAGGACCAGCGGGAAGAGGAAGCCGTTCCACGCCTGAAGCGCGGAGAACACGATGATCGTCGACAGTCCGCTGCGGGACAGCGGAAGCACCAGGCGGAAGAAGATCCGCCGCGGTGAGGCGCCGTCCACCGTCATCGCCTCGTACAGCTCCGGGGTGATGTCACGCATCGACCCGGTCAGGATGAGGGTGCACACCGGCATGGCGAAGGCCGCCGTCGGCAGGATGATGCCGATGAGGTTGTCGTAGAGGCCCGCCTCGCTGATCACGTAGAACATCGGGACGATGACGGCCTGCGCGGGGATCGCGAGGCCGAGCAGGAACAGCCGGAACACACCACTCGTGAGCCGGCCGCGGCCGCGCACGATCGCGTACGCGAGAGGCGGCACCAGGAGCAGGATGATGCCGACGACGCACACGGTGACGACGACGGTGTTGACGAAGTACTGGCCGAAGCCGTTGTTGAAGTCGTCGATGTAGTTGTCGAGCGTGAAGTGCTCGGGGAAGGCCAGCGGGCCGTTCGCCGCGTAGTCGGAGCTCGACTGGAACGTGGCGACCAGCATCACGTACAGCGGCAGACCGACCAGGAACAACCAGATCAACGACCCGAATCCGGCGAGGTAGTTGGGCCGCTCGCGACGGCGGCGCACCGTCCGGGTCTCGACGTGTGTCACAGGCCCTCCATCGTGCTGCGCATCTTGTCGTAGCCCGACAGGCGCACCATCACCAGCGAGATGACCGTGGCGACCAGAACCAGGAGCAGGCCGATCGCGGACGCCGTTCCGTAGTCGAAGCTCTTGAAGGCCTTTTGGTACATGTAGTACGCGCTGATCGTGGTGTCCGTGCCGGGGCCGCCCTGGGTGAGGATCAGGACGGTGTCGAACGTGGTCAGGCCGCCGACCACCATCAGGATCATCGAGGTGATGATGCTGTTGCGCAGCTGCGGCAGGGTGATGTGGAAGAACTGCCGGACCGTGCCCGCTCCGTCGATCTGCGCGGCCTGGTACAGGACCTGGGGCACGGCGCGGGCGGCGCCCTGGTAGAGCAGTGTGTGCAGCGGTGTGAACTGCCAGGTGCTGACGAACACCAGGACGCCGACCGCGCTCGCCTGGTGGCCGAACAGGTTGCCGTCGCCGAACAGCCACTTGGCCTGCGCCGGGACGCCGAAGTTCGGGTCGAGGACCGCACGCCACAGTACCGAGACGGCGGCGACCGACAGCAGCAGCGGTACGAAGTAGATGGCGGACAGGACGGCGCGGTTGCGCTGGTGGCCGGCCGCCCAGACGCCGAGGAGGATGCTCAGCGGCGTCTGCACGGCGACACCGAGCACGGTCAGCAGGACGCTCAGCCACAGGCTCTTGAGCAGGACCGGGTCGTCGAAGAGCTTCTTCCAGTTGTCGAGCCCGGTGAACTCAGGGGCACTCAGGCCGTTCCACGTCGCGAACGACAGAACGGCGACCAGGACGAGGGGGACGAGGGCGAACAGGCCGAAGAAGATCGCGGCGGGGACCGCCCAGCCGACGCCGGGACGGCCCACTCCGATGCCACCGCCGCGGTTCCCGCGACCATCGGGGCCACCGCGACCGCCGCGGCGTGCGGCGGACGCCGGAGGCGGGGCGGCCTTTTCGCGCTTCAGGAGGGTCTCGGTGCTCATGAGATCGGCAGGGCCTGCATCGCCTTGATGAAGCCGCCCTCATCCAGCTTCCCGTTCAGGAACTGCTGGACCGCCTGGTGCATCGCGGTCGCCGCGGACTGCGGATAGGCCTGGTCCCACGACAGCTGGAACGAGGGCGCCTTCTTCACCAGGTCGAACTGGAACTTCGCGTACTCAGGGCTCGCGGCCTTGTCGAAGTAGTCCGGCGTGTTGGTCGTGGTGGGCAGATTGCCGATGCCGAGCTGCTCCTTCACGAACTCGTCGGAGTACTGGAGCTTCAGGAAGTCCGCGACGGCCTCGGGGTGCTCGGTCTTCTTCAGGACCGAGTAGAAGTTGTTGGTGTTGCCGACGAGGTTGTCCGCGTTGCCCTTGCCGCCCTTGACCGCAGGGAAGGTGGTGTAGCCGAGGTCCTTCTTCGCGAACTCGGGGTGGGCGTCCTGCTGGGTCGAGTACTCCCACGAACCCATCAGCTCGAACCCGGCCTTTCCGGTGGCGAGCAGCGTGGGGGAGCCCTTGTCGGTGAACTTCACGGAGTCGAAGTTCGTGCCGAACGCCCCGGCCTTCGCCAGTTGCCGGATCATGCCGAGCGCCTTCTTGCTCTCGGCGCTCTCCCAGACGGTCGTGTTCCCGTCGAGGGCCTTCGGGAACAGGCCTGGTCCCGCGACCCGGTCGTAGAGGTACTCGAACCACATCAGCGTCGGCCACTGGTCGCCGCCGCCGAGCGCGATGGGCGTGATGCCCTTCGCCTTCAACGCCTTGACGGCGTCCAGGAGTTCGGCCCAGGTCCTGGGCGCCTTCACGCCCGCCTCGTCGAGTGCCTTCTTGTTGTGGAAGAGCAGCACCGGCTGCGTGCCGCGCATGGGCACGCCGTACGACTTGCCGTCCAGCATCGCGCTGTTGAACACCGACGGCAGGAACTTCGACCTCAGGGTGGGGTCGTCGGCGATGAAGTCGTCCAGAGGCATGAGCAGGTTCGCGTCCACGAACGGCTTGATGCTGCCGCCGCCCCAGTTGAAGAACACGTCGGGCGCCTGCTTGCTGTTGATGATCGTCTGGAGCTTCGCCTGGTAGTCCGCGCCGGGGATGGTGTCCAGGACCGCCTTCACCTTCGACTTCTTGTTGAAGGTGGCGATCAGCTGCTTCTCGACCTTGTTCGCGGAGTCTCCGTAGACCAGGACATGGATCTTCCCGTCGTCGTCGCCCGCCGCGGAGGACCCGCCGCCGCAGCCGGACAGGGAGAGCAGCAGGGCCAGGGCCGCACCGCCCGCTGCGACCGATTTGGGCAACCGTGCGCGTAGAGTCATCGCCTCGCCTCTCGAAACTGTTTCGTTGCAATTACCGAAAGTTCACGAGTCGGGACGCTAGATCTCGACCCGTGGGCGGTCAACCCCGCTTCGGCGGGTTATCAAAGCGTTATGACGCACAGGGGTCTGACCGTGCCTTATGCTCCAAGGCATGCGTGATGACGAGGACTTGGGTCGCATCACCCTCGCCGAGGTGGCCCAAAAGGCAGGCGTCTCCATTTCGACAGTTTCGAAAGTGCTCAACGGGAGGCAGGATGTTGCCGCCCCGACGCGGGTCAAGGTGGAGCGGGTCCTGGAGGCGCACTCCTACCGGCGCACGACGCGGGCCGCCCGCGAGGCGCCGCTCGTCGAGCTGGTCTTCCACGAGCTGGACAGCATCTGGGCGATGGAGCTGATCCGCGGCGTGGAGAACGTCGCCAAGGCGCACCAGACCAGCGTCGTGCTGACCGAGAGCGGGACGCGGCACGCGCCCGCCCCGGACTGGATCGAGGGCGTGATGCAGCGCAGGCCGCGCGGCGTCGTGCTCGTCTTCTCGGCGCTGCCCGCCGAGGTGAAGGAGCGGCTGCGGTCGCGCTCCATCCCGTTCGTCATCGTCGACCCGGCGGGCGATCCCGACCCGGACGTGCCCTCCGTCGGCTCGGCGAACTGGAACGGGGGGCGGGTCGCCACGCGGCACCTGGTGGACCTCGGGCATCGCCGCATCGGGATCATCACGGGGCCCGACGACGTGCTCTGCTCGCACGCCCGCCTCGACGGCTACCGCTCCGCGCTCAGCATGGCGGGCATCGAAGGCGACCGCGCCCTCGTCCGCTACGGCGACTTCCATGTCGAGGGCGGCTTCGAGCACGCCCTCGAACTCCTCGACCTGCCCGAGCCGCCCACGGCGATCTTCGCCGGCAGCGACCTGCAGGCGCTCGGCGTCCTGGAGGCGGCCCGGGTCCGCGGCCTGCGGGTGCCGCAGGACCTCTCGGTGGTCGGTTACGACGACGTCCCGGTGGCGCGCTGGTCGAGCCCGGCCCTGACGACGGTGCACCAGCCGTTGCGGGAGATGGCCGAGGAGGCGGTGCAGATGATCATGCGGTTGCGCGTCCAGGAGCCGGTGACCACCCGCCTCGAACTGGCGACGAGCCTCGTCGTCCGCAAGAGCACGGCGCCGCCGGCTTCTTGAGTCGCTGGTCGAAAGATTTTCGGTACTGACCTTGGTGTGTCTCGCCGGCGCGCCGGCCTTCCTGCCCGTACGTAAGGTGCGGTGAACGTCGGCGACGACCGGCGCGCGGCGGCGGCCCGGGGTCGGGCGCGCCGCCTCCACCGCTGAGACGGACATGGTCAGGTCCGGTGTCAGTGGGTTCTGCGACCGTGTGCGTCGTGGATGAACTCGTGGAACGTGTGGATGCGCGGGACCGTGTGCTGGGGGTGGTCGGTCGGCGGGACGCTGTTCGGGAGGGCTGGCTGCACCGGGTCGGCGTGGTGGTGTGCCGCGATGGGCGAGGTCGCTTTCTCGTCCATCGGCGTGCCGCGCAGCTGTCCCGTTTCCCGGGGCACTACGAACTCGGTGTCGGGGGCGCTGCGGGAGTCGGTGAGTCCTATGAGCAGGCGGCTGCCCGCGAGCTCGGTGAGGAGTTGGGGGTGCGGGCGGCGGTGTGTCTTCGGTTCACGTCCCTCAACCGGAGTGGGCTCAGCCCTTACTGGCTCGGGGTGTGCGATGCCGTGCTTCCGGAGGTCGGCGTCCCCGATCCGGGAGAAGTGGCCTGGCACGGGTGGCTGACCGAGTCCGAGCTGCGGCGGAATCTGCAGCAGTGGACCTTCACTCCTGACAGTCGGGAGATCTTCGGTCGGTATCTCGCCTGATGTGTGGCGTGTGACGTGTGACGCCTGACGTGTGACGTGCTGACCCGGCGCTTTCGCGGAAGCGGTGCTCGTGAGCTGGGTCAGAGGGGCGAACGCGCTGGTCGTTCCGAGCTCCTTGGGCCGGCCCTAGCTGGAGCCGCATCGCCGACAACACGGCTCCAACCCCTGCTCTCCACACGTGACTTGCCGACGGGGCAACTCCCGCAGCCCTCGCCCCGCCCTCACGCCAGGAGGGCAACTCGCGCGAGGACCAAGGGGGAGCCGTGGTCCAGCGCTGTCCAGGTCGCCGCCACAGCTGCGACGGCGACCGGGCTCCTTCCAGCCTCCCACCGCGGCGACCGCATGTCCGCCCAAAAACCCGATGCGTCGCCGTACCGGTCCGATCGCATCAAGGGGGCGAACGGGCGGCGGCCGCCGTTGTGAACGGCGGCCGCGTGCTCCCTCCTGGTAGCCGCTCCCCGGCCACTGGAGCACTCCCTCCAGGCGGCCGGGGGCGTGGTTCTTACCCGGCCTCCAAGTTGCCCCGAGGGACTGGCCGGACTGTCGGCGACTTCCGCGGGAGGGGAAGGCAAGCCCGGCGCTTGTGGGATGCGCCGCAGGCTCACTCTGCTGCGGGGAGATGCCCTCGCTGCCGCATCAGGAAGGCGGTGGAGGACTGCCCCCCCCAGCCTAGACCGCTGCCGCAGGTCCTGACCGACGCAAACGTGAGCTGTTACGCGGAACCGACAGATCTGACATGTCGGCTTCATGCTTCACGGGCAGGTCCTACAGGGGGAGAGGTTGATGGCGGAGCCTAACCGCGCTGCCGTGGCCGCCGCGCCGGGGACGGGCTCGGGGACGGGGTGTTCAAGTGGCCGTCCACCAGGTGGTTCATCAGGCGCAGGAACGTCTCCCGGTCCTTCGCGGGAAACGCCGCCAGTGCTTTTTCGTGCACCCCGTCCACGATCTCCTGGCTGCGTGCGGCGACCCGCGCGCCCTCCTCGGTCACCGCGATGATCCGCGCCCGCCGGTCCGCGCTCGACGGCCGGCGCTCCGCGAGGCCCGCCTTCTCCAGGGCGTCGACGGTCACGACCATCGTCGTCTTGTCCATGTCGCCGATCTCGGCGAGCTGATTCTGTGTGCGCTCCTCTTCGAGGGCGTGGACGAGCACGCAGTGCATGCGGGCCGTGAGGCCGATCTCCGCGAGCGCCGCCGCCATCTGCGTGCGCAGCACATGGCTGGTGTGGTCCAGGAGGTACGAGAGGTCCGGCCTGGTCCGGGTGGGCGCGGGCGTCATGGCGGTCATGGTGTCCAGGGTAGTCCACGAGTGGTTCCGAGAAAAATAGTCTGCAACAAAACTATCTGCTACGGTCGTGTTGTCGTCGCCGCCCGGGAGGGGAGGCGACTCGACCGAAGGGCATCGTCATGTCCGCATCGCCGGCCTCACCCGTCCCGCCGCAGAGCTCGTCCCGTTGGGTCGCCCTCGGCGTCATCGCCACGGGAACCCTGATGATCATCCTCGACGGCTCCATCGTCACCGTGGCGCTACCGGCCATCCAGGACGACCTCAACTTCACGCCCACCGCGCTGAGTTGGGTGGTCAACGCCTACCTCATCGCTTTCGGGAGCCTGCTCCTGCTCGCCGGGCGTCTCGGCGATCTCATCGGCCGCAAGCGGATGTTCCTCGCGGGCACCGCCGTCTTCACCGCGGCCTCACTGCTCGCCGGGCTCGCCACGGGACCCAGCGTCCTGCTTGCCGCCCGCTTCCTGCAGGGCGTCGGCAGTGCGATGGCCGCCGCCGTCGGCCTCGGAATTCTTGTCACGCTCTTCACCGAACCCCGTGAACGGGCCCGCGCCATCGGCGTGTTCAGCTTCACCGGCGCCGCCGGAGCCTCGATCGGGCAGGTGCTGGGGGGCGTTCTCACCGACGCCCTCGACTGGCACTGGATCTTCTACATCAACCTGCCCATCGGTGCCGCCGTGCTCGCCCTCGCGGTGCCCGCGCTCCCCGCCGACCGCGGCCTCGGGTTGCGCGCGGGGGCCGATGCCTGGGGTGCGCTGCTGATCACGTCCGGGCTGATGCTCGGCATCTACGGTGTCGTCAACATCGAGGCGTACGGGCTGAGTTCATGGCGCGCCGCCGGACTGATCGGGACCGGGGTCGTCCTCGTCGCCGCGTTCGTCGTGCGCCAGGCCCGGGCCCGTACGCCGCTCATGCCGCTGCGCATCCTGCGCTCGCGCACCGTCGTCGGCGCTAATGTCACCCAGATCCTCACGCTCGCCGCGATGTTCGCCTTCCAGGTGCTCGCCGCCCTCTATATGCAGGAGGTGCTCGGGTACGGGGCCCTGGCGACCGGCCTCGCGATGCTGCCGGCCGCCGTCATGATCGGCGCGGTCTCGCTGGGCGCCTCGGCCCGGCTCTCCGCGCGCTTCGGACCGCGGCGGGTGCTGCTCGCCGGACTCGTGCTCCTGGCCGGGGCGCTCGGATATCTCGCCCGGGTGCCCGTGCAGGGGGAGTACGTTCCCGATCTGCTGCCCGTGATGCTGCTCATCTCCGGCGGCGGGCTCGTGCTCCCGGCGCTCGCGGGGCTCGGGATGTCGGCGGCGCGCGAGGAGGATGCCGGGCTGGCCTCCGGTCTGTTCAACACGACGCAGCAGATCGGCATGGCGCTCGGTGTGGCGGTCCTGTCGACGCTGTCCGCGTCCCGCGCGAACGCCCTTATGGACAGCGGCAGTTCGCAGGCCGCCGCGCTCACCGGCGGGTACCGGCTCGCGTTCGCTGTCGGGGCCGGTCTGATCGGAGCGGCATTCGTGGTCGCGCTGGTGGTGCTCCGCCGACCCGCACGGACCGCGGAACGGGAGACCCCGCGGGCGCCGGGCCGCGCTGCTCCCTCGCTGCCGTCACGCTCATGACGTCTCCGTGGCGGCGTCGGCCACCCGGCGTGTGTTGAACGCCGCCCCGTCCTCTGCTCCGGCAGAGGGCGGCGCCGCGTTCGACACCCGGTGGGTGCAAGGGCCTGTCGTGAAACTCCCGCCGGGCAGACGGGAGTTTGACGGCAGGACCTAGACCCGCTCCTCCGCACGCTGCCGCAGCAGCTTCTTGTCCGGCTTGCCCGCGTCGGTCAGGGGCAGTGCGTCCACGAAGTCGATGTGGGCCGGCTCGTACATCGGGCCGCGCTGCCCGCGCACCGCCGCCCGCAGTTCCTCCGCCTCCACCGCGACGCCCTGCGCGGCCACGACCGCGGCGTGCACCTGCTCCATGCGGTCGGCGTCCCGGACGCCGAAGACCGCGCTCTGCAGCACCTTCGGGTGCGAGTTGAGCAGGTCCTCCAGCTCGGTGGTGTACACGTGGCCGCCGACGACCACGATCATGTCCTTGAGCCGGTCCACGACGGTGATGTAGTTCTCGTCGTCGAGGAAGCCGATGTCACCGGTGTGCAGCCAGCCGTCCCGCAGCACCTCGGCGGTCAGCTCGGGTTGCTTCCAGTAGCCGGTCATGGTGCCCTCGGACCGGATGCAGATCTCGCCCAGCTCGCCGACCGGCAGGTCCTTGCCGTCGGTGTCGCGGATGGCGACCTCCACGCCCGGCAGCACCTTGCCCGCGGAGCGCATCCGCTCGGGCCGGTCCAGGTCGTGGTCGTCCGGGGTGAGCACGCTGATGCCGCCGGCCTCGTTCTGCCCGTAGAACTGCAGGAGTACGGGCCCGAAGCGGCGTACGGCGTCCGCGATCCGGGCGGGCGACGCCTGGCAACCGCCGTACGTCAGGCCGCGCAGGCTGCTCAGGTCGCGGCGCTCGGAGTCCGGGTGGTCGAGGAGCTGGTAGACCAGCGGCGGCAGCAGGAACAGGTGCGTGATGCGCTCGCGCTCGATGGTGGCGAGCACGTCGCCCGCGTCGAAGTCGTCGAGCAGCACGATGCAGCCGCCGGAATGGATGACGTTGTCCGCCAGCATGCCCGCGGCGTGCGCGAGGGTGGTGCACGCGAGCTGCCGGGGCAACTCCCGCTCAGCGGGGCGCGCCTGATCCACCATCCGGCGCATCCGGTTGACCTGCTCGAAGGTGGTGACGATGCCCTTGGGGTGGCCCGTCGTACCGCCGGTGTGCCGGATGGTGCAGATGTCATCGGGGCGGGCGCGCGACACGAACGCCTCGTCGGGCTGCTCGGCGGCGAGCGCCAGCAGGTCCTGCCCGATCTCCCGCTTGTCCTCGCCGAGCACGAGAACGTGCCGCACGGGCGCGCTCTCGATGACCTCCACGGCGCGGTCCGCGTAGTACGGGTCGACGATCAGTACCTGGGTCTCTACGTCCTGAACGATCGCCGCCTGCACATCGGCCGACAGCTTGTTGTAGAGGTGGTTGACCTGGCAGCCCACGAGATTGGCGGCGTAACGGGCCGCGATGATCTCGGGCAGATTGCCACTGAGCAGGGTGACGGTCGACTCGCGCGTGACACCTTGAGCGGCGATGGCATGGGCCATGCGGTGCACCAGCGAGTGGAACTGACTCGCGGTCAGCCGCCGGTCCTCGTAGACCAGGACCTCGCGGTCCGGGTGGGCCGCCAGTGCGGCGAGATTGTCCTCGATGAAGGTGCGGAAGGGTTCCGAGGTGCCGGACGCCGCGTCAGATATGACCGAGTCGTTCGAAGTGCCCTCGGAATCCAGGGGTGTTGCGGGGGTGGGGGTGGGTGCGGATGCCTCTGCAGGCATGGATTGTCCTCCTGGGGCCACCGACCCGCTTGTCTCCGTACGCGCCGGTGGTAGTGCTTTGTTGGTCGTGGGGGAGGCAGTCCGGAGCCGTCGGCGCATGACGCCGCGCCCGGCACAAGTGGCACCCGCCCGGGAGCGTTGGTTGCCCCGGACAACCAACACCCAGGCTAACTCCCCGCTCCATCCACACGCGCCTCGGGTTGGGGCGCATCCGCACGCTTGACTCCTTCTTTTCCTTTGTTCTTCCAGGATTTGACCTCTGTATCCCTCGGTATTTGCCGCCTCTCGCGGACCGCGGCCACGGGGCGGTCTCCGGGGAGGGGAGGGGAGGGGCACTGGAGGCGCTGGCGGTCGTTCAGATAGCGCTTCGCGGACACGGGCGTGGACCATGCCAACCGTGAGGCCAGGTTGAGCGATCCGAGGCGCGAGTCGGTGCCAGAGGGAAGCACGCAGCCGGGTTGTTCTGATTCTCGTGTCATAGGGTGGATGCGCGGAGCGAGGGTAGGGATCCGCTGAAGCATGGCGGAGCTGCCTGGCCTGGGGGAGTACGGGTGGAGACTAACGGTACGGCCAGGCCCGGGCAGCATGGATCGGCGGACGCTCCCGCGCCGTCCCAACCGCCGGCGCCGCTGCGATCCAACAGGCTCGACGACCAAGTTCCGTTCCTGGCCCGGCTGGAACACCCGGTACGCGTCGCGCTGCTGGAACTGGGTCAACCCATCGAGTACGGCCCACGGTCCGTTCTGGTGCATCAGAACGAACCGTCCACCCACGTGATGATCATCCTTGCCGGCTGGACCAAGGTCACCCGCTCCGCGGCCAACGGCTACGAAGCCCTACTCGCCCTGAGAGGGCCGGGCGACGTCGTCGGTGAGGCATCCGCAGTCAGTGGCCGCCCACGCTCAGCGATGGTCACTGCGATCGGCAAGGTCGAGGCCGTCGCGATCGAGCGCGACAGGTTCCTGGGCCATCTTGCGGAGTACCCGGAAACTGCTCTCCAACTGCTCAGCCTCATCGGGGACAGAACACGCGCCAGTGACCGGCGGCGTGTGGATCAAGGAGCCCTTGGGATTCGTGAGCGGTTGTCACTCCTGCTCTTGGAGCTGTCGCGCACACACGGGGTGGAGGATGCGGAGGGTGTGCGCTTGACCACGGGCCTCAGCCAACATGAGCTGGCAGGTGCGGTCGGCTCTTCGCGAGAGGCGGTGGCGAGGCTTCTGAAGGAGTTGCGAGAGCGCGACATCGTCCGCACCAGCCGAAGGGGGATGGTGATCATCCGGCCGGACCTGCTGCGCCGGATCGCGGGTGGCGGGTAGTCAAAAAACATGCAGCCGGACCGAGTTGTGTGCCATCGGTTACAGAGGCTGTGTGCAGGTGTTCCTTCTTCAATGTCAGACCCTCGCGGGATAGTGCTTCGGACCGAGCCCGACCGTCCGAGAGGCACGTATGAGCCTGGCCCTGAGAGAACCCGTCAACCGCACCATTCTGCTGTTCGACATAGAGGACTTCAGCCGACGGGACAATGTGGCGCAGGCTTACCTGCGCCGGGAACTGCACAACGCAGTTGAGGACACCCTCGCCGAGGCGGGGGTCGAGCGGAACATGCAGTACCGCGAGGACCGCGGGGACGGCCTAATCGTTCTGATCAGTTCCGACATCCCGAAAACTGCGCTGCTTCGGGTCCTGCTGACGACCACTCCAGATGCGTTGCACCTGTACAACCGCCTGGCATCGAGCAGTGCGCAGATGCGGCTACGGATGGTCCTGGCCTCGGGAGAAGTCGCCTTGGACCCGAAGCGTGGCACTGTCGGTGGGCTCGTCGGGCACGACCTCAATCAGTCCTGCCGTCTGCTCGACTCCGAGGTCCTGCGTAAGGCCCTCGCACAGCGGGACGCGGACTGTGTGCTGGGGGTGTCGCCCTCGGTCTACGAAGGCGTGGTCCGTCACGGACATCGCGGACTGCGCCCGGAGGAGTTCCATCACGCTCCCGTGGCCGTGAAGAAGGACCGACTCGAGCTGTGGCTGCATGGTCCGCTCCCGTACGGCACGACCACCCCCGCCCCGGAGTCTCCCTCCGCTGGGAGCGAGGGCTCGGATGCGCAGGACGTCGCAGTCGGAGAGGCGCCTGGTGTCGCGCCCGCGAAGAGTGGGGCGGACGTCACATTCAACGGCGGGACCGTGTCGTTCGGCGGCAGCCAGGTCATGGGTGATCAGACCGGAGTCAGTGGCGGTCGGGTCATCGGTGACGTGATCTTGGGCAGTGTCCAGTGCGAGAACGGGAGCGAGCAGCCATGAGCGAGCAGCCCGGCGACAAGTCTGCGGAATCGTCCCAGGACGACACCGACCCGGCAGCCGACAGGCAGGAACCGGGGAACGGCGAGCACGCCGACGCGGAGGAAGATCGCCCCCAAGACCCTTGGGCCGCCCGTCGAGAGTTGTACGAACACGTACCGGCCTCCGTCGGCGGCAGCCTGGTCGGCGGTGCTCAGACCGGTGTCACCGGTGGCAGCGTCGTGGGCGACGTCGTCCTCGGAACCAAGGTGGAGCACCACTACCGCTTCGGTGCCGCCACCCATGCCTCCGGCAACATCCCGGCTGCCGAACTCGACCACCTGGCCGAGGTGTTCGCCGGATACGAGACGCTCGTTCACCCCCTTCGTGACCGGCTGCGCGAGGAGCGGGTTCTCGTACTGTCCGGCGCGCCCTTCACGGGTCGTCGCAGCGCCGCTTTGATGCTGCTGCGGTCCATTGACGCCTCGCGTGTACGCGCCATCGACCCCAACACCCGGCCGACGGCGCTGACGGACGAGATGAATGGCGATTCGCTCGGCTACCTCATCAGCGATCTGGTGACGGACAGGGACAACCCGCTGCGCGACATCGACCTATGGGCGGTGCAGGACACCCTGCGCAAGAAGGATGCCTACATGGTCATCACTGTCGACCTGTTCGCAACCCTGCGGGGTGTAGCCGTCGTCGAATGGCAGCCGTCATCGCCCCAGGCCGTGCTCCGGTCACACCTGCACGCCCGAGTACAGGACCCGCGGAAGGAGAACGGCCTGCTGAGCCTGCCGATCTCCCGGGAGTTCCTTGGCAGGGACGACCATCAACTGCGGGAGGCGGCGTCGTTCGCGGAGGCATTGGCCGCGCACGCGGATGGCAGGATCACCTACGAGGAGTTGGTGGACGTCGGCCCGATATTGGTCCGAGATCAGGTCCAAGAATGGTTCGGAACCGACGAGACCACACTTCGGGACAAGGCGTTCCTCATCTCCCTCGCGGCGTTCGACGAAGCCGCCTACGCCCTGACCGCGGAGCTCAGCGATTCCCTGTGGGGGCAATTCCAGAGGACCGAAGATGCCGGGAAGGAGCCCCGTGTCGGCATCTTCGGGACGTCCATAACCAAGCGGCTTCGTCTGGCCCGAGCCGTCGAGTACTGGCAGGAGGAACACACCGAGTGGGGCCCTGTGCTCCAGCGCATGGCACGCTTCGAGGAACGCAGAGCCGCCGGAGAGGTCCTCCGTGAAGTGTGGACGAGCCACCCCTCCGCGCGGCCGGCTCTGCTCGCGTGGCTCCGCAAGCTCGCAAAGGACGGACGCCCGCTGGTGCGCACCCGTGCGGCAGTCACCGCTGCCGTGCTGGCCGAGACCGACCTGCCGTCGGCGATGGCCCTGCTCATCGAAGGCTGGGCAAAGTCGAAGCTCTACCGAGACTGCCTCGTCGCCGCCAATGCTCTGGCCACGGCGTACGCCGTCGGTGCCCCGAACATCCCGCAGATCCTGCGCTCCTGGTGCGATGGCGAGGCCGAACCACGGACTCGCTGGACGGCTATCCGCGCGTATGCCCTCGTGGGCCCCCACATGCCCGACGAAGCGCTGGAAGCGTTGGCGGAAGCGGCCCGCACCGGGGGCGATGAAAAAGAGGCGCAGCACATCGCCGAGTCCACCGCGCTGTTGCTGAGCGACGAATCGGTGCCGGTCCGCCGCCGGGTATTGGGGCGGCTGCTCGAGTTGCTCCAGGACGAGCCTTCCGGCCGGAGGCTGGCACTGCATGCGTTCGTCCTTGCAGGCACGCGCGCTGACAGCCGGCTGCTGTTGCGGTGGTACGCGGAGGCTGCCACGTCGGGCGTGGAAGATGCAGAGAAGCTGATCCTGCTGTGGCAGACCGCTCTGGCCGATCTGCGTTACACCACCGATGCGTTGAAGGGCCTCGCCGGCTGGGTTCTCGAGGCGGACGGCGATCCGCAGGTAGAGCGACAACTGACGTTGCTACTTCCCAGGCTCGCCGTGTCACCCGAGGACGGTAAGCGTCTCGACTACATGCTCGGGACATTGTGCGCGCGACGCGGAGACGGCCCGCCTGCGGTAGCCGGCCGTCTGATGGCCGTGCTGCGTGGCGCTGCCGCCGCACCTGCGGCTGAGGGCCGTGAAGTTCCGTATCACCACTGAGTGAGGAGAATCGAGCCATGGCAGACCTCCGCCGCGAGACCGACTGGGACCAGGGCGCAGACCGGCACAGTGACCTGGCCGACCCCGTACTGACCGTGCGTCAGCTGTCCCGTTTTGACCACCGCAGGGGTTACAGCCGGATCGACAATGCGCTGGTCTTCACCACGGACAAGGGGGACTTTAAGGTCTACCTGCCGCCCCGCCGGCCAGCGCGCTCGCTGTTCGCCGTCAGGCGGTACACCGCGGTCTACGAAGTAGATATGGGGGTGCACACTTGCATCGCTTCGCTGCCGATGCCCAGCGACAATGATGCCTTCGATTTCACCGCAGAGGTGGACCTGACCTGGCAGGTCTCCCAGCCGGAACAGTTCGTGGCCAGCGGCGAGCGGAATGTGCCTGCTCTTTTGAAGCGCAGCATAGAGCGGCTGATACGTCCGGTGAGCAGGCGCTTCCCCATCGAGGAGAGTGCGGGTGCCGAGCACGCCGCGTGCCAGGTGATCGCCGACGCGGGCGAGCTGGGAAGCGAAGTCGGGTTGCGCACGTCGTGGGCCCTTCGGCTGAGGCTGGACGACGCCGCGATCATCCATCAGCAGGAGGTTCGCCGACTCCGGTACGCCGACGAACAGCTGGGTCTGTCACACGACTTGGCATTGCAGGAGGACCGGACCAGGGCGGAGCGAAATACCGAGCAGGCGCGGCACGACCATGAATTGGTCATGCTGCACGGCCGCCAGCAGGAGAAGGTGAGGGAGCTGGAGGCAGCGAAGATCCGCTATTACGAGCAGTACCTCCAGCGCGGTGGCGTGGCGATGTGGGCCCTGCACCTGGCGGAGCACCCAGAGGATTCGCGGCTGGTCCTGGAGAACCTGCGCAAGGACCAGGCGGACCTGATCCGGAGCCAGTCCGAGGTCGCCCTGCAGGTGTTGAAGGAAGGGAACCTGGAGGACTACCAGCGGGCGGGTCTCAGCAAGCAGGCCGTGGAGATCATGGAGGGATTCCTCGCCCGCAACGTCACTGTTGCAGCTCCTGCTCCTGCCGCAGCGGATGCCCTGTCCTGGGTCGGGGCCGATGACACCCTGGTGCGTTTCCACAAGGAGAAGGACAGGGCGGCCGCCGACAGCTCCGAGGAGGAGCGATGACCTGCGGTGGGACGGAAGCTCCGATTGCGGGGGCCCGTCTACTCACGGAGCTGCGGTCCGAGGCGGCCCGTGCGGACAGCAAGGCGTCCCTACTTCTGGGAGTCATGAGCATGACGGTGAGCTTGCTCGTTGGTCTGCTCGCGGCCCGAGGACGGTTTCCATTACGGCTCTCCGTCGCGGGGAGCGCGTTGTTGTGGGTGGCCTTGGCGGCCTTGGCCGGCGCACTGGTGTGTCTGCTCCTCGCCGTTGTGCCCCGTTACGGCAACGTCCAGTGGGCTCCTGGACGGCCGTTGACGTACTTCGGAGACATCCGCCGGGCCACGGACGACTGTCGGCTCGCGGAGGCACTCGATGTCACCGAGGCGCATCCGACCGAGGGAGTGCTCGAGGCACTGGCTCAGAACAGCCGCATCGTCGGCGCCAAACACCGGTGGATCCGCGTCGGCCTGGGTGCCTATTGCGTGGGAATGCTGCTGTTGCCCATCGTGCGGCTCGTTGGCTGAAGGTCCTTCGCCGACCGATTTCTCACGGCGCCGTCACGTTCCGGCCGTACGTTTACACAGGAAGATCCCATGATCACTCCTCCAGATCCCGCCCGCCCCGGCCACGCTCCCAGTGCTGAGCCCTCGGCTTCCCCGGATGCTGTGGCGATTCCGCTTCCGCACTGTCGGGGCGAGGCCGTTCCACCCCTGTCGCAATACCCGGGTAGCGCGACAGGGCCTGACGAGGGCCACCTCATCGGCGAATCGGAATACTGGTCCGATCCGAGCGCCGGGAGGCGCCCGCCGCACGAGGAACTCGGTCGGCGTGGGCGGGTGCACCTCGCGAAGCGACAGCGGGGCATTGATGCCACGGCCTGGGGGCAACTGCTTTTGCATCTGCCCTCGTTCCTCGTAAGCCTGGTCATCGTAGGGGTGCTCTCCCATGCCCTGCTCCCTGCCGTGGATTGGCTGGGGACTCTGCTGTGGCTCGTTTCGGGCGCCATGGCGTTTCACCGGCCCACCGAGAGAGTGCTGGCTCGGCATCTGCTGAACCTCCGTCACCCCACCCGGCAGGAACTGGCCCGGCTGAAACCGCTGTGGCGGGAGGCTACAGCCCGGACGGGCGTCGAGGGCCGCGTCTACGAGTTGTGGATCGAGGACAGCGATCGTCTCAACGCGCTTGCCGCGGCGGGCCACATCGTGGGCGTCACTCGGTTTGCTCTGGAGAGACTGTCCGGTGGCCAATTGGCCGCGATCCTCGCCCATGAACTGGGTCACCACGTTCGTGGTCACGCATGGACGTCGTTACTGGGGCAGTGGTACGCGGTTCCGGCTCGGCTCGCGTGGTCCGCCGTATGGGGGCTTGTCCGCCTCGTCGCCGTCATTGGCCGTGGGCGGATGGGCTTTTGGGCGGCAGTGCTGCTCATAGCAACGGGCGGCATCGTGCTGGTCGCCGCACTGTCCTACTGGTTTGTCGTCCTGCCGCTGGTCGCTTCTCCGTATCTGCTAGCCGCCGTGGCGCGCCGAGTCGAGCTGCGAGCGGATCGTCATGCGGCAGCGGCCGGGTTCGGGCCGATGCTCGCCGAGGTGTTGCACATGATGCAGGCGGCAGAACGGGAAAGCGGACGTGTGACGGCTTCCGCGTTGTCCGGGTGTGGCAGCGCGGCAGCGATTGGCACCGGGCCCACGGCACGCCGTTGCAGGCCGAGCGTCTCAGGGAAGCTTCTGTCATCGCATCCCGATTACCACACTCGCCTGCATCACCTGGCGGCGTACCTGGAGGGGCGATGAGCCTGCTCCCGTTCGTACCCTCGGATCAGGCCGTCGCCGCGGCGACTCCGGACTCGTGCCTCTTCGTCTCCTGTGCCGCTCCGAGTGGACATCTCGACCCGTTCACGCCTACGCCGAAGCGGACCGCTCCGGCGAGCGGAGTACGAGCAGGGTGATCTCGCTGGGGGCGAAGACGCGGAAGGGTGGGCCCCAGAAGCCCGCGCCGCGGCTGGTGTAGAGGAGGGTGCGGGTGCCGTGGTGGCTGAGGCCGGCGAGGGCCGGTTGGTCGAGCCGGACCAGGTGGTGGAAGGGCCAGATCTGGCCGCCGTGGGTGTGGCCGGAGAGCTGGAGGTCGATGCCCTGGGCCGCCGCGCGGTCGACGAACTTGGGCTGATGGGCGAGGAGTAGCACCGGAAGGTCGGGGTCGGCCCCGTCGAGGGCTCCCGCGAGGTGGGCGCGGTGACCCGCCAGTCCGGAGGACTCGGCCGTGACGTCGTCGACGCCGGCGACCACGAGGGTGTCACCGCCGCGTTCGAGGAGCAGATGGCGGTTGCGCAGCGGCTCCCAGCCCAGCTCGTCCATGAGGTCGACCCAGCCCTGGGCCTCGCTGTAGTACTCGTGGTTGCCGGTGACGTAGACGCGGGCGCGAGTCGCCTCAACGGTGCCCAAGGGTGTCGCCTGGGCGCGACGGCGTTCGGCCGTGCCGTCCGCGATGTCGCCGGTGTGGCAGACCAGGTCGGCCTCCAGGGTGTTCACCGTCTCGCAGAGCCGGGTCGACCAGCGGGCACGGTCGAGCGGACCGTAGTGGGTGTCGGTGATGAGGACGACCCGGGTGCCGTCCAACCCGGCTCCCAGGCGCGGGAGTTGCACGTCGAGCGTGCGCACACGTGGCACGCGTCGGGCCTCGGCGTACCCCCAGACGAGCAGTACGGCGGATACGCCGAGGACGGCCCAGGTGACGATGCGCGCCCGGCCCTCTCCGTCACCGACGCCGGCCACGGTCAGGGCGAGCCGCAGCAGAACGCCGAGCAGAACGGACCACGTGAACAGGACCCAGACGCTGCCCAGCAGCGTGTCACCGACGATCGCCGCCCGGTCCTGCTGGCGCCGGCCGTGGCCGCGCACCATCGCGAGCGGCATCCCGATCAGGCCGACGGCGAACAGCGCGGTGCCGATCAGGGCGACGGGGAGCGGCCAGTGCTGACCGGCGTGCAGGAGAACCCAGCACGGCACGGCCCACAGCAGGACGGGGGCGATCATGGGGATGTAACGCATCAGGCGCTGCAGCCGGCTCCGTGGCGCCTTTGGCGATTCACTGTCGGCGGATCGGGTGTTGCTGGTCTCGGTCACGCTTCCCCTCCTGAGGTGCGGCCTCGATTTTCGAAGTGTCCTGGAGGGCTCATTGTCCGCCGTCGCGGAAAGGGGCGGCGGCCAGGTCCGGTCCGTGTCCGGCAGCGGCACCGTGCTCGCCGCGCCGAACGCCGCGTGGGGCTCACGCCTGTCGAACCGTCAGAAGGGCCTAGCCCGCGGGCGTCTCCGCGACCGGGCGTCAGATCTCAGCGGCCAGGCCCATGTCGCCGCTGTGTTGGGCTTTCGCGGCCAGCTCCCGCAACCCGGCGACGGCCGTGTCGCGTTCGCCCTCCAGTAGCAGCACGCGGTTGCGCAACACGTCGCGTCGTATGCGGTCCTGACGGACTCGTCCAGGCTCAGCTGTCCAAGCCCGCCCGGTTCGAGCCGGGGGCGGACTGGAGCTACGCCAACACCAACTACACCCTGCGCCGCAGGCCCGCTCCCCGCGGTCTTCGGTGGCGGCCGGGCCACCGAGACCCAGGCCTGAACGGGTCGGAACGCGTCCTGGTGTCGGCCGGGAACGCGTCCTGGCGTCGACCGAACGCCAGGACGCGTTCCCGGTCGGCCAGTACCATCGCGCCATGCGACCTGCCCACTACACCGATGATGACCTGGAGCAGCACTCCCTCCGTCGACGCGTCGCGGACGACGGACAGCGGTCGGGGTTCGAGCACGATGTGGACCGCATCCTGTACTCGACGCAGTGGCGGGCGCTCGCGGGCAAGAGCCAGGTCGTCGCCAGCAGCGAACTCGGGGCGTACCACACGCGGCTCACCCACTCGATGAAGGTCGCGCAGCTGGGGCGGCGCATGGCCGAACGTCTGGAGCGGCGCTACGGCGGTCCGAACCCGGCCCTGGTCGAGGCGGCCTGCATGGCGCACGACATCGGGCACCCGCCGTTCGGTCACGCCGGAGAGACCGCGTTGCGCGCGACGATGGACGAGCTGCACGCCGGGCACGGCGTCCTCGACAGCTTCGAGGGCAACGCCCAGACCCTCCACATCCTCACCTTCCTCGCCGCGCACAAGTACGCGGGCCATCGCGGCCTGCACCTGTCCCGGGCCTGCCTGGACGCGGCCACGAAGTACCCGTGGGAGCGTGCCGCGCGCGACGTCGACCCCGCGCGGCACGGCAAATGGGGCGTCTACGCGATCGACCGGGAGGCGTTCCGGTGGGTGCGGGCGGGCCGTGACGACGACGCGGTGCCGGTCGAGGAGCAGGTGATGGACTGGGCCGACGATGTCACCTACGCCTGCCACGACGTGGAGGACTTCTACCGCGCGGGGCTGATCCCGCTGGCCTCGCTGTTCCCGGCGCCCGGGGCCGCAGGCGGTGACACCGAGCGCGAGACGCAGCGCTTCCTGGATTACGTGGCGGCCAAGCGCCACCGCGAGGGCGCCGGCTTCGACCGCGACGAGGCGGTCCACATCCTGGCCGACATCGCAAAGGCGCTGTCGATCGCGAAGCCGTACGGGGGCCGCCACGAGGACGACGTCGCCCTCAACGCCCGTACCGCCAAGCTGATCGACCACTTCACCCGCGACATCGACCTGCAGGTCGGCGGCGCGGCAGCGATCCGGTACGGCGCCCGCCTCGTCGTCCCCACCGAGCGCCGGACAGCCTGCGAGCTGCTCAAGGAACTGGTCTGGTGCTACGTCATCGACCGCCCGGCCCTGGCCACCCAGCAGCACGGCAAACGCCGCATCGTCTCCCAACTCCTGCGCTGGACCCACGAATCCCCGCACCTGCTGCCCACCGACCGCGCCGAGGAACTCGCCCTCCACGGCGACCCGCTGCGCGCCGCCGCCGACCACGTCGCGTCACTGACCGAGGGCCAGGCCGTCGCCCTGCACCGCCGCCTGTCCGGAGTCGGCCTCGGCTCCGTGACCGACGGCGACTGGCTCTGACTCGTACCGCGGTTCAGCTCCGTGACTCGGTTCAGCTTCGTACCGCGGTTCAGCTCCGTACGGCGATTCAGCGGCCGTCGGCCCCGCTCTCCAGGAGCGCCAAGGCGTAGCGGGCGTGCTGGTCGCACAGGTCCTGCTTGGTCAGCCGTCCCTCCGGGCGGTACCACGTGGCGATGGTGGAGCACATCGCGAGGATGCTGCGCGCCGCGTCCTGCGGGTACGGGGTGGTGAAGACGCCCGACGCGGCGCCCGCGGCGACCAGCTCCTCGAAGATCTCCTGGTTGCGGTCGCGTTCGGCGACCACCTGGGCGCGCTCCTCGCCCTCCAGGTGGCGCACCTCGCTCAGCGCGATGAGCATGGCGGTCTGGTAGTCCGCCACGAAACTCACGTAGGCGCGTACGGCCGCGCCCAGTTGGCCGGCCACATCCTTGCCCGCGGTGTCCACCGCCGATGTCACCTGCGCGGACAGCACCGCGTTGGCGCGGTTCAGGAGCTCCGTGAGAAGGCGGGCCTTGGAGGGGAAGTAGTTGTAGAGGTTGGACAGGCTGGTGCCCGCGGCGCGGGCGATGTCCCGCATCGAGGCGCCGTTGAAGCCGCGCTCCGCGTACAGCTGCAGGGCGGCGCGGAGGATGGCCGCCTCATTGCCCCGTCCGGAGTCGCTGATCAGGTCCAGTACGGGAGAACGATCGTTCATGCGGGGAGGCTACGGGGCTCTCGGGTCATGGTCAACGCGGCTCGATACATCGCAACACGCATCGCAATGCGTATCTCAACACGCCTATTGACGGCCGGACTTGTGCGCTGCTTGTCTACGCATGAACGTTCGTTCTTAAGGAGTCGCATGGCGGCATCGCAATCGGCGGTCCGAACGCAGTCCCTGTACTTCGAGGACTTCCGCCCCGGGCAGCGCTGGACCAGTACCGCACGCCGGATCACCGCCGACGACCTCGCGGCGTTCACCGAACTCAGCGGCGACAGACACCCGTTGCACACCGACCCCGAGTGGGCGGCACGGACACGCTTCGAACGGCCGATACTGCACGGGCCGTTCGGTATCGCGGCCTTCCTGGGATTCCTCCACGACATGGGCCTCGCAGGGGAGTCCGTCATCGCCCTGCTCGACACCAACTGGCGCTACCTGAAGCCCTCGTACGTCGGCGACACCCTCCAGTGCACCCTCACCATCACGCGCTGTCGCCGCACGTCCGACCCTCACCAGGGCGTGGTCCACCGGCACGTGGTCCTCGAGAATCAGCGGGGCGAACGCGTCCAGGAGGGCACCAGCGCCGTCCTGGTGCACGCCCGCGGAACCGGTCCCGACCCGGCATCCCTCGCACCCGGAACCGTTGAGTGGGGGAGCGCTGTCGCGGAACTCCTGTCCCAGGACGACCAGTTCGCCGCCGCGACCGCCACATGGGACGGCGCCATCGGTCTCAGGGCGGGAGACAACGAGGTGCAGCTGCGCGTCTACCTCGGCCGCATCATCGACGTCGCCCGCCGCACCCCGCACGGGCCGACCTTCACCCTCGCCGCCGACGAGCTGACCTGGGCCGAACTGCTCACCGGGGAACGCAACGACCTCGTCGCGCGCATGATGCGCGGGCAGTTCCACGCCACCGGCGACGCCTATGAGTACCTGCGCCTGACCAAGGTCCTGCACCTCATCACGGACGCGGCACGGACGCTGGCCGAGGAGGCGCGCGCATGACCCGCATCCGGCACGAAGCCCGCTACCTGGAGATCGACGGAGCGTTCGGCTACGTCGAGCAGGCGTACCTCGAAAAGGCAGGTGGCGAGCAGTCAGGCGTCGACCCGTCAGGCACCGAGCTGCCTCGGGAGGGCGCCCCGGTGCTCTGCCTGCACACCGCCGGGCAGAGTGGTGTGCAGTGGCGCCGCACCACCGAGGAGCTCGCCGCACTCGGCTACCGCGTGATCGTCCCGGATCTGCCCGGCCACGGCCGCTCCGAGCCCGCCCGGAGCGGCCCGGTCGAGGACCTGACCCAGTACGCGCAATGGTGTCAATGGCTCATCAGCGCCCTCGAGTTGGAGCGCCCGTACGTCGTCGGCTGTTCCATCGGCGGCAAGATCGCCCTCGAGCTGGCGGTACGGGCGGGGGACGAGCTGGCGGGGGCCGTCGCCCTGGCCGCCGAGGCCGGTCCCGGACGCGTCAACGTGGCAGGGCTCCGCCGCGAACTGCAGGATCTGGCCGCGCCCAGCCGCTCCGACCGGACCTACCTCGGCACCCTCGCCGTCGTCGGCTCCGCCGTGCCGCCCGCCACGGCCGAACTCATCGCCACCATGCACCGTCGCGAGGATCCCGCCGTCTCCAGTGCCGACCTGATCGGCTGGGGCACGCACGACGTACGGGACGCACTGGAATCCGCGACCTGCCCGGTCCAACTGGTCGCGGGCCAGGACGACTTGTGGCTCGACCTCGAACAGGTGCGGCGGACGGCCGAGGCGCTTCCGCACGGACAGTACGCGCTGCTGCCGGGCGTCGGCCACTACCCGATGGAGGAGGTCGACGGCTTCGCCGGCCTCCTCGACGGCTGGCTGCGGCAGCTGTCCCGGGACCGCGCCGCGGCCGGCTGAGCCCCGCCCCGCACTGCGCCCCGGCCGCGCCGCGCCCTGCCGGACTCTTCGACCACGGGAACACCGTCTTGCCCACCCGCACGGTGAAAGGACTCCGATGACCACCCTCACCGACCTCCTGTCCGGACTCGTGGACCGCGACCCCGACGCCGTATTCGCCATCGACGCGGGGGCCGGCGGCGAGCGGGCGGCCGTCACCCGCCGGGAGTTCCAGGTGCGCGCCGCCCGGCTCCGTACGGAACTCGCCGACGTCGGTGTCGGCCGGGGCGACTGCGTGGCGGTCTGGCTGCCGAACTGGTCGTCCGCACTGGCCTGGCAGTTCGCCGCCGCCGGCCTCGGAGCGCACGTCATCGGGGTCAACACCCGTTACAACGTCGACGAGTTGGTGCACGTACTCGACCGGGCCCGGCCCAAGGTCCTCGCCCTCGCACACGACTTCCACGGCCTCGACCTGGCCGGCATCCTCCGCCGCGCCCTGCCCCGCACCACCGCGCCCACCCCCGTGGTCGCCGTCGTCCCGGGCCCTGACACCGACCCGCCGGCCGACCCCTCCGCGTACGACATGGGCGCCGGCGCCTGGACACCTCGTACCGCCGAAGACACCACTGCGGCGCCCGCGCACACCGAAGGCACCCCCGCGTCCACCGGACACACCACTGCCGTGCCCCCGCCCACCGGAGACGAACTCACCGTCGCCTTCACCACCTCCGGCTCCACGGGCCGACCCAAACTCGCCGCGCACCGCGAGTCCGCCGTCGTCGCCCACGCGGAGGCCGACGCCCGAGCCCTCGGCATCGAGGACGGCGACGTCGTCGGCTGCATCCTCCCGCTCTCCGGCACCTTCGGCTTCACCACCGCCATGGCCGCGATCGCAGGAGGCGCCGCCTGCCTCCTCGAACCGGTCTTCCAGGAGGACACGGCCCTCGCTGGTCTCGCCCGGCACGGGGTGACCCATCTCGTGGGCGGCGACGACATGGTCTCCCGGCTCGTCGAGGCCTGGCGGCGCGCACCGCGGGACCTCTCCGGCCTGCGCTGGCTCGGCATGGCCGACTTCCTCGGCCGCACCCGTGACATCGCGGCCTGGGCGCAGAAGGAGTTCGGGACTCACACCTCCGGTGTGTACGGCTCCTCGGAGGTCTTCGCCCTCGCCCTGTGCTGGCCGCCCGGCGAACCCGCGCCGCGCCGCTGGCTCGGCGGCGGCCGTCCGGTGTCACCGGACATCGCCGTACGGGTCGTCGACCCGGAGACGGACGACCCCGTACGGCCCGGCGCCCAGGGCGAGTTGCAGCTGCGCGGCCCCAACGTGGTCGATGCCTACCTGGGTGACCCGGAGGCCGCCGAGCGCGCCTTCACCGCCGACGGATGGTTCCGCACCGGGGACCTGGCGACGCTCGCGGAGGACGGGGCCGTCGAGTACGTGTGCCGGATGGGCGACGTGCTGCGGCTGCGCGGCTTCCTCGTCGACCCGGCGGAGATCGAGCAGCGTCTTGCCGCACACACCGCCGTACGGACCGCGAAGGTCGTCGGCGCGCGCGGCGAGGACGGCGCCCCGCAGGCCGTCGCCTTCGTCGTCCTCGACACACCCACCGGGCCCGAGGGGCTCCGGGAGTGGTGTGCGCAGGGCCTGGCCCGCTTCAAGGTCCCGGCGGCCGTGCACGTACTGGACCGCATGCCCACCACCTCGGGCACGAACGGCACCAAGATCCGGGCCGCCGCGCTCCGCGAACGCGCCCAGCAGCTCCTGACAGGAGGCGAACAGCGGTGACCAGCAACGGAATGCGCCGACTCGCGGGCGCGGCCGTCCTCTCCACGGCGCTGGAGTGGTTCGACTTTCTCATCTACGCCACCGCCGCGGCGCTCGTCCTCGGGGACCTCTTCTTCCCGTCCTTCAGCGACATCGCCGGAACCCTGGCCTCCTTCGCGACCTTCGCCGTGGGCTTCGTCGCGCGGCCGCTCGGCGGGATCGTCGCAGGCCACCTCGGCGACCGGTTCGGGCGCAAACCGCCGCTGGTGGGGGCGCTCGTGGTGATGGGTGTCGCGACGTTCGGCGTCGGCGTGCTCCCCACGTACGCCACCGTCGGCACCTGGGCACCCGTCCTGCTCGTGTTCCTCCGCCTGATCCAGGGGCTCGGCGTCGGCGCCCAGTGGGGCGGCGCCGCGCTGCTCCTCACCGAGCACGCACCCGTGGAACGGCGCGGCTTCTACGGCAGCCTCGTCCAGACCGGCGCCATCATCGGCGCGGTCGCGGGCAACGCCGTCTTCCTGCTGCTCACCGCGACCCTGTCCGACTCGGCGTTCACCAGCTGGGGCTGGCGGATCCCCTTCGTCACCGGCCTCGCCCTGGTCGCCGTCGGCCTCTACGTTCAGCTGAAGATCGAGGACTCGCCGGTCTTCCGGGCCATGCGCGACCGGTCGGCGCAGGCCGAGCACACCGCCGGGGCCCAAAAGTCCCCACTGCGCCAGGCCGTACGGCACCACTGGCGGGCCATCCTCCAGGCGTCCGGCGCCTTCTTCGTCGTGAACGCCACGTTCTACATCCTGATCAGCGGCATGCTCGACTACGGCACCACCCACGCCGGGCTCTCCCGCACCACCACGCTGCTCTGCGTCCTCGGCGCCGGCGCCACGCAGATCGTCACGATCCCGCTCTTCGGGGCGCTCTCGGACCGCTGGTCCCGCCGCAAGCTCTACCTCACGGGCGCGGCGCTCATGGGCCTCTTCGCCTTCCCCCTGTTCTGGCTGATCGACACGGGATCGGCGCCGCTGACCTTCCTGTCCCTGCTGATCGGCTTCACGATCCACGCCACCATGTACGGTCCGCAGGCCGCGCTGTACGCCGAGATGTTCCCCGCGGAGGTGCGCTACTCCGGCGCGTCCCTCGGCTACCAGACCGCCTCGGTGCTCGCCGGCGGCCTCGCCCCGTTCCTGATGACCGCGATGCTGGCCGCGACGGGCTCCTCCTGGTCGGTCTCCGCGTACATCCTCCTGCTCTCCGTCCTGACCTTCATCGCGGTCTATACGATCCGGGAGTCCTTCCGCCGCGACCTGTACGCGGCGGGGACCCGCGACGGGGCGGAGGTGCCCGGGGGCTCGCAGGTGGCGGAGCCGTCCGGGAGCTGAGGACAACGGTCCGGGCGGCGCCTTCGGGCTCCGCCCGGACGGGCGGATCAGCGCAGTCCGGCGAAGAGGTCCTTCTCGGGCAGGGCCGCCCCGGTCGTGTCCTTGACGCGGACGAAGGTCTCCAGGCCCATCAGCTCGCCGAACCGCTCCTTGCCCATCTTGAGGAAGAAGATGTTCTCGCCCTGGCTGGCGTGCGCGGCCAGGGAGTCGAACTTCTGGTCGCTGAACGCGGTGGTGTCGACCCACGTCGTGATCTCGTCATCGGGAAGGCCGATGTCGGCCAGTGCGGCGGCCTCGGCCGGGTCCGGCTCCGGCATGTCCTCATTGAACTCGCGCATGATCTCGCCGAACCGCTGCATGCCCGAGTGGGGCATCGTCGTCCAGTACACCTTCGGTGTCAGGTCGGTCATCTCCACCGCCGCCATCGTGATGCGGTGGGCCTGAATGTGGTCGGGGTGGCCGTAGAAACCGTTCTCGTCGTAGGTGACGACCACATCGGGGCGGTAGTGGCGCATGAGCTCCGCGAGACGGGCGGCGCCCTCCTCCACGGGGGTCCGCCAGAAGGATCCGGGCGCGTCATTGCTCGGCCAGCCGATCATCCCGGAGTCGGCGTAGTCCAGCGTCTCCAGGTCGCTGATCTTCAGGACCTCGCAGCTCGTCTCGAGCTCCTGGCGGCGCATCTTGGCGACGGCCACCGGATCGTGCCCGGGTTCGCCGGGCTTGACGCCTCCCGGCCCGTCACCGCAACCGCCGTCGGTACAGGTCACGAGCACCGTGCGGATGCCTTCCGCCGCATATCGCGCGAGGACCCCTCCGGTGCTGGTGGCCTCGTCGTCGGGGTGGGCGTGCACGGTCATGAGCGTCAAGGGTCGGTCGGACATGAAAGGGGCCTCCTGCGAAAACATGTCTGGTAGGAGGGCGCGGCGGCAGTCGTGCCGCGCCCTCGGCAGATGCAACCGCGCGGGACGAGTCGGCTGTTCCCGGGGTGACCGATTTGTTCCCGACCGGTTGTTTCATTTGTCCCTGACCTGTTGTTTCAACTGTGCCAACGGATCCCTTGCCCGCGCCGTATCATCCCTCCCGTGGCAAGGGGGAAGCGGCTGATCGCCGTGGGGGTTTTGGCTGCGGGTGCCGCAGTGCTGGGTGGGGTGTGGGGACAGCGCGTGGCGCGGCACCGGCTGTTCCGGTCCGGGCCGCACGACACGTCCGTCTACGACGCCGAGCGCAACGCCCTCTTCGATCCGGCCCGAGGCGGCTGGCTCGACCTGGACACGGGGCAGCTGCATCGGTACGCGCCCGACTCACCGCTGATGCCCTACGTGTTCCTGCTCCTGGGAGTGGGCTGTCTGGCGGGCCTCGTGCTGGCGGTCAACTGGACCATCGAGCATCGGCAGTTGGTGGGGTACACCTGGCGCGAGTCCGTGCGGCGTCCGCTGAACACGCTGGGCGTCCTGGGGGTCTGGACGGTGCTGCTCGCCGTGCCCTACCTGGCTCAGGGCGATGTCATCGCCGCTGTCCTCCGGGATCCGCCGACCGCGGTCTTCCTCGGTGTCACCATGGGGTCCGTGCTGGCGGTCGCCATGCTGGTGTACGTGCCGTGGCTCGTTGTTCGGGGCATCGGGACGATGGTGCTGCTACTCCGCCTGTTCCGGGCCAAGAACGCGTCCTCGGGGCCCGGTGCCGGGCGGCAGGACGCCCTGCGCGACGTGGCGCGGCGGGCCGAGGTGTTCCGGACGGACACCGTGCGCGACTTCGATTCCCTGGCAGGTCTTGTGCGCGCGGAGGCGTCCATCGACCTGCTGGCGGACCAGGGCAGCGACACCGTGCTGGACGATCTGCTGCGCGACGGCCCGGCGGCTCTGGAGGCTTCTCCGCGGCACGTGATGGACCGGGTCCTGTTCACGGTGGGGCGGCCCGCGGCGGAGGTGAACGTGGCTCGGGCCTTCATCCTCCGCTACGAGTGGACCGGGGCCGCGGTCAACCTGGACCGGGCGATCGACGTCCTCGCCCCTCTCGCCGCAAAGCCGCACCGCTGGTTCTGGCTCACGTTGACCGACTGGCCCGTCGTCTTCCTGACACTGGCCTGGGCACTCAAGGACCGCTACGAGCTGCGTGCGGACCGTGCCGACCTCGAACGGGCCCTCGCCCTGGTCAGGCAGGTGTCCGACCGGGATCCGGCCAGGGCGCGGGCCCGCCTCGTCGAGCTGGAGCTGATCAGATATCGCGCCACGGCCGACCCGGCGGCGCTGGCGGCGGCCGTGGGGGAGGGGCGGAGCGGGGACCCCGACCCGGGCACGGTCGAGGCGCTGCTCGAACGGTTCGACCGGGATGGCGACCGTCAAGACCTCGACGAGGCACGGGAGTTGGCGGACCGTCTGGTGGCGGAGCGTGGCCCCGGCCACCCGCTGCACGCCGTGTGCCTGACGGTCAGGGCCCGCGCGCTGGACGTATCGGGCGAGCGCGACGCGGCCGCGCAGTGCTTGCGCGAGGCGGTAGGCGACTCCTCGTCGCCGTTGCAGACCCGGCTGGCCGCCGCCGTCGGCCTCGGTGAACTCGGCGCCGGAGGACCGCTGTCGGTCGAGGGGTACGGGGCGGCGGCCGAACTCCTGCCGCAGATGGCCTGGATCGGGCTGCGCCGCGACGACCAGCGGTGGCTGCTCAGCCGCTGGCAGGGGGTGTCGACGGCCGCCGCCGCGGCCGCGATCGCCGAGGGCCGGGTGACGTACGCGGTCGAGGTCCTGGAGTACGGCCGAGCCGTCATGTGGGGCCAACTGGCCCGGCTGCGTACGGGAGTTGAGGCCGCTCGCGCCGCGGATCCCGACCTGGCGCGCCGCCTCGCCGAGATCCGTGCCGAGCTCGACATGCCCGGCGACGAGGCGGGCGGGCGCCCCGACGGCCGGACGGGCGCCGACGTGGAGCGGCGTATCCGTCTCGGCCGGGAGTGGGAGCAACTCGCCGCTCAACTAAGGGAGTCGGAGCGGGCCGGCTACCGGGAGCTGGCGAGGGTCGCGGTGCACGGCCCCGTCGTGGTGCTCAACGCCGGCCCGCTGCGCTGCGACGCCATCATCCTGCTGGCCGACCGGGACGAACCCCTCCTCGTGCCGCTCGACCGGCTCGACCACGACGAACTCGTCGAGTGGGCCCGGCAGTCCGTCGATCCGGACGGCCGCCACCAGGCCATGCTCAACGTCATCGCGCCACGACTGTGGGCCGACCTCGCCGTGCCCGTACTGGCGGCCCTGACGCCCCACCTCAAGGCCGACCGGCGGATCTGGTGGTGCCCCACCGGCCCCTTCACCGCCCTGCCGATCCACGCGGCCGGACAGCACGGTGGCCCCGGCGGTCCCGGCGGTCCCGGCGGTCCCGGCGGTCCCGGCGGTCCCGGCGGTCCCGTCGATCCCGATGGCCCCGCCCTGCTCGACGAGGTCGTCTCCTCCTACACCCCCACCATCGGCGCGCTCCTGCGGTCCGCCGAGCGCACCGTGACGGCCCGCGGCCGGCTCGTCGTCGCCGCACCGCAGACCCCCGACCGGCCCGATCTGCCGCAAGTGGCCCAGGAATCCGCCGAGTTCCTGCGCCACTTCCCCGACGCGGTGCCGCTCGACCCCGCACACGTCGACGACGTCCTCACGCGGCTGCGCGACGCCCGCTGGGCGCACTTCGCCTGCCACGCCGACGCCGCAGGACTGGCCGTGGCCGACGGCGTGGTCTCCCTCGACCAGCTGGCCGACCTCGGTCTTCCCAGCGCCGAGTTCTGCTATCTGTCGGCGTGCAGCACCGCCGCCCCTGACCCGCGCGCGTACGACGAGGCGATCCACCTCGCCGCCCTCCTCCACCTGCAGTCGTACACGCACGTGGTGGGCACCCTGTGGGAGGTCGACAGCGACAGGGCGCTCGACGCCGCGCGCGAGGTGTACCGGACGCTCACCGAGCACGGCCCGCCCGACAGCAGGCTCGCCGCCCAGGCCGTGCACAACGCGGCACAGACCCTGCGCCAGGCCGCCCCACGCAACGTGGACGTCTGGTCCTCCCTGCTGCACATCGGACCCTAGAGGAGCGCCACCCATGCCCATCCGCGACCGCTGGCCCTGGCACCGCAGGCCGGACAACACGGCCGCCCGCGCCGCCGCCGACGGGACAGGCGCCGCCTCCGGGACAGGCTCCGCCGAGGCGACAGGCACCGTCGACACGGACCAAGCCGCTCTGGCGTGGCTCTGCGCCCACCTGCCCGAACTGCGGGAGAAGGCCGACCGGTTCGCGTGGCGGGCCGCGCTGGACCGGGAGGTCGCCGAGGTCCGTGCGGGCAAGTCCGCCGCCGAGGCGCTCCGCGCGCTCGACCTCCGGCGCGACGGCCACCGTTCCTCGGGGCTCCCGGCCGCGGACTCCTGGCAGGAGCGGCCCGTCGTCGAGTGGTTCCGCTGCCCGAGCGGCCGCTGCCCCGCCCGGGGGCGCAACGCGGACGCCTCCGAGCCGCGCTGCCACATCGACGGGGCGCTCATGCCTCCGCGGGACGGTGGCTGATGGACGGCATCCTCACGGAGCTGGGCAAACGCATCGCCGATCGCTGGTTCGCCTTCCTGATCCTGCCCGGCGTGCCGTTCGCGGCGGCCGTGCTCGTCGCCTGGGCGATGGCACCCTCCGGCGCGGCCCACGCACTCGACGTCGACATCCTCGTACGACGCCTGGACGCGCTCGGCGACACCGCCACGAGCACCAAGGGGGCGGTGGCCGCCTGCCTGCTCATCGGCGGAGTCGTCGTAACGGCGCTCCTCGTACGGGAGTTGAGCCTCGCCGTGCACCGACTCTGGACGGGACGTTCCAACGCCCTGCGCCGCGTCATGACCCCTGGCACGCAACGCCGCCGACGGATGGCGCTGGACGCGGCCCGGCAGGGCGGCTACGCCGTGCCCGAGCGCTATCTGCCCTCCCGTGCCACCTGGATCGGTGACCGTTTCGCCCTGGTGGACGAGCGGATCGCCGCGCAGTACGGCATCTCGCTCGCCAGGGTGTGGCCCCGGCTGTGGCAACTCCACGACCTGCGGAGCCCCAAGATCGTCACGGCGGCGTGGGACGAGTACGCCGCCGCCACGGTCCGCGTCGCCTGGGCGCTGCCCTACGCCGCGCTCGCGCTGTTCTGGTGGCCGGCCGCGGCCGTCGCCCTCGCCCTGGTCCTTCTCGGCTGGTCCCAGGGTCGCCGCGGAGCCGACGACTTCTGCCTCGCCTGCGAAGCGGCCGTGGACCTCCAACTCCGCCGCCTGGCACACATGGTGGGCGTGCCCCTCCCGCACAAGCGGGTGACCGTGACCGAGGGGCGCGAGATCGACCGCATCCTGGCGAAGGGTGCGTACCTGCCGCTGCCCCGGACCGAGCCGGTCAGGTCAACTCCTCGGCCAGCAGATCCATGAGCAGCCCGTCCTCCCAGAGACCCGTCCGATGATTGCGCCAGTACGCCCGCATGACCCCCACGGGCTTGAAGCCGACCTTGCGGTAACTGCGGATCGCGACGGTGTTGGCCGCGGCGGGATCAATGGTCAGCCGGTGATGACCGCGCTCCCGCACCAGCCACCTGGCCAGCGTGCGCACCGCGTCGGTCCCCAGCCCCTTCCCGTGCTGCCGCGCCGTCAGAAAGATGTCGATGCCGGCGCGGCGGAACTCCGGGTCGTTCTCTTCGTCGAACTGGATCGCGCCGATGACCTCCCCCTCGTGGACAACGACGAGCATGCCCTCGTAGTCGTCCGGGGGCGGCCACCATGCCGCGACCTCCGGTTCGCGCACGATCCCGGCAAGAATCTCCGCCTCGCCGCCGGCCACTGGCCGCAGAAGAACCTTGTCCCCGCTCAACTCCATGCCCCTCATCATCCCTTGACGCCGGTCTAGCGGACCACGGTGTCTCACGGTGTCCATGTCTATGGTCGATTCCATGACCACTCTGCTGATCGCGGGCATGCCGGCCGCGGGACACGTCAATCCCACCCTTCCCGTCGTCACCGAGCTCGTCGGCGCGGGCGTCGACGTCGTGTACCTGTGCGACACCGAGTTCGAGGACCGCATCCGGGGCACGGGTGCGGGATTCGTGCCCTACCCCGAGGGTGTGCTGACGTCCCGTGACATCGCGGAGGCCACCAGGGCCGGCAGCAGTGTGGGGGTGGTGGTGAAGGTCCTGAGGGCGTGTTCGGCGCTCGTCCCGTTCGTCGTCGAACAGGCGAGATCGCTGGGCCCATCAGCACTTATGCACGACTCAAACGCGCTCTGGGGCCGGCTGGCCGCAACCACCCTGGGCCTGCCCACGGTCTCCTTCATGACGACGTTCCTCGTCGGGGCGGGTGCGTTGAAGGCCCTCACGGTGCGGGAGAACCTGACGGCCGTCGGCCCGACCCTGCGCGACATGCCCGCCGCGCTGCGGGCCCGGCGCGCGCTGGTCAAGGAGTTCGGAACGGCCGCCGTCCCGCCCTCGCCGATGCTGCCGCTGCGCGGCGACCTCACGCTGTTCCCGATCCCCGAGGAACTCCAGTCACCCGACCCGCGCCTGGACTCCAGCTGCCGTTTCACCGGCCCGACCACCACCCCGGACGCCGTATCCACACCGCTGGACCCCGAGCTCTCCGCCCATCTGTCGGGCGGACAGCCGGTCGTCCTGGTCTCGCTGGGGACGTTGCACGACGGCGGCGCGTCCTTCTTCCGTACCTGCTGCGCCGCGCTCGGAGACCTCCCCGTCCGCGTGGTCCTCGCCACCGGCAGTGGAGTCGACCCGGCCGACCTGGGGCCCACACCGCCGAACACCCTCGCCCGCCGTACGGTCCCTCAACTCGCGGTCCTGCGCGAGGCATCGGTGTTCGTCACCCACGGCGGCATGAACAGCGCGCTCGAATCCCTCCACTGCGGGGTACCTCTGGTGGTCGTCCCGCAACAGGTGGAACAACTGCTGATCGCCCGGGCCGTCGCGGAACGCGGCGCGGCGGTGGTCCTCCGCCAGCCCCTGTCCCACCGCCCTGTACCGGCCGCTGCGCTGCGGGCGTCGGTGGAGCGGGTGTTGGGAGATGCGGGGATGAGCGGGGCGGCCGCGGGGATGGGGCGGCGGTTCCATGCGGAGGGAGGGGCGGGGCGGGCTGCGGAGTTGATCCAAGGAGTGTTGGAGGACTGCTGACAGCGGCGCCGCGCCTGTGCCGACGCCCAGGTGTCTCCGCATACGTCGGTGGGGCCGCCCTCCGGAAAGAGGGCGGCCCCACCGACGTCGTACGACGCTGTTCGGCTATCGGCTATCGGCTATCGGCTATCGGCTATCGGCTGTCGGTTGTCGCCGTAAGCCGGTGAAAGCCGTGATCACTTCCGCGACCGACGCACAGCCGTCGTCAGCAGCACACCGAGCCCCAGCAGGAACACGGACGCCAGCGCCGCGATCAACGTGCCGGTCGAAGGGCCGGTGTCCGGGAGTTCGCCGCCCGAGTTGTCGGGGGTGACCTCGGCGCTGGTGCCGCAGGCGGGGTCGTCCGAACCGGCCGCGCAGTTCGAGCCGTCGGGGCCGACCACCGCATTGGCGAGTGTGCCGTTGCCGGTGATCGGGTCCTTGACGGTCATCGAGTAGGTCAGCGTCGCGGTCTGACCGGAGGGCAGGTCGCCGGACCAGGTGAGGTTCGGCGAGTCGTAGGAGACGTCACCGGTGTCGGTGGTGGCGTCGCCGTTGTAGACGGCGTCGTCGAGCGCGTTCGACATGTCGTCGGTGAGCGTGGCGCTGTCGTAGTCGGCCTCGCCGACGTTCTTGACCGTCACCGTGTACGTGACCTTGTCACCGGGCTTGACCTTGTCGGCGTCGGAGGTCTTGGCGATCTGGAGCTCAGCGACCGGGACGAGGGTCTGGCAGTCCGTGTCGTTCGAACCCTTCGCGCAGTTCGAGTCGCCGGGTCCTGTGACCGTGTTGGTCAGCTGGTGATCGCCCTTGTCCGGGCTGTTGACCGTGGCGGAGTACGTGATCGTCACCGTCTCGCCGGCCGGGATGTCACCGGACCACTTCAGGTTCGGATCGTTGTACGACACCGAACCGGAGGAGGCCGTGGCGTCCCCGTTGTACGTGGCGTCGTCGAGAACCCCGCTCAGATCGTCGCTGACCTCGGCGCCACTGACGTCGTCGGCGCTGTGGTTGGTGACCTTCACCGTGTACGTGACCTTGTCGCCGGCCTTGGCCGTGGCGGTGTCGGCGGACTTGGTGATGTCCAGGTCCATGACGTCGTGCTGGTCGTTGCAGCCGTCTTCCGTGCCGGTGTCGCAGTTCGAGTAGTCGTTGCCCGTCACCGCGTTGCCCAGGTGGGCGTTGCTCCCGTCCGAGGCCTCGACGGTGACCGAATAGGTGATGGTCGCCGTCTCACCGGGATCGAGGGTCCCGGACCACTTCAGGTTCGGGTCGTCGTACGACACATCACCGGTACTGGCCTTCGCGTCCCCGTTGTACTTCGCGTCGTCCAGGACATCGCTCAGATCGTCGTTGGCGGTGGCGTCGACCGGCACGTCGCCGGTGTTCTCCACCTTCACCGAGTACTCGACCGTGTCGCCCTGGGAGAGCGTGCTGCCGTCGGCCGGGGTCGACGTCTTGGACAGGGTGTAGCTGGGCTTGTCGAACACAACGAGGGCGCAGCCCTGCGGGTTCACACCTTGCAGGTTGGCCATGTTGCTCTCGGCGCAGTTCTCGTACGAGCCGGCCTGGTCGGAGGTGACATCGACGCTGAGCGTGCAGGAGGTCTGACCTTCCTTCAGGTCACCCTTCAAGTCCACGGTGCCGCTGCCGGCGGACGTGTCGACCGCGCCGTTGGAGCAGGTCGTCGCGGTGCCGGCGGGGTCGGCGACGGTCAGCCCGGCGGGCAGGTCGTCGGTGAACGACCAGCCCTCCTTCTTCATGAGGTCCGACGTGTTCGTGACGGTGAACGTCAGCTTCGACGTACCTCCGACGGCGACCGCGTCCGGGCTGAACGACTTCTCGACGTGCGGGGTGACGTCCTCGATCTTGATGTCGTCGAAGGCGGCGTCGTTGCCGCTGTAGCTGCCGTTCGCGTTCGTCATGCGGATGCCCAGGCTGGCGCCGGGGTAGATCATCGGGGCGTCGGCCCTGTTGTTCACGACGTTGATGTCTTTGGCGAAGCCGGTTTCGGACGCCGGGTACGTCGTCGCCTGGGGGTCGGTGCAGGGATTGATCGGCTTGTCGGAGACCGGGTAGGAGGTGCCCCCGTCGAGCAGGAAGAAGTTCAGTTCGGGCGCCGAGACCGAGCAGGCGGATGCACCCGAGGTCACCGAAGCGGTGAGGAACCGGTTTCTCGAGGTCAGCGGGATCTGGCGCTCGGTTTCGAACTCCACCTTGTCGGCGCCGGGATCCGCCGACGTGTACGCCGCTACCGCGTGGTTGTCCGGCGGGTTGCCCGTGCCGTTGTACATCCCGATGGCGTCGGTGATGTTGCGCAGGTTGTTCCAGTTGGTGGTGTTGGCGGCGCACTCCTGGATGCCGGGGGCGAAGCCGTCCGAGTCCGTCTTGTCGAGGACCCAGCCGTTGCAGTTGTTCAGCCAGGCGTCGTCCGCCGTGTAGGTCATCCCCTGGGCCGCGGCGCCACCGGTGTAGTCGGTCAGCTTGATGGGCTGCGGGGCCGGATTGTTCTCGAAGTCCTCGTCGTACACGACGGTCGGGTCCTCGGGAACTCCCGGTTGGGCGGCGGCGGCCGCCCGAGTGTGCTCCGGCGGCTGTGCGGTGGCTGACGGTGCTTCGGCCAGGGCCGGGAGCGCGACGGCCGTTCCCATCGCCGTGCCGAGGGTCACGGCCAGTGCGGGGGTGAGCCGCCGCAGCCTCACCCCCCAGGCCGGTCGTCTGCTGCGGTCCATCGGCGCCCTTCCTCCAGAGACGGGTGTGTCCGTTGGAAGGGTGACGTGCGCCGGCGGGGAAGTTTGGTACGGCAACGCCTGACGCGGTCGGTTTTACCTATATGGACTTATATAAGGCATATGCGTATGCCGCCGGCGTGTGCTCCGGCCGGGTCGGCCGCTGCCTCAGTCCAGCTGCGGGAGCGGCAGCCGTTCCGAGATCTCCAGGATCAGGTGACCCTTCTCCGTGTATGCCGGTACGGCCACCAGCTGGTGGTCTTCGGTGCGCGGCGAGTCTCCCAGGGCCTGCGGCAGGCGCGAGACGACATCCACCGAAGCGGCGCGCCGCGCGCCCAGCGGGACTTCCCTGGTGACGCCCTCGAAGCTCACCGAGAGCAGGACGTCCCAGATGCCGGGCGCGAGCGGCCAGCCGTCGGAGCTCTGCGCGAGATTGACGCGTGCGGCGAACCGGCCCATGGCGCGGGGGCGGCCCTTGGAATTGACGAGCTTGTCGTCCCGGTGGGCGGTGACGGAGTAACGCTCCTCCGTCCCGGTGTCGCGGTGTCTCAGGAGGACATGGGTTCGGCGGCTCGCGGTGCTCAGCTGGTCGAAGAAGGCGAAGCCTTCCAGGTGCAGGATCGACCCGCTCCACCGGAGCGTCTGAAGCTCCATCATCACCTTCATCTGGTCGGTGATGTCGAAAACGGAGTCGGGAAGCTCCACAGCGGGATCGCGGAAGTACGGCAGAGCGGCGAACACCCTGCCGCCGTCCACCACCTTCTTCGGCGTGGGGCGGTCGGCCGCGGCGGAGTATTCGGCCATCCGTACCGCGTGCTCGTGGTGGCCCCCGGCGAGCAGTGCGTACCGGACGGCGAGCGGCCGTGGCAGCAGGGCCAACGATCCCGGTGTGGCAAGGGAGTTGAGCAGTGACTCGGCATGCGTGAGGGTCTGCCGTCGCTCTTCGGGGGAGTCGCTGCCGAGCAGGGCGGCACCGGTCGCCTTGCCGAGTTCCACTTCCAGGTGGCGGGAAAGGAGCCGATCGCGGCCCGGCCCCTCCGGGACGAGGGAGTGGACCATCGACATCATCCGCTCGGCCAGGCCGCACCGGTCGGACGGCCCGACCGGTGCGGCCGGCGGCGCGGGGGAGCCCTTGAGGACGCACGGACCGTCCGCCACGACGGACACCGCGTCGGCGGCGAGGTAGGCGGCGGCGGTGAACGGCTGGTCCTCACCGAACCGCAGGTCGGTGGGGAAGCTGAGACCGGCCCGGCGAAGCAGCTCGGTGCGGAACAGCTTGTCCGGCGTGAGGGTCCAGTAGACCCTGCTGGTCAGAGGGGCGGCGTAGGTGCTGCTCTTGCGGAACATCGACGTCGGTACGGATCGCTTGCCCAGTGCGGCGGGCTTGCCGAGCACGACATCGGCCTCGTTGCGGTCTGCCGCCCGGACCATGCGCTCCAGGGCGTCGGGGGCCAACTGGTCGGAGGCGTCAAGGAAGATCACGTATCGGCCCCGGGTGTGCTCGATGGCCGCGTTGCGGGCCTCGGCGGGTGTGGCGCCGCGCCGCGGCAGCTCCACGGTGAGCAGCTCCGGCCGGTCGGCGGACAGCTCCCGCAGCAGGCTGCCACTGGAGTCCGACGAACCGTCGTCGACGGCGACGATCTGCATCCGGTCCGTCCCCAAGGTCTGCGCGAACAGCGAGTCCAGGCACGCGCCGAGCCGGCCGTCCTGGTTCTGCACCCGGAGTGCGACGGTCGCGTCCGGGAGCGACACAGGGGGAGCGGAGTTGGCGTTCATGGGGTGCGGCTCCTCAGCCGTGCGATGCCTTGGTCGGGATGCCGGGCCAGGGCAGGCTCCCAGTGAGTTCGGGCCACTGCCAGGGAGTGAAGGCGGGTGCCGGTGGTTCGACGGGGAAGACACCGGGCGTCGGGCCCAGCTCCCCCACGAAGACGTTGACCGGGGCGGTCGCCGTAATGCCGTTCGCGTCCACGGCCGTGTATGTGAACCGGTCGTAGCCCGTGAACTCGGGCGTGGGCCGGTAGTGGATCCAGTCGTCTCCCGGGTGCTCGACGACGCCGTGCGCGGGCTGGGTCACCGACAGCACGGAACCCGCGTCCGGGCGGCTGTCCCAGGGGTGTACGGACACGGGTGCGCCGATGTCGGTCGTGAGGCGCAGGCCGCGGACGTCGGCTGCCCGGATCGGCAGCGCGGCGTGGGTCAGCCGCTTGACGCGGATCCGCTCCCCGGTGGTGGGCAGCCGGAGCGTCGCGGCGAGGACAGGACGCAGGCGCGGGGTCTTCGGCCGGTCGTCGATCCGTACGGTGACGCTTCCGGTGGCGGTCTGCTGCCGCTCGGCGCGGACCCGGTACCAGCCCTGCTGCGGAAAGTACTCGACGTCCTGCAACCCGGCCACGGTCGCCACCCCGTCGAGCGAGTTCGCCAGCAGGTAACCGAACCCCAGGTGCGCGTGCTCGTCGCAGGACACGGAGAGCGTCAGATGGAGCTCCTCGCCCGGCCGGACGCCGAGCTCCGGATCCGACGAGGAGAAGACCGCGGCGGACACGACCCCGTCGGCGGTGGAGTGTCCCGTGACCCGGCCCCGGCACAGTTCGTGAGGCATCGTCAGTGCCCTTCCGGGGCGGGCCGGCGCGAGACCCGCTCCTTGGTCAGCCGGTCGTACGTGGCCTCGTCCAGCCAGCCCAGCTCCTCGTACGAGAACGTGCGGCGGCCGAGGTCCTGCACAAGGTGGGCGGGGAGCACTTCTTGTTCGAGGAGGCTGCGGGCGACGAAGCGGGCGCACTCGATGGCACCCTCGGGCCGCACGTGCACATTGTCGGCGTCCAGGACGACCCCCATCAGAGGCTCCCCCGGACGCAGATAGGTGAAGGCCCGCTTCGAGTCCTCGGGCCCCAGCTCCTCCCACCAGGCGACGCTCTGCCCGTACAGGTCGACGACGGGAACGTGCTCCTCGCGGGCCAACTCCCGCATGGCCAGCGGGTAGTCACCGAGGAAGCGGGAGACATTGGAGTGGCGGTCCACCCGGCGCCGCTCGTAGGGCAGCAGGATCACCGGATGTGCCTGGGCGTCCCGGGTGCCGCAGATGTAGGCGCGCAGGTGCTCCTGGAAGTCGTCGAACGGCTCGGTGTGCAGGCCCGGGTCCGGCTTCCAGTCGATCTGGCCGAAGCCGACGATGAAGTAGTCCCCGGGAGCGAGCTGTTCGAGGATCCACCGCAGTCGGCCGCGCTCCCGGAAGCTCTTCGAACTCGACCGCGCGCGGGCACAGTTGACGACCTCCACCTCGTCGGCGAGGAAGAGATGCAGTGCCTGCGCCCAGCCGGTCATGGGCAGATGGGTGTTCGGGCGTGTGACAGCGGTGGAATCGCCGGCGACGAAGACGCGCGGGGCGTGGTTCGAAGCCTGTGGCTGGGGGCTGCTCATATCGCTCTTCCGGACGTCCGAGGCCTCGCCTACTCCTCGAGCCCGGCCACCAACGCCGCGTAGAAGTCGTCGCCCACCGTGTTGAGTGTCGGGTCCTGGCGGCGGATGTCGATGACGTGGCCGGTCAGTGGTGACACCAGGACGTCGACCGAGGACTGGGCCACCGCCTCGGAGGTGAGGAGGGAGGAGGAGGGTTCGTCGCCGAAGGCGTTGGTGCGCATCGGGGTCGCCGTGCGTTCCGGGTTGATGCAGTTGACGCGGATGCCGTCGGGGGCCCATTCGTCGGCGAGGGCCTGGGTGAGGTTGACGGTGGCGGCCTTGGCGGAGGAGTAGAGGCTGTACGAGCCGCGGCCCCGGGTGTAGCTGCTGGAGGTGTAGAGGAGGAGCTGGCCCTTGGTCTCGGCCAGGTAGCGGTGGGCGAAGCGGGCCATGTGCACGGGGGCCAGGTAGTTCACCGCCGTGGCCTCTTCGATGGTCTCCGTGCTGCTCTCCGCGAGTTTGCCGATGCGGAGCACGCCCGCGGTGTTGACGACGTAGTCGACGCGTCCCGTCTCCTCGTACGCCTCGGTCAGCGCGCGTTCGATGTGCTCGGGGTGCTCGACGTAAGTGCCGGTTCCCGAGCGGCTGTTGGCGAAGACCTTCGCGCCGTGGCTGCGGGCGATGTCGGCGATGTCCGCCCCGATGCCGTAGCTCGCGCCGAAGATCACAACGGTGCGGCCGTCGAGGCGCTTGCGGTACTCCTCCTCTTCCAGGGCCTCGGGAGCGACGCTGGAGGAGAGCTGGAACAGCTTGTCGGTGAGGAACACATCGACGGGGTGGGTGACCTTCATGTTCTGCTCTTCTCCGCGTACGACGTGCACCGGCACGTCGGGGAGGTAGCGCAGCACGATGGAGCAGTCGTCGGTGCCCTCGAAGTTGGGGTCGCCGGAGGCCTTCTCGTAGGCCTGCCAGAGCGTCGCGAGGCGGAAGCCCTGGGGTGTCTGGCCACGGCGGAGCCGGGTGCGGTCGGGGATCGAGGTGATGAACTCGCCGTCGGTGCCGTGGGTGCGGCAGTGCGCGATGGTGTCCGCGGAGGGGATGGCGACGTCCACCGCGTCGTAGCGGTCCAGGGCGGCGATGCAGTCGGCGACGATCCGCTGGGAGAGGAGGGGGCGCACCGAGTCGTGGAAGAGGACCTTCATGTTGTCCTCGGGGGGAGTGCCGGCCTGGGCCCCCAGGGCTCCGAGGGCGCGTCGTGTGGTCTCGTTGCGGGAGGTTCCGCCCGCTATCACGCGGCTCACCTTGGTGTATCCGGCGGCGTCCACGATCTTCTGCAGCGTGGGGACGAAATCGCTCGTCATGAGGACGACGATTTCGTCGACGCCCGGCGCTCGCTCGAAGATGTCCAGGGTGTGCTCGATGATCGTCTTGCCTGCGATCTTCACCAGCTGCTTCGGCACGGCGAGGCCGACCCGGGTGCCCGTGCCTCCAGCGAGAATGACGGCGACGGTACGGCCGGTCTGCTGTTCGCTTTCGTGCTGCTGATTCACGTCGTTCCCCAGACTGCAAGTGGTAGGCGTTGCGTCACTGCGGGTGTCGTCGGCCGTCTGATCGTCGAATGTACTCAGGCTGCATCAACTGGAACTAACCCGTCAAACCGGGCATTTAGGGTCTGCTGACGGTGGTGCTGGTTCACAGTCGGAGGCTCACATTGCGCTTGTCCGTGACGTACGGGCTGCAGTGCAGCGCCTTCGCCTTACGGGTCAAGGGCTGGAGATCGGCGGAGACCGCGTACGTGGGTGCCGCGACGCGGATGTCACGCAGGTCCCTGCCGCGCCGCAGTCTGAGATAGCAGTCCCACGTGCCGTCGAGGCCCTCGCGCAGCTCGGCGGTGAACGTGGCCGTGAACCCGATGGCCCAGTCGGGTACCGGGGGCGCCCAGGGGGTCTCCGTCGCGGGCCGGTCCGCTCCTCCGTCGGGACTCTGCGGGGCGCGGGCGGCCGGGGGGTCCAGGAGGGGCGGGAAGTCCGTGACGGTGGTGGGGAGCTCGATCTCCCGGCGTGTGCCGCGCTCCGAGAGCACCACGCTCGCGGTCAGCGGCATCGTGCTGTCCCGGCCGCTCCAGCCACCTCCGACGAGCTGCGCGGAGTCGTCCTTCCAGGTCACGCCGGCCAGGAAGGCCCTGGCCGGCGTCCGGTGGCGGCCCGCGACACCGATGGCGACGTAGTGGGCGCGCGAGGTCGCGTACATCTCCGCCTCGTACATGCCGTATCCGGGCAGGGGCTCCGCGAAGACGGGGGTGGGGACTCGATGGCTGCCCAGGTCGCCGCCGTGCAGCCGGCCCCGGACGGTGGCCTCCCCGAGGCGGCCCACGAGGGAGACGTCCCAGACCCCGGGCGTCAGGATCGACCCCTCGTTGCAGGTGGTCAGAGGGATTCGCGCGCGCCAGGTCATCAGGTCGAAGGCGGCGTACGAGAGTGGGGTGAGGGGGAGCTCGACCTCCTCGGTGCTGTCCCGTCGCGTCAGCAGCAGGTGGAATTCCATGTCCCGGATCGGCAGGCCCGGCACCTCCGTGCGGCCGGTGAGAGCGAAGTCGCCCTCGTCGTGGAAGGCGGATTCCAGCGCGGCGGAGGCCTCGAGCGAGTCCGTGACGTCGTAGACCAGGTCGGGAACTGCGGCCTCGGCGTCGCGCAGATACGGCAGATCGGCGTAGAACCGTCCGCCCGACGAGAACTTCGCCTGCGCCGGGCGGTGGGAGACGAGATCCGTGGTGTAGAGCTCGGAGAGGAGATCTCGGCGGTGCTTCGTGAGGAGCACGACCGACAGCCGCTCGAACGGATCGCAGTGCAGCAGCGCCCCATCGGTGAGGACAGGGGAGATCACCGTGGCGATACGGTCGAACGCCGCCTCCGAGGCCGGTACGCCCTGCACCCCCACCCAGCGACGCAGAAAGCCGACCACGTCCTTGAAGTGCCGCGACATCATGGCGTCCCGCTGGTCCGGGTCCAGGTCGGCTTCCTGGATCTGCCGGACGGGCTCGATGATGTTGGTGACGCGCTCCGGCGCCTGGTACGTACGGGACAGCTCCTGCTGGTCACCCTGGGCCCGGGTCCAGTAGTAGCAGTCGTAGTCCGACACGATGCCGATGGAATCGCGGGCCGCCAGGTAGGCGGTCGACACGAAGATGATGTCCTCGCCGTAACCGGCCTCTTCGTCGAAACGGAGGTCGAGCCGGTCGATCAACTCGCGTCGGAAGAGCTTGAAGACGACCTGGTTCCGATAGGCGTACGTGTCGAAGATGTTCCCGAGGGTCACGGTCTCCCGGAACATCGACGTGGCGGGCCTGCGGCCGCCGACGCCCACGATCTTCCCCAGGACGATGTCCGCGCCGCCGCGCTCCGCGAGGGTGAGTGTGCGTTCCAGCGTTTCCTCGCCGAGCCAGTCGTCCGCGTCGAGGAAGTACAGGAATCGGCCGCGGGCGTGTTCGATCCCGGTGTTCCGCGCAGCCGCGGGCTTTCCCCGGTGGTCGATCGTCAGCACGGTCAGCACGGGGTGCAGCGCGGCGAGCCTGCTCAGCTCCGTAGGGGTGGCGTCGATGGAACCGTCGTCGACGACGATGAGCTCGATCCTGTCCACCCCGATGCTCTGCCGCACCACGGAGGTGATGCACCGCTCAATGGTGGTTTCCGCGTTGTACACCGGAACGATGACGCTGATGTCAACCATTGCCGAGATCCCCTTCCCGTGTCGCGGTGGGCATTGATTCGATTTCTTCCTGGATGTCCGGCGGGATTTCTTCTTGGATCTCCGGTGGAACGTCCTCTTGCTCGGTGTCCTCCTGATTGAAGGGCGTGGCCACCGTCGGCACCGGGACCTCGCCGGCCGGGAACGTCCTGATTCCCCGCTCGTACAGATCGTCCACCGCGTACGTGAAGCGCTTCTGGGCCTCGGGCCCGCCCAGGACGAATGTCCGCAGAACGCGGCGGCGCTGCGCGAGCCGGTCGTCGCCCGCGGCCCGTACGGCCTCCAGGAAGTCACCCACCGCCAGATCCTCGCCCACGGGCACGAGATACGCGGCGCCCGCCACGGACACCTGTTCCGTCAGCTCGGCCACCGAAAGGTCGCGCGGGTTCGACAGCGAGTACGGCTTTCCGCTGGCCAGGAAGTCGGACACCACACTGGAAATGTCGCTGATCATTCCGTCGACCGCATTGAACACGGCGAACAGGCCCGGCAGCCGTCCCGTGCTGTGGAAGTGCAGGCGCGGGCTGTTGACCATCGGGAAGAGCTCGTACCAGCGGGAGATGGCGAATTCCTGGCGTACCACCCGCTCCTGTTCGGTCAGGTGGTACGCGGGTGAGTCGCGGCTGCGGTCCTGGAGTTCCGCCATTCGTTCCTCCAGCGCGGCCATTTCCTTGAGGACCGTCGCATCCGCCACGAGTCCGGGGTTCTCGGTGAGCCGCCGTTTGTTGTCCTCTTCCAGGATCGCCAGAATCTTGCGGTGCTCCTCGGCCGCTTCCGGGGAGCGATAGCCGAGCATCGGGTGGGGCCGGTAGACGATGCGGCCCTCCGGGTTCAGCCGGAGCAGTTCGGTGATGATGCGGACGCCGAGGTCCGGGACCGAGCTGTAGTCCCCTTCCCGGGTCCAGCCCTCCCACGTCGGCGCGTACAGGACGGCCGGGTGCTCCTTGGCCTGCGGAGCGGCGGGTTCGACCTCGTCGAGCTGCGGCAGGCCGACCTCCACGATGGCCTCGTCGGGTATGGAGCCGCGCAGGCGGCGGTACCGTTCCCGGCCCGCCTGGCCGGCCACCCAGATCTCGTCGTACGTCTTGCTGACCCGGTTGCTGGAGGCGAGCTTGTCGCTGTCGCCATGGCCGACGAAGACATGCTTCATTTCGGCACGCCCCAGCATGTGCACGTTCTTTCCGGCATTTCCGGGATAGAGCACGACCCGCGCGTGCGGGAGCTCGATCTCGCCCAGGTCATCCGCCTTCGGCACGCAAATGGCGGGAATGTCGGTGGGGGCGAGGAGTTCCATCGAGCGGCGTTCACGCAGTACGACCAGACAGCTTCTGCGGGTGCTCTTCAGGACCGGCAGCCACATGTTGACCTGGTACATGAAGTCGCTCGTGGCCGAGGCGAAACTGAAGTACACGACCACCTCGGGACCGGCGTATCCGAGAGCCCGGTTGACCGCGGCGAGCGAATCCTCGCGCTCGGGCACCCGGTGCGCCCGAGCCGCCTGCGGCAGCATGACGGTCATGGCGACGAACGAAACAAGAACCAGCGCCCCGATTCCCCCGTACAGGAAAGCCACTTGGTCGGTGACGATCGCCCCCGTGGCGCCCGCGGAGATCAGGACGTCGAGATACAGAATCTTGCGGACGTAGCTCCGGTAGACGAGGTTGCGGGGGAGCGGTGGCGGGATGGCCTCGCCGAGGTCCAGGGTCCGTACGGTCACCGGGATCATCCGGTGTTTCCGTTTCGCGGTCTCCAGAGGCAGCCCGTACAGCACCAGGAAAACAAAGAGGTAGATGAACCCGCAGGCCAGGATCGCGGTGGCATGGCGGGGAAAGAGTGGCAGCTCACCGAAGAACCCGATGAGCAGAAGCTGGCGGATGAGGAAACGCATCGTGAGCCCGAAGCGGTTCTTGCGCAGCAGCGACAGAGCGTTGGACTTGACGTACGGCAGGGCGAGATCGACGCCGTAGCTGACGACGATGCCGGTCGCGAAGAACCATTTGGACAGCGTGGCGACGCCGTAGGCCATGGCCACGTAAGCGCCGAGCAGGGCCAGCAGCAGGGTGTTCGCCATGAGCCACCGGCCGGACAAGCGCAGCGCGTGCCGCAGCCGACGCCCCGGGGACGCGGCGGCCTCCTGCCCCTGCCCCTCGTCCTCCTCGGGATCGGTCGCCGTCCCCTCCGCGGATCGTGTGCCGGGCACCGTCATCGAGACCCCCCGCCGCCAGCGGCCGCGGAGATCTCGCAGGCCAGATAGCCGCCAGGGGTCCGGTACACCCGCACCCGCGTCGAGTCGTTGCCCGTGAAAAGGCCGTTGTCCAGGGCCCTCCCGACGCTCGCCGGAGCCTTCAGCCGTGCCTCCTTGGCCATCCCGGCCGAGGACACGATGACCCAGAAGTCCCACGGACCGTGCTTCTTCCGGGACCAGTCGACCCGGTCGAAGTCCACTTCGGCGCGCCAGCCGGCGTCGTCGTAGTCGTGCACGCCGTCACCGCGCTCGCGCGTCAGGAACGGTGTGGGGGACGGTTCGACCGGGAGCACCAGGGCTCCTCCGCCGCCGCGCCTGCGCAGGTGCAGGGTGACCGTGCACTTGGAGCTGTCCAGGGACCCCACGTAACCGAATCCGGAGAGCACCACCTTGGTCGGTCCCGACAACACGGCCTGGAGCAGTTCGCCCCTGGCCCTGAGGCGGTCGGTGCATTCGAAGACGTGGTCGGGCAGGAGGTTCCCGGGACCGCGGTGGGCCCGGAAGAACGGGAACGCGCGGTAGACGCGGTTCCCCTCCACCACGGTCCGGGCACGGTGGGAGAAGCGGCGGTTGACCGCCAGGTAGCAGACCTCGTCGAAGAGCCCGCGGGCGGCGGCGAACGAGCACAGGCCGGGATAGAGGCCCACTCTCCTGCCGACCCCGTTGGTCCAGTACGCCTGGCGCATGCGCTGCATCTCGAGGACCGCGGACTGTCGTTCGTTGTACGAAGCGTCGGAGTCGACGACCGAGAGCATCTCGTCGATGTGGTGCGCGAGCAGGACCGACAGCATCCGCTCGGTCTCGACCTGGCTCCGGGCCCGCTTCGCCACCGCCGCGGCGGCCCGGAAGAAGGGGAGCGACCGTTCCGCGCAGTCGCACGCGTACGGCACGACTCCGTCCTCCGGCTCGCGAGCCTGCCCGATGCGGCAGCAGACGTAGTCGGACACGAAGGAGACCCGGTCGGCGGCGGCCACGGCCTGTGTCACGAAGACGACGTCGTCCCCACCGCACAGCGACGCGTCGAAGCGGATGTCGTTTCGGGACAGCAGTTCGCGGCGGAAGAGTTTCATGACCCCGAGGTGTCGCAGGGCCTGGGCGCGCGCCCCTTCCTCGCCCGGCTTGGCCTTGAACGCCTGCTTCTCGAACCCGCGAAGACCGCCCCCCACGACCTTGCCCACGACGACGTCGCTGTCGTCGCGGTCCGCCGTGGCGAGCATGCGCTCCAGAGCCTCGTCGCCGAGACGGTCCGCGCTTCCGAGGAACAGCACGTACCGTCCGGTGGCCTGGGCGAGTGCCTGATTGCGTACGAGTCCGGGGACGGCGGCGGCCGTTTCGCGGCGGACGACCCTGACGGGACACCCCGCTCCGGACGCGAAGGCCTCCGCCTCCCCGGCGCTCGCGTCGGTGGACGCGTCGTCCACGACGATCACTTCCATGCGCTCGGAAGCCAGGGTCTGCCGGCCCAGCGACTTGAGACACGTGCCGAGCTCGGGCATGCCGTTCCGGACCGCGAGCAGAACGCTGACATCCGCCGGGCGTGGACCGCCGGACACGGTCTCGGTACGCATGGTGATGGGCCTCCCCTTCCGGTTACCGGTCGCTTCGAAGCGCGGGCCGCCACCCATGGACCTCGGTGGGGAGCGTGTCCGTGCCGGGCAGCTCAGCGGGCGGGGCGACGGCGTCCACGACCTCGATCTCCCAGTCGGCGGGCGGCGAGATGACCATGCCGTGACAGGCGACCACACGGACCGTGTGCCGCCCGGCGGGCCAGGGCTCGGACGGTGTGAACGACCAGCGGCCGCCGTCGTCGACCTTGGTCTCTCCGATACGGCGGCCGTGGTGGAGGAACACGGCCTTCGAGGCGTTCCTGGCCACTCCGGCGATCACCGGCGTGCCCGGCACGACCCGGCCCGGCAGCGGATGTGTCACCGTCGGCGCCTCGATCGAGGCAATCACCCGCAGGGGGAGTTCGACCGGGGTGGTGGCTGCCTTGTCGGTGAGGCCGACCGCGGTGAGGGTGTGCGGGCCGGGCGGCCAGTAGTACGCGAGCCGCCACAGCCAGGTGCCCTGGGGGCCGACGCTCGTCTCGCCCACGGGCCGGCCGTCGCTGAAGAAGACGATGTGCCGGACGCCTTGGCCCGCGGTCCCGCGGAAGACGCGGCGCGGCAGGACGACGGCTCCCGGGGCGGGATCCTGGAAGGACACCTCGACCGGGAGCTCGGGGACGACCGCCCGGCGGGCCAGCTCGGCCTCGATCTGCGCGGTGTCCCACTCGGGGCGGCCCGGCAGCGGGGGCGGAACCGGGGCGGGGAGAAGGAACCACCGAGCCTCGACGAGGCCCTGGGCCTTCAGCTCCTCGGCCATCAGTACGGCGATGCGCGCGCAGCCGGCCCGGTTGAAGTTACTGGTGTCGATCTGGCCGTCCGGCAGTTCCTGCAGCTCACCGGCGGCGAACCAGTTGAAGTAGAGGCGGGTCTCGCGAGGGCCGAGCGAGCGGAAGAGGCGTGCGGTGAGCTCGCTCAGGTCCAGCACGGGTACCTCGTGCGCGGCGGCGGTCTCGCGCACGAGGTCGGCGTAGCCCCCGGTCGCGTCGATCACGGTGCCGTCCTCGTAGAACCCGGCGCGGGTGGCCTGCGTGACGAACACGGGAACCCCACCACGGTCGCGGACCTGCCGCGCCATCCGGCACAGGACGTAACAGAAGTCGGCCGGCGCGACGTAGCGGTCGTGGCGGTGCAGCTGTTGGTCGACGTGGCCGTAGGCGATGAGGACGATGTCGCCGCGGCGCAGGGTGTTCAACACGGACGGCAGAAATATCTCCGCCGCGCGAAGAATCGACCAGTCCTTCTTGCTGAAGTTGTAGACGCGCACCTCGTCGGCGAAAAGCCGCTCGAGCTCTTCGCCCCAGCCGGCGCGGTCGCGACGATTCGGGGCGACCATTTTTGCTACGGAGTCTCCGAGGATGTAGACGGCCGGCGCGCAATTCCAGCGCTCCTGCATATCGGTATGCGCGCGCATATCGGTATCGATGGCAGTCTCCATTTCGTCCGTTCGGGAGTCCGCTCCAGCCATCAGACCAACACACGTCCGGGCGGTCCGCCAACCGGACCGGGGACTGCGCGACTTCTGTGGCGGCCGCCCCGGGGAACATGGAGAGTGGAATGCATGACGGACACCAGGGAAGTGCCAGCTCTTTTCGTGGCCGGTGACTCCGTGACCCAGCAGCGGGCCAAGGACAGTGATCCCCTCTCGGGCTGGCCCCAGCACCTGCCGCGCTTCGTCGTGCCCGAGCCGCCCCTGTTCAACTACGCGCAGGAGGGGCACAACAGCTCGACGTTCCTCCGCCACCGTGCCGCGACGCTGGTCAACCTGATGAGACCCGGGGACGTGTGCCTCATCGCCTTGGGCAACACCGATCAGCAGCTAGGCCGTGACAACTGGTACGTGCCGCCGCGGGTGTACCGCGACAACCTTCGACGGTTCGCCGCCGCGGTCGCCGAACGCGGAGGTGTCCCCGTGGTCGTCACGCAGCTCTGCCCCGCCGACTTCACCGAGGACGGCACGGTGGCGGACACCACCGGTGGATATTCCGAGCACGCCCGGGCGGCGGCCGTGGAGTCGGGCGTCCCCCTGCTCGACCTCCACCGGCTGACCACCCAGCTGTGGCAGGAGCTCGGCCCCGAGGAGACGCGCCGCCACTTCCGCTGGTACGACGCGGGCGGGCACCCCGACGTCCCGGCCGGCCGGATCGACTCACTGCACCTGAACCGGGCCGGAGCATGGCGTGTGGCTCAGCGCGTCGCCGCGGAGCTCGTACGGCTGGAGGTGCTTTCGGAGCACGTGCTCCGTGCCGTGTCGCCCCAGGCCCCCGAGTTGCCCGCCCATCCTGGGAGGACCGCGGAGACCCTTCCCCTCCACTCGGATCGCACGGGTACCGCACCGGGGCGCATCAAGATCCGTGGACCGCGCGCCGGGCGGCGCATCGTCCCGGCCCAGAAGTTCGCCGGCGTCGCCGACCGCACCCTCACGCGCATCGGCTTCTACCTCGACGGCTCCCGCATCGGTGCGACGCCGATCGGCCCCAAAGGCGAATGGACGTGGCGGCGAACGACGTACTGGCCTCCCGGTGAGCACGTCCTCACCCTCGTCGGACAGCGCGCCGACGGAGTCCTCACCGCACCGGTCGACCACCCCGTGCACGTCGTCGACGCTCTGGAAGCCCCCCGGGTCACGATGCCGCGGCCCGGACGGCTGTCGGGCGGTCACCCCTGCATCCGGGGCCGGGCGCCGCACGCGTCGGCCGTCGTCCTGTTCGACGGCGAACGGCGGATCGGTCGGGCCCCGGTGCGCGCCGACGCCTCCTGGTCCTTCCTCGGCGAGGAGCCGTGGCACGCCGGCGAGCACCACCTGAGTGTCGTCGCCGTGTTCGGCCCGCTTGTGTCGCCGGCCGCGGCGCACACCGTGAGCGTCCACGATCTGGGCCGAGCCGCGCCCTCGCCGTGGCCCCAGCCCGCCTGACCGACCGGCCCACTTAATGGATAGGCGCCATCGTGACCGATCCCCAAGCCTCCGCCGGCGAGCCCACGCCCCCGGCCGTCTCGGTCGTCGTGGCCGTGTACAACGCGATGCCGTATCTGACCGAGTGTCTCGACTCCCTCGTCGGGCAGACACTCGGAATCGAGCAGATGGAGATCGTCGCCGTCGAGGACAAGTCCACCGACGCGAGCCTCCAGGAGCTGCGGCGCTTCGCCGACCGCCACCCTCAAGTCCGTGTCGTGGCCCGCGAGCGGAACTCCGGTGGGCCCAGCGTTCCCCGCAACCAGGGCATCGACCAGGCCCGCGGCCGTTACGTGTTTCTCATGGACGCCGATGACTACCTGGGTGACGAGGCGCTTGCTCGCATGGTGGCCATGGCCGACGAGCAGGACAGTGACGTGGTGGTCGGGAAGATGGCCGGTGTCGGCGGTCGCCGTATGGCGGAAGCGGCCTTCCGGCACGCTCCGCGCGCTGACCTGTACACCAGTCAGGTGTACCGCTCGCTGGGTCCGACGAAGCTCTATCGGCGCTCCCTCCTGGACGACAACCACATCCGGTTCGACACGGACCTGTGGCTGGGCGAGGACCAGGTCTTCGTGACCGATGCGTTGCTGTCGGCCCGGACGATCTCCGTCGTCGGCGACTACACGTGCTACTACGCGCGCGCCCGTGACGACGGCCAGAACCTGAGCAAGCGCCCCAAGTCCGCTCAGGAGCGGGTCGTCATGTTCGAGCGGCTGCTGAGCATGGTGGACGAGCGGGTGAGCGATCCGCGTGGGCGGCGCACGCTCCTCGGCCGGCACTTCAGGAACATCCTGGGGAAGACTCTGCTGCCGGTGATCGGCTTCTCCCGCTTCGACCCCGGCACCGGACCCCGTTACGACGAGGCGTACACCGCCGAGATCCTCGCCTCCACGCTGGATCTCTTCGACCGCTATTGGAGCGATGACTTCGCCTCCGAAATCGGCCCCTACGAGCGACTCATGGTGCACTGCCTGACCAGCGGCAAGCTCGACGAGCTGCTGTACCTCGGCTGGTTCCACCGCCATCGAGCGGACGTCGACCTGCTCATCGAGGGCGGCCGCGCGTACCGGACGTGGCCGTTCTTCCGGTTCCACGACGCCCCCGAGGAGCGCATCCCGGACGACGTCTACGACGTCACCGACACCATCCCGGCCCGTGCCACTGTTGCCACCCTCACTGAGGAGGACGGCACCCTCAGCCTCACCGGGAATGCCGTGCTGCGGCTGCCCGGCCACGAGGGAGCGCCCGACGTCGAGGTCCAGCTGCGCCACCGCGTGGACGGTACCTCTCGTGCTCTGTCCACGAACACCGACACCGACACTGAAGGGCCGGACGCTTCGTGGAGCGCACAGCTGGCACTGTCCGAACCGGGCGACGGTGTGTGGGCGCTGTGGGCCCGGTTGCGCGGGGGCGGTCTCGTCCGCGACGTCCCGCTGACCGCACCCGCGGATGCCGCCTGGCCCATGTCGGCCCACCGGCACACTCCGCACGGCGGGCGGTACTGGCGCGCTCTGCGGACAAGAGGCGGCCTCGGAGTCCTCGACATCGGCGGGGAGACCGCGCCTCTCGACGCCGTGCTCATGGTGCAACAGCAGCAGGGAGACGACGAGTTGTTCACCTTTGTCGTCTCCGCGGCCGGCGGTGTCCGTGTCGACGGTGCCCGCGCCTCGCTCTCTCTGCTGGGCCGCATCCATGGGGCGGAGTTGACCGTGCCTGCCCGTCGGACCGGCGAGGACGGCGAACACGCCACGTTCGACGCTGTGGTCGCCCCGCGCCGCCTGACGGACGACTCCGTCGAGGCCCCCGACATCTGGGATCTCCGGGTCGTCTTCGAGGCGGACGGCCTGACGTCGCGCGTCCTCCGTCTGCACGCCGCACGCGGAGACTCCCAGGTGCCCGAGCGTGGCAGGACGTGGTCAGGACCCGACCCGGCGAACGGCGCCACGCGCTACGTGACGCCGTACCTGACGGCCAGGGGATACGCGGCCATTGACGGCGTCGGGAAGTACTTCGGTCCGGGGAAGTAGTCGACCAAGGGGAGAGCTCAACTGCTGCGCTCCCCGCGTGCGTCGTATCACTCGCCCGGTCGGTACCTCCGCTCCACATGCCCCTCCAACTCCTCCGGATAGAAGTACACCGGCCGCAGGTCCCCGCTCGCGTACCGCTTCACCTGGTCGCCGAAGTGGGGGGAGTCCGGGTGGCCGCTCGCGCCGCCCGCTGTCACTGCCCAGGCCCGGAGACGTGGGCCGAATTCGACGACTGCCACGAAGCTGTTGCCGCTCGTGCCGTAGTAGCGCTTCGTGCCGGGGTAGCGCTTCGCGCCGAAGGAGGCGAGGGAGCCCCATTGGGCGGAGGCGAAGGGGACCGGGTAGCTGGGCTTGGTGTCGTCGAAGGTCTGGGTGATCGCGCCGTCGTTGCGCTGGTAGCGGTTGATCTCGGACCACGGGACCTGCCAGCTGCCGAAGTCCTGTGTGAGGCGGTCGACGGCCGATTCGAGGGCCGTGAGGCGTTGGGTGTCCGTGGCGCGGTCCGCCATGTAGTCCCAGACCGAGAGGCCCGCGTCCGCTGCCGCCTTGGATACCAGGGCCCAGAGCGCCTCGCCCCAGAACACCGCGAGTGATGTCGCCTTCGACGCGGCCGACCAGCGGTGGTCCCAGTCGCGCAACAGGGCGGTCGGAGCTGCGAGTTTGCGCTTTTGGGTGCTGCTCGTAGGGAGGTGGTCCCAGGCCTTCGTCAGGGCCGGGAGGAGGCGGGCGAATGCCGTCAGGTATGGGTCGAAGGCGCCCTCGATGAGGGAATGGGGGGTGAAGTTGCGGCTGGAGGTGAGGACGCGGATCGCGTGCGGGCCGCGGGGGTTCTCGCCCGCCTTGTCGAAGTATCGGGGGTAGTCCGACGCGTGCGGGCTGTCCGTGCCGGCCGCCGTCCAGGGCCAGTTGTTGCTGTTGAACGCCCAGCCGCTCTTCGGGTTCACCGCCTGCGGCATGCTGTCCAGGGTGTGCAGGCCGTGCCAGTCGGTGGCCGGGTCGCTGCCGTCGACCGGCTTCATGTAGTCGAAGCGGTCATTGCGGACCGGCATGAACTGCGGCATCAGGAAGGCGATGTCGCCCTTCGAGTCCGCGAAGAGCGTGTTGTTGGAGCTGTTGGCCTTCAGCTCCGCCACCTTCATGTACTCGGTGTAGTTGCGGGTTGTTGTGCGCAAGTAGCTTTGCTTCAGGGCTTCCAGTGGCTTGTTCATGAGCGCGCATGCGATCCATTTGCCGTCCGCCTCGCGGACGATCGGGCCGTGGTGGGTCGCGTACGTCGTGAAGGTGTGGCGCTCCGTGTCGCCGTTCTCCGTGCGGGAGGTGAGGGTGATGTCCTTTGTTGTTACGGGGCGGTGGTCCTTGCCGTAGCGGTAGGTGTACGTGCCGTCCGACGTGCGGTCGACCGTCTCCGCGAACTCGTCGATGTTGTCGACGCCGCTCGACGTGTGCATCCAGCCGGTGTTCTCGTTGAAGCCCTGGTAGATGAAGAACTGGCCCCAGGTCGCGGCGCCGTAGACGTCGAGACCCTCCTCGCTCGTCACGTGCTGTTCCGCGCGGAAGAAGAAGCTGGTGTGCGGGTTGATCAGGAGGAGGGCGTTGCCGTCACGGGTGTTGCCCGGGGCGATCGACATGCCGTTGGAGCCGGACGGTTCGCGGAACTTCAGGCCGCGTTCCTCGTCCGTCCAGGGGATCTCGCGCTGTGCGTAGAACGCCTCCAGCTGGCTCAGCGCCACCGATTCGATGTCGCCTCCGATGCTGCCCTCGGAGAAGCTCAGCGGCATCCACGGCTCGAAGTGGGTGAGTACCCGGGGGCGTACGTCGGGGTGGGTCGCCAAGTAGTAGTTGAGGCCGTCGGCCCAGCCGCGCATCAGGGCGCGAAGCCACGACGGGCACTTCGCGTACTCCTTCTTCAGCTCCTCCGGGTCGATGAACAGGCGTTGGCGCAGGTCCTGCCAGAGCGCGCTCTCGCCCTCGGACTCGGCGAGGCGGCCGAGGCTGACGAGGTAGTTGCGCTCGATGCGGTTGAAGTCGTCCTCGGCCTGCGTGTACATCATCCCGAACACCGCGTCGGCGTCCGTCTTGCCCACCACGTGCGGGATGCCCCAGTCGTCGCGGGTGATCGTCACCCGGGCCGCTTGTCTTTTCCAGCGGGCGAGGTCGGAGGGGGCGGACCGGTCCGGGGCGGCGGACGCGATGCCGGTGGGCAACGTTGTCGCGGCGACGGCCAGCGTGGCCGCGCCGCCGATCACTCGGCGGCGGCTGGGGCCGGTGTGCTGTGCCTGCTGGTCCTGCTGTGCCTGATCTGCGTGACTCATGCGGTGTTCCACCTTCGTCAAGGCCGTGCGGGGCGTGGAAACGTGTCCACGGTGCGACGGGGTCGAGACTAAGAACCTCCCGGGCGATGATCAACAGTGCGGACGGGACTCGTCGTTGTCGATCCCGTCGAACCCGCTCACCCTCGCGGAGCGATGCCGCCGCCGTCCGGCGTGACGATGCTGTTCTCCCAAGTCCGGCGCACTCGGGGGGACTTATTCATGGCATGGAACGTTCCGCTCGTGACTCGCAGGCCGAAGGCCGTGTTGCCCCGTTCCGACGTCCCACCCGTGGTGGTGCGGCGCGTCGCGGGCTGTCTGGTGATCGAGGTGTTCGAGGCGATCGGACCCGCCGCAGAGGCCCGTATCGGGCAGGTGCTGCACGCGGCCATCCGACCGGGTGTGGCGGGCGTCGTGGTCGACCTGCGGCACGCGCGCGAACTGGGGGTCAGCGGGCTCAGCGTGTTGCGGCTCGCCCGGCTGCTGGCCGCGCAGCGTGGCGTGGCGTTCGGCTTCGCGGGGGACCTTCGTCCGGTGCCTGAACTGCCCCCGGGGTGAGGCCTGTTGCCGTACGTCCACGGGGTGCGGGGTCGCGGATCCGTGTCACTCACCCGTCGCGGAGGATGCCGGGCGCGCCGCCGGCTGCTTCGGTCGCGGCATGGTCGAGGTGAGTGCGGACGGCGCGGTGGCGGTGGCAGGTCGGATGGCACGGGGGGTGCTCGGTGTGATCGGAGTGGTGGGAAAGGTGCCGCGGGTCGTGATCCGGCGGTCGGTCGGGGTGGTGCTCGACTGCCTCGACCTGGACGAGCTGGTCGACCGCGTGGACGTGAACCGGATCGCCGAACGGCTCGACATCGCAGCGGTCGTCGGCCGGGTGGACGTCAATGCGGTCGCCGCTCGGGTGGACGTGGCAGCGGTCGCCGCCCGCGTCGATGTCAACGCCGTCGCGGACCGCGTCGATGTGGACCGGGTGGCCCGCCGCGTCGATGTGGACGGTGTGGCCGACCGCGTCGATGTGGACCGGGTCGCCGCGCGGGTGGACGTGGACCGGATCGCGGCGCGCGTGGATGTCGACCGCATCGTCGCTCGCGTGGACGTCGACCACATCGCCGCCAGACTCGACGTCGACGCCGTGCTCGCCCGGTTCGACCTGGTGGGGATCACCCGTGGTGTGCTGCGGGAGATCGATCTCGGGCGGATCGTGCGGGACACCGGGGGAGGGCTCACCGTCGAGGCGGCCGAGGCGGTGCGCCTGCTCGGGCAGCGCGGGGACCGGAGCGTCAACCGGTTCGCCGACAGGATGCTGCGGCGATCCGGTCCTTCGGATCCTTCGGATGAGCGCTCTCCGTGACCGCGGCCGACAGCAGGCCCGCTCTCCGCTCCCGGCCCGCCGGAATCGTCTCGCGTGGCCTCGCCGCCCTGGTCGACGTGCTCGTGCTCGCCGTGATCGGTCTGATCGTCCAAGTCGGCGCGGGGTGTGCGCGGTTGATGGTCGTCGGGCCGCCGTTCCAGGTGCCGGACGTGCCCAACTGGGTGGCCGGGCCGATCGGTTGGACCCTGGCCGTCTGCTATCTCGGCGGCTCGTGGGCGATCGTCGGGGCCACCCCCGGGGACCGGCTGCTGGGCGTGTGCGTGACGGACCGGGCGGGGCGGCGGCTGCGGACGGTGCGGGCCCTCGTGCGGGCCGCGGTGTCGGTGACCTTTCCCCTGGGGCTGCTCTGGATACCGTTCAGCAAGCATCGCGCGGCGGTGCAGGACCTCGTGGTGCGCAGCGTCGTGACGTACGACCGCGATTACGGGTGAGGGGCCGGTGCCGGCGGCGCCGCCGGCACCGGCGGTGTCCGTGGCAGCCGTGCCGCCGCCCCGAGACCGCCGAGACCGATCACCGCGAGCACTACGAGCGAGACGGCGTAGGGCCCGGCGGACGGGTCGGCGACGAGGATCGTGCCGGCGAGCGCCGTGCCCACGGAGGAGCCGAGGTTGGACACGCTGCGCGACAGCCCGGAGATCTCGCCCTGCATGTCCTCGGGGAAGCTGGACTGCACCACGTTGACCGACGGCGTGAGCATGAGGCCGACGCCCAGGCCGATCAGGAGCAGTCCCGGCGTGGAGGCCCAGGCCTTCGACGAGACGTCCGCCACGGCCAGGAGCACGCCGATGCCGCACACCGTGACGATGAAACCGGCCATGATGAGGGTGCGTTGTTCGCGGCGCTTGGCGAACCGCTCCGCGCCGAGCGAGCTGATGAGCAGGCCCACGGTCGACGCGGTGAAGATGATGCCGGTGTCGATGGCGTTGTAGCCGCGGACGACCTGGAGATACGCGGCGACCACGAACGACACGCCCATGAGCATCAGCCACTGGGTGTGCTGGGTGATCAGACCGAGGTTCGACGTCCGGTTGCGGAACAGCGAGGTCGGCAGGAGCGGTTGGGCTCCGGTCCGCTCCCTCCTTTTCACCCAGCGGAAGAACGCCACCAGGACCAGCGTGCCGACCAGGAGCAGCCCGCCCATGAGCCAGAGGTTGTCGTCCGCCGCGAGGATCCCGCAGACCACGAGGACGAGTCCGGTCGCCGACAGGATCGCGCCCACGGTGTCGAAGTCGAGGGAGGGGTCGGCCGGGAGCGGGTCCTCGAGCTTGCGGCTCAGCACGATGATGACCGCCACCACCACCGCCTGGAACACGAACGCCGCCCGCCAGCTGATCGCCGACGTGATCAGGCCGCCGAGGAGCGGTCCCGTGGCGGCGCCGATGCCGGCGAAGGCCATGATCGTGCCGAACGCCTTGGCGCGGCTCGTCACTTCGGTGAAGAGGAGGGTGGTGAGGATGTAGACCGGGGGGATCAGCAGGGCGGTGCCGATGCCCTCCAGGATCGAGTTGCCCAGGATCAGCACGCCGAGGCCCGGCGCCGCCGCGCTGATCAGCGCCCCGACCCCGTAGATCGAGAGCCCGATGACGAGGCAGCGCTTGCGGCCGTAGCGGTCGGCGAGGATCCCGCCGGGGATCATCAGCGCCGCCATGACCAGCAGGAAGATGGTGATCGCGGTCTGTACGCCCTGCACGGTGGTGTCCAGGTCCTTGCTGATGTCCTTGATCATCACGTTCATGTTCGACCCTGCGAAGCTGCAGATGAACTGGGCCAGCGCGAGCGGCGCGAGAATGCGGCGCTGCCGACTTCGGTCAGGGCCGGGTCCGGCTTCTGGGAGGGGCCCTTGGCCGTCGGCCGCCCCGGGAGTGCTTGCCACGCTCATCGCCTCGCTTCAGCTTGCGGGCCGGATCCCCGACAGCCTCCGCGCGGCGCACTGTCGGGTCGTCACCCCCGGAGGGTGACGACCGCGGCTCCTCCGGGCCATGACACTCGGCGGCACAGCGGTGCAATCGGCACCCTCCTCAACCCTTGGGGGTCCTGTGATGGCCACCTCGACCACTTCGCAGCACGGCATGGGCGGCGCGCGGGAAGCGGCCGCCGGCGGGCTGACCATCTTCGCCGCGGTGATGCTCTTCATCGTGGGGACCATGGGCTTCTTCCGCGGCCTGATGGCGATTCTGAAAGACAACGTGTTCCTCAGCACGCCCGACTACACCTTCCAGTTCGACCTCACGACCTGGGGCTGGATCCATCTGCTCCTCGGCATCGTCGCCGTGCTCGTCAGCTTCGGCCTCTTCGTCGCCATGAAATGGGCCAGGGTGCTCGGCGTGGCCCTCGCTGTCCTGATCATGATCGGCAACTTCCTCTCCATCCCGTACTACCCGTTCTGGTCCCTGACGCTGATCGCGATGAACGCGCTCGTCATCTGGGGCCTGTGCGTGGTGAAGCGGGACACGTTGTAGTGACAGGACCGGCTCGACCCGCGGTGGACACGGAGCGAGGTGGCTCATGAAGGACGGACGGGCGCGCACGAAGGACAAGCGGGCCGAGCGGATCGCCGAGTTCATCGCACCCCTGCGGGTCGAGCCCGGAACGAAGGTGCGCCTGTCCAAGGACTTCGATCCCGCCCACACGTCGGGCCTGAAGAACAAGCGGCAGGGCAAGGAGCTGCTCGCCGAGGGCGTCGCCCTGCTCGCCGACCACCAGCGCAGGCTGGCAGCCGAGGGCACGCACGGCGTCCTGCTGTGTCTGCAGGCGATCGACGCCGGCGGCAAGGACGGCACGATCCGTCACGTCATGAGCGGCGTGAACCCGCAGGGCGTGCGCGTGGCGGGGTTCAAGGTGCCCTCGCAGGACGAGCTGAGCCACGACTATCTCTGGCGCTACTCCCGCGGCCTGCCGCGCCGCGGGGAGATCGGCATCTTCAACCGCTCGCACTACGAGGAGGTCCTGGTGGTGCGGGTGCACCCCGAACTCCTGGACCGCCAGCGGCTTCCGGGACGCAAGCAGAGCGGCAAGGCGCTGTGGCGCCGGCGCTACCGCGAGATCAACCAGTGGGAGCGGTATCTGACGGACAACGGATTCAGGCTCGTCAAGCTGTTCCTGAACCTGTCCAAGGAGGAGCAGCGGGTCCGCTTCCTCAAACGCATCGACGTACCGGAGCGGAACTGGAAGTTCTCGGCGGCGGACGCGCGTGAACGCGCCCGCTGGGACGACTACCAGGAGGCGTTCGAGGACATGCTGTCCGCCACGAGCACAAGCTGGGCGCCGTGGTACGTCGTGCCCGCCGACCACAAGTGGTACGCACGGATCTGCGCGGCGGGTGTGCTCGCGGACACCCTGATGGACATCGATCCGCGGTATCCCGTGATCGATGACAAGACCCGTCAGGAACTGGAGCTGGAGAAGCGGCAGTTGGAGAAGGAGGCGCCGTCCGGATCCGCGGCCGACCCGTACGCTGCCCGGAGGCGGGCGCGGTGACCGCGGCGGCGACCGGGCCCGGCGCCCCGCCGGCGCGCCTGTGGCACGCCGAGCCCGCCGACTCGGTGGCCCGCGAACTCGGTGTCGACCCGGCCGAGGGACTCGACACCGCGCGGGCGGCGGCGCGGCGCGAAAAGTACGGGCCCAACGCCCTGCCCGAGGAGAAGCCGACACCGGCGCTGCGCCGGCTCCTGGGCCAGTTCACCTCGTACATGCAGATCATCCTCGTCGTGTCCGCGGCCGTGTCCCTCGCCATCCAGGAGTGGGGCACGGCGGTGGTGCTGCTCGCCCTGTCCGTCCTGAACGCGGTCATCGGCCTGCGCCAGGAGGGCAAGGCGGACAGCGCCATGAACGCCCTGAAGGCGATGACGAAGGCCACCGCACGGGTGCGCAGGGACGGCAGGGAGGCCCAGATCCCCGCGGAGGACGTCGTCGTCGGGGACGTGGTGCTGCTCGCCGCCGGGGACGAGGTGCCGGCGGACGGCCGGATCGTCTCTGCGACCGCGCTGCAGATCGACGAGTCGGCGCTCACCGGCGAGAGCGTGCCCGCGGCCAAGGACGCGAACCCGGTGTTCGGTGAGGAGCTCGGCCCGGCCGACCAGAGCGACATGGCGTTCATGACCACTCCGGTGACGCACGGCAGCGGTGTGCTGCTCGTGACCGCCACCGGGTCCGCCACCGAACTGGGCCGTATCTCGGGGATGTTGACGGCGACGCCGCGCGAACTGTCCCCACTGTCAAAGGAGTTGAACCGGCTCACTCTGTGGATCGTGGGGGCGGCCGCGCTCACCATGGTCGTGATGTTCGCGCTCGGGCGCGGACGCGGCGAGCCCTGGGACGCGTTGTTCGTCAGCGCGGTGTCCCTGGCCATCGCCGCGGTGCCCGAGGCGCTGCCGACAGTGACGCAGACCATCCTCTCGATGGGCGGGCTCGACCTGGCGAAGCGCAACGCGATCGTCAAGGACCTGCCGTCCGTGGAGACACTGGGCTTCACGTCGGCCGTGAACTCCGACAAGACCGGCACCCTGACGATGAATCAGATGACCGTCGTCGAGGTCGTCGACGCCTTCGACCGGTACACGGTCTCGGGCACCGGCTACGGCCTGGAGGGCAGGATCCACCACGCGGCGGGCAGCTCGCCCGGCATCGAGGACGCGATCCTTCCGTACCTCGTCGCCAGCGACACCTCGCTCGTCGACGGCGAAGTGGTGGGCGACCCCACCGAGGGCGCACTGCTCGTACTCGGGCACAAGGCGGGCCTCGACGTGACGGCCACGCGCGAGCGGCTGCCCCGCCTCGCCACCCTGCCGTTCGACCCGGCGTACAAACTGATGGCCACCTTCCACGCGGCGCACGACGGGCTGGGGCGGCCCGTCGTGCGCTGCTTCATCAAGGGCGCCGCGCCCGCCGTGCTCGCGCTCACCACCACGGCCCTGTCGGACGGCGCGGGCATCCCCTTCGACGCGGAACTGCGCGGCCGGGCCGACACCGAGGTCGAGCGGATGGAGCGGGCGGGCCGCCGGGTCATGGCCGCCGCGACGCGCGACCTGGACCCGGGGACGTTCAAGCCGGACGGTGAACTCCTGGACGTCATACGGGAGTTGCGGATCACGAGCCTCGTCGGCATGGTCGACCCGGCGCGCCCCGAGTCGAAGGCGGCCGTCGCCGCGGCCCAGGCCGCCCATATCCGCGTACGCATGGTGACAGGCGACGACGTGATCACCGGCGCGGCGATCGCCGAGCAGATCGGGATCGGCGGAGAGGCGATCCTCGGCGCCGAGTTCGCGGCGCTGCCCGAGAGCGAGCGGCTCGAACGGATCGAGCGGATCGGCGTCGTCGGCAGGGTCGCGCCCGAGCACAAGGTGCTGCTCGCCGAGACGTTGAAGAAGAAGGGCGACGTGGTCGCCATGACCGGCGACGGCGTCAACGACGCGCCCGCCATCAAGGCCGCCGACATCGGCGTGGCCATGGGATCGGGCACGGAGGTGGCCAAGAACGCCGGGCGGATGATTCTGTCCGACGACAACTTCGCCACGATCATTCACGCGGTGGAACAGGGCCGCAAGATCTACGACAACCTCACCAAGTACATCCGCTTCGTGCTGATCCTGCTGGTCGTGTTCGTCCTGACGTTCCTCGGCGCCTCGCTCTTCGACATCGCGGACGCCGAGCCGTTCAACCCCGCGCAGGTGCTGTGGATCCACTTCGTCGTCAACGCGGCCTTCGGCTTCTCCCTCGGCTTCGACCGGGTCGGCGCGGGGCTCATGACACGGCGCCCGCGGCCGCGCGGCGAACCGGTGATGACTCCGGCGCTGATGCTCACGGTGGGGCTCGTGGGCGCCGGCATCGCCGTCGCGCTGCTGAGCCTGATCAAGCTCGGCGAGGCCCGCTACGACAGCGTCCGCATCGGCAACTCCATCGCGTTCGCGGCGTTCGCGCTGTGCCTGATCGTGGCCGCGGTCGAGTGCCGCAGCCAGACCGGGACCGTGCTCACCGTCGACACCTTCGACAGCAAGCAGCTCAACTGGACGATCCTGGGCGAGTTCGTGCTCGCCGTGCTCGTCACACAGACCGATGTCTTCAACCGGCTGCTCGGCACCGTCCCCCTGCACATCGGCCAGTTCGGCTGGGCGCTGCTGCCCGCCCTCGCGCTCCTCGCGCTGTGGGAGCTGGGCAAGCTGATCGTCCGGCGGAGGTGACCCAGCGGTGCCCAAGTCCCTGCCGATGCCGCCCGGTGTGCAGACGCTGCGCACCTACCGGCGCTCCTGGCTGGTCAAGGATCTCGTCGCCGGCGTCGTCCTGACCACGCTGCTCGTGCCGCAGGGCATGGCGTACGCCGAGCTCGCCGGGCTTCCGGCGATCACCGGGCTCTATACGTCGGTGATGTGTCTGCTCGCGTACGCCGTCGCGGGGCCGTCCCGGATCCTCGTCCTCGGCCCCGACTCCTCGCTCGGGCCGATGATCGCGGCGACGATCCTGCCGCTGGTCGCCTCGGGCGGCGACAGCGATCGGGCGATCGCCCTCGCCTCGGTGCTCGCCCTGATGGTCGGGGCGATCACGATGCTGGCGGGCGTGGGGCGCCTGGGCTTCATCGCCGACCTCATCTCCAAGCCCACGATGATCGGCTACATGAACGGGCTCGCCCTGACCATCCTCGTCGGCCAGCTGCCGAAGCTGTTCGGGTTCTCCGTGGACGCGGACGGTCTGATCGGTGAAGTCGACGCGCTGGTACGGGGGTTGGCGGACGGGGCGGCGGTGCCGGCGGCGGTGGGCGTGGGCGTCGGCTGCATCGCGCTCGTCCTGCTGCTGCAGCGGCTGCTGCCGAAGGTGCCCGCCGTCCTCGTGATGGTGGTGCTCGCCATCGGCGCGACCGTCGTGTTCGATCTCGGGGAGCACGGGGTGAAGCTCGTCGGCCGGCTGCCGAAGGGGCTGCCGCCGTTCACCGTCCCCGACATCCGCTGGGACGACCTCGGCCCGCTGTTCGTGGGCGCCCTCGGCATCGCCCTGGTCTCCCTCGCCGACACCATCTCCAACGCCACCGCGTTCGCGAACCGCAGCGGCCAGGAGGTCCGCGGCAACAACGAGATGATCGCCATCGGCGCGGCGAACGCGGCCGCGGGTCTCTTCCAGGGCTTCCCCGTGAGCACCAGCGGATCGCGGACCGCGGTGGCCGAACGGGCGGGCGCCAAGACGCAGTTGACGGGACTCGTGGGCGTGGCGCTGATCCTGCTCATGCTCGTCCTGCTGCCCGGCCTGTTCCGCAACCTGCCGCAGCCCGCGCTCGCCGCCGTCGTCATCACGGCCTCGCTCTCGCTGGCCGACCTGTCGGGTGCGGGGCGGCTGTGGCGGCAGCGCAAGGCCGAGTTCTGGCTGTGCATGGCCGCGTTCCTCGGCGTCGCGCTGCTCGGTGTGCTGCCGGGGATCGCGGTCGCGGTCGGCCTGTCGATCCTGAACGTCTTCCGGCGCGCGTGGTGGCCGTACAGTGCGGTGCTCGGGCGGGTGGCGGGGCTCGAGGGCTACCACGACGTGAGTTCACATTCCGGTGCGCAGCGGCTGCCGGGGCTCGTGCTGCTGCGTTTCGACGCGCCGCTGTTCTTCGCCAACGCGAAGTCGTTCCGCGACGAGGTGCGGGGGGCGGTGCGGGAGGCGGTCGAGCCGCGGTGTGTGGTGGTTGCCGCGGAGCCGGTGACCGATGTGGACACGACCGCGGCGGATGTCCTGGAGGAGCTCCACGAGGCGCTGCGCGAGCGGGGGGTGGAGTTGGTGTTCGCCGAGCTGAAGGATCCGGTGCGGCGGAAGATCGAGCGGTACGGGTTGGCCCGGACGTTCGGGCCGGAGGCGTTCTACCCCACCGTGGAGAGTGCGGTGGAGGCGTTTCGGGAGAGGGCCGGGGTGGAGTGGTCGGCCACGCCGGCGAGCCCCCGCGGCGATTGAGTCGCGGGGGCCGGGGGCGCGGTTGCGGGGCTCTGCCCCGGGCCCCGCGCCTCAATCGCCGGCGGGGCTTAAGTGGCTGCCGCCAGCAGGTGCGTTCCCCACGCCGGCAGGTCCACGTACAGGCCCGTTTCCAGTAGCTCCGCGCCCGCGCGTTCGTAGCGGTCCGTGCCGAGGAGGCTTGTCAACTGCCAGGTCTCCGGGCCCAGTTCGGACCACGGGAGGCGGATCCGGCCCTGTGCCCGGTGGTCGGAGAGGTTGACCACCGTCAGGAAGCGGCCCGCCGGGCCCGTCCAGCACGACGCGACCAGCGCCGCGGCCGAGTCGTTGTCCGGCCAGCCCGCGCAGTCGAGGAGCCGCCAGCTCCCCGTGCGCATGCCGCTGACGTGCACGGCCGACAGCAGCCGCTCGTGGAAGGAGCGCAGCTCGTCGTCGGCCGGCTCCTCGGGGCGCTGGTCGAGGAACACCGGCAGCTGGACCCGGCGCCCGGTGAACTGGCCCTCGTGCCACAGCGTCGCGCCGGGCAGCGTGGCGATCAGCGCGGCCGCGGCCCGCTCCTTGTCCGGGGCCAGGGTGTGCGCGGCCCGCGGCTCGTCGTGGTTCTCCAGGAAGCGGACGAGCCCGCGCTGGTACGTCTCGTCGGCGTGCAGGTGGGCCCGCACGGACGCGGCGTCGTGGGCGAGGATCCGGTCGTAGAGCCGCTTGTCGTAGCAGAAGTCGAAGCCCTGCTGCTGGAGCGTCCATTCGAGGTCCCAGTACGCCTCCGCGGCGAAGATCATGTCCGGGCGCTCGCGGTGGACCGCGCCGATGACCTCGACCCAGAACTCCTCCGCGGGACGCTTCCCGGCCCGCTCGCCCCAGGTGCGTTCGAAGACGTCGTTCGTCATCAGCATCGCCATGTCGCAGCGCACGCCGTCGCAGAACCGGCCGATGTGGTCGAGGATCTCGACGGTCGAGTGCCGCAACTCCGGTGCGAATGCGTTGAGTTGGACGACGTCGGGCCACGGCGGGAAGAACGGGTCCCGGCCCCGCGCGAGCACCGCGCGTCCCGTGTCGAGGAAGCCGTCCGGGTCCCGCCGCAGGTCCTCGGCGTCGCCGCGGACGAACAGCTGCGGGTACTCGCCCACCCACGGGTTGTCGGGCGCCACATGGTTCGGCACGTAGTCGAGCAGCAACCCCACGCCCCTGCGGTCGAGTTCGGCGCGCGCCGCGGTGAGGCCGACGGCCCCGCCGAGCGCGCCGTCCACCTCGTAGCGGCGGATGCAGTACGCGGAGCCCGCGATGTCCTGCTCGCCGATGCCGGGGACGGCCGCCTGGAACGCGGCCCGCAGCGCGGGGTTCTGGAGGGCGATGGCGCGGCCCTCCGGGCTGCGTTCCCACACGCCCATCAGCCAGACGACATCGACCCCGGACGGGGTGATCTCGTCCCAGATGTCCTTGGGCACGTCCGCGAGGCCGATCTCGCGGCCGAGCCTGCGTCCCGTCTCCCGCAGCCACACACGGGTGTTGACCTCATGGATGACTGGCTGTGCCGGCAAAGCGGCCATCGCTGCTACCTCCTGGTGTTGCGCGGTCGGAAGGCGTCGGGGCCGAGCGTGCCGAAGATCTTCGTCAGGGCCGCGACGAGCCCCGTCCACCCCGTCTGGTGCGAGGCGCCGATGCCGGCCCCGTTGTCGCCGTGGAAGTACTCGTAGAAGGAGATGAGGTCGCGCCAGTGCGGGTCGTCCCGGAAAATCGCCTGGCCGCCGTACACCGGGCGGTTCCCGTCCTCGTCGCGCAGGAAGATGCGGCCGAGCCGCGTGGAGATCTCCTCCGCGACCTCGAAGAGGTTCATGCGCACCCCGGAGCCCGTCGGGCACTCGACGGTGAGCTCGTCGCCGTAGAAACCGTACAGATGCAGCAGGGACCGGATGACGAGGGCGTTCATCGGCATCCACACCGGGCCGCGCCAGTTGGAGTTGCCGCCGAACATGCCGGTGTCGGACTCGGCGGGCAGATAGCCCACTGAGTACTCCTGGCCGTGCACCGTGAACGTGTAGGGGTTCTCCTCGTGGTACTTGGACAGCGCCCTGATCCCGTACGGGCTGAGGAACTCGTCCTCCGACAGCACCCGGGACAGGACGCGCACCAGCTTCTTCTCGTCGACGACGGAGAGGAGCCGGGGCCCGCCCGCCTTGCCGGCCTGCGCCTGTGACAGCGTCACGGACAGGGACGGGTGGCGCGAGGCGAACCGCTGCAACCGCTCACCGAGGCCGTCGAGGCGCTCCAGCTGCTGCGGCTGGAAGACGGTGGACGCGCACAGCGGCAGCAGGCCGACCATCGAGCGGACCTTCAGCCGCACCGCCTCCCCGTCGGGCAGCCGCAGCACGTCGTAGAAGAACCCGTCCTCCTCGTCCCAGAGTTCGTCACCGAGGTTGCCGAGCCGGTCCATGGACGCGGAGATCCACAGATAGTGCTCGACGAACTTCAGGACCAGATCGTCGTACATCTCGTTCTGCTCGACGAGTTCGAGGGCGATCTGGAGCATCGACTGGCAGTACAGGGCCATCCACGCCGTGCCGTCGGCCTGCTCCAGGGAGCCGCCGGTGGGCAGGGGTGCGCTGCGGTCGAAGACGCCGATGTTGTCGAGGCCGAGGAAGCCGCCCTGGAAGACATTGCGGCCGGTCGGGTCCTTGCGGTTGACCCACCATGTGAAGTTCGTCAGGAGCTTTTGGAAGGTGCGCTCCAGGAACTCGTGATCCGTGCGGCCGGTCGTCTCCTTCTCCACCGTGTACACGAAGTACGCGGCCCAGGCGTGCACCGGCGGATTGACGTCGCCGAAGCTCCACTCGTAGGCCGGGATCTGCCCGTTGGGGTGCTGGAAGGAGTCCCGCAGCAGGAGTTCGATCTGCTGCTTGGCGAAGTCGATGTCGACGACGGACAGGGCCACCGCGTGGAAGGCGAGGTCCCAGGCCGCGAACCACGGGTACTCCCACTTGTCCGGCATGGACACGATGTCGTCGCTGACCATGTGGAACCACTCGCGGTTGCGCACGCCGGCCCGTGGCATGCTCCACGGCGTCATGTGGTGCTCGGCGAGCCACGTCTCCAGGTCGAACGAGTAGTACTGCTTGGACCACAGCATCCCGGCGAGCGCCTGGCGCATCACCCGCGCCTCGTCCTCGCTCTTACCCTTCGGCGTCAACTCCCGGTAGAACGCCTCCGCTTCGGCGATCCGGTCGCGGAACACCGCGTCGAAGCCGCGGGCCAGGCTGAGCTGGGCACCGGCGGGCCCGAGGCGCAGCCGCAGCGTCTCGGACCCGCCGGCGGGCACGGTGAGCGTGTGGTGGGCGGCGGCCTTGGTGCCCTGCTGCGCCGGATCGACGGCCCCCTCGTCGCCCTCGATCACGTACCGGCCGATGCCGTCCTTGACGTAGGGGGAGGCGTTGGGCGAGCCGAACAGCCGCTCGCTGTTGGTCTCGTTCTCCGTGAACAGCAGCTCGGCCGTGGCGTCGCAGCGCAGGTCGTAGCTGCCGAGCTCCGGGTGGTCGGCGCGGATCGTGCGGGTGGAGCGCGAGCCCTCGGCCGCGCGCAGCACCGGCTTCTGGCCCGCGGCGGAGTGCTCGCCCCACGACCAGGTGTTGCGGAACCACAGCGTCGGCAGGACGTGCAGCGTCGCCTCTTCCGGGCCCCGGTTGTCGACGGTGATCCGCATCAGGATGTCGTCGTGTTCCGCCTTGGCGTACTCCACCGTCACGTCGAAGTACCGCTGCTCGCCGAAGATTCCGGTGTCGAGCAGTTCGTACTCGAACTCCTGCCGGGAGCGCCCGCCGTTGACGGCCACGAGGTCGTTGTACGGGTACGGGGCCTGCGGATACTTGTACAGGTACTTCAGGTAGGAGTTGCTGGGCGTGGCGTCGAGGTAGAAGTAGTACTCCTTGACGTCCTCGCCGTGGTTGCCCTCCGCGTTGGTCAGGCCGAAGGCGCGCTCCTTGAGGATGGGGTCGCGGCCGTTCCACAGGGCGACCGCGAGACACAGGCGCTGCTTGTCGTCGCAGAGGCCGCCGAGTCCGTCCTCGCCCCACCGGTAGGCGCGCGAACGGGCGTGGTCGTGCGGGAAGTACGACCACGCGTCGCCCCCCGGGCTGTAGTCCTCACGCACCGTTCCCCACTGCCGCTCGCTCAGGTACGGGCCCCACAGGCGCGAGCGTCCGCTTCCGTCGCCGGTCGGCCCGACGCGCGATTCCTTCTTCATGTGAACCCTCCACGTGCTCATGGGTCAGCCCGGGGCGCCAGTCTCGGCAGGGGGTCGCGGGGTCGCCTCACCTTCCGGGGGTGAGCTCCCGGCACGGGCCGCGAGCGTGACCGCGATCTCGTACGCGGCGAGCAGCACGGCGATGACGAGGAGCGCGGTCCACGACGACAGCAGGATCGACATCAGGGCCGCCAGGACGGCCCCGCCGACGCGCAGCACATCCACGTGCCGGGCCAGCCACGGCCTCAACTGCTTGTTCTTCCCAAGATGTTCGCTCGCCCTCGAGACCCCGTGTCCGGTGGCGCGGGCGCCCTGCGCGGTCCGCCTGCGCAGCGCGGACGGCAACCGTCCTGGACCGATCAGATAGCAGAGGACGGCGATCGCGACGCCGAGCCACAGCAGTTGATCGCCCCGTTCCCGCAGCATCGTGAAGATGGTCCACAGCGCCGAGCGCAGTCCGTCGCGGTAGACGCCCTCCGGCACCTGGCCCAGCAACTGGTCGCGCACGCCTCGTAGGACGGCCGTCAGCACCGTGACCGACACCACCAGCCACAGGCCGAGCTGGAGCAGGGTGCGCCGCCGGTTCGGTGACACCCACAGGGAGAGGGCGAGGAGGACCGGGACGGCGATCAGCAGACCGATGACGGCCTTCTTGAACAGCAGGACCGCGTCCTGGAGCTGACCCAGCTCGTTCCGGTTGTAGAGGCGGATCTGCGCGAAGTTCTCGGGCAGGTCCCTCCCGATCGCCTTCTCGATCCGCTGGTGCAGACCGGGCGGCAGCTCCCCGGAGGACAGTGTCGGAAGGTCGATCTTCTTGCCGAAGACGGACGGCAGCTCGGTCTCCAGGGAGCCCAGCAGGTTGTTCACCACGGGCAGCAGGTTGAGCGTGACCGTGTCGCCCTTCACCTTGATGTTCTCGTTGCGCTTCTCCAGGAGGGCGACGATGCGCTCGTGCGCGAACCGGTTCGTGGTCCGCCACAGCTCCTGGAACCGCTCGGTCGCGATCAGCTCCGAGATTTTGTCGTGCATGAAGTCGTGCACGGCACCCGTCACCGGGCCCGCCAGGAACGAGGCGCGCGGTGGCAGCGCATCGGACAGCCGCTGCTCCACGTCGAGCTGATCGAAGATCTCGTCCGCCAGATACTTGGAGACCGCGGCGTTCACCTTCGGGTCCTCGGGCAGCGAGCCGACCGTGGAGATCCAGCGGTCCGTGTTCAGGGTGGTCCGCGAACCCCACCCGCCCACCACGGAGGTGACCGCGAGCACCGCGACGAGCGCGATCAGGATCGCGGCGATCGTGCGCCGCACCGCGAACGTCCGGGCGTGGCGCCTGCGTTGGCTGCCGGCGCGATCACGCAGTACCTCGACCTCGGCGCGCAGCCGCTCCAGTTCCGAATCGGTGGCGGACGGTGGGCCGGACGCGGCTTCGCCGGGGCCGGGGGCCTTGTCATCGCTCATGGCGTGGCACCTCCAGCGGCCAGCGTCGCGGCGGTCCGCGTCGCGGTGCTCACCTGCGGCGGGTGACGCGTGGCGCGGGCGGCAACGATGTGATGACGGTGGAGATTCCGTCGACAGTCGGAGGGAGACGCCATGGCGGTCATCGGACCGGTTCAGCTGCTCACCATCGAGTTCGGGCCCGACGCCAAGTTCGAGGGGCGCATCATCGAGGAACTGGCGATTCTCGAGGCGAACGAACAGATCCGCGTCCTCGATGTGCTCTTCGTCAGCAAGGAGCCCAGTGGTGGCCTGTTCTCCCTCGACTTCCAGCAGGAGGGGATGGGAGAGACCGTCGCCGCCCTGCTCGGAATCTCCCGGGAGCGGATACGTGCCGTGCAGGACGCGTATCCGAGCATGACCGAGGGCAACGCGTTCGGGCTGAGCACCGGCGAGATCAGGGAGATGGCCGAGGCCCAGGACCCGGGCACGTCGGCGGCGTACATCCTGCTCGAACACGTCTGGGCGAAGCATCTGCGCAAGGCGGTCAGGGACGCGGGCGGCGTGCCCGTCGCCGAGGGCTTCCTCACCGAGGAGGCCCTGGAGCCCGTGGCCGTCGAACTCGCCGCCGCGGCCGAGCGCCTGGGCGATCCGGTCGCCCCCAAACCCACTCCCGTACCCAAACCCGGCAACCGTCCCAGGAGGACCTGATGGCCGAACTCGTCGTACTCGGATTCTCGGACAAGGAAAAGGCCGAATCGGTGCTGCGCCTGGCCGGCGAGCTGTCCCGGCAGGAGCTGCTCGAGCTCGAGGACGCCGTGGTGGCCTGGCGCACCATGGACGGAAAGCTGCACGTCCACCAGACGCACAGCACCACCGGAGCGGGAGCGGCCGGCGGCGCCCTGTGGGGCGCGCTGTTCGGGATGCTCTTCCTGATGCCCGTGTTCGGCGCCGCCGTGGGCGCGGCCACCGGAGCCGCCGCGGGCAAGCTCACCGACATCGGCATCAACGACGCCTTCGTCAAGGAGACCGCGCGCGCCCTCGAACCCGGCCGCGCCGCCCTCTTCACGCTCGTCAGGCGCACCACGCCGGACCGGGTACAGGAAGCGCTGCGCCCCTTCAGCCCCACCGTGATCCACACCTCCCTCACCAAGGACCGGGAGGAGGAGCTGGTCGAGGCTCTGCAGTCCAAGTAGTCGCCGGGTCGCCCACCGGGCCGCCCTCGTTGTCGACGCGCCGTCTCACACCGGAACTTCACCCGGGTGAGATGGCGCTTGGCATGTGCCGGACGCAGCGCCCCCGCCCCCACACTTGCCGCAACGGGGCGGGTCCACTGCGCTGCGAGAGCGAGGGGCACCATGGCCGAGTGGTCACACCGCACACCCGACGGCGAGCACGGCGAGCACAGCGCGGAGCAGGCCGACTCCGTGCCCGCACTGCCCGGCTGGATCGTGCCGCGCCCCCGCCTCACCGACCAACTGGCCAGGGGCGTGCGCGGTCCGCTCACCGTCGTGGTCGGCCCCGTGGGCGCGGGCAAGACGGCCCTCGCCCTGGAGTGGGCGCACACCCGGCGCCCGCCCTGGCCGCTCGCCTGGGTCGCCTGCGACGGGCCCGCCGAGCACCCCGGCGTGTTCTGGCAGCGGGTGTTCGGCGCGCTGCGCGCCGCGGGCGTCACGGTGCCCGAACCCGCCTCGAGCGACGACGGCCCGCTGCTCGTCGCGACCCTCGCCACCTGCCTCAATGAGCACGGGGACCCGTCGGTCCTCGTCCTCGACGACTTCCAGCCCGCCCTCGACTCGCCGATCGCCCGCGGCGTCACGCACCTGCTCCGGCACGCCCCCGACAAGCTGCGCCTCGTGGTGCTCGCCCGCCGCGACCCGCCCCTGCACCTGTACCGCGGGCGGCTCACCAGCGAGGTCGCCGAAGTACGCACCGCGGACCTCGCCTTCGACGACCGGGAGGCGACGGCCCTCCTGGCCCAGCACGGCATCGACGTGACGAAGCAGACGGTGAGCACGCTGCGGCGGCGCGCGGACGGCTGGGCCGCGGGCCTTCGGCTCGCCGCGATGTCCATGGAGCGGCGCGGCGACCCCGAACGGTTCGTCGCGCAGCTCGCGGGGGACGACGAGGCGATCTCCAGCTATCTGGTCGAGGAGGTGCTCGACCAGCAGTCGCCCGGCATGCGCAGGCTGCTCCTGACGACGAGCATCCTGGACCGGGTGAACGCCGAACTGGCCGCCGAACTCGCGGGCGACACCGACGGCGCCCTGTTCGCGGGACTCGTCCGGGAGAACTCCTTCCTGCGGCCCGTGGGGCAGGGCTGGTACCGCTGCCACCAGATGTTCGCCGACGTGCTGCGGACCTGCCTGCGGCACGAGACGCCCGGACTCGTGGCACCCCTGCACCGCACGGCCGCCGCATGGCTCGCCGGGTGCGGTCTGCTCGCCGACGCCGTGCGGCACCTGTTCGCCGCGGGCGACGGGGACGAGGCGGCCCGGCTCATCGTCCACCACCTCGCCATCGGGCAGGTGCTCGGCCTGGCCAGGACCCGGCTGTCCGTCGACGCGGGCCGGCCCTCGCCCGACGAACTGCCCGCCGAGGAACCGGAGTCCGCGCTGCTCGCGGCGGCCGTCGCCAGGACCCGCAAGGACGACCAGGCGTGCACCACGAACCTGGAGCGGTCCGCCGAACTCCTCGACCGGCTGCCGCAGGGGGAGGACGACCGCGTCGCACGGTGCCGGCTCACCCACGCCGTGATCCGGATGGACCGGCTGCGCTGCCACGATCCGCGCCGCGCAGGCGTCGCCGCGGCCGACGCGGAGGCGGCGGCACCGCAAGTGCCGCACACCCTGCTGGCCGAGCGCCCCGAGATCCCGGCCCTCATCCTGACCGTGCGGGGCAGCGGAGAGCTGCGGGCCGGCAGCCTGAAGGCCGCCCAGGCTTCCCTCACCCGGGGACTCAAGGCGGCGGGCGCCGCGGGGAACGGCGCGCTGCGCCGGGACTGCCTCGTCGAACTCGCGCTCCTGGAGGCGCTGCGCGGCCGCTTCCGGGCCGCGGACGAGCTCACCGCCCAGGCCGTCCAGCCGCCGATGCCGCCGTGGACCGCGGGCGAACCCTCGCGCGCCACCCTGCACCTGGTGCGGGCCTGGGGTGCCCTGGCGCGCGGTGAGCCCGTCCGGGCCCGGCACGAACTCGCCCACAGCGAAGCGGCGTTGGGAAAGGGCTCCGACACGTTCCTCGCCGAGATCGGCGGGATCGTCGCCCGGATCGCGGGCACGGTGGAGCGCGGGGGCCGGGGCGCGGAGGCCGTCGCGAACGCGGTGACGGTGTCCCGGCTGCCGCAGACGGTGCAACGGACGGTCGCGCCGACCTGCGCCCGGCTGCTGAGCCCCGCGCAGCCGCACCGCGCCCACGCCGCCGCGCCGCCCGAGCAGGACCCGCTCGCGCAGGTTCCCGCCGAGCGGCTCAGCGCACGCGAACGCGATGTCCTCGGCCGGCTCGCGCAGATGATGACCACCGAGGAGATAGCCGATGAGCTCTACCTCTCGGTCAACACGGTGAAGACACACCTCAAGAGCGTCTACCGCAAACTGGCCGTGTCCCGCCGCTCGGCGGCGGTCCGCCGGGCCCGCGAGCTCCAGATCCTGTGAGCATGCCGGGCCGGGCAGCGTCTCAGACGAGCCCCAACTCCCGTGCCCGGACCAGCGCTTCGGCGCGCGAGCGCGCGCCCAGCTTCCGGTACACGGCGCGCGTGTGGCTCTTGACCGTGTTGTGCGAGACGTAGAGATCGTCGGCGATCTGCCGCAGCGAAACCTCCTCCTGCAACTGTTGGAGTACGGCGAGTTCACGGCCGGTGAGCCGCTGTGGCGACGGCAGTGTGCCGTTCGCCTGTGGGACGGGCGCCGGTGCCGGCACCGCGGCGAGCGCGTCCGAGGCCCGGTGCACCAGCGCACCGGCGGTCCGCGGATCAGCCACGTCCCCCGCGATCTCCACGAGGACCCCGGCGACCCACATCAGACAGGTCGTCAGGGCGGCGTCGGCAGCCGCCGTACCTTCTTGGTTGAGCGAGCACAGCTGGAGGCGCAGCGCGGACGCGCGCCCCGAATTTCCCGGATCATCGACCGTGCGTGGGCACAGTACTGTGGGCATGCCCCTCACCTCCCCATGTGGAGGGCATCACCCCACCACGGTGGGGCCCGCGCGAGCCCGGCGGAAGGGGTCTTCCGCGCCGTTTTCCGGGAGGTTCGGCCCGTTGCGCGGCCGAAAGGGGCTGTGTGTCCGGCTATTCCCTCGGGTCCCGCGGCCCAGGGAGCCGGCGGACCTCGAGGAGTTCGAGGCCGAGGCCCTGGATGCGGTCGAGGATCCCGTACAGGGCGGCCTGGTCGAGTCCCGCGCCGACCAGCACCGTCTCGGCGGGGCGCAGCACGACCGTCAGCTCGCCGAACGCCGACCGGAAGGCATCGCCGAGCCTGCCCCTGACGCGGATCTCGAAGTCGCTGCCTCCGGAGGGCGTTCCGGTTCGATCGGGTCCGGGACCCGAGTGTGACCCGTCCATGACGTCACCTCCAGTGCGAGCATCACCCCGCGTGCCATTCTCCCGGCGAACGCACGGTCGGGGGCATCACCTCGGACGGGTGACAGCCGCGCGTGGGGCGGGGCTCATCCGCTGCGGGTGAACCGGGCCGGGCGGTGCGGGCCGCATGCTCCGGGTCCATCGGCTCCGCGGCCATCGAGCCGGGGCCGTCGAGGAGGAGGTTCGACATGACCGAGCAGATGTCGCCGGGCCCGGCGCGCTCCGGCCCTTCCGGCGCGCCCGAGCCGGCGCCCCGCGCCAACGTGGGTGTCGTCGGGGGAGTCGTCTTCGCCGCGTTCGTGATGGGCATCATCGGCGCCTATCACGCGATCGCCGGCCTCGCCGCGATACTCAACGAGAACTTCTACCAAGCGCAGGACGACTACGCGTTCGACTTCAACGTCAACGCGCGCGGCTGGGTGCAGATGATCACCGGGGTCATCGTCTTCGCCGCGGCGGTCAGCCTCTTCAGCGGGCGCACCTGGGCGCGGATCGTCGTCATGATCATCGCTGCGATGAGCGCGCTGGAGAACTTCTTCTTCACCCCGTACCAGCCCGTGTGGTCGGCGATCCTCATCGCCCTCGACATCCTCGTGATCTGGGCCCTCGCCATGTACGGACACCGTGAGGCGCACAAGGTCTACGGGGCGCCGCTCTAGGCGGACAGGGCCCTGCCGCTCAGGGGCGCCGCACCGTCAGCGCGAGGCCCGTGATGCCGCGCCAGTCCAGCGGCGGGCGTTCCTGGTACGTTCCCGGGCGCTGCCTCGGCACGATCACCCGCAGCGCGCCGGGGCGCACCTCGATACGGACGGGGACGTCCATGCGCACCGCTTCGCCGTCGAGGCCGACGGGGATCGAGTCCTGGTCGGCGTCGACGACCACCGAGGCGGCGGTCCGCGTCGTCACGCCGGCGGACCGGCTGCCCCGCAGCAGTCCCGCTGCCTGCGCGGCGCTCGTGACCCGCACGCCGACGCAGCCGAGGATCCCGCCGTCGAGGCGGGTGCGCCGGCCGAGGCCCGCGATGTCACGCGCGCCGTACGGGTTGTTGCTCACCAACAGCGCCTGAGGGTCGGTGACTTCGTGCTCGTCGACCCGTGCCGTCAGCTCCGCGCCCTGGTGCCGGGCGAGCAGATCGGGCAGCAGATCGAGGGTGGTACGGGTCTTGCCGTCGCGGTAGGCCGGGCTCTGCACCACCTCGGCGTAGGCCCCGAACGAGACGTTGTTGACGAACGGGAGGCCGCCCGCCCGGCCCAGGTCGACCCGCAGCTCCACGCCGTCGGACAGCGCGTCGAGCGCCTTCGACGGGTCCTCGCGGTCCAGGCCCAGGTCGAGGGCGAAGTGGTTGCGGGTCCCTGCGGGGATCACCAGGAACGGCAGGCCGAGTTCGGCGGCGACGTCGGCGACGAGGGCCTGCGTCCCGTCGCCGCCCGCGACGCCGAGGAGGTCCGCCCCCGCGGCGGCGCGGGTCCGGGCGAGCGCCGCCACGTCGACCGGCTCAGGACCCTCCAACAGCACGACTTCGGCGCCCAGTTGCTCGGCCTTCGCGCGCAGTCCGAAGCGGTCGACCTTCCCGCCGCCCGAGCGCGGATTCATGATCAGCACCGGCCGGTGGATCGCGGGCGCCGCCGTCTCGGGCATCGGGGCGGGGGACGAGCGCGGCCCCAGCGCCGCCCGGCCCGCACCCGCGGCGAGCAGCCACAGCCCGCCCGACACCAGCACCACCCACACCAGGTGCCCGCGGGCGTACTCGACCACCACCCATACCGGCGCGGCGAGCGCCAGGAGCAGCGCCAGATACCGCGCGGGGCCCCGCCTGCTGAGCACCCACCACACGGCGGCGGCCGTGACCGCCGTCCCCAGGATCCCCACGCCCAGCAGCGCGAAGGTCCGCAGCCCCGCGAAGACGGCCAGGACCAGCACGGCGGCCGCCGCGGCGGCCAACGACCCACGCGCCAGCCACCGTTGCCCCCGCTGCTGTGTCGTCCGCCGGTGTTTCGTCGGTTCCATGACCGACAGTCTGCGACCGGGAAGGCCCCGGGGACTCACCCCCGGGAGGCGACCTCACACCGGCGGGGTGACGTCGCGGCGCCCGGCCCGGCGCACGGTGGGCACAGCCGCACAGCCAGGAAGGGAGCTCCGCCATGACCGAGATGACGAGCAGGCGCCGCACCGCGCGCGAGCGGGCGAGCACGGGCAGGTCCGCGAGGTCCAGGGTCCCGCGCTCCGGGCACGACGCCTACACCCCCGCCGCCGACCGCCCCGATCCCGTCGACATCCTGGAGAGGCAGTCGGCGAGCAGGCTCCAGGAGCTGATCCCGATCCGCTACGGGCGCATGCTGGAGTCCCCGTTCCGGTTCTTCCGGGGCGCTGCCGCGATCATGGCATCCGATCTGGCGCACACCCCGGTCACCGGAATGCGCGCCCAACTGTGCGGAGACGCACACCTGTTGAACTTCCGGCTGCTCGCCTCCCCGGAGCGGCGCCTGATGTTCGACGTCAACGACTTCGACGAGACGCTGCGCGGGCCGTGGGAATGGGACGTCAAACGGCTCGCCGCCAGCCTCGTCATCGCGGGCCGCGGCAACGGCTTCGGCCGCACGGAGCGGGAGCGCGTCGTGCAGGTCACGGCGGCCTCGTACCGGCAGTCGATGGAGCGGTTCGCCGGGATGCGCACGCTCGACGTCTGGTACTCGCGGATCGAGGCGGACGAGCTGTACGCCACGGTGTCCGCGAAGCTGGACGGCCGCACCAAGCGGCGCATGTCGCATGCGCTCGGCAAGGCCCGCGGCCATGACCACATGCAGGCCCTGGAGAAGCTCGCCCACGTCGTCGACGGCGAACTGCGCATCGCCGCAGATCCGCCTCTGATCACCCCGCTCGACCAGCTGCTGCCGGGCGTCGAACGCAAGCAGCTGGAAGCGCAGTTGATGGACCTGATCGAGCGGTACGCGCGCACGCTCAGCGCCGAACGCAGGGCGCTGCTCTCCCAGTACCACGTCGTCGACATGGCGCGCAAAGTGGTCGGGGTGGGCAGTGTGGGAACCCGCTGCTGGATCATTCTGCTGCTCGGCCGCGACGACCGGGATCCACTGCTGCTGCAGGCGAAGGAGGCGGGGACCTCCGTGCTCGCGGACTTCGCGGGGCAGGGCGACCACACCAACGAGGGCGAACGCGTCGTCGTCGGCCAGCGCCTCATGCAGGCGGCCGGTGACATGTTCCTCGGCTGGGAGCGGGTGGAAGGGCTCGACGGTGAGCAACGCGACTTCTATGTGCGGCAGTTGAGGGACTGGAAGGTGATTCCGCAGGCGGATCTGATGACCCCGCGCGTCATGGGCCTGTTCGGCCGGGCGTGCGGCGCGACGCTGGCCCGCGCCCACGCCCGTTCCGGCGACCGAGTCGCCCTCGCCGCCTACCTGGGTCGTTCCGACCGCTTCGACCAGGCGCTCGGCCGCTTCGCGGAGGCCTACGCCGACCAGAACGAGCGGGACCACGAGGCGCTGGCCGCGGCCGCGCGGGCAGGCAGGGTGACGGTGGAGTCAGCGTGAGCCGGTGGCCGTCGTGCCGCCGAACCTGTGCCGCAGGAACTCCTCCTGGGCCAGGACGCGCCCGACGGCCACGCCGAACACCACCACGGTGAAGAACAGGATCAGCCAGGACAGCACGGTGAACACCGACCCGAGCGCCCCGTAGCGGTCCGTGCTCATCCGCAGCGCCCGCGGCAGCCACAGCCCCGACACCCCGCAGAACGCCACCGCTCCCGCCCCGGTCAGCAGCGCCCCCGGGAGCAGCGGCAGCCACGGCACCCGCCCGGCGAGCAGCAGATGCTGGGTCCACCACCACATCAGGACGGCCGCCCCGAGCTGCAAGGGGTAGCCGATGACGGCGCCCGCGCCGAACGCCCGGAGCAGCGCGCCCTGCACGATCAGCATCGCCACCCACACGAGCAGCCACACCGCCCACCGCCACGCCACGACACGCACTCCGGAGCGGGGCACGTCCCAGGCCCGCTCGCACAGCCGCTGCAGGGCCCGGGCGAACGCGGTGGCCGAGAGCAGCGCGACCAGCACGCCGGCCGCGCCCCAGCTGTGCAGGGCGGAGTCGCCGCCCCCGGTCAGTTTTTTGGCCTGCTCCACCACCGGTCCCGACGCCCCGAGCAACGTACGCAGCGAGCGCAGGAGTTCGTGCCGCACCGGCTGTGGAAAGAACGAGGCGAGGGCGATGAGCATCGGCAGGGCGGCCAGGAAGGCCTGCGCCGCGAGGCGTGTCGCCATGTCCAGGATGGTGACGTGCACCAGCTGCTGCACGATCCGGCCCGCCAGGGGCCGGGCGGTATCCGTGATCGTCATGACAACGCCCTCCCGGCGGGGGACAAGCACTCCTGCCGGGCACTGTCGGGCCCACGGCCCGGACGCACGTCGCCCGCGCCGGGTGACACCTCGACTGCTGCGGCCGCCGCATGCCCGTATTCTTCCCGTTCGCTCCCACGTTTGCGTAAAGGTGATCGAAACAAGCCTTGACCCATCAACTTCGAGCAAATAGCGTCCTTGCATTCCGGTCGACCCTTCACCAGGAAGGCTCCCTGTGCGCAGGCGCTCTCTCCTCGCCGCGGCCGCCACGACACTCGCGGCGGCGCCGCTGACGTCCGGCTGCGGCCCCTCCTCGTCGAACGCCTCGGACGCCGCCGGCGGCGACGCGCGGCGCGGCCATCTCACGTACGGCGTCTGGGACGTCTACCAACTGCCTGCCATGCAGCGCGCGGCCCGGGCCTTCGAGCGGGCGCGGCCGGGCGTGAGCGTCGACGTCCAGCTGACCCCGAACGGGACGTACTGGACGAAGCTGCGCACCGCCTGCACCGGCGGCTCCGCGCCCGACGTGTTCTGGATGAACGGGCCCAACTTCGGCATGTACGCCGACGCCGGGCAGCTGCTCCCCCTGGACACCGAGGGCGGCGACGCCGTGCTGCGGACCCGCGACTTCCCGGCCGATCTGGTCTCCCTGTACCGCTGGAAGGGCACCCAGTACGGCGCCCCGAAGGACTTCGACACCGTCGCCCTCTGGTACAACAAGGAACTCTTCGACCGCGCCAAGGTGCCGTACCCGGACGGCAGTTGGACCTGGCAGGACCTCATCGAGCACTCCCAGCGGCTCACCGACCGGGGGCGGGGGATCTACGGCGTGGGGGCGCCCGTCCGCGCGCAGGAGAACTACTACAACTCCATACCCCAGGCCGGCGGCCGGGTCATCTCCGACGACAAGCGGAGCTCCGGATACGCCGACGAGCGGACCCGCGAAGGCCTGCGGCTGTGGATCGACCTCATCCACCGCTACCGCTCCTCGCCCACCCTCCAGCAGATGGCCGACACCGACCCCACCCAGATGTTCCAGTCGGGCACGCTGGCCATGACCTACGAGGCGTCCTACAACGCCGCGACCTTCTACCGCGACCGCGAGCTGCGGGCCAAGGTCGACGTCGCGCCGATGCCCAGGGGGAAGCACCGCGCCGGTGTGCTGCACGGCCTCGCCAACGTCGTGTACGCCCGCACACCGAACCCCGAACTCGCCCGCGACTTCGTCCGCTTCCTCGGCACCGAACGCATCTCCCTCCTCCAGGGCAAGTACGGCACCGCCATCCCCGCCCGCAACGGCACCGCGCAGCCGTGGGCCGCGGGCATGCCGCACTTCAACCTGAAGGCACACCTGGACGCGCTCGACTACGCGGTGCCCTTCCCCGGTTCCGCCAACAGTGCCGCCTGGCAGCACAAGGAACAGATGTGGCTCGCCAAGGCGTGGAGCGGCGTCGTGAGCCTCGACTCCGCCACCGACTCCCTCGCGGACGCCATGAACCAGCTGCTCGCGCAGGAGAGGAAGGGCAGGGCCTGATGAGCGTCGACACGCAGCCGAAAGCGGCGGTTCCCGCGCAGCGAAGTCACCAACAGCCGCTGAATCAGCGGGAGTTGAAGCGCCGCGAGCGCCGCTTCCGGCACCGCGACAAGTGGTGGGGCTACGCCCTCATCGCCCCGGCCGGGCTCGGCCTCGCCGTCTTCTACCTGTGGCCCGTCGTGCAGACGATGTACTACAGCTTCACCGAATGGGGCGCCTTCGGCGGGACGACCTGGATCGGGGCCGCCAACTACCGCACCCTCGTGGGCGACCCGGAGTTCTGGCAGTCCCTCGGCAACACCGCCGTCTACACCGGACTCGTCCTCCTCGGCATCCCGCTCTCGATGCTGATCGCCGTACTGCTCAACCTGAAGGGGCTGCGCGGCACCGGCATCTACCGGACCCTCTACTTCCTGCCCGTCGTCACCATGCCCGCCGCGGTCGCCGTGGTCTGGCGCTGGCTCTACAACGGCGACGCCGGCATCCTCAACCACGCGCTGTCCACGATCGGCATCGACGGCACCCACTGGGTGTCCGACCCGCACACCATCCGCATCGCGGTCGCCGTCGTCGGTGTGTGGATGACCGTCGGGTACAACATGATCCTGCTGCTCGCCGGACTGCAGAGCATCCCCGGCGACTACTACGAGGCCGCCGCCCTCGACGGCGCGGGCCGCGTACGGCAGTTCTTCTCGGTCACCATGCCGCTGCTGAGCCCCACGCTGTTCTTCACCACCGTGCTCTCGGTGATCCAGTCGCTCCAGGTCTTCGACCTCGTCTACCTGATCATCGGCGCCAACACACAGAACTCGCTGCAGAACCCCGCCTACGGCGAGGGGCAGACCGTCGTGATGCTCTTCTTCCAGAAGGCGTTCTTCGACAACCAGCGCGGCTACGGCGCGGCCATCGTGTGCGTGCTGTTCGTCCTCATCATGGCGCTGACCGCCGTCCAGTTCAGGCTGCAGAAGAAGTGGGTCCACTATGCGTAAGTCCACTGTGCGTACGACGGGCATGCGCCAGGGGCGGATCTGGCCCGCCCACGTCCTGCTCGTACTCGGCGCCGTGATCACCGTGTTCCCGCTGCTCTGGGAACTGCTGACCTCCTTCAAGAGCTTCGGCGAGTCCGTGCGCGTGCCGCCGACGATCCTGCCCGCGCACTGGGACTTCTCGAACTACCAGAAGGTCTTCGACGGCGTCCCGTTCGCGCGGCAGTTCGTGAACACCCTCGTCATGGCGCTGCTGCGGACCGCCGCCCAGCTGCTGCTGTGTTCAATGGCCGCGTACGCCTTCGCCCGCATCCGCTTCCCGGGGCGCGGGGCGATCTTCCTCGGGTTCCTCGCCGTCCTGATGGTGCCGGGGCAGCTCTTCCTGCTGCCGCAGTACCAGATCATGCAGAACCTCGGCTGGCTCGACTCCATGCAGGCGCTCGTCGTCCCCGGCATGTTCTCCGCGTTCGGCACCTTCCTGCTGCGCCAGTTCTTCATGGGGCTCCCGGAGGAGGTGGAGGAGGCGGCCCGGCTCGACGGCGCCAACCCCTTCACCGTCTTCTGGCGCATCGCGCTGCCGCTGGCCCGTCCCGGCCTGCTCGCGCTCGGCATCCTGACGTTCCTGTGGTCCTGGAACGACCTGATGTGGCCGATGATCGTCAATACCGACCCGGCGAAGATGCCACTGTCGGCGGGCCTGGCCTCGCTCCAGGGCGCCCATCTCACCGAGTACCCGGTGCTGATGGCCGGGTCCCTGCTCGCCACGCTCCCGGTGATCGTGGTGTTCGTCGCGATGCAGCGCCAGTTCATCCAGGGCATCGCTTTCTCCGGCATGAAGGGCTGAACCACGCATGACCACCGACACGACCACCGACCTCCGTACGGAAGAACCGCAGCACACCCGTGATCTCCGCATCGGTGTCATCGGGCTCGGCCTGCGCGCCACCGTCGCCCGCGAGGCACACCACCCCGGCGAGGGCTCCGCCGTGGTGGCCGCCGCCGACATCTCGCCCGGCATGTTCGACCGGGCCCGCGAGTGGTTCGGCGACGACGTGCACACCTATGAGGGCCACCGGGCCATGCTGGACGCCGAGGACCTGGACGCCGTCTTCGTCATCACGCCCGACCACACCCACGAGGACCTCGCCGTCGAACTCCTCGAAGCCGGGGTCGCCGTCTTCGTCGAGAAGCCCCTCGCCATCACCACCGAGGGCTGCGACCGCGTCCTCGAAGCCGCGCGGACCAGCGGCGCCCGGCTGTACGTGGGCCACAACATGCGGCACATGCCGGTGGTCCGCGTCATGCGCGACCTCATCAAGCGCGGCGAGATCGGCGAGGTCAAGGCCGTGTGGTGCCGCCACTTCGTCGGGCACGGCGGCGACTTCTACTTCAAGGACTGGCACGCCGACCGCCGCAACACCACAGGACTGCTCCTCCAGAAGGGCGCCCACGACCTCGACGTCATCCACTGGCTGGCCGGCGCCTACACGGAGCGGGTCAGCGCGCTCGGCGGGCTCACCGTCTACGGGGACATCGCCGACCGCTCGGGGCAGGCGCCCGGCGCCACCATGCCCGACTGGTACGACCCCGAGAACAACTGGCCCCCGAAGTCCCTCACCGGGCTCAACCCCGTCGTGGACGTCGAGGACCTCTCCATGATGGTGATGCGCCTCGAAGGCGGCATCCACGCCAGCTACCAGCAGTGCCACTACACGCCCGACTACTGGCGCAACTACACGGTCATCGGCACCGAGGGCCGCCTGGAGAACTTCGGCGACCACGGGGAGAGCGCCGAGGTCCGCGTCTGGAAGCGGCGCAGCGGCTACCGCGCCGACGCCGACCTCGTCGTCCCGATGCCCTCGCCCGGCGAGGGCGGGCACGGCGGCTCCGACCCGCTGCTCGTCGCCGAGTTCCTGCGCTTCGTGCGCGAGGGCGGCGCCACCGACACCAGCCCCGTGGCGGCCCGCGAGGCGGTGGCCGCGGGCGTCGCCGCCACGGAGTCGCTGCGGGCCGACGGGCAGCCGGTGACGGTGGCCCGGGTCGCGCCCGAACTCGCCGACTGGTTCACCAACGGCCAGAGCTGAGGGACTTGGACAGCCTCACCCGGTCCACGACCAGTTCGCGACCTCGGGAAGGTCCGTGCCGTGCTCGCGGATCCACGCGCGGTGCCGCGTGCGGGCGTCGGCCATCGTCTGGCGCACCGCCGTGGCCCGCACGGCGAGCCCCGGCACCCGGTCGATGACGTCCATGACCAGCCGGTACCGGTCGAGATCGTTGCGCACGACCATGTCGAACGGCGTGGTCGTGGTGCCCGACTCCTTGTAGCCGCGTACGTGCAGCTGGGCATGGCCGGTGCGGCGGTACGCGAGGCGGTGGATCAGCCACGGGTAGCCGTGGTAAGCGAAGATCACCGGTTTGTCGGCCGTGAACAGCGCGTCGTACTCGAAGTCCGGCATCCCGTGCGGGTGTTCGCCCTGGGGCAGCAGCCGCGTCATGTCGACGACGTTCACGACACGTACGGCCAGCTCGGGCAGATGGGTGCGCAACAGGCCCGCCGCGGCGAGGACTTCCTGCGTCGGCACGTCGCCCGCGCACGCCAGGACGACGTCCGGCTCGCGGCTGCCGTCCTCGGTACCCGCCCAGTCCCACACCCCGGCGCCGCGCGCGCAGTGGGCACGGGCCGCGTCCAGGGACAGCCAGTCGAAGCACGGCTGCTTCCCGGCCACCACGACATTGACGTAGTCCCGGCTGTGCAGCACGTGCTCCGCCACGGACAGCAGCGTGTTGGCGTCCGGCGGCAGATAGACCCGTACGACGTCGGGGCTCTTGTTGAGGACGTGATCGACGAAGCCGGGGTCCTGGTGCGAGAAACCGTTGTGGTCCTGGCGCCAGACGTGCGAGGTCAGCAGGTAGTTGAGGGAGGGCAGCGGGGCCCGCCACGACAGTTCCCGCGAGGTCTTCAGCCACTTGATGTGCTGGTTGACCATCGAGTCGACGATGTGCACGAACGCCTCGTAGCAGGAGAACAGGCCGTGCCTGCCGGTGAGGTTGTAGCCCTCCAGCCAGCCCTGGCAGAGGTGCTCGGAGAGGACCTCCATCACGCGGCCGTCGCGCGCCAGGTCCTCGTCGGTGGCGAGCGTGCCCGCCTGCCAGGCCTTACCGGTGGCCTCGTAGACGGCCTGGAGGCGGTTGGACGCCGTCTCGTCGGGGCCGACGATGCGGAAGTCGCGGCGGTCCGCGGTGTCCCGCATGACCTGGGCCAGCAGATCGCCGAGCACCCGGGTGGGCTCATGGAGCGTGGTGCCCGGCTTGTCGACGGGCACGGCGAAGCGCTCCAGTGGGGCGATCGGCAGCTTGCGGGTCAGCAGCCCGCCGTTGGCGTGCGGCGTGGCACCGAGGCGCCGGGTGCCCTCGGGCACGTACGAGAGGACCTGCTCGGTGGGGCGGCCCTCGGCATCGAAGAGTTCCTCGGGGCGGTAGGAGCGCAGCCACGCCTCCAACTGCCGCAGGTGGTCCGGGTTCTCGCGGACGCCGGGCAGCGGTACCTGGTGGGAGCGCCACGTGCCCTCGACGGGTTCGTCGTCCACGGTCGCCGGGCCCGTCCAGCCCTTCGGCGTACGCAGCACGATCATCGGCCAGCGCGGGCGGTCCTTCGTGTTCCCCGCGCGGGCCTCGCGCTGGATGCGGGCGATGCGGTCGAGGGCCTGGTCCATGGTGCGGGCCAGGTCGCGGTGGACCCGCAGCGGGTCGTCGCCCGTCACGTGCAGGGGCTCGTGCCCGTATCCGCGCAGCAGCTCGTCGAGCTCCGCGTCGGGGATGCGGGCGAGCACGGTCGGGTTGGCGATCTTGTAGCCGTTGAGGTGCAGGATCGGCAGCACGGCCCCGTCGTGCACCGGGTCGAGGAACTTGTTCGCGTGCCAGGAGGTCGCGAGCGGCCCGGTCTCGGCCTCGCCGTCGCCGATCACGCACGTGACGAGCAGTTCCGGGTTGTCGAGGGCGGCGCCGTAGGCGTGCGCGAGGGAGTAGCCGAGCTCACCGCCCTCGTGGATCGAGCCGGGCGTCTCGGGCGCGACATGGCTGGGCACCCCGCCGGGGAAGGAGAACTGCTTGAACAGCCGCCCCATGCCGGCGGCGTCCCGCGAGACGTCCGGATAGACCTGCGAGTACGTGCCCTCCAACCAGGAGTTCGCGAGCACGGCGGGACCGCCGTGGCCGGGGCCCCAGACGCACAGGGCGTCGATGCCGCGCTCCTTGATGACACGGTTGAGGTGGGTGTGCACGAGGTTGAGGCCCGGGGACGTGCCCCAGTGGCCGAGAAGGCGCGGCTTGATGTGCTCGGGGACAAGCGGCTCGGTGAGCAGCGGGTTGTCGAGGAGGTAGATCTGGCCCGCCGCGAGATAGTTGGCGGCCCGCCAGTGCGCGTCGAGCGCGGCGGCCTGGTGCTTGGACAGATCCTTCGCCATGTCAGCTCCATCGGTAGCGGCAGAGACGTACTCGGCGCCGCCAGTCTGCCGCCCTCCCGGCCGCGCACGAAGAGCCCTTGTGGCCATCGTGCCGGGCCGACGAGCCGACCCGCCCCAGGGAAGGGGCGAGTCGGGTGACGCCGGCTACAGGGAGACCTGCTTGCCGCCGAGGGTCACGACGAGCTTGCCGTCCGCCGCGTACGACCAGGCGAGCGCGCCGCTGTAGGAGGCGCAGCGCGAACCGTTGGTGCCGGTCCAGAACTGGTTCGTGGAGTCCGCGCTGCCGACGGTCTTGTCGTTCGACCCGTCGACCGAGAACCGGCACGAGGTGTTGCTCCGGAACACCGAAGTACCCTTGTCCCAGGAGAAGTTGCGCTCCGGGTTGTCGATGCTGAGGTTGTTCGACACCGCCATGGAGCCCGGGTTGCTGTTGTACGTGAACCCGTGCTTGCCGTTCTTGTACGCGATGCTGCGGCGCACGATGTGGTTGACGCCGATGTCCTCGCCGCCGAGCTTGTACCCGTTGCGGTCGCCGTTCGAGTTCACGGTGCCGTCGCTCAGGGTGCCGTTGTTGTACGAGAGGGAGTCCTCGATGGTCACCGGGCCGATGGGGCCCGTGTCGGACTTGGTGTAGAGGTCCCAGCCGTCGTCGATGTTGTTGTGCGAGACGGCGTAGCGGAACACGTTGCCCGTGCCGGTGGTCAGCTTCGCGGCGAAGCCGTCGGCGTCCTCACCGTCGGAGTCCGCGTTGTCGTGCGACTCCGCGCTCACGATCAGGTTGTTGGCCGGCCACTGCGACTCGGGCGTGGTGGAGGTCGTGCGCCCCAACTGCAGCCCCGTGTCCCGGTTGAAGCGGGTCACCGTGCGCTCGATGACGTTGTTGCTGCCGCCGACGAAGATGCCGTTGTCCCCGGCGCGCTCCACGGTGATCCCGTTGAGGTGCCAGTACGAGGCGTTGAGGGCGAGCCCGCGGTTGGTCGAACTCTCGCTCTGCGCCTTGAAGTTGAGCACCGGCTTCTCGCCCGGGTAGGCGGCGAGCGTGGTGCGGGCGGCGGAGGTGCCGTTCTTGGCCACGGGAATGGTGACCGTCGAGGAGTACGCGTACGTACCGCCGCGCACGTAGATGGTGCCGCCCGCGGTGACGCGGCTGATCGCCGAAGTCAGCGTGGTCGGCGCGGACTCGGTGCCGGCCGCACTGTCGGTGCCCGTCGGCGACACGTACAGGGCGTCGCTCGCCTGCGGGGTGGTCGCGGCCTGGGTCGCGTTGCCGGACAGGGCGACGAGGGCGCCGGCCAGGAGGCCGGCGGAGGTGAGGGTGACGAGGGGTCTCGCGGCTCGTAAGTTCATCGTTCGTCTCCAGGTGCGTGAATTGGCTGGTTCGAATCCGTGAACGTGACCGCCCTGAGGCGCCATAATCGCGGCGGGGGAAAGCCCTTTCTGCGGGCGGTCGACGTGACGGTAGAACTGTCGTCGTGTCCGCGTCAACGGCTATGTATGTGATCGTTGTTCGTGAATATGAACGATCAAGGTGTGGGAAGGCCGCCCACCCCCGGTCGCGGCAGGTCTCAGGTCCCGGTCAGCGTCTGAAGCGGGGTGCGTCCGTAGGCGTCGCGGTAGAGCGCCGCGAAGCGGCCGGAGTGGTGGAAGCCCCACCGCGCGGCGATCGCGGTGACCGTCGCGCTCGCCGGATCGGAGTCCCGCAGCTCGTCGTGCGCGTGCGCGAGCCGCACCCGGCGCAGATACGCCAGCGGCGTGGTGTCCAGATGTCGCCGGAAGGCGTACTGCAGCGCCCGGACGGTGACATGGGACGCCGCCGCGATCTCGGCGACGGTGAGCGGCTCCTGGGCGTTCGCGTCGATATGGGCGATGGCGCGCCGCAGCGTCGCGGAGTGGGCGTCGTGCCGATCCGTCCCGGTGGGCCGGATGAGCGCGGTGTTGGGGAAGGCGATCAGCACGCTCGCCGCCAGGTGCTGGGCGGCGGTCGAGGCGACCAACGGCTCGGCGGCGACCTCGGGATCGGCCAGCACGTGATCGCGGACGTGGATGATGGTCCGCTTCAGGTGCCGGGCCGCGGCGTCGGAGACCGGCCGGTGGCCGGTGAGCCGGACCGGTCCCGGCGCCGCTCCCGGCATGGTGGTGGCGACCTGGCCCAGGAGGGTGGGGTCGAGCATGGTGATGTTGTACCGGGCGCCGCAGACCCGCCCCTCGTAGGGCAGTTCGGGCGGAGCGAAGGAGACCACGTCGCCGGGGCCGTAGGAGTCCTCGACGTCCCCGAAGGCGTGATCCCGGATGGTGCCCTCGTGGACGAGGCACAGACAGATCTTCTGAAGCGGCGTCACCGAGTAGCGCATGTCGAAGTCGAGGTCGAGTTCGTCGACGGACACCCCCGGCATCGCCTCGCGCCGGATCCGAATCCGACAGGACTCAGGGGTGCCGTTACCGATGCGCATGCGGGCATAGTGACGACTGAGGAAATCCTCGGTGACCTCGAGGTCGCTGCTGTCGAAATGCAGTGTGCCCATGTGCGCCGCCCTCCCCACTGAATCCTCACCGAATATGCCCGGCGCGGTCAGCTTACGACCGTCGCAGGGGCATCTGCCACGGCGTGTACCTGCGAGGGCGGGCAGCCTGCACTTTTCGTTATTTGGATGAAGCATCGCCCGACACTTCGTTCTGAGGACTGCGGCTTTCGTGCGGCAGGACCGAGCATCAAGAGGTCGGCCCTTCCCATGCCCAAGTACCGTGGCGGCTACGGGTCGAGAGCGCCTGCCAGGCGCTCCCGTCGCAGTCTGAGAAAGGTGAACGCCCTGCCCGCTCCCGCTTCTGAACCAGGTGGCCCCATGGCCTTCTTCATGTTGTCCTCGACGCGGCCGCTCACCCTCCTGTCCGCCACCGACCTCGCCAAGGAGTACGAACGGCTGCAGACGGAGGTCGCCCAGCTCAAGCAGGCCGTGACCTCGCACGCCCTCGTGGATCAGGCGATCGGCGTCGTCGTCGTGCTCGGCCGGATCCCGCCCGAGGACGCGTGGCGCGTGCTGCGTGACGTGTCGCAGCGCACCAACGTCAAGTTGAACCTGGTGGCCGAGCACCTCCTGGAGTTCGCCCAGGGCGGCCTCCTGCCGGACGACGAGCGGGTGGAGCTGCAACGGGCCGTCGTGCGCTATGCCGCGCTGCGGTCGCCGTCGCCGTCGCAGTCGTCACCGTCACCGTCGTCGGAGCAGTCCGCGGAGTGAGGGCGGGGGAGCAGTGGGGGTGGCGGCCGCGGCCGGTCAGCTCAACTGCCGCCGCATGAGCGTCAGATCGAGCCAGCGGCCGAACTTGGTGCCCACCTCGCGGACCGTTCCGGCATGCTCGAAACCGTGCCGTTCGTGCAGGCGGATCGAGGCCGCGTTGCCCGACTCGATCCCGGCGATCATGACGTGCAGGCCCGCGGCGGTGGCCGAGTCGACGAGCGTCGTCAGGAGTGCGGAACCGATGCCGGCCCCCTGGTGGCCGCCGGTGACGTACACCGAGTTCTCCACGGTGTGCCGGAAGCCGGAGTACGCCTTCCAGGGCCCGTAGACACCGAACCCGACGACCTCTCCGCCGAGCTCGGCCACGTAGGCCGAACCGCGCTCAAGATGCGCTCCCAGCCAGGCCGCGCCCTCCTCCCGCGACTGCGGCGTGTCCGTCCACAGCGCCGTGCCGTGCTCGATGGCGTGATTGCGGATGGCGAGGACGGCGTCCAGGTCGTCCTCGTGGGCCGGGCGGACCTTCACCGCCGGGGCCCGCGTCTCGTATCGTGGATCCATGTCCAATATCGTAGACCCCCTGGTGGAGCGCATCGGTGCCCGGATCCGTGCGGAGCGGGACCGGCGCCGTTGGACCCTGGCGGAGCTGGCCGAGGAGTCCGGGGTGTCGCGGGCGATGATCCACCGGATCGAGCGCGGCGAGAGCAGCCCGAGCGCCGTGATCCTCGGCAAGCTGTCGGCGGCGTTCCGGCTGAGCGTGGCGACGCTGCTCGACCCCGAGCCGGAACCGGAGCCCGAGTCGACCGAGGAGCGGGTGCGGCGCGCGGAGGCGGCGCCGCAGTGGCGCGACCCGGAGACCGGGTACGCGCGGCGGCAGGTGTCGGGACCCGGTTTCCCCGCGGAGGTGGCCGAGATCCGGCTCCCGGCCGGGGCCGAAGTCCCGTACCCGGCCGCGGCGTTCGCGTTCCACCGGCAGATCATCTGGGTGCTCGAAGGGCATCTCACGTTCCACGAGGGCGACGTCGTGCACGAACTCGACGCGGGCGACACGGTCGAACTGGGCCCGCCCACGGCCTGCGTCTTCGCCAACTCGACGCAGCGGGACTGCCGTTACGCCGTGGTCCTGGTGCGCGGTGAGGCCCCGTGAGGCTGCCGCGCGGAGGCGTCGCGGTGCTCTCCTGCACCGCCGGAGTGGCGCTCGCCAACAACTACGCGATCCAGCCTGCGCTCGGCGACGTCGCCCACGACACCGGCGCCTCTGCCGCCGCCATCGGCCTCGTCACGACCGCCGCGCTCGGCGGATGCATCGCCGGATTCGCCTTCCTGCTGCCCCTCGCGGACCGGGCGGCGCCACGGCGGCTCGTCGCGGGACAGTTGGCGCTGCTCACGGCGGGGCTGCTGCTCGCCTCCTGCGCACCCGGCCTCGGCCTGCTGCTCCTCGCGTACGTGATGGTGGGTGCGGGGGCGAGCGTCAGCGCGATGGCGTCCACGATCGCCGGGCGCGGGGTGCCGGGGGAGCGGCGCGGGCGGGCCGTCGCGGGCGTCGCGGCGGGCATGTCGGCGGGGATCCTGCTGAGCCGGCTCGTCGGCGGGGCGCTCGCGGACGCGTTCGGCTGGCGCGGCATGCTGCTCGCGTTCGCGGGGCTCGTGGTGGTCTGCGGGGCGATCGCGTGGGCGCGGCTGCCAGGGGAGCGGCCCGAGGGCGGTGGCGGTGGGTACCTCGGCACGCTCGCCGCGCTGCCCGGACTGCTGCGCCGGCACCGTGCGCTGCGGCTCGCGGTGCTGAGCGGCAGCCTCTGGTACCTGGCCTTCAGCCTCGTCTGGGTCGCGCTCACGGTGCGGCTCGCGCAGCCGCCGTACGGTCTCGATGCCGCGCACATCGGCCTGTACAGCCTGGCCGGGGCGCTCGGGTTCGCGGCGTTGCCCGTGGCCGGGCGGCTGGGGGACCGGTACTCGCCGCGTGCGGTGATCGCCGGGAGCATGGTGGTGGCGGCCGCCGGTGCGGCGCTGCTGTGCACGGGGCTCGACCGGCCCGTGGTGACGGCGGCGGGCCTCGCCCTGGTCGACGCGGGCTGCTTCACGGCCCAGGCCGCCAACCAGACCCGCGTCATGTCCATCGACCCGGCCCGCAGCGGCAGCCTCAGCGGCGTCTACCTGCTCCTGTACTTCCTGGCGGGAGCCCTCGGCGCGGGCCTGGCGGCGCCGCTTGTCGCGGCGGGCGGCTGGGGCGCGGCGAGCGGGGTGGTGTGTGGGGCGCTGGTGGTGGCGGGGGCGCTGGTCGTCCTTCAAGCTCCTGCGACTCGTCGCCATGCGGGCCCCTGCGGGGAGCCGGGGTCAATTTGAGCTCCTGCGGCCATTGAGGCCGGGCCAATTTAAGCCCTTGGGGTCATTGAGGCCGGGGTCAATTTAAGCCCCTGCGGCGATTGAGCAGCGGGGTCCGGGGCAGAGCCCCGATCTTTTCAAGCCCGCTCTTCGGACGAGAGCCCGCGGGGTCCGGGGCAGAGCCCCGCGGCGTGGGGCGCAGGCCACCCGGTGACCTCAACGCCCCACCCGATCACGCCTCGCGCTGAGCCCGCTGCTCCGCCTGCTCGGCGTGAAGCTTCTTGACGCGGACGTTCTCCTTGCGGACATCCGCCTGCGTGGCCCGCTCCGCCTGAAGCCACTCGGGGTTCTCCGTCTTGATGGCCTCGATCTGCTCCGTGGTCAGCGCATCCGTGACGCCACCGCGGGCGAGCCCCGAGATGGAGACGCCCAGCTTCTGCGCCACCACGGGGCGCGGGTGCGGCCCGTTCGCGCGCAGGTCGACGAGCCACTGCGGCGGCTCGGCCTGCAGCGCGGTCAGCTCGGCGCGCGAGACGACGCCCTCCTGGAACTCGGCGGGCGTGGCGTCGAGGAACACACCCAGCTTCTTTGCCGCGGTCGCGGGCTTCATGGTCTGGGTGCTCTGGTTCGAACTCATGAGGTCAAGGGTATCGATCGTGACGGGACCCGCTGACCACGGCGGGTAGCCTTGGGCCCGTGACCGGCACGCAAGAGACACCCGCACCGCCCTCAGGACCCTGCTTCCGCCTGGCCTACGTTCCCGGGGCCACCCCCGCCAAGTGGGTGCGGATCTGGCGTGAGCGCCGGCCCGACGTGCCGCTCGACCTGGTGCAGGTGACCGCGGCCGAGGTGCCCGACGTGCTGCGCCGTGGGGACGCCGACGCGGGTCTGGTGCGGCCGCCCGTGGACCGTACGTACTTCAGCGCGATCCCGCTCTACACCGAGAAGACCGTGGTCGTGGCCCCGAAGGACCACCTCGTGACCGCCGCCGACGAGATCACCCTCGCCGACCTCGCCGACGAGATCGTGCAGCATCCGCTCGACGACGTGCTCGGCTGGGAGCGGCCGCCGGGGCAGCCCGCCTTCGAGCGCCCCGCCACGACGACCGACGCCATCGAGCTGGTCGCGGCGGGCGTGGGCCTGCTCGTCGTCCCGATGTCGCTCGCCCGTCTGCACCACCGGCGCGACCTCACGTACCGCACGGTCACCGACGCGCCGGAGTCGAGCGTGGTGCTCGCCTGGCCCGAGGAGCGCACCACGGATCTCGTCGAGGACTTCATCGGCATCGTGCGCGGCCGGACCGTGAACAGTTCGCGGGGCCGTACGCAGGCGGAGCCCGACAAGAAGGCGGCGGAGAAGAAGAGGCTGCCGGGGAAGAAGGCCTTCGTGAAGCCGGGGCGGATTCGGCAGGACGGGAAGCCGCAGTCGAAGCGGAGTGCGAACAAGCCGGCCAAGAACGTCAAGGGCGGCAAGCCGCGTAAGCGTTCCTGAGCTACCGGTCCGCGCGCAGGGTCGACCGCCCTCCGGTCACGGGGCTCCGCCCCGGACCCCGCGCCTCAAACGCCGGCGGGGCTGGAAATGCCAATCGTCGGCGAGGCCCGAAGTATCAATCGCCGCAAGGGCCTGACGCGCCAGGCGCACCCGCCCGCAGCCCGTCCATCACCAGGTCCAGTAGGCGGCCCGCCCGTGCCTGCCAGTCGCCGTGGGGGTCGATCAGCCACAGGCCCGCGATGGCCAGCATGAAGTCGTCCGGGGTGACGTCGGGGCGGATTGTGCCCGCCTTTTCGTTCGCCTCCAGGAGGTGCGTGACCGCCTCGGTCAGTGGGGCGTGCGCGAGCTGTTTCATCGTGCCGCGTGCGCTGGTCGCCTCGCGGAGTGCGTCCGCGAGGCCCGCCTTGGCCATCGCGTACTGGGCGAGGCGGTCCATCCACTCGCGCAGCGCCAGCTCCGGCGGTCGTCCGCACAGCAACTCGCAGGCCGCGTCGGCGACCTGCTCCACCTCGTAGCGGTACACCTCGAGGACGAGCGCCTCACGGCTGGGGAAGTTGCGGTAGAACGTGCCCTGCCCGACACCCGCCTTCTTCGCGATCGCACTCAACGGCGTGTCCGCGGAGCGCGTCAGTTCGGCCAGGGCCACCTCGAGGATGCGGTCGCGATTGCGCTGCGCGTCCGAGCGCAGCGCGGCCGACTTCTTCGCGTAGCCCACGCGACTTCTCCTCCTTCGGCCGTGGCGGGGAATAGTCCTTGCTAGGCGGACAGTTGTCCACTACGTTCGTGTCCCGTTGAACGGACAGCTGTCCGGTTAGAGTCCACACCATAGTGGTCCGGGCCCCGGACCGCATCCATGTCCGGTCCGCGTCCCACCCTGCGTACAGCGCCGATTCTCCACGCACCAGACACGCGAAAGAAGGCTGCACACATGCCCCCAGCTGACACCGGCGGCACGACCGTGTCCGCTACGTCCAGCGTCGTCACCTTGAACATCAACGGGGAGAAGCACACGCTGCCCGTCGACCACCGCACCACGCTGCTCGACGCCCTGCGCGAGCGGCTCGATCTGACCGGCACGAAGAAGGGCTGCGACCAGGGGCAGTGCGGCGCCTGCACGGTGCTCGTCGACGGGCGCAGGACCGTGGCCTGTCTGCAGCTCGCGGTCGCCGCCGAGGACCGCGAGATCACCACCATCGAGGGCATCGCGGGCCCGGACGGCGAACTGCACCCGGTGCAGGAGGCGTTCGTCGAGCTCGACGGCTACCAGTGCGGCTACTGCACGCCCGGCCAGATCTGTTCGGCCCTCGCCGTCATCGAGGAGCACGCCGCGGGCTGGCCGTCCGCGGCCACCGGCGACGTGCGGCCCGAGGCCGGGCCGCAGCCGCTGACCCCGGAGGAGATCAGGGAGCGGATGAGCGGAAACCTGTGCCGCTGCGGGGCGTACGTGTCGATCGTGCAAGCGGTCGCCCACGCGGCCGCGCACTCCGCCGACGACGCGAAGGAGACCGTGGCGTGAGGGAGTTCGGATACGAGCGGGCGTCCGATGTGTCGGGCGCGGTGGCGGTGCTCGGCGCCGACCCCGAGGCGCGCTTCCTCGGCGGCGGCACCAACCTCGTCGACCTGATGAAGATCGGCGTCGAGCGGCCCGCGCGCCTCGTCGACGTGCGGGAACTGCCGCTCGGCGAGATCGAGGTGACCGCTGACGGTGGGCTCCGTATCGGTGCCACCGTCACCAACAGCGACCTCGCCGCCCACCCCGAAGTGCGGCGCCGCTACCCGGCGTTGACTCAGGCCGTGCTCGCCGGGGCCTCCGGGCAGCTGCGCAACATGGCCACCGTCGGCGGCAATCTGCTGCAGCGCACTCGCTGCGGCTACTTCACCGACGTCAGCAAGCCGTGCAACAAGCGGGAGCCCGGCAGTGGTTGCCCGGCCGTCGAGGGCGAGCACCGCAATCACGCCATCCTCGGCGCGAGCGAGCACTGCGTGGCGGTGCACCCGTCCGACATGGGTGTCGCGCTCGCCGCGTTCGACGCCGTCGTGGAGTACGAAACCGCCGACGGCAAGGGCGAGTTGGCGCTCGCCGACTTCTACCGGCCCGTCGGCGACACCCCGCACCTGGAGACCGGCCTCCCGGCCGGTGCGCTCATCACCGCGGTCACCCTGCCGCCCGCGCCCGTCGCGGCGAACTCGGTGTACCGCAAGGTCCGCGAGCGCGCCTCGTACGCCTTCGCGATCGGCTCCGTGGCCGCCGCCGTCGACGTCCAGGACGGCGTCGTACGGGACGCGCGGATCGCGCTCGGCGCGGTCGCCTCGCGGCCGTGGCGGGCCCGTGCCGCAGAGGCGGCGCTGATCGGGCAGCCCGCGGAGGGCGCGACGTTCGCGGCCGCCGCGGACGCCGAACTAGCGGCGGCGAAGCCGCTGCCCGACAACAGGTACAAGGTGCCCCTGATGCGCAATCTGATCGTTGCGCTGCTCACCGAACTCGCCTCGGAGGCCACCCGATGACGACGACCACCACCACAGCGGCCGGCACGACGAAATCGGGCTCGGTGGGTGTCGGGCGCAGCCGGATCGAGGGGCGCGAGAAGGTCACGGGGGCCGCCCGGTACGCGGGCGAGTTCCCGTTCACCGACCTCGCGCACGGCTGGCTCGTGCTGTCCACCGTGGCACGCGGCCGGATCCGCTCGGTCGGCGACGAGGCCGTGCGCGCCATGCCCGGCGTCCTCGCCGTCATGCACCACGGCAACGCGCCGCGCATCAACACCGACTACCTCACCCTGATGGGGCCGCCCGACGGCATCCTCCACGTCTTCCAGGACGACAAGGTGAAGCACGCCGGCTGGCCCGTCGCGCTCGTCGTAGCCGAGACCTCCGAGCAGGCCCGGGAGGCCGCGGAGGCGCTCGTCGTCGAGTACGACACCGAGCCGCACGACATCGCCTTCGAGGCCGACCGGCCCGGCACCTACGCGCCCGAGGGCTCGGAGGCGACCAAGGGCGACCTGGAGGCCGAACTCGCCGCGTCCGCCGCCGTCGTGGACGAGCGCTACACCACCCCCGAGACGCACCACACCGCCATGGAGCCGCACGCGGTGACCGTGCGCTGGGAGGACGGGCGGCTGGAGGTGTACGACGCCAACCAGGGCAGCAAGGCCGTCGCCGACCAGCTCGCGCAGACCTTCTCGCTCGACCCGTCCGCCGTGCGCGTCCGCTCGGAACACGTCGGCGGCGCCTTCGGCGGCAAGCTCGTGGCGGCGCACCACATCGCCGCCGTGATGGCCGCGACCGAACTCCATCGCCCCGTCCGGCTCACCATGACGCGCCGTCAGGTCTTCGCGATCACCGGCTACCGCAGCCCCACCACCCAGCGGATGCGGCTCGGCGCCGACGCCGACGGACGCCTTCGCGCGTTCGGGCACGACGCGCAGTCGCTGACCTCGAACATCCGCGAGTTCGTCGAGGCGAGCGCCGGGTACGGGCGTGTGATGTACGCGTCCGACGCGCACCACTCCGTGAACCGTGTGGTGCCCCTGGACCTGCCGACCCCGACGTTCGTCCGGGCGCCCGGCGAGGCCCCCGGCTCGTACGCCGTGGAGTCGGCGCTCGACGAGCTCGCCGAGAAGCTCGGCATGGACCCGGTCGCGCTCCGCGTGCGCAACGAACCCGAGGTCGGTCCGGTCTCCGGGCTGCCCTTCAGCAGCCGCAATCTCCTCGGCTGCTACGAGGACGGCGCGCGCCGCTTCGGCTGGGAGGGCCGCGACCCGCGACCGCGCGTGCGCCGCGAGGGCCGCTGGCTCCTCGGTACGGGCGTGGCGGCCTGCTCCTTCCCGTCCGGTGTCGCCCCGTCCACGGCGTCCGTCACCGCCGAGCACGACGGTACGTTCACGGTCCGGATCACGGCGGCGGACGTCGGCACAGGGGCGCGCACCGCGCTGACCCAGATCGCCGCCGACGAACTCGGCGTCGACCAGGGCCTGGTGCGGGTGCGGATCGCCGACAGCGACTTCGGGGAGGCGTGGCTCTCGGGCGGCTCGATGGGCACGCGCTCGTGGGGTTGGGCCGTGATGGCGGCCAGCCGCGAACTGCGCGACCGGCTGTCCCCGACCGCCGCCGTTCCCACCGAGGGCCTCACGGTCCGCACCGACACGACCGAACTGGTCGGTGCCCTCGCGCAGAAGGAGCGCTACTCCTACGGCGCGCAGTTCGCCGAGGTCGCCGTGGACGTGGCGAGCGGCGAGGTCCGCGTGCGCCGCCTCCTCGGTGTCTTCTCCGCGGGCCGCATCATCAACCCCCTCACCGCGCGCAGCCAGTTGGTGGGCGGCATGACGTGGGGCATCTCCATGGCCCTGCACGAGGAGGCCGTGCGGGACGCGGCGGACGGCGGGCACGTCGGCGCCGACTTCGCGGGCTACCACGTCGCCGCCAACGCGGACGTGCCGGTCGTCGAGGCGCACTGGGTCGACGACAGCGACCCGGACGACCCCGTCGGCATCAAGGGCGTCGGCGAGATCGGCATCGTCGGCACGGCCGCCGCGATCGGCAACGCCGTGTGGCACGCGACCGGTGTGCGGCACCGCGATCTGCCGCTGCGGCCCGACCGGGTGCTGCTCGCCGAGGCGGAGCGCAATGCTTGACCTCGCCGCCGAGCTGAGCGAATGGGCCGCGCAGGGCCGGGAGTTCGCTGTCGCCACCGTCGTATCGGTGAGCGGCAGCGCGCCCCGGCCGCCCGGCGCGGCCCTCGCCGTCGACTCGGCGGGCGAGGTCATCGGCTCGGTGTCCGGTGGCTGCGTGGAAGGCGCCGTCTACGAACTGTGTGTCCAGGCGCTCGCGGACGGTGCGCCGGCCCGCGAGCGGTTCGGCTACAGCGACGACGACGCGTTCGCCGTGGGTCTGACCTGTGGCGGCGAGGTCGAGGTGCACGTCGAGCCGGTGCGGCTCGACTCGCCGTCCCGGGCGACGGTGGTCTCGGCGCTCGCCGTCGCGGCGCGCGGCGAGGCGGTGGCGCTGGCCCGCATCCTCGACGGGCCGGGTGAACTCCCGTCCATCGGCGGCCTGTTGATGATCCGTCCCGACGGCTCGCACGAGGGACGGCTCACGGAGGGCGACGACTCGGGGCTCGCTGCGCAGGCCCGCGCCTATCTCGACCTCGGCCGCACGGGGCTGTGCGAGGTGCCGGAGAGCAAGGCGCGCTGCGAGGGAGACGTCACCCTGTTCGTCGAGTCGAGCGTGCCGCCCGCGCGGCTGATCGTGTTCGGCGCGGTGGACTTCGCGGGCGCGCTGGTCAAGGTCGGCAAGCTGCTCGGCTTCCACGTCACCCTGTGCGACGCGCGCGGCGTCTTCGCCACGCCGACCCGTTTCCCGGAGGCGGACGAGGTGGTCGTGGAGTGGCCGGACCGCTATCTCCGCTCGACCGACACCGATGAGCGCACCGTGCTGTGCGTGCTGACGCACGACGCGAAGTTCGATGTGCCGTTGCTGGAGGTCGCGTTGCGGCTGCCGGTCGCGTACGTCGGGGCGATGGGCTCGCGGCGCACGCACGACGACCGGATGGCGAAGCTGCGCGAAGTCGGTCTGGGCGAGGCCGAGTTGGAGCGCCTGCACTCCCCGATAGGTCTCGACATCGGCGGCCGCACACCGGAGGAGACCGCGGTGTCGATCGGCGCGGAGATCGTCGCGGCACGGCGTGGCGGGAGCGGGCAGTCGTTGCGCGGCGGCGAGGGGGCGATCCACGGCTGAGCGGCCGGCCTGATCCGAACGACAGGTCCTACACCGGCCGGCTGCCGTGGGTGGTCCTGCGGCGGAGCCGTGCCGGCCATTTGCGGGTGTCGCGCGGCTCCACGTACGGCTCCTCGTCCTCGGGGAGACCGCCGACGATGGCGCGCTGCCGGGCCAGCTCCGCGTCGAATTCCAGGCCGAGCAGCAGCGCCAGGTTCGACAGCCACAGCCAGACCAGGAAGATGATGGCGCCGGCCAGCGTGCCGTACGTCTTGTTGTACGAGCCGAACCAGGTCACGTACAGCGCGAAGCCGCCCGAGGCCGCCAGCCACAGCAGCACCGCGAGCAGGCTGCCCGGGCTCAGCCAGCGGAAGCCGGGGCCCCGGACGTTGGGGGCGCGCCAGAACAGCAGCGCCACCATCAGGACGACCAGCGCGAGCAGCACCGGCCACTTCGCGATGTGCCACGTCATGAGCGCCGCGTCGCCCGCCCCGAGCGCGTCGCCCGCGCGCTTGGCCAGCGGTCCTGTGAACACGATGATGATCGCGCTCAGCGCGAGGAGCACCATCAGCGCGCCGGTCAGCGCGAGCTGCAACGGCGTCAGCTTCCAGGCCGGGCGGCCCTCCTCCGTGTCGTAGACGGCGTTCGAGGTGCGGATGAACGCGGCGACATAGCGGGAGGCCGACCAGACCGCGGTCAGCAGGCTCACGATCGCGACCGCCCCGCTGGCCCCGCCGCTGTCCTGCAACTGCCGCACGGCATCGGTCAGCAGATCGCGCACGGGACCCGGCGTGAGGTGACGCAGGTTGTTCAGGACGCCCCGCGTCGCCCGCTCGCCGACCACGCCGAGGAAGGACACCAGGACGAGCAGCGCGGGAAAGATCGAGAGGACGCCGTAGTACGTCAGCGCGGCCGCCCGGTCGGGCAGGTCGTCGTCGAGGAACTCCTTTCCGGTGCGGCGCAGCACCGCCCACCAGGAGCGGGCCGGAAGGTCCGTCGGGTCCTTCGGGCCATTCGGGTCCTTCGGATCCTTCGGGTCGTTCGGGCCCTTCGGGGCCGGGCTCGGCTCACCCGTCGTCGCCGTCTCGGCGGACCCTTCCTCGTCCTGTCCGCGATGCTCGTGGTGGGTCATGGTGCTCCCTCAACTCGCGGTCGGCGCCAGGGGGCGGTCATGCGTCCCGAGTCCCCTCGAAGGGGCTGCTCAAGCCCGGAATCCGGGTACCGGGCCCCGGCGGGCGCGCGGCCGAATCCCTTCCGCACCACACGACCCGGCAGGAGCAGATGGCATGAACAGGCCCGATATCCGGTACCCGGGTCCCATGGATCACACCTCCGCCCCCGTTCTGGAAGCCATCGACTCGTACCACGCGCACGGCAGGCTCGCCTTCACGCCACCCGGTCACAAGCAGGCGCGCGGCGCCGACGAGCAGGCCAGGAGAGTGCTCGGCGACGCCTTCCACTCGGACGTCCTCGCCAGCGGCGGCCTGGACGACCGCCGGATGCGCGGCCGGGTGCTGCGGCGCGCCGAGGAGCTGATGGCCGACGCGGTCCACGCCGACCACACCTTCTTCACCACGTGCGGCAGCTCCCTGTCGGTCAAGGCCGCGATGCTGGCCGTCGCCGGGCCCCACGAGCAGCTGCTCATCGGGCGTGACGCCCACAAGTCCGTGGTGAGCGGGCTGATCCTGTGCGGCATCGACCCCGTGTGGGTCGAACCGCAGTGGGACGCCGAGCGCGGCCTCGCGCACCCGCCCTCCCCGCAGTCGTACGAGGAGGCCTTCGAACGTCATCCGGACGCGCGCGGAGCGCTGATCACCAGCCCGACCCCGTACGGGACCTGCGGCGACCTGGAACGGCTCGCCGAGGTCTGCCACGCGCGCGGCAGGCCGCTGATCGTCGACGAGGCGTGGGGCGCGCATCTGCCGTTCCACCCCGACCTGCCCAAGTGGGCCATGGACGCGGGCGCCGACGTGTGTGTCACCAGCATCCACAAGATGGGCAGCGGCCTGGAGCAGGGCTCGGTGTTCCATCTGCGCGGCGACCTCATCGACCCGGACACACTCACCTCCCGCGCCGACCTGCTCGGCACCACCAGTCCCTCCGTCCTCATCTACGCGGGCCTCGACGGCTGGCGACGCCAGATGCGGCTGCACGGCCGCGAGCTCCTGGGCGACGCCCTCGACCTCGCGACGGACGCGCGGCGGGCCATCGACGCGATCGACGGCCTGCACGTGTACGGCCGCGACGACCTCACCGGCCCCGGCCTCGCGTACGACCTCGACCCGCTGCCCGTCCTCATCGATGTGTCCGACCTCGACACGAGCGGCTACCGCGTCGCCGACTGGCTGCGCTCCCACCGCGCCCTCGACGTGCACATCGCCGACCACCGCAGGGTCGGTGCCCAACTCACCTTCGCGGACTCCCCGGCGACGCTCGCCGCCCTCCTCGACGGCCTGCGGGACGTCACCGAACACCGCGCCGAACTGCGCGGCGCGCCCACTGTCGCCGTGCCGAAGCCCTCCGAACTCCGCCTGGAACACGCCATGTTGCCGCGCGACGCGTACTTCGGGCCGATCGAGGAGGTGCCGCTGGAACGCGCCGCGGGACGCGTCGCCGCCGAAATGGCCAGCCCGTACCCGCCGGGCATCCCGACGGTGCTGCCGGGGGAGCGGCTCACCGGCCCGGTGCTCACCTATCTGCGTTCGGGCCTCACGGCGGGCATGAACGTACCCGATCCGGCGGACCCGGAACTGCGCACGATCCGGGTGGCGGTGGAACCCTCCTGAACCGGCCGCCGTCCGCCGTTCGCGGGAATCGTCACGTCAACCACCTGACTATCGGGCGAAGTTGGCAGCGATTCGCTGCTGGATGTAGTCGGCCGCGGTGATCGGCGGGTAGCGGCCCTCCGGGCCCTCGATCACCACGTCACGGTCGGCCTGCGCGAAGAACGCGATGCTGTGGCGGGCCGACCGGTCGTCGTCCGGGCCCGGTGACCTGACCCGGTGGAAGTTCGACGGGAGCCGGTCGTCGCTCCACCGCATCAGCATGTCCCCGATGTTGCAGGTGATCACGGAGTCCGCCGGCTCGACCGGCGTCCACTCCTGCGCCTCGGCCTCCTTGCCCGGGCACACCTGCAGCCCGCCCTGCCCGTCCCGCTGGAACAGCAGCGTCAGGCAGTCGAAGTCGGTGTGCGCCCCGGCCCGCCACACGTTCTCGGGGATCACGGCGTCTTCGGGCACGGCGAAGTAGTGCAGCATCCGCAGCGTCGACTGGTACTGCGGGCTCGCCGGGTCGTGGGCGCGCGCGAAGAATCCGTCCGGCAGGCCCAGCTTGTCGGCGAAGCAGCCCAGGACGCGCATCGCCAACTCCCGGCAGCGCGCCTCGAATTCGAGGGTTCGCTCGCGGAAACCGGGCAGCGCGTCGTCCGGCCACAGGCCTTCCATGTGCGGACGGGTCAGCTGGTACGACTCCTTCTGGTCGGGCGTCCCGATCGAAGGACGCACCTGGGTCATCGACTCCCAGCCGGAGTTGAGCCCCTTCTTCAGGCCGTGTCGCGCCTTGGTCTCCTCCGGCAGCGCGAAGAAGGCCTCGGCGTCGGCGAACGCGCCGTCCACGGCGCGTGGTTCGATGCCGTGGTTGACCAGCTGGAAGAAGCCGATGTCGGTGGCGGCGGCCCACAGTTCCTCGGTGATCTCGGCCTTGCGGTTCTCGAAGTCGGCGAGGTCGATGCGGCGGATCTCCCGGGCGGAGGTCTCCGTCCCGGCGCCGCCCATCCGGGTTTCCTTGGTCAGTTCGGCGAGGTCGTACGTGGTGGTGTCGGTCATCGTGGGGTTCGCTCCTTGAGATGTGAGGGTGGTCCGTGGTTGCGGACTCGGGGCTCCGCCCCGGGCCCCGCTGCTCAATCGCCGCAGGGGCTTGATCTGGGTCAATTGGTCAGGGCCGCTGCCAACTCGCGAGAGGGGAGCCGGACATGCTCCCCGTCGCGTACGAGGATCTCCCCGTCGACCAGGACGGCCGTCACGGTCCTGCTGCCCGCGCACGTCAGGAGCGTCGCTCCCGGATCGCGTACCGGAAGGCAGGCGTAGTCCCGGTCGAAGCGGTGCAGGACGAGGTCCGCCTGCATCCCGAGCCGCACCCCGCCGTCCGGGTTCTCCTCGATCCCGAGGACCCGGTTCGCGCCGCCCGCCGCTATCGCGAACATCTCGGAGAACCCGAACAGATCCGCCTTGCGGTGCGCGGCCCGTTGCAAATACGCGCCGATGCGCAGTGCCTCAAGGATGTCCTGCGTGTCATTGCTGGCAGCCCCGTCGACCCCGAGCCCGACGCTCAGGCCGGCCTCCAGCATCGCGGGCACCGGCGCGATCCCGCTGCCGAGCCGCATATTGCTCAGCGGGTTGTACGAGACACCGACGCCGTGCCGGGCGAGTGTCCCGCGGCCCGCCGCGTCCAGCTCCACACAGTGCACGGCGAGCAGCCGGTCCCACAGGAACCCGGCCCGCTCCAGATACTCGATGGCACCAACTCCCGTACGATCGCGGCACATTGCGTCGTCCGTCATCGTCTCCAACAGGTGCAGCGAGACGGGCAGGTCGTGCTCGTCCGCGTACGCGCGTACGGCGGCCATCCCGTCCGGTGTCAGGCACCGCGGGTTGGGCACGGCCACCCCCACGTCCACCCGGCTGCCGCGCGCCTGCGCGATCAGCTCGTCCGTGTGCGCGAGGGCCTCCTTCAGCGGCTGCATCAGCCGAGGGTCGAAGCCCCACTTGCGGCTCCGGTCCGCCCGGTCGGCGACGCCCCGGCACAACACGGCCCGTACACCGCTGTCCTTGAGGGCCCGCAGCACCGCGTCGTGCACCTCGGGCGACGGGTGCGGCCACATGTGCTCGACGAGCGTGGTGGTGCCGCTGCGCAGCGCCTCGGCCGCGGCGGCGGCAGCGGTCGCGTAGGCCCGCTCGGGAGTGAGCAGCGCGGCCTCCTCGCCGACGGCGCTCAGCCACGCGAGCAGCCCGAGCCCCTCACCGATACCGCGCAGCCCGGCCTGGAAGAGGTGGGTGTGAGTGTTGACGAGGCCGGGCGTCAGATGTCCGCCACCGCCATCCAACACCGCGCCAACACAAGGGAGTTCACCGTGCGACACCAGCGCCGTGACTCGCCCGTCGGCGATGTGCACATCCATCCCGGGCAGCCAGCGGCCCCCGCTGTAAACGGTGACGTCCGTGATCGTCCGGAGGTTCATCGGGCGGGCTCCTTCCGGAGGCGGGTCGCGCCCGTGTGGTGGAACAGCAGATTGAGCAGGAACGCCACGATCCCGGTGACGGCGATGCCGCTGTCCAGGACGGTGCGTACGTACGAGGGGAGCGGCGCGTAGAAGTCCGGCGCGCCGAGCGGGATCATGCCGAGCGCGAAGGCGAGGGCGACGGTCAGCAGATTCCGTGGCTCGGTCAGATCGGCGCGCGCGAGGATGCGCAATCCGACGGCGCCCACGGTCCCGAACATGACGAGCGACACCCCGCCGAGGACCGGCCCCGGCACGGCGGCGACGGCGGCCCCGAGCACGGGCACGAACGCCAGCACCACCATCAACACCCCGGACAGCGCCACGACATGACGGCTCTTCACTCGCGTCACGCTCACCAGGCCCACCGACTGCCCGAACGTCACGATGGGGAAGGAGGCGAGCGCCCCCGACAGCACGGTGGCGGCCCCGTCCGCGCGCAGCGCCCGTACGACGGTGGGCGCGTCGTCGCCGCGGCCGACGATCTGGCCGACCGCGAGGGTGTCGCCGACGGACTCCACCATGTTCACGAGCTGCACGACGAGCATCGCCGCGATCGCGGGCACCACGAACGTGGGTGCCCCGAAAGCGGTGGGATCGGGTGCCGTGACGACGTGCGCGTCCGCGACCCCCGACCCGTCGAACAGCCCCAGCGGCAGCGCGGCCACGGTCCCCACGGCCATGGCGACGAGCACCGAGAACCGGGCGACCGCCGGCGGCGCGAGCCGCTCCACCAGCACGACCAGCACCACGGTCGCGGCGGCGAGCGCGAGGCCCTTGCCGCCCCCGCCGTCGCCGGTGACGAGTCCTGCCGCCGACGGTACGAGCGAGAACCCGATCACGGCGATGACCGTCCCGGTCACCAGCGGCGGAAACAGATGCAGGCACCGACCGAACCACGGCGCGATGGCCAGCGTCACGAGACCCGACACGACCGTGGCCCCGAACACGGCGGCGAGCCCGTGCTCCTGCCCGATGAGGATGGCGGGGGTGATCGCGGTGAACGTCGACCCCATCACGATCGGCAGCCGCGCCCCGAACCACTTCAGCCCCATCGACTGCAACACGGTCGCGATCCCGCTCACCAACAAATTGGCGCTGATGAGCAGCCGAATCCGGTCCTCGGGGAGATGCAGCGCGGTCCCCACCAGCAGCGGCATCGTCGCCATGCCCGCGTACGCGACGAGCAGATGCTGCAGGCTCAGCGGCACGAGCCGCCGCAGCGGCGGCCGGGCGTCGACGGGGTGGGGTCCTTGGTGTGCGGGCGCGACGGCATGCTCGACAACAGCCATCGTTCCTCCTCACAGCTCGGTGGAAGATGGCTGGTTAGCGCCGTGGCGGGTCAACGCGTGGGCGCCCACCGGCCGTTGCAGCCATGACCGGTGTGATGGGGACGGTAGGGAGCGGGTGTTTCGTCGGCGTTGCGCTCAGGAAACCGGCGCGGAACCTAGGAAGCCGGATCCTTCTTGAAGGCCCACTTCATCTCGGGCTCCATGGCCCAGTGGAACAGCCGCTGGACGGGTGGGGTGCACAGGACGGTGATGACACTCGCCGCGATCACGGTGACGGTGATCTCGCCGAGCGGCGTGTGCACCCAGTCGTGGTCGTACCAGCCCCAGAAGCGGGAGCCCTTCGCGAGGAAGCCGTGCAGCAGATAGCCGTACAGGGTGCCCGCGCCGAGCGCCGTGCACCACAGCCTGCGCCCCGGCACCCACGCGAAGAAGCAGGCCATCAGGATCACCGAGCAGCCGAACAGCGCGAGCGTCATCACCACGCCCGTCCAGCCGGACGCGCCCAGCTCCTGCGCGCTGTCACGGCGGTAGAACCAGGCGGCGGTCATCCGCGGCGAGGCCCAGTAAGCGACGAGCAGCGCACCCACGAACACCGGCACTGCGAGCAGGCGGGCCTCGCGGCGCCGCACCAGGCTGAAGTGGTGCGGCTTCAGGCACAGCCCGAGCACGAAGAAGGGCAGGAACTGGAGCACCCGCTGAAGGTCCAGGTCGTCACCGATGTCGGGGGAGACGGCGGCGAGCACGGCGACCGCGAGGGCCAGCGGCAGCGGCGCCCGGATGATCTTCCAGAGCGGGGTGGTGAGCCGCCAGATGAAGAGCGCGATCAGGAACCAGGTCAGATACCAGGGGTCGAGCAGGCTGATCGGGTAGTCCGGGTCGTCGCCCACCGTGCGCTTGAAGAAGGTGTACGCCACCTCGAAGATCACGTACGGCACCAGTACGCCCGTGACCAGGCGTTTCATCCGGCGGGGGCTCGCGTCGAACGACCGCGAGAAGTATCCGGAGATCACGATGAACGCCGGCATGTGGAACGTGTAGACGGTGAAGTACAGCGCGGAGGCCGCACGGCTGTCGCCACGCAGCGGTTCCCAGGCGTGCCCGAGCGCGACGAGGACGATCGCCAGGTACTTGGCGTTGTCGAAGTACGCGTCACGGCCGTCCGCCTTCATGCGGTCTCCGTCCCGGTCGGTGAACCTCCCGCTCACGCTTCACGGACCCCGACGATTGCGCAAGTGAGAGGGCTACGCAGGGTGCGAAGCGGCCGTGCGCGGACGCAGGATCAGCGCGCTGGGCGAGTAGAAGTTGCGCATGTACTCTGATTAGCCCCACTTGCACGATTTGCGCGATTCGCATTTGGAAGGTGGCCCCTTGCCCGTGACGCCCGTGACGCCCGTGACAGCCGTGACGCCCGCGAGTCCCATGACAGCCGTGACGCCCGCGAGTCCCGCGGCCGCCGTCCACTTTGAGCCCACGCGCTCCGCGTCCAGAGCGCGGCGCATGGTGACCTTCGGGCTCGGCGCGCTGCTGTGGATCGGCGTGGGCCTCCTGGCGGTCACCTTGCTGGGGCCCACGGGCATCATGGTCCGCCTGCTGTTCGTCACCGCCATCACCTTCGCCTACTTCTCCCTCACCCTGGCGAGCCGCTGGGGACTGTGGCGGCTGACCACGATGGAGTCGTAGGAAGGCGTCACAGTTCCGCTGGACGCGCCCCGCTGGACGGGTCCGCCTAGACGGGGCCCGCTAGACGGGAAGCAGGCGGCCCACCAGGGTGCTCAGCTGGCGCGCGTTGCGGCATTCGTACAGGTCCACCACTTCCGCGTACGTGGAGGCCGCGGAGTCGCCCGTGTCCCACTGGGAGCGGGGTTCCGGGTTGAGCCAGTAGGTGCGGCGGGAGGCGCGGGTGATGCGGCGGAGGGCCGGGAGGTTCGGGTTCTGCTGGTTGTTGCGGGCGTCGCCGAGGATGAGGACCGTGGTGCGGGGGCCCACCGCGGACTCGTAGCGCTCGACGAACTCGCCGAGCGCCGTGCCGTAGTCGCTGCTGCCGTGCCAGCCGGTCAGCGTGGCCTCGGAGGCGATGCGGGCGCCGAGGCCCTCCGCGTCCGCGGCGCCGTGCGCGATGAGGTCGGTGACCTCGTCGATCCGGTTGACGAAGGCGAAGACGCGGATCTTGCTGAACTGGTCGTGCAGGGCCTGGACCAGGAGCATCGTGAAGTTCGCGAAGCCGGCCACCGAGCCCGACACGTCGCAGAGCAGGACCAGTTCCGGGCGGGTCGGGCGGCGCTTGCGCAGGACGGGCTTCATGGGGACGCCGCCCGTCGACAGGGAGCCGCGCAGCGTTCGGCGCAGGTCGATGTGGCCGCGGGCCGCGCGGCGTCTGCGGGCCGCGAGGCGGGTGGCCAGCTTGCGGGCCAGGGGGTGGACCGTGCGGCGCAGCTCGGCGAGCTGGGCCTTGTCCGCGTAGAGGAACAGGGTGCGGTCGGGTGTCTGGACCGGCATGCGGCGCGCCAGCTCGTCGCGGTTGCGGGCCTCCGCGACGCGGCGGCGGGCCTCGCCGCGCACCCCTTCGCGGAAGGCCTCGATGCGGCGCCGGATCTCGTCCGCCTCGATGCGGTCGGTGAACGCCCCTGACTGGCCGCTGCCGCCCGCGCGGATCGCCGACATGACGGGCGCGAGGAGCGTCTGCGGGCGCAGCCGGTCGAGCGTCTGCTGGGACGACCAGCCGTTCGTGTCGTAGCCGCCGAGGGCGTCCACCGCCGCGGCCGCCAGGCGGGCGAGGGCGGCGCTGTCGTTCCTGGTCAGGGCCTCGGTGAGGCGTTCGCGGAGGCTGTCCCTGTCGGTGGTGCCGGCCTCGCCGGGCGCGCCCACCGCGTGCGGGAAGTACACGTCGAAGACCGGGTCGAAGACCGCGCGCTGGCCCTGGTCGTGGAGGAGCGTGGAGGCCAGCCCCTCGCGCAGCCGGTCCCGGCTGTCCAGGCCCAGCGCCGCCACCGCCTGCGCGGCGTCCACGCTCTCGCCCGTGCCGATCCGGATGCCGTGCGCGCGCAGCGCCCGGACGAGCGAGGTGACCCGGTCCGCGACCGAGAGCGCCGTGCTCACACCGCGTCCAGGTCGAGCTTCGCCGCTGCCGTGTTCACGTCCTCCTGATGCTTGAGGACGACGCCGAGGGACGCCCGTACGACCTCCTCGTCCAGGCGGTCCGCGCCGAGCGCCAGCAGGGTGCGTGCCCAGTCCACCGTCTCCGCGACCGAGGGCACCTTGCGCAGATCCATCGCGCGCAGCGCGCCCACGACGCGTACGAGGGACTCGGCGAGCACCGCGTCGAGCTCGGGCACCTTCAGGGCGACGATGCGGCGCTCCAACTCCTCCTCGGGGAAGCCGATGTGGAGGAAGAGGCAGCGCCGGCGCAGTGCCTCGGACAGTTCGCGGCTCGCGTTGGAGGTGAGGACCACGAAGGGGCGCTTGGTGGCGGCGATGGTGCCCAGCTCGGGGACGGTCACCTGGAAGTCGGAGAGGACTTCGAGGAGGAGACCTTCTACTTCTACGTCCGCCTTGTCCATTTCGTCGATGAGGAGGACCTTGGCGTCCTCGCCGCGGATCGCCGTCAGGAGCGGGCGGGAGAGGAGGTACTCCTCGCTGAAGATGTCCGTGCGGGTCTGGTCCCAGGTCTCGCCCTGGCCCGCCGTGATGCGCAGCAGCTGCTTGGCGTGGTTCCACTCGTAGAGCGCGCGGCTCTCGTCCACGCCCTCGTAGCACTGGAGGCGGATCAGGCGGGCGTCGCTGATCGCCGCGACCGCCTTCGCGAGTTCCGTCTTGCCGACGCCCGCCGGGCCCTCGACGAGCAGTGGCTTGCCGAGCTTGGCGGCCAGGAAGACGGTGGTCGCCACGGCGGGCGAGGCCAGATAGCCGGTCCCGGCCAGGCGCGTGGTGACTTCGTCCACGGAAGCGAACAACGGGGCCTCCTGCTCGGTGCGTTGTCGAACCTTTAGGTGATCAGGTACGGGGCCCCTTCACAATGGGCTCGCGCTGTTCATGGTGAACGTCACTTCGGTGGGGCCGCCCGCCTGGCCAGCTCCGTCTCGTACGGGGACCTACTTCTCTCGTACGGGGACCTACTTGTGGACCCTTCGTATCCTGGCGGGCATGAGGCGCACTTCCTTTGCCGACTGGCCCTGCTCCATCGCCCGCACCATGGACCTCCTGGGGGACTGGTGGACGCCGCTCGTGCTGCGCGAGGCGTTCTACGGCATCACCCGGTTCGACGTGTTCCAGCAGGAGCTCGGCATCGCCCGGACGACTCTGGCGGAGCGGCTGCGGCGGCTGGTCGAGGCGGGGCTGATGGAGAAGCGGGCCTATGACAGTGCTCCGGTGCGGCACGACTATGTCCTGACGGAGAAGGGGCGCGATTTCTTCGGCGTCCTCGCCGCCATGAACGCCTGGGGCAATCGCTGGCTGTCCGGCGAGGAGGGCGCGCCGGTCGTCTTCGAACACGACCGGTGCGGTCATGCCGCCGAGGCGGAGGTCGTCTGCGGGCACTGCGGCGAGCCGATGACCGCCGAGGACACCCACGCGCGGATGGGCCCCGGCTACCCGGAGAAGCTCGCGCGGCGCCCGGACATCGCGGCGCGCTTCACCCGCTGAACGGATCCCCGCAGGGGCCCGTACCCCCCTTGACGTGGTGAGTCCAACTACGAAACTCTCATGCTTCGAGCCGATACGAGAGAGAGGTGGGCCACGATGGAGTGGACGGGCGCGCGCTATGCGGACACCCCGACCGTCGAGGTGCGGCGCAGGATCGAGGCGTCGCCGGAGCGGGTGTGGGAGCTGGTGACGGACATCGGCCTCATGCCGCGGTTCAGCGCCGAGTTGCAGTCCGCCGAGTGGCTCGGCGAGGAGCGCGGCGTGGGCGCCCGGTTCGTGGGACGCAATCGGCACGAGGCGTTCGGCGCGTGGGAGACCACCTCGTACGTCGTCGAGTGCACGGCGCCGCGCGTGTTCGCGTGGGCGGTCTCCGACCCCGAAGTTCCCAGCGCCGTCTGGCGGTTCACCCTCGACGCGCTGGACGACGGGGCGACGGAGCTGGCCCAGTGGGTGCGGATGGGGCCGGGGCGCTCCGGCCTCTCCTTCGCGATCGACCGGATGCCGGAGAAGGAGCAGAAGATCGTCCACGTCCGGCTGAAGGAGTTCGAGCAGGGCATGACCGCCACGCTCGACGCCCTGAAGGACCTCGCGGAAGGGGCGGCCGCCTGATGCGCACCTCCACCACCATCGAGGCGTCCGGCGGGAACTGGCGGGAGACCGTCGACTTCGTCACCGAGGCCGAGCGTCTTGGGCTGGACATCTGCTGGGTCGCGGAGGCCTGGGGCTCCGAAGCGCCGTCGCCGCTGGGGTACTTGGCGGCGCGCACCGAGCGGATGCTGCTCGGCTCCGGCATCATCCAGCTCGCGACCCGCACCCCGGCGGCCATCGCGCGCGCGGCGATCACGCTGTCGAACATCTCCGAGGGCCGCTTCCTCCTCGGGCTCGGTCCGTCCGGGCCGCAGGTGATCGAGGGGCTGCACGGGGTGCCGTTCGCGCGGCCGTTGGGTCGGATGCGGGAGACGGTCGAGATCGTGCGGATGGCGGCGACCGGCGAGAAGATCGCGTACGAGGGGCGGGAGTTCACGCTGCCGTTGCCCGGGGGCGACGCGAAGCCGATGCGGCTGTCGATGCGGGCGGAGCACGAACTTCCCATCTACCTGGCCACGTTGTCGCCGAAGATGCTGCGGCTCACCGGGGAGGTCGCCGACGGGTGGCTCGGGACGAGCTTTGTGCCCGAGGGGGCGAAGGAGGCGTACTTCGACCACTTGGACGCTGGGCTCGCGGCGTCCGGGCGGACCAGGGCCGACCTCGACATCTGCCAGGGGGCGGAGGTGAACTTCGTCGAGGACGAGGAGGAGCTGGCCGCGGTGGTGGGCAGCCGCAAGAAGGAGCTCGCCTTCAGCCTCGGCGGCATGGGCTCCGCCTCGACCAACTTCTACAACCAGGCGTACAGCAGGCAGGGTTGGGCCGACGTCGCCGCGGCGGTCCGCGAACGCTGGCAGGCCGGCGACCGCGAGGGGGCGGCCGCCCTGGTCACCGACGACATGGTCCTCGCCACGACGCTCATCGGCACGGAGGACATGGTGCGGGACCGCTTGAAGGTGTGGCGGGACGCGGGGGTGGACACGGTGCGGCTGTACCCGGCCGGGGACACGGTGGGCGCGCGGCTGGCGACGCTGGGTCGGGCGATCGAGCTGGTACGGGGGGTGGGTTGAGCGGCTCCGCGGTGCGCTTGCCGCGGGTCGGGGGGAGGGGCGGGCCCCTGCGGCACGGTTCCCTGCCGGTTCCGACTGGCTGCACCGGTGCACGGCGGTGTCCCACTCGCGGGGCCGGTGCCTGGCCGTGTCCCACCCGCGGACCGGTGCCTGGTTGCTTCCCACTCGCACGCCGGTGTCCGGTCGTGTCTCCCCGGACGCCGGTACTCGGCCGTTTCCCACCCGCATGCCGGGGCTCTGCCGTTCCCACCCGCACGCTGGGTCCTGGTCGTCGCCCACCCGCCCGCCCCCTCCGGGGGCTTCGGTCAGCCGGGGCCTGGGTGCGGTGCCGGGGTCGGCGCCTGCGGTGGCCGGTGCGCGGCACCGGGGGCTGCCTCGCCCACCCCGCGGCCCAAGGCGGCCGATCGCCCTAGGTTCTGTTCAGCGGACCATCGCGGAGCTGAGCTGCGCCGACTTCTGAACGCCGACGTCCTGGGCTCCTTGTGACCTTGCCTGACCGGGCACCCCTGGCGGCAGCAACGCCGAAAGGGGCACGCCACAAGCCCGTCCCCCGGAGACACCAACCGGGCAGGGGTACGGCCCCAGCTCACAGCCTCGATGCTAGTCAGGGGAGTTGGCGCCCTAAAGCAGCCAAAGCCTGATCGAGGCGAGGGTGGCGGTGCCGTGGAAGATGTGGGCCCTCTTGTCGGGTGGGGAGCCGCCCCGGCGGCGGGCCGGCCAGGGCTGTTGCGACACCCCGTCGGGCCGACGCCCCCGGAGGGGGCGGGTGGGTGGGAGATGGGCGAGTGAACGGGGTTGAGCGACGGGCTGACCGGGGTGGGGCGGCCTGCGTGTTGCCCAACGCGTGGAGACCGCCCACGTGTTGCGTAACACGGTGGTGCCGCCCGCCCGTTACCCACCGTGGCGGCGCCGCTCGCGCATGGCCGCGACCGCGGTCGGTCCGGTCAAGCCCTGCCGGCGTTTGAAGGGGAGCCCGTAGGGCGGCGAGGGGTTTGGGGGGTCAGGCCCCAGGGGGTGGCCCCGGTGCGGGGTGAGGGGGTGTCGCCGGCTGCCAGGCGGAGCGCTGGTACCGGCGAACCGCCCCATCCCACGTCTCCCTCGATGTGGCGCAGCAAAATGCCCTCGCGGATCGCCCACGGGCAGACCGTGAGCTCGCTGATGCCCATGAGCTTCATCGCCGTGTGGCCGACGAGCGCGCCCGCGAGGGACTGCGACGCCCGGGGCGCGGAGATGCCGGGCAGTTCCGCGCGGCGATCGGCCGGGAGCGCCGCCAGCTCGGTGACCGCGAAGCCCAGCGCCCTGCGGCTCAACTGCCGTGGCACGAAAGGACCGTGGCGTCCGGGCGGCGCCCCGCAAAGGCGCGCCAGCTGCGTGAACGTGCGGGACGTGGCCGCCGCCGTCAGCGGCCCCTCCCAGCGGATCCGCGCCGCGACGTCCCTGAGCTGGTGCCGCACATGGCGCCGCAGGGCCTTCAACTGCTGCTCCGTGGGTGGCGAGCCGTCGGCCGGCAGATGCTCGCGGGTGAGTCGCCCCGCCCCGAGCGGCAGCGAGATCGCGAACTCGGGCAGCCGACCACGCCCGAAGGCGACCTCGAGCGAGCCGCCGCCGATGTCGAGGACGCCGAGCGGCCCGGCCCGCCAGCCCATCCAGCGCCGCGCCGCGAGGAACGTCAGCTCGGCCTCCACCTCGCCGGGCAGCACCCGGGGCCGCACCCCGGTGCCCTCCTCGACGGCGTCGAGCACCTCGTCCCGGTTCGGCGCGTCCCGGACGATGGCCGTGGCGAAGACGAACGGCTCGTCGCTGCCCCACCGTTCGGCCTCCGCGACCGCCGCCCGCACCGCCTCCACCAGACGCTCGACGGCCTCGGGACAAAGTCTGCGGTCGGCGTCCACCAGCTCAGACAGGCGTAACCGCCGCTTGGCCGTGTGCACCGGCAGCGGCGCCCCGTCGCGGGCGTCCGCGATCGCGAGGCGCACGGTGTTCGAACCGACATCCACCACACTGATACGCATGATCGGCGGAGTACCCCTCTTGGCGTGCATCAATGCGCGGGCATGACTGAGGTCACGGTCGGCGCGTCCAGTGCCGACATGATCCAACTCCTTGAGTCCGCCGGGTCGATGACCGCGTCGATCTCCAGCGCCGCCGCCGCGTTCACCGCCTTGCCGTGCTCGTACATCTCGGCGACCCGCGCCTCGAACGCCCGCTCCCGCTCGGCGGGATCGGCGATCGCCTCCAGTTCGCGCCGGTAGCCGAGCCGTACCGCGCCCTCCAGGCCCATCCCGCCGAACTCGCCGCTCGGCCAGGCCGCCGTGCCGAGCGGAGCCCGCGTCGAACCGCCCATCATGGCCATCGCCCCGAGCCCGTATGCCTTGCGCAGTACGAGGCACACCAGCGGCGTGGTGAGGCGGGCGCCCGCCACGAACAGGTCCGCGAACTGCCTTACCGTCGCGGTGCGTTCGGAGTCCGGGCCGACCATGAACCCCGGTGTGTCGCACAGCGAGACGACCGGGAGACCGAACGCCTCGCACAGCCGCAGGAAGCGTGCCGCCTTGTCCGCGGCGTCCCGGTCGACGGCGCCGCCGAGGTGCGCCGGGTTGTTGGCGACCAGGCCCATCGGACGGCCTTCGATCCGCACCAGCGCCGTGATCACGCCCACGCCGAAGCCGCGGCGCAGTTCGAGCACCGAGTCCGTGTCGGCGAGTCCCTCGATCGCGGCGCGGATGTCGTAGGCGCGGCGCCGGTTCTCGGGCACCGCGTGGCGCAGGCGTCGCGGGTCCGGTGCCTCCCAACTCGCCTGCGGGCCCTGGAAGTACGAGAGGTAGGCGCGAGCCACGCGCACCGCTTCCGCCTCGTCGGCGACCGGGAGGTCCACGACCCCGTTCGGCACCTGCACCGACAGCGGGCCGATGTCCTCCGGTCGGTACACGCCGAGGCCGCCGCCCTCGATCATCGCGGGTCCGCCCATGCCGATGTTCGCCTCGGGCGTCGCGATGATGACGTCGCAGCAGCCGAGCAGTGCCGCGTTCCCCGCGAAGCAGCGGCCCGACGCGACGCCGACGAGCGGCACCTTGCCGTTGAGCCGCGCCATTTGATGGAACGTCATGACGTCCAGGCCCGCGATCGACGACGTGTCCGTGTCACCGGGCCGGCCCCCGCCGCCCTCCGCGAACAGCACGACGGGCAGTCCGCGGTCCTCGGCCAGATGCAGCATCCGGTCGGTCTTGCGGTGGTTGTTGTGGCCCTGCGTCCCGGCGAGCACCGTGTAGTCGTACGACATCGCGACGGCGGGCGCGCCGCCGATCCGGCCCGTGCCGGTGACCATGCCGTCGGCGGGCGTCGAGCGGATCAGGTCGTCCAGCTGGCGGCGCCGCCGCTGCGCGGCCACCGCGAGCGCGCCGTACTCGGTGAACGTCCCCGGGTCGCACAGGTCCTCGATGTTCTCGCGGGCCGTTCGGAGCCCGGTCGCATGCCGCTTGGCGACCGCTTCGGGGCGGTTCTCGTCCAGGCCGAAGGCGTGCCGCGCGACGACCTGCGCGAGGTCGGGGCGCACCGCGTCGAGGTCGAGCTCCTCGGCCGCGTCCTCCTGGGCGGCGCCGCTCTCCGTCACGTCGAGCAGCACCAACTCGGCGCCCTCGGCGACCGTTTCACCGACTCCCGCTCCCACCGCACGTACGACACCCGCGTGCTCGGCGCGCACCACGTGCTCCATCTTCATCGCTTCGAGTACGAGCAAGGTGGCCCCCGCCGCGACGAGTTGGCCGGGCTCGGCGTCCACGGTGACGACCGTGCCCGCCATGGGCGCGGTCACCGTGCCCGGTTCCGTGCCGCCTTCCGGTGCGGCGTCGGCCGGCGGTGCGAGCTCCGCGAGGTGGCGCTGTACGAACCCGGTGTCGAAGCCTCCCGCCGTGAAGCCGGGGTGGTCGAGCAGCCTGGCCAGGAAGGGGATTCCGGTCCGTACGCCCTCCACCGTGAACTCGTCGAGCGCCCGCCGCGCCCGCACGCACGCCGCCGCGAAGTCACCGGCCGGCGCGTGCACGACGACCTTGGCGAGGAGGGAGTCGTAGCGCGTGCCGAGTTCGGTGCCGGTGCGGGCGGCGGTGTCGACGCGCACACCGGGGCCCGTCGGCACGTCGAGGCGCGCGAGCCGCCCCGCCGACGGGCGCACCGCACCGTCAGGCCCCGTGACCTCCGCGTTCACCCGCAGCTGCACGGCGAAGCCGCGGGGCGCGGGCGGCTCCCCGGCGAGGCCGAGGTCGGCCAGGGTCTCGCCCGCCGCGATCCGCAGCTGCGTCGCGACCAGGTCGACACCCGTCACCTCCTCCGTCACCGTGTGCTCCACCTGGAGGCGCGGATTGGCTTCCATGAACACGAACTCCTCGCCACGTACGAGGAATTCGACCGTGCCGACGCCTGCGTAACGGGAGGCACCGGCCAGTCGCAGGGCAGCGTCGAGGAGTCGGCCGCGCACGGTGGCGTCGAGGCCCGGCGCCGGGGCGATCTCGACGAGCTTCTGGTGGCGGCGCTGCGCGCTGCAGTCCCGCTCCCAAAGGTGGCTCGCGGTGTCACCGTCGCCGACGACCTGCACCTCGATGTGCCGGGCGCCCTCCCACAGCCGCTCCACGTACAACTCGCGTCGCCCGAAGGCCTGTTGAGCCTCGGAGGCGCATCGCTCCCATGCCTCGTCGAGCTCCGCCGCCTCCCGTACGACCCGCATCCCGCGCCCGCCGCCCCCGCCCACGGCCTTGACCATCACCGGCCCTTCGGCGAGGAACGCCCGCGCCTGCTCCAGCGTGGTGTCACCCTCCGTACCAGGAAGCACCGGCACCCCGGCCCCGACCGCGAGCGCACGGGCGCGCGCCTTGTCCCCGAACAGGTCGAGCACCTCCGGCGAAGGGCCCACGAAGGTGAGCCCGGCGTCCGCGCACCGCAGGGAGAACGCCGCGGACTCGCTCAGGAAGCCGTAACCGGGGTGGAGATACGTGCACCCGGACCGGCGCGCGGCCGCGACCAGCGCCTCGGCGTCCAGATAGCCGCCCGCAGCGAGCGGCACGACCTCGTCCGCCAGGTGCAGGTGCGCCTCGTCGCCCGGCTCGTGCACGGCCACCGTGCGCAGCCCGAGTTCGGCGGCCGCGCGGAGCACCCGTACGGCGATCTCCCCTCGGTTGGCGACGAGTACGGCGGCAGACCCCATGTGCCCCTCCGGGATGTCGAAGTCGGGTCCGGCTCCACGGGCCCGAGGTCCCGAGGTTCGAAGGGGCCAAGGTTCCGAGGTGTCGAACGCGGATTCCGTCATGCTCATTGACACTGACGTCAACGTCAATACTCTGGCGCTGTGGCACGCAGTCAGCAGGACAGACCGCCCCGGCGGCAGGAATGGGCGACCCGCACCGCCCGTGACCGGACCGACGCCCCGGCGCGCGGACGGCTGCTCGACGCGGCCGAGCAGGTCTTCGCGCGGCTCGGCTACGGCCCGGCGACCATCGCGGACATCACGGCGCAGGCCGAGGTGTCACGGGCCGGCTTCTACGTCTATTTCGCGTCCAAGGAAGAGGTCTTCCGGGTGCTCGCGGGGCGCGTACGGGACGCGTTCCTCACCGCGCAGGACGTGCCCGGGGTGGACCCCGACGACGTGGCTGCGGTCGCGCGCGCCTCCACGGCCGCGTTCATCGCCGCCTACGCGCGACACCTGCCCCTGCTCGTCCTGCTCGAACAGCAGGCGCGGGGCGACGCCGAGGTGCGCGCCCTGTGGGAGGAGATCCGCGAGCGTCCGGTCCGCCGCGCCGCCCGCTACGTACGCCGGGTCGCGGCCGAGGGCAGGGCGCACCCGGTCGTCGACCCGCTCACCCTGTCCCGTGCCGTCGGCGGCATGAGCATCGAGTTCGCACGGCTCGTCGCCGAGCGACCGGCCACGTACGACCAGGCGGTCGCCGACGCGACCGTCATGTATCTGCACCTTCTCGGTATCGGAGCAGCACCGCAGCAGTAGGGAGCCGCACGTTGTCTCACGGCACGTCCACCATCGACACAGAGGCGTATCTGCGCGACCTGCGCGCCCGCCAGGACAGGTCCAGGTCCGGCCGCCAGTCGTCCGAAACCCGCCACGAGGCAGGGGAGTTGACGCTCCCCGGGCATGTGGCCCGCTCGGCCGCGCGCCATCCGGACCGGCCCGCGATCGTCACGGCGGCCGAGACCCTCAGCTACCGGCAACTCGACGACCAGAGCGCCCGGTTGGCCGGGTGGATGACCGAACAGGGCGTGCGGCCCGGCGACCGCGTCGGCGTATTCCTGCCGAACGGGGCCCGCTTCGTCGTCGCCCTGCTCGCCGTGCTGCGCATCGGGGCGGTGCACGTACCGGTGAACCCGATGTTCCGCGCGGCGGAGCTGCGACACGAACTGAACGACGCAGCACCGGAGTTGGTCGTCACCCGGGACGCGCTGCTGCCCGCCGTCGACGAGGTGCGCGCCGACACCCCCGTCCGCACCGTGCTGGCCGACGCCGACTGGCCGCGGGCCGTCGCCCACGAGCGCCACGAGCCCATCGCCGACGACCTCGACGCGCTCGCCGCCCTCAACTACACCGGAGGCACCACCGGACTCCCCAAGGGCTGCGAGCACACCCAGCGGCACATGGTCTACACGGCCACCGCCATCGACAACGGCCGCACAGCCACGGACGCGGAGCGCGAGCGCGGCATCGTCTCGGTCTGCTACCTGCCCATCTTCTGGATCGCCGGCGAGAACCTCGGCATCCTCGCCCCGCTCGTCTCCGGCGGCACCAGCATCCTGCTCACCCGCTGGAACGCGTCCGATGTCCTCGACGCCATCGAGACCCACGGCGCGACCACCATGGCCGGCACCGTCGAGAACTACCTCGAACTCCTCGACCACCCCGACTTCGCGCGCCACGACCTGACGAGCCTGTCGAGCCCGCTCACCGTCTCCTTCATCCGCAAGCTCACCCCGGCCCTGCGCGCCCGGTGGAAGGAGGCCGTCGGCGAGCACAGTGTGCTGCGCGAGGCCTCGTACGGGATGACCGAGACGCACACCAGTGACACCAACACACTCGGCTTCCAGAACGGCGACCACGATCTGCTGAGCGACCCGGTGTTCTGCGGACTCCCGGTCCCAGGAACGGACTTCATGGTCGTCGACTTCACCACCGGTGAGCCACTGCCACTGGGCGAGCGGGGCGAGATCGTGGTGCGCGGCCCGTCCGTGCTCACGCGCTACTGGCGCGCGCCCGAGGCGACGGAGGCGGCGCTGCGCGACGGCTGGCTGCACACCGGGGACATCGGCGCCCTCGACGAAGAGGGATGCCTGCACTACCTGGGCCGCGACAAGGACATGATCAAGGTGAAGGGCATGAGCGTCTTCCCGACGGAAGTGGAGACACTGCTCGCCCAGCACCCCGACGTGCTCGCCGCCGCGGTCGTCGCCGTCGACGCCCCGGACAGTGGTCAGCGTCCGTACGCGTTCGCGCGCACCGTCCCCGGATCCGCGCTCACCGGGGACACGTTGAAGGAGTGGGCGGCCGGGGCCATGGCGACGTACAAGGTCCCGCACATCGTCGAGATACTCGACGAGCTGCCGCTCACTCCCACCGGGAAGATCAGAAAGACGGAGCTGAGCGCTCGAGCCACTCGCACGCGGCCCGTGCGGTGAACTCCTCCTGACCGCCCTTGAACAGCAGGTCGGCCGTGGTGAACGCCGGGTCCTCCGCCTGCGCCGCGACATACGGCAGCGCGATGCAGCGCATGCCGGCCGCGTGCGCGGCGGCGGCCCCCGGCGCCGCGTCCTCCAGGACCACACAGTGCGAGGCCTGCGTGCCGAGCCGGTGCGCCGCCTCCAGGAACACGTCGGGCGCCGGCTTGCCGTGCTCGACCTCGTCCGCCGACACGTACAGCGGCAGCTGCGCCCCGAGCCCCGTACCGGTGAGGATCGCGTCGATCGCTTCCGGGGACGAACCCGACGCGACGATCATCGGCACGCCCGCCGCGTGCAGCCGCTCGACGAACAGCCGCATCTGCGGGAAGACATGGGTGTCGGCGCGCGCGAGGTCCAGATAGCGGGCGTTCATCTCCTCGAGCAGCTCGCCGTCCGGCGCGTCGATGCCGTACTTCCGCTTCCAGACGCCGATGGTCTCCAGCGTGGAGATCCCGACGTACGTCTCGTGGTCGGCCCACGTGAAGTCCTTGACGCCCTGGCGGGCGAGGGTGGCCAGGGAGGCCCGGAAGTAGTTCGGCTCGCTGTCCACGAGGGTGCCGTCGAGATCGAAGACGATCGCGGTGTCGCGGAAGTGGTACGAGGGGTGGTTCGCGTCGCTCATGGCACCAGGATGCAGGACCGGGGTCCCCCGATCATCCGCGCGGCTGTCCGGCCGCCTTCCCGATCGCCTCGACCAGCGGCAGCAGCCGGTGCGGGACGCGCTCGCGCAGCGCCACCTCGGTGCGGGTGCGGACCACGCCGGGCAGCCGGTTGAGCTGCTGGATCACATCCTCCAGATGCTCGGCGTCGCGCGCCGCCACGCGGGCGAGGAGATCACCGCCGCCCGTGGTGGAGTACGCCTCGATGATCTCCGGCACCCCGGCGAGCTCGTCCCCGACGTCCCCCAGGTGGCCCTGCGTCGTCTCGATGTGCACGAAGGCGAGCACCGGGTGGCCGAGGGCCGCGGGGGAGAGGGACGGCTGCACGCCCGTGATGACACCGTCCCGCTCCATCCGGTCGAGCCTGGCCTGCAGCGTGCCGCGGGCCACGCCGAGGATCCGGGCGTACTCGCGCATGCTCGTGCGGGGCTGTTCCAGGAGGAGCCGCAGGATGCGGGTGTCGAGCTGGTCCACTGCCATGGGCGTCGGGCTCCTTCGGTGGCGCGGCGGAACGCCGCCGACTGTACCAATGGCTCAGTGCCGGGCGCCGGTCGTGCTGGTCGTGCCGGTTGTGCCTGTTGTGCCTGTTGTGCCGGTGGTGCCAGTGCTGTCGGTCGCGCCGGGTGTGCCCGGCGGCACCGGGAGGTCGACGAACGTCCCGTCGTGGTGCACCAGCGGCCCCGCCTCCGTGACCCGGTCCGCCCGCACCACGAGCCCGATGAGCAGGGCGTGGTCGCCCACCGGCCGCATGCTGACCGGCGTGAGCACGAAGCGGGCCAGTACGCCGTCCAGGGCGGGCAGGCCCAGCGGGTCGCGGTGCCAGGAGGTGCCCGGCCCGAAGCGGGCGTGGCGCGGGCCCGCGAAGGCCCGTGCCACCTCCTCCTGACCGGCCGCGAGCAGCTGCACCATCACATGTGTCGCGCCCCGCACCGCCTCCCACGAACCCGACCGCAGGCCCACCGTGAACGACAGGAGCGGCGGGTCGAGGGAGAGCGAGGCGAGTGAGGTGACGCAGAACCCGGCGGGCCGCTCCCCGCCGACCGTGACCACGGCGACCCCTTTGGCGTGCCGCCGCAGAGCGGACCGTACGAGATCGGGCCCGGCCGCTTCGACGCCCGGCGGACTCGTCGCCTCGGCGGTCACGCGGCGCCCTCCCGCAGCGCGGCCCCGGCGCGGGCGTGGATCTCCTCGGCGTGCGGGGAGGCGCCGCCGCGGTCGTACGCGGCCAGGTGGGCGCGCCAGTCCGTGAGCGCCCCGGACGGGTCGTCGAGGGCGAAGCGGCTGACGCCCCGCAGGTACAGCAGCTCCGGGTCGGGCACGCCGCCGGCCGAGGCCATCGCACGGTCCAGGTCGGCGGCCGCGCGCCGGTGCTTGCCGAGGGACTGGAGCGCCACGGCCCGGTTGGCCCGCAGCTCCGCGTCGTCGTCGAGCGCGAGGGCCGCGTCCAGGTCGGCGACGGCCTCGGCGGGGCGGCCCGCGTCGAAGGCGAGGACGGCCCGGTTCGCCCAGGCGGCGAGGCAGCGCGGGTCCGCCTTCAGGGCCGCCGAATAGCTCTCGTATGCGGCTCCCGTGTCGCCCAGTTCGGAGTGCAACGCGCCCTGTGTGGCCAGGAATTGTGAGTTGTCCGGCGCGATGTCCAGGCCGTGGTCGATGTCCGCGCGGGCCCGGTCGAAGTCGCCGCGCTCCAGGGACAGGTCCGCGCGGTGCAGCAGTGAGTCGAGGTGGTCCGGCTCGATGGAGAGGGCGTGGTCCAGATCGCGCAGCGCGCCCGCGTCGTCGCCCAACTCCCGCAGCAGATCGGCCCGGTTGAAGTGCGCCTCGTAGAACGGCGGTGTGAGACGGATCGCGGTCGCGTAGTCGGCGAGCGCCTCGTGGGTCCCGCCGAGCGCGCGGTGCTGGGCGGCCCGCTCGAAGTAGTAGTCGCCGTAGTCCGGGTCGCGGCGGATCACCTCGTCGTAGTCGGCCAGCGAGGCCGTGTGGTCGCCGCGCGCGCCGCGTACCTGCGCCCGGTTGTACAACAGGACGGAGCGGTGCAGGAGTTGCTCGTCCGGGCCGAAGTCGGCGTCCGTGATCGCCATCGCCTCCTCGACCAGGGCGAGCGAACCGTCGGCGTTGCCGCGGTGCAGCTCGACCAGGGCCCGTGCGTTGCGCATGAACGCCCGCACCAGGACCCGCTTGTGCGGGTCTGGGTGCACGTCCGCGATCGCGATCGCCGTGTTCACCCAGGCCAGCGCGAGGTCCTCGTCGTGCGCGTCCTTCGGCAGGAACCGGGTGTAGAGCATCGCCATGAGGTACGCGGTGCCCATGTGCGCGTCCTGCGAGGTGGAGCCGCGCCGCATCTCCTCGAAGTACGCGAACGCGTCCGCGCCGCGCCCCAGATAGCACAGGCAGGCGCCGGTCTTGTGTGTCAGGTTCCAGTACGTACGGTCAGGCTCGACGTCGGCCAGCAGGGCCCGGCCGCGTTCGGCGAGGTCCACGACGGCCTCGTAGAACCCTTTGTTGAAGCAGGCGTTGACGGCGTGGACGATCGCCTCGACGCCTGCGCCCCGCGGGTCCGTGCCGTGCTCCAGGTGGTACGGGATCGCCCCGAGTCGCAGTGTCGGCTCGTCCCGCCCGGCGAGCAGTTCGGCGCGTGCGGTGTGCCGGCGGGCCCGCTCGGCGGCGGGCAGTGCTTCGTAGGCCCTGAGCAGGCGGGCGTCGTCGCTGGTGCCGTCGCTGTCGATGTAGCGTTGCGCGAGGTCCGTGTCGGGCAGCAGCTCCGCGTCCACGAAGGGGAGTCGGGGGACCCGGTGGGTGTGTGCGGCGAGCGCCTTGCCGAGCAGGTCGTCGGACGCCCCCGCGCCGTCGACGACCACGGTCAGGGTGGCGGGATCGCAGCGCCGCAGCAGCACGGCCACCAGATCGCGGTCCGTGGGATCGGCCTCGTCCAGGCCACGGAAGGCGAGGGTGAGGCCGCGCGGGTGGGCCGACCGCGCCCAGTCCATGAGGAGTTCGGCCACGCCGTGCGCGATGCGCAGGGCGCGGGGCGCCGGATAGAAGCGGGTGCGCTCCTTGGCGTCGGCGAGGTTGGTGAGGGTCTGCGGCGGCGTCGGCACGATCTCCATCAGCTCCGGGGCGATCGACTCCACTTCGGCCGCCCGTGCCGATGCCACCAACTCGCTGTCCCGTGCGACCAGTTGGGGTACGGCTTGGTGGAGGAGGAAGTGCGCGGCGGTGAACGGGCCGCGTAACCGGCGGTGGCAGGCGACCTCCAGGGACGGGGACGGTGGTGACTCGGCGGCGGTGGTGTCCGCGGTGGCGTCGAACCACCAGTGGTGTGTCGACAGGTGAGAGGTCATGTCAGGGCTCCTTGAGGTTCGTTGGTACGGGACCGGTTCCGTCGGTCCCGCAGTGTGACGTGGACGAGCAGCCCGATCTGGAGGCCGGACAGGAGCAGGAAGCCCGCCGCGTCGACCAGGTCCCAGAACGGGGTGTGCGGGTTGCCGAGCCGGTCGGCTACCGTCGTCCAGAAGCGTGTGGCGGTGGGGATCCCCGCCCAGGCCAGTGAGGCCAGCGAGAACCCGTACCCGGCGCAGAGCAGCGGCGCGTACCAGCGGGCCACGGCGCGGTCGCGCCGCGACCACTCGGTGTCCGCCGTCGGCGGCGCGAGCCGCAGTACCTTGCGGAACCCGGTACGGACCCGGAACCGCGACGCATTCTGCAGATCCGTACATCCGGTGGCGGTCGTCACCACGTAATAGATGTCCGTCTCCAAATAGAACAGGAATTGCCAGATGAGACGCAGGACACAGGTGAAGGCGACAGCAAGACAGAGTTTGTGAATCCACGACGGAATTGCGTTTGTGTCAAGCGCGAGCGAAAGCAGCGTGAACCCGCAGAGCAGAACAACATCCGCCAACATGCCCGCGCAGAAGACCAGATAGCGTTTCCTGCGCTCCACGCTGAGCAGCGAATCGAGCCGCGTCTCCGCGACGATGTAGTAGAGCCTGCGCCCGATCCCGAGCGTGGACGGCAGTCCGAGCCGTCGCGCGGCGAGCGCGTGGAACGCCTCGTGCACGACGATGCACGGCAGCGCGAGCGCGAAGACGGTCAGCGGGATGAGCGTCAGGTAGTGGGTGAAGAACACCTGGTGGTACGACGGCCGCAGCCCGGGATCTCGCACCATCATGGCCACCGCGGCCGCCACCAGGACGCCGTACGCGACCCAGGCCGGCCAGGAGAACAGCGCTCTGCCGAGCCCCTGCCTGCGCACCCGCCGCGGCTCCGCGACCGGCTCGCCGGTGTGCAGGAAACCGAGGTCGGCGAGGGTTTCCAGGAAGTCGTCCATGTCGAGCGGGTCGCCGCACGTGCGCTCGTACCAGTCGGCGACCTCGCCGGCGGACGCCCCGTCGGCGAACATCCGCAGCGCCTGTGCCCCCTCCTCGGGGAACACCGCGTACGAACCGGTGTCGGGCCGGCCGACCATCACGCCCTCGTCCTCGGCGACCATCGTGAGCCGGTGCAGACGAACGGTGTCGTTCATCCGGCACACCCCCCTTGTAGGAGATGGAAGTCAGGTGGCCGGGGCCGGACCCCGAAGGCGGTCCGGCCCCGGCCGAGGAGGCGCAAATTACGCGGCGTCGCCGCAGAGGTAGTAGCAGGCCGTGGTCAGACGGATGGGCCCTGCCTTGCGGACAGAAATCTTCTTCATGGTGTTCCCCCTTCCGGGGCATCGGAGTTGTGGCGAATTCCGGAATCGCGGTGCTGGAGCAAGCTTTGACATGCGAATTCGGGCATGTCAACGCGGAATTGAAGCATCCGTACATAACTTCCGGAACTGTTTTCGCGGCCGCTTTCCCGCTGTTTTCGGGCAGGGGGAAGCGGCACTCCTCACACGGGGAAAAAAGAAAGCAGAGTTCACTTGGTAAGCAAGGAGAAGAGATCGAAACGGGCGCGGCGCCCTCGGCCGTCCGCGCCACCCGTGATCAGCGGTGCGCTCTGCGTGCCATCCGTACCTCCCGCACGGCCCCCGTAGTAGCCCGGTGCGCCCCGGGCTCAGTGCAGGATACGGAGCGGGGCGCCGCAGCGTTCAGCGCTTTGTGCCTTACGGTCAGTGCTTTGTGCCTTGCGGTCAGCGCCGAGCCACGATGTTGGGCCCCGACGCCGTCGACCCCCGAACCACCAGCTCCGGCATGAACACGAACTCCGTGTGCGGCGCGGGAGTCCCACCGATCTCCTCGAGAACCGTGCGGACCGCTGCCTGCCCCATCGCCTGCACCGGCTTGCGGATCGTCGTGAGCGGCGGATCGGTGAACGCGATGAGCGGGGAGTCGTCGAACCCGACCACCGAAATGTCGTCCGGTACCTCGAGCCCCCGCTGCCGCGCCGCCCGGATCGCGCCGAGCGCCATCATGTCGCTGGCGCACACGATCGCCGTGCAGCCGCGGTCCATGAGGTCGCAGGCCGCGGCCTGCCCACCCTCCAGTGTGTACAGGGAGTGCTGGACGAACTCGCCCTCGATGTCGTCGGGGGAGAGGTCGAACCGGTCCCGCATCGCCCGCACGAAGCCCTCGATCTTCCGCTGCACCGGCACGAACCGCTTCGGCCCCAGCGCCAGACCGATCCGCGTGTGGCCCAGCGAGCCGAGGTGGGTGACCGCCAATTGCATGGCCGCCCGGTCGTCCGGCGAGATGAACGGCGCCCGCACCTGCGGCGAGAACCCGTCCACGAGCACGAACGGCACACCCTGCGCCCGGAGTTGCTCGTAGCGCCGCATGTCCGCGGTGGTGTCCGCGTGCAGTCCCGACACGTAGATGATGCCGGTGACACCGCGGTCGACAAGCATCTCCGTCAGCTCGTCCTCGGTCGAGCCGCCGGGGGTCTGTGTCGCGAGGACGGGTGTGTAGCCCTGGCGGGTCAGGGCCTGGCCGATGACCTGGGCGAGCGCCGGGAAGATCGGGTTCTCCAGCTCCGGCGTGATCAGGCCGACGAGCCCCTCGCTGCGCCGGCGCAGCCGCACAGGACGTTCGTAGCCGAGCACGTCGAGCGCGGCGAGGACCGACTGGCGGGTGGCCGCGGCGACGCCCGGCTTGCTGTTGAGGACCCGGCTCACCGTCGCCTCGCTCACCCCCGCCTGCGCCGCGATGTCGGCGAGGCGCGCGGTCGCGGGCGGGGCCGGGACCGCCTTGCGGGCGGCCTGGGCGGGCAGCTGGGTCATCGCACTCCTTGTGGGGGCCAAGAGCTGGGGGAGCTGGCAAGAGTCCCGATGATCCCTGTGACACCGCCCCGTGGCAAGAGCTTGCAGACCCTTGCAGTGCCACATAAGCCCATGTAACGGGCGATAACCACCCGGGGAGTGCCGCAACTTGGAGGTCACGAAGCCGTAACCTCCCCTCATCTCTGCAATATTTTTCAGCAAGGTCTTTCCTCGGGCTTGCAGCGCTGTTACGTTCACGTCGCCCAGTCGGGCCCAACCCTCTAGGAGTTCTCATGCGGCGTGGCATTGTGGCCACCGCGGTGGTGGCGTCCCTCGCACTCGCGGCGACGGCCTGCGGTGGAAGTGACGACAGCGGCGACAAGGCGTCGGGCCCGGTCACCATCACGTGGTGGGACACGTCGAACGCGACCAACGAGGCACCCACGTACCGGCAGTTGGCCAAGGACTTCACCAAGGCCAACCCGGACATCAAGGTCAAGTACGTCAACGTGCCCTTCGACCAGGCGCAGAACAAGTTCGACACGGCGGCCGGCGCGAGCGGCGCCCCCGACGTGCTGCGCGCCGAGGTCGGCTGGACCCCGGCGTTCGCCAAGAAGAGCTACCTGCTGCCGCTCGACGGTACCGAGGCACTCGCCGACAAGGACAAGTTCCAGGCGTCCCTCATCAAGCAGGCCCAGTTCGACGGGAAGACCTACGGCGTCCCGCTCGTCACCGACACCCTCGCCTTCGTCTACAACAAGGCCCTCTTCAAGAAGGCGGGCATCACCGAAGCGCCCACCAGCTGGGACCAGTTGAAGAAGGACGCGGCCAAGGTGAAGGCCGAGACCGGCGCCGACGGCTTCTGGGGCTCCACGGCCGGCTACTACGCCGAGCCGTTCCTGATGGGCGAGGGCACCGACACCGTCGACCCCGCGGGCAAGAAGATCACCATCGGCTCCGCCGCCGCCAAGAAGGGCCTCACCACCTGGAAGGGCCTGTTCAGCGGCAAGGGCCTGCACAAGGCCGACGCCACCGCCGACGCGTACGCGCACATCCAGGACGCGTTCGTGAACGGCAAGGTCGCCTCGACCATCCAGGGCCCGTGGGAGATCACGAACTTCTACAAGGGCTCCGCGTTCAAGGACAAGAAGAACCTGGGCATCGCCACCGTCCCGGCGGGCTCCGGCGGCAAGCCGGGCGCCCCGACGGGCGGCCACAACCTGTCCCTGTACGCGGGTTCGGACAAGGCCCACCAGGAGGCCTCGCTGAAGTTCGTGAAGTGGATGACGTCGGCGAAGACGCAGGAGCAGGTCGCCCTGAAGAACGCGACGCTGCCCACCCGCCAGGACGCGTACACCGCGAAGGTCACCGCCGACCCCGGCATCGCCGGCTACCAGAAGGTGCTCGGCAGCGCGCAGCCGCGCCCGGAGCTGCCCGAGTACAGCTCGCTGTGGACGCCGATGGACCAGGAGCTGCCGAAGGTCGCCACCGGCAAGGAGTCCCTGGACCAGGGCGTGAGCAGCCTGGAGACCTCGTTCGCCAAGCTGCTGCCCGGCTTCTCCAAGTGACCCGCTAGCAACGGCCGGTTCGCGCCCCGGAGGGGTGGGCGCGAACCGGCACAGCCCTGTCGCAGCCCTGCCGCAGCTCGATTCAGAAGGTGCCCCGCATGACCCTTGCCGTCGACCGCCCGGCCGCGAAGAAGCGCGCGCCGCGCCCAGGCCCGATCCGGCGCTTCAAGGACTCGTACCGCAAGTACTGGTACGCGTACGCGATGATCACCCCGGTGGTCGTCGTCCTCGGTGTCCTCGTTGTCTACCCGCTGATGCGCGGCTTCTACCTGACGCTCACCGACGCCAACAGCCTCAACTCGGCCCGCACCATCGGCGTCAACCAGATCGAGGCCACCTACAAGTTCGTCGGCCTCGACAACTACGCCGACATCCTGTGGGGCCCCTCCTCGTACGACCGCTTCTGGTCGCACTTCGTGTGGACCATCGCATGGACGGCGATCTGCGTCGCCCTGCACTACTGCATCGGGCTCGGCCTCGCGCTGCTCCTCAACGAGAAGCTGCGCGGACGCACCATCTACCGGCTGCTGCTGATCCTGCCGTGGGCGGTCCCGACCTTCGTCACCGTCTTCGCGTGGCGCATCATGCTCGCCGACTCCGGGATCATCAACGTGGCCCTCGGCTCGCTGCATCTGCCGCAGCCGAGCTGGCTGGAGGACCCGACCTTCCAGCGGATCGCCGCGATCCTCGTCAACACGTGGTGCGGTGTGCCGTTCATGATGATCTCGCTGCTCGGCGGGCTCCAGTCCATCGACGGATCGCTGTACGAGGCCGCCGAGATGGACGGCGCGACCGCCTGGCAGCGCTTCAGGCACATCACGCTGCCGGGCCTCAGGCCGGTCAGCTCGACCGTCGTCCTGCTCGGCATCATCTGGACGTTCAACCAGTTCGCGATCATCTTCCTGCTCTTCGGCAACACGGCACCGGACGCGCAGATCCTCGTCACCTGGGCATACCGCCTCGGCTTCGGGCAGCAGCCGCGCGACTTCGCGCAGTCCGCCGCGTACGGCGTGCTGCTCCTGTCGATCCTCACCGTCTTCACGTCCTTCTACTACCGCTGGCTGAAGCGCAATGAGCAGCTCGCCGTCTGACGCCGCAGGAGCCGACATCATGAGCACCACGACCACCCGCTCCGCGTCGCGGATCCCCGCACAGCGATCCGCGACCGACGGCGCTGCCGCGAAGAACCGGCGCGTACGCAGGCGTGGCGAGCGCAGCCCGCTCGCGAAGGCCCTCACGCACGGCATCCTCGCCGTGGCGAGCCTCATCGCGCTGTTCCCCGTCGTCTGGCTGACGTATCTGTCGCTGGGGCCCGACAAGGACGACTATCTGCACCCGGGCAACATCCTCAGCAAGGCGACCCTCGACAATTACAGTTACGTCCTGGAGCACACCCAGTTCTTCTACTGGGCGGCGTCGACGCTGATCGTGGCGCTCGGCACCACGCTCGTCGGCGTGCTGTTCGCGGCGACCACCGGCTACGCCGTCTCCCGTATGCGCTTCCCCGGCTACCGCCCGCTGATGTGGATGCTGCTGCTCACGCAGGCCTTCCCGATCGCCGTGCTGATCGTGCCGATCTACGAGATCTTCTCGGAACTCGGCCTGATCGACACCTACCAGGGCCTCATCCTCATCAACTGCACGACGATCGTGCCGTACTGCACCTGGCTGCTGAAGGGCTACTTCGACACCATCCCCGGCGAGATCGACGAGGCGGGCCGGATCGACGGGCTCAGCCCGTTCGGCACCTTCTGGCGCCTCATCCTGCCGCTCGCGAAGCCGGGCATCGCGGTCGCCGCGTTCTACGCCTTCATCACGGCGTTCGCCGAGGTCGCCTTCGCCAACACCTTCATGCTCAGTGACACCAAGTACACCTTCGCGATCGGCCTGTCGAGCTTCGTCAGCGAGCACGACGCGCAGTGGAACCTGATGGCCGCGACCGCGGTGTTGATCGCCATCCCGGTGACCGCTTTCTTCTACCTTGTCCAGAAGCACCTGGTCACCGGCCTGACCGCCGGCGGGACCAAGGGCTGAACCCGGCTACGCAGCAAGGACATCATGAGCCAGCACTCCACGGACGAGCCGGTGGCCGCCGCCACCACGACCCGCCAGGCCACCGACTGGTGGCGGGACGCGGTCATCTACCAGGTCTATCCGCGCAGCTTCGCGGACAGCGACGGCGATGGCACCGGTGACCTCGAAGGCATCCGCCGACGCCTGCCGCATCTGCGCGAGTTGGGCGTGGACGCGGTGTGGCTGTCCCCGTTCTACGCCTCGCCGCAGGCCGACGGCGGCTACGACGTCGCCGACTACCGGGCCGTCGACCCCATGTACGGCACCCTGCTCGACGCCGACGCGGTGATCCGCGACGCGCACGCCCTGGACCTGCGCATCATCGTCGACCTGGTCCCCAACCACTCCTCGGACCAGCACGAGTGGTTCAAGCGGGCGGTCGCGGACGGCCCCGGATCGCCGCTGCGCGACCGCTATCACTTCCGCGCCGGAAAGGGCGCGGACGGTGAACTCCCGCCCAACGACTGGGAGTCCATCTTCGGCGGCCCCGCCTGGACCCGGCTCCCGGACGGCGAGTGGTACCTGCACCTCTTCGCGCCCGAGCAGCCCGACCTCAACTGGGAACACCCGGCGGTCGCCGACGAGTTCCGCTCCATCCTGCGTTTCTGGCTGGACATGGGCGTCGACGGATTCCGCGTCGACGTCGCGCACGGCCTCGTCAAGGCGGAGGGCCTGCCGGACCTCGGTGGTGGTGAGCAGCTGAAGCTCCTCGGCAACGACGTGATGCCGTTCTTCGACCAGGACGGTGTCCACGAGATCTACCGCTCGTGGCGCACGATTCTCGACGAGTACGACGGCGAGCGCATTTTCGTCGCGGAGGCCTGGACGCCGACCGTCGAGCGCACCGCGAACTACGTCCGCCCGGACGAGCTGCACCAGGCCTTCAACTTCCAGTACCTGGGCGCCCCTTGGGACGCGGTAGGCCTGCGCGAGATCATCGACAGCTCGCTCGACGCGATGCGCCCGGTCGGTGCCCCGGCCACCTGGGTCCTCTCCAATCACGACGTCACCCGGCACGCCACCCGCTACGCCAACCCGCCCGGTGGCACCCAGATCCGCACCCCCGGCGACCGCGAACTCGGCCTGCGCCGCGCCCGCGCCGCCACCCTGCTGATGCTCGCCCTGCCCGGCTCGGCGTACATCTACCAGGGCGAGGAGCTCGGCCTCCCGGACGTCACGGACCTGCCCGACGAGGTCCGCCAGGACCCCTCGTACTTCCGCGCCGAGGGCCAGGACGGCTTCCGCGACGGCTGCCGGGTGCCGATCCCGTGGACGCGCGACGGATCCTCGTACGGCTTCGGTGACGGCGGCAGCTGGCTCCCGCAGCCCGACACCTGGGGCGAGTTGAGCGTCGAGGCGCAGACCGGCGACCCGGACTCGACCCTGGAGATGTACCGCTCGGCTCTCGCGCTGCGCCGGACCACGCCGGGCCTCGGCGCCGGCGACGGTGTGAAGTGGCACGGGGACGCCCCGCAGGGCGTGCTCCACTTCGAGCGCTCCGGCTTCGCCTGCACGGTCAACACCACGGGCGCCGCGGTCCGCATCCCCGCCCCGGGCGACGTACTGCTCGCGTCCGCGCCGGTGGAGGTGGCCGACGGTCACGTAGAACTGCCCGCCGACACGACGGTGTGGTGGGAGATCGCCTGACCCCTGGCACGGCACCAGTAAGGGGCGGCACCCGGCCGGGTGCCGCCCCTGCGGCATAGGCTCCCCGATGTGATGTCACAGGGGAGGGACGGCCAGGTGTCGGGCGTCCGCTGGGCCGTGCGGGCTGCGGTGTGGGCGCTGGTGCTCGTCTCCTTCGCGCTGCCGCTGCGCCATGGGTTGGTGGCGACACGTGCGTACGTGGACGGGTACTGGGCCACGGCGAACGAGCAGGCGGAGAACAGTGACACCTTCGTGTGGAGGTCGCCGCACGGAGAGGCCGTGCACGGAATCGTGCACGGCCTCGGGGAGGAGGGGTACTACGACGAGGCGCTCGAACCGGGGCAGACGCTCGGCCCGCTGCGCATCTGGGTCTCCGCCTCCGGTACGGCACATGTGGACGAGGCACCACCCGAGAACGCGATGGTGTTCGGCTACGGCGCCGCGCTCGCCGTCGCGGGCGCGACCGCCTACGTGATGTGGGCGATGCGGCGCGCCCGCGACCCGCGCTGAGTGGCTACGACGACGTGTGGAACGCCACCGCGCCCTTGGCGGGCACCTTGAGCTCCACCTTGCCGCCGGTGACCGTCACCGAGCCCTCGCCGACGACATTGTCGTACGTGCCGTCGGGCACGCTCGTCGTGTACGTGTGCGTGTTCTCGGCGGACGAGTTGTTGATGGCGACGAAGCCGGCGTCGCCGCGCCCGAAGCCGATCACGTTCGAGGCCGGTGACTGCCAGTCCGCCACCGCCTTGCCGGTCGCCGCGTTGTGCCAGCCCACCATGCCGGTGATCGCCTTGTCGCGGTCCAGGCAGGACCAGGCGCCCGAGCAGTCGGTGTCGGTGACCATGCCGCTGCCGTTGTTCGGCGGCGCCTCGTCGCTCTGGTCGAACTTCCATGCCGCGTAGACCGAGGGCCGCCCGTAGCCGCGCGCCAGCTGGAAGACGTTGGCGAGGGTGGCGGTCGCGCCGTCCTTGTAGCTGAGCGTGTAGCCGTTGCGCTCGGTGTCGTGGTTGGTGACGAAGCTGTTGGAGTGCTCCTCGTCGGCCAGGCCCCAACTACTGCCGAACGACGACAGGTTGGCGATGTCACCACCGCCGAACTGTGACTTCATGGCGGCCGCGTACGTGAAGTCGAGGACGTCACCGTTGCCGTAGTAGTCGCCTGTCGCGGGCGGTGTGCCCGGATACACCTCCTGTGTGATGTACGGGGCGTCGCCCGACGTGGTCGTGTGCAGCGCGCCCACGATCGCGTTGAGGTCGCCGGTCTCGATGTGCTTCGCGGCGTCGACGCGGAACCCGTCGACGCCCAGGTCGATCTGCTTGTTGAGGAACCCGGTGATCTTCTCGCGGACGCCCGACTCGGACGTGTCCAGGTCGGGCAGGCCGAGCAGCTCGCAGTGCTGTACCTCGTGCTGGTCCGACCAGTTGGAGATGGTCTTCGTGCAGTCGTCGCTGTCGGCCGGGTCGAAGTCCGGGGTGTCGTACTTGTTGGAGATGGCGGTGCCGGCGTAGCCGGTGCCGGTCTGCGCCGCCGTGTGGTTGATCACGGCGTCCGTGTAGATCTCGATGCCGGCCGAATGGCAGGTGTCGACCATGGACTTGAAGTCGCTCGCGCTGCCGAAGCGGCTGTCGAGCTTGTACGAGTACGGCTGGTAGACGTCCCACCAGAAGAGGTCGGCCTGCTTGAGGGACTCCTGGGGAGGGGCGACCTGGACGGCGCCGTAGCCGGCCGGGTCGAGGGTGTCGGTGCACTCCTTGGCGACCGAAGTCCAGTTCCACTGCCACAGGTTGGCGATGACATCACCGTTGGGTGTGCCGGTGTCGGCGGCGGTCGCGGTCGGGGCGGGCAGGGTCACCATGCCGCCGAGGGTGAGGGCGCCGAGGGCCACCGCGGTGGCGGTGCGGCGGCGCCGACGAGGGCTTTTGGGTGTGAGGGATGTGTCGTGCTGCATGTGCGGCTCCTGAATGTGGGGTTCTGGTGGCGCGTCGTGAGCGTGGGGCAGACGAGTGGGCCCCGTCAATGGGCAGTTGAAAATTCTTGCTACATCTTTCGCAACTCTTGCAGGCGTGTTCCGGCAGGCGTTACCGTCACGCGGCGGGCCGGCCCCACCTCCCCACGCGCGTGGCCGGTCCGCCCCAATACGCCGCATCCCGCGAGGAGTTCATGACGTGAGCCGCAGCCCGATTCGCGTACCGCACAGACGCGCCGCCGCGTACACCGCGGCCGCGGCGCTCCTCGTGACGCTGGCCCAGCCCCTGGCGGCCCGCGCCGCCGCGCCACCCCCGCCACCGTCGGATGCAAAGCTTGCGGCCGAGCCGGCCCGCCACGACCTCACCCGCGAGCAGTACTACTTCGTGCTCCCGGACCGCTTCGCGAACGGTGACACCGCCAACGACAAGGGCGGGCTGACCGGTTCACGCCTCGCGACTGGCTACGACCCCACCGACAAGGGCTTCTACCAGGGCGGCGACCTCAAGGGCCTGACGAACCGGCTCGACTACATCAAGGACTTGGGTACCACGGCGATCTGGCTCGCCCCGATCTTCAAGAACAAGCCCGTGCAGGGCGAGGGCAAGGACGCGTCGGCCGGCTACCACGGCTACTGGATCACCGACTTCACGCAGGTCGACCCGCACTTCGGCAGCAACGCCGACCTCAAGAACCTGATCTCCAAGGCCCACGGCAAGGGCATGAAGGTCTTCTTCGACGTCATCACCAACCACACCGCCAACACGGTCGACTACGCCGAGAAGAAGTATGGCTACCGTCCCAAGGGCGCCTACCCGTACCTCGACACCAAGGGTCGCCCCTTCGACGACAGCAAGGGTGTCAAGGCGAAGGTCGACACCGACTCCTTCCCGTACACACCGAAGAACACCGGCGAGATGGTGCCGTCCTGGCTGGGCGACCCGACGATGTACCACAACCGGGGTGACTCGACCTGGGAGGGCGAGTCCACGACGTACGGCGACTTCTCCGGCCTCGACGACCTGTGGACCGAACGCCCTGAGGTCGTCTCCGGCATGGAGAAGATCTACGAGAAGTGGGTGCGGGACTTCGCCGTCGACGGCTTCCGCATCGACACCACCAAGCACGTGAACATGGACTTCTGGACGCAGTGGGCGACGGCGCTCGACAAGTACGCCGCCGAACGCGGCCGCAAGGACTTCTTCATGTTCGGCGAGGTCTACTCCGCCGACACCGACGTGACCTCGCCGTACGTCACCCAGGGCCGGCTCGACGCGACGCTCGACTTCCCGTTCCAGGACGCGGCCCGCGCCTACGCCTCGCAGGGCGCCTCGGCGGACAAGCTCGCCAAGGTCTTCGCCGACGACTACAAGTACGCCACCGACAAGGCGAACGCGTACGAGCAGGTGACCTTCCTCGGCAACCACGACATGGGCCGCATCGGCACGTTCCTGAAGTCCGACAACCCGAAGGCGTCCGACGCGGAACTCGTCCAACGCGACAAGCTCGCCAACGAGTTGATGTTCCTGTCACGCGGCAACCCCGTCGTCTACTACGGCGACGAGCAGGGCTTCACCGGTGCGGGCGGCGACAAGGACGCCCGGCAGACGATGTTCGCCTCGAAGGTCGCGGACTACCTCGACGACGACGAGCTCGGCACCGACCGCACGCACGCCGACGCCGCGTACGAGACGAAGCACCCGCTGTTCACGTCCGTCGCCGCGCTGTCGAAGCTCCGCAAGGACAACCCGGCGCTCACCGACGGAGCGCAGAAGGAGCTGTACGCGAAGGACTCCGTGTACGCCTTCTCGCGCACCGGCGACGACCGCGAGTACGTCGTCGCCGTGAACAACGCGAGCGAGGCGAAGTCGGTCGAGATACCGGTGGAGTCGACGAAGTTCCAATCGCTGTACGGCGGTTCGGGCGTCGAGTCGGCGTCCGGCGGCCGCATGAAGGTCACCGTCCCCGCCCTGTCCTCGCTCGTCCTGCGTGCCTCGTCGAAGCTCCCCGCGCCGGCCGCGAAGCCCACGCTGTCCCTGAAGGCCCCCGCCGCCGGAGCCACCGGCACGGTCACCCTCTCCGCCGACCCCGGCGACTCCGCCTCGGCCCGCGTCGTCTTCGCCGCACAGATGGGCGACGGCAAGTGGCGCACGCTCGGCTCCGTCGACCACGCCCCGTACAAGATCACGCAGCACGTCCCGGACACGGTGGCGGCAGGAACGCCCCTGCGGTACAAGGCAGTTGTGGTCGACCGCGCCGGACGCACCGCGAGCGCCCTCGCCGACACGACGGCGGGGCAGGCACCCGCGCCCGAGAAGCCCACGGCTGTCGACCGTGACTACGCGGTCGTCCACTACAAGCGTGCCGACGGCGACTACGACGGCTGGCGGCTCAAGTCCGGTGACACGTCGGCCGAGTTCGTGGGGCGGGACGCGTACGGAGCCTTCGCCTGGGTGAAGGTCCCCGACGGCGCGGGATCGGTGTCGTACACGATCGACAAGTCCGGCACGGCCGACGGTCCGCAGCGCACCGTCGACCTCGGGAAGACCGGCGAGGTCTGGGTCGAGCAGGGCAAGGACACGCAGTCCGCGACCAGGCCCGACGGTGCCTACCCGCCGCAGGACGAGAAGAAGGCCGTCATCCACGTGCACCGCCCCGACGGCGACTACGACGGCTGGGGCCTGCACACGTGGACCGGCGCCGCGAACCCCACCGACTGGTCGAAGCCGCTGCAGCCCACCGGCAAGGACGCATACGGGGTCACCTTCGAGGTGCCGCTCGCCGACGGCGCGACCTCGCTCAGCTACATCCTCCACAAGGGCGACGAGAAGGACATCGCCACGGACCGCTCGCTCGACTTCGCCACATACGGCAAGGAGGCGTGGCTCAACTCCGGTGACACCAACTACCTACTGCCGTCCATGGGTTCGGGAGCGGACCTCGACCTCTCGAAGGCCGAGGCGCAGTGGATCGACTCCGACACCGTCGTCTGGAAGGTGAAGGCCACCGCCGCCACCAGTCAGCAGCTGGTGTACGCGCCGGAGGGCGGGATCGACGTCGAGGACGGCGCCCTGACCGACGAGGGTCAGTGGCTGCGGCTGAACCCCGGTGCGTTGAGCGACGCACAGAAGGCCAAGTACCCCCACCTGAAGGACTATCCGGCGTTCACAGTGGACCCGCGCGACCGCGACCGGGTGCGTGAGGCGCTGCGCGGCCAGCTGATCGCCACGCAGCGGGCGGCGAACGGGGCGCTGCTCGCGGCGACCGACGTACAGACGCCGGGCGTTCTCGACGCCACCTATGCGAACGCCGCCCAAAAGGCGTCCCTGGGCCCGGTGTTCAAGAACGGAAAGGTGACACTGTCGGTGTGGGCACCGACCGCCCGTGAGGTGTCCCTCGAACTCGCTGGGAAGACCCTGCCCATGCGCCGCGACGACGCGAGCGGCGTCTGGTCGGCGACCGGGTCCGCGGCCGCGTGGCGCGGCAAGGAGTACCGGTACGCCGTGCGGGGGTGGGCGCCCAGCGTCCAGAAACTCGTCACGAACAAGGTCACCGACCCGTACTCCGTGGCGCTGACCGCGAACTCGGAGCGCAGCCTCGTCGTCGACCTCGACGACAAGTCCCTTGCACCGCAAGGCTGGTCGAGTCTGACCAAGCCCAAGGCCGTCCCCATGAAGGACGCGCAGATCCAGGAACTCCACGTCCGGGACTTCTCGGTGGAGGACGAGACGACACCGGCGAAGGACCGCGGCACGTACCGCGCCTTCACCGACAAGAACACCGACGGCTCGAAGCACCTGCGCAAGCTCGCGAAGTCCGGCACCTCGTACGTGCACCTGCTGCCGGCCTTCGACATCGCGACGATCCCCGAGAAGAAGTCCGAACAGGCCACCCCCGGCTGCGACTTGAAGTCCTCCGCGCCCGATAGCGAGCAACAACAGGAGTGCGTCGGCAAGACGGCCGGCAAGGACGCCTACAACTGGGGCTACGACCCGTACCACTACACGGTCCCCGAGGGCTCGTACGCGAGCGACCCCGACGGCACCGAACGCACCGTCGAGTTCCGCAAGATGGTCAAGTCGCTGAACGAGGACGGCCTGCGGGTCGTCATGGACGTCGTCTACAACCACACGGCGGCCAGCGGCCAGGACAAGACCTCCGTCCTCGACCGGACCGTGCCCGGCTACTACCAGCGGCTCATGGCAGACGGCTCGGTCGCGAACTCCACCTGCTGCGCCAACACGGCGCCCGAGAACAAGATGATGGGCAAGCTGGTCGTCGACTCGATCGTGACCTGGGCGCGCGAGTACAAGGTCGACGGATTCCGCTTCGACCTGATGGGACACCACCCGAAGGCCAACATCCTGGCCGTCCGCAAGGCCCTCGACGCCCTGACCCTCAAGAAGGACGGCGTCGACGGCAAGAAGATCATCCTCTACGGGGAGGGCTGGAACTTCGGCGAGATCGCCGACGACGCCCGCTTCGTCCAGGCCACACAGAAGAACATGGCGGGCACCGGCATCGCCACGTTCTCCGACCGGGCGCGGGACGCGGTGCGCGGCGGCTCACCGTTCGACGAGGACCCGGGCGTGCAGGGCTTCGCGTCCGGCCTCTACACCGACCCCAACACCTCGAAGGCGAACGGCGCTTCGGCCGAACAGAAGGCCCGCCTGCTGCACTACCAGGACCTCATCAAGGTGGGCCTGTCGGGGAACCTCGCGGCCTACGAGTTCACGGACACCGGCGGCCGCACGGTCAAGGGCTCCGACGTCGACTACAACGGCGCGCCCGCCGGCTACGCGGACGCCCCCGGCGACGCCCTCGCCTACGCCGACGCACACGACAACGAGTCCCTCTACGACACGCTGACGTACAAACTGCCCGCGATGACGAGTACGGCGGCCCGCTCCCGGATGCAGGTCCTCGCGATGGCCACGGCGGCCCTCTCGCAGGGCCCGGCACTCTCCCAGGCCGGCACCGACCTGCTGCGCTCGAAGTCCCTCGACCGCAACTCGTTCGACAGCGGCGACTGGTTCAACGCGATCCACTGGGACTGCCGCGCGGGCAACGGCTTCGGCCGCGGCCTCCCGATGGCCGCCGACAACAAACCCAAGTGGCCCTACGCGAAGCCCCTGTTGGCGGCGGTGAAGGTGCCGGGCTGTGCGGACATCGAGGGGACGTCCTCCGCGTACCAGGACCTCCTGAAGATCCGCACCACCGAGCCGGCCTTCCAGCTGTCCACGTCCGCAGACGTCCAGAAGTCCCTCTCCTTCCCGCTCTCCGGCAAGGCCGAGACACCAGGTGTCATCACGATGCGGCTCAGTGACCTCGTGGTGGTCTTCAACGCGACGCCCGACCGGCAGAAGCAGACGGTCACCGACCTCGCGGGGGAGGGGTACCGGCTCCATCCGGTGCAGGCCGGCGGCTCGGACGACGGGGTGAAGTCGGCCTCGTACGCCAAGGGCTCGGGCACCTTCGAGGTACCGGCCCGTACGGTGGCGGTGTTCACCACGAAGTAGGCGGCTTGACTCTCACACCGTGTGAGCCCGTGGACTGGGAGACATCATGTTCACCATCGGAGAGTTCGCCCGGCACGGGCGTGTGTCGGTCCGCATGCTGCGTCACTACGACGCCATGGGGCTGCTGCGCCCGGCCCATGTCGACCCGGCCACGGGCTACCGCCACTACACCGCCGCCCAGCTCGCCCGCCTCAACCGTGTGATCGCGCTCAAGGACCTCGGCTTCACCCTGGAACAGGTCGGGGAGCTGCTGGACGAGAAGATCGACTCAGGTCAGCTGCGCGCCATGCTGCGGATGCGGCGCGCGGACCTGGAGGCGGAGATGGCCGCGGCGGCGGCCCGGCTGACCGGCGTCGAGGCGCGGCTCCGATCGATCGAGAGCGAGGGATGCATGCCCACCGACGACGTCGTCATCAAACCCCTGCCGGGTGTGCGCGTGGCCGAACTGACCGCCGTGGCACCCGACTTCGAACCCGGCTCCATCGGCCCGGTGATCCAGCCGCTGTACGGGGAGCTGTTCCAGCGCCTCGACGCGGCGGGCATCCGTCCCACCGGGCCCGGCATCGCCCGCTACGAGGACGCGCCCGGCGGCGGCATCCTCGTCCACGCGGGCGTCGAGGTGTCCGCCGCGCCGCGCGACGACGGCGGACTGCGCATCCTCGACGTCCCGCCCGTCGAACGCGCCGCGACGCTCGTGCACCGCGGCTCCATGGACGCGGTCCTGCCGTCGGCCCAGACCCTGGCCCGCTGGATCGACGCGCACGCCCACCGGTCGGCCGGCTACCCGAGGGAGATCAGCCTGGAGTGCCCCGAGGACCAGGAGGAGTGGGTGACCGAGCTGCAGGAGCCGCTGGCCTGAGCCGAGCACCCCCGCCCCGACCTGCCCGTTCCCACCGGTTCTCACTCGATCGAATGAGAACCCCATCCACGCACCCGTCGGTTCCGTATTCCCCATGTGACAGCAGAGGGAAGTGAACGACGCGGTACGCGGCTCCGCCGTGCGGTGCGCGGCGCGGTGGCCGGGTGCGTGGCCGGGGGTGCCGCGCTCGCGGCCGCCGAGCCGGTGGCCGCCGTGGTGCGCCCGCAGACGGCGCCGCTCACCGTCGTGGGCGGCGCGGCCATCGACCGTGCGCCGACCCCGGTCAAGGAATGGGCGATCCGCACGTTCGGCACCGACGACAAACCGATGCTGCAACTCGGCATCGTGGCCGTCCTGTTGGTCCTCGCGTGCGCGCTCGGCGTCGTCGCCGTACGGCACCGGCGGGCCGGCTCGGCGGGCGTGCTGCTGATCGGCCTCGTCGGGGCCGCCGCGGCACTGACCCGCCCCGACGCGGCCGGCCCACTGGACACCCTGCCGTCGCTGGTGGCGGCCGTGGTGGGTGCGCTGGTCCTGTATTGGCTGAGCGGTCTCGCGGCGAGGGACCGGGCTGCGGATGTGGTGCTGGCCGCACCTACGGATGAGGCAGCACCCGCACCCGCACCCCGGAACCTGCTCGCCCGGCGCCCCTTCCTGCTCGCAGTAGGCGGCACGGCAGTCGGCAGCGTCGCAATCGGCGCCCTGGGGCGCGGACTGGCCGGCTCGCGCGGCAGCGGTGCCCGCGCCTCCCGTGAGGCGCTCACCCTCCCCGCCCCGACCTCGCCCGCGCCGCCCGTGCCCAAGGGGACCCGGTTGCGCATCCCCGGCATCAGCCCCTTCCGCACGCCGAACAGTGACTTCTACCGCGTCGACACCGCCCTCGTCGTCCCCGAGGTCGACGCCGGTACCTGGCGGCTGCGGCTGCACGGCAAGGGTGTGGCGCGGCCGGTGACCTTCACCCTCGACGACCTGCTCGGCCGCGATCTCATCGAGCGCGACATCACTCTGACCTGCGTCTCCAATGAGGTCGGCGGGCCCTACGCCGGAAACGCCCGCTGGCTCGGCGTCCCGCTCGCCGCGCTGCTGCGTGGGGTCGGGGTGCGCCCACCCCAAGAGGGCGGTCCCGCCGACCAGTTGGTGGCCCGCTCCGTCGACGGCATGACCATCGGCACTCCTGTCGACGACGTCATGGACGGCCGCGATGCCCTCCTGGCCGTCGGCATGAACGGGCAGCCGCTGCCCTTCGCGCACGGCTTCCCGGTGCGGATGGTGGTGCCAGGACTCTTCGGCTACGTCTCCGCGTGCAAGTGGCTCACCGATCTCGAACTGACGACGTTCGACGCCTACGACCCGTACTGGGTACGGCGGAAGTGGGCCCGCCGCGCGCCCATCAAGACCCAGGCCCGTATCGACACACCCAAGCCCTTCGCCCACCCGAAGACCGGCACCGTGATGGTCGCCGGAGTGGCCTGGGCGCAGCACCGCGGCATCGACAAGGTCGAGGTACGTGTCGACGACGGGCCGTGGGAGGCCGCAGAGCTGGCCGCCGAGGACTCCAGGGACACCTGGCGCCAGTGGTCGTACGCCTGGCGGGCCACCAAGGGCGGTCACAACCTGACCGTCCGCGCCACCGACCGCACGGGCGACGTCCAGACCGCGCAGCGCGCCGGGACCTTCCCCGACGGGGCGTCCGGACGACACACGGTGGTGGTCACCGTGGACTGACCAGAGCCCCAAAGCCCCAAAGCCCCAAAGCCCCAAAGCCCTTTTCCCTACACCGTCACCCCCAGGAGACAACGATGAACACCCTCCGTACCCGCCGCGCAGCAATCGCCCTCGCCGCGGCCGCCGTGCTCCCGCTGGCCCTCACCGCCTGCTCGGGCACCGACACCAAGGACAGCGCCTCCGACACCGCCAAGAAGTCCAGTTCCAAGGCCTCGCCCTCCGAGGACATGTCCTCGAAGAGCAAGCCCTTCGGCCCGGGGTGCGCGTCGGTGCCCAAGGACGGTGCCGGTTCCTTCGACGGCATGGCCAAGGACCCGGTGGCCACCGCCGCGTCGAACAACCCGGCGCTCTCCACGCTCGTCACCGCGGTGAAGAAGGCCGGCCTGGTCGACACCCTCAACAACGCCGAGAACGTCACCGTGTTCGCGCCCACCAACGACGCGTTCGCGAAGATCCCCAAGGCCGACCTCGACAAGGTCCTGAACGACAAGGCCCAGCTGACGAAGATCCTCACGTACCACGTGGTGGGTCAGAAGCTGGAGCCGAAGGACCTGAAGAAGGGCTCGTTCGAGACGCTGGAGAAGTCGAAGCTGACGACCTCGGGCTCCGGTGAGTCCTACAAGGTCAACGACTCCGCGAACGTCGTCTGCGGCAACGTCAAGACGGCCAACGCCAACGTCTACCTCATCGACACCGTGCTGATGCCGAAGAGCTGACGCACGGATCGCGTGGCGCGGGGCGGCCGGCCGGTAGACGGCCCGCCGCCCTCAGCGCGTCGCGTCGCGCGCCACCTTGCGCGCCCACAGCACCAGCGGGATCTGCAGCGGAACCCGCGCCTGGACGGCCCGCCGCAGCGGCGCGGGGCGGTCCTTCCAGTCGGCCGCCATCTTCATGTTGGCGGGCACGACGGCGACGAAGAACGCGGCGGCCGCGGTGGCGGAGCGGGCCCGGGTGCGCGGCACGGCGATGCCCGCCGCGAGCGCCAGCTCCACCACCCCGCTGGCCTGCGTCCAGAAGCGCGGGGAGCCGGGGAGCCGGCGCGGCACGATGGCGTCGAACTGCTTCGGGATCAGGAAGTGGGCGACTCCGGCCCCGGCCAGCAGGCCGGCGAGGAGGTCGGAGGAACGGGCGCGACGCAAGGGGGCCTCCTGGGGCGGGAGTCGATGCGGACCGCTTGATCTTACTTGTCGGTAACCATTCGCGTCGAGGGTGACCGGCCACGTCGAGGGTGACCCGGGCCAATCCACGCACGCCCCCGCTCCGGATCACAGGTGAGAGGCCCGAGCAGGGGCCGGTCGGGAGGAGCGCGATGTCAGGCGGGGCGAGGCGGCACACGGCCGTCATCGGCAGCGGAGTGGCGGGTCTTACGGCGGCGCACATTCTCGGGCGCAGCCACCAGGTGACCCTGTACGAGGCCGACGACCGGCTCGGCGGGCACGCGCACACCCATGACCTGACCTCGACGGACGGCCGGGTGCATCAGGTGGACTCCGGGTTCATCGTGCACAACCGGCGTACGTACCCGAACCTGCTGCGCCTCTTCCGTGAGCTCGGCGTCGCCACGCAGGAGTCGGAGATGAGCATGTCCGTGCGCTGCGATGGCTGCGGCCTGGAGTACGCGGGTGCTCGCGGACCGCGCGGACTGTTCGCCCGGCCGCGCAGCGCGCTGCGACCTTCCTATCTGCGCATGCTGGAGGAGGTGCCGCGCTTCCACCGGGCGGCCCGCCGACTCCTTGCGGAGGCCGGGCGACTCCTCGCGGAGACCGGGCAGGGCGAACTGCCGCTCACCCTCGGTGAGTTCCTCGAACGTGAGCGCTTCTCGCCCTACTTCGTCGCCCACTTCATGACCCCTCTCGTCTCCGCGGTCTGGTCGTGCGACGGACACACCGCCCGGCAGTACCCCGCCACCCACCTCTTCCGGTTCCTCGACCACCACGGGATGCTCGCGGTCTCCGGCTCGCCGGTCTGGCGCACCGTGACCGGCGGCTCCCACCGCTACGTAGAACGCGTCGCCAAGGGTCTCGACGCCGTGCACACCGGCACCCCGGTGCGCGCTGTGCGGCGACACACCACCGGCGCCGATGTCACCACCGACCGCCTCGGCACGGTCACATACGACTCCGTCGTCCTCGCCACCCACCCCGACCAGGCGCTGCGGCTGCTCGCCGACGCCGACCGGCGCGAACGCGCCGTGCTCGGCGCGTTCCGCTACTCCCGCAACCCGACGCTCCTGCACACCGACACCCGTGTCCTGCCGCGGAGTCCGGCGGCGGGGGCCTCCTGGAACTACCTGATGCCGTCGTGCGACACGGACGCGGCGGGCGTCCGCGTCAGCTACGACATGAACCGGCTGCAACGCCTCGACGCCCCCGAACGGTTCCTCGTCACCCTCAACGGGGCCGGCCGCGTCGCGGACTCCCGCGTCCTGGCGCGCATGGTCTACGAACACCCCGTGTTCACCCCCGAATCCGTGGCCGCCCAGCGCCGGCTCCCCGAACTGAACGGCCCCGTCACGGCGTTCGCCGGTGCCTACCACGGCTGGGGGTTCCACGAGGACGGCTGCCGGTCGGGGGTCGCGGCCGCCGCCGCACTGGGGGTGACGTGGTGACGCCCCGGACGACCGGCACCCCGGCCCTCTACCCCTGCACCGTCGCCCACGTCCGCACCGGCCCGGTGCGTCACACCCTGCGTCACCGCACGTACCTGTGGCTCATCGACATCGACCGGCCGCCCCGACTCCCTTACCCGCTGCGCTGGTTCGCCCGCTTCGACGCACGCGACCACCTCGGCGGCGACGCGCCCACCCTGCGCGGACGTCTGGACACGTTCCTCGCGGCCAACGGTGTCGACCTTGCGGGCGGCCGGGTCGAGATGCTCGCCCACGCCCGCGTCCTCGGCCACGTCTTCAACCCGCTCACCGTCTACTGGTGCCACGACGCCGATGCCCCGGACGGGCCGCCGCGCTGCGTCGTCGCCGAGGTCCACAACACGTACGGCGAACGCCACTGCTATCTGCTGCGCCCCGACGCCGACCACCGGGCGCGTGCGGACAAGGAGTTCTACGTCTCGCCGTTCTTCGAGGTCGAGGGCCACTACCGGATGCGGCTCGCGCCACCCGGCGAACGCCTCGACTTGACGATCCGTCTGGAGGGCGGCTCCGCACCGCCGTTCACGGCCACCGTCCGCGGGCAGCGGCGTGCCGCGACCCCGCTCGGTATCGCGCGCACCGTGCTGCGCCACCCCCTGTCCACGCGCGCGGTGTCCGCCGCGATCCGGTGGCACGGAGTACGGCTGCTGCTGCGCGGCCTGCGCATCGTGCCCCGCTCCCGTCACCAGCCGCAGAAAGGCATGAAATGAGGCTCACCGCGACCTCCACCGCGACCTCCACCTCGACCGCGAGCTCGACAGCCGCCCCGCCCGCCGCCCGCACCGCGGTGGACGCCGCACGCTGGCCCGACGTCGCCGCTCTGCCGCCCGCGTCACGGGCCCGCACGGCCGTCGCCGCAGCCGTGGTCCGCTCCGCCCTGCGCCGACTCCCGTTGCGCGTACGGTACTTGGGGGAGGATCCGGTGGGTCTGGGAGGCCCCGTGCTCGACGTACGCGATCCGGAGGCGTTCCACCGCAGAATCGGCGCCCGGGGCCTCATCGGCTTCGGCGAGTCGTACCAGGCGGGGGAGTGGGACGCGCCCGACCTCGTCGCCGCGCTCACCGTCCTCGCCCGGCACGTGGGCAGCCTCGTGCCCGCCCCGTTGCAGCGGCTGCGCGGACTGTGGGCGCAGCGCCAGCCCGACGCCCGGCGCAACACCGTGCAGGGCTCCCGCGCGAACATCAGCCACCACTACGACCTCTCCAACGACCTGTTCGCCCTGTTCCTCGACGACACGCTCAGCTACTCCTCGGCGGTCTTCCGGGGCTTCCCCGCCGACCGGTCCGTCCTGGCCGCCGCCCAGCACCGCAAGATCGACCGGCTGCTCGACCTCGCCGAGGTCGGCTCCGGCACCCGTGTCCTGGAGATCGGCACCGGCTGGGGCGAACTCGCCGTGCGCGCCGCCGCCCGCGGCGCCCACGTCACCTCGCTGACGCTCTCCGCCGAGCAGCAGAACCTCGCCCGCCGCCGCATCCACCAGGCGGGCCTCACCGACCGGGTGATCGTCGAGCTGCGCGACTACCGCGAGAGCACGGGCACGTACGACGCCGTGCTCAGCGTCGAAATGGTCGAGGCCGTCGGCGAGGAGTACTGGACGGGCTACTTCCGCACCCTCGACGACCGGCTGGAGCCCGGTGGCCGGGCCGCCGTCCAGGCCATCACCATGCCGCACGACCGGATGCTCACGACCAGGGACACGTACACCTGGATCCAGAAGTACGTCTTCCCCGGCGGGCTGCTGCCGTCCGTCGAGGCCGTCGACAGGATCACCCGCGACCACACCCGGCTGCGCACCGCACGCCGCGACGCGTACGGACCGCACTACGCCGAGACGCTGCGGCTGTGGCGCGAGCGCTTCACCGAACGGGCCGACGAGGTCGAGGCCCTCGGCTTCGACGAGACGTTCCGCCGCATGTGGACCCTGTATCTCGCCTACTCCGAGGCCGGGTTCCGCTCCGGGTACCTCGATGTCCAGCAGTTCCTTTTCACCAAGGAGAGTGCGCGCCGATGACCCCGAAGCCCACCCGAACAGGCGCCGCGGACCGGCTCGCCGCCCTCGCAGAGGACGCGCTCGGCGGCCCGCTCCCGCTGCGCCTGCGCGCCTGGGACGGCAGCGAGGCGGGCCCGGCCGGCACCCCCGTGGTCGTCGTCCGCACCCGCCGCGCCCTGCGACGCCTCCTGTGGAATCCGGGCGAACTCGGCCTGTCCCAGGCGTACATCACCGGCGACATCGACGTCGAAGGGGACCTCGGCGAGGCCCTGCGCACGATGTGGCGGGCCGCGCGCGAGCGGTCCGTGTACGCGCCGCGCATCACCCTCGCCGTCCGCGCCCGCGCCGCCCGCACACTGCTGCGCCTCGGCGCCGTCGGGCCCCCGCCCGCGCCCCCGGCAGGCCAGGCCCGCCTACGCGGCACACTGCACAGCAGGGCCCGCGACCGCGCCGCCATCAGCCACCACTACGACCTGTCGAACGCCTTCTACCGGTTCCTGCTGGACGACACGATGGCCTACTCGTGCGCGTACTGGCCGGACGAGCCGGACGAGACACCGCAGGGCGCGCGGGCCGACGCCCCGCCCACCACCCTGGCCGCCGCCCAGCGCGCCAAGCTCGAACTCGTCTGCCGCAAGCTCGACTTGAAGGCCGGCGACCGCCTCCTCGACGTCGGCTGCGGCTGGGGTTCGCTCACGCTGTACGCCGCCGAACAGCACGGCGTGCACGTCACCGCGGTCACCCTCGCCGCCGAACAGGCCGCCTACGTAAAGGAACAGGCGACGGCGCGAGGCCTGGACAAGCGCGTCGAGGTGCTCTGCCAGGACTACCGGGAACCCGCGGGTGGCGAGTACGACGCGGCCGCCACCATCGAGATGGGCGAACACGTCGGCGACGCCGAATACCCTGCGTTCGCAGCGCTGTTGAACGACCGGGTCAGGTCGGGCGGCCGGATCCTCGTCCAGCAGATGTCGCGGCAGCACACCGCGCCCGGCGGCGGTGCGTTCATCGAGGCGTTCATCGCCCCGGACATGCACATGCGTCCACTGGGGGACACGGTGACGCTCCTCGAACAGGCGGGCCTGGAGGTCCGCTCCGTCGAGGCCCTGCGGGAGCACTACGTCCGCACGGTCGACGCCTGGCACCGGACCCTGGAGGAGAACTGGGACGAAGCGGTGCGGCTGCTCGGCGAGGAGGGCGCGCGGGTGTGGCGGCTGTACCTCGTTGGCGGTCAACTCGCCTTCGCGGAACGCCGGATGGGCGTCGACCAGATCCTGGCCGTGCGCCCCGATCCCAAGGGCGGCGCCGCGCTGCCGCTGCGCCTCGGCACCTGGAGCGGCGATGAATGAGCTGAGGTGGAGCGCGTTCGGATGGAACGTCGCCGTCAGCGCGGGCGTGGTGCTCGCCGTCGTCCTGACCGCGTTCCTGATCGGCGTACGGACGGGGAAGCACCGGGGCGTCGATGTGGCGTGGGGTCTCGGGTTCGCGGCGGTCGCCGTCGCCACGTACGGGGTCTCCGCGGGCGAGGGCGACGCCGCGCGGCGGCTGCTCGTCACCCTGCTCACCGCCGTGTGGGGTGTGCGACTCGCGGTCCACATCGGCCGGCGTTCGCGCGGGCACGGCGAGGACCCGCGCTACGAGCAACTCCTCGCCAAGGCGCCAGGCAACCGCCAGTGGTACGCGCTGCGCATGGTGTACCTGCTCCAGGGCGCCCTCATCGTCCTGGTGTCGCTGCCGGTGCAGATCGCCGCGTACGCGACCGGGCCGCTGTCCTTCCTCGCGGTCGCCGGAGCGGTGGTGTGGGCCGTGGGGCTGTTCTTCGAGGCGGTCGGCGACCGCCAGCTCGCCCGGTTCAAGGCCGATCCCGCGAACCGGGGCCGCCTCATGGACCGCGGCCTGTGGAGCTGGACCCGGCACCCCAACTACTTCGGGGACTTCTGCGTCTGGTGGGGCCTGTTCCTCATCGCATGCGAAGCGGGCCCGCTGCCCGCCCTGCTCGCCGTCATCTCCCCGCTGACCATGAGCTACCTGCTGATCGGTGGCAGCGGAAAGGCGTTGCTGGAGCGGCACATGGCGGAGCGCCCGGGGTACTCCGCGTACGCGGCCCGCACCAGCGGCTTCTTCCCGCGTCCGCCCCGCCGTGACTGAGCGCCGGTCGGCCCCCGGACGACCGGCGCTCAGCACGTCCTCACGTAGGTAGTGACATCAACGCCAGCGGCTTCGACGTCGGCCGGTCCGAACCACCGGTCGGCTCCACCGTGATGCCCATACCTGTCGAGTCGCCCACCGCGCCGGCCATCAGCACGGTCTGCGACTCGCGCCCCGGGTCCATCAGGCCGGCCGAGCGCATCGTGCCGCCGTCGTCGAACCACAGCTGGTACACCTTGCCGCGCGGCGGCGCCGTCATCCCGGACGCCACGAACACCGCCTTGTCCTGCTGCCCGGAGACCACGACGGTGCCGTTCGCCCCGCCGTCGAGGGACGCGGTGCGCACCTTCGCGTCGGGCGCGGCGAGGACCGCCGCCACCTCGTCCGTGCCCGCCTGCGCGGTGCGCGCCCGCCGCTGCGCGTCCTGCGCCTCCTGGTACTGCCACACCGTCGTACCGCCCAGCGCGACGACGCCGGCGAGGCAGGCGGCCAGCGTCCAGCGCGGAACGCGCCGCGCCCGCCACGACAGCCGGGCCTTCGGGGCGTCCGGGGAGGTGCGCGGCGCCTCTTGGCGGACGGTCGTGATCCGCTGCAGCACCTGGTCCCTGAATCCGGCCGGAGGCACCATCGAGAGGCCCAGGCCGAGCCGGTTGGCCGTGGCGGACAGCTCCGCCACTTCCTGCGCGCAGGACTCGCAGGGGCCGAGATGCCGCTCGAACTCCTCCCGCTCGGCCTCGGTGAGTGCGTGCAGCGCGTACGCGCCCGTCAACGTGTGCAGATCCGCGGCGCTCACGCGCTCACCCCCAGGCAGTCACGGAGCCGGATCAGACCGTCGCGCAGCCGCGTCTTGATGGTCCCCAGCGGCACCGTCAGCAACTCGGCCACTTCGTGGTAGGTCAGACCCCGGTAGTACGCCAACGACACGGACTCACGCTGGAGTTCGGTCAACATGCGCAGACAGCGGCGTACCTGCTCGCGCTCCAGTCGGGCCTCCACCTCCTCGGTCACCTCGTCGAACTCCGGTGTCCTGTCGAGGAGCGCCGCGCGGTGATCGCGGGCCGCGGCGGCCTCCACCGACCGGACCCGGTCGATCGCGCGCCGGTGCGCCAGGGTCAGCACCCAGTTGATCGCGGTGCCGCGGTCGGGCCGGTAGCGCGCGGCCGTCCGCCACACCTCGACGAGCACCTCCTGCGCCACCTCCTCGGACTGCGCGCGGTCGCGCAGCACGCTGCGCACGACGCCGAGGACGGACCCGGCGACGACGTCGTACACCGACGCGAAGGCCTCCTGGTCGCCCCTGGCCACGTCGGCCATGAGTTCTTGCAGATCGGGCCCGGGTGCCGGGCCCGGGCCGATGTGGACGGCTTCCTTCACGTTCAGGTCCTCCAAGGCGCTGTACCGGTACGCGCGTCATCGCGGGTGCAGAGGTAATCCGGAGCCGAACGCCCGACGGATGGGCCGGACTTTCGTACGTCATTACTTTCACGTGGGGGCGGCCCTGCGGATGCGCCGCCACGGCCGGGGTCACGCGACGTACTCGACAGGGAAACTGTGCAGCCAAGGTTGCACAGCCTGGGCTGTCGATCTACCGTGGAGGCATGAACGACGACAGCGCACCGATCGAGGAGCTCGCGGCGCGGGCCACCGACGACGTGTGGGTGATCATCAGCCGGCTCCGCCGCAAGCTGATGGCGCTCGACGTGGACCCCGAGGGCGAGCTCTCGCCCGCCCAGGCGTCCGTGCTCTCCCGGCTCGACAGGTATGGGCCCTCCACCGCCAGCGACCTCGCGGCGATCGAGAACGTGCGGCCGCAGTCCATGGCCAAGCACGTCATCGCCCTGGAGGAGCGCGGCCTCGTCGAGCGCCACGCGGACCCCGAGGACGGGCGTCGCCGCGTGGTCGCGCTCACCGAGGTGGGGCGTGAGCGCCGCCAGGGTGTGCGCAGGGCCCGTCAGGCATGGCTCGCCGGACAGCTCGCCGAGCGCGGCAGCGAGGAGCAGCTGCGCGCCGTGATCACGGCGATGGCGCTGCTCGACGAGGTGACGCAGGCGTGAGCGGCATAGTCGAGCGCGTCCGGAGCGGGCGGAAGCGGGGCGCGGGCGACGGCTTCGACCGGCGCCTCGTCGCGCCGATGATGTTCGGGTCGATCCTGAACCCGATCAACTCCTCGATGCTCGCCGTGGCGCTCGTCCCGATCGGCCACGCCTTCGGCGTCCCGCCGTCCCAGACGGCCTGGCTCGTCTCCGCGCTCTACCTCGCCACGGCCGTCGGCCAGCCCGTCATCGGCCGGCTCGTCGACGCGTTCGGGCCGCGCAGGCTCTATCTGCTCGGCACCGCGCTCGTCGGTGTCGCGGGCCTGCTCGGCGTGCTCGCCCCGAGCTTCTGGGTGCTGATCGTCTCCCGGGTACTGCTCGGCTTCGGCACCTCCGCCGCGTACCCGGCCTCCATGTATCTGCTGCGCACCGAGTCCGAGCGCACCGGCATGAAGAGCCCCAGTGGCATCCTCGCCGCGCTGTCGGTGTCCAACCAGGTCATCGCCGTCATCGGCCCGACCCTGGGCGGCGTACTGATCGGCCTCGGCGGCTGGCACCTCATCTTCGCGATCAATGTGCCGCTGTCGCTCGCCTGTCTGGTGCTCGGCGCGCTGCGGCTGCCGAAGCACGTCAGGGCGGGCCGCGAAGCCGATGCCACCACCTCGGCGGACGTGCCCGGCATGCTGCTGTTCGCCGGATCACTCACCGCGTTCATGCTGTTCCTCACGTCGCCGGGGGTCGCGCACTGGTACCTGCCGGTGATCGGCGCGGTCGCGGGCGCGGTCTTCGCCCGCAGGGAACTGGCCTCCGCCGACCCCTTCATCGACCTGCGCGTGCTGAGCGGCAACACCCCGCTGCTCGCCACGTACGCGCGCCAACTCCTCGCCTACACAACGTCGTACGCGTTCCTGTACGGCTACAGCCAGTGGCTCCAGGACGGCCGCGGCCTCGGCCCCGAACAGGCAGGACTTCTGCTGCTCCCGATGTCCCTGATGGCCATCGGTGTCACCGTCCTCACCGGACGCCGCCCGCAGGTGCGCGGCAAGCTGTTCGTCGGCGGCGTCGCTCAACTCGTCGGAGTAGCCGCCCTGTTGGGGCTGAACTCCGACAGCCCGATCTGGGTCCTCGTCGTCGTCGGCGCCATCTTCGGCATCCCGCAGGGCCTCATCGGCCTCGCCAACCAGAACGCCCTCTACGCCCAGGCCGACCCGGAGCGCACGGGCGCGTCCGCCGGACTGCTGCGCACGTTCACCTACCTCGGCGCGCTGCTCGCCTCCGCCGGGAACGCCGCGTTCTTCAAGACCGGTGCCAACACGGCTGGTCTGCACGACCTGGCCTGGATGCTCGTCGTCGTCTCCGTGCTGCTGCTCCTGGTGACCGCGGCCGACCGGGCGCTGCGCCGGGTCGGCCGGGACTGACACCACCACTCATCTGTCAACGCTGTTCAACACTGCTCGTCCCTAAGGAAGTTCACGTGTCTCTCACCACGCTCGACCCCAAGACCGCCCTCGTCGTCGTCGACCTCCAGAAGGGCCTCATGGGTGTGTCCGGCGCCCCGTACGCCGTGTCCGACGTCGTCGACCGCAGCTCGCGCCTCGCCGATGCCTTCCGCGGGGCGGGGCTCCCTGTGGTCCTGGTCCGGGTCAGCTTCGCCGCCGACGGCTCCGACGCGACGCCCGGCCGCACCGAGACGCCCGGCAGTGGCCGTGCCATGCCCGAGGGCTGGGACGAGATCACCGACGCGCTCGCCGGGCACCCGGAGGACATCACCGTCACCAAGCGGAACTGGTCGGCGTTCTACGGCACCGACCTCGACCTGCACCTGCGCCGCCGCGGCATCACCCAGGTCGTCCTGACCGGAGTCGCCACCAGCATCGGCGTGGAGTCCACGGCCCGCGCCGCCCACGAGCACGGCTATCACGTCACCCTCGCCACCGACGCCATGACCGACCTCGACCCGGAGGGGCACCGCGGCAGCGTCGAGCGGATCTTCCCGCGCCTGGGGGAGACGGGCACGACGGACGAGGTGCTGAAGCTGCTGGCCTCGACTCGCTAGTTCGCACTCCACGGTTGCCTGCGACAGGGCCCGGCCGCGCCTGGTCCCTGACGCTCCGTCGGCCGCATCGTACGCTTCGAGTGTTCGAAGCGGCCGACGGAAGGTAGTTGCGGGGCATGGGGTTTCAGGAACGTACGCGGTTCGGGCGGTTGGGCCGGTCGGCGGTGCCGGCCGCGCTCACGGTGCTGTTGCTCGCGGGGTGCCAGGGGGTCGGCAGCGGATCCGACGACCCGGCGCAGGGCGCCGAACCCTCGACCTCGGCGAGCGCGACCACCGGCGCCCCCGCGCAGGAGGGCACCCTCCCCGGCGTGCCGAGCGCGGACGACGCCCGCGCCGAACTGGCCGAACTGAAGGTGGCACCCCACGGCTCCATGTCCGGCTACAGCCGTGACAAGTTCCCGCACTGGGAGGAGCAGGGCGACAACTGCACCACCCGCGAAGCGGTCCTCAAGCGCGACGGCAAGGACGTGAAGACGGACGACGAGTGCCGCGCGGTCTCCGGGAACTGGGTCAGCATCTACGACGGCGAGAAGTTCACGGACTCCGGGGACCTCGACATCGACCACACCGTGCCGCTCGCCAACGCCTGGCGCTCCGGCGCCGACCAGTGGACGCAGGAGCAGCGCAAGACGTTCGCCAACGACCTGAAGCACCCCCAACTCCTGTCGGTGTCCGCCCACTCGAACCGCTCCAAGGGCGACCAGGGGCCCGACGAGTGGCAGCCGGACGCCAAGGACTACTGGTGCACGTACGCCCGCTCCTGGGTGTCGGTGAAGTCGACGTACGAACTGACGGTCACCGACGCCGAGAAGGCCGAGCTGACCACGATGCTGGGCACGTGTTCCGCATGAGCGGGGACGACATGAGCGGGGACGAGAAGAAGGCCGAGACCCTCACCGGCGAGGTGCACGCGGGCCCCGGCGGCGCCATGACCGACGAGGTCGGCGTGGTCACCGGGGACCTCACCGTCGCCACCGTCCGGGAGGCCGGGGACCGGGCCCGGATCGCCGTCCAGTACACCGGCGCCGACGAGTGGTACACCCTCACCGGCAGCCCCGCGACGGTGCCGCCCGGCGGACTGGCCGCCCTCCACGCGGAGGTGCTGCGCAGCGTGGAGCGCGGGGGAGGCGCGGTCAGCCCCTGAGGCGCTGGGTCCTGATGACAGGCCCCACAGCCTGTCGACAGGACCTAACTCTCGAAGTGGCGCCGCGGGTTGGCCCGCAGGATCGTGTCGATGTCGTCCTTGGACACACCCTTGTCGGCGAGGGCGGGCAGTACGTCCTCGCTGATGTGCCGGTAGTTCCAGTGCGGGGCGACCTCGGCGCGGTCGATGTCGCCGAACCAGTCGATGAGACACGCGGCGTCGTGCGAGATCGTGATCCGGTCGGTGTAGCCGCGGCGCACCAGCTCCACGATGGTGTCGACGCGCTGTTCGGTGGTCAGTGGTGTGTCGAGCCCGAACCGGTCCATGCCGAGGTACGAGCCGGCGTCGGCGAGCCGCATCAGGTGGTCCAGGTCAGCGGTGTCCCCGGAGTGGCCGATCACGACACGCGTGAGGTCGACGCCCTCCTCGGCGAGCACGCGCTGCGCGACGAGCCCCGACTCCGATGCCGGGTGGGTGTGCACGGTGATCGGCGCCCCGGTGCGTACGGACGCCTGACCGACCGCCCGCATGGCCCGCTCGACGCCTGGGGTGAGGCCCTGTTCCTCAATGGCGCACTTGAGGAACGCGGCCCGCACACCGGTGTCCGCGATGCCCTCGGTCAGATCCTTCACGAACAGGTCGATGAGCGGATCGGGGCCGCCGAACAGGGTGCCGGGACCGTTGTAGTGGAACTGGAACGGCAGGTCGTTGTACGTGTAGAGACCGGTCGCGGGGACGATGTTGAGGTCCGTGCGCGCGGCGATCTTCTGGATGCGGGGGATGTACCGGCCGAGACCGAGCACCGTCGGGTCGAGGATCGTGTCGATGCCGAGGCCCTTGAGCTCGTTCAGCTGGGCGACGGCGTCGTCGACGACGGCCTGCTCGTCCCACTCCGCGTAGTTCTGCCGGAACTCCTCGCCGACGATGACGACGTGTTCATGGACGAGTACGTTCCCGAGTTCGCTGGAGTCGATCGGACCGCGGACCGTCCAGACCTGCGTCATCGGCGCGCCTCTCGATGTGGACGTCGGAGTTGACGTCGGATTCAAGGTGAGCCGAGCGTCCCGCCGGGTGCCCGCGGGCGTCAAGGTGTGCGACGGGTGTGATCGGAAGAAGGCCCGTCGGCGGAGTCTCCAGGGCGTTGGGGGCCGCCCCGAAGTCCGGCCGACGAGCGACTCACAGGCGGCGGATCCAGGCGGCGGCGCCGTGGCCCACCACGAGATAGATCACCGCGGGCAGTGCGTTGTTGAAGAAGACGCGCAGCCCCTCGGTGTCCATGGTGAAGATGTCCTGCGACCAGCCGGCGAGCCAGTCGGCCATGCCGTGCACGAAGTCGACGAACACGTTCGACTGGTTCGCGTCGAGCAGGTACAGCAGGATCCAGAGGCCGAGGAAGACCGCGGCGATGTCGGCCAGGGTGTGCACGATCAGGGCGAAGCGGTCCGCGCCACGGCCGCTGCGGTTGCGCACCGGGCGGCCGGACGGGGTGAACCCGGAGTTCTGGCCGTAGCCGGTGTGGGGGACGGGCTGGTACGGCACGTCCGGGTCCTGGCGGTAGGCGGGCGGCGGGGGACCGTCGTACGGGGGGCGTTGGCCACCGTCGTACGGGGCGCGGGGACCACCGTCGTACGGGGCGCCGGGGCCGCCGTCGTACGGAGTACCGGGGCCGCCGTGTATCGGGGCGGTGTCTCCGCCTTGTGCGGGATAAGGGCCCCTATGGGGAGGCCTGTTCGGGCTGGAACCGTATGGGGCATTGTTCGGAATGCCGTCGCTGGGGTGAGTCACGGGCGGCATGTTGCCCGTCCCGAGCGGCCGAAACCCGCTTCACCGTCACTCCACAGACACCGCGCATCACGGACGTCCTGTCGAGAGAAAGTCGCGTCGGTGGCCCGGCTGGACAGATGGTCCGGTGGGGCGACGGGGCGGAAGCCGGGGACTGGGCCAATGGCCCAGCGATTCCGGGCTCTGTTGAACCACGGGCCCCACAGGTGCTGAGATGGGCCTGTCGATGGCGCTGCGGACCCGGGAGGGTCTCCGCGGCGCCTTTTCCATGTCAGGAGACGGACGCGGTACGGAAGGGGCGGGGCACGTTGCTGAAGAGGGCGTTCGTGGCGGCGGATCCGGGGCGGATACGGCTGCGGTTCGCGACGCGGGCCGTGCTGGGGATCGGGCTCGCCGTCGCACTGTGCGGCGCGGTCGGGCAGTCGCTGACCGGTGCGATCACGGGCGGCCTCGCCGCGCTGCTCGCGCTGTTCACGGTGACCGACGCGACGGTGCGCGGGCAGGCCGTCACGACGGCGCTGCTGCCGGCCGTCGGGCTGCCGGTGCTCGCGCTCGCCGCGGCCCTGCACGACATCCCCCTCGCGCGCGATCTCGCCTTCCTGGCCGTCGTGGGAGCGGGCGTGTACGCGCGGCGGTGGGGGCCGCGCGGGCACTCGCTCGGGGTCTTCGCGTTCATGACCTTCTTCGCCTCCCAGTTCCTGCACACCGTGCCGCGGCAACTGCCCGAGCTGTACGTCGCCGTGCTGCTGTCGCTCGGCGCGGCGGCGGTCGTCCGGTTCGGGGTGTGGTGCTACGAGCGGCGGCTCCCGGCGCCCGTCGGCGTGCCCGCGCCGACCGGGGGCACGGGGCTCGCGCGGATCACGACGCGGCAGGCCGTGCAGGCGACCGTGGGGGCGGGATTCGCGCTCGGCATCGGGCAGCTGCTCTCGGACCAGCGGTGGTACTGGGCCGTGGGCGCGACGTGGTGGGTGTTCGTGGCGACGACGTCGCGCGGCGAGACGGTGGTGCGGGGCTTCAGGCGGTCCCTGGGGACGGTGCTCGGCATCGGGCTCGGGTTCCTGGTCGCCGTCCCGCTGCACGACCACGCGGTGGCCGCCGCCGTGATCGTCGCGGTCAGCGTCTTCGGGATCTTCTACACCGCGCACGTCTCGTACACCTGGATGATGCTCGCGGTCACGGTGATGGCGAGCATGCTGTACGGGCTCCTCGGCGTGCTCCACCCGGCGCTGCTGGCCCTCCGGGTGGGGGAGACGGCGGTCGGTTCGCTCGGCGCCGCGCTCGCGGTGCTGCTCCTGCTGCCCGTGACCACGCACTCCGTGACCGAGGCATGGGTCGAGCGGGCGCTGCGGTGTGTGCACGCGTGCGCGGCCGAGACGGCGGCGCGGCTGAGCGGCGACGCGAGCGCCGATCCGGCGCCGCGCGTCGCGGAACTGGAGCACATCCTCGGGCGGGTACGGCTGTCGTTGTCGCCGCTCGTGCATCCGCTGAGCCCCGTGAAGGCCCGGAAGGGCCGGGCCCGGCAGGTGCTCACGCTGCTCGACGACTGTGCGCGCGAGGTGCGGGGGCTGGCGTCCGTCGCCGCGGACCCGGAGGCCTCCCACGACGCGCGGCTCGCAGCGGCGTGCCAGCGGGTGGAGGCGGCGGTCGAGGCGCTCACGGCTCCCGCGCCGTACGCTCGCGCGGCGGTTGCGGTTCCGCAGGTCGCGGAGGCGGGGCATCCGGTCCTGGCCCACCTGCACGCGCTCGAGCGCGCGCTGGTGGAGCTGGCGGTACCGCTGCGCGGGGCTCGGGAGGCGTAGGGCCTGTCGTTTGGATCAGGCCGGGCGCGCAGTCGGCCGCGCGCGCCCCGGGCGCAGTTCCATGCGCTCCCCGCGCCTCCGTAACCGGGCGCCGACCGGGGTCGGCTTGTGGTTGTCTCGCAGCGGCGTGGACACCGCCGCATCGTTTGAGGCACGTGTCCGGGGCACATACAGGGTGGATCAGTTCGCCCGACGGGTAGACCCCGCGCCATCGAATCCAGGGCGCACGTCCGTGCGGGAGCGGGTCGCGCGCCGATGACCAGTCGCTGGGGGTGCACCATGCGTAGCAACCTGCGCCGGAACGGAACACGAGCCGTGGAGGACGTGACGAACGCGAGGAGCGCGACGGACCCGGCGGACGCCGCCGGCTGGCTGGCCCTCGCCCCGAACCGGCACACCGGCCCCCGCGCCCCCGAACCACCCCGCCACGACCGCTGCCCGGTCACCGCCGATGGCACCCGCCCCAGGCCCGCCACCCCCACCCCACGCGGCACCGGCGAAGTCGCACACGCCGCGGCCGCGTTCGTCCGCCAGCACCACGCGGAGCAGGGGCTCGGCGACCCGGCCGCCCGCCTCGCCGAGGTCGACGCGGAGCTCGCGGCCACGGGCACGTACACGCACACCCCGCAGGAACTCGTCTTCGGCGCCCGCGTCGCCTGGCGCAACGCCAACCGCTGCATAGGCCGCCTCTACTGGCAGTCCCTGCGCGTACGCGACCTGCGGCACCTCACCGCCGCCGAGGACATCGCCGAGGCCTGCGCCGACCATCTGCGCGAGGCGGCCCCCGGCGGCCGCATCCGCCCGCTCATCACGGTCTTCGCCCCCGACCGGCCGGACCACTCCGGCCCCCGTATCTGGAACGAACAACTCATCCGCTACGCCGGCTACGTCCAGCGCGACGGCCATGTGGTCGGGGACCCGCGCGGCACCGGACTCACGGCGTACGCCCGCCGCCTGGGCTGGCGCGGCGGCGCCGGCAGCCCCTTCGACGTACTGCCGCTGCTCGTCCAGGCGGACCCGCGCCGACCGCCCCGCTGCTTCGACCTCCCCTCCGACGCGATCCTCGAAGTCCCGTTGCGGCACCCGGAGTTCGACTGGTGGTCCGATCTCGGCCTGCGCTGGCACGCGGTTCCCGCGCTCGCCAACATGTGCCTGGAGATCGGCGGCGTCTGCTACGGCGCGGCCCCCTTCAACGGCTGGTACATGGGCACGGAGATAGGCGCCCGCAACCTCGCCGACACCGACCGTTACAACCTGCTGCCCTACCTCGCCGAGTGCCTCGGCCTCGACACCTCCAGCGACCGGTCCCTCTGGAAGGACCGCGCCCTCGTCGAGCTGAACCGCTCCGTCCTGCACTCCTTCGACAGCGCGGGCGTCACCATGGCCGACCACCACACCGAGTCCCGGCGCTTCCTCACCCACGTCGCCCGCGAGGAGTCCCGCGGCCGCGCCGTCGGCGCCGACTGGTCCTGGATCGTCCCGCCGCTCTCCGGCTCGACGACCCCGGTCTTCCACCGCACGTACGACGACGCACCGGCCACCCCCGCCTACGTCCACCACCCCGACGCCCACCCCCGCGCCCGCGGCGAGGAGCCGGCCACGCAACGCCCCACGAGGCCCTGGCGGGACCTGCTCTGACCCAGGGCCTGCCGTTCGGATCAGGCCGGGCTCGCGGGGCCGGTCCAAACGACAGGCCCTGGCCCGCTGCTACCGTCGGCGGCGCGGGCGCCGGGTCCGCACGCCGAAAGGGGACGCAGTGACCGGGAGCCAGGCAGAGCGGGCGTACATCGGATCGTTCACGGCGGCCGGCGGGCGCGGCATCGTGACCGCGGCGCTCGACCCCAAGGACGGCTCGCTCACGCTCCTCGACGCCACGGACGAGCTGCCCGACCCCTCGTACCTGACGGTCTCCGGCGGCCTGCTGTACGCGGTGAGCGAGACGGCCGACGGGGCGGTGGCCGCGTTCCGCACGGACTCGGCGCCGCTGACGCCCGCCGCGCCGCCGGTGCCGGTGGGCGGCGAGAGCCCCACCCATCTGTCCGTCTGGGACGGTCAGGTCCTGACCGCCAACTACGGTTCCGGCAGCGTCAGTTCGGTCCCGCTGCGCGCCGACGGAATCCCGGCCGGGGGCGCGGCCGAGGTGCACCGCCACACCGGTTCGGGCCCGCACCCGCAGCGCCAGCAGTCCCCGCACGCCCACCAGATCCGGCCGGACCCCACCGGCGCCTGGGCCCTCGCGGTCGACCTGGGCACGGACTCGGTCCGTACGTACGCGAAGAACCCCGAAGGAAGCGGCCTCCTGCCGCACCAGGAGACGGCCCTGCGCCCCGGCTCGGGCCCCCGCCACCTGGCCTTCCACCCGTCGGGCGACTACGTGTACGTCCTCAACGAACTCGCCCCCACGCTGACGGTCTGCGCGTGGAACGCCGCGGACGGCGCCCTCAAGCCGCTCACGGAGACCCCGGTTCTGACGGGCGCACCGGCCGGCGACGCGTACCCCTCGGCGCTCGTCGTCGCCCCCGACGGCCGCTTCCTGTGGACGGCGACGCGCGGCGCCGACCTGCTCTCCCTCTTCGCCCTCGACCCGACCGGCGAGCGGCCGACCCTCCACGGCACCGTCCCCTGCGGCGGCAACTGGCCCCGCGACCTGGCCCTCGACCCCTCCGGCCGCTTCCTCTACGCCGCGAACGAGCGCTCCGGCGACGTCACGTGGTTCACGGTCGACCGGGAGTCCGGGGTCCCGGTGCGGGGCGGCAGCGCGCCGGTGCCGGCGGCGTCCTGCGTGGTGTTCGGCTAGACCGCCGGCTCTGCCACACCCACGAGGTAGTTCCGCGCCGCAGGGCGTACGTCCGCCGCCCAGCCGAGGGAGGCCAGGTCACCGGTCAGTGCCTCGGCCTCGTGGAAGACCTTCACGATGCGGTACCGGCTGCCGTCGTCGAGCTCGCGCACCGCGGCCGGGGCGGACTCGTCCGTCAGCAGTTCCTCGTCCGCGGCCATGGACGGGCCGTCGTCGACGAAGACCACTTTGCCGCCGGGAGCGAGGGAGGCGGCGACCGAGCTCCAGAACCCCGGCATCCGGGCCGGCGGCACGTGCGACAGCCAGAATCCGAAGAACACGGTGTCGTAGCGCCGCGACGGCCGCCAGTCGAACAGATCGGCCTGCTCGAAGCGGACGTTGGGCGCGGACACCCGCTCCCGTGCGATCGCGAGCACTTCCTCCGACGCGTCGACGGCGGTCACGGACGTGACCCGCGGCGCGAACCGCGCGGTCCACTGCCCGGTCCCACAGGCCAGCTCCAGCACGTCCCCGCGCACGGGCCACTCCGCGCTGCCCCGCAACAACTCCTGCAAGTCCGCCCGCTGCGCATAGGGCCGGTCGTACTCGGGCGCCCGCGCCCGGTAGTAGGCCAGCTGTTCCGTCACCAAGGCGTCATCGAGGGTCATCCCCCGACCGTAACGGCCAACGATCACCCTCGTCAGGCATTCAACCGCCAAGCCCGTCAGGCGTTCAACCGCCAAGTCCGACCGGCGATTCGACCATCAAGCCCGTCCGGTCAATCAATCCAGCCCGTCCGGCGATTGAGGACAAAAAAACGGGGTCCGGGACATCGTCCCGGACCCCGAACCCCCAACGGCTCAGCTGCCAGAGGCAACCGGCTGAGGGGTAATTCCCAACGCCGTCGCGTACTTCGCGAGCGCGAGCTTCCCCATCGCCGGATACGCCCCCAGCGGCTCCGCGACAGCACACCCCGCATCCTTGGCGGCAGCCTCAAGTACGGACGGGTCGAGCTCGGGACCGACGAGGTACGGCGCGAGCGCCAGCTGCTGCGAACCGGAACCCCGCAGCTGCTCGGCCGTGGCGGCAACCGCCCCCTCCTCGTCGAGCGCCGCCGCCATCACCGGCACGGCGAGCCGCGCGGCGAGCAGCATGCCGGTGATCCCCGCGGCCTGGACCGCCTCCTCGCCGCCTATGGACGCGAGGATGATCCCGTCCGCCGCCGTGGTCACGGCGAAGAGGCGGGCGCGGTCGGCGCGGGCCAGGCCGGCCTCCGAGAGCCGCACGTGCAGGGCCTCCGCGAGCAGCGGGTGCGGGCCGAGCACATCGGTCAGCTCCGCGGCGACGCGGCTTTCGGCGATGGCCTGCCGGATCTGCCGCAGCTGGGCGTTGTCCGGTCCTGCGAGCAGCGGCACGACGACGCCGACCGGCCCGGCCGGCTCCTGCGCCTCGACACCGGCCGCGAGCGCCTGCTCGTAGCGGGCGGTGCGCTCCTTCGCGGCGTGCGCGAGCACGGACGCCAGCGAGGGGAACTCGGCAGAGATCGGGAAGTCGGTGAGCTCACCCTCCACGAAGCCGACCCGCGCGTCCAGACCGGGCAGCTCGGACCGGGCGATGCTCACCACCTCGTCGGCGAGCATGCGCGTGGCGGCGCTGGGCGTGCCGGGCACCGCGAGCACAAGAGACGGCGCGCCCTCGGGGGCGGCCACGGGTTCCGGGCGACGGTGGCGTCCGGGCTGTCGGGGTCGCGGCATTCGTACGGGCAGGCCGGATGCGGGCCCAGTGGGGGTGCTCATGGCGCCGCATGCTACTGGCTCGACCGGCTTCGTTGTTCGGTCAGGGTGCACATGAGCGGTTTCCGTCCGAGATTGTCCTTTCAGTTACGAATCCTGCAAGTGTCCTGGTCCGGAGGGGTGTGCGGGATATTCGAAGTGAATTACGGCACATGAAGCAGGCGTCGGTCGAGCGGCAGCCGGAGTCCGTCCGCTGCGAGCGCGGCAGCGATCACGAGGGACCCGTGCAGGGGGTCGCCGGTGGCGGGCACGACCGTGGCCTGCGGAAGCTGCTCGGTCAGCTCCTCCCGCAGCGGGCCGAGCAGCGGCTCGCCCAGCTTGAAAAGGCCACCGGTCAGGGCGACCTCGCCGCCGTCGGCCGGACAGACCGCCGCGGCCGCCTCGGCGATGTGCGCGGCGGCCCGACGCAGGATGTCCGCGGCCGCCGGGTCGTCGAGGGCGCAGCGCGCCACGTCGGGGGCGAACGCGGCGAGCGCCGCCGGGCGGTCGGTGCGCGGGTAGATGCGGCCCGGCAGTTCAATGGCGGGCCCGAAGTGTTCCTCGGCGAGCGCGAGCAGCGCCTTGCTTCCGCCGCGCCGCCCGTCGAAGGCGCGCATCGCGGCGTCGAGCCCGGCCTGTCCGATCCACGCGCCGCCGCCGCAGTCGCCGAGCAGATGTCCCCACCCGTCGGCCCGCCGCCAGCCCGCGAGGTCGGTGCCGAGCGCGATCATCCCGGTGCCCGCGGCGACGACCGCCCCGCGCCGCTGCCCGAGCGCACCCGCGTACGCGGTGACCCCGTCGGCGGCCAACGCGAGCCGCCCGACGCCCAGTTCACGCGCGAGTGCCCCCGGCAACTCGGCCCGGAGCCCGTCGCCGAGCGTCGCCATCCCGGCTGCCCCCAACGCGACGGCAGACACCGTGACTTCCCCGACACGATCCAGCAACTCCCGCGCCATCGGCACGAGTTGTTCCACCATTTGCCCGGGGTCGATGCCGGAGCCCGACGTACGTACAGGTACGGACGAAGTGTTCGTCAGCGCGCGCCCGATGTCGTCGACGGGCGCGAGCGCGGCCCGGAGTCCCGAGCCGCCGGAGTCCACCCCGAGCACCCACTCGGCCGGGCCCTCGGTCACGGCAGCCGCCAGTCGACGGGCTGCGAGCCCTGGCGTTCGAGAAGGTCGTTGGCCCGGCTGAACGGGCGGGAGCCGAAGAAGCCGCGATCCGCCGACATGGGGGAGGGGTGCGAGGACTCGACCGCCGGATAGTCGCTGAGCAGCGGCCGCAGATTGCGCGCGTCACGGCCCCACAGGATCGACACGAGCGGCGTCCCGCGCGCGGCGAGGGCGCGGATCGCCTGCTCGGTGACCTGCTCCCAGCCCTTGTCGCGGTGCGAGGCCGGACGGCGCGGGGCCACCGTGAGCGCCCTGTTGAGGAGCAGCACGCCCTGCTGCGTCCACGGGGTCAGGTCCCCGTTCGACGGCTCCGGCAGCCCGAGGTCCGCGTTCATCTCGCGGTAGATGTTGATGAGGCTGGGCGGCAGGGGGCGTACGTCAGGAGCAACCGAGAAGGACAAACCAACGGCGTGCCCCGGCGTCGGGTAGGGATCCTGCCCGACGATCAGCACCCGCACGTCGTCGAACGGCTGCTGGAAGGCGCGCAGCACGTTGGCGCCCGCCGGGAGGTAGGTGCGCCCGGCGCCGATCTCCGCGCGGAGGAATTCCCCCATCGCGGAGATCTGCCCGGCCACGGGCTCGAGGGCCTTCGCCCAGCCCGCTTCGACGATTTCATGCAGAGGTCGTGGTGCCACGGGCGTCACCCTACTGCCGCCCCGGCACCTCATCTCAACCGGCCGCCCGTCGACCACTGGTCGTGGTAAGGCGTCAACCTCCCACCGCGGTAAGGGCGGTGCGCAGCGCCCACGGCGTCGCCGCCGCCCACGCCTGCGGGGAGCAGGAGTGCGGGTAGGGGACCGGGCGGGCGGCGTCGGTGCGCGCGTAGCCGCCGAGCACCTCGGGGAGCCGGTGCCCGTGCCCGGCCGCCGCGTCGATCAGCCCGGACGCCATCCGGCGCAGCTCGTCGCCGAGCCCGTAGCGGGCGAGGCCGAGCGCGATGACGGCGTTGTCGTGCGGCCAGGCGCTGCCGCGGTGGTACGACAGCGGGTGGTAGGGACGCTGGTCCGCGGCGAGCGTGCGGATCGCCCAGCCGGAGAAGAAGTCCGCATCCAGGAGGCGCTCGCCCACGCGTCGCGCGCGGTCCTCGTCGAGGATGCCGGACCAGAGCAGATGCCCGGCGTCCGAGGCGAGCGCGTCGACCTGGCGGCCCTCCCCGTCGAGGGCGAGCGCCGGGAAATCGTCATCGGCCAGCCAGAAGTCACGGGCGAAGCGCGCCCGCATATCGTCGGCCAGCCGGTCCAACTCCCGTGCGTACACGGCGTCCTGCCATACCTGCGCGGCGAGGCGGGCCGTGCGACGCAGACCGTCGTACGCGTAGCCCTGGGCCTCGGACACGGCGATGGGGCCTTCCGCCTGGGTGCCGTCCTTGAAGCAGATGGCGCCGGCGGAGTCCTTCCAGTTCTGATTGACGAGACCGTTCGGGTCCGGCTCGTACACGAGGTAGCCGTGCTCGCGCAGGCCGCCGTCGCCGAGCATCCAGTCGACGGCGGAGCGCGCGTGCGTCTCCAGGCGGGCGGCGAGCGCCGCGTCCTTCGTCGCCTCGAAGTGGGCGTGCAGCAGCACCAGGAACAGTGGCGTCGCGTCGATCGTCCCGTAATAACGCCCGTACGGCACCTGCCCGAAGTGGGCGAGCTCGCCGCGTCGCGTCTCGTGCACGATCCGGCCGGGCTGCTCGCCGCGGAACGCGTCGTACTCCTGTCCCTGCGTGGCGGCGAGCGCGCTCAGCGTGCCGGCCGCGAGGGCGGGCCGGTAGGGGAGCATGAAGTACGAGGTGAGCAGGGAATCCCGCCCGAACAGGGTGAGGAACCACGGCACACCGGCCGCCGGGATGCTGACGGGCTCGCCGTCCACGCCGGGAGCGGAGATCGTCAACAGGTCCAGATCCGTGAGGCCTTGGGCGCAAGCCCTGTCCAAGTCGTCGGATACGTCGATGAGTTCGGCCGCACCGCCGCGCACCCGGTCCGCCGCGAGCTGCGGCCCACCGTGCGGATGCGCCGCGACGTTCAGCCGCAGCTCGGCCCGGCCGTGCGGCGCCAGGGCGAGGCGCCACACCAGCTCGTACGGCCCGTCGCCGCGCACGGAGTCGGGCGCGGGGGACGCGGACACGACCGTGCGGGAGTGCCAGTCGGCCCTGCGGTAGTCGAACTCGACGCCCGTGTCCGTGCGGTGAGCCGTGCGCTCAGCATCTGGCTTGGGGTAGCTGCGCTCGTCCGCGCGCAGCTCGAAGGTGTCGGCGAAGTCGGCGTCTGCGGTGATGACGACCTCGGCGACGAGCGGGTCGGGGCTGTTGCTGACGAGCTGCAGGACGTCCGTGAACTCGCCTGCTGTGACGGCCTGTTGGCGGAAGACGGTGTACGCGGGCGGAGCGTCACGGGTCCCTTCCGGGGTGAGTACGCACTCCCCGGCCGACCCGACGGGGGAGAGCACGGCGGGCGCGGTGCCGTCGACGGCGAGCTGCCAGCGGCTCAGGTGTCGGGCGTCGCGCACGAACAACCCGTCCGGCGTGGCCCCGCGCGTACCGGTGACACCGCCGTCCGCGTCGATGTGCGCGAACGTGGCGTCGCGCACGAGTTGAGCGCGTTGGGCGGCGCCGCTCATCGGGCTGCCTCCTCGGAGTTCAGCAGGTCGAGGGCGAGCGCGGCCGTCCAGGAGAACGAGCGGGCGCCGCGCGCCGCGCCCGTCGTCGGGTCGACGTACTCCGCGAACCCGGACGCGCCCGCCGTGTCGAGGAGCGCGGCGCGGATCCGGTCGGCGTGCAGGTGCCGGCCGTGGGTGCGAAGGCCGCGCTCGATGAGCCACGCGGTGTTGAACCAGGCAGGCCCACGCCAGTACCGGGTCGGGTCGAAGGCCGGGCCCGTCAGGTCGTAACTCGGCACGAGGGCCGTGGAGTCGGCGTGGAAGGCCGGGCCGTCCAGCGTCGACACCAGACGGTCCACGACCTCATCGGGCAGACCGGGCGCGAGCAGCGGAACGAGCCCCGCCACACTGCGCGCCGGCACGAAGGTGTCGTCGACCAGGTCGCGGGCCCGGAACAGGCCGGCCCCGTCGTCCCACAGGCGCGTCACGAGCGCGTCAGTGAGCTTCGCGGCCCCCGCCTCGTGGACGGCCGCGTCGCCGCCCACGCAGCCTGCGATCTCGGCGAGGGCCAGCTCGCTCGCGATCAACAGGGCGTTCATGCACGGGTCTTCGAGCCGGAAGGGGTGCTCGGCCGCACGGTCGTCGTACCCCGCGTCGCGGTAGTCGACGGCGAGCCGCACATAGCGGCCGTAGTCGAGGTCCGTGGGGCGGTCCGCCGGGTGGCCGTGGTCGAGGTCGGCGCGCCGGTAGCTGCCGGGGTCCGCCGGGGTGATGCGGGCCAACGGGGCGTCCCAGCAAGGGCTGTTGTCCATGCCGGGCTCCCACGGGTGCACGATCGCCGCGAGGCCGCCGCCGCCCAGATCGCGCCGGTCGAGGAGGTAGCGGTGCCAGGCCACGAGGCGCGGATACACCCGGGCCAGGAAGCCGCGGCGCCGCGACTCGGCCGGGTCGGCGCGGTGCACGAGCCAGGCGGCCAGCGCGTGCACGGGCGGCTGGACGATGCCCGACGTCTCGGGCGAGACCGGCGCGCCCACCCCCGCGCCCGCCGTGGACGAGCGCCAGAAGTCGGGGCTCGGGAAGTACGCCCCGTTCGGCACCGCCGAGTTGAACACGATGTGCGGCACACGCCCGTCGCCCCACTGCGCCCCGAGCAGCGACTCCAGCTCGCGCTGCGCCCGGCGCGCGGACAGGTGCCGAAGGCCGATCGCGATGAACGCGGAGTCCCAACTCCACTGGTGCGGATACAGGGTTCGGGACGGCACCGTGCTCGTGCCCACCCAGTTGTCGAGGAGGACCCGGCCCGCGCCGCGCCGCAGGGTCAGGTCCGCGGCGGCGGTGCGGGCTGGCCCGTCGAGAAGAGCGGTCACGCGCCGGACCCCTTGAGGAACGCGGGCACGGACCGGACCGCCTCGACCGGGTCGCCGGTCAGCCGGCACTCGGCCGCGAGGTACCCCCCGTAGCCGGCGGTGTGCAGGGCACCCAGCCACGCCTGCCAGTCGAGGTGTCCCGCGCCCGGCTGGAAGCGGTTGGAGTCCGACACCTGGGCGTGCCCGATGTAGGGGGCGTGGGTGAGGATCGCCTGCGCGGGGTCGGTCTCCTCGATGTTCATGTGGTAGCTGTCGATGCCGATCCGGACCGCGTCCAGACCGACCTCCTTGATCAACTCGGCTGCCTGCTCAAGGCGGTTGACCATGTGGTCCTCGTACCGGTTGAGCGGTTCGAGGTAGAGCGTGACGCCCTCGGCGGAGGCATGCTCGCCCAGCTCGGTGAGGCCTTCGAGCAGGACCTCGCGGTCCCGCTCCTCCGAACGCGGCGGCTCGAACGGGGGCAGGCGGCGCGAGAACATCCCGTACGAGGCCGGGGTCTGCGCGCCGAGCCCGCCGAGCTCGGCGATGACGGAGAGCTGCGACTTCATCTGGACGATCGCGTCGCGGCGCAGCTCGTCGTCGAAGGCGCCGAAGAAGTGCAGCATGTCGACGCACACGGTCGGCATGACCACGCCGTCCTTGAGTGCCTGCTTCAACTCCGGGAGCCGGGAGGCGAAGTGCAGGTCGCCCTTGGCGCGCAGCTCGATGGCCCCGTACCCGGCGCCCTGCGCGAACTCCCACTTCTCCTGGAGGCTCTCGCCGGGCAGCAACTGTTCCTGGGCAGCGATCTTCAGCATGTCTCTCTCGGTACCTCTCAGGCCCTCCGGGGCCGTCTCGGGCGCAGGGGGCCGTCTCGGGCCTGGGCCCTGTCGTTTGGATCGGGCCGTCTCGAAACTTCTCAGAATTCCAGGACGACCTGGAGGGCGTCCGCGGGGCGCTCGTCGAGCAGGACGTACGCGTCGGCCGCGTCCGCGACCGGGACGACATGGCTGACCAGCGACTCCACGTCGACCTGGCCCTCGGCGACGAGCCGCAGGAACGTCTGCTGGAGGCGCTCCACGGTCCAGCGGCCGGACAGCTGCGCCGGGACGCCGCCGATCTGCGAGCAGACGATCTCCACGCGGTTGTGGTGGAACTCGTCGCCGAGCCGCAGGCCCATGCCGTCGCCCTGATAGAAGCCGGAGGCGACGACGCGGCCGCCGACGGTCACCGAGCGCACGGCCTGGTGCAGCGCCGGGTAGACGCCGCTGATCTCGATGGCGAGGTCGGTGCCGCGGCCCCCGGTGGCCTCGCGGATGCGCTCGGCGACCGCGTCCGTGCGGGCGTTGAGCGTGGCGTGGGCGCCGTACTTCTTCGCCGATTCCAGGCGGGCGTCCATCGCGTCGACCGCGGTGACACGGGCGCCGCTGAGCTGGGCGAGGCGGGTGGCGATCAGGCCGATGACGCCCTGGCCGAACACGGCGACGTCCTCGCCGAGGTTGATGCCGCCGGCCAGGATCGCGTTGTACGCGATGGCGCCGACCCGGGCGAACGCTCCGGCCAGTGGTTCGAGGCCCGCCGGGAGCGTGTGGCCGATCATGCGCTCGGCCGGGACGATGCCCTCGCTGCGGTGGCCCCAGATGCCCCACACGAGGTCGCCGACCTCGGGCATGCCCGGCGTGCCGACCAACTCCGGGGAGACCTCGGTGACTTCGCCGACCTCGGAGTAGCCCCAGCCGACGACCGGGTACGAGATGCCGGCCTCGTCGTCGCGGAAGAGGCGGGCGTCGGCGTCCCAGGTCCGGGTCAGATAGGGGTTCGTGCCGCGGTAGGCGGTCAGCTCCGTACCGGCCGATATGCCCGAATAGCGGGTGTGGACGCGCAGGTGGCCCGGCGGCAGCTCCAGGCTCTCGTGCTCGGCCACCTCCACCTGGCGGGGACCTGTGAATTGAACGACGCGTTCCACGGACGGCTCCGAAAAAGGGTGGTGTGCCTGTTGGTTGGGTCGACAATATCCGCAACTTATGTCTTGTCAACAGGCAAAAGTAGTGCTGAGATGCGTGCTTGATAGACGTAAGTCGGCGATGGGGACGGTAATGCGCACCAGGACGCGGCGGTCGAAGGCGATCGCGGTCGGCGCCACGACAGCCTTGGGCATAGGACTGCTCACCGGCTGCGCGAGCAGCACAGGGCCGGGCACACCGGACCGTGAGATCACCGTGTGGTCCCAGGAGAACCTCCCGGACCGCGTCGCGGCGACGCAGAAGATCATCGACGGCTTCGAGAAGAAGACCGGCGTCAAGGTGCATCTCGTCGGCGTCGACGAGGGGCAGATGCCCCAACTCATCATGTCCGCGGCGGCGTCCGGCCATCTGCCCGACGTGATCGGCGCCGCCCCCATGGGCCAGACCTGGCAGATGTACAGCAACGGCCTGCTCAACACGGACATACCCCGGCAGATCGTCAAGAAGCTGGGGCGGGGAACGTTCGACAAGAACGCCCTCAAGCTCACCAGCGACGGCAACGTCAGCCTCGGCGTCCCCTCCGACGCCTGGCTGCAGCTCCTCGTCTACCGCAAGGACGACTTCGCCAAGGCGGGCCTCGAGAAGCCGGACACGTACAACAAGCTCGTCACGGCCGCCAAGAAGCTCACCACCAAGGGGCACGACGGCGTCTCCGCCGCCACCGACCCCTCGGACGTCTTCACCTCGCAGAGCTTCGAGAGCCTCGCGCTCGCGAACAACTGCCAGCTCGTCGACGGCCACGGCAAGGTCACCCTCGACTCCCCGCAGTGCGTCAAGGCGTTCCACACCTACGACCAGCTGGCGCGCGAGTACGGAGCCCCCGGCACCCAGACCGTCGACTCGACGCGAGCCACCTACTTCGCGGGCCGCTCCTCGATGATGATCTGGTCCTCGTTCCTTCTCGACGAACTGGCGGGCCTGCGCAAGGACGCCCTGCCGAGCTGCCCGCAGTGCGAAGGCAAGGACAAGCAGTTCCTCGCCGACAACACCGGCATCGTCACCGCGCTCAAGGGCGCGAAGGCGAGCAAGGCCGCGCAGTTCGGCGAGATCACGTCCTGGGTCACCACCAAGACCGCCGAGACGGACGCCTCCCGCGAGTTCATCGAGTACATGATGGGCAGCGGCTACGAGTCCTGGTTCGGACAGGCCCCCGAGGGCAAGATCCCGGTCCGCCGGGGCACCGCCGCGGAGCCCGAGAAGTACATGGCCGCCTGGCGGCACAGCAAGATCGGCGTCGGCGAGCGCAAGCCCCTCGACGAGGTCTACTCGCCGCAGGTCCTCGACCAACTGGCCGACGGCATCGGCGACTTGCGCCGCTGGGGCATCGAGCAGGGCGAGGGCGCACTGGTCGGCGCCACCAACGGCGAACTGCCGGTCCCGAAGGCCATCGGCGCCATGACCGCGGGCCAGACCTCACCCCGCGAGGCCTCGCGCGAGGCCGAGGAAGAGGTGGCCGCCCTGAAGAAGTCCCTGCAATAGCGGCCCGCCAGAAGTCCCTGCAGCAACGGCCCGCCCCGGCCCTTCCTCGCCTTCCCTCGTGACCTTCTCGTCGAAAGCCTCCCCATGACTACAGCCACCACCGGTGCGAAGCAGCGCACCAACCCGCCGGACGGATCACCGGCCCCGTCCGGCGGCCGCCGCCCCCGCAGGCCCATGACCGCGAGCCGCCGCACCAACCGGGCGGGCCTCGCCTTCGTCAGCCCCACCTTTTTCGTCGTCCTCGTCGTCGTGGTGCTGCCGATCCTGTGGACGGTGCTGCTCGCCTTCCAGCGCGCCAAGCTCGTCGACATCCAGGGCATGGGCCTGTTCGGCAACTGGAGCCTGCGCAACTTCTCGCAGGTCTTCGACTCCGCGGGCTTCTGGTCCAGCCTCGGCACCACGCTGCTCTACACCGTCGGCGCCACCTTCGGCTCCGTCGCCCTCGGCCTGATCGCCGCGCTCGCCCTGCGCAAGCCCTTCCGGGGGCGTGGCCTGCTGCGCGCCGCGATGCTGCTGCCGTACGTGGCGCCGGTCGTGGCCGTCGCGTTCGTGTGGGAGGTCGCGCTCAGCCCGCAGTACGGCATCGTCAACGAGTGGGGCCAGAAGCTCTTCGGCTGGGACGACCCCATCGCGTTCCTGTCCACGCGCGAGTACGAAGTCCACCTGCTCGGCCTGCACTTCGACATCCCGCTGGCTCTGCTCACGGTGATCGCCTTCGAGTGCTGGCGCTACTTCCCGTTCGCCTTCCTCTTCATCCTCGCCCGCCTCCAGGCGGTCCCGGACGGCCTGGAGGAAGCCGCGAAGGTCGATGGCGCCACGCCCACCCAGCGCTTCCGGCACGTCATGCTGCCGCAGCTGATGCCGGTGATCGCGCTGCTCTGCGTACTGCGCTTCATCATGACGTTCAACAAGTTCGACGACGTGTACCTGCTGACCGGCGGCGGAGCCGGCACCGACGTCGCGGCCGTGCGCGTCTACGACTTCCTGACCTCGCGCTACGACGTCGGCGCGGCGGCCGCCCAGGCCCTCGTCCTGGCCGTCGCCCTCATGGTCCTGCTGGGCCTGTACTTCAAGTTCTTCGGCAACAAGGTCCAGGAGGAGTCGTGACCAGTACCAGTACGCGTACCGGTAGGCCGGCCATGACGCGCGCCCAGTTCGAGGAGCGGTTCTTCGGCGTCGCACGCTGGGTGGTCATCGCGTTCCTCGCGCTGATCACGATCGTGCCCTTCTACTACATGCTGCTGCTGTCGGTGAAGCCGATCGACGCACTGCTCCTCGACCCCGGGTCCCTGTGGGTCTCGGCCAAGCAGTTCACCCTCGACACGTACACCGAGGTGCTGCGCTCCACCGACGACGGCGGCCAGGGCTTCCTCCAACTCCTGAAGAACTCCGCCCTGGTGTCCCTCGGCACGGTCGCCCTGACCCTGCTCGCGGCCGTCCCCGGCGCGTACGCCATCAGCCGCCTGAAGTTCTTCGGCAACCGCCAGGTCAGCGCGCTGTTCCTCGCGGTCTACATGTTCCCGTCGACGCTGCTCGCGGTGCCGCTGTTCGTGATGTTCGCGAAGATCGGCCTGTCGTCGAGCCTCGTGGGCCTGGCGATCGTGTACGTGGCGCAGACGGTCCCGGTCGCGATCTACATGCTCAAGAACTACCTGGTCACCATCCCGTACTCGATCGAGGAGGCGGCGGCGCTCGACGGCTGCAGCCGCCTGCAGACGGTCCGCAAGGTCATCCTCCCGCTGGCCCTCCCGTCCCTCATGGCGACCGGCCTCTACGTGCTGATGATCGCGTGGAACGAATTCCTCTTCGCGCTCCTCTTCCTGGCCGCCGACCCCGGCAAGTGGACGGTGTCGCTCGGCCTCGCCCAGCTGTCGAACGGCATCGAGGTGTCCAAGACGGTGCTCATGGCCGGGTCCGTGGTCCTGACGATCCCCGTGGTAATCCTGTTCTTCGCCGCGGAACGCCTGCTGACCGAGGGTCTGACCGCCGGCGCGGACAAGAGCTGACCGGGGGGAACGACCCGGGTGAACAGGGGGAAGAAGACGATGAGCACGCCCAGCGCCACGAGCGCGGGCCGGCTGCTGCAGCTGATCCGCGGCGGCCAGGCCAATACCCGCGCCGACCTGCAACGCGCGACCGGCATGTCCCGCTCCACGGTGGGGCTCCGCCTCGACGAACTCGACCGGGCGGGCTGGCTGCGCCAGGACACCGGCACGTCCACCGGCGGGCGGCCCTCGCACCGCATCGTCTTCGACCCCGGCCACGCCGCCGTCCTCGCGGTGGACCTGGAGACCCGGTACGCGCGCGTGGCCGTGCTCGACCTCGGGGGCACGGTCCTCGCGGAGCGGACCGTCGACCTCGACATCGGCGACGGCCCCGACCGCGTGCTCGACGGCCTGGCCCGCTGTTTCCCGGAGCTGCTCGCCACCTCAGGCACCCCGGCCGAGCGGGTCTGCGGCATCGGCCTGTCGGTCCCCGGCCCGGTGGACTGGGAGACGGGACAGGTCGTCCAGCCGCCGATCATGCCGGGCTGGGACCGCTTCCCGATCAGGGAACGCATGCAGGAGGCGTACGCCGAGCATGTCGGCGCCTCGATGGAGGACACGACGGGCGGCCGGCCGATCCCGGTCTTCGTCGACAACGACGCCAACCTGATGGCCCTGGCCGAGCAGCAAGCGGGCCACCCCGACTGCTCGGCCTTCGTCCTCATCAAGGTCTCCACCGGCATCGGCGCGGGCGTCGTCGTCAACAACGAGATCTTCCGCGGCATCGACGGCGGCGCGGGCGACATCGGCCACATCCGTCTCCACGACAAGCCCGACGCCCTGTGCATGTGCGGGTCCTACGGCTGCCTGGCGGCGGTGGCGAGCGGCCGCGCGCTCGCCAAGGACCTCTCCAACCAGGGCATGGAGGTGTCCACCGGTACCGACGTCAAGGCACTCCTTGAACAGGGGAACCCCGACGCGGTCCGCCTCGCCCGGGCGGCGGGACAGCGCGCCGGCGAGGTCCTGGTCACGGTCGTGACCCTCCTCAACCCCGGCGTCCTGATGCTCGCCGGCGACCTGGCGGGCATCCCCTTCCTCACCGGCGTGCGCGAACTCCTCTACCAGCGCGCGATGCCCCGCACCACCGCCCACCTCGACGTCGTCACCTCCCGACTCGGCGACCACGCGGGCCTGATCGGCGCGGCGGCGATGGTCGTCGACGTCCTCTACGCCCCCGAACGCGCGGACGCCCGCCTGCGCGCGCTTGCCGAATCCGAATCCAGTGCCGCCGCGCAAGAACCGCAAGGAACCTCGTGACAGACAACGCCGCATGGCCCCACGACCCCGTCCGGGTCGCACTCGTCGGCGCCGGTCCCTGGGCCCGCACCATGCACGCCCGCATGCTCGCCGCGGGCCCCGAGACCCGGCTCACCGCCGTCTGGGCCCGCCGCACGGACGCGGCCCGCGCGACGGCCGAACCCTATGGCGCGGCGGTGGCGGGAAGCTTCGACGAACTCCTCGACACCTGCGAGGCGGTCGCCTTCGCCGTACCGCCGTCCGTGCAGGCGGAGTTGGCGCCGAGGGCGGCCAAGGCCAGCAAGGCGCTGCTGCTGGAGAAGCCCCTCGCCCTGGACCTTGCATCGGCCGAACGCATGGTGGACGCCATCGACGAAGCGGGTGTGGTCTCCCAGCTCGTCCTGACGAAGCGCTACCACCCGACGACACGCGCTTTCATCGAGCAGGCGCAGGGGATGTCGGTGACGGGCGCCCGCTCCTGCTACCTCCACGGAGCCTTCCTGGGCGGCGACTTCGCCACGTCCTGGCGCCTGGAACACGGCGCCCTCTACGACCTGGGCCCGCACCTCCTCGACCTCCTCGACGCGGCGGTGGGCCCGATCGCCTCCATCCGCGCCACCGGCGACTCCCGCCGCTGGCTGGAACTGACCTGCGAACACGAGAACGGCGCGGTGAGCCAGGCGTCCCTGTCCGGCAGCGTCGCGCGTGACCGCGCCCTCACCCGAGTCGAACTCTTCGGCCCGGGCCCCGAGTTGACCTACGACACGGCCGAGATCGACCACGAGGAGTGCTGGCCGATCCTGCGACGGGAGTTCGCGGAGGCCGTTCGGCTGGGACGGTCCAGCGAACTGAACGCGCAAAGGGGTCTCTACCTACAGCGCTTGCTGGCAAATTCAAGCCCCTCCGGCGATTGAGGAGCGGGGCCCGGGGCGGAGCCCCGTGACCGCAACCCCGGGCGGCCGTCACCCCACAACAGCCGCCCGCACACACAACACATCCGGCAGATGCGACGCCACCCGCTTCCAGGTGTCGCCGTCGTCCGGGGACGCGTACACCTCGCCGTTGCGGTTGCCGAAGTAGACGCCCGCCGGGTCGTTGTCGTCCGTGCACAGGGCGTCGCGCAGGACCGTGCCGTAGTGGTCGTCCGACGGGAGGCCGTGGGTGAGGGGTTCCCAGGTGGTGCCGGCGTCCTGGGTGCGGTAGACGCGACAGCGGTGGTCGGCGGGGACGCGGTCGATGTCCGCCGTGATGGGGAAGATGTACGCCGTGTCGCCCCGGTGCGGGTGCGCGGCCGCGGCGAAGCCGAAGGTCGAAGGGAGGCCCTCGCCGATGTCGAGCCACTTTCCGCCGCCGTCGTCGCTGCGGTACACGCCCCAGTGGTTCTGGAGGTAGAGGCGGTCGGGGTCGACGGCGTCCCGCGTCACCTTGTGCACGCACTGGCCGAACTCGGGGTTCGGGTCGGGGAGGAAGGCCGCGGCCACTCCGTTGTTCGCCGGGTCCCAGCTCGCGCCGCCGTCCGTCGTACGGAAGACGCCCGCCGTGGACACCGCCACCGTCACCGCACCGGGGTCCCGCTCGTCCGTCAGGATCGTGTGCAGGCCCTCTCCGCCGCCGCCCGGCACCCACTGCGAACGTGTGGGGTGCTCCCACAGGGGGCGGCACAGCTCGAACGTCTCGCCCCGGTCCTCCGAGCGGTACAACGCCGCCGGTTCCGTGCCCGCGTACACCACGTCCGGCTCCGAGGCCGACGGGTGCAGCTGCCACACCCGCTCCAGCGAAGTCCCGGTGAAATCGGGGAACTTGACGGCGGGCGCGGGCGGCTCGGTCCAGGTGCGGCCCAGGTCGTCCGAGTGGAAGACGGACGGTCCGAAGTGTGTGCTGTCGCCGCCCGCGAGGAGCCGTGGTCGCTCCCCGCGGGTGTCGATGGCGACCGAGTACATCGCCTGTGCGTTGAAGTACGGGCTCTCGTCGAACTCGAACGGGCCGCCGTCGCGCTTGCGGCCCAGAAAGAGGCCCTTGCGGGTGCCCACTGCCAGCAGTACGTCAGTCATGCCGAACCTCCGAAACGTCGTTGTCTCCAGGTATCGGTCAGTCTGCACCCCGCCACTGACAATGGCCCCGTACCGGACATTGCCGCAGGTCAGGCCGGTGTCGGCACCGCCAGTCAAGCCGGCGAAGGCACCGCCAGCGGGAAGTGGCACGCGACCCGGTGGCCCGCCGAGTTCGGTGTCGACTCCGGCGGCTCCGTCGTCGCGCAGACGTCCTGCGCGATCGGGCAGCGCGTACGGAACCGGCAGCCCGACGGGGGCTTCGCCGCCGACGGCGTCTCGCCCGTCAGCGGGGACCCGGAGGCGGCGGTCGCCTCGGGGTCCGGCACGTTCACCGTGTCGAGCAGGCCGCGTGTGTAGGGGTGGAGCGGGTGCGAGTAGACCTGCTCGGCGGGGCCCACCTCCACCAGCTTGCCCAGGTACATCACGCCGACCGTGTCCGCGAGGTAGCGGACCACCGCGAGGTCGTGCGAGATGAAGAGGTAGGTGAGGCCGCGTTCGCGCTGAAGCTCCCGCATCAGGTTCAGGATCTGCGCCTGGACCGACACGTCGAGCGCGGACACCGGTTCGTCCGCCACCACCAGGTCGGGGGAGAGCGTCAACGCCCGTGCGAGGCCCAGGCGTTGGCGCTGGCCGCCGGAGAACTCGTGCGGGTAGCGGTGCACCGCGCCGCGCGGCAGGCCCACCGCGTCGAGGAGTTCGCCGATCAGCTTCTCCTGTTCGGCCTTGTCGCCGACGCCCTGGATGACGAGCGGCTCGCGCAGGATCTCGCCGACCCGCATCCGCGGGTCCATCGCCGCCGTCGAGTCCTGGAACATCAGCTGGACGTCGCGGCGGTGCGCCCGGCGTTCCGAGCGCGACAGCGAAGCGCGGTCCCGGCCCTCGAACCGTACGGAACCCGCCGTCGGCTCCTCCAGGCCCGCCACGATCCGGCCGAGCGTCGTCTTGCCGCAGCCCGACTCGCCGACCATGCCGAACGTCTCGCCCTTGCGGATGCTCAGCGACACCCCGCCGACCGCGCTCACCGTGCCCTTGCTGCGCGAGAACGGGCCGCCCTTGAGCGGGAACTCCTTGACCAGCGCGTCGAGTTCGACCAGTACATCGGAGGTGGGTGCGTCCTGCGCAGGGATCGGCGCGGGTGTCACCACCTCGTCCGGGGAGGCGGCGTCCGCCGCCGTCGGCACCGGGTGGAAGCACGCGAACCGGTGCTCCGCGCCCTGCACCTCGTCCTCCTCCAGGAACGGCTCGAGGGTTCGGCAGTCGTCCGTCGCGAACAGGCAGCGCGGCGCGAACCGGCACCCCGTGGGCCGCACCGTCAGGCTCGGCGGCAGGCCGGGGATGGTGTGCAGCTCCGTCTCGTTGTCCGCCGCGCGCTCGGGCAGCGCCGCGAACAGCGCCTCCGTGTAGCGGTGCCGGGGGCGGGCGAACAGGCCGCGTACATCGGACTGCTCCGCCACCTGACCCGCGTACATCACGGCCACCCGGTCGACCCGGTTCGCGATGACGCCGAGGTCGTGCGTGACCAGGATCATCGCCATGCCGAGCCGCTCGCGCAGATCGTCGATGAGCTCCAGGATCTGGTGCTGCGTCGTCACGTCGAGCGCCGTCGTCGGCTCGTCCGCGATCAGCAGCTTCGGCTCGCAGACCAGCGCCATGGCGATGGCCACGCGCTGGCGCATGCCGCCGGACAGCTGGTGCGGATACGCCTTCATCCGCTCGGCCGGCTGCGGCATGCCGACGAGCCGCAGCGTCTCCTCGGCGCGCGCCCACGCCTCCTTCTTGGACACGTCCCGGTGCAGCAGCAGCGGCTCCGCGACCTGCGCGCCGATCGTCATCGTCGGGTTCAGGGAGGTCAGCGGGTCCTGGAACACCATGCCGATGGTGTTGCCGCGCACGTCCTGGAGGACCGGCGCGGGCGCCGTCGCCAGGTCCTGCCCGTCGAACATGATGCGTCCGCCGGTCACCTCGCCGCCGGACGGCAGCAGACCGAGGACGCTGAGCGCCGTCATGGTCTTTCCGCAGCCGGACTCGCCGACGATGCCGAGTGCGTCGCCCGGCGCCAGTTCGAGCGAGACGCCGTCGAGGGCGTGGACGGTGCGGTCGCGCGTGGAGATGTCGACGCGCAGGTCGTCGATCCTGAGCAGAGGCTCGGTCATGTCAGCTTTCCTAGATCCCTTGCGTTGCCTGATCCCACGTGACCGCTGGTCGCGCAGCGGTCCTCCGACGTGAGCGCTACTTGCGCAGCCGTACTTCGAACGCGTCGCGCAGCCCGTCGCCGATGAAGTTGAACGCGGCGACGACCAGGACGATCGCGATGCCCGGCGGGAAGATCAGCCACCAGTAGCCGTTCTGCGTGTAGGTGATGCCGGCGGACAGCATCGAGCCCCAGTCGGCGGACGGCGGCGGGATCGACAGGCCGAGGAAGGCCAGGTAGCTGACGTAGAGGATGGCGTCGGCGATCTGGAACGTGCAGTTGACGATGACCGTGCCGATGGCGTTCGGGACGATGTGCTTGAACACGGCGCGCGCGCCGCCACCGCCCATCATCCGCATCGCCTGTACGTACTCCCGGTTGCGCAGCGACAGCGCCTCGCCGCGCACCAGGCGGGCGGGGGAGAGCCAGGCGACGCCCGCGATGATGAGGATCAGGATGCCCTTGCTGGGCGTGATGATCGCGGCCACGACCACGAGCAGGAACATCGCCGGGATGGCGAGCGCGGCGTCCGTGATCCGCATCATCGTCGCGTCGACCCAGCCGCCGAAGTACCCGGCGACGGCGCCGTACACGGTGCCGAACAGGGTCGCCAACAGGCCTGCCGCCAGGCCGATCTCGAGGGACGTCTGCCCCGCGACCATGAGCCGGCCCACCATGTCGTAACCGAGGTCGGTGGTGCCGAGGAGGTGACCCGATGTGCCCGGCGCCAGGTTCGCCTGCGACAGGTCGGTGTGGATCTGCTCGGTCGGGTGGACCAGCGGGCCCAGGTAGCAGAAGGCCAGCAGCAGCACGAGCAGGATGACGCCGCTCAGCGCCAGCTTGTTGCCCGTGAACACGCGCAGCGTACGGCGGGCCAGCGAGGGTGTCGCCTGCGCGGTCTCCTCCTGTCCCGGTATGGCAGAGGTCGTCACAGCAGTGGTCATGACACGCTCCGGATCCGCGGGTCGAGGACGGCGTACAGGATGTCGGTGAGCAGCGAGCCGAGGACGGTCGCGATGCCGACGACGAGAGTCACGCCAAGCAGGACGGGGAAGTCCGAGCCCTGCGCGGCGTTCCAGAACAGCAGCCCCATACCGGGGTAGTTGAACATCGACTCGACGACGAGGGCGCCGCTGAACAGCGTCGGCAGGTACAGGCCGAGCAGGGTGGCGAGCGGGATCAGGGCGTTGCGCATCACGTGCTTCACCATGATCCGGCGGCTCGACTGGCCCTTCGCCATGGCCGTGCGCACGTATTCCTCGGTGAGGTTGTCGAGGACCGCCGAGCGCATGTAGCGGCTGAACATGGCCACGATGCCGAACGCCATGGTCACGACCGGCAGGATCAACCCGGGTATGTCGCCCAGCAGTTGACCGATCGTCTCGCCCTGCGGTGCCTCCGCCGGGAAGATCGGCAGCACCTGCGCGAACAGGATGATCATGATGAGGCCGAGGAAGAACACGGGCGTCGCGTACAGCAGGAACGCGAGCCCGGTCAGCGCGTAGTCGGACGCCTTGCCGCGCCGCACCGCCTGGAGCAGGCCGAGCGGCACCGCGATGACGACCGCGAGGACCGTCGACATGAGCGTGAGCAGGAGCGTCTTCGGCAGGCGCTGGGTGAGCAGGTCGATCACCGGCGAGTTGAGCTTGTACGACTCGCCGAGGTCGCCCGTCAGCAGGCGCTTCAGGTACATCAGGTACTGCGTCGGCAGCGAACGGTCGTAGCCCTGAACATGGTTGAAGTGCTCGATCTGCTGCGGCGTCCCCTTGGGGCCGAGGATCGCGCGGGCGGGGCCGCCCGGCAGCAGGTGCAGCAGGGTGAAGACGATGATCGAGACGAGGAACAGGACGACGAGCGCCTGAAGGAAACGCTTGACCAGAAAGCCGGTCACTTCTCGGCTCCCTTCTTGACGAAATACCAGTGCGAGGGCTGGAAGGTCACGGTCGGGTTCTGCTCGATGCCGCGCAGGTCATTGCGGATCACCGACACCTGGTACGCGGGGTTCGGCATCCACATCACCGGAAGCTGCTCGGCCAGGTACTCGCCGTACTCGTGAATGGCCTTCATGTCGGGCGCGTACTGCACGGCACTGATGAGACGGTCGGCCTTCTTGTCGCTGTAGTTGCCGAAGTTGGAGGAGGCGCCCGTGGAGAAGAGCTGCTCGCCGCTCGGGTTGAGCGGGTAGTACCAGCTGCCGGCGGTGCCGAAGAAGGACATGTCCCAGTTGCAGCCGGAGTCCTTCGCCTTGCACGGAACGGAGTTGCCGAGCACGGAGTTGAGCGGCTGCTGACGCACGGTCAGATCGATGCCGGCCTTGCTGAGCGAGGACTTGAGCTCCTGCATCATGTTCGTCGTCTCGGTCGAGCCGGACTGCGAGAGCAGGGTCAGTTCCAGGGGGTTGTTCCTACCGATGCCCTTGCCGCACTCGTCGTCACCCGTGCCGGGCCGGACGCAGCGCGCAGTGCCGTCGACGGTCTTCCAACCGTGCGCGGACAGCAGCGACTTGGCCTTCGAGACGGAGAACGGGTACTGGTTGTGCGCCATCTCCTTCGACAGGTACTGACTCTTCGGCGTGACCGGGACCGGGCCGAGCGTCTCGGTCGCGCTGCCCTGCCAGATGACCTTGCTCATCGCCTTCTGGTCGACGAGGTGCTGCATCGCCTGCCGGATGTAGAGCTGGTTCATCTCCGGGCCCGCGTGGGTGGAGTTGAAGTTGTAGACGATGTAGGTGGCCGCCCAGCCCTCCCACGGGTCGACGCGGTACCCCTTGCTCTCGAACTTCTCCTTCTGCGCCATCACCGACGGCGGGATGTAGCCGTAGTCGACGCCGCCGGAGCGCAGCACGTTGTACTCGGAGTCGGCGGTGGTGAAGGGCTTGAAGACGACCTTGTCGAGGTGCGGGCGCTCCGACTTCGGGCCGGTGTACTTCTCGTTCGGGACGAGTGTCACCTGTCCGTTGTCCCGCCAACCGGCCAGCTTCCACGGCCCGTTGACGGTCTTCCACAGCGGGTCGGTGCCGTACGAGCCGAGGCTCTTGGCATGCTGGCTGAGCCGGGCGAAGACCGCCTTGGCGCCCTTCGTGGTGCGGTCGAAGTCGCCGACCTTGCCGCCGTCGGTCTTCGCGTCCCAGGCGTGCTGGGGCAGCGCGCGCATGTAGTAGAGCTGATTCGCCGTGAACCAGTCCGGGTTGTACGCGCGCTTGAGGTGCAGCCGTACGGTGTGGTCGCCGACGAGCTCGAACTTCTTGACGTTGTCCGGGATGTTGCCGACCGAGTAGCCGCCCCAGTCGGCTTTGTTCGCCTTGACGAGGTTGAACCAGAACTCGAGGTCGCGACCGGTCACCTCGGTGCCGTCGGACCACTTGACGCCCTTGCGCAGCGGGACGGTCACCGTCTTGTTGCCGTCGCTGTACTTCGGCTCGAGGCCCAGCGTGCTCGGGCCGTGCGTGACCAGCTCGCCCTTCTCCTGCACGGCGTCGTACACGGGCATGTAGAGCTGCGACTGGATCGCGTAGTTGTAGGAGCCGCCGTAGCCGGGAGCGCCGATCGGGAAGATCCAGTTCGGGGTCGCCGCGGGCGGCAGGGCCATGGTGGCCGTGCCTCCCTCGACGGGAGTGCCGCCGGTGCGGCCCATGGCGATGCTGCCGGCCTCGTGCGTGCAGCCGGTGAGCGCCACCAGCGCCGCCGCTAGGGCGAGCGCCGCGGACGCCTTTGACCTGAGGGAACGCATGCCGAAGGGCCTCCAAGGGGAAGGGGTGCGGCCCCGTGTGAAGATTCGACGAGGGGCGCCCGAACGCTAAGTCGACCGTTCGAAACAAGTCAATAGGTTCATTCGGAAAGTAATCCAAAAACCCCGGGGTCTGGCGCACTTGGTTCGGGTGCGGCTAGTGTTCGGTCCGGCATCGAACAAACTAGTCGAAGTAAGTACGCAACTAAGCACGCAGCTAGGTACACATCTAGGTACGCAGCGAAGTGCGACCCCAGGGGGACCGGATGACGGACACCGCGAACGAAGGCGAGCCGGGTTCGGCCCGGCACATACTCCGGCTCGTCTCGTCCGGAGCCGCCTCCTCCCGCGCCGACCTCGTCAGGGAACTGGGCCTCGCGCCCTCCACCGTCTCGCTGCGCGTGCAGGAGCTGGTGGCCCAGGGCGTGCTCACCGAGTCCGGCGAGGGCGCCTCGCGCGGCGGACGCAGGCCCCGGCTGCTGCGGGTCAAGGCGCAGGGCGGCGTCGCGCTCGCCGCCGACCTCGGCAGCCGGCACGCGCGGCTCGGCGCCGTCGACCTCGGCGCGGCCGTGCACGACGCCGTCGACCTGCCGCACGACATCACCGCGGGACCCGAGTCCGCCGTCGACTGGCTGTGCGGTCAAGTGGCTCGACTCGCCGCGAAGCAGAAGGAGTCGGGGCGCACCGTGCGCGCGCTCGGCGTCTCCTTCCCGGGCCCCGTCGACCCGGCGGACGGCCGCGTGCTGAGCCCGTCGCGGATGCCGGGCTGGCACCGCTACCCGCTGCGTGACGTCCTCACCGAGCGGCTCGGCATGCCGGTGACCGTGGCCAACGACGCCACGATGATGGCGGTCGGCGAGCACCGCACCTCCCGGCCCGAGCTCGACCACATGGTCGTCGTGAAGGCCGGCCGCGGCATCGGCAGCGGCGTCATCGTCGCGGGCCGGCCGCACGACGGTGCCAACGGGAGCGCCGGAGACATCAGCCACGTCCGCGTGGAGGAGGCCGGTGAGCGGCCCTGCTCCTGCGGGAACATCGGCTGCCTGGAGACCGTCGCGAGCGGCGCCGCCCTCATCCGCGAACTCGCGGCGCAGGGCGTCGACGTGACGAACACCACCGAGCTGCTTCAGCTCGTCGCCGACGGCGACCCCCTCGCCACCACCCTCGTACGGGCCGCGGGACGACACATCGGCACGGTCCTCTCGGTCGTCGTGAACTTCTTCAACCCGCGGGCCGTCGCCATCGGCGGCGTCCTCGCCACCGCCGAACCCCTCGTCGCCGCCGTCCGCGGCGTGCTCTACGAGCGCTGTCTGCCGCTCGCCACAGCAGACCTGGAGATCACCACGACGGCCGCGGGCCGCGACGCGGGCCTGCTCGGCGCGGGCCTCACGGCGCTGCACAACAACCTGCCGTCCACCGCCCCCGCCTTCAAGGAAGAGAGCGTCCACGCATGACGAGCACCACCCCGATCACCGGCCGCCGCCTGCGCATCGGCATCGGCGGCATCGGCATCGAGTCGTCCACGTTCTGCCCGCACCGCTCCACCACGGACGACTTCCGGCAGACGCGGGGCCAGGACCTCCTCGACCGCTACACGTGGACGCAAGCCGACTCCGACCTCGCGGAGCTGGTCGAGTGGGTGCCGCTGCTGCACGCGACCTCGCTGCCCGGCGGTCCGGTGGAGGCCGAGTCGTACCTGATCCTCAAGAACGAACTCGTCACCCGCATACGGGAGGCGGGCCCGCTCGACGGACTCGTCTACGACATCCACGGCGCCATGAGCGTCATCGGCCTCACCGACGCCGAGGGCGACCTCACCGAGGCGGTCCGCGCGGCGCTCGACCACAACGGCACCCCGGACGACCCGGCTCGGGGCCGCCCCATGATCTCCACGGGCATGGACCTGCACGGCAATGTCTCGCGCCGCTTCGCCGAGCCCATCGACCTGCTCACCGCGCACCGCCTCGCCCCGCACGAGGACGCCTGGGACACCCGCGAGCGTGCCGCCCGCAACCTCGTGCACTGCCTGCGCGAGGGCACCCGCCCGCACCGCGCCTGGGTCCAGGTCCCGGTGCTCCTCCCCGGCGAGAAGACCAGCACCCGCCTGGAGCCCGCCAAGTCCCTCTACGCCTCGCTCGCCGACATCGAGCAGAAGGACGGCATCCTCGACGCGGCGATGTGGGTCGGCTACGCCTGGGCGGACGAGCCGCGCTGCAAGGCGGCGATCGTCGTCACCGGCGTGGACGCCGAACTGGCCTCCCAGGAAGCCGAGTTGCTGGCCCGTCGCTACTGGGACGCCCGCAAGGACTTCCTCTTCGTCGGCCCGACCGGCGGCGCCGAGGAATGCATCGAGAAGGCGGTCGCCTCCGACAAGCGGCCCTTCCTCATCAGCGACTCCGGCGACAACCCGACCGCGGGCGGCGCGGGCGACCTCGCGTACATGCTGGGCAAGCTGCTGGAGAACGACGCGATTCGCACGGGGAAGGTCACGGCCGTCCACCCCGGCATCACCGACCCCGTCGCCGTGGCGGCCTGCTTCGAGGCCGGGGTGGGCGCCGAGGTGACGCTCTCCGTCGGCGGCAAGGTCGACGCGAACCACGGCGGACCGTACGAACTCACCGGCACCGTCGAGGCGTTGCAGCGCGCAGCCGACCAGAAGGACCGCGCGGAGGGCGGCGCGTACGACCGCGGTGTCGACATGGCAGCGGTCCGCGTCGGCGGCCTCACCGTGATCCTCGTCGGGCGCCGCAAGCCGTTCCACACGCTCGCCGACTTCACGGGCCCGTCCGATGGCGGCCTCGGCATCGACCCGCGGACGTACGACGTGGTCGTCGTCAAGATCGGCTACCTGGAGCCGGAGCTGCACGACATAGCCGCGGACTGGCTGCTCGTGCTCACCCCCGGCGGCGTCGACCAGGACCTTCTGCGCCTCGGACACCACCGGGTGGAGCGCCCGCTGTACCCGTTCGACGAGGACGCGTACGAGGTCGGGGCCGGCCCCGACCTCACACCCGTCATCCTCTGAGCCGCCCGGGGCTCAACTCAGCCACTCCGCCTCGTACTTCTTGTACGTGCCGTCGTGCGTCGCCAAGTGCACGAACTGGTCGACGTACTCGTGGAAGTCGCGGTCGCCGCGCGGCGTCGCGTACGCCTTCTCCGCGAAGCTGAACGGCTTGTCGGGGTGGACCGAGCACAGCTCGGGGTGGAGATTGGCCTGGTAGAGCGTCTCGCTCGCGTCCGTCATCATCACGTCCGCCCGGCCCGCCACGATCTCGTCGAAGATCGTGCGGTTGTCCGGGTGGACCTTGATGGTGGCGTTCTGGAGATGCGCCCGGGCGAACTGCTCATTCGTACCACCGGGGTTGACGACGACCGTCGTCCCCGCCTGGTCGATGTCCTTGAGCGTCTGGTACTTGTCCTTGTCAGCGCAGCGCACGATCGGCGTCTTGCCGTCCTCGCGGGTCGGCTCGCTGAAGTACACCTGGCGGGCGCGCGGCAGCGTGATCGAGACACCGCCGACGCCGACGTCGCACTTCCCGTCCGACAGGTCCTTCGTCAGATTCGCCCACGTGGTGTCCACCCACTCGGCCTTGGCGTCGAGGCTCTTGGCCAGGTCCTTCGCCATGTCGATGTCGATGCCGCTGTACGACCCGTCCTTCGGGTCCTTGTACGTGAACGGCTTGTAGTCACCGGTCGTGCACACGCGCAGCACACCGGACTTGGGCACCGAGTCGAGCAGGCTGGTCTGCTGCTTCTTGGCGGACTGCTGGGTGGCCGACGGCGCCGCGGGCGCGGCAGCGGTCAGGCCCAGCAGACAGACCAGGGCGGACAGGGTGGCGACACGCTGTCTGGACGTGCGGCGGCTCATCTCGGCTACTCCTCGACACGGTGGTTGCAGGGTGAACTGATCGTCCGGTGGCTCACCATGTCAGAAGAGTTCGCGCCGGTGAAGGCGGTGTCCATGGCTCGGATGGCCTCCGCGGATCAGGCCTCGGGCCGGGGAAAACCAGAAGTGGCCCGCTCCATGTCCACCGCCGCCTCACTCAGCGTCCGCAGCAGCAGCGCGGTGACCGGCGCCGTCTCGTGCCCCTCGAGGACGAAGGCCGAGACGCGGCGCCCGGCCGCGGGGGCGAGCGGGCGGGCCACGAGCTCGGTGTGCCGCAGGAGCGGCAGCGTCATGCCGGGCACCAGCGCGATCCCCGCGCCGGCGGCCACCAGCCCCTGCACCGCGAGGTTGTCGTCGGTGGCGAAGGCGATGTCCGGCGCGAAACCCGCCTCCGCGCAGGCGGCGACGAAGTGGCCCCGGCAGTGCCGGCACCCCGCTATCCAGCGCTCCCGCTCCAGCTCGCCCAGCTCCACGCGGCCGCTCTCCGCGAGGGCGTGGCCGGCCGGGAGCAGCACCATCAGCGGATCGTCGAGCAGCGGCAACTCGACCAGACCCTCCTCGCTGTCGCCGTCCGCGATCGTGGCTTCGCCGCCGTGCCCCGCCGAGAAGGCGAGCGTCAGATCGCACCGGCCCTCGCGCAGCGCGCGCAGCGAGTCGGGCGGCTCCTCCTCCAACAGCTCGACGCGGATGCCCGGGTGGGCCGCGGCGACGCGGGCGACGGTCGCCGGGAGCAGGGTGGCGTTCGCGGCGGGAAAGGCGCAGACGCGGACGCGCCCCGACTCCAGGCGCGTGATCGCCTTCAACTGGCCGTGCGCCGTCGCAATGGTGCTGAGGATGCCCGTGGCGTGCCGGGCCAGCACCTGCCCGGCGTCCGTGAGCCGCAGACCGCGCCCCGCCCGGACGAACAGCGGCGTGCCCGCGGCGCGTTCGAGCGCCTTCATCTGCTGGCTGATGGCGGGCTGCGTGTACCCGAGGTCCCGCGCGGTCGCCGCGTAGGAGCCCGTGCGCACGACTTCGGCGAACGTCTGGATGTGCCGCGAGTCAAACATGGGTACAAGCTATGGAGTTCATCCCGCAAGTCAAGATCGGTAAGCGTTTCTTGGGGTGGGCAAAGAAATGTGATGTGGACCTTGCCGCGCCCCGTGCGTCAGTGTGTCCGAACCTCATGTTTTCCGAGGTCAGTGCCGGTCCCGCAGTCCGGACCGACGTGCTCTCGGCCGTCCGTGCCGGGCATCGCCCGCTCCTCCATGTCCCAGGGAAGCCCCGCGACTTCAACCGCACGCCTCGCCCGCCGCTGTGTCCCGCTCGCCGTCGCGGCCTGCCTCGTGGCCCTGACGACCTCGTGCAGCAAGAGCGACGACGTCACGACGACCGCGGGCGGGGTGAAGCTGGTCCACAAGGGCAAGCTGACGACCTGCACGCACCTGCCGTACGCGCCCTTCCAGTCGGAGAAGAACGGCAAGGTCGTCGGCTTCGACGTCTCCGTGATGGACCTCGTCGCGAAGAAGCTCGGGGTCAAGCAGGACATCATCGACAAGTCCTTCGAGACCATCAAGACCGGGGCCGACCTCAACGCGGGCCTGTGCGACGTCGCCGCCGCGGGCATGACGATCACCGACGAGCGCAAGCAGAACCTCGACTTCTCCGACCCCTACTTCGACGCCGACCAGGCGCTGCTCGCCCGCAAGGGGGTCAAGGCGAAGACCCTCGACGACATCAAGAGCGGCAAGCTGAAGCTGGGCTCCCAGGCCGCGACCACCGGCGAGGACCTGGCGCACAAGAAGGGCGTCGACCCGCAGTCCTTCGAGAGCTCCGACGCCGAGCTCAACGGGCTGCGCACCGGCCAGGTCGACGTCCTCGTCCAGGACTACCCGGTCGTCCAGAACTGGCTGAAGGACTCCGCCGTCAAGGACAAGTTCGTCCTCCTCAACACCGTTCCCACCGGCGAGGAGTACGGCTTCGCCGTGAAGAAGGGCGGCAACCCGAAGCTGCTCGCCGCGATCAACAAGGCGATCGGCCAGGCCAAGAAGGACGGCACGTACAAGAAGCTGTACGAGAAGTGGATCGGCCCGATGCCGAAGGACGGGGCCGCTAAGTGAGCACCGTCAAGACGCCCCCGGTGAACGGGAGTTCAGGGGGCGATGCCACGCCGCGCAGGCGCATGTCGCCGCGCCGCAGGCGCAAGGTGACGCGCGTCGTCCAGTACGTGATTCTCGGTGTCGCGGTGCTGCTCGCCGCGACGCTCGCCGACTGGGGGCAGCTCCAGCACCAGTTCCTCGAACCGTCCGTGGCCCGGCGGATGTTCCCGGACCTGATCACGACCGCGCTGGTCAACACGGTGATCTACACCCTCACCGGGTTCGTCGTCGGCCTCGTGCTCGGTCTGGTCATCGCCCTGATGCGGCTGTCGTCGGTGGCCCCCTACCGGTGGCTCGCGTCCATCTACATCGAGTTCTTCCGTGGCCTGCCCGCCCTGCTGATCTTCATCTTCATCGGCGTCGGCGTGCCGCTCGCCTTCCCCGGCACCGCCCTGCCCGGCGGCGTCTACGGGCAGGTGGCCATCGCGCTCGGCCTGGTCGCCGCCGCGTACATGGCGGAGACGATCAGGGCCGGCATCCAGGCCGTGCCCCGCGGCCAGATGGAGGCCGCCCGCACGCTCGGCATGTCGCAGACCCTGGCGATGCGCTCGATCGTCATCCCGCAGGCCTTCCGCATCATCGTGCCGCCGCTCACCAACGAACTGGTCCTGCTGTTCAAGGACTCCTCGCTGGTCCTCTTCCTCGGCGTCTCCCTGGAGACCCGCGAACTCACCAAGTTCGGCCGGGATTTGGCGGGGGAGACCGCCAACAGCACACCCATCTTCGTCGCGGGCCTGTGCTATCTGCTCGTCACCGTCCCTCTGGGCTATCTGGTGCGCCGCCTAGAGGCGCGGCACGCGAAGGCCAGGTGAGCGGGGTCATGACGCACGACACCGGCAACGAGGACACACCGAACGGCACTGAGAATGCACCGAACGCCAACGAGAACGCACCGAACGACACCAAGGACGCACCGAACGGCACCGAGGACGAGGACACCGGCATGACCGCGGCCATCGAGATCCAGGGACTGCACAAGTCCTTCGGCGACCTGGAGGTGCTGCGCGGCATCGACTTCACCGTCGCGCACGGCGAGGTGGTGTGTGTCATCGGCCCCTCCGGATCCGGCAAGTCCACCCTGCTGCGCTGCACCAACCTGCTGGAAGAGCCCACGTCGGGGCGGGTGGTGGTGGCGGGTGCCGACCTCACGGACCCGGACCTCGACATCGACCGCGTACGCCGCCGGATCGGCATGGTCTTCCAGCAGTTCAACCTCTTCCCGCACCTGAACGTCCTGGAGAACCTCACCATCGCGCAGCGCCGGGTCCTCGGCCGGGACCGCGCCGAGGCGGAGCGGACGGGCCGCGCCAACCTCGACCGCGTCGGCCTCGCCGACAAGGAGACCAGCTATCCCGCCCAGCTCTCCGGCGGCCAGCAGCAGCGCGTCGCCATCGCCCGCGCCCTGTCGATGGGCCCCGAGCTGATGCTGTTCGACGAGCCGACCAGCGCGCTCGACCCGGAACTCGTGGGCGATGTGCTCGCCGTGATGCGCTCGCTCGCCGACGAGGGCATGACGATGATGGTCGTCACCCACGAGATGGGCTTCGCCCGCGAGGTCGCGGACCGCGTCGTGTTCATGGACGGCGGCGTGGTCGTCGAGGAGGGAACCCCGGACGAGGTACTGGGCAACCCCCGCGAGGAACGCACTCGTTCGTTCCTCGCACGGGTCGTGAACCCGGGGGACGCGCAACCCGGGGACGCGCAGTCCGCGGACGCGGAGCCGCCCAAGTAGCCTCGCACGGCGGCGTGGTGTCAGGCCGCCGGCACCTTGTCCAGGAAGCCGCGGACCTCCCGGATCCGGCCCTCCTCGTCCAGTACCAGGACGTCGAACCCGATCACCAGCGGCTCGGCACCCTCGGGGCCCAGGCCCCACTGGAACCGCAACTGCTGGTGATGCGCGTCCACTTCACCGACCGCCGTGAACGCCATGCCCGGGAACTGCTGGTGCACCCCGTCGACCAGCGCGGCGAGCGCGGCGTGGCCCGCCACCTCGGCCAGCGGGTCGGTGTAGGTGGCGTCGGGCGTCCAGTGCTCGGCGATGAGCTTCGTGAGCTGCTCACCCTGCGCGTTCCAGGTGGCGAGGTAGGCGTCGACAGCGTGCTGTGCGGTCATGGTCGAACCTCCGGTGAGATGCGGTGTGTTGACGCCCATCACAGTGGCCGGGCCGTGGCGGAAGCTCCATTACCTCAGAGGTCATGGAGCGCGCGCCACGGCCCCGTACGCTGCCGTCATGAGCACCCTCGTGGACTCCATCGCCCCGGCGGACCCCGTGGACGCCCGCACCGTCGGCCCGCTGCTGCGCGGCTGGCGCGAGCGGCGCCGCTTCAGCCAGCAGGAGCTGTCCAACCGCTCCGCGGTCTCCACCCGGCACCTCAGCCGCGTGGAGACCGGCAGGGCGCACCCGACGCCCGAGATGATCCTGCACCTGGCGGACCACCTCGACGTCCCGCTGCGCGCACGCAACGAGCTGCTCCTCGCGGGCGGTTACGCGCCGCACTACCGGGACCGGGACCTGGCGGACGCCTCGCTCGCGGTCGTCATGGACGGTCTCCGGGGGCTCCTCGACGCCCATATGCCGTACCCGGCCCTGCTGTTGGACACCTACTGGGACGTCGTCGACGCCAACGAGGGCGTGGCCGCGCTGCTCGAAGGGTGTGCGCCCCGGCTCCTCGAACCCCCGATCAACGTCATCCGGCTGTGCGTGCACGAGGAGGGCCTGGCCCCGCGGATCCGCAACTTCACGCAGTGGGCCTCCCACCTGCACCATCAGCTGGTCCACCGCGCCGAACGCACCCACGACCCGCGCCACTTCGCCCTCGCCGAGGAGACCGCGCGACACCTCGCGGCCGTGCCCCGCACCGCCCCCACCGGCAGTCCCGTCCTCACGCTGGAACTCACCGTGCCGGACGCCGCACCGCTGCGCTTCTTCAGCACCTCCGCGCAGCTCACCACGCCCGCCGACGCGGCCCTGGAGGGACTGCACCTGGAGACGTTCCTGCCGGCGGACGACGCGACCCGGCGCCGCTTCGAAAAGAACTCGCAGGCGGTCGGGCCCACTTGGTAGGACTGGTGGATGACCCAGGAAGACACGACGGACGAACTCGACCCACTGGAACGCCTCCTGGCGGAACGCGCCTGTGAGCGGCTGATCCTGGAACTCGTGCGCCGCCTCGACCTCGGGGATCCGGGCACGGTCTGCGAACTCTTCACCCCCGACGGCGTCTGGGAGTGGCCCTACGACAGCCGGAGGATCGAGGGCAGGGAGGCACTGCGCGCCTACTTCGGCGGCCGCCCGGCCGACCGCCTGTCCCGGCGGATGTGCACGAACATCCTGGTCACCGTCGACACACCGGACACCGCCACGGCCACCACGTACTTCGCCACCTACCGGGTCGACGGCTACACGAGCGGCGCGATCGTCCCGACCCGGCTGCCCGCGAACGTCGGCCACTACGAGGACACCTTCCGCAAGGTGGACGGCCGTTGGCTCATGGCGAGCCGGACACTTGTCCTCCCCTTCGGCGGGCCCACCGAACACGTGGGTCACGTGGGTGGCGCCGACCGGGCGCGGTAAGGCGCGCGCCCGCACCGGGCACAGTAAGGCCCACGCCCGAGCCGGGCACAGCCAGACGCGCACCCCAGATCACGCCGGCTGCCAGACCCGCGCCAGCGCCGACTCCGTGAGCACCTCGTCGGGCGGACCTTGCTCGACGAGGTGCCCCTCGCGCAGCAACAAGCAGACATCCGCCGCCCGCGCCGCCTCAAGGTCGTGGGTCGCCTGCACGACGGTCACGCCCTCGCCCCCGAGCTCCGTGAGCAGCGCCCCGATCCGGCCGCGGGCCTCGGGGTCGAGCCCCGTGGTCGGCTCGTCGAGGAGCAGCAGGTCGGACTCCTGGGCGAGCCCCTGCGCGACCAGCGTGCGCTGCCGCTGCCCGCCCGACAGCTCGCCCAGCTGTCGTCCGGCGAGGTCGCCGACGCCGAGCCGGTCGAGCGCCGCGTCGACCGCCGCCAGGTCCCGCCGCGACGGCCTGCGCCAGGACCCGAGCCCGCCCCAGCGCCCCATCTCCACCGTCTGACGCACGGTCAGGGGAAGCGCGTCCCCGACGGCTCCGCGCTGCGGCACGAAGGCCGGCCGTCGTTCCCCGTGGTGCCGCACCTCTCCCGATGTAGGGCGGATCACACCGGCGACCACACCGAGCAGCGTGGACTTCCCGCTGCCGTTCGGCCCGACGAGCGCAACGTTCGCCAACTCCGGTATTTCGGTGGTCAGTTGATGGAGGACCTTGCGGCCGGGATAGCCGGCGCACAGCTCGTCGAAGCGGACGCGGGCGGCCCGGTTCTGTCGTGGGGCCGGAATGACGGTCGGTTTGTTGAACATGGTTTTCATTGTACTGTCCTCGCATGGAGTGGTTGACGGCCCCGTTCGAGGTGGCCTTTGTGCAGCGCGCCCTGTGGGGCGGAATCCTGGTGTCGGCGATCTGTGCGCTGGCCGGGACCTGGGTGGTGCTCAGGGGGATGGCCTTCCTCGGGGACGCCATGTCCCACGGGCTGCTGCCCGGTGTCGCGTTGGCCGCGCTGTTCGGCGGCAACCTGATGGTGGGCGCGGTCGCGAGCGCGGCGGTGATGACGGCGGGGGTGACCGCGCTCGGCAGGGCCCGGCGACTGTCCCGGGATACCGGGATCGGGCTGCTGTTCGTCGGCATGCTGTCGCTCGGCGTGATCATCGTGTCGCGCTCGCAGTCCTTCGCGGTGGATCTGACCGGATTCCTCTTCGGTGATGTGCTCGCGGTGCGCGGACAGGACCTCGCCGTGCTGGGGGTGGCCCTGTTCGTGGCGCTCGTCGTCTCGGTCCTCGGGCATCGGGCCTTTCTTGCTCTGACCTTCGATGCCCGCAAGGCCCAGACGCTGGGCCTGCGCCCGCGGCTCGCGCACGCCGTGCTGCTCGGTCTCCTTGGTCTCGCGATCGTCGCCTCGTTCCACATCGTGGGCACGCTGCTCGTCCTCGGCCTGCTGATCGCGCCGCCCGCGGCCGCCCTGCCCTGGGCGCGCAGTGTGCGCGGGGTCATGGTGGGCGCCGCCCTCCTCGGGGCCGCCGCCACCTTCGGCGGGCTGCTCCTGTCGTGGCACCTCGGCACCGCGGCCGGAGCCACCGTCTCGGCGCTCGCGGTGAGTCTCTTCTTCCTCTCCCATCTCGCCTCCGGCGTCCGCCACCGCCGTACGAGCCGTGCCGCCGACGGCGCCGCACCCGCTCCCGTTCCCGCAGTCGACCGAAGGAAGTCGGAGGCAATGTCTTGACCGCCCGAATCAACGCCGCGAAGTGGGCCCCTGTCCCGCTGGCGCTCACCGCCCTGCTCGCCGCGGGCTGCACCGCACAGGAGGACAACAACCGGAAGGGCGCGGCGAGTTCACCGTCCGCCACCCCGCACGGCTACGTGGAGGGCGCGAAGGAGGGCGCCGAGCAGCAGTCGCGGCTGGTCCTCAACGACCCCGACAGCGGAAGCACCCGCGTTCTCGACCTCATCACCGGCAAGGTGGCGAAGACGGACAAGGTCGCGGGCGCCGCCGACCTCGCCACGGACGGCCGCTTCGGCTACCTCCACGCCTCCGGCGTCACCCACGTCCTCGACGGCGGCTCCTGGACCGTGGACCACGGCGACCACGTCCACTACTACCGTGCGGCGATCCGCGACGTAGGGGAACTGCCCGTCGGAGAAGGTGCGTTGGTGCGCAGCGACGCCGCCGTGACCGCGGTGACCGACAAGGGCGGACGGACCGTCCTCTACGGCCGAGGCGATCTGGACACGGGCGACATCGCGCGCACCGGGACGCTGCCCGGCACGGCCACCGGGCCTGTAGTCCCGTACGAGGAGCACCTGTTGGCCCTCACCGGCAAGGGCGACGCCGCGAAGCTGACCGTGTTCGACCGCAAGGGCAAGCGCGTCGCCGCGCCGGACGCCGAGTGCGAGGGCCCGAAGGGCGACGCCGTCACCCGCCGCGGCGTGGTGTTCGGCTGCGCCGACGGGGCGCTGCTCGTACGAGAGGAGGGCGGGAAGTTCACCGCCGAGTCCATCCCCTACGAGAAGGACGTGCCGGATGGTGAGCGGGCGGTCGAGTTCAGGCAGCGCCCCGGCAGCGACACCCTGACCGCGCGGGCCGGGGACGACGCCGTATGGGTCCTGGACGTCGGCGAGCGCGCCTGGACGCGGGTGGAGACCGGGCCCGTCGTCGCCGCGAACACCGCAGGGGAGGGCGCGCCGCTCCTTGTCCTGGAGACCGACGGCAGGCTGCACGGCTACGACATCGGGACGGGCAAGGAGACCACCCGCACCAAGAAGCTCCTGACCGGGAAGCCGCACACCCGGAACGCCCCGGTCATCGAGGTCGACCGCAGCCGTGCCTACGTCAACGACCCATACGGCAAGCGGGTGTTCGAGGTCGACTACAACGACGACCTGCGCATCGCCCGAACCTTCGACCTCGACGTCGAACCCGTGCTGATGGCAGAGACCGGCCGATGAGCGCGGACGAGGCGAAGAAGCGCGTCCGCGTGGGCACGGCACGGCTGCGCAGCCTGCTGCTCGGCCTGCTGACCCTGGCGGCCGCCGCCACCGCGACCGCCTGCACCACCGACAGCGAACGGCCCCGGATCGTCGTCACCACCAACATCCTCGGCGACGTCACCCGGCAGATAGCGGGCGACCAGGCCGAGGTCACCGTCCTCATGAAGCCCAACGCCGACCCGCACTCCTTCGGGCTCTCCGCACGGCAGGCCGCCGACCTCGAACGGGCCGACCTGGTCGTCCACAACGGCCTCGGCCTGGAGGAGAACGTGCTGCGGCACGTCGACGCAGCCCGCGACTCCGGCGTCGCCACCTTCGAGGTCGGCAAGGCCGTCGACCCGCTCACCTTCCACACCGGCGACGACGCCGGGGACGGCCAGCCCGACCCGCACTTCTGGACCGACCCCGACCGCATGCGCAAGGCGGCGGGCCTCATCGCCGACCAGATCACCGAGCACGTCGACGGCGTCGACGACAGCGCGGTGCGCGCCCAATTCGACCGCTACGACAAGAAGTTGGTGAACCTCAGCACCTGGATGGAGAAGTCCTTCGACCGCGTCCCCGAGAAGCGGCGCGCCATCGTCACCAACCACCACGTCTTCGGTTACCTCGCCGACCGCTTCGATCTCCGTGTCGTCGGCGCCGTCGTCCCCAGCGGCACCACCCTCGCCTCGCCCAGCTCCTCCGACCTGCGCTCCCTCACGCAGGCCATGGACGAGGCCGGCGTCCGCACGGTCTTCGCCGACTCCTCCCAACCCACGCGCCTCGCCGAGGTGTTGCGCAAGGAGATGGGCGGCGGGGTCCAGGTCGTGAAGCTGTACTCCGAGTCCCTTACGGCCAAGGGCGAGGGCGCGGACACGTACCTGCGGATGATGCGCGCCAATACGACGGCGATGACCAAGGGCCTGACGGCCCGCTGACCCACGACTGTTCGACAGGGAAGGAAGAACACAAGTGAACACGACCCCGACAACCCGCAGGAGAGCCCTCGGGGGAACGGCCTGCGCCCTCGCCTTCGCCACGGTGCTGACCGCCTGCGGGAGCGAGGACGACACCACCGCCTCGTCCAGGGCCAAGGGCGCCACACCCGCCGCCGCGGTCAAGGATCCGCTGGTCGCCGGCTTCGACGGCGGCCTCTACATACTCGACGGCAAGAGCCTCAAGCTCAGCAGGACGATCGAGCTGCCCGGCTTCAACCGCCTCAACCCCGCGGGCGACGAGGACCACGTCGTCGTCTCCACCGACAGCGGCTTCCGCGTCCTGGACGCCGCCGGTCAGCGCTTTACCGACATCACGTACAAGGGCTCCGAGCCGGGACACGTCGTCCGGCACGCGGGCAAGACGGTGCTCTTCACCGACGGCACCGGCGAGGTCGACGTCTTCGACCCCGCCGACCTGGGCAGCGGCACGAAGCCCAAGGGCCGCACCTACACCTCGGCCGAGGCCCACCACGGCGTGGCCATCGAGCTGGAGAACGGCGAACTCCTCAGCACCCTGGGCGACAAGGAGACACGCACCGGCGTGCTCGTCCTCGACAAGGACAACAAGGAGATCGCACGCAACGAGAAGTGCCCCGGCGTGCACGGCGAGGCCGCGGCCAAGGGCGAGGCGATCGGCGTCGGCTGCGAGGACGGCATCCTCGTCTACAAGGACGGCGAGTTCACCAAGGTCGACGCACCCGACGACTACGGCCGCATCGGCAACCAGGCCGGCAGCGACGCCTCCCCGGTCCTCCTCGGCGACTACAAGACCGACGCGGAGGCCGAGTTGGAACGCCCCACCCGCGTCTCCCTCGTCGACACGGAGAAGAAGAAGCTCCGCCTGGTCGACCTGGGGACCAGCTACTCGTTCCGCTCGCTGGCCCGCGGGCCGGAGGGCGAGGCGCTGGTCCTGGGCACCGACGGGAAGATCCATGTCATCGACCCGGCAACCGGAAAGATCGAGAAGAAAATCGACGCCGTCGGCGAGTGGCGGGAACCCCTGGACTGGCAGCAACCCCGGCCCACACTGTTCGTCCGCGACCACACGGCGTACGTCTCCGACCCCGGCGAGAAGGCCCTGCACGCCATCGACCTGGACACCGGCAAGAAGCTCACGTCCGTGAAGCTGCCGAAGAGCACCAATGAGCTGTCCGGCACGGTGGCCGGGCACTGACATGCGTACGCCCCCGTGGTCCACGAACCACGGGGGCGTACGGCCGTGCGCTCAGACGGACCGGTGGTACTGGTCCGGCACGTGGCTCTCGGAGCCCAGTTCGCGCGCCGCGTGGCGGGCGAAGGACGGGTCGCGAAGGAGCTCGCGGCCGACGAGGACCGCGTCGGCCTCACCGTTGGCGAGGATCTTCTCGGCCTGCTCGGGCTCGGTGATGAGACCGACCGCGGCGGCCGGGACGCCGGCCTCGCTGCGTACGCGGGCCGCGAAGGGGACCTGGTAGCCGGGGCCGAGGGGGATGCGGACGCCCGCGGCGTTGCCGCCCGTCGACACGTCGATCAGGTCCACGCCGTGGGCCTGCAACTCGGAGGCGAAACGGACCGTGTCGTCGGCGGACCAGCCCTCGCCCTCCTCCAGCCAGTCGGTCGCGGAGATACGGAAGAGCAGCGGCAGCTCCTCCGGCCACACCTCGCGGACCGCGTCCACGACCTCCAGGGCGAAACGGGTGCGGTTCTCGTAGGAGCCGCCGTACTCGTCGGTGCGCTTGTTGGAGTGCGGGGAGAGGAATTCGCCGATGAGGTAGCCGTGCGCGCCGTGCAGCTCGATGACCTCGAAACCGGCCTCCAGAGTGCGGCGGGTGGCGTCGACGAACTGCTGGACGACCTCCTTGATGCCCTCGACCGACAGCTCGGCCGGGACCGGGTGCCTCTCGTCGAAGGGCACCGGGCTGGGCGCCACGGCCTCCCAGCCGTACGCGTCCGGGCCCACCGGCGCGCCGCCCTTCCAGGGCCGGTCGGTCGACGCCTTGCGGCCGGCGTGACCCAGCTGGATTCCAGCCACAGTGTTCTGCGACTTCAGGAACGACGCGATCCGGCGGAAGGCCTCGACCTGGGTGTCGTTCCAGATGCCGAGGTCCTGCGGCGAGATGCGGCCCTCGGGGGAGACGGCCGTCGCCTCGACGATGATCAGGCCGGTGCCGCCCGCGGCGCGCGCCCCGTAGTGCTGGAAGTGCCAGTCGTTCGGAGCGCCGGTGAACGGGCCCTCGGGAGCCGCGCTGTACTGGCACATCGGCGGCATCCACACGCGGTTGGGGATGGTCACGGACCGCAGGGTGTAGGGCTCGAACAGTGCGCTCACGGCGGACTCCATTCGGTGTGGATCGCGGAATTGCCTCGCGGGTGGCGGCGAGGACCTCCCTAGTACGATAGCCACCGTAGTACGGCGGATGTCAAACTACGATGGTTCTCGTACAATGGCCCTGAGGCGCCGCCCGCATCGCAGGCATCGAGCCATCCGCACCACTCCGGACCACACGGACCGCAAAGGGGAGTCGTCCATGACGACCGCAGCACCGCACACCGGGACCGCCGCCGGCGGCCGCACGCTCGCGCACCCCGCCCGTACGGAGATCCGGCTCGAAGCGGTGCTGCACGCGCTGTCCGACCCGATGCGCCTGGCCGTCGTCCGGGAGATGGCGGCCTCGGCGGAGGCCGAGCTGTCCTGTTCGGCCTTCGACCTGCCCGTCACCAAGTCGACCACCACGCACCACTTCCGCGTGCTGCGCGAGGCCGGCGTGATCGAGCAGGTCTACCGGGGGACCGCCAAGCTCAACGGCCTGCGCAGGGCCGACCTAGACGCGCTCTTCCCCGGCCTTCTCGACGCCGTGCTCGACGCGGCTGCCCGGCAGGAGGACAGGCTCGGCGATAGCTGACGGCGCCGAACCCGCCTTCTGCGGAAGGTGGTTGAAGAGCAGGTTGAGTGCGATAGCCGTCAGGCAGCCCGCGCTGATGCCGCTGTCCATCACCGTCTGGAACCAGTTGGGGAAGTGCTCGTAGATCGTCGGCACGCCCACCGGAAGCAGACCGACGGCGACCGAGACGGCCACCACGGTGAGATTGCTGTTGCCCTCGAAGTCCACCTTCGCCAGGGTCCTGAGGCCGCTCGCCGCGACCGTCCCGAACATCACCAGGCCCGCGCCGCCGAGCACGGGCGAGGGGATCGCGGCGACCACCGCGCCCAGCTTCGGCAGCAGCCCGAGCAGGATCAGGATGCCGCCGGAGACGGCGACCACCCAGCGGCTGCGCACCTTCGTCATGCCGACGAGGCCCACGTTCTGCGCGAACGCCGTGTACGGGAAGGTGTTGAAGACGCCGCCGAGGACGGTCGAGAAGCCGTCGGCGCGCAGTCCGTCGCCGAGCGCGCGCCGGTCCACGGGGCGGCCCGTCATCTCGCCGACCGCGATGAAGTCACCTGTGGTCTCGGTCATCGTCACCAGAGCCACGATCAACATCGAAACGATCGCCGCCGCGTGGAACTCCGGGGCACCGAAGTGGAACGGCGTGCTGATCCCGAACCAGTGCGCTTCCCCGACGGCGGAGAAGTCCGTGAAGCCGGTGGGTATCGCCACCGCCGTGCCCACCACGATGCCGACGAGCACCGCGACCCGGCTCAGGGCCGGCGGCGCGAACCGCTGCACGCCGAGCACGAGCACCAGGACGAGCGCCGCGAGCCCGATGTTCTTCGGGTCGCCGAAGTCCTTCGCCCCTGAGCCGCCCGCGGCCCACGTGCCCGCGGTCGGCAGCAGTGACAGGCCGATGATCAGGATCACCGTGCCGGTGACCAGCGGCGGGAAGAAGCGCAGCAGCCGCCCGAAGACCGGGGCGAGGAGCATCATGGCGAGGCCCGCGACGATCACCGCCCCGTAGATCGCCGGGAGGCCGCCGCCCGTCGTGCCGATCAGCACCATCGGCGACACGGCCGCGAACGTACAGCCCTGCACGATCGGCAGCCGGATGCCGAAGCGCCACACACCCACGCACTGGATGAGCGTCGCGATGCCGCACACCAGCAGGTCGGCGGTGATCAGATACGCGAGATCGGCGGGCGACAGCCTCATCGCGCCGCCCACGATCAGCGGCACGGCGACCGCGCCCGCGTACATGGCGAGAACGTGCTGCAGCCCGAACGCCGCCAACTGGCGCGCGGGCGGGACCTGGTCCACGGGGTGCGTTGTCATGCACGAGAACGTAATGAGCTTGAACGTTTTGTTGATTTCCGTCGTGTTGCCGGTACGTGTCCTTACCCCAGAGCTGCGTTGAGTTGTCTACGAACCCCGCGCCGCGCCCAACAGGCCCTCCCAGTCGGGGATCTTCACCGAGCCCCGCCCGAGCCCCCGCCCCAATTCCGCCTCGGCCCGCTCGATCGCCCGCCACCCGTCCCACTGCACGGGCCGCACCCCGGCCGCGATCAGACCACTCAGCGGATCCCGCGTCGCACCCCCGCTGCGTACGAGGGCGGGGACATCGTCCAGGAGGGACGCTACGGTCTCCTTGGCGCAAGGGCGGTTGGTGCCGATCACGCCCGTCGGGCCGCGCTTGATCCACCCGGCGACGTACTCGCCCGGCGCCACCCGGGCGTCCCGCAGCACCCGCCCCGCCTCGTGCGGCACGGTGCCGCTGCCCTCGTCGAACGGCAGGCCCTCCATGGGCACTCCGCGATAGCCCACCGACCGCAGCACCAGTTCCGCGCCGATTTCCTCGAACAGCCCCGTGCCGGTCGCGCCCCCGTGCCCGTCGGGCCGCGTCCGCTCGAAGCGGACCCCGGCCACCCGGCCGTCGTCGCCCGCCAGCAGCTCGGCGGGCCGTAGATAGAACCGCAGATGGATCCGTCGGCGCGCGCCCCGTGGTGGCTCGGCGGCCCAGCCGCGCAGCACCTCCACGTTGCGCCGCTGCGCGGCGGGCAGGGTGGACGGGTCGGCGTACAGCGGGTCGAGCGCCAACTCGCGCTCGTCGACGAGGACTTCGGTGTCCGGGAGGCCGCCCAGCTCGCGCAGCTCCTTCGTGGTGAAGCGGGCCTGCGAGGGGCCCCGCCGACCCACCATGTGCACATCCCGGACCTCGCTCGCGGCGAGGGTGTCGAGGGCTGCGCGCGGCATGTCGGTGGGCAGGAGCTCGGGGACGCCGCGGGCCAGCATCCGCGTCACGTCCACCGACACATTGCCCACGCCGATGGCGACGGCCGTGCGCACGCCCCGTACGAAGCCGCTTTCGATCGCATCCGGGTGGGCGCTGTACCAGGCCACGAAGTCGGTCGCCGACCAGCTGCCCGGCAGGTCCTCGCCCGGCACCCCGAGCCGCCGGTCGGCCGCCGCGCCCACGCAGTACACCACCGCGTCGTACAGCTCCAGAAGCTTGGCGGGCGGCAGCGCCGGGCCGATCTCCACCCCGCCGAGGAAGCGGACCCGCTCGTCCTCCAGGACCGCCCGCAGATTGTTCTGCAGCGACTTGATCTTCTCGTGGTCCGGGGCGACGCCGTAGCGCACCAGGCCGTACGGGCAGGGAAGTCGGTCGAGCACGTCGACGCGGACGTCCGGGACGCGGCCCTGCCCCACGAGGCCCTGCGCGGTGTAGACCCCGCTCGGGCCCGAGCCGACGACAGCGATGTGCGGCACGGGAGGCTCCCTCCGCCGGGGTGCTGATGTGTCTCAGCATGACACCGGGAGGCGCGGTGGGGGAGGGGGCGCGGCAGGGCTCAGGACATGGTGCTCAGGACATGTCGCGCATCCGGTCGATCTCGCTGGTCTGCTGCGCGATCACGTCGTCGGCCATCTCCTCCACCTGTACGTTGTTCCCGCCGCTCTTGACCTCCGTGGCCATCGTCACGGCGCCCTGGTGATGCGTGATCATCAGCTTCAGGAACAGCTCGTCGAAGGCCTGGCCCCGGGCGGCCCGCAACTTCTTCAGCTGGGACTCCGTCGCCATCCCCGGCATCGCGTCGTGCGCCTGGTGGCCCTTGGGCTCGGTGTCGCGGTCGTACTTGTGCAGCCAGCCGCGCATCGTCTCGATCTCCGGCCCCTGCGCGGCGGTGATCCGCTCGGCGAGCCCCTTGATCTTCGCCGACTTGGCCTGTTTCGCGGCCAGTCGGGTCATCTTCAGGGCCTGCTCGTGGTGCGGGATCATCATCTGCGCGTACGTGACGTCGGCGGAGTTCGGGGTGTCGTCCGACCCGCGCCGCTCGGCGTCCTTGGCCGAAAGGGTCTCGGCCACGTCGCCCGGCTTGCCCGGCGCGATGACCGAAGGCCCGGCGGACGCAGGGGAGTTGGCCTTGTCGGCGTCGCCCGAGCCCCCCGAGTCGCACGCGGTCAATGCCAGCGTCGACGCCGCCACCAGCGCGACGGCGGCAACTTTCATGACGATTGCGTTGCCAGCTATTGATCTGTGCATGAGGAAGACGATACTCGGGGAGATCCGTGAATCGTTCACGTACGAGCGAAGTCACCGTCACCCAAGGAGACAACAGTGACCCTGTACTCCCCCCGAACACGGCGCAGACGCCTGGGAGTTGCCACAGCGGCGGTCGGACTCCTCGCGGCACTGCTCGCCGCGGGACCCGTATCGGCGACGCCCGACCCGGGCGACAAGTCGTCGGCCCCCAAGAGCGTTTCGAAGAGCACCGAGGCCGAGGTCGAGAAGGCGATATCCGCCGGCGACATACCCGGCCAGGACGAGATCGTCCACTCGGACAACATCCAGCACGTCACGAACATCCCCAAGGAAGCGCTGCCCGGCACCAACTCGGACCTCGCCTTCCAGGGCAAGTACGCCTTCGCCGGGAACTACGACGGCTTCCGCGTCTTCGACATCAGCAACCCGAAGGCGCCGAAGACGGTCGCCCAGGTGCTGTGTCCGGGCTCCCAGAACGACATTTCCGTCTCCGGGAACCTGCTGTTCCTGTCCACGGACAGCTCCCGCAGCGACGACTCCTGCGCCTCCACCACCCAGCCGGCGACCGAGAAGTCGTCCTGGGAGGGCATGAAGGTCTTCGACATCAGCGACAAGGCGAACCCGAAGTACGTCTCCGCCGTCGAGACCGCGTGCGGTTCGCACACGCACACCCTGGTGCCGGAGAAGAAGAACGTCTACGTGTACGTCTCCTCGTACTCGCCGAGCGCGACGTTCCCGGACTGCAAGCCGCCGCACGACGGCATCTCCGTCATCAAGGTGCCCCGCAAGTCGCCGCAGAAGGCGGCCGTGGTGAACTTCCCGGTGCTCTTCCCCGGTGCCGGGGAGGACGGCGGCGGCAACCCCGGCGCGCCCACCAACCCGGGTGTCTCCAAGACCACCGGCTGCCACGACATCACGGTGCTGCCCTCCAAGGACCTCGCGGCGGGCGCCTGCATGGGCGACGGCATCCTGTTCTCCATCGCCGACCCGGAGAACCCGAAGGTCATCGACCAGGTCCAGGACAACGTCAACTTCGCGTTCTGGCACTCGGCGACCTTCAACCAGAAGGCCAACAAGGTCGTCTTCACCGACGAGTTGGGCGGCGGTGGCGCGGCCACCTGCAACGAGGCCATCGGGCCCGACCGCGGCGCCGACGGCATCTACGACATCACCGGCAAGGGCGACAAGCGCAAGCTGGTCTTCAAGAGCTACTTCAAGATCCCGCGCCACCAGGCCGACACCGAGAACTGTGTCGCGCACAACGGCTCGCTGATCCCGGTCAAGGGCAAGGACCTCATGGTGCAGGCCTGGTACCAGGGCGGCGTCTCCGTCTGGGACTTCACGAACTCCGCGAAGCCCAAGGAGATCGGCTACTTCGAGCGCGGCCCGCTCACCACGGACGCGATGACGACGGGCGGCTCGTGGTCGGCGTACTACTACAACGGCTACATCTACTCGAACGACATCGCGAAGGGCTTCGACGTCCTGAAGGTCAACGACGCCCGCACCGACCCGGCGAAGAAGATCCGCCTGGGTGAGCTGAACGTCCAGACGCAGCCCGACTACTTCGGCTGACTGGTCCGTTCACCGTTGACGGCCGGTGACAGCGGCTCGAAGTACCGTGAGAAATCGGCCGGTCTGCCGTGAGCGGGGCCCTCGTCGGACGACGCGTCATCCTCGTCGTCCGGCGGGAAGCCCCACTGCCACTCCAGCCCGTAGCGGCGGAACAGCTCGGCGCGCAGCGCCGCCATCGACATCGGCACGCCGGGCACCAGGATCGAGAACACGGCGCCCATCAACAGGGCGCGCAGCATCGGATAGTCCGTGTCGACGTCGAGCGTCCCGTGCCGCACGACGGTGTCGCGCAGCAGCGCCGCGAGCCGCTGCTGCTCAGGACACTGCACAAAGCCCTCGGCGTGCAGGATCCCCGCCATGTGCGTGCGCATGAGGACGGGTTGATCGCGGGCGAGGCCGAGAATCGCGTCGATGGCGCGCGCAAGCCGCTCGTCCCCGTCGTCGAATCCGGGCCGCGGCTCCCGCTCCAGCATCTCCTCAAGGGTGCGGTGCATCAGCCGGTGCACGGCGGACTGCAGCAACTGCCGCTTCCCGGGGAAGTAGTACGAGATCAGACCGCGCGCCGAGCGGGCGCGGTCCGCGATGTCGCCGAGCGTCGTCGCGTCGTACCCGCGCTCCCCGACGAGCTCCAACGTCGCCTGCAGGAGCCGTTCGCGGGAACGTCGGCGCAACTCCTCATTGACCGATGCGCTGCGGGGGGACATTCTTGACTCCTGCGTTGACTGGCTCTGAGCCAACTATACTCAGCGCTTCCCGGCCACCGGCCTGTTGGGCGAGGTGTGCGCGGGAGGGCCGGCCGTATTCGGGCGACGCGGGGGATCGTCCGAATACGGCTGGGTCATGTGCGGGGGCGTCAGGTGCCGCCGTGTCAGGGGCGGCCGCTCCGGTAGCAGGCGGCTCAGATCAGGCCGAGCACCGGCCGCAGCCCGTCCGGTCGGTCCCCGGTCGGCAGATGGTCCACGAAGTGCACCGCGCAGCCCAGCTCCGCGGCCCCGCCGTCCGCGCGCCGGTCGTCGCCCACCATCAGCGCGTCACCGGGCGCCACGCCCAACTCCTCGCAGGCCGCCGCGAACAGCCGCGGATGCGGTTTCGTGACGCCGTGCCGGTACGACAGGACGTACGCGTCGACGAACCCGTCGAGGCCGTGACCGGCGAAGACCGGGCGCGGATCCCAGCCGATGTTGGTGATCACGGCCACCGGTACGCCGCGTTCGCGCAGTCCGGCGAGCACCTCGCGGGCGTCCGGGTAGGGCTGCCAGGCGGCGGGCGTCATGTGCCGGTCGTACAGGGCGTCGTAGAGCCGCTCGTCGGGCAGCGGCACCTGGCGGGCCAGGCTCGTGTACGCGGCGCGGTGCCGCGAGGCGTCCACGTCGCGGACGGCGATGAGCTCGATGAGGTGCTCGGGGACGTTCACCGGATCTGTGCTGCCGCCCGGCAGCGCCCCCGCGGCCTCCAGGCCCTCGGCCGCACGCGTGAACTCCGCTTCCGGCAGCGTGAGTTCGCTCTTGTCGAGCACGGCGTGCAGCCAGGATTCGGTGGATTCGATGCGGAAGAGCGTCCCGGAGAAGTCGAACAGCACGGCTTTGATCGTCATGCCGTCGATCCTCCGGCGCATCGAACGCGCCGGTCAAGGAACGCACGGGTCAGGCACGGGCGTTGGGCGCCACCCACTTGCCGTACGCCGCCGTGGACAGCGTCACCGTCAGCGCCCCGAGCAGCCAGCCGGCCAGCACGTCCGACGGCCAGTGCACCCCCAGCCACAGGCGGGTCAGTCCGACGCCGAGCACCGACACCACGGCGAGCGCGAGCGCGCTGCGCCACAGCGTGCGCCCGGCCCCGTACCGCCGCAGCAGCCACAGGACGAGCGCGCACACCACGGTCGCCGTCATCGCGTGTCCGGAAGGGAACGCCGCGTAGTGCGCCGAGTCCACCGGATCGCGCCACACCGGGCGCGGCCGGTCGACGGCCGCCTTCAGGCCCTGTTGCAGCAGCGAGCCGACCAGGCAGGTGGCCGCCACCCAGCCCGCGAGCAGCCAGCCCCGCAAGCGCCAGACGAGGACCAGCACGATCACCGCGCACAGGAGCCGCATGGTCCAGGGGTCCCACACCCAGTCGGTCAGCACGCGGTTGACCTGCGTGACGCCCGGTTCGGCGAGGGCCCGGCCGTGCAGCGAGCGGACGATGTCCCGGTCGAGGCGCATCAGCGGGCTCCACCGCATCGCCACCAGAACGAGCAGCAGGACACAGGACAGGGCCAGTGCGGTGGTGAGCGCGAGGACGGGTCGGGGGCGTCGGGGCGGTGAGTCGGGCCGTACCGGGTGCATGGGAAAGATCCTCGCCCATCGGGTGCCGCGCGGGCCATCCCGGTGGACGGATCGGCGTGGTGCGGTCCCGCTATGCCGCTATGCCGCTGTCCCGCTGTCTCGCTATCCCAACGCTCGCAGGGCGGGGACGAACGTGACCAGGAGGGGGACCAGCGGGACCAGCGCCGCGGCCGCCGTGAGGCGCAGCCGGCGCGCGGGCGTCAGGCGCGAGGGCGGCGCGAGCAGCCGGTGCACGCGCTGCGGGACCTGCGCGTGCGGCGTCGGGCAGGGGCCGAACACGCCGCGGTCCTCGTTGAGTTCGACCAGCGCGAGCGCGATGCTCATGCGCCCGAAGCGGCGCGAGGCGACGTCGTCCGCCGCCAGCTCCACGAGCCGGTGCATCTCGTCCCGGAACGAGGCGAACACCGGAACCTGCGGAAAACCGGAGGCCAGCGCGCCCGAGCAGTGCAGCAGCCAGTCGTGCCGCCACCGCGCGTGACCCATCTCGTGCGCGAGCACCGCGTCCAGTTGACGCCCCTTCAGGCGCTGCAACGCCGCGGTGGTGATGATGAGTTGGGGCGTCGTGCCCGACATCCACCAGGCGTCGGGGCGCTTGCCCTCCAGGATGACGAGGCGGTCGGGACCCGGCTCCTCGCCCGGCAACAGCGGTGCGCGCTCCAGGAGTTCGGCCCGCCTCGCGCGCCGCCTCGCCCGCGCGCCGCGCACCTCGCGCACCAGCATCGCCGCCGTCCACGCCCCGCCCAGGGCGAGCGTCACGGCGACGGTCGCCGCCCACGGTCCCGCCGCGCGCAGCGCGTACGCGTCCACGACCCCGTGCGGCGCGGCCGCGAACACATGGCCGCGCACGGCGCCCCAGGCGGCCGCCGCGCTCAACGTCATCGACAGGGCGCAGCACAGGAGTACGCCCGCCACCACGCACTGCCACGCCCACAGCGCGACGATCGGCTCCCGCTCCGTCCAGTCCGCGCGCGCGAGCAACCTCGGCGCGACCAGGGCGGCAAGGGCGCCGAGCAGCAACAGTGCTACGGGGACCGTCATGGCCGTCACCCTATGAGGCGAGCGCTACCCACGGGTATGGCCTGGGGCGTCAAGTGACGCACGCCACGGTTTCGTTGATCGACGCGCTACATCGTCAGCAGCATGGCGAGCATGCCGATCCCCATCGAGAGCCGGCACGCCTGCGCCAGTTCCGGGCGGTCGCCCCAGCCGGCGGCCAGCGTTCCCGCCGCGGCCGTCGCGGTCGTTGTGGCGGGAACGAGGCGGGCGCCCGACCACAGGACGTAGGCCGTGAAGTAGAGGAAGAGCGCGCCCGTGAGGGCCGGGGCGCCCGCGCCGCCGTGGTGCGCGTGCGCCTCCGGGCGGACGGCCATCGCCACCGCCATGTACGCCATGGCGAACGTGCCCACCAAGTGGTGCAGGTGATGGGTGCCCGTCCGGGAGGCCCAGAGGGCGCGGAGCGCGGCGGCCCCGAACACGGTCGCGTACAGCAGCCACGCCCAGTGCGGCGGCGTGAGCACCGCCGCGGGGACGGCCATCAGTGCCATCCCGAATCCCATCAGGGCCTCGCCGCCGGCCGTGCGGCGCTGCTCCTCGACGTCGCTGCGCAGGCGCAGCAGGCAGTACGCGCCGGTCGCCGCGCACAGCGCGACCAGCAGCCAGGCGGCCGAGAGCGGTCCGTGCACCGGGTCCCCCATCTTGTCCGTCTCGTCGTCACGTCTCGTCGTCGGTGTCCCGTCCAGGAGATGCCCGGGCGGGCGGGGGCGTATGGCGGCGCAGGGGAGCACGGGTGGTCGCGCGGGTGGGGTGCGCGCCCCTGTGGGGCCGATCACGTCGAATCATTTACAGGTAAAACACCTGCTAAGGTTTCCTTATGAGCAGCACACCACCGTCACCTCGCACCCCCGCCGTCCATCGCCTCCCGCTCGCCGGAGTGCTGCGCCTCAACAAGCCGTCGGACGTCTGGCTCAAGCCCGCGACCAGCGTGGTCGTCGCCACCGCGATACCGAACATGGCGCTGCTCGCCCTCGGCCGGCTCGACCTGGCCATGTACACGATGGCGGGCAGCCTGTGCGCCCTGTACGCCCACAACCTCCCGTACGCGGCACGCGCGCGTGCCCTCGCGTGGGTGGTCGTCGGCATGCTCGCGAGCGTCGGGGTCGCGATGGTCTCCGCCTCGCTCACCTCGTCCGCGGCCGTCCTCGTCGCCATCGGCGCGCTGCTCGCCGCCGCGCAGAAGGGCCTGTGCGACGCCACCCGGATCGGCCCGCCGGGACACCTCATCTTCACGTTCATCAGCTCCGCGACCCTGTTCGCGCCGCAGCAGCTCGGGCAGGTGCCGGGCCACCTCGCGCTGACGCTCGCCGCCGGCGCCGTGTCCTGGATCGTCGGCATGGCCCCCGCCCTCGTCCGGCCCCACGGGCCCGAGCGCCGCGCCACCGCCCGCGCGCTGAACGCCGCCGCCGCGTACGTCGAGCGGCCCGAGCACGCGCCCGCCCGTGGCGCGGCGGCCGCGGCCGTGCACGCCGCGTGGCAGTCGCTGCTCGCCACCGGGGCGCGCACGGAGGCCCGGCGCGCCCTTGAGCGGCTCGTGCTGCGCGCCGAGGTCGCCATCGCGGCACCCGGCGACGCCGACGCGGACCAATTGCGCGCCTGGGCGGGCGGCCTGCGAGGCGCGGGCTCGGTGCCGCGGCCCGCGCGCATCGCCGGGATGGACGACGAACTCCTCGGCATCGAAGCCGAGCTCGCGGGCGGCAAGCCCTCGCTGTGGCGGCGGATCGGCCCCGGCTCCCCGGTGCTGCCCATCGTTCTGCGTACGTTCGTCGGCTGCGCCCTCGCCGGATACGGTTCGCTGGCCCTCGGTGTCGGCCGCCCCTACTGGGCCCTCGTCACCGCCGCGTCGATCTACCAGGCCAACCTCACGCTGTCCTGGAACCGCGGCATCCAGCGCGTCGTCGGCAACATCGCCGGTGTCCTCGTCTTCGCCGCCGTCGTCCCGCTCGCGCACGCCAGCCGGCTCGCCCTCGTGCTGTGCTGCCTCGCCTGCGCCTTCGGGGCGGAAGCGCTCATCACCCGCAACTACTGGCTGGGCAGCCTGTGCGTCACGCCGATGGCGCTGCTGGTCACCGAGTTCGCCCGCTACCAGGAGCCCGGCGCTTTGATCGGCGACCGTCTCCTCGACACCCTCGTCGGTGCCGTGCTCGGCGTCGTCGCGGCCATCGCCGTCACCAACCGGCGCGCCACGGACGGCATCGAGCAGGCGCTCGCCGCGAGCGACACCGCCCGCGAAACCGTCGAACGCACCCTCGCGCTGCCCACGCCCGGCCACGCCGCGCTGGAGACGGCCCGCCGCGGCCTCACCGCCGCACTCGTCGAACTGCGCGCCGCCGCCGACACCGCGGCCGGCGAGTGGTGGCAGCGCGCCCTGCCCGAGGAGCGGGTGCTCGCCGCCGAACAGTCCGGGCACCGTACGCTCGCGGCCACGGTGCGCCGGCAGGCGGCAGAAGCGGGCGTCGCCGCCTCCCCGAGTGGTGCGGGCGCCCAGCAGTAGCGGATAGTGGCGGACGCACAACGTTCGGCCCATGAGGAAGGTCCGGTCAGGCAGGAATGAGCACGCAGCAAGGCGCGGCGGCAACGGGGCCGCTCGACATCGTGTCGTCGGTCGTACGGCAGTGGCAGGCCGTGCACCCCGACATCGACACCGGCCCCATGGAGATCATCGGGCGCATCAACCGGTGCGCCGCGCTGCTCCAGCAGGCCGAGGACGCACCGCTGCGGCACGCGGGCCTGACCAGGGCCGAGTTCGACCTGCTCGGCACCTTGCGCAGGACCGGCCGCGAACTCACCCCCGGCGACCTCGCCCGCGAGACCTTCGCCTCCGGCGCCGCCGTCACCAAGCGCCTCAAGCAGCTCCAGGAACGCGGCCTCATCTCCCGCCGCGGCGACACCCGCGACCGCCGCGTCTCCCACCTCAGCCTGACGGAGGAGGGCCGGACCCTCGTCGACGAGATCCTGCCGAGTCAACTCGCGTACGAGGGGGCGGTCCTTTCGGGTCTGGGCGAGGGCAAGGACGCGCAACTCAGCGGACTGCTGGGGGAGTTGCTGCTCCAGCTGGAGGGGCGGCTGGGGAGCGGTCCCCACTAGAGCCGTCCAGGGCACGCCCAGGGCACACCCAGGGCCGTCGGGGGATGCGTGTCCCACCGACGGCCCTTCGCATACGTGCGGCGCCCTCAGCGCGGCACCGTCGCCCCCTCGATGCCGTACTCCTCGCGCCGGCCGCACATGCCCAGGCCGCCGTGGCGTGTCGGCGTGGACGTGTGCGTGGTCGACGCGGACAGGTAGGCGTCCGCATCGCCCTTCTCCAGGGCGTCGAGCTGGGCCCCGGTCCGTTCCGCCGCGGCCAGGGCGCCGGTGCGCCACAGCTCGCGCCACGCGGCCACGCGCGGGCGGACCAGGGCGGCCGCCGCCCGCTGGAACGCGCGCAGCGGCTCCGCGTCACCCGCCTCCAGGGCCTCGCGCAGCGGCAGATAACCCTCGACCGCGAGGTCCCGGCGGCGCCGCGCGGCCGCCTCCGCCTCGGGGCCCGCCGGGGCGGGCAGGGCCGCCGCGGCCGCGTACTTCTCCGGATCCGCCAGGTACTCCGGCGGGAACGTGAACACCGCGTCGCCCGCCTCCGGCAGCCCGCTGTTCTGCATCAGGACGGTGATTCGCAGATCCTCGCCCTGCACCATGCGGTGCACCGTGCCCGGCTCGAACCACGCGAGCGAACCGGCTTCGAGGGGCGTGTCCCGGTAGCCGTCCGGGCTCAGCGTCTGCACCGCGCCGCGCCCGCCCGTCACGACGTACGCCTCCGTGCACACCAGGTGCAGGTGCGGGCTGCCGCCGCAGACACCGTCCGCCGCCTGCCAGTCGTACGCGGAGATGTGGGACAGGCCGATCCCGCCGGGCAGCGGCCGGTCGAGGCCCGAGGTGTCCGGGCTCACCACGGGAGCTCCTTCAGGCGGGCGGCGACCCGCTCCTTGTCCCAGGCACCGTCGGCGACCACGATCCGGTACCGGTAGCGGAACGACTCACCGGCGGGCAGGGCGAACTCCTCGAAGAAGGCCCAGGAGAACGCGACCGTCGGAATCGGCTCCGCGCGTACGAACCAGTGCGAGGCGTGGATCGCGGCCTGCTCGTCGAGGTTCTCCGGAGCGTGCTCGAACATCAGCGTCGAGTGGGCGTCCACGTCGTCGTGCGCGGCGGTGAAGGCGAGCCACGGCCCCTGCGTGCCCATCAGCGCGCCGGGCGCGTCATACGTCGCGACGGACCCGGCGGCGTCCGCAGGCTCTTCGGGCCCGAAGACCTTGCCGCCCGTGAAGTCGCGCGGCCCGCGCCACTGAAGCCCCGTGTATCCGGCCATCTCGCGCCCCGCCGTGGTCGGCGAGCCGAAGCGCAGGGCCTCGCCGTCGGCGCGGGTGTTCGTCAGCTCGATCGACCAATCGATGGCGTACGAGCCGGACTCCGGGTCCACCGAGTGAACACGCACCCCGCGCTTCTCGCGGGCCCACTCGTCGCCGCCGTTCTCGATCCAGGTCAGGCGCTCGGTGAGGTTCAGCTCGTCGGCACCGGCCTCGACGGCGTCGAAGCCGTCGTGCCGCATCGACCCGATGCGGTCGGGCAGCGGGAGGTAACCCTCGCCGTGGACATAGCAGTTGCCGCCCCAGAAGTTCTGCCCGGAGAGGTGGCTGGCCGTCATCTGCAGGCCCTTGTGCCAGCGGTGGTCGTTGGGCCGGTAGCCCGAGACCAGGTTGCCGGACAGGGTGCGCAGCGGATGCACGTACGGCTTGCGGGCCTCGAAGGCGTCCGGGTCCGGCTTGTAGACGTAGGAGAAGAGGTCCGTACCGGTCGCGGCGGAGCGCACCACGACGCGGTCGCCGTGGGTGTGAATGACCTTGAGCGAATTCTCGGCGCTGCTCACTGCTTCGGGCTCCAATCCGGGTGGTCTCCGTGCATCGCGGCGTAGAACGGGTCGCCGGGGCCGATCTCGCCGGCCGCGACCGTGGCACCGGTGAACGCCGACTTGTACAGCGCGGCGGCGAACTCCAGCGTGCTGCGGGCGCTTTGGCCGCTGCCGGGCGGGCGGGTGCCGGCGTCGTACGCGTCGAGCAGCGCCGTCAGCTGCGCGGTGTGCGAGCTGGGTACGTCGGCGGTGGGAGCGGGCGGCTGCTCGGCGCCGGGGGCCGGGGTGTAGCGCCAGTCGTCGTTGCCGTGCCCGTACAGGTGGGTCAGCTCGACGGTGGCCTTCTCGCAGTCGATGCGGATGCGGCTCGTCTCGTCGGGCGAGAGCACGGAGTTGACGACCGTACCGAGGGCGCCGTCCTTGAAGCGGACGAGCGCGGTCGACACGTCCTCGCTCTCCGTGTCGTGCACGAGGCGGGCCGCCATCGCCCGGATCTCGGTCCACTCGCCGAGCAGGTGCAGCATCAGGTCGTACTGGTGGATGCCGTGGCCCATCACGGGGCCGCCGCCCTCGCTGGCCCACTTACCGCGCCAAGGCACCTCGTAGTAGGCGGTGTTGCGGTACCAGGTCGTCTGGCAGTGGGCGACGAGCGGGCGGCCGAGCGTGCCCTCGGTGAGCAGCGAGCGGGCGTGCACGGCGCCCGAGCCGTAGCGGTGCTGGAAGACGACGGACGCGTAGGCGCCGCTGGCCTCCTCGGCTGCGGCGATCTCGTCGTACTCGGCGAGGGAGAGGGTGAGCGGCTTCTCGCACAGCACCCAGGCGCCGGACTTGAGCGCCGCGACGGTCTGTTCGCGGTGGAACACCGGCGGGGTGCCGATGAGGACGAGATCGGGCCTCGCCTCTTCGAGCATCGCGGTCAGGTCGGTGTGCACGGAGACGTCCGCGAACCCGGCCTCGGCGGCCTGGGCGCGGAATCCGTCGAGTCGGTCCTGGTCCACGTCGACGGCGGCGACGAGGTCGACGCGGTCGCGCAGGGAGGTGAGGGCGGGCAGGTGGCTACCGGTGACGATCGCGCCCGTGCCGACGACGGCGGCACGCAGACGGGATCCCTGGCGGGAAGGGCTTGGCATGCGGGTTCCTCGCGGAGAGCTATCGGGGGAAAGCGCTTTCCGTTGCGGCCGACCCTAAGCGGCGGGCGTGGGTCCGGACAAGGGGTCCAGGGGTTCGACCGCGGGGCTCGGCCCCGACCCCCGCGCCTCGATCGCCGGCGCGGCTTGAACGGTTTCGTGCGACGTTTTTGAAACGACTCAGCCATTTGCCCCTCCACGTCGGGAAAGCCGCCGGAATCCATTGACAGGTGCGTCCGCGGCGGGTTCGTATGGGACCCGCCTGCGGGTCACGGTCGTCGGGTGCGACCGTCTGCCGCTGCCGAGTGCGGGTGCCGCGAGCCCCGCCTCCAGCAGCGTCGCCGCCGCGGGCGAGCCGCCATCAATGGAGCGTTTCAAAAACGGCTGCGGAGGTACGCCGTGCAAGCGCTTTCTACGTCGTGCGGTGGCCGGATCACACCTAGGAGAGCCATGAGCGTGACCGCGTCAAAGGAGTCGCGTACCGCGGACGCGCCCGCCACCGGGCGGGCGATGTCGAGGAAGGCCGCGGCCAGCGGCTGGATCGGCAGTGCCCTCGAGTACTACGACTGGTTCATCTACGCCCAGGCGGCGGCGCTCGTCTTCCCGGGGATCTTCTTCCCGGAGGGCAACGCGACGATCGCCGTACTCGCGTCCCTGGGCACCTACGCCGTGGGCTACGTCGCGCGCCCCATCGGCGCCGCGGTGCTCGGCCACTGGGGAGACAAGAAGGGCCGCAAGAACGTCCTGGTCCTGGCCATGCTCCTGATGGGCGTCTCCACGTTCGTGGTGGCGCTGCTGCCCACCTACAGCCAGGTCGGCATCATCGCCCCGATCCTCCTCACCCTCGTCCGCCTCGTGCAGGGCTTCGCCGTGGCGGGGGAGTTGAGCGGGGCGAGCGCGATGATCATCGAGCACGCTCCGCACGGCAGGCGCGGCTTCCTCGCGAGCTTCGCCCTGCACGGGACCGTCGCCGGGCAGATCCTCGGTGCCGCGATCTTCCTGCCCATGTCGATGCTGCTGTCCGACGAGGCCTTCAAGTCCTGGGGCTGGCGCGTCCCGTTCGTGCTCAGCGCCGTGGTCGTCATCGCCGGCTTCCTGATCCGGCGACGCGTCGAGGAGACCAGGACCTTCGAGGAGCAGCAGGAGACCGGCCCCGAGGCGCACAAGGTGCCGCTCGTCGAGGCGTTCCGGGAGAACTGGCGCGAGATCCTCCGCGCGGTGTGCATGACGCTCGTCAACGTCATCGGTGTCACGGTCTCGGTGTTCGGCGGCGCCTACGCGACGCAGTCCGGCTACGGCGTCGGCATGAGCACGAGCGTCTACCTCTGGATCCAGATCGCCGCGAACGTGGCGGGCATGTTCGTCGTCCCGGTATTCGGCCACCTCTCCGACCGGTTCGGCCGCCGCCCCATCATGATCGGGGGTGGCCTGCTGGCGGGCCTGCTCTGCTACCCGTACCTGTGGGCGGTCGGCGCCAACAACGTGCCGCTGACCTTCGCGCTCGCGGTGCTCTCCTGGGGCGTCGCCTACCAGTCCTGGAACGCGACGTTCGCCTGCTTCTTCCAGGAGCTGTTCCCGGCGGCCCGCCGCGTCACCGGGTTCGCGCTGGCGCAGAACATCGGCCTGGCGATCGTCGCCTTCCTGCCGACGATCTTCACGCTGGTGGCGCCGCCCGGCTCCTCGAACGTGCCGCTCACCATCGGCACGCTCTGCCTCGTCATCACCGTCGTCGCCTCGATCGCGACGTGGAAGTCCCCGGAGACGTACCGCATCCCGCTCGACCGACTCGGCACCCCGGGCGCGAAGCCGCTGTCCCGCGAGGAGTACGAGGAGCTGCGCGCCGCGGGGGAGTGAGGCGGCGGTGCGGACGTGGGGCCTGGTGCCACCGGCCCCACGCCCGCACCCGATGCGGTCCTCAGTGCGCCGCGCCCAGCAACACGGCAAGACCTGCCGCGATCCCGCCGAGCACACCCACGGCGGCGATGCCGAAGTCCTCGTTGTGCGGGCCCGGATCCAGCGCCGCGGCCCCGGCGTTCGTCACGCGCTGGAACTCCTTCCAGCCGGCCTGTCCGTTCCAGGACCTGGTGCCCAGGCCCCCGTCGGGGCCGAGCGGGTGTCCGCTGTAGGTGACCGTGAACCTGCGCTTGCCGCCGTCCGGCGTCCGGCGTCACGCGGACGCGGCGCCGCCTGAGGTCGCGGCGTCACCGGCACCCGGCGGGCCCCACGCGGGCCCCGCGGCACCGACGCCGACCCGCTGCCCCAACTGCCCGTCACCGACGGGCTGCTGAGCAGCCACCAGATCGGCGACGTCGCTCAGAAACTCCAGCGCCGGCTCGATCTCCCGCGGCGACTGCTCGTCCTTGTCCCAGCTGATCAGTTCCGTGTCGGTGAACCGCAGCGGATACTTCGCGGCCCGCGGATCATTGAGCAGGAACTCGGCGAGCGGCCCGTTCAACGCGGCGGCGGCGACGGACGGTTGAAGCGTCCGCACGGTGAACCGCTCGTCGAACGCCGGGTGCCCGATACCCGCATCGTCGCCCGCCCCGAACGCGCGCCGCAGCATCCCGGTGCGCTGCACCATGAACGTGCCGACCGGGTACGGGAGTTGGACTGCCCACACGGCGTACGTCGAGCTGCTGCTGTCGTCGCTGGACCCGTCGCCCATGTCGCCGTGGGGCATTGAGGTGGTGACGACGCGCCCCTCGACTGCCGCCGCGTCGCGCAGATGGCCAAGCCGAACACGATGGCACCCATGACGATCTCCCCCGTGAAAACGTGGGCAGCCCCGAGACCGGGGCTGCCCACGTGGCGACGGGTGGGGCCGTGCGCCCCGGTGGCGTCAGGTGATCGGGAGCTCCGGCTTCTCGGGGGACATGGAGCGGCCGTCGACCCGCGCCGCGATCACCTCTTGCAGCTCCTCGGCGGAGAGGTACGCGTCGGTCATCTCGAAGTCCCTGAGCGTCGCGGGACGGTGCCGCTGGAAGCCGGTGCGGACGAAGTCGTCGCCGGCGACCGCGTTGAGGGCCCAGTTGGCCGCCGTACGGAACCGGGCCGTCAGGGTGCGCAGCGCGCCGATGTGGTAGCCGCGCGCCACGACCTGGGCCGGGAGCCCGGTCAGCTGGATGCCCAGCGGCTTCGACACGGCCTGGATGCCGCCCAGGTCGACGACGAGACCGAGGTCCTTGTGGCGGTAGGGCACCAGCGGGTTGCCGCGCACCGAGGCGAGGATGTTGCGGGCCGCCGCCCAGCCCTGCCGCATCGCGTGCTGCGCGGTCGGCGGGCACATCGCGTCGCCGCCCTTGACGAGGTCCGGGACCGCTGCCGCGTCGCCGAGCGCGAACACCCCGTCGAGCCCGGGCACGGTCAGCTCGGGCGACACCACGAGGCGGCCGCGGTTGGTCTCCGAACCGAGGGTCGCCACGAGCGGGCTGGGCGCGACGCCGGCCGTCCAGATCAGCGTGTGGCAGGGCAGCTCGCGCCCGTCCGTGAGCGTCACCGTGTCCTCGGTGACGCTCGCCACCGACACCCCGAGCGAGACGTGCAGCCCACGCCGCTCAAGGATGTCCATCGCCTTGTCGCCGAGCCGATCGCCCAGCTCCGGCATGAGCTTGGGCGCCACATCGACCAGGTGCCACTTGATGAGCGCCGGGTCGAGCCCGGGATAGCGCTTGACCGCGGCGGTCGTGAGCCGCTGCAGATACGCGGCCGTCTCCGTGCCCGCGTAGCCGCCGCCGACCACCACGAACTGGAGCCGCGCCTCGCGCTCGGCGGGGTCGGAGCTGGCCGCCGCCAGGTCCAGCTGCGTGATCACGTGGTCGCGGATCCAGGCCGCCTCGGCGAGCGTCTTCACGCCCACCGCGTACTTGTCCAGACCCGGGATGTCGAACTGGCGCGTCACGCTGCCCGGCGTGAGCACCAGGTAGTCGTAGTGCTCGACACTGACCTCGCCGTTTATCTTCCGCACGACGACGGCCTTCGCCTGCGGGTCCACGCCGATCGCGCCGCCCGGCACGATCTGGGTGCGCCGCAGCATCCTGCGCAGCGGCACCGCCACGGACTGCGGGGTGAGTACGCCGGAGGCCACGTGCGGAAGCAGTGGCAGGTACAGCTGGTGCGCGGTGGGGCTGATGAGCCGCAGCACCGCCTCGCCGGGCTTGAGCTCCTTCTCCAGCTTGTGCGCGCACTCCATCCCGGCGAATCCCGCGCCGATGATCAGGATCCGGGGGACGGACGACGTACGGGAAGCGCTGGTGTTCCGCGGAGTGGTCATGTCGGATCTCTCCTGGGGTGGGCTGCGTAGGACCGGTGGGCGTCGTCGATCCCTGCGTATCCGGATTCGGCACACCCGAATCCCGAACTCACGCCATCCTCTGCCCCCGACCGGTTCACCGCACGCGTTCGCGGGAACCGTACGAGACACCCGACCCGCGCCCCACCGCCCCCGGACGACCCCCTGGGCGGGGCTCGGCGGCCTAGGCCGTTCGGGCGAGGGGAGGGCGCCCAGGGCGGCTCAGATCCCCGGCCGGTACCGGATCGGGTGCTCCTGCGGCACCTCGACGAGGACGATCTCGTGGCCGTCCGGATCCGTGATCCACATTTCGATGAGGCCCCACGGCTCCTTGACCGGCTCCCGGACCACCGTGACGCCCTGCCCGGCCAGCTCCTCGTGCGCCGCGTGCACGTCGGCCACCTGCATCCACAGCTTGAGGCTCGGCACCGGAGGCTCCGCGGAACGGCCCGCCACCTCCAGGAAACCGCCGCCGAGGAAGTACACGGTGCCCCGCTCGGGCCCGGTGCCGAACTCCCGGTACACCGCGAGGCCCAGCGCCTCCCCGTAGAACGCCCGCGACCGCTCGGGATCGGTCGGCCGGATCAGAACCCTGCTGCTCAGTACGTGAACCATGCCGACGCAGCGTAGTCCGCTCGCGTTAACCTCGACGGCGCCCGCACATTCGGCGCCCGCACACTCGCCGTCCCTCAATCTGGAGGCCCTCTCATGACCACCGTCGACCTCGTCTTCCGTGACGCCCGGCCCGAGGACGTCGACGTGCTCGTCGCCCTCATTGAGTCGGCCTACCGAGGCGACTCCAGCCGGACCGGGTGGACCACGGAGGCGGACATCCTTGAGGGGCAGCGGACCGACCCGCAGGGCGTCCTCGATGTCATCGAGGACCCCGACAGCCGGCTGCTCACGGTGGAGCGGGACGGCGCGGTCGTCGCCTGCTGCCAGCTGGAGCACCGCGGGGAGCACGCCTACTTCGGCATGTTCGCGGTCAGCCCCGCCCAGCAGGGCGCGGGCCTCGGCAAGACGATCATCACGGAGGCCGAGCGCAGGGCGGCCGAGACGTGGGGCGTCAGCGAGATGCACATGACGGTGATCGACGCCCGCGAGGAGCTCATCGCCTGGTACGAGCGCCGCGGCTACCGCCGTACGGGACGGTTCAGCCCCTTCCCGTACGGCGACGAGCGCTTCGGCATCCCGCAGCGCGACGACCTCAAGTTCGAACTGCTCGTCAAGCCGCTCGCGTAGGCGCAAAGGTCACGCGGTGAAGCGGCCCGTGCGCTTGATCTCCGGGTAGTCCGTGGTCGCGCCGTCGAGGCCGAGCGCCCGCACGAGCCGCAGATCGTCCTGGGTGTTCACGACCCAGCCGATGATCCGCAGATCGGCCTTGCGGGCGTGCTCGACGATCTCCTGCGTGAGCCGCCGGATGTTGAGCACCAGCGTCGTGGCCCCCGCCGTGACGGCCCGCTCGACGACTCCGGTGCCGTAGCGGCTGGCGACGAGCGCCGTGCGCACGCCCGGCACGAGCCGGGCGATCTCGGCGATCGCCTCGTCGTGGAACGAGATCACCTCGACCCGGTGCACCAGATCGCGGCGCAGCATCACATCGGCGAGCGCCCGCGCCGCCGCCGTGTCCTTGATCTCCGCCTGCAACGGGGTACCGACCGCGTCGAGCACCTCCTCGAAGACCGGCACGCGCTCGCCGCGCCCGGCGTCGAGGCCGCGGATCTCGGCGAGGGTCTTCTCGGCGATCGGCCCGTGGCCGTCCGTGGTCCGGTCGACGTCGGCGTCGTGCATGACGACGAGCGCGCCGTCCTTGCTCAGGTGCAGGTCGAGTTCGATTATGTCGAGTCCCCCGCGCTCGGCGGCGACGAAGGACCTCAGGGTGTTCTCGGGTTCGAGACCCATGGCTCCGCGATGCCCGATGGTGAGGAAGTTCAAGGTCGTCTCGCCTCCGTCGACTGCGGCTCTGTGCTGCCGCGCGGACGCGACAGACTCGTACACTAACGGGCCGTCTGCGTCAGGGAACCGTGCCTGCGAGAAGGACCGGAGTCGTGGGTTCTGGTGCCCACCACACCGAGGATCAGTCCAGTGATCACGGCGGCGACGAGGATGGCACGGGTACTCACGGCGGATGCGCCTCCGGACGGTACGGGCAGGGGGTGCCGACCGTCCTACCGGGCAGGTCACTCTCCGCGCGAGTCCGCTCACCCGGTGGTGGGCGCGTCTCCGTCGGCGTTGACTTCGGGGGCGGCGGGCAGCGCGTCCAGGTCCGCCAACATGCCCTGCGCGAGCTCGACTTCGGCCGCGAGGTGCCGCTCGCTCCAGCGCAGCGCGATCTGCGGGTGCGCCCACGCCTCCACGCCCTCCGCCCGCGCGGCCGCGTCCCGCACCTCCTTCAACTCGCCCTCGACGCGCGCCACATGCTCCTCGACGAGCGTGCGCAACCGTCCCGGGGCGGCGAGATGCCCCAGCCATACGCGCAGCAGCACCGGGTGCCGCAGCGACACGGCGGCCGGGTCCCGGTCGTCGGCCGCCCACGCGGCGAGCGCGTCCCTGCCCGCGCGCGTGATGGCGTACGTGCGCTTGGTGCGCGGCTCCTCCGGGCCCGAGCGCCTTGACGTGGCGTAGCCGAGCCGCTCCAGCCTGCGCAGCTCGGCGTAGATCTGGCTGAAGGCGGGGGAGCCGTAGAAGAAGCGCAGCGACGCGTCCGCCCACTTCTTCAGCTCGTACCCGGTCCGCTCGCCGGGCGGGAAGGACAGCAGTCCGAGCACGGCCCAGGCGGTCGGTGGCAGCGGAGAGGTCGGCATGGCTCCGCATTGAAGTCAGCGGAGGTCACGGGCGCAAGAGCTACTTCCGGCGCAGCTGGGCCGAAAGATGGTGCTGGAGGGGTTGGCCGACGGCCGCGAGGTCGTGGGTGAACGTGAGGGTGTCGTCGTCGGTGAGCGCGTAGCGGCGCCCCGTCGCGTCGACGTGCTTGGCGGTCGGCGTGAGGCCCACGGTGTGCGTGGCGAGCTCGACCGTGCCGTCGGCGGCGGCGCCGACCATGATCTCCGCGATCCCGGTGGGTTGCGTGATCAGCGCCTCTACGCGCCCCTCGGGCTGAATCCGCCACCAGCCGCTCTCCCGCGCCGCGGGCCGCACGGGCGCGTCATCGGCGTCGATCAGCCAGGCCCGCGCCTCGTACCGCAGAAACGGCCTGCCGTCGTGGCTGAACGTGACCTCCTGCGCGTACGTGAAGTCGCCGTCCAGGGTGGGGTATTCGCCCCGCCCTCGGCCGTGCCAGCTGCCGAGGAGGCCGAGGACGGGCGCGAGCAGCGGGTGCGGCTCGGGGATCTCCTCGTACGGGTACGAAGGCGCGGGCGCGGGGTCGAACACGGGTGGCTCCTGGGGCTAGGGGGTTACCGGGGAAGCGTAGGGCGTGCCAGCACCGCCCGTGCGGAGCGTCGTGCCCCTTCCTTTCTCTGACGGGTCGTCATATAGCTATTAGTCATATGGAGCACATGGAGTGCATGGAGCACGCCGCATCCACGGCATCGACAGCACCGACCGCTCGGGAGGCACCGTGAAGTTCAGCGTCATCTTCGAGGCCCAGCTCGCCGACCCCACCGTCGAACGCGAGCACCAACTGCTGCGCGACAGCGTCGAACAGGCCGTGTTCGCCGAGGAGATGGGCTTCGACCGGATCTGGGCGGTCGAGCACCACTCCCTCAAGTGGTACGCCCACATGTCCGCGCCGGAGATCTTCCTGACCTGGGTCGCGGCGCGCACCTCCCGCATCCGCGTCGGGCACGGCGTGGTGTGCATGCCGTTCAACTTCAACCACCCCGCGCGCGTGGCCGAACGTGCCGCGATGCTCGACCTGTTGTCCGGTGGCCGGCTCGACCTCGGCGCGGGGCGCGGCGGCACCACGCAGGAGACGTCGCTGTGCGGGGTCGACAAGGAGCGGACCACGCAGGAGGTCGAGGAGGCGCTGCGGATCATCGGGAAGGCGTGGGAGAAGGACGAGCTGGAGCACCACGGCCCGCTCCTCGACATCGACCCGCACCCGATCCTGCCCCGCCCCGCACAGACCCCGCATCCGCCGCTGTTCCTCGCGTGCAGTCGTACGGAGACGCTGCGCCAGGCCGCCGAACTCGGCGTCGGCGCCCTGGTGATGGGCTTCGCGGGCCCGGAGGCGATCGCCGACATGCGCGGCGCCTACGACGCGGCGGTCGCGGCCCGCACCCCCGAGCGCCTCGTCTCCTCGGTCGTCAACGACCACTTCTCCGTGCTCTGTCCGACGATCGTGCTCGACGACCGGGAGACGGCCCGCAGCATCGGCATCCGCGGCCAGCGCTTCTTCGCGCAGTCCATCGGGCACTGGTACGGCGGCGCGGGCATCCCCGACGAGGCCGTCGTGGAGGGCGCGGACGAGGCGGAGGAGATGCGCAGGGCCGCCGAGCAGGTGGTCGCCCGGCTCCACGAGCACCACATCCCCGTCCGCCCCACCGCCACGGCCACCTTCAACGCCGACCACGCGTACGGCACCGCCGACGACGCCATCGCCTACGTCGAGCGCCTCCGTGACGCGGGCGCCGACGAGATCATGTGCCTGATCCAGATGGGCACGGTGCCGCAGGAGGCGTGCATGGAGACGCTGCGGCAGTGGGGCGAGAAGGTGATCCCGCACTTCCGTGGGGAAGTCGGTGAGTGACGCCCGCCGCTGGGCAGGGATCCGTCCGCCACCCCGCACCGCAATCACCGTCACAGCCGCTACCCCGCACCGCCGCCAGCCCGCACCGTCACAGCCGTCACACCGACCCAGGAGCCGCCCATGACCCCCGACCCGGTCGACCGCCTCGCCCCCGAGGCGCGGCCCCTCGTCGATGCCATCGCCGCCGCGTTCCCCGACCTCGGGGGAGCCGTCACCGATGCCGTCGAGGCCCGCAGGATCCTCGCCGCCGCACCCGAGTCGCCGTTCCCCGCGCCCGTGGTGGGGGCCGTCGAGGACCGGGAGATACCCGGGCCGCCTGGTGCGCCCGCGATACCCGTGCGCGTGTACCTGCCGGAACCGGACGCGGAGCCGGAGCAGGACGCTGCGCCGGGATCCCGCCCCGTCGTCGTCTTCTTCCACGGCGGCGGCTGGGTCATCTGCGACCTCGACAGCCACGACCACACCGCCCGCGCCCTGTGCAGGGACGCGGGCGCCGTCGTCGTATCGGTCGACTACCGGCTCGCGCCCGAGGCCCCGTTCCCCGCCGCCGTCGAGGACGCGTACGCCGCCGTGTGCTGGGTCGCCGACCATGCGCCCGAACTGGGGGCCGATCCAGGGGCGTTGACCGTGGCGGGCGACAGTGCGGGCGGAAATCTCGCCGCGGTCGTCGCGCAGATCGCGCGCGACGAGGGCGGCCCCGACATCGCGCGCCAGGTCCTCGTCTACCCGGCCACCGACGCCCGCCAGAAGTCCGGCTCCTTTGACGCCAACGCCGAGGGCTACTTCCTCACCGCCGCCCACTGCGGCTGGTTCCGCGAGCAGTACCTGGGCGCGGACGGGGACCCCGCCGACCCCCGCGTATCGCCGCTCCTCGCGCAGGACCTCGCCGGGCTGCCCGCCGCGCACATCGTCACCGCCGGCTGCGACCCGCTGTGCGACGAGGGCCGGGCGTACGGCAAGGCGCTGCGGGACGCGGGCGTCGCGGTCACGGAGAGCCATTTCCCGCAGATGTTCCACGGCTTCTTCGGGTTCCCCGAACTCCTCGAGGACTCCCGGCAGGCCTTGGCCGGCGCGGCAGAGGTGATTGCGGTTACCGCCCGTCACAGGAAAAACAGCGGTGATCAAGGGGGTAACGCAGGATAATTTCCCGAGACCCCCCTTGTGGTCGGGAACCTCGCGTGCATACGGTGTTCTTACGCGAGGTTCTCCCGTGGAGGTTGGGACATGACGGAAATTCTTGTGCAGGCTGGCGCGGAGGGGGCGGATTCTCCGGTCCAGGTGGTCGGACCCAGGGTGGTGGATCACCCGGCCTGGCCCTTGCTCAAGGACGCCGTGGAGGAGTTCAGGCCCCTGCAGAGCAAGGACGGGTCGATCGACTTCGAGGCCGAAGGCGCCCCGGCGAAGGCCGACGCCGAGCGGATCGTGGGCCGTGTCATGGCCGCGGTCGAGGAGCTCGCCCCGCTGCTGCCGCACGACGCGGCGTACCACGAGGCGCTCGTGCGCGACCTGCGCCGCTGGGCGGAGGGCGGCTTCGCGGTCCCGGACTTCCTGGACTCGCTGCTCGCCTTCCAGCCCGCCGCGCAGCGCCGGGACGGCCTCCAGCACCTCGTGGTCTTCCCGATGTACACGCAGAACGGGAACCCGGACCGCAACCTGGAAGCCGTCGTGCTGCGCATGGTCTGGCCGGAATGGCTCGCCGAGCTGGAGGCGACCCGATACGACAACCCGCTGTTCTGCGGCATCACCTTCGAGGACTTCACCTCCGGGTACGACACGAACTCGGCGGTGCTCTTCCCGGAGACGATCGCCGTGCGCGAGGCGCCCGAGCGCTTCTCCTGGGGCGGCATCTTCTGCGACCGCGAGGCGGCCCGCTTCCGCCGCGTCACCGAGGCCGCCGTCGACATCCTGGGCGTCGAACTGCCCGCGGACATCGAGGCGATGGTCGCCGACCAGGACCGCTGCCAGCAGGCGTTCGTGCTGTGGGACATGGTCCACGACCGCACGCACAGCCACGGCGACCTGCCCTTCGACCCGTTCATGATCAAGCAGCGCCAGCCGTTCTGGATGTACGGCCTCGAAGAGCTGCGCTGCGACCTCACCGCCTTCAAGGAGGCCGTGAAGCTGGAGGCCGACGGCGTCCCGCAGGCGCGCGACGTGCAGTACGCCGTGCTCTTCGACCGGATGTTCCGCTTCCCGGTCACCGGCGACCGCGTCAAGAACTACGACGGTCTCGGTGGTCAGCTGCTCTTCGCGTACCTGCACAAGCACGACGTGGTGCGCTGGACGGACAACAAGCTGCACATCGACTGGCAGCGCGCCCCCGAGGTGACCAACCAGCTGTGCGGCGAGATCGAGAAGCTGTACCGCGACGGCATCGACCGCCCGAAGCTGGTGCACTGGTTCGCCGCGTACGACCTGGTGTCCACGTATCTGTCCCCGCACCCGGGATCCGCCTGGGCGAAGGGTCCCGACGCCCTGGACACGTCCCTGCCGCCGCGCAAACTCGTGGACGAGGTGCTTCCCGACGAGTTTCCGCTCAGCATGTTTTATGAGGCCCTCTCCAAGAAGCTGAAGACCGTGATCGCTTCTACGAAGGGGATCACCGCGGAGCGTGCCGAGAAGGTGGCCGCGTGAGCCACGGCGAACAGCAGCAGGAGGCGACTGTCATGACCGACACCCATGGGACCAGGGACACGCTGGACGGTGCGGTGATCGCGGTGGCCGGAGCGGCCGGACCGGCCGGCAAGGTCACCCTCAAGCGGCTCGCGGAGGCGGGCGCCACCGTCATCGGGGCCGACGCGGACGCCGAGCGCCTGGTGGCGGCCGTCGACGAGGCGCGCTACGCGCACGGCGGCGCCACCGTCATCGGCGACAACGTCGACCTGCTCGACCTGCACGCCACCCGTGACTGGGCGGGACGCATCGAGAAGGACTTCGGCCGCGTGGACGGCCTCGTGCACCTGGTGGGCGGCTGGCGCGGCGGCGCGACCTTCGCCGACACCGACCTCGCCGACTGGGACCTGCTCGAAAAGCTCCTGATCCGCACGGTGCAGCACACGTCCCTCGCGTTCTACGAGGGCCTGTCCCGCAGCGACCGCGGCCGCTACCTGCTGATCAGCGCCGCGGGCGCCTCCAAGCCGACCGCGGGCAACGCCGCGTACGCCGCGTCCAAGGCCGCCGCCGAGGCGTGGACGCTCGCGCTCGGTGACTCCTTCCGCAAGGCGGGGGGCGAGGCCGGGCCGCAGCAGGCGGCTGCGATCCTGGTGGTCAAGGCGCTGGTGCACGACGCGATGCGCGCCGAACGCCCCAACGCGAAGTTCGCGGGCTTCACGGACGTCACGGAGCTGGCCGAGGCCATCACCGGCGTCTGGGAGCGGCCCGCCGCCGAACTGAACGGGACCCGTCTGTGGCTGACCGAGAAGCCGTGAACCCTCCGAAGACCGATGCCCACCGGCATCACGACCCCAGCACGCAGGGGTTCGCCAGCGACAACTACGCGGGAGGCCATCCCGAGGTGATGGCGGCGCTCGCCCTCGCCAACGGCGGGCACCAGGTCGCGTACGGCGGGGACGAGTACACGGACCATCTCCAGACGATCATCCGCAGCCACTTCGGCCCGACCGCCGAGGCGTTCCCGGTGTTCAACGGCACGGGCGCCAACGTCGTCGCGCTCCAGGCGGTCACCGACCGCTGGGGCGCGGTGATCTGCGCCGAGTCCGCGCACATCCACGTGGACGAGGGCGGCGCCCCCGAGCGGATGGGCGGCCTGAAGCTGCTCACCGTGCCGACCCCGGACGGCAAGCTCACCCCCGAGCTGATCGACCAGCAGGCCTACGGCTGGGACGACGAGCACCGGGCGATGCCGCAGGTCGTCTCGATCACGCAGTCCACCGAACTGGGCACGCTCTACACGCCGGACGAGATCCGCGCGATCTGCGAGCACGCCCACGAGCGCGGCATGACGGTGCACCTCGACGGCTCCCGGATATCCAACGCCGCGGCGTCCCTCGACGTCCCCATGCGGACGTTCACGAACACGGTCGGCGTCGACATCCTGTCGCTCGGCGGCACCAAGAACGGCGCACTGTTCGGCGAGGCGGTCGTCGTCCTCAATCAGGACCGCGTGCGCCACATGAAGCACCTGCGCAAGCTGTCCATGCAGCTGCACTCCAAGATGCGCTTCATCTCGGTGCAGTTGGAGGCGCTGTTCGCCAAGGACCTGTGGCTGCGCAACGCCCGGCACGCGAACGAGATGGCCCAGCGCCTCGCCGAGGGCGCCCGCGCCGTCGACGGCGTCGAGATCCTCTACCCGGTGCAGGCCAACGGCGTGTTCGCCCGCCTCCCGCACGACGTCTCCGAGCGCCTGATGAAGAAGTACCGCTTCTACTTCTGGGACGAGGCGGCCGGCGACGTGCGCTGGATGTGCGCCTTCGACACGCGCGAGGAGGACATCGACTCCTTCGTGGCGGCCCTCAAGGAGGAGATGGCTCGCTAGCCACCGAATCCGCATAGGTATGCGGTCGACCGTAAATCTATTGACGAACGGTCGGCCGCATTCCTATGCTCGCGTGCCATGCAGCTGATCCAGCAGAACCCCGACCTGTCCGCGTACTTGGCGGCCGACGACGTCATCGACCATCATCATCCGCTCGTACGGGAGACGGCGGCGCGCCTCGCGCGCGGCGTCGACGATTCATATGCATACGCTCACGCCGCCTACGAATTCGTACGGGACACCGTTCCGCACTCCGCCGACAGCGGGGACCCGCGCGTCACCTGGCGGGCGTCGGACGTCCTGGAGAAGGGCACCGGAATCTGCCACGCGAAGGCGCACGCGCTGGCGGCGCTGCTGCGCGCCGAGGACATCCCGACCGCGCTCTGCTACCAGCGGCTGTCACACGACGCGGGGACGGGCTGGTGCGTGCACGGCCTCGTGGCCGTACGGCTGCGCGGTGCGTGGCACCGGCAGGACTGCCGGGGGAACAAGCCGGGCGTGGACGCGCAATTCTCCCTGGGCGGGGAGCGGTTGGCGTGGATACCCGACCCGAAGGCCGGGGAGGCGGACTATCCGGCGCTCCACGACGCGCCGCACCCGGCGGTGCTCGACGCGCTGCGCGGAGCGCCGGACCGTCCGTATCTGTGGGAGCACCTTCCGGACGCGCTCCCGGGGTGACTCAGGACCCTTCAGAAGGGTCCTAGCCGGCCTCGGCGGCCTTGACCTCTTCCGGGGTCGGGGCGGTGCCGCCCAGGTGCGCCGGCATCCACCACGTGTCGTCGGGTCCCTTGGGGCGCACCGGGTAGGCGCGCTGCGCGGCCTCGAGCAGCTCCTGCATGCGCGTGCGCAGACGGCGCGTGATCGCTCCCGCGTACTGGTCGCTCGGTGCCTCCATGGCCTCACCGACGCGGACCGTGATCGGGATGTGCTGCCGCTTGAAGTTCTTCGGACGGCCCTTGGTCCACAGTCGCTGCGTGCCCCAGAGCGCCATCGGGATCAGCGGAACGCCGGCCTCCTGGGCCAGGCGCACGGCGCCCGTCTTGAAGCTCTTGAGTGTGAACGACTCGGAGATCGTCGCCTCGGGGAAGACGCCGATGATCTCGCCGGATCGCAGCGAGTGCAGCGCGTGCTGGTAGGCGTGCTCACCTTGGGCGCGGTCCACCGGGATGTGCTTCATGCCGCGCATCAGCGGGCCGGAGATCTTGTGCCGGAATACCGACTCCTTGGCCATGAAGCGGACGAGACGCTTCTGCGGCAGGGCCGCCAGGCCGTCGAAGATGAAGTCCAGGTAGCTGATGTGGTTGCTGACCAGGACTGCGCCGCCGGTACGCGGAATGTTCTCCGAGCCCTTGAGGTCGATCTTCAGGTCGAGCGCCTTGAACATCGTGCGGGCGGCGCCGATGACCGGAGGGTAGACGAGCTCTGCCATGGAGGGGGTTGGCCCTTCAGTAAGTTACGCGGCCGTAGGTTTTCCGGCTTGCGCAGATCGTGCCCCATCAACGGCCGGGTGGCCAGTCCTGGTTCCAGCACCGTACGAGATCCTTGTCACGTGCGGGGAATACGGGAACGTCCGGAAATCGCTGCACAGAAAGCAGCGGAATGGAGGAGGAGCAGAGTGGCGGTCGATGAACAGACGTGGGACGCCGCGCAGTTGGGCGAGGAGCTGGGGGAGCGGGCGACGCTCGTCCAGTTCTCCAGCGCGTTCTGCGCCCCCTGCAGGGCCACCCGCCGGGTCCTCGACGAGGTCGTCGCGATGGTGCCCGGCGTCTCCCACGTGGAGATCGACGCGGAGGAACGCCTCGACCTCGTACGCGACGTGGGCGTCCTCAAGACCCCGACCGTGCTCGTCCTGGACGCGCGCGGCCGCGAGGTGCGCCGGGCGGCGGGACAGCCGCGCAAGGTGGACGTCATCGCGGCGCTGGGCGAAGCGGTCTGACGTGCCGATGGTCGCCGCGCGTGAGGGGCGGTGGGCGCCGCGTGACGCATCTCCCAGATGACGGAACGCACTTGACTGCACGCGCCACGTATCGTCAGGGTGACCGTATGCCTTCGGAACTCCTTCTCGTCGAGCGGGTCCATGTCGACCTGGCTCGCTGTTCGAGCGCCCGCTGTCCGCGTGTCTGACGCAGCCACGGACCCTCGCTCGAACCCTCCTGCCAGAAGGACAACTCCATGACGGCCACGCCCGACCTGCGCACCGCCCAGGCAGCGACCCCCGACCTGTTCCGCTCCGTCTTCCGACAGCACGCGGCAGGCGTCGCGGTGGTCACCGCGCCCGGTGCGGCCCCCGTCGGCTTCACCGCCACCTCTCTCACCTCGGTCTCCGCGAGGCCTCCCGTCGTCTCGTTCGGCATCGGCCTCGGCTCGTCGAGCTGGCCGACCGTCGCCGAGGCCGAGCACGTCGGCGTGCACATACTCGGCGAGCACCAGGCCGATCTCGCCGCGACGTTCGCGAAGAGCGGCGCCGACCGCTTCGGCGGGCCCACCCGATGGTTCGAGGGGCCCCAGGGCGTGCCGATCCTCGACGGCGTGCTCGCCTGGCTCGTCTGCAAGGTCATCGCGCGGGTGCCCGCGGGGGACCACCAGATCGTGCTCGCGGAGGCGCTCTGCGGCGACCCTGCGGGCGCCGGTCGTCCGCTGCTGTACCACCAGGGCCGCTTCAACGGGCTGCGCGACTGAAAGTTCCTGTGCGGCGCGGTTACACAGCGTTGGCAAGGTCACAGTTCAAAGCGCTTGCTTAGTGGGCGTAAGCTGGGTGTACTGGCGAGTAACCTTTTGTTCGGAGCGCGGGCCGCCCCGACCGGAAGAGTCCGCACAAGGCGCATATGCTGCCTGCGAGAAGGCGTTTTCAGCCGCAGCAGTACAGCAAAGGCGTGGCCAGTACAGCTGGTAGCAAGACAGCCGCCCAGATAAAGACGATTGCAGTAGGAGAGCCGGCGTGAGCTTGAGGATCGTTGTCACCGTGAAGTACGTGCCGGACGCCACGGGCGACCGGGGTTTCGCCGATGACCTGACCTTGGACCGTGACGATGTCGACGGTCTGCTCTCGGAACTCGACGAGTACGCGGTGGAGCAGGCGCTGCAGATCTCGGAGAACTCCGACGACGACGTGGAGATCACCGTCCTGACCGTGGGTCCCGAGGACGCCAAGGACGCGCTGCGCAAGGCGCTGTCGATGGGCGCGGACAAGGCGATCCACGTCGAGGACGACGACCTGCACGGCACGGACGCGATCGGCACCTCGCTGGTGCTGGCGAAGGCGATCGAGAAGGCCGGCTACGACCTGGTCGTCTCCGGCATGGCCTCCACCGACGGCACCGCGGGCATCGTCCCGGCGCTGGTCGCCGAGCGTCTCGGTGTGCCGCAGGTGACGCTCCTGTCCGAGGTCGCCGTGGCCGACGGCAAGGTGACGGGCCGCCGCGACGGTGACACCGCCTCCGAGCAGCTCGAGGCGTCCCTTCCGGCCGTGGTGTCGGTGACGGACCAGTCCGGTGAGGCGCGTTACCCCTCGTTCAAGGGGATCATGGCGGCGAAGAAGAAGCCGGTCGAGGCGTGGGACCTGTCCGACCTGGACATCGAGGCCGAGGAAGTCGGCCTGGAGGGTGCCTGGACGAAGGTCGCGTCCGCCGATGAGCGTCCGGCGCGCACCGCGGGCACGATCGTCAAGGACGAGGGCGAGGGCGGCAAGCAGCTCGCCGAGTTCCTCGCGGGCCAGAAGTTCATCTGAGCTTCAGCCGTCCAGTTAAGTCGCCCAAGTTCTTTGTGATTGCAGGAGATTGAAGTCCCATGGCTGAAGTTCTGGTCTTTGTCGACCACGTGGACGGTGCCGTCCGCAAGCCCACCCTGGAGCTGCTGACGCTGGCCCGCCGCATCGGCGACCCGGTCGCCGTCGCCCTCGGCAACGGTGCCGCCGACACGCAGGCCGCGCTCGCCGAGCACGGCGCCGTCAAGGTGCTCACCCACGAGGCCGCCGAGTACGCCGACTACCTGGTCGTGCCGAAGGTGGACGCGCTGCAGGCCGCCTACGACGCGGTCTCCCCGGCCGCGGTGCTGGTGCCGTCCTCCGCGGAGGGCAAGGAGATCGCCGCGCGTCTGGCGCTGCGTATCGGGTCCGGCATCATCACCGACGCCGTCGACCTGGAGGCCGGCGACGGCGGTCCGGTGGCGACGCAGTCGGTGTTCGCCGCCTCGTACACCACCAAGTCGACCATCTCGAAGGGCACGCCGGTCATCACCGTCAAGCCCAACTCCGCCGCCGTCGAGCCGGCCGCGGCCGCCGGCGCCGTCGAGGCCCTGAACGTGTCGTTCTCGGAGCAGGCCACGGGCACGAAGGTGACCTCGCGCACCGCGCGTGAGTCCACGGGCCGTCCGGACCTGACGGAGGCCGCGATCGTGGTCTCCGGTGGCCGTGGTGTCAACGGTGCCGAGAACTTCTCGGTCATCGAGGCGCTCGCCGACTCCCTCGGCGCGGCCGTGGGTGCCTCGCGCGCCGCGGTGGACGCGGGCTGGTACCCGCACTCCAACCAGGTCGGCCAGACCGGCAAGAGTGTCTCGCCGCAGCTGTACATCGCCTCCGGCATTTCCGGTGCGATCCAGCACCGCGCCGGCATGCAGACCTCGAAGACGATCGTCGCCATCAACAAGGACGCCGAGGCCCCGATCTTCGACCTCGTCGACTACGGCGTCGTCGGCGACCTCTTCGACGTCGTCCCCGCCCTGACCGAAGAGGTCAAGACCCGCAAGGGCTGAGACAGTTCCGACGTCGACGGGGCCGCGTGGTGATCACACCGCGCGGCCCCGTCCGCGTGACGGGACGACGAAAAAGACCCATTGACGCCGATCACGCCGACGGTTAACTTCGCTATACGGATTGTTGATTCCGTGAAGTGGAAACATCGAGCATATGGAGAGTGCACGAATGGGTCAGCAGGAGAAGGTGTCGACGAGCCTCGCGGGCGCGGTCAGCGAGAGCATCAGCGCCTCACTCGCCCCGGTCGACGCGGAGCTCGCCCGCCGCTACCCGGGAGACCCCGGCACCCGTCAGCCCGTCCACACGGTGTACGTCCCCGGTGACGCCTTCGACGCCGAGACCATCCGCACCTGGGGCGACAAGGCGCTCGCGCAGCTCGACGAGCACGCCCGGGACGCCGCCTCCTTCGCCGCCGTCCTCGGCCTGAGCGAGGAGCTCGCCGAGCCGGTCTACAGCCGCGTACGCGCGAAGCTGGAGCACGAGCCGGTGGAGGACCTGCGGGTCGACTTCGAGGACGGCTACCGGCCCGCCTCCGACGCCGACGAGGACGAGACCGCCGCGCGCGCCGCCCGCGTCATCGCCGAGGCGTACGCGAACGGCACGGCCGCCCCGTACATGGGTATCCGCATGAAGTGCATGGAGGAGGCGGTCCGCGACCGCGCCATCCGCACCCTCGACATCTTCCTCACCGGCCTCATGGAGCACGGCGGCCTGCCCGAGGGCCTCGTGCTCACCCTGCCCAAGGTGACGTACCCGGAGCAGGTCACCGCCATGGTGCGGATCCTGGAGGCGTTCGAGAAGCAGCACGGTCTCGAGGCCGGCCGGATCGGCTTCGAGATTCAGATCGAGACCAGCCAGTCCATCCTCGGCGGCGACGGCACCGCCACGGTGGCCCGCATGATCGAGGCGGCGGAGGGTCGCGCGACCGGCCTGCACTACGGCACCTTCGACTACAGCGCCTGCCTCGGCGTCTCCGCCGCGTACCAGGCCAGCGACCACCCGGCCGCCGACTACGCGAAGGCGGTCATGCAGGTCGCCGCCGCCGGAACCGGGGTCCGCGTCTCGGACGGCTCGACGAACGTGCTGCCCGTCGGCTCCACCGCCAAGGTGCACGACGCCTGGCGCCTGCACTTCGGCCTCACCCGGCGCGCCCTCGCCCGCGCCTACTACCAGGGCTGGGACATGCACCCGGGCCACATCCCGACGCGCTACGCCGCCGTCTTCGCCTTCTACCGCGAGGGCTTCGAGGCCGCCGCCGCGCGCCTGTCGGCCTACGCCAACCAGGCCGAGGGCGACATCGCCGACGAGCCCGCCACCGCGAAGGCCCTCGCCGGCTACCTGCTGCGCGGCCTCGACTGCGGCGCGCTCGACGTCGCCGAGGTCGCCCGCCGCTCCGGCCTCACCCGCGCCGACCTGGAGGGCTACTCGGCCCCGCGCCGCGGCGACCTGACGGCCACGGCGGAGTAGGACACACAGTTCGTCGCTGCCCTTCCCCGGGGACGGCCGGGGGAGGGCAGCGGTGCGTTCGGCACCCGCGCGCGCCTAGTCTCCCGGGATGGATCTACGGCTGGCGGCCTACGCCGTGTGCATCGAGGACGGGCGGGTGCTGCTGGCGCACGCCGTCAAGCCCGACGGAAAGCGGACCTGGACGCTGCCCGGCGGGCGCGTCGAGGGCGCGGAGGACCCCGTGGACGCGGTGGTCCGCGAGGTCGCCGAGGAGACCGGCCTGACGGGCGAGGTCGAACGGCTGCTGGGCGTGGACTCGCGGGTCGTGCCCGCGGCGGAGCGCCGCGTGCCCGGATCACCTCCGCTGCACAACGTCGGCGTCTTCTACGCGGTCCGGATCACCGGCGGAACGCTGCGGCCCGAACCCAACGGGGACACGGCCGAGTCGCTCTGGACACCGCTCGCCGACGTCGCGGCCCTCGCCCGCTCCTCGCTGCTCGACATCGGTCTCGCCCTGGCGCTGACCACTCCGGCGACCGGCCACGTCGCGCCGGTGCCGGTGGGCGGTCTGATCGAGCACTAGGCCCTGAACCGACCGCCCCCGCGTCCGCTCAGTCGGAGGGCGGCAGTTCGCCCGAGCCGCGCTGGATCAGGCGCGTCGTCAGCTCTATCCGCTCGGGCGGCAGCGCCGCCCCGTCCAGCTGAAGGAAGAGACGGTCCGCCGCCGTGCGGCCCAGCTGCGCCGCGTCCTGCGACACGACCGTCACGCCCGGCTTCAGCAGGTCGCCCAGCTCGATGTCGTCGAAGCCGACCAGGGCCACGGGGCGTTCGTGTTCGGACAGGACGCGGACGGCCGTGACCGTCACACGGTTGTTGCCCGAGAAGATCGCCGTGACCGGGTCGGGGCCCGTGAGCATGTCCTCGGCCGCCCGCCGCACCCGCTCGGGTTCGGTGGCACCGAGCGACACCCACCGGTCGTCGACGGCGAGCCCGGCGTCCTCCATGGCCGCCCGGTACCCGCGCACACGCTCGATCGCCGTGTGGATGCGGGGCTGGTCGCCGATGAAGCCGATCCGGCGGTGGCCCTGGGCGATGAGGTGGGCGACACCGTCGCGCGCGCCACCGAAGTTGTCGGACAGCACCACGTCCGCGTCGATCTTCCCTGCGGGCCGGTCCACGAAGACGGTCGCGACACCGGCCGCGATCTCCGGCGCCAGGTACTGGTGGTCGGTGCCCGCGGGGATCACCACGAGCCCGTCCACGCGCCGCGCGCACAGCGCGAGCACCAACTCCTGCTCCCGCTCCGGGTCCTCGGCGCTCGACCCGTTGATCAGCAGCGCCCCGTGCGCCCGCGCGACCTCCTCGACGGCGCGACTGAGCGGCCCGTAGAACGGGTCGGCCAGATCCTCCAGGACGAGTCCGATGCTCGCCGTACGTCCCTTGCGCAGGACGCGTGCGCTGTCGTTGCGCCGGAAGCCGAGCGCGGCGATCGCCTCCTGTACGCGGCGCTCGGTGTCCTCGGTGACACCCGGCTCCGCGTTGACGACGCGGGAGACCGTCTTCAGGCCGACCCCGGCCCGCGCGGCGACGTCCTTCATCGTCGGTCGGTTGCCGTAGCGGTTCTCGGTGCGGCGGGCGGTACGGTCCACTGTGCGCTGTCCTGTCCTGTCGTCCCGGCGTGTGGCGTCGAGCATAGGGCCTGGACAACGTTGTCAGATGCGAGAGAGACTGTCCATCACTGATCGGTTGTCCACTCGCAGCCGCCCATCCGACCTGCCTTTCCAGGGGAACAGACACTGATGCACATGGACCTCGTCGCCGCGCTCGACATCGGCGGCACCAAGATCGCCGGTGCCCTTGTGGACGACCGGGGCCACCTCCTTCTGCGAGCGCAGCGGCCGACCCTCGCGCAGGAGGACGGCGAGACGGTGATGGGCGCGGTGGTGGAGGTGCTCGGCGAGCTCACGGCCTCCGACCTGTGGCCGCGGGTACGCGCCGTGGGCATCGGCAGCGCCGGACCCGTGGACCGCTCGCGAGGCACGGTCAGTCCGGTCAACGTGCCGGGCTGGCGCGGGTTTCCGCTGGTCGACCGGGTTCGCGAGGTGACGGGCGAGCTGCCCGTCGAGCTGATCGGCGACGGCGTGGCGATCACGGCCGCCGAGCACTGGCAGGGCGCGGCCCAGGGCCACGACAACGCGCTGTGCATGGTCGTGTCGACCGGTGTCGGCGGCGGCCTGATCCTCGGCGGCGAACTGCACCCCGGCCCGACGGGCAACGCCGGGCACATCGGCCACATCAGCGTCGACCTCGACGGCGACCCGTGCCCGTGCGGCGCGCGCGGCTGCGTCGAGCGCATCGCCAGCGGTCCCAACATCGCCCGTCGCGCCCTCGCCGAGGGCTGGCAGCCGGGGTCCGACGGAGACGCCACGGCCGCCGCCGTGGCCCGCGCGGCCCGCGCCGGTGACCCGGTGGCGATCGCCTCCTTCGAGCGCGCGGCACAGGCGCTCGCGGCCGGTATCGCGGCGACGGCGACGCTCGTGGAGATCGACATCGCGGTGATCGGCGGTGGCGTGGCAAAGGCCGGCGACGTGCTGTTCACGCCCCTGCGTCGCGCACTGCGCGACTACGCCACGCTGTCCTTCGTGCAGGGCCTCACGGTGGCGCCGGCGTCGACGGGCACGGACGCCGGTCTCGTGGGCGCGGCGGCAGCGGCGCTGCGCGTGGGTCCGAGTGTGAACGGGGTGCGCCGGCAGGCGGTTTGAGGCACCGGCGGGCACACCGTCGTCACGTACGGACGGACCGCCACACGTACGGAAGACCGCCACGCGTACGGAAAGACCCGCCATGCCCTCCGTCGCTGTCCACTATCCGGGCAGCTGGCGGTCCCTGCGCACCGCCTCGCCCACCGTCCAGGCCGGCGCCAGCAGCCCGGTCAGTCCGGCCAGGGAAATGAGGCGGAGGGTGAGGCGGTGGCGGCAGACCACGGTGACGCGGCCGTCGTGCTCGCGGGCCCTCTCCGCGGCGCGCTCCAGGAGCCTGAGGCCGGAGCAGTCGAAGAACGTGGTGCCGGTCAGGTCGACGACCAGCACGCGGTAGGGCTTGGCTGCCACCGAGTTGAGGATCGGGGAGATCTGATGGAACGTCAAAATGTCGATCTCGTCGGTCAGTTCGACCACGACGCAGTCCCCGACGGTACGCAACCGGGGTGCGGGGGTGCCGTCCTCAAGCGCGGACGTGATGTCGATGGCTCCGAAAGCGCTGAAGGCGCAGTCCTGTTGCCCGCTCTGTAGCATTTGGCCCCCCGGGTCACGAGCCCGGCCGGGTCCGAGGACGGTACCGGGCGGGCGGAACGAGGCCACCGGGGTCCAGGGTGCCTGGTCGATCACGCTAGTCGGAGGATTCCCTCGCTGTGGAGGCGTAACGATTCCTGAGCAGCCCACGTCACTTGATGGGGTGAATAACTGCGAAATCACTTGACGTTCGGGGTTGTTCCGCTAAGGGCGCTACCCGTGTGTTCTGTGCACACCCCGTGTGAACTCCGCACCGTCACCGGACGTGCACACACGGTGTCGCACTCCGCCGGGGCGCGCTTGACTGGCTCGAAGAAAACGCGGGAGGTCATGATCAGGGCCGGTCGTCGACCGTCGGGCAGCGGTGGGCGTCATCCGGCCGACGGGTCTCTCGCGTGCGACTCCGGGGCTCCCCCGATACCCGGAGTCGCGCGGGCGGTGTCATGGCGTGCGACCGCCTGGTACGGAGAGCCCGCCTGCCGCGACTTCCCTGGGTGGTGGGCGGGCTCTCCGTACGACGGGCCCTGGGGCCCGCCTTCAAACTCCCCCGAGAGGTCGCTGGTCCATACATCGATCCCCTCATCAGCGGCTGGTTTCCGTGACAGGGTGTTGCGGGCAAGCCACAGGGGGCCGATGGATGAGGGGGAGCCGTGATCGTCTGGATCAACGGGGCGTCCCGCGCGGGGAAGACCACCGCGGCGCGGGAGTTGATCGACCTGATCCCCGACTGCACACTCTTCGACCCCGAGGTGATCGACGGGGAGCTGGAGCGACTGCTGCCCGCCAAGCGCCTTGCCGAGGTGAGCGACCATCAGGACCTGCCGATCTGGCGGCGCCTCGTCGTCGACACCGCCGCGGCGCTCCTCGCCGAGCTGGGTGGCGTGCTCGTGGTGCCGATGGGGCTGCTCCGTGAGGAGTACCGCGACGAGGTCTTCGGTGGGCTCGCGGCCCGGCGGATTCCTGTGTGTCATGTGCTCCTTGCTCCTGGGGAAACGATCCTGCGCGCCCGTGACCCTGCCGGAGAGGCCCCCGCCGACATCGAGCCGTACCGGGCCGCGCTCGCCGGCTGGCTCACCGCCGACGCCTACCCCGTCGACAACAGCGCCCTGTCCCCGTACGAGACCGCCGTCCGGATCGCCGCGGCGCTGCGCACCGGGGACGCGCCGTCCTGCGACATCGTGCAGACGCCCGAGCCCACTGCGGAGACGGTCGCCGCGGGTGTGCTGCTCTTCGACGACGAGGACCGGGTGCTGCTCGTCGACCCCACGTACAAGCCGGGCTGGGAGTTCCCCGGCGGTGTCGTCGAGGCGGGCGAGGCGCCCGCGCGCGCGGGCGTGCGTGAGGTGGCGGAGGAGACGGGGATCCAACTCGACGACGTGCCACGGCTGTTGGTCGTCGACTGGGAGGCACCCGTGCCGCCCGGCTACGGCGGCCTGCGGCTCCTCTTCGACGGCGGCCGGCTCATGGGCTCGCGGGCTCACGAAGTGCTGCTACCGGGGCCCGAGTTGCGCGCATGGCGCTTCGTGACGGAGAGCGAGGCGGCCGTGCTGCTGCCGCCCGTACGGTTCGAGCGGCTGCGCTGGGCCCTCAGGGCGCGCGAACGCGGCGCCGCCCACTACTTGGAGGCCGGGGTGCCGGTGGGGTGAGCGCGCGCCACCGCCGCCCGCAGCGCCGCGCCCGCGCCGCCCACCACCGGATCGCCGTGCCCGAAGCAGGCCACCTCGCTGTCGAGCCCGGCGAGCCGCCGGTAGGAGGCGATCGCCCGCTCCTTGTCCAGGTTGAACACGCCGAGCATCACCTGCCCGTCCAGCGGTGACGCCGCGATCGCGTCGCCGGTGAACAGCACGCCGTGCCGGGGGAGATGGACCGCGATCGACCCCTCGGTGTGTCCGGGCGCCGCGACCACGTGCGCCCCGTCACCGAAGTCGAGCACGTCACCGTCGTCCAACTCCCTTACGTAGTAAGGGAGCACAGGGTCGGCCGGACGCGGCGGGAGTTGGGCCAGCGCTTGCGCGTGAAGGGGACGTTCCCAGTCCTCGTGGACCGGCTCGGGCCCCACCGCCTCGCCGCGCACATAGGGTGCGTCGAGCCGGTGTGCCGACACCTCGGCCCCGCTGAGGCGCGCGAACTCCCCGGCCCCGCCCGCATGGTCCTCGTGGAAGTGCGTGAGCACGATCCGCCGTACGTCGCCGGGTTCGTGCCCCCACGCGCGTACGGCGTCGGCGACGGGACGCGCCGCGCCGACCGCGCCCGCGTCGATGAGCGTCAACCCGGCCGCGTCGCGCCAGAGATAGGCCTGGCCGACGGCGAACCGCAGCAACCGGAGCCGGGGTGTGACGTCGATGGTCCCGGTGACCGGGTACGCGTCGGTGGTGTCCATGCCGCGACCGTACGAGCCCCCTGCCCCGAGCCGCGTACGACTTGGCTCAGGGCAGAGACGCGGTGTGCGGGGTCAGTTGGCGGCCGCGTACTTCTGAAGGAACAGGGCCTCCGCCACCGAGAGACGCTCCAGCTCCTCCGGGGACACCGACTCGTTGACCGCGTGGATCTGGGCCTCCGGCTCGCTCAGGCCGATGAGCAGGATCTCCGCCTCCGGGTAGAGCGAGGCGAGCGTGTTGCACAACGGGATCGAGCCGCCCTGGCCCGCGTACTGCATCTCCTGTCCGTCGTACGCCTGCGCCATGGCGTCGGCCATCGCCGCGTACGCGGGGCTCGAGGTGTTCGCGCGGAACGGCTGGCCCTGGCCGACCTGTTCGACCGCGACCCGGGCGCCCCACGGGGTGTGCGCCTCGATGTGCGCCATGAGGAGCTTCGTGGCCTCCGAGGCGTCGACGCCCGGCGGGACGCGCAGGCTGATCAGCGCGCGGGCACCCGCCTGCACGGACGGCGTCGCGCCGACGACGGGCGGGCTGTCGATGCCGAGGACGGTGACGGCGGGGCGCGCCCAGATGCGGTCGGCGACCGTGCCGGATCCGATCAGGCCGACGCCGTCGAGCACCTTCGCGTCCTTGCGGAACGTTTCCTCGTCGTACTGCAGGCCGTCCCAGGACTCCGCGGAGTCCAGTCCTTCGATGGTCGTCGAGCCGTCCTCGGCGCGCAGCGAGTCCAGGACGCGGACCAGGGCGGCGAGCGCGTCCGGTGCGGCGCCGCCGAACTGGCCGGAGTGCAGGTTGCCTTCGAGGGTGTCGACCTGGACGCGGACCAGCGTCATGCCGCGCAGGGTCGCCGTCGCGGTCGGCAGGCCGACGCGGAAGTTGCCCGCGTCGCCGATGACGATCGTGTCGGCGGTGAGCAGTTCGGGGTGCTGCTCGGCGTAGCGCTCCAGGCCGCCCGTGCCCTGCTCCTCGGAACCCTCCGCGATCACCTTGACGTTGACCGGCACCCCGCCGTTCGCCTTCAGCGCGCGGATCGCCAGCAGGTGAAGCAGCACGCCGCCCTTGCAGTCGGCCGATCCGCGCCCGTACCAGCGGCCGTCCGCGCGCTCCGTCAGTTCGAACGGGGGTGTCACCCACGCCGACTCGTCCAGCGTCGGCTGTACGTCGTAGTGCGCGTACAGCAGCACCGTGGGCGCACCCGCGGGGCCGGGCAGGAATCCGTACACCGACTGCGTGCCGTCCGGGGTGTCGAGCAGTGCGACGTCCTGAAAACCCTCCGAGCGCAGTGCGTCGGCGACCCAGTTCGCGGCGCCCTCGCTCTCGCTCTTCGGGTATTGCTCGAAGTCCGCCACCGACTTGAAAGCGACCAGTTCGGTCAGCTCCGTCTTGGCCCTCGGCATGAGCGAGGCGACGGTCTCGGCGATCGGATGCGGCGACATGGGCACGCTCCTCGTAGGTGCGACGTTGTGCAGGGTGTGCGGAAGATCCTCCCATAGAGGGCCGACGCACTGCCCGCCGTAGGATGCCTGGGACAGGTGCGGCAGGCATTCCAAGATGGCCGAAACGGGAGCAGCAGACCATCGTGAGCAGCGAGAATCCGGCGACGGACGGCACGGACGGCAACGAGACGGGCGACGGCGGGCCCTCCGGGAGTGTGTGGGACGTCGTCGTCGTGGGCGCGGGCCCGGCCGGCGCCTCCGCCGCGTACGCGGCCGCGAGCGCGGGGCGTCGGGTGCTGCTCCTGGAGAAGGCCGAACTGCCCCGCTACAAGACGTGCGGCGGCGGCATCATCGGCCCTTCGCGGGACTCGCTGCCGCCCGGCTTCGTGCTGCCGTTCAAGGACCGGATCAACGCGGTGACGTTCTCCCTGAACGGCAGGTACACCCGCACCCGGCGCTCCAAGAAGATGCTGTTCGGGCTCATCAACCGGCCCGAGTTCGACGCCCAGCTCGTCGAGCATGCCCAGAAGGCGGGCGCCGAGCTGCGCACCGGTGTCACGGTGACGAGCGTCGAGCAGCACGGCAGCGCCGTGCCCGACCGGCGTACCGTCGCGGTCGGGCTGCAGGGCGGCGAGACGATCCTGGCGCGGGCCGTGGTCGGCGCCGACGGCAGCGCGAGCCGGATCGGCGCGCATGTCGGCGTGGAGATGGACCAGGTCGACCTCGGCCTCGAGGCGGAGATCCCGGTACCGCAGAGCGTCGCCGAGGACTGGCAGGGGCGGGTCCTCATCGACTGGGGGCCGATTCCCGGCAGTTACGGGTGGGTGTTCCCGAAGGGCGACACCCTCACCGTGGGCGTGATCTCGGCGAAGGGGGAAGGCGCCGCCACCAAGCGGTACTTGGAGGACTTCATCGCGCGCCTCGGGCTCGCCGGCTTCGATCCTTCGATCTCGTCCGGGCACCTGACGCGCTGCCGCGCCGACGACTCGCCGCTCTCGCGCGGCCGCGTCCTGGTGTGCGGCGACGCGGCGGGACTCCTGGAGCCGTGGACCCGGGAGGGCATCTCGTTCGCGCTGCGCTCGGGGCGGCTCGCGGGGGAGTGGGCGGTGCGCGTCGCCGAGGCGCACGACGCGGTGGACGCGCGGCGCCAGGCGCTGAACTACGCGTTCGCCGTCAAGGCCGGGCTCGGCGTCGAAATGGCCGTCGGCAAGAGCATGTTGGCCGTCTTCGAGCGCAAGCCGGGGCTGCTGCACGCGGTACTCACCTCGGTGCGCCCCGCGTGGAACGCGTTCGCGAGGATCACGCGGGGCTCGTCCTCCCTGGGCGAGCTCGTGCGGACGCATCCGATGGCGGGGCGGGCACTGTCGCGGCTCGACCGATGACGGTCACTTGACCGTGCTCCGGGCCGCGTCACGGTCACTTGACCGTGACGCGGAAGACCGGGTGGTCCGGCAGAGCGGCGGACAGCTCGGCGTCCGTCGACTTCGCCGTGACGCCCTTGAAGTAGTCGTTCACCTGCCAGCCCCACCGCTCCAGGTACGTGCGCAGCACGTCGCGCTTGAGGTCGTCGTCGGACAGCTCGACGGCCTCGAACGTGCGGACCTTGCGGCCCACCCGCAGCTCGCCGCCGCCCGCGGCGTGCATGTTCTTCACCCACTGCGAGTGGCCGCGCGCCGAGATCAGGTACTGCTTGCCCTCGTACGTGTGCGGGTTGACCGGGATGCGCTGCATCTCGCCGCTCTTGCGGCCGCGGACGGAGAGCTCCGCGGAGCCGGCGAGGCTGAGTCCGCGGCGGGCCAGCCAGCCGATGACCCGGTTCAGGCGGACGGCAGTCGGGTTGGCCTTCAGGTAGTAAGGCTCGGACTGTGCGGTCATGGCGACCCCCGGAGTGATTTCGAGAGCGGTGCTCTCGCTTGAGAGCAGTCTGCACGGGTTTGATGATCCAAAGCAAGAGCGGTGCTCTCTTTTTTGAGCGCCGCACTGTGATGTGTGCACCGCTCCATATCCGTGGAACACTCGAACCATGAGTACGCGCCGCAGCACACCCCCACGAGCCACGAGTGCCGCCCAGGGAGCCCGCGCCCGCGCCCGGCAAGAGATCACCACCGCCATCAAGGACGAGGCGCGCAGACAGCTCGCCGAGAGTGGCGCGGCCAAGCTCTCGCTGCGCGCTGTGGCCCGGGAACTCGGCATGGTCTCATCGGCCCTGTACCGCTATTTCCCCAGCCGTGACGACCTGCTGACCGCGCTCATCATCGACGCGTACGACGCCCTCGGCGAGGCCGCCGAAGGCGCCGACGTCGGCTTCGTCCGGACGTCGGCGGCCACTGAGCGCTGGAGCGCCGTGTGCGGGGCGGTACGGGACTGGGCTCTGACGTACCCGCACGAGTACGCCCTCATCTACGGGTCGCCCGTGCCCGGATATACGGCTCCGGACACCACGGTCAGGGCCGCCGCGCGCGTCGGGCAACTGCTCATGGGGATCGTCCGCGACGCGCACCAGGGCGGCGGCGTGACGCCGCCCGAGCTCTCCGGCGCGCTGCGGGCCGAGGCCGAGCGCATGGCCGCGGATCTCGCGCCGGACCTGCCACCGGGGGTGGTGGCCGCGCTCGTCGCCGCGTGGGCGCAACTGTTCGGGCTCATCGGTTTCGAGCTGTTCGGCCAGTTCAACCGCGTCGTCGACGACCGATCCGCCTTCTTCGCCCACGCCGTGTCGCGGCTCGCCCAGGACGTCGGGCTCCCCGGGTAGCCGTACTCCCGCGGAAGTACACGTGATCACCTCGCACGGCGGACGCCCGACGCCGCCCGGGGCGCTTAGCGTGGCGGCATGGACGAGCAGCGCGTACGTGACGGTGGCCCGCCCCGGCAGTGGGGCGGGCCACCGTGGCTGCGCGACCGGTGGGGGCGCGGGTCCGTCGAGGGCGACCGGCGGTGGCCGTGGCGGTCCACGCTGCTCGTCACCGCGTTCGTCCTCGTGGGGACCAACTTCGCCGCGCACGGGCAGGTGGGCGAGCGCGCGGACCTGGATGTGTTCGCGCGGCTGCTGATGCTCGTCGGGGGTGTACTGCTCCTGTGGCGCCAGCGGTACCCGGTCGCCGTCGCGTTCGGCACGACGGCGTGCGTGACTGTGTACCTGGGCGCCGGATATCCGTACGGTCCTGTGTTCCTGCTCGTGGCCCTCGCGTGCTTCTCCGCGATCGTGGCGGGGCGCCGGTGGGCGGCGTGGGGCGTGGCCGGGGTGCTCTGGCTGGGGCATCTGCTCATCGGGCACTGGCTGTACGCGTATCTGCCGCCCTCGGGCGACGGGCCCGCCCCGTGGGCGCAGGAGGGGATCGTCGCGGCCTGGGTGCTGGCGATCATGGCGATCGCCGAGCTGGCGAGGGTGCGGCGCGAACAGTGGGAGCACGCGCGCGTGGAGCGGGAGAAGGCGGCCAAGCGGCGGGCCGACGAGGAACGCCTGCGCATCGCCCGCGAACTCCACGACGTGCTCGCCCACTCCATCTCCGTGATCAACGTGCAGGCGGGCGTCGGGCTCGCCCTTCTCGACACCGACCCGGAGCAGGCACGCACCGCGCTGACCACCATCAAGAGCGCGAGCAAGGAGGCGCTGGGAGAGGTGCGGCAGGTCCTCGACACCCTCCGGACCCCCGGCGACGCGCCCCGCGCACCCGCACCCGGCCTCGACCGCCTCCCGGAACTCGTCGACCAGGCCGCGGGCGCCGGGCTCACCGTCGACGTCACCACCGAGGGGCCGCGGGCCACGCTGCCGCCGGGCGCGGACCTCGCCGCGTTCCGTATCGTGCAGGAAGCGCTCACCAACGTCGTACGGCACTCGGGCTCACGCCACGCGCGCGTGCAACTGTCGTACGGGGGCGACGCGTTGACGCTCACCGTCGACGACGACGGGCCCTCGACCCACGCCGACGCGGGCGGCAGCGGCAACGGGCTCGCCGGAATGCGCGAGCGCGCCGCCGCCCTCGGTGGCACGATCGAGGCGGGCCCGCGCGCCGACGGAGGTTTTCGCGTCGTTGCCCGGCTCCCGCTCACCACGACCGCCGCCGCACCGGAGGAGCTCCAGTGATCCGCGTACTGCTCGCCGACGACCAGTCGCTCGTCCGCGCCGGGTTCCGGGCGCTGCTCGACGCGCAGAGCGACATCGAGGTCGCGGGCGAGGCGGCGGACGGCGAGGAAGCGGTGCGCCTGGTGCGCGAACTGCGCCCCGACGTCGTGCTCATGGACATCCGCATGCCGCTGCTCGACGGCCTCGCGGCGACCCGCCGGATCGGCGCGGACGCGGACCTGGAGGCGGTGAAGGTGGTCATGCTCACCACCTTCGAACTCGACGAGTACGTCTTCGAGGCCATCCGCTCCGGGGCTTCCGGGTTCCTCGTCAAGGACACCGAGCCGGAGGAACTGCTGCGCGCCGTAAGGGCAGTTGTCCATGGCGACGCGCTGCTCTCGCCGGGCGTCACCCGGCGCCTGATCGCCGAGTTCGCGGCGCGCTCGAAGGAGCCGGCGGCCGCCGCGCCGCTCGACGAACTGACGGAGCGGGAGCGGGAGGTGATGGCGCTCGTCGGCATCGGCCTGTCCAACGAGGAGATCGCCCGCCGCCTCGTCGTCAGCCCGCTCACCGCGAAGACCCATGTGAGCCGCACGATGGTGAAGCTGGGCGCCCGCGACCGGGCCCAACTCGTCGTCCTCGCCTACGAGTCGGGACTCGTGCGGCCGGGATGGCTGGGCTGAGACCGATCGCGGCGCCGCATGCTAGACCCCGGAGTGCTCCCGCCAGAGCGCGGCGAGCGCGGAGTCCCCGCTCACATCCGGGAACGGCAGCCGGTTCCACAGCGCCAGGTACAACCGCGCGGCGGGACCGGTGAGTTCGCACTCCGCCTCGCCCGAGACACCGCGCTCGGCGGCCGGCGGATGCTGCGTGATCCGCACCGTCCACACGGCGTCCGGGCCGGCGTCCGTGGCCCGTACGCGCAGGATCCTGGGAACGTCCGAGCGCACCCTGCTGCGCCCCCGGGCGTGGAAACCGGTGAGCAGCTCGTCGATGCCGTCGACCGCGAACTCCGGGGTGATCGGGGCGGGTTCGTCGTGCGTGGCCCTGTTCAGGGCCGACTGCGCGTCCACGCGGTGCACCGTCGTCTCGTGCGCCTGGCGGCGGGCCCAGAACGCCAACGGCGAGGGGGCCGGGAGGAAGGCCCAGCAGTCCACGTCGGGCCGCGCGTTCGTCAGTGTGTCGACGAGCTGCCGGTGTCCCTCGCGGAACCAGGAGAGCAGGTCGGCGCCGTCCAGTGCGGTGTCGTGCTGGTCGATCCCGTGCGGCTTGAGCTGGCCCTGCGCCACGTACGAGGTCGCCCAGCGGTGCACCGCACCCTGGTGACGTAGGAGATCGCGCACCTGCCAGCCGGGGCACGTCGACACCTTGGCGTCGACGCCCGCCTCTTCTGCGGCCGCGGCCAGCAACTGGCCCTCGTCGTCGACGATTCGAATGTGTTCGGCAATCTGCATACGCGGAGTCTGCCGCTACACGTGTGCGTCAACGCAAGCCAATTCCAATACCTGGTCTACGTCGTCGCCACGCGTCGCGTCGCGAAGCCGATCGTGGCCGCCACGGCGGCGAGCAGCGCCACGCTCGTCAGGGCCGTGGACAGCGAGAACCAGTCCGCCATGAAGCCGATCGCGGGCGGCCCGAGCAGCATGCCGCCGTAGCCGAGCGTGGACGCGGCCGCGACGCCCGTGGGCCCGGCGAGCGCCCCGGCCCGTTCGATCGCGACGGGGAAGAGGTTCGCGAGGCCGATCCCGGTGATCGCGAAGCCGATCAGCGCGAGCCACACCGTGGGCGCCAGCGAGCCGAGCAGCATGCCGACCGCGCCGGTGAGGCCGCCGGCCACCAACGTCCTTGTCCTGCCGAGCCGTTCGAGCAGAGCCGTGCCGGTGAGTCGGCCGATCGTCATGGCGAACGCGAAGCACGAGTAGCTGGCCGCCGCGATGCCCGGGTGGGCGTGCAGGTCCTGCTCCATGTGCAGCGCGCTCCAGTCGGCCAGCGCCCCCTCGCCGTACGCCGTGCACAGCGCGATGAGCCCGAAGACCAGGACGAGGAGGCGGGTGCGGTTGTCGATACGCGTGCTGGTGCGGGGAGCCTCGGTGTCGGGCGTACGGTCCACGGGGCCCGGTGCCGGGTGGCGCAGCAGTGTCGGGGCGGCGCACGCGGTGACGACCAGGCCGATGACGGCGATCGCCATCAGGTGTTTGGTGGGTGTCAGGTGTGCCGCGACCAGTCCGCCGAGGCCCGAGCCGATCATGCCGCCGAGGCTGAACGCGGCGTGGAAGCTGGGCATGATCGGCCTGCCGAGGGCGCCGACCAGGTCGACGGCGGCGCTGTTCATCGCCACGTTGATGCCCCCGTACGCCGCCCCGAACGCCAGCAGGACGAGGCCGAGCGCGAGGGGTGAGTGCGTGAGCGGCGGCAGGATCACGGTCAGCGGGAGCAGCACACCGCACGCGACGGTCACCGCGTGCGAGCCGAAGCGCCGGCACAGCCGCCCGGTCAGCATCATCGTGATGACGGCACCGGCGGAGACGCCGAGTAGCGCGAGGCCGAGGGCGCTCGCGGACGCCCCGGTCTGCGCCTTGACGGCGGGGATGCGCACCACCCAGCCGGCGAAGACGAAGCCGTCGAGCGCGAAGAACGCGGTGAGGGCCAGGCGCAGGCGGGCCAGGGACGCGGCGCGGGGGTCGTCGGCGCTGACGGCCCGGAGTTTGTTCAGTAGCGGCACAAAGTGAGAGTAGGACGGGGTGCCGGGGCAATCAAGCCCGCTCTTGGGACACGAGCCCGCGGGGTCCGGGGCGGAGCCCCGTGACGTGGGGACACGCGCGGGTCACACCGTGAGCACCCGCACGCCCGCCTCTTCGAATCGCTCCAGCGTCGCCTTGTCCGCCGCCGTGTCCGTGACGAGGATGTCCACCTGCGCCACGTCGCAGATCCGGGCGAACGCCCTGTGGCCCAGCTTGCTGGAGTCGGCCGCGACCACCACGCGCTCCGCCCGCTCGCACAGCATCCGGTTGATCGCCGCCTCCGCCTCGTCGTGCGCGGACGCGCCGTGCGTGACGTCGAGGCCGACGACGCCGAGCACCGCCGTGTCGAGCGTGACCTGGCCGAGCACGCCGTCGGCGAGCGGGCCGATCAACTCGTACGACTGCGGGCGCGCGACCCCGCCGGTGAGCACGATCTTGAACTGGGGCCGCACCGCGAGCTCGTTGGCGATGTTGAGCGCGTTCGTGACGATCGTCAGGGCGGGCGTCCCGGACGCGAGGTCGGGCCGGACGGCGAGCGCCCGCGCCACCTCCGTCGTGGTCGTGCCGCCGGTGAGGCCGACCGCCTCACCCGGCGTGACGAGTTCCGCGACGGCCTTCGCGATCCGCTGCTTCTCGGCGGCGCCGAGCGCGGACTTGTAGCGCAACGGGAGTTCATAGCTGACGCCGTGCACGACAGCGCCGCCGCGGGTGCGCACCAGCATCTGCTGCTCGGCGAGCCCGTCGAAGTCGCGGCGGATGGTCGCGGCGGAGACGCCGAGCTCGCTCGCCGCGTCCTCCACGTCCAGGCGCCCGCGCTCGACCAGCAGTTCCAGGAGGGACTTCCAGCGGGCGTCGCGGGACATCGGCGGCTCCAACTCGTCGTTCGTTTCGGCGGTACGTGCGGTGGTGCATTCGGTGGCACGTCGGTGGCACGACCTTAACCGGCATGCGCACGAATGCTTGATTGTGCGCGAAAGCTCGCTATATCTTGCAAGAACACGCATCCAGTGAGCGCGCCCCAGAGGCGTGACCAACCGCGGAGTGGGGGCACGGCATGAGCAACGACCAAGGCCGGACGGGCCACAAGGAAAGCCACGTCGAGAACGAACTGAACAGCCAGCCGGAGTGCTGGACGCGGGCCGCCGGGCTCGCCACCCGGCACAAGGCGGCGCTGCCCGCGGCGGGGGAGCGGGTGGCGATCGTCGGCTGCGGCACCTCGTGGTTCATGGCGCAGGCCGCAGCCGCGCTGCGCGAGCAGGCAGGGCAGGGTGAGACCGACGCGTTCGCCGCGTCGGAGTTCCCGGTGGGCCGCTCCTACGACCACGTGATCGCGCTGACCCGGTCCGGCACCACCACCGAGGTCCTCGACCTCCTCGCCGCCCACCGGGGCAGGGCCCGCACCACGGCGATCACCGGCGACCCGGCCACCCCGATCGCGGACGCCGCGGACGACCTGGTCGTCCTCGACTTCGCCGACGAGCAGTCGGTCGTCCAGACCCGCTTCGCCACCACCGCCCTCACGCTGCTCCGCGCGCACCTGGGCCTGCACTCGGAGCAGGCAGTCGCGGACGCGCGCACGGCGCTCGCCGAGCCGCTGCCCGAAGGCCTCGTGGACTGCGAGCAGTTCACCTTCCTCGGCCGCGGCTGGACGGTCGGCCTCGCGAACGAGGCGGCGCTCAAGATGCGCGAGGCGTCCCTGTCGTGGACCGAGGCGTACCCGGCGATGGAGTACCGCCACGGCCCCATCAGCATCACCACCTCCGGCACCGCGACGTGGATGCTCGGCGAGGCGCCCGAGGGTCTTGCCGCGCAGGTCGCCGCGACCGGTGGGCTCTGGATCGAGGGCCGCCTCGACCCGCTGGCGGAACTGGTCCGCGCCCAGCGCCTCGCGGTCGCCGTCGCGGCCCGCAGGGAGCTCGACCCGGACCGCCCGCGTCACCTCACCCGCTCGGTGATCCTCGACGCCAACTGACCCTCTCCGTACAGGACTTGAGAAGGGAGGGGCAGTGCCCCTCGCAGCAACAGGGACCCTCGTCGGCGCGGCGGCGGCCCGGCGCGGCGCCGTGGCCGCGTTCAACGTGATCACCCTCGAACACATCGAGGCGGTCGTCGCGGGCGCCGAGGCGGCGGACGCCCCCGTCATCCTCCAGATCAGCGAGAACGCCGTGCGCTACCGCTACGGCCGGCTCCTGCCGCTGGCCCGCGCCGCGGTCGCGGCGGCCGAGTCCGCGCGCGTCGACGTGGGCCTGCACCTGGACCACGTACAGAGCGACGAACTGCTGCGGCAGGCCGCCGACGCCGGGTTCGGTTCGGTGATGTACGACGCCGCGCGGCTGCCCTACGACGAGAACCTCGCCGCGACCCGCGCCGCCGCCGACTGGGGGCACGCCAACGGCCTTTGGGTGGAAGCGGAGTTGGGCCAGGTCGGCGGCAAGGACGGCGCCGCGCCCCTGGACGCGCACGCGCCCGGCGCCCGCACCGACCCCGGCGAGGCCCGCGCCTACGTCACCGACACGGGCGTGGACGCGCTCGCCGTCGCGGTCGGCTCCTCGCACGCGATGACCACCCGCACCGCCACGCTCGACCACGACCTGCTCAAACGGCTGGCCGACGGCCTCGACGTGCCGCTGGTGCTGCACGGCTCGTCCGGCGTGCCCGACGACGAACTGGCGGCGGCCGTCCGCGGCGGCATCGCCAAGGTCAACGTGGGGACGGCCCTGAACATCGCGATGACGTCCGCCATCCGCGAGTTCCTCACCGCGCACCCGGAGGCGGTCGACTCCCGCAAGTACCTCAAGGTGGCGCGCGAGGCGATGGTGCGCACCGTGAGCGAGCTGATCGGGGTGGTGCGCGGATGAGGGGAGCGGGGTGATCGGGGCGGTACGCGGCTGAGGGAGCGAACCGCTCGGGTTGGTACGCGCCTGAGTACAGCGAACCGATCGGGGCGGTACGCGCCTGAACGGCCGTCCTACGGGCGCCAGTACACGGACTTGACCCAGATCGTGGCGAGCGCGTCGATGGCGCGCTCCTCGTCCGCCGCGGTGTCCGCCGCGGTCCCGGTCCCGCTGTCGCCGTGCCCCATCCAGATGTAGCAGGAGTGCTCCAGCATCGCCGAAAGGGCCGACGCCGTCAGCTCGGGGTCGGCCCCGGGGCAGTACCCGTCCTTCTGCGCCCGCCGGATCTCGGCCGCGATCATCCCGGTGCCCTCGGCGCGGATCGCCAGCCACCGTTCGCGGAACTCCTCCTCCAGCATCGACGCCTGGAACACCCCGACGAGTTCGCCGCGGTGCCTGCGGTACGTGTGCCAGAACGCGGCCACCGCCTCGCGCAGCGCCTCCTGGGGTGCGAGGCCCGCGCGGTAGGGCCGCTTCGTGAGCTCGGACGCCTCGTGGTGGAAGTCCTCGGCGAGCGCCGCCAGCAGGTCGGCCTTGGTGTCGTAGTAGTTGTAGAACGACGCCACCGACTTGCCGGCCTCGGCCGCGATGTCGCTGATCCGGGAGTTGAGGTAGCCGTCCCTGGCGAACACGGTCCGGGCCGCGGCGCGGAACGCCTCGTCCGTCTCCCGCCCCTTCCGGGTCGCCTTCGCCGCGCGCTCGGCGCCAGGACGGGTCGCCGTCGTCGCCTTGCGCGCGGGCCTGACGGTGTGTCTCCGCATGCTGCGGCCTCCCCTCTTGCCGCCGCGATGCTATCCGGATCGGCCCCGCACCAGGGACGACGGGTGGGACGGGGCGGTTGGGCGGTGTTACGACACCCGGCGCGCGTGCCCGGCCCAGAACGGTTCGCGCAACGGCCCCTTGAGCACCTTTCCCGTGGCATTGCGCGGCAGGCGGGTGGCGACGGTGATGCCGGTCGGCGTCTTGAAATGGGCGAGCCTCTCACGCGCCCAGGCGAGGAACGGTTCGGGCGCGAACCCGCCCTCCGCGTCGACGGGGACGAGCACGGCGTGCACCGTCTCGCCCCAGCGCGGATGCGGAACGCCGATGACCGCGACCTCGCGGACCGCGGGATGCGCCGCGAGCACCGCCTCCACCTCCGCCGGGTACACGTTCTCACCGCCGGACACGATCATGTCATTGAGCCGGTCGACGAGGGTGAGATAGCCGTCGTCGTCGATCGTCCCGATGTCCCCGGTGCGGTAGAAGCCGTCGTCGGTGAGCACTTGGCGGGTGGCGTCGGGATCGTTCCAGTAGCCGGGGAAGGGGGCCGCCCCGCGCACCTGGACCTCGCCGTGTTCACCGAGCCGTATCTCCCAGCCCAGTGAGGGGCGGCCCGCGGTGGCGAGGTGCCCGCGGGACACGTCGTGGTCGGCGGGTGTCAGCGAGCTGATCGGCAGCGGTCCCGTCTCGGTGCTCGCGTACGCCTGCCGGAACCGGCAGCCCAGCGTGGTGACGGCCCGCTCCAGCATCTCGGGCCGGATCGCCGACGCCCCATACACCACCTCGACCAGCGCGGACAGGTCGGGCGGTGTCGCGCGCGAGGCCACTTCCGCCGTCACCGCGTCCACCAACGTCGGTACGAGCTGGGTGAGTTGGATGCGGCGCGCGGCCAGCTCGTCCACGAACCGGGCCGGCGCGAAACCGTCCAGCAGGTGCAGATGGCCGCCGGTGAACAGGGCGTAGCCCAGATTGACGAGCCCCGCGACGTGGAACAGCGGCAGCGCGCTCAGGTGCCGGGCGCCCGGCACGGCCTCCGGCACCTCCAGGGACATGAAGGTGGCCGCCGAGATCAGCATCTCGTGGGTGACCGGCACGAGTTTGGGCCGCCCGGTCGTGCCGCTGGTGTGCAGCAGCGCGCAAGGAGCGGAGGTCAGCATGCGTTCGTGAGGGCGTACGGGGGTCGGGTCGCCGATGGGGGCGTCGGGCGTCAGCGAAAGGACGGCACCGCCGAACCCGCCACCCTCGCCGAGGAGTTGGGCCCCTGCCTCGCCCGTCACCACATGACGTACTTTCATCATGTCCAGCAGCACGGCAACTTCGGGCGCGGCGAGGCGCCAGTTCACCGGCGCGGGCAGCGCCCCGGCCCGGAGCAGGCCGAAGAGCGCGACCGCCCACTCCACCCTGTTGTGCGCGAGCAGCGGGACCACGTCGCCCGGTGCCACCCCGGCCGCCGCGAGGCGCGCCGCCTCGCGCTCCACCGCGTCCGCCAGCTCCGCGTAGCCGAGCTCGCCGCCCCGGTCGTCGCTGAGCGCGATCCGGTCGGCGTCGTGCGCGGCGCGCCAGTCCAGTACGTGCTGCCAGGCCGGCACGGGTCAGCCGGCCGTAGTCGGAGGGACCCGGTCGGCCGCGGTCCGCGGGGTGTGGGCGACATCGCCGGGTTCGCCCATCTCCCGGCGCCAGCAGGCGAATTCGAGCAGGATGCCGTCCGGGTCCTGGAAGTAGAAGGACCGCACGAAGACGCCGTCGTGCAGCTTCTCGGCGTATCCGTCCTCGCTGTCGTCGTGGTCGATGACCGGGCTGACCCGGACGCCGTCCTCCTTGAGCTTGGCGCGGTACTCCAGGAACCGCTCCTCGGGCACGTTGATCGCGACGTGGTTCATGGTGCCGACCGCCGAGATCCACTCGCCGATGCCCGGCACGGTCACCGGCCGGCTCACGCCCGGCACGGCGTCGGGCGCGTCGGCGAACCAGAAGAACGCCAGCGCGTTGCCGCCGCCCATGTCGAAGAAGAAGTGCTGCCCGGCGCCGCCGGGGAACTCGATCGTCTTGATCAGGCGCATGCCGAGGACCCGTGTGTAGAAGTCCACCGTGCGCTCCATGTCCGCACACACCAGGGCGAGATGGTTGACCCCGCCCAGCTCGTACTTCGGGTTCCGCCATGTCATGTGCCGGACCTCCTGTCGTCGACCGGTGAATCCTGTTCTGAATCTAAACTCAGATTCAGAACTGCGCTAGGGTGCCGACGCATCAGGCGTTCGGGAGCCGTTCTCGTCAGAGGAGGCAGCGCAGTGCACGACATCACCAGGGAATTCGTCGGGTTGGCATCGCCGCTGGTGGGGCGGGCGGGGGCCGGTGGCCATCCCTGCCAGGGCATCTACCACTGCCCCGAGGGACACCGCCCGACCACGGCGTTCATCGCCACCCACTACAACGTGGACTTCTCCGAGCACTACTTGGCGTCGTATCTCGCCGAGCGGGGCTACGGCTTCCTCGGCTGGAACACCCGGTTCCGCGGGAACGAGCCGTACTTCCTCCTCGACCACGCGCTGGCGGAGATCGGTGTCGGGGTGCGCTGGCTCAAGGAGGTCGCGGGCGTCGAGCGCGTCGTGCTGCTCGGCAACTCCGGCGGCGGCTCCCTGATGGCCGCCTACCAGTCGCAGGCGGTCGAGCCGAATGTGCTGCCCACGGCGGGCGGCCGTCCCGTGGACGCCATCCAACACCTGGACGCGGGCGACCTGTTCGTGGCCCTGGCCGCGCACTCGGGGCGTCCCGAGGTGCTCACGAACTGGATGGACCCCTCGGTCACGGACGAGACCGACGCCCTCTCCGTCGATCCGGACCTCGACCCCTTCGGCCCGCGCAATCCGGCCCCGTACGACGCGGAGTTCCAGCGGCGCTACCGGGCGGCGCAGCGGGCCCGCAACGAGCGGATCACCGACTGGGCGCTCGAACGGCTCGACGCGCTGCGCGGCACACGCGCCCGCGACCAGCTCTTCCAACTCCACCGCACCTGGGCCGACCTGCGGATGATCGACCCGGCCATCGAGCCGTCGGACCGCCGCCCCAACTGGTGCTATCTGGGCGATCCCGCCCGCGCCAACTACGGCATGTTCGGCATCGGAACGCTCTCCACGCTCCGTACCTGGCTGTCGATGTGGAGCCTGCGCACCTCGCAGTGCATTGCCGCCCCGCACCTGGCCCGGATCACCGTGCCGTCCCTCGTGGTGCACGCCACGGCCGACGCCTGCGTGTACGACAGCGACGCGGACGCGTTGTTCCGCCATCTCGCCGCCCCGGACAAGCGCCTCGAAACCGTCAAGTCCGACCACTACCTCCAGGAGCCGGACGGCACCCGGTCCCTGGCCGCGGACCTGATCGCGAACTGGGTGGCGGAACGCACGCCTTGAAGCGCATCGAGACGTACGTGGCCGGATGGAGACGTACGGACGTACGGAAACGAGTGGAGAGTCACGTCGACGGATGGAGGCGCACGGATGCAGAGCTGGATCCATGTCCTGGAATGGCGGGCCACCACGCGCCCGGACATTCCCGCACTGATCGACGACCGGGGGACCCGTCTCACCTACGCCGAGCTGCTCGCCGCGGTGGAACGGCGGGCCGGTGGCTGGGCGCGGGCGGGCGTCGCGCCCGGTGACGTGGTCGCGGTGATCGCACGCAACAGTGCGGACTTCTTCGTCCACTCCTTCGCGCTGATGCGCGTCGGCGCCATCCCCGCCCTGGTCAACTGGCGCCTCTCGCCAGCCGAGTTGAAGAACCTCTTCGACCTCCTCCAGCCGGTGGCCGTCGCCGCCGACGCCGAGTTCGCCTCGCCCCACGACTTCCCCGTGCGCGTCCGCATCGGCGGCGGCCCGCTCCCCGAGGGATGGCTCGACGGCGACACCCTGGACGCCGCCGCGCCCGCCCGGCCCGTTGAACAGCTGCGCGGCGAGGCGGTCATGGCCCTCGTGCACAGCAGCGGAACCACCGGCAGGCCCAAGGCGGTTCCACTGCGTCACGGTGCACTGATCACCAGCGTCGCCGCCTTCGCCCTGGAGGTCGGCGACCAGGTCGCGGGCGCGCGCCACCTGCAATTGATGCCGCTGTTCCACCTGGGCGGCCTCGGCCAGGCCCTCCAAGTGCTGCTCACCGCAGGCACATTGATAGTCCCCACGGCATTCCGCCCAACGACGGCGATCGACACGGTCGAACGCGAACGCATCCAGTTCTTCACGGCGGGCCCGTCCATCGTCGACATGCTCGTCGCCGAGGTACGCGGCCGTGACCGCGCCCCCGACCTGTCGAGCCTCGTCGAGATCGCCTACGGTTCCGCACCCATCACCCCGACGTCACTGGCGGCCGCCCTCGCCACGTTCGGCTGCCGGTTCCGGCAGATCTACGGCAACACCGAGAGCCAGAGCATGATCAGCCTGCTGGCGCCGGAGGACCACCAGCCGGACAACCCGCGCCTGGCCACGGCGGGGCGGATCTCCTTCGGCTGGGAGGTCGCGATCGTCGACCCGGAGGGGCGGCCGGTGCCCGCCGGCGAGGCGGGTGAACTCCTGATCCGCGGCGACTGCCTCTTCAGCGGCTACTGGAATGCCCCGGAGACCACGGCCGAGGCCTTCACGGACGGCGGCTGGTACCGCACCGGGGACATCGCCCGGCTCGACGCCGACCGCTATCTGACCATCCTCGACCGGGCCACCGACATGATCATCACGGGTGAGGAGAACGTCTACCCGGCGGAGGTCGAGGCGGTCCTCGCACGCCATCCCGGCGTCTCGGAGGCGGCCGTCGTCGGTCGCCCCGACGCCCGTTGGGGCGAGGCGGTGCACGCCGTCGTCGTACCGGCAGTCGGCAGCACACCTACAGCGGAGGCGGTCATCGCCTTCACCCGCGAACACCTGGCCCACTTCAAGTGCCCCCGCAGCGTCGAGTTCACCGCCGAGCTGCCCCGCACCACGACCGGCAAGGTACTCAAGCGCGAGCTGCGCGGCCGCGGCACCGCCGACTGACCCATGGCCGTGATCCGTCCGCACCGCCCACTGACCCACCGCATCGATCCGTCGCTCACCCCTCCCGAGGAGCGCCCATGGACGACCGGCACATCGACCGGCTCATCGACGACCTCATCGACCGGTTCTTCGCCGCCATCGAGGCCGGCGACATCGACACCGTCCGCTCGCTGTACGCGCCGCACGCCGTCATCTGGCACAACGACGACCTCGTGGAACAGTCCGTGGAGGACAACCTCAAGGTGCTGCGCGGCCTGCACCGCACGGTCACCGACCTGCGCTACGAGATCGTCCGCCGGGCCCGCCTCGACGACGGCGTGCTCCAACAACACGTCCTGCACGGCACGTTGCCCGGCGGCGCCGCGGTGACGCTGCACGCCGCCATGTACGTACGGATCGAGGACGGCCGGATCAGCCGCATCGACGAGTACCTGGACTCCGCCCACCGCGCCACGATCCGAGCGGCGCGGGAGGCACAGTCCGGGTGAGCTGAGCAACCGTCAAAGGCTCCGCACCAGGCCCCCGTCGACGCGCAGCGCCGTCCCCGTGACGTACGAGGCGGGCTCCGAGCACAGGAACGCGGCCGCGGCGCCGAACTCGTGGGGGTGCCCGTAGCGGCCCGCCGGGATCGTGGCCCGCGACTCCGCGGCGACCTCCTCGGGGGTGTTCCCGAGCCGCTTGGCCTTGGCGGCGTCCAGCTCCGCCACCCGCGCGGTGCCGATGCGCCCCGGCAGCAGCAGATTCACCGTCACGCCGTCCGCCGCCACCTCCGCCGCGAGAGTCTTGAGGTGGGCGGCGAGCGCGGCCCGTCCCGCGTTCGACGCGGCGAGTCCTGGCAGCGGCGCGGCGATCCCGCTGGAGCCGACCGCGAGCACCCGCCCCCACCCCTTCGCGCGCATCGCGGGCAACGTCAGCTGGACGAGCCGCTGTTGGGCCAGGAAGAGGGTGTCGAAGGCGGCCGCATACGCGTCGCCGCTCGTGTCCCCGGCGGCGCCGGGCGGCGGCCCCGGTCCGTTGAGCACCACGATGTCCGGTGCCCCGAACGCCTCGTGCGCCGCGTCGACGAGCTGCTGTGGACCCTCCGGCGTCCGCAGATCCACGGCGACCCCGACGGCCTCCGGCAGTCCGGCGGCGACCTCGGCCGCCTGTTCGCCGCGCCGCCCGCTCACCACGACCCGGGCGCCCTCGGCGGCGAGCGCCTCGGCGACGGCACGGCCGAGGCCACCTGTGGAGGCGGCGACGAGGGCGACGCGCCCCTTGATTCCGAAGTCCATTCAGCGCACCTCCGTGAATCGGCCCGCACGGTGATCGTGGTGCGGGCGTTGTTGTGTGTCGTGTCCGGGCCCGGCGGTCCGCGCGGTGTCTGCCGTGCTCGGCCCCCGCGTTGCGACCCCCATCAGCGGGCCTCCTTCTCCGAGGGCAACGCGCCCGGTGTGGCCGTCAGATGCCGGTCCAGCTGTGCGTGGAGCGCCACCGGCATGGTCGGCGCCGGCGGCCGTACTCCGGACCCCTCGATCAGGCCGCGGCGGCGTATCGCCTCCTTGCGGACGGCGAGGCCGATGCCCGCCTGCGCCTCGAAATTGACGAGCGGAAGATATGGCTCGTAGGCCGCGCGAGCCGCCTCGTAGCCACCGACGCGATACGCCTCGACACAGGCCAACAGGCCCTCGGGGCAGGAGAATCCGGTCATGGCGCCGGCCGCTCCCGCCGCGAGTTCGTCGAGCAGTCCGAGGCCGCCGAGCCCACCGAAGACCGGCACGTCGAGCGCCTCCGTCAGCGTGGCCACGGCGGCGGGCGTGGGCGGCGCCTCCGCCTTGACGGCCGCCGCCGCGGGCAACTCCCGTACGACGGTGACGAGATCCGGCGTCGTGATCCGCACGCCGCTGCTCACCGGGTAGTCCTGCACCACGATCGGCGCGCCTGTCGCCTTGTGGACGGCCTGCAGATGCTCGCCGACCACGTCCGGGCGCGGCGAGTTGACCTGCACCATGAGCGCGGCGAGCCGGTCGCCGAGCGCCGCACGGATCTGCGCGGCCTCCTCCACGGCGGGCGCCGTGGACAGCGCGGTGACACCGACGACGAGCGGCAGGTCCACCGAGGCGAGCACGGTGTCGAGCACCCGGCCGCGTTCGGCGGCGTCGAGCCGGGCCGCCTCGCCGAAGACGCCGAGCACGGTGAGGCCGCTCGTGCCGATGTCCGCGTAGTGGCGCACGAGACGGGCCAGCGAGGCCTCGTCGACGTCGAGCGAAGGGCCCGTGAACGGGGTGGCCACCACGCCCCAGACACCGGGCGCGAGGTGATGTGTCATGTCGAGCGCTCCTTGTCGTACGGAAGGCTGTGTCAGCGGCCCGGCCACTGCGGCCTGCGCTTCTCGCGGAAGGCGCGCACACCTTCCTCGCCGTCCTCGCTGTCGAGGGCGGCGGTGAGCGCGGGCAGCCGCATCGCGTGGGCCTCGCCGGGCGGCAGATGGCCCGCGCGCTGCACCATCTGCTTGATGGCGCGCAGGGACGTGGGCGCGCAGGCGAGTACGTCGTCCACCCACCGCTCGACCGTCGCGTCCAACTCGCCGTCCGGAGCAACCTCGTTGACCAGGCCCATCCGATGCAGCTCGGCCGCCGGCGCGCGCCGCCCGGTCAGCAGCAGGCCCATCGCCTGGGTGTGCGGCAGCCGGTGCAGGAGCTGGAACACGCCGCCGTCGAGCGGGATGCGGCCCACGCGGGGTTCGGTGAGGCCGAATTGGGCGTGCTCGGCCGCGATGACGATGTCGCAGCCGAGGACCATCTCCATGCCGCCGCCGAGCGCGTAGCCGTTGACGCGGGCGATGACGGGGACGTCGAGCGTGGTGCGCAGGCCGAGGCCGCCGAAGCCGTTCGGGTCGAGGTCGGCCCAGTATTCGAGGCCCGTCTTCGGGGCCGCGTCGGCGGACATGTCGGCGCCCGTGCAGAAGGCGCGGGGACCGCTTCCGGTGACGACCACGGCGCGGATGGCGCGATCGGACTCGATCTCGGACCAGATGTCGTTCAGTCGGGAAGTCGCCTTGCCGTCAAGGGCGTTGAGGACGGCGGGGCGGTCGATGGTGACGCGGGCGAGATGGCCGTCACGGTCCCGCTCGAAGCGGATCTCGTCGACCGGGGGCGCCTCGGCCGGGCTTGCGCTCATCGCAGGACCCCCTTCTCGCGGAGCAGGGCGATCCGCTCGGCGTCGTACCCGAGGGATTCCAGGATCTCGTCCCCGTGCTCCCCGAGCCGGGGCGGCACCCGCCGCACCGTCGCCTCAGCCGCCGAGAGCTTGATCGGCGCGTTGAGCGCGCGGACCGTGCCGGCCACCGGGTGCCGCATCTCGACGATCATCTGGTTGACGGCGGTCTGCTCGTCGTCGAGCGCGTCGGCGAGGCTGCGTACCGGGGCGCACAGGATGTCCTGCTCCTCCAGGCGCTTGACCCAGTACTCGGTGGAGCGTCCCGCGACGGCCGTGCGGAAGATCTCCTGGAGTTCGGTCCGTGCCGCGAACTGCTGGTCCAGCGTGGTCAGTTCGGGACGGAGCGACAGGTCCTCGTCCAGTTCGAGGGCGATGCTGAGGTGATGCAGCGCGTTGTCCCGGAAGCCGCCGACGAAGATGACAGCGCCGTCGGTGGTCGGGAAGACGCCGGTCAGCGGCATCGCCGCCCAGTTGATCTCGGAGCCCCTGTTGAGCTGCTGGCAGGCCTCCTGCATCTGCATGTGCAGCATCGAGTCGTACATCGACACCTCGACCCGCTGCCCCTCTCCCGTGCGGTCGCGGTGCAGCAGCGCGAGCAGGATGCCCTGGAGCAGGTGCATGCCCGTCGTGTAGTCGCACAGCGTGGTGGCGTACAGGCCGACCGGGTCGTCGTCGGCGGGCCTGCGCCACATCACTCCGCTGTAGGCCTGCGCGACGGCGTCCTGGCCGCCCTTGTGCGCATACGGTCCCGAGCTGCCGAAGCCGGTGCCGCACGCCCAGATCACGCGCGGATTCAGGGACTTCAGATCCTCGTAGCCGAGGCCGAGGCGTTCCATGACGCCCGCGCGGAAGTTGGAGACGACGACATCGGCCGTGCGCGCGAGCTCGCGCACCGCCGCGAGGCCCTCCTCGGTGCGGGTGTCGAGGGCGATGCTGCGCTTGTTCCGGTTGATCGACAGGAAGATCGGGTTGTCGAGCCCGGCCTCGTCGGGGATCGAGGTCCGGGAGATGTCGCCGGTCCCCGGACGCTCGACCTTGATGACGTCGGCGCCGTAGTCGCCGAGGAGCTGGGTCGCCGACGGGCCCATGAAGACCTGCGTGAAGTCGAGGACGGTGACGCCCGTGAGCGGCTGGGTGGTGGTCATACGAGGGCCTCCTGCGAAGGCTGCGAGGGCTGTGCGGCGGTGGCGGTCGTGGCGTTCGCGGCGGGTACGTCGCCGGGGTCGGCCCCCTGGTCGCGCATCCGGCGCTGGATCACGGCCGGGTCCACATCGCGTACGAGAACGCCCTGTTCGACGGCGGTGGCCGCGGCGATCCCCGCCGCCTGCCCCATCGCCATGCACGGCGGTATCTCGCGGGACATGCGCTGCGCCTCGGGGGTGGCCGAATAGTGCCGGCCCGCCACGATCAACTGGTCGACGTCGCGCGGCAGCAGCGACCGGTACGGGTAGTAGTAGTCGCGCCCGCGGGCCACGGAGTCCGTGAAGTGCTGTCGCGCGGTGATGTCGTCCTTGGTCACCACGTACTCGCCTTCCAGGAGACGGGTCTGCCGTACGCCCATCTGCTCGGCGACGTCCAGCAGGTACGCCTTCTCGAAGCCGGGCAGCTCCTGGCGGATGGTGTCGAGGGCGGTCGCGATGCGGTCCCGCGCCTCGAACTCGGCTTCGGTGAGGGAGGCAGGGTCGGTGCCGTCGAAGCCGGTCATGTGGGGGCAGTTGCACCACACCACGCCGGGGATCGGGGTCTTGAGCCACCACAGTTCCCAGGCGCCGCCCAGCATCCGCTTGATCTTGCGGTTGAGGGCGCGGACCTCGCGCGGGTTTTCCTGCTCGTAGCGTTCGGCGGCGTCGGTGTCGATGCCGCCGAGCCGGAAGACGAGCGTGGTGAGGTAGCCGGCGCTGGTGTGCGCGGCGCCCGAGCGGGCGGCCACGTCGATGTCGCCGGTGGTGTCGATGACGACGTCGCCCATGACCGCCTGCGGCCCCGACTTGGTCTCGCAGACGACACCCTTGAGCACACCGTCCTGGACGATCGGCCGGGAGAACCAGCTGTGCAGCCGCAGCGTGACACCGCTCTCGCGCACCAGGTCGTTGGAGACCCGCTTCCAGCCGTCCGGGTCGAACGCGACGGCGTAGCAGATGGGCTTGGGGTTGATGTGCTGGTGGAAGTCGAAGGAGCCCCAGCGGCCCCACTTGGCCCACATCTCGGGCGAGGAATAGCGGTCCTCGACCGGCGGATAGACGGCGAGGCCGAGCTTGGCCATCCGCTCCACGTACTCGTCGACGACGCCGGTCACGGTGATCTCGTCGCCGTTGATCATGTCGTCGAGCACCAGGACCATGCCGCCGGACGCGAGCCCGCCGAGCGCCGCGTACCGTTCGAGCAGCGTGACGCTCGCGCCGGTCCGCGCGGCGGCGACGGCGGCGCTGACACCGGCCGGTCCGCCGCCCACGACGACGACGTCGGAGCGCTGGACGACGGGGGCCTCGACCGCTTCGAGAGCGATGCGGTCGCCCGTCAGGGCAGGGGGAACTACAGGCACAGCGATGTCCTTACGTTGAGGGTGACGGCCGCGGTCAGTCGCCGGCGCGGACCGCGCCGCGGGCGAAGGCGAGCCGGTAGAGCAGCACACTGAGCAGGCACAGGACGGCCACGTACACCGGGAACGCGGCGGCCGCGCCGTGGTTCTGGAACCAGAGCAGGACGTAGGGGGCGGTGCCGCCGAAGCCCGCGACGCCGACGGCGTAGCCGATCCCGACACCGGTGACCCGGCAGTGCATGGGCATGAGCGTGGCGGCGACCGTGTTGTACAGGCCCATCGTGAACGCGAGGACGGGCGCGCCGACCAGCATCACCACGGTGAACCGGGTGAGTCCCGGGCCCTGGTACACGAGGACGATGAAGACGAGCGCGGCCGTGCCGAGCCGCGAGATCCAGAACGTTCGGGAGATCCGCGAGCGGTCGGCGATCCGCCCCACCAGCGGGTACAGACACCCGACGAGGACTCCGGAGAGCGTGGTGATCGCGAAGACGGCCGAGCTGTCCTCGTGGTGGGTGGTGCGGGCCAGGTTGGGCAGGCCGGTCGTCCATGTGTAGTTGATGGCCTGGGCGCCGGCGACGACGAACACGATGGTGAGCAGGGCGAGTTTGCGGCGGGCGAGTTCGGCCCACGGTCCTGCGGGCGCCGCGTCCCCGGCGTCGTCCGTGGTGTCCGCGGTGCTCTCCAGCGTCTCCGGGAGCGCCCTGCGCAGCCACAGGAAGACACCTCCGGCGAGCGCGCCGATGGCGAAGGGGATGCGCCAGCCCCAGGAGTCGAGTGCGTCCTGGCTCATCACCGAGCTGACGCCGAAGCACACCAACGAGGCGCCCACGATGCCCACTTGGACGTAGAACCCCATGATCGCGCCGAACCGGGCGGTGTGTCCTTCGGGCGCGAGTTCCACGGCGTACGTGGAGTTGAGCGGGGCCTCGATGCCGGTGGACACGCCCTGCACGATCCGGCACAGGAGCAGGATCACGCCCGCCCAGGTGCCGATCGCGGCATGAGTGGGGGTCACGGTGATGACCAGGCTGGTCGCCACCATCGAGCCGATCGAGAAGAGCATCACTCCCTTGCGTCCCGCCCGGTCGGCGATCCGGCCGAAGACGACGGCGCCGAGCGGGCGCGCCGCGAAACCGACGGCGAAGACGGCGAGTGCGGACATGGTGGAGGACAGGGGGTTGGAGGAGGGGAAGAACTGTGGGCCTATGGAGGAGGCGAGCAGGCCGTAGACCATCCAGTCGTACCACTCGACGGCGTTTCCGCCACCGAGGGCGAGCAGGGCACGACGGGTGGAGACCGGCACACGGGCAGGGGATCTCTGCAAAAGCGATGCCATCAGGCACCTCGCTGGTCGAGGATCGGGCGTGCGCGGATGACGGGCGCGCGCTGCGGTGGGCGCGTCCGGTGGGGTGTGTTCTGCTATCGGGTTCGTCGCGGGGTACGGCTCACCACGTGGGCGGCGTGATCACCCAGACCGAACTGGCCGGTTCGTCACCGGGGTTGGCGTACCAGTGCGGCACGCTGCTGGAGTACGTGATGGAGTCACCGGGGTACAGGCGGTGTCGGACGCCGTCGAGGTAGACGTCCTTGACCCCGCTCAGCACGATGCCGAACTCCTCGCCGTTGTGCCGGAACGGGGTGTCGCTCGTGTCGTGCCCCGGCTCGGTCTCCACCCAGATCGACTCGAGCGCCCCGCTCAGGGTCGGCGTGAGCAACTCGTAGCGCGCGCCGGTCAGTTCGGCGGCTCCGTGGAAGTCGAGGACCCGCCGCTCGTCGTGGCGCACCACGGGCGAGACCTGGTCCGCCAGGTGGAAGAGACGGCCGATGGGGATGTCCAGGCCGTGCGCGATCTGGGCGAGCGTGGCGAAGGACGGGTTGCCCTTGCCCCGCTCGACCTGACTGATGAGGCCGACGCTGACGCCGGCCGCCTTGCTGAGCGCGTCCAGAGTGAGCCCTGCCTGCTTGCGGGCCGCCCGCACCTGCAGTCCCACCGTGGCGACGAGGGCGTCCACATCGGGCTTGGCCTCGCTCATGGACGTACCTGCCTTGTCGGGTCGATTGTCCCCGCGCGGCACGGACACCGGCGGGCTCAACGACGATTGAACTGCACGACGCCGCGTCCGACAAGGGTCATGTTGAAATTCTTCAGGATGATGAAAACGGCGGCGGGGTCGAGGGCCCACTTCGCGGGGTGGAGAAGTCCACCCCACCGGTCAATGGGCTCACCCGTCCCTCAGCCCAACGCCCCCTCGTGGTACTGCACCCCCGGATTCCACAGCAGGAACCCCTTGATGCCGTCGGAGCGGGCCGCGTCGAGTTGGGCGCGGACCTCCTTGTCGCCGTAGGAGACGCCGAGGGAGAAGTCCTGGATCCAGGGGACGATCTGCGCGTCGGTGTGCCGCGTCTTCTTCGCGAAGGCGGCGAGGGAGCGCTTGGTGATCGGGTACGGGTGGGAGTTGGGGTCGGAGACGCCGTACTCGCCCTTGGCCCAGTGCGAGGGGTAGATCATCGGTGAGATGTAGTCGGCCTCCTGCGCGAGCAGGCCGACGTCCTGGGCGATCTCCTTCGGCCGGTCGACGGCGATGCCGAACACCGAGACACCGAGGAACGCGTTGTGCTTGCGGACGGCGGCACGTGTCTCGCCGACGACATCGGCGACGGACCGCTCGGGCGTGGTGTCACCGAGGCCAGGGAACGACATCTTGCGGATCGGGCCGTCGGGGCGGCGGATGTAGTCGTAGAGGATGTCGTCGAAGCCCAGCTTCGCGGCCTCCGCGGCCAGGTCGATGTTGTACTGCCGCACCTCCTTGTTCGCGAAGTTGGTGAACGACAACTGGCCGTAGCTGCCGCCGTTGTAGGCGCCCCCGCCCGGGGTCCGCACCACACGGTCGCGGTGCCCGGACTTCCAGGACTTGGTGGCGAGGATCGGGTCGCGGAAGGCGACGATGCGGCCGACGACCGTACCGCCCGCGGCGTGGATCTCCTTGACGGCCTTCTTCGCGTCGTAGTACCCCTTGGCGGCGCCGACGCTCTTCGCGAGCGGCACCTTGGAGGCGTAACCGACCTCGCCGAGCTCGTCCTTGATGTCGAGCTGCACGGCGTTGATCTTCTTCTGCTTCAGCATCTTCATGACCGGCTCGCGCAGCGCGTCGGAGGCCCAGCCCTGGGCGCTGACGTGCACGGCCTTCAACAGCGGCCGGTGCACGGTGAGTTCGGCCTCATGGCGGGCGGTGTTGCCCGCGGCGTCGGTCGCCGTGACCGTCGTACGTCCCGGTGGACGCGGGAGCCGGACGGCGAAGGCGCCGTCCTTCGCGGGCTTCGCCGTGTGCCCCGCGACGGTTATTCGCTGTGCGTCGGCCGCCGTGCCCCTGACGGTGACGGGCTCGCGGAAGCCCTTCGCCTTGGTGTCGGCCACCTTGAGGCGGGGTGCCTCGGTGTCGACCGTCAGTTTTCGGACGACCTCGGTGTCACCGGTGGGCCAGGAACCGGGGTGGGTGACGCGCAGTTCGTGTGTGCCGTCCTTGATGTCACCCAGGCCGACGGAGAGGGCGCCGGCGCTGCCGTGCGCGGCCCGTGTCCGCAGGGGCTTGCCGTCGAGGGTGACCTTGGTGCCCTTGAGTTTGTCGCCCTCGGCGCCCGCGACCTCGAACTCTCCCGTGCGCAGGAGCTGCGCGCCCAGCTTGCCGTCGTTGGGCAGGCCCACGAGGTTCAGGGTGGTTCCGTGTGCGGCGCGTAGCGAGAGTGTGCCGCCTATGGCGAGAACCAGTGCGAGCAGTACGCAGACGAGGATGACCGGCCGTCTGCGCGGGAAGCCCGCCGGGGAAGCACTGGCCGCAGGGTCGGAAACGGAACCGGATGAGCGGGAGGTGGGGGAGCGGAGCCAGTTCTTCCAGTCGAGCCGCATCAGCAGATCCTCCAGGAGGTCTCGTGCGTCGTGGTCTACTGCGTGTTCCTCGTCGTCCTCGTCTTCTTCGTCTTCTTCGTGTTCACCGGTCCGGCGCAACTGCCGTATCTGCTCTGGTCCTTGCGATGGCCGCCGTCTCCTGTGGCGGTACCGGGAGCGATGCGCCGGCTGATGGAGCCAAGCCTCCGCAGTCCGCCGGTGACCGGCAGGATTCCCACTCCCCGGGCTCAGGACACTCGTCCGGGGCAGCGAAACCGGCCAAACCTCCGGCGCCGGAAAAGGTGCGCGCCAACGAACTGGGCGCCGTGCCGGTGCTCATGTACCACCAGATCGTCGAGCACCCGAAGAGCGCGTACGACCGGACACCCAAGGACCTCCGCGCCGAACTGGAACGCCTGGTGCGCGAGGGGTACGTGCCCGTGACCGCGGGCGAGTACGAGACGGGGAGGATCGACATCCCGGCCGGTGCCCACCCGGTCGTCCTCACCTTCGACGACTCCACCGACAGCCAGCTCCGCCTCGGCGCCGACGGCGAACCCACCGACGACTGCGCGGTCGGTGTCCTGCGCGCCGTCGCCCGCGACCACCCGCGCTTCAAGGCCCGCGCAACCCTCTTCGTGAACGGCGACGCCTTCGCAGCCACCGGGCAGAAGAAGGCCCTGACCTGGCTGAAGAAGAACGGCTTCGAGATCGGCAACCACACACTCGACCACGCCAACCTCGCGCAGAGCGGCACCGCCGAGGCGCGCGCCCAGATCGCCGATGGCCAGCGCTCCATCGTGCGCGACGTCCCCGGCACGGACGTCCGCTCCCTCGCCCTCCCGTACGGCATCCAGCCCGAACCCGCTGACCTCGCCCTGACCGGCAGCGCGTCCGGCACGGCGTACAAGAACCGGGGCGTCTACCTCGTCGGTGCGAACCCGGCCCCCTCCCCGTACGCGGACTCCTTCGACCCGGCCGCGATCCCCCGGATCCGCTCGGCCCCCGCCAAGGGCAAGGACGCCAACTACAGCTCCACACACTGGCTCGGCCAACTGTCCGCCGGGAAACTCACGCGCTACACATCCGACGGCGACCCGGACCACATCTCGTACCCGAAGGACACGGCGGCGCGGCCGGGCAAGGCGGCGGAGAAGGGGGAGCTGCGGCCGTACTGACCCGCACACCGAACCGAGCCGCACCGGCCCACGTGTCTTCGGGAACACTGGACCCATGAACGAACTGTTCGCCCGCGACCGCACGGAGATCGCCCCCGGCGCCGTCCACGTCCCCGACTGGCTCGACGAGCGGGAACAGCGGCGCCTGATCGAGCTGTGCCGCACCTGGGCGCGCCCGCCCGCCGGCCTGCGCGATGTGCGGCTGCCGGGCGGGGGCCGGATGAGCGTGCGGCAGTTCGGTCTCGGCTGGCACTGGTTCCCGTACGGTTACGCGCGCACCGCGGTCGACGGCGACGGGGAGGCGGTGAAGCCGATGCCGGACGAGCTGGTGGCGCTCGGCCGGCGGGCGGTCGCGGCGGCCTACGGAGAAGGCCCGGCCGACCCCTACGACATCGCCCTGATCAACTACTACGACACCGACGCCCACATGGGTATGCACAAGGACCGCGACGAGAAGTCGACCGCGCCGGTCGTGTCCCTCAGCCTCGGTGACACCTGCGTCTTCCGGTTCGGCAACACCGAGACCCGTACGAAGCCGTACACCGACGTCGAGCTGCGCAGCGGGGATCTGTTCGTGTTCGGCGGCGCGTCGCGGTTCGCGTACCACGGGGTGCCGAGGACCGAGCCGGGGACGGCGCCGCCCGGGCTCGGCCTGAGCGGGCGGCTCAACATCACGTTGCGGGTCAGCGGCTTGTAGACGGGGTGCGCGCACGGATCGGCCACGGGGCGTTCACCGGCTAACATTCCTGAGCGTGATCAGGGCGAGGAGTTGCTGATGAGCGGCGGCAAGGCGGCCTCCGGGACCGGGGGCCACACGGCGGGCGACACGGCCGGGCGGCCACCGCGTCTGGAGCGGGGGCGCAGCGCGCTCGGTCCCGCGCTCGAACTCGTCCACACCGGGCGGGCCCCCACCCGCGCCGTGCTGACCGCCGAGCTCGGTGTGACCCGCGCGACCGCGGGCGCCGTCGCCGCGGAGCTCGAGGCGCTCGGCCTCATCCGCATCGACGCGAAGCCGAGCGCGGCATCCGGCTCCCAGGGCCGCCCCTCGCACCGCCTCTCCGTCGCCGACGAAGGACCGGTCGCGCTGGCGGCACAGGTCCACTCCGACGGCTACCGGGCGGCGCTCGTCGGTCTCGGCGGCGGCATCGTCGCCACCACGCCGGGCTGCGAGATCATCGACCCGGACCCGGCGGACGTACTGCGGTCGGTGGTGGAGGCGGGCGTCCGGCTCCTCGATTCCACGGGACGACGCTGCGTGGGCGCGGGCCTTGCCGTCCCCTCCGCGGTCGCCGAACCCGATGGCACCGCCCTCAACCCCCTCCACCTGGCCTGGCCGGTGGGCGCCCCGGTGCGGCAGATCTTCACCGACTGCGTACGGGAAGCGGGCCTCGGCATCCCGGCGTTCGCGGCCAACGATGTCAACCTGGGCGCGCTCGCCGAGCACCGCCACGGCGCGGGACGCGGCGCGCGCGACCTGCTGCTGGTGGCGACCGGGCACCGCGGAGTGGGCGGCGCCCTCGTCCTCGACGGCCACCTCCACACCGGCAGTTCGGGCCTCGCCCTGGAGGTCGGCCACCTCACCGTGAACCCCGAGGGACGCCCCTGCCACTGCGGGAGCCGCGGCTGCCTGGACGTCGAGGCCGACCCGCTCGCCTTCCTCACGGCGGCGGGCCGCGCCCCCGACCCGGGCGGCTCACTCCTGGAACAGGCCCGCGGCCTGCTGACCGAGGCGAAGGACGACCCGGACGTCCGCGCGGCGACCGCCCTCCTCATCGACCGCCTCGGCCTCGGCCTCGCCGGCCTGGTCAACATCCTCAACCCGGACCGCATCGTCCTCGGTGGCCTCCACCGCACCCTCCTCGACGCCGACCCCGAGCGCCTCCGGGCCGTCGTGGCGGACCGCAGCCTGTGGGGCCGCAGCGGCAGCGTCCCGATCCTGGCGTCGACGCTGGACCACAACAGCCTGGTGGGCGCGGCGGAACTGGCCTGGCAGCCGGTCCTCGACGATCCCCTGGGGGCGCTCAGCGGGGGGTGACGCCGACGGGCTCCATGACCGGCTCCTGCGGCTTCGCCGCCTGGTCCCTCCGCGCCATCAGATCCGGTACGAGCGAGGCGATCCCGGCGACCGCGAGCGCCAGACCGACCCACAGCGGCGCCCGCAGCCCGTACGCGTCGATGACGACACCGCCCACCGAGGTGGCGATGACGATGCCGAGCGTGATGAACGAGGAGTGCACGGTGTTCACCAGCGCCCCCGCGTTCCCCCTGCGCTGCACGCGCACCACCATCGCCGGGTTCATGGTGACACCCACCAGACCGATGCCCAGCATGCACACCACGGCCGCGGCACTCACCTGGGCGAACAGCGCGAACCCCAGGAGGAAGAGGGAGTTGAGGGCGAGCCCGGCCAGCAGCACGGTCAGGGTGTGCCGGTCGGCGAGGCGTCCCGTCACCGTGTTGCCGATGACGGTCGCCGCCCCGTAGGCGACGAGCAGGAGCGGCACGGTGCCCGCGCCGAATCCGGAGATCTCGGTGAGGATCGGGCCCAGGTAGCTGAACGCCGCGAACGTCGCGCCGATCACGAGCGTGCTGGTCGACAGCGTGAACCACAGCCGCGCGGAGCGGAACACACCGAATTCCTCCCGCAGTTGACCGGCGCCCGCGTCCTTCGGCACGTCCGGCACCCCGACGAGCGTCGCCGCCGCGGCGAGCACCGCGATCCCCGAGATCACCCAGAACGCGGCGCGCCAGCCGAGCCGGTCGCCGATGAACGTGGCCAGCGGAAGCCCGAGCAGCGTGCCGAGCATCAGCCCGTTGAGCGCCACGGAGACGGCGCGGCCGCGGACTTCGGGCCGGGTGAGCTGTGCGCACATCGCGAGACCGATACCGAAGAAGGCCTGCGAGGCGACGCCGGTGACGATTCGCGCCGCCAGCATCACCGCGTACGTCGATGCGGTCGCGGCCAGCACATTGCCGGCGAGGAACACCGTGAACAGCACCATCAGGGCCCGCTTTTGAGGGACCTTCAGGAGCGCGACGGTGAGGAACGGGCCGCCGAACGCCATGGCCGCGGCGAAGGCGGTGATCAGATACCCGATCTGCGGGATCGTCGCATCAAGGCCGTGCGCCATCTGCGGCATCAGACCGGCGACGACGAACTCGCTTGTGACCATGGCGAAGATGCCGAGGGCCAAGACGTATACGGCGCGTGGCATGGGTGTCCCTCCGGGAGGTGTTTGTTTTGGATGGAGCAGTACAAAATCAGGGCATGACTGAGCACGACGCGGTACTCGACTGCGATCCAACTGCGGTACTGGGGTGAGGAGATCAGCCGGTGAGGGCGTCCAGGGCGATGTGTGCCGTGGCCTCAAGAGTGGCGCGGTCGGCGCCCCCTTGTCCGGAGACGCGCATCCCGCCGATCACGGTGTTGAGGAAGCGTGCCAGCTCCTCCGGCGGCCGCTTCGAGGTGATCGAGCCGTCGGTCTGCCCGGCCGTGATCACGGACCGCAGGGCGGCGAGCCGGACATCGAGATCCCGCTCGACCAGACGCGCCGACTCGGGATCGCGCCCCGCGAACTCCACGGTGGTGTTCACAGTGAGGCAGCCACGGCTGTGGCCGTCCTTACGGGTCCCGGACTCGGTGTCGACCGTCGTCGCGAACAACGTACGGATCCGGTCGAGCGGCGACTCCTCCGCGTCCTCCAGGATCTCCATCTGGTTCGCCGTCATCCGCTCGATGTAACGGGTCAGCGAGCGCGTGAACAGGTCGTGCTTGCTGGCGAACGTGTTGTAGATGCTGCTGCGCCCCAGCCCGGTGGCGGTGCACAGGTCCTGCGTGGAGGTGGCTTCATAGCCGTGCTCCCAGAAGGCGTGCATCGCCGCGTCCAGGGCCCGCTCCTCGTCGAACATCCTCGGTCGGGCCATACGGGAACGCTACCTGTTTTGGATCGCTCGGTGCAATACGTGATCCCGGTCACGCACACCCCTCACCGCCACTCGACCGAGAACGCCTGCGCCGGATTGTCCACCAGGATCCGCTCCACCGTCCCCTCGCCCAGCACCGCTTCGAGGCGCGGGCGCACCCGGCGCAGCAGGTACGGCATGCCGGGGCCGCCGGTCACCGAACGGGCCCCGGCGGTCGTGGTGTCGCCGCCGAGCAGGAGGCGGTCCGCGTGGCCCGCGTCGGCCAGGGCCGCGAGGGCGTCCGGCATCCGCCAGTCCGTGGCGTGGTTCGCCCGCGAGGGGCCGTCGAAGGCCAGGTACGCCCCCGAGTCCGCAGCTTCCCGGTGGGTCACGAGGTCGGGGGAGCGGTTGAGGTGGCCGAGGATGACGCGGTGCGCGGGCACCTCCAACTCCTCGCAGAGCAGGTCGAGTACGTCCAGTGCGCCCGTGCCAAGCTCCAGGTGGACGGCGATCGGCGCCCCGGTCGCGTGGTGTGCCTCGGCCGCGGCCGCCATGGTCCAGCGGGCGTGCGCGTCCAGTGCGTGAAAGCCGCCGGCGACCTTGATCAGGCCGGCGCGTACGGTGCTGTCGGCGATGCCTTCGGTGAGCTCGCGTACGAAGACCTCGGCGAGGTCGTCGCGGCGCTCGGTCAGCAACTGCTCGGTGTAGTGGGCCGCTTGGTGCAGTCCGGTGGCGGCCACGATGTGCACTCCGGTCGCCACCGCGAGCGCGGGCAGCTCCGCCGCGTGCCGGCCGAGCCCGTACGGCGTCCACTGCACCACGGTGCCGCCGCCCACGGCCGCGTACGCCTCCAGCTCCTGGCGGGCGAGTCCGGCGTCGTCCAGCTCCTGTCCCGGCAGCACGGGGCTGCGGAAGAAGAGGTGGTCGTGTGCGTCGACGATGCCCAACTGCCCTGGATCCAGGTCGCCTTGGACGCCGCGGACGGCCCCGCTCACCACTGCCGCCCGCACGGCAGGCTGTCGCGTTCGGGCTGGGAGAGGTGCGGGACCGGGTAGCGGTCGCCGGGAGTCCTGGGGGTGATCTCGTATTGCATCGCGTGCATGGATCGCGTCCTCAGTGGTCGGCAGTGGGGGACGGGGTGGGAGGCGCCGCGGCTACATCCACCGCACACCCTCGACCTCGTGCTCCCGCACCCGGTACGCGATCATCCGCCGCAGCAGGTCACCGGGCACGGGCCGGCCGTACGGGAGTTTCACCGAGCCCTTGCCGGTGGCGAAGTCGGCGAGGTCGGTGTCGAACGCCGCGCGGGTGCTGGGGGTGAAGACGACGTTCGCGTGCTTCGTGTAACCGTTCACCATGAAGAGGATCGTCCCCGACGGGTGGATCCAGGCCGGGGTCCCCCACTTGATCGCCTCGGTCGCCTCGGGAACCGCCTCGTGGGCCAAGGCGCGTACCTGCTCCAGCAGTTCACGGGCCTGACCGCCGAAGCCCCCGATGTACTCGTCCGTGGTGTCCGTCTTGCTCATGGCGCCAGTTTGGCACGCCCGCTGCCCCCGCGCGCGAGGCGCTGAACGTACCGGCCGAGCACCCCGAGCATGATCACCTCGCACCCGAGCATCACCCGCTCCACCAGACCGATCAGCTCCCGGCCACCCGGCCCCGCCGAGTACGCCATCACCCCGGCCCCGACCACCGCGAGCAGGGACAGCACGCGCAACCACCACGCGGTCCGCCCCGCTGCCGGGCCGAGCCGCCCGGCCAGGACGAGCCCGGCCGCCGGCAGCGCCGCGAACGCCGCGACGGACGCGTAGCGGTGCACATACGCCGACCCGGTCAGCTGCGTGGTGAGCGGATCCGTCGGCACCACGGCCGCGAGCACGAGCCCCGCACCCCAGACCGTCAGCAGCACGGACGGTAGCCCGCGCATCGCCGGGAGCCGCTTCCTCGCCACCACGAGGAGCAGCAGCGAGACGAGGCCGAGCGAGGCCATGGCGGTCTCGATCGGTCCACCGCGGTCCAGGGCGGCGAAGTCGCTGACCGTGAGGGACAGCGGACTGAGTCCCGGGTCGGTGTCCCGGGGCGCAAGCAACGCCGCCATCATGGCCACGACCACGGCGGTCCAGACCGCGGGGGCGAGCAGATGGCCGTGGCCGGTGAACTTCAAGCGTCGGCTGAAGGTGTCTCGTCTCGGAGTGGGCACGCTCCGATCCTCCGGCCCGGCAGGCCCCGCCCACATGGGGGCCGCCCCGGAGCCGCCCCTGACCCGGCCCCTGACACGTATCAGGGTCGACCGAGCGGCAGGGAGCAGCCCCGCCCCCCTCACGTACTCCCGCGGGGGTACGCACAGTGCCGCTGGCCGTACGACGACCCGGACCCTCTCCCGGCGGGACGCTCGAGTCATCACCACGAGTGGACGCCCGGCACACCGCCCCGGCGCCACCGGAACAAGAGGAGATGAGTCGGATGCAGACCCTCGCGGAATTCGGCCCCGGCAACGGCCCCGGCCCCTGGATCCTGTTCTTCCCGCTGATCTGGGCGGCCGTCGTCGTCGGTGTCGTCACCCTGCTGCGCCGCACCGTCTGGCGCGGCCGGCGCGGACCGTGGCGCCCCGTCGGCCCCCGCTTCGACGAGAACTCGCCGATCGCCGTGCTCGGCCGCCGCTTCGCCGCCGGCGAGATCGACGAGGACGAGTACTGGCGCCGACTCACCGTCCTGAACGAGGAGTTCGGCCACGACAGCCACTACGGCCAGTACGGCGCGTACGGCGTCGACGGCAAGGCGAAGGGTGGCACGTCATGAGCACCGCCACGACGCTCACCCCCACCGCACTCGCGGCGCGCGTCGACAACGCCGTCAAGGTGTACGGCTCCGGGGACACCGCCGTCCGTGCCCTCGACGGCGTGAGCGTCGGCTTCCGGGCCGGACGGTTCACCGCGATCATGGGCCCGTCCGGCTCGGGGAAGTCGACCCTGATGCACTGCGCGGCGGGCCTCGACACCCTCACCGAGGGGGCCGCGTACATCGGTGACACCGACCTCGGCTCGCTCGACGACCGGCGGCTCACCCTGCTGCGGCGCGACCGCGTCGGGTTCGTGTTCCAGGCGTTCAATCTCATCCCGACGCTGAACGTCGCCGAGAACATCACGCTGCCGATCGACCTGGCGGGCGAACGCCCCGACCGTGAGTGGCTCGACGCGCTCGTCGACGTCGTCGGGCTGGGTGACCGGCTGCACCACCGGCCCGCCGAACTCTCCGGCGGGCAGCAGCAACGCGTCGCCGTGGCACGGGCGTTCGCGGGCCGGCCCGACGTCGTCTTCGCCGACGAACCCACCGGCAACCTCGACTCCCGCTCCGGCGGCGAGGTGCTCCGCCTCCTCGGCGACACGGCCCGGCAAGCCTCGCGCGCCGTCGTCATGGTCACCCACGACCCGGTCGCGGCCGCCCACGCCGACGAGGTCGTCTTCCTCGCGGACGGCCGCCTCGTCGACCGGATGGAACGGCCGACCGCGGACCGGGTCCTCGACCGGATGAAGGCCTTCGACGGGCCCGCGCCGGCGGAGCTCGACGGCACCACATCATTCGGCGGCACCCCGTCATTCGGCGGCACCACGTCAACGGCTGGAGGTGAGCCGTCATGAACGCCTCCGTCCGCCTCAGCCTCACCTCGCTGCGCGCCCACAAGCGGCGCTTCGCCGGAACGTTCAGCGCGGTCCTGCTGGGCGTCGCGTTCCTCGCCGGCACCCTCGTCATGGGCGACACCCTGCGCGCGAGCTTCGACTCCATGTTCGCGGGCGCCAGCAGCGGCACCGACGCCGTCGTACGCTCCGGCAACGTCATCACCACCCCCGGCGAGAGCCAGGGCACCCGCCGCCCGGTGGCCGCCTCGCTCGCCGACGACCTGGCGAAGGTGCCGGGCGTCGCCGCAGCGGCGCCGAACATCCAGGGCGCGGGCCAACTCGTCGACGCCCACGGCAAACCCATCGGCGGCCAGGGCCCGCCCACCCTCGCCGGAAACTGGATCGACGACCCCGAGCTCAACGCGTACCAGCTCGCCGACGGCCGCACTCCGCACAAGAGCGGCGAGGTCGTCATCAACCGCGGCGCCGCGAAAACCGGCGATCTGAAGGTCGGTGACACCACGACGCTGCGCACGCCCGACCCGGTGAAGGTCACCATCGTCGGCCTGGCCACCTTCGGCGGCGAGGACGGCATGGCGCAGACCACCTTCACCGGCATGACCCGCGCCGACGCCGAGAAGCACCTCACCCCGAAGCCGGGGGAGGCGTCCACCATTCAGGTGCGCGCGGGTCCCGGTGTCGGCCAGCAGGAGCTCGTCGACAGCCTGACTGCCGGTCTGCCCAAGGGAGTTGAGGCGATCACCGGTGACGAGTCGGCGCAGGAGAACACCGACATGATCTCCGGCCAGTTCCTCAGCCTGTTCACGACCTTCCTCCTCGTGTTCTCCGGCGTCGCGCTGCTCGTCGCGACCTTCTCCATCCACAACACCTTCGCCATCGTCGTGGCCCAACGCGCCCGCGAGAACGCCCTGTTGAGGGCGCTCGGCGCGGCCCGCCGGCAGATCGCGGCGGCGACCCTCGTGGAGGCGACCGCGGTCGCCGTGGTGGCCTCGGCCGCCGGTCTCGCGGGCGGGATCGGTATCGCGGCCGGGCTCCAGGCGCTGTTCCCCGCCATCGGATTCCCGTTCCCCGAGGGGGACTTGGTGATCAGCCCGCTGTCCATGCTGCTGCCGCTGGCCGTCGGCATCGTGGTGTGCGTCGGCTCGGCACTGCTGCCGGCCCTGCGCGCCGGACGCACCGCGCCGCTGGCCGCCCTGCGCGACAGCTCCGTCGACGACTCCGGTGCCTCGCGGCGCCGCGCCGTCATCGGCGGTGTGCTGGGCGCGGCCGCGATCGCGGTGACCCTCGTCGGCGTCCTGGCGTCCCCGTCGATCACCCTCGCGGGCGTCGGCGCCGTGCTGGTCCTCGCGTCGTTCGTCGTGCTCGGTCCCGTCGCGTCCACGTCCGCCGTACGGGCCCTGGGCGCGCCGCTCGACCGGCTGCGCGGCGTCACCGGCGGGCTCGCGAGGCGCAACGCCCTGCGCAGCCCGAAGCGCACCGCCGCCACGGCGAGCGCCCTGATGATCGGCGTCGCGGTCGTCTCCCTGTTCACCGTCTTCGGCGCCTCGCTGAAGGCGACCATGGACCAGACCGTGAACCGTTCCTTCGCGGGCGACGTCGCCGTCTCCACCCCGTCCTTCGGCGCCGGCGGCAGCGGCCTCAGCCCCAAACTGGCGCCCGCGATCGCCGAGCGGCCCGAGGTGGCCACGTCGGTCGGCCTCGGCAGCGGCGTCGCCGACGTCGAAGGCAAGGGGCGCGCCCTCACTGTCGCCGACCCGGCCGCGCTCGCGAAGTCGTTCGACCTCGGCACGGTCGGCGGCTCGATGGGCGACCTCGGAAAGAACGGCATCGCGATCACCCGCACCGAGGCCGACAAGCAGCACCTCGCGGTCGGCGACACGGCACGGCTCGCCTTCACCGACGGCAAGAAGGAACCCTTCACGGTCCGCGCCGTCTTCGGCCGCTCCGAGCTCGCAGGCGACTACGTGATCTCGCGCGAGGCCTGGGCCCCGCATCGTACGCAGGACGCCGACAGGCTGGTCTCCGTCACCTTCAAGGACGGCGTCTCGGCGGCCGACGGTACGAAGGCGGTCGAGAAGGTCGCGGCGGCGTACGGCAATCCGGATGTGCAGACCCGCGACGCGTACGCGCAGTCCTCGGCGTCCGGCATCGACATGATGCTGACGCTCGTCTACGCGCTGCTGGCCCTGGCCGTCGTCATCGCGCTGCTCGGCATCGCCAACACCCTGACCCTCGCCCTGCACGAACGGACCCGGGAGCTGGGCCTGTTGCGCGCCGTCGGCCAGACCCGCGGGCAGCTGCGGGCGATGGTCCGCTGGGAATCGGTGCTCGTCGCCGCGTTCGGCACGGCCGGCGGGCTCGTGCTCGGCGGGTTCCTCGGCTGGGTGCTGGTGAAGGCGTCCGACGGGGCGAGCGACAGCGCCTTCGCGTTCGCGCTGCCGCCGGTCCAACTGGCGGTCGTGGCACTCGTCGGGCTCGCCGCCGGCGGCCTCGCCGGCCTGCGCCCCGCCCGCAGGGCGGCACGCCTGGACGTGCTGCGGGCCATCGCCACCGAGTGAGCGACGTACCTTCGGTGATCACCGCCCGGTCAGCCTGCGACGGCCGACCGGGCGGGAGCATGTGGGGACACCTTGCGCTCGTGCGTGTCCGTGCGGCGCGCGGGATGCGTCGCGTACACCGGGTACGGCGCGATGGCCATCGAGGCGGCGGTGGCCGGCAGGGCGAACCAGACGACCTTGCCCTCGCCGTGCGGGCGCACGCCCCAGCTCTCGCTCAACGCGGCGATCATCGCGAGACCGCGGCCGCAGGTGGCGAGGGGGTCGGCGTCCCGTACCTCGGGGAGCCTCGGGTCATGGTCGTGCACCGAGACCCTGAGCGTGCCACTGAGCAGCTCGATCTCGACGGTGCAGAGCTTGTCCGGTCCGGCGTGCCGGTGGACGTTGGTCAGAAGCTCGGTGACGCAGAGCGCGGCCATCTCGATCAACGGATCGAGATGCCAGTAGCGCAACTGCGCCGATACGATTCTGCGGACCTGACCTATCCGCGACGGCAGGGCTTGGAGCTCCACCGTGCAATGCCTGTTCGGCTGGCTGATCACGGCTACGACTCCCCGAAATTGAGTCCGGAAGAAGACGAAAACGGATCGAGCGGTGCGACCGTGCTGTGACAGGACTGCCCGCTCCGTGTCCGGCGGGCTGGTTCGCAGCGTTATCGCCGGTAAACCCTGAGTAGTGATGTGTGACCAGCGTGACCCAGGGGGCGTGGGCGTGCAACTTCGCCGGGTGTTCGCTGCGGGGCGGGTGCTATCCGGTGTGCGCGGTGGCGGCGCGCACGGCCTCGATGAACCGCCGGGCCGCGGGCGGTCCCGAGGCGCCGCCCTGTCCGCCGAGGTGCAGCAGATAACGCCGCCCGTCCACGTCGGCCATCGCCCGGTCCTCGGCGCCGAACCACGGCCTGCCCGCGCGGACTTCACCCAACGGGGCGCTGTCGATCTCGCTCCCGTAGCTCGTGAGCAACTCCAGCCTGCCGTCCGTGATCCGGACCTGCCCCGCCCGGGTCAGTGATCGCAGGCGTCGGCCGATGCGCACGCCCGTCGCCGTGAACTCCGGCTCCGCCATGCCGTTTCGCCCCCTCGAGTGGGTGTCTGCGGTGCAGTCTGCACGCACCTGGCCAGGAGCACCAGTGCACATGTGGACGCGCTGTGAAGCATTGGGGGCAGCTCCGGCGTACGCCCCCTCGCACGCACGTTCCCGGACCCTCCGGGGGGTCCGGGCGCGTGTTCCGGCACCCTCCCAGGCGTTCCTTTGAGACGCTCAAAGATGCATTTATGCAGGTGAGAAGCGTGCGCAAGGTGCTTATGATCGTGGTGCCCGGCTGCCGTCGGCGCCCGGGACCGGAGCGCGGAAACGACGGCCGGGCACGACGAGAAGGAGCCAATCGGTGAGCACCACGGAACAAGGTCGGCCCACAGGCGAGGGTGCGGCGTCCGGCCCCCTGCCGACGCTCGACGTCGACCACACGGACCCCGGCTACCGTGAGTGGCTCAAAGAGGCGGTACGCAAGGTGCAGGCGGACAACAACCGCTCGGCCGACACGCACCTGCTGCTCTTCCCGCTCCCCGAGCACTGGGGCATCGACCTCTACCTCAAGGACGAGTCGACCCACCCCACGGGCAGCCTCAAGCACCGTCTGGCCCGCTCGCTCTTCCTCTACGGCCTGTGCAATGGCTGGATCCGCCCCGGCCGCCCCGTCATCGAGGCGTCGAGCGGCTCCACCGCGGTGTCGGAGGCGTACTTCGCGAAGCTGATCGGTGTCCCCTTCATCGCGGTGATGCCGCGTACGACGAGTGCCGAGAAGTGCCGCCTGATCGAATTCCACGGTGGACAGTGCCACTTCGTGGACGACTCCAGGACGATGTACGCGGAGTCCGCGGCCCTCGCAGCCCGCACCGGCGGCCACTACATGGACCAGTTCACGTACGCGGAGCGGGCCACGGACTGGCGCGGGAACAACAACATCGCCGAGTCGATCTATCGCCAACTCGCTCTGGAGCGCTACCCGGAGCCCGCCTGGATCGTCGCCACGGCGGGCACCGGCGGCACCTCGGCGACGCTCGCCCGCTACGTCCACTACATGCAGCACGACACCCGCATCTGCGTCGCGGACCCCGAGAACTCCTGCTTCTTCGAGGGCTGGACGACCGACAACCCCGACGCGACGAGCGACTGCGGCTCCCGCATCGAGGGCATCGGCCGCCCCCGCATGGAACCGAGCTTCGTGCCGGGCGCCATCGACCGCATGATGAAGGTCCCCGACGCGGCGAGCGTGGCGGCGGTCCGCGCCCTGGAGTCGGCCATCGGCCGCAGGGCGGGCGGTTCGACGGGTACGGGCCTGTGGAGCGCCCTCAAGATCGTCGCGGAAATGGTGTCGGAGGGCCGCACGGGCAGCGTGGTGACGCTCCTCTGCGACCCGGGCGACCGCTACCTGGACAAGTACTACTCGGACGCCTGGCTGAGCCGGCAGTCCCTGGACATCACCCCGTATGCGGAGGCGATCACGCGCCTGCTGGAGACGGGGGAGTGGCCGGGCTCAGGCTCCGCCGGCATTTCAAGCCCCTGCGGCGATTGAGCAGTGGGGTCCGGGGCGGAGCCCCGAGAGCGCAACCCCGCCGCGGCGCAACGACCAAGCCGCCCCTACGCAGGCGCCGCCGCAAGCCGTCGATCAAGCGCCCCCACGGCCCCCCGAAACGCCCTACCCAGCCCACCCCGCCCAGCCTTCATCCCCACCCGCACCCCTGCACCCGCATCCACGGCAAACGTCCACCGCACCCGAGACCCCCCACCGGGAACCCCTTCGATCCGCCATTCCTCCACCATCGCCCGTATCCCCGGCACATTGGTCTCGTCAACGCGATACGCGTAGACGTCACCGGGCTCCGCGGCGACGATCGTCTCGAGGAACCGCGTCCCACCCTTGAGCCGGACCTCCCGCCGCGCCCCACCGTCCAGCGGCCGCGCAAGCGTCACCGCGGAGAACCACTGGGGCCACCCGACGACATCCTCGGCGAGCGCCCGGTACACGGCGTCCGGGGAGGCCGACACCTCACGGGCGAACACGAGCCGCAAGGGCGCGCTGTCGACGAAGTCGAGCTCGACGGGGCGAAGTCGGCGTGCCATGAAGGTTCAACCCCCAAGGTTGAAGCGGCGGACGCGACCCGGGTCAACGGGCGTCGCCCGTAGCCAAGTTGATGTGCTCCAGGTGACCGGTCCCGGTCACCATAACTGGCGCACCGTCAGATGTCTGTACCGTCCTCGGGTTCCCCGGCCACCACGAGCCGCATGTGCTCGGCGACCTCGGCCCGCGCCTCGACCGGCAGCCCGCCGTCCGTGACCAACGTGTCCACCTGGTCGAGCGAGGCGAACGAACTCAGCCCCACCGTCCCCCACTTGGTGTGGTCCGCCACCACGACGACCCGCCGCGCGGACTGCACGAGCCGCCGATTCGTCTCCGCCTCCGCCAGGTTCGGCGTGGACAGGCCGGCCTCCGGGCTTATGCCGTGCACCCCGAGGAACAGCACGTCGAAGTGGAGCGCCGCGATCGCCTGGTCGGCGACCGGGCCCACCAGCGAGTCCGACGGCGTGCGTACCCCGCCGGTCAACACCACTGTCGCCGCCCCCTGTCGGGACGCCGCACCGCGCTGCGACGCATGGAAGACGTCGGCCACGCGCACCGAGTTGGTCACTACCGTGAGGTCCGGTACGTCGAGCAACTGCTGGGCCAGCGCGAACGTCGTCGTACCACCGGAGAGCGCGATCGCCGTGCCGGGTGCGGCCAGCGGCGCCGCGGCGCGCGCGATGTCCTCCTTGGCCGTCAACTCCAGGCCGGACTTGGCCTCGAAGCCGGGCTCATGGGTGCTGGCCTCGACGACCGGGACCGCGCCGCCGTGCACCTTCTCGACGACGCCCTGCCGGGCCAGCGCGTCCAGATCGCGCCGCACCGTCATGTCGGAGACGCCGAGCTTCCTGGTCAGCTCGTTGACCCGGACGCCGCCGCGCCGACGGACCTCGTCGATGATCAGGGCGCGGCGCTGCTCCGCGAGCAGGTTCTGATTCTCGCTCACGTCCGTCGGATCCCTTCGGCTCGTCCCGCCTGCCACCACCGCCGTACCGGCCAGCGCTTTCTCGTCATCCTCGCACGCGCCACCGACACCGGGACCACCGCCTGCGCTGCCGACCTGCGCCGCGAGGGGGCGCCAAGGGGTGAATGGGGCGGGGCACCTCGGGGAGATTCCGTGACGAGGGGTGCCCGAAGGGGCGCCGGGCCGAGATCCTGGTCGTGTTCAGAAACGGGGGACACATGAGCACGACACACGAGCACGGACAACGGAACGGCACCACGGCGGAACCGGCGACGACGCCCTCCGCGAAGCCATCCACCACGCCATCCGCGACACCGCCCACGACCACGGACGAGACCGCTCTGGAACTTCTCGTCCACGGAGTCGGCGGCACCACTCCTCAAGAGATGCTCGACGACCCGCAGCCGGTGCGGGTCTCGGGCGACGAGACGGCGGCCGTCTTCCGGCGCGGCGAGGACGCCGACGCGGAGTCGCGCCCCGACGACTACCGGGGCAAGCCCGTCCCCGAGGCGTACGTCTGGTGCAACCTCACCTCGGGCAACGGATCACGGGCGCTGTGGCTGCTGCTGCTCCCCTTCATGGTGGTGAACCTGTCCCACTGGATGCGCCCCAACGCCCGCCGCAGATCCCGCACCGTACGCCTCTACGGCCTGCTCGTCCGCCTCCTCTCGCTCACCCTCACGGTGCTGCTGGTCGGCGCCGCGTGCGAGGTCGCCCTTGACCTGACGGCCTGGCAGTGCGCGGGCACACCGGCCTGCGCCGAGCAGCGGGCCTGGCTCGGCTTCCTCTCCGTCGACGCGCACGGTGGTGGCGGCTGGTGGAGCCAGCCCGGCCGCCGCCTCGCGCTCGCCTCGCTCGTCCCGACCGCCCTGGCAGGTCTGCTCTGGTACCTCTCGCACCGCACCTGGAGCGCGTACGAGGCGCAGCACCCGCTGCCGCACATGGCCGAGCCCACCGACGGCGAGATCGACAACGCGCTCGGCAGGCCCGGCTTTTGGTACGGACGCCGCCTCGTCGCCCGCCTGCGCTCGGCGCACACCGCGGCCGCACTGCTCACCGTGGCCGCGGCCGTCGGCACGTCCGCGGCCCGCTTCGACCGGGCGTCCGGCGGTCCTGCCCTGCTCGACGTGCTGGGCTGGCTGATCGTGGGCGCGCTGGTCCTCGGCACCCTCGCCGTCATCGGCGTCGTCGTGCACCGCGGCCGCTGCGAGAGCCGGGTCGACGACACCCTGGACGGCACGGTGGTGCGCGCCCTGCCCTACGCGGCGCTCGTCCTGCTCGTCGTGACCATGGTGTACGCGGCTTGGTCGCGCCCCGGATGGCAGTCCTTCGGACGGCTGCCCGGCGACATGAGCTTCGGCGGCATCACCCTCGTCCAGGGCGCGCTCGTGATCGCCCTGGCCTTCGTCGCGCACGCCATCTACCGCACGGCCCGCGACCGGCGCACCGCGCTGCGCGGCCTCGGCGGTCCCGCCACCGCGATGCTCGCGTGCGCCCTCGGCGGCGTCATGAGCGGTGGCGTGGCGCAGCGCGTCGCCGACTGGCTGGACGGCACCAGCGGCCTCATCAAGGGCCCGCCCGTGCTGCTCACCTGGCAGGCCTCCGTCATCCCGCCGCTGCTGATCGTGGTCGCCGTCCTGTGCGGCGCACTCGCCCTGCGCACGGCCCGTATCAAGAAGCGCGAGACGGCCCAAGTGGCGGTCGACTACCACCTCGACGAAAAGCCGGGCAGCACCAGCGAACCCCCGGACACCGCCCGTACGTCACGCATCGCGGGCACGCGCGCGCGTGCCGCCCTCACCGACAAGGCGCCGGTGATGATCGGCGTCGTCTCCTCGGTGACGCTGCTGCTCGGCGCCCTCGCCGTGGTCGGCGCCTGGACCACAGGGAAGGTGCCGGGCACCGCGGCCCAGGGCTCGTACGCGATCGTGGCCGGGGCGGCCGACTCGGCGCAGGCGCTCGGCTCCTGGCTCATCGGCCTGGGCTTCATACTGTTCGTCACCTGGGGGCGCCGCGCCTACAAGGACGCGTCCGCACGCCGCACCATCGGCATCCTGTGGGACGTGGGCACCTTCTGGCCGCGTGCCGCGCACCCCTTCGCGCCCCCCTGCTACGCCGAGCGCGCCGTCCCCGACCTGACCTGGCGGATGGCCACCTGGACACAGGCCACCGGAGGCCGGCTCATCCTGTCCGGGCACTCCCAGGGCAGCGTCCTCGCGGCGGCCGCCGCCTGGCAACTGCACCCCTCCGTAAGGAAGCGCGTCGGACTGCTCACCTACGGGTCGCCCCTGGAGCGGCTGTACGGGCGCTGGTTCCCGGCCCAGTTCGGACCCGAGGCGCTGGCCTCGCTGCACCGCCAGGTCGACTGCTGGCGCAATCTGCACCGCAGGACCGACCCCATCGGCGGGCCGATCAACCTGCCGGGCGAGTGCGGTCCGCAGGTCGACCACGCGGCACTCCTCGACCCGCTCGCCTACGGACGGACCGCCGAACACCCGCTCCCCGCACCGATCCTGGGCCACGGCGACTACCAGGCCGACCCGGTCTTCGCCGAGGAACGCGCCCGGCTGCTCGCCCGCCTCAAGCCGGGCGTACCGCAGCAGCGGCCCGACGCCGAGCAGCCTCAGGGCAGTTCGGGCAGGTCCTCCGGGTAGAGCAGCGTGAGCGCGTCGGTGTCCAGGTCGTCGAGTTGGGCGACCCGGCCCGCATGCCGCTCCACCATCGACTCGAACGTCTGCCGCGCGGTGCGGCCGTTGCCGAAAGCGGGCCCCTTCGGGAGCGCCGTGAAGTACTTGAGGAGTGCTTCCGGCGTCCCGTCGGCGAGCCGGTACTCGTGCTCGTCGGACTGCTGCTCCACGATCCGCAGCAGTTCCTCGGGCACGTAGTCGGAGAACGTGATGGTCCGTGAGAAGCGGGAGGCCACACCGGGGTTGGTGGACAGGAAGCGCTCCATCTCCGCCGTGTAGCCGGCGACGATCACGACGACCTCGTCACGGTGGTCCTCCATCAGCTTCACGAGCGTGTCGATCGCCTCGCGGCCGAAGTCGCGCCCGGAGTCCTCGGGGGACAGGGCGTACGCCTCGTCGATGAACAGGACGCCGCCGTGGGCCCGTTGGAAGGCCTCCTGGGTGCGGATCGCGGTGGAGCCGATGTGCTCGCCGACCAGATCCACACGGGACACCTCTACGAGGTGTCCCTGGCCGAGGACGCCGAGCGACGCCAGGATCTCGCCGTACAGGCGCGCCACTGTCGTCTTGCCGGTGCCGGGGGAGCCAGTGAACACCAGGTGCCGCCGCACGGAGGCCGCCTTGAGGCCCGCCTCCTGGCGCCTGCGGCCCACCTCGATCATGTCGGTGAGGGCGCGCACCTCGCGCTTGACGCTCTCCAGGCCCACCAGAGCGTCGAGTTCACCGAGGACGAGCTTGGATGTGCGGGACTCCTCCGCGGGCTCCTGAGGGGCCGCCACGGGCCGCTGGTCGGGCACGGCGCTGAGCAGGCCGACGGTCTGCGTCGCGGTCTGCACGGCCGGCTGCGGGGCCGCCGTCGCACCGGGGCTCACACCGCCGCTCTCGTCGCTCGTGCAGTCCTCGATCAGCGGGCCGTCCTCGGCGAACTCATAGCCGCCACGCGAACACCGTTCCGTACGGCACTTCTTGAGGCTCGTACGGCAGCCGTCGATGACGTGGAAGCCGAAGCCGCCGCTGTCCGCGACCCGGCAGCCGTGGAAGCTGCCCCGGCCGCCCGCCGACACGTAGAAACCGGCCTCGGTGGGCGAGGTGACCGTGCAGCGCTCGATCGTGGGGTCCGCGCCCTTCGTGACGATCACGCCGGTCTGTGTGGCGTCCACCGTGCAGTTGGCGAGCGTGCCGCCGCTGCCGTGGTCGCGGAACCAGGCGCCCGTCGCGGCCTCGCGGATGCGGCAGTCGTCGAGCTGCGCGGTCGCCCCGTCGCTCACCGACACGGCGGTGTTGCGCACTTGGGAGAGGTCGCTGTCGACGACGTCCACGCGCGAGCCGCGGTCGAGCACGAACAGCGCGTCCGGCACGTCGTGCACCCGGCAGGATTCGAGCACGGCGGTCGCTCCGTCGCTGACCCAGACGGCCGGGTAGTCGCCCGTACTGTCGTGGATCTCGCACTGGTTGGCGTCCACGCGCGTGCCGGGGTCCCACACCGAAAGACCGTTGCGCCCGAACTGGCGCACGGTGGAACGCGTCAGCGTGAGCACGGACCGGGAGCGCAGGTCGATCGCGTTCTCCGGTACGTCGTGGACGCGGCAGTCGGCGAGGGTGAGCACCGCGTCCGTGTCGAGCGTGACGCCGTCCCCCGTCGTGCGGTGCACATCGCAGTCGGTCAGGTGCGCGGCCGCCCGCCCGGTGATCTGCACACCGGAACCCTTGACCTCGTACACCTCGCAGCCCACGGCCTCCAGGCCCGAGTGCTCACCGGTCGCGGACAGGCCCGCACCCGACGTGTGGTGCACCCGGCAGCGCTCGAGCCGCGGATGCGCGCCCCCGCGCACCGCGACGCCCGCCTGCCCGGCGGCGACGACCTCGCACTCCTCGAACACGCCGCCCCCGCCGTCGAGCACGGCGATGCCGATGCCGCCGGGGTTGTCGACGGTGCACTGGCGCACCGTGGGCCGGGCGCCGCCGCGGACCTCGACGCCGGTCGCGGACCGGGTCACCACGCGGACGCCGACGATCTCCGGGGCGCCCTCCTCGACGAGCAGCGCGGGAGCCGCCGCGTCCTGCCCCTCGACCTGCAGATCACGCACGGACGCGGAGGCCCGTACGGTCACGGGGACGCCGTCCGCGGGCGCGATCCGCACGGAGCCGGGGGAGCCCTCGGGGCCACGCAGCGTGACGGCCCGCCGCAGTACCAGGTTCTCCCGGTACGTACCGGGGGCCACGGTCAGTACGTCACCGTCGGTCGCCGCCTCCAGGGCGGCTGCCAGCGACGCATACTCACCCGTGCGGCGCCGCCACCGCGAAGTACCGGCGTGCGTCACCTGGACCGAGCCCTGTGCCATGGCGCTGATCTGCCCCCACCTCGTCTTACGCAGGAAGTTGTGCGCGCCTCGCGGGGCGCTGTCCCTGGCTGCTTCCTGCGCTCTGCCTGCCAAAAGGTGGCTCCACCGTAGCGTGCGCGGAGCACGGCAGTTGACCAGAGCGACGAGCCTGTGGGCGGCGGTCAGCTGCCCGTGCCGGTCCTGCCCCAGTCGGGTCCGGCGATGTCCCAGGCGCTGTCCCAACGCGCGTACCGGCGGCGCAGCATGCGCCACAGGACCAGGCGCCGGGTGCCTTCCACCAGGCCGGTGACGGCGACGGCCGCACCGAATCCGGCGAGCGCCGCGTGCGTGGCGGCGGTGGGCCGGTCGAGGGGCCGGCCGACGGCGCGGCCCTGCTCGTCGGTCCACACGGTGAACTTGTCGCCGCGGTGCGGGGTGGTGAGGGCGGCGACGACGCGGTCCTGCCGGGTCGAACCGTCCGGCGCCTTCCAGGTCGCCACCACGCGTGTGTGTGCGTCACGCGCCGTGGAGGTCTCCGGGTCGGGATCGAGCGGCGGCTGTGCCACCTTGTGCACCACGGTCGCCGTCACCTCGTGGCGCATGCTGCGCTGCTCCTCCACGGAGCGATACAGAGCGTCACGCGACATGGACCCCGCGACGACGCCGGCCAGCGGCGCGGCGACGACGATGAGGAACAGTGCGACCAGGGCGACCCAGGCCTCTGCCAGGTCGGTCCCGCGGCACACCGGATTGTGACGCCAGCGCCATAGCCCGATCAACGCTCGCACGGTCTGCACCCCCTTCCGGGTCTGTCATAACCCCGAACGGCAGCGCCCGCATGCCGGAGGAGAGAAGAGAGAGCGACGTCACCTGGCTCCAGGTCCTGGCTCGCCCCTGCCCACCGGCGCTTCCGACACTGCCATTGTCTCTCAACGAGCATGCCGCGGCGCCGGGTTCCCCAGCCGGATGACGGTTATTCGAGGATCCTCAAGGGATCTCCGATACGCACGGTGCCCGTCGACTCGGGCACCAGGTTCGTGCCGAAGCACAGTTGGTCGCCGAAGCGGCGGTGTCGCGCCAGCGTGCGCAGGGGTTCCTTGCCACGCTCCGCGGTCTGCTGGTTCGTCGTCGTGACCACGCAGCGGCCGCTCTTCTTGGTGATACGGAAGGTGACGTCCCCGATCGCGATGCGCGACCAGTCGTCCTCCGCCCACGGAGACGTGCCGGAGACGACGACATTCGGCCGGAACCGGTTCATGGGCAGCGGGCCCTCGTCGGCGTGGTCACCTTGAGCGATCAAGGAGTTGAGCGCGTCGAGCGAGGAGAGCGTCGTCAGGAGCAGCGGGTAGCCGTCGGCGAAACTCACTGTCTCGCCCGGGCGCGCGTACTTCGGGTCGATGGGGCGTCTGGTCGCCGGGTCGTCCAGATGCATCAGGCGTATCTCGGTGCCCAGGTACGCACTCCACCACGCGTGGGCCGCGCGGTCGGCGGGGACCGCCTCGACCTTGTCCGACCAGACCTCGATCGTGGTCGTCTCCCGCGGCCCGGGTATCTCGACGGTCAGCGGGTCCATGCCCGGGGCCGACACGCGAACGCCGCCGCCGGGCAGTTGCTCGGCGGCGGCCAACGCCAGGCGCGGATGCGGCCGTTGGGTGACGATCTTGTCGTCCGTGCCCACCAGCACCCAGCGCCGGTCCCCTGCCAGGCCCCACGGCTCCACGGCGGCCTCGCGCGGAGCGTGCCCCCGAACCGCCTTGAGCGGGTGGACATGGATCGAACTGAGTACTGGCTGCGACATGCCGGTAATTCTGCCAGCAGCCACGGACATCGCCCGTGGCTGCTGTGGTGGGCCGGAGCGTTCCGGCCGTGTCGGGTCAGTAACCGCGGTACTGCTGGCGGTTGTACGGATCCTCGTACGGTGCGGGGGCGGGCCGCGGCGTGGCCGGGCGCATTGCCTCGTAACCGGTCGCCTGGCCGGGCGCGGGACGCTGCGGCTGCTGCTGGGCCTGCTGGCCCGGATAGCCGCGCTGGGCGCTCGCCTGCTGCGGAATGTACGCGGTCGGGGCCGCCTGCATCGGGGCGTTCTGCGGGTGCGGATAGCCGTACTGCGGCGAGGGCGCGGAGGGCGCCGACGGCAGGGCGGGCAGCGCGGCAGGCAGCGCCGGCAGGTGGCTGTTGCTTTCGTACGCGGAGGGAACCCGGATCGGGGCGATCTGCGGCGTACCCCGTTCCGCGACGAGTGAGTCGTAGATCGGAGTGTCCGGGAAGGACGGCGCGGAGTAGTAACCGCCGCCATATGTGGAGCGGGGGGAGGTCATGACACATAAGTTAAGCCCACGATGTGGTCGTTGGGGTAGACCGATAAGAGGGTTCTTTTGCGTGTCGTGTGTGACCGCGCGTCCTCAATGCGAGCGAACTTGGGGAAAACGGTCGTCGCCCGGGGCAGATTTCCTGTAGAGCCCAAAATTTCGGGGGGTTACCGGCGGTTGGCCAGTGATCTTCGAACGGGCCTCTGGGAGCCGGAAGGCTCCGGGGAATAGGTTGGACGGTAAGCCGAGGGCAGGCGTTTGGGGCGGACATGACAATGGCTAAAGGGTCGAATGTCGGGGTGCCTGCTACCGCCGTACGCGTCGAATTGGGCCGACGTTCAGGCCCCGGTGTACCCGACGTCGACGCCTCGGCGCTCCTGCTCGCTTCCGGAAAGGTCCGCTCGGACGCGGACTTCGTGTTCTACAACCAGCCGACGCACGCCTCCGGGGCGGTCCGGCACGAGGGCAGGTCCACCAGCGGGGGCACCGTCACGGACACCCTCTTCGTCGACCTCGCGCGCGTGGAGCCCGCCATCGAGCGGGTGGTCCTCGCAGCGTCCGCGGACGGCGGGGCGTTCGGACAGGTGCCTGGCCTGTACGTCCGCGTCGTCGACGCGGCGGACGGGGCCGAACTCGCCCGCTACGAAAGCGCGGACGCGACGGTGGAGACAGCTTTTGTCCTCGGTGAACTGTACCGCCGTCAGGGAGCCTGGAAGTTCCGGGCCGTGGGCCAGGGCTACGACAACGGCCTGGCGGGCCTCGCGAGGGACTACGGCATCACGGTGGACGAACCGAAGCAGGCGGCGCCGCCCGCCGCCGCGCCATCGGCGACGCCCACACGCGCGGCGCCCGTGCAACCGACCAAGGTGACGCTGACGAAGGCCGCTCCGACCGTCTCCCTGGCGAAGCAGGGCGGTACGTCCGGCGCCCTGCGTGTGAACCTCAACTGGGAGGTGCTCAAGCAGTTCGGCGGCCGGGGGAGCAGGCGCGCCCGGAGCCTCGACCTCGACCTGTGCGCCCTGTACGAACTGGCCGACGGGCGCAAGGGAGTGGTGCAGGCCCTCGGCAACGCCTTCGGGGCGCTGGGCGAGGCCCCGTACATCCACCTCGACGGCGACGACCGCAGCGGAGGCCTGACCGCCGGCGAGAACCTCACCATCAACCTCGACCGCACGGACGCGTTCCGCCGCATCCTCGTCTTCGTGACCATCTACGAAGGCGCGCGCAGTTTCGCCGACCTCCATGCGACGGTCACGCTCCAACCGGCGCACGGCGCCCCGATCGACTTCTCCCTGGACGAGTGCACGGTGCCCTCCACGGTGTGCGCGCTCGCCCTGCTCACGAACGACGGCGGCGACCTGACCGTGCAGCGCGAGGCCCGCTATCTCGTCCCTGACCGGGGCGTCAGCCCGCAGCGCACCGTGGACCGCGCCTACGGGTGGGGCATGAACTGGACACGGGGCCGCAAGTAGCGTTCCGCGGCGAGGTGTTCACCCTCGATCGGGCGCGGCGTACGTACGCCCCTTCCAGGCCGCGCCCTGCCCCCTGTAGTGCTGCACAGCGGAATCCACCGTCATCAGGAGGTACAGCAGCGCGGTGAACGGCAGTAGCGGCGCCAGCCACAGCGTCTGCCGGTAGTAGCGCAGCATGGGGATGTACGTTCCCGCCATCACCGCCCAGGCGAGCACGCCGAGCAGTGCGGCCGGCGCGCTGCCCGAGAACAGGCCGACGAACAGCGCCGCGGGCGGCACCAGGTAGACCAGGGCAAGCCCCAGCACGGTGGCGAGCAGCACCAGCGGGTTGTGCCGCAGCTGTGCGTACGCGCTGCGGGACACCATGCGCCACAGATCCGCGAGGCGCGGATACGGCCGCACGCTGTCGACGCGCTCGGCGAGGCCCAGCCAGATGCGCCCACCGGACCGCTTCACGGCCCGTGCGAGCGACACGTCGTCGATGACCGCCTGCCGGATCGCGTCCGGGATCCGCGCCCGCTCGGCCGCCTCGGTGCGCAGCAGCACGCAGCCGCCCGCCGCGGCGGCCGTGCGTGCGCCCTGCCGTGTGATCCGACGGAACGGGTACAGCTGCGCGAAGAAGTACACGAACGCGGGCACGACCAGTCGCTCCCACACGCTCTCCACCCGCAGCCGCGCCATCTGCGACACCAGGTCGAAGCCGCCCGTGCGCGCCGCCGCCACCAACTCCCGCAGGCTGTCCGGCTCATGCGCGATGTCGGCGTCGGTCAGCAGCAGGAACTCGGGGTCACGCGCGCGTGCCAGGCCGATGCCGTGCCGCACCGCCCACAGCTTTCCGGTCCAGCCCGCGGGCGGCTCGCCGGGTGAGTCGACCGTGAGGGGGAGCCCGCCGAACCGCTCCGAGAGGGTGCGTGCCACCTCGCCCGTGCCGTCCGAGCTGCCGTCGTCCACCAGGAAGATCTCCGCCCGCCCCGGATAGTCCTGGGCGAGCAGGGACGGCAGGCTGTCCGGCAGCACCTCCGCCTCGTCGCGGGCCGGCACCACAATGCACACATCCGGCCAGCTTCCGGGCTCGGTGCGCGGTGGCAGGCGCAGGTCCGTACGCCAGAAGAAGCCCTGGCACAGCAGCAGCCACAGCCATGCGGCGAGCGAAGCCGCGGTGATCCACACAACGACGTCCATCCGCCGCAGTCTGCCCCACCGGCACGGGCATTGTCGGACCGATCGTCTATGGTTTCCGGGTGAAGATCGCGCTGATGGACTCGGGAATCGGACTGCTCGCGGCCGCTGCGGCGGTACGGCGCCTGCGCCCGGACGCCGACCTCGTGCTCTCCTCCGCCCCGGAGACCATGCCGTGGGGGCCGCGCACGCCCGAGGACGTGGCCGAGCGGGCGCTCGCCGTCGCCGAGGCCGCCGCCGCGCACGGCCCGGACGCGCTGATCATCGCCTGCAACACCGCCTCCGTGCACGCACTGCCCGCCGTGCGCGCCCGGCTCGAGCCGCAGATCCCCGTCATCGGCACCGTCCCCGCGATCAAGCCCGCCGCCGCGGGCGGCGGCCAGGTCGCCATCTGGGCCACGCCCGCGACCACCGGAAGCCCCTACCAGCAGGCGCTGATCCGGGACTTCGGAGGCGGCGCCCAGGTCACCGAGGTGCCCTGCCCCGGCCTCGCCGACGCGGTGCAGTGGGCCGACGAGGAGGGTATCGACCGTGCCATCGAGGCCGCGGCCGCCCTCACGCCCCGTGATGTAAGGGCCGTCGTCCTGGGATGCACCCATTACGAGCTGGTCGCGGAGCGTATTCGCGCCGCGGTGCAGCAGCCCGACGCGGACCTGCTCGCCCTGCACAGCAGCGCGGGCGCCGTCGCCGCGCAGGCGCTGCGCCGGATCGGCGAGGGCCCGCAGGCCGGGTCCGATGCGCGCGGCAAGCTCACGGTGCTGCTGGGCGGCCGGGAGGACACGCTTCCTAAGGAGGCACTCGCCTACGCGGAAGGCCGTGACCTCCAGGCGCTGAGCCACGCGGGCTGAGCGACCGCACCGGCCCGGCTCAGCCCGGTCCGGCCCACAAGGCTGCGCAAGCCGGTGCCGGACCCGCGGAACATGAGTAGGCTCGATTCCATGAGGGAACACGCCCCCGACGAGCACTCAGGGCGACGCTCTTCCGCCCCCGTGACCGACATCTGGACCGGCCGCGCACACAACCGTGTGCAGTGGATCCTGGCCTGTGGCGGGCTCGCCTGCCTGGCTCTGGGCATCGAGCTGGCCGTGGACAACTCCTGGGCCACCGGCATACTCGCCCTGGCCATGTCCGTGGTCGGCCTGATCGCCGTGGGCCTGCTCATCCTGTTCGGCACCCTCGCCTTCCTCCACGTCGCGGTGAAGGTCGACAAGGACCACCTCGAGGTGCGCTGCGGCCACGTGGGCCTGCCGCGCCGCCGTATCCCGCTCGCCCATGTGGTCGAGGCGGACTTCGCGCCCCGCGTCACGCCCCGGCAGTGGGGCGGCTGGGGCTACCGCTGGCGCCCGGAGATCGGCACGGCCGTCGTGGTGCGGCGCGGCGAGGGCGTGGTGCTCGTCCTCGGTGACGGCCGCAGGTTCACGGTGACCGTGGACGACGCGGAGGGCGCGGTGCGGCACATCCGCGACCGCCTGAAGCGGCCGCACGCGGGTCCGGTCGTCTGACCGCAGGACCCGGCGGGTGAACTCAGTCGTGGCCGCTCCGGAGGAATTCCGGGGCGGCCACGTCGTCGTCCGGCGGCCCGTCCGTGAACGGTTCGGCCGTGCCGATCCCGGCGAGCAGGCCCACGCCCGCCGTCACGGTCGTGAAGCTGAGCGCGTTGCCGACCAGCGCCATCGCGGCCACCGCGGTCAGCGCCGCACCCGCCGCCAGCACCACCTGGGTCGAGCGCGCCGAGCGCCACAGGACGTACAGCAGCCAGCAGTAGGCCGTCGCGAGCAGCAGGACGCCGACGAGCCCCTGCTCGGCCGCCATCTGGAGGACGGCGGAGTGCGGCTTGCCGTCGGAGAGCGGGGACTGCGCGAGCGTCGGGCTGAGGTCCTCGAAGCGTCCGGGTCCCGTGCCCAGGGCGGGATCGTTCTCGGCGAGGTGCAGGGCGTCGCGCCACAGCAGGATCCGCCGCGGCGAGAGCCACGCCTCCAGGGAGGCCGTCGGGCCGGACGGCAGGACGTTCTTGGCGAGCGCCACACCGAGACCGGCCATGACCGCCGTGGAGAGGCCGAGACCGCTCAGGCCGATCGCCCGGCGTCGTAGGCGGGCCGCCGCGAGCGAGCACAGGACGACGCCGGCGCACGCCGTGATCCCGCCCGGTGAGTCGATGACGAAGGCCACCACCACGCTGCCCGCCGCCAGTAGGTGCAGCGCGATCCGCGCAGCCCGGCGCCGCGCCGACCAGGCCGCGCAGCACAGCGCCCCCGTGGACAGGGCGAGCAGCGCCGCGGTCGCGCCGACCCGGCCCATCGGCGTCACGACATCAGGTGTGGGGACCGCGTACGGAGCGGTGAGCGCGAGGCACAGGCCGCCGAGTCCGACCGCACAGGACGAGGCGACCGGGACGAGCGCCCCGCCGATGCGTCCGCACGCGAACCCCGCGATCACGGCGAGCACGGCCAGGAGCACGCCTTCCGGTCTGCCCGCGCGTGCCGTCGCGCTGATCAGGGACCATGCCGCGCAACACCCGAGGACCGCGACCCCGATGGCATCGGACGCTCCACCACGCCGTTCCAGCGCAGCATCTGTCGCCGCACCCGCTGACCACCCCGTCGCACCCATCCGCCGCCCCCCGACGTAGACGGGCCCCGGATGCGTGGCCGGAAGTGGCCGCGGCATCGGGGACTTGGGCACACCGTAACGGCTGGTGGGCCGAGGCGGGCCGGTGTTGCACAGGAACGATCCGCCTGCGCGGTCGACGCGGGGCGCCCGCCGACCGGCATGTCGGCGTGACAGCGGCGCGCCGTACACTCCCCGGGTGACCGCCACCGCACCTCCCGTAGCCCCGTCGGACGAGCCCGCAGAGCAGTCTGTGCTCTCGAAGGTCCGTTCTCACCTGCGGCGTTTCGTGCCCCTCGCGTTCGCGGTGATCGCCGGGCTGCTCCTGTACGTGAGCTTTCCGCCGCGCGAGCTCCCGTGGCTCGCGCCGATCTCCTTCGCACTGTTCGGCGTGGCTGTGTACGGGCGGCGGCTGAGGGCGGGCTTCGGACTCGGCCTGGCCTTCGGGCTCGCCTACTTGGTGCCGCTGCTCTCCTGGACCGGCGTCGACGTCGGTCCGCTGCCGTGGCTGGCGCTCGCCGCCGCGGAGGCACTGCTGGTCTCGCTCGCGGGCATGGGCATCGCCTACGTGTCGCGGCTTCCGCTGTGGCCGCTGTGGCCGCTGTGGGCCAGTGGGGTCTGGATCGCGTCCGAGGCGCTGCGTGCGCGTGCCCCGTTCGGTGGATTCCCTTGGGGGAAGGTCGCGTTCGGGCAGCCCAGTGGGGTGTTCCTGCCCCTCGCCTCGCTGGGCGGCACCCCGCTGCTCGGCTTCGGTGTGGTCCTGTGCGGCTTCGGGCTCGGGGCCCTCGCGCTGCGCGTCAGGAAGGTGCGCCGGGCCTCGTCCGAGGACGCGTCGCCTCTCACGGGCTTGTCATTCTTGAAGGACAAGGGCATTGCCGCCGCGGCCGCGTTCACCGTCGCCCCGGTCGTCGCCGGAGCGGTCGCGATGCCCTTCGTGGCGACCGGCGCCGAGGCGGGCACCGCGCGCGTGGCGCTCATCCAGGGCAACGTGCCGCGCATGGGCCTCGACTTCAACGCCCAGCGCCGCGCCGTGCTCGACTATCACGTGCGCGAGACCATGAAGCTCGCCGCGAAGATCAAGTCGGGACAGGTGAAGCGCCCCGACCTGGTGCTGTGGCCGGAGAACTCCTCGGACATCGACCCGTACGTCAACCAGGACGCCTACGACGAGATCACCAAGGCCGCGCAGGCCGTCGGAGTGCCCATCTCGGTGGGAGCTGTCGTGACCCCGGCGGACGGCAAGCCCCGGAACCGGCTCATCCAGTGGGACCCGAAGACGGGCCCGGGCGCCGTCTACGACAAGCGGCGCTTGCAGCCCTTCGGCGAGACCATGCCGTACCGCAGCTTCTTCCGGATCTTCAGCAAGGACGTCGACCGGGCGGGCGAGTTCGTACCCGGCAAGAAGGCCGTCGTCTTCGACATGGCGGGCACCAAGGTCGGCAACGTGACCTGCTACGAGGCCGCGTTCGACGCCACGGTGCGCGACCAGGTCCGGGAAGGCGCGCAGATCCTGTCCGTGCCGAGCAACAACGCGACGTTCGAGCGCAGCCAGATGACGTACCAGCAGCTCGCCATGGACCGGGTGCGGGCCGTCGAGCACGGCCGGGCCGTGATGGTCCCGGTCACCAGCGGGGTCAGCGCCGTGATCCGGGCCGATGGCACGATCGAGCAGCAGACCGGCATGTTCGAGCCGGCGACCCTGATCGCCGATGTCCCGAAGCGGACGTCGCAGACGCTCGCCACGCGCGCGGGCGAGTGGCCCGAGGCGCTGCTCGTCGCGATCGGTGTCGGGGGCCTCGGCTGGGCCGTCGTGCGGGCGCGCGCGGGGCGGCGCTCGGACGCCTGACGGGGCTTGTGGCCTGCCGGTTCGTTGGGGCCTACAGGTAGGCTCGTCGGCATGGCGACTCCTGAATTCATCCGTACGATCCGGGCCACCGCGGGCCACCAGCTGCTGCTTCTGCCGGGGGTCAGTGCCGTCGTCTTCGACGATGAGGGACGGGTGCTGCTCGGGCGGCGCGCCGACACCGGCAAGTGGTCGATCATCGGTGGGATCCCCGAGCCGGGCGAGCAGCCCGCGGATGTCGCCGCGCGTGAGGTGTTCGAGGAGACCGGCGTCGAATGCGTCGTCGAGCGGGTCGTGCTGGTGCAGGCCCTGCAGCCGATCACGTACCCCAACGGCGACCAGTGCCAGTTCATGGACACGTCCTTCCGCTGCCGGGCCACCGGCGGCGAGGCGCGCGTCAACGACGACGAGTCGCTGGACGTCGCCTGGTTCGCCCTGGACGCGCTGCCGCCGCTCGACGAGTTCGCGCTGTTCCGGATCAAGCAGGCGCAGGCGGAGGGACCCACATGGTTCGAGACCATGACCGAGCGCTGAAGTATGGGTGCTGCCCACATCGGGCGGTGCTGATCAGCTGCCTAGGGTGCGAGTCATGACGCCGCACACCCCGCTGACCGCACCCACCGCCCCCGAGCTGGATCTCGGCGGGCGCACCGCACTCGTCACCGGCGCCGCCAGTGGCATCGGCCGGGCCTGCGCCCTGCGCCTCGCCGCGGCGGGCGCCAAGGTGAGAGCGGTGGACCGGGACGAGGCGGGGCTCGAGGCGCTGGCCGGGGAGGCCGACGGCATCGAGGCGTACGTCCTTGACCTGACCGACCTCGACGCCGCGGAGCAGGCGGCGGCCGGCACCGACGTCCTCGTGAACAATGCCGGGATCCAACTGGTCCGGCCCATCGAGGAGTTCCCGCCCGAGGTCTTCCACACCGTGCTGACCGTGATGCTGGAGGCCCCGTTCCGGCTGCTGCGCGGGGCGCTGCCGCACATGTACGGGCAGGGCTGGGGCCGCATCGTGAACGTGTCGTCGGTGCACGGGCTGCGGGCCTCCGCGTACAAGTCCGCGTACGTGGCCGCGAAGCACGGGCTCGAGGGACTGTCGAAGACGGCCGCGCTGGAAGGGGCGGCGCACGGCGTCACATCGAACTGTGTGAACCCCGGCTATGTGCGCACGCCGCTCGTCGAGCAGCAGGTCGCCGACCAGGCCGCCGCGCACGGCATCCCCGAGGAGCGGGTGCTCGGCGAGGTGATGCTGCAGGACAGCGCGATCAAGCGGCTCATCGAACCTTCCGAGGTCGCCGAGGCCGTCGCGTATCTGTGCACGCCGCAGGCCTCGTTCATGACCGGCACGTCCCTCGTTCTCGACGGCGGCTGGTCCGCCCACTGATTCCGCCCCACCAATTGCCGGGTTCGGGTTGTTTTCGCACGGAACGCGGTCCCTCGACCGGGTGACCGCGATTTCGTGACGACCCGAGTTGTCCACAGGGCTAGCAGGCCCGACCGCTCGACGGGTAATCCTTGTCCGCATGTCGCGCCACCAACCGCAATCAGACGCCGCCTCCGGCCCGGTGACCACCGAGGACCCGCAGGCCCCGTTCCTGGAACTGCTCGCCAGGGGCGCCTCCGCCGATGCCTACGAACAGCCCGTACTGCTCGCCCGGGCCGAGGGCGCGACGCCCGAGCGGATAGCGGCACTCGAAGCGGCCAAGGTGCTCGCGCTGCGCGTGCGCGCGGAAATGGAGGGCAGGCGGCGCCGCGAGGCGGAGCTGTCCGCACTGTTCGAGACCGCACACGACCTCGCGGGCCTGCGCGACCTGGACGCGGTGCTGCACGCCATCGTCCAGCGGGCCCGCTCGCTGCTCGGCACCGACGTCGCCTATCTGACGCTGAACGACCCGGTCAGGGGTGACACCTACATGCGGGTCACCGAGGGCTCGGTCGCGGCCCGCTTCCAGCAGCTCCGCCTCGGCATGGGCGAGGGCCTCGGCGGCCTCGTCGCACAGACCGCGCGGCCCTACGTCACCGACAACTACGGGCACGACGTGCGCTTCCAGCACACCCGCACCATCGACGCGGGGGTGGGGGACGAGGGGCTCGTCGCCATCCTCGGCGTGCCGCTCATGCTGGGAGCACAAGTGATCGGGGTGCTGTTCGCCTCCGACCGGCGCGCGCGGGTCTTCGAGCGCGAGGAGATCGCGCTCCTCGGCTCCTTCGCGGCGCTCGCCGCCGCGGCCATCGACACCGCGAACCTGCTCACCGAGACCCGGCAGGCGCTGAACGAGCTGGAGCGCGCCAACGAGATCATCCGTGACCGCAGCGGCGTCATCGAGCGCGCGTCCGACGTGCACGACCGGCTCGCCGAGCTGGTGCTGCGTGGCGGCGGAGTGCACGACGTGGCCGCGGCCGTCTCCGAAGTCCTCGACGGCACCGTGGAGTTCACCGACGCCGAGGAGGCGCCCGGCCACGCCCTCGAAGCGTCCCGGGCCGACGGGCACGCGGTGCGACACCGCGACGACTGGGTCGCGGCCGTCGCCGCCGGCGGCGAGCTGCTCGGCGCCCTCGTGCTGCGCGGCCACCCCGGCCTCGACCCGGTCGACCAGCGCACCCTGGAGCGCGCCGCCATGGTCACCTCGCTGCTGCTGCTCGCCCGGCGCTCCGCGGCCGAGGCCGAACAGCGGGTGAGGGGCGAGCTGTTGGACGACCTGTTGGACGGGCGCGATCGGGACCCGCGGTTGCTGCGGGAGAGGGCGGAGCGGCTGCACGCCGACCTCGACGCGACCCATGTGGTGCTCGCCGCCCGCCTGGAGAGCACCGGTGACGCCGAGCAGGAGGCGGCCGCGCGTCGCCGCCTGTGGTCCGCGGCCAACCACCTCGCGGCGACCCGGCACGGCCTTGCCGCCGCGCGCGACGGCGGCACCGTCCTGCTGCTTCCGGCGCACACCACCGCAGCGTCGGAGCTGGCGTCCCATGTCGCGGGCCGGCTCTCCGAGGCGATCCACGAGAGCGTCACCGTGGGCGCCTCGGCCCCCGTCGAGGGCCTGGCAGGGTGGACCGAGAGAGCGGCTGCCGCGTATGTGGAGGCGCAGCGCTGCCTCGACGCGCTGCGGCTGCTCGGCAGGTCCGGACAGGGCGCGGCGGCCGAGGACTTCGGGTTCCTCGGGCTGCTGCTCGCCGACAGCCGGGACGTCGGGGGATTCGTCGCCCGCACGATCGGCGAGGTCATCACCTACGACGAGCGCAGAGGCACCGACCTGCTGCGCACCCTCGACGCCTACTTCGCGTCCGGCATGAGCCCGGCCCGCACGAAGGACGCGCTGCACGTGCACGTGAACACGGTCGCGCAGCGTCTTGAGCGGGTGGGCTGGCTCCTCGGCGAGGACTGGCAGACGCCGGAGCGTGCGCTGGAGATCCAACTGGCCCTGCGGCTGCACCGGTTGGCGGCCCCGGACATAGCCTGACCCCGCCCGAGCCCCGAGTCCGCAACCACGGGGCCGGCGGGGGTGAGGCGCCGCACGCCGTCAGGCGCCGTGGAGCTTCACCGGGTCGTCGCTGCGCGCTACGTCGCCCGAGTCCACGGCGTCCAGGTCGGACAGGTCGCGGTGCCGGGTCTCCTTCGCCAGGCCCACGGCGATCAGCGTCAGGAGCGCGGCCGCGATGACGTACAGGGAGATCGGCGTCGAGGAGCCGTAAGCGGACAGCAGAGCCGTCGCGATGAGCGGTGCGGGCGCGCCCGCCGCCACCGAGGCGAACTGCGCCCCGATCGACGCCCCGGAGTAGCGCATCCGCGTCGCGAACATCTCGGAGAAGAACGCGGCCTGCGGGGCGTACATGGCGCCGTGCAGCACCAGGCCGACGGTCACGGCGAGGAGCAGACCACCGAAGTTCGACGAGTCGATGAGGGAGAAGAACGGGAACATCCACAGGCCGATGCCCGCCGCACCCAGCAGATACACGGGCCTGCGGCCGACCCGGTCGGAGAGGGCGCCCCAGGCCGGGATCACGGCGAAGTGCACGGCGGACGCGATGAGTACGGCGTTCAGCGCGGTCTGCTTCGAGACGCCGGCCGACGTGGTGGCGTACACGAGGATGAAGGCGGTGATGACGTAGTAGCTGATGTTCTCGGCCATGCGGGCGCCGATGGCGACCAGGACATCGCGCCAGTGGTGCCGCAGGACGGCCACCAACGGCAGCTTCTCCACGGTGTCGGAGACAGACTTGCGGGCCTCGGCGCGGGCCAACGCCTCCTTGAAGACGGGGGATTCATCGACAGAGAGACGTATCCACAGACCCACGAGCACGAGCACGCCGGAGAGGAGGAACGGGATCCGCCAGCCCCAGTCGGTGAACGCGGCATCCGAGATCAGGGCGGTCAGGGCCGAGAGCACGCCGGTCGCCAGGAGCTGTCCCGCGGGCGCGCCCGTCTGCGGCCAGGAGGCCCAGAAGCCGCGGCGCCGGGCGTCTCCGTGCTCGGACACGAGGAGCACCGCGCCGCCCCACTCGCCGCCGAGAGCGAAGCCCTGGACCAGGCGGAGCACGGTGAGCAGTACGGGCGCGGCCGTGCCGACGGTCGCGTGGGTCGGGAGCAGGCCGATGGCGAAGGTGGCGCCGCCCATCATCAGCAGGCTCACCACGAGGAGCTTCTTGCGGCCGAGCCGGTCGCCGTAGTGCCCGAAGACGAGCGCGCCCAGCGGGCGGGCGGCGAATCCGACGGCGTACGTCAGGAAGGAGAGGAGGGTGCCGACCAGGGGATCGGAGTCGGGGAAGAAGAGCTTGTTGAACACCAGCGCCGCGGCGCTGCCGTAGAGGAAGAAGTCGTACCACTCGATGGTGGTGCCTATGAGACTCGCCGCGACAATGCGCTTGAGGTTTCCGGGTGTTGGCGGAGCGGTTGCTGCGGAGGCCATGTGCACCACTTCCAGGCGTTGGTGGGGACGTGTATCTGCTGGCACAAGGTAGGAACACGCAGGTCAGCGGCACATGTGGTGGGACACCATACTTTCGGGGCGGACTGTGGCCGCCGGACACGGACGTCCGGTCCGATTCCGGTCCGACGGCTACGAGTTGGGGGAGCGTTTCGGGTTTGTGATGACCGTCGAGGGCTAACCCGGACTCCATGAGTGAACCGAACAAGGGAACGGATCAGCAGAACGAGACGACGAAGCGGAAGACCGCTTCCCGGGCGCGTGACAGCGCCGACAAGGCGACTGCTCCCGTGGGTGACGCCGCCGAGAAGACCGAGGCCAAGGCCGTCGACGCGGCCGTGGCCGCGCAGCGCGGGGCCGAGCGGGTCACCGAGGGCGCGGCCGATGCCGTGGGCAGCGCGGCGCGGGGCGTCGAGGCCGGCCGGCAGGCGGCCGTGGCGGCGACCGGGCAGGTCACCACCGTGGCCAGGACGGCCTGGACCGCCGTTGCCCACCGGAAGATGCTGGCCATGGGCGTCGGGGCCGGGGTCACAGCCGTCGGCGCCGCGTCGTACGCCGTGGGGCGCCGCGCGGGACGGCGTCCATGATCCTGGACTGAGTGCGCGGAGTTGGGGAACGCGGCGAAGCATGGCTGTACTGAGGAAATGCGCACGTCCGATGCTCGCCTCCGCGTTCGTGGCCGGCGGGCTGTCCACCCTCCGTGCCCCTGAGAGCGTGGCGCCCGCCGCGGAACCGGTGGCGGTTCCCGTGGCCTCCCGCGTGCCCCGGCTGCCGGAGGACCCCGAGCAACTGGTCCGGATCAACGGCGCGGTGCACTTCGGGGCCGGGCTGCTGCTCGCCGCGGGGATCGCCCCGCGGCTCGCCGCGCTGGCCCTCGCCGGGACGCTCGTGCCGACGACGCTGGCCGGCCACGCCTGGTGGAAGGAGAAGGATCCCGAGCAACGCGCCCAACAGCGCACCCAGTTCCTGAAGAACGTGTCCCTGATGGGCGGCCTGCTCATCACGGCGGCCGACACGCACGGAAAGCCGTCGGCCGCCTATCGGGCCCGTGGCGCCGCCGCGTCCGGACGCTCGTCGGCACGCCGGGCGCGGCGCGACGCGTCCCACACGCTGCGCGACGCGACTCACACGCTGCGGGACGCCACCGGAACCGTGCGTGGCGCCGGCCGCGATGCGGCCGACACCGTGCGTGGAGCGACCCTCGGGGCGACTCGCGGGGCGACCCAGAGTGTGCGCGGCGCCGCCGACCACGTGCGTGCGCTGCCGGCGCAGGCCCAGCAGGCCATCGACAAGCACCTCTGAGATTCGCCGCCCGCGGCGTTCACGGATGCCGGTCACCAGGTCGTACGGCAGGCTGGAGACGTACGCGTAGGTGGCCGGAGGTGGCGATGGAGCCCGTGCGGGCGCTGGAACGGATCGCGTTCCTGCTGGAGCGGGACGGCGCGCCCACCTACCGGGTGCGCGCGTTCCGCACCGCCGCAGGTGTGATCACCGGGCTGGGCGACGCCGAGGTCGCGCGGCACGTCGAGGCCGGCTCCCTGGAGTCGCTCAAGGGCATCGGGCCCAAGACCGCCGCGGTGATCCGGGAGGCGGCCGCCGGGCAGATCCCGGACTACCTCACGCATCTGGAGGACGAGCTGGCCCGCACGGTGCCCTTGGAGGGCGACGTGGGCGTGCAGCTGCGTTCCCTGCTGCGCGGCGACTGTCATCTGCACTCCGACTGGTCGGACGGCGGCAGCCCGATCGAGGAGATGGGCCGCGCTGCCCGGGACATCGGACACGAGTGGGCGGTGCTCACGGACCACTCGCCGCGCCTCACGGTGGCCCGCGGGCTTTCGCCGCAGCGGCTGCGTGAGCAACTGGACGTGGTGGCCGAACTGAACGCGGGCTGGGCGCCGTTCCGCCTGCTCACCGGCATCGAGTGCGACATCCTCGACGACGGTTCGCTCGACCAGGAACCGGAGCTGCTCGACCGCCTGGACGTGGTCGTCGTCTCGGTCCACTCGAAGCTGCGGATGGATGCCGCGGCGATGACCCGGCGCCTGGTGGCCGCCGTCGGCAATCCGCATGCCGACATCCTCGGCCACTGCACCGGTCGGCTGGTCACGGGCAGGGGGCGGCCCGAGTCGCAGTTCGACGCGGACGAGGTGTTCGCGGCGTGTGCGGCTGCCGGCACGGCGGTGGAGATCAACAGCCGTCCCGAACGGCTGGACCCGCCCCGGCGTCTGCTCCGCAAGGCGGTGGAGGCGGGCACCCTCTTCGCCATCGACACCGACGCGCATGCGCCCGGGCAGCTCGACTGGCAGCTCTTCGGCTGCGCCCGCGCCGAGGAGTGCGAGGTTCCGGCGGAGCGGGTGGTGACGACGTGGCCGGTGGAGAAGGTGCTGGCCTGGACCGGTGCGGGTGACGCCGCACGGGCGTAAAAGATCGGGACTCTGCCCCGGACCCCGCTGCTCAATCGCCGCAGGGGCTTGAAATGCGCCTGGTCGCCCTGGGGCCGGAAAGATCTTGGCGGGTGGACCCCTTTCGGATCCTGGCCGGGGAGGAGATATCTTGATGTCGAGCAATCCGATCCAAGACTGCAGACGACGTGGAAGACGTGGAAGCGGAGCACCCGGTGACTGACTCGACCATTATTTACACGCACACTGACGAGGCCCCGGCCCTCGCGACGTATTCCTTCCTGCCGGTCATCGAGGCCTACGCGTCCACCGCCGGTGTCGGCGTCGAGACCCGTGACATCTCCCTGGCCGGGCGCATCCTCGCCCAGTTCCCTGAGTACCTGACCGAGGAGCAGCGCGTCCCGGACTCGCTCGCCGAGCTGGGCGAGCTGGCCAAGACGCCGCAGGCCAACATCATCAAGCTGCCGAACATCTCGGCCTCGGTCTCGCAGCTCAAGGCCGCTGTCGCCGAGCTGCGCGAGCACGGCTACGCGCTGCCGGACTACCCGGACGAGCCGAAGACCGACGAGGAGCGCGAGATCGGCGCTCGCTACGACAAGGTCAAGGGCTCCGCCGTCAACCCGGTCCTGCGCGAGGGCAACTCCGACCGCCGCGCCCCCGCCTCGGTGAAGAACTACGCCAAGGCCCACCCGCACCGCATGGGCGCCTGGACCGCCGAGTCCAAGACGAACGTCGCGACCATGGGTGAGAACGACTTCCGCTCGACCGAGAAGTCCACCGTTCTCCCGGCCGCCGACAAGCTGAAGATCGAGCTCGTCGCCGACAACGGCACCACCACCGTGCTGCGCGAGTCCGTACCGGTCCTCGCCGGTGAGGTCGTCGACGCCTCCGTGCTGCACGTCGCGCCGCTGCGCGAGTTCCTGACCGCGCAGATCGCCCGCGCCAAGGAAGAGGGTGTGCTGTTCTCCGCGCACCTGAAGGCCACCATGATGAAGGTCTCCGACCCGATCATCTTCGGTCACGTCGTGCGCGCCTTCTTCCCGGAGACCTTCGCCCGCTTCGGCGCCGACCTGGCCGCCGCGGGCCTGACCCCGAACGACGGCCTCGGCGGCATCTACAAGGGCCTCGAGACCCTCGCGAACGGTGCCGAGATCAAGGCGTCCTTCGACGCCGAGCTGGCCGCCGGTCCCGACCTGGCCATGGTCGACTCGCACCGCGGCATCACCAACCTGCACGTGCCGTCCGACGTCATCATCGACGCCTCCATGCCCGCGATGATCCGTACGTCCGGCCACATGTGGAACAAGGACGACCAGGAGCAGGACACCCTCGCGGTGATCCCGGACTCCTCGTACGCCGGTGTCTACCAGGCCGTCATCGACGACTGCCGCGCCAACGGCGCCTTCGACCCGTCGACCATGGGCACCGTCCCGAACGTCGGCCTCATGGCGCAGAAGGCCGAGGAGTACGGCTCCCACGACAAGACCTTCGAGATCAAGTCCACCGGCACCGTCCGCGTGGTCAACCAGGCCGGCGACGTCGTCCTGGAGCAGCAGGTCTCCGAGGGCGACATCTTCCGCGCCTGCCAGACCAAGGACGCCCCGATCAAGGACTGGGTCAAGCTCGCCGTGACGCGCGCTCGCGCCACCGGTGACCCGGCCGTGTTCTGGCTGGACGAGGGCCGCGCCCACGACGCCCAGCTGATCAAGAAGGTCGAGGCGTACCTGCCGGAGTTCTCCCCCGAGGGCCTGGACATCCGGATCCTCAACCCGGAGGACGCCACCAAGCTCTCCGTCGAGCGCATCCGCCAGGGCCTCAACACCATCTCGGTCACCGGCAACGTGCTGCGCGACTACCTGACCGACCTCTTCCCGATCCTGGAGCTGGGCACCAGCGCCAAGATGCTGTCGGTCGTCCCGCTGATGAACGGCGGCGGCCTCTTCGAGACGGGCGCCGGCGGCTCCGCCCCGAAGCACGTCCAGCAGCTCGTCAAGGAGAACTACCTGCGCTGGGACTCCCTCGGTGAGTTCCTCGCCCTGGCCGTCTCCTTCGAGCACCTCGCCACCACCACGGACAACGCCCGCGCGAAGGTCCTCGGCGAGACCCTGGACCGCGCCACCGGCACGTTCCTCAACGAGGACAAGTCGCCGACCCGTCGCCTGGGCGGCATCGACAACCGCGGCAGCCACTTCTACGTCGCCCTGTACTGGGCCCAGGAGCTGGCCAAGCAGACCGAGGACGCGGAGCTCGCCAAGGCCTTCGCCCCGCTCGCCGAGAAGCTCTCCGCGAACGAGCAGAAGATCGTCGACGAGCTGATCGCCGTGCAGGGCTCCCCGGCCGACATCGGCGGCTACTTCCAGCCCGACTCGGCCAAGGCCGACAAGGTGATGCGCCCGTCGCAGACGCTGAACGAGGCGCTGGCCTCGCTCGCCTGATGCCTGTCTGAGCCGCGTCTGATCCGCGTTGCGCGAACACTGCCCCGGTCGGCCCCGTGCCGACCGGGGCAGTGTTGTTCACGCTGCGCGGAAGCACCCGTATTTGACGCTCTCCCTACTCCCTGACCTGGGTAGGGTGCAGCGATGAGCACTCTGGATGACGCACGCCCGGGCATGGACCCGGCGATCCGACCGCAGGACGACCTCTTCGGGCATGTCAACGGCCAGTGGCTGGCGACCGAGCCGATCCCCGACGACCGCTCCAGCTGGGGCCCCTTCGTGGAGCTCGTGGATGTGGCCGAGCAGCGGGTCAAGGAGATCATTCAGGAGATCGCGGCCGGCGGCCCCACGAGCCTGGACGCGGACGAGGCGCGCAAGATCGCCGACCTGTACGCGTCGTTCATGGACGAGGAGGCCGTCGAGGCCCGCGGGCTCGACCCGGTCCGCCCGCTGATCGAGGAGGTGGCGGCGCTCGACGACGTGCGGCAGCTCGCCGGGTTCCTCGGCCGCTTCGAGCGCAAGGGCGGCTCCGGCCTGTTCGGCGCCTACATCGACAGCGACGACCGGAACTCCGACCGCTACCTCTTCAACATCCTCCAGGGCGGCATCGGCCTGCCCGACGAGTCGTACTACCGCGAAGAGAAGTTCGCCGAGATCCGCGAGAAGTACGAGGCGTACCTGACCGAGCTGTTCACGCTCGGCGAGCACGCGGACCCCGCCTCCGCCGCGCGCACCGTCCTCGCCCTGGAGACCCGGCTCGCCGAGGGCCACTGGGAGCGCGCCGAGACGCGCGACGTACAGAAGACGTACAACCTCACCACCTTCGACGAACTCACCGCGCTCGCCCCGTCGTTCGACTGGCGTGGCTACGTCACCGGGCTCGGCGGCAAGGACGAGACCCTCGCCGAGTCGTGCGTGCGCCAGCCCTCGTATCTGACGCATCTGTCCGCGGTCCTCGCCGAGGTTCCCATCGAGCAGTGGCGCGACTGGCTGCTCGCGCGCGTGCTGCGCTCCGCCGCGCCGTACCTGTCGACGCCGTTCGTGCGCGTGAACTTCGAGTTCTACGGCAAGACGCTCAACGGCACTCCGGAGCTGCGCGCCCGCTGGAAGCGCGGCGTCGCCTTCGTCGAGGGCGCCATCGGCGAGTCCGTCGGCAAGGAGTACGTGGCCCGGCACTTCCCGCCGCGCTCCAAGGCGCTCATGGACGAGCTGGTCGCCAACCTCCTCGAGGCCTACCGCCAGTCCATCTCCCGCCTCGACTGGATGACGGACGAGACCAAGGACCGGGCGTACGAGAAGCTCGCCACGTTCCGGCCGAAGATCGGCTACCCGGACGCGTTCCGTGACTACTCGGGGCTCGCCGTCGTCCCCGACGACCTGCTGGCCAACGCGTACGCGGCCGATGCCTTCGAGCACGACCGGCAGATGGCGAAGATCGGCGCGCCGGTCGACCGCGACGAGTGGTTCATGCTGCCGCAGACCGTCAACGCGTACTACAACCCGGGCACGAACGAGATCTGCTTCCCGGCCGGCATCCTGCAGAAGCCGTTCTTCTCGCCGGACGCCGACGCCGCCGAGAACTACGGCGGCATCGGCGCCGTCATCGGGCACGAGATCGGCCACGGTTTCGACGACCAGGGCGCGCAGTACGACGGCGCGGGCAACCTCAACGACTGGTGGACGGCCGACGACAAGGCCGCCTTCGAGGCGAAGTCGAAGGCGCTCGTCAAGCAGTACGACGGGTTCTCGCCGCGGAACCTTCCGGGGGAGTTCGTCAACGGGTCGCTGACCGTGGGCGAGAACATCGGTGACCTCGGCGGGCTCACCATCGGGCACACCGCGTACAAGATCGCGCTGGGCGACGAGCCGGTGCCGAGTGACGGTGAACTCACCGGTACGCAGCGGCTGTTCATGAACTGGGCGTACTGCTGGCGCACCAAGCGGCGCACGGAGCAGGAGCAGCAGTACCTGACGATCGACCCGCATTCGCCGCCGGAGTTCCGGGCGAACATTGTGCGGAACCTGGATGAGTTCCATGAGGCGTTTGCCACGGTTGTGGGGGACGGGTTGTGGGTTGCGCCCGGGGATCGGGTTCGGATCTGGTGAGACGTTGCTGAGCGGGTCCGGGAGGCGCGCGCCTCCCGGCCCTACGTCTCGGGGCGCTGCCCCGGACCCCGCTGCTCAATCGCCGCAGGGGCTTGAAAGATCGGGGCTCTGCCCCGGGCCCCGCTCCTCAATCGCCGGAGGGGCTTAAATGATCGGGGCGCCGCCCCTGACCCGCTGCTCAAGCGCCGCAGGGGCTTGAGGGCGGAAGGGCTCGATGTGGTCACTTCAGCGTGGCTCGCAGGAAGTCCAGTGTTGATGACCAGGCCTGCGCCGATGCTTGTGCGTTGTAGACCTCCGGGCGGCCGTCGTTGAAGAAGGTGTGGTCGGCCGGGTACATGCGGAAGTCGGCGTCGATGCCGGACTGGTTCTTGATCGCGGTGCGGAGGCCGTCGAGGGTGGCCGGAGGGATCGCCTCGTCGCGCTCTCCGTAGTGGCCCAGGATCTGCGCCTTCAGGCCGGAGAAGTCCGGGATCTCTCCCTGGATCACGCCGTAGAACGGGACCGCCGCGCTCACCCGCTGGTCCGCCGCGGCCAGGTACAGGACGAAGCCGCCGCCCATGCAGAAGCCGACCGCGCCGACCGTGTCGGAGGTGGTCTGGGGGAGGGCGAGCAGGTGGTCGACCGCGCCGGAGAGAAGTTTCACGCCGCGCTCCACCGGCAGGTCCTGCATCATGCGGAACGCTTCCCCGGAGTCGTGCGCGACGTTCCCGCCGTACAGGTCGGGCGCGAGTGCCACGAAGCCCTCGGCGGCGAGGCGGTCGGCGACGTCGGCGATGTGGTCGGTCAGGCCCCACCACTCCTGGATGACGATGACGCCGGGGCCGTGCCCCGAGGCCGGGAGCGCCAGATAGCCGTGGGCCGTGCTGCCGTGGCTGTCGAACGGCACGTTCTGGTGGGCCGGGCGGCCCGTGGACCTGGGGGTGTGCGGGGTCTGCGGGGTTTGTGCCATGGGGCCACGATGCCACCGCGGGCCGTGCCGCGGTGGCATCGTGGGTCCAACCGGAGTCAGTCCCTCCGGAGCCCGTCCGGAGTCAGTCCTTCTTCTGGGCCGACTGGAGCGCCGTGATGCAGGTCGCGATCGCCGACTGCAGTTCCTCGAGGCGCTGCAGCATGTCGTCCTCGACGATGTCGTCGATCTCCTCGGCGGCGACGTCGTCGAACGTCAGCTCCTCGAAGGCCTTCGTCGCCTTCTGCAGGCTGCTGTAGAACTTCGCGCGCCGCTCCTGCACCCGCAGCTCGGGGTCCTTCTCGACGGTCTCGGCGACGAGCGTGCGCACGGTGTCGTACGCCTCGCGGGCCCACTCGCCCGCCTCCTCGTCCTCGTCCAGCTCGTCGATGAGGGACAGGTGCCGCTCTGCCTCCTCGCGCAGCGCGGGGGAGGCCTCGATCTTCTGGCCCGCGGGGGTCTTGACCTGCCCCTCCTCCGCGATCCTGCGAACGTACTCGAGCTGGCCGCCGGTCTTGGTCTCCTCGGCGACGGCCTTCTTCAGGTCGTCCGTACGCACGATGTCGCGGGCCATGCCCGTGCGCAGCACCGGGTCCTCGTCGAGGCGGTCCATCAGCGCCTTGCGGGCGGCCTCTGCGGTGCCGGGGTCGGCGAGGATCGCGGCCCGCAGCGCCGTCGGGTTCTCCGCGACCTCCAGGGCCTTCGTCGGGCGGATGCCCTCGGACTCGGCGGCCTCGGTGATCGCCTGGCCGCGCACCGAGGTCGCGCTGTTGCGGGACACGTAGTACGACAACCAGACGTCGGCGTCCGGGAGTTCGACGTCGGTACCGGGCGTGAGGGCCTCGAACTGGGGGACCAGACCGTCGTCCGCCGCGCTGTCCCACGCCTTGTAGAACCGCATGACGCGGTCGGGGGAGCAGCCCGCGAGTTCGGCGAACTTCCGGGCGGAGACCTTGGCGGACTCCCCGGCGGACTGCCCGCCGGGCCGGACGCTGCGGGCCACCTTCAGGGCGAAGGACCAGCCACCGGTGCGGGCGTAGACGCCGAACTCGTGGGCGTCGCGGGTGATGGCCTCCGGTACGTCGCCGGGGGCGGGGTCGTCGTCGGCCGCTGCCTCGTCGTCAACCACGGAGCTTTCCGCGAAGGGGACCTCCGTGGGCGGCGTCCAGAAGCTGTCGGACACGCTGTCGGGGGTGCCTTCGGGGGCGGGCGCGGCGTCGTCGGGAGCGTCGGCGGTCGGGGCGTCGGTGGTCGGCGGGGTCCACATGTTGTCGGTGTCCCCGGGCTCGGCCGTCTCCTCGTTCGCGGGTGCGGCGGCGCTGCTGTCCGGGGCGACGGCCGGCGCGGGCACGGGCTCCGCGGGGGCGGCGTCGCCGGACGGGATGGCGGCGTCGGACGAGTCGATGGCTACGGACACGTAGGCACTCCTGAGTGATCGGGCACGTGCGGGTTGACGAGCCACTTTATCGCTCCGATTGGGCCGTTTTGCGCGCGAGTTGTCACAGCGGCGCGCCGGGTACGTGTGCGACGCCCGGTCGGCCCGGGCCCGGACGGCGACACGTGCGGTGACAGGCACGTGCGGTGACACGGGCTGCGGAGCTTACGGGCCCGCTGTTCGCGGCTCCCCCTTCTGCGAACAGCGGGCCCGTGCTCGGCCTCCACCGTGCGCCGCGGCGGGAGAGCGAAGGCACGGGAGGCTCGAATTCGAAGCATCTCAGCGCGCGGCCCCGCGACGGACGGGGCCAAGGGGCCCTCGTGGGTGGGCCAAACGGCCCGGATTCAACCGCCACGGGCCGTCCGCCCGGATCCGGTCGCCCGGATGCGCTCGCCTCCGGCCCCCGGACCGCCCCACAACCGTCACGCCGTCCGCGCCCCCGCCCCGCGCACCACCCGCAGCAGGTACTCCTTGCGGTGCAGCGGGTCGTGGTCCGTGCGGGAGCGGCGCGGTGTGTCCTCGCGGACCGGGGCGTAGTGGTCGAAGGAGGCCTCCAGGATGCCCTCGCCCCGGGTGAGGGACGGCAGTTGTTGCTCCAGGGCGCGCACCCGTGCCGCGGGGATCAGCCCGTCGACCGTGGTCCATGCCCCGCCGTCCGTGTGCTGCCCCGTCGGCACGGCCCGCAGCCGGGTGATCACCGGCAGTACCGCCCCGTACAGGTCGGCCGGGATGTCCAGGCGGAAGCGGTGCATCGGCTCGCACACCGCCGTGCCCGCGCGCGCGAGTGCGCTCATCAGGACCAGCGGGGTCAGTCCGCGGAAGTCGCCCGCCGTGCTCGACATCGACTTGTCGAAGACGGCGTGCGCGTGGCTCTGCCGCGGCGCGTAGCCGGAGCGCGTCAGCGTCACCGTGCAGTCGGTGACCTGCCAGCCGAGCAGCCCCTGGCGCAGCGTCCTGTGCACGGTCTCCTCGATGGCCTTGATGAAGGCCAGGGGGAGGGAGCCGAGCTCGATGCCGAGCCGGAACGCGATGCCCGAGCCGATCGGCGCCGGGTCGACCCGCAGGCCGATGGTCGCCAGGAACGGGTTCCCGTCGCCCTTCATGACCTCGACCGCCGCGCCGGATCCCGTCGGCCGCTCGACGCACAGCGGCGTCGACTCCCGGAACGTCACGTCGAGCCCGAACTCCTCGGCGAGCGTGGACTGTACGACCTCCTTCTGCACCTCGCCGTAGAGCGACAGGAAGATCTCCTGGCGGATGTCGTCCTGGCGCAGGCCGATCAGCGGGTCCTGCTCGGCGAGCTGGGTGAGCGCGGCGAGCAGGGCGCCGCGCAGTCCCGGCCGGTCCGGGTCGACCACCGTCTCCAGAGTGGGCGGCGCGAAGTGGTGCTCCTTGACGGGGACTTGGGGCTCGCCGAGGTCGTCGCCGACGCGTACCCCGCCGAGTCCCCACAGCCGGGCCACCTGCCCGGGGCCCGCCTCCGTACGTGGTGTGTCCGTCCCGTCCGCGAAGACGCGCACAGACGTCACCCGGTCCTCCCCGCCACCGGGCAGCGCGAGCCGTTCGCGTACCCGCAGCGTCCCGGTGAACACGCGGGCATACGCGATCTTCTCGCCGGCCGGACCGCGGTTCACCTTGAACACGCGTGCGGAGAGCGGTAGTTGGGGCAGTTTCTCGGCGGGAGGGAGCAGGCGCGTGATGCCGTCCACGAGGGCGTCGATCCCCGCCCCTGTCATCGCCGAGCCGAAGTACACGGGATGCGCCTCGGTGCGCGCCGTCTGCTCGGCGAGCGCGTCGCGCAGTCGGCCGTACGTGACCGACCCCTCGTCCTTGACGTACGCCTCCAGCAGCGCGTCGTCGCGGGCGGAGAGCACGTCGACCAGGCGGGCGCGATGCTCCGCGTCCTGGGCGACGTAGGGGACGCAGAGCGCGTCCCGGCCGCCGAGGCCGTGCGGCACCGTGTTCATCGGGACCACGGCAGGGGTGAGTTTGTGCCGCAGGTCGTCGAGGAGCGCGGCCTCGCGGGCGCCGCCGCGGTCGACCTTGTTCACGAACACCACCGTGGGGATGTGCAGTCGGCGCAGCGTCCGCATCAGGACGCGGGTCTGCGCCTGCACGCCCTCGACGGCCGAGACGACGAGCACCGCCCCGTCGAGGACCCCGAGCACCCGCTCGACCTCGGCGATGAAGTCCGGGTGGCCCGGTGTGTCCACGAGATTGACGTTCGTGTCGCCGAGCGGGAACGACGCTACGGCGGACTTGATGGTGATGCCGCGCCGGCGCTCCAGGTCGAGGGAGTCGGTACGGGTGCTCCCGTCGTCGACCCGGCCGAGTTCGTCGATCACCCCGGCCGTGTGCAGGAGCCGCTCGGTCAGGCTGGTCTTACCGGCGTCGACGTGCGCGAGAATGCCCAGATTCAGTGTGTGCACTGGCAGTCATGTCCTTGGGGGAGAGGGCAGGGGCCTTCTGAAGGAACATGTCTGCAGAGCGCATGGATCGGTCCTCACGGTCGGGGCGCGCGGGATTGCCCGCTGCCAACAGTGCAGCAGGGGCCGCGCGCCCGGGCAACCGAATTACGCGCCGTCGGCCACCCGCGCCGACCACCGCTGCTCGACCCGCGCCAGGCGCCAGTAGGCGATCGCCGCCGCCCACACGACCACGAACAGGCCCACGATCACGTACCCGACGTTGTCGAGATCGAGACCGGCGATCCAGTCGGTCACCGCGTCGCTCAGGTCGAGCTTGTCGTGCAGGACGCCGACGAGTTCGATCGTCCCGATGAAGAACGCGACCGCGATCGACAGACCGGTGATGGTGAGGTTGTAGAACACCTTGCGCACCGGGTTGGAGAACGCCCACTGGTAGGCGAAGTTCATGAACGTGCCGTCGAGTGTGTCGAACAGGCTCATGCCCGCGGCGAACAGCAGCGGCAGGCACAGGATCGCATACCACGGCAGGCCCGCGGCGGCGCCGCTGCCCGCCATCACCATCAGCGTCACCTCGGTCGCGGTGTCGAAGCCGAGGCCGAAGAGGAAGCCCAGCGGGAACATCTGGCCGGGGCGGGTGATGGACTTGGTGAAACGGCCGAGGATCCGGTTCATGAACCCGCGGGAATCCAGGTGCTCCTCGAGCTTCCGCTCGTCGTAGGAGCCCGCGCGCATCGCCTTGAAGACCTTCAGAATGCCCATCAGGGCAACGAGGTTGAGCGCCGCGATGAGATACAGGAACGAACCGGAGACGGTGGTGCCGACGACGCCGAGCACCTGGTGGGTCCGCGATTCGTCGTTCAGCAGGGTGCCCGCGAGCGCGGCGCCGCCCGCGACGAGCGCCGCCATGGCGACCACCACGCTGGAGTGGCCGAGAGCGAACCAGAAGCCGACCGAGACGGGCCGTTTGCCGTCCGCCATCAGCTTGCGGGTGGTGTTGTCGATGGCCGCGATGTGGTCGGCGTCGAAGGCGTGCCGCATGCCGAGCGTGTACGCCGTGATGCCGAGGCCGATACCGAAGGCCTTGTTGCCGACCTCGTAATGCTCCGGCACGACGAGCAGGAACAGCACGCCGAACGCGACGACGTGCAGCGCGGCGATCACCGCGATCAGGCCCGCGGTGCGCAGCGTGTCCTCGCGGCGCCAACGGAAGGCGGGGGAGGGGGAATTCAGGGCAGGGGTCGGGGAGTCCCCGGGCAGGGTCATGCGTCGATCACGCTCCAGCACCTCGTGGATCACTTCGTGAGATGCCGCGGCCGGTCTCCTGGCTTACGGGCGTGCCCGACGCTCCGGCCTTCCCGGCGGCCGACGGCCGCCAGTGGCGCACAGGGTGGAACGGCGCGCTCCGGACGTCGCTGTCCGGAACCCGATCACAGTGGCGAGGGCCGCTCCGGAATGGGCCCCTGAAGGGCCGTCACCGGTCTTCCCGAGCACCACGGCCCGACCACCCTACTACCTCCCTTTTGGCTGACCGGAAGCGCGTTCGCGGGCCCGCCCGATCTCCTTGTACGCCTTCTCCCGGCCCTCCCAGTGGGAGCCGTCGACCGATTTGCCCGGCTCCAGATCCTTGTAGACCTCGAAGAAATGGGTGATCTCCAGGCGGTCGAACTCGGGGATGTCCTCGATGTCCCGGACCGCGTCGTGCCGTGGATCGTGCGCGGGAACGCACAGCACCTTCTCGTCCGGGCCCTTCTCGTCGCTCATGACGAACATGCCGATCGCCCGGCACTCGACGACGCAGCCGGGGAACGTCGCGTCGCCGGTCAGGACGAGCGCGTCCAGCGGATCGCCGTCGCCGCCGAGGGTGCCCTCGATGTAGCCGTAGTCCGCGGGGTACTGCGTCGACGTGAACAGCATCCGGTCGAGCCGGATCCGCCCGATGTCGTGGTCCATCTCGTATTTGTTCCGTGAGCCCTGCGGGATCTCCACGGTCACGTCGAACGCCTCGGCGCGTGCCTGACTGCTGCCCAATGTGGCCTCCTTGCCGCATTCCGACGCCCACGAGTGTGCGCCGTACCGGGCAAGGGCGGAACCCCTCAGGCGGCCGGGGGAATGGGGAATTCGAGTTCGGGCCGGTCCCAGGCGACGGCCGGCGGGCGTGCGAGCACGGTGCCGGTGCGGTGCGCGCCCATGGAGCGGTAGAAGCCCTCGGCGGGCGGGTGCGCGACGACGCGGACGTGGTCGAGGCCCGCGGCCAGCGCCTGCTCCCGCATATGGTCGACCAGCAGCCGGCCGATGCCCCGGCCCTGCGCCTCGTCCGCGACGAACATCAGGTCCAGCTCGGGCGGCTCGGTGAGCAGCGAATAGAAGCCGAGCACCCGCTCGTCGGCCGGATCCACTGCTACGTAGACGTGATGCGCCTCTACGTAGTCGGGGCCCACCCGATAGCCCGCGACCATGGAGGCGTAGGGGTCCCGGTAGGCGCTGGAGGCTCGCACGAGGCGGGTGAGGCGCCGGGAGTCCTTGGCGGTGGCCCGCCGGACGGTGATCGAGAGACCCCTTCCACGGCGCGTCATGCTCGCGTTCATGTGCCGAGTATTACGCATCCGGGCCGGGGTCAGGCGGCGGGCACCGTGGACTGCGCCTGGCGCAGGAACGTGGCGTTGTCCGGGGTCTGGCGCAGCTTGTCGAGCAGGGCCTCGTAGGAAGCGGCGGGGTCCCGGCTCTGCAGGGCGCGCCGCAGTCCGCGGACGACGGCCAACTCGGCCGCGGGGAGCAGGAGTTCCTCGCGGCGGGTGCCGGAGGGGGTGAGCTCGACGGCCGGGTGGACGCGGCGCTGCGCGAGGACGCGGTCCAGGCGCAGCTCCATGTTGCCGGTGCTCTTGAGCTCCTCGAAGTAGTAGTCGTCGGCGCGGGAGCCGGTGTCGACGAGGGCGGTGGCGAGGATGGTCAGCGATCCGGCCTCCTCGGTGTTGCGGGCCGCGCCGAAGAAGCGCTTCGGGCCGTGCAGGGCGGCCGCGTCGACGCCGCCCGACAGGGTGCGGCCGCTGGTGGTGGCCGCGTTGTTGTGCGCCCGGCACAGCCGGGTGAGGGAGTCGAGGAGGATCACCACGTCGCGGCCCTGCTCGGTGAGGCGCTTGGCGCGCTCCACAGCGAGTTCGGCGAGAGCGATGTGCTCCTTCGCCGGGCGGTCGAACGTCGAGGCGTACACCTCGCCGCGCACGGAGCGGCGCATGTCGGTGACCTCCTCGGGGCGCTCGTCGACGAGCACCACCATGAGGTGGACCTCGGGGTGGTTGGCGGCGAACGCGGCGGCGAGCTGCTGCAGCAGGACCGTCTTGCCGGTCTTGGGCGGGGCGACGAGCAGGCCGCGCTGCCCCTTGCCGATGGGCGTGAACAGGTCGACGACCCGTCCGGCGAGCCCCGCGGCGGGGTGCTCGAGGCGGAAGCGTTCGCTGGGGTGGAGCGGGGTGAGGTCGGCGAAGCGCGGGCGGCCGCGGGTCGCGGTCGCGGGGGCGCCGCCGACGGTCTCGACGTGCGCGAGGCTGCGCGGCTTCCCGCACGTTCCCTCGACGAAGTCGCCCTTGCGCAGGCCGAGTTGGCGGATGAGTTGGGCGGGGACCTGGACGTCGTGCGACGTGGGCTCCAGGTCGGGCGCCCGCAGGAAACCGGTCCCGTTCCCGCCGATGTCGAGGACGCCGGCGGCGCGGACGGGTTCTTGGGGTGGGGCGGGGGCGGTACTCGTGGTGGTGGCCGTGGTCATGGTGATCACAGGTCCTTTCGCGGGCCGAGCCGCGGACGCGGCAGGCGTACAAGTGCAGGGAAGGGGTGGGATCCGGCGAGTGGCAGGGGCGGCTGAGCGCGCCCCGCGGCCGGGGAGAACCTGGTGCCGCGGCAACGGGTGAAGAGCCCGCCAGAAGCCGCTGACCAGGGATGACATGCGCTGTGTGGCGACGGGAAAGCCGTCGCACCGGGAGCGCTGGAGAAAGAGATTCGGTACCGGCGCCTCGAAACGGGCGAGCACATGTACCGCCTTGACAGTACCACCCGATCCCCGCCGCGCGGCAAGCCCCGACTTCGGGGCCGGTGCGCCCTATGCTGATCGGCCATGTTCACCGATCAGGGCCCCACCCTCCGCGAGCTGGCCGTTCAGGCGCTGTCCTCGGTCGAGCGGGGGTACGACCTGCTGGCGCCGAAATTCGACGAGACTCCGTTCCGCACCCCGGATGTCGTGCTGGACGCGGTGGGCCGCACGCTCGCCGGGCTCGGCCCGTACGGCACCGGGCTCGACCTGTGCTGCGGGACCGGCGCGGGCCTGCGCGTGCTGCGCGAGGCGGGTGTCGGGCGGGCCGTGGGCGTGGACTTCAGCGGCGGCATGCTGGACGTCGCGCGGCGCGGTGAGCCGACGGCCGACTGCGTCCGCGCGGACGCGCTCGCGCTGCCCTTCGGCGAGGTCTTCGACCTGGTGGTGAGCTTCGGGGCGTTCGGGCACTTCCTGCCGCGCGAGTGGCCGCGGCTGTTCTCCGAGGTGTGCCAAGTGCTGCGCCCCGGCGGGCAGTTCGCGTTTCCGCTGCCCGCGCCGATGGGTCCCGGTTCGCTGGGCTACTGGGCGATGCTCGGCTTCGACGGCGCGATGCGGGTGCGCAACGCGGTGTGGCGGCCCCCGTTCGTCATGTACTACCGGCCGTTCCGACTCGGCGACGTACGGCGGGAGCTGGACCGCGCCGGGTTCGATGTGGCGCTCCACGCGCTGTCCGAACTCGGCGAGCGGCCGGACGGCAGCCCGCGGTGCGGGCTGGTCGTGGCCACGCGCCGATAGGTGGGGTCCAGTAGGACGCAGTGGCGATGGGCGGGGTCCAGCAGGACGCAGTGGCGTCCGCCGGATCGCGCCGCACGCCCGCCGCGCCTAGCGTGTAGCCATACCTGCCGGGCCGCGTCGTGCCCGGCGACCGATGGAAGGGTGTCGCGACATGTCCGCTCGTCCTGAAGGCGCGCCGGTCTGGGCCGACGCCATGTTCCCCGACCTGGAGGCCGCGAAGGGCTTCTACACGGAGCTGTTCGGCTGGACCTACGACGAGGGCAGTGCCGAGTTCGGCAACTACACGCAGGCCAGGACGCCCGACGGCAAGCGGGTCGCGGCGCTCGTGCCGCAGATGCCCGGCGCGGAGGGCGTGCACCCCGCCTGGAACCTGTACCTCGCCACCGCCGACATCGAGTCGGTCACCGAGCGGATCAAGGACGCGGGCGGCAGCGTCATGATGGACCCGATGCAGGTCGCGTCCTTCGGCACGATGGTCACCGCCCAGGACCCCGCGGGCGTCGTCTTCAGCGTCTGGCAGCCCGACACCCACGAGGGCTTCGAGAAGGTCAACGAGCCCGGCGCGTTCTGCTGGGCCGAGGTCAACACCCGCAACGCCGCGCGGACCGACTCCTTCTTCCCGAAGGTCTTCGGCTACGACGTGCAGAAGATGGCCGACGAGCACATGGACTTCAACGTCTGGATGCTGGACGGCGAACCGGCCATGGGCCGCTTGCAGATGACCGACGAATTCCCCGCGCACGTCCCCTCGTACGTCAATGTGTACTTCGTCGTCGAGGACTGCGACGCGGCCGTCGCCACCGTCCAACGCCTGGGCGGCAAGCTGCACTTCGGCCCCGTGGACAGCCCCTTCGGCCGGTTCGCGGCGGTCGGGGACCCGCAGGGCGCGGCGTTCTCCATCATCGACGTGAGCTCCACCAAGGGCGAGATGCCGGACATGGGCTGACGGTCAGTCGGACCGGGGAAGCTCGAACCCCAGCTCCTGAGCGGCGAGTTGGGGAGTCGGCTGCGCCCACCGCTCCACTGCCGCGCTGCTCTGCGTGGACGAAAGCGAGCGCAGCTCGGCGCGGTCCAGATAGAGCGTGCCGTTCAGATGGTCCGTCTCGTGCTGCACGATCCGTGCGGGCCAGTCCGTGAACTCCTCGTCCACCGCGCGCCCTTGCTCGTCGAGGGCGCGCAGCCGCACACGCTCGTGCCGGGCGACCACGGCCTGATAACCCGGCACGCTCAAGCACCCTTCGTAGAAGGCGACGTGCCGCGACCCCACAGCGTCGTACGACGGGTTGATCAGCACGCGGAACGGCTGCGGCACCCGTCCCCGCGCCGCGCGCACCTCGTCGCTCACGGCCGCCGCGTCCTCGATGACGGCGAGCCGCAGCGGCACCCCGATCTGCGGCGCGGCCAGGCCGACGCCGGGCGCGGCGTGCATGGTGACCCGCATCGCGGCGATCAGCCGGGCAAGCAGCTCGTCCGGGAGTTGCCCGTCGACGGGCTCGGCGGGGCGGCGCAGGACCGGATCGCCCGCCGAGACGATCGGCAGCGGTTCCTCGGCGGCGAGCAGGGACTCGACGTGATCACTCAGTGACGTGAACGGCATGGCGCCAGGATGTCAAGGGTGATCGCGGGGGCGTGGTGCGGGGTCCGGAGAGAGGGGCAGGGCAGAGGCCCGGGAATGTGTCGGCGCCTCCGGGGGTTCTGATCCTGTGGCCGCCCCGAACGGATGGGGCGGCAGTGGCACAGGAGAAGGTTCGAAGGTTCCGACGGATGACGCAGACGCAGACGTACGCAGCGCACGAGGGCACGCCCGGCCCCGTACCGGGGACCGAGGGCGGGTTCCACCCCCTCGACCACCCCGCGTACGCCGCGCTCACCGGCCCGCACGCGCACTTCGCCGAGCGGAGCGGCCGCGCCCTGCGCTATCCCACCGCCGTCACGCCGTGGACCGCGCTGCCCCCTGACCCCGGGCCCTCGGACTGGGCGGACCTCGCCGCCTTCGCCGCCCCCGACGGAACCCTGCCGCTGCTCGGCACCGACATCGAGCTGCCGGACGGCTGGGAGACGACGGTGGACTACGCGGGCGTGCGCATGGTCGGCGACGCGGTGGACGCGACCCCCGACCCGGAGGCCGTCCTGCTCACCGTCGACGACGTGCCGGAGATGCTCGACCTGGTGGCCCGCACCCAGCCGGGCCCGTTCACGCCCCGCACCATCGAACTCGGCACGTACCTGGGCATCCGCCAGGGCGGCGCGATCGTCGCGATGGCGGGGGAGCGCCTGCACCTGCCCGGATACACCGAGGTCAGCGCCGTGTGCACCGACCCGGACCACCGGGGCAAGGGCCTCGCGGGCCGCCTGGTGAAGGCCGTCGCGGCCGTGGTCAAGGAGCGCGGCGAGACCCCGTTCCTGCACACCGGCGCGGACAACACCAGCGCGATCCGGCTGTACGAGTCCCTGGGCTTCCACCTGCGCAACACGACCCACTTCCGGACGGTGCGCGCGCCGCGGTAGCGCGGAGCGGGCCGCGGACTCAGCGGTGGCCCGGAGCGGCCTACGAGCCGCTTTCCTCTTCCTGGGCCGCGTGGTTGTAGCGCACCAGGTAGTCGGCGAACCGCTCCAGGTCCTCCTCCGGCCAGTCCGCCAGGCGGTCGCCGAAGATCTGGCGGCGGTTGACGGTCACCTGGCGCAGGACATCGGCGCCGGCCTCGGTCGGGTGCAGGACCTGGACCCGGTGGTCGTCGGGGTCGACGCGCCGGATCACGAGGCCGGCCCGCTGCAGGGCGGCCACCTGGCGGCTGACCGTCGACTTGTCGAGGGCGTAGTGCGCCGCCAGGTCCGTGGCGCGGCAGCCGCCGCGCTCGTCGAGGTGGGCGAGCAGCGAGTACGAGACGAGCGAGAGCTCCGGGTGCATCCGCGCGGCGGTGGCCCGCGCCCGCCGGGCGAACGAGGTCAGCTCGCGCTGAATGGTCTCCACGGCCGCCTCGCGGTCGGCCGCGTGATCTGGCTGTGCCACGGCGGTTCCTTTCGTGGTGCTCGTTGCACTCTACAACCCAGCCCGCCCGGCAGCGGCCCGACGTGGCGCGGATCTCTTTTGCAACTTGTTGCAAAACCGGTGCGGTGTCCTCTACAACTGATTCGACCGTTCACCGCTCACGGAGGGCCCCATGAGCCGCTACCCGCACCTGCTCGCCCCGCTCGACCTCGGTTTCACGACGCTCCCCAACCGCGTCCTGATGGGCTCGATGCACGTGGGCCTGGAGGAGGCTCCGAACGGGTTCGCGCGCATGGCCGAGTTCTACGCGACCCGCGCCCGCGGCGGCGTCGGCCTCATCGTCACCGGTGGCATCGCGCCCAACGCCGAGGGCTGCTCCTTCGAGGGCGGCGCCAAGATGACCACCGAGGCAGAGGCCGAGCAGCACCGCGAGATCACGGACGCCGTGCACGCGGTGGGCGGCAAGATCGCCATGCAGATCCTGCACTTCGGCCGGTACGCCTACCACCCGAACCTGGTCGCGCCGAGTGCGCTGCAGGCCCCCATCAGCCCCTGCGTGCCGAACGAGCTGAGCGACGCGGACGTCGAGCGGACCATCGAGGACTACGTGCGCGCCGCCGAGCTCGCCAAGTCCGCCGGGTACGACGGCGTCGAGGTCATGGGCTCCGAGGGCTACCTCATCAACGAGTTCATCGTCTCCGCCACCAACCACCGCGAGGACCGCTGGGGCGGTTCGTACGAGAACCGGATCCGGTTCGCCGTCGAGATCGTGCGGCGCGTGCGCGAGCGGGTCGGGCCGGACTTCATCCTCATCTACCGGCTGTCCATGCTGGACCTGGTCCCCGGCGGCTCGACCCTCGACGAGGTCGTGCAGCTCGCCAAGGAGATCGAGGCGGCCGGCGCGACCATCATCAACACCGGCATCGGCTGGCACGAGGCGCGCATCCCCACCATCGCCACGTCCGTGCCGCGCGGCGCGTACGCCTTCGTCACCAAGAAGGTCATGGGCGAGGTGAACGTCCCGCTCGTCACCACCAACCGCATCAACACCCCAGAACTCGCTGAGGAGTTGCTCGCCGACGGCGCCGCCGACATGGTCTCCATGGCGCGCCCGATGCTCGCCGACCCGGACTTCGTGAACAAGGCGGCAGCCGACCGCTCCGACGCCATCAACACCTGCATCGGCTGCAACCAGGCCTGCCTCGACCACATCTTCAGCCTCCAGATCACCTCCTGCCTGGTGAACCCGCGCGCCTGCCACGAGACCGAGCTGGTGCTCTCGCCGACCCGGATCCGCAAGCGCGTCGCCGTCGTCGGCGCCGGCCCCGCCGGCCTCGCCTGCGCCGTCAGCGCCGCCGAGCGCGGCCACGAGGTGACCCTGTTCGACGCCGCCGCCGAGATCGGCGGGCAGCTCAACGTCGCCCGTCAGGTCCCCGGCAAGGAGGAGTTCAACGAGACGCTGCGCTACTTCCGCACGCAGCTCGAACTGCACGGCGTGAACGTCAAGTTGGAGACCCGCGTCGCCGCCGACGACCTCGGCTCCTACGACGAGGTCGTCGTCGCCACCGGCGTCGCCCCGCGCACCCCCGCCATCGACGGCGTCGACCACCCGAAGGTCGTCGGCTACCTCGACGTCCTTCGCGGAGATGTGCCCGTCGGCGACCGCGTCGCGATCGTCGGCGCCGGCGGCATCGGCTTCGACGTCGCCGAGTACCTCACCGACGACGGCGAGAAGGCGAGCCTGGACCCGGCCACGTACTTCCGGCAGTGGGGCGTCGACATGGACTACGCCGACCGCGGCGGCCTCACCAAGCCCGAGCGGCCCGCCCCGCCCCGCCAGGTGCACCTCGTCCAGCGCAAGGCCACCAAGGTCGGCGCGGGCCTCGGCAAGACGACCGGCTGGATCCACCGCACCGAGCTGCGCCACCGCGGTGTCACCATGGTCGCGGGCGCCACGTACGACCTCATCGACGACGCGGGCCTGCATGTCACCATCGAGGGCGAGCAGTCCCTCATCCCCGTCGACACCGTGGTCCTGTGCGCGGGCCAGGAACCCCACCGCTCGCTGTACGACGACCTGGTGGCCGCCGGACGTACCCCGCACCTGATCGGCGGCGCCGACCTCGCGGCCGAGCTGGACGCCAAGCGCGCCATCAAGCAGGGCACCGAGGTCGCGGCCGCGCTGTAGGGCCCGTCCCAGAGACCGGGGAGTCACGTGACCGGGCCCGCCGGACACGTGACTCCCCTTCGCCCATGTCCACCACTCATGTCCACTCACGGGAACTCGCCTACCCTTACGACATGTCACTCCCGCACGCGATCCTCACGGCGCTCCTGGAGAAGCCGTCGTCGGGCCTCGAGCTGACCCGCAGGTTCGACAGGTCCATCGGCTACTTCTGGTCGGCCACGCACCAGCAGATCTACCGGGAGCTCGGCAAACTCGAACGCGAGGGGCTGATCCGCGCGCTGCCGACCGAGACACCCGCGCGCGGCCAGAAGAAGGAGTACGAGGTCCTGTCGGGGGGCCGGGCGGAACTGGCCCGTTGGACCGCCACCCCCCAGGACCCCAGGCCGCTGCGCGACCCGCTGCCGCTGCGCCTGCGCTCCGCCGCGGTGGTCGGCACGGAGGGCATCGCCGAGGACCTGAGTCGCCATCTCGCCCTGCACCGCGAGCAGTTGGCGACGTACCAGGACATCGAGAAGCGCGACTTCCCGCCGGAGAAGAACAGCGAGGCCGACCGCCTTCAGCACGCGGTGCTGCGCGCGGGCATCGACCTCGAACGGTTCTGGGTGGACTGGCTGGAGCGGACCCTGACGGAGCTGGACTGAGCCTCAGCCCCGCTTCGAAGGCGTCCCCGTGGTCACCTTCCGCTCCACCGAGAAGGCGCCCCACGTCCCGTCCGGCAACTGCGCACGCAGCTTCACCCGGTGCTCCACGTGCGCCTTCTTGCCGATGTAGAAGCTGTACGTCGCCGAGTCGGCCGGCGCGCTCTCGCCCCACATCACCGTCGTCGCCTCCCGGCCGTCCAGGAACAGCTGGTACGCCGGGACCTCGCCGCCGGTCCGCGGCGGCGTCCACGCCAGGTCGATGTAGTACGCGCCCTTCGCGCGCCGCGTCGACGCCTCGAACTCCGAAGGGGCGGTACCGGGCCCCTCCTCGCCCTTGCCGCGCGCGGTCGTCAGGCGCAGGGTCCCGCTCGCGGCCGAGGTGTTGTCGGCGGCGTCCCGGGCGCGCACGCTGAACGCGTAGGCGGTACCCGGCCGCAGCCCGGTGACCAGCGCCCGCGTCTCCTTGCCGTCGACGCTGTGGATCTTCGTGGCGCCCTGGTAGATGTCGTACGAGGCGACGCCCCGGTCATCCGTTGCCTTCCGCCACGCCAGCGACACGGTGCGGCTCCCATCCGCCTGCCCACGCAGCCCGGTCGGTCGGCTCGGGGCCGCGCGGTCCTCCTTGACGGCGGCCGGGGTGGTGACGGTGACGCGGGTACTGGCGGGACCCAGGGAACCGTCCGTGCCGCGGGCCCGCACCGTGAACACGTAACGGGACGTGGGGGCGAGCCCGGTGACATCGACCATGTGCCGCTCCGCGGGCAGCCGCTTCACGCGCTTGGCGCCGCGGTACACCTCGTACTCCTTGACCTCCGCCGTACTCGCGGGGCGGTTCCACATGACGTGCACGGAGGTGGCGCTCCCGGCCTGCGCGGTGACCCCGGCCGGCGCCGACAGGGCGGGCCCCTCGGCCTTCGCGCTGTCGGAGAGGAGACCGCAGGAGGCGAGCACGGGCACGAGCGCGGCGGCGCAGGCCGTGCGGGCGAGCAGGGCGCGTGGGGGGAGGCGTCGCACGGAGGGCCTTCCGTTCGAGCGGATTGGTACAGACCTGTATGGCACGAGAGGTGGGCTCTCCTCAAGGGGTTCGCGCCAACAGGTCTGTACCAAAGACCCGTTGAAGGAGGTTGGGAGGTGTCGAAGGAGGCTGGGAGGTGGTGAGAGGCGGTGCCTCGCTCCTTCAGTCCTTCAGTCCTTGCGGTACGTGTACGCCTCCGAGGCCGCCGCGGCGACCGCGTCCAGGTCCGCTCCGGTGGAGGCGGTGACGACCGCGGCGATCGCGCCCTCCACGAAGGGGGCGTCCACGAGGCGCGTGGCGTCCGGGAGTTCATCGCCCTCGGCCAGCAGCGCCTTCACGGTCAGCATGGCGCTGCCGAGGTCGACGAGGACCGCGACACCCGCACCCCGGTCGACCTCCGCGGCGGCCGCGGAGATCAGCTCGGAGCTGGTGCCGAGGCCGCCGTCCTCCGTGCCGCCCGCCGCCGCGACGGGCGCGGTGTCGCCGCCTCCGGAGAGCCCGGCCGCGAGCCGCGCCACGGACTCGGCGACGTCCTTGCTGTGCGAGACCAGCACGATGCCGACGGGCTTGTCGAGGGCGCTCACGACGCGGCCTCCGCCGTCTCGGCCAGCGCGGCGATCAGCAGCGCCGACGACGTGGCACCCGGATCCTGGTGCCCGATGCTGCGCTCACCGAGGTAACTCGCCCGCCCCTTGCGGGCCTGCAGCGGGATGGTGGCCTCGGCCCCGTGCTCGGCCGCCGACCGTGCCGCGGCGAAGTCCCCGTCGCCGAGCGCCTCCACCGCCGGCACGAGGGCGTCGAGCATCGTCTTGTCGCCGGGAGCGGCCCCGCCGAGCGCGGCGACGGCGTCGACCCCGGCCTTCAGTGCCTGCGCGAAGTCCGCCTCGCCGACCTCGGCCGCATCGCCCAGCGCCTTGCCGGTGCGGCGCAGCAGCGTCCCGTACAGCGGACCCGACGCGCCGCCCACCGTGGAGATCAACTTCCGTCCGGCCAGGGTGAGTACGGCCCCCGGAGTGTCCGGCGCGTCCTTGTCGAGGGTGGCGCGCACGGCGTTGAACCCGCGCTGCAGATTGCTGCCGTGGTCCGCGTCGCCGATCGGCGAGTCGAGGTCGGTGAGCCGGTCGGCCTCGCGGTCCACGGCCGCGGCGGCCAGTGTCAGCCAGCGCCGGAAGAAGTCGGCGTCGAGCACGTGATCTCCTTGCTGTTCAGATTCGTTGATGTGGCGAGGTATCAGGGCGGGGTCTGTGCATGCCCCCAGCTACATGTACACGCCCCCGGCTACATGCCCCTATCTACATGCCCCAGCGGAGCCCGGCCGTGCTGACCGGCGCGTCCCACAGGCGCAGCAGCTCCTCGTCTGCCTGGCAGATCGTGACGGAGGCCCCGGCCATGTCGAGCGAGGTGACGTAGTTCCCGACGAGCGTGCGGGCGACAGGCACGCCGCGCTCCCCGAGCACCCGCTGCACTTCGGCGTTGAACCCGTAGAGCTCGAGAAGCGGGGTGGCACCCATCCCGTTGACGAGCACAAGGACGGGGCTGCTGGGGTTGAGGTCCTCCAGCACGGCGTTCACGGAGAAGTCCGCGATCTCCCCGGACGTCATCATGGAACGCCGCTCACGGCCCGGCTCGCCGTGGATCCCGATCCCCAACTCCAGCTCGCCGGACGGCAGATCGAAGGTGGGCGCGCCCTTGGACGGCGTGCTGCAGGCGCTCAACGCGACGCCGAAACTCCGCGCGTTCTCATTGACCTGCCGGGCGATCGCCTCGACGCGCTCCAGCGGCTGCCCCTCCTCGGCGGCGGCGCCGGCGATCTTCTCCACGAACAGGGTCGCCCCGGTGCCGCGCCGCCCTGCGGTGTAGAGGGAGTCGGTGACGGCGACGTCGTCGTTGACCAGCACCTTGGCGACCTGGACACCCTCGTCCTCGGCGAGCTCGGCGGCCATGTCGAAGTTCAGCACGTCACCGGTGTAGTTCTTCACGATGAACAACACACCGGCGCCACTGTCCACTGCGGCGGCGGCCCGCACCATCTGATCCGGCACGGGCGAGGTGAACACCTCACCGGGACAGGCCGCTGAGAGCATCCCGGGACCGACGAACCCGCCGTGCAGTGGCTCGTGCCCGGACCCGCCGCCGGACACCAACGCCACCTTCCCGGCCACCGGCGCGTCCCGGCGCACGATCACCCGGTTCTCGACGTCCACGTTCAGTTCGGGGTGGGCGGAGGCCATCCCCTTCAGGGCGTCGGTGACGACCGTCTCGGCTACGTTGATCAGCATTTTCACTCGTACCTCCGGGTGGCGTTAGCAGGTAGGTTGCTGGCCTGCGTTTTCCCTGGTCGTGTTGGTTGTATGCAGTTCTGGATCTTGGCGGTCCGTGGCGGTCGACGGCGGGGGTGGGCGGGGCTGATGCTGACTCAATACTGACTTTGTTGACGGGTCGTCAGGTGTTCCTTGCCGAGGGTGCTACTCCATCGCCAGTATCGACGGAGAGGCAGTGTTGGGCACCTGTTGAGACCTGGACGATGTGACGTTGCGGTAGCGCGTGTGGCTGCGGGGGCGGTTGTTCGGTTGTCTGCCCCTGCTCCAGCTGCCGGCCGCCCGTGCACCGTGCGGTGTTTCCTCCTCCGGGGTAGTGACGGAAGGGGAGTAGGAGCAGGCGTGTTCTGCGCCGGGTGCTTGTGAACGTAGGTTCGGTCGGGCGTGGTGGGGCCTGGCATGCAGTGAGTTGCCAGGCGACGGTCCGATGGGGGGCGTCGGACCGATCGTTCGGGAGAAGAGGATGCAGCAGGTGCGGGGCGAGGACCGGCTGGAGTGCGGAGCGGCTGTCGATGACGCGGCTGCAGGAGCGTCGGGGCAGCCGGCCTGGCGGACGACCGGCGCGTAGACCTCGGCGCCGAGGGGCCGGCGACGGCCGTGAGCGCGCCCACCGATCGAGACTGGACAGCTGACGGTGGACGGTTTGAGGAGTGGAAACCTTCAATCCGTGCCGCCGGGCCGAGTCGGACCCGGACTATTCGCGTATGGGCAGCCCGTAGGACGCCGCCAAGCGGCCGAGCGCCTCACCGAGCGCGGCCTGCTGGGACGGGCTGAGTTCGGCGGCGAGTTTCGCATCGAGCGCGACCGCTTTACCGGTGCAATCCGCGAGGAGTTCGCGTCCCTTGTCGGTGAGGCTCAGGATCTGACGGCGGCGGTCGGTCGGGTCGCGGAGTCGCTCGATGGCGCCCATGGATTCGAGGCGGTCGGCAAGGGACACCACGAGGCTGGGTGCCACTCGCATCAGCTTGGCGATCTCGAGCTGGGAGGCGGCCAGCCCCGAGTCGAGGACTCCCAGGAGGCCGACGTGCTTGGGCTTCAGGTCGTCGGCGGCCAGGGCCTCAGCGTATTGATCGGCGACCAGTGCACCCAGGGTGCCGAGCCGGAAGCTTAGGGTCTCGGTCCACTTGACATCGTTCACGAACAGCATGCTACCTTCCTCAAACCATTCACGTCATGAATGATTTGAGGCGAGAATCATAATTGATCATCGCACTGTGCAGATCGTCTTCGCCGACCTGCAGGACAGCATCGTGGCGCTGAGCAGCACGAACAGCCCCGAGACCATCAAGCGCTCGACCGGAGTGCTCGGCCAGGTCGCGCAGGCTCTGAACATCCCGTTCACCGTGTCGGTCGCACCCCGCCCCGGCGGACCCGGCGTCATCGCCGAACTTCCCGAAGCACCTGCCTTCGTGCGCGGCGGACCATGCTGCTGGGGCGACCAGCAATGGCGCGAAGCAATCGCCGCTCACACTCGCGGAACACTGGTCATCTGCGGCGTGACCTCAGAGATCGTGGTCCTTCACACCGCACTCGACGCCCTGGCCGCCGGCTACGACGTGATCGTCCCGGTCGACGCGAGCGGCGGCATGTCGGAGCGCACGGAGAGCGCGGCACTCCGTCAGATCGAAAAGGCAGGCGGCACCGTGACCTCGGTAGCCGGCCTCGTCACAGACATGGTCCGCGACTTCACCACCCCCACCGGCCGCGACGTCATCACCGCCCTGCACGACCTGGCGGGCTAGCGATCACCGCCGCAGACCTCGGCCAGAGCGCCACCTTCCCGTCCGTGCCTCCGAAGGAAAGCCCATGAAACTCGCACCCCATCTGCACCGCCTCGGCAACGATCTCGTGGCGTGCTACCTCATCGACACCTCCGAGGGCATCACCCTCATCGACGCCGGACTGCCCGGCCACTGGCGGGATCTTCAGCGCGAACTGCGCTCCCTGGGCAAGACCGTCGACGACATCCGCGGACTCGTGCTGACCCACGGCGACTCCGACCACATCGGCTTCGCCGAACGCCTGCGAACCACTCACGGCGTGCCGGTGTACGTGCACGCCGCCGACGCCATGCGCACCCGCACAGGAGAAAAGCCCAAGGTCTCAATCGGCCCCATGCGTCTGGGCCCGGCCCTCGGCTTCCTCGGCTACTCCATCCGCAAGAACGGCCTGCGTCCCCGCTACGTCGGCGAAACCACCAAGATCGGCGACGGCGACATCCTGAGCCTGCCCGGAAGTCCGGTCATCGTCAGCATGCCGGGGCACTCCCCGGGAAGCGTGGCGGTGCACGTCCCACTCGCCGACGCGGTCTTCGTCGGGGACGCCCTGACCACGCGGCACGTTCTCACCGGGCGCACAGGCCCTCAGCCCGCGCCCTTCACCGACGCCCCTGCGCAAGCACTCATGTCCCTCGAGCGAATCGGCGAGCTGTCGGCATCCTGGGTGCTCCCCGGCCATGGCGCCCCTTGGCGCACCTCACCGGCGGAGGCGCACAAGATGGTTCAGTCCGCCGCGACCAGCACCCACACCTGAACCCGAGCGCAGGAAGCGCCTGCTGATCCCGCTCCCGTGCGGGCGGACGCGGACGGGGTGCGACGGGGCTCAACGGGCGGATCCCAGTGTGCTGCGCGTCGGCGACAGCTGCGTCGCCGTCGAGTCGGCCGATGGCGGCATCGTCGTACGGCAGGCTTCGTCGCTGGACGGCCTCGCGTCCGCGCCCGCGAAGAAGGTGTGGTCGGACACCGGCGAGAGCTGGGAGCGGGTGATCGGCGACCCGTACATCAACGAGGCCCCGAGGCCATAAAGGATCCGAGCGGGCAGCTGCACGTCGTCTGCTCCGCCAACGGCAGCTGGAGCAGCCAGTGCTGCCTGGTCGACCTGCGGCTGCGGGCCGGCGGGGACCCCACATACGTATGGGACCGGTACAAGGCGAACGGCTGCCTGTTCGGCTCGCACCGCGAGACGATGATGGCCGGCTGGGATCCGACACTGAACGTCGACGGTCCGGGCCATCACACCTTCGCCCTGCGGGACGGTGACATCAACACGAGTCCGCTGGCCGAGAACAATCGGGTTCGTTCGTCTGGTGGGGCGACACCACCTACCGGCGGGCCAATGTCCCCGGCGCCGAGACGAACACCGGGTGGAGCCTCAAGTTCTTCGAGTGACGTTGAAGAGTCGTGTCAGGCGGCGTCCGTCGGCCAGTCCAGGAGGCGGGCGCCGATGACCGCGGTCTGCAATGTGTAGCGGTCGGCCGGGACCGCCGGGTCGATGCCGGTGAGCTGGTGGATACGGGCGAGGCGATACGTGAACGCCCGCACGCTGAGCGACAGTTGGCGGGCGGCCTCGGCCGACACGCAGCCGGCGTCGAAGTACGCCATCAGCGTGTCGATGAGCGGCTGGGCGCCGCCCCGTGCCTCGTGCAGCGGCCCCAGCGTGTTGTGGACCAGGTCGGTCATGGCCTGCCGGTCGCGGGTGAGGACGGGGTAGACGAGGAGGTCGGCCGAGCGCAGCACCGGGGTGTCGAGGCCGAGGCGGGTAGCCAGGTCCAGTGCGCTCAGCGCCTCCTCGTAGGACTGGACGACGCCGCCCGGGCCCGACTGCGGGCGGCCGATGGCGACCTGGCTTCCGTCGACGGCGGCGTACGCCTGCTTGGCGAAGTAGGTGAGGACCTCGGTCTGGTCGCCGGGGGCGATGCAGACGAGCCGCCCTTCCTTGGTGGTCAGCAGGATGTTCCGGTTGCCGAAACGGGCGATCACCGCGCCTTCGATCTCGCGCGCGACGGTGTCGCCCTCCTCATACGCGCCGTCGCCGCGGGCCACCGCTATCGCGTGCTCGCCGGACAGCCGCAGTCCGAAACGCTCGGCGCGCTCGGCCAGTTTGCCCAGGTCGCTGCGGCCGTACAGCAGGTCGTCGATGAACTCGCGGCGGGCCGCCTCCTCCCGGCGCATGGTCTGCCGCTGCGCGCGCTCGTAGCCCTCGGCGAACGCGTCGATGGCCTGGGCGCCTGCCGCGACGACGGCGTCGACCGTCACCCTGGTGCCGATGTTGCCGGTGTGCGTCTGCGCGAGGTGGGCGGCGACCAGGGCCCGCAGCCCGAGACCGGCCTCCGCGGCGCGCTCGCCCAGCGCGCGGCGCGCGTCGAGTTCGTCCCGGGTCAGCCGGCGTCCGGTGGTGGAGGCGTCGGCCACCGCCCGGACATACCCGTCCAGATACTCGTCGGGAACGTCCTGCTGCGACGCCATGCCCACCCCCATCGTGATGCCGAATGCTCTCCGTTCCTCCGCATTCTTAACGGATGAGCAAGCAGGCATCAAAATCGCGTAAAGATTGCCGGAAACCGGCAGTTACGTGAGGTGGTTGCCCATGGCAACATCCGGGTCAAGCACACGGAACAGGGGCGACGAGGGAGGCCAGTGACATGACGTGGTTTCTCGGACTCGGCATCGCGGGAGTGGTGCTGCTCGTCCTGTCCCTGGTGCTGGACGGGGTCCTGGAGGGGTTGTTCGACGGGGTCGGGGCCCTGGACGGGCTCTTCGACGGACTGCTGTCGCTGCCCGTGATCGCCGGCTTCGTGTCGATGCTCGGGTTCGGCGGCGCGATCGTACTCGGCACCACCGACCTCGGTGCCGGTCCCGCCACTGCAGTCGGTGCCGTCGCGGGGGGCGGCGCCGCCTGGCTGACGTGGAAGCTGACCCGCGCGCTGATGCGGGACCAGACCGCGGTGGCGCCCCGCGGAGACGACCTCGTCGGCAGCGCGGGCACCGTGGTCACCGCCATCCCGGTCGACGGATACGGCGAGGTGCTGCTCCAACTCGCGGGCCAGCCGACAAAGTTCTCGGCGAAGAGCGCGATCGCGGTCGCCCGCGGCGCCGAGGTGTGGGTGGCGGACATCCTGTCGCCGACCTCGGTCGAGGTCCGCGCGGTCGACCGCTGACGGCCGGCCGCTGACCGCTGATCGGTGACTGCTGATCACCGCCCGCTGACCGTACGAACCATCACCAACCGACTGCCGCCTCCCGGGAGGCGAGGGGGCAGAGGGGGAATTCATCATGAGCCCTGTGACCATCGCCGTGGCCGGAGTCGTCGTACTCCTGGTCCTGCTGGCGCTCGTCGTCATCACCCGCTACAAGGTCGCCGGTCCCAGTGAGGCGTTCATCGTCACCGGGCGGCGCGGCAAGAAGTCCACCGACCCGGAGACGGGTCACGTCATCACCGACAATAGCGGCCAGAAGGTCGTGGTCGGCGGCGGCGTCTTCGTCGTCCCGTTCGTGCAGCAGAAGTTCACGCTCGAACTGTCCTCGCGGCACATCCCCGTCGCGGTGCGCGGCGCGGTCACCCTGCGCGGCGTGAAGGCGAACCTCGAAGGCGTCGCGATCGTCAAGGTCGGCGGCACCGAGGACTCGATCCGGGCCGCCGCCCAGCGCTTCCTGATGCAGCAGGACGGCATCGTCGGCTTCACGCAGGAAGTGCTGTCCGGCGCGCTGCGCTCCATCGTCGGACGGATGTCGGTGGAGGACGTCATCCGCGACCGGGCCGCGTTCGCCGGGCAGGTCGCCGAGGAGGCGGAGGCGTCGCTGTCCGGACAGGGCCTGGTCCTGGACGCGTTCCAGATCCAGGACATCACCACCGAGGGCTCCTACCTGGAGGACCTGGGCCGGCCCGAGGCCGCCCGCGCCAAGCAGGAGGCCGACATCGCCGAGGCCGTCGCGCGTCGCGCCTCCGAGCAGGCGCGGCTGAAGGCCGAGGAGGAGATCGCGATCGCGCAGCGCACGTTCGCGCTGAAGCAGGCCGAGATCAAGGCGGAGACCGACCGGGCCGCCGCGCAGGCGAACGCGGCGGGACCGCTCGCGGACGCGGCCCGCCAGCAGGAAGTTCTCACCGAGCAGGAGAAGGTGGCGGAGCGTCAGGCGGCGCTGACCGACCGGGAGTTGGACACGAAGGTCCGCAAGCCCGCCGACGCCGCCCGTTACCAGGCCGAGCAGGAGGCAGAGGCCCGCCGGATCGGCCTGGTCAAGCAGGCGGAGGCGGACGCCCAGCGGGCCCGCCTCACCGGTGAGGGCGAGAAGGCGCACCGTGCTGCGCTTGCGGACGCGGTCCGGCTCGAGGGTGAGTCCGAGGCGGCGGCGATCGGCGCGAAGGGTGCCGCAGAGGCGGAGGCCATGCAGAAGAAGGCCGACGCGTTCGCGCAGTACGGCGACGCGGCCGTGCTGCAGATGCTGGTCGAGGTGCTGCCGCAGGTCGTCGCGAAGGCGTCCGAACCGCTGAGCGCCGTCGACAAGATGACGGTGATCTCCACGGACGGGGCGAGCCAGTTGTCCCGTACGGTCGCCGACAACGTCGCCCAGGGCGTCGAACTCCTCAACTCCACCACGGGTGTTGACCTCGCCGCGCTGCTGAAGAACATCACCGGGGCGAAGGGGGCGACGGTGCCCGCCCCGAAGTCCGCCGAACCGGCCGGCGCCGAATCGGTGAACGGCCACATCGAGATCACGGACTGAGCGGTTCGGGCGGTTCGGGCGGTTCGGGCGGTCCGAGCGGTCCGAGCGGTCCGAGCGGTCCGAGCTGTGCACCCGCGACTTAACGTTCGTTAGGCGCGATGCGCGACGTTCACGGGCGACGGGAGCAGGAAGCACACAGCAGGCCCCCGTCGCCCGACTTCCACTGCGGGCTCGGCGCCGAGGACACGCGGCGCTACGATGACGGCTCCGTCGCCGGTTGTACGAATGTTCAGTTGCGGGACGGACCGGGCGGCCCAGCAGATCGGAGCATCGTGTCCACTCGACCCGCAGGTCACAAGGCCATCATCGAGGCCGCCCGCGAAGAGTTCTCCGAGCAGGGCTACGGGGCCACCTCGATCCGCGACATCGCCAAGCGCGCCGGAGTGAGCCTGTCCGCGCTGTACTACTACTACAAGGGCAAGCAGGATCTGCTCGTCGCCATCCTCGAAGAGGGCCTCGACGCCTACTTCGGCGCCTGCGGAACCGCCCTCGAAGAGGCCGGCGACGACCCCGCGGAGCAGCTGGAGGCCCTGGTCACCGCGACGGTGCAGTTCCGTATCGAGCACCCGGTCAAGAGCAGCATCGTGCTGACCGAGGGCCGCAGCCTGGAACCCGAACACCTCGCCCGCTACCGCAAGAACGAGGAACGCGGCACGCAACAGTTCCGCGAGGTCATCGAACGCGGCGTCGCCGACGGCGTGTTCCTGACCCCCCACCCGGACGACGCCCGCCGCGCCGTGATCGCCATGTGCAACGCCATCGCCCAGTGGTACCGCACCGACGGCGAGGTGACCCCCGACGAACTCGTCGAGCGGTACGTGTCGTTGGCGCTGACGGTGGTGGAGTACCGGCCGCGGTCGGTTCGGCGCATGACCCGCTAGTGACTCCGGCCTACACGCCGGCTGTGCACCGCTAAAGTGGTGCGGCTATACCTGGTTGTGGGGACACCCAGGGCACTTGGGGGAGGGGCGCTCATAGATGAGTCGTCGTACGAGGGGAACGGTCGGCGTCTGGGCCGAGATGCAGCGGCAGCAGCAACGCCAGCAGGAGCTCGAAGCCAGGCGGAGTCGGCACGAAGCGCAGGAAATGCGCGCCTATCAGAGGCGTTCCGCGCAGAGCCAGCGTGAGTTTCAGCAAGCAGAGGTGAGGCGTCGCACGGAGGCGCTGGAGGCACAGGTCGCCGTGTTGCAGGGGCTGCTCGCGGAAGGCTGCCGGGCGCCGGCGTTCCGCACGTCCTCCTTACGGCGCGCCGAAGAGGTTCAACCGTTCTCACCTGGGCCGCTGGCGCACCCGGTGCCCATGCCGAACCCGCAGCAGTACCAGGCGCAGGGCGGCTGGACCGCAGGGCGGCGGGCCCATGCGCAGGCCGAGGCGCGGGCACGGTTCGAACGGGACTGGCACGCCGCCCAGGCCGCCGAGGCGCACCGGCAGCAGCAGTTGGCCACCTACCAGCACGAGCACCAGCGGCGCAGCGACGCGCACCTGGGGGAGGTCCGCCGGCACAACGCCGCGGTCCAAGCGATGGCCGACGGTGTGCGGCGCGGCGACCCGGATTCCGTGGTCGACTACTTTTCGGCCGCGCTCTATGCGTCGTCGGCGTGGCCGGAGGGGTTTCCGCGCCAGGTGACGGCGGCCTACGACCCGGCCGCACGGCAGCTGGTCCTCGACTGGGAACTGCCCGCGTACGACATCGTGCCCGAGGCCAAGTCCGTGCGGTACATGGCCGGTGCCGACCAGTACAAGGAGACCGCGCGCCCGGTCGGACAGCGCCGCGCGCTGTACCGGGAGGTGCTCGCGCAGTGCGTGCTGTTGGTGGTGAACGAACTCTTCGCCGCCGATGAAACGGGCGCCCTGGAGTCGATGGCGCTGAACGGGTTCGTCGACGGCCACGACCCGACGACGGGTCGGCCCGAGCACCTGGTCCTCGCCACGGTGATGGCCACCCGCAGCGCGTTCCGTGATCTGCACCTGGCACAGGTCGACCCATGCGGCTGCCTGGTGGACGCGCTGCGCGGGCAGCTCTCCGCGCGCCCCGACCAGGCCGTCGTGGTCCGGCCGAGCCGGCGGCCCCAGGACGTCGGCAGCCGTGTCGTGGCCCACGGGGACGACGCGGAACCGGACCTGTACGAGATGGATCCCATCGCGTTCGAGTCGCTCGTTGCGGGGCTCTTTGAGGCCATGGGCATGCAGGCGGTGACGACGCAGCGCTCGAACGACGGGGGCGTGGACGTCCGAGCCCTGGACCCGACGCCGATCCGGGGCGGCGACATCGTCGTCCAGGTGAAGCGGTACCGCAACACGGTTCCACCCACCGCCGTACGCGACTTGTACGGAACGGTGCAGGACGCGGGCGCCAACAAGGGTGTGCTCGTGACGACTTCGGGCTTCGGTCCGGGCTCCCACACATTCGCCAACGGGAAGTCGCTGGAGCTGATCTCGGGCACGGAACTGGTCGACCTGCTCCACCGGCACGGTCTGAGCGGGCAGTTGGGTGACGGTACCGGGAGCCGCGGCGCGGCGTCCCGGACGACGCCCGAGCAGGGCCCTGCCCTGCCCGACGAGTACAACGTCCTGGGCATGTCGTGGGAAGGCGAGGTCGCGGTGGACGTGTGCGCACTGGTCTGCCGAGGATCCCGGGTTCTCAGCGACGCGCACTTCGTCTTCTACAACAACCCTCGGACGCCGGATGGTTCGGTACGGGCGCTGCCGGCCAATGCCCCGGACAAGGCTGCGATCTGCGTAGCCTTCGACCAGCTTCCGAACGAGGCCGACCGGCTGGTGCTCGTGGCCGCCATTGACCCGGAGGTCAACCCCGACGCCGACCTCGCCGGCTTCACCCGGGCCCGCATCCGCCTGCTCGATCCCGAACTTTCGGAGCTGGCACACCTGGAGGTCTCCGAGGGCCGCCCCGGCGAGACGGCCCTCGTCCTCGGCTCCTTCCGCCACCGGCCGGGCGGGGACTGGGACTTCGTTCTGGGCGGCAAGGGGTACACCGGAGGCCTGGAGGAACTGGTCCAGGACTTCGGCATCGAGGTCGAATAGGTCCTCCGGGAGACCTCGACGCTTGAGCGTGAAGGTGAAGTACAGCAAGGGAGTTGGCTAGCGTGCGGTCCCTCGATCGTTCGTCTTGTGTGTGGGTACGGTGGCCGCGTGGAGCAGAGTGAACGGTGGCGTCATGCCTCTTCCTTCGGTGCGGCAGCGGTCTCGTACGCCGAGCATCGGCCCGACTATGCGCAGGCCGCCGTGCGTTGGGTGCTCGAAGGCGCGCCCGGAGTGCGTGTGCTTGATCTGGGGGCCGGAACCGGCAAGTTGACTGCCGTACTTGCTGTGCTGGGGGCCGAAGTTGCCGCCGTAGAGCCGGACTTGGCGATGCTGGGCGAGTTGCGTCGCTCCCTGCCGGGGGTTCGCGCCTTGCCGGGTAGCGCCGAGGCGATTCCGCTGTCGGATGCCTCGGTCGATGTCGTGCTGGTCGGCAACGCCATGCACTGGTTCGACATGGCGGTCGCGGGGCCCGAGATCGCCCGCGTCCTCGCGCCCGGCGGCGTACTGGCCGGGCTGTGGAACCTCATGGACGACGAGGTGGAGTGGGTCGCCGGGCTCGCACGGGTCGGTGGTGGCGCGGCCGTCGGCCCCCGTGACACCCCTGCCGCCTGGCGTGCGGCGACGGCCGGCATGCACCTTCCGAAGACCGAGGCGGCGCCCCGTTTCGGCTCACCGGAGCAGGCCGAGTTCCCGCACGGGCAGCGTCGCACCGCCGACTCCCTCGTTCAGACTCTCGCGACGCGCGCCGGCGTGCTGGTCATGCCGGAAGAGGAACGGGAAGCCCTGCTGGGGCGGATCCGTGCCTTCCTCGCCGGCACACCGGAGACCGCCCGTGGTGAGTTCACCCTGCCGATGCGGACGGGTGTGCTGCGGGTTCGGAGGCTGTGACAGCAGCCGTTGAAGACAGCAGCCCTTGAAGGCATCAGCTCTCGAAGACACGGCCCACGAAAGCGGCCCGTCAGGGAGTCGGAACGGGCGCGCCCAGCCGGTAGCCGTCGTCGGCCGAGAACGCGGCGGCCACCGTGAACCGGTCCGCGCGGACCAGGGTCTGGCGCCACTCGACCTGGCGATGGGCGTCGTCGTGGCCGAGCCGGTCGATCGCGAACAGGGCGGTGGACTCGGGGCAGTCGAGCAGCTTGCGCTCCGCGCGCGTGGGCACCACGGCCCGGATCCGCTCCCAGCCGCCGCTGATGTGCGTACGGCAGTGACGTTCCAGCTCGGCGTAGAGCGAGGTGTGCGTGAAGTCGACGGACAGGAGCGGGCGGGCCACGTCCGCCGGGAGCCAGACGCGGTCGACGGCGAGCGGCTCCCCGTCGGCGAGCCGCAAGCGTTCCAGGTGGACGAGGGGCGTGGACTCCTCGATGCCGAGACGGGCGGCGATGACACCGTCGGCACGCTCGTCGAGGCGGCGGACCACGCTGCGCTGGACGGCGCCGACCTCCTCGACCGAGTGGAAGAGGCTGTACGCCTCGCCGACCTTCTGCTCCAGCGGCCGGCTCGCCGCGAACCGGGACACCCTGCCCCGCTGTGCCGTGACCAGGCCCTCCGCGCGCAGCGTGCGCAGCGCCTCGCGGACGGTGTGCCGGCTGACCTGGTATTCGGCGACGAGATCGTGCTCACCGGGGAAGACGTCCCGGAACTCGCCGTCCTCAAGGCGTCGCAGAAGGTCGGCGCGGAGCTGGGACCACAGCGGCTTGCCCTTGGACCGGGTGAGCGGACGGGGGCCGGACTGCGAGCTGCTGGTGGGCACGGGATGCATGGTCGTCGATTTGCGGAGCCGGTGCAAACCCCTGGGCGCGCTCACACGAAGGCGTCCACCAGCATGAACGCGGCCGTCGCGAGCAGCAGGACCGCGAACGCGCGCTGCAATGCCGGTCCCGACAGCTTGGCCGCGAGCCGCCTGGCGTCCCACGCCCCGAGGATCGCGGCGCCGACGAAGGGGCCGAGCACCGCGGGATCGATGGAGATGCCCTCGGTCGTCAGGCGCGTGGTGAGGGACACCAGCGAGTTGAGCAGGGTGACGACGAGGCTGGTGCCGACGGCCACCCGCATCGGCAGCCGTAGCACGGACACCAGGGTGGGTACGGCGAGGAATCCGCCGCCCACCCCCAGCAGCCCGGTCACCGCGCCGAGCCCGGCCCCGGCCCCGGCGGTCCGCAGCGGGCCGGCCCGGCCGGGTGCGGTGGCAGTGGTGACCGTCGCTTCTGACTCTCGTACTTGTACGAGGCCGGGGGCGGGCCCCGCCGTCGGCCTCGTCGGCGGCCCGGCGCTCGCGGGCCCCGCCGCCGCCCGCACCGGCGGACCGGTGCTCGCGGGCGGCACCTCACCACGGGCACGTGCACCGCGCAGCATCACCGCGGCGGCCACCCCGGCCAGCACGGCGAACGCGCCGGTCAGCAGGTTCTGCGGGAGACGGTGCGCGAGCATCGACGCCCCGACGGTCGGCACCGCGCCGACCGCGGCGAACAGCACGCCGGTCCGCCAGCGGACGGTTCCGGTGCCCGCGTGCCGGGCGAGGGCGGTGGCGGAGGTGACGGTGACGATGACCAGGCTGGTCGTGCCCGCGTCGGCGGGGTCGACACCCAGGAGGTAGACGAGGGCCGGAACCGCGAGGACGCCACCGCCGCCGCCGAGCCCGCCGAGGGCCAGGCCGACCACGGCGCCGCAGAGCACGGCGAGGATCAGGGTGTTCACGCGGGGACGCCGCCCCCGCCGGCCGGATGCTCGACCGGGCCGCGCCATGCGGTGAACCCACCGCGCAGGTCGTCGGCGTCGAAGCCGTGGGCCCGGAGCACGGAGGCGGCCACGGACGAGCGGTTGCCGCTGGCGCACAGCACGACGAGTGGCTGATGCTGATGCGGCGTCAACTCGTCGATGCGTGCGATGAGTTCGGGCAGTGGAACGGTACGGGCGCCGGGGAGGGTGCCGGTGTCGTGGATCTCGCCGGGGGCGCGTACGTCCAGCAAGGTGAAGGGGCGGGGGTTCCCGGTGAGGCGGGCGGCGAGGGACGCCGGCTCCACGCGCGGCATCGACGTCACGTGCTCGGCGCTCAGGGTGTCGGCGGGCAGGGCGCCGAGGACCCGGTCGTAGCCGATGCGGGCGAGGCGGTTGCGGGCCTCCCGCGCCGTGCCGGGGTCCCCGCACAGAATGAGGTCGGCCCCGGCCGGGAGCACCTCGCCGCAGAGTTCGGCGAACCGGCCGCCGAGCGGGACGTTGACCGCGCCGGGCAGGTGGGCCGCGGCGAAGGAGTCGGGAGGCCGGGTGTCGAGGACGGTCGCTCCGTCGTCGACGGCCCGCCGTGCGGCGTCCGGGGTGAGGGCGGGCACGGGGGCGTCCTCGTCGAGCACCGGACGGGCCTCACGGTTGCGCTCGGACGTGAACGAGAAGTACGCGGGCGCCGCGGACTGGCCGGATGTCACGACGTCGACGAACGCGTCCTCCGACATGTCGGCCAGGGTGTAGTTGCTGACGCGCTGTGTGCCGAGCGTGCAACTCAGCTCGGCCGACAGGTTCTTGCCGCAGGCCGAGCCGGCCCCGTGCGCCGGGAAGACGCGGGTCTCGTCGGGGAGGGTGAGCAGGCGCTCGCGGGTGGAGCGGTAGAGGGCGCGGGCCATGTCCTCCGCCGACCGGCCGCGCGCGCTGAGCAGATCGGGGCGGCCCACGTCGCCGATGAACAGGGTGTCGCCGGTGAGGACGCCGTAGGGGACGGGGTCGGCCGCGTGCTCGCGTACGACGACGCAGACCGACTCCGGGGTGTGTCCGGGGGTGTGCAGGATCTGGAGGTCGACCTCACCGAGGCCGAGGTGTTGGCCGTCCGCGAGGGGGTCGGTGTCGAAGTCGACGTCGGCGGCGGAGCCGTAGGAAATGGGGGCGCCGGTGCGCTCGGCCAGCTCCAGGTGGCCGGAGAGGAAGTCGGCGTGGACGTGGGTCTCGACGACGCGCTCGATGATGAGGCCGTGGTGTGCGGCGGTGGCGAGGTACTCGTTGACATCGCGCTGGGGGTCGACCACGACGGCGCGGCCCGTGGTGCGGTCGCCGATGAGGTACGAGGCGTGCGAGAGGCAGTCGAGGTAGAACTGCACGAAAATCAGCGGCCCGGTGCCGTCGTGTATCAGCGGCCCCGTGCCGTCGTGCATCAGCGGTCCGGTGCCGTCATGGGTGACGGGAACCTGCGGCATGACGGATTCCTTGGGCGCGACGGGCTCCTGGGGCACGACGGACTCCTCGGGCGCGACGGATTCCTTGGGCATGACGGACTCCTGGGTCATGAAGCTGCTTGGGGGAGGCGTGCGGGTCACGCGAGCCCGCGGAGCATGAGGTTCCAGTACAGGAACGGCAGACCGTGCCGCTTGAGGTACCACATGTCGGTGCGCTCGCGGACCGTGTCGATCAGCGGGATCGAGGGGGCGGGCCGCCCGCTGTAGTCGAACTCGGCGAGCAGCATCTTGTTGCGGGCCGTGGTCAGCGGGCACGAGGAGTAGCCGTTGTAGACGGCGAGCGGCTCTTGACCGTGCATTGTCGCGAGCAGGTTCTCGACGACCACGGGTGCCTGCTGGCGCACGGCCGCGCCGGTCTTGGAGTTGGGCGAGGAGCCGGCGTCGCCGAGGGCCCAGATATTGGGGTACCGGACGTGCCGCATGCGGTGCTTGTCGATCTCGACATAGCCGGCCGGGTTGGCGGCGTCCGCGAGCGGGCTGCGCTTGATCCAGTCCGGGGCGCTCTGCGGCGGTACGAGATGAGCCATGTCGTAGGGGAGGGTCGTCTTGGTGCCCGTGCCGATGTCGCTGACGACGACCTCACGGGCCTCGGGCCGGACCTCGGTGACCTCGCTGCCGTAGTGGACGTGGATGCCGTACCGGCGGGCCACGCCCTCCAGCACCCGCGCGAACTCCGGAACGCCGAAGATGGTGTCGGTCGGGAGCACCAGGTGGATGTCCATCCGGCCGAGAACGCCCTCCCGGCGCCAGTGGTCGGCGGCGAGGTAGGCGATCTTCTGCGGGGCGCCGCCGCACTTGATGGCTCCGGTCGGCATGCCGAACACGGCGCTGCCCGAACGGGTCTCGCGGATGAAACGCCAGGTCACGGGTGCGGTGTGTGGAAGATAGTTGCTGGAGAGCCCGTTCTGGCCGAGCCCGTCCGCAAGGCCCGGCACACCGTCCCAGTCCAGCTGGATGCCGGCGCAGACCACGAGGTGGTCGTAGTGCACGACACCGCCGTCGTCCAGGGTCACCTCCTGGGCGTCCGGGTCGACGGCGACCGCGGCGCGCCGGATCCACCGGACGCCCTTCGGCATCACGGACTTCTGCGGCCGGACGCTCTCCTTCAGCGGCGCCCGTCCGCCCCCGACCAGCGTCCACAGCGGCTGGTAGTAGTGCCGCTCGCTCGGGTCGAGGACCGCGACGTCACGCTCGCCGGCCCGACGGAGCCGCGCCGCGACCGAGATGCCGGCGGAGCCGCCGCCCACGATCACCGTCCGGTGGTGCTGTGTGGTCACCAAGGGAATCCCTCCCGTGAATGTACGTACATCTACGCTAGAGCGTGTGTCCGCTGACGTACAAGCGGCTGAAGGTGATCTGGCTCAAGTTGTACGTACATTTAAGATCGCTCGGTGTTGGGGTGGCCGGGGAAAACGGGGTGCGGCGGGGTGGTGCGAGGCGTGAAGGTGTGTGGATGCGTCCACCCATCGACACCGCCCTGACCCGCAGACTCGTCGACGCACAGTTCCCGCAGTGGGCCGGTCTGCCGCTGGAGCGTGTCGAACCGGGTGGCTCGGACCATGTCATCCACCGGCTCGGCACCGAACTCGCGGTGCGGATGCCCCGGCACCCCGGGCCGCTCGGCGGCCTGGACAGGGAGTTCGCCTGGCTGCCCCGGCTCGCCCCGCACCTGCCCCTCGCCGTGCCCGTCCCGGTGGCGCAGGGCCGTCCCGGCTTCGGCTACCCCTGGCCCTGGTCGGTCTCCCGCTGGCTGGACGGCGAGACGGCTGGCGCCGGGAAGTTGGGCGACGACGCCGCCGTCGCGGGTGAACTGGCCGAGTTCCTCCGTGCGTTGTGGGACTTCGGTCGGATCCACCGGCCCGCACCGGGGCCCGCCGCGGTCCCGCCCCCGGAGCCACTTGCGGACCGTGACCGTGCCACGCGCGCGGCGATCGCGCAGGCCGCGGACGCCTTCGACGCGGAGGCGATGACCGAGGTGTGGGACGCGGCGCTGGCCGCCGAACCGTGGAACCGGCCGCCCGTATGGGTCCACGGTGACTTCCACACCGGCAACCTGCTCACCGCGGACGGCCGACTCGACGCGGTGATCGACTTCAGCGGCCTGGCCTTCGGGGACCCCGCCACCGACCTGATGATGGCCTACTCGTTGATGACGGCGCCCAGTCGGGCGGTCTTCCGCACCGCCCTCGGAGTGGACGACGCCACTTGGGCGCGCGGCCGCGGCTGGGGTCTGACGGGCGGCCTCATCGCGTACGCCGCGTACGCCCACGAGTCGCCGGGGATCGCTGCGGTGACCACGCGTCAGATCCGGGCCGTGTTGGAGGACTTGGCGGCGCATCCCGCAATGGGCTGAGGGGCGCGTGACCGCAGTCGCATGATTGATGTGCCGTGGGTATCGCGAGATCCAGAAAGAGTGTTGGACGCGAATCACCCGCAGCCGTAGCGTCCTCTCAATCCCAGTGACTCCGTTCAAGAGGGCGCGCGGGGGCGTTCAAGGGCCGCTCCTTCCGTGCGTACAACGCCGTGCGTACAACGCCGTACGTACGTGCCTGTCGGTGCGAGCCGGGTGACGAAGGCGCCGCTGCCCGGCGGAAGTTGACGGAAGGAGATCAGCAGCATGACGCTGGACGACGCGGCGCCGGTCATCGAGTCGATCGACATTCTGCGCGTGGTCATCCCCTACGACAGCGGGCGCCGGCGCCCCACCACCGTGGGGGACACGACACTGAACGCGGCCGCCGCGTCGCTGGAGCGCATGGAGTGCCTGCTGGTGAAGGTCGTCGACTCCGACGGGCGGACCGGTTGGGGCGAGGCGTTCGGGCACGCCGTGAACCCGGTGACGTTCGCCGCGCTGCGCGACCTGGTCGGTCCGCTGTACCTCGGCACACCGGCCCGCCCCGGCGCGGCCCCGCAGGCGGACCACGCGCTGCACGCCTTCGGCCGCTCAGGGCCCGTGCTGTTCGCGCAGTCGGGGATCGACATCGCCCTGTGGGACCTCGCCGCGCAGCGCGCCGGACTTCCGCTGCGCCGACTGCTCAACTCGCACGCCGCCGACCAGGTCGAGTCGTACGCCAGCCTCATGGTGTACGACAACGAGTCGGAGGAGGTCGCCCGACACGCCAAGTACGCGGCGGAGCAAGGGTTTTGGGGGGTCAAGCTGCACGAGACCGAGTACGAGGCGGTCGCGGCCGCGCGCGCCGTGCTGCCGGACGGCGTCGAGCTCATGGTGGACGTCAACTGCCCCTGGACGCCGGACGAGGCCGAGCGCCGGATGGACCGGCTGCGGGACCTCGACCTGACCTGGCTGGAGGAACCGGTCTTCCCACCGGACGACGCGGCCGCCCTCGCCCGGCTGCGGGCCACCGGCGTCCCGGTCGCGACCGGCGAGAACGCCTCGGGGCCCGCCGGTTTCGCCGCGCTCTTCGCGCGCCGGGCCTGCGACGTGGCGCAGCCCAGCGTCTCGAAGATCGGCGGCATCAGCGGACTCCTCGAAGTCGGCCTGCTGGCGAGGACACACGGCGTACGCGTCGTGCCGCACAACTTCGCCTTCGGACCGGCCACCCTCGCCACCGCCCAGTACCTGGCCGCGTACCAGCCCGCCACGCGCCTCGAAGTCCCGCTCGTGGCCTGGCCGGTGCGGCTGCACGAGGCTCAGGCGTGGGAGCCCGTGACCCGCCTCTCCGACGACCCCGGCCTCGGTTTCGTACCCGACCAGGGCGTCCTCGACGACCACCTGATCGACTCCGCGCGCCTCGCCTGAAGAAGATCGCCTGAAGACGATCGCCTGAAGAAGAACTGCCGTCTTCCCGACCGTTCCTCGGTTCAGCGACCCTCGAACACGCCCGCGGTGAAGGCCCGGACCTCGTCCAGGACCCCCATCCCGTTGTGCGCCACGCCCGGGACGATGTCGAGGCGCGCGTCGATTCCCAGGGAGCGGTAGTTCTCGTACAGCGCCGTGATGCGCTCGACCCGGGTGCGGCCCACCGCGTCCGCGCCGTCCATCCAGTTGGTGTCGCCGGGGTTGTTGATCTCCCACGTCTCGGTGTCCTCCGAGCCGACCACCAGATGCACCGGCACCTCGCGGATCCGGTCCAGGTCCACGGGCGCCCCGAAGCGTTCCGCGAAGCCGCGGGTGCCGAGCCACCACTCGCGCTCCGGGTCGATCAGCGTGACCCTGCCCGGGGCGCCGATCGACACCCCGGCGAGGCGGTCGGGGTGCAGCAGCAGGAAGCGGTGGGCGTACTGGCCGCCGCCGGAGAACCCGTGCAGCACGAAGCGTGAAGCATCGATGCGGACGCGCTCCGCCGCCTCCTCGACGATGGCGAGCAGCGCCAGGTCGAAGCGGACGCCTTCGTGCTCCATGAATTTGAAGTTGTGCAGGTCGTCCGGGTCGCTGCCGAGTCCCGCGGGGAAGAGCGGGGCCAGCACCACGATGCCGTGCTCCTCGGCGAAGTCGGCCAGCGCGTCGCGGTATTGGGGGCCGGTGCGGCCGGTGCCGTGCTGGATGACCAGGAGCGGCAGGGGGTGCTCGGCGGTGTGGTGTGCGGCCGGTACGTACAGGCAGTACGACAGGCGCTGGTCGTAGCGGGACGCGAACTGGGTGGTGGCTCCGGTGACGTAGAAGTCGGCGGTCGACTTGGTGCGTGACCCCTTGGGCGTGGTGGTGCTCGGCGAGCTCATGCGGCGGGACCTCGATCGTGGTGCGGCGGTGATCGGCGTACGGGTGGGTGGACGCCGGCCTTGAGCGGGTCGCGGCGTTCGGCCGTCAGCGTCGCCGGTGCCGCCGGGCCGCCTCAAGGAGATTGCCGCAGAGGTGTCAATGACCGTGTGGGCTACGCCTGTTCAGCGGTGCAGCGCCGCGAGCAGGTCGGCGCCGAGATTGCGGACCGCCTCCTGGTCGAGCTGGTAGTGGACGCGCGCGCCGCGCCGGTGCGTGACCACAAGCCCCGACTCCCGCAGGCGCCTGAGGTGCCGGGACATCTGAGGCGGTGTCATCCGGTACTGCGTGGCCAGTTCGGTGGTGGTCATCGCCTCGCGCAACAGGGTCCGGCAGAGGTCGACCCGGAGCGGCTCGTGCAACACCTTCAGGCGCTCCCGCACCACGTCGAGGGAGGGCGGCCCGGCCCCGTCCCCGCCGCGCACCGGGTACTGCACGACGATCGGGAACCCCGGATAGTGCTTGATCGCCACATGCGGATTGACGTGCAGGGACGGCACGAGCAGACACGGTGTGCCGGACAGTGGCACCCGCGCCTGGTACAGCTTCTCGAACTCCACCCGCGGCGGATCGGCGAGCACCCGCGCCGTCGGGAAGCCGGCCAGGACCGCGGCGCCGTCCTGCCGGTGCTCCTGGAAACGGCCCCTGACCTCGGAGCCCAGCGGGCCCGCGAGCCGCTCCCACTCCGCCCCGAACCACTGCTCACCGGCCAGGTGGAGGAACTCCGTGAAGGTCTCCCGCAGCCCCTCCGGGTCCGAGACCAGCCGCGCGCCCAACGTGAACCGGTCCTCGGCGTGCTGCCGCAGCCGCGCCAGGAACCGGCCCGGGTCCCGCAGTGCCTCTTCGGGGGGTGGTGTGTTCTTGCCCAGCAGAGCCTGCGCCGTCATCCCGGTGAACTCCTCGCGGGGCAGCGCGGTGATCTCCCCGATCTCCTCCGAGAGTTCGCGCTCCCCGTTCGCCGACAGGGGCAGCAGATAGCGCGCCCGGAACGCGCCCCACAGCGGTGACAGGGCCGCCGCCCGGTCGAGCAGGGTGGGTTCGGCGTCCTGCCGTACGGCGTCCGCCCAGCGTCGGCTCGCCGGATGGTGGCCGGGTGTCTGCAGGGCGTGGAGGCAGGCGCAGAGCTCGGCGAGCGGGGAGACCCTGGGGGCCACGAACCGGCTCGCCGCCGGGCCGAGTTCGATCACGACGGGCATCCGCCGACCCTTGAGGATTGATGGGTTGATGTCAATCCTCTTGCCGTCGCGACGGCCGGGCACGGAAGATCCAGGCCACTCGCGCCCTGCATGTTCACGCCACCCTTCCCCCCTCTGCGCTCTTCTGCTCACGACACACGTCACCGCCACAGTCCCAGTCACAGTCCCCGTCCATGTCACTCGTCGCCGTGCTGGAGTCCCCGCCATGCCTCTGCTCTCCCGCAGCCCCCGACCACCGGGACCGTTCCGGCGCGGGCGGGCCGCCCTCGGCGTGCTGCTCGCCACCGCCCTCACCACAGGCCTCGGCGGGTGCGCGGTCGGACCGGTCGACTCCGGTGCGGCCGTCGTCGGCTACCCCTCCCGTGGCCTGTCGATCCTCGCCCCCGGCAGCGTAGGAGGAGGCTTCGACTCCCGGGCCCGCGGCATCGGAGGCGCCCTCACGGGCTGCGGTGTCACCGACGAGGACGTCACCGTCAGCAACGCGCCCGGCGCCGCGGGCACCATCGGCCTCGCCCGGATCGCGGGCCGCGCCGACGACCCGTACCAGCTGATGACCATGGACACCGTCACCCTGCTCGGCGGCGAGATCCAGAACCACTCGCCGGTCTCCCTCACCCGGCTCACACCGATCGCGGGCCTCACCGTGTCCACCACCGCGATCGTCGTCCCGGCCAAGTCGCCCTACCGCGACCTCCCTTCCCTGATCCGCGCCACCGCGAAGAAGCCCCGAGCCACCAAGTGGGTCGGCGGATCACTCGGTGGCCCCGACCACATCACCGTGGCCTCGCTCGCCCAGCGCGTGCACCTGGCGCCGGACCGTCTCACGTACGTGCCCACCGGCGGTGGGGGAGAGGTCCTCAACATGCTGCTGAGCGGCGTCGCCACGGCCGGGCTCTCCACGCTGTCCGAGATCCGCCCCCAGGTGGAGGCGGGCAAACTGCGCATCCTCGCGGTCTCCGGCGGGAGTTCACCGAAGGACCTCGGCTCCCCGCCGACGCTCGACCGGCTCGGGTACGGCGACGATGCCGTGGACGCCATCGGAGGTGTCATGGCGCCACCCGGGCTCAACGCTTCCGAGCAGCGCGCCGTCGTCCGGCTCGTCGACAAGATGCGGCACACGAGTTGCTGGAAGAAGACCCTGCGCGAGAACGACTGGGACGAAGTCTGGCTCCCCGGACGGAAGTTCGGCGACCTGATCGCTCGTCAGCAGAAGCAGGTCGGCGCCGTACTGAAGGAGGTCGGTCTCGGATGACCCCCACCCCGAACTCGTCGACGGCTGAGACCGACAGCCGTCCGCTCGACACACGTCCGCCCGGCACCCGTCCGCTCGGTCCCCGCATCGCCGCGCTCGCCTTTCTCGCCACCGGAATCGCCGTCCTGGCCCTCGCCTTCGCGATCCCCACCCCGGCGCTCGCCGAGGGCACCGATGTCGGGCCGCGTGCCTTTCCGCTGCTGATCGGCGCCGGACTCACCGTCACCGCCGCGGTCAACGCCGTCCAGTGCTTCCGCGGCAGCGACCCCGCCCAGGACGAACAGGCCCGCGAGGAGGCCCGCGTCACCGAATGGCGCCCGGTCGTGCTGCTTCTCGCGACGCTCGCCGCGTACGTCCTCACGCTGGAGTTCTTCGGCTACTGGCAGACCACCGCAGTGCTCTTCGTCGCGGTCGCCCGGATCCTCGGCAGTCGCCGCATCCGCCGCGACCTGCTGATCGGACTCGTCCTCGCGCTGGCGACGTATCTGCTCTTCGACCAGCTGCTCGGCATCCACCTCCCGCCCGGCTACCTGCGATGGGACCTGTGACCCATGGACGTGCTCTCCCACCTGGGTGACGGCTTCGCCCACGCCTTCAGCCCGCTGCACCTGCTGCTCGCGCTCGGCGGCTGCGTCCTCGGCTCGCTGGTCGGCGTGCTGCCCGGACTCGGTCCCGCCACCACCGTCGCGCTGCTCCTCCCGCTCACCTCCGTCGTCGACCCGGTCGGCGCGCTCGTGCTCTTCGCGGGCATCTACTACGGGGGCATGTACGGCGGTTCGACCACCGCGATCCTGCTCAACGTTCCCGGGGAGACGGCCTCCGTGCCCACCACCCTGGAAGGGCATCCGATGGCCCGCGCGGGCCGCGGCGGGGCGGCGCTCGCCACCGCCGCGATCGGCTCCTTCGTGGCCGGAACGCTCTCCACCCTCGGCATCACGTTCGCGGGCCCCGCCTTCTCCTCGATCGCCGAACACATCCAGCCCGCCGAGTACTTCGCGATCCTCGTCCTCGCCTTCGCGACCGTCACCGCGGTCGTCGCCGACGCACCGGTGCGCGGACTGTGCAGCCTCTTCCTGGGCCTCGCCATCGGCCTCGTCGGCATCGACAGCCTCACCGGGCAGGCCCGCTATACGTTCGGTGTGCCCGAGCTTTTCGACGGTGTCGCGCTCGTCGCCATCGCGGTCGGCCTCTTCGCGTTCGCCGAGGCGCTGTACACCGTGGCCCGGCTGAGGAGGGCCCCGGACCCCGAACCGCTGCCGCTGCGCGGCCGGATCGGCATGACACGGCAGGACTGGCGCCGCTCCTGGAAGCCCTGGCTGCGCGGCACCGCCCTCGGCATGCCCATCGGCGCACTGCCGGCCGGCGGCGCGGAGATCCCGACCTTCCTCAGCTACAACCTGGAACGGCGGCTCACCAAGCACCCCGAACAGTTCGGCAAGGGCGCCATCGAGGGGGTCGCCGGACCGGAGGCCGCCAACAACGCCGCGTTCTCAGGTGTGTTGGTGCCGCTGCTCACCCTCGGCATCCCCACGTCGGCGACCGCGTCCATGCTGCTCGTCGCCTTCCAGATGTACAACGTGCAGCCGGGACCGCAGCTGTTCGAGACCCAGCCGACGCTGGTGTGGACCCTCATCGCGAGCCTCTACATCGGCAACGTGGTGCTCCTCCTCCTCAACCTCCCCATGATCCCGCTCTGGGTGAAGCTGCTGAAGATCGACCGGCCGCTGCTCACCGCCGGCATCCTCGTCTTCGCCGGCCTCGGCGTCTACGCGCTCGCCCAGAACCCCTTCGACCTCGCGGTCGCCGTCGTGTTCGGCCTCCTCGGCTTCCTGCTGCGCCGCACCGGCTACCCGCTGGCCCCGCTGGTCCTCGGCGTGGTGCTCGGGCCGATGACCGAGACCCAGTTCCGCCGCGCCCTCACCCTCGCCGAGGGCGACTGGACCGTCTTCGTCACGCGCCCGGTGTCGGCCGCGGTACTCGCCCTGGCGGCGCTGGCCCTGATCGGGCCGGTGCTGGTGCGGCGGAGGGGAGCCAAGAGGGCGAATGGGGTCATGGAGGCCATTGGATCCGAGGGGGTCAATGGAGTCGAGGAAGCCGCTCAGCCCGAATCCGCGTCCACCCACCCCCGCACCGCCCCGTAGTACGCCCGGGTCAGGCGGCGTACCACCGTCGCCTCGTCCAGGCCCGTGGCGACGAGGTCCAGGATGTCGCGGGGGTCGAACATGATGTTGTAGAGGAACAGCGCGTGGTCGAAGTGCTCGTCGGCCACGCCGAGTTGGCGCATCGCGGCACGGATCGGCCGCTCCCAGATGTCACGGACCGCGGTGATCACGTGGTCCTGTGCCTGTAGCCGGGCCAGGAAGCCCTGCCGTGAGCGGACCTGGACGGTGGCCGCGCCGTGCCTGCGCACGAGCCGGACCCGCTCGGCCGCGACCGCCTCGAAGAGGGCGGTGCCGGTCTTCGGGCAGTCGTGGCTGAAGTTCCGCAGCTCGACGATGGTGCTGTAGACGTAGGCGGAGATCAGCTCTTCGAGCGTGGAGAAGTACCGGTAGGCCGTGGCCGTGGAGAGGCCGGCCTGCCGGGCGACGAGCGGCATGGACACCGACGCGGGTTCGGACTCGAGGATGGCGCCCACCGCGTCGAGCAGCTTGTTGCGGTTGCGGACGGCGTCCTGACGCGGGCCGCGGCTCCGCCCTGCCGGTTGGCCGGTGCTGTTCAGGGTGGCCTCCGAGGTCCGTCCGTACGCCATGAGTCATGAGATTCGAGTCTTACTTCCCGGCAGGCTATCTCATCCCGTCATCCGAACTCCTCTGCGTTCAAGGTCTTGACGGGCGGGCCCGTATGCCTTCAACTCATTTACTAAATGAGACTGCTCTCGCAGTTCTGTGTCCATCGCAGAGGAGACCGGTGTGAAGAGAGCCAAGCTCCTGCGTCCGGCCCTCACGGCCGTCGCGCTCGCCCTCACCCTCGCGGCCTGCGGCGCGGACCCGGTGGCGCGCAACGTCGCCGACTCCCATCCGCTCCACCGCCTGCTGCCCGAGCACGTACGGCAGTCGGGGAAGCTGAAGATCGGCGGCAGTACGAACGTCGCTCCGTACCTGTACCGGGACGGCTCCGAAATCACCGGATTCGAGAAGGAGTTGATGGACGCGCTGGGCGAAGAGCTCGGCGTGGAGATCGAGTTCTACGACGCCGGGTTCACCGCGCTCGTGCCGGGCCTCCAGTCGGGGAAGCTCGACGTGGCGATGGGGGACTTCACCGACACCAAGGAGCGGCAGCAGGCCGTGACCTTCGTCGACTACACGACCTCGTATCAGACCTTGTTCGTGCAGAAGGGGAATCCGAAGCGGCTGAAGACCGCCGACGACCTGTGCGGCACCACGGCCGCCGCCACTGTCGGCAGCCTCTCCGGTGAGCTCGCCGCCCAGCAGGACACCACCTGCCGGAAGGCGGGCCGGGCCGGTGTGAAGCTCATCGAGATGGACAACGCGGCCGCCACGATGATGCAGGTGCGCACCGGCCGGGCCGACTCGGTGGTCATCGACTACGTCATCGGCCGGTACGTCGCCGAGCACAGCGACGCGGGCGACGTGGCCGGAGCCCGCTTCTACGAACAGTTCCACGGCGCGGCCGTACGCAAGGACGACGCACCCCTTCGCAAGGCGCTCGGCGCCGCATTCGAGGAGATCATGCGCAACGGAAGCTATGAACGGATCCTGAAGCACTGGGACATGGGGCAGCTGGCGATGGACGCTCCACGCGTGAACGCGGCCACGTCATGAGCGCCCCGACCGTCCCGTCGCGCGCCCTCGACATCGAAGCCGCCGCCGCGCTGCCCGTCACCCCGGTCCGCAGGCCCTGGCAGTGGGCCGCGAGCGCGGTCGTCATCGTGCTGCTCGCCCTGCTCCTCGTATCGGTCGCGGGCAACTCCAACATGGGCTGGCCGGTGGTCGGCGACTATCTCTTCGACGCCGACATCCTGCACGGCATCGGCTGGACCGTGCTCCTCACCGTGGTGTGCATGGCGCTCGCCGTCGTCATCGGCGTCGTGGTCGCCGTGCTGCGGACCTCGGGCAACCGCGCCCTGGCCGCGGCAGCCTCACTTTTCGTGTGGTTCTTCCGCGGTACGCCGCTGCTCGTCCAGCTCATCTTCTGGTTCAACCTGGCCCTGGTCTTCCCCGAGTTGGGGCCCGCGATGTTCTTCGGGCAGGGCGCCGGCGGCATCGACACCAACGACGCCATCGACTGGTTCACCGCGGCCCTCCTCGCCTTCGGACTGCACGAGGGCGCGTACATGGCGGAGATCGTGCGCGGCGGCTTCCTCGCCGTCGACCGCGGACAGATCGAGGCCGCCGAATCCATCGGCATGACGAGCGGTCAGCTGCTGCGGCGCGTGCTGCTGCCGCAGGCCCTGCGGGTGATCGTGCCGCCGTCGGTGAACCAGTTCGTCAACCTCTTCAAGGCCACGTCCCTGGTCGCCTTCGTCTCCGGGCTCGACCTGCTCTCCGCCGTCCAGCACATCTACGCCACCAACTACGAGGTCGTCCCGCTCCTGATCGTCGCGAGCCTCTGGTACCTGGCGCTCGTCTCCCTGGCCACGCTCGGCCAGCACGTGCTGGAGAAGCGGCTCAACCAGGGCTACGGGCACGCGCGCGTGCAGGAACGCAAGAACCCGAAGGAGGCCGCCGCATGACCGGCATCAGCACCGGCACCGCCACCGTCTCCGGCACCGCCATGGTGCAGGCCCGTGGGATCACCAAGTCGTACGGCTCGCTGACCGTCCTCGACGGCCTCGACTTCGACGTCGACCGCGGTGAAGTGGTCTGTCTGCTCGGCCCGTCCGGGTCCGGCAAGAGCACCCTGCTGCGCTGCCTCAACCGGCTGGAGCGGCCGGACGCGGGCGTGGTCGGCGTCGACGGCGAGATCATGGGATACCGACGTGAGGCCGACCGGCTGCAGGAGCTGAGTGGCAGACAACTCGCCCGCCAGCGCGCCGACATCGGCATGGTCTTCCAGCGCTTCAACCTCTTCCCGCACCGCACGAACCTCGAGAACGTCGTCGAGGGGCCCCTGCTCGTCCGCAAGGAGCCGCGCGAAGCCGCTCTCGCACACGCCCGGCAGCTGCTCGCGCGTGTAGGTCTCGCCGACAAGGTCGACGCGTACCCCAATCACCTCTCCGGCGGGCAGCAGCAACGCGTCGCGATCGCCCGCGCGTTGGCGATGCGCCCGAAGCTGATGCTGTTCGACGAGCCCACCTCCGCCCTCGACCCGGAACTGGTCGGCGAGGTCCTCGCCGTCATGAAGGACCTCGCCCGCGACGGCATGACCATGATCGTGGTCACGCACGAGATGGGCTTCGCCCGCGAGGTCGCCGACCGGGTCATCTTCATGGACGGCGGCAAGGTGGTCGAGCAGGGCCCGCCCGGCGAGGTGATCGACAACCCGCGCGCCGAACGCACCCGAGCCTTCCTCGCGCGCATGAACTGACCCGTCTACTCCTCAATTCACCATTCTTCGCTACGACTTGGAGTCATCCGTGCCCCGCACCACCCCCGAAGCGCGCCCCTTCTCCGCCAAGACCATGGACTACGTACGGTCCCAATTCGCCTATCTGGAAAGGGACATGCACGGCGCGGACCGGCTCTTCTTCGAGAACTCCGGTGGCTCGCTGCGGCTGCGCGCCGCCGCCGAGCGCGCGCTCGACGTGTCCCTCTCGCCGGAGAGCAACTCCCGCCCCACGCGCGTCGCCCGCGACCTCGCCCGCGTCCAACAGCAGGGCGAGCAGGACCTGTTCGCCTTCTTCAACGGCGATCCCGACGGGGCGCTGCTGCCCACCGCGACGGCCTCCCAGGGCATGTTCGCGATCGTCCGCGTCATCACCGACCACGTGCCCGGCACGAACATCGTCACGACGGCCATCGAGCACCCCTCGTCCTACGACTCCTGCACCCGCGACGCCGAACGCACCGGTCAGGAACTCCGCGTCGCGCCCGCCGACCAGGAGACCGGAGGCATCGACCCGGCGGCCGTCGCCGCGCTCGTCGACGAAGGCACCTCGCTGGTCTCCGTCATCGCCACGTCCAACATCACCGGGGCCGTCACCGACATCCCGGCGGTCGTGGCGGCGGTGCGGGCCAAGAACCCCGACGCGTACGTGATCACCGACGGCGTCCAGTACGCCCCGCACGGCGTCGTCGACGCACAGGCGTGGGGCGTCGACGCCGTGAACATCGCCCCGTACAAGATGTTCGGCGACCGCGGCAACGCGTTCACCTACCTCTCGCCGCGGCTCGCGCGTCTCCCGCACGACAAGCTCGCCGCCGCGAGCGCCGAAACCTGGGCCGTCGGCAGCTCCGCGCCCGCCGTCTACGCCGGTTTCTCGGCGATCGTCGACTACCTCGCCACGGTCGGTGACACCGCGCCCGGCACCGACCGCCGCACCGCCCTCGTCGCCGGAATGCGGGCCGTCCACGCCCACGAACAGGCCCTCCTCCACACCCTCCTGGACGGTACGGAGCACCAGCGCGGCCTGCGCCGGATCCCCGGTGTCCACGTCCACTTCGCCGACCGCGCCGCCACCCTGCCGCGCGACCTGATCGTGCCCCTCACCTTCGACGACCTGTCCTGCGCCGACGCCGTACGCGCCTACGAGGAACGCGGTGTCATCGTCTACGAGCGGGTGGCGAGCAGCCCCTACTCCGAGCGCATCCTGCGCGCGGTGGGCCTGGGGGGCGTCGTCCGCGTCTCCCCGCTGCACTGCCACACCCTGGAGGAGGCCGAGCGATTCCTGAGGGTGACGCAGGAGATCGCGGAGAAGGGGCGCGCCGGGGAATAGCCCTTGCCGCCGCGTGGCTGCTGGACTAGGCAGTTCATGACCGCGCAACCGACAGGAACGGGGACCCTACCCATGCGAGTCAAAGCTCTCGATCACCTGGTGCTGAACGTGGCCGACGTCGACAAGTCGCTGGAGTTCTACACCGGCCGACTGGGGCTCGCGCCCGAGCGGGTGGAGGAGTGGCGGGCCGGGAAGGTGCCGTTCCCGTCCGTGCGGATCGACGACAGCACGGTCATCGATCTGTTCGCCACCCCGCGGGTCGAGTCCAACGTCGACCACTTCTGCCTCGTCGTCGACCCCCTGGACTGGCAGGAGGTCATCGACTCGGGGGCGTTCGACGTCCTGGAGGGGCCCGTGCCGCGCTGGGGTGCGCGGGGTCAGGCGCAGTCGGTGTACGTCAAGGACCCGGACGGGAACACGGTCGAACTGCGGTGGTATCCGCAGGACGTCGAGGGGTGAGTGGTGGACCGACGATCATGAACACCGGTCCGTTGACTGGCTAGAACGGTCGTGCGACGGTGAGAGCGCGTTGCCCCTTTTACCTGCCCAGGCCCCGTGCGAGCACGGGGCCGCTTCAAGAATGGGAAGCGGACACTGTGACGCTCGGACATGACCACACCTCTCACTCCACCGACGCTCCGGCCGACAGCGACCGCAGTCTGACCCCGGCACAACTCGAGTCCTACGAGAAGGAGTTCGCCGCCCGTCCCGCGAACCGGCTGATGCAGAACGCCGTGACGCAGACGACGGTGGACGACATAGCCCTGGACCGGCGGATCGTCACCGCCATCGACCACTCGGTCTCGCACCACCTGGACGACTGGAAGGTCACCAACCAGAAGCGCAGCGGCCGCTGTTGGATGTTCGCCGGGCTCAATCTGCTGCGCGTCGGCGCCGCGGAGAAGCTCGGCGTGAAGGACTTCGAGTTCTCCCAGAACTACGTGCTGTGGTGGGACAAGTTCGAGCGCGCGAACCACTTCCTCGAGAGCGTCATCGACACCTCCGACCGCGATGTCGACGACCGTACGGTGGCACATCTGCTCGGCGACCCGATCAGCGACGGCGGGCAGTGGAACATGTTCGTGGCGCTGGTCGCCAAGCACGGCCTGGTGCCCAAGTCGGCGATGCCGGAGACCGAGAGCTCGTCGGCGACCGGGCCGATGAACCGGGCCCTGATGAGCCTGCTCCGCCAGGGCGCCCGTGATCTGCGCGGTGCGGCGGCGGAGGGTGTGGACGCGCAGCGCGCACGCAAGGCGGAGGTGCTGGGCGCCGTCCACCGCGTGCTCAGCATCCACCTCGGCACACCGCCGCAGACGTTCCTGTGGCAGTGGCGGGACAAGGACCAGGAGTTCCACCGCGAAGGCTGGATGACACCGACCGAGTTCGCCGAGGCGTACGTACAGATACCCCTCGACGAGTACGTGTGCCTCGTCCACGACCCGCGCGAGTCGAGCCCGGCAGGACGCACCTTCACCGTCGAGCACCTGGGCAATATCGTCGAGGCCCCGCCCGTGGTCTACCTCAACGCGGACATCGACCTGCTGAAGCGCCTCACCATGGAGGCCGTCGTGAGCGGCGAGCCCGTCTGGTTCGGCTGCGACGTCGCCCAGCAGATGCGCCCCGACCTCGGCATCTGGGACGCCGAGCTCTTCGACTACGAGTCCGTCTACGACGCGTCGTTCGAGCTCGACAAGGCGGACCGGCTCCTCCACCACGAGACCCAGATGACCCACGCGATGCTCTTCACCGGCGTCGACGTGGTGGACGGCGTGCCGCGCCGCTGGCGGGTCGAGAACAGCTGGGGCGAGGAGAAGGCCGACAAGGGCTTCTGGACCATGAACGACTCGTGGTTCGGCGAGCACGTCTTCGAGGTCGCGGTCCGCCGCTCCGCACTTCCGCCGGAGCTCTCCGCCGCCCTCGACGAGCCGCCGATCGTGCTGCCGGCCTGGGACCCGATGGGTGCGCTCGCCGACTGACCCGGTCGTCAGGGGAGCACCGGTGAGTCCGGGGACATGACGACGGCCTCCAGGTCCGGGTGCCCGAGCACCCGCTCCGCCGTGGCGGCGGAGCAGGCGATCCACGTCGCCGTGAGATCGGTGTCTCCGTGCACGAACCAGGAGCGGTCGGCGGGCCACCACAGGTCGGGTACGAGGGCGTTGGCCACGTCGGCGCCCTCACCGACCTCACCCGCGACCGTCATGGCCAGGGCGGTCACCGAGGCGACCGGGCCGCGGAACACGGCGTACTCGCGGTGCGGGAGTTCGAGGCGGGGCGCGCCCGTGATGTCGACGGCCGGTCGCGCCTGCCACGACACGGTGCTCGTCCCGCTCCTGAGCAGGGCAATCACCGTGCCGTCGTCGAAGTAGCCGCACCCCTCCCACACCCCGAAGTAGCAGTCGTCCGGTGTGTCTGTGCACCCCTCCAGGACCGACGCCAACGGGGCGGCCAGCGGGCCCGGCAGCGTACCTTCGCCCGGCCCGTCGTCCCCGTCCGTGTCGTCGTCCTCGTCGCATCCGGCCGGATGCAGCACGCGTACGTACCGCTCGTACCCGGCCGGCAGCAGCGAGCCGACCATGCCCGCCGCGAAGTCCGGCAGCGCGGCGCGGACCCATGCGGCCGGGGTCAGGTCATGGCAGAGCGTGAGCCCTGCGGGGAGTGAAGGCATAGGGGAAATCCTTAAGGAGACCGAAGGAACTCTCAATATCGCAGGCCACCTGCCGCGCCCTACGGTGACAGCCATGACACCCGTGACTCGCAGGGCAGCGTCGGACCAACTCACCTCGAACCAACGATCGTTCCGTGACGCGATGGCGAACCTCACCGCAGGCGTCAACATCGTCACCACGGACGGACCACGCGGACGCGCCGGCATCACGGTGAGCGCGGCCTGCTCCGTCACCGACGACCCACCCACCATGCTCGTCTGTATCAACCGGTCGAGCCGCAGCCACGACCTGTTCACGGAGAACGGGCGGGTCTGCGTCAACGTCCTCGGCCCCGACCACGCCGACGTCGCCAAGGCCTTCGCGGGCGGCGTGCCCGCCGAGGAACGCTTCGCGGCCTGCGGCGACGTATGGGACCACACGCTCGCCGATGTGCCGGTGCTCAAGGGCTCCGCCGCCTCGGTCGTCGGGCGCGTCGCCGGCACCGCCGAACACGGTTCGCACACCGTGATGTTCATCGAGGCGGAGCGGGTGCTCGTCGGGGAGGACGGGTCGGGCGCGCTGGTCTACTTCCGCCGCCAGTTCCACTCGATCCCCACGTCGCTGACCGCGTGACGGGCGCGCGGCAGCGCCGCCGGGAGCGACCTCACGGATGTCACCCGTCGGCCTCCGCGCCGATGCGGCCGTGAGGGTCCTGTCCCGCGAGCGCCTGGCGGCGGAAGTCGCGCGGCGTCCGGCCGTACGCCGTCTTGAACACCCGGCTGAAGTGGCGGCCGTCCAGCAGCCCCCAACGTGCGGCGATCATGCCGATGGGCTGCCGGACCGCCGCCGGACTCGCCAGGTCCCGCGCACACCGCTCCAGGCGGCGCGTCCGGATCCAGCCCGCGACCGTCTGGTCCTCGGCGGCGAACAGCTTGAACAGATAGCGGCGGGAGATCCCGTGCGCCTCGGCGATCGAGTCCGGCGTGAGGCCGGGGTCCGGGAGTCGGCTGTCGATGTGCGCGCGGATCCGCAGCATCATCGCGTGCCCCGGCTCCGCGGGCGCCGCACGGTCGAGGCGCTCCGACACCAGCGCCGTCATCAGGGACGCCGCCCCGTCCGCGAGACCCGCCGCCGCGGGCCCCGCGCAGGTCCTGGCCTGCTCGCCGAGCGAGCGCAGGAAGGGACCCACCACGGCCGCCACCCCGCTCTCCCCGGTCAGCCGGCGCGCCGTGAGGCCGCGCACCGCCTCGGGCCGCACCGGCAGCATCGCCCGCGGCACCAGCATCAGCACGGTGCGGAAGGCGGTGTCGTAGCGGAACGCGTACGGGCGCGTGGTGTCGCAGATCGCGAGGTCTCCGGGGCCCAACGACCCCTGCGCGCCGTCCTGTTCGACGACACATGTGCCCGCGACCTGGAGGGCCACCTTGTAGTGGTCGTCCTCGCTCCGCGCCGTCAGCCGCTCGGTGCGCCGCACCCGCAGCGGCCCCGCGCTGATGGAGCCGAGCAGAAGCTGACCCAGTGCGTCGCAGGTGGCCGAGCCGTGAAAGGCGCCCGCCGCGACCGGCCGCGTGTCGAGCCCGCCGAACACGTGCGACATCTCCTGCGCCCAGTGGTCGAAGCGGTCGTCCCGGGCGACGCCGTCGGTGGTCACGTACCCCGTGGTCACGTACCCCGTGGTCATGTACTCGGTCGTCACGTACGAAGGCATGCTGCGCTCCACCTGCCGGAGGACTTTGGATCAACGTAGTCCGCACTTGCGTGCATGCAAAGGCGGTAACGGATGCACGTACCCGCACTCCGGGGTCGCCCGCCGCGCGCACAGTACGACCCGACCCCACCGAACTCCGGCCGCAAGGAGACCTCGTGACCGTGCAGTCCGCAGGACCGGATGCAGGACAGCAGCCGCGCACCCGGCTGCGTAAGGGCGCCGTGGGCGTGACCGGCATGGTGTTCTTCGTGCTGTCCGCGCAGGCGCCCCTCACCGGCGTCGCGGGCACCCTGCCCATCCCGCTCGGCCTCGGCAACGGCGGCGCCGCGCCCGCCGTCTATCTCGTGGTCGGCGTCATGGTCGGCCTGTTCGCCGTCGGGTTCATCGCGATGAGCCGGCACGTGACCGACGCCGGCGCCTTCTACGCGTACGTGACGCGCGGCCTCGGCCGGCCGCTCGGCGTCGGCGCCTCGCAGGCGGCGATCCTCTGCTACAGCGCGACACAGGCCGCGCTCTACGGCCTGTACGGCGTGGTGGCACAGGGACTCGGGCAGCGCTACCTCTCGCTCGATCTGCCGTGGTGGGCGTGGACGCTCGCCACGATGCTCCTCGTGCAGGCGCTCGGCTCCCTGAACATCGAGCTCGGGGCGCGTCTGCTCGCCGTGCTCGTCGTCGCCGAGACCTCGGTGCTGCTGCTGTTCGCGGGCCATCAACTCCTCAGCGGCGGCGGCCCGCACGGCCTCGACATCGCCGGGTCGTTCGCCCCGTCCGCCTTCTTCACCGGCGCGCCCGGCGTGGCGCTGACCTTCGCGATCGGCTGTCTCCTCGGGTTCGAGTCGACCGCCCTGTACGCGAAGGAGGCACGGGACCCCGCGCGCACGGTGCCCCGGGCCACCTATGTGTCGGTCGCGGTGATCTCGCTGTTCTTCGCCCTCGTCTCCTGGATGATCGTGAGCTACTACGGCGCCGACCGGGTGCAGGGGGCGGCGCTCGACGCACTGCGCGAGGGCGATGCCACGTCCGTCGTCCTCACACCCCTCACGCACACCCTCGGCGGCTGGGCCGGTGATGTCACGCAGATCCTGCTGGCCAGTTCGCTGCTCGCGGGCGTCGTCGCCTTCCACAACGGGATCAACCGCTACTTCCACTCGCTCGGCCAGGCCGGGGTGCTGCCCCGCGGGCTCGCCCGCACCAACCGGCACGGGGCGCCCTACGCGGCGAGCCTGGCCCAGACGGTGCTCGCCGCCGTCCTCGTCGTGCCGTTCGCCCTCGCCGGGGCCGATCCGGTGCTCACGCTGCTGACCTGGGGCGGCGGCGTCAGCGTGCTCGCCCTGATGCTGCTGTACCTGCTCACCTCGGTGTCCGTGATCGTGTTCTTCCGCAGGACGCGGCTCGATGGGAGGATCTGGCACACCATGCTCGCCCCACTGCTCGCGATCGCCCTGCTGTGCGGCGCGACCGTACTGGCGCTGCGCAACTTCACCACCCTGGTGTCCGCGTCCGGCACCACGGCGCTGATCCTGGAACTGACCGTGGTCGCGGTGTTCGCCGGGGGAGTGGTCCTCGGCCGCCTGCGACCGGGTGATGGGGTGGAGGCACGTACGCACGAAGGAAGCGAGGAATCATGACAGGTGAACCGGCGGCCGACCTCGTCTACGTGCTCGACGACGACGAGCAACTGTGCCTCTCCCTGGCCTGGTTGCTGGAGTCCGTGCACATCAGGACGGAGTGGTTCACCGACGCCGACGCCTTCCTCGACGCCTTCGACCCGGACCGCCCGGCCTGCCTCGTCCTCGACGTACGCATGCCGGGCATCGGCGGATTCCACGTACAGGAACTCCTCAACGCCCAGGGCGCGGCGCTGCCCATCGTCTTCGTGTCCGCGCACGGCGACATCCCCATGTCGGTGCGCGCCCTGCAGGCCGGGGCCGTCGACTTCCTGGAGAAGCCCTACGATCCCCAGCGACTGCTCGACATCCTGCAGAACGCCCTGCGGGAGGCGGGCGAACGCTACGCGCGCCGAACCGAGCAGCGCTCCCTGCGCGAGCGGATCACCCACCTCAGCCCGCGCGAACGCGAGATCCTGCGCCAGGTCGTCGAGGGCATCCCCAGCAAGGTGATCGCGCGGCAGCTCGGCATCAGCCTGAAGACGGTCGACGCCCACCGGGCGCGCATCCGCGAGAAGACGGACGCCGACACCCTCGGCGCGCTCATCGGCGACATGATGCGCTGCGGCCTGCGCCCCGAGGAGGTGTGACGCCCGATGCCCGCCACCGCCGACCTCGTCTGCCCCGACCTGGCCCGACTCTTCGAGGCCGTCGACCACTGCGTCCTGGTGCACGACGCCCGCACCAAGGACATCCTGTGGGCCAACCCCGCCGCGCGCACCGCGCTCGGCTTCACCCTCGACGAGCTCAAGCCGCTCAAGGCCCCCGACATGAGCTCCAACGCGGCGCAGTACGCGCGGCACATCGGCGTCGCCTGGCTCCAGCGGGCCGCCGACGAGGGCCGCAGCCGCATCGAGTGGTGCTACCGGTCTAAGACAGGCACCGACATCCTCAGCGAGGCGCTCGCCAAGCGCGTGGAACTGTCGGTCGGACCCGTCGTCATGGTGCAGTTCCGCGACATCGCGGAGGAGAAGGCCACCCGCCGCGACCTCACCCGCACCGAGGCCAGGTTGCAGGCGTTCCTGCGCAACCTCGACGAGGGCATCGTCGTGCTCGACGACGACGGCCGGATCGTCTTCGCGGGCGAATCCGCGGGCATCCTGCTCGACCGGGACCCCGACGCCATGCTCGGCACCGACTTCACCGAATTCCTCGCGGCCGATTCGAGCGCCGTCCTGCGCGACGTACTGAAGGACACCTCACGCGGCGGCCGCCCCACCGACACCCGCTACCGGCTCTCGGTCCCCGACGGCGCGGGCGGCGGCCCCGACCGCTGGTTCGCGGCGCGCTGCCAGTACATCGACATCGAGAACGACCTGCGGGGCCTGCTGCTCCTCTTCCACGACATCACCGACACGGTGCACACCGAGGAGGAACACCGGCGCGACGCCCAGTACCTCAACCACCTGGCCCGCTACAACGCCATGGGCGACATGGCGATGGCCATCGCCCACGAGGTCAGCCAGCCCATCGCGGCCGCCCACAACTTCGTCGCCGGCGCCCTCGGCCGCATCGACGACACCCCGGAGCCCGGCTCGCTGCGCTGGGGCCTCGACCACGCCACCCGCCAACTGGAGCGGGCCACCACGATCCTGTCGAGCCTGCGCGCCTACGTGGTGCGCCTTGAGGACGCGAAACAATCCGCCGACGTGAACGACATCGTCGCCGACTGCGCGTACTTCGTCGACGTACGGGCCAGGGCGCACCAGATCGCCGTGCGCTGGGAACGCACGGCGGCGGACCTGCCCGTCAGCTGCGAGAAGGTGCTCATCGGGCAGGTCGTCATGAACCTCGCGTTCAACGCCCTTGAGGAGATGGCCCGTTGGCCCGACGAACCGGGGCAGGTCACCATCGCCACTCGCAGGGACGCCGACTGCGCGGAGGTCGAGGTGCGCGACACCGGCGGCGGACTGCCGGCATCGTCGGACGGACGGATCTTCGACGGCGTGTTCACTTCGAAGGGCAACGGCCACGGCATCGGCCTCGCGCTGAGCCATCGCATCATCACCCGCCACGGCGGCGAGATCGAGGCGTTCCCCAACTCCCCGCGCGGCACCGTCTTCCGGTTCCGGCTGCCGCTGAGGGGAGCCGCGGGCGCCGCGGGCTCCGGGGATGCCGGGGGCTCCGGCTCGTAAACGATCAGGGAAATCCCCTACACGTCCCTACTGATTCCCAATTGTTGGCGCAGAAGGCCGCACCTAGTTTTGTCCGTGAAACGAGTTCGAGCGATCAACTCGCCGGTCAGGCAGGGGAATGACGCATGACGCAGACATTGGACAACGTGCTGGACCTGGTGGCCGAGCGCAGGGCGGAATTCGAGGCGGGGCGCCACGTACCGCGCGACATGATCGCCGAATTCAAGAAGGCGGGCCTCTACCGCGCCAGCGCGCCCCGCCGTTTCGGCGGCGAACCGCTGCCACCGGCCGAATTCCTGCGCCTGATCGAGCGGATATCGCGGGTCGACGGATCGGCCGGCTGGGTCGCGAGTTTCGGCTCCTCCCTGATCTATCTCGCGGCGCTGCCGCTGGAGACCCAGAAGAAGCTGTACGCGGACGGGCCCGACGTCGCCTTCGCCGGCGGCCTCTTCCCCGTCCAGCCCGCCGAACCGGTCGACGGCGGCTACCGGATCTCGGGCCGCTGGAAGTTCGCGAGCGGCTGCAAGGGCGCCGACGTCCTCGGCGTCGGCATCAAGGTCGGCGAGGACCGGGCGGGCCGGCCGCGCACCGCGGTGCTGCGCCCCGAGGACGTCGAGATCGTCGAGAACTGGGACGTCATCGGGATGCGCGGCACCGGCAGCCACGACCTCGCCGTCGACGGCGTCGTCGTCCCCGAGGAGTGGACCTTCGTCCGCGGCGGCGAACCGACCGTCGACGAACCGCTCTACCGCTACCCGGCCGTGCCGTACGCGGCGCAGGTCCTCGCCGTCGTCGGCCTCGGCGTGGCGCGTGCCGCGCTCGACCAGGTCATCACCGAGGGCGGGCGCGCCAGTTACACCGGAGGTCCTGTCGCCGCCGACCGGGCCGCGTACCGGATCGCGGTGGGCCGGGCGGAGGCCCGGCTGCGCTCGGCCCGCGCCTTCTTCTACGAGATCACCGAGGAGGTGTGGGAGACCGTGCTGAGCGGCGATCCGGCCACCGCGCACCAGGCCAGCCTGCTGCGGCTCGCCTCCACGGCCCTCGCGCAGGACTCCTTCGACGTCGCCCGCACCGCCTACCAGCTCGCGGGCATCCGGGCCATTGCGGACGGCAGCCCGATGCAGCGCTATCTGCGGGACGCCTCCGTGGTGCCGCAGCACGCGTTCCTTCAGGAGGGCCTGTACGACGGGGCGGGGGCGGTGCTCATGGGCGTCGACCCGTTCCCCGGCTACCTCTGAACCCGAACCGGTTACCTCTGAACCCGACCCGGCGATCTGCGAATCCGACCCGCCCAGTTCCGAACCCTGTTCACGAAACCCTGCTCACGAAAGGCGACCCCACCATGTCCACTTCCCCCCAGGCACCCCTGCGTGTGCTGTTCTGCATCGGCGTCAACCAGAACTTCTTCGACCTGCCGACCGGGCAGGGCAAGGCGGTCTGGGACGGCTTCACCAGCATGCTGCGCCAGCTGCACGAGCTGCCGGGCGTCAACGTCATCGGCACCATCGACGACGACCAGCACATGGTCGGCCCCTCCGGATCCTGGCCCTGGACCAGCTATGTCCTCGCCGACGTCGTGGACCAGCCGACGGTCGCCGCGGCCTGCAACCTCTTCCGCACCGTGCAGGTCGGCGAGTACGGCCTGTGGCGGTACATGAAGATCGAGGCCCGCGTCGGCCGTCCGCTGCCGGACGTGACGAAGTGAGCCCGGAGGGTGTGGGGGAGCGCTGGGAGGACGACACGCACCGCGTGGTCCTGGTCACCGGGGCGGCCGGCGGCCTCGGCGGCTGCATCGCCGCGCGCTTCTACGACCACGGGTACCGGGTCGCCCTGGCCGACCTCGACGAGGAGGCCGCCGCCAAGGCCGCGGCCGAGCTCGACCCGACCGGCGAGAACACCGTCGGCCTCGCCCTCGACGTCCGCGACAAGGAGGCCTTCGCCCGCGCCCGCGACCGGCTCGTCGAACGGTGGGGCGCGGTGCACGTCCTCGTGAACAACGCCGGGCACTCCAAGGTCGAGTCGCTCATGGACATCACCCCGGAGAGCTTCGCCGCAGTCGTGGAGACCAACATGCACGGCACCTTCTTCGGCTGCCAGGTCTTCGGTTCGTACTTCGCCGAGCGCGGCTACGGACGCATCGTCAACCTCGGTTCGCTCGCGGGCCAGAACGGCGGCACGGCGACCGGCGCCCACTACGCGGCGGCCAAGGGCGGCGTCGCCACGCTCACCAAGGTCTTCGCCCGCGACCTCGGTCCGCGCGGCGTCACCGTCAACGCCGTCTCGCCGGGCCCGCAGGACCTGCCGGTGGTGCGCCGCACCGTGGACCCGGACAAGCTCGCGCAGATGGAGACGGTGATCCCGGTGGGCCGCCTCGGCCGCCCGCAGTTCATCGCCGACATGGTCGTCCTGCTCTCCGCCGAGCACGCCGACACGGTGACGGGCGCGTGCTGGGACGCCAACGGGGGTCTGTTCATGCGGTGATCACGGCAGCCGGGGGTCGACCGGGGCCCACAACCGGTCGGCCTCGCCCGCGGCCATGCTGTCCCGGTAGACGTCGATCTTGTGGTCGATCATCTTCAGGTTCTCCCGGGTCTCCGCCAACTTGGCCAGCACCTCGGCGCGATGGGCCTCGAGCAGCGCCAGCCGCTCCGCCTCGTTGCCAGGACCGGCGGCGACCAGTTCGGCGTAGACGCGGATGCCGCGGATGGGCATGCCGGTGGCGCGCAGTTTGGTGCAGACGACGATCCACTTGAGGTCGAGCTCCCGGTACCGGCGGCGATTGGTACTGGTGCGGTCGACGGGGCTGACGACCAGGCCCGCGCGCTCGTAATAGCGCAAGGTGTGCACGCTGACCCCGGTGCGGCGGGCCGCCTCGGCGATGCTCACGCCTGCTGCGGGGATGGCTCGGGACGTGGATTCGGGCTTGATTTCGAGCACGCTCTCAATTCTAGCGTCGCGGTCATGAGTTCCTCCTTGCGCTCTCCCACGGCGGCGGTCGGCGACCCGGGCCCGCGCCGCAAGTCCCTTGTCCTGGCGATCTGTTGCCTCAGCATCGTGGTCGTCGTGATGGACATCTCCATCGTCAACGTCGCGCTTCCCGCGATGCGCCGCGACCTGGGCGCCTCCGAGTCCGGCCTGCAGTGGACGGTCGACGCCTACACCCTGGTGCTGGCCGCGTTCCTCGTCCTGGCCGGATCCACCGCCGACCGGTTCGGCCGCCGAAGGATCTTCCAGTGCGGCCTGGCCGCCTTCGGCCTCGGCTCGCTGCTGTGCGGCCTCGCGCCGGGCATCGGCTGGCTCATCGCCGCGCGTGCCGTGCAGGCCGTCGGTGGCACGATGCTCAACCCGGTGGCCATGGCGATCGTCGCGAACACCTACACCGGCGCCGCCGAACGGGCCCGCGCCATCGGCGTGTTCACCTCGATGTCGGGCCTCGCTCTCGCGCTCGGCCCGATCGTCGGCGGCGGCCTGGTCGACACGTTCGGCTGGCGGTCCGTCTTCTGGGTCAACGTCCCGATCGTGGCGGTGGCGATCGTGTGCTCCGCGCTGTACGTGCCCGAGTCCCGCGCCGGCCGCGCCCGCCGGTTCGACCCCGTCGGACAGGTGCTGATCGTGGTGGTCCTGGGCAGCGTCGTCTACGCGATCATCGAGTCCGGGGCGCTCGGCTGGACCTCTTGGCCCATCCTCGGGCTTCTCGCGCTCGCCGCGTTCGGCACGGCGGGCCTCATCGGATACGAACTGCGGCGCAGCGACCCGTTGTTGGAGCTGCGCCTGTTCCGCAGCGTGCCGTTCAGCTCGGCGATCGTGACGGCGCTCCTGGCGCTGTGCGGGTTCGGCGCGTTCCTGTTCGTCACCACCCAGTACCTGCAGGACGTACGCGGTCTGCCGCCGGTCACGGCCGGTCTCTGCCTGCTCCCGGTCGGAGTGCCGGTGCTCCTGGTGTCACGGCGCATCGGGCGCATGGTCGGTGCGCGCGGCCCCCGGCTCCCGTTGGTGATCGCCGGAGGTGCCCTGGCCCTCGGCGGCGGCCTGTCGCTGGGGCTCGGCCCGGACACCCCGCTCGCCGCGGTCCTCGCGGTCTACCTGTTGTTCGGTGTCTTCGTCGGCGCGGTCAACCCGCCCATCAGCAACTCGGCGATCTCCGGCATGCCGCGCTCGATGGCCGGCCTGGCCGGGGCGCTGGCCTCCACCGGACGGCAGGCAGGAACCACCCTGGGTGTCGCCGTCTCGGGCGCGGTGATGGGCCCGCATCTCGCGGGCGGCGGCGCGGAGTTCACCGGCGCCGCACACGGAGTGTGGTGGCTCGTCCTGGCGCTCGGTGCGGGTGTCGCCGTCTTCGCCGTGATCGCCTCCAGCACGTGGGCGCGCGGCACGGCCGTGCGGGTGGCGACGGCGACCGAGGCGCCGCACCCGTGAGCGACCGCGGCCGCGTGGGTTCCCGGCGTCAGCGTGCGCCGACCCCGTACACGCTCTGGTACCGCAGATACGCCGCGAGCCCCTCGGGCCCCAGTTCGCTGCCCAGGCCGCTCGCCTTCGCGCCGCCGAACGGGGCGACGGGGTCCGGCAGATAGCCGTTCACGCCGATCGTGCCCGTGTGCACGCGGCGGGCGACGGCCGCGCCGCGCTCCGGGTCGGCGGTCCATACGGTGCCGCCGAGCCCGAAGTCGGAGTCGTTGGCGATGCGGACGGCGTCCTCCTCGTCCTCGTAGGGGATGACGCACAGGACCGGGCCGAAGATCTCCTCGCGGGCGACGGTCCAGGAGTTGTCGACGTCGGCGAGGACGGTCGGCTCCAGGAACCAGCCGCGGTCGATTCCGGCCGGGCGGCGGCCGCCCGTGGTGAGCCGGGCGCCCTCGGCGACGCCCTTGGCCACGTACCCCTCGACCCGGTCGCGCTGCGCCTCGCTGACCAGCGGGCCGACGAGGGTCTTCGCGTCCAGGGCGTTGCCGACGGGCAGGGAGCCGGCCAGGTCGGTGACGAGGTCGACGACCTCCGCGTAGCGGCCGCGCGGGGCGAGGATGCGGGTGCTGAGGAAGCAGGTCTGGCCGTTGTTGGTGAGCGTGGCCGCGACGAGGTCCTGGCCGATGACCGCCGGGTCGAGCACGGCGTCGTCGAGGACGATACCGGCCGACTTGCCGCCCAACTCCAGTGTCACGGGCCGCAGTAGACGCCCACAGGTCTCGCCGATGGCGCGGCCCGCGGCCGTCGACCCGGTGAACGCGACCTTGTCCACGCCCGGATGCGCCACCAGATGGGCGCCCGCCGCGCGCCCGCCCGGTACGAAGTTCAGCACCCCCGCCGGCACCCCGGCCGCTTGCGCGGCCTCGGCGACCAGGTACGAATCGAGCACCGTCTCCGGGGACGGCTTGAGCACCACCGTGCAGCCCGCCGCCATCGCGGGCGCGATCTTGAACATGGACAGGACCTGCGGATAGTTCCACGGCACGATCGCGGCCACGACGCCCATCGGCAGCCGCCGCACCTCCACCGAGCCGCCGAGCAGTCCGGTGCGCACCTCGCTGAACGCGGTCTCGCGTGCCAGACCCGCGTAGTAGCGCAGCACCGCGCCGGGATAGCCGACCTCCAGCTGCCGGGCGATGCTCACGGGCATCCCGTTCTGCGCGCTGACCAGCGTCGCGATGTCCTGCGCCCGCGCGTCCAGCTCCGCGGCGAACCGCTCCATCACCTCGGCGCGCCGCGCAGGCTCCCAACTCGCCCAGCCACCAGGGGAGTCGAAGGTGTCACGGGCGGCGCGCACCGCCGCGTCGACATCCGCCTCCACCGCCTCGGGGACGGACCCGAGCGGCAGCTCCGTGCTCGGGTCGACGGGCGCGAGGCGCCGCCCGGTGCTGGGGCGCACCCACGCTCCGCCGATGTAGAGGTGGTCATGGCGATGGTCCATGTGCGTACTCCGTAGGTCGCTCGGTGGACCGTTCCCGGCAGGGACGGCATGCTGCGACCCTGACCCTTCGCGCCGGGCGCGGGACACCACTGGGTGCACGCAATGGCGCCTACGCGTGCACGCGCTGCCGCACCGGCGCGATTCGACCGGCCTACGTTCGCCAGGACACGGACGTAGGGCAAAGCTTCGGGAGCGACTCATGAGTGACCTGCACGATCACGATCCGCTCGCACCGGTGACCGCCGGGGAGATCCGGGCGGCCCGGAACATCCTGAGCGCCGCGGACCTGCTCGCCGACACCACCCGCTTCGCCTATCTGGGGCTCGAAGAACCCGCGAAGGAAGCGCTGTTCAATGGCGGGACAGCGGACGCGGAATGGCGCCGGGTGCGGGTCCTGCTCCAGGACACCGCCGGAGCGCCCGCCCGCGACGTCGTGGTGTCCCTGACGGACGGGCGTGTGGTGTCCGACCGGCAGCTCGACCCGGCGAAGGACGGACAACTCCCCGTACTGGAAGAAGAGTTCGGCGCCGTCGAGGAGGTGCTCGCCAAGGACGAGCGGTGGCTCGCCGCCCTGGAGCGCCGGGGCCTCGACGTGCGGAAGGTGCGGGTCGCACCCCTGTCCGCCGGTGTGTACGCCGACGAGTATCCGCAGGAGACCGGGCGGCGCATCCTGCGCGGCCTCGCCTTCGTGCAGGACCACGAGGCGGACCACGCCTGGGCGCACCCGGTCGACGGGCTCGTCGGCTACGTCGATGTCACCAGCCGCACCGTCGACCGGGTCATCGACCTCGGCCCCGTCCCGGTCCCCACCGGCTCCGGCAACTTCGACGACCCCGAGGTCACGGGGCCGCCGCGCACCACCCAGCGCCCCATCGAGATCACCCAGCCCGACGGCCCGAGCTTCGCCCTCGACGGCCACCGCCTGACGTGGGAGAACTGGTCGCTCGACATCGGCTTCGACGTCCGCGAGGGCCTCGTCCTGCACCGCATCGCCTTCGCCGACCGCGACACCGGCCGCACCCGCCCGATCATCCACCGCGCCTCCATCGCGGAAATGGTCGTGCCCTACGCCGACCCGTCCCCGGTCCGCTCCTGGCAGAACTACTTCGACACCGGCGAGTATCTGATCGGCCGCTGCGCCAACTCCCTTGAGCTGGGCTGCGACTGCGTCGGCGACATCACCTACCTCGACGCCGTGATCGCCGACGAACAGGGCGCACCGCAGACCCTGCGCAACGCGATCTGCCTGCACGAGGAGGACGCCGGGATCCTCTGGAAACACACCGACCTGTGGGCGGGCTCCGCCGAGACCCGGCGCCAACGCCGCATGGTGCTCTCCTTCTTCACCACGATCGGCAATTACGACTACGGCTTCTACTGGTACCTGTACCTCGATGGCACCATCGCCTTCGAGGCCAAGGCGACCGGGGTCGTCTTCACCGCCGCGTACGAGGGCGACGACCGGTTCCGGGCCGAGATCGCGCCGGGGCTCGGCGCCCCCTTCCACCAACACCTGTTCTGCGCACGTCTCGACATGGCCGTCGACGGAGTCACCAACCGCGTCGAGGAGGTCGACGCCGTCCGCGTCCCGGTCGGCCCCGACAACCCGCGCGGCAACGCCTTCACGCTGCGCCGCACCCCGCTGCTCACCGAGCGCGCGGCCCAGCGCGACGCGGACCCGGCCGCCGACCGCACGTGGCACATCACCAACCCGGAGTCCCTCAACCACCTCGGCAGGCCCGTCGGTTACGCCCTGTTCCCGGAGGGGAAGCCGACGCTGCTCGCCGACCCGGCGTCCTCGGTCGCCGCGCGCGCCGCCTTCGCCACGAGGCACCTCTGGGTGACCCGCTCCGACGCCGCCGAGCGCTACCCGGCAGGCGACTTCGTCAACCAGCACCCCGGTGGCGCGGGCCTGCCCGCCTATGCCGCCGCGGACCGCGACCTCGACGGCCAACCCCTCACGCTGTGGCACACCTTCGGCCTCACCCACGCCCCGCGCCCCGAGGACTGGCCGGTCATGCCGGTCGACCACACGGGTTTCACCCTCAAGCCGTTCGGCTTCTTCGACCGCAACCCGACGCTCGACGTACCGCGTCCGGGGTCCGCCCATGGTGCGTGCGGTACGTCGGACTGTCATGGGTGAGTGACGCGCGACAGGATCCTCTCGCCGGCGTCGGCGTGGCGGACGGACGTTTACCGGGGCGGCCCCCCCTATCGGGAGAACCGCTCCGGCCGAAAGCCCGCGAGCAGCGCGTCGTGCCGGCCGCCGACAATCTCCGAGGCGAGCAGTCGCCCGATGACCGGCCCGAGCGTGATGCCGCTGTGGGTGACGGCTTCGTAGTAGCCCGGCACGTCCGAGACGGCCCCTACGGAGGGGAACCCGTCAACGGGAATCGGCCGGTTGACGACCCGTGTCTCCGCGACGCGGCCGCCGGCGAGCTCAGGGACGACGCGCTGTGCGGACGCGTGGAGCAGCCTCCCGAACTCGTCCGGATCTCTGGCGCCCTCCTCCGCATCGATGAGCGCGTCGACCTCCCGGCTGTGCAGCACCACGGACGCGTCCCCATCGGGTCGGATCTCGATGTGCGGCGTGTGCATGGCACGCCGCACCGGCACCTCGGCGCAGTCGACCCGGGCGACGGCACCCGGCTCCCGACGCATCGGCAGGTCCCGCCCGACGAACCCGGCGATTTGAGAGGCATCGGGCCCGGCGGCATTCACGACGACGTCGACATCGACCGCGCTCCCATCACCAAGAACAACCGCCCGAACACCACCATCCGCACCGGTACGAATGTCACGCACGGCGGTGCCGGCCCGAACCTCGGCACCGGCCGCGACGGCCTCCTCGACCAGCCGCCCGACGAGCCGCCGCCCGTGCACCCACCCCTCGTCGGGATAGAACAGCACACGGGCTGCATCGGGAATGCTGACCGCCGGCTCGAACCGCCGCCGCACCTCGGCCCCCGTACACGCCTCGACCCGATACCCCCACCTCCCCAGCAACTCCGCCGTCTCCAGGAGCTTCACCTCCGCCGCGCCCTCGTCCGCCCAGCGCAGATGACCAGTGGGATGCCACCAGGAGCCGGCCCCCAGCACCCCGGCCAACTCCCGGTGCGCCGCAAGCCCGGCGACGTTCAGATCGAAGTAGCCCCTGCTGACGGTCTTGTTACTGGCATTGACCCAGGAAAATGACCAGTTACTGACTCCTTCGCCAGGCTTGTCCGCGTCGACCAGGACGACATGGGCGCCGCGGCGGGCCAGGTTCCAGCCCACGCAGGCACCCACGACGCCCACGCCGATGACTGCGACACGCTCAGGTGACACGGCTCTCAGGCCCCCTCTCCCTCCACCAGCGCCAGCAACGGCCCTCGCTCCTCCTCCGCCACATACCCCGCGTAGTAGTCGTACAACGTTCGGCGGGAGATGCGGGCCGCTGCCAGGCCGTCGCGGGTGCGGAGGGCCTCCAGGACCTCCTCGTGGTGGCGGAGGGAGGTGCGCATCAGGGCTTGGCGGTTGTCCGCGTGGGCCACCTTGTCGGCGATCAGGGTGAGGACCGCCCCGCGGACGACCTGGTTGGAGACCTCTATCAGCGCGTTGCGGCTGGCCCGCGCCACCACCTCGTGGAACGCCACGTCCGCCTTGCTGAACTCCTCGTAGCCCGCGTCGATGGCGTGTGTCATTGCCGTCACCGTCGCCTCCATCGCGGACAGTTCGTCGTCCGTGCGCAGGCGCGCCGCGAGTTGGCTGGCCGAGCCGTCGAGGATCATGCGGAACGAGATCAGCTCGGCCATCGAGATGGTGTCGAAGCGGGCGAGCCGCGTCATCTCCTTGGCCAGGCCCGCCGTGGTGAACGGCAGGATCTCCGGACCGTGCGGATCGCCGTGGCGGGAGCGGATGAGGCCGTTGCTCTCCAGGACGCGCAGCGCCTCGCGCACCGTGGGGCGGCTCGCGCCGAACTGGCTGACCAACTCGCGTTCACTCGGCAGGCGTTGACCCGGTTTCAGGTCGCCGGAGGCAATCGCCTGCTCGATCTGCTCGACGATGCGCTGGTACAGCCGGACCGGCGCGACCTGCTGAAACCGTGCCCCCTCCGGCGTCACGGCGCCTCCCCCTCCAGGGCCAGCGGCGCGTCGTCCGGCCACTGGGGGACCGCCTCGGCCGGCCGGTTCCGCTCGTACCAGGCCGCCGCCTGGAGGACCCCCAGGTCGTCGAAGCGGCGCCCCGAGATCTGTACGCCGATGGGCCGACCGTCCGCCGTGAAGGCGCAGTTGACCGTCGCGGCGGGCTGGCCCGACATGTTGTACGGGGCGGTGAAGCCGATGTGCGACATGGTCTTCCCCGGTTCCATGAACGGCATCGGCTGCTCCGCAGCGAACGCCGCCACGGGCGCCACCGGCGAGAGCACGATGTCGTACGGGAGCGTCGCCGCCACCGTCTGTGCCTGGATCCGCATGATCTGCTGGTAGCAGTGGAGCACCCGGGTGCCGGGCACGTCGGCGCCCTCGCGGCACCAGCCCATGATGTACGGGTGGACGCGCAACGCGGCCTCGGGGGACAGCTTGCGCAGGTCGTTCCAGGAGCGCCCCCGCCAGAACAGGTCCAGGTCGTCCAGGAGTTCCTGGGACATGAACGGCTCCACCGGTTCGACCGTCGCCCCCGCCGAATCGAAGACGCCCGCCGCCCGGCGCACCGCCTCCACCACCTCCGGATCGCGCGGGCCTCCGCAACCCGCGTCCAGGTGCAGGCCCACACGCAGTCCGCGCACGTCCCCACCCGGCCGCGACCAGTCGATGTCCTGCGGCGGCAGGCTCGTCCAGTCCCGCGGATCGGGCCTGCTCAGGACCCTCATGAGCAGGGCCAGATCCGCGACCGTGCGCGCCATGGGACCCGCCACGCGCCCCAAGTACGGGGTGTCCAGGGGGATTCGGCCGTCGCTCGGCTTGAGGGTGGCCAGACCCAGCCACGTACCCGGAAGCCGGATCGACCCGCCGATGTCCGAGCCGACGTGCAGCGGCCCGTACCCGCCCGCGGCCGCCGCGCCCGCCCCGGAGCTCGAACCGCCCGTCGTCCAGGCAGGGTTCCAGGCGCTGCGGGTGATGCCGTGCCGGCTGGAGACGCCGGACGAGAGCATGCCCCAGTCGGGCATCACGGTCGAGCCGAGGACCGATCCGCCCGATTCCAGGACCCGTTCGGTGATCGGCGCATCCCGGTCGGGGACGACCGGCTCCACTCCCGCGTTGCCCGAAGGCATCGGGACGCCTCTGCGGGCGATGTTCTCCTTGAGCGTCACCGGCACACCGTCGATCGGCCCCAGCGGCTCCCCGGCCGCCCAACGGGCCTCGCTCGCCTCCGCCGCCTTGCGGGACTCGGCGGGGTCCCGCACCCAGAACGCGTTCAGCACACCCTCGCGCGCCTCGATCACCGACTGCACGGCGTCGTGCACCTCGACCGGCGACACCGAGCGATCGGCGAAGCGGGCGGTCATCTCGACGGCGGACATGGTGGCCAGGTTCTGTTCGGTGAACATCCGCACCCTCTCCTCTGGACGGGACCCTCTCCCATGGACAGCCATCTCTCCATTGGACAGGCGCCGCCCTCTTGACAGGTACTCCCTCAGTCGTCACGGTACCTGTCAAGTGAGCTTACTGGTCAGGCCAGTTACGGCGGAAGGTGTCGTGCATGAGCAAGGACCGACGATTCGGGCGCCCCGTCCGGACGGCCGCATCCCTGCTGGCCTGCGGCGTCCTGCTCCTGGCCACGGCCTGCTCCGCCGGATCGACCGCCGCCGGATCCCGCCCCGAGGGTCCCGGCGACTCCCTGGCGATCGGCCTCACCGCCGAACCGTCCAACCTCGACTTCACGAAGACCGAAGGCGCCGCCGTGCCGCAGGCGTTGCTCTACAACGTCTACGAGAACCTGGTGAAGCTCGACCAGCGCGGCAGGATCCGGCCCGCGCTCGCCACGTCGTGGGACCTGTCGAAGGACCGCAGGACGTACACCTTCCACCTCACCAAGAACGCGAAGTTCAGCAACGGCGCACCGTTCACCGCCGAGGACGCCAAGTTCTCCATCGAGCGCGTCATCCCCAAGTGGACGGTGGCGCTCAAGGCCCCGATGGGCGTCGTGGACCTCGTACGGGCCGTCTCCCGCGACGAGTTGAAGGTGACCCTGAAGCGGCCGAGCAACGACTGGCTGTACCGGATGACCACCCGCGTGGGCGCGATGTTCAGCCGCATCGGAACCGACAAGCTCGCGACCGATCCCGTCGGCACCGGACCGTACGAAGTGAAGAGATGGAACCGCGGCGACTCGATCACGCTCGCCCGCCGGCCCGGCTACTGGGGGCGCGCCCCGCACTTCGACACGGTCACGCTCAAGTACTTCAAGGACCCGACGGCGATGAACAACGCGCTGCTCACGGGCACCATCGATGTCATCGGCGCGATGCAGTCACCGGACTCCCTCTACCGCTTCGAGAACAACCCCAAGTACCGCGTCATCGAGGGCTCGACCAACGGCGAGGTGATGCTCTCGCTGAACAACGGGTCAGGGCCCATGAAGAGCGGGAAGGCGCGGCAGGCGGTCCGTTACGCCATCGACCACAAGGCCCTCGTGGACACCTGCTGGGGCGGCCGCGGCAAGCTCATCGGGAGCATGGTGCCGCCCACCGACCCGTGGTACCAGGACCTCACCGGCATGTATCCGTACGACCGCGCCAAGGCGAAACGGCTGCTGAAGGAGTCCGGGGAGGCCGGGCGCACGCTGCGGCTGCGGATTCCGACACTGCCGTACGCCGCCGCCTGCGGCACCGTCGTCAAGAGTCAGCTCGAACAGGCCGGATTCAAGGTCGAGTTGGACCAGCTGGAGTTCCCCGCGGCCTGGCTGACGACGGTGTTCAAGAATGCCGACTACGACATGACGATCATGAGCCACATCGAACCCCGTGACATGACCGCCGTGTTCGGCAGCAAGGACTACTACACCCGCTACGACAGCCCCGCGTTCCGCAAGCTCCTTGCGAAGGCGGACGAGGGCAGCCAGAAGGAGCAGATCACCTCGATGCGCGCCGCCGCCCGGACGCTCTCGAAGGACGCCGCCGCCGACTGGCTGTTCCTGCTGCCGAACCTGATGGTGGCGGACGCGGACATCACCGGCCTGCCGGTGAACAGCGTCACCGAATCCCTCGACCTCACCGGCCTGAGCCGGTCCGGCTCGTCCCACCCGGCCGGCTCGGCCGACCGGTCATGAAAGGCGGCCCGAACCGATGATCGTCCGACTGCTGCAGCGGATCGCGATCCTGGTGGCGAGCCTGTTCGTGAGCTCCGTCGTGGTGTTCGCGTTCATGGCGGTGCTGCCGGGCGACCCCGCGCGCGTCGCCCTGGGCGTCAGCGCCTCCGACTCCGCGGTGGCGGGGCTGCGCGAACAGTTCGGCCTCGACCGGCCCCTCGTCGACCAGTACCTCGGCTGGATGCACGACATCGTCACCTTCGACCTCGGCGACTCCTACATCTCCCATACGCCCATCGGGCCGCAGCTCGCCGACCGCCTCCTGGTCACGCTCTGGCTCGTGGGGACGGCCATGGTGATCGCCTGCATCGTGGCGGTGCCGCTGGGCACGCTGATGGCGGTGCGGCACCGCAAGCCGTCGGGACTCGTCCTGTCGGCCGTGTCCCAAGTGGGCGTGGCCGTACCGGCGTTCCTCGCGGGCATCCTCATGATCACCGTGTTCGCGGTGGGGCTCGGGTGGCTGCCGGCGAACGGCTGGACACCACCGGTCGACGATCCGGTGCTCTTCCTCAAACAGCTGCTGATGCCCGCGCTCTCCCTCGGCCTCGTGCAGGCCGCCGTCCTTACCCGCTACGTCCGCAGCTCCGTGCTCGACGTGCTGCGCGAGGACTACCTGCGCACCGCCCGCGCCAAGGGGCTCCGCCCGATGCAGGCCCTCGTGCGGCACGGGCTGCGCAACGCGTCCGTGCCGGTGGTTACCGTCCTGGCGCTGCAACTGGCGACGCTCCTGGTGGGCGCCGTCGTCATCGAGCGGGTCTTCGTCATCCCCGGCCTCGGCAGCCTGCTGCTCGACAGCGTCGCCAACCGGGACCTCATCGTCGTACAGGACGTCGTCATGATCATCGCGGTGGCGGTGCTGCTCGTGAACTTCCTGGTGGACCTGGCCTATCTGGTGATCGATCCTCGACTCAGGGTGCGTGGGTGATGGCTTCAACTACCTCGGACACGACGGCGCCCGCGGTCGTCCGGCGCCGCCGCAGGCCGCTGCCCGGCTCCCTCCTCGTCGGCGGGATCGTCGTCGCGCTGGTGGTCGCCATGGCGCTGCTGTCCTTCGTCTGGACACCGCACGACCCGATCCTGGTGAACCCCGCCGTACGACTCCAACAGCCGTCCGCCGACTACTGGTTCGGCACCGACAAGTTCGGGCGCGACGTCTTCAGCCAGATCCTCATCGGCTCGCGGACCACGCTCTACGTCGGGTTGGTCGCGGTCGGCGTCGCCGCGGTGATCGGTGTGCCGCTCGGCATCCTCGCCGGGATGGGCTCGCGCTGGTTCGGTGAACTCCTCATGCGCGGCAACGACCTGATCCTCGCCTTCCCCGCCCTCCTGCTCGCCATCATGTTCGCCGCCGTCTACGGCGCGGGGACGGTGGTCGCCATGGTCGCCATCGGCATCGCCTCCATCCCCAACTTCGCCCGCCTCATCCGCGGCGGCACCCTCCAGGTCATGGGCACGGAGTACGTGATGGCGGCGCGCTCGGCCGGACGCAGGCCGTTCGCCATCGCGCTGCGGCACGTGCTGCCCAACGTCAGCAGCCTCGTCATCGTGCAGGCCTCGGTCGGCTTCGCCATCGCCGTGCTCGCCGAGGCCGCGCTGTCCTTCCTGGGCTTCGGCACCCCGCCGCCCACCCCGTCCTGGGGCCGGATGCTCCAGGAGAGCCAGGAACTGCTCGGCACCGCGCCCCGGCTCGCCGTCTTCCCCGGCCTCGCGATCGCGGTGGCCGTACTCGGATTCAACCTGCTCGGCGACGGGCTGCGCGACCGCTTCGACCCCAAGGTGGAGGACCACCGATGACTGCCGCAGTGGAGACTCCACCGGACGACGTGCTGAGCGTGACCGGGCTCGGCGTGCGCGCGAGCGACCAACCGCTCGTCGAGGACGTCGACTTCACCATCCGCTCCGGCGAACGCGTCGGCCTGATCGGCGAGTCCGGCTCCGGCAAGTCGCTGACCTCGCTCGGCCTCATGGGCCTGCTCCCGGAAGGGCTGAGCGCCACAGGCTCGGTGCGGCTCGCCGGTGTCGAACACGACCTGATCGGCGCCGACGAGACGCGGATGTCCCGCCTGCGGGGCAAGGACATCGCCATGGTCTTCCAGGAGCCCATGACCGCCCTGAACCCCACGATGCGCGTCGGCCGCCAGATCGCCGAGGTACTCCTCGTCCACCGCACCCGGCCCGACCGCGCCTCCGCCCACGCCGCCGCCGTGGAACTCCTCGACCAGGTGGGCCTTCCCGACCCGGCGGCCGCCGCGCGCGCCTACCCGCACCAGTTCTCCGGCGGCCAGCGCCAGCGCGTCGTCCTGGCCATCGCCCTCGCCAACGACCCCGCGCTGCTGGTCTGCGACGAACCCACCACCGCGCTCGACGTCACCGTGCAGGCGCGCGTCCTCGACCTGATCGTGCGCGGGGTGAAGGAACGTGGTTCGGCGCTCCTGTTCATCACCCACGACCTCGCCGTGGTCGCCACCGCCTGCGAACGCGTCATGGTCATGTACGGCGGCCGGGTGGTCGAATCCGGTCCCGTACGCGAGGTGTTCACGCGCCCGAGGCACCGCTACACGCAGGGCCTGATCGGCGCGTCGGACCTGACGGTCGTCGACGAGCGAGGCCGGCTCGCCACCATCGGCGGTTCGGTGCCGCCCGCCGGCGCCTTCCCGGCCGGATGCGTCTTCCGCAACCGCTGCACGGCGGCCACCGACCGGTGCGCGACCCGCCCCGAGTGGACCTCGACGGGCCCGGACTCCGGGTACGCGTGCTTCCACCCGGTGCCGACGGAGCACGTGGATGCGCACACCCCCGACCACCAGGAGGCCGGCCGTGGCTGAGCAGCAGACCGGTGGAGAGCGGCAGTCCGATGGAGAGGGACAGTCCGGTGGAGAGCAACGGGCCGGTGGGGAGGGCCAGGCCGTGACCGACGCCCTCCGCGTCACCGACGTCACCCGCGACTACCACCGCCCGCGGACCTCCCTGCGCACCCCCGCCCCGCCCGTGCACGCCCTGCGCGGTGTCAGCTTCTCCGTGCCGCAGGGCGGGCGCTTCGGCATCGTGGGGGAGTCGGGGTGCGGCAAGTCGACGCTGCTGCGCATCCTGGCCGGGCTCGACAAGCCGACGAGCGGCACGGTCGAGATCGACGGCCGGGACATCACCCGGCTCCGTGAACGGCAGCTCCGCTTCGTCCGCGGACGCCTCCAACTCGTCTTCCAGGACCCGATGAGCTCGCTCGACCCACGGATGAAGGTGGGTGACATCGTGGCGGAACCGCTCGTCGCGCAGGGCATCGGGAGCCGCAAGGAGCGGGTGGCCGAACTCCTGGAATCCGTGGGCCTGGGCGCGGATGCCGCGCGGCGCTATCCGCACCAGTTCTCCGGCGGCCAGCGCCAGCGCATCTCCATCGCCCGCGCCCTCGCGCCACGGCCGAACATCATCGTGGCGGACGAGCCGGTCAGCGCCCTGGACGTGTCCGTGCGCGCCCAGGTCCTCAACCTCATCGCCGACCTCGTCGACGAGCTGAACCTCACCCTCGTCTTCGTCTCCCACGACCTGTCCGTCATCCGGCACGTGTGCGACCGCGTCGCCGTCATGCAGGCGGGCGAGATCGTCGAGACGGGGCCGACCGAGCAGCTCTACGAGGATCCCCGACACCCCTACACCCGCAGGCTGATCGCCGCCGTGCCCACGCTGCAGAAGGCACTGGCCGGAGTGACGGCGGCCGACCTCAACCAGGAGCACCGCGCGTGAACGCACACCCCGAACCGGCGGCAACAGCAGGCCCGTTGAAGCCGGAGTTCCCCGAGGGCCTGCCCGTCGGAGACACCTGGCTGCCGACCCCCGCGAGCGAGGACGTGCGCTTCCCGTACGACGGGTCGGTCATCGGCCACGCGCCCGTCGGCGACACGGCGCTGGCCCGGCGCGCGCTGGACGAGGCGGTCGCGGTCCGTACCCGGGTCGGCGCGCTCCCCTCGCACATCCGCAGCTCGGCCCTGCAGTCGACGCACGACGCGATCGCCGCCCGCCGCGCCGACTTCGAGCACCTCCTCGTCCTGGAAACGGGAAAACCCCTGGTCGACTGCCGGGTGGAGGTGGACCGTACGCTCCTGACGCTGCGCACGTCCGCCGAGGAAGTGGCCCGGCTGCACGGCGAGACGGTGCCGCTCGACCTGCTGCCCTCCGGCGAGGGACTGCTCGGCTTCTGGACCCGCAAGCCGATCGGCGTCGTGGTCGGCATCGCCGGCTTCAACTACCCGCTCCTCCTCGCCGCGCACAAGCTCGCTCCGTCGGTCGCGGCCGGCTGCCCGGTCATCGCCAAGCCGGCCCCGCAGACGCCGCTGGCCACGCTGTGGCTCGTGCACCTGCTGCGCGAGGCGCTGAGTGGGGCAGGGGCGCCGCGGGCGGCGGTGCAACTGGTGACCGGAGGCCCGGAGGTGGGCGAGACTCTCACCACCGACCGCCGTATCGGTGCGGTGTCCTTCACCGGCTCCGCCGCCGTGGGCCACCGCATCGCCAAGGACGCGGCCCCCACCAAGACGCTCCTCGAACTCGGCTCCAACGCCGCCCTGGTGGTGGCCGCCGACGCCGACCTCGACGCCGCGGCCGACGCCGTCGTCCGGGGCGGCTACTACGCCTCGGGGCAGGCCTGTATCAGCGTGCAGCGGGTCATCGTGGAGGAGGCGGTGCGCGAGGAGTTCGTGACCCGCCTGACGGCCCGCATCCCGGACATCACGACGGGCGACCCACGCGCCCCCGAGACACGTGTCTCGGCCCTCATCGACGAGGGGGCTGCCTCCCGCGTCCGTACGTGGGTGGAAGAAGCGGTGAAGTCGGGCGCGACGCTCGCGGTCGGCGGCGGGGCGGCGGGCGGCGTGCTGGAGCCCACGCTCCTGCTCGACCCGGACCCCGACCTCGCCGTCTGGAGCGAGGAGATCTTCGGCCCGGTGGTGTGCCTCCGCTCGGTCCCGGACATGGACGCGGCGTTCGCCCTGGTCAACGACTCGCGATACGGCCTCCACGCCAGCGTCTACACCGCGTCCCTGGACACCGCGTTCGCCGCGGTGGACCGCCTGGAGGCGGGCGGCGTGGTCGTCAACGAGGTCCCCGGCTTCCGCTCCGACACCATGCCGTACGGCGGCGTGAAGGACTCGGGGGCGGGCCGCGAGGGGCCGCGGTTCGCGATCGACGAACTCACGGTGACCCGCATGGCAGTGATCCGCCCGAGCACGACGAAGAAGGACCGGTGACACGGTGACGACGCAGGAACCCACGCAACCCACGGACTACGCGGCCCTGTTCCGCCTCGACGGACGCAAAGCGGTCGTGGTGGGCGCGGGCGGCGGCATCGGCCGGGAGAGCGCCCTGGCGCTGGCCGCGCACGGCGCGCAGGTGGTGTGCGCGGACCGCGACCTCAAGGCGGCCGAGGAGACGGCGTCGATGGGCACGGGCATGTCGGCGTACGCCCTGGACGTCCTGGACACGGACGCGGTGACGCACGCGGCCGAGGACCTCGACCCGGTCGACATCCTCGTCTTCACCGCCGCGACGAACGTCCGCAAGCGCCTCCTCGACTACACATCCGAGGAGTTCGACCGGGTCGTCTCCCTCAACCTGCGCGCATCCTTCGACCTGGTGCGGGCGTTCGGGCGCGGCATGGCGGAGCGCGGCCGGGGCAGCATCATCGGCTTCAGCTCGATCCGCGCGGTGACGGTGGAGCCGGGCCAGGGCGTGTACGCGGCGACCAAGGCGGGCCTCGTCCAGCTCGCGCGCACGGCGGCGGCCGAACTGGGCCCGGCCGGCGTGCGCGTGAACACCATCGCGCCGGGCGTCGTGTCGACCCCCTTGACCGCACAGATCCGCGCGGTACCGGAGTGGTCCGACGCCTACGCCTCCAAGAGCGCCCTGGGCCGCTGGTCCCGCCCCGACGAACTGGCAGGCGCAGTCGTCTACTTGGCCTCCGACGCATCGTCCTTTGTGACGGGTAGTCAACTCTTCGTGGACGGCGGCTGGACGGCGATCGACGGCCGCTACACGCCGCCCAGCTGATCGGCGCGGGTGCACCGGGGAGGGCACGGTCTCCGGTGCGCCGGTCATTGACCTGGAGCCGGAGCTCTGGCGCGATGGATCGCCAGCCGTGCGGGCCAGGACAGCGCTCCAGGGCCTGTTGCGAGAGCGGATCTCGGTGCTCCATGCCATTACCTGGGAGGTAATGGCACCGCTCTGTAGGCACTGGCGAGAATGGTGATCTCGCCGCGTCAGTCAGACACGGATGTCGGATCGGAGTGATCAGTCGTGTCCATCACCGCACCTGCGACCACCCGCGCTGTGTTGGAGGAGCTGTTGCGCCGGATCGGCGAGGGCGATCCTGAGCGCATTGCCGAGATGTATGCCGAGCGGGGCGACTGGAAGCTGGACTGGCCAGAGGCCGAGTACGGTCGGACTGCCACCCCATGGATCCGCCACCGTTCCACGCGTGCCGATGCCGCCGCTCACTACCGCGAGCTCGCCGAGCACCACGTGCCTGGGGAGGCGGCCACCGAGATCGAGCGCATCCTCATCGACGGCAACGACGCGGTCGTGCTCGGCGAGATCCGTCAGACCGCCCGCTCCACCGGACGTGCCTATCGCGCTCGGTTCGCTTTGCACGTCACTGTCGAAGACGCCCTTGTCACCAGGCACCACGTCTACGAAGACAGCCTTGCCGTCGCCCAGGCATTCGACACGAAGGGGTCAAGTGAGGATCGGTGAGGCATCAGTGAAGTGGTCCGGCGCAGCCGCTCGTTGAGGGCTGCGGTCAGCGCTGCCGCCTCGTCGAGTGCGTGGGGCCGGCTCTGCGTCACGCGCTCTGCCGGGCGCTGGGGAGGGTCGGCAGGACGTGGGTCAGGAGGAAGTCGAGGAAGAGGTCGGGCCGCTTGTAGGCGGCGAAGTGGCCGGTGTCCTCGATCAGGGTGAATTCCTTGACCGGTGCCTGGACGTCGTCGAAGAAGGCGCGGGCGCGTGCCGGTGTGTTCACCAGGTCGCAGGCGCCCTGGACGACGAAGAACGGGACGTCGAACCGGGTGCCGTCCGCCCAGTCGTCGAGAGAGGCGGTGGCGGGCAGTACGGCCGCGGAGGCCATGAAGCTCTTGAAGAAGGTGCCGATCTCGCGCAGGGAGTGCAGCGGCGAGTACCACAGCGACTTCATTACCACGGACTTCATCGCGGCGAAGGTGTGCGGGTCGGTGGCGGAGGCGAAGCGGCTGAAGTGGCTGAACTGCTGGGCGTTCCAGACGCTTTGGTCGGGTCCCATATCGCGTACAGCGGCCAGTTCCTTCTTCTTGCCCGCACGCTCGAGCCGGTCCAGCGCGGCGTAGTAGTCGGAGGTGTCCCGGCCGCCGTCGAAGATCTTCTGGTCGGTCCCGATGTACGCGTCGACCAGGTCGGGGCGGCTGCGCGCGATGCGCATCGCCACGGCGCTGCCGAAGGAGCATCCCAGCAGGACGACCCGTTGCACACCGAGGCGCTCCCTTATGTGCTCCACCACTTCGACCGCGTCCCGCAGCAGCCGCTCGAACGTCATCTCGCCCTGCCCCTTCGCGCCGGAGCGGCGCAGGGTCTTTCCGGTGCCGCGCATGTCCCAGCGCACCAGGGTGACGTGCCGCTCCCAGTCGCGGGAGATATTGGCCAGGATCGAGTTGGACGAGCCGGGACCGCCGTGCAGTTCGACCACGACCGGGTTGGCGCGGTCCTCGCCCCGGACGCAGAGCCACTGGTCGAGTCCGCCGATCCGGGTGAAGTACTGCTCGTCGATGCCCTGGTCGGCGGTGATGCGCAGACGGCGGGCGTTGCCGGAACGGACGATCGCACGGCGTGTGAGGAGACCGGCTACAGGGACGGCGACGGTGACGGCTGCGGCGGCGGGAATGACGATGCCAAGCATGGAGACCTCCAGAAGCTGTGGTTATGGACCCAATAACCGTGTACGTGATACGCCATTCATTGTTGTGTATGTTATACGCAGTTGTTGGGTGGAGGGCAATACCCCAGGGTGTCCGTCCGCGGAAAGGAGGCCGGGGCCGTGCCGGCGAACAAGGAGAACAGTCGGGATCCGGGCGCCAGCCTCGCGCTGCTGTGGGGCGAGGGGGACAGCCGTCCGCGACGGGGCCCGAAACCGAAGTTCACGCCCGCTCAAGTGGCCCTCGGCGGTGTCGAGATCGCCGACGCCGAAGGGCTGGAGTCCCTCTCCATGCAGCGGGTGGCCGAGCTGCTCGGGGTCACCACGATGGCCCTCTACCGTTACGTCCCCGGCAAGCCCGACCTCATCGACCTGATGGTCGACACGGTGCTCAGCGACCCGCCCGACCTCGACCGCGTCCCGGACGGCTGGCGCCCCCGTCTCGAAGCCTGGGCCCGTGCCTGCCGGCACGTCTACCGCGCCCACCCCTGGATCCTGACCGCGACGGGCCTACGGCGCCACGCGATGGGCCCGCACCAGGTGGCCTGGTTGGATGCGGCCCTTGCCGCCCTCGAACCGACAGGGCTCAGTGCCCGCCACCGCCACGACGCCGCCATCCTCGTCCTGAGCCTGGTACGCAACCTCACCCAGGAGGCGCTCGACGCCACCGAGGCGGGCGACGAGGAGTGGAACCGGCTGACCACTCACCAACTCACCGCGCACGCCGACCGGTTCCCCGCCCTCACCCGGGCCGTCGCCGAAGGCGCCTTCACCCCCACCGACGACGACCCCCTCACCTTCGGCCTCACCTGCGTACTCGACGGCATCCAAGGACTCGTGGAGCGTGCCGACCGCGAGCAGCGCCTCGTTCGGCGGACCCCCACACCTCACGAGGATTGACCATCCACACCCCAACGGCCCACTCCCGCAACAGGACCTAGTCGATCCGCTCGAAGGGCTGCTCGCTGTCCTCGTCGCCGGTCCGGGGGCTGTGGACGGCTACGGACGTCGTGCCACGAAGACGAATTCCTTGCCCGGTCGGTCGGGTGCCCCGCGGACGTCCGTCACCAGGTAGCCGCTCGCGAGCAGGTCGCTCTCGACCTCCTCCCGGTCACGGAAGCGCAGCGTCGAGTCCGAGGTCAGGGTCTGTCCGTCCGTGGCGAACACGTAGGTCTGGCGGAAGGTGACCAACGGACCGTCCACCCGGGTCAGTTGAATCCATGTCTCGACCGGCCCGACACCGGGGATGTCGGTCACCTGGTGGGTGCGGTCACGGGTCCACTCCTCCCAGGCGCGGCGGGCCGGGTCGCGGGTCTCGAAGACGAGGTGCCCGCCGGGGCGCAGGGCTTCGTAGGCGCCCTGCAAGGTGCTCTGCCACGCCCGTGGGTCGGCGATCGCCTGGGCGACGTTGGCCGTCATCGTCGCGAGGTCGACCCGGAGCGGCGGGAGGGTCGTGGCGTCGCCGTCGACCCACCGCACCCGCTCGCCGCCGGGCTTGCCGCGGGCCACGTCGAGGGATGCCGGGGCGGGGTCGACCCCGACGACCTCGATGCCGCGGTCCGCCAGGAGAAGCGCGAAGACCCCTGTGCCGCACCCGATGTCCAGCACCCGGCGCGCCTCGCATTCCTTCGCGATCCGGAGGTAGGCGTCGAGGTCGCCGCGGTCCGGGTCGAGGAGGTCGTAGATCGCGGCGAGCCGGGGGTGTCCGAAACATGCGTCAGTCATGCGGTCGACGGTAGGCACGGACGGACTCTTTGTCCCGCCGATGAGCGGGCTCGACCGCACCCGTTGTCCTGTCAGTGAGTGGGCACATCCGCACTCGTTTTCCCGTCAGTGAGTGGGCTCGACCGCACCCGTCAGGTCCGACGGGTCCGTGTTCGCGCCGCACAGCAGCACGGCGACCCGCTCGCCGGGCGCGGGTCGGTAGGCGCCCGAGAGCAGGGCCGCCGCGGCCGCCGCCGTGCCGTGCTCGACGGCCAACCGGTACCGGTCCCAGACCGCACGGCGGGCCCGGACGATGGCCTCGTCGGTCACGAGGACCGGCTCGGCCCCCGTGGCGCGGGCGGCCTCGAAGGCGATGTCGCCGATCCGGCTCGCGCCGAGCGAGTCCGCGGCGACGCCCGAGACGGGCACGGTCACCGGTCCGTCCGCGGCGAGTGCCGCGTGCAGCGTCGGCGCGTTCTCCGGCTCGACGGCGACGACCCTGGCCCGGCCCGCGAGGGCGGTGGCCACCCCCGCCATGAGCCCGCCGCCACCGACGGCCACCAGTACGGTGTCCAGCTCGCCCGCGGTCTGCTCCCACAGTTCGAGGCCGATCGTGCCCTGCCCCGCGCCCACCGCGGGCTGGTCGTAGGCGTGACAGAACAGGGCGCCGGAATCGGCGGCCCGCTTGGTCGCGGCCTCGTAGGCGTCGTTGTACTTCACGCCGACCTGCACCACGTCCGCGCCCAGCTCGCGCAGCTTGGCCACCTTCACGGCGGGCGCCGTCTCGGGCACGAACACCTCGGCGCGGGTGCCCAGTTGGGCGGCGGCGTACGCGAAGGCGAGCCCCGCGTTGCCACCGGAGGCGGCGACCACCCCGGCATCGGTCAACAGGCCCCGGTCCGTCGCGGTGAGCAGATGGTTGAAGGCGCCGCGGGCCTTGAACGAGCCGGTGTGCTGCAACAGTTCGAGCTTGAGCCAGGCCCGCCAGGCCGTCGGCGCGAACTCCTGCGGAGCCACCTCCATGAGCGGGGTGCGCCGCACGCGCCCGCCGATGCGCCGGGCTGCCGACTCGACATCTTCCAGAGTGATCAAAACGTGCCTTTCTGCGAATGCCTGCTGATGTCTACGGAGCCGTGGTCCGCGCGGACAACCGGTCCAGTGCCGACTGGCTGTCCTCGTCCGCCGCGCGGAAGATCAGCAGGCGCTGATCCGGGTCCTGCACGGGCATGAGCACCTCGAACCGCACCGTGATCACACCCACGTCCGGATGCCGCACCGCCTTGTCCCCCCGACCGTTGACCTGGATGTCCCGCTCGGCCCACAGCCGCGCGAACGTCTCGTCCCCGGCGAGGAACTCGGCGATGAGATCGCTCAGCGCCCGGTCCTCCGGATGCGCGGCCCACGCGGAGCGCAGGTGCGCGACCCCCTCCCGCAGAACGCGGTCCCGGTCGACGTAGAACTCGCGGATCCGCGGATGCATCAGGCACAGCCACATCGCGTTGCGGCGCGCAGGCGGCAGGGTGTCGAAGTCCAGGAGCAGGTCCGCCATTTCGCGGTTCCAGGCCAGGATGTCGAACCGGTGGTTCATCAGCATCGCCGGCAGCGGCGACAGGTCGGTGACCAGGCGGGCCAGTGACGGCTCCGCGCTCGCGGACGGCTCGGCGGCGGTGCGGGGGCGCTGCTGGGCCAGGTCGAAGAGGTAGGACCGTTCGACGGGGGACAGGCGCAGCGCGCCGGCGAGCGCCTCCACGACGTCCGCGGAGGGCCGCAGCCCGCGGGCCTGTTCGAGGCGCACGACGTAGTCGACGCTGACCCCGGCCAGCTCGGCGACCTCCTCGCGGCGCAGCCCCGGAGTCCGGCGGGTCCCGCGCCGCGGCGGCATGCCGAGTGCGCGCGGATCCAGCCGCTCGCGTCGGGCACGCAGGAAGGCGGCCAGCTCCTGCGCGGTGTCCACGGTGTGCGTCGTCATGGTCGTTGCAACAACGAGGGTGGGACCGGCGTTCCCAGGATCCGCCTTCCCTTATGCGCGGCCCGCGACGGGCAGAGCCTGGTTCCCGTCAGCAGAACACGAACGCAGCGCAATACGAGCACGGCAGAACGCGTGCACCGCAGCACACGAACACAGGAGAACCACACGATGTCCCTCACCCTCGACACCTACCGGCTGCTCGGCCGCTCCGGCCTCCGGGTCTCCCCGCTGGCGCTCGGCACCGCCACCTTCGGCACCGAATCGGGCTGGGGCGCGGAGCGGGACGAGGCGCGCAAGCTGTTCGACCTGTACGTCGAGCGCGGCGGGAACTTCCTCGACACCGCCGACACCTACAACAACGGCAGCTCCGAGCGCCTGCTGGGCGCCTTCGCCCGCGACCGGCGCGACAGCCTCGTACTGGCGACGAAGTACACGACGCTGCGCACGCCCGGCGACCCGAACTCGGGCGGCGGCCACCGCAAGAACCTGTTCGCCGCGGTGGAGGAGAGTCTGCGCCGCCTCGACACCGACCGTATCGACGTGCTCTACCTCCACGTATGGGACGACACGACGCCGGTCGAGGAGACCCTGCGCGCCCTGGACGACCTGGTCCGGCAGGGCAAGATCCTCTACGTGGCGATCTGCAACGCCCCGGCATGGCAGGTGGCGCGCATGCAGACCATCGCCGAGCTGCGCGGCTGGTCGCCGCTGGTCGCGCTGCAGATCGAGTACAACCTGATCGAGCGCGGCGGGGAGCGCGACCTGATCCCGATGGCACGCGAGCTGGGCCTCGGGGTGATCCCCTACTCGCCCCTCGGCGGCGGCGTGCTCACCGGAAAGTACGGCCGCGACGACCTCCGCCCGGCGGAGGCCGACGGCACCCGCAGGAACTTCAACCTCGCGCTGGGCACCCTCACCGAACGCAATCTCGCCATCGCCGACGCGGTGAAGGAGGTCGCCGGGGACCTGGGCCGCACACCCGCCCAGATCGCCCTCGCCTGGACGCTGCGGAACCCGGGGGTGACGGCACCGATCATCGGCGCCCGTACCCCCGAGCAGCTGAAGGACAATCTGGGGGCCCTGGAGGTCGACCTCACCGACGCCCACCTGTCGCGCCTCGACGAGGCGAGCGCCATCGAACTCGGTTTCCCGCACGACATGCTCGCGAGCGGGCACATCCGGGCGGTGACGAGGGGAGACCTCAAGTTCGACCGGCAGGACTGACGCGATCGTCCTAAGTGGCAGGGCCGACGCGGTCGTCCGAAGCGGAAGGGCTGACACGGTCGTCCGAAGCGGCAGGACCGACACGGTCGTCCGAAGCCCGCACCGCCGCGTCCGCGACCACCGCGTCCTGCCAGGCCATGCCCGAGCCCTTGAACAGCACGGGCCGGTCGGTGGCGTACTGCGACTCGTCGCGTACGACCCGTGCCATGGGGAGCAGCCGCTCGGCCGGCAGGACGCCCTCCGCCACGGGGATCACGATGTCGCCGCACTCCCGCAGCGCCGTGTCCGGGTCCTCCACGATCACCTGGGCGCGGGCCGCCAGGGCCGAGTCCACCTCGCGGGCGTCGGCGTCGTGCGAACCGACGGCCAGCACGACGGCGTCGTCGCCGAGGAGGGCCGAGTCGAAGAGCGGGGTGGGGGAGGGTGTCGCGCACACCACGAGGTCGGCGCGCCGCACCCACGCCTCGGCGTCCGCCGTCGCCACCACGCTGTCGTCCCCGACCAGCGCCGCATCCGCCCGCGACGGATCCCGTACGACGTACGTCACCTCGGCCAGATCGGCGCCGACATCACGCAACGTCCGTACGTGACCGGCCCCTTGAGGCCCCGCGCCGAACACCACGACCCGCCACCGCCGCCCCGGCCGGGTCAGCAGCGGCAGCACCGCCGCCACCGATACGGCAGGCGTACGCAGCGTGGTCAGCGCCGCGCCGTCGACGACCGCGGCGGGTGCGTACGACGGCGGGCGGAAGACGAGGTGGACGCCCTGGATGCGGGGCAGGCCGCGGTCGGCGTTGGCGGGGACGGCCGAGATCGCCTTCACCCCGACACCGAACGCGGACGCGGCGGGCATCGCGAGCAACTGGCCCTGGTCTTCCGGGAGTTCGAGGATCGAGCGGGGCGGCCCCGCGGCCGCCGGGTCGAGCCCGCCGATGAGTGCCTCGCGGATCGCGGTGACCGCCGCGCGGGGCGGCAGCAGTTTCGTCAGCTCGTCGGCGCCGATGTACTCGATCTGCATCAACCGATCCTGTTCGCGTGGGTGAGAACGGTTGATCACCGTATCGCCGAACGGTCAGTCGGCCGAGCCCGCCGCGTCCCCACCCGCCTCCGGCTTCGTGTGCAGGATGTCGCGCACCTGGTCGGCGGCGCGCAGCATGCTCTCGCTGATGAAATCGCTGAAGCGGGCGATGTTCTCGAGCCGCGCGGCGGCCGGGGATTCGCGGCCGAGGACGGCGACGCCCTGCCGTGCGACCTCGGCGATCTGCGCGGTGCCGCGGGCGCTCGCGATCGTCGACTGGTACCAGACGTCGTCGTCGACGAGATAGCGCTCGCGACGCCCGGCGTCCCGCTCGCGCCGGATCAGGCCCTGTTCCTCGAGAAACGCGATCGACTTGGAGACGGACGCCGGGCTGACCTCCAGGCGCTGCACCAGGTCGGAGGCGGTGAGGCTCCCCGCGTCGCTGGTGAACAGGCACGTCAGCACGCGCGCCGTCATCTTGGGCATGCCCTGCTGCATGAGGAGGGTCGTGAACGTCTCCTCGTACTCGCGCACCGCCTCGTCGTCCCGGCCCGGAGTGTGCGCGGGCCCGCGCGGGACGGCCTGCTTGCGTCGGTGGGCGCGGCGTTCGGTGGCGCGGTGGGCGAGGTCGGAACGGTAGGACGTGGGCCCGCCGTTGCGCATCACCTCGCGGGTGATGGTCGAGGTGGGGCGCTCCAGGCGGCGGGCGATCTCGGCGTAGGCGAGACCGTCGGCGAGCCCGAGTGAGATCTGCTGCCGTTCCTGCTGGGTGAGTCGGCCTCCCGGCATCGCGAGCACCTCTCCGTCTTCCGCGTGTACCTGACCCCGGCAGCGTAGCGTTCATCGCCATCCCAATGCAACGGAATCTTGCGTTCTGTTGCGTTAGATCTCTACCCGTTGCAATGAAAATGCTCTTCTGGCCTGCGGTTAAGCCTTTCCAGTGCAATGTGACTGTTGCTCGATCATGAAACGCAACGTAGCTTTTCACTCATCGGAAACAGCGAGACGAAGAAGCAGCAAAGCAACGAGACGACGCAACAACAACAGCTCAAGGAGCTCACCATGCAGAAGTTCGACACCCCCGCCGCCATCTCCGCCGTCCTGCGTCTCTCCGCCGGACGCGTCCAGGTCATCGCCGCCGACCGCACCGACACCACCGTCGAGGTCCGGCCGGCCGACTCCTCGAAGGGCCGTGACGTGAAGGCCGCCGAGCAGACCACCGTCGAGTTCGCCGACGGCGTCCTGCGGGTCGACGCCCCGGCCGCGAAGAACCAGCTCCTCGGCGCGTCCGGCGCCATCGAGGTGACGGTCCAACTGCCCGCCGGATCCGGCGTCGAGGCCGTCTCCGCCGCCGTCGAGTTCCGCGGCGTCGGACGGCTCGGCGAGCTCGTCTGCGAGGGCGCGCACGGCAACGTAAAGATCGACGAGGCCGCCAGCGTGCGGCTGTCCTCCTCCGCCGGTGATGTCACGGTCGGCCGGCTGACCGGCCCCGCCGAGATCAAGGTGCAGAAGGGCGACATCCGTATCGCCGAGGCCACATCGGGCGCGCTCGACCTGAGCACCCAGATGGGCAACGTGACGGTCGACGCCGCCCCTGGTGTCTCCGCCACCCTCGACGCCGGCACCGGTTACGGCCGGGTCAACAACTCGCTGATGAACTCCGAGGGAGCGAAGGCCCAGCTCACCATCCACGCGAACACCACCCACGGGGACATCACCGCCCGCAGCCTGTGACCCCGCACCACCGCGCGGGGCCCGCCCACTACCTCGGGTGACCGCGGGCCCCGCGCGCACCACCCGCCCGACCCGCCGAACCAGGAGAAGCCATGACGCACCGCACCGCACCCGCGAACGCCGCACCGTGGACCGGCATGGTCCCGGTCGACGACACCGCCCTCGCCGTCACCGACTCCGGCGGCCCCGGAACCCCGGTCGTCTACCTCAACGGCCAGTTCGCCACGCAGGGTTACTGGCGCCGGGTCCTCGCCGACCTCGGCCCGCGGTGGCGGCACATCACCTACGACGAGCGGGCCCGCGGCAGAAAGTCCGGGCGTTCGGCCGACTACTCCTTCGAGGCCGCCGTCCGTGACGTCGACGCGGTCCTCGCCGCCAGGGGTGTCGACCGGGCGGTCCTCGTGGGCTGGTCCTACGGCGCGTACGTCGGCGCGCACTGGGCGAGTCGGAACCCGGAGCGCACCATCGGCGCGGTCCTGGTCGACGGCGCGCAGCCCTACGACTGGCTGGACGAGGCCATGGAGGCCCGGATCCGGACGATGTTCCGGCGTATCGGATGGTTCGCGCCGCTCATCCGCCCGACGGGCCTGGTCCCGCGGATGTCGTCGGCGCAGATGGCCGAGAGCAACATCGAACTCGGCAGGCTCGGCAGCAAGGGCGAGTTGGGTCCCGTGCTCGACGCCATCACCGTCCCGACCCGTTACGTGGTGGCCTCCGGCTCGTCCCTCGGCAGCCGCGGCGACGAGCAGGAACGCATCCGCGCCGGACTGTCCGAAGTCACCGCCCGCAACGCCCACATCGAGATCCACGCCAAGGTCGCCAGCAACCACGGGGTGATCCTGAAGAAGGACCACCGCGCCGTCGCCGAGGCCGTCCGTGCGGTCGCGGCCCGCTGATCAGGGGGAGAGCCCGTGCGTGCCCCGGTAGGGAACCGGCCTGCCGGAGTGCGCGTCGAGCAGGACGCGGTCGCCCAGGGGCTTGCGCAGCCGCACCTCGACCCGTTCCAGCTTTCCCTGCTTCGTGCAGAGGTGTTCGCCGTCCCGGCCGGTGACCGACGCGGACAGCACGACGCTGCCGCGGGTCTCCAACGCGTCCACCGTGGGGCCGTCGTCGCAGACGCCGTGCAGGGCGACGACCGTCACCGACCGCCCGTCGGCGGAGACTTGGAGCAGACGGTTGTGTGGGTAGCCCGGGAGGTCGTGGGCCGGCTTCACCGGGGACCGGGGGGCCATCGACGGGAAGTCCCGTCGCTCGTACGCCCATTGGTCGGCCACCTGCCGGGCCCGCTCGGCGAGCGCGTCCCCGTCGTCGTCCCCGGCCACCTTCTCGCTCCCACAACCGGCCGCGGCGACAAGCCCGATGACGGACAGGGCGACCCCCGCCGACCGCCTGCCGGAGCGAACTGCCCCGATACGCATGTGGCCTCCTGAACGACGACGGCACCCGGGCCTGCGGCCGACTGCTCCGCCCCTGTGACGTCGCAGAGCCGCAATGGGTTCACCGAACTACGACCAGGGCAGGACCAGCGCGCCCCAGGCGACCACAGGCCCGAGGGCCACGATGCCGCCGGTATAGCTGATGACCTGGCGGTAGAAGCGCTGGGAGTCGACTCCGCGGGCGTTGCTCAGGACCAGCGCGCCGTTCGTGGAGAAGGGGGACGTGTCCACGATCGTCGTCGAGACGGCGAGCGCGGCGATCAGGCCTGCGGCGTTGAGGTGGCTGGACAGCAGCAGCGGTACGGCGACGGGGATGATCGCGGTGATGATCGCCGTGGAGGAGGCGAAGGCCGAGGTGATGGCCACGGTGAAGCACAGCAGCAGGGCGACGAAGAGCGGGGCGCCCAGGCCTGCCGCGTGTTCGGAGATGTTCTCGATGATGCCGGCCTTCTCCAGCATGGCGATGTACGTCATCATCCCCGCGACCAGCAGCAGCGTCGACCAGCTGATCCCGTCCACGGCCTTCTCCTGCCGCTTCATGTCCACCAGCGCGAGCAGTGCGCCCGCCGCGAGCGCCAGCAGGCCGATCTCCAGGTGGAAGCCGAGCGCGCCGACGACCAGGACGACCAGGGCGCCGAGGGTGAGCCACTGACGCCAGTCCGGCATGCCGGAGACGGCCAGGTCCGGGTCCTCGGGCGTCGGGTCGGTGTCCTCGGCCAGCGGGGCGGGGCGCTTCGAGAGGAGCGCGTAGGTCACCGCCGAAAGGACCAGGTTGATCACGAAACTGGCGGTGAACAGGGTCACGGGGGACACGTGCAGCGAGGTCTTGTCGACGACGCCCAGCACCAGCGCCCCGGAGACGGCGAGCGGTGAGAACGCCCCCGCGTGGCCGCCGCTGATCACCATCATGCCGACGACCAGCGGGTTCAGCTTGTAGCGGTGGGCGAAGTTCATGCCGATCGGCACGAGGAGCGCGACCGCGGCCGGGGTGAACGTGCCGAAGGCCGTCAGCAGCGCCGCGACCAGGAACAGCACCCACGGAATGAGCGCCACCTTGCCCCGCACCATCCGGACGCCCGCGGTGACGAGCCAGTCGATGGTGCCGTTGCGGCGGGCGACGGAGAACAGATAGGTGACCCCGACGATCGTCACGAAGAGATCCACCGGGAACCCCTCGAAGATCTCCTCCTGCGTGAGGCCGAGAGAGGCGGTGCCGACCACGAAGGTCGCGACGAAGGCGAGGATGCCCAGGTTGATCGGCAGCACGGTGCCGACCACGAACATCACCAACAGGGCGCCTATGGATATCACTTCAGCAGACATCATTGTCCTTGGTGCGGTGGGGACAGGGTCGTACGGTCGGGGACCGGCGGTGCGGGGGTGTGGTGTGTTCGTGTATTCGTGCGTCCCGGTCAGGCGGCCTGCGGCTCGCCGGTTCCGGGTACGTAGATCCGGGCGTCGGCGAGCAGTCGCGCGGCCCGCCGTACGGTGACGCGGCCCGGCAGGCCGTCCCGTACGTCGGAGCAGCGGACCGCCACCACGCCCGCGGGGGTGCCGAGCCGCAGCCAGCCGTCGTCCCGGGCGGCCGCGACCGCGTGGACCACGGAGTCCTGCACGAGGCCCGCGGCGGCGAGGGCGACGGCGGAGGTCAGGCCGATCGCCGGGTGCGGCGCGTTCATGCTGAGCATGCGTACCGACACGTCGTAGTCCTCGGCCGCGACCGGTTCGCCGAGCGTCGTGGTGTACGGCACCGGGGCCCCGACGAGACCCACCTTCGGCACCGCGTCACCGGGTGCACGGCCCGGCTCGACCAGACCCATCAACGGCGCCGCGGCATGCCGGACCGCGCGCAGCCACGGCACATCGGCCCGCACCTGGTCCAGGGACTCGGAGCCGCTCCGCCCCGCCCCGTCGGCGTCGACGAGGACGACCGGGGCTCCGGCGTCCACCATGCTCACGAGGACCGGGTCGGCGTCGGAGACCGGCAGCTTCTGCGTGGCCTGACCGGTCGGGAGCAGGTCGCCCGTGGTGCCGCCCGCCGGGTCGCGGAACGTGAGGTCGACGGCGACACCACCGGCGCGCGTGCCCGGAACGGTCTGCCGTCCGAAGTGCTGCACCACGCCTCCCGTGGTGTCCACGATCCCCTCAAGGACCGCGCCCGTGTTGCTGTTGCGCATGACCACGCGGGTCCGGTCGCCGGCGATCGGCACCATGCCCTTCGCCACCGCGTACAGGGCGACGCCCGTGGCGCAGTTGCCGCAGTTGCTCGTCCACTCCACGGTGGCGTCGCCGATGCCCACCTGGGCGAAGAGATAGTCGATGTCGACGCCCGGCTCGGGCGAGGCGCTGACGATCGCCGCCTTGGAGGTGGTGGGGGTGGCGCCGCCGACCCCGTCCAGTTCCACGGGGTCCGCCGCGCCGTACGCGGCGACCAGCATCCGCGCCAACTCGTCGCGGTCCGCGGGGACATGGACCTGGTGGAACAACCAGCACTTGCTGGTGCCGCCACGCACAAGGGTCGCAGGGATGTGCACGTCTGAGGCTCTTTCTTGATCAGTGGTGAACGCCGGCGGAACGGGCCGTTCCGGCGATTGCCAAGACCATCGCAGAGGTGTGACTTGGGGACAATGGCAGTTCACTTCACTCGGGTTTAGCTGCGCTAAAGTCAGCTAGGGCCTGTCGTTTGGATCAGGCCGGGCTCGCGGGGTCTGGCACGCACGCTCGCGGCGTTGTCGTCGGTCGCCGACGCTCCGCGTCGACTCCCTCCTCCGCCTTGCGATCGCACGCACCAGACCCCGCTCCCTGATCCGGCCTGATCCAAACGACAGGCCCTAGAGTCGGACCCATGCTGAACGTGCGTCGCCTGCTGCTCCTCACCGAGGCCGCCGAGCGCGGCTCGCTCACCGCGGCCGCCGAGGAGCTGGGCATGACCACCTCCGCGGCCTCCCAGCAGATGTCGCTCCTGGAGCAGGAGGCGGGCCAGCCGCTTGTGGAGCGGCTGCCCCGCGGCATCCGGCCCACCCCCGCGGGCGCCGCGCTGGCCGAGCGTGGCCGCGCGGTACGCCGTGAGCTGCGCGCCGCCGAGGCCGACCTGCACTCGTTCGCCGCCCTCGACCAGGGCACGCTGCAACTGGGTTCGTTCCCCACGGCGAGCGCGTCGCTGCTGCCGCTGGCGCTCACCAAGTTCCGCCGCAGCCACACCGGCATCCGTATCGAGGTGCGGGCGGGCGTGCTCGCCGAACTCCGCGAGATGCTGCACACGGGCGAGGTGGAGCAGGCGCTGCTGTGGGACTACGAGTGGAACAGGGTCGACGACCCGGCCCTCGCGCTCACGCATCTCCTCGACGACCCCACGGTGCTGGTCGTCCCCGCCGACTCCCCGCTGCGCGCCCACGCGCCCGTACACCTCGGCGGTCTCGCCGACCAGGAGTGGATCATCCGCGCGGACAACCACCCCGTCGCCGACGTGCTGCGGCGCAGCTGCCGCCAGGCGGGCTTCGAGCCGCGTATCGCGTACGCCTCGCACGACTACCAGGAAGCGCAGGCCATGGTCGCGGCCGGACTCGGCATCGCCCTGGCGCCCCGGCTCGCCCTCACCAGCCGGCGCAGCGACGTCCGGCTCCTGCCCTTCGCCTCCGACGTCGCCGCGCCGACCCGCCGCATCCTCCTCGCCCGCTCCACGTCCCGGCCCGCGACGCCGCCCGCGCAGGCGATGGCGCGCGTCCTGCGCACGGTGGCGCGGCGGTTCGCGGCGCCGGGCCTGGACCGGGCGCAGCTCGGAGCGGTGCGCCGCGGCTGACGCGCAGGAGCCGGTGAGCTGGGCTCCCGCGCGCAAGAGCCGGTCAGACGATCAGCGTCACGGACTGCGTGGAGTCCGAGGAGCGGCCCGTCTCGATCTCGTACGTGCCCGGTTCCACGGCCAGGTCCAGGGATCGAGTCACCGAGGCCAGCACGGTGTCGTCAAGGGGGAAGGCGACCGTGGCCTTCTCACCCGGCTCCAGGTCCACGAGTCGGAAGCCGCGCAGCTCACGGACGCGCGGCCAGGACGTCGCTCCGCCGCCCCGACGCACGTACAGCTGCACGGTCTCGCGGACCGGCCGGTCCCCGGTGTTGGTGACCTCGACCTCGCACACCCCGTCGCGGACGCGCGGCGCGCCGAACTCGGTCGTGGTGTACGACAGTCCGTGTCCGAAGGGGTAGAGCGGGGTGCCGGGTTCGTCCACGTAGCCGCGGAAGCCGTGGTCCTTGGAGTTGTAGAAGACGGGGAGCTGGCCGGAGGAGCGGGGCACCGAGACGGGCAGCCGTCCGCTCGGCTCGCACGCGCCGAGGAGCACGTCCGCGACGGCCCGGCCGCCCCACGGGCCCGGATACCAGGCGCTCACCAACGCCCCTGCCCCGGCCGCGAGTTCGGGCACCGCGTGCGGGCGGCCCTGGATCAGCACCGCCACGCACGGTGTGCCGGTCGCCGCCACCGCCTCGGCGAGCGCCCGCTGCCCGGCGCCGAGCCGGACGTCGGCGAGGTCGACGCCCTCGCCGCAGGTCATCTCCGTCGGGTTGCCGGTGGTGATGACCGCGGCGCCGTTGTCGTCGAAGCGTGTGTCGCCCTCGCGGGCGCTGGAACCGCCGAGCACGAGCACCGCGAGATCGGACGCGGCGGCCAGCTCCACGGCCTCGGCGATCCCGGAACGGTCGTCGCCCACCAGGTCACAGCCGCGCGCATACGTCACGTCCGCTCCGGCCTTCCGCAGCCCGGCGAGCACCGAGACGCCACTGTCCGGCCGCTGTGGCGACGTGTAGTCGCCGATCTGCTGCGGGATCGAGTCGGCGTTCGGGCCGATGACGGCGATGCGCTTCTTGTCGGGCCCGAGGGGAAGCAGCGCCCCGTCGTTGTGCAGGAGCGTGATCGACGCGCGGGCGATCCGCTCGCTCAACTCCGTTGTGTCAACGGCCCGTTCGGGTGCCTCGGTGACGTAGGGGCGCTCGAAGAGGCCGAGCCGGAACTTCAGTGTCAGGATGCGGGCCACTGCCGCGTCGAGGGTCTCCATCGGGACGAGACCGCGCTCCACCGCCGTCCCCAGCTCCGGGAACACTCCGTCCCACAGGCTCAGATCCGTGCCCGCCGACAGTGCGAGCGCCGCCGCCGACGGCCGGTCGCCGGCCAGCCGCACGAGACGGTCGAGTGCGCAGCCGTCGGCCATCACCAGGCCCTCGAAGCCCCAGCGTTCACGGAGCAGCCCGGTGAGGAGGTCGCCGGAGGCCGCACACGGCAGGCCGTCGAACTCGTTGTACGCGGCCATCACGCCAGCCGCCCCCGCCCGTACTCCCGCGAGGGCCGCCGGGAGATGGATCTCGTGCAGCTCGCGGGCGCCGATCTCGGTCGCGGCACTGTTCCGCCCGCCCACCGAACCCCCTTGCCCGGCAAAGTGCTTGAGTACGACGGCCGCCCGGTCCGCGGCGATGGTGTCACCCGTGCCCTGCATCCCCTCCACCAGGGCCTCGGTGAGCCGCGCCGCCAGGTACGGGTCCTCGCCGAAGCACTCCTCGGCGCGGCCCCAGCGCGGGTCCCGCACCAGGTCGAGCGCCGACACGAGCGCGATGTGCCCGCCACGGGCCCGCAGTTCGGCCGCCGCGGCCGCCGCCGTCTCCCGGTACAGGTCCGGGTCCCAAGTGGCGCCGACCGCCAGATTCACCGGAAGCACGGTGCCGTCGAGGGCCTGATGACCGTGCGGCACCTCCTCCACCATCAGGACGGGGATGCCGAGCCGCGTGTTCTCGACGACATGCCGCTGCACGGCGTCCGCGACCCGCGCCCCGTCCGCCGCCGTGATGCCGTCCGTGAAGGTGACACCGGACCACGGGTCGGCCCGCTGCAGGCCGTACAGCGCACCCATCCCGTCGAACCGTGCCACCTCCTCGCGGAAGGCGTCCGTGAGCCGATGCCCCTGCGTCGTGTGCTCGTACGCGTCCCAGCCGTACATCCGCTGGTTGACCTGGCCGACCTTCTCTGTGAGCGTCATCCGGTCGAGCAGGTCACGCACCCGGTCGGCGACCGGCGCGTCCGCGTCCCTGTACAGCTCCATGGGTCAGGCCTCCGTGTCCAGTTCGAGGACCCGCACTCCGTACGGTGCGAGCGTCACCTCGTCGAGCGGCTTGCCGAGGCGGTCGGACGGGCGCACCGTCAGCTCCTCCTCCGCCTGGCTGACCAGCCACAGGAACCGCCGCCCGTCCTCGTGGACGAGGGTGTCCGCGCTGACCAGCGGCGTGTCCACGGTCACCGGACGTGCCGCTCCCGCGACCTCGGCGAGCGCCGCGTACAGCCGGTGCGTCTGCTCCGGGTTCACCCGCGCCGTACGCGCCGCCATGTGCTCCAGCGGGTACGTGGCGAGGACCGCCCGGCCCGCGCCGATCTCGTGCACGAGCAGCGCCGGACGGCCGTGCGCGTCCGTCGCGACGACCCGCGCGCCCTCCGGGACGACCGGCAGCCACGCGCGGCTGTCCTCGTTCCCCGCGACGGGGAAACGCAGCGTCTCACCGGCCCGCACGGATCCGAAGTCCTCGGTGAACGTCATGGCCAGCTCGTCGTCCTCGATCGGCTCCGCCACCCCGTACGACAGCTGCATCTCGACCCCGAACAGGCCGTCCAGGTCGTGGAACCACGGCCCGCGCGTCCCCGGGTGCTCGCCCGAGCAGAACGACAGGTACACCGTCGCCCCCTCGCGCGCCCGCTGCTCCAGACCGCGCCGCGTCCGCGTCGTCAACTGCCGCGTCGACGGCAGCAGATACAGCTGTACGTCACCGTCCTCCGGCAGCCCGTCGACCTCACGGACGAAGCCCACCGGCAGGTCCGCGCCGCGCGCGGCGACGTAGCCCTGCTGGAGCGAGCTGAAGATCAGCGGCCGGTCGGCGGGCCGGCTGTACGGGTAGCCCTTCTCCAGGAACGCCGGGACGACAAGCGCCGCGCCCGCGTCCGTGCGTCGGCAGCGCGGGAAGTCCACGTCCTTCAACACCTCGGCGAACGCCGCGAGTTCACGCAGCGGCTCCTTCGGGCGGCCCGCGCTGTCCGTGATCCCGAAGTGCATCTCGAACGGGTGGTGGTCGTACGGCGACTGCTCCCACAGGTCGTCGTAGTCCGTGTTGTTCCAGGCCATCCAGCCAGTGGCTCCGCCGAGCAGCGAGTTGTGCAGCGTCTGCCGGTAGTAGACGCCCGCGTTGCGCGCGGACACGGTGTCCGTGGAAAGCCCGAACTCCTCCAGGATCACCGGCTTCCCGGTGACCGCGGCCAGCTCGCACTCGAACGCGGCCCGGTAGTGCTGGCGCGTCCTGTCCGTGTCCGAGCGGTAGACGTGCGGACCGACGAAGTCCACGTACGCGTCGGTGTCGCGCAGCGAGAACCCGTTGTCCTTGCCGGTGACCTCGATGCCCCACGCGCCGTCGCCGAGCGACACCGGCTGCGTGGCCCCGGCCGCCACCACGGCCTGACACATGAACTGCGCCCAGGCCGTCACCACGTCGGAGGACGGCGGGTCGACCTGGTAGATCCGGCCGTACCCCGGCATCTCGTTGGTGATCAGCCAGCCGGTCACCGCCGGGTGGTCCTTGAAACGCCGCGTCATCTCGGACGCGAACCACGCCTGCCGGCCGACCATCCACACGTCCTCGTACAGGTCGCGGTTGCCGCGCCAGGCGGGGTCCCAGTTCTCGCCGGACATGTGGCCGACGATGAAGGTGGGGACGGACCCCATGCCCAGTTCCTCGTGCGCGTCGAGGAAGTCCCGGAAGCGGTCGCAGAGTTGCTCGTCGATGCGGTGCGGCTCCGGGTGGAAGTCGGGCCAGTAGAAGAAGGACCGGGTCATGTTCAGACCGTGCTCGTGCAGGGCCCGGAGCTCCTCGCGCACGACGGCGGGGTCGTAGTTCCGCCACATGAGCGGACCGCCGGTGCGGGACCAGTAGTTGGCACCGAGCCAGGGCAGGACGGCGGGGTGGTGGGACAGCTGGGCGCTGTGGCGACGCATGGTGTTCTGCTCCAGAAGGTGGTGCCGAAAAGGTGGAAAGGTAACGGGAGTTGGGTCTACGAACCTGCCGGCCCCGTCGACTCCCGTACGACGAGCCGTGGGCGTTCGGTCAGTTCGGGCGCGGGCACACCCTCCTCGCCGACCTCCGCGAGCAGCGCCCGCGCGGCCGCCGCGCCCACCACGGTCACCCGCTGGTCGACGGTGGTGAGCCGTGGGTGCAGCCAGCGGCCGAGCGGCAGGTCGTCGTAGCCGATGACGGACACATCGCCCGGGACCGAGAGGCCCGCGCGCTGGGCGGCGCCGATGCCGCACATCGCCATCGAGTCGTTGGCGTAGACGATCGCGGTGGGGCGGGGGGAGAGGGCGAGGAGCCGCTCCGTGGCGGCGATCGCGGCCTCGGCGGCGAAGTCCGTGGGGATCACGGCGGCCGGGGCGAGCCCGGACCGGGCGAGGGCATCGGTGAACACGCCCTGCCGGAAACGGGAGTGGACCAGCTCCGGCGGACCGGACACGTAGCCGATCCTCCGGTGGCCGAGGGCGAGCAGATGCTCCACGGCCTCCGTGACACCGGTCTCCTGGTGGCTGAGCATCACCCCGTCCGGGCCGCCGAGCAGCACGAACGGCAGGCCGAGGCGCCGAAGTTGGGCCGGACGCGGGTCGTCGATCCGGCTCTCCGTGAGCACCGCACCGTCCACCCGACCCTCGGCGGCGAACCGCTCGTACAGCCGGCCCTCCTCGGCGACATCCGCGACCAGGTGAAGCAGCAGACCGTAGCCGCGCGGCGCCAGCTCGCTCTCCAGGCCGTTGATCAGCTCGCTGAAGTGCGGGTCCGTGCCCAGGACATCGCTGGGGCGGCGCACCACGAGGGCGATGGTGTGGCTGCGGGAGCGGCGCAGGGCGCTCGCCGCCGCGTTCGGCGACCAGCCGAGGCGGGCCGCGGCGTCCTGCACGCGCTGCCGGGTGGGTTCGGAGATCCGCCCCGTACCGTTGAACACCTTCGACACCGCGGCCGGTGACACCCCGGCCTCGGCCGCCACGTCCTTGATGGTCGGGCGCTTGCCCGACGGCTGCGTCCGCACCGCACTCACATCTTCACCGCGCCACTGACCAGGGCCGTCTGCATCCTCTTCTGCAGCACCGTGTACACGAGCCACACCGGGACGAGGGTGAGCACGGTGCCCGCCGTCAGCACACCGTAGTCCGTGCCGGTCACCGACTTCAGGGTGGGCAGGGCGACTTGGACCGTGCGCAGGTCCGGGTCGGGGCCGATGAGGACGAGGGAGTACAGGTACTCGTTCCAGAAACTCAGGAAGTTGAGGAGCAGCACCGTGGCGATGCCGGGCAGACACATCGGCGTGTAGACGTGGCGCAGCACCGCGAAGGTGGAGGCGCCGTCCATCCGTGCGGCCTCCTCCATCTCCTTCGGGATGGTCCGCATGAACTGCACCAGGATCACCACCGACAGCGGCAGCGCGGTCGCCGGGAGCAGCAGCACCATGAACGTACGGGTGTGGAAGAGGCCCGCGGCGGCCGCGAGCAGGAACGTGGGGAACAGGGCGGCGAACGTCGGGATCAGGAACCCGAGCGAGAACACCTTCTCGATCACCGACGCCGCCCGGCCCTCGGAGCGGGCGAGCGCGAACGCCGCCGGAACCGCGAGCCCGAGCGTCAACGCCAGGGCCACCACGGTCACAAGAGCGGAGTTCACCACCGCGGTGCCGAGGCCCGCGGTCCGGAAGGCCGTCGTGAAGTTGTCGAGGCCGAGCGAGGCCGGCGGCGCCAACGGGCTGCCGAAGATCGCGTCATTGGACTTGAACGAGGACGCGACGAAGTAGTACAGCGGCACCGCGAGCAGCACCGCGTACCCCCACACCAGGATGTGCGCGGGCCACCACGACCGGCCGAACTTCGCATGACTCTTGCTCACATGACTCTTGCTCATGGGAACGCTCATGGGGAAAACAGCTCCGATCGGCTCAAGACTCAGTGGGTGGCGCGGAAGACACGGCGGATGGTCAGCAGGCCCACGAGCCCGGAGAGGAACAGGATCACGCCCACGGCCTGGCTGTATCCGAGGTCCGCCTCGATGAACGCCTTCTGGTAGACGAGGAAGGACAGCGTCGTCGACGAGGTGCCCGGGCCGCCCTGGGTGAGCAGCAGCACGTTCTGGGCGGAGCCGAACAGCGTCCACAGCAGCTGCAGCATCGTCACCACACCCACGTAGTCCCGCACGACCGGGAAGTGGATGCGCCACATCGTCCGCCAGTGCCCCGCCCCGTCCAACTGCGCGGCCTCACCGAGGTCTTCGGGCACGCTGGACAGGCGCGCCGCGAACAGCACGGCGGTGAAACCGATGCCCGCCCAGATGTCCATGGCGATCAGGCAGTACAGGGCCGTCGAGGGGCTGGCCAGCCAGGCGTCGGTGAGCGAGTCGAGGCCGAGCCCCGACAGGGCGCCGTTGAGCAGGCCGTCGGGGGAGAGGGCGGCGTAGAAGACCATCGCCTTCGCCGGCGTGGAGATCAGACCGGGCACGAACAGCAGATACCGGATGACGCGATGGCCCGGCGGCCGCTGCGCCACGTAGTAGCCGATCATGTACGCGCACACGATCATCACCGGCAGCGCGATCACGAGCTGGACCGCGGTGTTGCGCACGGCGGCCCAGAAGGCCGGATCGGCGAAAACGGTACGGAAGTTGTCGAGGCCGGCGAAGGACACCGGCTGGAGCATGCCCGGCCAGTGCAGGGCCGCGATCACGAAGATCGCGACCATCGGGCCGACCATGAACAGCAGGTACCAGACGAGCGCGGGCAGCGCGAGGATCGTGCTGCCCTGGCCGCCCTTGCGGCCGCCGCCGGGCTTTACGGGGGAGGGGGTCCGGCCCGCGGTGGCGGCGGGCCGAGACGTGGTGATCGTCATCGGGGTCGACTTCCGTTCTCGACGTTCTCGGCGTTCTCAGCGGGCTCGACGTTCTCAGCGGGCTCGACGATGTCGGCGCTCTCGGTGTGCTCCACGGCGGGCTCAGGCGGAGCGGTACGCGGATTCCAGCGCCGTACGGATGGCGCGCGCGGAGGTGCCGGGGGTGAAGGCGGTCGACGTCGCCTGGATCAGGGGCTGTGCGGCGGCGGCCGGGATGTACTGGTCCGGGAGCACCACCTGGCCGACGGAGCCGCCGAGTTGCTGCGCCTTCGCCACCAGCGGGAAGTCCGTGCTGAGCGCGTCGGTGACCACCGACATGTCGCGGCCGCCCTCAGTGACGAAGCGGTCCACGACCTCGGGCCGGTACATGAAGCGGATGAACCGCTCGACCGTCTCGATCTTCTTCACCCCGTTCGGGCTGACCCAGAAGCCGGAGACGGTGTACGTGCGCAGGATGGTCGGCTTCTTCTGAGCGGCGCCGTCGGCCAGCGGGAAACCGCCGACCGAAGTGGTCTTGACAACGTTGTCGGGCACGCTGGCGAGGGCCGAGGACATCGCCGACTGCATGGCCGCGTGCCCGGTGTTGAACTGCGTCGTCATCGCGTCCGATGTGAGCCCCTGCGCCTTGTCGGCGAACACCCCGGCGTCGCGCAGATCCACGAAGTACCCGATGCCCTCCTGGGCGCCGCGCGAGCCGCTGAAGTCGCCCGTGCGGTACAGGTGTCGGGCCTCGGCAGGCGTCAGGAACGTCTGGATGACCTGGGCGAGCAGCTTCTGCCCCGTCCAGTCGTTGCCGCCCACCGTGAACGGCGTGATGCCCTTGCCGCGCAACTTCTTTGCGGCGGCGACGAGTTCGTCGGATGTGGCCGGCGGGGCGTCGACCCCGGCGCGCTCAAGGAGTGCGTGATTGAAGGCGATCGGCCAGTTCGTCCCGATGTACGGGAAGGCGCGCAGCCTGCCCTCGGTGTCGGTCCACTCGGTGACTGCCTTCGGGATGATCCGCTCGCGCAGCCCCCAGTCGTCGAGATAGCCGCCGACCGGAACGGTGGCGCCGACCTCGGTCCACGACAGTGTCTTGTCGTAGAGGTTGACCATCACGACATCGGCCTCGGCGCGCGCGAGCCGCGAGGTCTCGTAGACCTGCCCGAGGTCATCGCCGTTGATGAGGTTCTTCACGGTGATGTCCGGGTTTTCCTTGCGGAACTGGTTCACGACCGCGCGGAACGTGGGGGAGCCGGGCGCGTTCCCGCCCATCTGGCTGTGGATCACCAGGGTGTCGGGGTCGGAGCCATAGGCGGAGAACGCACTGCACGCACTGAGCGCGGGCGCCGCCGCAAGGCCCGCACCCAGAGCCATGAAGCCGCGTCGATTCATCGGGGAGCGCAAGGCGGGAGGCCTCCTGTCGCGTTGGTATATCGATATACCTTCGGGGTGCGAGCACCGTAAGCAGGAAGCGGAACGGGGTCAACCCCTTGACGCGGACGACGAGTTGCGCGGGGTGGCCGGGGGGAGGGCTTCAGCCGGACGCCGTGACCGGGGGCCGCATGCCGAGCCACTGCTCGGCGTCCCAGGCCTCGAACCGCTCGACCTCGGTGAATCCCAACTTGGCCGCGAGACGCATCGAGCCGGTGTTGGCGGTCTGGGTGGTGAGCATCACTGGTTCTCCGGGGAGGACGCCGTCTAGCCAGGCGAGCGCCGCCGCGCACGCTTCGGACGCGTACCCGGCCCCCCAGGCCCGCGGCAGGAACAGATAGCCGAGGTCGGCCTTGCCCGCGGCGGCCGGACGTTGATGCATCGGCGCCCTCCGGAGCAGGAGCTGGCCGATCATCGCCCCGTCGAGCTCGACGACGAAGCTCCCGGGCCACCGCTCGGGCACCGCAGGCAGCTCACGCTCGAGCACGTCGCGCGGCCTGGGGCCGCCGAGGTAGGTGTGCACCTCCGGCGAGGCGAGCAACTCGACGAACGCCGCCCGGTCCCGGGCCTCGGACCCGCGGAGCACGAGCCTCTCGGTCCTGATCGGCTCCGGTGGCCAGCTGTTGAGCACCAGTTCGTCCATCGGCGCACGCTAACAGGCGGTCGAAGTGATCCGGGTCACAACGTGTCACAGGGGGTGTGCGGCCGGTGTCTTGAGCTCGAACCGCTCGAACGGCTCGACAACGAGGGAGATTTCATCATGGTTGAGAACACCGACGTGGTGGTGCTCGGCGGCGGATACGCCGGCGTCATGGCGGCCAATCGCCTCACGCAGCGCGACGACGTGACCGTGACGCTGATCAACCCGCGCCCCACCTTCGTCCACCGGGTCCGGCTGCACCAGCTGGTGGGCGGGACCGACGCCGCTGTCGTCGACTACCGCGAGGTCCTGGCGGAGGGGGTTCGGCTGGTGGTCGACAGCGCGACCCGGATCGACGCGGCGGGGCGCGGTGTCGAGCTGGCGGGCGGCAGCGCGGTCCGCTACGACCACCTGGTCTACGCCGTGGGCAGCGGCAGCGCCGACCCGCAGGTGCCGGGGGCGGCCGAGTTCGCCCACCCGATCGCCGCCCTGGAGGACGCGCGGCGGCTGCTGCCCGTCCTCGACGCCGCGCCCGCGTCGGCCGCGGTGACGGTCGTCGGTGCCGGCCCGACAGGCATCGAGACCGCCGCCGAACTGGCGGAGCAGGGCCGCGACGTGACTCTGGTCTGCGGCGGGCTGCTCGGTCCGTATCTGCACCGTCGGGGGCGGCGGTCGGTGGCCGGGCGGCTGGCGGCGCTCGGGGTGAAGGTCGTGGCCGGTCCTGGCACGAAGGTGGCGGCGGTGACATGTGACGCGGTGCGTCTCGCCGACGGCCGGGAGCTGCCGAGCGCCGTGACGATCTGGACCGCGGGCTTCGGCGTGCCGGACCTGGCCGCCCGCAGCGGGCTGAGCGTCGATGCCCTGGGGCGGCTGCTCACGGACGAGACGCTGACGAGCGTGGACGACGACCGCATCGTCGCGGCCGGGGACTCGGCGGCTCCGTCGGGACTGCCGTTGCGAATGAGCTGCCAGACGGCGATGCCGCTGGGCGCGCGGGCCGCCGACACGGTGCTCAGCAGGTTGGCGGGTGAGCGGCCCGAGACCCTCAACCAGTCGTTCGGGGCGCAGTGCATCAGCCTGGGCCGGGGCGTCGGCGTCTTCCAGTTCGGCAACAGGTCCGACGTCGCGGTCTGGTTCCACATCGGCGGTCGCCTCGGCGCGAAGATGAAGGAAGGCGTGTGCAAGGGCATCGTGAAGCACCTGGCCGACGAGGCGCACAAGCCCGGCGGGTACGGCCTGCACCGCATGAAGGGAGGCGCCGGCCGCCGCGAGGCGCTGGAGTCCATGCAGGCCGCGGCGCCGGTCGCCGAACGGGTTTCCTAGATCCGGGCCCGTCGAGGGGGAGAAGATCCAGGCATGAGTGATGACGACGCAGTCGACCGGGCGACCGAGACGTTCGTGGCCCACCGCAATCTGCTCTTCACCGTCGCGTACGAGATGCTCGGCTCAGCGGCCGACGCGGAGGACGTCCTGCAGGAGACCTGGCTCCGGTGGGTCGAGGTCGACCTCGACCAAGTACGCGACCAGCGTGCGTACTTGGTGCGGATCACGACCCGTCAGGCGCTCAACCGGCTGCGCACGATGTCACGGCGCAAGGAGTCGTACGTGGGCCCGTGGCTGCCGGAGCCGCTGCTGACCACACCGGACGTGGCCCAGGACGTCGAACTCGCCGAGAGTGTGTCGATGGCGGTGATGCTGGTCCTGGAGACGTTGTCGCCGACCGAGCGCGTCGTCTTCGTGCTGCGCGAGGTCTTCGACGTCGGATACGACGACGTCGCGGCGGCGGTGGGCAAGACCCCGGCGGCCGTCCGCCAGATCGCGCACCGGGCCCGCCGTCATGTGGACGCCCGGCGGCCGCGCGCCGTGGTGTCCCAGCGCAGGGCGCGGGCTGCCGTGGATTCGTTCCTGCGGGCGCTGGAGGGCGGGGACCTTCAGGGCCTGCTCGATGTGCTCGCGCCCGATGTCGTCTACATGGGCGACGGCGGCGGCGTGAAGCACGCCGCGCTGCGGCCGATCGTCGGCGCCGACAAGGTGGCCCGGCTCCTGGCCGGCGGCCTCGGCAGGAACACGATCCCGGTCGCGTTCGGTCCGGCGACGGTCAACGGCGGGGCGGGGCTGACGATCCACCTGGACGGCGAACTGGACAGCGTCGTCGCGGTCCACGTCGAGGCCGACCGCATCACCGGCATCTACGTCGTCCGCAACCCCGAGAAGCTGTCCCGCACCGCGTCCGAGACCCCGCTCACCCTGCGATGAACGCTCCAGGCGTGAGGCGTGCGCGGCGGGCTTTCTGCTTGAAAGCCCCTCAATTCGTGCCGACTTCAGAGAAAGATCAGTGACATGGAGATCCTTCGGAATGTGTTCCTCGTCTTCCACCTCTTCGGGTTCGCCGCGCTCCTGGGCGGCATCTTCTTCCAACTGCGCGGAAAGGACCCGGTGGCCGGCGGCTACATGCTGAGCAGCGCGGTCGTCCAGCTGGTCACCGGGGTGGGGCTCATATGGACCCGAAGATCCCTCGACCTGCCGGTGGTCGACGCGAAGATGGGGGTGAAGCTGGCCCTGGACGTCCTGGTGGCGGCGATCGCGCTGGCCGGTATGCGCAACAAGCGACCGTGGGCCTTCTACGCCGTGGGGTCGTTCACGGCGGCCGCGGCGGTCGTGGCCGTCGCGTGGACGTAGCCGATGGGCCGGTGTCTAACCCTGCGCCGTCGGCCGGACCACGATGTCGCCGACGTCGACGTTGGCCGGCTGCTCGACGGCGAAGGCGATGGCCTGCGCGATGGACTCCGGCGGGATGCCGATGTCGCCCATGGACGCGGCGAGCCGGTCCTTCACCTCCGGCGCGATGTGGTCGGTGAACTCCGTGCGGGTCATGCCCGGTGAGACGACCGTGACCCGCAGGCTGTCACCTGCCTCCTGGCGCAGGCCTTCGGAGAGGGTGCGCACGGCGTTCTTCGTGGCCGCGTACACCGCCTGTGTCGGGACGATCCGCAGTCCGGCGGTGGAGACGACGTTGACGAAGTGTCCCGAGCCCTGCTCCCGGAAGACCGGCAGCGCGGCCGCGATCCCGTACAGGACGCCCTTGAAGTTGACGTCGATCATGTTCTCCCAGTCCTCGACGCGCAGGTCGTCCAGTGGGGAGATCGGTCCGATCCCGGCGTTGCTCACGAGTGCGTCGAGCCTGCCGAAGCGGCTGCGCGCCAACGCGACGAGTGACGCGAGGTCTTGGCGGACCGTCACATCGGTGCGGATCCAGGCGACTTGGCCGCCTGACTTCTCGATGCGGCCCGCCAGGTCCTCCAGGCGCTCGGTGCGGCGCGCCCCGAGGACGACCTTCGCGCCGCGTTCCGCGAGCAGCAGGGCCGTGGCCTCGCCGATGCCGCTGCCGGCGCCCGTGATCGCCACGACTTTGCCTTCGATTCCAGGCATGGGTGGTCCTTCCCAGGGGAGTGGGTGTGGGCAGGCCGGAGCCGTGCCCCAAAGCGAAAGTGGGGGACTCCCCACTTAGGCTGATGGTGAGACCGTAAGTGGGGTAGCCTCCACTTAGCAAGTGGGCACGAAGGGAACCGGTGATGGACCGAGCCGCGGAGCGGCCGCTCAGGGCGGACGCGCGACGCAACAGGGAGAAGATCCTGGCCGCCGCGGTGCGCGTGTTCACCGAGGACGGCCTCGACGCGCGCCTCGAACACATCGCCAAGGTCGCGGGCGTCGGCAGCGCGACGCTGTACCGCAACTTCCCGACCCGCGAGGCCCTCATCGAAGCGGCCTACCGCAACGAGGTGGCCCAGGTCTGCGAGGCCGCCACCGAGCTGCTCGCGGCGCACCCGCCGTTCGGGGCCCTGCGCGCATGGACCCGCCGCTTCATGGACTACGCGAGCGCCAAGTACGGCATGGCCGACGCCCTGCGCGCCATGGCCGCCGAGGGCGGAAATCCTTACGGGCACAGCCGGGACATGATCGAGGCGTCCATCGCCGAGCTGATGGACGCCTGCAGGCGCGCCGGGGCCATCCGCTCCGACATCCCCACGGGTGACATCTTCGCCGCCCTCGCCGGGATCGCCCTCACCTCCGCCGGGCCCGAACAGCGCGCTCAGGCGGAGCGGCTCCTCGACCTCACCCTGGACGGGCTGAGGCGCACGGACTGAGCGCTCAGGCGCGCAGTCCGGGGTGGGCGCGGGGCCTGCTGGGCGGGGGCAACTCCCCGGTTTCCACGAAGAGTTCGGGGCGCTCGGCCTGGATGGTGCCGATGTCGTCGAACACGCCCTGAAGGTGTCCGCGCAGCGCCTGCTCGGCCCGCGCCGCGTCCCGCAGTTCCAGGGCGTCGACCACTGCCCGGTGCTCGTCGATGAGGTGCTCGATGCGGCGCGGCAGCGGCAGGCTCAGCCGGCGGGCGCGGTCGAGGTGGGCCTTGGCCGTGGTGACCGTGCGCCACAGTGTGCGGTGGCCGCTGGCCTCCATCAGTCGGCGGTGGAACGCCTCGTCCTGCTCGAAGAACAGATCGTCGTCCGCCGCCTCGAACGCGGCGCGCTGCGCGTCGAGGTTCGCGCGCAGCGCCGCGATGTCCTCGTCGTCGGCCCGTTTCACCGCCTCGCGCAGCGCGGCCAGTTCGAGCGCCTCGCGCATGAACTGCGCTTCGAGGACGGCGTCGACGCTGATCCGTGAGACGAACGTACCGAGCTTCGGGAAGATGTCGACCAGCGACTCCTCGCCGAGCAGGATCAGCGCCTCGCGCACCGGGGTGCGGCTGACGTCGAGCTCCGCGGCGAGTTCGTTCTCCGACAGCGGGGCGCCCGGCGGCAGTTCGAGAGACGTGATGCGCGAGCGCAGCAGCGCGTGCACACGTACCCGGTTGGACTCCTTGGGTGTCACGGCCTCCACCGTGCGCCGTGTCGCCCTGTCGCTTCGTCGCTGCTCGTCCCGCATGCCGTCACCCTCTCACCTCAGCTGCGGAAATTCTTACATACAAGGCTTGTATGTAAGCGGTCGCCCAGGTAGAAAATGACGAGCCCGCTTCCGACCGGAGGTCAATGATGACCAGCCACCCCGTCACCGACACCGAGGTGACGACGCCGTCCGGCACGACCCCGCCGCCCCGGCCCCGCGGCCGCGGCAAGAACGTCCGCTGGGGCATCGCCGTGCTCTGTTTCGGCGGCCTCGCGGTCAACTACCTCGACCGCTCCACGCTCAGCGTCGCGCTGCCCACCATGTCCAAGGACCTGCACATAGGCCCCGAGACCCAGGGCTTCGTCCTCAGCGCGTTCTTCCTGACGTACGCGATCTGCCAGCTGCCCGCCGGCGCGCTTCTCGACAAGTACGGCGTGAAGCGGGTCTTCGCGCTCGGCGCGATCTGGTGGTCGGTGGCCACCATCGGCATGGGCCTGGTGCGCGGGGTCGGCTCGCTCGTCGGGGCGCGGATGCTGCTCGGCGCGGGCGAGGCCGCCGGCTACCCGGCGCCCGCGAAGGCCGTCTCGCGCTGGTTCCCGCGGCACGAGCGCACCCTCGCCAACAGCGTGTGGGACAACGGCGCCCGCGTCGGCACCGCCATCGCCCTGCCGCTCGTCACGATGCTGGTCTCCGTCTTCCACTGGCGGGTCGCCTTCGTCGCCTGCGGACTGCTCGGCTTCCTGTGGATCATCGGCTGGTGGCGGCTGTACCACGAGCCCGCCGACCACCCGAAGCTCACCGCCGAGGAGCGCGAGTACATCGAGGCCGGCGGCGCCCGCATCGAGGAGACACCGGCCGAGAAGGACGACGCGCCCAAGGTGCGCTGGCGTGACCTGTTCCGGTACCGGACGGTCTGGGGCATGATGCTCGGCTTCTTCTGCCTCAACTACGTCATCTACTTTTTCATCACCTGGTTCCCCAGCTACCTCGTCGACGAGCGCGGCTTCGACCTCCTCTCGCTCGGCTTCTTCGGAACCGTCCCCGGCCTCGTCGCCATCGTGGGCTCGCTGCTCGGCGGCTACACGGCCGACCGGCTGCTGCGCAAGGGCTGGTCCACCACCAAGGTCCGCAAGACCTGCCTGATCTCCGGCACCCTGTGCTCGTCCGTCATCGCGCTCGCCGTCGTCGTGCCGACCGCGTCCGGCGCGCTCGCGCTGCTCTCCCTCAGCTACGCCTCGCTGACCTTCGCCACCGCGTCCGTGGCCTCGCTGCCCGCCGATGTCGCGCCCACCGCGGGCCATGTCGCCTCCCTCGCCGGCATCCAGAACTTCGCCTCGAACGTCGCGGGCGCCCTCGGCCCGATCGTCACCGGCTTCCTGCTGGCGTCCTCCGGCGGCTCGTACCTGGTGCCGCTGCTCGTCTCCGGCGCCCTGTCCATCGTCGGCGCGCTGACCTACGCGTTCGTCATCAAGCGCGTCGAACCGCTGCCGGTGCGGGCCTGAGACCGCCTGCAAGACTTTTCGTACGAGAGAAGGGAGCGCCCCGTGACCACCACCACGCACCGCGCCGCCGTGCTGCACGGACCCAAGGACCTGCGCGTAGAGGACCGTCCGGTGCCCGAGCCGGGCGACGGTGAGGTGCTCGTCGCCGTCCGCGCCGTCGGCCTGTGCGGCTCCGATCTGCACTACTACGAGCACGGTGAGAACGGGCCCAACGTGTTGCGCCAGCCGACCGTCCTCGGCCACGAACCCGCCGGGTTCGTCGTCGGCCACGGCGCGGGCACGGACGACCTTCCGCAGGGCACGCCCGTCGCCATCGAGCCGGCCCACCCCTGCGGGCGCTGTGCCCTGTGCCGGGCCGGGCGCTACAACCTGTGCCCGAAGGGCACCTGCTTCGGCTCGCCGCCCACGAACGGCGCGCTGACCGAACTCATCGCCGTACCAAGGGACTTCGTGCACCAGCTGCCCGAGGGCATGGACGTGAAGCTGGGCGCGCTCGTCGAACCCCTCGCGGTTGCCGTGCACGCCGTGCGCCGCGCCGCCGTTGCGCCCGGCGAACGCATCCTGGTCACCGGTGCCGGGCCGATCGGCGTGCTCGTCGCGCAGGTCGCCGCCGCGTGCGGAGCGCTGGTGACCGTGTCCGACGTGGCCCCGGCGCGGCGCGAGTTCGCGGCCCGGCTCGGCGCCGAGACCGTCGACGCGACCGCGCTCACCCCCGACCCCGACCGGGCACACGCCCTCGCCGACCCGGACGGCTACGACACCGTCCTGGACTGCTCCGGCGTCGGCCCCGCCCTGGTCTCCGGGATCCGCGCGCTGCGCCCCGGCGGCACCGCCGTCGTCGTCGGCAACCCGAACCGCCCGGAGACCGCACTGCCGCTGGCCTGGATGCAGCGCCAGGAGATGTCCCTGCTCACCTCCTTCCGGTACGCCGCCGGGGACTTCGCGGCAGCGGTGCGCCTCGCCGGCTCCGGTCGCGTACGCCTCGACGAGCTGGTCACCGCCGAGTTTCCGCTGGAGCGGGCCGACGAGGCGCTGCACACCGCGCTCACCGACCGCACCCAGATGAAGGTGCTCGTCACGCCCGGCGAGGTGGAAGCGTGACCACCACCCAGCACCGCGCGGTGCCGCGCCTGAACCGGGCCGCGCTCCCGGTGGCAGGCCTCAAACTGCCGCCGCTGACACCCGAGTCCGGCATCGTCCACCTCGGCCTCGGCAACTTCCACCGCGTCCACCAGGCCGTGTACACCGCCGACGCGCTGCGGCACACCGAAGGACCGTGGGGGATCACCGGTGTCTCCACCACGCCCGGCAACCGGCCCCGGCCGGTGATCGAGGGCATGGCCGCGCAGGACGGCCTCTACACCGTGCTCACCCTGCACCGCGACGGCGCCGTCGCCGCGAGTGTGCCCGGCGTGCACCACACGGGCCTGGTCGCCGACGGGCAGGGCGCGGACGTGGTCGCCGCCATCGGCGCGGACACCACCCGCATCGTTTCCCTCACGGTCACGGAGAGGGGCTACACGTTCGGCGCGGACGGCCGCCTCGACCTCGACGACCCGCTCGTCCGCGCCGACCTCGCGGGCGGCACCCCGCGCACCACGGTCGGCCTGATCGCACGCGGACTGCAACAGCGGCTCCGGACCGGCGCCCCGCCCGTGACGCTCCTCAGCTGCGACAACCTCATGGACAACGGGGCCCGACTCCGGTCCCTGCTCGGCGAGTTCATCGCCGCGCTGCCCGCCGCCGAGCGCGAGGACCTCCAGGCGTACACCGACGCCTCCGTGTCGACACCGAACAGCATGGTCGACCGGATCGCGCCCGCGACCACCGACGAGCACCGCGCCCTGGCCGCCCGCGCGTTCGGCGTCCGCGACACCGTGCCGGTGCCCGCGGAGCCGTACAGACTGTGGGTGATGCAGGACGACTTCCGTGCGGGGCGGCCCGCGTGGGAGCACGCGGGCGCGGTGTTCACCAAGGACGTCGGCCCGTACGAACTGATGAAGCTGCGCCTCCTCAACGGCGCGCACTCCCTGCTCGCCTACCTCGGGCTGCTGCGCGGCCACCGCTCCATCGACCAGACGGTGGGCGACGAACTCCTCGGCGGAGTCGTCGAGTTCGCGATGCGCGAGGAGATCCTGCCGACCGTCCCCGAATCGGACGGCATGCCCGGCGCGACGTACATCGACGAACTCCTCGACCGCTTCGCCAACCCGGCGCTCGGCCACCGCACCGCCCAGGTCGGCTCCGACGGCTCCCTGAAGATCCCCGTGCGCTGGGCCGGGCCCCTCACCGAGTCACTGACCGCCGGACGTGTGCCGCGCGTGCTCGCACTCGGCTTCGCCGCCTACGTACGGGTGATCACGGCCGACGACGCGTACGACGAGCGGAGCCTGGGCACCGTCCACGACGGCGCCCGAGCCCGCCTCGCCGAGCTGGCGTCCCGCGCGACCGGACCCGACGGGAAGGCCCGCCTGCTGCTCGCCGAAGGCGGTCTGCTGCCCCAAGAGGCCGCCCAACACGAGGAGTTCGCGAACACCGTCGCCGAGTTCGCACGAATTCTGGACGCGCACGGGGCCGAAGCCGCGCTGCGGGCCGCCGCCCGCGACTGACACACCATCCAACGACGCCTCCCGAGAGAACGGCATCGCATGTCCTCCACCATCACCTCCGCCGAGGTCTTCGTCACCTGCCCCGGCCGCAACTACGTCACCCTGAAGATCACCACCTCCGACGGTGTCACCGGCATCGGCGACGCCACCCTCAACGGCCGGGAGCTGGCCGTCGCCTCCTACCTGAGCGACCACGTCTGCCCCACGCTCATCGGCAAGGATCCGGCCCGCATCGAGCACCTGTGGCAGTACCTCTACAAGGGCGCCTACTGGCGGCGCGGGCCGGTCACCATGACGGCGATAGCCGCCGTGGACGTGGCGCTCTGGGACATCAAGGGGAAGGTCGCGGGGCTTCCCGTCTACCAGCTGCTCGGCGGCGCCGCCCGCGACGGTGTCACCGTCTACGGCCACGCCAGCGGCAACACCATCCCCGAACTCCTCGACGACGTACGACGGTTCCGCGACAAGGGCTTCCGCGCGGTCCGCGCCCAGGCGGCGGTGCCCGGCCTGGAGCGCGTCTACGGCATGCGCAAGGGCGACGGGGACACCTACGAGCCCGCCGACGGCAACCTGCCGACCGAGGAGGTCTGGGACACCGGTGCCTACCTGGACTTTGTGCCGGAGTACATGGCCGCCGTCCGCGAGGAGTTCGGCTACGGCTTCCACCTGCTGCACGACGTGCACCACCGACTCTCGCCGATCGAGGCCGGCCGACTGGGCAAGTCCCTTGAGCCGTACCGCATGTTCTGGATCGAGGACCCGACGCCTGCCGAGGACCAGGAGGCCTTCCGGCTCATCCGGCAGCACACCACGACGCCGCTCGCGGTCGGCGAGATCTTCAACTCGATCTGGGACTGCCAGCACCTCATCACCAACCGGCTGATCGACTACATCCGCGCCTCCGTCTCCCATGCGGGCGGCATCACGCACCTGCGCAGGATCTTCTCGCTCGCCGAGCTGTACGGGGTGCGCTCCGGTTCGCACGGCGCGGGCGACCTCTCCCCGGCGTCGTTCGCCGCCGCGCTCCACCTCGACCTGACGGTCCCGAACTTCGGCATGCAGGAGTACATGGCCCACCTCCCCGGCTACGAGGAGGTGTTCCACACGTCCTGGACCTTCGAGGACGGCCTGATGCACCCCGGCGACCGCCCCGGCATCGGCGTCGAGTTCGACGAGAAGGCCGCCGAGCGGTTCCCGTACGAGCGCAAGTACCTGCCGGTGAACCGGCTGCGGGACGGGGGCGTGCACGACTGGTGACGATGCCGCGCGGCGCCCGCCGGCTCAGCCGAGGCAGTCCTCGGGCGTCGTGCCCGGGCGGGTCAACGGCAGCCCCAGCAGGGCGCGTTCGGTGAGCCAGCGGGTGGGGCGGTGGCGGGGATCGCCCGTCGTGGAGTGCAGGGACCGCTGAAGGTCAAGCATGCGGGCGGCGCCGACGCGGTCGCCCCAGGCCAGCGGTCCCGTGGGGTAGCCGAGGCCGAGCGTCACCGCCAGGTCGATGTCCGCCGGGGCGGCCAGCCCGCGCTCGGCGATCGACGCGGCGACCGACACCACGGAGGCGAGGAGGCGCTGGGCCACCGAACCCGCGGTGTCACGGGCGATGGTGACGGTGTGTTCGCCGCGGGCCAGCACCGCGCGCGCGTCGCGTGCGGCGGTCGGGTCGGCCGCCGGGGTCATCGACAGCACACGGCGGCCGCTCGCCACGGACAGCGGGTCCACGCCGAACGTGCGCGCGGCGGGGAGTTCGTGGGCGGCGATCGCGTCGGCCACGGTCGTGCCCCAGACCGGGACGAGGACAAGGGCTTCGGGGGAGGGGCGGCTGTCGTTCTCCACGGAGGCGCCGGCCGCTGTCAGCGCGTCCCGCAGGGCCCCCGCGTACTCGCCCTCGCCCGCCACGTGGACCGGGCGGTCCGCGTCGCCCGACACCGGCTCCTCGGGGGAGTTCGATGCCTCGGGACCGTACGCGTACCAGCCCTGCCCGGTCTTGCGGCCGAGCAGTCCTGCCGTCACCCGGTTCGGTGTGAGGTAGGACGGGCGGAGCCGGGGCTCGTGGCGGAAGCCCTGCCAGATCGAGTCGATGACCGCCGCCGTGACATCGAGCCCGGTGAGGTCCATCAGCTCGAACGGGCCCATCCGCAGCCCCAGTACATCGCGCGCCACGCGGTCGATGTCCGCGGGACGTGCCACCGACTCCTCCAGGAGCGCGAGCGCCTCGGTCACCAGGCCGCGCCCCGCGTGGTTGACCAGAAAGCCGGGGGTGTCGGCCACCGTCACCGCGCGATGCCCGCAGCTCTCGACCAACTCCGTAAGAAGGGGCGGGAGTTCGGGGCGGGTGGCGGCGCCCGGCACCACCTCCACGATGCGCATCAGCGGAACGGGGTTGAAGAAGTGCAGGCCCGCGAGGCGCGTCGGGTCCTTGAGCGTCGCCGCGATCCGCGTCACCGACAGGGAGGACGTGTTGGTCGCGAAGACGGTGCCGGCCGGGAGGGCCTGCTCCAGTTTCCCGAAGACCTCCGCCTTCGTGTCCAGGTCCTCCCGTACGGCCTCGACCACCAGCTCCACGTCGGGGCCCGGCGCCCACGGGTCGTCCAGCGGGACCAGTCGTGCCACGGCCGCCGCGCTGTCCTCGGCGGTCATGCGTCCCTTGGCCACCGCGCGGTTCAGCATCGACCGTACGAAGTCCACCGCCTCCCGCACCGCCTCCGCCCGGACGTCGCCCAGCTCGACGGTGTGCCCGGCGCTCGCCGCCCACTGGGCGATGCCGCGGCCCATGGCTCCGGCGCCGACGATCCTGATACGCATGGCAGTTGGGACCTTTCGCAGATTCGGGAGGGGGTGTAAGGGGAGTACGTCGGGGTGGGGCAGCGGAGTACGGGTGTGGATCGGCGGAGTACGGGGGTGTGTCAGCGGAGATAGACCCGGCCGGGGTCGACGTCCTCGCGCAGCAGGCGCAGCTCCGCCGCGCTCGGCGGCTCCACCGTGTCGACGTGGTCGGCGACCTTCAGGTCCCAGCCCGTCGCCTCCTTCACCTGCTCGACGGTGACACCGGGGTGGACGGCGGTCAGCCGCAGTTCCTCGCCGACGCCCTCGCGGGCCAGGATGCCCAGCTCGGTGATGACACGCGTGACACCGACGCCCAGCGGCCGGATGCCCTCCGCGAGCGCGCGGTCGGGGCCTGGCGTGGTGCAGAAGTCGAGGTTCTCGGTGAACGAGCGCGGGTTGTGCCGGCGCATCACGACGAAGACCTCACGGGAGTTGGCCATCACCTCGACGCCGCCGCCGGATCCCGGCAGCCGCACCGACGGGCTCTCCCAGTCCCCGATGACCGAGGTGTTGAGGTTGCCCCAGCGGTCGATCTGCGCGGCGCCGAGGAAGCCGACGTCGATGTGTCCGCCCTGCAGCACGCAGCCGAACAGGGCCGGCATCGAGAGCACCGCCTCCGCGCCAGAGATGAGCACGGCGTCCGCGATGGTCTCCGGCAGGTGTGAGGGGTGCGCGCCGCACACCCCGGACTCGTACACGACCTCGATCTGCGGGGCGACCGTCAGGTGTGCCAGTTCGGTGGCGAGGGTGGGAAGGCCGATGCCGGCGAACACCGTGCGGCGGGCGGCCAGTTCGCGTGAGGCGACGACGGAGAGCAGCTCCGAAGAGGTGACCGTCTCGGCGGTCCCGGGCGTGGCAGCAGTCATGGTGGTCAGGTCCTTGTCGTGTGTCGCGTCCTTGTCGTGTGCCGCGCTCACAGTCGCCGTCCGTAGTTCACCGGTTCGCTGAGGGCCTCGCCGACCGCGAGGCCCGCCCAGAACTCCTCGCCCTGCTTGGCGACGTACTCGGCGTGGTCGGCCGTTCCGTACACCCACTCCGTCAGCCATTCCTGGAGGCGCTGCGGGTCCTTGCTGATGCCCGACCAGGCGCGGTAGAAGGCGTTGTCCCGGTCGTAATAGCCCTGCGCGAACGACGGGTGCGCGCCGCGCGGGCAGACCACGACGGCGTCCACGGCGTGGGCCGGGACGAGCGTGCGGTTGGGGTCCGAGCGGACCACCTCGTCCTCGACGAGCTCCTCGACCACGACGATCGCCTTGTCGGCCGCGTACACCGCCTCGGCCTGGATGCCGGTGAGGCCCCAGATCTGGGTGTTGCCGCGACGGTCGGCGCGCTGCGCGTGGATGATCGTGACGTCCGGGTTCACGGGCGGCACCACGTAGATCTGCTCGGGTCCCCCGTCCGGGCCGGGGTAGGGCGAAGTCACCTTCTGCAGCGCGTTGTTGATGCCGGGGAGGTCGCTGCCGCCGTACGAGCGCAGCGGGAAGAACGGGAGGCGCTGGGAGCCGGCGAGGTAGCGGCAGATCATCCCGTAGTGGCTGTACTCCTCGAAGGCGAGCGGCGCCGGGTCCGCCCGCTCGATCCTGCGGCGCAGCTCACCGAGCGAACCCGCGGAGGAGTTGCCGACGAAGGAGGAGACGAGGCGCGACACGCAGCCCGCGGCGAGCATCTGGTCCACGACGATGTCCGCGGTCATCCGGACGACCGTGAGGTCCCTGCGGCCCTGCCGGATGATCTCGTGTCCGGCGGCGGTGGGGACGAGGTGGGTGAAGCCCTCGATGCTGACGGTGGCGCCGTCGTGCACGAAGGTGGCGATGGCCTCCTTCATCGACATGACCTTTGGCGACGCAGATTTCACGGCGTCCACGACTTCCACGGCTTCCACTGTGCTCCTCGGCGAGTGCGTGCTGGTCGCCCTACCGTGTCAGCGCCTATTGATTGCCGTCCAATACCAAATTAAGGTCGGATCAAGACCGCTGATTAATGAATGGGGGCGGGCTCGTGGAGCTGCGTCATCTCACCGCGTTCACCGCCGTCGCCGAGGAGCTCCACTTCGGCCGGGCCGCCAAGCGGCTGCAGATGGCGCAGCCGCCGCTGAGCCAGCAGATCCGGCAGCTGGAGAAGGAGCTCGGCGTCCAGCTCTTCGAGCGCAACACTCGCTCCGTGCGCCTCACCAGCGCGGGGGAGTCCTTCCTCGAACCCGTACGCACCGTGCTCGCCGACCTCGACACGGCGGTGCGGGCGGCGAAGGCGGCCGGGCGCGGGGAGTTCGGCCGGGTCACGATCGGGTTCGCGGGCGCCTCCAGCCACGAGACGCTGCCCCGGCTCACCCGTGCCGTGCGGGCCGCGCACCCGGCCATCGAACTGGTCATGAAGGGCCAGACGTACGCCAACGTCGCGCTCGACCGGGTCGCGGACGGCTCCCTCGACCTCGGCTTCGTGCGGCTCCCGGTGACCCAGCCTGGCGTGTCCCACCGGGTCATCGACGAGGAGGAGCTGCTGTGCGCGCTGCCCTCCGACCACCACCTCGCCACGCTCGACGAGATCCCCATCGGCATCCTCGCCGAGGAGCCCTTCGTCTCCTTCCCCGCGAACGCCGGGTCCACGGTCCGCGACGCGATGGTGGAGACCTGCGAGGCCGCCGGGTTCAACCCGCGGGTGGTGCAGGAGGCCCCCGACTCGTACACGATCCTGGCGCTCGTGGCGGCCGGTGTCGGTGTCACGCTCACGGTGTCCTCGGTCCGGCACATCCAGCAGACCGGGCTCGTCTATCGGCCCCTCGCGGGAGAGCCCATCCGGCGCCAGGCGGCCCTCGCCTGGCGGGCCGACAACCCCTCCGCCGCTCTACGTGCGGTGCTCGAGGTCTGCGAGGAGGCGCTGCCGACTCCCGGAAGCGTCGATTGATTCGCCATCCGTAGCGTCGATTGAGACGCCACCCGTCTTGATGGATCGAAAACTTGGTATTGGACCGACTAAGCGGTCGGGTGCGATGGTCGGCTCACCTCCCTGAGCCGCCCGAAAGGTGTTCCGCCGTGCCCGAACAGGCCGATGTCGTCATCTGTGAACCACTGCGCACCCCCATCGGGCGCTTCGGCGGCGCCTTCGCCCGGCAGACACCCGCGGCGCTCGCCGCGCGCGTCGTCGCCGAGCTCGTCGCCCGCACCGGAATCGACCCGGACCGCGTCGACGAGGTGATCCTCGGGCAGGCCTATCCCTCCTCGGACGCCCCGGCCATCGGCCGTGTCGCCGCCCTGGACGCCGGTCTTCCCGACTCCGTCACCGGCGCCCAGATCGACCGGCGCTGCGGCTCCGGTCTTCAGGCCGTCCTCGACGCCGCCATGCAGATCCGGGCGGGCTTCAGCGAGGTCGTGATCGCCGGCGGCGTCGACGTGATGAGCGCCGCCCCGTACTACACGCACGAGGGCCGCTGGGGCATCAAGGGCCCCGGCCTCCAGCTCCACGACTCGCTCGCGCGCGGCCGGGTCACCGCGGGCGGCATCCACCACCCCGTGCCCGGCGGCATGATCGAGACGGCCGAGAACCTGCGCCGCGAGTACGCCATCAGCCGCGCCGACCAGGACGCCCTCGCCCTGCGCTCGCAGCAGCGTGCCGCCCGTGCGGCTCAGGAGGGGCGCTTCGACGCGGAGACCGTGCCCGTCACCGTGCGAGGCCGCAAGGGTGACACCGTCGTCAGCGCCGACGAGCACCCGCGCCCGGACACCACCGCCGAGCAACTCGCCGCGCTGCGGCCCATCATGGCCAAGTCCGACGCGGAGGCCACCGTCACCGCGGGCAACGCCAGCGGCCAGAACGACGCGGCCGCCGCCTGCCTCGTCACCAGCGCCGCCACCGCCGAACGGCTCGGGCTCACCCCGCTGGTCCGCCTCGTCTCCTTCGCCCGCGCGGGCGTCCCCGCCGCGACGATGGGCATCGGCCCCGTCCCGGCCACCCGCGCCGCCCTGGAGCGCGCCGGGCTCACCCTCGCCGACCTCGACCTGATCGAGCTCAACGAGGCCTTCGCCGCCCAAGTGCTCGTGTGCACGCGCGAGTTGGGCCTCGGCGAGAAGGACCACGAGCAGCGCATCAATGTCAACGGCTCCGGTGTCTCGCTCGGTCACCCCGTCGGTGCCACCGGCGCCCGCATCCTCGCCACGCTCGCCCGCGAGATGCAGCGCAGCGGGGCGCGCTACGGCCTGGAGACCATGTGCATCGGAGGCGGCCAGGGCCTCGCCGCGGTCTTCGAGCGCATCGCCGCGTAACCACTCCCCAGTCACGCGTAACGACTCCCCAGTCACCAGAGCAGTCCCCACCCGTCCCCATCCGCTTGATCAACGACGTTCACGGAGCGACCCATGAGTGCGTCCACCGCCACCTCGCGTGCGGAGACCAGAGCCGCCAACAGAGCAGGATTCGGTGCCTTCGTCGGCTCCACCATCGAGTGGTTCGACTTCTACATCTACGGCACGGCGGCGGCGCTCGCCTTCGACAAGGTGTTCTTCCCCGAACTGGAAGGCGCCATCGGCACGTTGGTCGCCTTCGCCACCTTCTGGGTCGGCTTCCTCGCGCGCCCCATCGGCGGCATCGTCTTCGGTCACTTCGGCGACCGCCTGGGCCGCAAGAAGACGCTCGTCATCACGCTGCTGATGATGGGCATCTCCACCACCGCGATCGGCCTGCTGCCGAGCTACGCCTCCATCGGCGTCGCCGCGCCGATCCTGCTGGTCTGCATCCGCATGATCCAGGGCATCGGCCTCGGCGGCGAATGGGGTGGCTCCGTCCTCATCGCCTCCGAGAGCGCACCCAAGGGCAAGTCGGTGCTTTACGGAGCGTTCGCCCAGCAGGGCTCGCCCGTCGGCAACACGCTGGCCACGCTGAGCTTCCTCGCCATCAGCCAACTGCCCGACGACGCCTTCGTGTCCTGGGGCTGGCGCGTGCCGTTCCTCGCCTCCGCGGTCCTCGTCCTGGTGGGCCTGCTCGTCCGCCTCAAGGTCGCCGAGTCCCCGGCCATGGCCAAGCTCATCGAGAAGAAGGAAGTAGTCAAGCTTCCGCTCACCGAGGTGCTGCGCAGCCACCCCGGCCTGATCGCCCTCGGCATCGGCGCCTGCACCATCGGCCTGTCCGCGACGTACTTCAAGTCGACGTTCGCCCTGTCCTGGGCCACCACCTCGCTCGACTTCGACCGCAGCACCTTCCTGACGATCATCCTCGTCGCCAACATCACGCAGGTCATCGTCCAGCCCTTCGGCGCCGTGCTCGCCACCAAGATGAAGAGCTGGTCCCGCGCGGTGACCGTCATGTTGGTGCCCGAACTGATCCTGCTTCCGCTGATGTTCGTCCTCATCAGCACCGGCAACTACGGCCTCGCGATGCTCGGTGTCGCCGTCGCCACCATCCCGCACTGCCTGTACTACGCGGCCCTCGCCGGCATGCTCGCCAGCCGCTTCCCCGCCCACCTGCGCTACACCGGCATCTCCCTGTGCTACCAGCTGTGCGGCACGCTCCTCGGCGGCACAACCCCGATCATCGGCCAGTTCCTGCTCAACAAGACCGGATCCATCACCGCGGTCATCGCCTACGCCCTGTTCCAGGTCGCGTTGACGCTGGGCTGCATGCTGCTCCTGCTCAAGCGCCCGAACCACGACGAACTGGCAGCCGACGCGGCCCCGGCTCTCCGCACGGTCGCCGCGTCCGCAACCACGAACGGAGCCTGACCATGCCCCTGACCGTGCACGGCATCCCGGAGATCCTCGACCTCGCCGGACGCGACCTCGGGCACTCCGACTGGAAAGAGATCACCCAGGAGCTCATCGACACGTACGCATACGTGTCCGGCGACCACCAGTGGATCCACACCGACGTCGAACGCGCGGCCAGCGGACCGTACGGGCGCACCATCGCCCACGGCTACATGGTGCTCAGCTGGGGCATCCCGATGTTCGGCGAGCTGCTCCAGGTGAAGGGCGTCGGCCGGGCGCTCAACTACGGGGTCAACCGCGTCCGTTACCCGGCTCCCGTACTCGTCGGCAGCCGCGTACGCCTGCACGCCTCCGTCACCTCGGTGACGGAGGTCGCGCGGGGCGGGGTGCAGATGACGCGGGCGTTCACCTTCGAACTGGAGGGCTCCGAGAAGCCCGCGTGCGTGGCGGAGTCGCTCACGCACTTCTACCCGTAGACCGGTGGCTCCTTACGGACGATCCAGCGGAGCCGGCCGCTTCACGGACGACACCACCGTGAGCGCGCCGGACTCCGGGGACGCGAGGGAGATCCGCTCCAGGACGTCGAGCACGTGGAAGGCGAACTCGCCGGACGCGCGGTGCGGACCGCCGTCCAGGTGCCGCGCCAGGTCGAGGACGCCGAGGCCACGGAACGGGCCTGTGGCGGGCGCCTTCGCCTCGGTCACCGCGGGGAGTTCGCTCCATTCGGTGTCACCACGGCGCTTGATGCGCACCGGGCGGTCGAACGTGTTGGGGTCCGGCACGGAGAGTGTGCCGCCGGTGCCGTAGATCTCCAGGTGCGGCAGTTCGGTGTCCCACACGTCGAAGGAGTACATCACCGTCGCCAACACCCCCGAGTCGAAACGGAGGATGGAGGTGGCGTGCGTGGGCACCTCCACCGGCACGGACTCGACGGTGCGCGCGGGGGCCGTCACCGTCAGCTCCTGCTCCGCCATCGCGTTGGCGCCCATGACGTCCCGCACCGGGCCCAACAGGTTGACCAGCGCGGCCACATGGTACGGACCCCAGTCGAGGACGGGCCCGCCGCCTGCCTGGAAGAAGAAGCCGGGGCTCGGGTGCCAGGCCTGCACCCGGCTGGATCGTACGAAGCTGGTGGCGGCGAAGGGCGTACCGATCAGGCCGTCGTCGATCGCGGCGCGCGCCGTCTGCCCGGCGGTGCCGAGGAACGTGTCGGGCGCGCCGCCCAGCGTGCGGCCCGTCTCCGTCGCGGTCACCAGGTTGGCGCGCGCCAGCTGGGTGGTCGCGGCGAGCGGCTTCTCGGTGTAGACGTGCTTTCCGGCGCGCAGGGCGGCGTCGTTGAGGGGTGCGTGCACGGCGGGCGGGGTGATGTTGACGACGATCTCCACGTCGTCGTCGGCCAGCAGTTCCTCGGTGGTGCCCGCGGCCGGGATGCCGAATTCGGCGGCGGCCGTGCGGGCCCGGTCCAGGTCGACGTCGGCGACGCGGGTGACGGTCAGCTCGGGGAGGGTGGCGATGCCGGCGGCGTAGGCCCGGAAGATCGAACCGGTGCCGAGAATGCCGACGTTGACGCTGCGGCTCATGAGGGGGCAACTTCCCTTCGGGCGGGGTGGGTTCGGGGGACGAGACCTCCGCCGCGAAGTGCACGATCTTGCGCCAATCAAACACTGGGGGTGTGGGATGTCAAGGGTGCGCGCGTTTTAAGCCCCGCTCTGGGACGAGAGCCAGCGGGGTCCGGGGCGGAGCCCCGTGGCCTGAGAAGCTTCCTGCCGCCGCTCCATCAGATCCACTACCCCGTCCGGCGACAGCACATGTTCCACCGCCAGAACCGTGCCGCCGACCCACCCCGCCCGCTGGTCCAGCACACTCGGTTCGAGGACGAGCTTGCGCGTGGCCAGCGGCAGTGCCTGCCGGTACACCACCGACCGCACCCCGGCGAGCAGCTCGTCCCCCGCCCCCGCCAGGGCTCCGCCGAGCACCACCCGCGCCGGGTTGAAGACGTGCAGCAGAAGTGCCACCACCTCACCGATCCGCTCGGCGCCGGCGCGCACCACACGCAGCGCATCGGGGTCGCCGTGCGCCACGAGTCGCGCCAGGTCACCGGTCGTCCGCAGCTCCGAACCCGCCGTCTCCCGCCCGGCGTTGAGCTTACGGATCATTACCGCCGCCGAGGCGACCGCCTCCACGCACCCGCTCTTCCCGCACCGGCACACCACCTCCGACGCACCACCGGAGGTGACCGGGAGATGCCCGATGTCGCCCGCCGCGCCGTCCGCGCCACGGTGAAGTTCGCCGTCCGCCGAGACCAGGCCGCCGCCGATGCCGGTCGACACCTTCACGAACAGCAGCGGGAGTTGGTCCTCGGGCAGGCTGCGCGCCTCGCCGAGGGCCATCAGGTTCACGTCGTTGTCGACGAGCACCGTGCAGCCGAAGCGCTCCGCGAGCGCGTCTCCCACCGGGTACCCGTCCCACCCCGGCATGATCGGCGGCCGTACGGGTGCCCCCGCGTCGTGATCGACGGGACCCGGAAGCCCGACCGCGACCGCGCACAGCGGGGCGTGGTCGTCGGTCGCGGAGGCGTGCAGTTCGCGCAGGGACGCCTCCACTTGGCCGAGCACCTCCTTCGGGCCCTGTGCCAGATCCACGGGTATGTGGGCGGTGGCCAGCGGGTTCTGCGAAAGGTCGGCGATCGCGAGGCGGGCGTCGCGGGCCCCGATGTCCGCCGCGGCGACCAGCCCCGCCCGCGGGTTGAGCGCGAGGAGTTGCGGCGGGCGACCACGTCCCGCGCGCGCGACGCCCCCGCCCTCGACCACCACACCGGCCTCGATCAGCGCGTCCAGGTGCCGGGTGACGGTCGAGCGGGCGAGCCCCGCGCGTTCGACCAGGTCACCGCGGTGCACGGCGGCGCCGGACGCGATCAGGCGGGCCAGCGTGGAGTACAGCAGCCCGCCGCCGTCCCGGAACCGCAACGTGGGTACGGACAACCGGGCGCGGGCGAAGGCAGAAGGGGACATGGCTGCACACCGTACACGCGCTCCCCGCCATTTATGACTCTCAAGATGCAGTAACTTTCGCTTGTCAGGACGGAATTGAGTGACCTACGTTCGTCTGCGGGACGAGTTACCTCCGCCAATGGTGTGCACGGCGTCATGTGTCGACGTCGAAAGGAGGGCGGCCGCGATGGCCCCGCCCGCACCACCAAGCCCTGACCCCGCGACCGCTCGGGTCCGCTCCGCGACTGCTCAGGTCCGCTCCGCGATCGTCGGCGCGGGCATGATCGCCGAGGTGCACCGCCGCTCGGTCCGCACCGCCGGAGGCCGCCTCACCGGCGTGCTCGCCTCCACCCCGGAGCGGTCCACGCAGGTCGCCGCCGACTGGTCGGCTCCCGGTCAACCCGTCGCCGCTTACGGAGACTTCGACGACCTCCTCGCGGACGCGGACGTCGACGTCGTGCACATCTGCACCCCCAACCGCACCCACGCCGCGTACGCCGAACGCGCCCTCGCGGCAGGGAAGCACGTGGTGTGCGAGAAGCCCCTGGCGACCGGCGCGGCCGACGCCGAGCGCCTGGTGGCGGCCGCCGAACGGGCCGGAACCGTCGCCGCCGTACCGTTCGTGTACCGCTACCACCCCCTCGTACGGGAACTGCGCAGCCGAGCCCATGCCGGCGAGTTCGGCAACTGGCAGCTGCTGCACGGCAGTTACCTACAGGACTGGATGCTCGACCCCGACGCGTCCGGCTGGCGCGTGGACCCGGCGGCCGGGGGAGACTCCCGCGCCTTCGCCGACATCGGCTCGCACTGGTGCGACCTCGTCGAGTGGGTCACGGGCGAACGCTTCACGGAACTGACGGCACATCGTACGGTCACCGTCCCCGACCGCCCTTCGGCCGCGCACGCCAAGTCCTTTTCCACCGAAGGCAGTTCCGGGGCCGGTGAGCGCTCCACCGTCACCACCGAGGACGCCGCCGCGCTGCTCCTGCGCACCGAGAGCGGGGCGCTCGCCTCGACCGTGGTGTCCCAGGTCTCCGCGGGCCGCAAGAACCGCCTCTGGTTCGAACTGGACGGCTCGGCCGGCAGCGCCGTCTTCGACCAGGAGAACCCGGACACCCTCTGGCTCGGCGGCGAGGACTCCTCTCGCATTCTGCACCGCGGCGCGGGAGGCACCTCTCCCGAGCAGCAGCGCCTCAACGTCGTCCCGCCCGGCCACCCACAGGGCTACGTCGACTGCTTCGCCGCGTTCGTAGCCGACGTCTACGCGGCCGTCACCACCGGCGAGACACCCGAAGGGCTCCCGCTCTTCGCCGACGGGCTGCGCTCCGCCCGCCTCGTCGACGCCTTCCTGACCTCATCCGCCAACGGCACCTGGACAAAGGTGAACTGACCCATGAGTGAACCCACCACGAGCCAGATCAAACTCGGCATGCTCACTGCCTGCCTGCCCTCCTGGGACCTCGACAAGATCGTCGGCTATGCCGCGGGCCGCGGCTACCAGGCTCTCGAAGTCGCCGTCTGGCCCGGCACGGGAGGCCGCGACTTCGAAGCCGCCCACCTGCCCGTGGCCACCTTCACGGGGGAGGACGAGGAGCGCACCCGCGCCCTCCTCGACCGGCACGGCCTGGAGATCTCCGCGCTCGCCTACTACGAGAACCACCTCCACCCCGACCCGGCGCAGCGCGCCGCGTACGGCACCCACCTCAAGCACGCCATCGACACCGCCCAACGCCTGAACGTCCCCTACGTGGGCACCTTCATCGGCCGCGACTGGACGAAGCCGGTCGCCGAGAACCTCGCCGAGGCCGAACGGATCTTCCCCGAACTCGTCGACTACGCGGGGGAGCGGGGCGTCAAGCTCATCATCGAGAACTGCGTGATGGAGGGCTGGCACCCGGACGGCTACCCCGGCAACCTCGCCTACTCCCCGGAACTGTGGGAGTGGATGTTCGACCTGGGCCTGTACCTCAACTGGGACCCGTCCCACCTCACTTGGATCGGCATCGACCCGGTCGAGACCATCGCGCCGTACGCGGACCGGATCGTGCACGCCCAGGCCAAGGACGTCGAGCTGCGCCCGCACGACCGGCAGCGCTACGGCCACTTCGGCCCTGCCCGCGACCGTACGAAGAACCCCTGGGACATGGGCTGGTGGCGCTACCGCGTGCCTGGACGCGGCCAGGTCGACTGGGGCACGGTCCTCGACCGCCTCTACGAGCACGGCTTCACCGGCACCCTCTCCGTCGAGCACGAGGACCCCGTCTGGGGCGGCACCCCGGAAAAGATCGTCCAGGGGCTCGACATCGCCCACAGCACACTCCGCCCGCTCATCGTCGACTGACCCGGAGGACCGACACACCATGGCCACCACGCACGCCACCCTCGCCGTCCAGCTGTTCAGCCTCCGCGAGGACCTGGACAAGGACCGCGCCGGCACCCTCGCCCGCCTCGCCGAACTCGGCTACCGCCACGTCGAGCCCTTCGGTTTCGGCGACTGGCGCACCCCCGCCGAGGACCGCCTGGCCAAGGCCCGCGCACTCCGCGCCGACCTGGACGCGGCGGGCCTTTCGGTCTGCTCCCTGCACGCCTCGATCGCCGCCGGCGAGCTGGCCACCCTCGCCGAGGAATGCCGCATCCTCGGCACCGACACCGTCTTCATCCCGATCCCCGGGCTCGTCGAGGGCTTCGACGGCGGGGACCACTTCGGCCGCGACGTGTTCGGCGACCTCGACACCCTGACCCGGTTCGCCGCCCGCGTCGACGAGGCCGCCAGCGAACTGGCCGGGCACGGCATCCGCCTCGGCTACCACAACCACGAGCTGGAGTGGACGACGCTGCCCGACGGCCGCCACGGGTACGACGTGTTCTGGGAGTTGACCGGAGCGCAGGTCATCGCCGAACTCGACGTCTACTGGGCGACCGTCGCGGGCCAGGACCCGGCGGCCGTGCTGCGCGCGCTCGACGGCCGCGTGGTCGCCGCGCACCTCAAGGACGGCAAGGCGGTACGCCAGGAACCGCAGACCCCGATCGGCACGGGCGACGTCGACGTCCCCGCCGCCATCGAGGCCGGAGGCCCCACCCTCGCCTGGCACATCGCCGAAATCGACACCACAGAGTTCGACCGCTTCGACCTCCTGAAGCACAACCGGGACGCGCTGCTCGGGCTGGGCACATCGAGCTCCCGCTCGGCAATTTGATCCCCTCCGGCGATTGGGGAGCGGGGTCCGGGGCAGCGCCCCGCGTCCGCAACCCCGCCGCGCCGCAACGAGCGGCCCCCCACATCCACCCTGGCTCGCAAGGAGGCGAACCATGGGATCCACCCCGAACGACGCCGAAGCCGACACCGACACCGACACGCCAAGATCCGGCTCCGTCGTCGACCCCACCATCCCCCCACGCACCCGCAAGGCCCCACCCCGGCTCATCGTCTTCCTCGCGATCGCCCAGGCCGGCCTGTATCTCGCCCTCCTCACACCCGTCTACGTCAGCCTCACCCTGAAGCTGCAGACCCTCACCGCCGACGGTGACGCCATCACGGCCCTGGCCACCGTCTCCTCGCTCGGCGCGGTCGGCGCCTTCCTCGCCAACCCGATCTTCGGCCGGATCAGCGACATGACCACAGGCCGCTTCGGGCGCCGCCGCCCCTGGCTGGTGTCCGGAGCGGCCGGGCTCACCGGCTGCCTGCTGGTGATCGCCCTCGCCCCCAACGTGGCCACCGTCGCCGTGGCCTGGCTGTTCGCCCAGGTCTGCGCGAACGCCGCACTCGCCGCCTATCTGGCCTCGGTCGCCGACCAGGTGCCGACCCGGCAGCGCGGCAAGGTGTCCGGGCTCATCGGCCTGATGCAGAACGCGGGCGTGCTGGGCGCCGCGTACGCGGGTCAACTCCTGGGCCACGACATGCTGTTGCTGTTCATGGTGCCGGGCCTCGTGGGGCTCGCCGCCATGGTGCTGTACGCCGTGATGCTCCCGGACGTCCCGCTGCGCGAGCGCCCGCGGACCGACGGCGGCTGGCGCACGGCGGCCAAGACGTTCTGGGTGAACCCGCGCGAACACCCGGACTTCGGCTGGGCGTTCGCCTCCCGCTTCATGGTGATCCTGGCGGCGTACATGTTCACCACGTTCCGGCTCATGTACCTGGAGCACCAGCTCGATCTGTCCGTGAGCGAGGCCACCGGCGCGATGGCCACCGGCATCCTCGTCTACACGGTCGCCCTGATGGTGGCCTCGCAGACCGCGGGGTGGCTGTCGGACAAGACGGGACGCCGCAAGGTGTTCGTGGGGGCGGCCACCCTGCTCTTCGGCATCGGCACGTACATGCTGGTGCACGTGGAGTCCATAGGGGCCTTCTACTGGGCGGAGTTGGTGCTCGGGCTCGGTTACGGCATGTACATCGGCGTCGACATCGCGCTGGTGATGGACGTCCTGCCCGACCCCGACAACGCGGCGAAGGACCTCGGCGTCTTCAACGTCGCCAACGCGGGCCCCCAGGCCCTCGCCCCGGGCCTCGCCGGCTTCCTCGTCACCACGGTCGGCGGCGACAGCTACGCGACGATGCTCCAGGTCGCGGCGGCGATCTGCGTGGTGGGCGCTCTGGTGGTGATCCCCATCAAGAAGGTCCGCTGACGGGACGGCGGAGGGCGTGGCACGCATCGCGCGCCACGCCCTCGACCTCCCTGCACAATCAACTGCGTTACTTCTTGAGCGGTGTCATCTTCTCCGCGTAGCCGGGGTGCTTCTTCAGCCAGGCACGCACCGCGTCCTGCTGCGCACCCTTGCCGGCCTTGTTGATCTTGGACTCCAGGTCCATGAGCTGCTTCTCGCTCATCTTGAAGTTCTTGATCCAGCCGGCCACGCGGGGGTGCTCGTCGGAGAATCCCTTGCGGCCGATGCCGCGCAGGTCGTCGCCCTTGCCCCAGGCGTGCTTCGGGTCCTTGAGGTTCTTCATGTCGAAGTCGGCGTAGGCCCAGTGCGGGGTCCAGAGGCTGACGACGATCGGCTTCTTCGCCGCGTACGCGCGCTTGAGCTCGGCGAGCATCGCGGGCGTGGAGCTGTCGACGACCTTGAACTTGGGGCGGAGGTCGTAGGCGGGCATGACCTTCTTCTTCAGGATGGCCGTCAGGCCCGCGCTGGCCTCGATGCCCGTGATCTTTCCGCCGAACTCGCCCGCGTGGCCGTTCAGATCGGCGAGGGAGTCGACGTCCTTCATGTACGCGGGCACGGCCAGCTTGTTCTCCATCTTGCCCGTGTACCAGGTGCCCAGGGGCTCGACGTCCTTGCCGTACTTCTTCCAGTACGGCGCGTGGGTGACAGGAAGCGAGGCGTCCGTCTGGAAGTCCACGTCGCCGCGGGACAGCGCGGTCCACAGCGGGCCGAGCTCGAACTGCTTGACCTGCACCTCGTAGCCGCGCCGCTCCAGGGCCTCCTTCCACAGGTAGGTGGTGGCGGTGGCCTCGTCCCAGGGGATGTAGCCGATGGTGACCTTCTCGCCGTTGCCGACGCCCGAGACCGTGGACTTCTCGGTGCCGCCGAAGACACCCAGGCCGCCGGCGACGAGCGCGAGGACGACGATGCCGACCCCGGCGAAGGCGGGGCGGGGGCGGTGGTTCCACAGCTGCGAGCCGAAGCCCGTGACGGCGGCGCTGCGACTGACCGTGAGGCGCCGGCCCAGTGGCGAGACCTGGGTGCCGAGCGCGCCGGTCATCCGGTCGAGGTAGATCGCGAGCAGCACGATGGCGATGCCCGCCTCCGCGCCGAGTCCCACGTTGAGCTGGCCGATGGCCTCGTTGACGTCGCCGCCGAGCCCTTCGGCGCCGACCATGCCGGCGATCGCGGCCATGGAGAGGGACAGCATGATGACCTGGTTGACGCCGGTCATGACGGTGGGCAGCGCGAGCGGGAACTGTACGCGCAGCAGGATCTTGCGGGGCTGGGTGCCGAACGCCTCGGCGGCCTCGACCAGTTCGCGGTCGACCTGGCGGATGCCAAGCTCGGTGAGCCGGACGCCGGGCGCCAGGGCGAAGACCAGGGTGGCGACGATGCCCGCGGGGGCGCCACTGCCGAAGAACAGGATCGCCGGGATCAGATAGATCATCGCTGGCATCGTCTGCATGAGGTCGAGGACCGGCCGCACCGTCGCGCTGACCCGCTCGGAGTACGCGGCCCAGACGCCGATCGGCACCGCGATGACCAGCGCGAGGATCGTGGCGACGAGCACCAGCGACAGCGTCATCATCGCGTGTTCCCACAGTTGGAGGGAGTCGATGAAGGCGAAGCCGACGAAGGAGAGGACGCCGGCGAGCAGTCCGCGCAGCCACCAGGCGCACACGGCGAAGATGCCCGCGAGGAGCAGGGGTTGTGGGGCGTCGAGCACGGCGAGGATGCCGTCGTAGCAGCCCTCGAAGACGGCCTTGAAGAAGTCGAACAGCCAGGCGGCGTTGTTCAGGAGCCAGTTGACCGCGGTGTTGACCCAGTCGCCGAAGGGAATTCTAGGCACGCGCGCTCACCTTGTCCCCGGACGTCCCGCCCTGGGTGTCGTCCTGTCCGCCGGTCGCGGCGGCTTCCCCGAGCACGGCCAGCAGTCGCTCCTGGCTGACCACGCCGGTCAGTACCTCGTCCTCGACGACGGCGACGGGCGCGGCGGCCCGCTGCGCGCACGGCGCGAACAGCTCGGCGAGCGGAGTGTCGGGTCCTACGCGGGCGGGTGCTTTCGCGAGCAGCTCGGTGTCGGTGAGGTCCTTCCGGCCCGAGCCGGCGCGCAGTGCGTCGGGGGACTCCATGATGGCTCCGGCGGTCAGCACCCGCGAACGGTCCACGTCCTGGATGAAGTTGGCGACGTAGTCGTCCGCCGGGCGGACCAGGATGTCCTCCGGCGTGCCGTTCTGCACGATGCGGCCGTCGCGCATGACGGCTATTCGGTCACCGAGGCGCATGGCCTCGTTCAGGTCGTGCGTGATGAAGACGATGGTCTTCTTGAGCTTCTTCTGCAGCACGAGCAGCTGGTCCTGCATGTCCCGCCGGATCAGCGGGTCGAGGGCGCTGAACGACTCGTCCATCAGCAGCAGTTCGGCGTCCGTGGCGAGCGCGCGGGCGAGGCCCACGCGCTGCTGCATGCCGCCGGAGAGCTCGTCGGGGAAGGACGTCTCCCAGCCCTTGAGCCCGGTCAGCTCCAGGGCCTCCGCGGCCCGCTGCTCGCGCTCGGCGCGCGGCACACCCTGCACCGCGAGGCCGTAGGCCGCGTTCTCCATCACGGAGCGGTGCGGGAACAGCGCGAAGTGCTGGAAGACCATGCTGATCTTGTGGGAGCGGACCGCCCGCAGCTCCTTGGCGGGCAGGGCGGTCACGTCCTGCCCGTCGAACTTCACGTGTCCGGCGGTCGGTTCCGACAGGCCGTTGAGCATGCGCAGCAGCGTCGACTTGCCCGATCCCGACAGGCCCATGACGACGAAGATCTTGCCGGACTCCACCGAGAAGGAGGCGTCGATCACGCCCGCGGTGGTCCCTTCGGACCGCAGCTCCTCACGGTCGGTCCCGGTGCGGAGCCGCTCGACCGCCTCTTCCTGTCGCCTGCCGAACACCTTGTACAGGTGCTCGGCCTCAAGCCTGACTGACACATGAACCTCGATCTCTTCGACCTGCGAAAAGTTGCAGAATCAAGCAATGCTCGTCGGCGGTGGCACCTGCCCCGGGTTCGGCGGGGCAAACACGTCGTATTCCGCTCGCCCATGTGCCGTCACCCGGCACTGCGCACCCCGAACGCGCGGGCCGCCTCCGCGAAGGCGCGAATCTGCGCGGTCTCGCTCGTCGTGCGCCACACCGGCGCCCACTCGGTCGGCGGCGCGTCCCGGATCGGCAGGAACTCCACGCCGGGGTGGCGGTAGTAGCGCAGGACGTGCGCGTTGAGCGGCGTGATCACGGCGCGGGCGGCGACCTGGGTGAGGACCTCGTGGAAGGTGCGTACGCGGGGGCCGCGGGGGATCGCGCGCCCGCTGGGCGTACGGGTGGGCACCATGGCCGCACCCCACTCCCGCGGCACTTCGGGGCCGACGTCGATGACGGTGTGGCCCGCCAGATCCTCCAGGGAGACGTCGGTGTGCCCGGACAGTTCGTGTCCCGCCCACACCGCGAGCACCCGCCCCTCCGTCAGGACCACGGGGCCCACGGTCACATCGGGCTCGTCGACCGGCAGCCACAGCACCAGCACGTCCACCTCGCCGCGGCGCAGCGGGCCGTACGGATCGCTGAAGTGGATCTCCTGGAGCCGCACCTCGCACTCGGGATACAGCTTGCCGAAGTGCCCGATGTGGGCCCGCAGTTCATGGCCGAGCGCACCCATCACGCCGAGCGTGAGCGTGCCGGACACACCGCGCGCGGCGGCGCGGGCCTCCGCGACGGCGGCGTTGATGGCATCCTGCCCCTGCCGCAGGCCCTCGGTCAGGCGCCGACCGATCGGCGTGAGCCGCACCGACCGGCTGGTCCGCTCGAACAGGGCCGCGCCGATGCGCCGCTCCTGCGTCTTGACCACCTGGCTGACCCTGGCCGCCGAGATGTGCAGCCGCTCGGCGGTCCGGCCGAAGTGCAGCTCGTCCGCGAGCGTCAGGATGATCTCGATGTCACGCAGCTCCACCCCTGAGCCCCCTCCCCATCGTTAACGCGGGGATTATCGCTCGTTATCGGGACGGCCGTTGATACCGCGTACGGCAGCGAGGACCCTTGGCTCGGGACGGCCGCTCCTGTTGCCCGCTCCTGTCATCTGTTCCTGTCACCCCGCTGCCACGTCAGCGCTGCCTCGTTGCTCATGTCGTTCCTCATGCCCTGAAGGAGCACGCCCGTATGTCCACCACCGTTGTCATCGTCACCGTCCTGACGGCCCTCTGGGTCGGCTTCTCCGGTGTCTCGCTGCTGCGCCGCGCCGAGTTCGTCGTGGATCCCCTCGTCTCGTACGGGGTCCCCGAGACCTGGTGGCCGCGGCTCGCCGTGGCCAAACTCCTGGGCGCCGCAGGCCTGTTGGCCGGCCTCGCCGTGCCGGCCGTCGGCATCGCGGCCGCGATCGCCCTGGTCCTGTACTTCGTCGGTGCGGTCGTCACCGTGCTGCGGGCGCGCTCCTACAAGACGGTCGCGTTCCCGGTGCTGTATCTCGCCCCGGTCGTCGCGACGTTGGCCGTCGGGCTGTAGGGCGAGGTGGCGGGGCCGGGGCTCACCGCTTGTCGTGCGGGGCGTAGAAGTCGGGGCGCTTCGGGATGTCCGTGGTGACGACCCGGCCCGAGGTGCGGGACTCGACGGTGGCGCCGGTGATGACGGTCGCCGCGTAGCCGTCCCAGGCGGAGGGTCCTGTGGGCTCGCGGCCCGCCGTCAGGTGCGCGACCCACTCGCGGAACTCGGTGTCGAAGGCGTCGGCGAAGCGGCCCGTCCAGTCCGGCAGGATCGCCGTGCTGTGCGCGCCCGCTGTGCGCACCCCGACCGCCGCCGGGTCGGGCAGCCGGACCAGGCCCTCCTCGCCGACCGCCTCGCACTGGATGTCGTAGCCGTAACGGCAGTTGACGAAGACCTCCAGGTCGATACGGACGCCCTGCGCGGTCTCGAAGAGCATGAACTGGGGGTCGGTGAGGTGTGCGGGCTTCCGCGTCGTCGAACGCGGGGTGATCACCTGCGTGGAGATGATCTCGTCGTCCAGGAGCCAGCGCAGTACGTCGATCTCGTGCACGGCCGTGTCGAGGGCGGCCATGTCGGAGGTGTACGACTCCACGGACGACGCGTTGCGGTGTGCGCAGTGCACCATCAGCGGGGTGCCGATCCGGCCCGCGTCGATGACCTCCTTCATCTGCCGGTAGCCCTGGTCGAAGCGGCGCATGAAGCCCACCTGGACGAGCCGGCTGCCGTGCGCCTGCTCCGCCTCGACGATCTTCAGGCAGTCCTCGGGGGTGGTGGCGAGCGGCTTCTCGCAGAACACGGGCTTGCCCGCCGCGACGGCGTTCAGGACATGCTCGGCGTGGGTCGGCCCCCACGACGTGACGAGCACCGCGTCGACATCCTCGGAGGCGATCAGTGAGGCACCGTCGGCATGCACCTTCGCGCCGGGGTAGCGCGCCGCCTCGGCCGCGCGCTCCGCGTCGATGTCGGTCACCGCGGTGACCCGCGCCCCGACGACCACATCGGTGAGCCGGCGGATGTGCTCACGGCCGATCCAGCCGGCCCCGATGACACCTATGCGCACAGTCTTCTCCTCAGACGTCACCGTTCACCTCGCGGAGCTTCTCCTCGACCTCTGCCGCCGTGGGCATGGCGTCCGAGCAGGCAAGACGGCCCGCCACCAGCGCGCCCGCCGCATTGGCGAACGACACCGTCCGTGCCACGTCCCAGCCCGAAAGCAGCCCGTGGCACAGCGCACCGCCGAACGCGTCGCCCGCGCCGAGCCCGTTGACCACGTCCACCGGCACCGGCGGCAGCTCGGCCACCGCGCCATCGCGGTCCATCGCGAGCACACCCTTGGGGCCCTGCTTCACGACGGCCAGCTCAACTCCCGCCGTCAGCAGCGCCGTTGCCGCCGCGTGCGGCTCCCGCTCGCCGGTCGCGATCTCGCACTCGTCGAGATTGCCGACGGCCACCGTGGTGTGGGCGAGCGCCTCGCGGTAGTACACGCGCGCCTGGGAGGTGTCCTGCCAGAACATGGGCCGCCAGTCCAGGTCGAAGACCGTCGTCCCCTGCTTCGCCCGGTGCTGGAGCGCCGCCAGCGTCGCCGAACGGGAGGGCTCCTCGCTCAGCCCCGTCCCCGTCATCCAGAAGATCCGGGCCGCCGCCACCGCGTCCAGGTCGAGGTCGTCGGGGCGGATGTCCAGGTCCGGGGCCTTCGGCAACCGGTAGAAGTACAGCGGGAAATCGTCCGGCGGGAAGATCTCGCAGAACGTCACCGGCGTCGGCGCGACGTCCGACGTGCCGACGAACGAGGCGTCGACTCCATAGCCCGCCAAGGAAGTTCGCACGAAATCGCCGAAGGGGTCCGCGCCCGTCTTCGTGATCACCGACGCCCGCCGCCCGTAGCGGGCCGCGGCGACCGCGACGTTCGTCGGGCTGCCGCCGAGGTACTTCCCGAACGTCGACACCTCCGCAAGCCCTACGCCCGTCTGGAGCGGATACACGTCCACTCCCACGCGGCCCATGGTCAACACATCGAACGGCATCTCGGCTGGCGTCCCTTCGCTCCGGTCTTCTGGCGCGCTCTGGCCCGAGTACGATCGTCCTTGTTCAAATGTCCTGTCAATGGGTGGTCGGCCGCTCGCGGCGGCCCCATGTGCTCCCCCTGTGCTTGAGAAAGGCCGACTGGTGACACCGAACGTTCCCGCCGACCCGACCGTGCTGCACCCGATGCCCGAGCAGCCGCGGGTCGTCCTCCTCAAGCCCCTGGTCAAGTCGCCGCTCATCGAGGTCGGCGACTTCTCGTACTACGACGACCCGGACGACGCGACCGCCTTCGAGACCCGCAACGTGCTGTACCACTACGGGCCGGAGAAGCTGGTCATCGGGAAGTTCTGCGCGCTGGGGGAGGGTGTGCGGTTCATCATGAACGGCGCCAATCACCGCATGGACGGCGCCTCCACGTTCCCGTTCCCGATCATGGGCGGCTCCTGGGCGGAGCACTTCGACCTCATCACCGGGCTGCCGGGGCGGGGCGACACCGTGGTCGGCAACGATGTGTGGTTCGGCTACCGCGCGATGGTGATGCCCGGCGTCCGCATCGGGCACGGGGCGGTGATCGCCTCGGGGGCCGTGGTCGTCGACGACGTCCCCGACTACGGCATCGTCGGCGGCAATCCGGGCCGTGTCATCCGTCGCAGGTACAGCGACGCCGACGTCGAGCGGCTGCTTCAAGTCGCTTGGTGGGACTGGCCGTTGGAGCACATCACCGCGCACGTACGGGACATCATGTCGGGGAGCATCGACGACCTGGAGCGGGCCGCGCCGACCGGGTGAGCCGGGGCGGCGGGCCCGCCGGGCAGGGGCCCTCGGTGCACGGGGCCTCAGTGCACGGGCCTTCAGTGCACAGGCTCTCAGTGCAGACAGAGGCAGAAGGGATGGCCGGCCGGGTCCGCGTAGACCCGCCAGTTGGTGTCCGGCCGGATCTGGTCCGTCCGCTCGAGGAGTGTCGCGCCGAGAGCGAGCACCCGCTTCTCGTCGGCTTCGAGGTCGTCCACGTCGAAGTCCAGGTGGACCTGTTGCGGCCGCTCCTGGCCCGGCCACTGCGGCGCCTGGTACCCGTCCACCCGCTGGCAGGCCAGGGGCGTCCCCTCGAATCCCACGACATCGACCCAGTCGGGATCGTCGGGGTCCAGGACCACCCGGCCGCCGAGCAGCTCCGCGTAGAACTCCGCGAGCTGTACGGGGTCGGCACAGTCCAGCGCGACCGCCTGCAGTTTTCGAATCACTTCCGGCACTCCTCGCTCTTCCGCCGCTTCTGCGACATCCTGCACGGGAAGTGTCGTACCCGCCACCGCGGCGGACACACCGCCGCGGTGGCAATCCGTCAGCCGCGACCGATCAAGTCCGGCGCGCGCTCCGGCAGTTGCTCGGCAGCGGTGTCGGTGGTCGTGTCGATGTCGGAGTTCTCGCCACCCGCCCGCCGCCACAGCGGCTTCAGCCGGTACGTGAACAGGTACACGATGACCGCGACACCGGCGGCGACGAGCATGCTGAGGTCGCCGGCGCCCGGGTGGGCCGAGGCGAAGGCACCGGTGTAGATGTCGGACACCCAGAAGGGCACGGACGCCACCACGCCGGCCGCCCAGGCCACCAGGCCCCAGTCGACGACCCTGGAACGGTCGTAGAGCTCGGCGATCCTGCGGGGGTCGCCGCGCCCGCCCAGGTAGAAGTCGATCAGGAGCACGGCGGCGAACGGGGCGATGAAGTACGCGGTCAGGTTGAGGAAGACCTTGAACTTGTCCTCCGTGCCCGAGGCGCCCCACAGGCTGATCCCGTAGGCGAGGACGCAGATCCCGGCCACCGCCTGCGTGCGGGTCACGGGGATCTTGAGGGTCTGGACGGAGATCGCGCCGCCGTAGACGTTGAGGAAGTTCTGCGCCAGGGCGGACAGGCCCACGGCGACGAGGGCGGGGACGGCGAACGGACCCATCAGCTGGTGCAGGGCGGTGATCGTGTCCGAGCTGGAGGCGGAGGCGCCGACCACGACGCCCAGGATGCCGAGCCAGGCGATGGTGAGGAAGTTGCCGAAGGCGGTGTACCAGGTGGTCTGCCGGACGACCTTCGCGGTGTCGGGCAGGTAGCGCGAGTAGTCGGAGGCGAAGGGCATCCACGCCACGAGGAATGCCAGGAACCAGCCGCCGAGGGTGATCGAGCCACCGGCCGTGCCGACATAGCCGTCCGCGTGCGGGTTGGCCTCGAAGAGGCTGCCGCCGCGGGCCACCGCCACGACCGTGATCAGCACGAACAGCGGGGTGAGGACGTAGGTCAGCGCCCGCTGAAGGAAATTGATCATGTTGTAGCCGAAGATGGCCACGACGAGCTCGACCACGGTGAGCAGGAGGGCACACAGCCAGTACGGCAGGTGGCTCAGCTCCGCGAAGGCCTTGCCGCCGAGGATGACCGTGACGGCCGCCCAGCCCACACCGGAGAACACGTTGATATAGGCGACGGGCAGGAAGTTGCCGAAGAAGCCCAGCGGCCCCCTCGCCTGGATCTGCTGCGGCACACCGAGGCGGACGCCCATGCGCGACATGACGGCCATCAGGACGGCGCCGACACCGGCGCCGACGACGATCGCGGCGACGGCGGTGGTGAAGCTGAGCCCGAACCACGCGGCGCTGAAGCCGAGCAGGATGACCGGGAAATTGAGCCCCGCGGCGAACCACACGAAGAACTGTGAACTCGGTTTACCGTGTCGCTCGCTGTCGGGGATGTGGTCGACACCGAACGGCTCGACCTTGGTCACGGCGCTGCCGTAGACAGGTGGGCCCTGTGAATCATGAGTCATGGCGTGCTCCGAAGAACGTGGGTGCGGGGGCGGACGCGAGTCACCACGGAAGGGGCGCCGTCTGCGAGATGTCGAAGAAGCCGCCACCGCTGTAGACGAGCGGGGCGAGCTCAGAATGAGACGCCGACACTACACGTCCGGTGAAGACGGTGTGACTCCCGGCCTCCAGGCGCTCGCCGATCTCCACCTCAAGGCGGGCGGCTGAACCGTCGAGCAGCGGGGCGCCGTGCTCGCCGGGCGCCCAGTCGAGGGCGGCGAACTTGTCGGTGCCCTTGCTCGCGAACACCTTCGCCACGTCGAGCTGGTCGGCCGCGAGGATGTTGATGCCGATGTGGGTGGCACGGTGCAGTGCGGGGTGTGTCGACGAGCTGCGTTGGACACACACCAGGACCATCGGCGGGTCGAGGGAGATGCTGGAGAACGCGTTCACCGCGAGGCCCCTGGGGGTCCCGTCGTCGTCGGTGGTCACTACGGTGACACCGGTGATGAACTTGCGGTGCACCCCCTTGACCAGGTCGGCGTCGACGGCGGCCTCGTGCGCCGTCGTGATGATGCCGAGCGCTTCGAGGAGCTGCCGGGAGTCGAAGGTCACAGACTCCTCGGTGACGGTGTCACCGTCGAAGCGGGCGAATGTGGCGCCCGACACCTCGACGGGCCGGCCGGTGGGCGGCACACCCATGAACGTGTCGGTGTGCCGGCCCGTGCTGCGCCAGCGGACCGCCAGCCGGTCCCCGTCCACGACCAGGTCCTCGATCTCGGTCCGCAGATCGGGGAACGCCGCGCGCACCGCGCTGATGCTCTCCTTGAACCCGGCGCGGTCCTGAGCGGTGCCGGCCGGCCCACGGCGGCGCACGTAGCCGGTGCTCAACACGGCGTCCAGAGCGTCGACTTCACCCCGGTTCCAGGCCGCGTCCCAGGCGGCGCGGAGGCGGGCGGGGCGGTCGGTGGCATGTTCCAGAGTGACTGACATGGCGGCTCCATCGATCGGATCGGCCTGCTCTTGCATGGCAGATCTGTTGTATGGCAGAGGACCGTAGGAATCGGGTATCCGTCATGTCAATGGTTCGGACGGAATTCGCAGCTTCCTGGGCTGTATTACAGGGAACCCCTAGGTCAGAGCCGCCTATTTGCTGCCGACCCTTGACGGCTCCCCGGGTCACTCTTAGCCTCACTGCCATGGCACAGCAACAATCAGCAGGCCAACAGCTGTGGGCCACACCCACACGAGGCAGACTGCGCAAGGTCGTCACCGTGGTGGACGAGGTCCTCCTGGAACTCGGCCGGCCGGTCGCGACCCCCGTACGTCGCGTCGCCGCGGCCGCCGTGATCGAGAACCCCTGGGCCGGGCGCGGATTCGTCGCCGACCTGGGGCCCGAGGTGGAGGACATCGCGCCCGGCATCGGCCGCCTCCTCACCGACCGGCTGATCGAGACGCTGGGCGGCGTGGAGCACGTCGAGGCGTTCGGCAAGGCGGCCGTCGTCGGGCTCGACGGGGAGATCGAGCACGGCGGGGCATTGATCCACACCCCGTACTTCGGCAATGTGCTGCGGGAGCTGACCGAGGGCACCTCGATCATCGTGTTCAGCGACGACCGGCTCGCGGCGGGCGAACCGCTGACCGTCCCGGTGTGGCACAAGACCGCCGCCGCCACCCGCTCCCACTACCAGACCGTCCAGATCCGGGTGCCGGACGCACCGCGCCCCGACGAGATCGTCGTCGTGGCCGCCGCAGCCTCGGGGCCGCGCCCCAACGCCCGTATCGGAGACCGCCGCCAGGACCCCGTGGTCCGCCTCGCCGACTTGGAGACCGCCCGATGAACCTCCGCAAGATCGTGACGTACGTCGAAGACATCCACGCCGAGGGCGGCCGCCCCGTCGACTCGGTGGCACGCACCGCGGTGGTGCTCGCCGTGATCGAGAACCCGTGGGCGGGCCAGGGCTTCGTCGACGACCTGCTGCCCGGCATCGACGAAGTGGCTCCGCAGCTGGGCGAGTTGCTCGCGCCGCGCGTCGTGGAGGCGCTCGGCGCGCCCGTCGAGGCGTACGGGAAGGCCGCCATCGTCGGCCTCGACGGCGAGGTCGAGCACGGCAGCGCCCTCATCCACACGCTGAAGTTCGGCGACCACTTCCGCAAGGCGGCGAACGCCACCACGCTGCTCCCGGCCGTGGAGAAGCGCGCGGTCGCCGGAGGTGTCTTCGACATCCCGCTGAAGCACATCACCGACGCCACCATCCGCTCCCACCACCAGAGCATCGAGGTACGGGTCCCGGACGGCCCGCGCGCCGACGAGATCGTCATCGGCCTCGCCGCCGCGGCCCAGGGCCGCCCGCAGGCCCGCCTCGCCCCGCTCGCCACCGAGCAGTAGGCACCGTCATGGACAAGCCGCCCCTCGTACTCCTGCACGGTGTCGGCCTCGACCGCACCATGTGGGAGCCCGTCACCGCCCTGCTGGCCGACCGCTTCACCGTCATCGCGATCGACCTGCCCGGGCACGGCGCCCGCCCGCCCGTGCGCGGCGACGTGACCCTGGCGGAGCTCGCCGACGGGGTCGCCGGGCACATCCCGGCAGGCTCGCACCTCGTCGGGTTCTCGCTCGGCGCGCTGGTCGCCCAGCAACTGGCCCTGTACCGGCCGGAGTTGACGCGCACGCTCACCTCGGTGAGCTCGGTCTGCCGCCGCACCCCCGACGAGCGGGTGGCCGTCCGGACCCGGCTGCGCAATGCCGAGAGCGACTTCGCGGCGAGCACCGCTGCGTCCATCGAGCGCTGGTACGCGGGCACCACCGTGCCGGACGAGGTCGTCGACCGGACACGGGCCACGCTGAGCGCCAACGACGTCGACTCCTTTCTCGGCTGCTACCGGGTGTTCGCGCACGCCGACGCCGAGCTCGGCCCGCGGCTCGGTGACATCACCGTGCCGTCCCTGGCCGTGACCGGGGAGAACGATCCCGGGTCCACGCCGGAGATGACACACCGCCTCGCCGCGGCGCTGCCCGGCTGCCGGGCCGTGATCGTGCCCGGGGCGCGACACATGCTGCCCGTCGAGCGCCCGCAGGCGTTCACCGAGGCCCTCACCACGTTCCTCACACAGAGCGCACAGCTCACCGACGAGAGCGCACCTGGAGACACCGCACATGTCTGAGCCCACGACGCTCACGACCTGGAAGCACTTCATCGGCGGCAGGTGGGTCGAGCCCGCCGCCGGCGAGTACTTCGACAGCACCGACCCGGCCACCGGCCGCACCCTCTACCGCGCCGCCCGCGGCACCGCCGCCGACATCGACAAGGCCGTCGCCGCCGCGCGCGCCGCCTTCGAGGACCCGGGCTGGCGCGACCTCAACCAGACCAAGCGGGGCCACCTCCTGCGCCGCCTCGGTGAGCTGATCGCCGAGAACGCCGAGGAACTCGCCCTCATGGAGTCGCGGGACAACGGCAAACTGCTGCGCGAGATGCGCGGCCAACTCGCCTCGCTGCCCGAGTACTTCCACTACTACGCGGGCCTCGCCGACAAGATCCACGGCGAGACGATCCCCACCTCAGACCGCGCCGTCCTCAACTACACGGCGCGCGAGCCCCTCGGCGTCGTGGGCGCGATCACCCCGTGGAACTCGCCGCTGACCCTGACCACCAGCAAGCTGGCCCCCGCCCTGTGCGCGGGCAACACGGTGGTCGTCAAGCCCTCCGAGTACACGTCGGCGAGCGGGCTGCGCCTCGCGGAGCTCGCCCTGGAGGCCGGCTTCCCGCCCGGCGTCGTCAACGTCGTCACCGGATACGGCGCCGAGGCCGGTGGGCCCCTCGTCGACCACGAGGACCTCGCCAAGATCTCCTTCACCGGCTCCACGGCGACCGGGTCGAAGATCGCCGCGTCGGCCGCGGGCCGTTTCATCGGCTCCACCCTCGAGCTCGGCGGCAAGTCGCCGCAGATCGTCTTCGAGGACGCCGACGTGGCGAACGCCGCCATGGGTGTCATCGCCGGTGTCTTCGCCGCGGCCGGGCAGACCTGTATCGCCGGCAGCCGCGTCTTCGCCCACCGCTCCGTCTACGACGAGCTCCTGGAGCGGGTCTGCGAGCGCGCCAAGTCCATCTGCATCGGCGACCCTCTCGACGAGGCCACCGAACTCGGACCACTCGCCTTCGAGGCACAGCGCGACAAGGTCGCCGCGTACGTCGACCTCGGGCGCGAGGAAGGCGCCCGCGTGCTGACCGGCGGCGCGCCCACCGACGGCGGCACGGGCGGCTGCTTCTACGAGCCGACCGTCCTGGTCGACGTCGACAACAGCATGCGCGTGGTCCGCGAGGAGATCTTCGGCCCGGTCGTCGCGATCATGCCGTTCGACACCGAGGACGAGGTCGTGGGCCTCGCCAATGACACCGAGTACGGCCTCGCGGCCGGGATCTGGACCACCAATCTGTCCCGCGCCCACCGGGTGGCGGGCCGCCTCGACGCGGGCACGGTCTGGGTCAACACCTACCGGGCCATGTCCCCGATGTCCCCACGCCAGGGCTTCAAGGCCAGCGGCGTCGGCGTCGAGCACGGCACCGAGACCATCAAGGAGTACACCCGGCTCAAGAGCGTATGGATCAACACGAGCGAGGAGCCCGTGGCCGACCCGTTCACGATGCGGAGCTGACGCCCGCCATGCCACAGATCACCGTCACGCTCGCCGAGGGCCGCACCCCCGAGCAGATCAGGACCCTGCAGCACGAGGTCCATGAGGCCGTGCTGCGCTCGATCGACACCCGGCCCGAGTACATCCGCGTCGTCGTCCACGAGGTCCCCGCGACGCACTGGTCCACGGGAGACACCACGCTCGCGGAGATGCGAGCCACCGCCATTGCCATGGAAGAAGCCACCCCTACCTCAGCAAAGGAGCTGTCATGAGGTTTTCGCTGTTCGTGCACATGGAGCGCTGGGACGAGAGCACCACCCACCGCGAACTCTTCGAGAACCTCACCGAGCTGACGCAGATGGCCGAGGCCGGCGGGTTCAGCACGGTGTGGGTCGGTGAGCACCACGCCATGGAGTACACGATCTCGCCCAGCCCGATGCCGATCCTGGCGCACCTGGCGGCGAAGACCGACACCATCCGGCTCGGCGCGGGCACCATCATCGCCCCGTTCTGGCACCCGGTCCGGGCCGCGGGGGAGACCGCGCTCCTCGACGTGATCAGCAACGGCCGGGCCGAGGTCGGCCTCGCCCGCGGCGCGTACCAGATCGAGTTCGACCGCCTCGCCGACGGGCTCAAGGCCTCCGACGGAGGCAAGCACCTGCGCGAACTCGTCCCCGCCGTACGGGCGTTGTGGCAGGGCGACTACGCGCACGACGGCGAGATCTGGCAGTTCCCGACGTCGACCAGCGTGCCCAAGCCGGTGCAGCAGCCCACCCCGCCGATGTGGGTCGCCGCCCGCGACCCCGCCTCGCACGACTTCGCCGTCTCCCAGGGCTGCAACGTCATGGTCACCCCGCTGATGAAGGGCGACGAGGAGGTCGCCGCCCTCAAGGAGAAGTTCGACACCGCCGTCGCCAACCACCCCGAGGTGGAGCGCCCCGACATCATGGTGCTGCGCCACACCCATGTGCACGCCCCGGAGGACCCGGAGGGCTGGCGCCCGGCCGCCGAAGGAATCAACAAGTTCTACCGCACCTTCGACGCCTGGTTCGGCAACAAGAAGGCCCCGGTCAACGGCTTCCTTGAGCCCAGCCCCGAGGAGAAGTTCGCCGAGCGCCCCGAGTTCGCGCCCGAGGCCCTGCGCAGGACCGCCATGATCGGCACGCCCGCCGAGGTCGTCGAGCGGCTGCGCGGCTACGAGGAGCTGGGCGTCGACGAGTACAGCTTCTGGATCGACAACACGCTCTCGCACGAGGAGAAGCGCGAGTCGCTGAAGCTGTTCATCAAGGAGGTCGTCCCGGCCTTCCAGTAGGCCACCCGCCCCCACGGCATTGCCCGCCTTCTTGCATGGCAATTCCGGGATTCCCCGTCAATTGACGCCATGCGTCCCCGAAGACTAGGTTCTCGTGCCATGCAAGAGCCCAAGCACCTCGCACGCAGGCCGCTGCAGCAGACCAGCATGCAGGCGAAGGTCGCCGAAGAGCTGCGCCGGATGATCATCAGTGGGGAGCTGCCGCCGCGCTCCAGCCTCTCCGAGATGACGCTGTCGCAGACCTTCGGCGTCAGCCGCACCCCGATCCGCGAAGCCCTCAAGCAGCTCCAGATCGAGGGCCTGGTGGAGGTGCGCCCGCGGGTCGGCACGTTCGTCGCCGTGCCCTCGCGCCGCGAGATCACGGAGCTCTTCCAGATGAAGGAGCTTCTCGAAGGCGCGGCGGCCCGCCTCCTCGCCTTCCGCGGCAACGTCCCCGAGGTGGAACGCCTTGCCGACAACATGAGCGCCGCCGACGAAGCGGTGCGCGCCGGCGACTCGGAGCAGTACGAGAAGCTGGTGCACGACTTCCACGAGCTGATCATGGTCGGGGCCGACAACTCCAAGCTGGAGGCCCACTACCGCACCCTGATGAACCAGCTCGCCTACGCCCGCCTCGTCCGCACGTCCCTGTCGCAGCCCGGCCGCCTCACCGAGTCCGACCACGAGCACCACCGCGTCCTCGACCTCATCCGCGCCAGGGACGGCGACGGCGCGGAACGCGTGATGCGCGAACACGTGCGGCGCAGCCACCAGGCGCTCATGGCGGGGATGGACGACGACCGGTTCAAGGACTGAGCTTCAAGGACTGAGGGAATTCAGGTGCGCACACCGCGGCCCTTGGTGTGTCATCACCGGCATGGCCATCGAGTTGGTGACACCGGAAGTCGACGAGCTGGGTGACGTCGTCGACGTACTGCGGACATGGCAGCACGACACGGCGCCGATGCAGCTGCATCCCGGCGACCTGGGCTGGTACTGGCGGACCGGCGCGGAGCGCACCGCGGCGGACGTGCGGACGTGGCGCCGTGGCGGGCGGGTGCTCGCCGTCGGCCTGCTGGACGGGCCCACCCTGCTGCGGCTGACCCTCGCGCCCGACGCCCACCAAGACCCGGAGCTGGCGCGGCAGTTGCTCGCCGATGTGGGGGAGCCGAAGCGCGGGGTCCTGCCGGAAGGGCCGGTCGACATCGAGGCTCCCCGGGGCGTCCTGCTCCATGACCTCCTGGCCGGGGCCGGCTGGCGCCCTGGTGAGGCGTGGACGCCGCTGCGCCGCGATCTCACCGAGCCGGTCCGGTCCCCGGCCGTGCGGATCGAGGTCGCGGGACCGGATCGGGCGGACGCGTACGCCGCCGTGCACCGGGCGGCCTTCGACGGCTCGACGTTCAGCGAGGCGCGGTGGCACGCGATGGCGGCCGGTGCGCCGTACGCGGAGGCGCGGTGTCTGCTCGCGTACGACGACGAGGGCGCGGCGGTGGCGGCGGTGACCGTGTGGTCGGCGGGGCCGGGCCGGCCCGGGCTGCTCGAACCCATGGGCGTGCACCGGGACCACCGCGGCCGTGGTCACGGGGCGGCGATCTCCGTCGCCGCGGCGGCCGCACTCCGCGAACTCGGCGCGTCGAGCGCCCTCGTGGGCACACCCAGCGCCAACACGGCGGCCGTGGCCACCTACAAGGCGGTCGGCTTCCAGCCACTACCGGAGGTCAGGGACCGCTGCCGGGAGGCGTAGTGACTGCTGGCCGCCAAACCGTTCTACGCCGTGGTGGCGATGCCGCCGTCGACGGGGATCACGGCGCCCGTCAGGTATGCGCCCGCCCGGCTGGCGAGGAACACGGCGACACCCGCCATGTCGTCGTCGCGGCCGATCCGGCGCAGTGGGGCCGACGCCGCGATCGCCTCGCCGAACTCGTCGAGGGTGGCAGCCATCATCGCCGACGGGAACGGTCCCGGCGCCACGGCGTTCACGGTGACGTGCTGCGGTCCCAGTTCCTTGGCGAGCACCCTGGTGAGTTGATGCAGCGCGGCCTTGCTGCTGGAGTACGAGTAGTTGGGCCGCTGCGGGATGTGGATGGCGGCGATGCTGCCGATGTTGATGATCCGCGCGGGATCGTCGGCGGTGCCCGCCTTGCGAAGTGCGGGCAGCAACGCCTGGACCAGCCAGAACGGCGACTTCAGGTTGAGGTCGACGACCGTGTCCCAGGCCTTGTCCGGGAACGTCTCCAGCGGCTCGTCCCACATGGCGCCCGCGTTGTTGACGAGGATGTCGAGACGCTCGGAGTCGGCGGTGACGAGGTCGGACAGTCGCCGACACTCGTCGTGGCGGGACAGGTCGGCGGGGACGGCCCGCACCTCACCGAATGGGGAAAGGTGTTGCTGCGCCTGAGCGCACGCTTCCGCGTCGCGTGAGCTGATGACCACCCGGACGCCCGCCTGGAGAAGGCCACGCGCGATCATCATCCCGATGCCTCTGGTGCCACCGGTGACGAGCGCGCGCTTTCCACGAAGATCGAAAAGCTCTGCATGCGTTGTGAATTGGCTGTCCACCACTTGCCGTCTTTCTCGTTTGGAGATGCTGGGGTACCGGCCGTCCGACTCCCGCTCATTCCGAGAACCTGGTGACACCGGCATGCCCGCGACGCTATGACCTTCGTGTGCACTCCAAGCAAGCGTCTCCTGACCAGAGGTGACAGGCTCTAGTCGCCCACCGCGCCGTCCGCCATCTCCCGCAGGATGTCGATGTGCCCGTTGTGGCGCGAGGTCTCCTCGATCATGTGCATCAGGATCCAGCCGAGGGTGACATGGGTGCCGTCCCTGACCGGGCGCTTCGCCGTCGCCAACAGGTCTGTTTCTGCGACCAGTTGACGGTAGCGGGCGCTCTGCTCCTCGTACTCGGCGACGAGTTGGGGGATGGGGGTCTCGGCTCCGAGCCGCATCTCGCGGTCCGGGTCCTCGTCCGTCCACGGGCCCGCGTCCTCCTCGCCCAGGAAGATCACCTGGATCCAGTGGTACTCGACCCAGCGGAGGTGGTTGATCAGGCCGCCCAGCGTCATGAGCGGCGAGCCGGGCAGCGGCGCCGCGCCCCCGTGTTCGGGTGCGAGGTCGGCGCACTTGGCGACGGCCGTGGCGCGCGCGTAGTCGAGGAAGCTCGTGAGCATCGTCCGCTCGTCCCAGGACGGCGGCATATCGGTGCGTGTCATGGCGTGATCCTGGCACGCGCCGACAGGGCGCGACAGCGGTTATCGCCGCCGGTGCCGGGTCACGCCGCCCCGGCCCCGTCCAGACGCTCCCGCAGCGTGCCCGCGAACTCCTCCGCGCGGCCGAGCTGTTTGCGCAGATCCGCGACGCGGTCGGCCGCCGCCTGCTCGAAGTGGCGGACACGGTCCAGGAGTTGCTCGCGCTCGTCGCCCTCGGGCGGCGGGGTCGCGTCGAGGCGGTCCGTGGCGTCCAGGAGGTCCCGCATCTGGTCGAGGGTGAAGCCGAGCGGCTTCATGCGGCGGATGACCATCAAGCGGGCCACGTCGCGCTCGGTGTAGAGGCGAAAGCCGCCCTGAGAGCGGGCGGACGGGATGACGAGGCCCGTCTCCTCGTAGTGCCGGATGGTGCGCAACGACAGCTCGGTCCGGGCGGCGACCTCGCCGATCTGCATGTGCTCGCTGCTCACGCGGCGCCTTTCTCCGTGTCTGCGTGGTGTCACCGGGGCCACAGTCGGCGACGCCGATCTCTACCCTAACGTTAGGGTAGAGTTGTCGGATGTCAGGGTCGGCCGCACGCCGCCCGTTCTCCCGCTCGCACAGGCCGCGTGACGCCGGTGTGCCCGACCACGACAGGTTACTTTCTCTTGTCCCCCTCCTCTGCCCCTCCCGCTCCGTCACCGGCCGCCCGGCTGCGCGGCCTGCGCCCCGACTGGTGGTCCGACCCGAAGGTGTGGCGCACCGAGATCCTGGGCGGGCTCGTGGTGGGGCTCGCGCTGATCCCCGAGGCGATCTCGTTCTCGGTCATCGCGGGCGTCGATCCGCAGATCGGTCTCTTCGCCGCGTTCACGATGGCCGTGACGATCTCCATCGTCGGTGGGCGGCGGGCCATGATCTCGGCCGCCACCGGCGCCGTCGCGCTGGTGATCGCGCCGCTCAACCGGGAGCACGGATTCGGTTATCTGGTCGCGGCGGTGATCCTGGCCGGTGTGTTCCAGATCGTCCTCGGCGCGCTCGGCGTGGCGAAGCTGATGCGGTTCGTGCCGCGCAGCGTGATGGTCGGCTTCGTCAACGCGCTCGCCATCATGATCTTCATGGCCCAGGTGCCCGAGATGACGGACGTGCCGTGGGCCGTCTACCCGCTGATCGTCGCAGGGCTCGCGCTGATGGTGTTCTTCCCGAAGGTCACCAAGGCGGTCCCGGCCCCGCTCGTCTCCATCGTCATCCTGACCGTCATCACCGTCGCCGCCGGGATCGCGGTGCCGACCGTGGGGGACAAGGGCGCGCTGCCGTCCTCGCTGCCGGTGCCGGGGCTGCCGGACGTGCCGTTCACCCTGGAGACGTTGAAGATCGTCGCGCCGTACGCGCTCGCCATGGCGCTCGTCGGGCTCATGGAGTCCCTGATGACGGCCAAGCTGGTCGACGAGATCACCGACAGCCGCTCGTCCAAGACCCGTGAGTCGATCGGGCAGGGCATCGCCAACATCGTCACCGGCTTCTTCGGCGGCATGGGCGGCTGCGCCATGATCGGGCAGACGATGATCAATGTAAAGGTGTCCGGCGCCAGGACCCGCCTGTCCACGTTCCTCGCGGGCGTGTTCCTGATGGTGCTGTGCGTGGTCTTCGGGCCCGTCGTCTCCGAGATCCCGATGGGCGCCCTGGTCGCCGTCATGGTGATGGTGTGCTTCGCGACGTTCGACTGGCACTCCATCGCCCCGAAGACGCTGAAGCGGATGCCGGCCGGCGAGCTCGTCGTGATGGTGCTGACCGTCGTGGTCGTGGTCGCCACCAGCAACCTCGCGATCGGTGTCGTCGTCGGCTCGATCACCGCGATGGTCATCTTCGCCCGACGCGTCGCCCACGTCGCGAACGTCACCTCGGTCACCGACCCCGAGGGCGGCCAGGTCGTCTACTCGGTCACCGGTGAGCTCTTCTTCGCGTCCTCCAACGACCTGGTGACCCAGTTCGACTACGCAGGCGACCCCGACAAGGTCGTCATCGACCTCTCCGCGACGCATGTCTGGGACGCCTCGTCGGTCGCCGCGCTCGACGCGATCGAGACCAAGTACGCGGAGCGCGGCAAGAGCGTCGAGATCGTCGGCTTCAACCCGGACAGCGCGGCCCTGCACGGCAAGCTGAGCGGCGAACTCACCGGCAGCAACTGACACCTTCCTTCTGCGATAGCGTCCCTCCTCTTCGGACGAGTTCGGACGAGTGAGGGGCGCAGCGTGCAGGTTCAGGTGCGGGGGCGGGCGGTACGCCGATGGGTCGTGCTGGGGGTGTCGGCGTTCGGCGCGATCTTCCTGGTCGCCGGGCTGATCCTGGCGTGGTCGTCGGTGTCGCTGCTGCGGGAGGCGGACCGTACGACGGGCAGGGTCGTGGCCCTGAAGTGGCGCGACAGCCACATCGGCGTGACGCGCAAGACCCGGGAGCGGGACAAGCCCTCGGCGTATCCGGTCGTCGAGTTCACCACCGCGGACGGCACCCCGTACACCTTCCGCAGCTCGACGGGCTCCAACCCGCCCGCGTACGAGGAGGGGGAGCGCGTCGAGGTGCTGTACCGGGCCGACGACCCCGAGGACGCGCAGATCAACGGGTTTCTCTCGCTGTGGCTGCTGCCGCTCATCTTTGGCGGGATCGGGCTGATCGCCGCCGCCGTCGCCACGGGCATCGCGGTCTTCGGACGGCGGCGGCGCGCGTAATGCGAACCCGGTCTACTTGGGCTCCGTCGCGATCTGGATGAGGTTGCCGCAGGTGTCGTCGAGCACGGCGGTCGTGACCGGGCCCATCTCCAGCGGCTCCTGGGTGAAGCGCACGCCGAGCGCGGTCAGCCGCTCGTACTCGGCCTGCACGTCGTCGACGGCGAACTGGGCGAGCGGGATGCCGTCCGCGATGAGCGCGTCACGGTAGGGCTTCACGGCCGGGTGGCCCGCCGGCTCCAGGAGGAGCTCGGTGCCGCCGGGCTCCTCGCTCGACACGACGGTCAGCCAGCGGTCGGTCTCGCCCACGGGCACGTCGTGCTTCTTCCGGAAGCCGAGGATCTCGGTGTAGAAGTGCGCGGCCTTGGCCTGGTCGTCGACGAAGACGCTGGTCATGTGGATCTTCATGGGGTGCTCTCTTCCGGGTCCTGTGCAGGGGCTGCTGGCTTGAGCCACCGCTCCGATATCTGGCGCAGCGGTGCGGTGTTCAGGTCGTGGAACTTGTAGCGGCCCTCCCGTCGTGTCTCGACGAGCCCGGCCGCCTCCAGCACGGCGAGGTGCTGAGAGACGCCCTGCCTCGACAGGGTCAGCCGGTGCTTCATGGCCAGCCGTGAGCAGATCTCGAACAGTGTCTGCCCCGACTTCTCCGTCAGCTCGTCGAGGATCGTGCGGCGGGTGGGGTCGGCCAAGGCTCTGAAAAGGTCATCGGCCACGACGCCAGCATAGGCAAGTGTTTGCTTGCCTATCAACCGGAAGGGCGGGCGCGCGTCCTGCCGACGCCCCGTCAGGTCCAGGTGTCCATATGGCGGACGCCCAACTGCCCGTCACCGGCCAAAACTTGGCGCGCGACACAACATCCGAAGTCGCATATGTCCGCATCTGGGCATTTAATTTGACGGGAGACGTCAACCCACGCGTCAGTCCCAGCACCACAGAACGGGCGTCCCACGGATGAAAATCAGCTTCCTGCTCTTCAACGCCTACGGCATCGGCGGCACCATCCGCTCCACGATGAACCTCGCGGGCGCGCTCGCCGAGGCGGGCCACGAAGTAGAGATCGCATCGGTCGTGCGAACCAGGGAACACCCCGCACTGAACCCGGCACCCGGAGTGAGAATCCTTCCGCTCGTCGAGGCACGGCGCGGCGCCGCGGCCTTCGACCCGGAACACGATCCGGCCGCCTCTCCCTCACAGCTCTATCTCCGCGCCGACGGCCCCTACGCCCACTCCAGCACTCTCACCGACAGACGCATCGTCGAGTGGCTGAACAGAACCGACGCCGACGTCGTCGTGGGGACACGGCCCGGCATCAACGTGCTGCTCGCCGAGTACGGCCCCCGCCACGCGCTGCGCATCGGGCAGGAACACCTGACGCACAGCATGCACAAGCCGGCCATACAGTCCGCCCAGGACAAGGCGATCGCCGCCCTCGACGCCTTCACCACCGTCTCCTACGCCGACGCCGAGTGCTATCGCGACGCCCTGCCCGGAGTCGACACCGAGATCCGCTGCATCCCCAACGGCGTCCCCGTCCCGGACGTCGCCGCGTCGACCGGACGCAACAAAGTGGTCGTGGCGGCGGGCCGCCTCATTTCCGTGAAGAACTACGCCCTGCTCATCGAGGCCTTCGGGCACGTCGTGGCCGAGCGCCCGGACTGGTCGCTGCGCCTCTACGGCCGGGGCCGCCTCGCGGGGCAGCTGCGCGAGCAGGTCATGGCGGCGGGGCTGCACCATCACGTGCGGCTCATGGGCGCCGTCGCACCCATCGAGCCGGAGTGGTCGAAGGGCTCCATCGCGGCGGTCTCGTCGAACGCCGAGTCCTTCGGCATGACCCTCGTCGAGGCCATGCACGCGGGGCTGCCCGTGGTCGCCACCGACTGCCCGTACGGGCCCGGCGAGATCATCGACGACGGACGCGACGGATACCTGGTGCAGCCCGGCGACCCGAAGGCGTTCGCCGCCGCGCTGCTCGACCTGATCGAGGACGACGAGCGGCGCCACGCGATGGCCGAGGCGGCGAAGGCGAAGGCGCTGACCTTCACTCCTCGGACAGCGGCCGAACGGTTCCTCGCCCTGGTGGCGGAGCTGGGCGGCCCCGGAACTCCCGAACCGGCGTCGACACCGGGCCGCGTCCGCCGTCCCGTACGCAGCGTGGTGCGCGAGCGCGTCGGCACCGTCGTACGCCCCGTGCTGCGCGCGTCCCTGCGCAGCCCCGTCCTCGCACCCGCCGTCCGCACCCTGATGCCCGGCCGCGCCAAGCGCCTCACCCGCGTCCCCGGCTTCCACCCCGCGGCCCGCACGAGGGCCACGACCGACGGTGACATCGTCGTGGACATCACCGGCGTACACACACCACAGGCCGCACTGCTCCTGCGGCGGGGCGATGACACGCTGCGCCTCCCGCTCCGCCCGGAGCCGGAATCCCTGCGCGCCCGCATCGGCCGGGACCATGTGCTGGGCGAGGGGGAGTGGACCGTCTACGTGGAGCGCACAGACGACGGCGTACGTCGCCGGGCCCACTCCCTGACGGTGGAGACCGCGGAACTGGTGGGCCGCACACCGGAGTTGATCGGGGACCAGGTCACCTCCCGCATCCCCCGCACCACGGGCACGGGACACCTCGCCGTACGGACCTGGGCCCGCCCCGCACACCTCGAGATCGGCACCGTGGACACGGGCGGGTCCGCCCTCATCGTGGAGGGTCGGATCGTCGGACGGCCGCTGGGCGACGACACCGTGGTGGTGGCGGCGCGGCGCGGCGAGGACATCGCCTTCGAGTCGGCGGAGGTCGTGGTCTCCGGCGACCATGTGTGGTTCTCGGTGCCGTACGCCGACTTCGCCGAGCGGTGCCGCGCCGCCGGCGAGGGCCGCGAGCTCTGGGACCTGTACCTGGTCGATCGCGGCGCCCGGATCCCCGTCGGCCGGATCGGCGGGGACGTGGTCGAGCGCAAGGGGACCGACCCGGTGCCCCCGGCCTTCCATGAGGGCGCCGGGGGTCAACAGGTGCGGATCGGCCCCTACTTCACCGCGGCCAACAACCTGGCGGTGACGGTCCGCGAGGTGACCCCGTCCTCGCAGCCGGGGCGCGACGCGGTGGTCAGCGCGCAGGCGACGGCGGTCCGGATGAGCGGGGTCGGATAGCGGCTACGCCCACCAGCTGGGCGTCAGCGCAGGCCATAACGCCGGGCGGCGCGCTCCGCGGCGTCCGGCTTGGCCTCGCCGCGCGCCGCCAGGGTGCGCAGCACATGCACCACGACGGACTCGGCGTCCACGCCGAAGTGGCGGCGGGCATTGACCCGGTTGTCGGAGAGGCCGAAGCCGTCGGTGCCGATCGAGGACCACTGCTGGGGCACCCACGGGGCGATCTGGTCGGGCACCGCGCGCATCCAGTCCGACACCGCGACGACCGGGCCCGGCGCCTCGGCAAGGGCTTCGGTGACATACGGGATCCGGTCCTGGTCCTCGGCCTCCATCGCCTCGCGGCGCAGCAGGGTCCAGGACGGCGCCGACCACACGTCGGCCGCGACGCCCCAGTCCTCGGCGAGCAGTTCCTGCGCCTCGAGGATCCAGTGGATCGCCGTGCCGGAGGCGAGGAGTTGGACGGGCGGGGCGTCGCTGTCGGCGTTGGTGGCGGCGCGGTAGCGGTACAGGCCGCGCAGGATGCCCTCCTCTACACCGTCGCCTTCGGGCATCGGCGGCTGGAGCTTCGTCTCGTTGTAGACGGTGAGGTAATAGAAGACGTCCTCGGCATCCTCCCCGTACATGCGCCGCAGACCGTCCCGGACGATGACACCGACCTCGTACGCGAACGCCGGATCGTAGGGCAGGCAGGCCGGGTTGGTGGAGGCGATGAGGTGCGAGTGGCCGTCGGCGTGCTGAAGGCCCTCGCCGGTCATGGTGGTGCGTCCGGCGGTGGCGCCGATGACGAAGCCCCGGCCCAACTGGTCCGCCAGCGCCCAGAACTGATCGGCCGTCCGCTGCCAGCCGAACATCGAGTAGAAGATGTAGAAGGGGATGAGCGGCTCGCCGTGTGTCGCGTACGAGGTGGCGGCGGCGGTGAAGGAGGCCAGTGAACCGGCTTCTGTGATGCCCTCGTTGAGGATCTGGCCGCTGGTCGACTCCTTGTAGTAGAGGAGCTGGTCGCGGTCGACGGGCTCGTACGTCTGGCCCTTGGGGGAGTAGATCCCGGCCGACGGGAACAGGGACTCCATGCCGAAGGTGCGGGCCTCGTCGGGCACCACGGGCACCCAGCGCGGGCCGGTCTCCTTGTCCCGCATCAGGTCCTTGACCAGCCGGACGAACGCCATCGTCGTGGCGATCTCCTGGCCGCCCGAGCCCTTGGCCAGCGTCTCGAACGGCTTGGCGGACGGGGCCGGAAGCGGTCGGGCCGCGACGCGGCGCGCGGGAGCCGGGCCGCCGAGGGCGCGGCGGCGCTCGTGGAGGTAGGCGACCTCCTCGGAGTCGGGGCCCGGGTGGACGTACGGGACCAGGTCCTCGCCGAGCCGGGAGTCGGGGATGGGCAGCTCCAACAGGTCGCGCATGGCACGGAATTCCTTGCCGGAGAGCTTCTTCATCTGGTGGTTGGCGTTGCGCGACTCGAAGCCGGGGCCGAGCGTCCAGCCCTTCACCGTCTGGACGAGGACGACGGTCGGTGCGCCCTTGTGGTCGACGGCCGCGCGGTACGCGGCGTGGATCTTGCGGGGCTCGTGGCCGCCGCGCGAGGTGCCCACGATCCGGGCGAGGTCCTCGTCGGAGTACGGGCGGGCGAGGCCGGCGAGCGGGCCTGCGAAAAGGCGTTCGCGGATGTACGCGCCGTCGCGCGCGGCGAACGTCTGCAACTGGCCGTCGGGCAGCGTGTCGAGGGCGTCGAGGAGCAGCCCGTCGGTGTCCGTGGCGAGCAGGCCGTCCCACTCCACGCCCCAGGGCACCTTGACCACGTTCCAGCCGGCCGCGCGGAACTGCGCCTCCAGCTCCTGCACGATCTTGAAGTTGCCGCGCACCGGACCGTCCAGGCGCTGCAGGTTGCAGTTGACGACGAACGTGAGGTTGTCGAGCTCCTCGCGGGCGGCGAGGTTCAGCGCGGCCGTCGACTCCGGCTCGTCCATCTCGCCGTCGCCGAGGAACGCCCACACGTGGCTGTGGCTGGTGTCCTTGATGCCGCGGTGGTGCAGATAGCGGTTGAAGCGGGCCTGATAGATGGCCGACAGCGGGCCGAGTCCCATCGACACGGTCGGGAACTCCCACAGCCACGGCAGCCGCCGCGGATGCGGGTACGAGGGCAGTCCGCCGCCGCCCGCCTCCATCCGGAACCGGTCCAACTCGGCCTCGGTGAGCCGCCCTTCGAGGAACGCGCGGGCGTAGACACCGGGGGAGGCGTGCCCCTGGACGTAGAGCTGGTCGCCGCTTCCGTCGGCGTCCTTGCCCTTGAAGAAGTGCTGGAAGCCGACCTCGTAGAGCCAGGCGGCCGAGGCGTAGGTGGCCATGTGGCCGCCGAGACCGCCGCGTTCGTTGCCGCGGGTGACCATGACCGCGGCGTTCCACCGGTTCCACGCGGTGATCCGCGACTCCATCGACTCGTCGCCGGGGTAGGCCGGTTCGGCGTCCGTCGGGATCGAGTTGACGTACGGCGTGGTCGACGGCGGCGGCAGCGATACGCCCGCCTGCCGTGCGTGATCCACCACGCGCCGCAGCAGCCGGCCCACGCGCCGGGGGCCGACGGCGCCGACCGCGCCGTCCACGGAGGCCAGCCACTCGGCGACCTCCTGCGGGTCGGGCTCGGGGAGTTGGTCCAGCTGGTGGTTCTGGGACATCGGGGACATAGGGGTTGCCCTTCCGTCGGGGCGCCCGTGGTGACGGGCGGCCATACGTTCCGCAAGTTCCGCACTGCGAAAGATCAATTTCTCAGAGCAGAAGCTAGGTCGCGACGAAGTGCCGGGTCAACGACTACTGGTGAGTAATTTTCAATGATCGATCATTTTCGGGCGTAATCCATGACGTGCAGCTCCATCAGCCGCCCCAAGTGCGGATCGCCGCGACGCAGGCCCTCGACGATCTCCTCGTGGTCCTCCGCGTTGTCGTGCAGCTCCGTGCGCAGCCGGCCGAGCGAAAGCCGCGTCCAGGCCTCCACGCCCAGCAGGTCCCAGTGTCGGATCAGTACCGGATTGCCGCACGCGTGGACGATGGCACGGTGGAACGCCACGCCTTGCAGGGCCTGTTCATGCGACTTGCGCTCGACGGCGGCGCGTCGCATGGCCGCCAGGTGCCGCTCCAGTTCGGTGACGTCCCCGGCCATCCGTGAGGCCGCGAGCGTGATGGCGCGCCGCTCCAGGGAGGCCCGTACCTGGTACACGTCCCGGAGCTGATCCAGCGTGAGTTCCCGTACGCTCGCGCCCTTGTTGGGGGCGTACGTCACCAGCTCCATTGCCTCCAGCTCGCGCAGCGCCTCCCGTGCCGGCGCCTGACTGACGCCCAACTCCAGTGTGATGCGCCGCTCGACGATCCGGTCGCCCGGCCCCCAGCGGCCCTCCACCAGGCCTTCGAGGATGAAGTGGCGGACCTGCTCGTGCAGGGGGACGCGCGCGAGGGGGCCGGGAGTGGGCGACGTGGGCAAGGTGACTCTCCTGCTGTGGCGACTATTTGAGCAATGATCGATCAATGGCTACCGTACCGGTACCCGCAGCAGCCGTACCCGTACCCGTACCCGTACTCGCGCTCGTCCCCGTGGGTTCCGGCAGCGTCCGGAACAGCAGCCAGCTCAGCAGCGGCATGAGGATGAGCGGAGTCAGGGCGGTGCGCAGCGAGGACTGGTCGGCGACGGTGCCGATGAGGGGGCTCGCCAGGCCGCCGATGCTCACCGTGAGACCGAGGGTGATGCCGCTCGCTGTGCCGACACGCGAGGGCAAGTAGTCCTGCCCGAGCGTGACTTGCAGCGAGAACGGCACGTACAGGCCGGCCGAGGTGAGCGCGAGGAAGCCGTAGAGCGCCGGGCCCGGCACCCACACCACGCCCGCCACGGACGCCGCCGTCAGCAGGTACGACCAGCGCGAGACGGTGACCCGGTCCCAGCGGCCCGCCAGCGCCCCGCCCAGGATGCTGCCGACCGCCCCGCCCACGTAGAGCACGAACAGGGCCACGGTGCCCGCCACCTTGCTGCCGCCCATGCGCTGGGTCGCGTACAGGGAGACGAAGGTGCTCAGGCCGGTGAACACGATGGAGCGGCACACCACCGCGAACGACAGCCGGACGAACGCCGGAACGTCGTCCCTGGCGGGCGTCTCCGCCGTGGCGGACGACGCGTTCTCGCGCCGTCCCAGCGCGCGCAGCACCGGCAGGCAGATCGCGGCGCCGGCCGCCGCGGGCAGCGCAAGCAGGGGAGTGAACCGCAGCCCGCCCGTGGCCACCGCGGCGGCGACCAGGAGCGGGGCCAGCGCGAAACCGACGTTGCCGCCGAGCGAGAACCAGGCCATCGCGCTGTGGCTGCCACCGCTCGCGAGCCGGGCCACCCGCGCCGACTCCGGATGGTAGGCGGCCACCCCGATCCCGGACACCGCGACGACGGCGAGGGTCACCGCGTACGAATCGCTCACCCCGCTCAGCGCGATGCCCACGCCCGCGAGCAGCGTGCTGAGCGGCAGCAGCCAGGGCATCGCCCGGCGGTCGGTGAGCAGGCCGAAGACCGGCTGCGCCACCGACGAAAGGAGTGAGGCCGCGAGCACGATGCCGGACACGGCGGCGTAGCTGTAGGCGCGTTCGGCGACGAAGTACGGGACGAGTGAGGCGACGGCGCCCTGGTAGACGTCCACGCACGCGTGCCCGACGGAGAGCAGGGGGATGGAGGTGTTCTTTCGCACCCGGTCATCGTCGCGAGCGGGCCCGCTGTCCCGCTTCCGATAACCTGCCAGACAATGCCGAAGAACCGCCACGCTGTTCGTCACACCGCCCGGCACTCCGTGCGGCACACCCCGGTGGCCCCCACGCACACCAGGTACCTGGCGCACGGAGCCGAGATCGACGCCCACCGGCACGACGACCACCAGATCGCCTACGCGGGCCGGGGTGTGGTCGCGGTCACCACCGACGCCGGTTCCTGGGTCGCGCCGGGCACCCGCGCGCTGTGGGTGCCCGCCGACACGGTGCACGCCCACCAGGCCCACGGCGACGTCGAACTGCACTTCGTGGGGCTGCCCGCGACCGAGAACCCGCTCGGCCTCGACACCCCGGCCGTGCTCGCCGTCGGCCCGCTGCTGCGCGAGCTGATCATCGAGTACGCGCGCACCGGGTCCCCGGACACCACGGACGTCGGCAGCCCCGAACGGGCGCGCCTGCGGGCGGTGTTGCTCGACCAGCTGAAGCTGTCACCGCAGCAGCCGCTGCACCTGCCGACGCCGACCGCGCCCCTGCTGCGCGCCGTGTGCGACATCCTGCACACGGATCCGGCCGACCGCCGCACCCTGGCCGAACTGGGCCGGGAGGTCGGGGCGAGCGACCGCACGCTGTCCCGGCTCTTCCGCGGCGACCTCGGCATGACGTTCCCGCAGTGGCGCACCCAACTGCGCCTGCACCACGCGCTGGTCCTGCTCGCCGACCACACGCCGGTGACGACCGTCGCGAACCTGTGCGGCTGGTCGTCGACGAGCGCGTTCATCGACGTGTTCCGGCGCGCGTTCGGGCACACACCGGGCAGTCACCCGGGTCAGGGCCAGGACCGGTCCCGGGGTCAGGATCAGGACCGGTCCCGGGGTCAGGATCAGGACCGGTCCCGCGCCGAGGCCAACTCGTCCCGAAGCAGCGCGACTTCACCGACCTGACCCGTGCGGTACGCGGCCCGCGCCACCAGATGGGCCGCGACCGCGCTGGTCAGGAGCTGGAAGAAGGCGACGAGCGCGAGCGTGCCCAGGTCGACGCCCGAGCGCAGGCGCAGCGCGACGCCCGCCACGAGCAGCAGCATGCCGAGCGTCTGCGGGTTGGTCGCGGCGTGGCTGCGGGTCAGTACGTCCGGCAGCCGGAGCATGCCGATGACGCCGGTCAGACACACCGCCGCCCCGGCGAACAGCAGGACGGAGCCGGCGAGATCGGTGACGTCGTACCAGTTCACGGGCGCTCCTTGGGGCCTTGGACCTTCTTGAGGGAGACGGCGCCGGGCCGCGTCCTTACCCCCGGCCGGTCGCGCGCCGCGATGAAGCGGGCGATGGCCACCGAGCTGGTGAAGCCGAGGAAGGCGGTCACCAGCATGATCGACAGGTAGTAACTGGTGCGCGTGATCGCGGCGTTGACCCCGATCCCGGCGATGATGAGCACCGCCGCGATGTCGACGGCCACGGCCCGGTCCAGCATCGAGGGGCCCCGCCAGATCCGCACCAGGAGCAGCGCGCCGGCCAGGACGATCAGCACCAGCGCGCCGTTGAGCAGGATGTCGTTGGCCAGCTTCATGCGTCGGGCGTCCTTCCTTCGGGAGCGTCGGGTGCGTCAGGAGCGTCGGGTGCGTCCGGCGGCGTCGACTCCTTGAGCCGGCCGATCTCCTCGCGCGTGCCGAAGGCCCGTACGACGAGGGTCTCCAGACGTCGCACGTCGGCGCGGGCCCGGTCCACCGCCCGCGGGTCGTCGGCGTGCACGACGTGCAGGAACAGGGTGGCGGTGGAGCCGTTGACCTCGACGAGGGCGCCGCCGGGGACGCTGGACACGGCGACTGCGGTCGCCGCGATCATCAGGTCGGTGCGGCAGCGCAGCGGCACCGCGATCACGGCCGCGGGCCCGGGTTTGCCGCGCAGTGTCTGCCAGGTCACGGTGACCGTGGACGACGTCATGTCGTACAGGAGATAGCCGGCGAGCCGGACGATGCCGATCGGGCGCAGGCGCAGGTCGAGTTCGACGGCGGGCAGCGGGAAGACCAGGCACAGCAGGACCGCGACCACCACGCCGCTGATGACGTTGCCCCAGCTCAGGCCGGTCCACAGCAGCGTCCAGATCACCGTGAGCCAGGCGATCAGCGGCAGGTCGATCCGGCGCCAACGGCCCCTGGGGCTTGAGGAGTTCACTGGTTGAGCACCGCCTCCACGTAGGGGGTGCGGGAGAGGAGTTCGGCGGCCGAGCGGTCGGCGAGGCCGGTCAGCGGGGTGGCAAGCAGCGTGTAGGAGAGGCCGAGGATGACCGCTGCGGCCGTCGCCGCGGTCATGACGCGGGGCACGCGCATCGTGGTGCGTACGCACACGGCGGTCGCCGCCGAGAGGCCGCCGCCCCCGCTCTCCTCCGGTGCCGAGTCGGAATCGTCGCTCTCCTCCAACACGTCGTCCTCGGAGGGTGGTTGGGCGGGGGCGGCCCGCCAGAACACCAGGTTCCACACCTTCGCCATCACGTACAGGGTCAGCAGGCTGGTCACGGCCGCGGCGGCGAGCAGCGTGTACGACCAGACGCCGCCGGCCGCCGCACCCGCTCGCATCAGGCCGAGCTTGCCGAGGAACCCGGACAGGGGTGGAATTCCGGCGAGGTTCATGGCGGGCACGAACCAGAGCGCGGCGAGCAGCGGGGCCGAGCGCAGCGTGCCACCGAGCCGCGTCAACTCCGTTGTCCCGTACCGCTTTTCGAGCAGCCCCGCGGCCAGGAACAGCGTCGTCTGCACGGTGATGTGGTGCGCCGTGTAGACGATGGCGCCGCCGATGCCGCCCCGGCTGCCGAGCGCGAGCCCGTACAGCATGAAGCCGATGTGGCTGACGAGGGTGAAGGACAGCAGCCGCTTGAGGTCGGTCTGGGCCACGGCGCCGAGGATGCCGATGATCATCGAGGCGAACGCCACCGCCATCAGCACGCCGGAGAGCCGGTTGCCCGGGAAGAAGAGGGTGTCGGCGCGGATCATCGAGTACACACCGACCTTGGTGAGCAGCCCTGCGAACACGGCCGTCACCGGCGCGGGCGCCGTCGGGTACGAGTCGGGCAGCCAGGCCGCGACGGGGAACGCCGCCGCCTTCACCCCGAACACGGTGAGCAGCAGCACCTCCGCCAACGTGCGCACCCCCAGCGGGAGTTCGGGCATGCGCTGGGCGAGCTGCGCGAAGTTCACGGTGCCCGCCGCGGCGTAGGTCACGGCGATCCCGCACAGGAACACCAGGGACGAGACGAGGGAGACGACGACATACGTCGATCCGGCCCGCACCCGTGGCTCCGTGGCGCCCACCGTGAGCAGCACGAAGCTGGCCATCAGCATGATCTCGAAGCCGACGTAGAGGTTCACGAGGTCGCCCGCGAGGAAGGTGAGCGACACCCCGGCGACGAGGACCAGATACGCCGGGTGGAAGACCGCGATCGGCGCCCGCTCCTCGCGGTCGGCCATGCCCTGGCTCATCGCGTAGATGAGGACGATGAAGGTGACGGCGCCGGACACCAGGAGCATCAGCGCGGCGAGCCGGTCGGCGACCAGTGTCACGCCGAGCGGCGGCCCGAAGTCGCCGAGGTGGACCACGAGCGGGCCCGTGCGGTCGGCCTCGACGAGCAGGATGACATCGACCGCGACGACCGCCGCGAGCACCCCGACGGTGATCAGCCGGTGCAGCCAGCGCAGCCGCGGCCCGATGAACAGGGTCAGCCCGCACACCACGAGGGGCAGCACGACGGGCAGCGGGACGAGGGAGTTCACCGGGTCTCCTCCGGGCGGGTCTCGGGGGGCTCGGCCGGGTCGGCGGCGGACGACTCGGGCGGGTCCGCGCCGAGGACGTCGTTCCACAGGTCACCGTCCGCGTCCCGGGCGCGAGCCTGGTAGGCGCGCTCCGCGCGCAGCCGACGGCGCTGGTCGCGCCGCTCCTCGCGCCATGCGCTCGGGCCGTCCTCGCGGTGCAGCTCACGCAGTTCGGCCCGCTCGGCGGAGATCTCCGCGCGCAGCACCACCCGCCGGTCCGCGACGTCGTCCGGCACGAAGTCCGAACCGGTCAACTGGCTGCTGCGGTAAGCCATCGCGAGCACGAACGCCGTGGTGGCGAGCGTGATCACGACGGCGGTGAGGATGATGGCCTGCGGCAGCGGATCGGTCACCTTGGCCGCTTCGACGCCCGGATACAGCAGCGGCGGGAAGCCCGCCGCCCCCGTCGAGGCGAGGACGAAGAGATTGACGCCGTTGCCGCACACGATGATGCCGACGAGCACCCGGGTGAGGCTGCGCGTGTGGATGAGGATCCCGCCTGCGCTGGTCAGCACGACCGCGCAGACCAGCAGGGTGAGACTGACGGTCACGGGTTCTGTGCCTCCCCGGCGAGCGCGAGACTCGCCCTGTACTCGGTCTGCTGGTCGATCTTCGAGCCGAGCGCCCGTACGACGTCCAGGACCACCCCGAGGACCAGCAGGTACACCCCGAGGTCGAAGATGACGGCGGTGCTCGCGTGCCAGTCGCCGATCAGCGGCAGGTGACCGTGCCAGGTCCAGCCGTGCAGCACCGTGCCGTCGGCCAGCCCGACGAGCGCGACCGATGTGGAGAGGGTCAGGCCGAGCCCGGTGAAGAAGCCCGGGTGGACCGGCGCCGCCACCGCCAACTCGTGCCGCCCGCCCGCCAGATAACGGATCGTCAGGGCGACCCCGGCGACGAGGCCGCCGACGAAGCCGCCGCCCGGCAGGTTCTCCGCGCACAGCAGCAGGTACACCGACAGCATCAGGATCGGATGGAAGACGAGCCGGGCGACCACCTCGAAGACCACCGAGCGGTGCTCGGGCGCGAGCGTGTCACCGGCGACCAGCCAGCTGCGCTCGGGCGCGCCCTGCTGGTACTTGGCGGGCACCTTGAGCCGGGAGTTCGCCAGCGACCACGCGGTCACCCCGCCCGGAAGCCGCGGCGCCGGCGCGGTCGCCCGGCCCTGGCGGCGGTGCACGTACAGCAGGCTCGTCACACCCAGGACGGCGACGGCGAGGACGGCCGACTCGCCCATGGTGTCCCAGGCCCGGAAGTCCACGAGGATCGTCGCGACGACGTCCTTGAGGCCGTGGTGTGCGGTCTCCTCGATCTGCGCCGCGCCCGCGGGCTCCGCCGTACGCGCGCCCGCCGCCAGCCACACCGCGCAGGCCACCGCCACGCTGCTGCCGAGCGCGAGCAGCATGCTCACACCCCACCGCCAGGTCCGCTGCGTATCGCCGAAGAACACCGGGAGGCGTCGCAGGACGAGGACGAGCACGACGGTCGACACCGTCTCCACGCCGAACTGGGTGAGCGCCAGGTCGGGCGCGCCCTGCACGACGTACAGGAGCGCCGTGCCGTACCCGGTCAGCCCCGCGAGCACCGCCGCCTTCATGCGCCGCTGCACCACCAGGCACATCAGCGCGCACGCACACGTCAGCGCGCCGACGCCCGCCTGCATCGGGTGGTCCCACAGGCGGGGCGCGGGGGTGGCGCCCCAGGGCCGGTCGGTGGCGAGGACCGCGAGCAGCCCGAGGAACATGACGCCCAGGACCGTCGCCACGTACGAGGGCAGCGAGCCCTTCTGGACCGTGCCCGTGATCTGGAGCGAGGACCGTTCGAGGCCGAGCACGGTCCGGCCGAACACCTCGTCCGCCTTCGGCCAGGCGAACCGCCGGCCGAGCCGCACCACCGGCTCCCGCGCGAGGAACAGCGCCGCGCCGCCCGCCCACGCGAGCACGGACAGGCCGAGCGCAGGACCGAACCCGTGCCACAGCGCCAGGTGGTAGGGGTGTGCGGGGGTCGGGTACTGCTTCGCGTACTGCTCGAAGAGGTGTGCCGTCCAGTCGATCCCCGGGCCGAGCAGCAGACCGGCGAGGGCAAGGAGCGCGGGCGGGGCGAGGAAGGCGGCGCCGACGCGGTGCACGGGCGTGTCGGCGACCCCGGGCTTGCGCGCGAACGCGCCCCATAGGAAGCGCAGGGTGTACGCGGTGGTGAGCGCGGATCCGACGACGACGCACGCGAGCACCCAGCGCTCGCCCGCGGTGCCGTGCAGCAGCGCTTCGAACGCCGCCTCCTTCGCCGCGAACCCGAGCAGCGGCGGAATCGCCGCCATCGACGCGCCCGCGAGGACGGCGACCGTGCACACACATGGAAGTCTTCGCCCCACCCCCGACAGGCTCCGCAGATCGCGGGTGCCGCTCGCATGGTCGACGATCCCCGTCACCAGGAACAACGGCGCCTTGAACAGCGCGTGCCCCAGCAGCATCGCGATGGCCGCGAGAGCGGCGTTGTACGAACCGGCGCCCGCGAGCACCACCAGAAAGCCCAGCTGGCTGACGGTCCCGTAGGCGAGCACCAGCTTGAGGTCGTTGAGCCGCAGCGCACGCCACCCGCCGAGCAGCATCGTCACCGCGCCCAGGGTCAGCAGCATCGGACGCCACGGCGTGACATGGGCGAAGGCGGGAGCGAACCGCGCCACCAGGTACACGCCCGCCTTCACCATCGCGGCGGCGTGCAGATAGGCGCTGACCGGGGTGGGCGCGGCCATCGCGTTCGGCAGCCACATGCTCAGCGGCCAGATCGCCGATTTGGCGAGCGCCCCGCACAGGATCAGGACGATCGCGGCCGAGAGGGTGCCGCTCGCGGCGGGCGGCGACTCCAGGATGCGCGAGATCCGGTAGGTGCCAGCCAGGTGGCCGAGCATCAGGAAGCCGACGAACATCGCGAGCCCGCCGACCGAGGTCACCGTCAGCGCCTGCAGCGCGCAGCGGCGGCTGGCGCGTTTCTCGCTGTCGTAGCCGATGAGCAGGAAGGACAGGACGGTGGTGAGTTCCCAGAACAGGTAGAGGGTCATGAGGTCGTCGGCCAGGACGAGCCCGAGCATGGCCCCCGCGAATGCGAGGAGGTTGCCGCCGAACGAGCCCAACTGCCGGGCGCCGCCGTCGAAGTAGCGCACGCAGTACAGCAGCACGAGCGCCCCGATACCGGCGGCGAGCAGCACCATGACGAGGGACAGGGCGTCGAGCCGGAACGCGATCTCGACGTCGTAGTCCTTGATCCACCACCAGGACTCTTCGCTCGCCCCGCCGTCGCTCACCTCGCCCCAGCGGGACAGCGCCCAGCCGAGGGCGGCGGCGGGCGGCAGCGCGAGCGCCACGAACCCGCGCGGCCCCACCCGGCGGATCAGCGGGGCAGCGCAGAGCGCGACGACGAAGTGTGCAAGGACCAGTGCGGTCATACACGATACATATCGGGTGAAAAGGGGTGCTGTGGGTGGGGCGCGCCGGGCGGGCCCCACCCGGTCCGTCAGTGCCGCGCGTCGTCGTCCGACCGCAGACGCACGGGCAGCGACACGTGCCCGTTGCTGATGAGGGTGGGGTACGGGGCCAGTTCCTCGACCGGTACCGCGAGTTGCATGTGCGGGAAGCGCTCGAAGAGCAGCCGCAGCGCGGTGGTCACCTCCAGGCGGGCGAGCGGGGCTCCGAGGCAGAAGTGGACGCCGTGCCCGAAGGCGAGGTGCTCCTTGGTGGGACGGGTGGCGTCGAACTCGTCGGCGGTGTCGCCGTACAGGGTCGGGTGGCGGTTGGCGGCGGCGTAGGACGCGAGGATGGCGTCACCGGCGCGGATGGTCCGCCCGTCCGGCAGCGGGAAGTCCTGGAGCGCGTAGCGCAGGGGGAGGTGCTTCACGGCCGGCTCGTGGCGCAGTGTCTCCTCGACGACGTCCTGCCAGGTGCAGCGCCCGGTGCGGATGTGGGCGAGCTGGGCCGGGTCGGCGAGCAGCGAGGTGACCGCCTGGTCGATGAGATTGACGGTCGTCTCGTAGCCCGCGCTGATCATCAGCAGCAGGGTGTCGCGCAGTTCCGCGTCGCTCATGGTGCTGCCGTCGCCCTCCTCGTCGCGGGTGGCGATGAGGAGCGAGGTCATGTCGTCGGCCGGGTCGGCGCGCTTGGAATCGATCAGCTCGTCGAGGAGCTGGTAGACGGCGGCCGTGTTCTTGGCGGCCTCCTCGGCGGTGAGCGTGGTGGCGAAGATCTGGTCCACCATGGTGCGGAACTGGGCCTGCTGGCTGCCCGGCACGCCCATCAGCCGGCTGACGACGGCGATCGGCAATGGGTACGCCAACTGCTCGCGCAGGTCGACCACTTCACCGTCGGGGAGTTCGTCGAGGCCGTCGAGGATGCCGGTGACGAGTGCCTCGATGTCGGCCTGCATCGCGGTGATGCGGCGGGCCGAGAAGGCGGGGGCGACCATGCGGCGCAGCCGGCGGTGGTCGCTGCCGTAGGCGGTGAACATGTTGTCGACGGCCACCCACAGCGCCAGCGGCCAGGTGGCGACCGTCTCGGCGAAGGCCGGCCAGTGGGCGCGGGCGTTCTTGGACACGTGCGGGCTGGTGAGCAGCTGCTTGAGGAGCGCGGGATCGGAGACCGACCAGGCGGTCACCCCGAGGATGTCGACGAGCGTGGCCGACCCGCGCTCCCGTAACGCCCGGTGCTCGGCGTGGTGGTCGGGGCTGTTGGGGTCGAGGACGAGTATCCGCTGGTCGGGCACGGTGGGGCTCCTTCGGCGGACGGGCGGTGTTCCGCCCAAGAGCGTCCCGCTCCGCCGTCGTCGCGTCCAGAGCGCCTGGTCGGCCACTCGGCGGTGGAGCCCCGCCGTCGCTTCTGGAGACGGAGCCGCCTCGCCGCTTCAGAGGGCTGAGTTGCCCCGCCGCTTCAGGAGTCGGAGTCGCCCCGCCCCGCCGCCGAGCGCGCGGCGGCCACCGCTCCGCCGTCGACCAGCAGGTCGGTTCCCGTGACGAAGGATGCCGCGGGGGAGAGCAGGAACGCCGCCGCCTCCGTGATGTCGTTCGGGGTGCCGGCGCGGCCCGTGCCCGAGCTCTCGATCATGGCCCGTATTTGGTCGCCGGACTCGCCGGCCAGCTCCGCGCGGCCCATCGCGGTGGAGATCACGCCGGGGCTGATCGTGTTGACGCGGGCCCCGCGCGCGCCCCATGCGCGGGAGGCGGCCTGTACCCGCAGGTGGTTGGCGCGCTTCGCGAAGGCGTAGGCGGCGCCGGGGTCGGTCAGCGCGTCCGGCCGCAGGAACGGCAGGTCGAGCAGTGCGTCGGTGGGCGTGGAGCGCAACGCGGCCTCGACCTCGGGCGGCAGCGGGGCCAGGTGCCCGGCCATCGACGCGATCACCACACCCGCACCGCCCTCGGCGATCACCGCGCCGAACTCCTCCAGGACCAGGGCCACCCCCAGCAGGTCCACGGTCAGCACGGCCGCGGCCGGGGCCTGCACCGGGGACAGGCCCGCGGTGTGCGCCACCTGCGTGACCGGGCCGAGCCCCGCGGCGGTCGCGGCCAGCTCCGCGACGGAGGCGCGCTCGGCGACGTCGACCCGCAGCGGCGTGACGTCGTAGCCGTCGGCCGTCAGCCCCTCGGCCACCGACGCCAGCGACTCGCCGTCGAAGTCGGCCAGTACGAGACGGGCCCCGGAGCCCTGCCGGCGGGCGATCTCCCGCCCCATCCCGCCGACACCGATGACGACGACCACGGGCTTGGGCATGAGTTTTCTCCTCGTTGATGTGGATAGAGCCAGTTATGCGAGTGGGGCCGGTATTGCGCTGCATTACGCTGCCAAGGTGACGAACCCCTCCGACCCCGATCAGGCCCGCCCGGCGAACCAGGGACGCCGCGTCGCGGCCCGCAACCGGGCCGCCCTCATCGCCGCCGCCCGCGAGGTCTTCGCCGAGCAGGGGCTGAACGCGCCGCTGTCCTCCGTCGCGCGCCTGGCCGGGGTCGGGCAGGGCAGTCTGTACCGGCACTTCGCCGACCGGGTCGCCCTGGCCTCGGCCGTGCTCGACGAGAACGTACGGCAGATCGAGGCGGCCGCCGCCGAGCCCGAGGCGAACCTCAAGTCCGTTCTCGGCGTGGTCACTTGGCACATCACACGCTCCACCGCCTTCGTCGATCTGCTGCGGGTGCGCGGGGACGACGAACAGGGCCGGGAACTCTCCGCGCGGGTGCGCGGCGTCCTCGGCCGCTGCCCGGCCGCCGGGCGCGGCCTGTCCGCCGACGAGCTGATGCTCGCCATCGCGATGGTCTCCGGCGCCGTCGCGGGACCCACCCTCGCCGAGCGCGAACGCCTGGCGCTCGCGGCCTGGGGGCTGCTCGGCGTCGAGGTGGGGCCGCTGCGCTCCGTCGAGCTCGGCGACGACTGACGGTCAGCCGCCGAGTCGACCTCGGCGACAGCTGACCGTCAGCCGCCGTTGGACAGGCGGATGCCCTTGGCCAGCGCCGAGAACTTGTATACGTACCCGCCCTTCGGGCCGCTGACCGTCATATAGGCGTCCGTGCCGCCCCGCGTGATGGCGACATTGGTCGCCGACTGGAGCCCCTCGGCCTCCTTCGCGGGCACCTCCACCGTGCCGAGGCGCTCCCCGTACTTGCTGAAGACGGCCATGGCGGGCCGGCCGTGCAGCGCCTGGTAGAGATTGCCCTTGGCGTCCACGGCGATGGAGTCGGTCTGCGCGAGGCCGCCGTCGACGTGGATGGCCTCGTGCCGGTTGGTCACCGCCGTCTTGTCGGCGTCGAGCAGCAGGTACGAGATGGTGTCCTTGGCCAGCTCGCTGATCCACAGCCCCTTCTGCTCGGGGTCGAACATGACCCCGTTGGGGTGGGCCAGCTTGTCGGCGAGGACGGTGGACTTCTTGCCGTCGCGGTCGATCCGTACGATGCGGCCCTCGGCCTCGCCCGTCTTCATGCCGTGCAGATCGCTGACGTACAGATTGCCGTCGTCGTCGAAGGCGATGTCGTCGGGGTTCATGGTGGATCCGTCGACCTTGCCGGAGAAGAACGTGCGCGGGTCCGAGCCGTCCCGCGCGAGGCTGATGATGTCGCCGCTCTGGTACTCCGTCAGATACACGCGGCCGTCGTGCGGGCTGATCTGCGCGGAGGTGTACGCGCCGGTCTTGTCGGTGTAGACGCCCTTGTGCTTGCCGGTCTTGAGGTCCACGGAGAGGAGCTTGGGGTCGCCGGGCGGCGCGGTGACGTCCACGACGTACAGCTCGTCGTCCTTGACGAGGACGGGGCCCTCGAGGAGCGTCATCCCGGTCGCCTCGTGGACGTCGGTGACGTGGGAGACCTGGGTGGCGCGGATGGTGCGGCCCTCGGTGGAGGAGGCCGGTCCCGACTTCTCGGCGGTGGCGGTCTGCGTGCCGCAGGCGGTCAGAGCGAGGAGGCCGACGGCTGCGAGACCCACGAGGGTGCGGGGCGCGAGGTGCGTGGTCATGGGTGTCCTGCCTTCTTCGTCGTAAGTCTTCGTCGTACGTCGGTCGGCTGTCGGGTTCAGGCCACCGACCAGCCGCCGTCCGACGGCAGAATGACCCCGTTGAGGTTCACCGCGTCCTTGCTGAGCAGGAACGTGACGGAGGCGGCCAGCTCCTCCGCCATCGCGAGACCGGGGATCGCCACGCGCATCTTCGCGGTGCGGGCGGAGCCGTACGGCGCGCCCTCCGGGACCTGGATCCCCGTGGCAACGGCGCCCGGCGCCACCGCGTTGACCTGCACGCCCGTGCCCGCGTACTGGTACGCCGAGGACTTCGTCAGGCCCACGAGGGCGTGCTTCGAGGTCGTGTACGCGGCGCCGGCCGCCGAGCCGCGCAGCGCCGCCTCGGACACGATGTTCACGATCCGGCCGCCGCCCGCCGCGAGCATTCCGGGCACCACGGCGCGCATCAGCAGCATCGGCCCGTCGACGTTGATGCGCATGACGCGCTCCCAGATCTTGTCGTCGATCTCGTGCACGGCGGCGTCGTTGTCCATCACGCCCGCGACGTTCGCGAGCGCGTCCACGCGGCCGCCCGCCGCGGCGAGCACGGTGTCGGCGGACGTGGGCTCGGTGATGTCAGCGGCGACCGGCACGAGCGCCTCGCCCAACTCGGCGGCCAGATCGGCCAGTTTGTCGCCCGACACGTCGACGGCGACGACCCGGCCGCCCTCGCGTACGACACGCGAGGCGACGGCCCTGCCGATTCCGGAGGCGGCGCCGGTGACGACGACGGTCTGCCCGGAGAAGCGGCCGGAGGTGACCTGCTCGGTCCACTGCTCGGGGGCGCCGATCTCGATGCCCGGGTCCGCGGCGGTGGCGTGCGCGGCCGGGGGAGCGGTGGGCAGGCCCTCGGGTATCTCACCGGTCTCGGCGGCGGTGACCAGCACACCGACCAGCTCCGCGGGGAACTTGCCGCCGGACATCTTGACGAGCTGCTCCAGCGGCAGGCCGAGGGCGGGGGCCAGGGCTTCCTCGCTCTGCCCCTGGGAGGCCAGCATGCCGCGCAGGATCTGCCCCGCGGCGGGGTTCGCGAGCCAGTCGCGCAGTGGGGAGGTGGGGGTGAGGTTCGACATCGCGGGCCTTTCGCGTCGAGTCGGGTCGCGTTGAGTCGTGTCGCGTCACGTCGTGGGGCCGGGTGGGGTGCACCGGACCCTACCGGACAGTGTTGTCCGGTTGTTGGGTTACGGTACCTGTGACCGTGCGGAAGCCCCAGCGTGGGGCGACTTCGCATGTCCCCCCACGAGAGGAAGCCGCCGCATGACCCTGCCGCAGTGCGCCACGCCCCCCACCCCGCAGGAGACGGCGGAGCTGCGCGAGCGCTACCGCATCGAGCGCGAGCGCCGCGTCCGCCCCGACGGCGCGGCCCAATACCGTTCCACCACCGCGGAGTTCGGCTACTTCGCCGCCGACCCGTACGCGGGCGAGGTCGCCGAGCGCGAGCCGCTGCGCGACGTGGTGGACGTCGCGGTCGTCGGCGGCGGGTTCGGTGGGATCCTGGCGGGCGCGCGGATGCGGCAGCAGGGCCTGGAGAAGGTGCGGGTGATCGAGCAGGGCGGCGACTTCGGCGGCACCTGGTACTGGAACCGCTACCCCGGCATCCACTGCGACATCGAGTCGCACGTCTACCTGCCGATGCTGGACGAGACCGGCTACGTACCCGAGTGGAAGTACGCGCCGGGCGACGAGATCCGGCGCCACGCGGTACGCATCGCCGAGCGCTTCAACCTGTACGAGGACGCCCTCTTCTCGACCGCGGTGACCGCCCTGACCTGGGACGGCGGCGCCCACCAATGGGTGGTCACGACGGACAGGGGCGACGAGTTCCGGGCCACGTACGTCGTCACCGCCACCGGCACCCTCTCCGAGCCCAAGCTCCCCGGCATCCCCGGCATCGAGGACTTCAAGGGACACACCTTCCACACCTCGCGCTGGGACTACGGCTACACGGGCGGCGGCCCCGATGGCGGCATGACGGGCCTCGCCGACAAGCGGGTCGGCGTAGTGGGCACGGGAGCCACCGGCGTCCAGGCCATCCCCGAACTGGCCGAGGACGCCCGGCAGTTGTACGTCTTCCAGCGCACGCCCTCCGCCGTGGACGTGCGGGGAAACCGGCGCATGACGCCGCAGGACATCGGCGCGGACCGGCCAGGCTGGGCGCACGAGCGCCGCGAGAACTTCCTGCGGATCGTCTCCGGCGAGGACGCCGAGCGGGACCTGGTCGCCGACCGCTGGACCGAGTCGGCGGCACTCCTCGAAAAGCTCCTGCCCAGCTTCCGTCGCGACGGCGAGGCGGACTTCGAGGCGGCGTACGAGGCCGCCGACCACGCCACGATGAACGAGATCCGCGACCGGGTCGCCGCCGAGGTCACCGACCCGGCCACCGCCGAGGCCCTCAAGCCCTGGTACCGCTACGCCTGCAAGCGGCCCACGTTCTCCGACCTGTACCTGCCCGCCTTCAACCGCGACAACGTCACGCTCGTGGACACCGCGGAGACCCATGGCATCGAGCGCATGACGGAGCGCGGTGTCGTCGTCGGCGGGGTGGAGTACGAGATCGACTGCCTCGTCTTCGCGACCGGGTTCTCCGTCGGTGTCTCCGGAGTCACCTCGGGAAAGCTGCCGGTGACGGGCCGCGACGGCCTCCAACTCCTCGACGCGCTCAGCCGGTTCGGCCCACGCACCTTGCACGGCTTCACCAGCGCCGGCTTTCCCAACCTGATCCAGCTGGGCCCGATGCAGAACGCCTCCAGCGTCAACTTCAGCCACATCCTGGACGAACAGGCCGCGCACGCCGCGGCCCTCGTCGCCGCCGCCGAGAAGGCCGACGCCGTCCTGGAGCCGACCTCCGAGGCCGTCGACGCCTGGCGCGCGACCTGCGCCCAGGGCTCCCCCGACCACGAGTGGTTCCACGCCGAGTGCACCCCCGGCTACTACAACCGCGAGGGCCGCGGCCGCCCCAACGGCCCCAACTCCTACCCGCACGGCGCGGTCGCCTTCCACGAACTGCTCCGCCGGTGGCGGGAGGAGAACGTGGGGGAGGTGCTGCGCAAGAAGGGGTGACGGCCGCGGGCCCTACGGCTCCCGGTTCTCCAGGTCCGCGCGGAACGAGTGGTGGTCCGAGTACGCGCTGGGATGCACCGCATGGGTTCGCGCGTCGAAGCCGCGCAGGAAGATGTAGTCGAACTTGCTGTACCAGTCCGTGGTCGTCCCGCAGTCGGTGTCGGCCGTGGGGCGGCAGCGGGGGTCCGCGTCCGTGGCCAGTGACCACATCGGGGCGAGTTCGGGAGCGTCCGGCACGGCGTTGAAGTCGCCCAGCACGATGGTGCGTTCGTGGCGGGCGACCGCCTTGGCGAAGACGGAGACCTGCTTCTCGCGGAACGACTCCTGCTCCCGCTGCGCGAGATGGGTGTTGAAGACGCGGACGGGGCGGCCGCCCACCGAGGTGGTGACGGCCAGGTAGCCGCGGTCCTCGGAACCGCCGTCCGGATACTCGACGGTGACGGGGTCGGTCATCGGTGCCGCGGAGAGGATCGCCTGGCCGTAGCCGCCCGCCCGCCACGGAAGTCCCCCGCAGCGGCCCCAGTTGCGCAGCACCGAGCCGTACTCGACCCGGTACGTCAGACCGTAGAAGGTCTTCAGGTAGGCGCGGATCTCCTCGACGTCCCGCACACACGCCTCCTGCAGGCCGACGACCTGCGGCGCGTACGTCGCGATGTCGGCCGCCCTGCCGAGGTTCTGGGCGCTGCCGCAGGGGTTGCAGATGTTCCACGTCATGACGCGGCCCGGCACGATGTCCTTCGCGGCGCCGACGGGCAGCGGGAGCGGCTCGGAGACGAGCGCGCCGCTTGGTGTGCTCGGGCCGATGAGCACCATGCAGACCGCGGCCACGGCCACCGCGAAGAACCGCCTGCCCCGTGCGAACACCGGCACCTCCTCAGGATGGCCTCAGGGTGATCCTGTCATCGCACCGTCGTCGTCTGGAGCAGTTCGCGGGCCATTTCCCGCGCGGGCGCCTCGGTTTGTTCGGCGATGCGGTGGAACGTCTCCTGGGCGGAGCGGGCCGGCCAGTCGCGCGGGAGGTGCCCGGCCGGCAGCCGGGGATCGGCGCGGATGGTGTCGAGCCACTCGCTGACCAGCAGCAACCGGGTACCGAGCGGGTCGTCGGCTCCCGCCGCGGGCGCGTCGCCCCATCTGCTGTCGAAGGCCCGGTACCGGGCCGCGACGCTCTCCAGGTCCCACGTGTCACGGATCATCTCCTCGATGTCCGTGGCCACCCCCGCCTCCCCGTGGAAGACCTTGACGTGCTTGGCGAGCCCCAGCTCCGCGACCACCGCCGACACGTCGACCTGCCCCGGCGCGATCCACAACCCGCTGTACAGGGCGCCGAACCCGGACCAGGCGAGGCGCGAACGCAGCTCGTGGCGCTGACGCTTCCAGGCGTCGGGGAGCGAGAAGGCGAGCAGCGTCCAGGTGCCGTCCCACTCGTCGTTGACCGCGCCCTGCTTCCAGATGCGGGCGCCGCCGTCGTCCAGCACCCGCTTCGCCTGCTCCGTAAGCCCGAAGTGCATGCGGCGGCCCTCGCGCCGGCGCTGCAACAGGCCCCGGTTGACCATCCGGCTCAGCGTCGACCGCACCGCCGGCTCGCCGACCCCCACGCGGCCGAGGACCTCGATGATGCTGCCCGAGTACACATACAAGTCCCCTTCCGCCAGCACATGGTTGCCGAAGAAGGCGAGCAGGAGCGACTGCGGGCGCGGCTGGGCGCCGTCCGCCGCGGAGCCGGTCAGATCGTCATTGTCGTACGCCACGGTGGAAAGCGTACGGCCGCCCACCGACAGCGCGGCGGGCGGCCGGACCCGATCACCGGCCATCGGCGGGGTGTGCGCGGTCGTACGGTCGCAGATAGGGGGTGGGCCGGTACGAGACGTACCGCGAGGGGTCGGTCGCATTCGCTTCCGCGGCAGCCGCGTTGAGGGAGTCCGCGTCGGTTCCGTGCCACTTCCCCGTGTCGATCCGGTCCTCCAGGGTGTGCAGCGCCGCGACCTGCTCCGCGGCGCTGAACGTGCAGTGCCCGGCGTTGTCGGTGTAGGCCTGCCGCAGCTGGGAGGAGGCTCCGGCGGCCGTGACGGCACGGCGCAGCGCGCTCTCGGTCTGCACGGGCACGAGCGGGTCGCCGGTGGTGTGCACGTCGAACTGGGGCTTCGTGAGCTTGCCGGAGAACGTGCTGGTGCGGCGCATCCAGGACACCGCGTCCGGGTCCGCGCCGATGCGCGGGGCGCGGCCCAGCGTGGCGAGATCGTCGCGCAGGGAGAGCCCCGACTTGCGGTACAGCTCGGTGACCTCCTTGCTCACGGAGGACTGCGCGAGCAGCTTCGCGTAGTCGACGCCGGTGTTCCAGGACGTGTTGCCGCCGGACCGGGTCTCGGACTCCTGGCGCCGGTTGAAGGCGGCGATCTTGAGCAGTCCCTTGACGGCGTCGTACTGGTTGGCCTGTTGGGCGTCCCAGTCGGTGGCGCCGGGCCGGGGCTGCGCCTCCTGGTTCCAGCCGGGGATGTTGTGCAGGGCGGCGGCGAGCGCGATGCGGGCGCGTCCTTCGGGGGACGTCTGCGCCTTGTCGACCGCGGCGACCATGGTGTCCGCCGCGCGCGTGGCCGTCTCCTGGTCCGGCAGGTCGACCAGCGGCACGTCGGAGCCCGGCGCGAGGAGCGTCTTGAGGGCGAACACGGGGTCCAGCGTGTTGTTCCAGTTGGCGACGCCGCCGTGCACGAGGCCGCACAGGGACAGCGATCCGTCGATGCGCTCCGGGTGCCGCTCGGCGATCGCGGTGGTCACCATCCCGCCGTACGAGCGCCCCCAGGCGACGGTGCGCCCGGCGGAGCCGAACCGGTCGGTGAACGCGGACAGGGTGGCCAGTTGGTCGTCGACCGCGCCCGGCAGCGCCCAGCCGGCGGAGGCGTAGGAGGAGCCGGCCAGGGCGTAACCCTGCTTCAGGAGAAGGGACTTGGTGGCGTCGTCCGGGGCGTCCTCGGCGGGGTTGGGCGCACCGACGTCGTTGTAGCCGTGGCTGAAGAGCAGGACCGTTCCGTTCCACGCCGTGGGGACGTCCATGACGTACGTCGCGCCCGAGGGCAGGCTGCCCTCCACGTGTCTGCTGTCCGGCGCCGCCGCGACGGCCTGGGCGGGCAGCGCGGTGGCGGCCAGTACGACGGCGACGGCGCAGGCGATACGTGTCCGGGGACCGGGCTTCTTCACGCGGAGGCCTCCTTGGTGAGGGCGGTGGGGTGTTCGGTGGCGTGCACGAGGGCGTCCTTGCCGGTCTCGCGGACGAACCAGAGCGAGACCGCGGTGATCAGCGAGCCGCCGCACAGCAGCAGGGCGATCGGTGTGCTGTCGCCGCTCCCCGCCACCAGGGCTCCGGCGATCATGGGGGAGAAGCCGGCGCCGACCAGGGTGGCGCCCTGGTAGCCGAGCGAGGCGCCCGTGTAGCGCACGCGCGTGCCGAACATCTCGCTGAACAGGGCGCCCAGCGGGCCGTACATCATGGACTGGGCGACCCCGTGCCCCAGGACCACGGCGAGGATCAGCAGGCCGGGCGACTTGGAGTCGACGAGCGCGAGGACGGGGAAGGCGAGCGCCGCGGAGACGAGGGCGCCGGCGAGGACGACCGGCCTGCGGCCGATCCGGTCGGAGAGCACCGAGGCGCAGGGCAGCACGACGAGCGCGACCGACGAGGAGACCGTGAGCGCGGTCAGCGCCTGCGAGCGCCCGTAGCCGATGTCGGTGGCGTACGAGATCAGGTAACTGGTCAGCAGGGACTGCGCGGTGAAGGCGCCGATGCCGACGCAGCAGGCCAGGAGGACGGGGCGCGGTCGGCGCAGCACGTCGACGATCGGCAGGCGCGCAGTGTCGCGCTCCTGCTTCACCTCGGCGAACAGCGGGCTCTCGACGACCTTCAGCCGTACGAAGAGGCCGACGCCGAGCAGCACCACGCTCAGCAGGAACGGCACCCGCCAACCCCACGACATGAACTCTTCTTTAGGAAGCGAGACGACGAGGGCGACGACGGCCGCGGAGAGCAGCGAGCCCAGTGGCGCCCCCAACTGCGTGAAACTGGACCACAGCCCACGCCGTCGCGCCCCCGCGTGCTCGACGACCATCAGCGTGGCGCCGCCCCACTCACCACCGATGGCGATGCCCTGCACGACGCGCAGCGTGATCAGCAGCAGCGGCGCCCAGACACCTACGGTGTCGTACGTCGGCAGCAGCCCGATGAGGAAGCTGGCGCCGCCCATCAGGCCCATCGTGAGCAGCAGCATCGACTTGCGTCCCAGCCGGTCGCCGAAGTGCCCGAAGACGATCCCGCCGAGGGGGCGGGCGACGTAGCCGGCGGCGAGGGTGCCGAACGCGGCGATGGTGCCGACGGCCGGGTCGGCGCCGGGGAAGAACAGCTCACCGAAGGCGACCGCGGCGACGGTGCCGTAGACGAGGAAGTCATAGAACTCGACGGCGGTCCCGAGCAGCCCGGAGAGGGCAACTCGCCGCAGTTGTTTGGTGTGTTGGGACATCGCGGGCTCCCTTGGGCAGGGGAAGGGTGCCCGTGAATGTATGCGCGCTGATGACTGCGGTCAATAAAGTGCACAACATCAGAGTGTGGGAGAACGGTTGGGAGAGCGAGAGAGGGCTGGAGGGGGGTGGCGAGTCAGTCGGGCAGCGGCCGATTCGCGACGACGTTCTTCATTACGAGCGTGGAGTTCAGGCGCTGCACTCCCGGCAGGCGCGCGAGCTGCTGGTCGTACAGCTGCTGGAAGGCGGTCAGGTCGGCGGCGGCCACCCGCAGCAGATAGTCCGGGTCGCCGAACAGGCGCTGCGCCTGCAGCACATGGGGCACCGCCGCCACCGCCTCCTCGAACGAGGCGACGGTGTCCCGGTCCTCCCAGCCCAGAGTGACGAAGACCAGCGCCTCGAAGTCCAGGCCGAGGGCGGACGGGTCGACGACGGCGCGGTAGCCGCGGATCGCCCCCGAGCGTTCGAGATCGCGCAGGCGGCGGTGGCAGGGCGAGACGCTCAGCTTCACGCGTGCGGCCAGCTCGGTGATGGTGAGACGGCCGTCCATCTGCAGCTCGGTAAGAATTTTCCGGTCCATGGCATCCATGAAGAAGATTCTCCCTCAGATCCGCCGGTGGCGGGGGAAAGAAGGGAACACCTTCGGGCGGATCCGGCCTAGCCTTCCTCGCGTACAACTGCACGTGAGAGGGATCGACACACATGGACACGACCACACTGGCGGCATTTCTGGCCGTGGACCTCCTGCTGGTGTTCACGCCGGGCGCGGACTGGGCCTACGCGATCGCGGCCGGACTGCGGGACCGCTCGGTCGTCCCGGCGGTGGCCGGGCTGATAACCGGCTACGTGGGATACACACTGCTCGCCGTCGCGGGCCTGGCGGTGCTCGTGGCGAGTTCGGCGACCCTGCTCACGGCGCTGACCGTCGCCGGGGCCGGATACCTGGTGTGGCTCGGCTGCAACGTGCTGCGGCAGCCCGCCGTGCTGAGCGCCGGCGAAGAGCCCGTCGGCGCCTCCCGCCGCCAGGTCATGCTCAAGGGCATCGGCATCAGCGGCCTCAACCCGAAGGCGCTGCTGCTGTACCTCTCCCTCTTCCCGCAGTTCATCCACCCGGCGACGGGCTGGCCGGTGGCCGTGCAGACGGGCGTCCTCGGCACCCTCCACATGACCGCTTGCGCCGTCGTCTACCTCGGTGTCGGTGTGCTGGCGCGCACCGTCTTGAAGACACGTCCTTCGGCGGCGCGGGCCGTGACCCGGGTCTCCGGGGTCATGATGATCGCGATCGGTGGTTTCCTGTTGGCGGAGCAGTTGGCGTAGACGGAGTCCGAGGAGCGCGTGTGAACGACGAGATGGACCGGATGCAGGCGATACAGGCCCGCATCCGCAAGAGCTTCGACCGACAGGGCCTGATGGCACATCTGGGCGCCCAACTCACCGAGGTCGCCGAGGGGCGGGTGCACATCGTGCTGCCGAGCAGGCCCGAACTCACCCAGCAGCACGGCTACTTCCATGCGGGCGCCACCAGCTCGATCGCCGACAGCGCCGGCGGCTACGCGGCGTACACGCTGTTCCCCGAGGACACCGAGGTCCTCACCGTCGAGTACAAGATCAACCTGCTCGCCCCGGCCGTCGGCGACCACCTCGAGGCCGTCGGCACCGTACTGAAGCCGGGACGCACCCTGACGGTGTGCCAACTGGAGGTGTTCGGGGTGCAGGGCGACCGGCGCAAGCTGGTGGCGAACGGGCAGCAGACCCTGATCCGCGTGGACAGTGCGGCGGCGAGCAGATGAGCGAGCGGATGAGCGAGAAGATGTCCACCTTCACCACCGGACGGCTGGCCATGCTGCCGCTGCGTGTCGAGCACGCCGAGGAGATGGTCGACGTGCTCGCAGATCCGGCCCTGCACACCTTCATCGGCGGCACACCGGACACGGTCGAGGAACTGCGGGCGCGCTACCGGCGGATGCTCGCGGGCTCGCCCGACCCGGCCGTCACCTGGCTCAACTGGGTGGTCCAACTCCGGGACGAGGAGCGCCTGGTGGGCACGGTCCAGGCGACCGTCGGAGGCGGCGTCGCGGAGATCGCCTGGGTCGTGGGCACGCGGTGGCAGGGGCGCGGCTTCGCCACCGAGGCCGCGCGAGGGCTCGTCGCGTGGCTCGGGGAGCAGGGCGTCGGGACGCTCGTCGCCCACATCCACCCCGAGCACCACGCATCCGCCGCCGTCGCCACCGCCTGCGGGCTCGCGCCCACGGACGAGTGGAACGACGGCGAAGTGATGTGGCGGCTCAGCAGGTGACTCAGGTGACTCAGGCAGCTCAGCGGAAGGCCGGCAGGCCCGTCAGGGTCTTGCCGATCACCAGCGAGTGGACCTCGCTCGTGCCCTCGTAAGTGAGCACGGACTCCAGGTTGTTGGCGTGCCGCATCACCGGGTATTCGAGGGTGATTCCGTTGGCGCCGAGGATGGTGCGGCACTCGCGGGCGATCTGGATGGCCTCGCGCACGTTGTTGAGCTTGCCGACGCTGATCTGCTCCGGTGTGCCGCGGCCCTCGTCCTTGAGCCGGCCGAGGCGCAGCGCGAGCAGCATGCCCTTGTCGAGTTCGAGGGCCATGTCGGCGAGCTTCTGCTGCGTCAGCTGGTACGAGGCCAGGGGGCGCTCGAAGACCGTCCGGTCACCGGCGTAGGAGATCGCCGCTTCCAGACAGTCGCGGGCGGCGCCGAGCGCGCCGAACACGATGCCGAAGCGGGCCTCGTTGAGGCAACCGAGCGGGCCGGAGAGACCGCGCGCGTTCGGCAGCATGGCGTCGGCGGGCAGCCGTACGTCCTCCAGGACCAGCTCGCTGGTGACGCTGGCGCGCAGGGACAGCTTGCGCTTGATCTCCGGAGCCGAGAAGCCGGGCGCACCCGCCGGGACGAGGAAGCCGCGCACGCCCTCTTCGGTGCGGGCCCAGACGACGGCGATGTCCGCCACCGAACCGTTCGTGATCCACATCTTGGCGCCGTTGAGGACCCAGTCCTTGCCGTCGCGCTTGGCGTTCGTGCGCATCGAGCCGGGGTCGGAGCCCGCGTCCGGCTCGGTGAGGCCGAAGCAGCCGATCTTCTCGCCCGCCGCCATGCCCGGCAGCCACTGCTGCTTCTGCTCCTCGGAGCCGTACTTCCAGATCGCGTACATCGCGAGCGAGCCCTGCACCGAGACCAGGCTGCGCAGACCCGAGTCCACCGCCTCCAGCTCCATGCACGCGAGCCCGTACGAGACGGCGCTGGTGCCCGCGCAACCGTAGCCCTCCAGGTGCATGCCGAGGACGCCGAGACCGCCCAGTTCGCGGGCGAGCTCGCGGGCCGGGATGGCGCCGTTCTCGAACCACTCGGCCACCTTCGGGCGCAGCTCGCGCTCGCCCATGGTGCGCACGGTGTCGCGGATGGCGCGCTCCTCGTCGCTCAACATGCCGTCGATGTCGACGAGTTCGAAGGGGTGGAGGGGGGCTGAGGGCATCGCGGACTCCTTGGCTGCGTGGCCGGTCGGCGCTAGGGTGACGGATATCGGATTTTGGATCCAACTTTCTTTACGTCTCGGATCGTAGCCGCACGCCCACCGCTTGCCAAGGAGAGTCGTATGCGGGCCACCACCAGCCCGGCCGCCGAGCCGGCCGCCCAGGGCGCCCTCGCAGGGCTCGTCGTCGCCGACTTCGGCCGGGTCCTCGCGGCCCCGTACCTGACGATGCTCCTCGCCGACCTCGGCGCGGAGGTCATCAAGGTCGAGCGCCCCGGAGCCGGCGACGAGACCCGCTCCTGGGGGCCGCCCTTCGCCGACGGCGAGGCCACCTACTTCCTCGGGGTCAACCGCAACAAGCGCTCCGTCGCCCTCGACCTGACCGAGGAGTCCGGTCGCGAGGCCGCCCGCGCCATCGCCGCCCGCGCCGACGTCCTCGTCGAGAACTTCCGGCCCGGCACCATGGACCGACTCGGCCTCGGCTACGAGGAGTTGAGCGCGCTCAACCCCGGCCTCGTGTACTGCTCGGTCACCGGATTCGGCTCCGCCGAGGGCGCCGCGCTGCCCGGCTACGACCTCCTGGTGCAGGCCATGGGTGGACTCATGAGTGTCACCGGGGAGCCGGGCGGCCAGGGCACCAAGGCCGGTGTCGCGCTCGTCGATGTCATCACGGGGATGCACGCGGGGCTCGGTGTCATGGCGGCGCTGCGACACCGCGACGCCACCGGCGAGGGGCAGAAGGTGGAGGTCTCCCTGCTCACCTCGCTGCTCTCGGCGCTCACCAACCAGGCCTCCGCGCACGTCGCCGGGGGAGTGGTGCCGCGCGCGATGGGCAACAAGCACCCGAGCATCGCCCCGTACGAGGTCCTCGACGCCAAGGACCGGCCGCTCGCGCTCGCCGTCGGCAACGACCGCCAATTCGGCGCGCTGTGCGCCGAATTGGGGGTGCCGGGCCTCGCCGAGGACCCGCGCTTCGCGAGCAACACCGCGCGCGTGGCCCACCGGGAGGAACTCCTGGCCGAACTCACCGAGCGGCTGCGCGAGCGCGGGGCCGACGAGTGGTTCGAGACACTGACCGCCGTCGGCGTGCCCTGCGGCCCGATCAACGACCTCGGGGAGGCCTTCGCCTTCGCGGAACGGCTCGGCCTCGACCCCCGCGTACACATCGACGACCCGAACCGCGAGGCCCCCGCTGCCCAGGTCGCCAACCCCATCCGGCTGAGCGCCGCCCCCGCCGCGTACATCACGGCGCCGCCGCGGCTCGGCGAGCACACCGAGCAGATCCTCGCCGAGCTGGGGCTTTCCGCCGCCGACGAGGCGGGCGATGTCAGTGCGGCTCCGTAGGATGGGCGCCGTTCACCACGTGCTGCCGACGCCCGGCAGAGAGGAAGAGGAGCCGCCATGACCACGCCCGCACCGAGGCGGCGGCCCCCCACGGCGCAGCAGTTCGTGCTCGAGGAGCTGCGCCGCGCCATCACCAGCGGGGAGATCAGGCCGGGCATGCCGATCCGGCAGGACGCCCTCGCCGAGCAGCTCGGCGTGAGCCGGGTGCCGCTGCGCGAGGCGCTCAAGACGCTGGAGGGCCAGTCCCTCGTCGTGCACCACGCGCACCGTGGCTACTTCGTGGCCGAGCTGTCCCTGGCCGAGCTGCGCGAGGTGTACCGCATCCGGGAGATCCTGGAGGCCGAGGCCGTACGCGAGGCGATGCGCGGCGGCGGTGCCGTCCTCGACGCCCTGGCGGAGGCCCAGGAAGAGGTGGAGGCGCAGGCCGCCGCTGCGGATGTCGCGGCGATGGCGGCCGCCAACCGCAGATTCCACTTCGTCCTCTTCGAGGCGTCCGGCATGCACCGCCTGGTCCAGCTCATCGCGACCTTGTGGGACGCCACCGACGCCTACCGTTCCCTGTACTACGCGGACTCGACCAGCCGTACGCATGTCATCGACGAACACCGGGCGGTCCTCGACGCGTTGCGCGAGGGGCGCACGGAGGACGCGGTGCGGCTGCTCGACGGGCATCGCGAGCATGCGGTGGCCGCGCTGGAGGGGCTGCTCGGCGAGGCGGCGGGGGCGTAAATCGGTGGAGCGCGCGGTCCGGACGGCCTAGGTTGACCGGGTCCACCCCCGCGTGCAGAACGAGGTGTGCTTGATGACGGTCCGAGCAACGGCGGCCGACTCCGGTCGTCTGTCCCTCCCGGAAGCCCTGACCTCATCGCACGTCTCGAACGTAAGGAACACCCCTCGTGGATCTGCCGCGCATCTTCACCGTTCGCGAAAGTAGCCACCGCATCCACAACCCGTTCACCCCGGGCAAGCTCGCCGCCCTGGGCCGGGCGCTGCACCTGGCGCCCGGGACCCGGATGCTCGACCTCGCCAGCGGTTCCGGCGAGATGCTGTGCACCTGGGCCCGCGACCATCACGTCACCGGGACCGGAGTGGACATCAGCACGGTGTTCACCGAGAAGGCCCGCGCCCGCGCCGCCGAACTCGGTGTCGCCGACCGGGTCGCCTTCGTCCACGGCGACGCCTCCGGGTACGTCGCGGACGAGCCGGTCGATCTCGCCGCGTGCGTCGGGGCGACCTGGATCGGGAACGGCGTGGCCGGCACGGTCGACCTCCTCGCCAAGAGCCTGCGCCCCGGCGGCCTGATGCTCATCGGCGAGCCGTACTGGCGCCGTGAGGTGCCCGACGAGGACACCGCCAGGGCCTGCCACGCCGGCGGCAAGGACGACTTCCTGCCGCTGCCGGAGCTGATCGAGCGCTTCGGCGGGCTCGGGTACGACATCGTGGAAATGATGCTGGCCGACCAGGACAGCTGGGACCGGTACCAGGCGGCTCAGTGGCTCAACCTCCGCCGCTGGCTCGACGGGAACCCCGAGGACGAGCTGGCCGCCGAGGTACGGGCCGAGCTCACCACCGGTCCCGCCCGCTACGCGCGGTACCAGCGCGAATATCTCGGCTGGGGAGTCTTCGCGCTGATGGCGCGCTGACGGTCACACGAGACGCGTTGACGGTCACACGAGAGCGGGTCCGGGGAGCACGCTGTGCGCTCCCCGGACCCGCATGTCTTCGATGCCCTACGAGGTCAGCAGACGCTGTCCGACGGCTTCGGGTTGCCGAGGCCGAAGACCGGGCGCAGCCGCAGGCCCGCCCACGTGCCGAGGATGGCGACGGCGCCCCAGATCCAGCCGTGCAGCGAACCGGAGACGATGCCCGCGAGGTACGCGCCGATGTTGCAGCCGCCCGCGAGGCGCGCGCCGATCCCCATCAGGATGCCGCCGACGACCGCGGCGACCGCCGTACGGGCGGGGATGCCGCGGTGCAGCTTCCACACGCCGCCCGCCGCGGCGGCGACCGCCGCGCCGACCATGATGCCGATGTCGGTGAGGCTCGTCTTGTCGGCGAGCACCGGTCCCGCCAGCTGGGCGGAGTTGCCGGGCTGCTGCCAGAACGCCCACGTCTCGGGGGACCCGCCGAGCGCGCCCACCACCTTCGAGCCCCACAGCGCGAACGCGCTCGTCACGCCCCACGCGCCGCCGGACACCAGCAGCACACCCGCGCCGAGCACCGCGAGCACGATGGCGCCCGCCGCCAGCGGCCAGGAGCCACGGACCGTACGGAGCAGCGTGCCCTTCGCCGACGGCGGAGTGCCGACCGGCGGGGGATTGCGGCGGGCCTGCACGGCGCGCGCGATGAACCAGATCGCGGCGAGCGCGACGATGGTGATCGCCCAGGAGCCGAACCAGCCGACGTGGTCGGACAGCAGGTACGGGTCGAGCGCCGGCAGATCGCTCCAGAGCCCGAACTGCCAGGCGGCGAGGGTGGAACCGACGATGAACCCGAAGAGCGTGAGCACGATCGAGCTCTGCCCCGAGCCGACCGCGAACAGGGTTCCGGACGCGCAGGCGCCACCGAGCTGCATGCCGATCGCGAACAGGAACGAGCCCACGATGAGGCCGATACCGATCGGTCCCGCACTGGGCGCGGGCACCGAACCGAACAGCCCGCTGCCGGTGCCGATGATCAGCGCGAAGAGCGTCGCCGTCGTGCCGAGCAGCAGGGCGTGCGCGCGCAGCCCGGTGCCGTTGCCGACGGCCACGAGCTGCCGCCAGGCGGAGGTGAACCCGAACCGCGAGTGGAACAGGGCGAACCCGAGCCCGAGCCCGAGCAGCAGCAGGACGCCCGGCTTGGCGCCGTGCGCCACGAACACGTAGGCGTCGAGAACTGCGCCGATGACCCCGGCGCCGACGAGCGGCCCCCACCGGGTGGGCGGCGCGGACTCGGCGACCGGGGCGGGCGAGGAGGTGGGGGACGGGGCGATCAGGGCGGCGCGCGGCGGCGCCCCGGCGGGGGGAGCGGTGGTCACGGCAGGTCTCCGGCAGCTGGAGTGGGAAGGTTCGGACAGGAGGAGCTCGCCGCGCCGAAGCGGCGCGGCAGGACGTCAACGACGACAGAGCGCGTCGTCGACACTCCACGTCGTGGCCGCGAAGAGCGCGAGAGCCAGGTGACGAGCGGGTCCGAACATGTGCGCCACTTTAGGGTTTCCGCCGGATTCCGTGGGAGCGCGTCTCACATCGCGGGCGCGACATGAGACGCGAGCGGGTCCCTCAGGCAGTGGCCAGCGACACCTCTGTCGACTTCAGCAGGGCGACCACCGTGGAGCCGGCCGCCAGGTGCAGGTCGGCGGCGGCGTCCTTCGTGATGGCGGCGGTCAGCTCCGCCCCGCTGATGTCGACCCTGACCGAGGCCATGGCGCCCCCGGTGGCGACGTCCCTGACCGTGCCGGGCAGCTGGTTGCGGATGGACAGGCCCTCGACGGGCGCTGTCGCGAGCGCCACCTCGGTGGACTTGACCAGGGCTCGGACCGCGGAACCCGAGGCGAGGCCCAGGTCCTTGACGGACTCGAGGGTGATGGCGGCCGTGAGGTCCTGGCCGCCGTCGAGACGGACCTTGACCGTCGCCATCACCTCGCCCGTGGTGACGGCCGTGACGGTGCCGGGAAGCTGATTGCGGATGGAGAGGGCCATGGCGATGCGCCTCGCAAAGTCGGGTTTATGGGGCTTTTGCGTGTGCTTCACCCTAGAGCCCGGGCAACCCGAAGGACCCGTCACGCCGGATACGCGTGCGTCTGTGTCGCCTTGACCGTGGCCCACACCTTCGCGCCGGGGTGCAGGTCGAGTTCGGCCGCCGCCACTGTCGTCAGGTCCGCGGCGAGGGGGAGGTCGCCGGAGAGGGCGGCGCGGATCTGGTCGCCGTGCGTCTCCATCCCGCTCACCTCGCACCGCCACAGATTGCGCGCGCTCGACCCCGTGGGCCGCTCCCGGTGCAGCGTCACCGCGCTGGGCGGAAACGCGACGAAGACCGGGCCGTTCAGCTCCTCCGTCGTCGTGATCGCGGGGCCGTCGTCGTCGACGTGGACGGTGTGGCCCTCGGCGCGGCCCCGGTACAGATTGAGGCCGACGAGCTGGGCGATGTAGTCCGTGCGCGGGCGGCGCGCGACGTCCGACGGGGCGCCCTCCTGGACGACGTGGCCGTGCTCGATGACGACGAGCCGGTCGGCCAGCACCATCGCGTCCAGCGGATCGTGGGTGACAAGCACCGCCACCGCCTCGAACTCGGCCAGGTGGCGGCGGAGTTGGGCGCGCACGTCCAGGCGGGTGCGGGCGTCGAGCGCGGCGAGCGGCTCGTCGAGGAGCAGCAGCCGGGGCCGCGTGGCGAGCGCGCGGGCGAGCGCGACCCGCTGCGCCTGGCCGCCGGACAGCCGACGCGGCTTCGCCCCGGCGTGCTCCGCGAGCCCCATCCGGTCGAGCCAGGCCTGCGCCTGCGTACGAGCATCCGCCTTCGCGGCGCCCTGGCAGCGCGGCCCGAACGCCACATTGTCGAGGGCGCTCAGGTGCGGGAACAGCAGATAGTCCTGGAACACCACGCCCACCGGGCGCGACTCGGGTGGCGTGCCGTCGAGCGGGGTGCCATCGAGGTGGAGGTGTCCGGCGTCGAGGGGAGTCAGGCCCGCGAGGGCACGCAGCGCGGTGGTCTTCCCGGCCCCGTTCGGGCCGAGCAGCGCGACGACGTCGCCGGGGTTCGCGGTGAGCGCGACGTCCAGCCGGAAGGTGCCGCGATCCACGACGAGCCGCGCGTCGAGCCCCGCCCCCGCCACATCCTCGTACTGCACCGTCTTCTGAAGGTCGGTCATGACGCGGTCATCCAGCGGTCACGCAGGCCCGCAAGCACCGTGATCGACACGGCGAGCAGCACCAGGCTGAGGGAGATCGCCGCGGCCGGGTCGCTCTGCATGGCGAGGTACACGGCGAGCGGCATGGTCTGGGTGCGGCCGGGAAAGTTGCCGGCGAAGGTGATCGTCGCGCCGAACTCGCCGAGCGCCCGCGCCCACGCGAGCACCGCGCCGGCCGCGATCCCGGGCGCGATCAGCGGCAGCGTCACCCGCCGGAACGCGGTGAACCGGGAGGCGCCGAGCGTCGTGGCGGCCTCCTCGTAGCGCGGGTCGGCCGCCCGCAGCGTGCCCTCGACACTGATCACGAGGAACGGCATCGCCACGAAGGCCTCGGCGATCACGACACCGGTCGTGGTGAACGGCAGCGTGATCCCGAACCAGGAGTCCAGGTACTGCCCCACGACACCGTTGCGCCCGAGCGCGGTGAGCAGCGCGACGCCGCCCACCACGGGCGGCAGCACCAGCGGCAGCGTCACCAGGGCCCGTACGAGACCGCGCCCCGGGAACTCCGTGCGCGCGAGCAGCCAGGCCAGCGGCACCCCGAGCACCAGACTCACCAGCGTCGCCAACGTGGCGCACACCAGCGACAGTTGGAGCGCCTGCCACACCTCGGGACTGGTCAGCTGCTCGGGCAGCTGCGCCCACGGGGCCCGTACGAGCAGTGCGATCAGCGGCACCACAAGGAACGCAAGGCCCACGAGCGCGGGTACAAGCAGCGGCAGCGGAGGGACGCGGCCACGGCGCCGCCGCGCCCCGCCCTCCACGGTGTCGTTCGCCGCCACGGTCACGGCTTCAGGAACCCGGCCTCGGTCAGCGCCTTCTGCCCGTCGGCGGACTTGACCAGCTCGATGAACGCCTTGCCCGCCGCGGCGTTCGGCGCCTTCTTCAGCGGGGCGATCGGGTAGTCGTTGATGGCGTCCTTGGACTCGGGGAACTCCACGCCCTCCACCTTGTCACCGGCCGCGTGCACATCCGTCTTGTACACGACCGCCGCGTCCGCCTCCTTCAACTCCACCTTCGTCAGGGCGCTCTTGACGTCCTGCTCGTACGAGACCGGGGTGAGCTTCAGCTTGCTGGCGCTGAGGGCCGTCTGCGCGGCGGCACCGCACGGCACCTCCTTTGCGCACAGCACGACCTTCTGGCCGGGCTTCGTGAGGTCCTTCAGGGACGACACCTTGTGCGGGTTGCCGGGGAGGGTGGCGATCTCCAGCTGGTTGCGGACGAAGGTGCTCGGCTTGCCGTCGGCGTCACCGGCGTCGGTCACCGTCTTCATCGTCTTGGGGCTCGCGGCCGCGAACACATCGGCGGGGGCGCCGCCGGTGATGCCCGCGGCGAGGCTGTCGCTGCCGCCGAAGTTGAAGGTGACCTTGGTGCCGGGGTGCTCCTTCTCGAACTGCTTGCCCAGCTTCGTGAAGCTCTCCTTGAGGGAGGCGGCGGCGAACACGTTCACCGTCCCGGACAGCTTCTTGCCGCTGGACGCCCCCGAGGAGTCCGCATCGGACGCACCGGACCCGGAGTCGGACGATCCGCAGGCGCTCAGCGTCAGCAGCGCCGCCGCCCCGATGCCGGTCACCTGAAGCATGCGGCGGGTCGTGGTCCTGCGCGCGGAACGGGTTGTCACGGTTCAGCTCCCCTGCTGTGTCCTGGAACGCTTACGGCGACCATACTGCCGCATCTGCCAGGGGGAAGTCGCCTGTGGGTTCGCATGATCCCGGTGAGTGGACGGTGTGGGTGTGCATGTGCGTTCGTACGTACATGTGGTGGGAGGGGGAGTGATGCTCACGCACGGTCGATATGGACATTCGTCGACTTCACGCGGGCGGTGGCCTCCATGCCGACCTCCAGGCCCAGCTCCTCCACCGCCTCCCGCGTGAGCAGCGAGACCAGCCGGTGCGGCCCGGCCTGGATCTCCACCTGGGCGGCGACGTCGCCGAGCTTCACGGCGGTGACGATGCCGGGGAAGGCATTGCGCACGGAGGTGTACGAGGGGTGGTCGTCGGCGTCGTCGCCCGCTGCCAACTCCACGGAGAACGCGGCGAGATCCTTGCCCTGGACGACCCGGTGCCCACTCGTGTCTCGGTGCGTGACGATCCGCCCGGCATCCGCCCACCGCCGCGCGGTGTCGGGGCTGACGCCGAGCAGCCGTGCGGCCTGGCCGATTGTGTAGGACTGCATGCGGCAAAGATTAACTTCCGGCCGCCGTGGGGCGATCGCTCAGTGCGGCCGCTCGGGACGCGGCACGACACGCACCGTCAACGCGGCGGCGGCCAGCCACAGCACGGCGGCCAGTACGCCGATGTGGTGCAGCCCCATCGTGAACCGGGCAGGCGACTCCGGGTCCCGCGCCAGCGCCCCGAACACCGCGATGCCGAGCGCGCCGGCCGCCTGCCGTGCGGTGTTGTTGACGCCGGACGACAGGCCGGGCCGGTCCGGCGGCCCCGCCTGCAACGCGGCGGCGACCGCGGCAGCGGTCAGCAGCCCCATGCCGAGCCCGAGCCCGAGGAGCGTCGGCAGCAGATCGCCGTACGTGGACGCGGGCGTGAGCACCAGCAGACAGGCGGAGCCCGCTGCCCCCACGAGCAGCCCGGCGACCATCGGCGGCCGCGGTCCGAGGCGTGCGGCGAGCCTCCCCGTGACGGGCGCGCACGCGGCCAACGGCACGAACAGCGGCAGCAGCATCGCCCCCGCCGTCAGGGCGTCGCGGTGCTGGACCTTCTGCAGATACAGCGTCATCACGAAAATCGAGCCGATCCCGACGAAGTTCATGGCGGCCGCCACCGCGTTGGCCCCGACGAAGTCCGGCCTGGGGGCCAACTCCGGCGGGAACATCGGCTGCGCCGCCCGCCGCTCCCACAGCGCGAGGGCGACAGCGGCGAGCACGGCGGCCACCGCCGCGACGACCGGAGCCGCGGACACCCCGGAGCGCCCGGCCGAGATCGCCGAATAGACGAGAGCGGTGAGGAAGACGGCCGCGGCGAGCAGTCCCGGCACATCGAGGCGCCCGGTGCGGGACGGCGCGTCGGCCCGCACGTATCGCCAGGTCAGGGCGGCGGCCACGAGCACCACCGGCAGATTGACGAGAAACACGGACCGCCACCCCACCGCGGTGACCAGCACACCTCCGAGCACGGGGCCCGTCGGCAGCGCGAGCGCCGACACCCCGGCCCACACCCCCAGGGCCCGCGCCTTCTCCTCCCGCTTCGGAAACGTCCGGTTCACCACGGCGAGCGTGCTCGGCAGCAAGAGCGCCGCCGCGAGACCCTGCAGCGCCCGCGCCGCGACCAGCGTGCCGACGCTCGGCGCGAGACCGCACAGCAGCGACGTAACGCCGAACAGCGCGAGCCCGACGAGCACCACCGTGCGATGCCCCCACCGGTCACCGATCACCCCCGCGCCCAGCAGGCACGCGGCGAGAACGACAGTGTAGGAATCGACCACCCATTGCAGCCCGGAAAGGTCGGTGCGCAGGTCCTCTCCGATATGGGGGAGCGCGACATTGACGACGGTGACATCGAGTTGCACCAGGAACATGCCGACGCACATGAGCGCCAGGACCGGGCCGCGGTGCCGGATTGCTGTGGTGTGCATGTACTCCATGGTGGCCGGTGAACCCTTCGGGGCGCACCGAAACGTCGCCGCATGCCGCCTACAGCTGCGCGAAAAGCTCCTCGAGCGGCGCGGGCACGCACCCGGCGTCGTACGCCGCCTCGGTCAGCAGTCGTCCGTAGCGGATCTTGCGGCCGGCCTTGGTGCCGAGGAAGCGGCGCAGGCGGCGGTGCGCGGGCCTGTCCTGCTGGGCGGGCTGGCGGGCGAAGGTCTGCCAGGGGTGCCACTCGCCGGCTTCCCGGACGACCTCCTCGACCCGTGCGACGCCGAGCGCGCGGATGAACTCGTCCTCCAGGTCCGCGACGCACACGAAGACGGTGCCGCCGTCCGGCCCGTCGGCCGGTTCCAGCGCGCGGTCGTAATAGCGCCGCTCGCGCTCGTCGCACAGCCCGGTCAGGCGCAGCCCGAGCCCTGCCGGTCCGAGCAGCCGGGCGTAACGGCCCACGTTCATCGCGCCGCCCATGGACACGACGCACACGCCCTCGGCCGCGAGGTCCCGCCCGCGCCGCTCGGCGAGCGCGTCAACCGCCGCGACGTCACTGAGCCCTTCGAGGAGTACGGCGCTGCGCACCCGCAGACGTACGGCCAGCTCCCGGGCCGGCGTGCCGGAACCACCGGCGGCCCACTCGGTGACCGCCTGGTGGAACGCCTTCATGCCTGCCGTGTCCGTCGTCTCCGTCACGCGCTCAATCCTCTGTTGGAACGGCCGGGAGCCCAACCGGGTATCTGTGACGGTTCTAAGCCCCGCTCCGGGACGAGACTCGCGGGGTCCGGGGCAGAGCCCCGTGGGGGAGGCAATGCCCGCCGCACCCCAACGGTCAGCCCGCCGCCGGCTCCGTCAGGTGACGCCACGTCCGCACCAACTGGCTGAACTCCTTCACCTGCACGAGCACATGCTCACGCGCCGCCTCCTCCGCCCTCTCCGCCGCGCCGGAGGCAATCGCGTCGGCAATTGCCCGGTGCTCCGCCAGGGACCGCCGCATCCGGTCCGGCACCCTCAACTGCAGCCGCCGGTAAGGCTGAAGGGCCCGCTTGAGCGCATGGGACTGCTGCCGCAGATACTCGTTGCCGCACGAGTCGTAGACGATCGCGTGGAAGCGGGCGTTGGCGTAGTAGTAGGGATCGGCGTCGCCCGCGCGCGCATGCTGCTCGCACTCCCGCAGCGCGTCCTCGAGCTCGGCCAGCGCCTCACGCTCTATACGGCGAGCCGAAAGCCGCGCCGCCATCCCCTCCAGCTCCGCCATGACCTCGAAGCGCTCGGCCAGCTCGGACACGCTCAGCTCGGTGACGTACGTGCCCTGCTTCGGGCGGATCTGTACGAGGCCGGACCGCTCGAGGGCCTGCAGCGCCTCGCGCACCGGCGTGCGCGAGCAGCCGAACTCGCGCTCAAGCTCCGCCGGGTCGAGGCGTTCGCCCGGCCGGTACCGGCCGTCCACCACCGCGTTCTCCAGGGCGTCGCGTACGCGTCTGGCCTCAGGGACTCGAGCCATCTCCACCTCCGATTGCCCAGATTATCCGGCCGCTCCAGGGGGTGGCGCCGGTCACTCCTGTGATCTACCGTGCGGTTGTTATATACATCATGCCCCACGATGCATATCGAGCGTCGTGGCGAGACGTGGGCGGGAGCGCAGATGGAACGGCGTGAGGAACACCGCGACGGACACCACGACGAACACCACGACGACCGCCACGACGGCTGGCTGCTCACCGACCTGTACCGAGCCCTCGGAAAGCTCGGCGCGCGAGCGGACGGCGACGCCGACCGGTCCACCGCCGACGCCCCGCTCGACCAGCTGCTCGCGGCCTGCGAAGTCCTGATGAGCGACGTCGGCGAGGCCTCCACGCGCGCCGTCGCGGCCCGCGCCCTCGCCGCCTACGAGGCGCTCGACGACGCCGGCCGGCTCGCCTTCTTCGCCCACATCACCAAGACCTACGACGCCGACGCCGACCAGGTCCGCACCGCCTACCGCCGCTGGGAAGAGGCCCGCGCCACCGGCTCCCAGGGAGAGGCGGAGCTCGTCCGCCTCTTCGACGTCGTCGAGCCGGCCCGCCAGCAGCTCCTGCGCCGCATGAACCACGCGCCCGACGCCACCCTCGCCCTGGTCCACATGCGCGCCGACCTGCGCCGCCTGCTGCCCGCCCACCCCGAACTGCGGCCCCTCGACCACGACTTCCACCACTTGCTCACCTCCTGGTTCAACCGCGGTTTCCTGCGCATGGAGGAGGTCACCGTGGACTCGCCGCCCGAGCTGCACCGGCATCTGCTGCGCGGCGAGCGGGTGCACCCGATGGCGTCCGAGGCCGAACTGCGACGCCGCATCGAGCCCGAGGACCGCCGCGTCTACGCCTTCTTCCATCCGGCCATCGGCGACGTACCCCTGATCTTCGTGGAGGTCGCCCTCGTCCGCGGGCTGCCCGACAGCATCGCCCCGCTGCTCGAACCCGGCCCCGCGCTCGGCCCCGCGCACGCGGACACGGCGGCGCTCTACTCCATCAACAACGCGCTCGACGGCCTCGCCGGAGTCTCCTTCGGCAGCTTCCTCATCAAGCAGGTCATCGAGCAGGTCGGCGAACAACTCCCGCACCTCACGCAGTTCGCGACCTTGTCACCCATCCCCGGCTTCCGGGCGTGGCTGGAGGCGCGGGCCGGGCACGAGCCCGAACTCGCCTCCCTCGCAGCCGAGTTGAGCAACCCGGATGTCATCGACGACGCCGAGCGCATCCGCCCCCGCCTCCTCCCGGCCCTCGCCCGCTACGTCGTCGCCGAACGCCGCCCCGACGGCCGCCCCCTCGACCCTGTCGCCCGCTTCCACCTCGGCAACGGCGCCGCCGCCTGGCAGCTCGACTGGCCCGCCAACTCCTCGCCCGAGGCGTGGCGCCAGTCCTACGGCGCGATGATCAACTACCGCTACGAACCGGACCAGTTGGAGCGCCGCCACGAGGACTTCGTGCGCCGCGGCGCCGTCGCGGTCGGCGGCCCCCTCGAAGAAGACTTCCCGCAGCACGAGGCCCCGTACGACCGGGCCTCGGGGGAAAAGAAGAAAGGAACCACCCCGATGAGCACGCAGACGAGCCCCTCGACGGCGACCGCCCCCTTCCGCACCATCCACCGGTCCTTCGTCGAGCAGACGGAACTCCGGCCGGACAAGGCGCTCTTCGAGCTGCCCGACGGGCGGTCCGTGACCTACCGCGAGACCGCGGACACCGTGCGGCGCATCGCGGCGCGCCTCGTCGCCGACGGCGTGACCCCCGGCGACCGCGTCGCCATGCAGGTCGACAAGTCGGTCGAGGCCATCGCCCTCTACCTGGCGACGTTGCAGATCGGCGGCGTGTTCCTGCCGCTCAACACCGCCTACACCGGCGCCGAGATCGACTATTTCATCGGCGACGCCAAGCCCCGCGTCCTCGTCTGCCCGCCGCAGCGCCGCGCCGACCACGCCCACCGCGAGGGCCCGGACCTCGTCGTCGAGACCCTCGGCACCGCGGGCGACGGCAGCCTCCTCGAAGGCGACGCCCACCACGACGACGTGCACGAGGCGGCGGCGGGCGACCCGGCGGCCATCCTCTACACCTCCGGCACCACGGGCCGCTCCAAGGGCGCGATCCTCACGCACGAGAACCTCGCCTCCAACTGCGAGGCGCTGCTCGGCAGTTGGCAGTTCACGTCCGAGGACCGGCTGATCCACGCCCTGCCGATCTTCCACGTCCACGGTCTCTTCGTCGCCGCCAACATGGTGCTCACCTCGGGTGCCTCCATGTTCTTCCTGCCGAAGTTCGACGCCGACGCGATCGCGGAGCTGCTGCCGCGCGCCACCGTGCTCATGGGAGTGCCCACCTTCTACACGCGCCTGCTCAAGCACGAGAAGGTCACCCCGGAGACCTGCGCCTCCATGCGCCTGTTCGTCTCCGGCTCGGCGCCGCTGCTCGCCAGCGACCACGAGGCGTTCGAGGCCCGCACGGGACACGCCATCCTGGAGCGCTACGGCATGACCGAGACCGGCATGAACACCACCAACCCGTACGAGGGCGGGCCCCGCAAGCCCGGCACCGTCGGCAAGGCGCTGCCCGGCACCGAGATCCGCGTGGTGGACGCCGAGACCGGAAAGCCGCTGCCCGACGGCGAGGTCGGCAGCGTCGAGGTCCGCGGCCCCAACGTCTTCGCCGGCTACTGGCAGATGCCCGAGAAGACCGCCGCAGAGTTCCGCGAGGACGGCTTCTTCATCACCGGCGACCTCGGCCTCATCGACGAGGACGGCTACCTCTGCATCTCCGGGCGCGGCAAGGACCTGATCATCTCCGGCGGCTTCAACGTCTACCCGAAGGAGATCGAGACGCTCCTCGACGCCCACCCCACGGTCCTCGAATCCGCCGTGATCGGCGTCCCGCACCCGGACTTCGGCGAGACGGTCGTCGCCGTCGTCGTCGCGGCGCCGGGCCAGGAGCCGCAGGAGCGGGACCTCATCGACTCCATCGCACCCGACCTCGCCCGCTTCAAGCACCCGCGCGCGGTACGCGTCGTGGAGTCGCTGCCCCGCAACGTCATGGGCAAGGTCCAGAAGGCCGAACTCCGCAAGAAGTACGTGGACTTGTTCGCGAAGGTCTGACCTCTACCCGTGCCTCGACCCGAACCACTACCCGGTACCTCTACCTGTCCTTACGTTCCCCATCTCCACCCCCCACGTTCTCGCTTACTTACTTCCCGGTCTCTCAATGTGGAGAAGACGATGGTCCTCTATGGAGTGGCAGCGCTGGCGGTGTGCATGCTCACGGGCACGCTCGTCGGTGAATACCTGGGCGAGGCGCTCGGCGTCGACGCCAATGTCGGCGGCGTCGGCTTCGCCATGATCATGCTCGTGTTCGCGACCCACTGGCTGCGTCAGAAGGGCAAGTTCCCCGAGGCGAGCGAACAGGGCGTGCTCTTCTGGAGCGCGATGTACATCCCGATCGTCATCGCGATGGCGTCGACCCAGAACGTGTACAAGGCCGTCACCGGCGGCCCGATGGCCCTGCTGGCCGGGTTCGTCGCGCTCGTCGCAGGGTTCGCCCTGGTGCCGGTGATCGCGCGGATCGGCGGAAAAGGGGAACCCCTGCCGCCCCTGAGTGACGCGGGCGCGGAAGCGGCGGAGCCCGCCACCGAGAAGCAGGGGGCCTGACGTGGATACGTTCGTCTCCGTCTGCAAGGACAACGGGCTCATAGTCGCCTTCGCCCTCGTCGGCACGCTGATGCTGGTCTCGGCATGGCTGTCCAAGAAGCTGACCCGAGGGCGGCTGCAGGGCTCCGCCATTGCCATCGTGCTCGGCCTCGCGCTCGCCTACTGGGGCGGCTCGGCGACCGGGGGAGAGGCGGGGATCGCCGACATCACCGCGCTCTCCGGGATGAGCCTGATGGGCGGGGCCATGCTCCGCGACTTCGCGATCGTCTCCACCGCGTACGGCGTCGACCTGAAGGAGATCAAGGGGGCGGGGCCCGCCGGCGCCCTGTCGATCCTGCTCGGCGTCGTCGTCTCCTTCGTCGCCGGGGCGCTCGTCGCGGCGCTGTTCGGCTACCGGGACGCGGCCTCGCTCGCAACCATCGGCGCGGGCGCGGCCACGTACATCGTGGGCCCCGTCACGGGCACCGCGGTGGGCGCGAGTTCGGACGTGATCGCGCTGTCGGTCGCCGCGGGGCTGGTCAAGTCCGTGGTGGTGATGGTGGGTACGCCGCTGGTCGCGCGCCTGATCGGCCTGAACAACGCCAAGTCGGCGATGGCCTTCGGCGGCCTGCTCGGCACCACGTCCGGCGTGGCCGGCGGCCTCGCGGCCACCGACAAGCGGCTCGTCCCGTACGGGGCGATGACCGCCACCTTCTACACGGGCGTCGGCTGCCTCCTCGGCCCCTCGCTTTTCTACGTGTCGTTGAGGGCGCTCGTCGGCGGCTGACAGGAAAGACGGATGGGGCCTGCGCCGGGTTGCCGGGCCCCTTCCGCGTTCGTAGCACAGCACCACTTTCGCGTTCGTAGCACCGCACCATCCAGACTCCCGTTCACCGGAAGAAGGTTGTGCACATGCCTCGACTTCGTACGCTCACGACCGTCGCAGCGGCCGTCCTCGCCATCGCGGGCGGCGGCCTCGCCGCTGCCCCGCACCCTGCCGAGGCCAGACCCGGACAGGCCGGTGGCAACGCCTGGTTCACCTCATGGGCCCAGTCCCAGCAGGACGCGGGGACGGATCGGCTGCGCGACCAGTCCGTCCGCACCGTCACGCATCTCAGCCAGGGCGGGGACGGCGTCCGCGTCCGCATCCAGAACACCTTCGGCGCGGCGCCCCTGGAGATCGGCGGCGCCTCCGTCGGCCTGAGCGGCGACGGGGCGTCCATCAAGGGCGACACTCACCCCGTCCGCTTCGACGGAAAGACCCACGTCACCGTTCCCGCGGGCGGCGAGGTGTGGAGCGACCCCGCCGACCTCGACACGGCCGCCCAGGACGACGTGGCTGTCTCCGTAGCGCTCAAGGGCGCGGCCACCCCCGGCCAGCACCGCACCGCGCTGCGCACCAACTACCTCACGCCGGAGGGCACCGGCGACCGCACCGCCGACACCAGCGGCGCCGCGTACACCAAGACCGTCGACGCCACCTACCTGGTGAGCGCGGTCGATGTGCACAACCCCCGCCTCAAGGGCAGCGCGGTCGCCTACGGCAGCTCGGTCGTCGACGGCGTCGGCAGCACCAACTGCGGCCCCGGCTGCACCGAGACCGGCACCAACCGCCGCTGGACCGACGACCTCGCGCGCCGCGTGCACGCCGAACTCCCGCGCACCGACCAGGTCGCGATCGCCAACGCGGGCATCAGCGGCACGACGAGCGCGGCCGACTGCCCCGGCGCCCCGTCGAACGTGAAGGGCCTCGACGCCGCGAGCCGCCTCAAGAGGGACGTCCTCGCCCTGCACGGCGTCACCTCGGTCCTGTTCTACTACGGCACCAACGACCTCGCCTTCGGCTGCGACGGTGACCAGATCCTGGCCAGCTACAAGAAGGTCTTCAAGGAACTGCGCGACGCCGGAATCAGGATCTACGTCACGCCCATCACACCCCGCCCCGGCTACACGGACCAGAACAACCTGGACCGCCACACGGTCAACCTCTTTACGAAGAAGGCGAGTTCGTGCTCCGGGACCTGTGACGGCGTCATGGACTTCGACGAGGTCCTGAAGGACCCGCTGCACCCGAACAGCATCAAGCCCGCGTACGACAACGGGGACGGCGTCCACGCGAACATCGCCGGGCAGCAGGCGATCGCCGAATCGATCTCGCTGCGGATGCTGACGGCAGGGACCCGGTAAACGAAATCCGACGTGGATTTGCCTAAAGGTATTAGGCAAGTGCAGAATCGTTTTCGGTAACAGTGATGGGGGCTGAGGGAGAGGGCGTACGGTCATGGCGCGTGCCGGATTGACCGCGGAGCGGCTGGCCCGGGCCGGTGCCGAACTGGCCGACGAGGTCGGCTTCGAGCATGTGACCGTCTCGGCCCTCGCCCGGCAGTTCGACGTCAAGGTCGCGAGCCTGTACTCGCACGTGAAGAACTCGCACGACCTGAAGACGCGGATCGCCCTGATCGCCCTGCAGGAGCTGGCCGACCTTGCCGCCGACGCTCTCGCGGGGCGGTCCGGCAAGGACGCGCTCACCGCTCTCGCCAACGTCTACCGCGACTACGCCCGCTCGCACCCGGGCCGCTACGCCTCCGCCCAGTACCGGCTCGATCCGGAGGCGGCTGCGGCGAGCGCGGGCGTGCGGCACGCGCAGATGACGCGGGCCGTGCTGCGCGGCTACGACCTCACCGAACCCGACCAGACCCACGCCGTCCGGCTCCTGGGCAGCGTCTTCCACGGCTACGTCAGCCTCGAACTGGCCGGCGGATTCAGCCACAGCGCACCCGACTCGGGCGAGAGCTGGGCGCGCAGCCTGGACGCGCTCGACGCGCTGCTTCGCAACTGGCCCGCGCAGGCGTGAACCGGCGCCCGCCGCGCGACCTGCCCGGCGAGTCATCCACATCCTTGATCAACAGATTGACGCCACCATGAGCACCCCGAATCCCGTCCATGAGTTGACTGAGTTGACGACTACACCGCTGACGGACGACCTCGTCCACGGTGCGATCGACATTGAGCGCACCGCTCGCGGCCTCCTCCCGCACCGCCTCCCCGCCTGGGCCCGCGCCCAGAACACGGACGGCCAGCTGGCCATGGCCGAGTCGCAGCCCTCCGGCGTCCGCCTCGCCTTCCGCACCCGCGCCACCGTCGTCGAACTCGACACGGTGCCGACCAAGCGCGTCTACGTAGGCGTGCCGCCGCGCCCCGACGGCCTCTACGACCTGCTCGTGGACGGTCGGCTCGCCGGGCAGGGGAGTGTGGCAGGCGGCGACACCCTGACCATCGACATGGGCGCGGGCACTTTCGAGCACACGCCCGGGGAGCCGGGCACGCTCCGGTTCGCCGGTCTGCCCGACGCCCTCAAGACCGTCGAGATCTGGCTGCCGCACAACGAGACCACCGAGCTCGTCGCCCTGCGCACGGACGCACCCGTGGAGCCCACCGCGCCCCTCGGGAGCTCCGGCCGCAAGGTGTGGCTGCACCACGGCAGCTCCATCAGTCACGGCTCCGACGCCGCGAGCCCGACCGCGACCTGGCCCGCGCTCGCCGCCTCCCTCGGCGGCGTCGACCTCGTCAACCTGGGCTTCGGCGGCGGCGCCCTGCTCGACCCGTTCACCGCGCGCACCCTGCGGGACACCCCGGCCGACATGATCAGCGTCAAGATGGGGATCAACCTCGTCAATGCCGACCTGATGCGGATGCGGGCCTTCACCCCCGCCGTGCACGGCTTCCTCGACACCGTCCGTGAGGGGCACCCGACCACCCCGCTCCTCGTCGTCTCGCCGATCCTGTGCCCGATCCACGAGGAGACGCCCGGCCCGCTCATGCCCGACTTCAGCTCCGTCGCCGAGGGGCAGATGCGCTTCAAGGCCACCGGCGACCCGGCGGAGGTGGCCCAGGGCAGGCTCACCCTCGAAACCATCCGCGCCGAACTCGCCCGCATCGTCGCCCAGCGCGCCGCCGACGACCCGCACCTGCACTACCTCGACGGCCGCGAACTGTACGGCGAGGCCGACCACGAGGAACTCCCGCTGCCGGACGCCGTCCACCCCGATGCGGCCGCCCACCGCCGCATCGGCGAACGCTTCGCCGAGCTGGGGCTCGGCCCCCTGAAATGACAGCCGAGCGGGCGGGTTAGCATATGAGCGCCGCCTAGCTCGAAAGAGACGCACGTGACTGTCAACGACGACTCGTTCACCAACTGGAAGCACCGTGAGGAGACCGCGGAGGCAATGATCCCGATCATCGGGAAGCTGCACCGCGAGCGGGACGTGAACGTCCTGCTGCACAGCCGCTCCTTGGTGAACAAGTCGGTGGTCAGCCTGCTGAAGGCCCACCGATTCGCCCGCCAGATCGCCGGCGAGGAGCTCTCGGTCACCGAGACGATGCCCTTCCTGAGGGCCCTCGCCGACCTCGACCTGGGGCCCTCCCAGATCGACCTCGGCATCCTCGCGATGACGTACAAGACCGACGACCGGGGCTTGAGCGTCGAGGAGTTCACCGCCGAGGCCGTCGCCGGCGCGACCGGCGCCCTGAAGCTGGAGCGCGGTGAGGGCCGCGACGTCGTCCTCTACGGCTTCGGCCGCATCGGCCGCCTCGTCGCCCGCCTGCTCATCGAGAAGGCGGGATCCGGCAACGGTCTGCGCCTGCGCGCCATCGTCGTGCGCGGCGGCGGTGAGCAGGACCTCGTGAAGCGGGCCTCGCTGCTGCGTCGCGACTCGATCCACGGCCAGTTCCAGGGCACGATCACCGTTGACGAGGCGAACAGCACGATCAACGCCAACGGCAACGCGATCAAGGTGATCTACGCCAACGACCCGTCCGAGGTCGACTACACGGCGTACGGCATCAAGGACGCCATCCTGATCGACAACACCGGCAAGTGGCGCGACCGCGAGGGCCTCTCCGCGCACCTGCGGCCCGGCATCGACAAGGTCGTGCTCACCGCGCCCGGCAAGGGTGACGTGCCGAACATCGTGCACGGCGTCAACCACGACACGATCAAGCCGGACGAGCAGATCCTGTCCTGCGCCTCCTGCACCACGAACGCGATCGTGCCGCCGCTCAAGGCGATGGCCGACGAGTACGGGGTGGAGCGCGGTCACGTGGAGACCGTTCACTCGTTCACGAATGACCAGAACCTGCTGGACAACTACCACAAGGCCGACCGTCGCGGCCGGTCCGCGCCGCTCAACATGGTCATCACGGAGACCGGCGCCGCCTCCGCCGTCGCGAAGGCCCTGCCGGACCTCAAGGCGCCGATCACCGGCTCCTCGATCCGCGTCCCCGTCCCGGACGTCTCGATCGCGATCCTCAGCCTGCGGCTCGGCCGCGAGACCAGCCGCGAAGAGGTCCTCGACCACCTGCGCGACGTCTCGCTGAACTCGCCGCTGCGCCGCCAGATCGACTTCACGGACTCGCCCGACGCGGTCTCCAGCGACTTCCTCGGGTCCCGGCACGCCTCGATCGTCGACGCGGGCGCGACCAAGGTCGACGGCGATAACGCGATCCTCTACCTCTGGTACGACAACGAGTTCGGCTACTCGTGCCAGGTGATCCGCGTCGTCCAGCACGTCTCCGGCGTCGAGTACCCGACGTTCCCGGCGCCCACCGCCTGACGCCCGGTACCTCTGCCGAGGCCGGTCCCGCTCTCCGCGGGGCCGGCCTCGCGGCACTTGACGGAATGATCAACTGGGGCGCAGGATGGGGCACATGTTCATGCATCGCGCCCACGCTCTCGGAACGGCCCCCGTGCCGGACCGATGTGGTTGCGCGCGCAGCGGCTTGTAGCGGGCTTGTAGACCCCTCGCCGAACTTTCCCGTACGTCTAGTTGTACGTCGTGCAGTACGCGTTGCTGTACGCCTTGTAGAAGCCACCGCCCCGTAGGGCGTCGGCCGCGCACGTACTACGTACCGCACGCACCACGTACCGCATACCGCACGTACGGATCACTCTCGCGTTCAGCGCGTTCCCTCGTCACTGCGTGCCTGTGGAGGCCCCCCTTGTCCGTGACCGAAATGCCCCCTTCTCTCTCGCTGCGCCCCGCCCACATCCCCGCCGACGGCCTCTACGAGGGGCGCCGCGTTCTGCGCCGCACCCCTGACGGCTGGCAGGATCGCCCCTACGAGCTGTTCGACCTCACCCCGCAGGGCGCCACCATCGGCGCCGAGATCAGCGGCCTCGACCTGAGCCTGCCGCTCTCCCCTGAGCTGCGCGAGGAGCTGAACCGGGCCCTGCTCGAATGGAAGGTGCTGTTCTTCCGCGGCCAGCACCTGACCAGCGAGCGCCAGCGCGAATTCGCCGGTAACTGGGGCGAGTTGGAGACCAATCCGCTCCTGGAGCGTGGTGACAGCGAGGACGTCGTCCGCTTCGACAAGGGTGCCGGCGGCGTCCCGAGCTACGAGAACGTGTGGCACACCGACGTCACCTTCCGCGAACGCCCCGCCCTGGGCGCCGTGTTGCAGCTGCGCGAGGTCCCGCCGTTCGGCGGCGACACCATGTGGGCCGACATGGCGGCCGCGTACGACAACCTCTCCGACGAGGTGAAGGCGCGCATCGAGGGCGCCGAGGCCGAGCACGACTTCCTGCCCGGCTTCCGCCGCTTCTACGGTCCCGAACGCCTCGCCCAGTGGCAGAAGTTGTTCCCGCCGGTCACCCACCCGGTCGTGCGCCGCCACCCCGAGACCGGGCGCCGCATGCTCTTCGTGAACACCTCCTTCACCACCCGGATCCTCGGCATGGAGCGTGCCGAGAGCGACCGGCTGCTGCGACTGCTGTACCAGCAGGCCCACGTGCCGGAGTTCCAGGTGCGGTTCCACTGGCAGCCGGGCGACATCGCGTTCTGGGACAACCGCGCCACCCAGCACTACGCGGTGGCCGACTACGGCGACGCCCGCCGGGTCGCCGAACGCGTCGCCATCGCGGGGGACCGCCCCTTCTAGGAAACCGGTGCGGGCGGCCCGAAATCCCTCTCACCGGCGAGGTGTTGAGCGGGCCGCCCCTCGATACTGGCCCCGCAGAGCACCCCGCGAAGACTCTGCACAGGGACCAGGCCACGAGGAGCCGCACCATGCGTCTGCCGCGCCGCACCAGCCCGTACGTCGTCGACGGGGCGCTGGCCGCCCTCGTCCTGTTCGCCGTGTCCCTGCAGTTCCTCTTCCCCGACGAGGACGGCGACCCGCTGTCCTGGCAGGGCTTCCTGCTGGGCGCGGGCACGGCGGTGCCGCTGATCTGGCGGCGGCGCGCACCGCTCCTGTGCGCGGTCGTCGTGACCGTCGCCACCCCGGCCATGGCGCTGTACCACGCGCCGCCGCCCGACGTCGTGTACGGCGGACTCGTCCTGCTCTACACGCTCGCCGCGTACGCGGAACCGGTGCCGCGCCGCGTCATGCTCGTCGGCTGGCTGATCGGGGCGTCGGCGACGATGTCCATGAAGGAGCACGCCGAGCCCTTCGAGTACGCCTTCCACCTGCTCAGCCTCCTGAGCGCCTACGGGTTCGGGGTGCTGGCCCGCACTCAGCGCGCGTACACCACCGCCCTTGAGGAGCGCGCCCGTGCCGTGGAGCGGGAGCGCGAGGTCGACCGGGCCCGCGCGGTGACCAGCGAACGCGCCCGGATCGCCCGGGACATGCACGACGTGGTCGGCCACGCCGTCAGCCTGATGGTCGTGCAGGCCGAGGCGGGCCCCGTCGTGGTGTGCAGCGACCCGGCGCGTGCGGAGGCGGCGTTCGACGCGATCGCGGGCGCCGGGCGTGAGGCCATGCAGCAACTCCGCCTGATCCTGGGCGTGTTGACCGGCCACGGCAACAGTGCGCGCGGCGTCGGTGACCCCGCCGTCGCGCCCACCCCCGGCGTCGCCCGCCTCCCCGGCCTGATCCGCCAGGTGTCCGCGACCACCGAAGTCGCCGTCACTCTGCGCAGCACGGGCCACCCACGCCCCCTCGCCCCCGAAACGGAGACCGCCGCGTACCGGATCGTCCAGGAGGCCCTGACCAACACCGTCAAGCACGCGTACGCTGCCCGGGCGGACGTACAACTCGACTGGGGGGACGCGGAGTTGGCGATCACCGTGACGGACGACGGAACCGGACCCGACACACCGGGAGCCGGTGGCGGGCGCGGACTCGTCGGCATCGAGGAGCGCGCCGCGGCCTGCGGAGGCAGCGCGCACAGCGGCCCGGGCCCGCACGGCGGATTCCGGGTCACCGCCCGACTGCCCGCCGCGCGCCGCCCCGCGGCCGAACACGCGCCATGAGCATCCGCGTCGTGGTCGCCGACGACCAGGAGCTGGTGCGCAGCGGCTTCACCATGATCCTCGACGCGCAGCCCGACATCGAGGTGGTCGCCGAAGCGGCCGACGGCGCGGAGGCCGTCACCGCCGTGCGCCGCCACGCCCCGGACGTCCTCCTGCTCGACATCCGCATGCCGCACATGGACGGCATCGAAGCGGCCCGCCGCGTCTGCGAACAGTCCAGCTGCCGCGTCGTCATGCTGACCACGTTCGACCTCGACGAGTACGTCTACGAGGCGCTGTACGCGGGCGCGTCCGGTTTCCTGCTGAAGGACGTACGCCGCGACGACCTCGTGCACGCGGTCCGGGTCGTCGCGGCGGGCGACTCCCTGCTCGCCCCGTCCGTGACCCGCCGCCTCGTCGCCGACGTCGCACGCCGCAGGCCCAAGTCCCGTGAGACGCCCACCCTTTCGGCCCTGACCGCCCGCGAGCTGGAGACCCTGCGCCACCTCGCCCGCGGCCTCACCAACGCGGAGATCGCCGCGACCCTCCACGTCAGCGAGCACACGGTCAAGACCCACGTCAGCAACGTCCTGAGCAAGCTGCACCTGCGCGACCGGGTGCAGGCGGTCATCTGCGCGTACGAGTCGGGGCTCGTGGAGCCTGGTTAGCCGGGCGAGCACGCTCAGTCGATCAATGTCCGCTTCGGGCGCACCACGCAGAACTCGTTGCCCTCCGGGTCTCCAGACGCACCGGTCTAGGAGTTCTGGAGTGGTGCCACCGTGGCTACATCGTCCCTGGTCAGCGAGGGTCAGCGTTCGACTCACTTGCACGGGTCCGTGAAGACCGATCAGACCCGTGCACTATCTGCCATCCGCCTGTCAGTCGAGACTGACGAGACCACCAGCCCCAGCCGTCAGCGTGCTGCCAATGAGAACGCCGCAGCATCCATTGGCGCAGAGATCATCGGGGAAGCCGTAGACCTGGGTGTCAGCGCAAGCAAGACCACACCTTTTGAGCGCCCTGAGTTGGGTTCCTGGCTTACGCGTCCGGAAGAATTCGACGCCGTGCTGTTCTGGCGATTTGATCGTGCTGTTCGCAGCATGGCCGACATGAATGCCCTAGTTACTTGGGCGCGGAAACACCGTAAGGTCATTGTCTTTGCTGAAGGGCCGGGTGGCCGTCTGGTTCTAGACTTCCGCAACGGCGTAGACCTGATAACTCAACTGATCCTCCAAATCTTCGCCTTTGCCGCTGAGTTCGAAGCTCAGTCCATCCGTGAGCGCGTGCTAGGTGCTCAGGCGGCCATGCGGGGCATGGAACTTCGCTGGCGTGGTTCCCGTCCGCCTTACGGCTACGCTCCCGTTCCGCTGGAAGGCGGCGGCTGGACTCTGACGCCCGCCACGGAAGCCATTGAGGGATGCGGACCAGCGCCAGTAGCCGTCATTGAGCGCATCATTCAGGGATTGATGGGGGATCCGTCGGAAGGCGTGACCGGGAAGACTGTCACCGCCATTGCCGAAGAGTTGAACGCTGGCGGAATTCCTTCCCCGCGCGACTGGTGGTCATTGGTCAAGGGTCGGAAAACTGGCGGAAAGACCGGGGGAGCCAAGGGGCAGCGCGTATCGCGTGAGCGATTCAAGTGGACACCGCCCGTCATTTCGAAGTTGCTTCGTTCTCCGGCCTTGTTGGGCTGGAAGGTACACGACGGAAATCCGGTCCGTGACAGCGAGGGAAAGCCGGTGATGGCGACGGCTGAACCCCTCCTCACACGTGCCGAGTATGACCGTGTGGGCGCTTTGCTGGACTCCCGGCGCATCAACAACCGGGAACGCAAAGACACAAACGCACTACTTCTCGCAGTTATCCACTGTGCTTCGTGCGGCGGACGTATGTACCTGAATGCCCAGGACGGTAAGACGCCTACCTATAAGTGCAATAGCAGTGCCCGTGGAGACTCCTGCGAAGCGCCGGTAAACGTTCGTGGTGATTGGGCAGATGAATACGTGAGTCGGGATTTCCTGCGCATGGCAGGCGCGCTGGAAGTAACACTCAGTCGCGTCATTCCTGGGTACGATCCGCAACCCGAGATTGACGCCACCCTCGCTGAGTACGAAGCGCACCGCGCGGAACGGGGACAGCAGAAGTCGAAAGCAGCGCAAGCATCCTGGCAGAAGCACATGGATGCTCTAGACGCACGACTTGCTGAGCTTGAAACCCTCGAAAAGGTGGAGCCTCGTACGGAGGAGATCAGCACCGGAAAGACCTACGCGGACTTGTGGGAAGAGGCTGACACGGCCAAGAAGCGGCGCATGCTGCTCAAAGCCGGGGCTCACCTGACCGTGAAGCGTGGCACACGCGGGGGGTGGCGAAAGCTTGATGAAGGCCGGATGATATTCGACGTGAGTACGCACTTCTTTGTTGAGGCGGCAAACGAACTCACAGCCATGGCAGCCGAGTTGGCGGTAGCGGTATGAGGGTTGATGAAACGCAGCTCACTGCGGCGCTCGACGGCAACAGCGAAGCAATCACGGTGATACTCCGGGAACTTGACCGGCTCATCAGGGCGCGTGCTCGACGCATCAACCGGCAGCATGCAGAAGACCTTGCCCAGGAAGGGCGTGAGGCTCTGTGGCAATGCCTGTCGCGCTTTGATGGTGTGACTCCGGAACACTTCGTGAACTACGCAGCGAAGACCGTTACCGGCGCCATGATGGACGCGCATTGCGCCATGCATTACCTGGGACTCAGCTTGGACGAAGCGAAGCTCTGGCGCTCCGCCTACAAGCACGCGAAGGGCGATGCCGACGAAGCTGAACGGCTGCTGAGTTCCGGTGAGTTGGCATGGCGGATGAGCCCAGCAACTGCGAAGGTCGTGAGGGCCGCCGTGAGCCCCGTTGGGGAGATGCCCGAGGAACTGGCCACCCCCGAACCGGCGGAGCCCTCAGAGGGCGACGCGGGGCGTTCTAGCGGCCGCGTGGCATGGATGCTGCTCACGCTCGGGGAGCAACAGCGGAGCGTGCTGGAAATGACGTACGGTATCGGCAAGTACGGCTGCATGACCGACAGCGAGATAGCGGTAGCCCTGGGGGTCCCGAAGGGGCATGTGGCATCCGCCCGCAGCAAGGCACTCAAGCGGCTGCGCGACAGGAGCTCGCGATCCTTCCTGCTCCACTGAGGCTCACCGGCCCCGCCAGGCAGCGATGCCGGGCGGGGCTTTCTCATGCCGCCAGCGTTCGAGGCCCCCGGGGCGGGCAGCGGAAAAGAGCGCAGAACCAAGGCGCCGTGTAGAACCATTTCTGACACGCTGTCAGATCACCTACTCTGACCTGCATAAATGTAGAAGTGTAGTTTCAGGTCCCATCCCGGTAATCGAATAGAGTTCTCTAGTCGATACGCCGCCCGGCCCTCGAAAGTACATTTCTACACTCGCCCGTTCTGGGCCCTGCTTCCTCGCCTGGTGGGGGTACCCGTAACGGCCTTGTAACGTTCCTGGAGAGCCGTCTAAAAGGGCCCGCTTTCCGGTGCCGACGAGCATTCGACTCCCTAGACACATTGTGAAGGGCAGGGGAGACCGTGCCTTAGCGGGTGGCAGCCACACCAGACCCGCGAGCTTAGACACCCTGCTACGGGGGTTCGTTCCGTAGACATCCAGCCCCCGGGCGTGGGTCGAGTAATTGAAGGCGCGTGGCTGCCCCTTCTCTCACTCCCCACGCTCGGGGGCTTTTCTCGTTTCCGCGCGTTCGATACGCGGGCAGCCACGCAAGGACTTCCATGACCGGCTACAAAGCCATGCATAAAACCCTCAACTCGCTCCGCCTTCCAGCGCGTTACAGCGCCTGCCACTGGTGTGGGCTCAGCGCCAATGACTGGGCTTACCAGTGGGACGACGCTGAGGAGCTGGACAGCGAGCACGGCCCCTACAGCCAGAACACCACCAGCTATCGCGCCATGTGTCGACGCTGTCACCTTCGGTTTGATGACGCGCACCGTTCCTACGGCGCTGAGCGTTTTCCCTTTGAAGTGGCCAGGCTCAAGGAAGCCGCGTACGCCGCTGTGAGCGATGAACGCCGCGCTGCTGACACCCGGGCCCGGGAAGCAAACCGTGAGGTCGCCCTACGGCACATAGAGGCTCAGGAAGCCACCAGGAAGCCCCGACGCACAAAGGCCAGCGCTACCGCTATTGATGACGCGCTGGCGCTTATGGCCCGTGGCTTTCGGCACAACGCCCTAGAGCGCGGTGAAGGTTGATGGACGCCCTACTCGGTTGGCTTCCTGAAGTGCTGGTAATGGTGCTCTGGGTATCGCTGATCTACCAAATGGCTGGCGCTATCTGAAAAAACCGCCAGATCCGAGCCGGCTGACCCCTATTCCCTGAAATTCGGAGTGCCTACGCATGGACGCTATCGGCGCTGAGCAAGCGCTAGAAATTCTCGAAACTCATGCAATCGTGCCGACAGACGAACAGCAGCGGGATGAGCTGTTCGCGGCCTTCGCTTGGGTTCGCATCAACGTCCTAGGAGGCAGCCCCGATGGTGCGTCTAACTGAGGCTGACCATAAGCACGTTGCGAAGTTTGCCGCTGTGGTCGGGGAAGCCCTTGAGGAGCACCCAGGCGCAGACGCCAGCACAAGTCTCTTGTTCGATGCCTGCAAGGCCGCCAGCAGAGACAAGTTCATACCGCTGGGCACCTTTGGACGACTGCTCATCGCCACCGGCTATAAGCGCGTGTCCAATCGATATGGCGCGCGTCACCTAGGACTCCGGCCCAAGAATCCGGAGTGCTGGGGCCGGGTCTTCTACCACCACTGACTACCACCTCCGAAAATCCGGAGGTGGTCCCTGGAAGGAAATCCCATGAATGACACCCCGTGGTACATGCGCACCGTTGAGCCGGGCGTAGAGAACGGAAGCCCTGAGAGTGAGCGCCGAGTGCTTGAGTCTCTGGCTTCTACGGCCAGCGAATCGGTTGATGCTGAGGTTGCCCACCTGAAGAATGCTGAGGCTAAGGGCGTTGACATCAACCCTTCTATGCGAATGGCGATGGGCTACGCGGCTGTTGCTCGGAAGGCTGCCGATCGACTAGACGATGCTGCGCCGACGAGCCCCAGCATCAGCGCAGAGGGAACTACCCCTGAGCAGCGCATTGCGAGCGGTTACTACCGCACGGCCAACTGAAAGGGAAGTGAAGCACGATGAATCAGGACACCAAGCCCGCTACTCAGGCCGAGTTGGAGACGCTAGACAAGGCGCGTAAGGCTGCCGAAGCCGCTCAGGCGAAGGTGGCCAAGCTGGAAGCTGAAGAGGCTTTGAGGCGCGATGCTGCTGCCGCGAAGCGCGTGGATCTAACCCGAAAGTACGACACGGAGTTTCACTCACGTTGGACGGAACTAGCGGCGAAGGCTAGGGACTCCGAAGGCGCGCCCGTTGACTACGACCCGAAAACAATGGGTTTCCTCGAAGACCTGGTTCGGTTCGCTGCGGGTCGTGAGAAGCGGCGCATTGTGCTGGACCATGCCCGACGCGCTGAGACCACGCTAGGCATTTCCTCTACTCAAAGCACGGTGCCCGATGAGAGGGAATACACCCTAGACGTTGTGGACTATCTCAAGTGGATTGTCGTGAACGAGTCTCGGCGCCGTGCTGCGGAGTTCGCTGATGCCCTTGAGGCTGAGCGTGAGGCGTTCATCAATGGCAAGTGACGCACTGGATCCCGGGCCGGATGGTTCTTATCCCTGGTTTCCCCGACTTCCCGACGGTTCCCCGGCGTGGTCGGATCGCTGCCCGGCTGATTACCAGGGCACACGAATGCCACGGGGCCTAAGCAGTGTTGTACGGGATGGCCAGCGCTACGTCATTGACCTCACTCCGTGCGACACTGAGGGAAACCCCATCGTTCCGCCGGTTATCCCATGATGGAAACTTTTTAGCGAGTTGCCCTGCGTCATGGCGCAGGGCGCTTACTCCTTCGTCCCATCATTATCCAGCGCAATCCGCACCTTTTCAGTGAAGTCCGACATGGAGCCACTGAATTCCACGTAGTTTCTACATCCGGCTTCCCATTTTTCAGCCAGACTGCGTGCGCCTGGATAACTTCTCGTGATAGTCGTCACGCTAAGGGAACCGTACACACTTCCCGACTTACCGCTTACAGCCACTGCAGCTGTACTCACTTCCTTTGGGCCCGCAATCTGAACTTTCGTCGAGATTTTCCGAACCCTTTCGTGTAGTGACTTAGATTCACTAATAGTCGCTTCTAGGTCCATACCCGGCGGAAGGATGCGGAGGCGTTCTAGGTCATCGAAGTCTTGTGGTGCAGGAGCTAGCAGAATCTTAGTCAGGTTCGCATGCTCCTCTGCTGCTTCTATGAATTCCTCGTATACAGACTGCCGTGAATCACGTCTCTGTCTCAGATGCTCCGCCCGTGCCGTCATCTTCGCTTGTTCACGTGCTGACCATCCAGTAGCCAGCGCTGCGCCAATTGTCGCGACCGACCCTGCCAATGCACCGAGTACTGCCGCCAATCCTGCATCCATGACCCAACCTTGCTGTCCCGCGAGGCAGGGGGTCAAGAGCCTTCGTTCCGGGGTGTGCTGACGCAACCAGGCACCCTCAGCCGGCTGGAACCCCCACCTTTCTTGACCTGCTCCTTTTCCGTGCAGCCACTTCATTGATGTGTGTGCTGACGCTAACGAGTCGCCTTATCCAGCAAGTACATGGGTTTTGTTGGCCAATCCGCGATCTGACCGCTCAACGTGGCAGTAACGCCACCCGTTTCGTCACTCAAACCTGAGATCGACTCCGCCAAATCCTGCAAGGACAGCGTCCCCCAGGGGTCCGGTAGGAATACGGTGTAGTGCCCGATGACTACATGGACACTGCTCAGGTTCTCTGGTTCTCGGACAATCATGATTGATCGAATATTACTGTCAGCCTTGGGGTTGAATCCGATGGTGAGCGGGAGTTCTGTTGGCGAATCAGACTTCAACTGTGCACGAATCGGATCAAGTTCCGGTCGAAGAATGTAGTGCCAGCCCAAGGCTGCGAATGCGGCCAAGTATGCGGATCGTATCCATGAGACGTCCGCATGTTGAGGCGAAAATCGCTCCGTCAGTGTGAAAGTGAACTTGGGCACTTCACCTCGCTCGGAGGCCTCGCGTAGAGCCTTTTCGTGGGCATCAAGCATCGCTGGGTCATTTTGTTTCGGGACCCCCTGCATGAGCCATCCGGTCCCGGAACTCTGTACCTCCCCTCGTACGGAGATGCCGTCCGCCAGAAATACAGCACGTACGGGTCGATTGCTTTCCTTTCTCAGCAAGAAGTTATGCACGTCCGCACGCTTTATTGCATGAGCGTCAAAGCGTCGACCCGCATCGTTGTTGCAGCGTGTACACGTGAGCAGCATTCCCTTTCCGCCGAGCGCATCAGGTGGCACGTGTTCCGTGCTCAATACCTTCTCTGCAATCGCTTCAAACGGGTACGCGATCAAACAGCACGGGCACGCGTAGTAGTCGTCTTCGGTGGTCGGCAACCGATCAGCAAGCCGAAGCTGTTCGAGCGCTTGCCGGAAAAGTGGTGCGCCCTCACGGAACCATTGCTCTCGCTTGCCCATGACCAGATTATGCCTCGTCAGCAGGATTCGTCAGCAGGATTTTGCGCGCTGCATTTCAGCCGGACGACCGTCACCACGGATCTACTAGCGCTACCTGGGGGGGGGGCACCCCCTCCCCAGTGCGGAAACACTCGGCAGGGAGAGAAAAACCTAGCCCCGCAACTCGGAGCGTTTGCGCGGAGAGAAATACCCCATTTGATGCCCTGGTCACTCGCTGGCCGGGGCTTTCTGTGTTCCCAGGCTGTCGGCGACGCCCACCCGATACCCCTTGCAGACTCCCGAGCATGACCAGCGCGTGACCGATTGGGCCGAGACGGAGCGTCAGGGGAGACGCCCTAGACAGGAAGTCAGCAGGGCCGGACAATCACGCCATGGATGCTGGTATAGCGGCAGTGTTTGGCGCCTTAGCAGGCTCGATCAGCGGTGTAATCGGCTCAATCGCGGCGGGGCGCGCCCAGCGTGATGGTGTGCGCATGACCGTACGTGCAGAGAACTTCAAGGAGCGACACCAACCGCGACGTGAGGCCTATAGAGCTTTTCTTGAAGTGCTGCGCGCCTTAGAGGCTCGCCTGAATTCGCCTGCCTACGAAGATTCGACACGTGAAGAAGAACGGCAGTTTAAAGAAGATCTTGACGCGCGATGGATCGACGTAGTTCTTGCGGGACCAGAGCCGTTGGCCATTATTGGTTCTGTTGTTCATGACGCTGTTGATGACATGATCGCCCACCTGGGCGAGTGCCGACAGCTATTGAAGCAATGGTTGGAAGAAACCGACGAAGAAGATGAAGACGCATTCGAGGCGGCACGCAAGGCGTACGAGGATGCAATGAATGAGACGGATAGTTGCAGGCGGCAGCTAGTTGATGCCATTAATACGTTTGGCGTGGCCTGTGCCCGGATGCTTGATAGGGATGGAACCGAGCGGCGCCGCACATTATGGCGGATACGGCAGAAATTGAGGCGTGATAAGTCTCGCCAAGGAGCCAGTAGAGCCGCCCGCGTTCCCGTTCCCTAACTGAGTGCGTCAATGGCGGAGGTGATGAGTGAGCGAGCGTCTGCCCCATAGGCGGCAACCTTCTTCATGTTGCCGAACGCCCGGAGGTACAGGGCTACTTCGCTGGGCTGGGTCTCCTTGATGGAGGCTGCCAACGTTTCGACGTGCACTCGCTGACGGTCAAAGACCGTGAAGGTTTCGAGTGGCCACGCCTCACGGGCTGCTGCGAACGAAATGACCCCCAGGGAGACCGAGGGGAGCGCCATGACTGACAGCAAATGGCCAAGCTGAGCTGCCATCACTTCCGGACTTCCGATCCGATACCGCAGCACCGACTCTTCTACCAGGACTGCGAACCTGTGGTCACCTTCCCGAATGACGCGTGATCGGTCCATGCGTGCAGTGACGGCATCTGACACATCGTCAGGCGTGCCTCGGAAGTGCGCAATTGAAGTCAGCAGCGCTGTTGCGTAGCCGGGTGTTTGGAAGAATCCAGGGACGACATTCGAGCAGTACACATGAAACTGTCTCGTCTGCTCGTAGAGGGGTACGCCCGACTCCTGTAGCCGCCTAAGGCCGGTTCGCTGTAGGCGCTGCCACTGGACGTACATGGAATCAGCCTGCCGGTTGGCCGCGATGAGGTCACCGCTTTGTTCCGGCACCCCGCACGCTGTGCACCATGCGCGTATGTCAGTGTCGCTGGGTGGCGTCTTGGCGTGTTCGATCCGGGATGACTTGGATTCGCTCCAGTTGCAGCGGATAGCCAACTCGCGCCCTGTGATTCCTGCGTCAAGCCTCATTTCCCGCAACCGCCCGGCCACGGCTTCTCTGGCTTGCTGGGCTTTGGACGAAGGTGAAGACATGAATTGGCTGCCCGGTCGCGCTTAGATCTTGTATTCGCTGTGGGGGATGGCCCGCTGCCAGATGGACTCAAAGGCGGATGCACAGAGCTTCAACGTCGCTGCATCCGTGCTGAGTTCATCCCTCACGTGGCTGCCATCCCCGGCGAAGTGATGGATGCGGAGGAGGTTCCCGTCGAACAGCCAGAAGTCATGCGCTGGCACCAGGAAGCCCGCCAGCGCACTCCGGGGCAGCCACCGGACATCTTCCCCAGCAGCTAGGTTCCCGTGCGTGGAGTCGTGCTCCCAGCGGATGTATTCGCTGACGGGTTCCGACACCACGCGCGCCCGGCGAATGGAGACACCACGCGCCACAGCATCCGCAATCGTCTGATGGAACGGGTGCCACCATGAATCGCGGTCAGTCCAGTCCACCCGTTCCCCGCGCTGCCATGCCTCTAGCCGGGGGTTGGTGCCGTAGTCATCCCGCGTTTCCAAGTGGACAGCGGAGTCACGTGTGTTGGCCAGTAGGTCACTGAACGGCGGAACGCTCGACTGCATCGCACGCTTTCCGGATCATCGGCACCATGCGCGCCGGAATCCTGATGACTTCTTCGCTGTCCGGGATGGGCCCGTTGGCTGGTGTGTTCGACTCACAGGCCATACGCAGATCAGGGCCAGCCTTCCAGCCCTGCAATACCAATTCGCCTGCCTCTTCGTCGGCCCAGACTGTTGGGCAATGGTCGTGATCGGTGTCCGGGTCAATGCCCACGAACCGTAGCGACATGGCTGCCTCTCTCCGCGTAGCTTGCTCGAACTTGCATAGCCATCCTGCCTGTTCAGCACGGCAGGTCAAGGGCACCTGCGCGAATACTGGTGTGCAAGTCCGTGCAAGTTTGTGGAGACGAGTAGCTCTAGCGAGCTTGGCTGGCTGCCTCACACGGACAGGAAAGCTGGGGGTTGGGCTATGCAGGCGAGCACACGACAGGAAGAACCTTTGGAACTTCCGCTGACTCAAAGCGAGTGCCTTGAGGGCGTAGACGGCTGCGCTGCATGCGGGATGCTCACGCGGCTGCGGAGAAACGCGAAGGCGAACGCGAACGGCAGCCGGGTAACTGATCTCAATGTGCGCTTGCGTCGGCATCTGAAGACCGATCACCAATGGCTCACGGGGGATGACCAGCGATGAGCAGCCGGGAACCGGCAAAGCCGAAGTGTTATGAGTGTGAGGACTTGCAGCGCTGCATCAAGACTGCCCCCAATGAGGTCAGTAGGGACGCATGGCAGGGCGCGCTAGACCTGCACCGCACCGAGCAGCACACGCCCGCTGAACAGGCGCCTGTGCACACCACCCCTGGTCTCCCGCTCTGACTCCACGGACAGAGCGGGACCGGCCCCACCTGTGCGTCCCCCGGCGTATGGGTGGGGCTTTCGCCTGCCTGCTGACCAGGGACAACGGGGCCTGTAGTCTAGAAGTGCTAGTTAGAAGCGTCTGGGTCGGCCAGCACCGTCCACGACTCGTCGCCGCTCTGCCCCACGTCCGCGCCGCGCGCCCCGAGCCCGACGAGCCGCTCGATCTCGGAGTCCCGGTCCTCGGCGGCGCAGGTCAGGTCGAAGTGCAGCCGGTTCTTGACCACCTTGCGGTCCGTGACCGGCATGAAGCAGATCCCGACCGGCGCGTCCTCGTCCGGACCGATCACCACCTCGCGCTCCCGCTCCGACAGGATCCGCCAGCGCAACGCCCCGGCCCAGAAGCGGGCCAGGGCGGGCAGATCGTGGGCGTCGATGACGATGTGGTGCAGCGAGACGGGCATGCGCGCCAGCATGTCCGGCGCGCCCGGCGGCTGTCACTCACCCGTGCGACCCATGCCGCGCGCCCCGACTCCCTCCCACGCGCGAGCCGGGAACCGCCCGCCCCGGCGATCCGCCGCACCTCTGTGCGCGACCACGCTGACGGTGTCCCATCGGAACCCTCCGAGGAGGCGCCGTGCTCAGCGCACTCGCCCGGGCGGCGACCCGCCGCCCCCGTACCGTGATCCTCACCTGGCTCGCCCTGATCGTGCTCGGTTTCGGGCTCGGCACCGGGGTCTTCGGCCGGCTCTCCGACTCGGTGCCGGACGTGCCGGGCACCGAGTCCGACCGCACCGCCGAACTCCTCGACGACATCGACCCGCGCGGCGAATCCCTCAGCGCCGTCGTCGAGGCGCGCCGCGTCACCGACCCCGAACTGCGCGGCCAGGTCGAGCGGACCGCCGCGGACCTGCGCCGCATTCCCGGCGTCGCCGCCGTGCCCGACCCGTACGCCACCGAGGGCCTGGCCTCCGCCGACGGCCGCGCGCTCATCGTGCCCGTCAACCTGAAGGGCGGACTCGACGACGACGCGGAGGAGGAGACCGTCGATGCCGTCGCCGACCGGGTCAAGGAGATCGACGGCGCCGACGTGCACGTCAGCGGCGGCCCGCTGCTCGGGCAGCAGCTCGGCGAGCGGGCCCAAGAAGACGTCCAGCGCGCCGAGTTGATATCCCTGCCGATCGTGCTCGGGCTGCTCCTGCTGATATTCGGCGGGCTGCGCGCGGCCGGACTGCCGCTGCTCGTGGCGGTCAGCGGCGTGGCGGGCGCGTTCCTCGCCCTGTTTGGCTTCAGCCAGGTCACCGAGATCTCCGTCTACGTGATCCAGGTGACGACCATGCTCGGGCTCGGCCTCGCCGTGGACTACGCGCTGCTGATGGTGATGCGCTTCCGGGAGGAACGCCGGACGAGCGCGGACGTCACCGAGGCCGTGCACCGCACCGTCGAACGCGCGGGCCGCACCATCCTCTTCTCCGGCCTCACCGTCGCCGTCAGCCTCAGCGGACTGCTCGTCTTCCCGAGCCCGTTCCTGCGCAGCATGGGCCTGGCCGTGGCCGCCGTCGTGGTCGTCGACATGCTCGCCGCGCTGACCCTGCTGCCCGCGCTGCTCACCCGGTTCGGCGCGCGCATCGCCCCGTCGAAGCCGCGCGCGCCCGGGACGGAGGGCCGCGTCTTCGCCCGCCTCGCCCTGTTCGCGGCCCGCCGCCCCATCGCGGTGACGACGGTGAGCGTCCTCGCCCTGCTCACGCTCGCGCTGCCCGTATCGAACCTCCGTATCGACATCGGTGACGCCCGCCAACTCCCCGCATCCACCGAGGCGCGGCAGCTGTACGACACCATGCAGGAGCACTACCCGGCGGGTGTCGGCGTCGACCCGGTCGTCGTCGTGGCACGCCCCGGCACGGACCCCGCCTTCGAGGCCCGCGTGAAGGCGCTGGACGGCGTCGCGTCGTCGGAGACCCGGACCCTCGACGACGGCACCCGCGTGCTGCGCGTCACCCCGGCCGGCTCGATCGACGGAGCCACCGCGACCCAACTCGTGCAGGACGTACGGGCGTTGCGCGGGGACGATCCGGTGAGCGTGGCAGGCGTCGCGGCCCGGCTCGTCGACTTCCGCCAGATGCTCGCCGACCGTGCCCCCTGGGCCGCGCTCACCGTCCTCGTCGGCATCTTCGCGCTGCTCTTCGCGTTCACCGGCTCGCTGCTGATCCCGCTGCGGACGATCCTCACCACCCTGCTCAGCCTCGGCGCCGCGCTCGGCGTGGTGGTCCTCGTGTTCCAGGACGGGCACGCCGCGTCCTGGCTCGGCGGAGAGGGCCTCGGCGCGCTCAGCCTGACCGCGCCGCCGCTCATCATCGCCATCGCCTTCGGGCTCGCCATGGACTACGAACTGTTCATCCTCGCCCGGATGCGCGAGTCGTGGCGCACCACGGGGGACGCGCAGGGAGCGGTGGTGACCGGGCTGAGGCGCTCGGGCCGCGTCGTGAGCTGCGCGGCACTGCTCCTCGCCGTCGTCTTCGGCGCCTTCATGACGGGCGGCTTCGCGCCCATCCTGGAGATCGGCCTCGGCCTCACCCTGGCGGTCGTGATCGACGCGACGATCGTAAGGATGCTGCTCGTACCGGCGACGATGGCGCTCATGGGCAAGCGCGCGTGGTGGGCGCCGCGAGCGCTGCGCAGGGTGCACGACCGGTTCGGCGTCCAGGAGGAAGAGGCCCCGCAGGAACCGCTGGTGACGCCGCGTCAGTAACGATGCATCTACTACGGCAGGGATGAGCGCACGTGCAGGGCCCCGGACACGAGGTGTCCGGGGCCCTGCACGTCAGGTGGTCGGCGCTCCGTCAGACGACGGCGATCGACCGGCCCGCCCACTCCGGGGCGGGCTCCGTCAGCTCGGTGAAGCGGTCGCGGACCACGGCCGGGAACTCGGCCGCCTTGCCCGCCTCCTGGTCGACGTGGATCGCGAGCAGCTCGGTGGTCGCCACAGGGGCCGCGTCCGGGTCGGGCTCGCCCGCCTCGTCGTCGACCACGAACATCTCGTGCGTGAAGCGCGCCTTCTTCGACGCCGCCCCCAACACCCGCGTACGGATGGCGAGATGGGCGCCCTCGGGAACGTCACGCAGATAGCGGATGTGCGACTCGACCGTGTAGAGCGAGCAGTGGGTGGACTCGCGGTAGGTCGAGTCCAGGCCCGTCTCGATCATCATGGCGTCGGTGGCGTGACCGAAGGCGAGGACGTAGAACGCCTCGCTCATGTGACCGTTGTAGTCGATCCACTCGGGGCGGACCGTGCGGTGCAGCAGGGGGAGTGGGCTCATCGCGGGTCGGCCTCCCCGTTCTTGCTGCCGTTCAGGCGGCCCGTCGCGCGCAGCACGTCGATGACGCCCTGGTCGCGCTCGGCGACGAGGTCGGCGATGGAACGGCCGTCCGCGGCGACATCGCAGCCCGCGACCACGGAGTCGTACAGCTGCTTGTCGAGCTCCGGGGCCTCCAGGCGCGTCCACGGCGACTTCAGGGACGGGCCGAAGTGGTCGAGCATGTGCGCCATGCCGCCCTCGCCGCCCGCGAGCGCGAACGTCAGCATCGGGCCCATGAACGCCCAGCGCAGGCCGGGGCCCTCGGTGATCGAGTCGTCGATCTCCTTCACCGTCGCCTCGCCGTTGGCGACCATGTGCAGCGCCTCGCGCCACAGGGCCTCCTGGAGGCGGTTGGCGATGAAGCCGGGCACCTCGCGGGCCATGGTGATGACCGACTTGCCGGCCACCTCGTAGAAGCGGGAGGCCCAGGCGGTGGCGTCGGCGTCGGTCTTTTCGCCGCCGACGACCTCGACGAGCGGGATCAGGTACGGCGGGTTGAACGGGTGCCCGACGACCAGGCGCGCGGGGTTCGCGGCCGTGGTCTGCATGTCGGTCATCGGGTAGCCGGAGGTCGACGAGGCGATCACGACGCCGGCGGGGGCGGCCGCGTCGAGCCGGGACAGCAGATCGCGCTTGAGATCGAGGTCCTCGGGGGCGCTCTCCTGCACGAACTCGGCGTCGGCGACGGCCTCTTCGAGGGTCGGGGTGACGGTGAGCCGGTCGCGGGAGGCGCCGTCGGCGAGACCCATCTCGGTGAGGGCGGGCCAGGCGGCGTCGACCAGGCGGCGCAGCTTCTGCTCGGCGTCGGGGGCCGGGTCCCAGGCCGTGACGTCGTAGCCGCGCGCCAGGAAGTGGGCGACCCAGCCGCCGCCGATGACGCCGGCTCCGACGCACGCGACCCGGCGGACGTCCTCGGGAGCGGTGAGGGGGGAGGTCATGAGGGTGGTGTTGCCTTCCGGTGAAGCGGTGTCAGTTTACTTGCGTGTGCGGGGAATTCAGAAATGCGGCTTGCTTGCGTGAGCGGAGATTTCAGGAACGCGGCTTGAGGCCGAGCAGCGCGCGGGCCTCGTCCGGCGTCGCGACGCGCGAGCCGAGGGACTCCGTGATGGTCACGGCGCGCTCCACGAGCTGGGCGTTGGTCGCCTTGTTGCCCTTGCCGAGGTAGAGGTTGTCCTCCAGGCCGACGCGGGCGTGCCCGCCGAGCAGGATCGACTGCGCCACCCACGGCATCTGCATGCGGCCGAGCGCGAAGCTGGCGAACTGGGCGCCCTCCGGCAGCATGTTGACCATCGACTGCAGCACGCCCGGGTCGGCCGGGGCGCCCCACGGGATGCCCATGCACAGCTGGAACACGGTCGGGTCGTCGAGCAGACCCTCCGCGAGCAGCTGCTTGGCGAACCACAGCTGGCCGGTGTCGAAGATCTCCAACTCCGGCCGCACGCCCAGCTCCTGGATGCGCTTGGCACCTTGGCGCAGCATGTCGGGCGTCGACACGTACAGGTTCGAGCCGTCGCCGAAGTTCAGCGAACCGCAGTCGAGCGTGCAGATGTCGGGCAGCAGCTCCTCGACGTGCGGCAGCCGGTCGAGGCCGCTGACGAGGTCGGTTCCGGGCAGGTGGGTGAGCGGCTCGTCCGGGTCGATGACCAGGTCGCCGCCCATGCCGGCGGTCAGGTTGATGACGACGTCGGTGCCGGTCTCCTTGATCCGCTCGACGACCTCGCGGTACAGCTTCGTGTCGCGCGAGGGGTCACCGGTCTCGGGATCCCGTACGTGAATGTGCACAACGGCAGCACCCGCGTCGGCCGCCTCGACGGCATTCTTGGCGATCTGCTCCGGAGTGACGGGCACGTGCGGACTCCGCCGCACGGTGTCACCGGCACCGGTGAGAGCGGCAGTGATGATGACGTTTTCGGTGGGCATAGGGGGACCTCCCAGGTATTTGGATCAGGTGGGCAAATCAAGCGGGTGGGCCACAGTGAAGCCCCTGCGGCGATTGAGCAGCGGGGTCCGGGGCAGAGCCCCGAGTCGTCGACTACGGGTTCGTGATCACGCCGTCCACGTACGAGAGCAACGCCGCATGCATCGCATCGGCAGCCGACCCGAACGACTCCCGACTCACCGAAAGCACCTGCGTGGCAAGCCCATCGATCAGTGCGGTCAACGCATACGCCGCCGCGGCGGGCTCGACGGACGACCGGAACACACCCTGGTCGACCCCACGACGGAGGACATCCGCCACGGTTTCCCGCCACTGCCGGTAGTACTCCGTGTGCAGCCGCCCCACCGTCGTGGACCGCGCCGCCTCGGCCCACAGGTCGAGCCACACCTTCCACTGCCGCCGCTGCTGCTCCGTGCGCGGCGTCTGCAACTCGATGAGCTGGCGCAGCTCCGCCGCCGCGTCGTCCGCCTCCGCGAGGTGGGTGGCGCGGCGCGCGGTGTCCTCGTCCATGCACCAGCGCACCGCGGCCTCCAGGAGATCCGCGCGGCCGGGGAAGTGGTAGTGGATCGCGGCGGTACTGGTGGCGCAGGCGCGGGCGATGTCGGAGACCCGCACCGCGTGGAACCCGTGCTCGGCGACCAGCCGGACCGTCTCCTGGACGATCTGCAGCGGCCGCCCGCCCTCCACGGAAGCGGGCACGGGTGCCGCGGCCTCGGCCTCCTGCGGCCGCGCGCCGAGCAGCCAGCCCGGGTCGACGCGCGCCTCGTCGGCGATCCGCGCCAGCTCGGCCACCGTGAACCGGCGGGTGCCACTCAGGGAGCGGGAGAGCTTCGACGGGTCCATGACGATGCGGCGCGCGAACTCGCGCTGGCTGACACCGGCCGCCGTGATGACCTCACGGACGCGGGCGGCGGTGTCGGCAGGGCTTGCCTCGTTGCTGGATTCCACGGGGCACGACCCTAACCGCATGTTGAGAAGAACTCAACACGATGCTCCTCAATCAACGGGAAACATTGGCCATTGAGCCTCTGACTGTCTCATCAGTCACCATCGCAACGCGACAGTCGGGATGGCGGCCGGGATGGCGACCGGGATCAGGTGCCCCCGCGGGCGTCCTCGCGGGCGACGCGCCACGCACCCAAAGGTTGCGCTGTGAATCGTGCCAACATCCTTGCCCGCAAGGGGAGTTGACCCCATAGGGTGCGGGCTCTACGTTCCCGCTGAGCACCAGGGCTCCCAGGGGGATAGCCATGCGTTGCACGCGTCGCACACTCACCGCTGTCACCGCCACGATGCTCCTCGCCGCCACCGCGGCCTGCGGTTCCGGCTCCGACAGCCCGAAGTCCGAATCCACCGGAGACGCCGGCACCACGAACCTCAAGATCGGCATCATCCCGATCGTCGACGTCGCGCCCCTGTACCTCGGGCAGAAGAAGGGCTTCTACAAGGAGCAGGGCCTCAGTCTGTCCATGACCATGGCGCAGGGCGGCGCGGCGATCGTGCCGGGCGTGGTCAGCGGCCAGTTCCAGTTCGGCTTCTCGAACTCCACCTCGCTGATGGTCGCCCAGTCCAAGGGCGTCCCCGTCAAGGTCGTCGTCAACGGCGTCGGCTCCACGGGCAAGCAGAACGCGGACTTCGGCGCCGTCGTCGTGAACAAGGACAGCCCGATCAAGTCCGCCAAGGACCTTGAGGGCAAGAAGGTCGCCGTCAATACGCTCAAGAACATCAATGACACCACGGTCCGGGAATCGGTCCGCAAGGACGGCGGCGACCCCTCCAAGGTGAAGTTCGTCGAGCTCGCCTTCGACCAGATGCCCGCCGCGCTCGACAAGGGGCAGATCGACGCCGCCCAGGTCGTGGAGCCGGCCACCGCCACCGTCAAGGCGCAGGGCGGCCGCGTGATCGCCTCCAACTTCGTCGACACGGCACGCAAGTTGACGGTCGCGATGTACTTCTCGTCGAGTCAATACGTGGATCAACACCCCGACGTCGTCAAGAAGTTCAAGGCCGCCACCCAGAAGTCCCTCACCTACGCCAACGGTCACCCCGACGAGGTCCGCGACATCATCAGCACGTACACGAAGATCCCGCAGTCGACCCTCGACAAGGTGACGCTCCCGGCCTGGCCCGCGCAGTGGAACCGCCCCTCGCTCGACACCCTCGCAAAGCTCGGCGAGCAGGACGGCCTGTTCGAGAAGACCCCCGACCTCGACGCGCTGCTGCCGTGATCGCTGCCGTGATCCCCGCGGTGCCCGGGCTTCTCGGACTGCTGGTGTGCGCGGCGCTGTGGGAGGCGGTGCCGCGCCTCGGCCTGGTCGACCCGGACTTCCTACCGCCCTTCACGACGACCCTGAACGCCCTGCGCGGCGAACTCGCCGACGCCGCCTTCTGGACCGCGCTCGGCGACACCCTCACCGGCTGGGCGCTCGGCCTCGCCCTCGCCACCGCGGGCGGCATCCTCGCGGGCCTCGTCATCGCCACGGTCCCGTACCTGCGTGAACTCACCGCGTCCACCGTCGAGTTCCTGCGCCCCATCCCGTCCGTCGCGCTCATCCCGCTCGCGATCCTCCTGTACGGCACGGAGCTCCGCTCGGTCCTGCTGCTCGTCGTCTACGCCGCATTCTGGCAGGTCCTCGTGCAGGTGCTGTACGGGGTGCAGGACGTGGACCCGGTCGCCGACGACACGGCGCGCGCTTTCGGCCTCGGCCCGTGGGCGCGCGTGCGGCACGTCGTGTGGCCGACGGCCCTGCCGTACGTGATGACCGGCGTACGGCTCGCCGCCGCCGTCGCGTTGATCCTCGCCATCACCGTCGAACTCGTCATCGGTGCACCGGGCTTGGGACACCGGATCAATGTTGCGCAGAGTTCACAGGCCGTCCCGGACATGTACGCATTGATCCTTGTCGCCGGCTGCCTGGGCGTATTGATCAACACTGGAGCGCGGTTCGTGGAACGGCGCGCCCTGTCCTGGCACCAGTCCGTACGGGCGGAGGACCCGGCGTGAGCCGCACCCTCCGCGCCCTGCGCGCCGCCGTCCTGGCCGTGGCCCTGCCCTGCGTCCTGGTCGCCGTCTGGTGGTTCGCCTCCGACGCCAGCACCAGCTTCTACGCGCCGCCCCTGCGCACGATCCTCGGCCGCTTCGACGACACCTGGACGGCAGAGCGGCTCCAGGACGACGTGCTGCCCAGCGTGCTGCGCCTGCTCGCCGGATACGCGGTCGCGGGCGTCGTCGGCGTCGCCCTCGGCGTCGTCATCGGCTCCTCGCGCCGTGCCCGCGCCGCGTGCGAGCCCGCCCTGGAGTTCCTCCGAGCGGTCCCACCACCGGTCCTGGTCCCTGTGATCATGCTGTTCGCGGGCATCGGCGACACCATGAAGATCGCCGTGATCGCCTCGGGCTGCGTCTGGCCGGTGCTGCTCAACACGACCGCGGGCGTACGCTCCGTGGACCGGGTCGCCGCCGAGACGGCCCGCTCGTACGGCATCGGGGGAGCGGCCCGGCTGCGGCACCTGGTGCTCCCCGCCGCGAGCCCGCAGATCTTCGCGGGCCTGCGCCAGGCGCTGTCCATCGGCGTCATCCTCATGGTCATCAGCGAGATGTACGCCTCCAGCAGCGGCCTCGGCTTCGCCGTCGTGGAGTTCCAGCGCTCCTTCGCCGTGCCGGAGATGTGGACCGGAATCCTCGTCCTCGGCCTGCTCGGGGTGGTGCTCGCGCTGCTGTTCCGGCTCGTCGAACGGCGGGCGCTCGGCTGGTACCACGGATCGCGCGGGGCGCGGCGGAAGGCGGGAGGCGGCGGTGCTTGAGGTCACGGGACTGCGCAAGCTCTACGAGGGTTCGGGCCGGCAGGTGGAGGCGCTGCGCGACCTGACGTTCCGCCTCGATGCGGGCGAGCTGGTGTGCGTCGTCGGCCCCTCCGGCTGCGGCAAGACGACGCTCCTGAAGTGCGTGGCCGGACTGCTGCGGCCGACCAGCGGCTCGGTGACGCTGGACGGCGCACACGTGACCGGCCCGCGCCCCGGTCTCGCCGTCGTCTTCCAGGAGTACGGGCGCAGCCTCTTCCCATGGATGCGGGTCGCCGAGAACGTCGAACTCCCGCTCAGGCAACGCAAATCGATGCCGAAAGCGGCCCGCCGCGCACGGGTCGTGGAATCCCTCGAAGCGGTCGGCCTCGCGGGCGTCCACCGCGCCTACCCGTGGGAGCTGTCCGGCGGCATGCAGCAACGCGTCGCCATCGCCCGCGCGTTGGCGTACGAGCCGGAGGTGCTCCTGATGGACGAGCCCTTCGCGGCCGTCGACGCGCAGACCCGCGCCGACCTGGAGGACCTGGTGCGCGGGCTGTGGCGGGAGCGCGACATGACGGTCCTGTTCATCACGCACGACATCGACGAGGCGGTGTACCTGGGGGAGCGGGTGCTGGTCCTGAGCGCGTCACCGACCGTGGTCCTGGAGGACGTACCCGTCGAACTCCCCGTAGAGCGCGACCAGTTGACGACGCGGGCCGACGCCCGGTTCACGGCCCTCAGGAGCCGGGTCCTTGAGCTGATCCGCGCGGGCGGCGGGGCGAGTGGCAGCGCAAGTGGCGCGGTGAGCGGCGACGCGGCAGGCGGCGGGACGATCACCGACGGGGAGAGCGGCGAGGAGGGCGTCAGCCGCGGGCCGCAGGACCAGGTGGCCAAGAGCCCCAGTAACCCCAAAAGCCCCCGGTGACCCCAAGTGCGCCCGCACGCCCCGCCCGATTTCCCCGACCCACCCCTGGATGCCTTAACGTGTGGCCGTGGACAGTCAGGGTGAGCGGGCGGTTCGGCTGCGCCTGACCGGGGCCGCGGCCCTCGCCGCAGTATCGGGTGGTGCGGGAGTGTGGGCGTACGCGCGCAGTGGCGCGTCCGCGGGCGATCTCGTACGGGACCTCGCGGTCGGCTGGGCGTTCGTGGTCGCCGGACTCGTCGCCTGGCGGCGCAGGCCCGCCAACCACACCGGGCGCCTGATGGTGTTCGAGGGCATCACCTGGTTCTTCGGCAACCTCCAGGGCACCGCCGTCCCGGCCCTCTTCGCCTTCGGCGCCTGGTGGGAGGCGCTGAACATGGCGATCCTCCTGCACCTCATCCTGTCGTTCCCCGAAGGCCGCCTGACCACGGTCCTCTCGCGCCGCCTGGTGCAGTTCGCGTACGGGCTCGTCGCCGTCGGCGGATTCGTCCGCACACTCCTGTTCGACCCGGCGGCCCAGGCCGGGGCGACGTACCTGGACTGCCGCGACTGCGGCCCGAACCTGCTGCACGTGCCCGCCTGGGACGGCCTCTTCGGCCCGTTCGACGCCGCCTACCACGCGGTGGGCTGGGTGCTCTCGGTCGTCGCCGCCGTCGCGATCGTGCTGCGCTGGCGGAACGCGTCCGCGGCCCGCAGGCGCGCCCTGCTGCCCGCCTGGATCGGCATCGGCGTCGCCACGGTGTTCCTGATGTGGGACATGCTGTTCTACGTAGTGCCGTGGTTCGGCGGAGTCGGTTCGGTGCCCGAACAGGCCGTCTACTTGTTGTCCGACCTCGCCCAGGTCGCCGTCCCCTTCGCCTTCCTTGCGGGACTGCTGCGCATGCGCCTGCAGCGCGCCGAGGTCAGCGGGCTCGTCATCGACATCGGCACCGACTCCGACCCGGCGCGGCTGCGCGAGGCGCTGGTCCGCGTCCTCGGCGACCCGACGCTGCGGCTCGGCCTGTGGGACGAGGAGCGCGGCGGATACGTCGACGGGTCCCGCCGCGAGATCGGCAAGGACGGGCCGGGGCGCACCCCGGTGGCCGCCTCCGACGGCCGCCCGCTCGCCCTGCTCCACCACGACCCGGCCCTCTCCGAGGACCCCGAACTCCTGGAGTCCGTGGCGGCCGCCCTGCGCCTCGCCCTGGAGAACGTCTGGCTGCGCACGCGCGCGAAGGACGTCGCCACCCGCATCGTGCAGGCCGCCGACGCCGAGCGCGGCCGCCTGGAGCGCGATCTGCACGACGGCGCGCAGACCCGCCTCGTCTTCGCCCTGATGTCCGTACGCCGCGTGCAGAAGGGCCTCGAGGACCACCCGGACCCGACGCTGCGCGAGGCCGCCGACGAGGCCGAGGCCGGCGTGCGGCACGCCATCGAGGAACTGCGCGGCATCGCCCACGGCATACACCCCGCCGTCCTCACCCGCGAAGGGCTCGCCGCCGCCCTGAGCGAGCTCGCCGAGCAGGCCGCACTCCCGGTCGTCGTAGCGGCCGAGCCCCGCCGCTACGACCCGCTCGTCGAGTCCACCGCGTACTTCACCGTCTGCGAAGCCCTCACCAACGCGGCCAAGCACGCGGGGGCCAGGGCCGTCAGCGTCTCGGCTCGACACCACGAAGGACGCCTCGTCGTGGAGACCGTGGACGATGGTGTCGGCGGCGTCGACCTCGCGCGCGGCACCGGCCTGCGCGGCCTCGCCGACCGGCTCGCCGCCGTCGACGGCGTACTGCACATCCACAGCCCCGCCGGGGGCGGAACCATCATCAGGGCGGAGCTTCCGTGCGCGTGATCGTCGCCGAGGACTCGGCTCTCCTTCGGCTGGGGATCGTACGGCTGCTGACCGACGAGGGCGTCGACGTGGTCGCCGAGTGCGCGGACACCGCGCCGCTGCTCGCCCTGGTCGCCGAACACACCCCGGACGCCGTGCTGCTCGACATCCGTATGCCGCCCACCCATACCGACGAGGGCCTGGTCGCGGCGGCGGCCGTGCGCGCGGCACACCCCGACACCGGTGTGCTGCTGCTGTCCCAGTACGTGGAGACGACCGCGAGCGTCCGGGCGCTCGCCCGGCGGCCGGAGGGCTTCGGCTACCTCCTCAAGGAGCGCGTCGCCGACGCCGAGGAGCTGAGCGGGGCGCTGAAGCGGGTGGCCGCGGGGGAGACCGTCGTCGATCCGCTGGTGGTGGCCCGCCTCATGGACGCGCCGCGTCCCGCGGGGCCGCTCGACGAACTCACCGGCCGCGAGCGCGATGTGCTCGCGCTGATGGCCGAGGGGCGCTCCAACGAAGCCATAGCGAACAAGCTGGTCATCGGCGGCAAGACGGTCGAGACCCATGTCCGCAACGTCTTCGCCAAGCTGGGCCTGGAGTCGGACCCGGCTGAGCACCGGCGCGTGATGGCCGTGCTGCGCTTTCTGCGCGGCTGATTCCATGCATCCTCCGTAAGGAGGGAAGAGGTTCCGGCTACCCGCTCCGTCGGACGACGCGCCACCCCCGTAGCCCCCGTGCTCCCCCGTACGTCGTCCGCGGAGCGGTGCCGGACCTCAACCATAGGCGGGCCGACCTGTCAGGACATCAGGGCCAGCCCTGAGATCCGGAAGTGACCCAGGGCACATACCGCCCGGTCGGGTTCGAGGCGTAGAGTCCCCCCAGGAGGACAAAACTAGCGGCGCTAATTTACCGCTACGGAACCCTCCCGACCTGGTCCACCGCCGAACCAGCAGTCAGTACGGAACGGAGCGCTACCCGATGGCCACCCTCTCGCTCGCCGCGATCCTCGCCGACAACGCCCGCCGGTACCCCGACAAGACAGCCCTCGTCGCGGGCGAGCTGCGCAGCACCTTCGCCGAGCTGTGGCTCCAGGTCCGCAAGCAGGCCGCCGCCCTCGCCGAGCTCGGCGTCCGCCCCGGCGACAAGATCGCCCTCATGGCGCCCAACACCGCCGAGTTCCCGCGCGCCTACTACGCGGCCATCGCGGCCGGCGCCACCGTCGTCCCCGTCCACCTGCTCCTGTCGGCGCACGAGGTCGAGCACGTCCTCAAGGACAGCGACTCGACGCTCCTGCTGTGCCACCCGGCGCAGGCCAAGACGGGCGAGGCCGCCGCGGACGCCGTCGGCATCCGCACCGTCGCCCTCGGCGCCGACGGCGAGCTGGAGAAGCTCACGCAGGACGCCGAGCCCCTCGCCACGTACGCCACCCGCGACGCCGACGACGCGGCCGTCATCTTCTACACGAGCGGCACCACCGGCGTCCCCAAGGGCGCCGTGCTCAGCCACCTCAACCTCGTCATGAACGCGACCGTCGAGGCCTTCGACTGCAACGAGCACAGCCCCGACGACATCGTCCTCGGCGCCCTGCCCCTCTTCCACGCCTTCGGCCAGACCGCTTCCATGCACGCTGTGTGGCGCGCCGGCAAGACGCTCGTCCTGATGCCGCGCTTCGACGCCGCCAAGGCCGTCGAGCTGATGGTCCGCGAGCACGTCACCGTCTTCCAGGGCGTGCCCACCATGTACGTGCACCTGCTCACGGCGGCCGCGCAGGCGCTCGAGCAGGGGGCCGAACTGCCGCGCCTGCGCGTCGCCGTCTCCGGCGGCGCCTCGCTGCCCGTCGCGATCCTCGAACGCTTCCAGGAGCTCTTCGGCGCCCCCGTCCACGAGGGCTACGGGCTGAGCGAGACCTCGCCCGTCGCCTCCGTCAACCAGCCCTGGTACGGCGCGAAGGCGGGCACCATCGGCCACTCCATCTGGGGCGTCGACGTCGAGGTCGCCCGCGCCGAACTCGACGACCGCATCGAGCTGCTGCCCACCGGCGAACTCGGCGAGATCGTCGTCCGCGGCCACTGCGTCTTCTCCGGCTACCTCGGCCGGCCCGAAGAGACCGAGAAGGCCCTCGTCGACGGCTGGTTCCGCACCGGTGACCTCGGCACCAAGGACGAGGAGGGCTACCTGCGGATCGTCGACCGCAAGAAGGACGTCATCATCCGCGGCGGCTACAACGTCTACCCGCGCGAGGTCGAGGAGGTGCTGATGCGCCACCCCGCCATCGACCACGTCGCCGTCATCGGCCTGCCCGACGACGTGCACGGCGAGGAGGTCTGCGCTGTCGCCGTCCTCAAGCCCGACACCACGCTCGACGCCGCTGAACTCACCACGTGGTCCAAGGAGCACCTGGGCAAGCACAAGTACCCGCGCCGCGTGGAGTTCACCGACCAGCTGCCGCTCGGCCCGAGCATGAAGGTCCTCAAGCGCGAGCTGCGGGAGACGTACGCGGGTTGAGGACGGGGGGCCCGACCCGACCGGAACCGTGGGCAGCCGTGGCCGGCGGCTGGTCAGAGGATTCTGCGCAGCACGATCGCCACTGCCGTCAGGGTGATGGTGTCCCATGACGGCCGGTCGGCCAGCCGGATGAGGGCGGCGGCGGTCAGGAAGTCGAGCAGCACGACCAGCGCCTGACGCACCGTGTGCGTCAGGCGCCAGGCCGCTGCCGCGGCGAAGAGACCGAACGCGCAGACCAGCACGGCTGCCCGCGGCAGCCACTCGCTCATGTCGGCCGTTCCTCGGCGCCGGGCGCAGGCGCCGAGCGGCTCTGTTCGATCTCGGCCCGCTCCTGGGCGATCTCGCGCCCGAGGAAGTAGTTCAGCGCCGTACGGATGGCGGCGATGGCTGCCAGCTGGCCGATCTCGGCGAAACTCGGTGCGACCGCTGTGCGCAGCACGTCACCTGCGAGCTGGAACTCCAGGCCCAGGACGAGGAACCGGCCCAGGCCGAGCCTGATCCGGCTGAACTCCGCCTCCTTGCCGCGCCTGCGCACACCTGCCCGGACGAACTGTGCGAAGGCCCATGCGGCGCCGATGAAGATGATCAGCGCGCCCGCGGTCTCGACCAGCCTGACCAGCAGGCCGATCAGATCGTGCAGCGTCGACTCGGGCAGCACTTCTGCCAGCGGGGTCATGGAGGGAGACTCGTCCCCAATTGGCCAGGACACAAGGCCGAGTTCGCGCCGTCCGGAGGGCCGGACGCGGTGCATGCGGGCCTACGGGGCCGGTGGAACGTAACCCGTATCACCATGCGGCGCCCCTGACGCCGGGCAGGTAGTTGCGTCTAGCATCTGTCCTCGCCATGCACGACATATTCGGGATAACCCCCTGGGAGTTCTCCGCCTTGGCCGCCGCGGCCATGGTGGTGGGTTTCTCCAAGACGGCCGTCAGCGGCGCCAATACGGTCAGCCTCGCGGTCTTCGCCGCGATCCTGCCCGCGCGCGCCTCCACCGGGGTACTGCTCCCCATCCTGATCTGCGGCGACATCCTCGCCGTGCTCACCTACCGGCGGCACGCCCACTGGCCCACCCTGTGGCGCCTGTTCCCCGCCGTCGGCGCGGGCGTGGTCCTCGGCACGGTCTTCCTCGGCTTCGCGGGGGACGGGGCCGTACGGATGTCGATCGGCGCGATCCTGCTCGTCATGGCGGGAGTGACCCTCTGGCGCCGCAAACAGGCGGCCGCCGCCGCTGCCGACACCGAGGCGACGCAGACCCGCTCCGCCCGCGTCAAGGCGGGCTCGTACGGGGTGCTCGGCGGCTTCACCACCATGGTGGCCAACGCGGGCGGCCCCGTGATGTCCATGTACCTGCTGTCGGCGGGCTTCAAGAAGCTCGGCTTCCTCGGCACCTCCGCGTGGTTCTTCCTCATCGTGAACTCCGCCAAGGTGCCGTTCAGCGTGGGCCTCGGCCTCATCGACGGCCGCTCGCTGCTCCTGGACGCCGCGCTCTGCCTCTTCGTCGTGCCGGGCGCCATCATCGGCAGGGCGTGCGTGAACCGGATCAACCAGCGACTCTTCGAGCAACTGGTCATCGCGGCGACGGTGTTGGGCGGCCTCCAGCTTCTGCTGAACTGAAGGCCGCTGCCGACCCCGTACCGGTCCTACATGGGGACCAGGGCCCGCTCCGAACCCGCCTGGCTCGTCAGCCCCTGCGCCATGTCCTCGGCGAGCAACCGCTTCGCGATCGAGTCGACCGCCATCCGCAGCTCCGCGTCCGCAGGGCGGCCGACATCGGCCTCGACCTTCTGGCTCAGCCAGTCGCCCCAGGCGCTGTTGATGACCTCCGACTCCCGGTGCCCCGCCTCGGTGTGCGAGAAGTACGAGCCCGTACGCGTCAGATAGCCCTCGTCGACCATCCGTTGGAACACCGGTACCAGCACCTCCGGCGGCACCCTGCGGCGCGCCGCGATCATCCCGAGGCTCGCGTGCCCGACCATCCGCGTGAAGAAGTCCACCTGCATCACGGCCCAGGCGCCCGCGATGTCGAGCCGGGTCTCGGACTTCTCCAGGATCTGCCGCGCGGTGTTGAGGTTCGTCTCCTTCACCAGGTTCGCCACGGCCCGCTCCAGCACGTGCGAGGAATCGCCCGACGACGGCTGTGCGAAGCCCTCGCCCATGTCCGAGGAACCCGCGCGCGCGGTGTCGCGCAACTGCACCTGCTTGAGGAACAGCGCCACCAGGAACCCGATGAGCGCCACCGGCACCGTGCACAGGAACACCGTGTGCAGCGAATCCGCGTACCCGTTGACGATCGGCTCGCGCGCCGCTTCCGGCAGGCCGTGCAGCCCCTGCGGACTCTGCGCGGCCTTCGCGAGGGCTTCCGGCGAGATCCCGGTGCCCGCCCGCGCCGCGTCCGCCACCCCCTGCTTCAGATTCGGCTCCAGGCTGTTGGCGTAGATGGTGCCGAATACGGCGGTGCCGAACGAGCTGCCCAGCGTACGGAAGAACGTGACACCGGAGGTCGCGGTACCCAACTCCGCATACTCGACGGTGTTCTGGACGGCGATGGTCAACACCTGCATGCACAGACCGATACCGAGTCCCAGCACGAACATGTACACGGACTCGAGCCACGCACTGGTCGAACTGTCCATCAGGGAAAGCAAATACAGCCCGAGCGCCATCACAAGGGCGCCCACGATCGGAAAGATCCGATACTTTCCGGTCTTGCTGACAACATTGCCGGAGAAGATTGACGCGATCAACAGGCCGATCACCATGGGCAAGGTGCGTACACCCGAGATGGTGGCCGAGTCCCCGTCCACGTACTGCAGATACGTCGGCAGGAACGTCATCGCGCCGAGCATCGCGAAGCCAACGATGAAGCTGAGGATCGAGCAGACCGTGAACACCGGGTTGCGGAACAGATGCATCGGCAGCATCGGTTGCTTGGCCCGCGTCTCCACCCAGCAGAACAGCCCGAGCGCGACGATGCCGCCGACGAAGAGCCCGATGATGACGCCGGAACCCCACGCGTACTCGTTGCCGCCCCAACTGGTCGCAAGAATCAGGGCGCTCGCCCCGACCGCGACGAGCGCGATGCCGAGATAGTCGATGATCGGCTTCGCCGCCGACTTCACCACGGGGATCGTCCGAGCGGCGGCGATGACCACGATGATCGCGATCGGTACGTTGACGTAGAACGCCCAACGCCACGTCAGGTGGTCCGTGAACAGCCCGCCGAGCAGCGGCCCGATGACGGTCGAGACACCGAAGACGGCGCCGATCGCGCCCTGGTACTTGCCGCGTTCGCGCAGCGGGATGACATCCGCGATGAGCGCCATCGCCGTCACCATCAGGCCGCCGGCGCCGATGCCCTGCAGCGCTCGCCAGGCGATGAGCAGCGACATGTTCGTGGACAGGCCGCACAGGAACGAGCCGGTGATGAAGATGATCGCCGAGAGCTGGAAGACGATCTTGCGCCCGAACATGTCGCCGAACTTGCCGACGAGGACGGTGGCGACGGTCTCCGCGAGCAGATAGGCCGTCACGACCCACGACATGTGCGCCGCGCCGCCGAGATCCGACACGATCGTCGGCAGGGCCGTGCCGACGATCGTCTGGTCCAGGGCGGCGAGGAGCATGCCGAGCATGATCGTCCCGAAGACGACATTGCGACGGCGCTTGTCGAGGACCGGAGGCGCGGCCTCTGCGGCCGGGGGCGGGGCTGCGGCTTCTTCGGTGGTCGTCACCCTCGCAGCGTCACATCGGGGCCAGGGCGGCGCATGTGGGTGGGGGCCGGACCGGTGACGTGCGCTTGCCGCGTCGGGTGGGGGTGTGCGGGCCGGGCGCCCCGGGTCGGACGGGGGACGTCCGCGCCGGGGCGCCGCGCGACGGACGGGGGCACGCGCGCCCAGCGCTCTGTGTCGTACAGGGACCTGCGCGCCCAGCACCCGGCGCCCGTGTCGGACGGAGGAGGTGCGTGCCCGGCGCCCGTGTCGGACGAAGGAGGTGCGTGCCCGGCGCCCCGCGTCAGGTCAGGCGCGGGGCGACGGCGGCGGCATCCACGGCTTCGGCACTCCGCTCCACCTCACCGGCCAGCTCCTGCGCCCACCGCACCAGCCCCGCCGTGTCGAGCCCGGCCGGGGCGTCGCCCTGCCCCGCGCCCTGCCCCTCGCCCTGCCACTCCACGAGCCCGTCCGCTCCGCGCCGTAGCAGCCGGGCGCCTCCGGTTGCGTTGCCGCGCGCCGCGTGCGTCAGCCCGACGGCGGTCTGCGCGAGGGCCCGCCACAGCCCGCGCTCACTCTCGGGCCCCGACTTCCACGCGTCCTCGAACACCTCGTGCGCATGGAAGGGCCGCCCGGCATCGAGCAGCGCCTGCGCCTCCGCGACGCTCTGCGCGGCGGTCCGCACGACCCCTTCGGGCTGCCGGTCGACGCCGGCCGCACCATGGGGGAGTGGCCGCCCGAGCCCATCACGGGGCCGGGCATTACGAGCCCGCCCCTCTTCGTCCCGATCCCGGTCACCCTCGCGTGAAGTGCTCATACGCCGATTCTCGCTCAGCCGCCCACGCCCCGCGGATCCGGTTTCAAACCACCCCTGAGCTTGGGGTATTGTTCTTCTTGTCGCCGCCGGAAGGGCCGGATAACACCGGGCCGGAGGCAGTGGACATCGGGACGTGGCGCAGCTTGGTAGCGCACTTGACTGGGGGTCAAGGGGTCGCAGGTTCAAATCCTGTCGTCCCGACAGTTCGAACGATCGAACGTCGCAGATGAGGGGCCGTTTTCGAACGGCCCCTTTCTCGTGTCACGCCTGATTCGGCTCCCACCAGCGGGCCCGATGGTGTCCCCGTCGTGGACGTGGATTCACAGTGCGGTGCAGGTCACATTGTCTCGTCGTGGCTATGGGGGCAGACGGATGGCCCTATAACTGCAATTCGGTGATGGGGCCGGTGAGTTGACGACCCCATGACCGGTGGAGTGCGTCCCCCACGCTGTGCGGCCACTCATGGCCGGTCTGATGCTGGCTTATCGCTGAGGGGGTATCGCCCTGGGGATCCAGTAGGGAGTGATCTGGTCAGGTTGCCGCTGTGACTAGAGCGGCGGCCTCTCACATGTCGCAGTCTGGACCGTAGCAAGGTTCGGGCGTTTGCCAGCGGGCATCGGAAGGTGCTGCGACTGTACGGGGCGGGGGAAGGCTGCGCTGTTGGGGGCTGTACCGGTACCGAGGCGTCGGCGAGGTCAGCGGAAGTCGTCCGGGTGCCAGGCGTCCGTCCACTCGAGGTAGGGACGGTCGCCGTCGAAGCGGACCGGCAGCCACACGTAGTCGGCGGTCGCGGTGTTCTCCTCGTGCTGGGCGATCACGGCCTCCAGCCCGGGGTTGGGCGCGCGTCGCGGGGGTGTGTCCCCGGACTGCATCGTGGCCATCGTGTCGAAGGCGCTCGGCATGCCCGCTGGCAGCTGCGGGATCCACCGGTCGGCCATCGCGATGTAGAGGTCCTCCTTGCCGGGGTGCCGGAACACGCAGCTGATCTGGGAGCGGAAAGAGGTGTGGGAGCCCTCTCCGCGGTGGGTCTCGCCGAGGACCGTCCAAGGGCCGTGGAAGTCGTCGGCGATCGCGGCCTCGGTGGGGTTGGGGAAGTAGCCGGTCGTTCCGGACGTCAACAGGTTGTGCTTTCCGCGACGTTGGAAGTGGGCGGGTGCCTCGCGGGTGAACGGCGGGCCGGGGTGCGGGAAGTGGGAGGAGTGCTTGCCGGTGACATCCGTGTAGTCGTCGGTGAGTTCGGCGCAGATCAGCTCGGTGTGGACCTTCTCGAAGTAGTAGTAGGCCTGGTTGGTCACCGGGTCGACGGAGAGGTCGAAGTCGCCCGCGCTCATCCCGAGCGGTTCGAGGCCGCTGCGGACGATCTCGTACGGTCCGAAGAGGTCGTCGGCCACGAGCACCGTGGAGCGTTGAGGGTCGTGCGGGCCGGACCCCATGACCTTGAGCCAGCACACGTACTTCCCGGTGGCCGGGTTGAAGAGGATGTGCGGGCGGTCCGTCTTCTGCGCCGGGTGCAGCGGCGAGTCCGGATCGTCGGTGTCCGGCGGGATGATGAGACCGCGGTCGGTCCAGTGCACGAGGTCGGGGGAGGAGTACGCGCGCACGCCCCAGTGCCAGACGCCGCTGCCCGGCGTCGTGTGCTCCTTGTTCTCGCCGTACCAGACGAACGTGCCGTCGGGCGCGATGCTCATCGAGCCGCCGTGCGCCTGGATGCGGTGGCCGTTCGTGTCGAGCCAGGGTCGGCCCGGACGGATGGGCGTGCGGCCGTGTGTGGATGGGGAGTTCATGTGCGGACTCCAGGTGAGGTCGTGGGGTACGGGTTGGGCGTCGGTTCGAGGAGCAGCGCCTCCTGCAAAGCGGTGCGCAGCGTGTCCTTCGGGCCCGGGTAGTGCTCCACCAGTGCTGTCAGGGGCGCGGCGTCGAGGTGGGTGCCTGCGGCGTCGATGGGCATGTCCGGGTAGGCCGCGGCGAGGACTTCGCGCACTCGTGCCCAGGTGTCTGTGTCCTCCATGACGGCTTTGACGGGGGAGTCCAGCGTGAGCCGGACGGCTTCGCCGTAGCCTTCGGGCGCCGGGTAGCGCCAGGTGTGTCGGCCGCCGCCGATCTCCTCAGTGCGTCCCTCGGGGTGCAGGGGCAGTTCGACGACGGCTGTCGCCTCGTCGGGCACGGCGACGTTGAGGTGCACCTCCCCGTCCAGGACCCGCCAGTCGACCGACACGCGCCCGAGCGGAGTGTCGTGCGCGGCGCTCGCGAACGTCAGGCGGCCGCCCGGCTTCGGCGCGATCCGCAGCGTGCGCCACCCCGGCGACGTGCGCCGCAGGCCGCCGACGACGCGATGCAGCCAGTCGGCCACGGCGCCCAGCGCGTAGTGGTTGAGCGAGGTCATGCCGGTCGCGTTGACGCGGCCGTCGGGCAGCACCGAGTCCCACCGCTCCCACACGGTGGTGGCGCCCTGGGTGACCGGGTAGAGGAACGAGGGGCAGCGTATCTGAAGCAGCAGCTTGTACGCGGTGTCCAGGTGGCCGGTGGCGGACAGTGCGTCGGTGATCAGCGGGGTGCCGGCGAACCCGGTCGCGATGGTGTGTCCGGCCTCCTCGACGAGGGCGGCGAGGCGGGCCCCGGCCTTCGCCCGCTGTTTCTCGTCGAGCAGCCCGAAGGTGATCGCGAGGGCGTAGGCGGTCTGCGACTCGCACGCCAGGCGGCCCGCCGGTGTCACGTACTCCGTGCGGAAGGCCGCCAGTACCCGTTCGGCGAGCGCGGCCCAGCGGGCGGCGTCGACGTCCTCGCCCAGAACCCGTGCGGTGTCCGCCAGTTGACGAGCCGTACGGCACAGGTAGGCCTGCGCGACGAGGTACCTGTCGGTCCCGCCGCCGGCCGGGTTGTCGGCCGGGGCGTCCGGGGCGAGCCAGTCGCCGAACTGGAAACCCTCGCTCCACAGGCCGTGCTCGTCGAGCCGGCCGGCGATCTCGTCGACCAGCGCCGTCATCGAGGGGTAGGCGCGCCGCAGGATCCCGGCGTCGCCATACTCCTGGTACAGCGTCCAGGGCAGGTTCACCGCCACGTCGCTCCACAGGGCCGCGGCCGAGGACGGGTGTGGCAGCGCGTCGGGCACGGTCCATGGCACGGTGCCGGTGGCGGACTGCTCGGCCGCGAGGTCGTCCAGCCAGGACCGGAGGACTCCACGCACGTCGTACAGGAAGACGGCCGTGGGTGCGAAGGCGTTGAGGTCGCCGGTCCAGCCGAGCCGTTCGTCGCGCTGCGGGCAGTCCGTCGGAACCCCGACGAAGTTGCCGCGCATCGACCACACGGTGTTGGTGTGCAGCCGGGTGACCAGGTCGTTCGAACATGAGAACCAGCCGGTACGTGCCATGTCGCTGTGCACGACGACCGCGGACAGGTCATTCGGCAACAACTCGCCCGGCCAGTCAGTCACTTCGACGTACCGGAACCCGTGGAACGTGAACTGCGGCTCCCACGTCTCGGGAGCCTCGGCAGTCGACCCGCGCAGTGTGTAGCGGTCGGTCGCGGCCGCCTTGCGCAGTGTCTCCGTCTCCAACTCGCCGTCTGGGGTCGTGTGTTCGGCGTGCCTCAGGGTGACGGTCCGGCCTGCCTCGCCGGACACCGTGAGTCGCACCCACCCGGTCAGCACCTGGCCGAAGTCGACGATGAACCGGCCGTCGTCGCGGCGGTTGATCTCGACCGGCGCCAGCTCTTCGATGCGCCGGATCGGTGGGGCCGCCTCGGCAACCAGCGTTCCCAGGTCCCAGTCGAAGGGCTGCGCGGGGGTCCATGCCGTGTCGTCGAAGCCGGGCTCGCACCAGCCCACCGGTTCAAGACGGGCGTCGTAACTCTCGCCGTGGTAAATGCCGTTGGCCCGCACCGCCCCCTCGCCGACGCGGAACTCCTCGTCCGTGCCGATGGCCTCGGTGCGGTCGGCGTACTCCAGCTCAAGCCGCGCGTACAGTGCGGGCCGGTCGGCGTATCTGCCCCGCTTCAGCTCCCACGACAGTGGCCCGACGGCCCACCCCTCGCCGACGATCGCGCCGAGAGTGTTGCGGCCTTCGGCGAGCAGGCCGGTGACATCGTGGCGGCGCAGGTCCAGGCGGTGTGTGTACGAGGTCCAGCCAGGGCTCAGGACCTCGTCGCCGACCCGGGCGCCGTTGACGTACGTCTCGACGATCCCGAGGCCGGTGACGTACAGCGTGGCGCGCCGCAGTCCGGGGGTGATGTCGAGATCGCGACGGAAGTAGGGGGCGGGGTCGCTTTCGGCCGCGGCGCGGGAGCCGCTGATGAAGGCGGGCACGGTGGTCATGTCTCGCAACTCCGAGCTGTCGTAAGGGTGTTCACCGGAGAGGGGCTCAGCGGATCGACCGCACCCGTGTGATGACGACGACGCCGGCGGCCAGCGTGAAGGCCGCGGCGACGAGGTAGAGCAGGGTGTAGTTCTCCCCGCCTCGTACGACGCCGACGGTGAGGAGAGTGGGCGCGGCGATGGGGGCGACGGCCTGGGCGATGGAGGTGGCGAACTGGTTGATGGCGATGAACCGGCCTGCGTCGGTGCTGCGTTCGGGGACGATGTCGAGCAGGATCGCCTGGTCGACGGCCGAGAACAGGCCCATCCCGAGCGACGCGATGAATGCCCCGGTCAGCAGCAGGGGCAGTGCGTCGACGAACGCCATGAGGCTCGCGCCGCCGGCGAAGATGGTCCCGCCGAGCAGAACGAAGGGTTTGCGGCGCCCGACCTTGTCGGAGACGTAGCCACTGGAGATGGCGCCGATGCTGACCGCGACCAGGGTGAGGCCGCCGGTGACCGCGACGATCTGGCTGATCTCGGCGACCTTCTTCCCGAGCCGGTCGGCGAAGAACAGGGCGGTGAAGGTCGTGTTGAACGTGAGGCCCATGTAGAAGAGGAAGCGGGCGAGCCAGTTCCAGGCGAAGTCGGGGTAGCGGCGCGGATCGAAGACGAACGTCGAGGCCAGGCTCTTGAGATCGAGCTTGGGAGGCGGCTGGAGGTCGTTGGTGGAGTCCTCGTGGACCAGTAGGACGAACGCCAGCGCCAGCAGCAGGCCGATCGCGGCCGGAACCACGAAGAGCAGGAACGTGTTCCCGGAGAGCGCGCCTCCGAGGATGGAGCCGCCGACCGGTGCGGCCATGGAAATGAAGCCGCTGATGCCGGAGACCTTGCCCCGCTGGGATTCCGGCAGTCGGTCGGCCAGCACCGTCATGACCAGGTTCATGACCAGGGTCCACCCGAGTGCGGCGATCACCCATCCGACGCCGAGCAGGAACACGCTCTGCGCGCCGGAGAGCACGAGCGATCCGAGCAGGCCGACGACCGCTCCGATCGCGATCCACGGTCGGCGGCGCCCGAACCGGGAGCGCGTGCGGTCGCTCGCGGTGCCGAGCAACGGGCCGGCGATCACGGAGACGGCCGAGGCGGTGCCGACGACGTAACCGAGCACTCCCGTGTTGTCCGGCGCGAGGTGCTCGACCCGGATCGCGAGGGAGATCGCCATCGGTGTGACGAGGCCGAGGAACGCTCCGAAGTGGGCGAGCAGCAGGAACCAGATGAAGCGCCGCCCTACGGGAGGGAGTTCTTCCTGAGGGGGCTCGTGCATCGCGTCGTGCGTCGCGTCGGGAGGTCCGGCCGGTGTGGCGGAGGCCATGGCTGCGGCAAGGGGCTCGTCGTTGGTCACGGTGACTCCGTTGTCGGCGTGCGGGGCGGCGGGGTGATGCGGTGCGGGGTGTGCGGGCGTTGGCGGCACAGGTGTCAGCGGGCGTGCAGGCGGACGACGGCGGTCTCGCAGCCGTCCGCCCTCGCGGTCACCGTGATCTCGCCCGGTCCAGTGGGCCGGACGACGGCCAGTGCCCGGCCGTCGAATGTCCGGTGCCGGGCGTCGGTGAAGCTCTCCTCGGTCACGGGTGCGGCGCTGCCGAGGGCCGCCAGAACGGCGGGCCCCGCGACATCGACGTGGACGGACCGGTCGAGGGTGGGGTGCAGGACACCGGCGCCGTCGGTGAGTTCGAGCGACACGTACGCCAAGTCGTGCATGTCCGACGTCAGTTCGGTGCGATCCGTCGTGGCGGTGAGCACGAGTGCGTCGGTGGCCGCTGAGGTGAGGGACGTCCGTCCGGTCTCGACCCCGCCGGAGTACGCGACGCCCGTCAACGTGCCTGGAGCGTAACGGAGTTCCAGATCGGCGCGGAACGCCTTGGTCTCACCGACCTTTGCGCGCGCGACCCGGTTGCCGTCGAGCAGCAGCTCGACCTCCTCGGCGTCGCTGTAGACCTCGACGCGCACGGGCCTGCCCTCGAAGCCGGGCCAGCTCCAGCTCGACACGGTGTCGCTCCACGACCAGGGCGTCGCCACGGCGACCTCCGCGTCGTGGCGCTCGGGCCGCTGTACGCCGATGTACGGGGCCGAACGCAGGCCGAACACGGTCTCGCGGTAGTACGAGACGGTGCGGCGGTGCCCGGTGATGTCCAGGTCGCCGCACCAAGCGGTCAGGCCCGGGTACGGGGTCGAGAACCCGCTCGCCCCTTCACCCGCCTCTCCCGCGTATTTGATGACACCGATCCCGGTCTCGCCGAGGTAGTCGATGCCGGTCCAGGTGAAGTCACCGATGACGTGCGGGAGTTGGTCGACGAGCGCCCAGGTGTGGTCGATGTCAGCGGGCCAGGTCTCGGTCCCGACGATGACGCGGTGACGGAACTGCTCGCGGTCCGGAACGTACCGCGCGTCGCCGTAGTTCATCCCGGCGACGTCGAGGACCGCGAACGCCTCCTCCGTGCGTTCACCGACCATCGACGACGCCTGGATCCCGGCCATCATCTCGCCGAACCCGGTCATCATCTGATTGACCCCGCCGGACTCCTGTGCGGCCTCGCGCCGCCCCGCCATCCCGTCCAGCACGGCATCGAGGACGGAGACGAAGCCGTTGATCCCGTTGGTCACCAGGCGCGTCGGGTCGAGCGCGCGGACCTTCTCGGCCAGGCGGCGGCTCCAGACCGCGCCCGCGGGGGAACCGGTCTCGGGGATCTCGTTGCCGATGGAGTACATGATGACGCTCGGGTGGAGACGGTCCTTGGCGACCATCGCCTCGACGTCGCGCTCCCACCACTGCGGGAAGTCGGCGGAGTAGTCGAAGTCCGACTTTCCTTGCGTCCACATGTCGAACGTCTCGTCGATGACGTACAGGCCGAGGCGGTCGCACGCGTCGAGGAGTGCGCTGGAGGCCGGGTGGTGCGAGCTGCGGACCGCGTTGAACCCGGCGGCCTTGAGGAGTTCGGCCTTGCGTTCCTCCGCGCGGCCGATCGCGGCGACACCCAGCGGGCCGTTGTCCGCGTGGAGGCAGGCACCGCGCAGTTTCACCGTCTCGCCGTTGATCCGCAGACCGTGGGCAGGGTCGACCTGGAGATTGCGGACGCCGACGGGGGTGTCCCGTACGTCGAGGAGCTCGTCGCCGTCGCGCAGTTCGACGCGGGCCGTGTACAGGTACGGCGTCTCGGCGCTCCACCTTTGCGGGCTCTCAACACGCAGCCGGAAGCGGGCTGTTGCGGACTCACCGGGCAGCAGCGTGACCGGCGCGCCGTCGGCGTCGACCTCGGCACCCGCGGCATCGCGCAGCACGACATGGGCGCGTGCCGTCGTGGTCGTCGGACCGTCGTTGTCGACCACGACGGCGACCTCGACCGTCGCCTCGTCCGCAGTGGCGACCGGCGTCGTGACACACACGCCGTCGAGCGCGATGTGCACGGGCTCGGTGACGACCAGGTGCACGTCGCGGTGGATGCCGGCGCCCGCGTACCAGCGCGAGTCCAGGTGCGTACGGCAGGCCACCCGGATCTCGCTCTCGCCGCCGAAGCGCAGGAACGGGTCGAGCCGGACGTGGAACCGCGAGTATCCGTAGGGGTGTTGGCCGGCGAGGGCGCCGTCGACCGTCACCACCGCGTCCCGGTGGACGCCGTCGAACTCGAGGTGGACGCGCCGTCCGCGCAGCTCCTCGGGCACGGTCAGCGTGCGCCGGTACTCGAACGCGCCGCCGGGGAAGTAGCCGTTCGCCTCGCCGCCGGGGGCGTCCGCCCGGCGCTCCGTCCCGATGAGGGCGTCGTGCGGGAGCGTCACATCCGTCCAGGAGTCGCCGGAGGTGCCGCCCAGTTCCTGGAAGGCCGTGACCTTCCGGCGGTAGCTCCAGCCGTCGTTGAGGACCGTGCGTGTGCTCACCATCGAAAACTCCGTGGGTCTCGTGCTGAGAGGGAGGGGGAGGAGGTAACGCGCGTCACCGAGAGAAGCACGGGCTGGTAACGCGCGTCAACAGTTGGTTACGCGCGATACTGTGCGTGGGCGAAACAGCCGTGGAAGCAAGGGAAGAGGGGCGAATGGCCGTAAGGAGCGAAGACGTCGCACGGCGCGCGGGGGTCTCGCGCGCGACGGTGAGCCAGATCCTCAACGGCCGGGACGCGCGGTTCTCGGACCGGACGCGGGAGAAGGTGCGCGACGCGGCGCGCGAACTCGGCTACGAACCGTCCGTGGCGGGGCGGGCGCTGGCCCGCGGCTCCAGTGACGTCGTCATCGCGCTCATCCCGAACACGACCTTCGGCGGCAACCTCCAGGACGTCTTCGAGCGGCTCACCGACGTACTCGCCGCGCAAGGCCTCACCCTCGTACTGCGCCTGTCGGTCCCCTCGACGGAGTCCCTCGGCCGGCTCGTCGCCGGCATGAAACCGGCGGCCGTGTTCTCGCTGACCCCGCTCGGCGAACCCGAGCGCACGCTCCTTGCCGAGCGGGACGTCCCCGTGATCGACCCCGTGACCGTGCCGGGCGCGGACCACGATCACGCCATCGGCGCCCTGCAGGCGCGCGCCCTGATCGAGCACGGACACACGCGCCTGGCCTTCGCACACCTACGGGACGTGCGGCAGGACCCGTTCGGTGACGGGCGCGAGCGGGGTGTCAGGGATGTGTGCCGCGAGAAGGGCCTGGCCGAGCCCGTCGTCGTACGGCTTGGTATCGACCTGGACGACGCGGCTGCCGCTCTCGACGCCCTCGGCCCTTCCGGGGTCGCGGTCGCCTGCTACAACGACGACGTCGCGATGACGCTGCTGGCCGCCGCGCGCCGCCGCGGCCTTCGGGTGCCCGAGGACCTGGCGCTGATCGGCATGGACCACACCCCGCTGTCCGCGGTGTCCGACCCCCCGCTCACCACGATCACGATGGACCTGGCCGTTGCCGCCGACGCGGCGACCACCTCGCTGCTCACCCGGCTCGGCCGACCGGTCGACGGTGTGCCTGATGTGTCGCCGCCGCGGCCCACAGTGGTTGCTGGGGGCACCGTCTAGGGTTCGCCGACGTCCGTGTCACCGCGGCCCCTGACTGCCCGGTTCCGTAGAGGAGTTGACCAGTCCGCTCTGGTAGGCGATGACGACGAGTTGAGCACGGTCGCGGGCGTCGAGTTTGGTCATGGCGCGCTGAATGTGGCTGCGTACGGTCAGCGGGCTGAGGACCAGGTGGTCGGCGATCTCGGTGTTGGATTTGCCGTGTGCGGCCAGTGCGACGACCTCCCGCTCGCGGGGGGTGAGGGCGGTCAGGCGCTCGGGCGGTGCGAGTGGTCGGTGCTCCGGTGTTGCCAGGAACCGGTTGATGAGTGAGCGGGTGGCCGTCGGGGAGAGCAGGGCATCGCCGGCGGCCACGGTGCGAATGCCGACGAGCAGCACGTCCGGGGTGACGTCCTTTCCGAGGAAGCCGCTGGCACCGGCGCGCAGGGCCTTGGCCACGTTCTCGTCGTTCTCGAAGGTGGTGAGGATCAGGACGCGGGTGGCGGACAGCTCTGGGCGGGTGCAGATGTCCGTGGTGGCGGCCAGTCCGTCGGTTCCCGGCATACGGATGTCCATGAGGACGACGTCGGGCCGGTGTTCGAGGCTGAGGGCGATGGCCTCCTGGCCGTTGCCGGCCTCCGCGACAACCGTGAGGTCGGGCTCCGACTCGATGAGGATGCGGAAGGTGGCCAGGAGCAGGGCCTGGTCGTCGGCGAGCAGGACGCGAATGGTCATGTGGTGCTTTCGCTTTCGTTCTCGCGTGCGTCGAGGTCGTGCAGTGGGAGGGAGCAGGTGACTTCGAACCCGCCCTCAGGCCTGGGTGCGGCATGGAAGGTCCCTCCGATGGCGAGGGCGCGCTCGCGCATGCCGAGCAGCCCGAATCCGCGCTGCGCGACGGGACCGGCCGTCGGGCGGGCGGCGGAGGTGTCGTTGGTGACGGTGAGCGTCAGGTGGCGAGGTGTGTAGACCAGCCGGAGGCGGGCGGTAGGGGTGGCCGCGTGCTTGGTGACATTGGTGAGCGCCTCCTGGATGATCCGGTAGGCCGTGAGGTCGAGACCGGAATGCAGCCGCTGAGGTTCCCCCTGAACGGTGACATCGACGTCGAGCCCGGCCGCCGAACAGCTCGCGAGGAGGTCGGGCAGCTGGTCGAGACCCGGTGCGGGGGCGACCTCGTCGGGGTCGGTGTCCTGGCGCAACAGCCCTACCGTGGCCTTGAGTTCACGCAGGGCCGCGGCGGTCGTCTCGGGCAGCCGCGCGATGATCTCGAGCGCCTGGCCGGGGTTGGTCGGGGCGATGTGGGCGGCGGTGCCCGCCTGGGCGTTGGCCAGTGCGAGGTGGTGGGCGACGACATCGTGGAGCTCGCGGGCGATGCGCATCCGCTCCTCGATGACGCGGCGGCGCGCGTCCTCCTCCCGTTCCTGGGCGGCGTGCTCGGCCCGGGCGACGGCGTACTGCCGCCGGACCCGTACGTAGCTGCCGAGGGCCGCGACCATCAGGACCCAGGCCGCCGGATTGAGGCTGGTCAGGATCAGCTGGTGGCTGAAGGTGGTGAGAAACAGCCCCGTGACGGCCATGGCCGCGGCCGCGGCCAGTGCGCTGTTCCACGCGGTCCTGCGCGGGACGCGCACGCTCGCGGAGTACTGCGCAACCAGGAGCGGGCCCATGAGCAGAGGAGTCAGCAGGTAGCCGAGGGCACCTTCGGCGATGGCGCACACCGCTGTCACCGCGAGGGTGGGCAGCGGGTGGCCGCGTCGCCACAGCAGTGCCGCGCAAGCGAGGACGGACAGGGCCACACCGGGCCACAGGACGGTCTGGCCGTCCGTGACCGAGCGGGTGACCAGGACCCCCGTGAGGGTGGCGAGGAGCAGCAGCGACAGCAGGCCGGACTCCACCGCTCGCGGGTGGCGCGCCGCGCGGCGCTGGAGGCTCGTGCTCATCGCGTACTCCGAGGTAGGGCAGACGTGGACAGCCTGACAGAGGTGTGCCGCGAGGCTGCTGTACGCGGCGTCGCGGCACACGGGTCATGGGCCGGCTCAGGTGCGCACGACTTCCTGCGGGCGGTGCGCGCCGGCTTCCGGACCGGCGTCGGGCACGGACCGCGCGGTGAGCGTGGCGCCTTCGACGTCGACATGCGGAAGCAGCTTGTCGAGCCGGCGGGGCAGCCACCACGCCTTGTCGCCCAGCAGGGCGAGTACGGCCGGTACGAGTGCCATGCGGACCACGAAGGCGTCGAAGAGCACGGCGACCGCGAGGCCGAACCCGATCGTCTTGATCATTGATTCGCCCGATCCGACGAAGCCGGAGAACACCGCGATCATGATCGCGGCGGCGGCCACCACCACCCGGGCACTGTGCCTGAATCCGGTCACCACTGCCTGGGCGGGGCGCTCTCCGTGGACGTACGCCTCGCGCATCCGGGCGACGAGGAAGACCTCGTAGTCCATGGCCAGGCCGAAGACGATGCCCACCAGGAAGATCGGCATCAGGCTCATGATCGGGCCGGTCTGCTCGACGCCCAGGAGCTGAGCACCCCATCCCCACTGGAAGACGGCCACCACGGCGCCGAGCGAGGCCAGCACCGACAGCAGGAATCCGAGGGCCGCCTTCAGTGGCACGAGCAGGGAGCGGAAGACCACCAGGAGTAGCACCAGGGACAGCAGGACGATGACCGCGAGGTAGGGAACCAGCGCGTCCTGGAGGGCCCGGGCGATGTCGATGTTCATGGCGGTGCTGCCGGTGACCTCGAAGGTCGCGCCGGTCCGCGCCTCCAGATCCGGGCGCTCGGCGCGGATCGTCTGCACGATGTCCTTGGTGGCTTCGTCGTTCGGTCCCGTTGCCGGGGTGGCCGAGAAGAGCGCGGCGTCGCCTGCTTCGTTGAACTGTGCGGGTGAGACGGAGACGACGCCGTCCGTCCGCTCGATCACTCCGGTGATGGTCTTCGCTGCCTGCGCGGGGTCGTCGGCACCCTTGGTGTCCACCACGACCGTCAGCGGGCCGTTGAACCCCGCGCCGAAGCCGTCCGCGAGCGCGTCGTAGGCACGCCGCTCCGTGGTGGAAGTGGGCTTGGCCTCGTCTCCCGGCATGCCCATCTCCAGCTGGGTGGCGGGCAGGGCCAGCGCCCCCAGACCCACGACTCCCACCAGCAGGACCGTCAGCGGGCGACGCAGCACGAAGCGGGCCCACCGGGTGCCGCCGTTGGCCCGGCCGGCGACTCCCTGGTGTGCGGCGGCGGAGCCCCCCTTGCGCATCTTCCGGGGGAGTACGGCGTTCGGCCACATGCCGAGCAGGGCGGGCACCAAGGTCAGCGCGATCAGGACGGCCGCGACGACCGCTCCCGCGGCGCACAAGCCCATCTTCGTCAGCATCGGCACGCCGATCACGGAGAGCCCCGCCAGGGCGATGACGACCGTGAGTCCGGCGAAGACCACGGCGGAACCGGCGGTCCCGACCGCGAGCCCCGTCGCCTCGCGCGGTTCGTGGCCGTTGGCCCGTTCCTCCCGGTAGCGGGAGACGACGAACAGGGCATAGTCGATCCCGACCGCGAGTCCCAGCATGGAGGCGAGCGTGCCGGTGGTCATGTCGAGTCCGAAGGTGCTGCCGAGGGCGAGGATCGCGCACATGCTGATCCCGACACCGATGACGGCGGTGAGTAGCGGCAGTCCTGCTGCCGCGAGCGATCCGAAGGTGATCAGCAGGACGACGGCGGCCAGGACGATGCCGATGGACTCGGCGGAGCCGCCCGCCGCCGGCTGACTCGCCAGGGCGGTACCGCCCACCTCGACCGTGAGACCGGCGTCGCGTGCCTCGTCGACGGCGCCTTCCAGGGCATTCTTGTCGGCGTCGGTCAGATCGGCGGCCTTGACCTTGTAGGTGACCGTGGCGTACGCCGTGGAGGCGTCCTTGCTCACCGCGCCCGCCTTGAACGGGCCCACGGCGCCGGCCACTTGGGGGCCGTCGGCCGCTTCGGACACCAGGGTGTCGATGGCGGCCCGGTTGTCGGCCGCGGTGACCTTCTCCCCGTGCGGGGCCTTGAAGACGATGCGGGCGTCGGCGCCGTTGGCATCCGAGCCCGGGAAACGTTCGCCGATCAGGTCGAACGCCTTCTGCGCCTCGATGCCCGGCATGAACGACGTATTGCTGTCATCGGCGGCCGGAGCCTTGGCGGCGCCGGCGCCGACAGCGCCGAGGATCAGCGCCCACAGCAGGGCGACAAGCCAGCGCCGCCGAAAGGCGGTGCGGCCCAGTCGGTAAAGGAGGGTAGCCACAGGGATTGTCTTTCCAGGGTCACGGTCGCGGACAGTCACCAAGGCTGCCCGCGACGGCCCTGTCGGCGCGTCGTGCGGCTGGGGTCTCTTCTGCCTGGTGAGACCGCACGAGTGAGGGCACCGCCGTACTACCTGAGGAGGAGGCCGCCTTGAGGGCCCCGTCCGGCTACTCGAGATCCTTAAGGCTCTTTCCCACGTCCTTCAGCTTCATCGGCCTGCCGTAATTCCCCTTGAGCTTGTACGACGTGATCCCGCAGCGGTAGGCGCCCTCGTTCGGCTCGAAGTCGGCCGGTTCCCAGCCGTCGGGGGTGGCCTTCTCGATGTTCATGCATTTCACCGGGGCGTCCTGGACCGCGAGGTTCACGGGCGCTTGGAGACCGCCGCCGGTCCAGGCGGTCTCCTTGCGGGCCGCGTCGTGGATGCATTTGCGGGTGAGGTCGTTGCCGCAGCTCGTCGCCGACTTCGCGAACAGGAGCCAGGCGGAGATCGACTTGATCGCGGGGAGGGTGGCCTGTTTCCCGGGCGCGTACTTCTCGAACAAGTCAAGGGCCTGCTTGGTCGGCGGGTTCGAGGACGCCTTCTCCATCGGGTGGATGCCGCTGACGTCGGCGAGATTGTTCTGCGCCGCCAAGATTTGCGGGCCGGCGAGCTTGGTGAACGCCGTGCCGTAGGCGTTGCTGTTCGCGTCGATCCAGTCCAGCTTGTAGTTCATGGCGGTCAGTTCCTGCTCCAGCTTCGCCAGGGAGGTGAAGTCGCCCATGAAGACGAGGCCCTTGACTTTCTTTTCCTTGATGGCCTGGGCGTAGGGCGTCCAGTTGGTGACTCCGGAGGCCGGGTACAGGTCGGTGTAGGAGGGCTTCGCGCCGCGGGACTTGAAGAATTCCACGCGCTGTTCCAGGGAGACCCGGGTGACGGGGGAGTCGCCGGAGATGATGCCCACGGCGTCCGCCGAGTCTGGGTATGCATCCTTGATCAGCCAGTCGTAGAAGCCCGCGTAGCGGAAGTACGAAGGACCGCCGGCCTGCATCGACAGCTGGAGCTCCGCGCCCTCGTTCTGGCGCTGCACCGTCTGCGCGGGGAAGTCCGGCAGCAGGCACTTGAGGCGGTCCTTCACGCCGAGTCCGTCGAGCGCCGCGCTCCCGCCGACCAGCGCGAAGTCGGCGCGGCACGCCTCGTCGACCCGCTGGCGCACCTCCAGCATCTTGGTGTCACGGACCTTCGGCACGATCTTGCGGCCGTTGATGCCTCCCGCCTCGTTGCACCATGATGTGAATGCCTTGGCCGCGTCGGCGAATTCGGTGTTCTTGGTGAAGCCGACGTCCGACATGACGCCGACGTGGATCTCTTTCGCTGTGACTCCCTGGGCCGGGGCACCGCTCGGGTCTCCGCGGCCGCACACGTGCTGCAGGTCGCCGAAGTCGCCCGACGCCGCGGGCGCGGTGGCCGCGGCCCTCTCGCCGTCCTCGGAGCCGCCGCGGCCGGAGCTGTCGCCACGGGTGGAACATCCGGCCGCGAACAGCGCGGCGACCACCGTCAGGGCGGTGATGGTCCTCTGGGGCCTCACGGGCTGTCCTGCCTTTCAGGGGAGGGGCTTTCCGGACGATGTGCGGGAAGCGGCGCACGGAGTGTCAGCCGCCGCGCGCCGCCACCAGAGCGCCGCGATTGACCTTGGTCGCCGCGCTGCGCGGCATGACGTCGACGAACTCCGTCGTCTTGGGTAGCTTGTACGCGGCGAGGCGGCTTCGTGCGTACGCGACAACCTCCTCGTGCGTGGGCGGGGCGGCCGGGTCCCTGGGTTCGATCAGCGCGTGCACGCGACGGCCCCAGTCGGGGTCACGCAGGCCGATGACCACGACGTCGGCGATAGCCGGGTGGTCGATCAGAGCCGCCTCCACTTCAGCGGGGAAAACGTTCGCGCCGCCGCTGATGATGATGTCGACGCGGCGGTCGAGTAGGTACAGGTAGCCGTCGGCGTCCAGGTATCCGACATCGCCTGCGGTCTGGAAGCCGTCGGGCGTCGTCTTCAGGCCTGGGGCGTCGCCCAGGTACTCGTAGCCGTGGTATCGGGGGGAGCGCAGGTAGATGTCGCCGGTCCCGCCGACGGGCACCTCCTTGCCGTCGGCGTCGAGGATGCGCAGCTCCGTGGCGCGCAACGGCCGTCCGACGCTGCCCTGGTGTGTCATCCACTCGTCGGCGCGCAGCGCGGTGATGCCGAGGCCTTCGGTCATGCCGTACGCCATGACGATGCGTTCCGCGCCGATCAGGTCCGCCCAGCGGTGCACGAGCGCCGGAGGCATCGGCGCCGCGCCCTGGAGGATCCACTCCAGGCTGGTCAGGTCGCGGTCGTCGATCCCGGACAGGTCCGCGATGCGTTGCAGCATGGTGGGGGTGGCGGTGAACGTCGTCACGCCGTGGCCTTCGACCGCGGACACCACGCGGGTGGCGTCGAACTTCTCCATCACTACGAGCTGGTCGCCGTCGAACAGGCCGAAGAGTGCGGTGAACCCATTGGCGTGGTACATCGGCGCGAGCACGAGGATCGTCTGCGGGCGTGGCACCGGCGTCCAGGACTGCATGAGCGGTGTGCTGAACGCCGGGGCGTGGACGGCGGGCCGTGCGGTGAGGATGACCTTGGGTGTGCCGGTGGAGCCGCTACTGCAAATGCCGTGCGCGTAGGGGGACATGATGTCGTACGGCAGGGTGGGCACGTGAGCGGCCATTGTTGCGTCGATCCACGGCAGGTCGTCGGCGCCGAGGTGCACACGAGCCCGGACGACCTCCCGCAGGCGTTCCAGCTCCCACGCGGGAAGGTCCCAGCGCACCGGCACCGGCACCGCCCCGAGCTTCCAGGCGGCGAACACGCCGAGAATCAGCTGCGGCGAGTTGCGCAGCGCGAGGGACAAACGGTCGCCGTCACGCAGGCCCCGTGCGGCGAGCGCGCCCGCGAGCTGGTCGGACCTGCGGTCCAACTCCCGCCAGGTGAACGCGGATTCGCTGCCGTCCAGGGCGATGTGGTGCAGCACCTCGGCGCCCGTGCAGGACGCCGCCCGCCTTCTGATCAGGTGGGCGATGCCCGTTTCGCTTTCCATTGACGTACTCCTCCGCAGGCTGTGAGGGAACGATCGGGGGACTGGGGCGTCAGACGCCGAGCAGGCCGAAGCTGTCGTGCCACGCGACCGCCTGGGCGAGCCGTCCCGCGTGCCGTACGGTGATCGGCCGCTCCACGGCCCGCGTGATGCCCCACAGGAAGAACCCGTAGGGCAGATGCGCCCGGTACGCCCACCACGCCTCGTCCCGTCCCGGCGGCGTGCCGCCGTGTGCGGCGAGCCGGTCGAGGTAGTGGTCCAGCAACTCCCTTTCACTGCGAGCGCGTTCGTCGGGGTCGAGGACGGCGGCGAGGTGGTATCCGACGTCGAGCGCCCACGCGCCGTACTGCACCACCTGCCAGTCGATCAGTCCGGGCGAGCCGTCGGCCGTGGCGTAGACATTGCCGGTGTGTACGTCGCCGTGGACGAGGCAGCGTGGGTGCGCCGGGGACAGCTCCGCGAGCGCGTCCATCGCGGCGAGCAGCCGGTCGGCGCGGCGCACATCCGCCGGGACACCCGGTGCCCGGCCGTCGTCGAGCTGGGCCTGGAGCCGGCCGGGGCCCATGTAGCGGGTGAGCGAGGCGAGCCGGGGCGGGAAGGCGGTGGCGAGGGCGGGCTGGTGTTTCGTGCCGTTCGCGGTTGCGGGCTGGGGTTTCGCTCCGTCCCACGTCGCCGCGTGCAGGGCGGCCAGCTGGTCGAGCGTGCCCGCCGCCTGGTCCCGGCCGAAGCCCATCAGCGGGTCGCCGAACCGGGCACCCGCCGCCACCAGGTCGTGCATCAGCAGCAGCGGGTGACCGGTCGTCTCGTCGACCTGCGCGTGCACGCACGGCGGCGTGCGCACCGGCAGCGACGACGCGAGCAGCCGGTAGAAGTCGACCTCGGCGCGCGAGGTGCCGCGCTGCCGCGAGGCGGGGTTGAAGTAGGCCTTCACACACAAGGCGGGAGGGGCATTCTCCGGGACGGTGCCGGCCTCCCCGTGCGCGTACGAGACGTCGAAACGAACCTTGGTGGCCACCGTCTCGAGCCGCTCGGTGACCTGCGTCGCGGTGACCGTGGCGCCCGGGTGCCGCTGCCGCAGGACGGCCGTGAGCCAGCGCGGCGAGAGCACCACCGATTCGTCGTGCGGCGCGGGGCCGCCCGGCACGCTCATGACACCTCCACGGTTCCGGCCGCCCGGTCCGACCCCGGGCTCGGCCAGCCCAGCAGTCGGCGCGAACGCTCGATGAACGGGTTGGGACGCCCCGCGGCCGGCAGCTTCATGGAGCGGCGCGTGTGCAGCGCCAGCAGGCCCGCCTTCAGCCCGGCGAACACCTCGTGCCAGTGCAGATGCTCCACCGGGCGCCCCGTCAGCTCCTGCCACAGGTCGAGGGTTTCCCCTCGGGTGCCGAGCCCGTCGAGGCGCGGGATGTTCTGCTCGACACTGTGGATGTCGTCGAAGAGCAGCCACCAGCCCAGGTCGGCCATCGGCCCGGCGAGCGAGGACTGCTCCCAGTCCATGACGCCGACGACGCCGTAGCCCTCGTCGAACATCATGTTGCCGATCCGGGCGTCTCCCCATGAGAGTCCGGCAGTTGATGCCGGTGGCTGAGTGGCGGTGACCCAGCCGAACAGCTCGTGCACCGTGTCGGGGATCTCGTCCTCCAGCGCCCAGTCGGCGAACCGGCGCCAGTACGTGAGCTGTTGTTCGTCGCCGGGCGCGCCCTGGTCCGGGGCGTGGAGGAAGGCGAAGTCCTCGGTGGGCGCGCCGTGGACGGTCGCGAGCTGCCGCACGGCGCCCTCCCAAAGGGTGTGCCGCTCGCCGGGTGTCGCCTCGGTCAGCCAGCCCGTCGCGTTGTACACGGGCATGCTCACTGGGACCCGGCCGCGCATCCGGCGCATGACGTAGAAGGGTCGGCCGAGCAGGGCGGGATCCGCCTCGTACCAGAGCGCCTCGGGGACCCGCACCGTGCCGAGGCGGCGCAGCGCCACCAGCATGTCGTACTGGAGCCGGAACCGTGGATCCATGAACATCTGGTGTTCGGGCGCGGGCGCCACCCGCAGGACGAGTGCGTACGAGTGCCCTGAGGCCCGCGCGTCGAAGAGGATCGTCTCGTTGGAGACGCCGGCGCCCCGCGGGTACACCAGGTTCTCGGCGCGTACGTCGTCGACACCGAGCCGGGCGGCCAGCCACGGGCGCAGGGCGTGTGCGGCCGCGTCGAGATCGCGGCCCTTGGCGAAAACCGGAGCCTCGCTCATGCTTCCCGCCTCTCTACGGTGTCCTCCGCCGGCCCGTCGAACGCGGCGAGGCAGAAGGACCACAGCCGCCGGGCGACCTCCTCGACCGGCTCCCGCGCGGTCGCGAACGCGTAGTGGTGGTAGACGGAGGTGACCAGCTTCATCGCGAACCACGCGTCGTGCTCCGGATCCCTGCTCCCCAGCAGGCCCCGCGCGGCGGCCTCCCGGAGTTCCACCGCGACGAGGTCGCCGAACGGCTGGGCGATCCGCGCCATCTCGTCGGGGAACAGCTGGTGCAGCCGCCAGTGCTCAGCGGTGATGAACTGAGGGCCCGTCCTGTCGCCGTCACCGCGCAGCCCGTCGAGCGTCCTGGTGATGTAGAAGCGCAGCCGGGCCACCGGGTCGGGGAGCTCGTGCGCCGACGCTCGCATGCGCAGGGCCTGCTCGGCGATGATCTCCTCGACGAGGGCCAGCAGAATGTGGTCCTTGCTCGGAAAGTGCCGATAGATCGTCTGCAGTGCGACACCGGACTCGCGGGTCAGCTCCTGGGTTGTGAAGGTGCTCCCCTTCTGCTGGACGAGCCGGTGCGCGGCCCGCGTGATGGCCTGCGCCTGCTGGACGCTGCGGGCCCGGGACCGCTGCACGGACGGCGAGCGGTCGGCCGCGTGATCCGCCCAGGTGGTGGTGTTCGGGTTCGACATGTGTCCGGTCCTACGTTTCCTTGGTGGGCGTCAGCACGACGACGGGGATGAGGCGGTCGGTGCGCTCCTGGTAGGTGTCGTAGTTGGGCCAGTAGCCGGTGACGAGCTGCCACAGATGTGTCCGCTCCGCGCCGTCGGCCGCGGACCGTGCGACGACCGGGATGTGCTCGCCCTTGACCTGGATCTCCGCCTCTGGGCGTGCCAGCAGGTTCAGATACCAGGAGGGGTGCTTCGGCGCCCCGCCGGTCGAGGCGACGATCAGGTAGTCGTCGCCGTCCCTGCCGAAGATCAGCGCCTTGGTGCGGGGCTCGCCCGTCCTGCGCCCGGTGGTGGTGAGCAGCAGGATGGGCACGCCGTTCCACTCGTAGCCCTCCTCGCCGTCGGTCTCCCGGTAACGGGCCACGTGCTCGGCGCCGACGAGCGCCAAGTCGGGTTTGCGGTAGGCGGGTTCACTCATGTCCGTCCCTCTCCCTCGGATGCTGGAAGACCACCGGGATTTCCGTCGCGCCCCGCTCGTACAGGCCGATGAAGCGCGGCGGCGCGGCATCCGGGTCGAGCCGCAGCCCCGGCAGCCGGTCCAGGAGCGCCCCGATCCCGACCCGCATCTCCGCGCGCGCCACATGCATCCCGAGGCAGACGTGCGCGCCGCCGCCGAACGCGAACGACGGGCGCAGCCTTCGCCGGATGTCGAACTCGTCCGGCCGGTCCCAGCGCGCCGGATCCCGGTTGGCGGCGCCGATGCACAGGTGCAGGACGGAACCCTCCGGCAGATGGACGCCGTGGAAGTCGATGTCGCGCGTGACGTAGCGGGAGAACATCGGGTCGGTGGGTGTCCAACGCAGCGCCTCCTCGATCGCCGGGCGCAGCAGCTCCCGGTCCTCGCGTACGGCGGCAAGGACGGCGGGGCGTTGGAGGAGCGCGGTGAGCGTGATGCCCAGCTGCTTCCACGTGGTGCCGGAGCCGGCGGTGAGCAGCAGGACGGCGAAGGAGTGGATCTCGGCGTCGGACAGCCGGTGCGCGACGCCGTCCTCGTCGGTCATCTCCGCCTCCACCAGGACACTGATGAGGTCGTCCTGCGGTTGGGCGCGGCGGGCCGCGACGACCGGGGCGAGGATCTCGACGATGCGCTCCGGGTCGCGCAGCGCGGCCCGGACGTCGAGCGCCCGCTCCACCGAGACACCGAAACTGCCGGTGATGGTGAGCACCGGGATCGCGGCACAGAAGTCCACGTTGAGCTCGGCGCGTCCGTCGGTGGCGAAGGAGTCGATGAGCAGGTGGACGGTCTGCTCGATCCAGTTGCGGATCCACCACTGCGCCCTGCCGGGCACGAACGACGGCTGCACCAGGGCGCGGTAGCGACGGTGCTGCGTGCCACTCATCGACAACATGCTGTTCTGTGCGGCGAGTTGACCGGTGCGCGGATCGATCGGGGTCGGCGAGGCGGCGAACACCTCGGGGTTGCGGTAGGCCTCCTCGCACGCGGCGTAGCTGAACGCGGAGAAGTGCGGCCGGTCCGGGTAAGGCAGCCCCTGGAAGTACGCGGGCCCGTCGTATCCGGTGAGTTCGTGGACGGTTCCTGGGTGGACGGGCGCCTCGGCGCGCAGCCGGTGCCAGGCCGGGTAGGGATCGTCGCGATAGCCGCCGCCCATCTGGGCGAGATACGCGCCGCGCAGGTCGAAGAGTTCGCGGACCCGGTCGCGGTCGAGGGTCACGGGTGTGGTCATCGTGTCACCTCGCCACGTATCCGCCGTCGACCGGCAGGACGACTCCCGTGAGATTGGCGGCCCGGTCGGACACCAGGAAGACGGCGGCCTCCGCGCAGTCCTCGGCGGTGATGGCCCGCCCCAGCGGATGGCTCTCCGCGACCCGCTGCACGGTCCTGTCCAGCGCGTCCGCGTCCGGGGCCTCGAGGCCGCCCGCCGCCATGAAGTTGGTCAGCGGCATTCCGGCCGGGCCGATGGCGTTGGCGCGGATGCCGAACGGTGCGCCCTCGATGGCGACCGCCCGCGTGAGCTGGTGCACGGCCCCCTTGGTGGCCCCGTAGACCGAGCCGCCCCAGGCCACGAGGCCGGCCACGGACCCGGTGTTCAGGATGACGCCACCGCCGCCCTGTCGCTTGAACTGGAGCACGGCGTGCTTGCAGCCGTGGAACACACCGGCGAGATTGACCCCGACCAGGTACTGGAAATCCTCCGCCGTGTGGTCCTCGAGTTTCGCCCCCAGACGAGGAGTCGGGACACCGGCGTTGTTGAAGACGATGTCGAGTCGGCCGAAGCGTTCGACGCCCGCCGCGACGGCGGCCACCACATCGTCTTCGCGGGACACGTCGCAGGCGACGGCCACGGCGGCACCGCCGGCCTTCTCGATCCGGCGCACGGTCTCCTTGGCCGCGTCGGCGCGGATGTCGCCACAGACTACGCGGGCACCCTCCTGCGCGAAGCGCAGCGCGGAGGCCGCGCCGACACCCGATCCGGCGCCCGTGACGAGCGCGGTCCTTGCGTCGAGCAACATGTGTCTCACCGTCCTTCCTCATCGGCGAACAGCGGGTCGGACATCAGGCGCAACGCCTGCGTGGGACACCCCTCGACCGCCGTTCGTAACTCGTCCAGCGGCTCGGGCGGCCCTATGACCACGGCTTTCGCCTCGTCGTCGTGGGCGAAGGTGGCCGGGGCGTAGACGACGCAGATGCCGGTGCCGAGACACCGCTCCCGGTCGACGACGACCTGCGGGTCGGTCATTTCAGGCCTTCGCCGGGGCGGGGACGGGCGGCTCGGCCGGGGTGAACCGGTAGAGGCGCTCGGCGTTGCCGCGAAGGATCTTGTACTGCCGCTCGGGCGACAGATGGGCGATGCGGCTCTTGACGAGGTCGATGCAGTTCGGCCACGTCGAGTCGGAGTGCGGATAGTCCGTCTCGCACATGATGTTGTCCTCGCCGATCTCGTCGATGCTGGCGATGCCGTGCACGTCGTCGATGAAGCAGCCGTGGATGTGCTCGCGGAACGTGGCGCGGATGTCAAGGGTGTCGAGGTCCACGGCGCCACTGCCCGCGTGGTCGTTGAACCGGACACCCCGCTTGACCCAGTGCCGCTGCGTGTCGAGGACCTGCTCGGCGCGCTCCAGGAAGTACGGCATCCAGCCGATCTCGCCCTCCGACAGCGCGATCTTCAGGTTCGGGAAGCGCTGGAACATGCCGCTGAACAGCCAGGACAGCATGGCCCCCGAGGTGCGGGTGGCACCCCAGGCGAGGTTCGCGAGGAACGGCGCGTCGGGCGCGATCTGCGGCACCGTCGACGACGAGCCGACGTGCATCGACACGACCATGCCAAGGTCGTTGGCCGCGGCCATCACCGGGTCCCAGTAGCGGTCCTTGTCGTGGATGGTGGGCAGGCCGAGTGGAGCCGGATTCTCGGAGAACGCGAAGGACGTCGCGCCCTTCGCGGCGCAGCGCTCCAGTTCCTTCGCGGCGAGCGCCGGGTCCCACAGAGGGATGAGGACGAGGGGGATGTAGCGGCCGGGGGCGGCCGCACACCATTCCTCGATGATCCAGTCGTTATAGGCCTTCAGGCATACGAGCCCGAAGTCGCGGTCGCTCGCCTCCATGAACAGCTGGCCGCAGAAGCGGGTGACCGTGGGGAAGCACAGTGAGGCGAGGATGCCGGCCTGGTTCATGTCCTCGATCCGGGCCTTCGGGTCGTAGCAGCCGGGCCGCATTTCGCTGTACGGGAGCGGCTCTGGGCTGAACTCCTCCTTCGACTTGCCGACCACGGCGCTCAGACCGGAGCTGGGGAACCGCTTGCCGTCGTAGACCCAGCAGTCCAGACCGTTGTCGTCCGTCACCATGTGCGGGGCGCGGTCGCGGTCGGCCTTCGGGACGCGGTCCACCCACAGGTGGGGCGGTTCGAGGATGTGGTCGTCGACGGAGATCAGCCAGTCGAGCGAGCGGTCCGCCGTGACGTCCGGCGCTGTGAGGGCGGTGGATATGGACACGGGTGCTCCTTCAACTCGTCGGATTCCTGACTCGTTGGTGTCTTGATTCGTCGGACTCCTAACGGAGTTCGCCGATCGCCAGGTGCTTGACTTCCTGGAACGCGCGGATGCCTGCGGTCCCGCGCTCGCGGCCGAGGCCGCTCTGCTTGTAGCCGCCACCGGGGGCGTAGGCGCTGAAGACGGCGGCGTTCACGTTGACTGCGCCTGTGCGCAGGCGTCGCGCCACACTGGTCGCGGCCGCGGTGTCCGCGCCGTACACCTGGCCGGACAGTCCGTAGCGGCTGTCGTTGGCGATGCGTACGGCGTCGTCGAGGTCGCGGTAGCCGAGGACCGCGAGGACGGGGCCGAAGATCTCCTCCTGGGCGGCCGGGTTGTCGTTGTCGGGCAGGTCGAGGACGGTGGGTTCGAAGTAGTGGCCGCGTGCGATGCGCGCGTCGAGGCCCGGAGGTCGACCGCCCCCGCTGACGACCGTGCCGCCGTGCTCGACGGCGAGCGACACGAAGCGTTCGCACCGCCCCAGTTGGGCCGCACTGATCACTGGCCCCAGCGTGGTTCCGGGAGCGTTCGGGTCACCCACGACGAGCCGCGCGTACGCCGCGCCCACCGCGTCGAGGACCTCGGCCCTGCGCTCCTCGGGCACCAGCATGCGGGTCGCGGCGACACAGGCCTGGCCCGCGGTGGCGGCCACCACGGCGACCGCGCCGGCCGCGGCCCGCTCCACCGCGTCGTCGAGGTAGATCTGAGCGGACTTCCCGCCGAGTTCCAGCGCGACCCGCTTCACGGTGGGCGCGGCCTGCGCGAGGATGCGGCGGCCGACCGCGGTGGACCCGGTGAACGACACCATGTCGACGGCCGGATGTCCGGTCAGCAGCTCGGCGCCCGCCGCCCCGCCCTCCACCACCACGCTCAGCACCCCCGGCGGCAGACCGGCCGCGTCCGCCGCCGCGCCGAACACCAATGACGACAGCGGCGTCAGCGGGCTCGGCCGCAGGATCACCGAGTTCCCCGCCATCAGCGCCGGGACGATCTTCTGCAGCGCCATCACGATCGCCCCGTTGTACGGAGTGATCGCCACGACGACACCCACCGGCTCGTGCCGCTCCACGCTGAGTGCGACGCGGCCGCGTACGAGGTCGTCGACGGGCACGGGTGTCGCCGACTCGTGCGGCATCGTCAGATACAGGTCGATCGCTCCGCGCGCCACCGCCAACCCGCCCTGAAGCTGGGCGCGTTCAGCGAACGCGGCAGGCTGCCCCGCCTCGGCGACCATCGTGGCGACCAGCGCCTCCCGCGACGCTTCCACGTGGTCGAGGAAGGCATACAGGAGCCGGGCGCGCTCGGCGGCCGGGACGTCGGCCCACACGCCGCTCTCGAAGCTCTCGCGTGCCTCGACGGCCGCGCGCTCGATCTCGGGCAGCGGCGTCACCGACACATCGGTCACGTGCGAGGCGTCGGCGGGGTTCTCGACGGCGAGCCGCTCGTCCCCGTCGATCCACTTCCCGGCCACGTACGAGCGCCGCTGCTCGATGATGTCGTGCACGATTCCGCCTCTCTCGCGCCAGGAACCGACGCATTGGACAAGGGAGTTGGGAAGACGGTGGCTACCAGGGCAGCGCGCTGTACACGACCGCGCCCCCGTAGTGCGGCGAGGAATGGCAGGCGAGTCCGAACGTGGTCCGCGTGCGCTGTCGTTCCCCGGCCCGGCCCGCCAACTGCAGATAGCACTCCAGCATTTGGGGCACTCCGTGCATGCGCCCGTTGCCGAGCGCGCCCCCGCCGCTGAGTACGGGCAGGGCGCCCGGCGTGTCACTGTCGATGCCGCCGTCCAGGACGAAGCGGTGCGCCTCGCCGATCGGGCAGTAGCCCAGGGCCTCCAGCCAGAAGTACACGAACGGCGAGAACCCGTCGTACAACTGCGGCACATCGATGTCGGCGGGCTTCACCCCCGCGTGCTCCCACAACCGGCGTGCCGTCGCCGCGCCCCCGGCCATGATGTCGTCGAGCGGCCAGTGCAGCGGGAGACGGCGCGGACCCGGAGCGCTCCCCGCGTATCCGGCGACGTACACCGGCTTGTGCGGCAGGTCGCGGGCCCGCGCGGCGGAGGTGAGCACGAAGGCCGCGACGCCGTCGACCGGGATGTCGCAGTCGTAGCGACAGATCGGGTCGTTGACCATCGGCGCCGCGAGGTACTCCTCGGCGCTCAGCGGCTGCCCGTGCCAGTACGACCAGGGGAGCCGCGCCCCGTTCTTGCGCGCCTCGACGAGGACCGCCGCCATCGCCTCGCGGCCCGCCCCGTACCGCTGCAGATACTCGTTGTACGCGAGCCCGATCATCGGCAGCGGCCCGAAGTGGCCCTGTGGCGCCGTCCACTGCTGAGCCCCGCCGAACTCCCGTACCGCTGTGTCGTGGTAGCGTGCGCGCGGATTGTGCAGGGCGCGGTGGACGAGGACATGGTCGGCCGCGCCGCTCGCCACCGCGTTGACCGCCATCGCCACCGAACCGGGAATCTGCCCGATGCCCTGGAACCCGGCGACGTACGACGGCCGGGCGCCCAGATGCTCGGCGAGCCATGCCGGGGTGACCGTGCTGACACCGTCCTCAGCGGTGTGGCTCCCGGACGTGGGGAACAGCGCCGAGCCGACGAAGCCGTCCACGTCCCGCGGCGTCAGCCCCGCGTCGGCGATCGCGGCTCGGGCCGTCTCGACGGCAAGAACTCCCAGCGGCCGCTCGGCATGCCGTCGCACGTCGCTGTGCCCGTATCCCACGACGGCCACCTGGCCGCCCGCCGCGAACCGCCCGCTCATGAGGTCACCTCACCGAGCGCGAAGGCCGGCACGGCGGTTCCCGGAGCGATGTCCTCGAAGTCCAGATGCACCCGATCGCCCACGCGCAGAGGGGAGTCGGGCCCGTCGAGCAGCCGCCCGATCATCCGCAGCCCGGCCTGCTCGTCGAGCTCCACATCCACGAGGACGAAGGGGACCTCATCGGCGAGGCCGGGCAGCGGTGACTGCCGCACCACGGTCCAGGACCGCACGGTGCCCCGGCCGCTCACCGGCTCGTACGAGAAGCCCGGATCGGTCGCATGACAGTGCGGGCACGTCATGTCGGGCGGCAGGGCGAAGGCCGCGCACCGGCCGCAGCGCGCGAGGGCGAGTTCATGCCGCGCGGCCGCCTCCCAGTACGGCGCGGACCGCGCGTCCGGTACGGGCACCGGACGCAGGACGCCGCTCATGTGATCGCCCCCGCGTCCTTGAGCTCGGCGATCTCCGCCCAGTCGTAGCCGAGTTCGAGCAGCACGGCCTCGGTGTGCTCGCCGTGACCGGGTGCCCGCCGCAGCTCCGCCGGCCGCTCGTCGAACTGCACGGGGACGGTGGGCATCGGATACGACTTGCCGTCCTCCAGCTCCACCTCGCCGAGGTAGTCGTTGGCCAGGACCTGGGGGTCCGTCAACAGCTCTTCGACGGCCTGAACGGGCGCCCAGGGAGCGTCGATCCGCGCCAGCAGTGTCTTCCACTCCTCGAACGTCCGGCGCGCGAACTCGACCTCCAGCTCGGCGACACACGCCTCGCGGTTCTCGCCGCGCGCCCGCAGATCGGCGAAGCGCGGATCCTCGGCCAGCTCGTCGCGCCCGATGAGCGCGCAGAACTCCCGCCAGTACCGGTCCCCCTGGAGGAACACCAGCTGGATATGGCGCCCGTCCTTGGTCCGGTACGCTCCCACCAGGGGATTCACCGAGCCACCACGCCCGGAGACTCCGCGCGGCTGCCCGCCGGCGAGCGCCGACAGCACGTCCGAAGACAACGTCCACATCGCGGTGGCGAGCAGCGACACATCCACCACGGAGCCCTCGCCGGTGCGTTCGCGTTTGAGCAGTGCGCCCGCCACTCCGAACGCGAGCGCCATCGCGCCGTTGCGGTCACCCATCGCGCCGCGCTGACTGATCGGATACCCGCGTTCCGGCGGCGTCAGTACATGGGCCATCCCGCCCTGCGCCCAGAACGCGGACGAGTCGTACCCGGCCCGGTCCGCATCGGGGCCCCGCACGCCGTAACCGTGCCCCCGCGCGTACACCAGCCGGGGGAAGCGCCGCGCGAGTTCCTCGGCGCCGAGCCCGAGGCGGTCGAGTGCGCCGGGCCGCAGATTGGTGAGGAACACGTCGGCGGTGGCGAGGAGTTGATCGAGCAGTGCGCGGCCCTCCTCGTGGCGCAGGTCGAGGGCGACGGAGCGCTTGCCGCGGTTGGCGAGCGCCACCGACAGGTTCACACCGCCGCCGTCGGTCCCGATCCGCTGGGTGGCGAGCCCCCGGTACGGGTCGCCCTCCGGGCGCTCCACGCGGATGACGTCTGCGCCCCAGTCGGCCAGCAGCGCGCCCGCGACCGGTACGAACACCCACTGGGCGAGTTCGACCACTCGTATCCCGTCGAACGCTTCGCTCCCCATCGAGCACCTCCCGCTCGCCACGATCCGAGTCGACGCGGCGTTGCCAAGGTAGAGGCACGGTGTTGAATTTGGGAAGTGTCATTCTCGCTTTTTTAGAGTACTGCTCTCGGTGGGGAGGTCGGTTCAACGGGGCTTCCAGGTACGGCCGTTGATCGAGGGCCCACTCGCACGCCCTGCGCGCCTCGTCGACCACCCGGGTGTGTGCCCGGATCAAGCAGAACCCGGCCTACTTCGGGGCCCCCACGAGCCCGCCCAGGCAGAACTCCCAGACCTCCTTGGCGGTCACGGAGGTCGACTTGCTGCCCGTCGGGACGCCCGGCGTCTGGGCCGTGAACATCGCGGTCTGCATCACGAGCGCGGCGACCCGGCGCGGCTTGGCGGCGCGGGCCTCGCCCGCCTCGACGGCCTGCTCGACGAGTTCGGTGAACAGGTCGAGCAACGGCACGTGCGCGGTGGCCACTTGGGCTGGGTGGGTGGCGAGAAGCTGCATCGCGAAGTCGGTGAACAGCGGGCTCTGCTGGTTCGGGCGCGGCTGTGAGCTCTTGTAGAGCAGGTCCACCGCGACGCGCAGTCGATCCAGCGGCTTCTTCTTGGCGGCGGTCGCCGTGCGGATCTCGTCGGCGGAGCGCGACAGGGCGTCCTCGAAGAGGGCGAGGAGCAGCTCGTGCTTGCCGTCGAAGTGCTGGTAGAAGCTGCGCAGCGACTGCTTCGAGCGCTCGACGACCTCCTGCACGGTGAAGTCGGTGGTGCCCTTCTCGCTCATCAATTCCTGGGCGGCGTCCAGGAAGCGCTGGATGCGCTCTTCGGCGCGGAGCTTGGCGGCACGGGTGGACCGCTCGACGGCGCGTTGACGCCAGGCGGGCGGAGCAGGTTCGGCAGGAACGGCGTTCATGACAGAACGATACTCCGCGTCTGTGAAAAGCGTGGGGCATCGCCCTACCGAATCGTCCACCGCACCAACGCCGGACAAGATTCTCCTGTCCGGAACGTTGCTTCGCTTCAATAGAGAATGTAGTTTCCGCCGCAATCGAGGTACGCCCCCTGGGGAGGACCGTTGCGAAGGCTACTCATCGGCGTGATCACCGTGCTCGCGGTGCTGCTGGCCGGATGTTCCACCCGCTCGGACTCGAAAAACGCCGGCACCGAGGAGAAGGAGCCCACCAAGGCCGGAGCCTCCGCCGCGGCCGCGGGCGGTGCCGACTTCGGGACGCTGAAGGACGTGTGCGGCAAGGGCGAGACCAAGGACGGCAGCACACAGGGAGTCACCGCGAAGGACATCAAGACCGGGGTCTTCACCGACGTCGGCTTCAACAAGACCCCCGACTTCGTCGACGCCGCCAAGGTGTTCACGTCCTGGTGCAACGACAACGGCGGCATCAACGGCCGCAAGCTCACCCCCGTCACCCACGACGCGAAACTCCTCGAGGTGCGCCAGCGCATGCAGCAGGCCTGCAAGGAGGACTTCGCCCTGGTCGGCGGTGCCGCCGCGCTCGACGGACTCGGCGTCAAGGACCGCCTGAAGTGCCTGCTGCCCAACTTCGCCGCCCAGTCGAGCCTGCCGCCCGGCATCGGCTCCGACCTTCAGGTGGTCGGCTCGGGACCGTACGCCGACTACTTCCAGTACGCCGGCCTCTACAAGTGGCTGATCACCGAGAAGTACCCGTCCTCCGCCAAGAGCGTCGGCATCATCTCCGGGGACAGCCCGGTCACCAAGATGATGACGGCCCAGTTCAAGGAGTCCATCGCCCAACTCGGCGGCAAGGTCTCCTACACCGAGCTCTACCCGGCGACCGGCGTATCGGACTGGACGCCGTACGCCCAGTCCATCAAGAACAAGAAGGTCAAGGGCCTCGTCTTCCTGGGCGACTTCAGCTCGCTGGCCAAGCTGGAGCAGTCCCTCACCAGTCTCGGCTACGCACCCGACTGGATCGACTCCAACAGCAACTCCTACGGCGACCCCTTCGTGAAGCTCGCCGGGTCGGCCCTGAAGACCCAGCACAACTACGCCGAACTGTTCGCCACGGCGCCCCTGGAGACGTCGTCACCCACCACGGACAAGATCAAGCAGCTGTACGCCAAGTACGCTCCCGACGCGAAGGTCAGCTATCTGTCGCTGCGCGCCTTCGCCTCCTGGCTGCTGTTCGCCACCTCGGCCCGCGACTGCGCCGAACTGACGCGGACGTGCGTCTACGAGAACGCCACCAAGAACACCGCGTGGACGGCCGGCGGCATCCAGGCTCCGTTCGACCTGTCCAAGCTGCAGACGCCCGACAAGTGCTACTCCATCGTCGAGGCGACCCCCGAGGGCTGGAAGCCGGCCGACTTCAAGCCGGACAAGGGCCCTTACCGCTGTGACGCGCCTGCCGTGAAGTACCGGGGCAAGTACGTCGAGCCGGCCACGCTCGCCGACGTCGGCAAGTCGATGTCCGACGTGAAGTGACCGGGGCGGACCCCGCTGATCGCAGGCTCCCGCCCTCTCCCGCAGCGCGCCGACCGTACGTAGGGTGAACGGCGCGAACGGTTCGTTACCGGTGAGCGGAGAGGGCGGGTGGGCCCATGGCCTCGGCGCGGCATGAGGAGATACTCGAGGCGGCGCTGGAGGTGTTCGCAGAGCGCGGCTACCGGGGCGCGTCCATCGATGCCGTCGCGGAGCGCGCGGGCCTGACCCGGCAGGGGGTGCTGCACTACTACCCCAGCAAGAAGCGCCTCCTCTTCGCCATGATGCGGCTGCGCGAGGACCTCAACCGGCGGCATGTGCACTCCGACTGGAACGACCCGGACATGCCGTCCCGGCTCGCCGAGGCGCTCGCCTTCGACCAGGGCATCCCGTCCCTCGCGCAGGTGCACAGCGTGGTGATGGCGGAGGCGGCCACGGGCCAGGAGCCGGCCCGCGGCTTCGCCCGCGAGCGCTACCGCGAGCTGATCGACATGCTCACCGAGGGCTTCACCGGCCGCTTCGGCGAACGCCTCCCCAGCGGCCTCACGCCCCGCACCGCCGCCACCGCCCTGATGGCCCTCTTCGAGGGCATGCAGCAGCAATGGATGGTCGACAGCGACGACGAGCGCTACCAGGACACCGTGCGGGAGACGATGGCGGTGCTCCTGCTGGGCGCCGAGCCGACGGGGGAGACGCCAAGGGGCGCGCGGTCGACGGCCCCCCGACCGACGGACGCCCGGCCCGCTTCCGTGCAGGCCGGGTGACCGCTTTCCTCGCTACTGCCGCGCGAACCGCAGCAGCGCGTCCTGCGCGTACGAAGCCACCAACTCGCCCCGCCGCGTGAGGACATCGCCCCGACCGTGACAGCGACCGTGCGCCGCGAGCGGACTGTGCTGGCGCAACAGCAGCCAGGCGTCGGCGCGCACCGGCTGGTGGAACCAGAGGGAGTGCGAGGTCACGGCGGAGACGAACGCGCGACCCGCGTCGTGCTGGGTGACCCCGGAGACCGGGCGCAGCGCGGTTCCGATGAGGGTGAGGTCGGTGGCGTAGGCGAGCAGGGCAGGGCCCAGTTCGGCGGCGACCGACGGGGTGCGCGTCCACAACTCGTACGCGGGTGCTTCGCTGTCGGGGGAGTCCAGGTCGGTGGCGGCGCGGGTCTCCCACGGCAGCAGCTCCAGGTCGATCCGCCGCTCCTCGCCCGGCAGTTCGCCGGCCGCCTCCACGCTCTGCCGCTGCGGCCCGCCCTCCCACGTGTGCAGGCTCACCGTGGCCACGGCGACGACTCCGTGCTCCTGCCGCGCCTGAATCTGCACGGCCGCGTACGTCCGCCCTTGCTGCACGCAGTCCGTCTCGTAGCGCACGGGCTGTCCGCCCTTGCCCTCGCGCGGGAACAAGACGTGCAGGGACTTCACAGCCTTGCCCGGACAGGTGAGTTCGGCGACACGTGCGGTCTGCGCGAGGAGCTGCCCGCCGAACAGGCGGTGGTACGCAAGCTGTTGGGACGGTGCCTCGTACACGCCCTGTCCGAGGGGCTTGGGGGTGAGGCAGTGGAGCAGATCGTTCCACAGGTCGGTCATCGCAAGTCCTCCAGGTGCCTACAGGTGTACGAGACGGGGGGCCGCGCCGCGCGCCGCGATCAACTGCCCTGCCTCTCGGGTGAGTTCGCGGGTGCTGCCGAGCAGGCCGTCGAGGGCCAGAGTGCGTTTGACGTGCCGGTGGAGTGCGTGTTCGGCGGTGAAGCCGGTGCCGCCCAGGGTCTGCTGGCAGTGCCGGGCGGCGGTGAGGGCGGCCCGGCCGGAGGCCGCCTTGGCGAGGAGGGAACTGAGGTCGCCGTCGGCGGCGAGCAGGGTCGCCTCCGCGCCCTCCAGGGCCACCAGCGTCTCGGCCAGTTTGTGCCGCAGGGCCTGGAACGAGGCCAGCGGGCGGCCGAACTGGTGGCGGTCCAGGACGTGTTGCCGGGCCAGCGTCAGCATCGCGTGCCCGCTGCCGACGAGCCACCAGCCGAGTGCCTGACGGCCGAGGGCGAACGGCACGGGGGCGCCGGGTTCGGGCAGGACCCGCAGCGGAAGATCCGGGGCGACGCCGACGGGTTCCGCCCCGGCCGCGTTACGGCCCCAGCGCACCCACAGTCCACCCGCGTACGGCATTGGAACCGTGCCACCCGGTGGCCGCCCCGCCTCGTGCAGCAGTACGTCGTTGAGGACCGGTGCGTGGGCGCCGGTCTCGCCGAGCAGGCGGAAGACGGTGCGGATCGCGTCGGCCGGGGCCTCGGTGAGCATGTCGGGCCAGCCGAGGTCGGACAGGGCGCCGTCGAGCGGCCCCTGTCCGTCCGCGGGTGCCGTCATCGTCTTGCGGAGGGCCTCCGCAAGCAGTTCCCGTTCGCTGTCGTCCATGGTGCCGGTCACGGTGACGATCACTCCTTGCCGAGGTCGAGCAGCCGCCGGGCCACGATGTTGCGCTGCACCTCGCCGGTGCCGCCGTAGATGGTGGCGGCCCGCGAGTACAGGTACTCCGTGCGCCACACCGAATCCGTCAGCTCCACGGCCCCCGGCAGCAGGTCCCGTGCCGTGTCGAAGAGTTGCTGCTCGGCCGTGGAGAGGAGGATCTTGTCGACGGATGTCTCCGGGCCGAGCCGGCCACCCGACGCGAGCCGGGCCTGTGTGGTGTGCGAGCGGCAGCGCACCGTGTGCAGAGCCAGATACGCCTCGCCGAGCGCGGCCGCGTCGTCCTCCGGCGCGGACATCTGGTCGACAAGCCGGTCCAGACGTGTGTACAGGTGGGCGACCCGGTGCCAGAAGCACGTGGAGCGCTCGTGCGGCAGCAGGTCCATGGCCAGCTTCCAGCCGTCGCCCACCGCTCCGAGCAGCCGGTCACCCGGCACGCGTACGTCGTCGAGGAACACCTCCGCGAACTCGTCCACGCCGTGCATCGTGCGCAGCGGCCGGACCGTGATGCCGGGCGAGTCCATGTCGAGGAAGAACGCGCTGATCCCGGCGTGCCCGGGGTCGGGCCCCGTGCGGGCGAGCAGGACGCAGCGCGCCGCGTACTGGGCGAGGCTCGTCCACACCTTCTGTCCGGTGATCACCCAGCCGTCGCTGTCCCGTACCGCTCTGGTGGTGAGGGATGCCAGGTCGCTGCCCGAGCCCGGTTCGGAGAAGCCCTGGCACCACTGCTCACGGCCGCCGAGCAGCCGCGGCACCATCTCGGCGGCCAGGGCGGGAGGCGCGTACGAGAGGAGAGTGGGCACGAGGACTTCGACCATCGAGTACAGGCCCGGCTCGGCGAGCCCCCGCGTGGCGACCTCCTCGCCCAGCACGGCCCGCAGCACGCTCGGCCCGCCGACCCCGCCCACCGCTTCCGGCCAACCGTGTCGCATCCAGCCGGATTCCCACAACTCACGTCTCACGCGATCCAGTTGGGCCACGTGCGCGTCCAGTGAATCGTCCGCGGGGTCGGGCGACAGGTCGTGCACGTCCAGCCATGCGCACAACGCGGCACGGAACGTGGCGGTGCCCGTGGAGGTCACGTCCGCGTCCGTTCGAAGGCGTGCGGGCGGCCCGAGTCATGGGCGCCGCTGCGGCGGATGAACGTCATGGCTCGGGTGTGCAGCCGCCAGCCTTCCGGGGTGCGCCGATAGGTGTCGTTGTAATAGCCGATGCGCATGTCGTGGCGCGCGTGCTCCACGAAGCACAAGGGCTGGGTTCCGGTGGCGCTCCGGCCGTCCTCGGCGAACTCCACGACCGGCGTGCCCGTCATGAACAGCCCTTGAGGGGCGGCCGCGATCAGCTCGGGGAAGTCGTCCAGCGGATAGGTGTCACCGAACGCGCTGTAGCTGCCGTCCGGGGTGAAGACGGTCAGGACGCGGTCCGTGTCGCCCTGCGACATCGCCACGGCGTAGCGGGCGAGCAGCTGCTGGATGTCGGCGAGGTCGTCGTACCTGCGACTGGCGCCTGTGGGTGTGTGCTCTGCGGTCAACGGGGATGCCGTCCTTCCTCGTTCGGTACGCGGAGTGGGTCGGGCGGACATGTACGATCTCGTGTCCGGATGGTTGATTCTCCTTCAGTGAGAAGCTAGTTTCCACCCCTAGGCCCAGCCAATGGAGAGGGCCGGGGAGGAAAAGTCATGGAACAGTTCCTCACCTTCGGCGTCGTCGGACTGACCACCGCCGCGATCTACGCCATCGTCGGCAGTGGGCTCGTCCTGACGTACACGACGGCCGGAGTCTTCAACTTCGCGCACGGCGCCGCCGGCATGCTCTCCGCGTTCGCCTACTGGCAGTTGGCCTTCGGCTGGGGCTGGCCGGTGCCGCTCGCGCTGGCCTTCGTACTCCTGGTGCTCGCGCCGGGCTTCGGGCTGCTCGTCGAGCGCGTCCTGATGCGTCCCGTGCAGTCACTGGGGGAGGCGGAACGGCTCGTGATGGCCGTGGCCCTGCTCACCGGGTGCATCTCACTGGCCCGCTGGATCTGGGACCCCAGCGCCGCCCGCCCGCTGCGCCCCTTCTTCGCCGACGAACCGGCGATCGACCTGGGCCCCGCCGCCGTCACCTGGCACCAGGCGCTCACCCTCGCGGTCGCCGTACTCGTCGCCGTGGGGCTGTGGTTCCTGCTCGGCCGCACCCGCGCCGGCACCGAGATGCGAGCGTGTGTCGACGACCGGGCGCTCGCCGGACTCACCGGGGCCTCGCCGCAGCGCGCCGCGCGGCTCGCTTGGGTCCTCGGCACCCAACTCGCCGCCATCGGCGGCATCCTGATCGCCCCCACCGTCGCCCTCGACGCCCAGCAGCTCTCCCTTCTCATCGTCTCCGCGTACACCGCCGCCGTCTTCGGCCGCCTGCGGAGCCTGCCGCTCACCTTCCTCGGCGCGCTCGTCGTCGGCTGCCTGGAGAGCTTCCTCACCGGCTACCTCCCACAGAACGACTATCTGCCGGGGCTGCGCCTCGCCGCCCCGGCGCTGCTGTTGTTCCTCGCGCTGATCGTGTTCCCGCACCGGCGTCTGCGCGGCCGTGAACGCCGCCTCGTCCAGGTGCCGTTGCCGACCGTGCGGGGCACGCTCGTCTTCGCCGGGAGTGTGCTGCTGTTCGCGGTGTTCCTGGCGACCGTCCTCGACAGCGAGGGCCTCATCTCGTACGGGCCGCTGTTCGCGCTCGGCGTCGTCGCCCTCTCGTACGTGCCGCTGGCTGGATACGCGGGGCAGATCTCGCTGTGCCAGCTGAGCATCGCCGGCATCGGGGCGATCGTGTGGGGACACCTGGGCGGGCAGGGCCAGTTGTGGGCGCTGCCGGTGGCGGTGCTCGTCGCGGCGGCGGTCGGTGCACTCATCGCGATACCCGCGTTGCGCCTGTCCGGCATCTATCTGGCCCTGGGTACGGCGGCGTTCGCGGTGGTCCTGGACCGATGGGTGTTCACGCTGCCGTCCTTCGAGATCCTCGGCGTCCGCATCGCCCTGTTCGACCAGGGATCGGTCGAGGTGCACGGCCCGAACCTGCTGGGCTGGCAGCTGTCCTCTGAGCGTGAACTCCTGCTGTTCTCCGCCGTGTTGCTGGCGCTGGCCTCGCTCGCCGTCGCCTGGCTGCGGCGCGGGAGGTTCGGGCGTGCGCTCATCGCGCTGCGTGACAGCGAGGCCGCGTACGCGACACTCGGCGGCCGGCCGCTGGGTGCGAAGGTGGCCGTATTCGCGCTGTCCGCCGCGCTCGCGGGGCTGGGCGGGGCGCTGTACGGAATGGTCCAACGCACCGTGACCGCCGAGCAGTTCAACCTCGTCGCGAATCTGCCCGTCTTCCTGATCGCCGTCATCGGCGGCCTCGGCGCGGTCGGCACCGGCCTGTTCACCGGCCTGTCCTACGTGGCCCCGCCCCAGCTGCTCGGCCACTTCGGCGACTGGGCCCACGACGCGTCGACGCTCCTCATCGCGCTCGCCGGAATGGGCCTCGCACACAGCCCCGGCGGCATCGTGCCGCGCCTGCGGGCCGAGTGGGTGCCACTGGTGCGCGACCGCGTGCTGTTCCCCGTCGCCGGAGCGGTGACCGGGCTGCTGTGGCTCCTGTACGGAACCGACCAGGTCGGTGGCGCGCTCTTCCTCGTCACGCTGATCGTGGCATCGACGGCCCTGCGCATGTGGGCCACGGCACGGCAGTCCGGGCCGCAGCTGTCGCCCGACCCCGTCGAGTGGTGGGGGATACGGCGCCCGTGGCGGCCCGAGGACCGGGAGGTGATCGCGCGTGGCATCGCTACGAGCTGATGGAGTCACCGTCGTCTTCGGCGGCAACCGCGCCCTCGACGAGGCCGGATTCGAGGCCGAGCCCGGCCGCATCACGGGTCTGATCGGCCCGAACGGGGCCGGGAAGTCCACCCTCTTCGACGTCGTCTCCGGTCTGCGCAGGCCCCAGTCCGGCACCGTCGTCCTCGACGGGCACGACATCACCCGCGCCACCCCCGCCCAGCGCGCGCGGCGCGGGATGGCCCGCACCTTCCAGCGCCTGGAGCTCTTCGGCCGTCTCACCGTCCGCGACAACCTGCTCGTCGCCGCCGAACTCGGGGCCCGTGGCCGCGATTCGGCCCGCACCGCCGACGGCATCCTGCGACGCATCGGCCTCACCGCCGACGCCGACACCGCCGCGGACGCGCTGCCCACCGGCGCCGCCCGCCTCCTGGAGGTCGGCCGGGCCCTCGCGGGCCGGCCCCGCGTCCTCCTGCTCGACGAACCGGCCGCCGGTCAGGACGCCGACGAGACCCGCCGCTTCGCCGCCCTGCTGCGCGACGTCGCCACCGAGGGCTGCGCGGTCGTCCTCGTCGAACACGACATGGGCCTGGTGATGAGCGTCTGCGACCAGGTGTACGTCCTCGACCTCGGCAAGATCGTCGCCTGCGGCCCGCCCGCGGACATCCAGCAGGACCGCACGGTCCTGGCCGCCTACCTGGGAGAGGCCTGACGGTGATGGCGATGGACCCCCTGCTCGAACTACGTGGTGTGTGCGCCGCCTACGACCGGATCACCGTGCTGCACGGCATCGACCTGAAGGTCGCGGCGGGCCAGGTCGTCGCGTTGCTCGGCCCCAACGGCGCAGGCAAGACCACCACGCTCAACGTCGCGGCGGGCGCCCACCACCCGAGCGCCGGGCGCCTGCTGCTCGGCGGGCGCGATGTCACCGGGGCACACCCGCGGGATCTGGCCAGGGCCGGGGTGTGCCTCATCCCCGAGGGGCGCGGCATCTTCCCCAACCTCTCCGTGCGCGACAACCTCCGCATGATGTCCTTCACCGGCCGCGACCGGGCGGAGATCGAGGAGATCGCGTACGAGCGTTTCCCGGTCCTCGGGGAACGGCACCGGCAGGCCGCCGGCACCCTCTCGGGCGGCGAGCAGCAGATGCTCGCCCTTGCCCGGGGGCTCGCCACCGACCCGGCGGTGCTCCTCCTGGACGAGCTGTCCATGGGCCTCGCACCGCTGGTGGTCGGGGAACTGTACGAGCACGTCGCGGAGCTGGCCCGCAGGGGTGTGGCCGTCCTCGTGGTCGAACAGTTCGCCACCGCGGTCCTCAAGATCGCCGACCACGCGGCCGTCGTCGTACGCGGCAGCGTCCAGTGGCAGGGGCACCCCGACAGCTCCTTGCACGCCGAACTGTCCTCCTACTACCTCGGGAGCGCCGCATGACAGCTCAGCAGGACCACACCACCGACCGCGCCGACCGCTTCGCCCGGGACCTCGCCGCGCTCAAGATCCCCGACCCGGCCACCGCCCGCAACGGCCTGTGGCTGCGCGCGGGCGGCGCCCTGCTCCTGGTCGGCCTCGTCCTGGGCGTGCTCACCTTCCCCCTCACTCACGCCACCGACGACCCGCTCGCCCAACGCGACGCGCTTGCCATCGGCCTCACCGGCGTGGTGTGCGCGGTGGTGGGCGGCGCGGTGTACCTGCGGTACTCGCTCACCGGCTTCCTGCGGTTCTGGCTGGCGCGACAGTCGTACGACCTGTCGACGCTGGGGGAGCGGACGCCGGCGGACGACGCCCCGCGTGAGGTGGAGCGGGAACGGGTCGCCGTGGACGGCGCGCAGGTCGCCGCCCCACGCCCCTGATCAGCCGAGCGCCACGCGGATCCGCTCGAGCCACTCCAGACCCATGTCGCGTCCGCCCGGGTACTGGTCGTACCGGTCCCAGCGCCAGGTGGTGACGACGGCCAGAACGAGCATCCGGCACGCCTTCAGCAACTCCTCATCGACCCCCGGATGGTGCGCGGCGACGTCCTCGGGCGCATGGGCGAGATCGAGCTCGACGGGTCCTCGGCAGCAGCCGCTGCGCGTACGCGACTCGCTCGGTGAAATGCGGAGTCCGGGCATCAACCTCGCGCATGCCGGAATACAGCCGCGCGAGTCCGTGGGCGTAGTCGAGGGGCGGGACATCGTGCGGTGTCACGGACTCGTAATAGGTCCACAACGTGACGACGTACCCGTCCCGCTCGTACGTACGCGGCTCCACCCGTGGGTCGAGCGCGGCCACAGGACACCCGGCTTCGGCGAGCTTCTGCGCCAGCTCGACCTCGAACTCCGCGATCTGATCGTCGACCGGCGCGACCCGGGCCAGCACGTCACACGGCAGCAGCCGCAGGGTGAGCTTGTTCGAGTCGTGCAGCACCGTCATGTCGTCGACGTCCAGCGCCAGTGACGCCGCGACGGCCCTGGCGGCGCCCACCGCGCGGGAGGCCTCAGACGATTGCATGCGCGTGGATCCGGCCGATGGCCCGCAGTACTTCGGCACGGTTCTTCGCCTGCTTGATCCACACCGGGAGACGGGCCACCAGCGTCATCCGCTGACCGGTGTCGTACCGGGGCGCGGATTCTCGCAGAGACGCCCGCACGAAGCGGCGGATCAGGTCCAGGTGTTCATGGTTGTACGCCCAGAGCCACCCGTGCCGCGTCTCGGTCTGGAGCCACAGCGGCGCACCGAAGTACGGGTCCGTCGCAGGGTGATGTGTACCGCGGTTGAGCGAGACACAACGGCCGTCCCATGTCCGGGACAGTCCGCAGCCGCCGCACACCAGACGTCGCGGTCTGAACAATATGCGCCCGCCCGGGGCAGAGTGCTCAGGTGCCGGAACGACCCGTGCGGCGCCTTCGCAGCCGGGGCAGCGCACCAGGATCGAACCGAGGAAGTCGTACTCAGTGCTGCGTGGATCGCGGAACCGGGCGGTGGCGGTGTCGTCGGTGGCGGAATGCGAGGGCATGCGGAGAGTATGCGGTCGGCGTGTGGGGTGGCGCATCCGGGTTTCAGACGGTGTAGCCGCCGTCCACCGACAGGTGCTGGCCCGTGATGAATCCGGCGCGGTCCGAGGCCAGGAAGGTCACCGCCTCCGCGATGTCCTGGGCGGTGCCGAAGCGGCGCAGGGGGATGTTGCGGCGGGTCACCTGGAGGGCGGCGTCGTCGAGTTCGCCGGTCTCGATGAGGCGGGCGGCGATGCCGTCCGTGAGCATGCCGGGGCCCACGCAGTTGAAGCGCACCCCGTAGCGGCCCTCCTCGGCCGCGAGGGCGCGGACCACCGCCTCGACCGCGCCCTTCGTGCCGGAGGAGAGGCCGTCGCGGACGGGGTAGCGGTGGGTGGCTGCGGTGGTGACCGCGACGACGCTGCCGGCGGACGCGCGGAGGGCGTCGAGTGCCGGGTGGATCAGGTTGTAGAAGGCCAGGGTGTCGGCGTGCAGCTGGTGGCGGTACTGGGACGGTGGGACCTTGCTCAGGTGCACCATCGGGACGTGCGGGCCCGCCGCGTAGACGAGCGTGTGCAGCGCGCCGAACCGGTCCACCGCCGAGCGGATCGCCGAAGCGGCCTCGTCCTCGTCCGTCAGGTCCGCCCGGACGGACTCCACCTGGGCGCCCTCCGCGCGGAGTTCGGCGGTGAGGGCCTCGGCGGACGTCTCGTTCGAGCGGTACGTGAACAGCACCGCGCTACCGCGCCGGGCCAGCATGCGCACGGTGGCCGCGCCGATGCCGCCGGTGCCGCCCGCGACGAGTGCGGCGCCCTTGCGGCCACCGAAGTCCTGGTTGTCGTCGTCCGTCAACTCGTCAACTCCCTCACAGGTTCAGCGACTTCGCGATGATCACCTTCATGACCTCGCTGGTCCCCGCGTAGATCCGCGTGATGCGCGCGTCCGCGTACAGTCGGGCTATCGGGTACTCGCGTATATAGCCGTAACCGCCGAAGAGTTGAAGGCATCGGTCCACGCAGCGCGCCTGCGCCTCCGTGCAGAACAGCTTCACGCGTGCCGCGTCCGCGCCCGACAGGCGCCCCTCCGCCAGTTCCACGATCGCCCGGTCGAGCATCGCCTGAGCCGCCTCCACCTCCGTGGACACCGCCGCGAGCTCGAACTTCGTGTTCTGGAACGAGGCCAGTACGTTCCCGAAGACCTTGCGGTCCCTCGCGTACGCCAACGTGGTGTCGAGGGCCGCCCGCGACTGGGCGACCGAGCCGACCGAGACCGTCATCCGTTCCTGCGGAAGATTCCGGCCCAGATAGGAGAACGCCTCGCCCTCCTCGCCGAGCCGGTTCGCTACCGGGACGCGTACGTCGTCGAAGGCCAGCTCCACCGTGTCCTGCACGCGGATGCCGATCTTGTCCAGCTCGCGGCCCTTCGTGAAGCCGGGCATGCCGTCCTCCACCACGAGGAGCGTGAGCCCCGCCCGGCGGTTGTCCGGGTCCTTCGCCGTGCGGGCCACGACGATCACCAGATCGGCCAGCAGGCCACCCGTGATGAATGTCTTCGCCCCGTTGAGGACGTAGTCGTCGCCGTCGCGCACCGCCGTGGTGCGGATGCCCGCGAGGTCGGAGCCGGTGCCGGGTTCCGTCATGGCGATCGCCGTGAGGAGGCGGCCCGCGGCGAGCGCGGGGAACCAGCGTTCGCGCTGCTCCTTGTTCGCGTAGGCGAGAAAGTACGGGAGGATCACGTCGAGTTGGGTGCGTACTGTGCCCAGGGTGACCAGGGCGCGCGAGGCCTCCTCCTGGAGGATCGCGTTGTAGCGGTAGTCGTCCGTGCCCGCGCCGCCGTACTCCTCGGGGACCGCGAGACCCATCACGCCGATGTTCCCGAGCTGTTCGAAGACGCGGCGCGGCATCCGGCCGGCCTGTTCCCACTCCTCGTAGGCAGGGACCACCTCGCGTGCGACGAAGTCCCGTACCAGCTCCCGGAACGCCTCGTGGTCGGCGGTGTAGATGTCTCGGCGCACCCTCAACTCCTTCAACTATTCGATCAGTTCGACGATGGTGGCGTTCGCCGTGCCGCCGCCCTCGCACATCGTCTGCAGTCCGTGGCGGATGCCCCGGTCCCGCATGTGGTGGATCAGGCGTGTCATCAGGACCGCGCCGGAGGCGCCGAGCGGGTGGCCGAGGGCGATCGCGCCGCCGAGCGGGTTGAGACGGTCCTGATCGGCGCCGGTCTCGGCGAGCCACGCCAGCGGCACGGGCGCGAAGGCCTCGTTGACCTCGTAGGCGCCGATGTCGGAGAGGCGGAGCCCGGCGCGCGTGAGGACCTGCACGGTCGCCGGGATCGGGCCGGTCAGCATCAGCACCGGATCGGCGCCGGTGACCGCGCCCGCCCGGTAGCGCACCAGCGGGGTGAGACCGAGCTCGCGGGCCCGCTCCGGCGTGGTGACCAGGAGGGCGGCGGCGCCGTCGGAGATCTGGGAGGCATTGCCCGCGTGGATCACACCGTTCGGGTCGAAGGACGGCTTCAGCTTGGCGAGCGTGTCGGGCGTGGTGTCTCGGCGGACTCCCTCGTCCGCCGAGAGCGGGTTGTCGGCGAGCGGAGCGAGCTGGGCGTCGAACGCGCCCGAGTCCTGCGCTGCTGCCGCCAACTCGTGGGAACGCGAGGCGTATTCGTCCAGCTGCTGCCGCGAGAAGCCCCACTTGCGGGCGATCCGCTCCGCCGACTCGCCCTGGTTGAAGGTGAAGTGGTCGTAGCGCTCCAGAACGCTCTGCGACCACGGCGACCCGCCGGCCCGCGCGGCACCCAGCGGCACCTTGCTCATCACCTCGACGCCGCCCGCCACCACCATGTCGTACTGGCCCGACAGCACGGCCTGCGCCGCGAAGTCGAGGGCCTGCTGACCGGAACCGCAGGCCCGGTTGACCGTCGTCGCGGGAACCGTCTCCGGCCAGCCCGCGGCGAGCAGCGCGTAGCGGCCGATGTTCCCCGACTGGTCGCCGATCTGTCCTACGCACCCCCAGATCACGTCCTCGACGTCGGCGGGGTCGATGCCGGCACGGGCGACGAGCGCGTTCAGTATGTGCGCGGACAGCTCGCCGGGGTGAATCTCGGCGAGCGAACCGTTCCGTTTGCCGACGGGGGTGCGGACGGCCTCCACGATCACTGCTTCACGACGGTCATGTGTCACTGTTCACCCTTTCCTTCGTCGACTCTCCGCCCTTGATTCCCAGTTCTTGGAGGATCGCCTCCGTGTGCTCACCGAGCGCCGGTACGTTCCCCATGGGGGCTGGAGCACGGCCCTCGAAGACCGGAGGTGGCAGCGGCGCCACGGTGCGGCCGCCCGGTGTGTCGATCTCTCGCCAGCGGTCGCGTGCCGTGTGTTGCGGGTGGGTGAGGACCTCGCTGGGAGTGTTGAGCTTGGCGTTGCCGATGCCCGCCGCGTCGGCCGCCGTCTGGATGTCGTGGAGGGTGTGCGCGGCGCACCATTCGGCGATCTCCGCATCGAGGCGCTCGCGGGCGGCGACCCGGTCGGCCGTCGTGGCGAGGCCGGGGTCGTCGGCGAGGTCGGGGCGTTCGAGGAGGTCGCGGGCGTAGCGCTGCCATTCGCGGTCGTTGGTCGTGCCGAGGACCACGGTGTGTCCGTCGGCGGTGGCGTAAGCGCCGTAGGGGGCGACGGCGGGGGAGCCCATGCCCACGGGCTGCTGGTCGATGCCGGTGTGGCGGGTGTACGTCAGCGCGTACCCCATCAGCTCGGTCATGGTGTCGAACATGCTCACCGAGACGGCGGCGGGCCCCTGTGACCGGCCCGTGCCGCGTCCGCGTTCCGCTAACAGCGCCGTGATGGACAGCGCCGCGTACAGACCGGTGCACACGTCCGCCATCGGCGGCCCCGGCTTCGCCGGCTGCCCGGGCAGCCCGGTGATCGCGCAGGCCCCCGCTTCGGCCTGCACGAGGAGGTCGTACGCCCGCTTGTGGGAGAGCGGCCCGCCGGGGCCGTAGCCGTCGATCTCCATGGTGATGAGGTCGGGGTGGCGCCCCGTCAGGTCGCGTGCGGAGATGCCGAGTTTGGCGGCGGCGCCGGGTGCGAGGTTCGACACGAAGACATCGGCGCGGTCGAGGAGCCGGTGCAGGACGTGTGTGCCGTGCGCCGACTTCAGGTCGAGGGCCAGGGACTCCTTGCCCCGGTTGACCCACACGAAGTGGGCGGCGAGGCCGTGCACCACGTCGTCGTAATAGCGGGTGAAGTCCCCGCCGGGCGCCTCCACCTTGATGACGCGGGCACCCAGGTCGGCGAGGGCCCGCGTGCACAGCGGCGCCGAGACGGCCTGCTCGACGGAGACGACGGTGACACCGGCCAGAGGCCCCGCACCCTCACCCGTCACGCCTCCTCCTCGTACGAGGCGCGCAGATCGTGCTTGAGGACCTTGCGGCTTGCGTTGCGCGGCAACTGGTCGACGAAGCGGACGTGCCGCGGCGCCTTGAAGTTGGCCATGGTGGCGCGGGACCAGGCGATGACGTCCGCCGCCGTGGCCGTCTCGCCCGGGCGGAGCACCAGGTAGGCGCAGCCGACCTCGCCGAGGCGCTGGTCGGGCACGCCGATGACGGCGGCCTCGGCGACCGGGCCGTAGCCGAGCAGCAGGCGTTCGATCTCGGCCGGGTAGGCGTTGAAGCCACCGACGATGAACATGTCCTTCTTGCGGTCGACGACCGCCAGATTGCCCTCGCCGTCCAGGCCGCCGATGTCACCGGTGCGCAGCCATCCGTCGTCGCCGATCGCGGCGGCCGTGGCCTCCGGCTCGTCCCAGTAACCGCTGCTGACGGTGTAGCCGCGGACCTGGATCTCACCCGTCCCGCCGGCGGGTACGGGCCTGCCCGCGTCGTCAACGATGCGCACGTCCACGTCGGGGATCCGCCGACCGTTGGTGCGGGCCACGGTCGCCGGGCTGTCGCCGAGGCGGGTCGTGGTGACGAGCGCGGAAGCCTCGGTGAGCCCGTACGCGCTCATCACGACGTCGAACGACAGCTCGTCCTTCATCGCGTGGATCAGCCGCTCGGGGATGGTGGTGCCGCCCGTCATGGAGATCCGCAGGGACGAGGTGTCGCGGCGGGCGCGGTCCGGGGCGGCGAGCAGATCCTGGAAGATCGTCGGGGGCCCCAGCATGATGGAGACGCGCTCCCGCTCGATGATCTCCAGGGCCCGCCCCGCGTCGAACACCGCCATCGGCACTACCGTCACCCCGTGCAGGAACGAGGCGAGCCAGCCCGCCTTGTAGCCGAAGCAGTGGAAGAACGGCGGCACGACGAGAAACACGTCGCCGGTGCGGAAGGTGTACTGCTCGGCCATCCACCCGTAGGCGCGCAGCGACTGCCCGTGCGTGAGGACGACGCCCTTGGGATGGCCCGTGGTGCCGGAGGTGAACATGATGTCGGAGACGGTGTCGGGCGTGATCCGGTCGATGGATGCCTGCGCGGCACCTTCGTCGACGCTCTCGCCTCTATCCAGGAAGTCGTTCCACGAGAGGTCCGCGTCGCCGCGCTCGGCCGCAAGGGACACCGTGGTGCTCAGGGCATCCAACTCCGGCTCGTGCTTGCGCAGTTCCATCACGTAGTCGGTGTCGAGGAACGGCGCGGCGAACAGCGCCTTCGCCCCCGACTTGCGCAGGATGTACGCGAGTTCGGCGGCCTTGAAGCGGGTGTTGAGGGGGACGACGATGCCGCCCGCGCCCTGCACGGCGAGCGCGGCCGCGATCCACTCGGCGCGGTTCGGGGCGCAGATGCCGACCCGGTCGCCGGGGGAGACGCCGAGGGCGAGCGCTGCGCGCACCGCCCGCGTCATCCGCCGGTCGAGCTCGCGAAAGCTCCAGCGCGTCGCGCCGTCCACGAGGGCGGGCGCCTCACCATACTGCGCGGCGGCCCGGCGGACGACGTTCGGGATGCTGAGGTATTCCTGGTCGTAGCGCATCACGGGCTCCGTTTTCCACTACATGACACACACCTGATGACGTACACCTGATGACACACACGTACATGGCACTCACGGGGTCGACGGCAGCCGCAGCAGCCGCTTGGCGATGATGTTCCGCTGGATCTGGGAGGTGCCGCCGTACACGGACGCGGCGCGCGAGTACAGGTACTCGCCGTACACCGACCCGCCCGCCTCCGCGAGTTGATCCGGCAGGACCCGCAGAGCGGTCTCGTACAGGCGCTGCTCGGCGCGCGTCATCAGCAGCTTGTCGATCGACGACTCGGGCCCGGCGACGCCACCCGCGAGGCGTTCGGCGGTACGCCGCCGGGCGTGCGCGACGAGCACCTGATAGTCGACGACGCAACGCCCCACCGCGGACACGAGCCCGTCGGGCAACTCGCCCTCACGCTTGTGTAGTTCGAGCCGCATCCGCTCCAACAGTAGCCCGTACTTGGAGAGATGGCCGGTGTCGAGGGCGTTGCGCTCGTAGTTGACCGTCGTCATGGCGAGCCGCCAACCGTCGCCCTCCGCGCCGATCCGCTCGCCGGCCTCGATCCGCACATCGTCGAGGAACAGCTCGCAGAACTCGTCGTCCCCGTTCGCCGCCTTGAGGGGACGTACGGTCACCCCGGCACGGTCGAGCGGCAGCGCGAACGCGGTGATGGAGCTGTGCGCGGGTGCCTCGCGGTCGGTGCGCGCGAGGAGCAGGCAGTAGTCGGAGTACTGGGCATAACTGGTCCACAGCTTCTGCCCGTTGACGATGTAGTGACCGTCTCTGTCGGAGTGCCCATGGTCGGCTTCCTCGCTCCTGCGCGCGTACGTCGTCATGCCCGCGAGGTCGGAGCCCGCGCCGGGCTCGCTGAAGCCCTGGCACCACACGTCGTCACCGGCGAGCATGCGCGGGAGCAGCCGGGTCCGCTGCTCGGGCGAGGCGAACTCCAGGAGCGCGTGGGCGAGGTAGCCGATGCGCGGCACGCCCGGCGCGCGCGAGGCGCCCAGTTCGTCGCTGACCGCGACCTGGTGCAGCGCGGTCAGGCCACGGCCGCCGTACTCCTCGGGTACGTCGAGGCCCACCCAGCCGCCGGAGTGCAGCACCCGGTGCCAGCGGTGCAGGAACAGGGCCGGTTCCTCGTCGGGACGGCGCTCGGGGAGCGGGTGCTCGGCGAGCCAGGCACGCAGTTCGCGGCGCAGCCGGGTGAGGTCCGACGGGTCGCCGAAGTCCAGAGGCAGGTCCTGGTGGGTCACGCCGCCTCCGTGGGATCAGTCGCCTCCGCGGCACCGGAAGGCTGCCACTGCGTGGGATCGGAAGACCGCGGGCCGGCGAGCGCGGACAGCAGCTCGGCGGTGCCGGTCAGCACCGTGGCACCGACGCGCACGCGGCGCAGATACAGATGCGCGATGTGCTCCCACGTCTGCGCGATCCCACCGAACACCTGCATCCCCGCCGACACCGCTTGCAGGGCCGACACGTCCACCTCGGCCTTCGCGACGCGGGCGGCGGTCAGCGCCGCGTCCGCCCCGGCGTGGTCGAGACACCAGGCGGCGTAACGGGTGGCGCTGGCGCACGCCTCGACGGCGACCGTGGCATCGGCGAGCAGATGCTGCACCGCCTGATAGGAGCCGATGGGCCGCCCGTACTGCACACGGTCGCGCGCGTAGGCGGCAGCCTGCTCGACGAACGAGTCGGCCGCGCCCACGAGTTCACTGCTCACCATGACGAGCGCCCAGGCCTGCCAGGCACGCAGGTGCTCACGGCTCAGCCGACCGACGGCCCGTGCCTCCCCCTTCGCGACGCGAACGGCACGCAGGAGATCGGTGGTGGGCGCCATGTCGCCGAGCGCCAGGGTGCGCACGGTCCCGTCATCGGCAACATGCAAGGCACTGTCGGCGCCCTCCGCATCCCACGCGCGACCGTCACCGGCTCCGCCGCCGAACCGCAGATCCCGGCCGAGCGCAATCGTGGGCGTGCCCTCGTACGAGACGTCCCCGCCGTCCGCATCGAGGAGCCGCAGCACTTCGGGCGCAAGCAGCACCGTGCCCAGGAACGAAGCCGCCATCGGCTGCCGACCGAAGTCCTCGGCGAGCAGCGCACACTCCTGAGCGGTCGCCAACGGCCGGGCCCCACGCCGCAGTTCTATGAGCCCGAGCGCGTCGAGCGCCTTCTGCGCCGCGGACCGCTGCGCCGCCGTCGGCTCGGCCGACGTGCACCGGTGGTCGGCGACGAAGGCGCCCAACGCCTCGCGGACCAGCCGGAACTCCTCCGCCTGCACCGCTCACTCCGTCCGTTCGCCGGACGAGCCGCGCCCGGAACTCTTTGTGCCCCGCTCGGCGAGCGCGCCGACGATCCGCAGGTAGTCGGGGCTGGTCATGGTGGCCTGCTCGGCCATCAGCGCGGCCTCCATGCCGCCGCGCGACATCTGCTCCACCACCACGGCGAGTGCGGCCTTCGTCGCGCGCAGCGCCTGGGGCGGCTGGGCGGCGAGCCGGTGCGCCAACGCCATGGCCTGTTCGGTGAGTTCAGCGGCGGGCACGACCCGGTTGGCGAGCCCGAACTCGACCGCCTTCTCGGCCGGAATGCGATCCCCCGTGAACAGGTACTCCTTGGCCCGCAACAGGCTGGTCAACAGCGGCCACAGCGTGACCCCGCCGTCGCCGGCGACGAGCCCGACGGACACATGCGGATCGGCGAGATACGCGTCATCGGCCATCAGCACGAGATCGCACCCGAGTGCCAGCGAGCAACCGAGCCCCACCGCGGGCCCGTTGACGGCGGCGACCACCGGAAGCGGGAATCGGATCATCGCCGTCTGGATAGCCCGGTCGAGCCGGATGGAACGCTCACGCAGCTCGGCGTCGCTGGTGTGGCGCAGCAGATGCTCGAAGTCGCCACCGGCGCTGAACGCCCGCCCGGCACCGGTGAGCACCACGGCCCGCGCGTCGCCGTCCGCGGCGATCTCGTCCCAGACCTCGGCGATCCTACGGTGCAACTCGGCGGAAACGCCGTTGAGTTGATCGGGCCGGTTGAGCGTGACGACACGTACGTCCTTCTCGGCGGTCACGGTCAGTACGGCGGCTGTCTCATCGCCGGTGGACCCCACGGAACCTCCTCGGCTGGACTGGGCTGGGCTCGGTTGCGGCCTGCGCGCCGATTCACGCTATGGGCACGTCGAGTGGGTGTCAATCATCTTACCGCTATACGTAAATGGGGTTCTCGCATGTCCTCTCCGGCCTGATGAAGGGCTTACACGGATGATGAAGCGTTCTGTACGTGCCGCTGTGTGTGTCGCCGTGGTCGCGGCCACGGCGTTCGTCATGGGCCCGGCAGGGGCGGCGCCCGAATCCGGTTCCGAGGCATCAAGACCCCTGAACATCCTGGTCACGAACGACGACGGCTGGCGCGGAGCGGGCGGCGCGGACACGCCGTACATCGTCGCCCTGCGCGCCGCGCTGCGCGCCGCCGGACACCACGTGGTCGGTGGTCGCTCCCGGAACCGACCAGAGCGGTCAAGGCGGTCGCGTGTCGAGTCGGGGTCAGAAGCTCCAGGTGGCCGAGCCCGAGAAGGACGTGTGGACCGTGACGCCCGGTTCGCCTTCCGACAGCGTGTACTTCGGCATGGACGAGCTCTTCCCGCACGGCAAGCCCGATCTGGTCGTCTCCGGCATCAACCCCGGCTTCAACTTCGGCGCCCTCGTCAACCACTCCGGAACCGTCAACGCGGCCCTGACCGGCGTCGAATTCGGTGTCCCCGCCCTCGCGATGAGCCTGGAAACGCAGCCGGACTGGCCTGCGGGCACTCGCCTCGCGGCGCGCCCCGCGGCCGCGTACGTCGTCGACCTGATCGAGCGACTGAAGGCGCGGGCGCGGGACGACGGCCGCCTGATGCCCCGCGGCATCGGCCTCAACATCAACTACCCGCTCGTCGAAGGCCCCATGGACCCCACCACGGGCGACCCCCGCCTCGCCACCCCGAAGGGCACCGAACCCACCACCATCCAGGGCGGCGCCTTCCTCGTCCCGGACTTCACCCCGGACAACGGCAAGCCGGGCAGCCCCGGCACCTACACGACGGGCTACGGCGCCGTCGACACCTCCGCCGACGCGGGCAGCGACATCAAGGCGATCACGGACGACTACGTGAGCATGTCCGCGCTGCAGGACGACCATGACGTCGACGGCGGGACGGAGGGGTGGCTACGTAGCCTCGCGCGGGGGATGCGGTGACGTACGGGAGCGCACTCAGGTGAACCGGGCCAGCAAGGCCCGCGCCGTCGCTGCCATCGCCTCGTCGACCATCTCACCCTCGAATGTCACCGCGCCCACGCTGTCCGCCTGAGCCTTCTCCATGGCGGCGATCAGCCGTGCCGCGCGGTCGAGTTCATCGGCGGTCGGAGCGAACACCTCGTTGATGACCGGGACATGGGACGGGTGGATGGCCATCATCCCCGTATAGCCGAGCGCCCGGTTCTGCTCGGCGAAGGCGCGCAAGCCGTCGAGGTCGCCGATCCGCGTCCACAGCCCGGCCACCGGGTGCGGCGCTCCCGCCGCTCGTACGTCGAGCAGCACCCGCGCGCGCAGGGGGTGCGTCTCGTGCCCTGCGGGACTCCAGCGGTAGCCCACGGCGCGCTCGACGTCGCCGCCCGCTCCCGTGATCGCGCCGAGGTAGGCGACGCGGCCGGTGGCGGCGATCGCGCATCCATAGGTGTCCCGGAGAGCGGCAGCCGTCTCCAGCAGCGGCACAAGGGCCAACTGGTCCTGCCGAAGCCGTCGTTCGCGTTCGCACCACCCGAGCAGCCGGTCGGCGTGGCGGACGTCATCCGGCCCCGACACCTTGGGCACCACGATCCCGCTCAGACCCGGGCCGCACACCGTACGCAGCTCCTCGGCCGCCGCCCAGCCGTCCAGCGGCCTGACGCGGACGAACAGTGCCGGGCCGGCGCCGTCGGAGGCATCGGCGGCCCGCCGGGCGAGCGCCTCGGTCACCTGGCGTACGGCTGCCGCCCGGTCGGCCTCGGGGACAGCGTCCTCCAGGTCGAGGACGACGGCATCGGCGCCGGCCGACCGGGCCTTGGGCAGCCAGGCCGTGGTCTTGTTACCGGGCACGAACAGCAGGGAGCGCAGCGGGGGACGGTTCGTGTGCGCACCGGAGGCGGACGACAACTCAGACGACACCGTGCTTCTCCAGATCCGTGAGTTCTTCCTCGCAGAGGCCGAGCCACTCCCGGTAGACGAGTGCGTTGTCCTGCCCGAGCGAGGGCCCGGTCCGCCACACGGCTCCCGGCCGCTGCCGGAAGTGCGGGATGACCGACTGCATCCGTACGGGACCGAGGTCGGCGTCGTCGACCGTGACGATGTCCTCGCGCTCGGCGTACACGGGGTCCGCGGCGATGTCGGCGGCGCTGAACACCCGCGACGCGACGACCTCGGCGCGTGCGAAGGCCTCCAGGCACTCGTCCGCCGTGCGCTCGGCCACCCACGTACGCAGGCCCGCGTCCAGCTCGGCCCTCCCGGCGAACTGCTGCTCCGTCGTGGCGAAGTCGGCCTCGTCGTGGCCGAGCAGCAGGGCCACGTTGCGGACCGAGCGCAGGGTCGCCGATGTCACCGTGATCCATTCGTCGTCCCGCGACCGGTAGGTGTTGATGACGGCGGCCGGCGCGACCGCGAGCTGGTTCCCGGTGCGCTCCGGCACGGTACCGAGCTGGTCGTGCACGATGACCTGCCACTCGACGAGGCGGAACAGCGGCTCGAACAGGGCGAGGTCGATCCACTCGCCGTCGAAGTCCGGGTCGTTGTCACGGCGGTGCAGGGCGGCCAGCACGGCGTAGGCACCCATCAGTCCGGTCACGGCGTCACCGTGCGAGAAGCCGGTGTGCACGGGCGGGGTGTCGGCGAAACCGGTCAGGTGCACGACGCCGCTGCGGGCCTCGCCGACCTTGCCGAAGCCCGGCTCGTCGGCGCGCGACGAGGTGGCGCCGAAACCGGATATCTGCAGCAGCACGGCCTTCGGGTTGACGTGGTGCACGGACTCCCAGTCCAGGCCCCAGGAGCGGAGCCGGCCATTGCGCAGCGTGACGATCACGACGTCCGCCCAGGCCACGAGCCGCTGGGCGAGCTCACGCCCCGACTCCTGGTGGAGATCCAGCGTCACGGACCGCTTGTTGCGCCCGGCGACCTTGAACCAGAGCGGCTGCCCGTCCTTCTTCGGCCCCATGGCCCGCGCCGCGTCACCGGCCCCCGGCGGCTCCACGTGCACGACGTCGGCGCCCTGGTCGGCGAGCATGGAACCGGCCATCGGCCCCGCCACCACGTGCGCGAACTCCACCACCTTGAGGCCGTGCAGTTGGCCCTGGCCCTGGCCCTGACTCTGCCCCTGGCCGCGGCCGGTTCCCTGATCCTTGTTCGACACCGACTCCACTGTGCTCCCCAACTCCCCGATTCACGCGCTCGTTTGCGGCACACCTCAGCCTGCCGAGCCGCCGGCATGAGCGTCCAGCATGAAAGAGCGATCAATCATTGCGTTTTGTGCATGAGTCGGTGTGGGAGGAAGTGGAAGCTCCTGGCTCAGGCCCAGGTGACTCCGGGGGGCAGCTCGTTGTGCCGGGAGCGGAACTCCTGCAAGGTCTCGAGGAACCGGTCGGCCGCCAGGGGGAGCGGGCGGCGGGCGCGTACGGCGATGTCGAGGCGGCGATGGACGGTCGGCTCGACCAGCGGCCGCTGCACGAACGGGCCGGTGCCCAGCAGCGGCAGGACCAGCGCGGGCATCGCGGTGACCCCGAGGCCCGCCGCGACGAGCCCGCCGACCGTGGCGACATTGCCCGCCTCGGCGGCCGGCGCGGACCCCGCGCCGATCTGGGCGAACGCGGCATCGGTGAGACGCCGCACGCTGGAGTCGGGGCCGACCGCGAGGAACGGCTCGCGGGCCAGGTCGTCCCACGTGACCTCGGCGCGCTCGGCCAGCGGATGCTCCTGGGGCAGCACCGCCACGAACCGGTCGCGCACCAGCGGCCGGTGCTCCAGCTGCCCGGACGGTTCGCCCGTGGTGATGGCGAAGTCGGCGTCCCCGGACAGCACCCGGCTCAGCACGGACTGCTCGAGCCCGTCCATGAGCTGCACCGTCACCTGCGGCCGCTGGCGCCGGAAGTCGAGGATCACCCGCGGCAGCAGCACCGCGGCGACGGACGGCAGGGTGGCGACCGCGACCGTGCCCGACTCGCCCAGCAGGAAGCGCTCCAGCTCCTTCATGCCGGAGCGGTGGGCGTTCACGATCTGCTCGGCTATGCGCAGCGCCTCGACGCCCGCCGCGGTCAACTCCACGTTGCGAGTGTCGCGTTCCATGAGGCGGGCCCCCAACTGCCGCTCCAGGTCCGCCACCGCGCGGCTGAGCGAGGACTGGGAGACACGTAGGTGTGTCGCGGCCGCCGTGAAACTGGCCGCGCGGGCCACGGCGGCGTAGGCCGTGAGTTGACGCAGAGTGCTGTCCATGGCGAGGGACCCTACGTGCCGGCCCGCGCCATGGATACGGAAACCGATGCGGCAACCGCATGGATAGATCTCGGTTTGATGCTGGACGCCGATACGCCGCCGCTCCGACACTCATCGGCGAGAACACGCGGATCGAGAAGGTGAGCGAGAACCATGCTGGCAGCGCTGGGATTTACGACGATCGGCCTGTTCCTTGTGCTCACCATGACCAAACGGGTCTCCGTCCTGGTGGCCCTCGTGCTGCTGCCGGTCCTCGCGGCCCTCGTCGGCGGATTCGCCGGGGACATGGGCGACATGATCCTCGAAGGCCTGGAGACGGTGGCCCCCACCGGCATCATGATCGCCTTCGCGGTCCTCTACTTCACCTTGATGGTCGACGCCGGACTCTTCGACCCGCTCATCAACGGCATCCTGCGGCTCGCCCGCAACGATCCGGCACGGATCGCGGTCGGCACCGCCGTCCTCACGATGTGTGTGTCACTCGACGGCGACGGCGCGTCGACGTTCCTCATCACCGTCTCCGCGCTGCTGCCCGTCTACAAGCGCCTGGGCATGAGCCCGCTCGTGCTGTCCGGTGTGGTGTGTCTGGGCGCGGGCGTGATGAACATGGTGCCGTGGGGCGGGCCGACGGTGCGAGCCATGGCGGCGCTGAAGCTGGACAGCTCGGAGGTCTTCACACCGGTGCTGCCTGCGATGGCCTGCGGGATCGTGTGGGTGCTGCTCGCCGCGTACTGGATCGGCCGCCGGGAACGCCGCCGCCTCGGCGCGGTGCCGGCCCAGCGCGAGGGTCGGCAGGAGGCCGGAGCCCACATCGCCGGTGACGGCCCCGGCACCCCGCTGATGCCCGCGGCCACCCGCCCTCCCCTTCCGCTCACCGTGTTCAACGCCGTGCTGACCGTCGTCCTGATCGTGGCACTGGTCCTTCAGGTCATGCCGCTGCCCGTGCTGTTCGCGGTCGCCTTCGCCCTCGCGCTCGTCGTCAACCACCCGCGCTGGGAGCAGCAGCAGGCACTCTTGGAGAAGCACGCCAAGAGCGTGGTCCTGGTCACCACGATGATTTTCGCGGCGGGTGTTTTCACCGGTGTCCTCACCGGCACCAAGATGATCTCCGAGATGGCGGAGGCGCTCGTTTCCGTCGTGCCCGATTCCCTCGGCGGCCATCTCGCGCCGCTCGTCGCCGTCACCGGCATGCCGCTGAGCCTGGCCTTCACCCCGGACGCCTACTACTTCGGGGTGCTGCCCGTCCTCTCCCACACGGCATCCGGGTTCGGCGCCGACCAGGCGGAGATCGCCCGCGCCGCCATCCTCGGCCAGATGACCACCGGCTTCCCGCTCAGCCCGCTCACCGCCTCCACCTTCATCCTCGTCAGCATGAGCGGCGTCCAGCTCGGCGAGCACCAGCGCTTCATCTTCCGTTGGGCGTTCGGCACGACGCTCGTGATGACGGCGGCGGCGCTCGCCACGGGCGCCATATCCCTCTGACGTCCCACGGCAAGGAGCTCACTCCCATGGAGATCACCGAATTCACCCCGAGCCGCCGCACGGTGTGTGCCCTCGCCGGGGCCGGCGCACTGACCGCGGCACTCGGTCCGGCCCGCGCCGCCGTGGCCGCGAGCCCCGGCACGCTCACCGACCCCTTCTTCTCGTACGACAGACCGGCCGACTACGGAGTCGTACGCGAGGACGTCAGAGTGCCGTTGCGCGACGGCAGTCACCTGGCCGCTCAGCTGTACCGGCCCGCCGCCCCGGACGGTAAACCGGCCACCGGCCACTTCCCGGGCATCGTCCACGAGTTCACCGCCTACGCCGCCAACCTGGAGGGCTTCGGTGACGCGGCCGCCTACTTCGTTCGCCGCGGCTACAACGCGCTCGTCTGCCAGGCGCGCGGATCCGGAGCGTCACCCGGCACGGTCGACCCCTTCGGCCCGCAGGAACAGCGCGACAACTACGACACCATCGAATGGCTCGCCCGGCACCCCGGCTGCACCGGAGACATCGGTCAGATGGGCATCAGCTACGGCGGGCACACCAGCCTCCTCGTCGCCGTGAACCGGCCCCCGCACCTCAGGGCGATCATCCCGACCAACGCCCTGCACGACTGGTACGAGAACACCATCTACCGCGGTGGCATCTACTCCCCGCGCATCCGCGACTGGCAGCAGTCCACTGCCCCCGCCACTCTCCAGACCTACGCCGCACACCCGCTCTACGACGACTTCTGGCGCGGCCGCAGCGTCCAGACCCGCTGGGACCGGCTCACCGTCCCCACCCTCGAGATCAACGGCTGGTACGACCGCTACCGCGACGGCATGGTCAAGAACTACCTGGCCCGGCCCGACAACGTGTGGCTCGTCTCCGGGCCCTGGGACCACGGGGATCCCGGGACCCAGTACGCGGGCATCGGCCCGGGCGCGTACCTGGCCTGGTGGGACCGGTGGCTCGGCGGTGACCGGCGGGCGCCGCTGCCGACCGCGCACGTCACCTCGTACGAGATCCCCGGCCCGGGGGCGGGCAGCGGCTGGAAGCAATTCGAGCAGTGGCCGCCGCGCGACGCACACGCCCTGACGCTGGCGCTGCGCCGGGACGGCTCCCTCGGGCCCGAGCCCGGGGCAGCGGGGGAGACCGCGTTCGAGGTCAACACGGGGACCGCCGCGCCGCGCGATGACCAGCAACTCCTCTTCATTACCGCTGAGTTCCCCCGCGATGTGGTGCTCGCCGGTGACGGCACCGCAACGGTCCGTGCCGCGTTCACCGCCCCCGACGGCAATATCGCCGCCGTGTTGTACGACGTGGCGCCGGACGGCACCCGCACCCGGATCACGGCGGGCTGGCTCAAGGCGAGCCACCGCCACGGGCACACCGCACTCGCTCCGGTGACACCCGGCAGGTACCACGACCTGGTGGTGCACATCTGGCCGACCCACTATCGGATCGCGGTGGGGCACCGGCTGGCGCTCCGGGTGTCGAGCGACGACTATCCGGAGATCGACTCGGACGTACCGGCGGGCCGGGTGACGTTGGGCGTAGGTGCACGTGGCTCGACGCTGCGGCTCACGGTGCGGGCGGCAGGGCGGAACGGCTGAGCGCGCTCACGCGTCACCGCCCTCGATGTCCGCGAGCAGCGCCGCGACCCGTGCCCGGGCCCGCTCCACCACACCCCCGCCGGGCGCGACATGCACCCGCCCCGCCTCGACGGCGTCGAGCGCTGCTTCCGCCACCTCGCGGGGCGACAGGATGCCGCCGCGGTTGTCGGCCATACTCCGCATCGAGGCCGGGGTACCCGGCGGCAGACGGATCGCGCCCAGCGCCTCGGAGTTGCGGCCGAGAGGCGTGTCGACCAGGCCGGGGCAGAGGACGGTGGCGCCGAGCGTGGGGGCGACCCGCTTCAGTTCCTCGTCGAGTGTCTCGGTCAGACCGACGACCGCGTGCATGGTCGTCGTGTACGGGGTGCGGTCGGGCAGCGGAGCGAGGCCGCCCGAAGAGGCGGTGTTGAGGAAGTGTCCCGCGCCCCGCTCGATGAGCAGCGGGGCGAAGGCGCGGACGCCGTGCACGACGCCGAGCACCTTCACGCCGATCATCAACTCCCAGGTGCGGGAGGTCTGTTCCCACAGGGGTGCGGCGGGGGAGACGACGCCCGCGTTGTTGCAGACCAGGTCCACCCGCCCGTACGCGGTCATCGTCCGGTCGGCCAGCGTCCGCACCGACGCCTCGTCGGCGACGTCCGCGACCACCGCCGTGACCTCGGCTCCCGCCTCCGCCAGTGATGCCCGCGCCTTGGCCAGCCCCTCCTCGCGCACGTCCGAGATGACGACGCGGACGCCGCGTGCGGCGAGGACCTCGGCGAGGCCGTGGCCGATGCCGCTGGCGCCGCCGGTGATGACGGCTACGTGGTCGTTCGCTATACGCATCAGAACTCCGTACGTCGAGGGGCGGCTCTGTCCAGCACGTTCGTCGCGAGCTTGATGTGTGCCGCGTCCACCAGGCGGCCGTCGTGTCCGATCGCGCCCGTGCCCTCCGCCTCGGCCCTGCGGTAGCGTGCGATGAGGTCCTCGGCGGCGGTCACCTCCTCCTTGGCCGGCGTGAACACCTCGTTGGCCAGCGGTACTTGGGACGGGTGGATCGCCCACTTGCCGTCGAAGCCGAGCAGGGCGGCCTGCGTGGCGGACGCGCGGTACGCCTCCGGCTCGCCGTACGCCGGGAACGGTGCGTCGACCGCGGCGACACCCGCGGCGCGGGCAGCCGTGAGTACTTGGGTGCGGGCGAAGTGCCAGAAGTCGCCGGGGTAGGGGCCGAGCGGATCGAAGTTGCCGTCGACGCGGGATTGGAGCGACACGGAAAGATCACCGGCGCCGAGGATCAGGGCCTCCACCCGGGGGCTGGAGCGGGCGATCTCCAGGGCGTTCGCGAGTCCTTCCGCCTCCTCGATGAGGACCTCCACAGCGATCCGCCGCTCAAGGCGCAGTTTCTGCTCCAGTTGTGTCAGGAGGACGTCGACCCACCAGACGTCGCGCGCGGTGCGCACCTTGGGCACGATCACCACGTCCAGCGCGTCGCGCGCCCCGGTGACGACCTCGATGAGGTCGTCGTGACACCAAGGGGTGTCCAGGCCGTTGATGCGGACGGCGCGCAGGGTCGGGCCCCAGTCCTGTTCGGTGAGCGCGGTGACGGCGATGGCGCGGGCGGACTCCTTCACCGCCGGTGCGCACGCGTCCTCCAGGTCGAGGAAGACCAGGTCGGCGCCGGATACCGGGGCCTTCGCGCACATGCGCTCGCTGCTCGCGGGCGTGGCCAGTTCGGAGCGGCGGGGCCGACGTGTGTGCGTACCCATCAGATCGTCCCTCCGGCGCGCAGTTCGTCGATCTTGGCGGGGGAGAGGCCGAGCAGTTCGCCGTAGACGGCATCGTTGTCCGCCCCCAACGGTCGGCCGAGGTAGGCCACTTGGCCGGGTGTCTCGGTCAGGCGTGCCACCGGTGTCTGCACTGTGACCTTCCCGAAGTCGGGGTCCGGCATCTCCACGAACGTGCCGCGGGCCCGCAGGTGTGCGTCCGCCAGCAGGGCCGGAGCGTCGTACACCGCGGTCGCCGCCGCCTCGGCCGCCTCGAACGCGGTCATGGCCTCGTCGAGGGTGTGCCGGCCCACCCAGTCGGCCACGGCCTCGTCGACCTCCGCCGCCCGCTCCTGGCGACGTACGGGATCCCTGTAGTCGGGGTCCTCCGCCATGTCCGCGCGGCCGACGGCCCGGAACACCCGGGCGGCGATGCTGGGCGAGGCGCTGGAGATGGCCAGCCACCGGCCATCGGCTGTGCGGTAGGTGTTGCGAGGTGCGCTGGCCGGCAGCATGTTGCCCGCCCGGCCCTTCACCAGGCCGAGCTGGTCGTAGGCCAGGGTTCCCGTCTCCAGGAGCCGGGTGAGCGGTTCGACGAGGCTCACATCGACGAGCTGGCCCTCCGCGCCGTGCACGTCGCGATGGTAGAGCGCCATCATCACCGCGTACGTCGCCGCCAGCCCTGCCACACCGTCGGCCAGCATGAACGGCGGCAAGGTGGGCGGTCCGTCGGGCTGGCCCGTCTGGTGGGCGAAACCGCTCATCGCCTCGGCGAGGGTGCCGTAGCCGGGACGGTCACTCTTCGGGCCGCCACTTCCGTATCCGGTGATGTGGGCCATGACGACGTGCGGGTGCGCTGCGTGGACGGAGTCGTAGTCCAGCCCCCAACGGGCCAGCGCGCTCGGCCTGTTGCCCGCGACCAGGACATCGCTGACCTCCAGGAGGCGGTGCAGGAGGTCCTGGCCCGCCTCGGTGCGCAGGTCGAGCGTGGTGCACTTCTTGTTGCGGGCGATGCTCTTCCACAGCAGGCCGATGCCGTCGCGGCGGTCGCCCCACGTGCGCATCGGGTCGCCCGAACCGGGCTGTTCCACCTTGATGACCTCCGCGCCGAACTCGCCGAGCGTTGTGGCCACGGTGGGGCCCGCGGCGAGGGTGGCGATCTCGACGACGCGCAGGCCGTGCAACGGGCCATGTGTCATGGCGCCTCCTCAGGTCCCGGTGAGCCGCGCGACCACAGGGGCGAAGCGCTCCGCCTCGCCCTGCTGCACGGTGATGTAGTTGGCGCCGAAGCGCTCGCGCCGCTCCCGGAGGCGGTCGACCACCTGGTCGAGCGTGCCGATGAGCACGTTGGGGTGGTCGAGCAGGCCCTCCGACGGAACACCCAGTCTGTGTGCCACACGGTCCGCCGCGGACGCGGAATCATCAGTGACCCGTGCGAAGAACGGTGAACTCTCCACCTCCAGAGAGGAGATGCGTCCGCCCGCCGCCTCCCGCACCAGGCCATAGCGGTGCGCGGCTTCCTCGGCGGGCGTGCGGCCTGCGTCGTTGTGCGCGGCGAACGGTACGTTCGCGAGGCTCACGATGTCGGCCTCGCGCGCCGCGAACGACAGCACCCGGCGCTTGGAACCCCCGATCATGATGGGTGGATGCGGGCGCTGTACCGGCAGCGGCAGACCTGCGTGGTCGATCGCGGTCACATGCTTGCCCCGCACGTCCAGCGACTCACCGCCCCACTGCGCCTTCACCAGCGCGACCACTTCGACGAGCTTGTCCACGCGCCGCCCCGCGGGCGCGAACTCAAGGCCCATGGCCCGGTATTCGGGCGCGCTCCACCCCGCGCCGATGCCGAACTCGAGTCGCCCGTCGGAGAGCAGATCGATCGTCGCGGCCTCCTTCGCCAGGACGTTCGGCACGTGATAGTCGACGCAGAACACCCGGCAGCCGACCCGCAGCGTGTCCGTCACGGCCGCCGCCGTGGCGAGCGCCGCGACGGGCGCCAAATGCTGGGCGGGCCAACGGGCTTCACGCTGGGCCGGACCGGGCCCGAGGTAGTGGTCGGCGAGGAACAGGGTGCTGTAGCCGAGGTCCTGTACGGAGCGCGCCGTGTCGCGCCACTCCTTCGCGGATGTTGCCTTCGTCGCCTGGACGGCGAACCTGAATGGCTGCACACTTGTCACGCAACTCACGATAACTGTCCAGCAGTTGGGGCGCCATGCTCCGACCGCGGCGAACGGAATTGGGAGGGCATGTGGTCAAGCGCGCACGTTTCGCCGAGTACCAGGACCGCTACCGCAACTATCGCTTCGAGCTGAGCGAGGAAGGCATCCTGTTCATGCAGTGCCACACCGAGGGCGACAGCCTGGTGTGGGACTGGAAGGCGCACGACGACATGGCCGACGCCTTCGCCGACGTGGCGGGCGACCGCGAGATCAAGGTCCTCATCCACACGGGTACGGGCGCCAACTACAACGCTGACTGGGGTCGGTTGCCGAACGGCGAGCTCCCCGACCCACCCATGTACGACGCCATGCCGGGCGTGCGCGGACTGCGCAAGCTCGACGAGAAGGCCTGGTACAACCGCAACCTCATGTGGAACGTCCTCGACGTCGACGTACCCATGATCAGCGTGGTGAACGGGCCCTGCAACATCCACTCCGAGGTCCCGCTGATGGGTGACATCGTGCTGGCCTCCGAGGACGCCTACTTCCAGGATGTGTCGCACTTCCCGCGCGGCCAGGTCCCCGGCGACGGGCAGCATGTGATCTGGCCGTTCCTCGTCGGCCACAACCGCGCCCGCTATTTGCTGCTCACCGGGAAGCGGCTCGGCGCGCAGGAGGCCAAGGAGTGGGGCGCCGTCGCCGAGGTGCACCCCAAGGATGCGGTCCTGGACCGGGCCTGGGAGCTGGCGCGGGAACTCGCCAAGCGCCCGTACCTGGTCCTGCGCTACACGCGGCAGTTGTTCACGCAGAACCTCAAGCGCGCCTTCCTCGACGAACTCGGGCACGGTCTGGGGCGCGAGACCTACGCCCAGCAGGAGTTCTTCCCGTTCGGCGGCGGCATGGCGCCCCTGGACCGGGCGTACGACGACGAGCCGTGGAGCTGAACCGACCCGTAAATGCACGACAGTTGTGTGGCGTACTCCACCTCTAACTGTCTACTATCAACTCACGGTGACGCGTGACCCGAGAGGACATGGTCCATGACGGAACTTCAGGAACGACTGGCCACCGGCAAAGGCAAGTTCACTCCGAACTACCCCGAACTCGGCACTGGCCCCGTCTCGTACGAGGACTGCGTCTCGACCGAGTTCTTCGAGGCGGAACGCGCCGCGATCTTCCAGCGGTCCTGGCTCTACGTCGGCCGCTCCGAGCAACTGGCCCGCAGGGGCTCATACTTCACCCGCGAACTGCCCGGCAGCCTCGCCTCGATCGTGGTGACCCGCGGTGCCGACGACCAGGTGCACGCCTTCCACAACGTCTGCGCGCACCGCGGCAACAAGGTCGTATGGCAGGAGCACCCGCAGGAGGAGAGCGCCGGGATGTGCCGGCAGTTCCACTGCAAGTACCACGGCTGGCGCTACGGGCTCGACGGGCAGGTCACGCACATCACGAACGAGCAGGAGTTCTTCGACCTCGACAAGAAGCGGCTGCGGATGCCGCCCGTGCACTGCGAGGAGTTCGCCGGCTTCGTCTTCGTCAATCTCGCCGAGGACCCGGTGCCGCTGCGCGCCTACCTCGGTGACCGGCTGCTCGAACTGGAGCAGTACCCCTTCGAGAAGATGACCCGGCGCCACGGCTTCCGCGCCCACATCAAGGGCAACTGGAAGCTCGCCGTCGACTCGGTGTGCGAGTGGTACCACCCGCCGTACGTGCACGCCCGGTTCATCGACAAGGACGTCGCCAAGGCCGAGAAGATGGTGCCGCCCGTCGACGCCTACCACTACGACCTGTTCACCCCGCACATGCTCACCTCGGTGCCGGGGCCGCCGCCGCTGCCGCCGCGCGAACCCGGTGTCCTCGGGCCCGCCTCGAACGATCAGAAGTGGGTGTACCGACTCTTCCGCGCCGGATTGTTCGGGCCCGACGACGTGCCCGACATCGGGCCGCTCCCGGAGTTCCTCAACAAGGGCCGGATCAAGTCCTGGGGCAACGACCAGTTCTGGCTCTTCCCCAACCTCTCCGTGCAGGTCTGGGCCCGCGGCTTCTACATCACGTACACCTACTGGCCCGAGAGCGCCGACTCGCACATCTACGACATCGACCTGTACTTCGTGCCGCCCGAGAACGCCCAGCAGCGGCTCGCGCAGGAACTCGTCGTGGACAGCACCATCGAGTTCGCCATGCAGGACGTCAACACCATCGAGGCCACCCACTCGGGACTCAAGTCCCGCGCCAACCGCGAGTTCCACCTCAGCGACCAGGAACTGCTCATCCGGCACTTCCACAAGACCGTCCGCGACACCGTCGACGCCCACCAGGAGGCGTGATGACCACCACCGAACGGCTCCTGCCGGAGGGTTACGGCGAGCTCGAACCCTACGTCGACGACTGGGCGCTGCCGACCCGGCAGGAGCGCTACGACATGCGCCTGACGAAGGACATGACGGAACTCGGCGCCTTCTACGACGCGATCGCGCCGCGCGCCGAAGAGGCCATCGCCCACCTCGACGGCCACGACCTCGATGCCCTCCCCGAACCCGAACTGCGCCTGCTGCGCCTGCTGTTCTCGATGATCCTCGTCAGTTACGCGGTGAACGTCTTCGAGCAGCCGAGCATCCCCGATGCCGGCGCGGCCTTCTTCGACACCCTCGTCGAGCCCGCGGTGTGAGGCCACGTACGCTCACGCCGATGAATGCGCAGACTCTCGCCGACGTCGACCTGCCGCGCGCGCAGACGGGCGCCAACCCCCAGCACCTGGTCCTCGGCCTCTTCACCGACCACTGGTTCCAGGCCGAGGACGCCCTGCCGTCGGCGGCGCTCGTGGCGCTGCTGGGCGACTTCGGGATCACCCCCGTCAGCGCCCGCGCCGCAATCGGACGGCTGGCCCGGCGCGGCGTCCTCGATGTCCACAAGGACGGGCGCCGCACCTACTACCGGCCCGCGCCGAGCGCGGTGCGCCCGCTGGAACAGCTGCAGCGCCGCATCGTGAACTTCGGTGCGCGGGAGCGGGCGTGGGACGGACTGTGGACCACGGTGATCTTCTCGGTGCCCGACGACCAGCGCGACGCACGCCACGCCATCCGGCGGCGGCTCGGCTTCCTCGGGTACGCCGCCGTGTACGACGGGGTGTGGATGTCGCCGCACGCCGACCACGACCAGACCGTCGAACTGCTGGAGAGCATCGGGGTGCGCAGCGCCACCGTGCTGCGCTCGACCCTCACCCACGCCCAGGGCGCCGGCGACCCGCTGGGCGCGTGGGACCTCGACGCGATCCAGGCCGCCTACCAGGACTTCATTGCCGAGTACACCCCGCTCCTGAACCGGGTGGTCGGCGGGCAGGTCGGCTCGGCGGAAGCGCTCGTGGCCCGCACCACCGTCAAGGACGTGTGGCGCGAGCTCGTCGGCACCGACCCCGAACTCCCGGCCAATCTCCTGCCGGAGGGCTGGCCCGGCCGCGCCGCGCGATCGGTGTTCGCGCAGATCTACGACACGCTCGGACCGCTCGCCGAGGTCCGCGTCCGCCAGCTCGTGGCCGAACGGCATCCGGCGCTCGCCGCGCAAGTGGGACATCGCACCACGGACGACGACAAGGAGCCGCCACCATGAGCATCAGCAGTGCCGCAGACGGTCTCGCCGGCAAGGTCGCCGTCGTCACCGGCGCCGGATCGGGCATCGGCCGGGCGACCGCCCTGCTCTTTGCCGAACACGGCGCGAAGGTCGTCTGCGCTGACCGCAGCGGCGAACAGGACGCCGTGGCAAAGGAGATCGGAGGCGGTGCCGCCCTCGCTGTGCACGCCGACGTCTCGGTCTCCGTCGACGTACAGCACATGATCGGCGCTGCGGAGGAACACTTCGGGCGCCTCGACGTCCTCTTCAACAACGCCGGCTTCGGCGGCCCCCGAAAACCGCTCGCCGAGCAGGACGAGGCCACCTTCGACGATGTCATCGCCGTCAACCTCAAGGGCGTCTTCCTCGGCATGAAGTACGGCATCGCCGCCATGCTGCGTACAGGTGGCGGCTCCGTCGTGAACACCGCGTCGTCCGCCGCCCTCGTCGGCTGGAAGAAGCACTCCGTCTACGCGGCAGCCAAGGGCGGAGTCGTCCAGATGACGAAGTCCGCCGCACTCGACTACGCGACTCAGGGCATCCGCGTCAACGCCGTGTGCCCCGGCATGACGTGGACGGGGCTCTCCGGCGCGAGCACGGAGAACCCCGTGCCGCCGCCCGACGCCGTGATGAAGGCGCAGCCCATGCACCGCTGGGGACTGCCGTCCGAACTGGCCGCCGCCGTGTTGTTCCTGGCGAGCGACGCGTCGTCGTTCGTGACGGGGGTGGCGCTGCCGGTCGACGGCGGCTACGTGGTGGGCTGATCCGGCACCCAGTCGGGCTGTCGCTTCTCCATGAACGCCCGCATGCCCTCCCGCGGTTCGGGCGACTCCTCCAGTGCCCAGAACATGGTCTGGTGGTCGATGACGCCGTACCGCTCGTTGAGCATCCGCTTGACGTGCATCCGGGCCATCGGCGGCGTCCGCAGCACCTCCCGCGCCGCCGCCAGGGCCTCCTCCCGCAGCGACTCGTGCGGCACGACGCGTGAGACGAGACCGATCCGCAGCGCCTCCGCCGCGTCGAAACGCCGTGCCGACAGCAGCAGATCACGGGCGACCGCCACCCCCACATGCGCGGGCAGCGCCGCCGCGAACGTCGCGTCCGGGATGCCGCGCAACAGCTCCGGAACCCGGAACGTCGCCCGGTCACTGACCACCGCGATGTCCGCCATCATCGCGATCAGCAGACCGCCGGCCTGACAGATCCCGTTCACCGCGGCGATCACCGGGGCGCGCGACTCCCGGATGGCGGTGAACGGCAGGATGTCGTGGCCGACGGCGGACACGTCCGCGTCTCCGGGGTTCGCCCGGCCGCCCAGATCCCCGCCGGGCGCGAACACATCGTCCGTGCCCGTGATGATCAGCGCGGCCAGTTCCGGATCTGCGTTGACGAGACGCACCGCCCGCTTGATTCCGAAGTACATCGCCGGGGTCAGCGCGTTCCGCGCCTCGGGCCGATCGATGTGACACCACGCGATGACACCGTCCCGCTCCAGGCGCAGTCCGCTCGTCCCCAGATCCCGCTCCGCCGCACCGCTCACGTGACCGCGCCCGCCTCTTTCAGGGCGAGGATGCGGTCCCAGTCCATGCCGAGTTCGAGCAGGATCTGCTCGGTGTGCGCGGCGAACTCGGGCGCGGGGTCCAGGTGGTCGAGCGGCTCGGCCTCGAACTGAACAGGGCTGGCGGCGAGTTCGAGGTTTCCGGCACGAGTCACGTACTTGTTGGCGCGCACCTGGACGTCCTCGCCGACCTGGACCGAGTCCTGGACGGGAGCCCACGGACCGGACAGGGTGACGAAGCGTTCGGCCCACTCGGCGAGCGGCCGGGTCGCGATGATCCCGCGGAGCAGTGCGACACCTTCCTCGGCGTGCTCGGCGATCAGCTCGGCCGTCGCGAAGCGCGGGTCGTCGGCAAGGTCGGGCCGGTCGACGTGCCGGCACACGTCCGCCCAGTACTTCTGCGGCTGCAGCATCACCAGGGACAGGTACCGGTCGTCGGAGGTGCGGTAGATGCCACTGAGCGGGTTGGCCATGCCGTTCGGCCCGCCCGGCATCGCCATCACCCACGGCTGCTTCTTCGCCCGCGCGAGCGCGATGCCGTGACCCATCGCCCACACACCACTGCCGAGGAGAGACACATCGACCACGGCCCCCTCGCCCGTACGCTCCCGCCGCACCAGCGCGGCCGCGATCCCGCCCGCGAGATTCGTCCCGGAGATGGTGTCCCCGTACGCGGGCACCGGCAGTGGCAGGATCCCGTCGATGGCCTCGGGAGTGATGCTCGCGGCGGCCGACGAGCGCGCCCAGAACGCCGTCATGTCGTAGCCGCCCTTGTCGGACTCCGGGCCCAGCGGGCCGAAGGCACTGCCGCGGGCGTACACGATGTCCGGCTTGATCGCGCGGATGTCCTCGGGTTCGATGCCGAACCGGTGGCGCGCCCGCGGGAGGAAGCTGGTGAGGAACACATCGGCTCCCGCGACGAGTTCGTGCAGCACCTCCAACCCCTCCGGCTTCGAGATGTCGAGCCCGAGACTGCGCTTGCCGCGATTGGCGTGCTCGATGTTCGGGTTGGGCTCGCCCTCCTCGATGACGAACGCGCCGGTCCGGCGCAGGCCGCGCTGCGGATCCCCGTTCACCGCGTGCTCGATCTTGATGACATCCGCGCCCCAGTCCGCGAGGACGGCGCCGCCCGCGGGCACGAAGCCGTACATCGCGACCTCGATGACCCGGATACCTTCCAGAGGCTTCACACTCACTTGGCCACCGCCCCAAAGGTCTTCGTCTCCAGGAACTCCGCGAGCCCTTCGAGCCCGTACTCGCGGCCGACCCCCGACTGCTTGTAGCCGCCGAACGGGCTGTCGGGAGCGAAGTAGTTCCCGCCGTTGATGCTGAACGTGCCGCTGCGGATGCGCCGCGCCACGCCCACCGCGCGCTCGTCGGACGCGGAGAAGACCGCCCCCGAGAGGCCGTACGCCGAGTTGTTGGCGATCCGGACGGCGTCGGCCGCGTCATCGGAGTTCTCGTACGGGATGACGGACAGCACCGGGCCGAAGATCTCCTCCTGCGCGATCTCGCTGTCCGGGTCCACTCCGGCGAGCAGCGTCGGCTTGTAGAAGCACCCGGGTCCTGGCACCCGCTCGCCGCCGCACACCAGCTTCGCCCCGTCGGCGACGGCACGCTGGACCATCGCGTCCACCTTGTCGCGCTGCCGCTCATTGATCAGTGGCCCCATGTACGTCGCGGGATCGGCCGGTTCGCCGACCGGGATGCGGGCGAGGCCCTGGGCGACCATGTCGACGACCTCGTCGTGCCGCTCGCGGGGGACGAGGAGGCGGGTGCAGATGGCGCAGCCCTGACCGGCGTGGCTGCACGACATGAACGCCGCCATCATCGACGCCGTCTGTAGGTCGGCGTCGTCCAGCAGCACCATGGGGGACTTCCCGCCGAGCTCCAGGAAGACCCGCTTGACCGTCCCGGACGCGGCGGCCATGATCCGGCGGCCCGTGGCGGTCGACCCGGTGAAGGTGACGACGTCGACGTCCGGGTGCGTCGTCATCAGCTCACCGGCCGCGGCGCCGGAAGAGGCGAGCACGTTCACGACGCCCGGGGGGATGTCGGTGTGCTCGGCGATCAGCTCACCGAGCGCCAGGGTGATCAGCGGGGTGTCCGGGGCGCCCTTGAGTACGACGGTGCAACCCGCTGCCAGGGCCGGGGCGAGCTTGGCCAGGGCGATCTGGTTCGGGTAGTTGTACGGGATGATCGCCGAGACCACCCCGGCGGCCTCCTTCTCCACCCAGCGCCGGTGCCGCGCGCCGCGCGCCTCGGCGACCCCGAGGTCCCGGCTGAACTCGTATGTCGGCAACAGGTCCGCGTACCAGCGCACGACCCCGATCGGCTCCTCCAGCTGGGCGCCCGCCGTCAGCTGGTGCGGGGCGCCCACCTCGGCGATCGTCAGCGCCCGCAGCTCTTCCTTGTGGTCGACGAGTGCCCGGTGCAGCTGGTCCAGGCAGCGCGCGCGGAAGTCCCGGTCCGTGGCCCACGACGTGGTGTCGAAGGCATGCCGTGCGGCGACGATCGCGGCCTCGGCCTCGGCCGGGCCTGCGTCGGGGGCGTGGCCCACGACGGCGCCCGTGGCCGGGTTGACGGAGGCGAAGGTGGTGGCGGCGCCGGTGAGCCGGCCGCCTATCAGCAGCCGCCGGTCGGGGGCTTTGTCGGTCATGTGCGGTACGCCTCCTGCGTTGATACCGATGTCTTGTGAGGCCGGAGATTCGGTGTGCCGGGTGTCTTGCTGAGGTCGGTGGGGTCAGACCTTGCGGGTGATGCCGCCGTCGACGCGGATGATCGCGCCGGTGGTGAAGCTGGACGCCGCGGACGCCAGATGCACGGCCAGCGGGGCGACCTCCTCGGGGCGGCCCATGCGGCCGAGTGGTACGAACGGCGCCTCGTCGGGGTCCTCGGGCGCCCAGCCGCGCGACAGATCGGTGAGGAAGGGGCCCGGCAGGATCGCGTTGACCCGCACCTTCGGCGCGTACACCTCCGCGAGTCCCACGGTGAGTGCGTTGAGGCCCGCCTTGGCGCAGGCGTAGGGGAGTTCACGGGTGCTGGCGGTCAGCGAACCGGCCGTCCCGACGTTGATGACCGAGCCACCGTCGTGCTCCGCCATATGGGTCGCCGCGAGGACGGCGAGCCGGAACGGGCCCTTCAGGTTCACCGCGAGGGTCTTGTCGTACAGCTCCTCGCCGATGTCCTTCAGATCCGTGTACAGCGGTGACATGCCCGCGTTGTTGACGAGTACGTCGAGTCGGCCGAGCCGGTCAAGGGTCTCGCCGACGAGCCGGTCGCAGTCGTCCCAGCGTCCCGCGTGGAAGGCGACCGCCTCGGCGCGCCGCCCGGCCTCCTTGGTGATCTCGGCGGCCGCCGTCTCGCAGGCGTCCAGCTTGCGGGAGGCGATCACCACGTCGGCGCCCGCCTCCGCGAGAGCCCCCGCGATGGCGCGGCCGATGCCACGGGAACCGCCGGTGACGACGGCGACCTTGCCGGTGAGGTCGTGGAGTGCGGCCAGACTGTTCACAGCGATGTGTTCCCTTCGTCTCCCACGCGGATGACGACCTTCCCGACAGCCTCACCGTCCGCCACGCGGCGCAGCGCGGCCGCGGTGTCCGCGAGCGGGAACTCGGCGCCGATGTGCGGACGTACGGCGCCCACGGCGAAGAGGCGGCGTAGCCGTTCCTCGTTCGCCTCGAACTTGACGGACAAGTGCGCAGCCAGGTCGCGCAGTTGGAAGCCCGTCACCTGAACTCCCTTGAGCAGTACGAGGTTCAGTGGCAGCCGCGGGATCCCGGCGGCGAAGCCGATGCTGACGAACCGGCCGCCCCAGCGCACCGACCGCAGCGCCGGCTCGGCGAGTGTGCCGCCCACCGGGTCGAGCACCACGTCCGCGCCGGCCGGCAGCGCCTCCTTGAGTGCGGCCCGCAGTCCGCCTCCGCGATGGTCGATCAGCACCGTCGCGCCCTGCGCCTTCGCCGTCTCCAGCTTCCGCGCCGACGAGGCCACCGCCGTGATCCGCGCCCCGGCGAGCGCGCCCAACTGCACGGCGGCCAGGCCCACTCCACCGCCCGCGCCGAGCACCACGAGCTCCTGCCCGGCCGCGATCCCGGCCACCGTGTGCAGCGCGTGGTAGGCGGTGCGGTGCGCCACGCCGAACGCCGCGGCCTCGGCGAGATCCACGCCGTCCGGTGCCGGGGTCACCGACCGCGCCGCCACCACGGCCCGCTCCGCGAACGCCCCGACCATCGTCGTCCCGGACACCCGGTCCCCGACCCGGATCCCGCTCACGTCATCGGCGACCGCCTCGACCACCCCGGCGAACTCACTGCCCGGCACGAACGGCGGCGCCACCGGGAGCTGGTACTCCCCGGCGACGAGCAGTACGTCCGGGTAGTTGACGGCTGCCGCGCCGACCCGTACGCGCACCTGCCCCGCCCCGAGAGCGGGCACGGGCACGTCGGCGACCCGGACGATCTCCGGTGGCCCGTAGGCCGTGCACTGTGCCGCTTTCACCGGGTCAGCACCCCCGCCACACGGGTGCGCGCTTGTCCATGAACGCGGCCGCGCCCTCCTTCGCGTCCTCGCTCGCGAAGACGGAGCGCTGGAGCTCCTTCTGTCGGGCTGCGGCGCGGTCCGGGTCGGTGAGCGTCGTGCGGACCAGCTCCTTGGCGGCGGCCAGGCCCAGCGGCGCGTTCGCCGCGATGCGCCCCGCCAACTCCAATGCCGCGGACAGAACTTGATCGGCGCCGACGACTGTGTTCACCAGGCCGATCTCGCGCGCCCGGTGTGCGTCCACCGGGTCCCCGGTCAGTACCAGCTCCAGTGCGTGGGCCAACGGGATCCGGGTGCCGAGCGCCGCCCCGCCACCGGCCGGGAACAGTCCGCGCTTGACTTCGGGAAAGCCGAACTTCGCGGCGTCCGAGGCGACCACCACGTCGCAGGCGAGCAGCAGCTCCATGCCGCCGCCGAGCGCGCTGCCGTTGGCGGCGCCCACCACGGGAAGCGTGATGCCGCCCTCGATGAGGCGTTGGTAGGCGGCCCGCCCCGGATCGTCGCCGAGCCCCATGTGCGCACCGTTCGCGAACGCGCGCAGGTCCATGCCGGGGCAGAACACGCGGTCGCCGCTGCCGGTGAGCACCACGGCCCGAATGTCGGAGTCGGCCTCCGCCGCCAGCAGCGCGTCCCCCAGGGCGCCCATCAGCTCGGGCGTGAGGGCGTTGCGAGCCTCGGGCCGGTTGAGGCGGGCCACGAGGACGTTCCCCGTCCGCTCTCGTACGAGCACCTTCTCGTCGCTCATCCCCGATACCCCGACGTCTCGGCGAGGTCCGCGGCCTCACGCATCAGCTTGAGGGTCAGCGGCCCGTACGCCTGAAGCTTGGGATCATCGCCGGCCCGTTGGAATCCCTGCTCCAGGACGATGGCGAGCTTCCATTTCGCCAGTACGGCGTAGTAGTCGAAATCGTCGACCTGCCGGCCCGACAACTCCGCGTACCGAGCGAGGAGTTCGTCGCGCGAAGGCATGCCGGTCAGATCCACGTAACCGGACGTGGCGGCCTCGGGCGCGGCCGTGTTCTCGGGCCAGCTGTGCAGCATCCACGCCAGGTCGAGCTTGGGGTCGCCGACCGTGCCCATCTCCCAGTCGACGACCGCCGCGAGCCGGGCGGGGGCGCCGTGCCGGAACATCACGTTGGCGAACTGGTAGTCGCCGTGCATCAGCCCCGGCCTGTAGTCGAGCGGCTTGTGGGCGCGCAGCCACGCAGACGCCTCGTCGAGCCCCGGAATCTCGCGGGTCCTGACGCGCTCCAGGAATGACGTCCAGCGGTCCACCTGCCGCTCGTGGAAACCGTCGGGTCGGCCGAGGTCGGTGAGGCCCTTGGCCCGCCAGTCGACCTTCGACAACAACGCGATGCCGTCCGTGAGTTGCTCGGCGAGGCCGCGACGTGCGGCGGCGTCGGAGGCGAACGGCTCGGGCCACTTCCTGTCGGTGAGGTTCATCGGGGACCAGCCGTCCACGAACCCCATGAGGTAGAAGGTCCGGCCGAGCACCGACGGGTCCGTGCACACGACGACCGCCGGGGTGTGCGGCACATCGGTGCCCGCGAGGGCCTCGATGATCCGCCACTCGCGGTGGATGCCCTGGTCGCGGGAGGCGGGCGCGGTGGGCGGCGGGATACGCAGCGCGCAGTGCAGCGGACCGCGCCGGATCTCGTAGATCTCGTTCTGGGTACCGCCGGAGACGAAGGAATGGGTCAGCGGGTCGCCCTTGCCGGGCAGGTCGAGGCCGTCCAGCCAGGTCGCCAGGCGTTCGATGTCGATCACAGCTCTCCCTCCGCCGCGTCGAAGTACGCGGCGTACTTGGCGACGGCCGCCTCCCGGCGCGTGGGCAGATGGCCGGACGGCCACAGTCCTTCCACGGCTTGGTAGTTGCGCAGTACCTGGCGGGCGACGGTCACCTTGTGGACCTCGGTGGGGCCGTCGGCCATGCCCATGACCCCGGCGCCGAGCAGCATTTTCTGGAACGGCATCTCGTTGCTCATCCCCAGCGCCCCGTGCACCTGGGCCGCGCGCTGCGCGATGTCGTGCAGCACCTGCGGCATGACGACCTTCACGGCGGCGATGTCCTTGCGCACCTTCCTGTAGTCGTTGTGCTTGTCGATCGACCAGGCGACGTACAGCACGAAGAGGCGGAACTGGGTGAGCTGGGCGTAGGAGTCGGCGACGTAGCCCTGCACGAACTGCTTGTCGGCGAGCACCCCGTCCCGTGTGCGGCGGCTCAGCGCCCGCTCGCACATCATGTCCAGGGCCTTCTTCGCGTGGCCGATGGTGCGCATCGCGTGGTGCACGCGGCCCCCGCCGAGTCGCGTCTGGGCGATGACGAAGGCCTGACCAGGGCCGCCCAGCAACGCCGAGTCCGGGACGCGTACGCCGTCGTAGTGGATGAGTGCGTGGGCGCCGCCGCCCATCGGCTCGTCACCAAGGCCGACGTTGCGTTCGATGCGGATGCCCGGAGTGTCGGCCGGCACCAGGAACATCGACATGCCCTTGTACGGTCCCGCCTCCGGGTCGGTCACCGCCATGACGATGAAGAACGCGGCGGTGCGGGCGTTCGAGGAGAAGAACTTCCAGCCGTCGATCACCCAGCCGTCGTCCCCGTCACGGACCGCCCGCGTCTCGAACAGGGCCGGGTCGGAGCCCGCCTGCGGCTCGGTCATCGAGTAGCAGGAGAACACCTCGCCGTCGAGCAGCGGCCGCAGGTATGTCGCCTTCTGCTTCTCGGTGCCGTAGTGGGCGATGATCTCGGCGTTTCCGGTGTCCGGGGCCTGGCAGCCGAAGATGATCGGCGCCCATTCGGAGCGACCCAGGATCTCGTTGAGCAGGGCGAGCTTCAGTTGTCCGTAGCCCTTGCCGCCGAGTTCGGGGCCGAGGTGGGCGGCCCACAGTCGATGGCGGCGCACCTCGTCCTTCAAGGGATCGACAATCTTGCGGAGTTCGGGGCCCGGCGGGGTGAACTGCTGCCCCGGAAAGGCCAGATCGAGGGGCTCGACCTCTTCACGTACGAAGGTGTCGGCCCAGTCGAGCAGCTTCTGGAACTCGGGGTCCGTCTCGAAGTCCCATGACATGGGGGCTACTCCTTGTCCGTCGTGAGCGGCGCGCCCATGCGCTCCAGGGCTGCTCGGGCCTGGGCGAGGACGTCCTCCGTGGCTTCGGCGGCCTCGGTGGGGGAGTCGTCGACGAGGGAGCCCATCAGGCGTACGTCCTTGCCGAGCAACCCGCCCGCGACGGCGCCCATGCGGGTCGGATCGCAGCCCGAAGCGGCGAGCCTGCCGAGCGCGAAGCTGGCGGCGCTGCCGTGCCCGGCGACCTCGGCGAACCGCTCCGGCTCGACACCCAGCCGCTGCCCGAGCGCGAGCGCACTGGCGGCGATCCCGAAGGTGGCGGTGAACAGCGTGTTGTTGAGGAGCTTGGTGACCTGCCCGGCGCCCAGCGGGCCGAGGTGCACGACCGGGTCGCCGTACGCCGCGAAGACAGGGCGGCAGCGCTCCACCGCGTCGCTGTCGCCGCCTGCCATGACGAGCAGCTTCCCCTCGCTCGCGGCCGGGCCGCCGCCGCTGACCGGCGCGTCCACCACGTGCGCCCCGCGCTCCGCGGCGAGCGCGCCCAGGCTGCGGCAGGTGTCGGGGTGGACAGTGCTGTGCACCGCGAGCACCGCGCCGGGACGCAGGCCCGCCAGGACACCGGACTCGCCGAGGACGACCTCCTCCACGTCGGCGTCGCCCACGACGCACACACCGACGACGTCGCAGGCCGCAGCCAACTCGGCCGGTGTGTCCGCCACTTCGGCCTTCGTCCCCGCGAACGGCTCAAGCGATTGCGGGCGGCGCGCCCACAGGGTCAGTGGGAGCCCGGCGTCCAGGATGCGCCGCGCCATGGGGGCACCCTGGCTGCCCAGGCCGATGAAACCGGCGTGTGTCACGTGTCCTCCAACGCGAGAGATGGTCAGGCCTTCCCGGAGCGTGCGGGCCGCCAGAACGTGGCGAGGAGCCCGGCCGTCGCCACCACCCCGACCCCGAGCGCCACACCACCGCCCGCCCAGCCGGACACCTCGATGTCGAATGCCGAGTCGAGGGACCAGGGGCCCGCGCCGAGCACCGCGAGCGCCAGGCACCCGACCCCCAATACGAGCACGTACTCGTAGCCGTCCTTCATGACGAAGAAACCGTTGGCGCGATGCGCGAGAAGGCCCGCGACGAGCATCACGGAGATGACAGCGGCGCAGGCCAGCGGCGTCAGGAAACCGGCGGCGAGCAGTACACCCGCGCCGATCTCCGTCACCACGCTCAGCCACGCCTGCAGCCGCCCCTTGCGCAGCCCCAGGCCCTCGAACCAGCCCGCGGTGCCAGCGATGCGCCCGCCGCCGCGCCAGTGGTTGAGCCCGTGCACGGCCATCGTCGCGCCGATCACCAGGCGCAGCAGCAGCACGGCGAACGCCTCGGCCCCACTCATGCCGCCTCCCCTCTGTCCACGGTGTGGGTCCTGTTCCGTTCGCTCTGCACCACGCACTCCTCCACGAACGCCAGGAGCCGCAGGTGATAGCTGCGGGCGGCCAGTCCCAGGCTCAGGTTGTGGCCGCAGCCGGCCTGTTCGTTGGCGCGGACGCGGGGCGCGGCGGTGAAGAGTCCGGTGATCTCGGTGAGCGCTGCGGACCCCGACTCCCACACCCGCTCGTGGTCGCCGAGGCTGAACTGCACCGGGATGCGCACCTCGGCCGCGAGCCGGGCGAAGTCGCGCTCCACCCACACCCGCGCCGGGCTCTCGTAGGCGGGGGAGTCCGAGGCGATGTACCGGGTGTTCCACACGTCGTCGGCGTACAGCTCGGCCGGGCCCCACAGGGTTTCGCGGGTGCCGGCGGGGCGGCGGCCGACGCGCTGACGTGTCACTCCGGCGGCCTCCAGGGCGCGGATGGTGTCCGGCTGGTGGCGCAGGCCGGTGCCCGCTATCTCCAGGCCGAGCAGTCGGCGCCCCCGCTCGTCCGCCGCCATCCGCATCGCGATCTCGCAGCCCGCCGAGTGCGCGGCCACGAACACGGCCGGGCGGCCCGGGAGTTGGTCGAGGAAGCGTTCGAGCGCCGCGTACGTCGTCTCGAGGCGGCTGAGCGGGTCGCGGTAGCGGTCGGCGTAGGCCGCGGAGATGCCGTAGCCGGGGCGGTCCATGGCGACGACCGCGTAGCCGAGCTGTGCGCCCGTGCGCAGCAGGGAGAGTTCCGGCCGTCCAGGGCAGTCGAAGTACAGCGAGGTCGTGCCGCCGCCGTGCAGCGCGAGGATCACCGCGCGGGGCTCGGAGGCCGAGCACACGCGCGCGGAGAGCGGGAAGTCGTCCACCCGCACCGTCTTGGTGTGCACACTCGGCGAATGCACCGCGTCGCAGGCCGCCTGAAGACGGTCGGGCACCGTCATCCGTCCGCCCGCAGCAGCATGACACCGCTCGGCGTGAGGCCGCCGGTGCTGACCACGGCGGTGCGGGCCCCGGCGATCTGCCGGGCGCCACCCTCGCCGCGCAACTGCGTGATCGCCTCGCGGACGAGGCCCATGCCGTGAGTGCGGCCGTGCGAGAGCTGGCCGCCGTGCGGATTGACGGGCAGCACCCCGTCGCGGGCGATGTTCTTGCCGCCGTCCAGGAAGTCCTTGGCCTCCCCGATGCCGCAGAAGCCCAACGCCTCAAGCCACGAGAGGCAGTTGACGGTGAAGCCGTCGTAGAGCAGCGCCACGTCGACGTCGTCGGGCCGTAGATCGGTACGCGTCCACAGATGAGCGGCCTGCCCGAGCACCTGGGGTTCGTGAGTCGATGTCGTCTGGTCCCATTCCAGGCGCTCGACGAGCTGCGTGCCGACCGCCTCGACGAGTACGGGCGGCTTCGGCAGCCCACGGGCGACGTCGACCGCCGACACCACCACCGCGATCGACCCGTCGCACGGCACATCACAGTCGTAGAGGCCGAAGGGGCTGGTGATGGGGCGGGCCGACAGGTAGTCGTCCATGGTGAGCGGCTCGCGGTAGATCGCCTCGGGGTTGAGCGCGGCGTTCGCGCGCTGGTTGAGGGCGATCCAGCCGAGCGTCTCGCGCGTGGTGCCGTACTCGTGGAAGTGGCGCTGCGCGTTCTGCGCGAGGTGGATCGCGGCGGAGTGAGCGCCGAACGGCGTGACCCACTGCGCGCCGTCCGCGACCCGGTCCTGACGTGGCATCGGCCGCAGCCCCTCGCGCACCTGCTGGGTGTGCGTGGTCTCCCAGACGGTACGGAAGCACAGCACGTGCCGGGCCAAACCGCCCGCGACCGCCAGCATCGCGGCGATCACCGAGCCGGTCGGGCCGAACGTTTCCATCCCGCCGTTGTGCCAGGTCGGCCGGATGCCGAGTGCGCTCTCCACGGCGGTGACGCCGCCCTCCCCGAAACCGGCCGAGATGCCCGAGCCCGGATACGTGGCGAGGCCGTCGATGTCGTCGAGGGCGAGCCCCGCGTCGGCGACGGCCCGCTCGCACGCCTCGACGGTCAGCGCGAGCGGCGGCACGCCGAGGCGCCGGCCGATCCTGGAGGCCCCGGTGCCGGTCAGCGCTGCCCGGTGCTCGAAGCGGTCGGTGCTCACCGGCGGCCGGACCAGGGCCCTGATCCGCTCGGGATCCGGGTCGTCCGGTGGCAGGGCCGGCAGCGGGTCCGGCTGTTCGGCGCACGGCCGGAACAGCGGCAGCCACACGTCCTCGACCTGCTCGAAGGCCACCTCCAGGCGCATCCCGAGCCGCAGCTCGGACGGCTCGCAGCCGACGACGTTGGTGGTGAGCCGGACCCGCGGATCCTCGTCGACCGCCACCCGAGCCACCACGAACGGCGGCTCAAGACCGGGCGCGGGGAAGCGTTCGTTGACCGTGAAGGAGACGAGGGTGGCGGTGCCCGCGACCTCGGCGACGGTCAGCTCGTGACCGCGGCAGCGGCGGCAGACCGGCAGCGGCGGATGGTTCAGCGCGGAGCAGTCCGCGCACCGCTGGAAGCGGAGCCGGCCGTCCGCGCCGGACGTCCAGAAGAACGCGGTGTCATCGGTGAGCAGAGGCAAGGAACGCCGTGCCACGGGATCTCCTCGAAGTAGCGCTACGAGCCACTGGTCAGCGGATGTCCGCTCGTTCGCCGCGCGCCGTCACCGGAGCGGCCAGGCCCTGCTCGTCGCAGGCCTTCTGGAGCTTGTCCAGGGTCTCGTCGAGCCCGGGGCCGAGCCGCTTGCCCGGCGTGAACGTGGCGGGCAGGTGACGCATGCCATTGATGATCCCGACGGAGTCGTAGTGCACGGTCCCCTCCGCAGCACACACGTAGTCCGGCATCCGGTCCAGGACATGGCTGAGCATCCGCTTGAACACCACACGCGCGACGTTCGAGCCGATGCAGCGGTGGATGCCGAGGCCGAACGCCTGGTGCCGGTTGCCCTTGCGCTCCAGGTCGACGTGGTTCGGGTCGGGGAAGACCGACGGGTCACGGTTGGCCATCGCCCACGACAGCCACACCCGGTCGCCCTCCTTGAACTCCTGGCCCGCCAGCGCGCAGTCCTCGGCGACGGTACGTCCGTCGCCCACGGCCGGCGTGAAGTAGCGCAGGAATTCCTCCGTGGCCGGGTCGAGCAGTTTCGCCCGCTCGCGGCTGAGCCGCTCCCGCTCCTCGGGGTGTTGCGAGAGCCACTCCAGGGAACGCCCGGTGAGCGCCGTCGTCGTGTCGAACCCGCCGCCGATCAGCAGTGCGAGCACCCCGAGGAGGTCCATGTCGGAGGGCTTGGTGTCACCGACATCCGCGTTGACCACGGCGTCCACCAAGCCGGGCCGGGGCGTGGCACGGATCGTGTTCATGTGCTCGGCGATGTCCGTCATCATGGCGATGTGCAGCTCGCGGACCCGCTCCCGGTCGGGGGAGTTCGGCGGGGTGTAGACACCGGCATGGGCGGGCTCGTTGTACAGCTGCCACTTCTTCAGCGGAATGCCCATCATGGCCAGCGTGAACACCGCGGGCACCGGATTGGCGAGGTCCTCCACGAAGTCGATCTCGCCGGACTCGATACGCTCGTCGAGGCAGGCCCTGATCAGCTCGTCCAGGAACGGGATCCACCGCTGCACCGCCGCCGGTGACAGATACGGGTTGAGGGCCTGCCGGTAGTGGCGCTGCTCCGGCGGGTCCATCTCCAGGAATCCGCCGCGAAAGCCCTGGCCCTGTGCCGGGGCGGGGATGGTGATGCCCTGGTATCCGCGGCGTTCGTTGTTGACGTCGTGGTCGTTGGAGAGCTTGTCCGCGGACCGGGCGATGTCGAACACCGCTTGGTGGCTCGAGGCGACGAAGTGCCCGCCGTGGGTGTCCGTCCACGCCACCGGACAGCGGCCCTGCATCTCCTCGGTGATCTCGACGAACCGCTCCCGGTACTCGGGGGCGTGGCGGTCGAAGTGGTACCGGACGTCCTTGCGTGCCTCGTCGTCCGGCATGCCGTTCTGTTCCTGCGTGGTCACGTGGTGCCTCCTCCCGGTGCGGGCCGGCGCGTCAGCCCGCGGACGCGCCGGACTCGCCGGTCTCGGTGATGGTGATGGCCCGTTCCGGGCAGGAGCGCATCGCCTCGGCCGCCGCCTCCGTCTCGCCGGCCGGCACGTCCTCGCTCATCGGTGACGAGTGTCCGTCGATCTCGTCGAGCTGGAACACCTTCGGCGCGATCATGGCGCAGAGAGTGTGGCCCTGGCAGCGGTCCTGATCGACAGTGACCTTCATGAACAGTCCCTTCCCTACCAAAGTTTGACGCCCCGTCAGCGTTGCCAGTCGTACCACTTGAGGTAGCCGCCGGCGTCCACACGCAGCTGCGTACCCGTGATGTAGCGGGCCTCGTCCGAGGCGAGGAAGAGGACCGCATTGCTGATGTCGACCGGCTCCACGTACGGGATGGGCATCGCCTGCTGCACGGCGAAGGCCGGCTCGGCGTCCTGCCGGGTGGGGTGCTCCAGGTCCGGGCGGAACGAGCGGTACATGGGCTCGCTCTGGAGCATCTGCGTGTTGCAGTTCGTGGGATGCACGACGTTGGCGCGCTGCTTCAACGGGGCGAGATTACGGGCGAGTTCGTGCATGTACTCGGCGAGGGCCCGCTTGGCGTACGCGTAGCCTGCGCCGCCCGGGTTGGAGCCCGGGTTGTCCACGATGCCGTGCTGCATGAGGGCGGCCGTCGAGGCGGTGGCGATCACGGAGGCGCCCTCGCGCAGGTGCGGCAGGGCGGCCTGGATGACGTTGATACTGCCGATCAGGTCGACGTCGACCGCGTCCGACCACGCCTGGAGCGCTGGAGTGCCTTGCAGTGGAGCGATCCCGGCCTGTGCCACGACGATGTCGACCCCGCCGAACTCGGCCACCGTACTGTCCACGGCGTCCCGCATCGCCTCGATGCTGCGTACGTCGGCTTGGACGGGAAGCACCTTGCGGCCCACCTTCTCCACCAGGCGGGCGGTCTCCTTCAGGTCCTCCGGCGTCGCCATCGGATAGTTGACCGTCTCGTAGTCGCGACACAGGTCGATCGCGACGATGTCGGCGCCCTCCTCCGCGAGCCGCACCGCGTGACTGCGGCCCTGTCCGCGCGCCGCGCCGGTGATGATCGCGACCTTGCCCTCGACTCGCCCCATGCCGCTTCCCCTCTTCCCGTTACGCGTTGGTGTGGAGCCCTGCCTGGTCCAGCGCCGCGAGCGCCGGCTCCAGAGCGCCGAGGCGTGCGCCGATCCCGTCCACGGTCTGCCGGACCACGGCCGCGTCCTTGGCCACGAACTCCCGTACATCACTGATGAATCGCTCCGCCGCTCCCCGCGACGCCGCCCCGGAGAGGGCTCGGCTCGCGGCGCTGCCGTGACCGAGCGCGTCCAGCAGTACCGCCTCGTGGACACCGAGCTCCCGGCCGAGCCGCGCCGCCTCCGCGACCAGGCCCAACTGCGCCGTGAACAGGGCGTTGTTGATGAGTTTGACGCTCTGGCCCGCGCCCACCGGGCCGACCGGGAGGACCGGATTCGCGTACGTCGCGAGCACCGGGCGCAGTCGCTCCACGGTGGCCTCGTCGCCGCCCGCGAAGACGGTGAGCCGGCCGGTCGCGATGTCGTGCGGGCCGCCGCTGACCGGCGCGTCGAGGACGGTGATGCCCCGCGCGGCGATCTCGCGGACCGTGTGCGGGCTCGTGGTGGTGTGGATGATGAGCGCGGCGTTCCGGGGCAGGGTGTCGAGCAGCCCGCTGCCGAGGCATACCTCCCGCACCTGCTGGTCGGTGAACACGCAGACAATGAACGCGTCCACGCCCTCGGCCGCGTCCTCGACACGTTCGACGGCTTTGGCCCCCTCCGCGGTCAGTGTCGCCCGGCGCTCGGGGGTGCGGCCCACGGTGCACACCTTGTGCCCGCCCGCCACCAGACGGCGCACCATGGGCAGCCCCATGCGTCCCGCGCCGGCGAACCCGATCCGACGCACAGGTGGGTCGGGCTGTCCGGATGATCCGCGCGTCACAAGAACACCCCTTCCGTTTCGCGAGAACTGTAATCTCACCCACGAGGCTTCGGAAGGTGTCGGCTGCGACTTTCTGGCCGCCTGGTCCGGGCGTGCGTCCTGTTGCCCGGCGATCGGGAGAACCATATTCTCCATTGGGGATAATCAAACATGCGTCAACTCTCCGTACCAGGAGGCACCGTGGCCCACTCCGAGCCGCCGAGGGACGCCCGCGCCGTGCGCAGGGCCGTGCTCGGTGACGCCTACGTCGACGCCGCCGTCCGCGACACCCGGCCCGCCGTGGCCGAGTTCCAGGACTACATCACCGAGACGGCGTGGGGCGTGTGGGCACGCGGCGGCGCCCTCAGTGCCCGCGACCGCAGCCTGCTCGTGCTCGCCATGACCGCCGCGCTCGGGCGCATGGAGGAGTTCCGCACCCACGCCATCGCCGCCCCGCGCGCGGGCGTCACCCAGCAGGAGATCGACGAACTTCCCTTCCAGATCGCCGCCTACTGCGGTGTCCCGGCCGGGAACGCGGCCCTTCGCTGCCTCACCGAGGTCGCGGCCCTGCCCAAGGGCGAGGGCTGACGATGGCGACGATCGGGTTCGTCGGACTCGGCAACATGGGCGGCGCGCTCGCCGCCAACCTCGTACAGCGCGGTCACGAGGTTCTCGCCCATGACGCCGCGGGTCCGGGGCGCACCCCGGCCGGCGCGGTGGCGTGCAAGGACGTCACCGAAGTCGCCCGTGGTGCACGGATCGTGGTGTTCTCGTTGCCCGACGGGCACGTCAGCGAGAAGGTCGCGCGCGAGCTCACGGACACGACCGGGCGCGGCACCGCGTACGTGGTGGACACCTCGACCGTCGGGGTGAGCGCCGCACGGCGCGTCGCGGGCCTGCTCGCGGAGCACGGCATCGGGCATGCCGATGCCCCCGTCTCCGGTGGTGTCTCAGGCGCCCGCGCCCGCACGCTCACCATCATGTATGCCGCCTCAGACGCCGTCTGCGCCGAGATCGAGCCGGTGCTCGCCGACCTGAGCGACAGGCGCCGCAGGGTGGGGGAACGGCCGGGCCTGGCGCAGGCGGCGAAGCTGGCCAACAACTTCCTGTCCGCCACCGCCCTCGCCGCCACCAGCGAGGCACTCGCCTTCGGCCGCACCGCCGGTCTCGATCCGGCGGTGCTGATGGACGTACTGAACGCCTCCAGCGGACGCAGCGGCGCCACCGAGGACAAGTTCCCCCGCCACGTCCTCACCGGCGGCTACGACTCGGGGTTCGCCAACTCCCTGATGGCCAAGGATGTGCAGCTGTATCTGGGCGCCGTGGGTGAGCAGGGCGGGCCCGACGAGGTCGGCGCGCTCATCGGCGCCCTGTGGAGCCGGTTCGCCGAGGCGGAGCCGGGCGTCGACTTCACCCGCGTGTATCCGTATCTCGAGGCCGCCAGGAGGAGTGACGCATGACCACCACACCCGAGGCAGGGCCTAGCGGCCCCCGCATCACGCCGCTGCCGGTGCGGCAGTGGCCGCCGCAGATGCACGAGGCGCTGGCCGCCCTCACCCCGCCGACGCCCCGGCACCCGGTCCCGGAGAAGGGGGCCGACCGGCCCAAGGGGCTCAACGCCCTGGGTGTGCTGGCCCGTTACCCCGAGCTGACCCGCGCCTTCAACGTCTTCAACGGTCACCTGCTCTTCGCCACCACCCTCACGATCCGTCAGCGCGAATTGCTGATCCTGCGCATCAGCGCGCTGCGCGACGCCACATACGAATGGAAGCAGCACACGTGGATCGCCCGGCACGAGGCCGACATGACGGACGACGAGATCGAGCGGGTGAGCGCGGGGCCCGATGCCGCCGGCTGGAGCGACGAGGAGCGGTCCCTGCTGCGGGCCGTGGACGAGCTGATCGGCGACGCGCGGATCGCCGACGCCACTTGGCGCAGGCTCGCGGAGGCCCTCGACGAGCGCCAACTGATGGACGTGGTGTTCAGTGTCGGCGCCTATGACACCATCGCCATGGCGTTCAGGACCTTCGGCGTGGTACTCGATGACGACCTCAAGGCGTGACGCCTCATGGCGAGTTGGCGCGAACAGGCAGTCGCCCGCACGGTGGACCCGGTGCGAGCCCGCGCCGAGCAGCGCGTGCAGGGCTTTCTCGACGCCGCGCTCGAACTGCTCGCGGGTGAGTCGGGCAAGGACTTCACGGTCCAGGAGGTCGTCCGGCAGTCGGGGCAGTCGCTGCGCAGCTTCTACCAGAACTTCGGGGGCAAGCACGAGCTGCTGCTCGCGCTCCTCGAGGAGTCGGTATTCAAGACCGCGACCCGGCTGCGCGAGGCGATGGCCACGGAGCCGGACGCGCTCAGCAGACTGCGCCGCTTCACCCTCGAATACCACCGGCTGTGCAGGCCGCCGACGCAGCCGCGCTCCTCACGCAGCGTCGAAATCCTCGGCATGGCCGAGTTCGCCCAGCAGTTGCTCACCGACGACCCCAAGGAGGCTGCGCGCGCCTTCGCGCCGATCTTCGCGCTGCTGGAGGAGATCCTCGACGATGCGGCGGCCGAGGGCTCGATCCGCCCCGGCCTGGACCGGCACGCAGGAGCGGGAGCGATGTTGCAGGCCATCATGTTCAACTCCTTCGCCCTGACGCTCAGCGGGGCGCCGGTGCGCGGCCGTGGTGGGGACGCCGAGGCGCTGTGGGACCTGCTCGTCCACGGGGTGGCGGCCGAGCATCCATGACGGAAACGTGCTTCTCGCAAATCGAGATGGTTGATATCGTGCGAGCGGCACGCCAGGCACGCCGCACCTGAAAGGGGCGCTCACGTGAAGGACTTGAAGGCGGTCGACTTCTTCCGGGACGAGGAGGTGGTCGCCGATCCGTATCCGTACTTCGAGGCCTTGCGGCGGCAGTGCCCCGTGCAACGAGAGAAGCACCACGACGTCGTCTTGATCACAGGCTATGACGAGGCCGTGCAGGTCTACAACGACACGGAGCGGTTCTCCGCGTGCGTCTCCGTGACCGGTCCGTTCCCCGGTTTCCCGGTGCCGCTGGAGGGTGACGACGTCTCGGAGCTGATCGAGCGGCACCGCGACGAGCTGCCCATGAGTGATCAACTGCCCACGCTGGACCCGCCGGTGCACACCGACCACCGTGCGCTGCTGATGCGGCTGATCACGCCCAAGCGCCTCAAGGAGAACGAAGAGGCGATGTGGCGGTTGGCCGATGGCATGATCGAGGACTTTCTCGCCCCGGGCGAGGGTGAGTTCATCGGCGGGTTCGCCGGCCCCTTCACCCTGCTCGTCATCGCCGATCTGCTCGGCGTTCCCGAGGGAGACCGGGCGGAGTTCGCCGACGAGTTGCAGGGGCGCCCGCGCGGCCGCGGCGCCATCGGCAGCACGGAGAGCGAGGAACTCGGCCATTCGCCTCTGGAGTTCCTCTACGGCCGCTTCACCCGCTACATCGAGGAACGCCGCCGCGAGCCGCGGTCCGACGTGCTCACAGGCCTGGCCACGGCTACCTTCCCCGACGGAACGTTGCCCGAGGTCGAGGCGGCGGTCCGGGTCGCGGCCAATCTGTTCGCCGCGGGACAGGAGACCACCGTACGACTGCTCAGCACCGCTCTGAAGATCCTCGGCGAGGACAAGGAGCTTCAGCGAAGACTGCGTACGGAACGGCAGTTGATCGCCCCGTTCGTCGAGGAGTGTCTGCGGATCGAGTCCCCGGTCAAGGGCGACTTCCGGCTCTCCAAGTGCCCGGTCGACCTCGGCGGCGTCGAACTGCCCGCCGGGACCACCGTGATGGTGCTCAACGGGGCGGCCAACCGGGACCCCGAGTGGTTCGAGAACCCCGACACCTTCGATGTCGAACGCCCCGGTGTCCGCCGCCACCTGGCCTTCGGGCGCGGCCCGCACACTTGCCCCGGCGCGCCTCTGGCCCGTGCGGAGGCACGGGTGGCCATCGAGCGGCTCCTTGACCGCACCGAGGACATCCGGATCTCCCAGGAGCACCACGGCCCCGCGGACGCCCGTCGCTACCACTACGTGCCGACATACATCCTGCGCGGACTCACCCGGCTCCACCTGGAGTTCACGCCGGTGGGCGAGAAGCGAGAGGAGACCGGCGAGTGAAGGCGAGCGTCGACGACGACCGCTGCCGGGGTCACGGCATCTGCTGCTCCACCTGCCCCGAGGTCTTCGACCTGAGCGACGACGGATACGCGGTGGTGCTCGCCGAGGAGATCCCGGCCGAGCACGAGAACGACGTACGGGTCGCTGCCCGGGCCTGCCCGGAGCGCGCCATCACGGTCCACTGAGGGGATGCGCTGTGACGATCAATGTGGCTTCCGCGTTCGCGGGTGACGCCCCGGCTCCGTCCTGCGGCCGGCTGCGCGAGCTCGACGAGGAGATCATCGAACTGCTGCGCCGCCGAAGGGCGATGGTGCGGGAACTGCCTCCGCCGGCCGGCCCGCGCGGCATCGACCCGTCCTTCACAGGTGCCGTACGCGACACCATCGCGCGCTACAGCGACCAGCTCGGCAGCGGAAGTGAACTCGTCGCCCGCGCGATCCTCGTCCTGTGCGATCCGGGCGACCGGGACCGCGCCTGACCGCGCTGCTGGTCCTCGTACACACTGAGGCGCCGCCCCTCCTCCTGTCGGGCAGGGGCGGCGCCTCAGTGCTGGGGTCACTCGTATTCGACGACCACGGACGGCGAGTCCTCGTCCGGCACCGCCTGGCAGGTCAGTACGTACCCCTCGGAGACCTCGTCGTCCATGAGGGCGTCATTGGCGCGCATCGTCGCCGTGCCCTCGCGCAGGATCGCCATGCAGGTAGCGCAGTTGCCGGCCTCGCAGGAGAACGGCGGGGCGAAGCCGGCACGGCGGGCGCTCTGGAGCAGGGTCTCACCGGGGCGTTTGCCGATGGTCTGCCGCTTCCCCCGCATGACGACGGTCACCGTGCCCGGCTCCTTGAGCGTGGGCGGCGCGGGTGCGGGAGCCGTGGGTGGCGATGGTGCCTGCCCGCCCCCGAACCGCTCGCTGAACACCCGGCCCGACCCCGCCAGGGCCGACTCCACGAGCTCCATGAAGGGCTCGGGCCCGCACACATACGCGTCGGCACCGGAATCGCCGCCGACGAACTCCTTGATGTCGGCCGCCGTCAAGTACCCGCGTACGTCGTCGAGATGACGCACCACGTCGAGCCGCCCGGGGTGCCGCGCCGCCAGTGCGTGCAGCGCGTCGCGGAAGATGGCCTGGCCCCGGTCCCGGTCCGCGCACAGCAACCGGACGCGGCGATCGGTTCCCGCGAGTGCGCTCTTGGCGAGGGAGAGGACCGGTGTGATGCCGCTGCCGCCGCAGAAGCCGAGCAGCGGGGTGTCGGCGGGACGCAGGGTGAACTTGCCTCGCGCCGCCGTCAGTTCGAGCTCGTCGCCCTCACGGACGTGATCGTGCAACCAGTTCGACGCGGCGCCGCCCGGCACCCGCTTCACGGTCGTGGTGATCTCGTCGTCGAAACCGGGGGCACTGGAGAACGAGTAGGCGCGCGGCGCGGGACGTCCGTCGACCGCGATCCTGAAGATGCAGTACTGCCCTGCCTCGTACGGCAGCGGCCCATCGAGCGGCGCGAGCGTGAACGTACGGGCGTCGGCGGTTTCCTGGACGATCCGTGTCACGCTCGCGCGCCGGAACGGCGGGGGGCTCGGCATGGGCCTCCTTCTGACATCTGTCCGCTGGCTTCCGCTGCGGGAACCGGTGTGCGCGTTCGGCTACTTCGGCGGGAAGCGCAGCGCGCCGTCCAGGCGGACGACCTCGCCGTTCAGGTAGTCGTTCTCACACAGGTGCTGGACCAGTGCCGCGTACTCCTCGCTGCGTCCCATGCGCTTCGGGAACGGCACCTGCGGCCCCCAGTAGGCTTCCAGCTGATCGCCGGCCTTCCCGTACGCGGGCGTGTTGACGGTGCCCGGCGCGACGGTGGTGACCCGGATGCCCAACGGGGACAGGTCGCGGGCCGCGACCAGCGTCATGCTCGCGACGCCGCCCTTGGCCGCCGCGTAGGGGAGCTGACCGATCTGACCCTCGTACGCGGCGATGGACGCGGTCGTGACGATGACGCCGCGCCCGCCCTCCTCCAGCGGCTCCTGCCGGGCGAGCGCTGCCGCGCCCAGGCGCAGCACGTTGAAGACGGAGGTCAGGTAGAAGTCGATGGTGGTCCGGAACCCGTCCAGGGGGAGCGGACTGCCGTCCTTGCCGACCAGACGCCCACCGGACGCGGGGCCGCCGTGCACGTCGACGACGATGCGGAGGGGGCCTGCGGCCTCGGCCTCCGTGAGTGCCGCGGTCACGCTCTCCTCGTCGGTGGCGTCGGTGCGGACGTAGCGGATGCCCAGCTCGTCCTCGAGGGCTTTGCCCTTCTCGTCGTTGACGTCCGCGGCGACGACCCGCGCGCCCGCCGCGTGCAGCCGGCGCACGGTGGCCTCGCCCAGTCCGCCCGTACCGCCCACCACGATCGCGGAGCAACCGGTGATCTGCATGTGCGCAACCTCCCACCTATTGAAAGTCCCGCTCTACTGAAGCGAGAATAGCACTCTCATGAACATTGTGATGACTCTCGAAATGGCCGCGACGGCGGGGGAGCGGCCCGCGGTCGGTCTCGGTGAACGCTCCCTGTCCGCAGCCAAGTTGCTGCTTCTGGCGCGCCGCGCCGCCGTCCGGTTCCGTGGGGCGCCCGCTGTGCTGTATCGCGCGCCCAACCATCTCGCCTATCCCGTCGCGCTGTTCGGCTGCGCTCTCGCGGGCGTGCCGTTCGTGCCCCTCAACTACCGCCTCGGCGAGGATCAGTTGACCGAGATCGAAGGACGGCACCCCGATGCCGTCCGGATCGGCCCTGACGAGCTGGAGGGCCTGCTCGACGACGCCGGTGACCCGCCGGCCGACGACGTGCAGGCGCCCTGGGACCAGGACGCGGTGGCCGTGATCCTGTACACCAGCGGTACCACCGCCGCCCCGAAGGCCGCCCTGCTGCGCCACCGGCACCTGCTGGCCTACGTGTTGAACACGCTGGAGTTCAACTCCGCGGCCGAGGGGGATGCGGCGCTCGTCGCCGTCCCGCCGTACCACATCGCGGGCCTGACGAACCTGATGTCCAACCTCTACACAGGGCGTCGCGTGGTGTACCTGCCGGCGTTCACCGCCGACGACTGGCTCGCCACGGTGCGCCGCGAGAAGGTCACCCACGCGATGCTCGTGCCGACGATGCTCGCCCGGATCGTCGAGGAGATCCCCGAAGACGCGGCGGCCGACGTGCCCACGCTGCGCAGCCTCGCCTACGGTGGCGCCCGCGCCCCGCGGAGCGTCGTCGAGAAGGCGCTGCGGACCTTCCCCGACACGGCCTTCGTCAACGCCTACGGACTGACCGAGACGTCCTCCTCGATCGCGGTGCTCGGCCCCGAGGACCACCGTGCCGCGCTCGCCGCGAGCGAACCGGCCGACCGCGACCGGCTCACCTCGGTCGGCCGCCCACTGCCCGGCGTGGAGATCGAACTCCGCACGGCGGGCGGCGAGTTGACCCCGCCCGGCAGCGTCGGTCTCGTGCACGTGCGAGGCGAGCAGATATCCGGCGAGTACCGCGGGCGCAGCGTCCTCGACGCGGACGGCTGGTTCCCCACCGGCGACCTGGGGCGGCTCGACGCCGACGGCTATCTCTACGTCGAGGGCCGGGCCGACGACACCATCATCCGCGGCGGCGAGAACATCGCCCCGGCCGAGATCGAGGACGTCCTGCTCACCCACCCCGGTGTCCGCGAGGCGGTCGTCATCGGGGTGCCGGACGAGGAGTGGGGGCAGCGGATCGTCGCCGTCCTCGTGGGGTCCGGTGAGAACGTCGAGCCGGAGGAGGTCCGGCGGTGGGCGAAGAGCAGGCTGCGCACCTCCAGGACCCCCGACACCGTCGTCTTCCGCTCCGACCTGCCGCGCACGGGAACCGGAAAGCTGCTGCGCCGCACGCTGATCGCCGAGATCACCGAAGCCGTCGACCCTGCGCATGCCGCCGAAGCCGCCGAGCCGGACCACCCGCTGGACAACCCGGAGAAGTCCCATGCCTGAAGCCGTGATCGTCTCGGCCCTGCGCACCCCCGTGGGCACCGCCCGCAAAGGCACGCTGCGCGACACCGACGCCTACACCCTCGCCGACGGTATCGTCCGCGCGAGCGCCGACCGCCTCGCCGAACTCGGCGTCGAACCCGACCGTATCGACGACATCATGCTGGCCGAGGGCCTCTACGGCGGCGGTGTCATCGCCCGGCACGCCGCACTGACCGCCGGGCTGCCCACTGTGCCCGGCCTCGCCCACAACCGGCACTGTGCCGCGTCCCTCGCAGCCGTGCAGTCGGCCGCGGCATCAATCCGCTCCGGCATGGACGAGGTGGTTCTCGCGGGGGGCGTCAACTCGGCGTCCACCTCGCCGCGCCTGCGCCTCGGCGACGAACCATGGGTGCCACCCACCCACCCCGACCGCCCCGATGCGCCCAACCTGGACATGTCGATCACCGTCGGCTGGAACGCGGCCGTCGCCGCGAACATCTCCCGCCAGGACATGGACGCCTGGGCGCTGCGCTCGCACCAAGGCGCGATCCGCGCCATCGACGAGGGCCGCTTCAAGGACGAGATCGTGCCCGTCGAGACCCCGTACGGCCTCTTCGACACCGATGAACACCCGCGCCGCGACACGTCGTTGGAGAAGCTGGCCGGACTCAAGCCCCTGCACCCCGAGATCGAGGGCTTCAGTATCACCGCGGGCAACGCGGCCGGCGGCAACGACGCCGCGGCGGCCCTCGCCCTCGTCAGTGACCGGCTCGGGCTGCCCGCGCTCGCCACGGTGAAGGCGTGGGCCTCGGTCGGTGTCGACCCGGCCGACACCGGGCTCGCCCCGGTGCAGGCCATCCCGAAGGCGCTGGCACGCGCGGGGCTGAGCACCGATGACGTCGACCTGTACGAGATCAATGAGGCGTTCGCGTCGATGTGCGTGGCCGTCGTGCGCCGCCTCGACCTCGACCCCGACAGGGTCAACGTCAACGGCAGCGGCTGCTCGCTCGGCCACCCCGTCGCCGCGACGGGCGGCCGGATGCTGGTCACCCTCGTCCACGAACTGCGCCGCAGGGGCGGCGGCATCGGCGTCGCCGCCATGTGCGCGGGCGGGGGGATGGGCTCCGCCGTGGTCGTGGAGGTCGGTTCGGAATCTTGATTACCGGTGAAAGAGAAGCTAGTTTCCGCAGCGATGGGAACCGGCAGTGAGGAGCCGTCGATGACGTCAGCCGTCCGGGAACTGCGCCCCGGTCTCCAACTGGTCAGCGCCGCGAGCGGAGTGCGAGTGATCGTCATTCGCGCCCCTGCGGGCCACGCCCCCGTACTCACATGCGGCGGGGAGCCTCTGGTCCCGGCCGACGCCGCGCCACCTGCCCCCGACGCGTCCGGTGGCGAGCCGGACACCCTCATCGGCAAGCGTTACGTGGACCCGCAGGACACCCTCGAACTCCTCTGCACCGCCTCCGGGTCGGGCGCGCTGGCCTGCGACGGCGCCCCCATGACTGTCAAGGCGGCCAAGGCGCTGCCCGCGTCCGACTGAAAGGCATTCGGTCATGCACCAGGACGACCTCATACTCATCAGCGTCGACGACCACATCATCGAACCGCCCGACATGTTCGTGAACCACCTCCCTGCCAAGTACCGGGACGACGCGCCGCGCCTGGAACACCGCGAGGACGGCACCGACGTGTGGCGGTTCCGCGACTCCGTCCTGCCCAACGTCGCGCTCAACGCGGTGGCCGGCCGCCCCAAGGAGGAGTACGGCCTCGAACCCCAGGGCCTCGACGAGATCCGGCCCGGCTGCTACGACGTGCACGAACGCGTCAAGGACATGGACGCGGGCGGCGTCCTCGCCCAGATGAACTTCCCCTCATTCCCCGGCTTCGCCGCCCGCCTCTTCCAGACGGAGAACAGCGACCTGTCGTACGCGCTCGTGCGCGCCTACAACGACTGGCACATCGACGAGTGGTGCGGCGCCCACCCCGGCCGTTTCATCCCGATGGCGCTGCCCGCGATCTGGGACGTCGACGCCTGCGTCAAGGAGGTGCGGCGGGTCGCCGAGAAGGGCTGCCACTCGCTCACGTTCACCGAGAACCCGGGCGCCATGGGCTTCCCCAGCTTCCACGACCCGTACTGGAACCCGCTGTGGCAGGCGCTGAGCGACACCGACACCGTGATGAACCTGCACATCGGCTCCTCCGGCCGGCTCGCGGTGCCGTCCGCGGACGGGCCACCGGACACGATGATCACGCTACAGCCCATGAACCTCGTACAGGCCGCCGCCGACCTCATCTGGTCCCGCCCGCTCAAGGAGTACCCGGACCTGAAGATCGCGCTGTCCGAGGGCGGCACCGGCTGGGTCCCGTACTTCCTGGAGCGCATCGACCGCACCTTCGAGATGCACGCCACGTGGACGCTCCAGGACTTCGGCGGGAAGCTGCCCAGCGAGGTGTTCCGCGAGCACTTCCTCACCTGCTTCATCAGCGACCCCATCGGCGTGAAGCTGCGCCACGAGATCGGCATCGACAACATCTGCTGGGAGGCGGACTACCCGCACAGCGACTCGATGTGGCCGAACGCCCCTGAGGAACTGCACGGCGTGCTCGCCAAGCACGAGGTCCCGGACGAGGACACGAACAAGATGACGTACCAGAACGCCATGCGCTGGTACTCCTTCGACCCCTTCACGCACATCAAGAAGGAGGAGGCCACGGTCGGCGCCCTGCGCCGACGTGCGGCGGGCCACGACGTGTCCATCCAGGCGCGCAGCAAGCGCGTCGTCGAGCCCTCCCAGAAGCTGGAGTCGTTCCGGGCCCGCGCCCGGGCGGCCACGGCGGCCGCGAAGTGAACTGACGAGGTGTCCGCGGTGCGCCCGGCAGTGACCGGGCGCACCTGCTGGCGTACCCAACCGACTCGCGTAGGGAGAGCCATGTCTTCGGCCCGAACCCCCTTCGACCTCACCGGCCGTTCCGCCCTGGTCACGGGCGCGGGCGCGCCCGGCGGCATCGGCGCCGCCGTCGCCCGGGCTCTGGCCGGGGCCGGCGCTGCCGTCGTGGTCACCGACGTGAACGGCGACGCCGCCGAGAACACGGCCGCCGCCATCCGCACCGACGGCGGCAAGGCCGACAGCGCCGCCCTCGATGTTCGCGACCGCGCCGCCGCCGACGCCGCCGTCGCGCAGGCCGCCGCGCTCACCGACGGCACCCTGCACATCCTCGTCAACAACGCCGGCGTCACCGCGCCCGCGATGTTCCCCAAGCTGACCGAGGACAGCGTCCGCGGCATGCTCGACATCCACGTCCTCGGCACCTTCAGCTGCGCGCAGGCCGCCCTCGCCCACCTCCCCGAGGACGGCACGGGCCGCATCATCAACGTCACGTCCTCCGCCGGCATCACCGGCACCCTCGGCCAGGTCAACTACTCAGCCGCCAAGGCCGGAATCATCGGCCTCACCAAATCCCTGGCCCGAGAGCTGGCCCGCAAGAACATCCTGGTCAACGCCGTCGCCCCGCTCGCCGCGACACCGATGACCGAGACGATCCGCACGAACGAGAAGTTCGCCCCCGGCATGCTCGCCCGCATCCCGCTCGCCCGCTGGGCCCAACCCGACGAGGTGGCACCGGCGTTCGTGTTTCTCGCCTCCGACGCCGCGTCCTTCGTCACCGGACAGGTCCTGCCGGTCGACGGTGGCCTCGTCATCTGACACACCATCTGCTGAGGGAAGGGTCATGGAGCCGCTCACCCCGCGCGCCCACGCACACCGCACACCCGACGCACCAGCCGTCATCATGTCCGCGGGTCCGGCGGAAGACATGTCCGGCGACCCCGTGGGCGACACTTGCCTCACCTTCGCCGAACTCGACGACAGGTCCGCCCGGCTAGCCACCGCCCTACGCGCCAAAGGGCTGAAGCCCGGCGACGGCATCGCCCTGCTGATGGAGAACCATCCGGCCTTCTTCGTCGCCGCCTGGGCCGCCCAGCGTTCGGGCCTGCGCTACACCGCCCTCAACAGCCACCTCCACCCGGCCGAGGCCCAGTACATCCTCGACGACTGCGGCGCACGCGCGCTCATCGCCTCCGAGCGGATGACCGAGGTGGTCGCGGGCCTCGACCTGACCCGGATCCCCATACGGCTGTGCGCGGTCGGCAAGCTGAAGGGCTGGGCCCCGCTCGACGAAGCGATCGCCGCGTACGGACCGCTGCCGGAGCCCGAGGAGTCCGAGGGCCGCGAGATGCTCTACTCGTCCGGGACCACCGGACGGCCCAAGGGCGTGCGCAAGGAACTCTCCCACGCCCCGTTCGGCGACCCCGCCGCCGCGCCCGCGCTCATCGCCCGCGGCATCGCGGCCAACGGCGGTGGCCTGCGCCCCGGCGACGTGTTCCTCAGCCCCGCCCCGCTCTACCACTCGGCGCCGCTCGTCTACTCGATGTCCATGCAGCGCCTCGGCGTCCCGGTCGTCCTGATGGACGGCTTCGAGCCGCGTCAATGCCTGCGACTGATCGCACAACACCGCGTCACCCAGGCCCAGTTCGTACCGACGATGTTCGTCCGCATGCTGCGCCTGACGCGCGCGGAACGCGAACGCCACGACGTGTCGAGCCTGCGCGTCGTGGTGCACACCGGCGCGCCCTGCCCGGTGCCCGTCAAGCGACAGATGATCGACTGGTGGGGGCCGATCGTCCACGAGTACTACGCGGGCACCGAGGACATCGGCAACACAGCCATCACCGCCGAGGAGTGGCTCGCCCACCCCGGTTCCGTCGGTAAACCGGCCACCGCGTGCCACATCGTCGACGACATGACCGGCGCGGAACTGCCGCCGGGCCACGAGGGCGTCGTCTACTTCGAGGGCGGGCGCCTCTTCGCGTACCACAACGACCCGGAGAAGACGGCATCGGTCACGAACGCACACGGCTGGCGCACCCTCGGCGACATCGGCCGCCTCGACGAGGACGGCTACCTCTACCTCACCGACCGCCGCGCCCACATGATCATCTCCGGGGGTGTGAACGTCTATCCGCAGGAGGCCGAGAACGTCCTGGCCGGGCACCCGGCGGTGGCCGACGTCGCGGTCATCGGCGTACCGGATCCGGAGATGGGGGAGGCGGTCAAGGCCGTCGTGCAGCCGGCCGAAGGGGCGTCAGAGGGCGCCGAGTTGGCGGCCGGCCTGATCGCGTACTGCCGGGCGGAGCTGGCCGCGTACAAGTGCCCGCGCACCGTGGACTTCACCGACGAGCTGCCCCGCGACCCCAACGGCAAGCTCTACAAACGGCGCCTGCGCGAACGCTACTGGCAGGGCCACGACTCGAGGGTGATCTGATGGCGGACGACTGGTTCGGCGGCCGTGCGGAACTGGCCGGGACCGTCGCCGTGATCACAGGAGGCGCCGGCGGCCTCGGCAGCGCGATCGTGCACGACCTGGCCGCCAACGGTGTCCGCACGGCAGTCATCGACCGTGACGAAGACGCCGCCCAGGCCTTGCGGGACGCGGGTCACGACGCCCTCGTCCATACCGGAGACGTACGCGAAGAGGCCGCGCTGCAGGGCCTGTTCGAGGCCGTCGACGAGCGGTGGGGCCGCCTCGACATCCTCGTCAACGTCGTCGGCGGCACCTTTCGCGCCCCCTTCACCGAGACCCGCCCGCGCGGCTGGGACGCCCTGATCCGCACCAACCTCACCCACGTCCTGCACGCCTGCTCACTCGCCGTCCCGCGGATCCGGGCGGGCGGCCGGGGCGGCAGCATCATCAACGTGTCGACGATCGAGGCCCACCGCGCCGCGCCCGGCTTCGCCGTGTACGCGGCGGCGAAGGCGGCAGTGGAACAGTTCGCCCGTACCCTCGCGGTCGAGCTCGCGCCCGACGGCATCCGCGTCAACAACGTCGCCCCGGACTACGTGCCCACCCCGAGCCTCGCGGCCCTGGGCCATGGCGGGCCCACCCCGGAGGGAATCTCCGTGGCCATCCCGATGGCACGCGCGGGCCGCCCCGAGGACGTGTCCGGCTGCGTCGTCTTCTTGGCCTCCGCCCTCTCGTCGTACGTCACGGGCACGACGCTGCATCCGGACGGCGGCACCTACGCCTCCTCCGGCTGGTTCAACTGGCCGGGGACGGGCTGGTCGAACCACGTCCCCGGCGCCTGACCTCAACCTCAGGTGTTGCGGCCGCCGTTGACCCCGATGACCTGGCCGGTGACGTAACCGGCCTCCTCCGACACCAGGAACGAGCACGCCGCCGCGATGTCCTCGGGCCGCCCCGCCCGCCGCACCGGTGTCACCTTCGCGATGTCCTCCACCGAGTGGCCGAGCAGCCCCCGCTGCTCCGAGCCGCGCAGCATCGGGGTGTCCACGAAGCCCGGCGGGACGGTGTTCACGGTGATGCCCTTCGGCCCGAACTCCAGGGCCAGCGACTTGGTCAGGCCGATGAGCCCGGCCTTCGACGCCACGTAGTGCGTCATGTACTGCTGGCCCGAATGCGCACTGGACGACGAGATGTTGACGATGCGGCCCCACCCCGCCTCGATCATGTGGGGGATCGCCGCCTGGCAAAGGTAGAACGGCCCGCTGAGGTTCACGGACATGATCGTGTCCCAGGCCTCGTCCGTGATGTTCAGGAACTCCTTGAAGCCCGTCTTCCCCGCGTTGTTGACGAGCACGAGCACGGGCCCGTACGCGCCGCGGACCTGCTCGACCGCCGCGTCCACCTGCGCCCGGTCCGACACGTCGACGCCGCCTACGGCCATCGCCTCGTTCCCGGCGGCCCGCGCCTCCTCGGCCACCGTCTCGGCGGCGTCCTTGTTGAGGTCCAGGACGGCGGTCGCGAACCCGTCCGCCGCCATCCGTAGCGCGATGGCCCGCCCGATGCCGGACCCTCCGCCGGTGACCAGTGCCGTACGCCGCTGTTCCGTGCCGCTCATGCGATCGCCTCCTCGCCCGCCAATGACGTGCGGTGCATCAGCCGCGACGAGGACTGCTCGTACGGCAGCGCCCGGTGCAGCATTCCGGTGTTGTCCCAGATCACCAGGTCTCCCTGGTGCCACTGGTGACGCAGCGTGAACCGCCGCTGCGCCGTCCAGTTCAGGAGGCGGTCGAGGAGTGCCCTTCCCTCCTCCTGCGACCTCCCGACGATCTCGCCCGCGGTCGTGCCGATGAGCAGCGACCTACGGCCGTCCTCGTGCGTCCACACCAGCGGGTGCTCGCGGGCCGGATTGCGGTCCCAGGCCGCTCGCTCCTTCGGCGTCGGATTCGGGGTGACGTGCAGCTGCGAGGCGGCGAAGCTGTGCACGACCCGGACGCCGTCCAGCTCGGTCCGCTCCGCCGCGGTCAGGGCCTCGTACGCGGCGTAGGTGTTGGCGAACTCGGTGTCGCCGCCGCCACCTCCGTCCACCCGACGGGCCGTCAACAACGTCGCCTTGTCCGGTACTTCACTGGTCGTGCCGTCGATGTGCCAGTAGAACGTGGCCTCGCGGTACGCGGCGAGTCGACTCTTCGACGGGTCGCGGGTGATCGCCTGCACCTCGGGGTGTTCGGGCACGCCGCCGTTCGGCAGTGGCACGGCCCGGCCGAGGAGCCGGCTGAAGGCGACCAGGTCGGCATCGCTCAGGTCGGCATCGCGGTAGACGACGACACCACGCCGGTCGAGCGCCTCGCGGCACTCCTCGGCGACCGCCTTGTCCACCAGACGGTGCTCCGACAGACCGGTGATCTGCACTCCGGTCGTCGGGGTCAGCTCCGTGACGCTGATACTCATCGAACCCCTCTCGGTTCTCGGGTCCTGGGTCGCGACGGGTCGCAGGCCCCGGACCGCACCGGCTCAGCCCACGGCCTCGCCGAAGGTCTTGCTTTCCATGAACTCCTCCAGGCCGGCCACGCCCTTCTCCCGGCCGATCCCGGACTGCTTGTAGCCGCCGAACGGGGTGTCGGAGAAGAAGTAGTTGCCGCCGTTGATGCTGAACGTGCCGGTGCGGATGCGCCGCGCCACCGCGAGCGCCCGCTCCCGGTCGGCGCTCTGCACGGCGCCGGACAGGCCGTAGATGGAGTTGTTCGCGATGCGTACCGCGTCGTCATCGTCGTCGTACGGGATCACCGCGAGGACGGGGCCGAACACCTCCTCCTGGGCGATCTCACTGTCCGGGTCGACGTTGGCCAGCAGCGTCGGCGCGTAGAAGTACCCGGGATCGATCCGCCTGCCGCCGGTCACCAGCGTGGCGCCGTCGGCGACGGCCCGGCGCACCATGCCGTCGACCTTGTCGCGCTGCCGCTCGCTGATGAGCGGACCCATGTACGTCTTGGGGTCGTTCGGGTCGCCGACCCGCACCCGTTCCATGCGCCTGGCCACCTGCTCGACGATCGCGTCGTGGTGGCGGCGCGGCACCAGCATCCGCGAGGTGATCGCGCAGGCCTGCCCGGAGTGCAGACAGATCATGTACGCCGCGTACGTGGCGGCACCCTTGAAGTCGGCGTCGTCGAGGACCACCAGCGCGGACTTGCCGCCCAGTTCGAGGAAGACCCGCTTGACCGTGTCGCTGGCCGCCGCCATGATCCGCCGCCCGGTCGGGCTCGCTCCGGTGAACGTCACCAGGTCCACATCGGGGTGCGTGGTGAGTACCTCACCGACCGAGGACCGGGACGAGGAAAGGATGTTGACGACCCCCGGCGGAATGTCGGTGTGCTCGGCGATGAGCTCGCCGAGGGCCAGGGTCACCAAGGGCGTGTCGGGCGCACCCTTGAGCACGATCGTGCAGCCGGCCGCGAGTGCGGGGGCCAGCTTGGCCAGGGCCAACTGGTTGGGGTAGTTGTACGGGACGATCGCGGCGGCGACCCCGCCGGCCTCCCACTCCACCCAGCGGTGGTGTTGTTGCCCCTGGTACTCGACCACTCCCATGTCCTCGACGAACGAGTGGGTCTTGACGAGGTCCGCGTAGTACCGCACCAGCTCGATCGGCTCGTCCAGTTGCGCGGCGTACGTGAGCATGCGCGGCGACCCGGCGTCCTGGATCGTCAACTCCCGCAATTCCTCGCGGTGTTCCACGAGCGCGGAGTGCAGCTGGTCGAGGCAGCGGTGACGCAGCTCGGGGTCGGTGGCCCAGTCGGTGGTGTCGAAGGCGCGACGGGCGGCGGTGACGGCCTGCCGAGCCTGCTCGTCGGTGGCATCAGGGGCGTGGCCGAGCAGTTCGCCGGTGGCCGGGTTGAAGGAGGCGAACATGGTCTCCGCGCCCGTGAGTTCTCCGTCGATGAGCTGACGTCGCGAGGCCGACGGGTGGTCCGGGTACTCCGTGGCAACCTTCAGGATCCGCATGCGGGGAGTGGGCTCCATGCTCATCACATCCGACATGTGCAGCCGTCCGTCGGCCGCCGCCGCCGTCACGTTCTTCACCGCCTGCTGCGGGTCGCCCTCGATCTCGTAGTGGGTGATGTATGGCCCTCCGGGATCCCGTGGTGTGTAGCGCACGGCGGACACGAAGCCGTCGAGCGCCACCACCTCGGGTAGATGGACCTCGTCGTACCAGCGGTTGAAAGCCTCCGCGACCTTCTCGCTCGCGGGCCGGGACTCTACGTGCAGGACGTACTTGGCCATGGCGGCTCCTTCGCGGGAACAAGGGCGCTTGGATGGTATCTGTATTTCCCTATATGGAGAACTGTATTCTCACAAGTGGCTGGGACCGCTTACCGCGTCCCGTCCTCGTGCACCATCCAGTGCACGAAGCGGTGCAGCGGATACATCGCGTCGTGCGGACTCCCGATGGTGCTCGGCCCCGCCTCGCCGAGACGCACCACACGCTGTGCGCCACAACTGGCAAGCCGGTCGCGGTAGTCGGCCATCCGCACGGACGGGTGGAAGCCGACCGTCTGCGTGGCGACCGTGACGCCGCGCAGCGCGTCCTCGAGGGAGTCGACGCGCACAACGTTCGCGACCTTGTTGGTCGGATGGAAGTCCACCGGCTCGTCGGACCGGATCACCACGCCACTGCCGTCGGCTCGCCCCCACACCCGGAACTCGTCGTCGAGCATCCGCAGCGCCTCGATCTGTTCACGCAGTTCCATGTCGAGAGGCCGGGTGTCATTGGAGCCCGCCGCCTTCGCGGTGATGTGCGCGTGCAGCCGCGCGCAGAAGCGGTCCGCGTCGGCGTGGTCACCCTCCACGTACAAGAAGCGGCTGGCGACACAGGCCTCCTGGCCGAGCACCATCACATCGGTCGCGGCGAGCTCGGCGGCCCGCTCCAGGGTGTCTTGCGTGCTGAACGCCTCCCTGCCGATCATCGAGATCGACGTCTTGGGGTCGAACGACACCAACTGAAAGCCCGGACCGAGGTACTGGACGACATTGTTGATGGCGTCGCCGCCGCCCCATGCCACGATCTTGTCGAAGTACTGCGGGCGGTACAGGACGCGCTCCACGGACTCGTCGCCGCCGCGCCAGTACGCCGCCGACATGGACGCCACGACGGGATGCCTGGGGTCGATGTCGGCCATCGTCCGCAGGATCGCGACCGTGGTGAACGGGTCACTCGACGACATCTTGAACAGGTTGACCGCCTTGACCAGCGCTCCTTGCGCGATGGACTTCACGGCGACGCCCGGCGAATTGCCCGGCAGTACATGGATCAGGCGCGGCGGGAAGGCCCGGACAAAGCTCTTGCGGCCGGTGAAGTCCTCTTTGGGTACCCAGGAGTCCAGCGCCCTCGGGTCGGGGAAGTTCTCCTCCACCACGGTGCGCAGCAACCGGGCGTCGAGACAGCCGGAGGCGTGCCTGACCTGCTCCTCAAGGACCGTGCGGGGCAGTGGGTGGGTGACGGACATCCGGTCGATGCAGTCGACGACGAACGGGTTGTCCGGGGCTCGCAGCCGCTCGCCCGTCTCCACGAGGAAGTCGATGATGTCGGCGAGCGGCACGTCGAGCAGGGGTGGCACCTCGTCGCGCGGATGCACCGCCCGGTCCAGGTCCAGGGCCGGGGTGGCGAAGGCGACACCCAGGTCGCGTGAACGGTGGGCGATGTCCTGCCCCTCGTACAGCCGCCCGCGCAGGAAGAACGGTGCCGCGACGGCGGACGGGGAGCGGGTCCCGGCGGTCGTCACGACACACCTCGCACATACGCGTCGACGGTGCCGGCGCACCCGATCTTGTCGTCGCCCGCGAGGTCCGCGTAGCGCACGATGTCGTTACGGATCGAAGGTCCGGCCGCCCCGCAGGCGCACGGGTCGAGGGTGAGGGAGATCCGGTCGCCCGTGATGACGCCGCCCCAGCGCCCGTCGAGCGCGAGGTCGAAGAAGGCGGCCCGCCCCTCGACCTCCCCGCTCTCGTGCGGCAGAAGGTGCTCCCCGGACTCGTCGAGCACGAGCGGGACCACCCACGGAGGCACGTGATAGCGGTCGCCCCGGCGGCACTTGGGCATGCCGGAGTTCAGCTCCTGCATCGAGTGGTTCTGGAAGTTCCGGTCGGCCGGGATGCCGAACGTGTCGTGGACGAACTCCTGATAGTGGGGCGGGAGTTGGGCGCGCTTGAGGCCGCCGCCGACGTAGAGACAGTTGTCGGGGTGGAAGTCCTTGCCGGAGCACCCCATGTCCCGTACGAGCCGGGCAACTTGGTACAACGCGTTCCACATGCCGGAGATGTAGAGCTTCTCCGTGCGGTGCTCGATCAGTGTGTCGGCGGCGGTCGTCATCGCCTTGTCCAGCGCCTCCTGGCGCCGCGTGGCGGTGCGCTCGAAGTCCGCGAGTTCCTCGGGGAGCGCGGTGCCCTCGGCGATCTTCCTGCGGAGCAGCACGGTACGAGTGAGTGAGCCCACGGTGATCGGTGGCAGCGGCAGCCGGAACCGCGGCTTGGCCGGATCCCCGAACGCCTGCTCCTGCGCCTCGGCGATCACCATGTTCTTCGGCACGGCTGCCGTCGGCGCGATGCCGATCATGCGGCGGTCGCCGGTCGGTCGGACGCCCGAGCCCCACGAGAACACCCCCACCGTGTCCTTGCGGGACCAGTCCATGTCCCGCTCGGTGGCGAGCAGCATCGCCGATTTGCCGGTCGTGCCGCTGGAGCAGGAGACGTGGTGGCCGTGGTCGCCGAGCCGCGCGATCCACTCGTCGATGCGGTCGCTGCCGTCGAGGTCCGAGGTGTCGAGCGGGGTGATCGGATACGGCGAGACGGTGCCGAGCCACTTCGCGAGCCGGTCCCAACGCCCCTGCGTCAGGAAGCTCTCCGGGTAGCTCTTGTAGACGCTGTGCGGGAACAACAGCGTTACCAGGTCGGGCAGTTCACGGATTTCGGAGGTGCCGGCCTCGCGGGCGCGGTGGCCCAGGAGCTGGATGCACTCCTTGCGGTCCTGGAAGCGTTCGTCCAGGGCGGCGAGCTGCGTGGCCCGCAGGTCGCGGGCGGAGTGGGAGAAACGGTCGGAGGCGTCGACGAGCGCTGTCAGTCGGTGTGTTGCGGTTGCTGAGGTCACGGGGAACACCCTTCGGTGAATAGCAACTCGCCCGTATCATTTGCATGGTTCGGGGTCCGAGCACAAGAGGGAGAGCGGGAGAGAACGCCATGACGGACGAGTCCGCCCCACCCCGCGTACGGGCCGGCCGCCCCACCCGCGAACAGGCGGAGGCCCGCCACCAGGAGCTGCTCGACGCCGCCCTCGACCTGTTCCTCGAGCACGGCTTCGAGGTGGCGACGATCGACATGATCGCCGCGCGCGTCAGCATGACCAAGCGCACGATCTACGCCCGCCACCCGGACAAGGCGGCTCTGTTCCGTACGGCGATCCAGCGCGCGATCGAGCGGCAGATCGTCCCGCAGGACGTGCTCGACGAGCTGGACCGGGGCGAGTTGGGCGCGACCCTGGAGGCCATCGCCCGGCTCCGTATCGAACAGATCGCCACGTCGCACGGACTGCGCCTGCAGCACCTCATCAACGCCGAGAGCCATCGCTTCCCGGAGATCTTCACCGCGTACGTCGAGCAGAGCACCAAGCCGCTGATCGACCATGTGGCCGCGGTCCTCCAACGGGCCGTCGAAGCAGGTGAGATCGCCCCCACGAACGTCGAGCACGCCGCGTCGGCGTTCATGAGCATGGTGGTCGGCGGCCGGGTCCGCTCCATCGTGGGCGGCCTCGCCCCCGGTCAGCGGGAACTCGACGAGAAGGTCGGCTTCGCGGTGCGCCTGCTGCTCGACGGTCTGCGGCCCCGGTAGGTCTCCGTCGATGGCGCGTGGGAGTCTTACTTCCGCGAAGTGAGAATGTTATTCTCGCGACGCGACGCCGGGTGCGACACCCGGCGAGAAGGAGCCGCCCCATGGGTAATCCCACGGAACAGATCCTGTACGAGGCGAAGGACGGCATCGCCACCATCACGCTGAACCGCCCCGAGGCCGCCAACGCCCAGTCGATGGACCTGCTCGACGCGCTCGACGCGGCCTGGACCCGGGCGGCCGAGGACACCGACGTCCGCGTGGTCGTGCTGCGCGCCAACGGCAAGCACTTCTCCGCGGGCCACGACCTCAAGGGCACCTCACACACCCCCGACAAGATCACCCTGGAGCACATCTACGGCCTCGAGTGCCACCGCTACCTCGGCTATTCGCTGCGGTGGCGGAACGTGCCGAAGCCGTCGATCGCGGCGGTGCAGGGCAAGTGCATCGCGGCGGGGCTGATGCTGTGCTGGCCGTGCGATCTGATCGTGGCGGCGGAGAACGCGGAGTTCTCGGATCCCGTGGTGCGGATGGGGATCAGCGGCGTCGAATACCACGGCCACACCTGGGAGTTGGGGGCCCGCAAGGCGAAGGAGATCCTGTTCACCGGGCGGGCGCTGACGGCCGAGGAGGCCGAGCGGACCGGGATGGTGAACAAGGTGGTACCGCTCGAAGAACTCGACGGCGCCACGCGGGAATTGGCAGAGCAGATCGCCCAGATGCCGGCGTTCGGACTGCGGCAGGCCAAGCGCGCGGTGAACCAGACGCTCGACGTGCAGGGCTTCCAGTCGGCGCTGCAGTCGGCCTTCGACATCCACGAGACCGGGCACGGCAACGCGCTGAGCGTCGACGGCTATCCGATCCTCACCCGCCTCGACGACATGAAGAAGCACATCAAACAGGCCTGAGCGAACACAGGTAGCCAGGTACACCGGTAGGGAGAGCCCATGGCTTCGCGCACGCTGCCGTACCCCCTGTTCGACGCGGACAACCATCTGTACGAGACCGAGGAGTCGCTGACCCGGCACCTGCCGGACCGCTACCGCGGCGCCATCCAGTACGTGCAGGTGAACGGCCGCACGAAGATCGCGGTGCGCGGCCAGATCACCGAGTACATCCCCAACCCCACCTTCGATGTCGTCGCGCGACCCGGCGCCATGGAGGACTACTTCCGGCACGGCAACCCCGAGGGCAAGAGCCGCCGGGAGATCTTCGGCGACCCGATGCGCTCGGTACCCGCCTTCCGCGAGCCCGCGCCGCGCATGAAGCTGATGGACGAGCTCGGCATCGACCGGACCCTGATGTTCCCCACGCTCGCCAGCCTCGTCGAGGAGCGCATGCGGGACGATCCGGAGATGATCCACGCCGTCGTGCACTCGCTGAACCAGTGGCTCGACGAGGTCTGGTCGTTCAACTACCAGGACCGCATCTTCACCGTGCCGGTCGTGAGCCTGCCCATCGTCGACAAGGCCATCGAGGAACTCGACTGGTGTGTCGAGCGCGGCGCCAGGGCGATCCTGGTGCGGCCGGCGCCGGTGCCCGGATTCCGTGGCTCGCGGTCCTTCGCGCTGCCCGAGTTCGACCCGTTCTGGAAGCGTGTCGTCGAGCACGACATCCTCGTCACGATGCACTCCTCCGACAGCGGCTACTCCAGGTACCAGAGCGACTGGGAGGGCGCCGGCGGCGAGATGCTGCCGTTCAAGACCAACGTCTTCCGGATGATGGACCAGTGGCGGCCCGTCCAGGACGCCGTGGCCTCCTGGGTGTGCCACGGCGCCCTGTTCCGCTTCCCCGAACTGAAGATCGCGGTGATCGAAAACGGTTCCAGCTGGGTTGAGCCGCTGCTGCAGAACCTCGCCGACGTCTACAAGAAGGCTCCCGAGGGCTTCGCGGGCGACCCCGTCGAGGCGGTCAAGCGCAATATCCACGTCAGCCCGTTCTGGGAGGAGGACCTCGGAGAGCTGGCCGACCTCCTCGGCGAGGACAAGGTGCTGTTCGGCTCCGACTACCCGCACCCGGAGGGCCTGGCCGAGCCGACCAGCTACGTGGACGCGCTGGCAGGCATGGACCAGGAACGCCAGGCGAAGATCATGGGCGGGAACCTGGCCCGACTGCTGAAGGTGTGACGACCGGCAGGGAGGCCGAGATGCTCTTCGAGTTCGACTCGGATCAACGGCTGTGGCAGCGGACCGTTCGCGACGCCGTCTCCAAGGAGTGCACGGCGGCGTTCGTCCGGTCCGTCGCGGACGCCGGCGCCGACCCCGAACCGCTGTGGCGCACGTATCGAAAGCTGGGGTGGACCGAGCTCGTCGACCCCTCCGAGGCCGTCGAACTCGGGATCCTGCTGGAGGAGTTGGGCCACGCGGTCGATCCGACTCCGTATCTGGCGACCATGACGCAGTTCGCGCCGCTCGTCCCCGCGGCGGCCGGCGACGGGACACCTGGCGCCGCCGCGTTCTCCGGAGTGGCGGCCCGCGCGGACGGCGCCGGCTGGGTCCTCGACGGCACCGCGCGCCACGTGCTCGACGCGGACCGCGCCGAACGCCTCGCGGTCGTCACCGACGCCGGGGTCTTCGTGGTGCCCGCTGCGGCGGTGTCCGTCGCCCCGCTGTACGTCTTCGACCCGTTGCTGCACGTCGCCGACGTGACCTTCGAGGGGGTGCGCGTCGGCGAGGACGACCGCAGCGGCGCCGACCCGGAGCGCGCCCGGCAGCTCGCGCTCGCCGGGCTCGCGATGACGACGGTCGGCGCCTGCCGCCGCATCCTCGAACTGACCCTGGAGCACGTCCGCGGCCGCCACCAGTTCGGCGCCCCGATCGGCTCGTTCCAGGCCGTCCAGCACAAGGCCGCCGACATGCATGTGGCGATCGAACGGGCCCGCGCCCTGGCCTACTTCGCGATGATGACGATCGCCGCCGACGACCCGCGCCGCCGGCTCGCCGCCGCCATGGCCAAGGCATCGGCGGGGGAGTGCCAGGCCCTGGTGTTCCGGCACGGAGTCCAGCTGTTCGGCGCGATGGGCAACACCTGGGAGAACGAGCTGCAGTTCGCACTCAAGCGTGCCAAGTCGTGCGAGCTGCTGCTCGGCGGCGCAGCCGAACACCGCGCCGTGATCGCCGACATCGTGGGGGACGGCCATGCGCATCAGCTTTGACGACGACACCGAAGCCTTCCGCTCCGAGTTCGTGGCGTTCCTGGACGCGAACCTGCCCACCGAGGACGAGGCCACCGAACGCTCCCGCTCCAGCGGCCACATACCCGAGTGGGCCCGGCGCTGGCAGCGCACCCAGTTCGACGCGGGGTGGCTGCTGCCCGGCAACCCGCCCGAGTTCGGCGGCCGGAACGCCACCGTGCTTCAGCGGTACGTGCACCTGGAGGAACTCGGCCGCCGCCGCATCTACCACAGCTTCAACCCGCAAGGAGTCGGCATCATCGCCGCCTCCCTGCTCTCCTTCGGCACCGACGAGCAGAAGCACCGCTGGGCCGTACCCATCCTCCGCGCCGAGATCACCGCGGCACTCGGGATGAGCGAACCCGGCGCCGGATCCGACCTCGCCTCCCTGCGTACCCGCGCCCAACCCTCTTCAGACGGTGCGTACTTCACGGTCGACGGCCAGAAGGTGTGGACCTCCGGCGCCCACGACGCCGACGTGCTGCTCACCTTCGTACGCACCGACCCGGACGCCCCCAAGCACAAGGGCATCAGTGTGCTGCTGATCCCCACCGACACCCCCGGCGTGACCCGCCGCCCCTTCGCCTCCTTCACGGGACCCGAGGACAAGGACTTCAACGAGGTCTTCTTCGAAGGCGTACGGGTGTCCGCCGAGAACCTCGTCGGCCCGCTCCACGAGGGCTGGCGCGTGGCCAACGGTTCGCTCGGCCACGAGCGCACGCTGATGTGGCTGGGCGACGCCGAGCGCATGAGCGACCTGCTGCGCGACTTCCGCCCCAGCACGGCGCTGGAGAAGGACTGGTACGCGACCCTGGCCATGGACCGGCAGGCGCTGACCCTGCTCGGTACGGCCGCCCTGGCGCGCGCCGCCCGCGGCGAGACGGACGTCCCCTCGCTGTCCGTCCTGAAGGTGCTCGGGTCGGAGGCCTCGCAGAAGGGGTTGGAGCGCGCCCTGGAGGCGGCCGGACCCGAGGGGCTCATCCATGGCACGAACAGCGCGCCGTACAGCCACATGAGCTTCGACGACGCCTTCGCCAGCTGGTTCCACCGGTACGCCCGCAGCTTCGGCGGCACGATCGCGGGCGGCACGTCCGAGATCCAGCGCGGCATCATCGCCCAGCGCGTGCTCGGACTGCCGCGCGGCTGAGGAAGGTACAGGGAGGGGTACCCCAGGCGGGACACCCCTCCCTGACGCGCTGACCGGACGTGCTCGCCTCAGCCCGCGTACGTCGTGCCGAACGCCTCCAGGAACTCCAGGGTCGCCGCCGCCGACTCATGCGGACAGGACACGGCCACCCATGTCACCCCGGCCTTCTCCAGCGCGACGAACGCCTCCCGGTGGCGGTCCGCGTCGAGGGCCGGTTCCGTCAGGCTGTCGTCGCGGTACGAGTGCAGTACGTCGACGCTGTCACCGCGCCCGGCGGCGGCCGTGGCATCGCGTACCTCCCCGATCGCGCCCGCCAGTTCGGACAGCGGGCCGAGCGTCGGCGTCCGGGCCGTCGCGCTCAGCTCGGCGCCGCCGGACATCGGCATCCAGCCCTGTGCCCGCTCGGCGGCCCGGCGCCGGCTCAGCCGCGAGTTGCCCCCGATCCACACCGGTATCGGCTGCTGCGCCGGCTTCGGCAGGGCCTGCGCTTCCCGGACGTTGAAGTGCCGGCCTTCGTAACTGAACGGTTCGCCGCTCCAGTGCAGTGCCAGCACGTCGAGCACCTCGTCGAACAGCGCGTTGCGCTCCTCGAAGTCGACGCCCAGGGCGTGGAACTCGCCCTTCAGGTACCCGGCGCCGAGCCCCAGGATCAGCCGCCCGCCGGAGAGCCGGTCGAGGGTCGCCGCCTGCTTGGCCAGCAGCAGCGGATTGCGGTACGGGGCGACGGCCAGGTACGTGAGCAGCCGCAGCCTGCTGGTGACGGCCGCCGCGTGGGAGAGCGCGATGAAGGGGTCGAGTGTCTGGTGCCCGCCGTGGCCGAGCCAGCGCGCGCCGGGGGCCGGGTGCTCACTGAAGGAGAGCCCGGAGAACCCGAACTCCTCGGCGGCCCGGGCCACTTCCGTCAACGGTCCCGCGTCCAGCAGGTCGCCGTCCGGTCCGTGCGCCTCCGGGTAGTGAAACAGGAATCGCATCGTCACGCATCCTCCGGTTCTGTGCGGAACTGTCGGCCGTACGGCCCCTGTTGCGGGCCCGTCCAGGTTCGCACCCGCGCGGGCCGCTTGACGCACGATCAGTTGAGAGAATACCGTTCTCACATCAAGAGATCGAGGTTATCCAAGGCTTTCGGGCGTCATCTGGAGGGTCGGACCCCATGCCGCATTTCAAGAAGCCCGCCGAGGGCAGCTGGACCGAGCACTTGAAGATCGGCACGGAGCCGATCAGCTACGAGGACTCCATCTCGCCCGAGCACTACGAGCTGGAGCGGGACGCGATCTTCCGCAGGACATGGCTCAACGTCGGCCGCGTCGAGCAACTGCCGCGCAAGGGAAGCTACTTCACCAAGGAGCTGGACGCGGCCCGCACCTCGGTCATCGTCGCCCGCGGCACCGACAACGAGATCCGCGCGTTCCACAACGTGTGCCGCCACCGGGGCAACAAGCTGGTGTGGAACGACTTCCCGCGCGAGGAGACCAGCGGCGTGTGCCGCCAGTTCACCTGCAAGTACCACGCCTGGCGCTACGACCTCGAGGGCAAGCTCGCCTACGTGCAGCAGGAGGGCGAGTTCTTCGACCTCGACAAGTCCGACTACGGACTCAAGACGGTGCACACGGAGGTATGGGAGGGGTTCATCTTCGTCAACCTCGACCCCGGGAACACCACACCGCTGCGCGAGTACCTCGGCGAGTTCGCCAAGGGCATCGAGGGCTACCCGTTCCACAAGCTCACGCAGGTGCACAAGTACCGCGCCGAGGTCGGCGCCAACTGGAAGCTGTTCATCGACGCGTTCGCCGAGTTCTACCACGCGCCGATCCTGCACTCCGGCCAGTACATGGCCGAAGAGGCCCGCAAGATCCAGAAGTACGGGTACGAGGGACTGCACTACGACATCGACGGCCCCCACTCGATGGTCTCCTCCTGGGGCGGGATCGCACCGCCGCACGACCGCAAGATGGTCAAGCCCATCGAAGCGGCCCTGGAGAGCGGCCTGTTCGGGCCGTGGGACGCCCCGGACATCGGGGTGGAGACGGCGGATCTCCCGTCGGCCATCAATCCGACCCGCGACAAGCGGTGGGGCATGGACTCGTTCGTGTTCTTCCCGAACTTCATGCTGCTGATCTGGCGGCCCAACTGGGTGCTCACGTACCACTACTGGCCGACCTCGTACAACACGCACATCTTCGAGGGCACCTGCTACTTCGTGCCGCCGAAGAACGGGTTCCAGCGGTTGCAGCAGGAGCTGGCCGCGGTGTCGTTCAAGGAGTACGGACTGCAGGACGGCAACACCCTCGAAGCGACGCAGACGATGCTCGAGTCCCGCACCGTCGACACCTTCCCGCTCAACGACCAGGAGGTGCTGCTGCGGCACCTGCACGAGACCGCGCGCGGCTACGTCGACGAGTACCAGGGCTGACCGACTCCAGGAGGAGAACCGCATCATGGCGCACGCCACTGTCTTTCCCGCCGGCTTCGAGGCCCTGGAGCCGTTCGCCGACTGGGCCGTCCAGGGCGAGAAGGCCCGCTACGCCAAGCGGCTCGCCAGCACCATGGACGAGTTGGACGCCTTCTACAACGCGGCGTTCCCCCTGCTCCGGACCAACAAGGCGTACCTGGAGCAGATCGACCTCGACGCCATATCGGAGCAGGACAAGCGCCTGCTCTGGGCGTTCTGCGCGCTGGTGACCGTCGCCTTCCCAGTCGAGGCGTGGCGCCAGCCGCGGGTTCCCGACTCGGGACCCTCCAGCATCGACGCCGTCGTCGAACCCGCCGTCTGACCGGCCGCCACCCTTGTGTGAAGGAGCCCGCGATGCCCCGCCCGCGTACCCCACAGCCGCCCGTCCTGCTCCGCGCCGCGCGGCTGCTCGATGTCGACAAGGGGGAGTACGTCGCCCCAGGTGAACTGCTCGTCGAGGGCGAGCACATCACCCGGATCGCGCCCGACACCGTCCCGGACGGCACGGTCGTCGTCGACCTCGGCGATCTGACCCTGCTGCCCGGCCTGATGGACATGGAGGTCAACCTGCTGCTCGGCGGTCCCGATCACCGCAGTCCGCTGATCGCGGTGCAGGACGATCCGGCGGTGCGCACCCTGCGGGCGGTGGCGAATGCGCGCAGGACCCTGCGCGCCGGCTTCACGACGGTGCGCAACCTGGGCCTCTTCCTCCAGACCAACGGGCTGCTGCTCGACGTCGCCCTGAAGAAGGCCATCGACCACGGCTGGATCGACGGCCCCCGAGTCGTGCCGGCCGGGCACGCGATCACACCCACGGGCGGGCACCTGGACCCGACGATGTTCCAGGCGTTCGCCCCGCACGTGCTGCCGTTGACGGTGGAGGAGGGGATCGCCAACGGCGTCGACGAGGTGCGCAAGGCCGTGCGCTACCAGATCAAGCACGGCGCGTGGGTCATCAAGGTGTGCGCCTCGAACGGCGTGATGTCGCACACCGGCCCGGCCGGCGCCCAGCAGTACTCCGACGAGGAACTGCGCGCCATCGTCGACGAGGCCCACCGGGCGGGGCGGAAGGTCGCCGCGCACTGCATGGGCGAACAGGCGGTCACGGCCGCGCTCGACGCCGGCATCGACTGCATCGAGCACGGCTTCCTCACCAGCGGCGAGACACTCGACCGGATGGTGGCGCAGGGCACCTTCCTGGTGGCCACCACCTCGCTCAACGACGACATGGACATCTCGCGCGCCGACCCCGAACTCCAGGCAAAGGCCGCCGAGGTGTTCCCGCGGGCCCGCGCCACCATCTCCGAGGCCATCCGCCGCGGCGTACGGGTGGCCTGCGGCTCCGACGCCCCGGCGATCCCGCACGGACGCAACGCCAAGGAGCTGATCGCGCTGGTGAAGCGGGGCATGTCCCCGCTCGACGCGATCCGCGCCGCGACGACCGTCTCCGCCGACCTCATCGACGTCGACGACCGCGGTCGCCTCGACACGGGCCTGCTCGCCGATGTCATCGCCGTCCCCGGCGACCCGCTGGCGGACGTGGCGGTGACGGGCGACGTGCGGTTCGTGATGAAGGGCGGGACGATCCACCGGAACGACACCACGGAGGCCTGACCCACTGCCTCACCCGCCGACGGGGCCCTGGCCCACTGCCTCACCCTGCGACGGGGCCCGCCGCGAACGGTGACACCACATGCGGCAGATCCGCCGTCGTACGGATCCCCGGCTCCGCCGCACACACCCACGGCACCGCGTTCACCGCACGGTTGGCGGTGTACGCCGGGTAGGTGGCGGCCGCCTTCTCCGGGGCGACGGGGAAGCGGATCGTGACGTCGAGCGGGGCGTCGCCGTCGACGGTCAGCCGCCACCCGGTGTCCCGCAGATCCCAGGACCTGTCGAGCTCCGTCGTGCAATACCAGGTCGCCCGGAACCGCAGGACGTCGCGGCCTCCTTGCTGCCACGCCACCGTGACGCGCTGCGCCGCCACCGAACCGGCCTCCAGCACCCCGGCGGCGATCGTCGTACGCGAGAGGGCGCCCGCGAACTCGCCGTGTACCGTGGCCCGTTCGACGGGCAGCCCGAGCGCGTCGGCCACCACCCGCAGCGACGGTGCGAAGCTCGCCTGCAGTGAGGCGAGCCGCCGCTCGTCGAAGGTGTCGTGCCGCCCGCCGAACCCCATCACGTCGAAGAGCAGCCCGGGTGACGGACGCCGCGACAGATCGGCGAACTCCTCGATCAGCAGCCCGTCGAGCCGCCGCTGCACGGACGCGAGCACCAGCGGCAGCGCCTCCGTCACGAAGCCGGGACTGCTGCCGGTGCTGTGGATGCTGCTGCCGCCCTCGGCGCAGGCGGCCTCGATCCGCTGCCGCAGGAGCTGGTCCATGGCGTCGGGGTGGTGGAAGTCGGTGCGGGTGGCGACGACGTTGATCCCTGCCGACAGGAGCGCGCACACAGCGTCGGCGTCCAGCTCACGCGGCGTGTAGAGCACGCAGTCCGGCTTGAGCCCGAGCACCTCGGCCGGCTCGGTGGTGGCGGGGACGCCCAGCGGCGCGAGCCCGCACAACTCGCCGGCGTCCAGGCCCGACTTGTCCGCGCTGTGCACGAGCACGCCGACGACCTCCAGCTGAGGATGCTCGGCGGCCCCGCGCAGCGTACGACTCCCGATGTTGCCGGTCGCCCACTGGACGACGCGGTACGACGACTTGCGCCCCGGTTCCGTCATGGCGAGAACGGTACTCTCGCGAGGGGAGAAGCGTAATGGCGCTGCGGTGAGCTGTCCGGCGCGGTGTCAGACCTTCCCTGTGACCCCGCCCCGGCAGAACTCCCAGACCTCCTCGGCGGAGACCTGCGTCGACGTGCTGCCGGACGGGACGCCCGGGGTCTGCGCGGTGAACATCGCCGTCTGCATCACCAGCGACGCCGCGCGCCGCGGCTTGTCCGCCTTCGCATCACCCGACTCCACGGCCTCTTCGACGAGTTCGGTGAAAAGGTCGAGCAACGGCACGTGCGCGGTGGCCACCTGCTCCGGGTGGGTGCCAAGGAGCTGCATGGCGAAGTCGGTGAACAGCGGGCTCTGTCGGCCGGGGCGCGGCAGCGACTGCTCGTAGAGCATGTGCACCGCGACGCGCAGCCGCTCGAGCGGCTTCTTCTTGGCGGCGGTGGCGGCACGGATCTCGTCGGCCGAGCGCCCCAGGGCGTCCTCGAACAGGGCGAGCAGCAGCTCGTGTTTGCCGTCGAAGTGCTGGTAGAAGCTGCGTAGCGACTGCTTCGAGCGCTCGACGACCTCCTGCACGGTGAAGTCGGTGGTGCCCTTGGCGGCGATGAGCTCCTGCGCCGCTTCGAGGAAGCGCTCGATCCGCTGCTCGGCGCGGAGCTTGGCCGCGCGCGTGGACCGCTCGATCGCGCGCTGTCGCCAGACGGGCGGAGTGGGCTCTGCGGGTACGGCGTTCATCTGCGGAACGATACGCGACTTGGTTGAGAAGCGGGTGGCTTCCACCTACCGAATCGGGTACCGCGCGATCGGGAACTCCATTCTCCGGAAGTGCTCTCCCGTCCGAGGGCGGCTTCCGTACCGGCCTGATGATCGGCTGCGGCGTGGCCGTGCTCTCCGCCGCGGTCGCGACGTTCATCCCGGCGCTACGCAAGGGCGAGGGCGAGCCGACGGGCGAGCAGGAGCCCGTGTCCGACGGGGCCCCGGCCCGCGCCTGACCGCTCGGCGGTCGCGTTCAGCCCGCCGGATGCACCAGCCCGTAGAGGCGCCTGATCTCGGCCCGTACGAGCATGCGCCGGTGGCGGATCATCCGGCGGTCGAACGCGGGACGGTCACCGGCCGCGCCCGAGGCGGCGTGCACCGCGTGCAGCTCGTCGATCGGGGGCTCACCGACGACGGAAGCGACCGCGACCTCGAACCGCCCCTCCGCGACGGTGTAGTTGAAGAAGTCCTCACCCGGCACGTACAGGGCCGCCCTCGGGTCGCGCAGCAGGTTGCGGCCCTTGGCGCGGCCCGTGGTCGTCGAGAGGCGGAGAACGCGGGTGGCCGGATCGGCGAGGTAGTAGACGTTCGAGAGGTGAGGGGTCCCGTCGGGGCCGAGCGTGGCCAGGACGCCCTCGCGGCGGCCCGCCACGCGCTGCCACAGGGCCTCTTGCGGCAGCTCACTTCCCGCCACGGGGCATCACCCGCTCCGCCGCGGCCCAGTGCGCGTCGGAGACCCACAGGTGCGCGAAGGCCCGTGCCGCCTCGCGCGGCGGACAGCCGCTCGGCCGGGTCACGCGCTTGATCGACCGGGCCGGCCGGTGCGCGAGGGAGTGCGCCAACTCCCGCCACCCCGCCTCGAACCCGCCCCGCGGCAGCACCCGGTCCACCAGGCCCTCCTGCTCGGCCTCCCGCGCGCTCAGCACCTGCCCCGATCCGGCGAGCAGCAGCGCCCGCCCAGGCCCGACGAGCGCGGCGAGCCGCTCGGCGCCGCCCCACGCCGGCATGATCGCCAGCGCCACCTGGTTGAAGGCGATGCGTACGTCGTCCGCGGCGACCCGGATGTCCGCGGCGAGCGCGAACTCGGCGCCGCCGCCGAAGGCATGGCCGTTCAGCGCGGCGATCACCGGGCCGGGGAACGCCGCGAAGCGGTCGCAGATCGCGCGCATCCGCAGCGCCATCTCCATCGCCGCCTCCTCGGTGCGCAGCGCCGCCAACTCCTTGAGGTCACCGCCCGACACGAACGCCTTCTCGCCCGCCCCCTTGATGACGAGCGCGTGCGTCGTGTCCTCCGACTCCGCCTCGTCGAGAGCGTCCAGCACCTTCTCCAGGCGGTCCATCGTGGCGGGCCCGATCGCGTTGCGCGCGTGCGGGCGGTCGATGGTGACGACGGCGAGCGCACCGTCCAGTTCGAGGTCGACCATGCGAAGCCCTCCAGTGGGATGAGCGCGGACCTTGGTCGCGTACGACGTATGGAACATAGCTTCTCAGTCTGGGAGAGTTCAATTCTCATGCGTGCTCAGTGCGTGCAGGTGTACGCCACGAGGAGGTTGGTCTCTTCCATGCCGACGATCCCGGTCACCGCGCTCAGGACGATCCCACCGGAGCTGGCCCGACGCTACGAGGTGGAGGGCTGGTGGACCCGTGAAACCCTCGGCGAACTCCTGACGGAGTGTCTGCGGGTCGCCCCCGAAGCCGAGTTCAAGGTGCATTCGCAGGTACGTCCCTGGTCCGGAACCTTCGGCGACGTGGAGCGCACGGCGCGCCGGCTCGCGGCCGGTCTGCGCGAGCGCGGCGTCGGACCCGGTGACGTGGTCGCGTTCCAGCTGCCCAACTGGATGGAAGCGGCAGCCGTGTTCTGGGCCTCGGCGCTGCTCGGCGCGGTGGTCGTCCCGATCGTGCACTTCTACGGGCCCAAAGAGGTCGGCTACATCCTGCGCTCCACCCGGCCGAGCGCCTTCTTCGCCGCGGAGCGCTTCGGACGGCAGGAGTTCAATCCCGAACTCAGCGCCGGTGTGCCGATCGTGGGCGTGGTGGGTCGCGACTTCGACGCCCTGCTCGCCGACGACCCGATGGACAGCTTCCTGCCCGCGGACCCGGCCGCGCCCGCCCTGATCGCCTTCACCTCCGGCACCACCCGCGACCCCAAGGGCGTGGTCCACAGCCATCAGACGCTGCTGTGCGAGACGCGCCAACTCTCCGCCGCCTACCCGCCGGACCGGGGCAAGCAGTTCACCGTGGCGCCCGTCGGCCACTTCATCGGGATGGTCAACGCGTTCCTGATCCCCGTGCTCGATGGCTCGCCGATCAACCTCGGCGACGTATGGGACCCGGCGCAGGCGCTCGACCTCATCGCCCACGAGAACCTGGTCGTCGGCGGGGGAGCCACCTACTACATGACGAGCCTGCTCGACCACCCCGACTGCACTCCCGCCCACATCGCCCGGCTGAAGTACGCGGGCCTCGGCGGCTCCGCCGTACCGTCGGCCGTGACGACCCGTCTGGAGGGCCTGGGCATAAGGGCGTTCCGATCCTACGGCTCGACCGAGCACCCCTCCGTCACCTGGGCCCCGCACGACGGCCCCGCCCGCGTCCGGCTGCACACCGACGGCACGCCACTGGACGGCGTGGAGCTGCGACTCGACGAAGACGGCGAGATCCTCACCCGCGGCCCCGACCTCTGCCTCGGGTACACCGACCCCGAACTCACCAAGTCGGTCTTCGATGCGGACGGTTGGTACCGCACCGGCGACATCGGGGAGGTCGACGCGGACGGCTGCCTGTCCATCACAGACCGCAAGGCGGACGTGATCATCCGCGGCGGCGAGAACATCAGCGCATTGGAGGTCGAGGAAGTGCTGCTCGGCATGGACGGCGTCGCGGAGGCGGCCGTGGTCGCTGCACCCGACGCCCGTCTCGGCGAGCACGCGGCCGCCGTACTGCGCATGCTGCCCGGCCAACCCGTCCCGGATCTAACGCAGTTGCGGAAGCACTTCGAGTGCGCCGGGATCGCCCGGCAGAAGTGGCCGGAGGAGGTGCACGGCGTCGAGGAGTTCCCGCGTACGGCCAGCGGCAAGGTGAAGAAGTTCGTGCTCCGGAAGGACATTGCCTCGCCCGCCCGGTGAGAATAGTATTCTCGTATTCGGCAAAGGAGGATTCCATGCCTTCGCGCACCCTGCCCTATCCGCTGTTCGACGCGGACAACCACCTTTACGAGACCCGGGAAGCGCTGACCAAGTACCTCCCGAAGCAGTACGACGGTGCCATCGAATACGTCGACGTCCGCGGCCGTACGAAGATCGCGATCCGCGGGCGGATCAGCGAGTACATACCGAACCCGACCTTCGACGTCGTGGCCCGCCCCGGCGCGATGGAGGAGTACTTCAAGGTCGGCAACCCCGACGGCAAGACCCGCCGGGAGATCTTCGGTGAACCGATGCGCGCCATCCCGGCGTTCCGGGAACCCGGACCCCGCCTGAAACTCCTCGACGACCTCGGCATCCAGCGCTCCCTGATGTTCCCGACGCTCGCGAGCCTCATCGAGGAGCGCATGAAGGACGACCCGGAGCTGATCCACGCGGTCATCCACGCGCTCAACGAGTGGCTGCACGAGACGTGGGGCTTCGTCCACAAGGACCGCATCTTCACCGTCCCCGTGATCACCCTGCCGTTCGTGGACAAGGCGATCGAGGAGCTGAACTGGGTGGTGGAGCGCGGCGCCCGCGCGATCCTGGTCCGCCCCGCCCCCGTGCCGGGCCCCGGTGGTGTCACCCGTTCCTTCGCGCTGCCCGAGTTCGACCCCTTCTGGAAGCGCGTGCAGGAACTCGGGGTGCTCGTCACTTTCCACTCCTCCGACAGCGGCTACTCCGACTACGCCAACGACTGGGAGGGCGGCACGCGCGAGTTCCTGCCCTTCAAGCCCAACGCGTTCCGGCAGGTGGCGGAGTGGCGGCCGGTCGAGGACGCGGTGGCGTCGATGATCTGCCACGGCATGCTCTCCCGGTTCCCCGCGCTGAAGGTCGCGGTGATCGAGCAGGGTGCGTCGTGGGTGGAGCCCGTGCTCGGACGGCTCGCGGACGTGTACAAGAAGATGCCGCACGAGTTCCAGGAGGACCCGGTCGAGGTCTTCAAGCGGCACATCCACATCAGCCCGTTCTGGGAGGAGGACATGGCCGCCCTCGGCGACCTCATCGGCATCGAGCGGGTCCTGTTCGGCTCCGACTACCCGCACCCGGAGGGCCTCGCCGACCCGGTCACGTACGTCGACTTCCTCGGCAAGCTCGACGAGACCGACAAGGCCAAGGTGATGGGCGGCAACCTGGCCCGCCTGATGGCGCCATGAGCGCCGACACCGCCATGAAGTGGCGCAGCATCCCCGAGATGGCACTCGGCGCAGCCGACCGGTTCGGCGACGCGCAAGCCGTCGTCGACGGGGATCTGCGCCTCACGTTCGGCGAACTCGCCGAACGGATCCGGGTCGCAGCCGGCGCCTACGCCCACGAACTCGGCATCCGCAAGGGCGACCGCGTGGCACTGTGGGCGCCCAACTCCGCCGACTGGATCGTCGCCGCCTTCGGGCTCACAGCGGCCGGAGGCGTCCTCGTCCCCGTGAACACACGCTTCAAGGACGCCGAGGCGCACGACATCGTGCGCCGCAGCGGAGCCAAGGCGCTGCTGGTGCAAAACGGCTTCCTGGAAAGGGAGTTCACCGGTCCCGACGGCGTACCCGTGATCGACGTGACATCCGGCTTCCTCGCCTCGGGCAAGCCGCACGAGTGCGAGGTGGACGAGGAAGACATCGCCGACATCGTGTTCACGTCCGGCACCACGGGCCGCTCCAAGGGTGTCATGACCACCCACGGGCAGACGCTGCGCCTGTACGACGAGTGGTGTGACCTGGCAGGGCTGCGACAGGGTGACCGCTACCTCATGGTCAACCCGTACTTCCACATCTTCGGCTACAAGGCGGGCCTGGTCGCCTCGTTCCTGCGCGGAGCCACCATGCTGCCGGTCCCCGTGTTCGACACGGACGTGGTGCTCGACCTGGTGGAGCGCGAGCGGGTGACCGTCCTGCCGGGGCCGCCCACCCTCTACCACTCGCTCCTCGCCGCCCCGCCCGGCCGTGACCTGTCCTCGCTGCGCGTCGCGGTCACCGGGTCCGCCGACATCCCGGTCGAGCTGGTGCGACGCGTCACCACCGAGCTGCCCTTCCAGCACCTGATGACCGGATACGGGCTGACCGAGGCGGGCACCGTCACCGCCTCCCGGCCGGGCGACCCGTACGAGGCCGTCGCCACCACCGTCGGCCGGCCCTGCGAAGGCTTCGAGGTGCGCATCGCCGACGACGGCGAGGTGCTCGTGCGCGGCTACGCCGTGATGAAGGGCTACCTCGACGACCCCGCCGCCACCGCGGAGACCATCGACCCCGACGGCTGGCTGCACACCGGCGACCTGGGGGAGCTCGACGCGGAAGGCCGGCTGAGGATCGTCGGACGCAAGAAGGACATGTTCATCGTCGGCGGCTTCAACGCCTACCCGGCCGAGATCGAGGGCTTCCTCCTCGAACACCCGGCGGTGGCGCAGGCAGCCGTCATCGGCGTGCCCGACGCGCGCATGGGGCAGGTCGGCAAGGCGTTCGTGGTGGCCCGCGAGCAGGTGGGCGCCGAGGACCTCATCGCCTGGAGCCGCGAGCGCATGGCCGGGTTCAAGGTGCCCCGACACATCGAGTTCCGTGACGCGCTGCCGCTGGGCGCGACCGGCAAGGTCCTCAAGGACCGGCTGACCGCCGAGGGGCAGGAGAGCACATGACAGACGACCCCGCGCACACCACTCCGTCCGGCCTCCCCCTGAAAGCGGTCTACTCCGCGGCCGACGCCCCCGGCACACCGCCGGACCCGGGCACGTACCCCTTCACCCGTGGCAACTACCCGACTGGATACCGCGGCCGCCTGTGGACCCGCCGCCAGTACTCGGGCTTCGGCACCGCGGAGGAGTCCAACCGCCGCTACCGCTACCTCCTAGACCAGGGCTCCACAGGGCTTTCCGTGGCGCTCGACCTGCCCACCCAGTGCGGCTACGACTCCGACGACCCGGAGTACGCCGACGAGGTGGGCCGGGTCGGCGTCGCGGTGGACACCCTCGCCGACGTCGAGCTGCTCTTCGAGGACCTCCCGCTCGACCGGATCAGCACCAGCTTCACCATCAACGGCACGGCGGCGATCCTGCTCGCGCTGTATGTGGCCGCCGCCGAGAAGCGCGGCATCCCGCGCGCGAAGCTCACCGGCACGATCCAGAACGACATCCTCAAGGAGTACGCCTCGCGGGGCACCTGGATCTGGCCGCCCGAGCCATCGCTGCGCCTCATCGCCGACACCATCGAGTTCTGCGCCGAGCAGGTCCCGCGCTTCAACGCCATCTCCGTCGCCGGAGCCCACTTCCGCGACGCAGGGGCCAACGCCGTCCAGGAGATGGCGTTCACGCTCGCCGACGGGGTGACGTACTGCGAGACCGTCATCGAGCGCGGTCGGATGACGATCGATCAGTTCGCCCCGCAGATCTCCTTCTTCTTCTACACGCACGGCGACTTCTTCGAGGAGATCGCCAAGTACCGTGCCGGGCGCAGACGTTGGGCGACCATCGTGCGCGAGCGCTTCGGCGCCGAGACCGACAAGGCGTGCATGTTCCGCTTCGGCTGCGTGGCCGGAGGCGCCTCGCTGTACGCGCCGCAGGCCCGCAACAACACCGTCCGCGTCGCCTACGAGGCGCTCGCCTCCGTCCTCGGCGGCGTGCAGTCCATGTTCACCGCGGCCTGGGACGAGCCGTTCGCGCTGCCGAGCGAGGAGTCCGCGACCGAGGCGCTGCGCGCCCAGCAGGTGCTCGCGTACGAGACGGGCGCCGCGTCGGTCGCCGACCCCCTGGGAGGTTCGTACTTCGTGGAAGCCCTCACCGACGCCACCGAGGAGCGCGTCGTCGAGATCATGGACGACCTGGAGGCGCACGGCGGCATGGTCCGTGCCATCGAGGACGGCTATCTGCAGGGGCTCATCGCAGACGAGGCGTACCGAACCCACCAGGACATCGAGTCGGGTGGCAGGCCCGTCGTCGGCGTCAACCGCTTCACCGCGGACGAGACCCCACCGGACCTCGCGACGTACGAACTCGACGCCGAGGGGCGGGAGCGGCAGCTGAAGCGGCTCGCTCAGGTCAAGCACGAGCGCAGCGCGGCCGAAGTGCGGCGCGCACTGGCCGAGTTGAGGCGGGCAGCGGATGTCCCGGACATCAATCTCATGGGCCCGCTCGTCGACTGCGCCGCCGCGTACTGCACCGTCGGGGAGATGTCCGACGTGCTGCGCGCGGTGTGGGGCGAGTTCCGACAGCCGGTGGTGTTCTGATGGGTGCCCGTGTACTGATCGCCAAGCCCGGACTCGACGGGCACGACCGAGGCGCGAAGATCGTCGCGCGAGCGCTGCGGGACGCCGGATTCGAGGTGGTGTTCACCGGTATCCGGCAGCGCGTCGCCGACGTCGCCGCGACCGCCGTACAGGAAGACGTGGCCGTGGTCGGCCTGAGCATCCTCTCCGGCGCCCACATCGCGCTGACCGCCCGCACCGTCGAGGCGCTGCGCGCGGCCCATGCCGAGGACATCGCGGTCGTCGTGGGTGGTTCCATTCCGGCCGGGGACGTCCGCCGCCTGAAGAAGGCGGGCGCCGCCGCCGTCTACCCGACCGGCACACCGCTCGACGACATCGTGGCCGACATCCGCAAGCTGACCGCAGCCCGTTCGTGAGGAGCCCCACCGTATGCGTATCGGAGTGATGTCAGGCCCCGAGCGGGGCGACAGCGCGCGCAAGGCCGCCCGCATGCTCGACGATGTGCGCTGGGCGGAGGAGGCCGGGTTCGACACCGTGTGGGTGCCTCAAGTGCCCACGGACTTCGACGCGTTGACCGCCGTCGCGCTGATGGGCTCGGAGACCTCGCGCATCGAACTCGGCACGGCCGTCGTCCCGGTGCACGCCCAGCACCCCGTCGCCCTGGCCCGCCAAGCGCTCTCCGTGCACGCCGCGGCCCAAGGGCGGCTCGCACTCGGGGTCGGCGCCTCGCACCACTGGATCGTGCGGGACATGCTCGGCCTGCCCTACGAGAAACCCGCCGCCTACACGCGCGACTACCTGGACGTCCTCAACACAGCCGTGGGCGGCACGAGTTCGGTGGACGTCGAGAACGACACCTTTACCGTCCACAACCCGCTCGGTCTCGCACCGGTCACCCCGCTGCCCGTCCTGCTCGCCGCGCTCGGCCCCGTCATGCTCCGCATCGCGGGGGAGCGGGCCGACGGGACCGTGCTGTGGATGGCCGACGAACGCTCCGTCGCCGACCACGTCGTGCCCCGCATCACCAAGGCCGCCCAGGAGGCCGGACGCCCGGCGCCGCGCATCGTCGCGGGCATCCCCGTCTGCCTGTGCCGGCCGGACGAGGTGGACGCCGCACGCGAGCGCGCCAACCGCATCCTCGGCGAGGCGGAGATCTCGCCCAACTACCAGCGCCTGCTGGAGTACGGCGACGCGCGTGATGTCGGCGACCTGTGCGCGGCCGGGGACGAGGCGGCGATCAAGGCCCGCTTCCAGCGGTTCGCGGACGCGGGCGTGACGGACCTGTCCGTACGCCTCCTGCCGATCGGCGAGGGCCGTGAGGAGCTGGTCGCGTCCAAGCGCCGCACCCGCGAGACGGTGGCGGCGATCGCCGCAGAGCTGCGGTGAACGCCGGACCGCTCGCCGGCATCCGCGTCCTGGAGGTCGGACACATCCTCGCGGGCCCGTACGCGACCATGCTCCTGGCCGACCTGGGCGCGGAGGTGACCAAGCTGGAACCGCCGGGCGGAGACCTGTCCCGACAGGTGTCCGACGCCTACTTCGCGAGCCTCAACCGCGGAAAACGCAGCATCCGACTGGACCTGACGACGGACGCGGGTCAGGATCGGCTCCATCAACTCGTGGCCGCTGCCGACGCGTTGCTCGTCAACCTCAAGCCGTCGGCGATCCGGCGCTGCGGACTGACCTACGACGACCTGAAGGCGTACAACGACCGTCTCGTCTGCGTCGCCCTCACCGGCTACGGCAGGGAAGCGGGCGACGACCCCGCCTTCGACTACGTCGTCCAGGCCGCCACCGGCATCGCCGCCCTGACAGGCGACCCGGAAGGCCCGCCGACGCTGCCCGGCTACTCGTCGGCCGACAACTCCGCAGGAATGGCAGCGGCGTTGGGGTTGCTCGCGCAGATCGTGTCCGGACGCGGCGGACAGGTAGACGTGAGCCTGTGCGACGTCATGCTCTCCCAACTCAACTACCGCGCCGCCGCCTACCTCAACGAGGGCACCGTCCCCCGCCGGGCACCGGGCGGCGCCCACGCCTACTACGTACCGGCCCAGCTGTTCCCCACCGCTGAGGGCCACTTGGCGCTGTTCGTCACACACGACGGCTTCTGGCGGTCCTTCGCCACCGAGGCCGGCATCAACGAGCCCGCGTTCGCCACCATGGCGGGCCGGGCGGCGCACCGCGACGACGTGATCGCGGCCGTCACGAAGGCCCTCGCCGGGGACACGGCGGAGAGCTGGGAGGCGAGACTGCGCCCCCTGCACGTCCCCGCCGCCGCGGTCCGCACGCTGCCCGAGGCCTTGGAACGCACACCCGGCGCGGTGATCCAGGCGGGCGACCATCGACTGGTCGGCAACCCCGTCCACGTCGCCGGGTACGAGCCGTCGTACGGGGCGCCGCCGCGGCTCGGGGAACACGGCCAGTGACAGCGTTTCACCGCCCGTTGCCGTGGAACCTTCCGGGCGGCACCGTGCGAGCGGTTCCGTCCGGGAACATCACACGCGCGGTCGTGCCCGGCGGGACGTCAACCGTGAGAGTCAACTCGCCTTCTTGCGCCCGCCATTCGACGCCGATCGTGCCGTACGGGGACTCGTGCGTGCCGCGCGCCCACGTGAGGGAGGCGTGCGGGACGGGCGCCACCTCGAAGGACTCCCAGGCCACAGAGCCAGGCGCCTGGCGCAGTCCGAGGGTGTGGGTGTGCAGGAAGCGGACCACGGCGCCCTTGCTGTAGTGGTTCAGCGAATCGTGCGCCTCGCCGTGCTCGTCGATGCCCTCCCAGTCCTCCCAGATCGTCGTGGCGCCCTGGTCCAGCAGATACAGCCAGGACGGCGTGGTGCGCCGGAAGAGGAGCTCGTAGGCGACGTCCGCGTGACCGGCGTCGCACAGCGCCGGGAGTAGATCGCCGGTGGCCAGGAAGCCGGTGCCGAGGTGGGTGTCGGCGGCCCGGATCAGAGACACCAGGTGTTCGGCGGCGGCCGCGCGCAGTTCGTCGGGGACGAGGCCGAAGGACAGCGCTCGTACGTAACCCGCCTGGGTGTCGCCGGAGGTGCGCCCGTCGGCGGTGAGGTACTCGGTGCGCCAGGCGGCACGGATCAACTCGGCGGTCGCGGCGTGGCGCGCGGCCTCCTCCGTACGGCCGAGAACCTCCGCCACCCGCGCGAGCGTCGACGTCGAGCGGTACAGGAATGCCGTGCCGACCTCACCTTTGTCGGCCATGAACCAGCCGGCCGGGTCTGCCTTGACCGGGTCGACGGGGATGCCGTCGGGCCCCTTCTTCTTCGGCTCGGTCCACTCGCCCCAGTGGAAGGAGCCGTCCCACAGGTACCGCTCGTGCGGCAGCGGCTCCGCCGAGCGTTCGACGCGGGACGGGTGGCGCGCGGTGCGGGCGGTGTCGAGCGCCCACTCGACCCAGCGCGTCATCGCCTCCCAGTTCTCCGCGAGCACCTCGCGGTCGCCGTAGGACTTGTACAGCTCCCACGGCACCGCGATGATCGCGTCTCCCCAACCAGCCGAGCCCGTCATCATCGCGAACCGGTCGTCGAGATGGTGCTTGATGCGGCGTCCGTCAGGGGAGAAGTTGGCGATCCGGCCGTCGTCCAGCTGGTCGTCGCGGACCGAGCACAGCCACTTGCGACTGAAGCCGAGCACGTCGTACAGGCGGGTCGCGGTCGGCGCGAACACCAGATAGTCGCCGGTCCAGCCCAGGCGTTCGCGGGTCGGGCAGTCGGTGGGTACGTCGACGGCGTTGCCGCGAAAGCTCCAATCGGCCACTGCGTGAAGGCGGTTGAGGTCGTCGTCGGAGCACGCGAAGGTTCCGGTGCGGCGCAGGTCGGTGTGGACGACGCGCATGGTGAGGCTCGCCGGGTCGAGCGGGGCACCGCCGTCCCTGTGGATGCGTGCGTACCGGAAGCCGTGCACGGTGTGGCGCGGTTCGAAAGTCTCGCCGGGGCGGCCCGATGACACCGTCTCGTCACGCTGAACGAAGGGTGCCAGGTCGTCACCGGGCAGGAACGAGTCGAGGTGGTGGGTCGACAGATCGCCGTCGGCGCCGAGGTACTCGCCGTGGTCGATGACCGTGCGCGTGCCCGCAGGCCCGAGGTCGCTGAGCGCGAGCCACCCGGACGCGTTCTGCCCGAAGTCGGCGATCCACAGGCCGTCGTCGAGCTGCTTGACCGACTGAGCGGGCCGCGATTCGGCGGCGCGGATCGGTGGCGCGGGGGACCAGCCGACCGGGGGAGCCTCCACCTGGTCGACGAGCACGGGCAGTGCGGGCCCCGGCCGGGCGCCGAAGTCCGTGCTCTGGCCGTCCATGAGGTCGGCGCGTGTGATCTGCGAGCGGGTGCTCGTCCAGGTCTCGTCGGTGCGGACCACCTGGCGCGTCCCGTTCTCGTACGCGATGTGCAGTTCGGCGCGCGCCCCGAGGACGGAGCCCCAACCTGCCGGCTGCCGGAACGCGCCGACCTGGCCCCGGTACCAGCCGTCGGAGAGGACGAGTTCGATGCGGTTGGTGCCTGTGCGGACGGCCGGCGTGATGTCCGAGGCCTGGGCGTGCAGCGTCTTGTCGTACGAGGTGGATCCGGGGGAGAGGTCGGCGGTGCCGGCCCGTTCGCCGTTGAGGTACGCCTCGTAGACGCCGAGGGCGGTCGCGTAGAGGCGGGCCGAGCGGACGTCCGGAAGAACCTCGAAGGCGCAGGCGAGGGTGTGGGCGGGACGTCTGCCGTAGCCGGGGTCGACCGCGGACTCGGCGGGCGTGATCCAGCGCGCCTGCCAGTCCGCGTCGAGCAGGCCGGCCTCGAAGCGGTGCCACGGCGACCAGGCGACGTCATCGGCCGCGCGCACCCGCCAGGTCACCCGCTCCCCACTGCGCAGGGCGTCCCAAGGCCACGGTACGAACAGGTGACGGTCGGACATGGCGAGAGGCCGGGTCTCGCCGTCCACCGTGCACTCCACGTGGTAGCGCGCGGGAAGGCGGGTGCCCGATGGCGGCTTCCACGACAGCCGCGGCGCGGAGCCCGACACGGGGAAATGGTCGCCGCCGCTGTCGATGCACAGGTCGTACGGAGCGTCGTTCATGTTCATCCTTGTCGTACGTGAAGGCGCGGTCGCGTGCGAACAGCCCGCTCAGCGAACCGACTTGACCTTGGTGAAAATGATCAGGCCACCGACGAACGCGAAGACGGCCCCGGTCAGATAGAGCAGCGTGTAGTTCTTCTCGCCGCCGGTGGCGCCCACAGTGATGATGAGGGGCGCGATCAGCGGGGCGAGCGCGCTGGGGATCTTCTGGGCGAACGCCACGACGGCGAGATAGCGGCCCGCCTGCGCGCGGTCCGGGAGGATCGCGAACACGATGGCCTGGTCGACGGCGGCGAACACGGCTATCGCGAGCTGCATCAGGACGGCACCCACGACGAGTTGCGGCATCGAGTGGGCGAACGCCTCGGTGCACGCTCCGAACACGAAGATCGCGGAACCGATGAGGGTGAACAGCTTGCGCCGCCCCAGCTTGTCCGACAGGAAGCCGCCCGCGATCGCGCCCCCGGTCGCGGCGAGCACCCCGATGATCCCGATCGAGGCCACCACCCCGGCGACATCCTTGACCGGGAGGTCGAGCCGCTGCGCGTAGAAGAAGGTGCCGAACGCGGTGTTGAAGTACAGGCCCATGAAGAAGATGAAGCGGCCGAGCCAGTTCCAGCCGAAGTCCGGATAGGTGCGTGGGCTGAAGCCATAGCCGGCGATGAGGCTTTTCACTGTGAGGCCGCCGCTCGTGCGCACGAGCGCGCGCGAGTCACCTTCTGGTTTGAACACGGGGAAGAGGATGAGGAGCGCCGCCCCGACAAGTCCCGGGACCAGGAACACCAGCAGCGTGCTCGACGCCACGGCGTACGCGACACCGATGCCGACCACCGGTGCGATCTGTGTGCCGACGCTGGTCAGCGCCGATACCCGGCCCCGCTGTTCCTCGGGTACCCGGTCCGCCTGCACGTTCTGGATGGCCTGGCCCGCCATGGACCAGCCGACCATGCCGACGATCCACGCGAGCCCCACGAGGAGGACACTCGGCGCGAGCGCGATGCCGAGCAGCGCGACCATTCCGAGGGCCGCGCCGAGCAGCATGAACGGCGTCCTGCGGCCGAGCCGCGAGCGCGTCCGGTCGCTCCACAGGCCGATCAGCGGGCTGAGCACCAGATACACGAACTGTGCGGAGCCGGTGACATAACCGAGCAACTCCTCGCGTCCCGGCTCCAATTCGGAGACGCGGACGGCCAGCGAGTACGACTGCGGGACCATCAGGGCGATGGATGCCCCGAAGCTACCGATCGTCATCCACGCGATGTGGCCCGCGCTGACCTTCCGCAATGCGGGTGCCTCGATTGCGGGACCCGCGGGAGGGGTCCCGTGACCGATGTCCTGAGCCATGAGGAACCCTTCGTCAGCCTTCTCGGGGGACAGGTGCGCCGGGCTTGCGTCCGTCGAGTCCCTGCCAGCGGCGGCGCAGCGCGAACGCGGCCGACTTGGGCCTGCGCTCGCGCGTGAACACGCCCTTCTTATTGCCGTCGACGCGGTGGATGCCGGCCGAGGTCTGGAAGTCGGCGAAGTTCCACACGTGTTCGCCGACGAACTGGGGGATGCGGTCGAAGACCCGGTGGTACATGGCGAGGAGGTCGCTCTGGTACTCCTCGCTCCACGGCGCGTCCCACACCGAGTGCAGGCCCGGCTGGGTGTCGGCGCCGTACTCCGACATCATCACGGGCTTGTCGAACCGTTCGGCCCAGCCGCGCAGATCCTGCTCCAGGTATGTCTCCGCGGTGTCGAGATCGCCGGTGAAGAGGTACCAGCCGTAGTAGCGGTTGATGCTGAGCACGTCGAACAGGTCGCCGATCCGGTCGTTCTGCGGGGTCGCGAACATGACCGCCGAGTACGTGAGGGGGCGCGTCGGATCGAGTTTGCGGGCGAGCGCGACGAGCGGCTCGAAGTACTCCCGCGCACCCTCCTCGTTGGAGGCGGGCTCGTTGGCGAGCGACCACATCACCACGCTCGGGTGGTTCTTGTCGCGGTCGATCAACTCCCTTAGATGCTGGGCGTGTACGTCGCCCATGACGCCGCCGAAGTTCTCCGGTGCGAACGTCGGGGTGGGCGGAATGCCGGTGAGACCGCCCTGCACGCCGAGGTTGAGGCCGACGGCCGCCGTCTCGTCGATGACGACGATGCCGTGCCGGTCGGCGAAGTCCAGGACCTCCTCGGCGTACGGATAGTGACTGGTGCGGAAGGAGTTGGCGCCGGTCCAGTCGAGGAGCTGGAAGTCGTGGACGAGGTAGGCGTCGTCGTGGCCCTTGCCGCGCACCGGGGTGTCCTCGTGCTTTCCGAATCCGGTGAAGTAGAACGGCTCGCCGTTGATGAGGAAGTCCGTGCCGCGCACCTCGACGGTGCGGACGCCGAAGGGGTGCGTGTAGCTGTCGATCAACTCGCCGCCGCTGTCCACCAGTTCGACGACCAGCTCGTAGAGGTAGCCGGCGCCGGGCCGCCACAATGTGACGTTCTCGATGTGGAGGGACCCGTCGGGCCCGGCGGCCTCGGCGACGGTCGCGCCCGCCTCGTCGACGGCACGCACCCGTACCTTCTCGGCATCGCCGACGGTCGCCACGAGATAGTCGACGACACCGGAAGTGCCCTCTCGCCCCGTGACGACGGTGATGTCCTCGATGTACGTGCGCGGTGTGCTGCACAGGCGGACCGAACGGGCGATCCCCGCGTAGTTGTAGAAGTCGTGCAGGTACGACTGGCGTTGACGGCCGTTGGGCACGGTGGTGACCGTGCCCGGCGGGAGTGTCTCGTTCGTCAACCGGTTGTCGACGCCGACCGTGAGACGGAACCCGGTCCCCGGGGGTGCGACGTCGGTGAGGTCCGTCTCGAACGGCGTGTAGCCACCGGTGTGTTCGGCGACGAGTCGGTCGTCCACGTAGACACGGGCGGCGTGCGTGACGGAGCCGAAGCGGAGCACGACGCGCTGCCCGGCCCAGCCGCGCGGCACCCGCACCTCGCGCTGGTACCAGACCACGCCGACGTGATCCCGTATCTCCGGGTCCACGAACAGGTCGTTGTAGCTGGCGGGGACTGGGGCTTCGAGTGGTGTGTCGAGACGCGCGGACCAGGGCTCGGCGGGCGCGCGGGTGTCGAGGGCGAACCGCCACAGTCCGTCGAGGCCGACGATGTCGCGGGTGGGGCTGGTGCGGGGCGAGAGCATGCGGCTCCTACGTTGGTCGGGAAGAGGGGACGTCAGGCGGTGTCGCCCGCGTCGGCGAGGAGCGTGCTCCCGGTCATGAAGGTGGCCAGGTCGCTCGCGCAGAACAGCACGATGCGGGCCACGTCGTCGGGAACGCCGAGGCGGCCCAGGATGGGCGGCTGCATCACGGACATGAGTTGCGAGGCCGCGCCGGGATCCGTGGCCCCGGCGAGCGCGAGGTTCCCCTCGGTGGGCACGTATGTCGGGGCGACCCCGAGCACGCGAATGCCCAAAGGCGCGAATTCGACCGCCAGTTGACGGGTGAGGCCGCGCGCGGCGTGCTTCGAGCCCACGTACGCCGCGAGCCCGGGCGCCGTCCCCCGGAAACCGGCTGTGGAGACGACATTGACGATGGCGCCCCCGTGACCGGCCCCGCTCATCCGGCGCGCGGCCTCCCGGGCACCGAGGAAGACACCCCGCGCGTTCACGGCGAACACCTCGTCCCAGGCCCCCGCGGACATTTCCAGGGCGGGGACGCTTGGGAATATCCCCGCGTTGTTGACCCAGATGTCGATCCCGCCCAGGTCCCGCACCGCACGGTCGGCGGCGGCGGACACACTGTCGGGGTCGGTGACGTCCATCCGGACCGGCAGGGCGCGCCCCTCGAGAGTGTCGGCGGCGGCCACGGCGCGTTCTTCGTCGACGTCCGTGACCAGCACGTCCGCGCCCGCCTCCGACAGCCGCTGCGCGATGGCTCGGCCGAGCCCCTGGCCCGCGCCGGTCACCACGGCGCGCCGGCCGGAGAGCGAGATCAGTTCGGCGAGGGATCGGGACGAGACGTCCGGTACCGGAATCTGCAGGGTGTCGTCTTCGCTCGAAGTCACTGGGATGTCCCCTTCGCTCGAGGTGGCTGACGGGTTCGGGTTCACTGGGCGGCGGCGCGGCGGGCCGCCCCGCCCAGCCAGGCCAGGCTCGGCTTCGGGCGGCGCTCGAAGGTCTCCCGGTCGACCTCGACGAGGCCGAACGTCGGCTCCCAGTGCCCCCACTCGTAGTTGTCGAGCAGGCTCCAGTGCAGATAGCCGCGCACGTCCGCGCCCTCGGCGATCGCCGCTCCGAGGTGGTCGAGCGCCTCGCCGGTGTAGGCGATGCGGCGGGTGTCGTCGTGGGTCGCGATGCCGTTCTCGGTGACCAGGATCGGCAGGCCGCCGGTGACCTCGGCGGTGTGCCGGACCGCGATGGCCAGGGCGTCGGGGCGGTAGGCGGTGCCGACGAGGGTGTTGTCGGGGTGGGGAGGGTGCGGCTCGACGCCGTCCGGGCCGACCCACTGGCCGGAGTACGACTGGACGCCGACGAAGTCGTCGCCGCGCGCTCCGTCCAGGTACAGGTCCTCCCAGATGTGGTCCAGTTCGCGCTTCTTGTCCTCGGCTCCGGGGTGGGCGACGAAGGCGCGGTTGGCGACGGTCAAGCCGACCTTGCCGCCGGGCAGATGTGCGCGCAGGACGTCTCGGGCCGCGTGATGGGCCTCGATGAGACGTTCGCCGATCTTCACGTCCGGGGCGGGAAGCGCGGGGCGGGGGCCCTCGGTGTCGACGGTGGGGCTCTGCCACTCCCCGGACGCCTGTTGATCCGCGGACGCCTGCTGATCCGCCATGGCGCGGGCCATGCCGACCATGATGGCCAGCATGTTCGGCTCGTTCATGGTCACGACCCATTCGACGCCGTCGAGGATCGGACACACCGCCTCGACGTACGCCCGGAAGCGCTCCACGGCCCGGTCGCCGAGCCACCCGCCTTCCTGCGCGAACCACAGCGGGCTGGTGAAGTGGTGCAGCGTCACGACGGGGGTGAGGCCGAGGCCGACGGCCGTGTCGATCATCCGCCGGTAGTGGGCGAGTTCGGCGCGCGAGACGTGGCCGGGGAGCGGTTCGATCCGGGCCCATTCGATGCCGAAGCGGTACGCGGTGAGGCCGGCGTCGGCGAGCAGCCGCATGTCCTCGGCGTAGCGGTGATAGCTGTCGCAGGCGTCGCCGCTGCGCTCCATCCCGGGCATGCGGCCCTCGTTCGCCCAGAAGTCGCTGTTCAGGTTGTTGCCCTCGATCTGGTGGGGCGCGGTGGAGGCGCCCCAGAGGAAGTCGGGCGGGAACGCGGTCATGGGACTGTCCTTCCGGGGGTCGAGCCAACTGTTACCATGTGGTTGGTTTTCGCTCGGAAGGTAGACCGCGATCAATGACGCCGGGAAGACTGTCGTTCGGCTTCGTAATCAGAGCGTTATCGGATGCTGCATCACCCCAGGGGAGGGCGCTGTGAGTCAGGCGAAAGCGCGGGGGCCGTACGCGAAGACGGCGGCCCGCCGGGCGGAGATCGTGCGTGCGGCGCGGGACTGCTTCGCCGAACACGGTTTCACGAAGGCCTCGTTGAGGGGGATCGCGGAGCGGGCCGGCATCACGCACGCGGGGCTGCTGCACCACTTCCAGAACAAGGACGACCTGCTGGCCGCGGTGCTCGCCGATCGCGACACGGAGGAGTGGCAGTACGGCGAGTCGCAGGTCGCCGACATGGACGAGCTCGGCCCCTACCTCGGCGAACTCCTGCGCCACCACCAGAAGTCACCCGAGCTGACACGGCTGTGGCTCGAACTCGCCGCGGCCGCCGCGCGCCCCGACCATCCCGCGCACGCCTACTTCACCGAGCGCTACGAGGTGGTACGCACGAACTTCGCGCAGGGTATGCACGGCAAGGCCGAGCGCGGCGAGCTGCACGCGGGCCTGGCTCCCGAGCACGCGGCCACCCTGCTCCAGGCGGTCCTCAACGGCCTTCAGCTGCAATGGCTGTTGGACCACGACCTCGACATCGTCGGGCCGGTCCGGGCCTTCCTCGACCTGCTGTTCCAGGAGGCGACGGAGGCGGACTGAGCGCCGCGCGGCCCGTGGCCTACGGCGTGCCGGGCTCTCCCTCGCGGTCCTGGAGGAAGTCCTCCACGAACGCGAGCGTCTCCGCGTGCCGGGCGGTCAGGCCCATGGTGTGCTCCATCATCATGTTCCGGCCCAGGGCGTTGGCCAGGACCAGCAGCACCGCCGGGGTCAGCCCCGGCGGCAGCTCGACGCCCGTCTCCTCGATCCGGCGGGTCAGCACCTCCAGCTGCGCCTCGCGGTAGCGCTCCGAGATGCCGGCGAGTTCGGCGCGGATCGTCTTGCGGTGGTTGGCGAGCGCCGCGAACTCCGTGGTCAGCGTGTTGCCCGGGTGGCTCGTGAGCTGCCACAGCGCACGCAGCGGCCGCGGGCCCTCCAGGCGGCGCACGGCGCGCTCCAGCTCACTCTCCGCGCGCCGCCGCAGCATGGCCAGGAACAGGTCGTCGAGCGTGCGGAAGTAGTACAGGACGAGCGCCGGAGCCACCTCCGCCTCGCGCGCGACCCGCCGCACGCCGACGGCCGCGTATCCCTCCTCGACCATGAGGCGCTCCGCGACATCGAGCAGATGCGCGCGGGTCTTCGAAGTCTCGGATCCCATTCGGCGGGGCGCGGCGGCAGTCATGCGGTCATTGTGCTTGACGCCCGCGAAGCGCGGGTGTTAAACAGTCGTTCAGCACCTCGGTTAAACACTCGTTCAGCACCTGTGGCTCCTGAACGGAGGATCGGAACCGATGGCACCAAGCGGCGGACACACCCCGTACGCGGGCACCCGCACTCCCCGGGTCGAGGACCCCCGTCTCCTGACCGGCACCGGAACCTACGTGGACGACGTCGTACGCCCCGGAATGCTGCACGCCCACTTCGTCCGCAGCCCGCTGCCCCGCGCCCGCATCCTCGGCATCGACACCTCCGAGGCGCTCCAACTCGACGGCGTGCACGCCGTGTTCGTGGCCGGCGACCTCAACCCCGGCGTCCACGAGCAGTGGTACACGCTCAACGGGCGCGACGATCCCGACACGCCCCGGCCACCGCTCGCCGAGGGCGAGGCCCGGTTCGCGGGCGACCCGGTCGCGATGGTCGTCGCCACCGACCGCTATGTCGCCGAGGACGCCGCCGAGCTGGTGTTCGTGGACTACGAGCCGCTGCCGCCGGTCGTCGACTACGCGACGGCTCTCGACTCCCCGCAATCCGTGCACGCGAGCCATCCCGACAACCTCGTCGGACAGCTAGGCGGCCGCCCCATGAGCGAGTTGGACCCCGTCTTCGTGAGTGCGCCGCACGTCGTCTCGCAGACGGTCCACCAGCAGTCGCACGGACCCGTCCCAATGGAGACCCGCGGTATCGTCGCCGAATGGACGGCGGCCGGCGGGGAGATGGCGATCTGGGCCGCGACGCAGTCCCCGCACGAGGTCCGCGCGTTCTGTGCCCGCCTCCTCGGTATCGACGAGCACCGGGTCCGCGTCGTCATGCGGGACACCGGCGGCGGCTTCGGGCAGAAGGTGCTGCCGCAGCGCGAGGACATGTGCGTGCTGCTCGCCGCCGCCAAACTCCCCGCTGCCCTCAAGTGGATCGAGGACCGCCAGGAACACCTCCTCGCCGCGGGGCAGGCGCGCCACGAGCACGGCGAGGCCCGCCTCGCCCTCGACGAGGACGGCACGATCCTCGCCGCGACCCTCGACCACGTACAAGACGCGGGTGCCTACCCGACGCCCTCCCCGGTGCAGAGCGGCATCGCCGTCGGCATGCTCTTCCCCGGCCCGTACCGGATCCCGCAGGGCACGTTCTCGTCCCGGTTCGTGTTCTCCAACACCAGCGGGCGGGTCGCCTATCGCGGCCCCTGGCAGTACGAGTCGATGGCCCGCGAAGTACTGCTCGACACGGCCGCCCGCCAACTCGGCCTCGATCCCGTCGAATTGCGCCGCCGCAACATGCTCTCCGCCGACGAACTTCCCACGGCGAACTTCAACGGCATGCCCTACGACCACATCTCCCCGCGGGAGACCTTCGAGCAGGCACTGACCATGCTCGACTACGAGGCCTTCCGCGAGGAACAGGCACGGGCCCGCGAGAACGGCCGCTATCTGGGCGTCGGCACGTGCACCTACGTCGAGCCGACCGCGGGCGCCACTCCGTTCCACGCCACGGAGGGCGCCACCATCCGTATCGAACCCTCTGGCAAGGTCAACGTGTACGTCGCCGGGGGATCCTGCGGCAACAGCCTGGAGACAACCGTCGTGCAGCTGACCGCGGACGCGCTCGGTGTCGCCATTGAGGACGTCAGCACCGTGCAGGGCGACACCGCCGTCACCCCGTACGGCGCCGGAACCGGCGGCAGCCGCTCGGGCCCCATGACGGCGGGCGCCATCGCCGAGACGGCCGGGACACTGCGGGAGCGGATCCTGGCCATCGCCGCGCACCGCCTCGGCGTACCGGTCGAGGACGTCGAGTTCGTGCGAGGACGCGCCACAGTGAAGCGCACCGAGGAGAGCCTGACGCTCGCCGCGATCGCCGATATCGCGTATTACCAGGTGCACGCCTTGCCGCCCGGCACACCGGCAGGCCTGGAGGCGAGCGGCCGCTACCACACACCGCACCTGATGATCTGGGCCAACGCGACCCACCTGTGCACCTGCGAGGTCGACCTCGTGACCGGCGAGGTGAAGCTGCTGAGGTACATCGTCAGCGAGGACTGCGGCCCGATGATCAACCCGAGCGTCGTCGAGGGCCAGATCCGCGGCGGCACAGTCCAGGGCATCGGCGGCGCCCTCTACGAACACCTCGCCCACGACGACGAGGGCAACCCGATCGCCACCACCTTCATGGACTACCTGCTGCCCACCGCCACCGAAGTACCGGTGATCGAGATCGGACATGTCGAGACACCGAGCCCGGGCCCCGGCGGATACAAGGGCGTCGGCGAGGGCGGCGCGATCGGCTCCGCGCCCGCCGTCGTGAACGCGGTCGCCGACGCGCTCGCACCCCTCGGCGTACGCGTCGACCGGCTGCCCCTGACCCCCGCGTCCCTCGTCGAACTCATCGAGCAGGCGCAGGGGGTGACGGCCCGATGAAGCCCGCGCCCTTCACGTATCACGCGCCGACGAGCACGGGTGAAGCCGTCGCCCTGCTCGCCGAGTTCGGCGACGAGGCGAAACCGCTCGCCGGCGGACAGAGCCTCGTGCCCATGCTGGCGCTGCGCCTCGCGACCTTCGGACACCTCGTCGACCTGCGCCGCGTCGAGGCCCTGCGCGGCATCGAGCGGCGCGCCGACGGCGGCGTGCGGATCGGCGCCGGCACGACACAGGCCACCATCCAGCGCTCCGAGGACATCCGCACGGCGATCCCGCTGCTCGCCCGCGCCACCCCCCTCATCGGCCACTTCCAGATACGCAGCCGCGGCACGATCGGTGGTTCGCTCGCGCACGCCGACGCGGCGGCCGAATACCCGGCCGTCGCCCTGACACTGGACGCCGAGCTGGAGGCGGAGTCGCCGCGCGGCAGCCGCACCATCCCGGCAGCAGAGTTCTTCACCGGAGTGTGGAGCACGACGCTGGCCGACGACGAGCTGCTGACGGGCGTCAACTTCCCTGCCTGGACCGGGCGTTGCGGGTACGCCGTCGAGGAGTTCGCCCGCAGGAACGGTGACTTCGCCATCGCCGGGGCCACCGTCGCGCTGCGCGTCGCGGCGGACGGGCGACTCGACCGCTGCGCCATCGGCCTGTTCGGGCTCGGGCCCACCGCAACCCGGGCACGCGCGGCGGAGGCCGAACTGCTCGGCCATGACCCCACTGCGGCCGACCCCGACGAACTCGGCCTGGCAGCAATGGAACAGCTCCCGTCAGTACCATCCGATCTGCACGGATCGGCCCGCTACCGCACCCGCGTCGGCGCCGCCATGGTCGCCCGCGCCTGGCGCCGCGCCGTACAGGAGGCACGCCATGGCTGACCCGGCCACCGTCGACATCCACGTCCGCGTCAACGGGACGGCACGCAGGGCGAACGTCCCGCCCCGGCTCACCCTCGCCGACTTCCTCCGCGTGAACTGCGGCCTCACCGGCACCCACCTCGGCTGCGAGCACGGTGTCTGCGGAGCCTGCACCGTCCTGCTCGACGGTGAGGCGGTGCGCGCCTGCCTGGTGTTCGCCGTACAGGCCGACGAGGCGGAGGTGACGACGGTCGAGGCGATGTCGGACAAGGACGGCCAACTCTCCACCGTGCAGGCGGCGTTCCGAGATCACCACGCCCTCCAGTGCGGGTTCTGCACCCCCGGCCTGATCGTCTCGGTCACTGCCTTCCTCGCCGAGAACCCCAAGCCCACCGACGAGGAGATCCGCGAGGCACTGACCGGGAACCTGTGCCGGTGCACCGGCTACCAGGGCATTGTCGACGCCGTGCGAGCGGCCGCCGAGGAGGCGACGACGGCATGAAACTGGAGAACACCTTCGCCATCCCCGTCCCGGTGGACGAAGCGTGGAAGGTGCTGCTCGACGTCGAGCGCGTGGCGCCCTGCGTGCCAGGAGCGACCCTCACAGGCAGCGAGGGGGACACCCACCAAGGTCGCATCAAGGTCAAGCTCGGCCCGATCTCGCTCACGTACAGCGGCACCGTGACCTTCGTGACGCGCGACGAGGACGCGAAAGTCGTCGTCCTCGAGGCGGGCGGCCGGGAAGCGCGCGGCAACGGGACCGCCAAGGCACGCGTGACGTGCCGCCTGTCCACCGCCGGCCCCGGACACACCGACGTACACGTCGAGACCGACCTCTCCGTCACCGGCAGGCCCGCCCAGTTCGGGCGCGGCACGCTCGCGGAGGTGTCCGGAGCGCTGATGGGCCGCTTCGCGGAGAACCTTGCTGCGGAGCTGACGATCGACTCACCACAACCCTTGGCGGGTTCGGTCCCTGCGGCCCCGCTCGATCTCGCCGACACACCATCGGCCCGCACGGTCAAGCGCGTCGCGCCCATCGCCGTGACGGCCGCCGCGGCCCTGCTGTGGCTCGCCCTGGCCCGCCGCGGCCGACGACACCGCTAGTACCTGACCCAGTACCCGGCACCACCACACCCCACCCGCTACGCCAGGAACGAGGTACCCCATGCCCGGACGCGTAGAAGGCAAGGTCGCATTCATCACCGGAGCCGCGCGCGGCCAAGGACGCAGCCACGCCATCCGGCTCGCCGAGGAAGGCGCCGACATCATCGCCATTGATGTCTGCAAGCAACTCGACGGCGTCCAGTTCGCCATGTCGACCCCCGAGGACCTCGACGAGACCGTCAACCAGGTGCAGAAACTGGGCCGCCGCATCCACGCCGTGCAGGCCGACGTCCGCGACCACGACGCGCTCAAGGCCGTCGTCGACGAGGGCGTCGAACGCTTCGGACGGCTCGACATCGTGTGCGCCAACGCCGGCATCGGCAGCAACGGCGCCCTCTCCCACCAGATGGACGAGCAGACCTGGCGCGACACCATCGACATCAACCTCACCGGTGTCTGGCTCACCACCAAGGTGTCGATCCCGCACATCATCGCCGGCGGCCGCGGCGGCTCGATCATCCTCACCAGCTCCGTCGGCGGCCTGCGCGGCCACGCCCACATCGGCCACTACGTCGCCGCCAAGCATGGCGTCGTCGGCCTGATGCGCACCCTTGCCTGGGAGCTCGGCGAACACAACATCCGCGTGAACTCGGTGCACCCCAGCCAGGTCAACACCCCGATGGTGATGCACGAGGGCACGTACAAAATGTTCCGCCCCGACCTGGAGAACCCCACCGTCGACGACTTCGCCGCCGTCTCCCAGAGCATGCACATCCTGCCCACCCCATGGGTCGAGGCCCGCGACATCAGCAATGCCATCCTCTACCTCGCCTCCGACGAAGGCCGCTTCGTCACCGGCAGCACCCAGACCGTCGACGCGGGAGCCATGCTCAAATGACCACCACCGAAGGCCTCTCCTGGGACCCCTTCGACCCGGCCCTCGCCGTCGACCCCTACCCGCTCTACGCCCGCCTGCGCGAAGAGGCCCCGCTGTACTACAACGCACAGCACGACTTCTACGCCGTCAGCCGCTTCGCCGACGTGCAGCGCGGCCTCGCCGACTGGGAGACCTACTCGTCCTCGCGCGGCGACATCCTGGAGATCATCCAGGCGAACGTCGACATCCCGCCCGGCACCCTCATCTTCGAGGACCCGCCCGTCCACGACATCCACCGACGGCTGCTCGCCCGCGTCTTCACCCCGCGCCGCATCGCCGAACTGGAGCCGCAGATACGGGACTTCTGCATCGGCGTCCTCGAACCGGTCACCGGCGCCGAACGCTTCGACCTCGTGGAGGCGGTCGGAGCCGAGATGCCCATGCGGGTGATCGGCATGCTCCTCGGCATCCCGGAGGCAGACCAGGCGACGTACCGCGACCGGACCGATGCCACGCTCGACACGACAGGCCGCGGCAGGCTCGACCCCTCCGAAATGCTCAACACCGAAGGGCTCCAGGAGTACATCGACTGGCGCAGGAAGCACGCGTCGGACGACCTCATGACCGAGCTGATGACCGCCGAGTTCGAGGACGAGACGGGCACCCGCCGCACCCTCACCGACGAGGAGGTGCTCACGTACTGCTCGGTGGTGGCAGGCGCGGGCAACGAGACGACGGGACGCCTCATCGGCTGGTTCGGCGCCCTGATGGCCCGCTACCCGAAGGCTCGCAGGGAGCTCGCGGCCGATCCGTCACTCATTCCGAACGCCATCGAGGAGATCCTGCGTTTCGAACCGACGGGCCCCTTTACCGCGCGCTACGTCACCAAGGACGTCGAGCTGTACGGGCGCACGGTGCCGGCCGGCAGCGCGATCCTGTTCATCCAGGCCGCCGCCAACCGCGACCCCGAGCGCTTCCCCGACCCGGACCGCTTCGACGTCCACCGAGTCACCCAGCACATGTCGTTCGGGGCCGGCGCCCACTACTGCCTCGGCGCGGCCCTCGCCCGCCTGGAGGGAAGGGTTGCGGCGGAGGAGATCCTGCGCCGCTTCCCCGACTGGGAGGTCGACTGGGACGCCGCGGAACTGGCCCAGACCTCGACCGTACGAGGGTGGAAGACGCTGCCGCTGGTGATCGGTGGTGCGGGGCGATGACACAGCGGTGGACCGTCGCCGTCGATCCGAAGGTGTGTGTCCGCACGGGACTGTGCGTGGCCTCGCTGCCGGCCGCCTTCGAGCGCGACGAACAGGGACAGGGCCGGGCCCGGGCCGAGTCGGTGCCCGCCTCCGAGGAGGTCCTGGAGATCGCCGAGTCCTGTCCGGTCGAGGCGATCTAGATCGAGGACGCGGAGAGCGGGAAGCCAGTCTTTCCTCCGGAGTGACGCAGCACTGAAAGGGGAGAGGCGAGGGACGTCCGTCCCTCGCCTCTCCCGTCGTCCCCCGTACGGCTACCCGGGCATCGCCGCCCACGCCGCCTCCACGGCGTCCGCGAGCGCGTCCCCCTTCGCGAACCCGTAGTAAGCGGCGAACTGCAGCACGATCTCGTCCATCTCCGCCTTCGTGATGTCACCGGAGTGCAGCGCCGCGGTGACATGGGAGCGCAGCGGCACCGGTGAGTCGTCGAGCGCGACACACGTGACGGTGATGATCCGGCGGTCGCGGCGGGCGAGTCCCGGGCGCTGCCACACATGGCCGAACACGAAGCTCAGGATGCCCGCGTGGCGGTACGGGGAGGTCGGCGGGGGCGCCGGCGTCAGGTTCACGTCGACGAACTCCTCGACGCCGCGTTCCAGGCGCTTGTTCAGGTCGGTCGGCCCGAGTGTGTCGTTGCCCAACTCCGGCCAGGGCGGCGCCTGTTCGCCGCGTGCTCGGTGGATGCGGTCCCATTGGCGGCCGATGGCGCCTTCGAGGTGTGAGGCCTTGGGCCAGCCGCAGTACACGGCGAAGTGCAGCACGAACTCCAGCATCTCCGTGAGCGTGATGTCACCGCTCGCGAGCGCCGCGTGGACCTGCTCCTCGATCGGCTCGGGCGCGTCCGCAGCCGCCACGCAGGTCAGAGTGGTCCAGCGCCGGTCCCTTCGGCTCAGCCCCGGCCGCGCCCACACCTGCGCGTCCAGGAATTCGCGCGACGCCCGGCGGAATGGTGTGTCGTGGGTGACGTTCATGGCGGCTCCTCGTGGTTCCTCGTCACTACGCGCGGATGAAGACGTTCTTGGTCTGCAGGAACTCGTACAGCCCTTCCTTGCCGCCCTCGCGCCCGTGCCCGCTGTGCTTGTAGCCGCCGAACGGCGCGCCCGGCGGCTGCCCCGACGCCCCGTTGACATGCACGGTGCCTGCCTGGAGGCGTGGCACGACGCGCTGCACACGGGCCACGTCCCGGGTGTAGAGGACCGAACCGAGGCCGTACGGCGTCGAGTTGGCGAGCCGCACCGCCTCGTCTTCGTCATCGAAGGGCAGAACGCTGAGCACGGGTCCGAACACCTCGTGCCGGGCCACGTCGCTGTCCTCGGCGACGTCCGCGAGCACCGTCGGCTCGACGAAGCTGCCGCCCCGGACCTGCGGCGGCAGCCCGCCCGGATCGACGGCATGCCCGCCCGTGACGAGCCTGCTGGTGTGCGCGGCCTCCTCGATGACGCCGAGGATCCGGTCGCGTGCGGCCGGGCCGATCACCGGACCGAGCGCCGTCGTCCGCTCGAAGGGGTCGCCCACAGTCAGTGCCTCGGCCGCTCGCGCCGCGGCAGCCACGACATCCTCGTACGCGTCGCGGTGGACCAGGAGCCGCGTGCTGAGGTTGCAGCCCTGACCGGAGAGATTCATGCAGGAACGCACGGTCTCGGCGACCGCCGCGTCGAGGTCCGCGTCGGGAAACACCACGCTCGCCGTCTTTCCGCCGAGTTCCAGCAGCACCGGCTTGAGGGTGTGACGTGCCGCGTCGAGGATCTTCTGCGCCGTCGGGATGCCGCCGGTGAACGAGATCATGTCGACGTCCGGGTGGCACACCAGATGATCACCGGCCTCGGGACCGCCCGGCAGGATGTGCAGGACCCCGGGCGGCAGCCCCGCTTCGAGGGCGAGCTCACCGAACCTCGCCACCGCGAAGGGAGCCAGGTCCGGGGACTTGACCACCACGCAGTTTCCGGCCGCGAGCGCCGGGGCGATCTTCATGCCGACCGACATGACCGGGCCGTTCCACGTGAGGATGATGCCCACCACCCCGTACGGCTCCGGCACGGTGTAGTCGAGACCCGGCACCATGAGCGGGCTCGGCGGGATCGTGGCACCTTCGATCTTGTCGGCCCACCCGGCGTAGTAGCCGAACCAGCCTGCGCACAGGTGGGCGAGCGCCGACGCCATCATGATCGGCGCGCCGATCTCCAGGGTCGTGAGCCGGCCCAGCTCGCCCGCCCGCTCCAGCATCAACTCCTCCACACGCTGGAGGATGCGGCGCCGCTTGTCCGGGGACATCGCCCGCCACTCGGGCTGCGCGGCGCGCGCGGCGGCCACCGCGTCGTCCACTTCTTGCGGCCCGCTGAGCAGCACCGAGCCGTTGACACGACCGGTCGCCGGATTGAGGTGGTCGGTGGCGCCCAGTGAGGTCTTCTCGGGCCAAGAGCCGTTGATGAGCGGGCCGGTGACGCCGAGGTCGTCGGTGACGGGGGAGGGGCTTGCGGTCATGTCGGTGCCGCCTCGTTCTCGGGGAAGGACGTACGGGAGGGCGTGAGGGGAGGGGTCGTTCCGCGTGGGACCGGAGGTGCGTGGTCACAGCCGGGTGACCCAGCCCCCGTCCACGTTGATGGTCTGGCCGTTGATCCACTCGCCGGCCGGCGACGCCAGCAGGAGCAGCGTGCCGAGCAGGTCATCGGCGGGTGCCTGCTTCTTCCCGGGGATCGCGGAGGCGAGCGCCGCGCGCGCCGGATGGTCGGCGGGCAGACTCTTGAACCCGGGTTCGTTCTCCACGAGGCCGGGCGCGATCGCGTTGACGTTGATGCCGAGTGGGCCCAGCGAACGGGCGAGCCCCACCGTCACATTGACCAGTGCCAGCTTGCTCACCCCGTAGATGCCGCCGCCCATGAAGGCCCCGGCCGACACCTGGTTGATGATCCGCCCGCCGCCACGCTCCACCATCGACGCCTTCACGGCGCCCGCGCAGACGATCGCGCCGAACACATTGACCTGCATGACCCGGTCGAACCACTCACCGGGCAGTTCGAGCAGGTCGACCTGCGGGATGTCGGCCATCAATGCCGCGTTGTTGACCAGGATGTCGACCCCGCCGAACGCCTCGACGACCTGGGCCGCCATGGCCCCGGCCGAGTCCCGGTCGGTGATGTCGACTCGTACGCCGAACGCGTGCAACCCGTCGGCGGCAAGGGACTTGGCGGCCCGATCGGCGCCCTCGCCGTCGAGATCCGCGAGCGCGACACGTGCCCCGGCCTCGGCGAGGGCCCGCGCGTAGACCTGGCCGATGGCGCCCGCGCCACCGGTGACGACGGCCACCTTGCCGTCAAGGCTCATGCGGTCGATGGTGCTGCTCCTGGTCATGCGGCGCCCTTTCTGGGACGGGTCAGGTACTGGTCGACGTCCGCGCCCAACTCGCGTAGTTCCTCGGCGGCTTCGGGTGCGGTGAGAATGAGGAAGCGGTCCTCGTCGACGCCGTCGGCGACCAACTCGCCGACCGCGTCCGGATCGACGACGGAAAACGAGGGGCCCTGGGGCGCGGCCGGCTCCCCGTAGAAGGTGATCTGCTCGACGATGTTCGTGGCCACCCCGGCGGGGCACAGGCACGAGACACCGATGCCACGCGGCCGCAGATAGAGCGCAAGCGATTCCGACAGGCCGACGACCGCGTGCTTCGTCGCCGTGTACGGCAGCCGGTCGAACCCGTACGGCAACAGGCCCGCGGTGGACGCCGTGTTGATCACGTGCCCTGAGCCCTGCTCCAGCAACACGGGCAGGAACACCAGGTTGCTGCGCACCACGCCGAGCAGATTCACATCGATCACGCGCTGCCAGGCGTCGAGCGGAATGTCCTCGACGGGGCCGACGGCGAGGATCCCTACGTTGTTCATCACCAGATCGACGCGGCCGAACCGGTCGAGCGCCAGGTCGCGCACGGCCCGCAGCGCGTCGAGGTCGGTCACGTCACACGGGGCGGCGACACCCCGGCCGTCGAGCTCCCCGGCCACGGTGCGAGCCCGGTCGGCGTCGAGATCGGTGACGACGACCCGGGCTCCGCGCCGCGCGAAGGCGTGGGCGGTGGCGCGGCCGATGCCGCTGCCCGCGCCGGTGATGACCGTGACCGCGTCGCGCAGCCCGATACTCATCGAACCACCGCTCCTTCAACGTGGGTTGACTGCTACGGGTGGAGGGACAGGGCCTCGGCGTGCGGCGGCGCCGTATCGAGCGCGGTCAGAGTCGCGGGCGATACCGGGGCTTGAAGGAAGCCGACGATCCCGTCGAGCAGATCGCCGGCGTGGGCGGCGAACGGCAGCACCTGTTCGGCGCGGGCCCGGCTCTGTTCCCGCTCGGCGCCCGCGTGGACGGCGAACGCCGTGGCTCGCGCGATGCGGTGGCCCCGCAGTGGCTCGGGCACCCCAGCGAGCAGGGCGCCGACCTCGGTGCGGAAGCGGGTGGTGGGGGCCAGGAGTTCGGGTGCGAGGCGGTCGAGCACGTCCCGGCGGCCGTGCTGCTGCAACTTGGCGACGAAGCTGAGGTAGCGGCTTCCGTCCCGCTCGCCCTGTTCAAGCACCGGCACGACGTGGCACGCCACCCAGGACCTGACGTCGCGCGGACGCCGCTCGTCGACGAGTGCGTCGCGTCGCGCGTTGAGGTCCCGCAATCGGTACTCGAAGATCGCCTGGATCAGGGTCTGCTTGGATCCGAAGTGGTACTGCACCGCAGTGTTGTTGCCGTTTCCGGCGGCCGCGCTGATCTGCCGGAGGGATGCCCCGTCGAGACCGTGCTCGGCGAGCAGGCGCTCCGCTGCCAGGATGATCTGTTCCTTGACGGAGACGGACGAGACGGACGACGAGGCCATCACCACTCCTCAGGAGAGGGCGCTTTGATGTATTGGAGAATTACATTTCCAACTGATGGGAATGGAAGCACGGGCCCTGCGTGAAGTCAACTGCCTTAAAAGCGGGGGCTTTCCACCGCTCCCCGATGGGTGGCGACCTCGTCGACCAGTCCCCAGGCCAGCGCCTGCGGCGCCGTCAGAAAGGCGCCGGACAGGGCGAGGAACGCGGTCCTGTGCCGCCCGATGCGCGGCGGAATGCCGGCCGTTCCGCCCGCGCCGGGGATCAGGCCCATCGCGACCTCCGGGAGTCGGATGCAGGTGTCGGGCGCGGCCACGACCCGCGCGGCGAACGACGCCATTTCGATCCCGGCGCCCACGCACGCGCCGTGCAGATGTGCGGTGACCCTGTCCGCGCAGCGCGACAGCAGAGCCGCCGGACTCCGCTCGACGCGCACCAGATGCGCACGGGCCGGATCGCGGGCCGTGCCGAACTCGGAGAGGTCCCCGCCACTGCAGAACGAGGGGCCGCTGCCGCGCAGGTCCACGTGTCTGAGCGCCGGGTCGGCGACGGCGACCGCCAGTGCCTCGCACAGGCCGTCCCGGGTCACCGCGTCGATCGCGTTGCGCACCCACGGGCGGTCGAGCGTGATGGTCAGCCGCTCGCCTTCGCGGTCCATGCGCACGGGCTGTGCGGCGGGCCGAGGGGCCCCGCGCACGGTCGTGGCCAGCCACTGCCGGAACACCGTGCCACCCTGCAGGGTCGAGTACGCGAGCGACTCGGCGACGAGCCGGTCCGGCGGGGGCAGATGTTCGCCCATGCGCAGCACTTGGACGAGGATCGTCGCCGCCTCGGAGCGCCCCGCGACTGTTTCGGCGAGCCGGGCCGCCGTCCGGCGGAGGTCGGGGCAGCTCACCCAGGGGCGGGGCGCGTGCGGTGTGCCGGTGAGCAGGATGTCGTACGGGTTCGGGGAGATGTCCAACGGCTCGGCGGCGTAGCCGATCGCGACGTGGGGGCGCGGGTCGCGGGTGCGAAGCCGGGGCGCGTGGTCCAGGTCGACCAGGTCGCAGGGAGTCTCCATGGCATCAGCGCTCCGCTCTCCCGTTCGGGTCCGGGCGAGTGTAATTTGGCTGGCCGGATCGAGAGAAGGGGGAACGCCGGATTGGAGAGCATGGTTCCCTTCCATCGCTTGCGCGCTGTCGCCGACGACTTCACTGCCCTCACCGGCGTCCCGATCGACGTGGACGCGGAGTTGTCCCTGCGGGCACGCCTCGCGGGTTTCGCCGTTCCTGGGCGCACGTCAGCCGGAGGCTCCTGCCACCTGCTGCGGGCAGCCGACGGCTGGGCGGCCGTGAACCTGGCCCGCCCGGACGATCAGGCCTGTGTGCCCGCACTCGTCAACCTCCTCGGCGGGGCAGGTGAGTTACCGGAGGCGGTTGCCAGGCGTCCGGCCGCGACGGTCGTCCGGCATGCCCAACTGCTCGGCGTGGCCGCCTCGGCGCTCGGCTCCGAACGGGGGCGCCGCCCGCCTGTAGTGCGGACCCGGGGCGGCCCCGCCGCCGTCAGGCGGACACCGGTCGGCGCCCGCGTCGTGGACTTCTCCGCGCTGTGGGCAGGCCCGTTGTGTGCGCGCTTGCTCGGCCTCGCGGGCGCCCACGTGGTCAAGGTGGAGAGCGCGCACCGCCCCGACGGCGCCCGCCACGGCAACCGCGCCTTCTACGGGCATCTGCATGACGGGCACGACAGTGTCGTCCTGGACTTCGCGGACCGCGCCGCCCTGCGCGCCCTGGTCGGCGACGCCGATGTCGTGATCGAGGCTTCGCGCCCGCGCGCCTTGCGCCGGGCCGGCCTGGACGTCGCACACTTCCTACGGGCCCGACCCGGCCGCCTCTGGGTGAGCATCACCGGCTACGGCCGCGACGACGACCGGATCGCTTTCGGTGACGACGCAGCGGTCGCAGGCGCACTCGTCACACGTACTCCCGACGGCACGGGCCCTGCCTTCCTGGGTGACGCCGTCGCCGACCCCGTGACCGGCATCTACGCGGCCCGCGCCGCCACCCGCTCGCTCCGGGACGGCGGCGGACACCTCGTGTGCGTGGCGATGGCCGCGTGCGCCGCGGAACTCGCGGACGCCCGGCGAGCGGCGGCCCCGCCGTGCTGATCAGGAACGTGGACGTCGAGGGGTACGGGCGCGTTGACGTGCGAGTGGCCGAGGGGCGCGTCGTCGAGGTGGGCCCCGGACTCGGCGGACGCACGGGCGTCGACGGGCATGGCGGCACGCTTCTGCCGGGACTCCACGACCATCACCTTCACCTCACCGCCCTCGCCGCGGAAGCCGCGTCCGTCCGGGTCGGGCCCGCTGACGTGAATGGAGCCGACGAGCTCGCGAAGGCGTTGACGGGCGGAGCACCGGGGGAGTGGGTGAGGGCCGTCGGCTATCACGAGAGCGTCGCCGGGAAACTGGATCGCGCCGCACTCGATCGCCTCGTGGCCGACCGATCGGTGCGCGTGCAGCACCGCAGCGGCGAGCTGTGGGTGTGGAACGGAGCGGCACTGCGTGCGGCGGGCATGGACGACGCGGGGGACGGACGGTTCTGGAGGTCGGACGAGCGCCTGCGCGGCCGGGTACCATCAACTCCCCTGGACCTAACCGGAGTTGGGCGACGGGCCGCGGCCCGTGGCATCACGGGCTTCACCAACGCCGACCCGCACCCGGATCCGGACCTGCACACCATCCTGCGCCCGCTGCCGCAGCGCCTCACCGTCCTGGGCCTCGACCCGGCGGCACCGGTGAAGATCCGTCTCGACGACCTCACCCTGCCCACCCCCGACGAGCTCGCCGAACGCGTCGCGCGGACCAGGCCCCGCCCCGTCGCCGTCCACTGCGTCACCCGCGTCCAGCTCCTCGTGACCCTGCTCGCCCTGGACACGGCGGGCGCCGTAACCGGGGACCGGGTCGAGCACGGCGCGGTGATCCCCGCCGAAACCGTCGAGTGGGTGCGACGGCTCGGTGTCACCGTGGTCACCCAGCCGCACTTCCCGGTCGAGCGGGCGGCCGCGTACGAGACCGATGTGCACCCCGAGGACCGGGGGCACCTGTACCGCTGCGGGACATTGCGGGCCGCGGGGGTCCGGATCGCCGCCGGAACGGACGCCCCGTACGCGACGGCGGACCCCTGGGCGGTGATGCGGGCGGCGGTGGGGCGTGAGGGCCCCGAAGCGCTGCCGCCACGCGCCGCGCTCGGACTGTTCATGGGAGCGCCTCTGGCCCCCGGAGGCCCGCCGCGCGCCGTCGCGCCGGGCGCCCGCGCCGATTTGTGCCTGCTGCACGTACCCTTGCGGGAGGCGCTCCGGGGGCTGTCGGCGGACTGCGTGCGGGCGGCGTTCGTGGACGGGCGGCCCATAACCGGATGAGGCCCCACCAGCGGGGCTCACCCCTCCAGCTCCACACCTTCCCGCTGATCCACCCGCCCCGCTGCCCGTGCGAACGCACACACATGGCGCTCCATCCGCCGCTTCGCCCCGGCCTGATCGCCGGCCCGGATGGACTCGGTGACCCGTGCGTGGGCCCGGGCGGTGACCCGGCGGATGTCGTTGTCCAGGAAGTGTTCGATGTCGGTGGCGGCGTAGATGGCGTCGGCGAGGGCCGTCATGAGACCGATGAGGAGTTCATTGCCGGACGCGTGTGCCACCGCGGTGTGCCAGCGCACGTTCGCGCGCAGAAAGCGGGGGACGTCACCCGCCTTCATCAACGCGTCGTGCGCAGCGCCCAGTTGGGCCAAGTCGACCTCCGTGCGCCGGGCGGCGGCGAGCGCGGCGCAGGCCGGTTCCACGGCCTCTCGTGTCTCGTGCAAGGCGTCGAGGCGCAGGTGCTGGCCCCTGATGACCAACTCGACCGCGCCGGCCAGCGAGGCGTGGTCGGGGTGGTGGACGAACGCGCCGCCGCCCCGTCCCGGCCTGATCCTCAGCAGCCGCTCCACCTGAAGGATGCGCAGTGCCTCGCGCACGGTGGCGCGGCTCAGCCCCGTCTGTTCCACCAACTCCCGTTCGGTCGGCAGTATCGAGCCCTCCGGGAGCTCGCCGGAGAGGATGCGTTCCCGTATCTCGGCGGCCAGGACATCGGCGGCCTTCGGGACGCTCACGACGGCGAACGGCTTTCCGACGGTCACGGTTCAGTAGCTCCTCGGCAGCCCGAGCGTGTGTGAGCCGAGGTAGTTGAGGATCATCTCCTGGCTGACCGGTGCGATCTTCATCAGACGCGCCTCCCGGAAGAACCGGGCGACCGCGTACTCCTCGGCGTATCCCATGCCGCCGTGCGTCTGCAGCGCACGGTCCGCGGCGTCGAAACCGGCGTCCGCGCACAGGTACTTGGCGGTGTTCGCCTCGCGGCCGCACGGTCGGCCGTTGTCGTACAGCCATGTCGCCTTGCGCAGCATCAGCTCGGCGGCGTCGAGGCGGGCGAGGGAGTCGGCGAGCGGGAACTGCAAGCCCTGGTTCATGCCGATCGGCCGCCCGAACACCTCCCGCTCATTGCCGTACTTCACCGCGCGCTCCAGCGCCACCCGCCCGATCCCCAGCGCCTCGGCGGCGATCAGCATCCGCTCCGGGTTGAGGCCGTCGAGGATGTACCGGAAGCCCTGGCCCTCCTCGCCGACGCGGTCGGCGACGGGCACCCGCAACCCGTCGATGAACAGTTCGTTCGAGGTCACGGCGTTACGGCCCATCTTCGCGATGGGGCGGATGTCGATGTGCGCGCGGTCGAGGTCGGTCAGGAACAGCGTCATGCCGTCCGTCTTCTTCGCCACGTCGTCCGCGCGCGTGGTGCGCGTCAGAAGCAGGATCTTCTCCGACTCCATCGCCTTGGAGATCCACACCTTGCGCCCGTCGACGACGTAGTGGTCGCCCTCGCGGCGCGCGAACGTGGTGATCCGTGTGGTGTCGAGTCCCGCGCCCGGCTCGGTGACACCGAAGCAGACGTGCAGATCGCCGGTGGCGACGCGGGGAAGCGTGCGCCGCTTCAGCTCCTCGGCGCCGTGCACGACCACGGGGTGCATCCCGAAGATGTTGAGGTGGATCGCGCTGGCCGCGTTCATGCCACCCCCGGAACGCGCCACCTCCTCGAGCAGCAGCGTGGCCTCGGTTATCCCGAGCCCGTGGCCGCCGTACTCCTCCGGAATGGTCAGCCCCAGCCAGCCGCCACCAGCCACGGCGGCGTAGAACTCCTCCGGGAATTCATGCTGTTGGTCCTTGCGCATCCAGTACGCGTCGTCGAAGTCGCGGAGTAGTCCCGCGACGGCCTTGCGGATCGTCTCCTGGTCCTCGGTGAGCTGGAAGTCCACGTGCGCACACCTCCGTGACAGCGTCATACCTGACAAAGGTCAGACCGAAGGGGAACGTACTGGACGTCGCGCTGGGCCGTACAGAGTGAGCTCAAAAAAAGGTGGAACCAACCTCGCGCCCGCATGAAAGCGCGAGGCCGACAATCTCAGCGGAGATCTATTACGGTCGTCAGCGTCACGACATTCCCAAAAGTATGGTGCGCAGGGTTCTCGGCGCACCACGTACCAAACTCCCGGGTTGGCGGTTCCGCCGCTGAAGAAGACGAGCCGACATGCCGCGGTCTGGGCCTTACCAAGGTTCGGTTCGGGGCGTTCGTCAGCGGACATTGGAAGGCGCTGCAATAGTCGGGAAGGAGCAGTACCGCCGTCGTAGTGCCGCCGAACAGTGCGTCAGCACGTGGAAGCGGTTCCGTGCGGTGCCAGCCGTTACGACAATCGGGACTACGTCCTCAACGGCACACTGGCCGTCGCAGCAGTCGTCGTCTGGCTCCGCGTCACCAACGTGTCAGAACAGCACACCTAGCGCGAGGTCCGTCCCTCGTCGAGTTTGGACGCGGCGGCTCCGATCCGGTCGTAGATCCGTACGGCCAGTCTCAGGTCAGCCATGCATCCTTCGAAGTCGCCGGCGAGCATCCGACTCCTTGCGGCGCCTTCCAACGCGATTGCTTCGTCGATGGGACTGTGCGCCTGGCGTGCGAGGGTCAGGGCCTTGTGGTGTGCGGAGAGTCCGTGCTGAGGAGTGTTGGTCGCAGTCTGCAGGATGCCCAGGCTGTTCCAGACTTCTGCTTCGCCCTGCGGGTCTCCCACCTCCTGGAAGATTTGAAGGGCACGTTCGTAGAGCGCCGCGGCCTCTGCGTGCTTGGCTGTCGCGTATTGCGCGCGGCCGAGTTCGTGGAGGGCGTTGGCCTTGCCGTGGCGGTTTCCTATCTCGTCGCAGATGGCCAGGGCTTGTCTGTGCAGGGTGATGGCGCCCTCGAAGTCGCCGATCGCGAACCGCTGGCGCCCCAAGTGGATCCGGCCGTTGGCTTGTCCGTGGCGGTCGCCGAGTTCCTCGAAGAGAGACAGGGCCCGTTCATGGAGGTCTGCGGCTGCCGTGTAGTCCCCGGTCACATACCGCACACGACCCACGTTGTTGAGGCCGTTGGCTTGTCCGTGGCGGTCTCCGAGTTCCTCGAAGAGGCACAGGGCCCGTTCGTGGAGGTCTGCGGCTGCCGCGTAGTCCCCGGTGATGAAGCGGACACGGCCCAGATCCTGAAGGGCGCTCGCTTGCCCGTGCCGGTCTCCTAGTGACCTGAGTCGTTAATGCGTGTGCAGTACGCGGCGAGGGTGTCGAGGATGTCGTCGGCGGTCTTCGTCCAGATGAACGGCTTGGGGTTCTTGTTCCACTCGTTGATCCAGCCGCGGATGTCCCGTTCGAGTTCGACGACGCTGCGGTGGGCCGAGCGGCGGAGTTTGCGGCAGGTCAGCTCGGCGAACCAGCGCTCGACGAGGTTGAGCCAGGACGCAGAGGTGGGGGTGAAGTGCAGGTGGAACCGGGGATGCCGCAGTAGCCACTTCTTGACCGGCTCGGTCTTGTGAGTGGCGTAGTTGTCCAGGACCAGGTGAAGGTCGAGGTCCTTGGGGACGGCGGCGTCGATGACCTTCAGGAAACGGAGGAACTCCTGGTGGCGGTGGCGGCGGTAATGCTGGGCTATGACCGACCCGGAGACGATGTCCAGGGCGGCGAACAGACTGGTCGTGCCGTGCCGGACGTAGTCGTGCGTCATCTTCGCCGGCACCGTCGGCGCCATCGGTAACACGGGCTGGGTTCGGTCCAGGGCCTGGATCTGCGACTTCTCGTCCACCGCCAGGACCAGGGCGTTCTCCGGTGGAGAGAGGTAAATGCCCACCACGTCACGGACCTTGGTCACAAACTGCGGGTCGGTCGACAGCTTCCACGTCTCCACGATGTGCGGCTTGAGGCCGAACGCCCGCCAGATCCGCGAGACAGCCGACTGCGACATCCCCGCCGCTTCGGCCATCGACCGCGTCGACCAGTGCGAATCACCCGCCGGCGGGGCCTGGTCAAGGGTTCTGGCCACCAGGGCTTCGACCTGCTCGTCCGTGATCTTCCGAGGCGCCCCCGAACGCGGCTGGTCCACCAGGGCATCCAGTCGGTCAGCGGTAAAACGTGCCCGCCACTTGCGCACCGTCTCCCGCGAGACGCCAAGGTCCTTCGCGACCTGCGCGTTCGGTCGTCCTTCCGCGCACGCCAGCACGACCCTCGACCGTAGCACCAGCGCCTGAGACGCGGTCTGCTTGCGCAACCAGCCCCGCAGCACGCGGCGTTCGTGGTCGGAGAGCTCCAGTGGCAACGGCGTCGGACCAGGCATTACCCCACCCTACAACCGCCCATGAACTTACGACTCAGGACACTAGGTCTTCGAACGACGCCAGTGCGCGTTCGTGGACGTCTGCGGCTGAGACGTAGTTCCCGGTCAGGTAGTCGACGAAGCCGAGGCCAAGGAGGACGTTGCTCTGCCCTCGGAGATCACCCAGTGCGCTGAACAGTGCCAGGGCGCGCTGGTTGAAGTCCGTCGATGCCGTGTAGTCCGCCGTCATGTACCGGACGCGGGCAAGGCCGTGCAGTGCGGTGGCCTGGCCGTGCTGATCGGTGAGTTCTTCGAACAGGGACAGAGCGCGCTGGTGGAAGTCGGTCGCGGCCCCGTAGTCGTCGGTGGTGGCACGGACCCTGCCCAAATGGTTGAGGGTGTCGGCTTGTCCGCGCTGGTCGGCGAGTTCCTCGAAGAGGGACAGGGCACGCTCGTGGAAGCTGCTCGCGGCCGCGTAGTCGGCGGTCATGTACCGGACGAGGCCGATCCGGTTGAACGCATGGGCCCCACCGTGCAGGTCCCCGTGTTGGTAAGCCATGTCGGCAGCACGTTCGTGTAGGGCAGTGGCCTGGGGCCAGGGGCCTTCGCGCAGCAGGAACGGGGCCAGTGCCGCGTCCAGTTGGACCACATGTGTCGGCAGGCCGTGGGTGCTCGCGTGGTCCAGGCACGCCAGGATGTTGGCGCGCTCCGTACGCAGCCATGCCAGGGCGCTGTTCGCGTCGGGCAGTGCTGGTGTCCCTCGGCGATGCGCGGCGATGACCTCTTCAGCGGACTCGATTGTGCGCCGGTAGTACGTCAGGAGCCGTTCCAGCGCGAGATCGCGATCGGCAGCGGGTTCGTGGTCGGTGCAGCACGTGGCGGCGAACTCGCGGAGAAGGTCATGCAGGCGATATCGGCGAGGGGCCACTTCCTCCAGTAAATGATCCGTGTACAGCGCTTCAAGCCCGTCTGCTGCCTGATCGGGTGGCACGCCATCAAGGGCGGCAGCCGCGTAAAAGTCGATGTCCGGGCCGGGATGCAGGCTCAGTCTGCGAAAGAGCTGTCGCCTGGCCAGGGGGAGATTCTGGTATGAGAGCCTGAACGCGGCATCGACCGCACGGGTGCCGGCCACCAGATGGCCGAGTCGATTCGTTGCGTCGGCGAAGTCGGCCGCGAGGTCAGCCACGGTCCAGGCCGGACGGTGGGCCAAGCGCCCGGCAAGCAGCACGATCGCCAACGGCAGATGGCCGCAGAGCCGTACCAGGTGGTTGACCACAGCGGACGAATCGGGGGCGGGATGGAGAGGGGCGTGGCGTGCCAGGAGACTGAACAGGGTCACCGCTGCGTCATGCGGCAGTGTGTTCAGAGTCAGCGGCTCGCCACCGTCGAAGTCCACCAGCCGACGGCGGCTGGTTACCAGGGTCATACAGCTGGCGCCGCCAGGCAGCAGCGGCTCGATTTGATCGCTGTCGGCAGCGTCGTCAAGAACGAGCAGGACGCGTCGGCCCGCGAGTTGGTCGCGCCACAGGCCGCTTCGGCCCTCAAGAGTCGCGGGCAGACTGCGGGGATCGATACCGAGCCCGGCCAGCAGATTCGCGAGGGCATCGTGTGGGTCCGCGGCGGACTGGCCCTGGGCATGGGCGCGCAGATCGACGAAGAACTGGCCGTCGGGGAACTGCTCCCCGAGGAGATGCGCTGCCCGGGTGACGAGGGCGGTCTTACCGACGCCCGGCATGCCGTCGATGGTCCGGATGCGTACAGGGTCCGACGTCGCTGTGCGCAGAAGGCCCTTCAACTCCTTCTCGCGGCCCGTGAAGTAGGGCGAGTTCCGGCGCAAGCCGCGGATGACGGACGGGCGTGCCGGAGTTGGCGCCTCGTACACGTGGGTCGCCCTGTGGACGTCCCGGCCGGCCTGGTTCACCTCCGCGGTGCCCGAGGCAATCGCACGCTGTTCGGCCCAGGCCGGGAGCGGGGGCTCTGCGCCGGTCATGGGGGAGGGAGGGGGCCGCGCACATCCCGGCCGGCCTGAATACTCACGCCGCCGGAAACGGTGGCGTTTTGCACGATGGACTGCACGGCGGTCCGTTCGCCCTCGCTCAAGGCAGGCACCAGATGCTGCTCGAACAGGTTCCTAAACTCTGCGTACAGCGCCGGGTCCTGGCGAAGCAACTGGTGCAGGCTGAGGCGACAGGCGCTGATCAGGGCCTCCTCCGTGTCTGCGTCGCCTTCCCTGCGAGCTTGCAGCACCTGGCTCCTGAACTCCTCGAGCTCCGCGCCCACGGCAGCAGCTCGTTCGGGACTCACCCGACGCCACAGCGCCACCGCCGCCTCGCGAATCTGCCCCCAGGCATCCGTGGCCATCGCCCCCACCAGGGCAGTGCCTGCTGCCATGACCATCGGATCCATCTCCATACCCCCTCGGAGAAGCCGCTGAGGCAACTCTAGAAGGGAACAGGGGCGGAGTATGAGTATTCGGCATGGATTGACGTACCAAACTCAGCAACAGCACTGGAAAATGGGGGACTTGAAGGCGGTCCGCGTCCAAGCCCAGCGGCCGACGTACTGAGCGTACGGAGCGGGCGTGTGGGGCGCGGTTCCCGAGGGTCGTCCGGACCCGACGATAGGGCCCGCGCCACTTCATGCGTAGGCCCCAACGGCCCCGAATAACGTTGCGGGCGCACGGAGCCTGAGCCCTGTCGGCAGGGGTGCGCTCAACGGCGGGAGCGGTCAATTAATGATTCCGGCGGTGGAGGCGGCACGCAGCCAGTCCGGGTACTCGCCCATGAGCTGGTCGTAGAGTGCTCCGTCGGGGATGAGCTTGGGGTCTTTGCCTGCCGGGAAGAAGCCGGCGTTGTCGACGATCCGCTTCTTCGGTACGGCCAGTTCGTCGAGCTTGTGCAGGAACTTGAACTCGTCGTCGCCGTAGCCGATGAACTGCCAGAAGATCGGCAACTGGGCTGCTTTGCACAGGGTCTGTTCGGCAGCGCGGCGGGAGTCGGGGGAGCCGTCGGTCTGGAAGATGACGAACGCGGGCGTCTTGGCGCCGCTGGCGAGGTAGTGGTTGATGACGGCGTCCATGGCGGCGGCGTAGTTCGTGGTCCCCATGTGGCCGAGCGCTTCGTGGAGTTTGGCGATCCGGCCGACGTAGTTGTCGAGGCTGATGTCGACGGTGTCGTGGGCCTCGGTGTCGAAGAAGACGAGGGGCACGACTCCGTCGTCGTCCAGGTTCGCGGACAGCGCGAGGGCCTGTTCGGTGAGGTGCTGCATGCTGCCGTCCTTGTAGTAGCGGCGCATGCTTCCGGACCGGTCGAGGACGAGGTAGACGGCGGCTTGTCGCCCGGCGAGGCCCTGCTTCCGCAGGGAGACGGCGGCCTTCTTCGTGAGGCTGACGAGTCCGGTGGGAATCTTCTCGAAGTCGATCGGCATACGGGTGTGCTCCTTGCGTGGTCGTGGGTGGTTGACGGTCGGATGGGACGGATGGTTGTGGTGAAGCCAGCTGTACGCCCGTCGGGCGCGGTTGATCCAAGACGCGATGACGGCGGCTGCCATGGGTGCCACGCCCCAGCGCATGGCCCCACGCGTCTACAAAGCAGCCCACACCCACACCCACACCCCTACCGGCCCGCCGCCCGGACGAGACACCGCCCGGACGAGACACCGCCCGGACGAGACACCGCCCCCTGGGACCCGTCTGGCGACGGCCCTCGCCGAGCGGGGCGCGGCCGTACCGGAGCAGCATGTCGCCGACGTCCTACTCTCAGACCCGGCCTGCCGAGGGCGGCAGCGCGGTCTCGGAATCATGCAGGCCCGGAGGGCCGTGTACGTTCGCTGACGGTGGCACATGTCGTGTCAGCGCGCGTAGCCGCCTCGAAGAGCGGTCGCGGTGCTCGCGGGGAGTCCGACGGCGTGCTGCGGCTGTGAAGGTCACTGTTCCGCGTTCAAGAGCTCGTGACGTTCTTATCCGCATTGCTGGGGGTCAAGGGGTCGCAGGTTCAAATCCTGTCGTCCCGACGGTTCGAACGATCGAACGTCGCAGATGAGGGGCCGTTTTCGAACGGCCCCTTTCTCGTGTCCGGGAACGACCGGGAGAGGGGTTGCGACGAGTTTCCGAACGGCACAGGGGACATCATCGGGCCCGCCGGCGTGGGCGGTGGGCCCGCTTATCCCGAACACGCCACCCCCTGGCACCTGTGTTTTCGAGGTGCATGGGGTGGAGCGTAGGGCGCCGACCTTTGCGTGGCTGAGATCGACGAGGCCGTCCGGTGTGCGCTGGGGCGGGCCGCGGCGGAGTCGTTACAGGGACTCGTCCCTGAGCCAGTCCGGTGTGTGGATGCCTTCGCCGCCGTACATCGGGAGCTTCACCGACGTTCCGTAGCGGGCGAGCTGGCTCCAGGGGCGGTTGATGCCGGCGCTGCCGTAGCGGCGTACGCGGGTGACGGTGTCGAGGTCGAGGACGTCGACGAGGGTCTCCTCGCCGGGGCCGGCCTGCTGGCGCACGATGCCTTCCGGGTCGACGACGGCGCTCTGCCCGACCCCCGCGGGGTCACCGGCGTTGACGTTGACGACGTAGACCTGGTTGGTCCAGGCGTTGGCGCGCGCGCAGACCAGTTCCATCTCCCGGTCGCGAGTGGGGGTGAGGGTGGGCTGGATGACGATCTCCGCGCCCAGCCAGGCGAGTTGGCGCACCGTCTCGGGGAACGAGCCGTCGTAGCAGATGGCCAGGCCCACGCGACCGGCGCCGGGGATGTCGAAGACCGTGAACTCGTGGCCGGGGGTGGTCTTCTCGTACGGCTGCCACGGGAAGACCTTGCGGTAGCGGGCGGCGATCTCGCCCTCCGGGGAGATGGCCAGAGCGGTGTTGTAGATGTGCCCGTCCTCGGCGCGCTCGTACACGCTTCCCGGGATCAGCCACAGGCCGGTCTCCACGGCCAGGGCGCAGATCCGGTCGGTGAGCGGGCCCGGGACCGTGACGGCCGCCTGTTCCATCCAGTCGTCCGGGGCCGGCTGGAGCAGTGCGCCCTCGGCGGCGAGCAACAGCTCGGGGACGACGACGAGTTGTACGTGGGGGAACAGGTCGCGGGTGGACCGGACCTGGTCGGCGAAGCGCTGCCAGGTCGCTTCGAGGTCGTGGGGCACGGGGGTGGTTTGGACGGCGGCGATGGCGAGCGTGCGCATGGGTGTGTCAGTCCTCGGTGATGGTGAGTTCGGCGACCGTGGTGCGGCCGTCGCGGAAGAAGCGGTGGAAGCGGGTGCGGACGACGGTCAGGGCCAGGACGCCGGTGACGATGGTGCCGGCGCCGAGGAGGAAGACTCCGCCGATGCCGTGGAAGGACGTACTGCCGTAGGCCGGGTCGTACATGTCGTGGGCGCTGCGGGCAAAGGCTGCCAGCATCATCAGCCCGCCGAGCAGGGGCAGGACCCCGCGCAGCAGCAGGTCGCGGGGCGAGTCGCGCAGGCGACCCCGGAAGTACCAGACGCAGGCGAGCGCGGTGGTGCCGTAGTAGCAGGCGATCAGCAGTCCGATGCACAGGATGGCGTCGCCGAGGAAGTCGGTGGAGACGAGCGTGAGTACGACGAGGAGGCAGGCGGCCGTCGCGCCGATGAACACGGTGCCGAAGCCGGGGGTGCGGTGCCTGGGGTGGACTCGGGCGAAGGCCGCGGGCAGGGCGCCGTGGGTGGCCATGGACAGGGTGCCGCGCGAAGAGCCGACGAGGCTGGTGAGCAGGGCGGAGACCGCGGACACGCAGACGGCCAGCTGCATCACCTTGGCCAGTGCCGTGCCGAGGACCGGCGGGGCCAGGGTGGACAGGACGTCGGCGGCGTTGTCGGGGTTTCCGAGCCCGGTCCCGCCGGTGCCGGTCCCGGCGAAGCTGATCGCCGCGAAGGCGGTGAACAGGTAGGTCCCGAGGAGTACGAGGGTGGAGATGACGGCGGCCTGGCCCGCGACGCGTTCCCCGTCGCGGGTCTCCTCGTTCGCGGTGATCAGCGCGTCCCAGCCCCAGTAGATGAACAGGCACAGCATGACCGCCTCGGCGAGCGGGCCGAAGCCGTCGACGGCGAAGGGGTTGAGCCAGGACAGGGACGGGGTGACGGCGCCGTGGCGGGCGAAGGCGGCGGCGCCGAAGCCGAGCAGGGCGGCCAACTGCAGCCCGAGCAGCACGTATTGGACGGACGCTGCGAGGTGCAGACCCCGGTAGGCGATCGAGGTGACCGCCGCCAGGAGAACCACCGCCGTGATCGCCACGGCGGTACTGCTGTCGGCGAGTGCGTGCAGGCCGAGCAGTTGGAGGAGGTAGGTGGCGCCGACCTGGGAGAGGGCCGTCATCGCGATGAACGTGGCGATCTGCACCACCCAACCGCCGGCGAGCCAGCCGGTCAGAGGCCCGAACGCGCGCGTGGTCCACACGAAGGTGGTGCCGCAGTCCGGCATCTCGCGGTTCAGCTCACGGAAGGCGAACGCGGTGAGCAGGATCGGCACGAAGCCCAGCAGCAGTGCGGCCGGCGCGAGTTGGCCGACGGTCAGGGTCACGAAGCCGAGGGTCACGGCGATGCTGTACGCCGGGGCGACACAGGACAGTCCGAGGGTGACCGAGGCGAGCAGGCCCACCACGCCGCCGCGCAATCCCTTGTCCCGGGCGGGCGCGGATTCCGTTCTGGCCTCGGCGTCGGTCGGGTTGGGCATGGTGCCTCCGTAAGCCGCAGGTTTGTTAAACGCAGATTTAAGACGTGGGTCGTTGTCCCGTCAATAGGTGCCGGGCTATCGTTAAATCTGCGTACAACAGAACGGCGAGGGGAACGGTGTGGCCGCGAGGAAGGGCAGCAGCAAGGAGGCCCGCCGGGCCGAGCTGGGCAGAGCGGTGGAGCGCGCCCTCGTGGCGCGCGGGCTCGAGGGTCTGCGGCTGCGCGACATCGCGGACGAAGCGGGGGTCACCCCGGCCGCGGTGCTCTACTACGGCGACCTGGACGCCCTGGTCCGCGCGGCCTACCAACAGGCCATCGAGCGCTACAGCCAGGAACGAGAACGCGCGGCGAACCGCTTCACCGACGCACGCGACCAACTCGCGGCCTGCATCGACATGGGCGTCGCCAGCGGTTCCGACGACACGCTGACCCGGCTGCTCTTCGAGTACTGGCCACGGTGCCTGCGCGACGCCAGGGCCGCGGCCCTCGACAGCGCACTGACGGAACGCCAGATCGCCGTGTACTCAGGGATCCTGGTCCTCGGGCAGGCCCAGGGGCACTTCACCCTTCAGGACCCACCGCGCCTGCTCGCCGCGAGTTTCGTCGCCATGGAGGACGGCTACCAGATGGAGATCCTCGCGGGCCGCCGCTCCCGCACCGAAGTGATCACCGCTCTGTGCGCCTACGCCCGCGCGGTTACGGGCCATGATGTGGCCGACCGTGTCTGAGGTGCTACGTGCGTGATGGGTGCTAGGTGCGTGATGCGGCGGCGTCCGACGAGCCGGGCGACGCCGTGAGCATCCGCCAGACCCCGCGGACGTGGTCCGCCATGTCGATGTCGGGGTCGCTCAGCCACTGGAGTTGAATGCCGTCGGTCGCGGCGACGAGGGCTGAGGCGGTGAAGCGCGGGTCGAGGCCGGGGTTCGCCCGGCCGGCCCGCTGCTCGGCCGCGAGGTGCTCGGCGATCGTGGCGCGCAGTAGTGCGAAGCGTTCCCTGAAGTACGTGTGGGCCGGGTGCGCCGAGTCGGTCGAGGCTGCGGCAAGGGTGACGTAGAGCCGGACGCGGGCGGCGTTCGCGGCGTTCACCGTCAGGGCCTTGGCCAGGAATTCGCCCGGATCGTGCACGGCCTCCGGGTCGCGGAAACGCACCTCGGCCGCGCGGTCGTTGGCGCGCAGGACCTCGGTCAGCAGGTGGTCCTTGGACTCGAAGTAGTGCATCAGCCCGGTCAGGCTGATGCGACTCTCCTTGGCGACCATCCGCAGGGTGGTGTTCCGCTCGCCCTCGCGGCCGAAGATCTCAAGGGTGACCTTGAGGATCTCCTCCCGTTTGGCGACCCCCTTGGGGTAGGAATTTCTGGCTGTCACGCGGCCACCCTATGCGGCGGTCATTTCCCCTGCGCAAAGCCTTGCCCGCAAAAACAGTACGCCGTACTGTTTCTCGTCAGTCGCAGGTGTGGCCCCGTGCGGCCCACCGAAAGAAGGTCCCGATGGCGAGACCCCCTGGCGAGCTCCGAGCTCCCTCCCCGATCCCTGCCGAGCCGGCCGGCTCGGCCACCCCGGCGCTCGACGGGCGGGCGCTGCGACGCCTGATGGCATGCATCGGCCCCGCCCACCTCGGCATCGCCCTCGTGTGGGGAGCCGTCCCCGGCACCCTGCTTGCCCTCCAGGTCCAGCGCACGGTGGGCGAGGGCGCGAAGGTCGGCACGCTCGCGGTCGTCACCACGGTGGGCGCGCTCGTCGCGATGGTCGCCCAGCCCGTCGCGGGAGCCGTCTCGGACCGGACCCGCAGCCGTTTCGGGAGGCGCGGGCCCTGGGTCGTGGCGGGCGTGGCGGCCGGTGGACTGGCCCTGATCGGCATGGCGTTCACCCGCTCCGTACCCGCGATGCTGGCCCTGTGGTGCCTGGTGCAGTTCGGCTACAACTTCGGGGAGGGCCCGCTCTCGGCCGTCATGCCCGACCGGGTGCCGCCCGAGAAGCGCGGCGTGTTCTCCACGGTCACCGGCCTCGGCTCCATGTGCGGCTCGCTCTTCGGTCAGATTTTCGCCGCCACCTTCGAGGACCGGATCACCACGGCGTACGTGGCGCTCGCCCTGCTCGCCATGGCCCTGGCGGTCGTCCTCGTGACCCTCAACCCGGAGCGCCCGAGCCGGAACGCTCCCCAAGAGCCCTTCCAGGTACGTGAGTTCCTGAGCGGCCTGTTGCCGAACCCGCGCAAGCACCCGGACTTCTTCTGGGTGTTCGTCAGCAGGCTGAGCACCAACCTGGCGTACTTCCTGGTCTTCGGCTACAAGCTCTACATCCTGCAGGACTACATCGGCCTGCACGGCGAGGCGATCGACCGCGTACCCGTCCTCGCGCTGACCGCCGTCGCGGGGCTGCTCCCGGCCGTCGTCGTCACCGGACCCCTCTCGGACCGGCTCGGCCGACGCAAGGTGTTCGTGGTGGCTTCGGCGTCCCTCATCGGCTGCGCCATGCTCATCCCGTTCGCCGTCCCCACCATGACCGGCATGACCGTGATGGCCTTCCTGGTGGGCATCGGCTTCGGCTGTTTCCAGGGCGTGGACACCGCTCTCATCTCCCAAGTACTCCCGTCCGAAAGGTCCTTCGCCCGCGACCTGGGCGTCGTGAACGTCGCGGCCACCCTGCCGCAGGTCCTCGCGCCCGCCATCGCCGGAGCCGTCGTCCTCTGGCTCGGCGGCTACCGCACGCTCTTCCCTCTCGCCCTGGCCTTCGCGCTGCTCGGTGCGGTGGCCGTCCTGCGGGTGAAGAGCGTCCGATGACCACGGCGGACCACCACCGCCTCCGCACCGCGCACCACCCCGCACCCCGCTCCAAGGAGAAGACATGAACACCCCGAACCAGCCGACGGAGACGCCCGGCGAGACGGTGGCCCGGCTGAGCCTCGCCGAGAAGGCCGACCTGACCACCGGCGCGGGCTGGTGGCACACCACCGCACTCCCGGACGCCGGGATCCCGGAGGTCCGTCTCTCGGACGGCCCGCACGGGCTGCGGTTGCAGAACGACACGCACGCCGACCACTTGGGCATCAACGGCAGCGCCCCGGCCACCTGCTTCCCGCCCGCCGTCACCCTGGCCTCCACCTGGGACTCCGACCTCGCGGGGCGGGTCGGCGGCGCGCTGGCCCGCGAGTGCCTGGCACACGGCGTGCACGTGCTGCTCGGCCCCGGCGTCAACATCAAGCGCAGCCCGCTGTGCGGACGCAACTTCGAGTACCTCTCCGAAGACCCTTTGCTCAGTGGGGTGTTGGGAACGGCCTGGGTCAAGGGGCTGCAGGCGCGGGGCGTCGGTGCCTCGGTCAAGCACTTCGCCGCGAACAACCAGGAGACCGGCCGCATGTCGGTCAGCGCGGACATCGACGTACGCACACTGCGCGAGATCTACCTCCCGGCCTTCCACCGCGTCGTGACCGAGGCCGAGCCCTGGACCGTCATGTGCGCCTACAACCGGGTCAACGGCGTGTACGCGTCGCAGAATCCGTGGCTTCTGACCGACGTCCTGCGCGGCGAATGGGGCTACGACGGCGTGGTCGTCTCCGACTGGGGTGCCGTCGTCGACCGGGCGCCGGCGCTTGCCGCCGGGCTCGACCTGGAGATGCCGTCCTCGTCCGGTGTCGGCCCCGCGCGGGCCGTCGCGGCCGTGGAATCAGGTGAACTCGCCGGGGAAGCGCTGGACCGCAGCGCCGCGCGGGTCGTGGCACTCGCCCGCAAGGCAGCCGTGCACGCGCGCCCCGACGCCTCCTACGACCCGGCTGCCCACCACGACCTGGCCCGCGAGGTCGCCACCCGCGGGGCGGTGCTGCTCAAGAACGACGGCGCACTCCTCCCGCTGGACCCCGCCGCGCCCCAACACGTCGCGGTCATCGGCGAGTTCGCGCGTACGCCCCGCTATCAGGGCGAGGGCAGCTCGCGCGTGACCCCGACCCGGCTCGACGACGCCCTCACCTCGGTCGTCGAGGCCGCGCCCGCGGCGCACATCACCTTCGCTCCCGGCTTCCCCGTCGACGCCCCGGACGCCGACGCGGCCGCGCTGCGTGAAGATGCCGTCCGCGCGGCCGAGTCGGCGGACGTGGCCGTCCTCTTCCTCGGCCTCCCGCCGAGCTATGAGTCGGAGGGCTACGACCGTGAGCACATCGAACTCCCTGTGGAACAGACCCAGTTGCTAGCCGCCGTGCGGGCGGTGAACCCGAACACCGTCGTGGTCCTCGCCAACGGCGGCGTCGTGCGCCTGGCCGGGTGGATCGACGACGTACCGGCCGTCCTGGAGGGTTGGCTGCTCGGACAGGCGGGCGGATCGGCCACCGCGGACCTCCTGTTCGGCCGGGCGAACCCGTCGGGGCGCCTCGCGGAGACCATCCCGCTGCGGCTCGCCGACACCCCGGCGTACCTGGCCTGGCCCGGCGAGAACGACCATGTCGCTTACAGCGAGGGGCAGTTCGTCGGCTACCGCCACTACGACGCCCGCGACATGGCGGTCTCCTTCCCCTTCGGACACGGCCTCTCCTACACGACCTTCGGCTACGCGGATCTGCGGGTGGTCCCGGACGCGGGCGGGCTCGACGTCACCGTGTCGGCCACCAACACGGGGGAGCGGGCCGGACACGAGGTCGTCCAGGTGTACGTGGCCGCGCCGGGGGAGCGGGCCCGGCGCCCCGTACGGGAGTTGAAGGGTTTCGCCACGGTGTGGCTCACGCCCGGCGAGACCCGGGACGTCACCGTCCGGATCGCCCGCGCCGACCTCGCCTACTTCGACACCGCGGCCGGCACCTGGCTCGTCGAGGGCGCCGACCACCGTATCGACGTCGGGGCCTCCAGCCGCGACATCCGGCTGACCACGACGGTCCCGGTCGACGGCGACGCCTACGCCGACCGGCCCGACGCCGACTCGACCGTCGCGGTATGGCTCGCCCACCCCGTGGGCGGCCCGGCCATCGAGGCACTGCTGAACCGCGTCCAGAAGTCCATGGGCGACGCCTACCCCAAGGAGGGGAGCCCCCGCCACCGCATGGTCGCCAACATGCGCCTCAGCCAGCTCGCCGGGCTCCCGATCGTCCCCCTCGGCTTCGACGACGTACACGAACTGGTCGAGACGGTGCGGTCGGCCGTCGGCCCGCACAACCCATTGACGTCCCCGTGACGCGGATATATGAATTCTCACCTAGGTGAAACTGCACATAGCAACACAGCGAACGCAGCGAACGCGGCGTCCGTACAAGGGAGTCCACCCCCGTGAAGTTCGAGTACGTCCTGCTCGGCCTGCTGGCCCGGCGCCCCTACAGCGGGTACGACCTGCGCAAGTGGCTTGAGGTCGAAGGGCAGTTCCTGTGGGCGCGGGCCCATCACAGCCAGATCTACCGCAAGCTCGGGCAGATGGAGGCCGACGGCTGGGTGCGGCACGAGGTCGACGCGCGCGAGGGCCGCCCGGACGCCAAGGTGTACCGGCTCACGGCGCGCGGGCGCGAGGTCCTCATGGAATGGGTGCGCTCGCCCTACGAGCCGCCCAGCCGTTTCCAGGAGATCGACTTCCTCGCGCGGTTCAGCGTCTCGGCGCCGCTCGACAAGGACGCCGCGATCCGGATCGTCGGGACCGAACTCGACTACCGCCGCGCGCAGATCGCCAAGAACCGCGACCGCGACCGCACCCTGCACTACGAGGACCCGGCACCCGGCCTCGACCAGGACCTCGACCGGCAGGTCCACGACGCGCTCCACACGCTCGGCGCGTCCGCCATGGACCGCTGGGTCGACTGGCTGGAGCGGACCCTGCGCAGCCTGACAGAAGGGAAGCCCGTCCGATGAGGGCCATCATGGTGATGTTCGACAGCCTCAACCGGCACATGCTGCCGCCGTACGGAGGCGACTGGACCCACGCTCCGAACTTCGCGCGGCTCGCCGAGAAGGCCGTCACCTTCGACAACGCCTACGCCGGCTCGATGCCCTGCATGCCGGCCCGCCGCGAACTCCACACCGGGCGGCACAACTTCCTGCACCGCAGCTGGGGCCCGCTGGAGCCCTTCGACGACTCGATGCCCGAACTCCTCAAGCAGAACGGCGTCCACACCCACCTCGTCAGCGACCATCCGCACTACTGGGAGGACGGCGGCGCCACCTACCACGGCCGCTACAACACCTGGGAGTTCTTCCGCGGCCAGGAGGGCGACCCGTGGAAGGGGCAGGTCGCCGACCCCGAGATACCCGAGGACCTGAAGCGGATGCGCTTCGGCGCCTACCGCCAGGACTGGGTCAACCGCCCCCACATGGCGACCGAGGACCGGCACCCCCAGACCCTCACCTTCGACGCGGGCCTCGACTTCGTCCGCACGAACAAGGACGCCGACCGGTGGTTCGTGCAGATCGAGACCTTCGACCCGCACGAGCCGTTCTTCAGCCACCAGCAGTACAAGGACCTCTACCCGCACGACTACGAAGGACCGCACTTCGACTGGCCCGACTACAAGCGCGTCGTCGAGACCGACGGCCAGGTGGAGCACGCCCGCTTCGAGTACGGGGCGCTCCTGTCGATGTGCGACCACTCGCTCGGCAGGGTCCTGGACGCCATGGACGAGCTGGAGTTGTGGGACGACACCCTGCTCATCGTCAACACCGACCACGGGCTGCTGCTCGGCGAGAAGGGCTGGTGGGGCAAGAGCGTCCAGCCCTGGTTCAACGAGCTGGTGCATCTGCCGCTGTTCGCCTGGGATCCGCGCAACCGCGTTGCGGGCGAACGGCGTTCGGCGCTCGTGCAGACCGTGGACGTGGCGCCGACCCTTCTTGAGTTCTTCGGCGTCGACCGCCCCGGCGACATGCAGGGCGCGCCGCTCCCGGTCGCCGAGGACATCCCGGTGCGGGAAGCGGGCCTGTTCGGCATCCATGGCGGACACGTCAACGTCACCGACGGTCGCTACGTCTACATGCGGGCGCCCGCCTCACCCGACAACGCGCCCCTGTACGAACACACCCTGATGCCGACCCATATGCGGGGCCGCTTCTCGCCCGCCGAGCTCGTAGACCTGGAACTGGCCGAGCCGTTCGACTTCACCAAGAACGTCCGCACCCTGCGCGTCCCGGGCCGCACCCTCGTCAACCCGTACCACCACGGCACGCTCCTCTTCGACCTGGAGACCGACCCCGAGCAGCACACCCCGCTGGTCGACGACGACGTCGAACTCCGCATGGCCACCCACCTGGTGGAGCTGATGCGCGCGGGCGACGCCCCGCCCAGCCAGTACGAACGCCTCGGTCTGCCGGCCCACGGCCCGGTCACGGAGAAGCACCTCCTGGTACGGGCCCAGCGCGAGCAGGCCGAGAGGGCCGCCCAACCGCTGCCCCGCGCCGAGGACTTCCCCGAGGGCCGCCTGTCGCTGCGTACGCCCCTCGCGGCGCTGATCTCCGACCCGGTCGCCATCGAAGTGCTGCGCAGGCACCTGCCCGGCGTCGCCGACTCGGAGCTCCTTCAGATGATCGGGGCGACCCCGCTCATCGACGTCGCCGCGATGGCGGGCGCGCTGTTCCCGCCGTCGAACCTCCGCCTGGTGGCCGAGGAACTCGCTCAACTCTGAGCACCTTGCGGCTATTTGAGCCGGTGACGGGGTTGCCGCCCCGTCACCGGCGATTGCCCTCTCCCTCCCGCAGATCTCCCGCCAAGAAGAACGCAGAGAAAAGAGATGGCGCGATGCCTGAGCTTAGCCAGAGCCCCGTCACGCCCAAAGCCGAGGTCCGGGTCGAGGGGCGCTGGCGGCAGCTGTCCCTGCTCGGCGGCACGATGCTGGTCGACAGTACCGAGGCGAGCCTGGTCAGCAGCCTCTTCCCGCTGATTCGGCAGTCCCTCGGGGTCTCGCTTGGCGCCCTCGGGATACTGACCGCCTCGGCCAAGGTCGTGGGCGCCTTCACCGGACCCTTCTGGGTGTGGGCGGCGCAGCGCTGGTCGCGCAAGAGCGTCCTCGTGATGGCCACCGGACTCTGGGGTGTCTGGGGCGTGGCCGCGGGATTCTCGCAGAACTTCACCCAACTCCTCGTCCTCTACACCGTGTTGGCGGCGGGATATGCGGCCGCCAACCCCATCATCACCGAGCTGATCGGTGACCTCTTCGGCGGATCGTCCAGGGGCCGCGCGGTCGGCGTGGTCTACGGCGCGGTCTCCTTGGTCACCGCCGTGATCGGCCCGCTCAAGGGCCAGCTGGCCGGTGTCGACGACGGCTGGCGCTGGGGCCTGTGGGGCATCGGCGTCTTCAACATCCTGCTGGGGCTTGCCCTTTGGGCGGGGTTCCGCGATCCGGGGCGCGGCGCGGCGGAGGAGCAGCTCGCCGACCTCGACCGCGCCACCCGCGACGCCCAGGCGAAACTCACCTGGACCAAGGCGCTCTCGCTCCTCAGGATCCGCAGCCTGGTGGTCCTGCTCGTCTCGCGCCTGCTGTCCGGACACCTCCTGGTGGGCACCTTCGGCGTGGTCTTCCTCGTGGACGTCTACGGTTTCAGCACCCAGAAGGCGTCGATCGTGCTGCTGCCCTTCGGTGTCGGCTACTTCCTCGGCACGCTGCTGGGCGGCTTCGCGGCAGACCGGGCCACCCGGCGCAGCCCGCGCCACGGCCTGGTCGCGGTCCTCCAGGCGGCCCAGTTCGCCTTCGCGCTCTTCGCCTACTTCGGCACCCAGTTCGGCTACGACAGCATCGCCGTGTTCTGCGTCTTCTTCGCCCTGATGGGCGCGACCCAGGGCATCAACCCGAGCGTCAACCGCCCCATGGTCATGGCCATCACCCCACCGGAACTGCGCGGCGCCGCGTTCGCCCTCTACGTATCCATCGTCGAGGCGATCGCCTGGGCCGCGTACAGCCTGGGTGCCGGCTTCCTCGGCGACGCCGTCGGGCTGCGCGCGGTCTTCCTGTGGGCCCTTGTCGTCCTGATGCTGATCAACGGCGTCTTCCTGACGCTCCTTCACCGCTCGTACGCCGACGACGTGGCCCGCGTTCAGAAGGAACTGCACGCGCGCCGCGAACGGGCCCTCGACCCCACCGCCTGACGCTTTCACACCCAAATGCACACCCGATTCACACCCGAAAGAGAGAAGCAGCTCATGACGCATGCAGGACGCCTGCCCGAGGGATTCCTGTGGGGCGCCTCCACCGCCGCCCACCAGATCGAGGGCGGCAACACCAACAGCGACTGGTGGGAGTTCGAGCACAGCGGAATCCCGTACGTCAAAGAGCCCAGCGGTGACGCCTGTGACAGCTACCACCGCTGGCGCGAGGACATGGACCTGTTGGCCGAACTCGGCTTCACCGACTACCGGTTCAGCATCGAATGGGCCCGCATCGAACCGGCCCCGGGCGAGTTCTCCCGCGCCGCCATCGCCCACTACCGGCGCATGGTCGAGGGCGCCCGCGAGCGGGGCCTGCGGCCCATGGTGACCCTGCACCACTTCACCGCACCCCGCTGGTTCGCCCAGCGCGGCGGCTGGGCCGCCGCCGGATCGGACGAACTCTTCGCCCGCTACCTCACGGCAGCAGCGCCCATCTTCGCCACGGACGTGGCACACGTGTGCACCATCAACGAGCCCAACATTCTCGCCGTCATGGCCGCCGCGCAGACGGCCCTCGCCTCAGGGCAGCCCGTGGACTTCGCCGAGAACCCGCCGGCCCCGGACGAGGCCACCACCGATGCCCTGATACGTGCGCACGCCCGCGCCGTCGACACGGTCAAGTCCCTTGCCCCACAGGCGAGTACGGGCTGGTCCGTCGCCAACCTGGTGTGCCAGCCCCTGCCCGGGGCCGAGGATGTCGCCGCGGCCTTCCGGCGCTCCCGTGTGGACGTCTTCCTCGAAGCGGCCCGCGGCGACGACTGGCTCGGAGTGCAGGCATACACGCGCACGCTCATCGGCCCGAACGGCCGGCTGCCCGTACCCGAGGGCGCGGAACGCACCCTCATGGGATGGGAGTACTACCCGCAGGCGCTCGGCCATGCCGTGCGGCACAGCGCCTCCGTCAGCGGCGGCACCCCGCTGATCGTCACCGAGAACGGCATCGCGACCGCCGACGACGCCCGCCGGATCGAGTACACCACCGGCGCTCTGGACTCCCTGGCCGCCGCGATGCGGGACGGCATCGACGTCCGCGGCTACTTCCACTGGAGCGCCCTGGACAACTACGAATGGGGCCGCTACGCGCCGACCTTCGGCCTGATCGCCGTCGACCGCGAGACCTTCGTCCGTACGCCCAAACCCTCGGCCGCCTGGCTCGGCGCCATCGGCGGCACCCGTGTGGTGCCCGGCGAGGAGTGAGGGCATTGAGGAGGCGGGGCGGCCCAGGCAAGGCACCCTAAAGGGGCCACTTCAGTCGCTCAGCCCGCCGCGGCCAGCAGCGGTGTACGGCTGAGGGCCGACACGAACTGGTCGAGGACCTGGGGCAGGGCTTCGCCCGCGGCCGGCGCGACGGTCAGGGTGCCGTCCTCGTGGGCGGTGAGGTCCTTGTCGAGGGTGAACCAGCCCTGGACGATGTGGCCGGCGCCCATGGAACTGAGCACCGGGCGCAGGGCGTAGTCGATGGCCAGTACGTGTCGGCGCCCAGGAGCGCTTCGGCGGGGATGGTGCGGACGTCGAGCGGGCTCACCTCGTGGCCCTGGGCGGCGAGGTGCGTATCGAGGTGGCGCAGCAGTTTTCCGGTGCGGGAGGAGGCGGAGGGGCTGCCGGAGAGGGACAGGACGGTGGCCAGGGGCGCCCTTTCGGATGGCGGGGCGCCTCCCGTGGTGTGGGAGGCGCCCCGGGGAGCGGTCAGGAGTACCAGGTCGGTTCGGGCAGCTCACCGCCCAGGACCCAGCGTCCGACTTCGCGGCGCTTGTAGGCGACCGGGTCGTGCAGGGTGTGGGTGCGCACATTGCGCCAGAACCGGTCAAGGCCCTCGGAGCTGGCGGTGGAGCGGGCCCCGGTGACCTCGAAGATGCGGCTGGACACTTCCAGGGCGACGTCGGTGGCGCGTGCCTTGACCGCGGCCACCCGCACCTCGAATTCGCCACGGGACTGCTCGGTGACCGCGTCGGGTTCCTCGTGCAGTCGCTGCCCTTCGGCGGCGACTGTGTCGGCCAGTGCCTCGACCGCCCACAGCTTCGCGGTGAGGTCGCCGTAGATGTCGATGACATACGGCTCGTCGACCGCGTGCTCATGGCCGCCGTGCAGCCAGGGGCGGGTCTTCTCGCGTGTGTAGGTGGCGGCCGTCTGCAGCGCACCGCCCGCGATGCCGAGGTAGAAGCTGACGAACACCAGCTGAATGGTGGGAACGTTGAGGGTGTTGTAGATGCGCGGCTGGAACTTCTTGTCGACGTATCCGGCTGCCGAGGCCCACGGGGTGCGGACGCCATCGAGGGTGACGCCGCCGCTCTCGGTGAGTCGCTGGCCGATGTTGTCCCAGTCGTCGTGGAAGGTCAGGCCGTCGCTGTCGGAGGGCACGATCGCGAAGACGTGCTGGTCGGTGCCTTCGAAGACACCCTCCAGGACGGTGACGTCCGAGACCTTGCTGCCGGTGGAGAAGGACTTTCGACCGGTGAAGACCAGGTCGTCGCCGTCCTCGGTGACGACGACGTCCGCGTCGCGCGGATTGACGGCTCCGCCGAAGAACCAGCGGTTCCTGGCCGCCTCGGCCTCCACGTGCTCCCACTGCTCGCGGGTGCCCACCAGGCGGGCGGCCCAGTTCCACAGGTAGTGGTAGCCGAGGAGCTGGCCGATGGAACCGTCGGCCTTGGACACCTCGCGGACCACCCGGTAGGCAGTCGGCCACTCCTGGCCCGCGCCGCCGTGCTCGGTGGGGCCGAGCAGGGTGACCAGGCCCGAGTCCTTGAGGAGCTGGACCTCGGCGTACGGAGTGGCGCCGGCGTGGTCGCGGGCGGCGGCGTCGGTGGCCAGGACAGTGGCGACCTCGCTGGCGCGGGTGATCCAGTCCTCGGCCGACTGCGGGGCGGGGCGGGTCTGCCAGTCGACGGGCGTGACGGTGCTCATGGTGTGTGACCTCTTTCGCGGTGCGGAGCGGAGCGGTGCGGTGCGGAAGGTGGGCAGTACGGAGGGTGTGCGGGACGATCGGGCGGAACGAGCGCGACGTGAACTAGTCCTCGGAGGACGGGAGTTGGGACTCCAGTTCGCGCACCAGGGGCAGGACCCGTCGGCCGAAGTACTCGACTTCCTCGTGGTAGTGCAAGAAGCCGAGCAGGAGCAGATCGACGCCGAGTTTCTTGTAGGCGACGATCCGCTCGGCGATCTGCTCCGGTGTACCGATGAGCCCGGTGCGGAAGCCGTCGTTGTACTGCACCAGGTCCTCGAAGGAGGAGTCCTGCCACATGCCCTTGCCGTCGGCGGCGGACCGGCCGGCCTGCTTGACGGCGGCACCGAAGCCTTCGACGGCCTCGGTGTCGGCCTTGGCGACGATCTCGCGCAGCGTCTCGCGTGCCTCGGCCTCCGTGTCACGGGCGATGAGGAAGCCGTTGAGGCCGAACTTCGGTGCGCTGCGGCCCGCTTCGGCGGCGGACTTGCGTACGTCGTCGATCTGCTCGGTGACCCCGGCGAAGTCCTTGCCGTTGGAGAAGTACCAGTCGGAGACGCGGCCGGCCATGGCGCGCGCAGCCGTGGAGTTGCCGCCCTGGAAGATCTCCGGATGAGGCCGCTCGGGAGTGTTCAGAGGCTTGGGCTTGAGGGTGAAGTCGCGCAACCGGTAGAAGTCGCCTGCGAGTTCGGTGTGGTCCTCGGTCCAGATCTGGCGGAGCGCGCGGATGAACTCCTCGGTGCGGCGATAGCGCTCGTCGTGCTCGAGCCAGGGCTCGCCCAGGGCAGTGAACTCGCCCTTGAACCAGCCGCTGACGACGTTGACCGCGAACCGGCCCTTGGAGAGGTGGTCCGCCGTGGCACCGAGCTTGGCGAGGACGCCGGGATGCCACAGTCCGGGATGCACCGCGGCGATGACCTTCAAACGCTCGGTGGCCAGCAGCAGGGCGAGGCTGAAGCTGGTGGACTCGTGCTGGTACTCGGCTCCGTAGCTGGCCATGTAACGGACCTGGCTGAGGGCGTAGTCGAAGCCGTTGTTCTCGGCGAGGACGGCGAGTTCCCGGTTGTATTCGTAGCCCCAGTCGGTGCGCTGTTCGATTTTGCTGGTGACCAGGCCGCCGCTGACATTGGGGACCCAATAGGCGAATTTCAGGGGCGCGGGCATGCGGAACTCCTGTCGCGGAATGCGGAATGCTGGGAATTTCAGGCACGCCGAATTCGGCAGGCATGTGCGGCAGCCGGATTCAGGCAGTGCGAGGACGGCACGGCACGGCACGCCGGTCGGTATGACGGGTGCTGGTGCTGGTGCTGGGGGAGAGCGGCGGATCAGCGATTCAGGCCGCGAGTTGGCGATCCAGGCCGCAAGCACGACAGGAAGCACTGGAGACGCGCGCGAGGTCGACATGGAGTCGCCGCGTGAGGTCCAGTTGCTTGTTCATGGATTCGATGCTGGCAGGGCGTCCTGAAAACCGTCAAGGGAAACCAGACCGGTTTCGCATCGTGGACCATTGAATTTCACGAGCCTGTGACAGGGGAACCCTTGCACTGTCCGGATCGGCATCCGCATTCTGCTGGCATGCGGACCGAACAACTGGAATACATTGCCGCGGTGACCCGGCTCGGCTCTCTGCGCCGGGCGGCGGAGGAACTGCGTGTGTCGCAGCCCGCGTTGAGCGAGACCGTCAGGAACCTGGAACGGGAATTGGGAGTCGACCTCCTGGAGCGCAAGCGCTCCGGATCGACGATGAGCACACAGGGCCGGGAACTGCTGCCGCACATCGCAGGCGTGCTGGAGGCGCTGGACCGGCTCCGGGCCGCAGCCGGCGAGCAACACCGGATCAGCCGCATGGTGCGGGTCGGTACGGTGAACGCGGCGACCATTCCCCTTCTCGTGCCGGTGGTGCGGGAGTTCCGCGCGACGCATCCGGTCACACAGGTCGAGGTGGTCGGGACGCAGCAGCCGGAGATTCAACGGGGCCTGTCCGAGGGCGGCTTCGACCTGGGCCTCGTCAACCATCTGGCCGGCGACGACGTGCCCGCGGGCCTGGAGTCGTCCCAACTCCTGCGCGGCAGACCGGTGGTGTGCGTGCACCCCGACAGCCCGCTCGCCGCCCGGCCCGCGATCACGGTGGAGGAGCTGCTCCGTGAACCTCTGGTGGCGATGCGCTCCGGCTATGTCATGCACCGGTTCGTGCACCGGCTCCTGGCAGGCCGGGACCCGGTGTTCTCGTACTCCACCGACGGCGCCGAGATGGGCAAGCTGATGGTGGCCGAGGGGCTCGGTGCGACGGTCCTGCCGGACTTCAGTGTGATCGGCGATCCGCTGGAACGGCTCGGCAGGATCACCTACCGGCCGATCGCGGACGACTCGACGTGCGTCCTTCTCATGCTGCAGCGCCGGAGGGGCGACGCGGTGGCGCAGGCGGCACGTGACTTGCATCAAGGGTTCGTGCGCAGGGCCAGGAAACTGAACGCGATCTCGGGCGTTGTTTCCCCGACGGCATGACGGACGGGTGAGGGGGCGCCCCGTCGATGCCCGTGAGAGTAGTCCCACCGCTTCGCAATCGGCCCGCGGTGGCAGGCCGTCAACGTCCCCGGGGTGACCGGGAGGGCACGCTTTCAGTCGTAGCGCGGTATCAGCGACGACAGCGCGGCCAACCAGGCCCGGTCCGCCGGCTCCTAACGGGCCGGGCCCTCAAGTTGCCGACGCAGCACGGCATTCTCATGCCTCAGTACCAGCAGTTGGGCGTCCTTGGCCGTGCTGCGGTGCAGCAGGCACCCGGCATGGATAGCAACGCCTGGGTGACCTGGTACAGCATCGAGACGATCACCACCGCAGCATCTCAACCACCAGCCTTGGCGTGGCCCGCGACTCCACCGGCAGCGATGACTTACGAGCCCCACAGGCTGCGGCCGGCCGGGCCCCTCAGTTCGGGTCGGCGTTCCCGGTCACTACAGCGACGGCGTGGTGACGGTGCGCGGCGAAGAGTTCGAGCGCCGTTTCGGTGTCGCGGGAGCGGAGCGCGGTCACGAGCCCGTGGTGTTCGCGCGGGATGCAGCCGAGGTACCCGTCGGTGCTGAGGTTGATCCGGGTCAGCAGGAACAGGTGGACCTGGCACCGGATGCCGTCCCAGGCGTCGGCGAGGCGCTGGTGGCCGGCGGCGGCGAAGACGGCGTCGTGGAAGGCGATGTCCAGTCGGACCATCTCGTGGGCGTCCGTGACGTGCTTCATGACCTCGGCCGCCTTGGCGAGGGACGCGAGGTCCTCGTCCGAGGCGCGCGTGATCACTTGGCGGACAGCCAGGTCCTCCAGCGCGCCACGTAGGCTGTCGAGCTCGGCGGCATCCTCGGCGGACACCGTCGTCACTGTCGTCCCGCGATGCCACGCGCAGTGGACCAGCCCCTCGCGTTCCAGTACGCGCAGTGCCTCACGTACGGGACCGCGGCTGACGTCCATCGTGGTGGACAGTTCCACCTCGCGGAGCTGTGCGCCGGGGGCGTAGACCCCATTGAAGATGGCCTCGCGGATCCGGTCCGCGACCTCGTCCGACAGGCCGCGGCGGCGGGCCGGGGACACCTTGCCCTGATCACCCATGTCCGATGCACACCTCCTCAAGCTACGTCCGAATGTTAACATCTTGCTATTGTCTCAATGTTAACATTGAGACAAGTCAACCCTCTGGACCCATTCCCGGAAGGCAGCGTCATGAGCGTTCTCGAGTCCCCGATCCCGCGATTCCACCTGGCTGTGCCGGTCGACGACCTGTCCGCCGCGCGTCGCTTCTACGGCGACGTGCTGGGTCTGGATCAGGGCCGCAGCGCGGACACCTGGGTGGACTGGAATCTGTACGGCCACCAGTTCGTCACCCACCTCGCACCGGAGCGTGCGCAGCGTATACACAACCCGGTCGACGGTCACGATGTCCCGGTGCCGCACTTCGGGGTGATCCTGGCAATTCCTGCCTTCCAGGAGCTCGCCGAGCGGCTGCGCACGGCAGGTACCGAGTTCGTCATCGAGCCCTACGTCCGCTTCGAGGGGCAGAAGGGCGAGCAGCACACGATGTTCCTCCTCGACCCGGCGGGCAACGCTCTGGAGTTCAAGGCGTTCGCCGACGACTCCCAGGTGTTCGCCGCCTGACCGGCAAGCACCGCACCTCCTCCCTACTGACCACTACTCGAAAGCCGGGACGAACTCATGAAGGTGTTCCAGATCGGCGCGGCCGGTGGAGTCGGTCGCCGTCTCACCCAACTCCTCGCCGCGCGCGGCGACTCGGTGACCGGTATGCACCGCATGACCGATCAGGGCGAGACCGTGCGCGAGTCCGGTGGGACGCCGGTGGCCGGCGATCTCATCAACGACTCGGTCGACGACCTCGCGCAGAAGATGCGGGGCCATGACGCGGTGGTCTTCTCGGCCGGCGCGCACGGCACCGGTTCGGACAAGACGACCCTCATCGACGGCAAGGGCCTTCGCAAGGCTGCCGACGCGGCCGTGCTCGCCGGGGCGACGCGGTTCGTTCTGGTCTCGGTTTTCCCCGACGCGCTGCGTGGCGGCGAGGCCGGTGAGGGCTTCGAGCACTACATCAAGGTCAAGAAGAGTGCCGATGTGTACCTGACGTGCACCGATCTCGACTGGCTGATCGTCCGTCCGGGGACCCTGCTGGACACCCCCGGCAGCGGCCGGGTCACGGCCGGCCCGGCCGTCGAGTACGGCGACGTGCACCGCGACGATGTCGCCGCGTTCATCGACGCCGCCCTGCACGAGCCCGCCCTCAGCCGCGTCATCGTCGAGCTGACCTCCGGCGACACCCCCGTGGCCGATGCGGTCGCCCGCCTCGCCGTCTGAGCCCCGCGCCCCGCCCCCACCACCAGAGAAGGCCAACCACCATGACTGCGATCGACTCCTACAGCCACGGCGTCCCGGGCGAGCGCGAGTTCGGCTTCGCCCAGGCCATCAAGGTCGACCACACGATCCACGTCTCGGGCCAGCTCTCCCACGACGACGAGGGCAACTTCCTGTACCCGGGTGACTTCGAGGCCCAGACCGCGCGGGTCTTCGCCAACTTCGAGAAGGTTCTCGCCCACTACGGCGCCACCCGCAATCAGGTCGTCTCCGAGACCCAGTACATCGTCAACCTGCCGAAGTACAACAACGCGATGGCGGCCGCCAACCTGGCCTACTTCGGCGACCACCGCCCCACCAGCAGCACCATCGGCGTCGCCGACCTGTTCTTCCCCGGCCAGCTCATCGAGACCAACTTCGTCATCGACACTCGTCTGCCCGCCTGATGGCACAGGCGGGCAGGAGCTTGGCGGGCGACCGAGATCATCGGGGCGGCAACGGACCTGCCCCGGTGCGGTCGACACCAAGGGAGCCTTCCTCAGCCGACACGCCACCTTCGACCCGGCCGAGGTAGCCACTGCCCAGGCAGCCACCACGGTCCTCGAAGCGGCCTACGCCCAGGCTGCCGCGAGCCTCCACACGATCATCGCCTGACCTCCGACGGCGGCCGACCCGCGCTGTCATCGATCACCGACCACGAGAGAAGCCCCCCACATGACTGCCCTGTTCACCCCCTTCACCCTGCGATCCCTTCAGATACCCAACCGGGTCTGGATGTCCCCGATGTGCATGTACTCCGCCGCCCCCGAAGGCCCGGACACCGGTGCACCGACCGACTTCCACCTCAGCCACCTGGCCTCCCGCGCCGCCGGCGGCGCCGGTCTGGTCATGGCCGAGGCCACCGGCGTACGTCCCGACGGGCGCATCAGCCCCTGGGACCTGGGCCTGTGGAACGACCGCCAGCAGGAGGCGTTCGCCCGTATCACCGAGGCCATCAAGGCGCACGGCGCCGTCCCGGCCATCCAGCTCGCGCATGCAGGCCGCAAGGCGTCCGTCGACAAGCCCTGGCTGTCCGACCGCTACCTGCCCGAGGACGAGAACGGCTGGCAGCCCGTCGCCCCCAGCGCAATCGCGTACGACGGGCTGGCTGTCCCGCACGAGCTGACCGTGGACGAGATCCAGCAGCTCGTAGGTGACTTCGCCGACTCCGCGCGGCGCGCGCTGGCCGCCGGCTTCCAGGTGGCCGAGGTGCACGGCGCCCATGGCTACCTGATCAACTCCTTCCTCTCCCCGGCCTCCAACCACCGCACGGACGCCTACGGCGGCAGCTTCGAGAACCGCATCCGCTTCGCCCTGGAGGTCGTCGATGCCGTGCGCGCCGTGTGGCCCGAGGACCTGCCGGTCTTCTTTCGTACCTCGGCCACAGACTGGTTGACCGAGAACTCCGAGGACGCTCGCGAGGGCTGGACCGGGGACGACACCGTCCGCCTTGCCAAGGAGCTCCAGGCCCGCGGCGTCGACCTGCTGGATGTGTCCACCGGCGGCATGGTCCGCGACGCGAAGATCGCCGCCGGGCCGAACTACCAGGTGCCCTTCGCTGACCAGGCCCGCAACCAGGCCGGCATCCCCACCGCCGCCGTCGGCATCATCACCGAGCCGCAGCAGGCGGAGGGCATCCTCTCCAGCGGGCAGGCCGACGCGGTCTTCCTCGGCCGTGAACTGCTCCGGAACCCCTACTGGGCCCAGCACGCCGCGCTGGCGCTCGGCGCCGAGCCGACCTGGCCGGACCAGTACGCCTACGTCGTCGAGCGTCGCAAGCGCTGACATCCCGCGACCTCATCGCTGCCGGCCGTGCTGCCCCAACAGGACAGCAGCGTGCCGAGCCTTTTCATCGGAAGATCCCCATGAACCACCTCCAGGACAAGGCCGTTGTCATCACCGGCGCCTCCTCCTTGACGCGCTCAAGGGGCATGCCGTGCACGGCCAGCGACGGCACCACAGCGACGCCCAGTCCTCCTGCGACCAGAGCCAGGGCGGCGTTGTAGTCGTAGTAGCTGTGGGCGGTGCGGGCGAGGGGCATGCCGCGGCGTACGTGTTCGGTGGCGCCGTGGGCGGCGGCGTACGTGTCGACACCGAGCCAGGTGAGGTGTTCGAGGTCCGTCAGGGTTGTGGGTGCAGGAGTTCCGGCGGGTGTGACGACCACCCATGGCTCCTCGGGGATCGGCACGTCGCGGGTTCCACGCGCGGACCTGCGGCCGATGGGGGTCTCGGCTTCCACGATCAGGAGGTCCACCGTCCCGGCGCGGAGCTCTTGCTGCGCCTTCTCGCCGTCCATCTCGTGGATCTGTAGTTCCAGGCCCGGGAATTCGGAACGCAATTGCGGTCCAGGACCGGGGTGTCCACCATGGGGGACGTGCAGGCAATCGCGACCTCAGCGGCGACGGCAGCAGGGTGGGTAGGCGCCCTGTCCACGGCTGCCGCCTACCTGTTGGTCTCGCGTCGTGTCATCGAGCCGGACGCCCAGGTGTTTCGGGTGATCAACATGCTCGGTGGCGCTCTCCTGGCCGTCTCCGCTGCCGCCAGTGGGGCATGGCCTTCGGTGACGTCGAACTTTGTCCGGGTCCTCATCGGCGTACAGGCTCTTCTCGGGGCGCGGCGCAGCGTACGAACGGTTGTTGGCCATGTGACGGCATGTCTTTCGCGGCGCCGCGGAGCCGAACGGACGTGGAGCCGGGCCCCCGGTCGCTGAGACGAGCCGTCCCCACCGCCGTCCGCCCCGCTGCGCGGGCTCAGCCGCCGAACACCGCCTCGACGAGCCTCTCCTGAGCCTTCATGAACGGGACCGCCAGGGTCATTTCGGCGTCGTCCACGTAGTTGAGCGCGGCGGTCAGGGTTCTGCTGCCGTCGGCCGTGCTGTACATCAGCGCCGCGTGGCCGCTGTGGCCGCCGTTGTGGAAAAGGAGGGTCTCGCCGTCGGGGCCGGTCTGCTGGATGCGCAGGCCGAGCCCGAAGCCGCTCTCGGGGTGCGGCTTGCTCATCTCGGCGAGGAGCGGGGCGGGCAGCAACTCGCCGCGGGCCAGCGCCGAGACGAAGGTGTGCAGGTCCTGGGTGGTCGAGATCATGTCGCCGCCGGCGTCGACCCAGGACGGGTTCTGGCGGCTGACGTCGACCGTGTGCCGGCGGCCGGCGTCCTCGTACCGGTAGTAGGCGTGGGCGTACGGCTCGGGGATGTCCTGCGAGGTGCCCGGCACCACCGTGCCTGTCAGGCCGAGCGGGTCCAGGATCCGTTCCTGTGTCACCTTGGCGCACGGTCGGCCGGTGACGTTCTCGACCAGCAGCCTGGCCAGCACGTAGTTGGTGTTGGAGTAGCTCCAGCCCGCGCCCGGCTCGAACCGCGGCGGCTTCGACAGCGACAGCCGGGCCAGATCCTGTGGACGGTAGGCGTGGAAGCGTTTGTCCACCCATTCTTTGCCCGCGATGGTCGAGGTGATCCCGGGGACCACGCTCCCGTCCTCGAAGAGCTCGCCGGTGTGGTTGAACACCCCGCTGGTGTGCTGCAGCAGCATGCGCACCGTGATCCGGCGGTCGAGGTCGAACTCGGGGAGGTGGTCGACGGCCGGCGCGTCGAGGTCGACCTTGCCCTCGGCGACCAGTTGCAGCACCAGGGTCGCGGTGAAGGTCTTGGTGTTGCTGCCGATACGTACGTGCCCGTCGGCCGGCGGCTCGGCGTTGCCGTCCAGCTCTGCCGCGCCGGCGGTGGCGACCCACGCGCCCCGTTCGTCGTCCACCCGCAGCTGAATTCCGGTGATGCCGGAATCGACGATCTCCTGGAGGACGCCGCGCAGTTGCGGACGGTCCGGCCCGGCAGCGAAGTCGGTTGCGGTGTGCGGGGACTGGCTCATGGTCGTCTCCTCTGTTCCTCTGCCCGAAGTGGCAGTACGGCGAGCCTGGTCCCTGCCCTAAGGTCAAGGTCAAGTCTCTTCGGGGGGAGTTGGAACGGATGCGTGCCAAGGGCGGGCTCACCATCGGTCAGGCGGCGGCCTACGCGGGCGTCACGATCAAGACCGTGCGGCACTATCACCGGCTCGGCCTGGTCGCCGAGCCGGAGCGGGACACGTCGGGCTACCGGCGTTACGGCTCGGCCGAACTGCTCCGCCTGGTCCAGGCGCGGACCCTCGCCGGGGCCGGAGTGCCGCTCGCCGAGGTCGGTGAACTGCTCGACGCGGCGCCCGATCGGTTCACCGCCGCCCTGGACGACGTCCACCGCCGGCTCACCGACCAGATCGAGGACCTCGTCGCGCGCCGCGACACGCTGCACCGGATCACCCATGGCGACAGGGCCCTGCTGCCCGACCGGGCCTGCGAGGTCCTGGATCGCATGGCCGAACTCGGCTTCCGCGGCGAGTACTTGGCCACGCAACGGGAGGCGCTGGTGCTCACCCGGGCGCTGGTCCCGGAGATGTTCGACACCTTCCTGACCCGGCTCGAGCACCTCCTCGACGATCCCGAGCACGTCGAGCTGACCAAGCGCGCCTGGGACGCGGGGTCCTGGCCGCCCGACGACCCGCGGCTCGACGAACTGGCGGCGGCGCTCGCCGAGAAGTTGCTGGCCGACCGCGAGCTGCTGGCGGCGGGAACCAGGCTTCGGGGCCGCGCCGACAACGCGGCCCGATACGCACTGGTCAACCGCCACCGGGAGGACGACGCCCCCTCCATCGCCCGGCTGAACGCGCTGGTCGAGGCGCGGTTGATCGCGGCCGGTGTCGACTTCCCGCAGGGATAGGCCGACGGCGGCGATCCGGCGCGGTGCCGTGATCCGGCGCGTCGGCGTGATCCGGCGCGTCGGCGTGATCCGCTGCGATGGCGCGATCTGCTGTGAGCGCCGTCATATCGGGAATGCCGTGCACCGACGGTCCGTTGGGGGTTGAGTGCGCACTACGTGTGCGCGCCGTTCTCCTGCCCTGCGGTGAGCGCCCTGAGCGGCCCGGCCTGTGCGTGTGTGCCAAGTCCTGGCCCGCGGCGTACGGCCCGGCCGATGACTTCGACCGACTCTTGCGAGGTACAGCCCCACATGAGCCAGCCAACCAACGTCGAGAACGTGGACGCACCCGGGGAGGGCGGCAGTACGGCCGCCCCGCCCGAGGGCGGGACATCAGCGCGCGCGGGTGTCCTCATCGCGGTCCTTGTCGCGTCCGCGTTCGTGATGATCCTCAACGAGACGATCCTGAGCGTCGCCCTGCGCGACCTCACCGTCGACCTGGGGGTCTCCACGACGACCGTGCAGTGGCTGACCAGCGGCTTCCTGCTGACGATGGCCGTGGTCATCCCCATCACCGGCTTCCTTCTCGAGCGCTTCTCCGTGCGCGGGATCTTCCTGGCCTCGCTGACGGCGTTCAGCACCGGCACCCTGATCAGCGCCCTCGCGCCCGGCTTCGGCGTGCTGCTCACCGGACGCGTGGTGCAGGCGTTCGGCACCGCTGTGATGATCCCGTTGCTGATGACGACAGTGATGCGCCTGGTCCCTGCGGAGCGTCGCGGGGCGATGATGGGCACCATCACGATCGTCATCGCGGTGGCCCCGGCCATCGGCCCGACGGTGGGCGGCGCGGTGCTGTCCTCGCTGGGCTGGCGTTGGATGTTCTGGATCGTCCTGCCGCTGGCACTGGCGGCATTGGTGATCGGTGCGATATGGCTGCGCCTGGACAGCGAGACACGGAAGGTGCCGCTGGACGTGCTGTCGGTGGTGCTCTCCGCCGTCGGCTTCGGCGGCGTCCTCTACGGCCTCGCCTCCATCGGCGAGTCCGGCGGCGGGGAACACACCGTCGAGCCATGGATGCCGATCGTCGCCGGTCTGCTGTCCCTCACCGTGTTCGTCCTGCGCCAACTGCGCCTGCAGAGCCAGGATCGCGCCCTGTTGGACCTGCGCCCGCTGGCGAACCCCACCTTCTCCGTAGCCCTGTTGCTGTCCGCGCTGCTGTTCATGTGCATGTTGGGCGCGGCCGCGATTCTGCTGCCGCTCTACCTTCAGACGGTCATGGGGACGACCACCTTCGTCAGCGGCCTCGCCGTCCTGCCCGGCGGCCTGCTCCTCGGCGTCCTCGGCCGGCCCGTGGGCCGGCTCTACGACCGCGCCGGCGCTCGTCCGCTGGTGATCCCGGGGGCGGCCGCGTTGGCGGCCTCGCTGTGGCTGTTCTCGCTGCTCGACCCGGACTCTTCGCTGGCGGCGGTCATCGGCATGCACCTGCTGCTCATGGGCGGGCTCGGCCTGATGATGACCCCGCTCATGACGGCGTCCCTGAACGTGCTGCCGGACCACCTGCACTCCCACGGCAGTGCGATCCTCGCGACGATGCAGCAGGTCGCGGGCGCCTTCGGTACGGCGGTCTTCGTCACCGTGGCGTCCCGTGCGTCCGACGGTGCGTCCGGTGCGCCCGACGCGAGTGGCCTGAGCGCGGCGTTCGTCCTCGCGGGCGTCATCGGCCTTGTGGCGTTCGCGGCATCGCTGTTCTTCGGCCGCGGTGCGGGCTCTGTGCAGAGTGCCGTGACTGTTACGGGGGCCGGGACGCCGGATGCCGCTGAACGCCAACCGGAGTCGGCGGCGTAGCCGAAGGGGGCAGGGGCGCCGAGCTCGAGGAGACCATGGCTGTTCCCCGCCCTCTGAGCCGGGAGCGGGGGAGGCTCTCCACGCGAGGTCTTCCCCCTGCCCCCCCCCCACGCACATCACGCCCTCGTGTTCTGGCGGCTCAGCATGGCGCCGGCATGGTGGCCGGGGTCAGCCGACCGCGGCGTCGTCGACCTTGAAGCCCATGCTGACCCGGCCGTTGACGACCGACTTCGCGGTGACCGTCACCCCGTACTGCTTGCCCTCCGACACCAACTGGCAGCGGACGACGGCACCCACCTTGGCCGGAAGGTCCTCGGGGCAGGAGAAGGCGTCGGGCTCCTTGCCGACCTGCGCCGTCAGGGCGGCCTTGCCCTGACGGGCCACCTCCGCCCTCCTCACCGACCCACCGCCAGTGCCGGTGCTCGCCTCGTCGGTGGGCTCCGGATCCGCGGAGTCGTCGGCACCCGGAGCGTCGTCGACCTTGAAGTCCATGTTGACCTTGTCGCCGTCGACCGACTTCGCGGTGACCGTCATGCCCAGCTTCTCGCCGCCGTCGGTGAGCTTGCAGCGTACGGTCGCGCCCACTTCGGCCTTGAGGCTGTCCTCGCAGGTGATGTCGTCGGGCTCCCGGCCGATCTGCTTGCCCAGGGCCGTTGAGGCCTGCTTCGCGACCTCGTCCTTGCTCACGTTCTTCGATCCCACGCTCGCCGAACAACTCGCCGCGAACGCCACCGTCAACAGCGCTCCAACTGCTCGCACGGCGATCCGTCGCTTGGCCGACTGCTGCATGGGGGCTCCTCTTGCGTCAAAAGCTGGTCAGGTCAGGCTCCGGGGCGCGTAAAGCAGCCCCCTGGTTTCCAGCCACAATCTTTGGCCACGATGTCTTCCCGATGGCCGTGACGTCGCTCACTGGGATCTGCCACGCTCCGTTGGCCATTCGGGCCGGCGAAACAGGTGACGCGATCCAGGCCCGGTGTCGCCGGGGAACTCGACCTGTATACCTGTTTCCCTGCCCTTGCATGGACGAGGCGGTGGTGCCGTTGCGCACGCGGCGGTGCGAATCCGGTCTGGCCGGGGCGTCGTTCACTGACTCGAGCGGGGCTTGACTCTCCTGGTCCGGCATCAATGTGATGCCGCTTCGACGGGCGGCAGGCTGCACTTGGTGCCTGTGACCCGGCCGGTGTTCCTCGTCTTGGGCATCACTCGACAGAGGGGCTTCCGATCCACGAACGTCCATTTCCGGGCGACGAGTTGACGGTGCCGGCGCAGCACTGCGTCCTCGTGCCGTAGCGCCGGCACTTCCGCGTCTTTGGTCACGCGGGTACGCAGCACAGCAGTGGGCGTCGTGATCGGATTTCGGACGAGCGAGGCAATGGCCGACAGCGATATCCGCAGATCGTCGCAGGCTCGCCCGGGGCCGCGTCGTCAGACTCGGCAAACGTGCAGCGGGCCGGGAAGGACGCGGGGATTCGTCACGCAGCCGGGCCAAGTCGGCACACCTAGCCGCGCGTTGCATCCCTGGTCGCAAAGGCGGCCGGGGTGAGACCGGTGCGGTCGCGGAAGAAGCGGCCGAAGTTCGTGGCATCGGAGAATCCGAGGTGGGCGGCGACAGTCCGGGCGTCCCACTGCGCATTTCCCAGCAGGCGGAGGACATCGGTATCGCCGATCCGCACGCCCTCCAGCAGACGCTTGCCGCCTGGGACGTGTACGAGCGACTCGGCTCCCCCGAGGGCGAGTTGGCGATCGCCCAGGCCGTCGTCTACCTCGCCACCGCCCCCAAGTCCATCGCCGTCTACCGCGGCTTCAATGCCGCACACCGCGCCGCTCGCCGCACCGGTTCCCTCATGCCACCCGCCCACATCCTCAACGCCCCGACCCGGCTGATGAAGAACCTCGGCTACGGCAAGGACTATCAGTACGACCCCGACACCACGGACGGCTTCTCGGGAGCCGACTACTTCCCCGACGACATGGACCGCGAGACGTACTATCAGCCCACCGGCAACGGCTACGAAGCCCAGATCAGCGAACGCCTGCGCCACTGGGCCGCCCTGCGCAGGCAACACCGAAACCCCGAGGGCTGACGCCTGTTTGGGCCCCGCCCAATGTCCCGTTGTGGGGGCGCCGGGGTGTCCCTCTCCTGCGGCACCGAGGGAAAAGTCGACGTAGTGTAGATTCCACGGCCGGAGGCATCTGCGTGGTGACGGTCGGCCGTTCTGCGCCGACAGTGGCGGACATGCCGGCTCGCAGAGAGCAGATCAGGGGAGAAGACCGTGGGAAGGCGCAAGGACACGCCCCGGAAAGGCGACCTGCGTGAACAGGCCCTTCTGGACACAGCCGAGGCGCTGCTTGAGCACACAAGCCTCGAGGACCTGACCGTCGAGGCGATCGCCAAGGGCGCCGGCATCTCGCGTGGCTCCCTGTACTTCTACTTCGGCAACAAGCATGAAGTCCTCGCGGCGCTCGTGGAGCGCACCATGCGCACCGTCCGGGCCACGGCCGACGGCACCGCCCAGGACGAGGCCGCCGCACCGGCCGATGCCATGGAGCGGGCGGTGCGCGGAGTCGAGCAGGTCTGGCGCGAACACGGCACCGTCATGCGTGCGGCCGTCGACTACTCGGCGCTGCACCCCGTGATCGCCGCTGCCTGGAACGACACCGTCGAAGCCTTCGCCCGCACCATGACCGAGGTCCTGAAGCGCGCAGGCGTCCCAGAGGGCGACGGCGCCGAGGATGCGGCCGCCCTGGCGTATGCGCTGTGCTGGATGACGGAGCGCACCTTCTACCGTGCTGCCTGCTCGCCCGAGCCCGACCTGGCCCGGGCGACAGCGACCACTGTCGGTATCTGGCGTCGCGTCATGACCGGCTGAAAGGCACCTGCACGAACGGATTGGGGTCCGGGGCGGTCGCGGTGGGCGGTGCGCAGCCGGATTCCCCGGCAGGCGGCGCCCACCCGCTGGAGTTCGTCGAAGGAGGGCTGTGGTCAACTGGCCGCGATCTGCTGGCCGTCGGGAAAGTCGGTGGTGCGGGAGAGGGACTCCCAGGTGCGAATGTCCTCGTCCACCGCCTGTCGGCCGGCGGCGACCAGGCGCAAGGCGTCCGAACCGAGAACCAGGTGGGCCGGCGGCTTCGGCGCATCCAGGATCTGCAGTACCGCGGCGGCAGCCTTCTCCGGGTTGCCGAGCTGGTTGCCGCTCGCCTTGACGCGGGCTTCGCGGATCGGGGCGAACAACGCGTCGTAATCGTCGATGGATCGCTCGGAGCGGGTCATCGAGCGGCCGGCCCAGTCGGTACGGAAGGAACCCGGCTCGATGGCCGTCACGTGTATCCCGAAGGACGCGACCTCCTTACCGATTGCCTCCAGCATGCCTTCCAGGGCGAACTTGCTTCCGCAGTAGGCCGACATGCCCGGCACGGCCATCAGGCCGCCCATTGAGGTGACCGCCATGAGGTGACCGGAGCGGCGGCGACGCATGTACGGCAGCACCGCCTGGAGGGTGGCAGCGGCACCGAACACGTTGGTCTCGAACTGGGCCCGCACGTCGGACAGCGACGTCTCCTCGAAGACGCCCTCCAGGCCATAGCCGGCGTTGGCGATGACCACGTCGACCGGGCCGACGGACGACTCGACTTCCTCGACCGTCGCGAACACCGCGGCATCGTCGGTCACGTCCAGCTGCCGGGCGTGCGCCCGACCCGGCGCGAGCTCCTCGAACGCCGCCAGATCGGACTCCTTGCGGACAGTGCCGACCACAGTGTGGCCTGCATCAAGGGCGCCCTGCGCGAAGGCCCGTCCCAGGCCGCTGCTCACGCCGGTGATCAGGAATGTCTTCATTGCACTCACCTTGCTCTCTCGGGGAGCGCGGTCGGGCAGCGCGCCGACCCGCAATCCATAATCTACACGACGTCGACTTTTATCTTCGTGGCGAAGATTGCGACCGAACGTACGCAGGTCGGAATGGCGGCGCCCGAGCAGGTCGGAGCTCTGGGCCGACCGCGCCACCCCCTGTCGCCAGTACGTCCAGTACGTAGCGTTCGCGCTTGAGGCGAGGGCCGGCATCCCCTGAAGGCCAGGGGTGTGCCATCTCATGACGTCGGTCTCATGACATCGGTTCCCCGCGGTCAGGCTCGGCGGGCGTAGGACGCAAGGCGATCGGCGAACGCGGTGACGAGGTCGCGCAGTTCATCGGGGCGTTCGATGACGAACGGCCGGTCGAGTGCAGCGAGTACGGGAGGCAGCCAGTCGAGCCGCTCCGCCCGCAGTTCGACGCGCAGCCAGCGCTCGGTCGCCCGCTCCTGGTCCGCCGCGGGCTCGTGCTCTTCCAGGCTCGCGACGGTGGCGGGCAGGTGGGTGCGGATCTGCTCGACTGTCCCGTGGATCCGCAAGGTCACCTCATGCCGGTACTCGGCCGTGGCGAACGCCGACAGCAGGCGCTGTGCCGGACCGGGACCAACGGGCGCTTCGAACGAGCCGGGCAGGGTCCGCGCGTCCGCGATGCGATCGAGCCGGAAGGTTCGGTCCTCGCCGATCCGGGCGTCCTTGCCCGTGACGTACCACCGGCCCGAATGGGCGACGATCCCGTACGCGTGCAGCGTGCGTTCGCTGGGCCGTGCGTCGCGGTCGGTGTAGCGGATCGAGACCGGCCGGCGGTGGTGCACCGCATCGGCGAGGGTGAGCAGGACATCGGCGTCCGGGGTGTCGAACTCTCCGGGCTGTTCCGTGAAGGCGAGGGATTCCAGGAGTGTGTCGAGCCGGCGGGCGGTGTGCTTGGGCAGCACCCTGCGGATCTTCGCCGATGCCGTCTCGCTTGCCGTGTGCTGCGTCGTCGGCAGCCCTGTTCTGCGGCCGGCGACCAGACCGAGCAGCACGGCCAGCGCCTCGTCGTCGCTGAGCATGAGCGGAGGCAGCCGGTACCCGGGGGCGAGCCGGTACCCGCCGTAGCGGCCGCGCACCGATTCCACGGGCACGTCCAGGTCGATCAGTTGGTCCACGTACCGCCGCACGGTGCGCCCTTCGACGCCGAGCCGCTCGGCGAGTTCGGCCACCGTCCGGGTGCCGCCCGACTGCAGCAGCTCCAGGAGGGTCAGCACGCGGGCAGTGGGTCGGGACATGCACACAACTTAACGTGAATACCGGACCGATTCTGTCCTCTATTGCTCCTAACCTGCGCAGTGCACGCCACCACCAGCACAACCAAGGAGCCCCCCCATGAAGTTCGTCTCGATCCGCATCATCACCAGCGACGTGGCGCGCCTCGTCGAGTTCTACGAGCGAGCCACGGGGGTGCGGGCGACGTGGGCCACCGAGGACTTCGCCGAACTCGACACCGCGGGCGCCACCCTCGCGATCGCCGGCACCCGCACCGTCCCGCTGTTCGCCCCGGGCTCCGCCCGCCCGGCGGACAACCACAGCGTGATCACCGAGTTCCTCGTCGACGACGTGGACCGCGTTCACCAGAACCTGACCGGCCTCGTCACCGACTTCGTGGGCGGGCCCACCACGATGCCCTGGGGCAACCGGTCGCTACTGTTCCGCGACCCCGACGGCAACCTCGTGAACTTCTTCACCCCCGTCACCCCAGCGGCCATCGAAAAGTTCGCACGCTGACGCCATGGCCCAGCAACGGGGTCACAGGACTTCGGAGTTGGCGTGCGGAGTTGGGGTGACTGCTTCCCCCTGTCGAGTCTGGTTCACACCCCGCCCCACACCTCCTCCGCGGTCTCCACGATGAGCCGGAGCTTGGCCAACTGGTCCTCAATGGTGAGCTTGTTGCCCTCGACGGTGGAGGAGAAGCCGCACTGCGGGGACAGGCACAGCTGGTCGATGTCGATGTAGCGCGAGGCCTCCTCGATGCGCCGCTTGAGGGCGTCCTTGTCCTCCAGCTGAGGCCGCTTGGTGGTGACGAGGCCGAGGACGACGTGCTTGTCCTTGGGGACGTAGCGCAGCGGGGCGAACCCGCCCGAGCGCTCGTCGTCGTACTCCAAGAAGAAGCCGTCGACGTCGAGGCCGCCGAAGACCGCCTCGGCGACGAAGTCGTAGCTGCCCGAAGCGGCCCAGGAGGAGGCGAAGTTGCCGCGGCACATGTGGGTGGTGACGCGCAGATCGTCGGGGCGGCCGGCCAGGGCCTTGTTGATGTTGGCGATGTACGTCTCGTGCTGGTGCTCGGCGTCGCCGCCGATGGAGGAGACGTACGAGCGCTGCTCGGGGTCGTTGAGATAGGCGAGCGAGGTGTCGTCCAACTGGAGGTAGCGGCAGCCGAGTTCGTGCACGCCGCGGATCTGGGCCGCGTACGCGTCGGTCAGGTCCGACCAGAAGGCGTCGAGGTCGGGGTAGACGGACGCGTCGATCGCGGCGCGGCCGCCGCGGTAGTGGACCATGCTCGGCGAGGGGATGGTCAGCTTCGGGGTGATGCCGTCGGTGACGGTGTCACGGAGGAAGGAGAAGGCGTCGGCGAAGATCGTGCGCTCGAGACGCACCTTGCCGTCGATGCGCGTGGAGGGCGGCGCGAACTCGATGTCGCCGTCCTCGTTGTGGAAGCGGACATGCAGCGACTCGTCCTCTACGCGGCTGATGCCGCCGAGGGAGTAGATGAAGTCCATGTGCCAGGAGGCGCGGCGGAACTCGCCGTCGGTCGCGCTGCGCAGTCCTGCCTCCTTCTGCAGTGCGACGACCTCACGGACCGCCGCATCCTCGGCGGCGGCGAGCGCGGCGTCGTCGATCTTCCCTGCGGCGTGTTCCGCCCGCGCCCGCAGGAGCGCGGGCGGGCGCAGCAGGCTGCCGACGTGGTCGGCGCGGAACGGGGGCTTGGCGGTGGCGGCCATGGCGGGTCATCCCTTCATCGACTACAGCCCACAGCCTCACCCGGAATGATCCGTCTCTCAACCATCTGACCAGAGTCCGCGGGAATTCCCGCCGCACCGGGCGTACGGCGACGGGCGCCGGGTCGCCCGCACGACGGTGCGCCCGCATCCCGTTACTCGTACGAAACAGGACGTCCCTACGTTCCTTGCTGGCTGTTCCTGCTGGAAGGAGTCCGGTGTCCGTGATGAGTGAACGCGTTCCCTGTCAGGGGGACGCGATACGGCGCAACAAGTCGGCGGACCTTCGTCAGTGGACGGAGGTCATGGAACGCGAACACGCCGGCATGTCCTTCCGCGCGATGGGCGGTGACTTCGCAGGGGAGCTGCGGGCGGTGGGGGAGAGGGACCTTCATATGCTCAGCGTCGACGCGAAGTCGCTTGTCTCCCACCGAAGTTCGAAAGATGTCGCGCGGGATGCCGCGGAGCGCATCGACATTGTCCTCATGCTCGACGGCGGCGCCGTGGCCGAGCAGAACGGCGAGCAGACGGTCCTGCGCAGCGGTGAGGCGTGCCTCGTCAATCTTGGGGCGCCGTTCCGCTTTCACTGTCCAGGGGGCTTCCGGCAACTGGTTCTGTCGGTGCCGACAGCGGAGATGCGCCGACGCGGGACGCGGGTGGACGAGTTGATGACTCATGCCCTGCGCGTCGACTCGCACGGGCTCGGGGCTCCGTGGCTGGCCTTCGTTCAAGGCCTGTGGTCCTTGGTCTCCCGGCAGGGGCCGGGACCGCTGTCCAGCCTCCTGCCGAGCCTGCTGGAGGCCACCGAGATGCTCATGGGAACTAGCCCCGACCTGGCTCGGGCACTGAGCGCGTCGAAGCGTCTGTATGCCGAGGCCATGTCCCTGATCGAGACCTCCAGCCACGATCCGGGCTTCGGCCCCGACACCCTGGCCGCCATGCTCCACGTCTCGCGCCGAACCGTCTTCCGGGCCTTCGCCGAGCACGGAGCCACGGTGGCCGCGGAGATCCTGCGCTGCCGACTGGGGCGCGCCGAGCGGGCGCTGCGCTTCCAGGGAGCACGGGTCACGGTCGAACACATCGCGCACGCCTGCGGGTTCCGGTCCACGTCCACCTTCCACGCGCGCTTTCAGGAGCAGTTCGGAGTCTCGCCCCGGCGATACGCGCGCGGGGGCGCGCCTCGCCGGACGCGTGTGGCGCGGACGTGACACACCCTGCTGTCCTGTCCCAACGGCCCCCGGGTGCCCGGCACTTGTAGCCCCACCACGCCCCGCAGCGAAACGGGACCTGGGCCTCGACGCGCCCTGGCACGCGGTCGGACCATGTCGGCACCCGTTCGGAGAAACGGAAATCCCGGAGCCCCAGAGGCAACCACGACGCGTAACCCCACCTACGAAAGCTGTTGTCGCCCAAAGGTCCTGTGGGCCTTGTGGGTCCTCCGTTCCCGGTAGGCCCCTACGCGAGGAGAGTCATGCCCCAGCCCACGCCCACGCCCCACGACCGCGAGTTCGTCGAAGCCGCCATCGCCCAGCACGGCCTGACCGTCCCTCACGAGGAGGTCGACTTCTTCGTGGCGAACTACGCCCCGTGCAGGGCTGCGCTCGCGGCCCTCTACCGACTGAACGGCGTCCGCTACGAGGAGCCGGCCGTGACCTTCAACGCCCTGACCTGATCCGACCGGAGGACGCGTACCGACATGACCACAGTGGACCGTATCCCTGTCAGCAGCACCACGGGTGTCAGCAGTACCACGGGAGCCAAGACCCTCACGGACGTCGCCGAGGCGATCAGGACCGGGGCGACAAGCAGCGTCCAGGTCGTCACCGACGCGATCGAAGCCGCCGAGAAGTACGACAAGGCGGTCGGCATCTATCTCGCCCGCTATGACGAGCAGGCGCTCGAAGCCGCTCGGGCCGCCGACGACGCCCTGGCGGCCGGCGAACCGGTCGGCCCCCTGCACGGAGTACCGCTGGGCATCAAGGACATCATCAGCACTCGCGAAGGCGAGACCACCGCGCAGTCGCTCGTCCACGACCGCACGGCGATGTCCGGCGACGCCGTGGTCGTCGAACGGCTGAGGGCCGCGGGCGGCATCGTCATGGGCAAGCTCACCACGATGGAATTCGCCATCGGCATGCCGGACCCCGCCAAGCCGTTCCCGATTCCGCGCTGCTCCTGGGACCTTGAGCGCTGGGCCGGCGGATCGAGCTCCGGTTCCGGGTCGTCGGTCTCGCTCGGCGCCGTCCACGGCGCCCTCGGCACCGACACCGGCGGCTCCATCCGGATACCCGCGGCGTACTGCGGCATCACCGGCCTCATGCCCACGTACGGCCTGGTCCCCAAGTCCGGTACGGTGCCGCTCGGTTACACCCTGGACCACATCGGCCCCATGGCACGTTCGGCTCGCGACTGCGCCGCCCTGCTCGACGTACTGGCCGGGCCCCGCCCCTCGGACCCCACCCTCGCCGCGGCGCCGAGCGTCGACTACACGGGCGCCCTCACAGGGGATCTCACCGGAGTGTGCATCGGCGTCGACCGCCTGGAGCGTGTCAACCCGGAGTACGACCCGGCCCTGAACCGGGCCTTCGACTCCGCGCTCGAAGTCCTCGCCGGACTCGGCGCCCAGGTCGTCGACATCGCACTGCCCCACTACGCCGAGATGACCACGGCCGACGAAGTCATCATGTTCTCCGAGGCCTTCAGCTATCACCTGCCGGACCTGCGTACCCGGTGGCTCGACTACGGAGCCGCCACACGGCAGACCATCGGCGCCGCCCTCTACTACAGCTCCGCCGACTACCTCCAGGCCCAACGGGCCCGCCGCGTCGGCCAGAAGGCGATCCAGCGGACCTTCGAGAACGTCGACCTCATCCTCACCCCCACCGTCGGCGGCGGTGCCGCTTCCCTGGAACGCGTCAAGGACGGATTCTTCCAGCCCGGCGGCATCGGGCCGGTGTACACGGGCTACTGGGACACCACCGGAAACCCGGTGATGAGCGTCCCCTTCGGCTTCACGGACGACGGCATGCCCCTGGGGCTGCAGATCGCGGGACGCTGCTTCGACGAACAGCTCGTGCTGCGCGCCGGTGACGCGTTCCAGGGACGCACCGACTGGCACCTTCACGCCCCCGATCCGCTCAACTCTCCAGTCACGCAGCCGAACTCGACGGTCGGCTTGCAGGGCTGAACCGCGCCGACCTACTGATGCGGGAGGGGAGACGGAGGCCTTGTTGAACGTGCCGTTCCACGGGTGGGAGGCGGTGCCGGTCGCCATGTGGCTGTCCCGGGGCCGGTTGCCGTCCATGTCGCCGTCCCAGGAAAGGTCGTTGAAGAACTCGAACACTTCCCGAGCACCGGCACGGCGTACTCACCGCGCGGCATCGAAGAGGTCACCGCCTCGTGCTGAGCTCACGGGACGACGGTGGCGTGAAGTCTTCCGGCTCGCTCTCCGGTGACAGGGCGGAGGACTTCCGCATGCGGTCGTGCAGGCGGCGCAGCGGGCCCGGGGCCCACCAGTTGGCGCGGCCGGCCAGGCGCATGGTGACCGGGAGAAGGACGACGCGGATCAGGGTGGCGTCGACCAGGATCGTCAGGGCGGTGCCGATGCCGAGCTCCTTGAGGAAGAGCACGCCGCCCGACGCGTACGAGAGGAAGGACAGGGCGAGGATGCCGGCGGCCGCGGTGATCAGTGGGGCGGTCCTACGGATGCCCTCCGCGACGGCCGGGCGGGTGCTGCCCGTGCGGTCGTACTCCTCCTTGATGCGGGCGAGCAGGAACACCTCGTAGTCCATCGACAGGCCGTAGGCCACACAGAACATCAGGACCGGGATGCTCGGTTCGATCGAGCCGGTCGCGGTGAAGCCGAGCAGGCCGGAGAGGTGGCCGTCCTGGAAGACCCACACCAGGCAGCCGAACATGACGGACAGGCTGAGGAGGTTGAGGATCGTCGCCTTCAGCGGCAGCAGGATGCTCCCGGTCATCGCGAACAGCAGGAGGTACGTCGCTCCGAGGACGATTCCGGCGGCGAGTGGCAGTCGGTCCAGGAGGGTGGCGCGGAAGTCGGTGGTCTCGGCCGGGTAGCCGCCGACGAGGACGGACGTGGTGGGTGACTCGGTGGTCCGGATGCGGTCGACGAAGGCCGGGACGTTGCCGTACATGGCCTGTTGGGTGGGGATCTGCGCGATGCGGACGCGGCCGTCGGGGGAGGTCAGGCCGGACTGGCCGGGTGCGCCGGTACGTTGCCCCTCGCGATAGGCGCCGGTGGGGGCGTCCACCTGGAACGTGCCCGGGATGCGGGAGAGTTCGGCGGCGTACGAGGCGAGGGCCGCGGGCTCGGGGGCGGGGCCCCGCAGGACGAGGTGGACGGTGTCGGTGGGCTCGGCAGGGAACGTGCGGTGGATGATCTCGGACGTGGTGCGGGAGGAGGCGCCCTCCGGGAGGGTGCGCTCGTCGGGGAGGCCGAAGCGCAGGCCGAGCAGGGGCGCGCCGGCCAGGAGCAGGATCGCCAGGACGCCGATCCCGGACGACACCGGGCGGCGCATCGCGCCGAGCGCGGTGCGGTGCCACAGGCCGGAGTGGCGTACGGGGGACCGGCGTTCGACCTTGTCGCCCCAGCGGGAGAGCGCGGCCGGCAGCAGGATCACGGCCCCTGCCAGCGCCGTCAGCACGACCAGCGCGCCCGCGTAGGCGAAGGAGCGCAGGAAGAAGAACGGGAAGACGAGCAGGGCGCTGAGCGAAGCGGCCACCGTGACGCCGCTGAACAGGACGGTACGGCCCGCCGCCACCGTCGCCCGGGCCACCGCCTCCTGTTGTGCGTGGCCGGCCGTCCGTTCCTCCCGGTAGCGGCTGATGACGAACAGGCTGTAGTCGACGCCGAGTCCGAGGCCGAGCACGAGCGCGAGGTTGGCGGCGAACGTCGACACCTCGGTGAACTGCGCGATGGCCCGCAGCCCTGCGAGCGTCCCGACCACGGCGAGGAGACCGACGGCGACCGTGAGGAGGGCCGCCACCGTGCGCCGGTAGAGCAGGATCAGGAGCAGGGTGATCGCGGGCAGCGCGAACAGTTCGGCGCGCAGGAAGTCCGTCCGCGCCTGCTCGCCGACCTGGCGCGAGATCTCCTCCTGGCCGCCGACGCGGACGTCGACGGCCGCACCGGCCGTGCGGGGCAACCGCGGGGACAGCTCAGCCAGTTGGTCGCGGGTGTCGGTGGCGCTGCCTTCCAGGCGGACGAGCAGCAGTCCGCGGCGGCCGTCGCTGTCGCGCAGGGCGGGGCTGTCCGCCTGCCAGTAGGACGTGGTGTCGGTGACGTTCGGGACCTTCTCGACCTCGCGCTGCAGCTGGTTCGCCGCCCGGCGGGTCGCGGCGCTGTCGACGTCGCCGTCGCGGGCGGTGACCAGCAGGGCGACGTTGGGGTTCCCGGTGTCGAACTCCTCGCGCAGCACCTCCCCGGCCCGGACGGACTCGGTCCCCGGTGAGTTCCACCGCGACAGATCGAGCTCCGCGAGCCCGCCCGCGCCGTACCCGGCAAGCCCCAGGAAGGCCAGCAGGGAGACGACGAGGACGGTGCGGGCTCGGTGTACGGCAAGCCGGGCCAGAGCGGTGAGCATGGTGAACTGCCTTTCCCAGGGTGGGTGTTCCGTGACCGCCAGGCTCGATGCCACCGCTGACCGAGCGCTGGAACGCCCGCTGGAACAACCGCTGGAACGCCACCCGGGCTACCCTCGCCCCATGGGTGAGGGGGCGCACGTGAAGGCCGAGCGGGTGTTGAGGTTCGAAATGCTGGGCCCGGTACGGGTGTTGGGCGCGGACGGACAGGAGGTGCCGCTGGGCCCGCCGCAGCAGCGGGCCGTCCTGGCCGTCCTGCTCCTGCAAGAAGGGCGCTCCATCTCGTACGACGCTCTGGTCGACGCCGTCTGGGGCAGTCAACCGCCGCGCCACGTACGGAACTTGGTGCAGAAGTACGTCTCCGGGCTGCGTCGCTGCCTCGGCGATGCGGTCGACCTGACCTGGACGGGCGGCGGATACCGGCTGGCCGGCGCGGGCATCGACGATCTGGGCGAGCGACGCTCCCTGGTGGACCGGGCCATCGCCGCCCGGGACGCCGGCGACCTGCCTGCGGCCGCCGAACTCGTCGGGCGCGCGGAAGAGTTGTGGCGCGGTGACTTCGCCGAGGGCCTGCGTGCCCCCTACCTGGAGGCCGAACGTCAGCGCTGGGCGGAGAAGCGCGTGACCGTACAGGAAGAACGGCTGGCCGGCGAGATCGCCCACGGCCGCTCCTTCGAGCAGGTCCACGAGCTGATCCGGCTCATCGCCGCGCACCCGCTGCGCGAGCGTCCGGTGGAGCTGCTGATGCACGCCCTCTACCGCACCGGCCGCTCCTCCGAAGCCCTCGCCGCCTACGAGGCGACCCGGCACCGCCTCGCCGAAGCCCTGGGCGCGGACCCGGGCCCGACGCTGCGCGCACTGCATGCGCGCATCCTGCGGCAGGACGAGGATCTGCTGGCGGGGATCGGCGTGCGGTGAATCCCTGAGGCCTCAGACCCCAGGCCTCGTGTACGAGGACTCGAATCCCGCAGGGGCACGGGTGACCCTGCTTCCGTTTCCGGCCCGTCGCGCCCACCTGGCCGGACCAGATATTAAGTCAGTCGGTTGACTTAACTGGAAGTGTGAGGTCTAGTGATCAAGAGCGCGGAATCGAGGAGCCTGACATGGTGAACAGCACCCAGCCCCGCACCGGTCGCGGCGCCGGCACCCGCGAGGCCATCATGGCCGCGGCCGAGCGCCTCTACGCCGAGCACGGGCTGTCGAATGTCTCCAACCGGCAGATCGGCGAGGCGGCCGGCCAGGGCAACACCACGGCCGTCAGTTACCACTTCGGCAGCAAGGCGACCCTCGTGCGGGCCATGATGACCAGGCACGGCGATCAGGTCGACGTGATCCGCACACGTTACGTGGAGGCCGCCGGCGACAGCGACGACCTGCGGGACTGGGTCCGCTGCCTGTTGCGTCCGGTGACCGAGTATCACGCGGCCCTCGGTTTTCCGTCCTGGCACGCGCGGTTCGCCGCGCAGGTGATGACCGACCCGCTGATGCGGACGCTGGTGACGGACGAGTCCCTCACCCGTGACAGCCTGCGCCGCACCCTTCAGGGGCTGGGCCGGTGCCTGTACGACATCGTGCCTCCCGAAGTCCGCCCCCAGCGCGCGGAGATGGCCCGCCATCTGATCACCCATACCTGCGCGGAGCGCGAACGCGCCCTCGCCGAAGTCCCGGCCGAGCCCGGCCCGTCCTGGGAGCGCATCGCCGACGCGCTGGAGGACGCGCTGGTGGGGCTCCTCGCCGCGCCCACCACCCGTCGCTGAAAGACCGTTACAGGCCGGTGCGAACCAACGCCGTCCGGCCTGACCCGACTCGACTCGACAAGGGAGACAGCGTGAAGATAACTGTTGACGAGGAGAAGTGCTGCGGCGCGGGCCAGTGCGTAGTGATCGCGCCTGAAGTGTTCGACCAGCGTGACGATGACGGCATCGTCATCCTGCTCGACGCCGCGCCCGTAGCAGAGCACCACGAGGGAGTCCGCGAGTCCGCAGGCGTCTGCCCTGCCGCCGCCATCCACCTGCACGAGGACGCGTGAGTACGCCGTCGGACGTGCTTGTCGTCGGGGCCAGTGCCGCGGGTCTCGCCGTCACGGAGAGCTTGCGCCGCAAGGGCTACCGCGGACGGATCACGCTGCTCGGCGAGGAAGAAGGCGCGCCGTACGACCGCCCGCCCCTGTCGAAGCAGGTACTCGCCGGCACCTGGGAGGCCGAGCGCACGCAGCTGCGCACCCGTGACGTGCTGGACGCCCTGGACGCCGAACTCGTCCTCGGCGAGCGGGCGTTGGCCCTCGACGCCGACACGCGCACGGTGCGTACCGCGAGCGGAGCGGAGCTGCGGGCGGAGGCCGTCGTACTGGCCACCGGACTGCACGCACGCAGGCTGCCCGGCCTGTCGGGCGCGAAGGGCGCGACGGGCGCGAAGGGCGCGACGGGCGTGCATGTGCTGCGGACCCTCGACGACGCCGGCCGGCTGCGCGAGGAACTGCTGAAGGCCGAGCGGGTCGTGGTCGTCGGCGACGGCGTGCTCGGCGCCGAGATCGCCGCCACGGCCCGCCTCATGGGCGCCGACGTCACCATGACGGGGCCTCAAACCGCGCCGATGCAGGCGCAGTTGGGCTACGACATCGCCCAGCGCCTTGCCGCACTGCACACCGAACACGGAGTGCGGCTGCGCCCGGACACACTGGTGGACGGGCTGGAGACGGCCGACGGACGCGTCACCGGTGTCCGTCCGGTCGACGGCGAAACCCTTCCCGCCGATCTCGTCGTCACGGCGGTCGGCAGCACCCCCGCCACCGACTGGCTGACCGACAGCGGACTGGCGCTGCGGGACGGCGTGGAGTGCGACTCCCGCTGCCGCGCCGCCGACGGCATCTACGCGGCGGGAGACGTGGCCCGCTTCCACCACGAAGGCCTCGGACGGTCGCTGCGGCTGGAGAACCGCACGAACGCCACCGAGCAGGCCATGCTGGTCGCGGCGAACATCCTGGGCGAGGACCGCCCCTACAGTCCCGTCCCCTACTTCTGGACCGACCAACTCGGCGTCAAGATCCAGGTGTACGGGCTGCCCACACCCACCGCGAACGTGCACATCGTCGAAGGTGACACGGAACAGGGCCGGTTCGTCGCGCAGTACCTCGACGACGAGGGGCGCCCCATCGCGGTCCTCGGCTGGAACATGCCCAAGCAGGCCCGCCAACACCGCCAGGCCCTCCTCGACCGGTACGCCCCCGCACCCCGGGTCGAACCCGCCGCCGCCTCGCGCTGACGAGGGCCCATACCGAGTGACAGGTACGCCTCGGCCCACACACGTCACCGGCTGACCGCAACGGCAGGCCGACCGCGCGTGCCCCGAAGCCCGCCGCCCGAACCGGTTGCCACCCCAGCGGCTCTCACTACGCCGCACCCTCGCACGTTTCCGTCACCCACCGACTGATCCGCGCACGCCTCCCACCCTTCGCACGACGGAGGCGGCCCCCACCGGAGGACATCATGACCACCACGCCTGCCACCCCCGAAGCCGGCACACCCGAGATCCCCGACTTCCCTGCGGCGCGCTCCTCGAAGTGCCCCTTCGCCCCGTCTCCCGGCATGCGGGCGCTGTCCGAACACGGCCCCGTCACCCGGGTCCGCTCCTGGGGTGACAGCACTCCCTGGGCTGTGACCGGGCACGCCGAACAGAAGGCCCTGCTGTCCGACCCGCGCCTGAGCGTGGAGTTCACCCGGCCGGGCTTCCCCAGCCCCGTGGACCCGGCACACGCCCACGCGGGCAGCACCGACCTGAGCTTCGTCGGCATGGACGACCCCGAACACGCCCGGCTGCGCCGCATGGTCAGCGGCGCCTTCACCATCAAGCGCGTCGAGGCGATGCGCCCCCGCGTGCAGAAGATGACCGACGACTTCATCGACACCATGCTGGCGGGCCCCAAGCCCGCCGACCTCGTCCAGGCCCTCGCCCTGCCGATCCCCTCCCTGGTCATCTCCGAGATGCTCGGAGTCCCGTACGAGGACCACGAGTTCTTCCAGGCCAACAGCAAGAGCATCGTCTCCGCCACCGCCTCACCCCAGGAACGCGGGACAGCCCACACCAACCTCGCCACGTACCTCGACGACCTCGTCGGCCGCAAGCTCGGCGAACCCGGCGACGACCTCCTCTCCAGCCTCTGCACGCAGATCGAGAGCGGCGAGATCACCCGCCGCCAGGCCGCCACCATGGGTGTGCTGCTGCTCCTGGGCGGACACGAGACGACCGCGAACATGATCAGCCTGGGTACGCTGCTGCTCCTGCAGCACCCCGACCAACTGGCCCTGATCCGCGACACGGACGACCCCGCCGTCATCCGCACCGCCGTCGAGGAACTCCTGCGCTACCTCTCCATCGTCCACCTCGGCCGCCGCCGTACCGCCATGGAGGACATCGAGGTCGCCGGGCACACCATCCGCGCCGGAGACGGCGTCATCCTCCTCGGCGAACTCGCCAACCGCGACCCCTCGGTCTTCCCCGAACCCGACCGCCTCGACCTGACCCGCAACGCCCGCCAGCACCAGGCGTTCGGCGCCGGCGCCCATCACTGCGTCGGCCAGCCCCTGGCCCGCATGGAACTCCAGGTCATCTACCCGACCCTGCTGCGCCGCATCCCCACCCTCCGCGCCGTCGACGACCTCGACGCGATCCCCTTCAAATACGACGCCATCATCTACGGCCTGCACGCACTGCCCGTGACCTGGTAAGAGACCGAGCGGCCCGCCCGCCGACTGCTGGCGCGCAGGCCGGCGGAGGCCGCCGACCCGAAATCGTGGCTGCCCGGCCGAAGCTGAGCGAGGCGCTGTTCCTGGTCCTGGAGCGGGAGTTGGCGAGAGGGCCGGTCGCGTCCTCCTCACCGCCCTCCACCGGTCACCGCACCCCTGCTAGGCGGTCCTTCTCGGCATAGTGTGTCGGGTCATGACCTTGCTCATCATCGGCGGCAGCGGTTTCCTCGGCGGGGAACTGGCACGACAGGCGACAGCTTCCGGGCACGCCGTTGCCGCGACTTTCATGAGGAACCCCGGCCGCTCCTCCGAGGTTCAGTGGCTGCCGCTTGACCTCCGCAATCGTGCGGAGATCGCCTCGGTGCTCGACGAAGTGGATCCACGTGTTGTGGTCAACGCGGCCTCACGGAAGGCAGATTGGGCGACCACGGCGGAGGGAGCCATCCGGGTGGCGATGGCCGCAGTCGGCCGGGGAGCACGGCTGGTGCACGTGTCCAGCGACGCGGTCTTCTCCGGAGCACAGGCCTACTACGACGAAGCCGCTGCACCGGATCCGATCACGCCCTACGGCGCTGCGAAGGCCGCCGCCGAGACAGCGATCCGTCTGCTGGCCCCGGCAGCCGTCATCGCCCGAACGTCGCTGATCATCGGCGATGGGGATTCCGCGCACGAGACGTTGGTGCATGAGCTGTCCGGTGGGCGCCGTGACGGGGCCCTGTTCACCGACGATGTCCGTTGCCCCGTGCATGTGTCGGACCTTGCTGCCGCGATTCTGGAACTAGCGTCCTCCGATCACGCCGGAATCCGCCACGTCGCAGGGCCGGACGCGGTCAGCCGTCACGAACTCGGCCTCCTGATCGCTCGCCGCGATGGCCTCGACCCGGCCACTCTGCCTGCGCGGCGACGGGCCGACACGGGCGTGCCTGGACCGCTGGACGTGCGTCTGGACAGCAGCGGAACCCAGCGCAGTCTCCGCACCAGGATGCGCGGGGCTCGCGAATTCCTGTCAGGCGGGGCCACAGATACGGCCAGTTGATCGCTCTCACATGATGGCCGCGGTTGCAGTCTCCGCTGAGTTCGAAGGCTGACGCTCATGGCCGGGACGGCTCGGCTCGACTGGTCAGGCCGAGTCACCCGTCACGCGCGCCGACGCCGCCGTCCGGGACAGGGCCGGGGCCAGCCAGCGGTTGAGGAGGGTGCGGAGTCGGGTCTCGTCCTGTGGTGGCTCACCGGGGTGCTGGAGCAGTGAGGTCAGGAGCCGCATGATCATCTCGGCGAGGCCGTCGAGGTCCTTGTCGCCGACGCCCGCGGCGGCCCAGTCGACGGGGAAGCGCCGCAGCATCCTGGCGCCGTAGGCGATGGTGTCACTGGTGGTGGCGCCGCGGCCGAAGGCGGTGGTGTCGCCGAGTTGCAGCAGAAGGCTCAGGCGTGGCTCGGTGGGGATGGTCCGTACGCAGAAGACCATGCCCTCGACGACGGCTTCGGCCGGGTCCGTGATGCCTTGCAGGTGCGCGATCATCAGGTCGACGAACGATTCGGCGCCCTGGGCCGCCACCTCGGCGACGATGTCGCTGAGTCGCCCGAAGTGGCGGTACACGGTCTGGCGGGTGACGCCGAGTTCGGCCGCGACGTCGGACAGGGTCGTTTTCGTGACGCCGTGCCGGTCGACGCAGCGGGCGGTCGCGTCGATGATCCGCTGCCGTGCCTCCGCGTCCGATGCGGGAGGTCGGCCTCCCCAGCCGTGGTGCCCCATGGCCTCAGGATCGCACAGGCTCCACGGCCGGTTGGGGCCTGGTTGCGCGGAGTGCGGCCACGACCAGGGCGGTCGCGGCGACGGCGCGCAGAGCGGTGTACCAGAGGCTGCCGACCGGTGTGCCCTGCTCGGTGACGCCGCTGGACGCATCGACGTAGGCCGGCAACGCGACCAGCCAGAGCACGACATGGACGACGAGGTACAGCGCCGGATACGTCCGCGCGAACCCCGGTGACGCGGCCGGAACCGGCATCGGCCGCGAACGGCGCGCACGCCACACGTCCGCGAGGAGGTAGAGGCCGACGATCCAGACGAGGGCGATCTCGACGCCGAGGATGGCTCGCTGGATGCCGAGTTGGTCCCCGCCCGCGAAGAGGTTGCTGGGCACCCCGGCGATGCCCATCGCCAACGGTGTCAGGACACCGGCCGCCACGGTGCGCAGGCCGACCTGCCGGCCGGTGAGCGCGGCACGGCCGTCCCGTGCGCCGACGAACCGTACGACGAGGTAGGTCATCGCACCGAAGGACACCGACGCGAACAGGAACATGCTGTTCATCGGGACCGAGGCGAGCGCCGGTTCGTTGATCATCGTGTTGCCGGGATTCCAGGCCCACCACTTCAGCTGCGGCCCGAGCTGATCGAAGATCTCGTAGAACACCTGGCAGACGAACGCGACGGCCAGCGACCCGGCGACCGGACCGGAAAGGCGGCCGCGCCGGGTGAAGCCGCCCAGGACGCGGACGAGTTCGTAGGCGAGCTGCGACAGCGCCGGATAGAACGCCACGATGTACAGCGGCAGCCGGTCGTACATGAACTGCACGGTGAACACGTTGTGGGAGAAGATGAACCCGACGTGCTCCTGGAGCCCGAACCAGCTCGGGAAGTAGAGCGGCGGCTCGATCACCGCCAGGTAGACGACCGAGGCGAACCACAGTGAGATGTTGACCGGGTCGCCGTCGCGGCGCCACCGCCGCCAGGCGTGGACGAAGGCGAACACCGCCCCGCCGATGACGAGCAGTTCCAGGAACGGCATGGTGCCGCTCTCCAGGCCGAACGGGTTGCGGAAATCCACGATCGGAGCCGCGTCATGGCACGAGAAGCCGAGCCCTTCCGCGAGGCGCTCGGCCGCGGCGTCGCATGAGTAGCCCATTCGTCACTCCTCCAGTCGGTTCCGGTTGGTTCCAGTCGGTTCGGGGCGATTCCAGTCGGTCGGCGGTGGTGTCTCAGTCGTTGACGAGGTCGGTCTCGGTGGCGGGCGAACGGTTCTCGTAGGTCCGGGAGTTGGCCTTCGTGATGCCGGTGAAGTCGGTTCCGGGCGGGTCCTGTTGGTCGTCGAAGCCGTGGGGAACGACCGTGCGGCCGAGCAGCTCGCGCACCTTGTAGCGCGCGATACGGAGCCAGAAGCGCGGGTCGGTGGCCATCTCCCGCAGCGACTTGTCGAGGTTGAAGACGGCGGTGAACGTCCGGTCCACGTAGTCGTCCTCGCGGCTCGTGGCGGTGATCGCGTTGAAGACCGGCCAGCTCATGCGTGCGGCGATCCTGCGGCGCCAGGTGGGGACGACTTCGGTGCCGGTCGCGAAGTCGTAGGCCTGGTCGCGGGCCATCGCGAGCATCCAGGGCACGTCGAGCGACTCCTTCTGCCGATCGAGGAACTCGCGGAAGAAGGCGCCGTCGAGGGTGTCGCGGGCGCGCAGCAGCTCGGCGAGGATGAGCGCGGAACGGGCCGCCGAGCTCATGCCCTGGGCGTAGAACGGATTGAACGCGCAGATGGAGTCACCGATACTCACCAGGCCGAGGGGCGGCCGGTCCAGCAGGTCGAAGCGGCGCCACTTGTTTCCGGTCGAGCGGGTCAGGTGCACTTCGGACGTGGGCGTGCTGTCGTGCATCGCCCGCCCGAAGGCCGCCGCCCGCACACGGTCCGCCGCGGCCTCGAACGTGTCCACGTCGCGCGGCATCCGCAGGCCCCACGCCCCCATGCACACGATGGCCCGATCACCCTCGATCGGGAAGAAGTTGCTGAGGAACTCGTGCTCCTCGGGGTGGTCGCCGGTGTCCTGGGTCGGGGTGACGACCAGGTGCTTCCACCACCACGACGCGGGACGCCGGTCGGCGGGCGGTAGGTCGTACCACCGTGAGGTGTAGGTGACCTTGGCGTCGAGGGTCCTCTCCTCGGCCGCCGGCCACCCCGCCCCGCTCAGCCAGTCCGCCACGGAGGAGCCCCGCCCCAGCGCGTCGACGACGAGCTCGGCGTCCAGCGAGCCCGAGTCGTCCTCCGTGCGGAACTCAACTCCCTCTACGCGCCCGGGCGTTGACCCGCCCACGCTGGTACGCAGTCCGGTGACGGCCACGCCCTCGCGGATCTCGATGGCAGGGAGCTCACGGACCTTGTCGCGCAGGACCCGCTCGATGAGCACGCGGGAGCTGTAGACCATCGTCATCGAACTGGACTTGCGCGCGGCCCAGCCGTCGTTCTCGCAGTACGCCGCGTCCAGCGACGGCATCAGGAGCATGCCGCCGGCGGCGATCAGCGCGTCCTCGAAGCCGGGGAAGATCTCACCGATCGCGCGGCGCCCGGAGTTGAGCAGGAAGTGCGGGTGCTTGCTCTGCGGTACACCGCGTCGATGCTCGGCGTCCGGCGGGAGTTGGTCCCGTTCCAGGACGATCACCTTGTCGAAATGGCGCGCGAGCGCACCCGCGGCGCACAGTCCCGCGACGCTGCCACCGAGTACCACGGCGGTCTTTCCCTGCATGGCCCCTCCATTCATACATGCTGTGACTGAATGTATGATTGACGGGAGGGGAAGCTAACAGCTGCACCTCGAAGGCGCCAGGCTTTCCGCGGGAGTTCGATGTCGATCCGTCCGGCCGACTCCTTACGTCGTGAGCCCCCGACGAGAGGTCCGGAACGTCGGACCCACTTGCCGGGGGCTCACGAGAGAGTCGGGCCGGAGGTGGCTCAGTTGTGCTCTTCGTCGATGGTGACCGCGGCGCCGTTGTAGAGCTTGACGACGACCCGCACGCCGCCCTTCTTCGCCGCGGCTTCGAGCTCGCCCTCGGTGCAGCGCTTGTTGTCGCCGTTCTCGCCGCAGATCCAGCCGTTGCCGTTAATGGTCGTGGCGGTGGCGCTGAAGAACGAGCTGGTGTTCCCGTCGCTGTCGACCAGGGAGTACTTGCCCGGGGCCAGGTAGCCGAGTTCCCCGGAGCGCGTGCCGCTCGGCTTGACGGTGTCCGAGTCGCCGCCACCGCTGCTGGAGTGGTCCTCGACGATGCTGACTGCCGTGCCGTTCTTGACCTTCACCGTGGCGGGTACGCCCTTCTTTGCCGCGGCTTCGAGTTCCTTCTCGGTGCACGGCGTGGCGGCCTGGCCCTCGGCGTCGCCGCAGATGCGGCCGGCGCCCTGGATGTTGGTGTCGGTCGAGGTGAAGAACGCCTGCTCGGTGTCCTTCAGGTCGCTGACGGTGTACTTGCCGGGCGCCAGGTAGGAGACGGTGCCGAACCAGGTTCCGCTCACGCCCTTGCCCTGCGACGTACCCCCCGAACCGGAACCGCTGCCGGCCTGCGACTCCGTGCTGCCGCCCGCGGAACCCGCACCGTCGGCTCCGGACTTCTCCTTCGCATCCGAGGCCGCGGTCGACGACCCGGAACTGCTCGACGCGTCGCCCCCGTCCGCGCCTCCCTGGCATGCCGTGAGCAAAGTGGTCGTGGCCATCAGAGCGGCGGCGGTGAGGACGGCCTTGCGGCGGTGGTTGCGAAACATGATGTGGTTCCCCCGTTGTTGTATGGATGTGCGGCCGGTCGGCCAGTCGGCCAGTCGGGCCGCGCCTTTGTTCGATCTTGAGCTTGCCTGATCGGATGTGTTCGGGGGAAGCGCAGTTACGAGGTGATGACGATCTGCGCGTGCCCCTGAGACACCGCAACACCCTGTCGTTGAGGGGGTGTTCGCGCACCCAGAGCCACCGCTGCCGGGCGGGGGCAGGTGAACGTGCTCCCGGTCCCGGCCCCGGCCCCGGTCAGCTCTCCGTCACCGTTCCCGCCTTGCGCCGCGAGGCGGCCAGCAGGCCCAGCGGCACCAGCGCCAGAAGGGCGAGGATCATGCCGGTCAGCGGCGGCCCCTGCAGGGACAAGGCGGAGGTGAGGGCGGCGCCCCCGAGCCAGGAGCCGAGGGCGATGCCGACCTGGAACGCGGACGTGGCCAGCGCCATGGGCAGGGCCCGGCCGGCTCCGGCGACGCGGACCACCTCACCGACCACGACCGGATTGGTCGCGAAGCCGGCGGCGCCGAGCAGCACGACCAGGACCACGGCGAGAACGCTGCTGGTCGCCCACAGGGTGATCGCGGCCAGGATCGCGGCTGTAGCCGCGGTGGCGGGGATGAGGGTGCCGTAGGGCTTGCTGTCGCCGCGGCGGCCGCCGAGCGTGGTACCGGCCAGCGCGCCGGCGCCGAAGCCGAGCATCGCCAGCGGCACCGCCGCCTCGGCGAGGCCGGCACGGTCGGTCAGCAGCGGGGCGACGTAACTGTAGGCGGCCATGACGCCGCCCTGGATGAGCGCGATGGCCAGGTAGACCAGCCACAGGCGCGGGTGCTTGAGCGAGGCCGTCTCGGCGCGCAGCGTGCCGTCGGCCCCACCACGGTCGGCGGGCAGCCGGCGCACGATCACAGCGGCGGCGATCACGGCGAGGGCGGCGAGCACCCAGAAGGGGGTCTGCCAGCCGGACAGCTGGCCGGCGGCGGTGCCCAGGGGCACGCCGACGACGTTGGCGAGGGTGGTGCCGCCGACCATGACGCCCATGGCGCGGGTGCCGGCGGCCGGGCCCGCGGCGGCGGTCGCGATCACCGCGCCCACGGCCCAGAAGGTGCCGTTGCCCAGCGCCGCGGCGAACCGGCCCACCATGGCGAGCCCCAGGCCGGAGCTCAGGGCGCCGACGACGTGGCCGGCGGCGAAGACGAGCAGTGCGGCGATCAATGCGTTGCGGCGTGGCAGGCGCAGGGTGGCCAGGGACATCACGGGGGCGCCGATCATCATGCCGACGGCGAAGACGGTGATCAGCATCCCGGCGCTGGACACGCTCACCCCGAGGGCGCCGGAGAGCTGCGGCAGCAGGCCGGTGACGATCATCTCGCTGGTGCCCATGATGAAGGTGATGGCACCCAACAGCCATACCACCGGCGGCAGTTTGACCTTCTCTGTGAGGACGGGCGCGCTGCCGTCGTGCTCCGGCGAAGCGCCGGCTGTGGGGCCTTGCCCGGTGGTGGGGGAGGGGGACGCGGCGGAAGTCACCGAGGGTCCTTTCGATCGGACGGCACGCGCGGCGGGCGCTGGAGAGCGACCGGGGGCGGACGTGCCGTGGGGACGTACCGGCGGGGGCGTGAACACCCCGCCGAGATCTACGGAACCAGTCGCGGCGGGCGGCAAACAGTCACGTTCGTGAGGGGTAACGGCAGGGCACCCCTCCGCGCCGAGGCGGGACGGGGTTCGGCGTCAGCCCTCGGCGCCGGACTGCTCCGCGGCCGTTTCCTGCCGTTGGGTGGCGGCCCAGCTGGCCAGGAGCCGCAGGGCGTCGGCGGCGGGTGTCCCGGGATCGGCGCTGTAGACGGTGATGGACAGGCCGTCGTCACCGGGCAGGTCCAAGGTCTCGTGGACCAGCTCCATCTCGCCCACCGCCGGATGCAGGAACCGCTTCGTGCCCTCGGTGAAGACGTGCACGTCCTGCGCGCCCCACATGGTGCGGAAGGCGTCACTACGGGTCGACAGCTCACCGATCAGGTTCGACAGCTCACGGTCGTAGGGGTTCTTGGCGACCTCGACCCGCAGCACCCCCACGCCTTCGCGGGCCACCCGTTCCCAGTCGGGGTAGAGGCGGGTGGCCCGCGGGTCGAGGAAGACGAACCGGCAGGTGTTGACCGGCTCGGCCGCGGTCGCGAACAGCTCGCAGTGCAGGGCCCGCGCAAGCGGATTGGCGGCCAGGATGTCCATACGGTTGTTGCGCACGTACGCGGGCTGGTCGTGCAGGCCCTCGACGATGCGCAGCACACTGGGCCGAACGGTCGCCTTCTTCGACCGGCGCCGGCCGCGCGCCGGGCTGCTGCCGGCCGCCCGCGCCAGGGCGTACAGGTGGTCCCGCTCGGTGTCGTCCAGCCGCAGGGCCTGGGCGAGGGCGTCCAGGACGCTGTCGGAGGCCCCCGCGAGATTGCCGCGCTCCATGCGCGTGTAGTACTCGACGCTCATCCCGGCGAGCATCGCGACCTCTCCCCGGCGCAGCCCGGGCACCCGCCGCTGCCCGTACACGGGCAGACCCGCCTGCTCCGGGGTGATCCTGGCGCGGCGCGATTTCAGGAATGCACTGACTTCTTGCCGGTTGTCCATGCGGCCAGCGTAAGGAGACGCCGCCGAAGGTGGGGGACCCTGTCGTTACCCCCCACGGCAGATGCTCCATGGTGGGGGTCGACGTCGTCGGCTGTGGTGGTCAGGGCATGGGGACGAGCACGCCGGGAAGACTGCCGGCCTTCACCGCGGCCTCATCGATGGACAGGCCGCAGTAGGTGCCGACGGCGGTGAACACCGCCGTCGGCAATTGCGGGCCGTGTTCCTCGTGGTACGCCACGGCTACGCTGTCACAGGGGTTCTTCTCCGGCTCGTGGGCTCTTACGCTCGCGCGGTGAGTGATGTGGTGCTGGCCTGCGCAGTCGCGGTCGCCGGATGCGTGCAGTGGCTGACCGGGATGGGCTTCGCGCTGGTCGCCGTGCCCGCGCTGGTGCTTCTGCTCGGCCCGAACGACGGGGTGCTGCTCGCCAACTGTGCTGCGGGAGTGGTCAGTTGCGCGGGCCTGGCGGGCGGCTGGCGCCGGGTGCGGTTGCGGGCGATGGCGCCGTTCGTCGCCGCGTCCGTGTGCACGGTGCCGGTGGGGACCTGGGCGGCGGCCCGACTGCCGGAACCCGTCCTGATGGTCGTGCTCGGTGCCCTGGTCTGCCTCGCCGTCGGCCTGGTCGCGCGGGGACTGCGGCTGTCCGCCCTCCGCGGCACGGGCGGGGCGCTCGCCGCCGGCGGCGCGGGCGGATTCATGAACGCGGCGGCCGGCGTCGGCGGACCCCCGATGTCCCTGTACGGAGTGAACGCGGGCTGGTCCATGCGCGAGTTCGTGCCGAACGCCCAGTTCTACGGCGTCGTGGTGAACGTCGTCTCGGTCGCCGCCGGAGGCCTGCCGGGGCTCGACCGGCGGGCCTGGTGGGTGGCGGGCGCGGCTCTCACCGCCGGCGCCCTCGTGGGCTGGGGCCTGGCCGGGCGCGTCCCTGAACGCGCTGTCCGGGTGATGGTGCTCGGCCTCGCCGTGGCGGGCGGCGCCCTGGCCGTGGGCAAGGGGCTGTGGGGCCTCTAGGGCTGGTTGCGAAAGTGCCTGCTGTGGCGTGGTGAATCGCAGTGATGGATGCACGAGCTCGTCAGGAGTTGCTCCACCCGGTTGTCCTGGAATACGAGTCGAGCAGGTCCACCACGAAGACGAGGGTCGAGCCCGCCGGGATCAACGGCGAGGGCGACTGATTGCCGTAGCCGAGACGCGGGGGAACGATGATCTCGCGCCGACCGCCGACCTTCATCCCCCTCACCCCGCGGTCCCAGCCCTTGATGGCCTTGCCACCGCCCACGGCGAACTTGAACGGCTCGCCCCGGTCCCAGGAGGCGTCGAACTCCTTCCCGGACGCGAAGGTCACCCCGACATAGTGGACCCTGACCACCATGCCGGGCTTCACCTCGGCCCCGTCCCCGACGACCAGGTCGCGGATGGTCAGCTCGGTGGGAGCTTCGCCCTCCGGAACGTCGACCTCGGGCTTCGTCAGTTCACTCATTGCCGCCTCATCACTTTCCGTCGGGGGACCTGCAGGGGCCGGCCGGACCCATGGCCTCCCATGGACACCCCGTGCAGTAGATGGCCACGCTACCGAGGATGCCGATCCACGGAGCACGCCGAATCCGGCAGCCACCTTGGTGGCCGGCTTCATGAGCCTGCTCGACGTGACGATCGTGGCGGTGGCACCCGCTGGACATCGCGCCCTGGGTGGCCGCGCCGGTGCTCTTCATCGGCGGCGTGGGCCGGTGCACTCGCGGCAGACCTGACTTCGGTGCCGCCTGTGCGGAGGCGGACGCCTCACACGCCGCTGTGGGTCCTGCGCACACACTCCGCGACCACCTCCCGCAGGCTGCCCGTACGCCGGAAGGCCTCGCGTTGCAGGCGGGTGCCGTTGCCGTCGCGCAGCAGCCGGGACACCAGTGCCTGGGCCTCTTCGAAGTCACCGGCGTCCTCCAGTGCGGGCCGCACGTGTTCCAGGAGAGAGTCCACGGCGGTCCGGGCCGGTACGGGCTGCATCAGCAGGGGGCTCACGAGCTGATCGTCGAGGCCCGAGCGGCCTGCGCGCCAGGCCGCGAGGCGCAGGAGCGCCACGGGGTGGTCGGCAGCGGGCTCGCCGGAGCGCCACTCGCGTGCCGCCGTCTCGACCAGACCACGTACCAACATGGCGAGCAGAACGGTCGTCGACGGTTCGAGACACACATCGGCGACGCGCACCTCGACGGTCGGGTGGGCGGCCGACAGCCGGGCGTCGAAGTAGACCATGCCCTCGTCCCGTACGACACCGGTGGCGACCATGGACTCGACCTGGCGGTGGTACGCGGCGGCGTCGTCGAAGAGTTCCACCGGCCCCGCGGACGGCCAACGCCCCCACACCCGGCTGCGATAGCTGCTGTACCCGGAGTCCTTGCCCTGCCAGAACGGCGAGTTGGCGCTCAGCGCGACGAGCACCGACAGCCAGGGGCGGATCCGGTTCAGCACGGCGACGCCCTCTTCGTCCGACTCGACGGACACGTGGACGTGGCAGCCGCAGGTGAGCTGCTCCTGCGTGGTCAGGCCGAACTCCTCCGCCAGCCACTGGTGACGTGCACCGGTACCCACGGTGGGGCTCACCGGGAGCGGGGACGTGGCGAGAGCGGCGGCCGCGCAGCCCAGCTTCTCCGCGTGATCGGTGGCGGCCCTGCGGCACTGGGCGATGTCCACGGCGAGATCCGACGTCGCCTCGTGCGGGCTGGTGGCGAACTCCAGCTGCTCGCGGTGCAGTTCGGCCTCGAAGGCCTCATCGCCCTCGCGGGCGGCGACCGCCATGACCGCGCTCGACATGGCGCGTGCCTCGCCGGTGTCACGGTCGACGAGCAGCAGTTCCTCTTCCACCCCGACACTGCGCATGCGGCACGTTCCTTTCAGGTAACCGGCGCACGATCGGCCCTGTGCCGGTGCGTGAACAGTTCTCTCCGCGTGCCCAACGAACGAGCCGCTATGTCCGTTCGGAGCGGGGGCGGGAGGGGGGTCGTCTGAACCGTCAGGCAGCCTGCTGACTCTCGGTGATGTCAGGTGCCGCGTACTCCCGTACCTGGGCACAGCTGCGGCTGATGAGGCGGGAGATGTGCATCTGGGAGACGCCCATCTCCTGGGCGATGTGGGACTGCGTCATGTCCTCGAAGAAGCGCATGTAGAGGATGGAGCGCTCACGCTCCGGGAGTGTCCGTAGGCCTTCCTTGGCTGCTTCCCGGTCGGCGACCAGATCGTACTCGGGCTCCTCCTGGCCGAGCGTGTCGGCGAGGCTGATTGCGTCCCCTCCGTCCTGGGACGAGCCGAGTTCGGCGTCCAGGGACAGGCTGCTGTAACTCTCCAGCGCCTCCATGCCCCGGCGGACCTCGTCCAGGGTCAGCCCGGCCCGGGCCGCGATCTCCTCCAGGTCGGGTTCGTGGCGGTGATCGGGCTCGTCGAGCAGGTCCCGGCGGGCGACACGGACCTTGTTGCGCAGGTCCTGGACGCGCCGCGGGACGCGTACGTCCCAGGTGTGGTCACGGAAGTGGCGGCGCAGCTCGCCGGTGATCGTGGGAACCGCGTACGCCTCGAAGACTCCGCGCCCGGGTTCGTAACGTTCGACGGCCTTCACGAGGCCCAGAGCCGCGACCTGGTTCAAGTCATCGGGATTCTCGCCCTTGTTGCGGTACCGGCCGGCGAGACGGCGTGCCATGGGCAGCCAGGCCTCCACCAACTGCTCCACCAGTGTGTCCCGTTCGCGTCCCTCGGGCGTGTTCGCGAGCCGGAGAAAGTCCTGTTCGGTGTCAGGGGCATCGTCGTGCACGTGACGTGTGGCCATGGTTCGCTCCTCATCGTCGCGGTCAGCAAGATGACCAGGGGCCGATCAACACCCGTTGCGGGTGGCTCGTACCCCTGGAGCGAGCCTGTTTTCCCAAGCTCGTGCTCGTTGTGTCCTCGACCCTACAAAAGAGCGGGCGGTGTCGACCACCGGGCAGGTCAGCGGCCCGCCCACTCCGCAATGGCCGGTGCGATGCGTTCGAGAGGCAGGACGAGGTCGACGAGGCTCGTGTTGATCGCCGATTGGGGCATGCCCTGGAACGCGGCGGTGTCCGGGTCCTGCACGATGACGGTGCCGCCGTGTGCCTTGACGGCGGAGACACCTTGGGCGCCGTCGCCGTCGGAGCCGGTCAGCACGCAGGCGATGACGCCCCGCCCGAAGGCTGTCGCCGCCGATTCGAACAGTGGATCGGCGGCCGGGCGGGCGTAGTTCACCCGCTCCTCGTCCGCCAGGAACAGTCTCCTGCCGTCCTGTCGTACGCACAGGTGCCGGTCGGGTGGAGCGATATGAACGACTCCCGCACGCAAGGGCCCGTTCCGGGCCAGCTCGACCTCGAGCGCGGTCGCACGGGACAGCACAGGAACGATCTGTGTCTCGCGGCCGCGGCGCAGGTGCTGCGCGACCAGCACGGTCACCGGCAGCTCGGGGTCAAGGCCGCCCAGCAGCGTCCGCAGGCCCTCCACACCACCGGCCGAGGAGGCCACCACCACGACCGCTCGGTAGTCACGGGCGTTCGCCGAAGATGCGCGGTTCACGGCAGCGGGGTCCCGGGCGGGCTCTGGTCCTGTGGCTTTCCTGGGTCGGGCATGAGGGCTCCGGTGGGTGTTGGGCTGGTCAGCGGCCGACGCGCAGGCACCGGTGCGGGGTTCGACTGCAACGCGGCGGACAGGCCCGAGTGGCTGCCCTCCGCACGACCCGCTCCGTATGACACGACCCGCTCCGAACACGTTGTCCTCCACTGCCACCATGGCAGTCTTCGCCCGGCCCCGCAGCCCGTATTCCGCTAGGCCGGCTCGTGGAGGAGTGCCCAGGGCGGGGCGTTGCATGCGGAACGCGTCGAGATCGGCGGCTGCCGAACCGTTGCCGCACCTCGATGCCCCGATCCGCAGCTCCTGGGGCACGCCTCAGGAGGGCACACCGTCATGCCGAGATGCGGGACAGGATCGCCTCCAGGCCGAAGGTGAAGCGCTCGTCGAAGTTCTGGCGGAGGTGGGGCAGGACTCGTTGCAGCGCCGGGTGTGCGGCGGGGTCGACGGCCTGGTCGAGACGTTCGTCGCCTTCTTCGGGGGCGGCCTGTTCCTCCTGGGTCAGGCCGAGGGCGAAGTAGTTGACCGTCCAGGTCGTCCATGCCGCCTGCCGCTCGTCGGCACCGGCTTCCAGGAACGCGTCGACGAGGCGGTCGGCGAAGCGCAGCGTGTTCGGCTCTGCTGAATAGGTGCCGGTGATCAGGGCTGCGCCGTCGCGGTGGGCGAGCAGCGTGCGCCGGTAACGGGCGGTCAGTTCGCGGGCACGTTCCAGAGGGGCGTCGGGCAGGTCGTCGTAGCCGATGTCGGCGAGGACAGCGTCGGCCATCAGTTCCAACATCCGCGCCTTGGTCTTCACGTGCCACAGCACCGTGTTCATCCGCACCCCGAGGCGGTCGGCGACCGCCCGGGTGGAGAGGCCGTCAAGGCCACGCTCGTCCAGTACCTGGAGCGCGGCATCGATCACGGCGGTGCGTGTGAGCTGGCCTGCCGCGTCTTCCCTGGCTTGCTTCTTGGTCACTGACCTAGTTTACTCCAGCTCAATCATTGGTCACCGACCAAGAGTGTGTTTCGAGGGAGAGAAGGACCATGGACTACCAAGTTGTCGTCGCAGGCGCCGGGCCCGTGGGCCTGTGGCTCGCCGGCGAACTGCGCCGCACGGGAGTCACCGTCGCCGTGATCGAGCCCCGCCTCGAACGCGACTCCCGCTCCCGCGCCCTGACCGTGCACCCCCGCACCATCGAGACCTTCGCCTCCCGCGGCGCGCACCAGCCCTTCGTGAGCGAGGGCATACCGCTGCCCGGCGGCCACTTCGGCGGCCTCGACTCCCGTCTGGACTTTCGCCACCTGCCGAGCCCCTTCCCGTACACCCTCGCCCTGCCTCAAGAGCGCACCGAGGCACTGCTGGAGGGCCAGGCCCTCGACCTGGGCGCGCACATCCTGCGCGGACACGAGGTCACCGGGTTCACCGGGCACCCCGACCACATCGCCGTGCACACCACCGGACCGCACGGGCCCGCCACCCTCCAGGCGGCCTACCTGGTCGGCTGCGACGGCGCCCGCAGCGCCGTGCGCTCCGAGGCCGGCATCGACTACCCCGGCACCCCCTCCACTGTGCTCGGCTGGCTCGGCGACGTGGCCCTGGACGACCCGCCCGCCCCCGGCTACAGCTACTTCGGCCCCGAGGGCGCCCTCATGGCCGTCCCCATGCCCGGGGGTATCCACCGCCTGGTCGGCATCACGCCCCGCGACCTCACCACCAGCTGGCCCGGCGACCTCACCCTGGATGAACTGCGCGAAAACGTCATCGGCATCGCCGGCACCGACTTCGGCCTGCGCGACCCGGTCTGGCTCTCCCGCTACGGCAATGCCACCCACCTCGCCGACCGGTACCGCAAGGGTCGCGTCTTCCTCGCAGGGGACGCCGCCCACCAGCACTTCCCGGCCGGCGGCGTCGGCATGAACGTCGGCATCCAGGACGCCGCCAACCTTGCCTGGAAGCTCGCCGCCATCCTCAACGGCTGGGCTCCCGGCGGCCTGTTGGACACCTACCACGCCGAACGCCACCCGGTCGGTGTCGACCTCACCACCACCAGCCGCGCCCAGGTCGCCCTGATGACCGCCTTCACCCCCGAAGGACTCGACCTGCGCGCCCTGCTCGCCCGGCTGATCACCAACCTGCCCAACCTCAACGAGCACTTGGCGACCCAGGTCAGTTCCCTGGCCGTCACCTACCCGCCCGCCGCCCCCGACGCGCACCCGCTGACCGGCACCCGCGCCCCGGACCTCCGGATCGGCGACACCGGCCTGTTCGCCCTGCTGCGCGCCGACCGCTACCTCCTGCTGGACCTCACCGGCAGCGGACGTCTCACCGGGTACGCGCGCCCCGGACTGCACGTCCACGCCGGCACCCCGGACCAGCCTCCGGCCGACTTCACCACCGTCCGTGCCGCCCTCGTCCGCCCCGACGGCCACATCGCCTGGGCGAGCACCGCCCACGACGACACCGCCCTCACCGGCAGTCTCACCACGACCCTGGCCGCCACCCACCGGAAGTGAGCCGCCGCACCGCACGTGTCGCTCAGTCCGACGACCGCGTCTCCAACTCGCTGAGCTCCGCGGTGAATTGTGCGCCGGCGAGCAGCGCCAGGTTGGACAGCCACAGCCAGATGAGGAAGACCACGGCGCCCGCCAGCGATCCGTAGAGCCTGCTGTAGGCGCTCAACTCCGAGGTGTAGAAGGCGAATCCGGCGGAGGCGCACAGCCACAGGAAGGCTGCCAGGGCGCCGCCGGGGATGCTGTGGGTACGGACGCGGGCCTGTGCGGGACCGGTACGGAAGACGATGACGACGAGCAGAGCGACCACGCACAGCAGCAGGGGCCAGCGCAGCAGGCTCCAGGCCAAGGAGGCGACGGTGCCGAGGCCGAGGTAGCGGCCCAGTGTCTCGGCGACCGGTCCGGTCATCAGGAGCACCAGGGCGCTGAGGACGAGGATGCCGAGCAGGGCGAGGGCCGTGATCAGGATGCGGTGGGCCTTGTGCCAGGTCGAGCGGCGGTCCGCCACCCGGTGCATGCGGTGGACCGCACGACGGAACACCGCGAGGTAACTGGAGGCCGACCACAGCGCGCTGACCGAGCCGGCGGCCAGCAGCATCCAGGCGGCCGTGCCGTGGTGCAGCGCCCGGGACAACACGTCGTGGAGCTGGGTGCCGGACTGGCCGGGAGCGTACTCGCTGACGTGGGCGATGAACTCCTCGGCCGTCTCCGGGCTGATGAGGCTGAACGCCAGGGAGATGACCAGAAGGGAGGGCAGCACGGTCAGGATCGCGTAGTACGTGAGCGCGGCCGCGGAGTCCGACATGTCGTCGCGCCACATCGACACCGGGGTGCGGCGCAGCGCGGCTCGCCAGGTCCGCACGGAACCGTCACCTCTCGACGGGACGGGGCGTGGGCCGCGTTCGTGCGACGTTCCGTCGAGGGCGTGCGGGTCAGCGGACATGTGGCCTGCGGTGCGAGCGGGCGGAGGGGCGTAGGTGCATGCGGAAACGGTACGGGGTGAATGTGTCCCCCGTATCGGGGGTGACCGTCAGTGCGTCTCCGTGAGGGCCTGTTCGTAGGCGGCCTGAAGGAGTTTGGAGGCCCGGGGACGGTCGGGGTTCGGGCGGGGGATGCCCAGGTGCACCTCGCGGAGTTCGTCCATGAGGTCCTCCCAGAGCTGCGGGCCGCCGTCCTCCAAGAGGCGGGCGCGGACGGTGAGTTCGGGGGTGGTCGGGCGGTGCCGCATTCCCCAGGAGCCGAGCGCGGCCATGATGGGGACGGTCTGGATGCCCGCTTCCGTGAGGCTGTAGGTCGCTCGACGTCCTCGTTCGGCCTGCTCCTGCGTGAGCAGACCGCCGGCGACGAGGGTTTTGAGGCGGCTGCTGAGGATGTTCGACGCGATCCCCTCCTCGGAGCCGCTGAGCAGCTCGCGGAAGTGTCGGCGTCCGCCGAACACCATGTCGCGCAGGACGATGAGGCTCCACTGGTCCCCGAGTGCCTCCACGGCCGCGTTGATCGCACATCCGGACCGCGGTCTGTCTCGCATTACCCACCTCCAGTTGCCCACCTCCAGTGATTGCATTCTGCCATCACCAAGTCTAGGCTCACGCACAGCTAGTGATTGCAATTCGCAATCACATCGCTTCGACGGCAGGAGTCGATGAAATGTCCCGCGTAAGGGTCCACAACTTCGCCATCTCCATCGACGGATTCGCCACCGGCGAAGGCCAGAGTCTCGAAGCCCCGTTCGGCCACGCCGGCGAGCGGCTCCATGAGTGGTTCTTCCCGACCAGGACCTTCCAGCACATGCTGGGCAAGCCGGGTGGGACCGCTGGTGTCGACGACGCCTTCGCCGGCGCCTGGGACGCCGGCATCGGGGCGGAGATCATGGGCCGCAACAAGTTCGGCGCCCAGCGCGGGCCGTGGGAGAACGAGGACTGGAAGGGCTGGTGGGGGCCCAATCCGCCCTTCCACACCCCGGTGTTCGTCCTGACCCACCACCCGCGCCCCTCGGTGGAGATGGAGGGCGGCACCACATTCCACTTCGTCGACGCCACGCCGCAGGAGGCACTCCGTCAGGCGCGCGAGGCCGCGGGCGACTTGGACGTGAGGATCGGCGGCGGGCCGACCACGGTCCGCGAGTTCCTCGCCGAGGACCTCGTCGACCATCTGCACATCGTCGTCGTTCCGATCCTTCTGGGCCGTGGCGAGCGCCTGTGGGACGGACTCGAGGGACTCGAGAAGCGCTTCCGGACCGAGTCCGTGACAACGCCTGGCGGCGTCACGCACATGACGTTCACCAGGCCGTAGCGACCGCCCGCGAACGCCGCGCCAAGGGGGGGCGGCGTTCGCGTTCGTGTTCGTGTTCGTGTTCGTGTTCGGACCAGCGTTCACTCAGGCTGTCGGCGCGAATGCGGTGATGGCGTCGACGAGGGTGGCCGGGGCTTCCAGCGGGATCAGGTGACCGGTGTGCGGGATCACCACGAAGTCGGCTTGGGAGAGGTAGGGCACCAGGTTGTCGCGGAGTACGTCGACGGGCTCCACCTGGTCGTGTTCTCCGGCGACGACGAGTGCGGGCACGCCGACCATGCGGGTGTGCTCGGTAGTGTCCTGCGCGATGCCGCGCAGGCCGGGTGGCCGCGACCAGTTGTGCGACCTTGCCGCCCATTGAATGCCCCACCAGGACGTGGTCGGTGACCCCCGCATCGGCGAGCACGGCGAGTGTGTCGTCGGCGAGCTGGCCGAGGGCGTAAGGACCGGGCAGAGCGCTCGAGCGGCTCCACCCGCGGAAGTCGACCGTGAGTACGTCACGGCCCGCCAGGCGGTCGACGACGAGGTCCCAGGTGCGGGCGGAACCACCCCAGTAGTGCAGGAACACCAGGGTCGGGCCGTTCCCCGGCTGACGCCACCCGGGAGCTGGTCGCGTCCCCGGATCTGGCCGCGCACTGGAGCATCCCCGACACCGACTGGCCGTTCGTCGACACGGCGCGCAACCATCTGCTCCTCGAAGCATCCGCCCCGCCCGGTGACTTCTCGACGGAGCTGCCCGGAATCCTGCTCTCCGCGCTCATCGCGCGGCTGCGCCCACCGCACGCCGAAGCACGGTCCACACATCCGGTGTTCCGGCTGTTCCGGCTGTTCCGCTCCAGTGTCGAAGCGCACTTCCGGGAGCACCACGACGCCGGCTACTACGCCCGCGCCCTGGGATACGCGCCCCGCACCCTCTCCCGAGCGGTGCAGCAGGCCACCGGCCGCACCGCGAAGGCGTACATCGTCGAACGGATCGTCCTGGAAGCCAAACGGCTCCTCGCGCACGACCGGCTCAGCGCCGCCCGCTGCGCGGACACACTCGGCTTCCCCGACGCATCCAACTTCTCGGTCTTCTTCCGCAGGGCCACAGGCCAACGCCCGGGCGCGTGGCAGGCGACAACGGCCGGCGAGTAACAGGACGTTCTCCAGCCAGAGTTGACCGTTTGCGGTCCGGGAGTTGATCGGATCGAGTGTCCGCCCACCGCCCGTACGGCGCCTGGGCGGACCTCTGCCGCGACGTCGGTCAGCCCCGCGGAGAGTGCACCGTGTCGGCGCTGATGGTCAGCAGGACGCGTTCCTGGTCGCGGCCGCCGAACCAGGGATAGGGCCCGCCCAGGTACTTGTGCGCCACCTTGTCGATGTGTGCTTCCGCACCCTCGGTCGTGGACGTCACGACGCGGCCGCGCACCGCCCAGTACCGCGAAGGATCTGCCGGGTCCGCGATGCCGACGGCGACGCGGGGGTCGCGGCGGATGTTCCGCATCTTCTGATGGGTGGTCACCGTGTTGATGACCACCTGGTCCCCGTCCCTGTCCACCCAGGTCTGGGTGATCTGAGGCGAGCCGTCCGGCATGAGCGTCGTCAGGAAACAGATGGCCGGCCCGTCCAGGGCGGCGGCCAGTTCACTCGGCAGTGGCATTTCGGGCACCTTTCACGTGTGGCACGGGAACGCCCAGCCATCAAACACTGCCGCCCGGTCCGCTACGGGGCAGGGGTGCATCAACTCCGGCGCCGGCGCGCCGCATCGTCATGGCAGATGCGGAAGCACCTCCGCGCCGAGCAGGAGCAGGTGTGCCAGGTCGCCGGCGTCGTAGAGGTGCAGATACACGGTGTCCGCGCCGCCCTGCGCCAGGCGGTGGATGTGCTGGACGGCGGTGTCCGGGGTGCCGACCACCGCCGCTTCCCGCAGGAAGGCGGAGGTTGCGACCGAGGGCCGGCGGTCGGTCTCGGCGTGGGCCTGCACCGCCGACGATCACCGGGATGCGGTGGGTGGGCCGGGGCGGGGTGTGGTTGTCGGTGAGGCGGTAGTACGTGCCGTCGTGGGAGAACGGGGCGCTGTCCCACAGGCCGCGGATGACGGTGAGTTGCTCCTCGAGCCGGTCGAAGCGTTCGGCGAGCGGCGGGAAGGGAATGCCGAACGCCTCGTGTTCGCGTGCGTACCAGCCCGCACCGAGACCGAGTTCGACGCGGCCGCCGCTCATCTCGTCGACCGTGGCCACCGTGGTGGCGAGCAGCCCCGGGTCGCGGAAGGTGGCCGCGGTCAGCAGGGTGCCCAACCGGCGTCCACCCCGAGGGCACCGCGACCGCGACTCCGCCCGGCAAGCCGCTCAGCGAGTCCGAACGCACCGTGGTCGCCCACCTGATGCGGGACGGCCGGGCCTCCGCCGCGGCCATCGCCCGGGCCGCGGGCCTGGCCACGTCCACGGCGCACCGCGTCGTCCGCCGGGTCCTGGGCGAACGCTGGGTCCAGCCGCGGCTCGAGACGGTCTCGCAATGGCTGGGGTTCGACACCCCGTTCCTGCTGCGTCTGCGCGTCGCCCCCGGTTCGACGTCCGACGTGATGGGTCGCATCGACCGGCTGCCCCAGACCCGGCTCACCGCCCACGTCGCGGGCGACCTGTCCGTGCTGTGCACCGGGCTCGTGGCCGACCGGGCCGCTCTGGCGGCGTTCATCGACCACGAACTGGCGGAGGTGCCGGGCATCGTGAAGGCCGGCGTGGACGTCATGCTCACCGAGCCGCGCCGCTACTGGCTGGACCGGGACCGAGAGTCGGGGGGGGAGTTCCATCCGCCGGGGCTGCTGTGAAGGTGGTCGGGGCCGGCGCGGCGAGCGATTCTCGCCGGGCCGAGACCGGCGCGGCGAGCGATTCTCGCCAGGCCGGGACCAGCGCGGCGAGCGACTCTCACCGGGAGGCGACCCCGGCCGCCGCCACCCGCACCGCCAGATCCAGCAGATGTCGGTCGCTGCCCCGCGGCCCCACGAGGCAGAGGCCCACCGGAGCGGTGCGGCTGCGGATGGGAATGCTGACGGCGCAGCGCCCCGTCAGGCCTGCCAGACAGGTGAGTTGGAAGGTCTGGGCCCTGGTTTCCTCGATGGCGGGACCGCCGATGGAGGCCTCTTCCCGGGTGGGGGCCACGGAGGACGCGGACGGCAGGAGAAGGATCCGGTCGCCGAGCAGATCGTCGACGCGGTCCCGGGCCTCGCGCAGCACGCGCTCGGCGGCGGCCAGGTCGGCGGAGGTGTAGGCGGACGCGGTTTCGAAGCGCGCCCGGACATCGGGGTTGAGCGAGTCCCAGTGGCGGGACACCCATGGCCCCCACTGGCGCCAGGCCTCCACGCCCTGCTTGGTCTGGAAGGCGCGCACCCACCCGGGCAGCACACTCGCGTCGAACCGTACGGTACGCAGCCGTGGCAGATCCGCGGCGCGACGCCAGCCGGCCACCGCCCGTCGCACAGAGGCGGCGACCTCCGTCGAGGCCACGTCGACGATGTCCTGGGCGAGCACCGCACCCGAGGGCATGGGCCCCTCGGCGCGGGGGAGCAGGACCCGGCCCGCCGCGCGCAGCGTGCGCGCGTCGCGGGCGATCCAGCCGACCGTGTCGAAGGACGGCGCGAGCGGCAGCAGTCCCGCGGTGGACACCGCGCCGTGGCTCGGGCGGATGCCGTACAGCCCCTGATAGGAGGAGGGGATCCGGATCGAGCCGCCGGTGTCGGTGCCGAGGCCGATGTCGGCCTGACCGAGCGCGACGGCGCTGGCGGGCCCGGAGGTCGAGCCGCCCGAAATGCGGTCGGGGGCCGCGGGGTTGGGCGGCGTACCGTAGTGGCCGTTGGTGCCGGCCAGGCTGTACGCGAACTCGTCGGTGCGGGCGATGCCCGCGACGTCGGCACCCGCCGCGAGCAGAGCGGCGACCGCCGCGGCGGTCGCCGCCTGCGGTCGGCTCTCGGCGAGCCACGCGGGATTGCCCGCGCCCACCCGGTGCCCCTCGACGGCGAACAGATCCTTGACGGCGACACTGAACCCGGACAGCGGCCCGTGCCCGGTCGCGGCCACCAGCGGGGCACCGAACTCCCGCCACACGGTGGGGTCGACGGCGCCGGGCCGCGGTGCCGCGGAGGCGGGGTGTTGTGCACCGAGCGGCAGCACCGCACCGGCGCCCGCCGCAGCCGCGAGAGTGAGGAAACCCCGTCGATTCACTGCCTGCATGCGTACAAAACTCCTCAACTGGTGGGTGGTCGTGCGGTGTTGGAAGAAGGCGCTGGAATGAGGGAGGGGGCCTACCGCCCGAAGTCCTGCTTCCTGATGACCGCGTGCACCCCGGTCGTCCGGTCGACGACCTGGGACACCTCGAAGTCGGCCGCCGCCGACAGATACGCGTACGCGACCGGACGGCTCATGCCGAGGTCGGACTGCAGGAAGTCGAGCGCGTTGACGACCGCGCGGCGCATCGCGACGTCCAGGTCCGAGAGTTGGCCCTTGTCCCCGGCCGCGCCGTCCGGATCGGAAAGACCGATCGGCAGCCACGCCTCGTCGGTCTCCCCGAACGGGTAGTGGTACGCGACCGAAGGGGCGTCGCCGGAGCCGGGCTTGCAGACGGTGAGCCGGAACGTCGTGCGCAGCGACCCCTCGAGCGCGGTCAGCGCCACCTCGCCGTTGCCCATCGCGAAGTGCGGGTCGCCGGTGTGGAAGAGGGCACCCTCGGCGTGCACGGGGAGGTAGAAGGCGGACCCGGACCCGAGGTGGCGGATGTCGATGTTGCCGCCGCCGAGGGTGGGCGGGATCGAGTTCAGGAGCGGGTCGGTGAGTGAGTCGGCGTCGGCGTACGCGGTGCCCATCAGGCCCATGTGCGGGTTGAGCGGGAAGGTGACCTCGCCGGGCCCGTCGAGGGGCAGCACCCCGTGCCCGTCCCCGTTGCCGCCGCCGGTGCGGATCGGGGTGAACACCGAGACATTTCCGTACTGTTCGGGGTCCTTGGCGGATGCCCGGCCGTCCGCGGCGACGGGCGGCATGACCTCGTCGAGCGTGATGCCGTCGGGGGCGCCGCCGTCCCGGGCACGCGCCAGGGCGCCCTTGCCGTGCCGGCTCGACACGACGCCGTAGGGCACGCGCGGCAGCAGCGACAGTGTCTCGACCTTCAGTACGTCACCGGGCTCGGCGCCCGCCACGTGCACCGGGCCCAGGACGACGTGGGGGCCGTCGGTGTCGAAGGAGCGGGGCGTACGTGTGTAGTCGCGGGCGAGATCGACCGCGTCCCGCAACACCTGTTCCTTTCCGACGCCGTGCTCCCCGAACCAGGCGACCGGGTCGCGCCCCTGGTCCTCGAGCAGTCCTTCGTGCGAGAGGGCATCCACGGTCAGTGTCTCGCCGGATCGCATGCGCAGCACGGGTTCGGCGTCGCGGGCGGGCACGTAGCCCCAGCGGACGGTGTCGGGCGTGGCCCGCAGGTAGTGCTGACCGTGGATGGGACCCTTTCCGGGCTGGAGGACGCGCCCAGGTCGGGAGACGGTGGCGGGACGCGAGGCCGCCGCCGCAGCGGCATGCGAACCCACGGCCACCATTCCACCGGCCGCGCCGAGCCCCGCCGCGACGCGCAACAGCCCGCGCCGCCCGAGCCGCGACGCCAACGCCTCGTACACCGCGGGGAGTTCGGTGGCCTCGGCGGCGGGCGCACCGGGAAGGTGGTTCGGTATACGCGGCTCGTGTGACATCAAGGCCCCTCGTCGTATCGCGGTATACACATGCCAGGTGGTGACACGTGGGGTGCGCGGGTGATGTGCCTTTCCTATGCAGCGCCTGTTACCGGGAGGGGGTGCGTCCGGTTTCCTGGGCGTAACGCGCGGGAGGGCGTCGCAGTGATGTGTCGAGTCCCGAGGTCCTGTTGGTCGGGGTGGGTGCGGAGTCACTCATGCGAGTCCGCGCGGTGCTTGGGTCTTCGCCTCACGGTGTGGCTGATTGGCGGCCTTTCCGCGCCCAAGTGCGCTGAGGACACTGTGGGAAGGGAACTGCCGTAGGGGGGGCGGAGTCATGGTCCGACGCAGACGACACCGCTCCGCGGCGCGAAACCGGCGGGCCGTCCGACTGAGGGCTACGGTGGCGACCGGTCTGGTCCTGATGATCCTCGTGCTGGTGTACTGGGAGCACATCTGGGTCTATGTCACCGTCCTGGTGGCTGCCGTGGTGCTGGGTGGTACGGGGTGGTGGCTGTGGCGCACCGACCGGCTGCTGCGAAGCGGAGACAGGGCCTGGCGTCGGAACGAGGCGGTCAGGTCCGGCCGTCGCACGCTCGCCGAGGTGGACGTGATGACCGGCACGCAGTTCGAGGACCTGGTCGCCGGTCTGTGTCGACGCGACGGCTGCACCGAGGTTCGTCGGGTCGGCGGCAGCGGGGACAACGGTGCGGACGTCGTGGGCCGACTGCCGGACGGCCGCTCGATGGTGATCCAGTGCAAGCGCTACGCCCCGGCCGCCAGTATCCCCAGCCGCGAGCTGCGCGACCTGCTCGGCGCTCGGACGCATTTCAAGGCCGATGTCGCTGTCTTCGTGACCACTACCCGGTTTACCGGGCCGTCCGAGAGGTTCGCCGTCGACAACGACATTCTTGCCGTCCATCGGGACCATCTCGGCCTGTGGAACAGCGGGGCGGCTCTGACGTCCTTGGTTGCCGTCAACGGTGGCGGTCAGGGCAACCGTCGGCACCGGTCGCGATGGAAGAAGACCTACGGACGGTAGCGGGTGGACGGGGGCGCCGGTTCCGGACCGGTGCGGCGCCCCCGGGCGGGCTCATGAGAAGGAGCGCAGCCCGACCTGCTCGGGGTCGGGTCCGCCGCGGACTCCGGTGTCCAGGGCGTCGATGGTCGCGGCCTCGTCCGGGGTGAGGGAGAAGTCGAAGACGTCGATGTTCTCCGCGATGCGGTGCGCCTTGACGGACTTGGGGATCGGCGAGAAGCCGCGTTCGAGGTGCCAGCGCAGGACGACCTGGGCCGCGGTCTTGCCGTACTTCTCGGCGAGAGTGGTGACGACCTCGTCGCGCAGCGGGTCGGTGGCGGCACTCGGCGTGTCGGTGAAGTAGCGGTTCACGCCGCCGATCGGGGACCAGGTCTGGGTGACGATGCCGTGCTCGGCGTCGAAGTCGCGGACGTCCCGCTGGGTGAAGTACGGGTGCAGCTCGACCTGGTTGACCGCCGGGACGATCTCGGTCCGCTCCATCAGGCCCGCCAGGTGGGCCGGACTGCTGTTGCACACACCGACGGCCCGTACCCGGCCGTCGGCCAGGAGCTTCTCGGCCGCCCGGTAGGAGGCGGCGGTGGCGTCCAGGTCGGAGGGGACCGGCCAGTGCAGCAGGTACAGGTCGAGGTGGTCCAGGCCCAGGTTGGCCAGGCTGGTGTCGAAGGCGCGCAGGGTGGAGTCGTACCCGTAGTCGGTCAGCCACAGCTTGGTGGTGACGAACACCTCCGAGCGGTCGACGCCGGAGCGGCGGATGCCCTCGCCGACCTCCTTCTCGTTGCCGTACGCGGCCGCGGTGTCGATGAGCCGGTAGCCGTTGGTGAGCGCCGTCTCCACGGCGGGGACGGTCTCTTCGGGGGTGCTCTGGTACACGCCCAGGCCCAGGGCGGGCATGGCGACGCCGTTGTTCAGCGTGATGAGGGGGGACTTTGCAGACATGAGGGGTCCTTGTGTGTGCGAGGTGGTGCGGGAGGCCGGAAGACGCGGAGCGGGGCCCCGGTCAGCTCTCGATGACCTTCAGGTAGTCCTCGGTGAGCCGGTCGCCCGCCGGCGGGGTGAGCCCGTCGAGCTTGGCCAGCTGCTCGGGGCTGAGCTCGATGGCGTCGGCGCCGGCGTTCTCCTCCAGGTAGGCGACCTTCTCGATGCCGGGGATCGGGACGATGTGGTCGCCCTGAGCGAGCAGCCAGGCCAGGGAGATCTGCGCCGGCGTGGCACCGGCCTCGGCGGCGATGGCCTCGACCTCGTCGACGATGCGCAGGTTGGCCTGGAAGTTCTCGCCGGTGAAGCGAGGGTTGGTGGTGCGGAAGTCCTCCGCGCTGAAACTCTCGGTCGAGCGGATCTTGCCGGTGAGCATGCCGTGGCCCAGCGGGGCCCACGGCACGAAGCCGATGCCCAGCTCCCGGGTCAGGGGCAGCAGCTCGGTCTCGGCGGGGCGCTCCCACAGCGAGTACTCGGTCTGCAGTGCCGCCACCGGGTGGACCGCGTGGGCCCGGCGGATCGTGCCGGCCGCGACCTCGGAGAGCCCGTAGGCGCGGATCTTGCCTTCCTGGATCAGCTCCGCCAGCGTGCCGACCGTCTCCTCGATGGGCGTGGCCGGGTCCAGGCGGTGCTGGTAGTACAGGTCGATGTACTCGGTGCCGAGCCGCTTCAGGGAGCCTTCCACCGCGATACGGATGCTCTCGGGGCTGGAGTCGAGGGCGCCCTCGCCGCGGCCCGAGTAGGAGATGAAGCCGAACTTGGTGGCCACCACCGCCTGCTCACGGCGCCCCTTGAGGCCCCTGCCGACGACGTCCTCATTGGTGTACATGCCGTACACCTCGGCGGTGTCGACGAAGTTGACGCCCATCTCCAGCGCCCGGTGCAGGGTACGGATCGACTCCGCCTCGTCCTTGCCGGCGCCCGTGTAGAGGGCGTCGCTCATCGGCATGGCGCCCAGACCGATCCGGGAGACCTCGAGATCTCCGAGCGTGGTGTGCTTCATGGTTCTTGCTCCAAGGTTTGTTCTGCCTGCGTGTGCGGCCTGCCCGTCCACGGGTGACCGTCAGGCGATCGCTACTGCTGCGGCTGCCGGAGCCGTGCCGCACAACCACCTTCGGCGAGATCTCGTCCCGGTGGCAGACCGGGATCTTTGGGGTAATGACAGGGACCCCCACCGCACCGCCGAGTCGGCCGGTCCGGGGCGAGACTGGAGAAATGGCACATGAACACACCCCCAGCGGTGCGAGCGAGGGCGCGGAGCTGGGTCGGTTCCTGCGTGCACGCCGCACCGCGACCAGCCCGGAACAGGTCGGTTTCACTGCGGGGGCCGGCCTGCGCCGCACCCCTGGCCTGCGCCGGGAGGAGCTGGCCGCCCTGGCCGGGATCAGCATCGCGTACTACGTACGTCTGGAACGGGGCAAGGAGACCCGTCCCAGCCCCTCGGTCCTCGACGCGCTCGCCCGCGCCCTGCAGCTCGACGACGCCGAGCAGCAGCACCTACGTGAGCTGGCTGCCCGCGCCGCCCGCTACGCGCCCCAGCCGCCGCCGGCACCGAGCCGCACCGTGCGCCCCCACCTCCGGCTGCTGCTGGAGTCGCTGCGTCCCGACCCGGCGTACATCGTCAGCCGCAACATGGACCTGCTCGCCTGGAACCCCGGCGGCCTCGCCCTGTACGCGGGCATGGCCGACTGGCCGCACAAGCAGCGCAACCTCGCCCGGTATCTCTTCCTGCACCCCGCCGCCCAAGCAGTGCTGCCCGACTGGGACCGCCAGGTCCGCGGTTGCATCGCCGAACTGCGCGCCCAGGCGGGCACCGCGCCCGACGCCCCCGACCTCACCAGTCTCGTCGGTGAACTCCTCCTCAAGAGCCCGGACTTCGCCAAACTCTGGGAGCGCTACGAGGTCAGTGGCGGCAAGGCCAGCCACAAGACCATTCACCACCCACAGGTCGGCACCCTCACGCTCACTTCCCAGTCCATGCCGCTGAACGGCACCCCTGGTCAACAGCTCGGCGTGTACCTGGCCGAGCCGGGCACCCCCGACTACGACGCCGTGGTTCTGCTCGACATGACCGCACCCCCGGAGCCCGCCGTTGGTGTGCGGGTTCCTCGCACAGCCCGAGGCCGCCGAACGACCGGCGGACTTTGAGGGGGACTGACAGTACCCCGAACGACAGGGCCTGCCGCCGGGCGCCGTTCCGAGGTCTGATGGACGGTGAACGCGCGTCCCGAGAGGCACCCCTGACATGCTGCGAAACATGGTCAGCGGTCACTGCCGGAGGGACACCATCGACACTCTGAAGGAGTTGGTGCGGCCATGAAGGCCCGAAAGCCCAACGATGCCGCACGGTCCGCGCACGAGCGGCTGTTCCCCGGCCATGTCTCGACGCTCGCGGTGACCGACCCGGAGCTGATCGCGTACTTCGACAACTTCGCCTTCGACGAGGTGCTGCGACACACCCCCGACCTGCCGGAACGCACACGCCTGGCGATGCAGCTCGCGGCGATGATCGCGGTCGGCGCGGTGCCCGAGTACCGCGTCATGCTGGGCGCGGCACTCACCGTCGGTGTGACCCCGGTGGAGGTGAAGGAGGTCGTGTACCAGGCGGTGCCGTACGTCGGCATGGCCCGGGTCTTCGACTTCCTGCACGCCACGAACGACGTACTGACCGAGCGGGGTGTGGAACTGCCGCTGGCCGGTCAGTCCACGACCACCCCCGAGACTCGGGGCGCCGACGGTCTCGCCGTCCAGAAGCAGATCGTGGGCGACACCACGGTCGACACCATGTACGCGAACGCGCCCGCCGACGAGCAGCACATCCAGGAGTTGCTGAGCGCGAATTGCTTCGGCGACCACTACACCCGCACCGGCCTGGACGTCCCCACCCGCGAACTGTTGACGTTCGCGCTGCTCGCCGCGCTGGGCGGGGCGGACCCGCAGGTCCGTGGCCACGTGGGCGCCAACCTCCATGTGGGCAACGACCGGGCGACCCTGATCGCCGTACTCACCGCGCTGCTGCCGTTCATCGGCTACCCGCGCACCCTCAACGCCCTGCGCGCGGTCGACGACATCGCCCCCGCGACCTCCGAGGAAGACCACGCATGACCTCTCGTACCTGGCTCATCACCGGCGTCAACAGCGGCTTCGGGCACGCGCTGTCCAGCCGGCTTCTGGAGCGACCGACGCGCAGGTGGACCACCTGATCACCACCAACCTGACCGGCTCGATCACCCTGATCCGGGCCGCTCTGGACAACCCGGCCCACGCGTTCCTGGCCATGCTCGACCCGGCGAACGGTCTCGCCGTCGTCGACCCGCCTTCGGAGTGGGGTTCGAGGACGAGCAGGCACTGGACGTCGCCACAGTCGCCACCGCCGCTCCGGCCAGCAGGCCGCGCAGCACGGTGTGCCACGGCGGCCTGCTGGGAGGGGTGGGCGAGTTCATCGACAGAGGGCTCCTGCTCAGGTGTTCTCCAGAGGGAGGCACGGTGCAGGGCGCGGTGGGGTCAGCGTTCCATCATCTTCATCTGGGCTTCGGTGTGCGTGTCACCGGCCGCCGGCGGGAGGTTCGTCAGGCGCTCCAGCTGGGCGGTGGAGAGCCGCACGGTGTCGGCGGCGGCGTTCTCCTCGAGGCGGGTGACGCGCTTGGTGCCGGGGATGGGGGCGATGTCGTCGCCCTGCGCGAGCAGCCAGGCGATGGCGACCTGGGCCGGGGTGGCGTCCGCCTCGGCGGCGATCTCCTTGACCTCGTCGGCCAGGCGCAGGTTGTGCGCGAAGTTGTCGCCGGTGAAGCGCGGGTTGTCGCGCCGGAAGTCGTCCTTGTCGAAGCCCTCGATGGAGCGGATCGTGCCGGTGAGGAAGCCGCGGCCGAGCGGGGAGAACGGGACGAAGCCGATGCCCAGTTCGCGCAGCGTCGGCAGGACCTGGGCCTCCGGGTCGCGGGTGAACAGGGAGTACTCGGACTGGAGGGCGCTGACCGGCGTCACGGCGTTGGCCCGGCGGATGGTGTCGGGCCCGGCCTCGGACAGTCCGAACGCGCGGACCTTGCCCTCGGCGATCAACTCGCCCACCGCGCCCGCCGTCTCCTCGATGGGAACGTTCGGGTCGACGCGGTGCTGGTAGTACAGGTCGATGTGGTCCGTGCCGAGGCGGGTGAGGGAGCCCTCGACGGCGGTGCGGATGTTGGCCGCGCCCGAGTCGAGGTTCCCGGGGCCCGCGCCGTCGTGCGAGACCATGCCGAACTTCGTCGCGAGGACGACCTCGTCGCGGCGTCCCTTCAGGGCGCGGCCGAGCAGCTCCTCGTTCGTGTAGGGACCGTAGATCTCGGCGGTGTCGATGAAGGTGACGCCAAGTTCCAGGGCGCGGTGCACGGTGCGGATCGATTCCGCGTCGTCCTTCCCGGCGCCGGTGTAGGCCTGGGACATGCCCATCGCGCCGAGACCGATCCGGGAAACTTCCAGATCGCGCAGGTGGATGTTGTGCATCAGTGCTCTCCGCTCCATCGCATTCGGGCCGGTTCCACTCTGGTCCGGTCGCCCGGCCACCGCTCGTCGGGAGCCCGACGCGGCGCGCGGCGAGGCGGTGCCGGGCACGCCGACATGCGCTGTCCGTGACCCGACCCGGGAGGAACCCTGCGGCCGTACCTCTCGCTGGCAGCCTACGACTGTGTCACCTGTGTCATCGCGTCTGTGGGGCTTTATGGGGGGCCGAGCTGTTAGGGGGAATGGCAGGGCCTCTCACGGAGGGGCCGATCGGCCGATGCGGCGGTGGACGGTACCGCGGTTGTGCGGGCGACGGCCGCCCCGCCCCTTCACGGCCGGGTTCCCGCTGCTCACCCTGCCCGCCCTGGCCAGAAGCCCGTGACTCACCCCGCCCGGCAGAACGGGGCCTTGCCCATGGCCCCCTCGATGCCGCCCAGGATCAGCTTCTGGAACTGTTCGGCTCCCGGGAAGGAGCCGTCCGAGGCGAAGTCCTTGGCGTCGTGGCCGAGTGTGGTGAGCCAGGCGCGGCCGCCGTCGTAGTACTGGCACCAGGCCACCGGGTGGGACTTTCCGTGGCCGGGGTGGCCCTGGTTGCCGGTCGCGCCTTCGGCGAGGGTGGACTCGTCGACCGTGGCGAGGAGGCGTACGCGGGTGGGGGCCGGGACGAGGTTGTACCACTCGTCCGTGAAGTTCCAGCGTGCCGGGAGGTCCTTGGTTGAAGTGTCTCGGTGGTTCTCCGTGACGACCGTGCCGGGCTGGTTCGGGCCGTGGTCGTAGAAGTTGGCGTTGCCCAACAGGCCCTCGTACCAAGGCCAGTTGTACTCCGTGCCGAAGGCGTTGTGGATGCCGACGAAGCCGCCGCCCCGCGTACGTACTGGCGCAGCGAGGTCTGCGCCGCGTCGTCCAGTGTGTCGCGGCTGGTGGAGTAGAAGATGACCGTGTTGTAGTTGAACAGGCGGGAGGGCGTGGCCAGTTGGGTGACGTCCTCCGTCCAGTCGACCGTGAAGTTGTTCTTCTTCCCCATGGCGACGAGTGCCTTCTGGACGACGTTCGTGTCGTTCAGCGTCGGGTTGAGGCCGCTGCCGAGGGCCGGGCCGAGGTTGGCGTGGCGGGGGCCGGCGGTGCGGGTGTAGAGGAGGACCTTGTAGCCGTCGGTGGCCGGGGTGAAGTTGCCCCAGTCGTGGTAGCACTTGGGGCTCGTGCCGCGGCAGACGCCGTAGTCGGGGTCGCCGAGTTCTTGGGCTCCGGTGGCACCCGGTTTGGTGTCGCGGGTCTGGCCGTGGGCTGCGCCGAGGAAGGCCGCGAGGGCCACGAGAGCGGTCGCGAGTGCCGCCGCGAGCAGGGTCATCGGGGTGCGGGGTCTTGCCGTCATATCGGTCGGACCTCCCATGGAAACTCTCGGAACTCTCACTTGACGACGATCTTGCCCGTGGACTGCGGGAAGGCCGGGTCGTTGTAGAAGTACTCGCCCGCCTCGGTGAAGGTGTGCTTGGCCGACTGGCCCGGCATCAGTAGCGCCGTGTCGAATTCGGCGTCGAAGAACGCGGCGGCGCCGTGCGCCTGTTGATTGTCGGCGGGGTTGGTGAAGGTGACTTCCGTGCCGACGGAAACGGTGAGGTGCTGGGGTGCCATGGCGTTCTGCGCGACCGTGTTCTCCGTCGTGCCTGGTGCGTTGGTCTTGGTGTCCCAGACGCGGCCGAGGGTGACCGTGTTCTTGGCCGTCTCGCCGGTGACCGCCGCGGTGCGGATCTGGTTGCGGCGCGACGGAGGTGTGGGCGCTGGCGCCTGACCCACCTTGCCGCCGATCTTGAACGCCCACAGGTGGTCGCCGCGCGGGATGTCGGGGAACGGCAACCCGTTGCCGCCCGCGAGGACGGCGACGTACTGTTCGCCGTCGATCTCGTACGAGACGGGGATGGTGTTGACCCCGGCGCCGCACTGCCACGTCCACAGCGTCGAGCCGTCGGTGTCGTCCATCGCTTCGAGTACGCCGTCGGGGCGGCCCTGGAAGAGGACACGGCCCGCCGTGGTGAGGATGCCGTTGCCGTGCGCGAGGGACCAGTCGCCCTCCTTGCGCCAGGCGACCGTGTTCGTCCGCGGGTCCATGGCGACCAGGCCGCCGCCGAACAACTCGCCAAGCGGGCGGGCGGTGTTGACCCTTCCGCCGCGCGTATTGGAGTACGAGGAGTTGACCAGGCCGTAGCCGATGTAGACGTATCCGGTCTTCGGGCTGAAGGACGGGAAACCCCAGTCACCGCCGCCGCCCGCGCCGGGGAAGATGATGGTGGCCCGGTCCCAGAACACCGAGTACAGGCCGCCCGCCGGGTAGAACGGCACCGGCTTCGTCGGCTTGTCGAAGCGGGGGAACGGGTCGGTGAACGGCTCCCCGCCGGGGAACGGCTGCGTCGGTGAGGTCTTCTGGAGGGTGTGCTGAGGGACCTTGCGCTCCTCCATGCCGTGCAGTGCCTCGCCGGTGCGCCGGTCCAGGACGTAGAACCAGCAGGTCTTGGAGCCGTAGACGACGACCTGCCGCTTCTTGCCGTCGACGAGGAGGTCGGCGAGGACCGGCGCCATGACGTTGTCGGCGTCCCAGATGTCGTGGTGCACCGACTGGAAGTGCCAGCGCCGCTTCCCGGTCTTCGCGTCGATCGCGACGATCGAGTTGGCGAAGAGGTTGTCTCCGCCGCGCGAGGAGCCGTCGGTGCGGGGGTATGGGTTGCCGAACGTCCAGTAGACCAGGCCGAGTTCGGGGTCGACGGCCGGGTGGATCCAGGGCACGGCGCCGCCGGTCTTCCAGGAGTCGCCCTCCCAGGTGTCGTGGCCGTACTCGCCCGGTCCCGGCGGCCCCCAGAAGGTCCACACGACGTCGCCGGTCTTCGCGTCCAGTGCGTAACCGCGGCCGCGCGCGCCGGCCGTCGAGCCCTCGGTGCCGACGTAGATCCTGCCGTCGTGGTGCACGACCGCGCCGGCGAGTCCGCCGCTGTTGCCGCCGCACTGGCCACTGTTGATGTCGCAGCCGTCGTCGCCGCCGTTGTCCTCGACGATCAGCTTCTTCTGCCAGAGGACCGCGCCGGTCTTCTGGTCGAGGGCGTAGACGATGTTGGCGCCCGAGATGGTGAAGACCTTGCCCTCGGCGACGGCGACGCCGCGCATGTTGGTGGTCTCGGTGCCGAGGTTCGTCTTCCACAGCACCTTGCCGGTGCGCCCGTCGACGGCGAAGACGTTCTGCTGTGTCGTCTCGACGTACAGCACGCCCTTCTGTACGACGATCGTGCACTGCTGGTACGCGCTGGTGGAGCCGCCCTCCAGGTTGATGTGCCAGGCGCCGCCGAGCTTCTTGACGTTGCCCGGGGTGATGTCGGTGAGGGTGGAGTGGTTCTGATTGCCGAAGTTGCCGCCGACCTTGGGCCAGTCACGTGCGGCGACGCCCAGGGTGGCGGGCTGTGCGGGGACGGGGAGCGCGAGGCCGGCGGGCTTCGGGGCCGCCTCGGCGGAGGCGGCGACTGCGGGGAGCGTGGTTGCGCCGCTCGCGGCGGCGGTCAGCAGGAAGGTGCGTCTTTCCATCGTTCAGTGCCTCGATTCGATCAAGGTCCGCTAGATGGTTCGAAAGTTCCGCACAGTAGGTTCGCGGGATGGTGGGTCACGTTAGGGACGGGGGTGCGGGCATGGCAATACCTGGGGCGGGGGTTGTTGCCGTGAACTTCCTCAACTGCCGTTTATGCAGGTGAGGTTGGTACCACCAGGTGGACCGGGATCATCGACGGCGGCATGGGGCTCTTGTTGCGGCGCCCCTGCCCCGTCTCCTCCCAGGCGTGCGCCAGGATGCCGACGCTGCGGCTGAGCACGAACAGGCCGCGCGCCAGCGGCGCGGCGAAGCCGAGTTCGGCGTAGATGACGGCGGTGGCGCCGTCGATGTTCATCGGGACCGGCTTGCGGCCCTCGCGGCCCCGGTTGAGGTGCGACTCCACGGCCAAAGCCGCGCGGAGGTAGGCGCCCTCGACGGTGCCGTCCGCCACCGCCCGGTCCACGAGTGAGAGCAGCGGGTCGCGGCGCGGATCGTGGGGGTGGAAGCGGTGGCCGAAGCCCGGCAGATAGCGGGAACGTGCACGCCACTCGGTGATCACGTCGGCCGTGGCGGCCTCCAACGCCCGTCCCTGAGCGTGCAGGTCGACGATGTCGGTGAGCAGCTGTACGCACTGCTGGCCCGCCCCGCCGTGCACGTCCCCGAGCATGTTCACCCCGGTCGCGATCGCGCTGTTGAGGCCGACTCCGCAGGTCGCCGCCATCCGGGCGGCCGCGATGGAGGGTGCCTGCGGGCCGTGGTCGACGCCCGCCACGAGGGCCGCTTCGAGGAGGCGGGCCTGGTCGGGGCGGGGGAGCTCGCCGCGCAGCAGCAGCCAGATGGTCTCGACGAAGGTGGTGTGTCCGATCAGCTCCTGCACGGGGTGCTCGCGCAGTTCGATGATGCCCGGCTCGATACGGCTGATGGCTGTGGCCCACCACTGGGCGACCTGGCTGTCCGGGTCCTGCCCCTCAGGGGGTGAGGCCGTCATGAGCGCAGCGCCTCTGTGGCGCGGCTGTCGGAGCGCCAGCGCGCGATGAGCCGCGCCCGTTCCTCGCCGTGCTGGTCGAGCAGCGGGGGAGGGGAGGCCGGCGGCAGCGGCTCACCGTCCACCAGGACGCCGTTGCCGCTGACCCGCAGCGTACGGTCGGAGCCGTCCGGATAGGGGAGATCGGTGAAGAAGCCGCGGTGCGCGAGCTGTTCGAGCTCCACCGCCTCCGGCACGGTCAGCACACGCGCGGCGGGGACACCTGCGGCGGAGAGTGTCTCCTCCCACTCCAGCGCCGTCTTCTGCGACAGCGCCGCGTTCAACTCGGCGTTCAGCTCGGCCCGGTGGAGCTTGCGGGCCTCGCGCTCCGCGAAGCGCGCGTCGTGGATCAGATGGGAGAGGCCGGTGAGGCGGCAGAGCGTGGCGAACTGTTCCTGGCGGTTGGCCGCGATGTTCAGGCCGCCGTCGGCGGTCTCGAAGGTTCCGGAGGGTGCGGCCGTCGCGTTCTGGTCGCCCATCGGCTCCGGATCGACCCCGCTGACAAGGTAGTTGGAGACGGCCCAGCCCATCGCGGACAGCGACACCTCCAGCATCGAGACGTCGAGGTGGGCGCCCTGCCCGGTCCGCTCGCGGCCGAGCAGGGCGGCGCTGATGGCGAGGGCCGCGCCCATGCCGCCGAGCGAGTCGCAGACGGGGAAGCCGACGCGCAGCGGGGCGGTGTCCGTCGTGCCGGTGATGCTCATCATCCCCGACACGCCCTGGATGATCTGGTCGTAGGCGGGGGCGCCGCTCATCGGGCCCGACTGCCCGAAGCCCGTGATGGAGCAGCTGACCAGGCGCGGGTTGAGGGCGTCGAGGCGGGCACTGTCGTATCCCAAACGGGCGAGGACCCCGGCCCGGAAGTTGTCGAGGAGTACATCCGCGCCGCGCACCAGTTGCTCGAAGTCGGCCCGGTCGGCCGGGTCCTTGAGGTCGAGGGCGAGGGACTGTTTGCCGGCGTTCTGGGCGAGGAAGGAGGCGCCGATCCCGCTGCGGTTCAGCTCGGGATCGGGGCCGAGGGCACGGGCCAGATCGCCCTTCCCGGGCTGCTCGATCTTGACGACCTCGGCGCCGAGCAGCATGAGGTGGTAACTGCAGTACGGTCCAGCGAGCACGTTCGTGAGATCGAGTACGCGGATTCCTGAGAGCGGTCGTTCGGGCATGCACCGGCTCCTTCTGCGGTTCCTGAGTGGGTTCACGGCTCCGTGGTGGACTTACCGGTTTCTGGAGTGGACTCACGGCCCCCGCACGGCACTTGCGGGTCCGTTACGGGTCCCCTGCGGGAGTCACTTCCTGCTGGCGATGCTGGAGTCACTTCCTGCCGCCGGCCGGGCCGACCGGACTGAGCGGGTGGTCGAAGCCCTGCTCCGACATCTGCCGGGCGACCTCGACGAGTGCGGTGGCGAACCGCTGGACGGTCGCCTCGGGAAAACGGTGGCTCGGGCCGCTGAGCGACAGCGACGCGACGACGGTGCCGGTGCGGCCGAGCACCGGCACCGCCACCGCAGTGAGCCCCTCGTCGCGCTCGCCCCTGCTGACGGCGAACCCCTGCTCGACCGCGACGTCCGCCCACACCCGCAGCTGCCGCGCGTGCCCCTCGCCGTGCGGCGAGTCGACGGCGACACGACGCAGCAGGCTCTCGGGCGCCGAACGCAGCAGGATCTTCGACGAAGCCCCCGCCCACAGCGGGAGTTCGTCGCCCACCCGCACCACATGGCGCAGCGGCTGCGGGCTCTCCTGCTGTGCCACGCACACCCGGCTGAGCCCGCGCAGCATGAACAGGTTGACCGTCTCCTGCTGCTCCTCCGCCAGCTCGCGCATCAACTTGCGTGTCTCACGCGGGAGTTCCCAGCTCGTGTGCGCCAGGTGCGCCCAGCGCCACAGGCCGGGGCCCGCCGTGTATCCGGCAGGGGTGTCCCAGAGAAGGCCGCACTGTTCGAGGGTCTGCACCATGCGGACCGCCGTGGTCTTGGCGAGCCCCGTGGCGTCGACGATCTCCCGCAGGGTGACCGCCGGCTGATCCTCGGTCAGCAACCCCAGGATGTCCAGGGCCCTGCGCACACTGCGTACGCCGGTCGCCTCCGCCGCCTGCCCGGGTCCGGTGCTGTCAGTGCTGCCCATGGGACCGCCTTCCGTCCGCTGTCGTCCGTGCCTGCCGCCGGTGGATGCCATCCGCGGAGGTCTTCCTCAACTGATTCTTCAACTGACCTCTTGTCACGGCGAGTTGGCGCCCGTACGTTACACGCCGAACCACAGAGCAGTCCACCAGTACCACTCAGCGGTTTCCTGGGAGATGTCATGCTCGATTCCCTTCTCAAGGCCGGCGTGGACGGCGTGGTCGTCGACGCGCCCCCGTTCATCGCCGGCCGGTGGGGCGGTGACGGACCCGAACTCCTGCGCACCGGTCCCTACCTGCGCCGCACCGTCAGCCGGACCACCGCCGCGACGGGCGAAGAGGTCACCCGCGCCCTGACCTACGCCCGCCCCTCCGCCCGCGCCGTGGCCCGGCTCGCGCCCGCCGCCCGCGCCGACATCCTCGACCGGGCCGCCGCGGCCGCCACGGCCCACCGCGAGGACCTCGCCCGCCTGCTGGCCCTCGAACTGGGCAAGCCGCTCAAGGACGGCCTCGGCGAGATCGACCGCGTGGCGGACACCTTCGCGGTCTGCGCCGCCGAGGCCCGGCAGATCGGCGGCGACACCCTGCCCGTCGCCGGACGGCAGCGCGGCGTCGGCAACACCGCCTTCACCTATCGTGCGCCCGCCGGGGTGGCCCTCGCCATCACCCCGTTCAACGCCCCCGCCAACCTGCTCGCCCACAAGCTCGGCGCCTCCTTCGCTGCCGGCAACACCACCCTCGTCAAGGCCCCGCCGCAGGCCCCGGCCGCCACCGCCGCCGTGGTCGCGCTGCTCCTCGAATCCGGCATGCCGCCCCAGGCCGTCCAACTCCTGCACGGCGGCGGCGAGATCGGCGCCCTGCTGTGCGCGGCCGACCAGGTCGCCGTCATCAGCTTCACCGGCAGCGCGGCCACCGGACAGACCGTGGCGCGCGCGGCCGGCGCCAAGCGCCTCGTCCTCGAACTCGGCGGCAACGCCGCCACCATCGTCTGCGAGGACGCCGACCTCGCGAAGGCGGCCAAGGAGTGCGCCCGCGCCGGATACAGCAACTCGGGCCAGAGCTGCATCTCCGTCCAGCGGGTCTACGTCCACAGCTCCCGCTACGACGACTTCCTCGCCCTGCTGACCACGGCGGTGGACGGCCTCAAGGTCGGCGACCCGCTCGACCCGGACACCGACGTCGGCGCCATGGTCGACGAGGAGGCCGCGGAACGCGTGGTGCGCTGGACGGCCGAGGCCGCCGACGCCGGGGCGCGCGTGCTGCGCGGCGGCCACCGGGACGGCGCCACCGTGACACCCACCGTCGTCGCGGGACCACCCGCGCACGCCTCAGTCGTCGTGCACGAGGTCTTCGGCGCGCTCGTCACCGTGCTCCCGTACGACGACTTCGACGCGGTCATCGAGACGTGCAACGCGAGCCGCTACGGGCTACAGGCGGGGCTTTTCACCAGCGACATCGGGCGCATCGTCAAGGCCTGGCGCGAGCTGGAGACCGGCGCGCTGATCGCGGGCGGCACTTCCAACTACCGCCTGGACCATGTCCCGTTCGGTGGTGTGAAGGACTCCGGCTTCGGCCGCGAGACACCCCGCTCGATGATCGACGACTACACCGTCGTCAAGACGCTCATGCTCCGCGGCCTGTCCGTGTGGGGCGACACGACCACCCTCGACGGGGAGATGGACGCATGACGCAACAGAACGAGCCGCAAGAGAGCGAGACGCACGAGACCGCGACCCAGGACCCGGCGCCGACCCCCGACGGGACCGTCACCGCCGCCCACGCCCTCGTCCGCCAACTGGAGTCCTACGGCGTCCGCCACATCTTCGGCACCTGCGGACACACCAACATCGCCCTGCTCGACGCCCTCGCCCCCAGCTCCATCGAGTTCGTCATCGCCCGCCACGAACAGGCCGCCGCCCACGCCGCCGACGGCTACGCCCGCGCCACCGGCCGCCCCGGCGTGCTCCTCACCCACGTCGGCCCCGGCATGATGAACGCGGTCACCGGCGTGGCCACCGCCGCTCTCGACTCCGTGCCCCTCGTCGTCCTCTCCGGTGACATCCCCTCGTACTACGCGGGCCGCCACCCCCACCAGGAGGTCAACCTCCACACGGACGCCGACCAGAGCGCGATCTACCGGCCGTTCACCAAGCGGACCTGGGACGTGCACCGCGTCCAGGACCTTGCCCGCACCACCGAACGCGCCTTCTGGACCGCGCAGTCGGGCCGCCCCGGCGCCGTCCTCGTCAACATCCCCATGGACCTGTTCAACCGGCCCGTCGAACCGTACGAGGATCAGTACCCGCTGCCCGCCGTCAGCGGCGCACCCGGCCTCGACCGGCCGACCGCCGAGCGCATCGCCGACCAACTCCTCGCCGCCGAGCGGCCGTTGATCTACTTCGGCGGCGGCCTGCGCGACCCCCGAGCCCGGGAAGCCCTCGCCGCACTCGCCGCACACCTCGACATCCCCCTCGCCCACTCCCTGATGGGCAAGGGCATACTCCCCGATACGCACCCGCTGTTGCTCGGCATGCCCGGCTTCTGGGGCCTGGACTCCACGCACGCGTACACCAAGGGCGCCGACGTCGTCCTCGCGCTCGCCACCCGGTTCGCCGAGACCGACGCCAGCTCCTGGGACCCGGCGTACACCTGGACGTTCGGCGACAAGGACAGCCCGCCCAGCAAGCTCATCCAGATCGACATCGACCCGGCCGAGATCGGCCGCAACTACCCCGTGGAGATCGGCGCCGTCGCGGATGTCGCCGACGCGGTCCGGGCCATCGCCGCCGCCGTCCGTGCCCGGCAGCCCGAACCACGCCAACGCGAAGGACTGCGCGCCTCGATCGCCGCAGCCCGCCGCGCCGTCTTCGACACGGCCCGCGAGGACGGCCGCAGCGACGCGTTCCCGCTGCGCCCCCAGCGCATCCTCGCCGACCTGCGCGACGCGCTCCCCGAAGACGCGGTCCTCGTCACCGACGTCGGCTGGAACAAGAACGGCGTCGCCCAGTGCTACGAACTCCCCACCGGTGGCCGGTTCATCACGCCCGGCGGCGCCTCGACGATGGGCTTCGGTCCCGCTGCCGCCGTCGGCGTCCAACTGGCCGAGCCCGAGCGGGTGGTGGTCGCCCTCATCGGCGACGGCGGCATGAGCGCCCAACTCCCCGCACTGCCCATGGCGGTGGAACAGGGCCTCCCGGTGATCTTCGTCGTGATGAACAACCGGGCCCATGGCACCATCGCCGACCTTCAGTCCGCCTCGTTCGGCCGGTCCTACGGCTGCGAGTTCACCGACGCCGAAGGGCGCCCGTACAGCCCGGACTTCGCCGACCTCGGCACCTCCTGCGGCGCGGATGGCTACCACGTCACCGCCCCCGCCGACCTCGCGAAGGCACTCGCCGACGCCATCACCCGGCGCAGGCCCGCCGTCATCGACGTACCCATGGTCAACGAACCGGTGCCGACCCCCGGGCACTGGAACATCAAGGACATCTACCGCGGATCCTTCACCGACTGACCGCCGCCCCCTACTCCCGCCCGGCTGACCCCGTCCCCGCCACAACGAGGTGACCTCATGATCCGCACCACCCGCACAGCCGTCTGCACGGCCGCCGCGCTGGCCGCCGCCCTCACCGCGTGCAGTGCGCCCGGCGAATCCGGCGACTCCGACAAGGACTCGTCGGGCCCGATCAAGATCGCCGTCGTCAACGCGCAGAGCGGACAGCTGAGTTCGCTCGGCGACTGGGAGTACAAGGGGGCCAAGCTCGCCATCGACGAGTGGAACAAGAAGGGCGGCGTCGACGGCCGGAAGATCCAGGTGAAGCTCTTCGACGACCAGGGCGACCCCACCACCGGCACCAACATCGCCCGGAAGCTGGACAGTCAGGGCTACGTCGCGATGATCGGCACCGCGGAGAGCGCGGTGACCGTGGCCATGGCGCCCATCCTCCAGCAGGCCAAGATCCCCAACATCACCTCGGGGCAGGCCGACGCCCTGGTCGACGTCGGAAGCCCGTACCTCTTCCTCAACGGGCCGACCTCGACGACGTACGACGCGACGCTCGCCGAGTACCTCGTCAAGGACAAGGGCCACAAGAAGATCGCGATGATCTCCAACAACGGTTCTTTCGGGAAGGGCGAGCACGACGCGTTCCTCAAGGCGGCCAAGGACCTCGGTGTCACCCCGGTCACCGACCAGGTGGTCACCACCGACCAGAAGGACTTCAGCAGCGCCCTCACCAAGATCCGCGCGAAGAAGCCCGACGTCGTGTTCATCGGCTCGGAGGAGGTCGAGGCCGGCCTGATCGTCAAGCAGGCACGCGACCTGGGCATCACCGCGCCCTTCGCGGGCGCCGCCCCGCAGGGCACCCCCGTCTTCATCGACACCGCAGGCAAGGCCGCCGTCGAGGACACCATCGTCAGCTCGCCGTACCTGAGCAACGACGTCAGCGCCGCGTCGAAGAAGTTCGCCGCCGCCTACCAGGCCAAGTACAACAAGGCCGCCGAACTGCACGGCGCGAAGGCCTACGACGGGACGAACATCCTGCTGACCGCGCTGAAGACCAGCAAGGCCGCCACCGGCCAGAAGCTCGCCGACGCCATCCGCGACACCCGCTACGACGGCCTGCTCGGCGACTTCGAGTTCGGCGAGAACGGGGTCGGCATCACCAAGACCACCATCGGCGTCATCCGCGCCGGCAAGCTCGTCCCGCAGCAGTGACCCGGGGGAGCTGAGCAGACATGCAAGAGACACTGCAGACACTCGTCGGCGGACTCAGCCTCGGCGCCGTCTACGCCCTGGTGGCCATGGGCTTCTCGCTCGTCTACCGGACCATGGGGCTCGTCAACTTCGCCCACGCCGACATCGCCATGATCGGCGCCTACGCCGCGTCGACCTTCTACCTCACCTCCAAACTGCCCTTCGCTGTCGCCATGATCGTGGCGATCGTCGTCACCGGAGCCATCGGTCTCGTCATCGAGCGCGTGCTGCGCCCGCTGGAGAACAAGGACTTCGACCTGATGCTGATCGGCACCATCGGCTTCGGCATCGTCCTCCAGGCCGTCGCCATCCTGATCTGGGGCACCACGGGACGAGCGGTGCCCTCGCCCGTCCCGTCCGCCCCACTGGAACTCTTCGGTGTCCGGGTACGCACCTACGACCTCGTGGTCATGGCCGTCGCCGCGCTCGCCGTGACCGGCCTCGCCTGGTTCCTCGCCCGCACCAAGCGGGGCGCCGCCATGCAGGCCGTCGCCATGGACCACGAGGCGGCCACCGCCGTAGGCATCAACGTCGGCCGCAGCAACGCCCTCGCCTTCAGCATCGGCGCCGGACTCGCCGCGCTCGCCGGCGGACTCGTCGGACCCATGCTCTACGTCGACGCCTCGCTCGGCGGCGCTCTCGGCATCAAGGGCTTCGCCGCGGCCATGCTCGGTGGCTTCGGCTCCATCCCCGGCGCCGTCGTCGGCGGACTCGCCATCGGCGTCCTCGACTCCTACGCCGCCGGACACTTCCAGGGCTACTCGGTGCTCGTGACCTTCCTGGTCTTCACCGTCGCCATCATGATCCGCCCGATGGGCGTCTTCGGGGAGAGGACGGTGAGCCGCGCATGACCCGCCGCTATCGACTCGGGGGCCTCGGCGTACTCGCGGTGGCCGGCTGGCTGCTGCCGTACGGGCTCGGCGGCTACGCCATCCACATCGTCAACATCGCCCTCATCTATGCCCTGTTGGCCATCGGCATGGGCCTGGCCATGGGCATCTCCGGGCAGATCAACCTCGCCCAGGTCGCCTTCTTCGGCGTCGGCGCCTACGCCGTCGCGATCCTCACCACCCACTCCGGCTACGGCTTCTGGATATCGGCGGTGCTCGCCCTGCTCGCCACGGTCGCCGCCGGCCTGCTCGTCGGCATCCCCGCGCTGCGCATGCAGTCCCACTACCTGGGCATCGTCACGCTCGGCCTGGCTCTCGGCTTCATCAACTGGATCACCAACGCGTCCATCACGGGCGGCGCCGACGGCATCTCCGGCATCCCACAGCCCACCCTGCCCGGCATCGACCTCTCCAGCGAATACCTCTACTACTACCTGGAGTTGGTGATCTGCGCCCTCGGCCTCGGCTTCGGACTCTTCGTCGTCCGTACATCGCTGGGCCGTCGGCTGCGCGCCATGCGCGACGACCCGCTGGCCGCCGGCGCGATGGGCGCGGAGATCCCGCTGCTGCGCATGACGGCCTTCCTCCTCGCCAGCTTCTACGGAGGCCTGGCAGGGGTGCTGTACGCGGGGCTCATCCGCTACGTGGCCCCGGAGACCTTCTCCATCGCCAACATGTTCATCCTGCTCGCCATGGTCATCATCGGCGGCCGCCGCTCCCTCGTCGGCTGCGTGGTCGGGGCGGTCGGCCTCACCCTCATCCGCGAGTGGCTCTCCGACTTCTCGACGTACGCACAGCTCGGGTACGGCGTCGTGGTCGTCCTGATGGTCGTCTTCGCACCGACGGGTCTGGCCGGAATCCCTTCCCGTATAAGGGAGTTCACGAACAGGCGGCGGGGCAGGAGCGAGGACCGCGCGGTGCTGCGCCCCTTCCAGCCGTACGAGGTGGTGCCCACGCCCGACGAGGCCGCCCCCGAGAAACCCCTCCTGGACATCCGCTCAATCACCAAGGACTTCCGCGGCCTGCGGGCGTTGGACGATGTCTCACTCACGGTGCGCCCCGGCGAGATCCGCGGCATCGTCGGCCCGAACGGCTCCGGAAAGACGACTCTCTTCAACGTCATCACCGGCTTCTACCGGGCCAGTTCGGGAACGGTCGCCTTCGCGGGCCGCGACACCACGACCGCCCGCCCCTACGCGCTGTCCCTCCTCGGTATGGCCCGCACCTTCCAGAACCTGCGCCTGTTCGGCCAGTTGACGGTCCGTGAGAACATCCTCGTCGCCCTCGACAGGACCCGCACCCGCACCATCTGGCAGTACGCCGTGTGGCAGCCGGGCGTGGCCCGCAGGGAACGGCGCCTGCGCCACGAGGCCGCCGAACTCCTGGACCGCTTCGGCCTCACCGACTTCGCACGCTCCGCGCCGGGCTCACTCCCGTACGGCATCCAGCGCCGCATCGAGATCGCCCGCGCCATGGGCGCCCGCCCGCGCCTCCTCCTGCTCGACGAACCGGCGGCGGGCCTCAACGGCGACGAAGTCCGCCAGCTCGCCGACATCGTGCGCTCCATCCGCGACAGCGGCACCACGGTCGTCCTCATCGAGCACAACATGGGCCTGGTCATGTCGCTGTGCGAACGCGTCACCGTCCTGTCCAGCGGCGGTGTCATCGCCGAGGGCACACCGGCCGAGGTGGTCGCGTCGCCCGAGGTGATCGAGGCGTACCTCGGTGACTCGGCGATGGCCCACGACGTCCCGCTGCCGGCGCCCACACCACCGCTGCCGCTGCCGAAGGAGCCGACCCGGTGAAGCTGATCCCCGCTCCGCGCCCCCGCACCCCCACGACCCCGCCCGCCGCGACCCTCACCGTGGACGACCTGTCCGTCCACTACGGAGGCGTCCGCGCGGTCAGCTCCATCGGCTTCAGCGTGGAACCGGGCGCGTCGGTCGGCATCATCGGCGCCAACGGCGCGGGCAAGACGTCCACGCTCAAGGCCGTGATGGGCCTGGTCCCGCGCGGCGGCGGACGCATCACGCTGGGCGACCTCGACCTGACCCGCGTACGGGCCCGCGACATGGTCCGGCACGGCATTGGCTACGTACCGGAGGGCCGCCATGTGTTCCCCGGCCTGACGGTGGAGAAGAACCTGCTGCTCGGCGCGTACGCCCGTGCCTGGGACGACGACACTCGGTCCACGCTCGCCGAGGTCCACGAACTCTTCCCGGTCCTGGGGGAGATGAGCCAGCGCCTGGCCGGAGCCCTGTCCGGCGGCCAACAGCAGATGCTCGCGATCGGCCGGGCCCTCATGGCACAACCCCGCATCCTGCTCCTGGACGAACCCTCGATGGGCCTGTCACCCAAGCTCGTCGGAGACATCCTGCGCGTCCTGACCCGCCTCCGCGAGGACGGACTGAGCATGCTCCTCGTGGAACAGAACGCCAAGCTCACCTTCGGCGCGACGAGCCACTGCCTGGTTATGGAGAACGGCGCCGTCGCCATGACCGGCACCTCCGAGGAACTCAGCGAGGATCCGCGGGTCCGGCAGATCTATCTGGGGCTGTGACGGACGGGTCGGCGAGGCCCGTGGTGTGTCGGGCGACATGGCGGGCCGCTATGTAGCCGAAGGTGAGACCCGCGCCGATCTGGCAGCCCGCGCCCGGGTACTCCGAGGCCATGACCGAGTGGGCGTCGTTGCCGCAGGCGTAGAGGCCGGGGACAGGGGCGCCCTTCGCGTCGAGGACGCGGGCCTCGGGGTCGGTGCGCAGACCGAGTGCGGTAGCCAGCGGGGTGGGGACGACGGCGATGGCGTAGAAGGGACCCTTCTCGATCGGGCCGAGGTTGACGTTCGGGGTGTGGGCCGGGTCGCCGTACTGGTGGCCGAAGGGGTGCGATCCCTTGCCGAACTCCTCGTCGACGCCGGTCGCCGCGTACCGGTTGCTGTCGGCGACGGTACGGGCCAGGCACTCGGCGTCCACGCCGATCGACGCGGCGAGCTCCTGCAGGGTGCGGCCCGTCCGCAGATACCCGGACGCGACGTGGCGCCGCAGCCGGGACTTCGGCAGGTGCGGATGGACCATGCCCAGACCGTACTTGGCGAGGGTGCGCGCGTCCGTGACCAGCCAGGCCGGGATCGAGGGCACGGACTTGTGCGCGTCGTACATGGCGCGGGTGAAGCGGTGGTACGAGACGGACTCGTCGACGAAGCGGCGCCCGGCCGCGTTCACGGCGACGATGCCGGGCTTGGCGCGGTCCCAGATGTGCGGGAAGACGGCGGTGGAGCCGTCGCGGCGGCGGCCGATGGAACTGGGGAACCACAGCGCGTTGTCGTCGCGGGGCTCGCCGAGCACCCCGCCGACCCCGGCGGCCAGAGTGATGGTGTCGCCGGTGGACCCCTCGCCCGCCCGCGTGAACTGGGCTGTGGGATACGGCAGATGACGTTCCCTCAACTCATGACTCGCGGAGAAGCCACCCGCCGCCAGGACCACGCCCCCACGCGCACGGACGCTGACGGTGCGCCCCCGGTGCGAGACGACGGCACCGATGACACGGCCCTCGCCGTCGGCGACGAGTTCACTGGTACGGGCCGTGAACCAGACGTCGCCGCGACGGCGGAGCAGCTGGTGGTACAGGTTGGCGACCAGCGCGTTGCCCATGGCGAGGCGGGTGCCGCGCGGGTGGCCCAGCATGTCCCACGCCCAGCGCACCCCGAGGCGCAGGGCGGTGGCGACGCCGCGCGGTGAGCCGTCGAAGATGCTCAGGAGCCGGTTCACCTCGGGGCGGCGGACCATGAGCGTGCCCCGGAACAGCGCGAACTCGGGGACCGGGCGGCGGACCCGGCTGAAGCGGGCCTTGCCGAGCCTGCGGCCGTCGAACGTACGCGGTTCCAGGGCGCGGCCGATGCCGAACCCGGCGATCTCGGGGTGGTAGTCGACGACCGTCTTCGAGTGCCAGAAGCCGACGTCGAGCCGCTTCTCCAAGTAGTCGACCATGGCGGGGCCGTGGCTGAGATAGCTCTCCCGCAGCGCACGGGGAGCGCGGTCGCCGACGAGCGCGTCGAGGTACTCGTGCGCCGCCTCGGTGTCGGCGGCCGGGTCCTGCTGGTGGCGGTGGCCGGGCATCCAGGCGGTGCCGGCCGAGTAGGCGGTGGTGCCGCCGAGCCACTCCGTCTTCTCCAGGACGAGGACGTCGAGCCCCTCCTCGGCGCCGACGGCCGCCGCGCCGAGACCACCCGCCCCGGACCCCAGGACCAGCAGGTCGACCTCGTGGTCCCAGGTGTGCTCGGGGTGCTCCGCCATGGTCAAGACCCTTTCATGGCGCGGGGGGTCGGGGGAACGGTTGTGCCGTGAGGGTCGGTGCGACGCCGGACCATCCACGAGTATCAATGTGTTGCCCCAGCGGGTCGGATGATTGAGCTGCACCTGCCGTGCCCCAATTGCTCGTCAGAAATGGCCAGTTACAGGGGTGGCCGGTCCCGCAGCGACGAACCAGTCTTCGTGGGATGGAACTTGGTGTTCGTGGGATCGCGGTCCGGATACTCATCGTGGTCGGACTCGTGGTTGCTCTGATCGCTCCTGGGGCGGCTGCCGAGTCCGTTGCGGCGGATCGACGGGCTGACCTGCCGTCGTGGCGCCTCACACCGACTGCCACGACCAACACGCTGATCACACTCGATGTGGTGGACCGGAAGGTGGTGTGGGCCGCAGGTGGCGGATTCGGGGGTGCCACCAACGACGGTTCCGTGGTGCGGACGGTGGACGGCGGGCGCTCCTGGCAGGACGTCACCCCGCCGGGCGGGGCCGTCGACAGCTTCCGGGACGTCGAGGCGTTCGACCGTGATCACGCCCTCGTCCTGGCACTTCCCATCGGTGATGAACCCTCGCGGATCTACCGCACCGCTGACGGCGGGGCCACCTGGCAACTGGTGTTCCGCAACACGCTTCCGGACGCCTTCTACGACTGCATGGCGTTCTTCGACGACCGCCACGGCCTTGCGGTCAGTGACCCCGTCGGCGGCAAGTACCGCATTCTGGCCACCGAGGACGGCGGCCGGACATGGCGCCAGACACCGTCCGGCGGAATGCCTGCCGCGACACCCGGCGACAGCGCCCTGGCGACCGGCACGTGCATGGTCGCCAACGGCCGGCGTAACGCCTGGTTCGGGACGACCGGCACCAGCGACGGCTCCAGTCACAACCCTCAGGTGTTCCATACCCGCGACGGCGGCAAGACATGGAGTGCTGCCGACACTCCGATTCGCGGCGAGACGGCGAGCATCGCCTCGCTGTCCTTCCGGGACCCCCGGCACGGCCTTGCGGTCGGTGGCGGTTTCAACCCGGGCGAGGGGATCGATTCGGGTGTGGATGCCTCCACTGCCGACGGTGGCTCGTCCTGGTCGATCGGTGACCCCCTCAGCGGGTTCCGCAACAGCGTGGCCTGGGTCCCCGGCGGCGGACACACTGCTGTCGCGGTCGGTCCCAGTGGCAGCGATGTGAGCACCGACAGCGGAAAATCCTGGACGCAGTTCGACCGCACCCACTTTCTGGGAGTCAACTGTTCCTCCAGCGGCGGGTGTTGGGCCGTCGGGAGCGGGGGCATGGCGGCTCAACTCGTCGTCCGTCGCCCTTGACGGACTACAGCTCTTGCAGGTCGGGAGATCCTATTGGTGAATGCCTGAAGTCCCCTCCGTCCACGGCGAGTTGGCCGTGACACGGAGGCCGATGATGGCGATGTCGTCGCGGCGCTCGCCGGGCAGGGTGAGCAGCTCCTTGATGAGGGTCGCGAGCGGCAGGCTCTGGGACGTGAGGTCGGCGGCTCGGGTCGCCAGCCGCCCGAGCCCGTCGCCGATGTCCTGCCCGGGTACCTCCACGAGGCCGTCGGTGTAGAGCAGCAGGGTGTCTCCCGGCCCGAGCTGTTCGTGCCACTCACCGCGTTGCGCGCCAGGTGCCACGCACAGGGGCAGGTCCGGACCGTCGACGGCGGTGAGATAGCGCGGGACCCCATGGCCGGCCGGAATGAGCAGGGGCGGGAGGTGTCCGGCATTGGACAGGACCACATCCCGGCCACCGTTCTCCGTCGGGGTGAGCACCGCGTGGAGGATGGTGACGTACGGACTGGTGTCGAGGCCCTGTGTCACCTGGTCCAGGCGGCTCAGCGTCCGGGCGGGGCTCGTGGGGTTGTCGTAGGCGAAGCCGCGCAGCATGTTGCTGACCTTGCTCATGGCTGTCGCGGCGTTCAGGTCGTGCCCGGCGACGTCGCCGATCGTCAGGGTCAGGGATCCGTCGCGGCAGGCCGTGGCGTCGTACCAGTCACCGCCGATCTCGGCCCGGGAGCTGGCGGGCTGGTACACCGCTGCCAGCTCCGCACCGTCGACCTGGGGAGGGGCGGTCAGGAACGAGCGCTGAAGGGCCAGGGCGGTGTCACGCACATTCTGGAGTTCAAGGGTGCGCGACACGGGGCCCTGAGCCCGGTGCAGGACCTCTTGGAGAAGCTCGATGTCCGCGTCGCTCGGTGGCGGATTGCCCTGGCAGGTCGCCGCCGCCGCGAGGGCCACCGTCCGCTCGTCCACGACGATCGGCAGCAGCGTCAGGCTCGTGCCCTGGGCGCGGGCCAGCCACGCCCGCGTCGGTCCCGAGAGCAGGCCATCGGGCGGTCTGCCGACCGGGAACCTGATGACCCGGGCCCGGCGCTGCTCGATCGCCTGCTCGGCCAGCGGGCCGAGAACGAAGTCGCCCGCGAGCGGAGCTATCGGCGGAAGGTTCGGGGAGCGGGCGATGCGCACCCGGCTGGTGAGGTGGAGGCCGGAGCCGGGATCGCGCCCGGCGGGGCCGCCGCTCTGAAGCTGGAAGACGGCGAAGGCATCGACGAGGTCGGGCACCACGGCCGAGGCCGTACCGGCGAACAGTTCCGCGAGGTCACCCGCCACGGGCTCGGCCGCCACCCTTGCGAGGAGCCGTTCCCGCATCTGCCTGTGCCACTGCTCCTCGGCGTCACTCACCGTGCCGATCCACTCGACGAGCTCGCCGTCCCTCAGCACCGGTACGGCAATGATCTTCACGTGGCGGTAACCGCCGGTGTCGTCCGCTGCCCGTACGCGGATCTCCGCATCGAGGAGCGACCGGCCGCGCGCGGTGTCCTGCCACTTCGACTCGAACCACGCGCGGTCCTTGGGATGGACGGCGTCCATCCACGAGCCGTTCCCGTCCGGGTTCCACAGGCCGCCACTGCCCTGTCCGAACCGGCCGACCAGGGCCGACACACTCCCGTCCCTGTCCATCAGCCAGACCACGTGCGGGATGGCCGACAGCAGGGCCTCGTAGCGCCTGACCGCATTCGCGGGAGCGTCGTGCGCCTCTTCCCGCACCCCACCACCGGCACCGAGCACGCGCGTCGTGATGCGCGCGGCCAGCAGCAACGTGGCACGCCCGCACCAGATCCGCACCGGGACGCACGTCACCACACACGCATGGTGCGCCGCGCCCTCGGAGTGACTGCCGGGGACATCGACCAGGACGGTCGATCGCTCCGTCCCGGCAAGATCCAGGGCACGCAGCACGGGCCGCAGGGCAGGCCCCGCCAGGGCGACGCCCGCTTCCTGCCCCACCCGCCAGAAGCCGAACAGTTTCTCGAACGGCTGGTTGCGCTCTCTCAGCCGGTGGAAGGGCCCTGTGACCAGCCCTGCCCCCACCGTCGCCGCCTGGAGACTCTCCAAGTCAAAGACGGGACCCGGACTGGGAGCGGCGTCCTCTTCCACCCCACCATGATCCCCTGAGAAGGCGGAATGAGCAGCCGTACGCACTGACGGGGCCGGCCCCGGCGGGTTGACGGCACGCACCCCGATTCCGCGCCGCGAGCACCACTCGTCCACGACGTTGGCCTCACATCGGCACTTTCGCTCACGGAGCGCATCCGGCTTCACTCGTGCGGGGCCGGCGAGATAACGGTTTCGCCGGGGCACGCGCCCGCGCACGGGGCACAGTCGTTTCCCAGGTATGAGCCACGCACTGCACGATGAGCCCCTCGCCGAGCTGTCCGCCCCGTACTGGATCGACTCACCCCTCCTCCAGCACGGCCTGGGCTCCTGTTCTTGCGTCCATACTCCGACACCGGCGCCGGCTCACCTCTCCGCGACGCTGCGCCTCATCGCGGCCGGCCTGGTCAGTGGTCTGCTCGTCGTGGTGTTGGCGGTCGCCGTGATGGGGTAGAGCGCGGTCGGCCGGGCGGGCACGTGGTCAACCGGCGGGGAAATAGTGGCCGTTGTCCAGATCGGCGAGCAGGCCGGGCCGGGCGGGTTCCCAGCCGAGGGTCCGGCGGGTGATGAGGTTGGACGCCGGATAGCTCTGCGTGACGATATTCGTGAGGAACCCGAAGTACCCCGGAGTCATCAGGGCATCGTTGGGAACGCTCACGGCGGGCAGGCCCAGGCGGCCGGCGATGGCCTCTGCGATGTCGCGGAACGCGATGCCCCCGTCCTCGACCGCGTGCCAGTATGTGCCGGCCGGCCCCTTCTCCAGCGCCAGGCGGAACAAGGTGGCGGCATCGCGGATGTGCACGGCGTTCCACAGGTTCGCGCCGTCGCCGGGGTAGCCGACGAACCCCTTTTCCTTCGCGAGCGCGATCAGCGTGGGAAGGAAGCCGGCACGATCGGTCGTGCTGTGCGCGATGTTGGCGATCCGCACGACGGAAGACCGCACACCCTGCCCGGCGAGGTCGACAACGGCCCTTTCCACGACGTTGCGGACCCGCAGCGTGCCCTTGTGCTCCTCGCCGGCGGGGAGGGCCGGGTCCGCCTCGGTGGCCGGCCGCTCCAGGTTGCCGGGCGAGCCTATGCTTCCCGCCGTGACCAGCGGCTTTCCGGTTCCCGCGAGTGCCTCGCCGTACGCGAGCACGATCGGGAGCTCCGCAGCGGCCACGGCGTCGAGCCCGCCGGAGGGCAGCAGATCCTGCCGGTGGGCGACGTGGATGACGCCGTCGGAGTCCGCGGCTGCCTCCTTGAGCCCGTCGAGATCCTGAAGGTCGCCGCGACGCACCTTCGCGCCGAGCGCGGACAATGCCGCCGCGGCGGCGTCCGACCGGGCCAGGCCGGTGACCTCGTGCCCGGCGGCGATCAGCTCGGGAATGATGTACGAACCGGAATGGCCGGTCCCTCCAGCGACGAATACGCGCATCTTTAACCTGTCCTTGTGAAGGTAGGTGCAGAGTCTTTTCGTGCCGTGAATGGGCTGCGTAATGCGGCACGAGAGATGGTGGTACGGGTGCGCTCAGCCGAGAAGGGTGATGCCGAGGGAGAATTTGGTGTGCTTGACGGAGTTGTTCATGAGGCCCAACTCCAGCAGGGCGACGTTCTCCAGTGCCCGCGCCATGAACAAGTCCCCGGTGTCCCAGGGGCGCAGCCCCAGGCTTTCGACGAACGCCGCCACACGTGCCTTCGCCTGCGCGTCGTCGCCGGCGATGAATATGTCCAGAGGGCGGTCCTCGGCCGGTCCTGCCGCCAGAACGTGGGAGAACACGGTGTTGAACGCCTTGACGACATGCGCGTCGTCGGGAGCCGCCTTGGCGATCTCCTGTGCGCCGGAACTGCCGTCGGGGACGACGAATCCCTGCAGGTCGGGGGCCACGGGGTTGGTGATGTCGACGATGATCTTGCCGCGCAGTGCGTCCCCGTACTCCCTCACTACGGCCACCGCGCCGGCGTACGGCATGGCGAGGACGACGATGTCCCCGTCCGGGGCGGCCCCGGCCGTCCCGACAGTGGCGCCGCCGAGCGTGGCGGCCAAGTCCTTGGCCTTGGCCGGGTCGCGGCCGATGATCTCGACGGCGTTACCGCCGGCGAGCGCCCGAGTGGCCAAGGCGCGGGCCATGTTTCCCAGTCCGATAACGCTGATGCTGCTCATCGGTGTTCCTGCTTTCCGGGTTGTGGTCCTGCCGTTGAATCCCATGGTCGAATTCCGATGCGGAATTCTTGTGCAGAATTCTGCTGTCGAATTCACTGCGACGTCCTTAAGTTCCTGCTTTTCATGCTGTCATCTGGCCCGAGTGGCGTCCAAGACCTATTGAAGCCGCGGTGATACCCTCGAGGTATCATGGGGCTGGGGGTTCCATGGATCTGGATCTGCGCAAACTGCGCTATTTCGTCACCGTGGCCGACCAACTGCATTTCGGCCGCGCCGCCGATGAGCTTCACATCGCACAGCCGGTACTCAGTCGGCAGATCCGCGCGCTCGAGAAGGATCTCGGCGCCACGCTGTTCACCAGGGATCGCCACGGCGTGGAGCTGACGGATGCGGGCCGGCAACTGCTGGACGACGCCGTTCCGCTGCTCGCCTCAACCCACGCGGTCCGCCGCCGGGTGTCCGCGGCCGCCGGCGGCAAGCGGCGGCTGATGGTCGGCTTCCGGGCCGGCGTTGCCGTCATCCCGGCGGCCCGTGCGTTCGAGGAGCGGCACCCGGACGTGGCCGTGGACGTGCAGCGGATCGAAGGGGACGACCAGGCAGCGATGCTGCTCGACGGCCGCATCGACGTCGGCTATGTGCGGCTGCCCATCGACGAGGCCGGCCTGCGTGTCACCCCGCTGTACACCGAGCCGCGGGTGGCGGTACTGCCCGCAGGACACCGGTTCGCCGGCAAGAAGGAGGTCGCCGAGGCCGACCTGGCCGGTGAAACGCTGGTCTGGCACGGTGACCCGAGCACGCAGCCCACCAAGCGCCCGCTCCCCAATGCCGGGTACCCGGTGCGCGGGGTGGACGAGACGCTCGAGCTTGTCGCGGCCGGCCGGGGCATCTCCTTCCTGGCCCGTTCGGCGTCCGTCTTCTACTCGCATCCGGACGTCGCCTATGTGCCCATCCCGGATCTGACACCCGACCAGGTGTGCCTCGCGGTGGCGGCCTCGCACACCTCGCCGGTAGTGGACGACTTCGTCACCGCGGCTCGGTCGACGGCCGAGATCACGGCAGAGTGTGGGAACTACGAGATGTGGCAGCTTGGAGGCGGTGCCGCCTCAAGGCACGCTTGAGCTGGCCGACTGGCCCCCGTCTCTCTCCCCGGCTGCGTACGAGTTCTTCGTGCGCCACCGCGTACGGACCGATGTGATCAGCCGTCAGTTCGAACCGGCAGCGTGTCCAGTCCGGCCGCGGAGTGCCGAGTCACCTTGATGCTTCCTCGCGTCGCCGGTCATCGCCGGTCCTCGCCGGCTGTGGCGGGGATGGCGTTGTCGATGAGGGCGGCAGCGATGGCGGCGGCGGTGGGGAAGGCGTCGGCGTCGAGGACCCGGGTGCGGGCCGCGGCGCCGTCGATCAGCAGCGCGAGCTGCTCACCGAGCTGTTCGGGGTCGGCGGCGCCGGCTTCGCGGGCGGTGTCGGCGAGCCGCGCGGCGACGGCCTTCTTGTAGTCACGCGCGTACTGGGACGCGGGGTGCTGGGGGTCGTGGAGCTCGACGGCCGCCGCGATGTAGGGGCACAGGGGTGTGGTGGGGGAGACGTCGAAGGCGGCGAGGAGCCGTTCGCGGGGCGTGAGGTCGGTGCGGTCGAACACGCCGGACAGAACGGAGGGGTCGAACCGGCGCAGGTACTCGGCGACGAGTTCGTCCTTGCCGTTGAAGTGCTGGTAGGCCGTCCGCTTGGACACCTCGGCAGCCGCGCAGAGCTCGTTCATACCGGTGCGGTTGATGCCCTGCTCGCGGAACAGCTGCTGGGACGTGCTGATGATGCGCTCGCGCGCGCCCCGACCGCGGCGGCGGCCCGTGGGGCCCTTTTCCAGTTCCGTCTCCGTCTCCGTCATGGAGCCATGGTACCCGAGTTGGGTAACGACCGGTGTACATAGATTGCGCGCCGGGCGTCCGCCCCGTACGGTAAGCACACAAGACGGTGTACTTAACGCCGTCGCCCCAGGTACACACGGCATTACCGACTCAAGGGAACGACCATGGGAAAGCTCGACGGCAAGGTCGCGGTCATCACCGGCGGCACCACCGGCATGGCGCTGGCCGGCGCGAAGCTCTTCGTCGACGAAGGGGCGCACGTCTTCATCACCGGCCGCCGCCAGGACGCCCTGGACGAGGCCGTGAAGCAGATCGGCCGCAACGTCACCGGCGTCCAGGGCGACGCCGCGAACCTGGACGACCTGGACCGCCTGTACGACACCGTCAAGCGGGAGAAGGGAAGCCTCGACGTGCTGTGGGCCAGCGCGGGCGGGGGCGAGCCCGCCCCGCTCGGCGAGATCACCGAGGCCCAGTTCGACACCTGGTTCGGGCTCAACGCCCGCGGCACCCTGTTCACCGTCCAGAAGGCCCTCCCGCTCTTCAACGACGGCGGTTCCATCCTCATGACCGGCTCCAACGCCTCCCTCGGCGCGTTCCCCGGCTGGAGCGTCTACGCCGGCAGCAAGGCCGTCCAGCAGGCATGGGCCCGCATCTGGCTCAACGAGCTCAAGGACCGCCGCATTCGCGTCAACGTCCTGACCCCCGGCCAGGTCGCCACCGCCAAGCAGGAAGAACTCTTCGACGAGGCCACCAAGAGCCAGTTCGAGTCCCTCATTCCCCGCGGCGAGATGGGCCGCCCCGACGAGATCGCCTCCGCCGCCCTCTTCCTCGCCTCGGACGACTCCAGCTACGTCAACGGCATGGAACTGGTCGCCGACGGCGGCACCACCGCCCTCTGAACCGCACACCACCCGACAACCAGGGCAGGACACCTCATGAGCAGCATCAGCATCATCGGCACCGGGAACATGGCCCGCACCATTGGCGCGCGGGCGATAGCGGGCGGCAACACCGTCGAGGTCATGGGCCGCGATCAGTCCAAGGCCGACGACCTGGCCAAGGCTCTCGGCGGCGGCGCCACGACGGGAGAATGGGGCACCGCCCCGGCCGGGGACATCGTCATCGTGGCCCTGCTGCACGACGGCGTCGTACCGGTCGTCACCCACTATGGAGACGCACTCGCGGGCAAGGTCATCGTCGACATCAGCAATCCCTTCAACTCCACGTTCGACGGGCTGGCCCACCGCGAGGAGACCTCGATCGCGCAGGAAGTCGCCAAGGCGGCCCCGGCCGACGCCGACGTGGTGAAGGCGTTCAACACCGTTTTCCGCCATGTCCTGGAGAAGGGTCGGCCCGACGTCTTCATCGCCGGCGACAGTGCGCGGGCCAAGGAGAGCGTGGAGGCATTCATCGAAAGCCTCGGGATGCGTCCGCTCGACGTCGGCGGCCTGAAAATGGCGCACTGGCTGGAAGGGGCGGGCGTGGTCACGGTGGGCCTCGCCAACCACGGGGTGGGGAACTTGGACTTCGCCCTCAGTATCACCGAACTTCCCGCCTGAGCAGACGGTTGTTCACGCCTGCTTGACCGGGAGTTGCAGGTACGAGGCCCGGTCGCCGCCGGTGTGGATGATGTGGCGGCCGCTGTTGGCCGGGGCGTACTCGCGGATGCCGGGCATCATCGTGCCCAGCAGTGAGCGGCCGCTGACGATGAAGCGGAGCTGTTCGCCAGGCTGGAAGGTGAGGCCGACCGGCAGCAGGTCGATCTCGACGTCGACGACCTCGCCGGGGGAGAGCTTCTCGACCCGGTCGAAGGTGTGTGCCGGGACGTCGTCGGTGGCCAGGGCCTTGTCCAGGTGGCGCATCGAGACCCGAAGTCGCCCGTCGGAGCCCTTGTAGCGCAGGATCGAGGCACCCCGCTCGGTGACGTCCATGGCCAGCGCGCCCTGGTTGAGGGCGGTGAACGCCTGGAGCGGTGTGCCGTACGCGTCGAGCTTCTGGACGAGGACGAACAGGTCCATGTCGTCGGAGCCGTCCCCCTCGACCCACAGGTGGGCCTTGGGGTAGCCGACCAGCGTGGTCTCCTCGTCGAAGCGCGCCACGAACGACACCAGGTCCGGGCTGGCCGCGACGTCGTAGCCGACCGTGCCCTCGACGGCGGGCGCCGTGGTTGCCAGGGTCCGGGTGCGCCCGTCGAGGTAGTACTTCGTCGACGTGACATCGGCCGGCGGGAACCGGTCCGCCGGGACGTTGACCTGGTCGCCGCCGTGGAGGTCGAGGAGGGAGTAGCGCACGCGGGGTGTCTGCTCCCAGCCGTTGTCCTCGCCCTTGAGGGTGTGGTCGAAGAAGCGGCGCAGGTCCTCGACGTTGGTCTCGTCGTAGTAGTCGGGCCATTCCTGGCTGTTGTGGATGCGCAGCCACTTGTCCGTGGAGGCCATCCGGCGCCAGGCGCGGAACGTACCGGCGGTGTGCAGGGTGTTGGAGTAGCTGGCGACGACGTACGCGGGCACGTTGATGTTCTCGAACTGCGGGATCTTGTTCTCCCACAGCTCGTCCATCAGCGGGTGGTGCTCGGCCTCGGTGAGGATGTCCTCCTTGTGGGCCCTGCCGTAGTAGCTGTTGTCCTGGAGCTGGCGGGCGAAGCTGGTGTCGGGCATGCCGCCGCGCATGACCAGGTCGCGGTAGACGTCGCTGACGCCCTCCCACGGGTTGATCGCCGCCAGGTGTGGCGGCTGCTCGGCCGCGGTGAACCACTGGGAGACCGCGAGGTAGGAGGTGCCGCTCATCGCGACCTTGCCGGTGCACCAGTCCTGGACGCCCAGCCACTCGATCAGGTCGTAGCAGTCACGGCCTTCCTGGCGGTCCCAAAGGACGCTGTCGCCCTCGGAGTTGGCGACGCCCCGGATGTCCGGGTTGCAGATCGCGTAGCCCCGCGCACACCAGTAGGCGGGGTCAGGACCTTCGAACTTCTCGAGTCCGGACACGATGCCGTTGTCGAGGCCGACCATGCCGAAGATGCCCATCACGCTGGCGGACGAGCCCTGGCCCTTGCCGTACGGGCTCCACGCCACGATCACCGGTACCTGCTCGGATCCGGTGGGACGGAAGACGTCGACGTGGATCGTGACGCCGTCGCGCAGGGTGACCGGTACGTCCTTGTCGAGCACGATGTCGACGGGCAGCGGCTTGAACGGCGGCGCGATCCGGAAGCCCGCCTCCAGCGTGCGCGTCCCGGGCTCGAAGTCGCTCAGGATCCCGTAGCGGGGGCCCGGCTCCAGCGGCTGGGACGGCATGTACACCTTCTGGACATCGCTCATGGCGCGTACCTCGCATCTCTGTGCCGACGGACGGGCTCTGCCGACATTTCGAGCGTAGGTCTGCGGCAGCGAAAACTCAACACGTGTTGAGTTAATTGCATGGGAGGTAGTTTTGGGGCATGACCGCGCACACGACTCCCGTCGCCGAGACCGCCCCCGCCGCCCGTCGCGGGCGCCGGCCGGGCACGAACACGACCCGGCAGGCGATCCTCACGGCGGCTCGCGCCCGCTTCGCGGCGGACGGCTTCACCGCGACCACGATCCGGCGGGTCGCGGCCGACGCCGGGGTGGACGCGTCGCTGGTGATGCAGTTCTTCCGGTCGAAGAACGAGCTGTTCGCCGCCGTGATGTCCGTCCCCGCGGAGGCCTTGACACGCTTCAGCGAGGCGTTCGAGGGGCTGGACGAGGGACTCGGTGAACGCGTCGTACGGGCCTTCCTCGATGTGTGGGAGGTGGACGCCGCGAGCTCGGAGCCGCTCATGGCGATGCTCCGGGGTGCCATCGCCAACGATCAGGCGAACGACCAGCTGCGTGAGTTCCTGGAGGAGCGGCTGCTCGTCGACGCCATTACGTCGCGCGACATCGACGACGCGACGCTCCGTGCGGGGATCGTGTCATCGATGCTCGTGGGGCTCGTGGTGGGGCGCCGCGTCGTCGGTGTCCCCACGCTGACCGGCGCCGAGCGTGGGAAGCTGATCATGCTCGTCGGGCCCGCCGTGCAGAGCGTGCTGGTCCCGGCGCCGCCGGCCGTCGACGGCTAACGGTGCCTCAAGTGCGGTCGGCGCCGCGGCGGTCGGGCGTGAGGAGGTAGGCGATCGCCATGTCGCTGAGTTCGTCCGCGTACTGGCGCTGGGCCTGCTCGCCGGTGGCCGGGTCGGGGCGTACGGAGTTGTGGAAGCAGGCGCCGAGGATGGCGCGGGCCACGGTGTCCAGAGCCTTCTGCGGGTCGGAGCGACGGATCTCGCCGGCATAGGGGGCCGCTGCCTCGAGCAGAAGGCGGTGAACCTCGGTGATGGTGCGGGCCCCGCGGTCCGGAGGCTTGGTCCCCCGTGTGCGCAGCAGTTCGGGGAAGAGGTTGCTGTGGTCGGCGAAGGACTGCAGCAGGGCGTGCGCGTAGGCGTCCATGACGCCCGGGAGCGACGGCTCGGCCTTGCTCAGCTGCTCGGTCACGTACGCCTCGCGCCGTTCCAGCATCCGGTCCGTCAGTGCGTTGATCAGCTGCTCTTTGTCCTCGAAGCGGCGGTAGATGGTGCCGACCGCAACGCCGGCGCGTGCGGCGACGCCGGTGATCGTCATCTCCTCTAGGCCGGACGAGGCGGCGATCTCCTCCGCCGCGCGCAGCACGCGGGCCAGCGTCGCGGCGCTGCGCGCCTGTTGGGGCTGTCGGTACGGCGCCGGGCGGTCGTGCTGGTCGGTCATGCCCCGCATCGTATCGACGGCGGTCATGGCAGCGGTTGTTGACAAGGGGTGTCCCGCTCTGGCTACTCTCATCGCCATAAAGCGAACGTATATGCACGTTCGCATTTGACTGGAGGAGCTGCCCGTGACCGACAACCAGAAGGCCCAGGCCGTGACCGTGACGCTCGATTCGGGGCCCACCGGTACCGGCAGCATCGACGACATGGAGCTGTTCTACGCGCGCCGCGCCCTGGACCGCTTCCGGACGCGACTGGGCCGCGAGGGCCTGCTCGACCTGTTGGCCGAGGACATCGAGAAGGGCAACGACTTCCTGCGGGAGTGTGCGCGCACCTCCGACGGCAAGTTCAACGCGGGCACGACGGTGCTCACGGCGCGTGGCCTGACCTCGGGCGAGTTCCTGGCCTGGATGGACGCGGCCTTCGAGGGCGGCGACGAGCGCCCGCTCCTGGCCGCCCACCCCGAGCACTACGTGATGGGCGCCGATGAGATCGGGGCGCGCGTGGTGGAGAACATCGGCCCCCACGTCTGTTCGTTCTACATGGGCGGCTGGGGGACGGCCGCGATGGCCTGGGCCGACGACGCGGCCGAACTCCTGCCGGAGGCGGAGTTTCCGAACAGGAAGTCCTCGAACCTGTTCCTGGAGGACGGCACCGTCGTCGGGCGGGCGCTGATCCAGTTCGGCGACACCGCCGACGGGTTCACCGCGAGCCTGACGGTCTACTTCCCCACGGCCTGCCCCGAGGACGTTCTGGACCACCACATGCGGCACTACGCCGTCGAGTTCAGGAACTGGATCGTTGCGGCCGCGGAGGCTCGTGCCTGAACTGGGCGCGTGTGGGCGGCTATCGGACCCCGCGGATAGGGGTGATGGCCAGGGCCCCGATGACGGCGGCGACCGCTCCGGCGCCGAACAGGGCGGTGTAGTTCTGCGGGGCCGCGGTCGACGCGCCGATCGCGAGGAGGGTCGGGGCGATGGCGGGGACGACCGAGGACGGCAGGGACATGGCGAGGTTCATGATGCCGAGGTCCTTCGCGGTGTTGTCCGGGTCGGGCAGGACCTCGGTGATCAGGGCGAAGTCGACCGCGAAGTAGATGCCCTGCCCCAGGCCGGTGACGGCCACGGCGGCGAGGAATGCGGGGAAGTCGCGGGCGAGAGCCGTGAGGACGAGCCCGGCGGCGAACAGCACCGCGGAGGTGATGACGAAGGGTTTGCGCCGGCCGACCTTGTCGGAGAGTTTTCCGGCGAGCGGTGAGAAGAGGACGGCCGTGCCCGTGCCGACAAGCGATGCCATCAGAACGCTCGTGCCGACGGTCGCCGGGTCGATGTGGTGGACCGTGATCAGGTAGAAGGCCTGGTAGCCGTTGACGCTGGAGACGCCGAAGAAGATGCAGAAGCGGCTGAGCCAGGCGAGCCCGAAGGCGGGGTGACGGACCGGGTTGACCCAGAAGGTCGTCAAGGTCATCCGGAGCGTGACCCGCGGGCGTTCGGCGCGGCCGATCGGCCGGTCGGTGATGAACGCCGCGAGGACGAGTGCCGAGGCGATGCCCAGGGCGGTGGGGTAAAGGACCATGAGTCCGAGGTCCGGCTGGCCGAGTTGGGCCAGGAAGATTCCGACCACGGCGCCGATGGGGGCGCCGAGTCCGATGGCCGCGGACGCGGGACCGCGGCGCTCGGCGGGCAGTTGGTCGGGGACGATCGCGTTGCATGCCACGAGGGCGCAGACCGCGCCGATGGACAGGGTTACGTAGGCGAGAGCGAGGACCGTGGTCGAGCGGGCGGCGACCTCCAGTGCGCCGCCGATGGCCATGACGACCGCCCCGATGAACAGGTAGGGGCGACGGCGGCCGAATCGTGACGCGGTGCGGTCGCTGAGTCGGCCGACCAAGGGGTAGCCCACGAGTTGGGCGACCCCACCGGCCGTGACGGCGGCGGAGAGCACGGTCGTGGCCCGGGCGCTGTCGATGCCGCCTGCCGCTATGGAGAGGGTGAGGATCGAGGCGGCGAGCAGGACTCCGTTGAGGGAGCCGACCGCGAGGCCGAGAACGAGGATGAATCCGCGGCGTGGGCCCGTGTCGTTGGTGGCGGAGGCGTTCGTCGGAGTGAGCGGGAGTGCGTTGGCGGTCATCGGGAACTCCTTTGTCCGAAGCATGACCGTGGGGTGTAGTGCTACTTCTTGCCGTGCTCCTGTGCGGGCAGGGAGATGTGCAAGTAGTGGGTACCTGGGGCGAGTTGGACGGAGCGGCCGGACGCGACCAGTACGGCGTCCACGCCGTGCGGTATCTCGGTGTGGATCGCGGCGACACCGGCGGTGACGGTCCAGTCGACGCGGAGCGGGCCGTACGGTGTCCACACCTCGGCGTCGGCGTGGTCCAACGGGCCGGTGAGGTCGGGTTCGAGCACCGCGGAGCGGAAGCCCGGGGCGGTGGCCCGGATACCGGCGATGCGGCGGTAGAGGAAGTCGTCGACGCAGCCGAAGGCGTAGTGGTTGAAGGAGACCGCGCGGACCGTGCCGTCGGGCGTGATGGCGTCCCACGCCTCCCAGACGGTGGTGGCGCCCCGGTCGACCTCGTACAGCCACGACGGGCACCGGTCCTGCCACAGCAGGCGCCGCGCGAGGTCCGCGTGGCCTGCGTCCCAGAGGACATCGAGCAGATACGGAACCGAGAGGAATCCGGTGTCCAGGCGTTCGCCGCGCTCGGTGATGAGGTGTACGAGATGGTCGACGAGCAGTGGGCGTTGCGCGGCCGGCACCATGTCGAAGGCGAGGGCCAGGACGTACGGGCCTTGCAGGGCGACCGGTAGACGTCCCTCGGCATCGACGTATTCGGCCGCGAAGGCCGCGCGGACGTGTGCGGCTTCGTCGCGCAGTCGCGCGGCGAGGGCGGTGCGGCCGAGTGCGGCGGCGGATCGGGCGGTGACCGTGAGCGTCTGTGCCTGGAACATCGGCGCGATCAGCTCGGCCGTCAGCTTCGGAGCGACGCCGATGGCCTCATGGAGGGGGCGCCCCTCCAGGGTGCTCGGTGTGAGCCAGTCGCCAAAGTGTTCACCCGCGTTGTAGAGGAGTGCCTGGCGGGTGTGTTGTTCGGGTGTGAGGGCGGTGTCACGCAGCCGCTCGGGCAACTCGACGGCGCTGCCGCGCTGGTGGTCGATCCAGCGCAGCGCGGCATCGAGTGTGTCGGCCAGCACCCGCCGGTCGCCGTAGCGTTCGTAGAGCACCCAGGGCACCAGGGCGATGGCGTCGCTCCAACCGGCGCAGGCCTTGATGGAGCCGAACCCCTCGGCGGCGTCCGCCAGTTGGTCGTCGTAGGCCGAGCGAGGGGAGAGGATCGGGATACGCCCTTCGCTGTCCTGGTCCGCGCGCAGGTTGTCCAGCCATCGGGTCAGAAACGGTGCGACGAGCGCGTTGTTGGCCGCCGCGGGGGCGAAGACCTGGATGTCTCCGGCCCACCCGGCCCGCTCGCGCTGCGGGCAATCCGTGGGTACGGACAGGAAGTTGGCGCGCTGACTCCACACCACGTTGCGGTGCAGCCGGTCCAGGCGCTCGTCGGACAGGTGCAGGGACCCCGTCTGCGGCAGGTCGCTGGAGAGCACCACCGCCCGCAGGTCGTCGAGGTGGGGCGGGGCCTGGATCCCGCGCACCCGTACGTAGCGGAAGCCGTGGAAGGTGAAGGAGGGCTCGTATGTCTCGACTGGGCGGCCTGCGGCGACGTAGGTGTCGCGCTGCTCCTTGTTGATGCCCTCGATGTTCTCGAACCAGCGGCCGTCCGCGTCCAGTGTCTCGGTGTGTTCGAGCGTGACGGTGTCGCCCTCGCCCGGCGCCCGCAGCGTGATCCTGACGCGGCCCGCGACCACCTGCCCGAAGTCGGCGATCCAGCCGCCGTCGGGGTCCGGGGCAACGGACAGCGCCGGCAGTTCGTCGACGCGGCGGACCGGTTCCCCGGCGAAGGGGACGAGTACGTTCGGGTCGGCCGGCTCCGTCTCGACAGGGTTCCAGGTGGTGTCGTCGAAGCCCGGCGTGCTCCAATCCGGGTCGTACAGGCGGGCGTCGAAGCGCTCGCCGATGAAGAGGTCCGCGTACGGCCACGGTCCTTCGGCGGACACCACGTCGCCGTCGGAGGTGACACGGTGGCGCTGTCCGTCCTGCGTCTCGATGTGCAACTGCCAGAGCGCGCCGGTGGTGGCGCCGAACTGGGCGCTCGACCCAGTCAGCCCGATCCGCCCGGCCCACCAGCCGTCCGCCAGCGCCACGCCCAGGATGTTGTCGCCGCGGCCGAGCAGATCGGTCACGTCGTAGCACTGCACGGAGAGGCGGGAGGTGTAGCTGTCGAAGCCGGGCGCCAGGACCTCGTCGCCGACGCGCCGGCCGTTCAGCTCCGCGGTGTAGATGCCGCGGGCCGTCAGATACAGGCGGGCTCGCGCCACGGAGGCGTCGAGATCGAAGCGCTGGCGCAGCAGTTGCACCGGTACGAGGCGCTCGCCCGCCTCCTGTTGGGGGCGGCGGCCGGTGACCCAGTCGAGCAGGGTCCACCGCTCGATGTCGGTGGGGCGCGCCTTCGGCAGCACCCAGCTGGCCGTCCAGTCGTCCGCGGACAGCAGCGCGCTTCCGAACCGGGCGGAGGCCCAGCCGCTCACCGCCCCGTCCGTGTCCCAGACGCGCACGCGCCACTCGTAGTCGGTGTCGGAACGCAGGCGAAGATCCGGCACCTCCACCAGGTGGCACTCCCGGCTGGGCACGCGCCCTGTGTGGGCGACGAGTTCACCGGCCGCACGTACCTCGATCTCGTAAGCGGACTGCTCCCGTCCGGGCACCCAGGACAGGCGTGGGCACGGCACGGCGATCGCGAGGGCGGCGGGCTGGTACTCGACGGTCAGGCGGGTGACGGGTGCTGCGACCACCGGCGGCTCCTTCGTGACATGCCTCGTCGGGCGGCGAGAACGAAAACCGAAAGTACTCGGGTTTCAATGAAAAGCCAATGGGTTCGGTTTTCGGGGATAGGCTGCGGCGCATGAGCGAGTCGAGACGTCGAGGCAGCTACGCCGTGGGACGGGAGAGAAGGGACCGCATCGTCGCGACGGCCGCCGAGCGGTTCGCGACAACGGGGTATGCGAACACCTCGATGACGGGCATCGCCAAGGAAGTGGGCATCACGGCGACCGGCCTGCTGCACCACTTCCCGTCGAAGCAGCACCTGCTGCTCGCGGTCGCCGAGCACCGCTTCGATGTCGCGGCCGCCCTCGTGGACTCCTCGGCCGACGCCGACGGGGACGCGCTGATCGACGCCCTGCTCGCGGTCACCCGACGATTCGTCTCCGAGCCGGGACTCATCGAACTGTTCGTCACGCTGAGCGCCGAGGCGGCGGACCCGTCCAGCGCCGCACACGAGCTCTTCGCGGCCAGGTACCAACGCACGATCAGTGAACTCGCGGCACGCTTCGAGGCGTGTGCCCGGAAGGGCTTCTTCCGTGAGGACGTCGACTACGAGGCCATCGCACGGGAGTGCATCGCCGTGTCCGACGGCCTTCAGTTGCAGTGGGTCCTGTCCGGCGGGCGCACCGACCTGCTCGCCGACATCAGGCGGCACCTGGAGCGGCTGGCCGAGTCACTGCGCCCCTGATGGATCGGGTCGGCGAGGGGCAGGGCGGGGCGGGGCGCTCGGCGGACGCGCCGCCCCTTCCGGTTCACGACCGCGCAGCGACCCCGCACCTCTCGTCCCCGGCGCCGCCCATCCGCTCGTCCATCGCGACGCTCCGGTCGTACGGGTCCACCACGGGGCCGTCGCCGGCGGCGTGCTCGGCGGTGAAGGTCGGGGTGAGGTAGCCGGTGTAGGTCTCGCAGCCGGCGTTGGTGGTGTCGACGCGGTTCGAGACGACCGAGAAGGTGCCCGGCTCCGTGATCACCTTCGCCGGGTCGGGCCAGTTCATGACGACCTCGCGGCGGACGATGACGCGTGTGACACGGTCGTCGCCGGTCTCCGCGCTCATCACCGGGTACACGTACGTGACGTCGGTGGTGACCTCCAGCGCACCCCTTTCGCCTGCGCGGTACGTGATGCGGCCGCGGGTCTTGACCACGTCGCCGGCCGGCTCGACCTTCGTTGCGTCGAAGCGGCTGAACAGGACGAGCGGGTTGTACTTTTCGCTCGGTGACGTCAATGACCTGTCCAGGAAGGAGCGTTCCTTCGGCTGGTGGGGGTTGATGAGGGCGATGGCCTCGGCGGGGTGTTCGCCGCGCAGCACCCCGGGCTCCAGGCTGGACGCGGCGAGGAAGTCCCGGGAGCGTTCGAGGGTCCGGGCGACCTGGGCCTTGCTCATCCAGCCGGTGGCCCGGGCCGCGGGCAGAGAGATCCCGGCCGTTCCGGAGGCCCAGCGTGCGGCGGGGGAGCCCTTGAACGGCTCGGCCAGTGTGGGGAGTTCCGCCGACCCCGCGGGTGGCGGCGACGCGGCGAGCGGTGTCGTCTCGTCGGAGGCGGAGCTGGACCCGAACCCGGACCCGAACCAGTCCGTCACCCGTCCCGGAGCGAGTGCCACGACCACCACGGCCAGCGCCGCCACCAGGCCGAGCACGTACCAACCCGTACGGCGGCGCGGCCGGGCCGGCTGGTGCGAACGCCACGGATCGGGCCGGGCGTCCTCCTCCTGCAAACGGCGCGTCACCATGCGGGCGCGCGCCGACGGCTCCTTCGGAGCGTCCCGCACACCGTCCTCGGACTCCTGGAGGAAGCGCTCCCAATCCTCGTCCGACAGCGACGAACCGCTCTGATCCCCACCCGGATTCACTTGTGAACTCCCCTTGTGTCGTGCCGTGTAAGTGGCGGCCGGTCCCTCCCCAGGGCCGGCCGCCGTCGACGGATCATGGCACAGGCGCGAACGCCGGGTGTGTCGAAGGGGGGAGGGGCCGCTCGCGAACGGCCCCTCCCTGGTGGTCAGCGGACGGTCAGACGCGGTCCGCCGCGATCAGCAGGTACTGGAACGAGCCGTCCCTGTACGAGTTGATGAACGCGTCCTCGATCCCCGTCACCAGCGACGACGTGGCCCGCAGCTCCCAGTACGGAAGGGTGTCGGGCGTGAGGTCGATGACGGTCTGCGGCACCAGGCGGTTGTCGGCCATCGCGCGCAGGTACTCCCGGCGCGAGTGGATGTTGCACTCGAAGTGCGCGTTGATCTGGGACACCCACTTCGAGGGCTGACCGTACCGCGGGTTCCAGCAGCCGGTGATGGTCACGTAACGGCCGCCGACCTCCAGGATGCGGGAGTGTTCGGCGAACAGGTCGTGCAGGTCGACGTACATGGTCGACTCGTTGTTCCACGACGCCGAGATCTGCCCGGTCTCGAACGGGGTGGACAGCATGTTGCAGACGCGCGCCCTGACGTGGTCCTGGATGCCGAGTTCCTCGGCCCGGCCGTTGGCGAAGTCGGCCTGCTTGGCGGAGAGCGTGACTCCCTCGACCTTGCTCCCGAAGCGCTGGTGCGCCATCACCATCGAGCCGCCGCGGCCGCAGCCGGCGTCCACCAGGGTGTCGTCGCGTCCGATGTCACCGAGGTGCCCGAGCAGGTACTCGGCCTGTGCCGACTCGAGACGGTGCAGCTCGGCGATCAGCTTCTGCTCGTTCGCGGCACCCGTCCCGTCGCCGAGTGCGGTGTGGTCGACGGCGCCGATGCCGTAGTGGTGGTGGTACAGACCGTCGACATCGCCGAGCCGCAGGTTGACCGGCCGGGCCTCGCCGTCCCAGTAGCGGGCGATGTCCCCCTGGTAGGGGGTGGCCGGCTCGGGGATGTACGGGGTGGTCGTGGGGGCCGTGGCGGTGAGTTCGGTGCTGGTCACTGATGTGTCCTATCTCTTACCAGAAGTCGGGCAGGCTGTAGCGGTAGGTGTTGTTCTGGTGCCATTGGTGGTTGCCGTCGACCCACGCCGCGACGCCCCGCAGGAAGCGCTGGACGTTCGGGAGCGGGCAGGCGGCGGCCAGGGCCGCGGCCTCTGTCTCGAAGGCGTGCATGAGTTCGTTGTGGACCTCGACCGACTTGAGGTAGGCCTCCTTGTCGGACAGGTCCTCGCGTTCCGCGATCACGACCGGCAGGTTCAAGTGCCGTCCGGGAGCGTCGAGTTCCTTCGTGTACGAGTACAGGTCGTTGACGATGGTCGTCGCGTTCCCCGCGAGCGCGATGACCTTCTGCATGTCCGGCAGGGCGTGCAGATCCGCCGGCAGTTCGTAGCCGCCGACGGTGTCGGTGATGGTCGGACAGGGGCGGAAGTTGTTGAACTGGCGCATTGCCAGGTACTCCCACACCTCCGGTACGTGGTCGTGCTCGGACCAGGCCGCTTCGGCGAGGTAGCCCATGTGCAGCCGGGCCATGTCGTGCCGGTAGCGGTCGGCCTGCGAAGCGCTGCTGGCCTGGACGAAGTACTCCATGGCGGAGCGGTAGGCGCGCCGGGGCGCGTCCGCGTAGAGCGAATCCGCCCACTGCGGCTGGTACTCCCGCGTCGTGTACAGCGGGTCGAGCGTGGTGTGCGCGAGCAGGAGCCGGGAGCCGAGGCCGACGGGCGAGCCACCGTGGTCCTCGCAGTAGCAGTCGTCCAGCGCGTTCTCGGCCATCATCAGCCGGGTGGCGATCATGACGTGGTCGACGGTGGGTGCGTCGGGGTGGCAGCCGACCATGTAGCTGCCCACGGAGAATCCGTCGAACTCCTCCTCCCAGTCGTCGGGGTACAGGTCGACCTCGTCAAGCGCCCAGGCCTTGATCCGGCGGCCGACCTCCGCGACCCGTACGGGATCGGGGTCGGGCGCCGGGTGGTGGTACAGGCCGGGAACGGGCCGGCCCTTCGCGGTACTTGGCGTCGGAGCCGGGTCCGACGGACTCGGCTCCGCTCGCGGAGTCAGCCGCAGGCCCGCCGTGCCGAGGCCGCTGGGCCCGCGCAGCAGCCGCTCCAAGTCGGCGGTCGCGGCCGGGACTTCGGCCGCAGGCGCCTCGACCGGCACCGGGGCCGGCGGCACCTCGACCGTGGGTGCCTCGGCGGCCGGCGGGGCCCCTCGGGGCGCGCCGCCCGTGACGGCGCCGATGTCACGGGCGCGGGCCGCGGCGTCGGCCAGGACCTGTGCCCCGAAGCGGGAGACCGCTTCCGGCAGGCTCGACTGAGGAGGTGTCGGCTCAGGCGGGGGCATCCATGTCTCCTTGAGGGCTCCTTGGTGGGGCGGTCGGCCGAAGGTCCTGCTCCGCTACCTGCTGGGCCAGCGGCCGATCTGCACGTTCTCCAGCACACCGACCGCGTCCGGCACGAGGATCGCGGCGGAGTAGTAGGTGCTGACGAGGTACTTGGTGATGGCCTGCTCGTCGACGCCCATGAACCGGACCGACAACCCCGGTTCGTACTCGTCCGGCAGCCCGGTCTGGTGCAGGCCGACGACACCCTGGTTGTCCTCGCCGGTACGCATGCAGAGGATCGAGCTGGTGCGCTCCTTGGTGACCGGGATCTTGTTGCAGGGCAGGATCGGCACCCCGCGCCAGGCCGGCACCTGCTGGCCGCCGAGGTCGACGTGGTCGGGATAGAGCCCGCGCGCGTTGAACTCGCGCCCCATCGCCGCGATCGTGCGGGGGTGCGCGAGGAAGAACTTCGAGCCGCGGCGGCGGCAGAGCAGCTCGTCCAGGTCGTCCGGCGTGGGCGGTCCCGAGTGCGGCTGGAGGCGCTGCTTGAAGTCGGCGTTGTGGAGCAGGCCGAACTCCCGGTTGTTGACGAGCTCGTGCTCCTGGCGCTCGCGCAACGCCTCGATGGTGAGCCGGAGTTGCTCCTTCGTCTGGTTCATCGGCTCGTTGTAGAGATCGGCGACCCTGGTGTGCACCCGCAGGATCGTCTGGGCGGCCGAGAGCTCGTACTCGCGCGGCTTCGCCTCGTAGTCGACGAAGGCGCCGGGCAGTTCGTGCTCGCCCACGTGCCCCGCCGACATGGGGATCTCGGCCTCGCCTCGGTGGTTCTGGCCCCGGCTCGCGAGCGACGTGAACTCGTCGACGTGCTCCCGCAGGTGCGGTGCCGCGGACAGCACGGCCGCGAAGTCGGAGCGCGACAGGGTGAGCAGGGTGCCCGAGGTCTCGGCGACCGCGGTCTGCTCCCAGCGGGCGTCCTCGTCCAGCAGCGCGCTGTCCCCGAAGCGGTCGCCGTCGGCGAGGACGTCGAGCGCGACCTCGTCGCCGTACTCGCCCTCGGAGAGCTGGCTGACGCGGCCGTGGGCGATCAGGTGGAGCTTGTCCGCCGGTGCCCCGCGCTCGACCAGTGTGTCGCCGGCCCGGAAGTCGCGCTGCACGCACCGGTCGGCGAGGGTGGTGAGCACCTCGACGTCGTCGAAGCCGCGCAGCAGCGCCAGTTCACCGAGTTCGCGGGGGATCACCCGGACGTCGCCGCCGTCCTGGATGAACTCGATGGTCCCGTCGCCGACGGTGTAGGTCAGGCGGCGGTTCACCCGGTAGACGCCGCCCTTGGTCTCGACCCAGGGCAGCATCCGCAGCAGCCACCGCGAGGTGATCTCCTGCATCTGCGGTGCGGACTTGGTCGTGGTGGCGAGGTTGCGGGCGGCCGCCGTGCCGAGGCTGGTCTGCTGCCGCGGCACCGACGCGGTGTCCGGCGTGGTCGAGTCAACGGTCATCGAGTGAGCTCTCCTTGGTCGGGCGAAAGCGCGCTTGCCCGTAACAACGGGACAGAAGAAGGAAAGATGGATATGTCAGGGGTAATGCGTCCAGAACCTGGATCACCGTAAGGGCCGCCTCGACCGCCCAACCAAGGAAAGCCGGTGACATTAGCTCGATGCGATGATCAAGGCCGCGCGGTGTTTGCCCGGTGACCGATGGATCTCGGCCCGTTTTCGTGGTGTGTCCCTGCGGACGCCGGCCCCGTGCCCACGCGGCGGGAGGGCGCCGCGGCATCGCAAACCCGATGGAAGTCGGCCAGCTGCCGCACAGGTCCTCATTGCGGACTTTGCACGGGGCAAGGTAGAGGCGGCATGGCGGAACGGGAACCCACGCGCGCACCGACCCCGGCCATCGCGTTACCCTGGCCGCCGTAACCGGACACGGGGTGCCCCACCCGAGGGCTGAGAACACACCCGTCGAACCTGAACCAGTTCGTACTGGCGGAGGGATGTCTCATGCCTGTCGCGCATGTTTCCAATGGCCTGCCTGCCGACCGCGAGAGCGGCGCCTTCGACGGGCGGATGCCCGCGGCACCCGGCGACCTCGGCATCGAGGGGCACGGCATCGAACCGGTGCCCGAGGGCAACCGCTACGGCGGGGCCGGGCGCCTGTTCACCGTGTGGTTCGCCCCGAACCTGACCATGACCGGCGTCTTCACCGGCACCGTCGGCATCGCGCTCGGCCTCGACTTCGCGACCGCGCTCGCCGCCGTCGTGCTCGGCACCCTGGTCGGGGCGGTGCCGACCGCCTACCTGGGGACGTGGGGGAGCCGGACCGGGGCGGGGCAACTGCCGCTGGCCGGGCTCGCGTTCGGGCGGGGCGTCGTGCTGCCGGGCGTGCTGCAGTGGCTGTCGTCCATCGCGTGGGACGCGCTGATCGGCCTGTTCGGCGGCGACGCGCTGGCCCGGTTGTTCGGCTGGCCGTTCTGGGCCGGCGTCCTCGTCATGCTGCTCGCTCAGGGCCTGCTCGGTGTCTTCGGCTACGAGGCCATCCACCGGCTGCAGATCGTCATGACCTTTGTGCTCGGCGCCGCGTTCGCGCTGATCGCCTGGCGGCTGCTCGACGGCGTGCACCCGGCCGCCCACGGCTCCGTGCACGGGGCCGACCGCGCCGGCGCGTTCGTCCTGACCGGCACCATCGCGCTGAGCCTCAGCCTGTCCTGGGCGCCGTACGCCAGCGACTTCAGCCGCTACCTGCCCGCCACCACCTCCCGTACCCGCATGTTCTGGTACACGCTGCTCGGCCTGCTCGTGTCGTTCGTGGCCGTGCAGGCGCTCGGGTTGTGGGGCGCCTCCGTGCTGACCGACCAGACGGCGGCCGGGGTCGACAAGATCCTCGGCGGGGGAGCGGTCGGCGCGTTCGGGCTGCTCGCCGTGGCGCTGGCTGCGCTGTGCAGCAACGCCATGAACGACTACAGCGGCTCGCTCGCCCTGCAGACCATCGGCGTGCGCATCCCGCGCCCGGTGGCCGCCGCCCTCGCCGCCGCGCTCGGCTTCCCGCTCGTGCTGTGGATGCACGCCGCCGACACCACCGCGCGGTTCCAGAATGTGCTGCTGTTCGTCGGGTACTGGATTCCCGGGTTCGTGGCGATCGTCCTCGTCGACTGGCGCGCGCGGGCCAGGGCGCGGGCCGGAGCGCCGCTCGACCTCGTCGCCGAGCGCGAGCGGCGGCAGCCCGCCTGGCCGGCGCTGCTGGCCTTCGCGGCCGCCTTCGCCGCGGCGGTCCCGTTCATGGACACCAGCCTGTACGTGGGCCCGGTGGCCGAAGCGCTGCACGGCGCGGACGTGTCGTACTACGTAGCGTTCCTCGTGGCCGCCGTTGTGTACGCGCCGCTGCGGCTGCGGCGACGCGGCTGACCTGCCGTACGAGCCCTGCACCTCGCACCACCTGTACTTGTCGCACCTCCTGTACCTGGAGTCACCCCATGCACCAGACGCCCCCCGGCCGCCCCGAAGACCTCGTCGCCTTCGCGGCGCAGGCGCTCGGGCGCGTACAGCACGACGCACCGCTGGTGCAGTGCCTGACCAACGCGGTGGTCACCGGGTTCACCGCCAACGTGCTGCTCGCGGTGGGCGCCGCGCCCGCCATGGTCGACATCCCCGACGAGGCGGGGCCCTTCGCCCGCGTGGCCTCGGGCGTGCTGGTCAACCTCGGCACCCCGCGCGCCGAGCAGCGCGCCGCCATGCCCGAGGCGGCGCGCGCCGCGACCGAGGCGGGCACACCGTGGGTGCTCGACCCGGTGGCCATCGGCGCGCTGCCCGTACGCACGGCCCTGGCCGCCGACCTGCTCGCGCTGCGGCCGACCGTGATCAGGGGCAACGCCTCCGAGATCATCGCGCTCGCGGGCGCGGGCGGCGGCGGCCGGGGCGTGGACGCCTCCCACGGTGTCGACGACGCCGAGGACGCGGCCGCGGAGCTCGCGCGGACGGCGGGCAGCGTGGTCGCCGTGTCGGGGCCCGTGGACTACGTCACCGACGGCACGCGCACCGCCCGGATCGCCAACGGGGACGCCCTGCTGACCCGCGTGACCGGCGGCGGCTGCGCGCTGGGCGCGGTGATGGCCGCGTTCGCCGCGGTGGACGAGGACCGGTTCGCGACGACCGTCGCCGCGGCCACCGCGTACACGGTCGCCGCCGAGTCCGCGGCCCGGACCGCGGCAGGACCCGGCAGCTTCGCCGTCGGCTTCCTGGACGCGCTCGCCGCGCTCACCCCGGAGGACCTCGCGAAGCGGGCGGAGGTGTCATGACGGCACACATGACGGCCCGCCCTCGGCCGATGGATGCCGGTGTCGACCTGTCGGTGTATCTGGTCACCGACACCGCGCAGTGCGCGGCCCGCGGCCGGACCGTGGCCGAGACCGTTGCGCAGGCCGTGGCCGGGGGCGTCACCGCCGTACAGATCCGGGAGAAGCACGCGAGCGGACGGGAGTTCCTGTGCACCGTCCTGGACGTCGCCGAGGTCCTGCCCGAGCACGTCGCGCTGATCGTCAACGACCGGGTCGACGTGTTCCTGGCCGCACGGGCGAACGGCGCACGCGTCACGGGCGTCCACGTGGGCCAGTCCGACCTGCCCGCCACCGCCGTACGTCAACTCATCGGCGACGACGCGGTGTTGGGGCTGAGCGCGGCCACCGCCCAGGAGCTGAACGCCGCCGCGGTCTCCGACGCCCGCGTCGACCACGTCGGCATCGGCGCCCTGCACACCACCCGCACCAAGGACGACGCCCCCGAGCCACTCGGCCTCGACGGCTTCGCCGCGCTGGCCGGGTCGAGTGCGCTGCCCGCCGTGGCCATCGGCGGCGTCATCCCCGCCGACCTGCCGCACCTGCGGGCCGGGGGCGCGGCGGGGGCCGCGATCGTCTCGGGCATCTGCGCCGCCGACGACCCACTGGTCGCCGCCCGGACCTACGCCGACGCCTGGTCCGACAGCCGAGATACCCACACCCGTCCCCGTATCCGAAAGGATGCCTCCGCATGACCGAGACACCGCCCGCGGTCGCGCCGCCCCGCGTGCTCACCATCGCCGGGTCCGACTCCGGCGGAGGCGCCGGGATCCAGGCCGACCTCAAGACCATGCTGGCCCTCGGCGCGCACGGCATGAGCGTGCTCACCGCCGTTACCGCACAGAACTCCCTTGGCGTACAAGGCGCTTGGAGCCTCCCGCTCGACGCCGTGCGCACCCAGTACCGCAGCGTCGTCGACGACATCGGCGTGCAGGCGCTCAAGACCGGCATGCTCGCCGACCCCGACATGGTCGTCACGGTCGCCGAGTTGCTGGCCGAGGCGCCGGCACCCGTCGTCGTCGACCCCGTCAGCGTCTCCAAGCACGGCGACCGGCTGCTCGCCGACGACGCGATCGACGCCGTACGGGACCGCCTGCTGCCGGTGGCGACGGTGGTCACGCCGAACCTCGACGAGGTCGCCGAACTCACCGGCGTCGCGGTCGAGGCCGACACCGCGGAACGTGACATGCGGCGGGCCGCCGAGCGGCTGCTCGCCTACGGGCCCCGCTGGGTGCTCATCAAGGGCGGTCACCTGCCCGGCGAGGCCGTCGACCTGCTCACCGACGGCACGGACGAGCACTGGCTGCGCTCGCCGCGCCACAACAACGCCCACACCCACGGCACGGGTTGCACCCTCGCCTCGGCCGTCGCGGTCGGTCTTGCCCAGGGGCATGAGGTGCCGGAGGCGGTGCGCCGGGCCAAGGAGTACGTCACCGGGGCCATCGCGGCGGGGTTCGCGCTGGGGGCCGGGATCGGGCCCGTCGACCATGGGTGGCGGTTCCGCTCGGTGTGATCACCTCCCTTCCGGGGTGTGCGCGGCGGAGGCCGCCGCCGCACGGGAGCCGACCAGGAGCAGGCAGAGCACGGCGCACCCGGCGACGATCCCGGCCAGGACGAGCAGCGGGTCGAGCGGGCGGGCGGCGCCGACGGCCTGCGTCGCCGGGGTCTGCTCCGCTTGCGGTGTGGGCGATGCGGGGGCCGGTGGCGCGGCGGCCGCGCTGCTGTGGTGTTCGGACGGCGTGGGTGTCGAGCTGGGGGTGGGGCTCGCGCTCGACGTCTTGGTGGGTGTCGGGCTGGGGTGTTCGTGGGTGTGTGCGGCCGCCGGGGGTGGGGTGCTGGGAGCCGGGGCGCGGGTCGTCGCGGCGGCCTTGACGACGATTCCGCCGGTCATCCCGGGGTGCACGGTGCAGACGTAGCCGTACGAGCCCGCCTTGGTGAACGTATGGCTCCAGGTGCCGCCCTTGTCGAGCATCGGTGAGTGGATCGAGGCCGGGCCCGACGTGGTCTTGACGTCGTGCGGCGCGGTGTCCTGGTTGACCCAGGTGACGCTGTCGCCGACCGGGATCGTGAGCGTACGGGGCCCGAACTTGTAGTCCGACATGAGGACTTGGTGACCCGCCGCGTGTGCGGCGGGCACGGGGAGGAACACGACGGCGCCGGAGCCGATCACGGTGGCGAGCGCGAGGTGTGCGGCGCGGTGGGTCAGGCGGGGCATGTGAACTCCGCGGCGACGAGCAGACGCAGCTGGTCTGCGGGGCGGATGCGGGACAGGGCGAAGCCCGTGGTGCGGCGCAGGTGACCGTAGGGGACGCGGGCGGTGCCGAGGACGAGGAGTGTGTCGTCCGTGCGGGAAACGACGCGCAGGGGCAGCGTCGCGGGGACGCCGGGAACGGTCGTGTCGGCCGTGGCCAGCTCACCGTGGACGAGCAACTGGGCGCCGTCCGCCCGCGGTTCGAGGGCGGTGCTGACGAAGGAGAGCTCGTCGCCGCCGAGCGCGTCACCGGTGAGCCGGAGAGCCAGCACACAGTCGTCGGGTGTCGGTGCGACGGTGAGTGTCGCCTCGTCGGCGGTGACGCGGCGGCGCAGGGTGGTCAACGGGCCGAGCCGGGTGCTGATTTCGACGATGCAGCGGTCTCCGGCGGCGGCGTACGCGCCGGGGCGTGGCAGCCAGGAAGGGCCGGGTTCGGGCGGGGCGGCGGACGGGACGGGCAGGGTCTGCGTGGTCATGTGTGCGCTCATGGCGGGCACCTCGGTTCACGAGGGAGGGGCATGGCATTGGGCGGGTCGTGCGGGGACAATGGCGGCGGTGGCGGGCCGGCCGACTGCGACTCGGCCGGCCCGCCATCACGCGCCTCGTCGGCGACCTCGGTTCAGCAGGAGGTCGAGACGTAGTTGATCGACGGTGCGAGGAGGTGCTCCGCCCAGACCGTGTGCATCTTGACGTACGCGTCCGGGTTGAGGATGTCCGCCACCTGCTGGCCCGGGGACTCCTCGAGATGGGCGGAGTTGACGTGCTGGAGCAGGACGCCGAGCGTGTCGTCGAGGACGGAGCCGCCGCCTTCCACGGTGGGCGTGAGGATCGACTCGACCCAGACGGTGTGCATCTTGATGTAGCTGTCGAGCTTCAGCGCGTCCTGGACCTGCTGGCCCGGGGACTCCTCCAGGTGGGCCTTGTTGAGGTGCTGGAGGATGGGCAGGAGGACCTGCTGGACGCTCTGGCACTGCCCGGCGTCGTCACCGTCGTCGCCACCGCCGGAACCGCCGCTCGACCCTCCGGTGGCGCCGCCCATGGAGCCGCCTGACTCGTGACCCCCGGACGAACCGCCGGACGAGCCGCCGGTGGAACCGCCCGTCGAGCCGCCGGATCCGCTGCCGCCGGTCGAGCCACCGGAGCCGGAACCGCCCGTGCTTCCGGAGCCGCCCGTGCTGCCCGAACCACCCGTGTCCGAACCGCCCGCCCCGCCGCCGGAGTCGTCCGCCACCACCGTGATCGACGCGACCATGTCGGGGTGCACGGCGCAGTAGTACTCGTACGTTCCCGGCTTGGTGAAGGTGTACGACCAGGTGTCGCCCTTCTCCATCGTGCCGGAGTCGAACTTCGCGGGGCCGCTGGTCGCGGTGACCGTGTGCGGAGCGGTGTCCTCGTTGACCCACTTCACGGTCTCGCCGACCTTGACGGTCATCTTGGTCTGCGCGAACTTCATGTCCGCGATCTTCATCGTGTGGTCGGCCGCCGCTGCCGCGGCGGCGGGCCGCTGCTCCTGCATCTGGGCCATCGAGTGGGCCTCGGCGGCCGGTTGGGGCGCGGCGGTGGCGGGAGCCGCGGCTCCGTCGGCCGCCTGGAGGAGGCCGAGGCAGCCCACGGACGCCAGGGCGGCGCCGAGCCCGGCCGCGAGCAGGGCACGATTGCCGCGCCGGGACGGCGGGCGCTGCCGCGCCTGTGTGTCGCGATCGGAAACGTCAGTAGTCATGAACGAACTTCTCCTCACGGATCCTTGCGGATCGGCTTGTGGACTGGGTGATGGTGGTACGCGGGTCAACGGCCGGGAGCGGCGGTGACCAGCAAACTCGTCGCGGCGAGCACGACGAGGACGAGCCCCGTCTCGGCCGCGACCGAGTAGACGAAGGGCCGTACGGTCGCGCGGTCCCCGCGCAGCAGAACGGCGATGTCGAGCCGGGTGCGCACCCAGCCGCGACTGCGCTGTGCGACGAGCAACACCCCGGCCAGCAGGGCGAGTTTGACGAGCAGCAGCTGCCCGTAGCCGGTGGCGAAGAGGGCGTCGAACGAGCCGACGACCTGCCAGGTGAGTACGGCCCCGGCTGCCGCGATCGCGGCGACGGACACCCCGGCGAGCGCCGAGTAGCCGGAGACGGCGGTCGACATCTCCTCCGGGCGGCGGCGCGGCAGCACGCCGGCCAGCAGCAGGGTGAGTCCGCCCAGCCACAGCGAGATGCCGAGCAGATGGACGAGGTCTGCGACCGCGCCCCAACCGGGGTGGCTGCCCTCGGAGTTGTGGCCCGCCATGCCCGTGGTGCGCAGCAGTCCCAGGCAGGCGACGGCCGCACCGACCCGCCAGCCCGGCGACCGTGCGGCGCGCTCGCCGTTCTGCAGCAGCGCGGCGAGCACCACCGCCGCGAGCACCCACATCAGGGTCCGGCAGGCCAGGGCGACACCGACCTCACTGCCCAGCAGGTCGACGTAAGTGGAGGCCTTGAAGGCGTCGCCGATCGAGCCCATCGCGCCGAACGCGCCCTGAAGCCCGGCCGCCGCCACGGTGGCGACGAGACCGGCCGCCCAGGACGAGGCGAGGATGCGCCGGGTCCTGCGCTCCCGTGAGCCATCGGGCCACAGCATCGCCACGAACGCGAGCCCGCCGACGTACAGCGCCAGCGCGAGATATCCGACCCAGCGGGCGACGGCCCAGGCGGTGCGGACCGTGCCGGACGGCGCGACCGCGGGGGCGGCGGCGTCCGTGGAGGCGTGGTCCGGAGCGGCGGAACCGGTGTGCGCGGGGAGGGCGAAGGACAGCGACCCGGAGGACGGATGTCCGTCCTCCTTGCTGCGTACATGCCAAGCCAAGGTGAGGTGGCGGCCGGCTTCTTTGGCCTTGCGTAGGGGGATGTCGGCGGCAACGGTGTCGCGGCCCTTCTCCTGCGCGAGCGCCAACTCGTCGCCGCCCAGGGTGACATGGAGGTCGGCAAGGTCGACGGGCTCGGTGAAGGTGAGCGTGACTTCCTTCGGGGGCTCGTCGAGACGGGCCCCGCTCTTGGGGGACGAGGACTCCAGCTCGGTGTGAGCGGAGGCGGCGGGGGTCGTGAACAGAAGCGCCACGAGGGCGAGAACGACGACGTAAAGGGAGCGAGTGCGAGTTCTCACGGCGTCAACTCCGTGAGCAGGGCGGGGTCGGAGGCCAGGCCGACACAGGGGGTGGCCTCTTCGTCGGATGCGGATTGAGAGCTGGGCGCCGATGAGGAGGTCCCGTCGCCCCCGTTGGTCAGGCCATCCAGAAGCCCGGTCACAGGGGTGAGCGCCCCCTTCAGGAGCGGCTGTACGAGGCGGACTTCTCCGTCCGCGCACGACGGCGACGTCGAGGGGGAGGAGGGGGAAGGTGAGGGGGTGGCGGACGGCGGTGATGAGGGGGTCGGCGAGTTCGGCGACGTCGGCGACGTGTGACCGGAATGGCCGGAGTCACCGGGAAGGCCACTGGAATTGGCGTGCCCCTCATGGCCGCCCGCGGCTTCCCCCGCTCCTCCCGTACCGCCGCCGGGAATTCCGCCCACGGGCAGCGTGCCGGTGTCCCCGGTTCCGTCACCTCCGGAATCCGACGTGGGGGACTCGGTCGGTGTCGGATCGGGGCTGCTGGGGGCGGACGGGGAGGCGGGCGCCCCGACGGTCGGCGGGGCGGAGCCGGTTGTGGTCTGGTCGGCCGTTGCGCCGATGCCGGACGCGTAGCCGAGGACGATGATCACGGCGGCGGCGAGCGCGCCGGCCACGACCTCGTCACGGTGGTCTCCTGGCCAGGAAGCCCTGGCGAAGAAGGACATGAATTTCCTCCTGACGGCGGACCTGCAATGCCAAGGAGTGCATCGACGCCAGGAGTCCCGGTGGATACGCGTCAGTTAATGCGCGGTTTCATTGCCTCATTTCTGCGACCAGGTCCACTGTGAGAAAGGTCTTCACCGGTGGAATGCACGCATTGCCGTACAGAGAGAAATGGCGAAAAGGAGCAAGGTGCCCATCAATTCTTCACGGAATGCCCGCTCCTGCATATGCCCGTCTCGTGGGCCACGTCCCCAGCCACCACGACGAGTTCGGCGACGGTGCCGGGGATGTCCTCGGGGGCGGCCCGGAGGATGTCGCGGGAGAGCACGGCGAAGTCCGCGACCTTGCCTACGGACAGCGAACCCCGCTCGTCCTCAAGGAAGTTGGCGTACGCCGAACCCATCGTGTAGGCGTGCACGGCCGTGGCCACGTCGACCGTCTCCTCGGGCATCCACGCCGGGCCGCCGGCCAGCGGCTTGCGGGTGATGGCCGTGTAGATGCCGATCATCGGGTCCATCTCCGCGACGTTCCAGTCACTGGAGAACGCGAGCGTCGCGCCGGCCGCGTCGAGGGTGCGCATCGGCCATGCCTTGTGCCAGCGGCCCGCGCCGACGTTCGCCGCCCAGTCCTGTCCGGGACCCGCGATCTCCGGTGCGCAGTGCCGCGGCTGCATGCACGCCACGACGCCGAGCCCGGCGAAGCGCGGCGCGTCCGCCGGGTCCAGGCACTCCACGTGCACGACCTGGTGGCGGGCGTCGCGCGGCCCGTTGACGGCGCGGGCCTGCTCGACGGCGTCCAGGACGGTGCGGATGCCCCGGTCGCCGGTGGCGTGCACGAAGCACTGGAAGCCGCGGGCGTCCAGCTTCGTGAGCAGGTCGGCGAACTCCTCGGCCGGGTAGAAGGTCTCGCCCCGGTGACCCCCACAGCCGGTCGAGTACGGTTCGAGGAGCGCGGCCGTGCGCGGCTCCACGACGTCGTCGATGTAGAGCTTGAGCGGGCCGAGTTGCATCCGCTCGTCGCGGTACGCGCGCGTGGCTGCCTCGAAGTCGTCGAGGTCCGCGTCCGAGGTGCCGCGTGGGTGGAACAGGGCGGCGACGAGCCGCGAGCGCAGCCGCCCCTCGGCCCTGGCCCGCTCGAACAGGGCCAGGTCGTCCAGGGAGTTCTGCGGCTCTACCACCGTGGTGATGCCGAACCGGATCGCGTCGTCGAGCGACTTCACGAGCCGCCCGTACTGCCGCTCGGGGGACGCCCACGGCACACCGAGCTCGCGCAGCGCCCGGTGGCCGTCGCGAGACAGCCCGCGCACGGCGAAGTCCCGTACGAATCCGGTGGGTTCACCGGTCGTCGTGTCGGTCTGGGCGATGCCGAAGGGGAGTTCCGTACGGTCGGCGCGCACGCCGAGTCGGTCCAGGGCCGCCGAGTTGAGCCAGGCCGTGTGCACGTCGTAGCTCAGGACCATGGCGGGGGTGTCACCGGTGACCGGGTCGAGATCGGCGGCCGTGGGCATCCGGCCGTCCGGCAGCGCCGAGTAGTCGAATGCCTCGGCCTCGATCCAGGCGGCGTCCGGGTTCCGCTCGCGCCACGCGGTGATGCGGTCGTGGATCTCCGAAAGGCTTGCCGCTCCGGCGAGTTGGACGCAGGCGTCGTCCGAGCCGAGCCGGACGTGGTTGTGGGAGTCGATGAACCCGGGCAGCACGAGCCGCCCGTCCGCGTCGACGACTTGGGTGTCCGGGCCGGTCCAGGGCCCGGCGTCCGCGTCGTCGCCGAGCCACACGATCCGCCCGTCGCGCACGGCGAGCGCCTCGGCCGCGGGCAGTTCCGGATCGACGGTGTGGATACGGGCGCCGCGCAGGACGAGGTCGGCGGGGGCGGGTTCGGGGGAGTGGTGCTGTGCGCGTGCCATGGGGGTGCGGTTCCTTCTCGTACGAGGGGTGTGGTGAGGGAAGGGGTGTCACGCGGTGTGCGGGCGCGCGCTGGTGCGGGCGAGCGCCGCGTACACGACGGCTGCGACGACGGCGCCGAGGGCACTGAGGTCCATGCCGCCGAGCGGGGCCACGAGCGGACCGCGCCACAGGGCGCTGTCGCAGGTGAGCGCCGCGAAGACCATGCCGGCGAGCAGGGCGGTCAGGCCGGCGGGACTGTAGCCGGCGCGGTACCAGTAGCGGCCCGCGCGTCCGGTGTGCAGGGACTCGGCGTCGTAGCGGCAGCGGCGCAGCACCATGTCGGTGAGGAAGACACCGCCCCACGGCGCGAACACGATGACGAGCAGTGAGAGGAACGACAGCAGCGACTCCGTGAAGTCGACCAGGAACAGCGCGGCGAGCGAACCGGCGGCCGTCACCGCCGCGCTGATCAGGATCGCCTTCGCGCGGCTCCAAGGGATGCCGAGGACCTGGAGGTTGAGGCTCGACGAGTACAGCGTGATGATCGAGTTGGTGACCGATCCGCCGAGCACCAGGGCGAGGAACAGCGGCTGGAACCAGCCCGGCAGCAGCCCCTGCGTCCCGGCCACCGCGTCCGTGAGGTCGGCCTGTGTCGCGGCCGCCGCGCCGGCGACGCCGAGGGCCACCGAGGAGATGAGTCCGCCGAGCGCCCCGTTCCAGGTGAGCGCGCGCATAGTGGTGGTGGCCGGCAGGTAGCGGGTGTAGTCGGCGGGCATCGGCACATAGCTGATCGGCCCGGCGAGGACCACGACGAACGCGAGGGACCAGGCGGCCGCGCCGCCCGGCGCGGGCGCGGCGCCGGTGTCCGTGCCCGGCAGCAGGAACAGCAGCATCGCCGCGAACCCGATGGTCAGCGCGTACGCCAGCCAGCGCTCGGCCCACTGCACGGTGGCGTGGCCCCACAGCGCGACGGCGAAGGTGAGGGCCAGGGTGGCGGCGAGGCTCGCGGCGCGGGCGGCGGTGCCGTGCCAGCCGAGTTCGGCGCAGATCGCCTGGAGCGCGAGGACGCCGACGACGGTGTTCACGATGGTGTAGCCGATGCTGACGATCCAGTTCAGCAGGCCCGCCGGCCAGTTGCCGCGCACACCGAACGCGGCGCGGGAGATCACCAGCGTCGCCGTGCCCGTCCGTACGCCGCTCATGCCTGCCGCGCTGATGGCGAAGAACGTCAGGCCACCGAGGACGACAGCGAGCACGGCCTCCCAGAAGGACAGTCCGAACGAGACGGCCAGCGCGCCGTTGATGACGTAGGTGAACGTCAGGTTCGAACCGAACCAGAGCCAGAACAGGTCCCGCGCCCCGCCGTGCCGTTCGGACTCCGGGATCGGGTCGATGCCGTGCTCCTCGACCTGGAACACCTCGTCCCGGGCCGGTTGCGCGGGAGCGTCCGGCGTGGGGGCGTTCCGCGCGGTCGGGTGTGCCGTCATGCCGTCGCCTCTCGTCGCAAGGGAACGGCTTGAATGCCGTTCAAGAAACTTGAATGGCATTCAAGATGCGGCGAGGTGCCGCCCCACGTCAAGAGGTAGGCTGCGATCCGTACGAACAGCGGTGAGGGGCGGCGCGGATGGCAGGGTCGACAGCGGCACGGCCGGGGCGGTCGGGCGGCGATCTGCGGACCCGTACGCTCCAGGAGGCGACGGCCGTCGTCGCCGAGCAGGGTCTCGCGTCCCTGACCATGGCCTCGCTCGCCAAGCGGCTCGGTACCAGCGGGGGCCACCTGCTCTACTACTTCGGCTCGAAGAACCTGCTGCTCGTCGAGGCCCTGCGGTACAGCGAGGCCGCGCTCACCGACGAGCGGACGGGGCTGCTGGCCCGCAGGGTGACTCCGGCCCGCCGGCTCGACCTCTTCCTGGACCTGTATCTGCCGGCCGGCCCCCGCGACCCGCGCTGGATGCTCTGGATCGAGCTGTGGGCACGCTCCGGCTCCGACGACGAACTGCGCGCCGCGCAGCAGGAGTTGGACCAGGGCTGGCAGCGCGACCTGGAGGCGATCCTCGCCAAGGGGGTGGACCGCGGCGCCTTCGCCGTCGACGACGTCCCCGGCCGAGCGGCCCAACTCCTCGCACTGCTCGACGGGTTGAGTACCCGGGTCGTCCTGGGCCAGCCGGGCGCCGAACACCGCCAGGCGCTGGCCGCGGCGCGCTCGGCGGCGGCGGCGCTGGTGCCGGCGGCGGGTTGACACCTATCGCGGTCCGGAAGGGTTCACGCCGGCGAGCCGCGGGTGGTGGTCGTGGCGGCCCCGGCGGCCGACCGTCAGCGGCCCGGTTGGCTGCCCTGTACCGGCGTAGCACAGTGACAGCCAGAACCGGCCCGTTGAGGTGGGGTATGTGCGGTCAGCCCCCGTACACGTCCTCCACGTAACGCCCCTCGGCCATCAGCGTGGTTAGCCACTGCTCGGCTGCGGACTCGTCGGCGCCCGGTGTGCGCTCGCGGTGCAGTGCGCGGAATGCGGCGCGGACGCCGGGTGCCATCCGGGCGCCGTCCCCGCACACGTACACCCGCGCCCCGGCGTCGAGGAGGCGGCCGATCTCGGCGCCCTCGGCGGCGATGCGGTGCTGGACGAAGGCGTGGCCGTCGACCGGGGCGTCGCTGAAGACGGGGCGGAGCGAGACCGCGCCCGCGGCGTCGGCGGCCCGGAGTTCGTCGGCGTGCATGAAGTCCCGCTCGGGGTGGTCGCAGCCGAAGTAGAGGAGCGCGGGCGGCAGTTGGGCGCCCTGCGCCGCTCGTTCGGTGAGCACTCCGCGGAACGGGGCGAGACCCGTCCCCGCGGCGATCATGATGACCGGCTCGGGGGTGTCAGGTCCGATGCGGAAGGCGTCGCGGCACGGCTGGACACGGCCGAGGGCGGTGTCACCGGGGCGGAGCGCGGCCAGGTGGTGCGAGCCCGTGCCCCGGTAGCGGCCGGTGCCGGAGGCGGCGGGCGCGTCGAGCACGGACACCATCAGGTCGACGTGGCCCGGGAGTTCGGCAGGGCTGGACGAGATGGAGTAGTGGCGCGGGCGCAGCGGCGGGAGCAGCCCGAGCAGCAGGTCCCAGCTCAGGACGTCGCGCAGCGCCGGGTGGTCCTCGACCAGGTCGAGGAAGGTGCGCGGGTCGTCTGCGGACAGCTCCCGCAGCGCGGCGGCCTCCGGCGGGCAGGGGTTCGCGGCGGCGAGCGCGGCCACCTCGTCGGGGCCCGGCCGGTGCTGCAACTCGACGTGGTACGTGAGCAGTTCGCGTACGGTGACGGGCCGGTCGAGGGGCAGGGCGTCGCGCCGCGGACGGGCGTCCCGGATGTCGAGCAGCGCGTCCGGGTCGAGGCCGAGGACCTTCAGCGCGCGCTCGACGAGCCCGTCCTCGTGCGCGGGCAGCACCGCGAGGTGGTCGCCGGTCCGGTACGACACACCATCGGGCAGCGCGAGCCGCACGAACCGCTTGACGCGGGGGTGGCCGGGCGCCGTCAGGTCGCGCGCCTCGGTGACCGTCAGCGGAGCGAGCCCGTGCCGGACCGCCGCGGCATCCAGCGGCCCGCCGGTGATCTCGCGGATCTCGTACGAGGTGGTGGGCTCGGCGGGGGTGTTCGCGGCGGTGGCTTCGGGGTCCCCGTACCGCTCCAGGAGGGTGGTGCGCAGGTCGGCGGTGAAGGCGCGGACGGTGCCGCCCAGGTCGCCGGAGGCGTCGGCGGCGGCCCGCTCGCACAGCCGCTCGGCGCCTTGCGCGGCCAGGCGCTCGTCGATGCGGGTGGGGAAGTGCTGGTAGGTGGCGGCCCAGTTGCGGTCGCCGACACCGAGCACGGCGTACTCCACGCCGTCCGAAGGTGTGTCGGTGTCGAGCCGGGCGGCGAACCGCCCGGCGTCGTCGGTGGGCCGGCCGTTGTAGGACGCGGCGACGATCACCACGGGGCGGTCGGTCGGCAGGCCCTCCGCGTACGCGTCCAGCGGAGCGACCTCCGTCTCGCAGCCGAGCGCGGCGGCCTCGTCGGCGAGCTGGGCGGCGAGCCCCGTGCAGGTGCCGTAGTTGCTGCCGTGCAGGAACAGGGCGCGGGTGCCGGGCAGTACCCGTGCCGGCAGTGTGTCGGACACCAGGTCTGTTTCGGCCTTGCCTGCGGCGCCGGGCAGGGGAGTGTGTCGGCGGTCGGCCGGGGTGCGCGGCGCGAGGGTGAGGGTGAAGCCGTCCGGCTTCAGGGTGAGGGTCTCCTTCACGGAGAGCTCGTAGTCGGCGTGGTCGACCAGGCGGTAGCGGTGCACGAGCATCGCGAGCAGCATCGTCGCCTCGTGCAGCGCGAACTGCCGCCCGATGCAGGCCCGTTCACCGGTGCCGAAGGGCTTGAAGGCGTGCGGGGAGCGGGCCGCCTCGGCCTCCGGCGTGAACCGGTTCGGGTCGAAGCGCTCCGGGTTGTCGCCCCACACCGGCTGCCGGTGCAGCATCGGCGACATGACGGTCACGGCCTGCCCCGCGCGCAGCGGGATGCGGCCGCCGAGCAGGGTGTCCTCGCGCGCCTCCCGGCTGAACGCGGCGGCCGTGGGCCACAGGCGCAGCGCCTCGTTGAGGACCTGCCGGGTGTACGTGAGCCGGCCGACCTCGTCGAAGTCCGGCGCCGGGTCCGTGGTGTCACCCCACAGGGCGTCCACCTCGCGACGTACGAGATCGAGGGCGGCCGGGTTCTTGGCGAGGTAGTACAGGGCGAAGGACATGGCGCCCGACGTCGTCTCGTGCCCGGCGATCAGGAACGTGATGACCTGGTTGCGGATGTTGGCCGTGTCCAACGTGGAGCCGTCCTGCGGGTGTTCGGCCGTGAGCATCAGGCCGAGCAGGTCGTCGGTGTGCCGCTCGCCGCTCTCGACGCGCGCGCTGATCACGTCGTCGACGACCTGGGCGAGATAGTCGGCGTCGGCGCGGAACGCCGCGTCGGCGGCCTCGTAGTCGCCGCCGGGCACCCGCGCCAGGCGCTTCATGCTCCACTCCAGGCAGCGCACCATCGCCTCGACGAACGGGTGCGGCTCGCTGCTCGCGAAGGAGGCGAAGTCGTAGCCGAATCCGGCGAGTCCGATGGTGTCGAGCGTCATCCGGGTCATGTCACCGGGCACGTCGACCGGGCTGCCGTCGGCGGCGGCGAGGTCCCAGGAGTCGACGAGGCGGCGCGCGACCTCGTACATCACCGGGTGGTACGTACGCATGGAGCCGAGCGCGAAGGCCGGCATCAGGATGTCGTGGGCGCGCGCCCAGTTCGGCTCGTCGTTGTAGGCGGTGAACAGGCCGTCGGCGGCGAACTCGCGGACGTTGCGCAGCGCCGGGCCGATGCTCTTCGCGAACCGCGTCTCGTCGGCGAGCTCGGTGACGAGGTCGAGTTCGGAGACGAACAGGGCGTCCCGGCCGTGCACCCGCCGCACCAGCTGCGGACCGTGCTCCCGCATCAGGCCCATGATCTGCTGCAGCGGTCCGGGGCCGAGGCCGATGGCGGTGACGTCGACGACGGGGACACCGGCGGCGGCGTAGGCGCTGTCGTCGGGCGTGGGGGAGGGGGCGGGCGCGGAGTCCGGCATGGTGGGGCGGTGCCTTTCGCGAGGGGGAACCTGCTGTCGCAGCGTGGGGGAGCTGCGCCTTCCAGCTTGATCCGCTCCCCCTGCCGGCCAGGCCAGGTCCACTACATGATTGTGTAGTGGCTGACGGTGTATCGGACTTGTGCGCGGGCGCCGTCCGTGGCACAGCGGTACGTACGGAGGCGGGAGGCGAGGCGTCGGTGGACACCGGGGACGCCGTGTTGTGGCGCAATCGCGCGATGGTGCTGTTCGACCGGATCCCGATGCCGGTCGCGGTGTGCGATCCCTACGGCGACGTACGGCTGGTGAACGCCGCGTTCGCCCTGGAGTGGGGCACCACCGCGGGCCGCCTCAAGGGGCGCGCGATCCTCGACCTGTTCGCTCCGGTCGACGCGGCACAGGTCGACCGGATCGCACAGGCGCAGAAGGCGCGCCGCCGCTCGCGCTACACGGTGGCGGTGGCCTGGCGCGGCGGCGACGGGGCGCGGCGCCGGGGCGAGTTGATCGTCGACACGGTGAGCGAGACCGCGAACCGCGTGCCCGACCTGCTGGTGACGGTACGGGTGCTGGACACGGCCGTCGGGCCCGACGCGAAGCCGTCCGCGTCCGCGCCCGCGCACCCGCAGGAGGCGCGGATCCTGGCGCTGCTCGCCGCGGGCGCGACGACGGCCCGCACGGCCCGCGAGACCGGCCTGACGACCGACGGCGTCACCTACCACCTGCGCCAACTGTCGCGCCGCTGGGGCGCGTCGAACCGCACGGAACTGGTCGCCCGGGCGTATGCGGAGGGTGTGCTGGTGGCGGGGGTGTGGCCGCCCAGGCTCGCGTCATCGGGGCCGGTGGACGGGGCTTCGGAGGGAAGAGCGGGGCAGGGCGCCGGGGGCTGAGCCGGACGGATGACTCCTCCGCTGCGGGGCGAGTGTCGGCCGGGAACCCCATTGGTGTGCCGTGGTAGCCAGGTTGACGTCCCATGCCGTCAACGCACGGCCCCCGCTCTGGAACGAGGTCATTTCCTGTGACACCTCATCGTCGGACCGCGGGGGAGCGCCCCCGTAAGCGGTCGGCCGCCTGCCGGACCCGCATCGCTCGCACGGCACCCTTGGGCGTGGCCGGGGCTCTCGTGGGATCCGCCGCACTGCTGGCGGTGGGGCAGGCCGCGACGCCGGCCGCGTCCGCCGCCGCGCCGCAGACGGCGACGTTCGGGTACACCGGCAGCGGGCAGGGCTTCGTGGTCCCCGCGGGTGTGTGCCGGCTCCAAGTGGTGGCCGACGGTGCGCAGGGCGGCTCCGTGGCGCCCTCGACCGGTGGTCTGGGCGGCCAGGTGAGCGCCCAGCTGACGGTCGCACCGGGCAACGTGTTCCGGGTGCAGGTCGGCGGACAGGGCAGCAGCACCACCGGTGGCTACAACGGTGGTGGCTCCGGAGGCGCGGGGACCGGCCGGCCCGACGGCGGCGGAGGCGGCGGCGCGAGCACCGTGCTCCGGTCCGGCAGCCCCCTGATCATCGCCGGGGGCGGTGGCGGGGCGGCGGGCTGGCTCCCCGATGTGAACGGCGGCAGCGGGGGCCGGGACGGCACCGACGGCGGCGACGACGGGGCCGCCGTCGGAGCCGCGAGAGGAGGCCAGGCCGGCGGGAAGGGCGCGGCCGGCGGTCAGGGCGGCACGGTGATCAACAACAGCCCCACTCTGGCGGGCGAGGACGGCGGGGCGGGCACCCCGGACAGCGGTGGCACCGGCGGCGCAGGAAACCCCGATATCGCTCCCACCGGCACGACCGGTGGCGCGGGCGGCGGAGGCGGGGGCGGCGGTGCCGTCGGCGGGGGCGGTGGCGGCGGCGGAGGCGGTGAGAACTCCGGCGGCGGCGGAGGAGGAGGGTCCAGCATCGGGCCGACCGGGAGCACCTTCAGCGACGGTGCCCGCTCCGGCAACGGCCGGATCACCTTCAGCTACACGCCGGGCGAGGGCTGCTCGAGCCCGTCACCGACCAATTCGACCCCGACGCCGTCACCCACCAGCGCGACCCCGACTCCGACCTCGACGCCGCCGTCTCCCGGTCCGACCACCTCGGTTCCCACCGGTGGTCCGTCGGGCGACCAACTGGCCGACACCGGGCCGTCGTCGGCGCGCCCGCTCCTGTTCGGCGCGGGCCTGCTCACGGCGCTCGGACTGGCCATCACCCTCGTCCGGGCCGGTCACCGCCGCGCGACCTCCCGCGGCCGCCGCGGCTGAGTAGGCGCAAAAGCCCGGGCCGCCCACGAAGGGTGGCCCGGGCTTTTGCGTAGAGGGTGGTTACGCCGGGCTCTCGCCCGCCTCCAGTTCCACATCCTTCGTCTCCTTGCTGCACAGCAGCGCGACGAAGGTGAGGACGGCCATCGCCGACAGGTAGACGCCGACCAGCCACGGAGAGCCGTCGCCGGCATCCCACAGCGCCACCGCGATGAACGGGGCGACGGCCGCGCCGAGGACGGAGCTGACGTTGTACGAGATGCCGGAGCCGGTGTAGCGCACGGACGTCGGGAACATCTCCGGGAGCAGCGCGCCCATCGGGCCGAAGGTGAGGCCCATCAGCGTGAAGCCGAGGACCAGCCACAGCACCACACCGAGCGTGCCCAGCCCGATCAGCGGCACCCACACCAGGCCGAACACGAAGATGCCCGCGGTGATCCAGGCCAGCGTCTTGCGGCGGCCGTACTTGTCGGCCAGCGGCCCGGAGATCAGCGTGAACGCGGCGAAGAAGACCACGCCGAAGATCAGCATCAGCACGAAGGTGGTGTAGCTGTAGCCGAGCCCGGGGACGGCGGCGTCCTTCGCGGTGCGGCCGTAGCTCAGCGAGAACGTCGTCATCAGGTAGAAGAGCACGTACGTCGCCAGCATCGCGAAGGTGCCGAGGATCAGCTGCTTCCAGTGGTGCCGGAACACGGTCGCCAGCGGCAGCTTGCGGACCTTCTTGGTCTCCTGCGTCTTGGTGAAGACCTCCGCCTCGACCAGGCGCATCCGCACCCACAGACCGATCGCGACCATCACGGCCGAGAACAGGAACGGGATCCGCCAGCCCCACGACAGGAACGCCTGCGAAGGCTGCGAGGGGTCGGCGCCCGCAGCGGACGGCAGGAGGGCGGCGATGACCAGGAAGAGGCCGTTGCCGATGATGAACCCGAGCGGCGCGCCCAGCTGCGGGAACGTGCCCCACAGCGCCCGCTTGCCCGGAGGCGCGTTCTCCGTCGCGACCAGCGCCGCGCCGCTCCACTCGCCGCCGAGCGCGAAGCCCTGCGCGAGCCGCATCAGCACGAGGAACGCGGTGGCGGCCCAGCCGATCGACCCGTACGTGGGCAGCACGCCGATCAGGAAGGTGGCGATGCCCATCGTGAGCAGCGAGACGACCAGCGTCTTCTTGCGGCCGAGCCGGTCACCGAGGTGCCCGAAGAAGGCCGCGCCGATGGGCCGGGCCACCATCGCGGCGCCGAACACGGCGAACGACGACAGGAGCGCGGTGGTCGGGTCGCTGCTGGGAAAGAAGAGCGCGGGGAAGACGAGTACGGCGGCGGTCGCGTAGACGTAGAAGTCGTAGAACTCGATCGTCGTCCCGATGAGGCTGGCGATCAGGACCCGCGAGCGCGGGTTGACCGGCGCGGCCGGTTTCGGGCCGGAGGAGGGTGACGGCGCGGCGGACGTGGCAGGGGCCGGGCCGGTGGCAGAAGCGGACATCTTCGGGTCAATCCCAGGGGTGTTGCGGTGTACGTCCACCGGCACTCGACGCCGGCGACCCTCGCACCGGTCGGACGGTACGAGGATCACAACCTTTCATGTGTCTCACTTACCGGTAATGGGTGTTCGATATGTGAGACACGTAAGGATGTGGCGGTCCGGCTACGCCGCCATCCAGCGCTCCAACCCAGCCGCATCCAGGGGCAGTTCGGCCGACAGCACCTCTGAACCGGACCCGGTCACCAGAATGTCGTCCTCGATGCGCGCCCCGATGCCGCGCAGCTCCGGCGGCACGGTCGTGTCATGGGCGTGGAAGTACAGGCCCGGCTCGACCGTGAGCACCATGCCGGGAGTCATGCGGGCGCCCTGGTACGCGGAGTAGTCGGCGCGGGCGCAGTCGTGCACGTCGAGGCCGAGGTGGTGGCCGATGCCGCACACCAGGTAGCGGCGGTGGTGCTGGCCCTTGGGGGAGAGGGCCTCGTCCACGGAGACCGGCAGCAGCCCCCAGTCGTCGAGGCCGCGCGCGACCACCTCCATCGACGCCGTGTGGAAGTCGGCCCAGTCCCGCCCCGGGCCCACGGCGTCGAGCCCGGCCCGGTGCGCGCGCTCCACCAGGTCGTGCACCGAACGCTGGGCGGAGGTGAAGCGGCCGGACGCCGGGAAGGTGCGGGTGACGTCGGCCGTGTAGTAGCTGCGCGTCTCGACACCCATGTCCAGGAGCACCGCCGCGTCCTCGGCCACGGGCCCGTCGCAGCGCACCCAGTGCAGGGTCGCGGCGTTGCGGCCGCTGCCCACGATCGTGGCGTACCCGGGACCGTTGCCGTACGTGCGGGCGTAGCGGTCGAAGGTGCCCTGCAGCCAGCGCTCCCCGCCGCCGCGCACGGCCGCGGGGAACTCGCGGACCACCGCGGCGAAGCCCTCGACCGTACGGTTCACGGCCTCGCGCAGCTGGCCGATCTCCCACGCGTCCTTGACCATGCGCAGCTCGGAGAGCGCCCGGCCGAGGTCGGCGGAGACCCCGATCCCGTGGCGGCGGGCCATGTCGGGGTCGAGCGGCCCGGTGAGCAGCGGGCCCTGCGACGTGCACGCGGCCAGCGCCTCGTCCAGGGCGCCCAGCGGCGCCGTGTCCACGCGCAGCGCCTCGCGCCAGTCGTCCAGACCGGGGGCCGGGCCCACCCACAGTTCGCCGTGCGCCGCGTCCGCGAAGAACCCGGTCTCACCGGGGCGGGCCGGCGGCGGCAGATACAGCACCGCGTCGTGCCCGCCGGGCGCGGGACGCAGCACCAGAACGGCGCCCTCGACCGCGCAACCGGTCAGCCAGTAGAAGTCGCTGTCGGGCCGGAAGTCGTACGCGGTGTCATTGCTGCGCACCGGGGCCCGTCCGGCGGCGACCACGAGCGGCCGCCCGGCGAACTCGGCACTGAGCCGCGCACGGTGCGCGGCGGCCGCATCGGCGACCCCCGGCACGGTCGGTGGCGTCCGGTCGGCCTCGTCCCAGCCCTGGCCCATGTACGCGGCGAAGTCCGGCAGTTCGGCCAGGCGCGGCATCCGGGGATCCGGGGTGCTCGACCTGGGCGCGGAGGTGGCGGGGGTCGTCTCTGTCATGCCGACTCCAGTCCTTGAGAGGTCCGGGGAGCGGCACGCCGACGGCGGTCCCACTCCGGGTTGATGCGCGGGATCGCCCCGAGCAGGGTGCGGGTGTACGCGTCCCGCGGCCGGTCGAAGACGTCCGTGGCGCGGCCGGACTCGACGATACGTCCCTGGTGCATCACCGCCACGCGGTGGGCGATCCGGCGGACCACGGCGAGATCGTGGGCGATGAACAGGTAGGAGAAGCCGTTCTCCCGTTGCAGGCGCAGCAGCAGGTTCATCACCTGGGCCTGCACCGACACGTCGAGCGCGGACACCGCCTCGTCGCAGATCACCAGTTGCGGGCCGACCGCGAGCGCGCGGGCGATGCCGATGCGCTGCGCCTGCCCGCCGGAGAACTGCGCGGGATAGCGCAGCGCGTGGTCCGGGTTGAGGCCGACGCGCTCCATCAGCTCGCGGGTGAAGGCGCGGCGGCCTCCCGGGATCGGCAGGTGCTGGTAGTCGAGCGGGGCGGTCAGGATGCGTTCGACGGTGTGCCGGGGGTTGAGCGAGGAGTACGGGTCCTGGAACACCACTTGTACGTTGCTGCGGAAGCGGGCGAGCGCGGCGCCGCCCGCGCGTGTCACGTCCTCGCCCGCGAACTCCAGGGTGCCGGCGGTGGGTTCCATCAGCTTGGCCACCAGGCGCGCGGTGGTCGACTTGCCGCTGCCGGACTCGCCGACCACCGCAAGGGTCTCGCCGGGGTGGATGTCGAGGCTCACGTCGTCGACCGCGGTGGTCACGGACGTGCGGCCGAGCGAGCCGCGCGTGGTGAACGTCTTGGTCAGCCCGCGGGCACGCAGCAGCGGCACGCGCTCGGAGTCGGAGTGGTCGGGGGTCACCGGGGGTCCTCCTGTGCCGCGCCGAGCGGGGTGAGATCGGCGAGCGTCCCGCCGGGCTCGGCCAGTTCGTCGTCGATGCGGGGGATCGCCTCCAACAGCTTTCTCGTATACGCGTGTTGGGGCGCGCAGAAGACGTCCTCCGTCGTCGCGTACTCCAGTTGCTCGCCGCCCCGCATCACCAGCACACGGCCCGCCAGGTTGGCGATCACCGCCAGATCGTGGGTGATGAACAGCATGCCGGTGCTGGTCTGTTGCTGGAGTTCGGTGAGGAGCGTGAGGATCTGGTCCTGCACGGTGACATCGAGGGCGGTGGTCGGCTCGTCCGCGATCAGCAGCGCCGGCTCGCACACCAACGCCATGGCGATCATGACGCGTTGCCGCTGGCCGCCGGAGAACTGGTGCGGAAAGTGGTCCACACGCTCGGCGGGCCTCGGGATGCCGACCTGGCCGAGCGCCTCGATGACCTGCCTGCGTGCCGTCCGCCGCGAGCCGCCGCGGTGGCTGCGGTAGGCCTCGGCGATCTGCAGGCCCACCGTGTAGTACGGGTTGAGCGAGGACAGCGGGTCCTGGAACACCATCGACATCGCGTCACCGCGCAGCCGCCGCAGCTCCCGGTCGGGGCGGCCGAGCAGCTCGCGGCCCTGGAAGCGGACGCTGCCGCTGGTGCGCGCGCCGCGCGGGAGCAGGCCCATGACCGCGAGCGAGGTCATGGACTTCCCGCTGCCGGACTCGCCGACGATGCCGAGGGTCTCGCCCCGCTCCACGGTGAACGACAGATCACGGACGACATCGACGGGCCCGCGCCCGGTGGGGAACGTGACGGTCAGCCCCTCGACCGTCAACAGGCCGTCCGTAGCTGCTCTTTGGTTCGGTATCTCGGATGTCATGACGCGGTGATCCTCACGCGCGGGTCCAGGAAGGTGTAGAGGACGTCGACGACGAGGTTGCCGAGCACCACGAAGAAGGCCGCGAGGAGCGTGACCGCCATGATGACCGGCTGGTCGTTCTTGGAGATCGCGTCGGAGGCCATCTTGCCGACGCCGTTGAGCCCGAAGACGGTCTCGGTGATGATCGCCCCGCCGAGCAGCCCCGCGAAGTCCATGCCGAAGAGCGTGGTGATGGGGGTGAGCGCGGGTCGCAGCGCGTGCCGGCGCATCAGCAGCGTCGGCCGCAGACCCTTCGCCCGCGCCGTACGCACGAAGTTCTCGGAGAGGGTGTCGATGACGTTGGAGCGGGTCAACCGGGCGTACAGACAGGCGTATCCGGTGGCGAGCACGATCCACGGCATCAGATACGACTCGAGCCACATCTGCGGATCGTCGCCGAAGGAGACCGCCGCAGGGAAGGGCAGGATCTGCAGCTTGACCACGAGCACGTACTGAAGGGCCAGCGCCAGCACGTAGTTGGGGATGCTGGAGCCGCCGAGCGCGAGACTCATCGCGCCGCGGTCCCACCAGGTGCCCTCCTTGACGCCGCTGAGCAGCCCGCAGGCCACCCCGGCGAGCAGCCACAGCACGGCGGCACCGATCGCGACGGTCGCGCTCACGGGAAGGCGTTGCAGAACCATGTCCCAGACGGACTGGCCGCTTTGGAAGCTGTAGCCGAGGCAGGGGGCGTGGCAGTGCACGAGGTTCGCGCCGCTGCCGTAGTCGCGGCCGACGACGATGCCGCTGAGGAAGTCCCACAGCTGGGTGAAGAACGGCAGATCGAGGCCGAGGGACGACCTGATGGTCTCGATCCGCTCGGCGGTGCAGGTCTTGCCGCAGATCATCACGGCCGGGTCGGGGGAGAGCTGGAAGAAGATCAGGTACGTGAAGACGCAGACAGCCACGAGGATGAGCGCCACCCAGGCGAGGCGTCCGGCGAGATAACGGGCCATCAGACGGCCTCCCCCGCGTCGAGGGCGTGCCGGATCCGGTCGCCGAGCACGGTCAGCGAGAGCACCGTGCCGAACAGGAAGGCGCCGGGGATCGCGAAGTACAGGGGGTCGACCTGGTACCAGGAGACGGAACTCGCGATCATCTGCCCCCACGACGCCGTCGGCGGGGTGACACCGACGCCGAGGAAGGAGAGACCCGCCTCCGTACCGATGTAGCCAGGCACCGACAACGTCGCCATCACCAGGACCGAGTTGCGCAGATTCGGCAGGATCTCCTTGAACACCAGGGGCCACTTGGCCGCGCCCGAAGCCTTGGCCGCCTCGACGAACTCCCGCTCGGCCAGCGCCAGCGTCTGCCCGCGCACCACGCGCGCCAGATACGGCCAGCCGAACACGCTGAGCACGACGACAAGGAGCGGCGCCCGGCCGCTGCCCGGCAGCGCGGACAGGATCGCGATCATGAAGATGAGCGCGGGAAACGCCATCAGGAAGTCCATGAGCCGGGAGATCACCGTGTCCACCCAGCCGCGCAGGAACCCGGCGAGCACCCCGAGGACCGTGCCGATCGCGGTGGTGATCAGGGTGGCCGCGACGGCGATCAGAAGTGAGGTACGGGCCCCGTAGGCGATCCGCGCCAGGACGTCGCGGCCGTTCTGCGGCTCGACGCCGAACCAGTGCTCGGCGCTGATCCCGCCGAACGAACCGCGCGGCAGGCCGCCGATGTCGGTGTCGACGGCCGCGCGGTCGAAGGCGTCGGGGCCGTGCCCCGTGATCATGGTGAGCAGCGGGGCGAACAGCGCCATCAGGACGATCAGGAGCAGGAAGGCGGTGCTGAGCACCGCCCCGACATCGCGGGACAGGGCGTGCAGGACCCGGCGCCCGGTGGAGCCGGGCAGCTCGGTGCCCGGCGGCGCGCCGGCCGTGCCCGGCTGCGCCTCGTGGAGGACGGAAGTGGACATGGCGGGCTACTTCTCCGGGTCCGCGAGGCCGACGGAGACGAAGTCGATGCCGCCGGAGAACGACTGACTGAGATACGCGCCCGCGATGTTGTCGCCGGTGACGGAGACGACCTTGGTGTAGTGCAGCGGCACGATCGGCGCCAGCTTCATGATCTGCCCGTCGAGCTTCCCGTACGCCGCGTTCTGCGCGTCCGGATCGCTCATCGCCTCGATCGCGTCCATCCGGTCGTTGATCTTCTTGTCGTCGAGCATGGCGATGTTCGGGTTGCCGCTGTTGGAGATGTTGCGGCCGTCGAACAGCGGCGGCAGGAAGGTGCTGCCGCCCGGCCAGTCGGGGCACCAGCCGGTCAGCGCGCCGTCGTGCTGTTGCGAGGGTGTACCGATGACCTCGTAGAACGTTGACGTGTCAATGGTGTTGACCTTGACCTTGATGCCTACCCGCTTCAGGGACTGCTGCACCGCGACGGCCGTGGCCTGCTCCACACCGGCCGCTCGGGTGTCCAGCGTGAACGTGAAGCCCTTGGAACGCCCCGCCTGGGCAAGGAGCTTGCGGGCCTTCTTCACATCACCGGTGCCGCCCTTGCTCGGGTACACGTCGGTCGTGTCACGGCCCGGAATGCCCGGCGGCTCGATGGACGTCGCCACGGTCGCGAGCGAGGAACCGCCGTGCGCATCAACAGTCGTCTGCTTGTTGACCGCATACTCGATGGCTTGACGGACCCGTACATCCTTGAGCGGACCCTTGCTCGTATTGATGCTCATGTACGAGGTGCAGCCCGTCATGCCCGACAGGGTGCGCTGCTTGAGCTGCGGGGTCTGGACGCGGGAGACGCTCGCCGGCTGGAGCTGGGCGGCCCCGGTGATGGCGTTCGCGTCGGCGCCCTGCCCGGCGATGAGACGTTCGTCGATGGTCGCCGGGTCCAGACCGAAGGTCCACACGAAACTGTCCGGCTTCGCGTCCCTCACCTTGTCCGTCGACCGCTTCCACGCCTTGTTGCGTACGAGGACGAGCTTCGAGCCGTGCTGATAACTCTTGAGCTTGTACGGGCCGGAGGCGATGGGCTCGCGGTCGAAGGCCGCCTTGGTGCCGGTGCCCTTCGGGAACGGCGTGAACGTGGGCTGCGCGGCGATGTAACCGAACTGCGCGGTCGCCTTCTTGAGATGGAAGACGATGGTGTGCTCGTCCGGCGTCTCGATGCTCGACAGGCCACCCGACTTGTACGGACCCTGGTAGTCGTCCGGCGCCTCGATGTACTGCTTCGCGTACGGCGAGCCGATCCCGGCATCAGGGTCCCAGGCGCGCTCGACCCCGAACTTGACGTCCTCGCTGGTGATGCCGGAGCCGTCCTGGAAGGCGGTGCCGGACTTCAGTTTGAACGTCCACGTCTTGTTGTCGTCGGACGGCTTGCCCGCGTCGGTGGCCAGGTCACCGACGATCTTCGTTCCCTTGGCGCCGGGGGCGGCCGCCGTTGTGGTGAGGGTGCGATAGATGAGGCGATAGAAGTTGTTGACGCCGCCGTCGAACCCGCGGGCCGGGTCGAGGTGCGAGAAGTCGGCGTTGGCCAGGACGTGCACCGTGCCACCGGTCGCGGCGGCCGCGCCGGGGTCGGCCTCCTTGGCGGCCGACGCGCCGCCGCCCTTGCAGGCGGAGAGCGTCAGGGCGAGCGCGGTACACAGGACGGCGGCGGGCAGGGCTATTGCTTTTCTCATGACGCCTTCTGGAGAGTGCGGAGAGGGGGAAGGGCGAGAGGGGCGAGGGGGAGAGACAGGCGAGGGGGAGGCGGAGGACCGGCGGTCAGGCGCGCCGGATCCAGACCCGCATGGATGCTGCCTCGCGGTTGCCCCACAGGAAGTAGGGGACGAGGGTGAGGCCGGTGGTCTTGGCGGCGGTGTCCGCGGCGGACGCGGCGGACGTGGCGGTGCCGGTCAGTACGGGGTACAGCTCGGGCGACGTCGGGGGTGCGACGCCCGCTTCCGCGTCGAGGACGACCGCGCCCTCGAAGTCCGTGTCCGTACGCGGACGGGAGGCCGCGACCTGGGCCACGTCGAGCGTCACGTCGTCGATGTCGACGCCGCAGTCCTGCTGCTCGACGCAGTAGACGAGAGGGCCGCGGGCGACGGCGACGGCGCCGCGGGTCGCGTCCAGGTAGGGGTGGGAACCGTGGGCGCGCACGGCCATCGGCAACCGCAGCACGAGCTCGTCGCCGACCCGCCACAGACGCCGGACGCTCACCCAGCCGTCCGCCACATCGGGGTCCGAGGCCTCCCCGCACACGGTGAGCCGCACATCGCCCGGGTCGGCCCAGCCGGGTACGCGCAGGGTGAGGGCGTAGGGCCGCTCCGGCGCCGTACGGACCGTCAGGCGGACCTCGCCGTCCCACGGATACCCGGTCACCATGTCGACCGCCAGCTCCTGGCCGTCGATCCGGGCCGTCGCGTACCCGGCGACCACGAGCTCGTCCGTGCGCTCGGCCGCGAGGTGCTCGCCGAGCTGGGACATCCACCGCACGATGTTGGGCGGGCAGCACGGGCACCCGAACCAGGGCCTGCGCAGCAGCTCCCCCTCGGCCTCGGCGCCGCTGCGCTGCTCGTGGTCGGCGCGGCGCTGCAACGGGTTGTCGTAGAAGAAGGCGCGGCCGTCGGCGGAGGGGCCGACCGCGAACGCGTTGTAGAGGACGGTCTCGAAGGTGTCGAGGTACGTGGCGTCCCCGGTGGCCAGGAACATCCGCCAGCCCCACTGCATGGTGGCGATCGCCGCGCAGGTCTCGCTGTAGGAACGCTCGGAGGGCAACTCGAAGCGGTCGCCCACCGCTTCGTCGGAGTGCCGGCTGCCCAGGCCCCCGGTGACGTACAGCTTCGTGGCCGCCATGTCGGCCCACAGTCGGCCCAACACGTCGAGCAGCGCGCCGTCGCCGGTCTCCAGCGCCACGTCAGCCGCACCCGCCGCGAGATACGCCATGCGCACCGCGTGCCCGGTCACCGACGGCAGTTCGCGCAGCGGCACCTCGTCCTGGAAGTACGAGGGCGGGAAGACGCTGTGCCGCAGCCCGCTGCGCCGCCCCTGCCCGCGCCGGTCGATGAAGAGCCGGGCCTGCGCGAGGTAGGCGTCGTCCCCGGTCTCCCGGTACAGCTCCACCAGAGCCATCTCGACCTCGGGGTGCCCGCAGACGGCCTCCTCGCCACCCGGACCGAAACGTTTCACTACGAGGTCGGCGAAACGCACGGTGACATCGAGCAGCCGCCGGTCGCCGAGCCGCCGGTGAGCGGCGATCGCGGCCTGGGCGAGGTGGCCGAAGGAGTAGAGCTCGTGCCCCCAGGCGAGGTCGGACCAGGGTTCCTTGGCCTGGTCGGGGTCCTGGTAATAGGAGTTGAGGTACCCGTCGGGGGCCTGGACCCGCTCGAGCAGCGTGACGACCTCCTCGTAGAAGTCACGCAGACGACCGCGCAATTCGTGGCCCAACTCACCGCCCAACTCGCCATCTTGCTCGGCCAGTTCGTATACAAGCCCTTCCAACGTCTTGTAGACGTCGGTGTCGAGAAACGGATACCGCCCGCGGAACGCGGTGGCCCCGCTCTCATCGGGCAGAAGCCTGCGGAGGTTGTCCACATTGCCCGCCGCGCGGAGCTGCTCCACCGTGTGCGGCAGAGTCGCCTCGCGGTTGCGGCGCTGCCAGTCGGCGAGGAGGCCGCCGACGAGCTCTACCTGGGCGCCGGGGAGCGGTCGGAGACGTTCAGAGGGGTGCCGCACGATCAGTCCTCCAAGTGGCGTGTACTTGGGTGCCGTTGCGTCGAAAGCGTCGAAAGTATGGAAACGAACGAGGAACCGTTCGGGTCAGTAAACGCGTTGTGCGGCATAGTGTTCGTCAAAGCGAACGCTGTCAAGGGAGTCAGGGAGAGGCTATGGACGTTCCTCAGGAGTCGGTGCGCGACATGGTGGCGGCCAATCTCCGCCGAGCGAGGACGCAGCGCGGCCTGTCGATATCGGAGCTCTCGCGACGCTCCAAGATCGGCAAGGCGACGCTCTCCCAGCTCGAGTCCGGCACCGGAAACCCCACCATCGAGACGGTGTTCAGCCTCTCGCGCGCCCTGGAGGTACCCGTCTCCGACCTCCTGGAGACGCGGGCGCCGGGCGGCCTGACCGTCGTGCGCGCCAAGGAGGTCGAGGTGCTCAGTGGTCAGGGCGTCGACCTGCGGCCGCTGCGCCGGATGGAGTTCGGTGACCTGGTCTTCGAGGTGTACGACCAGGTGGTGCGGGCCGACAGCAGGCAGGACTCGCTCGGTCACGTCGGCACCGAGCACACCATCGTGCAGACCGGCCGGCTCCAAGTCCGCGTGGACGGCGACGAGGTGGAGCTCGGCCCCGGCGACTACGTGGGCTTCGACGCCACGCTCCCGCACTCCTACACGGCGCTCGACGGCGACGTGCACTCGGTGCTGCTGCTCCAGTATCGGCCGCACGAGCACGCCCACTTGGGGATCCCGCACCCGAAGCCGGGTGCCTCCGAACCTGAGAACGAGTGAGCGTTACAGGTAATTAATCGATCACTCCTTCCGGACCCGTTGACACCCCCTGAAAGGCCGCCCTAGCCTCCGAGCTGTTCGATGAAGCGAACGGAGGCGGTTCGATGTATGGAACGCGGGCGGTCATTCTCGGGGCCGGGATCGTCGGAGCCGCCTGTGCGCGGGAGTTGGCCCTCGCGGGCTGCGCCACCACGGTCGTCGACCGCGGCCGCCCGGCTGCCGCGACCACCGCGCACGGCGAGGGCAACATCCTCGTATCCGACAAGGGCCCGGGCCCCGAACTCGAGTTGGCGCAACTGTCCGGCCGCCTGTGGCCTCAGATCATCGCCGAGATGTCCGAACGAGCTGATGGCGTCGGCGACTTGACGGAGTGGGACCCCAAGGGCGGCATCGTCGTCGCCACCACCGACGACGGTGCCCGCGAACTGACGAAGTTCGCGGCGGCCCAACGCGAGGCCGGCGTACGCGCCGAGACCCTGGACGCCGGGGCACTCGCGGCCGCCGAGCCGTACGTCACCCGGGAACACACGGCAGCCATCCACTACCCCGAGGACGCCCAGGTCCAGCCCTCCGGCGCGGCCGCCGCCCTCCTCGCCGACGCCCTGCGGGCAGGCGCGACCCTCCGCACCCACTGCGAGGTGCACGGCGCGGTCACCCGCTCCGACCGCCTCACCGCGGTCCGCACGTCCGACGGCGAACTCATCGAGGCGGACATCTTCATCAACGCGGCAGGACCCTGGGCGGGCGAACTCTCCACCCGCCTCGGCGCACCCGTCGATGTCCGCCCCCGCCGCGGCGACGTCCTCGTCACGACCCCGCTCCCGCCCACCGTCTTCCACAAGGTGTACGACGCCGACTATGTGGGCGCCGTCGGCAGCAGCGCCGAGGACCTGCAGACCTCCGCCGTCGTCGAATCCACGCGCGGCGGCAGCGTCCTCATCGGTTCCTCGCGCCGCCGCGTCGGCTTCGACGACCGGCTCCGCGTCGACGCCCTCTCCGCGATCGCCGCCAAGGCGCTGCGCCTCTTCCCGTCCCTCACGGACGTCCCGGTGATGCGCGCCTACGGCGGCTTCCGCCCCTACGTACCCGACCACTTGCCCGTCATCGGGCCCGACCCGCGCCTCGCCGGGCTGTGGCACGCGGGCGGCCACGAAGGCGCGGGAATCGGCCTGTCCGTCGGCACCGCACGCCTCGTGCGGGACCTGCTCCTGGGCCGGCCCACCGAGATCGACGCGACACCGTTCCGGGTGGACCGCCCGGCCGTCCTGGGAACCGCTCAAGGAGGTTGGCCAGCATGAGCCCACGACGCATACCGGCGGCCACGGACGCCGTCGGGCGGCGCGAGACGCCGCTCACGATCACCGTCGACGGGGAGCCCGTCGACGGAATCGAGGGCCAGTCCATCGCGGGCGTCCTGCTCGCCTCCGGCCGCCGCGCCTGGCGCACCGGCTGCTCCGGCGCGCCCCGCGGAGTGTTCTGCGGCATCGGTGCCTGCTTCGACTGCCTGGTCACGGTCGGCCCCGAGCGCGACGTACGGGCGTGCCGCAGGCGGGCGCGGGACGGGGACGAGGTACGGAGGCAGGCGCGCGGGGAGGAACGGTGAGCGCGCGTCGTCCGCGTGGCCGGCTTCGTTGCCCGCGGTCCGGGACTGTGACGCCTAACTACGGCCAATTCGAAGTCCCACGTCACAGTCCCCTCACCCTCACGTACTCGCTCAACCCGATCCCCACGGAGGCCACATGACACGCCACGTAGTGGTCGTAGGCGCGGGGCCCGCAGGGCTCGCCGCCGCCGATGCCGCGCTCGGTGCGGGCGCGCGGGTCACCCTGGTCGACGAGGCCGAGCAGCCCGGCGGCCAGTACCACCGGATGCTCCCCGAGGCCTACGCCGCCGCCCGGCCGGAGCGCCTGCACCACGGCTGGCGCGCCTTCGACGCACGTCGCCGCCGGGTCCTCGCCCATCCGCGCTGCGCCTGGTGGTCCGAGGCCGCCGTGTGGGCCCTGGAGCGCCCCGACCCCGCCGAGCCGGGACCGCCGCGCGTGCACGTGCTGCGCGGCCCGTCCGACGGGGGTGGCCGGGACCGGCCCGTGCTCGACCCCGACGCGCTCGTGCTCGCGGTCGGCGCCCACGACCGCGTACTGCCCTTCCCCGGCTGGGAGTTGCCCGGCGTGTTCACCGCGGGCGCGGCGCAGGCGCTGGCGAAGGGGGAGCGGGTGGTGGTCGGCGACCAGGTGGTCGTGGCCGGGAGCGGGCCGTTCCTGCTGCCGGTGGCGGCGTCGCTGATCGAGGCCGGGGCGCGGGTGCGTGAGGTGCTGGAGGCCAGTACCCCCGCCACTCTCGCCCGAGGGTGGGGGCGGCGGCCCTGGGAGCTGGCCGCGCAGGCCGGGAAGGCCTCCGAACTCGCCGAGTACAGCGCCCTGTTGGCGCGGCACCGGGTTCCGTACCGCACTGGACGTACCGTCATCGAGGCGCGCGGCGACGGGTGCGTGGAGGAGGTCGTCACCGCTCGGTTGCGCGCCGACTGGTCGGTCGTGCAGGGGAGCGAGCGGACCGTCGCCGTCGACGCCGTGTGTGTCTCGCACGGGTTCAGTCCGCAGCTGGAGCTGCCGCTCGCCGCCGGGTGCGCGCTGCGCGCCACCCCGGCAGGGGAGTTCGTCGAGGTCGACGGCGACCAGCGCACCACCTGCCCCGACGTGTACGCGGCCGGGGAGATCACCGGCGTCGCGGGCGCGCCCGCCGCCCGCGTCGAGGGTGCGCTCGCCGGATGGCTCGCCGCGGGCGGCGACCGGAACGCCGTGACCGTGCGCCGGCTGCGGACCAGCCGTGACCAGGGCCGCGCCTTCGCCGCGCGCCTTGCCCGCGCGCACCCCATCGGGGCTGGTTGGTCCGGCTGGCTGCGGCCCGAGACCGTGGTGTGCCGGTGCGAGGAGACGGACTACGCCACCGTGTGCCGCGCCGCCACCGACGAGTCCACCTCCGCACCGCGCGCCGCCAAACTCGCCACCCGCGCCGGACTCGGACCCTGCCAGGCCCGGATGTGCGGGCCCACCGTCGCCGAGATCAGTGCGCGCCTGCGCGCGCCCGGCGACGACGACCACACCATCGCGGGCCTGCCCCCGGCCAGCGAGCACCGGCGGCCCATCGCCCGCCCGGTCCGGCTGGGCGATCTGGCCGCGACCCCCGAAACCACTGCCACGATCCCCGAAACCACTGCCACGTCCGCCGAAACCACTGACACGTCCGCCACCAACTCCCGTACAGAGGAGAGCAGTTCATGAGTGCCAAGAAGCAGCAGGCGAAGGGTTCCATCGGTCTTGGTGGCGTTGTCGTCGCCACCGCTCTGCCCTACTCCGAGGACGCCTCCGCGCCCGCCGGGCTCGCCGTCGACTACGACCGTTACGCCGAGCACTGCCGCTGGCTCGTCGACAACGGCTGCCGTGGTGTCGGTCCGAACGGGTCCCTCGGTGAGTACTCGTCCCTCACGGACGAGGAGCGTCGGAGGGTCGCCAGGACCGCCATTGAGGCCGTCGGTGACGATGGTGTTGTCGTCGTCGGGGTGCACGGGGTCGGGTCCCACCAGGCGAAGCACTGGGCCGAGGTCGCGGCCGAGGACGGGGCCGACGGTGTGCTGTGTCTGCCGCCCACCCTGTACCGGGCCAACTCCCGTGATGTCATTGACCATTTCGCGGCCGTCGCTTCCGTCGGGCTGCCCGTGATGGTGTACAACAACCCCTTCGACACGAAGGTGGATCTCACGCCTGATCTGCTCGCCGAGATCGCGCAGATCGACAACATCGTCGCCGTGAAGGAGTTCTCCGGCGATGTGCGGCGGGTGCTTGAGATCAAGGAGAAGGCGCCGAGCCTTGAGATCATCAGTGGCGCTGATGATGTCGTGCTCGAGAGTCTGTTGATGGGGGCCACCGGGTGGTTCGCCGGGTTCCCGAATGTCTTTCCTGCCGAGTCCGCCCGACTCTACGACCTGGCCATCGCGGGCAAGGTGGAGGAGGCGCGGGCGCTGTACGAGCCGCTGGTCGCCGCCTTCCGCTGGGACTCGCGGACCGAGTTCGTGCAGGCCATCAAGTTGGGGATGGAGCAGGTCGGGCGGTTCGGCGGGCCCTGCCGGCCGCCGCGCGGTGCGCTGCTGCCCGAGATGCGCGAGCAGGTGGAGGCCGACATGGCCCGCGCGATCGCGTCCCTGGAGAAGGGTGAGGCGGTCTGATGCGGTCCGTCCGGACGCTGAGTGCCGTCGACTCGCACACCGAGGGCATGCCCACCCGCGTCGTCACCGGCGGCGTGGGTCCCATCCCCGGTGACACCATGGCCGAGCGTCGCACCTACGCGCTTGAACACCTCGACGAGCTGCGCCGGTTCCTCGTCGACGAGCCGCGCGGCCACCCCGCGATGAGCGGCGCGATCCTGCAACCGCCGACCCGTCCGGACGCGGACTGGGGTGTCCTGTACATCGAGGTCAGCGGCTTCCTGCCGATGTGCGGGCACGGCACCATCGGCGTCGCCACCGTGCTCGTGGAGACCGGAATGGTGGAGGTGAGCGAGCCGGAGACCGTCGTCAGGCTCGACACACCCGCCGGGCTCGTCGAGGCGCGGGTGGGTGTGCGCGATGGTGTCGCCGAGCAGGTCACCCTGCGCAATGTGGATGCCTTCGCGCTGGAGCTGGATGCCACCGTGAAGGTGCCGGGGTTCGGCGAGGTCCGTTACGACATGGCGTATGGCGGCAATTTCTACGCCATCACCGAGCTCGACCAGCTCGGGCTGCCCTTCGACCGGGCCCGCAAGGACGACATCCTCAAGGCCGGGCTCGCCATCTCCGACGCCATCAACGAGCACAACCGGCCGCAGCATCCGCTGGACCCGGTCATCGGCGGCTGCAAGCACGTGCAGTTCCTCGCCCCCGACTCGACCGCCCGGCACTCGCGCAACGCCATGGCGATCCAGCCCGGCTGGTTCGACCGCTCGCCGTGCGGCACCGGCACCTCGGCCCGGATGGCGCAGCTGCACGCGCGCGGCGAACTCCCGCTGCACACCGAGTTCGTGAACGAGTCGTTCATCGGTACGCGGTTCACCGGGCGGCTCGTCGGCGACGCGAAGGTCGGTCAACTCGACGCTGTCGTACCGGAGTTCTTCGGACGAGCCTGGATCACCGGCACGGCCAACTACCTCCTCGACCCGCGCGACCCGTTCCCGCACGGCTTCGTGCTCTGACACAGCAGGGCCCCCGCGGTCCCTGAAGGAGTCACCGTGTCCCGTACGACAACCAATCCAACCCGAGACCCGGCCGGGCCCGACGGGGGACTCCTCTCCCGCGCCGGCATCTTCCGCCTCAAGCCCGTCGACGACTCGGAGGAGGAGACCAGCGGCGGACTGCGCCGCACCATGGGCCTGTGGCAGCTGGTCGCCCTCAGTCTCGGTGGCCTGGTCGGCGCGGGAGTCTTCTCGCTGGCCGGCGTCGTGGCCAACGAGGACGCCGGGCCCGGCGTCATGCTCTCGTTCCTCATCGCCATCGTGGCCAGCGGTGCGGCCGCCCTCTGCTACGCCGAGTTCGCCGGCGCCATCCCGAAGGCGGGCTCCGCTTACACGTACTCCTATGCCGCGCTCGGCGAGTTCGTCGGCTGGGCGATCGGCTGGGACCTGCTGCTCGAGTACACCGCGATCGTGGCCGTGGTCGCCATCGCGGTGTCCGGGTACTTCTCGTACATCCTGGAGCATGTCGGGATCGATGTGCCGTCCTGGATGCTCGGCGCGCCCGGCACCGGGTCCGGGCATCGTGTCGATCTGTTCGCTCTGTTGCTGTGCCTGCTGCTTGCGTTCGTGCTGTCGCGCGGGACGAAGGAGTCGGCGAGGTTCGAGACCATCCTCGTCGTGGTGAAGCTGGGGATCGTCGCGCTCGTCGTCGTCGCCGGGGCCTTTCACATCAAGTCCGGTAACTACACGCCGTTTCTTCCCTACGGAGTAGGGGGAGCGTTCACGGGCGCCGCCACCGCGTTCTTCGCCGTCTACGGGTACGACGCCATGAGCGCGGCCGCCGAGGAGAGCGCCGAGGCGAAGAAGGTGCTACCGAAGGCCATCCTCGTCTCGCTCGGCATCGCCGCGTTCATCTATCTCGCGGTGTGTGTCGTGCTGTTGGGGATGCAGAACTATCGGGATATCGATGTGGCGAGTCCGTTCTCCAGTGCTCTGGGGGCAGTTGGGCTCGGCGGGCTCGGTCTCGTCGTGGCCGTCGGTGCCGTCATCGGCATCACCACCTCGGCGTTCGCCAACATGCTGGCGGTGTCCCGGGTCTGGTACTCGATGAGCCGCGACGGGCTGCTGCCGCGCTACTTCGCGCGCAACCACCCGCGCAGGCACGTGCCCACGCGGGTGATCTGGCCGGTCGGCATCGGCTCCGCGCTGATCGCCGGGTTCCTGCCCATCCGGGAGGCCGCCGACCTCACCAACATCGGCATCCTGATGGCGTTCATCGTGGTCGCGATCGCCGTCGTCGTGCTGAGGAAGACGCGGCCCGATCTGCCGCGCTCCTTCCGTACGCCGCTGGTGCCATGGATTCCCGCGATCGGCGTCGCGTTCTCCGTGTGGCTGATCAGCAACCTGGACTGGGTGACCTGGGTCCGGTTCGCGGCGTGGATGCTCATCGGGGTGGGCGTCTACGCGGCGTACGGATACCGGAACTCGGTCGAGCACCGGGAGGGTCAGCGCAGGTAGGCGAGGCCCGGGTGCGCCTGCCGGTACTCGTCCACCAGACGCCGCGCGACATTCGCCGAGTCCACCAGCGGATGCAGCGCGAACGCCTTCACCGCCGTCGCCCGCGAGCCGGAGCGGGCGGCGGCGAGGATCTCCCGCTCGACCGCCTTCACCGACGTCACGAGGCCCGTGGCGTGCCCCGGCAGCGGGTCGACGGCGACGGGGTGCGCCCCGTTGGCGTCGACCAGGCACGGCACCTCGATCACGGCGTCCGCGTCGAGGGCCGAAAGGGTCGTGCGGTTGCGGACGTTGAGGATCAGCGTGGTGCGCTCGTCGCGGGCGATGGCCCGCATCAGGTCGAGCGCCACCTTCTCGTAGCCGCCGGACTCGGTGAGCGAGGCCTCGTCGCGCTCACCCGCGCCCGCAGCCTCCCGGTTCTCCGCCATGTACGTGGCCTCGCGCTCGGCCCGCGTCGCGTCCCACGTCTTGAGCGGCGGGGCCGCCGGGTCGCGCATCCGGTCGTAGAAGCGGGACTGCTGCTCGTGCAGGAACGCGCCGCGCGTGGCCTCCGCCTCCTGGTAGGCGTGGACCGCCTCACGGTTGAAGTAGTAGTAGTGCAGGTACTCGTTGGGGATCGAGCCCAACTCGCGCAGCCACTCCGTGCCGAACAGCTTGCCCTCCTCGAAGGAGCCGAGGAGGGTGTCGTCGGCGAGGAGGCGGGGGAGCTCGTCGCGGCCGTTCACCTTCAACCCGCGCAGCCAGCCCAGGTGGTTGAGGCCGACGTAGTCCACCCACGCGTTCTGCGGGTCGGCGCCGAGCGCCCGCGCCACGCGCTTGCCGAGGCCCACGGGGGAGTCGCAGATGCCGATGACACGGTCGCCCAGGTGATCCGCGAGCGCCTCCGTGACCAGGCCCGCCGGGTTGGTGAAGTTGATGAACCAGGCGTCCGGGGCGAGTTCGGCGACCCGCCGCGCGATCTCCTCGACGACCGGGAGCGTCCGCAGACCGTACGCGAGTCCGCCCGCGCCGACCGTCTCCTGGCCCAGAACGTTCTCGGCGAGCGCGATCCGCTCGTCCGCCGCGCGCCCTTCGAGGCCGCCCACCCGGATCGCCGAGAACACGAAGTCCGTGCCGCGCACGGCCTCGTCGAGGTCGGTGGTGACGGTGACCGCCGGCGCGTCCTGCACCCCCTCGGCCTGCTCGGCGAGGACCCGCGCGATCGCGTCGAGGCGCTGCCCGTCGAGGTCGTAGAGGGCGACCTCGGTGACGCGGCCCTCCGCGTGGTCGGTGAGCAGGGCCCCGTACACCAGCGGCACCCGGAATCCGCCGCCACCGAGAATCGTCAGCTTCATACTTGGACTACTTTCACGCCGGCCTCCGTCAGCGCCGCACAAGTCGGCGCCGGGGCAGAGGAGTTGGTCACGAGGACGTCGAGGGAGTCGGGGCCGCACACCTTGGCCATGCCGGTGCCGGGGAACTTGGAGGAGTCGGCGAGGAGCACCGTCCGGTCGGCGGCCGTGATCATGGCCCGCTTGACCGGGACCTCCACCACGGTGGTGTCCATCACCTGCCCGTCCGGGCGGACGCCGCTGGTGCCGAGGAACAGCCAGTCGGCGTGCAGCTGGCGCAGATTGTCCTCGGTGAGGAAGCCGACCAGGGAGCGGTACTCGCGGCGCACCATGCCGCCGAGCAGCACCAGGTCGATGCCGGTGTCGTCGGCCAGCTCCTCGTACACCACCAAGTTGCTGGTGATGACGGTGAGCCGGCGGCCGTGCAGTTGGCGGGCCAGGCGGTACGCGGTCGTCCCGATGTCGAGGAGGACCGACTGGCCGTCGGCTATCAGGGACGCCGCGTGCTCGGCGATGGTGTCCTTCTCGGGGACCCGCACCTGCGCGACCTCGGAGAAGGGCTGGTCGCCCTCCTCCATGACGGCGCCGCCGTGCACGCGGGTGAGGAGCCCGTCCTCCTCCAGCTTCACGAGGTCGCGGCGGATGGTCGCCGGGCTCACGGTGAGCTGCTCGGCGAGCTCGGCGACGGACGCGGGCCCACCGGAGCGCAGCGCACGCAGGATCAGGTGGTGTCGTCGCTCTGCCAGCATGCGGCGCACACTACTCGTCAAATTCAAGCAATTCCATGCTCACATTTGTCCAGAGCTTGATTGTGTGGTGCCGACATGAGTTCATCCGGTGCTCACCATCCGTACCGTCTGCACTCGTAGCGTCCCTGCGTACCGACCGTGCCCACCGAACCCAGGAGCCGCCGACATGCCCCATCCCCTCTCCAACCCCGTGTCCCGGCGTCGCGCCCTCGCCCTCGGCGCGGGCGCCGTCGGAGCCGCCGCGGCGGGCTCCCTGCTGCCGCCCTCGCTGCAGCGCGCCCTGGCCGCCGCGCCGCCGTCCGGCGGGCTCGACGCCATCGAGCACGTGGTGATCCTCATGCAGGAGAACCGGTCCTTCGACCACTACTTCGGCATGCTGCGCGGCGTCCGCGGCTTCGGCGACCTCAATGCCGTCCAACTCGCCGACGGCAAGCCCGTGTTCGAGCAGCCGGACGGCGCGAAGAGAGTCCTGCCGTTCTCCGTGCGCGCGGCCGCCGAGGCACAGCAGCACGACCTGCAGTACATCGACGCCCTCAACCACGACTGGAACGGCGGCCACAAGGCCTGGAACAACGGCTGGATGAACCAGTGGGTCTCCGCCAAGACCGCGGCGACCATGACGTATTACGACCGCTCCGACATCCCGTTGCAGTACGAGCTCGCCGACACGTTCACCATCTGCGACGCCTACCACTCCTCCATGCACAGCTCCACCAGCCCCAACCGCAACTACCTGTGGAGCGGCAACTCCGGCGACGAGCCGGGTGGCGGTCGCGCCATCGGCAACGACGCGTACGACGAGGGCACCCACAAGGGCTACGACTGGCCCACGTTCGCCGAACTCCTCGAGAAGGAGGGCCGCAGCTGGCAGACGTACACCGAGTGGGAGAACTTCACCGACAACCAGATCGAGTTCTACGCCTCCTTCAAGGCCGTCGCCCGCAAGGCGCTGGCCAAGACCGGCGGGCACACGTACATGGAGTCGTTCTACGCGCTGGTCCGCAAGGCCGCCGACGCCGGCGACACGGCCGAGCGGGACCGGCTGCTCGGGCTCCTGGAGGAGGGCGTCAAGGCGCTCACCAAAGCCGAGCGCAGCCTGTTCGAGCGCGCCCTGCGCCGCGTGCCCACCGGCACCCTGGCCGAGCGCTTCGCCGCCGACGTCGCCGCCAAGAAGCTGCCCGCGGTCTCCTACCTGGTGCCGTCCGCGGTCGACTCCGAGCACCCCAGCGTCTCCGTCCCCGCCGCGAGCGCCAGCGTCCCGTACAAGGTGCTCGACGCGCTGGCCTCGCACCCCGACGTATGGCGCAAGACCGTCGTGCTCATCAACTACGACGAGAACGACGGCTTCTTCGACCACGTCCCGCCGCCCGTGCCCGAGGCGGGCGAGCCCGACGAGTGGTGGCAGGGGCAGCCGACCGGGCTCGGGATGCGCGTGCCGATGCTCGTCGTCTCGCCGTGGTCGGTGGGCGGTCACGTCTGCTCCGAGCTGTTCGACCACACCTCCGTCAACCGCTTCCTGGAGAAGTGGACCGGCATCGACGACCCCAACATCACGGCGTGGCGCCGCCGGATATGCGGCGACCTGACCTCCGCGTTCGACTTCGACACCGCCGAGAAGCAGCCCGCCGTGCACAACCCGGGCCCGGTGCCGCCCGCCGCCGCCCGGTGGAAGCCCAGCCCGCCGGCCGACCAGAAGATGCCCGTACAGGAGCCCGGCGCCCGGCCCGCGCGCCCGCTGCCGTACCAGACCGACGCGTACGCACGGATCGCCGAGGGGCGCGTCGAGGTCACGCTCGCCAACACCGGCGCCTCCAGCGCCCACTTCGCGCTCTACCCGTACGAGGGGGAGTTCGACGTGCCGCAGCACCGGGACGTCTCCGGCACCCGCGCCCTGACCGTGACGCCGGCCAAGGACCGCTACCGGTTCACCGTCACAGGGCCCAACGGCTTCCGCCGCGAGTTCGCGGGCCTCGCCGCGTCCACCGCCGAGGTCACGTCGTCCGTGCGCGCCAAGACCCGCGAACTGCGCATCAAGCTGGCCAACCACGGCACCGAGGCGAAGGTGTTCACCGTCCGCCCGCAGGCCTACGTGCGCGCCGCCGACGCCGCGGCCCTGACCCGGCAGGTCCGTGTCGCGCCCGGCGACAGCACCACCGTGACGCACCCCGCCGCGAAGTCCCACGGCTGGTACGACCTGGTGGTGCGCTGCGAGGACGAGCCCGACTTCGCGCGGCGCCTGATGGGCCACATCGAGAACGGGCGGGCCTCGGTCTCCGGGTGACCCCGCGGATGTGAGCGGAAATCCGATCGCGGGGCGCGGTCGGGCCTGGCTACGCTCGGCCCGGCCAGGGGACCGCTCCCGCGAAAGGTGACCATGGGCGTTCGCAAGCTGCACCAGGACGAGCCGGACATCGACGAGGACCTCGTCCGCGCGCTGGTCGACGAGCAGTTCCCGCAGTGGGCGGAGCTGCCCCTGAAGTACGTCGACTCGCACGGCACGCAGAACGTTCTGTACCGGCTGGGCGAGGAGTTGGTGGTCCGGCTGCCGCGCCAGGACGGGATCGTGCCCGAGCTGGCGGGGGCGCGGCAATGGCTGCCGTATCTCGCCGCCCGGCTGCCGGTGCCCGTACCGGAGCAGGTGGCCGAGGGGGAGCCGGGGCACGGCTTTCCGTGGCCGTGGGCGGTGCACCGCTGGCTGCCCGGCGAGAACCCCGTCGTGGGGCGGCTCGACCGGCCCGAGGCGCTGGCCGAGGACCTGGCGGGGTTCGTCACGGTGATGCGCGCGATCGACACCGCCGGGGCGCCGGAGTCGTTCCGCGGCCGGCCGCTCGCCGAACGGGCCGACGGGACCCGCGAGGTGATCAGCCGTCTGGACGGAACGATCGACTCCGCGGCGGCCCTCGCGGTCTGGGACGAGGCGGTGCGCACCCCTGGCGCGGGCCGCGAGGTGTGGCTGCACGGTGACCTGCAGCCCGGCAACCTCCTGGTGTCCGGAGGGCGGCTCGGCGCGGTCATCGACTTCGGGTGCATGGGCACCGGGGACCCCGCCGTCGACCTGATCACGGCCTGGTACGTCCTCGGCGGGCCGGAACGGCGGACCTTCCGGGAGGCCGCGGCAGTCGACGACGACACGTGGGTGCGCGGGCGTGGCTGGGCGCTGACCATCGCGGCGCACGAGCTGGCGTACTACCGGGACTTGAACCCGTTCATGGTGCGGACGGCGTCGCGCGTGGTCGGAGAGATCCTCGCGGACGCGGCCCGCACCTGACGGGTGTCGAGCGCTACAGAGTCGAGCGCTACAGAGTCGAGCGCTACAGAGACGGGGCGACGGGCGTCCCCTGCGCGTCCCGCTGATGCGGGATCACGATCGAGGGGCTGCCGGCCGTCAGCGCCACCGTCCGCGCGGGCGACGGAATGCTGATGCCCTCCGCGCGGAAGCGCGCGTGCAGCCGCTTGATGAACTCGTGCTTGATCCGGTACTGGTCGCTGAACTCGCCGACGCCCAGGATCACGTTGAAGCTGATCCGGGAGTCGCCGAACGTGTGGAAGCGCACGAGCGGCTCGTGCTCCGGCACGGCGCCCTCGACCTCCTTCATCACCTCGGTCACGACCTCGACCGTCACCCGCTCCACCACCTCGAGGTCGACGTCGTAGCCGACCCCGGCGAGCACGGTGAGGGTCATCTCCTGTTCCGGGCGGCTGAAGTTGGTCATGTTCGTGCCCGACAGCTGCGTGTTCGGGATGATCACGAGGTTGTTGGAGAGCTGCCGCACCACCGTGTTGCGCCAGTTGATGTCGACGACATAGCCCTCCTCGCCGCTACTGAGGCGGATGTAGTCACCGGGCTGGACGGTCTTCGAGGCCAGGATGTGCACGCCCGCGAACAGGTTGGCGAGCGTGTCCTGAAGGGCGAGCGCCACGGCCAGACCACCCACACCGAGCGCGGTGAGCAGCGGCGCGATGGAGATGCCGAGGGTCTGGAGCACGACGAGGAACCCCATCGCGAGCACCACGACCCGCGTGATGTTCACGAAGATGGTCGCCGAACCGGCCACGGCCGCACGCGACTGCGCGACCGCCCGCACTAGACCCGTGATCACCCGCGCCGCCGTCAGCGTCGCCATGACGATGAGCAGCGCCGTGAGCGCCATGTTCACATTCCGCCCCGTACGCGGGGTGAGCGGCAGCACCTCGGCGGCCACGGCGGCGCCGGCCGCGAACGCCGCCCACGGCACCAGCGTGCGCAGCGCGTCGACGATCACATCGTCCCCGGACCACCGCGTCTGCCCGGCGCGCACGCCGAGCCAGCGCAGCAGGGTGCGCAGCAGCAGTCCCGCCAGCAGGCCGCCGAGCAGGGCGACACCAGCGAGGATCAGGTCGTGCACTTCGATGCCGCGACTCAACGGGCACCTCCCGCACGGGGACTGAACGCTGCGGTGGGGACGGATATGTGATGTGTGGTCACGTGGTACCTGCTTGTTCGGGGACGGAGGTGGCGCGCCGACCGGAATCGCGGTCGGGGGCGCACTGCGGACATCCTGCCGTACGTGCCCGAAGTGTGGAGAGGGTGGGGACCTCAAGTGTGCGGAAACCGGTGTGGTGGGCCCATGTGATGTACGTGGGGCTGGACGCGGCGAGGGTCAACTGGGCGCGTTACGCTGCCGAAACGGCATGGACCGTACGCGGAAAATGTTCGCACCAACAATTTCGTACGAGCAGTCCGCACCAGCAGTTCGCGCCAACCGTTTCGCATCAACCGTTTCGCATCAACCGTTTCGCACCAGCCGTTTCGCACCAGCCGTTTCGCATCAACAATGTAGGCGACCGCCCGTCGAGGTCCTCACCAAGGGAGACGCCCGTGCCCGAACCGACCGCGACGACCCCGTTCGAGGTCCCCGTCGTCGACATCGGCCCCTACGTGGACGGGGGTTCGGCCGAGGACCTGGCCCGCGTGGCCCGCGCCCTCGACGACGCCTGCACCCGCGTGGGCTTCGTGCAGATCCGCGGGCACGGCGTCCCGGACGCGGTGCTCGACGGACTGGCCGACGCCGTCGACGACTTCTTCGCTCTGCCGTCCGAGCGCAAGAACGCCTACCGGGTCACGGGCGCCAACCGCGGCTACAGCCCGCCGAAGAGCGAGTCGCTCAGCCTCAGCCTCGGTGTCGAGTCTGCGTCCCGGATGAACGACTTCTTCGAGGCGTTCAACGTCGGCACCGAGGCCCGCTCCTTCCCCGGCCTCGACCTCTCCGAGGACGACTACGGCCGCAACGTATGGCCCGCCGAACTCGATGCCTTCGAGCCGCGCGTGCAGGCCTACTTCGCCCACGCGGGCCGCGTCGCCCGCGTCCTGACCCGGGCCTTCGGCGACGCCCTCGGCCTGGAGCCCGGCCACTTCGAGGCGCTCACCGACCACTCCGTGGACGTCCTGCGGATGAACAACTACGCGCTCCCAGAAGGCACCGTCACCCTCGACGGCGACCTGACCGGCATGGGCGAGCACACCGACTTCGGCCTGGTCACGGTGTTGTGGGCGGACCGTGTCGCCGGGCTGCAGGTGCTCGATTCCGACGGCGTCTGGCACGACGTGTCCCCGGCCGAGGGCGCCCTCCTGGTCAACCTCGGCGACCTCACCGCCCGCCTCACCAACGACCGCTGGATGTCGACCCTGCACCGGGTCAAGCCGCCGATCGTCGACGGCGCCATCAAGCGGCGCCGCTCGGTGGCGTACTTCCACGACGGCAACATCGACGCGGTGATCGCCACGCTCCCCAGCCACCTCGACGCCGACGCGGGCCTCGCCTACGAGCCGATCACCGTCCGCGACCACATCAAGGCCAAGCTGGCGGGGTCCCGGCAGGGCAAGGCGAACACGGCGGCGGTCCGGGAGGCGGCGCGGGTGCTGGCCGCGGCGGGGCGGGAGCCTCGCGGCTGACCGGGGCCGCCGGGTGTCCGGTCGGCGGGTGACGGCGAACTACCCGACACGCCCGCGATCGATGAACGCGGTCAACGCGTCCACCGTCGCGTCGGGTTGCTCGTCGGGGATGAAGTGCCCGGCCTCTGGGATGAAGGCGCCGGTCGCGTTCTCCGCCCACGGGCCGATCGAGGCGGCCATGTCGGGGATCGAGCCATGGGAACTGGAGATCCCCAGGACCGGAACGGTCAACTTCCCCTGCCCGAGAGCCTCATGGTTCCTGCGCGCCGATTCCGCCGCGTCGCGGTAGTAGGCGAGAGACGCCCGGAGTCCGCCCTCGGCCGCGATGGCGGCGGCGTAGTGGTCGATCTCCGCACCGTCGAAGGCGTCCGGGAGAAGGGTTTTGGTCTTCAGGAACCATTCGACGTAGTCGCGCTCGCGCCCGGTGAGGAGGGTCTCGGGCAGTTCCGACACCAGGTGGAACGCGAAGTGCCAGGTCTTCCAGGCCCGTTCGGGATCGGTGGGGATCGAGTCCGGGAGCGTGATTCCGGGAATGCCGGCGTCCAGCAGGGCGACGCCGTGCAGGCGCTCTTCGTGCTTGAGGGCGAGCGAGAAGGCGACCCAGGCCCCGATGTCGTGGGCGACGAGCCAGTACTTCGGCACGTCGAGCGCGTCCAGCGCGGCCTGGACGCGCGACGCGACGGTGTGGGTGTCGTAGCCCCCTTGAGGGCGGTCGGAGTGGCCCTGCCCCGGCAGGTCGATCGCGATCACGTGGAAGCGCTCGGCAAGGCTCGGCATCACCTTGCGCCAGGCCCACCAGGTCTGCGGGAATCCGGCGAGCAGCACGACGGTGGGGCCGCCCGACCGGCCGCCTTCCACGGCGTGCAGCCGGATGCCGTCCGCGTCGACCCAGCGGTGGGTGAACCCCGCGAGGTCGTGCAGCGGCAGCCCGGGGAGCGGGTTCTGTCCGCGGGAGCGGTTCGAGGTCAGGGGCATGGTCATGGCGTCGTCGTCGGTCATTCCTCGAGCCTACGGCATCTTGAACTGATTAGTTCAAGATAGGATGGGCGGGGGCCACGACGACCGGCCCAGGAACGAGGTGCATGCGTGATGGCGGGCAAGAAGCAGTTCGACGTGGGCGTCGCGCTCGACGCGGCGATGGCCCAGTTCTGGCGGGCCGGATACGCCGACACGTCCGTCGACGACCTCTCCAGGGCGACCGGGCTGAACCGCAGCTCCCTCTACTCCTCGTTCGGCGACAAGGACGCGCTCTACCTGCGCTGCCTGGACCGCTACGCCGCGCGCTACGGAGACAGCTACGACCAGGCACTTTCCCGTGCGTCCGAGGAACCGCTCCAGGCGGTACGGGCATTCTTCGAGGTCACCCTGCAACGCATCGCCGACCCCGACGTACCCGACGGATGCCTGGTCGCCCAGACCGCAATGTCGTCACCCGCACTCAGCCCCGCCATCGCCGCACGCGCGACCGAGGCCCTGGGCCTGCAATGCGCGCGCCTGCGGACCGCTTTGGGGGCCGCGCAGTTGGCCGAGGGCGATGCCGACGACTTCGCGGTGCACCTCGCGGCGGTGAACCAGTCGCTGGCCGTGATGAGCAGGGCCGGGACGAGCCAGAAGCAGCTCCGTACGGTCGTCGACATCAGCATGCGCGCGCTGTCGCACGCCTTGCCTGCCCGGAGCCGGTGATCCCGACGGCCGGACAGAGACCGGCCGCCGGACCGGTCCCGGCCCGGCGGCCGAACCCGATCACGGGCTAGCCGGTCACCGGCACCGTCCGCCCCGTCCGCGCCGACTCGTACGCCGCGGCCACGATCCGCAGCGACCTCAGCCCGGCCTCGCCGTCGGTGACATCGACCGGGGAACTGTCGGCTCCGAACAGGAAAGACCGCAGCATCAGCGCGTCCAGATCGACGCCGTACGGGAGTTCCACGGCCGCCCGTGCCGTCTCGCTGAAGCCGTGCACCTTCTGGTCGAAGGCGTCCATCTCCAGCGCCGCCCGCTCGCCGATGACCTGCATCGAGAGCCCGCCCCACGCGGGGTGGTGCTGCGGCTGGCTCCAGCTGCAGTCGAGCGTGAGGACGGCTCCGTTCGCGTACGTCACGGTGAGCAGGCCCGCCGTCTCGACCGCGGCCCGGCCCTCGTACAAGAGGTTGTTGGTCTGCGCGTAGACGGAGCGCGCGGGGGAGCCCTCGAAGAGGTCGTCGAGGAGGTCCGCGACGTGCACGGTGTGGTCCATGACGGCGCCGCCGCCGGAGAGTTCGGGGTCGGTGAACCAGCGGCTCCGCGCGCCCGGCATATAGCCGTTGTTGGCGCCGGCCACCGTGAGCACCTCACCCGTCGTGCCCGCCCGCACCGCCTCGCGCACCGCGAGATAGGCCGGGCTGAACCGCACCGGGTGCGCCACCGCGAGCCGCACCCCGGCGGCCCGGCACGCCTCGACCATCGCCGCGCCGTCCTCGGGCGTCGTGGCGAGCGGCTTCTCGCACAGCACGTCGACGCCGTGCGCGGCCGCGCGTTCGACCAGCGCCCTGTGCCGCACGTTCTCCGAGCAGACCACGACCTTGTCGGGCCCCCAGGCGAACAACTCCTCATACGTGTCTACGTAGTTGACGCCGATCCGGGACGCGAAGTCCTTCCCCCGGGCCTCGCCCGGTGCCGCGAGATCTGTGTCGGGGTCGGCCGCGAGCACCTCCACGCCGTCCATCGCGGCGAGCTGCCGCGCGAAACCGCCCGCGTGCACATGCGCGAACGACAACACACCCACCTTCAAGCCCTGCACGCCCTTCACAGCCCGGCCTCCTCGGTCACCTTCAGTTCGACGGGCGCGCCCGTGCGCGCGGACTCGGCGGCGGCGCACGCGATCCGCACGGCCTCGACGCCGTCGTGCGCCGTCACGCGGGGCGCGTGACCGCCCTCGACGGCCGCGGCGAACTCCCGCAGCTCTGTCAGATAGGGGCTCTCCGTCATCGGACTGCCCGGAATGCCCTCACCGACCTGGCGCACCCCCTGCGCCAGCACCCGGAAGCCGGTGTGGGCGGTGGAGTCGTGCTCCAGGATCCCGCCAGGCCCGGCGACCCGGAACGTCGTCCGGAACGGCAGATCGGGCTGCCCCCACACCCCCAGCACATGACTGACGGCGCCGGAGGCGTGCGTGAGGACCGCGGTGCCGGTCGCCACGTCCCCCGCGACCGCACCCGCGTCCTGCTTGCCGCGCACCTGCGCGTGCACCCGCACGACATCACCGGCGAGCAGCCGCGCGAAGTCCAGGTCGTGGATCATCTGGTCGACGAGAATGCCACCCGACAGCGCGGGATCGGAAAACCACGGCGCCCACACGGGAAAGCGCCCGGCCCGCGTGAACCGCAGCGCCGCCGGTTCCCCGATCTTCCCGGCCGCGACCGCACCGGCGAGCGCCGCGTACGCGGGGAAGTACCGCACGACGTGGGCGGGAAACAGCAGCACCCCCGCCGCCCGCGCCGCACCGGCCATCTCCTGCGCCTCGGCGACATCGAGCGAGAGCGGCTTCTCGCACACCACGTGCTTGCCCGCGGCGACCGCGTCGAGGACGAGCTGCCGGTGCGTGTACGTAGGGGTGCACACGTCGACGACGCTGCACCGGTCGAGGAGTTCGGCGAGACTCTGTACCGCCGTCACATCGAACTCGGCGTACTTGGCGGCCAGTTGCTCCGCATGACCGTCGGTGGACAGGACCGTGACGCGCGCGCCCAGGGCGGTCCAGGCGGGCAGATGGGCACGGGCGATACCGCCGGCACCGATCAGGCCCACGTCGAGGCGTGCCATGAAGCTCCTTTGCTGAGGGGGCGGTTCGTCCTTCGGGTCAGCCCTTCGCGCCGCTCTGGGCGATGCCCTGCACGAAGTGCCGCTGAAGGAAGAGATAGAGGACGATCATCGGCAGGCTCGCGATCAGCGAACCGGCCATCATCACCGGATAGTTGGTCTCGAACTGCCCCTCCAGGGAGGTCAGCCCGGCACTGATCGGCATTTTCGCCGGGTCCGTGTTCACCACGAGCGGCCACAGCAGGTCGTTCCACGACCACATCGCCGTGATCACCGCGAGCGCGGCGAGGGCGGGGCGGATCAGCGGCAGCATGATCGACCAGAAGATGCGGAAGGGGCCCGCGCCGTCGATGCGCGCCGCCTCCTCCAGCTCCCGGGGCAGGGAGAGGAAGAACTGCCGCAGCATGAAGGTGCCGAAGGCGCTGAACATCCCCGGCAGGAACAGCGCGGGCGGCGAGTTCAGCAGGCCGAGCCGCTGGATGATGTCGTACTGCGGCAGGATCAGCAGCGAGGACGGGACGAGCAGCACCGACAGGAACAGTGCGAACAGCACGTTCTTGCCCCGGAACCGCATCCGCGCGAAGGCGTACGCGGCGAGCGAGCAGAACACTAGCTGCCCCGCGGTGCGGCCGGCCGTGTTGATGAGGCTGTTGCCGAGCATCTCCCCGTAGGGCAGTGCCGTGAACACCTCCTTGAAGGAGCCCCAGTTCCACTGCCGCGGCAGGAACGTCGTCGGTACGTGCACCGCTTCCGGCAGCGTCTTCAGCGCCGTGAGCAGCTGCCACAGGAACGGGAAGACCATCACGAGCGCGCCGAGCGAGAGGAGCGCGTGCGTGGCGACGGAGCCGCCGTTCACGCGGCGCAGCGAGTCACGCATAGTGCACCCACTTCTTCTGGAGCCGGAACTGGAGGAACGTCAGGGCCGCCGTGAGCAGCATCAGGAGGAAGGCCAGAGCTGCCGCGGCGCCCTGGTTGTTCTGCTGGAACGCCCACTGGTAGAAGAGGCTGACGACGGACTGCGTGGACCCGAGCGCCGGGTTCATGGGGCTCATCATCACGTAGATCAGGTCGAACATCTGGAGCGAGTTGATCACGCAGATGACGGCGGCGAAGAAGATGCTCGGGCTCAGCAGCGGGATCGTGATGGTGAAGAACCGGCGCACCGGGCCCGCCCCGTCCAGCTCGGCGGCCTCGTAGTAGTCCTGTGGAATGCCCTTGATCCCCGCGATGAAGATGATCAGGTAGTAGCCGACGCTCTGCCACACGGCGACGACCCCGATGGCCCACAGCGCGGTCGACGGGTCCGAGGCCCAGAAGTGCCGAGACACGCCGAACCACGACAACACCTCGTTGAGCAGGCCGAAGTTGCCGTTGTAGAGCCAGTTCCACACCAGGCCCACCGCGACGGGGAGCGTCACGAACGGGATGAAGTACAGGGCCCGGTAGACGGCGACGCCGCGCAGGCCGCGCCGGTTCAGCAGGGCCGCGACGGCGATCGACAGCGGCAGCGTGAGCAGCCCGATCGCCCCGTACAGGAGCGTGTTGCCGATGGCCCGCCACACGGTGACGTCCTGCAGCACGCGCGCGTAGTTCTCGCCGCCGGTCCAGGTGTTGCCGCCGAACGGTCCGAAGTGGGTGAAGCTGAAGCCGAAGGTCTGAAGCATCGGCCAGAGGTAGAACAGCAGGAAGCCGAGTCCGATCGGCGCGATGAAGACATACGCGGCCTTCTGCGTGCGGGAGTTGGGTCCGCGCGTGGTGCCCTCGCGCCCCGCCTTCGTACGAGGTTTCCTGCTGCGGCCCTCCGCCTCCGCGGCGGCCGTCGACGGGAACACGGCCATCAGTTGTCCTCCTCGTCGAGCGCCCGGTCCATCTGCTTCGCGAGCGTGCGTGCCGCGCCCTCGATGCCGCCCTTGCCGCTGAACGGCGCCCCGAGCAGCAGATACTCGAGGTCCTCCCAGACGGCCGTGTTCCGTGAACTCGGATACGGGTACGCGTAGTCGACCATGTCGAGGAAGCACCGCAGGTCGAACTCGGGCATCGACTTCAGCCAGGCGTCCTGCGTCCCCGCGTACGAGGGGATGGTCACTCCACCCTTGGCCTGGATCTCGCCCGCCCGGCTCCGCGCCATGAAGTCCACGAACTTCCAGGCCGCTTCCCGCTTGCGGGACTTGGCGCTGATGCAGTTCGCGAGGCCGTGGATGACGGTCGCCCGCTCCCGCCCCTTCGGCAGGACCGCGACGCCGCCGTGGTCCTTGATGGCGGGCGTCCCGTACATGAACGAGGCCATCGACGACAGGTCGTAATTCATCGCCACCTGCTCCGACAGGTACAGATTGCGCGCCCGGACCTCCGACATGGCGCTCTGTGGCGGCGACCAGCCGCGGTCCACCAGGTCGGTCCAGAAGCGCAGGCCTTCGATGGAGCGCGGATCGGCGAACCCGGAGCGGCCGTCGCGCAGCACGTAGCCGCCGGCGCCGAAGATCGTCGGATAGAACTTGTTCTGCCGGTCCATCTCGGCGGCGATCCCGTAGACCCGCCGCTTCGGATCGGTCAGCTCGCGCGCGGCGTCGCGCAGGTCGTCCCACGTCCAGGAGGAATCCGGGTACTTGACGCCGGCCTTGTCGAAGAGCTCCTTGTTGTACCAGAGCCCGATCGTGTCGAAGTCCTTCGGCAGCGCGTACTGCCTGCCGCCGTACTTGTAGATGTCGACCAGTGCCTCGGGATGCTTGCCGACCGGGGTGCGGGCACGGGCGATGTGCTCGTCGAGCGGCACCAGCGTGCCATTGGACGCGTACAGCTTGATGTTCACGGCGTTCATCCAGAACACGTCGGGCGCCGTGCCGCCCCGCATCGCCGTGCGCAGCGTCGTCCAGTAGGAGTTCCACGGGGTGAGCTGGATTTCCACGGAGACGTCCGGGTTCTCGCGCTCGAAGGCCCGGATGACCTGCTGCATGCCGGGGACCTGGGCCGGGTCCCACATGCCGTACGAGAGTGCGGTGCGGCCCGTGCGGATGGCGGCGGTGGAATCGCCGCCGCTCGCGCTGCAGCCGGCGGCGAACGGGGTCGCCGCGAGGGCACCGGCGAGAAGACTTCTCCTGCGCATGCGCGCCTCCGGTCGGTAGGTGTACGGAGAGGTGTCAGTGAGCGGGGGACGACGGGCGCGAAGGACCCGCCCCGTCGAGGAGATGGGTGTCCACCTCGTCCAGGGCGCGGCGCACCGCGCCGAGTGCCACGCCCTCGCGGCCCAGCGTGCTGACCGTGATGAGGGGGACGTGGAGGGTCAGGGGGGAGAGGTGGGCGGCGAGGAGGGGGCCCAGTGGGTCGCCGACCGGGGACAGGGCGCCGGACAGGACGAGGAGTTCGGGGTCGAGGGCGAGGACGAGTGCGGCGATGCCGGGTGCGACGCCGGCGAGGTAGCGGTCCAGGACGGCGAGGGCCTTGGGGTGCTGGGCGCGGACGGCGCGTGCGAGTGCGTCGGTCTCCGATTCGCCGGGCAGCCGGTCGCCGTCCCAGCCGAGCGCGTCCCCGGCCTCGTTCAGGCCGAGTTGCGGCAGGATGCCCAGCTCGCCCGCGCCGCCGCGGCGCCCGCGGTGCAGGCGCCCGTCGATCATCACGCCGCACGAGATGCGCCGCCCCACGAGCACGCACGCCACGTCGTCCGCGAGTTCCGCGGCGCCCTGCCAGTGCTCGGCGAGCGTCGCGAGGTTCACGTCGTTCTCGACCAGGACGGGGCAGGGGAGTTCGTCCGCGAGGCGGCGCGCCAGGTCCAGGTCGGTCCAGTCCGGGACGATCACGGAGCGGATCCGGCCGGTGTCGTCGACCATGCCCGGCACGCCGATGCCGACGGACCACACGTCGTGCGGACCCAGTCTGTGGTCGGCGAGGAAGGTGCGCAGCCTGGTGCGCAGCAGTTCGATGCGTTCCGCGCCGGTCAGGGGCGTGGGGAAGTCCTCGCGGTGGCGCGCGACGATCTCGCCGTCGAGGCGGGACAGGAGCAGCACCAGCTTCTTGAGGCCGATGTCGACGCCGACGACGTGCCCGGCCTCGGCCCGGAACCGGAAGCGGCGCGCGGGCCGCCCGGGGGAGCGTACGGCGGGCGGCGCGGTCGTCTCCGCGATCCAGCCCTGTGCGATCAGCTCCTCGACCAGCACCTCGACCGTGGGCCGGGACAGGCCGGTGGAGCCGGTGAGACGGCTGACCGTCTGCGGGCTCTCCTGGCGCAACGACCGCAGCACCACTGAGGTGTTGAGTCCGCGAAGGGCCGCGAGATCGTGCCCGCGCGCCCGGTCGTGCCCCGCCATGGACTGTTCCTCCGCCGCGTCGTCGGTGTCGTCGGTGTCGTCGGTCCGGTTGTGCAGGACTGTTGCATAAGGGTGGGGGTCGGGGAACCCCGTGCGTACGAGAATTTTGCAGAAGTCCTGCGTATCTAGGCGGGGTGGGTTCTACAGGCGTTCCACGGCGCGGAATGCGGAGAGTCGCGCCAGCAACCGGCGTGCGGGCGGCGTCAGTTCGCCCACCGGGAGCGTCTCGCCGTCGTTCAAGCGGCCGATCAGGGCGCCCAGTTCGCGCGCCGTCAGCCCGGTCCGCGTGACGTGTCCGCACGCCGCGACCAGGCGCTGCCCGCCGGCCGGCATCCACACCACGCGCTCCGTGGCCCGCACCGCGTCGTCGTCGGTGAAGTAGCCGGGCCGGGTGGGCGCCGGTGCCGGGCGCAGGCCGCCGTCCGTGGCGTGCCGCAACACCTCGTGGGCCAGGCGCCGTTGGAGCGGTGCGGGGCGGGCCTCCTGGCGGAGGTGGTCGAGCGCAGCGGCGAGGGCAGGGGGCAGGGTGCCGGGCAGGTCGTCGGGTGGCTCGCCGTGCGGTACGAGGGTGTCGACCGTGCCCCACGTCCCGTGCGGGGAGGAGTGGCTGATGAGCGGCGAGGCGGCGCGCGGGACGGAGATGCGCACGGTCGTGGCGGGGGAGCCGGGCGCGTGGACGGTGTGCTCGTGGTCGGCGGGCCAGTAGAGCAGGTCGCCGGGGAGCGCCGAGGCCGTCCAGCGTCGGTCCCCGGGGCCGGTGAGGTGGAATCGGGGGCGGCCGTGGAGGACGTAGAGGAACGTTGCTGCTCGGTGGTGGGAGGGCGAGGGGCGTGGTGGCTCGGACGTTCCGTGGCACAGCGTCGTGCCGATGGGCGCCAGGGGCTGGCCGACCTCGTCCCACAGGCCGGCGAGGAAGGTCCGCTCCCTGGCCCACAGCGGATGGTGTCCCGCGTGCAGCTCCCGGACGACGAGGGCGAAGGGGGTGTCGCCCAACTGCCGTGCAAGGCGGCGGTCGTAGGCCGCGAACGACCCGTCCTCCGGCCGGGGCAGGAGGTCACCGGGGTCGGTGAGGCGGCGCGGCCCCACCGTGAACCGGATCCGTTCGTCGGCGTCCGCCGTGGTGTGGTGCGCGGCGGCGACGGCGCCCTCGAAGACCTCGTGGGGGTTGAAAGGCGCGGTTCGGCCGGGAGTCCGGATCGGGCGGAGCAGCGCGGGCCGGCGGTCCCAATGGTCCGCCGCGACGCGTTGCCAGTCGACCGACCGGCCGACGGGTCCGAGGACGTCGATCGGGGTGGCGGCGCCCGCCGTCACCGGTGCGGGTCCGGTGGCGTGATCGCGACGGCCCGTGAACGGCACAGCTCGCGGAGCACACCGTGGAGGTGAGCGGAGCGGTCGGACAGCCCCGACGAGCGGGCCAGGTCGGCCACCGTGGTGTCTTGGTGTGTCGTGCGCAGGTGGCTGAGTACGTGGTCGGCAGCGCGGCCCCGCACCGGCCAGACATGTCCGTTTGCCGCCCACAGCGCGTCGTCCGCCCCGGTGGCGACCCGGATGATCTCGCTGACGCACAGTAATCGGTGCCGGGAGGTGAGGGGCACGACGGGGCGTGGCGCGGGTGCCGGGTTCAGGCCCGCGGCGGAGCGCAGTCCGGCCCAGTGGGTGAGCAGGGCTCGCTCGGTGTCCGGATCGGCGACGGTGTCCGTGAACAGCCGGGCGGAGGCGGTGAGCCGGGCGGGTAACGCCAGCCGTCCGTCGGCTCTCGTGGGCAGCGGGTGGGGGAGCGTCACGGGGGTGTCCGGGTGCGGGCCGCGTCTTCGCATCAGCCCGCTGACGGCGTCCAGGACCGGCGGCAGGGCCGAGGCCGTCCGGGCGGGCACACTCACCCGGAGCGTCGTGCACGGTCCCGTACGGTGATCGAGGTGCCGGCTCCCGGCGGGCCAGTGCACCAAGTCACCCGCAGTGGCCCGGAGTTCGTACTCGGTTCCGGTGTGTTCGGGGCGCACCCGCACGGTCAGCTCGCCGTCGATGACCCAGGTGAGGGACGCGGCGCCGGGGTCGCCCGCCTCGGTGACGGAGTGGTGTCGGTCGCCGACGGCCAACTCCGCGGTCACCGGGACCGCGGGCCACCCGACGTACCGCCAGAGCCCGGCCAGCGCGTCCCGTACCCGCGACCACGCGGAGAAGTCACGGTGCAGCGGGTCGGAGGCGGTCAGCAGCCAGCCGTCGCCGCCGAGTTGCGGCGCGGAGGCGAGGCGTGCGACGTAGCCGCCGAGGTTCCGGTCGGCGGGGCCGGGCAGCAGGGGGCCCGGTTCGCGCAGCACACCGTCGGCCGTGGCCAGGCGCAGTGGGACGGGATCCGGCTGTGCGGCCGCCGCCAGGAGGAGCGCGTGGGCGTCGGCCGGGTCGAGACCCAGCGCCGGGGCGTCGGGGACGACCACCGGCTCCCTGGCCCAGTGTGTCTCGGCGAAGCGCCGCAGGGCGGGGGTGTGGGGCGCGGTCCTGCGAGCGGGGGTGTGCCTTGACTTCATCGGGTGGGGATCTCCTCGGTCCCACGTGGGGGTGGCGCCGGTTCGCGACCCTGCCAGAGCGCTTCGTGCTTCGTCAACGCTTTGCGGAGAACCCGTGAACACGCACGGGGAGGGAGAGAAGGAGCGTGACGTCCAGGGGTCGGGTGGCGTCGGAAAGGTGTGGGTCTTGTGAAATGGCGGGTTGGCGCCTGCCGGAATACGCGACTCCGCCCCATTTGGGCAGGCGGGGTGCATGGCAAGGTGGGCGCGCTCGTGTCACATGTCCAAGAAAGGCCCCTCATGCCCCTCGCATTGTTCCGCCGTAAGAGCGCCGGTTCCGCAGCGCGGGGTGGTGGGCCCGTCCACTCCGTGCCGCAGGGTGCGGGCGGCGTGCACTGCGAGGTGATCGACCCGTTCGGTCAGCCCATGCCGGGCGCCCAGGTCACGGTGACGCAGTCGCAGAGCGGGCGCGTCTCCGTGAAGGCCACGACCGACCCCTTCGGCCTGGTCTTCGTCACGCTGGAGCCCGGCCGCTACAGCATCCTGATAGCGGCCGAGGGCCTGGAGCCGTTCCAGCAGACGGTCGAGGTCGTCGAGGGCGAGACGCTGCCGCTCACCGGGATCCAGCTGCACGTCGGCCGCTCGCCCGAGCTGCCGCAGCCCGGCACCTGGATGTTCGACCCGCCGCACACCGCGATCCGCTTCATCGCCAAGCACGTCGGCATGGCCCACGTCCACGGCCGCTTCACGCGCTTCGAGGGCGGCATCCAGATCGCGCCCGACATGGCCGACTCGCGGGTCGAGGTCCGCATCGAGGCCGGGTCGATCACCACGGGCAACAACACCCGCGACAACCACCTGCGTTCCGCCGACTTCCTGGATATCGAGAACTACCCGTACATCCACTTCAGCTCGGACCGCTTCATCTACCGGGGCGGCTCCAAGTGGACCGTCCAGGGCGCCCTCACCATGCACGGCGTGAGCCGCACGGTCGACCTCGAAACGGGCTACCTCGGCGTCGTCAACGGCGGCTACGCCGAGGAACTGCGCTGCGCGGCCCTCGCCACGGCGGAACTCCACCGCGAGGACTACACGCTGAACTGGCGCACCATGCTCGCCAAGGGCATCGCGGTCGTCGGCCCCACGGTCAAGCTCGAAATGGACCTCCAGGCCATGTACCGCAGCGCGGACACGCCGACGCCGCCGGAGTAGGCGGGCGGGCAGTCCTGCGGATTTCTGTCCGCACGGACGCCGCGCCTTTCGGGGTGACGTCCGTGCGGGCCGCGTGCCGCCGCATGCGTGTGCCCTCCCGCTAGCGGGAGGGCACGGGCACGGTACGAGGCCGACTACTGGTCGTCGTCACGCCGCAGGGAGTCGCGGACGCCTTCGGCCTTGTCGCGGAGGCTCTCGACGCCTTCCTTGGCCTTGCCACGGGCCTGGTCGGTCTGCCCTTCGGCCTTCACCCGGTCGTTGCCGGTGACCTTGCCGGTCATCTCCTTGGCTTTGCCCTTGACCTTGTCCATGGCGCTGTCGTCACCCATGACTGCTCCTTGCGTGGTTGAGCTGGGGGATGGCAGCAACGGTATGAGCGCTCGGCAGGGGACGCATCTGGAGTGGTTGCCGAGAGTGGTGACCTGCGTATGCGAGCCGTCGCGCTGCGTAGCCGGGTGTCCGTTCGCGGGTGGGTGGGGCCTGTGGAATGGTTAACAGGCGAAATGTCCCATTCCGCCCCGGGAGGTCCCATGTCGTCGAAGCGTCGTCGGAAGAAGAAGGCGCGCCGCAAGCACGCGGCGAATCACGGCTCCCGTCCGCAGTCCTGACTGCGGCGGCGGTCGCGGGGTGGGGTCACGCGCGCTGCGCGACCCCACTGCCGATCGCGGACGCCCACTCCGTGACCAGCGACTCGTACTCGGCGCGGTCCTCGGGGTTCAGGCGCCCACCCGTGCGCGCCCAGAGGTCACGAATCTGCTCGTTGACCACGTCGGCGGACCGTATGGAGCGTGAGGCTGGGATGGCGGACATGTGAAAGAGCGTAGGGGATCCGTACGTCTATTCGCTGCGGTCCGTCACGTGGCTATCGCCATGTGTGAGTTTCGTCATGCGTAAAGGCGTCGTAAGTCCTGTCGCTCCCAAGTGGCCTGGTGGTTCAGCTCACTTCAGTTCTTGCGGCCCACCGCCCCGTACATCGGCACCGGCGATCCGTCGCGGTCCTCGTCGACGGCCAACTCCGGGTGCCAGTCGGGGAGCCAGACCACACCGGGGTCCACGAGCTCGAGTCCGGTCCCTGTGAAGAACTTCGTCATCTCCTCGTGCGTGCGCGGCGCGAGGGTGACGCCGCCGGCCGCGTACATGTCGATCGCCTGCTGGGTGCGCGACGGGTCGTAGTCCGCGGCCACGTGCGACAGGACCAAGTGGCTGCCCGAGGGCAGGGCGTCGACGAACGTGCGCACGATGTCGTACGCGCCCTGGCCGTCCGGGATGAAGTGCAGGAGCGCGATCAACGACACCGCTATCGGGCGCTCGAAGTCGAGGATCTCCCGGGCCAGTTCGATGATCTTGTCCGGCTCGCGGGCGTCGGCCTGGACGTAGCGCGTGACCCCCTCCGGCGTGCCGCGCAGCAACGCCTCCGCGTGCCGCAGCACGATCGGGTCGTTGTCGACGTACACCACGCTCGCCTCGGGCGCCGCGAGTTGCGCGATGCGGTGCAGGTTCGGCTCGGTCGGGATGCCGGTGCCGATGTCGAGGAACTGCGTGACGCCGCCGCGCGCCGCGAGCATCCGGGTCGCGCGATGCATGAACCAACGGTTGTGCCGCGCCGCATACTTGGCCGTCGGCTCCAGCGTGGTGATCTGCCGGCCGAGTTCCTCGTCCACCGGATAGTTGTCCTTGCCGCCGAGATACCAGTCGTACACCCGCGCAGGGTGCGGCCTGCTGGTGTCGATGCGCGGTGGAGTGGGGGATGTGTCGGGCGTCGAGGGCATGGGTGGCTGCAACTCCCCTGTCGTCCGTGGATGTTCGAGTGCCTGCACGAACATCCTGCCGTACGTGTGCGAAGCGTGTGGGTGCAATGGGGGAGGACGGCTGGTCGGGGTGGAAGCTCGGAGTGGAAACTGAGGCATCGGAGTGGAAACTGAGACAGGAGCATCGCGCATGAGTGGCGTCCCCCAGCGTCCCGCACGCCTCGACATCTCCCGCGCCACGCTCGCCGATTGGCCGGTGATCCGCGGGTGGGCCGCCGACGAGGGCTGGAACCCCGGCGTGGCCGACGGGGTCAGCTTCTTCGCCCAAGACCCCGACGGGTTCTTCCTCGGCCGGATCGACGGCGAGCCCGTGTCCGCCGTCTCCGTCGTCAACTACGGGGACGCGTACGCCTTCCTGGGCTGCTACCTCGTCCGTCCCGACCTGCGCGGCCTCGGCCACGGCATCGACACATGGAAGGCGGGGCTCGCGCACGCGGCCGGGCGCACCGTCGGGCTCGACGGCGTCGTCGCCCAGCAGGGCAACTACCGCAAGTCCGGCTTCGAACTCGCCCACCGCACCGTCCGGTTCACCGGGATCGCGACCGGCGGTGCGGTCGGGCCCACGGCCGACGGCGTCGTGCCGGTCGAGGGCGATATCGCGCCACTCGTCGTGTACGACAGTGCCTGCTATCCGGCGGACCGGCCCCGCTTCCTCGAGTCCTGGCTGACCACGGAGGGGCACGTCGTCCGCGCTCGCGTCGTCGGCGGGCGCGTCACCGGGTACGGCGTGCTGCGCGAGGGGCAGGACATGCCGCGGATCGGGCCGCTGTTCGCGGACACGCCGGACGACGCGCGTGTCCTGTTCGACGCGCTCGCTCCGGCGGGGCGGCCGGTCGGCCTCGATGTGCCCGCGTCGAACCCGGCGGCGGTCGCTCTCGCCGAGGGGCGGGGTCTCGTGCCGGGGTTCGAGACGGCCCGGATGTACACCGGGCCGGTCCGGGCGTTCGCCGAGGAGCGGGTCTTCGGCGTGACGACTCTTGAGCTCGGGTGAGGTGAGGTCTTGGGGTCGGGTGGCGTGAGCTTCTGAGGTCGGGTGAGGTGAGCTTCTGAGGTCGGCTCTGCAGCTCGGCTCCTGTGAGGTCAGCCGCGTCCGGCATCCAGCGGCCCAGCCGCGTCCCGCCTCCAGCAGCCCCGCCGCCTCAGTCGCGTTCCGGACCGTGTTCCTCGAAGGCCCAGTGCCGCCCCGCCCCCGCCGCGAACCGCCCCGCCCCTTCGAGCGCCCCGCCCAATACACCCATGCCGTAACGGAGTTCGGTGCCCATGGCCGCCGCCTCGTCCCGGCCGTGCTGCTCCCACAGGGACGCCCGGTCGCTGCGCAGGCAGTCCTGCGGGAAGCCCGCGATCTGCGCGGCGAGCGCCTCCGCCGCCGCGCGCGAACTCCCGGTCGGGACGAGGCGGTTCGCGAGACCGATGTCGTACGCCTCCTGTGCCGGGACGGGGCGGCCGGTGAGGATCAGGTCGCTCGCGCGGCTCTCGCCGATGAGGCGGGGGAGGCGGACCGTGCCGCCGTCGATCAGCGGGACGCCCCAGCGGCGGCAGAAGACACCGAACACCGCGTCCTCCTCGGCGACCCGCAGATCGCACCAGAGGGCGAGTTCGAGTCCGCCCGCCACCGCGTGACCGGCCACGGCCGCGATGACCGGCTTCGTCAGGCGGAGGCGGGTCGGGCCCATCGGCCCTTCCCCGTCCTCCGCCACCCGGTTGCCGCGCTCCGTGCCGATCGCCTTGAGGTCGGCGCCCGCGCAGAACGTGCCGCCCTCGCCCCAGAGCACGGCGACCCGCGCCGCGTCGTCCGCCTCGAATGCCCGGAAGGCGGCGGCCAGTCGGTCCGCCGTCGGCCCGTCGACCGCGTTGCGGGCCTCGGGGCGGGACAGGACGACCGTGGTGACGTGGCCTGCGCGTTCGACGCGGACCGGCATGGGAACCTCCGGGGCAACGGGGTCAGGTGACGGTGAGCTTCAGCTTCGCATCCGCCGTCGAGCTGTTCCCCACGTACAGCTCGAACGTGCCCTCCTCGACCCGGAATTCGCCGCTGGAGTCGTTCGTCCAGAAGCCGAGGTCCTCCGCGCCGAGCTGGAACCGGACCGTCGTCGACGCGCCCGCGTCCAGCGTGACCCGCTTGAACCCGCGCAGCCTGCGCACCGGTTGGGTGAGGGACGCCGCCACATCGCGCACGTACAGCTGCGCGACCTCGTCGCCGGAGCGCGAGCCGGTGTTGCGGACCTGGACCGACACCTCGAAGGTGTCGCCCTTGCGCAGGGCGCCCGCCGGGATCGAGGAGCGGCTCAGCTTCGGCGTACCGAAGGCGAACGTCGTGTAGCTGAGGCCGTAGCCGAACGGGAACTGCGGAGTCGGCGGCAGGTCCAGGTACTTCGACGTGTACTTGTTGTCCTTGTCGTACGGGCGGCCCGTCGACTCGTGGTTGTAGTGGATCGGGATCTGGCCGGTCGTGCGCGGGAAGGAGACCGGCAGCTTGCCGCCGGGGTTCACCGTGCCGAACAGGACGTCCGCGATCGCGTTGCCCGCCTCGATGCCGGGGTGCCAGGCCTCCAGGACGGCCGGGGCGCTGTCCAGCCAGTCGCCGACGGTGAACGGCCGGCCGCCCACCAGGACCACCACGAACGGCTTGCCCGTCCCGGCGATCGCCGCGATCAGCTTCTCCTGCGCGCCCGGCAGCGAGATGTCACTGCGGGCCGCGGCCTCGCCGCTCATCGACGACGGCTCACCGACGACCACGATCGTGACGTCGGCGGACTTGGCGGCGGTGACCGCGTCCGCGATGCCGCCGGTGTCCTTGCCCTCCGGGTTGACGCCGCGCGCGTACGTGACCTTGGCGTCCGGCGCCGCCTTCTTCACCGCGTCGAGCACCTTGACCGCAGGGAACTTCTCGGCCGACGCGGGCACCACCCACGTACCGAGCAGATCCGAGGAGTCGCCGAACGGGCCAACCACAGCAAGGGACTTGAGCGACTTCTTCAGCGGGAGCGCGTCCTGCTCGTTCTTCAGCAGGACCATCGAGCGGGACGCCGCCGTACACGCCGCCTTGCGGGCGGCCGCCGAGGGCTCGTTGATCGCCGTCGACTCCTCCACGTACGGGTCGTCGAACAGGCCGAGTTCGTACTTGAGGCGGAGCACGCTCGCCACCGCCTCGTCGATCCGCTGCTCCTTGATCTTCCCGGCGCGCAGCAGCTTCTTGCCGTTGGTGAGGAGGTTGGTGCTCGTCATCTCCATGTCGACACCGGAGTTGAGGGCGAGCCGGGCCGCGTCCGCGCCGTCCTCGGCGAAGCCGTGCGCGATCATCTCCTGAACGCCCGTGTAGTCGCTGACGACCAGGCCCTCGAATCCCCACTCCTTCTTGAGGATGTCGGTGAGCGTGTGCGGATTGCCGTGCGCCGGGACGCCGCTGATGGTGTTGAAGGAGGCCATCACCGTGGCGACGCCCGCGTCCAACGCCGCCTTGAACGGCGGGAGATAGAGGTTGCGCAGGCGCGACTCGGACACGTCGACCGTGTTGTAGTCGCGGCCGCCCTCCGCGCCGCCGTACGCCACGAAGTGCTTCGCGCACGCGGCGACGGTGTCCTTCGAGCCGTAGCCCGAACCCTGGTAGCCCTTCACCTTGGCCGCCGCGAACCGCGCGGTCAGATACGGGTCCTCGCCGTTGCCCTCGGCGATCCGGCCCCAGCGCGGCTCGTGCGTGACGTCCATCATCGGCGCGAACGTCCAGTGCACGCCGTTGGAGCGGGCCTCCTTGGCGGACACCTCTGCGTCCGAGCGGGACACGTCAGGGTCGAAGCTGGAGGCCTGGGCGAGCGGGATCGGGAAGTTGGTCCAGAAGCCGTGGATGACGTCGAGGCCGAAAAGGAGCGGGATGCCGAGCCGGGACTCCTCGACGGCGATGCGCTGCAACTCGTTGGTGGTCTTCGCGCCGAAGATGCTGAACACCGAGCCGACCCGCCCGGCCCGCGCCGCGTCCTCGACCGCCTTCGTCGTGCCGGAGCCCGGATTGAGGTCGTAGGACCAGGGGAGCTGCTGGAGCTGGCCCAGCTTCTCTTCGAGAGTCATACGGGCCAGGAGGCCCCGGACCTTGCTCTCGTACCGCGCGGGCGGCGCGGCGGTGTCCGTCGTGGCCGCGTACGCGGTGGCGGTCTGGCTGGTGGTGACGGCGCCCGCGCCGGCGGTGACGCCGATCGCGGACAGCAGGGTACGTCTGCGTAGCTCCGGCATTCCTTCGCTTCCCGATCGTACGGGGCCCACAACTTGTGTAATGGGCACAAGAATTGAAGCGAAGTTACGTTCCGGTTACCCGAGGGTCAAGAGGTGTGACCGGGGTGTCGGCGCCGCGCTCGATCTTCTGGAGCGAGCGCTGTGACCGGTGCACAGTCGTACGCCATTTCCCGTGGTTTTCGATTGTTCTTGACCTCAAGATTGGTTGAGGTCCTAACGTCATCGGCATGAGCATGGAGACCACAGCCTGGACGCAGCTGCACAGCGTCATGAACGCCCAGGACGGCGGGCCCAAGGGCCGTCCCTTCGCCCGCGCGACCCTTCGCAGGATCGCCGGCTTCGCCCGGCCGCACCGGCGCCGCATCGCCCAGTTCGTGTTCCTGAGCATCCTGACCGCGCTGCTCGCCGTGGCGACGCCGATGCTCGCGGGCACGGTCGTCAACGCGATCGTGGGCGGCGACGACGAGGGCCGCGTCATCCGGCTCGCCCTCCTCATCGCGGTCATCGCGCTCGCCGAGGCGGGCATCGGGCTGCTGGCCCGCTGGCTCTCGTCGAACCTCGGCGAAAGCCTCATCCTCGACCTGCGGACCGCCGTCTTCGACCACGTACAGCGCATGCCCGTCGCCTTCTTCACCAGGACCCGCACGGGAGCCCTGGTCAGCCGCCTCAACAACGACGTCATCGGCGCGCAGCGCGCCTTCAGCAACACGCTGTCCGGTGTGGTCAGCAACGTGGTCACGCTGATCCTGACCCTGGCGGTCATGCTGACCTTGTCCTGGCAGATCACGCTGCTCGCCCTTGTCCTCCTGCCGATCTTCGTGCTCCCCGCCCGCCGCATGGGCTCCCGCATGGCCCGCCTCCAGCGCGAGGCCGCCGAGCACAACGCGGCCATGGGGACGCGGATGACCGAGCGGTTCTCCGCGCCGGGCGCCACACTGATCAAGCTGTTCGGCCGGCCCGGCGACGAGTCGGCCGAGTTCGCGGAACGCGCCCACCGGGTGCGCGACATCGGCGTACGCACCGCCATGGCGCAGTCGGCGTTCATCACCGCGCTCACCCTCGTCTCCGCCCTCGCACTGGCACTCGTGTACGGCCTCGGTGGCTACTTCGCGCTGACCGGCACCCTGAAGGCGGGCGCGGTCGTCTCCCTGGCGCTGCTCCTGACCCGCCTGTACGCGCCGCTCACCTCGCTCGCCGGCGCCCGCGTCGAGGTGATGAGCGCGCTCGTCAGCTTCGAGCGGGTCTTCGAGGTGCTCGACCTCAAGCCGCTCATCGACGAGAAGCCCGACGCCCGCGCGATCCCGGAGGGCCCGGTCGCCGTCGAGTTCGACGACGTCCGCTTCGGCTACCCCTCCGCCGACAAGGTGTCGTTGGCCTCGCTCGAAGAGGTCGCCTCCCTCGACACACGCGGCGGCGCCGAGGTGCTGCACGGAGTCTCCTTCCGGGCCGAACCCGGCCAGACGGTGGCGCTCGTCGGCTCCTCCGGCGCCGGCAAGTCGACCATCGCGTCGCTGCTGCCGCGGCTCTACGACACCGATGGCGGGGCCGTCCGCATCGGCGGCGTCGACGTGCGCGACACCAGCGCCGTCTCGCTGCGCGCCACGCTCGGCATGGTCACGCAGGACGGACACCTCTTCCACGACAGCATCCGCGCGAACCTGCTGCTCGCCCGCCCCGAGGCGAGCGAGGACGACCTGTGGGACGTGCTGACCCGCGCCCGCCTCGACGCACTCGTCCGCGACTTGCCGGACGGCCTGGACACGGTCGTCGGCGAACGCGGCTACCGGCTCTCCGGCGGCGAACGCCAGCGCATGACCATCGCCCGGCTGCTCCTCGCCCGCCAGCGCGTCGTCATCCTCGACGAGGCCACCGCCCACCTCGACAACACCTCGGAGGCGGCCGTGCAGGAAGCTCTCGCCGAGGCGCTGGAGGGGCGCACGGCCGTGGTCATCGCCCACCGCCTGTCGACGATCCGCTCCGCCGACCAGATTCTCGTGGTGGAGGAGGGGCGAGTCGTGGAGCGCGGGACGCACGAGGAGCTCGTGGTGCGGGGCGGCCGGTACGAGGAGCTGTACCGGACGCAGTTCGGGGGAGCGGAGGTCGTGGAGGCGGCGTAGGGAGCGCCACGCTCGCCGTGGTTGCGGTCCCGGGGCTCTGCCCCGGGACCCGCCGGCTCTCGTCCCGAAGCGGGGCTTGATGTGCCCAACCCGCCCGCACGAACGGCCAGTTGACCACTCACGCCGCAACGTGACCGCGGGTTACCCTGACCGCATGCTGGTAGGTCGCACAGCGGAATGCGCGCGCCTCGCGGACCTCGTCGACGGCGCGCGCACCGGGCACAGCGCCGCCCTGGTCGTCCGTGGCGAGGCGGGCATCGGGAAGACCAGCCTGCTCGGTTACGCCGAATCCGTCGCCCGTGACCTCACGCGGCTGCACACGCAGGGCATCGAGACGGAGCGCGAACTGCCGTACGTGGGGCTCGCGGACCTGTTCCGGCCGGTCACCGACCACCTCGACCGCATCCCCGAACGGCAGGCCGCGGCCCTCACCGGCGCCCTCGCCCTGGGGCCCGCCGTCGCGCAGGACCGGTTCGCGGTCGCCGCCGGAACGCTCAGCCTGCTGGGCGCGATCAGCGAATCGGGCCCTGTCCTTGTCGTCGTCGACGACACCCAATGGCTCGACCCGTACTCCCTGGACGCCCTCGCCTTCGCGACCCGCCGCCTGGGCCGCGAGGGCGTGGTAGCCCTCTTCGCCACCCGCGACACCGACGAGACCGCCTCCCGCCTCGCGCCCGTGGAGTCCCTCAGCCTCCACGGTCTCGATGCCGGGGCGGCCCGCGAACTCGTCGCCGAGGAGGCCGCGGAGCCGCTGCCGCCGCACGACGTCCAGTGGCTGCTGTCCGAGGCCCGCGGCAACCCGCTCGCCCTCGTCGAACTCCCCGCCCTGATCGCCCACGGCGGCCACCGCCCCGACAGCGGCGCCCCGCTGCCCATCGGAGACATCCTCGCCCGCACCTTCCACAGCGCCATCACCCGGCTCCCCGACCCCACCCGGGACGCCATGCTGCTGCTCGCGGTCCTCGGCCCCCGCCCGCTCGCCGGAACCGAACGGGTACTGCGCGCCCACGAGTTGACCTACGCGGACCTCGAACCGGCCGAGCGGGCAGGCCTGATGACGGTCGAGGGCGGCGCGTACATCTTCCGGCACCCGCTCGTCCGCTCCGGCGTCTACCACGGCGCGACCGCCGTCCGCCGCTGGCGCGCCCACCGCACCGTCGCACGGGCCCTCCAGGGCGCCCGCGCCCCCGCCGCGCTCGAACGCTACGCCTGGCACCTGTCCGAATCTGGCGCCGACCCGGACGAAGAGGTCGCCGCCGCGCTCACGAAGGCGGCGTCCGGCGGCCCCGCCAGCCTCACCTTCCCGCTCGCCGCCCGCCTCTACGCCCACGCCGCCCGCTTCACCCCCGACGACGAGGGCAAGGCGCTCCGTTTGCTCGCCGCCGCCCGCGCCGCCCAGGCCGCGGGCTCGCTCGACGAGTCCGCCGACCTTCTGGACCGCGCCCTCGACCATGCCTCACACGAACGCACTCGCCTGGAGCTGCGCCAACTGCGCTGCTACGTGGACATCCAGCGCGGCCGCCCCGCCCGCGCGCGCGAGCAGCTGCGCTCGGCCGTCGACGAGGCCCGCCGCGTCGACCCCTCGCTCGCCGCCGTCATGCTCGGCGGCATCACCCTCACCGAACTCGCCATCGGCGACCTCACGGCAGCCCGCGCCACGTCCGCCGAATCGATGCAGCTCGCGGACGCCTTCGGTGACGCGGCGGCGGCCCTGCCGGTACGCCTCCTGCACGCGCTGGTCGAACTCCTGGGCGGCAACGCGGAGGACGGCCGCGCCCTGCTCCACGACCTCGAAAAGCCCCTGGCCGTACCGGACCTGTCCTTCCCCTACCCGGTCTCCGGCGTCGGCGGCCTGTGCTACCTGGCCACGGAAGAGCTGGACCAGGGTCACGCGCTCCTCGACCGCGCGGTGCACGCGGCCCGCTCCTCCAGCACGGTCGGCCTCCTCGCCCACCTCCTCGGCACGCTCTCCGTCGTCGAGTTCTGGCGCGGCGAGTGGAACGCCTCGCTCGCCCACGCCGACGAATCCGTCCGCCTCGGCGAGGACACGGGCCGTGTCATCGAGGTGTGCCGGGCGCTGGCGGCGCAGGCCCGCACGGAGGCAGTCCTGGGCAGGGAGGCGGACTGCCGCAGTCACGAGGCACAGTGCCGCTCCCTGGCCGCGGCCGCCGAACTCCCCATGGACGCGGCACGCGCGCGTGGAGCGCTCGGCCTCCTCGAACTCGGCCTGGGGCGCTACGAAGACGCGGCGACACACCTGGAAGAGGTACGCGCCTTCTCCCTCGCCAACGGCCGCGGCGACGGCCTCTATCTCTCCTGGGCCGCCGACCTCGCCGAGGCCTACGTCCATCTGCACCGCACCGACGAGGCGTACGAGGTGCTGCGCGTCCTGGACCACGAGGCGGGCCGGGGCAGGCGCCCCATCACCGCCGCCGCTGCCGCCCGCTGCCGGGGCATGCTCGAACCGGCCTACGCGGAGCGGCACATGGACCGGGCGCTCGCCGAACTCGGCGACATCCAGGCCCCGTTCGAGCGGGGACGGACCGACTTCGCGTGCGGTGAGCTCCTGCGCCGCCTCGGCCGTCGCAGCGAGGCCCGCCGCCGGTTGCAGCGCGCCCTCGCCACCTTCGATCGCCTCGGCGCGGCCGGCTGGGCGGGCCGCGCCGCCGCCGAACTCCACGCCGCGGGCGGCGACCGCGTCGACTCGGGCCCCACACCACTGGACGGGCTGACCCCCCAGGAACTCCGCGTGGCCCTGGCGGTCGGCCGCGGAGTCACCAACCACGAAGCGGCGGAACAGCTCTTCCTCAGCGTCAAGACGGTCGAGTTCCACCTCGGCAACATCTACCGAAAGCTGGACGGGGTGCACCGGCGGGCCCAACTCGTGCGCCTGCTCAGTGAGTCGGCGCGCCCCTGACGTACCTCCGCAGCGCGCACAGACAGTGGGGGTGCCCGCATCGGGCACCCCCAGTCCCCCGTTATCCCCCGTGGGTTCCCCGTTGTTCCCCCGTCGGGTCCCCCGTGTCGAAAGCCCCCGTGTGCTTTCGTGTCTCCACGATGGACCCGGCCGTACCCCCTGGGCCACGGGGAAAACCCTGGGATCGGGGGCCAGGGGGTACGGCAGGTGGTGTAGTCGCGGCCATGGCGCTACCACCGGGCAGTCGTGACCGGCGGTGATGCGGCGAATACCCGGCCCGGCGCTTGCGTCGTCGGGGACAATGGGCGGCGATGATCGAAGAACCACCACCGCACGCCGACACGGAGGACTACTCGCCCTTCGCGCACCTCACGGTGCAGAACACCGTGCTGTATCGCGCCGTCATGGGCACTTTCCTCGAGGCGAAGGAGCGCTTCGCCGTACACCTGCGCCCCGAGGACGTGCACGGGATGCTGCCGACCCAGCGGCGCCCCGCCGACGTCGACCAGGTCGGGCAGGCACTCGACACCCTGGTGCGATGGGGGAACCTGAGGGCCGACCCCGACACCGCGCGCGTCACCGCAGTCGAGGACTTTTACCGCAAACGGTTCATCTATCAGTTGACACGGGCGGGCGAGGCCGCCGAAGAAGCGCTGCAGACGTACGACAACGCGCTGGGGCGGCGCGGTGCACTGCAGGCGGTCGCGTTGCACGACATCATCACGCAGCTGCGGGCCCTGCTGGTCATCGCCTCGGATGTCGAGGCGGGCGCGGGCGACCCGGCGAAGGTGCATCTCACCCTCGACGCCCTCACCAGCCGGTTCACCGATCTCGCCGACAACGCCAGGGCGTTCATGGGGTCCCTGCAGAGCACCATCGACCTCCACGGCGTCGAGGTCGAGGTGTTCCTCGCGTACAAGGACCAGCTCATCGACTACCTCCAGAGGTTTGTGCAGGACCTGATCACCCTCGGTGGGCGGATCGCCCGGCTCATCGGAGAGCTGGAAGGGCGCATCGAACCGCTGCTGAGGATCGCCGCCGCGCGCGAGGCCGGCGACGCTGCGCCCGAGGAGGCCGACCGGGCCGAGAAGCTGGCCTACGACCGGTGGAGCGGGCGCTGGGACGGGCTCGCCGCCTGGTTCGTCTCCGAGGTCGGGCGGGAATCGCAGGCGCGGCTGCTGCGCGGCCGGGCGCTCGGTGCGATCCCTCAACTCCTCGCGGTGGTCCGTTCCTTGAACGACCGCCGGGCCGGCCGTTCGGACCGGTCGGCGGACTTCCGTACGCTGGCCCGCTGGTTCGCCGAGGCCCCCGACGACGCGGCCCGGCACCGGTTGTGGCGCACCGCCTTCGGCCTCTACCCGGCCCGGCACCTCTCCGTGGACGCGGACACGGCCAGCGAACGGGCTGCCGACCCGGTCGCCGCCGCGACCCCCTGGGCCGAGGCGCCGGCCCTGCGTATCAGCCCCCAGCTGCGCCGTACCGGCAGCTACGAGCGGCGTGGCAAGACCCGCAGGGTCGAGGACCGCTCGGCGGCCCGAAGCCATCTCGCGGCGCTCGCCGCAGAGCAGTCCGCGCAGACGGCCGCCGCGCGCGCCCGGCTCGTCACCGACGGGGAGATACGCCTCTCCCGGCTCGGTGAACTCGACACGCTCGCCTTCCGGCTCTTCCTCCAACTGCTCGGTGACGCCCTCGCCACATGGCGCCCCGGCATGACGCAAACCGTCGCGACCAGTAACGACGGGGCCATGGAGATCCGCCTGACCGCCCTGCCTCGTGATGCGGGGCAGGCGGAGATCCGCTTGCCGGACGGGATCTTCCGGGGGCCGGATCACCTCGTGGAGATCGTCGACCTGGCCATCGGCGACACGGCCGCGGCCACGGAAGGGGCTGTCAGATGACCACGCCCCTCGCCGAAGTCCTCGACGGGCAGCGCGCAGCCGACTTCCAGCGGGCCGCGCGGGCCCTGCTCAACGAGCCGTTGCTGCTCGCCACGGGCCCGTACGCGGACGAATTCCGGCTGGTGCGCGGGCACGCCGACGACCTGCGAGACTGGTTCGACCGCAACACCGGCTGGTCGCTCCAGGTCGACGCGCAGGCCGCCCGCCTGCGCAAGGCCCCCGGTACCCGGCACGACGCCACCCACCCCGCGCGTGAGCCGAACGCCGCGGCCCGCCCCTTCACGCGGCGCCGCTACGTCCTGTTGTGCCTCGCCCTCGCTGCCTTGGAGCGCGGCGAGGCACAGATCGCCCTCGGTCGACTCGCCGACCACATCGTCCTCGACGCCGCCGATCCCCAACTGGTCGCCACAGGAATCGAGTTCACCCTGGACCGGCGCGACGAACGCCTCGACCTCGCCGCCGTCGTGCGCCTGCTGCTGCGCCTCGGAGTGCTGCGCCGGGTCGCCGGGGACGAGGACGCGTACGTCAACGGCGCCGGGGACGTCCTCTACGACGTCGAGCGCCGCGTGCTCGCCGGGCTGCTCGCCACGCGCAACGGCCCCTCGCTCGTCAGTGCCTCCACGTTCGAGGAGCGCCTCGCCGCGCTCACCGCGGAGACCGCCCTCGACAGCGACGACCTGCGCTTCCGTGCCACCCGGCACACCCTCACTCGTCGCCTGCTCGACGACCCCGTTCTCTACTACGACGAACTCACCGACGCGGAGTTGTCGTATCTGACCCGTCAGCGTTCCTTCCTCACCGCGCGCATCACCGAACTGACCGGGCTCGTCGCGGAGGTGCGGGCCGAGGGCATCGCGATGGTCGACCCGAAGGACGACCTGACAGACGTGCGCATGCCCGAGCAGGGCACCAACGGCCACATCACCCTGCTCCTCGCCGAGCATCTCGCCGCCCAGGACAAGCCCGTCACTCTGGCCACGCTGCACGTGCGCGTACGTGAGCTCGCCACCGAGCACGGCAGTTACTGGGCCAAGACCGCGAAGGAACCGGGTGCCGAACCCGAACTCGTCGAGCGAGCCGTCACCCGGCTCGAAGCCCTGGGCCTCATCACGCGCGACGGCACCACGGTGCGCGCGCGGCCCGCGCTCGCCCGCTACGCCGTCGGCGAGACCGTCGTGCTCGACACCCGCACCACCCGCACCGCCACACCCCGGAAGGGCCTGTGACCATGACCGACCCCGCCGCGCCGGCCGCCGGCCAGCCCCTCAAGGACCTCCCCGAACCGGCCCCTGGGCGCTGGAAGCCGCTGCGGATCGGGCTCGTCGACCTCTTCTACTACGACGACGAGGAGTTCTGGTTCCGTGACGGGCGGCTTTTGCTGCGCGGCAACAACGGCACCGGAAAGTCCAAGGTCCTGGCCCTGACACTGCCGTTCCTCCTGGACGGCGACCTTTCCGCACGCCGTGTCGAACCGGACGGCGACCCGCACAAGCGCATGGAGTGGAACCTCCTGCTCGGCGGCGAGCACCCGCACTCCGAACGGCTCGGCTACACCTGGATCGAGTTCGGCCGCGTCGACGAGACCACGGGCGAGGCACACTTCCGCACGCTCCTGTGCGGCCTGAAGGCGGTCGCCGGGCGCGGCATCGCCCGCCACTGGTTCGCCGTCACCGACCAGCGCATCGGGCGCGACCTGAACCTGCTGGACGCCACCCGCACCGCGCTGTCCCGGGAGCGGCTCGCCGAGGCCGTCGCCGGGCACGGCATGGTCCACGACACGGCCAAGGCGTACCGGCGGGCCGTCGACGAGGCCCTGTTCGGACTGGGGGAACAGCGCTACACCGCCCTTGTCGACCTGCTCGTCCAGCTCCGCCAGCCGCAGCTGTCCAAGCGGCCCAACGAGGCGGCCCTGTCACGGGCGTTGACCGAGGCGCTGCCGCCGATGGATCAGGCCGTCGTCGCGGACGTCGCCGAGGCGTTCCGGTCCCTCGACGAGGAGAAGGACGAATTGCGTGCCGCCGGTGAGGCGGAGCGCGCCGCGACCGCCTTCCTCGACCACTACCGCCGCTACGCCCGCGTCGCCTCCCGCCGTCGTGCCCGTCTCCCGCGTGAGGAACACGTGCGGTACGAGACCCTCAACCGCGACCTGAACCGGCACCAGGCCGAGAAGGCGGCGGCGGAGACGGCCCGCGAGGCGGCGTCCGCGCGGCTCGCCGTGCTCGACGAGACTGCCGCCCGTCTTGCCGCGCAGGACACCGCGCTGCGCGAAGGCCCCGAAATGCGCGACGCACGCGCCCTGGAACAGGCCGCCGCCGACGCGCACCGCACGGCGGCCGACGCCGCACAAGTGGCGCGCGACCGCGCTGAGGCCGAGGCCCTGCACCAGCGTGCCCTCGAGCGGGAGAACGCGGCCGCCGGCCGGCTTCGGGCTGTCGAGGAGCGCGTGGCCGAGACCCTGTCGCGCGCCACGGACACGGCCCGGGCCGCCCGCATCACCACCGACATCCGCGTCGACGGCGCGCCGCTCGCGGAGCTGCGCAAGGCCGCCGAGGGGGAGGTGGAGCGGCGTCACCGCACCGTCGCGCACGTCGACGCCCTCGCCACACGCGTGGAAGAGGCTTCCGCCGAGCGGCTCGCGGCCGCGCACCGCGCCGACGAGACGGAGGAGGAAGTCACCCACACCGCCGAGCTGAGAGCCGAGGCGGACGCGGCGGCCGAGGACCGCGGACGGGACCTCGTTCAATCCGTGCGCGGACACCTCGCCGAATGCACGGAGTTGATGGTCGACGACCAGACCGGGATGCTCGACCGCCTCCAGGACTGGACCGGCCACCTGAACGGCCCGTCGCCCGCCCGGGCCGCCGTGGGTGCCGCCCAGCGTGTGCGTGCCGCCGAACTGGCCGACGCGGCGGCCGGCAACGCGCAGAGGGAAGCGGCCCTGCGCTCGGCGGAATCCGAACTACGTCGTGAACACCAGCAGTTGGAGGCGGGCGGTCAGCGCGGGCCGTCCGCGCCGTACACACGTGGCGACGGCGTGCGGGAAGGGCGGCAGGGAGCCCCGCTGTGGCGACTCGTCGACTTTCGTGACGACAGCGCGGACGCCTCGGGGCTCGACGCCGACGCGCGAGCCGGACTCGAAGCGGCTCTCGAGGCGTCCGGGCTGCTCGACGCCTGGGTGCTGCCCGACGGCAGCGCCATGACCACCGTCGACACGGAGGACGTCCTCGTACGCGCCTCTGCCCCGTTGGCCGGACCGACCCTCGCCGACGTGCTGCGGCCCGCGATCGACCACGCGGACGCGGGCGCGACCGCCGTGTCCGAAGCGGCGGTCGACCGACTGCTGCGCTCCATCGCCCTGGACGCGCGGGCCATCGAGGACTCCGCTGAGAGCGCGGGCGTTCTCACGGCCGTCAGTGCCGACGGCCGCTTCCGTGTCGGTGCTCTCACCGGCCGCTGGACCAAGCCGGCCGCCGCGTACGTGGGGGAGGGGGCCCGCGAGGCGGCGCGCCGTGCGCGCATTGCCGTCGTCGTTGCCGAATTGGAGTACACGAGCGAGCAGTTGAGTCGCATCGAGGAAGCCGGCAGACGTGTTCAGGCCCGCCGCCGGACCCTCGACACCGAACTCGCCGCGCTGCCCGACGATGCACCTCTGCGCCAGGCTTACGCCCATGCCGGCACGGCCGCAGCGGCCGCCCAGCGGGCCGGGGAGCGCCACGCCGAGCAGGCCCGACGACTGGCTCGCGCCATCGAGTACGCCGAGTCGGCGGACCGCGAACTCGACGACACGGCGGCCGACTTGGGGCTTCCCGCGGACCGTGAAGGACTCGATGCCGTGCGCCAGGGGCTCACCGGCCACGCCCTCGTGCTCGCCGCTCTCTGGCCCGAGCTACGCGAACGCGGCGAGGCCGCGAGCGCGTTGGCCGAGGAGCGGGCCGAGACCGGACAGGCTGCCGAGCGCGCCGAGGCGTTCGCCTCGCGCGCCGAGGAGGCGGTGCGCCTGGCAGCCGCCGCCGATGAACGCCACCTCACCCTCCGTTCCACGGTCGGTGCCGCCGTCGCCGATCTGGAGCGCCGCCTCGCCGAAACCGCCGACGCACTGCGCACCTGCGCAGAAGACGAGCGGAGAGCGCGCGAGGCGCACACCACCGCGCAGCGCCTCGCGGACAAGGCCGAGGGCCGCATCGAGCAGCTCCAGGAGGACATCACGGCGGCCACGGCCCAGCGTGCGGACGCCATCGCCGCGTTCCAGAGGTTCGTCGGCACCGGCCTGCTCATTGTCGCGCTGCCCGAACTCGACGTCCCCGACCAGCACTCCGGGCCCTGGGCGCCGACTCCCGCGATCGCGCTCGCCCGCGCCGTCGAGCAGGAACTGGGCTCGGTCGACAGCTCGGACGGGGCGTGGGAGCGCGTACAGAAGCGCCTGAACGAGGAGTACAAGGCACTTCAGGACGCCCTCTCCCGGCACGGGCACTCCGCGTCGGCGCGGATGGTCGAGGACGGCATGGTCGTCGACATCGTGTACCAGGGTCGTGAACGCGCCGTGCCCGCGCTTGCCGGGGCGCTCACCGCCGAGGTGGCCGAACTCCAGCGGATCCTGTCCGCGCACGAGCGCGAGATCCTGGAGACATACCTGCTCACCGAGGTCGCGGGAACGCTGCAGGAGCTGATCGGTGCTGCGGAGCGGCAGGTGGTGGCGATGAATGCCGAACTCGAGGATCGGCCCACCTCCACAGGTATGCGGCTGCGCCTGGTGTGGCGCCCGTCCCGCAAGGCGCCGGCCGGGCTTGCCAGGGCCCGCGAACTCCTGCGGCAGTCTGCTGACGCGTGGTCGACCGAGGACCGCGCCGCCGTCGGCGAGTTCCTCCAGACACAGATCGCGGCGCAGCAGGAGGGCGACAGTGCGGGAAGCTGGCTGGAGTACCTGACCGAGGCGCTCGACTACCGCTCTTGGCACGAGTTCGGCATCGAGCGCCACCAGCATGGCAAGTGGGTGCCGGCGACCGGACCCGCTTCCGGCGGTGAACGTGTCCTGGCCGTGTCGGTGCCGCTGTTCGCCGCCGCGTCCTCGCACTACCAGACGGCGAGCAATCCACAGGCGCCGCGTCTGGTCACACTCGACGAGGCGTTCGCGGGCGTCGACGACGACTCGCGCGCCAAGTGCCTCGGTCTGCTGCACGCCTTCGACCTGGACGTGGTGATGACCAGCGAGCGCGAGTGGGCGTGCTATCCGCAGGTGCCGGGCGTCGCCATCGCGCAGCTGTCCAGGATCGACGAGGTCGCCGCCGTGCTGGTCAGTCGGTGGGAGTGGAACGGCGCGCGGCGGGAGAGAGGCCCGGACCCGCGCGCGGCGCTCATACCCGTCGTGCCTGGCCCCCGGGCCGTACCGGGAGGGCCCAAAGCCTCCGAGTACAGCGGCGGATTTGTCGGGGCAGTCGACGCCGATGCGGCCCAGGAGTCGCTGTGGGACTGAGCGAGCAGCCACGGCACCAGCAGGGCCAGGAGCTGGGGCCGGAGTCGAGCTTTTCGGCGCCGCCCGGGCCCACTTGGGCAGCGCCCGCTCCGGACGGGCAGGCTGCACCTCCCGTCGATGGCCCCCGCCTGCGACGCCTGCTTGGCGATCCCGATCTGGCCTGGCTGCTCGACCGTGCGCGGCGGCGCCTCGAACGGGACGAGCTCCTCACCGGGAGCGTCAGCCTGACCGCCCCCACCCCCGCTCAACAGGCCGCAGCGGAGCGGCTCTTGGGGCGTCCGCCGCGGGTCGGCGGGCGCAGCCTCAGCGTGCGCCTCGATGTCGTCGACGCGCTCCTGCGACGTTCCGGAGCCAGCCCGGGCGGCCTTGCTCCGGCCGTCGTCGCACTCACCGGCGCCGTCACTTCACTCGCCGCCACCCGGATGCGCGAGGAGCGGGCCTGGCGATCGGCGTACGGGCCGCTGGACGATCTGGTGGCCGCGGCAGGCGCGCCCACTGAACTTCGCTCCTGGACGGAGCAGTTGCCCCGCAGCGGCCTCGTGCGACGGCTGTCCGGCGACCCGGACACGGCGCGCGCACTCGTGGCGGACGCGGTGCAGGCGCTGCGCCACCTGCCCGCTGCCCCGCCCGTTTCCCTACCGGCCTATGCGGCCCGCGTGCTCGGATCCGCCCATGCCTTGGACGACGGGACTCCGCTGGCGACCCTCGTCCTGTCCGGTGTCCGTGCGCTCACCGGGTTCCCGGACGGCAGCGGTTCCCGGTGGCGGCGAGAGGCGTGGGCGTCCGCCGGACTGCTGCGCGATGACCTCTCCTCCACCGTCCTCACCCTCAACCTGCGGGGTACCCCGGCCCTGGACTGGCTCGCCGATACGGGGGAACCGGCTGTCCTGACACTCCGGCAACTGGCGCGTGGGCACCACATCGAGGTGGCCGGCCCGGTGTACATCTGCGAGAACCCGGCCGTCCTGTCCGCGGCGGCCGAGGAGTACGGCCCGTTCTGTCCGCCCTTGGTGTGCCTGCAGGGACAGCCATCGACGGCCGCACTCACGCTGCTGGCGGGGATGCGCACCGAAGACCCGGACCCGGATGTCGGCTTCCGCTACCACGGCGACTTCGACTGGGGCGGCCTCCGGATTGCGGCCACCCTCGCCCGGCACATCGCGTGGCGTCCCTGGCGCTACACGGCCGCGGACTATCGCCGCGCCGCCACCGGTCTGACCGGCGCGGAACTCTTGACCGGCGCCCCCGCCGCCGCACCCTGGGACCCCGAACTGCCGGGTGCGCTGGCCGAGATGGGTGTACGCGTCGAAGAGGAGGCCGTGCTGGACGAACTCCTCGCCGACCTGGCGCCGGGGAAGGCGTCGCGGTGACGCCCCGCGGGCGTCACGCTCCACCCGACAACGGCTGCAAGACCGCCTCGCTCAACGCCCGCGTACGCAGCCCGGTGACCTCCTGGTACTCCGGGTCGGACACCATGCGACTGAAGGCCTCGCGGCTCGGGTAGCGCACGAGCAGCACCGCGTCCCAGGCCTGGCCGGTCTCGGCGACCAGCGGGGTTTCGCCCGAGCCGGAGTAGAGGACCTCTCCGCCGTAGCGCGGCAGGAACACCTCCTCCACGCGGCGGGCGTACTCCTGGTAGAGCGCCCGGCCGTCCGGTGCGAAGCGCAGCAGGTTGAGCATCACGACGGGGCCGCCGGGATCCTCGGCCAGCAGTCGCTTGAGATCGGCACCCTTCGGATCGATCGCCACAGTCAACTCCCCTTCGTGTTCATGGACGTCGTCGGCCAGAGAACCCTGCACGGTGGGGCGCTACACGGCAAGCGCCGACGCGTCGTACCCGTATATCCACCCACTCCCCACCAACGGATCCGCGTCCCCGAGCGCCGCATCCCGGGCCCGCTGCTCCGGGCCGTCCGGCAGGTGGTTGGCGTCGGCGCGGGCGTGGCTCGCCTGTTGGAGGCGGGTGGTGCGCGGGAGGCGTTCCGACTCGTAGCGGGCGAGGGCCCGGTCCGGGGTGTCGGGGTCGGTGGCGAGACAGCGGGCCAGGACCGCCGCGTCCTCCAGCGCCTGCGCGGCCCCCTGGCCGTAGAACGGGAACATCGCATGCGCGGCGTCGCCGAGCAGGGTCATGCGGCCCCGGGTCCACGAGGGCAGCGGCGGGCGGTCGTACAAGGCCCAACGGCCGGGCAGGGAACCGGACTTGATGAGGGTGGTCACCCGGTCGTCCCAGTCGGCGAACTCCGCGTGGAACTCCTCGACCGTGGCCGTCGCGCTCCACGACTCCTCCGTCTCGTCCGTCGCCGGGGCGAACGCGACCACGTTCACGCCCGCGCCGGCGGAGATCGGATAGTGCACGAAGTGATGGCCGGGGCCCAGCCACAGCGTCTGCGCGCGGCGGAGGGCGAAGGAGGGGGCCGCCGCGGCGGGGACCACCGTACGGAAGGCGCACAGGCCCGAGAAGCGGGGGCGCTCCGGTTCGGCGACCGTCTCGCGGACGAGGGAGTGCATGCCGTCCGCGCCGATCACCAGGTCGGCGTCGGTGCGGGTGCCGTCGGCGAAGGTCAGGCGTACGCCGTCGGCATGCGGTTCGACGGACGTGCAGCGCGCCCCGAGCCGCACCGCCTCGTCCGGCACCGCCGACCTGAGCGCGTCGAGCAGGTGGGCGCGGTGCGCGGTGTACGTGCGCTCCCCGTAGAGGCGCTCGCACACCCCGTCGAGGCGTTCCGCGGACAGCACCGTGCCGTCCTCCCAGCGGCGGAACTCCCAGCCCCAGTCCAGGGGTACGGCCCGGCGCAGCGCGGATTCCGCCACGCCCAGCGCGCGCAGCGGCCGCACCGCGTTGGGCGCGAGCACCAGGCCCGCGCCGACCTCGGTGAGCGCGGCCGCCTGCTCGTGGACGGTCACGTCCAGTCCGGCGCGGTGGAGGAAGGCCGCGGCCGCCATGCCGCCGATGCCACCGCCCACGATCGCGATCCGCGGTCCTGCCTGCTGCTTGTTGCGCACTGGCTTCCTCCTGGACTCCGCCGCGTACGTCGTTGTCTTCGCGGCACCCTGGGGATCCTCGCCCTCCCCGCCAACCGGCGTAACCGCTATGTTCATTGAGCGAACATCGGCGTCAACTACCCATGCGTAGAGGGAGAAGGAGGGGTGGATGTCTCGTACCGGGCAGCCCGGGCGCAGCGTGAGTGCGCGTCTGCTCGACGTCCTCTTCGCCTTCCGTGCCGGCCGTTCCCGGCTCACCTTGGCCGAGTTGACCCGTGCCACCGGTCTTCCGCACGCCTCGGTGCGCCGGCTCGCCCTCGAGCTCGTCGAGGCCGGCGCCCTCGACCGGGCGCGGGACGGCACGTTCACGGTGGGGATCCGCATGTGGGAGCTGGGCACGCTGGCGCCGCTGAGCCTTCCGCTGCGCACGGTCGCGCTGCCGTACATGGAGGACCTGCACGCCGCGCTGCGTCAGCACGTGCAGATCGCGGTCCTTGACGGTACGTCGGCGGTGCTCGTCGAGCGGCTCTCGGCCGAGCGCGCGGTCGACGTCGAGTTCCGGCCCGGCGGGCGGCTGCCCCTGCACAGCTCGGGCGTGGGCAAGGTGCTCCTCGCCCACGCGGCACCCGAACTCATCGACGTACTGGTACGGGACGGGCTCCCGGCGCCTACTCCGCGGACGCTCACCGAGCCCGAACGGCTGCGCGCCGAGCTCGCCGAGGTGCGCGAGAGCGGGGCGGCCACGGTGCACGGGGAGACCTCGCCCGGCGTGGACTCCGTGGCCACCCGCGTCCTCGACGCCGACGGTGCGGTGGTCGCCGCGCTCGGCGTCGTCGTACGGGCCGGCACGGCGGATCTGCGGGCGGTGCGGCCCGCGGTCATCGCCAGCGGGCTCGCGGTGTCGCGCGGGCTGGGGTGGCTGCCTCGGAGCGGCGTGAGGTGCCCTTGAACATCGCCGCCAACCCCGCCCCCAGCAGTGCCGGAACCACGAACGCGTAGAAGCCGGCCTTGGGCCAGGCGAACAGGACGGTGACCGCGCCCAGGTAGCTCGGTCCCACCACGGCGCCGATGCGGCCGACCCCGAGACTGAACCCGAGGCCGGTGCCGCGCAGGTGGGGCGGGTAGTAGTGGGCGACGGCGATGTTGACCAGGTTCTGCGTGCCCAGGGCGCCGAGCCCCGCGACCGCGGACGCGAGCAGCAGCACGGGGCGGGGCTGCGGAGTGCTCAACGTGATCATGGCGAGTGCGGCGAGGACGAAGCTCGCCACCGTGGCGGCCTTGAGGAGGCCGCGGTCGGCGAACAGAACGGCGGCCAACGTGCCCAGCACCGCGCCCGCGTTGAACGCGATGGAGAACTCGAGGGACGAGCTGAGGTCGTAGCCGTTCTTGACCATCAGGGTCGGCAGCCACGTGCCCGCACCGTAGACGAGGACGAGGCCGGTGAAGGTGGCCGCCCAGAAGAGGAGTGTCGCCCTGCGGTGCCGGGCGACGAGGATCTCGCCCAGGCGGTTGGCGGAGGCAGGCCGCTCCCCACCGGCCGCCGACGGCACCGACGCAGGGACGAGCCGCCACACCACCGGTATGAGCACGAGCGGGAAGACACCGAAGAGGAACAGGGAGTGGAAGTCCCACGCGGGCAGCAGCGCGCGGCCGAGGACACCCGTGATGATGCCTCCGAAGGCGAGGCCGGTCAGCGCGGTGCCGACTTGCAGGTTGCGGCGTGCGGGCGTCGCCGATTCACTCACGTACGCGGTGACCAGCGGGATGAGCGCCCCCAGGCCGATGCCGGTGGCGAAGCGGGTCGCGGCGAAGAGGCCGAGCGTCCCGGCGACCGCGCTCAGCAGCATCCAGACGGAGAGCCAGGCCAGACTGATGACCATCGGTCGCCGCCGCCCGTACAGGTCCCCGGCCCAGCCCGCCGCGACGGAACCGATGGGCATTCCGAGCGCGGTGAGGCTGCCCAGCAGGCCGAGCGTGGACTTGGTGACGTCCCAGCCGGGGTGGTTGAGGAGGGAGGGGCCGACCGCGCCGAGGATGAAGAGGTCGTATCCCTCGATGCAGAGCATGGCCAGACCGAGTGCTGTGGCCGCACGTGCGCCAGTGGTGCGTGTCATCGAGCGTCCTCCTCGGTCACCGGTGACGCCCCTGTTGCCACTGTCGCACCCAACTGCGTCCGTAGTCGTTGCCGTGCGGTGTGCGCAGCACGGTGTGGACGTGGAACGGCTTGGGGGAGTCGTAGTCGAGGAACACCCCGCAGTGGTGGTCGAGTTCGGCGATGACCACGGGGGACTGGACGCGGTAGTAGAAGACGTCGTCGGGGCCGTGGCCGCCGATCCAGGAGAACCATGTGTCGTCCAGGTGCGCGCGCACCTCCCGCATCCGCGCGGCGCGGGGGCCGGGCGGCAGAAGCTTGAGGAACTCCTCCACGGTCGCCATCACCAACTCGCGTGCGGCGGAGGGTATTTCACGCACACATACTCCCTCGAAAGGGATCACGCGGTTGTCCTGGAAGGCGCCCGCGAGATGTCGCTCGTCACCGGGGTGCACCCGGCCCTCCGGCATGCCCGGGTCGACCATCCGCTCGTACACGGTCGCCGCGGCGCGCAGTTCTGTGGTGAGTGCCGCCATGACCTGTCGGCCCAGCGAGATACGTTCGGTGAAGGCGGTCGTCGCGGCGTGCGGCCCGGCGTCGATCTCGTTGGGCTCCGCGCCGAGGAAGACCGGACCGACGGTCGAACGGCCCTCCACAACAAGGCAGTTGACGGCGCAGTGGTGGCCGAAGAGCTGCCATCCCCACGGGGCGTGTTCGTCGGGGGTGCCGTACAGGGCGATGTTGTAGCTGAACTCGCCCAGGATGTTCTCGAGGTCGACGGCCTCACCGAGGAAGCCGTTGATCCGCATCATCGTGCGGACCTCGTCGTACCCCTCCGCGCTGAGGGACTCCCGTACGAGGGTGAGGGCCGCGCGGCGCACCTCGGGCGGCTGGAACTCGAGCCGCAGGCCCGTGTCGAACTGCATGAACTCCGGGTTGGCCCATGTCTGCCACTCCACCGCGTCCACCGCGTGGCAGATCCGGTCCCGGCTCTCCGCGTCCAGTGTGTCGAGCAACTCCCTTGCCGCGGAGACCATGTCGCCGACCGGTGCCTCCTCGCCCGGCTTCGCCGGTTCGAGCAGATGGAGGCCTTCGCGCAGCGAGCCGTTCTCCGTGATGCCCCGGAAGTCGTTCTTGTAGAGCGGCGTCCAGCCGCGGATCAGCTCACCCGTGAAGGTGCCCTCGGCCCGCGCGACCTCCCGATAGGAGTACGGGTCAAGGCCCTTGAGCTCCTGGATGCGCGGGTGGTCCGGCGGAAAGAGGTACTCGCGGTACGCGGCGGATGACATGAGGCGTTCCTCCCGGACAGGCCCTAGCTGGTGGTGTTGTGGCGGGCCACGGCCGCGCGCACGGCGGACTCGTCGCCCGCGGCGATGGCCTCGACGAGGTCCTCGTGCGCCCCGCACCGCTCGGCCCGGTACCGTTGCGAGGCCTCCGTGTCGTCGTCGAGCCGGGAGGAGGCGGAGGCGTTGAGGTGGCCGAGCGTTCCGGTGTAGACGGCGGCGGCCATCCGGTTGGGGCAGATCGCGGCGATCCGTTCGTGCAGCGCCCAGTTGGCCCGCATGAACGCGTCCCAGTCCGGCGCCGCGCGCATCCCCTCCAGGAGCGTACGCAGCTCGGCGACGTCCTCGTCGGCGCGGCAGCGGGCGGCGCCGATGTCGACCAACACCTCCAGGTGGTCGCGGAGTTCGATGGCGTCGGCGACCGTCTCCGGCTCGTCCCGTACGTCGAGCAAGGTGTGGCGCAGGCGTACCACCGGGCCCCGGTCGGCGACGAAGAGGCCGCCGCCCCGGCCGGGACGGATCTGCAGCACCCCGCGGTCGCGCAGGATCCGCACCGCCTCGCTGACCGTCGAATACGCGTAACCCGTCTCCTCCCGAAGGGAGTCGAGGGTGCCCACGGGGTCGCCGGCGCGGAGGCCGAGCGCGCGGATGCGGGCATCGAGGTCGGCGGCGAGCTGCTCGGCCCGCGTACGACGGGGCGCGGCGCCCAGGCCGCCGATGAGCGCTTGTCGGGCCGCTGGTTCGTCAGGCATAGTCGCCATCGAAGCACAAACCTCCGAACCTTTAAAGGGATTGGAGGTTTCCTCCGATGTGGGAGCAGCGCATGCGCATAGTGGGTATCCGGCAGCCGGGCTCGGACAGGGGCACGGACGTGGCCCAACTCTCCGACGACGGGCGGGAGGTGACCGTGCTGGCTCCGGTGGAGGAGTTCTGGTCCGACCCGTCGGGACATCTCGCGGCGGGCGCCGACGGGCCGACGCTCGCGGCCTCGACCGTGACGTTCGTGCCCCCGGTGCGCCCCGACGCCCGCGTCATCTGCATCGGCCTCAACTACCTGAAGCACGTGGCGGAGGGCACCTTCCGCGACACTCAACTGCCTGAGTTCCCCACGCTGTTCGCCCGCTGGACGCAGTCGCTCACTGTCGACGGCGCCGACGTCCCCGTCCCGTCCGGCGAGGACGGCCTGGACTGGGAGGGCGAGGTCGTCGCGTGGGTCGGGGCGCCGCTCGTGGACGCCACCCCCGAGGAGGCGCTGGCCGCGGTCGTCGGCTACTCCACGTTCAACGACCTCACCGCGCGCCGCGCCCAGAAGCTCACCTCGCAGTGGATCCTCGGCAAGAACGGCGACCGCTCGGGCCCGCTCGGCCCGATGGTCCCGGCCGCCGAAGTCGGCGACCTGCGCGAGGGGTTGCGCGTGGTCACCCGGGTGAACGGGGAGATCGTCCAGGACGGCCGCACCGACGAGATGGTGTACGGCGTCGGCGACACGCTCGCCCACATCTCCCGTACGTTCACCCTCCGCCCCGGCGACCTGCTGGCCACCGGCACACCCTCCGGCGTCGGCTACGCGCGCACGCCCCCGTGGCTGCTGCACCCCGGCGACGTGGTGGAGGTGGAGGTGGAACGCCTCGGAACGCTGCGCAACACGGTGGTCGGCAACGCGTCGCGCCACGCCCCGACCGTCGCGCGCTGACCGGCCGCGCTCAGCCGGTCTTCTGCAGCGCGCGGAACTGCTCGAACCAGACGCTGCGGCCGAGGGTGCCGCCCTCGCCCGGCCGCACGGTCCGGTTGGCGTACAGGGGGTTGAGGATCCACGGCATCTTGTTGGCGTCCCAGCCCGAGGCCATCGACTCGATCTGCAGGCCCCCGTAGGTCGCCACCGCCAGTTTCCCGGTGTCGCGGAACGCCTTCATCTGCTCGGTGAGGTAGTTCCTGCTGGTGTCGAACCACTGGGTCATGGAGATGAAGTCGTTCCACTTCGGCTGCGGGAACGGCTGCTGGATGGCGTCCCCGATCACCTGCCAGACCTTCCGGCCCGGGTCCACGTTGTAGCGCTTGGCGAACGCCGGGGACACCGGGTCGTGCATGTGCTCCTTCCAGAACTGCACCAGGGAGAACTCCGTGGCGAGGAACTTCTGGTCCGAACGCAGGGTCGGCACCACGTAGTTGAAGTACTTGGCGGCGTTCTGCAGCGACGTGACGTGCGGGTGGATGTCGACGCCGGCGAGCTCGGGTGTCTTGTTGACGAACCGCAGCCACCGCTCGGTCGCGGGCGTGCGGCCCGCCGGGTCGTCGAGGTGGTTGAGCGCGCCCATGTAGAGGCTGGTCCCGGAGCCCGCGCCGCCGTGCTGCCCCCGGTATTCGATGACGTGGCGGGCCAGCGTCTCGTAGAACACGTTGAGCGTCTTGTTGCGCTCTTCCTGCAGCGTCTCCAGGAACGGCTCGTTGCCGATCGTGAGGATGTCGACCTTGCCGAGCACTGCGGCCAGCACCCGGTTCACGAGGGCCAGCAGATCCTTCAGTTCGGCGCTGCCCGGCGTGGGGAGCGGGCCCTTCGTGGGCCCCAGCGCATAGGGGAACTTGAGCGAGAGGATCGTCTTGCGGCCGTCACCGTGCGCGGTCAGGAGCGCCTTGATGGCGCGCTGCTGCGTGACGTCACCGTCGAGATCGCCCGGCGTCATCGGGACGAAGCCGCGCACCCAGGTGGCCGAGAGTGCCTTCAGTTGGGTGGCGCCGAGGCCCGCGGGGTCCTCGTTGAAGTTCACGCCGAGGGCGCCGTCGGGCGCGCCGCCCGGGACCTTGCCCTCGGCCGCGGCTGCCTTGCCCTCGACCGACGGTGACTGCGACGGCGAGGTCTTCGATCCCGATGATTTGGTGTCGGACGACGGCGAGCACGCGGCAGTGAGGAGGGCGGAGGCGGAGACGCCCAAGAGCAAGCGGCGGGAGGTGGTGTGCCGAGTCACTGCGGTCCATTCCGTGGGGGTTTGCTGTCCGGTACACCGACACCGTAGGCATGTCGATGCGCTCATTTGTTCCCCTGTGACAGCCCCGCGACATCATCCGGACAACGTCAAAACCCCGGTCACACAAGTTTCAACATATGTGACCGGGGTGATGAGCGACGGCGTGCCTCAGGCGCGGGCCTCCACCGCCGGGGCCTCCACCGCCGGGGCCGAACCCGGCAGCGGCCGCCCCGCGGACTCCGCCGCGAAGTAGGCGGCGACGGCGCCGATCGCGCCCGCCGCCATCAGGTAGTACCCGGGCACGTTGACGTCGCCGGTGGCCTCCACCAGAAGGGCGTTGACGACGGCGGTCGTGCCACCGAACAGCGAGACCGAGAGGTTGAACGCGATCGACAGACCGCCGTAGCGGATGTCCGTCGGGAACAGCGCCGGAAGCGTGGAGGGGATGGTGCTGTTGAAGCAGAGCAGCATCATCGACATCAGCACCAGGCCGAAGAAGACCGACATCAGGGTGTTCTGCTGGATCAGCAGCACGGAAGGAACGCCGAGCACGATCAGCATGCCGCAGCCGAAGTACAGCACCGGCTTGCGCCCGATGCGGTCCGAGAGCCGGCCGACGAAGGTGATGAGCAGCATGCCGACGGCGAGCACCGAGATCTCCAGGAGCTGCGCCCAGGTGGGGCTCACCGACGGGGCGAACTTGTCGATGTACTCCAGCATGTACGTCGTGAGCATGTAGTTGGTGACGTTGAAGACGAGCACCAGACCCATGCAGATCAGCATGGGCCGCCAGTGGTCGGTGAAGACCCGACGGATCTCCTTGAGGGTCTGATTGCCCTCACGGCCCTGCTGCTCGGCCACGACGGCCTTGAACGCGGGGGTGTCCTCCAGCTTGAGGCGGAGGTAGAGCCCGATGATGCCGATCGGCCCGGAGATCAGGAACGGAATGCGCCAGCCCCAGGACAGCAGGTCCTCGTGCGACATGACGCCCGGCAGCTGGATGACCAGGCCGGCGACGCCGCCGAGGAGATAGCCGGTCAGCGTGCCGAACTCCAGCCAGCTGCCGAGGAATCCGCGCTTCTTGTCGGGGGCGTACTCGGCGATGAACGTCATCGCGCCGCCGTACTCGCCGCCGGTCGAGAAGCCCTGCACGAGGCGGGCGAGCAGCATCAGCAGCGGGGCGGCGGGGCCCCATGTCTCGTAGCCGGGGATGAACGCGATCACGAACGTGCCGATGGCCATCATGATGACCGTGATCGACAGCACCTTGGTGCGGCCGATCCGGTCGCCGAGCGGGCCGAAGAACATGCCGCCGATCGGGCGGACCAGGAAGGCGACCGCGAACAGGCCGAGGGTTCCGATCGTGCCGACGGCCGGGCTCGCGCCGGTGAAGAACACCGCGGTGAGTACCGGGGTCAGATTGGCGAAGACGCCGAAGTCGAACCACTCGGTGATGTTTCCGATGGCTGCGGCGCCGACGGCCCTTCTGGTCACCTTGGGGTCGGTGACCAATGTTTCGCCGGCCGAGGCCGCCCTTGTATCGGGAAGCTCGGAAACGGTGTGCGCGGCTGGCACGTACTACTCCTCAGAATTGCGCGGTACTGCGGGTGGGATTCCCGCACAGGTGGTTCAGGTCGATCCAATGAATGCGCCGATCCGGGCGGCGCCCGGCGCGGCCGGTCCCGAGGGCGGCGCCAGTCGCCGGAAAGACGAGCAGCGCCACCACCGAGGCCACCAGGGCTGTCGCCGTCGCCGCCGAACACAGGAGCGTGAGCAGACCCGTGGCGACGACCGGCAGGCCGAAGCTCAGGTAAGAGACGGTGGGTGCGCGCACGCCGAGGGCGGCGCCCGCTCCGCCGCGGGCGAGACCGTGACCGAATCCGGCGAACACGGAGGCGGCCACGGTCGGCCAGACCGACATCCCGGCCGACCATTGCCCAGCCGTCAACGACACCACGGACAGGCTCGCCAACAGGGCGGTCAGGCCCGCGAATTGGACGGGGCGGCTGCCGCATTCCGCGGCGAGCGGCCGCGCGAGCGCCGAGCACACGAGAACGGACAACGGCATACAACAGACGACGGCCGGATCGCTCTGCTCCGAGGCGATCAGGACTGCGGGTACGACTGCGAGAAACAGGCCTGCCGTGGCCCGGGCGATAAAGCGGATCAACACCACCGCAGGGTGTCACCGCTAACCCATCGACACAATTACACGATCTTGCATGTGACCGTGCAAGATGGTCGAATGATCGATCCCAAGCTCAAGGTGCTGCAGATGGTCGAGGCGCACGGGGGCGTGACCGCGGCCGCCGAGGCCACGGGGCTCAAGCCGTCGACGGTCTCGTACCAGCTGAGGCAGCTGGCCGAGCAGGTCGGCGTGGTGCTCCTCGAGCCCGCGGGCCGAGGCATCAAGCTGACCGCCGCCGCCCGTACGCTGCTCCAGCACGCGGCCGTCCTGGAGGCGCAGTGGGAGCGGGCGCGCAGTGACCTCGCGGCGATGGCCGACGTTCAGACCGGCTCGTTCACGCTCTGCGGCTTCTCGACGGCCGCGACGCGTCTGCTGCCGTCCACCGCGGCGACCCTGCGCGATCGGCATCCGCAGCTGGGGGTCCGCCTGGTGGAGGCGGAGCCGGCGCGCTGCTTCGAGCTGTTGCTCACGGGCGAGGCCGACCTCGGCCTGGTCGTCGTGACGGCCGACTCGCCGCCGCTGACCGACGAGCGCTTCGAACAGCAGCCGCTCCTCGACGACCCGCTCGACCTGGTCGTCCCGGCCGACCATCCGCTGGCGGCGCGCGAGCGGGTGGTCCTGGCGGACGCGGCCCGCGAGACCTGGATCGTGGGCACACCGGGCACCACGTACCACGACCTTCTGGTCACCGCGTGCATGGCCGCCGGCTTCATGCCCGACATGGGCCACCAGTCCGACGAGTGGGACACCGGCACGGCGATGGTGGCGCACGGCCTGGGCGTGATCCTGGTGCCGCGCCTGGCCCGCATCAACACCGAATGGCCCGTGGCCCGCATCCCCCTCTCCGGCGAACCCGCCCCCGCCCGCCGCATCCTCGCCGCCACCCGCAAGGGCGGCGCCCGGCACCCGGTGGTGGCGCAGGCCCTGGACCTGATCAAGGCGTCGGCGTCGAACCTGGTGCCGAGCGCAGGGGCCGAATAGTTCGCCGCTCGGGGCACGGCCGCTGCCTCACCGCCGGCCCCCGAGTCGGATAAAGCCCACCGAAAGTGCGATCGTCACACTTATACCGAATGTGGCGTGTGCATGTTCCGTACCGTTTTTTGTGAGGCATACGGACTGCATGAGTGATCCGCTCCTTTATCAACGCGACCCGGACCTCCTGATGGAGTGGGCGTCCGACGAGGAGGATCCGGCGGGCCATCCCGTCCTCCTGATCGACGCGCGCAGCGGCCGCCGATGTCCCTGGCCGGACCCGTCCGGCGACCCCGAACTCACGCTGCGCGTCCTGTCCCGACTGGGCGCCCCCACCACCGCCGAGGAGCTGCACCGCCGGTGGCCCGATGCTCCACAACTCGCCCGATTACAAGAGGTGTTGGAGGCGGCGGAGCTGGCCGGTCTCGTCACCGTGTCTGCCGCGCGCGACAGCCCGCCCGATCATCCCGGCGGCTGCAGCCCGCACCAGAGCGCCGCACATCGGGAGGCCTCGATGGTGCCCCCGGACATCGACTCCCTGCCGGGCACGCCACCCCCGGCCCGCATACCGGCACCGGCCACGCCGGAAACCGTCACGCGGCTGCCCGACCCGCCGGCCCCGGCGCCGACCCACCCCTTCGAAACCGTGCTCGCCCAGCGGCGCAGTCTGCGCGAGTTCACGAGCGAGCCGGTGCCGCTCCACCTCCTCGGAACACTGCTGGGGCGCGCGGCGCGCGTGCGGGGCCACCTGTCGCCACTGGAGCACCAGCAGACCCAGCGGCCATCCCCTTCCGGGGGCGGTCGGCACAGCCTGGAGATCTACGTCCTGGCCAGGTCCGTCGACGGCCTCGAGCCCGGCGTCCACCACTACGACCCCTTCGGGCACACGCTGGAGCGCCGCGGCGGGTGGGACGCGCATCTCGAAGAGCTCGTCGACCGGCTGGTCACCGTGCCGGGACGGATGGACCAAGCCCCGCCCGTCAGCCTGTACTTCGCCTCCCACGTGACCCGTACGTCATGGAAGTACGGCGGCATGACGCTCAGCCTCGTCTACCGCGACACCGGATGTCTGATGCAGACGCTGTGCCTGACCGCGGCCGATCTCGGGCTCGGCGCCTGCCCCATCGGTGCACTCGAAGCGCCCGTCACGGCGCCGTTCCTGGCCGGGTCGGGCAGTGAGGTGATGCACGTCGGAGGCATGGCGCTGGGAGCGCCCGCCGGGCCGGCGCCCGCTGTCGTCCCGCATCCCGGCGCACACGACGAAGGAGGCCCGTCATCGGTGACCGCAGTCTGATCGAGAGGCACCGGGCGGTCCTGCCGCCCTGGTCCCCGCTGTCGTACCGGGAGCCGCTGGAGATCGTGTCGGGCAGCGGCCGGACCGTGCGCGGCAGTGACGGCCGTACGTACCTGGACTTCTATTCCGGCATCGCCGTCAACCTGCTCGGCTACGACGTACCGGAGGTGCGCGAGGCCGTCGAGCGGCAGCTGCGGACCGGCGTCGTGCACACCTCGACGTTCTATCTCATCGCCTCCCAGGTGGAGTTGGCCGAGCGCATCGCGCGACTGTCCGGGATCGACGACGCGGTGGTGTTCTTCACCTGCTCGGGCACCGAGGCCGTGGAGACGGCGCTGCTGCTGGCCACCGAGCACCGGAGAAGCGGCCGGGTCGTGGCGCTGCGGCACAGCTATCACGGCCGCTCGTTCGGCGCGCTCGCCGTGACCGGGGACCACCGCTGGCACGGCGCGGGACGCACCCCGCTGCGGGTCGAGCTCGTGCCGGACGTCCCGCCGCAGGACGGGCCCGGCGAGGTGGCGGACGAGCATCAAGTTGCCCATGGAGTAAGCGAGTTGACGCGGGTTCTGGACAGCGAGCCGGACCGTCCGGTGGCCGCGCTGATCGCCGAACCGGTGCAGGGCGTGGCCGGGGCGGTCCCGCTCGCCGACGGGCAACTCGCCGCCTACGCCCGCGCGGTGCGCTCCCACGGAGCCCTGCTGATCTGCGACGAGGTACAGACCGGCTGGGGGCGCACCGGACGGTGGTGGGGGCATCAGTGGGACGACGACGTCAGGCCGGACCTGCTGGTGTTCGCCAAGGGCCTGGCCGGCGGGCTGACGCTGGGCGGCGTCGTCGGACGGCGTGAGGTCATGAACTGCCTGCCGATGCCGTCGATCTCGACGTTCGGCGGCAATCAGCTGTCCACGACCGCCGCGCTCGCGACCCTCGACGTGATCGAGGACCGTGACCTCCCGGCCCGGGCGCACACGGCAGGGCATCTCCTGCGCGGCCTCCTGGAGACGGGGCTCGCGGGCGTCGGCGGCGTACGGCGGGTGCAGGGGCGGGGGCTGCTGCTCGCGGTCGCGTTCCAGGACCCGGCGACGGCCGCCGCCGTGCAGGAGGAGTGCCGGACCCGCGGGCTCCTGGTGGGTCTTGGCGGCAGCGCCGGGAACTGCGTGCGGGTCATGCCGCCGCTGACCGTGACGGACGACGAAGTGCGGCGCGGCGCCGAGACGCTCGTCGCCGCGGCCCAGGCCGCAGACCGACTGGAGAGGACTTCATGACGCAGGCCCCCCACACCTCCTACGCCTCCCACCTCGCCCCCTATCCGCTCACCGACGTCCAGCGGGCGTATCTGCTGGGCCGCCAGGACGGCACACCGCTCGGCGGGACCGGCTGCCACATGACCTTCGAGTTCGACCACGACCGGGCGCCGGACCAGACCCGGCTCCAGGACGCCTACCACCGGCTCCAGCAACGGCACGTGTCCCTGCGCACCGCGTTCAACGGCCTCGACCAAGGGGCCCCGCTGGCGTCGCCGACCGGCCGGCTCGTCGTCGACGACCTGCGCGGCGCCGACCCCGCCACCGTCGCGGGCGAACTGGACCGCATCCGCGAACGGATGGCGCACCGCCGCCTGGACGTCGCCGCCGGACGCATGATGGACCTCGGCCTCACCCTCCTGCCCGGCGGCGGATCCCGGCTGCACGCCGACATCGACCTGCTGGCGGCCGACCCGGTGGCCATCCGCGTACTCTTCGAGGACCTGGTCGCGCTGTACGACGGTGAACTCCCGCACGTGTCACCCGACTTCGCGGACCACCGGCGCCGTAGCTCCGACGACAACGGGGAGCGGGACGAGCGCCGGACCGGCGAGGGCGGCGACGGCACCTCCGCGCCGCGCACCGCGCCCCGGCTGCCGTACGCCACCGAACCCGAGGAACTGGCGGGCGTCCCCCGGTTCACCCGGCGCCAGGTGACCGTGCCGGGCGCGGTGTGGCGGCGTATCCAGGACCGGGCGCGGGCCTGCGGCATCTCCGCGCGGGCCGTCCCGTTCGCCGCGTTCTGCGCGACCCTGCACCGCTGGCAGGCGGACCCGGCGGCGGGATTCGTCCTCAACACCCCCACCTTCGACCGGCCCGGTGGTAACCCCCAACTGGAGCGGACCGTCGGCGACTTCAGCCGATTGACGGCCGCCCGGGTGCCCGGTGGAGCGCCGGCCGACCTCCGCGCACTCGCCCACGGCTCCGAGGGCGTGCTGCGCGCACAAGCGCCCACCGTGGACGACTTCCAGCAGGCGGCGCGCGGCCACGGGCAGCGCACGGGCATGCTCGGCGTCGTCTATACGGAACTCGAACACAGTTGGGTCTCCCGCCGGTTCACGCGCCGGTTCGGCTCGCTGACCTGGATGCTCTCGCACACTCCGCAGGTCTGGCTCGACTGTCTGGCCCACCCCGTCTCCGACGATCCGGCGGACGGCTACGTGCTGGCCTGGGACGCCGTGGAGGAGGTGTTCCTGCCCGGAACGCTCGACGCGATGACCGAGTACTGCGACGACGTGCTGCGGGCGTTCGCCGACCGTGACTGGAGCTCGCCGGTCCCGCAGCGGCTTCCGGCGCGCCAGCGCCAGACCCGCGCCCGGGTCAACGACACCACCGGGCCCGAGAGCGGGCTGCTGCTGCACGAGCGCTTCTTCGAACTGGCCGCCACCGACGCCACCTCTCCCGCCCTGCACCACGAGAACACGACCCTCACCCGGGGCGAGCTCGCCGAGCGTGCGCTGCGTCTCGCGGCCCGCCTGCGCGACCTCGGGGTGCGCGGCGGCGAACCCGTCGGGATCTGTCTGACCTCGGGAGAGGCCCAAGTCACCGCGGCCCTGGGCGTGTTGGCGGCCGGTGGTTGCTACGTCCCCATCGGCCCCGAACAGCCCGAGCAGCGCAGGGGCCAGGTGCTCGGGGTGTCCGGGGCGCGCGTGGTGATATGTGATCCCGAGCACGCCGCGACGCCCGGTGAGCGGCGGCCCGACGACGGGCCGCTGCGTCTGTCGTGGCAGGCCGCCCTCGATCCTGCCCAACCACTGCTGCCCGCACCGGTGTTGGGTGACCGCGAGGCGCCCGCGTACATCATCTTCACCTCCGGCTCCACCGGCACCCCCAAGGGTGTCGAGGTCAGCCACCGTTCCGCCGTGAACTCCCTGGAGGACCTCAACGGGCGTTGGCGCGTCGGCCCCGCGGACTGCTGTCTGTCCGTCTCCGCGCTCGACTTCGACCTGTCCGTCTACGAGATCTTCGGTCCGCTGATGGCGGGCGGCCGCGTCGTCATGCCCGGCCCCGAGGAACGACGCGACCCCGAGGCATGGCTCCGCCTCATCGAGACGCATGCCGTCACCGTCTGGGACTCCGTCCCCGTACTGCTCGACATGCTGATCACCGCGGGCGAGCTGCGCGGCGCGACCGACAGCCTGCGCCTGGTGTTCACCGGCGGCGACTGGATCGGCACCGACCTGCCGGGACGCCTGCGCCGCCTGCTGCCCTCCTGCCACTTCGTGGCCTGCGGCGGGGCGACGGAAGGCGCCGTCTACTCCAACTTCCACGAAGTCACCGAGACCGACCCCGACTGGCCGTCCGTGCCCTACGGCACCCCGCTGCGCAACCAGCACTACCGGGCCGTGGACGCCTACGGACGCGACTGCCCGGACTGGGTGCCCGGCGAACTGTGGATCGGCGGCACCGGCGTGGCCCTCGGCTACCGCGCCGACCCGGACCGCACCGCCGAACGCTTCGTCGAGCGCGACGGCATGCGCTGGTACCTGACGGGAGATCTCGGCCGCTACCGGCCCGACGGCGTCCTGGAGTTCCTCGGCCGCGCCGACCACCAGATCAAACTCAACGGGTACCGCATCGAACTCGGCGAGATCGAAGGGGTATTGGGCAGGCATCCGGCCGTCGGCAGGGCCGTCGCCGTCCTGGCCGGCACCGGAGCGGGCCGCCGCATCGTGGCCTACCTCGTGCCCCAGGGCGACGGCGTGGACCTCGACGACGTACGCGACCACGCCCGGCGCTGGCTACCCTCCTACACCCAGCCCGCCGACTACCTGCTGCTGCCCGAACTCCCCCTGAACGGCAACGGAAAGGTCGACCGCAAACAGCTCATCTCCTGGGCGGCGCCGCCACGCGAACCCACGCCACAGGAACCACCACGGCCCGGCACGGAGCAGGCCCTCGCACAGGAATGGGCAGGCGTGCTCGGCCCGGCCCCCGCCTCCCGCCACGACAACTTCTACGACCTCGGCGCCGACAGCCTGCTCACCATGCGCCTCGCACTCGCCGTCAACGACCGCTTCGGCACCGAGATCCCGCTGCGCGAACTCCAGGCCTCGGCCACCCTGGCCGACATGGCACGCGCCGTCGACACCGCGCACACCGCCACCGCGGCGGGCCGGTCATGACCGCCGCGGCCGGGCCCGCGGCCCGCTGGCTGCGCCCGCTGCGAACCTCTCCCACCGCCGACGTCCGCCTCGTCTGCTTCCCGCACGCCGGGGGAGCGGCGAGCGTCTACCGGCGCTGGCTGCCCCATCTGCCCGACGCGTGCGAGCTGTGGGCCGTGCAGTACCCGGGCCGTGAGGACCGCGTCGGCGAACCGTACCCGTCGGGCCTCGGTGAACTCTCGCGGCAGATCGCCTTCGCCCTGCAATGGGCGGCCGACAAGCCGTACGCGTTGTTCGGCCACAGCATGGGAGCCGTCGTCGCCTACGAGACCTGCCGCCACCTCGCACTGCTCGGCCTTCCGCAGCCGCGCCGCCTGATCGTCTCCGGGAGCCCGCCCCCTGCCGAGGCCGCGGCCGCCTGCCGCGCGGAGGCCGACACGCCTCCCCAGTGGCTGGACACCCCCGACCTGACCACGACCGAGACGGCCACACTGGCCACTCGGACCCTGACCGCCGACCTCGCGCTCCTCACGGACTACCGCCCCACGACAGGCCCGCCACTGAGCGTGCCGCTGACCTCGGTGCGCGGGACGGACGACCACGACCTCTCGCAGGACACCGACCGCGCCTGGCACACCGTCACCGACAACACGGCGGAGGCTCGCCTGTTGGACGGCGGCCACTTCGGCTGCTTCACCCACCCGCGGACGGCGGTGCGCGACATCGCGTACGCGGTGACCTGACATCGCGATCATCAGTTACGGTCGGGTCGAGGAGGCCGAGGCCCGCGACGCGCGGCCGTGTGTCGTGCAGGCCGACCGGGGTCGCCCACGACGCAGGAGAGCCCATGAGTGACATCGAGATCCGCGACGACCGCGAGCACGGGCTGCTGCAGGCCCGCTCCGGCGGCGAAGTCGTCGGCCGCATCCAGTACTTCGTCCTTGATGAACCCGAGCGGGCCCTCGTTGCGGTGCACACCGTCGTGGAGCCGGAACACGAGGGCAAGGGGATCGCGGGCTCGCTCACCCGCGAGCTGTACGGCATCGCCGCCGCCGAGTCGGTGGCCGTGGCTCCGCTGTGCCCGTTCGTCGTCCGGTGGGCCGAGCGGCACCCCGGCGAGGCGCCCGAGGCCTCCGCGGACCTGCTGCTCGCCGCGAAGGCCGCCGTCGAGGCCGACCCCGACAAGTGGTGAGACGGCCCTGCGCCCGGTGATCATCCGCGCATAGGGTGCCGGTCATGAACCTGACGCTCGTGCACACCTCGCCCGTCCACGTGCCGGTCTTCGACGCCCTGCGCGACGCCGACCACCCGGGCCTGGAGCTGCGTCACGTCGTACGCGAGGAACTGCTCGTGCGGGCCGGCGCCGAGGGACCCGAGGCCGTCACCGACGAGGTCCGGGAGCTGCTCGTCGCGGCCGTCGCCGACGGGGCGGACGCCGTGCTGTGCACGTGTTCCACGCTCGGCGCCGTCGCGGAGGGCCTCGCAGCGGACGCCGGTGTGCCCGTGCTGCGCGTGGACCGGCCGATGGCCGCGCGGGCCGTCGCCGAGGGGGAGCGGATCGCCGTGGTCGCCACGGTGCGCAGCACCTTCGGGCCGACGGTCGACCTGGTCGAGGAGGAGGCCCGGCGGGCCGGGCGCGCGGTGGACGTGCGCACCGTGTTCGTCGAGGGTGCCTGGGAGCTGTTCCTCGCCGGGGACAGGGACGGGTATCTCGCGCTCGTCGCCACCGCCATCGACGGCATCGCCGAGGCCGACGTGATCGTCCTGGCCCAGGCCTCCCTGACCGACGCCGCCGAGCGCGCCCACACCGCCCTGCCCGTGCTCTCCAGCCCGCGCCCCGGACTCGGCGCCGCCGCGTCGGAATGCGCGAGCGCCAATAACGCTTAGCTTGAAGGGAGTTACCCGGAACCCGGGAGCCCGCCGGCGCGACCGGCCGGCTCCCCGAACCAGGAGGCAGTCCGCATGACCGACCCCGGCACCGACGTCGTCATCAGCCCCACCGGCTGGGTCGCCGAACAGGCCCGCACCTACGAGGAGTCCGGCGGCACCAAGGGCACCAGCATCCACGGCGCCCCGTGCCTGCTCCTCGACTACGAGGGCCGCAAGAGCGGCCAGTGGCGGCGCACCGTCCTGATCTACGGCACGGACGGTGACGACCAGCTGATCGTGGCGTCGTACGGCGGCTCGGACCAGCACCCGCAGTGGTACCTGAACCTTGAGGCCAACCCCGAGGTCCGGCTGCGTGTGGGAACCGAGCGGTTCACGGCGCGCGCCGAGACCCTGTCGCCGCAGGACAAGGCGCGGGTGTGGGACTCCCTGGTGGAGCTGTTCCCGGACTACGCGGTCTACCAGAAGAAGACGAGCCGCGACATTCCCGTCGTACGGCTGCGCCGCACCGAAGGCTGAGAATCGGCCCGGTCCTCACGCGCCGCACCACCCCGCCCGCGTCAGGGAATCGCGGCCTCGATCCGGGCGAGGTGGGCGGCGAGGATCTCGTCGAACGCCGCACCGCGGTCGGCCCCGAGGGGGCGGATCTCGCGGGCGAAGTGGGCCAGGGCGGGGAAGCGCTCGGGGTCGGCACCCAGCACCGCGACCCGGAATTGCTCCATGCCCTGCTCGTACTCGCCGGGGGTGAGGCTGCCGATGCCCGCCTCGGAGGCGATCAGAGAGGCGACGAGGATCACGATCCGGTGGTAGCGGGCCGGAATCTCCTCATCGGGCAGGCCCGAGGTCCGCAAGGCCTGTAGTACCTCTTCCATGACCAGCCGGGAGCCGGCACCCCCGGACGCGTAGCGCCCCCAGACCGCGGCGAGTTGAGGGTGCTCGCCGAAGGACTCCCGCAGACGCAGGGCCGTCGCGGTGATGCGCTGCTTCCAGTCACCCTCGGGGCGGTAGCCCTCCATCGCGGCCGCAAGGATGCGGTCGGCGACCGCGCGCAGCAGCTCCGTCTTGTTGCGGAAGTGCCGGTACAGGCTGGAGGAGTCCGTCCCGAGAGCGCCGGCGAGTTTGCGCACACTGAACGACTCGGCGTCGCTCGTGCGCAGCAGCTCCGCCGCCGTGTCCAGGATCTCCTCGGTCGACCAGCGCCTTCGGGCTGCCATTTTTCCCCTCTCGTCCCGGCCGAGCCTAGCTCATGCACATGGCCATGCACTCGGCACTGCACTGAGCGTAGTTTTCAGTCATGCACTTGGTTATGCACGCACCGCGTGCATACTAAGGACACATGCCCGACCGGGCCTCCCGATCGGGAGCAGCGAAGAGACGAAGCAGCGAACAGACGCAGGGGAGACGGGACATGAGTGAGACCACTGCTGTGGAGCGGCCGCCGGAGCCGGACTTCTCGGCGATCACCAACGAGGAACTGATCGCCTACCGCGAGGCGGAGAACCGCTTCAGGGCGTCCCGTGCGGCTCGGGTGGTCCTCGGCGAGCCGGACCCGGACGCGGTCGTCGACTGGCGGAACGTGGCGCTGCCTGGCCGCGACCTGCCTGTCCGGGTGTACCGGCCGGCGGCGACCCGGGACGCGGAGGCCGGCGGCCGGGTCGATCTGCCGCTCGTGATCCATGTGCACGGAGGAGGCTTCGTGGGTACGGCGGCGCAGTGCGACTGGGCCAACAGTCACCTCGCCGCCCGGCTCCCCGCGGTCGTCGTCTCGGTCGAGCACCGCCTCGTCGCCCAGGACAGCACGCTCCCGCATGCCGCCGACGACGGCTGGGACGTGCTGCGGCACGTGGTGCGGAACGCCGGGCAGTGGGGCGTCGACCCGGCGCGCACGGCCGTCTTCGGCGAGAGCTTCGGCGGGCTGATCAGTGCCCTGAGCGCGATCCGGGCCCGCGAGGCCGGCCTGCGGCTCAGGGCGCAGGTGCTCGTCAACCCCGCGGTCGACGTGACCGACACGATGGAGGACCACTCCTCGACGGCCGAGTACGCGTACAGCCCGACCCGCGCCCTGCCGCTCCTGCGCTTCCTGCGGCGACTGTCCGTCCCGCCGGGGATCGATGCCCGCGCGTACTCGCCGCTGTACGCGGACGACCTGGGCGGACTCGCGCCGGCGCTCGTGGTGGTGCCGACCCAGGACGCGGTGGCCGACCACGGCCGGCGCTACGCCGAACGACTGCGGGAGGCCGGGACACCCGTGAGGCTCACCGAATACCCGGGAGCGAAGCATGCGTTCCTCTCCCTGCCGGGCATGGAACCGCAGGCCGAGGCCGCCCGCACGGAGATCCGCGAGTTCCTCGGTGCGGCCCTGGCGGACTGAACGAGGTGCTGCGCGACGGGCCCGTCGCGCAGCACCCGCCTCGACGTGATCACGGACCCATGGAGGAGGAGACAGTTGGTGGAGGAGGAGACGGTGCGACGCGTCGGCATCATCGGGGTGGGCGAGATCGGCCGGGCCGTCGTCGAGGGCCTGCGCCACGAGGGCGGTGCTTGGCCGGAGGTGTTCCTCTCCCCGCGGGGAGCCCGCACGGCCGAGGCACTGTCCGAGCAGTACGCGGGTGTCACGGTGTGTGCCGACAACCAAGAGGTGGTGGACCGCTCCGAGTTGGTGCTCCTCGCGGTGCGCCGCCGGGACTGGCACGACGCCGTGGCCGGACTACGGATCGACGGCGACAGGGTCGTGGTCAACGTGATGGCCGGCGTCGGCAATGACGAACTGCGTCGAACGCTCGGCGCCGACGTCCCGTTGGTCCGCGCCATCCCCCTGCCGACCATCCGCGAACGCCGCTCCGTCACGGTCGTGCACCCCTCGCACCCGGAGGTGGATGCCTTCTTCGCGCGGATGGGCGGCGCGCTGCCCGTCGCGGACGAGGCCGCCTTCAACGTTCTCTCCGCGCTGACCGGCACGTTGACCACCCACTACGCGTATCTCGCGACGCTCGCCGCATGGGCCGCCGACCACGGCATCGCCCCCGACGACGCCGACCGCTACGTCCGCGGCCTCTTCCAAGGCATCGGCCGCTCGCTGGGCGACGGGACCCGCTCCCTGAACCGGCTCGCGGCCGACCACGAGACGCCGAACGGGAACAACGAACGCATCCGCACCACCTGGTTCGATCCGGCCAACGTCGAGGCCCTCACGCAGGCGCTCGACGAGCTGCTCGCCGACCTCGGCCGGCCACTCGACGGGTCGTAGGCGTGGACTCGGCGGGCGTGGGCACGCGAGCCGGGAGACAGTGGAAAGGTCCCCTCCGAACCGTTGGAGGAACCAACGATGACCCAACCGTTCCCCGATCCCGTCCCGCCGACCCCCACGCCCGGGCCCGGCCCCGGTCCCGACCGGCCGGATCCCGGTCCGATGCCGGACCCGTTCCCGACGCCGGTGCCCGAGCCCTCGCCGCGGCCCTCGCCGTCACCGACGCCGCCGCTCCCGGACCCGGACCCCGATCCACACCCACCGGAGCCCGAGCCCTCACCCGCCTAGCGGCTACGCGTCGACCTCGGAGCGGTCACCGCCCCACAGCGTGTGGAACGAGCCCTCCCGGTCGACCCTGCGGTACGTGTGCGCGCCGAAGAAGTCCCGCTGGCCCTGCGTGAGCGCGGCCGGCAGGCGCTCGGCGCGCAGCGCGTCGTAGTAGGCGAGCGCGGCGGCGAAGCCCGGCGTGGGCACACCCTGCGTGGTCGCCGCGACCAGGACCGAGCGCCAGTCGTCCTGCGCCGCGGCGATCTCGTCGGCGAAGCCCTTGTCGGACAGCAGCGAGACCAGGTTCGGCTCGGCCTCGTACGCCGCCGTGATCCGGTCGAGGAACGCGGCGCGGATGATGCAGCCGCCGCGCCAGATCCGGGCCACCGCACCGGAGTCGATGTTCCAGTCGTACTCCTCGCTGCCCGCGGAGATCTCGTGGAAGCCCTGCGTGTACGACACGATCTTCGAGGCGTACAGGGCCTGTTCGACGCGGTCGGCGAAGGCGGCGGCCTCCGACTCGCTCAGTGCCACGGCCGTCGGACCCGCCAACTCGCGTGAGGCGGTGCGCAGTTCCGCGTGCCCGGACAGGGAGCGCGCGAACACCGCCTCCGCGATGCCGGACACCGGCACGCCCAGGTCGAGCGCGATCTGTACCGTCCAGCGGCCGGTGCCCTTCTGCTCGGCCTGGTCCTGGACGACGTCCACGAAGGGCTTGCCGGTCGCCTCGTCGACGTGCGAGAGGACCTCGGCCGTGATCTCGATCAGGTAGGAGTCGAGGCGGCCCGTGTTCCAGGTGCGGAAGATGTCGGCGATCTGCGCGGGGGAGTACCCGGCCACGTCGCGCAGCAACTGGTAGGCCTCGCCGATGAGTTGCATGTCGGCGTACTCGATGCCGTTGTGCACCATCTTGACGAAGTGGCCCGCCCCGTCGGGGCCGACGTGTGTCACGCAGGGCGCGCCGTCCTTCGCCTTGGCGGAGATCTTCTCCAGCATCGGGCCGAGCGAGGCGTACGACTCGACGCTGCCGCCGGGCATGATGCTCGGCCCGTGCAGCGCGCCCTCCTCGCCGCCGGAGACGCCGGTGCCGACGAAGTGGATGCCCTGCTCGCGCAGTTCCCTCTCACGGCGACGGGTGTCCGCGAAGTGCGCGTTGCCGCCGTCGATGATCATGTCGCCCGACTCCATGAGCGGCGCGAACTCCTTGATCACCGCGTCCGTCGGCTCGCCCGCCTTCACCATGATGACCAGGCGCCGCGGCCGCTCCAGCGCGGCCACGAACTCCTCGGCCGTCTCGGTCGGTACGAAGATGCCCTCCTCGCCGAACTCCTCGACCAGCGCGTGCGTACGGGACGCCGTGCGGTTGTGAAGGGCGACCGTGTAGCCGTTGCGGGCGAAGTTCCGGGCGAGATTGCGCCCCATCACAGCGAGCCCTGTGACACCGATCTGGGCTGTGTCGCTCATGCCTGCCGCTCCTGTCGCTTCTGTTGCTTGTGCCTGCGGAAGATGAAAGATCTTGTTCATTTCTGGTGGGAAGTCGCGTTAGGTTGGCGATCCGACCCCACCATGGATTCTCTCCACCGTGGACTCTCTACGAAATTGGAGCCGTGCGTGCCTCATTTCGACCTGTCACTCGATGCGTTGCGTACTTATCAGCCGGAGTTGACCGCCCCCGACGACTTCGACGCCTTCTGGGAGAAGACCCTGGTCGAGGCCAGGGAGCACGACCTGGACGCACGCTTCGAGCCCGTCGACGTCCCGTACACGGCAGTCGACGTATTCGACGTTACGTATGCGGGCTTCGGCGGGCATCCCGTGAAGGGCTGGCTGGTCCTTCCGGCAGGCGCGAACGAGCCGCTTCCGGCCGTTGTCGAGTACATCGGCTACGGAGGCGGCCGCGGCCTGCCGCACACCCACCTGCGCTGGGCGGCCGCCGGGTTCGCGCACTTCGTGATGGACACCCGCGGGCAGGGCAGCGGCGGCAGCGTCGGCGACACCCCCGACCCGGTCGGCTCCACGCCGTCCCAGCCGGGCTTCATGACGCGCGGCATCCAGGACCCGCACGAGTACTACTACCGCCGCGTCTACACGGACGCCGTGCGCGCCGTCGACGCCGCCCGCTCGCACCCGCTCGTGGACGCCTCGCGGGTCGCCGTCACCGGCGGCAGCCAGGGCGGCGGCATCACGATCGCCGTGGCGGGCCTCGTGCCCGACCTGCGGGCTGCCGCGCCCGACGTGCCGTTCCTGTGCGACTTCCGGCGCGCGGCCACGCTCACCGAGCGTCACCCGTACCGGGAGATCGCCCTCTACCTCAAGGCCCACATCGGCGAGGACGAGCGCGCCTTCCGCACGCTCTCCTACTTCGACGGCATCAACTTCGCGGCGCGTGCCACGGCGCCGACCCTGTTCTCCGCCGCCCTGGAGGACCTGACCTGCCCGCCGTCCACGGTCTTCGGCGCGTACAACCACTGGGCGGGCAGCGAGAAGACGATCGAGGTGTACACGTTCAACGACCACGAGGGCGGCGGCCCCTTCCAGCAGGCCGCACAACTTCGTTGGATTCCTGGGCACTTGAGGGGCTGAATCCCGCCAAGGTGGCTCGGGGCACTCTTGTCCACTTACGTAGGAGCGGCTAATTTGCCGCTCCTACGTGTGGCTGAGGGGGCATTCATGGCGTTACGCGGCCGGCACCGCCGGTATCAGCCGAGCCGGGTCAATCGGGCGTCGCTCACCGTGACCGTGGGCGGTGTGGGCATGGCGATACCGATCGTCGGCGCGGGCACGGCGCAGGCCGCGGACGCGCACACGTGGAACAAGGTCGCCGCGTGCGAGTCCTCCGGGAACTGGAGCATCAACACCGGCAACGGGTTCTTCGGCGGACTCCAGTTCACCCGCTCCACCTGGGCCGCGTACGGCGGCACCGCGTACGCGCCGCGCGCCGACCTCGCCACCAGGGACCAGCAGATCGCCGTGGCGGAGAAGGTGCTCAAGGGGCAGGGGCCCGGCGCCTGGCCGGTGTGCTCGCAGCGCGCGGACCTCACCCGCACGACCGCGACGCCGGACGTGCGGCCGCAGGCCACGCCGCAGTCACGGGCGGGACGCGCCCAGATGTACCGCGTCGTCAGCGGGGACAGCCTCTCCGGAATCGCCGCCGAGCGGTCCGTGAAGGGCGGTTGGCGGGCGCTGTACGCGGCTAATCGCGCCACGATCGGCTCCGACCCGGACCTGATCACGCCGGGGCAGCGCCTCGGCATGCCGGGGAAGGTGAAGGGCAAGACGCAGGCGCAGACCGCGAAGAAGGCCTCGAAGCCCGTCGCCGAGAAGCCCGCCGCCAAGACTTCCGAGAAACCCGTCGCCAAGAAGTCCGACACGGCGAAGGCCACCACGCACAACGCCGTCGCCCCCGTCGCCGCGTCCCTCGGCACCCCCTACCGCGCCGCCGGTTCCTCCTGGTCGAAGGGCTACCACACGGGCGTCGACTTCGCGGTGCCCACAGGGACCTCCGTGAAGGCCATCACCGCAGGGCACGTCGTCTCGGCCGGCTGGGGCGGCTCGTACGGCTACGAAGTGGTGATCCGGCACGCCGACGGCAAGTACAGCCAGTACGGGCACCTGTCGGCGCTGACGGTGAAGAGCGGCCAGCGCGTGGTCGCGGGCCAGCGCATCGCACGCTCCGGCTCCACGGGCAACAGCACGGGCCCGCATCTGCACTTCGAGGTGCGGACGGGGCCCGGCTTCGGCAGTGACGTGGACCCGCTGGCGTATCTGCGGGCCCGCGGCGTCAGGATCTGAGCGTCCCAGAGGCCTCAGGGACTCTGAGCGTCCGAGAGGCCTCAGGGCCGGTATCAGGACGACCGGATGTCCTCGGCCGTCCAGCCCCCGCACGGCGGCTTCTGCCGGGGGCCCGGCGCGCGCTGCGGCAGCGGCACGGAGTCGAGCCCGGCCGGGCTGTCCGGCACCACGGGCGGGATCACCGGTGACGCTCCGTGCGGGAGGGTGGTGACGACCGAGGCGCGCGACCGGCGGCCGCGCCCGATGCGCTCCGTCGTCAGCAGGATCAGGCCGCCCGCCGCCACGACGCCGCAGGCGAGCGCGAGCATCGTGCCGATCGTGCCGTACCGGAACGATTCGCCGAACATGGTGAGGCCGATGGTCGCCGCCACCACGGGGTTCACGACCGTCGCGGTCGCCAGTGGTGCGGCGAGCCCTGCGCCCCGGTAGGAGGCCTGCGACAGCAGCATCCCGGTCACGGCCAGGCCCGCGATCGCGAGGAGCGTGGCGAGCTGTTCCAGCGGCTGCCCGGTCCAGTCCTCGGTCACGGACTTCGTGAACACCGACGCCATGCCGAACGCGCCGCCGGCCGCCACCGCGAGCAGCACCGCGCGCACCACGGGGTGCCGGTGCGCCACGCGGGCCGACGACATCAGGGTCAGCACGCCGCCCACCGTGATCAGACCGACGAACAGGCGCTGCGTCCCGTCCAGTGACTGCTCGGTCGTGGACCCGGTCAGCGAGAGCAGCCCCGCGAGGCCGACCGTCGCCATGATCGCGCCGCGCCAGGCCGTCGCCCCGGCCCTGCGCCCCACCAGGAGCGCCGACATCGGCAGGGCGAGCACGATCGTCAGGGCGCCCAGCGGTTGTACGACGCTGAGGGGGCCGAAGGCGAGCGCCGCGACGTGCAGCAGCGCACCCAGGCCGTTCAGGCATCCGGCGCCCCACCAGGCGGGCCGGCGCAGGGGGGCGTACGCCGCCTTGGGCGACGTCACGGCCACGCGCTCCTGCACGATCGCCCCGCCCGCGTACGCGACGGCGGAGACGAGCGAGAGCAGCACGGAAAGCACCAGGTCGCTCATGAGGCGCCCCTGGGGGTGCAGCGTGGCGCACGGTCGCTTCTCATACTCTCTACGATCGCTCTTTTCACCTCTCCCTGTCGTCCGACTTGAGCACGCATTGGGTCCTACTCCCGTTGGAGTAGGCCGCATCCTGATTCATCCCCAGGGCGGGTGCCCCAGGGACCCGGGGGAGACTCGGGCCCGTTACGGTCCGCGCTCTTCCGCACGGGCCCTCCATGGGTGACCATGAGGTGCGCTTTCGAACAGCGATCCGGAGCGAGTGTCGCCGACCGACGACTACGGGGGCCGCGCGTGCGTGTGGGACTGCTGACCAGGGAGTACCCGCCGGATGTCTACGGCGGTGCCGGAGTGCACGTGGAGTTCCTGGCGCGCGAGCTGCGCCCCCTCGTCGACCTCGAGGTGCACACGTGGGGCGAGGGAGCGGCCGACGGCGTGCGCCGGCACCGGGCCTGGCCCGCGCTCGACGGGGCGAACGACGCGCTGCGCACGCTCTCCGTGGACCTGGCCATCGCCGCGGCACTCGAAGGCCGCGACCTCGCGCACTCCCACACCTGGTACACGAACCTCGCCGGGCATCTGGCGGCGCTGCACCTCGGGATACCGCACGTGATGACCGCGCACTCCCTGGAGCCGCTGCGCCCCTGGAAGGCCGAGCAGCTGGGCGGCGGCTACGCGCTGTCGGCATGGGCCGAGCGGACCGCGATCGAGGCCGCGGACGGCGTGATCGCCGTGTCGCACGCGATGCGCAAGGACATCCTCGCCTGCTATCCGGCCCTGGAGCCGAAGAAGGTCCGTGTCGTGCACAACGGCATCGACGTCTCGCTCTACCACGCGGACGCCGGCACGGACGTGCTGCGCCGCTACGACATCGACCCGCAGCGCCCCTACATCCTCTTCGTCGGCCGCATCACCCGGCAGAAGGGCGTGCCCCATCTGTTGCGCGCGGCAAAGGGGCTGACGAAGGACGTCCAGGTCGTGCTCTGCGCGGGCGCGCCGGACACTCCGGAGGTCGGGCGCGAGTTCCGGGAGCTGGTCGACGAGTTGAAGGCCACGCGCGACGGGGTGCGCTGGATCCCCGCCATGCTGCCGCGCGCCGAGGTCATCCAACTGCTCACGCACGCCTCGGTGTTCGCGTGCCCCTCCGTGTACGAGCCGCTCGGCATCGTCAACCTGGAGGCGATGGCCTGCGGCACCGCGGTGGTCGCCTCGCAGGTCGGCGGCATCCCCGAGGTCGTCGCGGACGGCGAGACGGGGCTGCTCGTCCCGTACGCGGCCGCGGAGCCCGAGGCCTTCGAGGCGGGGCTCGCGGTCGCCCTGAACCGGGTGGTCGCCGATCCCGGTGCGGCGCGGGCGATGGGAGAGGCGGGTCGGGAGCGGGCGGCGGCGGAGTTCGGCTGGGACGCGATCGCCCGGCGCACGGTCGACGTGTACCAGGAGATTCTCAACGGTACGTGAATCACAGGGGGGTTGGGATGCGCGGCGGACCTTCGGTGCTCGGGATCGTGCTGGCAGGTGGGGAGGGCAAGCGGCTGATGCCGCTCACCGCGGACCGGGCGAAGCCCGCGGTGACGTTCGGCGGTACGTACCGCCTGGTCGACTTCGCCCTGTCCAATCTCGTCAACGGCGACATCCTGCGCATCTGCGTCCTGACGCAGTACAAGTCGCACTCGCTGGACCGGCACGTCACGACCACCTGGCGGATGTCGAGCCTGCTCGGCAACTACGTCACTCCGGTCCCGGCCCAGCAGCGACTCGGGCCGCGCTGGTACTCGGGCAGCGCAGACGCGATCCTGCAGTCCCTCAACCTGGTCCACGACGAACAGCCGGACTACATCGCGGTGTTCGGCGCCGACCACGTGTACCGGATGGATCCGCGGCAGATGCTCGCCCAGCACATCGAGTCGGGCGCGGGCGTCACGGTGGCGGGCATCCGGGTGCCGCGCGGGGAGGCGTCCCAGTTCGGGATCATCACGCCGGCCCGTGACGGCACGCGCATCGACGCCTTCCTGGAGAAGCCGACCGATCCGCCGCCGCTGCCCGGCACCCCGAACCAGGTGTTCGCATCGATGGGCAACTACCTGTTCACCTCGAAGGTCCTCGTCGACGCGCTGACGACCGACGCCGAGGACGCCAACTCGGCGCACGACATGGGCGGTTCGATCGTGCCGATGCTCACCGAGCGAGGCGTCGCCCAGCTCTACGACTTCGACGGCAATCACGTGCCGGGGGAGACGGACCGGGACCACGGCTACTGGCGCGACGTCGGCACCCTCGACGCCTACTACGAGGCCCACATGGACCTCATCTCGGACACCCCGGTCTTCAACCTCGACAACCGCCGCTGGCCGATCTACACCCACCCCGGCCAGCTGCCGCCCGCCAAGTTCTGCGCGGGCGGCATCGCGGCCGAGTCCATCGTCAGCCCCGGCTGCGTCATCCGCGGCCAGGTCACCCGCTCCGTACTCTCACCGGGCGTCGTCGTCGAGGACGGCGCGGTCGTCCAGGGCTCGGTCCTGCACGACAACGTACGGGTCGGCAGAGGAGCGGTGGTACGCGGCGCCGTCCTCGACAAAAACGTGGAGGTCCCGGTCGGCGCGACCATCGGCGTCAACCCGGGCCGCGACGCGGAGCTCTACACCGTGTCGAAGTCCGGGGTGATCGCCCTCGGCAAGGGGCAGTCGGTGCACTGAGCAGAAAGGGGAGGGCGCGCCGGTGGCCGGTGCTGTACTTGGCTCATGAAAGCGCTGCTGGTGCTGTCCGTGCCGCTCTTGGTGTTCGCCCTGCCGACGTGCGGCCTGTGGCTGCTGGGGCGACGAGCGAAGGTCCCGGCCTGGATGATGACCGTGTTCCTGGCCGCCGGGTGGTTGACGGTGCTCGTCGGCGGGTTCCTCTCACAGCGTGCGCAACCGGCCCTGTTCCCGGAGACCTCGCCGTGCCACGGCGCCGGTACGCCGGTCTCGCGGTACCTGCCGCCGGATTCGTTCTGCCGGCACGACGACGGGGAACTGCGGACGGTCAACGGGCCGTCGGGCAAGCTCGTGTTCTGGCTCGCCCTGGGTGTAGCAGTCTCCGTGCCGGGAGTCGCCCTCGTGCGACGCCGCGTGGAGCCGGGGCGGCGCCCGCGCCCGGCTCGCTTGGCTAACCTGCACGGATGGCCACCGACCTGACCCTCCTGCCCCGCGTCGCCCACCGCGGGCAGGAGGTCACCGCGCCCCGGCTGCGCGGCCTGCTCGCCCTCCTCGCGAGCGAGCCGCGCACCGGGTGCAGCACGGAGCGGCTGGTGGCGGGGCTGTGGCCTGAGGAGCTGCCGCAGCACCCGGGCAAGGCGGTGCAGGTCCTCGTCGCGCGGGCGCGGGCCCAGCTGGGCGCCGATGTCATCGCGAGCACGCCGACCGGTTACCGGCTCGGCCTCGCCGATGACCAGGTCGACAGCTCCGCGCTGCTGCGGTACGCCGCCGTGTGCGCGGAGCGGGCCAGGGCCGGGGATCACGCAGGCGCGTTGGCCGGGGCCGAGGCCGGGCTCGCCCTGTGGGAGGGCGCCCCGGAGGAGGCCGGCGGCACGCACGATCCCGTGGCCGCGCTGCGCGCCGAACGTGCCCCGGTCCGCCGGGAGCTCGTCCGCGCGCGGGCCCTCGCGCTCGCCCGGCTCGGCCGGTACGCGGAGGCCGCGGGCCCGCTGGCGGAGACCGCCGTACGGCTGCCGCGCGACGAGGAGGTGCTCGCCGAACTGCTCCGCGCCGAGGCCGCCACGGCCGGCCCTTCCACCGCGCTCGCTCGTTACGAGACGTACCGCCGTGGGCTCCGGGAGGAACTGGGTGCCGAGCCCGGTGCTCAACTCCGTCACATTCAGGCCGAGTTGCTGCGGGACGAACCGGCCGTCGTCCGGCACGGCGTACCGCACGAACCGAACCAACTCCTCGGCCGTGAACAGGACATCGCCGCGGTGGAGAGACTGCTGCGTGAGGCGCGCGCCGTGACCGTTGTCGGCCCCGGCGGACTCGGCAAGACCCGGCTCGCGTACGCCGTGATCCGCCGGGCCGGGCAACGCGTCGTGCACGCCGTGCCGTTGGCCGGTGTCCCCGCGGACGCGGACATCGCCGCGGAGGTGGCCTCCGCGCTCGGCGTGGGGGAGGGGCGGCACGGCGCCGTCGCCGGGCATGCCCCGGCCGACCCGGTGTCCGGCATCGTCCGGACGCTCGGTGCCGGGCCCGCGCTGCTGGTCCTCGACAACTGCGAGCACGTCGTCGGGGCGGTCGCCGACCTCGTCCAGGCGCTGCTGTCCCGCGCCCGTGACCTGCGCGTGCTCGCCACCAGCCGGTCGCCGCTCGGGCTCACGTCGGAGGCGGTGCACGCGCTGCCGGAGCTGGGTCCCGACACCTCCGTCGAGCTGTTCGGCCAGCGGGCCAGGGCCGCACGGCCCGGCGTCGACCTGCCGCCGGACGCGGTGGCCGAACTGTGCGGACACCTCGACGGGCTGCCGCTCGCCGTGGAGCTGGCCGCGGCGCGGGTGCGGGCCCTGTCCGTGCCCGAGATCGCGCGCCGCCTCGGCGACCGCTTCGCCCTGCTGCGCGGCGGCGTACGCGACGTTCCCGAGCGGCACCGCACCCTGCACGCCGTCGTGGAGTGGAGCTGGAACCTCCTCGCGGACGAGGCCCGCGCCGCCATGTGCACGCTGTCCGTCTTCCCCGGCGGGTTCTCCGCCGACGCGGCGGAACGGGTCCTCGGCAAGGACGCGCTGGACGTGCTGGACGTACTGGGCGTATTGGAACAGCTCGCCGAGCAGTCACTCCTGACCGTCGCCGACACCCCCTCAGGGGTCCGGTTCCGGATGCTGGAGACCGTACGGGAGTTCAGCGCGGCCCGGCTCGCGGAATCCGGCGAGGAGGAACGGGCTCTCGGTCAACTCTGCTCCTGGGCACGCGAGTTCGGTGTCGCTCACTACGACACGCTGCTCGGCCCGCGTTCCCCCGACACCCGGGAGCTGATCAAGTCCGAGCAGGACAACCTCGTCGCCGCCCTCCGGCACGCCCTGGCCCGCGGCGAGGGGGCCACCACCGCGGCCGTCACCGCCGTACTCGCCGCCCTGTGGTCCACCGACTCGGACTTCGCCCGCCTCTTCGCCCTCGCGGCCGACACCGGCGCCCCGCTCTCGCACTACCGCCCCGAACCCGGGTACGTCGAAGTGGCCCGGGCCGCCGCGGTGTTGTGCGCGGCGAGCCTCATCGTGGACCACGCCCCGCGCGTCCTGCGCCACCTCGTCACCCTGCGCCGGCTGCCCCCGGCCCCGCCGGACACGCTGCTGCGCGCCATCGCGGTCGTGCTGGTCGCCGTACCGGAGATGCTGCCTCCCGACTACGACGTGCTGCGCGAACTCTGCGACAGCGACTACCCGTTGGTCGTCTCCGTCGCCGAGAGCGTCGCCACGTACGTCTGGGAGTACGAGCACGACATCGGCCGCACGCTCGCCTCGGCGCGGCGGGTCGTCGACGTCCTGGCGGCGGTCGACAGCCCGCCCCTGGAGGTCATGGGCTACTCACGGCTGAGCCAGTTGTGTCTGACGACGGGCGACGGCGACGCCGCGTACCGCTACCTCGGGGCGGCCCGCGAGGCACTGCCCCGGTTCGGCGACGAGAACGACTACGTCGGCATCCGCTGGGGGTTCGCGCTCGCCTGCCTGCAACGCGCGGATCCGGACGAGGCCGAGACGTGGCAGCGGCGGGCGGAGGCCGAGGGAACCGCGCAGAAGGACCCCTTCTACAGCCCGGACCTGGGAGTACGCGCCGAGATCGCGCTCGCCCGCGGCGACACCGAGGCCGGTCTTGAGCTGTGGCGCCGTGCCGTCGCACGGCTGCCCGCCGCCGGAGCGCAGCACGACGGGGAGCTGTGGCACGACCCGTGGGCTCTGCAGATCCAGGCGACGGCGGTGACGGCGCACGCGTACGTGGACCGGCTCGCACCGGTCGCCGACACGGTCGACCGGCTGCGGGCCGTGCACGCGGGGCCGACCGCCGACCAGCTGGCACTCCCCGTCCTCGGCACCGTGCTGCACGCGCTCGGCGCGGCCGGGCTCACGGACCGTACCCCCGAAGCCGTACGGACGCTCGCCCTGGCCGAACGGCTGTGGGTGCTGCGGGACTTCCAGCCCACGATGGCGGCGGCCCGTGCCCGACAGGCGGCCGAGAGCGCCGACCGGGCGGCGTACACCGACGCGGTGGCCGAGTACGCCGCCCTCGGGCGAGACGAACTGCGGGACGCGGCCCGCGCCGTCGCTACGCCGGATCGCGGTTGAACAGCGCCCTCGACCAGAAGAACCCGAGTGCGGTCAGGCCCAGGCACCAGGCGACCGCGAGCCACCCGTTGTGACCGATCGGCGTGCCGAGCAGCAGTCCGCGCAGTGTCTCGATGAAGGGCGTGAACGGCTGGTACTCGGCGACCGGCCGGAACCAGCCGGGCATCGCGTCGATCGGCACGAAGGCGCTGGAGATGAACGGGAGGATGATCAGCGGCACCGTGTTGTTGCTCGCCGCCTCGGCGTTCGGACTGGCCAGGCCCATCCCGACGGCCACCCAGCACAGCGCCACGGCCACCAGCACCGTCAGGCCGAACGCCGCCAGCCACTCCAGGGCGGACGCGTCCGTGGACCGGAAGCCGACGGCCACCGCGACCGCACCAACGACAATGACGCCGGCGACCGCTTGCAGCACGCTACCCACGACATGCCCGATCAGTACGGACCCGCGGTGGATGGCCATCGTACGGAAACGGGCCATGATCCCTTCCGTCATGTCCATCGTGACCGAGATCGCGGTCCCGGCCGGAGTGGCACCGATGGTCATCAGCAGGATCCCCGGTACGAGATAGCCGATGTACGCGCTGCGGTCGGCGGGGCCGCCACCGATCCCCGCGCTCATCACGTCGCCGAAGACGTACACGAAGAGCAGCAGCAGAACGATGGGTGTCAGCAGGATGTTCAGGGTGAGCGACGGGTAGCGGCGGGCGTGCAGGAGGTTGCGGCGCAGCATCGTGGACGAGTCGCGAACGGCGAGGGACAGGGCGGTGCTGTTCATCGGAGGGCCTCCTCGGGCCGGAGGGTCTGCTCGGCGCCGCCGGTCAGGGCGAAGAACACGTCGTCGAGGTCGGGGGTGTGCACGGACAGCTCGTCCGCCTCGATGCCCGCCGCGTCCAACCAGTCGAGTACGGAGCGCAGTTCGCGCTGGGTGCCGTCGCTGGGGATCCGCACCGTCAGCGCGTCGTCGTCCGCGGTGACATCGCGGAGCACGGCGACGGCGCCCCGGTAGCCGGCCGGATCGGTGAACCGCAGCCGCACATGGCCGCCCGGCACGAGCCGCTTCAGCTCCTCGGCGGAGCCCGAGGCGGCGATCCGGCCCTCGCTCAACACAGCGATGCGGTCGGCGAGTTCATCGGCCTCGTCCAGGTACTGCGTGGTGAGGAAGACGGTGACACCGTCGGCGACGAGTTCGCGGATCATGCGCCACATCGTGTGGCGGCTGCGCGGGTCGAGGCCGGTCGTCGGCTCGTCGAGGAACAGGATGCGCGGGGAGCCGACCAGCGTCATGGCGATGTCGAGGCGGCGCGTCATGCCGCCGGAGTACGTCGACGCGGGCTTGCTTGCCGCCTCGGAGAGGTCGAAGCGGTCGAGGAGCCCGGCGGCCAGCCGGCGGCCCTCGCGCCGGGGCAGATGGTGCAGATCCGCCATGATGTGCATGTTCTCCTCACCGGTGATCAGGCCGTCGACGGCCGAGAACTGCCCGGTCACCCCGATCGCCGCGCGCACGGCCTGGGGGTCGGCGGCGAGGTCGTGGCCGCCGACGGACAGCTCGCCCGCGTCGGCGGTGACGAGCGTGGAGAGGATCTTGACGGCGGTGGTCTTGCCCGCGCCGTTCGGCCCGAGCAGCGAGAAGACGGAGCCGGCCGGCACCGCGAGATCGATGCCGTCGAGCACGGCCTTGTCGCCGTAGGCCTTGCGGAGCCCCTTCGCCGCGATGGCGAGGGGAGGGGGTGTCGCTGTCGTGGTGGTCATGCGGCAGAGGCTGTGGCACGGCGCACTCAGGCTGGTTTCAGTGTGGTTTCAGTGGCCATCCGGGTCCCGCGGTCTTGCCGGGGACGCGCGCCCGTGCTGTGATGCCAACTGCCCGTCCCCGCAACAATGTTCAACGAAGTCCAACGTAATACACCGCAGTTGCACAGACCCGAGCGGCGAGCCGCCACTCATCCTCGACGCGTCCCAGCACAGGAGGATCCGTGCGCACAAGGAACCCCAGAAATCCCGGAGAACCCCGAACCCTCAGACGTCACGCAAGGCATCTGTCCCTGCTCCTCACCGCGGCCCTGGGCCTCAGCGCTCTCGCGGTGGCCCCGTCCGGCGCCGCCGCCACCGCGGACGACGACCCGGTCGTGCCGCACGGACTGAAGGGCGAGTACTACACCCAGTCCGCCTCCGGCGCCTTCGACTTCGACAAGCTCAAGGCCACCGGCTTCGACCCGCAGATCGACTTCAACAGCCTCGACTCCCGTCTGTCGTCCGCGACCGGCCAGGCGGACGACGCGAGCGTGCGCTGGACCGGGAAGCTGGTGCCGGAGAAGTCCGGGCCGACAACGTTGTCTATGATCGGTGACAACGGCTTCCGGCTGTGGGTCGACAACAAGCTGGTCATCGACCACTGGGTCGACGACTGGGAGAAGGAACAGACTTCCCAGCCCGTCGACCTGACCGCGGGCAAGGCGGTCGACATCAAGGTCGAGTACTTCGAGCACATCGGCGGCTCCAACCTCCACCTGCGCTGGACCGAGCCCGGTGAGAAGAAGGAGGCCATCCCGTCCTCCGCGTTCCGGATCCCCGACGACTGGAAGTACGACGGCGCCATCGGCACCACCGTGCTCGGCGACGGCCGCACCCTGAAGCTGGACTTCGCGCAGAAGCTGGGCGCCGTCCCCGGTGACATCAACGATCACCTGAAGGCCGTCATCGGCGGTGCCAAGTGGCCGCTCGGCACGGCGAAGGCGGACCCCGACGACCCGCGCGCGCTGATCGTGGGCCTCGACGAGCCGGTCGTCGGCAACAAGGACGGCGACGCCTCGGGCCAGGCCGACGTGACGTACGACGGCAAGGGCGGACTGGCCGGAAGCGACGGCACGGCCATCGGCTCCTTCTGGTCGAGCGGGCCCAACCACTCGACGCACGAGCTGACCACCAAGTGGGGCGACGACGTCACCCCGGCCAACGCCCACCGCGAGTACCCGCGTCCGCAGCTCACCCGCGACAAGTGGAAGAACCTCAACGGCAGTTGGGAGTTCGCCGCCGCGAAGGAGGGCGAGCAGCCGCCGGTCGGCAAGAAGCTGGGCGAGAAGATCCTCGTGCCCTACCCGGTCGAGTCCCAGCTCTCCGGCGTCCAGCGCCACGAGGACCGCATGTGGTACCGGCGCACCTTCACCGTGCCCGCCGACTGGAAGGTCGGCGACAAGCGGCGGCTGCGGCTCAACTTCGGTGCCGTGGACTGGAAGTCGGAGATCTACGTGAACGGCACGAAGGTCGCCGATCACAAGGGCGGCTACGACAAGTTCAGCGCCGATGTCACCGACGCCCTCAAGCCGGGCCGCACTCAGGAACTCATCGTCGGCGTCTACGACCCGACCGACGCCGACAACGCCGAGAACCCGCCCATGGGCAAGCAGCGGCTCGACCCCAGCGGTATCTGGTACACCCCGTCCTCCGGCATCTGGCAGACCGTGTGGATGGAGCCGGTCGCCGCAGACCACGCCACCGACCTGAAGGTGACGCCGAATGTGAAGACGGGCGAAGTGGCCATCTCCGCAACGGGTGTTCGTGACGGCGTCCCCGTCACGGCGACGGCGTACGCGGACGGCAAGAAGGTCGCCACCGCCACCGGAACCTCCGGCGGACCGCTCACCCTGAAGATCGCCAAGCCGCACCTGTGGTCGCCCGACGACCCCTTCCTCTACGACCTCAAGGTGGGCGTCGGCGAGGACAAGGTCGGCAGCTACTTCGGGATGCGCTCGATCTCCGTCGAGAAGGTGAACGGCACGCCGCGCACCATCCTCAACGGCAAGCCGGTCTTCATGATGGCCACCCTCGACCAGGGCTTCTGGCCCGACGGCCTGCACACCGCGCCCAGCGACGACGCGCTCGCGTACGACCTGAAGATGCACAAGAAAATGGGCTTCAACTCGGTCCGCAAGCACATCAAGGTCGAACCCGACCGCTGGTTCTACTGGGCCGACAAGCTCGGCCTGATGGTCTGGCAGGACATGCCGGCGATGGAGGCCGGCACGAACCCGTCGACGGCCGCCCGCGCCGAGTTCGAGCGCGAGATGAAGATCATGATCGACCAGCACATCAACCACCCGTCGGTCGTCATGTGGGTCACCCTGAACGAGGGCTGGGGCCAGTACGACGAGGGCCGCCTCGCCACCCAGGCCAAGTCCTGGGACCCGACCCGCCTCATCAACGGCATGTCGGGCCTCAACCTCGGCAAGGACGGCGGCACCGGCGACATCATGGATGAACACGGCTACCCGAGCCCCGCCCTGCCACCCAAGCCGGACGGCGAACGCGCCCTGGTCGCGGGCGAGTACGGCGGCCTCGGCCTCGCGGTGCCGGGCCACGCCTGGTCGGTCCAGCAGTCCTACGTCGACGTGGACCCGGCGACGTACACGGACGGCTACCTCGAGAAGCTGGACGAGGTGCACAAGCTGGCCTGCAAGGGCGGCAACGGCGCCGTCTACACGCAGATCTCCGACGTCGAGGGCGAGTTGAACGGTCTGCTCACCTATGACCGCCGGGTCGTCAAGCCCGACGTGAAGCGGGTGCACGACGCCCAGCAGGCGCTGATCCGCGACGCCTCGCAGGACACCGTGGCGAACTGCTCCTGACCCGTACGCCCTTGGGGCGGGCCCGTACTCACGGGCCCGCCCCTCTTTCGTAGGAGGCACTTCATGACTGTGACTCGACGCGGCGTGCTCCAGGCCGCGACGGTGGCCTGTGCGGCCACCGCGTGGGGCGGTGCGGGCACCGCGACGGCGCGGGCGGACGCGTCGGGACCGGCCGCCGACGCGTTCACGCGCTTGCCCGTCGGCAGCGTCACCGCCGACGGGTGGCTCGCCGGCCAACTGCGCCTGGAACTGGCCGGACTGTGCGGACGGTACGAGCGGAAGTCCCACTTCCTCGACATGGACACGTGCGGCTGGATCCACCCGGAACTCGCCGGCTGGGAGGAAGTCCCTTACTGGCTGCGGGGGTTCGTGCCCCTCGCGATCGCCACTCGCGACGCCGACGCGCTCGCCACGTGCAGGCGCTGGATCGACCCCATCCTCGCCACCCAGCAGTCCGACGGATTCTTCGGGCCGCGCGCCCTGCGCACGTCGTTGAACGGAGGCCCGGACTTCTGGCCGTTCCTGCCGCTCCTGATGGCGCTGCGTACGTGGGAGGAGTACACCCACGACGAGCGCATCGTGCCGTTCCTGACCCGCTTCATGACCTACATGGCCACCCAGGGGAAGGGTGCCTTCGACAGCAGCTGGGTCTCCGTGCGCTGGGGCGACGGCATCGACACCGCGCGCTGGCTGTACGAGCGGACCGGCGATGCCTTCCTCGTGGACCTCGTCGGCAAGATGCACCGCTACGGAGCCGACTGGACGGGGAAGCTCCCCACCCCGCACAACGTCAACATCGCCCAAGGCTTCCGCGAACCCGCCCAGTACGCCCAGTGGGCCACCGAAGGGGCGGCGGAACTGCGCCGCGCCACCTACCGCACGTACGACCAAGTGCTGCACGAATACGGGCAGTTCCCCGGCGGCGGCATGGCGGGGGACGAGAACGCCCGGCCCGGGTTCGGCGACCCGCGCCAGGGGTTCGAGACCTGCGGCATCGTCGAGTTCATGGCCAGCCACGAGCTGCTCACCCGGATCACCGGCGATCCCGTGTGGGCGGACCGCTGCGAGGACCTGGCCTTCAACATGCTCCCGGCCGCCCTGGACCCGACCGGCAAGGGAATCCACTACGTCACCAGCGCCAACGGCATCGACCTCGACAACACCCGCAAGACCGACGGGCAGTTCCAGAACGGCTTCGCCATGCAGTCCTTCCAGCCCGGCGTCGACCAGTACCGGTGCTGCCCGCACAACTACGGCATGGGCTGGCCCTACTTCGCCGAGGAACTGTGGCTCGCGGGGCCCGACGGTGGGCTGGTGGCCGCGATGTACGCGCCGTGCGAGGTACGCGCCGAGGCGGGCGACGGGGTGAAGGTCACGGTGCGGGAGGAGACGGAGTACCCCTTCGACGAGACGGTGACCCTGAGCGTCGGCGTGGAGCGTGCGGTGGAGTTCCCGCTGCGCCTGCGCATTCCGGGGTGGTGCGAGGCGCCGCGCCTGACGGTCAACGGCCGCCCGGTGAAGGCCGCGAAGGGGCCCTCGTTCGCGGAGGTCCGGCGCACGTGGCGGGACGGCGACGAGGTGCGGCTGCGCCTGCCGCAGAGGACCGCGCTGCGCACCTGGAAGGGGAACCACGACAGCGTCAGCGTCGACCACGGCCCGCTCACGTACTCGCTGCGGATCGGCGAGAGATATGTGCGCACGGGCGGCGACGACACATTCCCCGAGTACGACGTGCACGCCACCACGCCCTGGAACTACGGTCTGATAGCGGGCAGTTCGGCCACCGTGCACCGCAAGGAGGGGCCGCTCGCGGACAACCCGTTCACCCTGGACGGCACGCCGCTCACGCTCACCGCGCGGGCCCGCCGCATCCCCGAGTGGATCGCCGACGAGGAGGGCGTCGTCGCACCCCTGCAACCGAGCCCCGCGCGCAGCCGGGCGGTGGTGGAGGACGTGACCCTGGTGCCGATGGGCGCGGCCCGGCTGCGGATCACCGCGTTCCCGACCGCGGCCCCGAGTGGTAGTTCGTGGACGCCACAGCCGCGCCACCACCGTGTGCTGAACCGGCACAGCGGCAAGGTCCTCGCGGTCGACGGCATGTCGACGGACAACGACGCGCGGGTCGTGCAGTTCCGCAATGCGGGCACCGGCGACCATGCGTGGCAGCTCCTGCCGGCCGACGCGGGCGCACTCCGGATCCGCAACGGCCAGAGCGGTAAGTACCTGGCAGTGAAGGGGAGTTCCACCGCCGACAGCGCGCTGGTCGTGCAGTACGAGGACGACGGCAGTGGCCGGGAGGGCCTGCTGTGGGAGCGGGAGGAGCAGAGCGACGGCTGGTTCCTGCTGCGCAACCGGCACAGCGGCAAGGTGCTCGGTGTCGACGGCATGTCCACGGCCGACAGCGCACAGGTCGTGCAGTTCGCCGACAACGGGACGGAGGACCACCTGTGGCGGTTGGATTCTTGATGGGTGCTGGAGTCTTGGTGGGCGCCGGAGTCTTGACGGGCCGTTGGGGCGCACGAAGAATGACCAGCCATGCTGACAACGTTGTCGAAGGGTGCAGGATGAGAAGCCGCAGAAGACCCGTCCGCCGCACACTGGGGGTGCTCGCCGCGGCCGCCGCGCTGCTCGGCGCCGGCCTCGCGGCACCCGCCGCGGCCTCGGCCTCCTCCGGGGACGGCCAACTGACCGATCTGGTCAACCCGTTCATCGGCACGGAGAACGAGGGCAACACCTATCCGGGCGCCGCCGTCCCCTTCGGCATGGTGCAGTTCTCGCCCGACACCGGGCACAACACCGGATACGACTACTCGGAGAACCACATCCGCGGCTTCTCCACCGTCCATCTGTCCGGCGTGGGCTGCGGGTTGGGCGGCGACCTGCCGGTGCTGCCGACCGTGGGTGACATTGGGAGCACGGACTACGCGAAGTACGCGGCCGAGTTCAGCCACGACGACGAGAAGGCGTCGCCCGGCTACTACAAGGTGGGCCTGAAGACCGGCATCGACGCGGAGCTGAGCGCCACCAAGCGGACCGGCGTGCAGAAGTACACGTTCCCGGCCACCGACAAGGCCAACGTGATGATCAACGCGGGCCAGTCGCTGCACAAGACCGTGCACACCAAGGTCGACATCCTCGACAGCAGGACCGTGCGCACCGCCATCACCGGCAGCGGCTTCTGCCAGGACACCAAGCAGTACACGCTCTACACGATCACCAAGTTCGACCGGCCCTTCGCCACGTCCGGCACCTGGAAGGGTGACACCGTCACCGAGGGCTCCAAGTCCTCGGCCGCGGACGCCGAGCGCAACGGCGCGTATCTCCGCTTCGACACCAGCAAGGACCGCACCGTCGAGGCGACGACCGCGATCTCCTACGTGGACGCCCACGGCGCGGCGCTCAACCTCCGTACGGAGGGCGGCCGTTCCTTCGACTCCGTGCACGCCGCGGCCCAGTCCGCGTGGGAGGACCGGCTCGACGACGTCAAGGCACAGGGCGGCAGCGAGACCCTGCGCCGCACCTTCTACTCCTCGCTGTACCGCTCGTTCCTCGCGCCGAACATCGGCAGCGACGTCGACGGCCGCTACACCGGCTGGGACCAGAAGATCCACCGCGCCAAGGGATTCACGTACTACCAGAACTGGTCGCTCTGGGACACGTATCGCACCCAGGCGCAGCTGCTCTCGCTGCTGGCGCCGCGCGAGTCGCGGGACATGGCGCTGTCGGTGATCCGGATCGACAAGGACAGCGGCTGGCTGCCCAAGTGGGGCTACGGCACGGTCGAGACGAACATCATGACCGGCGACCCGGTCACCCCCTTCCTCACCAACGCCTACCAGCAGGGTCTGCTCAAGGGGCACGAGGAGGACGCCTACCGGGCGCTGAAGAAGAACGCCGACGGCGTGCCGCCGGCCGACTCCGCCCCCGTGGGCCGCGAGGCCAACAAGGAGTACCTCGCCGACGGGTTCGCGCCGTACATCAAGGACCGCGAGCACGTGAAGCCCGGCGACTCCGATTACGACCACGGGGCCTCGGCCACCCTCGAGTACGCCCTGTCCGACGCCATGCTCGGCCAGATGGCGAAGGAGCTCGGGCACAAGGACGACGCGAAGCGGTACACCGAGCGGGCGCAGAACTACCGGAAGATCTACGACAGTTTGACCGGATTTTTCCGTGCGCGCGACGCTTCGGGTGCCTTCACCGGCCCCGCCGACCCGGCCAAGAGCGAGGGCTTCCACGAGGGCACGTCCTGGCAGTATCAGTGGCTCGTCCCGCAGGACCTGCCCGGCATGGTCGATCTGATCGGCGGGAAGGAGGCCGCGAACAAGCGCCTCGACTCGTTCTTCGCCTACGACGAGCTGGTGAAGGACCCCGCGAAGACCGCCCGCGAGGTGTGGGTCAACGGCCCGTACGACTACTACAACGCGGACAAGTACAACCCGCAGAACGAGCCGGACCTGATCGCGCCCTACACGTACCTCTCCACCGGTCAGCCGTGGAAGACCACCGACGTGGTGCACGCCGCGCTGACCCTGTTCACCGACACCCCGACCGGCATGACCGGCAATGACGACCTGGGCACGATGTCCGCCTGGAACGTCCTGTCGTCGATCGGGATCTTCCCGGTGCAGCCCGGCACGGACACGTGGAGCCTGTCGACGCCCGTCTTCGAGCGGGTCGACGTCACGCTCGACCGGCGCTACTACCCGAAGGGCGCGCTGACCGTCCGGGCGCCCGGCACCTCGGAGGGCAACCGGTACATCCAGTCGGCGCGGACGGACGGCGCCGCGTACGACAAGACGTATCTGACCACGGAGGATCTGCGGGGCCTGCGGAACCTGTCCTTCACCGTCGGCGGCGAACCGTCGGCGTGGGGGACCGGTGCCGACGCGGCGCCGCCCGCCCTCAAGTGACGTAAACGACACGCCACTTGAGTGGTCTACTGAGTCACATGAGACCCGCCTCTCCCAGAGGGGCGGGTCTTCATCAGTTGTTAACGCAGAGTGGCATGATCGTACTTGACCGTAATCGACTGCTGGCGGTTGACTGCGGGCTCACCGTCGTCGACGCGAGAGCCCTTCATGACCTCTCTGAGTTCGGACTTGCTCGCTCCACTCGACCTGACTTTCTGGAACATCGAGACCGCCGAACACCCCATGCACCTCGGGGCGTTGGGCGTGTTCGAGGCCGACGACCCCGGAGCCGCCCGGCACGCCTTCGAGCTGCTCGCCACCCGCGCCGCGGGCGTGGCGGGCCTGCGGATGCGGATCGCCGGCGTGCTCGTGCCGGTCGGCGGCGCGGCCCGCGTGCCCGCCGCCGACTTCGACCCGCTCGACCACGTGTGGATGGCCGGGCCCGTCGACGACTTCCACGCCGCCGCGGGCGCGCTCATGGAACGCCCGCTCGACCGCGGCCGCCCGCCGTGGGAGGCGCACGTGCTGCCGGCCGCCGACGGCGCGTCGTTCGCCGTGCTCTTCAAGTTCCACCACGCACTCGCCGACGGGCTGCGCGCCCTGACCCTCGCCGCCGGCGTCATGGACCCGATCGACCTGCCCGCCGGTCGCACCCCGAAGGACGCGCCCGCCCCGCGCCGCGGACTGCGCCTCCCGTTCCCCGGCCTGCGCGAGATCACCCTCGGTGACCTCGACCCGCGCCGCTACCCCGACCATGTGCGGGCGCTGGCGACCAGCGCGACACAGGCCGTGTCCATCGGCGCGTCCGTCGCCCGCGCCACCTGGGGTGTGCGCACGTCGCCCGCGCTCACCTCGAAGGCCAGCGGCACCCGGAGCACCGCAGGGGTCGTGCTCGACCTCGACGACGTGCACCGCATCCGCAAGACGGTCGGCGGCACGGTGAACGACGTGCTGATAGCCGTGGTCGCCGGAGCCGTCCGGCGCTGGCTCGACGAGCGCGGCGACGGCAGCGAGGGCGTCGAGCCCCGCGCCCTCGTCCCGGTCTCCCGGCGCAGGCCCCGCACCGCCCACCCGCAGGGCAACCGGCTCTCCGGCTACCTCCTGCGCCTGCCCGTCGCCGAGCCGGACCCGGTGGAGCGGCTGCGGGTCGTACGGGCCGCCATGAACCGGCGCAAGGACGTCGGGCCCACGCGCGGCGCGGGCGCCGTCGCCCTGCTCGCCGACCACGTCCCACCGCTCGGCCTCCGGCTCGGCGGCGGCCTCGTCGGCCAGAACGCGCGCCTCCTCTTCGACCTGCTGGTCACGAGCGTGCCGCTGCCCAGCCTCGGCCTGAAACTGGGCGGCTGCCCGCTCACCGAGGTCTTCCCACTGGCGCCGTTGGCCCAGGGCCAGTCCCTCGCGGTGGCGGTGTCGACGTACCGCGGGCGGGTCCACTACGGCCTCGTCGCCGACGCGAGCGCCGTACCGGACCTCGACGTGCTGGCGCGGGCGATCCGGGAGGAAGTGGCCGCGCTCGGGGCGGCGTGCGAGAAGGCGGCGACCTGACGTAGCCGCTGGTGCCGACGACCGTCATTTGGGTCGACGCCGCTCCCGCCAGTATCCTCCGGATCTGGCGGGATCAACCGAGTGACCTGTAAGGTGCCGCCTTTTGGCAGCCGCGGCCCCCAGGTGTCGCCGCGGCACGAGCGACACGAGGAACAGCAGCGGCGATGACCGTGACAGAGGACAACCAGGCCGACGAGGTCGTCGAGGCCACGGACGCCGTCGAGAGCGGCGACGCCGACCTCGGCCCCGGCATCGACCCCGAGCGGCTCGCCGTCTGCCTCAGTGTGCTGGAGGAGCTCGACGAGATCGACGTCGACCATCCCGACGCGATCACCGTCCGCAGGGCCACCGCCGGCATCTACCGGACCGTGAAGCAGCGCCGCCGCCAGGAGCGCCGCGCCGCCAAGACCGCCCACGACAAGGCGGTCACCGAGGCGACGGCGACCGGGTCCGCGCAGCGCATCGACGACGAGACCGAGGGCATCCTGCCTTCCTCGCAGACCGAGGAGGGCAGGTTCGCGGGGATACTCCAGCGCCCGCGCTCCTGCTACACCTGCAAGACCCGGTACGTGGAAGTCGACTACTTCTACCACCAGCTCTGTCCCGACTGCGCCCGCCTGAACCGGACGAAGCGCGACGCCCGCGCCGACCTCAGCGGCAAGCGCGCCCTGCTCACCGGCGGCCGCGCCAAGATCGGCATGTACATCGCGCTGCGCCTCCTCCGTGACGGCGCGCACACCACGATCACCACCCGGTTCCCCAAGGACGCCATCCGCCGCTTCAAGGCGATGGAGGACTCGGCGGACTGGATCCACCGCCTGGAGGTCGTCGGCCTCGACCTGCGCGACCCGGGCCAGGCCGTCGCCCTCGCCGAGCAGGTCGCCGCCGCGGGCCCGCTCGACATCCTCATCAACAACGCGACGCAGACCGTGCGCCGGCTGCCCTCCGCCTACGCCGCCCTCGTCGACGGCGAGAGCGCGCCGCTGCCCGCAGGAGAGCTGCCGCCGCACCACGTCATCGGCGCCTTCAACTCGGGCTCCGTCGACGGCATCGCCGCGCTGCCCATCGGCACCAGCGGCATCGACGCCCAGAAGGTCGCCGACCTGGCGCTCGTCGCGGGCAACGCGAGCGTCGAGCGGCACCTCGACGGCTCCGCGATCGACGCGGGCGGCCTCGTCCCGGACGTCGTCGATTCCAACACCTGGGTGCAGACCATCGACCAGATCTCCCCGGTCGAGCTGCTCGAGACCCAGCTCTGCAACTACACGTCGCCGTTCATCCTGATCAGCGCGCTGCGCCCGGCGATGTCCGACGCCGCGAAGAAGGCGGAGAGCGGACGCGCGTACGTCGTCAACGTCTCGGCGATGGAGGGTGTCTTCGGCCGCGGCTACAAGGGCGCGGGCCACCCGAACACCAACGCCGCCAAGGCCGCGATGAACATGGTGACGCGCACCAGCGCCCACGAGATGTTCCAGGCCGACGGCATCCTGATGACCTCCGTCGACACCGGCTGGATCACCGACGAGCGCCCGCACTACGACAAGCTGCGCCTCGCCGAGGAGGGCTTCCACGCCCCGCTCGACCTGGTCGACGGCGCCGCCCGCGTCTACGACCCCGTCGTCCGCGGCGAGGCCGGCGACGACGTGTACGGCGTCTTCCTGAAGGACTACGAGCCCGGCAAGTGGTGACGCAGCTGCTTGTGGACGGCGTCGTTCGACGCGCCGCCCGCTGAGGCGGCGCGCACCCGCGTACCGCCGTCCACAAGCAGCTCCGCCCCGGTGATCCAGGACGCCTCGTCCGAGGCCAGCCAGCGCACCGCGCGCGCCACGTCCTCCGGCTCCCCGATCCGCCCGGTCGGAAGCCCCGCCGCCACCGACTCCTCGGCCCGCTCCCACACGAAGCGGGCCATCTCGGTGCGGACGAGGCCGGGGGAGACGGAGTTCACGCGCACCAACGGGCCCATCTCGCCCGCCAGTTGAGCGGTCAGGTGCAGCAGTGCCGCCTTGCTGGTGCCGTACGCGCCGACGTTCGGGCCGACATGGCCCGCGCCCTCCGTGCACACATTGACGACGGCGCCGCCGTGCTCGCTCATCCACGCCCGCCACGCGCACTGCACCAGACGCAGCGGTGCCTCCACGTTCATCGTGAAGGCCGTGCGCCAGGTATCCGGATCGGCGTCCATGAGCGGGCCGTACGGCTGGTTGGTCGCGGCGTTGTTCACGACGATGTCGACCCGCCCGAACTCGGCCATCGTCCGCTCCGTCACCTCCCACAGATGCGCCGGATCGGCCACGGACCCGGGCACACCCACCGCCTCCGCGCCCCGCGCCCGCAGCGCCGCGACGGCCTCGCGTACCCCGTGCGGATCCCGCGCCGTCACGCACAACAGGGCGCCGGAGTCTGCGAGTTCCTCCGCGATCGCGCGGCCGATGCCGCGCGAGGCGCCGGTCACGACGGCCGCCCTGCCGTCGAGCACGCGCGGGTGATCCGTGGGAGCCATCGGGGACGCAGCCATGCGCGTACGGTCTCACGGGCGCACGGTGTATGACGATGTGTCAGCCGTGCACGGTTCGTGGGCCGTTTGTGGAGGCCGCCGGACTAGCGGACGTACGCGGCGTGGGTGGCCGCCACGAGTTCGAGCACCGGGCGCCAGTCCTCCAGGACCCCCGCGTCGAGGCCCACCACCTTGCCCGCGTCGTCCGCCTGCCGCACCGTCACCGCATCCTCGGAATGCGGGTCCGCCTCGAACGCCGCCACCTCCCGGGGCGTCATCGGGCCGCCCTGAACGCCCAGCGTCAGCGCGCTCTGCGGGGACAGGCCGCGCCCCGGCTCGGTCGTCGCCAGATACCGCTTCGCCGGCACGTGCAGCCGTACGAGCTGTGCCACCCGCTCGCCGAGGAGGCCGCGCACCGCGTCCGCCGCCCGGTCCGCGTGCCCCGCGTCGTCGCCCGGGCACAGCAGATGCCCGAGGTCGTGGACGAGGCCCGCGACCTGCAACTCCTTGTCGCTGGGCCGGGAGCGGCGCAGCAGCGCCGCCGTCTGCAGCGCGTGATCGTGCAGATCGACGGGATCGCCGCTGCGGTCCGGGGCGTCCCAGGCGCCCCGGCAGGCGTGCAGGGCGGCCATCAATTCCTCGACGGTGCGCAGTTCGACGCGTTCCATGGCAGTTGACTTCGCCATTGAGACTCCTCCCGAAGCTCTTCCGCAGCCTGTCCGGAAGCAGACCATGGCGAACTGAGGCCGAGCCGACCCACCGGTCAACAGGACGTGAACGCTGTCCCCTTTCTCCCATGGTGCAGAATTGCCGCATGCGCCGCCTCACCGTTCCCGCTCTGCTGGTGACCCTCCTGGTCACCGTGCTGGGCACGGCATGGGGCAGCGACTTCGGCGGCGCACCCGTCGAACCGGCCCCGGCCCTCGCGTCCGTACAGCAACTGGCGTCGCCGGGCACACCGGACTGCGACCCACAGGGGCAGCACGCCCCCGACAGCCGCCAGGGCGTGCCCACGCGCGGCACGAGCGCCCACGAACTCCTCGCCCCGCTCGCGTACGCCCACGGGCACGGCGCCGCCGCGCCGCTCACGGGCATCGTGCCGCCGACCCCGGTGGGCCGCGGCCCGCCGCCGCCCAACGATCCGCCCTCACCGGTCGAACTGTCCGTCCTGCGCGTGTAGATGACGCCCCGCCCCACCCGTCATCACGCATTCCTCACGCACGCAAGGACGACTTCGTCATGCCCAAGAACACCTCCATCCGCGCCAAGCAGCGCCGCACCGCCGCGATCGCCGCATCCGTCGCCGTGGCCGCGATCCTCCTCGGCACCGTCTCGTACACCGCGACCAGGCCCGAGGCCCGTACCGACGTGGCCGACCAGCAGCAGGCGGACACCACAGAGGCCAACGACGAGCTGACCGACAAGCTCGTGAAGCTCGCCCGGCGCGACGCCAAGGACCCGCTCGCGCAGGGCCGCGCCGACGCGCCCGTGGTGCTCATCGAGTACGCCGACTTCAAGTGCGGCTACTGCGGGAAGTTCGCCCGCGACACCGAACCCGACCTGGTGAAGAAGTACGTCGACGACGGCACGTTGCGCATCGAGTGGCGCAACTTCCCGATCTTCGGCGCCGACTCGCAGTCCGCCGCGCGCGCCGCGTGGGCCGCCGGACAGCAGGGCCGCTTCTGGCAGTTCCACAAGGCGGCGTACGCCGACGGCGCCAAGGACAAGGGCTTCGGCGCGGACCGCCTCGACGCGCTCGCCCGCGAGGCCGGGGTGAAGGACCTCGACCGGTTCCGCACCGACCGCGCAGGCAAGGCGGCGCAGGCCGCGGTGAAGCAGGACAGCGACGAGGCGTACGCGCTCGGAGCCACCTCCACGCCGTCCTTCCTCATCAACGGCCAGCCCATCGCGGGCGCGCAGCCCGAGGCCGCCTTCGAGCAGGCCATCGAGGCGGCGAAGGCGCAGTCCGCGAAGTCCGGCGGCGGCAAGTGAGCGACATCGGCTACTTCGCGGCATTCCTCGGCGGCCTGCTCGCCCTGCTCAGCCCGTGCAGCGCGTTGCTGCTGCCCGCGTTCTTCGCGTACTCCATCGACAGCCCGACGCGGCTCGTCGCCCGCACCGGAGTCTTCTACCTGGGGCTCGCCACCACCCTGGTCCCGCTCGGCGCCGCCGGCTCGTACGCGGGCCGCTTCTTCTACGGCAACCGTGACCTGCTCGTCTCCATCGGCGGCTGGCTGATCATCGCGCTCGGCGTGCTGCAGATCGCGGGACGCGGCTTCGCCTCCCGCCGCATGTCGGAACTCTCCGGCCGCATCCGCCCCACCAACGCGGTGTCGGTGTACGCGCTCGGGGCGGTCTACGGCCTTGCCGGCTTCTGCGCGGGACCGATCCTCGGCAGCGTCCTCACGGTCGCGGCGCTCGGCGGGCACCCGGTGTACGGCGGTGCGCTGCTCGCGGTGTACGCCCTGGGCATGGCCGTACCGCTGTTCCTGCTCGCGCTGTTGTGGGAACGGTTCGACCTTGGCGGGAAGCGGTGGCTGCGCGGCCGTCCGATCCGCATCGGCCGTTTCGAGACGCACTCGACGTCGCTGGCTTCCGGTCTGTTCTTCCTGGCGCTCGGCACGCTGTTTCTGGTCTTCGACGGGACGACGGCGCTTCCCGGACTCCTCGACGTCGACAACTCGTTCGCCGCCGAGCAGTGGGCGCGCGGCATGGGCGACCGCGTCCCGGACCTGCTCGTCCTGGTCGCGGTCGTCGTGCTGGTGGGAGCGTTCTTCCTCGTACGGACCCTGCGTGGGCGCGCGGAGAACGTGCCGGTCGAGAGCGATTAGCGTCCGGCGGCAGGGGGCGAGTTGACGCCAATCTCCGGCGTCGGCCGCCCCGTCCCACGCGCCTCGTCGGCCCCGGGCGACGCCTGGGGCCGCGTCAACACCGCCTGGCGACACGCCGTGATGTCCTGAAGTGCCCCCGTACGAGCGAAAACCCTTCGCGCCTGGACGGGTGTCCATGGCTGAATGAACGCCAGGCGACCTCCGAAAGACCCAGAGATTCCAGCCCCAGTGAGCGGACCCCCGCTCATATGGTTAGGCTGTAGCCGCACGGTTACCGCAAGTGGGTCCGACACCTCGACCCATGGTGGCCGTACAGGGACAGACCGAGAACCACGGCCGACCCAACGAGCGACAACCGGCGCCACCGCGCCCGAACTGGCCCTCTACACAAGCCCGATCGGGCGCCGGACCCCGCGCGACGCAGGGACGGACCGCCGAAGCGGGTTACCCGACACACAAGGAGTGCGCGGTGACACCAGAGAAGACGAATCGCGAACAGAGCCCTAAGGACCGAGCCGAGCGGGCCGGCCGACGCAGGCCGGAGAAGCTTGGCAGTCTCGACGTCTGGGCGAGGTCGGCGCCGATTCGCCTCGCGGGTTACGAGGACGATCTGGCTGAGCCGCACATTCTGCCCAGCGTGGATTGAGTCCGACGGGGCACCTATAGCCCCGCCTTTCGGGCGAGAGCCCGCGGGGTCCGGGGAAGAGCCCCGAGGCCCCAGCCCCGTTGGGCGTCAACTGGCAAACACTCGCTGACCCCCGACGAAGGTCTGCTCGACACGCGTCGCGCCGATCTCCGTCGCGGGCCCGGCGAACGGGTCCCTGTCCAGGACCACGAGGTCCGCGAGACACCCCGCCGCGATAACCCCGGTATCGGCGTCCAGATGATTCACGTACGCGCTACCGGAGGTGTACGCCGCGAGCGCATCGCCCAGCCCGATCCGCTGCTCCGGCAGGAACACCGGCGTCCCCGCAGGCGCATCCGCCAGCACCCGGTTCACCGCGACATGGATCCCCTGCAACGGATCCGGGCTGCTCACCGGCCAGTCGCTGCCCGCCGCAAGTGTCGCCCCCGCCCCCAGCAGCGCCGCGAACGGGTACTGCCGGGCCGAGCGCTCCGCCCCGAGGAACGGGATCGTCAGCTCGTCCATCTGCGGCTCGTGCGCGGCCCACAGCGCCTGCATGTTCGCCGTCGCGCCCAGCTCCCGGAACCGGCCGATGTCATCGGGGTGCACGACCTGAAGGTGAGCCAGGTGCGGGCGGGTATCCGTCCAACCATTGGCCCCCCGTGCCGCTTCCACGGCATCGAGTGCCTCGCGGACGGCCCGGTCGCCGAGCGCGTGGAAGTGCACCTGGAAACCGTGGGCGTCCAGCTCGGTCACGTACTTCTTCAGCGCCTCGGGCGGTACGAAGCTGATCCCGCTGTTGTCCGAGCGGCAGCCGCAGCCGTCGAGATACGGGCCGAGCAGCGCCGCCGTGCCGTTCTCCGCCACCCCGTCCTGCATGATCTTCACGGTCGTCGAGCGGAGCCGGCCACGGGTGCCGGCCTCGCGCCGGGCGAGCAGTTCCCCGATCTGCTCGGTGCCGCGAGCGCGGTCCCACCACAGCGCGCCCACGACACGCGCGGTGAGCCGCCCGTCGTCGGCGCACGCCAGATACGCGTCCGTCGGGTCGGTGAGGTTGGCGTGGTCGCCGAGGATGGCGTCCTGCCAGGCCGTGACGCCGAGCGAGTGCAGGTGCTCCTGGGCGCGGAGCAGGCCCGCGATCTTCTCCTCGCGGGTGACCGGAGGCAGCAGACGGCCGACGAGGTTCGCGGCGCCCTCCTGGAGCATGCCCGTCGGCGTGCCGTCCGGTTCGCGCTCGATGCGGCCGTCCGCCGGGTCGGGGGTACGGGCGTCGATCCCCGCGGCCCGCAGGGCACGCGAGTTGACCCAGGCGCCGTGGTGGTCGCGGTTGACCAGATACACCGGCCGGTCCGGCACCAGGGCGTCGAGCTCGGCCGCCGTCGGCAGCCCGCCGGGGAACGCCTCCATCGCCCAGCCGCCCCCGGTGATCCACTCGGCGTCCGGGTGCGCGCTCGCGTACGCGGCGATCCGCTCCCGGTACTCGGCGAGCGTCGTCGAGCCGCTCAGATCGCACTGGCCCATCTCCATGCCCGCCCCGACGGGGTGCGCGTGCGCGTCCTGGAAACCGGGGATCAGCAACTTCCCCGCCAGGTCGACCACTTCGGTGCGCGGGCCTATCAACTCGCGTACTTCGTCGTGGCCTACGGCGACGATCCGCTCGCCGCGCACCGCGGCCGTGGTGGCGCGCGAGCGGGCGGGGGAGCCGGTGTGGACGGGACCGCCGGTGAAGACGAGGTCGGCGGGTGTGGACATGTTTTCAACTCCTAGTACATGTGCGGGTGTTACGAGAGGGCGGTCAGTTGGCCGTCGGCCCGGCCAGTTCGACGGCGTCGGCGTCCGTGCCGCGCCCGGTCCTGAAGTACGGGGAGCGGCGCCCGTACTTGGCGACGGCGGCCATCACGACACCGGACACGACGATCACCGCGGGCACCGCCAGCATGAACCAGCCGTTGTCCGGCGACAGTTCGAAGTGGTCGCTCATCGTCGCGTACGAGTACGCCAGGTACGCCCCGATGCCGAGCAGCGCGAGTGCGCTGAGCCCCGGCACGAGGACCGCGCGCACCGCCTCGCGGGGCGCTGTGCGCAGCAGTGAGCGGAAACGGACCGAGCAGGCGAGGGCCGTGAGGCCGTAGTAGAGGGCGACGGTGAGCCCGATGGAGTTCACGGCGGCGAGGATCATCTCGTTCAACTTCGGTATCGCCAGGGCGAGCAGGGCCACGGCCGCCGCGATCGACATCACGACGACGGTGCCCGCGGCCGGCGAACCGTAGCGGGGGCTCACCCGCGTCCACACCTGGCCCATCGTGCGGTCCCGGCCCATCGCGAGCAGCCCGCGCGCCGTCGGGATCACGCTGGCCTGGAGGGAGGCCACCGCCGAGAACAGCAGCGCGAGCAGCGGCAGGCTGGCCACCGGCTCGTCGGCGAGCTTCGCGCCGAGGTAGGTGAGGGCCTGCGGGCCCTGCTCGACCAGTTCGGGCAGCGACATCTCGCGCTGGAAGGCCACGGAACCGTAGAGGAACAGTCCGAGCATCGCGAACAGGGCGATCAACCCGCCGCGCCCCGCGTCCCGCACGTCCTTCGTCTCCTCGGTCACCGTGAACGCCGCGTCCCAGCCCCAGAAGAAGAACACCGCGAGGACCAGGCCCTGCGCGAAGGCCGTGCCGCCGTGGATGTCGAACGGGTTGAACCACGACCACTGGAAGGCGTGCGAGCCGGTGACCAGGGACCAGCCGCAGAACCCGAGCAGCACCACGTACTCGAAGACGAGCAGCCACGCCTGGAGGCGGGTCGCCTTGCGGACGCCGGTGACCGCGGTGACGGTGACGGCGGTGAGTACGAGCAGGCCGACGACGGTCGAAAGTGCCGTCGAGTTCGGGTCGAGGTCAATCCCCAACACCGTATGCAGATGTGCCTTGTTGGCGAACTGGAGGAAGACCGAGCCCGTCACCGCGCTCGTGTACGCCATGAAGATCAGTGTGCCGACGAGCGTGACCCAGCCCGTGAGGAAGCCGAGCCAGGGGCCGAGCGAACGGCCCACCCATACATAGCCGCTGCCCATGTTCGGCTCCTGGCGGTTCAGCCGCGCGTAGGCCACCGCGATTCCCAGGATCGGCACGAACGCGACGAGCAGGACCGCGGGCGCGTGCAGCCCGACCGTCGCGGCGAGGGACCCCATCCCGATGCCGATGCTGGTGGTCGCGGCGGTGCTGGACGCGGCGATGGCGATGCCGTCGACGAGGCCGAGGGAGCGGCGCAGGCCCGGTGGTTCGCTTCTCATGATCGATCTCCTGACGGCAGGGGAGGCAGGGAGGACAGGGGAGTGGGAGGTGTGCGAGGGGCGGCGACCGCGATCAAATCGGCCTTGTCAGCTTGCGTCAATGGTGTTGTCATAAGCGGGACGCGTCGGGCGAAGGAGGGGAGAGGGCCGTGCCGGAAGGGCGGATCCCGGTGGAGCGGCGGCGCCGCAAGCCGACCAGATCGGGGGTGCTGCTGTCCGAGGACGTGATCGTCGAATGCGCGCTGCGCCTGGTCGGGCAGCACGGCGGCGATGCGCTGAGCGTGCGCAGGATCGGCGCGGCCCTGGGCTGCGACCCGAGCGCGCTGTACCGCTACTTCCACAGCACGGACGACCTGCTGCTCGCCGTCTCCGACCGGCTCATCGGCGAGGCCATGGACGGTTTCCACCCCGAGCGGATGGCCTGGCGCGACGGGCTGCGCGAGTTCGGCCTGCGCATCCACCGCGGGTACCGCGCGCACCCGCGGGTGGCGGCGCTCGCGGCGTACCGGGTGACGCGGCGTCCGCACGAGTTCCGGGCCGTCGACGCGGGGATCGGGCTGCTCAAGCGGGCCGGCTTCGGGGACGAGGACGCGGTGCGGCACTACTCCGCCTTCGTCGACACCGTCCTCGGCCACGCGGCCCTCGACGCCGCGTATCTGGCGCTGCCCGCGGAGCGGCGGGAGGCGGACGACCGGGCGTGGACGGGGGAGTACGCGAACCTTTCGGCCGAGACGCATCCCCAACTCGGCGCTGCGCGCGATCACTTGCCGCTGATGGCGGGGAGTTCCTTCGAGGTGGCGTTGGAGTTGCTGCTGACGGCGTTGGAGGTCGCGGCCTCGGAGTGAGCGCGCGCGAAGGCCCCACACTCGCGGTGGGCGTGGGGCCTTCGGTTCCGGGCTTCAGGCGGGCCTGATCAGAGGCGGGCCTGATCAGAGATGCTTGCCGAAGAAGTCGACCAGCTTGGCGGCGGCCGGACCGACCGCCTCCTCCCTGGCGTCCGGGTCGACCGTCTCAAGTCCTGTCGGCAAACCTGGCCCGGTCGGCGACTGAGTCTCGTCATTTCAAGCCCCGCAGGGGGCACCTCCCAGCGTTGGCTGGGGGAGATTGAGGCGCGGGGTCCGGGGCAGAGCCCCGCGGCGTCAACCCCGCCCGACCGGGGGCGTCAGCCCAACTGCCCCCGCAACCACTCCTCCACCTCACCCACATGCGCCGCGGCAGCGGCCCTCGCCGCTTCCGGATCCCGCGCCGTCAGCGCCCGCAGAATCCGCGCATGCTCGCGACGGGTCCGCTCGAAGGCACCCTCCTGCTCATAGCCGCGCCACACCCGCGCCCGGAAGGTCCGGGAGGACAGACCCTCCAGGATCGCCGCCATCGTGTCGTTGCCCGCGGCCGCGGCGATCGTCCGGTGGAACGCCAGGTCGTGGGACAGGATCTCCTCCGGGTCGTCCGTCGCCTCCATCGCCGCCAAGTGGTCCTCGACCTCGGCGAGTTGCGCACGGGTGATCCGCGCCGCGGCGAGCGCCGTGGCCGTCGACTCCAGGATGCGGCGCACCTCGAGCAGCTCCACGAGCCGGGGCCCGCGCGACAGATCGGCGACGACCCCGAACGTCTCCAGCAGGTCACCGGCCTCCAACTGCGTGACGTAGATGCCGGATCCGTGCCGCGCCTCCAGGGCGCCGAGCACCGTGAGCGCCCGGATCGCCTCCCGCATGGAGCTGCGCGAGATGCCGAGCTGCACGGCCAGATCCCGCTCGGTGGGCAGCCGTTGGCCCGGTTGGAGCTCGCCGCTGCCGATCATCGCCTTGAGCTGGTCGATGGCCCGCTGGGTGACGGTGGCCTTCTGCATGCCGCGCAGTGTAACCAGCCAGGTGGTCGGACCACTACCGAGGAAGTCGGACCTCTTCGCAGCCCCAGAGGGCGTAAATACCGAGAAAACTTGCCTACGAAGGGTGTTGGGGCCCCGAAGTGGTCTGATAAATATCTCGGCGCGGGCCGGAACCGGAGGGGCGGGGACCGACCGCGCCCATGACTTCAGGAGCCGAGGAGCAGTCCGATGACTGGCACCACGATGGACTCGAAGGGAACGACCAGGGGGAACAGCGCGGCGCGCGCTCGCAGTTCGCGCGCCCGCAGTTCCAGAAGGCGGGGGCTGGGCGCGGTGGCCCTGCTCGGCTGCGCCGCCCTCGCCCTCGCCGCCTGCGGCAGCACCAAGGACACCGCGGCCGGTGCGGGCGGTGGCGGCGGAGCCGGCGACGGCAAGGGCAAGGTGGGTGTCATCCTGCCGCTGCTGACCTCGCCGTTCTGGCAGTCGTACAACGACTACGTGCCGAAGATGGCGAAGTCCGAGGGCGTGGACGCGCTGAAGACCGTCAACTCCAACAGTGACCCGTCGCAGCAGATCACCGACATCAACAACCAGCTCAACCAGGGCGTGAAGGGCCTCGTGGTCGCGCCGCTCGACAGCGCCGCCATCGGCGCGGGGCTCGACCAGGCCGAGCGCAAGGGCGTGCCGGTCGTCGCCGTGGACGTCGCGCCCGACAAGGGCAAGGTCGCCATGGTCGTACGGGCCAACAACGTCGCGTACGGCAAGAAGGCCTGCGAGTACCTCGGCGACCACGTGAAGTCCGGCAAGGTCGTCCAGATCATGGGCGATCTCGCGTCGGTGAACGGACGCGAGCGGTCCAAGGCCTTCCGGGACTGCGTGAAGGACAAATACCCGAAGCTCAAGGTCCTGGAGATCCCGGCGAAGTGGGAGTCGGACACCGCCGCGTCCAAGCTCGACACCCTCCTCAACGCCAACCCCGACATCAAGGGGATCTACATGCAGGCGGGCGGGGTCTATCTCGCGCCGACGCTGCAGACCCTCAAGTCCAAGGGGATGCTGGAGAAGGCGGGTTCGGCCAAGCACATCACGATCGTGTCGAACGACGGCATCCCGCAGGAGTTCGCCGCCATCCGCAAGGGCCAGATCGACGCGACGGTCTCGCAGCCCGCCGACACGTACGCCAAGTACGGCATGTACTACATCAAGGCGGCGATGCAGGGGAAGAAGTTCAAGCCCGGGGCCACCGACCACGGCTCGAAGATCGTGAAGCTGCCCAGCGGCACCCTTGAGGACCAACTGCCCGCCCCGCTGGTCACCAAGAAGAACGTCGACGACTCCGAGCTGTGGGGAAACACGGTCAAGTGACCGCCGCCACCCCGCCCTTGGTCGAGGCCCGCGGCATCGTCAAACGCTACGGGCCCACGGTCGCCCTCGCCGACGGCCGGCTCACCGTGCGCGCGGGCGAGTCCCACGCGCTCGTCGGGCGCAACGGCGCGGGCAAGTCCACGCTCGTCCAGGTCCTCACCGGGCTGCAGGCCGCCGACGCGGGCACGCTCACCTTCGACGGGGAGTCCGCGCCGCCGCTCGGCGACCGGGAGGCGTGGCGCGCCAAGGTCGCCTGCGTCTACCAAAAGCCCACGGTCATCCCCGAGTTGACCGTCGCGGAGAACCTGTTCCTGAACCGGCAGCCGGGCGCCCGGCGCGGCTTCTTCAGCTGGAAGAAGCTCGACGCCGAGGCCCGGGAGCTGCTCGACACGTGGGGCGTGCGCGTCGATCCCGGCGCGCGCACCGCCGACCTCAAGGTCGAGGACCGGCAAATGGTCGAGATCGCGCGGGCGTTGAGCGGCGGTGCCCGCTTCATCGTGCTCGACGAGCCGACCGCGCAGCTCGACAACCGCGAGATCGAGCGGCTCTTCGCCCGCATGCGGGCGCTCCAGGAATCGGGCGTCACCTTCCTGTTCATCTCGCACCACCTCCAGGAGGTGTACGAGGTGTGCCAGACGGTCACCGTGCTGCGCGACGCCCGCTGGATCACCACCGCCCCGGTCGCCGAACTGCCGCGGCCCGCCCTCGTCGAGGCGATGGCGGGGGAGGCGGTCGCGGAACAGGCGGCGGCCGCGGCGGAGGCGGTCGTCGAGCAGGCGGCCGAGGAGGCGGTCGAGCCCGTCGTCCTGGAGGTGGTGGGGTTGACCTCGGACACGTACGAGGACGTGGATCTGACCGCGCGGCGCGGCGAGGTCGTCGGGCTCGCGGGCTCCAGCGGCAGCGGCAAGATCGCGCTGGCGGAGTCCCTCGCCGGACTGCACACGCCCACGTCGGGCATCGCCCGGCTCGACGGGCGCGTGCTGCCCTTCGGGGACGTGTCCGCCGCGCTCGCCGCGGGCGTGGGGTGTGTCCCGCGCGACCGGCACGACCAGGGGCTCGTCACCGGGATGTCCATCGGTGACAACTCCACGCTGTCGGTGCTCGGGCGGCTCGGCCGGCGCGGCTTCATCGGTACGGAGAGCCGCCGGCGGTTCGCCCGTGAGCTGATCCAGCGGCTCGACATCCATACGGAAGGGCCCGACCAGCCCGTGTCCGACCTGTCCGGTGGCAATGCGCAGAAGGTGGTGATGGCCCGTGCGCTCGCCTCTGACCCGCGGTTGCTCGTGCTGATCAATCCGACGGCCGGCGTCGACGTGAAGTCCAAGGAGTCGCTGCTGCGGCGGGTGGACAGCGCGCGGGACGACGGCACGGCGGTCCTCGTCGTGTCGGACGAGCTCGACGACCTGCGGCGGTGTGACCGGGTGCTTGTGCTGTTCCACGGGCGTGTTGTCGCGGAGCACGCGGCGGGGTGGGCGGACCACGAATTGATCGCGTCGATCGAGGGGGTTGCAAGTGACGTCAGGTAATCAAGCCCCGCCGGCCGTTGAGGCGCGGGGTCCGGGGCAGAGCCCCGAGGTGTCGGCGACAGGGCAGGCGAAACAGCGCGGGTCAGCCCGGAACGTCCTCATCCGCCGCGCCCGCGAACTCGCCCTCGTACCCGCCCTGTTGCTGCTCCTGATCCTCGGCGCGGTCCTCAACGACTCGTTCCTCACCGAGCAGAACATCATCTCCATCCTCGGCTCCTCCGCCGCCCTCGCGATGGTGGTGCTCGCCGAGTCGCTCGTGCTCATCAGCGGCAAGTTCGACCTGTCGCTGGAATCGGTCGTCGGCATCGCGCCGGCCTTCGGCGCCCTGCTCGTGCTGCCCGTCGCGCAGTCCGGGTTCGGGACCGAATTCCCCGTCGCCGTCTCGCTGTTGGCGGTGCTCGTGGCCGGAGCCTGCATCGGCGCCTTCAACGGTGTGCTCGTCGTCAAGCTGAAGCTCAACGCGTTCATCGTGACGCTCGCGATGCTGATCGTGCTGCGCGGACTGCTCGTCGGGGCGACCAAGGGCAAGACACTGTTCGGAATGCCCGACGCGTTCTTCGCGCTCGCCACCTCCACGTTCCTGCGGGTCCCGATGTCGGTGTGGTTCGCCGCGATCGCGTTCGGCGTCGCTGGGCTCATCCTCAAGTACCACCGCGTGGGCCGCGCCTTGTACGCGATCGGCGGCAACGCCGAGGCCGCGCGCGCCGCGGGCATCCGCGTCGAGCGCGTCATGCTCGGTGTCTTCGTGGTCGCGGGTGTCCTCGCCTCCGTCGGCGGCATCATGCAGACCGGATACGTGGGTGCCATCAGCGCCAACCAGGGCAACAACATGATCTTCACGGTGTTCGCCGCCGCGGTCATCGGAGGCATCAGCCTCGACGGCGGCAAGGGCACCATGTTCGGCGCCCTGACCGGCGTACTCCTGCTCGGTGTCGTACAGAACATGCTGACCCTCGCCCAGGTGCCGTCCTTCTGGATCCAGGCCATCTACGGCGGAATCATCCTGCTCGCCCTCATGGTCGCCCGTGTCACCACCGGCCGCGCCCAGGACTGACCCCGCAGTCGCAGTGCCTCCGCCCCCGCCCGAAAGGCAGCACGTGTCCTCCACCTCGCCCCGCGTCACCGCCGTCGACACGTACGACATCCGGTTCCCGACCTCCCGGGAGCTGGACGGCTCCGACGCCATGAACCCCGACCCCGACTACTCCGCCGCGTACGTCGTGCTGCGCACCGACGACCCCGACGGACACGAGGGGCACGGGTTCACCTTCACCATCGGGCGCGGCAACGACGTCCAGGTCGCCGCGATCCGCGCGCTGAGCCACCACGTCGTCGGCCGCCCGCTCGACGCGCTGTGCGCCGACCCCGGCAGCCTCAACCGCGACCTGATCGGCGACAGTCAACTGCGCTGGCTCGGGCCCGAGAAGGGCGTGATGCACATGGCGATCGGCGCCGTCGTCAACGCGGCCTGGGACCTCACCGCCAAGCGCGCCGCCAAACCGCTGTGGCGGCTGCTCGCCGAGGCGGACCCCGAGTGGCTGGTGTCTCAGGTCGACTTCCGCTACATCGCCGACGCCCTCACCCCCGAAGAGGCCCTGGAGCTCCTTCAGTTGGGGCGGCAGGGCGCCGCCGACCGCACCGCGCGCCTCGTCGAGCGCGGCTACCCCGGCTACACCACCTCTCCCGGCTGGCTCGGCTACAGCGACGAGAAGCTCACCCGCCTCGCCCGGCAGGCCGTCGCCGACGGCTTCACCCAGATCAAGCTGAAGGTCGGCGCCGACCTCGACGACGACATCCGCCGCTGCCGCACCGCCCGCGCGGTCGTCGGCCCGGACATCCGCATGGCCGTCGACGCCAACCAGCGGTGGAACGTCGGCGACGCCGTCCAATGGACCAACGCCCTCGCCGAGTTCGAGCCGTACTGGGTGGAGGAGCCGACCAGCCCGGACGACATCCTGGGCCACGCGGCGATCCGTCGGGGCGTCGCCCCGGTGAAGGTCGCCACGGGCGAACACGTGCAGAACCGCGTCGTCTTCAAGCAGCTTCTCCAGGCAGGCTCCATCGACATCCTGCAGATCGACGCCGCGCGCGTCGGCGGCGTCAACGAAAACCTGGCGATCCTCCTGCTCGCCGCGAAGTTCGGCGTCCCCGTGTGCCCGCACGCGGGCGGCGTGGGCCTGTGCGAGCTCGTCCAGCACCTGTCGATGTTCGACTTCGTCGCCCTGACGGGCACCACCGAGGACCGTGTCATCGAGTACGTCGACCATCTGCACGAGCACTTCGTCGACCCGGTCGTCGTCCGCCAGGGCCACTACGCCGCCCCGGCGGCCCCCGGGTTCTCCGCCACCATGCACGCCTCGTCCATCGCCGAATTCACCTACCCGGACGGCGAGTTCTGGGCGAAGGACCTCGCTACGCAAGCACCCGGATCCACCGAAGCTCCCGGATCCACCGACCCGAACGGAGCCGCCGCATGAGCGATGCCAGCGTCCAGAGCGTCCAGGACTTCGCGGGCCTGAAGGCCCTCGTCACGGGCGGCGCCTCCGGCATCGGCCGGGCCACCGCCGAGCTGCTCGCCGCGCGCGGCGCCGACGTCGCGGTGCTCGACCGCGACATCACCGACGTGGAGAAGCCGCTGCGCGGATACGCCGCCGATGTCACCGACGACGCCGCGGTGCGGGCCGCCGTGGCCGCGGCGGCCCGCGACCTCGGCGGGCTCGACGTACTCGTCAACAACGCGGGCATCGGCGCCCAGGGCACCGTCGCCGACAACGACGACGCCGAATGGCACCGGGTCCTCGACGTCAACGTCATCGGGATGGTCCGCGTCGCCCGGGCCGCGCTCCCCAAGCTGCGGGACTCCGAGCACGCGGCGATCGTCAACACCTGCTCCATCGCCGCCACGGCGGGGCTCCCGCAGCGGGCCCTGTACGCGGCGTCCAAGGGCGCGGTCCTCTCCCTCACGCTCGCCATGGCCGCCGACCACATACGCGAGGGCATCCGCGCCAACTGCGTCAACCCCGGCACCGCCGACACCCCCTGGGTCGGCCGACTCCTCGACAAGGCGGACGACCCGGCCGCCGAACGCGCCGCCCTCGAAGCCCGCCAGCCCACCGGGCGCCTGGTCTCCGCCGCCGAAGTCGCGGGCGCCATCGCCCACTTGGCGAGCCCCCTGTCCGGCGCGACGACCGGCACGTCCGTCGCCGTGGACGGCGGCATGCAGGGGCTGCGCCTTCGCCCCGTGGAACAGTGATCCGCATGCGCACCAGCACACTCGGCCGCGGCGAAGTCCCGGTCACCGCACTCGGCTTCGGCGGCGCGGGCATCGGCAACCTCTACACGCCCGTCCGCGACGAAGAGGCGTACCTCGCCCTGGACGCGGCCTGGGACGCGGGCCTGCGCTACTTCGACACGGCGCCGCACTACGGCCTCGGCCTGTCCGAGCGCCGGATCGGCGAGTTTCTGCGCACCCGGCCCACGGGTTCGTACACCTTGTCCACCAAGGTCGGCCGCCTGCTCGAACGGTCCGCGAACGGGGAGGCCGTGGGCGACGACAGTGCACACGGCTTCGCGGTGCCCGCCACCGCGCGCCGGGTGTGGGACTTCAGCGCTGCCGGGGTGCGCCGCTCCATCGAGGAGAGCCTCGGCCGCCTCGGGCTCGACCGCATCGACGTCGCCTACATCCACGACCCCGACGACCACGCGAAGGAGGCGTTCGGCGAGGCCTACCCGGAGCTGGAGCGGCTGCGCGGCGAAGGGCTCATCGGCGCCATCGGTGCGGGCATGAACCAGTCCGCGATGCTGTCCCGTTTCGTCCGCGAAACCGATGTCGACGTGGTGCTGTGCGCCGGCCGCTACTCGCTCCTCGACCAGCGCGCCCTGAAGCTGCTGCTGCCCACCGCCGCCGAACGCGGCGTCTCCGTCGTCGTCGGCGGCGTCTTCAACTCCGGACTGCTCGCCGACCCCAAGCAGGGCGGCACCTTCGACTACGCCCTGGCCTCGCCCCAGGTCCTCCGCCGCGCGAGGCGGTTCAAGGACCTCGCCGAGCGCCACGGCACGACCCTGCGCGCCGCCGCGCTCGCCTTCCCGTTCGGTCACCCGGGCGTCACGAGCGTGCTCGTCGGCACCCGCTCGGCCGCCGAAGTCGCCGACACGGCACAGCAGTTCACCACCCCGGTGCCCGCCGCGTTCTGGCAGGAGGCCCGCGACCGGCACCTCCTCCCGGCCGACGTGCCCGTACCTTCGGAACAGGAGCCGCACACGTGAGAGTCGCCCTGCACACCAAGGTCCGCGCCGACCTGATCGACGAGTACGAGGCCGCCCACCGGGAGGTGCCTGAGGAACTCGTCGCCGCGATCCGGGCGGCGGGCGCCCGGAAGTGGACGATCTGGCGCAGCGGCACCGACCTGTTCCACGTCATCGAGTGCGAGGACTACGCCCGCATGCTCGCCGAACTCGACAAGCTGCCGGTGAACATCGCCTGGCAGGCCCGCATGGACGAACTCCTCGACGTCGCCCACGACTACTCCGCCGAAGGCGCCGACGCCGGACTGCCCGTCGCATGGGAGCTGCCGTGACACCCGGAACAGTCGACGCGCACCACCACGTCTGGGACCTCTCCGTACGCGACCAGGACTGGATCACCGGACCCGAACTCGCGCCGATACGCCGCACGTTCACCCTCGACAACCTGGCCCCCGACCTGCGGGCGGCCGGTGTCGACGCCACCGTGCTCGTACAGACGGTCAGCGTCGCCGAGGAGACGCCCGAGTTCCTGGCGCTCGCCGAGCGCAGCGACCTCGTCGCGGGGGTCGTCGGCTGGACCGATCTGACCCGGCCCGACGTCGGCGACACCCTGGAGCGGCTGCGGGAGCTGCCGGGCGGGCGGCACCTGGTGGGCATCCGGCACCAGGTGCAGGGCGAGCCCGACCCCGAGTGGCTGCTCCGCTCCGAAGTGCGGCGCGGGCTAGCCGCCGTCGCGGACGCCGGGCTCGTCTACGACCTGCTGGTCCTGCCGCACCAGCTGCCGGCCTGCGTGAAGGCCGCCGCCGAACACCCCGAACTCACCTTTGTGCTCGACCACTTGGGCAAGCCGCCGATCGCATCGGGGGAGCTCGACCCCTGGCGGGGCGACGTGCGCGCGCTCGCCGCGCTCCCCAACACCGTCTGCAAGCTCTCCGGCATGGTCACCGAGGCCGACTGGGCGGGCTGGACCGTCGACGATCTGCGGCCGTACGCGGACACGGTCATCGACGCCTTCGGCCCCGCCCGCGTGATGTTCGGCTCCGACTGGCCGGTGTGCACGCTCGCGGCCACCTATCAACAAGTCGTCGACATATCACGGGAGTTGGTGGGCGGAGCGGACCCGCACATCTTCGGGGACACCGCCCGCCGCGTCTACCTCAGCCGGGTCGGCGGCAGGAACTCCCGTACGTAGGTCCGCTCCCACCACGCCCCCGTCTCCCGCAGCTCCCGCCACGACGTGAAGCGGTAGCGGTACACGCGCGCCCGGATGTGCACGGGCGGCGCGTCGGCGGGGAAGGGGGAGTGGCGCAGCAGTCGCAGCGTGTCCCGGTCGCCCTCCAGGAGTCGCTCGACCAGGCCCTGGAACCAGGATCTGGCGTACGCGGGCGACAGCGCGGCGAACCACATCATCCAGTCGAGCCGCAGATGGTACGGCGCGAACTGGCGCGGCAGCCGGCGCGGATCGCCCGGCTTCCCCTTGAACTCATAGGCCAGCCAGCCCGATTCGGGGCGCGGCACCTCCTCCGCCGTGCCCTCGATCACGATCTCCTGCCGGACCCGCCCGACCGAGCCGAACGCCCCGTACGTGTTGACCAGGTGCAGGGAGTCGTAGGAGCGGTTCATGGACTGGCGGCGCGAGAGCAGATTGCGCACCGGCCGGTAGCTGAGCGCCGCCACCCCCGCCGTGAGGGCGATGACCACGATCTCGTACCAGAGCGGCGCCTCGGGGAGCGCGGGCGGTGTGTGCAGCGCGGACAGGTCGAGCGCGGAGGCCGCCAGGGCGATCGCGAGCCAGTTCAGCCACGCGAAGTTGCCCGAGGCGACCAGCCACAGCTGAGTGACGATCATCAGGGCCGCCGCCCAGGTGGCGACCGGCTGCGGCGTGAAGAGGAGAAAGGGGACCGCCAGCTGGGTGACATGGTTGGCCGCGACCTCCACCCGGTGCAGCGGGCGCGGCAGGTGGTGGAAGAACCAGCTCAGCGGGTTCGGCATCGGCTGCGTCTCGTGGTGGAAGTCGAGGCAGGTCAGCTTCCGCCAGCACGCGTCGCCCCGAATCTTGATCAGTCCGGCCCCGAATTCCAGCCGGAACAGCACCCAGCGCAGCAGGAACAGCACCAGGACCGGCGGCGCCACCTCGTCGTTCCCCAGGAACACCGCCAGGAAGCCGACCTCCAGGAGCAGCGACTCCCAGCCGAAGCCGTACCAGGTCTGGCCCACGTTCACGATCGACAGATTCAGCGCCCACGGCACCAGCCACAGCAGCATCGCCGCCCACAGCGGCACTAGCCCGTCCACCCCCGCGAGCAGCCCGGCCGCCACCACCGCGCCGCCCCACGCGCACCCGGCGAAGAACCGGTCCGAGTAGTGCAGGCGGAACAGCGAGGGCGCGGCCCGCCACGGCACGCGCGCCACGAACCGGGGGATCGGCGTCAGCCCGCGCTCCCCGAGCAGCGCCCTGAACTGGAGCGCCGCCGCCACGAACGCGACGAGGTAGAGCGCCGCGAGGCCCCGCTGGAACACCAGGCGTGCGAGCCAGTAGTCCGTAGCGTCGAACCAGTCCATGCCACCAGTGTGTGCCCCGTTTCCCGCCAAGGTCACGACGTGCGGGCGAAGGGGGCTCGGCCTAGCGTGGGGCCCATGGGCGCGGGTAACGGGGGCGGCGAGGAGTCCGGGAACGCCCCAGGCGGGGAGGGCCCGGAGGACTCCCCACGCGGATTTCTGGAGGCCTACGGCCGGGGCCTGCGTATGGGCAGCTTCGACTGGGACCTCGACACCGGCCTCATGGCGATGGACGCCCAGGCCCACGAGGTCTTCGACCTGCGCCCCGAGGAGTACGACGGCAACCCGGAGACCCTGGCCCTGCGGGTGCCGGTCAGTGAGGGCGGGCGGCTCGACAGCCTCGTGGCGAGGGCCCTGAAGAGCGGCGAGGAGACCTACGGGACGTACTTCCGCATCCGCACCCGCACGGGCGAGATGCGCTGGACCCACACGCGCGGCTACATCCGACGCGACGAGCACGGCCGCCCGCGCCGCATCGTGGGCATCGTCCGCGACGCCACCGACGAGCTGAACGACGCCACCGTGCACGCCGAGCGTGAGGCCCGGCGAGCCCTCCGGAGCGGCGACACCGGCGTCGTGCAGAACACCACGGCCGCCCTCGCGCACGCCCGCACCGTCCAGGACGTCATCGACGTGCTGCGCGACACCCACGGCGTCGACCAACGCGGCTCGGCCAGCTTCGTCATGGGCCTCGTCAGGTCCGGGCGCATCCACCTCGTCGCCGAGGGGCCCCAGGGCACCTTCGTTCCGGGCATCCACACCACCCGCGTCGACGACCCGTATCCGATGAGCGAGGCCGTGCGCACCCTCCAGCCCCGCTTCATCGAGTCACCGCAGGAGTTCGCCGCCGACTACCCCGAGCTGTGGCCGCGGATCGCCCACATGGAGATCACCTCGGCCGCCTACCTGCCGCTCATCGCGCAGGCCAGGCCCATCGGCGTCGTCGGCCTGCTCTTCCACGACCGCCAGGGCTTCACGGACTCCGAGCGCAACGTCATGGTCGCGCTCGGCAGCAGCATCGCGCAGAGCCTCCAGCGCGCCATGTTCTACGAGCAGGAGAAGGACCTCGCCCAGGGCCTCCAGCAGGCCATGCTGCCGCGCACCATCCCGAACGTGCCGGGCGCCGACCTCGCCGTCCGCTACCGCGCGGCCTCGCTCGGCCGGGACATCGGCGGCGACTGGTACGACGTGATCCCGCTGCCCGGCGGCCGCGTCGGCGCGGTCATCGGCGACGTACAGGGACACGACACGCACGCCGCCGCCGTCATGGGCCAGCTGCGCATCGTGCTGCGCGCCTACGCAGCCGAGGGCCACACGCCCGCCACCGTCATGGCCCGCGCCTCCTCTTTCCTGCACGAACTCGACACCGACCGCTTCGCGACCTGCCTGTACGCGGAGGCCGACCTGTCGACCGGCGTCGTCCAGCTCGTCCGGGCCGGACACCTCGACCCGCTGCTGCGCCTGACCGGCGGAAACTGCCGCAGGCTCGCGGTGGAGGGCGGGCTCCCGCTCGGCCTGTCGGCCGAGTTCGGGCGGCTCGAATACCCGGTGACCACCGCCGAACTCGACCCCGGTGAGGCGCTGGTGATGTGCACCGACGGCCTCGTCGAACAGCCGGGCGCCGACCTCGACGACGGGCTCCAGACCCTCACCACGCTCATCGGCACGGGCCCCGACGACCTCGACCTGCTCGCGGACCGGCTCGTCGCGTCGTGCGAGGAACGCGACGTCGAGGACGACGTGGCGCTGCTGCTCCTGCGCCGCCGCGGCGCGGGCGCGGTGCAGAGCGGCAGCCGACTCACCGAACACGTGCCGCCCGGCGACCCGGAGGCGCTGAAGGCCGCCCGCCACATGATCCGGCACGCCGTCCGCGCCTGGGGAGCGAAGGAGAACGCCGACGAGATCGAACTCGTCGCCGACGAGATGATCACCAACGCCCTCATGCACACCGAAGGCCCCGCCATCGTCACCCTGCGCGTCCTCACCGGCGCCGACCGAAGACTCAGGGTCGACGTGGAGGACACCTCCAGCGCCCTGCCGCGCCGCCGCGAGGCGGGCGAGGACGGCGTATCGGGACGCGGCCTGTTCCTCGTCGACCAGCTCGCCGACGTGTGGGGCGTGGAGGCGCGCGGCGGGGGCAAGTGCGTCTGGTGCGAATTCGTGGTGCCCACGCGCGAGTGAGAGGCTGACGGACATGCCGGAGCTCCCCGAGGTCGAAGCGCTCAAGGACTTCCTCACCGAGCACCTGGTGGGACGCGATATCGTGCGCGTCCTGCCGGTCGCGGTGAGCGTCCTGAAGACGTACGACCCGCCGCCCACCGCCCTGGAGGGCCGCACCGTCACGGCCGTGGCGCGGCACGGCAAGTTCCTGGACGTGAGCACCGGGGACGGCCCCCACCTGGTCACGCATCTGGCCCGCGCGGGCTGGCTGCACTGGAAGGAGCGCCTCCCCGACGGGCCGCCGAAACCGGGCAAGGGACCGCTCGCGCTGCGCATCGCCCTGGAGACCGGCGAGGGCTTCGACCTCACCGAGGCCGGGACCACGAAGAAGCTCGCCGTGTACGTGGTCGGCGACCCCGGGGACGTCCCCGGCATCGCCCGCCTCGGACCCGACCCGCTCGCGGACGACTTCGACGAGGCGGCTTTTGCCGAACTGCTGAAAGGCGAGCGGCGCCAGATCAAGGGCGCCCTGCGCGACCAGTCGCTCATCGCGGGCATCGGCAACGCCTACAGCGACGAGATCCTGCACGCCGCCCGCATGTCCCCGTTCAAACCGACGTCCGGGCTGAGCGCAGAGGACGTGCACACGCTGTACGAGGCGATGCGCACGACGCTGACCGAAGCCGTCGAGCGCTCGCGCGGGGTCGCCGCCGGGAAGCTCAAGGCTGAGAAGAAGAGCGGGCTTCGCGTGCACGGGCGGGCCGGGGAGAAGTGCCCCGTGTGCGGGGACACGGTCCGCGAGGTCAGCTTCAGCGACAGCGCGCTCCAGTACTGCCCGACCTGCCAGACGCGCGGCAAGCCGCTCGCGGACCGGCGGATGTCACGACTGCTCAAATAGGGGCTCAGCGCATCGGGAGCGACAGCAGCGGCACCCCGTCGTCCGCCCGCACCTCGAACCGATCGAGGTCCGCGGGCCGCGCCGCCACCCCGCCGTCCAGCGCCACCTCGTCCCCGCGTACCGTCCACGTCCCCACCGTCTGCTCCGAACCGTCCCGGCCCACCGCGACCAGCTCGCACACCCGCGGCCCGCCCGAGTCCCGGACGTCCAGGCCCACTTGTGTTCCCCAGTCCCGGTCGTCCGCCGTCACGGTCGCCGCCACACCGGTCCCCGCGTCGTGGCCGCGCAGCGTCGCCGTGTGCCCGGGACCCGTACCGATCCCGGTGAGCAGCGCGACTCCCTGCCCCGTCGCCGCGAGCACCAGCACCGCCGCGACGGCCGCACCCCACAGCCGGCGCCGCGCCCTGCGGTGCAGCGCGCCGAGCCGATCCACGGCCCGGTCGAGGAACGTGGGCGCCGGGCGGGCGAACGCCTCCACACACGGCGGCGTCGCCCGCGCGTACACGGCCAACACACCGGTCGTGGGCGCCAGTTCACCGACCAGGGACGCGCACGTGGCGCACTCGGGCAGATGGTCCTCGAAGCGGAAGCGTTCCGCGGGGTCGAGAACCCCCAGCGCGTAGGCGCCTACGTCGCGATGCCGTTCCAGGGACCACATGCCTTCCTCCGTCTGTCGGTTACCGGTACGCAGGAGGCGGCTGATTCATTCAAGCGACCGCGCGATTACACTCCGCGGCATGTTGCGCGCACTGGCCGTCGACGACGAGGAACCCGCCCTCGCCGAACTCCTGTACCTCCTGCGGGCCGACCCGCGCGTACGCAGCGCCGAGGGCGCCACCGACGCCAACGAGGCGCTGCGCCGCATCGGCCGCGCCCTGGAGGAGGGGCCCGGCGGGGACGGGGCCATCGACGTCCTCTTCCTCGACATCCAGATGGCGGGCCTGACAGGACTCGACGTGGCGCGGCTGCTCGCGGGCTTCGCGCGGCCCCCGCTCGTCGTCTTCGTCACCGCTCACGAGGACTTCGCGGTGAAGGCCTTCGACCTGAAGGCCGTCGACTACGTCCTCAAGCCGGTGCGCCGCGAGCGCCTCGCCGAGGCCGTGAGCCGGGTCGCCGAACGCGTGGTCAGTGCCCCGCCCCCGGCCACCGTCGCCGACCGCATCCCCGTCGAACTCGGCGGCATCACCCGGCTCGTGGCCATCTCCGACATCATCTACGCCGAGGCGCAGGGCGACTACGCGCGCCTGCACACGGAGGACGGCGTCAGCCACCTGGTGCGGATACCGCTCAGCACCCTGGAGGAACGCTGGCAGGAACTCGGCTTCGTCCGCGTCCACCGCAGCCACCTCGTCGCCCTCCACCGCATCGACGAACTCCGCCTCGACGGCGGCGGAATGACGGTCCGGGTCGGCTCGGCGGAGATCGCGGTAAGCCGCAGACATGCGAGCCGGGTACGAGAACTGCTGATGCGCAGACCGTAGCCTCTTCCGGCGCGGGTCGAGCAATTCAAGCTTCGGCGCGGGCCGAGCAAATCTAGCTCCGGCGCCGGTCCAGCAAAATCAAGCCCCTGCGGCGATTGAGCAGCGGGGTCCGGGGCAGAGCCCCGCGACCGCACCCCCGTGGAACCGCGAGCCACCCCTTCCCCCAGCCCACCCCACCTGCCTAAACTCCGCCCGTGCCCGATCCCCCGCAACGCGAAACCGTGACCGGCGAACCCCGCCAACCCCCCGGCCCGGCAGGCCTCCGTACGCAATGGGAGATCGACGAACAGACCACCCTCGGCGCCGCCTACGTCCGCTCCCTCATGCGCAGCCAACTCCGCGCAGGAATCACCGCGTTCATGCTCCTCGCGGTCCCCGTCGCGGCCCTGCCGCTGTTCTTCGGCGCCCTGCGCAACGCACCCGTCCAATGGCTCGTCCTCGGCTTCGGCTGCTACCCCTTCCTCGTACTCATCGCCTGGTGGTACGTACGCCGCGCCGAGCGCAACGAGCGCGACTTCGCCGACCTCGTACGCGGCCGCCCGGCCGACGCGCACGACCACGGAGCGCCGTGAACGAGGCGTACGCGATCACGGCGGTGGCCGTCGTCGTCCTCGCCACCGTCCTCATCGGCGGCTTCGGCCTGCGCGTCTCCCGCACGACGTCCGACTTCTACGTGGCGTCCCGCACGGTAGGACCCCGGCTCAACGCGGCGGCCATAAGCGGCGAGTACCTCTCGGCCGCCTCCTTCCTCGGCATCGCCGGGCTGCTCCTCATCCACGGCCCGGACATGCTCTGGTACTCGGTCGGATACACGGCCGGCTATCTGGTGCTGCTCGTCTTCGTCGCGGCGCCGCTGCGCCGCTCGGGCGCGTACACGCTGCCCGACTTCGCCGAGGGCCGGCTCGAATCCCGCCAAGTGCGGCGCGTGGTCAGCCTGTTCGTGGTCGGGGCGGGCTGGCTGTACCTGGTGCCCCAGCTCCAGGGCGCGGGCCTCACGTTGCAGATCCTCACGGGAGCGCCCCGCTGGTTCGGGGCGACGCTCGTCGCCGCGGTCGTGGTGCTCGCGGTCGCGGCGGGCGGCATGCGCTCGATCACCTTCGTCCAGGCCTTCCAGTACTGGCTCAAGCTCACGGCCCTCCTGGTGCCCGCCTTCTTTCTCCTGCTGGCCTGGCACGGCCAGGGCGCCCCGCCACCGGAGGCCGCGACCCTCGCCCCGCCGTCCGCCGGGGTCGGCGCGGGCCAGCCGCTCGCCACCAGCCGCGCCGACCATCCGCTCTACGCCACGTACGGCCTGATCGTGGCCACGTTCCTGGGCACGATGGGCCTGCCGCACGTCGTCGTCCGCTTCTACACCAGCCCCAACGGCCGCGCGGCCCGCCGCACCACCGTCGTGGTCCTCGCCCTGATCGGCCTCTTCTATCTGCTGCCGCCTGTGTACGGCTGGCTGGGCCGCCTGTACGCGCCCGAACTCACCGCCACCCAGGACGCCGACGCCACGGTGCTGCTGCTGCCGGGGCGGGTCTTCGACGGGGTGGCGGGCGACCTCCTCGGCGCGCTGGTGGCGGGCGGCGCGTTCGCGGCGTTCCTGTCCACCGCGTCGGGGCTGACGATGGCGGTCGCCGGGGTCGTCAGCCAGGACGTGCTGCAGGCGCGCGGCGTACGGCACTTCCGGCTCGCCGTGCTGCTCGCGATCGCCATGCCGCTCGGCGGGGCGCTCCTGGTGGACGGAGTGCCGGTCGCGGACGCGGTCGGCATGGCGTTCGCGGTGTCGGCGTCCTCGTTCTGCCCGCTGCTCATCCTGGGCATCTGGTGGCGCCGTCTCACCCCGCCGGGCGCCCTCGCGGGCCTGTTCCTCGGCGGCGGCTCCGCCCTGGTCGCGGTGACGCTGACGGTGGCAGGACCTGTCACGTCCGGCTGGCTGCACACGCTGCTCGCCTGGCCGGCCGTGTGGTCGGTGCCGGTCGGCTTCCTGGCGATGATCCTGGTGTCCCTGGCCACGCGGGACGCGATCCCGCCGCACACGACGGCGACGATGACGCGGCTGCACCTCTCGGAGTCGCTGGGGGCGTCAGGACGCGGTCTCGACGCGCTGGGCGGCCAGCCGCCCCGGGCGCGTGCGGGGGAGACGGGAGGCGATCCCGAGTGAGCGGCACCGTCACCGCGGTCCTCATCGCCCTGTGCCCCCTCCTGCTCGGCGCCGGATTCCTGCTCGGGCGGCGCACCGCGCACCCCGACGGACGCAGCGACGTCGGCACGCCCGTGGAGCGCGCCACCTTCGAGACCCTGCACACCGCCTCGCTCGCCGCCCCGGCGCTGCGCGCGGGCCTCACCGAGGACACCGCCCGCAAGTCCGCGCGCCGCCTGCGCACGCTGCTCGGCACCGACGCCCTCGCCGTCACCAACCGCTCCACCGTCCTCGCCTGGGACGGTGCGGCCGAACACGCCCACGCCGCCCAGGTGATGGAGCGGGTGGGCCCGGTGCTGGCCGGTGGCCGCAGCGCCGCGTTCGGCTGCGGCTGCCCGAACGACGACTGCCCGCTGCGGTGGGCGGTGGCGGCGCCCGTGGTCGCGGACGGCCGGGTGCTCGGGGCGGTCGTCGCCTACGCGGCCCGCGAGTCCGCGGTGCTCGCCCGCGCCACCGACGAGGTCGCCCGCTGGGTGTCGGTCCAGCTCGAACTCGCCGAACTGGACCGCTCCCGCACCCGTCTCATCGAGGCGGAGATCAAGGCGCTGCGCGCGCAGATCTCCCCGCACTTCATCTTCAACTCCCTCGCGGCGATCGCCTCGTTCGTCCGTACGGACCCCGAGCGGGCCCGCGAACTCCTCCTGGAATTCGCCGACTTCACCCGCTACTCGTTCCGCCGCCACGGCGACTTCACCACGCTCGCCGACGAACTCCACTCCATCGACCAGTACTTGGCGCTGGTACGCGCCCGCTTCGGCGACCGGCTCTCCGTCACCCTGCAGATCGCCCCGGAGGTCCTCCCGGTCACTCTGCCGTTCCTCTGTCTGCAGCCGCTCGTCGAGAACGCGGTCAAGCACGGCCTGGAGGGCGCCGTCACCCGCAGCCGTATCTCGATCGGCGCCACCGACGCGGGAGCCGAGGCCGAGGTCGTCATCGAGGACGACGGCGTCGGCATGAACCCCGGCGAACTCCGGGCGATCCTGCGCGGCGAGGGCGGCCAGGGGCACGGCATCGGCCTGTCGAACGTCGACGAACGCCTGCGCCAGGTCTTCGGCGACGCGTACGGCCTGGTGATCGAGACCGCGGAGGGTGCGGGCATGAAGATCACGATCCGCATCCCGAAGTACCGGGCGGGCGTGTACGCGCCGTAGACCTCTTACGAGCGCGAGGTCTAGAACAGCGAGATCGCCAAGTGGCCGAGCGGTAACCCGAGTTGCCACGCCGGAGTCCACACCTGCGGCCCGTCCTCCTCGTCCGGCACGGGCACCGCGTCCAGGTCGGGGGCGAGCAGCTCGGTCTCCTCCAGCCATCTCCACGCCGCCTCGGCGAGCAGCAGGTCGGGCGAGGGCCGCCGCGCGAGCGCGTCCTGGTCGAGCCGCTCCGTGAAGCGGTCCCGCACCCACGACTGCCACGGCTGGTCGTACGCCGTGAGCGACAGCCAGTTCTCCAGCTGGGACACGACGCGGATCCCGGACAGTTCGTCGCCCGCGTCGGACAGGAAGATCGTCAGCGCGAGCGCGTCCCGCCCCGCCTTGAACTCGAAGGACGTGGGGGGCATCAGGTCGCCCGTCCGCAACAACTCGTCCGCGATGTACTCCGCGTACAACCACGCCATGGGGACGACGAGTCCGCCGCCCGGTCCACCCTCGGCGCCGGACATGCCGTCCGTGCCCTCATCGCTCCCGTACCGCATCGCCTTCCTGCCTTCCTCCGGTCCGCGTGCTGCTCCGGCCCCCGGACCACCCGTCTCAACTCACCGGGGAGGACAGCGGATTACTCAATCGAGGAAAGGGGGTGCGGAGCAAGGCGCTTTACCGATGCTTGACCCGGCCCTCGGTTTCATCGCAGGTCGGATGCATAACCCGGAAGAACGCGCCGCAACGCCCGCAACGCGTAATACGCACGGGACTTCACGGTACCGGTGGGGATGCCGAGTGCGCGTGCGGCTTCCGCCACACTGGCGCCCTTGAAGTAGACCTCGAGCAGCACGGCACGGTGTTCGGGGGAGAGGGTCGCCACGGCCTCCCGCACGTCGAGCGCGGCCGCAGAACGCTCCGCGTGGTCCGCGCACACGCGGGCGTTCTCCAGGACGGCGTCGCCCACCTCGGCGGGCCGCGAGAGCCGGGCCCTGCGGGCGTCGATGGCGAGCCGCCGCCCGACCGTGAACAGCCAGGGCCGCACCGACTCGTAGCGCGGGTCGAGGGCCTCCGGATGCTGCCAGGCGCGTACGTACGTCTCCTGGACCAGGTCCTCCGCGCGCTGGGCGTCACCGTCGCACAGGCGCAGCAGGAACGAGAACAGCGGGCCGCCGTGCTCCCGCTGGACCTGGGCGAGGTCCTCCTCCGTCGTCGTGGGTGTCGTGAGCGCCGTCGTCATGGGCGTATGGCAACGCAGCACGCCCCGCGCGCCCAGGGGACGCGCGGGGATGTGCGGCGGGCGGGGCGAAGCCCTCGACGAGCGGTGCGGCGAGCGGGACGGGTGGAGCCCCGGCGGGCCAGTGCGGAATCAGCCGAATCAGTCGGATGTACGGGCCAATTCGGACTTCCGGTAGGAGTAGCCGAAGTAGATGACCAGACCGATCAGGAACCACACGGCGAACCGCACCCACGTCTGCCACTGCAGGAACGTGATCAGCCAGATCGAGAAGATGATGCCCAGGACGGGCACGAACGGCATGGCCGGCGTGCGGAAGGAGCGCGGCAGCTCCGGCTGGCGGTAGCGCAGCACGATCACCGCGACGCAGACCACGACGAACGCCAACAGGATGCCGATGTTGGTGAGTTCGGCTGCCTCGCCGATCGGCAGGAACCCGGCGATGAGCGCCGAGGCGACGCCGACGATCCACGTCACGCGGGTCGGCACGTGCCGCGTCGGGTGGGTCTTCGCGAACCACTTCGGCAGCAGGCCGTCGCGCGACATGGCGAACCACACGCGCGTGACGCCCATCATGAACGTGAACATCACGGTGAGGATGCCGATGATCGCGCCCACCGCGATCACGTCCGCGAGGCCGCTCAGGCCCACCGACTTGAACGCGGTCGAGAACCCGCTCTCCGGGTCGATGTCCTTGTAGTTCTGCATGCCGGTCAGGACGAGGCAGGCGAGCACGTACAGGATCATCGAGATGATGAGCGAGTAGATGATCGCCTTCGGCATGTGGCGCTGCGCGTCCTTCGACTCCTCGGCCGCCGTCGACATGGCGTCGTAGCCGAAGACCGCGAAGAAGACCGTGGCCGCGCCCGTGAACGCGCCGCTGACGCCGAACGGGAAGAACGGCGTGTAGTTGTCCGAGTTGATGTGGAAGACGCCGACGCCGATGACGAGCAGCACGACGAGGACCTTGAGGATGACCACGAAGGTCTCGAAGCGGGCCGCGTTCTTCATGCCCATGTTCAGCAGCCACGCGATGAGCAGACACAGCGCCGCGGCGAACAGGTCGACCTTGTGGCCGCCGCCGGTGCCCGGCGCGCCCAGCATCCAGCTGGGCAGGTCGACACCCATCTCGCCCAGCAGGAAGCTGAAGTAGCCGGAGATACCGATGGCGACGACCGCGACGATCGCCGTGTACTCCAGGAGCAGGTCCCAGCCGATGAACCAGCCGACGATCTCGCCGAGCACGGCGTAGCCGTACGTGTACGCGGACCCGGCCTTCGGGATCATCCCGGCGAACTCGGCGTACGAGAGGGCCGCGGCCGCGCTCGCGACACCCGCGATGAGGAACGAGATGAGGACCGCGGGCCCCGCCGTACCGTTCGCGACGGTGCCGGCGAGGGTGAAGATGCCCGCGCCGATGATGCCGCCGACGCCGATCGCGGTGAGCTGCCACAGGCCGAGGGAGCGGGTGAGCTTTCCGCCGGACTCCGTGTCCTCGATCTGCTCGATGGGCTTACGGCGCAGTACGCCCTGCCCTCTCGAGATCTTCGGGGGGACGGTCATGGGGACCTCACCTCTTCGCTGCTGCGACGACGGCTGACGGCCGATCATGATGCCGCTGTGGCGGCAGGTACGGAAGACAGCAGCGCCGTTGGCGCACCCACGGAAATTTTTAGGGGACGACCGTGACCGGCCAGCGGCCCGCCTTCACCAGGCGTACGGCGACCGAGCCGACGATGCGGTGTCCCGCCTGTTCCGATGCACCGACCACCACCGCGTCCGCCTTCAACTCGTCGGCGGCCGTGACCAGGCCGTTGAACGGGTCGCCGCGGAAGGTGTGGAACTCCCAGCGCACGTCGTATATGCCCTTGACCCGCTCCGTGGCCTCGCGGATGTAGGCGATGAGCCCCTCCGCGATCTCGTCGGTCGTCTCGGCGACGGGCACCCCGAGCGCGGCCCCGCTCGTCATCACGGGTTGCACGTAGACCACGGCGAGCAGCGCGTGCTGCCTGCGGGCCAGGCCCCCTGCGTAGGCCGCCGCGCGGAACGAGGAATCGGATCCGTCGACACCGACGACGATCACTTTCGGTCCGTCGGTGCCACGTTCGAACTGATGTGGTTGATCTTCGGTCACGCGGCAGAGGTTAACCGAGAAGCCGCCGATCAGGTGCTTTCCCGCGTCCCATCCGGTGGTTCCGTGCGCGGCGCCCGCGTGCCGTGTCACGCATTAATCATGACAAAGCATCAGGACACCACGGGACGGCGCGCGTTGCTGCGCGGCGTCACCGCCGTCGGCCTGGCCGCGCTCACCGGCTGCGCGGGACCCGACCGGCAGGGCGCCGCCCCGGACCCGGCGGGCGGGGCCGCCCGACCCGTACGCGAGCCGTCCACGTACCGGCTGCGCCCGATGGCCGGACCGGGCGGTCCGCGGCGCGCGGCCCTGAAGGTGCGCAAGGCGCCCATCCTGAGCCTCGGCACCGATCCCGGCGACCGCGCCATGGCGCTCACCTTCGACGACGGACCCGACCCCGCGTACACCCCCGAGATCCTGCGGATCCTGCGCGCACACGACGTGCGCGCGACCTTCCTCGTGTGCGGCGACAGGGCGCGGGAAAGCCCCGACCTGCTGCGCAGGATGGTCGACGAAGGACACGTCATCGGCAACCACACGTGGACGCACCCCCTGCTCCTGAAGCTGGACAGAACGCGGATCCGCGCCGAGATCGAGCGCACCTGCGAGCTCATCGAGAGGACCATCGGCGAGCCTCCGCTCTGGTTCCGGGCGCCCTACGGTGCGTGGAACCGGAACGTCTTCGAGCTGGGGACCGAACTCGGCATGGAGCCCCTGGCCTGGACCGTGGACTCGCTCGACTGGGACAACCCCGGGGCCCCGACGGTGATCTCGCGGGTCGTGAACCGGGCGGCCCCCGGCGTGATCGTGCTCAACCACGACGCGGGAGGCGACCGCTCCCAGACACTCACCGCCGTACGCAGCTACCTGCCGCGCCTGCTAGACGCCGGGTACCGGATGACGGTTCCGCGCCCGTACGGCGTGTGACGCGACATCCGGGCGTGAGACCTGTGACGTGACATCTGTGATGTGACGTCAGCGCGTCGACACCAGGCGCGCGAACGCCACGACATTCCCCTCGTAACCGTCACGCTTCGAAAAGTGGCCGCCGCACGTGATGAGCCGCAGCTCGGGTGTGCTGTGCGAGCGATAGACCTTGCGGCCAGGAAAGCGGGACTTCGCGAACACCTCGACCCCGTAGACCCGGAAGACGGCCGTCCTGCCGTCCTTGCGGCGGATCTCCACGTGGTGGCCCTCGCGCAGCGAGCCCAGGCCGTAGAAGACGGCGGGGCCGCGTGCGTTGTCGACGTGGCCGACGACGACCGCGGTGCCCCGCTCGCCGGGCGCCGCCGCGCCCGAGAACCAGCCCGCCAGATTGGCTTCTTTTGGCGGCGGCGCGTCGATCCAGCCCTCCGCGTCCAGGCCGACCTCCGTCACGGGTGCGTCGACCCGGATCGCCGGGATCCGGACCCGGTCGACCGGCGAGAAGGACAGCGGGCGGGCGGCCTTCGCCTGCGCCGGCTCAGGCGCGCGCCGTTCGTCGGCTGCCGCAGATGCGGGCTGCGGCGGGCCCGAGTCGAACTCCCCCGACCCGCTGCGGACGAGTGCGAGCCCGGTGAGCAGCACCAGCGCGAGCACACCCCACGGGGCGCGCCTTCTGGGCCGTTCCTCGTCCGCGAAGCGCCAGTTCGACATGGGGCGGGGCCGGGCGGGTCAGGCGCTCTTGTCGCCGGTGCGGCGGCGCGCCACGACGTACGCGGTGCCGAGCGCGCCCGCGATCAGCGCGCCACCGAGGGCGACCTCTTGCAGGTCGAGCCCACCGGCGCTGCCACCGATACCGGCCTTGACGCCCTGGGGGACGGGGCTGGGGGAGGAGTCGGGGCGGCCGGTGGCGATGGTGAGGTCGACCCTGCGGGGCTGGCCGCCGTCGCAGGTGAACGTCACGGTGTAGGCGGCGCCCTGCTTCGCGTCCCAGTCGACGGGAACGGTGCGGGGGCCCTCGCCGGGGCCGATCTTGGCGGTGTCGAAGATCCCGGCCGACACTTCGGTGCCCCCCTTGCACCCGCTGGCCGACAGGGTCACCTTGCCGCCCGCGGCGATCGTGGTGGGGGAGATGCTCGGCCGGAACGAGTCGGAGTCCTCGGCGTGCGCCGTCGGCGCGGTCAGGGTCAGTGCGGTGAGCGAGAGAGCGGCGGCGGATGCGGCGCGTATCGCGTGCATGGGGTTCCTCCGGGGTCCACGAGGAGCGGCAGCGGACCGTTTCCGCGCGCAGGGGACAGGCACCTCGATGCCGGAAACGCTAGGGACACCCCCGTACGGCCGCGATCGGTGTCGTACGAACGGGGCACACATGTGGGCCGGTCAGGTGTCTTCCCGGCCGTGCTGATGCTCGATCGGACCGCCGGCGTGCCAGACGTGCGGGTCCGCGCCGCGCCACTCCACGAGGTGCGGATCGTCCAGCGTCACGTCCGACTCGCCGAACCCGGCGCGACGCAGCAGCTCGGTCAGGTCCGTATCGCTGTGCGCCAGGCCGAGCGCCTGTCCGCGGACGGAGACATGCCGTCCACCCGCCGGTGCGGGCGGGTGGACGACGATCGGTGCGTGCCATCGGGTCATGCACCACAGCGTGCGGCGCGCAGGGGCGAACCGCAGCAGGAAACGGTCAGTTCGCGCCGGGGAACAGCATCAGGAACGGTTCCGCCGTGGCCGCGACGCCCCGGCTGTACGGCGCGTCGAGGTCCCAGATCAGGAAGAGCAGGAACGCGATCAGGGACGAGAAGAGCCCGGCGAGGACCAGCTCGCGCTTGGTGCGCCTGATCTGCAGCGCGAAGATCATGCCGATGGTGACCAGGGCGCCGACGATCAGACCGAACCAGACGACGCCCGGCATCGTGGCGCTCGTCGAGTCCGAGCGGGCTCCGCGCGCCTCGTCGGCGGCCGTCACCTGGTCGAGCAGCGGCTGGTAGGCCTGCGCCTGGAAGTCGTTCTTCGGCTCGAAGTCCGTGACGTCCTCGCGCACCTTCTGCAGCAGCGCGTCACCCTTGGCGGTCAGCTCGCCCTCGTTGCGCATCGAGTCCCACTCGGTGGTGACGACATGGCTGACATACCTGTCGACATCCGCGCGAATCTTGTCCCGCACGTCCGCCGGGTAGACCCGGACGCGTTCATTGACCTCGTGCAGCGCCTGCGCCTCGTTGCGTACGTGGTCCTCGGCGGCGCTGCGGCCCTCCCAGACGCCCGCGATGGCGAGGCCGAGGACGATCGCATAGACCACGCCGATCATCATCGTCATGTACTCGATGACGTCGGGAGTCTCGGACGGGTCGTCGTCATCGCCGATCCTGCGCTGCTGCAGGACCTGGACGACGAGGACGACACCGCAGACCGCGAGCATCGCGAGGGCGAGAACAAGCCATTCCGACATCGACAGCTCCACAAATGTTCAACAAGTTCAGCGGGGGCGCAGCGCGGCGACGGCGAGCACCGCGGGCGCTGTGATGAGCAGGGTGAGCGTGACCAGGGACGGGCCGCCGCGCGGTGGGGCGCGGTGGGCGGTGGGGCGGTAGGCCGGGTAGTGCACCGGCTTCGGGCTGGGCGGCGGCTTCGTATGGGTCGGGGTCGGCTTCGGCTGTGGTTTCGGGGGCGGTTCGGGAGCCGGGGGCGGAGGTGGGGGAGGCGTCGGGGTCGGTGTTGGTGTCGGCGGAGGTGGAGGCGGAGGCGGTGGAGGTGTTGGCGGCGGAGGTGGAGGAGGTGGTGGGGGCGCCGGCTTGGGGGGCGGAGGCTTGGGGGCGGGCTTCTTCGGTGGGGGAGTGCTGGGGCCCGCGCGGCAGATGACGCCGCTGCCGGAGACCGCCACCGCGTCGCCCGACGAGCCGCCGTCGACGGAGGCGTACGCGCAAGCGTCGGCAGGGACGGCGAGCGGTGCGGCGATGGCGGCCGCGCTCGGCGCGCCGCACAGCCAGGCGGTGGCGAGCACCGCGATGACGCGGGTGACCAGGGCTGACCCGGAGCGCTTGGTTCGATGCACGACCATGATCCTGAGCAGCGGCGGGCCCCGGCACGCCGACACGGACCCGGAATGCCCCGATGGTGGGGCGCGGGAGCATTCGGGTTTGCAGGAGTGCGCGGGCCTGCTACGGAACCTGCGCCTTACGGGGCACTCCTCTGCCGCACCCGAAGAAATCTTCCCCCGCATTGAACACAGCCGTCACCGCCGCGCGTACCTAGGGCCATGTGCGACCCACCCGGGGCTCGCACAACACCCAAGCAATGTGCGGGAGTTGAGATGAAGACCTCCTGGCGGAGCGCCTCGCTCGTAGCGACAGCTGCGGCCCTGCTGGCGCTGACGACGGCGTGCGGTCAGGACCAGGGCGACCAGGCGGACACGGGCCAGAACGTGGGCAGCGCGGCCGATGCGCAAGGCGGCTACGGGTCCTCCGACGGTTACGGCTCGTCGGGCACCACCGACAAGAGCGCGGCCAAGGCCAAGTCCGCGGGACAGCTGGCCTCGTGGGACAGCGAGGAACTCGGCAAGGTGCTCACCGACAGCGACGGTATGACCCTGTACCGCTTCGACAAGGACACCGCCGAACCGCCCAAGTCGAACTGCGACGCGACCTGCCTGAAGGCGTGGCCGGTCGTGCCGGCGAGCGGCGCCAAGGCCGCGCCCGGCGTCGACGCCTCACTGCTCGGCGAGGTCACCGCCGCCGACGGCACGAAGCAGCTGACGGTCGACGGCTGGCCCATGTACCACTACGCGATGGACAAGAAGGCCGGTGACGTCAAGGGCCAGGGAGTGGGCGGAACTTGGTGGGCCGCGGCCCCCGACGGCAAGAAGGCCAACAAGAAGGCCGAGCAGGAGGCCGGGGCCCAACCCGCCGACCTCGAGGGCCTCTCCACGCGCAACGACCCGAAGCTCGGTGAGGTCGTCGTCGACAAGAACGGCATGACGGTCTACCGCTTCCTCAAGGACTCGGCCTGGCCCATCAAGTCGAACTGCGTCGGCGCCTGCGCCGAGAAGTGGCCCGCACTCGCTCCGGTTGCGAAGAACGACACGCAGAACATTCCACTGAAGGGCTACATGACCTTCACAAGGCCCGACGGAACCAAGCAGCAGACCTTGAACTGCTGGCCCGTCTACACCTTCTCGGGCGACAAAAAGCCAGGTGACACGAACGGTCAGGGCGTAGGAGGTACTTGGTACGCGGCCGCTCCGAATGGAAAGCCGGTAGGCGCTCCCAAGTAACAACCAGGAGGGTCAAGTGCGTTCGGTGAGTCGCTCACAGTAGAGTCGTCAACGGAATTGGCTCGTCGCCGGTCCGTTCCCCGCATGGCCAGGTCAGGCCGTGTGGAGGGAGCGGGCCGGTTCTTTTCGTCGAGGAAAGAGAAGGTTTCGGGATGGTTTCGGATCGTTGCCGATTGGCACGTGACGGAGGCAGTGACCGGGAACGGACGGTCAATTTCCGTTTTGACTCGCTCCATTGGCGGTGGATCAGTAGCCTCTGCTCGAACACCGGCACGCCTACGCCATGGAGACCTTGATGCAGCGTCCCGCCTGGGCCCCACGGGGCATCGACATCTCGGTGCCCAGTGTGTCCCGAATCTATGACTTCTACCTGGGCGGTTCGCACAACTTCGAGGTCGACCGGGAGGCCGCCCGCAAGGCCATGGAGTTCCTGCCGGGGCTGCCGAAGATCATGCAGGCGAACCGGGCGTTCATGCGCAGGGCCGTGCGGTACGCCGCCGAGCAGGGCATCACACAGTTCCTCGACATCGGCTCCGGCATCCCGACGTTCGGCAATGTGCACGAGGTGGCCCAGCAGGCGAGCCCCGGAGCGAGCGTGGTGTACGTCGACCACGACCCGGTCGCCGTCGCGCACAGCAAGGCGGTCCTCGAGGACGTCCCGCACACCGGAGTCGTCACGGCGGACCTTCGCAAGCCGCGGGAGATCCTGGAGAGCCCCGAAGTCGCCGAACTCCTCGACCTGGAACGGCCGGTGGCCCTGCTCCTCGTCGCCGTACTGCACTTCATCGAGGAGGCCGACGACCCGTACGCGGCGGTGGCCGAACTCAGTGAGGCGCTCGCACCCGGCAGCCTGCTCATTGTGACGCATGCCTCCAATGAGGGCATGCCCATAGAGACGGAGCGGGCGGACGGGATGGTCGACGTCTATCGAAACGATGTCCGCAATCCGCTGATCATGCGGAACCGCGACGAGATCAAACGGTTCTTCAAGGGGTACGAGGTGGTCGCACCGGGCATCGTGGCGATGCCGGTGTGGCGGCCCGACACCGCCCCGGAGGACGAGGACCCGTACACGTACGCGGGCTATGTGGGAGTGGGGCGCAAGGCGTGACTGCTGCATCCTCCCGGGGCACGAACCCCGGACCTCAGGCCGGAAAAGCCGGCCGGGCGGGCAAGTCGGCACGGACCGACGACGGCATCGGCGGTGATGCGTCGGGCGGGACCGAAGACAGAGCCCGCGAGTTCGCCATGATCTGGAGCCGGGCGATCTTCCCGGTCACGGCGACCTCGCTGACCCGGCACGAGTTCGAGACGGAACTCGTGCCGCTCGTACGCCGGTTGCGCACCGTGCTCGCCGCGCAGGCCCTGGACAGCGCGGAGGCACAGGCCGTCGGCGCGGCCCTGGTCGACGCCCACTGCACCGACCCCGAGGCGCTCACCCAGTCCCTCGACGTGGTGGAGACACATCTCGTCCGGCACTGCGGCGAACAGGCGCCCTCCGCGGAGCGCGCGGAGGAACTGCGCTCCCGCTGCGCCCGCATCCAGCACGCGATGGCCGCCGGGTTCGCGGGCGCGCTGCGGGAGCGCACCCGCAGCGAACAGGAGGCCATATCGCGCGCCGCGCTCGACGCCCGCAGCGCCGTCGCCGAGGCCCTGCACGCGAGCGAGGCCAAGTTCCGCGCGGTGTTCCACGGCGCCGCGATCGGCATCGGGATCGCCGACCTCGACGGCACCATCCTCGAGGTCAACGAGACGATGGTGCGGATGTTCGGCGGCAGCAGGCAGCAGCTGCTCAAGCGCAAGGCCCACCAGCTGACCCACCCCGAGGACGCCCCGCACATCTGGCGCATGTACCACGAGCTGGTGCAGGGGGACCGCGAGCACTACCGGGTGGAGAAGGCCTACTCGCGCCCGGACGGCACCGCCCTGTGGACGAACCTGACGGTCTCGCTGCTGCGCGACGCGGACGGCGCCCCCCAGTACCAGCTGGCGCTCATGGAGGACGTGACCGAGCGCCGGCTGCTGAACCTGCGGCTGCGCTACGAAGCCACCCATGACGCGCTCACCGGGCTCCCCAACCGCACCCTGTTCTTCGAGCGCCTGGAGAAGGTGCTCAGCGCGGGCAACGGCATGCGCTTCGGCCTCTGCTATCTCGACCTCGACGGCTTCAAGACAATCAACGACAGCCTCGGCCACGCGGCGGGCGACCGGCTCCTCGTCGAGGTAGCGGACCGTCTCCAGGCCTGCGCCACCGCGCCCGGCGAGATGGTCGCGCGGCTCGGCGGCGACGAGTTCGTGGCGCTGACCACCGGCAAGGACACCCAGGCCGAGGTCGACGAGCTGGCCGGACGCATCATGCACGCCCTGGCCACGCCCATCCGGATCGACGGCCGCGAGCTGACCGTGCGCGGCTCGGTCGGCATCGTCGAGGGTCCGGCCGCCGAGCGCAGCCCCGCCGAGGTGCTGCGCAGTGCCGACATCACGATGTACCGGGCCAAGTCCGCGGGCGGCAACCGCTACGAGCTGGCCGACCCCGAGGCCGACGCCCGGGCGATCACGCGGCACGGTCTGACGACGGCGCTGCCCGCCGCCCTGGACCGCGGCGAGTTCTTCATCGAGTACCAGCCCCTGGTGCACCTCGGCGACGGCAGTGTGCGCGGTGCCGAGGCCCTGGTCCGCTGGCTGCACCCGCAGCACGGCGTGCTCGGCCCCGACCGCTTCATCCCGCTCGCCGAGCACACAGGGCTGATCGTGCCGCTCGGCCGCTGGGTCCTCGAGGAATCGGTCCGGCAGGCGCGGATCTGGCAGGACCGGTACGAGGAGGCGGGACCGTTCCGCATCAACGTCAACCTGTCCCCGATGCAGCTGACCCACCCCGGCCTGGTGACGGACACCGTCGACATCCTGGAGCGCTTCGGCCTCGAACCGGACGCGCTGTGTCTGGAGGTGACGGAATCGGCCCTTATCGGGGCGGACGACGACCTCCTGAAGCCCCTCAGACGGCTCTCCGAAATGGGCGTCGACATCGCCCTGGACGACTTCGGCACCGGCTACTCGAATCTGGCCAACCTGCGCCGCCTGCCCGTGAACGTTCTGAAGCTGGACCGCTCCTTCACGCAGGGAATGCAGCAGTTCCCCGCGGACCCCGTCGACCTGAAGATCGTCGAGGGCATCGTCTCGCTCGCCCACAGCCTCGACCTCTCGGTCACCGTCGAGGGCGTGGAGACCGGGGCGCAGGCCGAGCAGCTCAGGCACCTCAACTGCGACACCGCACAGGGCTGGTACTACGCCCGCCCCGGCCCCCCGGACCGCCTCCACGAACTGGCTCTCGCCGACGCGACGGGGTGAGCGTCGGATGATCCGCTGGGCGTATCTGTTCCTCGACCGGCCGTACGCCACTCTGGACGCGGCCTGCGCGTTCTGGTCGCGGGCGACCGGGACGCGGACCTCCGAACTCCGGGGTGAACAAGGGCAGTTCGCCACGCTGCTGCCCGACGCCACCGACGCCTGCGTGAAGGTTCAGGGCGTGGTGGACGGGCCGGGCGGCGCCCACCTCGACCTGCTGGTGGACGACGTGGTGGCCACGGGGGAGCGGGCCCGCCGGCTCGGCGCGAGCCTGCTGCACGCGGAACCCGGCCTGGAAGTGCTGCGCTCACCGGTCGGGCACCGGTTCTGCGTGGACACGTGGCGCGGCGAGCACACGGTCCCGCCGCCCACCACCGAGCCCCGCAGCCGCCTCGACCAGCTGTGCCTGGACACGGCGCCGGGCGCGTACGACGCGGAGGCCGACTTCTGGTCGGCGCTCACCGAATGGCCCGAAGTCCCCTGCGAGAGCCCGGAGTTCCGCCTCCTGAAGGCGACGCCGATCCAACTCCTGCTCCAACGCCTCGACACCGACGACCCACCCTCCGCCCACGCGGACCTTGCCTGCGCCAACCGCAAGGAGGCCGTCGCCCGGCACACGTCACTGGGCGCGACACCCCTCCAGGAGGGCCGCGCCTGGACGGTCCTGCGAGACCCGTCGGGCGGAACGTACTGCCTCACGGACCGGGACCCGTAGTGGCTCTGGCGACCGCAGCCCGGTTCCGCCATTTAAGCCCCTCCGGCGATTGAGGAGCGGGGCCCGGGGCAGAGCCCCGCGACCGCGCCACCGGGTGACCGCAAACAAGAGGGGTGACCGCAACCCGCTACTCCCGCCCCTCGAAAAGCATCCGCTGAAGCTCACGCGCAGCCCGCGGCGGCGCCACATCCGACCGATGCGCCAGCGCGATCGTGCGGCTCAGCCCCGGCTTGGCCAACGGAGTGACCCGCAGATCCGCCCCGGCCCGGTGCGCCACCATCCACGGCACCACCGCCACCCCGAGCCCGGCCCGTACGAACCCGAGGACCGCGTCCATCTCGCCGCCCTCCACCGCGAAGTCCGGCTCGAACCCCTCGCCCCGGCACGCGGCGACGGTCAGCTCCCGCAGGTCGTACCCGTGCCGGAACATGACGAGCCGCTCGCCCTCCAGGTCGGAGATCCGTACGGACTTCCGGCCCCGTCCCGGCGCGGGCGCGTCCTGGGACGACACCACGACCAGCTCCTCGCGCAGCAGCTCCACCGTCGTCAGGGCGGGCGCGGGCGCCGGCAGCGGGAGGACGACGAGCGCGAGGTCGAGGGCGCCGCGCGCGAGCTCTCGTACGAGGTCGTGGGAGCCGCCCTCCTCGATCAGCAGCTGAATCCCCGGGTACCGGTCGTGGAAGGATCGCAGCACGTCCGGCAGCAGGCCCGTGCACAGCGAAGGCGTCGCGCCCAGCCGCACCCGGCCCCGCTTGAGCTGCGCCAGCTCCTGCACCTCGTGCCGCGCCGTGTCCGCGTCGGCGAGGATCCTGCGGGCGAGCGGCAGGAGCGCCTCCCCGGCGTCGGTCAGCGAGATGTTACCGCGGGCCCGCAGGAAGAGATCGACCCCCAGCTCCCGCTCGAGCGCCCGGATCTGCTGGGACAGTGACGGCTGGGCGACATGCACCAGCTCGGCGGCGCGCGTGAAGTGCCGGGTCTCCGCGACCGCGACGAAGTACTGGAGCTGCTGGAACTGCATACCGGCCAGCATAGTTCCCTCGATAGCGAATGCCTATCGAAATGAGGCGGACCATGTCTTGGACCGATCGGGCCCTTGGGCTCTAGCGTCTTGACCCATGGCTCTGGCAACGAGGACGGACCGACGGCCGTCCATGGCACGCACTGTCTGGGACAGCTCCGTCGGGAAGAAGACCGTGATGGCGGTGAGCGGCCTCGTCATGCTGCTCTACCTGGTCGCCCACATGATCGGAAACCTCAAGATCTTCTTCGGTCCTCCGGAGATCAACCACTACGCCCACTGGCTGCGGACCATGGGCGAGCCGGTCCTCCACTACGAGTGGGGCCTGTGGATCGTCCGGGTGGTGCTGGTCGTCGCCGTCGTCGCGCACGCCACGTCCGCGTACCAGCTGAGCCGGCGCGGCATCAAGGCGCGCCCCAGCAAGTACGTGCACAAGAAGCCGCGTTCGGACTACGCCACGCGCACCATGCGCTGGGGCGGCATCATCCTCGCCCTGTTCATCGTCTGGCACATCCTCGACCTGACGACCGGCACGGTGCACCCCGGGGGCTACGAGCACCTGCGCCCGTACCAGAACATCATCGACACGTTCTCGACCTGGTACAGCAACGTCATCTACATCGTCGCGATGCTCGCCCTCGGCTTCCACGTCCAGCACGGGTTCTGGAGCGCCGCACAGACCCTCGGCGTCGGCAGCCGCACCCGCGACCGCGTTCTGAAGACCGTCGGCAACGTACTCGCCGTAGTGCTCACGCTCGGCTTCATCGCCGTGCCCGTGGGCGTCATGACCGGATTGGTGAGCTGAGAGACATGACTGTATCCACGGAGTATGCGGACTACTCAACCGGCGAACCGGTCGTCGACACCAAGGCCCCGCAAGGCCCCGTCAACGAGCGCTGGGACACCCGTCGCTTCGAGGCCAAGCTGGTCAACCCGGCCAACCGCCGCAAGCACACCGTCATCGTCGTGGGCACGGGCCTCGCGGGCGGCTCCGCCGGTGCCACCCTCGCCGAACAGGGCTACCACGTCGTCCAGTTCTGCTACCAGGACTCGCCGCGCCGCGCCCACTCGATCGCCGCGCAGGGCGGCATCAACGCCGCGAAGAACTACCGCAACGACGGCGACTCGGTGCACCGCCTGTTCTACGACACCGTCAAGGGCGGCGACTTCCGCGCCCGCGAGTCCAATGTGCACCGCCTCGCGCAGATCTCCGTCGAGATCATCGACCAGTGCGTCGCGCAGGGTGTGCCGTTCGCCCGCGAGTACGGCGGCCTCCTCGACACCCGCTCCTTCGGCGGTGTGCAGGTGTCCCGTACGTTCTACGCCCGCGGCCAGACGGGACAGCAGCTGCTGCTCGGCGCCTACCAGGCCCTCAGCCGCCAAGTCGCCGCAGGGAACATCGAGTTGCACCCGCGCACCGAGATGCTCGACCTCGTCATCGTCGACGGCAAGGCCCGCGGCATCGTCGCCCGTGACCTCATCACCGGCAAGATCGACACGTACTTCGCGGACGCCGTCGTGCTCGCCTCCGGCGGCTACGGCAACGTCTTCTACCTGTCGACGAACGCCATGAACTCCAACGCCACGGCGATCTGGCGCGCCCACCGGCGCGGCGCCTACTTCGCCAACCCGTGCTTCACGCAGATCCACCCGACGTGCATCCCGCGCACCGGCGACCACCAGTCGAAGCTGACCCTGATGTCGGAGTCGCTGCGCAACGACGGCCGCATCTGGGTGCCGAAGGCGAAGGGCGACACACGTCCCGCGGGCGAGATCCCCGAGGACGAGCGCGACTACTACCTGGAGCGCATCTACCCGGCGTTCGGCAACCTCGTGCCCCGTGACATCGCCTCCCGCGCCGCGAAGAACGTGTGCGACGAGGGCAGGGGAGTGGGCCCCGGCGGGCAGGGTGTGTACCTCGACTTCGCCGATGTCATCAAGCGCATGGGCAAGAAGGCCGTCGAGGCCAAGTACGGCAACCTCTTCGACATGTACGCGCGGATCACCGACGAGGACCCGTACAAGACGCCGATGCGGATCTACCCCGCCGTGCACTACACGATGGGCGGCCTGTGGGTCGACTACGACCTCCAGACCACCATCCCCGGGCTCTTCGCGGTCGGCGAGGCCAACTTCTCCGACCACGGCGCCAACCGGCTCGGCGCCTCCGCGCTGATGCAGGGCCTCGCGGACGGCTACTTCGTCCTCCCGGCCACCATCAACGACTACCTCGCCAAGCACCCGCACAAGGACGAGGTGAACGCCGAACACCCGGCCACCGTCGAGGTCGTGCGCGAGACCGAGGAGCGGCTCGCGAAGCTGCTCGCGGTCGACGGCGACCGCACCCCGGACTCCTTCCACCGTGAACTCGGCGAGCTCATGTGGGAGTTCTGCGGCATGGCCCGCACCGACGCGGGGCTGCGCAAGGCGCTCGACCGGATCCCGCAGATCCGCGAGGAGTTCTGGCGCCGCATCAAGGTGCCCGGTGTCGGCGAGGAGTTCAACCAGTCCCTGGAGAAGGCCAACCGCATCATCGACTACATCGAGCTCGCCGAGCTGATGTGCCTCGACGCGCTGCACCGCGCCGAGTCCTGCGGCGGCCACTTCCGCGAGGAGTCACAGACCCCCGACGGCGAGGCCGCCCGCGTCGACGAGGAGTTCTCCTACGCGGCCGCCTGGGAGTTCACCGGCACCGGCGCTGCCCCCACCCTGCACAAGGAAGACCTGGTCTTCGAGTACGTCCACCCCACTCAGCGGAGCTACGCATGAAGCTCACCCTGCGCGTCTGGCGCCAGAAGAACGCCGACGCCGACGGCCACATGTCCACGTACGACGTGGACGGAATCTCGCAGGACATGTCGTTCCTGGAGATGCTCGACACCCTCAACGAGGAGCTCATCCTCAAGGGCGAGGACCCGGTCGCCTTCGACCACGACTGCCGCGAGGGCATCTGCGGCGCCTGCTCGCTCGTCATCAACGGCGACGCGCACGGCCCGGAGCGCACCACCACCTGTCAGCTGCACATGCGGTCCTTCAAGGACGGCGACACGATCGACATCGAGCCGTGGCGCGCCTCCGCCTTCCCGGTCGTGAAGGACCTGGTCGTGGACCGCTCGGCCTTCGACCGGATCATCCAGGCCGGCGGCTACATCACGGCCCCGACGGGCGCCGCCCCCGAGGCACACTCCACGCCCGTGCCCAAGCCGGACGCGGACTTCTCCTTCGAGCACGCCGAGTGCATCGGCTGCGGCGCCTGCGTCGCCGCCTGCCCCAACGGCGCGGCGATGCTGTTCACCTCGGCGAAGATCAACCACCTCAACGTCCTCCCGCAGGGCGCGCCCGAGCGCGAGACCCGCGTCCTCGACATGGTGGGTCAGATGGACGAGGAGGGCTTCGGCGGCTGCACGCTCACCGGCGAGTGCGCGACGGCCTGCCCGAAGGGCATCCCGCTGTTCTCCATCACCAGCATGAACAAGGAGTGGCTGCGCGCGAACCGCAAGGTCAGCCGCTGATCGACCAAGCGCGACAGGCGTCCCGCGAAGAGCGCGGGGTGGGCGGGACCGGCGTGGTGCTCAACCTCCGGTCCCGTCATCGCGTTCCGCCACCGCCACAAAGATTCCCCCCGGCGCCCCTCGCCTGCTCGGAGTCAGGCTGCTCTGCCTGCGGCAGAACAGCGGCCGGACCGGGCTCGACGATCACTACAGTCCAGTCTCATGACGACGACTGCGACGATGACGACGCGTACGGTCGAGTATCCGGCCGACGGGCTGACGATGATCGGGCACCTCGCGCTCCCGGCCGGTGTCGACCGCCGGCCCGCGGTGCTGCTCGGACCGGAGGGCACGGGGCTCAGTGACGTCGAGCGCCGCCGGGCCGATGCTCTCGCCGAGCTGGGATATGTAGCGCTGGCCTTCGACCTCCACGGCGGGCGCTATCTGAGCGACCCCGAGGAGATGCTGGCCCGTTGCATGCCACTGCTCGCTGATCCTGACCGGATGCGGGGCATCGGTCATGCGGCGCTCGACGTGTTGCGCACCGAACCGCGGACCGACCCCGACCGGATCGCCGCCGTCGGCTACGGCACCGGGGGCGCCATCGGGCTGGAACTCGGGCGTGACGGCGTCGACCTGCGCGCGATCGGGACAGTCAACGCACTGACCACGGGCCGACCGGGCGAGGCAGCGCGCATTCGCTGCCCGGTGTGGGCCGGGGTCGGGTCGGAAGACCCGATCATGGCACCCGCGCAACGCGAGGCGTTCACCGCTGAGATGCAGGCCGCGGGCGTCGACTGGCGCCTCGCGGTCTACGGCGGTGCCCTGCACGCCTTCCACCACCCGCCGGTCGACCACACCGTACGTCCCGGCGTCGGCTACCACCCACAGCACGCGCGGCGAGCCTGGCGCGACGTCGTCGACCTGCTCGCCGAGTGCCTGCCCGTGACGGCGGGCAGACTCTAGGGCAGCGCGCGTCCCAGGTATGGCGCCGTGGCGCTCTCGGGTGCGGCGGCGACCTCCCGCGGCGGGCCTGCCGCCACCACCCGGCCGCCCGCGCCGCCACCGCCGGGCCCCATGTCGACGACCCAGTCCGCCCCGGCCACCACCGCCATGTCGTGCTCGACCACGACCACGGAGTGCCCGGTGTCGACGAGGCCGTTCAGTTGCCGCAGCAGCACCTCGACGTCGGCCGGGTGCAGTCCGGTCGTCGGCTCGTCGAGGAGGTACAGGGTGTGGCCGCGCCGCACGCGCTGCAACTCGCTGGCCAGCTTGATGCGTTGGGCCTCGCCGCCCGACAGTTCGGTGGCGGGTTGCCCGAGTCGCAGATAGCCGAGGCCGACGTCGAGGAGCGTGCGCAGGCTGCGCAGTACGGGACGGGCCGCGGCAGCCGTATCGTCGTCTGCCGCCTCGAAGAACTCCGCCGCGGACTCCACCGTCAGGTCGAGGACCTCGGCGATGTTCCGCCCCCGGTAAGTGACTTGGAGGGTCTCGGGGTTGTAGCGGGCGCCCGCGCAGTCCGGGCACGGCGTATACGTGCTCGGCAGGAACAGCAGCTCCACGCTGACGAAGCCCTCGCCCTGACATGTCTCGCAGCGCCCGCCGGTGACGTTGAACGAGAAGCGGCCGACGCCGTAGCCACGCGTCTTCGCCTCGTCGGTCGCCGCGAAGAGTTTGCGTACGACGTCGAACAGGCCCGTGTACGTGGCCAGGTTGGAGCGGGGTGTGCGGCCGATGGGCTTCTGGTCCACGACCACGAGCCGGCCGACGCCCTCCAGGTCCTCGGTGATCTCGCCGATCAGCGTCGACTTCCCGGAACCGGAGACGCCCGTGACGGCGGTGAAGGCGCCCAGCGGGAGCTCGGCGGTGACGTCGACCAGGTTGTGGCGGGTCACCGGACCGACCTTCAACCAGCCGGTAGGCACCCGGACTTGGCGTTCGGTCGCCGGTTCCTCGGCGAAGAGGTAGCGGGCTGTCGCCGAGTCCGTGGTCTCGCGCAGGCCGTCCACGGGGCCGCTGTGCAGTACCAGGCCGCCGTGCTCCCCGGCCTGCGGGCCCACGTCGACCAGCCAGTCGGCGTGCCGCATGACGTCCAGGTGGTGCTCGACCACGAAGACGGAGTTGCCGGACGCCTTCAACCGGTCGAGGACGGTGAGGAGCGACTCGGTGTCGGCGGGGTGGAGCCCGGCGGACGGCTCGTCGAGGACGTACACGACGCCGAAGAGACCCGACCTCAACTGGGTTGCCAGGCGCAGCCGTTGGAGCTCACCCGACGACAGTGTGGGCGTCGACCGGTCGAGGCTGAGGTAGCCGAGCCCGAGCTCCGTGACCGTGGCGATGCGGGCCCGCAGATCCTCGGTGAGCACGCGCGCCGTCTCGGACGTGCCGCCCTCGGTGGCCAGGAGGTCGGCGAGGTCCGCCAGCGGGACACCGGCGAGATCGGCGATCGTACGGCCCGCGAAGGTGACGGCCAGCGACTCCGCGCGCAGCCGGGCACCGCCGCAGGCCGGACACGGCGTGCTCTCCAGGAACCGCTCCGCCTTCGCGCGCAGCGACTGGCTTTTGGAGTCCGAGAAGGTCTTGAGCACGTACCGGTTCGCGCTCATGTACGTGCCCTGGTAAGGGCGGTGGATGCGGCCCGCGTCCCGCACCGGGTGCACGGTCACCACCGGCTGCTCGTCCGTGAACAGGACCCAGTCCCGGTCCGCCTGCGCCAGCTCCCGCCACGGGCGGTCGACGTCGTATCCCAGCGCGTCGAGGACGTCGCGCAGGTTCTTGCCCTGCCAGGCACCCGGCCACGCCGCGATGGCCCCCTCGCGGATCGACAACGAAGGGTCGGGCACCAGCAGTTGCTCGGTCGTGCGGTGCACCTGGCCGAGGCCGTGGCACGAAGGGCACGCCCCGGCCGCCGTGTTGGACGAGAACGCGTCCGAGTCCAGGCGCTCCGCGCCCTCCGGATACGTACCTGCCCGCGAGAACAGCATCCGCAGCGAGTTCGACAGCGTCGTGACCGTGCCGACCGAGGAGCGGGACGTCGGCGCCGAACGGCTCTGCTGAAGCGACACCGCGGGCGGCAGCCCGCTGATCTCGCCGACCTTCGGCGCGCCGACCTGATGGATCAGCCGGCGGGCGTACGGGGCGACCGACTCGAAGTAGCGCCGCTGCGCCTCGGCGTAGATCGTGCCGAAAGCGAGCGACGACTTGCCCGAGCCCGACACCCCCGTGAAGACCGCGAGGACGTCCCGCGGGATGTCCACGTCGACGCCCTTGAGGTTGTGCTCGCGGGCGCCGCGCACCCGCACGAGACCGTCGTGGCGGGGGTCGGGCGAGGTGGGGTGGTGCATGGGGCGGGCTCCCGGTCGTACGGACGGCTGTGCGGTCACGGTGTCGTACTCCATGATCCACCCACGTCGCGGCAGCGGCGGCACGGAGAACGCCCGATGAATGATGTGCACACGCCTTGACTGGTGGTCATGGGCTCACGCACCGTTACGGAGGTCGTCATTCGGGCAGTGAGTGGGGGGCTTGTGAGCGGCAGACTGTTCGGCGTGGGCGCGGCGTTGTGCGCTCTCGCCCTCGTGGGTGCGGCGACCGCACCGGCCACGTCGTCACCGGCCCCCGCCTCGTCCGGTCCTCGCCGCGGCGGCCTGCCGCTCGGCGCCGCCGACCTGTCCGAGACGCGGACGACACGGACACTGCAGCCGGGCGTGACGCTCACCCGGATCGTGCGCGGCGCCGATGCCCCGGCCGTGGCGTGGACCGTGGAGGTCTCCATCCCGGGCGGCGTCGGATCGCCCGACCCGGACGCGCCGCCGACCGCCCTGAAGGACGCGGCCAGCGCCGCCGAACTCGCCTCCGACCTGCGCGCGGACGGCTTCGATGCCCGCTCGGAGAAGGTCACCACCGCGGCGACCGCCGACTACGCGGGCGGCGCGCTCGGCTGGCGGGTCCGCGTCGGCACCTTCCCGACCGAGGCCGCTGCCACCGCCGAACGCACCCGGCTGCGCGCCGCCGGATACACCGGATCCGCCTGGTACACCGGCTGGGACGGGGACGCGGGGGACCGCGGCCCCTGGCGCGTCGACGTCCTGACCATCGACCCGAAGAAGTTCCACGGCGACCTCAAGGCCTCGTACGGCCCCGACCTGGAGAACCGCGAGACCACCAGCGCGCTCGCCGCCGCCGAGGGCGCGACGGCCGGCGTCAACGCGGGCTTCTTCGTCCTCGACCCCAAGGCGGGCGCCCCCGGCGACCCGGCAGGCGTCGGCGTCTACAACGGCCGGCTGCTGAGCGAGGCAGTCAACGGCCGGCCCGGCCTCGTCGTCCACGACTCCGCGCGCGGTACCGAGGTGGAGCGGTTCACCTGGCGGGGGAGCGTCCGCGTCGGCGGGGCGAAACTGCCGCTCGACGGCATCGACCGCGTCCCCGGCCTGATCCGCAACTGCGGCGGCACCGCAGACGACACCCCGACCGCCCGGCCGCTGCACGACACCACCTGCACCGACCCCGACGAACTCGTCGCGTTCACCCCTGAGTTCGGCAAGCAGACCCCGAAGGGCGACGGCGCCGAGGCCGTCCTGGACCGGGCCGGCCGGGTCGTCGAGGTGCGCTCGTCGCGCGGCGGCGCCCTGCCTGCCGGAGGCCGCAGCGTCCAGGCCACGGGCGCGTACGCGGCGCAGCTGACCGCCCTCGCCAAGATCGGTCAACCCCTCCGTATCCAGGGCGGGTTGAAGGACACCAAGGGGCGGCCCTTCACCGCCTCCCGCTCGACCAGCATCCTCAACGGCGGCCCCGAACTCGTCCGCGACGGCCGCCTCCATGTCACCCCGGCCACCGATGGCATGGTGCAGCCCGACAACCCGAGCTTCTACTACGGCTGGGTGCACAAGCGGAACCCGCGCACCCTCGCCGGCACGGACGCCGCCGGACGCACGGTGCTCGTCACCGCCGACGGCCGCGGCACCGGATCCCTCGGCCTGAGCATCAACGAGAGCGCCGATGTCGCCAAGTCCCTCGGCCTGCGCGACGCCATCAACCTCGACGGCGGCGGCTCGACCACGATGGTCGTCGATGACCAGGTGATCAACGATCCGTCCGACGCGACCGGCGAACGCCCGGTCGGGGAGGCCCTGTTGGTGCTCCCCGCGACCCACTGACCCGAGCTGACCCAAGCGGACACCCACTGACGCAAGCTGACCCAAGCGGACACCCACTGACCCAAGCGGACATCCACTGACCCGAGCGCCGGACGAATCGAGGGAGCCGCCATGACCGCCGCCCTGACCCGCCGCACCAGACGCCTGCTGCTCGTCCTGGCCGCCCTGCTGCTCACCCTGGGCTCGGCCCCGCCGGCCCTCGCCGCCACGAAGTCGCGGCCCGCCGCCGAGGTCGTCGACGTCACTCAGGTCGCCGACCGTCAGGTGGACCTCTCCGTACGCGCGTCGGCGCTCGGCGGGCGCACGGTCAAGGTCCGCCTGCTCACCCCCGACGGCTGGAACCCGGGCGACCGCACGAAGCACTGGCCCACGCTGTGGCTGCTGCACGGCTGCTGCGGCGACTACACGTCCTGGACGAACATGACGGACGTCGCCTCCGTGGAGAGCCTGCGCGACGTCCTCGTCGTGATGCCCGAGGCCGGCTGGAACGGCTGGTACAGCGACTGGTGGAACCACGGTGAGGGCGGCGATCCGGCCTGGGACACCTTCCACACCCGCGACCTGCGCCGCCTCCTGGAGAGCGACTGGGGCGCGGGCTCCCGCCGCGTCGTCGCGGGCCTCTCGATGGGCGGCCAGGGCGCGCTCCTGTACGCGGCCCGGCACCCGGGGATGTTCAAGGCGGCCGCGGCCTACTCCGGCTCCGCGCACCCGCTCCTGAACGACGAGTCGACGAGCCGCATCATGGGCTTCTTCGCGGGCCAGGGCGACGACCCCCTGCGCGTATGGGGCGACCCCGTCGCGCAGCGCGACATCTGGGCGGCCCACGACCCGTACCACCTGGCCAAGCGCCTCAAGTCGCTACCCGTGTACCTGTCCTGCGGCGACGGCACCGCGGGCCCGCTGGACCCGGCGGGCACCACCACCAATGCCCTGGAGGCCGACTTCAACCGCCAGAACCACGCCCTGGCCGCCCAGTTGAGGAAGGCGGGCGCCAAGCACCTCACCACCAACTTCTACGGCCCCGGCACCCACACCTGGCCGTACTGGCAACGCGAACTGCACGCGTCACTGCCGATGCTGCTGCACGGCCTCGGAGTGAAGGAGCGCACCTAGCGGGGCGTCCTAGCGGGGCGTCAGGCGCGCGATCCTGGCCAGACGGCGGAACGACTCCAGCAGGGCCTCACGGTCGTACGTACTGGTCGTCACCAGCACCTCCTGCGCCCCGCTCTCCTTGATCACCGCTTCCAGCTCGTCGGTGACCTGCTGCTCCGTGCCCACGATGTGGCCGCGCAGCCCGGACTCGTACAGCTCCCGCTCCTTCTCGGTCATGTCGAAGCCCGCGATGCGCTCGACGGGCGGCAGCGGCGGGAACGTGCCGTGCGTGCGCGAGTGCGCCATCGACCAGGCCTCGGGAGCGAGGATCCGGCGCGCCTCCGGCTCGCTGCCCGCCACGGCCACCGTCCCCGAGATCACGACGTACGGCTCCGCGGCCCAGGGCGAGGGGCGGAACTCGGCGCGGTAGCGGTCGATGCCGCGCAGCATCTTCTCGCGGGAGCGGAGGTCGCCGATCACCATCGGGAGACCGGCGTGGGCGGCGATCGAGGCGCCCTCTCCCATCGCGAGCACGAACGGCGGGACGGCCAGGCCCTCGGCGGGGCGGGCGTGCACGCGCGTGGGCGACGTACCGGTGAAGAACGCCAGGAGTTCGTCGAGCTGCGCCGCGAAGTCGTCGGCGTCGTCCTTGTCCCGGCCGAGCGCCTTGCGCACCCCGCCCGTGAACCCGACCGAGCGGCCGAGCCCCATGTCGATCCGGCCGGGGAACAGCGACTCCAGGACCCCGAACTGCTCGGCCACGACCAGGGGCTGGTGGTTGGGCAGCATGACACCGCCGGTGCCGACGCGGATGGTGCGGGTCGCCGCCGCGACGGCCGCCGCGAGCACGGTCGGCGCGGAACCGGCGACGCCCGGCACACCGTGGTGCTCCGAGACCCACAGGCGGCTGTAGCCGAGGCGCTCCAGGTCCTGGGCCAGGGAAACGGTGTCGCGCAGCGCGTCCTGGTCGGAGTGGCCCTCGCGGGTGCGGGAGCGGTCCAGGACGGAGAAGCGGGTCGATTCGATCACGGTGCTCACACCTTGGTTCAACGCCGTGGCGCCCCAGGGATTCCCGGGCCGCGAAGGGTCTTCCGCACAAGCCGCGCAGGGCCTTCCGCATAAGCTGAGCGACATGCCCAGTGACAGACGCCCCCTCGCCGTGTTCGACCTCGACGGCACCCTCGCGGACACCGCGCACCGCCAGCGGTTCCTGGAGCGCCGGCCGCGGGACTGGGACGCGTTCTTCGCGGCCGCGCCGCACGATCCGCCGCTCGCCGAGGGGATCGCGCTCGTCCTCTCGTACGTGGCGGAATGCGACGTCGTCTATCTGACCGGGCGCCCGGAGCGGTGCCGGGCCGACACCGCGGCCTGGCTCGCGGCGCAGAAGCTGCCGGAGGGGCCGGTCCACATGCGGCGCAATGACGACCGCAGGCCGGCCCGGCGCACCAAGCTGGACGTCCTGCGCCGCATAGCCCGCGGCCGAGAGGTCCGGGCGTTCGTGGACGACGACGAGCTGGTCTGCGACGAGGCGGAGCGCGCCGGATTCACCGTCGTACGGGCCCGCTGGGCGAGCACGTCGGCGGCGTTGAATGACGCGCAGGAGCGCGAGGGGCGGACCTGAGCCGGGGCGGGCTCAGGCGTCGTCCTCCAGGCGGAAGCCGACCTTCAGGCCGACCTGCCAGTGCTCGACCTGGCCCTCGACGATCTGCCCCCTGACCTGCGTGACCTCGAACCAGTCGAGGTTGCGCACGGTCTGCGAGGCGCGCGCGATCCCATTGCGGACCGCCTCGTCCACGCCTTCGTGAGAGGTGCCGACGATCTCGGTGACGCGATACGTGTGGTTCGACATGGTTCCACCGTGCCCCAGCGGGGCGTGGCCCGCCATCCGTATGCCACACCTCTTGACCCCTCCGTTGGTCTATACCAAACTCCCTGAACACCCGTACGAGCCGTGCGCTCATCCCCCACGTCGGGCCGACCTTCCCTGTCCGCAGGCAGAAAGTGACCGACGTGAACTCCCGCCGCCCCGCCCTGACTTTCACTTCCCTCCTCGCCACCGCCGCGCTGCTCACCGGATGCGGAGCCCTGCCGGGCACGGGGGAGGGGGAGAAGACGGTCACCGTGTGGCTGATGCGGGGCAGCGCGTCGGAGGACTTCGTCAAACGCTTCACGGCGGACTTCGAGGACCGGCACGACGGCATCACCCTCGACATCCGCATCCAGGACTGGACCGGGATCGGCGCCAAGGTCACCAAGGCGCTCGGCAAGGAGCGCGGCGACGAGTCCGGCGCACCCGACGTCATCGAGGTCGGCAACACCCAGGTCCCGCAGTACGTCGAGGGGGACGGCCTGCTCGACCTCTCCCTGGAGTCCGCGCGCGACCTCGGCATGCACGACTGGCTGCCCGGCCTCGCCGAGCCCGGCGTCGACACCTCCCGGCAGTACGGCATTCCCTGGTACGCGGCCAACCGGGTCGTCATCTACAACAAGGACCTCTTCCGGCAGACGGGCATCGACAAGCCGCCCACCACGCGCGCCCAATGGCTGGACGCGACGCGGGAGTTGAACTCCGGCGGCACCCAGGGCATCTACCTCGCGGGACAGGACTGGTACACGCTCTCCGGGTTCATCTGGGACGAGGGCGGCCACCTCGCCAAGGAGTCCTCGGGCGTCTGGTCCGGCACCCTGGCGACCCCCGCCGCGCTGCGCGGCATGGCCTTCTACCGACAACTCCAGGCGCTCGGCGGTGGTCCCAAGGATGCCGACGAGGAACACCCGCCGCAGGCCGAGCAGTTCGCGCGCGGCGACATCGCGCAGATCATCTCCGTGCCGGGCGCCACCCAGCTCATCCTTCAGAAGAACCCGGAACTGAAGGGGAAGTTGGGCTACTTCCCGATCCCCGGCAAGACGTCGAGCAGGCCGGGAACGGTGTTCACCGGCGGCTCCGACCTGGTCGTGCCGGCGAACACCGACGACCGGAACGGCGCCGTCGAGGTCGTGAAGGCGCTGGCCGGCGAGAAGTGGAACACCGACCTGGCCCGCACCATGAACTACGTACCGAACAAGACCACCCTCGCCGGCGCGGTCGCGGGCGAGCCGGGCGTGGCCGCGATGGCCGTCGGCGCCGCCCACGGCAAGGCGACGCCCCGCTCGCCGCTGTGGCCGAACGTGGAGGCGGGCGACAACCCCATCAAGAAGTACATGTCCAAGGTCCTCGCCGGCGGCGACCCGTCGACGGAGGCGGAGCGGGCCTCCCGGGAGATCACCCACCGCCTCGACGAGCGCGGCTAGGGCACCCCGTTAACGATCAGTTCGAGCCGATTTCCCCTCGTCGTTGGCTCGTTCACTTTACCGACCTTTGACATTTTCTTGGGGCCCCTTTTACGCTCGGCCGGGCGGTACGGATCTTGGTCGTACCGCTGTCCCCACCCATTACGGAGGTCGACATGGAGAAGCTCGTCAAGAAGATGGCCCAGGACGCCAACTGGCAGGGCTGGGTCGCCGCCAACTCGGCGACGGCCGCCAAGGACGGCTGCATCAGCGCGGCCCCCAAGGCGGGCTGCATCAGCGCCGCCCCGAAGACCGGCTGCATTTCCTGAAGCGGGACGCACCCGGTCGCATGATCAAGGGCTGCGGCTGAACACCGGCCCAGGTGACAGCGGCGGTCCCCGGAGCGGGCCGCGGTCGGACCGACAGGACCGGCCCGGCCCGCCTCCAGGCGGCGTACGGGCGACAGTGAGCGCCCCGCCCGCCTCACCCCCCACGTTCCCGATCCTCCGAGGACGACCATGGACGGTCAGCCGACGGCCGACGTCATAGAGCAGGTCAAGGACATACCGATCTACCGCGACTCCGTCGCGCGCGGCCACTTCCCCGTGCTGGAGAAGCCCGAGATCGCCCGCGGATTCCCGGACAACTGGATGACGCCGCAGCTGGAGGTCGCCCTCACGGCAGGCGAGGCGGAGTACGTCCTGTCCACCGGCACCAACCACGCGCGGATGCAGCTCATCCGACCCCCCTACTTCCTGCTCCGCTCCTACTACCGGCTGTGGAGCGAGCACCCCGACATCGCGCACACCTGGCGGGACGGCTGCCGGCGCGCCTCCCTCACCACCGTCCTGGCGACCGAACACGTGGCCCGCGTCAACGCGAAGAAGCGCGGCGGGCAGGACGGGAACGACGGTCACGCGAGTACCCCGGACGCCGAACCCTCCCTGGAGGACCGGCGGTTGGACGAGCGCACCGTCTACCTCAACCTGCGGCTCGACCCCGCCCTGTGGGAGCGTGCCGATGTCGAGCGCATGCTCGGTGAGCTGCGCGCGATCGCCGCCTCGCACCCCGAGGGCCGCTACCACCTGGACTGCTCCGGCTACCACCTGGCGCACCTCGTGCGCCACGCCGAGGACGCCGGACTGTGGGAGGACCCGGAGGCGTTCCCGCGCCCGGCGAGCATCATCACCGCGTACGAGTACACGCCGCGGAACGTGCGCCGCTTCCTGGAGAGCCGGTTCGACTGCCCGGTCGTCGACCTCTTCGGCAGCACCGAGCTCGGTTACCTCTTCTACAGTGACCGCACCGGCAGTTACCGCCCGTACCTGGAGGGGATGAGCGTCGAGCTCCTCCCCGTCGCCCCGGGTGGCACCCTCTACTCCCTCATCGTCACCAGCGTCCGCAACCCGCACATGCCGCTGGTCCGCTATCGCTCCGGCGACTGCGCCCGTACGCGGGACGGCTCGCCGGACCCCGAGAAGATCGTCTCGTTCTGCGGCCGGGAGAAGGAGCTCCTCGACGGGCCGGACGGGCCCGTCGCGGCGGGCGACCTGGACGAGCGGGTCGGCGCCGCCTCACCCCGCGTCTTCGTGCACCAACTGCTGCTGCTGGAGGGTGAGTCGGAGGGGAGTGGGCCACAGTCGGCCGTGCTCCGCTGCACCACCTTCGACGGCAAGCCGCTCGGCACGGACGAGTCCGAAGCAGTGGGGCGCTCCGTCTCCGCGCTGACCGGGCGCGCCTGCCGCGTCGAACACCGGGACCACATCCCCATCGGCGCCTCCGGCAAGTACGCCTGGCTGGCGAGGAGTTGAGGGGTATCTGCCACACGGGGCAGCGAGGGCCGGGACGTACCGGGGAAGCACCGAGGGAAGCACCTGAGGGGAACGACGTGAACGACCAGAACCACGTGAACGACCAGAACCACGTGGACAACCAGAGCCACATGGGCAACCAGAACGACCCGCACGAGGCGCCCGCCGCGACCGTCACCGGTGAGGACCTTCGCGAACTGCTCGGGCACGACCTGCACGGCGAGGTGGTCGCGTACTTCGTGAAGGAGACCGGCGAGGAGGAGACCGGCGAGGAACGCGCCTACGTGGAGCGGCAGATCACCGAGTGCCTCCGCTACCTCTACCTCGTCTCGAAGTACCGCGAGCGGCTCAGTGGCCTCTTCCTCCCCGTCGAGCAGGCCATTGACGAGATCTGGCACTACCTGATCCTGCAGACCCGCGAGTACGTCGCCCTGTGCGAGGAGCGCCTGCCGGGCCGGTACTTCATCCACCATCGCAGCATCGCCTACGAGGACTACCAGGCCGAGCCGGGCCGCGAGCAGGTCGCCGAGGAGGCGCTGCGCTGGATCCCGCTGTACTGCCGGGAGTTCGGGCCCTTCGACGAGGGTGCGCTGCCGCACTGGACCATCGTGCGCTACCTGCACCAGCACCTGGGCATGCCGCTGGACGAGATCGCGGCGCTCGAACCGATGGCGCCGAGCGCCCCCGCCGAACCGATGGGCGCGGCGTGACCTCTGCGGCACGGTCCCCGCGGGCCGGACGGCCGACGCCCGAACACCCCGCGCAGCGGCGGGTGCTGGCCGTCCTCGTCCTCTGCCAGGCCCTGAGCGGGGCGGGCCTCGCCGCGGGCATAACCGTGGGGGCGTTGCTCGCCGAGCAGATGCTGGGCTCCACGGGTCTTGCCGGGCTGCCCAGCGCGCTGTTCACCGGGGGCGCCGCGCTCGGGTCGGTGGGCATCGGGCGGCTCTGCCAGCGGTGGGGCCGCCGCCCCGGACTCGCCCTGGGGTACGGGACCGGCGCGGTCGGCAGCCTCGGCGTCGTGCTCGCCGCGGTCGCGGGCAGCGTGCCGCTGCTGTTCGTCTCCCTGCTGGTGTACGGCGCGGGCACGGCCGCCAACCTCCTCGCCCGGTACGCCGGGGCCGACCTCGCCTCGCCCGCGCGGCGCGGCCGGGCGGTCAGCACCGTCCTGTTCGCGACGACGTTCGGGGCGGTCATCGGCCCCAACCTCGTCCATGCGACGGGCAATTGGGCGCACGCCTGGGGCATACCGCGCCTCGCGGGCCCCTTCCTGCTCGCCACGGTCGCGTACGGTGCGGCCTCCGTGGCCCTGGCCGTCCTCCTGCGCCCCGACCCGCTGCTGCTCTCGCGCGAGCGAGCGGCCGAGGAGGAGGCGGCGGAGCGGGTGTCGGCCACCGGAAACGCAGGGCGTACGGACACCCGCGGCGTGGCCACCGGCACCGCCGTCATGGTCCTCACCCAGCTCGTGATGATCGCTGTCATGACGATGACACCGGTCCATATGCAGGCCCACGGGCACGGTACCCAGGCCACGGGCCTGGTCATCGCCCTGCACGTGGGTGCCATGTATCTGCCGTCCCCGCTCACGGGACTCCTTGTCGACCGCATCGGACGGCTGTGGCTGGCCGCGGCCTCCGGGGCGACGCTGCTCGCGGCGGGTGCGCTCGCCGCCCTGGCGCCGCCGCACTCCGTGGCCGCGCTCGCCACGGCCCTGGTCCTGCTGGGCCTCGGCTGGAACTTCGGCCTCGTCAGCGGCACCGCCCTCATCACGGACGCGCTCCCCGTGGCCACCCGGGCCCGCACCCAGGGCCTCGTCGACGTCGGCATCTCCCTCGCGGGCGCCACGGGCGGGGCGGCCTCCGGCGCGGTGGTGGCGGGCGCCGGCTTCCCCGCCCTGGGCCTGGGCGGCGGCCTCCTGGCCGTACTCCTCACCCCGCTGGCCCTGCTGCGGCACCGCACGCGGAGCCGCCAGGGCGACACCGGAACGGACGAGCCGGCCAAGTCCGCGATCCCAGAGGGCAGTTCCGGTACCGGTGCGGCCGCGGAGCCCGCGGGCCACTAGGCCTTGTTCTCGAACTCCCGTCAACGCCGTCGGGCAGACGGGAGTTTGAAGACAGGGTCTATGACCTGCACAGCAACGCGGCCACCAGTCGCGTCATTTCGGGCCGCGGGTCCGGTGCGCCCGGCCAGCTCGTCATCAGAAGGTGATGGGCGGTGCCGACGACGGCGAGGGCCGTCGCGCCCGCGTCGAGGGCCCGCGCCACCCGGCCGAGCTCCCGCTCGGCCTCCAAATAGCCGGTGACGGCCTCCTGGATGGTCGCGAAGCCGGGCGCCCCGCCCTCCAGTGCCTCGCGGACGCGCAGCGCGGCGGCGGGGCGGGTCATGGCGAGGCCCGAGACGGCAGGGCCACCGGAGTCGAACAGCGCCTGGGCGACGTCGTCGACGTTCCCCGCCACCGTGCCCTTTCCGACGAGCTCCGACAGTGCCCGCGCCTTCGTCGCGGTCCGCGCGAAGCGGTCCAGGCAGAGTTCGGCCACGAACTCGTCGAGCCCCGCGAAGTGCGTGTGCAGCAGCCCCTTGGCGCAGCCCGCCTCGGTGGTCACGGACCGACTGGTGAGCGCGCCAGGGCCGTCCCTCTGCACGACGCGCTCGGCGGCCGCGAACAGTCGCTCGCGCACATCGGGCGTCGCCACTCCGCGCGGTGACATGGGCCCCTCTTCCGTTCCGGTTCCGCTGCCCGCGAGGGGCACGACATCCCGGATGGTAGCGGGGATTGCCAGGTTGGGCACATGCCCATACTGTTTGGGCGCACGCCCATTCTCCGTCCTTCACCCGAGGAGGCCCCCGTGCCGGACATCGTCAACACAGAGCAGGCGCATGCGTGGAACGGCCCGGAAGGCGCCCACTGGGCCCGGCACCAGGACCGCTGGAACGCCGTCAACGAGGGGTTCAACGCCCCGCTCCTCGCCGCCGCCCGGGTCGCCGGGCGCGAACGGGTCCTCGACCTCGGCTGCGGCTCCGGGCAGACCACACGCCTCGCCGCGCTCCGGGCGCCCCACGGTTACGCGGTGGGCCTCGACCTGTCGGGCCCCATGCTGGCCGAGGCGCGGGCCCGCGCGAACCGGGAGGGCATCGCCAACATTTCCTTCACGCAGGGCGACGCGCAGACGCATCCCTTCGAGGCGGGCGCGTTCGACGCGGGGATTAGTCGCTACGGGGTGATGTTCTACGCCGACCCCGAAGCGGCCTTCGCCAACGTCGGCAGGGCGCTGCGCCCCGGCGGCCGCCTGGCCTTCGTCTGCCCGGCCGCCGCCGCCCTCAACGACTGGGTCGCGGCGATGGCATCCCTGCGCGGCGTCCTGCCGGTCGGCGACCTCGGGCGGGCGGGGCTGCCCGGCATGTTCTCCCTCGCCGACCCGGACCGCATCCGCGAGGTACTCGCCGCGGCCGGCTTCACCGCCGTCACCGTCAACCAGGCGCAGGCCCACGGGACATGGGGGACCGGCGCCGAGGACGCGGCGGAGTTCTTGCTGGGGACCGGCCCCGGCCGCCACCTGATGGAGCAGACCGGCGCGGGCGCGCAGGCCCGCGCCCGCGGCACCCTGACGGACCACCTGCGCGGTTTCGAGGCGGCGGACGGGACGGTCCGGCTGCTCAGCACGTCCTGGCTGGTCACAGCGGACCGTCCCGCCGGCCCGTCGGACAGGTCCTGAGGGCCCCGCCTAGAAGAGCCCCGTCCAGAAGAGCCCCGTCCAGAAGGGCCCCGCCTAGAAGGGTCCGGCCGACGCCCTGCTCAAGGACAGCGCGAACCTTCCCTCCTCGTCCGTCCACCAGTGGCCCAACTCAAGGCCCACGTCGTGAAGTTCCGCCTTCACGCCCTCCTGGCGGAACTTCGCCGAGACCTCCGTGCGCACCTCCTCGCCCGCCGCGAAGTCGACCTCGAGGTCGAGGGCCGGGATCTTCACGGTCTGCGCCGTGGTGGAGCGCAGCCGCATCTCGATCCACTCGCACTCGGCGTTCCACAGGGCGACGTGCTCGAACGCGTCGGGACGGAAATCGGCGCCGAGCTCGCGGTCCATCACGGACAGCACGTTCTTGTTGAACGCGGCCGTGACGCCCGCCGCGTCGTCGTACGCCGCCACCAGCGTCACCTCGTCCTTGACCAGGTCCGTGCCGAGGAGGAAGAAGTCGCCGGGGGAGAGCAGGCCGCGCACCGCCGTCAGGAAGGCCGACCGCTCGTCCGGCAGCAGATTGCCGATCGTGCCGCCGAGGAACGCGACCAGGCGCGGCCCGGGTGTCTCCGGCAGCTCCAACGAGGCCGTGAAGTCGGCGACCATGGCGTGGATGTCGAGCGCGGGCCGCTCGGCGAGGAGCGTGTCCGCCGCGCCGCGCAGCGCGCTCTCGCTCACGTCCACGGGAACGTACGTCGTGAGGTCGGTGAGCGCGTCCAGGAGGTGGCGCGTCTTGTCGGACGAGCCGGAGCCCAGCTCGACGAGCGTGCGCGCACCGGTCGCCGCGGCGATCTCGTGGGCGCGCGCGATCAGGATCTCGCGCTCGGCGCGGGTCGGGTAGTACTCGGGCAACTGGGTGATCTCGTCGAAGAGTTCGCTGCCGCGCGCGTCGTAGAACCACTTGGGCGGCAGTGTCTTCGGGGAGCTGGTCAGGCCGTGCTGGACGTCGGCCCGAAGGGCTGCGTCGGTGGCGTCCTCGGGCAGGGTGCGGGTCATGCGGAACGGGCTCACGCGGAGGGCTCCTTGAGCGGGGTCAACAGGACGTCGGTGCGGCTCGCCGCGAGCAGCGTGCGGTCGGGGACCTCGATCCAGTGCGGATCGTCGTCGTAGGGCTCGGAGGCGACGACGACGGAGCGGCCCGGCTCGGTGCGGTACCAAAGGGTGTCGCCCCAGGCCGTGGCGGTGATCGTCTCGCCGTTGGTGAGCAGGAAGTTGAGGCGGGCGGTGGGCGCCGCCTCGGCGATCTCCAGGGTGGTGTCGGCGAGCGCCTGCGCCTCCTCGTCGCCCGCCCGCAGCCGGTGCAGGACGAGCGCCCACAGGAACGCCGCGTCGCAGCGGGCCTCCATGGAGAGCAGGTCCGTCGGCGGCAGGGTGGGTGTCAGAGAGGTCAGGGACTGCGGCCAGCCCGGTACCGCCCCGTTGTGGCTGAACAGCCAGGGCCCGGTCGCGTACGGGGCCGCTGCCGCCTCCCCGTCCGCCCCGGCGAGCGTCGCGTCACGGACCGCCGCGAGCAGCGCACCGGAGCGGACCACGCGGGCCAGGTCCTGGTAGGCCGCGTCGCCCCAGATGGGTCCGGCACGGCGGTAGCGGGCGGGCACCGGGTCGCCGTCCGCGTACCAACCCACCCCGAAACCATCGGCGTTGACCGTGCCGTGGCGCTGCCTGCGCGGCGCCCAGGACTGCCGGAACAGGCTGTGCGGCGGCGCGTCGACGACCTCGCCGAGCGGTACCGGCGGCCCCAGATAGGCAAGATGACGGCACATCAGGCACGCTCCAGTGGCTCGGCGTCGCACGCCGTGCGGAACCCGGAGAAGATCTGCCGGCGGATCGGATGGTCCCAGTTGCGGAACGTGCCCCGGCACGCCACCACGTCCACGGCGAACGAACCACCACGCAGCACCTTGTGGTCGGACCCGAAGAATACTTCCGAATACTCGCGGTACGGATACGCCACGAACCCCGGGTAGGGCAGGAAGTCGCTCGACGTCCACTCCCACACGTCGCCCATCAACTGCCGTACGCCGAGCGGGGATTCGCCGAGTTCATAGCTGCCGGCCGGGGCGGGCCGCAGGTGGCGCTGGCCCAGGTTCGCGCGGTCAGGCGTCGGGTCCGTGTCACCCCACGGGTAGCGCATCGAACGGCCCGAGGCCGGGTGGTGGCGGGCCGCCTTCTCCCACTCCTCCTCGCTCGGCAGGCGGCGCCCCGCCCACCGCGCATAGGCGTCGGCCTCGTACCAGCTCACGTGCAGCACCGGCTCGTCCGGCGGCACGGGCTCGGTCACCCCGAACCGCCTGCGCAGCCACTGCCCGCCCTCGCGGCGCCAGAACAGCGGCGCCTCGAAGTCGTGCTCGCGCACCATCGCCCAGCCGGCCGGCGCCCACCAGCGCTCCTCCCGGTAGCCGCCCTCCTCGACGAACTCCATGTACGCGGCGTTCGTCACCGGCGTCGTGTCGATGTGGAACGGCGGAACCAGGCGGGTGTGCGCGGGACGCTCGTTGTCCAGGGCCCACGGTTCGGCCGTCGTGCCCATCGTGAACGGCCCGCCGGGGACGAGGACTTCGGCGGGACCGTCGTACGGACGCGCCCGGGGCTCCGGGTCGGGCGCGGTGAGCGCCGCGCCGCCCTTCCTCAGCTGATGCGTGATCAGCATCGTCTCGTCGTGCTGCTGTTCGTGCTGGGCGATCATTCCGAAGGCGAAGCCCGAGCGGGTGAGGCTCCGCGTCCCCTCCGGCTCGAACGAGGCCTTCTCCAGCACATCGAAGGCGCGCCCGCGGACGTCCGCCGCATAGCCGCGCGCCTCATGCGGCGCGAGCAGCGGCAGGCTCGGGCGCTCCGAGCGCGGGTGCTCGAAGGCGTCGTACAGCGGGTCGATCTCGGGGCGGATCGCCTCCTGTCCCGCGACCGCGCGCAGCAGCCACTGCTCCTCCTGGTTCCCGATGTGCGCGAGATCCCAGACGAGCGGTGACATCAACGGCGAGTGCTGGGCGGTGAGTTCGCCCTCGTCGACACAGCTCGTCAGCAGTGTCGTGCGGCGCCGGGCGGCCTCGAGTGCGTCCGCGGCGCGGCCGCGAAGCGCCTCCGGGTCCGTGGTGACATTCTCCTCAGCGGTCATGACCGGACCGTCCTCCCCTGAGCGGGTTGTCGCGTGAGCTGGTCGAGCACGTCGTCGGCGGGGCAGCGGCCGCGGACGACATAGCGGCGCGTGAAGTCCGCGACCGCCTGCCGCACGTCCGGGCCCGCGCCGATCCTCGGCAGTGCTTCCAGCGCTGTCGTGAAGCAGGCCGTGGCGGCCTCGCGCAGCTCGGGATCGGTGAGGCCGAGCCGCGCCGCGTCGTGCCACAGCGGGTTGTGCGGAGCGGGCTGCGGGCCCGCGCGCTCCGCGAGCGGCTTGACCGCGCGGTACGCGGTCTCGGCGGCCTGCGGGTCGTCGAACAGGGCGGTGGTGACGGCGAGCGGCACCAGCCACCCGTCGTCGCCCGACTGCGCGTCGATCATGCGCAGTTCGAGGTGTCCGCGCGGGCGCACGGGCGGGAAGAGGGTGGTCAGGTGGTAGTCGAGATCCGAGTGGGCGGGCGGCCGCGGCTCACCCGTGCGCGCCCACTCGCGGAAGGTCAGCCCGTCCGGCACCTGCCACGGCCCGTCCTCGGCACGCACGCACATCACGGGCGCGTCGAGCACGTGCCGTGCCCATGCCTCGCGCGGATCGAAGTCGAGGGGTACGCCGCCGGAACGGCCCACGTCGATCCGCTCCCACAGCAACTGCCGCGTGGAGCGCCAGCCGGTCGGGCGCCCGGACAGCATCGGCGAGTTGGCGAACGCGGCCACCAGGACCGCGCCCAGCAGATGCGCGAGCCGCCAGCGCCTGCCGAGCCCCTGCGGGCCCGGCTCCTCGTGCCCCGCGTCCAGACACACCTGCACGGACGCGGACGAGCACATCATGGAGCGCCCGGCGGGCCCGGCACGGTCGAGTGACGCCTCCAGGGCGTCGTAACGGGGTTGATGGAGAACGCGCCGCGGGGGGAGCCACGGGTCGGTGCCGTGTCCCGACAGGGTGAGTCCGTGGCCGCGGAGCGCGGCGCGCACGGCGGTCAGGTCGGCCCGCATGGCCGAGACGCATTCGGTGAGGGAGGAGGCGGGGAGCGAACTGAGTTCCAGCTGCCCGCCGGGTTCCACGGTGAGCGCCGAGCTCAGAGGCAGGGCGCGCAGTGCGACGTACGCCGCATCGAGTCGTTCGGGTGGTAAGGGGTGCCACGGCTTCAGCAGGGGCCGCGGCTCGTGCACGATCCATTCCAGCTCGACCCCGACCTTGCGCGGTGGTCCGGTTTTGAAGCAGATGCCCCGTACCAGAGCCTCCGCCTCGGCCTCGGTGACCAGCTCACCGAACGCCGTACAGTCTCCCTCGCTCATGGGGGGATTCCTCCTGGTTCGCACGTTCTCCATGGTCCCTGGTGGGGGCCATGCCGTCGATTCGGCCCGTGGTTCGGGCCCCTTCCGGGCGATGCAGACCCTCCACCCAAGACGGTTCGGGCGGCTCGCACAAGAGTGCCTCTGGACATCCCCGGGACTTGTCCGGGACTTGTCCGGCACTTGTCCGGGCACGGCGAAAACCTGTTGCCCGAGCAGTCACTGTGCGTACACGATGGATTCATGAACACGACGGGGGAGACGACGGGGGACGCGGCGTGAGCGCACGACTGCGCGAGCTCGCGCGGAGCACGGAGAAGATCGTCGACTCGGGGGAGTACGCGGGCGACGGGGGCCGCGTGGTGACGATCGGCGCCGCGGTGGAGCGGGCGCGGGCGGGCACCAGGATGTACGGGCCCGACCCTGTGCCCGTGCCACCGATGCCGCCCGTGGACCGGAAGAACGTCGAGGTCACGGGCGAGAGCAGCCTGGAGGCGGCACGGCGCATGGTGGGGGAGCGGCCGCAGCCGGTGGCGGTCCTGAACTTCGCCTCGGCGCGCAACCCCGGAGGCGGCTATCTCAACGGGGCGCAGGCCCAGGAAGAGGCGCTCTGTCGTTGCTCCGCGCTGTACACGTGCCTCATCGAGGTGCCCCAGTTCTACGCCCACCACCGCGAGCACCGCGACGCCTTCTACAGCGACCGGGTCATTCACGCGCCGGCCGTCCCGGTGTTCCGTGACGACCAGGGCCGGCTGCTCGACGCGCCGTTCGAGGCCGGCTTCCTGACGTCACCCGCGCCGAACGCGGGAGTGATCGCGCAGCGCACCCCGGAGCGGGTGCACGAGATACCCGCGGCCCTGGCCGCGCGCGCCGAGCGCGTGCTGGAGGTCGCCGGGGCCGAGGGGTACCGGCGGCTCGTCCTCGGGGCCTGGGGCTGCGGGGTGTTCCGCAACGATCCGGGGCAGGTGGCCGAGGCCTTCCGCGCCCCGCTCGAAGGGCGTTTCGCGGACCGCTTCGAGCAGGTCGTGTTCGCCGTTCTCGACCGGACGAAGGGCGCGGCCACCCGCTCCGCGTTCGAGCGCGCCTTCGGCCCGGCCCGCCTCAGCCCGAGAGGCGTCGGCCCGACGGATCAGCGCCAGCCGTAGCGCTCCCGCAGCCGCAGCACCACCGTGTTGAACCGGCCGCGGTCCAGGGCGCAGGCCTCGCGGCGCATCCCCTTCTCGTGCACGCGCAGCACGCGGTCGAGGTCCACCCACGAGTCCCGGCCGTCCCTGTCCCAGGGGCCGGAGCCGAGCGCCACCCACTCGCGGTCGCCGTCGTGCCGCTTGCTGGACAGCTGAACCGCCAGCAGGGTGCCGGCCGCCTCCCGGGCGACCACGAGCACCGGGCGGTCCTTGCCGCGCCCGTCGTTCTCCTCGTACGGCACCCAGGTCCACACGATCTCGCCGGGATCCGGGTCGCCGTCGTGCGCGGGCGCGTACTCGGTGCGCACCGCGCCGACCCGTGTCGGCTCGGCCTCCACCGTGGCCGTCGCGCCGCCGCGGCCGGGGTGTTCGTATGCATGGTCATCCGTATAGGCAGTCACGCGGGTCACGTTAGACGCCGACCGGCCCAATCCCTGCGGCGGGTACGCCGGATGGGCCGCAGGCTCGCCCCATGAAACGACGTCACACCACCGTCCTCAGCGTCCTCGCGGGGACCCTCGCCCTCACCGCCGCGGCGCCCGCCGGGCCCGCCGCATCCGAGGCCGCGCCCCCGCGCACCGTCTCCGCCTGGCTCCCGTACTGGGACCAGGAGGCCGCCTACCAGAACGCCCTCGACCACGCAGCGCAGATCCGCACCATCAGCCCCTTCTGGTACGAGACGAAATCCGCGGCCCGCGTCGCCGGCCACACCGGCGCGGGCGAGCGCCGCATCATCAACGGACTGCACGCCCGCGGCATCCAGGTCGTCCCCACGGTCATGGAGACGATGAAGCCGAGCGCCTTGGCCAAGGTCCTGAACAACAAGAAGTCCCGCACCCGCCACATCGACGCGCTCCTCGACGTCGTCCGCAGCCGCGCCTACGACGGGCTCGACATCGACTACGAGTCGATCGCCACCGCCCCCGACGACAAGTACCGTGCGGTGCGCGCCGGTTACACCACCTTCGCCACCCAACTCTGCGCGCGCCTGCACGCCTCCGGCAAGAAGTGCTTCCTGACCGTGATGCCCAAGACCCGTTCGACGGGCCGCATCTGGGACTACCGGAAGCTGGGCGCCGCCGCCGACCGGGTGCGGATCATGGCGTACAACCTGCACTCCGCTGAGGGCAAGCCGGGACCGCTGGCCTCGCCCCAGTGGTACGACGAGATCCTTTCCCGCGCCACCACCCAAGTCCCGCGCGCCAAACTGGAGATGGGGCTGCCCGCGTACGGCTGGAACTGGAAGGTCGGCGGCCCCCACGGCGGCGGCAAGCACCGCGCCCGGCACGTCACGTCGAGGTCCGCCGAGGTGCTGCGCCGCAAGGTCGGCGCCCGTTACGCCCTCGACCCGGAGTCCCGCACCCCCCACTTCACGTACAAGGAGGGCAAGGGCAAGAAGGCGACCCGCCGCACCGTCTGGTACCAGGACGCCGCCGGCACCGCCGCACACCTCCCGGTCCTGCGGAAGTACGGCGTACGGAACACGGTCCTGTGGGCGCTGAACTTCGAGGACCCGAAGCTGTGGAGGACCTTGGCGCGGGGCTGAGCCAGGAGTAGGGGCTGGGGGCAGGGGGTAGCCGAAGCCGCTGGGCGGCGTCTGCAAGGATGCCGTACGTCATGGTGCAGATACCGAAGCAGCAGTCCGCCCAGCCGTCCGCGCCCCACAAGGCCGCGTCCGGCGCCCTGCCCACGAGTGCCGACGTCGCACGCCTCGCCGGGGTCTCGCGCGCCACCGTCAGCTACGTGCTCAACAACACGAGCGCGGTCCGCATCAGCGAGCCGACCCGGCGGCGCGTCCACGCGGCCGCCAAGGAACTCGGCTACGTCCCGCACGCCGCCGCCCGCAGCCTGCGCGCGGGACACACCCGGATCGTCCTCGTGCCCACCCCCGACGTGCCGATCGGGCCTCTGTACAGCGCCTTCCTCAACGAACTCCAGTGGGCGCTGAGCCGCCTCGACTACACCGTCGTGCAGTACGGCAGCGTGGGCCTCAGCGGCGACGACGCCGCGCGCGCCTGGGCCGAGCTGCGCCCCGTCGCCGTGCTGGGCCCGGTCGGAATGGGACCCGACGGCATCGCCGTGCTCCGCCGCTCCGGGGCCCGTGCCGTCATCACGCTCGGCCCGGAGCCGGTCGAGGGCGCGCACGCCCTGCTCACGGACCACCGGGAGGTCGGCCGCGTCGCCGCCGCGCATCTCCTGAACGGTGGCCGCCGGCGTATCGGCGTCGTCATGCCGAAGGAGACGGGCCTCGACATGTTCGCGGTGCCGCGCCTTGAGGGCGTACGCGAGGCGGGCGCGGAGACGGTCCCGCTGCCCCTCGCGTACGACGAGCAGGACGCGTCCCAAGCCGCAGCGCAGGTAAGCGAGTTGGGGCTCCAGGCCGTGTTCGCGTACAACGACGAGTACGCCATGCTGCTGATGCGCGCGCTGCAGGACGCGGGCGTCGACATCCCCGGCGACGTCGCCGTGATGGGCGCGGACGACCTGATGCTGGGCCGACTGTTGCGCCCCCGCCTGAGCACGGTGCGCCTCGACCTGCCCTCGGGCCGGGAGCTCGCCGAACTGGTGGACCGCCTGGTCAGGGCCCCGGAGGAGGACACGGAGCCGGAACCGTGCGAGGCGCTGGCGGTGACACTGGTGGCACGCGAGTCGGCCTGACGCGCACGCCCCACCGGCAAGGCCGCGGACATGCCGCGAGGCGGCCGCCAAAAAGGCGACCGCCTCGGGTTCAATCGAGTGACAGAGGGAGGGGGGAGGAAGAGTCTCAGCCCTCCTGACCCTGCCCCTGCCCCTGGCCCTCCTGCTCGGCCTTCGCCTGCTGCTCGGCGACCGACGCACGGACCTCGTCCATGTCCAGCTTGCGGGCCTGGCCGATGACGTCCTCGAGTGCCTCCTTCGGCAGCGCCCCCGGCTGCGCGAACACGGCAACCTGGTCACGCACGATCATCAGCGTCGGGATCGACTGGATCCCGAAAGCGGCGGCAAGCTCCGGCTGCGCCTCGGTGTCGACCTTGCCGAACACCAGGTCCGGATTGGCCTCAGCGGCCTCCTCGTAGACCGGGGCGAACTGCTTGCAAGGCCCGCACCAGTCAGCCCAGAAGTCGATCAGTACGAACTCGTTCTCCGTGACCGTCTGATCGAAGTTCTCCTTGGTCAGCTCCGTGGTGGTGCTGCTCATGGTGTTTTCCCTCTTCCTGCTTCCGGGGTTCGGGGCGAAGCCGTCGGGGGCAAAGCCGCTGTGCACAACCGTCCGGATGTCGGACGTATTCCGCGCTCGTACCCATGTGCTCGGCACGCACACATCCGACCACACTGAGACACTGGCGCGTATGACCGAAGCCATCGCGTACGACGTCGTAGTGCTCGGAGCCGGACCCGTCGGCGAGAACGTCGCCGACCGCGCGCGAGCCGGGGGACTGAGCGCCGCCATCGTGGAGAGCGAGCTCGTCGGAGGTGAGTGCTCGTACTGGGCGTGCATGCCCAGCAAGGCGCTGCTCCGCCCGGTGATCGCCCGCGCCGACGCCCGCCGGGTGCCGGGCCTGCGCCAGGCGGTGCAGGGCCCGCTCGACGCCCCGGCGGTCCTCGCGCACCGCGACGACTACACCTCTCACTGGAAGGACGACGGCCAGGTCGGCTGGCTGGAGTCCATCGGCATCGACCTGTACCGCGGCCACGGCCGCCTCGACGGACCGCGCAGCGTCACGGTCACCGCCGAGGACGGCACGGTGACGACGCTCACGGCACGCCACGCGGTCGCCGTCTGCACGGGAACCCGCGCCGCCCTGCCGCCACTCCCGGGCCTCGACGCGGTCAAGCCGTGGACCAGCCGGGAGGCCACGAGCGCGGACCGGGTGCCGGGCCGCCTCATTGTGGTCGGCGGCGGCGTGGTCGCCACCGAGATGGCCACGGCCTGGCAGGCACTCGGCTCGCAGGTCACGCTGCTCGTACGCGGCAGCGGCCTCCTGGACCGCATGGAGCCCTTCGCCGGCGAGCTGGTCGCGGACGCGCTGCGCGAGGCGGGCGCGGAACTCCGCACGGGAACCTCGGTGGCATCGGTGGAGAGGACGCCCGCGGGAACGGTCACAGCAACCCTCGACGACGGCACGACCCTCGAGGCCGACGAGATCCTCTTCGCGACGGGCCGCGCGCCGCGCACGGACGACATCGGCCTGGAGACGGTGGGCCTGAAACCGGGCTCCTGGCTGGAGGTCGACGACTCGTTGAGGGTGAAGGAGAGCACCTGGCTCTACGCGGTCGGCGACGCCAACCACCGCGCCCTCCTCACCCACCAAGGCAAATACCAGGCCCGCATCGCCGGCGCCGCGATCACCGCCCGCGCCTCGGGCGTCCCGCTCCTGGAGACCGACCGCTGGGGCGCCCACGCCGCGACGGCCGACCACGACGCGGTCCCACAGGTCGTCTTCACCGACCCCGAGGCCGCGAGCGCGGGCCTCACCCTCGCCGAGGCGGAGGCAGCGGGCCACCGCGTCCGCGCGATCGACTACGACATGGCCAACGTGGCCGGCTCCGGCCTCTACGCCGACGGCTACACGGGCCGCGCCCGCATGATCGTCGACCTCGACCGCGAGATCCTCCTGGGCGTCACATTCGTCGGCCCGGCGGTCGGCGAACTCATCCACTCGGCAACGATCGCCATCGCGGGCGAGGTCCCGATCGACCGCCTGTGGCATGCGGTGCCGGCGTATCCGACGATCAGTGAGGTGTGGTTGCGGTTGTTGGAGGTTTATAGGGGCTAGGCAACCGCCGTTAAGTACAAACGGGGGAGGCGGCCTGGTCGGTGATGCGAGCCCAGCCGCGAAGGCCAGTTGGTGTGGGTCGGGAAACCTCGTCCACCGCATCGTGACGATGGTCCACCGCTTTCGCGACGGAGTCGTCCCCGCCTCCGCGCCGGCGGTTCTCGGGGAGCCGGCGCTGGTGGACGTCTGCCGGAAGGCGCCGGGCCATGCGGATCACCGGACAGCTGACACCGGTCGACGGGCTGCTGCCCGCAGCACAGCCGCTGTTCCCCCGCCTGTCCGTTACCGTCCCAGTTCCACGGTGATGTGCGGAGCCAGCGCCCGAAGGAAGTCGGGGGCGTCGAAGAGCTCGCCTGCGGAGGCGACCCCGACCGTCCTGGCCCGTCCGGTGAGGACGCGGTCGACCGCCTCCACGACCAGTGGCGCGGTGACGGCGTAGATGTCCTGGCCGCGGGCCACGGCGCGCCGTTCCGTGGCGCCCGAGCGGACGACGACGTCGACGACGAACGTCTGGTCGGAGCGGCCGTGTTCGTCGACCGCCGCCGGTGTCGGCGTCTCGGGTGCGGCGATGTCCCGGGCCGCCTCGACGGTCATGTAGGTGCGCACCTCGGGGATGGTCAGATGACTGGGCAGCGTCACGACGTCGGCCATCGTGAACTCCCCGACGACGGCGCGGCGGCCCATCGGCGCGGGAAAGTCCCACTCCAGAGTCGGCGCCGCGTCGTGGCGGTGTTCCAGGCGCCCGCCCGAGTAGCGGACGCGCCGACCGTCCCGCCGCTCCCGGGACACCGCACCCGCGGTGCGCGTCCCGGTCGTGGGGTGCCAGCTGCTCAGCCCGTACGCGACGTGCGCCTCGTCGGCCGATGTCCAGTCGCCCATGGCCGCGGTGGCCAGCAGGTCGCCGAAGCCGCCGAAGAAGGCCATCGCCGGCACGATCACCGCGTGTGCGTCCCGCGCCCGGTCGGCGAAGTGAGCGAAGGTGTCGATGTTCGCCTCGATCTCGGCCGCCACGTCGAGATACGGGACACCGGCCCGCAGCGCCGCCTCGATCACCGGGGCGGCCGTCGTGGCGAACGGGCCCGCGCAGTTGACGACCGCAGCACTGCCGGCCAGCGCGCGATCCAGTGATGCCGGGTCGTCGACGGTCGCCGGGCGGACGTCGAGAGCGTCGAACCCGGTCTCGTAGGCCAACGTCTTCAGCTTGTCGGCGTCGCGGCCGCTCAGCACCGGGCGGAACCCACGCGTCCGCAGCTCCGCCACAACGAACCGCCCGGTGTGCCCGTACGCGCCGAACACCGTAACCGCCTGGCCCGATCCCATGGGTTCTCCTCGTACTCGTCGACGTATCCGAATGAAGTGGAATGCTTCAACCGCCGTGCTCTGTAAGGAAGATCCTGGTCGAGAAGGGCACTCGGCACGAGTGTCCGGAACGACATGGCCCGTACAATTCCGGACATGACTACGGTTGCTGTGGCCGTCACCGACGGAATGCTGCACTTCGAGATGGCGCTGGCCTGCGAGGTGTTCGGCGCCAACCCGGTCGTCCCGACCGACGCCTGGTACGACCTCGCGGTCTGCGGGCCGGGTCCTGTGCGGGCCGGGCGGTTCCGGCTGGAGCCAAACCACGGTTTCGATCAACTCGCGTGCGCCGACACCGTGATCGTCCCCGGCTGGGCCGACATCGACGTGGATCCGCCGGCCGAGCTGGTCGACGCGGTACGCGCGGCCCATGAGGCGGGCGCGCGGGTGGCCTCCCTGTGTACGGGGGCTTTCGTGCTGGCCGCGGCCGGCCTGCTCGACGGCAAGCGGGCCACCACGCACTGGGCCCACACCCAGGTGCTGGCCGAGCGTCATCCTCGGGTGGAGGTCGACCCGGACGTCCTCTACGTGGACAACGGCCGCGTGCTCACGTCCGCGGGCAAGGCCGCCGCCATGGACTTGTGCCTGCACCTCGTCCGCCTCGACCACGGCTCGTCGGTCGCCAACACCCTCGCCAGGCGCCTGGTGGTGCCGCCCCATCGGGACGGCGGCCAGGCCCAGTTCGTCACCACGCCTGTCCCGGCCCCCGACAGCCACCCACTCGCCGGGCTCTTCCCGTGGGTGATGCGGCGCCTGGACCAACCGCTCACCGTGGACGACCTGGCGCGCCAGGCCGGGATGAGCTCCCGCCACCTGGGGCGCCACTTCAGGGCGGTCACCGGCGCCACCCCGCTGCAGTGGCTGCTCGTCCAACGGATCCGGCACGCACAGGAGTTGCTGGAAACCACGGACGACACGGTCGACACCATCGCGGCCGCCACCGGCATGGGTACGGCCACGACACTGCGCCGCAACTTCAACCGGACGGTGGGGGTGCCCCCGGACGCCTACCGCCGCACCTTCCGGTCACGGTCGTCTCCCCTCTCACCGTGACGGCGTCGCCGTCCGAGGCCGGTCCGACCACTGCCACGTACGCGCCGACGACTCCGCGCTCCATGGGGGGGTGTCCCTATGACTCTGGTCAAGGGGCGATCGGGGTTGGTGGTTGGTAGTAGGTGCCGTCGCGGAGCATCGCGAAGAGGACGTCGGCTCGGCGGCGGGCGAGGCAGAGGAGGGCTTGGGTGTGGTGCTTGCCCTCCTTGATCTTCTTGTCGTAATAGGTCCGCGATGCAGGGTCGGCCAGAGCTGCGAAAGCGGAGAGGAAGAAGGCGCGTTTGAGCTGCTTGTTTCCTCTGCGTGAGGGATGTTCGCCGCGGATCGAGGACCCGGAGCTGCGGGTCGCGGGGGCGAGGCCGGCGTAGGCCGCGAGGTGGGCGGCACTGGGAAAGCTGGTGCCGTCACCGACGTCGATGAGGATGCGGGCGCCGGTCCTGATGCCTATGCCGGGCATGGACATCAGGACCTCGGAAAGAGGGTGTGCCTCCAGGAGTTGTTCGATCCGGTGGGCCAGGAGTTTGCGCTGGTCGAGCACGGCCTGGAGCGAGTTGGCCAAGCTCGGGACGATCAGCGTGGCCGCGTTGGTGCCCGGAACGACGACGGTCTGTTCGTCGAGCGCGGCGAAGATGTCCTCGACCAGTCGCTCGGCCATCCGCGGTGCCTTCGGCCGGATCAAGGTGATCAGCTGGCGGCGTCCGGCCTTACGGATCTGGGCTGGGGATCCGAACTGATCCAATAGCCTGAGCACCGCGGGATGCTGGATGCGTGGGCCGATCACCCGCTCGAGGTGTGGGTGGATCTGGGTGAACAGGCCGCGGAGCCGGTTGGCCAGGCGGTTTGCCTCGGCGGCGAGGTCGTCGTCGAACCCGACGATCATCTGGAGTTCGGCGATCGTGTTGTCGTCGAGGTCGACCGAGCGCAGCGTGTGCGGCATGGCCCGGGCGGCGTCGGCGATGATGAACGCGTCTTTCGCGTCGGTCTTGGCCTCGCCGGGATAGAGGTCGGCGATCCGCCGCATGGTCAGGCCGGGCAGGTAGGCGACGTGGCAGCCCAGGTCGCGGGCGACGGCCAGTGGCAGGGCTCCGATGGAGGCCACCTGGTCGACGATGACGAGGACGGTTCCGTGCTTGGCCTGCAGTTTGGTGAAGACCTCGCGGAGTTTGGGCTCGCTGTTGGGCAGCCGTCGGTCGAAGGTCTTCTTGCCGGTCGGGGTGAGTGCGGTGGCGTGGTGTTCGCCCTTGCCGACGTCCAGTCCGAGGTAGACGTCGATGCTGCTGGTATCGATCACGTCATGGTTCCTTCGGTGCTGTTCACCCGGCCTCGCCACGGCACTGATCGCCACATCCACATTACGAAGAGCCTCCCGACCTGCGAAAAGGCCGGTGGTCATGCCCCTAATTAGTGGTCTGTCAGTGCCTCCGGAGCCGGTGACACCACCCCCCAGGCCATGATCTCGACAAGGGGAGGTAGTCATGCCAACTCCGAAGGCCGGTAACCCCGTTGCGGGGCTACGAAGAAGGTAATGGGGGGCGGACGTCTCCAGCGGGTGCGCCCGGTCGGCCGGTTCGTCGGGAGGGTCGGCCCGCCCCTTCACACCGTCACCGCCCCGTCCGACGCCGAACCCACGATCGCCGCGTACGCCCGCAAGGCAAGAGCCGGGACGCCTCGCTGGTTGAGAACGAGGACCGACTCGGGAGCGCGGAAGGGCCTCGGCCGAAGGGATGGGCTGCGCTTCGGCGCGCGGAACCGGCGGCCGAAGGAGAAGAGATGAGGCTGTCACGGTGCTCGGAGGGACGCGACAACGCGCCCACCATGCACGACGACGCCGGGGGCGACGAGGCTCTGCGTGCGGGACGAGACTGGGCGTGCGCTCAGATCCGGCTGCTCGCTGAGGTTGATGGTGCGGACGTCTAGGTTTGTACCTAACGGAGGTTGCTGGAGGCGGATAGGGGCTAGGTAACCGCCGCGGTGGGGGTCAGGCACGCGTCGGCCCGGCCCGGCCCGGCCCGACCCGTCCCGGCCTCAGCCTCACGGACCGGTGTCGGCGTCGCCGGGGCGCGTCGTCCGCCGGTCGTCCTCGTCAAGTCGACGCGAGATCGCCCGGGCCGTCGCCCGCACCGCAGGCCCAAAGCCCGCCTCCGCGAAGCCGGTGCTGGGGGCCACCACCGACAACGCCGCCACCACCTCGTCCCCCTGCCGCACCGGCGCGGCCACGGTGGTCACCGGCCACGGGCGGCTCTGACGGCCGAACGCGTGGTCGCCGCGCCGGACCTCCGCCAGCATGCGCCGCAGGTCGGCCGGGGTGCAGATGTCGTCGTGGCCCTCGCCGCCGGGGGCGTAGGTCGCGATGGCGTGGTCCTGGACGGGCGGCGGGGCGAACGCCAGCAGGACCAGTCCTGCGCCGGTGGACGCGAGCGGAAGGCGGCCTCCCACGCGGTAGCGCACGGGGCTGGCGTCGAGCGCCGAGAGCCGCTCGACGAGCACGGCCTCCTCGCCCTCGCGCACGGCGAGCAGCACGTGCTGCCGCGTGACGTGGAAGAGGTCCTCCATGAACGGCATGGCCACGGACCGCAGCCCGTGCCCGCGCGGCGCCAGGGATGCGGTCTCCAGCAGCCGCAGCCCCACGACGTAGCGGCCGTCGTCGAGACGTTCCAGCGCACCCGCGTGCACCAGTGACCGGGCGAGCCGCAGCGCGCTGCTGCGGGGGATATCGCTGCGCTGCGCGAGCTCGGCGAGCGTCTGCGCACGATGATCGCTGTCGAACGTGCCGAGCACGGCGAAGGCCCGGTCGATGACCGGTTGCCCCTCGGCGGGCTTCCCTCCGCGTCGCGGCCGGGAGTCGCCGCCACCAGAACTCGGCGTTTCATTCATTGGCATCACCAATTCCATTCTACGGCGGCGTTCCTACGCTGGTTCAGGTACGGACCTGCAATCCAGGGAGCCCCGCATGACCCCGACCCCGACCGGCCTCATCGACGTCCACGCCCACTTCGTCACCGACAGCTACGTCGCCGCGGCCCGGTCCGCCGGCGTCGAGCACCCCGACGGGATGCCGGGCTGGCCCTCGTGGAGCGTCGAGCAGCACCTCGACCTGATGGACCGCTCGGGCATCGAGAAGTCCTACCTGTCGATCTCCTCGCCGGGCGTGCACTTCGGGGACGACGGCGCGGCCCGTTCGCTGGCGCGTGAGGTCAACGAGTTCGGCGCCCGTGTGCGGGCCGAACGGCCGCAGCGGTTCGGCCACTTCGCCTCCCTGCCGCTGCCCGACGTCGAGGGCTCGCTGGCCGAAGTCGCCCACGCCCTCGACGTGCTCCGTGCGGACGGGGTCGCCGTGGAGACCAACCATCACGGCGTCTACCTCGGCGATCCGCGCTTCGAACCGCTGTGGGAGGACCTCGACCGCCGCGGCGCCCTCGTCTTCGTCCACCCCACGTCACCGCCCAACGTCGATGATGTCTCCCTGGGGCGGCCGCGGCCGATGCTGGAGTTCCTCTTCGACACCGCCCGCACCGCCGGCGACCTGCTTCTGCGCGGCGTACTCCCCCGCTTTCCGCGGATTCGGTGGGTGCTGACCCATGGCGGGGGAGCGCTGCCGCTGTTCGCCGACCGGATCGACTTGTTCAGCACCGTGTTCGGTGGCAGCAACAAGGACGCGCCCAGCGCCCTGGAGCAGCTCGGCCGCCTCTGGTACGACATGGCCGGCACACCCTTCCCGCGCCAAATCCCGGCCCTGGACGCCGCGTTCGGCACCGAGCGCCTCCTGTACGGCAGTGACTACTGCTGGACACCTGCCGAGGGGGCCCTCGCCCAGGTGGCCTCCGTCGACTCGGCGGCGCAGCCGTCCGCCACCGAGACCTGGCGGGACCTCACGACGCGCAACGCGCGTCGCCTCTTCGCCGAATGACGGCCGCCCAGGCCCGAACGCCGCGATGACACGAAGACGACATCCCGCGATGGCGCCAAGACGACATCCCGCGATGACACCAAGACCACATCTCGCGATGACATCAAGACGACATCAAGGAGAGACATGAGCAGGTACGTCGAGCCGTCCTCGGTCAACGGGCGCGTGGTGGTGCGCGACGTCACCGTGGTCGACCCGCTGGACGGGCGCCGCACCCCCGGCCAGGACGTGGTGGTCGAAGGCGGCCGGATCACGTCGGTGACCGCGACCGGTGCGCCCACCTCGGATGCGCACGTGGTGGAGGGGCGGGGCCGGTTCGTCGTCCCGGGGTACATGGACATGCACCTGCACGCCCTGAACACCCCGAAGGACGTCGACGGCACGTACGCGTTGATGCTCGCCAACGGTGTCGTCGGCTTCCGCCAGATGTCGGGAAACCGGGCGCTGTTGAAGTCCCGGAGCGCGGGCACGTTGCCGCAGCCGACCGGCGCGCCCGCGCTCAAGGCGACGGCCGGTGACCTGCTGACCCCGCTGAACGCGAGCACCACCGACGGTGCGGTGCAGGCCGTACGTGAACAGCACCGGGACGGCGCCGACTTCGTCAAGGCGGGCATGACGACCCGGGAGACCTTCCTGGCGGCTCTGAAGGAGGCGAACCGTCTCGGTATCCGTCTCGGCGGCCACCTGCCCGCCGACCTCGATCCTCGTGAGGCGGCCCACGGCGGTGTGTGGTCGATCGAGCACCTCGGCCCCGGTGTCACCGTGTTCGCCGCGGCGTCCTCGAAGGAGGGTGAGGTGCGGGCCACCAACGCCACCCGCAAGCTCCCGCCGATTCCCAAGGTCAAGATCCCGGGCGCCGACAAGCTGGCGATGAAGCTGATCAAGGGCATGGTCACCAACCCCGCGACCGCCACGTCCGAGACGGAGGCGCACGCGTACGACCTCGCCGACGGCACGTACGACCAGCAGAAGGCGGAGGAACTGGCGGCCCTCTTCGTCGAACACACCACGTGGCAGTGTCCGACCCTGATCCGGGTCCACACCCAGCAGTTCGGCGACTCACCGGAACACACCCAGGACCCGAGGCGCCGCTACATGGCCCCCGAGGGACTGCGTACCTGGGACAAGTCGTCGAAGAAGTTCTCCCAGCTCCCCGACGTCACCCGCGACGCGCTGCACAACCACTGGGCGGCCCAGCTGAGGATGACCAAGACCTTCGCCGACGCCGGAGTGCCGATGGTCGCCGGTACGGATGCGTGCGGGGCGGCGGGAATCATCCCGGGCTTCGCCCTCCACGACGAGTTCGACCACCTCACCGAGGCCGGGCTCGACCCGCTGACCATCCTGCGGATGACAACGACCGAAGCGGCCCGATTCCTGGGCGAGGAAGGCGAGTTCGGTCAGGTCGCCGCAGGTATGCCCGCCGACCTGGTGCTCCTCGACGAGGACCCGCTGGAGGACCACGCCGCTCTCCGAAGGATCGCGGGAGTGATGCGGGACGGCTCCTGGTGGTCCCGCGCCGAACTGGACGCCGTCCTGGAGCGTGTCGCGGCCAAGCCGGGCGCCCACTGATCGCGGGCGCTGCTGGAGGCGGCGTCGGCACACCGGTCGGGGGGCGGGTCATTTCCCGTCGTCCGTACCGGAGTTGTGATGGTGGACCAAGCGTTATGGTCGGCGGGCCCCCGAGCCGGGGTCAGTGTGCGGTCTGCAGGCGTGTGTACTGGTGGCGCCAGGGGTTTGCTTCTTCCAGTTGGGCGCTGAGCGTGATGAGTGTGGCCTCGTCCGCGGGCCGTCCTGCCAGTGAGACGCCGACCGGGGTCCCGGTGTGGGGTGTCCAGTACAGGGGGAGGCTGACGGCCGGCTGGCCTGTCATGTTGTACGGGCTGGTGAACGCGCTGAAAGCGCTCTGGCGATGGAGGTTCACCAACGGGTCGCCCGACTCGTCGAAGTGCTCGAGCGGCTGTGGCAGTGTTGCCAGGGTCGGTGTCAGTACGGCGTCATAGTCCTGCGTCGCGCGTACCGCCGCGCGTGACGCCCGGTGCATTGCGGTCAGTGCGGCCGCGAACTCTTCGCCGCTCACTCCGCGTCCGTATTCCCGCCAAGCCCGCGTCACCGGCCGCAGCAGCGCCTCTTGTTCGGTGTCGAGGACATGGCCGAGGGACTGCACACCCCATGCCGTCACGAAGTGGTCGCTGATCTCGGGGCCGAAGGGTGTGGGGATGTCCTCCACGGTGTGCCCGAGGCGTTCCAGGAGGTGAGAGGCGTGTTCCCAGGCGGCCAGGCACTGCGGGTCCACGGTGATGCCCTGCGCGGCAGGTGTCGCGTACCGGCCGATGCGCAGTCTGCGCGGGGGACGGTCCGCGTGGCCGAGGAACGATTCGCCGGACGGCAGCGGGGGTGCCCAGTGGGGGTCACCGGGTTCGGGCCCTGCCAGGATGTCGAGCAGTGCGGCCGCGTCGCGTACCGAGCGGGCCAGGGGCCCTTGCACGGACAGACCGGTCGCCTCGGCGCCGGCCGGCCCGGAACTGACGCGGCCACGTGAGGGCTTGATACCGAACAGTCCGCACACGCTCGCCGGGATACGGATCGAGCCGCCGCCATCGCTGGCGTGGGCGACGGGTACCAGCCCGAGTGCCACCGCGACGGCCGCGCCCCCGCTCGACCCGCCGGCCGACAGGGCCGGGTCCCACGGGTTGCGGGCCGGGCCCACGACGTCGTTGTCGGTGTAGCAACAGCAGCCGAATTCCGGGGTGTTGGTCTTGCCGAGGCTGATCGTGCCGGCGTTCCGCAGGCGAGTCACGCTGTGCGCGTCGAGGGTCGGTACCCGTGACGCGAAGGCCTTCGAGCCGAACGTGGTGGTCACACCTGCGGTGTCCACCAGGTCCTTGACGGCTGTCGGAACCCCGAACAGGGCAGAGGTGCCCCGCTGCGCGGCCGGCGTGGCGTCGGCGTGCGCCGCGGCGTCCAGCGCCGCCTCGTTCGTGCGGGTGATGAATGCGCCGAACCGCTTGTCGTGGGCGTCGGCGCGCCCGATGTGATGACGTACCAGATCCACGGCGGATACCTGGCCTGCGCGGACGGCGGCCGCCTGTTCCAGTGCGGTCAGCGCGTGCAGCTCGGTGGGGGCGCTCATGCGCGGGCACCTTCTTCCTCTTCGCTGTGCATCTCGGACAACTGCCGGGCCACGGCCTCCTCATGGTCACTGAGGTCCCGCCGCGCGTCCCGCGGCCGCCACCGACCCGACATGACGAACACGAAGGGCAGGAACAGTGCCTGCCCGCCCAGACACACCCACCACCACGCCTGCCACTGGCCAGGGGTGTCGGCGGTGGCCTGCTCGACCTCGGCTCCGTGTTCGCTGAGCACCTTCAGCTGTGGTGCCGCCTTCTGTACGGTCCGCAATCCGGCGGCACCGACCTCTTCCTGCGCGCGCTCGTGCAGCGCCGGCGGTACCTTCCCCGGTGCATACGTGTCGAGTTGGGCGAACAGCTTCGGGTGGGCCGCGCGGATCTTCAGCGCGGGAGCCGCCTGCACGGAGGCCTGCTTGACCTCGGCGCCGTGCTCGATGAGCGGGGTCGTCGAGTGCACGACGAGCGGCAGCAGGGCAGCGGAGAGGGCGACCGTGATCCGCACGACCCAGCCCCAGATCGCGAGCCCGGTCGCCGTGGCCGCCGGGTTGTGCCGCTCGACGGTCTCGGTGAAACTCGCCATCCACGGCGAGTAGGCCACACCACTGGTCACTCCGATCCCGACGACGATGAGAGCGAACGTGTAGTAGCCGGTGCCCGGTTGGGTGGCGCGCAGGGCGAACGCCGCCGTGAACCCGATCGAACCGAGTGCGCCGAGGAGCATGAAGGGCTTGCGCACCCGCAGCCGGTCGGACAGCAGCCCCGCGACCACCAGTGACACCGCGTTGGCCCCCCAGTACCAGTTGAGCAGGGCGTTCGCGCGCTGCGGTGTGTAGCCGAACGTGGTGGAGAAGTACAGCACGAAGTTGCCGACGGCCGCGTAGTACAGCATGAGGTACAGGCTGATGGCGACCGCCGAGCCGATCACGTCCAGGCGCATCATCTGCCGCCACTGCCCGTGCAGCGCCGCCTGCGTGTCGATGCCCTTGGCCCGTGCCTCGACCAGCGCACGGTCGCGCAGGCTCACCATGATCTGGTCGCGCAGTGCCGGCGCGAGTTCCCGCAGCCCGAACAACGCGACGACGAACAACACGAGTCCGCTGATCCCGGCGAAGCGGATCTCGTCCTGCCAGTTCGTCCCGCCCCCGTAGGTGCGGGAGGTCACCGCGGTGACGACGAGGCTGCCGATGATCGGCCCCATCGTCCAGTAGCCCATCGCGGAAGCGCGGCCGAGCTGCGGAGAGAAGTCACGGATCAGCGCCGGGGTCGCCACCAGGATCATGCCCTCGACGAGCGCGACGGCGCAGTATCCGAGCAGGTAGCTCACCTTGTCCGGCGCGTGCGGCAGCGCGAACGTGGTGAGCAGACCCACCACGAGCAGGCCGTAGACCACGATGTTGGCCCGTCCCCACCGGTCGGCGAGGCCCGCCGCCAGCGAGGCGAACGCGCCGACGGCGTTCGCCGCCACCGAGATGTACACGAAGTACCGGAACGACATGTCGTACTCGCCGATGATGGCGGTCGACACCGCGTACTGCACGTACAGCTGGTAGTAGAGAATGATCGTGACGGCCACCACGATCCCCAAGTACCAGTAGCGAGGCCCGCGTTCGGGATACCGGTCGAGCCGCCGGTTTCCGAGCAGACGCAGGGGCGCGCCCCGCCCGGTGGTACTCGGGTGCTGCGCCGCCGCAGGCGTGATCGACACCGTGCCTCCCAGTCCGGTTCCGTGAGCCCACGGCATGTTGACTGTGCGCGTGGAGTGGCCCGACGGTAGTACCGACTGGTTGGTATGGGGAAGAGGTCGGAGCCGAGGAAAGATCTCACGGACCGGCTGGGTCGAGTGTCCGGGTTCCTGCCTGCGATGTGCGTGGACCGGGCGGGTGTGTGGTTCAGTCGACGTCTTCCCGGGACGTCCCCATCTTCAGTCCGGCGACCCAGTTGATGGAGGCGGTGCTGGTGTCCGTGCCGAAGTAGGTGCCCCAGCGTGGCTTGTTGCCCAGGTCGTCCCAGGTTCGGGCCCCGGTGCGGGAGGCGAACCGGTTGCCGTCCTTGTAGACGGACAAGGTGCCCTGCCCCGCGGAGTCCGTGGTGATGCCCAGTTGGACGGAGTGCCAGGCGCCCTCGGTCCAGGGCGTACTGCCAATGGGGATCCACGTCTCGCCGGGTGCGACGTACCAGGCCTTGAGCTGCCCGTCCTCGACCTTCATGAGGACGGGATAGTTCTGGCTGTGCTGGTCGTTGGTGCCGTTGGACTTCCACTGGAACACGGTCTGCGCGTTGCCGGTCTTGGTCATCGAGTCCCAGCCGAACCAGTACGTGCTGTTGTTCTTGAACGTGTACTCGCCTGCCGAGGTACGCACGCTGTGTCCTTCGCAACGCGGCGTGCCGATGGGCTTGTTGAACTTGAAGAACGTGCCGTGCCCGTCGTTCCAGTTGCCCGTCGTGACGCTGCCGGGGCTGTCGCACAGCGTGGTGGCGAAGGCGCCCGTGCCCTGGGACGCGTCCCCGTCCCAGATGACGGCGGCGTGCGCGGTGGAGACGCAGAAGGTGATGGCGCAGCCGATAGCGGCCGCCGCGGTGGCGTATGCGCGCAGGGCGTTGCGGTGCATGTGGTCACCTTTCGGTGTGGGGGTGTGGGGGTGTGGGGGTGTGGGGGTGTGGGGGTGTGGAGGAGTGGGGGAGTGGGGGGAGTCGGAGTCAGGTGGCCGCGGTGGTGATCGCTGCGCGGGTCGCTGGTCCGTAGTGGCCGAGAGGCTCGGGTATGGCCTGTGCCTGCTGCATGCGGGCCACCGCGGCTGCGACGTCGTGACTGTAGTGGCCGTCCAAGGGGCCTGTGTAGAGCCTCAGTTGCCGCAGTTGTTCCTGTACCCGCACCACCGCGCTGCCGGTACTGCCGACAGCGAGGACATCCTGGTCTCCTTCGTCCGGATCCGGGGTCGTGTGTGGTCGGGAGGTGCCGGGGTTCGCCGGAGGAGCGGAGTGATGTGCGGGCTTGTCGGTGGGGGACGGTGGGCTCGCGGGAGGGTGTGGAGGGCTGGACACGTCGGGCTGGTGCGGGGCTGCCGCGTGCGGTCGGGTGGGTGCGGAGTCGTGCGTCGGGGCCAGGAACGAGGCCGTGGCCAGGGCGATCACGGCGGCGAACGCGTACCCCGGGCGCGGCAGCGGGATGCGTAGTGCCGGGGTGGCGGCACCGGTCGTCCGGTTCGCCGGGCCGGCCGTGCGGCGACGCCCCTTGCCCGTCCTGCGGTGTGAGGTGGGTGAGGCGGCTGACGGCACGGGGTGGGTCGGTCCGGCCTCTGTGTGCGACGACCTGTCCGTCCTGCGTCCCCCGAGCCGTGGTGTCTGTGCCAAGTAGGCGGAGAGGGCGGGGTACATGGACGGATCAGGGGCGGTTGCTTCGGGACTCACGGGGCGAATCTAGTCGTCGGCGTGTCTTGAAACGATCGCTGAGGGCCCGGTCGGCGATCTTTAAGTCGGCCTTGAGATCCGGCTCAAGCACGGTTAAGCCCGCGATTCGGCGCGGCGGGAACCACCGGAGCCGACAACGTCTACGCGACCGCCACCTCGCTCTCCGGCTCCTGGTCGTCCTTCCGCACCTTGGCGCCTCAGGGCACCAAGACGTACAACACGCAGACCGCGAACATCATCCCGGTCCGAGGCACTTCAGCCACTACCTACATCTACGCGGGAGACCGCTGGAACACCGACGACCTCGGTTCCTCCCCGTTGGTGTGGCTCCTGCTGAGCCTCAGCGGAACGACGGTGACCGTTGGCTGGTGGAACTCCTGGACGCTCGACGTGGGAGCCGCGGTACCTGGACGGGCACCTCCCACCCGCCCTCGGAGCCCCGCCGGCTCACCAGTGCCGCGCTCCCAACGGGCAGGTGGTGCACGGCTGTTGACCCCTCGAAGGGTCGCCCGTTAGGTTCACCGGCACCGCACAAATACATCCAGTGATGCGTGTACGGAGGCTTTGACAACGATGTCATGTGGTGATCGCCCGTCCCTCTGAGCCGCACGACTCCGTCCGGTCCAGTCGGTCCATTCGGTCCATTTTGGAGACGCGATGAAGCGCGAACGCATCAGACGCAGAACCCTCCTGTCGACGGCGGCCGGCGCCCTGGCCGCGGGCGCCGTCGTGCCGCAGAGCGCCCACGCGGCAGATGACGCGCAGGAACAACTCACCGACTACGCCGGACACACCACCGACGACGGCCGGAGCGTCACCGTCACGAGCGTCACTGGCCAGCGGCTGCGCCTCACCGCGTACGGCGACCAGATCGTCAGGGTGCGCGCGGCCCGCGCCGGGGAGAGCTTCCTCCCCGACACCCACTACGAGATGGTGCAGCCGCGGAGCCACTCCGCCATGCGCGGCAGCCTGCACGTCAGGGCCACCGAGGACACCGTCGAGTTCCGCACCGCGGCGACGGACGGTCCCCGCGTCGTCCTGCGCAAGAAGCCATTACGGCTGGAGTTCTACGCCCGGGACACCGGCGCCCTGCTCGCGAAGGAGGACGCTGGTCACGGCATCACCTGGAGCGGCCCGGACCACACGGTCGCCGCCGAGGCGTTCGCGCCACCACAGGCCGACGAACGTTTCCTGAAGGCGGGGCACGGCGTCCTCGGCCGCACGCCGCGACTCGACCGTACCGGTGACACGGTGTCCCACAACTACTCCGGCGCAGTGGAGAACCCCGACAATCAGGCGCCCGCGATCGTGCCGTTCTACCTCTCCAGCAAGGGGTACGGGGTCTTCTTCAACACCACGTTCGACACGACGTTCAGCTTCGGTGGAAGCGGCGGGTACGGGTTCCACGCCGACGGTCATGACGCCGGGGGAGCGCGCCCCCAGTTGGACTACTTCCTGATCAACGGCCCCCGGTTCGCGCAGCTCCTCGACCGTTACACGCAGCTGACCGGGCGTCCGCGGCTGCCTCAGCGGTCCATCTTCGGGCTTCAGATGTCCGACAAGAACTTCGCCGACGTCAGTGACCAGGACTGGTGGCGAGAGAAGGTCACCCGACACCGCGCCGCGGGCTTCCCGTTCGACCACCAGGTCAACGACAACCGCTGGCGCGAAGGCTCGGGCTCCTGGTCCGGATCGTGGTTCGAGTTCAGCCGCGAGCGCTGGCCCGACCCCGCCGGGTACCAGAAGTGGGCCGCCGGGAACGGCGTCACCGTGACGCTGGACTACAACCGCAACAACACCAACGAGATGGCGGGTTGGAAGGGCGGCCCGCCCCCTGGTTACAGCTTCGCGGTCGCCGATCTTGCGGGTGTGAAGGAGAACAACGCCGTTCCCGACTGGAGCAACCGTGACACCCGTGCCTGGGTGTGGAAGGTCTTCTGGGGCAAGGCACTCGACCCCGCCCTCGAGTATCCCGGCGACGGACTGTGGATCGACGAGGTCGACGACCTCGGAGCCATCCCGTACACGGCGAAGACGGCGGACGGCCGCACCTGGTCCGAGGACCGCAACGCCTACTTTCTCAACCTGCACAAGGGAGTCGGCGAGGAGGGCTGGGACCCGGCAGGGGCCGGGCACATCGGGCCCGGCAAACGCCCGTGGACCTGGTGCCGCGGTGCCACCGCGGGCCAGCAGCGCTACGGGCACTACTGGACCGGTGACATCGACTCCACCTACGACGAGATGCGCAACCAGATCCGGGGCATGCAGACGGCCGGCCTCGGCGGATTCCCGTACGCCAACATCGACGGCGGAGGCTTTGGCCACGGCGAGGTGATCTCCGACGCCTTCTACCGCAACTGGCCCGTCGGCTGGTCGAGTCTGGCCCCGATCTGGCGCCCGCACGGCACCGCCTCGACCAAGGACAAGGGCAAGCGGGCATCACGCTGGCCACTCGACCAAAGCCCGCAGGCCCAGGCGGACTTCGCGCGATTCGGGCAGCTGCGCTACAGCCTGATGCCGTACGTCTACACGCTCGCCCACCAGGCCGCCACCGGCATGCCCATGGCCCGGGCCATGGTGATCGACCACCAGGACCGGCCCCAGGCCTACACCCACGACCTCCAGTACATGTGGGGCCCCTCGCTCCTCGTCGCCCCCGTCACCTCCGAGGGCGGGGAGCAGCACATCTGGTTGCCGGCCGGTGCGCACTGGTACGACTTCTGGACGGATGAGAAGCACACCGGATCCGACAGCGAAGACCTCTCCCACACCGCGAGTACCGGCGAAACACCCCTGTTCGTCAGGGCAGGGGCGATCCTGCCCAAGTACCCGTACGCGCAGAGCACCGCCTACCTCACCAAGCGGCAGCTGGAGATGGATGTCTACGCGGGGGCCGACGGCGTCTTCGACGTCGTCGAGGACGATGGGGTGACCGAGGCGTACCGGAGCGGCAGGCAGACGAGTGTCACCCGCCTCACCTTCACCGACGCCTCCACCCGCGCCGTCATCGCGCACCCGAAGGGCTCGTACGAGGGTGCGCCCGACGCCCGCCGTTTCCTCGTCCGCTTCCACGGCTTGGCGAGCCCCGTGGGAATGCGGGTCGACGGCGGTGGCACGCTGCCCGCTTTCACCAGTGAGGCTGCCGCCCTCCTCAGCGACAAGGGAGCCGGCTGTGTGTGGGACGCCGAGGCGAAGGTCCTGAGCGTCGTCACCCCGGAGATCCGGATGGCGAAGGGCGGCGGCAGGGCCGTCACCGTCGAACCCAGCGGCGCCCCGTACCCCCGAGTCGGCGGCGGGACGGTCCACCAGGCCGAAGCCGCCCGGCTCGACAGCGCCTTCGTCATCGGCAGCCGCCACCCCGGCTACACCGGCACCGGCTACGCCGAGTTCACCGGGACGTCGGCGGCGGGATCGACCCTGGCATGGACCGTCACCGTGCCCGCGGTGGGCGAGAAGCGGCTCCTTGTCCGGTACGCCAACGGCGGTGACGCGGACCGCCCCATGGACGTCGACGTCAACGGCACGAAAGTCGCCACCCTCGCCATGCCGCCCACCGGCGGCTGGGACACCTGGGCCACGGCCTCCTTCACCGCGGATCTCCCGCAAGGGGAGAACGTCACCGTCCGCGCGGCCCTCACCCGGTCCGCCGGCGCGAACATCGACAGCTTGACCCTGCTGTAGCGGGCGCCGCGTCCGGAAACCCTGATGCTGCCGTCGGCTTCCGAGACCACGAGACCAAGGGGAACTCATGCGTGTACGACCATCCGTGCTGCTCGTCGCCATCGCGACCGCGGCCATGGCGGGCAGCCTGCTCGCCCCGTCGGCGCAGGCCGACGACCACCGGTGCTGGGCCGTCTCCCGGGGTGGAACCGGGCCAACTGCGGACCTCCGCCTGGCCGATGACGGAAGGCTCACCCTCGGCGTAGGTCTGCACGGCCGCACCGTGCTCGAACCCGGGGCGCTGGGCATCGTCACCGACGAGGGTGATCTGACGTCCGGCCTGAAGTTCGTGCACAGATCCGACCGGAAGGTGCACGAGCGCTACACCGCCACCGTCGGCAAGCGCCTCAAGCGCACGGTCGATCAGACGGAGTCCCGGTTCGACTTCGAGAACGCGGACGGCGCCCGGCTCGGGGTCGTGGTGCGAGCCGCGGCCGACGGCGTCGCGTACCGCTACGTGGTGCCGGACGCCCGGGGCGACGGTGTGAAGGTCACGAAGGAGGCCTCCACCTTCGAGGTGCCCGACAGCGCGCCGGCGTGGATCAACACCTGGTCGGACGGCAATTACGAAGCCGCACACCAGTCGACCTCGGCGGCCGGCGCCGCAGACGACGACTACGCCTACCCGGCACTGTTCCGCACCCGCGGCACGGGGTCCGGTGGCGACTACGTGCTGCTGAGCGAGTCGGACGTGACCGGCAGCTATTCCGGCAGCCATCTGGCGCACACCAAGGGCAAGGGCGAGTACCGGGTCTCGCTCGCGGACGAAGAGGTCGACTCGTCCGGGCCGTTGAGCACCCCGTGGCGGACGGTGACGACCGGCGATCTGGCGACCGTGACGGAGTCCACGCTCACCGACGACGTCGCCCCGGCGTCCCGGGTCAAGGACACCTCCTGGATCGAGCCCGGCAAGGTCGCCTGGTCGTGGATGGACGGCGGCCACGAGGCTCAACGAAGCCTGGAGAAGCAGAAGTCGATGGTGGACTACGCCGCCGAGCACCACTGGGAGTACACACTCGTCGACGACGGCTGGAACACCACCGACTGGATGCCGGAGCTGACCGCGTACGCCAAGGAGCGTGGCGTCAAGGTGCTGCTCTGGCTGCACTACACCGACGTGGACACCGCCGACGAGCAGAAGGCGATGTTCGACAAGCTGGCCGACTGGGGTGTCGTCGGCGTCAAGATCGACTTCATGGACTCGGACCAGCAGGTCCGCTACCAGTGGTACGACGGGATCCTCAAGGAGACGGCGGCCCGCCACCTCCTCGTCGACTTCCACGGCTCGACCATCCCGCACGGCGTCCAGCGGACCTGGCCGCAGGTCATGTCGATGGAGGCGGTGCACGGCGCGGAGCAGATGAACGTGACGGCGGCCAACGTGTCCGTGCTGCCCTACACCCGCAACGTGGTCGGCTCCATGGACTTCACCCCGATGGACTTCCAGACCGGCAAGATCCCGGTGTCCGACGCCGCGGAGCTGGCGCTCTCGGTGGTCTACGAATCCGGGCTGCAGAACTTCGCGGGCTCGCTGGAGGAGTACCGCAAGCGCCCGGAGCTGGAGAAGTTCCTGGAGACCGTGCCCACGGTCTGGGACGAGACCCGGCTGGTGGCCGGTGACCCCGGCAAGAAGACCACCCTCGCCCGCCGGGACGGCAACCGCTGGTTCCTGGGCAACGTGACCGCCGGCGAGGCCCACACCGAGAAGGTGCCGCTGCGTTTCCTGGGGCACGGTACGTACACGATCGACGTGGTCAGGGACGGCCCGGACGGACTCGTGCGGGAGAGCCACAAGGTGACGGCCGATGACACCTTGACGGTGGACGTCCCGGCCGACGGCGGGTTCGCCGCCATCGCCAACAGGACCTGACGCGTCACGGGCGGCCTGCCGGCCCCTGCGCGTATCGCATCGTGGGGGCGGCGGGCGGCACGTCGTCGATGGCACCGAGGATCGACTGCAGCTGCTGAAGTGTGTCCTGCAGTGTTGCGGCCGACACCGCCGACAGCGTGCCGTGGGGTGCGGTGGTCGCCTCGGTGGTGATGGCCTCGCATCAGTGTCTGGTGGTGTGGTCCAGTCAGTGTCTGGTGGTGTGGTCCAGGATCGCGGCGACGAGCGGCGTGTGCACCTCAGGTGGGAGTGCGTGCCCCATGCCGGGGATCTCGATGATGCGTGCGCCTTGAATCGCCTGGGCGAGGTGGTCGGGATGGGGCGGCGGGGAGACCGGTTCGGCGGGAGCAGAGGTGACCAGGGTGGGCACTGTGACCCCTGCCAGTTGCTCGGTGCGGTCCAGGTCGGACGCGTCGGCGCGGGCATGCGCGGTACTGGTGGCGTAGTGCCCGGTGTGCTCGATGACCCTTCGCTCCAGGGCGCGGACGTATTCGGCGTCGAAGGGAAGCTGATCGCCGCCCAGAATCCGCCAGTGCTCGACCCGCCGTTCCAACTCCGCTTCCAGGCCGAGGTCCACAACGGGACGGCACCACATCTCAAGCAGATCGGGTGCGATACCGGGGAGTTCCTCAGGCGGGATCCGGGTTCCGTCCGGCTGGATGTACGGGACGGTGCTGAGCGCGCTCGTGCCTATCAGCGTCGCGCTGAGCAACCGGTCCGGATGGTCGGCGATGAGGAGCTGGGCGAGCATGCCACCCAGTGACATGCCCACTATGTGGGCGCGTTCGACGCCGAGGCCGTCCAACACCGTGACGGCGTCTTCCGCAAGTTGGCTGAGGGGATAGGGCCGTTGGTCGAACGCCCAGGTGGAGCGACCGGTGTCGCGGTGGTCGTAGCGGATCACGCGATGGCGCGAGGCGAGCATGTCCACCAGTTCGTCCGGCCAGCCCAGGCCGGACGCTTGCGCTCCCATGATCAGCAGCATCGGAGACGCGTCGGTGTCACCCCGGTCTTCCGTCCACAGCCGTACACCGGGTGCTGCGTCGATGAAGCGTTCCATGGTTCTCCTCCAGGGCGGGGCCAACGCTAGACGAGACGTATCGTATCGCCTTTGGGGTGGTGCGGCGATCTCGAGGTCGTCGCCGATCGGTGACGACCTCGGTCCTGTCCGGTCGCCCGCCGCGCCCCCGACCGTCCCAGGTCTTCCCCACGCGCGTAGACCCTGGCACGATCTGTGCCGATCCACCTGCACCACAGCTGTCACATCCCACTCAGGCACTGGCAGGAAGGACCGCGATTCCCATGCGTATTCGTTCCGCGCTCACCGCGCTCGCCCTCACCACGGGCGCTCTCGTCGCCCCCGGATTCGGTGTGCTGACGACCGCCACCGACGCGTTCGCCGCCACGAAGATCTCGCACGCGACGGCAACGTCGATGTTCAGATCGGTCGGGATCACCTGGTCCTCGTCCGGCGGCTGTTCCGACCGCAATGTGTCCACGTGCACGTCGTTCGACCAGCTCAATCTCGCCACCGCCCAGGGTGCCCAGACGCTGAAGTCGGCCAGTGGGTGCGCGCTCAACATCACGGGTGGCACCGAGACCGGCCACGCGAGCGGCACGTACTCGCACTGGAACGGCTACAAGCTCGACTTCGGCAAGAGCACCTGCGTCACGAACTACGTCAAGAATCACTTCTCCTACATCGGTCTGCGCGGCGACGGTGCCCCGCAGTACAAGGCCGCGTCCGGCAACGTGTATGCCGACGAGGGCAACCACTGGGACGTGACGTTCTACAACTGCGGCGGCTGCTGACCGCGGCAGATGTGTGGGACCGCAGACCGGCGGTCCCACCGAACCGCAGACCGGCGGTCCCACCGGACCGCACACCCCAACCCCCTTTGTTCGTCGCTTCGTTGAAGCGCATGGTTACGTTGAAAAGGTGCAGTCATGAGCCGCCGGCCCGAAGGCCCCTCTCTCCCGCCCGCCAGACGCGCCGTCCTCGGCGGGACGCTGGCCCTCGCCGCCGCGGCCCTGGCGCCCGGCGCCGCCGTCGCCTCGCCGCGGCAACCCGACCGCGGCGCAGGCGCGTTCACCGCCACCGACGCCACGTACGCCAACGACGCGATGACGTCCGGCGGTGACCCCTACGTACTGTTCGACGAGCCCAGCGGCTACTACTACGCGTACTGCACGGGCGGTTCGGACGACGGCTACTACTTCGGCGTCCACCGCTCGCCCGACCTGTCGACGTGGGAGCGCCTGCCCGGTGGTGCGTTGCGTGCCGACGACCCGAAGCAGTGGGGCAAGGACTGGTTCTGGGCGCCGGAGGTCTACCGCAACCCCGACACCGGCCTGTACTACCTGTTCTACGCGGCCCGCATGGGCAGCACGATGGCCGAACAGTACTTCCGCCACGCGGACTTCGAGGAGCCGTGCTCGATCGGGGTCGCGGTGTCCCGCACGCCCGAGGGCCCGTTCCGCAACATCGACGACCGGCCGCTGGACTACCACCCGTACAAACCGGACTACCACGACGTCAACCTGATCATGGATGCCGACCAGCTCACCCCGCCGGCCACCGAGGAGGAGGGGCGCACCGCTCCGCTGGGCTCCTACATACCGATGATCGACGCGAACCTGCTCTTCGACGAAGGGCGGATCTACCTCTACTTCTCCAGCAACGCCTACCGCAACTGGGTGTGGGACACCGGCCTCGGCAAGTACATCGAGGAATCCAACATCGCCGCCGTCGAGCTGACCACGCACTGGTGGCGGGACCCCGAGGGCGCCACCATGCCCACCATCCACCCCCGTTACGCAGACGCCAACGCGCGGACCGGCACTGCCGACGAGCTGCGCCGGGACGGGTTCGTGCCCGTCCTCACCTACGCGGCCGACCCGCAGCCCTGGGAGGACGCACACGTCAACGACCATGCGACGTCGGGCGGTTCGAAGAAGGACCGTCGCTGGGAAGAGGGCTCCACGGCCTGGCGGCACGACTACGTCCACGCCGGTGAGCGGCGCACCTTGTACTACCTGACCTACTCGGCCAACAACTTCGAGAACCAGTACTACGGCGTGGGTTACGCGGTCGCGGATCACCCGCTGGGTCCGTGGCGCAAGTACCCGAACAACCCGGTGCTCTCGCAGAATCCGGACGTCGGGATGTACTCCACCGGCCACGGCAGTCTGACCGCCTCACCGGACGGCAGCGAGCTGTACTACGTGCACCACGGCCGGACGTCGCCCACGTCGCCCGACCGCGTCGTCTACACCGAGCGGCTGCGTATCGACGACCACCGCGTGGACGCCGCGGGCCACCTGCTGCTCACCATCGACCAGTCCACCGGCGACGAACCGGTGCCCGCCGGGACCGCCCCGTTCAGGCTCACCGCCCGACCGGCCGCGGTGAACGTGGGCGGGGCCGCGGACGTCTCCTGCGTGGTGCGCAGCGCCGCGGGCGCCGCGTTCGACCTGTCGGCACCGGAGAACCGGGTGCGGGCCGAAGTACGTCCGGCCGGCCTGGCGTCGGTACGCGTCGAGGACGGCACGGTGACGCTCCGCGGGCTGCGCAGGGGAGCGGCACGGCTGACGCTGGTGTACCAACGGCGCCGGGCGGACGGGTCGTACCGCGACGTGCACCAGGCGCGCCATGGGGGACGAGCGGAGGCGGTGAGGGTGACGGTGCCGGTTGTGGTGCGGTGAGGTGGGGAGGGCACGGCGAGCACCACCGCCGAGGCGGCCTCGAGTTCCGCGGTGAGCGACCCAGCGAGGGTGAGCGCGTCGCGCTGGGCGGGAGTGCGGTCGGGTCCGGGCGTCGCATTGCGGTGTGGGCATGTGCCCAGGCTTCGGCGGGCAGTGGGTCGGTGCCCAGATGGCGGCGTACCACCGTCGCGTCGCGGTGGACTGCGGTCCACTCCGATTCCAAGAGGTCGGCGAGTTCGGCGCTGTCGGATGTGCCGGGAAGGATGCTGGCGTCGAGCCGGAACAAGCTCATGACGTCTCCATGGCGTCGGTGTCGTTGAGCGCCGCTCTGGCGCGGTGAGCGGCGATCGGTCTGCGGGGCAGATGCCTGGAGTGGTCAGCGTCCTCTGCGCATGTAGGCGCGGAGCGACAGCGGGACGAAGATCACCAGAAGCGCGGACGACCAGAGCAGGACAGTGGTCACCGGATGCGCCAGTGGCCAGGCCACGTCTCCGGACGGGGTGCCCGGGTTGCCGAACAGCTCCCGTGCGGCGGCGGTGAGCGCGCTCACCGGGTTCCAGTCGGCCAGGAAGCGCAGCCACCCCGGCATCCCGTCGGTCGGGACGAACGCGTTCGACAGCATCGTGAACGGCAGGCCCAGCGGCACCATCGCGTCGGCGACCTGGTCGTTCTTCACCGCGAGACCCACATAGACACCCACCCAGCTCAGCGCGTACCGCAGCACGATCATCAGCAGGAACGCCTGGGCGGTGGGGATCAGGCCGCGGTGCGGCTGCCAGCCCACCAGCAGGCCCGTGCCCACCATCACGGCCAGCATCAGCAGTCCGGTCAGCAGGTCGGCGCCGGTCTGCCCGAACGGCACCGCCAAGCGCGCCATCGGCATGGAGCGGAACCGGTCCATCACACCGCGGGAGGCGTCGGCGGCCATCCGCGTCATGACCCCCAACCACGCGGAGAAGGTCACCATCGCGAACAGGCCCGGCATGAGGTACTCGCGGTAGTCGCCGCCGTCCGGCACCTGGATCGCGCTGCCGAAGACGTACCCGAAGAGCACGACCATGACGGCCGGGAAGATCAAAGCGGCAACGAGCTCGCCGGGAGCGTGCCGCAGCCGTCCCAGCTCGCGGCCGACGAGGGCCAGACCGTCGGTGAACGTCCATCGCAGGCGGTGACCCGGCGGCGGGGCGAGATCGGTCATCGGACCAGTTCCTTCCGATCGGTGAGGCGCAGGAACACCTCGTCGAGGGTGGGACGGCGCAGCCGCACATCAGCCGCGGCGACCCCGGCGCGGTCGAGCTCGCGCATGGCGTCGAAGAGCCGGAAGCCGCCGCCCGGCAGGGCGACGCTGAGCCGGTCGGCGGTCACCGTGGGATCGGTTCCGGCCAGGGTTTTCAGCACGGTCGCCGCCGTGTCCAGGGCGGCGGGGTCTTCGAGTTCGACGTCGAGGCGGTCGCCGATGGTGGCCTTCAACTCGTCGGGTGTGCCCGTGGCGATCACCTGTCCGTGGTCGACGACGGCGATGTCGTCTGCCAGTTGGTCGGCCTCGTCCAGGTACTGCGTGGTGAGCAGCACCGTGGTGCCGTCCGCCACCAGCTCACGGATGCTGTCCCAGATCTCGCCGCGGCTGCGCGGATCCAGGCCCGTGGTCGGCTCATCCAGGAAGAGCACCTCGGGGCGCAGGATGAGGCTGGTGATCAAGTCGAGGCGGCGGCGCATGCCACCGGAGTAGCCGGCGACCTGCCGGTCGGCGGCGTCCATCAGGTCGAAGCGTTCGAGCAGCCCGTCGGCCCGTCGTCGCGCCTCACGCCGGGACAGGTGGGAGAGGCGCCCGAACATGCGCAGGTTGCCGCGACCGGTGAGCTTCTCGTCCACGGCAGCGTGCTGGCCCGCGAGCCCGATCCTGGCGCGCACCTTGCCGGCCTCGCGGACGACGTCGTGTCCGGCGATGCGGGCGTGCCCGGCGTCGGGATCGGACAAGGTGGCCAGGATGCGCACTGCGGTCGTCTTGCCAGCGCCGTTCGGCCCCAGCACGCCACAGACTCTTCCTCTCGGGACGCTCAGGTCCAGACCCCGCAGGGCGTGGTTGTCGCCGAACGACTTGTGCAGCCCTTCGGCGACCACGATCGGATCAGGCATAAGACCCCTCCACTGGGTACCTTGTACGCGGTCTCGACGGGCACGCTAAACGACTGGGTACTATGTACGCAACCAAGGAGGTGGAAACGGTGACCGACGCCGAGTACGTGAACATCTGGATGCGGCCCGAGCGCTCGGCCTACGGGCCGACGCCCGTCCACAGCCGCGCGAAGATCACCGAGGCGGCCGTCCGGATCGCCGACGCCGAGGGGCTGGAAGCCGCCACCATGCGGCGGATCGCCGCCGAGATCGGCGCCGGCGCGATGTCGCTCTACCGGTATGTCCCGAGCCGCGAGAACCTGATCGAGCTCATGGCCGACCAGGTGATGGGCGAGATCGACGTCACGGACATGCCCTCGGGCGACTGGCGCGCCGACCTGACCCGCTACGCCGACGAGCTGCGGACCATGTGGATGAGGCACCCGTGGATCGCCACCGTGCAGCGGTCACTCCCCAGCTTCGGCCCCAACCAACTGCGCTTGGTCGAAGGGCTGATGGGCGTACTCGACGCCTTCGTCCCCATCGACGAGAACCTCGGCCTCGTGGCCCTGCTGAACAGCTACGTCGAGGGCATCGTCCGCGAGGAGATCAGCACGGCCAGGGAAGTCCGCCGCAGCGGTCTCAGCGAGTCGGAATGGATGGAGCGGAGCTACCCGTACATCGACGGGCTGGTGAAAAGCGGGGAGTACCCGATCTTCACCAAGATCGTGACGGAGGCGCGCCAGCCGCACCTGAGCCGCGAAGGTCAGTTCCGGCAGGGGCTCCAGCGCGTCCTCGACTGCATCGCCGCGGCCCTCCCGCCAGCGGCCGGGGCCCCGATGCCGGCGCACCGAGAGGGGCGGGAAGAACAGGACGGGCCGGGGCGGGCTCGTAGTCGACCGTCCGAGAGGGCATCAAGGACTGGATAGACGCACAGCCGTGCCTTGAATGCCACGGCTGTACCGATGTTCCTCGCAGCCGTAGTACGCCACTGCGGTTCTGCATCCGACGTCCTCGTCCACGACTTCACGTCGATTTTGCTGTCGGAAGAGCCTGAATACCGGAGCTCCCGCCTGGATATGGGCAAGCGGCTCGACCTCGGGTCAACTGTCGCTGTGCCCGGCCCTCGCGCTGCGGCAGCAGGGTGTTGATGTGCCCGAGCGCGAACCGGAGCAGGTGCAGGTGCAGCGCGAGCATCGAGGTCTCGGCGTCCTCCTCAGGCCGGCCGGGCCCTGCCCTTCCCGCTGGTCCGCCGCCACTGACCCGAGCAACGCGCGACGTCTCGGGGTGCGTTGCTCGGCCGGTCGAGCAGGGCGAGGCCGGTCTTCCGAGTGGCCCCGGTGACAAGGGCGGTCTTCCCAGCGAACTCGGTGGATTCGGATGCTTCTGTGGACACAGCCGGACGGTCGTGGACGCCGCGCGCCCCGGTCGGTCTGCTCAGTGCGCGGTGAGTCCGCCGTCGACCACCAGCTCCGAGCCGGTGACGAACGAGGAGTCGTCGCAGGCGAGAAAGAGGATCGCGGGGGCGATCTCGTCGGCGCGGCCGGCGCGCCGCATCGGGGTGCGTTGGATGTCCGGCTGCTGGTCGCCCTGGTCGTCCAGGATTTCCTGGATCATCGGTGTGGCGATCACCCCGGGATGCACCGAGTTGATCCGTACTCCCTGCCGGGCGTACTCGACCGCGGCGGTCTTGCTCAACAGGCGCACGGCCCCCTTGGACGCTTGGTAGGCCGCAGCCGCGCCGCTTCCCACCAGGCCGAGTACCGACGACGTATTGATGACCGACGCGTTGCCGCTCGCGCGCAGGAGCGGCATCGACGCCTTCATGCCGAGCCATGTGCCCTTCTGGTTCACGTCGATGACGCGGTCCCAAGCCTCTTCCCGCGTGTCCTCGACACCTGGCCAGTCCACGATGCCGGCGAGGTTCACGAGCACGTCCAGGGTTCCGAATCGGTCCCGTACGAGGGTGATCACCTCGTCCCATTCCCGCGCGGAGGAGACATCGAGGTGGGCGGCGACGACCTCCGCACCGTGTGCCCCGATCCGGTCGGACAGGTCCCGCAGGGGACCTGCGGCGACATCGGTGATCACCAGCCGGGCGCCTTCGCGGGCGAAGAGCTCGGCGGTCGCTGTACCGAGGCCGCCGGTCGCGCCGGTGATCAGGGCGACCTTGCCGTCAAGTCGTTGTCCCGTCATGGGTGGAGTCCTTGTTTCTCGTTGATGCCGACATGCTGCGGTTCCTGCCGCACCGAGTCTGCGCAGGTCAGTGGCCATCAACCAGGACGTGTGCTGCCTGGGTGCAGCACACCCAGGCAGCCCATCTGGCCGCCGCCTAGCCTGAACGCATGGACGACAACCTCCTGGGAGACTTCCTGCGCACACGCCGAGCCGGCCTTCAGCCGGAGGACGTCGGTATGGCGAGCCATGGGGCCCGCAGAGTCGCCGGACTGCGCCGCGAGGAGGTCGCCGTCCTGGCCGGAGTGAACGCCGACTACTACACCCGCCTGGAACAAGGACGCGAACGCCGTCCCTCGGCCCAGGTGGTCGACGCCCTCAGCCGCGCGCTGCGTCTCGACGCGGACGCCCGCGCACACCTGTACCGGCTGGCCGGGGCCACGCCCGACGACCGGTCCTCCGCCCACGCCGCCGAGCGGGTCGGCCCGGCGCTGCGCCAGCTGATGGACGGCTACGCGAACACGCCGGCGTTCGTCATGAACCGCACCCTGGACCTCCTCGCGGTCAACGCCCTGGCCGATGCCCTCTACGCCCCGTTCGAGCCGGCGGACAACTTGGCCCGCATGGCCTTCCTCGACCCCGCGGGCCGTACCTTCTACGCGGACTGGGACCGGGCGGCACAGGCCACCGTCGCCAACCTTCGCGAGGCAACCGGATTCGACCCGGACAGCCCACGGCTGCGCGAGCTCGTCCGCACCCTGACCGAGCACAGCGCGGACTTCGCCCGCCTCTGGAACGCCCACACCGTGCGCGGCAAGACCCAGGACGCCAAACACTTCCTCCACCCGGACGTGGGTGCCCTCACGCTCAACTACCAGGCCTTCGACGTACGCGAAGCGCCCGGCCAGCAGCTCGTCATCTACCACGCCGACCCGGGCAGCCCCAGCGCCCAGTCCCTCGGCCTGCTCGGCTCCATCCATGCCACCCGGCGCCAACCCGACCCCCGGGTCCACCGCTGATCGGCGAGGGTGGTCAGCGCGCCGAGGACTCTTCCTTGGCGTACTGGTACAAGTCCTGGGACGTGTCGATGAGTTCCTTCTGTTCCTCCGCCGAACCGACCATCGGCTGGGACCCGCTGAGGGGCAACTGGGCGCTCTCCGGCAGGAACTTGACGGTCACCAGGCCGATGACTCCGGCCGCCATCAAGTAGTAGGCGGGCACCAACTTGTCGCCGGTCGCGTTCACCAGCGCCTCTGTCACCAGCGGGGTGGTGCCTCCGAACGCCGCCACGGCGAAGTTGAAGCCGATGCCCATGGCCGCGTACCGCACCGCGGTCGGGAACAATGCGGGCAGCGTGGCCGCGCTCGGTGCGGCAAAGCACGCGAGGAGCGTGGAGAGGATTAGCACGCCGAAGATGGGTGGCCAGGTGCCCTGCGCCTTGATGAGGAGGAAGGCGGGGATGGCGAGGATGATCATGGCGACTGCCGCACCCGCGTACAGGGGGCGCCTGCCGATGTGGTCGCTGAGGCGCCCGAGGAACGTGATGAGAAGGACGATCCACACCATGCCGATGAGCACCAGGATGTCCGCCGAGGTACTGGAGCGGTCCAGCGTTTCCGTCTGATAGGTCGGCAGATAGCCGGTGACCATGTAGTTCGTGACGTTGTAGAGCAGGACCAGGCCCATGCACACCAGCAGGGGGCGCCGGTGCTCACGGATGATGGTCTTGAACTCACTGCCGACCGAGTCCTGGGCGAGGCTCTTCTCGTGTTCGTCGAGCTGTTGCTGGAAGGCGGGGGACTCCTCCAGCTTCAGCCGCATGTAGAGGCCGATGATGCCCAGCGGTCCCGCGATCAGGAACGGCAGGCGCCAGCCCCAGGTCAGCATCTGGTCGTCCGTGAGGACCACGTTCAATACGGTGACCAGCGCGGAGCCCAGGGCGTAGCCGACGAAGGTGCCGAAGTCGAGCCAGCTGGAGAGGAAGCCGCGCCGTCGGTCCGGCGAATACTCGGCGACGAAGGTGGTGGCACCGCCGTATTCGCCACCGGTCGAGAAGCCTTGCACCATTCGGGCGAGCAGCAGAAGAATCGGAGCGGCGATGCCGATGGTCGCGTAGCTCGGGATGAGTCCGATCGAGAACGTTCCCGCCGCCATCATGATCATGGTGGTGGCGAGTACCTTCTGCCGCCCGATCCGGTCACCGAGCGGGCCGAACACCAGGCCGCCGAGCGGTCGCACCACGAATGCGGCAGCAAATGTTGCGAAGGACGAGATCAGCTGGGCACCCGGAGAGGCGCCCGGGAAGAACACTTTGCCGATGGTGGCTGCGAGATAGCTGTAGACACCGAAGTCGAACCACTCCATGCAGTTGCCGAGCGCCGAGGCGCCGACAGCACGCTTGAGCAGCGGTTTCTCGACGACCTGGACGTCCTGCTTGCGATAGGCCCGCTTGGTGCGTCGCAGCCGACGAGCCAGTTCCTCGCGCACATGCTGGGGCATGCCCGCGACTGTCTCCGGCATACGCTTGCGGCCTCTGGGGGTCGGGCCGTCAGAAGGTGTGTGGGCCACGTGCCGATGCCGCCTCTCGCTGTCGTCCTCATCTCTGCTCGTCAGGGCCGAGTCTGTGCATATTGATCACTCGGCGCACCTCGAGGACGACTTCCCGGCACGTGGCTCGGCACACCATGACGGCGCCGACACCCTGTTTTCGGCTCAGCAGCTCAGATTCGCGCCCGGGTCGACGCCGAGGATCTGGCTGAACTTCTTGTAGTTGTCGATACGGCTCTGGACCTGCCCGGGGTTTGCCCCGTTGCACTCCAAGGTGCCGTTGATGCTGCGGATGGTCTCGCCGAATCCGGAACCGTTGACCATGGCGTTGTGCGGGGTCATGGTGCCGGGACCGCTCTGCGTGTTCCAGTACCAGAGGCCGGTCTTCCAGGCGACGGCCGCGTCGTTCTGCACGAGATCGGGGTTGTGGAGCAGATCGATGCCGAGCGCGTCGCCCGCGGCCTTGTAGTTGAAGTTCCAGCTGAGCTGGATCGGGCCACGTCCGTAGTACTTGTCGGTGCCCGCCGGACAGCCGTACGACTGTGAACTGTCGCAGTAGTGCGGGTAGTTGGCGGTGTTCTGCTCGACGACATAGACCAGTCCGCCGGTTTCGTGGCTCACGTTGGCGAGGAAGGCCGCGGCCTCCTGCTTGCGTACGGTGTCGCTGCCCGTGCCGGTGAACCCCGGGTAGGCGCTGAGCGCGGCGGTCAGGCCTTCGTACGTGTAGAAGGAGTTCCGGCCCGGGAACATCTGGTCGAACTGGCCCTGGCTGACGACGAAGTCGGCCTGCGCGTCGACCTTTTCGGCGGACGCGGGGCCGGCCAGGGTCAGGGACCCGAGGACGGCGGCGGTCGCGGTCGCGGTCAGCAGACTGAGCGTGCGGAGGCGCATGGCAAAGCACTCCGATCGAGGGGGAGTGGTGGGGGGTGGGGGGTACGGCGCCGCGGGCTGGGACGGGACGGGCCCGCCGTGGGGGAAGGGCCCGCGACGCCGCCGTACCGGGGTGCTCGCTCAGCCGCCGACGTTCACGTCGATGCAGGAGTAGAACGCGTTCGTCGTGTCCGCGATGTTCCAGACGGCCAGGACCTTTTGATGGCCCGTCAGTGAACCGAAGTCCACCTGGTGAGTGACCGTGGCGCCCGGCTTCGCGCCGTTGTCGTTGAACTCGGCGATCTCCTGGCCGCCGACGAAGTACTGCCAGGTGCTGGTGGCGTGCTGCGCCGTCAGCTTCCATTCGAAGGCGGCATTGCGGGAGACCGGTGTGGCGACCCAGCCCTTGGAGTCGTCGTCGAGTTCGGCGAACCGACTGTTGCCGCCGCTACAGCTCGTCAGTCCCTTGGGGCCTTCGACGCTCTGCGGTTCGTAGGTGATGTCACCGCAGGAGACGGTGCCTGCCGCGCACTGTGCCTGTCGGCTGGGCGGGGTGGAGATGTAGCCGTGGGCGCTCGCCGAACCGGCGGGAAGGCTGACGGCGATGACCGGGGCCAGGGCCGCGCCGATGAGCGCGGCGGTCTTCCTTCTGGCGTTCATGCGTACTCCTTCACTTCAGGTCTTCCCGGGGCGTGCGTGAAGTGGGGGCGCACGCTCGGGCCGGCCTCTCGAGGGTGGGGCCAAGAGGCGCGAAGTGGGGCAGGAGGGAGTTCACCCGACGCGTGGCGCGGGTGAACTCCCTTGTGCAGAACGGCCGTTGCTTGGACTAGACCATACAAGTGGTCGTGAGCGTGTCAAGGTCTTGGCGTGAAACCCGCGTCCGCAGTGGACCGATGGATTCCGGCCGTACACAGGGCGTGTGCGGCGCCGACTCCGTGGTAAACGACGGCACATGGAAACCGAATCCCGCACGCAGAGGCGCTCGTGGGGGCGGCGGCTGGTCCGCGCCCTCGTCATGGCGGTTGGTTTCGTCTGCATGGTGGCCTTCGCCGTCGGGCTGGCGAAGGCCACCCTCGTTCCGTCCCCCATGTCGGAATCGCTGACGCACACCAACCTGGACCCGGGCAGTTCGATCCGCGTGTACTTCGACCAGCCCGACTGGCTCGACACGATCAAGCAGGTCGGCGGGAACGTCGTCCTCGGGATGCCGTTCGGAGTGCTGCTGCCGGTGCTCTTCCCGCGCACCCGGGGCTTCGTCCGGGTGGTGCTCATGACGGCGTTGGTGATGCTGACCGTCGAGGTCGCTCAGGGGCTGCTGGTCACCGGCCGGGCGTTCGACATCGATGACGTGATCCTCAACGCGTCGGGCGCCTTCCTCGGCTATCTGCTCATCGGGCGCAGGCTCGGCCGGGCACTGCACCCGCGCCGCGACCACTGGTGGCGCCGGCCACGCGCCGAAGCGGCCGACGAACCGGACGAAGAGGGTGCCCCTATTCCAGCCAAATCCCGTCGCGCATGATGACCCGCCCGCGCAGTTCCGGCTCGCCGCGCCAGGCGCGCACGGTCCGCGGGATCACGCGTACGTACACAAAGGAGCCGTCCTCCGAGCGTGGATCCCACCCGAACTTCTCGGCGAACGCCGCCGCCGCGCCCTCGGGTACCTCCTGGTCAGGGAAGCACTCCGCCTCACCCTGGAGGAGCAGTACGTCGAAGGTGTCCGGCAGCGACAGGTGCACACGCGGTTCTTCGCGGACGTTGCGCGCGGTCGCGGACGCGGCGCCGGTGCACAGCCACGCCGCGCTCCCGTCCCACAGGAACCACAGCGGCACCTGGTGCGGACCGTGATCGGGGTGGGCCGTCGACACCCATACGTCCCGTTCGGTGGCGAGCCGCTCCAGAGCGTCGCGCAAGCGCTCCGCCGTCCGGCGGCGGACGATTCCTGTGGTCTCCATGAGGGCCGACCCTAGCCAAGCAGGCGCGCAGCGCGCCTCGGGCGCAGGACCTACTCCCAGCGACCGAAGCACCGCAAGTCACCTTCATGTCCGGTGCCTGCCGATGCACACATGCCTGTGCCCCCGGATCCGCGGATCCGGGGGCACACGCGGTGGCTCGGGGTCAGAGCCCCATGGAGGCCCGGAACTCCTCGAACGAGACCTTGCGGTCACCATCGCTGTCGATGGTGTCGATGAGCTCCTGCGCGGCCTCCGCGGTGACGCCCGTGTCGCCGAGCTCCGCGACGACCTGCCGGTACTCCTCGGCAGTCAACTGCCCGTCCCCGTCGACGTCGTACCGGTCGAAGACCTTCCGCGCCGCGGCTGCCATGTCGACCACTTGATCCCCATTTCCTTGCTGTTTCAAGACCGGCCCCACTCTAGGACCTCCAGGCACCCGCTCCCGCACCGCCCATCGCCGCGGTGACAGTCGGCGGCCGAGGTGATGCGGGAAATCCCCGACTCCGCACCGGGATTCCCGGGATGGCTGGGCGAGTTGGGCGTGGATAGCCTCTGAACTCGTTTGGCCAGCACCATCTCGTACCGGGCACCACCCCACCCAGACCCGATGAGGCGCCGTCCCATGACCGAGCCATCACTGCTGTCCGAAATCGAACCCGAACCCCGCATGTCCGAGCGGTACAAGTCCTACATCGTCGGCATCTGTACGGCCGCGTACGTCCTGTCCTTCGTGGACCGCCAGGCCCTGTCGCTGATGATCGAGCCCATCAAGCGCGATCTCAGCCTGACGGACACGCAGTTCAGCCTCCTGAGCGGGCTCGCCTTCTCCGTGCTGTACGCGGTGATGGGACTGCCCATCGCGGCGCTCGCCGACCGCCGTTCGCGCCCCGTGATCATCTCCATCGGCATCGCGCTGTGGAGTCTGGCCACCGCGCTCTCCGGGCTGAGCAAGGGGTTCGCCCACATGTTCCTGGCCCGCGTCGGGGTGGGTGTCGGCGAGGCGTCGCTGACCCCGTCCGCGTACTCGATGTTCAGCGACATGTACCCGAAGAGCAGGCTGGGCCGGGCGGCCGGGATCTACTCGCTCGGCTCGTTCATCGGAGGCAGCGCCGCGTTCTTCATCGGCGGGTACGTCATCGGGCTGCTCAAGGACGTCGACCGGGTCTCCCTGCCGCTCGTCGGAGACGTGCACGCCTGGCAGTTGACGTTCTTCATCATCGGTCTGCCCGGACTGCTCGTCGCGCTCGTGTTCCTGCTGACGGTCCGCGACCCGGTGCGACGCGGGCTGGCCCGGGACTCCGCGGGCGCCGTACGGAAGGTGGCCATGCGCGATGTGTTCACCTTCCTGCGCAGCCACGCACGGACGTTCTTCTGCCACTACGCGGGCTTCTCCTGCTACGCGATGGTGCTGCTCGGCCTCATGGCATGGGTACCGGCCTTCTACATGCGCGCGTTCGGGCTGAGCGCGACCGAGGTCGGCTATGTGCTGGGTGGTGTCGTCCTGCTGGCCAACGGCTCCGGTGTGCTCTTCGGTGGGTGGCTGGTCGACCGGCTCACCAAGCTCGGACACCCGGACGGAGCGATGCGCGCCGGGGTCGTCGGCGCGATCGGCATGCTCGTCCCCGTCATCGTCTTCCCGCACGTCAGACCCCTGTGGCTGTCGCTGGCGCTGCTCGCGGTCACGATGTTCTTCGCCTCGTTCCCGATGCCCGCGTCCACTGCCGCCATGCAGGTGCTCAGCCCGAACCAGATGCGCGCCCAGGTGTCCGCCGTCTTCCTGCTCATCTCGAACCTGGCCGCCGTGGGCCTGGGTACCACGCTGGTCGCGCTGGTCACGGACGAACTGCTCGGATCGGCCGGGCGCATCGGCACGTCCCTGTCGCTCGTGTACGGCGTCGCCTCGGTCGGCAGCATCGTGCTGCTGTGGCGCGGCTGCGCACACTTCCGCCGGAGCCTCGCACGCGAGGAACGGCTCGCAGCCCAAGGACCGGGCGCCATCGCACAGGAGCCGAACGTCGCCACCTAGCACGACCCGCGCAACCGCGCTTCGTACGCTCAACTGAAGGGAACGGGACCACTCATGGACATCACCATCCTCGGCGGCGGACACGGATGCTTCGCCGCGGCGGCGGAACTCGCGGAGAACGGCCACACCGTGCGCTGGTGGCGGCGGGACACCATGGCCCTGGACGCGCTGCGCGCCCTCGGCGCCCTCGGCGTCCGCGACCATCGCGGCAGCAGGAACGTACCGGTGAGCGACACGGCACGCGCCGGGGCCATCCATCCCGTCGCGGACCTCGCGGAAGCCGTACGCGGCGCGACACTCGTGGTCGTACCGCTGCCGGCCACCGTGCACGAGGACCTGGCCGCCCGGGTGGCACCGCTGCTCCGGGACGGCCAGGTGGTGTTCCTGCCGCCGGGTACCTTCGGCACGCTGCTCTTCGCCAAGGCGATGGCCGAGGCGGGCAACACGGCGGACGTCGCGCTCGCCGAGACCGGCACGCTGCCCTATCTGGCGCGTACGCACGGACCGGCCGAGGTGGTGGTGAGCGGGTACGCGACGCGGCTGCCCACCGGCGTCTTCCCGGTCCGCTCCTCCGACGCGGCGTTCCGCGTGCTGCGGGAGGCCTACCCGTCCGTCGAACCGGTCGAGGACAGCCTCAGTGGCGCGCTCATGAACGCGGGCCCGGTGATCCATCCGCCGCTCATCCTCATGAACGCCGGTCCGCTGGAGCACAGTTCGTCCTGGGACATCCACAACGAAGGGACCCAGCCGTCGATCCGCTGGGTCACCGACGCCCTCGACGCCGAACGGATCGCGGTCCGCGAGGCGCTCGGGTACGCCGCCCCGCACTTCCCGCTCGCCGACCACTACGCGACGGACGGCGACGAGTGGATGTACGGCCGCGCCGCCCACGAACGGCTCACGGACAGCGGCGACTGGCGGGAGAAGATCGACCTGCTCGACCACCGGTACATGTTGGAGGACACCCGCCTCGGCCTGTCGTTCCTGGTGTCGGTCGGACGCTGGGCCGGCATCCAAACACCGGTCGCACAGGGCCTGTTGAGCATCGCGTCCGCCGTCACAGGCAAGGATCTGTACGCCGAAGGCCGCACGCTGGAGTCCCTCGGCCTGGCCCGGCTCACCCGTCCCGAACTGACCAAGCTGCTTCACGAAGGGTTGCCGGCATGACGGACACGGAAGACACCGAAGCGACGCAACGCATCGACGTGGTGGTGGTCGGTGCCGGACGCATGGGACAGGGCATCGCGCGCGCCTTCCTGGCCGCGGGCATGGACGTCACCCTCGCGGACGTCAAGGAGACGGACGAGGACCGGGCGCCGTACCGAAAGGCGGCCGAGCAGCAGATCCGGGAACACCTACGTGCCGACTCCGGCCGGCCACCCCAACTCGTCGTCTGCGACCGCGAGTCCGCGCAGATCCGACTCGCCGACGCGGACGTGGTGTTCGAGGCCGTGCCCGAGGTCATCGACGTCAAGCGCGACATCCTCTCCTGGGTCGACGCGCACGTGGCGGACGACGCGGTCATCGCCTCGACCACGTCGACCTTCCTCGTCACCGAGATCGCCGACCTCGTCGACGACCCGAGCCGCGTCCTGAACGCGCACTGGCTGAACCCCGCCGACCTCATGCCCCTCGTCGAGGTCAGCCGCGGCGACCGTACCGACCCCGGGCAGGTGGAGCGGATGACCGGGCTGCTCCGGCGGATCGGCAAGATACCGGTGGTGTGCGGACCCGCGGCCGGCTACATCGTGCCCCGGCTCCAGGCCCTCGTCATGAACGAGGCCGCCCGCATGGTCGAGGAGGGCGTCGCGACCGCCACCGACATCGACCTCGCCGTACGCGCCGGCCTCGGAACACGCTTCTCCGTCCTGGGCCCCCTGGAGTTCATCGACTGGGGCGGCGGGGACATCCTGTACTACGCCTCCCGCTACCTCACCGCCCAGCTCGGCGACCGGTTCCGCGCGCCGGCCGTGGTCGAGGACAACATGGCGACCCACCGCCGCGGCCTCCAGGACCACACCGGCTTCTACGAGTACGACCCCGAGAGCATCGCCGCGTACCAGGCGGGCCGCACGCGGGAGTTCGAGGCGCTGCTGAGGCTGCGCGGGCCCGAACTCCGCGCGGAACCCGTGCTGTCGGAGCGGCCGGTCCCACCTCCGGACACCGACCGGTGAGGAATGGTCGAGGAGGGGGCCACGCCGATCGCCGCATCGAGCGGTCAACTACGCGCTGAAGCAGGCGAGTTGGACTCGCTCAGTCCGTGGACGGCTTCCCCCGGCCCGGCACCTGGGGTGTCCTCGCGGCCTCCGCCTCGGCCTTCGCGTTGTTCACCGCGGCGGCGGCCTGCTTGGCGACCTCGTCGGCGGCCGCGGCGGCGGTGTTCTGCGGGCCCGGCTCGATCTCCTGGGTTCCGCTGTCGTCCGCGGTGTCGGCGGCGTGGCCGGAGGCGGCCTCCTCGGCCTGCACGTTCTTGGGCAGCCCCATCGTCGAGTGGTCGGCGAAGGCGCTGGAGACGGAGCGGACCGCCTCCGTCAGCTCTCCCGGGATCACCCAGAACGTGTTGTTCTCGCTCTTCGCCAGGTGCGGCAGCGTCTCGAGGTACTTATAGGCGAGGATCTTCGGGTCGGCGTTGTTGCGATGGACGGCCTGGAAGACGCGCTCCACCGCCTTGGCCTCGCCGTCCGCCCGCAGGATCATGGCCTGCTGCGTGCCCTGTGCCTCCAGGATGTCCTTCTGCTTCGTGCCCTCCGCAGTGAGGATCTTGGCCTGTCGTTCCCCTTCGGCGTGCAGGATGGCCGCGCGCTTGTCCCGCTCGGCCCGCATCTGCTTCTCCATCGCCTCTTTGATCGTGTTCGGCGGGTCGATGGCCTTGATCTCGACGCGATTGACGCGGATGCCCCACTTGCCGGTGGCGTCGTCGAGGACGGTGCGCAGCCGGGTGTTGATCTCCTCGCGTGAGGTGAGCGTCTCCTCCAGGTCCATGCTGCCGATGACGTTGCGCAGCGTGGTCACGGTGAGCTGGTCGATCGCCTGCAGGTAGTCGGCCACCTCGTACGCCGCCGACCTGGGGTCGGTGATCTGGTAGTAGAGGACGGTGTCGATGTTCACCACGAGGTTGTCCTCGGTGATGACCGGCCTCGGGTCGGACGAATAGACCTGTTCGCGCACATCGAGCTTGGTGTTGACGCGGTCGGCCACCGGCAGCACGAGGTTCAGGCCGGGCTGGAGGGTGCGGCGGTATCTGCCGAACCGTTCGATGTTGTAGCGGCGGGCCTGCGGGACGATCCGCACGGAGGTGGCCACGAGAAGGATGACGACGATGGCCGCCACCAGAATCGGGATGACAATTGCGTCCACGCTTCCTCCGTTGCTGGATGGTCGGCCGTTCGGTTCAGGGCAGGAGCTCGCGGGGGTAGACGACCGCCGTCGCGCCTTCGATCTCCATGACGTCGACCAGCGCCCCCACGGGGATCACGTGGCTCTCGTCGAGGGTGCGGGCGGACCATTGCTCCCCGGACAGCTTGATCAGGCCGCGGGTCGCGGTGACCTCCTGCATGACCTCGGCGCGCTTGCCGATCAAAGCATCGCTGCCGTCGCGGATGAGGGGCGTTTGCGCCAGGTGGCGCAGCACGACAGGCCGTACGAGGATCAGGCCCGCGGCCGCCGTGACCCCGAGCGCCACGAGTTGGCCGAGCAGGCCGACACCCACGCCGGCGACCACCGCCGCCACCAGGGCCGCACCCGCGAACAGCCCGAAGACCAGTGTCAGCGTGAAGAACTCCGCGGCGCCAAGACCCGCGGCGGCGAGCAGCCAGACGTACCACGGCATGGCATCAGCCTCCCTCGGGCGACCTCTTGTCAAAGCTACCGCCTGGAACACCGGACAGAACAGACTTAACCGGCGTGGTTCTGGCGTGTAGGTGGAGCTCACGCCCCGGCTCCCGCTCGTCGCGGTTCTTTGCTTCCCTGCCGACGAGCAGGAGCCGGGACGTGTCGTCGCGGTGCTACGGGTTCAGGCCGACTGCGCGGGGGCGCAGGCCTGGCTGAGGGTCAGGCCCTTGGTCTCGGGGGCCAGGCGGTGCGAGACGATGCCGCCGATCAGGCTGATGGCGGCCGCCAGGAGCATCGTCACGGAGGTGCCGAGGCTGTCGACGGAGAGCGGCAGGAGGAAGGTGCCGGCCGCGGCGCCGACGCGGGAGACGGCGGTGGCGAAGCCGACGCCCGCGCCGCGGATCTCCGTGGGGAACACCTCACCCGGATACACCCCGGACAGCGCTGTGGACGCGGCGTTCACCAGGGAGAAGACGAGGAAGCAGACCAGGACGAGGACGGCGGAGGTGCCCGAGAAGAAGGCGACGACGACCAGGGCGACGGTGGAGATCCAGAACGGCGGAACGGCCAGCTTGCGCCGTCCGACGCGTTCGATGAGCAGCACGGAGACCATCGACCCGACGACCACGAGCCCGTTGATGGCCAGCGCGCCGGTCAGGCCGTCCTTGATGCCGAGGTGCTCCAGGACGGTCGGTGCGAAGGCGCCGATGGCGAAGTACGGGGTGACGTTGCAGACCCAGAAGACGCTCACGAAGATCGTGGCCTTGCGGTACTCGGGGGAGAACAGCCGGCCGAAGCCTCCCCCGGTGCGCGGCGCCGGGGTGTGGAGGTCGCGCTGGTCCTCCTCTTCCAGGTACTCGCTCGCCAGGGCGGTGGCCTCCTCGGTCCTGCCCTTGCTCATCAGCCAGCGCGGTGACTCGGGGGTGCCGAGGCGGAGCAGCAGGACGATGACCGTCGGGACGGTGCTGAGCCCGAGGATGACGGTCCAGCTGACGGACGTGGACGCGATCAGGGCGTAGCCGGCCGCGTAGGAGATGAGGTAGCCGACGTACCAGGCGACTTCTTGTACGGCGAGCAGCCGGCCGCGCAGGCGGGCGGGTGCGAACTCGGCGAGCAGCGGCCAGCCGATGGAGTAGTCGGCGCCGATGGCCAGGCCCATGACGAGGCGGACCACGACGAGCTGCCACGCCTCGGTGACGAAGAACTGGGCGACGGAGCAGACCAGGAACAGGGCGAGGTCGATGGTGAACATCGATTTGCGGCCGAACCGGTCGGCCAGATAGCCGCCGACCGGGCCGCCGAGGAAGATGCCGAGCAGCGCGGCCGCGGCGATGAGCCCCTCGCCGGCGGACGACAGGCCCAGGTCCTTCGATATCGCCGGCATCACGACGCCCGTGCTGCCGAGGATGAACCCGTCGATGAACATGCCGCCCGCGATCACCATGCACAGCTTGGTCAGGAAGCGGCGCCGCTTCGTCGACAGGGAGGGCGGCGGAAGGTCCGCCGCGGGGGCGGGTCGGGTACTGGTCTCGGTCACGGTGGGGCCCTCGTTCCGGGATCGTCAGTGCGGCGCCGTGCTGTGCCGGCGCGCTTCTTTGGGGTGGGTGGGGGGCGTGCCAACGGCCGCTGGCGCCCTGACATGGGGTGGGGCGGCAGCGGCCGCGGGGAGGAACCCTACGTCAGCCGGCTACGTGTTGTCGGGGCGGCCCCGCCGGGTCCGACAGTGCCGCCGACTGCTGCAGCGGCAGGGGCCCCCACGCCCCGGCCCGTGATGGTTTCGAGGGGCCGGGTCAGGGCGTGACGGCGTGTTCGGTGAACTCGCCGCAGGTGCGGAACCCCAACCTGCGGTACACGGGTTCGCCGTCGGGGGACGCCTGGAGGACCGCGATGCGGTGGCCCCGGTCGAGGACCGTGTGGAGTGCGGCGAGGGTCATGGCGCCGCCGTAGCCGCGCCGGCGGTGGGCCGACAGCGTACTGATGTTGTAGATCCCGGCGACCCCCGCGTGGTGGAACACCTCGGCCGAGCAGACCGGGCGGCCGTCCACGTAGCCGACCAGATAGCGGGCCTCACAGTGCGGGTCGAGGGCCAGGGGAGCGGCCTGGGCGAAGAAGCGGCGGACCGTGTCGGCGGGCGGGGTCCAGTTCGCGGCGAGAACGGCGGCGTAGTCGGCGAGTTGCTCGGGCGTGGCCACCGCCTGGATGTCCAGTCCGGGCACGTCGGGCGCCGGCAGGGTGTCGTCCAGCTCGGCCCACATCGCCGTCTCGCGTTCGGCCGTCGGTAGACCGGCCGCTGCCAGGCGGGCGCCGAGGTCCGGTGGCGTCGAGGCGGGCCCGACCCACCAGGAGAACGGACGCCCGGTGCGAGCCAGCGCGCGCTGCGTCTCGGCGATACGTGCCGCCGAGGTGCCGTCGGTGAAGCGGGCCGCGGCGACGATGTTGAAGGTGTCGTCGTCCAGGCCGCTATCGGCAATCAGGAGGTCATCGGCCTCCGTGACGGTCGCGCCGCCCATGCCGCGATGCAGATGGCAGGCGTGCTCCGCCAGATTCCGCTCCATCCTGTCCGTCAGGTCCGGGTTGCTGAGGAAGTCGTCGTTCACGACGGATGATCCCATCAGGGTTGGGCGCCGCTTGCACGCGAATTCGCGGCCGCGGCCGACGTACGACTGCGCCCTGCCTACCGGCGCCGCTCGGCGCCCGGTTCCAACGCCGGTGCGGAGACCCCGAGATGGGACCGGCACTGCGGGCGGGGCGCGGCCTCCAGGCGCGGGCGCACCGAGCGGGGCCGGATGAACAGGGCCGCCGTGGCGGCGCCCAGTACGAACAGCGCGGCGCAGCCGGCCGCGGCCCGGTGGAACGACGTGTCCACGGACTCGGGCCGCGTGTACGCATCGCCAGACAGGCCGACGGCCAGCGGCAGCGCGGCGACCACCAGCAGCTGTGCGACCCGCGCCGCCGTGTTGTTGACGCCACTGGCGAGGCCGGCGTGCTCCGGTTCCACCGACGCGAGCACCGTCGTCGTCAGCGGGGCCACGAAGAGGCTCATGCCGAGCCCGAGGACGGCGACCGCGGGCAGCACATCGGTCGCGTACGGCGACCCCGGACCGATCCGCAACATGAGCAGCGCCCCGACCGCGGCGACGACAGGTCCCACGACCAGGGGCGGCGTCGGCCCCACCCGGCGCGCCAGATCACCGGCCCTGGGCGACAGCAGCAGCATCATCGCGGTCACCGGCAACGTCGCCACTCCCGCCTGCAACGCGTCGTACCCCAGGGCGACTTGAAGCTGGACGGGCAGCATGAAGAGGATGCCGCCGATCCCCGCGTAGAGGCACAGCGTCATCCCGTTCGCGGCGCTGAACAGGCGCGAGCGGAACAGCGACGGCGGCAGCATCGGCGCGGCCCGCCGCCGCTCCACGGCCACGAAGGCGACACCCGCGGCGACACCGACGAGCGCGGCGAGGCCGGCCGCCACGGAGAACGCACCGCCCGACGACCCGATCAGCGCGTAACTCACCCCGGCCAGACACACCGCCGCGAGCACGGCACCGACCTGGTCGAAGGGGGCGTCCGCGGCCGCGGCGTCCCGGCTCTCGGGGACGTGGCGCAGGGCGATGACCAGCACGACGACGGCGATCGGCACATTGATGAGAAAGATCCACCGCCACCCGGGCCCATCGATCAGCCACCCACCGAGGAACGGCCCGAGCGCCCCCGCGACGCCGGTAAGACCCGACCAGGCGCCCACCGCGCGGGCCTGGTCGTCGGGGTGGAACACCGACCGCACCAGCGCCAACGACCCGGGGGTCAGCAGCGCCCCGCCGACCCCCTGCAGCGCCCGCGCCGCGATCAACGTGCCCTCGTTCGGGGCGAGTCCGCACGCCGCCGAGGCGACCGCGAACCATGCCACGCCCAGGACGAGCGCCCGCCGTCGCCCGATCCGGTCGCCCATCGCGCCGCCCCACAGGAGCAGCGCGGACAGCGTCAGCATGTAGGCGTTGACGACCCATTGGAGCGCGGACAGGGAGGCGCCGAGGTCGCGTCCCATGGTCGGGAGGGCGACGTTGACGACCGTCCCGTCGAGCATGGCCATCCCGGACGCCAGCACCACGCACGCGAGGATCCACCGCCCGCGCGCCGACGAGAGCCGGATGCCGGGGGCGGCGTCGGGAGTAGGACCAGCCGTCGCTGTCATCGCGCAATTGTCGCGGAGCCCCCGTGTGTACGCGACGTATACGCGACCTTCGGGACCGATGGACCGATCCGGGCGCGGCCCGCCTCCTCGGGCGAGGGGGCGGGCCCGCTGTTAGTTTTGTCCTGAAATACGGCATCCGTGTCCGCTGGGAACACGGGAACAGGAGCGTGACGGACCCCATGGCCAGAACCCGTCGACTGATCCTGAGTTCACCCTCCGAGGTCTGGGCGCTGCTCTCGGACGGATACCGCTACGGGGAGTGGGTGACGGGAACCCGGCAGGTGCTCGACGTCGATCCCGCGTGGCCGGATGTGGGCGCCGCGCTCAAGGTGCGGGTCGGCCTCGGCCCGCTGACCCTCGACGACACCAGCACGGTCCGGATCTGCGAGCCGGAGCAGCGCCTCGAACTCGAGGCGAAGGCGGACCCGTTCGGGGCCGCCCGCATCGCGATGACCCTCATCCCGTGGGCCGAGCACACCCTCTTCGTCCTCGACTGGCACCCGCTCAGGGGGCCGGGCACGCGGATGCACGGGCTCCCGGTGGACTACCTGGTGGCGGTCCGCAACGGAATGATGCTGACGAAGCTGGCGCGGATCGCGGTGGAGGAACACGCGAACGCGACGCCGCACGTCTTCTAGGGCGCCCCTCAGGCCGTCGCTTTGGCGCCTGTGTCGGTGTCCGTGTCCGTGTCCGTGTCGGCGATGGCGTCGGTCGCGGGGCGGCCGGCCTCCCAGGCGGCCTCGACCATCCGGAAGATCTCGTCGAGTGCGGCGTCCGGTTCGGCCGCCTCGCGGGCCAGCGCGAACGCGTCGATCACGAACCTCGCGATCGTCCGGCAGGCCGTGGCGGTGTGCGGCAGGTCGGGGTCGGCGGCGATGGCCGCGGCCAGCGACTCCGCGTGGCGCAGCCGCATCGACTCGTCGTACTTCCGCAGGGCCGGCGAGGACTCGATCATCTGCCAGATCGGGGCGGAGCTGTCCGCTGTGCAGTGCCGGACCAGGGCCTCGATCTCGCGGCGCAGTGCGGGGATGAGGGGCTCGTGCGGCGCCCGGTCGTTGACTGCCCGCGTGAGGCGCTGCTCGAAGTCCTGGTCCTGCTCGAAGACCAGGGCCTCTTTCGAGGCGAAGTGGGAGAAGACCGTGGTCACGGCCACGTCGGCCTCGGCGGCCACGTCGCGGATGCCCACCGCGTCGTACCCGCGATCCAGGAAGAGCCGCAGGGCGGTATCGGCGATCTTCTGGCGGGTCGCGGCCTTCTTGCGCTCGCGACGTCCGGACGGCGGCTCGGTCATGCTCGAACGCTAGCAGATGCAAAAGAACAACAGCTATAAAAAACTAACCGTCGTGAAACACTAACGGTTAGTGTTACGGTCGGCCGCATGAAAAAAGTGAGCTTCGCCGAGTTCGGCGGCCCTGACGTGCTGCACCTGATCGACGCCGAGGATCCCCATGCGGGCCCCGGCCGGATACGCATCGCCGTGCGCGCTGCCGGCGTGAACCCCGTCGACTGGAGGATCCGCGAGGGGCAGGTGCTGGGGGCCCATCCGATCGAACTGCCCTCCGGGGTCGGCCTTGACGCCGCGGGGGTGGTGGACGAGGTCGGTGAGGGCGTCGAAGGGGCCGAGGTCGGGGACCGGGTGTTCGGCGAAGGAATCGACACCTACGCCGAGTTCGCCGTGCTGACGGCTTGGGCCCGCATGCCCGAGGAGCTGACGTTCGAAGAGGCCGCGGGATACCCGTCCGTGGTGGAGACCGCACTGCGCCTCATCCGCGAGTCCGGTGTCCGGCCGGGGCAGACACTGCTCGTCAGCGGCGCGTCCGGGGGAGTGGGCTCTGCGGTGCTGCAGATCGCCCGCGACCGCGGCATCAAGGTGATCGGTACGGCCGGGGCCGCGAACCAGGACTACCTGCGCGGCCTGGGCGCCCACGCCACGACGTACGGCGAGGGCTGGGTCGAGCGGGTGCGGGGGATCGGCCGGGTCGACGCGGCGTTCGACCTGGCCGGCTCGGGCGTGATCCGCGAACTCGTCGAACTGACCGGGGACCCGCAGAAGGTGATCTCCATCGCCGACCTCGGTGCGCCCGAGTTCGGGGTCCGGTTCTCGGGCGCGGCCGGGAGTGTGCCGCAGGCGCTGGCCGAGGCCGTGGACCTCATCTCTCGGGGGAAGCTGCACATCCCGGTCGAGAGGTCGTACACGCTGGCCGAGGCCGCGGCGGCGCACGTCGACAGCCAGGCAGGCCACACGCGCGGGCGCCGGGTCCTGGTCGTCTGAGCGATTCCCGCTCTGCTGGTGCTCCGGTACTGGTCAGGTACCGGAGCGCTGACTACACCGGCGCTAGTGCTGCTGCGGCTTCTGCGGGCTCGCCTCGCTGGGCCGTACGACCACGAACCCCTCGCCCTCCAGCATGAGTTGCACCGCTTCCCCGGACCCGCCGCGGATCATCGAGCCGAGCGACTGCGAACGGTGCAGTGAGGTACGCAGACCGGCGGTCCACCCGACGACCGCGTCCGTGTCCACGTACACGGGCTGCTGCGGCGAGACCGGCAGTACCAGCGGGTTGCCCTCACAGACGAGTCCGAGCCGGCCGTGCCCGGTGAAGACACTGTTGAACAGCCCGCCGCCGCTTATCCCGGCGCCCTTCACCGTCTTGATCTCGTACGTCAATGTGGGGTCGAAGCAGAGCACGTTGCGGCCGTTGACGGTGAACACGTCGCCGGGCTCGATGTCCACGACGAACACGTTCTGCGCCTCTTGCGCGAACCAGGCCTCGCCCTGGCCGTGCACCTTCATCACGGGAAGCCCCTCCCCGGTGACGGCACGCTTCAGCATGCCGCCGACGCCCTGCCCCTTCCGCTCGAACTTCAGATTCCCCCGGTACGCGACCATCGCCCCCTGCCGAGCCAGCATTTCGCCGTCGATCACGTACCGGATCGACTTGGCGTTCTGAACGGTCATGCCCGGCGCGACGGCGGGCTGCACCATGTACTCGCTCGCAAAAAGATCACCCTTCATGCGGGCATCGTGGCCCGGAGGGGGACGTTCCTACAAGGTCCGGGTCAGGACCGGCGAACGACGAAGCCCCCCTCCGCCTTTGCGGCGCAGGGGGGCTTCGTTGCGTCACTACTTGTTGAAGCAGGCATTCCCGAAGGCCGGGTTGAGCAGGCCGACGACATCGAGGGAGTTGCCACAGGCGTTGACCGGGATGTGCACCGGGACCTGAGCCACGTTGCCGGAGACGACGCCCGGCGAATTCTGCGCCACACCAAACGGGTCGGTGTCGGCGGCGGCGATGCCAGCTGTTCCGAGGACGGCGACGCCGGCCGCAGCTGCCGTGAGACCCAGCTTGATCATGGGCTTCATGAAGACTCCTTGAGTGAGACGAAGACGTGACGGATACGCATCCCGTCACCACTCAGGCACTCATAGTTTTCACTGTCGCGCCTCTCGGGATGGGCCGCAGGTGGCAGCACCTCGCACTGTCAGTGGGGCCGCTTAGCATGACGCCACGATGGCCGCTGACGCTGGCGGCCTGTATGGGGAGGGGCCCTGGTGCACAGGCCGGTTACGGGTGAGGTTCATGTTTCGTATGGGCAGGTCTACGTGGTCAGCGAGCACGATGATCAACCGGATCTGGATGAGACGTTCGCCGGACAGGCATCCGGTCTGTGCGGTGCGGCGGTCCCGGGCTTTCTGTGGCTGGTCACCGGACTGCACACGGGGGATGTGGGCTTCACCGTAGAAGTCCACGACCGTGAACCCGCTGTCGACCCGGTGTGGGAGGACATCGTGGAGGTGTCCTTCCGGCCCCTCTCCGGCGATTCCTGCTTGCAGCAGTGGGCCGGGGAGCGGGACTGGCCGCTCGGACTCGAGGAGACCGACTACCGGGTGCGCTACAGCGGGCGGGGGATGGACCGTGGGCATGATCTTGACACGCGTGTGGAGGGCGATGCGGCCGACCACTACCTCCTCCAGTTCTGGCCTGCGCCGCCGCAACCCGACCGCATCGTGCGGCAGACCTCGAAGATCGCGGCGTACTGGCATGGCGTGGCCCGTGCGTAACCAGCCGACAGCGTGCGGCGGCACTCGGTTTTGCGGAGCGTGATTCACTTCCGGTCATGCCGCTTCCGCTCCTGTTGCTGGATCTGGACAACACCCTGGTCGACCGAGATGCCGCATTCCGTGCAGCCGTCGTGGACTTCCTCGCCGAGTACGGCTTGGCCGCCGTCGATGTCGGATGGGTGATGGATCTGGATGGCGGTGGCTACGCGGCGCGTGGGGAAGTCGCCGCGGCGATGGCGGACAGGTACGGCGATGTGGTGCCTGTCGCGGCCGTTCGTGCGCTTCTTGATGGGGGTGGTGCGGATCGTGTCGTCCTGGCGGAGGACGCTCGCGATGCGTTGGTCAAAGCGCGGGCGGGGGCTGGAGTTGCGGCATCGTGACGAACGGCCGTACTGCCCAGCAGGTGGCGAAGATGCGGACCAGCGGGCTCGACCGGCTTGTTCAGGGGTGGGCCGTTTCTGAGGCCGTCGGTCACAAGAAGCCGGATCCGGAGATCTTTCGGGCGGCCGCTGAAGCCGTTGGCGTTCCCTTGGAGGGGGCGTGGGTCGTCGGTGACTCACCCCATGCCGACATCGCGGGCGCCCACGCGCTCGGGCTGCGGAGCGTATGGGTCTCGGGTGGGCGGGCCTGGGCCGCGGACGGCTACCGGCCCACCCATGTGGCCGTCGACGTCGCGGCCGCGATCCACCACGTCATCCGGTCCGCCTGAACGCGCTCAGCCGCGCCGGTCGCGAGGCTCTCGCTTGACCGCCTTCAGGATCACGAACTTCGCGTTGCTGGCGACCAGTTGGCTGTTGCCGAACAGGCGGCGCAGCTTGACGTGGTAGCCGAGGTGACGGTTGCCCACCACCCACAGCTCGCCGCCGGGGCGGAGTGCCGCGCGGGCCTGGGTGAACATGCGGTGCGCCGTCGCGTCCGTCGTGGCCTGGTGGGTGTGGAACGGCGGGTTGTTCAGGATCAGGTCCACGCTGCCGGGAGGTGTGTCGGCGAGGCCGTCGGCGACGCGGAATTCGGCCTTGCCCGGTCGGTCTCCGACGTTCTCGGCGTACGTGGCCTCCGCCGAAGCCACCGCCTGGTGCGACTCGTCCGTGAAGAGGACGTCCGCGTTCGGGTGGGTGAGCGCGGCGCTCGTGCCGACGACTCCGTTGCCGCAGCCCAGGTCGACGATCCTGCGCGCGTCCGTGGCCCGCGGGAGGTGCTGGAGGAGGAAACGGGTGCCGATGTCGAGGTGCTCCGCGCAGAACACGCCCGCGTGATTGACCACCGGGCGAGCGGACAACGGGCCGATGTCGGATGGGAGTTGGTAGGTGTGCGGCCACGGGTTCGGGGCCGGGGCGAGCGTCGGGTCCGGCTCCGTGAAGATGAGCCGCGCCTTCTTCTCCGCCAGCGACGTACGCGTCGGGCCGATGATCCGCTCGAACAGGTTCAGCGTCGAGGTGTGGATCTCCTTCACCATGCCGGTGCCGATCACCACCGTGTTCGCGTGCACGGCGGGCCGCAGGCGGTGCAGTTGGTCCTCGAGGAGGGCGAGGCTCTTCGGGACGCGGACGAGGAGGACGTCGATGGTCGCGGGAGGGGTGTCCTGCGTGGTGAGGAGGCGGGTGCCCGTGTGCTCGTTCCGGGTCAGGTTCGCGTACGTCGCCTGCTGGCCGAGGTGCGAGTCCGAGATCAGGGTCGGCGTACAGCCGGGGATCCCCGTGAGCGCCGTGGCCAGCGCGCCCCAGCGGTCGCCCACCACCGTCACCGCGCCCGTCAGGTCCGTTCCCGTGTCGGCGAGGTGCCGCAGCAGGTACGTGTCCGCGGCGTCCCATGCGCGCAGCAGGTCGCGGGGGTTCTCCGGGAAGCGGGTGAGGTCGACGTCTCCCCAGGGAGTGGTCAGGCGAGGGGCCGGCGCGGGCTGATCTGTGCGGTTCATCGTTCAGCAAGGTTAGCCGAGTCCCAGCTCACGGGTGCGCGGCCGCCGCGGCTCCCGGCCGTACGGCTGCTCCGCTCCGGCTCCTGCTACGGTCCTCGCAGTCGTCCGGGTCCGCCTTGGCCCGGACCGAAATAGCGTACTCCGCCTGGTGAGTTGGGGCGGCGGCAAGGACGCGTGTCCCGTCCTTCCGCAGTTCTGGACGTCCCCGGCGGGCCACGGATCGCACCAGTGATTTCGTCGCACCCGATGCGGTGCCAGGCGCCGGCGATCCACCGTGGCCCACCCCGCCCGGCGGCACCGAAGGACATCGTCATGCCTTCCGCCGCATCCGGCTATCGCCCCCTGCTGCGCATCCCCGGCGCCACCGCCTTCTTCCTCTCCGCGGCCCTGGGCCGCGTCGGCATCGCCATGACCGGCATCGGTCTGGTCTGGCTGCTGCACGCCCGCACCGGCTCGTACGGCACGGCAGGCCTCGCAGCCAGCGGGTTCGCCCTCGCCGAGGCACTGGTCGGGCCTCAACTGGCCGGTCTGATCGACCGGTTCGGGCAGACCCGCATCCTGCCCTTCTCCCTCCTGGCCCACGGCCTGGCCATGGCGGGAGTCCTCACGCTCACCGCGCCTGTTGCAGCGGTCGCCACCGCCTGCTGCGCCGGTGCGTCCATCCCTCAGCTCGGGGCGCTCTCCGGTGCGCGCTGGGCCCATCTGCTCCGTGACGGGCGCGACGACGAACTGCCCACCGCCTTCTCCCTGGAATCACTCGCCAACGCCAGTGCCTTTCTGGTGGGCCCCGTCCTGGTCACCGCCCTCGGTGCGGCCGGGGCGACTCCGCTTGCCAGCGCCCTCGCCACAGCCCTGGTACTGGGCGGGGGAGGAGCCCTCACGCTCCAGACCCGGACAGCCCCCAGTCCTGCCCGCCGGCACGCCGAGGGGCTCCGCACCGAGCCGACGCTGCTGCGTCCCGACTTCCTCCTCCTCGCCGCACTCAACCTGGCCATCGGCCTGTACTTCGGCACCATGAGCCTCTCGGTGAGCGCCTTTGCCACCGAGCACGGAACGCCTGGGGCGGCCGCACCCATCGTTGCCGCCGCCAGCCTGGCCGGACTGCTCTCGGGCTGGCTGTACGGCCTGCGTCGGCCCCGTTCACCGGCACAGCGGCAGCGCTCTCCTGGGTCTTGCGGTCACCGTCCGCCGGCGACTCGGCTGAGCCACCGGCAGGCGACACGGCTGAGCCACCAACGCGCAACACGGCTGAGCCGTCAGCAGGAATGCACCTACTGTGGCTTCGCATGACCGACGGCGAGATCGAGATCACTGCAGAGCTGGTGCACGACCTGCTCACCGACCAGCATCCGGACCTCGCGGGGCTGCCCATCCGCGAAGTGGCGGGCGGCTGGGGCAACAAGATGTGGCGTCTCGGGGACGATTTGGCCGTGCGCGTGCCGCGTATGGAAGGTGTCCCGGAGCTTCTGCGCAAGGAGTGCCGCTGGCTGCCTGTCCTGGCCCCGCGTCTTCCGCTCCCGGTGCCGACCCCTGTGCGGATCGGTGAACCGTCCGCGCGCTTTCCGAGGCCGTGGAGTGTCATGACGTGGGTTCGCGGCGAGCCGCTGGACTCTGCCGCGATCAGTCGCGGCGACCACGCGGCCGACGCGTTGGCGGGGTTCCTCAGGGCGCTGCATGTGGAGGCGCCCGCCGAGGCGCCGGCCAGTTCGGACCGCGGCGCTCACCCCAAGAAGTGCACGGACGGCTTCGAGGATTTCCTGAAAGCCATCGACGCCGGCGGTCTTGCCGCCGAGGTCGGGGCCGTCCGGGACGTCTGGGACGACGCTGTTGCGGCCCCCGAGTGGCAGGGGCCACCGGTATGGCTGCACGGTGACCTTCATCCCGCGAATGTCGTCGTCTCGGACGGGACCCTCTCGGGCGTGGTCGATTTCGATGCCATGTTCGCCGGTGACCCGGCATGGGACCTCGCGGCGGCGTGGCTGCTCCTTCCCGCGGGCGTGGTCTCACGGTTCTTCGAGGCGTACGCGCGTGCGGACGACGCGACGGTCCGGCGTGCCCGAGGGCTGGCCGCCATGAAGAGCCTCTTCCTCATCCTCATGGGCCAGAACGGTGATCGGGGTCTTCCTGGCGGCAAGCCGACATGGGGGCCTGCGGGCAGGGCGGCGCTCGGGCGAGTTCTGGCATCCGGCTTGCGCTAGACCTGTACGAGCCTCAACAGCATGCGGGTCCTGCCCGGATGGCAGGACCCGCATGCTGTTCTGTGTCTGTTGATCTGTGCTTGGCGCGCGACCAGCTAGTCGAAGTCGCCCGACAGCGCCGACGCCATCCGCAGGTGCGGAGCCGCCTCGTCGCCCCGGCCCTGCCGCTCCAGCGTGCGGCCGAGCATCAGGCGGGCGTAGTGCTCCACCGGGTCGCGCTCCACGATGGTGCGCAACTCGGTCTCGGCGCGGCCCAGTTGGGCCGAGTGGTAGTACGAACGGGCCAGGAGGAGGCGGGGGCCGGTCTGCTCGGGTACCTCCTCGACGAGGCCGTCGAGGATCCGGGCGGCGTTCGCGTACTCCTTGGCGTCGAAGAACATCTGGGCACGGTCCCAGCGCTCCGCGGCCGTCCCGTGCGTGTAGTACTGCTGCTCCACTGTTGCCTCCTTGCTCGAGCCCTTCAACGGAGGTACGGGGTGGGGTATTCCTTGGAGGTGACCGGCGGGCGTTCCCGCAGGTCACGGGCTTACGGTTGGGTCTCCGGTGTCTTCGCGCGCAGCGCCGCCTCCAGCTCGAAGCGGGCGTCCGGGTCGGTGAGGGCGGGGCCGAAGAGGCGTTGCAGGTGGTGCAGGCGTTGGCGGGCGGTCTGGGGGTGGATGTCCAGGCGCTCGGCGAGTTCGGGTGCGCTGCCGTGCGGGCTCTGCAGGTGGGCGAGGAGGGTGTGGGCCAGGCGGTTGCGCTGTTTCGGAGTGAGGCCTGCGAGGGGCGCGAGGCGCCGCGTGGCCATGAGGCGGACGAGCGCGGGGTCGGCGAGCAGGAGGAGGTCCGGGAGGTGTCGGCCCGCCTCCCGGTGGGCGTCGGCGGGACCGTGTTCGCGCAGGGTCCGGGCCCAGCGCAGCGAATCGGCGGCCTGGGCGAGGGGGACGACGGGGCCGATGACACCCGAGCGTTCGTGCAGCAGCCGATGCAGGCGGGGGTCGGTGAGGAGGGTGCCGGGGTTGAGGTCGGGGTCGGGGTCGGGGACGAGGAGGCAGGGGGCGGGGCCGTCGAGCTCGGCGAGCACGTCCTGGGGGAGTGGCTTCCGGAAGGTGGGCGCGGCATCCGCGTCGTCGTGGGCGGATGCCGTGGGCTGCCCACCCGGGGCGGATGCGGGCCGCTGGGACCCGCCGGTGCCGGGTGCGGGTGACTGGGAGCCGCCGGTCCCAGGCGCGGGTGACTGTGAACCGCCGGTGCCGGGCGCGGGTGACCGTGAACCGCCGGGAGGCCCCGTCCCCGGACCAGTCGCCCCGGCCCCGGACCCCGCAACCCGCCGAGGCCCCAACGCCACCCCCGCCACCGTCTCCGGCAATGCCCACTCCGCATCCCGCGCCGCCTGCTCCAAGGCGTCCGCCGCCGGCGGGTCCGACGCGATCAGCAACGTGAGGAGACGGTGGCGGCGACGCCCCAGGGTTCCCGCCGCGTCCGCCTGGGCGCGGGCGTACGCGGCGACAGACTCCGCCGCGATCTCGTCGATGTGGGTGAACGCCGTCTCCGCGAGCTGCGCCACCGCCTCCGTGCCCAGCGACAGGCGGCGCGCCACCCGCGCGTAGCGGCGCCACGCCACCCGGCCGCCCAGGCGGTATGCCGCCTGCAGCGCGTCCAGGCTCCGTCCCACCGCCAACTCGCCGCGCCCCAGCGCCCGGTAGACCGGAAGGCGCCGCGCGTCGAGTTCGCCGCCGCCCTCGCCTACCCGGTCGACGAATTCGGCGAGAGCGGTTTCCACGCCGTTTCGAATGAATGCCCCGAACTTCCCCGACAACGGCCGGGAGAATTCCGGGATCTGGCGCCGGATTTCATGGATGATCTCGGCCGCCAGGGTGCGGTTCTCCTTGCGCAGCTCGTCTCCGAGGCGCTGCGGAAACACTGCCCATGCGCCGCCGAAAGACGGCATTGCCGCCGTGTCGGAACCGTTCATCCCTTCGCTCCCAGGTCCGTCCGTCCGCCGAGTATGGGTCGAGGTTACTCGCGGGTCAAGATGTTGACAGGAAGTCAACTACCGGTGCTAGTCGGTCGTTCACCAGCGATATTGCGGATCACTGGGGTCGCGGGAGCGGCGAAGCGCTCACCCAAGTGACACTTTCGATCGGCGTGCGTACGGAAACCTGGCACCGTTCTGCGCGCCGAACGCACCGCCGTGCCAACACCATTGCCGGGCCCCTCCGGTGTCTCCTAGCTTCACGCCGTCCGATGCCGCGCAGTACGCGGCATTCCAGAACAAGGGACGGTACTGGAAATGAGACGCAGGGTTTTCGGCGCGGCCGCCGCGGGTGTCCTCGGAATCGCGGGACTTGTCTCGCTCGGCTCCCCGCACGCGACCGCCGCCGAGGAGCAACGGCCGGTCGAGTACAACTTCACCAAGGGATTCCTGGCCGGATTCTTCAAGGCCGGTGAGGCGCCGCCCGGCGCGAACGACTGGGGCTGCAAGCCGAGCGGCGAACATCCGCGACCCGTCGTCCTGGTCCACGGCACGCTCGAGAACATGAACGACAACTGGCGCGGCGCGGCGCCCCTGCTGGCGAACAACGGCTACTGCGTCTTCGCCTTCAACTACGGGGCCGACAAGCAGACGTCGCCGATCCAGGGCACCGCCCACATGAAGGAGAGCGCGGCTCAACTCGGCGCCTTCGTGGACAAGGTGCGCGGCGCGACGGGCACGGCCGAGGTCGACCTCGTCGGCCACTCCCAGGGCGGCGGCCCGCTGCCCCGCACCTACCTCAAGGACGACCCGAGCGCCGCGGGCAAGGTCGACAAGCTCGTCGGCATCACCCCCTCCAACCACGGCACCACGCTCTCCGGAATCACCGAACTCGGCCGCCAACTCCACCTGTTGCAACCGGTGAACGGGTTCCTCGACAAGACCGCACCGGCCCTCTCCGAGCAGGAGATCGGCTCGGACTTCAACAAGGCCCTGGACGCCGGCGGCGACACCGTGCCGGGCGTCGACTACACCGTCATCGCCACCAAGTACGACGAGGTGGTCACGCCCTACACCAACGCCTTCCTCAAGGCGGGCCCCGGCGCGACCGTGCGCAACATCCGCCTCCAGGACACCTGCGCCAAGGACTACTCCGACCATCTCCAGGCCCCGTACGATCCCATCACCCTCACCCACGTACTGAACGCGCTCGATCCCGCCCACCCCCGCGCGGTGAAGTGCCAGACGGTGCTGCCGCTCACCGGACCCACCGGCCCGGTCGAGCAGTAGCGGAAAGCCGAACGCAGAGCCGGACTTCAAGCTCCTGGAAGCCGCCCGCCGTGCCCACTCCGGCGGGCGGCTTCCGTGTGTCCATCGGCCGGTTCGCGGCGTCGGCCATGTTGACTCACTGCGGGTGCCACGTATGTTGCTGTGCGTCCCTTCTCCGACTCGCGCACAGTTCGGTCCCGCAAGGCCCACGGGCCCCCTCGGTCCCGTGGGCCCACATGCCCTCCGTGCAATGGGAGTCTCATGGACACCACCCCCGTCACCGCCCCTGTCGCCGGCCCGTCCTTCACCCGCCGCCGGTTCCTGCAGACCACCACCGCCACGGCCGGCGCCGTCGCCGCGGGCGCCGGTGCGCTCCTCGAACCGGCGACGGCGGCGGCGGCAGCCGCGACCGCCCCCGCGTCGCTCTCCTTCACCGCCGCCACCAATGGGGCCGCCACCCTCGCCCCGTCCGGTGACCGCTTCGTCGCCGAGATCCAGAACATCCTGTGGTCGATCCCGCGCAAGGGCGGCACCGCGAGACCGCTCACCACCCCCGAACTCGAGCCCACCCGCCCCCAGTTCGCCCCCGACGGGAAACGGCTCGTCGTCTGCGGCTACCAGGGCGGCGGCTTCCACCTGTGGCTTCTGGACGCCGACGGGGGCACGCCGAAGCAGCTCACCGACGGGCCGTGGGACGACCGCGGCCCCGCCTGGTCCCCGGACGGCCACCGGATCGCCTTTGCCTCCGAGCGTGGCGGCGACCCCGAGTCGGCCGCCCCGTACCGCATCTGGACCATCGACGTACGCGACGGAACCCTCACCCGCCTCACCGGCGCTCCCGGCCAGGAAGGCCCGGGGCAGGCCGGTGCCTGGGAGGACTTCGACCCGACCTGGTCCGCCGACGGCACGCGCGTGCTCTTCGTACGAGGAGTGGTCACCGACGCCGGAACCCTCCAGGCGTCCACCCTCGCCTCGGTCGCCGCCGACGGAACCGGGTCCGTCACGACAGAGCACACCGACGACTCCGGCGCCCAGGTCATGACCCCCGCCGTCGCGCCGAAGGCCAAGGGTTCCCTCGCCTATCTGCGGACCACCGCGTCACCCGCCGCCACCTGCACCCTCGTCGTCGACGGAAAGCCGGTCGACGTTCCCGGTGACCTCGCCCCCGTGCCGCCACGCTGGACGGGCCCGGACACCCTGCTGCTCACCGTCGACGGCCGCTTCCGTCTCGTGCGCCCCGCCGCCCCGAGCGAGGGCGAACGGATCGCGTTCACCGCGAAGCTCCCGGTCGACCGGCCGCGCTACCGCGTCAAGCAGTACGACTTCGAGGCCGGGGGAGTCCGCCCGGTCCGCTCCCCGCACCTGCCGGCGCTGTCGCCCGACGGCAAGCAGGTGGCCTTCGCCGCCCTCAACTCGCTGTGGATCGGCGCCACTTCGGGCGGCCGTGCCCCGCGCAAGGTCGTACAGGCCCCGCAGACCCGCTACGTACTCGCCCCGACCTGGACCCCCGACGGCAAGGCGCTCGTCTACGCCGACGACCGGGCGGGCCTGTTCTCCGTACGCCGACATGACCTGGACAGCGGCAAGGAGACGGTGCTCGCCGAGGGTGGCCGAGTCTTCCCCGCGCTCTCGCCCGACGGGAACCGGCTCGCCTGCATCGACATGTCCGGCAACCTCGTCGTCCGCGACCTCACCGCAGGCACCGAACGTGTCCTCGCCGCGCCGATGGGCAGCGGCGGACTGCCCGGAAGACCCTGTTGGTCGCCCGACGGCAGATACGTCGCGCTGTGCGACCGCAGCCGCCTCAACCAGCGCTTCCGCGAGGGCTACAACCTCATCCGCGTCGTCGACACCGGGACCGGCAAGGCCGTCGTCCACGCGGTCGCCCCGCACGTCTCGATCGCCGACCGCTACGACTCCGGGCCGGTGTGGTCGCCCGACGGCCGCACCATGGCCGTGGTCGTCGAGTCCGCGCTGTGGCTGCTGCCGGTACGCGCCGACGGCACCCCGGACGGCGAGCCCCGCCAGGTCACCGACGAGGCCGCGGACCACCCGAGCTGGTCCGCCGACAGCCGGCAGCTCCTCTACCTGAGCGCGGGCCGACTCCGCCTCCTCGACGTGGCGAAGGGCACCGCCCGTACGGTCAGGATCCCGCTCGACCACCGCCGCCCCCGCCCCGCCGACACCGTCGTGCACGCGGGCCGGTTCTGGGACGGCACGGGATCCGAGGTCCGCGACGACGTCGACGTCACCGTCGAGGGCGGCCGCATCACCGCCGTCACCCCGCACCGCGCGGGCAGCCGGGCATCCGCCAAGCGCATCGACGCCTCCGGAAAGACCGTGATCCCGGGCCTCTTCGACGCCCACACCCACCCCTGGCAGTCCACCTACGGCGGCCGCCAGACCGCGCTGCAACTCGCGTACGGCATCACCACCGCGGTCTCCCTCGGCGGCTTCGCCTACGAGCAGGCCCGCATCCGGGAAGCGGTGTACGCGGGGGCGCTCGCGGGGCCGCGGCTCCTCGCCACCGGCGAACTGCTCGACGGGCCGCGCGTCGCCTACAGCATGGGACGCGCCCACCGCACCCGCGCGGGCCTGCGCCGCTCCCTCGACCGGGCCGCCGCGCTCGACTGGGACTTCGTCAAAACCTATGTGCGGGCGCCGGGTTGGGTGATGAAGGAGGCGGCATCCTTCGCGCACGAACATCTCGGGGTGCGCAGTGGCAGCCACCTGTGCACACCGGGAATCCAGCTCGGCCAGGACCTGACGACCCATCTGCAGGCCACCCAGCGCCTGGAGTTCGGGCACGCGACGACGGCGACGGGCCACTCCGGCGAGGACGTCCAGGAGATCTACTCGAGGACCGGCGACTTCCATCTCATCGCGACTCCGTTCACGGCACAGCCGCTGATCGGCGCCGATCCGGCCCTCGCGGACGACCCGCGCGTCACGCGCCTGATGCCGCCGTGGGACACCGCCGCCGTGGAGAAGCTGGCCAAGACACCGCCCACGGCTGCCCAACTTGCCACGCTGGACACGGAGCTGGCGGTGTACCGGCGCGTCCTCGCCGCAGGCGGGCATATCGCGCTCGGCACCGACCAGCCGCTCGTCCCGGTCGGCCTCCACCTGCACCTGGCGCTGCGCGCCCTGCACCGCGGCGGGCTGTCCCCGGCCCAGGCGCTGCACACGGCGACGCTCATGCCCGCACGGATCTTCGGGGCGGACGCGGACCTGGGCACCCTGGAGGAGGGCAAGCTCGCCGACCTCACGATCGTCGACGGCGACCCGTTCACCGACTTCGACGACCTGATCCGTACGACGGCCGTGCTGCGCGGCGGCGTCCCCTTCCAACAGGCCGACCTTGTCGGCTCGTTCGAACCGGTGGCCTCCAGAACACTGAGGGCCACCGGAGACGACTGGCTGGAAGTGGGCCGCCACATGCGCCGCGAGGGCTGCTGCGACGCGGGGATCTAGACGCGCGTCCCGGACGCCCGTCTCAGACGGGCGTCCCAGACGGTCGTTCTAGACGCGCGTCCCACGCGGCGCGAGCCGGTTGCCGACGGCCCCGAACAGGCCGTCGGCAACCAGCGCCAGGACCGCCACCCACAGCGCCGCCGCGATCACGCCCGACAGGCCGTACGACACCTGGTTGAGGATGATGTCGCCGAGCCCGCCGCCGCCCGCGACGGCCGCCAGGGTCGCGCTGGAGATGACGTACACGACGGCGATCCGGATGCCGGTGAACAACACCGGGAGGGCGAGGGGCAGTTCGACGCGCCACAGGATCTGCCACTGCGTCAGACCCATGCCGCGCGCGGCCCGCACCAGGTCCGCGTCGACCTGCTCCACACCCAGGTACGCGTGCGTGAGCACCGGCGGGATCGCCATGATGACCAGCGCCGTCATGACGTTCACGAAGCCGATGCCGAGCAGGCCCAGGAAGATCGCGATGAGGGCCAGGGACGGCAGTGCCCGGCCGATGTTGGAGATGCTGACCGTCAGGAACGAGCCCTTGCCGCGGTGCCCGAGCCACACACCGAGCGGCACCGCGATCACCAGGGCCACGGCGACTCCGGCCGCGGAGAGCAGCAGATGGTCGACGGTCCGGCTGAGCAGCAGGCCGAAGTGGTCGGCCATGAACGAGAAACTCGAGAGGAAGGTGTGCATCAGACGGTCCTCCGCGTCCTGGCCCACGGCGTGAGCACCCGGCCGAGCAGCACGAGCAGTCCGTCGGCGGCGAGCGCGAGCGCCACGGCGAGCAGACCGGCCCCGATGAACTGCGTGTTGAACGGCGACTGGAGGCCCTGGATGATCGGCGAACCGAGCCCCTGGTCGATGATGAACGCGGCGATCTCGACCACGCTGATCGTGGTCACGGTCGCCACCCGAAGCCCGCTGATCACGGCGGGCAGCGCGAGCGGCAGCTCGATGCGCCACAGGATCTCGCGCCGGGTCAGGCCCATGCCGACCCCCGCACGGCGTACGTCCTCCGGTACTTCGCCGAGGCCGGTGACCGTCGACTTGAACAGCACCATCAGCGTGTACGCGACCAGGGCGATCTCGGCGGTGAGCACGGACAGGCCAGACACCGGGACGAGCAGCGTGAACAGCGCCATCGGCGGGATCGTGTAGAGGAACGACGTCAGCCCGCCCAGCGGCCTGACCAGCCACTTCCGGAAGTGGGCGAGGAGAGCCAGCGGGAACGCGATCAGGAAGCCGATCCCGACCGCGATCATCGTGAGGCGCACGTGTTGGACCAGAGCCGGGCCGAACACGCTGGAGAAGTTCGCGGTGAACCAGTCGACGCAGAACACGCCGTTGTCGCGCACACACGAACTGACCGTGCCGAAGTCGGGGATGACGGGGTCGGTTCCCGCCGCCAGGGACAGCAACCCGCTCACGCCGCCTCCCGTATGAGCTCGACGGTGACGGAGCCCACCGGCTTTCCGGCCTCGTCCGTGACGGACAGCCGCTCGGCGCCGCCGGCCATCAGCACCGACAGGGCGGTGCGCAGTGTGTCGCTCGTGCGCAGCACGTCGTCGGAACCGGCCTCGTCCGCCGGCTCCAGCTTCAGGTCGCCGAGCGTCCGCAGGGTCAGTGCCTTCAGTCCACGGTCCGTGCCGACGAAGCGGGCCACGTAGTCGTCGGCGGGCTCGCGCAGGATCCGCTCCGGGGTGTCGTACTGGAGCAGCTTGCCGCCCTTGGCGAGGATCGCGATGCGGTCGCCCATGCGGACGGCCTCGTCGATGTCGTGGCTGACGAACAGCGTCGTCTTCTGCACCTGTTCCTGGAGGCGCAGGAACTCGTCCTGCACGTGCTCGCGCGTCACCGGGTCGAGCGCGCCGAACGGCTCGTCCATCAGCATGATGGGCGGGTCTGCCGCCAACGCCCGTGCGATGCCGACGCGTTGGCGCTGGCCGCCGGAGAGCTGCGAGGGGTAGCGGTGGGCGTACTCCTTGTGCGGGAGGCCGACCAGTTCGAGCAGCTCGCGCGAGCGCTCCGCGATCCTCGGCTTCTTCCAGCCGAGCACCTGCGGCACCGTCGCGACGTTCTCCTCGATCGTCAAGTGCGGGAAGAGTCCGGCCTGTTGGATGACGTAGCCGATGCCGCGCCGCAGTTCGATGACGTCCTGCTCGCGGATGCTGCTGCCGCCGATCCGGATGTCCCCGCTCGTCAGCTCGGTGAGCCGGTTGACGAGGGTGAGCGCGGTCGTCTTGCCGCACCCGGAGGCGCCGAGCAGGACACAGATCTCGCCCGCCGGGACGGTCAGGGACAGCGCGTCGACCGCGGGGTCGTCGGTGCCGTCATACGTCTTGGTGGCCGAGTCGAAAACTATGTCGTCGGCGGCGCCAGCGGTCTGCATCGTGGAATGCTCCTCGGTCACGGTCATATCAGCTTGTTCGCTCTCAGGAACCGGTCGGCGACCTTCGCCGGGCTCAGCCGCATCATCGCGGCGGCCTCGTTCAGGGCCTGCATCGCTTCCTCCGTGAGCAACTCGTCGACGGCGTTCAGCGGTTCGGTGAGCCGCTTGCCGTACTTCTCGACGAGGGACGTGCGTACGACGGGGGAGACGTTCTGGAACCCGAAGATGGCCTGGTCGTCGTCGAGGATGGTGAAGTCGTAGCGGCGCAGCTGTGGGTCGGTGGTGAACACGTCGGCCGCGGCCACGTCCCCGTTCTTCAGCGCCGGGTACTGCAGGCCGATGTTGAGCGGCCGCACCTTCATGTCGTGCAGCCCGTACGCCTTGACGACGGCGTCGAAGCCGAGCGGTCCCGTGATGTTGTCGGGGTACTCGGCGTACGAGATCTTCCCGAGGCGCTCGAGGTCGCCGACGGTCTTCAGCTTGTGCTTGCGCGCGTCGGCGGTGCGCACGGCGACGGCGTTGCGGTTCTGGAAGGGCGTCGGCGGCAGCAGCGAGATCCCGCGCCCCGCCTCGAACTTCTTCGCCGCCTCGTATGTGTCGCGCGCCGTCGTCGGCATGTGCTTCGGCATCGCGAACGTCTGCAGGATGACGCCCGTGTACTCGGGGTACAGGTCGATCTGCCCGTTGCGCAGCGCGCGGTCGATGAGGTCGGCGCTGCCCACGTTGGACTTGAGGACGACGTCGAAGCCGCGCTTGCGCAGGATCTGGGCGTACAGCTCGCCCATCACCCACGACTCGGTGAACTGCTTGGAGCCGACCGTGATCACGGGGCCCGTGCCGGCGGCCGACCCGGTGGCCGTGGCCACTCCGGCGGCCGCGACGACACCGAGCGAGCCGGTCAGGAACGTGCGTCTGCGCATGTTCAGACTCCCTGCCGGGGAATCACTGCGTCCGTGGTGCGGTCGAAGACGCGGGTGTCCCCTTCGTAGGCGGTGAGGGTGTTGACGACGGTGAACGCGGAGGCGTCGGCGGTCATCCGGCTGTGCGTGACGACCTTCCAGTGCCAGTCGCCGCGCCCGCCCTCCTCGGTGCGCTCGCACTCCACGACGGCGGAGGACGGGTCGCCCTCGGTGAGCGAGAAGCGATCGACGGCGTCGCCGCGCTTCCACAGGCCGTCGGTGAGGTCCTTGAACTGCCCGTCACGAATGACGAGTTCGACGACCGTGCGGCCGGTGACCGGGTCGTGCTCGATCCGCCGCGAGGCGCCCTCACCGGACGTGGACAGCTCGACCGGCAGGTCCGGCTGCGGCTCCCCGTAGGGGCGAAGCTCGTCGTCCGCGTCCGTCGGCGGCCGGACCGGCAGGTGGAGCGCGGTGGCGGGGGAGGGGTGCAGGGTGACCGTGACCGGCTCGGGGGACGGCCAGGCCAGCGGCCAGTACGAGGACGAGACCGCGACCCGGATGCGGTGGCCGGGCGCGAAGGCGTGCGCGGTCGCCACCAGCGGCACGCTCACGTCGTAGGCCTGCCCGGGCTCCAGCGGCAGCGTCTCCTCGTGGCCCTCGCGGTGCGTGAGGTTGAGCAGGCCGCGCGTGACGAGCCGCGAACTGCCGTCCGGAGCCACGTCGTTGAGCCGCACCGCGAGCTGCGCGGCGGGCCGGTCGGCGCTCACCCGCAGTGTCACGGACGGTGCGCCGAGGATCTCCGCGCGCTCGTCGAGCGGCGCGGTGGTGAAGCAGTGCGCGAGCCCGTCGTCGCCGCCCTGCGGGCCGAACTGCCCGGCCGCGTCACCGAATTGGAGCCAGCTGCCGCCCGCAGTGCCGAGTACGCGCGTGCTGTCGAGGTGTGCGTCCCTGAAGCGCAGCGGGTCGTGCTCGACCGCCTCGCCCGCCGACTCGCCGGCCAGCGCGAACTCCTGCCGCTCGATGCGCTCCGACGGCCACTGCTGCTCGGCCACCCACCGGCCTGGCCGCTGCTCGCGGTCGCCGCCGGGCGCCGCCCACTCGGGCAGCCATGCGCGCAGCGCCGGATCCTCCAGGGCCCCGGTGTCCTTGCCGCGCAGGAACTGGTCGAACCAGCGCACCACTTCACCGTGGAAGTCGATCGCGGGCCCGGGCGCCGCCTGGTGCGGATACGTGTGCGCCCACGGCCCGACGAGCGCCCGCACCGGAGCGTTGTTCACGCCTTCGAGGAGGCGCAGTACGGCGCCGCAGTACGGGTCGTACCAGCCGCCCACCGCGAGCACCGGCGCCTCGATCGCCCCGAAGTCCTCGCACACCGAGCCGTGCTTCCAGAAGGCGTCGCGGGTCTGGTGCCGCAGCCACTCCTCGACGTACACCGGGGTGTCCGCCATCCGCTCCAGCCACCGCTCGCGCCAGTCGTCGCCGACCACGGCGGGGTCGGCGGGCCGCGCGTTGTAGGCGAGCATCGTCGACGCCCACGGCAGCATCTCGGAGGCGATCAGCGAACCGCCCGTGTAGTGCACGTCGTCGGCGTACCGGTCGTCCGTCGAGCAGACCGTCACGATCGCCTTGAGCGCGGGCGGGCGCAGGGCCGCGATCTGGAGGCCGTTGAAGCCGCCCCACGACTTGCCGATCATGCCGACCGTGCCGTCGCACCACTCCTGCTCGGCGAGCCACGCGATGACCTCGACGCCGTCGTCCAGCTCCTGCTGCGCGTACTCGTCGAGCATCAGCCCGTCGGAGTCGCCGCTGCCGCGCAGGTCGACGCGGACGGCGGCGTAGCCGGACGAGGCGAAGCGGGCGTGCAGGCTGTTGTCGCGGTCGGCCGTCCCGTCGTTCTTGCGGTACGGGATGTATTCGAGGATCGCGGGTGCCGGGCGTGCGGGGCCCTCCGGGAGCCAGACACGGGCGGCGAGCCGCGTGCCGTCGGCGAGCGGGATCCACAGGTGGCGCACGAGTTCTGCAGGTGCTTCGGGCAAGGTGAGGTACTCCTGTCGCGCTTCAGCTACTCACTGTCCATTCAGTAGTAGCGGCTGGGCTCCCTACCCCTCGCCCACACCTCGAAACCACCTGTCCCAGGAAATGGACGGATGGGAGAGTGGGACACATGGACACACCGCCCCACCGGCTGCACCCCGGCGATCCGGACTCCCCGGTGCTCCTGCACGTACCGCATGCCTCCCGTGAGATCCCGGAGCGGGTGCGTTCACGACTCCTGCTGGACGACGCCGCCCTCGAACACGAGCTGGACCTCATCACCGACGCCCACACCGAGGCCGTCGCGGAACGCGCCGCGAGGGCCGCGTCCGTCACACCCTGGTGCTTCGTCAACGAGCGCTCGCGCCTGGTCGTCGACCCGGAGCGGTTCCCCGACGAACGCGAGGAGATGCGGTCGGTCGGCATGGGCGCGGTCTACACACGCACCACACACCGCGAGCCACTGCGCCCCGAACCCCCGGCGGACGAGCAGGCCTTGCTCGACACGTACTTCCACCCCTATGCCCAGTCCATGACGCAAGCAGTGGCGGACCGCCTGGCCGCGACCGGCCGGGCGGTCGTCATCGACGTCCACTCCTACCCGAGCCGGGCCCTGCCCTACGAACTGCACGGCAGCGACCCGCGCCCACCGGTCTGCCTGGGCACCGACCCGTTCCACACCCCGGACACCCTCCTCGCCCGGGCCCGCGAGGCCTTCGCCCCGTACGGCGACACGGCCGTGAACACACCCTTCGCGGGCGCGTACGTCCCCCTGACGTACTACGGCACGGAGCCCCGCGTCACCGCCCTCATGCTGGAACTGCGCCGCGACCGCTACCTCGACGAGCCGGTCACCCCGAACGACGGACTGGCGAAGGCCGCCGACGCGCTCACGCGCCTGATCGACGCGGTGTCCGCCGGCTGAGCCCGCCCGCCCCCGGTGTCACAGGGCCTTTCCGGGGTTGAGGATGCCCCGCGGGTCGAACACCTCCTTGAGGCCGCGCTGCAACGCGTGGGACGCGGGGCCGAGTTCCTCGGCGACCCACTGCCGCTTCAGCAGGCCCACCCCGTGCTCTCCGGTGAGTGTCCCGCCGAGCCGCAGCGCCAGCGCGAAGATCTCGCCGGCCGCCTCCCACGCGGCGTCCGGCAGTCGGTCCAGGGCCCGGTCCACGACGACGATCGGGTGCAGATTGCCGTCGGCCGCGTGCGCGATGGTGAACACGGGCACGTCATGGCGCGCGGAGATCGCCCGGATCTCCCGCACCGCCTCCGCGAGCCGGGAGCGCGGCACGGCGATGTCCTCGATGAGTGGGCGGCCCAGCCTCTCGAGCGCGGGCAGCGCCAGGCGGCGGGCGGCCAGCAGTGCTTCCGACTCGGCCGGGTCCTCGGTGGTCTCCACGGAGGTGGCCGACGGAGCGATCAGCCGGGCGATCGCCGCGGCCTCCACCGCCGCGCCCGCCCCGTCGCACTGCACGAGCAGCAGCGCGGCGCCCCGCTCCCGCAGCGCCGGGTCGATGGCCTGGAGTACAGGGCCGTCGACCAGTTCGGCCAGCGCGGGCTCGACGCCGGCCCGCGCGATCGCGTACGAGGCCTCGGCGGCCGCCTCGAAGGTGGGGAAGTACGCGGCCAGCGTGGCCACCGTCACCGGGACGGGCCGCAGGCGCAGGGTCGCCCCGGTGATCACCGCGAGGGTGCCCTCCGAGCCGGTGAGCAGCGCGGTCAGGTCGTACCCGGTGACGCCCTTCACGGTACGGCGCCCGGTGGTGACCACCGTTCCGTCGGCGAGCACCGCCTCCAGGCCGAGGACGCTGTCACGGGTGACCCCGTACTTGGCGCAGCGCAGACCGCCCGCGTTGGTGGCGATGTTCCCGCCGATGGTGGACAGGGCCGCGCTCGCCGGGTCGGGCGCGTACCGCAGCCGGTGCGCACCGGCCGCGCGGTCCAGCTCCGCGGTGATGACGCCGGGTTCCACGACGGCCACCTGGTCGAAGGCGTCGAGTTCGAGGATCCGGTTCATCCGGGAGAGGTCGAGGACCAGGGAGCCCTCATCGGCCGTGGCTCCGCCCGACAGGCCGGTACCGGCCCCGCGCGGCACCACCGGCACGCGCAGTGCCTGGGCGTGCCGCAGGGCGAGTGCCACGTCCTGCGTGTGCCGGGCGTGCACCACGGCCAGGGGTTCCCCGTCCGGGCGGGTGCCGGAGCGGTCGGTGGTGTGTGCGGCGAGGGCCGCCGGGTCGGTGCTCAGCCGGTCGGGAGGCAGGTCGCGGGCGAGCAGCCCGAGGAGGGTGGCGGAGGCGGTTCGTTGGGGTGCGGTGGTCATCTCGGTGTCCTGGTTCGGTCAGGCGGCGCGGGTCGTGGCCCGATGGGCGAGCTCCTGGCGTACCAGTGGCACCACGTGACGGGCGTAGTCGATGGCGTCGTTGAGCGGGTCGTAGCCGCGGATCGACAGCAGGTCGCAGCCGATGTCGACGTAGTCGAGCAGCGCCTTCGCGACCGTCTCGGGCGAGCCGACAAGGGCGGTCGAGGCGCCCGCGGCGTTGGTGGCGACGGCGGGGGCGGTCCACAGGCAGCGGTCGTGGACCTCGCCGCGCCCGGCGACGTCCAGGAGCCGCTGGGAGCCGACATTGGCCGGGCGGCCCGTGGTGCGGTAGTGCCGGAGCAACTCGGTGTTGCGTGCCTGGTCCTGGAGCGCCCCCAGCGTGCGGTGCGCCTTCTCCCAGGCCAGCTCGTCGGTGGGCGCGACGATGGGGCGGAACGACACCCAGATGCGTGGATGCGGGCGCCCGGCCGCGTCCGCGACCGCGTTCACGGCGGCGATCTGCTCGGCCGTCTCCTTCAGCGGCTCGCCCCACAGGCCGAAGATGTCGCCCTGCTGTCCGCCGACCCGGTAGGCGTCCTGGGACGAGCCGCCGACGGAGATCGGCACGAGCCCGTTCACGGGCTTCACGTCCGAGTGGTAGCCCTCGAACCGGAAGTACTTGCCCTCGTGCGAGACCGGTCCTTCGGACTGCCACACCTTGCGCAGGATCCGGATGTACTCGTCCGAACGCTCGTACCGCTCCGTCTTGTTGAGGTAGTCACCCTCGCGGTGCTGCTCCTCGTCACTGCCGCCGGAGATGATGTGCAGCGACAGTCGCCCGTCGCTGATCCGGTCGAGGGTGGCCAGGGCGCGGGCCGCGTGGGTGGGGAAGACGACGCCCGGCCGATGGGCCAGGATCGGCCGGATGCGCTCGGTGTGGGTGGCGACGAACTGGGCGACCTGGAGGGCGTCCGGAGAGGCCGAGTGGTAGGCGACCAGGGTGTGGTCGAAACCCCCGTCGTCCAGGGCGCGGGCGTACCTGCGCAGGTAGGCGGGGTCGAAGCCGGTGCGGCTCGCGGCGGCGGGACCGGAGGCGCCGGAATCGGTGTGGACGGCGCTGATGAACTCGACAGGCATGGACAACTCCTGGGCTCGAAAGGTCAGTTGTGGGGGTGGGTCACTTGAGCAGCGAGGTGTCCGCCGACTTCGCCACGTCGACGTTCGGGTTCAGGACTCCGATCCCGTTCATGAGGTCGGCGACGCCCTGGACGGTCTTGTTCACGTCGGCGGAGACCGGCAGGACCTTGCCGTACGCCGCCGATGCCAGGGTCTTCGCCACGGAGGGGTCGGCGCCGTTGTGCTCGACGATGGCCTTGGCGTAGGCGTCCTTGTGCGTGCTGGTCCACTTGAGGGCCGTGCCGAGACGCTTCACGAAGTCGGTGAGCGCGGCCTTCTTCGAGGAGTCGGCCAGAGCGTCATCGGAGGCGTTGACGAAGCCGATCCCGCTGACCCGGCCGTCCTGTCCGTCGACGAGGAGCTTGCCGCCCTGCTGGAGGCCCACGGTCTGGTAGACGCCGAAGGTGGCCCAGATCTTGACCTTCCCGGACGCGAACGCGGCCTGCGCGTCGGTCGGCAGCAGATACTGCACCTTGACGTCCCGGTAACTGAGCCCGTGCTGCTTCAGCACATTGGCCAGCAGATACTCCGAGATGCTGCCCTTCGCCGAGGACACTACGACCTTCTGGCCCTTGAGACCCTTGACGCTGTCGATGCCGGAACCCTTGCGGACGACGATGCCCACGTGCGAGCCGTCGTTCTTCAGGGCGGCGATGTTCTTGATCTTCAGCCCGCCGCTGAGCGCCTGAAGCGCCGGCAGGTCGGCGGAGTACCCGGTGTCCGCAGCGCCCGCCTGCACCGCCTGGTACAGCGGCGCCGCGCCCTCGAACTCGGCCCACTTCACCTTGTACTTCGCCCCCTTGAGGGCGCCCGACGCGGCGAACATGGTCTGCAGGGTCTTCGCCTGGTCGCCGATGGTGAGGGTGGCCCGGCCGTCCTCGGCGGCGGCGTCCGCGGAGGAGTCCGCGCCACAAGCGGTGAGCGAGACAAGGGCGGTGAGGCTCAGGGCGGCGGCTGCGATTCTGCGGATCACGACGGGGTTCCTTCCAGGGTGCCGGTCACGCCGAGCCAGTTGAGGAGGCGGGCGCGCAGGGTGACGAACTCGGGGGCGGTCAGATCGCGGGGGCGGGGCAGGTCGACGGTGAGCTCGTGGGCGATGCGTCCCTCGTCCATCACCAGGACCCGGTCGGCGAGCAGCAGAGCCTCCTCCACGTCGTGCGTGACCAGGAGGATCGCGCAGCCGTGCCGCTCCCACAGCTCGGCCACCAACTGCTGGACCCGACCCCGGGTGAGCGCGTCCAGGGCGCCGAACGGCTCGTCCAGGAGCAGCAGTTCGGGCTCGCGGACCAGGGCGCGGGCCAGGGAGACACGCTGGGCCTGACCGCCGGAGAGCGTCTTGGGCCAGACGGTGGCGCGCTCCGCGATGCCCACCTCGGCGAGCGCCTTGTCGGCGAGAGCCCGGTCGGGCCGGCCCGGCAGCCCGAGCACGACATTGCGCCACGTCTTCAGCCAGGGCAGCAGCCGCGGCGACTGGAAGGCGGCACTGCGCCGCGCGGGCACGGTCACCTCGCCGCCGATCTCCTCGTCCAGGCCGGCGAGAATCCTCAGCAGCGTCGACTTGCCGCAGCCGCTGTGCCCGAGCAGCGCCACGAACTCGCCCTCGCGCAGGTCGAGATCCAGGTCGTGCAGGACGGTGTGACCGTCGAAGGCCCGCGAAAGGCCGCGTATCTCAACGCTGTTGACCGTGGTGTGCGTGCCGGTGCCGGTGCCGGTTTCGGTTTCGGTTTCGGTTTCGGTTTTGGTGACGGTGTCGGCCATGGGGGTCATGCCTCGCCCTCGAAGTTGGCGCGCCAGGCGAGCAGCCGGCGCGAAAGGATCCGTACGGCGAAGTCGCAGACGAGGCCGAGCAGCGCGTACACGACGAGGCAGAGCACGATGACGTCCGTACGGAAGTACTGCTGGGCGTTGCTCATCAGATAGCCGAGACCGGCGTCCGCGTTGATCTGCTCGGCGAAGACGAGGGCGAGCCAGGCGGTCGACAGCGCGTACCGCAGTCCGACGAGCGCGCCGGGCAGTGCGCTCGGCAGGATCACGTATTTGATCAGGCCGAGCTTGCCGAGCCCCATCATCCGGGCGGCCTCGACGAGTTGGGCGTCCGTGGAGCGGATGCCGCCGTAGATGTTGAAGTACAGGGGGTACGTCACGCCGAGCGCGACCAGCGCGATCTTCGGCGTCTCCTCGATGCCGAACCACACGATGAACAGCGGGATGAGACCCACCCAGGGGATGGCCCGGAACATGCCCATCGAGGAGTCGACCACGTCCTCGCCGAGCCGGAAGAGCCCCGCCAGCAGCGACAGCGCCAGCGCCACCGATCCGCCGATCAGGAATCCGGTGGCGGCCCTGCGGCCGGACGCGGCGACGGCGTCGGGCAGTTCGCCGCTGCGGGTGAGTTCGACGGCCTGCCGGACGACGTCCACGGGCGAGGCGAGCACCGACTCCGGGAGCACACCGGTGGCCGATGTCAGGAACCAGAGGAGGACGAGTCCGACGGGTCCTGCGGCCCGGCGCACGGAACGTGGCACGGCGAGGCGGCGGCCGGTCTTCGCGGTGCCACGGATGGTGACACGGGCGGACGGCGCGGGCGGATGGTCCGCGGGTGGTGACAGGACCGCGGTGTCCAGGTGGTCCGTCGTCATGGCCGCTCTCCCTTCGTGGCAGGGCGGTCGGGGTCGGTGGACCAGGCGGACCAGGAGCCGGGGAAGAGGACGGCACGGAACCCGGCGATCTCCAGGGCGGCGATCTCGTGGGCCGCGGTGACACCGGAGCCGCAGTAGACACCGATGCGGGGTGCGGAATTCGCACCCGGCGTGGCCGTGTAGGAACCTGGCCCGGCCGTGTCGGCGCCCGGCCCCGTCGCGTAGGGACCTCGCCCGGCCGCGTCGGCCCCCAGCTCCGCGAAGCGCTTGCGCAGCTCGTCGGCGGGCAGGAACGTGCCGTCCGCCGCCAGGTTCTCGCCGGTCGGCGCGGACACCGCGCCCGGAATGTGTCCGGCGCGCGGGTCGACGGGCTCCACCTCGCCGCGGTACCGCTCACCGGCCCGGGCGTCCAACAGCAGCCCGGATGCCGCGAGTTCGGCCGCCCCGTCGGCGTCGGTGAGCGGCAGCGCGCCCTCGCGCAGGACGACATCGCCCCGCGGCGGGGCGGCGGGTTGGCCCGATTCCAACAGCAGACCGGCGGAGCGCCAGGCGCCGAGCGCGCCGTCCAGCAGCGTCACCCGGTCCAGGCCCGCGTACCGCAGCAGCCACCAGGCCCGCGCCGCGGCGGTGTTGCCCAGGTCGTCGTAGACGACGACGGGCCGGTCCCGCCGCAGGCCCCAGCGGCGCGCGGCGTCCTGGAGTCGGTCGATCGGTGGCAGCGGATGGCGGCCGCCCCACGCCGTCGGAGCGGACGCCAGCTCCGTCTCCAGGTCGACGTACACGGCGCCCGGGATGTGCCCCTCGGCGTAGTGCTCGCGGCCGTGCGGGTCGCCCAGCGCCCAGCGGACGTCGAGCAGAGCAGGTGGAGCGTCGGAGGCGAGCTGCTCGCGCAACTCGGCGACGGTCGTGGTCACGGTCATGCCAGGGCCTCCACGATCAAGGGCAGTTCGGCATGGGGTGAGGGCATGAGGAGGGGACTCCCGGTTCGGGGCAGGCGGACATCGGGCGAGGGGGAGGGCGAGGGCGATCGGCGGTGTCAGGGGTGCCGAGGGGATCAGGGGTGCCGAGGGGAAGGGAAGGCGCAGCGGGCCGGGCCCTTCGGGCGCCGCGAGGTCACGCGTCGGTGCAGGCGTGAGCCGGGCGACGCGTGACGCGGTGAAGAGGCGCGACGCGGTGAAGGGGAGGAGTGCGGCAGGAGGTCAGCGACAGCGCGCGCTGCACGTGACGCCGAAGTCGATGACTCGGCGCCGCGTCAGAAAGGCAGCGGAAGACGGCGCGTGCAACATGTGCCCATCATGACCGGCCGTGGTCGACAGCGTCCAACGACGAATTCGGATCGAAACCGATCAGGGATCGCGATCGATCGCCGATGACGACTACTGTCACGGCATGCCCCGACCCCTCCTGGACCTCGTCGCCCTGCGCAGCCTGACGGCCATAGCCGACTGCGGCGGCTTCCACCGCGCCGGTGAGGCCCTGTCCCTGAGCCAGTCCGCGGTGAGCCAGCACGTCCGGAAGCTGGAGAAGACCCTGGGGCGGCCCGTCGTCGAACGCGAGGGCAGAGGCACCCGGTTTACCCCCGACGGGCGGCTGCTGCTCGAACAGGCGCGGAAGATACTCGCCGTCCACGACGAGGCCGTACGCACGCTGCTCGACGCCGACGGCGACACCGTGACCATCGGTTCCACCGAGCACGCCGCGGACCAGTTCCTGCCCCGGCTCACCGCGGCCGTCCAGGAGGTGCGCCCCGGCTGCCGGGTCCGCTTCCGCATCGACCGCTCCGCCCGCCTGGTGGAGGCCGTGGAACGGGGCGGGGTCGACGTCGCGGTGTACGTCACCGAGGCCGCGGCCACCGAGGGCACACCCGTCGGCGGACTCCCACTCACCTGGTACGCCGTCCCCGGCTGGCAGCCGCCGACCGCCCCGGAGCCCGTGCCTCTCGTGGCGATCGAGGACCCCTGCGCCATTCGCCGCAGGGCCATCGGGACCCTGGCCGCGCGCGGGGTGCCGGCCTCGGTCGTCGGCGACGCCGGCTATCTCGCGGGGGCCCTGGACCTCGCCCGCACGGGCCAGGGCGTGGCGCTGCTCGCGGCGGTCGGCCAGGAACCCGAAGGCCTGACCCCTTGCGCCGGGCTGCCCGACGCCGCCCCCATCCCGATGAGCGCGCTCGCCCGTCCGGGCGTGGACCCGGCGACGGCCGAGGCGGCGCTCGCGGCGGTACGGGACCTGTTGCGATAGCCCCCACGCCACGGGGCTCCGCTGCTCAATCGCCGTAGGGACCCGACTTCACCAACGCCTCCGGTGTCAGGTCCGCCAGGGTCGGATAGCCGTCCACCGCCATGATCAGGTCGGCCTCGGCGAGCAGGGAGCGCAGGACGTGCACGAGGCCGTCGTCGCCGCCGACCGCGAGCCCGTACGCGTACGGGCGCCCGACGCCCACCGCCGTGGCACCCAGCGCGAGCGCCTTGATGACATCGGCGCCCGAGCGGATTCCGGAGTCGAAGAGCACTGGCATGCCCTCCGCCGCCTCGACGACTCCCGGCAGCGCGGCGAGCGCGGGAAGGCCGCCGTTGGCCTGGCGGCCACCGTGGTTGGAGCAGTAGATGCCGTCCACGCCGCCATCCTTGGCGCGGCGCACGTCCTCGGGGTGGCAGATGCCCTTGAGGATCAGCGGCAGATCGGTGAGCGAGCGCAGCCACGGCAGGTCGTCCCAGGTGAGCGGGTTGCCGAAGAGGCCGACCCAGGACCGTACGAGGTCCGTGGGGTCGGTGCTCGCGGCGATCTCCTGGAAGCGCGGGTCCGACATGTAGTTGGCGAGGCAATGGCCTCGCAGCTGCGGGAAGTTGGAGGTCGACAGGTCGCGCGGGCGCCAGCCGGTGACCCAGGTGTCGAGCGTGACCACGATGCCCTTGTAGCCCGCCGCCTCCGCCCGCTTGACGAGGCTCTCGGCGAGCGCCCGGTCGGTGGGTGTGTACAGCTGGAAGAAGCCAGGTGTGTCACCGAACTCGGCGGCCACGTCCTCCATCGGGTCGACCGTCAGCGTCGACGCCACCATGGGTACGCCGGTGCGCGCCGCGGCCCGCGCCGTCGCCAGGTCCCCGTGTCCGTCCTGCGCGCACAGCCCGATCACGCCGACCGGCGCCATGAACAGCGGTGAGGCGAGGCGCATCCCGAACAGGTCCACGGACATGTCGCGCTGCGTGGCACCCACCATCATCCGGGGCACGAGTCCGTACCGCTCGAAGGCCCGCACATTGGCGCGCTGCGTGTGCTCGTTGCCCGCGCCCCCGGCGACGTAGGACCAGACGGAGGGGGAGAGGGCCGCCTGCGCCCGCTGTTCGAGGGTGGCGAAGTCCATCGGCTGCGAGGGCGTGACGCCCCGCAGTCCGTCGAGGTAGATCTCGAATTGGTAGTCGCCGAACTGCGGGCTCATCGCGCACCTCTTCACCAGGCGGGGGCAGGGACACACCAATCTGCCAGGTCAACCGTGCGGCGCAAAGGGGTGGTCAGGTGTGCTGCCGTACGAAGTCCAGGGAAGCGGTGAAGATCCGCCGGACCTCGGCGTCGTCCGCGCCGTGCCAGCCGTGGTCGGCCCCCGGCACCGTCCGTAGCTCGACCGGCGCCCCGGCCGCCCGCAGCGCGTCCGACAGGTCACGGCCGTGGGAGCACGACACCATCGAGTCGGCCTCGCCGTGCACGACGAGGAAGGGCGGTGCGTCCGCGTGCACCCGTCTCAACGGGCTTGCTGCGTCCGCCAGTTCGGGCACCGAAGATGGGGCGTCACCCAGGAGCAGCGCCTCGGGCGTGGCCGGGTTGGCCGGATCGAACGGGGGCCGCGCCGTCGTCAGGTCCGCAGGGCCGTACCAGATGACCGCCCCCGCGAGCCGCGGCTCGTCGTGTGTGAGCGCGAGCAGCGAGGCCAGATGGCCGCCCGCCGACTCGCCCCAGACGACGGTGCGTTCGGCGTCGATGCCCAACTCGTCCGCGCGCAGGCCGAGCCAGCGCAGCGCCGACCGCAGGTCCTCCAGCGGCGCGGGGAACGTCGCCTCGCCGCTGAGCCGGTAGTCCACGCAGGCGACCGCGAGGCCCGCCGCCGCGAGCTGCTCGAACGGGCCGGGGGCCCACCCCCGCGTACGCACACCCATGTCGTCACGCCGGCCGCGCCGCCACGCCCCGCCGTGCACGAACAGCACCAGCGGCGCCGGGCCCGCCGACGCGGGCAGCCACAGGTCGAGTTCCAGCGGGCGGGCACCATCCACGTCCGCGTACGGGACGCCGCGCAACGCCCGGACGCCACCCGCGTACTCGGTCGACCGGGGCAGCGGCGTGACGTCCGGGGGCGGCGCGGCGATCAACTGCCGCAGTTCGCCCGGCGTCACGAGGTCCGCCACTGGTGGTCGGGCAGGAAGCGGACGTCGTACTCCTGCGGCACCGTGCCGAACTTGTGCGGCTCGGGGACGAACGGCCGGGCCGGCAGGCCCATTTCCTCCGCCGGTGTGCCCAGCGTCTCGAAGAACCGCTCGAAGGTTCCGCCGGGGCCCGCGGCGACGCCGACGACCTGGGAGTGGTGGCGCTCCATGCGGTAGGCGTGCGCGCAGTTCTTCGGCACGAAACCGAAGTCGCCGGGCGTGAGCAGACGCTCCAGCTGCTCGCCCTCGGGGTCCTCGGCGAAGAGCCGGACCGCGCCCTGCGTCACGTAGAACACCTCGTGGGTGTCCGCGTGCACATGCGCCGGGATGATGTCGCCCTTCGGGCCCTCGACGGTGAAGAAGTTGAAGGTGTTGTCGGTCTGCTCGCCGCCCGCGTAGACGGTGACGAGATCGCCGAAGAGGTGGGCCCGGTCGCCCTCGCCCTTCTCGATCACGTACGGCTTCGACGGGTCGGCCGGTATGCGGGAGGCGCTGCGGTAGCGCGTCGCGAACTCCATGGTCATGCGGATCATCCTTGCCTGTGTCAGGGTGCCTGACGTTCTGTGTCAGGTAGCCTGACATGTGAAGCGGTCGACAGGCAAGAGGTCGACAGGCAAGAGGTCGACAGGCAAGAGGTCGACAAGCAAGAGGTCGACGGGCAAGAGCAAGGACAGTGCCTGTGTCGAGGTATCCGGGAGTCCGGGAGGACGAAGAAGTGACTAGCCAGCCCCGACGTGATCTGCCGCAGCTCCTCGGTGACGCCCGGCGCTGGTTCGAGGACGGGCTGCTCGCGGCTCTGGAGGCGCAAGGTGTGGCGCCGATAACGCCCACCCAGGTGCAGCTCTTCGCGATGCTCGACGCGGACGGCACCACCGTCTCCGAGCTGGCCCGCCGCATGGGCGTGACCCGGCAGACCGTCCATCAGGCCGTCCGCGCCCTGATCGACGACGGCCTCCTGGAGCAGGTGCCGGACCCCGCGTCGGCCCGGCAGCGCCTGGTCCGCCGTACCGCGGAGGGGCGGCGCGCCCATGAGCGGGCGCGGCGGGCCCTGGACGGTCTCGAGGCCCGGCTGGCGGAGCGCATCGGGGAGGAGGTGCTCGGCGGGCTGCGTGCGGCGCTGGAGGCTCCGTGGGGCGGGCCGTTCGACGAGCGGCCCGCCGAGGCCGTCAGTCGTCGACCGCGTCCGTGACCGCGCCCAGGTCCACGAACTTGAAGTTGGTGGAGGGGCGGTCCGTCTCGCCCGGGGCGTCGTGGCCGTCCTGCACGACCAGCAGACCGTTCGGGTAGCGGCGGCCCAGCGGCTCGTTCAGCGCGGCGGCGCCGTCGCACTCCTCGGAGCCGTCGAGCTCCGCCGAGGCGGGCGTGACGCGGAAGCCGCCCTCGTACTTGTTCGCGTCGGAGACCTCGCGGTCGTACGCGGCGAAGGTGTTGTCGCCCTGGCTGGAGGCGAGGAGCAGGCCGTCGCCGTCCTTCTCGGTGACCAGGGTCAGGCCCTCGACGTCCGCGGTGAGGCGCTTGCCGCCGAAGCCTGGGTCGGCGCCCGCGACACACTCCTCGGTCGCCTCGTCGTACGTGCCCGGAACCCCGTACTCCTTCACCTTGTCGATCAGCTTCGGTGCGCCGGTGAGGTCGGCGCGCAGCCGCCAGATGCCGACGTCCTCCTGGCCGGCGTAGAGCGTGCCGGTCGCCGGGTCCACCACCATGCCCTCGACCTGCGGGAGTTCGCCGGGCTCGCCGCAGGGTGACCAGGTGGCGCCGTTCGGGAGGCCGAAGGTGGACGGCAGGTCGAGGGTGCGGACCTTGGTGTAGCCGACCGTGCCGTCGGCGTTGCCCTTGAGTTCCAGGAGGGCGAGGCGGGTGCGCTCACGCTGACTGACCAGGGCGTACGAGCGGCCGCTCGCCTTGTCCGTCCAGGTGGCCAGGCCGTACGCCGTGCGCTGCTCGTTGATCTCGTCCTGGGAGCCGGAGTAGACCGGGGCCGCCTTCGGGTCGGTGACGTCGGTGAGCGGGCCGCCGGCGCGGTCGCGGTCGATGCGGTAGAAGCGCAGCCGGTCGTTGCCGCGGTCCGAGGTCACCGCCAGGTCGCCGAGGCCGGCGCTGTGGACCAGGTCGACGTTGTTGAACCGGCCGGGCGCGTCGTCGGCGCCGGGTCCCGCGGGGGCCGGCAGCGACTGCACCTCGTGCGCGTCGAGGTCGTAGACGCGCAGGCCGCCCTGCTTGGCCGTGGCGACGACGAGGCTGCGGTCCGGGTCCGCGGGGTTGCGCCAGATCGCCGGGTCGTCGGCGTCCGCGTCACCGCCCGCGGCGTCGTCGTGCAGGGCGGCGGTCTCGGCGCGCGGCGGGACGGCGGGCAGCGCTCGAGAGGCGGCCTGGGCCGGGCCCGTCGCGGTCACGGCGAGCGCGGCGACGGTGGTGGCGAGGACCAGCAGGGACGTCCGTGGAATGGCCACGTGAAAGCTCCTTCATGGCGTGAGCATGGCGGATGCATTCTGTGATCTTGGTGTGAGGGGGAAGGGGGTGGTGTCCGAAGCGGAAGCGTACAAGGGGTGAACTCGCGGTGTGGGGAGGGGAGTTGAGTCGCGCTGCCGTCGCGCGGGGCGCCAGTGGCGGGTCAAAGCGTGCGGACAGGTTGCGAACAAAATCGTTGACAATTCTGTTCGCCTAGATTTAGCGTCGACACGCACTCACTCAGGGAGGGCAGATGCCGGAGGAAGCCCGTCCGGGCTCCGGAGAGCAGGCCAAGCAGTACGCGCTCGATCAGCTGCGGAAGGCGATTCTGCGCGGCGAGATGTCACCGGCCCAGCGGCTGGTGGAGAACGAACTCGCCGAGCAGTACGACGTGACGCGGGCGAGCATCCGTGCCGCGCTGCTCGAGCTGGCCGCGGAAGGCCTGGTCGAGCGGATCCGTAACCGCGGCTCGCGGGTGCGGGTCGTCACGGTCGAGGAGGCCGTGGAGATCACCGAGTGCCGGATGGCACTCGAAGGGCTGTGCGCGGCCAAGGCGGCAGAGGAGGCCACCGACGCGCAGCTCGACGAGCTCACCGGGCTCGGTGACGCCATGTCCAAGGCGGTCGCGGACGGTGACCCGCTCACCTACTCCGACCTCAACCACGAGCTGCACGCCCGCATCCGGGAGATCTCCGGCCAGCACACGGCCGTCGGGCTCCTGGAGCGGCTCAACGCCCAACTGGTGCGTCACCGCTTCCAGTTGGCGCTGCGTCCGGGGCGTTCGCAGCAGTCCCTGAGCGAGCATCTGGCGATGATCGAGGCGATCCGCGCCAGGGACCCGCAGGCGGCCGAGACGGCCGTCCGCGCCCACCTCCGCAGTGTGATCGACGTGTTGAGCGCCGACTGACGTTGCACCGGGGGCGGGCCGCACACCTGTCACCTAGGAGATGCAGCAATGACCAACGGCAACGTGCCCGCCACCCCGCCACGATCGACCCTCGTGGTCACCGCGCACGCCGGGGACTTCGTGTGGCGGGCCGGCGGTGCCATCGCGCTCGCCGCCGCCCGCGGCGAGAAGGTGAGCATCGCGTGCCTGACGTTCGGGGAGCGCGGCGAGTCCGCCAAGGCCTGGCGGGAGGGCAAGAAGCTCGACGAGATCAAGGCGCTGCGCCGCGACGAGGCGGAGCGGGCCGCCGCCGCGCTCGGCGCCGACGTGCACTTCTTTGACGCCGGTGACTACCCCCTCGTCGAGACCGCCGAGCTGACCGACCGGCTCGTCACGGTCTACCGGGACACCCAGCCCGACGTGGTGCTCACGCACCCGGTCGAGGACCCGTACAACGGCGATCACCCGGCCGCCAACCGCATGGCCCTGCAGGCCCGCGTCCTCGCGCAGGCCATCGGCTACCCCGGCGAGGGCGAGATCATCGGCGCCCCGCCCGTCTTCTACTTCGAGCCGCACCAGCCCGAGATGAGCGGCTTCAAGCCCGAGGTCCTCCTCGACATCACCGAGGTCTGGGACATCAAGCGCAAGGCCATGGAGTGCCTGGGCGCCCAGCAGCACCTGTGGGAGTACTACACCGACCTGGCCGTACGCCGAGGTGTGCAGCTCAAGCGCAACGCGGGGCCCAACCTGGGGCTCGCCCACAAGACCATGGCCGAGGCGTACATGCGCCCGTACCCGCAGATCGCGAAGGAGCTCGCCTGATGCCCGGCGTCATCGTCACCAACCCGCCCAAGGCCGAGCCCAAGGACGTCGAGGCGCTCGCCGGGTACGGCGTCGCCACCGTCCACGAGGCGATGGGCCGCACCGGCCTCCTCGGCCACCACCTGCGCCCCAATCAGCAGGACACGCGCATCGCCGGCACCGCGGTGACGGTGCTCTCCTGGCCCGGCGACAACCTCATGATCCACGCGGCCGTGGAGCAGTGCGGCGAGGGCGACATCCTCGTCGTCACCACCACATCTCCGTCCACCGACGGCATGTTCGGCGAGCTGTTCGCCACGGCGCTGCAGAAGCGCGGGGTGCGCGGCATCGTCACCAACGCCGGGATCCGTGACACCGCCGAGCTGCGCGAGATGGGCTTCCACGCCTGGTCCGCCGCCGTGTCCGCGCAGGGCACCGTGAAGGCGACCGGCGGCAGCGTCAACGTCCCGGTCGTCATCGGGGGTGAGACCGTCCGTCCCGGTGATGTCATCGTCGCGGACGACGACGGTGTGGTGGTCGTGCCGCGTGAACGGGCCGCCGAGGCCGCGGAGAAGTCCCAGGCCCGCGAGGAGAAGGAGGCCGCCACCCGCGCCGCCTTCCTGGAGGGCCAACTCGGCCTGGACCGCTACGGGTTGCGCGACACCCTCAAGCGGCTCGGCGTCGAGTACCGCACGTACGAGGAACACACCTCGTGACCGGGGCGGAGGGGGCCGGGTCGGAAGGGGCCCGGTTCGATGAGGTGCGCTGTCTGTTGATGCGCGGCGGCACCTCCAAGGGCGCCTACTTCCTGGCCGAGGACCTGCCCGCCGAACCGGCCGCCCGCGACGAGCTGCTGCTGCGGGTGATGGGCAGCCCCGACCCGCGCCAGATCGACGGCATCGGGGGTGGCCACCCGCTCACCAGCAAGGTCGCGGTGGTGTCACTTTCGGACGACCCGGACGCCGACGTCGACTACCTGTTCCTCCAAGTGAACGTCGACGAACCCGTGGTGTCGGCCCGTCAGAACTGCGGCAACATCCTCGCCGGCATCGGCCCGTTCGCGGTCGAGCGCGGCCTGGTGTCCGCGGGGGAGGAGGAGACCTCGGTCCGTATCCGCATGGTCAACTCCGGTGACCGGGCCACGGCCACGTTCCCCACGCCGGGCGGCCGGGTCGACTACACGGGCAACGCGGAGATCTCCGGTGTACCGGGGACCGCGGCCGCCGTGGTCATCGAATTCCCGCCGGGCGAGGGCGCGTTGCTTCCGACGGGGCACCTCCGCGACACGGTCGCCGGCACCGAGGTGACCTGCGTCGACAACGGCATGCCGACCGTGCTCATACCCGCCGACTCCTTGAAGGTCACCGGCTACGAGGACCCGAAGGAGCTGGAGGCGGACGAGGAGCTGACCCGGCGTCTCCGTGAAATCCGCCTGGAAGCCGGTGAGTTGATGGGCCTCGGTGATGTCTCCGACGCCACCGTCCCCAAGCTGACCCTGCTCGCCCCGCCCCGGCACGGCGGCGCCGTCACCACCCGTACGTTCATCCCCGTGCGCTGCCACACCTCCATCGGCGTGCTCGGCGCGGCGAGCGTGGCGGCAGGGCTGCGGATGGCCGGCAGCGTGGCGGACGGCATCGCCCAACCGCCCACGGGAGCAGACCGGTTGCGCATCGAGCACCCCACCGGCTTCACCGACATCGAAGCCGGCCTCACCACGGGCCCCGACGGACTTCCCGCCCCGCGGCGCACCGCCGTAGTCCGCACGGCCCGAAAACTCTTCGACGGCGCGGTCTTCCCGCGCTCCGTCGACACCGCATCCCTCCCCGCACAGAACTCAGGAGGTCCCCGATGACTCCGCCCCTCGGCGACATCGCGCACATCGGCCACGCCCAGCTGTTCACCCCGGACCTGGACGCCAGCGTCGGCTTCTTCACGGACTTCCTGGGCCTGACCGTCTGCGGCCAGGACGGCGACAGCGTCTACCTGCGCACCTTCGACGACTACGAGCACCACAGCCTCGTCCTCACCGCCCGCGACCAGCCGGGACTCGGCCGGATCGCGCTGCGCACCTCCAGCGAGGAAGCGCTTCAGCGTCGCATCAAGGCGGTCGAGGAGTCCGGCGGCACCGGACACTGGGCGGAGGACGAGCCCGGCATCGGCAAGCTGTTCGTCACCACCGACCCGGACGGCCACGAACTCGCCCTCTACTGGGACAGCGAGCACTACCGGGCCCCCGACGAGCTGAAGCCGGCCCTCAAGAACCAGCCGCAGGCCAAGCCCAACCGCGGCGTCGGCGTCCGCCGCCTCGACCACGTCAACTTCCTCGCCTCGGACGTCGCGCTCAACGCCGACTTCCAGTCGGACGTCCTCGGCGCCCGCCCCACCGAGCAGATCCAGCTCGACACCGGGCGCATCGCGGGCAAGTGGCTGACCTTCACCAACAAGTCGTACGACGTCGTCTACACCGAGGACTGGACCGGCGCCAACGGCCGCCTGCACCACATCGCCTTCGCGACCGACAACCGCGAGGACATCCTGCGCGCCGCCGATCTCGCCATCGACACCGGCGTGTTCATCGAGACCGGCCCGCACAAGCACGCCATCCAGCAGACGTTCTTCCTCTACGTCTACGAGCCCGGCGGCAACCGCATCGAGCTGTGCAACCCGCTCACCCGCCTCGTCCTCGCCCCCGACTGGCCGCTCATCACCTGGACCGAGGAAGAGCGCAAGAAGGGCCAGGCCTGGGGCCTGAAGACCATCGAGTCCTTCCACACCCACGGAACCCCGCCGATCAAGACCTGACCCCGACCGTCCCCGCGCATTCCACTCCACCCTTACCGGGCCGCCACCGGACCGCCCGGACGAGAGGAACAACGATGTCCTCGCGTTACCGCTCCGCCCTGCCCAAAAACGCGGCCTCCGCCGTCGCCGCGGACCCGTCCCGCCGCAGCCGCACCATCGTCATCGCCCTGTGCTGGGCGCTGGTGTTCATCGACGGCATCGACACGTTCATCTACGGTTCCGCGCTGCCGCACATGCTCGGTTCGAAGGCACTCGGCCTGACCGACGCCTCCGCCGGTGACATCGGCAGCTACACCACCTTCGGCATGCTGGTCGGCACGATCCTCTCCGGCACCGTCAGCAACTGGGTGGGCCGCCGCAAGACCGTCTTCACCTCGGTCGTCGTCTTCACCATCGCCACCGTCGGCTGCGGATTCGCCCAGAGCGCCGGGGTCTTCGGCTTCCTCCGCCTGGTGTGCGGCTTCGGTCTCGGCGCGCTGCTGCCGATCGCCATCTCGTACGGGATGGAGTTCACCACCGGCGCCCGCAAGGCGCTCGCGACCGGTGTCATCATGACCGCCCACCAGACCGGCGGCGCGGTCGCACCGCTGCTCGCGCTGTGGCTGATCGACGACTTCGGCTGGCGCTCGGCTTTCCTCGTCGGCGCGATACCCGCGCTGATCTTCCTGCCGCTGGCCCTGAAGCTGCTGCCCGAGTCGCCGACCAACCTGCTCACCCGCGGCCGTACCGGCGACGCGCAGGCCCTCGCGGGCACGTACGGCCTCGAACTGCCCGAGCCCAAGGGGCACGCCGCCGACAAGCTGGAGAGCATCAAGGCCCTGTTCCGTGGCCGCCAGTGGCTGACGACGCTGTGCTTCTGGCTGACGTCGTTCGCCGGCCTGCTGCTCGTCTACGGGGTCGGCCAGTGGCTGCCGAAGATCATGGGCGACCTCGGCTACGACACCGGTGACTCGCTGCTCTTCTCGACGTTCCTCAACGTCGGCGGCATCGTCGGCATGCTGGTCGCGGGCCGCCTCGCCGACCGTGTGGGCCCGCGCCGCATCGTCATCATCTGGTTCGCGCTGACCGCGGTCTTCGTCTACCTGATGGGCGTACACATGTCGGTGGTCGTGCTGTACGGCGTCGTCTTCCTCGCCGGGCTGCTCCTGTTCAGCGGCCAGACGATGGTGTACGCGACGGTCGGCTCGCACCACGTCGAGGAGGACCGGCCCACCGCGCTCAGCTGGGTCTCCGGCATGGGCCGCTTCGGCGCCGTCTTCGGCCCGTGGATGGGCGGCCAGCTGCTCGCGGCCGGCCACGCGGACCTGGGCTTTTCGATGTTCGCCGTGGCGGCCGTGTTCGGCGCGGTGATGATGGCGCTGGCCGCGCTCACCATCAGGGTCCGGGCGAACCGGGGGAGCGGGGGCAGGAAGGGAGCGCCGGCGATGGCCGGTTGATCCGTGCGTACGGCACTGTGGCCCGGCCCCTTCGCGGGGGCCGGGCCACAGTGGCTCGCGTGCGTCGCGCCTACTTCCTCTTGTGGCCCGTCACCTGGGCGATCCACGCGATGAAGTCCGCCGGATCGGTGTTGGCCCCGTGCCCCTGGTCCCAGTAGTAGAGGTGGTCGACCTTGTCACCGAGCCCGGCCGCACTCGCCGCGATATTGGCGGAGACGGTCAGCGACGTGTCGCTGTCCTTGGTGCCGAGCCGGATCCACCAGTGCTTGGAGCGACCGGGGTTGCGGCGTTCCAGGTGGTACATCGGGTTCATCAGGTCGAGCTTCTCGGGGATGTCCGACGCCACGCGCTTGCTGTCCAGACCGGACGTGTCGTGCCGCGCGCCGTACGCGGTGAAGTGCCGCGCCTCGGTGGTGCCCGCGCCGAACTCGTTGTTCTCCGGGGCGGACAGGTCGAACGGGTCGAAGGCGGGCGTGTCCTTCTTGCGCGCGCCCACGTGCGTGAGGAAGTCCTCCCACGTGAACGTGGCCCGCCCGCCGTGCCACGTGATGAAGGTGTTGTCGGCGAGGTACGCGGCGCGGTCGCTGTCCGACAGACCCTTCAAATAGCGGGTGGCCGACGGCTGCAGATAGTGCGTCAGCAGATAGTCGTCGTAGTTCCGGGCGGTCAGCAGCCCGTGCCCGTCGATCCTGCGCAGCCTCAACGAGGCCTGGTACTCGGCGAATTGGGCCCGCAACTGCTTGGACGTCGCCTGGTCGACCTGCTCGCCGTTGCTCTGCTTGTTGGCGCCCCAGTTCCACTCGTACGCGCCGTCGGCGTGTTCCAGGTCGGCGATGGGGCACCAGGCGCCGGTCGCGAAGATCGCGTCGGAGGCGTCGGCCGCGCCCAGGTCGGCCAGGTACTTCGCGTAGATCCTGCTGTCGCCGGAGGCGCCGAGCAGCGAGGACAGCGCGCCGCCCGCACTGGTGCCCGCGGACACGATGCGGTCGGTGTTGCCGGGAATGCGGCCCTTGTTGGCGCGGACGTAGCGCACGGCGGCCTTCAGGTCGACGATCGCGGCGGGCGCGGTGCCGTAGTACGTGCCGTCGTCGTCCTTGAGGGTGCGGCCGCGCGCTCCCGGTTCCACGACGACGTAGCCGGCGGCGAGGGCGAGCAGTTGGTTGGCGTTCATCGCGCCGCCACCGCCCGGCATGCCGCCGCCACCGCCACCGCCACCGCCACCGCCGCCACCGGGCATGCCGCCGCCCCCTACGCCGTCCGCGTCCGCGACGGAGGACGGCATATAGCCGCCGACGGAGTTGGCGAACAGGATGGGCGCGTCGGAGGCGTCGATCGCCTTGCCGTCGATCTCCACCGGCTCACTCACGTTGAGGCTCTGGTACGTCTCGTCGACCGGCTTCGCGACATAGGTGATCGCCTTCCAGAAGCGGTACTTCACCTCCTTGTCGCCGTCGTCGGTGGTGACGGTCGTGGTCAGCTCCTTGTAGGCGTCCGTGTCGAACGTGAGGGCGCCGGAAGGCTCGTCGGGCGCGGTTCCGGTCGACGCCTGCGCGGACAGGGTGAGACCGCCTGCGACCGCGGCGCCCGCGGTCGCCCCGATCCCGATCACGACGTTTCTGCGCTTGATGGCCCTGTGCTTCAACTCGTGGCTCCCGTGTGGCTCTTGGGGCGAGCGAGTCCCGTCCCCGGACCTACGGCATCAACTGTCAACGTAAGTGTCAACAATTTGGGAGACATTCTCAGGAGGTGCTCAGGTAGATGAAGGTGGCGCTCCGGCACGAGTGGGGCGGCGGTCGCAATGCTGTAGCCGGTCGTGCGCTGCGGTCAGCCGCGCACCGCGGCCAGGCACGCGTCGTACAGGTCGATGATGTCGCCCTTGCCGCCGTTGTCGACCCAGGTCATCGATGCGGCATCCAGGCATGCGAATGCCGTCGCGATCACCGCGCGGGCCCTCGGGTCCGTACTGCCGGGAGCGATGCCCATGCGCGCCTCGATGAGCGGCAGTACGGCCTCCTGGAGGCGCATGCGCTTTTCGAGCCAACCGGCGCGCAGCGAGGCGGTGTTGTGCAGGAGGCGGAACCGCTCCAGGGCCTGCTCGCGGCTGTCGTGCAGCGCCAGTACGGCGGCGAGCCCCGCGCGCAGGGTGTCCCAGATGTCGGCCCCGGCGGGCTGCTCGTTGATCGCGTCCGTCAGGACCTGCCCGAACTGCTCCTGGCCTCCGCCGAGGAGGTCCTCCTTGGTGCCGAAGTAGCGGAAGAGGGTGCGCTGGGAGACGCCGGCCTCGCGGGCGATCTGGGCGGTGGTCGTCTCGTCGTAACCCTGCTCGGTGAACAGGTGCAGGGCCGTCTCGAGGATCTCCTTGGAGGCCAGTTGCCGCGTCCGGTCCCACAGTGTGGCCGGTGCGCCTGCCGCCGTCTTGGCTTCCTGCTTCATGCCCTCAGGCTATCCCGGCACTGCCAGGGTGGCACTCGCACGAAGTTTGGCAGTCGCTGACAGGTTGACGTAGGCTGTCAATTCCTACCTCCGGCAGCACGCAAAGGGGCGCACCATGTCTGCACCTGCAGCTTTGATCACCGGTGGAACCAGCGGTATCGGCAAGGCCACCGCTGAACTGCTCCGCTCACGCGGTTACCGCGTCATGGTCACCGGCGTCAGTAACGTCACCGAGGCCGGACTTCCCGAGGACGTCAAGGTGGTCCGGGTCGACGCGCGGTCCCTGTCCGACGTCGACGAGTTGATGGGCCAGGTGCGCCGCGAATTCGGCTCCCGCGACCTGCTGTTCCTCAACGCCGGCATTTCCCGGCCGGGCCCGATCGAGTCGACCGACGAAGATGCCTTCGACGCTCTCTTCGACATCAACGTCAAGGGCAACTTCTTCACCCTGCAAAAGGCGCTCCCGCACCTCAAGGAGGGGGCGTCGGTCGTGTTCACCGTCGGGGCCGGCGAAGGGATCGGGGCCGCCATGACGGCCGCCAAGGGGGCCCTGCTGCCTCTCGTGAGGTCCCTCGCGCTCGAACTCGCCCCGCGCCGCATCCGCGTCAACGCCGTCAGCCCAGGGCTGATCGACACCCCCGCCTACAGTAAGTTGGGCGTCTCCCAGGAAATGGTCGACTCGTGGGGTGAGGGCGTCCCGCTGGGCCGCGTCGGCACACCCTCGGACGTTGCCGAGACCGTGGCCTTTCTTGCCTCGGACGCCGCCGGTTACATCACCGGCGAGAACCTCGCCGTCTCCGGCGGCATCGGCGTGCACGCGGGCGCCTGACGATCCGTCCAGTTGCTAGTGGGGCAGCGCTCCCGCGACGGCGGACGTGACGACCCGGCGGACGTCCGCCTCCGCGGGCGGGCCGTCCTCCCGGTTCGCGTACAGCAGGTGGCCCGAGCCGATGAGGGTCAGGCCCAGGGAGTCGATGTCCGTGTCGGGCGTCAACCGGCCGGCCTGCCGCTCCGCTTCGAGGTACGAGCGGAGCATGGCGGTGGCGTCCGACAGGACCGTGACACCGGGCCGCCCGGCCGCCCGCAGTCGCGCGCGCAGGCCGTCGCGGAAGGTGAGCAGGCCGACCATGGCGACGACGACCGGCGTGAACAGGTCCGTCAGTGCGTCGGTGAGGAGGTCGACGACGGTACGGGTGCCGGCGGTAGCGACGAGCGCGGCGGCCCGTTCCTCCATGCGGCCCGCGCGGTCGATGACGAGGTCGGCCAGGAAGGCGTCGAAATCGGCGAAGTGGCGGTGCAGCACGCCCTTGGCGCAGCCCGCCTCCGTGGTGACCGCCCGGCTGGTGAGCGCGGCGGCCCCGTCCCGCATGAGGACGCGCTCGGCCGCGTCGAAGAGCTGCTCCCGCACATCGCGTATGGCCACACCGGTCGGCACCTGCGCTTCTCCTTCGTTCGACTCGGCTCGGGGTTCGGCTCAGGGTAGAAGAGTGGGCGAGTGCCCACTATGGTGGGCGCATGCCCACTCGTGATGTGAAGCCCTCTGAGGCCGCTGCGAACCAACCGCACAAGGCCCGCGCCATGGCGGAGTCCTTCGGGGCCGACCCCGAGCGCTACGACCGCACCCGGCCCCGCTACCCGGATGCCCTGGTCGCCCGGATCGCCGCCGCCGCGCCCGGCCCTGACGTCCTCGACGTCGGCTGCGGCACCGGCATCGCGTCCCGCCAGTTCCGGGCGGCGGGCTGCACCGTCCTCGGTATCGACGTCGACGCGCGCATGGCGGAGTACGCCCGCGGTCACGAACTCGACGTGGAAGTCGGCAAGTTCGAGACCTGGGACGCGGCGGGCCGCACCTTCGACGCGGTCGTCGCGGGACAGACCTGGCACTGGGTCGACCCGGTCGCAGGAGCCACGAAGGCGGCCGAGGTGCTGCGCCTCGGTGGACGCCTCGCCCTCTTCTGGAACGTCTTCCGCCCAGGGCCCGAGCTCGCGGCCGCCTTCGCCGCCGCCCACCGCGAGGCCCTGCCCGACTCGCCGCGCAACCCCTGGGCCCGCCCCACGCTCGACGCGTACGGGGCGATCTTCACGAAGGTCGCCGACGGGCTGCGCGACACCGCTCTGTTCGGCGAGCCCGAGGAGTGGCACTTCGACTGGGAGGCCACGTACACGCGCGACGCGTGGCTGGAACAGCTGCGCACCAGCGGGGAGGCGGGCACGTACCGGCCGGAGCAGTTGGCGGACCTGCTGGCGCGCACGGGCGCTGCGATCGACGCGATGGGCGGCGAATTCACCCTGCCGTACACGGCGGTGGTGGTCACCGCGGAGCGCGCCGAAGCCTGACACCGGGGCCTGCGGCGCGGCCCGGCGGGGCGCTGTCGGCCCGATTGTCAGTGGTGGATGCTTCCCTGGAGTCGTAGCGGAAGGGGAAGCAGGAGTCATGACAGAGGAAGCTCGGCGTCGGCAGCCCGGCCGGGACCTGTGTGTCCGACGGCATCCGGACACACAGGTGGAGTGCGTGCTCCCCGACACGCACTATCCGCACCCGCACCACGCGCTGGACGGGACGACGTGGCACGACGGGTTGTGCGGGGCCTGCCACGGGAGCGGGCAGCGCGAAGGGGAGGTGTGCGGGGATTGCCGTGGCGGCGGGTTCTGTCTGCTGGAGGAGCAGGAGTGAGGAGTCAGGAGTGAGGGGCCAGGCGTGAGAGATGAACGGGGGAGTTGACCCAGGTTGCTGGGCAGGGCCTGAACGGCAGCCGTCAACAGCAGTCGTTCTCCTCCTCAGGTGTCCCCGAGTCCAGGCGGCAGTAGCACGACGAGCGGATCGGGACGTCCGCCACCGCCAGTGCCGTCGTCAGCTGCGGGGCGATGATCCGGGCCTCCGCGTCGCGGTCGAGGCGGAGCAGGCACTCGTGGTAGCCGTGCAGCGCCCACACGTTGTTGGGGTGGCGCAGGGGGCGGGGGAGGGCGTCGTCGAGGCCCAGGTCGGCGGCGTAGACGTCGGCGGCCTCCGCCACCCTGCCCTGCTCCAGGAGCAGTGCCCCGTATGCGTGGCGGGTCGGCTGCATCCAGCCCCACGGCTCGTCGTAGGGAAGGGTGTCGTCGAGGTGGATGGCGCGGCGAAGGTCGGTGAAGGCCTGGTCGAAGTCGCCCGTCCGGTAGGCGAGTTCGCCGTCGAGCATCGCCCCGGCCAGGGCGAGGAGGTCGAGGCACGTGTTGTTGAAGAGGGTGCGGGACTGCGGCACCCGTTCCACGGCGGTGGTGAAGCGCGCGCGTTCCGCCGCGGCCTCCTGTGTGCGGCCGGTCGCGGCGAGGGCCACGCCCCTGCCGTAGTGGGTCATCGCCGTCGTCACGCAGTACAGCTCCGGGTCGCGGGGCAGCGGCAGGTCGATGAGGTCCTGCCAGCGGCCGAAGCGGACCAGGGCGTGCACCCGCATGCCCAGGAAGCCCTCCAGCCAGTCGGCCTTGGGCGGGGACTCGACGCGCAGCAGCTCCTCGGGGACCGCCGCCTCGAGCCGGTCCACGGAGTCGAACGCGACCTCGGCCCGGCCCGCGAACATCGCGGCGTAGAGCCGGAAGTGGATGTTGTGGCAGCGGTAGAGCGTGTAGAAGTTCATCGCGCCGTCGCGGGCCAGTGCGTGCTCGTCCGCCTCGATGGCGCGGGTGTTGGCCTCGATGGTGCGCCGGTAGTCGCCGCACAGCACGTCGATGTGCGTGGGCATGTGGTGCAGATGACCCGAGTCGGGCACCAGGCCCCGGAGCCGGTCGGCGACCGGCAGCGCCTGTTCGGGCGTCGGCGACATCTCCATGAGGTGGATGTAGAGGTGCAGCAGGCCGGGGTGGTCGCGGCCGTCGGGCCGCGCGAGCGCGTGTTCGAGCGCCTCCCGTGCCTCGACGGTGCGGGCGCCCTCGGCGGGACGACCGGTGGGCAGATCCCACAGCTGCCAGGGCGTGAGGTTCATCAGGGCGTCGGCGTACAGCGTCGCGACATCCGGGTCGTCCCGGTGGTTCGCGTAGACCTTGCCCATGGCCTGCGCGTACTCCTCGTTCCACACCGACTGGTCGGGGGCGGGACCGGGGGACGGATAGCGGTGCCGGAGGGCGTCGACCAGCGCCTGCTCGACCGGTGTCGCGCGGGCGGCGGCGAGCGTGGCCCGCTGGACGGCGTGGTGGGTCCGTTCGACGCTCGACGTCAGCTCGCGCTCGTCGAACGCCTCCCACGGCTTGTTGTAGTTCGGACCCAGCGCGTAGGCGAGGCCCCAGTGGGCCATGGCGCACTGCTCGTCGGCCTCGATGGCCCGCTTGAAGCAGCGGGCCGCCTCCTCGTGGTGGAAGCCGTACACCCACAACAGGCCGCGGTCGAACCACAGTTGGGCCTCGGGTGAGCCGGTGGTGACCTCGCGGTGGAAGGGTCCCAGGTCGTAATAGCCGTCGCTGCCGTCGATATTCACGGGTGCCACCTTCGACGAGTGTGCGGGGCCGTCCCGGCGAGGGGCGGATCCGGCACATTGTCCCGCCAGGGTCGGCGCCGCACCATGGTGCGGGTGGGTGCGCCGGTGCCTTTCGGTGGGTTTCGTCGGGTCAGGCTCGCGCGGCGTCGTACTCCGTCGCCGTCTCACCGGCGACGCGCTCACCAGTGACGGACTCGCCGGCAGCCGACTCGCCAGCGACGGACTCACCAGCCGCGGTGAAGAAGTCGACGAGTGAGTGCGGCGCGCCGTCGCCGAGGCAGAGGTCCAAGATCTCACGCGCGTCGTCGTAGAAGCCGGAGGTGCGGGTGAACATCGCCGCTTCGTAGTCCGCGAGGGCCGCCTCGATGTCGTCGGGGTGCGCGGCGATCGCCCTGCCGAGTTCGGCGCCGTCGAACATGGCCAGGTTGGCGCCGTCGCCGGACGGCGGCATCAGGTGCGCGGCGTCGCCCAGCAGCGTCACGCCCGGCACGCGGTCCCAGTGGTGTCCGTCGGGCAGCGTGTGGATCATGCGCGCGACCGGGGCCGACTCGCCGTCCGTGATCAGGGCGGTGAGCTCCGGGGCCCAGCCCTCGAACTCGGCCGCGATCCGGGCCTTCGCCGCGGCCACGTCCGTGAAGTCGATGTCGGCGAACCAGGAGGCGGGGCGGGTCAGTTGGACGTAGGTGTGGATGATGCCGCCGGCCTCGCGGTGCGCGTTGATGCCCTTGCCGGGGGAAGGGGCGAGCAGGGCGCCGGCGCCGACCGCGTCGGCGGCCGCCGTGTGGCGCTCGTCCACGTCGTACAGGTAGGTCTCGACGAACGTCGTGCCGGTGTAGGCGGGCGTGGCGTCCGAGACGAGGGGACGGACCTTCGACCAGGCGCCGTCGGCCCCGACGAGGAGGCCGGTGGTGACGGTCGAACCGTCGGCGAAGGCCAGCTCGTGGCGGCCGTCGCCGAGCGCCAGGACTCCGGTGATCTTGTGTCCCCACTGGACCGTGCCCCCGGGCAGCGAGTCGAGCAGGATCCGGCGCAGGTCGCCGCGGAGCACCTCGGGGCGCTTCGCGCTGCCGTCGTCGGGCTCGTCCATCAGCACCTTGCCGTGCTGGTCGAGCACGCGCAGCGCCTCGGCGCCCTCGTGGATGATCGCGCGGAACTCCTCGGTGAGCCCGGCCGCCGCGAGGGCCGCCTGCCCGTCGGCCTCGTGTATGTCGAGCTGGCCGCCCTGGGTGCGGGAGTCCGGCGAGGGGTCGGCTTCGTAGACCGTCGCGGGGATGCCGTGGACGTGCAGGACCCGGGCGAGGACGAGGCCGCCGAGGCCCGCGCCGACGATCGTGATCGGGGTGGTCGTGTGCGTGGTCGTGTTCGCAGTCGTGTGCGTAGTCGTGTTCATGATCTTGCTCCGTTTCGAGAGTCCGAGATTTCGGGAAGCGATGAGCGTGGAACGTTGTTCCAGTACCAGTTTGGAACAATGTTCCAGCCGTGTCAAAATGGGACCCATGGCGACCAGGGCACAGCGCACCGACGCGCTCTCCAAGGAGCGGATCGTCGAGGCGGCGATCGAGATCCTCGACACCGAGGGCGAGAAGGGGCTGACGTTCCGCGCCCTCGCGGCGCGTCTGGCGACCGGCGCCGGAGCGATCTACTGGCACGTCGCGAACAAGGACGAGCTGCTCGCCGCGGCCACCGACGGCGTCGTCACGCGCGTCATGGCGGACGTGGCCCGTGACGAGGATCCGCGGGAGGGGATCCGTGTCCTGGCGCTCGGCGTCTTCGATGCGATCGACGTGCACCCGTGGGTGGGAACCCAGCTCTCCCGCGAGCCGTGGGGGGCCGCGCTGCTGCAGATCTTCGAGGGCCTCGGTGGCCGGCTCCAGGAGTTGGGCGTCGCGCGCGCCGAGCAGTTCAACTCCGCCTCCGCGCTGCTGAATTACGTACTCGGAGCCGCAGCTCAGAACGCCGCGAACGCCGGCCTCGTACTCCCGGGCGCGACCGACCGCTCGGCGTTCCTCGGCGGAATCGCCGCCCGGTGGAATGAACTTGACGCCACGCGCTACCCGTTCCTGCGGCAGGTGGCCGCGGAACTGCCCGAACATGACGACCGGGCGCAGTTCCTGGCCGGCATCGACCTCATACTGGCGGGTATCGACACCGCGAGGAGGGCGCATGGCTGAGAGCGGGAGCGGGCCCCGGGCCGAGGGCCGGGACGACGTGGACGCGGTGACCCGAGCGGTGCTCACCGCGTCGCGGCTGCTCGTCGCCGTGTCGGCCCGGTCCCTCGCGGAGGTCGAGGACCGGGTGACGCTGGCCCAGTTCCGGATGCTGGTGGTGCTCTCGACGCGCGGCGCCACCAAACTCGTCATGCTCGCCGAGCAGCTGCACGTGGCGCCGTCCACCGCGATGCGGATGGTGGACCGGCTGATCGCGGCGGGACTCGCGGACCGCCGCGCGAACCCCGCCAACCGCCGGGAGACGCTCCTGCAGTTGACCGACGAGGGGCGCCGCACCGTCGAGAACGTGACCACGCGGCGCCGCGAGGACATCGCGGGGATCGTGGAGCGCCTCGACCCGGAGCAGCGCGCGTCGCTGATCGGCGCGCTGGACGCGTTCAACGAGGCAGGCGGCGAGCCCTCGGCACCCGACAACCCGGACCCGACCCTGCACCCGCTGGGCTGGGCCGATCTGCCGACGGGCTCCGCCGGCTGAACCTACGCGGGCACGCCCTGTGCGGACGAGGCCTGCGCGGGCGCAGGCCGGTGCAGCGCCCGCAGCGCCCCTTGGTGGCTGAGCCAGCCCACCGGCTCGTCCTTGTCGGTGTGCATCACCGGGAGTCCCGTGCCGGGCGCCGCGAGAAGCGTGTGCAGCGCCGCGGCGAGCGGCTGGTCCGCGGTGACGCGGGGCGTGTGCAGGGCGAGTTCACCCACGGTGGACGGCGCCCCGTCCGGCTGCTCCGCCAGCGTCTCGGCCACCGTCTGCGCCGTGACGACGCCGAGATGTGCGCCACGGTCGTCGCACACGGGCAGGGCGCCGTGGCCAGAGCGGCTCAACAGCTCGGCGGCGTCGGCCAGTTGGAGCGACGCGGGCAGGGGAGTCGGCAGCGGTTCCAGGACGGTGGCCACCCGCTGCCCGCCGAGCGGCGCGTCCGGCGCCGGGCCGTCCAGGTCGATGCCGCGGCGGCGCAGCTTGAGCGTGTAGATGGTGTCGCGCGTGAGCAGGCGGCTGGTGGCGGTGGCGAGGACGATCGCCAGCATCAGCGGCAGGATGATCGAGTACTCGCCGGTCAGCTCGAAGAGGATCACCACGGCGGTGATCGGCGCGCGGGACGAGCCCGCGAAGACGGCGCCCATGCCCACCAGCGCGTACGCGCCGACGGCTCCCGCCGTGCCGGGCAGCAGGCCGTGCGCGACCGCGCCGAACGCGGCGCCCAGCATCGCCCCGATGAACAGGCTCGGCGCGAACACCCCGCCCGAGCCGCCGATGCCGATGGTCAGGCTCGTGGCGATCATCTTGCCGACGAGCAGGAGCAGCAGGAAGCCGATGGCGTACCCGCCCTCCGTCGCCTTCTCCAGGACCGGGTACCCGACCCCGTACATCTCGGGGAGCGCGAGCAGGACCAGGCCGAGCGCGAGCCCGCCGACCGCGGGGCGCAGCCACTCGGGGCCGCGCCACAGCCAGTCGCAGGCGTCCTCGATCGCGTACAGGACGCGCGAGAAGCCGACGCCGACCGCGCCCGCGACGACGCCGAGCACGGCGAACAGGGCGTACTGGCCGAGGTGTTGGACCGGGAAGTCGGGCAGGCTCAGGAATGCCACGTCACCGAAGGCGGCCCGGCCGATCACGCTCGCGGTGACGCTGGCCAGGACCGTCGCGCCGAACGCCTCGACGGTGAAGGTCCGCAGGATCAGCTCCATCGCGAAGAACACACCGGCCAGCGGCGCGTTGAACGTCGCCGCGATGCCGCCCGCCGCGCCGCACGCGACGAGCAGCTTCAACCGCTCCTCCGAGAGTCCGGTGATGCGGCCGAGCGTCGAACCGAGCGCCGAGCCGATCTGCACGATCGGCCCCTCGCGCCCCACCGAACCGCCCGAGCCGATGGTCAGCGCCGAAGCGAGTGTCTTTACGACGGCCACCTTCGGGCTGATCCGGCCGCCGCGCTTGGCGACCGCGAGCATCACCTCCGGCACGCCGTGCCCGCGCGCCTCCTTGGCGAAGCGGTTGACCAGCGGACCGTAGAGGAGGCCGCCGATGACGGGGGTGACGAGGACGAAGAAGGGGCCGAGCCAGGGCACGTGCGGGTTGGCGCTGCCGGGGTCCGCCGCGTAGTCGCCGTGCCCGGAGAACAGGCGCGTGAACGTCTGGATGCACCAGCGGAAGACGATCGAGCCGAGCCCCGCTCCCGCACCCACGAGCACCGCGAGAACCATCGTCGAACCCCGGCCGCCGAGCATCGGGCGTAGTGCCCGCAGGCCGCCTCCTGTGCCGCTCACTCTTTTCCCTGCCTCACGTTTGCACCATGCAAAATACCGACCTTTGCATTATGCAAAACGTGTCAAGGGGCGGTGCGGCCGGGTCTTACGGAGTAGTGACGCATCGGCCCGTTGCCGTGGTGTGCGGGGCCGGGGGATCTAGCGTGGCGGCATGCGAGTACTGGTCACCGGCGGTGCCGGGTTCATCGGGTCCCATGTCGTCGAGGCGCTGACCGCGCGCGGGCACGAGCCCGTCGTGTTCGACGTGCGGGAGGATCCCGGCGCCGATGTGCGCGACCCCGACGCGGTCGCCCGCGCGCTGGTCGGCGTCGACGCCGTGTGTCATCAGGCGGCGCGGGTCGGGCTCGGCAACGGGGTCGCCGACGCCGCCGAGTACGTCTCGCGCAACGACCTCGGCACGGCGGTGCTGCTCGCCGCCATGGCCGAGGCCGGTGTGCCGCGGTTGGTGCTCGCCGGGTCGATGGTCGTCTACGGGGAGGGGCGCTACGCCTGCCCGCGGCACGGCGTCGTCCGGCCCGGTCCGCGCACCGCCGCCGATCTGGACGCGGGACGGTTCGAGCCCAAGTGCCCTGAATGCGGCGCCGAGTTGGCGCCCGGCCTCGTGGGTGAGGACGCCCCCGTCGACCCGCGCAATGTGTACGCCGCGACCAAGCTCGCGCAGGAACACCTCGCCGTCGCCTGGGCGCGCGCGAGCGGTGGGACGGCGCTCTCGCTGCGCTACCACAACGTGTACGGGCCGCGGATGCCCCGCGACACCCCGTACGCCGGTGTCGCCTCCTTCTTCCGCTCCGCGCTCGCCCGCGGCGAGGCGCCGCGTGTCTTCGAGGACGGCCGCCAGCGGCGCGACTTCGTGCACGTACGGGACGTGGCCGAGGCCAACGCGGTGGCGCTGGAGGCCGACGCCGAGCCGGGCGTGCTGCGCGCCTACAACACGGGCAGCGGCACGCCGCACACCGTCGGCGAGATGGCGTCGGCGCTCGCGGCGGCGTACGGCGGGCCCGATCCCGTCGTGACGGGGGAGTACCGTCTCGGCGACGTCCGGCACATCACCGCCGACTCGGCGCGGCTCCGCGCCGAGCTCGGGTGGAAGCCCGAGGTGCAATTCGACGACGGGGTACGGGAGTTCGCGCGCGCCGCGATGGACAGGTGAGCCCCGGTCAGTGGGTCAGCAGGTGCTCGCGCCCGAACATCGTCGCCGCGGCGCGCGCCGTCGAGGGTTCCAAGCCATGCCGCACGGCGGCCATCACGGTGCGGCGGCGCTCGCGGCGGCACTGGGCAGCGTGACCTCGAAGCGGCAGCCGCCGGGGATGTTGCTGACCGTGGCCCGGCCCGCGTGCGCCTCCACGATGCCGCGCACGATCGCGAGGCCGAGGCCCGCGCCCGCCGGGGGAGTACGGGCGTGGGTGCCGCGCCAGCCGGTGTCGAAGACGCGCGGGAGGTCCTCCTCGGGGATGCCGCCGCAGGCGTCCGAGACCGACACCACCACGCCCTCCGGCGAGCGGTGCGCGGCGACGGCGACCGTGCCGTCCGCCGGGGTGCGGCGGATCGCGTTGACGAGGAGATTGCCCAGGACCCGGCTCATCTCCTTGCCGTCGACCTCCACCGGCACCGGCTCCACCTGCTCGCCGACGAGCCGCACCCCGTGCTCGCGCGCCAGCGGGTCGGCGCCCGCCAGCGCGTCGCTGACCAGGTCGTACAGGGACATCCTTGCCGGGGCCAGCGGCAGCGCGCCCGCGTGGATGCGGGACAGCTCGAAGAGGTCGCCCACCATGTCGTTGAGCCGCTCGACGTCGGTGCGCATCTGGCGCAGATAGCGGTCCGGGTCGGCGGCGACGCCGTCCTCCAGCGCCTCCGCCATGGCGCGCAGGCCCGCGAGCGGGGTGCGCAGATCGTGCGAGATCCAGGCGACCAACTCGCGCCGCGAGGTCTCCAGGGCGCGCTCACGCTCACGGGAGGCGGCGAGCTTGGCGCTGGTCGCCGCCAGCTCCCGGCTGAGCTCCTCCAGTTCGGCGGTGGCCGGGGCGTCGGGCGCGGCGAAGTCGCCGCCGTCGCCGAACGAGCGGGCTGCGTCGGCCAGTTCGCGGCTGCGCGCCACCACCCAGCGGCCGAGGACGAGTGCCGTCGCGAGCGAGACGACCGCCGCCATCGCCACCACCGTCGTCACCACTGACAGGTCGTGCGGCGACAGGAACATCGCCCACGCCACGGCGAGCGTGCCCGCCAGCATCGCGACCACGCCGACGGTGGCGACCACGGCGAGCGAGGCGGTGAGCGAGCGGCGCCGCAGCAGCCGCAGCGCGGCCGCACCGGCGAGCCCCGTGGCGGCGGCGCCCGCGAAGGCGTACAAGGCGATGAGGAGTTTGTCGTGCACGGTCAGGCCTCCCGCTCGACGGGCTCGGTGCGCGGGGCGGGCTCGAAGCGGTAGCCCACGCCCCACACCGTCTGGATCAGGCGCGGGCGGGCCGGATCGTCCTCGACCTTGCCGCGCAGCCGGCGGATGTGGACCGTGACCGTCGACAGGTCGCCGAACTCCCAGCCCCACACCTCGCGCATCAGGTCCTCCCGGCTGTACGCCCGCCCCGGATTGCGCAGGAAGTAGGCCAGGAGGTCGAACTCGCGCAAGGTCAGGGCGAGTTCGGTGCCGTCCCGTGTGACCCGGCGCGCCGCCGGGTCGACCGTGAGGCCCGCCGCGCGCAGCGGGCTTTGCCGTGCGGTGGCGGGGCGGGCGCGGCGCAGCACCGACTCCACGCGCAGCACCAGCTCGCGCGGGCTGAACGGCTTCGTCACGTAGTCGTCCGCGCCGACCTCCAGGCCGAGAATTCGGTCGTCCTCGTCGCCGCGCGCGGTGAGCATGATGACCGGGACGGGGCCGCGTTCACGCATTCGGCGGCACACCTCCAGGCCGTCCATGCCGGGCAGCATCAGGTCGAGGACCACCAGGTCGGGTCGGTGCGCGGCGGCCCGCGCGAGGGCGGCTGGGCCGTCGTCCGCGCGGTCCACGCGGTAGCCGGCGCGGTCCAGGTATCCCGCCACCACCTCGGCGACGGTCGGATCGTCGTCGACGACAAGGACGCGGGCCGCGCCGCCGTCGGGGGCCGGCCCCGTGGGCTCGTATGACTGCTGCATGCCACCAGCCTCGCACCGCGCCGGGCCTCCGCGGCGTCCCGGCCGGGGCCGAGCGGTCGACGTCCGTGTTTCGTAAGGATCCCGCGCCCGAAATGTCGGAATCGGGCTCGTAGGGTGAGACCCGTGACAAGCCCACCCACCACCGTCGACGTGGTCCTTCCCTGCCTCAACGAGGCCGAGGCGCTGCCCTGGGTCCTCGACCGGATCCCGCCGCACTGGCGCGCCCTCGTCGTCGACAACGGATCCACCGACGGCTCCGCCGGGATCGCCCGCTCGCTGGGCGCCCAGGTCGTGCGCGAGGAGCGGCGCGGATTCGGCGCCGCCTGCCACGCGGGCCTGACCGCGTCCGACGCCGACATCGTGTGCTTCTGCGACTGCGACGCCTCCCTCGACCCGGGGCTGCTCGTCCCCTTCGTCCGCGAAGTGGCGGACGGCGAGGCCGACCTGGTCCTCGGACGGCGCCGCCCGACGGCGCGCGGCGCCTGGCCCGTGCACGCCCGCGCCGGCAACCTCGCGCTCGCCCGCATGCTGCGCCGCAGGACCGGCCTGCGCCTGCACGACCTCGGGCCGCTGCGCGCCGGGCGCCGCGAGGCGCTGCTCGGACTCGACCTCACCGACCGGCGCAGCGGCTACCCCCTGCAGATGGTGGTGCGCGCGGCCGACGCCGGCTGGCGGATCACCGAGCACGACGTGCCGTACCTGCCGCGCACCGGCGCCTCCAAGGTGACCGGCACCTGGCGCGGCACCTGGCACGCGGTGCGCGACATGAGCCGGGTGCTGAACGAGACGCCCGTACGGGAAGGAAGCACGCGGTGAGCACACGCCGTCAATCGCCGGTCGACCTCCTGGTCATCGCCAAGGAGCCGCGCCCCGGCCGGGTCAAGACCCGCCTCACGCCGCCCTTCACGCCGCAGGAGGCGGCGGAGCTCGCCGAGGCCGCGCTCGCCGACACCCTGGAGGCGGTCGCCCAGGCCCCGGCCGCCCGCCGCGTCCTCGTCCTCGACGGCGCGCCCGGCCCCTGGCTGCCGCCCGGCTTCGAGGTCGTGCCGCAGTGCGCGGGCGGCCTCGACGAACGCCTCGCGGCCGCCTTCGCCGGGTGCACGGGACCCGCGCTCCTCATCGGCATGGACACCCCGCAGGTCCGGCCCGAGCTCCTCACCGTCGACTTCGCCGACTGCGACGCCTGGTTCGGCCCGGCCCTCGACGGCGGCTTCTGGGCCCTCGGCCTGGCCGACCCCGAACCGGGACTGCTGCGCGGCGTGCCCATGTCCACGGCGCACACCGGCGCCGCACAGCGCGCCCGGCTCGTCGAGGCGGGCCTGCGGGTGCGCGATCTGCCGCCCCTGCGTGACGTCGACACCGCCGAGGACGCCGCGGCCGTGGCCGCCGAGGCACCGCACGGCCGGTTCGCGGCGCGCCTGGCGCACTGTACGGCCGGGGCCGACCGGTGAGCGCCCCGCCCGCCGCCCCCTGGGCCGGTGCCGACCCGTACTCCGCCGCCCTGCGCACCGGGCGCGGGCCGCTGTTCCTGCGGCGCGCCGACGGGTGGCTGCTGCCCCTCGAGGTGGAGCGATGGTGTGCGCGGGCCGACGCCGTCGACCGGCAGGTGCTGGAACGCTGCGAGGGCGCCGTGCTCGACGTCGGCTGCGGGCCCGGACGGCTCGTCGCGGAGCTCGCCGGGCAGGGGCGTACCGCACTCGGCGTGGATGTCAGCGACGCCGCCGTCGCCCACAGCCGTGGTCTCGGCGGCCAGGCGCTGTGCCGCTCGGTGTTCGATCCGCTGCCCGGCGAGGGCCGCTGGAACACCGTGCTGCTGATGGACGGCAACATCGGCATCGGCGGCGAACCCGCCGCCCTGCTCGCCCGCGTCGTCCAACTCCTCGCCCCCGGCGGGATGTTGATAGCCGAAGCCGCGCCCGTCGACGTCGACGAGCGGGCGAGCGTGCAGGTCACCGACTCACCGGGGCAGTCCGGAGGTCACCCCTTCCCGTGGGCGCGGCTCGGCACCCCCGCCCTGCTCCGGTACGCGGCCGGGGCGGGTCTGCGCCCCGTCGATCAGTGGTCCGTGGGCGGCCGGTGCTTCGCCGCGCTGCGCACCCGCACGGCGAGCACCAGCGCGGAACCCGCGAACAGCGCCGCCGTGAGCAGCAGCCAGTGGCCGAGGTACACATCGGCGGAGCGGCCGGTCGCCGACCGGTAGCGCTCCTCCTGCGCCCCGCTGATCAGCGGGAACCAGACGAGCAGCAGCAGCGCCGAGAGCGCGGCCGGAACCCGGACGTACCCCACCCGCTCCCGGCGCCCGGCCGCCGCGCTCCCACGCACCAGCAGCCGGTCCACGCCCGCGTACAACGGCACCAGTACGAGATCGTGCACGAGGGCCGCGCCTACGAACCACAGCGCCACCCCGAACCAGTCGTCGGCGAGCATCCGCACCCCCGCGTACCCGGCGAGCGCGAACGAGCAGAGCAGCAACAGGAGTTGAAGCGGGCTTCCCAGAGGGATGCGACGCAAGAGTGACATCGGGGTCACACCTTTCCGAAGGTGAGTCGGGCCACCCACTTGGTGTTGAGCACCCCCGGTGCGGCGGGCACGATCACGCGCGCCGGGTAGCCGTGATCGGCGGAGAGCGCTTCCCCGTTGACGTACAGGGCGAGCAACGACCGTGGATCGGCGACCTGGTTGGCGCGCAGCGCGGCGTGTCGGAAGGCGCCGCGCCGTTGCAGCGACTCGACGAGCACATCCGGCGGATCGCCGTCGTGGCCCACGAGTGCTGCCAGGTCCCGCAGCCGTACGCCGCGCCACCACTGGTCGGACGTCGACCAGCCCTCCACGCACGCGATGGGCAACGCCGAGCTGTGCAAGGGGAGTTGAGCAAGCTCCGCGCGGCTGAGGCGGACCGTGCGGCCCGAACGCCCGACCACGACCAGGCGCCACGCCTCCTCGGCCGTCTCCGCGCGGTCGATCCCCGCGTAGGCGGCGGTCTTGTTGATCTGGAAGCCGTTGGGGCCGGTCCCCGGGTCCGCGCCGCCGTGCGGGGCGAGCAGCGCGGTGCGGCGCAGCGGGCCGTCGAAGCTCTGCCCGGCCGTCGTACCGAACAACAGCAGCGAGCCGCCCCCGACGAACCACAGCGCGCCCCGCCGGGACACCGTCGGCGGATCCGGTCGCGGAGCCACCAACTCCCCCTCCTCGCGCGCACGACGCACATTGCGCACCGCCGCCGGAACCTTCAGCACCGCGTGCGCCACGAACGCGGCGAAGAACACCCACGCCCCGTAGAAGTGCAGCGGATAGAACGAGCCGGGGAAGAGATAGTCGAGCTGCACGTTCAGCACCCCCGTGACGAACTCGAAGAGCCCGCCGCCGACCAGCAGCAACAGCGAGACACGTTCGAGCGCGTGCGTCAGCGAACGGGCCGGCGGCAGCGCGAACAGCTTCGGCACCACCGACCACAACTTCGCCAGCAGTACGGGGATCAGCGTGACGCCGAGCGTGACGTGCACGCCCTGCGTGAGCCGGTACAGCCAGTGCGGATCCGTCGGCCAGGCGAAGAGGTAGAAGCCGAGGATCCCCTTGTCCGGGGTCTTGTCGTTGACCGGGGCCAGGCCCGGGTTGTACGCCGCGTACGAGACGAGGCCGGTCACGAACAGGGCGGTGATGCCGACGAGCAGCACGAGGCCCAGCACGGAGGTGAACCAGGGGCCGCGCAGCGGGCTGCGCCAGAAGGAGGGCGAGGCGGGGGTGTCGCGCATGTCTCGACCGTAGGCCGCGAGTACCGGCCGGCGGGGTGCGCGACTCATGACGAAACGCTGACATCAGGGCCGGTCGGCGCAGTGCGGGACGCCTCTCGGCCTAGCGTTCCGGTGTGAACCCCCGCACGGACCCCCGCACCGAACCGCGCGGCACGCGCCGCGACCTGTACGCCGCCGCTTCCGCGCTCCTCCTCGTCCTCGCCGCTGTGCTCGTCGGCCGCCACATCGAGGACACCTACGGCACCCTGCACGTCGGCGCGCCCCCGCTGTACGGCAAGTGGCTCCCGCACCTCGGCCCCGGCACACCCGCCGCCCTCGCGGTGGCCGCCGCCGTCGTCGCGTACGGGCCCGCCCTCGCGACCCGGCTCCGCTGGCGCGCGCTGCTCGCCTCGGCCTGGGCCACGGCCACCGCCTGGGTCCTCTCCCTCGCCCTGATCGACGGCTGGCACCGCGGCGTCGCGGAACGACTCACCACCAAGTACGAATATCTGCAGGTCATCGACCGATTCCACGACATCCCGGCCACCCTGCGCGACTACACGCGGCACATCCTCATCGACTCACCGGACCACTGGCCGGCCCACACGGCCGGGCACCCGCCCGCCGCCCCGCTCACCTTCGTCCTCCTGGACCGCATCGGGCTCGGCGGCGGGGGATGGGCGGGCCTGTGGTGCGTCATCGTCGGCGCGACGGCGTGCGTGGCCGTGCTCGTCGCCGTGCGCGCGCTCGCCGGGGAGGAACTGGCGCGCCGCGCCGCCCCGTTCATGGTCGTCGTGCCCGGCGCGGTGTGGATGGGCGTCTCGGCCGACGCGTACTTCGCCGCCGTCGCCGCGTGGGCGGTGGCCCTGCTCGCGCTGGCGGTGAGCGGGCGTTCGGTCTGGTGGGCGGCGGGGGCCGGGCTGCTGTTCGGCCTGACCTGCTACCTCTCGTACGGGCTCACGCTGTTCGCGCTGATCGGGCTTGCGGTCCTCTTCCTCGGGCGGGGGAGGGTGCGGGAGCGGCCGGTGGCACTGGCGGCCCTGTTCTGCGCCGGGCTCGTGGTCGTGCCGGTGGTGTTCACGCTCGCCGGGTTCAACTGGTGGGAGGCGTACCACCTGCTGATGACCCGTTACGACCAGGGAGCAGGCGGCATCCGACCGTACGGCTACTGGGTGTGGGCCAATCTCGCGTGCACGGTCCTGGTCGTCGGTGTGGCGACGGTGGCGGGGCTGCGGCGGACGGTCGGGCAGTTGGTCCGGCCGGACGGCAGGGGAGGCGGGCAGGCCCGGCTCGCGCTCCTCGCCGGGGCCGCGCTCCTCGCCCTGCTCGCCGCCGACCTGTCCGGTATGAGCAAGGCGGAGACCGAACGCATCTGGCTGCCCTTCGCGATGTGGCTCGTCCCCGCCTGCGCGTTCCTCCCCCGGGCGAGACCGTGGCTGGCCGCGCAGGTGGCGCTCGCCCTGCTCGTGAACCATCTGGTGCTCACCGGGTGGTGACGCGGCTCGGCCTCTACGGGTCAGCCGCGGCCGCTTCTCTCGTGGCGGTCCTCGCGGGCGTGGAACGCGTTCAGTACGTCCATCACCTCCGCGTCCGAGACCTGCGGGAACCGGTCGTAGCCCTCGCTCACGGCGTGGAAGTCCGCCGGCTGTTCGAGGCAGATCACGTCGCCCGTGTGCCCCCGCATGTCGGCCACGGTCTGCGGGCTGCCGACGGGTGCCGCGAGGACAAGGCGGTCCGCGCCCCGGCGGCGTAGCGACATGAGGGCCGCGGTGGCGGTGAGGCCGGTGGCGAGCCCGTCGTCGACCACGATCACCGTCCGGTTCTCGACCGGCGGCGTGGGGTGGTCGGTGCGGTACGCGTGGGTGCGGCGCCGCAGTTCGTCCCGCGCCGCCGCGACATCGGAACCGAGCCCTTCCTCGCTCAGGCCCAGGAGTTCGAGGGCCACCCGGTCGAAGAGGGGCGGCTCCTCGTCGACGACGGCGCCGATCGCGGTCTCGCGCCGGCCCGGCACGCCGATCTTGCGGGCGACCAGGACGTCGAGGGGCGCTTGCAGCGCGTGCGCGACGGGCGCCGCCACGGGGACGCCGCCGCGTGGCAGCGCGAGCACGACCGGATCGACGAGATCGCTGGAGTCGGCCCACTCCAGCATCCGCAGGGCGAGTTCTTCACCGGCGTGCGTACGGTCACGGAAGGGCACGGGGCCTCCTCTGTGGTCGTCAGTGGTCCTCGGTGGGGGTGCGGTACGGAGGGTCCTGCTCAGGTCCGGTGGCCGAGCAACTCCCTTACGCCCGCGCCGTTGAGCGTCAGGGCGTCCGGTGAACCCGCGTCGATCGTCATCGACAGCTCCGTCGGCCAGCTCGCGGCGAGCGCGCCCAGCGGCACCGGCGTGCAGCGCGAGATGAACGGAAGCAGTTCCGACATGCGCAGCTCGGACGTGAAGAGCGGGACCAGCTGCTCGCCGCCGGGCTGCTCGATGACCGGCAGGGACAGCCCGGGGGAGGCCGCGTCCTGTTCCGCGCCCACCTCGTCGGGCACGGGCACGAGGACCTCGCACTCGGCGAGCGCGTCGAGCGCGCCCTGGTCCTCTGTATTCATGCTGAGAGCGCTGAGCGCCTGCTGCGCGGGGGAGGAGCCGTTCTGCGGGGTTGCGTTCGAATCCATGATCAAGCCTCTGGTGGATGGCGGGTGGCGCCCCCGCGTACCCAGGGGACACCGGTCCATGCAGCAGAGATCCGAGTGACGGCGACCGGCTCAGGCCGCCGCCCGTCTCGCCCAGGCGCGGCCCCACCGCCCCATCATGTGCGCGCACAGCGGCCGGCCGTGCAGCAGCTCCACGCCCTCCGTCGCGCCCGTGGCCACGAAGAAGCGGCGGCCCATGGACGACTGCAGCGTGGTGGTCCAGCGAAAGCCGTCACCGACGGCGATCGCGCCGCGCAACAACTCGTGGCCTATCCCCTCGCGGCGCCACAACTCGTCGACCCAGATCCCCTGGATCCGCCCGACCGCGCAGTCCTCGCACAGCCGGAACCGGACCTCGGCGATCTGCCGGCCGGCCTGGGTGCGGGCGGTGATCCGCCACTGGCCGTCGGCGCCGGGGCGCTGTTCGGCGAGCATCACCACGGTCCCGTCGCCGGTCGTGATCAGCCCGCCCGTCCTCCTACGCATGCGGGCCTCCTGCGGCGGTGCTGTGTCGGAGTTGTGCCCGCGCATCCTTTCACGCGACGGGGCCGTGATGACAGGGGGTGCGCGGGGGTTGTCCTGGGATCGGCCGCGCGCCGGTGAACGCCCGGCGGTCGCACGCCGTATTCCAAACCGCTTGCACGGCTGCGCCGAATGTCATGGGAAGGGTGCCACCCCACGTACCGATCCGGAGGAACCGTCATGTACGTCTACCGCGCGAATGGGGCGAGCGAGCGGAGCACAGCGGACGGTCGGCAGGCGCTGCCCGAATACGCGGAACGCTCCCGCCCGTTGCTGACTTGGAACCAGCCCATCGAACTCGCCGCCGCGCAGGCCCGCGAGCGGGTGCGGCAGGCGCTCGACGTGTACGCCGTCGACCCGCGCGCCGTCGACGCGGCCGTCCTCGTCGCCAGCGAACTCGTCGCCAACGCCTGCGAACACGCCTGCGGCCCCTACCAGTTGCGCCTCACCGTGGGCCGGACCCTGTGCGTCGAGGTCCTCGACCGCGGCCCCGGCCTGCCGGCCGCCGTCCTGCGACGCACCTCTGTCGCGCCCGACTCCGTCGAGCGGGGCCGTGGCCTGCTGCTGGTGGGCCGGCTCGTAGGTGGCGCATGGGGCAGCCGGAGGCTCGCGGTCGGACACTGCGTGTGGGCCGAGGTTCCAGCACGCTGACGTCCCGGTTCCCGTCGGAGCGCACGGTGGTGCGCTGCCGTGTCAGAAGTGATCGGGAAGTGGCAGCGGCCGCTTGAGTCGGCGGCCGAGGCGCCGGTCGATCCACCCGAACAACCAGGCCAGCAGCCCCGCGACGACGAGCACCCCGACGATGTTCCGCAGCGCGAGGCCGTAGCCGCGCGTGTGCACGTCGAGGAACGGATACGGGTACCAGTCCGTGACCGCGCCGTGCACGAGCGTGTACGCGATCCACAGCGCGGGCCACACGAACGCCCACCCCACGGTCGCGCCGTCGATCCGCCCGCGCGGCCCGAACAGCAGCCAGCCGACGAGCGTCATCGGCGGCGCGATGTAGTGCAGCCCCACCGTGATCCACAGCGAGACACCTTCGGCGTGGATCTGCGGCGCGAGGACGATCGCGAACACCAGACCGGTGATCGTGATGCCGAGCAGCGCGTCGAGCCGCAGCACCCGCCACCCGGCGCCGTCCCGGCCCGGGCGCAGCACCAGGATCACGGCGCAGGCCAGGACGAGGATGTTGCTCTGGATGGTGAAGTAGCTGAGCATGCGCACCAGCCGGGTCCACGTGCCGGCCTCGTCCCCTGTCGTGTCCCCGGCCCCGGCGGAGGACCCACCGCTGAACACGAGCACGAACTGCGCGACGAGCGCCGCCGCGACGACGACGGCCAACACGCCGTGCCACAGCCGGGAGGGGCCGGAGGCTCGGTCAACGGCTGCTCGGGGCGCGGGTCCTGTGATGGTGATGACGGACTCCTCGATCTGAGACGTTGTGCATGTTTCATCGAGTATGACCGATATGGGGATGACGATGAGGGCGGGGTGCGCCGTGTGGCTAGTCGGACGGCGCCAGCGTGCGTAGAACGTCGAACTCGTTGCCCTCGGGGTCGGCCATGACCACCCAGTTGCGGCCGGGGCCCTGGCCCACGTCGACCTTGGTGGCGCCGAGGGCGAGCAGCCTCGTCGCCTCGTCGTCGGTGCTGCGGTCGACCGGGCTGACGTCCAGGTGGAGCCGGTTCTTCACGCTCTTGCCCTCGGGTACGCGGATGAACACTAAGGTGGGCGGCATCTGGCGGGCCCGGACCTCCTCGACGGTCGGCTCCCAGGAGCCGATCTCGACCTTGTCCTCGCTCCGTTCGAGCACCTTGAAGTCGAGGACCTCGCACCAGAAGGCGGCGAGCCGCTCCGGATCGTGACAGTCGACGACCAACTCGGTGAATCTACTGGCCATTTGCTCCCCCAGGAGGTGTGGACGGGGGCTCAGCCTATCCAGCTGTCCAGCGAAAGAGGCCGGGCCTCAGCAGCCGCAACTCGCCCTGCGTACCAGCGAAACCGGCAGCGTCAGCGACTCGGGTTCCTTGTTCCCCTGGCCGCCGAGGCGCCGCACCAGCAGCTCCACCGCCTCCTCGCCCATGCGGCGCATCGGCTGACGGACCGTGGTGAGCGCGGGGCGCGCCATGCGGCCGAGCGGGATGCCGTCGAAGCCGGTGACCGTCACGTCCTGCGGCACGCACAGACCCCGACGCTCCAGGGTGTGCAGGGCGCCGACCGCCATCTGGTCGTTGGCGAAGAGCAGTGCCTCGGGGCGCTCGCCGGGGCGGTCGAGCAGGGTTTCGGTGGCCCGCGCGCCCTCCGCCTGCGTCATCATGCCGACGCGCACATCGGGTACGTCGGCCACGTCGATGCCGGCGGCGTGGCAGGCCTCGGTGTAGCCGTGGAACCGGGCCTCCACGTCCGGGGAGTCCTCCGCCGAGCCCACGTAGGCCAGGCGGCGCAGGCCGTGGTCCTCGATGAGATGGCGGGTCAACTCGCGCTGTCCGTCGGCGTTGGCGACCTGGATGTGGTCGAGCCGCACCGGCCGGTCCTGCTCGCCGGGTTCGCGCGGGCCCGCCAGCATCACGACGGGCTGCCGACGCGATATGACCTCCAGCTCCTCCGTCGGGACGGTGCGGGCGAGCACCGCGAAACCGTCGACACGCCCCGCCACCTTCGCGACCAGGGTCTCGGGGCCGCTCTTCAGTGATGCCGCGATCAGCAGCGCGTAGCCGTGCCGGCGGGCGGCCCGCTCCATGCCGCGGATGATCTGGTCGGAGTAGAGCATCGCGGCGTTGTCGTCCGGTTCGTCGCCGACCCCGGCCTCCGCCTCCGACTCGGCGTCCGGATCCGAGTAGTCGGGAAAGCACAGGCCGAGCACGCCGGTCGAACGGCTCGCCAGGCCCCGGGCGTTGCCACTCGGGACGTAGCCGAGCTCGCGGGCGGCGGCGAGCACCCTCTCGCGGGTCTGTGCGCGTACGGAGTCGGGGTTGCGGTAGACCCGCGACACGGTGGCGATCGAGACGCCGGAGCGTTCGGCGACGTCGTACACCGTGGGGGTGGTGGTCATGTGGGCGGCCCCCGAGTCTGCTGCGGGGGCGTGACCGGCCCTCCGACGGATGAAAGCGCATTCACCATAGGTGGGGGAGCGGGGCGGAGCAAGGCTGGGGCCTTCGCGGGGCCGGGGCGCGGCCCGGCGGGGCCAGGTGCGGTCCGGGGCGGAGCCCGGCCAGTCAGGCGCAGGTCCGGGGCGCGGACTCAGCCGCGGCGGTACCCGGCCCAGCATGCCCCGCCCGCGCGCCGGTCACCCGGTTTTCGGTGTGCCGCGCCCACCCCTCCGACTCCCCGTCCCGTACCTCCAGTTCAGCAGGTTTACCCAAGCGTTACCTCTGTGGCTCTTGAGCTGACCCAAACCGTGCGTCAGGGTCGTGCCTGCATCGTTGTGTAAGCGCATACAGGCAGCGCATACAACGGCTGTTGCCGCTTGCTCGCCCCAGCCCGAGCACAAGCGCGTATTGCGCGTCTAGGAGGAGCCATGTCACGCACCACCCTGTCCACCGGTCTGGCCCTGACCCTCGTGTCGGCCATCGCCCTGACCGGGTGCGGAAGCGGAGGTGGCGAGGAGGTCGCGGCCGACGCCAAGCAGACGCTGACCGTGTGGGCCATGGGGGAGGAGGGTGCGCGACTCAAGCCCGTGGCCGAGGAGTTCACCAAGGAACACCCCAACATCAAGGTGAAGATCACGCCGGTCGGCTGGGACGTCGTGCACCAGAAGCTGGTGTCCTCCCTGGCGGGCAAGAAGCTCCCGGACATGGCGCAGATGGGCTCGACGATGATGGGTGAGTTCATCGCGCTCGACGCCCTCGAACCGGTCGACACCAAGGCCTTCAAGCGCTCCGACTTCTTCCCCGCGACCTGGGACAGCAACGTCAAGGACGGCACGGCCTACGGTGTCCCCTGGTACGCCGACGTGCGCGCGCTCTACTACCGCACCGACCTCGCCAAGAAGGCCGGTGTCACCAAGGCGCCGACCACCTGGGCCGACCAGCAGGCGCTCGCCACCGCGTACAAGAAGCACGGCGCGGAGTACGGCACCCAGCTGCAGCCCGGCAGCACCGGCGCCTGGCAGGGCTGGCTCCAGTACCTGTACTCGACCGGTGGCGAGCTCATAGGCAAGGACGGCAAGCCCGCCCTCGACTCGCCGCAGGCCGTCAAGGCCCTCAAGGCGTGGGGGAGTTACTTCGACAAGGGGCTCGCCAAGAAGAACTTCACGCCCGGCGAGGACGCGGCCAAGGACTTCTCCAACGGCAAGCGGCCGATGTTCCAGTCCGGCCCCTGGATGGTGCAGAACATCAACGACCAGCACCCGGAGCTGAAGGGCAAGTGGGCCGTCGCGCCCGTGCCCGGCGACACGTCGTCCACCTCCTGGGTTGGCGGCTCCTCCCTGGTCACCTTCAAGGACAGCGCGCACAAGGCGGCCGCCGAGGAGTTCACCAAGTACCTGGCCACACCCAAGGTGCAGGCCCACTGGTACCAGGTCGACAAGACGCTGCCCGCCGCGAAGGCCGCCTGGGACCAGCCCGCGATGAAGAGCGGCGACAGCTCGCTGCCCGTCTTCGAGAAGGCGCTCGGCTCGGCCAAGGCCGTCCCGCCGGTGGAGAAGTGGAACGAGGTCGCCGTGCAGATCGAGACCTCCCTGGAGAAGATCGCCCGCGGCGCCGACGCGAGCGCCACCGCGAAGCAGCTCCAGAAGTCCGTCGAGGGACTGGTGGGCTGACGTCATGAGCTCCACCACCGCGGCCACCGGCGCCGAAGGCCGCGTGCGCAAGGACCCGGAAGGGGCGGGACGTACCGACGACGTCCCGCCCCGCCCGGGGGGCAAGGGTCTGCGCAAGGACCGGCTCGCGCGCCACAATCTCGCCGGCTGGCTGTTCTCCACGCCGTTCCTGGCCGTGTTCCTCACCTTCATGGCGTTCCCGATCGTCGCCACGCTCCTGATGAGCTTCACCGACTTCGGCCTGCGCAACGTCACCGACCCGCTGTCCGCACAGTTCGTCGGCCTGGACAACTACACGAAGCTGTTCCAGGACGACAAGTTCGTCCGCGCCCTGCTCAACACCCTGTACTTCGTGGTCCTCGGTGTGCCGCTCACCATCGGCTCGGGCCTCGTCACGGCCGTCCTCCTCAACTCGGGCATCGACCGCTTCCGCACCTTCTTCCGCGTCGGCTTCTACGCCCCGGTGGTCACGGCCATCGTCGCGGTCGCCGTCATCTGGCGCTTCGTCCTCGACCCCAGCGAGGGCCTGATCGCCGGCGTCGGCCACCAACTCGGCTTCTCCACCCCGGACTTCCTCGCGTCCGAGACGCTCGCGATGCCGTCCCTGATCGTGATGGCGGTCTGGCGCAACATGGGCACGGCCATGGTGCTGTTCCTCGCGGGCCTCCAGGCCATCCCGACCGAGGTGCGGGAGGCGGCCCGGATCGACGGCGCGGGACCCTTCCAGGAACTCCGCAAGATCACGGTGCCGCTGCTCCGGCCGACGATGCTGTACGTCGCCGTGATGACCACCATCGGCTTCCTCAACGTCTTCGAGGAGCCGTTCGTGATGACGCAGGGCGGCCCCAACGAGGCCACCATGACGCTGTCGCTCGACATGTACCGCGAGGGCTTCGACTTCTTCCACATGGGCTACGCCAGCGCCATGGCGTACGTCCTGTTCGTGATCGTCCTCGCCGTCACCTCGCTCCAGCTCCGCCTGCTGAAGGACAAGACCTCATGAGCGCCACCACGACCGACGTCCGGGGCCGCGGGGGCAGGTCCCGCCTGTCGCGCACCTCCGTGTACGTGCTCCTGAGCGTCGGCCTGCTCGTGATGGTCGCGCCGTTCCTGTGGATGGCGCTGTCCTCCTTCAAGACCCCGCGCGAGCTGGGCGCGAGCCCGCCCGTGTGGATCCCCACCGAATGGACGCTCGCCAACTTCGGCAAGCTGGCGGACCTGATGGACGTCGGCCAGGCGTTCTTCAACTCGGCCCTCGTCGCCGTCTTCGTCACCGCCTGCAACCTGCTGTTCTGCTCGATGCTCGGCTACGCGCTCGCCAAGCTGAACTTCATGGGGAAGCGGCCGGTGTTCGCGATGGTGCTCGGCGCGCTCATGGTGCCGGACAACCTCATGCTGCTGCCGAAGTTCGTGATGATGAGCGGGATGGATCTGGTCGACAGCTATGCCGCGCTGATCCTGCCGTTCGCGGCCGGCGCCTTCGGTGTCTTCCTCATGCGCCAGTTCATCCAGGCCGTGCCCGACGAACTCCTTGAAGCGGCCCGGATGGACGGCGCCCGTGAGTGGTACATCTTCTGGCGCATCGTGCTTCCGCTGGTCAAACCGGCCCTGGCGACGCTGACGATCTTTACGTTCCTGGGGTCGTGGAACAACTTCCTGTGGCCGCTCGTCGTCACCAACGACCCGTCGAAGTACACGCTGCCGGTCGCCCTCGCCACGTTCGCCACCGACCCGACGCAGGCGGACGGCTCCAACGGCGTACTGATGGCGGGTGCCTTCCTGGTCGTCCTGCCGGTGCTGCTCGTCTTCGTGCTGCTCCAGCGCTTCTTCACGCAGGGCATCGCCACGGCGGGCCTCAAGTGATGCGGCGGGCAAGGGCCGGGACCACGCCTCCCGGAAGCCGCCGCCCCAACCTCGTCCTCTTCATGACCGACGACCACGCGGTCCCGGCCATCGGCGCGTACGGCAGCGTCATCAACACCACCCCGGCCGTGGACCGGCTCGCCGCCGAGGGCATGCGGTTCGACAACGCCTTCTGCACCAACTCGATCTGCTCCCCGGCCCGCGCGAGCCTGCTCACCGGCACGTACAGCCACATCAACGGCATGACGACGCTGGAGCAGGACCGCCAGAAGTTCGACTCCGCGCAGCCGTCCTTCCCGGCGCTGCTCCAGGCCGCCGGCTACCAGACGGCCATCATCGGCAAGTGGCACCTCGGGCACGGCCCGAAGAGCGACCCGGTCGGCTTCGACCACTGGGAGATCCTGCCGGAGCACGGCGTCTACCACGACCCGACCTTCGTCACCCGCGACGGCGAGAACCAGTACACCGGCTACGTCACCGACATCATCACGGACCTGGCGCTGAACTGGCTCGACGGGCGCGACCCCGACAAGCCGTTCGCCCTGCTCATCCAGCACAAGGCCCCGCACCGCCCGTTCGAACCGGCGGAGCGTCACCGCCACCTGTACGAGCACCAGGACATCCCGGCACCCGCGACGCTCCACGACGACTACAGTCACCGCGCCCGTGCCGCCGCCGAGGCCGAGATGCGGATGAGCGACCTCCAGGACAGCGACCTCAAGGCCCCCGTCCCCGAAGGCCTTTCGGAGCGCGAGGAGCGGGAGTGGCGCTACCAGCGCTACATCAAGGAGTACCTGCGGGTCATCGCCGCACTCGACGAGAGTGTGGGCCGCGTCCTGCACCACCTCGACGTTTCGGGCGACGCCGCCGACACCGCCGTCGTCTACACCTCCGACCACGGCTTCTACCTCGGTGAACACGGCTGGTTCGACAAGCGGTTCATGTACGACCCGTCGCTGCGGATCCCGCTCGTCGTGCGCTGGCCGGGTGTGGTGCCGGCGGGGTCGACCTGCGACGAGCTGGTCGTCAACATCGACTACGCGCAGACGATCCTCGACCTGGCGGGCGCGCGGCCCCACCCGCGCATGCAGGGCCGCAGCCTGCTCCCGCTCCTGCGCGGCGAGCACCCGGAGGACTGGCGGCAGGCCGTCTACTACCGCTACTTCGAGCACCTCGACGTCTGCCACAACGTCCAGGCCAGTTACGGCATCCGCACCCACACCCACAAGCTGATCCACTACCCCGGTCACGGCTCGGGCCAGCCCGGCGCGAAGTACGAGCGCAGGACCCCCGAGTGGGAATTGTTCGACCTGATCCGCGACCCGGACGAACTGCACAACCGCTACGCCGACCCCGCGTACGCGGACCTGGTCGAGGAACTGACCGAGCAGCTCACGCAGCTTCAACTGCACTACCAGGATGTGCCCGAGCACCTGTGACGGGCACCGCCCCCTCCTCTTCTCCTCCCCACAGGAGCCGCCATGTCTTCCGGACTTCCCCCTGTCATGTCCCCGGGGACCACCGGCACCCGCCGTCGCACCGTGCTCGCCGGTCTCACCGCCGCGTCGGCCACCTTCGCGGCAGGCACCGGCACCGAAGCCGTCGCCGCTGAGCCCGGCACCGCCACCCACACAGACGCCGATGTCACCTTCCGCGACAAGCAGTTGTGGATCGACGGCGAGCCCACCGTGGTGATGGCCGGAGAGATCCACTACTTCCGGCTGAAGCGCGCGGACTGGCACTCCCGCCTGGACCGCGCGAAGGAGGCCGGGCTCGACACCATCGCCACGTACATCCCCTGGATGTGGCACGAGACCGGCGACGGCAGCCTCGACGTCACAGGACGCACCCGTCCCGAACGCGATCTCGGCGCCTTCCTCGACCTCTGCCGCGACAACGGCTTCAAGGTCATCGCACGGCCCGGCCCCTTCACCATGGCCGAGCTCAAGGGCGAGGGCGTGCCGCTCCGTGTCGCCAAGGACCATCCCGAGATCGTCGGCACCGGCTGGGACGGAGCCGAGGCCACCACCGCCGCCCTCGACTACCTCGCCCCGGCCTACCTCAAAGAGGTCGAGCGCTGGTACGCGGCCGTCATGCCGGTGCTCGCCGAGCGCCTGCACCGCAAGGGGCGGCCTGGCGTCATCGCCTGCCAACTCGACAACGAGATCGGCATGCTGGCCTGGGTCAGCAACGGCCCGAACCTCACCACGGGCCTCCTGGCCGACTTCAACGACTGGCTCGATGCGACATACGGCGACGGTCTCAAGGACCGCTACCCCTTCGCGGGCGCCTCCGCCGACGAGCGCGACAAGGCGATCCGCGCCCCCAAGGACGCGTACGCCGCCGCGCTCATGCACGACCTCGGCACGTTCATGCGCGGCCGATTCGCCCGCTACGTCGACGAGTTGAAGCGCTACGCGCACGACGGCGGTGTGTCCGGCATCCCCTTCCTCATCAACATCCACGGCACCGGCGGCGGCACCGCAGAGAACTTCCCCATCGGCATCAGCCAGCTCATGGAGACCTACGCGGGCAGGCCCGGCATGATCGCCGGCGCCGACTTCTACCTCGGCGATCTCGACCTCCACAACGTCACCGACCTGTACCTGATCAACGCCTTCATGGACGCGGTCGCCGACGACGACCAGCCCCTGTCGGCCCTTGAGTTCGACGCCGGGCACGCCGACTACGGAAACACCCTGTCGGACCAGAGCGACGCCGAGAGCACCTGGCTCAAGACCCGCCTCTGCCTCGCCCAGGGCAACAAAATGCTCAACTACTACTTGTTCGCGGGCGGATTCAACCCCAAGCTCGACGAGCCGACGGGCGACGGCAACGACCGCATCGGCATCACCGGCGAACGCCACGGCTTCGCCGCGCCCGTCGACCCCGAGGGCCGGCGCGGCGTCAGCTTCGAGCCGACCCGGCGCAGCGCCCGCTCGGTCCGTGCGCTCGCTCCGCTCCTCGCGACGGCCCGCCCCGAGTACGACGACGTGGCGCTGGCCTTCGTACCCGACCACTACCTGACCGAGTACCACCCGCCCGGGCGGGACAAGGCCGACGCGGTCCTGGCCGATGTGCAGAGCACCCGCGGCTACGGGCCCGGCGGGGCGCTGACCCGCGCCATGCTCCTCGGCGGCTTCCGCTACCGAAGCATCAACCTCCAAGCTGGGGACGTCGATCCGAAGGACGTGCCGGTCCTCGCGCTCGCCACCGGCGAGTACCTCGCGGCCGCCCTGCAGAAGCGGCTGGTGCGCTACCTGGAAGCGGGTGGCAAGCTGCTCCTCTCGGGAAAGGTGCCCGGCAAGGACATGGCGGGCGAGAGCTGCACGGTCCTCCAGGAGGCGCTCGGCCTGAAGCCCGAGAAGACCATGACCGACGCCGACCGGTTCTGGCTGTCGGTGTCCGCGCACGGCTGGGCCGAAGGCATCGCCGAAATCCGCGTCGGCAAGGCCCAATTGTGCGCGTCGAGCCGCGGGACGACGATCCTGCGCGAACTCACCACCGGCAAGGGCTGCGGCTTCGACATCCCCGTCGGCAAGGGCCGGGCCGTCGTCGTCGCCACGGACTACCGCTGCGACCTCGACTTCTGGCTGGGCGCGTTCCGTGAACTCGGCGCGACACCTGCCGTGCGGCACTCCGCCACCCGCCCCGGCGTCTTCCTGCTCACCACGCGCGACGCCGACGGCGGCCGCCTGCTGCACGCCTTCAACGTCACCTCCGGATACGCGGAGAACGTCTCCGTCACCGAGAAGGGCAAAGCCCTCTTCGGCGGCGAACGCCTCCACATCCCCGGCCGCAGCGCGGCGATCCTGCCGCTGGGGGTGACGGCGGGCGGCCTGCGCCTCGCCTACGCCACCGCCGAGATCACGAGTGTCGGCGACGGGCAGGTCACATTCCGCGCGCTGGGCGCCGAGGCCGTGGTCGCCGTCGACGGACCGGCCCGCTGCGAAGGTGCCAAGTCTTCGTCGGAGGGTGGGCGGACGCTGCTGCGGGTGAAGCGGTCGGAGTTCACCGTGCGGAAGGGCTGAGGGCGGCGGCCCGGTCCACCTCCGCCACGCGCGGCCGCAGGGCGAGACCTATCAGGAGGGTGAACGCGACGACGGCGGTGAGGGTCCGGGTGATGTTGAACAGCTCCCAGCGCCGTAGGAGTTCCGCCGTGTCCGCCGAAGCCCCGTGCACCGCCCACTGTTTGATTCTGCCGTTGATCGGAACGTTCCCGAAGCGGGTGACAAGGAAGGAGGTGATGGCGAACGCGCACGCCACCGCGGCCACGGCCCGGTGGTGACCGCGCATGAGGACGGCGAGAGCGAGGGAGCTCAGCGCGGACACGGCCATCGCGGCCTGCATCGTGATCCCGTTGACCTTCATCAGCTCGGTGTGGAAGTCGAACCGCATGTTCTGAGGCACGGCGTCGAAGGTGGGAGCGAGGTTGGCGGCGCCGTACCCGAACGCGCCGGCCAACAGACCGGTGGCGAGCAGCGCGACCCAGTGGACGAGCCGGATCCGCGCGGCACGGGATGCATTCACGTGGCCGCCTCCGCCTCCGCCTCCGCCTGGACGCCCGGCTCGGGAAGAGTGCGGGTGAGCTGGTGCGCGCGGTGCATGCGTCCGTCGTCCGTGAAGTCCGCGAAGAGGAGTACGTCGGTGCTGGCGGGGCCGCCCTTGCGGGTGCCGGCGTGGATGGTGAGGCGGGCGGCTATGTGCGTGCCGTCCGCGAATGCCTCGTGGACCTCGAAGCGCCAGTCCGTCACGTTCCTGGAGACCGGCCGCAAGTGATCGCGGAGGCGCTGGTGATCGAGCCGGATACCGTCGCTGAACTGCACGATGTCCGGGGTGAAGTGGCGCTCCATCACCTCGTCCGGAGCGTCGCCCCGGACGGTCGAGGAGGTGAGGGAATCAAAGAAGGCGCCGATGAACGTCGCGGTATCGGTGTCGGCAAAAGGCGGCATGGCTGCTCCCCGTGGATTCCGTGGATTCTCGATGTGCACGCCGGCGCCACGAGTCGGCGAGCCCTGGTCGGCTACGATCTCTTACAGGTCTGTAAGATATCCCCGATCCGGTAATTCTGACAAGGGTGGAAGAGATGGTTGCCTCCGAGGAACGCCGCCCGCGCCGTAGGGCCGATGCAGAGCGCAGCAGGACCCAGGTGCTCGACGCGGCGGCCCGACTGCTCCGGCGGCAGCCCGACGCGGGGATGGCGGCCATCGCGCAGGCCGCAGGTGTCACCCGGCAGACGGTCTATGCCCACTTCTCCTCGCGCGAGGGTCTGGTCAGGGCCGCGGTCGACCGGATGACGGCGGAGTCTGTCACCGCGCTCGAAGCCGCGATGCTCGACGAGGGATCGGCCACGGCGGCGTTGTTGAGGTTCCTCGACGCGTCCTGGCGGTCGTTCGAGGAGAATGCCCCGCTCCTCCAGGCCGCCGCCCCGCCCCCGCAGCCCGGCGACCGAGCCGAGCGGGACCGCGAAGAGGACCGGGACCGCGAAGAGGACCGGGACCGCGAAGAGGATCGGGGTCGCGAAAAGGGCCGGGGTCGCGAAAAGGGCCGGGGTCGTGAAGAGGACCGGGACCGCGAACTCCATGAACCCGTCACGGAACGTCTCGCCCGGCTCGTCGAACGGGGGCAACAGGCAGGCGAGTTCACCCCGGACCTCCCCACGCACTGGCTGGTCGCCTCGACGGTCGCCCTCGGCCACGCCGCGGGCGACGAGGCGACCTCCGGCCGCATGACACACGCCGACGCCGAGGCCGCCTTCCGCCTGAGCGTCCTCCGCCTCTTCGGCGCCCCGCCCACGTCGTAGGAGCGGCCCGGCTCAGACCTCGAAGATCCCGAAGCCGAACCCGGCCGCCCGCACCGCTCCTTCGGCCACCTCGACACCCTGCGCGAGCAGCGGCGTCGCGGCCCGGCCCGCGTACTCGGACGGCAGGTCGAACGTGGTGGCGTCGCGGCCCGGGTTGACGATGACCAGGTGGTGCTCACCCCGTACGTACACCAGCGGATACCCGTCGTGCAGCACACGGGTCGCGCCACGCGAGCCCAACTCCGGGCGCGACGTGCGCAGTTCGATCAGGCGTCGGACCAGGTGCAGGAGTGAGTCGGGGTCGGCCCGCTGGTCCGCGACGTTCGGCCGGTCCGGGGCCTGGTCGAGCGGCAGGTACAGCTTGTCGGCCCGGGCGGTGGAGAAGCCCGCGTTCTCGGTGCCGTCCCACCGCATCGGCGTACGCGAGCCGGCCCGGTTGTAGCGCGGGCCGAGCCGGCTGCCCTCGTGGTCGGGCAGGCCGGGGACGTAGCGCATGCCGATCTCGTCGCCGTAGTAGATCGCCGGCAGCGTCGGCCAGGTCAGCTGGAAGGCGAACGCGGTGGGGAGTTGCTCCGGCGTGCGTGGGCCGCAGCACAGGCGGGAGAAGTCGTGGTTGGCGGTGGGCAGGCAGGCGAACCCGGCGTCGCCGATGGTGTCGGTGGTCGAGCGCCAGATGTCGAGGAACGTCCGCGGGGAGCCCTGGGCCTCCGCCCCGAAATACGGCTCCAGAGGCTCCCAGGGCTCGCTGACCGTGCCCTCGAAGTTGTTCCAGAGGGACCGCAGGGCGATGCCGTCCCGGACCGGGCCGAACTGGAGGAAGAAGTCACCGTGGAAACCGGCGGGGACCGAGGTCGCCGGGTCGCCCCACTCGGAGAGCAGCGCGGCGTGCGGGTGCGCGGTGTCCAGCCAGCCGCGCAGCTCCCGCCACAGCGCCGAGGTCGCCGACTGGTCGGGGTCGTCCTTGACCAGCGACGCCGCCATGTCGACGCGGAAGCCCGACAGGCCGAGCGACAGCCAGTGGTCCATCACGTCGCGCAGCGCCTGCCGGTTGGCGCGCGGCCCCTCGGCGTCCACCGGGAGGCGCCACGGTTCGGCCGGATCCTGGCGCGCGTAGCCGAAGTTGAGGGCGGGCTGCGACTCGAAGAAATTCGGCAGGTAGAAGCCGGGGCGGCTGCCGGGGGAGGCGACGAAGCCGTCGGGGAGCGTGGCCGGGTCCTCGGGGTTCGCCCAGATGTAGCGCTGGTCTGCGGGGTCGTTCGCGGACGCCGTGAACCACGGGTGCGCGTCGGAGGTGTGCCCGGCCACCAGGTCGAGCAGGACGCGGATGCCGCGGCTCCGGGCGGCCTCGACGAGGCGGGCCAGGTCGTCGTTGGTTCCGTAGCGGGGCGCGACGGAGAAGTAGTCGCTGACGTCGTATCCGGCGTCGAGGGACGGGGACGCGAAGCAGGGGTTGAGCCACACAGTGTTCACGCCGAGCCAGGACAGATGGTCGAGCCGCGATTCGATCCCTGCGAAGTCGCCGATGCCGTCCCCGTCGGAGTCGGCGAAGCTCTGCGGATAGATCTGGTAGAGCACGGCGTCGGCGAGCCACTCGGTGGCGGGGCGTCGGTCGGACTGCGACACGGTGAACGTCCTTTGGGATGCGGGTGGTTGTGGTCAGCGGGCGGGCGTGCGCGGGACTCGAATCTCCGCACGCACCGGCAGGTGGTCCGTCGGACGCAGGCCGTCCCGGGTGAACTCGTCGAGCACGACCTCGCGGACCCGCGTGCCCGGTGACACGAGGATCCAGTCGATGCGCTCGCCGTCCGGCTCCGGAGTGCCGTAGTCGTGGAATGTGCCGAGGGCCGGCCCGCGCCGCTCGGCCACCTCCCAGGCGTCCACCAGGTCCGCCGCGTCGAGCAGCGCCGCGTGCACGTCGCCTCCCGCGGCGGTGTTGAAGTCGCCGGTCACGATGCGGGGGAGACCGAGGGCGAGGGTGTGAAGACGGTCCGCGAGGAGGTGGGCGGCGCGGGTACGCGCGTGCGCGCTCGCGTGGTCGAAGTGCGTGTTCGCGGCGAGGAGTTCGGCGCCGGTCACGAGGTCGCGCAGCCGCAGCCACGTCACCATGCGCGGGCAGCCCCCGCCCCAGGTCTCCGAGCCCGCCACGTCCGGTGTGTCGGACAGCCAGAAGTCGCCGTGCTCCAGGGCCTCGAAGCGCTCGCGGTCGTAGCCGACGGCCATGAACTCGCCGCTCTCGCCGCCCTCCCTGCCCTGGCCCACCCACGCGTAGCGCTCCCGCCCGAGATCGTCGGCGAGCTCGCGCAGCGGCTCCCGCAGGCCCTCCTGCGTACCGAGCAGATGGGGCCGCGCAGCGCGCAGCAACTCCGCGACGAGCGGGCGGCGCCCGCGCCACGGACGGGGTGAACCGGGCCAGTCCACATGCAGGTTGAGCGTCATGACCCGGAGCAGCCCCGATTCGTCGTCCGTCATGGGAAACCTCCGGGAAGGCCCGGTGGGGGGCCTTGTCGCCACCAATTGAATGCGCTTACATTCATGCCGCGCGAGAACGTTAACTTCGCGGACATCGATACGGCAACAGGCAGAGAAGGCTTCGAGGTCACCCCGTGCTGCGAGCGTACGAACCACAAGTCAAGGAACTGCTGGACCGGATGACGGTCCAGGAGAAACTGGGGCAGCTCCAGCAGCTGACGTGGACCGGCGAGACAGGACCCGGCGGCGGGCAGACCGCCGAGACGGAGGAGGCCGCGCGGGCGGGACGGCTCGGCTCCGTCCTGAACATCCACGGCGCGGCGCACACCAACGCGCTCCAGCGGATCGCCGTCGAGGAGTCCAGGCTCGGCATCCCGCTCCTCTTCGGCCTCGACGTGATCCACGGCTTCTGGACCACGTTCCCGATCCCGCTCGCCCAGGCCGCGGCCTTCGACCCCGAGGTGTCCAGGAGCGACGCCGAGGTGGCGAACGCCGAGACCAGGACGAACGGGGTGCGCTGGACGTTCGCCCCGATGATGGACGTGACGCACGAGCCGCGCTGGGGCCGGATCGCCGAGGGCTCCGGGGAGGACCCGTACCTCAACGCGGTCTACGCCGTCGCCAAGATCCGGGCCCACCAGGGCGCGGCCGACGGCAGCGAACTCGCGCACGACGACCGGCTCGCCGCCTGCGCCAAGCACTTCGTCGCGTACGGCGGCGCGGAGGGCGGCCGCGACTACAACACGGTCGACATGTCCGAACAGCGGCTGCGCAACCACTACTTGCCGCCCTTCAAGGCCGTGGTCGACGCGGGCGCGGCCACCGTGATGGCCGCGTTCAACACGGTCGGCGGCGTCCCCGCGCACGGCAACGCGCACACGATGCAGGCGATCCTCAAGGACGAGTGGGACTTCGACGGCTTCGTGGTCAGCGACTACACGGGCGTCCAGGAGCTGATCGCGCACGGCTTCGCGGAGGACGGCGCGGACGCGGCCGCCCTCGCGTTCACCGCGGGGATGGACATGGAGATGGTCTCCACGAACATCACCGAACACGGCGAGAGCCTGGTCGCGTCGGGTGCGCTGCCGCTCGGCCGCCTGGACGACGCCGTCGCCCGGGTCCTGCGCCTGAAGTACGCGCTCGGCCTGTTCGACACCCCGTACTGCGACGAGTCCGCCGAGATCACCGAACCGGGCCCCGCAGCACGCGTGGCCGCCCGTGCGGCGGCCGCGCGCTGCATGGTGCTGCTCAAGAACGAGGACTCGGCGCTGCCGCTCGCGCCGGACGTCGGATCGGTCGCCGTCGTCGGCCCCTTCGCCGACTCGGCCGACCTGCACGGCACATGGGCGGGCCCCGGCTGCCGCCGCTTCCCGTCGGTGAGCGTCGTGGACGCGGTGCGGGACGCGGCGCCGTCGGCTTTGGTGACGCACGCGGGCACGGACCCCTCGGAGGCGGCCGACGCGGCCCGCGAGGCGGACGTCACCGTGGTCGTCGTGGGGGAGGACCCGGCGCTCAGCGGCGAGGCCGCGGCCCGCGCCGACATCGGACTGCCCGCGGGCCAGGAGGAGCTGATCGCCGCGGTCGCCGCGACCGGCAAGCCGTACGTGGTGGTCCTCGTCAACGGCAGGCCGCTGGTCCTCGGCGACTGGTACGACGCGGCGCCCGCCGTCCTCGAGGCCTGGCACGGCGGCATCGAGGCGGGAAGCGCCGTCGCCGACGCCCTGTTCGGCGCGGTGAACCCGGGCGGCAAGCTGCCGGTGACGTTCCCGCGCGCGGTGGGCCAGATCCCCGTCTACTACAACCACGAGAGCACGGGCCGCCCCTACGACCCGGACGAGAAGTACACCTCGAAATACCTCGACCTGGAGGACGGCCCGCGCCTGCCCTTCGGCCACGGCCTGAGCTATACGACGTTCACGACATCGGCCCCGACACTGACCCGCGAGTCGCTCACCAGGGACGAGCTGAGCGACGGCGCCACGGTCGAGGTCACCGTCACGGTCACCAACACCGGCGACCGCATCGGAGACGAGACCGTCCAGCTGTACGTCCACGACGTCGCGGCCAGCATCGCCCAGCCCGTCCGCAAGCTCCGCGGCTTCCGACGCGTCACCCTCGCCCCCGGCGCCACCACCACGGTCACCTTCCCCCTCGGCGAGGAGGACCTGGGCTTCTGGACCAACGACCCGGCGGGCACCTTCCGCGTCGAGCGGGGACGGTTCGACGTGTACGCGGGGACCAGCTCGACGACGCGCGCGTACGGGACGCTGCGCGTGCTGTGACCTGTAGCGCGCCCGGGACCCCGGCCCGCGGGGCCCCCGGGCGCTCCTTCCCGCCACGCAGCTGCGCGCGCATGCGAGCAACGCCCACAGGGGTGATCCTGGATGACAGGAGAGGTCCACGAGGAGGTTGCAATGTCTGCGATGGACAAGATCAAACAGATGATCAAGGGGCGCGAGTCCCAGGCCGGCAAGGGCATCGACATGGCGGGCGACGCCGTGGACAAGAAGACCGGGAACAAGTACAGCTCCCAGGTCGACTCCGCCCAGGACCAGGCCAAGAAGTATCTGGGAGCGGACAAGGGCAAGGGGCAGGACGAGTCGCAGAAGTAGCCGGACTGCTCCGTCCCGGCCGGGGAAGGTGACAGTGGTGCGGGAGGGCCGTGTCGACACGGCCCTCTACTTGAGCGGACCGTGCCACGAGGAGGCCGACCGATGTACCGGATGACCGTCATCTACGATCACCCCGCCGACCCCGAGAAGTTCCTGAAGTACTACCGGGAGGTGCACGCGCCGCTGGCTTCGGGGACGCCGGGGCTGCGGTCCTTCCAGTGGAGCGTGTCCGAGATGCCCGACGGCTCGCGGCCGCCGCACTTCGTGGTGGCGGCGCTCGACTGGGACTCCAAGGAGGACGCGCTCGCCGCGCTCGCCACACCGGCCGGTAAGGCGGGCGCCGACGACATCGCCAACTTCGTCGCGCCGGGCGGGGTCACCGTGAGCTTCTCGGAGGTCATCACCTACCCGCTCTGAGGGCGCGGCCCACGCCGCCCGGGTCGGGTCACCGCAGGGTGGCCACGAACCTGCCCAACCGCTCGATGCCCTCGCGCAGTTCATCGGCCGACGCCGCGTACGACAGCCGTACGTGCGTGTCGGCCGTGTGCGTGCCGAAGTCGCGGCCCGGCGTGAGGGCGACGTGCGCCTCCTGAAGGGCCCGCTCGCAGAACTCCCATGAGGTGAGGCCGGTGCCGCCGACGTCGAAGTAGACGTAGAAGGCGCCGTCGGGCGGGACCGGGACGGGCAGGCCGATCCGCCGCAGGCCGTCGAGGACGAGCGCGCGCCGCTCGCCGAACTCGGCGCGGCGCTCCTCGCAGACCGCGAGGGACGCCGGGGTGAAGCACTCCAGAGCGGCCTGCTGGGCGGGGGCCGAGGCGCACAGGAAGTAGTTCTGGGCGAGCCGCTCCAGCGCGGGGACCAGCTCCTTCGGCGCGATGCACCAGCCGAGCCGCCAGCCGGTCATGCCGAAGTACTTCGAGAAGCTGTTGATGACGATGGCGTCGGGGTCGACCGACAGTGCGCTGCGCGGCGGCCGGCCGTGCTCGTCGTGGTCGCTGAGGTCGAGGTAGATCTCGTCGACGATCCGCCACGCGTCGCGCTCGCGTGCGAACCGGCAGATCGCGTCGAGTTCCTCGATCGGCGCGGAGGTCCCGGTCGGGTTCGAAGGCGTGGCGACCATGACGCCCGAAGTCCGGTCCGTCCAGTGCTTCCGCACCGATGCCGCGTCCAACTGGAAGCGGGTCTCCGCGGCCGTCGGTACGAGGGTGACGTGCGCGCCGAAGCTCTCGACGATCTGCCGGTTGCACGGGTACGAGGGGTCCCCGATCAGCACCTCGTCGCCGGCGTCGACGAGGGCCGCGGTCGCCAGCACCAGGGCGGCGGAGGCGCCGGCGGTCACGACGACGCGCGACGGGTCGACCTCGACGTGGTGCCGCTCCCGGTAGAAGCCGGCGATCGCCTCCCTGAGCGCGGGCAGGCCCAGCGCCTGCGTGTAGGGCAGCGGCCGCCCGTCCATGGCCTCGCGCATCGCCTCCCGCACCGCAGGGGGCGCCCCGAAGTCCGGTTCCCCGATGCTGAGTTTGACGACGTGGTGGCCCTCGGCCTCCAGCGCCGCGGCCTGCTTGCCGAACTCCATCGCGTAGAACGGGGCGACGTTCCGCGCGCGTTGCGAGATCTTCATGCCGCGACCTCCGTCACGATCACGGCCGGGAGCTCGGAGCTGCTCCAGCTGGTCAGGGCGGGCCGTCCGGGCGTTTTCGCGGTGGTGTCGGGCATGGCGTGATCATATTTCAGGGGGCGGGGTCCCCGGCGGCGAGGTCCGACGGATGCTGGGCGAGCGGTGTCACCTCGATGGACATGAAGGGGAACAGTGGGAGGTTCCACAGGATGCGGTGCAGCGTCTCGTTGTCGGCGACGTCGAAGACGCTGAGGTTGGAGTACTGGCCGACACATCGCCAGATGTGCACCCACTCACCGGACTTCTGCAGCTCATGGCAGTAGGCCTTCTCGCGGGCCACCAGGTCGGCGCGGTCGTCCGGCGCGAGATCGCGCGGGATGTCGACGTCCATGCGTACAGCGAACAGCATCGTGCATCACGCCTTGTCGAGAACGAAGTCGTACGTCACCTCGCGCCCGTCGCCCGCGGCGACCGGCGTCGGATCGAGGATCAGCTCGGGCTTGACGGCGTCGGCGATGTCGTCGGACACGTGCTCGCCGCCCTTGAAGTACAGCTGGGTGGTGATGAGTTGGTGGTCGGGAGCCGACACCTTGAGGTGCAGATGGGCCGGGCGCCAGGCGTGCCAGCCCGCGGCCGAGATGAGCTGGCCGCAGGAGCCGTCGGTGGGGATCTGGTACGGGGCCGGCTGCACCGTGTGGATCTTGAAGTTGCCCTGCTCGTCGGCGGCGACCGTGCCGCGCAGGTTCCACTCCGGCAGGCCGGGAGCGTACTGGGAGTAGAAGCCGTCGTCGTCGGCGTGCCACATCTCGACGGTGGCGCCGGAAAGGGGGGTGCCGTCGACGGTGCGCACCTGGCCCTGGAACAGCAGGGGTGTGCCGCCCTCGTCCTCGCGCATCGGCAGGGTGGCCTCGGCGGGCAGCTCCGGCGCGTCGGGGACGTAGTACGGGCCCTCGATGGTGCCCTTGCTGCCCTCCCGGTCCTCGTTCGCGACCTCCTCGACGACGTGCTCGACCCACACGTCGAGGAACAGCGGCCACTCGCCGTCCTCGCCGACCTGGATCAGCCACGACTTGAGAGCGTCGTACTCGGCGTAGGTCACCTTGTGGCGGCGGATGATGTCGTGGGTGGCGCCCAGGAGTTCGGAGACGAGGGTGTTCACCCGCGCGGTGTCGGCGGCCGGGGCCCCGGCGCGCTGCTTGCTGCGGAACTGGTCGGTGGCCGCGTTGCCCGATGCGGCGGCCGTGGCCTGCTCTGTGGCGGTGTCGGTCATGATGTGTCCCGTCCTTGATGGGGTGGAGGTGCGTCGGGTGTGTCAGACGTCCTGGCGGTAGCGGGCCAGCTTCTCGGGGTCGATGTCGATCCCGAGGCCCGCGCCCTCGCGGACGCGCAGCGTCCCGTCCGCGATGGTGAGCGGCTCGGTGAGCAGGTCGTCGGACATGTCGAGGAAGTTGGAGAGTTCACCGGCGTGCAGCGAGGAAGTGCGGTGGGCGGCGCCGAACGCGACGGAGCACAACGTGCCGATCTGCCCGTCGATCTGATTGCCCATCACCACCTCGACGCCGAGGCCCTCGCACTGGTGCAGCACCCGCTGGGAGGCGGTGAAACCGGTGCGGGCGGTCTTGATGCTGATGGCGGTCGCCGAGCCACTGAGCAGCTCGCGGGTGACCTCGGCTGCCCGGGTCGCGCTCTCGTCGGCGATGAAGGGGACCTGGCTCTGCGCGACGAGCCACCGCCGCCCCAACACGTCGTCGGCGGGGCAGAGTTCCTCCGCGAACGTCAGGTCCAGGTCGGCCATCTCGCGCAGGGCGCGGGCCGCGTCGGACGGCGACCAGCCGCGGTTGCCGTCGACGTAGAGCTCCACGTCCGGGCCGAGTGCCGTACGCAGCGCCCGGCAGGCGGCGACGTCCTCGGAGTACGGGTTGCGGCCGACCTTCACCTTGAAGGTGGTGATGCCGTACGTGTCCCGGATCCGTTCGGCCTCGGCGACCATCGCGTCGGCCGGGGCGAAGCCGACCATGTGGCTGACGCGCATCCGGTCGCCGAAGCCGCCGAGAAGGCCGGACACCGGCAGTCCCGCGTGCTGGCCGAGCAGGTCCCACAGGGCCATGTCGATGGCGGCCTTGGCGGCCGGGTTGCCCACGGTCCGGTCGAGGCGGGCGTGCACCATCTCCCGTTCCAGGACGGTGAGTCCGAGGATCTGCGGCGTGAAGATCTTCTCGATCACCGCGACGACGGACTCCTGCGTCTCGCCGTACGTGTAGGGGCGCGGCGGCGCCTCGGCGGTTCCCACCAGGCCCTCGTCGGTGTGCACGCGGACCAGTACGTGGTCGGCGGTGTGCACCTCGCCGCTCGCGAAACGCAGCGGCTTGACGTAGGGAATGGCAAAGGGAATGGCCTCCACCTTGACGATCTTCATGGCATTCCCTCGGTCCTCATAGGGTTTCCTCGGTCTCTCTCGCAAGCAGGTCGTGCCGCTCCAGGACGTCAAGGAGCTGCCGGATCAGTGGTGTCTCGTCCTCGGGGCGCCAGGCCAGTGCCAGCGGCACGGTCAGCGCGTCCTCGATCGCCCGGCACACGACGCCCTCGCGGGGCGCGGAGCGGATCGAGGCGGGCAGCACCGCCACCCCGAGACCGGCGGCGACCAGGGCGAGCGCGGCCGAGGTCTCGGTGACCTCGTACGCGCGGTGCGGATAGAAACCCGAGGCCAGGCAGGAGCGGACGACGGCGTCGTTGACGACGGAGCCGAGCGTCGCGCCGTACATGATGAAGTCCTCGTGGCGCAGCTGCTCGACGCGGATGTCCTGGGCTTCGGCGAGCCGGTGACCCTCCGGTACGGCCGCGATGAGCGGCTCGTCGGCGATCAGCCGGTGCGCGATGCCCTCCTGGCGGATGGGCGGGCGCAGCACGCCGACGTCGAGGCGCCGCTCGATGAGGCCGAGCTCCTGGGCGGGCGTCAGCATCTCCGTGTGCACCTCCATCCGTACGTGCGGCATCTCCTGTTTCACCAGCCGTGCCAGGGACGGCAGTTGGCGGTACGAGGCGGACCCGGTCAGGCCGACCCGGAGCACCCCCTCGACGCCGGTGGCGAACCGACCCACGCGGGCCACCGCCTCGTCGACGGATTTGAGGATGCGCTCCACATCGGTGCGGAACACCTCGCCCGCGCCGGTCAGGGACACCTGCCGGGTGGTGCGGGTGAACAGCTCCACACCCAGTTCCGTCTCCAGGCGACGGATCGCCTGGGAGAGCGGCGGCTGAGCCATGTGCAGCGCCTGCGCGGCCTTGCCGAAGTGACGTGTCTCGGCGACGGCCGCGAAGTAGCGCAGGTGCCTCAATTCCATCCGACTGCCCCTTTGTTGCGGATCGGCGGGGCCCTCGTTGCGCTTCAGCGTAGGGAGCGGACCCCATACCCCACAAATATCTTGTTGCAGGGTATTGAGAGGTCCGCGATATCAATAGCCCCCGGGTCAGCCTCGGGGGGAGGGGCGCAGGATGATCGAGCTGGGCGCCACCCAGAAGACCGGCCTCACTCGTACATCACGTACGACGGGCGCGGGCGCAGGCCGAGGACCTGGTCGGGGGTCATCAGGTGGGTGCCGCCCTCGGTGTCCTCCTCGAGGAACAGCTTGAAACCGGTGCGGAGCCGGTCGGGCATCTTGTCGACCAGGCGGTCCCAGGTGTGCCGTTTGAGCTGGGGGCTGCCTATGCCGTCGGCACTCTTGATCACGGCTACTCCGTCGGGGACGTCGAGCGCCGCTTCGTCGTGGACGACCGACTCCGCGACCTGGTGGTAGACGAACGCCTTCTCCGGCAGGTCGTGGTGGTCCACGAGCGAGGCGAGATGGTCGGCGATCCGGGTGAGTTCGGACCCGCTGGTGTGTCCGTACGTGTCGCCGGGGATCTGGCCGGTATCCATCTCCCACTCGGGGTCGAGTGCGATGCCCACGTCCGGCCGGACGAGCCACTTCTCCAGGGCCTTCACCTCGTCGAGGGCGTCCGCGCGGCCGGGTTGGATGTTGAGCAGCAGCAGCGCCTTGTGTCGGCGCGCGGCCTCGTGGAAGGTGCGGATCGTCTCGTCGGGCGTGCGCGTGCGGTACGTGCCGTCGGGGCCCGCGCCGGGGTTGGCGACGGTGGCGAGCAGTTCGAGGACGGGCAGCACGCGGCGGCCGTCGGCGTACGCGCGCCCGCGCCGTTCGAGCTCCGCGACACGGTCGTCGAGGTCACCCGTGCCGAGCCGGCCGAGCGCGGTCGCGCCCGGCAGCCCGCAGTAGCCGACGAGCCGGTGCTCGGGGAACAACCGGCGCCCGCCGCGCGGCAGTTCGGGGCGGTGGTGGGTGGGGCTGGGTGAGGGGGACCGCGAGGACTTCGAGGGTCCGCGTGCCGCCTTCTCGGTACCGGAGGGCCGGTCGTCGGCCCCGGACGTGCCGCATCCGCCGATGAGCGCGGCCGCGGAGGTCGCCCCCGCGGCGAGCAGCACCCGCCGCCGCGAACCTCCCGCCCCGGGGTCCGTGCTGTCGTCCCGGCCGGCGCTGTGACCGACTGTCCGCATCTGGCCTCCCCACGTAGTGATCATCGTCCGTGGGGTGCCTTGCCGACGAGTGCGATGCGAAACGTGTGCGGGATACGCATGCGGTGCTGATCGGCCACGCGGCCGGGGGTAGGGGTGGAGCTACGCGGACGCGGCCCCGGTGTCCGTCTCCTCGCACGGGCGCAGTGCGTCCACCACGAGGTCGAGCAGCGGACCGACGCGGTCCGCGCGGTCGCCCGCCGTCGTGGACAGGAACACGCCGAGCAGCATGGTGATCACGTCGTCGGCGGGTACGTCGCCGCGCAGCGTGCCCGCGCGCGAGCCGGCGTCCAGGAACGAGGTGACCGCGGCGGTCAGCCGCTCCCGGGTGTTCGCCGTGACGCCACGCCCGGAGGCCGGGGCGAGAGCGAGGCTGCCGGCCATCGCGCGCTTCGTCGTGACGAGGTCCGCGTACCGGTTCATCCATGCCCGCAGCGCGTCCTGCGGCGGCAGCTCGCCGAGCAGGGGTTCGACGGCGTCGGTCACGGCGTCCAGCTCGGCGGAGTAGACGGCCTCGACGAGGGCCTCACGGGTGGGGAAGTGCCGGTAGAGGGTGCCGATGCCGACCCCCGCCTCCCGGGCGATCGCCTCCAGCGCCACCGTCGTGTCGTCCCGGGTGAAGGCGGTACGGGCGGTGGTGAGGAGTCTCTCCCGGTTGCGGCGCGCGTCCGCGCGGGCGGGGCGGTCGGCCTTGCCCCCGCTGGGCGCCGGGTTCGGGTCATTCGTGGACGCAGGCAAAGCGGAGGCTCCTCCGGTTGTGCTACCTTCGACGTAACGGAGGTTCCTCCGTTTCCTCTATCTTCGCACGAGGCGGGATTCCCATGACCTCTTCCGCGTCTTCTTCTGCTTCCTCTCCCTCCACTTCCTCACCCTCCGCCGTCACCGCGAACGGCACCCCGCGCCCCGGCGGCGCCGGACGGCTCTTCGGCCGGGACGTCTCGCGCGTCGGATTCGGCGCGATGCAGATGCCCCGCCTGGACCCGGACCGCGCCGCGGCCGTCGCGCTGCTGCGCCGCGCCGTCGAGCTGGGCATCGACCACATCGACACCGCCCAGTTCTACGGGCACGGTTTCTCCAACGAGATCATCCGCGAGGCGCTGCGCCCCGAGGACGACGTCCTCGTCGTCAGCAAGGTCGGCGCCACCCCCGACTCCGAAGGACCGCTGCCGCTGCGGCTCGCCCAACGGCCCGAGGAACTGCGGGCCGGCGTCGAGGACAACCTCAAGAGCCTCGGCGTCGACCAGGTCCCACTGGTCAACCTGCGCCGCGCCGAGACAGGCCCCGGACTGCGGGCCGAGGGCGACCAGATCGTCGACATCGACGACCAGCTCGCCGTCATGACCGCCCTGCGCGACGAGGGCAAGATCGGCGCCATCGGGCTCAGCAATGTGGGCATCGACGAACTGCGCCGGGGCCTGCCCGCCGGGATCGCCTGCGTACAGAACGCCTACAGCCTCGTGGCCCGCGGCGACGAGGAGATGCTGCGGCTCTGCCTCGACGAGGGCATCGCCTGGGTGCCCTACTTCCCGCTGGGCAGCGCCTTCCCCGGCATGCCCAAGGTCACGGACGAGCCCGCCGTCACCGCGGCCGCCGAGAAGCTGGGCGCGTCCCCGGCCCAGGTCGGCCTCGCCTGGCTGCTGCACCACGCCCCGAACGTCCTGCTGATCCCGGGCACCGCGAACGCCGACCACCTCGCGGCGAACGTCGAAGCGGGCGCGCTCGCCCTCGACGCGGCGACGCTGGCCGAGCTGGACGCGGTGCCGACGCGATCGGGCGACATCGAGATCGAGGACCACGAGTGAGCGGTTCACGAGTGAGCGGTTGACGGCGGCGTTCGGGCCTGGATGCCGGGTCCGAACGCCGCCGTACGCGCAGGGCTCCCGGCCGCCCCGCCGTGCGAGCGACCGCTCCCCGGGTCAGTCTGGAGAGCGGAGCCACGCAGGCAGGACGGCAGAGCCGACGAGGGAGCGCACACATGGCGGGCCACGTGCTGGTCGGGGCCGATGGATCGGATTCGAGCCTGGAGGCGGTCGCGGTCGCCGCTCACGAGGCGCGGCGGCGCGGGCTCGGTGTGCGCGTCCTGAACGCGTTCACCTGGCCGATGCTGAAGTTTCGGCACGGCTCGTCGTCCGAGGAGACGGCGGAGCCGGCCCTGCGCCGTCGGGCCGAGGAGATCGTGGCGGCGGCGGTCGAGCGGGTCCGCACCGAGGAGCCCGGCCTCGCCCCGGTCGAGGGCGAAGTCGTCACGGGCGAAGCGCTCACCGTCCTGGCCGCCCGCTCGCGCGACGCCGACCTGATCGTCGTCGGCAGCCGCGGCCTGGGCGCCTTCTCCGGCCTGCTGATCGGCTCGGTCGCCGTGCACCTCGCCGCGCACGCGGACTGCCCGGTCCTCGTCGTACGCGGCCGAGCCCGGCCGGAGGGCCCCGTCGCGGTCGCCGTCGACGGCTCGGACGCTGCGAAGACGGCGGTCGAGGAGGCCTTCGACGAGGCCGCGCACCGCGGGGCGGAGCTGCTCGCCGTGCACGTGTGGAACACCTGGAGCGGCACGGGCCCCGCGGGCCCCGGCGCCCCCGCGCCGCTCTGGTACGACACGGACAAGCTGCGCGAGGACAGCGAGCAGACGCTGTCCGGGGCGCTGGCCGCCGGCCGGATCCGCCACCCCGATGTCGAGGTGGAGGCGCGCTCGGTGCACGGCCGGGTGCGCCCGAGCCTGATCGAGACCTCGCAGGAGGCGAGCCTCCTCGTGGTCGGCGCGCGCGGCCGGGGCGGCTTCCAGGGGCTGCTGCTCGGCTCGGTCAGCCAGGCGCTGCTGCACCACGGGGACTGCCCGGTCCTCGTCACGCGCCGCTGACGGGCCGACAGTTCCCTCCAGGCGGCCGCGCGGCGCGAACACCCCTGCCGTCCCCCGGAATTGATCACGGGTCTGGACAGCCCGGCACCCACCCTCGTAGCTTAACGAATGTTCAATGCGGGGTGGGTGAGGCCGAGCCGTGCCGGGCGGAGCGGTCGTCGGCCGCTCCGTCGCAGCGTACGCAGTCCGCGACCCACTCCGGGAGCCCCGCAATGACCGACGCCGTGCTCAGCGAATTCCGTGCCGACGGGATCACCGTCATCACGCTCAACCGCCCCGAGGCCCGCAACGCGGTCAACCGTGTCGTCGCCGAAGGCGTGGCCGCCGCGCTCGACGAACTCGACCGCAGGGACGACCAGGTGGTCGGCGTGATCACCGGCGCGGGCGGCAGCTTCTGCTCCGGGATGGACCTCAAGGCGTTCCTCACGGGCGAGACCCCGAGCATCGAGGGACGCGGCCTCGCCGGCATCACCGAGGCGCCGCCGCGCAAGCCGATCGTCGCCGCCGTCGAGGGATACGCCCTGGCCGGCGGCTGCGAGATCGCGCTCGCCTGCGACATGGTCGTGGCGGCGAGCGACGCCAAGTTCGGGATACCCGAGGTCAAGCGGGGGCTCGTCGCCGCGGCGGGCGGGCTGTTGCGGCTGCCGCGGCGCATCCCGTACTCCGTCGCCCTGGAGATCGCCCTGACCGGCGACTTCCTGGACGCCGCCCGCGCCCACACCTACGGCCTCGTCAACCGGGTCACCGAACCCGGCGCCGCGCTCGACGGCGCGCTCGCACTCGCCCGCGCCATCGCAGCCAACGGACCGCTCGCCGTCCGCGCCACCAAGGAGATCGTCGCGAACGCGCCCAACTGGCCCGCGGACGAGGAGTGGCAGCGCATGCGGGAGATCGCGGGACCGGTGATGGAATCCGACGACGCGCGTGAAGGGGCCCGCGCCTTCGCCGAGAAGCGCGCCCCGCGCTGGACCGGCCGGTGAGCGCCGGACCGCTCGCCGGGATCCGGATCGTGGAGCTGGGCGGCATCGGGCCCGCCCCGTTCTGCGGGATGCTGCTCGCCGACCTCGGCGCCGAGGTCATCAGGGTCGACCGCCCCGCAGAGACCGGGAAGGACAGCCCCCACCCCGTCATCCTGCGGGGCCGCAGCTCCGTCGCCGTCAACCTCAAGGACACCGAAGGTGCCGCCCTCGTACGGGAGTTGATCGGGCGCTCCGACGCCGTCATCGAGGGGTTCCGGCCCGGCGTCGCCGAACGCCTCGGCCTCGGCCCCGACGTCCTGCTCGCCGCGAACCCGAAGCTCGTGTACGGGCGGATGACCGGCTGGGGGCAGGACGGTCCGCTCGCCCAGGAGCCCGGGCACGACATCAACTACATAGCCGTAGCAGGGGCGTTGCACACCATGGGGCCCGCCGACGGGGACCCCGTGCCGCCGCTCAACCTCGTGGGCGACTTCGGCGGGGGCGGCATGCTGCTCGCGCTCGGCCTCGTAAGCGCGCTGCTGCACGCCCGCACCAGCGGCGTGGGACAGGTCGTCGACGCCGCCATGACCGACGGCACCGCGCTGCTGCTCGCCATGACGTACGGGTTCCTGGCCAAGGGCGGCTGGCAGGACCGGCGCGGCGTCAACATGCTCGACGGCGGCGCCCCCTTCTATGCCGTGTACCGCTGCGCCGACGACCGGCACGTCGCCGTCGGCGCCATCGAGCCGCAGTTCTACGCGGCGCTGCTGCGCGTCCTGGACCTCGTAGACGACGAGCGGTTCGCGCGCCAGCACGACCGTGCCAACTGGGCTTTGATGAAGGACGAGTTGGCGCGCCTCTTCGCCACACGCACCCGCGACGAATGGGCCCGCGCCTTCGACGGGCAGGGCGCCTGCGTGTCCCCGGTCCTGTCGCTGAACGAGGCGCCCGAGCACCCCCACAACAGCGCCCGCTCGACCTACCGGCGCGGCCCCCACGGCGGTCCCGAACCCTCGCCCGCGCCGCGCTTCACCACCACACCACCCGGCGAGCCCGCCCCCGCCCCGTGCGTCGGCGCCGACACCACGGAGGTCCTCACCACACTGGCCGGACTCGCCCCCGACGACATCGACACACTCCGCGAGAAGGGAATCGTCGGTTGACGACGCGCTACGTGCCCCCGGGCATGCCCCAGAGCCTCAGCTACCCCGACGCCGCCGTCGGCGACCTGCTCGCCGGAACCGCCCACCGCCACCCCGACCGCACGGCCCTGCGCGACGGCGAACTCACCTTCACCTACAGCGAGATGTACGACACCGCGCTGCGGCTGGCCGCCGGACTGCGCGCACGGGGCGTCGGGCACGGCGACGCCGTCGCGCTGCACCAGCCCAACTCGGCCTGGTTCACCGTCTCGTACTACGCCGTCCTGCTGGCCGGCGCGGTCGTCGTGCCCCTCAACCCGGCCCTGCCGCCCGCGGCATTGCGCGAGCAGCTCGACGAGGCGCGGGCCGTCGCCGCGTTCACCCACCCGGTGACCGCGCCCGCGCTCACGAAGGCCGCCGCGCCGGGCCTCCGCCTGACCGTCCTCGTCCCGGCGACGGCCACCGCGCCCGCCGCCGACGAGGGCGCCGAGCCCGGCGGCGTACCACTTGAAGAGCTGCTGGCGGCCGAGCCGGGGGAGCGGGTGGCCGTCGGCGGGGACGATCTGGCACACCTGGCCTTCACCGGAGGCACGACAGGGCGCTCCAAGGCGGTCCGCGTGCTGCACCGCAACGTCCTGGCGAACGCCCTCCAGATGGCCTGCTGGCGCGGCGCCGCCGTGCCCGGCACCGACGGCGCGGGCCGGGTGGCGCTCGCATCCGTGCCCGCGGCCCGGACCGCACACACCCTGAACCTGGGCGAGGCCACCGCCGTGGCGCTCGCCCCGCTCTTCCACGCCATGGGGCTCGTCGGTCAGTCCGTCAGCGTGGCGGTGGCCAGCACGGTCGTGATGGCGGGCCGCTTCGAACCCCGCCGGTTCGTGCGGCTCATCGAGGAGCACGGCGTCACCACCGTGCCCGGCTCGCCCGCCCTTTTCCACGCCCTGCTCGCCCTGCCCGGCGTCGAGAAGCTCGACCTCTCCTCGGTGCGCAGCGTCAACTCCGGCGCCGCGCCCGTCGACACGGACACCATGCACCGCCTCGCCACGCTCTTCCCGAACGCCACGATCGTCGAGGGATACGGGCTCACCGAGGCCACCATGGCGCTCGCCGCGCACCCGCTGGTGGACGACAACCCGGTGCCCGAGGGCAGCGTCGGCGCCCCGGTCTTCGACACCGAGGTCGAGATCAGGGAACTCGGCTGCGGCCCCGCCCTGCCCGTCGGCGGGACCGGCGAGGTGTGGGCGCGCGGCCCGCAGATCACCGACGGCTACCAGGGTCACCCCGACCTGACGGCCGAGCAGTTCCAGGACGGCTGGCTGCGCACCGGCGACCTGGGGCGCGTCGACGAGGACGGCTGGCTGTACCTGGTCGGGCGGGCCAAGGACATGCTGATCTACAAGGGGTACAACGTCTATCCGACGCCGCTGGAGGACCTGCTCCACCGGCACCCCGCCGTCGCGGGCGCCAGCGTCATCGGCGCGCCGCGGTCCGGGGTCGGCGAGATCCCCGTCGCGTACGTCGTGCTGCGCTCCGGGCATCGGGCGGGCCCCGAACTGGCCGAGAAACTCATGGCGTTCGTGGCCGAGCACGTCGCCCCGTACCAGCGGCTGCGGGAGATCCACTTCCTGGAAGCCCTTCCGGTCTCGGCCGCCGGGAAGATCCTCAAGACGGACCTGCGGCAGCGGTACGCGGCCGCCGACGGAGCGGGAGTGACACAGGCGTGAGCGGCGGCATGGTCGACGAGGCGACGGCCCGGGACGCGTCCGGGGAGGCGGACATCGCGGCCCCTGCCGCCCTCGGCGAGCTGGGGAAGGGCAGACACGTCCAGGTCGAGGCGGTCGGCGACGGCGCCTACGAGGGGTACTGCCACTCCGGCCGCGCCGCCGCCCGCAGTTACGGCGGCGCCGTCCTCGCCCAGGCCCTGGACGCCGCCCGGCGCAGCGTGGACGAGGACCGGGTCGTGCACTCGCTGCACGCCTACTTCCTGCGCGCCCTGTCGCCCGAGCGGCCCGTGCGCTTCACGCCCGAGGTGGTGCGCGACGGGCGCAGCTACTCGATGCGGCAGGTGACCGGCGTCCAGGACGGCAAGGAGTCCCTTGCCATGAGCGTCTCGTTCAAGCAGCAGCAGCCGGCCGGCAGTTGGCGCCAGCCCGGCATGCCCGAGGTGCCGGGACCCGAGGGCCTGTCCGAAGGCTGGACGCACCGCCCGCACGACCATCCGCTGTACACCTCGACCGCGTACCGCGAAGTGCCGCTGGAGCGGGACCCCGACGCCGGACGCATCGACCGCTACGTCTGGTTGCGCACGGTCGGCGCCATGCCCGACGACCCGGGCCTGCACGCCTGCGTCCTCGCCTACATCTGCGACGCCCCGCTCGCCCCCACCGCCCTGGTGGCCTACGGCGAGCCACGACCCCGCGGCATCGCGCTGGCCTCGCTCGACCACGCCATGTGGTTCCACCGCCCGGTGCGCGTCGACGAGTGGCTGCTGTTCGCGTGCCACAGCGTCGTCGCCGGTGACGGCAGGACCCTGGCGCAGGGCCAATTCTGGACCAGAGAAGGTGAGTTGGTCGCCTCGGTCACCCAGGAGGCGCTCCTCCATGTGCCGCGCGGTGTCTCGTGACGCGCGGGTGAAAGATCCACGGGGACGGGTTGTCAGGGCCCGTCGGCCGACGTAACTTAACGATCGTTCTACACAGGCAGAAGGGGCCGCTGTGCGCCGTACGCTGTTCAACGAGGACCACGAGGCGTTCCGCCGGATGCTGCGGGACTTCATCGCCAAGGAAGTCACCCCCGTCCACCAGGAGTGGGAGGAACAGGGGCACCCGCCGCGCGACTTCTACCGCAGGCTCGGCGAGCTGGGCGTGCTCGGCATCCAGGTGCCGGAGGAGTTCGGCGGCGCGGGCGAGGCCAGCCTCAAGTTCGCGGCCGTCGCGGTCGAGGAGACGACGCGGGCCGGTGTCACCTTCGGCAACTACTCGGTGCACTCGAATCTGATCCTGCCGTACCTGCTGACGTACGCCACGCAGGAACAGAAGGAGCGCTGGCTGCCCGGCTTCGCCTCAGGTGACCTCATGACGGCGATCGCCATGACCGAGCCCGGCACCGGATCCGACCTCGCCAACATCCAGACCAGGGCCGAACGCTCCGCCGACGGCACGCACTACGTCCTCAACGGCGCCAAGACGTTCATCACCGGTGGTGCCCTCGCCGACCTGGTCCTCGTCGTCGCGCGCACCGCGCCCTACGATCCCGAGGACCGCCGCGGCGGCCTGTCGATCCTCGTCGTGGAGTCCGCGAGCGAGGGCTTCTCCGTCGGCCGCAAGCTCCAGAAGATCGGGCTCAAGGCGTCCGACACCGCCGAACTCGCCTTCGTGGACGTCAAGGTGCCGGCCGAGAACCTGCTGGGCGAGGCGGGCAAGGGATTCTCCTACCTGTCCCACAATCTCGCCCAGGAACGCCTGATGATCGCCCTGGGCGGTTCGGGGACGGCCGCTGCGGCGCTGCGCTTCGCCACCGACTACGTGAAGGAGCGCACGGTCTTCGGCAAGCCGGTCGCCCACTTCCAGAACACCAAGTTCGTGCTCGCCGAGTGCGCCACCGAGGTCGAGGCCGCACAGTTGATGGCCGACCGCGCCCTCGAACTGCACGACGAGGGCGAGCTGTCCGTCGCCGACGCCGCGAAGGCGAAGCTGTTCTGCACGGAGGTCGCGGGCCGTGTCATCGACAAGTGCCTTCAGCTGCACGGCGGTTACGGCTACGTCACCGAGTACCCGATCGCTCGCCTGTACGCCGACACCCGTGTCTCGCGCATCTACGGCGGCACCAACGAGGTGATGAAGACCATCATCGCCAAGTCGCTCGGCCTCTGACCCTTCTCCCCTTCTCCACCGCCACGACGAACAAGGGACCTGCCATGCAGATCGACGCCCAGTCCTCCGCCCTGATCACCGGTGGCGCCTCCGGCCTCGGGCGCGCCACCGCCGAGCGGCTCCTCGCCACGGGTGCCAAGGTCGTCATCTTCGACCTGCCCACCTCCGACGGGGAGAACGTCGCCAAGGAGATCGGCGCCACCTTCGTCGCCGGCGACGTCACCAGCGAGGCCGACGCCACCGCCGCCGTCGAGGCAGCCGTCGCGCTCGCCCCGCTGCGCGTCACCGTCAACTGCGCGGGCATCGGCTCCGCCGGGCGCACGGTCGGCAAGGAGGGCCCGTACGTCCTCGACACCTTCCGCAAGGTCGTCGAGATCAACCTGATCGGCACCTTCAACGTCATCCGCCTCGCCGCCCAGGCCATGACAGGCAACGAACCGGTCGAGGGCGAGCGCGGCGTCATCGTCAACACCGCCTCGGTGGCCGCGTTCGACGGGCAGATCGGCCAGTGCGCGTACTCGGCGTCCAAGGGCGGCATCGTCGGCATGACGCTGCCCATCGCCCGCGACCTCGCCCGGATGAACATCCGCGTGATGACCATCGCGCCCGGCCTGTTCGAGACGCCGCTGCTCGGCCGGCTGCCGCAGGAGGCCAAGGACTCGCTCGGCGCGCAGGTGCCGCACCCGGCCCGCCTCGGACAGCCGGCCGAGTACGCGCACATGGTCGAGTCGATCGTCACCAACCCGATGCTCAACGGCGAGACCATCCGCCTCGACGGCGCCATCCGCATGGCCCCCAAGTAGGCCGCCCGCAAACCGCGCCAACCCCCTTATTACGTTGAGGAGTTCACCATGCGTGACGCAGTCATAGTCGACGCCGTACGGACCCCCGTCGGCAAGGGCAAGCCGGGCGGCGCGCTCTCCGACGTCCACCCCGTCGACCTCTCCGCCCATGTCCTGAAGGCCCTCGCCGAGCGCAACGGCCTCGACCCGGCCACCGTCGACGACGTCATCTGGGGCTGCGTGTCCCAGGTCGGCGAGCAGGCGGGCGGCGTCGGCCGGTTCGCGGTGCTCGCCGCCGGCTGGCCCGAGTCCGTGCCGGGCCTGACCATCGACCGCCAGTGCGGCTCCTCGCAGCAGTCCGTGCACCAGGCCGCCGCCGGGGTCATCGCCGGTCAGTACGACATCGCCATCGCGGGCGGCGTCGAGTCCATGTCCCGCGTCCCGATGGGCTCCTCGCGCGCGGGCGGCCAGGCCGGCAAGCCGTTCGGCCCGCTCGTCGGCGAGCGCTACGACCACGTCGTCTTCAACCAGGGCGTCGGCGCCGAGATGATCGCCGAGGAGTTCGGACTCACCCGCGCCGAGCTCGACCAGCACGCCGCCGACTCGCACGAGAAGGCCGCCCGCGCCATCGACGAGGGCCGCTTCAAGAACCAGATCACCCCGGTCACCCTCGCCGACGGCACGCTCTTCGACACCGACGAGGGTGTACGGCGCGGCACGACGGTCGAGAAGCTGTCCGCGCTGAAGACGCCGTTCAAGGAGGACGGGGTCATCTCGGCGGGCAACGCCTCGCAGATCTCCGACGGCGCCGCCGCCCTCCTCGTCACCACGTCCGAGGTGGCCGCGCGCAACGGCTGGACGCCGCTGGCCCGCTTCCATACCGGCACCGTCACCGGCGTCGACCCGATCACCATGCTCAAGGGCCCGATCCCGGCCACCGCCAAGGTCCTGCGGCGCGCGGGCCTCTCGCTCGACGAGATCGGCACGTACGAGATCAACGAGGCCTTCGCCTCCGTCTCCCTCGGCTGGCAGCGCCAGACCGGCGCCGACTACGCCCGCCTGAACCCCAACGGCGGCGCGATGGCCCTCGGCCACCCCCTCGGCGGCTCCGGCGCCCGCCTGATGACCACGCTGGTGCACCACATGAAGGACAACGGCATCCGCTACGGTCTGCAGTCCATGTGCGAGGGCGGCGGCATGGCCAACGCGACGGTGCTCGAACTGCTCTGAGACCGGGGGCGGTGCGGGCGCGTCCTGGCCACGACAGAAGGAGTGAGCAGAGTTTGACCGACCACACCGCCACGCCGGACGACTCCGCCACCGCCCGCCCGCCGCTTCCGCCGTTCACGCGCGAGACGGCCGTGCAGAAGGTGCGTCTGGCGGAGGACGCCTGGAACACCCGTGACCCGCAGCGCGTCTCGCTCGCCTACACGCCGGACAGCCAGTGGCGCAATCGCGCCGAATTCCCGGCCGGGCGCGCCGACATCGTCGCCTTCCTCACGCGCAAGTGGAACCAGGAGCTCGACTACCGGCTGATCAAGGAGTTGTGGGCGTTCGACGGCCACCGCATCGCGGTCCGTTTCGCGTACGAGTGTCACGACGACGCGGGCAACTGGAAGCGCGCGTACGGCAATGAGAACTGGGAGTTCGACGACAACGGGTTGATGCGAAGGCGCCACGCCTCCATCAACGACCTGCCGATCGCCGAGAAGGACCGCGCCTTCCACTGGCCGCTCGGCCGTCGCCCCGACGACCACCCGGGCCTCAGCGACCTGGGCCTCTAGCAACGCTGCGGCTGCGCCCCCGGAACTCGGCGATCACCGACTCCTCGCGCGTCACGCGCACGTCGTAGAGGCCGCTGCGGCCGAAGCGGGTGACCTCGTGGGCGGTGGCCACCAGCACGTCGCCCTCGTGTGCGGGCGCGACGAAGGTGATGTCGGCTCCGGAGGCCACGGTGACGGGGCCCTCGCTGTTGCAGGCGCAGGCGAAGGCCGTGTCGGCGAAGAGGAACATGTAGCCGCCGTGGGCGATGCCGTGGCCGTTGACCATCGACGCCGTCACCTTCATCCGGAGCGTGGCATGTCCCGTGCCGTGCTCCAGGAGTTCGATGCCGAGGAGCTGGGAGGCGAGGTCCGCAGCGAACATGCGCTCTGCGGGGCCCAGTTCGCCGGATTCCGTCACGCTGTCTTCCCTCACGCCGGCTTCCCCTCCCGCTCAATTGCCGACCGACCATTCGGTGTGTGGTGGGGCCAAGCCTGCCACGTCCGCCCCGGACCGCGACAGGTTCCGGTCGGGGCGGACGTGGCAGGCTTGGCCCGTCGCAAGGAACGTACGTACCCCGAAGCCGAGGAGCACGACATGGAATGGCGTGATTTCGCCCTGAATATGGCGTCCATGGCGCGCGAGCTCCTGGCACAGGAGTCCGTGGACGCGACGCTGCACAAGATCACCACATGGGCCGTCGACCAGGTCGAGGGCTGCGACTCGGCGGGCATCCTCGTCCTGCGCAAGGGCGAGGTCGAAACGCTGGCCGCCACCGATCAACTCGTCGTCGACAGCGACCGGCTCCAGGGCCGCCTCCGCGAGGGACCGTGCTTCGACGCGGCGCGCACCGGACACCCCGTGTTCCGCCTCAAGGACCTCTCGACCGAGACGACACGCTGGCGCGAGTACGCCCCGCGCGCCCACGAGCTCGGTATCGGCAGCATGATGGGCTTCCTGCTCTACACCGAGAACGAGGGCGACCTCGGGGCTCTCAACATCTACTCCAAGAAGCCGGGAGCGTTCACGGAGGCCAGTGAGACCGCCGGCTGGCTCCTCGCCTCGCACGCCGCCGTGGCCTTCGCCAGCGCCCGCGAACACGCCTCCCTGTACCGCGCCGTGGAGACCCGACACATCATCGGTGAGGCCATGGGCATCCTGATGGCCGGCCACGACCTGACCGAAGCGGAGGCGTTCGCCACGCTGCGCCGCTACTCGCAGGAGAACAACGTCAAGCTCCGCGACGTGGCCCGCCAGGTGAGCGAACGGGGCGGCCTGTGACCCTCCAGGGACCCGCCCCTCGTCGGCCGGTCCTGGCTCAGTAATCCGCGTCTGTGTAACGGACCACGCCGCGCAGGTTCTTGCCGTCCCGCATGTCCTGGTAACCCTGGTTGATCTCCTCCAGGCGGTAGGTGCGCGTGGTGAGTTCGTCCAGCTTGAGCTGCCCGGTGCGGTACTGCTCGAGGAGGCGGGGGATCTGGGTGCGCGGGCTGATGCCGCCGAAGATGGCGCCCTGGATCCGCTTCTGCATCAGCGCCAGGTCGAAGAGGCCGACCTTGGCGTCGATCTGCGTCATGTCGGCGATGGCCGTCACGACGACCTGGCCGCCCTTGGCGGTCATCGCGAGCGCCGGGGCCAGCTGGTCGCCCTGCAGTTCACCGACGGTCAGGATGACGGTGTGGGCCTGCGCGCCCCAGGTCAGCTCCGCGACAGGACCCGCGGCCTCCTCCATGGAGGCGAAGGTGTGCGTGGCGCCGAACTCCCGTGCCTTGTCCCGCTTGAACTCGACCGGGTCCACCGCGATCACGAACCGCGCGCCGGCCGCCGCCGCGCCCTGCACCGCGTTGATGCCGACGCCGCCGACACCCACGATCACGACCGTGTCGCCCGGCCGGGTGTTGCCGATGGAGACGGCGGAGCCCCAGCCCGTGGAGACGCCGCAGCCCAGCAGTGCGGCCGCCTCCAGCGGCACGTCCTTCTCGATCTTGATGACGGAGGACTGGCTGACGGTGACGTACGGGGCGAACGTGCCCAGCAGACACATCGGCGTGACCGGGGCGCCGCCCGCGGTGCGCGTGCGGAAGGTGTTGTCGGCGATGGACTGCCCGGTGAGCAGGTTGGCGCCCTGGTCGCACAGGTTCTGCAGACCCTGCGAACAGGGGCGGCAGACACCACAGGCCGGGATGAAGCCGAGGACGGCGTGGTCGCCCACCTCGACGCCGGCGACACCGGGGCCGACCTTCGTCACGACACCAGCGCCCTCGTGCCCGCCGAGAAGCGGGTAGGAGGCGGCGAGGTTCGCCCCGCCCCGGAAGTGCTCGTCGGAGTGGCACAGGCCCGAGGCGGCCAGGCGCAGTTGCACCTCGCCCGCGACCGGGTCGCCGACCTCGATCGGCTCGACCGTCCAGTCCTCGCCGGGCTTGTGGAGCAGGGCTCCCTTGGTCTGCATGCGCATCCTCCCTGCTTCGGCAACATTGCCGCGCCCGACCGCGCCCTCGTCACGAACCACCGGACGGCCGGACAGGGCCGGACACACTTGCCTCACGCTAGGGCGGCACGCCCGAGCGCCTCCATGACCAAAGCGGACAAGGCCGGGACAGATTCGGACACGCAGCCGGGTTGTGGCCGCCGAGAGCACCGTGCTGTCATGAACTCCCCTGACGGGTACGGGCGTTGGCCGTGTGACAGCGGGAAACGGAGGGCCGGTCATGACCGTGCCGGTGGACACGGCTGCCGCGCAGCCGGAGGTGATCGCCGAGGGATTCACCGACTGGGACTTTCCGCGCGCCGCCTCGGGCGTCGTCCTGCTGCTCGACTTCGCCGCGGAACAGGACCTTGCCGCGGCCGACTGCCTCGCGGGCACGGGCATCGAAGCGGCCTCGCTCGGCGACCCGCACCACCTCGTCGAGGCCTCGCAGGAGATCGCCGTCGTCCGCAATCTGCTGCACGGGCTCGGCGACCGCCCGGGACTCGGCATCGAGGTCGGTGCCCGCTACCACGTCACCACGTTCGGCCTGTTCGGCTACGCGCTGCTCAGCGCCCCGACGATGCGCGAGGTGTTCCGGTACGGGCTGCGGTACTCGGCGCTCACCTTCGGCTTCGCCCGGCACAGCGCCGTCGTGGACGCGGCGGGCGACGTCCTGCACCGCATGGACGGCGGCCGGATCCCCGCCGACGTACGGCGCTTCCTCGTCGAACGGGACTGCGCCGCCAACATCGTCCTCGGCCGCCAGGTGTTCGCCGGCGGCCCGCCCGTCCCGCTGCGCCGCGTCGACCTCGCCTTCCCCGAGCCGCCGGGCGCCGCGCGGCCCACGGTGCTCGACGCGCCGGTCCGCTACGGCGCCGCGACGACCGCCCTCGTCTACGACAACGGCATCCTCGACAGCCCGCTGCCGCACGGGAATCCGCACACCGCGCAGATCTGCCGGGAGCTGTGCGAACGCCTCGTGGCGCAGCGGGCGGGCGCGAGCGGCGCGGCCCGCACGGTGCGCAGGCAGCTGCTGGCGGGCGGCGGCCCCGACCCCGGCATCGAGCACATCGCGCGCCGGATGAACATCACCTCGCGCACCCTGCGCCGCAGGCTCGCGGCCGAGGGCACCACCTACCGGCGCCTGCTCGACGACGTACGGCTCACCCTCGTACAGGACGGTCTGCGGGACGAGCGGCTGTCCGCGGCCGAGCTGGCGCACCGGCTCGGCTACTCGGAGCCGTCGAGCTTCATGCGGGCCTTCCGCCGCTGGACGGCCGCCGACTCCGGCCGGTCCGAGGGAAGTTGAGCCGTGCCCGCCCGCCCTGAACGAACGATCAATTCATTCCGTCGTACGTCTTGCTGCCGCCTCGCGGGGTGACTTAGAAAGAGTCCACGGCCACCGGCGTCCACGTCCATGCGAAAGGCGTCCCGTGTATCCAGGTGCCCATGCCCAGACCGATCCGCAGCGGCCCGCCGTCATCATGGCGTCGACCGGCGAACAGCTGACGTACGGGGAGCTGGACGAACGCTCCGTCCGGCTCGCCCATGTGTTCCGGGAGGCGGGCCTGCGCCGCGGCGACGTGGTCGCCCTGCTGACCGACAACTCGATCCACGCGTACGAGGTCTACTGGGCGGCGGTCCGCTCCGGCCTCTACATCACCCTCGTCAACCACCATCTGTCCGCGCCCGAGATCGCGTACATCGTGGGCGACTCCGGCGCCGCCGCGCTGGTCGTCTCGGACGCCCTGGCCGATCTGGCGCGGGACGTCGCGGGCCTGATCCCCGCCACCGTGCGCGTACGGCTCGCCTACGGCGGGAGCGTCGACGGGTACGAGGACTACGCGGTCGCGCTCGCGGGGGCGTCCGCCGAGCCGCCGGCCGACCAGCCGCGCGGCGCCGACCTGCTCTACTCCTCCGGAACCACCGGCCGCCCCAAGGGCATCCGCCCCGAGCTGCCGGACCGCCAGGTCGGTGAGCCGGGCGACACGTTGGTCGAACTGCTGCGCCTGTTCTACGGCTTCGACAAGGACTCGGTGTACCTGTCGCCCGCGCCCGTCTACCACGCGGCGCCGCTGCGCTACGGCGCCTCCGTGCACGCGCTCGGCGGAACGGTCGTCATGATGGAGCGCTTCGACCCCGAGGACGCGCTGCGCGCCATCGAGCGCTACCAAATCACGCACAGCCAATGGGTGCCGACCCACTTCATCCGCCTGCTGCGGCTGCCCGAGAAGGTCCGCACCGCCTACGACCTCTCCAGCCACAAGATCGTCGTGCACGCCGCCGCGCCCTGCCCGCCGGACGTCAAGCGCGCGATGATCGACTGGTGGGGGCCGAAGCTGTACGAGTACTACTCCGCCACCGAGGGCATCGGGATGACGCTGATCACCTCCGAGGGGTGGCTGACCAAGCCGGGCTCGGTGGGCCGGCCCATCCTCGGGCAGCCGCGGATCTGCGACGACGAGGGGCGCGTGCTGGCCGCGGGGGAGACCGGCACGGTCTACTTCGCGCGGGAGGGTGACGGCACCTTCGAGTACCTCGGCGACGCCGACAAGACCAAGGGCGCCCAACACCCGGAGCACACGGACTGGGTGACGCTCGGAGACGTGGGCCATCTTGACGAGGACGGCTACCTCTTCCTCACCGACCGCCAGACCTTCATGATCATCTCCGGCGGGGTGAACATCTACCCGCAGGAGATCGAGAACATCCTCGCCCTGCACCCCGACATCACCGATGTCGCGGTGATCGGTGTCCCCGACCCGGAGATGGGCGAGGCGGTCAAGGCGGTGGCGCAGCCCGCGCCGGGCGTGACACCGGGCCCCGACCTGGAGGAGCGCCTGATCGCGTACGTACGGGAACGGATCGCGCACTACAAGGCGCCGCGCAGCGTCGACTTCGTGGACGAACTGCCGCGCACACCAACGGGCAAGCTGGTCAAGGGAAAACTCAAGGCACGCTACGCGCAGCCGGCCGAGCGACAGGGCCGGGCATGACGACGGCAGGCGTCGAGCCCGCGGTGGCCGAGTGGGTGGCCGCACACGTCCCCGGCGTCGTCCCTCCGCTCACCTTCGACCTCGTGTCCGGCGGCCGCTCGAACCTCACCTACCGGGTGACCGATGTGAGCGGCACGGTGCGGGCGCTGCGCAGGCCGCCGACGGGCGGCGTCCTGAGTACCGCGCACGACATGAGCCGTGAGTGGCGCTTCCAGACCGCCCTGGCCCCCACCGCGGTACCGGTGCCCACCCCGCTCGCCTACTGTGCGGACGCCTCGGTCACCGGGGCGGAGTTCTACGTAATGGACTTCGTCGACGGCACGGTGGGCGCCGAACAGGACGCCGTACGCGACTGGCCGGAGCGGGCCCGTCGTCGGGCCGGCACGAGCCTCGTCGAGGTTCTCGCCGCGCTGCACGAGCTCGACCCAGCCGAGGTCGGCCTGGGCGACATGGCGCGCCCCCGCGGCTACGTCGAACGTCAACTGCACCGCTGGCAGCGGCAGGTGCACCGCTCGGGCGCACCCGACCTGAAGCTCCTCGACACGGTGCACGACGCGCTGCTCGCCCGCGTACCGGCGCAGCGCACGGGAATCGTGCACGGCGACTTCCGCCCGGGCAACCTCTCCTTCGCGCCCGACGGCACGGTGATCGCCGTGTTCGACTGGGAACTCGCCACGCTGGGCGACCCGTTGGCCGACCTCGGCTGGCTCGTCTCGACCTGGGAGCAGCCGGGCGACACGGTCCCGCCGACGACGGCCGGACCGAGCGCCGCCCCCGGCTTCTGCGGCCGCGCCGACCTGATCGACGCCTACGCGAAGGCCTCCAGCGTCGACGTGTCCCAACTGCCGTACTACGTGGCGTTCTCCCGCTGGCGCTCGGCGTGCATCGGAGCCGGGGTCGCGGCCCGCTTCGCGGCGGGCGTGATGGGCGAGAACGAACTGCCGGTCCAGGAACTGGAACGTCAGGTCCTGCGGCAGAGCGAGGCCGCGTACGAGGCGGTGGGCGACCTCGGAGGGCTTTGACGGCGCTGGACACCGATCGACACCGATCGGGGCACCGATGTTGAGGTCAACTTCCCTGTTAGCGTTGCCGTGGCGGCGGAACTCGACGCCACTCCCACCCAGGTGGCTCTGGCGTGGCTCCTCGGCCACTCACCGGGCGTCCCCCCCCATCCCCGGCACCGCCCGCCTGGACCACCTGGAGGAGAACGTCGCCGCGGAATCCCTCCAGCTGCCCCGGGAGCAGCGCGAGCGTCTCGACGCGCTGTCCGAGGCGGCGTAGCGAACGCGGCACCAGAGGTGTGCTCAGCGCACGTCCTCCGGCGGCTCCGGCCACGCGGGCAGGGTGTCCGCGTGGTCTGCGAGGGTTGCCGGGAACTTCGGTGGGCGCTTTTCCAGGAATGAGGTGACGCCCTCGGCTGCGTCGAGCCCCTGGCCCAGGCGGACCATGGCCGCCGAGTCGAGGCGGTGCGCGTCCCACGGTGAGGCCGCGCCGAGCATCGACCACATCAGGCGGCGCGCGTGGGCGACCGAGACGGCGGAGGTGTTCTCGGCGATCTCGGCGGCCAACGCGTACGCGGTCGGCAGGAGTTCGCCGTCCGGGACGACCCGTGAGACGAGGCGCCCGGCGAGCGCCTCGGCCGCGTCGAAGAGCCGGCCGGTGGCCACCCACTCCATCGCCTGCGAGATGCCCACGACCCGCGGCAGGAACCAGCTGGACGCCGCCTCCGGGACCAGACCGCGGCGGGCGAAGACGAAGCCGAAGCGGGCCGACTCGGCGGCGATCCGGATGTCGGCAGGGAGCGTCATCGTCGAACCGACGCCCACCGCGGGCCCGTTGACCGCCACGATGACCGGTTTCACGCTGGCGGCGATGCGCAGCGCCACGCACCCGCCACCGTCGCGCGGCGCGCCGTCGATGGTGCCGAAGTCCGTACGCCCGCCCTCCCGTCCGGCCGCCCGGTGGTCGAACGTGGACGCGCCGCCCGCCAGGTCGGCGCCCGCGCAGAACCCACGCCCCGCGCCGGTCACGACCACGGCCCGGACCGTGTCGTCGGCGTCGGTCACGTCGAACGCGGCGATCAGCTCCTCGGCCATGATGTGCGTGAAGGCGTTCAGCCGCTCGGGCCGGTGCAGGGTGATGGTGGCGACGTGGTCGGCGATCCGCAGCTGGATCTGCGTGAAGTCGGTGCCCACGTCGGTGGCTCCGGTGGCCCGCTGAGCGTCAGTCATGTCGTTGTCCTCAAGTCCTCAAGTCCGTAGTGCGTAAAGGGAGTCAGCTGTCGGTGAAGCGGGGTGCCCGTTTCTCGAAGCGGGCGGCCACCGCCTCGACCTGGTTCGGGCTGCCGATGAGCGCGCCGATCTCCTTCTGTTCCTCGGCGAAGCCGGTCGCGAGGTCGGTGCGGCCGGCGAGGTCGAGGAGCCGCTTGGAGGCGCGTACGGCGTGCGGGCTCTGCGCGGCGATCCGGCCCGCGGTCTCCAGCGCGGCGGCCACCGGGTCGTCCGCCGTGTAGGTGGCAAGGCCGATGCGTGCGGCCTCCTCGCCGCCCACGGTCCGGGCGGTGAAGGTCAGTACCTTCGCCACGTCGCGGCCGACGAGCTCGGGCAGCAGCTGGGTTCCCGTCATGTCGGGCACCAGGCCCCACGCCACCTCGAACACGCTCAGCCGGGCATCCGGCGCGACGATGCGGATGTCGGCGCCGAGCGCGATCTGCAGCCCGCCGCCGAGCGCGTTGCCGCGCAGCGCGGCGATCACCGGCACGGGCAGCTCGGCCCAGACGTACGCGGCGCGCTGCCCGGCCGCCTGCGCGGGCCCGTCCGACGGCGGCAGCGCGGCGAGCCCCGAAAGGCGCTCCCCGTCCCGCATCGCCTGGAAGGAGGTGAAGTCGAGCCCGGCGCAGAAGTCGGGCCCCGCACCGGACAACACCACGGCCCTGACGCCCTCTTCGGTCTTCAGCCGTTCGCCCGTGGCGACGAGCGCCTCGAACATGGCCGGGTCGAGCGCGTTGCGCTTCTCGGGCCGGTTGAGCCGTACGTCGGCGACGCCGTCGGTCACGGTGACCGTCACCCGCTGAGCCGTTTCGGGGGCGGTCCTTGTGCTGGTCATGCGTGTGCTCCTCGGTTCTCGTTCCTACGGGTTCGGGGCGGCGGTCATCGGGCGACCTGTGCCGCGTACGCCGGGTTGGCGACCGCCAGCTTGTCCGTGACGCCTCCTCGTACGGCTTCCAGGACCGCCGCGTCGTCCGCCGGCGCGGCCCCGTCGCGGATCGCCTCCGCGAGGGCGCGGTCGTCGGCGAGGCCGAGCAGGGCCAGGCGGCGGGCGTGGGTCTCGGCCTGGGCGGGCGCGAGCAGCGCCTCGCGGCGGGCGATGGCGACGGCGTTGGCCGCCACCTTCGACAGGAAGCGCAGCCGGGGATCGCCCGCCGTCTCCTCGGTCAGGAAGGTCTGGACGGAGCGCAACAGCGCGTCGGCACCGGGCCGGTCGTGCGGGGGAGCGGCGGTGGTGTCGTCGCGGCCGGCGAGGACGTCGGGCACGGGGCCGGGTTCGGCGGCGCCGAGCGCGAGCAGCACGTCGTACTCCTGCTCGCAGACCTTGCGCCCCAACACGGCGTACTCGACGGCCTGTTCGGCGCAGGACAGGAAGCGCTCGGCCTGCATGCGGCACAGCACCGCCCAGCGGAGCGTGCCGTACACCTCCCACCAGTGGAGCTCGTTCTCGCCCGGGCGGGTACCGGCGATCTCGGCGTATCCGGCGAGCAGTTCCTCGCGAGGGCCGAAGCCGCCGACCGGCTCCGGCGACCCGAACCGCCATGCCTTGACGCACAGCCAGCCCAGGTCCTCGACGGGATCTCCGACGTGGGTGAGCTCCCAGTCGAGGACGGCGCGCACGCCCGTCTCGTCGATCATGAGATTGCCGTTGCGGAAGTCGCCGTGCACGACGCAGGGCGGGCGGCCGGTCGGCGGTTGGTGATCGGCGAGCCACCGAAGACCGACTTCGAGCGCCGGACGCGGGTCGTCGAACTGGCGGTAGAGATCGGCCAGGTGATGGAGCGGGTCAACCTCGGGCAGGTCCGGGACGGACGCGACGGGGATCGTGTGGATGCGCGCGAGGATGCGGCCGAGTTCGCGCGCCAGCTTCGGGCGCACGGCCGTGAACCGCTCGTCCCGCAGCAGACGGCGCGGGATCGTCTCACCCTCGACGCGCTCCATGAGCAGGTGGGCGCGGCCGAGAACGGTGCCATGGTCGACGAGCCGGGGCACGGGCACCCCGGCCTCGGCCGCCGCGGCCAGGACCGCGGCCTCCCGCGCCATCACCTCGGGACTCGGCTTCACCGGCGGGTCGCAGCGCAGGATCAGGGGGTGCGCGATGCCGTCGGCCGCCGTGGCGTCGAGGGAGAAGGTGTCCCGGCTGGCGCCACCGGACAGTCGCCGCCAGCCCTCGACGGTCACGGGTCCGATCCACAACTCGGCCAGCTGGGCCCGTAGCTCCTCCCGCAACGCTTCACTCACGCGGGCAGCCCCGCCCACGGTGCCCTGCTCACGTCGGCGAGCAGCTTGCGCGCGACGACCATCCGGTGCACCTCGTCGGGGCCGTCGTAGATGCGCGCGTAGCGGGCGCGCCGGTACATGGCCTCCAGCGGGGTGTCCGCGGTGACGCCCAGCGCGCCGTGCACCTGGATGGCGCGGTCGACGACGTTGTGCAGGACCTGCGCGCCCCAGAACTTCACCATGCTGATCTCCAGGCGGGCCTGCCCGTCCTGGTCGTAGCGGCGCGCCGCGTCCAGCGTCATCAGGCGGGCGGCCTGGATCTCGGCGGCCGACTCGGCGACGTAACGCCGGATCTCGCCCTTCTCGGCCAGCAACGAACCATGCGCGTAACGGGTGTTGGCCCGCTCGACCATCAACTCGAAGGCGCGCTGCGCCTGTCCGAGCCAGCGCATGCAGTGGAAGATACGGCCGGGGCCGAGCCGGCGCTGCGCGATGGTGAACCCCTCGCCGCGCTCGCCGAGGAGATGGTCGGCGGGGACCCGTACGTCGGTGAGGCGCAGTTCGCAGTGGTCGCCCTCGGTGTCGCCCATCGTCTCCAGGACGCGGGAGATCTCCAGGCCAGGCGTGCCGGCCGGGACGATGATCGCGGAGACGGCGCCGTGCGGGCTCGCGGCGTCCTCGTCGGTGCGGGCGAAGACCGTCGTGAAGGCGGCCCGGCTGGCCCCGGTGGTGAACCACTTGTGGCCGTTGATCACCCACTCGTCGCCGTCGAGCACGGCCGTCGTCGCGATCCGGGTGGGGTCGGAGCCGGCCACCTCCGGCTCGGTGAGACCGACGCTCGGGCTGATCTCGGCATTGATGAGCGGCTTCAGCCAGCGCTCGCGCTGCGCCCGTGAGGCGTACAGGTCGAGCATGATGGAGTCCTGCATGGTGTACGTGCCGACGGCCAGCTGGCCGTACTCGGAACGCCCGATGATCTCGTTGACGAGCGCGAACTCGTACAACGGCAATCCCTTGCCGCCGAGTTCGGCCGGGTGGCCGAGGATCCACAGGTCCAGCTTCTTCGCCCGCTCCTGAAGGGCCGTGAGCGTGGCGCGGGCCTCGGGGGTGCGGCCGGCGAGCGCCTTCTCGGCGGGGATCACCTCGTCGTCGATGAAGGCGGCCATCCGGGCGCGCAGTTCCGTCAGCTCTTCGTGTGTCAGGTCAGGCATGCGGATCCGTCCAGTCTGGGGTGCGGGCGTCGGGGGAGTCCGGTCAGTCGCGGGCGGACTCGCGCAGCCGCACCTTGAGCACCTTTCCGGCGGCATTGCGCGGCAGTGCCTCGATGACGACGACGGAGGTTGGCTTCTTGTACGAGGCGAGCCGTTCGCGGCAGTGGTCGGTGATGTCCGCCTCGGTGGGCGGGTCGGCCGGGTCCTTCGGTACGACGTACGCGCGCGGGGTCTCCACCCACTCGGGGTGCGGCACGCCCACGACGGCCACCTCGGCGACCTTGGGATGCTGGTCGATGACGGCCTCGACCTCGGCGGAGTAGATGTTCTCGCCACCCGAGATGATCATGTCCTTCTTGCGGTCGACGACGTAGATGTAGCCCTCGTCGTCCATCCGGCACAGGTCACCGGAGTGGAACCAACCGCCCTCGAACGCCTCCGCGGTGGCCTCGGGGTTGTTCCAGTAGCCCAGCATCAGGTTGCCGCCGCGGTAGACGATCTCGCCGACCTCGCCCACGGGCACGTCCCGCATGTCCTCGTCCACGATCCGCGCGTCCACATGGCGCACCGGCTTGCCGACGGAGCCGAGCTTGCGCACCGCGTCCTCGCCGTCGAGGTAGCAGGTCACCGAGGCCATCTCGGTCTGGCCGAAGGCGCTCCTGATGACGACACCGGGGAACGTGTCGTTCATCGCCTCCAGGACGGAGGGCGGCGCGACGGACGCGCCCCAACTCAGGCTGTTCAGCACGAGCTTGCGGTCCCGGATGCGCGGCACCTCGCAGATCGCCTTCCACTGGCTGGGCACGAGGAAGCAGCCGGTGATCCGCTCCCGCTCCAGCAGGTCGACCGTCTCGGCAGCGTCGAAGCCGACGGTGGCGCCGATGACGGTGCAGGTGCCGTAGAGCATGGAGGCGACGACCGAGTCGACGCCCGCGATGTGGAACATCGGGATGTTCAACAGGCCCCGGTCGGTGGGCCTGGGCGCCTGGACCTCCGCCATGTGCAGGGTGTTCACGACCAGGTTGAGGTGGCTGAGCACGGCTCCCTTGGAGCGACCTGTGGTTCCCGAGGTGTACATCAGGAACGCCGGGTCGTTCTCGTCGACGTCGACCTCGACGGGCCCTTCGCCGTACGCCTCGCGCACCGAGGTGAGGCTCTCCGTGCCCTCCGGTGCGCTGCTCGCGTCTTCTCCGAGGTGCAGCACCCGGCAGTCCGAACCGGCCAGGCGCCGTGCCTCCAGGCCCAGTTCCGTCAGCGGCTCGTCGACCACGAACACGGTCGGCGCGCAGTCGCCGAGTACATGGGCCACCTCGGCGGGAACCAGGCGGAAGTTGATCGGCACGGCGATCGCGCCGAGCCGCAGCGCGGCGAACCAGACCTCCACCGTCTCCATCCGGTTGGTGGTCAGCGCGGCGACCCGGTGGCCCGGCCCGACACCACGCGCCGCGTAGGCGCGCGCGAGCCGGTTCACCCGCGCGTCGAGGGCGGCGTAGGTGATCTCCCGGTCCCGGTGGCGCAGGGCAGGGGCGGTGGGCGTACGCCGCGCCTGGCGCGCCAGTTGGTGGGCGAGCGAGAGACGGCGACCGGCCCGCAGGGAGGCGTCGGGCGAGGGGCCGGGCGGTGCGGTGGGACCTGATGTGTCGGTTGCGTCAGTGGCTTCGGTTGCGGCGGACACGGAGGACACGCGGGGCTCCCGTCGACGGCTGCCGGGCGGCCCGGGCCACCCCGGCCGCGGCGGCCTGCGGGGACCCGATCCAGGACTGATCGAACGTTAAGAGGCGCGCGGTCCTTCGACAACCCCCGCGGCGCGAAACGCGGTTGTTCCGGCCAGGTCCACCGGCGTCACGGGCGAGGGTGCTGAGCGGTCGTTAAGGCGCCGAGGTGGACCGTTTAAGGCGCCGAGGCGGACATCGCGGTGCGCCGCAGGACCAGGAGCGTCGCGTCGTCGGAGCGGTGCGGACCGTCGAGCTCGCCGACGATGCGCTCGGCGTACTCGTTGAGCGCATCGTGCCCCGCGCCGGGGGCGGCACCGCCCAGGCACTCCTGTGCCGCGTCGAGGAAGCGCCGCGTATCGAGGTCGGGGTCGCTGTCGCGGCGCTCGGTCAGCCCGTCGGAGTACATCAGGACGATGTCGCCCACCCGCAAGGACACCTCCACCGCGGTGTACGGCGTACCCGGCAGAACACCCAGGGGCAGGCCGGGGCCGCCCTCGGGGTCCGGGAGTTGGCGGGCCGTGCCGTCGCGCAGCAGGACCGGGCGCGGATGGCCCGCGCAGGTCCAGCGCAGCAGGCCCCGCTCCGGGTGGTAGCGGGCGATGATCGCGGTCGCGGTGGACTCGGCGCCGTCGGCGCAGGCCAACTCGTTGAGCCACTGCGTGAGTTGCTCGACGCGCTGCTCGGTGTAGGCGAGACCCGCGAGCGCGTAACGGAGTTTCGCCATGAGGGTGACCGCGGCCAGGCCGTGCCCGCGGGCGTCGCCGAGCGCGACGAGGAGACTCCCGCCGGGGAGCCTGCGCGCCTTGTACCAGTCGCCGCCGACCCCGGCCTCCCGGGCGTCGGGCCGGTACACGGTGGTGGCCTCGAGCCCGTAGGCGGCCGGCTCGTCCTGGAAGTGCGGGAGGACCGCCTCGCGCAGGACGCCGGCGACCTCGGCGACGGCCTCGGCGCGCTCGCGCTGGCGCCGCGCCTCGCGCTCCGCGCGCTCGGCGGTCGCGCGACGGCGCCGCTCGGCGGTCACGTCCGTGAGCACGGCCCGCAGCGCCCACACCAGGCTGCCGGGGGCGATCCGCACCGGCTCCGCGGTCATCCGGATCACCCGGGAACCGGCTCCGTTCATGCGTAGTTCGCAGACGCTCGTGCGTTTGCGCAGGATGACGTCGTACAGCGTCCGGTAGAGGTCGGGGAGGCTCTCCGGGGTCACGGTCGCCGCCAGCTCGGACAGCGTGGGGATGTCCGCGTGGCCGGGGATGCCAAGGACCCGGCGGAACCCGCGCGACGGATCGACGCCGCCGTCGCCCAGGTTCCACTCCGCCCAGCAGGTACGCACCAGCTGTTGGGCGGCCGTCGCCATGTGCAGCCGGTGGCCGCGTTCCCAGGTGATCAGGAGGTGCTCGCCGCACGGGGCCACCCGTACCTGATCGTTGATCCGCACCGGGCCGTGCGTCGTGGTCATCACCCACTCGACCAAGGTGGGCCCCTGCGGGGCGCCCCGGCGCAGGGCCTCGGTCAGCATGTCGGGAAGCGGCGACCCGGACAGGGACGGAAACCGCTCGAACAGCGAGGCGGGGCGATTCCACTGGGGGACACCGCCCCGCGGGAGGCGCTCGGCGGCGTACTCGAGGGCCGCCGCGTTCCGGGCGACGTAGAGGGCGTCCTGGATCCGGCCGTCGTCGTCCAGGAGCGGAGCCACCAGGAGCGCAGGAACGGACAGGGCTTCGAGCACCTCACGGGCGGAGGGCGCAGGCGGCAGGGGAGTGGACGAGACGGCGGCCGTCGATTCGGCCGCATTTTGGTCCTGGTCCCGGTCCCGCCCCGGGATTTCGTCCTCGTCCTGGTACGACTCGGCGTACTTCCTGATCCGCCGTCGCTGGGCTGCCAAGAGCTCCCTGATCGACTGGAGCGCCAGGTGGGTGCGGGCGTCGGGCACCGGTGAGGTGGCGTCCATGCGGGGGGAGTGCCTCCTGTACGCGACGTGGCCGGTGCCCATCAGCCTCGGTGCCAGGGCGGGGGCGGGCCAGTCCGCGTACGCCATGCGGTGCTGCCGCTCGGGGCCGGGACCGTGGGTCAGGCCGCGGCCGCCAGCGGGCGCTCGACGACGGAGTCCAGGAAGAGCAGCACCGTGTGCAGGGCGCCGCCGGCCGCCGGGCAGATCCCGTAGCGGAGCATCTCCTCGTCGAGCTCGGCCAGCAGCCGGCTCCCTTCCTCGGTGCCGGAGCCGCCCGCGGCGAGCACGGCGGCGGCGTCCTGCCGGATCAGGCGGACCGCCAGCGGGCCCTTGTCCTGTGCCACCCGGACGTCGTCGATGGACGCGATGATCGTGAGGAGCGCGTCGAGCTGCGCGGTCTCCTCGGGGACTCCCCGCTCCCGCGCCGCGCGCAGCTCCGGCAGGACGGTGAGCGCGGTGGCCAGGTGGTGCTCCTTGTCCGCGGCCGACATGGCCCGGTAGCCGTCGCGGAAGTCCCCGGTGGGTTCGACCCGCGCGTCGAGATCCAGAGCGAGGCGGCAGGCTTCGTCGGCGTTCTCCACGCCCTGCGCCCACGCGGCCGACAGCAGGCAGAGCGAGCGGGCGGCGACGTCGAGGCCGTTGAGAGAGGCGACGTAGGGCACCTGTTGCTGCGCGTCGGCGCAGGCCGCCGCGAGCCGGTCCAGGTCGGCCCCGGCCCCCGCTTCGGCGGCGGCGCGGAACGAGCCGTGCAGGCCGACACCGGCGTCGACGAGCGAGGAGAACACGGTGTTGGACGGGGTCTGCGCGGTCCGGCAATCCGGTAGTCCCGGCTTCGGCGTCAGGAACACCTCGCGGGTGAAGGCGGCGACGGCGAGATCGGCGAGACGGTCGGCGGAGTAGTTCGGATTGCTGGCGAGCATGCTCTGTCGCTTCCACTGGACGGTTCGGTCGGACGGTTCGGTGCACGGACCGGCGGCGGGCCGTGAGCAAAGGTCGTCCTGCCCGGCACGAGACGGGCAAACCGGGACCAAAGTCCCGCGCTTCGAATGAGGGGGAAGGCGGATTGCGCCCGCCCGCCCAGGGCGACCCCTCCGGGCTTTCCGGGGCCCGCATCCTGCTGGCGGACCGTGACGACGAGGGTGCCGGGACGGCCGCCGCGGACGCGCTGCGCGCCCAGGGGGCGGCCTGCGTCCACACCGTCGGGTCGCCGGAGGCGTTCTTCGAGGTGGGGGAGCAGCCACCGCCGTCCGCGCCGGACTGGGACGTCGCCGTATGGGACACCGGACTCACCGGAAGCGACGACGGTCTGGTGGCGGCCGTGACCCGCGCCCTGCGCGAACGGCCCGACCCGGCCGAGACCGTCGAGCCGCGCAGCCGCATCCACATGCTGGTCGTCGACGCCCATCCCGACGACGTGGAGATCGGGGCCGGCGGAACCATCCACCGGCGGGCCGACGAGGGCTGGGACGTCACCATCCTGACGCTGTCCCACGGCGCCGGCGGCGGCGACCCCGACGAGCGCCGCGGGGAGGCGTACCGGGCGGCACGGGCCATGGGCGCAGGACCTGTCCGACGGCTCCATCTCCGACGACAGCCACACCGTCAGGACCATCGAATGCACCGTGGCCGAGACCCGGCCCGACGTCGTCCTCGTCCACTCCGACAGCGACACCCACCAGGACCACCGCGCCGTCCACCGGGCCACCCTCGTGGCCTGCCGCCGGGTGCCGCGCGTGGCGTGCTACCAGTCGCCCTCCGCCACCGTCGCCTACCGGCCCAACCGCTTCGTCGGCCTGCGCGCGAACGACCTCTAGGCGAAACTCTCCGCGATCAACGAACACCACTCCCAGGCCGCGAGCCGCTGGTACCTCGAAGAGGACCTGCTGCGCTCCACCGCCCGTTACTGGGGCCGCTTCTCACAGGCCCGCTACGCAGAACCTCTGGAGGTCATCCGCGATGCCACTCCGCTCGGCTACTTCCCCGCAGACCATGTCTGATCTCCCGCGGACCGGGTCTGATGTCCCGCAGACCGTGCCTGATTTCTCGCAGGCCATGTCCGAGCCGCACACCACGCCCGTCCCGGACCTCGCCGCCTCCCTCGGGCGGCCGCCCCGCGTGCTGGTGACCGGCGGCGGGCGAGCCCTCCGGCGTGTGCTTCCTGCGGGCCCTCGAAGGCTCCGCGGAGCGGTACGCCGCCGACATCGACCCCAACGGCGCGGGCCTGTACCTGGTGCCGCGCGCCTACCGTCCGCTGCTGCCTCCCGGCCACGCCCCGCACTTCGCCGAGGCCGTGCTGACCCTGTGCCGCCGCTACGCCGTCGACGTCGTCGTCCCGACCGTGGACTCCGAGCTCGTCGCCCTGGCCCGCGCCGCCGACTCCTTCGCCGAGGCCGGGGTGCGCGTGCTCGTCCCGGACGCCGAAGGCCTGGAGACCTGCCTCGACAAGTGGCGTCTCGCCGAGGCGTGCGAGGGCAGGGTGCGCCAGCCGGTCACCCGCCTCATCGGCCCCGTCGGCGTCCCGGGCGCCGACTTCGAGGGCGGCTTCCCCGCGATCGCCAAGCCGCGCACCGGCTCCGGCTCCCGCGGCGTGACCGTCGTCGAGCGCCCCGAGGACCTCGCCCGGCTCCCGCAGGACGGCACGTATCTGCTCCAGGAGATGTTGCCGGGCACCGAGTACTCCGTGAACGTGCTCACCAACGCCGACGGACGGGTGGTGGCCGCGGTGCCGCGTGCCCGCGACAAGACGGACTCCGGCATCGTCGTCGCGGGCAGCGTCCTGCACGACCCCGAACTGTCCGCGCTCGCCGAGGACACGGTCACCACGTTCGAGACCCAACTCGCGCGCCGCCGCGTCGTCTTCGACGGCTTCGCCACCGTCCTCGCGGAGGAACCCGGCGACCTGGCGGGCCTGTGGAAGCAGCGCCTGCGCTGGGCCCGCGGCAACGTCCAGGTCACCCGCCGCTACAAGGACGTCTGGTTCCGGGGCCGCACCGCGCGCGGCGACCACCACCACCGGCTCGGGTCCTTCTTCTTCGGCCTGATCTGGTTCTCCCTCCTGATCACGCCCGTCCTGCTCGTGCTGTGCTCGGCGTCGCTGCTCTTCCTCTACCTCACCGACCCCGACCGCGCCTGGCCCCTGTTCCACCTCCTCTGGGTGACGAACCTGATCTGCTACCTCCTGATCACGTTCATGACGGCCGTCATCGACCCGGATACCTTCCGCCGCAGCAGGTTCGAGGCCCTGATCTACCCCGGCGCGATCGCCACGGCGATCCTCGTGATCACGGCGCTGCCCGGCATCTTCATGCCGCTGCTGGAACGTTCGGGGCTGCTCCCGCAGGACGGCTCGATCCACCCGGTGATGCTTGCCGTCTACGCATGGCCGGCCCTCTCGATGCCGATCGCCTGGCTCGCCGAACTCCTGACCGGGACCCGGCTCCGGTGGCTGGCCCCACCCCTGCTGCACCTGGCCGGATACGGCTCGCTGCTGGCGGCCTGCCTGGTCGCCTCCTTCGTCCAGGAACTCCGCAACAAGCAAATGACGTGGGACAAGACCGAGAAGACCGGAAAGGTGGCGGCGGGCCGATGACGAACGACGACCACGCCCCAGAGCGGCTCGCACAGCGCGCGCGGGACCTGACGCGCGAGGATCGCCGGAGCGATCACCGGTTGTTCTGGCTGGAGTTGGTCGCGGTGCTGCTGGTCGCGGTGCTGCTGGTCGCGGGGGTGTTGGTGGCGCGGTGGCTGTGGCTGCTCTGAAGCCGGTGGGCGCCGGCTACTGTGCGGGCCCCGCCCCGAAGTCGAAGTCCTCCACGAAGTAGCTGTCGTGCCGGACGCGGAACTCCTTGAGCTCCTCGGAGCCGCGCTGCGACATCTCCGCGACCCGCTCGAAGTAGTCCTCGCGCGGGGCGCCGGGGGCGAAGAGCATGAGCATGGAGACGGGGTCGTCGGTCGTGTTCTTGAAGGCGTGCAGACCGCCGGCCGGCACGTACAGGAAGTCTCCCTCCCGACCCGTCACCCACTTCTCGCCGTCATAGAGCTCCAGTTCGCCGGACAGGACGTAGAAGGACTCCGACATCGCCCGGTGGAAGTGCTCCTTCGCCCCGGCGGACCGCGGCCCCAACACGCCTTTGTAGAGCCCGAATTCGCCGCCGGTCGACTCCTGTGTGGCGAGGTAACTGGTGGACCCGCCGGGCGAGGACACCTCCGGCGGGGTGTCGGCCGAGCGGAACGACGCGCTCACCTCACCCTTGTCGCCGTGGTAGCGGGGCTCGGGGTACTGCATGTTCTCGAAGTACGACATCGTGCGCTCCTTGTCGGCAGGTTCGCCACCACACTGCCCCGGAGTGGCCGGGCGCGGCATCGGGCCCGTGAATGATTGACGCGGACCGACCGGAGGAGGTCCAAAGACCTAGCTCTGCATCGCGGCGAGTTCCCGCACCGTCGCCATGTCGCTGAAGGGCAGCAGCCGTTCGCCGATGGTCTGGTACGGCTCGCTGCCCTTGCCCGCGACCAGGACGATGTCTCCCTTTTCCGCGGCGGACAGCGCGAAGTCGATGGCGCGGCGGCGGTCGGTGACCCGCTCGAACCGGGTCCCGGTCGCCCTGAGTCCGGGTGCGATCTGGTCCAGGATCCGCTCGGGGTCCTCGGTGCGCGGATTGTCGGAGGTGAGGACGCACAGGTCGGAGTGGGTTCCGGCTATCTCCCCCATCCGCGCGCGCTTGGTGACGTCCCGGTCTCCCCCGCAGCCGAAGACGGTGATGACCCGGCCGGTGGCGAAGTCGCGGATGGCGGTGAGCACCTTGTCCAGGGAGTCGGGAGAGTGCGCGTAGTCCACGATCACGGAGGTGCCGCGGGGCGTCTCGAAGCGTTCGAAGCGCCCCGGGACCGGCGGCATCCCGTCGAGCGCGGCAGCCAGCCCGTTCAGATCGTGGCCCAGCAGGTGGCAAGCGGCCACCGCGGCCAGCGCGTTGGACACCGAGAAGCGTCCGGGGACGGGGATCGCCGCGGGGTACTTGCGTCCGGCGTGGTGGAGGGTGAAGCGCGTGCCGAGCGCGTCCATGCTGAGGTCGGTGGCCCGGAAGTCCGCCTCCGTGTCGAGCGCGTACGTCGTGACAGCGCCGGGCATCATCGCCGGGATCCGGGCTCCCACCGGGTCGTCCACGTTGACCACCGCGCGCCGGCACAGCCCCTGGAACAGGCGCAGCTTGGCGTCCCGGTAGTTCTCCATGGTGCCGTGGTCGTCCAGGTGGTCCTGCGTGAGGTTGGTGAAGATGCCGACGTCGAGGAACGCGCGGTCCACCCGGTGGTTCAACAGGCCCATGGACGTGGCCTCCAGGACCACGGTGGTGACCTCGCGGTCGCGCATGCAGGCGAGCAGGTACTGGAAGTCCGGTGACTCCGGGGTGCTCAGCACCGACCTCGGCATCGGGATCAGTTCGTCGCCGATCCGGCTGCCGGCCGTCCCGATGACCCCCACCCGTGCGCCCTCGGCGAGCCGGAGCACGGATTCGACCATGTACGACACGGAGGTCTTCCCGTTGGTGCCGGTGACGGCCACCATGTCCATGTCCCGTCCGGGTTCGCTGTAGTAGCGCGAGGTGACCACCGCGGCCGCCTTACGGGTGTCGGGGACCCGCACCACACACACTCCGGCGGCCGACGCCCGCACGCCCGCCGGGAGTTCGGGCGCCGCCCGGTCGACGAGCACCGCGACGGCGCCGCGCGCCAGGGCGGGGCCGACGAGTTCGGGACCTCCCTCGACATGGCCCGGCACCGCGATGAACAGGGAGCCGGGCGATACGCGGTGGGCATCGAAGCACGTGCCCGCGGTGATCCGCGTCTCCGAGTCGCCGAGGAGAACTTCATGGTCGTGCCCGGCCAGCAACTCGCTCAACTTCACAGGGGTCCTCTCGGAGTGCGGCGGGCCCGATGGTCCGGGCCCGCCGCCGAAGGCGACACCTACGGCACGCCGAGGGGTCGCGGGGGTGGTGTTGAACAGACAGGAACGCGGCCCCGAGGACGGGAACGCGGGAAGGAGGAAGAGGGTGGGTGAGGAGCGGGCCTCGTCGCGCAGGTCAGCCGTGGCCGTGCAGGGCACGGCAGCGAACTCCGGGACCGGCGGCGCACAGCGCGCGAGGTGCCGATCGAAGGCACTCCCTCACCGCGTATGTGCAACCCATGTTCGGAGTGTACGCCCCACCTTTCCCCCGGAGGTCCGTCCTGGCCCGGCCCCATGTCCGCCGCCTGCTTCTCAAAGTCGAGAGCCTGCTCGCGGTACCGCCGGCACACCTGGGGCATCACAAGGGCTCGGCGACGATGGTCCGGTGTACGCAGCACGGGACACGGCATGGCGACAGGGCAGCGGGAACCGCGGACAGCACCCGGGACCTGCCTCACCAACTGCGTGTCAACTCACGCCGGCGCTCTTGCCGGTCGTGAGGCGGAGAGTGCCGAGATCACGGTGACCAGCAGGAGAAGGGCCCGTCTTCGGGCGCGCGCCCCCGCGGCCCGAGCGGCGACGAACCGTGCAGGCCAGGACATCTCGTGACGCGGCATCTCAGGAAGATGCCGAAGACAAGAAACTAGAAGGGAGGGAAGAGTTACCGCGCGCCGCAGAGGAGGGAGGGCACACGGCCGGAGGCAACTATGGCCGCAACGCATTCAGTACGGTCCATGTCTCTCGCCTCCTTCCGGGCAGGGCACGCGATGCGTGTCGACGCCGAGCGCGCCGAACGGGGCGGCAGAGAACCTGCCGCGCGAAATCCCGGGCAGGCTATCCCATCGACGCCACCGCGCGACCGGATTTTCCCCCGGCTCATCGGGTCACCACGAGCGGATTGGCCCGTCGGACCGCCAAGGTGAACCAGGCCGTCGTGCCGGTGTGCAGGCTGGCGTAGATCTTGTCGCCGTCCCCGGTGTCCAGGCGCCGTCGGACCGGGAGCAGCCGAGGAGTGGGCCGAGGACCCCTCCCGCGGCGCATGCCGCCATCAGGGCAGAAAAGGAACGGCGATTCATCACTCCACGGGGCATTCATCCATAAAATTCCATATGCCCCGACGGTGCCGGGAACGAGGTGCCGCGTGTCAGTGCCGGGCGGAGCAGGTCACCCTCGGCCGAGCATGAATACGCCGCCCGCGAAGATGACGGCTCCGACGAGGGAGAAGAGGAACTGGCCGCCGGTGGCGTAGCCGTCGATGGCCATCCGCCGCGGCTTGGCCGGATCGTAGAAGACCGTGACCGGTGTGCCGGGTTGCAGCGTTGAGGACCGGCCCTTCCCGAACGAGGACCGGGACTCCACCAGGCTGCCGTCGCCGGCCCGGTACTGCACGATCGGATGGTAGGACGCCCCGTCGCTGCCGGAGCTCCTGTCCAACCGGACGACGGTGCCTGACGTTCGCGCGCCGTTGCGCCGCAGCCATCGCCTCTTGAACAGGCTCCCGGCGCCCGCGATCCCGAACACGGCACCGAATGCCATGAGAGATACCGCCGCCTCCACTGGCCCCATGAACTCTTGTCTCCTCCTCGAATGCGGTGTGCACACCTGGCGGCTCTCAGTTACGGAAGGCCCGGGAGTCCGCATCCACCTTCGCATCCTTCCTTTTCGCCTTTGCCATCGCCTCCTCCCGGTCCCGGGGGTCGTTGAGGGATCATCGGTGGCATGGGGATCGACGGTCTGAGGCGGCAGTACGACGACAACGTCCGCACGTTGGGCGAGGATCATCCGCGTACGCTCGCCGCCTGCGGAGAACTGGCCCACGCGTACTACCGGGAACGGAGCTACGTAGAGGCGTTCGGGCTGCAGGAGAGGCTCCTCGCCGGTGTGGTGCGGGTCGTGGGGGCGGACGACCACGTCACCGTTTCCACGCTCGCGAACCTCGCCTCCATCTGGTTCGCCGGATGGCTCGCAGATGATCGGCCCGAACAGGCCGTGCCGCTCTATGAGTTGGCCGTGGCGGAGCGGCGGCGGGTCAGCGGGGCCGACGATCCCGGCACCCTCTCCGCGCGCAACGACCTCGCCACCGCGTACCTGACGTCCGGTCAGGCCGAGCGTGCCGCCGCGGACTTCGAGCACACCCTCGCCGACTGCCTGCGCGTGCTCGGCGAGGGCCACGCGCTGACCGGGACGGTGCGCGCCAACCTCGACTCCCTCAAGGCCCTGCCGACCAGGCGCGAGCGGGACGAGAGCGCGCTGACCCGTGAGATCGCGACGGCGTTCACCGAGGTGCTGGGCCTGCGGCCCACCGTGGACGGCGGTCGGGTGAGCGTGGAGATACCGGCGATCGGCGAGACGCTCAGCCTGCCCGTCTGTGACGTCAAGCGCGTCACGAGGAGCCACACACCGATGGGTGACGCGGCGCTCGAGGTCGTGATGATCGACGGCGGCGACGTCAGGCCGCTGATCGTCCTCGCCGACGACGTGGTGTTCGCCCCCGAGGACCCGGTGCGGGTCCTCCAGTCGCCGATTCCGGTGGTGATCTCGGACGCGCCGCGGCTGATCAGTCATGCCGAGACCGTCGCCGCGGCGGAGCGCTTCGCGACGGCCGCCGGGGAGCCGGGCGCGAACCTCGACACCGTCTCGGCGAGGGGCCTGTTGGTGCGCTGCGAGATCGCGGGCGCGCTCCGGTTCGGTCTGCGCTCGCTGAAGGCCGTCGCGTGGTGGCAGCGGGGCTGGGAGGCGTGCGCGGACGACTGGAGTCTGCCGCCCTTCCCGAAGGACCCGGTATGGGACCATCTGGTGCGCTGCGGGTCCGGCCCGTCCCTGGAACCGGCCGTCGCGGCGCCGGACGCCCAAGACCGGGAAGCTGAACGGCAGTTGGTGGCTGCCCTCACGGTCGCGGAGTTCCGGTCGTTGGAGCCGAGGCTGCTCGTCGGCCGACTGGACGAGGAGTTCGTCGAGATCTGGAAGTCGCTGGTGCCCATCACCCCGGCGATGTTCACCGATCTGCTCCTGGACCGGCTGACCGGGGCGCAGGCGGAGATCGTTCTCTACCCGGACGGCGCCGGCAGCGTCGACCTGGTGCTGCGGGACGGCGGGGAGAACCGGGCCGTGCTGCAACTCCGGTTCGACTTCCGGACGAAGGACATCACCATGGACGAGGTCCGCATCGCGGCGGACGCGCGGGGGAGCGGACTCTTCCAGCGCCTGCAGTTCAACACCGAGCGGCTCGCCGGAGCCCTCGGCCTCGACGCGATCCGGATCCTGGCCACCGGCGCGGGCAGCCTCGCCTTCGCCAAGGCGGGCTTCCCACGGGACCGCGAGCTGTACGAGAAGGTGAACAAGCCGGCTACTGGGCAGGGGTCCGGCCGGGCCTAGCCACCCCCTGCTTCGGCACCAACTGCCGCCGCAGTCGCGCCATCGCGTCGGGCCCCACGGCCTCCTGCACGGAGTCCACGAGTTGTCGGCACAGGGCACCGGCGCGCGCCAGTTCGTCCTTGGCGTCGGCCAACTCGTCCCTGACGGCGGCAGCGTGGCCCGTCGCCGCGGCGCGGCTGAGGTCGCGCACCTCGCGGGCGCGTGCGGCGCGCATGCCTTCGCCGACGGCCAGGAGGTAGTCCGTACGATCGTCGGCCAGCCCGTCCGGGGCCGCGTGGACCCTGCCGACGGCGAGGACCTCGTCCAGCGCCGCCCTCGGCAGGAAGAACAGGGTCGTCGTCGACAGCGCGCTCATCGTGGCCTGGTGCTGCCACCGCGCCAGCAGGCCGGACTTCGCGTCGAGGAGCGGCGCGAGCTGCACGTAGACCTCCGCGTCGACGGTTGCCATCAGCGCCTGACACTCGACGAGGGTGCCGCGCAGCGCGCCGACCGCCTCCGCCTGCACGTTCACTAGGCGCACGAACTCCTGCGCCGTACCCGGTCCTTCGGAACCGTCGAGCAGGTCGTCGGCGAGGGCCAGCAGCCGGTCTCCGCGTACGCACAGATCCTGCAGCTCCACCGCGCAGCGCAGCAGCGCGGCCGCCACATCGGTGTCCTGCGCGGTGCGCCGGAGCGTGACGAGGCCCGTGCTGAACTGGGCGAGCAACTCCGCGAGCTTGGACAGCAATCCGAACACGGTCCGGTCTCCTTCACCCGACGCGACGATGGCCCGCGCCCCATCGTCTCCGCGCCCCATCGTCGTGGATGTTCGGCGGGCGCGGGGCCGCATTGCCTCATCAGGGCTTCTGCGGCGCCCGCATCTCCACCGCGTCGAGCAGCAGCCCGAGCACGGTCTCGAACTGGTCGTCCTCGTCCGCGTCGGCCAGATGCGGGGCGACCGACGCGAGGTGCGGATAGGCGGTCGGCGACACGGCCAGGTACTCGCGCCGCCAGGCCAGCCGGTCGCCCTCCCGGGCCGTGCTGTCCAGCGCGGCGACGGCCGCCTCCTGGGCGCCCATGGCGAGGGCGGTGTCGGCGAGCGCGCGGTAGTAGCGGGCGGCGTCACGGTCGCCGAAACCGGCCTGCCGCAGCGCGCCGATGACGAGATCCGCGCCCCGGAACTCGGCGTCGCGGCGGGAGACCCGGCCGGCCACGGCGGCGGCGACCTGCGGGTGGGTGAGGCAGGCACCGCGTACGCGACGGGCGAGGCCGGCCAGGGTCTCGCGCCAGGAGTCGGTCGGCTCGTACCCCGTGACCGCCTCCTCGATCAGCTGCTCGGCGAGCCCGAGGAGGATCTCCTCCTTGCCGGAGAAGTGGCGCAGCACGGCGGTGTGATTGGAGCCGAGCTCGGCTCCGAGGCGGCGCAGGGTGAGGGCGTCCGGGCCCTCGCGTGCGAGGAGGGCGCGGGCGGCGTCCAGGATCCGGTCCCGGTTGAGGGCGGTGGACGGTGGCCGACCGCGCCGGGCGGTTCGGGCGGCCGGCGCCGGCGTGCTGCCGCCGTGGTCTGTCATGGCGCCAATCCTATGCACCGGCCCGCCCCGTCACTCCGCCGTGGCGAGGTGGGTGACCAGGGCCGAGAGCGCCGCCACGGTCTCGGCGTCCCGGTCCGGATCCTCGGCCACGGGCCAGGCGCTCGTCTTCACCACGACGACGTCCGCCACCGGATCCACCCACAGGAACTGCCCGTAGATGCCGAGCCCGGTGAAGGCGCGGTGCTCGCCGCCGAGCGTCCACCACTGGTTCGCGTAGCCGTAGTGCGCGGGGTACAGCTCGCTGAGCGCTCCCGGCCGCAGGAACTCCTTCCCGCTCCCGCGCCCACGCTCGATCCACTCCTCCGGGACGACCTGCTCCCCGTCGACGGCCCCGCCGCGCGCCATGAGCAGCCCCACCCGGGCCATGTCCCGCACCGTCGCATTGAACGATCCGCCGCCGACGGCGGTCCGCGGGCGGCTGCGCGAGAGCCCGTAGTACGCGGCCGTCTCCGCGCCGATCCTGCTCCACAGCCGCTCGGAGGCGTACTGCGCAAGCGGCATGCCGGTGGCGGCCTCGACCACCCAGCCGAGGACCTGCGTATCGAGGGTCGAGTAGTTGAAGAACGTGCCGGGGGCCGCTCCGGTGTCGACGGAACGGACCACGTCGAGTATCGAGCCCCGCCCGGTCACGGCCCGCATCAGACGGTTGACGGGTGCCTGCGGGTCCTCGTAGTCCTCGACGCCGCCGGCCCCGCTCGTCATGTCGAGCAGATCCGCGATCGTCGGCCCGTCGAAGGCCGACCCGGCCAGTTCGGGGCAGTACGTCACCACCTTGTCGTCGAGCGAGCCCACCGTGCCCTCCGACAGGGCGATACCGAGCAGCACCGACGTCACGGACTTGGTGAGGGAGAAGAGCTGGAAGCGGCGAGCGGGCCCGCCGAACCGGCCCGGATAGCTCTCGTGCACGAGCCGCCCGCGGTGCAGGACGGCGAACCCCGTGGTGTGCGTCCGCGCGTGCAGCTCCTCCAGGGTGCGGCGCGTGCCGCGGAACTCGTACGTGAATCCGGTCGGCATGTCACCCGGTGGCAGCGGGCGCACCTGCGCGGCGGCGGGCACGGCCGCCACCGGCAGCACCGTCGACATGTGCGTGAACGTCCACTCGTTCACGGGCCGCCGGAACGCGACCTCCTCCTGGTGCCGCCACAGCCAGGCCATCCCGGCCCCGGCGGCCGCGACCGCCGTTCCGCCCACCATCCATCGCGCAGTGCGTGCCATACGTGTGCTCCCGAGGGCTCGAACCGATTTATGAACCAATGGTGACACCACTGGTTCGCCCGAGGCAATGGGATGCCGTCGTACGGGGCGCCGCGAAGGGTCACGCCTGACCGTTTCCGGAGGTCAACCGGGCACTCGGGGCCAGGACTTGGTGACCGCTCCTCACTGTCCGTGACGTCGCGGTTGGACACTCGCAGGGCGCGTCTGGCAAGGTCGCCGGTCCGATCCCGTGAAGACCCGATGGGAGGGGCGCGATGACCGAAGTGAACACGATCAGCGTCGAGGAAGCGACAGCCGTCGCCCGGCTGCGCATGAACACCACGACACTGGACATCCCCAAGGACTTCGACCGCTGGTCGCCCGACGACATGTCGGACTGGCTCGAGCAGACCGAGGACGACCCGGACGTCTCCGACACCGACTTCTACGAAGCCCAGCAGACCGTGCACCGCGTGCTCGGCGTCGAGGACGCCTGACCTCAGCCGCGCTCGCCGTACGCCGCGGCGATCTCCTGCGGTGACGCCCACCGGCTGTAGGTCGGCGACTTGGGCCAACCCGCGGGGGAGTCCTGCCATTCCTCCTGCCGGCCGTACGGCAGCAGGTCGACCAGGCCGAACAGATAGCTCAGTTGCTCGGTACCGCGGCCTTCGGTGTGCCAGGTGCGATACACGGTGTCGCCGTCGCGCAGGAACACATTGACCGCGAACCCGGCGTTCGGCGGCGCGCCGAGGTCGGCGCCGAACTCGCTGTTCGCGGTGGAGTACCAGGTCATCGTGTTGCCGACCTTGTGCCGGTACGCGAGCGCCTCGTCGATCGGCCCCTGCGTGACGATCACGAAGCGGGCGTCGAACTTCTCGAGCCCCGCGAGCCGCGTGAACTGCGACGTGAAGCCGGTGCAGCCGCCGCACTGCCACTCCGCGCCCTCGTTCCACATGTGGTGATAGACGATCAACTGCGGTTGCTCGCCGAAGACGTCGGCGAGCCGCACCGGCCCGTCCTCGCCCTCCAGTACGTAGTCGGGCAGCTCGACCATCGGCAGCCGGCGCCGCTGCGCGGCGATGGCGTCGAGCTCCCGCGTGGCTGCCTTCTCACGGACCCGCAGCGCCGCCAGTTCCTTCTCCCACGTGGCGCGGTCGACGACGGGCGGCAGGGCGTTGCCGGTGGTGGACATGGGGCCTCCGGACGGTGGGGCGCTTGCGCGCTGTTTGGCCGTTCGCAGGGGGGACTGTCCGGGGCGCCAAAAGTCATCGGTCGCACCGACCGGCTCGCAGTGGCCCGGAAGGTCTCTCGTAGGGTGCATTGGAGGCCCCGACGGTCAACGGGGCCGGTGAAGGACCGAGCACGGGGGAGTGGCATTGCGGATACGCGGACAGGGCCGGCGCTTCGGGGAGCGGGCCGCGGCACTGGTGACCGGGGCGCTGCTGGCCATGACCGGGGCGGCGGCGCCGGTCCTCGCCGCGGAGGGCCCGGACGGACAGGTCCGGCTCACGCTGGACGTGCCCGAGGCGTCCGGTCTCTACGACGCCGATGAGGGTGGCGAAGCGCGGTTCGAGGCCCCCAAAATGCTCGTGCAACCGCACGGCGGCGTGGCCCGCAATGTCGAGATCACCGTGGACGCCCGGGAGTTGAAGGACGTCGGCACGATGACTCCCGGGCATCGCTGCACGGGAGGCGACGATGTGTTCCGCTGCCGCTTCGACCCCCGCTCCCTGCGTTACGCGACGCACTTCAGCCCGTTCTACCTGCGTGGCGAGGACGGCGCCGCTCCTGGGGACGGCGGGACCGTGCACATCACCGCGCGCGCCGACAACGCTGCGACGGTGCGCGCGGACATGCGGATGGAGATCCGGCCACCGGATCTGACCTCGGCCGGGGCGGAGCGGGTGCCCGGCCTGGTCGAGCCGGGAGAGCCGGTCGTGCTGCGGCCGGGCCTCGCCAACGAGAGCCGCTGGCCGGTCGAGCGGTTCGCGCTGCGCATGAGCGCCTACGGCCGCCATCTGACAGTGGACCAGAAGTACCGCAACTGCTGGTATCCCGAGGACGGGGACGACGCCTCGGACGCGGGGCTGGCCGGGACCGAACTCGTCTGGTGCGAGTTCGACACACCACTGCCGCCGCACAGCGCCTGGCGGATCGCCCGGCCCATGACCGGCCACCTGGACGCGGACATGCCCGCGGAGAGCGCCCGCTATCAACTGCTCTACGAAGAACGGGACAAGGCGGTCTATCCGCACCGGGGGAGCGGCCCGGAGCTGACGCTCGAACGCGTTCCCACCAGTGACATCAAGACCGGTGACAACAAGAACGCCTGGGGCTCACTGATCGTGCGCGGCACCGCGCAGGTCGACTACGCGCCGGTCGTCGAGGGACCCGTCCGCGGAAGGGTCGGAGAGACCGTGACGGTGCGCATCGGCGCGCGCAACGTCAACGGGGGCAAGCTGCCCGGCGTCAACCCGGACCGCTTCGAGATCGTCCCGCCCGAGGGCACCACGATCACCGGCACGCCGTACACGGTGGACGGCGACCCCATGACGAACGCGTGCAAGCGCCCGGCCAAGGGCTCCCGCGCGTGGCGCTGCGGCCTGGGCAGTGACGCGTTCGAGCAGATCGACGGCCGCAAGGGCGCGCGCACCACCGTGACCGTCCGCCTCCGCATCGACGACGACGTGCCCGGTGCGCGCGGCACGGTCCGCGTCATCGGCAAGTACGACCGCACCCATGGCAACGACAGCGCCGCGCTGCCGACCGACATCGACGCCCGCGAGCGAACCTCCCCGCTCGTCATCGGCGGGGCGGCCGCGGGTGGTGCCGTGGTCGTGGTGGGAGGTCTGGTGCTGGCACGCCGGTACCGGAGGAACCGGCGCGCCTGAGAGCCGCGCGTACGATCCACGCCGGGCCGGTCCGCACCGGCCCGTCCCCGCTCAGTGCTTGATGCCCACGCCCGCCAGCAGGCTGATCTCGGCGTCCGCGATCTCCGTGCCGTCCTCGGGGTTGTCGCGGCGCCAGCGGTGGCAGCAGATGATGCCCGGGTCGATCAGGTCGAGACCGTCGAAGAAGCGGCGCACGTCGCTGTGCGAACGGAACTGCACCGGGGTCCCGGAGTTGGTGTACGCCTCCGCCACCCCGTTCCACGTCTCGGGGTCGAAGTCGGGCGTGCAGTGGTTCATGGCGAGGGCGCTGCCCGCCGGGAGCGGTTCGAGCAGCCGGCGCACGATGGCGTACGGGTCGTGCGGGTCGGTGACGAAGTGCATCAGCGCGTTCAGGGACAGCGCGATGGGCTTGTCGAAGTCCAGGACCTCGGCGTCCTGCACGGCGTCCATCAGCGAGTCGGGGTCGGTGACGCTGGCCTCGATGTAGGCCGTGCGCCCCTGGGTCGTGCTGCGCATGAGGCGCTCGGCGTACTTGAGGACGAGCGGGTCGTTGTCGGCGTACACGACGCGGGCCTCGGGCACCAGGGACTGGGCGACCTGGTGCAGGTTGGGCTCGGTGGGGATGCCGGTGCCGATGTCGAGCCACTGGCGGATGCCGTGCTCCTGCGCCAGGACGCGGGTGGCCCGGTGCATGAACGCGCGGTTCTCGCGGGCGGTGACAGGCAGGCCGGGGTGGGCCTTGGCGGCGACCATGGCCGCCTCCTTGTCGACCTCGAAGTGGTCCTTGCCACCGAGGAAGTAGTCGTACATCCGGGCCGAGTGGGCCTTGCTCGTGTCGAGGTCCCGGCCGGACTGCCTGGTGGTCATGTGCTCCCCTTCGTAGGTGTGACTGTCGGTCCTGAGGCCGGGAACCGTATCGGTGTCGGCGTCCCTCCCGCAGGCCGCCGGTTCATCCGGAGGCCAAGTGATCGGCCATGCCCTGCTTGACGCCGCGGACGAACGCGGCGATCTCCTCCGGCGTGTAGATCAGCGCCGGTCCTGCCGGGTCGGTCGACTGCCGTACGGCCACACGGCCGTCGGCGAGCAGTTTCGTCTCGACGCACTGACCACCGTTGGGCCCGCTCCAGGGACGCTCCCAGCCCTGCTCCCCGAGGTTGCGGGCCGGCATCCCGTTGTAGACGCCCTCTTCGACGACCGTCATGTTGAGTACTCCTTGCGCATACGGTTCAAGAGCGCCCTGCTGTCATCCGACGACGTCAGCAGTGACAAACGCGAATGCGCCTCAAGGTGGGCGACCACGTCCGCGCGCTGGTCCAAATAGACGGATGCGGACAGGAGTTCGCTGTACACGATGTCGGGCAGCTCGGGTTCTTCGAACCGGAAGTACGTGAACGGCGCGCACGCCCCGACATGTGCTCCCGCGGAGAAGGGCACGATGTCCAGGCTGATGTGCGCGAGCTCGGACACGTCCAGGAGGCGCTCGATCTGCTCCCGCATCACGTCGGGGCTGCCCACCTCCTTGTGCAGGACGGCCTCCTCCATGACCACCCACAACGTGGGCGCGTCCTCCTTCTCCAGCAGCCCCTGGCGGCGCAGCCGCAGCGCGACGCGGCGCTCTAGGTCCTCCTCGGTGCCGTTCGGCAAACCGCCGCGCAGTACGGCGCGCGCGTAGTTAGGGGTCTGCAAGAGGCCTGTGACGTACTGGGGTTCGTAGGTGCGCAGGGTCTTGGCGTCGGTCTCCAGGCTGACGTAGGCGGTGAACCAGCTGGGGACGGCGTCCCGGTAGGAGTGCCACCAGCCCGGCTCGTTGGCCTGCTCGGCCAGGTCGACGAACTCGTCTATCTCCTGGCGGTCCGCGCCGAAGGTCTCCAGGAGCTTCTCCACATAGAGAGGCTTCAGCGCTACTTCGGCCTTTTCCAGCCGGCGGATCGTCAGGGTCTTCACGCGCAGTGCCCTTGCCGCGTCCTCCAGCGAAGCACCGGCAGCCAAGCGCATGTCCTGCAGCCGACGGCCGAGGATCATGCGCAGCACTGTCGGCGCGCTGGTGCCAGCACGGGCCTCACTCACGCCCTACCTCCCTGAAGCTTCATCAACAAGACCATTCTTGCAGTGACTTGATGATGACGCCAGAGTGATACCCCGCTTGCTGAAATTATCAGGGAGTCGGTTGCAGCGTGAGCACGATCACGCGCATAGTTGCACTGTGAGCGGTCACGGCACGGCTCTGACGCAGCATCCGGCCCGGAGGGGGCGCGCGGTGCTGCCGTCGTCGTCGGCATGCCAACGCCGGGCGTCTGCCTGGGCCCGCGCCTCTCACAGCTCGAGCTGTAGCCCGCACCCCCACACCGCGCCCGCCCCGCGGAAGGCACTGGAAGGCGACATTCGTGACTCTCCCCACGCCCCTGACCCCGGCGTCGTCCCCCGCTTTAGTCGCCACCGCGCCCGGCCGGGAGTACTGGTTCGGTCTGCCCGCGCTGCGCACGAGCGCGAGAGCCGCCCGCGACACCGTGCGCGAGCGGCTCCGATCCTGGGGGGTGCCCGGCGACACCTGCTGCGACGCGGTGCTGCTGATCTCGGAGCTGACCACGAACGCGCTGCTGCACACGGACAGCGATCACGTCCTGTGCGGCCTCAGGCTGACCGGCGACGAGCGGAGTCTGCGCATCGAACTTCACGACGACTGCCCCCATCCGGTGCAGCCACCCGAGCACCGCGCAGGCCCCGGCGAGGAGGGCGGGCGCGGTCTGTTCCTCGTCCAGCAGCTCGCAAACCGTTGGGGCTCCGCACGCTCGACGCGGGCCGAAGGCAAGGTCGTCTGGGCCGAGTTGACGGCCTTCTCCTGAGTCCATGGAGACCGGTAGGGGCCGAGCGGCCCCGCCCTTTCACCCTCGCGCGGCGAGGAATCCATTCTCCTCGAGCCATCCACAGGAGGCGCCCATGACCCCGCACTGCGAAACAGCTTCACCCGCCGTGCTGTACGTATGTGCCGACCGGTCCCCGGAGGCGTCCGGGACGGCCACGGAGTGCGCGCAGACGGAAGGCCGCGCGTTCGCCCAGGAGCGCGGACTGACGATCGCCGAGGTCGTCACCGACACCTACGGCGAGCCCGACCCGGCCCGGCGCACGGGCTGGCGGCGGGTGCGGCAGCTGGTCCAGACCGGCGATGTCACCTCGGTCCTCGTCCGCTGGCCCTGCGCCATCGCCCCGGAGTCCGCGCACGAACTCCGGCACAGAGAGACCAGCTGGCTCCGGGACCATGGTGTGCGCGTCCGCTACACCTGGGCGCCGCTCACGCGTCCAGGCCCCCTCGCTTGACGAGCTGAGCCGCGATCACGTTCCGCTGGATCTCGTTCGTCCCCTCGCCGACGATCATCAGCGGCGCGTCGCGGAAGTAGCGTTCGACGTCGTATTCGGTGGAGTAGCCGTAACCGCCGTGAATGCGGACGGCGTTGAGTGCGATCTCCATCGCCGCTTCGGACGCGTACAGCTTCGCCATCCCCGCCTCCATGTCGACCCGCCGGCCCGCGTCGTACTCCCGGGCCGCGTGCAGGGTCAGCTGGCGGGCCGCGGTGAGCTTGGTGGCCATGTCGGCGAGGTAGTGGCCGATCGCCTGGTGCTGCCAGATCGGCTTGCCGAACGACTCCCGCTCCTGCGCGTAGGCGAGCGAGTCCTCCAGGGCGGCACGGCCGACGCCGAGGGCGCGCGAGGCGACCTGCAGACGGCCGGTCTCCAGGCCCTTCATCATCTGGCCGAACCCCTTGCCCTCCGCCCCGCCGAGGACGCTGCCGGCGGCGGCGACGTACCCGTCGAAGGACAGCTCGCAGCTCTCGACCCCCTTGTAGCCCAGCTTGGGCAGGTCGCGGGAGACGGTGAGGCCGGGACCGTGCTCGACGAGGAGGATCGAGATGCCCCGGTGGGTGGGCGTCGCGTCCGGGTCGGTCTTGCACAGCAGTGCGATGAGGCCGGAGCGGCGGGAGTTGGTGATCCACGTCTTGGATCCGCTCACGACATACGTGCCGTCGTCCTGGCGGCGGGCCGTGGTGCGCATCGCCTGGAGGTCGCTGCCGCCGCCCGGTTCGGTCAGCGCCATCGTCGCGCGCATCTCGCCGGTCGCCATGCGGGGCAGATACGCCGCCTTCTGCTCGTCGGTCCCGTAGAGGGTGAGCAGCTTGGCGACGACGGTGTGCCCGCCCATGGCGCCCGCGAGGCTCATCCAGCCGCGCGCGAGCTCCTCGGTGATCAGGACATAGGCGGGCATCGAGACGGGGGTGCCGCCGAACTCCTCCGGGACGGCGAGCCCGTAGATGCCCATCTCCTTCATCTGTTCGATGAGGGCTTCGGGGTAGGTGTTGGCGTGCTCCAACTCCTGTGCGACCGGCTTGACCTGCTTGTCGACGAAGTCGTGCACGGTCTCGACGACGAACCGCTCGTCGCTGTCCAGGGCGTCCAGGGTGCTCACGGGCCTTCTCCTCTGCTTGCTGTCTTGTCGCTGTGTCGCTGTGTCGCTGTGTTGCCGTGTCCGGGGGAGGGGAGTGTCAGATCGCGCCCGCTGCGCGCAGGTCCGCGATCTGCTCGGCGGTGCGTCCCCGCTCGGCCAGAAGTCGTTCGGTGTGCTCGCCGAGGGCGGGGACCGGGTCCATCCGGGGGTCGATTCCGGCCAGATCCGCCGGGGGCCGCAGCGCCTGGACGGGGCCGCCGGGCGTGCCGACCTCGTGCCAGCGCCCGCGTCCTGCGAGCACCGGGTGGTCGAGGAACTCGGCGACGTCGTTGACGCCCGCGTTCGCGATGCCCGCCGTGTCGAGCGCCTCGGCGGCGTCGGCGCCTTCGCACTCCTGGAAGCGCTCGGCGATGAGGACGTTCAGCTCGTCACGGTGGGCGACGCGGTCGGAGCCGGTGGCGAAGCGCGGGTCCGCGGTCAACTCGGGCCGCTTGAGGAACTGTTCGCACAGCGCGCGCCACTCGCGTTCGTTCTGTACGGAGATCAGGATCTGCTTGCCGTCGCGTGCGGTGTAGGCGCCGTACGGGGCGATGGTGGCGTGCTGGGTGCCGATGCGCGGCGGCTGGGTTCCGCCGTAGCGGGTGTAGTTGGCGGGCTGGCCCATCCACTCCGCGAGCGCCTCGAACAGTGACACCTCCACCGCGCGGGCGACACCCGTGGTCGCGCGGGTGAACAGGGCGGTGAGGATGCCGGTGTAGGCGTACATCCCGGCGGCGATGTCGGCGATCGACACGCCCGCCCGCGCGGCCTCGCGCGCCGTGCCGGTGAGCGAGACCAGACCGGTCTGGCACTGCACCAGCATGTCGTACGCCTTGCGGTCGGCCCAGGGCCCGCTGGTGCCGTAGCCGGAGACGGTGCACGGGATCAGGCGCGGGTACTTCGCGGCCAGCGTGGCCGCGTCGAGGCCGAGGCGGGCGGCGGCGCCCGGGCCGAGGTTCTGCACGAACACATCGGCGTCCGCGAGGAGTTCGTCGAGGAGCTCGCGCCCGGCCGGCGACTTCACGTCCAGCGTCAGCGACTCCTTGCCGCGGTTCAGCCAGACGAAATAGCTCGACTCGCCGTGCACCGTGGAGTCGTAGCGGCGGGCGAAGTCGCCGCCGTCGGGCCGCTCCACCTTGATGACGCGGGCGCCGAGGTCGGCGAGTTGGCGCGTGGCGAAGGGGGCGGCCACGGCCTGTTCGAGGCTGACGACGGTGATCCCGGACAGCGGGTGCTGCGGCGGTGCGGCGGCACGGTCGATCGTCCCGGTCATGCGGTGACCTCCAGGAGCGGGGGTGGTCATGTGGGGTGCACGGGGTGGCCGGCAGGCGGCCGCTCCGTGACGACTAACATCATGGGTCTTCATGGCAATGCTCGGGAAATAGCAAATCGTGATGCCACCATGCGCGGCGCGGATGGCAGGCGAGGGGCGGGACGCGATGGACATCAAACAGCTCAAGGCGCTGGTGACAGTGGCCGAGGTCGGCAGCGTCACGCGGGCCGCGACGGTCCTGCACCTTGTGCAGCCCGCCGTCACCCGCCAGATCCGCACCCTGGAGGAGGAGTTGGGCGTGCCGCTCTTCGAGCGGACCCGGCAGGGCATGCGGCCGACCGAGGCCGGAGCGGCCGTCGTGGAGCGGGCCCGGCGGGCGCTGCACGAGCTGGAGCGCGCCCGCGCGGAGGTGCGGCCCACGCCCGGCGAGGTGTCCGGCATCGTGACCGTCGGCCTGCTGGAGAGCACCCTCGGGCTGCTCGCGGAGCCACTGGTGACGGCCATGCGTGAGGCCCATCCGGGCGTGCAGCTGCGGGTGATGACCGCGTACTCGGGCCATCTGCAACAGTGGCTCGACGACGGTGACCTCGATCTGTCGCTGCTCTACAACCTCGACAGGGCGCCCTCCCTGAACGTACGGCCCCTGGTGCGCGAGCGGCTGTGGGTGGCGGCCCCGCCGGAGGCGGGGCTCCGCGCCGAGCGACCCGTTCCGTTCGCCGATGCGGCGGCGCGCCCGCTGGTGATGCCGACGTCCGGACACGCGCTGCGCGCGCTCATCGAATCGGCGGCGGCCCGCGCGGGCGCCCGCATCGAGGTCGCGGCGCAGACCAACTCGATGCCCGTACAGAAACAACTCGCCCGGGCCGGACACGGCTGGACGATCCTGCCCGGCGTGGGCATCGCCGAGGACGTCGCCGCCGGCGAGCTCAGCGCCGCGCCCCTGTGCGAGCCCGCCGCGTGGCGCTCCATCGTGCTGGGCACACCTCGCACCGGCCGCACACCACCCGCCGTGAACGTCGTCGCGCAGGAACTGGTGCGCCAGGTCAACGCCGCCGTGGAGAGCGGCAGATGGCCCTCGGCGCGGCTCCCCGAGACGGAGGACGGGGCGGCGCGGGAGCAGTGACACCCGACGACCACGACACCTTCCACGACCAGCGCCCCAGGAGAACCATGCCTGACCCCCACCACCTCGAAGCCACCACGCCCGCGGCCGACGGCACCACGATCGCCTACCAGACCCGCGGCACCGGCCACCCCCTCGTCCTCCTCGCCGGACAGGCCAACCACCACCACTGGTGGGACGCCGTACGCGACGACTTCCACCCGACCCACCGCACCATCACGCTCGACTACCGGGGAACGGGCGCCAGTGACAAGCCCGAGGCTCAAGAGGGCTACTCCACCCGCCAGTTCGCGGACGACGTGATCGCCGTGCTCGACGCCCTCGGCATCGAGCGCACCGACCTGTACGGCACCTCCATGGGCGGGCGGGTCGCGCAATGGGTCGCCGCACGCCACCCCGACAGGATCCGGCGGCTCGTCCTCGGCTGCACCTCACCCGGCGGGCCGCACGCGGTGGAGCGCGCCGCCGAGGTGCGCCGCGCGCTGGCCAGGACCGAACCGGGCGCCGCCGAGGAGGCGCTGACCGACCTCATGTACACACCCGCCTGGCGCGCCGCCCACCCCGGCCCGTACGGCACACTCGGCGACCCCGACATGCCGCCGCACGCCCGCCGCGGCCACCTGCGCGCCAGCAACCGGCACGACGCGTGGGACGCGCTGCCGCACATCACCGCGCCCACGCTCATCCTCCACGGCGACCAGGACCGGCTCACCCCGCCGGACAATCTGCCGCTGCTCGCCGCCCGCATCCCCGATGCTGCGACGCGGCTGTTCCCCGGCGCGCGCCACGCCTACTTCGAGGAGTGCCGGACGGAGGCCGGGGAGGCGGTTCTCGACTTCCTCGACGGGTCGTCGAGGTAAGCCGGTCCGCGGGGATGCTGCGCCTGCGGACTCCCATGCTCCCGGCGCATGGGAGCATCACCATTTTCTATTGTTCCGCATCCCGCATCAGCGCTCATGATGAGTGGCGTTTTGAGCCGCCCGACCACCTCGTATCGAGCACTGAGTACGGAGACGCCACCGATGAGTAAGACACCGGCCCCCAGCCCACCCTCCCGCGTCACCGCGAACGTCGTGCGCGGCTGTCTGGGCAACCTCATCGAGTGGTACGACTGGTTCGCCTACGCCACCTTCAGCGTCTACTTCGCGCCGGTGTTCTTCCCGGAAGGCAGCCAGACCGCCCAACTCCTGTCCACAGCCGTGGTGTTCGCGGTCGGCTTCCTGATGCGGCCGCTCGGCGGCTGGCTGCTCGGCGCCTACGCGGACCGGTTCGGCCGACGGCGCGCGCTGACCCTCTCCGTGCTGCTGATGAGCGCCGGATCACTCGTCATCGCCCTGTCCCCGGGACATGACGTCATCGGCCTGTGGGCGCCGGCCCTGCTCGTCGTGGCGCGCCTGGCCCAAGGCCTGTCCGTCGGCGGCGAGTTCGGCTCCAGCGCCTCCTACCTCTCCGAGGTGGCACCGCCCGGGCGGCGCGGCTTCTACTCCAGCTTCCAGTACGTGTCCATCGTGCTCGGCCAGCTCTCCGCGCTGCTCGTGGCGATCGTCCTCCAGAACGCGCTCACCGAGGCCCAACTGGCGAGCTGGGGCTGGCGCATCCCGTTCGTCGTCGGCGCGTTGGCCGGTCTCACCGTCATGTACCTGCGGCGCACCATGGAGGAGTCCGAGCACTTCCAGAAGGAGCAGGCACGCGCCACCGACGGCGAACGCAAGGGGCTCGTCGCCCTGTTCAAGGAGTACCCGCGCCAGCTGCTCGCCGTGTTCGGCCTCGCCATCGGCGGCACCGTCGCCTTCTACACGTACACCACCTATCTGCAGAAGTACCTCGTGAACACCGCGGGTATCCCCAAGTCGACCGTGACGGTCATCGGCTTCGCGGCCCTCTTCGTGTACATGCTGATCCAGCCGCTGGTCGGCGCGCTGTCCGACAGGGTGGGCCGCCGCCCCGTCATGTTCGGCTTCTCGATCGGCTGCATGGTGCTCACGGTCCCGGTGATGACCTTCCTGGGACACACCAGCAACCCGTGGGTCGCCTTCCTCCTGATGACGCTCGCCCTCGCGTTCGTCACCGGATACTCGGCCCTCGCCGCCATCGTCAAGGCCGAGATGTTCCCCACCAAGGTGCGCGCCCTGGGTGTCGGCCTCCCGCACGCCCTCGTCACCGCCACCTTCGGCGGACTGACCGAGCCGATCGCCCTGGCCCTCAAGCAGAACGGGCACGAGACCGTGTTCTTCTGGTACGTGACCGGGTGCGTCGCCCTCACGCTGCTGGCCACGCTCCTCGTGCGCGAGCCCTCCCGCGACTCCCACCTGGAGACCGAACCGGGCGCGACGACCGCCCCCGCCGAGCCCTCCGCCACGACCCCCGCGTGACACCCGCCCCTCAACGGAAGGCAAGCCCCACCATGGAACCCGCCGCCTCCACACCCACCCTCGGCTCCTACGTGGAGTCCTGGGCGCCCTCCGCGACGACCGACGAGGACGCCCTGCCCCCGGGCCCGGCCGCCGCCCTCTCGGCCGTCCTCGATCTGCCCGAACCGGCCGCGAAGGCGGGCGACGCTCTGCCCCCGCTGTGGCAGTGGCTGTACTTCCTGGAGTGGCCCGCGCAGAGCGAACTCGGCCCCGACGGACACCTCAGCGACGCCCGTTTCCTGCCGCCGATCCCCGACCGGCAGCGCATGTTCGCGGGTGGCCGTGTGAGCGTCGAGGAGCCGCTGCGCCTCGGTGAACCGGCCGAACGCGTCTGCAGCCTCGCCTCCGTCACCCCCAAGAGCGGCCGCAGCGGCGAGCTGCTCTTCGTCACCGAACGCCGCGAGTTCCGCCAGGCGGGCCGCACCTGCCTCGTCGAGGAACAGGACATCGTCTACCGCTCCGGCCGCAGCGCGGCGGCCGGCCACCCCACCACGGTCGACAGCACGACCGTCCCGCAGTCCGAGGCCCCCTGGCAGCTGCGGGCCCAGCCCGACGAGCGCGAGCTGTTCCGGGTGAGCGCGCTGACCGCGAACGCCCACCGGATCCACTACGACGCCCCGTACTGCCGTGACGTCGAGGGATACCCCGGCCTCGTCGTGCACGGCCCGCTGCTCGCGCTGCTGATGCTGGATCTGGTGCGCCGCAACTCGCCGGAACGACAGGTGGCTTCGCTCTCCTACCGCCTGCACCGCCCCGTCTTCGCCGGGGAACACCTGCTGGCCACCGGGACACCGACGGAGGACGGCCGGGACGCCCAACTGGGCGTCGCCACGCACCGGGAGGCGCGGCACGCGTCCGCGGAGGTGACCTTCGTATGACGGACGCCCCCGGTACCCGTGAGGCGATCGCGGCCGCGCGCAGCTTCCTCTTTGTCCCCGGCGACCGCCCCGACCGCTACGCCAAGGCGCACGCCTCCGGCGCCGACCTCGTCATCATCGACCTGGAGGACGCGGTCGCCCCGGCCGACAAGGACGAGGCCCGTACGCATGTCGCCGCCTGGCTGGCCGCGGGGCACCGGCCGGTCGTGCGCGTCAACGCCCCCGGCACGCCCTGGTCCGAGGTCGACCTGGCCATGGTGGCGGAACACGGCTGCCCGGTGATGGTGCCCAAGTCCGAGGATCCGGCGGCTCTTTCGGGGATCGCGACGCGGACGGCCGGCCGCTGCCCGCTCATCGCCCTCATCGAGACCGCGCGCGGAGTGCTGCGCGCCCACGAGGTGGCCGAGGCGCCGGGCGTGGTGCGCCTCGCCTTCGGCAATGTGGACCTCGCCGCCGACCTCGGCGTCGCGCACGACGACCACCTCGCTCTGGCGCACGCCCGCTCCCAGGTGGTGCTCGCGGCCGCGGCCGCCGGCCTGTGCCCGCCGGTCGACGGTGTCACCACGGCCGTACGGGACGCGGACACCCTCGCCGCCGATGTCACGCACGGCCGCCGCCTCGGATTCGCGGGCAAGTTGTGCATCCATCCGGCTCAACTCCCGGCGATGGAGGCGGGATTCATGCCCACCGAAGCCGAACTGGCCTGGGCGCAATCCGTACTTGCCGCGGGTGACACCGTCACCACCGTCGACGGCCAGATGGTCGACAAGCCCGTCCTGGATCGGGCCCGCCGCCTCCTCGCCCAGGCCGGGCGGACGGGCTGAGTCACGGCAGTTTGTGAGCCTGCTCGATGTGTTGGACGCCGTAATAGGTGGCAATGCAGGAAGCGGGCCACTTCGCCTTCCCACCATGACGGAACGGCTCGGTCATCCTGCTCTGGGGGAGCCGTTTGTACGGCAGTACCTGGGCGCCGGCCGCGGCCTGACCGCGCATCCAGCGATCCTGCCGGTCCCAGTCGCGGGCATGCGTCTGCATGGTGGTCGCGAGGCCCGCGAGGGACACCGTCAGGGCGACGCAGACGACGGCGTACAACAGGCCCCCGGCGGCGAGGACGGGTGTTGTCCGAGGTACCCGGTCCCGCGCGGCCTGTCCGGCGAGCGCGCCGACGAACACCAGCAGCAGGAGGTAGAGCAGCAGGTAGTCGTTCCACAGGCGGGTCGACGACACCACGTGGTGCTTGAACACGGGGTATGTGATGACCGTGCACACGTAGCCGGAGACGAGCAGCGCGCCGACACCCGCGACCAGGACCGGCACATACTTCCTTGCAGCCGGGACGCGGCCCACGACGCCCGGGGTGACCACGCCCACGATGACACCCACCACGACGGCTCCCAGGTACCACCAGGTCGTGAGCACCGTGGCGGTGATCTCGGCGAATCCGTGCAGGGCGCCCAGCAGCGAGTCGGGGGTGAACATCGTCGACGCGTGCTTGCGCTCGCGGCGGCGCGAAGCGCCGGGGGAGGTGTAGAGGATCAGCGTGCCGATCATGATGCTCGCGATGCCGGCCGTGCAGCACAGGCGGAGGAACCGCCGTCGCGCTTCGGGGAAGACGCTTCCGCTGATCAGCAGCGCGCACGCCAGGACGGTCGCGGCGACGACGCTCGTCTCCTCCGAGACGAGCCCCAGGGACACCCCCGCGAGGACGACGGCGCCGAGCGCGAGGAACCTGCCGCGCCGCGACGTCGCCCGCAGCACCGGGACGGCCGCCGCGCAGGCGAACACCGGGGGCAAGGTGTGGGAGACAGAGGCGGCCGGCCAGTAGAACGTCTTGTAGGTGTTGGGCGATCCGAAGAGGAACAGGGCCGTCACCATGGACGCCACCAGAAGCGGAACACCCCGGGGGACCCGTGCTCGCACAGCGTGCAGGAAGGCGCCGACGAAGGCCCACAGGAGCGCGAGGACGAGCACGCCACTGACCGGCGCGAACCACTGCTGACCCGTCTCACCGAAACGCGCATACGCCCACACCAGCACGGCGTTGACGATCCGTCCGTTGTCGTGGAGGTAGAACTTCCCGACCATCGCGGCCAGTCCGCCGTCGTGGACCACCGGCAGGAAGCACCAGTCGTCCCCGCCGGGACGCACCAGGCGTGCGTTCCATGCGGCGAAGACGAACACGGCGAGCGGCAGCAGGGAGAGCAGCCCCAGCGGTGCGGCCGTCCGCGACCATGCCCTCGGCGTCCACGTCCTCGGCGACCACGTCCTCCGCGACCACGTCCTCCGCGACCACGACGTCCGCGACTGCGGAGGGACATCGGTGCGTTGGTCCTCAACAGCCTTCTCCGGTGCACGCACCACAGGCTGCCTCCTTACTCTTTGAGTGTCGCCGGTCGGCCTGATCGAAAGATAACGCGGCAGGGGTTTGTCCCGGCGCGTTCGGCCGTGCCTTCTTACCGTTGTCCTGACCTGATGCGTCATGGTGGTGGCCGTAGTCGCAAATGCTGGACTCACACCTGCCGGAGTGGCGAATGGAAGCGTGTCAGATCTCAGTTGTTGTGCCGTGCTTCAATGAGGAAGAAGTGATCAACACATTTCACTGTGCGTTGATGGAAGTCCTGGAAGGGACGGGGCGCTCCTTCGAGATCTGTTACGTCGACGACGGGAGCCGCGACAGCACCCGTGCCCAACTCCGCGCCCTGGCCGCCGAGGACAAGCGCGTTCGTTATACGTCCTTCAGCCGGAATTTCGGCAAGGAAGCGGCCATGCTCGCGGGGCTGCGCATGTCCCGCGGCGCGGCCGTGGCCCTGATGGACGCCGACCTGCAGCACCCTCCCGGGCTTCTGTACCGGATGCTGGAACTGCGCCGGCACGGCTATGACCAGGTAGTCGCCCGCCGGGACCGCTCCGGCGAGGGGCTGCTGCGCAGGACCGTCAGTTCGGCGTACTACCAGGCCATGGGGCGCTGCATGGACGTGGATGTCGTCGACGGCGAGGGGGACTTCCGGCTGCTGTCGCGCCGCGCGGTCGACGCGGTTCTCGCCCTTCCGGAGGCCAACCGGTTCTCGAAAGGAATCTTTTCCTGGATCGGATTCGAGACCGTCAGTTTTACCTATCAGAATGTCAACCGCGCCGCGGGTCGGTCGAAATGGGGCGGCCGGCGCCTCCTCAACTACGGGATCGACGGCCTGATCTCCTTCAACAGTCGTCCGCTGCGGCTGGTCATCTACGTGGGGTTGGGGCTCGCTTTCGCGGCGTTCGCCTATGCGCTCTGGATCGCCGCCAATGTCATCAGGCACGGAGTGGACGTCCCCGGATTCGCCACGCTACTGATCGCCATTGTGGCCCTTGGTGGAATCCAACTCGCCACGCTCGGCGTCATCGGTGAATACGTCGGCCGGATCTACAGCGAGACAAAACGCCGCCCGCCCTATGTGGTGCGAGAGACCGAGGAGAACCCGCGCCGGGTCGGTACAGTGCCCGCCCCCGGCACCGAGCCTTCGCTCACCGTGGACGCGATCGTGCGGCCGGCGGCGCCGGTTCGGTCAACGGCCGGTCTGCGCACCTTGCGGCAGTTCCTCGTCTTCGGACTGATCGGGATCGTCAACACCGCCGTGTACATGGCTGTGTACGTGTCGCTGAACCGTTGGATCCCCTACCTGATCGCGCACGTCATCGGCTTCATGGTCAGCGTCGTCGGTTCGTTCCTGCTGAACAGCTACGTCACCTGCCGCACGAGGCCGACCTGGCAGGGATTCATCCGCTTCCCCTTGTCGAGCCTCGTGAACATGGTGTTCAGCGGAGCGCTCCTCTACCTCGGCGTGCACTCCCTGGGGACGGAGAAGAACCTCACGGCGCTGGCCGCGGGCGTACTGGCCACGCCGCTGTCGTTCGTGATCGCCCGCTGGGCCATCGACTCCGGCGCCGCACAGACCCCGCAGCCGGAGCCCAACCGGGCGCCACCGGCGAACAGTTCGCCGGACCTGCTGAGGCAGAAGGAGCATCAGAGTCTGTGACGCCGAAAGGGGTTCCTCGGCCGCCGACTGCCGAGGAACCCCTCTTTGGGACAGCGCCGAGAGACCAGTAGGTGTTACATGCACGCGGTGCTCACCCGCCCCCCGCCGAAAACCCGCAGACATCGGGGGACCGGGCACGCTAGCGTCCGTGGGCATGGCCCCTTCACTCGAACGCCCTCCTTTCCAGGCCGACGAGCGCACGGCGCTCATCGGATGGCTGGACCTCCAGCGGCAGATCCTGCGGTGGAAGTGCGAAGGACTGAGCGAGGAGGACGCGCGCCGCAGCGTCGTCCCGACCTCGCCTGCGATGACGATGGCCGGTCTCATCAGCCATATGCGCTGGGTCGAACACACCTGGCTGGAGGTGTTGTTCCTCGGCGGCGACGAGTCGGTGAACCCGTCCTTCGGTGAGTCGGACGAGGATGACGACTGGCGCACCGACGGTGTCCCCCTCCAGCAACTGCTGGTCGACTACGAGTCCCAGTGCGCCCGTAGCAACGAGATCGTGGCCACGGCCTCCCTCGACGACACCGGCCGCCACCCCAAGTACGGCGACGGCAAGATCGACCTCCGCTGGATGCTCATCCACCTCATCGAGGAGACCGGTCGGCACGCAGGCCACGCGGACATCGTGCGGGAACTGATCGACGGGTCGAAGGGGTACTACTGACCGTCCCTGGTGCCCAGCCAGGTCAGCGCGGCGACGGTGAGCGCCTCCACGCCGGTGCTCAGGGTCGGCTCGATCTCGGGGGCGAAGTGCGGGGAGTGGTTGGCCGGCAGGTCGTCGAGCGTGCCGTCCCGCAGTGCGGCCACGACGGTCTCGGTGTCGAGGCCGCCCCAGAACCAGAAGACGGTCGGCACTCCGATCGCATCGCCGAACACACCCACGTCCTCGCTGGCGTTGACCGGCGGCATGGGGATGATGCGCTGGTCACCGAAGTGGCCGGCGAACGCGGCCAGCGTGGTGGCGGTGGCATCCGGGTCGCTGACGAGGGCGGGGACGCTCCCGGTCCAGTCGAGGTCGGGTTCGCGCGTGGCACCTCCGGCCACGGCCTCGGCCCGGACGACGCGCTCGGTCGCCGAGCGGAGGAGATCGCGGGTGGACGCAGTGGTGGAGCGGATGTTGATGCCCAGCTCCGCGTCGTCGGGAATGATGTTGTCCTTGGTGCCGGCCTGCATGCGGCCCACCGTGACGACCGCCGTCTCGGACGGAGGCACCTCGCGGGCGACGACACCTTGCAACCGGGTCACCACATGGGCGGCCATCAGGACCGGGTCGATGGCGGCCTCCGGGCGCGAGCCGTGCCCGCCGCGACCGTGCAGGGTGACATCGAGGGAGTCCGAAGCGGCCATCACCGGACCGCTGCCGTGACCGATGAACCCGGCGGGCAGCGGCCCCACATGCTGGCCCAGCACGACCTCAGGCGTTGGAAAGCGCTCGAACAGCCCGTCGTCGACCATGCCGCGGGCGCCGCACCCGAGCTCCTCCGCGGGCTGGAAGACCAGCAGCAGCGTGCCGCTCCACTGCTCACGCGCGCCGACCAGCAGGGTCGCCGCCCCGGCCAGACAGGTCGCGTGCATGTCGTGCCCGCACGCGTGCATCACCGGCACGTCCTTGCCCTCGCGGTCCACCGCGCGGGCGACGCTGGCGTAGGGCAGCCCGGTCTTCTCCTCCACCGGCAGCGCGTCGAAGTCGGCGCGCAGCATGACCACGGGTCCTTCGCCGTTGCGGACCACCCCGACCACGCCGGTCGTGCCGACGTGTTCGACGACCTCGTCGACACCGGCGGCCCGCAGACGCCCCGCGAGCAGCTCGGCCGAGCGCGTCTCCTGAAGTGACAGCTCCGGGTGTTCGTGCAGGTCCCGGTAGAGATCGGCCAGGTCGCCCCGAATCTTCTCGAGCCCTGCGACAACCGCGTGAGTCATGATCCAACCTCTCTGCTCCGTATGGTCGGTTCAGTGTCACCTACAGGGACGGCGGGAGAGCGAGCCGCCGGGCCGTGTCGCCGCGTGCACCTGCCGCCGCCCGTCTCGCGAGCGGCGAAAATGAGTGGACCGTTCCCGACGGGCCGTGCGACGGTCCTGCCATGCCGAGCGAGTTCGAGTCACCCGAGTCCTTCTTCGGGCCTGTTGCATCAATCGAGTCCATGGACGGTACGGCGATCGCCTACCGGCAGTTCGGCTCAGGGCCGCCGGTGGTCATGGTGCACTGCTCCGGCGGCGGGCTGCACTCCTGGGAGCCGGTGGCCGAACTCCTCGCGGACCGCTACGAGGTGTGGACGCCCGTGCGCCGCGGCTACGCCCCGAGCGGACCGGGCCGCTCACCCAAGAGCTTCGCCGACGAAGTGGCGGATCTCGGCGCACTCATCACCAAGATCGGCCGCCCCGTGCACGTGGTCGGCATGTCCTACGGCGCCAACGTCGCCCTGCACGCGGCGGTGGCCGGCCTGCCGGTTCGCTCACTGGTGCTGTGGGAGCCGCCGTTGTTCGCGGTGGGCGACGAACTGGCCTCCGTACTCGAGGAGTTCCAGGAGTTGACCGCGAAGGACGAGCGGCGGCGCGCCGACCGGCTGCTCGCCGAGAAGGTGGCCCGCATCCCGGCCGCACTCCTGGACATGATGGACGCGGGCGACTCCGACGACACAGAGCCGGGCACTGAACGAGACACCGAACGCGACGCCGAGCCCGACGAGGCGCCCGGCTGGTGCCGCGACCTCGAATCGCTGATCGCCGACTCGGCGGACGTGGAGCGCTGGTCCGATGTCACCGTCCCGACCCTGCTGATGCGGGGCGCCGACACCTGGCAGCCGATGCCGCAGACCCTCGACCGGCTCGCGACGGCCCTGCCTCAGGTCACGTACACGACGCTCCCCGGCCAGATGCACTTCGCGCCGTCACTCGTCCCCGACGTCGTGGCGGCGCAGATCGCCGACTTCCTGCCGCACACCTGAGTTCCGGCCGCTCACGCCCCGATCCGAGCGGCGAGCCCGGCCAGATCGTCGGCGTACAGGTCGAACCGGTCCGAGGAGGCGGGTGGGTCACCGACGGGACGGGAGATGTAGGCGGTGCGCAGGCCGAGAGCCTGCGCCGCGCGCAGGTCCCAGGCGTGGGTGGCGACCATCAGGAGCCGCTCCGGCGGTCGTCCTGAGACGGCGACGGCCAGCCGGTAGACCGCCGGGTCCGGCTTGTAGGACCGGGCGTCCTCGGCGGACAGCGCCTGGTGCCAGCGCAGTCCGGCGTGGGCGTTGAGGCCGAGGAGCGCCGTCCGGCTCGCGTTGGACAGCCCGATCAGCGGGTACCGCTCGGCGAGCCGGGCGAGCCCCGCCACCGTGTCCGGCCACGGCGGGAGCCTGCGCCCCGCCAGGGCCAACTCCGCCACCGCGGCCGGATCCTCGACCCCGGCGGCATCGGCGACGAGCCGGGCGGCCTCCAGATCGAGGGCATCGCTCGCGAGGTAGGGCCGCCCGCCGTCGAGTACGCGCTGCTGCTCGCGCTCGATGTGCTGTTGCCACAGCGCCAAGAGCTTCTCGACGTCGGTGTCGTCGAGTGCTGGGGCGAGTCGACGAATGCCGGCGCGGATTCCGGCGGGCTCGTCGACGAGCGTGCCCAGCACGTCGAACACGAGGGCGTCGATCTGTGGCTCTGACATGAGATCCGACATGGGCGAGGGTCTCCCGGACGAAGCAGGGGCGAGGTACCGGCTATTGACCGAACGCCGCCGGCAACCCCCTGGATTCCCGAATCGCACGGTCTGTCCTCCGGACTGCCCTACGAACCGCCCTATCGAGGGCCTCCTTCGTCATTCGGCAGATACGTCACCTGCGGCCGACGCGTACGCGGGTGGACGGCGACCTCGGCCGTCACCTCGTAGACCTCGGCGAGGAGCCGTGGTGTGAGCACGTCGCGCGGTGGGCCCGAGGCGACGACCTCGCCGGCGCGGAGTACGTACAGGCGGTCGCAGTAGTGGGCGGCCAGGTTGAGGTCGTGGAGGGCCACCAGGACCGTGGTGGGCAGGCGGCGCAGGGCCGAGAGGATCTCCAACTGGTGGCGGATGTCGAGGTGGTTGGTGGGTTCGTCCAGGACGAGAAGGGACGGCTGCTGGGCGAGGGCCCGGGCGATGAGGACGCGTTGGCGTTCGCCGCCGGAGAGGTGGTCGAAGGGGCGGTGGGCGAGGTCGGCGGCGTCGACGGAGGCGAGCGCCGCTTCGATCAGGTCGGCGTCCTCGGCCGTGTCGCCCGCCAGCAGGCGCTTGTGCGGGGCGCGCCCCATCGCGACGACCTCGCCCACCGTCAGGTCCACGTCGGCTCCGGCGTCCTGCACGACGGCGGCGACGGTTCGGGCCAGTTGGCGCACGGGCAGCGACCACGCGTCGGCGCCGTCCACACGTACCGTCCCCGCGTCCGGGCGCAGTACGCGGTACACGGCCCGCAGCAGCGTGGACTTGCCGCTGCCGTTGGGGCCGACGAGGCCGATCGTCTCGCCCGGGCGGGCGGTCAGCGAGACGTCGTCGACGAGCCGCCGGGCGCCCGCGGTGAGGGTGACACCCTCGACGTCGAGATCGGCCGCCGTCATCCGACACCTCCCGCGTTCCTGCGCCGGGCGTCCCGTCGCATCAGCCACAGGAAGAACGGGCCGCCGCACAGCGCCGTCAGCACACCGACCGGGATCTCCATGGGCGCGGCGACCGTCCGCGCCGCGATGTCCGCCCATACGAGGAACACCGCCCCGCCAAGGGCGGCCGTCGGCAGCACGCGCCGGTGGTCGCCGCCGACGAGCAGGCGCACGATGTGCGGCAGCATCAGGCCGACGAAGCCGATCGGCCCGGCCGCCGCGACCAGCACACCGGTGACGAGCGAGACCAGAATGAACATGCGGGCACGGAAGCGGGCCACGTCCAGGCCCATCGTCGTGGCGGCCTCTTCGCCCGCGAGCAGCAGGTTCAGGTTCGGCGCCTGCACCATGAGGACGCCGATCCCGAGGAGCAGGGCAAGACCCGGCAGCCACAGCGAGTTCCAGGACACCCCGCCAAGTCCGCCCAGCGTCCAGGCGAGGACCGTACGTGCCTCGTTGCCGCGGTCCGTGGTGAGCAGCAGCAGGTTGAGCAGCGCGCTGAGGATCGACGCGACCGCCACACCGGACAGGATCAGGCGACTGGACGTGATGCGGCCGCCGGTGCGCGCGGTGGCGTAGACGAGGACGAGCGCGCCGAGCGCACCCGCGAACGCCGCCGCCGACAGTGACATCGCCCCGAACACACCGACCCCGAACACGAGGACCGCGACCGCGCCGAGCGAGGCGCCGGAGGAGACACCGAGAAGGTACGGCTCGGCGAGCGGATTGCGTACCAGCGCCTGCAGAGCGGTGCCGACGACCGCGAGTCCGGCGCCTGTCATCGCGCCGAGCAGGACACGCGGCGCCCGCACGTCGAGCACGATCGTCTCCCGCGCCCGCGACCAGTCCGCGTCACCCCACCAGTCGGCGCCGAGCGCGTGCGTCACGATGCCCCACACCTCACCGGGCGGCACATGCACCGAGCCGATGGCGAGTCCGGCCGTGAGGGAGACGACGAGCAGCACGGTGAGTAGGACCAGGGTGGCGGTGAGTCTCGCCCCCTGCCCAATGTGCCGTTGCCGCACGCCAGTTGGCTGCTTGTCCGCTGTTTGCTTGTCGCCTGGTTGTTTGTCGACCGGTTGCTTGTCACCCACGACGGACGCCGTCACTTGAAGCTCTCCGGGTGCAGTCCGCGCGCCAGACCCTCCACCGCGTACGCCGACCGGACACCGACCAGCGTCGCGGTCAACGGCAGTACGACGAACCGCTTGTGCTTGATGGCGGGTACGTCCGCGAGCGCGGGCTGCGAGAGCAGGTACTGCTTCTTCTGCTCCACGCTCTTGTCGCCCGCGTAGTCGTAGATCGCGATGACCTCGGGCCCGCGGTCGACCACCTGCTCCCAGGAGACGTCGCCGAACACGTCGTCCAGGTCGGCGAAGACATTGCGGCCGCCGGCCTGGTGGATGAGCTGCGTGCCCAGGCTCTTGCCGCCCGCGGTGAAGGCGGACTTGTCGCCGCTGTCGTACACGAACACGGGGACGTCCGGCTCGTCCCGGACGGCGGCGCTCGCCTTCTCGACCCGGCCGCGGAGGTCGGAGACGAGGGCGTCGGCGCGGTCGGGGACCCCGAAGATCTTGCCGATGGTGCGTATCTCGGCGTAGGTGTCCCGCATGGTCACGTTCTTCTCGCCGCAGTACTCGCGGTTGAGGTACGTGTCGATGCCCGCGTCGGCGAACGCCTTTCGGGAGCGGCCCTCCTTCTCGTCGAACGCGCTGGAGTAGCCGCCGTAGACGAAGTCGGGTTCGGCTTCGAGGACCTTCTCGAACGAGGGCGCCCTCGCGGACAGCTTCGGAACCGACCCGTAGTCCTTGCGCAGGCTCGGCAGGACGGCGGAGTCGGGGAACGCCGTGCCGACCATGCGGTCCTTCAGGCCGAGCGAGAGCATGAGTTCGGCGGGGTGCTGATGGATGGTCACCACGCGCGACGGCGGCTTCGCGTACGTCGTCCTGACGCCGCAGTTGTCGATGGTGACTGGAAAGCCCTTGGTGATGGACGACTGCGGGCCACCGGCGCGCTCGGCGGCCGACCCGGACGGGCCGCAGCCGGCGGCGAGCACCGTCGCCGACAGCGCGGCGACGGTGGCCCCGACGCGCACGACGAAACGCCGTCGTCGCACCCGGGGGAGGGAAAGGGAATGGGGACGGCATGGACCGTCGTACACGTGAAGCCTCCTACGGAGTCCGCGCTCCTCGGAATAAGCCCGCGACGGGTCAGTGACCTGACTCCCGGGCAGTGCTGGCTCGCGCTGCCCGGTCACAGTGGCGGGACCGTGCCGGATTCGCACCGGCTTCCTGTCTCCCGTCGCGGCGATGACCTGGCGATAGTACGCAGTGGTGGGCGAAAGGCAAAGGTGAAGCAAAAGCGGGCGAACGGTGGGGGAGTTGACCACCTGCCGGTGATCACCGGTCGGCGGATGCCAAGATGGGCCGCCATGACTACAGGCTGGGATGCCCGCGCCGGACGGGCCGCGGTGTTCGCGGCCGTCTGCGTGCTGCTCACAGCGCTCGCGCACACGCTGATGTCCGGTGACACCGTGCCTTGGTGGGCGCCCGCCGCCGGCCTCGTGGTCATCGGTGGAGCGGCCTGTGTGCCGGCCGGGCGTGAGCGTGGACTCCTGCCGGTCGTGGGTCTTACCGTGGCCGCGCAGGCGGTACTTCACGTCTTCTTCTCGGGGGCGCAGGTCCTCGCGCACCCGGCGGCGTCGGGCGGTTCTGTCGCCGGCCGGTGGCTGGACCAGGTGCTGTGCCGTGTGCCCACGGCGTCCATGCCGGCCGACCCCATGGGCGGCATGAGCGGCATGCATGGCATGGCCGGCATGGCAGACATGCCCGAGATGGAGTCGCACGGTCATGACATGGGCGGCATGTCACCGTCCGGCATGCTCGTGGCCCACCTGCTGGCCGCCGTGCTGAGCGGGCTGTGGCTCGCGTACGGCGAGCAGGCCGCGTTCCGCATCGCGAGGTCCGTCGTCGGTCGGCTCGTCGCGCCCTTGAGGCTCCCGTTCCGCCTTCCGACTCCGCCGCACCGGCCGCGTGTCCAGATCCGACGCATGCGGCGCCACCGCCCGCTCCGTGACCTCCTCCTCGCGGACACGATCACCTCCAGGGGCCCGCCCGCAGGGGACGCTGTCGCCTGACGACAGCCGGTTCACCCGAGGCTGCGCCGCACCCTCGGGCATCCGGCCGTGCGCACACCCCGAGCGGGCCCGCGCGGTCGAGTCCCCATGCAACGCACCGGATCCGGATGTGCCCAGGGCCGAGCGGCCCGCGCCCGGACTCCGTGCTGCCCGAAACTGGAGGACCACGTTGTCCCTCACCTCCGAAACCTCCGACACCTCTGAACCGCGCCCTGCGGAAGAGAGCCGGCACGCACCGCCGTCGCCGCCCGCCGACCGTTCGACCTGGGCCTCGCTGCGCCCACTGGTGCTGCGACTGCACTTCTACGCCGGGGTGTTCGTCGCCCCGTTCCTGTTCGTCGCCGCGGTCACGGGCCTGCTCTACGCGGGCTCGTTCCAGGCCGAGAAGATCGTGTACGCCCATGAGCTGAACGTTCCCGTGGGCAAGTCCGAGCTGCCGATCGCCGATCAGGTCGCCGCCGCCCGCAAGGCTCATCCGGAAGGAGACGTCAGCGCCGTACGGCCTTCCCCGGAAGCCGGGTCGACGACACGAGTCATGCTCTCCGGTGTCGCCGGAGTCGACGCCGATTACACGCTCGCGGTGTTCGTGAACCCGTACAACGGGGAGGTGCGCGGCGCCCTCGAACAGTACGGTTCGACGGGCGCGCTGCCGCTGCGCACCTGGATCGACGAGCTCCACCGCGACCTCCACCTCGGCCAAGTCGGCCGCCTTTACAGCGAGTTCGCGGCGAGCTGGATGTGGGTGATCGCGGGCGGTGGCCTCGTCCTCTGGTTCTCCCGGCGCCGCTCCCGGCGCGCGATCCGCGGCGCGACCGGCCGCAGGCGCACCCTGTCGCTGCACGGATCGGTGGGTGTCTGGGCGGCGCTCGGCCTCTTCTTCCTGTCCGCGACGGGCCTGACCTGGTCAACGTACGCAGGGGCGAACATCACCGACCTGCGTGCCGCGCTAGGCCAGACGACTCCGACCGTCTCCGCGACCGTGACCCCAGGCGGTGAACACGCCGGCCACGACATGGCCGGTATGGAGGGCATGGAAGGCATGGACATGGGCGGGGCCGGCGCCGAGAAGGGTGGTGGCGACGTCGGCCTGAACGCGGTGCTGAAGGCGGCCCGCGCCGAAGGCCTCTCGAACCCCGTGGAGATCGTCCCGCCCGCCGACTCCTCCTCGGCGTACGTCGTCCAGCAGATCCAGCGGAGCTGGCCGGAGAAGCAGGACGTCGTCGCCGTCGACCCGGCGAGCGGCGAGGTCACGGACGAGGTGCGGTTCGCGGACTACCCGGTGCTCGCCAAGCTGTCCCGCTGGGGCATCGACCTGCACACCGGCAACCTGTTCGGCCTCGTCAACCAGATCGCCCTCGCCGCCCTCGCCCTGGCGGTGGTGCTCCTCATCGTGTGGGGGTACCGCATGTGGTGGCAGCGCGGGCGCGGCTCCGCCTTCGGCCGGCCCGTCCCGCGCGGTGCCTGGCAGCACGTGCCGCCGTACGTCCTGGTTCCGTTGATGGTGGTGATCGCGCTGCTCGGCTACTTCGTGCCGCTGCTCGGCATCCCGCTCGCCGCGTTCATGCTCTGCGACATCGCGCTCGGCGAGATCGCGTACCGGCGGGGGAAGCGCACGTACGCGCCGACCGCCTGATGTAGGAGGCCGGTGCGCGCCCTGCCCCTGGTGCCGATGCAGGCACCAGGGGCAGGGGCCGTGGAGCCGCGCGTCAGGACGCCGTCCTCCCGAGCTCCTCACGGACCGTGCGTGCGGCGGCGACGAGGTGTTCCAGGGAGGCGCGGGTCTCCGGCCAGCCGCGGGTCTTCAGCCCGCAGTCCGGGTTGACCCACAGCCGCTCGGCGGGGATGGCCTCAAGTCCCGTACGCAGCAGGGCGGCTGCCTCGTCGACGCTCGGAACGCGCGGCGAGTGGATGTCGTACACGCCAGGACCGGCTTCGCGCGGGTAGCCGTGAGCGGCGAGCTCGTGGGCGACCTGCATGTGGGAGCGGGCGGCCTCCAGGCTGATGACGTCGGCGTCGAGGTCGTCGATGGCCTGCACGATATCGCCGAACTCGGCGTAGCACATGTGCGTGTGGATCTGCGTGTCCGGCCGGACGCCGCTGGTGGTGAGGCGGAACGCCTCGGTGGCCCAGGCGAGGTAGGCCGCGTGGTCGGTGGCGCGCAACGGGAGGGTCTCGCGCAGCGCGGGTTCGTCGACCTGGATGACCGAAGTGCCGTTCATCTCCAGGTCGTTGACCTCGTCGCGCAGGGCGAGGGCCACCTGCCGGGCGGTGTCGCCCAGTGGCTGGTCGTCGCGGACGAAGGACCAGGCGAGCATGGTGACAGGACCGGTGAGCATGCCCTTGACGGGGCGGTCGGAGAGCGACTGGGCGTACGTCGTCCAGCGCACGGTCATCGGTTCGGGGCGGGAGATGTCACCCGCGAGGACCGGCGGGCGGACGTAGCGGGTGCCGTAGGACTGGACCCAGCCGTGCTGGGTCGCCAGGTAGCCGTTGAGCTGCTCGGCGAAGTACTGGACCATGTCGTTGCGCTCGGGCTCGCCGTGCACGAGCACGTCGATGCCGGCCTTCTCCTGGAAGGAGACGACCTCACGGATCTCGTTCCTGATGCGGTCCTCGTACCCTGTGGTGTCGATGCGACCGGCCCTCAAGTCGGCGCGGGCGGAGCGGAGTTCGCCGGTCTGCGGGAACGAGCCGATGGTCGTGGTCGGCAGCAGCGGCAGGTTCAGGAGGGCGCGCTGGGCGGCGGTCCGCTCGGCGTACGGCTGCGAGCGGCGCCCGTCGCTCTCGGTGACGGCGGCGGCGCGGCTCCGCACCGCCGGATCGCGCGTGATGGGTGAGGTGGCGCGGGAGCTCAACGCGGCGCGGTTGGCCGCGAGTTCGGCCGCGACCACGCCGGTTCCCCGGGTCAGGCCCTTGGCGAGAGTGGCGACCTCGGTGGTCTTCTGGCGGGCGAAGGCGAGCCAGCGCCGGATCTGCGGCTCGATGTCCCGCTCCACGGACGCGTCCAGGGGGACGTGCAGCAGCGAGCAGGAAGCGGCCACGTCGACGCGCTCGGCGAGCCCGAGCAGGGTGCCGAGCGTGGCGAGGGACCGCTCCAGGTCGTTGACCCAGACGTTGCGGCCGTCCACCACACCGGCGACGAGACGCTTGCCGGGCAGGCCGCCGACGGCGGCGAGTTCGTCGAGGTTGGCGGCGGCGGAGCCGGTGAAGTCGAGGGCGAGGCCGTCGACGGGAGCCTTGGCGAGCACCGGCAGGGCCTCGCCGAGCCGGTCGAAGTACGAGGCGACCAGGAGCTTCGGTCGGTCGACGAGGGCGCCGAGGTCACGGTAGGCGCGGGCGGCGGCGTTCAACTCGGCCGGGGTGCGGTCCTGGACCAGCGCGGGCTCGTCGAGCTGCACCCAGGCGGCCCCCGAGGCGCGCAGGTCGGTGAGGACCTCGGCGTAGACGGGCAGCAGCCGGTCCAGCAGGGTGAGCGGATCGAAGTCGTCGGCCACGCCCGGAGCGGGCTTCGACAGCAGGAGATAGGTGACCGGTCCGACCAGCACAGGACGGCCGTCCAGACCGAGAGCGAGGGCTTCTCGCAGCTCTGCGACCTGCTTGCCGGAATCGGCGGAGAACACCGTGTCCGGCCCCAACTCCGGGACCAGATAGTGGTAGTTGGTGTCGAACCACTTGGTCATCTCCAGCGGAGCGACATCCTGGGTGCCGCGGGCCATGGCGAAATACCCGTCCAGGGCGTCCGCCGCGACGGCGGCCCGGTGGCGCTCGGGCACCGCCCCGACCATCACGGTCGTGTCCAGGACGTGGTCGTAGTACGAGAAGTCGCCCGTCGGCACCTCGTCGATGCCGGACGCGGCCAGGTCCTGCCAGGCGGTGCGGCGCAGTTCGGCGGCGGTGGAGCGGAGGGCGTCGGCGTCGACGCGGCCCTTCCAGTAGCCCTCGATCGCCTTCTTCAGTTCCCGGTTCGGGCCCTGGCGGGGGTAGCCGTACACGGTGGCCCGTGCGGCTGCGGTCTTTGTGGTCGCGGTCCTGGTGGTCACGGAAATCTCCTTCGAGAGACGTATCCCTGAGATCCCGGAGGACTTCTGCGGCATGAAGGAGTGACACCACCGTGGCGGCGACCGCGCGCCGCGAGGCACGGGCTTCCGCCGGTATGTGTACGCCGACCCGCCCTCGAGGTCACCGAGATCTCCGCGCACGAGTCGTCCGTGCACGGGCAGTCGGCAGGTCTTCGGACTCGCGGGCACGCCCACCCGAAAGGGCGGACACCTAATGACCGTCGCTTCCCGAACCCCTCTTCCGGAGTCCAGTGCGTATGACGGCGGTCGTTCCCACTCACCGCTGCGGGGCAGTCCCGGATTCCCACCGGGTTCCCTCTTACGACGCCCCGTCTGGCGGGCGGGGCGAACCAGCTGCGTCGTTCACCCTACGGGTCCGCGCCCGGAAGACGCCACAACGTCCGCCCCCGCAGGCCGTCCCGCGCCGGATGGCATGATGGCCCCGAACACGGGCGACGGCGGCCCGAGGAAACCGGTGCGAATCCGGTGCGGTACCGCCACTGTGATCGGCGAGCGGATCCCGGAGAGCCACTGCCCCGCGAGGGTGGGAAGGCCGGGACGAGCACGGACCCGAGAGCCAGGAGACTCACGCCGTCGCCTCCTCGAAGCAACCCGGGGCGGAACTCCCCGGCGAGAGGGAGGAAACGGCATGCCCGAACGGCTCGCCGAAGTACCGGCACCCGCGGCGGACCGGGCGGTTCCGTGCCGCGTGGTGGTGTGCCGCGACTGCTGTTGCGGAACGGTCAAGGTCACAGGGGATCACGCGGCGCAGACGGCGCGACTGCGCGAGATCGCGCCGACGCGGATCTCCGAGTGCCTGGACGTCTGCGAACAGGCCAACGTCATCGTCGTACAGCCCTCTGCCGCCGGGCGGGCGGCCGGAGCGCGGCCGGTGTGGCTCGGTCTGGTCAACGACCGTGACGCCACCGAGGACATAGCGGACTGGGTGCGGGCCGGCGGACCGGGTGTGGCGCCCCGCCCCGAGATCCTGGACCTCTACCTCATCGACGCGCCGGGCAGGGCCAAGACCTCATGAAGTCGACCGACGTGACGCCGGAACAGGTCACCGAGGCGCTGCGCGACGTGTCGAGAATCGGCGGATTCTTCGCCCTCGACACGGACCCGACGCAGCCGTCCGACGCCGACGCACGGCTCGCGCGCGCCGGATTCGCCGAACGCGCCCAGGCGGTCAACGACCGCTACAACACGCCCGAACCCCGCATCGGCGCCTCCATCGCACACCTGGGCCTGGCGGCCCGCCTTTGGTCACCGGTCCTCGCCTGCACGCTCGTCCACGGGATCGTGCCGACGATGACCACGGTGGAGTGGTCGGGCGAGGGCTCGGCTCTCCGGCTGCCCCGGCCCGAGGGCCGACGCGCGGCAGAGTTCCCGTCACTCGCCGACGCGGTCCACTCGGAGGTGGACGGCGTCCTGGAGGCGGTCGAGAGCGGCTTCACCACCAAGGTGGCGCCGCGCCTGCTGGCCGGCAATTCCGCGTCGGCGCTCGTCGGATCGGCGGCGCAACTGCTGGGGTCCCGGCCCGAGTTGCGCACGGATCTCACGCGCCTGACGCACGAACTGCTGGAGACGGGCCGACTGCGGGGCACGGGCCGGATCACCGGAGCCGATCTGGCGTTCCGGCGGCGCAGCTGCTGCCTCTTCTACCGAGCTCCGGGTGGCGGCAAGTGCGGAGACTGCTGTTTGGCGCGCTGATGGGGCGGCGATGGTGCGGCGATGACGACAGGACACTCAAGACACACAAAACACATCAGCGCCGGGGGCCCGGCATCCACCAACTCCTCGCTCTGTCTGATGTCCTGTCTGATGTTCTGCCTCCAGTGCCTCCAGTGCCTCCAGTGCCTCCAGTGCCTCCAGTAGCCGACGTCCTCGCATGCGAAAGAGAGCCGCGCCTCATGTTGATCACCGCCGCGCAAGTACTGGCCGGACCCGATCGTGACGCTGTCGCCGACGGCGCGGTGCTCGTACGCGAGGGCGTCATCGCCTGCGTCGGCCCGCGCGAGGAGGTCGAGCGCCAGGCGCGGCCCGACGATCCTCGGCTCGCCTTTCCTGCCGGGACCGTGCTCCCGGGCCTGATCGATGCCCACGTGCACCTCTGTTTCGACGCGGGCCCCGACCCCGTCGCCACGCTCCAGGAGCAGGGCGACGAGGCGCTGTTCGCCGCCATGGCCGGTCGAGCGCAGCAGCTGCTGAACGTCGGCGTCACGACGGTCCGTGATCTCGGTGACCGGGGCGGCCTCGCGGTGCGTCTCGCCCGGGACATCAGGGAGGGCTCGGTCGTCGGCCCGCGTGTCGTCCCGGCGACGACGCCGGTCACTCCGCCCGGTGGCCATTGCTGGTTCCTCGGCGGTGAGGTCTCCGGCCCCGATGAAGTCCGGCGCCTGGTGCGGCGCAACGTGGAGGCGGGCGCCGAGGTCATCAAGGTCATGGAGACCGGCGGCGGGCTCACCAAGGGTGGGGCCAAGAGTTGGGAGACCCAGCTCTCCGAGGAGGAGTTGGCGGCGCTCGTCGACGAGGCACACCGCGCCGGACTGCCGGTCGCCGCGCACGCGCACGGCGCGGACGGTATCGCCGCAGCGGCCGCGGCGGGGGTCGACAGCATCGAGCACTGCACGTGGATGACGGCCGACGGATTCGAGGTCCGCCAGGACGTGCTCGACCAGATCGTCCACCGGAACATCTACGTCTGCCCCACGATCAGCCCGAACTGGCGGATGCTGCCGAAGTTCTTCGGCGCCGAGCGTGCCGAGGCCATGTTCGACGCGGTGCGTCGGATGGCCGAGGCCGGTGCGCGCCTGATCGCGGGCACCGACGCGGGCGTCCAGCGCGCCGGGTTCGACGGCCTGCCCGCCAGCCTCACGTTCTACGAGCACCTGGGCCTGCCCAACGACCGCATCCTCGCGATGGCCACGACGGAAGCCGCTCGCGCGCTGGGCCTGAACGAGACGACCGGCCAGCTCACTCCCGGCTACAGCGCGGACATCCTCGTGGTGGCGGGCGACCCGCTCGCAGAGCTTGGGGCGCTGCGGTCCGTGGAGACGGTGATCGCGGCGGGCCGACTGCACGGGCCGAGAGACAACGCGTAGCGGGGGAGGCGGAGTTGTTCAGTCCCCGGGGCCCTCGCACGGGTCGTCGCCGGAGGCCAGTGGCCGGGTGTCAGCCGCCAGGCAGGAGGAATACACGCGCGTCGGCGTGGGCTGTGGCTCAGGTCCTGATGTGGCATTCATTGCGACGGCCAACCCGACGCCGGCGGCGACAAGCATGACCAGGACGGCGACCAGCATGACGAAGCGGATCGTCATTCACCGCCGAAGTGGTCGCGGAGCGCCTCGTGGCAGTCGTCCTCGCCGGAGCTCCGGACGCGCGAGAACGCCACCACCCCGTCCTTCCTGCCGTCCTCCTCGTTCTTGGCCAACTGCCTCTCGATGCCCGCGATCAGCTCGGCGCACCGGGCGCTGACGGGCTTCTCGGGTTGCGGGTCTGGCTCCGAGGAGGCGTTGATGCCGAAGGTGACGGCGAGGCCGGCCGCGCACAGCACCGCCCACGTGACAACCCACGCGCGGCGGCTCGTCGGTATGAGTCTCGGCACCCCGGCATCCTACGAGCGTTTCGGCGGACTTTCACCGAATCGGATCTTCTCGTCGGCGCGCTCCGTGCGGCTGCGGTGTCCATTACAGTTCCTCGTGGGCCGTGACTGGCGCTGAGGTGGAGTACCACCGGGGAGCGGTCCGACAAGATGTCGTTGCCGTGCGCCTGGGCGAGTGGTCAGCAACGCCTGGAGGGCAACGATGTCCGAGACTCGCACGGCTCACCTCATGGACGGCTCCGGCCTCGCCAATCGGATCGTCGCGGAGACCGCCGCCAGGGCGGCGGAGATCACCGGACGTACGGGGGGCAGTCCCTGTCTGGCGACGGTACTGGTGGGCGAGGACCCCGCGTCCGCCACCTACGTCCGCATGAAGCGGGCACGGTGCGCGAAGGCAGGCATCACCTCCCGGCACATCGGCCTGCCCGCCACCACCACGACCGCCGGACTGGTGCGCACCCTCACGGAGTTGTCCGGCGATCCGGACGTGCACGGCATCCTGCTGCAGCACCCTTGCGGCCCGCACATCGACGAGCGAGCCGCGTTCGAGGTCATCGCGCCGGAGAAGGACGTCGACGGGGTCACGATGCATTCCTTCGCCGCGATGAGCTTCGCGCGGCCCGGCTTCGTGTCGTGCACGCCGGGCGGAATCATGCGGTTGCTCGAGGCGTACAACGTCGAACTCGCCGGCAAGCGGGCCGTGGTGGTGGGACGCAGCGCGATTCTCGGCAAGCCGGTCGGGATGCTCCTGCTCGCAAAGGACGCGACGGTGACCTACTGCCACTCCCGCACCACCGACCTGTCGGCGATCCTGAGGGAAGCGGACATCGTGGTGGCAGCCGTGGGGCGGCCCCGGCTGATCCACGGTGCGGACATCAAACCGGGTGCGGTCGTGATCGACGCCGGCTACAACCCCGGCAACGTCGGCGACGTGGACCATGACACCGCCCTCACCCGAGCCGGTCTGATCACCCCGGTTCCCGGTGGCGTCGGGCCGATGACCATCGCGGTGTTGCTCGAGCAGACAGTGAAGGCCGCCGCGGACCAGCTCGGAACGCCGCACCACATGTGAGACCGCTATTCGCGCCCCCAGAACGGCGCGAGGTGCCGGTCCGCGGACCAGGGCCTGTCACCCACCAGCGTCGCCAACTGGACCAGGTCTCCCGCCACCAGGTCCCAGTCCGCGTCGGGTGTCACGTCCTTCGTCTGCGTGGGTCCGTACTCGGTCGGCCGGGCGACGAAGGCGGTCCGAAGGCCCGCGTCCCGCGCGGCGCGCAGGTCTTCGTTGTGTGCCGCCGCGAGCATGACCTGTTCGGGGCGCAGGCCCAGGAAGGCGGCGGCCCGTTCGTAGGCCTGGCGTTGGGGTTTGTACGCGCGGGTGATGTCGGAGGCGACGATCACGTCCCAGGGGAGGCCCGCGTGCTTGGCCAGGCGGGACAGGAGCGCGAGGTTGCCGTTCGACAGCGCTCCCGTCGTCACGCTCCGGGCCAGTCGTTCGAGACCGGGAACGGAATCGGCCCACGCCGGCAGCCGATGCCACGCCTCGTTGAGCCATCTCAACTCGGTCTCGTCGAACGCCGTCGGGTCGACGCCGTGCTCGCCCAGCACGGTCCGCAGGTTCTCCGCGTGGAGCACGTCGAGCGGCACGAATCCCCGTTGACCGGTGCGTACGGGTTCCATCGCCGGCTGGTAGAGCTCCCGCCAGCGCATGGCGAACGCTGTCCCGTCGAGTGTCAGGCCGTGCCGTGCGGCGAAGTCGTCGACGGCGGCCGCGACTCCGGTCCGCCAGTCGACGACCGTGCCGAAGGTGTCGAACAGCACGGCCTCGACCTGCTGAATTCGCCCATCCACTGGAAACGACCTTTCGTAGGCGGCGAGGACGGCCCGGTGCGGCGACGCGAAGGATCATGATGCCGCCGGAGCGTGGGCGGGGTAAATACATCAGGCGCCGCAGGCGATCCGGCGTATCCGTCGTGCTGCTCTCACGACACCACGGGGCGGCGCTGTGGCTGTGCGCCCGTGTCCGTGGGGTCGCGGTCGGTGCGGTCGAGGTCCGCCATGAAGTGCATCCAGCGGTAGAACATGTCGCCGCGGGCGCGGAGTTCCGTGTACAGCTTGTCGCTCAACTCCCGTCGCACGGTGCGATGGGCGGGGGAGGTGTACACGTTGAGCAGTTCGTGCGGGTCCTCTTCCAGGTCGTACAGCTCGTTGACGCTCTCGGGGTTCCAGACGAGCTTGTAGCGGTCGGTCCGGATCATGCGCTGCGGGTAGGGGAAGTGGTGTCCGTGGAACTCGGCAAGGATGTGCGGGCGCCAGTCCGACGGCTCCTCGCCGCGGATCAGCGGGAGCAGGCTCTGCCCGTCACCCGGGATGTCCGGAGTGATGCCGGCGAGTTCGCGGATGGTGGCGGTGAAGTCGATGAGCGAGGTGAACTGCCGGACCCGCGTGGGCTCCGTCCCCGGCACGCGGACGAGCCCGGGGATGCGGTAGATGTCCTCGTACATCGCGGGGCCCTTGTCGTTGAGGCGGTGGGCTCCGGTGAATTCGCCGTGGTCGGCGGTGAACATGATGGCCGTGCTGTCGTAGAGCCCGGCGTCGTCCAGAACGTCGAGCAGCCTGCCGATCTGGTCGTCGATCATCGTGACGTAACCCCAGTACACGGCGATCAGCTTGCGCCATTGGTCGGGGCTGAAGTGGTCGGCGGACCAGTAGTCCTTGTACCGCTCCTGCACCGCGGGCTTGCCCGCGAAGGTCTCCGCCATCGAGGCGGGGAGCACCACGTCCGCGGGGTCGTACATGTCGAAGTACTTGTCCGGCACCAGGTAGGGAAGGTGCGGGCCGAAGTACTGGCAGGCGAGGTAGAACGGCTTGCCGTCGGCCTGGTGGTCGGTGACGTAGCCGCGCAGGGTGTCGAGCGCCCTGTCGGTGAGGAACTGCTCGAAGGAGGCCTCCGTCGGCTGGTCGAGCCGGCCGGCGATGAGATGGCCGGGTGATCCGTCGGGCAGGACGCCGTGCGTGGCGTCCCTGACCTGTGGCTTCACTTGGCCCGTACGGTCCAGCCAGTCGAGGTAGCCCGGAAGGTTGGTGCCGTTGAGAGCGCCGGGCAGGTGCTCGGCGTCGTGTCCGTAGTACTCGGGTCCGCGGTCGCGCCCGACATGCCACTTGCCGACGTGTCCGACGTTGTAGCCGGCCGACCTGAGCTCACGGGACAGGATGGGGAGCCCGTCCGGCAGCTCTTCGCGGCCCCCGCTGTTCCACTCGTAGTTGGCGAGCAGCTGGTGCCGGAACGGGTGCAGGCCGGTGAGGAGGCTTGCGCGGGCGGGCGTGCAGATGGCGGTCGGGGTGTAGCAGCGGTCCAGCCTGGCTCCGTCGCCGGCGATCCGGTCGAGGTTCGGGGTGCGGACGACGTCGTTCCCGTAGCAGCCGAGGGTGTCGATCCGGTGCTGATCGGTCATCAGGAAGAGGATGTTGGGCTTGTCGGTCATGCGGTCGGTCATGCGGAGGTCTCTTTCACGTGCTGTCGGCCGGTCAGATGGTTTCGGGCTGTGGGGGAGCGGGGTGCTTCACCGGGGCGGGCTCGGGCCACTTGCCGCCGTTCTCCCAGTACTGCTTGATGCTCTCGAGTGGACGCCCCTTGGTCTCCGGCGCCAGCTTCCACATGAAGGCCCACGAGGCGAGGGTGATGACGACGAATCCGATGAAGACGACCTCGCCACCGACGGCGTTGAGGATCGTGAGGAAGAACTGCGCGATGAACAGGTTGATGCCGTAGTCGACGGTCAGCGTGATGGACGCGCCCGCCGCGCGCAGTGATCCCGGGAGGCTCTCCGAGGCGTACACCCAGATCAACGCGCCGAGACCCAGCCCGAATCCGGCCTGGAAGAGCACGAACCCGAGGATGGCCAGCACCTGCGTCGTGGTGGTCCGCACGCCGGTGACGTACGTGAGCGCGATCAGACCGTGCGCGACCGCCATGACCGCGAGGCCGGTCAGCATCAGTGGACGCCGTCCGATCCGGTCGACCCGGAGCGCCGAGAACGTGGTGGCGATCGCGGTGACCACCTGGATGGCCGCGGGGATCAGCAGGAGCGAGGTGTAGCCGCTGAACCCCATGGACTGCAGGATCAGAGGCTTGTAGTAGACGAGTGCGTTGATGCCGGTCAGCTTCATGATGGCGCCCAGACCCACCAGGAAGACAAGGGCCCGGAGATAGGGCGGACGCAGGAGTGTGCGCACGGTCTCACCGCGACGGCGGGGGCCCGCCTCCTGGGTGGCGAGCGTGGCTCGGAGGTCGGCGAGTGCCCGGACCGTGTCGACGTCACGGTCGAGCTTGCGCAGCGCTTCCTCCGCCTGGCGGTGCCGCCCCTTCATCACGTACCAGCGTGGTGTGTCCATGCGCGTGCACAGCACCCAGAAGACGGCGACCGCCGGAACGGCGGCCACGCCCAGAATCCATCGCCAGGACTCGGTGGGAGCCAGGAGGTACGCCACGGCGTAGGCCAGCATGATGCCGATGCAGTTGGCGAGTTGGTAGATGATGACCAGCCCGCCGCGGTTCGTGGCCGGTGAGGACTCGGCGACGTACACCGGTGCGGCGACGGTGGATATCCCGATGGCGACGCCGAGCAGGAGCCGGGACGCGTCCAGGACCAGCAGGTTCGGGGCCGCGGCGCAGGTGAGGGCGAAGACCGCGAAGCCGGCGGTGACGACCAGCATGCCGCCCCTGCGCCCGATCGCGTTGATGAGGCGGCCCGCGACCAGGGCGCCGATCAACTGGCCGACGCCGAGGATCGTCACGATCGAGGCGGCCTGGGCCATGGTGAGATCGAAGTCGCCGGGGAGGAACAGCAGCGCACCCGCGCTGGCGCCCACGTCGTAGCCGTAGATGACACCGACGGCGGCGGCGCTGCCGACGATGGCGAGGGGCGGCCTGCCCGCTCCTGTTGTCCGCTCCGGCGAACGCATGGGGAGTCTCACAACGAGCCTTTCTGTCCAGTGGGTTGGCGAAGCTCATGAACACGGGCGAGGTGATGTGTGGGGAGCGAGCGGAGACGCCGGCGGAAGCGAGCAGGGACGCCGACGGAACCGAACCGCTCCGATGCGGCTGGAGCGGCTCACACGGATGACAGGCCGACCCTGGTGACAAAGGCCTCGTGAGGGGCATCGCGCCGCGAGGCGAGCAGACGGGCCCCCTCAAGAGAACCGCCCAGCGGCTGTACGCGCGGCAGTTCGCGCCCGGATGCGAGCAGGAGGGTGTCGAACTCGGTCGGCAGTGCGCCCTCCAAGTGGGCGAGCCCTCCCGTCACCGTCACCGGCAGCGGCGATGTGTCACCGAGCCGGTGTGCCACGGCGATGACCGTCTCGCACCATGCGGTCGCGGCCTCGCGCAGGATGGCGTCCGCGACCGAGTCGCCCGCGGCGGCCGCCTTCGCGACGGCGGGCGCGAAGGCCGCGGTCGCCCGGGCGGTGTTGCCGCCCTGGTCCAGCGCGGCGGGCAGCTGTTCCAGCGGGCCAGGACGGCAGTCAGGGCGCTCACCTCACGGAGGCAGAAGGGAACCAGTGGATTACGTGCGTGTGCCGAGGCCAGGGAGCAGCTGGGGGTCGGTCGCTCCATGGATTCGTGAGGTCGAACAGCCGCGTGGCAAGGGCTGGTGGTGCCGGGCAGGACCTCGTCCGGACGGCCGGTGAAGGTCGTCGTGACGCGGGCCAGTATCGAAACGGCCAGCCGTCAATGTCAATAAGTTTCCGGGGAGTTCGTCTCGGGGTTACTTATTGACGTGTGCGAGGTTGCGCCTACGCTGGTCCCCACACACGGGGAGGCTTCACATGGGTCGTCCGACCACACGCACCGACTCGAACGAGAGTGCCGGAGAGCCGTCCGGAGACATCCTGGTGCGCATCCGCTCGGCGCTCCCCGCCCTCGCGCCCGCCGAACAGCGGGTGGCCGAAGCCATCATCGAAGACCCTGCCCAGGCCTCGCGTTGGAGCATCGGTGTGCTCGCGGACCGGGCCCGGACCTCGGTCACCACCGTGATGCGCTTCTGTCGGACCAACGGCCTGCGGAGCTACCCCGAATTGCGCCTCGCGCTCGCAGGGGCCGTCGCGTTGGAGAACGCGCAGAGCCAGCCGCGGACGCACAGTCACACCGACATCAGCGAGACGGACACCCTCGACGAGATCGCGGACAAGATCGTCTTCCATGAGGCGCGAGGGCTCGAAGAGACCCGTGCGCAACTCGACATCGACGTACTGAAACGCGTCGTCGAGGCCGTGGGCGGTGCCCGGCGCATCGACATCTTCGGCGTGGGGGCCAGTGGGTTCGTGGCGGCGGATCTCCATCAAAAGCTGCACCGGATCGGCCTGATGGCCTTCGTGTGGACGGACGCCCACGCCGCGCTGACCGCCACCGCGCTGCTTCGGCCGGGGGATGTCGCCCTGGGCATCTCGCACTCCGGCACCACGGCGGACACCCTCGACCCGCTGCAGGCGGCGGCCGAACGCGGGGCGACGACCGTGGCCCTGACGAACTTCCCGCGCTCGCCGCTGGCCGAAAGCGCCGATCTCGTACTCACCACGTCGGTCCGGGAGATGCCGCTGCGCTCAGGGGCGACCGTCAGCCGAACCGCCCAACTCGCCGTCGTGGACTGCCTCTTCGTGGGGGTGGCGCAGCGTTGCTACGACCACAGTGCGACCGCGCTGAACGACACCTTCAAGGCGATCCACCGTAGAAGCGTCCCGTACACGGCCGCTCGGCGCTCGACACCTGATGCTCCGTCCGTGCCGGCCCAGGACGCGTCGCCGCGTGGTGGGTCGGACCAGGGCGGGGTACCTGACTGACCGGCCCGGTCACCCCAACCTCTTGCCCGCGCCCCGCCCCGTATGCGATCTTAAAGTCATCCATGCTATGGAAACGTTTCCATGGAATCCACGAGGAGGTGGAGCAACGGATGGCCACGATCAAGGACGTCGCGGCGCGGGCCGGGGTCGCGCTGGGGACCGCGTCGCGTGTGCTCAGTGGGAGCAGTCAGACCTCGGTCGACTCCCGCGCCCGAGTGCTGGCGGCTGCCGCCGAGTTGGGCTACATCGCCAACGGGCCCGCCCGTGCGCTGCGGCGGGCCCGGACCGACGTACTGGGACTGCTCGTCTCGGACATCCGCAACCCGTTCTTCTCCGAACTGGCGCACGCCGCCGAGCAGGAGGCCCGCCGGCACGGCTACACCGTCCTGCTGGCCAACGCCAACGAGGACGCCGACCAGGCCGATGCCTACCTGCAGACCTTCGCCTCCCAGCGCATCGACGGCCTGCTGTTCGCGCCGCAGAGCACCGTCTCGCCGCAGCTCGCCGCCACCGTCGCCTCCGGCCTTCCGCTCGTCTTCCTCAACCGCACCATCGACGGCATCGACGCGCCGATGTACGGCACGGACAACGCGCAGGGCGTCGGGCAGGTGCTCGACTGGCTGCAGCGGCGCGGGCATCGCGACGTCGCCTTCATCGGGGGCCCCGACACCATCTCCACCGGCGCCGAGCGCCGCGCCGCCTACCTCGCCGGGCGTGAGCAGCACGGCATCAGTACCGACCAAGGGCTGTTGGAGGCAGGTGACTTCCTCGCCGACGGGGCGGCCAAGGCCATGCACCGCATCCTCGACCGCGGCGTCCCGTTCACGGCGGTCTTCGGTGCGAACGGCCTGACCACCCTCGGCGCGGTACGTGCGCTGCGCGAGCGGCTCGGCGTCGAACAGGCGGCCCGGATCGAGGTCGTGTCCGTCGACGACCTCGACTGGTTCGAGTTCGCCTCGCCGCCCATCAGTGCGGTCCGCCAGGACGCGGCGGAGATCGGACGCCTCGGCGTACGCGGGGTCGTGGACCTCATCGCCGGGCGCGCGGCCGCGGGCGAACGCGTCCCCACATCCTTCGTCGACCGGTCTCCCAAGGCCCAACAGTGAGTGTCCGCACGGCACTTGCGCTCACAGAAATCCGAAAGGCAGGACAACACATGAGGGTCGCCCTCGGCGCGGACCACGCCGGTTTCGCACTCAAGGACGCCGTCCGACAGGCCATCGAGGCGCTCGGGCACGACGTGGTGGACTGCGGCACCCACGGCAGCGAACCCGTCGATTTCCCCGACATCACCCGCGCCACCTGCGAGCCGGTGCTCAGCGGCGCCGCCGACCGCGCCGTGCTCGTGTGCGGCACCGGCCAGGGCGCCGTCATGGCCGCCAACAAGCTGCCCGGCATCCGCTGCGGCCTCGCCCACGAGCCGTACTCCGCCCATCAGTCGGTCGAGCACGACGACGCCAACGCGATTGCCATGGGTGCCTGGCTCGTGCCGCATGCGCTGGTGCCCGACATCGTCCGCGAGTTCCTGGGCGCCACCTTCGACGACGACGCGGACACCCGCCGCCGCGTCGCGAAACTCAACGCCCTCGACGATCTGACGCCCACCATCGCCTGACACACCCCCGCCGCACCACCCCCGCTCTCCCTCGCACCGCCCCCTCCCCACGCCCGCGCACACCCACCGCGCCAGGCGTCCCCTCGGCGTACCCGCACGTGCCCCGAACCCGCAGGAGATCCCCATGTCCACCCGCACCCCCGCCGGACAGCCAAGCGTGCTCGGCTCCAAGGACCGCGTGAAAACCGCGATCGCCGCCGCCTTCGGAACCAGCGTCGAGAACTACGACTTCATCGCCTACGGCACCGCGTCCGCCCTCTACTTCGGCGCGGTCTTCTTCCCCGACAGCGACCGCTTCGTCGGCACCCTGCTCTCCTTCGCCACGCTCGCGGTCGGCTTCGTCATGCGCCCGCTCGGCGGCGCCGTCGGTGGCTACTTCGCCGACAAGTTCGGCCGTAAGCCCGTCCTCGTCGCCGCGATGATCGTCATGGGCGCGGCCACGTTCCTCATCGGCGCGCTCCCCACATACGGACAGGTGGGCGTGCTCGCCCCGATCCTGCTCACCGTGATCCGAATGATCCAGGGCCTCGCGTTCGGCGCCGAATGGGGCGGGGCGATCACCATGGCGTACGAGCACGCGCCCTGGCACCGGCGCGGCATGTTCGCCGCGATACCCCAGTCGGGCAACCCACTGGGCATCGCCCTGGCCAGCGGTGTGTTCGCCTGGAGCTCCACGTTGGAGGGCAGTTGGCAGTGGCGGACCCCGTTCCTGGCGAGCGCCGTCCTCGTGGTCGCCGCGCTGATCGTGCGCTCGCGGCTCTCGGAATCCCCCGAGTTCCAGGAGGCGAGGGCCGACGGCAGGACGGAGAAGAATCCCTTCCTGGCGACGCTGAAGGGGGACTGGCGCGGCATCCTGCGGGTCATCGCGCTGCGCGTCGTCGAGTCCTTCGCCTACTACTCCACCGCGACCTACCTGCTCAGCTACATCACCGACCACCACCCCGACCTGCGGCCCGTCGCCCTGGGAGCGATCACCGTCGCCAGCGTCCTGGCCATCGGTGTCACCTTCCTGGCCGGCGCGCTCACCGACCGCATCGGACGCCGACCCATCTACATCGCCGGGTGCACGGCGGCCATCCTCTTCGCGTTCCCCATGTACCTGCTCGCCAACTCCGCTCAACCCGCCCTGGTCGTCGCGGTGTTCATCATCGGCATCGGCCTCATCCACGCCTCGCTCACCGGTACCCAGGGCTCCCTGCTCACCGAGCAGTTCCGCACCGCGACCCGCACGTCGGGCGCCTCGCTCGGCTACCAGGTCGCGGCGGCCATCGGCGGCTTCGCCCCGCTGCTCGCCGCCGCCCTGGTCGGTGCCTTCGGCTGGCCGGGCGCCGCGCTGCTCTACCTCGGCGCGGCCATCATCGGCCTCGTAGGCATCTTGGTCACGAAGGAGACCTGGGGGCGTGCGGAGCGCGAGCGCGTACACGCCCTGGTCGCCGAGGAACGTGGCACGACGGCGGCCGCGGGGGCTGCGGCGACCGGCGCGAGGACCTGATCCGAGGTGTGACGAACGTTTTCCTGGAAGAACCGCTGACCGGTGCGGTCGCGGCAGGCAGACCCCCTGACCTCTCCCGCCCGGTTCGACGAACTGCCGTCAGGTGTCCGACATCGCCACCAGGACGCGCCGGGTCCCCTCGAACGGGCGTCGGCCGTGGGCGAGCAGGACGTTGTCGATGAGCAGTACGTCGCCGCTGCGCCAATCGACGTCGACGGCGCTCTCCAGCCCACGATCGATGATCTGCTCGATGTACGCGTCAGGGATCGCGGTTCCGTCGGCGAACGTCACGTACTGCGGGAACTCGTCGGTCGTGAGGATGTCGTACAGCTCGGCCGAGGCTTCGTCGCCCAGGCCGGCCGGATGCCACTGGTCGGCCTGGTTGAACCAGACCTCGGCGCCGGTGGCAGGGTGCTTGGTGGTCGAGGGGCGGAGCTGGGTGACGCGCAGGCCGTCCGGGCCCCACTCCCAATCGGCCCGCGACTGCCTGAGGAACTCCTCGACCGCCGCGCGGTCGTCGGTTTCGAACGTGTCCTGCCAGCTCTTTCCGAAGCCGAACCCGTCGTGCAGGTTCTGGACGTAGCGGATGCCGCCGGCGAACGCCTCGCGCACCTCGGCGTCGAGCGAGTCCAGCCAGAGCTGACCGTCGAGCACCGGAGTGGCGCCGCCCGTCTCCGCCGCCTTCTCGCAGTAGAAGGTGAGCCGGGTCGGCCAGCGGTGGGCGTAACTGAGCTCGTTGTGCATGGAGATGGTGTATTTCTGCGGGTACTCGGTCGAGGTGTAGAGATTGCCGCCCACTTTGGTGCGCGGCGAGTTTCCGTGCACGTACGGCAGGCGATCCGGCACCAGGCGGGAGAGCACCGGCTCGATCGCCTCGGGCGAGACGCCGAAGCCCCTGAAGATAAGCGCTTTGCGCTCGGTGAGCAGGTCGGCAAGAGCGTCTGCGCCCAGCTCGTCGAGCCGGTCGGCGAGGGCGGACGCGCCGACCTCGTCAGCGCCTATCTCGTATGGCCGCCAGGCGTCACTGCCTGACTCAACGGTGTCCAACACGTCCTCCAAAAGCGCGTGGTGTCTTTCGGGCGTGACCGCGGTCAATTCGCTTTCATGGCCTCGATCAGACTCTTGGGCCGTATATCGGTCCACGACTTCTCGATGTACGCGAGGCACTCTTCCCGAGCGGCCTCGCCGAATACGGTCTGCCAGCCGTCCGGCACCTCCACGAAGACCGGCCACAGCGAGTGCTGATTTTCGTCGTTGACCAGGACCACATAGCTTGCGTCAGGATCCTCAAAGGGGTTTGGCACCTTACTGACCTCTTCTCTTGGCGGCAGGCCGGGTTAGATGCCCGCCTTGTTCGCGACATTCTTGGGTGTGCCGTTCGAGTGCTGTCCTGCGAATTGAGTGCGGTAGAGCTCGCTGTAGAGCCCGCCGGCGGCGAGCAGGTCCGTGTGGGTTCCGCGTTCGCGGATCCGGCCGCCGTCGAGAACGAGAATCTGGTCGGCCTCCAGGATGGTCGACAGCCGATGAGCGATGACCAGGGACGTGCGGCCCGCCAGCGCGACGTTGAGCGCCCGCTGGATCGCCGCCTCGGACTCGGAGTCCAGGTGCGCGGTGGCCTCGTCGAGGATGACGACCGGCGGTGACTTGAGCAGGAGCCGGGCGAGGCTGATGCGTTGCTTCTCGCCACCGGAGAGGCGGTAACCGCGGTCGCCGACCACGGTGTCGAGACCGTCGGGCAGGGACGAGACCATCTCCCAGATCCGGGCCGCCTCGCATGCCTCGACGAGCTCCTTCTCACTGGCGTCCGGCCTGGCGTACAGCAGGTTCATCCGGATCGTGTCGTGGAACAGGTGCGCGTCCTGAGTGACGACGCCGACCGTGTCGTGCAGGGAACGCATGGTCAGATCGCGTACGTCGTGATCGCCGACGCGTACCGTCCCGGAGGTGGTGTCGTACAGCCGGGGAACCAGGCTGGTGACCGTGGTCTTGCCTGCTCCCGAAGGGCCCACCAGCGCGGTGAGCTTGCCGGCCGGTGCATGGAAACTCACCTCGTTCAGGACCATGGCGTCGCCACCACGCGACGGCGTGCGCAGCGCGATCGACTCGAGGGAGGCCAGGGACACCTCGTCGGCGGCCGGGTAGCGGAAGGAGACCTCGTCGAACTCGATGTCCGGGGCGAGGCCGTCGTCGAGCGGGAGCGGTCGGGCGGTGGGACGTTCGTCGACGAGCGGTTTGAGATCCAGCACCTCGAAGACGCGGTCGAAGCTGACGAGCGCGATCATGATGTTGACCTGCATGTTGGACAGCTGGTTGATCGGCCCGTACAGCCGCAGCAGCAGCGCGACCATGGCGACGAGGGTGCCGATCTGGAGCGAGCCGTTGATGGTCAGCACGCCGCCGAGGCCGTAGACCAGCGCGGTGGTCACCCCGGCGATCAAAGTGGCGATGAGGACGAGAACGCGCCCCCAGACGGCTGTCCTGATCGCGACGTCACGGACCTCGACCGCCTTCTGGGCAAAGCCCTCGGAAGCAGCGTCGTGATCGCTCGCTGTGCGCCGACCACGTCGGTGTTGAGCCTGCTGACCAGAGCCCCTGTCTGGGTGCGGGTGAAGAAGGCCAGTGGCTGCCGCTGGACATGCTCGAACACCTGGCAGCGCAAGTCGCAGATGACGCCCTGGCCGACCCGCCCGGAAAACCAGGTCTGGGTCGCAGGGCATAGGGAACGATGCGTCGCACCGTGCCCGGCTTGATCTTCTGTTTGGTGATCGACTTGTCTGCGCCGAGCGGCATCAGACCCATGCGCGGGCCGCCCATCATGGCCACGGAATCCTCCTCTTGTCGCGGTCCCAAGCGGCACGGGTGGCCGATGCGTCAGTGACCGTACCGGCGGAGTCGAAGCGTGTGAAAGCCTGCGCTGTTCAACTTCGGCGCGGCCACAGTTGAACAGCGCGGCCGACGGCGAACGCTGCGGGATAAGGCGGCGGTTAAGGTTCCCGCTCACCGTCGGGAAACCTGCCGCAATCCACTCTCTGAGTCATGCAGGTAATTTCAAGTCCCGGGGCCATGAAGGCCGTCGTCCTCGCCCTCGGCCCGACGTGCCGTGCCGAGCGGCACACGTGGAGGCTGAATCATGTTCGAGTCTGAGACCACGGCCCAGGCGCGGGTTCCGGAACAGGAACAGGAGCTGGAGCTGGAACAGAAGCTGCACCAGGAGTACGAGGAGGAGCCGCCGCCGGCCGGGCGCCGGCGCGTGCCCTGGAAGACGCTGAGCGTGGCCGTGGTGCTGGCGATGGGTGCCACGGCCGCGGTGTATGTGGTGGGGCGCGATGACGACAGTGCGCCCAAGCAGCAACTGTCATCGCTGCCGACGAAGCAGGTGCTCCGCACGAACATGGTCAACACCAGTGAGATAGACGGGACGTTGGGCTATCGAGGCAGTTACACGGTGCTCGCCGAGGGTTCCGGACGGCTCACGTGGCTGCCCGGAAATGGCGATGTGATCAAGCGGGGCGAGCGGGTCTTCGAGGCGAACGGCCGTGCCGTCCCGCTCATCTACGGGTCGGTGCCGCTGTGGCGGGATCTGAAGGTCGGGATGTCCGACGGACGCGACGTGCTGGAGCTCGAACGCAATCTGCAGGCGCTCGGCTACGGCGGCTACCTGGCCGTGAACGAGGAGTTCAGCTCGGCCACCAAGTCGGCCGTGAAGGAGTGGCAGAAGGCTCTCGGGGTCACCGAGAACGGAGTGGTCAAGCCGGGTGAAGTGGCGGTGCAGAAGGATGCGATCCGGGTGACCGAGGTGAAGGCGCTGCCGGGTGCCCCGGCCAAGGGCAACCTGTTCACCGCCAGCAGCACCGAGCGCTGGATCACGGTGGACGTGCCGGTCAGTGATCAGGACATCGCCAAGAAGGGGGCGAAGGTCCGGGTGACACTGCCGGGAAAGAAGACCACCCAGGGGCACATCGTGTCGGTCGGCAAGGTGGCGACCGCGGGCAGCAGCAACTCCCAGTCCCAGACCGGGCAGGGCACGCAGGATGCCACCATCCCGGTCTACGTCGAGCTGGACAAGCAGAACAGCGCGGGGAACCTGGACCGTGCTCCGGCGACGGTCGGGTTCACCAGTACCGAGCACAAGGGCGTACTGGCGGTGCCGATCAACTCGCTGCTGGCCGCCGGCAGCGGCTACCGGGTGAAGGTGGTGAGTCCTCGGGGGAAGGTGCGCTCGGTGCGGGTCGAGCTCGGCATCTTCGACGGGAACAACGTCGAGGTGAAGGGCGACCTCCGCGAGGGCATGAAGGTGCAGGTGCCGCGCTCATGACCGCAGGGGTCGAGGCGGCGGAGGAGCCGGCCGCGGTCATCGCCGTGGAGGAGGCGAGCAAGGTCTACGGCGGCAATGTGCGGGCCCTGTACCGGGCATCGCTCACCATCAGGGCCGGTGAGCTGGTTGCGATCGTCGGCCCTTCGGGGTCGGGCAAGTCGACGCTGCTGAACCTGATGGGGACGCTGGATCGGCCGAGCTCGGGACGGGTCCTGATCCACGGACACGACGTGGCCACGTTGCCCGACCGGCGGCTGTCCGCGGTACGGGCGCACTGGATCGGGTTCGTCTTCCAGCAGTTCTTCCTGACCGCGCACCTGTCCGCCCTGGACAACGTCGCGACCGGCCTGCTGTACCACGGCCTGTCGCTCCGGGAGCGCCGGCTGCGGGCGAAGGCGGCGCTGGAGCGTGTGGGCCTCGGTCACCGTTTGCACCATCGTCCGCAGCAGATGTCGGGCGGAGAGAAGCAACGGGCCGCGATCGCCCGGGCGGTGGTGGGAAATCCGCCGCTGCTGCTCGCCGACGAGCCGACCGGCAACCTCGACTCGGCGTCCGGCGCGGGGGTGCTTCAGTTGCTGAGCGAGCTGAACCGGGATGGCACCGCGATCGTGGTGATCACCCATGACCTGGACGTTGCGGCCGCGCTGCCGCGGCGACTGGAGATCCGCGACGGTCAAGTCCAGGCCGATACAGGGGTGTTGACATGAAAGAACTGCCCGAGACATCCCGACTTCGCGGAAGGGACCTGGTCGCGGTAGGCCTGGACGGACTGCGTGGCCGGCCGCTGCGAGCCGTGCTGTCCGCGCTGGGCATCGCCATCGGGGTGGCCGCCATGGTCGCGCTGGTCGGCCTCAGCAGCGCCAGCAGGGCCGGGCTGATGGCCGAGATCGAGGAAATGGGCACCAATCTGCTCACCGCCAAACCCGGTACGACGCTGAGCGGCGATGCCGCGAAGCTCCCCACGGACGCGGAGGGCATGGTCTCCCGGATCCCCGGCGTGACCGGCGTGTCCGGGATCGGCCTGGTGGAGGACGCGACCGTCCGACGCACGGACAAGATCTCCTCGGCCAAGACCAGCGGCGTCGCGGTACAGGCCACCCGGACCAACCTGCTAAAAACGCTCAGCGGCACGGTGCGCTCAGGCGCCTTCCTCAACTCCGCCACCAGCCGGTATCCGTCGGTGGTGCTCGGCGCCGATGCCGCCGACCGGCTCGGCATCGACCGCGCCGACGCGAACGTGTTCATCGGCGGCCAGTGGTTCCTGGTCGTCGGCATCCTCGACGAGCTCCCGCTCGCCCCCGAGATCGACCGCTCGGCCCTGATCGGCTGGCCCTACGCCGCCCGTCTCGGGTTCGACGGACACGTCACCTCCCTGTACGAGCGGTCCACGGACGCGACGGTGTCGTCGGTGCGCGACGTGCTGGGGCGCACCATCAACCCCAAGAACCCGGAGGAAGTTCAGGTCAGCCGCCCCTCCGACGCGCTCACCGCCCAGGCCGCCGCGGAGGAGACCTTCAACGCGCTGTTCTTCGGCCTCGGTGCCATCGCGCTGCTGGCCGGAGGCGTCGGCATCGCCAACATCATGGTGATCTCGGTGCTGGAGCGCCGGCAGGAGATCGGCTTGCGACGGTCGCTGGGAGCGACCCGAGGACAGATCCGGATGCAGTTCCTCACCGAGTCGGTGAGCCTGTCGGCACTCGGCGGGGCCGCCGGCGTGGTCATCGGACTGGGCGCCTGCCTCGGCTACGCCCTCTACCGCGACTGGCCCCTGACCCTGCCAGGCCAGGCCATCGCGGGCGGCGCCCTGGCCGCCGTCGCGATCGGCGCCGTCGCCGGTATCTACCCCGCCCGCCGCGCCGCCGGCCTCACTCCCACGGAGGCCCTCGCTACCACCTGACCGACGGCCGACAACCCCCGGCCGGCCGTCAGGGTGCCTCCGCGTCCGCTCATGGGCGCGGAGGCATCCGTTTGCCGTGTGCTGCTCCGGCTCCGCGATCTCTGTAAGAGTTCGGTTAACGCTGACGGTCACCGGGGCGAAACCTGGCGGTTGCCATGCTGGTGAGCATGAAGAAACTCACTATCGTCGCGGTGACTTTGACGGCCACCGCCATGTTCGGACTGACCGCGTGCGGCGACGATTCATCCCCGAAGAAGAGCGCGCCCTCGCAGGGAGACGCCGATTACGACCGCATGCAGCAGTTCATCAAGTGCATGGCCAAGCAAGGGGTCGACGTTCCGGAACCCGCCGCGGACCAGGGTGGGGACAAGGACAGCAATATCGAGAAGCCCGACGGCGGTTCCAAGGCGAAAGCCGAAGCGGCACGGGCGGCCTGCGCGAAGTACGCCCCCAGCGACGACATCAACGAGGACATCACGGAAGCCGACAAGGACCTGGCGCTGAAGAAGGCCGAGTGCCTGCGCAACAAAGGCGTCAATGCCAAGGATCCCAAGCCCGGGACGCTGGACGTCACCATCGAAGGCACCGCGGACAACGACAAGCTGGTGAAGGCCTTCAGCGCCTGCAACAAGCAGATCGGCGCCGACGAGGGCTGACGGCCGTCGGCCACCGCTCCGCGGCGACCCTGTTCAGACACACCTTGCTCTATTCCCCGCATGGGCTGGAATGGCCGAGCCGGCTGGGTCTCACCTATGACAACGTCATTGCCTTGGCAATGCACGGCCCGTTGGATGTCGCGGCATTGAGCGCGGCTCTCCGGGATTTGCTGGTGCGCCATGAATCGCTGCGCACCGTCTTTCCCACCGTGGCCGCCGAACCTTGTCATTGCTCGCCACGGCGCCCGACGAGGTGCTGAACGAGCCGGTCCGACCTGGCGAGGTTGTCGGGGCCGGGGAGTCCGCCGGCGTCACGGAGGACGAGATCGCGGCTCGGTTCAGGGAGGAGATCGGCGAGGTCATCGACGGTATCTCGGAGGATGAACTGCTCCTCATCGCGAAGATCTTCCGCAACAACACGGAGATGCGACGACGGCACGAGCTCGGTGTCTTCGACGGCGACCTGCTGCTCGTCGTCGCCGAGGACGGCGGCGAGAACGCCACGCCGGACGAACGGCTGCGGCTCTGGGAGCCCTACGTCCGCGGTTCCATCGCGGCGGTCGGCCTGCCTTGCCGGCACACCAACCTGATGCTGCCCGAGATGCTGAGCCGGGCATGGCAGGCGATAGCCGAATGGATGGAGACGCGTCGCACGGAACCGGGAGCCTGAGGCCCGGCCTCGACTCCGCCTGCGGCCGCAGGCGGAGTCGAGGCTCAGGCGGACGGCGCCGGAGCGTGGGCCGGTAGGGTCACGGTGACCCAGAGCCCGCCCTCGGAGTTGGCCGTCGCGCGCACGGTGCCGTCGTGGGCGTGCGTGATGGCGGAGACGATGGACAGCCCCAGGCCCGCGCCCTCGGACGATGTGGTCCGGTCTGCGGGCAGCCGCCGGAACGGCTCGAACAGCCCGTCCACCTTGTCCTCAGGGACGTGCGGGCCGGAGTTGCAGACCACCAGGCCGCCGGCGGCGGACAGGTCGATGATGACGTAACCGCCCGCGTTGTTGTGCCGGATCGCGTTCTGTACCAGGTTGGCGACAAGGCGGGTGAGCAGCGTGTCGTCGCCTGCGACGACGACCGGCTGAGTGGAGGTGGTGAGGGTGATGCCGCGCCGTTCGGCGAAGGGGAGATGCTCTCCGACGACCTGAGTGACCACGGCGGCGAGATCCACCGGGTCCCGGTCGAGGAGTTCCTGTTCCCCCTGCGCGAGAACGAGCAGGCCCTCGATGAGCCGCTCGGACCTCTCGGTGGCGCGCAGCAGTTCGTCGCGGATCCGCGAGACCCGCTCGGCAGAGGGTTTGGTCAGCCCGACCTCGATCGCGGTTCGCTGGATGGCCAGGGGAGTGCGCAGCTCGTGGGAGGCATTGGCGACGAAGCGGCGCTGGCTCGCCACGGCGCGATCCAGCCGATCGAGCATCGCGTCGAAGGTGTCGGCGAGGTCCTTCAGCTCATCCTGCGGTCCGGTCAGCCCGATGCGTTCGTGCAGGGTGGACAGCGACAGGCGCTGGGCGGTGGCGGTGACGCGGTGCAGCGGGCGCAGGATCCGTCTGGTGAGCCACCAGCACACCGCGAACGCCAGCACTATCATCGCGGCGATGGCGATCAGGGCGAAGATCTGCTGGGTGCTTGCCACGTCCTTGTGGAGTTCCTCGTTCCCGTCGAAGATGCTGCGGCTCGGGCCGGCCGCCGCGTCGACGGGACTGGCCTTGGACGGCTGGTAGGGACCGGTCGAACAGGCAACGTCCGGGCGTCGCGGTGGACAGGGGATCGCGGAGACCGGTCCGGTGAATACGAAGTCGTTCAACTTGGCGTCGACGAACCGCTGTTGGAGCCATTGCACGCTGCTGAGCACCGCGAGGGTGATGATCGTGAACACACCGCCGTAGAGCAGCGTGATCTTGGCCTGCACCGAGCCGCTGATCACAGAGGCGAAGCGCCGCATGCCCCGTACCGGCCTCATACCCTGTACCTGCTTCCTGGGACGGTGACTCGGTCACCAGTATCCGAGGTTCCATTGGTGCAGATCGCTGGTATGGAGGCGGTGAATCCTCAACCGTGGCGTGCCGTGAGGGCTCTGCGGATCTCCTCCAGCGGGTACGGGGTCTGCCGATCCGGTCTGGACAAGCTGATGAGGGCACGACCGCCGCCCCCCTGCACGAGGCGCTCGAGTTCAACGGCGACCAGGCCGCCCAGCTGGACCGGCTGCTCGCCCCCGAGCCGAGCCTCGCACCGGACCGGCACATCGAAAACGGCGGCCGGATCCGCTACTTCGGACATGCATGCCTGGTGCTGCAGTTGCGCGCGCACCGACGCGGTCGTGGTCCCCCGCTCGTCGCGGGGCAATCTGAGCCATGCAGTTGGCGGGCCGGTGACACAGTGGTGCCGGCCCGCCAACGAGCGTTCCGGCACCGGCTCATGCGGGCTCAAAGCCTGTAGCCGCTTCCCGGCACGGTGACGATGACGGGCGGATCGCCGAGCTTGGAGCGGAGTTTACTCATCGTCACCTTGACGACCGTGGTGAACGGGTCCGTGTACTCGTCCCAGGCCCGCTCCAGCAGTTCCTCGGTGCTGACGACCGCGCCCCTCGCCCGCATCAACACCTCAAGGACCGCGTACTCCTTGCGCGACAGCGCCAGGTAGCGCCCATCACGGGACGCCTGTCGGCGCGCCGTGTCCATGCTGATGTCGCCGCACTCCAACACCGGGGGCAGCGGCGGCCCGGCGCGGCGCCCGAGCGCGCGGACCCGCGCCACCAGTTCGTCGAAGGCGAAGGGCTTGGCCAGGTAGTCGTCGGCCCCCAGGTTCAGTCCCGTGACCCGGTCGTGCACCGCGCCGGAGGCGGTCAGCATCAGGATGCGTACCCGCGACCCGAGTTGGGCCACGGTGCGGCAGATCTCGTCGCCGTGCACCCGGGGCAGGTCGCGGTCCAGTACCAGTACGTCATAGTCGTTGACGGCGAGGCGCTCCAGCGCCGTGGCCCCGTCATAGGCGACATCGACCGCCATTGCCTCATCGTGCAGTCCCTCGACCACCAGGTCCGCCAGGAAACGCTCGTCCTCGGCCACCAGAATTCGCATGCCAAAGATTGGCACAGATCCGCGTTGCCGCGGCAGTATGCAAGACCCGTCAGGATTCGTCCGACGGCTGTGCGGTCGGAGGTCCGGAGGCGTCCGCCGCCAGCGACATCAGCAGGTCGTTGAGCTGACAAGCCCACCCCCGCCGCCCTCGCCGCCTGGCTGGCGACCCGGGCCGACGACGCAAAGCAGACCAGGCCGCAGCTGCGGTCCATGCGCGCGCGGTAGACGTCCGAGACACCGCCAGTCCGACGCCTGTTGGGCTGACTACCCAGCACCCATCGCTGTCGACATGCTCTGCCCCTACGCGAACGCGGCTACGACTCGGTGATCGCGACCAGAGCATCCGTGAAGGGAGGGGGGGGAGGGATCGACATCGCCCCGCACAGCAAGCTGCTGACCGTAGGCCTGGCACAGAGCTGCGAATGCCTCGGCGATCGAGGAGCGCGGCGAGCGGTGCGGCGACCTGAACTGCCCCTACCCGCCCCGGAGCGCGCCCGGCACCTATGGCCGGTCGCGCTCCGGCGCCGGTACGGGCGGCTCCAGTTGGGCGAGCCACGAGGTCAGCAGGTGTTCCAGGGCCGCGGCATCGGACGGCGGCAGCGCGGCGAGGAGCCGGTGTTCGTTGCGGATGTGGTCGGTGAACGCCCGGTCGAAGAGGGCGCGGCCCGCGTCGGTGAGGGCGACGACCCGGCCGCGTCCGTCCCCCGTGGCGCGGCGCCGCGCGACCAGGCCCCCGCGCTCCAGACGGTCGATGCGCTTGGTGATGGCGCCGGTGGTGACCATGGTGTGAGCGGCCAGTTCGCCGGGGGCGCGTTCGAAGGGGGCGCCGGCGCGGCGCAGGGCGGCCAGTACGTCGAACTCGCCCTCGCTGAGGTCGTATCGGCCGTAGACCGTGCACAGCTCCTGCGTGAGCAGCGTCGCGATCCGGTGCAGGCGGCCGATGACGCCCTGCGGTGCGACGTCGAGGTCGGGGCGTTCCTGTCGCCAGGCGGCCTGGATGCGGGCGACGTGATCCTTGGGAGCGGGATCCGGGTGAGCGGTGTGAGCGGTATCCGGGGGAGTCATGTCCGGGTGAGGCATGTCCGCACCGGACGAGTTGTCTTCCATGGAAGCTATATTAGCTTCCATGGAAACTACTTACCGGTGGGGTGCCGTCGCGGCGCTCGCCCCGGTGGCCTGGGGCGCCAACTACTTTGTCACCCATCAGTACCTCCCGGCCGACAGTCCCTGGTGGGGCGCCGCGCTGCGGGCCCTGCCGGCCGGATGTCTGCTGCTGGCCCTGTCCCGCAAGCTTCCGCGTGGCGCCTGGTGGTGGCGGTCCGCGGTGCTCGGACTGCTCAACACCAGCGCGTTCTTCCTGCTCGTCTACGTCGCCGCCCACCAGCTGACCACGGCGACCGCCTCGACGCTGATGGCGCTGTCCCCGGCGGCCCTGATGCTCAGCGCGTGGGTCCTGCTGTCCGAACGGCCGCGGATGGCGCCGCTGGCCGGGGCCGCGATCGGGCTCGGCGGTGTGGTGCTGATGCTGGCTGGCCAGGCCGGGTCGCCCAGCCTCTCCGGTCTGCTCGCCTCGGTGGGCGCTCTCGCCTCGTCCTCGATCGGCTACGCCCTGTCCAAGCGCTGGGATTCCGATGCCGGGGTCCTGGCCACCACGGCCTGGCAACTCACCTTCGGGGGCGTGCTGTTGCTCGTCGCGGCCCTCGTCTTCGAGGGCGGACCCCCGCCGCTCGCCGCCCCCGGTGTGGCGGCACTCGCCTACACGGCCGTGATCGCCACGGCTCTCGCGTTCGTCGCCTGGTTCACCGGCCTGCGCCACCTGCCCGCCGCCACGGTCGGCCTCATCGGCCTGCTCAACCCGGTCACCGGCGTGGCCCTCGGCGTCGCGCTCGGAGGGGAACCGCTCACCGTGCGCCAGGCCGCGGGCATGGCCCTGGTCCTGGTCGGTATCGCACTGGGACGGCCGACCAGGCGTGCGGCCGATGCAAGGAGTCGCGTGACCGCTGCCGCAACGGGCGCTAAGGCAGCAGAGCGATCGGAAAGAAGGCGTACCAACTCCTCGCCTACGACTGGGTGATCGCGACCAGAGCATCCGTGAAGGGGGCGGGATCGACGTCGCCCCGCACGGCAAGCTGCTGACTGTAGGCCTGGCACAGAGCCACGAAGGCCTCGGCGATTCGGCCCGCGCGCGCCGGTTCGTGGCCGGGCAGCAGCGCGACGACTGCCCCACGCAGTTCCTCGAGTTGGCGGTCGACGAGCGCGGCGAGGCTCGGCGAGACGGCGGCCTCGGCGTAGATCTGGGCGACCAGCCGGGCGTGGCCCTCGTCGCGCGCCAGGGTGCGAATGTGCTCGAGGAATTCGTGGATGGACTCGGCGGTCAGCTCCGCGGGGAGCGCCCGGCTCGACTGTTCGCAGATCGCGGCGACGATCTCGTCCTTGCCCTTGAAGTACCGGTAGATCGCCCCGGTGGAGAGCCCGGAGGCCCTGACGATGTCGGGCATGGAGGTGCGTGCGAAGCCGTGCTCGGCGAAGCGGGCGCGGGCGGCGTCGATGATCTGCTGACGCCGGGCGTCGAGGTGGTCCTGGCTGACCTTCGGCATAAGAGAATGACCGTTCGTTTTACGTGTTAGTGTCGTCGACCGTACCGCAGAATCCGAGGAGGATCCCATGCGCTACCAGACTTTCGGACGACACAGCGGCCTACGGGTGTCGGAGTATGTGCTGGGCACGGCCAACTTCGGCTCGGCCCCGGCAGCGGCGGGCCCGGACGGGGCGCGGAAGATTTTCGAGTCGTTCGTGGCGGCCGGCGGGACCACCTTCGACGTCTCGAACATCTACCAGAACGGCGAGGCCGAGACCGTCCTGGGCGGGCTCCTGGGCCGCGAGCGCGACGACTACGTCGTGATCACCAAGTACACCGGGTCCAGGAGTGCCGAGGTCCGCCCCGGCACCACGGGCAACAGCCGCAAGACCATGATCCGGTCCCTGGAGGCGAGCCTGCGGCGGCTGGGGACCGACTACGTCGATGTCTTCATGCCGCACTTTCCCGACGGGGTCACGCCGATGCCGGAGATCCTGGCCGCCTTCGAGGACCTCATCCGGGCGGGCAAGATCCGCTACGGCGGCCTGTCGAACTTCCCGGCCTGGAGGGTGGCGGGCGCCGCCGTCAGGTCGGAGCTGAGCGGACGGATGCCGTTGGTCGGCGTCCAGACCGAGTACAGCCTGGCCGAACGCTCCGCGGAACGTGAACTCCTGCCGATGGCCGAAGCGCACGGTCTTGGCGTCGTCCTCTATTCACCGCTGGCCGGCGGCCTGTTGACCGGGAAGTACCGTCAGGGCGAGCAGGGGCGACTCAGCGCGCGGGCCGCGGCCGACGGCACGGTCGGTGAGGGCGGTGACCAGCGCACCGCCGTACTCGACGCCGTCCTCGCCGTGGCGGAAGAGCTGGGCACCGGCCCGGTCCAGGTCGCCCTCGCCTGGCTCCGTCAGCGCGCGGCGCGGGCCGGTACCTCGCTGATCCCCATCGTGGGGCCCCGCACGCCGGCCCACCTGGAGGGCTACCTCGACGCCCTGAACGTCGAACTCGCCCCGCACCACTACCAGAAGCTGGACGAGGTCAGCGCGATCCGGCTCGGCGCCCCGTACGAGGATGTCGCCGCCGCGCTGGCCCACGGCGCCGACGGCGACCGGAGTCTCCTCGACACCCCGCTCATCCCGGTGGCCTGAATCCTCGCTCCAACCGTCGGGCGAGCCCCTGAAGCGCGGCGTCGTCCTTGCTGCCGGGGCGCGGGAAGTACACGTACAGCACATGCCCTTCGGGCCCGGCGAGGGCGAACGTCTCGAAGTCGAGGGTGAGGACGCCGTCCTCGCCGAGGCCGTCGACCGCGAGCCGCTTCTCGCCGGTCACCCGGTCGTACACCTCATGGGAGTCCCAGAGGGCGCGGAACGTCTCGCTGCGTTCCCGCATGTCCGCCACGAATCCGTCGAGTTGGCCGGGTCGGGCCGCCGCGGTGGTGCGCAGGCCCGCGACGGCCTGGACGGCGATGTTCTCCCAGTCGGGGTACACCTCGCGGGCGCGCGGGTCGAGGAAGGTGAACTCGATCAGGTTGTGCCCCGCGCTCCACGCCGGGTTGACGCGGGTCGCGAGGGCGGTCGCGGCCAGTACGTCGCGGCCGGGCCCGACGACGAGGGCGGGCAGGTCGGCCCAGCGCTCGAGGAGCACCAGCACTCCTGGCCGCACGGTGCGGACCGGATCCGCCGCCTCCTGGCCGTCGGCGGACGCGAGCGCCGGGGCCACGAGGCTCCAGAGGTAGCCGCGTTCGGTGTCGTCCAGGCGCAGCACCCCGGCCAGGGCCTGGAGGATCTCGCGGGAGGGGTGCCGGTCGCGGCCCTGCTCGATGCGCGTGTAGTACGAGGGGCTGACGCCGGCGAGCAGCGCCAACTCCTCGCGGCGCAGACCCTTGACCCGCCGCCGGGTGTTGTCGACGACGCCGGCCGAAGCGGCGTCGATCCGCTCCCGTCGGCTGCGCAGGAAGGAACCGAGCCGGTTGTCGTCCTGGTTGCCGTCGTCGCGAGTCATCAGGTGGGACTTTACCGTCGGCGGTGAACGACGACGCCGCTCCATGAGCCTGACCCTCTGAGGGCCACCCTCAAGGGGGCGTGGCACGCACACCGAAGCCCTGTTGCACTGATGGCATGACGAACCAAGACACAGCAGCATTTGATGAGTTGGCCGACTTGACCTCCACTGCGGACGGCCAGGGTGCGCCCGTGTGGCTGATCACCGGTTGCTCCAGCGGACTGGGGCGGGCCCTCGCCGAGCACGCTCTCGGGCGCGGGGACCGGGTGGCCGTCACCGCCCGCGACGTGGCGAGCGTGACCGCTCTCGCCGCCGCGCACGGCGACCGTGCGCTCGCCCTGTCGCTGGATGTCACCGACCCCGTGTCGGTCGCCGCCGCCGTCGAGGCGTGCGAGAAGGAGTACGGGCGCATCGACGTCCTGGTCAACAACGCCGGCTACGGATACCTCGCCGCGGTGGAGGAGGGCGAGGACGCCGCGGTCCGGGCGCTGTACGACACCAACGTGCACGGCGTCGTCACCGTTCTCAAGGCGGTGCTGCCGGGCATGCGGGTCCGCCGGTCGGGGCGGATCGTGAACGTGTCCTCGTTCGGGGGCCTCGCCGCCTTCGCCGGGACCGGGTACTACCACGCCACGAAGTTCGCCCTCGAAGGGCTGTCGGAGTCGCTGGCCGCGGAAGTGGCTCCCCTCGGCATCGCGGTCACCCTCGTCGAGCCCGGTGGCCTGCGCACCCAGTGGGCCGGGTCCTCGATGCGGCAGTCCGGGACACACCTCGCGGACTACGAGGAGACCGCGGGCAGGCGCCGGGCCTCCACCCTGGCGGTCTCCGGTCGCCAGCCCGGTGACCCCGCCCGTGCCGCCGCCGCGATCGCCACTGTCGTAGACACCGAACAACCGCCGTTGCGGCTCCTGCTCGGATCGGACGCGCTGGCCGGTACCCGGGCCCGTATCGAGCGCATGCGTGACGAGGTCGACGCGAACGAGAAGCTGACCGTCAGCGCGGATCTGGTGCGAGTGTGAAGAACGGCGGCCGGAGCGAATGGCCGCTCCCGCACGGTGAGTTGACGGATCCGCTTCAACGCAGGTCGAGTTCAATGCAGGTCGAGTTCAGCGCAGGTCGAGCAGCATCACGTCATGGAGGTCCACGGCTGCCTGGCCTCCCGGCCGACCCTGGCCGATCTTGCGGTATCCCCACGACCGGTAGGCGGCCGGAGCCGCCCCGCTCGCCGGGTGGACGTTCAACAGCACCCGCTCGGCTCCGACGCCGTCGAGCAGCAACGTGTGCAGACGCCGAGCGACACCCCGTCCACGCCACGCGCGGCGCACCGCGAGTTCCATGAGCCCGAAGGTGCGCTGCCCGTCCTCGCGCCGCATGTCGTCGGACACGGGCTCGGTGAACTCGTCCCACCACACCGTGTCGGGCCCGAGGGGGTGGCCGTGCGCCATGCCGATCGGCTCGCCGTCCTCGGTACGGGCCAGGACAGAACGGAAGCCGGGCTTGCGGGCCTGGACGGGGAAGCGGCGGAAGGCAGCGTCGACGTCGTCCTCGGACTCGTCGTACGGGGGACCGGCGAACGCCTCGGCATAGACCAGCTTGAACGCGCCTGCGGCGTGCACCGCGGCAGCCCCGTCCATGCGCTCCACGGCGATGACACCGTGTTGCGTCGCGTGTGCGCCTTCTCGGCGGTCAGTGGCATCGGACATGCACCACACCGTGCAGTGCCGCGGGACCACTCGCCGCCGAAGTGCCGCGATCGTTACGCGGAGTCGCGCGGGGGCCGGGTGGCTGTGCCGATTCGGTGAGGGCGGCATAACGGTTCGGGCAGGTCCGCGCCCGTGCACGGTGCAGTGTCGTTTCCCCGGTATGAGCAACACCGTGCGCGCCGAGGAAGAGGAACAGTCCGAGCCGACCGATGCGAACCGGCTCGATTCACCCGTGCTCGGGCAGGGGCCACCGCCCCGCGAATGTGATGGCTCCCGACCACCTCGGAACCGGGAGGCCGCTCTGCGCCTCGTTCTCGTCGGGTTGGCGAGTGGGCTGATCGTCGTGGCGTTCGCGGTTTCCCTGATGGAGTAGACGTGCCCGGCACGTCTCCGAGCGTCACTGCCCTCATGGCACGATCTGTGGGGTGCGTGTCGTTGACGCCATGGGGTGGGGTCGCTGAACGTTGAGGTGTGACAAAGCGCCGCATCGTTTTCGTGATCTTCGACGGGTTCCAGTCGCTCGACCTCGTCGGCCCGTACGAGGTGTTCCAGCACGGCGACCGGCTCGGTGGCCGGTACGCGTGCGAGATCGTCGCCCCCACGGGCGGCGCGGTGCGCTCGCGCAGCGGGCTGGTGCTGCACGCCGAGCACTCCCTGGCCGAGCGGGACCCGGCGGGTGTGGACACGCTCGTGGTGGCCGGCGGCCGGGGTGTCGACCGGGCCCGCGAGGATCCGGAGCTGGTCGGCTGGGTCCGTGAGGCGGCGGCCGGGGCCCGGCGCGTCGCCTCCGTGTGCAGCGGGGTCTTCCTCCTGGCGGCGGCGGGCCTGCTCGAGGGGCGGCGGGTCACCACGCACTGGGCCCGCGAGCGTCAACTCGCCGCGGAGCACCCGGAGATCGCCGCGGACTGCGGTCCCATCTTCATCCGCGACGGACGCATCTGGACCTCGGCCGGGGTCACCGCGGGCATGGACCTCGCTCTGGCGCTGGTCGAGGACGACCTGGGCCGGGACGCCGCGCACGCCGTCGCCCGCGAGCTGGTCCTCTTCCTGCGCCGGCCGGGCAACCAGGCGCAGTTCAGCGTGGCCATGGCGACGCGGCCGCCGGCCACCGACCCGATCCGGGCCGCCGTCGCCGCGATCCAGGCCGACCCGGGCGCCCGGCACAGCGTCCTCGACCTCGCCACGCATGCCGCCCTCAGCCCGCGTCATCTGCAGCGCCGCTTCACCGCGGAGACGGGCGTGACGCCCGCCGGGTACGTGGAGCAGGTGCGGGTGGAGGCGGCGCAGCGGTCCCTCGCCGAGGGGGACGAGCCGTTGGAGGCGATCGCCCGGCGGCACGGCTTCTGCACGGCGGAGACGCTGCGCCGCACGTTTCATCGCAGGCTCGGCGTCGCGCCGTCGGAGTACCGGGCCCGCTTTCGTTCAACTACCGCACTGTGAGATGGAGTTCAGGATGACTGTGTACGGTCTGCTCGTCTTCGATGATGCCGAGGATCTGGATGTCGTGGGGCCGTGGCAGGTGTTCACGACCTCCGCGCGGCTGCGTGGTGACATCGACCGCGCGGTGCTCGTCGCCGAGGGGCCGGGCCCGGTGCGCTTCGCGAAGGGCCTGCGCGTGCTGCCCGACCACACGCTCGACGACCACCCGCCGTTGGATGTGGTGACGGTGCCGGGCGGTGTCGGCGCGCGCACTGTCCAGGTGGACAACTCCGTGGTCACCGGGTGGATCGCCAAGACCGCCGAGCGGGCGTCGTGGGTGCACAGTGTGTGCACGGGAGCCTTCCTGCTGCACGCCGCCGGACTCACCCGCGGGCGCCGCGTCGCCACGCACTGGCAGCACGAGCGGCGACTGGAGGAGCTCGGTGACATCACCGTCGTGCGCGACGCCCGCTATGTCGTCGACGGCAATCTGCTGACCAGCCAGGGCGTCTCGGCCGGCATCGACAGCGCGCTCTGGCTCGTCGGGCGGCTGCACGGCCGCGACCACGCCCGTGCGGTGCGCCGTGCCATGCAGTACGAGCCGGCGCCGCCGTACCTGGCGGACGAGCCGGCCGCGTAACCCCCTGCCCGCGGTGGCCAGATTCTTTCACCCCATGGCCGTCTGGCCACTGATGTCGTACGAGGGTGAGGGCGCACGCTCGAAGGCATGAACATCCTCTGGGTCTTCGCCCATCCCGAACAGCGCTCCCTCAACGGCTCCCTGATGGCCGACGCGCTCGGAGCCCTCGACGGGCTCGGGCACGCGTACCAGGTGTCCGACCTCTACGCGATGAAGTGGAAGGCGGTCGTCGACGCCGACGACTTCGGCGGCGGGCCGCCCGACGGTGAGCGGCTGTTGGTCGGCGCCGAGCAGGAACGTGCGTACACGGCAGGTGAGTTGAGCGCCGACATCCGTGCCGAGATCGAGAAGCTGGCCTGGGCCGATGTCGTGGTTCTGCACTTCCCGCTGTGGTGGTTCGGGCCTCCGGCGATCCTCAAGGGCTGGTTCGACCGGGTCCTGGTGCAGGGGCTCGGATTCGGTGTGAAGGCGCCGGACGGACACACCCGCCGGTACGGCGACGGCGGTCTGGCCGGCAAGCGAGCCCTGATCGTCACGTCGGTGGGCGCCCGACCGTCCGGGTTCGGGCCGCGCGGCATCCACGGGCAGCTGGACCAGGTGCTGTTCCCGCTGCTGCACGGCACGTTCTGGTACACGGGGATGGCGCCCCTCGAGCCGTTCGTGGCGTACGGCGCGGACCGGCACGACGCGGCTGACTACGCCCGTACGTCCGCCGCTTTGCGGGAGCGGCTGCGGACGCTGCCCGACGAGGAACCGCTGGCGTACCGGTCCGAGGCGGGCGGTGACTACGACGAGGAACTCGTCCTGCGCCCCGAACTCGCGCCGGGCCGCGACGGCCTGGGGGTGCACCAGCGGTGAAAGTCGTCGCGACGGTGCCACATGCCCCGCCCGGCCCTACGCCGACGGCGTCCCCGGCCCCCGCGTAGCCCCGCCCACCCGTCGCGTCAACTCCCGCGCCGTCTGCGCCACATGCCCCGCTATCCGCCGCTGCTCCGCCTCGTCGACCGTCTCGTCGGGGAACGTCACCGCGATCCCGGCGATCGGGTGGGCGTGGTGGTCGAGAACGGGTGCGGCCACCGAGGACAGGCCCGGGGTGACCTCGCCCTCCTCCGTCGCGTAGCCGCGGCGCCGCGCCTGGGTGAGCAGGGTGCGCAGCGCGGTGAGCGTCGCAGGACCCGCCCCGTGCCGCTGCACGAACGCCGAGCGGTCGGGGAACAGCGCCCGCACCTGCGCAGGTGGGAGGAGAGCGAGCACTGCCCGTCCGCTCGCCGTCAGGTGGGCGGGAAGCCGGACGCCGACCTCGCTGATCAGTGGCGGGCGTCCGGGGGCGCGTTCCTCGATGACGTAGATGACCTCGCGGCCGTGCAGCACGGCGAGGTTCGCGTTGTGTCCCGTGCGGTCGACGAGCGCGGCGAGCGGTGCCCGGGCCAGGCGCTGGAACGGGGCCTGGCGCTCGTAGCCCGAGGCGAGTTCGAAGGCGCTGACCCCGAGTCCGTACCGCCGCTCCTCCGGCAGATGGACCACGAAGCCGTCCGCCGCCAGGGTGTCGAGCAGGTGGTACGTCGTCGAGCGCGGCAGCCCCACGTCGCGGCTGATGGCGGCCGCGGGGACGGGCGCGGCCTGGCGGGCGAGATAGCGCAGGACCGCCAGGACCTGGGCGGCGGCCGGGACGATGCTCATGGGGCGAGCGTAGACCAGAGATGTCGCAAACCATCTGTCTGGGATCCCAGATCAAGTGTCTGGGATCCCAGACACTAGACGTGTCGCACGACTCGCGAACCCCTGCCTGCCTGCGGCTTCATTGGGGCATGACCGTTGTTGTTGGTGTCGGCGCCCTCGCAGCCGACGAAGTTGTTTCCGTTGCCCGTCACGGCGCCCAGGTGAGCCTCGCCCCCGAGGCCCTCCAGGAGATCGCCCGCAGTCGCGAGGTCATCAAGGCCCTCGCCGACGACGTCAAGCCCCACTACGGCGTCTCCACGGGCTTCGGCGCTCTGGCCACCCGTCACATCCCCACCGAGCTGCGCGCCCAGCTCCAGCGCAGCCTCGTGCGTTCCCACGCGGCGGGCTCGGGACCGGAGGTCGAGCGCGAGGTCGTGCGCGCCCTCATGCTGCTGCGTCTCTCCACCCTCGCCACCGGCCGCACCGGCGTGCGCACCGAGACCGCCGAGGCGTACGCCGCCCTCCTGAACGCCGACATCACCCCGGTCGTCCACGAGTACGGCTCGCTCGGCTGTTCCGGCGACCTGGCCCCCCTCGCGCACTGCGCGCTCGCCGTCATGGGCGAGGGTGTCGTGCGCACCGCCGACGGTGAGAAGAAGCCCGCAGGCGAGGCCCTCGCCGCCGCCGGCATCACCCCGGTCGTTCTGGAGGAGAAGGAGGGCCTCGCCCTCATCAACGGCACCGACGGCATGCTCGGCATGCTCGTCCTCGCCGCCCACGACCTGCGCCGCCTGCTGAGCACCGCCGACATCTCCGCAGCCATGAGCGTCGAGGGCCAGCTCGGCACCGACGCCGTGTTCGCCGCCGACCTCCAGGCCATGCGCCCGCACCCGGGCCAGGGCGACAGCGCGGGCAACCTGCGCTCCCTGCTTGCCGATTCGGCCATCATCGCCAGCCACGCGGGCCCCGACTGCACCTACGTGCAGGACGCCTACTCGCTGCGCTGCACCCCGCAGGTCCACGGCAGCGCCCGTGACACCCTCGGCCACGCCGAACTCGTCGCCTCCCGCGAGCTCGCCAGCGCCGTCGACAACCCGGTCGTCACCCTCGACGGCCGCGTCGAGAGCAACGGCAACTTCCACGGCGCGCCCGTCGCCGCCGTGCTCGACTTCCTCGCGATCACCGTCGCCGACGTCGCCTCGATCTCCGAGCGCCGCACCGACCGCTTCCTCGACCCGGCTCGCAACCGCGGTCTGAACGCCTTCCTGGCCGACGACCCGGGTGTCGACTCCGGCCACATGATCGCCCAGTACACGCAGGCCGCGATCGTCTCCGAGCTCAAGCGGCTCGCCACCCCGGCCTCCGTTGACTCGATCCCCTCCAGCGCCATGCAGGAGGACCACGTGTCCATGGGCTGGTCGGCCGCCCGCAAGCTGCGCCGCGCCATCGACGGCCTCGGCCGCGTCCTCGCCGTCGAGCTCTACACCGCCGCCCGTGCCCTGGACCTGCGTGCCCCGCTGACCCCCGCCCCGGCCACCGCGGCCGTGCGCGACGGGCTGCGCGAGACCGTCGAGGGCCCCGGCACCGACCGCTGGCTCGCCCCCGAGATCGAGGAGGCCGTCCAGTACGTCGCCTCCGGCCGCGCCCTGGCCGCCGCCGAGTCGGTCACCGGTTCCCTGGTCTGATCCGGCCGCTCTCTCTCACACCTCCGGGGTCCTGCGGGGCCCCGGAGGTGTGTGACACCACCGCCATCCCGGGCGCCGCGTCCGGCGGGCTAGGGTCCGTCAGAAGGGCCTTGGTCTCTGGCCCGGCCTCCCTGCCGCCCGTACGAAGACAAGGACAACTCACCTTCATGGCACCCCAGATCCTGCGCGCACACGAACGCACCCCCGCACCGTGGAAGAACGGCGGAGGTGTCACCACCGAGGTCCTGGCCCACCCCGAGGGGTCCGGCACGGAGGACTTCGCGTGGCGGATCAGCCTCGCCGACGTCGCGGGCAGCGGACCCTTCTCCGCGTTCGAGGGCGTCGACCGGATCATCACCGTCGTCGAGGGCCCGGGCATGTCCCTCACCGTCGACGGTACGGAGCACGTCGTCGACACCCGCTACGCGCCCTTCGCCTTCTCCGGCGACGCCACCACGGACTGCCGGCTCCTCGGCGGCCCCCTGGTCGACTTCAACGTCATGCTCCGCCGCACCGACGCGAAGGGCGACGTACGCATCGAACGCGGCCCGACGCGCCTCGAACCGGCCCCCGGCACCCGCGTCCTGGCGCTCGTCCTGGACGGCACCGCGACCCTGGACCGGGACTCCGTCCGCCTCGACCGGCTGGACGCGGTCCTGCTCCAGGATGACGAGGACGCCGCCGACATCGCCGTAGACGGGGTGCTGGCGGTCGTGTCCCTCACCGAGGTCCGTTGAGGGCTTTAACCTTTGGCGGTGCGTCAGCGGGATCGGTAGGTTCTCCGCGGTGACCTTGATGGAGACGCACGGCCTCGCGTCGCTGACCGACGAGGCCCAACTGAGCTGGACAGCGCTGGGGGACAGGACCCGGCAGCCGCCCGTCGTCCTGCTGCACGGCGGTCCGGGGCTTCCGGACTACCTGGGCGAGGTCGCCGCCATGCTCGGCGACCTCGCGCCCGTGTACCGGTACGACCAGCGGGGCACGGGCCGGTCCCCGTGGCAGGGGCGGCATTCGCTCGCCCGGCATGTCGACGATCTCGCCGAGCTGCTCGACACGTGGGACGCGCCCCGGGCCGTCCTGATCGGGCACTCCTACGGCACCGACCTGGCGAGCCGGTTCTGCCTGGCGCACCTCGACCGCGTGGCCGGGATGCTGCTGATGTGCGGGCCGTTCGTGGGTGATTGGCGCACCGGGTACCGGGCGGAGCGGGGCCGCCGGATGTCCGCGGCACAGCTGGCGCGGCGCCAGGCATTGGAAGAGGTGCCGGAGCGCACGGAGGAACAGGAGGTCGAGCTGCTGACGCTGTCCTGGTTCACCGACTACGCCGATCCCGAACGCGGGTGGGACCGGGCCGCCGAGAACGCCCGGCGGCGTCGCCCCGTCAACTGGGCCATGAACGCCGAACTCGGCACGGACGGAAGCGCGGACCCGCTCGACGCGCGCCTGGACGAACTGCGCGCGTGCCTGCCGACGCGCACGGAACTCCTCGGCGGCGCCGTTGATCCCCGCCCCATCGAGGCCCTCGCAGCACTCGGGCTCCGGCTCGACCTCCCACTGACACGGATCGAGGGCGCCGGGCACGAACCCTGGCTGGAGCGACCCGACGCCGTGCGCGCACACCTTCGGCGATTCGTGCGGGGCGCGGTGTCCGTATAGGCGAGGGGACGTCGGTCCCAGCCGGTCACGCCCCCACCGCCCCCATAGGATTCCCTGTAGTCAGCAGGGGCCGGTAGCGGGGGAGCGGATGGCGAGGACAGTGGGCGATGTGACGGTGGACCAGGCCGAGCTGGCCCGTTGGTACGAGGAGGGCGGGCGCAGCGCCGTGCCCGCCTACCAGCGCGTCAAGGAGCTCGTCGAGCGGCAGATCAGGGACGGCCACTGGCAGGAGGACGACGCCCTGCCCTCGGAGAGCCAGTTCGTCGACGCGCTCGGGCTGTCCCGGATGACCGTCAACCGCGCGCTGCGCGAGCTCGCCGCCGACGGGCTCATCCGGCGCGTCATGGGCGTCGGCAGCTTCGTCGCCGAGCGCAAGGCCAGCTCCGCGCTCCTGGAGGTCCACAACATCGCCGACGAGGTGCAGAGCCGCGGCCACCGCTACTCGGCCCGCGTGCTGTCCCTCGGCGAGGAGCAGGCCGACGAGCGGACCGGCGCGCACCTCGGCCTCGGCAAGGGGCAGCTGGTCTTCCGCTCACAGGTCGTGCACTACGAGGACGGGGTGCCGCTCCAACTGGAGGACCGGTACGTCAACCCGGCCTTCGCGCCCGGCTACCTGCAGCAGGACTTCACACTGCAAACACCGTTCACGTTCCTGTCGAAGGTCGCGCCGCTCGGCCGTGGCGAGCACATCGTGGAGGCGGTCCTGGCCTCGCCGGAGGAGGCCGCGATCCTCGACGTGGGCCCGGCCGAGCCGTGTCTGCTGATCCAGCGCCGCACCTGGTCGAGGGACGCCCTCGTGAGCATCGCGCGGCTGCTCCACCCCGGCACCCGCTACCGCCTCGAGGGCGCGTTCGCCACGCACTGACGCGGTCGGCGGGCGGGCACGGTACGCCCAGGTCACAGGCTAAAATGGCGCCTGCACCAGGCCCGGTCGGCCGGTGAGGTACAGCAGCACTCCAGGGCGCGTCCCCTTGCGAGGGACGCGCCCGACGTGTGTCGGGACCGCTCAGGGCTGTTCGTGCGCTCACTCTCCGGACTACCTCTTGACGCACCTGTATAGACAGGCATATACAGGCTGGCGTTCGCGTCATCGGGGCCCGGACCGCAGGTCCCGCAGTCCGTCCGCCGGCCCCACCCCGAAGAGGGAGACACTCGTTTGCGTACCGAAAAGGCCGGCCTGAGCCGTGGGCTCAACTCGCGGCACATCCGCTTCATCGCGCTCGGCTCCGCGATCGGCACGGGGCTGTTCTACGGCTCCTCCGAGTCCATACAGGCGGGCGGCCCGGCCGTCCTGCTCGCCTATCTGATCGGCGGCGCCGCCGTCTTCCTCGTCCTCAGGTCCCTGGGTGAGATGGCCGTGGCTTCGCCCACCGCCGGCTCCTTCGGCGAGTACGCGAACCGGCACCTCGGACCGCTGGCCGGCTTCCTCACCGGCTGGACGTACGCCTTCGAGATGGTCATCGTGGCCGTCGCCGATGTCACCGCCATCGGCGTCTACATGGGCTTCTGGTTTCCCGACGTGCCCCGCTGGATCTGGGTGCTGGCCGCCGTCGTCATCGTTGGCGCGCTCAACCTCGTCAGCGTCAAGGTCTTCGGTGAGCTGGAGTTCTGGCTCTCCCTCGTGAAGATCGTCGCCATCGTCGCGATGATCCTCGTCGGCATCGCGGTCATCGCCTTCGGCCTCGGCAGCGGCCACGTCCACGTCGGCCTGGACAACCTCTGGAGCCACGGAGGCTTCTTCGCGGGCGGCATCGACGGCTTCGTGATCTCCTTCGCCATCGTCATGTTCGCCTTCGGCGGCACCGAGATCATCGGTGTCACGGCGGGCGAGGCGCAGTCCCCGGAGAAGACGATCCCGGGCGCGGTCAACTCCATCCCGCTGCGCATCATCCTGTTCTACGTCCTGACCCTCGCCGTGATCATGTCGATCACCCCCTGGCAGCAGATCGACGACTCGGGCAGCCCGTTCGTGCAGATCTTCGCCGGGGTCGGCCTCAAGTCCGCGGCCGCCGTCCTCAACGTGGTCGTCCTGACCGCCGCCCTGTCGGCCATCAACAGTGACATCTTCGCCGCGGGCCGCACGATGTACGGTCTCGCCGAGCGCGGCCACGGACCCGCCGCCATGCGTCGGACGACCGGCAACGGCGTGCCGTGGGTGACCACCCTCGTCATGATCGGCGCCCTGCTCTTCGGCGTCGTGATGAACGCCGTCGTCCCCGGCGAGATCTTCCTGATCATCTCCTCGATCGCCACGTTCGCCACCGTCTTCGTCTGGGTGATGATCATGCTCACCCACATGAAGGCCCGCGGCTCGATGTCGGCCGAGGAGTCCGCGGCCCTGAAGTTCCCGGCCCCGTTCTGGCCCTACGGCCAGATCATCACGCTCCTGTTCATGGTCGCCGTGCTGGTCCTGCTCGGCTTCCACGAGAGCACGCGCGTGGCGCTCGAGGTCGGCGCGGTCTGGCTGGTGCTGCTCACCGTGGTCTACGTCCTGTGGGTGCGCCATCGGACCGGTACGGACCCGCAGTCCGTACCGGCCGGGGCCGAGGCCGGTACGACCTCGCAGGAGCGGGCCGAAGTCTCGGGCTGACCTGCCGGGAACTCCAGCGGCCCGGACCGCGACGTCGACCGTGCACCTGCCGTGCAACTGGCGTCACAGCCCGGGCCGCAGCGTGTCGGAGACCTGTCGGCGATATGTCGGTAGCGCCAGGCATGCTGGGTGCATGAGTGCTTCCCATGAGCACGCCGCCCCGGACCGCAAGGAGCCCGACACCGTGTCTTCCGCATCCCAGCACCGACCGTGGGACGTTCACCGGCTGCCCGCCGCCTCGGGCAGCACCTTCCTGGTCACCGGGGGAAACGCCGGGATCGGCTACTTCACCTCCGAGCAGCTCGCCGCCACCGGCGCCCACGTCGTGCTCGGCAGCCGGGACCCCGCCAAGGCCGACGCCGCCATGGCCTCGATCCGCTCGCGCGTCCCCGGCGCGCACGTGAGCCACCTTCCCCTGGACCTCGCCGACCTGACGTCCCTGAAGGCGGCCGTGGGCAGGCTGGAACTCGACCGTCTCGACGCGGTGGTCCACAACGCCGGGGTCGCGCTCGACGACCCGCCCCGCCGGGAGACCGGCGACGGCCACGAGCTCATGTTCGGCACCAACCACCTCGGCCACTTCGCACTGACCCAGTGGCTGGCCCCGCTGCTCTCCGCGGCGCCCGCGGGCCGCGTCGTGACGGTGGGAAGCTTCGCGGCGCGCTCCGAACGGCTGGACCTCGGCGATCTGCAATCGACCCACGAGTACCTGCCCAAGCGCACCTACGGCCGCTCGAAGCTCGCGCAGATGTCTTTCGGTTTCGAGCTCGATCGCAGGCTGCGTGCCATCAACAGCACGGTGCTCAGCGTGGTGGCCCACCCCGGCGGAGCGCTGGACTCCCTCACGCCGTCCCGTCCACCGGTGTCCGTGACCACGCCCGGTCAGCGGCTGCGCGCCCTGCCGGCCGCGCTCCTGGTGCAGGGCAAGGAGGCCGGAGCGCAGCCCGTCGTACGGGCTGTCCTCGACCCGGAGGTGCAGGGAGGACAGCTGTGGGGGCCGCGCGTCTTCGGACTGCGCGGCACACCGCGGAGTGAGCCCGTCCCCGCGCACATGGCCGACGCGGACGTGGCCGCTCGCCTGTGGGCCGCCAGCGGAGAGTTGACCGGCACCGATCCGGACCTCGGCTTCCGGTAGACGCGGAGCCGCGAGCAAGGGCCTGTCCCAAGGCGGTTGCCTGGCTCAGGTTTTGGCGAGGGCGTGTCGGCGTATTCCTTCGAGGAGTACGAGGAGTACGAGGAGTACGAGGAGTAAGAGCGGTACGAGGAGCGCACCAACGTCGAGTACGTCGTTACGGACATCACCGGTGACCGGCGCGCCGGGGGAGGACGGTGGCATGACGGACGCTGTTGCCCGGCAGGTCGAGGGTGTGGAACCTGGTGTGACGCTCGGCCAACTCGGCCTCGGGAGCGGACGGCTGGCCGCGGCCCACGCGGTCATGGACGAGGCCGAGGCGATCGCCCTGGCCCGCGCGCGGTGGTCCCTGGACGCCGTCGCGACGACCCGGCTGGCGACCGAGAAGGACGACACGTTCCGGCTCGACACCTCAGATGGCGGCCGGTTCGTCGTCAAGGTCTCCCACCCGGACGAGGACGACGACGAAGTCGCCTTCGAGACCGAGCTGATGCGGCACGTGCACGAGTCCGGATACGGCGTGCCGGTCCCCGAGCTGCTGCCCTCTGCCGACGGCCGGTTGCTCGAACCGGTGACGGACGGGGCCGGTCGGCACCGCCTGGCACGCGTCATGACCCACGCCGTGGGCACACCGCTCGACACGGCCGGGGCGACGTCCGCGCCGGAACGGGAACGCGTGGGGGAGATGCTGGCCCAACTGCGGCACGCCACCGCCGACTTCCGGCACCCGGCGGACGACAGGGTGTGCGCCTGGGACGTCCGCCACCTCCCGGCGCTGCACCCACTGCTCGACGAAGTCCCGGACGCCGGGCAACGCCGGGCTCTGGACCAGGGGTTGGACCGCTACATGGACGTGGTTGTGCCCCAACTGCAGTCCCTGCGCTACCAGGTGCTGCACAACGACTTCAGCACGTCCAACCTCCTCGTCGACCACGACACCGCCGAATTCGTCACCGGTGTCATCGACTTCGGCGACGCCGTGCACACCGCGATCGCGGTGGATGTCGCCACCGCACTGCTCAACCAACTGCCACGGGACACCGCGTCGCGACCGGTGCCGGACCTCTTCGCCGAGGCCCGCGACGTGCTGCGCGGATACCTCCGCTCGGCCGACCTCACCGAGGCCGAACTGGCGCTGCTCCCGCACCTCGTCATGGGCCGAGTGGTTGCCCGGGCGCTCATCACCCTGCACCGCGCGTCGCTGATCCCCGGGAACACCACGTACATCCTGCGCAACACCGCGCCGGGATGGGGCCAGTTGGCGTGGTTCCTCGACCGTACGCCCGACGAGATCTCCTCGACGTTCCTCTGACCGAGCAGCCGGCGGACAACCGGCCCGTCGCACACACCAAGGACGAGCATGAGCACCCCTGAGACCAGGACCAAGGCCCGCGGAAAGATGAACAACGCGTTCGACCCGAACGCGGCGGAGGGACTGTCCCAGTCCACCCGCCAACTGATCGAACGCCGCGAGAAGTTGCTGGGCCCCGCCTACCGCCTCTTCTACCAGCAACCACTGCACATCGTGCGCGCCAAGGGCTGTCGGCTGTGGGACGACGAGGGGAACGAGTACCTCGACGCCTACAACAACGTGGTCTCCGTCGGGCACGCCCACCCGCACGTCGTCGAGGCCATGCACCAGCAGATGCAGACGCTGTGCACCCACACCCGCTACCTCCAGGAAGGCGTCCTGGACTACGCCGAGGATCTGCTGGCCACCCTCACCGGGCCGGTCGCGGACGGCCACGCGATGTTCACCTGCACCGGCTCGGAGGCCAACGACCTCGCGCTGCGCATTGCCAAGTACCGCACCGGCAACCAGGGCGTCATCATCACCTCCGAGGCGTACCACGGCAATTCCGACCAGGTGGCGGGGATCTCGCCGGCCATGGGGGAGAACGCCGTGCTGGGCACCTGGGTGCGCCGCGTGCCGAGCCCGGACTCGTACCGCATTCCCCGGGAGGGCATGGCGGAATGGTTCGCCGACCACGTGCGCGAGCAGATACGCGAGCTCGAACGCCACGGAGTGGGCGTGGCCGCGTTCGTCGTCGACTCCCTCTTCAGCTCCGACGGCCTGTACGCCCACCCGACGGACCTCCTCGGCCCGGCCGTCAAGGCGGTGCAGGAGGCCGGCGGGCTGTTCATCGCCGACGAGGTGCAGTGCGGGTTCGCGCGCTCGGGGGAGCGGATGTGGGGCTACCAGCGCCACGACGTGCACCCCGACATCGTCACGATGGGCAAGCCCATGGGCAACGGCTACCCCGTCGCGGGCCTCGCCGTCACCCACGACGCCGTCGCCGAATTCGGCCACGACATGCGGTACTTCAACACCTTCGGCGGCAACACGGTCGCCATCGCCGCGGCCCAGGCAACCTTCGACGTCATCCGTGACGAGAACCTGCTCGACAACTCCCGCAGGGTCGGCGAAGTCCTGCGCGCGGGCCTCGACGACCTGAGCGAACGCCACCCGGCCATCGGGGACGTCCGCGGGGCGGGCCTGTACGTGGGCGTGGAACTCGTCACCGACCGCGACACCAGGACCCCGGACCCGGACCTGACCACCGCGGTGGTCAACGGCCTGCGCGAACGCAGGGTCCTGATCTCGGCGACGGGAACGCACGGCAACGTCCTGAAGATCCGCCCGCCACTGGTCTTCGACACGAACGATGCGGACCATCTGCTGAGCGTCCTGGACGAGGTCCTCGGCGCGAGGCATTAAGTAGGACGCATTGGCTTGGCATTTCTGAGTCCGCACGCGGTCTTCTCTGCTGAAGTGAGAAGCCCTAGCTTGGTGTCATGGTTGCGAACGACGAGGACCTGGCCACCGCTGAGCAACTGCGCTGGGGCGTCTCACGCCTGGCGTCCCGGCTAAGGGCGGAACACCTGGGAAGCGCCGAGCCGTTGACCCGGTTGTCGGCCTCGGTGCTGGCGAACCTCAAGCACCGGGGCCCGCTGGCCATCAGTGAGTTGGCGTCCATCGAGGGGGTCCAGGCGCAGTCGCTGACCCGTGTGGTGCAGGAGCTGGAGCGGCAGGGGAGAGTGACGCGCAGTCGGAGCGCCGTCGACAAGCGGCGTCAGGACATCGTGGTCACCGAGGTGGGCGTGGAGGCGCTGCGGGAGCACGTCCGTGACGGCAACGCCTGGTTGGCCTCCGCGCTGGCGCGAAGCCTTTCGCCGGCCGAGCGCGGACTGTTGCGACTGGCCGGTGAGCTGATGGAGCAACTGGCTCGCGTCGACGTTGAGTTGGACAGCGGAGACGAATCCGGCGGCGAGGCACGGCGCTCGGACACACGGGGGCGGCCGCGGTGATCGCCGGTCGGGCGCGAGCGAGTCGACGGACGGTCGGGGCGGGGGCCGGTGGCGGCTCACGGGTGCTGCTCCTGGCGGTGCTGGCCGGGCTGGGGGCGGCCAGTCCGCTGGCCACGGACATGTATGTCCCCGGACTTCCGGACATGGCTCAGTCGTTGGACACGAGCAGCGCGGGGACGCAGGTGACACTCACCGCGTTTCTGCTCGGCGTCATCGTCGGGCAGCTCGTCCTGGGGCCGCTGAGCGACATGGTGGGGCGCAGGCCCGTTCTACTGCTGGGTACCTCGGTGTTCGCCCTGTTCGGATTGGGGTGCGCGTTCGCGCCGACGATCGAGGCGATGACGGTGCTCCGTTTCGGGCAGGGTGTGTCGGGGGCCGCGGGCCTGGTGGTGGGGCGGGCTGTCGTCGTCGACCTGTTCCACGGGGTCGAACTAGCCCGCGTGTACGGGACGTTGGCGGGGGTCGGCGCGCTGGGGCCTGTGCTCGCTCCAGTGTTGGGCGGGGCCTTGTTGGCGGTGGCGCCGTGGCGGTACGTGTTCGTGGCGCTCGCGTTCGTCGGTGCCGTCCTGGTGGTGGGTCTTGCGCGCGGCGTACCCGAGTCCCTGCCGCCGCAGCGACGCATCGGGGGCGGGGCCGGCGGGGCTCTGCGCGCGACGGGGCGCCTCGTGGCGCGACCGACCGTGCTGGCGCCGGTGTTGACCATGGGCTGCATGGGCGCGGCGGTCTTCGCCTACGTGGCAGGGGCCACGTTCGTGCTGCACGACCTGCTGCGGCTGTCGCCCGCGGTGAGCAGCATCGTCTACGGGGTCAACGCGCTCGGGAACCTGGGAGCCTCGCTGCTCTACGGGAGACTGGCCCGTCGATTCGCCCCGGAATCGCTGATGGTGGCGGGCGCGGCAGTCGGCTTGGCAGGTCAGGTCGTACTGCTGCTGCTCGCCGGAACGGTGGGCGTTGGCCTGTTGCCGATCTGGCTGTGCCTGCTGGTGTCGGTGGCGTCTTTCGGATTCCTTTTCCCCGCGCTGACCACAGTGGGGCAGAGCCGAGGGCGGGAGGCGCCGGGCGCGATGTCGGCGCTCCTCGGTGCGGCGCAGTTCGCATTCGGTGCCGCGGCTTCGCCGCTGGTCGGCTTGTTCGGCACACGGAGTGCCGCCCCCATGGCATTGGTGATGGGCGCCTTTCTGGCACTGACGACGGTGGGGGCTGTGCTGTGTCGTCGGCAGGGTGCTGCGGTGCGGGCCGGCGAGTGACCCGCAGCCGGCCCGTGTGACCGCTCGGCCTCCCTGCTCGTCGACACGCTCGGCGGAGCGGGCCTGCTCGGCCGTGGGCCAGGACGGTCTGCTCGGAGTCCGCCCGCGGGTTGCAGCGGCCACCGATCGGCTGCGTGAGCACGCCACCGGAGCCGACCGACGAAGGCCCGGGGGGGCTTGGGCGGCCGTGCGCCCGGTGAGTAACGCCCCCCGAACCCTCGTGGCGTCAGTGGCGGGTCGTTGCGCCCAGGGACGAGCCGAAGCGGGCCTTGGTTGTCGGGTGGTCCAGGTCCTGCGGGGTGAAGAGGATCGAACCCGTGCCGGTCGGGCCGTCCGCCGAGCCGGGGATGACGCTGACCGCGCCGGTGCCGAGGTACTTGCCGGGGGCGCCGACGGTGAGGTCGGCCGTGCCGTCCGCGTCGTAGTCGCCGGCGGCCACCGCCGAGCCGAAGAGGTCGTTGCCCTCGCTGGAGCCGACCACGCCGGGCGTGGCCAGGGTGATGGTGTGCGCGCCCTGCGCGTCGAGGCCGGAATCCGCGCCCGGCACGACCGTCACCGCCCCCGCGTTGTTGAACCCGTCCGGGTCAGTGGCCGTGGTGTCGGCGGTGACGAGGTCGGCGTGGCCGTCGCCGTCGAGGTCGGCGAGGACGCCGGCCCGGCCGGGCTGCGCCTCACCCTCGTAGGCGACACCCGCGCCCATCCCCGAAGCGGTGCCCGGGAACATGCGCATGAGGAAGTCGTCCGGGCCGTCCGAGAAGCTGGTGTCCACGACGATGTCGTCCTTGCCGTCGCCGGTGACGTCACCGGCGACGATGCTGTAGCCCGCGAACGGCAGGCCGGTCTTGCCCAGTGTCGTGCCCGTGAGGCCCCTGGCAGAACCGGCCAGGACGCCGAGGGTGCCCTCGTCCGCCGCGTCGTCTTCGTAGGCGACGGTGGCGAGGTCGGTGTAGCCGTCGCCGTTGACGTCGGCCGACGCGATCTGTCCGGTCCCGGCACCGCCGCCGGGAGGCGTGAGGGCCTTCATGGCCGGCTTCGGGGTGTCGCGGAGATTAGCGGCCCCCTTCACTACCTGCACCTTCGTCCCGGCCGCGACCGCGATGTCGGCGCGCCCGTCGTGGTCGAAGTCGCCGACGGCCAGCTTGTCGCCGAAGGCCTGGCGGGCCGTCGGGGTCGGGGCGTGGAAGGCGATCGCGTCCGCGCTCAGCCCGCCCTTCGCGCCGAAGACGACGGTGACGGAACCGGCCCCCTTGACGGAGCCGATGGCCTCCCCGCCGGCTCCGATGACCAGATCCGCGTACCCGTCGCCGTCCACGTCCCCGACGGCCGTCGCCGAACCGAACCGGTCACCTGCCTCCGGGGTGCCGGGGATGCCCGTGGTGCGCTGGGTGATGCCCTTGTGGCGGGTGGTGCGCACGCCCTGCGCGGTGCCGTACGCCACCGAGACGTAGCCGGCCTTCGCGAACCCGGCGATCGTCCCCTCCGGCGCCCCGACCGCGAGGTCGCCGAAGCCGTCGCCGTCGAAGTCACCCGCGGGGGAGCCCGCGGCCCGGGGCTCGGCCTGCGCCTGCGCGGGCCCCACCAGCAGCGCGCCTCCCGTCACCGCCAGCGCCGTCGCGCACGCTGCGAGCATCCGTTGCCGTCTCATGCCGTTCACACACACTCCCGGTTGTCCTGTGGCTGAGCTGCCGGTGCGCGGGGATTTCCGAAGGGATTCCCGAGCGGATCCCTTGCGGAGTCCGGCGCATCGACATCACAGCAGACCTCTGGGGCAGGTGACCGGTTGCCCACGCCGGGGTGGAGGAGATGTGAACGGCCGGGAATCGCTCTTCCGGCGAAGCCGGTCAAACCCCTCGCGGACCCCTCCGGCTGTGAGCCCACCCATATGAGCCACGGCACATGCTAGGCGCGGTAGTAGCCGCGGCCGACCGGGAGAGTCGCCGCCGGCGTCCCCTCCGGAGCCTGTCCGAAGTGCCCGATCCGCCGGTTCTTCGTACCCGGGTAGTACGTCACATCTTTGCGTCCCGCCGTCGCGCGCCGCTAACCCTGACTGAGTTCCGAGTAGCCGGGACCGGCCGGAAGCCTCCGGAAAGCACCGGCACCGGACATCCGCTCACGACGCACTCCGTGCCGTCCCCCGTATAACCGATGGAGAGTCACCCCTCATGCAGTTTGTCCAGACGCCGGCGAACGCCGACCGCACCGCCCGTACGCGCAAGATCTCCGTCTCCGGCATCGCCGCGGCCGGCGCGATCGCCGCGGCCCTCACCCTGGTCCCCACGCAGGCGCACGCCGCCGAGCACACCGGTACGGCCGCCAAGACCGCCACGGCCGCCACGACCACGAAGACCGCGGCGTCCGCCAAGACCTACTCCAACAACCTCGACGGCTGGATCCGTGAGTCCCTCGACATCATGAAGTCGAAGGGCATCCCCGGCACGTACGAGGGCCTGCACCGCAACATCATGCGCGAGTCCGCCGGCAACCCGAACGCCGAGAACGGCTGGGACGTCAACGCCCAGAACGGCACCCCGTCCAAGGGCCTGCTCCAGGTGATCCAGCCCACCTTCGACACGTACCACGTCTCCGGCACGGCGAACGATCTGACGGACCCGGTCGCCAACATCACCGCGGCCGCGAATTACGCCGCCGACCGCTACGGCTCCATCGACAACGTCGACTCGGCGTACTGAGCCGCCGGCCGGCCAGCACCGAGCAGTACGTAGCACTGAGCAGTGAGGAAGACCCCATGCCGCACGAGAGCGGGAACGAGCACCAGGCGCACCCGGCCGATGAACCCGCGGCGCCCGGAGTGCCCGCCTACGGCCCCGCCCGGTTGCGCCGCTCCAAGCACCGCAAGCGCAAGCGCGCCCTGCGCTGGATCGCGGGCGGCGCCCTGGGTCTGACGCTGGTCGGTGGCGGCGGCGTGGCCTACGCCTGGCAGCACCTCAACGGCAACATCAAGGGCACGGACGTGGACGCCGCCCTCGGCTCCAACCGGCCCGACGAACAGCACGACGGCGCGATGAACATCCTCCTGCTCGGGTCCGACTCCCGGGCGGGAACCCACGGCGAGTACGGCAGCGGCGTCATGGGCGCCCGCGCCGACACGGCGATGGTCCTGCACGTCGACAAGACCCACAAGAAGGCTTCGGTCGTCAGCATCCCGCGTGACACCGAGGTCGACCGCCCCACCTGCAAGACCTCGCACGGCGACGTCCAGGCGGAGCACAAGGCCGTGTTCAACTCCTCGTACGCGCTGGGCGGGCCCTCCTGCACCGTGAAGACGGTCGAGAAGATGTCCGGCGTCCGCATGGACCACTATCTCGAGGTCGACTTCAAGGGCTTCCAGAAGATGATCGACGAGCTCGGCGGCGTGGACATCACCACGCGCAACGCCATCCACGACAGCAACAGCGGCCTCTCCCTGGACTCCGGAAAGCACCGTCTGAAGGGCAAGGACGCACTCGCACTCGTCCGCACCCGGCACGGCGTGGGCGACGGCAGTGACCTCGGCCGCATCCAGCTCCAGCAGGCGTTCATCAAGGCCCTGATCCACCGCGCCGACACCGTCGACCCGCTGGGCAGCCCGAGCAAGTCCTACGCCCTGGCGGACACGGCCACCAAGAGCATCAGCGCGGACTCCGAGCTGGCCTCCGCCGACAAACTCCTCGGCCTCGCCAAGGAGTTGAAGGGCATCAGCCCCGACCGCACCACCATGGTCACCCTGCCGGTCACCTACGACGCGCAGGACGCGGGCCGCGTCCTCCCCCTCGAAAAGGCCTCGCACCGCGTATGGAAGGCCCTCCGCCACGACCAGCCGGTCCCGAAGAACGCGACGCAGGGCTCGGTGGGCGACCGGACCGATTCACCTGTGGTGTCGTCGAGCGCGGGCGCCTGACGGCCGAACCGTCCGGGCCCAGTTGAGCACCCACGTGCTGGCCGACGGCTCGGGCAGCGTCTTCATCTCCGCCGGTCATGCCGACACCGGACTCGTCAGGACGGCCGACGGCTGGCGGGCGACGTCACCGCCGCTCAGGCCGTGTAGGACCTCAGTCCGTGTAGACCTCCGCCCGGTCCACGCTCACGAACGCGCCGGAGGAGGACGCGTTCTTGTCGCCCGTCACCCGGACCCGCACCGTGTGCGGGCCGTTCGTGAGGCGTGGGCTGAGGTACTGGAGGGTCTCGCCGGTGCGGATCGCGCCGTAGAAGTCGACGCGCTGCTCGGGCCCGCCGTCGACGCTGATCGCGGCGATGCCGTTACCGGTGTCCTTGACGGACAGCAGGGCGATCCGGGTGCCGGTGAAGGAGTACGTCGCGGTGTTGCCCGCCTTGTCGCTCCAGTGGTCGTCGCTCCAGAAGCACTGCGCCGCGCAGCCCGTACCGGAGTTCCACGTGCCGGTGTACTTGACGGAGCCGGACCCGCTGGAGCGGCCGTCGTCGTTGATCCAGTGGTTGCCCGATCCGGGGTCGCCGGAGGGCAGGTTCTGGGTGGCGCCCATGGCGAGCGGTGTGCCGAGGTTCGGGCTGCCGTCGGCGTTCCAACTGATCTTCTGGGCGCGGGTCGTACGGTTGTTGTAGGTGTTCGTCGACGTGGTCTTGGCGTGGTAGATCAGCCAATCCTCCTTGCCGTCCGGGGACTTGAAGAAGGCGTGGTGACCGGGGCCGAACACGCCGCGGTCGTCGGCGCGCTTGAAGACCGGCCCGTCGTGCTGCTTCCAGTTGCCGGCCACGAGCGGGTCGGCGCCGTCCGCAAGCGACATCATCCACACCTGGTAGTCGGGCTTGCCCGTGTCGCAGGTCGAATACGTCATCCACGTACGGCCGTTGCGGTTCAGGAACTCCGGGCCCTCGCGGACCTCGGGGCAGCCGCCGGCGCCGTCGATGGCGACCGCGTCGCCCGAGACGGTGTACGGGTTCGACATCGGCGCGATGTTGAGGCCGTTGTGCTGGTACTGGTTGATGCCGCTGTACGCCAGGTAGAGCTTGCCGTTGTGCTGGAGGATGCCCGGGTCGATCGCGAAGTCGTTGGCGTGGTTGGGCGGCGTGAGCTTCGCCTTGAAGTGGTACGGGCCGGTCGGGTCGTCGCCCTCCGACTCCAGGACGTAGAGGCGGTGGTGGTCGTCCGTGCCGTCGTCGGCCGTGTAGTACATGTACCAGTGCCCGCCGGAGCGGTAGAACTCCGGCGCCCAGATGTGCTGGTTGCGCGAGGCGTCGCTGTCCGTCCACACCGTCTTCGGGTCGGCGTCGAGCAGCGTGGCCAGGGAGGGCGAGCTCCACATCTTGATGCTGTCGCCCTGGGTGGTGGTGAGGTGGTAGGCCCCGTTCGCGTAGGAAAGGAACGGGTCAGGACCGGTGTTGAGCGGATTGCGGAAGGTGCTCGATGCGGCCGCAGACGATGCCGGCTTCTGCGCGGAGGCCGGCGCGGCCTTCTCCGCGGTGGCCTGCGTCGCGCTGACCAGGCCGGCGAACAGGGCGATCAACGCGGCTGCCAGACCGGCGACCAGGGCGGCACGGTGTCGTGCGCGCATGAGCTTCTCCTTACATCGATGTAAGTCCCGAGGCTTCTGGACGGTAGGGAAGGGGCAGAGGCGTGTCAACGCGGCGGCTGGGACGGCGAGTCGGCCACCAACGGCGATCCGGCCAAGAGGTGCAGCCGGGTGGATACGCTCACTGGCGGCGGACGGAGTGGACGGGGTGAGCGGAAGGGGTGAGCGGCGTGGCGGGCAGGCCAAGGCTCAAGGACGTGGCGGAGTACGCGGGTGTCTCGCCCAAGACCGTCTCCAACGTGATCAACGACTTCGAGCATGTGTCGGACCGGACCCGCGAGGCCGTCAAAGAGGCGATCGACGCGCTCGGCTACCGGGTCAACATCGCGGGCCGACAGCTGCGCCAGGGCCGCACCGGCATGATCACCCTGGCCGTGCCCGAGCTCGACGTCGCGTACTTCGCCGAACTGGCCGGGCTCGTGATGGCCGAGGCGGACCGGCGCGGCCGGACCGTCCTTCTGCACCGGACGAACGGCGTGCGCGAGCGTGAACTGGCCGCGCTGCACGGCTTCGACGCCCAGTTCACCGACGGCGTCATCCTCAGCCCGCTCGCGCTGCACCCGCGTGACCTGGCCACCCGCGACCGGGACCTCCCCGTGGTCCTGCTCGGCGAGCGGCCCGCCGAGGGCGGCACGGACCATGTCGCCATCGACAACGTGGCGGCGGCGCGCGAGGCAACCGCACACCTGCTGTCCCGGGGCCGTCGTCGTATCGCTGTCGTCGGCGGCAGGGCGCGTGGTCGGCAGGGCACGGACCGGCTGCGTACCGACGGCTATCGCAAGGCGCTGAAGGAGGCCGGGGTCCCCTTCGACAGCGACCTCGTGATCCCGGTGGACGCCTTCCAATGGCGGGACGGCGCGCGGGCCGCGACCGCCCTCCTCGACACGGATCCGCGCCCCGACGCCCTGCTCTGCCTCAACGACCACCTCGCTCTGGGCGCGCTGCGGGCCCTGCACGAGCGGCGGGTGAGCGTGCCGGGAAGCCTCGACGTGGTGGGCTTCGACGACATCGAGGCCTCGCGCTTCAGCGTGCCGAGCCTGACGACGGTGGCCCCGGACAAGCAGGAGATCGCCCGGGCCGCGGTGGCACTCCTGCTCGACCGCATCGACGATCCGGGCGGGACCCCACCGCGGGATCATGTCGTCGGCCACGAGCTCATCGTGCGGGAGAGCACCGGGAGTTGAGCGCCTCACGTCATCGCCCTGGAACCTCCTCAACCACCTCGTTCCAGGAGCCCTCCAGCAGGGCTCGGAAGCCGGCGGGCTCACGGCCGATCAGCTCGGTCAGCGTCGGGTCGACGGCGCTGAACTCGCCACCTCGCGCCGCCGCGAAGATGCTCAGCATCAGGTCGGCCATCGGGGCGGGCACACCGTGCGCCACGGCCTGCTCGCGGAAGGTGTCGTCGGGGACGACGGTGCGGGTGAAGGGCCGCCCGGTGGCCCGGGTCGCGAGCTCGGCAACCGCATCGAAGTCGAGCGCCGCAGGACCGGTGAGCGGAGGGGTGGGCCCCTCGAAGCGGCCCTCGTCGGTGAGGATCGCGGCGGTGGCCTCGGCGAGGTCGTCGTGGCCGGTCCAGGCGACGGGGCCGTCCGCGGGCAGGGCTATGTCGCCGCTGTGGCGGGAGGGCTCCAGGAACTGCAGGGCGCTCGCGGCGTAGAAGCCGTTGCGCAGCGCGGTCCAGGGCAGGCCGGTGGCGCGCAGCAGGTCCTCGGTCCTCGCGTGGTCGCGGCACGGCTGGAAGTGCGAGTCGTGGGCGGCGCCCATCTGGCTGGTGTAGAGGATGCGGCCGACGCCGGCCTTCACGGCGGCGTCGATGCCGGTGCGGTGGCCCGCGACGCACTCCTCGCCGGTGCGGTCCAAGGAGACGAGGAGCAGCTGCTCGGCGTGCTCGAAGGCGTGCACGAGTGAGGCGGGGTCGTCGAAGCTGCCCTGCCGCACGCGGACTCCGCGGTCGGCGAGGTCCTGAGCCTTCTGGGGGTCGCGGACGCTGACGCCGACACGCTCGGCGGGGACGCGCTCCAGCAGGCGTTCGACGACGCGACGGCCGAGCTTTCCGGTGGCTCCGGTCACGATGATCACGGGGTTCTCCCTACCGTGTTTCCAGTGGAATCACTGTAACGGTAGCACTGGAACTAACGATGGAAGCAATATCTCGGTATCATCGATACATGCCTACCCGTGACACCGCAGACAGCCCCCGGAACCGCATCGTCGAAGCGGCCGTCGAGCTGCTGGAGAGCGGGGGGCCGGACGCGGTCAGCACCCGCGCGGTCGCCGCCGCTGCCGGGCTGCAGCCACCGGCGATCTACCGGCTCTTCGGCGACAAGGACGGACTCCTGGAGGCGGTCGCCGAGCACGGCTACGCGCAGTTCCTGGAGAGCAAGCGCGCCCGGCTCGACCCCGCGCCGCAGGATCCGGTGGAGGAGCTCCGCCGTGGCTGGGACATGGTGGTGGAGTTCGGTGTCTCGCGCCCCGAGCTCTTCGCGGTGATGAACAGGGCCACCGGCCGCGAGGCGGACGTGGCACACCATGCGGGCCTGGAGATCCTTCATGGCCGGGTGCGCCGGCTCGCGGCGGCAGGCTGGTTGCGGGTCGACGAGGAGTTGGCGGCGCAGATCATCCAGGCCACCGGCCAGGGCGCCGTCATCGCCTGGCAGGCCACCCCGGCGGAACGCCGCGACCCGGCGCTGCTGACCGTGCTCCGCGAGTCCATGGTCGCCGCCATCACCCGGGCCGAACCCGCCTTCTCCGCCGCGGAGTCCGGCCCCGCCCCGGCGGCCCGGGCGCTGCGCGCCGCGCTGCCCGACAAGGTGGATGTCCTCAGCGAGGCCGAGCAGGGCCTGCTGCGGGAGTGGCTGACCCGCTTGGCGGCGGACGGTGGCGGGCCTCAGGCCTGACCCTGCGTCAGTGGATCGTCGGCTGTTGGGGGGCGTGAGTCGGCCAGTGATGGGCATGTGAGCGCCTGGTGCAGTGTCTTGATCATCTGTGTCGATTCGCGTAAGAACGAGTTCGACTTGATGTCTCCGAACTGTCGGTCGGCGGTGACGTAATGAGTGCTGCTCTGCCCGTGCTCCTTGCACAACAAGCCTCTGGGCACAACAGCCTCTGACGCGTCATCACTGAAGAAACAGGAGAACCCCCCACACATGACCGAACTCAACCGGCGTCGCTTCCTGCAGATCGCCGGAGCCACCGCCGCTCTCACGGCGCTCAACGGCTCCATCGACCGCGCCGCCGCCATCCCCGCCGCCCGCCGCAGCGGCACCGTCCAGGACGTCGAGCACATCGTGGTGCTCATGCAGGAGAACCGGTCCTTCGACCACTACTTCGGCACCCTGAAGGGCGTCCGCGGATTCGGTGACCCGCGCCCGGTCACTCTGCCGAGCGGCAAGCCGGTCTGGCACCAGTCCAGTGGCGGCAAGGAGACCCTGCCGTACCACCCGGACGCGGACGACCTCGGCATGCAGTTCATCGCCGGGCTCGACCACGACTGGGCCGGTGGCCACAGCGCCTTCGCCAACGGCAGGTACGACAACTGGATCGCCGCCAAGAGCACCGGAACGATGGCGTACCTGACCCGGGAGGACATCCCCTTCCACCACGCGCTCGCCGACCGGTTCACGGTCTGCGACGACTACCACTCCTCGTTCATGGGCGCGACCGACCCCAACCGCTACTACATGCTGAGCGGGTATGTCGGCAACGACGGCACGGGCGGCGGCCCCGTCCTCGGCAACGAGGAGGCGGGCTACGGCTGGACGACGTACGCCGAGCGTCTGGAGAAGGCCGGTGTCTCCTGGAAGGTCTACCAGGACATCGGCGACGGCCTCGACGCCGACGGCGGCTGGGGCTGGATAGACGACGCCTACCGGGGCAACTACGGGGACAACTCGCTCCTCTACTTCAACAACTTCCGCAACGCCAAGCCCGGCGACCCGCTCTACGACAAGGCGCGCACCGGCACGAACGCCAAGGCGGGGGACGGCTACTTCGACCTCCTCAAGGCCGACGTGAAGGCCGGCAAGCTGCCGCAGATCTCCTGGATCGCCGCGCCCGAAGCGTTCTGCGAGCACCCCAACTGGCCCGCGAACTACGGCGCCTGGTACATCTCCCAGGTCATCGACGCCCTCACCTCGAACCCCGAAGTGTGGAGCAAGACCGCCCTGTTCGTCACGTACGACGAGAACGACGGCTACTTCGACCACGTCGTGCCGCCCTACCCGCCGGCGTCCGCGGACCAGGGCCTGTCCACCGTCGACACCGAGCTCGACTACTACCCCGGTGGAACGCGTGCCGCCGGCCCCTACGGTCTTGGCCAGCGCGTCCCCATGGTCGTCGTGTCGCCCTGGTCCACCGGCGGCTACGTGTGCTCGGAGACCTTCGACCACACCTCGATCCTGCGGTTCATGGAGCGGCGGTTCGGGGTGCAGGAGACCAACATCTCGCCCTGGCGCCGAGCCATCTGCGGCGACCTCACCTCGGCCTTCGACTTCTCCATGAAGGTGACCGACCCGGCCGAGCTGCCCGACACCACCGGCTACACCCCGCCGGACCGCGACCGCCACCCCAGCTACGTACCGAAGCCGCCCGCACAGGGCGCGTTGCCCCGTCAGGAGGCCGGCTCGCGCCCCAGCCGCCCGCTCGCCTACGCCCCGTACGTCGACGGCGCGGCCGACATCGCGACCGGCAAGTACCGGCTCACCCTCAGCGGCGGCGACCGGTCCGGTGCCGCCTTCCAGGTGCGCTCGCTCAGCCGCGGCGACGGCCCCTGGACGTACACGGCCGAGGCCGGGAAGTCGATCGCGGACAGCTGGAACTCGACCTACTCCGAGGGCCGTTACGACCTCACCGCGCACGGCCCGAACGGCTTCCTGCGCGCCTTCCAGGGTGACAACAAGACCGCGGGCCCCGAGGTGACCGCGCGCCACGACGCGGGCACGGGCAACCTCGACCTCACCCTGACGAACCCGACGTCCGCGGCCGTCCGACTCACCGTCACCAACGCGTACGGCGGCGGCGTGCAGACGCACACCGTGCCCGCCGGTGGCACGGTCCGGCAGACCGTCGACCTGAAGAGCACCCGGCGCTGGTACGACCTGACGGTGCGCGCCGAGGGTGTCACCGGCTGGCTGCGCCGTCTGGCCGGGCACGTGGAGAACGGCACGCCGGCGGTGAGTGACCCGGGTATCGCGACCGTCTGAGCGGTGGACGGCGGTGGACGGCGGCCAACCGGGGTGGCAACCGCCCCTTGTCCGGTCGAGCCGATCTTCGTAGGGTCGGCTCGCCGGCGCCGCCGTCCCCGTGCGGTCCGCTGTCCAACGATGGAGCAGAACATGATCCCCTCTCAGCAGACCGCGGGTTCGGACGGGTCGGGCGCCGTGAGGCGGGTCGGGGCCCGGGAGGTGATCGCGCTTCCGGGCACCTTCTGCTCACCGTTGATCTTCGAACGGCTGGCTGAGCTGCTCGACGAGCGCTTCGAGATGCACGCCCTGTCGTGGATGACCGACGCGCCCTCGCACCGCATCGAGGAAGTGGCGGAGTGGGTCGCCGGATCGATCTGCCACGCAGGGCAGGATCCCGTCCTTCTCGTCGGGCACTCCACCGGCGGCGCCATCGCGCTGCAACTCGCCCTGACCCGGCCCGATCTGGTCGGCGCACTGATGCTGATCAACACGGGGCCGAACATGCACCACCACGGTGATGTCACGTCCTTGATCGCCTCGATGCGGAGGGACGGGACCGCGGACGTCGTACGGGCGGTCATGGACCGCTCGTTCCACCGGAGGCCGTCGCCCGAGGTGCGCGAGCGCTTGCTCGAGTACGGGCACGGTGTCCCGGTCCAAGCGGCGCTCGACGCGCTGAGCAGCCAGCACGCCACCGACTTCGCCCCGCGGATGGGGCAGTTGCGGATGCCGGTGTCGGTTGTGCACGGGCGCTTCGACGCCGTACGGACCGTCGACGACGCGGAGGCGATGACCGCGGCCGTGCCCGGGGCCCGGTTGTCGCTCGTGGACGCCGGCCACAGCCCGATGTACGAGACTCCGGAGCTGGTGGCGCAGGCGCTTGGTGACTTGCACGAACGCCATAAGGGCACCTGATACCCCCATCGCGGATTCCTGCCTTCCGCCACCGTGATCACCGTGTTTCCCTCACATGTACTCACGACGTGGTGAGAGGAACCCCCGTGACAGCTCTGCATACCGCGATAGCCATCCTCGTGGTTGTCCTACTGATTCTGGTGCCGAAAGTGGAACCGGTGATCGCCCTGGTCATCGGCTCGCTCTATCTCGGCATCGCGACCGGCCTCGGCTTCGAGGGCACCATCAACACGATCGTCGACGGCTTCGGCGACATCATGGCCGAGGTGGGGCTGCTGATCGGCTTCGGCGTGCTGCTCGGTTCACTGCTGAACTCCATGGGGGCGCTGCAGAAACTGGTCGAGAAGCTGATGCGCGTCCTCGGCCCGGGAAAGCTTCCCTACGCGCTCGCCGGAGCCCTCAGCGCCGTCTTCCCGTCGATCTACGTGGACGTCCAACTCGTCCTCGCCGCCCCGCTGGCCAAGTCCGCCGCGCCGCGCATGGGACGCTACGGCCTGCCCATGATGGGTGGCGCACTGAGCGCGGGAATCCTGGTCGGCTACGTGTTCGTGGTGCCGGGCCTCGGCACCTTGGCGGTCGCCGGACTGCTGCATGTGCCGCTCAGTACGATGCTGGTGTACGGCTTCGTCCTCGGCCCGCTCGCGGCGCTGCTGACCACGTTCCTCTACGGTCGGCTGCTGCGCCTCGGCCTGTGGAACGCGGACACCGACGAAGTGCCGGACAACGAGGACGTGCCCGACAACGAGGGCGCGCGGGACGAACCGGCCGATGTCACCGCCACCGCCACCGCGGCCGCGCCCGAGGACGAACACCCCGGCGCCCGCCGCCCGTTGCCGCCGCTGTACCTCTCGTTGCTGCCGATCGTCGTCCCGCTGCTGCTCATCGCCACCGGCGCCATCGCCGACGCCGCGGGCGTGGAGTCGGATCTGCTCGCCTTCCTCGGCAACCCGGCGTTCGCGCTGTTCGCAGGCCTGGTCGGTGCGTACACCTTGGCGAAGCGGGTGCTCACCAACGAGCGGGTGGACCAGGCGGTGACCGAGGGCTTCCACAGCACCGGGCAGATCCTGCTCGTCACTGGCGTGGGCGGATCGCTCGGTGCCGTCATCGGCAAGACCGGCCTCGACAAGGTGCTCTCCGGGATCTTCTCCGCCGACGCGGGCATGTCCACCGTGGTGACGATCCTGCTCGTGTGGCTGGTCGCGGCGCTGCTGCACCTGGCCATCGGCTCCATCGGTGTCGCCGCCATCGCGGCCGCCGGGATCATCGCCCCGATCATGGGCGACCTCGCCGTGCCGCCCGCGGTGCTGGCGCTGGCGATCGGTTCGGGCTCGCTCTTCGCCCTCCAGGTCAACAGCAACTTCTTCTGGATGTTCCAACCGCTCCTCGGAGTGACCACCCGAGGCGCGCTCAAAGCGCTCACCTTCGTGACCGCGATGGCATCGGTCGTCTCGCTGGTACTGGTCATCGCCGTGAGCTTCGTGGTGTGAGACCGCTGCCCCGACCCGGCAGCAAGCCCGAGAGAAGCCGGCAGCAACCCCAAGAGAACCCCAAGAGAAAGACGCACATGCAACCCCTCCGCGACATCACCGTCGTCTCGCTCGAGCAGGCCATCGCCGCTCCGTACGCCACCCGACAGCTCGCCGACCTCGGCGCCCGCGTGATCAAGGTGGAGCGTCCCGGCACCGGCGACTTCGCCCGCGCCTACGACACCCGTGTGCGCGGACTCAGCTCCCACTTCGTGTGGGTCAACCGCAACAAGGAGTCGCTCACCCTCGACATCAAGGACCCCCGGGGGATGGACGCCCTGCGCCGACTCCTCGCCGACGCCGACGTCTTCGTGCAGAACCTGGCGCCCGGCGCGGCCGAGCGGGCCGGTCTCGGCTGGGCCGAACTGCACGCCGCCCACCCGGAGTTGATCGTCTGCGACATCTCCGGCTACGGCACTCCCGGCCCGTACGCCACGGCGAAGGCGTACGACCTGATGGTGCAGAGCGAATCCGGGCTGCTGTCGGTGACCGGTACCGCCGAGGAGATGGCGAAGGTCGGCATTTCCGTGTCCGACATCGCCGCCGGGATGTACGCCTACAGCGCGATCCTCGCCGCCCTGTTGGAGCGGGGCCGCACCGGCGAGGGTGTCCATGTCGATGTATCGATGCTGGAGGCCACGGTGGAGTGGCTGGGCTTCCCTCTGTACTACGCGTACGACGGCGCCGAGCCGCCGCCGCGCGCGGGTGCGGCGCACGCGACGATCTATCCGTACGGTCCCTTCACCGCGGGGGACGGCAAGGTCGTCATGATGTGCATCCAGAACGAGCGCGAGTGGGCGGCCTTTTGCGAGCGCTTCCTGCTGCGCCCGGAGCTGACGACGCACCCGGACTACGCAGGCAACGCCGCCCGCAACGCACACCGCGAGGCGCTGGGCGCGATCATCGCGGCGCGGTTCGCTGAGCTCACCGCCGCCGAGGCCGTCGAGCTGCTGGCCGCCGTCCCGGTGGCACACGCCCGGGTCAACTCGCTGGCCGAGGTGTGGGAGCACCCGCAGCTGACCGCCCGCGGCCGCTGGCACCAGGTGGAGACCCCGGCAGGACCGATCCCCGCGCTGGCCCCGCCGGGACTGGTCGACGACACCCCACGCATGGACCCGGTGCCCGGCATCGGCGAGCACACCCGGGCCATCCTCGCCGAGGCGGGCCTGACGGACGCCGAGATCGACGAACTCACCAGCCGGGGTGCCGCATGACCGCCGACTCGGTGAACCCACTGAAAGCGGCGGTGAGTTGGCTGTTCGTGCCGGCCTCCCGCCCCGACCGGTTCGCGAAGGCGGCCGCCAGCGGCGCCGACGCCGTCATCATCGACCTGGAGGACGCCGTCGCCGCGGACGACAAGGCGACCGCCCGTGACCACTTGCGCGCAGCCTGGCCTCGGGACGCCGACGTGCCGGTGGCGGTACGGGTCAACGGCCCCCGAACCGCCGAGTTCGCGGACGACCTCGCCGCCTGCCGGACCCTGTCGCCCGCGGCCGTCGTGCTGCCCAAGACCGAGTCGGCGGCACAGGTGCGTGAAGCGTCCGAAGCGAGCGGCTGCCGCGTACTCCCATTGATCGAGACCGCGCGAGGACTGGTCAACCTCGACGGCATCACCGCCGAACCCGCCTCCGTGAGGCTGCTCTTCGGCAGCATCGACCTCGCCCTCGACCTGGGCGTGTCCGACGACCGGGCGCTGGACACGGCCCGAGCCGACCTCGTCCGCTGGTCGACGGCGAACGGACGGCCCGCACCTGTGGACGGAGTGACCACGGCCGTCCGCGATGCGGATGCCGTCACCCGGGCGGCCGCCCGCGCCCGCGCCTGGGGCTTCGGCGGAAAACTCTGCATCCACCCTGCGCAACTCCCGCACGTGCGCACGGCCTTCGCGCCCACCGAGGACGAGCTGAAGTGGGCCCGGCGAGTGCTCGCCACAGGCCACGACGCGGGCCACGACGCGGCGACGACCGTGGACGGTGAGATGATCGACCGGCCTGTCGTCGAACGAGCCCGCCGCATCCTCCACCAGGTCGAGCCCGCCGCACGGCACGCAACGTCATAGGCCAGCACCCCAGAGCGGGAACCCGAGCGGGAATCAGAGCAGGAAGGCGGCTGCGAACTCCACCGTGGACATCGCCCAGCTACGCGACTTCATCGCCGTCGTCGACGCCGGCAGCCTGTCCCGGGCCGCCGGCGTGCTGCATGTGTCGCAGCCCGCGATCAGCCAGCGCATGGCCCAACTCGAAGCACACCTTGGCGTCCGGCTCCTCGACCGCGGCCCGCGCGGCGTACGGCCGACGTCCCAGGGCCGGACGCTCTACCGGGACGCGCAGCAACTGGTGCGGCAGTTCGACCGCCTCGCGCAGGACATCACCGGCGGCCGGCAGCCGGTCCACGGCCCGGTCGCGATCGGCCTGCCCACCACGGTGACCGCGCCGCTCGCCCCAGCCCTGTTCTCCTGGGTGCGCGCCCACTACCCGGGCATCCACCTGCAGCTCTTCGAGTCGATGAGCGGCTACGTCCACGAGCTGCTGCTCGCAGGCCGCCTCGATCTGGCCGCGGTGTTCCGCGAGGACGACGCGCCACGCTCGGCCGAACTCCCGCTGTACTCGGAGGAGTTGTACCTGATCGGCCACCCTGACCCCGCTCCGGAAAGACCGGACGAGGTGTCCCTGCACGACCTGCGGCAGGTGCCGCTGGTGACGCCGGGCGCGCGCAGCAACCTGCGGGCCCTGGTGGACCGGGCGTTCGCCGCCCACGGGCTGGTGCCCAGGAACGTCGGCGACGTGGAATCCCTCGGCACGCTGATCCGTATCGCGGAGAGCGGCGAGGCCTGCACGATCCTGCCGCGCTCGGTGGTCGCGGTCCACGGCGCCCAGCACCGCATCGGCGTCCGCCGCATCATCGACCCCGCGCTGCGCCGCCACATCGCGGTGCGCACGGCCACCGACAGCTATGAGCCACGAGACACCGTGGTGGCGGTCCGCCGCGGCATCGTCGAGGTCACCAGGGAACTGGCCGACACGGGCCGGTGGCCGGGCATCCGCCTGGCCTGACCGGGTGCACAGTGATTCACCTAACCAGTGCACGGTGATTCATAGGTGCCATTGCGGGTTACCTGATCTTGGGCCCCGCCCACCGCGTGCGGGGCTCGGAAACCGAGGGGAAGCTGGAGTGTGTGGTGGGTCGAATGCGGAATGTCGGAGCGTGGCTGGGACGGGCGTGGGGGTCGGCGGGGCATGAACGCCACACCGTCCTTCTGGTCGTCAAGCGTGTGGTGGCGGCGACCCTGGCGTGGTGGATCGCGTACGACCTGATGAACGCGACGTCGCCGGCGTTCGCACCCTTCTCCGCGGTGCTGACGATGAACGTCACGCTGCACACGTCGGTGTGGCAGACGCTGCGGTACGTGGCGGCGGTCGTCGTGGGAGTGGCCGTACAGGCGGCGATCGGGTTCACGGCCGGACCGGACCTGCTCGCTTTCGCGGTCGTCGCCATCATTGCGCTGGTTCTGAGCCAGTGGCCGGCGCTGGGTGAACAGCGGTCCCAGGTCTCCACAGCGGCGTTCTTCGCGTTCTCCACCTACGCGGCGGCCACGACGAGCACCGACGGGGCGCGTCAGCTGGGGCAGATCATCGTCCTGGTCCTGATCGGCTGTGGGGTGGGTCTGGTCGTGAACCTGTGCATCGCGCCGCCGCTGCGCTACCGCAGCGCCGAGCAGGGGCTGCACGTCCTGGCGGCCGAGATGGAGTCGTTGCTGGGCGATCTGGCCGACGGCCTCAGCGAGGGTGACGTGGACGCCGATCGGGCGGCGCAGTGGCGTCGGGCGGGGGAGCGGGCGCAGGATGCCGTGGGCCAGGCCCGGGCAGGTCTGCACACGGCGGAGAACAGTCTGCCCTTCAACCCGCGGCGGTTGCTGCCGGCCCATCGCAGCTACCTGGATTTCGGCTGTTTTCGCCAGGTCCTGAGCGCGATGGAACGGGCTGTCCACCAACTTGCCTCGCTCACCCGGAGCCTGGACCAGTGGCGTGAGACGGAGAACACCTACACCTACGCCCCGGCCTTCAAGGCGTACGCCGACTTCGCCCTCCGCCTGCGGGACATCGTCCATGTCATCACCGAACTCGACATCGACACGCTCACCGAACAGGCCCAGGAGATGCTGGATGCGGCCGGCGTGGCGCAAGAGGCACTGCAACAGGTCATGGACACGGCGGACCGATACGACCTGCCACTGGCCGACGTCTCCCGCCCGTACGGCGTCCTCATCGTCGAAGCCACGCGACTGATGGAGGAGTTGCAGAACACCTGCGATGTCCTGCGCGAGGCCGCCGACGCCTGAGTGACAACGGCGGTCATCAGTGAAGAAGGCCGACCGGTTGTCATCGAACGTCGATGATCAGTAGGTTCATGTCGGCAATCCGGACCTGGGATGTTCGACCTGAGGCAGGAGCGGTGACGGTGGCGGTGCGGGCGGTTCCTCTGGTGGGTGGGCCGGTGGAATTCCGGGGTGCGCTGGATCTGGAGACCACGAAGGCGGGGCTGATGCCGCGCCGGTTGCCCGCCTGGACCACGGAGCAGTACCAGGACCCAACGGTCTATGGAGTGACCGTGATGCCTTCGGGGGTGCGGCTGGTGTTCCGCACCGATGCCACTGAGCTGGAGCTCGAGGTACTCACCTCGACGGGACAGCTAGAGACCGATCCCGAGCCGCGCCCGACCGGGATGCTGGATCTGGTGGTGGATGGCGCCCCGGCCGGACGCCGTCAGACGCCGGTGGGCAATGTGATGCGGATGGCGGGCCCCGGGGCCGAGCAGCGACTGATCGCGGGCGAGCCGGGGACCGTACGGTTCACCGGGCTGGCGGCCGGCATGAAGAACGTCGAGCTGTGGCTGCCACAGCAGACCCCCACGGAACTGGTGGCACTGCGCGCCGACGGTGAGGTGCTGGCGCCGCTGCCGGACGGACGCCGCCGGTGGGTGCACCACGGCAGTTCCATCAGCCACTGCATCGAGGCCGACGGCCCGACCGGCACCTGGCCGGTGGTGGCGGCCGCGCTCGGCGGGGTGGAGGTGATCAACCTCAGCCAGGCGGGCAACGCGATGCTCGACCCGTACGTCGCCCGGACGATCCGCGACATGCCCGCCGACCTGATCAGCCTCAAGGTCGGCATCAACATCGTGAGCCAGGCGGCCTTCCGAACGCGGACGTTCGGCCCGGCGGTCCACGGATTCCTGGACACGATCCGCGACGGCCACCCGGACACCCCGCTCCTGCTGATGTCCCCGGTGAGCTGTCCCGCTTTCGAGGAGACCCCCGGCCCGACCACGATGGGACCGGACGGGAAGATCAAAGCCCTGGGCGACCCGGGAGATGTCGCCACCGGTGCGTTGTCCCTGACCGTGGTCCGTTCCGAGCTGGCCCGGATCGTGGAGGCCCGCAGGGCACACGATCCCCACCTCCACTATCTCGACGGCCGCGAACTGCTCGGCCCGGACGAGGTGGACGACCTGGCCGACGGCCTCCACCCCACAGCTGCCGCATACCGCCGGATGGGCAAGCACTTCGCCGACCATGTCTTCGCGAGCGACGGGCCGTTCGGCTGAAGACGTCGTTCTTTTCGGTCCTTGATCTGGGGCGGGGGTCCTGTTCGGATCACCCCGCGGCCTCGGCCCTGCCTCATGATGCGGGTACTTGACTGCGGTCAGGGCGTGGGACGCGGCGCGGGTCGATGAGCGTGACGGTGGTGAGCACGGCGACGACCGCCAGGGCCGCGGACGCGCCCAGTACGGCCTGGGCCCCGTCGGTGACGGCCTGGCTGTCGTGGCCGCCATGGAGGGTGAAGATCGCGCCGAGCGCCGCGGTGCCGACGCCGGCACCGAGAGAGGCGAGGGTGGAGACGGTCCCGGCGACCATGCCCACTCGTTCAGGAGCCGTGACCCGCACCGCGACGGCCATGACGGGTGCGCCGGCGACCCCGCCGCCGGCTCCCCAGGCGAGCAGCGGCAAGAGCAGCGCCCACCACGGGGTATGAGGTGTGATCAGCAGCGCCAGTGCGGCGAGGCCGGCGCCTTTGAGCGCGTAGCCGGAGCCGATCACCAGGCCGGGAGCCCAGTGACTGAGCAGCTTGGAGGCGACCATGCCCATGGCGATCTGGGCGAGGAAGATCGGGGTCATCAGCAGGCCCGCCGCTGTCGGGCTCAAGTCGAGGCCGTCGGAGAAGTACAGCACCAGGTAGACCGAGCCGCCGATGGTCAGGACGCGCGAGAGGAAGATGGCCAGCATCGCGCCGGAGAACGCGGGCCGGCCGAACATCCGCAGGTGCAGCGTCGGCGCGGGCACGCGGAGTTGGACGGCGAGGAAGGCGGCCAGCGCCAGGCAGGCGATGAGTAGCGTCATGGTGTCCCGGCCTGACCACGGCGCGTCGCCGGTGCGGAGCATCAGGAGGGTCGCCGTGCCGAGGCCGACCATGAGCAGCAGGCTGCCGAGCCAGTCCGACCGCCCCGCCTCCGGCGCGGCCGGTGAGCGTGGCAGCACGCGGGCAGCCAGTACCCAGGCGGCCGCCCCGAGAGGCAGATTGATCGCGAATACCGCCCGCCATCCGAAGGTGTCGGCCAGTACCCCGCCGAGGGTCGGGGCGAGCAGTCCGGCCGCGGTCGCGAACGAACCCCAGGCGCCGATGGCGAGGTTGCGCTCTTCGCCGGAGTAACGGTCGGAGAGCAGAGGGATGCCGTTCACCATGATGGCCGCCGCCCCCGCGCCCTGGACCACGCGGGCGACGTTGAGCCACAGCAGATCGGGCGCCGCGGTCGCGGCCAGCGAGGCCACCGTGAACACGGCGATTCCGGCGAGGAACAGCGGCCGTCGGCCCCACCGGTCCGACAGGCTTCCGACGACCTGGGTGAGGGCGCCCATGGCGACCATGTACGTCACCACCACGGACTCGGCAGAAGCCCCGTCCGCGAGTTCCGCGCTGATCAGCGGAAGTCCGATGGCCACGATCGTGAGGTCGACGACCACCAGCCCCGTCGAAGCCATCACGAGCACCAGCACCCCGCTCAACGGCGGTAAGCGGCGGGACTTCTGAGCTGGCATGGGTTCGACCTCCGGGCGTGGGCGGGTGTGACCAGGCCAGCCTGAAGGTGCCCGACGCTAAAAGTCAACGTGTGTGAAGTTTAAGCCTGGGTCGTAGGCTGGCACCATGCCCGCCACCTCCCGCCGCCGCCCCACCACACGCAAGGGCCGCCCGGTCCTCACCCGCGAACTCATCGCCGCCAAGGCTCTGGAGATGGCCGGCACGCAGGGGTTCCCGTCCGTCACAATGCGCGCCCTGGCCGCCGAACTGGGCGTCACCGTGCGGGCGTTGTACAACTACGTCGAGGATCGCCAGGAGGTCGTCAACCTCGTCGTCGACCTCATGCTGAGCTCCTGGAACCCGCCGCCGCTCCACCCCGAGGCCTGGGAAACGTCCGTCGCCGACTACGCCGGCTCACTGCGCGAGCTGTACCGCCGCTGGCCACGCGCCCTGCTCGTCTCCCTCGACGAGGACACGCCCCCGACCTCGGTGCACCCCAACCGCCTGCTCAACCTGGACCGCTTCCTACGACTCCTGCAGGACATCGGCCTCGACCTCCCGGCGGCGCTCGCGGCCCACCGCCACCTCTCCCTGCTCGTCCTCTCCTTCGCCCTCCTGGTCGAGCAACCCGCCGACCGGTCCGGAGCCGACCGCACCACACTCGTCCCCGACACCTGGCTCGAGGACCACGCCGACCTCGACATCCCGACCCTCCGCCAGGCGGCGACACTGCGACTCCCCACCGCGGACGAGCAGTTCCACCAGCTCGTCTCGGCAGTCATCACCGAGATCCGCAACGAACTCGCCATCGCCGGCAAGCCCGAGTGACCTGCGTCCGATGCGCTCCGGCTGCCGGCGCCCGACACAGTTCGACTTGACGGGGCGTCACGAACGCCACGTCGCCCGGTGATTGCAACACTCGGTCTTGGCGCTCTCGCACCTGGGAGCATGCCGGGATGACCATCTCTGCCGTGCTCTTCGACGTGGACGGAGTCCTGCTGGACTCAGCAGCCGCTCACCGGAGAGTCTGGAACTCTTGGTCGCTGCTGCGAGGCCTGGATCCTGAGAAGGTGTGGCAGCTCACCTTCGGGCGGCGCCCCGAGGACACGGTCAAGGACGCTGGCGCCCATCTCGACCCAGTCGTCGAACGGCAGGTGCTCGACGACCTGTTGACCCAGGAACGAGACAGCGTCTTGCCGGTCGATGGCGCTCTTGATCTGCTACAGGATCTGTCCCACAGCCCATGGGCGATCGTGACGTCCGGCGACCGAGCCTTCGTCGAATCCCGTTTTGCGGCAGCTGGACTTCCTCTACCCGCCATTCGGGTCTACGGCAGCGATGTTGAAAACGCCAAGCCCGCGCCGGACTGCTTCGCCTTGGCTGCATACCGACTTGGCGTCTCCCCCTCGTCATGTCTGGTCGTGGAGGACGCACCCGCGGGCATACGCGCGGCGGTGGCTGCCGGATGCACTGTGATCGGCTTGACGACGACCCACCAGGAGGAGTCGCTCTGGCAGGCGCACACGTGTGCCACGTCCTTGTCGGAGGTGCGAAACCTCCTGATCTCACACGGTGTTCTGACACTGCCCTGAGCTTGGGGCGACAGCCCCACGACGGATGCCGCCGGGAAGTGCGGCATGCCCAGCTGTATGAACTGGTAGTCAGCACTCGCCGAGGAGCGCCCGCAGCTCACGGGCGTCGGCCTGAAGGGTGCTCTCGTCCTGGCGGAGCGGTGGGTCGAGGACCGCGAACGGCAAGGGCTCGCCGGCTGCGGGATCGTCGTCCTCACCCCGTCGAGGAACGATGTGGAAGTGGGCATGGGGAATGCTGTTTCCGAGGAGCTGATAGTTGAGTTTGAGCGGGCGATACAGGCGTTCAACTGCGCGTCCGGCTTCGAGGGTTTCGCGCCAGAACGCAGCAGCCTCTTCCGGTGTCATCTCTGTAGGCTCGGCCGCGTGACGCGTCGTGAAGACGACCACGAGGTAGCCACGAATGATGCCCGACCTCCACAAGTACGCGTTGCTGACAGTGCCTTTGCGTACCAGCAGGCCCCAGCCGATGTCTGTGGCATCAAAGTCATTGCCGCACATCGGACAGTCCTCGCCTGCCATGTGCTGCCGGAATTTCTCCGGCCAACGTGCACCCATCGATCCTCCTTGTTGCGGTTCCGCACCGTTGTCAGCGTCTGGCATGGTCCCGCAAGCGCGGCTCATCCCATAGGTGTTGACGCAGCATGGGGTTGAGACAGCGAAACCCCCACTGCCTCGAAGGAGCACGATGTCTGCACCCGACGCCAGCCCCGCCCGCGGCCGCGTCGGTGTCCTGCTGCCCCTCGACCTGCCTGCTCGCGAGGTGCTGTCCTACGCGCGCCGGGCCGAAGAACTCGGCTTCGATCAGCTGTGGGTGGTGGAGGATCTCGGCTGGCGCGGCGGCATCGCTCAGGCCGCCTCGTCCTGGCCAGCACCGCGAACATCACCGTCGGCGTCGGAATCCTGCCGGCCGGTGCCCGCAACGTGTGCTTCACCGCGATGGAACTCGCCACCCTCGCCCAGCTCCATCCCGGACGCCTCATCGCCGGAATCGGACACGGCATGCCCGACTGGATGCGCAAGGCCGGATCCTGGCCCGCCAGCCCCCTGACGCTCCTCAAGGAGTACACCACCGCGCTGCGCCAACTCCTGCGGGGCAACCCCGGACCCGAGAACGGCCGCTATGTGCGCTGCGAAGGCGTCGTCCTCACCGAGATCCCCGACGCCGAGGCCATCCCGCCCCTCGTCCTGGGCGTCCGCGGCCCCAGATCACAGCAGGCCGCGGGCTAGGTCGCCGACGGACTCCTCCTTGCCGAACCCGCCGCCCCCGCCTACATCAGCGCTTCCCTGAACCATCTGGGCCCCGAAGCCACCACCAAGGCCCCGGAGATCGTCACCTACGACGCCGCGGCCGTCGACGACGACGAGGAAGCCGCCCTCGCCCGTGTCCGCGCCGGTCTGGAAGCGATCGGTGAGCCGGGCTGGGCGGCCCACATCGACCCCCTGCCCTTCGCCGCCGAGCTGCGCGCCCACCGTGCCGCCTGCCGCAACGCCCGGGAGTTCGCCCGGACCATGCCCGCAGCCTGGGTCCGCGATCTGAGCATCGCCGGTACGCCCGACCAGGCCCGCGCGGCGATCACCGCACGCCACGCCGCCCGCGCGACCAGCGTGGTCCTTTCCCCCGCGGGCCCCGACGCCCTCACGCACCTCGACTCCCTCGCCCGCGTCCTCACCCCCTGACACCCACACCGCCGGACCGGAAGGAAGCCCCCATCATGTGTTCAGGAGCAAATCCGTGAGCGTCACCTGCCATCCCAGCGGTGATCAATCGGGCGTCGGCCTTCAGATCGTCATCAGCCTGACAACGGATGAAGCCGAGGTCGACGTGATCAGGATTTCGCCTGCTCCTTTCGGGCTGGGCCGAAACGCATGGAGCCCGCAGGGCCATCAACGGCATGCTCACACCGCACTCACAACCGACCGGTCGCCACGGCCACGGTAGAAGGCAAAGCCCGCTGATCAGCGCGGCAATGGGGCAGGTGCCGCCCCCGGCGAAGCAGCGGCACACCACGGGGAAACGAGGAGAATCATGCGACCCATCCGAACCGTTCTCAGCCTGACCGGCGCCGCACTGCTCACCGCGGGCCGCGCCGCCGGGACCGTCACCGCGCAGCCCGCCCTCTCGGGGCAGAGCGCGCCCGCCGCCGACTCGGTACGCACCGCGCAAGCACGTGCGGCCGGACTCTCCGAAAGGCAGGCCGCGCAGCTCCAGGACCGAACCGAGGCACACCGGGCGGAAATGAAGGCCCCCGCCCAGCAGGTGAGCTTCGACGAGATCCGCGCGAACGACGGCACAACGATCACCTTCACCGCACCCGGTTTCGGCGCTGGGCAGCAGCTGCTCGAGCGGGCGGCTGTGCCTGTGGGCGGGTGACAACTACGACCACGCGAAGCTCACGTTCTACAGGTGCGCGTTCCGCGATTTGAGTGACTACGGCTTCAACGACCGGCTGACCTCGCTGAAGAACCGTCAGTCCAGCGGAACCCGATCGAAGTTCTACAACTGGGAGGGGCACTGGTCCCTCAAGTTCGGCAGCACAGCGCCCCACAAGATCCCGGACTGCAGGGCACGCCGTACAACAACATGATCGACGGCGTGCGGGTCTGCTGAGGCTGGGCTCGCGAACGATCTCTGTGGCGTGAGGGTTGGTCGGAGACCTGCCGATAGGACGCCTGTCGCAAGGACGCCTGTCGCAAGGACGCCTGTCGCAAGGGCGCCTGTCGAAAGGACGGTGGACGGCCACAGGTCGTTCGGGGACCATGGCCTGCATGCCAACGTGGACTATCAAGGTGGAGCGTGTCATCGGCGCGGGTGTCGATGAGGTGATGCGGGAGTACTTCACCGAGATGGGGCGGCGGGTGCTGGGGCGCCCAGCCATAGAGGCGGAGCTGCAAGCGGTGCTTGTTGAAGATCCTCACCATGTGCTCGGCCCGCCCGACGGCGAGTTTCTCGTTGCGCGTGGGGACAAGGGTGAGTTCCTGGGCTGCGCAGGGTTGCGGCTGCTCAGAGGTGCTCCTGAGACCGCGGAGCTCAAGCGGATGTTCGTGCGCCCCGCTGGGCGGGGAGCGGGGTTGGGCCGGGGCCTCCTCCTCGCCGTCGAGCAATCGGCGAGGAGGCTGGGCGCTGCCCGGATCGTGTGCGAGACCAACACCCAACTCACCGCGGCACGGGCTTTGTACACCAGGTATGGCTACGAGGAAACCGGACCCTACGAAGGGCATGGCAAGGCGGACCACTGGTACGTCAAGGTCCTCAGCTGAAGGGCTGGGTGACCCGCGGATCTTCGGGAGGTCGGTGAAGCAGCTACGCCGAGCTGAAGTGGCCGCTCCGGTCCGGGGCGGCCATGGAAGCCACCACTGGTGGATTGCCTCCTACTGGTGGCCGCCTACTGGCGTACCAACCTCACGGCCACCAGCCCAGACCGCTCACACTCACTTCTCTACGGAGATCAGTTCCAGATGACCGCCACCCCGCCGCCCAGTGACCCCGGCTTGATCTCCCGCCACGAACTCACGGTCCTCGCCGACTACTCCACCCTGCTGATCCAGGACGACGATGCAGACCTGGGCGAACCCGAACTGGGCTGGTTCGATGCACTGGTTGCGGACTGGATCAACACTGCTCCTGGCGTTGTCGGAATCGGAGCCGCTCGCCCCTTCAATGTTCCCGTCACCGTGGACGTGCGCCGCGCACCCCCGGCCGACGGCACGGAACTACGGCAAGCCGACCACGTCACACAGGCCGGCCTCGCGCTCCCCTCAGGACGCCTGCTGATCTCCATGCAGGACGCCAGCGACAAGATTCCCCGCATCCCTCTTGCCCTCGGTAACTACGCCGTGCGCATCTACTCCCACGGCCTGAACAGGCTTTCCGAGGACGCCCTGGAAGGCGAGGACCACTACCACGTCGTGCTTTGGCCCACCGACGAAGACCACCCTGCCCAGGTCCTCAAGCGCTACTCCGCGCCCCTTCCCGGCGGTTAGTGCCGTGCCCCCAGGGACTGTGTAGCGATCGGTGGAACTCGGTCGGATTGATTGATTCAGCTGCGGCCGGCGGTGAGTCGGCCGTCGAAGGTGATGTCGAAGGCCTGGAGTGCGGCCTTCCAGCGCATGGTCCAGCGCTTGCGTCCGGTGCCGGTGGGGTCCAGGCTCATCACGGCCAGGTAGACGCACTTGAGAGCGGCCTGTTCCGTGGGGAAGTGCCCGCGGGCCCGGACGGCTTTGCGGATGCGGGCGTTGATCGACTCGATCGCGTTGGTCGTGCACACGATCTTGCGGATCTCCACGTCGAACTGCAGGAACGGCACGAACTCGGCCCAGGAGGCCTCCCAGAGCCGCACGATGGCCGGGTACTTGTGCCCCCAGGCGTCGGTGAACTCCACGAACCGCTCCAGGGCGGCGTCCTCGGTCGGCGCGGTGTAGACGGGCCGCAGGGCCTTGGCGAGCTTCTCCCAGTCCTGGCGGCCCGCGTAACGGAACGACGCCCGCAGCAGATGGACCACGCAGGTCTGCACGATGGTCCGTGGCCACACCGTGTTCACCGCGTCGGGCAGGCCGGCCAGCCCGTCGCAGACGAGCATCAGGACATCGGACGTGCCCCGGTTCTTGATCTCGGTGAGGACCTGCAGCCAGTACTTCGCGCCCTCACCACCTTCACCGACCCACAGGCCCAGGATGTCGCGCTGCCCGTCGGCGGTGACGGCCACGGCCATGTAGACCGGCCGGTTGGCGACCTGACCGTCCCTGACCTTCACGTTCACACAGTCGACGAAGACCACCGGGTAGACCGCGTCCAGGGGGCGGTTCTGCCACTCGGCCATGCCGGCCAGCACGCTGTCGGTGATCGTGGAGATCGTCGACTTGGACACCTCGGTGCCGTACACCTCGGCCGGATGCGCGGAGATCTCGCCATGGGTGAGGCCCTTCGCGGACAGCGACAGCACCATCTCGTCGACCCCGCCGAGCCGCTTCTGCCGCTTCCTGACCAACTGCGGCTCGAAACTGCCAGCCCGGTCCCGGGGCACCTCGATCTCAACCGGCCCGACCTCGGTCGTCACTGTCTTCGCGCGCCGGCCGTTGCGGTAATTCTCCCGGCCGCCCTCGGCCCGCTCGCCCGGCTCGTGGCCCAAGTGCGCGGTCAGTTCGCCCTCGAGCGCGGACTCCAGCACCCGCTTGGTCAGCTGCTGCAGCAGCCCGCCCTCGCCGGTCAGGCTCACCCCGCCGGCCTTCGCCCGCTCCATCAGCTCGCTCAGCAGGGCATCGTCCACGGCCTCGGACACATCCGTGGCTGCCTTGCCGGCCTCGGTGCCACTCGTCACGTCAGTCATCAACTGTCGCTCTCTACAAGGGAGTTACACCACTCACCGTACAGACCCTCACCTGGTCGTGGAGGACCGTCCACTGTTCGCCAAGCTCTCGCTGCTCGGTGTCTCGCTCGTGTCCGTCCTGGACTGCGGCAACCGGGACCGCGCCCGGCGCCACTACGCGCGGACCCGACGGGCGGCCTAGAGACGAGGAGGCACGGGGTCCACATTCCGCCTGGGTCAACGGCGGCCCGGTGGGACCAGGCCGGCCTCGTACGCGGAGATGGCCGCCTCCACCCGGTTGCGTGCACCCAGCTTCGCGAGCACCGCGCTGACGTGTGCCTTCACCGTGCCCTCGACGAGGTGCAGTCGGCTCGCGATCTCCGCGTTGGACAGACCTGTCCCGAGTCCGGCCAGGACGTCGCGTTCCCGTTCCGTGAGCCGCTCCAGTGAGCGGTGGGGGTGTGCCGCCCGGTGCGCGCGTAGCCCGGCGATGACCCGGGCTGCGACCCGTGGGGACAGGTAGGCTCCGCCGGCTCCCACCGCCCGTACTCCGTTGAGGAGTTCTCTCGGGTCGTCGGCCTTCAGCAGGAAGCCGTCGGCGCCGCCTTCCAGCGCGCGGGTGACGTAGTCGTCCTGGCCGAAGGTCGTCAGCATGATCACACCGACCGGCGCCGACTCCTTGTGGAGGCGGGCCGCTGCCGCCAGCCCGTCCAGACCGGGCATTTGGATGTCGAGAAGGACCACGTCCGGCCGGTACCTGCGGGCGAGCGCTACGGCCTCGTGCCCATCGACTGCCTCGGCCACCACCTCGACGTGGGGGTCACGGGCGAGGATGGCCCGGACCCCCGCCCGGATCATCGCCTCGTCGTCGGCTATCAGGACACGGACCGGCCGGCTGTCCGACGCTGTGTCTTCCACTGCTGTGTCTTCCACGCGGCGAGCCTACGGCCGCCGCGCCGCCGCGCGAGCGGCGTACTTCACACATCAGCCCAGGGGCGGGGCACACCCCTGACGAAGGGCAGCACGCCGCTGCCGTTCGTCCAATGGGCGCCGTTCCCGCGGACTTCTAGCGTCGCTCTCGTACAGGAAACGCGGTGGCTGCCCAAGGGCTGAGCCCCATGCGCCGGTCGGTGCACGCCTCCCTCGGCTTCCGCGGTCCGTGACCGGCATGAAGGAGCTCCGTGATCACCCTTCGGGAACTGACCAAACGTTACGGCGAGACCGTCGCCGTGGACGGTCTGACGCTGGACATCAAAGGCGGGCAGGTGACCGGCTTCCTGGGGCCCAACGGCGCCGGTAAGTCGACCACGATGCGCATGATTCTCGGCCTGGACCATCCCTCCGGGGGAGAGGCGCTGATCGACGGCAGGCCGTACTCCTCGATGCGGCACCCGATCCGCGAGGTCGGCGCGCTCCTTGACGCCAAGGCACTGCACCCGGCTCGTTCCGCACGCAGCCACCTGGTGGCGCAGGCGCGCAGCAACGGCATTCCGCTGCGCCGGGTGGACGAGGTCCTTGAGACGGTCGGCCTGGCGAAGGTGGCACGGCGCTCCGCCGGGGCGTTCTCCCTCGGCATGTACCAGCGACTGGGTGTGGCGGGCGCGCTGCTCGGCGACCCGCAGGTCCTCATCTTCGACGAGCCGGTCAACGGCCTTGATCCCGACGGTGTCCGATGGGTACGAGAACTCGTGCGGTCCCTGGCAGCGGAGGGCCGGACGGTCTTCCTGTCCAGTCACCTGATGAGCGAGATGCAGCTGACCGCCGACCAGTTGGTCGTCATCGGTCGGGGGAAACTCCTGGCCGACACTCCGATGACCGAGTTGTTGGCCAACAGCTCGCTGTCGTCGGTGCGGGTGCGCACCCCGGACGTGGCGGACCTGCGCAGGCTGACCGGCCACCTCCTGGAGGACGGTGATGTGACCGTGGAGTCGCCCGCGGCCGACGAGATCGTCGTGAAGGGCCGTAGCGTCGAGCAGGTCGGCGACCTGGCCCACCGCCTAGGACTGAGACTGCACGAACTGCGTACGGTCTCCGCTTCGCTGGAACAGGCGTACATGGAACTGACCGCGCAGAGCGTGGAGTACGAGACGGGCGACACGGTGTTCGGCGGCCAGGGTTCCGAGGAGACACGGGTTCAGGGACAGGGGGCGGGGGCATGAGCGCCGTAACGACCGACGTGAGTGATGGCCGCCGTGGCCGCACGGCCTCCGGCCATACCGGTGGCGGGCTCGCGGGCGCGTTCGCCTCGGAGTGGACCAAGCTGTGGACGATTCGAACGCCGTACGTCTGCCTGCTGGTCGGGCTGATCGTGACCGCGATCTTCACCTTCTACTACGGGTCGATCGCCCGGATCAACGACAAGCCGGTCCAGCCGGTCGGTAACGCCTCGGTGTCGTCGGTCATCCTCACCCAGTTCGCCCTGGTGGTCCTGGCGATGACGACGGTGACGAGTGAGTACTCGACGAGCAGCATGCGCACTTCACTGCTGTGGGTGCCGGTCAGGCGCCATGTGCAGCTGGCCAAGGCGCTGTTGAGCGCACTGGTGGGCTTCGTCGCCGGATTGGTGTGGGCTGTGCTGGGCATCGCGCTGGCCTGGGGGCCGTTCGAGGGGCACGCCAGTTTCGAGCTGTCGAAGGCGGTGTACCAAACCCTTGCCATGGGCGTCTATTCCGCTCTCGTCTGCGTGCTGACGGTAGGGGTGTCGTTCGCCCTGCGGACGGCGGCGGGCGCCGTTGCCATGATCTTCTTCCTGGTATCAGCCTTGCCCAGCATGCTGGTCGGGCTGGGGGGCCCGGTACTGCTGGCCATCAACGAGTACATGCCGCAGACCGTGGGTGGTTACTTCATGCTGGGCAACGGCAAAGCTCCGTTCCCGGACGCGGTGAGCCTGCTGATCCTGCTGGTGTGGGCCGTCGCCGCGCATGTGGCCGGTCTCTTCGTGCTGCGACGCCGGGACGCATGACCCCGTGCCGGAACCGGCTCTGACACCCTCGCCGTGCCGCCCCCCCTCGTCGGGCGTCAGGTACCGGCTCGCAGAATCGACCAGGACAGGTGAGGCCCCCCAGAGGACAGCCACCGGAAGGACGGCCGACGCGTCATGCTGCACACACGCATACCCTCCACCAGATCTGTGACCGGCAACGTGGCCCTGTGGAGTGTGCTCGCAGCCGCCACCGGCTACGGGTTCCTGGACGCGGGTACGGCCTCCCCGGTCCTGGATCTGTTCCTCCCGCTGGCCGTCCTGGCGGTGGCCGTGCCATGGTCCCGCCACCGGCCGGGGGCCGCAGTCGTACTGGTCAACGGGCTGTGCGTGCTGGGCCTGGCCGACTCCGCGACCCCCGGCAACGCCCACGTCCTGTCGCTGGCCGCCCTGAGCTGCGCGCTCGGTGCCCGGGTCGCCGCGGCAGGGCGCCCGCTGCTCGTGCTCGCTGGGTGTGCGGCGGTAGATCTCGCGACGTGCGCGGTGCTGCGAGTGCAGCCGGTGTGGTGGTTCTACACGCTGACCGTGCTGCCCGCCGCCCTTCTGCTGCCCTGGCTGGCCGGGCGGCACTGGCGTGGCCGACGCGAACTCGTGCGGGAGGGCTGGTGGCTGGCCCGGAGCCTGGAGGAGCGGCAGCATCTGGTCGCACAGCAGGCGCGGCTGACCGAACGCGCGGACATCGCGGCCGACATGCACGACTCCCTCGGCCACGCCCTGAGCCTGGTCGCCGTTCGCGCCGGGGCCCTGGAACTCTCGCCCGACCTCACGGACCGCGACCGCGCCGACCTCGCAGAGCTGCGCGGGACGATCGCGGACGCGGTGGAGCAATTGCGGGAGACCGTTGCCGTCCTGCACGATCCGCCCGTCACGGACATGGGTACGGGCCTGCCCGTCAACGACTCCGTCGAGGACCTCCTGGGACGGGCGGCCGCTTCCGGGGTGCCGGTGCGCTGGGAGCGGCGTGGGGCGGTGCCCTCGATGTCCCCTCTGGTCGAACGCGGGATGTACCGGGTGGTGCAGGAGGCTCTCACGAACGCGGTGAAGCACGCGCCGGACTGTGCGATCAGGGTACGGATCACCCACGAGGCCGTCCGTACCCGCGTGAGCGTGGTGAACGCCGTCGCGTCGGCCGGCGGACCGGCGCACGCGGGCGAGGGGCAGGCGAACATCGGCGGCCGGGGGCTGACAGGGCTCCGGGAACGGGTGACGGTGCTCGGTGGCTCCTTGCGGACCGGGCCCGGCGCAGGCGGGTTCCAGGTCACCGCAGTCCTTCCGCACCAGGCCACCGTCCGTCCCGGGACACCGGTGCCGGTACCAGGCACTGCGCCCGGAACACCGGTCGGAACCCGGCGGTCCGCATTGTCGTCCGGGGCCGCTCCGCACCCGGATACGACCCCCGACTCGGATCCGTATCCGGACACGGACACGCCTCCAGACACCTTCGTACCGGAGTCCACCAAGCGACTCGCCTCCGTACGGAGAGACGCCCGTCGCCGCTCCGCCGCCGCCCTGGTGGCACCTGTCGTCGCAGCCGCCTTCTTCGTGCCGTCCGCGTTCTTCCTGGCCTGGCAGCTCACGACGAGCGTGCTGCCGCCTTCCCGGTTCGACGAGTTGGCCATCGGCCGGCCGCGCGCGGAGCTCGCCCCTCTGCTGCCGGACCGCTCCTACCCCTACCCGTCCGACCACGTCCGTTCCATGTCGCGCCCGCCCGGCACCCGTTGCGAGTTCTACCGGTCCAGCCGCGATCTGCTGGCCCAGGTCGACCTCTACCGGCTCTGCTGGTCCGGCAACTCGCTGCTGACAAAGGACACGGTGTCCGCAAGCCACCCCTCCCTGAGTGAGGGGCACGAAGTGCGTCGTACGCCCGTACCGGGGCCAAGGAACGTATCGGACCCTGCCGGACTCCTCGGCTTCGTTCCACATCCCGTTTCCCGGTGAAAACGCAGGTCCGAGGGGCCCTTGCCGCCCGTTCCGCCACACCGTTACCCAAGGAACTCCCTTGACTTCAAGCGCACGTGAACCAGAAGCCTGGGCCGATGAAGCCCACACGCACGTCCCGACTGCTGCCGCAGACCTACCGGTCCCTGTTCTCGTACCGCGAGTTCCGGCGGCTCCTCCCGGCGCTGGCGGTCTCCGACCTGGGGGACGGGATGAGCATCGTCGCCGTGGCCTGGCTGGCCGTGCAGACCGCGCCGCCCGGCCGGTCCGGTCTGTACGTGGGTGCCGCGATCGCCGCGTACGCCCTGCCCGGCGCGGCTGGTGCGCTGGTCTTCGGGCGGTGGCTGCGCCGGCTGCCCGCCCGGCGGTTGCTCGCCGTGGACTGCTGGCTCCGCGCGCTGTGTCTGGGCTGCGTGCCGCTGGCCTGGGTGGCAGGGGTCCTGCATCCCGTCCTGTACGTGGTGCTGCTTGCCGGTTCGTCGGTGCTGCACGCGTGGGGGAGCGCGGGAAAGTACTCCCTCGTCGCGCAGATCCTGCCTCCGGAACGGCGGCTGCCCGCGAACGCCCTGATCAGCTCCAGCGCTTCGGCGTCCGTCATCGCGGGCCCCGCGCTGGCCGGATTCCTGGCAACGGCTGTCAGTCCGGCCTGGCTCATCGGCCTCGACGCCCTGTCCTTCGTCGTCCTGGCCGTACAGGTGGGCCGGCTGGGCGACGGGACGAAGCAGGCGCCGGCGTCCGCGCCCGCCGGCACCGCCCGGTCGGCATCGGGCCTGCGCATGTTGCGCGGACAGCCCGAACTGCTCGGGATCCTCGCCCTGACCTGGTTCTTCAACTTCTTCTACGGTCCGGTCGAGGTCGCCCTCCCGCTGCACGTCACCGAAGACCTGCACGCCGGTTCCGGTGTCCTCGGGCTGTACTGGACGCTCTTCGGGGTGGGCGCGGTACTCGGCGGCCTTACGGTCGGTGCCCTGCGCAGACTCCCGGTATGGCCCGTCACCCTGGCCATCGTCGCCGGCTGGGGACTGACCCTGCTGCCCTTCGGGCTCGGCGCCCCGACGGCCGTCACCTTCACGTGCTTCGCCATGGGCGGCCTGATCTACGGCCCCTTCACCGCTCTGTCCTTCACCCTCTTCCAGGACCGTACGCCCGCGGACTGGCTGACCACCGTCCTCGCCGCCCGCGGTGCTGCCCTGCTCACCGCCGCGCCCCTGGGCACCGCGCTCGGCGGTCCGTTCGTCGCCGCACTTGGCCCCCGGGACACCCTCGCCGTCTCGGGGGTCGCGACACTGGTACTGGCCCTCGTTGCCACCGGGTTCCGCGCCAGGGCCCGGTACGGGACGCCCCCTCGTGGCCCGGTCCGCGCGGAGCGATAAGGAGGGCCTCCCGCCGGGTCGCCGTCAGTGTCCCCTGGGTGTTCCCGTGTTCACGGTGTGACGTCAGAAGCGTCGAGCAGTACGCACTGGTCGAAGTTCATGCAGCCGCACTCCAGGCAGTCCGCGACTGCCTGCCGCAGGGATTGGGCCTGTGCTATGTGCTGATCGAGTTCGGGCAGCTTACGGGTGGCCATCTCCCGCCACTGGCGCGTGGCGGACGGGGAGGCGTCACCGGCAAGGAGCTGCGTGATCTCGGCGAGCGTGAACCCAGCCCGCTGCGCCATCTTGATCAGAGCGACCCGCCGCACAGTACTCACCGGCCACACCCGGCGCCCTCCTTCACGGCGCGCACCCGGCAGCAGACCGCGCTCCTCCCAGTAACGCAGCGCCGAAGCCCGTACGTGAACCCGCGCCGCGAGCTCCCCGATCGGCAGATACCGCACGCCGCCCCCTCCCTGCTCTTGACTTCAAGCGTGCTTGAAGGACGACCGTGGCCCGCATGATCTCAGCACGACCGGGACGCCCGCTGCCCGGCCCCACAGCAGGAGCACGGACATGACATTCGACGACCACCGCGTGGTCATCACCGCCGCAGGCCGCGATTTCGGCCGCACCCTGGCCCTCCGCCTCGCGGACCTCGGCGCCGAAGTCTTCCTCTCCGCGCGCACGCTCGCCGCCGCCGAACACGTCCGCGACGAGATCCGGGCCCGCGGCCACCACAAGGTGCACGCCTCCGCCTGCGACCTGACCGACCCCGCCTCGATCCGCGCCTTCGCCGCCGACGTCGCCCGGCACACCGACCGTATCGACGTACTGATCAACAACGGCTCCCGCTACCTCCACGGCCCGGATCTGCTGTCGGCTTCCGACGCCGACATCACCGACACCCTCGCCTCCGGCACCACCGGCACGGTCCTGGCCGTGAAGAACTTCCTCCCCCTCCTCCTCAACTCATTCCGCCCGGACGTGGTGACCATGATCTCCGCCTGCGGGACGGCCGGCCATCACCGCTCGGACGCGCACGACGCCTTCTACGCGGCCAAGAGCGCCCAGGCAGGCTTCGCCGAAATCCTCTCCAAGCGCCTGCGGCCCCAGGGGGTCCGGGCGATTTCCCTGTACCCGCCCGACTTCGACAACTCCGACCCCCTGTCGGGGGAGTGGGAGACCACCCCGCGCGGCGCCCAGGATGCTCTCACTGCCCAGTCACTCGTGGACTGCATCCTCTTCGCCCTCGCCCAACCCCGCGACTGCTTCATCAAGGCATTCCACTTCGAACAGGTCTGAGCCGTTCCTGGCCTCCGGATGCGCCGGGCTGATGATCGGCGTCTTCCCTTTCACTGCTGTTGCACGGAAGCTCTCCGGGGGCAACCCCCGGCCTCGGCAGCTCCTACCGGCCGCTCTCGCCCGCTCACCTCCAAGGATCTTTGATGAACCCCTTGCTCTTCCCCGTCATAGCCGCGCAAGGACTGCTCGTCCGCATGCGTACCGAGACCCTGACGCCTGCGGGCGGGCCTACCTCCGGTACCGAGAGCCCGGCCGAAGATGAGCCGGTGCGGATCGCTGTCCTCGGAGAGTCGACGGCGGCCGGCTGCGGAGTGGACAGCCACGGGAAGGGCTTCACGGGGCACTTCGCCCGCGAACTCGGCGCACGCACGGGCCGACCGGTGGAGTGGGCGGTACACGGCCAGTACGGGGCGACGGTGCGCCGTATCCGGTACCGGCTGCTGCCCGAGGTCGGCCCGGATCTTCAGGTGGCCGCGCTCCTTGCCGGGGTCAACGACGTCCTCGGGCGGACCAGCCCGCAGGGCTGGGGTGACGAACTGCACGCGGTCGTCGAAGAGTTGGGGCAGCGAGCGGAGCAGGTGGTGGTGACGGGGATACCGGCGTTCGGGGAGTTCCCCTCGGTGCCGGGGACGCTGGGCCGGTACCTGGCGGAACGGGCGACGGCACTGGACGACGTCTCGCAGCGGGTCTGCGCGGAGTTCGCGAACGTGACCTGGGTCGGCTCCGTGGACGTTCTCCCGATGGGCCCGGAGTTCTTCGCCCGGGACCGCTTCCACCCCTCGGCCCACGGCTACCGGGAATGGGCCCGGATCGTCGCCGGAAAGGTGGCGCTCTGATGGGGCGGAGAGAGTTCCTCCGCCCCACTGGTATCTCAGGCATGGACATTCACGCGGCCGGTGAGGAAGGTCTCCCAGTCGCGGCTAGGCGGAGGCTCTGACAATCCTCGGTGGGGCTGGTCAGGCGGACGGGTCGGGCAAGGAGGCCAGCCGAGACCGCTCGTTCGAGTCGGCATAGCGGGCCCCTGAGTTCTGTGGACGGCAACAGCACCGCCGTACGCTGCATCGGCTCTCCCCCAGAGAGGACAGCGAAGCCGCCCCGGCGATCCGAGCGATCCAATATCTAAAAATTCCCACCCCCGCGGGCCGGGTCTGCTGCAGATTTAGGTGACAGGTTGACCTGCCCCACCATTTGGGCTCCAGGTTCGGTGACTAACCGGCTGCCGGGATGGTGTCGTTCTTGGCGCAACCACTTGGACAGCGTGACGGGATGGATGCCGAGCTCGACCGCGGTCTGCTTGGCCTGCTGGCCGGCGCGGACCAGCGCGATGGCACGCGCCCGGAACTCCGGAGGATAGGGACGAGGCATGGCTGCCAGCCTTCCGTGAAGGGCCGCCAGCTAGCCACCAGAACTGGAACCCAGGACATGGGGCAGGTCAAGATGTCACCCGATCGTGCGGCAGACCCAACGCCAGGCGCAGGCTGGCCTGACGAGTCATCAGTTGACCCAGCATTGAGCCAGCATCCGTCTGACTAGGCCTGAGCGCACCTGGCTGCGCTCGCATGCAGTTGAAGGTGAAACTAGCAGCCGGTGAGGCGCTGGACGGCAGGGCACCGCATCGACCTTGGGGTGCTCTGCTGGAGGGCCGAATCCACCTCTACTGCACTTGTATAACCGCTGTTCAGCGTACGCGTCCCCTTGGTTTCAAGGGGACAGACGGAAGCTCAGGCGCCGGCAGCCGATCTCCGTCGTACCCCTTCACCTCACCAAACCGAGACCCTGTCATCCAGTCCTCACGTGCCTGGCTGATATCGTCCTGCGACCGCCCGATGAAGTTCCAGAACATCACCAGCTCCTCCTCGAACGGCTCCCCGCCGAGCAGCAGCAGACCCGCGTCCGAGTCCGCGCGGAGCGGGAGTTCGGTGCGGCCGCAGCCGAGGTAGAGCATCGAGCCGGGGAGCAGGGGGACGTCGTCGACGTGGGCCTCGCCGGACATCGACAGGACCGCGTACTCGAAGTCGAGGTTCAAGGGGAGGCGCGTTTCCGTGCCGTGGGTGAGGGAGAGATCCGCGCCCACGATGGGGGTGTACGTCGTGCCGGGGGACGCCGCGCCGTCCAGGGAACCGAGGATGACCGTGGCCGTCAGGCCGGGCGCCGTCACCGTCGGCAGCGTCCCGTGGTGCTCGAAGTGCGGGTCCACGTGCCGGTGGGAGTCGGGGAGCGCCACCCAGAGCTGGGCCCCGTGCAGGAAGCGGGCGTGGGCGCGCGGGCTCTCCTCGGAGTGGGAGATCGCCCGGCCCGAGGTCATCAGGCCCAGCTCGCGGGGGCGGATCGTCTGGAGGCTGCCCGTCGAATCGCGGTGCAGCACCTCGCCGTCGTGCAGCCAGCTCACCGTCTGCAGACCCATGTGCGGGTGCGGCGGCACCTGCATGCCGGGCTCGTCCGCGATGTCGTCCGGGCCGTAGTGGTCGACGAAGGCCCACGCCCCGACCATGCGGCGGCCCAGGTTAGGCAGCAGCCTGCGCACCTCCGTGGACCCGCCGAGCCGGACGCGGCGCGGGCTGAGGAGTTCGCGTACCGGTTCCGCGACGACGAAGCCGCGTCCGCCGCACACCGAGGGCACTGGCTCGCGGTCAAGATTGCTCATGACGCAGACCCTAGCCCCGGGGCCGCGCCGCGTCAGGTGTGCGGCCCGGGGAAAGCGGAGCGCCGCCCGTACGGGTCACCCGGCGCGCCGAGCCGCGGGCAAGGCACTGGAATGGTCGGGTGCGCCTTGTGAACGGTGGGTCCGGCACTTCGCCGCCCGACGACTGTCTCGCCCGCAACGACTGGATCTGCGGCGAGTATCTGAGCACGCGTCGGCACATGCTGATGGATGCCACCGTGCAGCATCTGGAGATCACCGTCGTGGCTGTCGCCATCGCCGTGGTGATCGCCGTGCCGTTGGCGCTCCTGGCGCGGCGGTGGGGGTGGGCCGCCGGGCCCGTGCTCGCCCTGACGACCGTGCTCTACACGATCCCGTCGCTCGCGATGTTCTCGTTGCTGCTGCCCGTGTACGGGCTGTCCGCCACGCTGGTGATCGCCGGGCTTGTGCTCTACTCGCTCACCCTCCTCGTACGGAACATTCTCGCCGGGCTGCGGTCCGTGCCCGAGGACACCCGGCAGGCCGCGCGCGGCATGGGGTACGGGCCGATCCGGCTGCTGCTGACCGTCGAGCTGCCGCTCGCACTGCCCGCGGCGCTCGCCGGGCTGCGTATCGCCACCGTGTCCGCCGTCTCGCTCGTGACCGTCGGCGCCATCGTCGGCTACGGAGGGCTTGGGAATCTGATCTACAGCGGCATGAACACGTACTTCAAGGCCCAGGTGCTCACCGCCTCCGTGCTGTGCGTCGTCATCGCGCTCGTCGCCGATGTGGTGCTCCTTGCCATCGGGCGGCTGCTCACCCCCTGGACGAGAGCGAGTCGCGCGTGAATCTCCTCTCCGACTCCTGGAACTGGCTCGCCGACTCCGCGCACTGGGCCGGCGACAACGGCGTCTGGCACCGGCTCGCCCAGCACGTGACCTTGACCGTCGTCTGTCTCGTCATCAGTTGTCTTATTGCTCTGCCGGTCGCGCTGGTGCTCGGGCATCTCGGGAAGGGTGGGGCGCTCGCCGTCAACATCGCCAACGTGGGGCGCGCCGTGCCCACCTTCGCCGTGCTCGTGCTGTTGCTGCTCACACCGTTTGGGCAGTACAGCGAGGGGCCCACCGTCGTCGCCCTCGTGCTGTTCGCGGTGCCGCCGCTGCTCACCAACGCGTACGTCGGGATGCGCGGCGTCGACCGGGAGGTCGTGAGGGCCGCGCGGGGCATGGGGATGACGGGGCGGCAGATGCTGTTCCGGGTTGAGGTGCCGCTCGCGCTGCCGATGATTATGAATGGTGTGCGCATTGCGGCTGTGCAGCTTGTCGCCACCGCCACCATCGCCGCCATTGCCGGTGGCGGCGGGCTCGGGCGGATCATCACCGCCGGGTTCAATCTCGCCAGTACGCCGCAGGTGGTGGCGGGAGCCGTGCTCGTGGCCGTCTTCGCGCTCGTCGTCGAGGCGCTGTTCGAGCTCGCCGAGCGGTTCGGTCCCGGGTGGCTGCGGGGGAGGGGGGCCTGATGAGCAGGTTGTTGCGTCGAGTGGCTCTTCTGCTGGGGCTCGTGTTGTTCGTCGGGGGGTGTGCCACGGGGCCCTCGCTGGAGGATCGCGGTGAGGTGACCGCGCCGCCCGGTGACAGCAAGCACCTCGTCATCGGATCCGCCGGATTCACCGAGAGCGATCTGCTCGCCAATATGTATGCGCTGCTGCTGAAGCAGGCGGGGTACGAGACCGAGCTACTGTCCGTCGGCAACCGCGAGCTGTACGAGCCCGCCCTGGAGTCCGGGCAGATCGATGTCGTGCCCGAGTACGCCGCCACCTTCGCCGACTGGCTCAACGCCAAGGCCCATGGGCCCGACGCGAAACCCGTCGGCTCGCCGGATCTCGACGCCACCATGAAGTCCCTGCGATCCCTCGCAGCCCCGCGCGGGCTCGATGTGCTGGACGCGGGCAAGGCCGTCGACCAGAACGCGTTCGCGGTGACCGAGGCCTACGCGAAGAAGCACGACCTCAAGACGCTCAGCGACCTCGGAGCCTCCGGCCTCAAGGTGCGGGTCGCCGCCGGGGACGAGTGCGTGCAACGGCCGTACTGCCAGCCGGGACTGGAGAAGGTCTACGGCATCGACGTCACCGGGATCGACCCCAAGGGCGTCGGCACCACGCAGGCCAAGAACGCCGTGCAGAACGGGCAGGACCAGATGGTGCTCACCACGACCACCGACGCCACCCTCGGCGACTTCGGGCTCGTGCTGCTCGACGACGACAAGAAGCTGCAGAACGCCGACTACCTCGTGCCCGTCGTCAACCGCTCGCGGGCCGGCAACAAGAAGGTCGCGGAGGCGCTCGGCAAGCTCAACTCCGTGCTCACCACCGACGACCTCGCCTCCATGAACCAGCAGGTCGACAGCTGGCGCCGACTGCCCGAGGACGTCGCGCGGACCTACCTGGAGAACAAGGGACTGCTGCGGCAGGGCGGTTGAGAGGTGTGTGCCGCGGTCCGGCGGGCAGTCGGGGAGTTGACTGACTGACTGACCGACCGACCGCAACCGGGACACGTACAGGAAGCCGTATGAATCGAGCCGTCGTCGTCGGGGCGGGCGTGCTGGGCGCCTGCGTCGCCTATCACCTCGCCCGCGCGGGCGTCGAAGTCGTCGTGCTGGAGGAGGCGGGGCCCGCGTCCGGCACCTCCAGCGCCACCTTCGCCGCCGACGTCACCCACCTGAAGACCCCGCACACCTACTACCGGCTGAACCGCCAGGGCTCCGACGGCCACCGCGCCCTCGCCGAGGAACTCGACGGACCCACCTGGCGGCACCCGGTGCCGCTCGTCCAGTGGGCCGACAGCGACGACGCACAGCGCACACTGCTCGAACAGGCGTCACGCGTACGGGAATGGGGCCACGACTGCCGCAACGCCCCGGCATCCGCACTGCGCGAGCTCGCGCCCGCCGTCGACCCGGCCGCCTGCACCGTCGACGAGATCGTCGTGCACACCGGCACCGCCTGGTTCGACGCCCCGCGCCTGGTGAACGCCCTGCTCGACGCCGCCGTACGGGCCGGCGCCGAAGCGCACTACGGAACCCGCGTCACCGGACTGCTCCGCGACGGCGCGCGGGTCGTCGGCGCGGAGGCGGGAGAGCGCAGCTGGGGCGCGGACGTCGTCGTGAACTGTGCGGGGCCCGCGGCCGACCAGATCGCCGCGCTCGCCGGGGCGCGGCTGCCGCTGCGGCACGTGCCCGGGCTCGTCGCCGAGAGCGCCCCGCTGGCCGAGGAGCCGCTGACCGCGATCCTCTCGGCGCCCGGCATCGACCTGCGGCCCACGGCGGACGGCGGCGTGCTCGCCCTGTCGTGGGAGGTCGACGCGCGCCTGGACGGGATGGCCGCCGACGGCCTGCCCTCGGAGCTGCACCGGCGCGCGAGCACCGTCGTGCCGGGCCTGGGCGGGGCCCGGATCGCCGACGCGCGCATCGGTGTACGACCCGTGCCGCTGGACGGGCTGCCGCTGGTCGGCGAGGCGGATGCGGCGCCCGGCCTGTACCACCTGGTGTCGCACAGCGCGGTGACGCTCGCCCCGGTGCTCGGCAGGCTCGCCGCGCAGGAGATCACGAGCGGGCGGGCGGCCGAGGAACTGGACGCGTACCGCCCCGGTCGGGCGATCAACGGCGACGTACAGGACGAGAATCTGCGGGCGATGAACCGCCGCGGGCGGGAGTCTCAACCTCAACCTTAGGGTTACGTCTGCCTCTGTCCCTGCGTATGCGCCCGCGTCTGTGCCGACCCCTGTCCGTGACGCCTGGTCACGCGTCCGCCACCGAGTCGAACTCCACCTCGTCCCGCCCCACGCCCTGTGCGTCCGCGTCCACCGACCGGCGCAGCGCCTCGTGCAGCTTCGCCGGGGTCAGGACGCCGAGGAAACGGGCGCCGTCGAGGACCGCGACCCAGCCCGCGTCGTGCTGGAGCATCACTCCGAACGCCTGCTTGAGCGGCGCGCCGACCGGCACCCATGCCCGCATCCGGTGGGCCAGATCGCCGACCCGGCCGTCGGGACCGGCCAGTGACGCCTCGTCGACACCGACCCAACCGTGCAGGTCACCGCCCTCATCGAGCACCACCGCCCACCGCGCCCCGTCCTCGCGCATCCGGGCGGCCGCCCGGGCGGGCGACTCCTCGAAGCGGGCCACCGAGGGCTGCTCCAGGTCGTCCGGCTCGATCTCGGTGACCGACAGGCGCTTCAGGCCCCGGTCCGCGCCGACGAACTCGGCGACGTACGGGGTGGCGGGCGAGCCGAGCACCGCGCCCGGTGTGTCGTACTGCTCGATGCGGCCCTGCCCGTACACCGCGATGCGGTCGCCGAGCCGGACCGCCTCCTCGATGTCGTGCGTGACGAGGAGGACCGTCTTGCGGACAGCCGCCTGCATCTTCAGGAACTCGTCCTGCAGCTGCTCGCGCACCACCGGGTCGACCGCACCGAACGGTTCGTCCATCAGGAGCACGGGCGGGTCGGCGGCGAGAGCGCGGGCGACGCCCACGCGCTGGCGCTGGCCGCCGGAGAGCTGCTCCGGATAGCGGCTCCCGTACGTGCTCGGGTCCAGGCCCACCAGATCGAGCAGCTCGGCGGCGCGCGCCCTGGCCTTCGCCTTCTTCCAGCCGATGAGCGCGGGCACGGTCGCCGTGTTGTCGAGGATCGTGCGGTGCGGGAAGAGGCCCACCTGCTGGATGACGTAGCCGATGCGGCGGCGCAGCTGCACCGGGTCGACGCCGGAGATGTCCTCGCCCTCGACGTGGATGTGACCCGACGTCGGCTCGATCAGCCGGTTCACCATCATCATCGTGGTGGTCTTGCCGCAGCCGGAAGGGCCGACGAGCGTGACCAGTTCGCCCTCGTTCACTTCGAACGAGAGGTCGTCCACTGCCATCGTGCCGTCCGCGTACCGCTTGGTGACATGGTCGAACCGGATCATGTCACCAACGCTAGCCGCGCCCTTCAGCCGCCGCTCACCAGGACGACCTCCAGAGTGCGTGGTCCGTGCACGCCCTCGACCCGGTCGAGTTCGATGTCGCTGGTCGCGGACGGGCCCGAGATCCAGGTCAGCGGGCGGGTCGGGTCGAGCCGTTCGAGGGCCTGCGGGACCGAGGAGACCACCTGGTCCGGGACGCGTACGACGCAGATGTGGTGGTCGGGGACGAGGGTGATGCGGCGGCGGCCCTGGTCGGGGGAGCCGTCGAGGACGATGGTGCCGGTCTCTGCGATCGCGACCGCGCAGGCGGTGACGACGCTGTCGACCTCGTCGAGCTCGGCCGGGGTGTTCTCGGCGCGGTCATGGACCTGCGTGGCATCGGCCTCGGCCAGCCAGCCGTCCGGCAGCCCGGGCGGCACCGCCACGGCCCGCGACCCGTGCCCGGCGAGCAGCCGCGCGATGGTGGCCGGCAACTCCTCACTGGTGGCCCGGTGCACGATCGCCCGGTAGTCGGCGAGGTTCTCCGCGAGGAGTTCCACCGTCTGCTGCGTCGTCCGGTTGCCGTGTTCGCGCAGATAGCTGCGGTCGATGTCCTTGGCGTACGAATCAGGGGCCTCGACCGGGCCGCCGAGGGCGCGGCGCACCCGGCCGAGGATGACGTCTCTGCTGCTCACTTGTTCGTCTCCTTGCCGCCGTTCGTCCGCTTCCACCAGTCGCGGAAGGGTTCCGCGGGCACCTTGGGCAGGTCGCGGGTCGCCGTCCAGGCCTTGCCGGGGCCGGGCACCGTACGTGGGTGGAAGCGGCGGGTGCGCGAGGCGAGGCGCTGGCCGGTGGCGAGTGCCGCCGGGTGGGTGAAGGCCCAGGTGGCGGCGCGCATCGCGGCGCGTTCGGCGGCGTGGCCCTTGGCCGGGCGGAGCATGACCTTGTTGCCGTTGCGGGTGGCGGGGCCGCCGGCCACGACCCGCTCGCGCAGGTGGACGAGGACCTCGGGGATGTCGATGGCGACCGGGCACACCTCGTAGCAGGCGCCGCACAGGGACGACGCGTAGGGGAGCGAGGCGTCGATCTCACTGCCGGTGCCCCGGAGTTGGGGGCTGAGGATGGCGCCGATGGGGCCGGGATAGACCGAGCCGTAGGCGTGGCCGCCGGCCCGCTCGTAGACGGGGCAGACGTTGAGGCAGGCGGAGCAGCGGATGCAGCGCAGGGCCTGGCGGCCGACCTCGTCGGCGAGGGTGTCGGTGCGGCCGTTGTCGATGAGGACCAGGTGGAAGTTCTGGGGGCCGTCGGAGTCGGTGGTGCCCGTCCAGGTGGAGGTGTACGGGTTCATGCGCTCGGCGGTCGAGGAACGCGGCAGGGTCTGGAGAAAGACCTCCAGGTCCTGCCACGTCGGCACAATTTTTTCAATGCCGACGACCGAGATGAGTGTCTCGGGCAGGGTCAGGCACATGCGGCCGTTGCCCTCGGACTCGACCACGACGAGGGTGCCGGTCTCGGCGACCATGAAGTTGGCCCCCGAGATGCCGACCTTGGCGCGCAGGAACTTCTCGCGCAGGTGCAGGCGGGCCGCCTCGGCGAGTTCGGCGGGGGTGTCGGTGAGTCCTTCCGGGGCCGGGCGGCCCCAACTGCCCATCTCCTTGCGGAAGATGTCGCGGATCTCGCCGCGGTTGCGGTGGATGGCGGGGACCAGGATGTGCGAGGGCCGGTCGTTGCCGAGCTGGACGATGAGCTCGGCGAGGTCGGTCTCGTAGGCGTGGATGCCCTCGGTCTCGAGGTGCTCGTTGAGGCCGATCTCCTGGGTGGCCATCGACTTGACCTTGACGACCTCCGACTCGCCGGTCTCCTTGACGAGCCCGGCCACGATCCGGTTGGCCTCGTCGGCGTCGCGCGCCCAGTGCACGGTGCCGCCCGCCGCCGTGACCGACTCCTCCAGCTGCACCAGATAGTGCTCCAGGTGGTGCAGCGTGTGGTCCTTGATCTCCTTGCCCGCCTGGCGAAGGCGTGCCCAGTCGTCGAGTTCGGAGACCGCGCGCTCGCGCTTGTCACGGATGGTGTGCGTGGCGTGCTTCAGGTTGGCGCGCAGGGTGGTGTTGCGTACGGCGTCGTGCGCGGCCTTCGGGAAGGCCGGCATCCCGACGAAAGTGCCGCTCATGCCAGGGGCTCCTCTTCGGTGCTGGCCAGGATCTCGGCGATGTGGACGGGGCGCATGCCGACCTTGAGGCGGGACATGGTGCCGCCGATGTGCATCAGGCAGGAATTGTCGGCGGCGCACAGCACGTCCGCGCCCGTCGATTCGGCGTTGCGGACCTTGTCCGTGCCCATCGCCGAGGACACGTCCGCGTTCTTCACCGCGAAGGTGCCGCCGAAGCCGCAGCACTCGGCCGCGCCCGGCAGCTCGGCAAGCTCAAGTCCCTGGACCTCGCTGAGCAGTTGAGTGGGCCGGTCGCCGAGACCGAGGGAGCGCAGGCCGTGACAGGTGGGGTGGTACGTCACCTTGTGCGGGTAGTACGCGCCGACGTCGGTCACCTTCAGCACATCGACCAGGAACTCGGTCAGCTCGTACGTCTTCGGGATCACCGGCGCGAGCGTGGTCGCGAGGTGGCCGCCGCGGCCCTCCGAGCGGGCCCGTTCGCCCATCCGCGGGTACAGCTCGCGCACCATCGCCGCGCACGATCCGGACGGCGTGATGATTGCGTCGTAATCACCCGAGGCGAGACCGGGGCCGAAGGTGTCGGCGTAGTGGGTGGCCAGCGGCTCGGCCTCGCGGCGGTAACCGGTGTTGTAGTGCGGCTGGCCGCAGCAGGTCTGCGCGGCGGGGAAGTCGACCTCCACACCGAGCCGGTTGAGGAGCTTGACGACGGCGCGGCCCGTATCCGGGTAGAGCGTGTCGTTGACACAGGTCAGGAAGAGCGCGACACGCATCGGGGCCCCTTCGGTCGGTCGGATTCGGTTGGCGCGGCTGGACTGCGGGTGATCATCGGACGGGTGCAGCGTACGTCGTCAGCGGGGGCTGGTCACGGGGTGCGGACGCGTGCCGCTGCCGCGTCCCACGCGCTGCGGTCGCCGCTGGACTCGTAGCGGGCGAGCGGCTGGGTGTCGGCGACGAGCCGGCGCATCGCGACCCGGTCGCCCACGACGCCGTCGGCCCGCGCCTGAACGAGTACGTTGCCCAGCGCGGCGCCCTCGGCGGGTCCCGCCACGACCGGCAACCCGCAGGCGTCCGCGGTGAGTTGGCACAGCAGGGCGCCCCGGGCGCCGCCGCCGACGATGTGCACGACGTCGACCGGGCGATCGGCGAGGCGGGCCGCGTCCTCGATGGCGCGGCGGTGGGCGAGGGCGAGCGAGTCGAGGATGCAGCGGGTGATCTCGGCGCGGGTGCGGGGCTCCGGCTGGCCGGTGGCGCGGCAGGCGGCGGCGATCCGGTCCGGCATGCCGCCGGGCGGCAGGAACGTGGGGTCGCCGGCGTCGACTACCGAGCGCAGCGGGGTCGCCTTCGCGGCCTCGTCGAGCAGTGCGGTCAAGTCCGGCTGGTTCCAGGTGCGTTGACACTCCTGGAGCAGCCACAGGCCCATGATGTTGCGGAGGTAGCGGACCGTGCCGTCGATGCCGAGCTCGTTCGTGAAGTTCGCGGCGCGGCTCTCCTCCGTGAGGACGGGCGCGTCCAGTTCGAGGCCGGCGAGGGACCAGGTGCCGGTGCAGATGTACGCGAAGTTCTCCTCGGTCGCCGGGACCGCGGCCACGGCCGACGCGGTGTCGTGCGAGGCGACCGTCGTCACCGGGACGGGGCCGGTGAGGCCCGTCTCGTCGAGGACGTGGGGGAGGAGTTCGCCCGCGGGGTCGCCGGGGCGGCGGACCGGGGCGAAGAGGTTCACGTCGATGCCGGCGCGGGTGGCGATGTCGTGGGCCCAGTCGCCGGTGCGGGGGTCGATGAGCTGGGTGGTGGAGGCGTTGGTCAGCTCGGTGCCCTGCTGGCCTGTCAGCCAGTACGTGAGGAGGTCGGGGATCAGCAACAGGCTTTGGGCGGCGTTGAGTTGTGCGGTGTCGCGGGCCGCCGTGAGCTGGTAGATCGTGTTGAACGGGACGTACTGGAGGCCGGTGGCCGCGTACAGCTCCTGCGGGGGGATCGTCGCCCACAGTTTCTCGGCGGCGTGGTCCGTGCGGGTGTCCCGGTAGTGGTACGGGTTGCCGAGGAGGGCGTTGTCCGCGTCGAGGAGGCCGTAGTCGACGGCCCAGCTGTCGATGCCGACGGAGCGGACCCGGCCGGTCTTGCGGAGGCCTTCCAGGATGCCCGCGTAGAGGCCGAGGATGTCCCAGTGCAGGCCGTCGGGGGTGCGGACCGGGGTGTTCGGGAAACGGTGGGACTCCGTCAGGGTCAGGGTGTCCGGGGCGACGTGGGCCGTCATGACCCGGCCGCTCGAGGCGCCCAGGTCTATCGCGGCGTAGGGAGTGGTGGGCATGAGGTTGCCTTTGCGAGTGTGCGGTGTGGTGGGTGGCGGGGAGGCGAAGTCGCCCCCGCCTCCCCTTCCCGTCCCGAAACCGGGGGCGGGCCCCCGGGCCCCGGGGATGCGGGCGTCGTCGGAACATGGCGTGCCCAACGTGGTTGCGCGCGCAGTTCCCCGCGCCCCCAAACCCCCGGGTTCAGCGGAGGAACGCTGCCGCGACTCCGGCGTCGACCGGGACGTGCAATCCGGTCGTGTGCGTAAGGTCGCCCCCGGTCAGCGCGAAGACCGCGTTCGCCACGTGCTCCGGCAACACCTCCCGCTTCAAAAGCGTCCGCTGCGCGTAGTACTCGCCCAGCTTCTCCTCCTCCACCCCGTACACCGCCGCACGCTTCGCGCCCCAGCCCCCGGCGAAGATCCCGGACCCGCGCACCACGCCGTCCGGGTTGACCCCGTTGACCCGGATGCCGTCCCCGCCCAACTCGGCAGCCAGCAGCCGCACCTGGTGGGCCTGGTCCGCCTTCGTCGCCGAGTACGCCACATTGTTCGGGCCGGCGAACACCGCGTTCTTGGAGGCGATGTAGACGATGTCGCCGCCCATCTCCTGCGCCCGCATCACCCGCGCCGCCTCGCGCGAGACGAGGAACGAACCGCGCGCCATGATGTCGTGCTGGAGGTCCCAGTCCTTGGCCGTGGTCTCCAGGAGCGGCTTCGAGATGGAGATGCCGGCGTTGTTGACGACCAGGTCGACACCGCCGAAGGCCAGCGCCGCGGCCTTGAAGGCGTCCGCGATCTGCTGCTCGGACGTGACGTCGACCGTCACGGCGACCGCCTTGTCGGGGCCGCCCAACTCCTCGGCCACCGCAGCCGCACCGTCCGCGTTGAGGTCGGCGACGACCACGCACGCGCCCTCGGCGACGAGCCGGTGCGCGATGGCCTTGCCGATGCCGGAGCCCGCGCCCGTCACGAGGGCCACCCGCGTGGCGAGCGGCTTCGGCTTCGGCATCCGCTGGAGCTTGGCCTCCTCGAGCGCCCAGTACTCGATGCGGAACTTCTCCGACTCCTCGATCGGCGCGTACGTGGAGACCGCTTCCGCGCCGCGCATCACGTTGATCGCGTTGAGGTAGAACTCGCCCGCCACGCGCGCCGTCTGCTTGTCCTTGCCGAACGAGAACATGCCGACACCGGGCACGAGCACGATCGCCGGGTCCGCGCCGCGCATCGCGGGGGAGTCTGGCGTCGCGTGCCGCTCGTAGTAAGCGGCGTACTCGGTGCGGTAGTCGGCGTGCAGCTCCTTCAACCGCTCAGCCACGGCGTCGAGTTCGGCCGTGGGCGGCAGGTCGAGGACGAGCGGGCGGACCTTCGTACGAAGGAAGTGGTCCGGGCAGGAGGTGCCGAGCGCGGCGAGGCGCGGGTGCTCGGCGGACGCCAGGAAGTCGAGGACGGGACCCGAGTCGTCGAAGTGGCCGACCTGCGGGCGGTCCGTGGACGCCAACCCCCGGATGAGCGGGGCGAGTTCGGCGGCCCGCGCCCGGCGCCCGGCCGCGCCGAGCGCCGCGTAGCCCTCGATGACCGGGCCGAACGGCTCCTCCTCGCCGCGCTCGGCGAGGAACGTCTCGGCGGTGCGGATCATGTACAGCGAGTTGGCCTCGCACTCCTCGGCCGTGTCGCCCCACGCCGTGATGCCGTGGCCGCCGAGGACGCAGCCGATCGCCTCCGGGTTGGCGGCCTTGATCGCGGCGATGTCCAGGCCGAGCTGGAAGCCGGGGCGCCGCCACGGCACCCACACGACCTTCTCGCCGAAGCACTCGGCGGTCAGCTTCTCCCCGTCGGCCGCGCAGGCCAGCGCGATGCCGGAGTCCGGGTGCAGATGGTCGACGTGCGCCGCGTCCACCAGACCGTGCATGGCCGTGTCGATGGACGGCGCCGCGCCGCCCTTGCCGTGCAGGCAGTAGTCGAACGCGGCGACCATCTCGTCCTCGCGCTCCACGCCCGGGTACACCTCGGTGAGCGCCTTGAGCCGGTCCACGCGCAGCGCGGCCAGACCGGCCTCCTTGAGCGTGCCCAGGTCGCCGCCGGAGCCCTTGACCCACATCAGCTCGACGTCGCCGCCGGTGACCGGGTCCGTCTCGGTGGCCTTGGCGGAGGTGTTGCCGCCGGCGTAGTTGGTGTTGCGGGGGTCGGCGCCGAGCCGGTTCGAGCGGTCGAGGAGGGCGGCGACCTGAGGGTGCGTAGCCATGAAAGGTCCTAAATTCCTGAGGAGTTGACTGCGGTGAACTGCGGGGAGGTGGTTACGCGCCCCACCCCGCCTGCTCCCCGCCGACCCGCTCGGCCGCGATCCGCTCCTGCCACCCGGAGGCGGCGTACGCGGTGACGGGATTCGCCGCGAGCCCCTGCTCCTCGCGCCACGAGGCAAGGAGCGGCCGCACGTCGGTGTTGTACGCGTCCATGATCACGGCGTTCGCGGTCAGGACGTCGCCCGAGGCCTGCGCGGCGCCCAGCGCCTCACGGTCCACGAGCAGAGCCTTCGCGGTGGCCTCCTGCACGTTCATCACGGAGCGGATGACCGCCGGGATCTTCGCCTCGATGTTGTGGCACTGGTCGAGCATGAACGCCACGTTGGTCTCGGGGTCGAAGCCGCCGTTCTTCGCGACCTCGTGCAGGATGCGGAACAGCTGGAACGGGTCGGCGGAGCCCACCATCAGGTCGTCGTCCGCGTAGAAGCGGGAGTTGAAGTCGAAGCCGCCGAGCTTCTTCGCGCGCAGCAGCAGCGCCACGATGAACTCGATGTTCGTGCCCGGCGCGTGGTGGCCGGTGTCGACCACGACCTGCGCCTTGTCACCCAGGTTCATGCACTGCATGTACGAGGTGCCCCAGTCCGGCACGTCCGTGGTGTAGAAGGCCGGCTCGAAGAACTTGTACTCCAGCAGGATGCGCTGGTCGTCGCCGAGCCGCTCGTAAACGGTGGCGAGAGACTCGGCGAGGCGGTCCTGGCGGGCCACGATGTCGTCCTGGCCGGGGTAGTTGGTGCCGTCGGCGAGCCAGATCTTCAGGTCCTGGGAACCCGTCGCGTCCATGATGTCGACGCACTCCAGGAGGTGGTCGACCGCCTTGCGGCGCACCGCCGGGTCCGGGTGACAGACACTGCCGAGCTTGTAGTCGTCGTCCTGGAAGGTGTTGGAGTTGATGGTGCCGAGCTCGACACCGCGCTCCTTGGCGTACGCGGACAGGGTCGCGTAGTCGTCGACCTTGTCCCACGGGATGTGCAGGGCGACCTTCGGGGCGATGCCGGTGAACTCGTGCACCTTCGCGGCGTCGTCGAGCTTCTCGCGGGGCGTGCGGGGCACACCGGCCTGGGCGAACACCTTGAACCGGGTGCCGGAGTTGCCGTAGCCCCAGGACGGCGTCTCGATCCGCTGGTTGGCGAGTGCGGCCTTCACGGCAGCGATGTCAGGCATGTCCACCTCTGAGTACACGGGTCTGCGAGCCGTCTGCTGAATCGTCTCTGAATCGACCGAGTGTGAATCGATTCATTGTGCAGCGAAGCTAGTCCCCCTGGTGGGGTGCGTCAAGGGGGTGTGCGACAACTCGAGCGCGTTACGGAATCGTTTCGTACGTCGATGTATTCCGGCCGTTCAGACCCCTTGACCAGGGCGCCGGGGCGTGGCTAGCTTCCGGAACGTTTCACTGAAACATTTCACGTCGGGTGCCCTTCGACCCCTGGAGAACTGTCATGACGCCACCTGAGCCGGAGACCACTCCGGTGCTCGCCCTGGAGGGGGTGAGCAAGTCCTTCGGTGCCGTGCGTGCCCTGCGAGGTGTGTCACTGAGCCTGCACGCGGGCGAGGCGCACGCCCTCGCCGGTGAGAACGGCGCGGGAAAGTCGACGCTCATCAAGGCCCTCGCCGGGGTGCACCGCCCGGACACCGGGACGGTTCTGCTCGACGGCTCCCCGGTCGAGTTCCACGGCCCCGCCGACGCCCGCGACGCCGGTGTCGCCGTCATCTACCAGGAGCCGACGCTCTTCCCCGACCTGTCCATCGCCGAGAACATCTTCATGGGCCGCCAGCCGCGCCGCTCCTTCGGCCGCGTCGACCACACCACGGTCAAGGAGGCCACCGCGGCCCTGTTCAAGCGGCTCGGCGTGGAGCTCGACCCGGACCAGCCGGCCCGCGGCCTGTCCATCGCCGACCAGCAGCTCGTCGAGATCGCCAAGGCGCTGTCCTTCGACGCCCGCGTGCTGATCATGGACGAGCCGACCGCCGCGCTCACCGGCAGCGAGGTGGCCCGCCTGTTCGGCGTCGTACGGACACTGCGCGAGCAGGGCGCGGCGGTCCTCTTCATCTCGCACCGCCTGGAGGAGATCTTCGAGCTGTGCCAGCGGGTGACGACGCTGCGCGACGGGTCGTGGGTGGCGAGCGAGCCGGTCGAAGGACTCACCGAGGACGAGCTGGTGCGCCGCATGGTCGGCCGCGACCTCGACGAGTTGTACCCCAAGCAGGACACCGAACTCGGCGAAGTGGCCCTGAAGGTCAGCCGGTTGACCCGCGAGGGTGTGTTCACCGACGTGTCCTTCGAGGTGCGGCGCGGCGAGATCGTCGGCCTCGCCGGGCTCGTCGGCGCCGGCCGCAGCGAGGTGGCCCGCGCCGTGTTCGGCGTCGACCGCTTCGACGGCGGCGAGGTCGAGGTGCTCGGGCAGAAGCTCAAGCCCGGCGCGCCGAGCCTCGCGATGCACGCGGGCCTCGCGCTCGTGCCGGAGGACCGGCGGGCCCAGGGCCTCGTGATGGACATGTCCATCGAGCGCAACATCGGCCTCACCGGCTTCGCCGACACCTCCCGCGCGGGCCTCATGAACCGCAAGGCGGAGCGCAGCCGGTCCCTGGACTGGTCGGTGAAGTTGCAGGTCAAGTACGCGCGGTTGGCCGATGTCGTCGGCACGCTCTCCGGCGGCAACCAGCAGAAGGTCGTCCTCGCCAAGTGGCTCGCCACAGGGCCGCAGGTGCTCATCGTGGACGAGCCCACGCGCGGCATCGACGTCGGCACGAAGGCCGAGGTGCACCGGCTGCTGTCCTCACTCGCGGCCGAAGGCGTCGCCGTCCTGATGATCTCGTCCGACCTGCCCGAGATCCTCGGCATGGCCGACCGGGTGCTCGTGATGCACGAGGGACGGCTCTCCGCCGAGCTGCCGCGCGCCGAGGCGAGCGAGGAGTCCGTGATGGCGGCGGCCACGGGGAGGGCCGCGTGACGTCCGTACCCGCACACGCCGCCCGCACCACAAGGAGCACGACATGACCATCACCGCACCACCCGTACGCGAGGACGCGGCGCCACCGCCCACCGCGGGCCGTCGCCTCCTCGACAAGGTGTTCAAGGCGCGCGAACTCGCCGTCGCCGCCGTGCTCGTGGTGATGCTGCTCGCCACGCAGGTCTCCAACACCGAGTTCCTGTCGCAGCAGGGCGTCAAGGACCTCCTCCTGAACGCCACCATCCTGGTCCTCGTCGCCACCGGTCAGGCGATCGTCGTCATCACCCGCAACGTCGACCTCTCCGTCGGCTCCGTGCTCGGCATCTCGGCCTTCGCCGCCGGTGACTACCTTCAGGGCGGCGGCAGTTCGCTGATCGCCGTCGTGTACGCCGTCGCCATCGGCACCGTCTTCGGCGTCCTGAACGGCGCGCTCGTCAGCCTCGGCAAGGTGCCCGCCCTCGTCGTCACCCTCGGCACGCTGTACGTGGTGCGCGGCATCGACTCCATCTGGGTCGGCTCGCAGCAGATCGTCGCCGCCGACCTGCCCGACGGCTTCGTCGACTTCGGCCACGACGGCATCTGGGTCGTGCCCTATCTGGCGCTGCTCGCCGTGGCCGTCCTGGTCTGCGTCGGCTACTACCTGCGCAGCTACCGCAGCGGACGCGAGATGTACGCGCTCGGCTCCAGTCCCGAGGCCGCGAACCTCGCCGGCATCCCCGTCCGCAAGCGCATCATGACCGCCTACGTGCTGTGCGGCGCGCTCGCCGGACTCGCGGGCGCCCTGTACCTGGCGCGCTTCGGCAACGTCGACTCCGGCACAGGCAACGGCTACGAACTCACCGTCGTCAGCGCCGTCGTGGTCGGCGGCGTCGCCTTCACCGGCGGCGCGGGCACCGTCTACGGCGCCGCGCTCGGCGCTCTGCTGCTGACCTCCATCAACAGCGTGCTGCCCGCCATCGGCGTCAGCTCCGTCTGGGTCACCGCCATCAACGGAATCCTGCTGCTGCTCGCCATCGCCGTCGACCGGATCGTCGCGCTGCGCGTCGCCGCAGTGCTGCGCAAGCAGGCCGCACAGATGAGGAGCGCCCGCCATGCCTGACTCCCTGAAACGCTCGGTGCGCTGGGACACCGCCGTCGGCGCCCTGCTGATCGTGCTGCTGCTCTGCTCGTTCGCGTTCGTCGACAACTTCGGCAACGCGCTGAACCTGTCGTTCCTGATCGGCAACACACTGCCCATCGCGATCATCGCGCTGCCGATGACGATGCTCGTCATCTCCGGCGAGGTCGACCTGTCGGTGGGCTCCACGGTCGGCCTGTCGGGCGCCGTGATGGGCGCGCTGTGGAACAACGGCATGGCCATCGAGACGATCATCCCGCTGTGCCTGCTGCTCGGCGTGGTCTGCGGCCTCATCAACGGGCTGCTCGTCACCCGGCTCGGCCTGCCGTCCCTCGCCGTCACCATCGGCACCATGGCCGCCTACCGGGGCATCGCGCAGATCGTCCTCGGCTCGGACTCGGTCACCGACTTCCCCTCCCAGTACCTGGACTTCGGTGCGAACCGGATCGGCGACACGTTCATCCCGTACGCCGCCCTGCCCTTCGTCGTCCTCCTCGCCATCGCGATCGTCGTGCTGCACGCCACCCGGATGGGCCGCTCCCTCTTCGCGACCGGCGCGAACGAGGAGGCCGCCCGGTTCGCCGGTGTGCGCGTGAAGCGGCTCAAGCTGTCGATGTTCGTGACGACCGGACTGCTCTCCGCACTTACCGGAGTCTTCTGGGCGCTGCACTACGCGAGCGCCCGCTACGACAACGCCACCGGGCTCGAACTCTCCGTCATCGCGGCCGTGTTGCTCGGCGGCATCGACTTCGACGGCGGCAAGGGCACCCTCGGCGGCGCCATCGCCGGTGTGTTCCTGCTCGGCACGCTGCAGAACGTGATGAGCCTGCTCAACGTCTCCGCGCAGTCGCAGATCGTCGTCACGGGTGTGCTGCTCGTGATCTCGGTGCTCGCGCCGCGCGTCGGCCGTCAGATCGCGCAGGCGAGGTCCCGCAAGAGGACGGTCACCGCGGTCACTTGAGGCGCCCACCCGTACCACTCACTCCCGCCCACCCCACGTAAGGAACCGTCATGTCCCAGAAGACGCGCCGGCTCACCGCGGCCCTCGCCGTGACCACCGCCCTCGTCCTCGGCGCCTCCGCCTGCGGCGGCACCACCAAGTCGGACTCCGACAAGGGCGACGCCAAGTCCGCCGCCGCGGGCAAGGCCGACCCCAACGCGAAGACCAAGAAGGGCCTCACGGTCGCCTTCCTGCCCAAGCAGGTCAACAACCCGTACTTCACCACCTCCGACAACGGCGGCAAGAAGGCCGTGCAGCAGCTCGGCTCGACGTACAAGGAGGTCGGCACCAGCTCCGGCACCGACACCTCCGGACAGGTCTCCTACGTCAACACCCTGACCCAGCAGCAGGCCGATGCCATCGCGGTGTCCGCGCAGGACCCGGGCGCCCTGTGCACCGCGCTCAAGCAGGCCATGAAGAACGGCGTCAGCATCGTCACGTACGACTCCGACACCAAGGTCGACTGCCGCAACGTGTTCGTCTCCCAGGCCAGCGCCGAGGACCTCGGCCGCACCCAGGTCCAGGAGATGGCCAAGCAGATCGGCAACAAGGGCGAGATCGCGATCCTCTCGGCGGCCCAGACGGCCACCAACCAGAACACGTGGATCAAGTACATGAAGGACGAGCTGAAGAAGCCCGCCTACAAGGACATCAAGCTCGTCACGACCGCCTACGGGGACGACGACGCGCAGAAGTCGTTCCAGCAGACCCAGGGCCTCCTCCAGGAGCACCCGAAGCTGAAGGGGATCATCTCCCCGACCACGGTCGGCATCAAGGCGGCCGCACAGTACCTGTCCGGCTCGAAGTACAAGGGCAAGGTCAAGCTGACCGGCCTCGGCACCCCCAACGACATGCGCGCCTACGTCAAGAACGGCACCGTCGAGGCCTTCGAGCTGTGGGACCCGGCGAAGCTCGGCGCGCTCGCCGCGCACACCGCGGTCGCCCTGGAGTCCGGGCAGATCACCGGCAAGGCGGGGGAGAAGTTCAAGGCCGGGGACATGGGTGAGTACACGATCGAGAAGGACGGCGTCGTCACCCTCGGCAAGCCGACCGTCTTCAACAAGAAGAACATCGACGACTACAAGTTCTGAGCGGGGCAAGGGACATGAGTGACATGCAACGGGTCTGCTTCCTGCTCAAGGTCAAGGCCGACCGCATCGACGAGTACCGCGCCCGACACGCGGACGTGTGGCAGGAGATGCGCGAGGCCCTGACCGCCACCGGCTGGCACAACTACTCGCTCTTCCTGCGCGAGGACGGACTGCTCGTCGGCTACCTGGAGACCGAGGACTTCGACAAGGCGCGCGCCGCGATGGACGCCACCGACGTGAACGCCCGGTGGCAGGCCGAAATGGGAGAGTTCTTCGAGGCGTTGGACGGGCAGGCGCCCGACGCCGCGATGCGCCCGCTCACCGAGGTCTTCCACCTTGCGTGAACGCGCCCCGGGCCGGGCGACGGTCGGCATCAAGGACGTCGCCCGGGAGGCGGCGGTCTCCGTCGGCACCGTCTCCAACGTCCTGAACCAGCCCGACCGGGTCTCCGGGCCCACCCGCCGCCACGTTCAGCAGGTCATCGCCCGGCTCGGCTACGTACGCAGCGAGTACGCCCGCCAACTGCGGGCCGGGCACAGCCGGATCGTGTCGCTGCTCGTCCTCGACATGGGCAACCCGTTCTTCGTGGACCTCGCGCGCGGCGCCGAACGTGCCGCGCGCGAGGCGGGGCTCGGGGTGATGGTGTGCAACAGCGCGCAGAGCCCGGCCGTGGAGGCCGAGTACCTGTCGATGTTCGCCGAACAGCGGGTCCGCGGCGCCCTCATCACCCCGGCCGACCCCAGCGGCGCCACGCTCCGCGACTTCCGCCGCCACGGCATCCCGTACGTCGTCGTGGACCGCGTCGCCGGCGACGAACCGGGCTGCTCGGTGGCGGTCGACGACGTGGCGGGCGGCGCGCTCGCCCTCCGCCACCTCGTCGACGCGGGCCACCGCTCCATCGCCTACGTCAGCGGACCGCCCCAGCTCAAACAGGTCCAGGACCGCCGCGAGGGCGCCCACAAGGCCCTCGCCGAAGCGGGCCTCCCCGCCACCCACCTCTACGAACTCCCCACGGACCGCCTCGACGTGGCAGCGGGCCGCGACGCGGGCGCCCGCCTCCTCGGCCTCGCCCACCGCCCCACAGCCGTCTTCTGCGCCAACGACCTCCTCGCCCTCGGCGTCCTCCAATCCCTGTACGCGGCCGGGGTCCGGGTCCCCGACGACATGTCACTGATCGGATACGACGACATCGAATTCGCCTCGGCGGCGACGGTCCCCCTCACCTCGGTCCGCCAGCCCGCCGTCACCCTCGGCGCGACGGCGGCGCGGCTGCTCCTGGAGGAGACGGGGGAACAGGCACCCGTCCATCGGCATCAACACGTCGTGCTGAAGCCGGAGTTGGTCGTACGGGGGTCCTGCAAGGTGCCGCGCTGATGGGGGCTGCCGGACCCGCACCTCGCGGTCAGGAGTGCCCCAGCGCCCACTCGAGGGCGTGGTCGGCGATCTCCTCCCAGCCGTCCTGCGCCGGCATCAGGTGGGAGCGGCCCGGGTACTCGATGATCTCGGTCAGGGCCCCCGACTTGTAGTGCTTGGCGTTGGAGCGCTGGATCTTCGGCGGCATCAGGTGGTCGGTCTCGCCGGAGATGAACAGCAGGGGCGCGCGCTTGTCGTTGTGGTAGTCGACGTACGAGTCGGCGTGGCCGGGGTGGATGTTGGCCAGCGCGCTGCCCCAGAACACATGGCCGGAGGCGGGGATGTGGTAGCGCTCGTACGCCGCCCGCGCCTGGTCCTCGGGGAAGGTGTTGGTGAAGGCGTAGCGCCACTGGTCGTAGGTGAAACCGACGGCCTTGTGGCGGTTGGCGGGGTTCTTGAGCACCGGGAACGTTGCCTTGGCCTGCGCCAGGGGGATGACCGCGACGCCCTCGGTGGGGGCGGAGTTCATCGCGACGCCGCAGGCGCCGTAGCCGTGGTCAAGCAGGATCTGGGTGAACACCCCGCCCGCCGAATGCCCCATGAGGATCGGCCGGGTGTCGAGGCCGTCGATCAGCTTCTCCAGCGACGAGATGATCGCGGGGACGGAGAGCTGCTCGATGGGGGCCGGGTCGGCGTTGAGGGCCTCCACCTCCACCTCGAAGCCCGGGTAGCCGGGTGCGAGGACCCGAAAGCCCTTGGTCTGGTAGTGGGTGATCCAGTGTTCCCAGCTGCGGGGTGTGACCCAGAAGCCGTGGATGAGGACGATCGTGTCGGGTTTCACGGGTGGACCCTTCAACGGGTGGCTAGGTAGGCGGACTTGATGACGTCGGCGGCGGCCTGCGGGTGGGAGATCATGACGACGTGCGAGGAGCGGATCTCGGTCACCTTGCTGCCGGCGCGCTTGGCCATGAACCGCTGGACGGCGGGCGGGATGACCTTGTCCTGGGTCGGGATCAGGTACCAGGAAGGGATGGTTCTCCAGGCGGGCGCGCCGCTCGGGCCGCTCAGCCCTTCGACCGAACCGGGGCGCTGGGTGACCGCCATGAGACGTGTCTCGGCAGCGGGGAGATCGGCCGCGAACACCGCATGGAACTTCTCGGCCGCGATGTAGCCGTCGGTGCCCTCGCCGTCGCCGGGCAGCGGATAGGGGCGCGGCACGAGCGCGGCCCCCAGTTCGCTGCCGGGGAACTGCTGCGCCAGTTGCAGCGCGCTCTCGCCCTCGTCGGGCGCGAACGCCCCCAGGTACACCAGGGCCTTGACGTTCGCGTGCCCGCGGGCGGCGTTGGTGATGACGATGCCGCCGTAGGAGTGGGCGGCCAGGATCACCGGTCCCGTGAGGGTGTCCAGCACGCTGGAGATGTACGCGGCGTCGCCCGCGGTGTCCCGCAGCGGGTTCGCCGGCGCGATCACCGGGAAGCCGCTCTTGTGTAGCAGTCCGATGGTGGCGTTGAAGCCGGAGGCGTCGGCGAACGCGCCGTGCACGAGGACGACCGTCGGTTTGGTGCCGGCGGCCTTTCCGGCGGACGTGGCCGATGCGGTGCCGGCGGCGCCGACGAGGCTCGCGGCGCCGGCCGCGAGCGCGCCGCCGAGGATACGGCGGCGCGGAGGATGACCGGGGTTCATGGGTGACTCCTTCTGAAGCGGGCAGGCAGGGAAGGGGCGTGCAGAAACCATGTGCCGGGCTCGGTGCGGCGGCGGCTCGGGAGCCGCTTCAGGAGTTGAGGAACTCCAGCAGATCCGCGCCGAGTTGGTCCTTGTGCGTGTCGGTGATGCCGTGCGGAGCGCCCGGGTAGACCTTCAGCGTCGCGTTCTTGATGCGGGCGGCCGACGCCTTGCCGCCGACCTCGAAGGGCACGACCTGGTCGTCGTCGCCGTGGATGACCAGCGTGGGCACGTCGATGGCGTCCAGGTCGGCGCGGAAGTCGGTCGCGGAGAACGCCGCGATGCACTCGTAGGCGCTCCGGTGCCCGGCCTGCAGACCCTGGCGCCAGAACGCCTCCCGGATGCCCTGGGAGACATCGGCGCCGGGCCGGTTGTTGCCGAAGAACGGACCGTCGGCCAGGTCGCGGTAGAGCTGCGAGCGGTCGGCGAGCGAACCGGCCCGGATGGCGTCGAAGGTCTCGACGGGGACGCCGCCGGGGTTGTCGGCCGTCTTGAGCATGAATGGCGGCACCGCCGAGACGAGGGCGACCTGGGCGACGCGGGCGGTGCTGTGGCGGCCGACGTAACGGGCGACCTCGCCACCGCCGGTGGAGAAGCCGACCAGGGTGACATCGCGCAGGTCCAGGGTGTCGATGAGCGTGGCCAGGTCGTCGGCGTAGGTGTTCATCTCGTTACCGCTCCACGTCTGGGTGGAGCGGCCGTGGCCGCGCCTGTCGTGGGCGATGACGCGGTAGCCGTGGGTGGCCAGGAACAGCTGCTGGGCCTCCCAGCTGTCGGAGCTCAGGGGCCAGCCGTGGCTGAGGACGACGGGGCGGCCCGTACCCCAGTCTTTGTAGTAGATCTGCGCACCGTCGGATGTGGTGACGTAGGGCATGAACTGCTCCCGACCGAGGAGGGGTTGGCTGCGACGCTTCGATGGTTCGCCGGTCCGGGCGGTCGCCGCATCACGTGCGCCGCGTAGTGGGCGCGGTCACGCGCGTAGGGCCTCGGCGAGCCGACGCCGGGAGGGCACGTCCAACTTCCGGAACACCTTGCGCAGGTGGTAGTCGACCGTGCTGGCGCTGATGATCATCTGGGTGGCGATCTCGGCGTTGGTCGCGCCCTGCGCCGCCAGGTGGGCGATCTTCAACTCCTGGGAGGTCAGAGGCTCCCGTGCCCCTTCGGGAACCTTGGTCAAGTGCGCGCCGGTGGCGGCCAGTTCGCGTGCGGCACGCTGTGCGAAGGCGCCCGCGTCCATGGTGCGGAACATGGTCAGGGCGGTCCGCAGCGGCGCCCGTGCGTCCCTGCGGCGCCTTCGCCGGCGCAGCCATTCGCCGTACAACAGGTGGGCGACGGCCAGATCGGCCTCGGCGCTCGTCCGGGACAGCAGGTCGACGGCCCCGCGGTACAGCGGCTCGGCGTCCCCCGCCCCGGCGAGCAGGGCCCGGGAGCGCGCCAGCAGCCCCAGCGCCCACGGCGTGCCCGCGGCTGTGGCCCGGCCGGCCAGGATGCGCAGGGCCGCGGTCGCCAGCGTGCGGTCCCCAGAGCGCACGCCCACCTCGACGACCGCCGGCAGGTGCCGGGAGTGCAGCCCGAGCGCATCGGGCCGGACGAGTTCTTCTGCCACCGGGCGGGCCGTGGCGTAGTCCCCGCTTCCCAGCGCGAGGATCAGTACACCGCCGTGCGCGAGGGACTCCAGCGCTCCGTCGCCGCGCGTGCGGGCGTCCTCAAAGGCCCGGTGCAGTGCTTCTCGCGGGCCGTTGTCGGCGGCACGCCAGGCCAGCAACTCGGCATTCCGACGGTGCTGTGGCTCGGCGGCGGGTCTGCCCATCGCCGCCCGGAGTTGGCGGCCGTCGGCCTCCAGTGCCTCGGCGGCCGCCAGATGTCCCAGCGTGGTCTCGGCCGTGGCGGAGCAGGAGAGGATCGCGTCGAGGTGTCCCAGGGCGCCGCGCCGCCGGGCGATGCCATCGGCGCGCTCCAACAGGGCGGTACGGGCGTCGTGGTCCCACAACAGGGTGGAGAACCAGGCGCCGAGCCCGTAGCCGCCCAGCACCACGTCGTCCGGAGTGTCCGGTGCGAGCAGCGACGTCAGAGCCTTGCGCAGCTGGGGAACGGCCTGTTCGTAGCTGTCACCGGCCAGGACGGTGAAGCCGCGCAGCAGTTCGTCGATGCCCGTCGGCGGCCCGGATGCCGCCAGGGAGTCCACCGCGCGCGCGATCTCGGCCGCCGTCGTGGCGGGGGTGCGTTGCCGTGCGGTGAACGTCAACTCGGCCGCGTGCAGCAGCGCTTGGCGTGTGCGCCCCGGCTCCTGGGCCCCGAACGCGGACGCGGCGGCGAGGCACAGCGCCGACGCCCGCGCATGGGCATCGGGCCCGCCCAGGCCGTCGACGACCCCGGCCCGCACCAGAAGCGAGTCGGCTCGCCCCGCCTCGCTCAACAGGCCGACGTCGACCGCCCCCAGCAGCACGTCGGCCTGCCGTGGCGCTCCGGCGGCGACGGCGGCCTCGGCGGCGGCGAGAAACCGCCCGGCACGGGCGCCGCCGTCCGGCGAGAGCTCCGCCGCCCGCGTCATGAACGTCACCCGTGCCGCGTGCCCGCCGCGTGTCGCGGCCCGGTCGGCGGCACGCTCCACCTCGTCCGCCACGGCGGCATCACGGCCGGGCACGGTGGCAGCGAGATGCCACGCGCGCAGATCCCGGTCGTCCGGACGGTCCGTGACATTCGCCAACGCGCGGTGCGCAGCACGCCGTTGCACGCTCGTGGCACCCCCGTACACGGCCGGGCGCACCAGCGGATGCCGGAACTCCACGGCGGCGCGCAACACCACCATCCCCGCGTCTTCGGCGGGCCCCGACGCGTCCGCCACGATCCCCAACAGGTGCGCAGCGCGCGCAAGATAGTGAAGGTCACCGCTGGGCTCGGAGGCGGCGAGCACCAGCCACGCGCGCGTGGCGTCGGGCAGCCCGCGTACCTGCTGCCGGTAGTGCTCCTCCAGCCGGCTCCCCACAGGCAAGGGCTCGGGCAGGGCCAGCGAACCGGCGAGGTGTTCGGCGGAGAGTTCCCGGCCGAGGTCGCTCAGCGCCCGGGGGTTGCCGCCGGTCGCCGCCACGATGCGGGCCCCGACCACGGGGTCCAGCGGCCCGTCCGCCACGGACCGCAGCAGCTCCAGCGCATGCGGCTCCGCCAGGCCGGGGACCGGGACGACGGGCAGACCGGGCGGGATGTCGAAACCGGCCCTGGCGGCGAAGACGAAGCCGACTCCCTCGGCGTGCAGCCGACGGCCCACGAAGGCGAACACCTCCAGGGAGTCCCGGTCGAGCAGGCAGGCGTCGTCGACACAGCACAGCACCGGACGCAGCTTGGCCTTGTCCGCGAGAAAGGCCAGCAGGGCGAGCCCCACCAGGAACCGGTCCGCCGGAGGCCCGTCGGCCAGCCCGCAGGCGACCTTCAGCGCCTCCTGCTGGAGCGGCAACAACGCCCCGCCTTCCTTGAGTTCGTCCTGGAACGGGACGAGCAGCCGTTGCAGCGCGGCGAACGCGAACCCTGCCTCCGCCTCGATTCCCGCCAGCCGCAGCACCCGAAGGTCCGCCGCCTCCGTGACCACGTGGTCGATCAGTGCGCTCTTGCCGATCCCCGCGTCACCTTGCAGGAAGAGGACGCCGCTCAGCCCCTGACGCAAGTCCGCGACCAGGAGGTCGAGTTGTCCGCGCTCATCGGACCGGCCGTGGAAGGTCATACCCAGCACCTCTCGCCGCACCCCGTAGTTGTGAAGGACTTGTGCGCGAGCGTGGCACGGGTGTCGTCCGTCGGCTTGCCCCTGCCTGCCGGCGCCTGTTCCCTCCGTGCCACGACCCTGGCCGCACGCGACCTCCGCACCTGGCGCACCGTGCGCCACAGGAGGCGTGAGCGCAGGCCTGTGCTGCGTACATTCACCTTTGCCCGGCAAGACGCACGCGGCGGACACTGGCGCCTCGGGCGGCGACGGGCCGCTGCCGGAAGGGGAGGCGTTGTGCTCGTCCTCGACACAAGCGACCTTCCGGTCGGCGACCGGATCGCGGCCTTCGAAGCGGTGGCCGCCGGTGCGGGCGGTGTCTCCTCCGTTCAGGGGGAGGAGCCCGAGGGAACGGTCTGGCAACGCCTCGAACTCTGGCCCCTCGGGCCACTGACGCTCTTCCACACCCAGGGCACCGGGATGCGCGTCTCCCGCTCACCCCGGCAGGCGCGACGCGATGCTCTGGACACTGTCGCGATCAACATTCATCGCCAGGGAACCGGCGGCTTCTCCTGGACCGACCATCACCAGCGCATCGGCCCGAACAGCGCGACCCTGCAACACATGCCAGCCGGGTACGAGTACTGGTGGTCGGGCCTCGGCAGCACGCTTGCCCTGATGTTCGACACCGAACGCTTGGGGCTGCCCGAAGAGGCGATCCGCGCCGCGATCCCGACGCTCGAACACAGCCCCGTGGGCCAGTTGTTGATCAACCACGTGCACGGCCTGCACGGCATCGCCGACCGCGTCGCCACGGGCCCCGAAGCCGACGCCCTGGCCTCGGCCACCCTGGAACTCGTCCGGGCCTGGGTGGTGTCCGTCGCGGGCGACGACGCCACCCGCCGCGCCGTCGCCACGGAAACCCTCCTGACCCGGGTCCTGGCCTACGCCCGCGTCCATCTGAGGGAGCCCGATCTCACCCCGCAACGGATCGCGTGGGCGCACAACACGTCCGTGCGGACGCTGTACCGACTGTGCGCGGACGGCGGGCTCAGTCTCGAGAAGTGGATCGTCCGCCGCCGGCTCGAGGGCGCCCGCAGTGACCTCGCGGCGCCCTCGCATGCGCACCGCACGATCGAGGCGGTCGCCCGGAGTTGGGGCTTCGGCAATCCCGCCTTCTTCTCGCGCCGCTTCCGCGAGGCCTACGGCACCACTCCCGGCGAATGGCGAAGGCGGTCGCGGCAGGGCGAGCCCTCCTGACGTCCTCCACCGAGTGCCCACGGAGGATGAGGAGAGCCCGCCCTCTCGCGTCAGCGGACCGAACCCGACCGCGTCAGCGCACCGAGCCCGATCGCGTCAGCGCACCGAACTCGTCAGCTGATACCGCCCCGCAGGCAGCCGGAACGTCGCCCTTCCGTCGGCGAAGCCTGCCGCCCGCACGCCCTCGACCTGCGCGAGCGGCGTACGCCCCGCGCGCACCGACGACGCCGACACGCTGGGCAGACTCAGCGTCGCCTCCGTGTTGGCGGGCACGGTGGCCTCGAACGTCAACGTCCCGTCCTTGGCCAGCTCCCACTCGCTGGTGATCTCGCCGTAGGGCGACATGTGCCGCGCCGACACCTGGGTGATGGCGCCCGTCGGGTCGACGTGCGGCTGGAGCCGGAAGCGCTGGAAGCCCGGGTGGTCGGGGTCGACGGCGATGCCCGCCATGTACGCGTACATCCACTCCATGATCGCGCCGTACGAGTAGTGGTTGAAGGAGTTCATCTCCACCGGGCCGAAACCGTCGTCCTTGGAGTAGGAGTTCCAGCGTTCCCAGATCGTCGTCGCGCCGTTCTTCACCGAGTACAGCCAGGAGGGCATGGCGTCCTGGTGCAGCAGCTTGTACGCGAGGTCGGGGCGGCCCTCGTCGGTGAGGACCGGCGCCAGCACGTTCACCCCGAGGAAGCCGACCGACAGGGTGTTCTCCGCGTAGTCGACGCGGGCGCTGTCGGGGTGGGCGGCCTTGTACGCCGCGTCGTTGCCGATGTTGTCCGCCAACAGGCCTACCAGCGCCCGGCGTTGGGCCTGGGTGTCGTAGAAGCCGAGCTTGAGGACCCAGAGGAGGGCCGACTGGCTGTTGTCCTCAGGGTCGCCGCCCATGACCGGCTTGCCGCCGAGGCTGGACCGTACGGTGATCTTGTCGCCGTCGACGACGATGTACTTGGCCATGAAGGCGCGGCGGACGCGGGTGAAGAGGTCCTCGTACGCCTTCGACTCCGCGGCGCGGCCGGTGGCCTTCGCCATCTGTGCCATCAGGCGGACGCTGTACGCGTAGTAGACGTCGCTCATCAGCTGGGTGCCGGTGTTCTGGAAGGCGAGCCAGTCGGCGAAGATCGCGCCCTGTCCTGCGTAGCTGTCGCCGCCCTTCTTCTTGATCCAGTCGATGTAGCCGACCATCGCGTCCCAGCTGCGGTCGATGATGGTCCGGTCGCCGCTCATCTGCCATACGGTCCACGGCGCGACGACCCCGCAGTCCGCCCAACCGCTGCACGGCTCCGCCGCGTTGTACCGGTTGCCGGGCGCGACCGCCGTGAACTGCGCGCCGTCGACGCCGTACGTCTTCTGCGACTCGATCAGGATGTCCTCGAAGTGGCTGAGGAAGGCGACCGAGTCCGTGTTGTAGAGGCCGGTGCTGGAGAACACCTGCGTGTCGCCGGTCCAGCCGAGTCGCTCGTCGCGCTGCGGGCAGTCGGTGGGCACCCACAGATAGTTGCCGCGCTGGCCCCAATGGACGTTGCTGATCAGCTGGTTGATGTCTTCGTCGTTGGTCGTGATGCTGCCGGTCTCACGGATCGCGGAAGTGGCGACCTTGCCGGTCACGTCCGAGACCGTGACCTCGGCGTCCTTCGTGGTCACCTCCACCGACACGTAGCGGAAGCCGTAGAAGGTGAGCGAGTCCTGGTGTGTCTCGCTGCTGCCCGCGCCCTTGAGGACGTATGTGCTCGTGGCCTTCGCCGAGCGCAGATTGGCCCGGTACAGCGAGCCCTCGGGGCCGTCGGCGCCCTTGCTGTCGTCGTTGAGCATCTCGCCGAACCTGACGACAACTTCGGCTCCGGCGGTGCCGCGCAGCGTGTAGCGGGGGACGCCGACCATGTTCTGGCCGAGGTCGAAGACGGCGGTGTCACCGGGGCGCAGGGTGACCGGGCCCGGCTTGCCGTCGGTGGAGCGGGCGGGGTCGGGGACGATGCGGCCCTTGCCGTTGGCGCTCGACTCCTCGCCCGTGACCTCGGAGTAGACCGTCAGCGACTGAGGGGTGCGGTCCCACTTCTCCATCAGACGGGCCGTCTCGCCGGGGTAGGCGGTCAGCTTGGCGTCCGGGAACTTCGCGGCGTAACCGACCTCCTCCACGTCCGACCACTTCGAGGCGTCGAAGCCGCTCGCCGTCCAGCCGGTGAGCTCCTTGCGGGCGTCGTAGGTCTGACCGTCGTAGATGTCGTCGGCGCGGTAGGGGCCGGTGTCGGTGGCCTTCCAGCCTGCGCCCGGCTTCGTGACGACGCTCTGCGTGCTGCCGTCGGCGAAGCGGATCAGGAGCTTGGCCTTGAGGGCGAGCGGATTGCCGTCCTTGGAGTAGTACTTGCTGCCCTCGGAGACGCGCGCGTTGTACCAGCCGTTGCCGAGCACGGCGGCGAGCGTCACGGCACGGCCGCCGCCGCGGGTGACCGACTCCGTGACGTCGTACGTCATGTAGTTGACGGTCGTGTCGTAGTTGGTCCAGCCCGGGGTGAGCAGTTCGGCCGTGCGCCCTTCGCCCTCGGGGACCGTGACGTGCTCGCCGTTGACGTACGCCTCGTAGACACCGAGCGCCGACACGTACAGGCGCGCCTCGCGGATCTGGCCCTTGCCGCGCAGCGCGGTCTCGCTGCGCAGCAGCGGCGCGCCCGCCGAGTTGGGCTTCTTGCCCTTCATGCCGATCCACTGCGCGCCGTCCCAGCGGGTGGTGCCGTCGCTGCTCAGCAGGGCGGTCTCGAAGCGGGCGGCGGGGGAGGTGCCGACCTCGCGGCCGTCCGCGTCCCACACCGTCACGGACCAGAAGTACCCGGTGGACGGCTTGAGTTCGGGACCGTCGTAGCGCACGGCCACCGAGTCGGACGACGTCACGCGGCCGCTGTCCCACACGTCGGCGCGGGCGAGCCGCGCGGCGCTCGACGCCACCCGGATCCGGTACGCGCCCTGGGTCAGGCCCCGCTTCCGCGAACCGAGCCGCCAGCCGAAGCGGGGGCGGGTGGCGTCGGTGCCGAGCGGGTCGGTGCGGTGTTCGGTGGTGAGGCCGGTGACCGCGCCGTTCGGGGGAGCGGGTGCAGAGGGGAGAGCGGCGGGTCCGGTGGGGGCCGCGGCGGCGGTGGGGGCCGCGGCCGCGATGACGGGCACCGCGCCCGCGCTCGCGGCGAGGACGGTTCTGCGACGTATGTCGCTGCGCATCTCGGGTGTCCCTTCGTCGGTGAAGGCGTTCCGGTTCAAACGATTCAGGTCCGCGCCGCGAGAGGCAAGGGGCGTGCATGAGGTATGTATGAGGCGTATCTGGCCTACTGGTGCGACATGCTGGGTGGATGGAGGCAGGGGGAGGGACGTCGCGCCTGTTGGGGAGGTGGTCAAGACCGAAACGATTCACCCACTCGTCCGATGTGTCGAACACCGGACGGGCCCCGCCACGTACACTCCGACTGCCGCACCAGCTCACCAGGAGGACCACACCCGATGGGACAGTCCGTGGGGATCAAGGACGTCGCCCGCGAAGCGGGGGTGTCCGTGGGCACGGTCTCGAACGTGATCAACCGGCCCGAGGCCGTGGCCGACGCGACGCGTGCCCGCGTGCAGGCCGCCATCGAGCGGCTCGGCTATGTCCGCAGCGAGTCGGCGCGGCAGTTGCGCGCCGGACGCAGCCGCATCATCGGCCTGCTCGTCCTCGACATGGGCAACCCGTTCTTCGTGGATGTCGCGCGCGGCGCCGAGCGGGCCGCGCGCGACGCCGGGCTCGGGGTGATGGTGTGCAACAGCGCGCAGAGTCCCGCCGAAGAGGCCGAGTACCTGTCGCTCTTCGCCGAGCAGCGGGTGCGCGGAGTCCTCCTGACGCCCGCCGAGGCGACAGGCCCCACCGTGGAGGCCTTCCGCCGGCACGACATCCCGTTCGTCCTGGTCGACCGGGTCGCCGAGGGCGCCACCGAGTGCTCGGTCTCGGTCGACGACGTCAACGGCGGCGCGCTCGCCGTGCGCCACCTCATCGACGCGGGACACCGCAGCATCGCCTACGTCAGCGGCCCCCGCACGCTCAACCAGGTCCAGGACCGCCGCCAGGGCGCCCTGCGCGCCTTGGAAGAAGCCGGCCTCCCTTCTTCCGCGTTGCGGGAACTCCCGACGGAACGGCTCGACGTGGCAGCGGGCCGCGACGCGGGAGCCCGCCTCCTCGGCCTCACCGAGCGCCCCACCGCCGTCTTCTGCGCCAACGACCTCCTCGCCCTCGGCGTCCTGCAGTCCCTGTACGCGGCCGGGGTCCGGGTGCCCGACGACATCGCGATCGTCGGCTACGACGACATCGAGTTCGCGGCGGCGGCCGCGGTCCCGCTCACATCGGTGCGACAGCCCGCGGTCCACATGGGCGCCCTGGCCGCGGACCTCCTCCTGGAGGAGATCGAGGCGGCGGACGACCCGGAGCGTGCGCACGAGCACCGACGGGTGGTGCTGCAGCCGGAGTTGGTGGTGCGCGGATCGAGCCTGGGCGCGCGCTGATACGCGTACCCGGGCCTGTGGGCCGTTCGGCTCTAGCCGCTGCCGACAGCCGTGGCTAGCGTGCTCTGGAACCGCCGCCAACCGTGCGTGGGGAGGCCGACATGCCGGCCCAGGACCGTACGAAAGCGCCGTGGCTCCCGCCGCGCTGGTTCATCCGCCTGGCCTGGTCGGTACACCGGGGCGCGTACTGGTCCTCCGGCGGCAGGGTCGGGCTGTGGAAGCCGCGCCTCAACAAGTGGGGCACCCTGCGGCTGACCACCACGGGCCGCCGCACCGGCCGTCTGCGAGGCGTCATCGTCGCCTACGTGGAGGACGGTCCACGCCTGGTCACGCTGGCGATGAACGGATGGGGCGAGGGCGAGCCCGCCTGGTGGCTCAACCTGCGGGCACACCCGGAGGCGATCGTCCACACGGTCAACGGCCGGCGGGTCGTACGAGGGCGCGCCGCGACGGGCGACGAGCGGGCGCGGTTGTGGGACCGCTGGCGCGAGACCGAGAAGAACCTGGACGCGCATGCGGCGAAGCGGTCGTTCGAGACCACGGTGGTCGTCCTGGAGCCGCTGTCCGGCACGCCTCACGGCGGGTCGCCCGGCGCTTCGACGTGACCCGTGCCGTACGTGTCAGGACACCCGACCGCATGCACACCGTGCGGGCACGCCTTGTGGGGGTAGCGCCCACCTGCACCATCGGCATGTGCTGAACTGGGCGGACGTACCGTCCGCACCGCCGCACAGGAGCCGCATTGAGCGCCGCCAGCTATCGACAGGCCGGGGTCGTCCTGACCGACCGCCGGTTCTCCGTACCCCTGGATCACGATCTTCCCGACGGGGAGCGCATCGAGCTCTTCGCGCGTGAGGCCGTCGCACCGGGGCGCGCGCACGAGAACCTGCCATGGCTGCTCTACCTCCAGGGCGGTCCCGGCTTCGGCGCCAACCGCTTCTCCGGCCCCGCGGCCTGGCTCGGCCGCGCACTGAAGGACTACCGGGTCCTCCTCCTCGACCAGCGCGGCACCGGCGCCTCCGCCACCGTCAACCGCCAGACGCTCCCGCTGCGCGGAGACGTCGAGCAGCAGGCGGCCTACGTGGGACACTTCCGCGCCGATTCGATCGTGCGCGACTGCGAGTTCATCCGCCGCGAGGTCACCGGCGGCGCGCCCTGGACGATCCTCGGGCAGAGCTTCGGCGGCTTCTGCGCCGTCCGCTATCTGTCGTCCGCGCCGGAGGGCCTCGAGACCGCGATCGTCACGGGCGGCCTGCCCACCCTCGACGGCCACGCGGACGACGTCTACCGGGCCGCGTACCCCCGCGTCGAGCGCAAGGTCCGGGCGCACTACGCCCGTTACCCGATGGACGTCGAGCGGGCGCGGGACATCGCCGCGTACGTCCTCGAGCACGAGCCCGTCCTGCCGAACGGCTACCGGCTGACCCTGCCCGCCTTCCAGTCCCTCGGCATCTGGCTCGGCGCGGGCGACGGCGGCGACCGGCTGCACTACCTGCTGGAGGACGCGTTCGTGCGGACTCCGGGTGGGCGGGAGCTGTCGGACGCGTTCTGCGAACAGGTCGCGGGCGCCCTGTCCTACCGCTCCCACCCGCTGTACGCCGTGCTGCACGAGGCGATCTACGCGCAGGGCGGCCGGGCCACCGACTGGTCCGCGGAGCGGGTACGCGGTGAATTCCCGCAGTTCGACGGGGAGAAGGCCCTCGCGGGCGGCGGTCCGCTGCTGTTCACCGGCGAGACCATCCACCCGTGGCAGTTCGACTCCGACCCGGCACTGCGGCCGCTGCGCGAGGTCGCGGAGCGGGTCGCGGCCCGCACCGACTGGGCGCCGCTGTACGACCCGACGCGGCTCGCCGCGAACGAGGTCCCGGCGGTCGCCGCCGTCTACCACGACGACATGTACGTGGACACGGAGCACGCCCTGCGCACGGCCCGCACCATCCGGGGCCTTCGGCCGTGGGTGACGAACGAGTTCGAGCACGACGGGCTGCGCGCGGGCGGGCCGCGGGTGCTCGACCGTTTGCTGGCGATGGCGCGCGGCGAGGCGTAGGGCCTGCCCTCGAACCGGGCAGGGCCATACGATGCCCGTATGACCCTGCCCGGATCCAGCACCGAAGCCCCGCTGCAGCCCATGCCGGAGGACTGGCAGCGCGCCCTCGCCGTCGTCGCCCACCCGGACGACCTGGAGTACGGTTGCTCCGCCGCCGTCGCGGCCTGGACGGATGCGGGCCGCGAGGTCACCTACGTACTCGCCACCCGGGGCGAGGCCGGCATCGACACCCTCGAACCCGCCAAATGCGGTCCGCTGCGCGAACAGGAGCAGCGGGCGAGCGCGGCGGTCGTCGGCGTCGAGACGGTCGAGTTCCTCGACCACCGGGACGGCGTCATCGAGTACGGCACGGCGCTGCGCCGCGACATCGCCGCCGCGATCCGCCGCCACCGCCCGGAACTCGTCATCACCCTCAACCACCGTGACACGTGGGGCGGCGTCGCCTGGAACACGCCCGACCATGTCGCCGTGGGCCGGGCCACGCTCGACGCGGCCGGCGACGCGGGCAACCGGTGGATCTTCCCCGAGCTGACCGAGCAGGGCCTCGAGCCGTGGAACGGTGTGCGGTGGGTGGCCATCGCCGGCTCCGCACAGCCCACCCACGCCGTCGACGCCACGGCCGGGCTGGAGCGCTCCATCAGCTCCCTCCTCGAACACCGCACGTACATCGAGGTGTTGACGGACGAGGACCCGGAGACGTACTGCCGCACCTTCCTGACGGGGAACGCGCAGGCGACGGCGGAGCGGTTCGGCGGAAAGCCGGCGGTGCCGTTCGAGGTGTTCGGCCGGTAGTCCACCAAGCGGCCGCGGGCGAGCGGCGGGGCGCCGTGGGCCGGGCCGTGCATGCCACGATGAAGGCATGAGTGATGAGCGCCGCAGCCTGCTTGCCGACAAGACGCCCTTTCCCGAAGGCCTCGACGAACGGCTGCGGGACCAACTCACCTTTCTCGTAGAGGTCGATCAGCTCAAGACCGTCCTCCGGCAGTCACCGCTGGCCGCGGCGGACCGCCGGGAGAACGACGCGGAGCACTCGTGGCACCTGGCGATGATGGTGGTCGTCCTCGCCGAGCACTCCGACCGGCCCATCGACGTCGGGCACACCGTCCAGCTGGTGCTCCTGCACGACCTGGTGGAGATCTACGCCGGCGACACACCTCTGTACGACAGTGCCGCGGGCGCCGATCAACAAGAGCGGGAGAGCGCCGCGGCCGATGAGCTGTTCGGCCTGCTTCCGGCGGACCAGGGGAGGCGGATGAGGGCACTGTGGGACGAGTTCGAGGAACGGCGCACCCCTGAAGCGGCATTCGCCAAGGCGATGGACCGGCTGCAGCCCCTGCTCCTCAACTGGATGGCGCGCGGCGGCACATGGCGCACCCCGGGCGTCACCGCCGACGACGTCCGTGCACGTAAAGCGGTGATCGGAGAGGCGTCCGCATCCCTGTGGCGGGCCGGGCGACGGCTCATCGACGAGGGCGAGGAGCGCGGCTGGTCGCGGCGTGCCGAGCCCCGCTGAGTGCGGCTCGCGACAAGCGGGGGTGGCGATCCCCGCATCACCAAAGGGGCTATCGTGTCGGCATGTCAGCCGAGTTGATCCGTATCGTCTCCCGTTCGTCGCCGATGGCGCTGGCCCAGGTGGAGCGTGTCCGCGCCGAGCTCGCCGCGCTGCACCCCGGAGTCCGGACCGAGGTCGTGCCGGTCACGACCAGCGGCGACAAGTGGATGGGCGATCTGTCGAAGCTCGGCGGCAAGGGTGCCTTCACCAAGGAGGTCGACCGGGCGCTGCTCGACGGGCAGGCCGACCTCGCGGTGCACTGCCTCAAGGACATCCCGGCGGACCGGCCGCTGCCCGAGGGCTGCACGTTCGGCGCGTACCTGAAGCGGGACGACGTACGGGACGCGCTGATCGACCCGGCGGGCCGCACCCTCGACGAGCTGCCCGAAGGGACTCGCGTCGGCACGTCCTCGGTCCGTCGTGTGGCCCAACTCGCCGCATCCCACCCGCACTTGGAATGCGTCCCGATGCGCGGGAACGCGAATCGCCGCATGGAGAAGATGGCGGCGGGCGACGCGGACGTGCTCCTGCTCGCGCTGTCGGGACTCGAACGCATCGGGCGCACCGACGTCATCACGGAGACCCTTTCGCCGGAGACGATGTGTCCGCCGATCGGCGCCGGGATCCTGGCGTTGCAGTGCCGCGAGGACGACGAGTCGACGCTGGAGGCGGTGACCGGTCTCGGCGACCGCGACACCTGGCGTGAGGCGACGGCCGAGCGCATGTTCCTGCACGTCCTGCAGGGCCACTGCAATTCACCGATCGCCGGTTACGCCCGCGCCGAGCGCTCCGGCGACCTGTCGCTGCGGGGCTGTGTGTTCACCCCCGACGGCAAGCGGGTGCTCAACGCGCAGGAGTGGGCGGGCCCGTTGGACCCGGCGACGCTGGGGATGTCGGTGGCGGTGGCGCTGCTGCGGCAGGGGGCGCGGGAACTGATCGACGGGATTCCGCACTGAGGGTCTGACCGGCCGGATTCCGCACCGAGGGTCTGATCGACGGTATTCCGCGCTGACAACCCGATACCTGACCGGCGGGATCTCGCCCTGAGGGTCCGACCGGCGGGATCTCGCCCTGAGGGTCTGACCGGCGGGTTCGCCTGGTCGCGTAACCTGTGGCACGGGTGTTCGGGTGGTTGCCGGCCATGCGTCGCAGCCGTCCCCGGCGCCCGGGTGCCCCGATCCGCGTCAGGTGCCCGACGGACGGCCAGGAGGGTGACCGGTGATCAGTGCGACCGCAGTCGGGGGAGTGGCCCTGATCGAACTGGGCATGGCCCTCACGCCGGGACCGAACATGATCCACCTCGCCTCCCTCGCGATCACCCAAGGGCGCAGGGCGGGCCTGGTCAGCCTCAGCGGGACGGCCGTGGGATTCGTGGCCTATCTGCTGGCCGCGGCCGCGGGCCTGTCCGCATTGTTCGCCGCCGTGCCGGTGGCGTTCCTGGTGGTCAAGCTTGCCGGAGCCGCCTACCTGGCCTACCTCGCCTGGAGCATGCTCAAGCCCGGCGGCCGCTCGCCGTTCGCTCCGGCGGCGGACCTGCCCCCGGTCTCCGACGCCCGGCTGTTCTCGATGGGGCTGCTGACCAACCTGCTCAACCCCAAGATCGCGCTCATGTACGCCGCGCTGCTGCCCTAGTTCCTCGACCCGCACGCCGGTCCTGCCTGGGGGCAGCTGCTCCAACTCGGCGGCGTACAGATCATCGTGGGGATGACCGTGAACGCCCTGATCATGCTGGGCGCCGCCCGGGTGTCGGGATTCCTGGCCGCCCGCCCCCGCGCCATGACCGCCCAGCGGTTCACGGCAGGCGGCCTGCTCGGCGTCTTCGCGCTGCGCACCGCGCTGTCCCGTACGCCTGTCTCCGGCTGAGCCAAGCCCCCGCTTCTCCTACGGCGTTGGTGTGCGGGCCCGGGCCGCTGCCCGCGGCGCCCTGTCGGGGAGTCGCACCGCCGCGGCACCGGCCGCGAGCACCAGGACCGCGAGCGCCGTCAGCGTCACGCCCATCGACGCCACGAAGTCCGCGCCGGACGCGAGCAGCGTCGTCGCCGTCGCCACGCCGAGCGTCGGGCCCACGTTCATCGCCGTCTGCTGGAGGCCGCCCGCCACGCCGGCCGCGCCGAGATCGGCCCGGCGGACGAGGGACTCCGTCGCGGCGACCATCACCGTGCCGAAACCCGTGCCCATCGCCAACGCGCAAGCCCCGATGGCCAGTTGAGACGCCGACGTGTCGAGGCGGCCGAAGCCGAACACCCCCGCCGCGAGGACCAGCATCCCGGCCGACGTCGTCGCACGGGACCCGTAACGGCGCAGCAGCACCGGGGTGAGCGGCGCCGCGAGCACCATGCACAGGGCGGCGGGCAGCATCCGCAGCGCCGTGCCGAGCGGGTCGAGGCCGAGCACGTCCTGCAAGAAGTACGTGGCCACGAACAGCGTGCCGAACAAGGCCGCAGAAGCCGTCAACAAGATGCCGAGCGCCGGCGCGACGGCCGGGGACGCGAGCAGTGCGGGGGACAACAGCGGGTCCGTCGCGCGGCGTTCGTGCACGACGAAGGCCACCACCGCCGTCCCCGCACCGGCCGCGAGCAACACCGTGCCCGCCGACCAACCGGCTCCCGGGAGGGCGGCCAGCGCCGCCACCAGGCAGCCCAGCGCCACCGCGAGCAGCAGCGCACCGCCCGGGTCGAGCCCGACGGCGCGTGTTCCGGCCTCCGCGGCCCGGTCGCGTACCACCAGGACGAGCACCGCGATCGCCACCGCCGGCAGCACGCCGAGGAAGAACACCGAGCGCCAGCCCAGCTGCGCCGTGAGTACCCCGCCGACCAGCGGGCCCGCGGCCGCCGCGACGCCGATCGCGCTGGTGCGCAGAGCGATCGGCATACCGAGCGAATCGGCGTCGTACGCGGCCCGCAGCATGCCGAGCGTCGCAGGCTGCAGCAGCGCGCCGCACACGCCCTGGAGCACGCGCAGCGCGATCACCCAGCGGATGTCCGGCGCGAAACCGATCCCCGCGGAGGCCGCCGCGAACCCGAGCATCCCGTATCCGAAGAGCCGGGCGTGCCCGTAGCGGTCGCCGAGCCGCCCGGCGAACACCAGCAGGCTCGCCACCGCGATCAGATAGCCGGTGCTGGTCCACTGGACCTGAGCGAGGGTGGCGCCGAGGTCGTCCTGAAGCGCGGGCTGGGCGATGGTCAGGACCGTGCCGTCGAGCGCGACGAGGACCGCGCCGACGACGCTGCCCGCGAGCGTGACGCGCCGTCGCGTATGGCCGTTCACCGGGGCGCCGGGCCCAGGTGGGCGTCGAGGACCGAGGCCAGGAGCGGCTCGATGTCCACGACGGCGACGGCCAGTTGGAGACTGCCCCAGCCCCACAGCTGGGCGACACCGTGCAGATTCGCCCACAACGCGCCCGCCACGAGGGCCGGTTCCGTGTCCGGGCGAGCCGCCGCCACCAGGTCGGTGAACACCTTGAAGAGCGGAAGGCTGGTCTCGCGCAGCCCCAACTCGCCGCTTTCCAACAGATCGTGACGGAACATCAGCTCGTACATGCCGCGGTGCCGCGCCGCGAAGTCGAGATAGGTGCGCGACAGGGCGGTCACCTGGGCGCGCGGGTCCTGCCCGGCATCGGCGAGCGCCCGCGTGGCGTGTTCGCCGAGGTCGGTGAAGCCGCGTCGGGCGATCGCCGACAGCAGTTCGAGGTGGGTGGGGAAGTAGCGGCGGGGCGCGCCGTGCGAGACCCCCGCCCTGCGGGCGATCTCGCGCAGCGACAATGCGGCCGCGCCCTCCGCGTCGACGAGTGTCACGCCGGTGTCGATGAGGCGCTCGCGGAGGCCGCCGGAGGCGGTGTCGTTCGGCTGCATAGACACTGTCTACCCGATGTGGGTAGACAGTGTCTACTCTGGTGTGTGCGTGGGTCGCCGACGGGGCGCCTGGCGGAGTGTCTAGCGCACCAGAAGCGCGACGGCGGTCCTCATCCGGTCCACGTAGAACTCCCGTGACGCTGCCTGGTACTTGAGGCCGATCGATGTGCTGATCAGTGTCTGGGCGACGGGGGTGGCGGCCTCTTGTGTCGACGCGAGGGCGATCGCGTTGGTGATCAGTTCCTCGAAGCGTCGCGGCGCGGTGTCGGTGATCTCGCCGAGGAGTCCTGGGTTGTCTTCGATGACCGCTGTTACGTCGCGCGACATCGGGCCGACGTACCGGCCGGCCCACCGGTCGAACGCGTCCACGAGTCGGTCGGCGAGGGGGCGGTCGGTGTCGGCCAGGACGTGTTCGATCGCGGCGATGTCCCGCTCAAGGGTCTGGGTGACCGCGGCGCGGAACAGGGTCTCCTTCGAGGAGAAGAGGAAGTACAGGCCTGGCCGGGAGATGTGCGCGGCGCGTGCCACCTCGTCCATCGAGGTCTTCCGGTATCCGAAGCGCGCGAACGTGGCCATGGCGGAGTCCAGGACCAGCGTGCGGCGGTCGGCGTCGGGGGTGCTCATGGGGTGAGCGTAGGAGCGGTAAGCGAGCTATACAAATCCAGTCCAGTGCGTATAGTCGGTCGCATGGATGCTCCCGCCCTCATCACCACTCCCTTCAACGCCTCGAGCACCGCGGAAGAGGTGCTGCGCGGTGTCGACCTCGCCGGTGTCCGCGCGGTCGTGACAGGGGCTTCCTCTGGACTCGGGGCCGAGACGGCGCGTGTGCTGGCCGCAGCCGGGGCGGAGGTGACGCTCGCCGTCCGCGACAAGGCCGCGGGTGAGGCCGTTGCCGAGAGGCTCGTGGCGTCGACGGTTGGTGTCCGGCCGCGGGTCGTTCGGCTGGACCTTGCGGACGGGGTCTCTGTCGCACGCTTCGTCGACAGTTGGGACGGCCCGCTTCATCTGCTGATCAACAACGCCGGTGTGGTCACTGGTGGGCTCGAACGCACGCGTGAGGGCTGGGAGTTGCAGTTCGCGACGAACCATCTCGGTCATTTCGCGCTGACTACTGGGCTACGTGGCGCCCTCGCGCGGGGAGCGGTCGAGCGCGACGGGGCGCGGATCGTCTCCGTCAGTTCCACGGCGCACATGCGGGCCGGTGTCGACTTCGGCGACCTTCACTTCGAGCGTCGCGCGTACGATCCGCAGCTCGCCTATGCCCAGTCCAAGACGGCGAACTCGCTCTTCGCCGTCGAGGTGACCCGCCGCTGGGCATCCGACGGCATCGTGGCCAACGCGGTGAACCCAGGGGGTGTCGCGACGGGGCTGCAGCGGAACTTCACGCCCGAGCAGAAGGCGTCGCTCGACGCGGCCGAGGCCGCCGGTACCTTCACCTACAAGACTGTCGGGCAGGGGGCCGCCACCAGCATCGTCGCGGCGGTCGCTCCGCAGTTCGCCCACACCGGGGGTCACTACCTCGACGATGGGCGAGAGGCGTACACCGTGCCGAACGACGCCGAACTCGCGCAGCACCCGCACGGCGTCAAGGAATGGGCACTCGATCCCTCGGCTGCCGAGCGCCTCTGGGCCGTCTCGACCGACCTGCTCCGCGCCTGACGCTTCGACGCCGAGCTATGCCGAGCTATGCCGGGCTATGCCGGGCTTATGGTGTGGCGCTCGCCGACCTTGCCGGTGCGGCGAGCTTCAGGCCCACCTCCACCAGTGTCCAGCCCACCCGCGTACGCAGGCCTCGGGAAGGGCGACCGGTCGTGCGGGGGAGACGGTGGGTGTCGGTCTGGGCGCGGAGTTCGCCGGCGCGCGTGTGGTACAGGAAGAGATGCATGTGCGGGTCGGTGTGCATCGGCGTACGGCCTCTCACTCTGTGGTCAGCGGGAACGTATGGGTGTGGATGCGTACCTGCGCCGCCTCATCGGTGCCCTCGGGTGCGGCCCGGTCGCGGAAGGTGTCGATGACTGCGTGCAGCTTCTCCACGAGCTCACGGGTCAGCTCGGGGGTGAGGTTCAGCGTGGCGCTGCTCAGGTCCCAGGTGCTGTTCCACGCCTCGGGCCAGGCGTGACGGTTGCCCAGCCAGGTCGACAGGTCGCGGTTGTGTGTGGTCAGCAGTTCGTGGAGGTAGAGATCGGCCGCGCCGCGCACTTCGGGGTTCTCGTCCGTCAGCAGGGCGTCGTCGAAGCGCAGGCCCTGGTAGGCCGACTTCCACCAGCGCTCCCGCCCCTTGCCGTGCTCCGGCGCGTCCTCGATGAACCCGTGAGTGGCGAGTTGGCGCAGGTGGTAGCTGGTGGCGCCGCTGGACTCGCCCAGTTTCTCGCCGAGTTGGGACGCGGTGGCGGGGCCGCCGAAGCGCAGCGCGTCCAGCAGGCGGATACGGAGCGGATGGGCGAGCCCGCGCAGGGAGCGGGCGTCGAGATTGCGGACCTTCGGCTGTGCTGGTGCGGGCTCGGGCTCGGTCATGCATGCAAAGGTAACGTTGCAAAGAAAGCCTTGCAAGGGTTTCTTTGCAAGCAACGCCCCGGCCGGTTGCGTGAGTTGGGGAGCTGACGGGTCTTCAGGATGCGTCCCCGCGCCGCTACCCTGCGCGGATGATCGACACGACCGACACCCGTATCCCCGAAGGGGACGAGCGGCGGATGCGCCTCGACGTCGAGAAGAGCGGCGTCGGTGTGCTCACGCTGTGTCGTCCGGCCAAGCTCAACGCCTGGAGCTGGGAGTCCAGTCGGCAGCTGGGCGTCATGGCCGACCGGATCCGGTTCGACGAGCGGATACGTGTCGTGCTGTTGCGCGCCGAGGGGCGGGCCTTCTGTGCGGGGATCGATGTGACCGCGCCCGGCGGGGGCATCGAGGGGGAGAGCGGTTCCGCGCGGCACCGGGCGTACTACGAAGGCATCCGGTGGGTGCACGAGCGGTTCGCCGCGTTCGCGCGGCTGCCGCAGCCCGTGGTCGCGGCCGTGCAGGGGTACTGCCTGGGCTTCGGGTTCGAGCTGGCGCTCATGGCGGATGTGCGGATCGCGGCCGACGACGCCGTGTTCGCGCTGCCGGAGGCGCAGTTGGGGGTCGCCGTCGACGCGGGCGGGGATCTGCGGATCGCACGCGAGGCAGGGGCCGGGTGGGCGAAGTTCCTCGCGCTGACCGGGCGGCGGATCGACGCGGACACCGCCCACCGACTGAATCTCCTCCAACAGGTCGTGCCGGTCGATGAGTTGGAGCGCTCCGCACGCGACGTGGCCGCCGAGATCGCCGGTAACGCGCCGCTCGCCGTGCAGTCCGTCAAGCGCGACATCGACGCGTACGCGGATGCCGGGCTCGACGCGGCGCTCGACCGGGTCGCCATGAGCGCGGCGCTGACGCTCACCTCCGAGGACGCGACCGAAGGATTCACGGCGAAAGCGCGGCGCAGGCCGCCGGAATACCGGGGCGCGTGAGATGTTCGCAAGGGTGTCGGCGGATCGCGTCGACGCCATAGCGTCCGTCCACCCGCCCGAAAGGTGACCATGACATCCGCGCCCTTCGACCCCCGCACCCTCCTCGCCGAGAGCAGGCTCGGTGTCCTCGCCACGATCAAGGTCGACGGCAGGCCTCAACTCTCGCCGGTCCAGCCGTTCTTCGACCCCGACACCGAGACGTTGTACGTGTCGATGACCGAGGGCCGCGCCAAGACCGTGAACCTGCGCCGTGACCCCCGTGCCGCGCTGGAGGTGACAGCCTCCGACGGCCGGGCCTGGGCCACCGCAGAGGGCGCCGTGACACTCGTGGGTCCAGGCACCGACCCCAAGGGGCCCGAGGTCGAGGCGCTCGTCGAGTACTACCGCAAGGCGGCCGGCGAGCACCCGGACTGGGACGAGTACCGGTCGGTGATGGTGTCCGACCGTCGGGTCCTGATGGTGATGGCCGTGGACCACGTGTACGGGCAGCGGATCGGCTGAGTCCCGCACGGCGCGCCTGGCCCGTCAACCGGCCTCGAACGGGCCGCGACCCATCTGCTCCCGCACCGGCGTCACCGGCGCGTTGACCAGACCGCGTCGCTGCCAGTTCGCGCCGTCCACCACCAGTGTGTGGCCGCTGACGAAACGGGCGTACGGCGAGGCGAGGAACGTCGCCGCCCACCCCAACTCCCGTGGCGCGCCCACCCGGAGCGCGGGCTGGCGGGCGGCGGGGTCCTCGGCGCGGTCGAGGTTGTCGCGGATGTCGGGCGTCATGTCCTCGTGCGGCATGAGGCCCGGCACCAGGCCGTTGACCTGGATCCCGTACGGCCCCCACTCCACGGCGAGCGTCTCCACCAGGTTCTTCACGCCCGCCTTCGCCGCCGAACTGTGCGCGTAGCCGGGCCCGCCCGTCCACGCGTACGACGCGCCGACGGCGATCACCGAGCCCGGCGTGCCCGCCGCCAGGTGCCGGCGTCCGAACTCGCGGGTCATGAAGTACGTTCCGTTGAGCGTGATGTCGATGACCGAGCGCCAGCCGTTCGGCGACAACTCCTCTGCCGGAACGGGAAAGTTGGCGGCCGCGTTGTTCACCAGTACGTCCGGCATCCGGCCGTGCGCCGCGAATGCCGCGTCGAAGACCTCCGTGATCCGGGCCGCGTCCCGGATGTCGCAGGTCGCCGCAGTGATGAGCCCCGCGCCCTCGATCGCCTGCAACTCCTCGCGCGCGGGCGCCAGATGCTCCGCCTTCCGGCTGACGATCATCACTCCGGCCCCGAGCCGCGCGAACTCCGCGGCAACGGCCCGCCCGAGCCCCGTACCACCCCCGGTCACCAGCACGAGCCGGTCGTCGTACGTGCCCGGGGGCAGTGCGGATGTGCCGAGCGGGGGAGGGGCGGGGAGGCCGCGCGGGGCGGGCGAGGAGTGCGTCATGGCGCACATGGATACCCCCTGAACGCTCAACCTTCCATGGCCGCGCAGGTGTTGGTCTCCGGGACGCCCGCGGGCGGGGCGGGGCGGATGCCGGCAGTCGGCGACGGGGCGGATGTCGGCGGAGGGCAGCGGGTTCAGCCCACTGCCTTCTTGATGAGCTCGCCGATGCGCTTCTCGTCCGCGGCGGTCAGTCGCGTCGTGAGGGCGTAGGCGGCCGGCCACATGGCGCCGTCGTCCAGCGCCGCCTGGTCGCTGAATCCGAGCGTGGCGTACCGCGACTTGAACTTGTGCGCGCTCTGGAAGTGGCAGACGACCTTGCCGTCCCTGGCGTAGGCGGGCATCCCGTACCAGAGCTTGGGTGCGAGGTCCGGAGCGGCGGTCCGTACGATGGCGTGGATCCGCTCGGCGAGGAGCCGGTCCTCCTCCGGCATTTCGGCGATCTTCGCGAGTACGTCCTGCTCCGCGGCCGCCTCCTTGTCCGCCCGGGAGGAGCCGCGCCGCGCCGCGGCCTGCTTCTGCTCCCGGGCATGCTCCTTCATCGCGGCCCGCTCCTCGGCCGTGAACCCGTTGTACTGCTCGGCGGTCGTGGCGGAGTTCTCGGCAGGCGACTTCGTGTGCGGCATGTCGGATGTCCTCTCGTACAGGAATGGAGCAGCAAAGGGGTTGGCCGGGGCGGGAGTTCGGGGCCGGGCGTCAGGACGCCGTGGACTCCGCGGCCGCCTCCCAGACGTATCCGTCGGGGTCGGTGCACGGGCCGGGGGCGCCACCGAGGACGATGCGGTGCGAGCCGGTGCCGTCGGCGGGGACGCCGAGGTCCTTGGCGAGGGCCCGGTGCTTGTACAGGGCCAGCGTGACGGGGTTGGAGCCGCCGGAGGTGAACTCGGCGTACTTGCCGCCGAAGCTCCTGGCCACGCTCAGGCCCCGGTCGACGTAGAACTCCTTGGTGGCCTTCACGTCCTCGACGCCGAGCAGCAGGACGACCTGGTCGATCTCGCGGGTGGCCGGGCCTGTGTCCTTCTTCTCCGAGGTGGCGACCTTCCAGGGCGTCCCGTCCGGCGCTTGGACGAAGCCGCCGTAGCCCCACAGCGACTTCGTGGCGGGCTTGAGCAGCGTGGCGCCGGCGTCCACGGCGGCGGCGATGAAGCCGTCGACGGTGGCGGGCCCGGACACCGTGAGCGCCAGGGTGAAGCCGCGGAATCCGTCGCTCTGTGCCTCGGACGCCCGCAGGCGGATGTACGTGTCCACGCCGAAGGCGCGGTAGAAGCTACGGGCCGCCTCGAGGTCGGCCACCTCAAGGGTGACGGACGCGAGGGACGTGTCGGTTGCGGTGGAAGCGGTGTTTGCCATGTCCTTCACGCTAGGGGCCGGGCCTTGTCCGGGGCTTCTCGATTCCTGACCGGTCTGGTCACCTGCTTCGCGACGCACGCCGGCATCCCCTCCACGGTGACCGCGGGCCCCGCGTCCTCGGCCGTACGCGCGGGATCGACGGCTGTGCCGGCAGGGCCGTCCGCCGCGTCCGCCGCGCGGCGCCGGAAGGCCCCGGGCGGCATGCCGACCAGCTCCGTGAAACGAGTCGTGAACGTGCCCAACGAGGCGCAGCCGACCGTGAAGCAGACCTCGGTGACGCTGAGATCGCCGCGCCGCAGCAGTGCCGTCGCGCGCTCGATGCGCCGCGTCATCAAGTAGCTGTACGGCGATTCGCCGTACGCCGCCCGGAACTCGCGGCTGAGGTGTCCGGCGGACATGTGCACACCGCGGGCGAGCGCCTCCACGTTCAGCGGCTGTGCGTACTCCCTGTCGATCCGGTCACGGACGCGGCGCAGCCGCGCGAGATCGGCCAGGCGCTGCGCCTCGACCCGTGCACGTCGCCACTCGGGCTGACACATAGGAGCGTCCCCTCTTCTCTCCTCGCGGCTCAGCGCACTTCTTGGATGCGGACCAGGTTGCCCGCCGGGTCGCGGACGGCGCAGTCACGCATGCCGTACGGCTGCTCGGTCGGCTCCTGGACGACCTCGGTGTCACCCGCCTGCACCTTCTCGAACGTGGCGTCGAGGTCCGGGGTGGCCAGCAGGATCCAGCCGTAGGTCCCCTTGGCCATCATTTCGGCGACGGTGCGGCGCTCGTCCTCGGTGATTCCCGGGTCGGCGGCCGGCGGCGCCAACAGGATGGAGGTGCCGGGCTGACCTGCCGGGCCGACCGTGATCCAGCGCATCTTCCCCTGCCCGACGTCGCTGCGAATCTCGAAGTCCAGGACGTCGCGGTAGAAGGCGAGCGAGGCGTCCGGGTCGACGTGCGGCAGAAAGCTGGTGTGAATGGTGAGGTCCATGACGAGCAGGCTAGATCCGAACCCCCCGTTCCGCGCTTCTCGATTTCTGATGGATCCGGCCGCGATATCGCCCCTTGCTTCACCTATCGAAAAACGATAGATTCCCATCGCAAATCGATGGAATGGTGGGTCATGGGAAAGCTGACCGTGCGTGCGCTGCGCGCCGTACTCGTGGTGGTGCTCGCCGGCACCGTGTTCGTCCAGGCGTCGATGGCGTGGGTGCTGATCAGCGGGAACGACCCGGAGGACGGGACACTCCCGCTGACCGCGCTGCGCGTGATCACGATCCTGGGCATGGTGACGGCCCAGGTCGCCCTGGTCTGCGTCTGGCGGCTGGTGGCGATGGTGCGCCGCGGAACCGTGTTCTCCGATGCCGCGTTCCGCTACGTCGACGGCGTGATCGGCGCCATCGTGTCGGCAGCCGTCCTCTGGTTCACGGTCACCGCAGTCAATGCCCCCGGCCAGCGGGAGGACCCGGGCGTCACCCTCATCATGGGCGGCATCGGCCTGGCCATCCTCGGGGTCGCGCTCATCGTGCTCGTGCTGCGCCTGCTGCTCGCCCAGGCGGTCGCCCGCGACGTCGAGGCGACGGGGCTGCGGGCCGAGCTGGACGAGGTCATCTGATGCCGATCGTCGTCGACGTCGACGTGATGCTGGCCAAACGCAAGATGTCCGTCGGCGAACTGGCCGACCGCGTGGGCATCACCCCCGCCAACCTCGCGGTCCTGAAGAACGGCCGCGCCAAGGCAGTCCGCTTCACAACCCTCGCCGCCCTCTGCGAGGTCCTCGACTGCCAGCCGGGGGACCTGCTGCGGTGGGAGGGCGAGGTCGGCGCGGCCGGCTGACGCATCCCGGGGCGGGGCGTGAGGGGCACGCCCCGGTATCCCGCACACCCCGGTCATCCCTCACGCCCCCACCGCCTCCCGCCGCGCCCGCGCCACCGCCCGCTCGCCCTCCGGTGAGAACACCCCGGCGCGGCGTCGCGTCACCTCACGTTCCAGGTCCGTGTGGAGCAGCTGGGCGTGGAGTGTGACGCCGGCGCGGTAGCCGGCGCTTGCCGCGTTGACGACCTGTTCCGCGGGGCCGGTTGCGTTTCCGACGGCCCAGACGCCCGGGACGCTGGTCAGGCCGGTGGGGTCCACCTCGACGAACGGGCCTGCCGGGGTGTCCTTCGTGCGGGCGCCGAGCGCGTTCAGCAGGGAGTCGCGCGGCACCATCACCGTCGGGACGACGAGGACCGAGCGCGGGAACACCCGGCCGCCTTCGAGGCGCACCCCGGTCAGCCGGTCGTTCGTCACCTCGATGCCGTGGACCTTGCCGCTCACCACGCTCACCCCGGCCGCCGCCAGCGTCTGCCAGTGCTCGTCCGGGAGGTCGTCCTCGTCCGCGCCGTTCAGGAACAGCGTCACGTCGGAGGAGAGGCCGCTGAAGAGGAGGGCCTGGTGGATGCCCGTCGCCTTGCGGTAGAGGACGGCGACGGGCTGGTCGCGCACCTCGTAGCCGTGGCAGAACGGGCAGTGGATCACGTCGTCGCCCCAGCGCTCGGCGAGGCCGGGGATGTCCGGGAGCTCGTCCACCAGGCCGGTGGCGATGACGAGGCGTCGTGCGTGCACCCGGCCACCGTCCGCCAGCGTCACCTCGAACTCGCCCGCCCCGTCCGGCTCGGCCGCCGTCACCCGGTCACGTACCAGCTCGACGCCGTACTCGGTGACCTCCCGCCGCACCTCTGCCAGGAACTCGGCGGGCGGCATGCCGTCCCGCGACGGGAACCCGTGCATGTGCGCGGCCGGCGCGTTGCGCGGTTCGCCCGCGTCGACCACGAGGACCGAGCGGCGCGAGCGTCCCAGGATCAGCGCGGTGGTCAGGCCCGCCGTTCCGCCGCCGACGATCACGACCTCGTATGTGTCCTGTGTGTCCTGCTTGACTTGTGTCTGCATGGTGACCGCCTCATAACCGTGAAATGCCTTGCTCTCGACGGTGCACCCGCTCTCGCCGTATTGACAAACAAGCTTGCCGAAACTGCAATGGATTCATGAATCGGCGAGGCCATCAGCACCACGAAGACGAGCAGTCCGACGCGAGCATGGACGCGGTCCTGTCCGGCGTGGGGTCCAGACTGCGCGCGCTGCGCAAGGACCGCGGCGCCACCCTGTCCGGGCTCTCCGAGACCACCGGCATCTCGGTGAGCACGCTGTCCCGCCTGGAGTCGGGCCTGCGCAAGCCCAGCCTTGAGCTGCTGCTGCCCATCGCCCGTGCGCACAAGGTGCCGCTGGACGAGCTGGTCGGCGCCCCGCCCGTGGAGGACCCGCGGGTGCAGGCGAAGCCGATCATTCGGGGCGGTCGGACGATGATCCCGTTGACGCGGAAGCCGGGCGGGCTCCAGGCGTACAAGGTGATTGAGCCGCAGCGCAGGCTCGAGCCCGAGCAGAAGACGCATGAGGGCTACGAGTGGATGTACATGCTCTCGGGCAAGCTGCGGCTGGTGCTCGGCGAGCACGACGTGGTGCTGGAGCCGGGGGAGGTCGTCGAGTTCGACACGCGCGTGCCCCACTGGTTCGGGTCGACGGGGGAGGGGCCCGCCGAGTTCCTCGTGCTGTTCGGGCCTCAGGGGGAGCGGATGCACGTACGTGCGCGGCCCGCGCGGAAGAAGGACCAGTGACCCTCGCAGGGGATTCACAGATCGGCAAGCGACCGCTTAGTATGCGGCCGAACCCGGTTTGACGAAGCAGTCCCGTGGAGGCTCCGCATGCAGGCATGGCAAGTGCACGAGAACGGCGAGCCGAGCGAGGTGATGCGCCTCGAAGAGGTGGAGCGTCCCGAGCCCGGTGAGGGGCAGGTTCTGCTCAAGGTGCGCGCCGCCAACATCAACTTCCCGGACGCCCTGCTGTGCAAGGGGCAGTACCAGGTGACGCCGCCGCTGCCGTTCACGCCGGGCGTGGAGATCTGCGGTGAGACCGAGGACGGCCGCCGCGTCATCGCCAACCCGACGCTGCCGCGCGGCGGCCTCGCCGAGTACACGGTTGCCGACGCGAAGTCCCTGCTGCCCGCGCCCGATTCGCTCGACGACGCCGAGGTCGCCGCCCTGCACATCGGCTACCAGACCGGCTGGTTCGGCCTGCACCAGCGCGCCCACCTCCAGGCGGGCGAGACGCTCCTCGTGCACGCCGCCGCGGGCGGGGTCGGCAGCGCCGCCGTGCAGCTCGGCAAGGCCGCGGGCGCCCGGGTCATCGGCGTCGTCGGCGGCCCCGAGAAGGCGAAGGTCGCGGCCGAGCTCGGCTGCGACGTCGTGATCGACCGGCGTTCCGAGGACGTCATCGCGGCCGTGAAGGAGGCCACCGGCGGCCAGGGCGCCGACGTGATCTACGACCCGGTGGGTGGCGACGCGTACCGGCAGTCCACGAAGGTCGTCGCCTTCGAGGGCCGCATCGTCGTCGTCGGCTTCGCCTCCGGCGCGATCCCGACCGCCGCGCTCAACCACGCGCTGGTGAAGAACTACTCGATCCTCGGGCTGCACTGGGGCCTGTACGCCACCAAGAACCCGAAGCTCATCCCGCACTGCCACCAGAAGCTCACCGAGCTGGCCGCGAGCGGCGCCATCAAGCCCCTCGTCAGCGAGCGCGTCGACTTGAGCGACGCCGCGTCCGCCGTCCAGCGCGTCGCCGACGGCGTCACGACGGGCCGCGTCGTGGTGGTGCCGGGTCTGAACGCCCGCCAGCAGGAAGGAGCCGTCGCATGAGCCTCGACGCCGCCCAACTGAGGGACCGCACAAAGGAGTTCCTCACCGCGCATCCGCCCGCGAGCACGTCCCGCGAGGACTTCCTCAGCGCCCGCTTCGACGCCGGGCTCGCCTGGGTGCACTACCCCGAGGGACTCGGCGGGCTCGACGCGCCGCGTGCCCTGCAGGCCGTCGTCGAGGCCGAGCTGGCGGCCGCGGGCGCGCCCGACAACAACCCGCGGCGCAACGGGATCGGGCTCGGCATGGCCGCCCCCACCATCCTGCGCTACGGCACCGAAGAGCAGAAGCAGCGCTTCCTCAAGCCGCTCTGGGTCGGCGAGGAGGTCTGGTGCCAGCTGTTCAGCGAGCCGGGCGCCGGCTCCGACCTGGCCGCACTGGGCACCCGCGCCGTCCGTGACGGAGACACCTGGGTCGTCAACGGCCAGAAGGTGTGGACGTCCAACGCGCACAACGCCCGCTTCGCGATCCTCGTCACCCGCACCGACCCGGACGTGCCCAAGCACAAGGGCATGACGTACTTCGTGTGCGACATGACCGACCCCGGCGTCGAGGTCAGGCCGCTGCGCCAGATCACCGGCGAGGCCGAGTTCAACGAGGTGTTCCTCTCCGACGTCCGGATCCCCGACGCCCACCGGCTCGGCGAGGTCGGCGACGGCTGGCGGGTCGCCCAGACCACCCTCAACAACGAGCGCGTCTCCATCGGCGGCATGCGCGTGCCGCGCGAGGGCGGACTCGTCGGCATCGTCGCCAAGACCTGGCGCGAGCGCCCCGAACTGCGGACCCACGACCTGCACCAGCGCCTCGTCAAGCTGTGGGTGGAGGCCGAGGTCGCCCGCCTCACGAGCGAGCGGCTACGCCAGCAGCTCGTCGCCGGACACCCCGGACCCGAGGGGGCGGGCATGAAGCTCGGCTTCGCCCGCCTCAACCAGGAGATCAGCGGCCTGGAGGTCGAACTCCTCGGCGAGGAAGGGCTGTTGTACGACGACTGGACCCTGCGCAGGCCCGAGATCGTCGACTTCGCGGGCCGCGATGCCGGTTACCGGTATCTGCGCGCCAAGGGGAACAGCATCGAGGGCGGGACGAGCGAGATCCTGCTGAACATCGTCGCCGAGCGCGTCCTGGGCCTGCCGTCCGAGCCGCGCACCGACAAGGACGTCGCCTGGAAGGACCTCGCCCGATGACCGCTTCGGCCGCTTCGAACGCCTCTGTGAACACTGAACCCGACCTCCTCTACTCCGAGGAGGAGGAAGCGCTCCGCTCGGCGGTCCGCGACCTGCTCACCGACCACTGCGACGCCACCGAGGTCCTCGCCCGCGTCGACACGGACGCGCCGCACGACCGTGAGCTGTGGAAGAACCTCGCCGAGACGATGGGCCTGGCCGGCCTCCTCGTCCCGGAGGACAAGGGCGGCCAGGGCGCCACGCACCGCGAAGCGGCCGTCGTCCTGGAGGAGTTGGGCCGCGCCGTCGCCCCGGTGCCGTACCTGACCAGCGCGGTCATCGCCACGGAGGCGCTGCTCGCCTGCGAGGGCGACGAGGCGGCCACCGTCCTCGCCGCGCTCGCCTCAGGCCGCTCCATCGGCGTGCTCACCGTGCCGCTGTCGGCCGCGCCCGGGCAGGACTTCAGGGACGTACGAGAAGAGGGCGGGGCCCTGACCGGCCGCGTCACCGGCGTCGCGGACGCGGGCGCCGCCGACGTGTTCCTCGTGCCCACCGCGAGCGGCCTGTTCGCGGTCGACGCGGGCGCCGAGGGTGTCACCGTCGAGCCGCAGATCTCGCTGGACCGTACGCGTCCGCTGGCCGCCGTGACGTTCGCGGGGGCCGCCGGGCGGAAGCTGACCGACAGTGCGGCGACGGCGGTGCGGCGGGCACTTCGGGCCGGTGCCGGGATGCTCGTGTCCGAGCAACTGGGGCTCGCGGACTGGCTGTTGACGGAGACCGTGCGCTACACGAAGGAGCGCAACCAGTTCAACCGGCCCGTCGGCTCCTTCCAGTCGCTCAAGCACCGCCTCGCCCAGCTGTGGCTGGAAACGGTCAATACCCGCGCCGCCGCGCGCAATGCGGCCGACGCTCTCGCCGCGAACAGCGAGGACGCGGACATCGCGGTCGCCGTCGCCCAGGCGTACGCGGCACCCGTCGCGGTGCACGCCGCCGAGGAGGCGCTGCAGCTGCACGGCGGCATCGGCATGACGTGGGAGCACCCGATCCACCTGTACCTCAAGCGCGCCAAGGCCGACTCGATCGCGCTCGGCACGGCGGGCCGGCACCGGGAGGAGCTGGCCGAACTGGTCGACCTGCGCGCTCCCTGAGGGAAGCCGCTACGCACACAACTTCACAGCCGGGGTTTTACCTCTCCTTGACGAGATGGCATTATTGCGACTCGTTCGCAATAGCGGTAGATCTTGAATAGGGGTGGGTGACGTGGCCAGGCCGGCACGGAGCGCGACAGCAGGGGCAGCGGTCACCGCACTGGCGGTGGCCGCTGCGGCCTGCGCGGCGCCGAACGACGACGCCAAGAGTGGCGGCACTGACAGCGCCGTCGTCGGCATCGCCTACGAGCCCGACAGCCTCAGCCCGCTCCTCGGCTACGGCAAGGACGGCAACTCGAAGATCTTCGACGGACTGCTCACGCACGACGCCGACATGAAGCTCAAGCCCGCGCTCGCGGCCGAGCTGCCGAAGGTCACCGACGACGGCCGCACCTACACGTACAAGCTGCGCGACGGCGTGAAGTTCAGCGACGGCAAGCCGTTCACGTCGAAGGACGTCGTCTTCACCTACGACACGATCCTCGACAAGAAGACCAACAACGCCTCCAAGACCGAACTGGACGCCGTGCGGGACGTCGAGGCGAAGGGTGACGACACGGTCGTCTTCCACCTCAAGTACCCCTACGCGCCCTTCGCCGAGCGCACCGTGCTGCCCATCGTGCCCGAGCACGTCGCGGGTCAACAGGACGTGAACAACGGCAGGTTCACCACCAGGCCCATCGGCACGGGCCCGTACAAGCTGGTGAAGTGGTCCAAGGGCGAGAAGCTCGTCTTCAAGGCCAACCCCGACTACTGGGGCGGCGCACCGAAGATCAAGAACTTCACCATGGCGATCATCAAGGACGACGACGTGCGCGCCACCCGGCTGCGCTCCGGCGACCTCGACGGCGCCATCCTGCCGCCCAACCTGGCCAAGACCTTCAAGGCCGACACCGCCAAGAAGACCTACGCGGCGAACTCCTTCGACTACCGCGTCGTCACCCTGCCGACCGGCAACAAGGTGGCCGGCGACACCGACATCCGCCGCGCCCTCGACATCGGCGTGGACCGCAAGGCCATGGTCGACCAGATCCTGGAGGGCGCGGGCAAGGCGGCCTACGGTCCTGTGCCCACCGACAGCCCGTGGTTCACCAAGGGCACCGAGCGCGAGCACGACCTCGCGAAGGCCAAGAAGCTCCTCGACCAGGCGGGTTGGAAGACCGGAGCCGACGGCATCCGTAAGAAGGACGGCGTCCGCGCCGCCTTCCCGCTCTGGTACCTCACCGGCGACAAGCTCCGCCAGGACCACGCCCTCGCCTACGCCTCCGACGCCAAGAAGCTCGGCATCGACGTCAAGGTCGAGAGCGGCACCTGGGAAGTCATCATGCCCCGCATGCCCAAGGACGCGGTCCTCGCGGGCGGCGGCGCGCCCGCCGACCCCGACTTCGACCAGTACTCGCTGCTCAAGTCGTCCCTCGCGGGCGACGGCTTCAACAACATGGCGCACTACGACAACAAGAAGGTCGACGCCGCCCTGGAGGAAGCCCGCCGCACCGACGACAAGGCGAAGCGGCAGGCCGCGTACGACACCGTCCAGCGCGCACTCGTGAAGGATCCCGGCTACACCTTCCTCACCCACATCGACCACCTCTACGTAGTCGACAAGAAGTTCGGAGACCTCTCCACGCAGGTCGAGCCGCACGACCACGGTCTTGCCTCTGGGCCGTGGTGGAACGTGGAGGACTGGAAGGCATGAGCAGGCGGCTCCCCTGGGGGCCGATGGTGCGCCTGACGGGCCGGCGGATCGCGTTCGCCGTGCCCGTCCTCGCCGCCGTCACCTTCGGCGTCTTCGCGATCGCCGCGGCCTCCCCCTTCGACCCGGTCAAGGCCTACGCGGGCACCGCCGGGCTCACCGCGTCACAGGAGAACCTCGACCAGCTGCGGGTCAACCTCGGCGTCGACCAGCCGCTGTTCGCCCGCTGGTGGGACTGGCTCACGTCCGCGGTCACCGGCGACCTCGGCGACTCGGCCGTCATGCGGCAACCGGTCGCCCAGGTGATCGGCGAGCGGCTCGGCTGGTCGGTCCTGCTGGCAGCCACCGCGTTCCTCGTCGCGGTCGTCCTCGGCACGCTCCTCGGCGTGCTGGCGGCGCGCCGGCAGGGCGGCTGGCTCGACCGGGCCGTCACCTCGCTCGCGTACACGCTGGAGGCCGCGCCCCCGTTCTGGCTCGGCCTGCTCGCCGTGTGGCTGTTCGCGCTGAAACTCGGCGTACTACCGGCCGGCGGGCTCACCGACACGGGCTCCTCGACAATCACCGCCGGGCAGGTGCTGTCCCATCTCGCGCTGCCCGCTGGTGTGTTGGCGGTCTCGCAGCTGCCGTGGTTCGTCCTGTACGTCCGTCAGGGCGTCGGCGACGCGCTCGACGAGGACCCCGTGCGCGGGGCCAGGGCGCGCGGACTCGCGCCGCGCACCGTCCTGTTCGGGCACGCGCTGCGCTCCGGCATGCTGCCCGTGCTCACGCTCATCGGGTCACGGGTGCCCGAACTCATCACGGGGGCGCTGCTCGTGGAGACCGTGTTCAGCTGGCCGGGCATCGCCGCCGCGACCGTGCAGGCGGCCACGTCCGTGGACTTCCCGCTGCTCGCCGCCGTCACCGTCCTCGCGACCCTCGCCGTGCTCGCCGGCAACTGGGCCGCCGACCTGCTGTACGGCATCGCCGATCCGAGAGTGGGCTTCGATGGCTGAGCAAGCAGTTGGCGCTGCCCGAGCAGTGGCAGGACAGGCCCCGCAATGGCGCACGCACGGAGTGCGGCGCCGCTCCACGCGCGCGTGGCGGATACACACGTCCGCGGTGATCGTGTCCGTGGTCGTCCTCGCCGTGCTGCTTGTGCCGCCGCTGACTCAACTGGACCAGCAGGCCGTCGACCTCGCCGCGAAGCTCCAACCACCGTACTGGGCGCACCCGTTCGGCACCGACGACGTCGGCCGCGACCTGTTGCTGCGCAGCGTGTACGGGCTGCGGGTCTCGCTGCTCGTCGGTGTGGTGGCCGCGGTCGTGGCGACCGTCATCGGCACCGCCGTCGGGGCGCTCGCGGGCGCGCTCGGCGGCTGGGTGGACCGGGGCGTGATGCGCGTGGTGGACACCTTCTCGTCGGTGCCGCACCTGCTGCTCGGCGTCTTCATCGTGGCGATGTTCCGGCCGGGGGTCTGGCCGGTCGTGATCTCGGTGGGCCTGACGCACTGGCTGTCGACGGCCCGCATCGTGCGCGCCGAAGTCCTGTCGCTGCGCTCACGGCCCTACGTCGACGCGGCGATCTCCGGCGGATCGTCACGGTGGCGGGTGACGGCCCGACACCTCCTGCCCGGCGTCCTGCCGCAGGCGGCGCTCGCCGCGGTGCTGATGGTCCCGCACGCGATCTGGCACGAATCCGCCCTGTCCTTCCTCGGGTTGGGCCTGCCCACCCACCAGGCCAGCCTCGGCACGCTCGTCCAGACGGCGCGCGGCTCGCTGCTCGCGGGCGACTGGTGGCCGACCCTCTTCCCCGGCCTGTTCATCATCGTGCCGACGCTGGCCGTCGCGGGCCTCGCGGGTGCCTGGCGCGAACGCCTGAACCCCCGCCGCCGATCGGAGCTGACCCTGTGACCACGGTGCTTTCGGTGGACTCCCTGTCCGTACGGTTCCGGATGCGCGACGGCGCGTACGTACGGGCCGTCAGCGACGCCTCCTTCGACCTCGGGGCGGGGGAGTGCCTGGCCCTCGTGGGCGAGAGCGGCTGCGGAAAATCGGTGCTGGCCTCCGCGCTCCTCGGCCTGCTGCCGCAGAACGCGGAGACGGCGGGCTCGGCGCGCCTCGGCGACCTCGACCTGATGGCGGCCGACGAGGCGACGCTCGCGCGCACGGTGCGGGGCCGCCGGATCGGCCTGGTGCCGCAGAGCCCGGCCGCGCACCTCACCCCGGTCCGTACGGTGCGCTCACAACTGGGCGAGGCACTGCGGCAGTTGGCGGGCGTGCCGCGTCGCGGCCCGCGGCTGCAGGAAGCCGTCCGGCAGGCAGCCGAGCGTGCCGCCTTCCCGCTGGACCATCTCGACCGCTACCCCCACGAACTCTCCGGCGGACTTGCGCAGCGCGCCGCGACCGCGCTCGCCCTCGTGGGGGACGCTCCGCTGCTCCTCGCCGACGAGCCGACCACCGGCCTCGACCGCGACCTCGTCGAGCGGACCGTCGAGGAACTGCGCCGCCACATCGGCACCGACCGGGCGCTGCTGCTGATCACGCACGACCTCGCGGCGGCGGAGCGGATCGCGGACCGGGTGGCGGTGATGTACGCGAGCCGCATCGTCGAACTGGCCGATGCGGACGCCTTCTTCGGGGCGCGCGGCCCCCGCCACCCGTACGCCCGGGGCCTCCTGAACGCCCTGCCCGACCGCGAGTTCACCCCGATCCCCGGGATGCCACCGGAACTGAGCGCGCTGGGGGAGGGCTGCGCGTTCGCCGCGCGCTGCACGGGCGCCGACGGCCTGTGCGCGGCGATGCCGGCGGTCACGGACGGCGTGGCCTGCCACCACCCCGTACCGGCCCACCAGGCGGCCACCCGTGCTTGAACTGCACGCCATCACCGCGGGCTACGACCGACGAGCCCCGGTCGTCCGCGACGTGACTCTGACCGTCCGCCCCGGCGAGAGCGTCGGACTCCTCGGCCCCAGCGGCTGTGGCAAGTCGACCCTCGCCCGCGTCGCGGCGCTGCTGCACGCCCCGGACGCCGGCCGCGTCGTCATCGACGGCGAACCGGCCCACGGTTGGCGCCACCGAGCCCCACGCGCCCAACGCACCGCGTTCGGCGTCGTCTTCCAGCAACCACGCCTGTCCGCCGACCCGCGCCTGCGCCTGTCCGACCTGATCGCGGAACCCCTGCGCGCGAACGGCGCCGACCCCGCGGCGCGGGTGAGCGAACTGGCGGACACGGTCGGCTTGTCCACCGACCTCCTGACCCGCCGCCCCCACGAGGTCAGCGACGGTCAACTCCAACGCGCCTGCCTCGCCCGCGCCCTCACCCTGCGCCCCCGCTGGCTGATCTGCGACGAGATGACCGCCATGCTCGACGCGTCGACCACGGCCGCGCTGGTGGGCGTGGTGGAGGACTACCGGCGGGAGACCGGGGCGGGGCTGCTGGCCGTGGGGCACGACCGGGTGCTCCTGGAGCGGTGGTGCGGGCGGACGGTGGAGTGGGGGGAGCTGGTGGGGGCGTAGGCGGGTTCGCCTGTCTGTGGCGGTGACAGCAGCAGCGACGGCCTCCTGAACCCGAAGATGGGCGTCTTCTACGTCGCCGTCCTGCCTCAGTTCATCCCCCAGGCACGCCGGCCGCTTGACCGGATCACCGGCACCGTCATCGGCGTCTTCGGTATCAGGCTGGCACTCAGCAGCTGACGCTCCGAGACGACGCCGGCGCATGAGCCGTTCGTGACGGGGCGGGCGGCGGCTACGTGACTCGCTCGGCCTCGGCGACCAGTACCTCCGCGTCGCGCCGCAGCCGGGTCCTTAGCCGCGCCCACGATTCCTCCGCCTCGCCCAGGTACACCGCGCGGGCATGCGCCAGCACCGCGCGGTTCTCCTCCGGGAGCCGAGCCAGGGCCCAGTCCGCCGCCGCGTCCTTCGAGAGGATCTCGCCGGTCGCGAGGGTGGCCCAGACGCGGGCCAGTGTCAGGACCACATTGCGGGTGTCAGTCTCCAACTCCTCGAGGAGCGCCGGGATCCCGGCCGCGGTCGCGCGGCGCACATCGGATTCCGGAACCGGGTCGAGCAGTTCGGTGGCGGGCGGCCCGAACAGGGCGACACCGCGCTGTCGCACCATCGTGACCAGCAGCGCCAGGTCCTCGTCCGCCTCGGGCCGCGGCATCTCCCCGCGCTCGTACGCGTCCCGGAGCCATTCGCCGTACTGGAACTCCCGCACCGGCGGAAACCGCCAGGGCCGCACATCGGCGAGCTGTACGAGCGTCAACTCCACCGGACGGTCCGGGCCGTGTGCCGCACCCGCCCCGGACAGGTTCATCAGCCCGCCGACGAGATGCGCGCGCTGGTCGGGGGTCGTGGAAGCGCCCGTCACGGCGAACACGTCCACGTCGCTGTGCGGGCGCAGGCCGCCGGAGACCGCCGAGCCGTAGAGATACGCGGCCACCAGATCCGGCCCGAGCACCTCGCGCAGCACCTCCACCACGCACTCCACCTGGCGCACGGCCGACTCCCTTCGCTTTCCGTCGATCCTTCGCCCGTCCCCGCCATCATGCACGCCCGTGACCAGTGGGTTGTGGTGGCCCCGCGGTGAACCGGGGGTGCCAGTCGCGCCAACTCCCGTCACACCTCTGCCCCTTGATGACCCGCGCCCCGCATACTCACCGTGTCCCACCGGCCCACCACGGGAGGCACGCATGGCCCCGACCACCCGCCGCAGAGCCCTCGGTACCCTCGCCGCCGCGCTCGCCGTCGGTGTCACCACCCCCAACCTGGCCCAGGCCGCCGCGGCCAAGCGCGGCCCCGCGCCCCTGCGGCGCGCCCACGCCCACAACGACTACGAGCACCCGAGACCCCTGTTCGACGCGCTCGACCAGCGGTTCAACAGCGTCGAGGCCGACATCTACCTCGTGAACGGCGACCTCCTCGTCGCCCACGACCCCGTCGACCTCGACCCCGCGCGCACCCTCGACTCCCTCTACCTCGCCCCACTCGCCGCCCGCGTGAAGGCCAACCACGGTTCGGTGTACCGGGGTTGGCGCACCCCGCTGCAGCTCCTCGTCGACATCAAGACCGACGGCGCGGCGACGTACCAGGAACTCGACCGCCAATTGCGCCGCTACGGCCGCCTCTTCACCACGTACGACCGCGGGCGCGTGCGGAGCGGAGCCGTCACCGTCGTCGTCTCCGGCGACCGGGCCGCCCGCCCGCCGATGGAGGCGCAGGCCAGGCGCAGCGCCTTCTACGACGGCCGCCTCACCGACCTCGGTAGCGCGGCGCCCGCCTCGCTCATCCCGCTCATCAGCGACAACTGGGCCAACAACTTCACCTGGCGGGGGAGCGGGCCGATGCCCGCCGCCGAACGCGACAAGCTGCGCGGGATCGTCGGCGCCGCCCACGCGCGCGGCCAGCGCGTCCGCTTCTGGGAGACACCCGATGTCGCCGGGCCCGAACGCGACGCCGTCTGGGCCGAATTGATCGCCGCCGACGTCGACCACCTCAACACGGACGACCTCGCGGGGCTGCGGGCGTTCCTGGAGGCCCATGACAAGGTGCACGCCGGAGCCCACGGCAAGAGTTCCGGCCGGTGACCCCGGGTTAACACCCGTTCGGGGGACAGGTCATGCCCCGGTCGGCGCCCTCCGCTGCGTCACACTTGCGGCCGATAGCCACGGTGTTGACGTGGCGGAGGAGGTTCGGCGATGTCTCTGTCCATTTCCGTGGTGCTGTTGCTGCTCATCGTCGCGGTGATCTTCCTGCGCAACGGAGCGATGAAGTTCTCGCACGCGCTCGTCTGCGTCCTGCTCGGCTTCCTGCTCGCGGGCACCGACGCGGCGCCGACCATCCACGACGGCATCAATTCCACCGCGGGGCTGGTCAGCAGCCTCAGCCCGTGAGGCAACCGGCTCAGCATGCCGGGCAATTGAAGACAACCCGAAGCTGGTGCAGTCACGGTCGCCCGCACGAACTTCAGCGGTTCCGTCCGGGCGACCGGCCGTTGTGGCCCTCCCGTGGTGCTACTTCGTGGCCGAGAACACCCCTATCCCATTCGCGACCGCCCGCTCCGGCGGGTCGCTGGGGTGGTTGCGGACCGACACTGCGGGCGCGCCGGGTGCGCGTGCCACGAGGGTCGACGAACCGCCGCCGTCCAGGCTGAACGCGTCGTCCGAGCCCAAGGACCGCATCGTGGCGGCCACTTCGGTCATCGACATGCCGGTGCGGTAGGCGGGCGCGCCGTCCAGGGCCAGCAGGATCAGCTCATGGCCGCCGTCCCCGATGCCCGCCGCCGTGCGCACCGCCGACGTCGTCGCGTCCAGGCCGGGCAGCGGCGCGCCGTCCCGCAGCACGGGATACCCGCCGATCGCGAAGCGGTACGGGATGTGCGAGCGCGCGGCGACGAGCCGGTGGTGGACCGCGACCGGGTCACCCGGTGACAGCTTGCGCAGCCACTGCGCGCCGGCCTCCCTGCCGACCAGGACCGTGGTGTCGGCCGCTATGGGCCCGCTGCCGGGTGTGTCGGCCGACGACACGACGCGCCCGTGCCGCACCGTCACCTCGTACGTGTCCGTGGTGCAGGGAGCCGCCCGCTGGGTGTCGGTGCCGCAGGTGGCACGCACCCGCGACACGCTGCCCCAGTCGGACGTGAACGCCCCGACCGAGCCGACCGGCAGCGCGTACTGGTTCAGCCCGCCCAGCGGCATGCGGTCGTCCCGGGTACGTATCGAGCCGTCGAGCTCCAGGCTGTCGAGGCGGGCCCGCCGGTCGACCCCGACGCCGAGGACGTCCCGGGTGGAGGTGCCGGGCGGCAGGGCCGGGCCGAAGCGCTGCCCGTCCGGCACGGCCGCCTTGAGCGTGTGCCCGCGGGCGATGGCGGGGCCGACGGAGGCGCCGGTGACCTCGACGCCCGGATGCTGGGTCTCCGAGATGTTGAAGAAGTCCCCGTTGACCCCGCCGACGGCGCCGGCCGTGTCGGACATCGAGGAGACGGTGGCGCGGGCCCCGACCGCGCCGGGGTGCAGGAGGTCGACCCGCACGCGCGGGTCGGTCAGATCGACGGTGAGGACATGGGCGTGTGCGGTGCCCTTGGCGGCGGGAACGTCGAACTCCGTGTACGTGACGCCCGGAGCGACCCGCTCGCCCGAAGCGGCGCCGGCCGGCGCCGCACCCGTCAGGGCGGCACCGGCCAGCATCGAAGCGACCCCGAGGGTCGCAAGGACTCTTCTGCCTCGCTTGCCAACTCTCGTCTGCATGCGGGGAGTTCAGCAGACGCGGGGTCGCACGTCGATGGCTAGGTACCGACCAGCCGGGAACGGATCAGGAAACGTACGCCTTCGGGTGCTTCGAGGGAGAAGCCGCTGCCGCGTCCCTCGACGACGTCGACGATGAGCCGCGTATGGCTCCACACCTCGTACTGGCTCTTGGACATCCAGAACGAGACCGGCTCCGCCACCCCCTCCACCACGAGATCGGCGAGCAGCACATCGGAGGCTCCCGTGCGGAACTCGCCCGCCAAATAGCACATCGGTGCACTGCCGTCGCAGCAGCCACCGGACTGGTGGAACATCAGCGGACCGTGGGCCTCGTGCAGCCGCCGCACCAGCTCGGCGGCCGCGTCCGTCAGCTCCACGCGGGGTACGTCGGTCATGTCACCCAGTCAAAGGGGTGGGACGTTGCGACCACGTTGCACGCGCGACACGGACCCCGGCATAAGCTCCCCACATGGAACAGAGGGAGATCATTCTGCGGGCCATCGGCGTGCTCACCGAGACGCACGAGATGGTGCGCAGGCTCAGCGACGGCGAGGCACTCGACACCGACTTGACGCAACTGGGGCGGCTCGTGTCGGAGGTGTTCCCGACCATCGAGATCCCGTCGGGGGCCACTGCGGAGGAGGCGGCCGAACTGGCCATCGCCGCGCTGATGCCGGCGAGCGTGTCGCTCGTGGAGGCGTTCGCGTTCCTCTTCACGCAGCTCGCCAAGGTCCACGACGAGGGCCGCATCGACGTCAACTCCAGCGAACTGCTGCAGGAGATCGCGCTGCGGATGTCCGATCCGGGCGCGGCGGAGGCAGAGGAGGAGTGAGGGGAGCGGGCGCCCGCCCCGTGCGGGCGCCCGACCGACTGGCCATCAATGCCGTTGGGGACCTACTTCTGCGGCCCCCGGAAGCGTCCGAACGCCTTGCCGAGGGTGCCGAACGGTGAGGCGTCCTTGGCGTCCGGGTCCGTCGGCGCCTGCGCCGGGGCGTCGCCGCGCGGCACCTCGGCGAGCGCGGCGCGTGCCGCTTCGGCCGCCTCGCGGTAGCTGTCCCGGGACCTGGTCATCGCGTCGAGCGCCTCGGCGTACTTCGTGACCATGTCCTGCGCGTGCGTCAGCTCCTCGTCGGGCGTGAGCAGATGCCAGCCGTCGCGCAGACGTGTGAGGGCCTGCTGCGCCTCGTCGGTCAGCGGCCGCGGGAACGCGGTGAACTCCCGGATCCGGTCGATCAGTTCGGTCGGCTCGCTGCCGTCGAGGAACACGCTGCGCACGGTGAAACGGTCCGCCGCATAGTCCGGGTGCGGCGGCGTGGTCGGCAGCACGATGCCGCCGCCGCGCGGCATCCCGGCCTTGAAGTCCTTGCGCAGCCCGAAGTCCACGATCTGCGCCTGGTCGGGCGTCGCCCGGTGCTCGATCACCCGGTGCTGCAGGCTCGGCGGCAGGTGCTGCGTGATCGACTGCTGGCCGCGGGCGTCCGGCGTCATCGCCTCGTGGATGACGACATGCACGTACCAGCTGGAGCGCGAGCAGTCCTTGAGGAGGCGGCGCAGCGCGTCGTCGTCCTTGGGGAGGTGGTTCGGGGCCCGCAGGCGCAGCCCCGCCACCGTGTCGTGGTCCCAGGGCACCCGATCGCTGTCCGGCCAGAACATCGGCGCGGGCGACGGCCAGGCCAGCTCCCAGGCCCGCTCCGCCTCCGCGGCGAGAATCCAGGTGACGCCTTCGGAGTCCTTGGCGCGGGTGTCGGGGTCGTACGTCGTGAGCTGGCCGCGCACGGTGACGTTCTCGGCGACGCGCCAGCGCGCCTCGAACACCCGGCGGGCGCCGGGTCCTGGACCGGCCTCCTCTGCGCGCGGGTGCAGCACGGTGGACCGCGCCGCGTCCTCGGGATCGAGGTCGAGGAAGTCGTCGAGCACACCCGCCGCCTTGAGGGCGATCAGGTTGCGCCGGACGTCGCGCTCGGGATCGGGCCCGAGGTGGCGTCCGCGTCCGAGCCAGGCGGTGTCGGGGACGGGTGTCGGGAGTGAGTTCTTCTTCGCCATGGAGTCGTTCTGTGAGTGATCGGGGCGCGACCAGTATGGGTCCGTGGGCGCGCGAGGGCCAGGGCAGGGTGGTCCGGTGTCGGGATTGTCGCGCGTACGCGCCCGATTCGCCCCTCGTGTACCCCGGCGTGGCGCGCCCGATCACGTACGCTCGCCGAATGGCCAGGTACTACGACGTGCACCCAGCAAACCCGCAAGCGCGCCTGATCTCCGCGATCGCCGACGGCATCCGCGACAGCGCGCTTGTCGCCTACCCCACGGACTCCTGCTACGCGCTCGGCTGCCGGCTCGGCAACCGGGCGGGAGTCGACCGGATCCGCACCATCCGGCAGCTCGACGATCGGCACCACTTCACACTGGTCTGTCAGGATTTCGCCCAGCTCGGCAGGTTCGTCCAGATCGACAACGACGTGTTCCGCGCCATCAAGGCGGCCACGCCCGGCAGTTACACCTTCATCCTGCCCGCGACGCGCGAGGTGCCGCGGCAGCTGCAGCACCCGAAGAAGAAGACCGTGGGCGTGCGCATCCCCGACCACGTGGTGACGCAGGCGCTGCTCGCCGAGCTCGGCGAGCCGCTGCTGTCCAGCACGCTGCTGCTGCCCGGCGAGGAGGAGCCGCTCACCCAGGGCTGGGAGATCAAGGAGCAGCTCGACCACCAGGTGGACGCCGTCGTGGACTCCGGCGACTGCGGCACCGTGCCCACCACGGTCATCGACTTCTCCGGCGGGGAGGCCGAGATCGTACGGCGCGGTGCCGGGGACACCGAGCGCTTCGAGTGACGCGGGTCGAGTGAGGGTGAGGCGGTCCGGGTGACTCAGTCCGGTGACGTCGTGCCCAGATAGCGGATGTGCGGGCGGGCGCCGGGGCGGGTGACCTCGGCGCGCACCCCGTACACGTCGGCAATCAGTTCCTCGGTCAGTACGTCGCCCGGCTCCCCGGCCGCCACCACGCGGCCCTCGCACAGCACGACGACCCGCGCGCAGTAGGTGGCCGCGAGGTTCAGGTCGTGCAGGGCGACGACGGACGTGATGCCCAGCGTGCCGATCAGGTCGAGGAGTTCGAGCTGGTGCTGGATGTCGAGGTGGTTGGTCGGCTCGTCGAGCAGCAGCTCGCGCGGCTCCTGCGCGAGCGCCCGCGCGATCTGCACCCGCTGGCGTTCGCCGCCGGACAGCGTGTGCCACAGGCGGTGCGCCCGGTCGGCGAGCCCGCTGCGGTCCAGGGCGGAGCGCACGGCGGCCTCGTCCGCCGCCGACGCGGGTTGCCAGGCGCGGCGGTGCGGGACCCGGCCCAGGCGTACGACGTCGGCGACGGTCAACTCGACCTGGGCGTCGGGCTGTTGCTGCACCATGGCGATGCGCCGCGCGGCCTGCCTGCGGCCCACGGAGGCGAGCGGGTCACCGTCGAGCGTGACGACGCCGCTGTCCGGGGCGAGCACCCCGGACAGCAGGCGCAACAGGGTCGACTTGCCCGAGCCGTTGGGGCCGAGGATGCCGGTGACGGTCCCGGGCTCCGGCGCCACGGACACCCCGTCGAGCACCAGCGCGCCACCCGGCGACCACGACACGCGCTCCGCGCGCAGCCCCGCCGTCACCGCACACCCCGCCCGCGGTACAGCACCAGCACGAACGCCGGGACACCGATCAGCGAGGTCACCACACCCACCGGAACCTCCTGAGGTTCGAGCACCGTCCGCGCCACCGTGTCCACCCACACCAGGAACACCGCTCCCGCGAGCGCCGTCACCGGCAGCAGCCGGGTGTGCCCCGGACCGACCAGGGCGCGCGCCGCGTGCGGCAGCACCAGGCCGACGAAGCCGATCGCACCCGCCGCGCTGACCAGGGCCGCCGTGAGCAGCGCCGTCACGCACAGCAGCACGATCCGGGTGCGGGCCACCCGCACGCCGAGCGTGGCCGCCGCCTCCGCGCCGAAGGCGAACGCGTCGAGGGTGCGCCCGTAGGCCAGGCACACCACGAGCGTGACGGCGAGCACGGCCAGGCACATCCACACCTCGGTCCAGCCGACTCCGCTGAGCGAGCCGAGCAGCCAGAACAGCACGCCGCGCGTCGTCTCCGCGTCCGCAGAAGTCAGTACGACGAACGAGGTCAGCGCCGAGAACAGCTGCATCGCGGCGACCCCGCACAGCACCACCCGGTCCGTGCTGCCGCCCAGCGTGTGACTGAGCACCAGGACCAGCGCGAACGAACAGACGGCGCCGACGAACGCGCCGCCGGACACCGAGATGGCGCCCCCGCCGAGCCCGAGCACGACGACCAGCACGGCCCCGGTCGACGCGCCCGACGAGACGCCGAGCACGAACGGATCGGCCAGCGGATTGCGCAGCAGCGCCTGAAGCACCGTGCCGCACACCGCGAGCCCCGCCCCGCACACCGCCGCGAGCAGCGTCCGCGGCAGCCGCAGATTCCATACGATGCCGTCCCGGATCGGCGAGAGATCCGAGGTCGCCAGGCCCATCCGGTCGCCCACCGCAGCCCACACGTCACCGACCTGGATCTGCGCGGGACCGAGGGTGATGGCGAAGGCGACGGAGGCGCACAGCGCGGCGATGCCGGCCGCCCAGGCGAGCGTGGCGCGCAGGGAGACCCGCGAAGAAGCCTTCGGGGGCGCTGCCGTCACCGCGGGAGCCGGAACCGTGCGAGCCGTCACTTGGCGAGGCCGAACTCGCGCAGCCCCGCGGCGACCTTCTCCACGCCGTCGACCGTGCGGATGGTCGGGTTCATGGCCTGCCCGCTCAGACGCACGTACCGCTTCTTCTTCACGGCGGTCATGTGCTTGGTGACCGGGTTGGACTCCAGGAACTTGATCTTCTGTGCGGCCGACTCCGCCGACTGCGAGCGGCGCGTCAGATCGCCGATCACCAGCACGTCAGGATCACGGTCCGCGACCGTCTCCCAGTTGACCTGTGGCCACTCCGTGCGCGTGTCGTCGAAGACATTGCGCGCCCCGAGCTCCTTGGTGACGACGCCGGGGGCGCCGCAACAGCCCGCCATGTAGGGCGAGTCGGAGTTCGCGAACCAGTACAGGACGTCCACGCCGTGCGCGTCGACCCCCGAAGTGGCGGTGCGGACGCGTGACTTGAGCTTGTCGATCAGCTTTTCGCCGCGCTCCTCGACGTCGAAGACGCGCGCCAGATCGCGGATCTCGCCGTACACGACGTCGAGCCCGAGGGCCTTGGTCCGCACACCGTCACCGTCGCCGCCGTTGTCCTTGCCCGCACAGTCGCTGGGGGAGAGGTACGTGGGCACGCCGAGCTTCTCGAACTCCTCACGCGGCGCCACACCACCCTTGCCGAGGGTGTACGTGAACGAGGCCGCCGCGAAGTCCGGTTCGGTGCCGAGGACCTTCTCGAACGACGGGTAGCGGTCGGCCAGGCGCGGCACCTTCGCGTTGGCCTTCGCCAGGTTCTTGGGGACCGGGTCGGTCCAGGTGCCGGTGCCGACCATCCGGTCCTCGAGGCCGAGCGAGAGCATGATCTCGGCGGAGCCCTGGTCGAGGGCGACGGCGCGGCGCGGGGCGTGCTCGACCCGCACCTTCTCGCCGCAGTTGTCGAGCGTGACACCGCCGCCCTTGTCGGCACCGTCCTCGGTGGCGGCGGTCGTGCCGCACCCGGTGAGCAGCAGGGCGCCCGCCAACAGGGGTGCGCATCGGCGGAGTTGACGTGCGAACAGCACGGAAGTTCCTTCGCGTCCAGGGCTCATACGCGGAGCCGGCCTACGGTCCGCCCCCGTGCCACGCGGCACTGGAGGCCGCCAGCAGGTCTTCGGACTCGGGGTCGTCCGCGCGAAGCGCCTTCCCGGGTCGATGTGCCGACCCAGTGGCAGTGGCTCCGCCCGTCACCCTCACCGCTGCGCGTCAGTTCCGGGTTCGCACCGGATTCCCTGACCCGTGTGCGTAGAAAAACACACAAAGGTACGACTGGCTCGGCGAAACTATCACGCGGAGGCGATCGTGGTCCCGGCGGCGGTGCCGGAGCCGGTCAGCGGCCCTCGTTGAGCGCGTCCACCGCGCCCTGCGCGTCCCCGATCGTCGCGTAGTCCACGGCGACGAAGTTCACCGGCCTGCCGCGCTCGCGTTCGCAGCGGTGCGCCCGGTCGAGGACGTAGCGGCGGGCGTTGACCTCGCCCGCGTCGATGCGGCTGCCGCCGTTGTTGGTGATGAAGTGGTTGAGGAGGAACAGCCGTTTGTCGTCGCCGCCGCGGTGGGGGACGCAGCTCATCTGGTCCGGGGAGCGGAAGGAGAACGGCGTCTCCATGCCGTAGCGGTAGAAGTTGCGGTACCAGGAGGCCGGGGTGTCCGCCTTCTCGGCGAAGACGACCAGGCGGCGGCCGCTGTCGATCATCTCGCCGAGCGTCGGCCAGGGCTTCGCCGGATCGGCGTCGGGACGGTGGACCAGCTTGTCCAACCCGGCCTGGTGGAAGGCCTTTCGGGTGTCCTCGGCGGAGATCGCGTCCTGGACGATCAGGGTGACCACTTCGTTCGGGTGGTCCTTCATCCAGTCGCCGATCTCGCGCAGCGTCGGCACCAGGGAGATCGCCCCGGCCCTGCACACCGCGTGGCACAGCCACAGCCCCTTGCGCGGCGGATTGATCCGGTTGACCGCGGACCTCACCAGCGCCTGCTGCTCGGCCGTGAAGTCGGAGTTGTCCAGACGCTCGGTGATCTCCTCGGGAGTCTCCCAGCGGTAGGTGTCCAGCTGCATCGCGCGCACCCCGTGGTCCAGCTGCGTGCTGATGGGCGGGTCCTGCAGCGGCCCGATGAAGTGGTCGGCGGTCGTCGACATCGCATTGTGCGAGGTCAGATACGCGACCTCGTCATAGGGGCGGTCGCACAGCTCGGTGCTGCCCTCGCACTCGCGGGCCGCCGCGGGGGAGGCGGCCAGCGGCATCAGCACCATCCCCGCGACCGCCAGGCACGTCGCCCCGAACCCCAGGCCGACCGCCCGCCGCGGCGACCCGAGCCGCTCCCGCGCCACCCGCGGGACCCGGCCCACCCGCTCCGAGCGGGCGAGCAGGCCGACCCCGGCGAGCAGCGCCCCGGCGAGCACGGGGACGAGCGCGGCCCACAGCGCCGTGCTGGTGAGGTGGCCGACGGCGGCGCGCTGCACGTCGTCGACGAGACGGGTGAGGCTCGGCGGCCACGAGTCGGGAGGCGCCACGAGCTGCCCGTCCGTGACCAGGCGCGTCACCCAGGCGGCCAGCGCGGCGAGCACCCCGCCCGCCACGAGCGGGACCCCGAGCAGGATCAGCCGGCGCCCCGGCTGCTGCGGACCGAGCAGCCACAGCGCCGTGAGGGACAGCAACAGCAGTACCGCCGCGACGACTTCGAGCACCCCGAGGCCGACCGCCGTGTACGGGCGCGCCTCGTGCAGGCCCGAGAGATCGTTGCCGGACGCCTCGAGGGTGTCGGTCAGGTCCCAGGTGCCGCCATCGACGAGCGCCCGGAGCTGGGCCGCGGCGCCCTGGAAGCGTTCCGTGACGGTGGCCGGGGCGACGGCGGCGAGCGCGGTGCCGACGTCCCCGTCCGCGAGCGCCGTCTCGACCTCCGGTCGCAGTTCCGCGCGCTCCCCGGCCGGTACGAGGGCGAGCAGCGTGTCGGTGACGCGGCTCGCCTGGTCCGGCGTCAGCGGCAGCTGCGGCAGGCCTTCGGGCGCCCGCCCGGCGGCCAGTTCGCGCACCTCGTCGGCGAGCGTCGCCCGGAACCGGTCGAAGTCGGGCTCGGAGCGGTTCTGGACGCCCGCGACGAGATCGCCGAAGTAGGTGTGCGCCAGATCGCCGAGGTTGGCGAGGACCGGGCGCAGGTCGACGACGAGGCGCAGGTCGTCACGGTCGCCGTTCAGATAGCCGACCACCGCGTCGATCTGCTGCCGGGTCAGGTCGCGCAGCGTGTCCGGCGGCAGGACCAGCTTGATGTTGGAGGTGATCTGGGCCTCCGGCACGGCGAGCCGGGCCAGCAGGTCGCGGGTGACCGGGGAGGCTTCCGGGTCCACCAGGACCTCGTTGTAGAGCCGGTCGTAGGCGTGCTGCTCGTCGAGGACCGCGGCGTGGAAGCCGGGGTCGAGCAGCGTGCCGCGGACGGTGGCCGTGACGCACACGGTCAGGGTGGCGAGGGCGGCCACGACGAGGGCCACCACGCGGAGCAGCGTATGGAGCGCGACCTTCTCCATGCCCTTGACGGTACCGGTCCCGGGCCCTTCTCAGTAGTCGAGCGGGTCCCTGATGATGGGGCAGGTCATGCAGTGGCCGCCGCCGCGCCCCCGGCCGAGTTCGGCGCCGACGATGGTGATGACCTCGACGCCCGCCTTGCGCAGCAGCGTGTTCGTCTGGGTGTTGCGGTCGTAGGTGAAGACCACGCCGGGTTCGAGGGCGACCGCGTTGTTGCCGCTGTCCCACTGCTGGCGCTCGGACGCGTACACGTCGCCGCCCGTCTCGATCACCTGGAGGTCGCCGATGCCCAGGGCCTTCGCGACGACGTCGGTGAACGCGGCCGAGCCCTCGTCGGTGATCTCCAGGCCCGGCGCCTTGTCGCTGGGGCGCAGCGAGAACGTGTGCACCGCGTCCATGATCTTCGGGTAGAGCGTGACGATGTCGCGGTCGGCGAAGGTGAAGACGGTGTCCAGGTGCATCGCGGAGCGCAGCTTCGGCATCCCGGCGACGATGACGCGCTCGGCGGCGCCGCGCTCGAACAGGGAGGCCGCGACCTGCGTGATGGCCTGCCGCGAGGTGCGCTCGCTCATGCCCATCAGGACGACGCCCTTGCCGACGGGCATGATGTCGCCGCCCTCGAAGCTCGCCTGCCCCCAGTCCTGTTCGGGATCGCCCCACCACACGGTCGAGCCCGCGAAGTCCGGGTGGAACTCGTACACGGCTTTCATCAGTAGCGTCTCGTCGTGCCGCGCGGGCCAGTACAGCGGATTGAGGGTGAGGCCGCCATACAGCCAGCACGTGGTGTCGCGGGTGTAGAGGGTGTTGGGCAGCGGCGGCATCAAGTACTCGCGCACACCGGTGGATTCGCGCGCCAGGGACACGTACGGGGAGCGGTAGTCGTCGGGCAGGTCGGTGGTGGCGAGCCCGCCGATGAGGTACTCGGCGAGCTGCCGGTGATCGAGACCCTCCAGGAACGCCCGGGTGTCGTCGATCAGGCCGAGCCCGACCTGATTGGCGACGATCTTCCGGTCCAGGAGCCAGGACTTCGCCTCCGGGATCGCCATCGTCTCCGCGAGCAGCTCGTGCAGCTCGACGACCTCGACGCCGCGCCCGCGCAGCTTGTTGACGAAGTCGGCGTGGTCGCGCTGGGCGTTCTCCACCCACATCACGTCGTCGAAGAGCAGGTCGTCCGCGTTGGTCGGGGTCAGCCTGCGGTGCGCGAGCCCCGGCGCGCAGACGAGGACCTTGCGCAGCCGGCCCACCTCGGAGTGGACGCCGTACGGGACGGGAGCGGAGCTGTCGGGGTCGGTCACGGGGTGCCTCCCGGGGCGGGGGTGGGACGGGTGGTCACAGGCTGATCCAGCCGGCGGCCAGGGCGACGATGCCGATCACCGCGCCGATGACGGAGACGGCGAGGATGACGAACTCACGCGGCGAGAACAGGCGGCGGCCCTGCTCGCGGCGGGCCATCACGAAGAGGATGGTGGCCGGGGCGTAGAAGATCAGCGAGACGAGGACGAACTTCAACCCCGCCGCGTACAGCAGGAACGCCGTGTAGATCACGGCCACCCACGCGATGGTCAGTTCACGGTTCGAGGTGCGGCCGCCCGCGGTGAGCGGATCGGCGCGCATGCCGATCTTCGCGGCGAACGCGGCCGCCAGCAGATACGGGATCAGGGACAGGGCGCTGGTCAGGTCGAGCGCGAAGTTGAAGGCGTCGTCGGAGAACGCGGTGACGACGAGCACGACCTGGGTCAGGATCGTGGTCATCAGCAGGGCGGGCACCGGCACGTCCGCGGCGTTGGCGCGGCGCAGGAAGCGCGGCATGTCGTCGTCCTTCGCGGCGACGAACAGTACCTCGGCGGCCATCAGCGTCCAGGCCAGATAGGCGCCGAGCACGGACACGATGAGGCCGACGCTGATGAAGACCTTGCCCCAGGTGCCGACCGCCTCCTCCAGGACCCCCGCCATGGACGGCTGGCGCAGCTCGGCGATCTCGCTCATCGGCATGATCCCGTAACTGACGATCACGACGGAGGCGAAGATGGCGAAGACGCTGAGGAAGCCGAGGATCGTGGCCCTGCCGACGTCCTCGCGGCGCTTCGCGTGCCGAGAGTAGACGCTGGCGCCCTCCACGCCGAGGAAGACGAAGACGGTGGCCAGCATCGTGCCCTTGACCTGGCTGAACAAGGAGCCGGCGTAATCGGCGCCGCCCCAGTTCTCGGCGAACGCGCTCGGATCGAAGAAGACGAGCGCCAGGATCACGAAGATGATGATCGGCACGACCTTGGCCACGGTGACGATCCTGTTGATCGCCGCGGCCTCCTTCACACCGCGGCGGATCATCAGGAAGAACGCCCACAGGCCCACGGAGGAGAGGATCACGGCGAGCGCGGTGTCGCCCTCGCCGAGGCTCGACCAGATCGTGCCGACCGTCGACATGATCAGCACCCAGTACGTCACGTTGCCCACGCACGAGCTGGCCCAGTAGCCGAAGGCGGAGAAGAAGCCGACGTACTCGCCGAAGCCCGCCTTGGCGTAGGCGTAGACGCCCGCGTCCAGATCGGGCCTGCGCACGGCGAGGGACTGGAAGACGAAGGCGAGCATGAGCATGCCGGTACCGGCGATCGCCCAGGAGATGAGCGCTCCCGCCACCCCCGTCTGCTCGGCGAAACGCGCCGGGAGGGAGAACACCCCGGCGCCGACCATGGAGCCGATGACCATGGTGGTGAGGGTGAACAGGGCCAGTTTCGCGGGCGGTGGGGAGGTCTGGGACTCCGTAGAGACCTGCTGCTCCATCACGTCCCCTTCGGTTGCGGTGCGGGGGAGCTGGGACGCTCGGGGAACAGTTTTCTACCAACATGTTGAGAGGTGCACCTTTTAGGGGCGTTCCGGTGTCACAAGGTGTTCATTCCAAATGGCCGATTGTGCGAGTTGTGGGCAGCATGGTGCGAGCCGTCTCAGGAGAAGGACAAGCAGCCATGCAATCCTCATTGACCCCGGTGATCCTTCGGGAGCTGCGCGAGCCGCGCTCCTATCCCGCCGTGTCCCTGGCGATGCCCACCCATCGGCGACGACCGGAGAACGAGCAGGACCCGGTCCGGCTCGGCAACCTCGTCAGCGAGGCGGAGCGCCAGCTGGGGGCGGATCCCGCGGTGACCAAGGAGCGTCAGGAGGACGTCGTCGCGCAACTGCGGGCCGCGGTCCAGGAGGTCGATCCCGCCGAGGTGCGCGACGGCCTCATCGTCTTCGCGGCGCCCGGCGAGCACCATGCCTGGGTCGTCGACCGCAGGGTCCCCGAGCGGGTCGTGGTCGCGGACACCTTCCTGACCCGGAACCTGGTCGCCGCCGACGCCGCACGGCGCCCCTACTGGGTGCTGACCCTGGCCGCCGACCGGATCACGCTGTGGGACGGCCGCGGCGACAGCGTCACCGAGAACACGGAGCACGGCTTCCCGCTGACCCGCAGCCTCGAGGACCCGGACGCCGAACGCAAGGAGCGCGTCGGCGACCTGCCCAGCACGTTCCGCGACGAGCAGACCCGGCAGTTCTTCCGGGACGCGGACACCGAGCTGAGCGATGTGCTCGGCGAGGAGCCGAGGCCGCTCTACGTCACCGGCGAGTCGGCCGCACTGACCCTTTTGACGGAGGTCGGCAGCGCCGCGCAGGGTGCGATCGAGGTGTCGGTCGGCGGGCTCGCGCAGGGCACCCCGGAGGAGGTCGCGCAGGCCGTGGCCCCGGCCCGGGACGAAGCGGCGCGGCTGGTCGTCGCCGAGGCGCTCGATCAACTGGAGCAGGCGCGCGGTGAGCGGAAGTACGCGGCGGGCGTGGACGAGGTGTGGCAGGAGGCCCAGGACGGCCGGATCCGCCGCCTCGTCGTCGAGGAGAACTACCGGATCACGGTGCGGGCCGGCGACGGCCACCTGGAACCGGCCGCAGACGACGATCTGGACGCCGTGCACGACATCGTCGACGAAGTCGTCGAGTCCGCCCTGGAGACCGGCGCGGAGGTGGTGTTCGTCCCCGACGACACCCTCGCGGACGCCGGGCGCGTCGCCGCGGTGTTGAGGTTCTGATGCGCGGGCGGACGACGATCGCGCCGATCGCCTGCGCGCTGGCGGGTGTGCTGGCGCTCGCGGCATGCGGCTCAGGGAACGAGCAGGACACGGGCGCGAGCGCCAGCGCGCGGCCCACCTCACCGGACGCGTCGAGGTTCTCCGGTACGCCGCCCTCGGCGCTGGCCTCGAAGAAGGCGTCGATCAAGGCCTCCACCTCCGAGGTCGCCAAGTCGGCCTCGGCGCGGGCCAGTTCGTTCGAGGCATCCGTCTCGGCCAACCTGGAGCGCAAGCGGCAGGAGTTCACCAAGCAGCTGGACAAGGCCGAGGGGCAGGGCAACGCGGTGCGCGACGTCGAGCTCACCGGCAAGCGCCTCGCGGACACGAAGGGCGTGCGCGCCGTCGTCGTCCACATCACCAACACCACCGACAAGACCGCCTCGTACGCGGTTCAGGTCGACTTCAGCGACTCCGACGGCAAGGTGGTCGAGTCGAAGGTCGTCGGAGCCGAGGACCTGAAGGCGGGGGACAGGGCGCAGCCGCTGGCGATCAGCACCAAGCCCCCCGAGCCGCATCTCAAGGCGAGTGTGGCGAAGGCGCAGCGTTATTGACCGTACCGCCGCGGATCAGAAGGGCAGTTCAGCCATGACGACCTTGACCGACCCCCCGTCCGCGAGATCCATGGCGTAGAACGCGACGTCGCCCCGGTTGTTCAGGGCGATGCCCTCGGTCGGCGCCCACCGCGACCGGTCGACCATGGCGCTCAGGTCGTACATCCGGCCCTGCGGGTCCCACACCACCGGCGTGGTCTCGTCGGGGCCCGTCTCGGCGGTGCCGGTGATCCAGCCGGCGTCGTTCACCGAGAGGGCCTCGGCGTCGAAACCGAAGTCGGGCAGCCGCGTCATGCCGCCGGCGGAGCGGATCACGAACGCGTCGTCACCGCTCTTGCCGACGATCACCCCGGAGGCGTTGATCGCGGAGGCGGTGCTGTCGGCCATGCCCGGCAGCGTGCCCAGATCGGTGATGGTGCCGTCGGCCTCCCACTTCACGGCGCGGCGCTTGCCGTCCTTCATGGAGTGCCCCACCACGACGCCGGCGTCGTTCAGCGCGAGCGGCTCGGTGAGCGTCCGGGCTCCCGTCAGGTGCGGCAGCCGGTGGAAGCCGTTCTTCGCGGTCCACCGGAACGGGTCGTTGACCTGCTGGTTGCCGCCGGTCGCCGGGTTGGGGATGTAGCCGGTCGCGTTGCCGACGACAGTGCCCGCATCGTTGACGGCGAAGCCGCGGTCGAAGGTGTACTTCTCCCAGTCCGGCAGCGGCAGCGTGGTGAGCTTGCCGTCGGCGTCCCACAGCGCTGCGCGGGTGCCGGTGTCGGCGAACGTCAGTTGCCCGGTGGCGTAGCCGCGGGTGCGGCTCTGGTCGAGGACGTAGCCGTTGCGGGCGCCGCCGTCGTCGAGGACGGTGACCCCGGACGCGGCGTTCCAGCGGATCGGCCGGCCGGCGCCGGAGACCTGCTTCGAGCCGGCGATGCTCCCGTTGTCGTCCAGGCCGTACGCGATCGCGGGGCCGAACGACGCGGTGACGTCGGCCTTCGGCTGGGTGACCTTCCCGAGCAGCACGTCCGCGCTGCCCAGCGTCGTACCGGAGTCGGTGGCCAGCGAGAAGCGGCCCACCAGACGCGTTCCGGCGGGCGGTGCAGTGTCCGCGACTAGGCGGCCGCCGATCTTCAGCGACTCACCGGAGTCGAGACGGACCGGCTTGTCGTCGTCCACGGTCGTCGTGCCCAGGGACTTCGAGTACAGCGTGTCCTGGATGTCGAACGTGGTGGAGCCGGACGGCACGCTCGTGCCCGCGATGTAGAGCGTGTAGTAGCCGGGCTTGGGGTCCTTCACCGTCAGCGACTCGCGGGACCCGCCGTTGGTGGACGAGGCGACGAGCGCCCCCGACTGCGCGATGAGATACAGGTCGAGGTCGGCGTCCGGGTCGGAGGCGTTGCCCATCGACGCCTCAAGACGCGTCGCGTCCCGCGGCACCGTGACCGTCTTGCCGGTCGCCTGCTGGTCGCCGAGGGTCGGCGTGGCCTGCGACAGCGCGCCCAGCGAACCCCCTGCGGCGTGCGCGGTCACCGGAGCGAACCGGTTGACGGCCGTGAACGCCCTCTCGGTCGCCGCGTGCACGGCCGCCGTGTCGATCACCGAGGACGCGGGGTCGAGCGCGGCACCCAGCACGGTCGCGGTCAGGGCGAACGTGTTCTTCAGGACGGGTGAGGTGCGCCGTGCCTCCACCTCGAACTCCCAGATCCCGGGCATCGGTTGCTCGTACGTGCGCGTCTTCGGGTCGCAGTCCGTCGTGTCGGAGTAGTGGGTGAAGCAGCGGCCGACCGCGGTGTCCTCGACCGGCATGCCCTGCGGGTCGATCGCGAGGAACCGGGTCTGGCTGCCGTCGGCGACGCCGTCGAGGCCGACCCGCAGCGCGGCGGCGCCCTCGGGCACCGTCACGAACACCGACCGGGTCGCGCCCCGGTCCACGCTGCCCTTGCCGGACACCGCGTACGACGGCTTCGCCGGGTTGTCGCCGACCACGACGGTGACCGGCACGAACAGGTCGACGCCCGCCGTCTTCGGGTCGTCGACGCGCAGCAGCGCGGAGTGCGCGCCCGTCGACTTCGCCAGGGCGCGGACCATTACGGTGGCCGCCTTGCCGTCGGTCAGGGTGACCGACTTGGGGGCGCTGAACGTGCGGTCGTTGCCGAGCCACGACAGCTCGGCCCTGCCGCTGCCGGTGAGCCGGACCGCGTAGTCCTTCGGCCGGTTCAGCTCCTGGCCGCCGTCGCCCCGCGCACAGCGGTTGTACACGCCGACGCCGGACTTCGGGGTGGCGAGCAGCCCGGCGAGCGCGCCGCACACCGGGGCCGTCACGCGGTACGCGGTCGGCTCGGCGGTCTTCTTCGCCAACAGCTTCCATGCGGCCGGGACATTGAGCAGCCCGGCGCCCTGCGCGTACGCGGGCACCTCGTCGAGGAACCGGGCCGAACTGGTCAGCGCGGTGCGCAGCGCGGCGGGGGAGACCTTGACGCCGGAGTCCTTCGCGGCCGACAGCAGCAGCGCCGCGTCACCCGTGGCCTGCGGCGAAGCCATCGACGTGCCGTTGAACATGCCGTACCCGGCGGGGAGTTGGTAGCCGGTCTGCGGGACGCCCTCGCCGGGCATCCAGGTGGGTATGGACGACACCGCGGCGCCCGGTGCGACGACCTCGGGCTTCATCCCGCCGTCCTCGCGCGGTCCGCGCGCAGAGAACGGGAACAGCGACTGGGGCGCCTTCACCTGCGAGCCGTAGTCGGCCCACCAGGTGTCCCTGCTTACGGAGGCGCCCACCGCGAGCACCTTGTCGGAGACGGCCGGGTCGGAGACGGTGTTCATGCCGGGGCCGTCGTTGCCGGCCGACGACACGATCTGCACGCCGTACTCGTCGATGAGCCGGTTGTAGAGCACCGAGCGCACGTTGTTGCCGTCGTTGAGTGCGGGCAGACCGCCGATCGACAGGTTGACCACGTCGACGCCCTGGTGCACGACGGCGTCGATCATGCCTTCGGCCAGCGCGTACGAGGTGCAGCCCGAAGCGAACAGGCAGACCCGCTCGGAGACGATCCGCGCGCCCGGCGCGGCGCCGTTCATGTCGCCCCCGAACAGGCCGTTGCCCGCGGCGATTCCGGCGACGTGGGTGGCGTGCGCGCCGGAGACGATGCCGATGTTCACGAAGTCGGCGGTCTTGCCGGCGCTGGTGCCTCCGCGCGCGGACAGGTCCACGTCGTCGCGGTGCTCGACGGTGAAGGGCATCGACTCGGTGACGGCCGTGCCCGGGTCGTCCGTGCCGAAGTGGCCCCACGTGCCGCCGGTCGCGTACGGCTCGACGATGTCGCCGTCGCCGAAGGCGTGGTCGAGGTCGGCGTCCACCCAGATGGTGTGGTCGGACTCGCGGTACAGGACGCCGAAGCTGTCCTTGGTGTCACCGTCCCGGTTGACGTCGCCCTCCAGCTCGCTGCCCCAGGTCTTGGACTCGGCGAAGGTGGCGAACTCGTAACTGCCGGATGGGGCCGTCCAGTTCACGCCGCCGCTCTTGAACGTGCCGTCGGTGACGGTCACCTTCGTGCTCATCTGCAGCCAGGTCGGGTCGGCGTCGCTGACCGGGTCGGTCGCCGTCACCCAGTTCTTGATCTTCGGGTCGCCCGTCGTGGTGGCGCGCAGCGCCGGGTGCGCGGCGTCGACGCCGGTGTCCAGGATGCCGATGGTGGTGCCGCGGCCGTCCCAGGTGGGGTGGTGGGCGGTGAAGTCCGTCGCGCCGGTGTCGCCGGTCGGCAGGTACGGGTTGTCGGCCGGGGTGTCCTTGCCCGGGGCCGCCGGGGCCTCGTCACCCGAACCGCCCCCGCTCTTCGCGTCCTTGGCGGTCACGGGCGAAGGATCAGGGATCTTGTACGTCTCGCTCAGGTCGAGGGCGCGCACCGAGCCGAGGGCGGCGAGCGCGGTGACCTTGCCGGTGGGTACCGTGGCCCGTACGTAGCCGAGCTTGTCGGCGACCTCGCCGACGTGGCCGCCGACCGCGGTCACCTTCTTGCGGGCCTGCTCGGTGTCGCCCTTGCCGGTGGCGAGCATGACCGTGACGGTCTTGCGCTTCTTGCTCTCGGCCTTCTGCAGCAGGGTGCGGTCGTGCGAACCCAGCTTGTCCCGCTGGGATTTGAGGGCCTTCTTGGGGGAGTCGGGGACGGCCGTGCCGAGCGGATGCGGCACCTCGGCGGCCTGCGCGGGCAGCGCCGACAGACTCAGCAGCGAGCCGGTCAGACCGGCCGCGAGCACGGCGGCGGTGAACCGGCGTCTGCGGCGCGGGAGAAGAGGACGGGACATGATGCCCTTTCGGAAGGGTGGGTGTCCCGCACGGGTCTACTGGGTCCGGTGCGACCGCCGCAGCACGGACGGCTGGCGGATGCGTGCCACGTCGTGAAGTCGCCAGCCGTACAGTCCCGTTCAGCCGCCGCGCGCCGCCTTGCGCCGCAGCTTCTCGCGCCGGGCGCGCAGCGCCTTCTGCCGCTTGTGGCTCTCCTTGCGGCGCCGTGCCCGCGCGCGGGCCTCGGGATCCTTGATCCGCGCGTCGCGGCCCATCAGCTGGAAACCCCACACCAGGACGGCGATGAACACGAGGAGCAGCACCCCCAGGACAACCACGAGGCCCGGCGGCAGGTTCGAGACGTCGATGTCCCGGTATCGTCCGACGCTCACGTCTGCTTCTCCCCGTTCGGCCCGCTGCTTCGCCGCCCGCACCCTACCGGCGACCGCGTGGCGAGATGCTGCCACGTCGTGATCCCGCCAGCGGCTCTCCTTCCGCGCGGCGCGGCCGCTCGCCCATGATCGTGCGATGTGCAACTCCCGTCGCAGCGCAGAGCGGAGCAAGCAATCATGACGCAAGTCCCGGGTCGCAGACGCCTGGCCCTGGCGGTCGCGGCGGCCACCGCCCTCGCCACCCTGGCCGCCACCGCCGCGTCGGCCGTTCCCTCGACGCAGGCGGCAGCGCGCGCCGACGCCCGGGGCGTACTCGCCTCCCTCGACGACCAAGAGACCCGGGCACTGCACCGGATGGCCGCCCTCGACCTGGGCGGCCTGCACGTCACTGACAAGGCGGCGCTGCGTTCCGCCAAGCCCGTGGACGTGATCGTGCAGTTGAAGACCCCGCCCGCGCGCACCGCGCGGCTGCTGGCCGCCGAGCAGGGCCGCAGCCTCAGCGACGCCGACGCGCGCGCCGCCGTGACCAAGGCGCACAAGTCGTTCCGCACCGCCCTCGACGACATGTTCCCCCAGGGCAAGAGCAAGAGCGCCAAGGCGCCCACCCCGCACCGCACGTACACCCACAGCTTCGACGGCGTCGCCCTCACTCTGCCCGGCAACCGGGTCGCCGACCTCCTCGACCACGACGAGGTCACCGCCGTGTGGCCCGACACCAAGGTGAAGGCGCTCGCCGACCCGGAAAGCGCCACCGCCACCACGGTCGCGCCGGGCGGACAGTCCAGCGACGACAACGTTGCCCGACTGCACAACGAAGGCCTCACAGGCAAGGGGGTCAAGGTCGGCGTCATCGACACCGGCATCGACTACCACCACCCCGACCTGAAGGCGGCCTACGCCGGCGGCTACGACTTCGTCGACGACGACGCCGACCCCATGGAGACCACGTACGCCGACTGGAAGGGCTCCGGCCAGGCCGAGACCGACCAGGGCTCCACGTACTACACCGAACACGGCACCCACGTCGCGGGCATCGTCGCGGGCCGCGGCGCCGAGACGAAGGAACGCGCCGCGCACGGCGTCGCCCCCGGCGCCTCCGTGTACGCGTACCGGGCGCTCGGGCCGTACGGCGGCGGCACCACCAGCGACATCATGGCCGCGATGGACAAGGCGGCCGACGACGGCATGGACGTCGTCAACATGTCGCTCGGCGCGAGCATCAACGACCCGCTCAGCCCGCAGGCCGTCGCCGCCGACAACCTCGTCCTCGCCGGCATCACCACCGTCATAGCCGCCGGCAACAGCGGGCCGAAGAGCAACACCCTCGGCACCCCGGGCGCCGCCGCCCTCGCGCTCACCGTCGGCGCCCACGACTCCCCGTTGACCCTGCCGTCGTACACGGTCGCCGTCGGTGACACGAAGACCGAGGGCCGACTGCTGGCCCAGCCCTACGGCGACGCCGTCGACCGGCTGACCGACGGCGCTCTCGCCGTGACCGAGGTCGGCACCGGCACCGCCGCCGGCTACAACGGCAAGGACGTGACCGGCAAAGCCGCCCTCGTGAAGCGGGGCGGCATCAGCCTCGACGAGAAGGTGCGGCGCGCGAAGAGCAAGGGCGCCGTGGCCGTCCTCCTCGTCAACGACAACGCCGGCGAAGGGCACATCCCCGCCTACATCGGCGAGAACCCCGACTACGTCCCGGCGTTCTCGCTGACCGCCGCCGACGGCTCGGCACTGACCGGCGCCGCCGAGGTGACGTTCGCCGCGGCTGGGACCTTCACCCTCGGCGACGGCTCCCTCGCGGACTTCAGTTCGCGCGGACCCGTGTACGGCACCGGCGCCATCAAGCCCGAGATCACCGCGCCCGGCGTCAGTGTCCTGTCGTCGGTGCCGGCCGACATCGTCGACCCGACGGGCGGCGACTACACGTACGCGTACGCCCGCCTGAGCGGCACCTCCATGGCCACACCGTTCGTCGCCGGAGTCGCCGCCCTGATGCTCCAGCACGATCCGGACCTCGGCCCCGACGACATCAAGACCGCCCTGATGAACACCGCCGCCCCACTGCCCGGCGACGTCAGTGTCTTCGAAGCGGGCGCCGGCGGCGTCGACCCGTACGCCGCCGTGCACGCCACGACCACGCTCCAGGTCCCGGCCACCACCGCGTACACCACCGTGGACGGCACCGAGCGCGACCTCGATCACCGCACCGGCGCCCTTGACCTCGGTGTGCTGCCGCTCGGCGAAGCCACGGACGCCACGCACAAGTTGAAGCTCGTCAACGACGGTGGCACGCCCGGCACTTACGCGGTCGCCGCCGAGTTCACCCGTGGGTCCGGTGACTCACGGGACGCCGCCGCCGCGCACGTCACGCTCACCACCAACGACAAGGTGACCGTCGGCGCCCACGGAAAGTCCGCGGTGCGTACGGCCCTGCACGTGCCCGCCGACGCGCCTGCGGGCTACTACGAGGGCCACCTCACGCTGACTCCCGTCAAGGGCAAGGGACTTCACACCCTGCGCGTCCCCTTCGGGATGCGGCTCGCCACGTCCGGCTTCGACGAGATCGACATGACCAAGTCGGTCCTCTCCACGGCCCAGGGCTCGGACGACGGTGCCGTCGGCGGCGGCGCCGCGACCTTCAACCTCAAGATGGCCGGGCAACTGCGCAGCGTCGACGTGTTCCTCGCCGACACCGACGGCAAGGACATCGGCTACGTCGGCGGCATCAACACCGTCGGCCTCACCGAGGGCATCCTGTACGGGCCCGCGACCGTCGGTGCCTGGTACTACCCTCTGACCGGCGACGACGCCACGCCCGTCGACCCGCGCGGCCGCTGGATGGACGAGGGCCACTACAAGCTGCGCATCGTCGGCACCGACGCCCGGGGCGGCACCGACAGCGAACTTCGCGACGTGTACGTCGACTCGAAGCTGCCGACCTACGACGACACGTACGGCGCCTGGAACCCCGCCCACCCCACTGTCGTCGAACGCGCCGCCGACACGCCGTCGCTCGCCGTCCGGAGCACCCTGCGCGACGGCGAGACCGACGCGATCCGCGCCGCGGGCATCGACATCGGCCAGGGCGACAACGTCCTGCACTACGGAGTCAACAACCTGGTCGCCCCGGCCGGGCAGACGCGCCCGGACACCGACGGCAAGGTGAACGCGCGGATCCCGCTCCCCGCGAGCGCGCCGACCTCCGTCGTCAAGCTGTGGCCCACGGACGCCGCCGGCAACATCGCCGCACCCCGCGTCGTGAACGTCATCAAGAAGGGCCAGCCGTACCTCGTCGGCGACGCGAGCGCGCCCCACGCCCGGGCCGGCGACCGCCTCTCCTACACCATCACCGCGCACCAGCTCGCGCGCTGGAAGTCGTACACCTCGCAGATCCGCTACGACGACCGGAACGTGAAGCTCGTCGGCATCGAACCCACCGCCGAACTCGCCGCGCACGACCCGTCCGGGATCCGCAGGACCGACGTCTCCGCCGGAGCGTCCTCGTACAGCACCGTCTCCTTCGACGTCGGCGACACCCAGGGCCTGACCGGCGACTCGATGCCGCTGCTCAAGCTCACCTACGAGGTGACCGGCGGGACACAGACGTCGGTGGCGGGCCTGAACACGGGCACCACCTCCGCCGTCGACACGGCGGGCACCAAAACGAATCTGAACATCCAGTTCTACGGCGCGGTCCGCATGCTCGGCGCGAAGTCCTCGTTCAGCGCCCGGCCCGCCGCCGAGGCCCTTCTCACCAAGGGCTACTCCTACGACGCGGACCGGGACTACAGCGCCGACGACATCAAGGCCACCCTCACCGCGCCGGACGGCACCGTGACGACCCTCGAGGCGGACAAGGCGGCGCGCGTGGTTGCGAGTTCACTCACGCCGGCCGAGAAGCCGTACCGGTTCCAGGTCAAGATCCCCGGCCACTTCACCTGGTCCGAGGACATCGACCTGGGCCTCAAGGGGGAGTGGGGCCTGGCCGGCACCAGCGCCGGGTCGTCGGCGACGCTCGTCGCAGGTGACGTCAACGGCGACGACGTCATCGACGTGCGGGACGCCGCCGCCGTGTACGCCGCGCGCGGCACCGCCGACCGGAACGCCGACATCGACCACGACGGCACGGTCGGTGCCAAGGACCTCACCTGGGTGGCGCAGAACTACCTCCGGCAGAATTCCATGGCCGACCGGTACACCGCCCCCGTGAAGCGCTCCAAGGGCCGCACTCTGGAGGACTACCTGGACCTCATGTGACCTGATCCGAGGTGAGTGAACGGCCGCCGTGTCACACCCAGTTGTTGCGCATCGCGTACCAGCCCAGCTGTAAGCGTGACGACACGGCGGCCAGGTCCATGAGCGCGCGCACCCGGCGCTGGACCGTGCGCGGCGACGTCCCGAGCTGGTGGGCCGTCGCCGCGTCCGTCAGTCCGGAGAGCATCAGCTGCAGAATGCGGCGGTCCGTCGGGTTCAGATCGCCGTCCTCGCGCAGATACGGACGCGAACGCCGCCACACCGACTCGAAGAGCTCGGTGGCCAACAGCACCAAGGGTGCACGCAGTTCGACCGTGCGGCCCGGCTCCATCTGGACCAGGGCCGTCTCCCCGTCCGCCACGACCAGCTTGATCAGCGGCTGGTCGACGACCCGGACCAGATGGCCCGCCGCGAGGCGTTCGTCGAGCGCCCGGATGGCGGCGGGCTCCGAAAGGAACGCGCGGTCGACGACCACGCGGTAGGCGGCGGCGGGGTTGCCGCCCCGGCGGGTCAACTCATCGTCCGATCCCGCTGTTTCGGGCTCGGGCTCGGGACCGGGATTCGGTTCGGGCTCCGGCTCGAGCAGGGTCGTCGGGACGGGCGCGACCGTGTTGGCGCCCGACTGGAAGACGAGCAGGGATGTACGCGCCCCGTACTCGACCTCGTAGACGCGCCGCGCCTGCTCCGCACGCCGTTCGAGGATCCGGACCAAGCGGTCCTCGCCGCGGGTGTGCTCGGGCGGCCGCCATGTGTCGAGCAGGTGGGTCAGGGCGTCGTCGGCCCTGCGCAGATCCTCCTGCAGATCGGTGAATCGGGCACGCAGGGAGTCGGGGTCGGCGGTCTGCCGAGCGGATGTTCCAAGGTCGGACGACATGGCAACAGTGTCGTCATGCCCGGATCCGGCATAACAGTGACCCCCTGAATGCGGCCGGGATCCGGAGGCGCGCCGCTGTCGGGAATACGTCATGGCAGCGACCCGCCACCCCGAACACCCCCACAGGGCAACGGAATTGGTCACTCTGCTGGTCCACCGCATCCTCCTCCCTGGAGATTTCCTGTGAGACGCAGCAGACCTTGGCGGCGGACCGCCGCCGGGCTCGCGGCCGTCGCCCTGCTCGCCGCGGGCGCGCCCGCGGCCGGCGCCGACGACGCGCTGCCCGCCACCGGCGGGCCGGGCGGCCGGGCCGTGACCGTCACCCTGATCACCGGCGATGTCGTCGACGCCCGTGTGAGCGCCCACGGTCGGGTCCTCTCGGCGGCCCCGCGCGCCGCCGACGGCACCGACCACCCCGCCGCGGTCTGGCAGGACGGCACGCACACCTACGTGTTCCCGCAAGGCGTCGAGAAGCTGGTCGACGCGGGTGTGGTCGACTCCGCCCTGTTCGACATCGGCAAGCTCGTCGCCGACGGCTACGACGACGCGCACACCGACACCGTCCCTGTCGTGGCCGAGTACGCGGGGGGCCGCACCCCGCGCGGCGCCACCCCCGGCACCGAGGTCACGGCACACCTCGACTCCATCGGCGGCGCGGGCCTCGCCGTCACCAAGAAGTCCGCCTCCGACACCTGGAAGGACCTCGCCCCGAAATCCGGCAAGGCGCGCTCCACCGACGGCGTCACCAAGCTCTGGCTCGACGCCAAGGTCGAGGGCAACGCCGTCTCCGGCCTCGGCACGCCCACCGTCCCCCTCACCGGCGCCACGGCCGCGCACCACGTGGGGCTCGACGGCTCCGGAGTCAAGGTCGCCGTCCTCGATACCGGCATCGACGCGGGCCACCCCGACCTCGCGGGACGCGTCGCCGGGACGAAGGTCTTCACCAACGGGCAGGACAGCGACGACCGCACCGGCCACGGCACCCACACCGCGTCGACCGTCGCGGGCACCGGCGCCGCGTCCGACGGCATGTACGCGGGCATGGCGCCGAAGGCCGACCTGCTCATCGGCAAGGTCCTCGGTGACGACGGCTCGGGCACGCTCAGCGGCATCGTCGACGGCATGGAGTGGGCCGTCGACCAGGGAGCGCAGGTCGTCTCCATGTCGCTGGGCGCCGACGGCGCCACCAGTTGCGCGGGCCCGGACGTGGAGGCGGTCCAACGCCTCGGCGGCAAGGCGCTGTTCGTGATCGCGGCGGGCAACGCCTCGCTGCGCGGCACCGTCTCCACCCCTGGCTGCGCGCCCGGCGCGCTCACCGTCGGAGCGGTCGACCGCGCGGGCGCCACCGCGTCCTTCTCCAGCCGCGGCCCCTCCGTGGACGGCAAGAGCGCGAAGCCCGACATCGCCTCGCAGGGCGTCGGCGTCGTCGCCGCGAAGGCGGGCGGCCGCAGCGACCAGGCGTACCAGCAGATGTCCGGCACCTCCATGGCCACACCGCACGTCGCGGGCGGCGCCGCGCTGCTGCTCCAGCAGCATCCCGACCTGACCCCGGCCCGGCTGAAGGCGCTGCTCACGTCGTCCGCCGCCGACACCCACGCCCCCGTCCTCGAACAGGGCGCGGGCCCGATGGACGTCGCGCGGGCGATCACCCAGCCCGTGGTGGCCGAACCCGCGCCGCTCCTTGGCGACTTCGCGTATCCGCAGGCCGCACTCGACCCGGTCGACAAGCCGGTCACCCTCACCAACGTCACCGGCAAGGACGTCACCCTCGACGTCACCGTCCGGGACGTGCGCGGCGACGACGACACCAAGCTGTCCGGCTTCGCGGCCCCCGCGCACAACTCTGTCACCGTCCCCGCGGGCGGCAGCGCCGACGTCCCGGTCCGCGTCGACCCGTCGGCCGACCTCGACGCGGGCGACTACGGCACCGTCACCGGGCGGCTCGTGGCCACCACCGACGGCGGCGCCCGCGTGGTCGTCCCGTTCGGCGTGCACATGGAGGAGCCGTCCGCCGACCTCACGGTCAAGGGCCTGGACCGGCACGGCGATCCGGCGGCCGACCCGTCGACGTTCCAGCTCTTCGACGACCACCACGACACCGCGAAGCGGTACACCCTCGGCTACCCGCAGGCCGGCAGCACCACGATCCGCGTGCCGCTGGGCACGTACTCACTGAGCGGCCTGATCATGACCAGGGACGAGCCCGGCAACATCGGCAGCGTCGACTCCGTCTCCCAGCTGTACGACCCGAAGCTGACGGTCGACGGCGACACCACCGTCGCCCTCGACGCCCGGGACGCGAAGCGCCTGTCCTGGGACACCGACCGGCCCAGCCGGGCGGCCGGCTACGCGATCGGCCTCGCCGTCGGCCTCGACGACAGCAAGCAGCTCAAGGCCGGTTACCTGACCTCTGTCCCGTCGTACGTGAAGGCGCTGTACGCCCAGCCGGTCGGCGGCGCCGACGATCTGACCTTCCTTGCGTCGGCGCGACAGCCCGCACCGCTCGCCCGGTTCACCTCGTCCGGCAGTCGCACCCTCGATTCGCTGCCGTTACAGAAGGCCACCGAGTTCGACGGCAAGGGCACGGCCGCGGTCGTACCCATCGGCAAGGGCACGGACGCGGGCTTCGCCGCCCACGACATCAAGGGGAAGATCGCCCTGGTCGACGCGGGCACCGGCGGCGGCAACGGGTACACCTGGAACACGGCCGCCGCGAAGGCGGGCGCCGTGGGCGTGCTCGCGGCGGTCCCCGACACCAAGGGCCGCTTCCAGGTGACCGGTTCGGAGGGCGTGCCACAGGCCACCATCACCTGGGCCGACTCCCTGGCCCTCAAGGCGGAGGCGGCGCAGGGCACCGCCACCGTGTCCTGGTCCGGCACCGCGACCGCGCGCAGCCCCTACGTCTACAACCTGGCGTACGTCTCCCACGGCTCGATCGGCGCCGGGAAGCAGCGCGTCCACGACAAGGACTTGGCCGCGACCGACGCCCGTTACCACGCGCAGGGCGCGGGCGACGCGACCTACTGGTCGGACGTGCAGGTCGGGCTGCCCGGCATCGCCTCCGTCTGGGCGGGCGGCACCACACTGCCGCTGCACGCGCCGCAGCGCCGCACCGACTTCTTCACCGAGACCGGCGGCGACGGCGTGGCCTGGACGACGCTGATGCGCCGGGACCTCGGCCCGTACGGCAGCACCTCCTACGACGGCCCGCACGCCGTCACGGCGGGCCGCGCGACCGCCGACTGGTACAAGACGCCGTACGGTCCGGTGCGCAACACCTACGACAAACCGCTGCTGACCCGCGACAGCAACCGCCTGTCGTACGTCATGGCGCCGGTCGGCGACGCGGGCGGGCACGACGCGACGGCCGCGTCCACCGACTCCGGCACCCGTCAACTCCTGCTGAACGGAGAGCCGCTGGTCCCGACGTCAGGGTTGTTCACGCTGCCGCAGGAGAACGCCGAGCTGACGTTCCGGCAGAAGTGGCAGCGGACGGTGTCGGCCGTCAACCGCCTGGGGCTCGCCTACGCCACCGAGTGGACCTTCCACTCCGCCGCGGCGGACCAGGGCGCCCAGCGTCTCCTGGTCCCGACCGTCGACGTCCCCTCCGACCTGCGCAACGCACGCCCGGCGGGGGAGGTGACCGGCATCCGCCTCGGCGCCGTGATCGACGGAGCGGACGGCCCGGTCGCCCTGGACGACGTACGCCTTGACTACGCGTACGGCGACCAGGTCACGGTCGACGCGGTCACGGGCTGGCACGCGGCGCGGATCGTGCGGGCCCACGGCACGTGGACGGCGAAGCTGCCGGGCGACGCCCCGGCGGGCACGTTCGTGCATCTGCGCGTCACGCTCGCCGACCGGCACGGCGCGAAGGTGAGCCAGACCATGGTCCGGGCGTACGAAGTGCGCTGACACGCCCGCCGACATACGGGTGGCCCGGTCCGGCCGCACTGAGCCGGACCGGGCCACCCGTACGTGCTCGGCCGTCAGGCGTCGGCCGGCGCCAGGGTCTTCGCCGCGGTCGCGGCCTCCGTGGCGACCCGGCGCTCGAAGTGGACCCGCAGCCGCAGCGTGCACCAGATGCCGATCACGGAGACCGCCATCAGCGCGGCGGCCGGCGGCCAGTACGCCCCGCCGGCCAGGGACGACAGCCAGACCGCGGCGACCGGGGCGAAGCCCGCGAAGATCATGTTGCAGACCTGGTAGGAGAGCGAGATGCCGGTGTAGCGCACGTGCGGGGCGAAGCCGTCGGCCAGGATCGCGGCCATCGGCCCGTACAGTGCCGACATCACCAGGCGCATCGCCAGCATCATCAGATAGATCAGCACGACGCTGCCGCCGCCGAGCACCATGAACTGCGGGATCGAAAGCAGCACGACACCGGCCAGCCCCGCGACGACGACCTTGTGCGCGCCCACCTTGTCACCGAGCAGCGCGAGCAGCGGGGTGACCACGAGCTCCAGGAACGCGGCCAGCGAGAGGCCGTTGAGCAGCATCGACTCCGACAGGTGCAGCGATTCGGTGCCGTACGAGAGCAGATAGCTGGTCACCACGTAGTAGCCGCCGGTCGCGGTGGCCAGCGCGAAGACGCCGGTCAGGACCGTCTTCCAGTCCTTCTGCAACACCTCGGCGACCGGCAGCCGGCTCGGCGTCTCCTTCTCGGCCTCGGCGGCATGGATGTCGTCCAACACCGGGGAGTCCTCCAGCTTGGTGCGCACCACCAGGCCGATGACGACGAGGACCGCGGAGGCGAGGAACGGCACGCGCCAGCCCCAGCTGTTGAACGCGGAGTCGCCGAAGAGGTTCATGAGGCTGAACATTCCGGTCGACAGCAACGCGCCGACGGACGAGCCGAGTTGGGCGAACGACCCGAAGAAGGTGGCCTTGCCCTTCGGCGCGTTCTCGACGGCGATGAGCACGGCGCCGCCCCACTCGCCGCCGATCGCGATGCCCTGGATGAGGCGCAGCGTGATCAGCAGAATGGGGGAGAGGACGCCGACCTGGTCGTACGTCGGCAGCAGGCCGATCGCGAACGAGGCGATGCCCATCATCAGGAGCGTGATGACGAGCGTCTTCTTGCGGCCGACGCGGTCGCCGATGTGCCCGAAGACGATGCCGCCGAGCGGACGCAGCAGGAAGCCGACGGCGAAGGTCGCGAAGGACGAGATCGTCTTCAGTGCCGTCGGCATGTCGGCGGGGAAGAAGACGTCGTTGAACACGATCGCCGCGGCGGTGGCGAAGGCGTAGAAGTCGTACCACTCGATGGAGGTACCGGACAGAGCGGCGAACGCCGTCCTGAACGGACTCTGCGGCGAGCGGGACGTGGTGCGGTCCGTCAAGGGGACCTCCGGCGAATGAGTGCGGTCGGGGACAGGACGTGCTCAAACGTGGGGCGGTATGCCCCTGAGATGCGGGGTGAGGGCGACCAAGAGTTGCGGGGTGGCGGGGGCCGGTGCCCTCAGGGGCGCGGGGAACTGCGCAACCCCAGCCACGGTGTGGCGCGCCAAGGGGCCCCGGCCATGCACGGCGCGGCCAGGACCCGACCCGGCTACCCGCGAAGCGACCACACCCGGCTGCCGCCGATCCACGTCTCCCGCACGCGAATCCCGGCCAGCTCATCCGCGGCCACGGTCAGCGGATCCGCATCGAGGACGCAGAAGTCGGCGAGCATGCCGGGCGCGAGCGCACCCACCTCGTGCTCACGGTGCAGCGCACTCGCCGCCGCCCCAGTGTGCGCATGCAGACCGGCCTCGACCGGCAGCCGCAGCGACTCGTCACCGAGGACCGTGCCGAGCACCGTCCGCCGCGTGGCCGCCGCGGACACCGCCTCCAGCGGCGCGGGCGGCGCGACCGGTGCGTCCGAGGAGAAGACGACCGGCACACCGGCCCCGGGGCAGCGGCCCGCCGGGTTGTAGCGGTGCCCCATGTCACCGATCGCGGTCAACGTGCCGTCGCCGGTGCGCAGATGGTGCTGCGGCTGCATGACGGGGACGACGCCGAGCGCGCCCATCCGCTCGATCTGCTCGTCGGTCGGCAGACCGGAGTGCTCCACGCGGTGCCGCATGTCCGCGCGGGGCCGGTCGGCCTGCGCCTTCTCGATCGCGTCGAGCACCATGCCGATGGCGTACGGGGACTGGGCGTGCGTCGCGGTCTGCAGACCGGCGGCGTGGGCACGGCGGACGATCTCCGCGTACTCCTCGACCGAGTGGTACAGCTGCCCGTGGTGGCAGCAGTCGGCGGCGTACCCCTCGGGGAAGTACGCGGTCCAGCCGCCGAGCGTGCCGTCGGCGTAGAACTTCACACCCTGGATGCGGAACAGGTCGTCGCCGAAGCCGCGCACAGCGCCCAGCTCCAGAGCAGTGTCGAGCAACGCCGAGGTGAGATAGGCGGACACACGCATGCGCAGCGAACCGTCCGACCGCGCCCGCAGATACGTCTCCATCTCGCGCCGCGAGACCTGCGCGTCGCCGATCGTGGTGACACCGGCGGCGAGGAACACCTCCTGGGCGCGCAGCAGGTGGTCGGCCATGATGTCTTCGGGCTCGGAGAGGTGGAAGTTCGGGCCGTGGTTGCCGATCTTCACGCCGGCAGGCCCGGTGAGCAGGTCGCAGGCGGCGTCCCACAGCTGTCCGTCGGGCTCGCCGTTCTCGAAGTGGCCGATGCTGCCGCCCTCGGGCGACGGGGTGCCCGCGGTGATGCGACAGGTGCGCAGCGTATGGGAGTTGACGACGCCGCCGTGCCCTGAGGCGTTCATGACGTAGACCTCGCGGTCGTCGGCGACGCGGTCCAGGTCGTGGCAGCTGGGGTGGCGGCCCTCGGCGAGGCGACGGTGCTCGTAGCCGAAGCCGCGCACAGGGACGCCGGCGGGCAGCTCGCGGGCCGCCTCGGTCAGCACCTCGACGAGTGTGTCGATGTCCGGCACGCGTTCGGGGCGCAGGTCGACCCACGCGAGCGCCTGCCCGTACATGACCGGGTGGCAGTGGGCGTCGACGAAGCCGGGGTGGACGAGGCCGCCGTCGAGCGTCAGCTCCTCGTCGACCCGGCCGCCGAGCGCGGCGCGGGCCTCCTCGACGGTGCCGACGTGCACGATGCGCTCGCCGCGGACGGCGAGGGCCTCGGCCCGGACGGTGGTGCCGGCGGCGGCTACGGCGGCGCCGGTGACGAGGAGCGTGTGCTCGGGGGAGCGGGGCATGGCAGGCCTGCTTTCGACCGGGAACGTACGGGGGTGTGCCGACAGACGATTCGGCTCGCTGAACCATAGATAGCGAACGACTGATTGACCAGAGGGTCCGGCCAAGAATGTTTGTAAAGTCGAATCGCCGGTTGAGTTACGTATCGACTGTGTGCCCCGGTGCGGACCGGTGATCGGTCCGCGCGATCGGTCCGCGTGGCCCGTCCCCAGGGTCAGTCCGTGCGCGGCCCCAGGTCGTAGCGCTCCTTGATCAGTTCGAGGTGGAGCCAGCTCTCCACCTCCCGCACGGCGGGCAATTCGCGCATCTCTTCGAGCGTGGTGCGCACCGCCGCGAACGACTCCGCGGTGATCGTGCCGACCAGCTCGGCGCCACCCAGGCAGGTCGACAGGAACGTCACGCGCTCGAAGGCGGCGACCCGTTCGGCGACGTCCGCCGCCACGCCGTCGACCCGCAGGCTGAACCCGCACAGGTAGCCCATGCCGAGCACGTCGGGGCGGACCAGGGCCACCACCTTGGCGACCCCGCCCTCCAACAGGCGCAGGGTGCGCGCGCGGGTCGCGCCCGCCGACAGGCCGACGCGCGCGGCGAGTTCGGCGAACGCGAGGCGGCCGTCCTCCTCCAGTTCGGCGAGGATTCGCTCGTCCATCGCGTCGAGCGCGCTCACGGTCGGTTCCTGCGTCAGGAGGTACGGGTCCTTCACGTGGCGGGTCGCGACGAGCGCGTCCACCGCGCGTACCCCCGGAAGCGCCCGAATCTGCTCGATGGTCCGGTCGAGCGCGCCGAAGCCCGCCGTGCGCAGCTCCGTCATGATGGCGCGCCGCCCGCTCGTCAGCGTCACGAACGGCGCCTCGGGCAGCGCGGCGATCGCGCGGGCGGCCGGGCCCGCGGGTCCTTCGGTGTCGATCGCCAGATGTGCGGAGGCCGAAAGGTCGCGCACCGCCGGGTGCACGATCGCGACGACCCGTACGGCGCCCGACTCCTGGAGCCGCTGCACGCGCATTCGTGCCGCGGGCCGGGACAGGCCCACCCGCTGCGCCAGCGTCTCGTACGTGAGGCGGCCGTCGCTCTGCAGCTCGCGCACGATGCGCAGGTCGGTCTCGTCGAGATCCACGTGCTGTTCCCCTCGGCGGTTCGGTTGCGGCCAGGCCGTGGACCGGCCGGGCGCCCGATCATTGTCGGTCACCGGATGGGCGACCGTCTCGTTCGGTCTGGACAAGTGTGGCAGTCGAAACGTAGGTTTCGTTCCCGTAAGTCGATCGAATCATTTATGAGTGCCCTGGAGGATGGTGTGCCGCGACCCGTCGTCGTGATCACCGACACCGAGGAGCTGGACCCCGAGCCGGGCGTCCGTCTCCTCGTCGATGCCGGCTGGGAGGTGCGGGTGGTCGGCAGCCGGGACCCGGAGGCGATCGGCGCCGTCGCGCACGACGCCGACGCGCTGATCGTCGGGTACGCGCGCGTGGACGCGGACCTGCTCGACCGCACGCCCAAGGTGCGCATGATCGCCACCATGTCGGCGGGCTACGACATGATCGATGTCGCGGAGGTGGAGCGGCGCGGTCTTTGGCTGGCGAACCTGCCGCACTCCGCGACCGAGGACGTCGCCGTGCACGCCCTCGCCCAGGCGCTCGCGCTGACCCGCCGCCTGCCGCAGGCCGACGCCGTCGTCCGCTCCGGCGGCTGGAACACCGAACTGCACGAAGTGCCGCGCCGGGCCAGCGAGTTGACGCTCGGTCTGGTCGGCATGGGCCGCATCGCCCGCACCCTCGCCCGCCTCGCCGCGCCCCTCTTCGGCAAGGTCGCCGCGCACGACCCGCGCGCCACGAACTGGCCCGAGGGTGTCGAACGCCTCGACCTGGACACGCTCGTGGAACGCGCCGACGTCCTGTCGCTGCACGTCCCCTCGACCCCGCAGACCAGGGGAATGGTCGACGCCGGCATGCTGGCCCGCATGCGCCCCGGCAGCGTCCTCGTCAACGTCTCGCGAGGCGACCTCGTCGACCCGGACGCCCTACTCGCCGCCCTCGACGGCGGCCACCTCGCGGGCGCCGCCCTCGACGTCTTCCCCGTCGAACCGCCCGCGCCGGACGACCGGTTGCGCAGCCACCCGCGCCTGCTGCTCTCACCGCACAGCGCCTTCCTCTCCGACGCCTCGCTGCGCGCCTACGTCACCGAGCCCGCGCGCAACGTCATCGCCTGGTGGGCCACCGGACGCCCGCACACCCCCGTCGTCGACCCCACCCCTCGTAACGCCTCTCGTACGCAAGGAGCACTCGCGTGACCGACACCCTCACCGCCCCCGTCACGGCCGACGACGCCGCCCAGGAGGAGCTGCGCCTGCGCCGCGAACTGGCCGCCGTCTACCGCCTGGTCGCGCACTTCCGCATGACCGACCTGATCTTCACGCACATCTCGCAGCGCCTCCCGGGTCCGGACAACCACTTCCTGATCAACCCCTACGGCCTGCTCTTCGAGGAGATCACCGCCTCGAACCTCGTCAAGATCGACCTCGACGGCAACGCGGTCGAGCCGAGCCCGCACCCCGTCAACCCGGCCGGCTTCATGATCCACAGCGCGATCCACAAGGCCCGCCCGGACGCCCACTGCGTGCTGCACACCCACACCAAGGCCGGCTGTGCCGTCGCCGCGCAGCAGGGCGGGCTGCTGCCCGTCAACCAGATGTCGATGGAGTTCCACAACCGCGTCGGCTACCACGACTACGAGGGCGTCGCCCTCAACTTCGCCGAGCAGGAGCGCCTCGTCGAGGACCTCGGCACCCACCCGGCGCTGATCCTGCGCAACCACGGCCTGCTGACCGTCGGCGACAGCGCCAAGTCGGCGTTCCTGCGCATGTACTACCTGGAGAAGGCCTGCGAGATCCAGGTCACCGCGCAGGCGGGCGGACAGCTGATCATCCCGTCCGAGCAGGTCTGTGAATACACCGCCCAGCAGCTCACCGGCGAGGGCGAGGCGTCTTCGGACGTCGAGGACGACATCGCGTACGACCTGGCCTGGGGCGCGCTGCTGCGGCTCGTGGAGCGGATCGCGCCGGACTACAAGGAGTGAGCGTGCGGCGGTGCCGGGGCCGGGTTGTACTGAAGGGACGCCCCCAGGTGAAGGGCCCCCTTCGTGACCCGCGCAACCGACACCGTCCTCAAGGGACTTGAGGAGAGGGCATCGGTGGCACCGGCCTGATCGGCGTGCTGCGCGGCGGCGAGGGCCCCACGGTGCTGCTCCGCGCCGACACGGACGCCCTGCCGGTGGCCGAGGCGACGGGCCTTCCCTACGCCTCGACCGCCACCGCGCAGACCGCCGCCGGCACACCGGAGTTCGAGACGCTTCGGCGTGCCCTTCACGTACTGGGGGATCGGCGGCACGGATCCCGTGGCCACCCCGGCATGGCTGGCCGCGCCGCGGCCGCCCCGGTCACCTGTTCCCGTACGGCAGCAGCGCCATCTCGCGGGCGTTCTTGATGGCGGCGCTCACCTGGCGTTGCTGCTGCACCGTGAGGCGGGTGACGCGGCGGCTGCGGATCTTGCCGCGGTCGGAGATGAACTGGCGCAGCAGGTCGGTGTCCTTGTAGTCGACGTAGGTGATGTCGGCCGCGTCGAGCGGGTTCGGGCGCGGCTTGGCGGGCTTGCGCGGAGTACGGGAACGGGGCATGTCGGTTCTTCCTTTCGGAGGGTCAGCGTGCGGGGTCGAGGAGCGGGTCGAAGGCGGCGGGGAGCCGGCTCCAACCGGCTGGGCCAGCGCGGTACTCGTCGTCGGTGAGCAGGCAGGAGTCGAGGAGCGCGGTCAGTCCTTCGCGGTCGAGGGCGGGGGAGGTGAACACGAGGTGCTGGCAGCGGTCGCCGTGCTCCGGGTGCCAGTCCATGGCCGCCGCCGCGCGCCGCTCGGGCGGCACCAACTCCCAGGCGGCGTCGGGCAGTGAGTGCAGCCAGGGCCCGCAGTCGTCGACGCCCAGGGCGCCGCCCGCCGCGTCCCAGGACAGCAGGGTGTCGGGCCGGTCGGCGAGCCAGAACCGCCCCCGGCTGCGGGCCGCGGCGCAGCACAGGTCCTCCAGGGCGTCGAACAGCCGCTGCGGATGGAACGGCCGGTGGCGGTGCCATACGAGGGTGCCGACCCCGGCCTCCTCCGCCTCCTGCGGCAGCCGGGCGCTGGCCGGGTGCTGGGCGGTGCGCGCCGCCTCGACGTCGAACCCGGCGAGGGCGAGCCGGGCCAGTTCGGTCGACCGGGCCGGCACCTGCCGCCCCGTCGGGTGCAGCTGGGCGAGCAGGGCCCGGTCCTCCTCGTCCGCCTCCGGGCTCTCGGTGACGGCGACGACGGAGGCGTACTCCAGCTGCCGGGCCCAGGTGTCCGCGACCGTACGCTGATCGCTCGCGGCCGCCGCGAGTCCGGCCTCGGCGAGGTCGTCCCCGTTGCCCAGGTAGGGGAGGACGAGCGCGGGGTCGACGGCCGTGACGACGCCGGTCAGCTGCAGCGCCGGCGCACCGTGCGCGGCGACGACATCCGCCATGGCCTGTGGCTCGACGGAGTCCCACAGTTCCACGACGGCGAGGCGGGTCAGCCCGTCGGCCGCGAGGCGTTCGAGCTCCGGCACGAGGTCCTCGCGCAGGGCGCAGCAGGCGCAGTCGTTGACCAACGGCGCCTCCCCGCGGCCGAGTTCACCGGACGCGTCCCGGATCGTGCGGGTCACGGTCCCCGACGGGGCGGTGCCGAGGTCGTGGTGGAGGGCCACGCTGGACGGCACCGCGTCGAGCAGGCCCCGCACCACCTCCCGGCGCGCTTCGCTGTGCAGGCCGCCGACGATCACGACGGGCAGCCGGTCGTGGCCGCCCATCACCGGTCCCCTCGGCGGCCGAAGCGGCGCTCGAAGCGCTCGACCCGTCCCGCGGTGTCCATGACGCGGGCGGTGCCGGTGTAGAAGGGGTGGCTCGCCGAGGAGACCTCGACGTCGTACACGGGGTAGGTCTGGCCGTCCTCCCACTCGACCGTGCGGTCGGTGGTGAGCGTGGAACGGGTCAGGAAGGCGAATCCGGCGGCCTTGTCGCGGAAGACAACGGGCCGGTAGGCCGGGTGGATGCCGGGCTTCATGGCGGACTCCAGATGGTTCGGGTGCTTCAAGTGGTTCGAGTGGTTGTGCGGGGGCCGACGCTCAGCGTTCTTCGCGGTGGTCGACGTGCCGGCCGATCACGGGGTCGTACTTGCGCAGGACCAGGCGGTCCGGGTTGTTCCTGCGGTTCTTGCGGGTGACGTAGGTGTGGCCCGTGCCTGCCGTGGAGCGGAGTTTGACGATCGGGCGCAGTTCGTTGCGTGCCATGCCGCTACTATATGGCAATGGTTTCCATGTTCAATAACGGGGCCATGGTCACGCACGACACAGGACGAACGGAGAGGGACCGCATGTCCGCCCACTGTCAACTGACCGGAGCCGCACCGCGCTTCGGCAATCGCATCTCCCACTCGCACCGGCGCACCTCGCGCCGCTTCGACCCGAACATCCAGCGCAAGCGCTACTGGCTGCCCAGCGAGGGCCGCAGCGTGCGGCTCACCCTGAGCGCCAGGGGAGTCAAGACCGTCGACGTCATCGGTGTCGAGGCCGCGGTCGCGCGGATCCGCGCGCGAGGGGGGAAGGTCTGATGGCGAAGCAGAGCAAGATCGCGAAGAACGAGAAGCGGAAGGTGATCGTCGAGCGGTACGCCGTCCGGCGCGCGGCGCTGAAGGAGATCGTCCGGCGCCCGGGCACCCCGGAGGCCGAGCGTGCCGCGGCCCTGGCCGAACTGCGCCGGCAGCCGCGCGACGCCAGCGCGACGCGGGTCCGCAACCGCGACAGCGTGGACGGCAGGCCGCGCGGGCACCTGCGCAAATTCGGCCTCTCCCGTGTGCGGCTGCGGGAGGAGGCGCACGCGGGACATCTGCCGGGGGTCACCAAGTCCTCCTGGTGACACAGGCGCGTCCGGGCGCCCGGACGGGCTCCGGCCCGGTCGGGCGCCCGGCGTGGTCGCCCGCATGGCGTGCGAGAGCAGGCGCGGCACGGCCGATCGTCGGACGATGGGGTGAAACCGGAGTGCGTCGAGCCGAGGGGAGTGCCGCAGGTGGGTGGCGGGCGCGAGCGCGGAATCCCCGAAGAGGAGCCCGAGGAGCACGAGGAACCAGAGGCGTACGACGCCGAGGTTCGCCAGGTCGACGTGCTCAACCGGCTGGCCGGACCGGCCTCCGGGGGGCCGGGCACGGGCTCGGACCGGCCTCCGCGGCGTACGGGTACGAGACACCACGACACCGACCTGCTCGTCACCGGACACGCGCTGGCTCGCGTCGCGTCACTGGGGGAGGCCCTCGCGCTGATCTCCCAGCTGGCCGACGACACGTTCCCGCTGCGCGGGCAGGCGGTCTTCCGGGCGGACCGTGAAGTGCTGCACTGCGTCGGCCAGTTCGGCCTGAGCGACGGCGAGGCCGACGCGTTCCGGCTGCCGCTGCGCACGGCTCACCCCGCGGCCCAGGTGGCCAGAACAGGGCGGCCCGTGGTGCTGCCCTCGCCGCAGGACTACCGGGAGCGGTTCCCCTCCGCCAGTGGGTACGCGGAGCCGGCGCAGTACGAGTCGTGGGCGTTCCTGCCGCTCACCACGTACGGCCAGCTCACCGGCGTGTGGATGGCCGCCTTCGACGCCCCGGTGGAGACGACCGGGGGCACCGGCACCTTCCTGGTGACCCTCGCCCGGCTGCTGGGCCAGTGCATCGAGCAGACCTACGACGGCCAGGCGGACCGCACCCTGTCGCAGAGCCTGCGCAGCAGCATGGGCCGCATCGGTCCGGGGCCCGAAGGGGTCACCGTCACCGCCCGTTACGTACCCACCGGCGGCGGGCTCATGGTCGGCGGCGACTGGTTCGACAGCATCACCCTGCCCAACGGGCGCCTCGGCCTGGTGATCGGCGACGTCCAGGGCCACGATGTGCAGGCCGCCGGGCTGATGTCACAGCTGCGCACCGCCATCCACGCCTACGCCGCCGAGGGCCACGGCCCCGACGCCGTCCTCGTCCGCGCCTCCCACTTCCTGGCATCCCTCGGGGAGGGCCGCTTCGCCACCTGCATCTACCTGGAGGCCGACCCCGCGACGGGCACGCTGCGCATCGCCCGCGCCGGGCACCCGCACCCGGTCCTGCGGCTGCCGGACGGCACCTGTCTGCTCAAGCACGTGCGCGGCGGGCTGCCTCTGGGGCTCGACCTCGGCGAGGACGACTACCCGGTCAGCCTTCTCACGCTGCGGGAGAACGAGATCCTCATGCTGTGCACGGACGGCCTGATCGAGTCCGGCGGCCACGACATGTACTCCGGCTGGCTCCGGGTCCGGGGCGCGCTGACACCGGGCGGCGCCGACGACATCGACGGCATGGCCGACCGGCTCCTGAACGCGGTCGTCGCCCCGCAGTCCACGCAGCCGGGCGACCGTCCCGTGACCTCCTTCACCGAGGACGACATCGCCCTGCTGCTCCTGCGCCGCGACCCGCTCGGCGACCACGCGGACCGGCCCGGGCGCAATCTGCGGTTCACCCTCGAACAGGACCAGGCCCAGGGCATCGCCGACGCCCGCATCGAATTCCAGGGCCTGCTCCACGACTGGGCCCGCCCCGAACAGGTCGACACCGCCCTGCTGCTCGTCTCCGAACTCCTCGGCAACGTACTGATCCACACCGAGCAGGCCGCCGTCCTGCGCGCCGACATCAGCGGCGCCGAGGGTCACCGCCGGCTGCGCGTGGAGGTCTCCGACCGCAGCGACGAGGTGCCGAGCCGCCGCGCCCCCGGCGAACTCTCCTCCTCCGGCCGCGGCCTCGTCCTCCTCGACCTCCTGGCCCACCGCTGGAACCTCCGCCCGGAGCCGGAGGGAAAGACGGTGTGGTTCGAACTGGACGAGGACGGTCCCGAGGAGCCGTGAAGCAACTCCCCATCGCTTACGGGATCTTGACACCGCCATGGATGGGTGGTGGTTTAGACCACGTGCCCCCGCCCGAAGGCGAGGGTCCGCTTCCGTGGAGGTGCAGTGTCCCGTATGCCTGAACGTCATTCGTCCTGTCTCCCCCGTGTCTCCCGCCCCGCTCTCGTTGGCGCCGCGCTCCTGCTGACCCTGGGGGCGGTCGCCGTACCCGCCCAGGCGCGCGACGGTGCGCCGGGCGCGGTCGGTGCCGGCTCGGCGGCGAGGTTGCCCGTTGTCACGCCCACCCCGCAGGCCATGAGATCGGCGGGCGCCGACCTGCGGGTGCCGAACCGGGTGCGGCTCGTCCTCGGTGACGGCGTCGACGCGTCGAGCATCGATGTGATCAAGCGGGCGCTGGCCGCCGCCGGGGCCCGTTCCGTCGACACCGTCAAGGCCGGCGACGCGGTCAAGAAGGCGCCGGCGCGTGGTGTGTTGACCGTGGTGGCCGGTTCCATCAAGGACACCGCGGTGGCCGCCGCGCTCAAGGCCGCGGGCGGCACCGTGCCGGACACCCTGAACCCGGAGGGCTACTCCCTCGCGTCCCGGGGCGCCGCCGGTTCTGACATCGTTGTCCTCGCGGGCAACGACGGCGACGGTGTCTACTACGCCGCCCAGACGCTGCGTCAGCTGGTGACCGGATCGCACCGCATCGCGGCCGTCTCGGTCACCGACTACCCGAGCATGCCGCTGCGCGGCAGCATCGAGGGTTTCTACGGCGCGCCCTGGTCGCACAGCGACCGCGTCGACCAACTCGCGTTCTACGGCGACGTCAAGGCGAACACGTACATCTACACGCCGAAGGACGACACGTACCTGCGGGAGAAGTGGCGTACGCCCTATCCCGCGGACAAGCTCGCCGATCTGGGCGAACTGATCAAGCAGGCCGCAGCCCACCATGTCGACTTCACGTACGCGGTCTCCCCGGGTCTGTCCGTCTGTTACAGCGACCCCGACGACGTGAAGTCCCTGAAGGAGAAGCTGGGTTCGCTGTATGAGCAGGGGGCCCGCAGCTTCTATGTGGCGCTCGACGACATCAGCTACACCAAGTGGAACTGCGACGCCGACCAGGCGAAGTACGGGGCGCCGGGCCGGGCCGCCGCGGGGCAGGCGCAGGCCGATCTGCTCAATGCGGTGCAGCAGGACTTCATCGACACGCATGAGGGTGCCAAGCCGCTCCAGTTCGTACCCACCGAGTACTCCGACACGGCGGACTCCGCGTACAAGTCGGTGCTGCGCGAGCAGTTGGACCCGAAGGTCGTCGTGCAGTGGACCGGCACCGACGTCGTGCCGCCCTCCATCAGCCTCGCGGACGCCAAGGCCGCGTCCACGGTGTGGGGGCGCAAGGTGTTCCTTTGGGACAACTACCCGGTGAACGACTACGGGCAGACCGCGGGCCGGCTCCTGATGGCCCCGTACGACAAGCGGGAAGCCGGCCTGCACAAGGAGCTGAGCGGCATCGTGCTCAACCCGATGAACCAGGCGGCGCCGAGCAAGGTCGCGCTCTTCGGTGGCGCCTCGTTCGCCTGGAACGACGAGAACTACGACCCCGACCGCACCTGGCGCGCGTCCGCCGACTACCTGGCCGGCGGCGACCGGGACACCGCGCGGGCCCTGCTGGCCTTCTTCGACACCCAGCACCTCGCGCCGACCTTCGGCGACACGAACTGGCAGCCGCAGGCGCCCGAACTCGCGGCGCGCCTCGCGGAGTTCCGCAAGGCGTGGGACGGCGGGTCCAAGGCCGAGCGGCGGGCGGCCCTGCGCAAGCTGGCCGGCTATGCCGACCTCTTGGCCGGGGCTCCCGAGCGGATCCGTGCCGGAGTGCAGGATCCGGCCTTCCTGGCGCAGACGAAGCCCTGGCTCGACGCCCTCGCCCTGTGGGGCGACTCCCTGAACGCCACCCTCGACGGGCTGCACGCCCAACTCGGCTCGGGCAGTGGGGAGTCGGACTTCGCCGAGGCGGCCGACCTGGCGAAGCGGGCCGCCGCCATCACCACCATCCCCGACACCACCCGGCCGCAAGGTCCGATCAAGGTGGCCGACGGCGTGCTGGACACCTTCATCGAGCAGGCGCCACAGATGTGACGCTCCTGTGAAGGCGCCCGCTTCGACGGATGGTCGGAGCGGGCGCTTTCGTATGTATTGACCCAGGGGGTCCGTACTCGCACCCGCAGCCCCGTGTGCACCACCAACATCGGCCGAACAGGGTCGAGTTGATCGCGATCCGCGGTTCCGGAACGTCCTGGAATCGTCGGTCCCCGTGGCCGGGGGTGGGGCCGTCGTCGCAGGTCACACGGAATGTCTCCGTCGTCAGGGAATCCGCAGGCCGTGGCCGGTCCGCATGCCCCGCTTCAAACGGTGACCACAAATTCCACACATCCCTCTCTATGGACCGGTTCAATGGTCTAGATTGACCGTGCTTCACATGCTGGGACACCAGGCGACAAATGGCGATCTATAGGTCCGGCTCGACGGGCAGTTGACAGCCGCGTCTCCGGAGCCGAACGGGGGGTGATCATTTTCTTGGTGCCCGAGAGGGACCTTGGGTGCGGGGAGCATCCGGGGTTGCCGCGGACTTCCGCGTACCTCGAGCGTCGAGTGTGGAGCAGAGCATGCGAGTCCGCCGCAGACTGAACCGAATGGGCGGAATGCTCAAGTAGCGCTGAAACAGCCGGGCATGTCATGTGCGGGAGGCGGGGGCCTCTCGTGGGGGAGGAGCGGCGCGGCGCGGGGGGCTGGGGGCCTCCCGAGGAGGGGAACAGCGCGGGAGGCCGGGGGGCCTTCCGAGGGGGGAGTTACCGTGTTGAGCGAGCACGTCGAGCCCGCTGGCGACCCGGACGGGGCTGTACAGCAGGGGGACTTGATCAACCCGTTTCCGCCTGGGCGCGTGCGCCCGGCGAACGGGGCACTCCGTCGACCCGCGAGCGACTGGGAACAGCGGTACCGCCGTATCGTGATCGTCAGCGATACCGTGGCCACGGCCGTGGTGGTGGCGGCCTTCGGAGGCTTCTTCGGAGTCCGGGACGCGGCCAACTGGCACGAGAAGTGGAAGATCCTCGCCTTCGGCACCGAACTGCTGGTGCTGGGAGCGCTCGCGGTGAGCCGATCGTGGGCTCCGGCCGTACTCGGCCAGGGCGCAGAGGAATTCCGCCGGCTCGGCCGCTCACTGTTCATGGCGACCGTCGTGCTGGCGCTCGGCGGAATAGCCCTCACCTCGCGCAATATCAAGCTCTGGATCTTCGTCGCGATCCCCGCGATCGCGCTCGTCACCATGACCGCGCGATATCTGCTCCGCCTCTGGCTGCACAGACAGCGCAAGCTGGGACGCTGCCTGCGACCGGTGCTCGCCGCCGGGAGCCCGGCCACCGTGCGCGACCTGATCAACCGGACCCGCAAGTTCCCGCACATCGGGTGGCGGGTGGAGGCCATCTGCCTGTCGGAGAGCCGCGGGCTCGAGGGTGACCAGCTGGACGGGGTGCCGGTCGTCGGCCCACTGACGGACGTCGCGAGCCACGTCTCCCGCGACGGCTACCGGGTCGTCGCGGTCACCCCGGACCCGCACTGGACACCGCACCGGCTGCAACGACTGTCCTGGAACCTCGAGGGCAGCGACGCCGAAATGGTCGTGGCCCCCGTGCTGATGGAGGTGGCAGGACCGCGGCTGCATGTCGACGCGGTCCTGGGGATTCCGTTGCTGCGCGTGAGCATGCCCGCCTTCACCGGAGGGCGCCGGGTGATCAAAGAGGTCGTCGATCGGCTCGGTGCGACGGTCCTGCTCCTGGTGTTCGCACCGCTGATGGCGGTCATAGGGCTGTTCGTCCTGGCGGACAGCCGCGGTGCGGTGTTCTACCGCCAGCGCAGGGTCGGCAAGGACGGCCGCGAGTTCACCATTCTCAAGTTCCGCACCATGGTCGTCGGGGCCCACCGGGAGCGGGCCGGCCTCGCCGAGCGCAACGAGGGCTCGGGGCTGCTGTTCAAGCTCCGCAGGGACCCGCGGGTGACCCGGGTGGGACAAGTGCTGCGCCGGTACTCGCTCGACGAGCTTCCGCAGCTGTTCAACGTACTCACCGGGTCGATGTCGCTCGTCGGCCCGCGGCCACCGCTGCCGGAGGAGTCCGCCGCGTACGACCCGGACATCCGGCGGCGACTTCTGGTCAAGCCCGGGCTCACCGGGCTGTGGCAGATCAGCGGACGCAGTGACCTGCCGTGGGAGGAGGCGGTCCGCCTCGACCTGCGGTACGTCGAGGACTGGTCGCTCGCCCTGGACACGGTGATCTTGTGGAAGACGCTGCGCGCCGTGCTCCACGGGCACGGGGCTTACTGAAACGAGGGGGGCGTCGCCGTACGGCGGCGCATGGACGGCAGGCCACAAGGGCCTGCTCTGGGGGGAGTAAAGGTCATGAGGATCAGCGTCTTAGGGCTCGGCTATGTCGGCTGTGTTTCGGCCGCGTGCCTGGCGGGCCAGGGCCACGAGGTCATCGGGGTGGACGTCAACCAGGCGAAGGTCGACCTGGTCAACGACGGCAGAGCGCCTGTGGTCGAGGAGCGGATCGGCGAACTCACCGCCGAGGTCGTGCGGACCGGGGCCCTGCGCGCCACCCGCGACGTCCGTGAGGCGATCCTGGGCAGCGACGTGTCCCTCATCTGTGTGGGTACGCCGTCGGAGGCCAACGGCAGCCTGTGCACGACGTACTTGGAGCGGGTCGCCGAGCAGATCGGCGCCGCGCTGGCCGAGCGCAAGGCGGAGGACGGGCGGCACACGGTCGTGTTCCGCAGCACCATGCTGCCGGGCACCTGCCTGAATCTGCTGGTGCCGATCCTGGAGAAGAGCCTCGGCGGCACGGCAGGCGTGGACTTCGGGGTCGCCGTCAACCCGGAGTTCCTGCGCGAGGGCACGAGTGTGCGGGACTTCTTCGATCCGCCCAAGACCGTCATCGGCCAGCTCGACCCGGCCAGTGGTGACGTCGTGGCGGCGCTGTACGAGGGCCTGCCCGGAGAGGTGTTCCGGGTGCCGGTCCCGGTGGCCGAGGCGATCAAGTACGCGGACAACTCCTTCCACGGCCTCAAGATCGGTTTCGCGAATGAACTCGGCGCGGTGTGCCAGGCGTTGGGCGTGGACTCGCACCAGGTGATGGACGTGTTCCTGGCCGACCGCAAGCTGAACATCAGCCCCGCCTATCTGCGGCCCGGCTTCGCCTTCGGCGGCTCCTGCCTGCCCAAGGACCTGCGCAGCCTGGTCCACGCGGCGCAGCGGGCCGACGTATCGGTGCCCATCCTGTCCCACGTACTGGCCTCCAACTCCGCACATCTGCAGCGCGCGGTGGAGCTCGTCGAGCGCACCGGCAAGCGCAAGGTGGGCCTGTTCGGCCTGTCCTTCAAGCCCGGCACCGACGACCTCCGCGAAAGCCCGCTCGTGGAGCTGGCGGAGCGGCTCTTCGGCAAGGGGTACGACCTGAAGATCTACGACGCCAACGTGAGCCTGTCCCGGCTGATGGGCGCGAACCGCGAATACATCGAGAACCGGCTGCCGCACCTCGCGCAGCTGCTCGCGGACTCCGTCGACGAGGTGCTCGAGCACGCCGAGGTGTGCCTGGTCGGGACCCGGGACCCGGCCGTCCTGGCGGCGCTGCCCCAGGGTGATGGCCCGGTGGTCGTCGATCTCGTCCGCCTTCCCGACGCCGAGGCGCGCCGGACCGAACCGGGATACGTGGGCCTTGCTTGGTGACCCGATCAGTGACGCGACCCGAAGCGGCGGGCACGGCCGGCGCGCACTGATCCTCGTGGAGAACCTGTCGGTGCCGTTCGACCGGCGGGTGTGGCAGGAGTGCACGACGTTGCGCGACGCCGGCTGGACCGTGCACGTCATCTGTCCGCAGGGCACGAAGCGGGACACGGAGCCGGAAGCGGTGATCGACGGGGTGCGGATCCACCGCTACCCGCTGCGCGCCGCCACCGGCGGACCGGCCGGTTACCTGCGGGAGTACGGATCGGCGCTGTGGCACACGGCCCGTCTGGCCCGCAAGGTCGGCCCGGTCCACGTGGTCCACGCCTGTAACCCGCCCGACCTGCTGTTCCTGGCGGCACGCTGGCTGAGGCGGCGCGGCTCGCGGTTCGTCTTCGACCAGCACGACCTGGTGCCCGAGCTGTACCTCTCCCGGTTCGACCGCGGCGAGGACCTGCTCTACCGCGCCGTGTGCGCGCTGGAGCGGCGCACCTACCGGGCCGCGGACATCGTCCTCGCCACGAACGAGAGCTACCGGGACGTCGCGCTGAGCCGCGGCGGCCGGCACGCCGACGACGTGTTCGTGGTGCGCAGCGCGCCCCAGATCGAGCGGTTCCAACCGGTGCCGCCCGAGCCGGAGTTGAAGCGCGGCAAGCCCCATCTGCTGTGCTATCTCGGCGTGATGGGCCCGCAGGACGGTGTCGACTACGCCCTGCGGTCCCTCGCGAAGCTGCGCGACGGGCTCGGGCGGAGCGACTGGCACGCGGTGTTCGTCGGCTCGGGCGACGCCTTCGACGCGATGGTGGAGCTGTCCCAGGAGCTCGGCCTTTCCGACCAGGTGGAGTTCACCGGGCGCATTCCGGACGCGGACCTGGTGCGCTACCTGTCCACCGCTGACGTGTGCCTCTCTCCGGACCCGCGCAATCCGCTCAACGACGTGTCGACCATGAACAAGGTTCTGGAGTACATGGCGATGGGCCGGCCGATCGTCTCGTTCGATCTTCGGGAGGCGCGCGTCTCCGCAGGTGATGCGGCGGTCTACGCGCGTGCCAACGACGAGGCCGAATTCGCCGGGCTCATCGCGCTGTTGCTGGACGATCCGGAGCAGCGGGCCCGCATGGGCAAGATCGGCCAGGAGCGGATCAGCGGTCCGCTCTCCTGGCGCAATTCGCAAGAGTCGCTGCTCGCTGCCTACGCCGCTGCCTGCCGTGACCGCGCTCCGGTGTCGCAGGACGGCCCGGTGCGGACAGGGAGGAGGCGGCGCAGGTGAGCGACGACACGATACGCCTGGTCACGATCGGGCAGATATTCCGTCGGCGGTGGCGGCTCCTCGCCGCTCTCGCCGTGCTCGGCGCGCTCGTCGGATACGGCATCTCGGCCGTGTTCCCGCCGAAGTACACGACGTCCGCGTCGGTCCTGCTGCCCGGGGCGTGGGAAGAGCGCGAGCTGCTGACCCAGGTGGACGTCGCGACCAGTTCGTCCGTGCTCGACCGCGCGGCCGACAAGCTCCGCTGGCCGGGCGTCGACGGCGCCGAGCTGCGGGACGACGTGACCGTCAAGCCCGCCGACGGGAACATCGTCACCATCTCGGGTGCGGCCGACACCCCGGAGCGTGCGCAGCGGCTCACCGACAGGGTGGCCGAGCAGTACGTCGCCTTCGCCGCGCGGATCGCCAGCGGCGAAACAGGCCCTGAAGCGGCCGCGCGACCCGATGCGCTGCGCAAGGAGGTGCAGAAGACCAACCGCCGCATCACCGAGCTGGCCGACGAGGCCGACCCGGGACAGACGGTGGAGGGTGTGCAGGTCCGCACCGAGCTGGAGAAGATGCGCACCTCGCTGGAGGAGGCCATGAAGAAGCTGGACGAGACCAGCCCGGCGACGGACAAGGCAGGACCGGTCGTCATGGGTCTCTCCGCGCCGCCGACCGGCGAGGCGCCGCCGACCACCACGCAACTCGCCGTCGGCGGGGCGCTCCTGTTCCTGCTGGTCGGGGTCATCGCCCATCTCACGGCCGCCCGGATGAATCGCCGACTGCGCACCGAACCGGAGATCGCCGCGGCGCTCGGCTCGACGCTCCTCGGTACCGTCGACGTGCCCGGCACACTGCAGGCGCCCCGGCCGCAGGGCGGTGGAGCGCTGGCCGGCGTCCGCCGGTTGCTCGACATGGACAACCGGTGGGACGTCCCGACCCCGCAGAGGTCCGGTGACGAGGCCGACAGGCGGACCCGCTACCGGCGGGTGTGCGCCCGTCTCCGGAGTCAACTCGCCTCCTCGCGGGGGCTGTTGGCCGTTGTGCCGGACGGCGACGAACTCGCCCTCCGGGCTGCGGGGCAGCTCGTCGCCGAGGCGAAGGGTGATCCGCTGCTGCGGACCGTGGTGGTTTCGATGGACCGGCCGACCGTGCCGGACCGCGGCACCGAGTCCGGTGTCGTGGTCGTCCTCAGCGCGGGCAACTGGACCGCGGAGGAACTCGCCGGTATCGCCCAGGCCTGTGCGGACGGCAGGCACGAGCTCGTCGGCATCGTCGTCGCAGGGCCGGTCCAGGACCGTCCGACGCGATCCGTCGACCAACCGCCCGACCAGGCCGCTCCGGCGCTCGCGGCGGGCGGCCATGTGACGGGAGGTTCAGCGTGACGACGAGCAAGACGTTGGAGTCGTCGGCGGCCACTCCGCTCTTCGACCTGCACGCACTGGTAGTGGCGGTGCGCAGGCGCCGCCGCCTCTGGGGCGCCATGGCCCTGCTCGGGCTGTTGGCCGGCGCCGCGATGGCGGTCGTGCTGCCCCCGCCGCCGAGTGCGGTGGTCAAACTGCTGGTCGCGCACGCGGAGGACCAGCCGAACGACACCGGAACGCTGATCCGTACCGATGTCGAGGTGCTGCGGACCACGCGCATCGCCGACAAGGCCCTGAAGGACCTCAAGTCCTCCGTAAAGGCGGAGGACTTCATGAAGGACTACCGGGGCACCGGCGTGACCAACAACCTGCTGCAGATCGATGTGACAGGTGACAGCGACGCGGAGGCGGTGGCCCGGGCCAAGGCGCTGGCCGACGCGTTCCGGGCCGACCATGTGCAGCGCATGCGGGACAGCGCGAAGGCCGAGTCCCAGGCCCTGCTCGACCAGCGTGACCGCATGCAGACCGAACTCGCCGAGGTCAACAAGGAGATCGGAGGCCGCTCTCCGGATGCGGTGACCGACCCGAAGTCGTCGGCGAGCCTGGAGTCGCTCTTCGCGCGCCGGTCCGAACTCAACTCGCGGATCGCCGACTTCGACGAGCGGGCCGCGGACGCGCGCACCGGCACGCCCAAGGTCACCGCAGGAACGCAGATCGTGGACGCACCGCGCGCGCTGCGGCACTCCCTGCCCAAGTCCATCGTCACCAACGGCGCGATCGGTCTGGCCCTCGGGCTCGCGCTCGGGCTCGCGCTCGCCGCGGTCACCGCGGTGGTGGCGGACCGCCCCGTGCTGCGCCGGGACATCTCGGCCAACCTGGGTGCCTCGGTCATCGCCGAGCTGCCCCGCCGGTCGGGCAGGCTGTGGCGGCGCCGCCGGAACCGGGCCACTCGGACCCGGCTCACCGCGCACCTCGCCCGCACCCTGCGCGGCTCCGCGGAACCGGTGTCGCTGCTCGAACTGGGCTGTGCGCGCGGCGCCAGCGCGATCGCCCTGGACCTCGCGCGGGCGATGACGGAGGACGGACCCGTCCTGGTCGTCGACGGCCTGCCCGGCCGGGAGCTCGCGAACCATCACCCGCGGCCGGGAGACCCCGCCGTGGTCACCGGCGAGCAGGCCGCGGCCGCGTCGGCCCAGGACCGCCGGATCGGCGTCGGATCGGTGGCGCCCGGCACGGCGTGGACCGACCTCCAGTACCTCGGCACCCGGACCGTGCTCGTCGTGCGAGCCGGTCGCGGTAGCGCCGCATGGCTGCACACGGTGGCGCGGCAGCTCGCGGACCAGCACATCCCGGTGCTCGGTGTGGTGCTGATCGACCCCGATCCGCGGGACCGGACCGACGGCACGCTGTGGGACGGGGTGCACACCGCGCTGCGCGGCAGGACCGAGCGGCCGGCCCGGCACAACGGGACGGGCCAGCTGCCCTCGGAGCGGCTGCCGGTCTGGGCCGGACAGGGCGCGGACAACGACGGGGAGGCGAGGTAGCACGTGTGTGGCATCGCAGGTACGTACAGATGGCCGGACGGGAAGGTCGTGACCGACCGGCTCACCGATATCCTCGCCCACCGCGGTCCCGACGGGGCGGGCCGCTACGGCCACCCCGCCGGTGACGGCGAAGTGCAGCTCGGACACCGTCGGTTGGCCATCATCGACCTGTCCGAGACCGGCGCCCAGCCGATGGTCTCGGACGGCCTCGCCCTGACCTACAACGGCGAGCTGTACAACGCCCCGGAGCTGCGCGCCGAGTTGGAGTCCGCCGGCGTGCGCTTCCGTGGCACCTCCGACACCGAGGTGCTGCTCGAGGCCTGGCGGCGCTGGGGTACGGACTGCCTGCCCCGGCTGCGCGGCATGTTCGCGTTCGGCGTCTTCGACGAGCGCACCGGTGAACTGGTGCTGGCCCGCGACCAGTTGGGCATCAAGCCGCTGTTCCTGCTGCGGCGGGGCGGCGGCCTGGTGTTCGCCTCCGAGCTGAAGGCGCTCGCCGCCGCGACCGGCGGCAAGCTGGAGGTGGACGACGCGGCGCTTGTGGCCTCGCTGCTCTACTACTGGGTGCCGGACTCGCGGTGCGCGTTCCGCGAGGCGGAGAAGCTGCCGCCGGGCAGCTGGATGAGGTTCCGGCCCGACGGGCAGGTGGAGCGCGGCCGGTACTGGAACCTGAAGGACGTCGCCTCCGAGGGCCGGGAGCGGGCGCTGAGCGGTGAGCTGCCGGACCTGGCCGCCATCGTCGAGGACTCGACCCGGCAGCACCTGCTCTCCGACGTGCCGGTGGCGACTTTCCTCTCCGGCGGCCTCGACTCCAGCTATCTGACCGCGATCGCGGCCCGCCAACAGCCGGGGATCTCCGCCTACACGATCGGATTCCGCGCCGAGGACGCCAAGTTCGAGGCGATGCCGGACGACCTGCGCTACGCCCGGCAGGTCGCCGAGCGGTTCGGCGTCGACCTGCACGAGATCGAGATCGCGCCCAACGTCCTCGACCTGCTGCCGCAGATGACGTACTCCCTGGACGAGCCGATCGGCGACCCCGCCGCGATCAACACGTACCTGATCTGCCAGGCCGCCCGCGAGGCCGGCGTCAAGGTGATGCTCTCGGGGATGGGCGCCGACGAACTGTTCGCCGGATACCGCAAGCACCTGGCCAACATGATCGCGCTGCGCTATCAGCGCGTGCCCCGGCCGCTGCGGCGCGGTGTGTCCGCGGCCGTGGACCGGCTGCCGGTCGCCACGTCGCGCCGCGGCTTCCGGTCGGTGCGCTTCGCCAAGCGGTTCCTGTCCTTCGCCGATCTGCCGGAGGAGACCGCGTTCCGGCGCAGCTACACGATGTACGACCAGCAGGAGCTGCTCGCGCTACTGAATCCGGACCTGGCCGGAACGGTCGACGACGTGCTGACCGAGCACGCGGACGTGTACGAGGACAACGAACTCGACGACTTCGTCAACCGGATGTGCCTGGCCGACGCCCGGATGTTCCTGCCGGGCCTGAACCTCACGTACACCGACCGCTCCAGCATGGCCGCGTCGACCGAGGTACGGGTGCCGTACGTGGACGTCGAGGTCGTGAAGGCGGCGTTCGCCTTCCCCGGCGACCGCAAGATCGTCGGGAGGCAGGGCAAGTCCGTGCTCAAGGAGGCGGCCACCTCGATCCTGCCCAAGGAGATCGTGTACCGGCCCAAGGGTCTGTTCAGCGCCCCGCTGCGGGCCTGGATGAGCCGGGATCTGGCGCCGCTGGTGCGCGAAGTGATCAACGACGGAGAGCTGGTCCGTTCCGGGTTCCTGCGGCGCGACGCGCTGCGGCGGATGGTCGCCGAGGACGCCTCGGGGCAGCGGGACTTCTCCAAGCATCTGTGGCACGTACTGACGCTCGAGTACTGGTATCGCGACGCGACCTCTGGGTCCGGCCAGAGCACTCGGTCAACGGCTTAGGAATTCAGAGGAGTTCGGGTGAAGCAGGTTGTACAGAACTACAAGAGCGGCGAGTTGGCGGTACTGGACGTGCCGGTACCGGGGTGCAAGCCAGGAGGTGTGCTGGTCCGCACCTCCTACTCGCTGATCTCCACGGGCACCGAGCTGATGAAGGTGTCCGAGGCCGGCATGTCGATGGTGGGCAAGGCCCGCTCCCGCCCGGACCAGGTCGCCAAGGTCATGCAGAGCGTGGCCAGCAACGGCCTGCCCGCCACCTACCGCAAGGTGATGGGCAAGCTGGACTCCTACACGCCGCTCGGCTACTCGCTGTGCGGTGTGGTCGAACAGGTCGGCGCCGGCATCGACGACGTGGCGGTCGGCGACGTCGTGGCCTGCGCCGGCAATGAGCACGCGCTGCACGCCGAGCTGAACTGGGTGCCGAAGAACCTGTACGCACGGGTGCCGGACGGCCTCGCGCCGCGGCACGCCGCCTTCGGCACCGTCGGGTCGATCGCATTGCAGGGCGTCCGCCAGGGCGAGCCGCAACTCGGCGAGGTGGCGCTCGTCATCGGCCTCGGCCTGATCGGGCAGCTGGTGGTGCAGCTCCTCGCCGCCTCCGGAGTCCGCGTCGTCGGCGCCGACCCCGACCCGGTGCGCTGCGAGCTCGCCGAGCGCGTGGGCGCCGCGGCCTGCGGCGATCCGGAGTCACCGGCCGTGGAGACGGCCGTCGCCGAACTCACCGGCGGGCACGGTGTGGACCAGGTGTACCTGGCCGCCGGCGGCGGCAGCAACCAGCCCGTCGAGCTGGCCGCCCGGCTCTGCCGGGACCGCGGCAGGGTCGTGGACATCGGCAAGTGCCGCCTCGACCTGCCGTGGAACGCGTACTACGAGAAGGAGCTCGACGTCCGCTTCTCCCGCTCCTACGGCCCCGGTCGCTACGACCCGTCGTACGAGCTGGAGGGGCGCGACTACCCGATCGGCTACGTGCGCTGGACCGAGCGCCGCAACCTGGCGTGCTTCCTCGACCTTCTCGCTCTCGGCCGCGTCGACGTGGAGCCCCTGGTCTCCCACGTCGCCGACTTCGACGACGCCGTCGAGACGTACCAGAGCCTGAAGGACGGTGAACTCAAGGCCGTCGCCGTGCTGTTCAAGTACCCCGAGCAGACGGTGGAGGCCGAGGCGGAGGCCCCGGCCGTGATCGTGCCTGCGGTGGCCGTGTCCACCAAGAGGACCGCGCCTGCGAGGCCCGCCAACACACCGGTGCGCCTCGCCTTCGTCGGCGCCGGGAACTACGCGACGTCGATGCTGCTGCCGCACCTCGTGCAGCGCGAAGGCGTCGAGTTGTCCACGGTCGTCACCACGACGGCGCTCTCCGCGGCCAACGCGCAGCGGAAGTTCGGCTTCGGCGAGGCGACCACCGACCTCGACGCCGTGCTCGGCGACAAGTCCGTCGACGCGGTGTTCGTGGTCACCCGGCACAGCTCGCACGCCGAACTGACCCGCAAGGCGCTCCTCGCCGGCAAGGCCGTGTTCGTGGAGAAGCCCCTGGCCCTCACCGAGGGCGAACTGGCCGACGTGCTGGCCGCTGTGGAGGAGTCCGGCAACGACCGGCTGCAGGTCGGCTTCAACCGCCGGTTCGCACCCCTGCTGCGGGAGGCCAAGGAGCGGTTCGGCGCCAGGACGGGACCGGCGAACCTCCGCTACCTGGTCAACGCGGGCCGCCTCGACCACGGCAGCTGGTACCTCCAACAGGGCACCCAGGGCTCCCGGTTCGCCGGTGAGGGCGGGCACTTCATCGACACGGCGAGCTGGCTGCTCGAGGCCGACCCGGTCTCCGTCTACACGGTCGCCCCGTCCGGCAACGAGGACCTTCAGGTCGTCCTGCGCTACCCGGACGGGTCCACCGCCACCATCAGCTACGTCACCACCGGCCCGGCCGCTTTCCCGAAGGAGACGCTCGACCTCGTCGCCGACGGGCGGGCGCTGCGGCTCGACGACTTCGTCCGCGCCTCGGTCTACGGCCGCAAGCGGTGGGTCAGTTCGCGGCTCCCCAAGGCGCGGGACAAGGGGCAGAACGCCGAACTGGCCGCGTTCGTCAGGGCCGTTCGGTCCGGCGGGCCGATGCCGGTGCCGCTGGAGTCGCTCGTCGCCACCACCGCGGCCACGCTCGCCGTGGGGACCGGCCTGGCCAGTGGTGCGCCGGTGACATTGGCGGGGCCGCGATGACCATGAGTGCGGGCTGGTACCTGCGGCGCCTCTCCCGGATGGGGCCGCAGGAGGTCGCGGGCCGGGCGGCCGACGCCGTGCGCAGGCGGCGGTGGCGGTCGGCGCGGCCGGAGTGTCCGTCCGTGACGGGCGCCCGGTTCACCGCGGTGCTGCCCACCGGGGCGACCGCCGCCGTGCCGCCGGACGCCGCGAAGCGCCTGATCGCCGAGGCCGACCGGCTGATGGCCGGGCACATCGAGTACTTCGGCGTGGTCCGTGACGACCTCGTCGACCCGGACTGGTGGTACGACCCGAAGACCGGGCGCCGGGCCCCGTGGGGTTACGCCTTCGACGTGCCGTACCGCAACGAGGACGCGGTGGGGGACATCAAGCAGATCTGGGAGCCGTCCCGGCACCAGTACCTCACCGTGCTCGCCGCCGCCTATGCGATGACCGGGGACGAGCGGTACGCCGAGCGCGTGGCCGGTCACCTGCGGTCGTGGTGGGCGGCCAACCCGCCGCTGCGCGGCGTGCATTGGGTCAGCGGGATCGAGCTGGGCATCCGACTCCTTTCGTGGGTGTGGATCCGCCGGCTGCTCGACGGATGGCAGGGCGCCGCCGGTCTGTTCGAGGACAACCCGATGGCGCTGAACCAGATCTGGCACCACCAGCGCTGGCTCGCCGCCTTCCCCAGCCGGGGCTCCTCGGCGAACAATCACGTCATCGCCGAGGCCGCCGGACAGTTCGCCGCGTCCTGCGCGTTCGACTGGTTCCCCACGTCCGCGAGTTGGCGGACCGGTGCGCTGCGATCCCTTGAGCGGCACCTGCGCAGCAACACGTTCCTCTCCGGCCTCAACCGCGAGCTGGCCACCGAATACCACGGACTTGTACTGGAGTTGGGCCTGGCCGCGCTGGCCGAGGCCGACGCCGCCAACGTGCCGGTCCCCGCGACCGTACGCCTCGTGCTGCTGCGGATGACCGATGCGCTCGCCGCCGTCGTGGACAGCCGGTTGCGGCCCCCGCGCCAGGGCGACGCCGACGACGGACACGGTCTGATCGTGGACGGGGCGGGCACCGACCGCTGGGCCTCGCTCCTGGCCACCGGGGAGGCCGTGTTCGGCCGGCTCGACTGGTGGCCCGCGGTGACCGGATCCGATGTGCGTACCCCGCTGCTCGCCGCGCTCATCAAGCCCTCCGCGTGGTCCGTGCGCCGACCGGCGGTCCGTCCGGCGCACTTCGCCGACGCGGGGCTCACCGTCCTGCGCGGCGAGGGGCCCGCGGGGGAGGTCTGGTGCCGCTGCGACGCGGGCCCGCACGGCTTCCTGTCCATCGCCGCACACGCCCACGCCGACGCGCTGTCCGTCGAGGTCAGGCACGACGGGGTCGATGTGCTGGCCGACCCGGGGACGTACTGCTACCACGGTCAGCCCGAGTGGCGCCGGTACTTCCGGTCGACGCTCGGCCACAACACCGTGCAGATCGACGACGCCGACCAGTCCGTCTCCGGCGGGCCGTTCCTGTGGATCCGGCATGCGCGCAGCCGCGTACTGGAGGCGGGCGCGACCCGCTGGTCCGCCGAACACGACGGCTACCGGCCCTCCGTGCACCGTCGCAGCGTGGAACTGGGCGCCAACAGCCGGGAGTTGACAGTGGTCGACGAGGTGCGCGGCCCGCGCCGTGACGTGCGCCTGGCCTTCCACCTCGGCCCGGCGATCGCCGCGGACCTGGTGGGAAACCGGGCCGTGCTCACCTGGATCCGGGACGGGGAGGGGCGCTCCGCGGTGCTCGAGCTGCCCGGGGAGCTGTCCTGGCGGGCGCACCGCGGCGAGAGCGCCCCGCCGTTGGGGTGGTACTCCGCCGGATTCGGTCGCAAGGAAGCCACCACCGCGCTGGTGGGCACCGGATTCGCCGAGGACAGAGGCGAGTTCACCACCGTGCTCAGGTTCCGCGACGAGGGAGGAGGGGACACATGAGGATGAAGTGGCGGCACTGGGCGTTACCGGCGGTGCCGGTGATGCTGGCCCTGCTGGCGGCGACCGGCTGTACCGGCACGCCGGACACGGAGGACAAGCCGAGCGTCTCGCCGACCGGCGCCGGGGCCGTGGCCCCGTCGACCGTGGCCCGGGTGTGCGCCAAGCCCCCGGCCGGAGCCGCGAAGGCGCCGGCGGGCGCCGTGACGGTCGACCCTTCGGTCGTCGGCGACCTGACGGCGAAGACCAAGAGCAACCCCGCGCACACCACGTTCTGGCTCCGTCCGGGCAAGCACAGGCTCGACCCCGACCGCTATTCGCAGGTCATCCCCAAGGCGGGAAACCGCTACATCGGCGCCCCCGGCGCGGTGCTCGACGGCGGGAAGAAGAACCAGTACGCGTTCGGCGGCAACGCCCGCGACGTCACCATCCGCTACCTGACCGTGCAGCGCTTCGTGGCACCGCAGGACCAGGGCGTGGTCAACCACGACTCGGCCGACGGGTGGGTGATCGAGCACTCGACGATCCAGAAGAACGACGGCGCCGGACTGATGGCGGGCATCCGCCAACGGGTCCGCGACAACTGCCTGCGCGACAACGGCCAGTACGGAATGAACGCGTACAAGCCCACCGGCCGGATCACCGGCCTGGTGCTCGAGGGCAACGAGATCGTGGGCAACAACACCGGCGACTGGGAGAGCCGGCGGGAGGGCTGCGGCTGCACCGGAGGCGTCAAGTTCTGGGCCGTCAACGGCGCTGACATACGCGGCAATTGGGTGCACGACAACCGCGGAACCGGGTTGTGGGCCGACACCAACAACAACGACTTCCTCCTCGAGAACAACGTGATCGAGGACAACGACGGCGCCGCGCTGATCTATGAGACCAGCTACAACGCGATCATCAAGAAGAACACCATCCGGCGGAACAACTGGGTCGAGGGTCGCGAACAGTCGAAGGGCGGCGACAGCTTCCCGTTCGCGACCGTCTACGTGTCCGAGTCCGGCGGCGAACCACGGATCAAGGCCCGCACCGACAAGCTCGAGATCTACGGGAACGTGCTGGAGAACAACTGGTCGGGGATCACCCTGTGGGAGAACGCCGACCGGTTCTGCAACAGCCCGGCCAACACCTCGTCCGGTGGCTGCACGCTGCTCGTGAAGAAGACCAAGAGCTGCGCGAGGCCGGCGATCACCAAGGCGCCGCTCTACGCCGACTGCCGCTGGAAGACCCAGCGGGTGGACATCCACGACAACCGCTTCGTCCTGGAGAAGTCCGTCATGAAGTGCAAGGAGAAGTGCGACCGCATGGCCGTGCTCGCCAACTACGGCACCTATCCCGACTGGTCGCCGTACAAGGGCTCGAAGGTGGCCCGGGCGGTCACCCGCGACCAGCACAACCGGTGGCACGACAACGTCTACGTCGGACCGTGGAAATTCGTCTCCGAAGACGTGAGCCGGGTGTTCGACTTCAGGCGGTGGCAGGGCACGTCCTCCGAGCAGGACGTGGGCAGCACCTTCGAGCAACGGGCCGGTGGTTGAGATGTCCGGGAACCTGCGGCACGCCGCGCCGACGGACGTGCCGGACAAGGCGGTCACCGGGCCCGGCGCCGAACCGCGCCGAGCCGGCACGCCGAAAGCCGTCGGCGTCGCCTGGGGACTGCTGGTCCTCAACACGCTCGGCTCCACCGGAGCGGAGACCGTCATCCCGCTGCCGCGCTCCCTCGTCCAGATGGTCACCATGGGCGCGCTGGTCGCCGCGTTCGCGCTGGCGCTCGCGGTCAATCTCCGGCTGCGCATCCGCGCCAGCGCCTACGTGCTCCTGCTCACCCTGCTCCTGGTGCCGAGTCTGATCTCCAGCCTGCACCTGGAGTCCGGCTTCGGTGCGCTGTTCCGCTGCGCCCGGTTCGCTCTGTTCGTCGCCACGCTGTGGCTGCTCAGCCGCTGGTGGGACGGAAGCCTGACGTTCGTCCGGCACCACATCCGGACCTACTCCGTGGTGCTCGGCACGGTGGCCGTCGGCCTGGTCGTCTCGCCGGGTGCGGCGATGCCGGACGTGTACGGCGGACGTCTCGTCGGCGCGTTGTGGCCGCTCACGCCGCCGCAGATCGGGCAGTACTCCGCGGTGATCATTGGGCTCACCGTGCTGCTCCTGGTGGGCCGCCGCACCGACCGGGCCAGTGCGGCGGTGGTCATCGTGCCGTCGTTCGTGCTGCTCGCGATGACCCACACCCGAACGGCCATGCTCGGCCTGGTCATCGGGCTGACGCTGGCGATCGGCTCGCTCTTCCTGACCAGCGCCGCCGCGCGCCGGTTCTTCGCCTGGGCGGTGCTGTGCGGCGTGGTGGCCGCGGTGGGCTTCGCCTCCGCGCTCCAGGCGTGGTTCCTGCGCGGACAGACCCAGGAGTACTTCACCAGCCTCACCGGTCGGGCCAAGGTCTGGGACGCCCTGCTGGCGGCGCCCCGGACGAAGTCGGAGCAGTTCTTCGGCGTGGGCCTGGGCGACAAGTCGTTCGGCGGGCTGCCGATCGACAACAGCTGGCTGGCCGCCTACCACGAGCAGGGACTGATGGGCGTCATCCTCGTTGCGGTGATCGTCCTCGTCCTCGGCGGCGTCGCGCTGCTTCGGCCGCCGTCGCTGCAGAGGGCCTGCGCGATCTTCCTCATCAGCTACTGCCTGATCGCGTCGTACACCGAGGCGGGCCTCGGCGACGCCTCGCCGTATCTGCTGCATCTGGCCCTGGCCGCCTCGCTGTTGGCGGCACCCACCGAGACCACGGAGCCGTCCTTGCCCGAAGCCCCTCGACTCTCGACACCCGCGGTACCCCGACGGCGCGTCCCGCGCTGGGCCCGCGGATCGGAGGTGAGCTGAGCATGCACATCCTCGTGGTGCACAACCGCTACTCCTCGGGACAGCCGAGCGGGGAGAACAGGGTCGTCGACTGGGAGGTGGACCTGCTGCGCTCGGCCGGCCACCGGGTCGAGGTGTTCGAGCGGCGCAGCGACGACATCGCCGCGATGCCCCTGCTCGAGAAGGCCGCGGTGCCGCTCCTCGTGCCGTGGAATCCGTCGGTCCGCAAGGAACTCGCCGCCCGGCTGCGCGCCTCGCGCCCCGACGTGGTCCACGTCCACAACGTCTTCCCGCTGCTGTCGCCCGCGGTCATCGCCGCCTGTGGCGACGCCGGGGTGCCCGTCGTCGCCACCCTGCACAACTACACGCAGGTCTGCCCGCCGGGCACGCTGCAGCGGGACGGCCGGCCGTGCACCGAGTGCGTCGGCTCGACACCGCTGCCTGCCGTCCGGCACGGCTGCTATCGGGGCTCCCGCCTCGCGACGGTGCCGCTCGCGCTCAGCCTGTCGGTCAACCGGCGGCGGTGGTGGTCCGGCGTGCAGCGGTTCTTCTGCATCTCCGATGCGCAGCGCGACGTCCTGGTGAGGGCCGGAATGCCGGCCGAACGGCTGGCGCTGAAGCACAACTTCGTGCCGGACCCGGGTGTCTACCGAGTGGGCGAAGGCGAGCATCTGCTCTACCTCGGCCGCCTCGCGGAGGCCAAGGGCATACGGCTGCTCATGGCCGCGTGGGACGAGGTCGCGGCGAGCGGCGGGGTGGGTGTGCCGCTCGTGATCGCCGGGGCGGGGCCGCTGGAAGCAGAGGTGACCGCCTGGGCGGCGGGCCGGGACGACGTGCACTACGCCGGCCTGCTGGATCCGGCGGAGTGCCGGAAGGTCGTCGCGCGGTCGGTCGCCGTGGTGGCTCCCTCGACGTGGCTGGAGGCGTTCGGCCTGGTGGTCGTGGAGGCGATGGCGGCGGGGGTCCCGGCCGTCGCCGCCGGTCACGGCGCCTTCGTCGAACTCGTCGAGGAGGGGGCGACCGGGCTGCTGCACCGGCCGGACGAGCACACCTCGCTCGCGGCCTGCATCCGCCGGATCGCGGACGACCCGGACCTGGGCCGGGAGATGGGCCAGGCGGCCAGGCGCCGTTACGAGAAGTACTTCAGCCCGGCCGTCGGCCTGGAGCACCTGGAAGAGGAGTACCGCACCGCGATCGCGGGTCGGTAGCAGTCAATGGGGGACGGAAACAATGGGGGGCAGTAAATGACACGATGCCGACTCTGCGGCTCGGAGACGCTGGCGAGCGTCGTCGATCTCGGGGCCACGCCACCGTGTGAGAGCTTTCTCGCCGCGGACCAACTGGACGTGGCGGAGCCCACGTTCCCGCTGCACCTGCGGGTCTGCACGGAGTGCTGGCTGGCGCAGATCCCGCCGCTGATCACGCCGGAGGAGACGTTCAAGGAGTACGCGTACTTCTCCTCCTTCTCGACGTCCTGGGTGGAGCACGCGCGCACCTTCGTCGCCGACGCCGCGGCACGGGTGGGACTGGACTCCGACGCCTTCGTGGTCGAGGTCGCGAGCAACGACGGGTATCTGCTGAAGCACGTGGTGGACCGGGGGATCCGCTGCCTGGGCATCGAGCCGTCGGTGAACGTCGGCGCCGTGGCGCGCGACGGAGGGGTGCCGACGCTCACGGAGTTCCTGAGCCCGGAGACCGGCTCGGCCGTCCGCGCCGAACACGGCCCGGCGAACCTGGTCGTGGCCAACAACGTGTACGCGCACATCCCCGACGTCGTCGGGTTCACGCAGGGCCTGCGCGCCCTGGTCGCGGATGACGGCTGGGTCTCCATCGAGGTGCAGCACCTGCTGACCCTGATCGAGGAGAACCAGTACGACACGATCTACCACGAGCACTTCCAGTACTACACGGTCGCCTCCGCGATCCGGGCGCTCGCGAGCGGCGGACTCGCCCTCGTGGACGTCGAGTTGCTGCCCACCCACGGCGGCTCCATCCGGCTGTGGGCCCGGCCGGCCGAGGTGGCGGGCGCACGGAGTCAGTGGGTGATCGACGTGCTGGCCCGCGAGAAGGCCGCCGGACTCCAGGAGCTGTCCGGATACACCGAGTTCTCCGCCCGCGTGGCCAAGGTGCGCCGCGACCTCCTCAAGTTCCTCATCGAGGCGGCCGAGCAGGGCAAGACCGTCGTCGGCTACGGCGCGCCGGGCAAGGGCAACACGCTGCTCAACCACTGCGGCATCCGCCCCGACCTGCTCGCGTACACGGTCGACCGCAACCCCTACAAGCACGGCAGGTTCACGCCGGGCACCCGCATCCCGATCCTGTCGCCCGAGCAGATCGTCGTCGACAAGCCGGACTACGTCCTCGTCCTCCCGTGGAACCTGCGGGCCGAGCTGGTCGAGCAGCTGTCCTACGTGCACGACTGGGGCGGCCGGCTCGTCTTTCCCGTCCCGGAACTGAGCGTTGTCGAGGAGCCCACGAAAGAGGTAGCCGTATGAAGGTCGTTCTGTTCTGCGGCGGCTACGGGATGCGGATGCGCAGCGGCGCCGCCGACGACGTGCCCAAGCCGATGGCGATGGTCGGCCCTCGCCCGCTGATCTGGCACGTCATGCGCTACTACGCGCATTACGGGCACAAGGAGTTCATCCTGTGCCTCGGCTACGGGGCGCACCACATCAAGAACTACTTCCTCAACTACGAGGAGACGACGTCCAACGACTTCGTGCTGCGCAAGGGGCACACGGAGCTGCTGTCGAACGACATCGCCGACTGGACGATCACGTTCGCGCAGACCGGCATCGAGTCACCGATCGGTGAGCGGCTTCGCCGGGTGCGCCACCACCTGGACGGCGACGACATGTTCCTCGCCAACTACGCCGACGTGCTCACCGACGCCCCGCTGCCCGAGATGATCGAGAACTTCGCGGTACGCGACGCGGGCGCGTCGATGATGGTGGTGCCGCCGCAGTCCTCGTTCCACTGCGTGGACCTGGGCGAGGACGGCCTGGTCGGCGGCATCACCGCGGTCAGCGACATGCCGCTGTGGGAGAACGGCGGCTACTTCGTGCTCCGCCAGGAGGTCTTCGACCACATACCGGAGAACGGGGACCTGGTCGCCGACGGCTGCGCCCAACTCGCCAAGCAGGGCCGCCTCGTGGCGCACCAGCACCGCGGCTTCTGGAAGCCGACCGACACCGTGAAGGAGCGGGCCGCGCTCGACGACGGCTACGCGCGGGGCGAGCGCCCGTGGGCCATCTGGGAACGCGACGCCATGGGGGTGAGCGCGTGATCGGATTCGGGGGCGGGCCCCTGGACCGGATCGTCGCGGTGGGCGCGCACTGCGACGACATCGCCATCGGAGCCGGCGGCACACTCCTCGCGCTGTGCCGCGCACGGCCCGGCATCCGCGTCGACGCGCTGGTGCTCTCCGGCGGCGGCAGCGAGCGCGAGCAGGAGGAGCAGGCCGCGCTCGCCGCCTTCTGCCCGGGCGCCGATCTGCGCCTGACCGTGCACAAGCTGCCGGACGGCCGACTGCCCGCCCACTGGGAAGAGGCCAAGGCCGCGGTCGAGGAACTGCGCCTGGGGACCGACCCGGACCTCGTCCTGGCCCCGCGCAGCGACGACGCGCACCAGGACCACCGGGGCCTGGCGCAGCTGATACCCACCGCGTTCCGCGACCACCTCGTGCTCGGCTACGAGATCGTCAAGTGGGACGGCGATCTCGGCCGGATGACCGCGTACCAGCCGCTCACACCGGAGATCGCCGAACAGAAGGTGGGGCTGCTGCAGGAGCACTACCCCTCGCAGCGGCACCGGCCCTGGTACGACCGCGAGGCCTTCCTCGGCCTCGCCCGGATCCGCGGCATCGAATGCCACGAGCGCTACGCCGAGGCGTTCGCCGTCACCAAGCTCACGCTCGACCTGGGCGCCCCCACACCGGGCGCTCTCACTCTGGGGGATTGAACCTTGCGCGTACTACTGACCGGACACCAGGGCTACCTGGGCACCGTCATGGCCCCGGTCCTCAAGGACGCCGGACACGACGTCGTCGGCCTCGACTCCGGCCTGTTCGCCGACTGCGTCCTCGGCCCGGCACCCGACGACCCGTCGGGCCACCGGGTGGACCTGCGGGACGTCACCGCCGAACACGTGGCCGGGGTGGACGCCGTGATCCACCTGGCCGCGCTCTCGAACGACCCGCTGGGCTCGCTGGCACCCGAGCTCACCTACGACATCAACCACCACGCCTCCGTCCACCTGGCCCGCCTCGCCCGCGAGGCCGGAGTCAAGCGCTTCCTCTACGCGTCGACGTGCTCGGTGTACGGAGCCGCGGGCGGCGACGAACTCGTCGGCGAGGACGCCCCGTTGCGCCCCGTGACCCCCTACGCGGAGTCCAAGGTGCGGGTGGAGGACGACCTGCACGCGCTGGCCGACGACGACTTCACCCCGGTCTTCATGCGCAACGCCACCGCCTTCGGCTTCTCGCCCCGGCTGCGCGCCGACATCGTGCTGAACAACCTGGTCGGCCACGCGCTGCTGTCCGGCGAGGTGTTGGTGCTCTCCGACGGCACCCCGTGGCGCCCGCTGGTGCACGCCGCCGACATCGCCCGCGCCTTCACCGCCGTGCTCACCGCGCCCCGCGAGGCGGTGCACGACCGGGCGTTCAACATCGGCAGCGAGACCAACAACGTCACCGTCGCCGAGATCGCCGAGCAGGTCGCCGAGGCGGTGTCCGGGTCGAAGGTGCGCATCACCGGGGAGAACGGCGCCGACCCGCGCTCCTACCGGGTCGACTTCGCCCGCTTCCGCGCCGCGATTCCCGGCTTCGACTGTGAGTGGAACGTGAAGCGGGGCGCACTCGAACTCTGCGACGCCTACCGGAACTTCGGGCTCACCAAGGACGACTTCGACCGCCGCTTCACCCGCCTCGCCGTGCTGCGTGCCGCGTCCGAGTCCGGCGCCGTGGACGACACCCTGCGGTGGCGCGGATGACCGCGGCCGACGCGGCGCCGCCGACCGCGCCGGGCGCCGAGATGTACGAGCTGGTGGAGCGGCTCTACCCGCTCTGCCGGAGCATCACGGGTGACGGCGTGCGCGCCACCCTGGACATCGTCGGCGAGTACATCCCGCTCCAGGTGCACGAGGTGCCGACCGGAACCCAGGTGCTCGACTGGACGGTGCCGCAGGAGTGGAACATCCGCGACGCGTACATCGCCGACAGCTCCGGCAACCGGGTCGTCGACTTCGCCGCGTCCAGCCTGCACGTACTCGGCTACAGCGTCCCGGTGTCGCAGACCCTGCCGCTGGCGGAGCTGCGCGAGCACCTGCACACCCTGCCGGATCACCCGAACTGGGTGCCGTACCGCACCAGTTACTACAAGCCGCAATGGGGTTTCTGTTTGGCGCAGGACACCCTGGACGCGATGCCCGACGGCGACTACGAGGTGTGCGTCGACTCCACGCTGGAGGACGGCCACCTCACCTACGCCGAGCACGTGGTCCCCGGGCAGGTCACCGACGAGGTGATCGTCTCCTGTCACGTCTGCCACCCGTCGCTGGCCAACGACAACCTGGCCGGCATCGCGGTGGCGACGTTCCTGGCCCGGGCGCTGGCGGAGCAGACTCCGTACTACACCTACCGGTTCATCTTCGCGCCCGGCACCATCGGCGCGATCACCTGGCTCGCCCGCAACAAGGAGCGGGTGGACCGGGTCAAGCACGGGCTCGTGCTCGCTTGTGCGGGGGACCGGGGCGGGCTCACGTACAAGCAGAGCAGGCGCGGCGACGCGGAGATCGACCGCGTGATGCGGCACGTGCTCGCCGACTCCGAACGCCCGCACCGGGTAACGGAGTTCACGCCGTACGGCTACGACGAGCGGCAGTACTGCTCGCCCGGGTTCAACCTCGGCGTGGGCTCGCTCACCAGGACCCCGTACGCCGGGTACCCCGAGTACCACACCTCGGCGGACAACCTGGACTTCGTCTCCCCGAAGGCGATGGCGGACACGCTCGACGTCTGCCGCGAGGCGTTCCACCTCCTGGACCGCAACCGGAGCTACCTCAACCTCAGCCCGTACGGCGAACCGCAGTTGGGCCGCCGCGGGCTGTACGGAGCGCTCGGCGGGCGCAGCGACACCCAGCAGGCGCAGCTGGCCATGCTCTGGGTGCTCAACCTCTCCGACGGTGAGCACAGCCTGCTCGACGTCGCCGAGCGGTCCGGGCTGCCGTTCGACACCGTCGCCGCCGCGGCCGGTGCCCTGGGCGCCGCCGGACTGGTCAAGGCATGACTCCGATGACCACCAAGGGGGAGAAGATGGCGGCAACGGCGGCCCGAGCCGGGCAGGACCGGCCGAGCGCCAGGCGGGCCATCGTCGGACGGCTGTCCTGGGGACTCGCCGACCAGGCCGCCTCCAGCATGTCGAACTTCCTGGTGGGGATGTACGTGGCCCGCTCGCTCGGGCTGTCCGCGTTCGGCGCGTTCAGCCTGGTCTGGGTGACCTACGGCGTGGTGCTCAACGTCTCCCGCGGGCTCGCCACCGACCCGCTCGTGGTGCGCTTCAGCGGCGTGCCGGAGGCGTCCTGGCGCGCGGCGACCGCACGCTCGACGGGTACCGCGCTCGGCGTCGGCGGTGCCATCGGCGTGGGGTCCGTAGTGGTCGGCCTTGCTCTCGGCGGCAGCGTGGGGGCCGCGTTCGTGGCACTCGGCGTGGTGCTGCCCGGGCTGCTGCTGCAGGACGCGTGGCGGTTCTCGTTCTTCGCCGCGGGCACCGGGCGGAAGGCGTTCGTCAACGACGTGGTGTGGGGCGTCGCGCTCATCCCGGCCCTGGTGTTGGCGGCGCGCGCGGGCAGCGTGGCCGGCTTCGTGCTCGCCTGGGGCGGGGCGGCCGTGGTCGCCGGGGCGTACGGCTGCGTCCAGGCCGGCATCCTGCCCCGGCCCGCCCGGGCGCGCGCGTGGCTTCGCGAGCAGCGCGACCTCGGTTACCGGTACCTGCTCGAGAATGTCGGCGTCAGCGGCGCGAGCCTGCTGCGGGCGTACGGACTCGGCCTGATCGTCGCGGTCAGCGCGGTGGGCGTGGTCAGGGGCGCGGAGCTTCTGATGGGCCCGTTCCTCGCCGTGCTGATGGGCCTGTCGCTGGTCACCGTCCCCGAGGCGGCACGGGTGCTGCGACAGGCGCCGGACCGGCTGGCCAGGTTCTGTTTCCTGCTCGGCGGCGGGCTGGCCGCCGCCGCGCTGCTGTGGGGCGGGGCGCTGCTGCTGGTGCCCGACCATCTCGGCGAACACGTGCTCGGGGCCGTCTGGTACGGGTCCTCCGAGCTCATCATGCCGATCTCGCTCGGCGTCGCGGGCGCGGGCCTCGGCGTCGGCGCGGCAGCCGGGTTGCGCGCGCTCGCCGCGGCCCGGCGCAGCCTGCGCTGCCAAATCTTCGCCTCCGCCTGCTATGTCGGTGGCGGTCTCGGCGGAGCCGCGCTGGGCGGCACGACCGGCTCGGCCTGGGGCGTCGCCGCCGCGAACCTCGTCGCCTCGGCCGTGTGGTGGCTGCAACTGCGGTCAGCCCTGCGCGAGCGCCACCAGAACACCATCAGTGAAGTGAGGACCACATGACCGCCCATCCCCGATTGAGCATCGGCCTGCCCGTGTACAACGGCGAGGAGTACCTCGCCGAGTCGCTGGACGCGCTGCTCGGCCAGACCTACGAGGACTTCGAGCTGGTCATCTCCGACAACGCCTCGACGGACGCGACGCAGGACATCTGCCGCAAGTACGCCGCTCAGGACTCCCGGATCCGCTACATCCGGCTGCCGCGGAACGTCGGTGCCACGCCGAACCACAACTATGTGTTCACCGAGTCCCGCGGCGAGCTGTTCAAGTGGGCCTCGCACGACGACCTCTACGCCCGTGACCTGCTGCGGCGCTGTGTGGAGGCGCTGGACGAGCATCCCGAAATGATTCTCGCGCACGCCGACCAGGCGGTCATCGACGGCGACGGCAAGATCAAGGTCCCCTACGAGTACACGCTCGCCACCGACTCACCGCGCCCGCCGGAGCGCTTCCGCAGCCTGCTGTTCGAGCCCGGCGGCGACGACTTCTACGGGGTGCTGCGGGCCGACGCGCTGCGCCGGGTGAAGCCGCTCGACAGCTACCACCACGCGGACCGCACCTTCGTCGCCGAGATCGCCCTGAACGGGCCCTTCCACCAGGTGCCGGAGCTGCTGTACTTCCGCCGCGACCACCCCACCCGTGCCGAGCGGGCGAACCCTTCCAAGCGCTCCCGGTGCGTCAACCTGGACCCGCGCAGGGCAGGCCCGCTGCACCCGACACCACGGCTGCTCGCCGAGTACGTCCTGGGCTTCGTATCGGCGATCCGGCGGGCGCCGCTGTCCGCGGCCGACCGGCGCGCGTGCTACGGCCACTTGGCCGCGTGGATGTCCAACCGGACCCGGCCGGGCACCGGTGAGCGCGTCGAGGACCGTACTCCGGTCGACCCGGACCAGTCCGAGGTCTCCGTGGACGCAGTCGTCGCCGGTCGTGAAGAGAGGCAGTCCTGATGTCCGTAGCCAAAACCCCGGTGCGCGTAGGGCTGTTCGGCCTCTTCGGCTCCGGCAACCACGGCAACGACGCGTCGCTCGAAGCCATCCTCGGGTTTCTGCGCACCGAGCATCCGGACGCGACCGTGGACGCGATGTGCGGTGTCCCCGATGTCGTCGCGAGCCGGTACGGGATCCCGGCGACGCGGCTGAACTGGTACCGCGGCGAGTACCGGACCGCGTCGAGCGCGGGCGCGATCGCGGGGAAGGGTCTCGGCAAACTCGTCGACGTCGTCCGCACCGCTGCCTGGGTGCGCCGGCACGACGTGGTGATCGTCCCGGGCACGGGCGTCCTGGAGACCACGCTGCCGCTGCGACCGTGGGGCCTCCCGTACTCGCTGTTCCTGCTCTGCGCCGGCGGCCGGCTGTTCCGCACCCGGGTCGCGCTGGTCAGCGTCGGCTCCTCCGAGATCGGCCACCGGGCGACCCGGACCCTGGTGCGCTGGTCGGCCCGGCTGGCCGGATACCGGTCGTTCCGGGGCACCGTGTCCCGCGACGCCATGCAGGCGATGGGCGTGGACACCAAGCGCGACGGGGTCTACCCGGACCTCACCTTCGCGCTGCCGACGCCGCCGAGCACGCCTTCGGACTCCCCGGGCACGGTCTGCGTCGGCGTCATGGCCTTCCACGGCAGCAACGACGAGCGCGACCGGGCCGAGGAGATCCACCGCCGCTACCTCGACGGGACGACCCGGTTCGTCCGCGCCCTGGTCGAGGACGGCAGGCCGGTCCGGCTGCTCACCGGGGACGAACTCGACCGGCCGGTGGCCTTCGCGATCCTCGACGCCGTGGACTCACCGCTGGTCACCGTCGCCGAGGCGGCCTCGCTGGGCGAGCTGATGAAAGAGGTGGCGGCTGCCGACACGGTGGTGGCCGCCCGCTACCACAACCTGGTCAGCGCGCTGAAGGTCGGCACACCGACGCTCGCCGTCAGCTATTCGACGAAGAGCGACGATCTCATGGAGCTGATGGGAGTCGGCGCGTACTGCCACCCGGCTCGCAGCATCGACGCCGACCGGCTGCTCAAGCAGTTCCGGGAGCTGGAGCGGCGATCGACGGAGGTGCGGAAGACGCTCGCCGAGCGGAACCAGGACGCCGCCCGCCGCGTCGAGGGCCAGTTCGCCGCCTTGACCGCGGCCCTGTTCCGGCCGACGGGCCGTACCCACACCACACGGGAGACGTCATGAAGGTGAGCCCAGTCCCGGAGATTGCCGGCGCGTGCCTGTTCGAGCCGACGCCGTACGCCGACGAGCGCGGCTTCTTCTGCCGCACCTTCGACGTCGACGTGCTCCGCTCCGTGGGCCTCGACCCGCACGCCTTCGTCCAGGACAGCGTGTCCCGCTCGGTCCGGGGCGTGCTGCGCGGGCTGCACCTGCGCTCCGGCGCCGGCGAGGCCAAGCTGGTGCGCTGCTCGTACGGGAAGATCTTCGACGTCGTCGTGGACCTGCGGCCCGATTCGCCGACGTACCGAAATCGGGCCTTCTTCGAGCTGTCCGGCGACACGCAGGTGACCCTGTACATCCCGTCGGGGTGTGCACACGGGTTCCAGGCGCTGACCGAGACCGCCGACACCTCGTACCGGATCGACCGTCCGCACGATCCCTCGGAGGACGTGACGATCGCCTTCGACGACCCGGAGTTCGCCATCCCCTGGCCGCTGCCGGTCACATCGATGTCCCAGCGGGACCGTGAGGCGCCGCGCCTCGCCGAAATCCTCGAGCACAAAGGGAGGTGAGACCGACGTGACCACCGAAGAGACGGCAGACACGAAAGAGTTCCAGCTGCCCCGCTCGCGGGTGGCCAACGAGCGGCTGCACGCCCTCATCCCCGGCGGCGCGCACACCTACGCCAAGGGCGACGACCAGTACCCCGAACACCTGGCCCCGGTCATCAGCCACGGCCGGGGCGCCCATGTGTGGGACATCGACGGCAACCGCTACATCGAGTACGGCTCCGGGCTGCGGTCGGTCAGCCTCGGCCACGCCCACCCCCGCGTGAACGAGGCGGCGCGGCGGGAGATCGACCGCGGCGGCAACTTCGTCCGGCCGTCCATGGTGGAGGCCGAGGCCGCGGAGCGCTTCCTCGCCACCGTGCCGACCGCCGAGATGGTGAAGTTCGCGAAGAACGGCTCAGATGTCACCACGGCGGCGGTGCGGCTCGCCCGCGCCGTCACCGGGCGCCCGCGGGTGGCGATCTGTGGTGACCAGCCGTTCTTCTCCGTCGACGACTGGTTCATCGGCACCACACCGATGCCCGCCGGCATTCCGGCGGCGACCACCGAGCTCACCGTGTCGTTCCCCTACGGGGACCTGGCCGCCACGGAGGAGCTGCTGACGCGGTACCAGGACGAGATCGCCTGCCTGATCCTCGAACCCGCCGGCCACATCGAGCCCCCGCCCGGTTACCTCGCTGGCCTGCGCGAATTGGCCGACCGGCACGGCTGCGTACTCGTCTTCGACGAGATGATCTCCGGCTTCCGCTGGTCCGAGGCGGGCGCCCAGGGTCTGTACGGGGTGGTCCCCGACCTCTCCACGTTCGGCAAGGCGCTGGGCAACGGGTTCGCCGTCTCGGCGCTCGGCGGGCGCCGGGCGCTCATGGAGCGGGGCGGGCTGCGTCATCCGCACGAGCGGGTGTTCCTGCTGTCCACCACGCACGGCGCGGAAACGCACTCCCTGGCCGCCGCGATGGCCGTGCAGAGCACCTACGTCGAGGAGGGCATCACCGCGCGGCTGCACGCCCTCGGCGAGCGGCTGGCCGCCGGTGTGCGCGGGGCCGCGTCGGGCGCGGGCGTCGGTGAGCACGTCGTCGTCCGGGGCCGGGCCAGCAACCTCGTCTTCGCCACCCTCGACGAGTACGGGCAGCCCTCGCAGGAGTACCGCACCCTGTTCCTGCGCCAACTCCTCGCGGGCGGGGTGCTGGCGCCGTCGTTCGTGGTGAGCAGCGCACTCGACGACGCCGACATCGACCGCACGGTCGACGTGGTGGCGCAGGCATGTGCGGTGTACCGCAAGGCACTTGATGCGGGTGACCCCACACCGTGGCTGGGCGGGCGGCCGGTGAAGCCGGTGTTCCGGCCCCTGGTGTGAAGTGATGTGACGTGATCTGGCGTGATCTGGCGTGATGTCTCAGCGGCGGTCGCGCCGGGCCGCGTCCGCCGCCCGGTCGACCAGCCACGCGGTCACCGGTACCACCGCGAGCGCGGTGCACCAGCCGCCGAGGACATCCGTCGCGTAGTGCGCGCTCAGGGCGACCTGCGCCCAGCCCATGACGGCGCCCGCGACCAGTGCCGCCGCCAGCATCAGCCCCGTGCCCGCCGCTCCGCCGAGACCGAGTCGGCCGACCGCGAGCAGGGCGAGCACGAGGGCGAGCGCGGTGAGGAACGCGGTGTGGCCGCTCGGATAGGACAGGTTCTCCGGGCCGTGGATGGTGCGCCCCACAAGGGGCTTGATCAGTGTCCCGGTCCCCACGGTCAGCGCGACGCCCGCGACGACCAGCACCGCCGCGCGAGGACGCCGCAGCAGCAGGCAACCCGTCACCGCGGCCGCGACCAGCACCGCCGAGCCCACGAATCCCCCCAGGAAGTCGATGACCAGCGCGATGCCCCGCCACGGCTGCCCCACGCTGTCCGCCGTCGGGTCGACGACCCAGCTGTCCACCCTGCCGGGCGCGCTGTCCCCGGCGTACAGGACTCCGAGCGCGACGACCACCAGCGCGGCGAGGGACGCGATCGGCCAGAGCCAGACGCGCAGCGCCGTGGGCAGTACCCGGGCCGGCTCGGCGACGGTCCCGTCGCGGCCACCACGGCCCGGACCTGCTTCTGTCAGGCGATCCAACGCGAGCCCCCCGTCGTGTCCCACCCACCTTTGGTGACCCTATCCGGCCCGTGTACGTGGCACCGCTTCAACTCGCCAAGTAGGTACCGGAGTTGAAACGGGGCAGCGAAGGGGTGCCAGGGCGACGGGTGAAGGTCGCCCGGTTGCCCGTGCTAGCGTTGAGCGTTTGCAGCGCAGCTGTGCCGGTGTCCCGTCGGGTGCCGCCGGCCGGCCGCCGCGTCCCCGCCGCGCCTTCCTCGGTACGGTCCCATCTTCGGAGGAAGGCTCTCTGTGAGCGAATCAGCACGTGCCGACGACGACCGGCGGCAGGACGAGGCGCCGGGTACCGCTCCCGTTCCCGTGACGTCCTTCGCGGAGCTCGGTCTTCCGGCCGCGGTGCTGCGCACGCTCGACGAGCAGGGTGTGACGAAGCCCTTCCCCATCCAGGCGGCGGCGCTGCCGAACGCGCTCGCGGGACGGGACGTCCTCGGCCGGGGCCGCACCGGCTCGGGCAAGACGCTCGCCTTCGGCCTGGGGCTGCTCGCCCGCATCGCCGGGCGGCGCGCGCAGTCCAAGGAGCCCCTCGCCCTCGTGCTGGTGCCCACGCGTGAGCTGGCGCAGCAGGTCACCGAGGCGCTCACCCCGTACGCCGAGGCGCTGCGGCTGCGGATGGCGACCGTGGTGGGCGGCGTGTCCATCGGTCGGCAGTCCGCCGCGCTGCGGGACGGCGCCGAGGTCGTCGTCGCGACGCCCGGCCGGCTGCACGACCTGATCGAGCGCAAGGGCTGCCGCCTCGGCCGGGTGGGCATCACGGTGCTGGACGAGGCCGACCAGATGTGCGACATGGGATTCCTGCCGCAGGTCACCGAGATCCTGGACCAGGTGCGGACCGACGGGCAGCGGATGCTGTTCTCCGCCACCCTCGACGCCGACGTCGACCAGCTGGTGCAGCGTTACCTGCGCGACCCGGCCGAGCACTCCGTGGACCCCTCGTCGAGCTCCGTCTCCACGATCGAGCACCACGTCCTCGTGGTGCACGGCCCGGACCGGTGGTCCGTCGCCACGGAGATCGCCGCACGGGACGGCCGCGTCCTGCTCTTCCTCGACACCAAGCACGGCGTCGACCAGCTCACCAAGCACCTGCGGGGCAGCGGAGTGGCCGCGGCCGCGCTGCACAGCGGCAAGGCGCAGCCGCAGCGCACCCGGACCCTGGCCCAGTTCAAGAACGGCGAGGTCACCGCCCTGGTGGCGACGAACGTCGCCGCGCGCGGCCTGCACATCGACGACCTCGACCTCATCGTCAACGTGGACCCGGCGACCGACCCCAAGGACTACCTCCACCGCGCGGGACGCACGGCCCGCGCCGGCCGCTCCGGCACCGTCGTGTCCCTGGTCCTGTCGGGCCAGCGCCGCGAGACGAGCCAGGTCATGGCGGACGCCGACGTCACCGCGAAGGTCACCAAGGTACGGTCCGGCGAGGCCGAGCTGAGCCGCATCACCGGCGCCAGGGCCCCCTCCGGCAAGCCCCTCGACGGCGGCCCCGCCCAGCGCCCCAAGAACCAGAACACCCCGTTCCGCGGCCTGGGCAGCACCAAGAACCCGAAGAGCACCTCCGGCTCCGGGACCGGATCCGGGGCAGGCTCCACCACCGGCTCCGGCACCCGTGGCTCCCGCAAGACCAACGAGGCCCGCAAGCTCGCGGAGGCACGGAAGGCGGCGCGGGTGCGCCGCGGGGGCTGATCCGCGACCAGGTCGCCCGATTCAGCGGCCTGCCGGAAGCGTGATCCCGTAGGCCCGCATCTTCCGGTAGATCGTTGTGCGCGAGATGCCGAGCCGCTGCGCCGCCAGCAGTTTGTTGCCGTCCGCCGCCAGCAGGGCCTGGACCAGGGTGTCGCGTTCGGACGCCTCCCAGGCGCTGAGCGAGCGGCCGCCCGCGCTGTGCAGGGACGGCGGCAGGTCGCGGAGTTCGATCCGGTAGGTGCGGCGGCCCGCCGCGGCCTCGCGCAGGGCGGCGTCCAGTTGCCGGATGTTGCCGGGCCAGTCGTGGCGACGCAGCAGCGGCAGCACCTCCGGTGCGCACTCGACGTCCGCGCCGATGCGCAGCAGCAGACGGTCGACCAGGGCGGGGAGGTCCGCGAGGCGGTGTCGCAGGGCGGGAACGGCCGCCGCTTCGACGAAGCAGCGCCTCAGGGGCTCGGGTACGCCTTGTGCCCGGTGGAGCGTGCCCACGATCCACGTGCCCTGTGCCGCCGCGGCCTCCAGGGCCTGGGCGACGGCGGGTCCCTGTTCGGGGGACACGGCGTCGACGTTTCGGAGGACCAGGGCGCGGCCCGGACCCGTGGGCGCCTCTCGCAGGGCGGTCGGCAGGTCGGTTCCGGTGTCGGTCGCCCGAGGGGCCGTGGTGTCCACGATGGCGGGGGTCGACGTCGCGCCGGTCAGTGCGTGCGCGGCGCCGGCCAGCGCGGACTTGCCCGTTCCTGCCTCGCCGTGGAGGAGGAGCGGCGTCCGTTCGCGGGCGCAGCGGGACGTCGTACGGGAGACCGTGTTCCATGCCGGGTCCGTCCCGGCCAGGCCCGGTAGTGGCCACGGCCGGGTCGCGTCCTGCTCCGTCCGCGTACGGGAGCCGGAACGGGGCCGGCCGCCGGACGGGAGGTCGGCGAAGGCCAGCTCCAGCAGGTACCCGGCCGCGCCCGCCGAGCTGTCGACCTGGCGGCAGCGCATCAACACGGTCTCCCCGCCGGTCAGTTGCACCTCCTGGCGGGTGCGCGGCGCGTGCCCCAGTTCGGCGGCGGCCTCGTGCAGCAGCCGGTGGTCGTCGCCCGTGAGCCGCGCGGAGGCGGCGGAGTTGGCGAGTACGAGATCGTGGCCGAGACAGAGCACCGGCCGGTCACCGTAGTGGCTCACCTGCTGGAACGCCTCCAGGAGCGCACGCTGGTGCGAGCTGCTGAACTCGTACATCACGCGCGCGATGTCGCCCGCGGCCTCCTGCACCAGGGCCGCCATGAGCGTGCGCGCCGGGCCGTTCCAGCACGTCAGGTTCATGGCCCCCTCTACTCGCCCGGTGACCGAGTTGCGGATCGGGGCAGCCGCGCAAGAGACGCTCTGCAGGCGTTCGTTGAAGTGCTCGGTGCCGAGGACCACGTTGGGCCGGCGCTCCTCCAGGGCGACCCCGATGCCGTTCGTGCCGACGAACTGTTCGGCGTAGTTGAAGCCGGGGGCCAGGTGCACCCGGTCCAGGTGCGTCGAGAGTCGCTTCTCCCCGACGCGGCGGTCGCGCACCCAGCCCTTGCGGTCCGTCACGATCACCGAGGCGTCCGAACCCGCCAACGTCCGTTCCAACCGGTCGAGGACGGGCGCGGCGGCGCGGACCAGGCGGCTCTCCCGGTCGTAGTCCGGCTGGTAGGGGGCGACCACCTCGTCCGTGCCGACCCCCAGGTACTTGGAACGCTGCCAGGAGTTGCGGATGCCCTCGGGCACGATCTGCGCAGGCGGTTCCGCATGCGTGAGGAATTGCAGGCGCGCTCGCGCGATGGTCCGGTCCCGCTCCGTGCTGTCACTGAGCATGGCGTCTCCGATGGGCGTGTTTCCGCCATATTACGAACGTGTTTGTACCCGACAACCAGCTGTTCGCCAAGACTCCCTGTGCGTTTTCCGTGCACTGCTACAGGAGCCGGGCCCGTTGTGTTCCACATTGAAAAACTCGACGGAGCCCCCGGCCCCCACGCTGATGGTCGGCGCCGCACAACCGGTGCGGTCGCCCGCCGTCGAGCACAGGAGCCCGCTATGACTTCCGCCGACAACGCGCCCCGTACCGCGATCGTCACCGGCGCCGCCCGCGGCATCGGCCGCAGCATCGCGGAGCGGCTGGCCGCGGACGGACTCGATGTCGCCGTCGCCGACCTCCCCGGCATGAGCGAGGAACTCGGCGAGGTGGCGGCCGGCATCGAGAAGACCGGCCGTCGTTCCCTCGCCGTGCACGCCGACGTGTCCAGCAAGGAGCAGACCGACGCGCTCGTCGAGGAGGTCGCCGGCCGCTTCGGCAGGGTCGACGTCTACGTCGCCAACGCCGGTATCGCCAGGGTCACTCCGCTCCTCGACACCGGGCTCGACGAGTTCGAGCAGATCATGGCCGTGAACCTGCGCGGCGTCTTCCTCTCCTACCAGGCCGCCGCGCGGCAGATGATCGCCCAGGGCGGCGGCGGAAAGATCATCGGCGCGGCCTCGATCGTCGCGTACCGCCCGTTCGCGCTGCTCGGCACCTACTCGGCGTCGAAGTGGGGCGTACGCGGACTGACCCAGGCCGCCGCCATGGAGTGGGCGCAGCACGGCATCACCGTCAACGCGTACTGCCCGGGAATCGTCGGCACCGACATGTGGGACCTGATCGACGAGCGTCTCGCGCAGGAGGAGGGCCTGCAGAAGGGCCGGGCCATCAAGAAGTACGCGGAGGCGATCGCGCTCGGCCGCGTCGAGGAGCCCTCGGACGTCGCGTCCTTCGTCTCGTACCTGGCCTCGCGGGACTCGGACTACATGACAGGACAGTCCGTCATGATCGACGGCGGCATCCAGTTCTCCTGACGCGCACCAAGGAACCAAGGAACCGGGGGCCCGACCCGAGGAACCCGACCCGAGGACCCGAGGAGGACAGATGTATTCCAAGGACGGCGAGAACTACTTCATCGTCGACGCGCACATCGCACTCTGGGACGCCCGCCCCGAGAACCAACTCAACATCCACGGCAAGCAGTTCATCGACTGCTTCTACGACTACCACCGCAACCTGAGCCCGGAATCGGAACTCTGGACGTACGAGGAGTACCTCTACTACGGCGGCGAGCGCCTGATGAAGGACCTCTTCGTCGACGGGTACGTCGACCACGCCATCTTCCAGCCCGCGCGCCTGGGAGCGTTCTACCGATGCGGCTTCGGGCAGACGGAGGAAGCCTTCGCGCTCACCCAGAAGCACCCCGACAAGCTGACGTACAACCACTCCTGGGACCCCCGGTACGAGCAGAAGGGGCTCGACCAACTGCGGGGCGACGCCGAGCGGTTCCGGCTCAAGGGCGTGAAGCTGTACACCGCCGAGTGGAAGGGGGACAGCCGCGGATACAAGCTCGACGACCCGTGGACGTACCGCTATCTCGAGGTGTGCCAGGAACTCGGCATCAACAACGTGCACGTCCACAAGGGGCCGACGATCCGTCCGCTCGACCGGGACGCCTTCGACGTGGCGGACGTCGACAAGGTGGCCACGCAGTTCCCCGAGATGAACTTCGTCGTCGAGCACTGCGGACTGCCCCGCCTCGAGGACTTCTGCTGGATCGCCACGCAGGAGCCCAATGTGCACGCCGGCCTCGCTGTTGCGATCCCCTTCATCCACACCAGGCCCCGGTACTTCGCGCAGATCATCGGCGAACTGCTCTACTGGCTGGACGAGGACCGCATCCAGTTCTCCAGCGACTACGCGCTCTGGACGCCCCGTTGGCTGATCGAGCGGTTCGTCGACTTCCAGATCCCCGAGGACATGACGCCCGAGTACGCCCCGATCACCCTGGCGCAGAAAAAGAAGATCCTCGGGCTGAACGCGGCGGCCATGTACGACATCGAGGTCCCGGCCGGACTCGGTGTCGGCGAACCGGCGGTGGCCTGACATGACCGTCGACGCACGGGAACGCTCCGCCCGCGCCGCGCTGGACACGGTCCTCGACCCGGAGCTGGACGAGCCGATCACCGACCTGGGCTTCGTACGCTCCGTGACACTGACCCCCGACGGGGCGCTCACCGTCCGCCTCAGGCTCCCCACCTCGTTCTGCTCGCCCAACTTCGCGTACCTGATGGCCTCGGACTCCAAGGACGCGCTGACGGCACTGCCCTGGACGCGGGACGTCGTCGTGCTGCTCGACGACCACCACGACTCGGACCTGATCAACGGCGGGCTCGCCGAGGACGCGGGCTACCGCGGCACTTTCGGCGCCGAGGCGGAGAAGGATCTCGAAGCGCTCCGGCTGACATTCCGCCGCAAGGCCCATGTCGCCGCGATGGAGCGGGCGTTGACGCGCCTGCTCCGCGAGCACCCCGACCTCACCGAGGAGGACCTCCACGACGTGGTCCTCGGCGACCTCCCCGAGGCGCCGACATCCGGTGCGCTGCTGCGGCGTCGGGAGGCGCTCGGCCTTGGCGTGGCACCGTCCGACCCGGTACTGGTGGACGAGGAGGGGCGACGCGTCCCGCCGGGCGAGATCCCGCTCCGGCTGCGCTTCGCCCGTGCGGTCCGGGTGTCGATCGACGGCAACGCGCACTTCTGCCGGGGGCTGCTGCGCACCCGCTATCCGCAAGCCGCGGACGACCAATCGAAGGAGAGCGTCTCGTGAAGGCAGTCCAGGTCGTGGGCTACGGCAAGAACCTCGAGATGGCCGAGGTCCCGGCCCCCGAGGTGACCGGCCCGTTCGATGTGATCGTCAGGATCGGCGGCGCCGGCGTGTGCCGCACCGACATCCACATTCTGGAGGGGCAGTGGGCGCAGAAGTCCGGCGTGACACTGCCGTACACGATCGGCCATGAGAACGCCGGCTGGGTGCACGCCGTCGGCAGCGCCGTCACCAACGTCGCCGAGGGCGACAAGGTCATCGTGCACCCGCTGATCACCTGCGGTCTTTGCCGCGCCTGCCGGGCCGGCGACGACGTGCACTGCGAGAACAACCAATTCCCCGGCATCGATACGGCCGGTGGCTACGCCGAGTACCTGAAGACCTCCGCGCGCAGCGTGGTGCGGATCGACGACTCCCTCGAACCGGCCGACGTCGCGGCGCTCGCCGACGCGGGACTCACGGCGTACCACGCGGCGGCCAAGGCGGCCCGCAGGCTGCGGCCGGGGGACCGCTGCGTGGTGATCGGCGCGGGCGGGCTCGGGCACATCGGCGTACAGGTGCTCAAGGCCCTCACCGCCGCCGAGCTCCTCGTCGTCGACCGCAATCCCGACGCGGTGGCCCTGGCCACGTCCATCGGGGCCGACCACGGCATCGTCGCCGACGGCGGCCACGTCGACCGGGTGCGCGAACTGACCGGCGGGCAAGGGGCGGAGGCGGTCATCGACTTCGTCGGCGAGGGCGGCTCCACCAAGGACGGCGTCGGCATGCTGCGCCCGGCCGGCGACTACCACGTGGTCGGCTACGGCGAGAACATCGACGTCCCGACGATCGACATCATCTCCGCCGAGATCAACTTCATCGGCAACCTGGTCGGCTCGTACAACGACCTGTGCGAACTGATGGTCCTGGCCGCACAGGACCGCGTCCGCCTGCACACCGCCAAGTACCCCCTGGACCGCTTCCAGGACGCGCTGGACGACCTGGAAGCCGGCCGCATCCGAGGCCGGGCGATCCTCACGCCTTGAGCGTCTCGGACGTCCCCGAACTGCACTGAGAACAAAGGGAGATGGCGCAGCAAGCCTTTCCCGTCTCGCCGCGCCGCCGTACGAAGCCCCACGCTACGACGCGGCGCCGACAGGCACCCTTTCCAGAGCCGGACGCTCGATCGACGTCAGAAAGTCGAGCGTGTCGATCGGCTGGTCGGTGAAGTAGTCCGCGATGAGCCGCGAGAACTCCTTGCCCCGTTCGAGATTGGGCAGATGGTCGGACTCGCGGATCAGGGCGAACTGCCCCTGCTGAATCGTTGCGGCTACTTCGCGTACGCGGTCCGGGGTGGAGAACTCGTCGTACTCACCGGTGAAGCACAGGGCCGGTACGTCGGGGATGCCACCGGGCGGAAGGCCGGGAGTGGCCAGGACGCGCTCCAGGATGGCGACGTGCCGGGGCACATCGGCCTCGGTGATGGCGCTCATCGTGCATGCCAGCAGCCGGGCCGTCACGGCACGCTTGCGGACGGGACGGTCCGGGTGCGCCATGAGCGCCTCGACCGTCACCCGGCCATAGGCGCTCGAAATGTCTCCGGAGGCGAGGCTGTCGACCATGGCGCGAAGCGCGGTCCGGCACTCCGCCGGGTACTCCATGGAAGCCCCGGCGAGCATCAGGCGCTTGACGCGCTCGGGCCGCCGTTGGACCAGCCGGTACGCGATGGGAACGCCGTACGAAGCGGCGAACAGATTCACGGCGTCCAACTCCAGCTGCCCGAGCAGATCGCCCAGCACCTCGGCGAGGAAGTCGAAGCCGTACTCCGCCGGCAGGTCGTCGGCCTTGCCCGACCCCGGGAGGTCGACGGTGATGACCGTCGCGACCTCCGTCCAGGGCTTCTCCAACCGCCGGAAGGCGTACATGTCCTGGAAGGAACCGCCCAGCAGCACGATGGGCTCTGTCCGAGGAGCGGGGTTCTCGACGATGCGGCAGTCATAGTCGAACCCTTTGAAGTGCATCCGACGTACGAATTCCTCAGGCATGAGCAGGTGACTCCTCGTAGTAGGGCAACGGTCACCAAGCCCAACGAACATCGGCTGACGGGGTAATGGATCAACAGAAGACCCACAGAAGACCCACATAAGACACCGGGATTCACTCGTCTCCCCAGATCTCGACAGAAAGGCACAGGGCCATGGATCGAGTCGTCGTTGTCGGGGCGGGCGTCCTGGGCGCAAGCGTCGCCTACCACCTCGCACGTTCTGGAGCCGACGTCGTCGTCCTGGAGGCGGAGCGGTCCGCGTCCGGCGCGTCGGGCGCCACCTTGTCCCTCGACGTGACGCATCTGCAGACCCCGTACGCCTACTACCGGTTGAACCGTGCGGGCTCCGAGGGGCACCTCCGCCTCGCCGAGGAAATCGGCGGTCCCTCGTGGCGGCACCCGGCGCCCCTGATCCAGTGGGCGGACGGCGAAGCGGCGCAACAGGCGCTGCGTGAGCGCGCGCTGCAGGTCCGGTCGTGGGGGCACGCATGCGACCTCGCCCCTGCGGCCGCACTGCGTGAGGCCGCTCCCGAGGTCGACCCTGCCGCCTGTTCCGCCGAGGAAGTCGTCGTGCACACCGGCGCGGCCTGGTTCGACGCGCCCCGTTTCGTGCAGGCCCTGTTGGAGGCGGCCGCGCGCCACGGAGCCGAACTGCACTCCCGCACTCCTGTCACCGGGCTGCTGCGGGAGGACTCCCGCGTCACGGGAGTGGTGGCAGGGGAGCGGCGCTTCACAGCCAGTACCGTCGTCAACTGCGCGGGATCCATGGCGGAGGCGCTCGCCGCGCTCGCGGGTGTGCGGCTGCCGATGAGGGCGGTGCCCGGGCTCCTCGTCGAGAGCGGCCGACTCCCTGACGTTCCGTTGGGGGCGATCCTCGCCGCCCCGGGGATCAACCTGCGGCCCACGCCGGACGGCGGGGTCCTGGCCCTGTCCCGGGACATCGACGCACGCCTCGACGCACGCCTCGGTGGGCCGCTCGACGGTCTTTCGCAGGAGCTGTTCCGGCGCGCGGGCGACGTCGTGCCAGAGCTGCGGCGGACCGGCTCCGCCGCCTCCCGTGTCGGTTTCTGCCCCGTGCCGCTGGACGAACTCCCCCTGGTGGGGGCCGTGCCCGGGGCGCCCGGCCTCTACCACCTCGTCGCGCACAGTGGGGTCACCCTTGCCCCGGTGCTCGGCCGGCTGGCCGCCGACGAGATCACGACCGGGCGGCCGTCTCCGGAGCTCGCCGCGTACCGCCCCGACCGGGCGATGTCCGGCGACGTGTATGCGGAGAACATGCGTGCCCTGGGGTGCCACGTTCCGCAGGGATCCGCAAAGCCCGACGTTCAGCTCTAGGCAGCTGCGGCAAGGCAGTTCGTCCGTGAGAGGCCCGCACATCGAGTGGCAGTATGCGTGTTTCCTGGCGCGTTGCCGGGTTTTGGTTCCTTCGCGATGGTGCAGGAGGTACAGGGGAGCCCGTGGACGGGAGACCCGGAGCTACCGAGAGGACATGTGTGGATGGCTACACCGTCGCAAGCCCTGGTGAACGGACAGGCCACGCAGGACGAGGTCGAGCGGATGCCGGTCCCGGACGAATATCTCGCCGCACATGTACGCGTGGAGGACATCGCCATGTTCGGCGACGCGACGGACAAGGACGTGCGCCGCTCGCTGCGCGTCGGTCCGGTCCCCATGCCCGAACTCGCCCCCGATGAGGCGCTGGTGGCCGTCATGGCCAGCTCGGTGAACTACAACACCGTGCTGACCGCCACGTTCGCACCGGTGCCCACGTTCCGGTTCCTGCAGCAGTTCGGCCGCCAGGGCGGGTGGGCCGCCCGGCACGACCAGCCGTACCACGTCGTCGGTTCCGACGCCGCCGGTGTCGTTCAACGCGTCGGCTCCGGTGTCCGCCACTGGAAGCCCGGGGACCACGTCGTGGTGAGCCCCGCCTACGTCGACGACCAGGAACCCGGCACGCACGCCGACGGCATGCTCGGCGCTCAGCAGCGCGCCTGGGGCTTCGAGACCAACTTCGGCGGACTGGCCGAGTACGCCATCGTCCGGGCGAGCCAACTCGTCCCCAAACCCGCCCTCCTGACGTGGGAAGAGGCCGCGGTGAACACCCTGTGCGCGGGCACCGCCTACCGGATGCTGGTCGGCGAGCACGGTGCCCGCCTCAAACAGGGGGACGTCGTGCTGATCTGGGGCGCCGCCGGCGGACTCGGCGCCTACGCCGTCCAGTTCGCCAAGAACGGCGGAGCGCTCCCCATCGGCGTCGTCACCTCACAGCACAGCGCCGACGTGCTGCACCGGCTCGGATGCGACATCGTCATCGACCGCGCAGAGATCGGCCTCACCGACGACGCGGCCGATGACCCCGACCATGTGCTGGAGATCGGCAAGAAACTCGGCTCGATCATCCGAGCCAGGATCGGCCGCGACCCGGACATCGTGTTCGAACACACCGGCCGTGCCACCTTCGGCATCTCCGTCTTCGTGGTCCGCCGCGGCGGCACCGTCGTCACCTGCGGCTCCAGCAGCGGCCACCAACACAGCTACGACAACCGCTACTTGTGGATGCGGCTCAAACGCATCATCGGCAGCCACATCGCGAGCCTGCAGGAGACCTGGGACTGCAACAGACTCATCGGACTGGGCCACATCGTGCCGACCATGTCCGCGGTCTACCCGCTGTCCCGGTCACCCGAGGCGACCCGGCTCGTACAGACGAACCAGCACACCGGGAAGGTGGCGGTGCTCTGCCAGGCCCCACGCCCGGGGCTCGGCGTCACCGACACCGCGCTGCGCCACACCGTCGGCGAAGAACGACTGTCCCCGTTCCGCACCCCACGCCCCCTCATGACGCAGCACGAAACGAAGGCCGGATCCCGGTAGGTGGGCCCCGTCGAGCAGTTCCTTCGCTGGTTGACTAGCCGTCAGGGTGCGGGAGGCGCGTCGTGGTTGCTCAGAGCGAAGTGCACCGCGGCCGGACGCGGTTGCTCAGCGCCCTGGCGGTGCAGCGCCTCGTAGCGCTGGTCGCCGAGTGCCTGCCGCGCGGCGGCATGGAACTGGGCGTGCAATGCTCCCAGTTTCGGGTTGCCGACGAACGGGGCCGAGCCCGCCAGCTCCTCCACCGCGCACACCGCGCCGAACAGCCAGGCCGAGCGGGGGTGTCGTCCGTCCTGGGCGGCGACCCATGCCAACACGCTGAGCGAGGCCGCCTGACCGAGCAAGTCGTCGCGCGCGTACTGAAGTTCAAGGGCGCGGCGCCCCGCCCGGTCGGCAGCGGTGGTGTCCCCGAAGAGAATGTGGGCGATGCCGCTGGCGGTGAGGATGAACGCCGTGAAGTAGCTCTCCTCACTGCCTTCGCCGAACAGGTCGAGCGCTTCGTCGAAGTCGGCGAGCGCGGCGCCGGGGTTGCCGCCCATCGTATGGGCGATCCCACGGCGGATGGCAGCCAGACATGTGCCGGAGGCGTCGTCGACCTCGCGGAAGATCTCCGTCGCCCGATGCAGCAGATCCAGGCCCGAGCCGGGTTCGCCGGAGTAGGCCAGCGCAATCCCGCGGCTCATGGCGGCGTATCCGGCAAGTCGCCGGTCGGCGAGCCGGTCGGCGTCCTCTTGCGCCGCATCCGCGAACCGTAGTGCCGCCGTGTGCTCGCCCCGGTACGTCGCGAAGGTGCAGCTCCACACCAGTGTCGTGAACCGGTCGACCGAAGGGCCGGACGCGTGCTCGAGTGCCAGGTCCATCCAGTGGCCCGCCTCGCGGGGCTGCCCGGCACACACCCAGTACGCCCACATCGCCGCTGTCACCGCCACGGCCTCGTTGCCGCCGTCGTCGAGGGCATGGCCGAGGGCGGTGCGGAGATTCTCCCGATCGGGGACAAGTCCCCAGTACAACGGCACCTGTTGGGAGGTGAGAAAGCGGTCGGCGAAGTGGCGGATCAGCGACGTGTAGTGGCCGACGTGGCGGCGGCGACCGTCGTCGCGCTCGCCGATGGCCTCCAGCCACCAGGCACCGTACTCACGGATGGTGTCGAGCATCCGGTATCGCTCGGTGCTCCCGGACGGCTGCCAATTCAGGATGGACTTGTCGATGAGCGCATCCAGGACGACCTGGATCTTGGTGCCCGGCAGATGCGCGTCGGCACACACCTGCCGGGCCGACTCGGCGTCGAAGCCGCCCGCGAAGACGGAAAGGCGCGCCCACAGCAGTCGCTCCGCCGGGGTGCACAGTTCGTGACTCCAGCCGATCGCGGTGCGCAGCGCCTGGTGCCACGGCGGGGCGGCGTCGCGCACCACCTTCTCGGCGCTGCTCAGCACCGCGTAACGGTCCTCCAGGCGTTCGGTCAGTTCCGCCAGGGACAGTTCGCGCAGTCGTGCGGCCGCCAGCTCGATGGCGAGCGGCAGCCCGTCCAGGCGCCGGCACAGCCGTACCAGGTCCGGCCGGTTGGCATCGGTGACGGCGAAACCGGGCGCCACTTCGGCCGCGCGGGCAGCCAGCAGGACGGCCGCGTCCGTCGCCGCCCCGGCTACGTCCTTGTCGCTCTCCGGCACGGCCAGCGGCGCGACGGTCAACGTCTGCTCCTGGACCATGCCCAGCGGGCGGCGGCTCGTGACCAGAACCCGCAGCGCAGGCGCCCCGCGTAGCAATGCCTCGACCGCAAGCGCGCAGGGACCCACCAGATGCTCGCAAGTGTCCAGTACCAGCAGCATCTCGCGTTCGGCCAGATAGTCGACCAGCACATCGATCATCGGTCGCGTCGTCTGATCCGCCAGCGGCAACTCCTCGGCGATGGCGAGCGCCAGCACGGATCCGTATCGCACGGGGGACAGCTCCACCCACCACGCGCCGTCCCGGTAGGCCGGCTGCGCCTCGTGCGCGGACTGCAGCGCCAGCCGCGTCTTGCCCACCCCACCGACCCCCGTCAGGGTCACCAGGCGCGCATCCGTGAACAGCCGTCGGATCTCCGTCAGTTCGGGCCGCCGCCCGATCAGCTCCGGCGTCGCCGCGGGCAGATTCCCCGTGTGCTGCTTCCGCGTGGTCACATCGTCCCCTCGGCCCTTGCCCACCCGTCACCAGGAAATGGCGGACAGTCTGACGGCTCGTGCCACACGGCGTGACGACGAAGGGGAAAGCGATCGGAAATGGCCGCAACTCACAGAAGGACGGCGGCCGACGGCTCTCCTCTGATCAGGGCGTGCATGGATGCGCCTCCCAGAGGTTGTGGCAGGGGTGCCCCACCGTCAGGTCTGCCTGAAGGTGCGTCGGTAGGCGCCGGGCGTGGTGCCCAGTTGCGCTCGGAAGTGGCGGCGCAGGTTGACCGCCGAGGTGAGTCCGACACGGGTGGCGACGGCTTCGACGGGCAGGTCGGTCTGCTCAAGCAACGTCCGTGCCCCGTCGATGCGTTGGCCGAGCAGCCAGTGTCCGGGGCTGGTGCCGAGCTGTTCCGTGAACCGTCGGGCGAGGGTCCGGCTGGACAGCCCGGCGTGTTCGGCGAGGCGGTCGAGGGTGAGTCGGGTGTCGAGCCGGGAGGCGGCCCACTCCAACAGTGGCGCCAGTGACTCGTCCGCCTTGGCCGGTGCGGGCCCTGCTGCGTACTGGAGTTGGCTGCCCTCCCGGTGCGGCGGCAGGACCATGTTCCGGGCGACCTCGGTGGCGTAGGCCGCGCCGTGATCGGACCGCACGAGGTGCAGGCACAGGTCGATTCCCGCGTCGGTCCCCGCGCTGGTCGCTACGTCGCCGTGGTCCACGAAGAGCACGTCGTGGTCCACCTGCACCTCGGGGAAGGCGGCGGCGAGCCGGGCGGATTCGCGCCAGTGGGTGGCGGCGCGGCGGCCGTCGAGCAGTCCGGCCCGGGCGAGGACGAAGGCCCCCGTGCAGATCGACCGGATCGGCCGCGCGCTGACCGGCTTCTTCACGACGTAGAGGCAGCGGGTCAGGCGCCCTTCCAAGTCCCCTGGAAGAAGCCCGGCTTCTGCGCCGAGCAGCTCACCGGAAGGTGCTCGTGGTGGCGATGTCGCGGCCGGCTTCTCCAGCGGCGGTCAGGGCTTTGGCGTGGAGGTCCGCGGCGAGGTCTCCGAGGGGTTCCATACCGGGGGAGGCGGCGAGGGTGAGCTCACGTTCCACGACGGTGAGGTCGGCCTGCCACACGTCGGCGAGGATGCGCCTGAGGTACGGGGTGGAGTGGTCCCAGCCCTCGCGCGGAGTGCCGGGCGCGTAGCCGCCACCGCGCACTGTGGCCAGGACGGTCGGCTTGTCCTTGAGTACCGGGCAGGCCAGGGGCGCCCCGGAGATGACCAGGTCGACCCAGGTCTTGAAGTGCTGCGAGACGCCGAAGTTGTACAGCGGAACGGCCAGCACCACCGCCTCGGCGGCCTCCAGTTCCGCGACGAGCGACTCGGCGAGCAGGCGGGCGTCACGTTGGGCGGGCGTGCGGTCGGGCTCAGGTGTCAGAGCGCCGGTGTGGGCCTGCACCCAGGCGCCGGCGGGCAGCGGATCGGTGCCCAGGTGGCGGCGCACCACCGGCTCGTCCGGGTGGACTGCGGTCCACTCCGCTTCCACGATGTCGGCCAGTTCGGCGCCGGCCGAGGTGCCGGGAAGGATGCTGGCGTCAAGCCGGAACAGGCTCATAGTGTCTCCCTGGGGTGCTGCCGCGACAACGCGGCCGTCTGGCTCGCGAGTTCGTCCGGACAGTTCGACAGCACAGCCCCGCGGAATGTGAGGTGACACCGCGGCCTCACATTCCGGCGCGCTGTCTTGTCGTTCAGGTGAAGGCAGACACGACCGAGGGAGCCGTCACGATGACCACCCCAGGACTCGACGCGATCTTGAGCGAGCGGCGCCAGTTGCTCAATCTTGCCTACCGTCTCCTTGGCTCCCTCGCCGAGGCCGAGGACGCCGTGCAAGAGACCTGCACCCGCTGGTACGCCATGTCGCCGCAGCAGCAGGCCGCCATCGAGTCGCCCGGCGCCTGGCTGACGACCGTCGCCAGTCGCATCTGCCTCAACATGCTCGGCTCCGCCCGAGCCAGGCGCGAGACCTACGTGGGCGAATGGCTCCCCGAGCCGCTCCCCGGGCACACCGACAGCGGCGCGGCCGCCGACCCGGCCGACCGGATCACCCTGGACGAGTCGGTCAACCTGGCCTTCCTGGTCGTACTTGAAGCGATGACCCCGGCCGAACGCGTCGCGTTCATCCTGCACGACGTCTTCCGCTACTCCTTCGCGGAAGTGGCCGAGATCGTCGGCCGCACCCCGGCGGCCTGCCGACAGCTGGCCTCCTCCGCCCGCCGCCGGATCAGGGCCGCACAGCCTTCCGCGACCACGGCGACCCAACAGGCCGGCATCATCCGGGACTTCAAGCAGGCGTGGGAGGCCAAGGACATCGACACCCTGATCGGCCTCCTCGACCCCGACGCCGTGGCGGTCGGCGACGGCGGCGGCCTCGCCACCACCTTCCTGGACCCCATCGAAGGCGGCGAGCAGATCGCGCACGCCTGGATCGAAATCGCCCGCCGCAGGTCCGACGACATGACGTTCCTGGAACGCACGGTCAGTGGCACGCCCGGTGTGGTGGCCGAACAGAACGGCGTCATCGTGACGGTGTTCGCGTTCGAGATCACAGACGAGAAGATCAAGCGCATCTGGGTCGTGCGCAACCCCGAGAAGCTCCGTCACTGGACGACGGGCTGAGGTTGCCGCTGCGCACCTCGTCGCTCCAGCAGATGCTCGGCGACACCGGCGCGTTGAGCCCGCACCCTGCGATCGTGTTGGCCGGCGGCACCGAACTGTCAGTGCCGCAGGTGTTCGCTTGGCTGTAGGGGGAGTTGAACGTGCAGGACATGGATGTCGACCCCGTTGCCCACAATCGGGCAGCATGGGACAAGTGTGTCGAAGAGGGCAACGAGTGGTCGAGGCCGGTGAGTGCCGAGGATGTCGAGCGTGCCCGCACGGGCGACTGGTCGATTGTGCTCATCGGGCGCGAGCCGGTGGACCGCTCCTGGCTGCCGACGGACCTGACCGGCAAGGACGTGTTGTGCCTGGCCTCCGGCGGCGGTCAGCAGGGTCCGATCCTCGCCGCCGCAGGAGCGCGGGTCACCGTATTCGACAACTCGCCCCGCCAGCTCGGCCAGGACCGGATGGTGGCGGCGCGCGACGGACTCGAACTGCGCACCGTCCTGGGCGACATGTGCGACCTCAGCGCCTTCGGCGACGCGACATTCGACGTCGTGTTCCATCCGGTCTCCAACCTGTTCGTACCGGACGTGGCGCCGGTGTGGCGTGAGTGCTTCCGCGTCCTGCGGCCGGGCGGAACCCTGCTCGTGGGCTTCCTCAACCCTGATGCGTACTTGTTCGACCACGAGGCGCTCGACGAGCGCGGCGAGCTGGTCGTCGTGCACAAGCTGCCCTACAGCGACGTCACGCAGTACTCCGCCGAGGAACGCGCCACGAAGTTCGGCGCGGACGCCCCTCTTGAGTACAGCCACACCCTCAGCGGCCAGATCGGCGGGCAACTCGCCGCGGGGTTCGTCCTCACCGGCTTCGCGGAAGCGCCGCACCAATCCAACGCATCGGCTCAATACATGTCGAACTATTTCGCGACGCTGGCGGTCAAGCCGGGCTGACGGCCCTGTTCGGATGCAGATGCTGACGGCCCTGTTCAGATGCGGATAACGATCTTTCCTCGGGTGCGTCCGCGCTCGGCGTGCGCGTGGGCGTCGGCGATCCGCTCCAGGGGGTAGGCCTGTTCGATACGGGGTGTGTAGCGGCCCTGCCCGCCCAGTTCCGCCGCCGCGGACAGAAGAGTGGAGTCGTTCACCGCGTGGGCCACATGCGTGCCCAGGCGCTGTGCGCCCGCGTGGTCGGCGACCGTCGCGACGCGCTTCGGGTCGCCCGCGATCGAGACGAGGTCGTCCAGGGAGCCGGAGGCCGCGGTGTCGAGCACGAGGTCGACACCGTGAGGAGCGAGGGTGGTGAGGCGCTGTGCGAGGCCGGGGCCGTAGGTGGTGGGAACGGCGCCGAGAGAGGTGAGGAACTCGTGGTTGCGTTCGCTGGCTGTCCCGATCACAGTGGCAGCACCCTGCGCTACCGCGATCTCGACCGCCGCGCTGCCCACGCCTCCGGCGGCGCCCTCGACGAGGAGGGTGCGCCCCGCGAGGGAGCCGAGCGCGTTCAAGCCACCCATCGCGGTCACGGACGCGAGACCGGCGCCGGCGGCCTGCTCGTCGTTCCACGTGGCGGGGGTGTGTGCCCAGGCCGAAAGGATGAGCAGCTCCGCGGTCGCGCCGGTGACACCGCCCAGCCCGAAGACCCGGTCGCCGATGCTCACCCCCTGCACCCCGTCACCGATTTCGTCGACCACACCGGCGCCGTCGCGCCCGGGAATGCCGGGCAGATCCAGGGGGAAGATCTGGTGCAGGGCGCCGGAGCGCAGCTTCCAGTCGATGGGATTGACGCCGGCCGCCGCGACGCGGACACGAATCTCACCGGGTCCGGGGTGGGGATCGGGGGCCTGCTCGATCACCAGGATCTCCGCTCCGCCGTATGCGTGGAACCGGGCTGCGCGCATGATGGTCTGCCTCACTTTGACGGGCCGGAACGACGTGTTCGTCCGGCGTTCGCCACTCTAGAACCTGACGTCGACGTGAGGTGCAAGCCGAAACTGCCGCCCGGCTGCAGAGGGGGCAGGCGCGGGCGCAGTGCCTGCGCCAGTGCCCCCGGAGCCGGTATTGCTAGCCTTGACCTGACGTCAACGTGAGGTACGAGCGGGAAGGGGGCGACCTGCGTCATGCGCATCGGACAGCTCGCCAGGCGGTCGGGGGTCAGCGTGCGGGCCCTGCGCTACTACGAGGAGCAGCGGCTTCTGGAATCGGCGCGGACGGCTGGTGGACAGCGTGACTTTCCCGACGAAGCCCTGGAGCGGGTCCAGCTCATCCAGGACCTCTTCGCGGCCGGCCTCTCCAGCCGTACCGTCGTCGAACTCCTGCCGTGCGTGAGCACCGGCGTCGCGACCCCCGCCATGCTCGACCAGCTCATCGTCGAACGCGACCGCATCGCCGCACGCATCCAGGACCTGACCCGGGCCCAGACCAAACTCGGCCGCGTGATCGAGAATGTGGCCGCGGCGAACGTGGCGCAGGACTGATCGCCCCGTCGCGAGGGGTGATACCGGAGACGTGGACATGCGACTTCCTGCGGCCCCCATGAAGGCTGTGCCGAGTCACTTCCTGCCGAGCCGCCGGCTGCCCCCAAGTCTCTGCAGGTCCATCGGCGACGGAGCCGTTCCCGCCTATCGCGGCCCCGACGGATCGGCCGGTCGATTCGGCAGAGCCTTGGCATTCTTGGCCGCGGCCGCCGCGACGGTTGCCAGGTCTTCGCCCGAGAAACCGGCGCGGCTCAGCACCGCCAGGGATTTGTTCGTCGCCAGCGTGCACAACGCCAGCTCTGCCGCCTCCTGCTCGTCGGCCCCCGCCGCCAGCAACGCCTGCTCCAGCATCGCCCGCAAACCGTCGATCATGGCGCGGACCATCGCCCGGCCCTCCGCGTCGAGGGCCGGGAGCTGCGTTGCCGACACCGTGAGCAGGCAGCCGTCAGGGACCGCCTGGTCGGCGATGCGGTTCAGGGTGACCCGCAGGTAGGCGGCCACAACGGCGCTCGGGCTCGGGTGGGGGCCGGACAGCGCCTGCTCGTACAGCGGGTGGTACGTCTGCCCGTACCGTTGAAGGCTTTTCCGGAAGAGGGCGCTCTTGTCGCCGAAGGTGCCGTAGAGCGAGCCCCGGCCCAGGCCCGTGCCCTCGGTCAGGCGATCGATCGAGGCCTCCGAATAACCCCAGCGCCAGAAGACGTGCATCGCACGTCGTAGCGCCTCGTCCACGTCGAATTGTTTGCGGCCTGCCATGGTTCGTCAGCCTACACATCTTGTACCGATCGTTCAAAAATGGGTAGGGTCGCCGGCATGACGACCTTAGGTTCGCTGCAACTGCCTGACGGATTCCTCGACGTCTTCACCAGCCGGCTCGTGGAGGTGAACGGGCTGCGGCTGCACGCGGTCACCGGTGGGGACGGCCCGGCGCTGCTGCTGGTCGGCGGGTGGCCCCAGACCTGGTACGCCTGGCGGGAGGTGATGCCCGCGCTCGCCCGCCGGCACACCGTCGTCGCTGTCGACTCGCGCGGGGCCGGGCTGTCCGACAAGCCCGACGACGGGTACGACGCCGGCACGCTGGCCGCCGATCTGGTCGCGTTGATGGCCGCGCTCGGGCACGACCGGTTCGACGTGGTCGGCCACGACATCGGTACGTGGACCGGATACGCCCTCGCCGCCGATCACCCCGAGCGGGTGGGCCGGCTCGCCATCCTCGAAGCAGTGATCCCCGGCCTCACGCCGTCCCCGCCGTTCTTCGGCCCGGACGCGGCCAACCTGAGGCTCTGGCAGTTCGGCTTCAACCGGCTCACCGGCCTCAACGAGGAACTGGTCCGGGGGCGGGAGCGGCTCTTCTTCGGCTGGCAGTTCGCCACCAAGGCCGCCACGCCGACCGCGATCCCCGCGTACGCCGTCGATGTCTACGTCGACGCGATCGCCGCGGATCCTCGCGCGCTGCGGGCGAGCTTCGCGTACTACCGAGCGCTGGACGAGACGATCGCGCAGAACGAGCAACGCAGCAAGACCCGGCTGACGCTGCCGGTGCTCGCTCTCGGCGGCGCGCTGTGGAGCGGTGCGAATGCCGCCCAGACGATGCGGCTGGCGGCCGGCGACGTCACGGAGGTCGTTCTCGACGACTGCGGCCATTACCCGGCCGAGGAGCAGCCGGCGCGGTTCGTCGAGATCTTGGAGGACTTCCTCGCGGCCAACCGGTAGCAGGCACGCCACACGGCTGAACTTCGCGAACGACAGGCGGGGCTTACGCCGCGGCGCAGGGAGACGGCAGCGCAGACGAACGGGTTCAGCGCTCTGGCCGGCGGGCGCTACATGCGCAGCAATAGCTCGGTGATCTTCCTGTACTGCCGTAGTGCGAGCCGTAGTTCCTCTGTCTGCGCCTCGGTGTCCTGGCCCTGCCAGCCTGCGCGTAGGACGCGGCGCCGCTCCGCGAGGGTTTCGGTCAGGTGCGTGATGGCTTCGGCGAAGACGCTGTCGGCCTCTTCCACCGCCCGGTGCGGGCTGTCCACGAAGGTGTTGAGGCCCTGCCGGAGCCGCATGGCGAGCTCGTCCCGTTGGTCCCGAGGAAGCAGTGCGGGGTCGGGGGTGCCGGGCGTGGTGAGGTCGTCGGCGCTGGTGGGCGGCTCATGGGGTGCGTGAGCCGGTTCGGTTCGGGGCGGTTGCGGGGCGTATCGCTTCGCGGGATCCGGGCTCTTGCTCTGGGGCTGTCGTGCGCGTTCCTGGTCGTACATCATCCTGTGCCACTTCCCTTCGCCTGGCGCCGGCCCTGTGCCCACGGCGCGTGGCCGCGGTCGGGAGATTGCGGACGGCTCCGGGGCGGGTCCGTCGGCTGTTCGGAGACCAGGGCCTCGAAGAGGCTGCGGGCTTCGAGCATGGCTTCGCGTATTTCCTCGGTGCCGGCCCGGCTGCGGGCTGCTGTGTGCATGCTGCGGTAGCCATGGGCACAGTGGGCGTGATGGACGGAGAGCGCAGCCATCTGCTCCTCGAACTGCTCACCGCCAGGGAGGCCCCGCTCCTCGGCCAGGTGCGACAGCAGCGCGTCGGCCTTGGTGGCAGCCGTCTGCGGCGACTCGACGAACTGTGACTGAATTTCCGCCCATTGAGCTTGGTAGCGCTCACGTGCCTCAGGTGCCAGCGGCTTCGCCTTGAGGGGGCCGTATTGCTTCACCCGCTCGGCGAGCTCCCGCTCGGCCGCGGGGACGTAGCCGTCGTGGAGGGCGACGGAGCGGTCGTACTCGGGTCCGAAACGATGCTTCAGGCCGCGTCCGCCGCCGCGGGCTCGGCCGTGCCCGATGAAGACCAGGGCTGCCGCCGCGATGACGAGCACGGCGATGACTACGAAGGTGGACATGGCTGCCTTCTTTGGCTCTTGATCCGTTGACCGCTCTGCTGCATGCCCATCAATCCCTGCCGGTCAGCGTCGGAAGGCGTCTCCCGTCCGCCGATTCGGCGGGCAGGGCGGGGTGTTGGGACGGATCAGACGCGGCTGCGGCCGCGGCCGAACCGGCGTCGGTCACCGCTGCGCCCACGCCCGCGCATCAGGAGGCCGACGAGCCAGACGACCAGAAGTACCACCGCGACGTACCACAGGATCTGCATCATGAAGCCGAACCCAAAGACCACCAGGATCAGCAGAAGGAGAAGGATCCATAACATCGCCGGGCCTCCAGATCGCGGGAGTGGTCCGTGTTTCCGCGGGGTCCGGGCGAAGCGGGGGAGGTGGAATGCGTCGCCCGGTGGATCCGGAGTGGCATGGCCCTACGCCGTGCTGTCAGTCAACGCCTGGCAACTTCCCCTGTCAACGGCTTGTTGAGGCCGGCGGGCCGGGGGAGTGAAGCCGGGGCCGCAGGGGCAATCGGAGGCTCAACGGGAGGTTCCGCAGGTTCGGCCGACGGCAGGACGCGGTCCTCCCACCAGGACAGGCCCATGACGGTGGCGAGCAGGACAAAGGGAGTCACGGCTGGAACGATCAGCGTGTACATCATGCGTACCGCCTGGTCAGATGCGTGCATGCGGCGGGCAGCGCAACGGCGCCCGCTTGGAGCGCATCGAGGCCGTGCCGGGATCACCCGGTGAGTGCGGGCAACGGGAACGGCCACGCTCGTGACGCGGCGGGTTCCGGCAGCGATGCGCACGGTGCGCCCCCAGAGCGAGGGCGCGAGGGCTGTTCGGTGCTGCCGGGGGCTGGGGCGGCACGACGTACGCTAGCCCGCTCCACATTCCCTGACCAGGTGTCAAGTGGCCATCTACGTCGTACGGATACGTGGTGACGGCACGCCGTATCCGCAACCCGCGGGCAGGGCTACGCTGTTGAGTGAGGCCCCGGTCCCCGGCAGCGATGACCCGAATTTCCACGCCCGGGAGGCCCACCATGTTGGTCCTGCTGCTCGTCCTCCTCGTGGTCCTGTTCGGGCTCGGCTTCCTCAACTCTCTGTGGTGGGTGGCCGCGGTCGTTCTGGTCATCGCGTACGTCCACTACGGCCGGGACAGCGACGTGAGTTGGGGCCGTCGGAACGATTCCCGGTACGAGGGCTACGGGGAGTACCGGGACCACCGGGACCGCGAGGACCGCTGGGACCGCCGATACCGGCGCCAGCGCCGAGGCCGCAAACTGCGCCAGGACCGACGGGACCGCGAACGCCGCAGGTGACCTGAGGCCTGCCTGCCCGGACACACCGGATATCGGATCCTGACGCGGTCGTCGAGGCCCCGGCCGGGCCGCGCCCTTGCCTGTCAGGCGGGGTTTCCCGCCGAGGTCCGTGCGGCATCAGGGACCGGGACGGCGCCCGTGCCCTCGGCGACTGCGGCCTTCGCCGGTACCCCGATTCCGAGCTTCTCGAGGATCTTCCTCTCGATCTCGCCGGCGAGATCGGGGTTGTCCTTCAGGAAGTTGCGCGCGTTCTCCTTGCCCTGGCCGAGCTGGTCGCCCTCGTACGTGTACCAGGCGCCGGCCTTGCGGACGAAGCCGTGATCCACACCCATGTCGATCAGGCCGCCCTCGCGGGAGATGCCCTGCCCGTAGAGGATGTCGAACTCGGCCTGCTTGAAGGGCGGCGCGACCTTGTTCTTGACGACCTTGACGCGGGTGCGGTTGCCGACCGCGTCCGTGCCGTCCTTCAGGGTCTCGATACGACGGATGTCGAGCCGCACCGAGGCGTAGAACTTCAGGGCGCGGCCACCGGTCGTGGTCTCGGGCGAGCCGAACATCACGCCGATCTTCTCGCGCAGCTGGTTGATGAAGATGACCGTCGTCCTCGTCTGGCTGAGCGCGCTGGTGATCTTTCGGAGTGCCTGGCTCATCAGACGGGCCTGCAGGCCCATGTGGGAGTCGCCCATCTCGCCCTCGATCTCGGCGCGTGGCACCAGGGCCGCGACGGAGTCGATCACGATCAGGTCGATCGCGCCGGAGCGGATCAGGATGTCGGTGATCTCCAGCGCCTGTTCACCGTTGTCCGGCTGGGACAGGATGAGGTTGTCGGTGTCGACGCCGAGCTTCTTGGCGTACTCCGGGTCCAGAGCGTGCTCGGCGTCGATGAACGCCACCTGGCCGCCGGCCTTCTGAGCGTTGGCCACTGCGTGCAACGTCAGCGTCGTCTTACCGGAGGACTCCGGCCCGTACACCTCCACCACACGGCCACGCGGCAGACCGCCCACACCGAGCGCCACGTCCAGCGCGGTCGATCCGGTAGGGATCACCTCGATGGGCTCATTGGGCCGCTCGCCGAGGCGCATGACCGCACCCCTGCCGTATTTCCGCTCGATCTGTGCGAGCGCGGTGTCCAGCGCCTTTTCGTGGTCGGTTCCCGCCATGAGCTTTCACCCGGTCCGATTGTGTGGCACGCCGCACGTCGGAGGACGTGAGCGCCTACTGCCGACACCGGACGTCTCGGAGATCCCAGTAAACGAACATCCGATCGATTTGTGTGTCCAGTGAAAGGTACCAAACTGTGGGGGAGCGGGACGGGACGCGCGCCGGACCGCTCCGGACGCAGGCCGTGCCCCCGGAAGCGGGTCAGGCTCCGATCCACGCGGCCGTGGTCAGCGCACCCAGGGCCGCACCTGCCACAGTCTGCAACGCCGTGTGATAGCGCAGAGCCACTCGGGACCAGCACACCAACACCGTCACGGCGTACCCCGCCAGCCACCAAGGGCTGTGCACGACGGCGAGCAGGGCGACCACGGCCGATGCGACCGCCGAGTCGACGGAGATCTTCCAGACGGTGTTGACGCTCAACAGGACAACGGTCATCAGCCACAACCCGACCATGGCCCTGATGACGTCCGACGGCGCATGTCCCAGAGTCATCAGGAGCGCGCCGGTCCCGACGGACGCCAGAATCACGAGGAAAATGGGCGCCCGCTTCGTGCGGTCCACCACATGGCGGTCGCCCCATGTTCCGCGTTTCCGTTCGAACTCGATATAGGCGGCGGGCACCACTCCCGCACAGAGCGCGCCGAGAAGTCCCCATGCCATGCCGGCGAGGCCACCCGCGACGGCTCCGATCCCGAGCATGCCGGCCACGAGTACGTTGCGCGGCTGCAGGATGTCGGTCACTGCGCGGGCAACGCTGCTCGTGGACGTGCCGGGGCCCGTCCGGGCAAGGGGCGGATTCACTTGAGTCCTTCGTTCATCGGGCAACAGGAAGCGGTTCGTGGCGGCGGGCACAGGTAGCACCCGGCCGGCGTCCCGTCGGGCTAGCGTCGTATCGTCGCCGCCAGGGAACCCATGGTGAGGCGCGGCGTCTTCCGCGAATCGAGGTCGGGTTGGATCATCCGGTGCCCAACTCCCCACACCAGGGCGCCCAGTGCGAACCCGTACACGACGACCAGTCCGTGTCCGTTCTCCTGGGCGAACCACATCACCAGCCCGAGCACGGGTGCCGCAACAGCGAGCAGCCGGTCCTTGCGGTCCTTGGCGCGCAGCAGTAGACCGGCGGCCAGGGTCGCCGCGAGGAAGTAGGTGGCTCCCGAACTGCCCGCGAAGTTACGGGGATCGGTGCTGCGGCTCGCTTCCATGAACAGCGAGTCGATGTGCTGCGGAAGGAGGATCCCGGCCACGAACAGGCCGATCATCAAGGGCCCGCCCCAGAACCACTGTGCGAGGGCAGCGATCACGGCGAGGGTCGCGATGTTCCAAGCCCCGCCCAGGAAGCCGCCGTTCTGCATGAAGACAGACGTGACCACGCGCCACCAGCCGGACTTGCCCGGATCCGCGTCGAAGGCGTCCATGGCCCCCGCCCAGCAGAGCTGGGTCACCACACCGGCGAGCGCCACCGCGAACACCGCGATGGCGGCCCAGGGCAGGCGCCGCTGCGGGATCGAATCCGGGCCGAGCAGTGCCAGGCCCGCCTTGAACATCAGCACCATGAGCGCTGCCGTGGTCACGTTGAACAGCAGATTACCCATGACTGTCTCCCCCGATGTCCGCATGCATGGTCGAATGCGGAGGTGACGCTACTGGACTTGTGCCAGTCGGCAGGGGTCGGATTCCGCAGCTGAGTCGCTTCTTTGCGAACTCTATGTAATGCCTCGGGTTCAGGCGCCGTCGAGAATCGTTCTCGGCGCCGACCACGGCTCCACGAGGGTCAGTTCATCAGTGGTCTTGAGACGGCACCGCACCCGCTACGGGGCAGCCCTCAGGGCGGCGTCCTGGAGCGCGTCCAGGCCGCGCGCGATGGCGATCTGTTTCCTGCTTCCGGGCCGGACGCAGGCCAGGAGCCGACGGACGGGGGCCGTCGGGCCTGCCAAGGGCACGCGTCGGAGGGGCAGTCCCTGAGGGAGCGGTGCCTGTCGGGGGACGAGACAAATTCCGTGGCCGTGGGCAACAAGGGCGGCCACAGCAGTCCAGTCGATGGCGCTGTGTGTCACTCGCGGGGTGAACCCCGCGGCGGCTGCGGCATGCAGGAGGACCGGGTGTTGGTCCCTGGGGTCCCCGGCCTGGATCCAGGTCTCCTGGGCGGTATCCGGCAGACGTACGGTTTCACGGTCGGCCAGTGCATGGTGGTCGGGCTGCCCGCAGAACGCGCAACGCCTGCAGCCGGGGATCGATCATGTGGCCTGGCGATCCCGGTGGGAGCCGTGGCCGTACTGATGATCAATCTGACGGCCCGGACCTCCTTCCGGGTCGGAGCCGCGGCAGCGATCGGAGCCACGACGGCGGATGCGCTCTACGCGGTGACCGCTGTCGTGGGAGGAGCGGCAGTGGCCACGGTGATCCAGCCGTTCTCCGAGCCCTTGCGGTGGATCGCCTCCTCGTCCTGGCGCGCGGGTGCGGCCCGGCGACGTCGTCGCGGTGGTCGGGGCGGGCCCGGTCGGCGTGCTCGCGGCCGCCTGCGCCCGGCTCGCGGGGGCCGCCGAAGTCGTCCTCGCCGACAGCGACGTCGCGCGGCGCGAAGGCTTCACCGGTGCCGGACGGATCGTCGCCCCGGAACAACTCGCCGACACTGTGGCCGAGTTGACGCGAGGGTGGGGAGCGCATTCCGTGATCGAGGCTGTGGGGTCGCCCACTGCCCTGTCCACCGCTGTCGGGGCCGCGGCTCCCCGGGCCACCGTCGCTGCGGTTGGCGTGCACCATGCCGAAGCCGCCTTCCCCGCGGGCACGGCCTTCGCCCGGGAGCTGACGGTGCGCTTCGTCGTGGGCGACCCGATCGACGTCCGCGAGCCGGTGCTCGCGCTGCTGCGTCACAAGTGGCTGGACCCGGCCGAGTTGATCAGCCACCGGCTGCCGCTGTCCGCGGCCGCCGACGCCTACGACCTGTTCGACCGCCGCGAGGCCTTCAAGATCGTCCTCGCTCCGTCCGAACTCTGACCCCGGCGGGGCCCCGCCGCGACTCAGTCCGTCGTGGCAGCGGCCCGGGCGTTGCCCTCGGCCGACAGTTTTCGAATGTGCCGTACAGCGATGAACGGCACGCTCACCCCGATCAGATTGCAGTACGCCACCGCGGCGTAGAAGCCGTCCGCGCTGCCGGTGGCGTGTGCCGCCGCGCTGCTGACCGCGACGATCAGGCCGAAGTAGATGGTGTTGAGCACGATGGCCCGGAAGCCGCCGCCGGTCTCCTCCATGACGGTCAGTGAAGTGAGGACGGGGCCCTGGACGGCGTAGGTGAGCGCCACGGCGCCCAGGTAGCTGCCGGCGGCCGCGGCCACCCCGGCGTCGCCGCCGATCAGCCGCGCCAGGGGGTCGTGCACCGACCACACCAGCAACGCGATCGCCACGTAGACCATGACGGTGACCTCGATGCCGCCGCGCATCGACGCACGCATGCGCTGCCAATCGCCCGACCCGCGCTGCTGGTTGATGGTGATCGCCGTGGCCGTGCCCAGGACTATTCCCGGCAGCAGTACGACGTTCTGCACGGTGGACGCGACCGTGAACCCGGCCACGGCGTCCGGGCCGTAGTTCCCGAGGACACCGATGACCGCGAGGTTGTACGCGGAGATCACCAGGAGCGACATCGCGATGGGCACGCCGATGCGGCGCAGGTCGGTGAAGACTTCGCGCCGCCACACCAGGGCGGCCTGCGGATGCCACAGCTCGGTGCGGCGCAGCAGCACCAGGCCCATGGCCAGACCGGTCAGACCCGCTGTCGCCTCGGCGATGGGCACCGCCGCGATCCCGATGTCGGTGCCGAGCCCGAGGCCGGCCACGAGGCCGATCCGTACGCCCGCCGTCCAGACGACCAGCAGGGTGGCGTGCCGCATGTACCCGTAGCCGCGCAGGCTGGACGCGCAGAGCTCCGCCCCGATGGTCAGCAGACTGGCGGCACTGGTCCAGCGCAGGAAGGAGACGAACGTGTCCCGCTGCTCGGCGTCGACATGGAAGAGCCCGGTCAGTAGGGGAGCCGCGATCGTGAGAGCCAGGTACAGGACCGCGCCGAGCCCGAGCCAGACCCTGGCCAGGCTGGCGGCGTTCGCCATGACGTCCCGGGGACGCCCCGCCCCCTTGCCGATCGCGGCGGCGACCTGGTTGGAGACCGCGAAGCCCACGGTCACGGCGAGGACGACGAGGCTGACAGGCTGATACAGGGAGCGAACGTAAACGGCGTCGCCCCCCATACGCCCCAGGATGGCGACGATGCCGAGCTGGACGGCGAAATTGAGGGACTCGGCCACGAACAGCGGGACGGCGAGGCCCGAGATGGTGCGCCACACGCCCCTTCTTTCCTGCGTGGCCAGGGAAAACATACGGACCTCCGGGGGTGCGACGGCTGGGCGTGAAGGAGCGGGAAGGAGCGAGAAGGGAGGGGGAGAAGTCGCGGGACGCTATCGACATTCACCGATGAATGACCATAGGTAGCGCCCGGTTCAGGCCGCTGCCGTGTCGAGCCGGCACACGCTCAGATACCCCAGGCGAGGGTCGTAGTCGGCGAGGACGACCTTCCGGTCCGACGTCCGCGGGGTTCTCGCGCAGTGCTCCGACAGCGTGGCCCACAGCCCGGTGCACGGCAGTCCGGCGGGGACGGGCAGGACCTCCGCGCCGACACCGGCCTTCGCCCAGTACGGGGCGAAGGCCGGCCGGCAGATCGCGGTGACGTCCCCCGCCTCCTCCGCCTCGGCCCGCAGCAGGTTGACGATGTCGGACGTCGACACCCCGGGGTGCTGACGGATCCTGGGGGGAGCCGCACACCGAAAACGTTCGTGCCGTCGGGGTGTGCGCTCCGACTGTTTCGAAGCGTCCGCGACGGCATCAATGTCTCCGGCTGTACCTTCAGCACCGCAGCCGCGCTCGTCGCCGCGCTCATCCGGGCCGGCGGCGAACACGCTGTGGGCGGCGGTGGTCAAGCAGCCCAATGGGCGGGTCGTCGTCCAGCAGGACTCCGCCGCCCGGCAACAGGGCTCAGGCGTTGCCCAGGCGGGTGCCCAGGGCGCGGATGATCTCGGTGCCGAGGACGGCCTGGCCTCGGGCGTTGAGGTGGATGCCGTCGGTGCTCCAGATCGACTCGTCGCGCTCGGTCGGGTGGCTGTGCAGGTCGACGTGGACGGCGTCCAGGCGCTGCGACACCGATCGGATCCTCCGCGACAGGACGGCCAGGCGCTCACGGGCCACGTCCCGGTATCGCTCGTCGAAGTGCGGGTTGCCGATGATGTCGAAGAAGCCGGCGGTCACCAGCGTGCCGGCGGTACGCAACGGGGTGAAGAGGGCTTCGAGTTCGCCCTCCGCGGCATCAGGGTCGAAGGTTTTGCGCAGGCCGTCGTTCCCCCCGCACAGCGCGATCACCAGGTCGGGTCCGAAAGCCAGCGCGGACTTCAGCTGAGTCTCGCGTACCTGCGCGGTCACCAGTTCACGCCGACCCAGGTTGAGGTGTTCCAGTTCCGGCCGCACTTCGCGGAGAGCGGCGATCACCAGGCTCGACCAGGGGCCGGTGCGGTAGCCGGGGCGCGACTCGCTGACGCCCCGGGCGACGCTGTCTCCGACGATCACCAGCCGGGACCACGGGGCGCCCCGGAGCAGTGCCGCTCCCTCGGCCGATGACACCACATGCGGGTCGTTCCTCTCCGTCACCTGGATCGTTTCCACGTCCCCATCCCCTCCTGAGCCCGGTGCCCTGGTCGTCGTCGACGACGACGTCATCGACGGTGGCATCCGGTGTCCGTGTCCGCTGGCGGAAAAGCGCCATCACGCGGTGCCGTGTCCCAGGCAGTGTCGGTCTCGCCGGCAGGAGTGGGCCTGAGCTGTCCGTGTCAGCGGAATTTCAGGGCGCTACCACCCGGGGCCTGAACGATGAGACAGCACTCCGTCGCACCGCCGGTGCGTTCCCAGCTCTCGGAAGGAGCGAGGTGTGTACAAAACGGCCGGGACAGACCGACACAGCTTCCTGAGTCACGACGACGTCGACACGGTCGCCTGCTACCTCACCCGCACGACACATCCGCGGCGCGGCCTGTCCTGGAGCCGGTCGTGACCGCGACGGGCACGCCGGGCACAACCGACCTCGGCCAGGGCCCCGGCCAGGCGCCCGGCGTACCCTCCCTCACCCGGCAGCTCGCCGAGTGGTCCGCCGGCCTGCGCCACGCGGATCTGCCCGGGCGGATCGAGGAGTACGCCACCAGCCAGGTCATGTCGCATCTCGCGGTGCTGCGGGCAAGCCTGGCGCACCCCCTGGGGCACAAGCTGGTACGGGCCTTCGGTACCCCGCTCATGGCCGACCCCTGCCAGGCGGCGCAGGTCATGGCCGCGCTGTCCTCGTGCCTCTACTACGAGGACAGCATGTACGCGGGCCATGTCACCCACGCCTCCGTCGGCGTCCCGCTGGCCTTCCGGCGGGTGCAACGGCTCAACGGGCGGACCCTGCTCACGGCGGTCGTCGCCGCGAACGAGTGCGCCGCCCGGGTCACCGCCGCCTGCGCGTTGGGTCCGCTGCGGGGGCAGGGGACCTCGTACACCCAGCTCGTAGGTGCCGTGGCGGCCCGCCTGCACGGCGCCCGGGCCCCGGCCGGGATGTGGACCAACGCCTGGGGCCTGGCCCTCGCGATGCCGCCATGGCCGCTGCGCAGAGCGCTGCTCGGCAGTGAGGCGAAGGTTCTCTCGGCGGCGACGCCGGTGCGGACCGCGCTGGATGCCTGCGACGCGGCGGCCGCGGGGCTGCGGGGCGCGGAGGACATCCTGGAGCACCCTGGCGGCCTGCTCGCCAAGTTCTCGGACGTGCCGTCGCCGGAGGCGGTCACGGCCGGACTCGGCACGCGCTGGCACACCGAGACGCTCACCTTCAAGCTCAATCCGGCGGGGGCGTACGTGGACGCGGCCGTCGACTGCGCCTCCCAGCTGCACGCCCGGCTCTCCCGGGAAGACCTCCACGACATCGAGGAGATCGTGGTCTCGGCGGCCCGGCTGACCATCGCCATGGACCAGGACGGAGCCCCGTATGTGGACCGCGACCGGTCGGCGATCATGGCGCTCAACGTCTCCGTCGCCTACAACGTGGCAACCGCCCTCACCACCGGCGCCGTCGTACCGGCGGACCTCGCGGAGCCGGCGACCGCGGACCGTCTGCGCTGGTCCCTCGCGGACCGGGTGCGGCTGGAGTACGACCCCGGGCTGAGCCGCGAAGTGCTCCGCGGGACCGCCCCGTTGGGCGAGGCGCTGCGGCAGGCGGGAGAGAACGGCAGACGGTGGCTCGTGGCGGTCATGGGGGAGGGCATCACGGCCACCGCCGACATCGCGGGACCGCCGAGCACCACCTTCCAGAAGGCCGACAAGGCGGTGGGCGCCCGGCTGCGGATCACCCTGCGCGACGGCCGGGTGCTCACCGCCTCGTGCGGGCGGCCGAAAGGGGCGGCCGGCCCCGAGACGAGGCACGTCCACCGTGAACTGGTCCGGTCCAAGCTCGCGTCGTCCGGAACCTCCACCGAGGTGATCAATGGCCTGGACCGGCTCGCCTCGCTGACCGCACGCCAGGTCGACGCGCTAGTGACCAGAACACTGTCCGAACCGCTGCCCACAGCCGAAGCCAATCCGGCCTCGATCCGCTGAGCGCCAGAGCGCCAGAGCGCCAGAGCTCCAGAACGCCAGAAGGGGGAATCGCACGATGTGCGACCACGCGCCTAACGACGATTACGTACCTGACGACCACACAACTTCCCGCCCCATACCCAGGTTCGCCTATCCCACGAAGCGGACCGACCCCCTCGTGCCGCCCGACGCATACTTACAGGCGCTGCGCGAGGAGCCGGTGTGCCCGATCACCCTTGCGACCGGCGACCCCGCCTGGTTCGTGGCCCGCCATCAGGACGTACGGACCGCGCTGTCGGACCCTCGGTTCAGCAGGGAGGCGCTGTTCCGCCCCGGCGCCGCCCGCGCGCAGGTGGTCGAGCCCGACCCGGACAGCATGATCACCATGGATCCCCCGCGGCACACCCGGATCCGCAAACTCGCCAACCGGGCCTTCAGCCCGCAGCGCGTGCGGCGGATGCGGCCGTACGTGGAGGAGGTCACCGCGGAGCTGCTCGACGCCATGGAGGCCGGCCCGCCCGCGGGCGACCTCCTCGAGTTGTACGCCCGCCCGCTCGCGCTGCGCGTCATCTGCCGCATCCTCGGCGTCCCGTTCGAGGACTACGACAAGTTCGGGGCCTGGTGCGACCGGTTCATGTCGCTCACCAAGTACCCGCCCGAGGAGATCCAGCGGGCCAACGACGACATGCGGGCCTACTTCGCCCGGCTGATCGGCCACCGGCGCGAGGAACCCGGCGACGATCTGATCAGCGCCCTGGTGCACATCCTCGACGAGGAGGGCGAGCCGTCCGAGCAAGAGATCGTCAGCCTTGGCGCGCTGCTGCTGCTCGCGGGGCATGACACCACGGTGACCGTGTTCTGCGCCGGGACGGCGACCCTGCTCGGCAATCCCGACCAACTCGCGCTGCTGCGCGCGGATCCCGCGCTCTACCCGCACGCCGTGGAAGAGCTGGCGCGGCTCAACGTCCCCGGCGGCGGGACCGCCATCCGGATCACGACGAGCGACGTGAAGCTGGGCGGCACGGTCATCCCCGAGGGCTCGGCGGTGCTCGCCTCGGTCGGCGTCGCCAGCCGGGACCCCGAGGTCTACCCGGAGCCCGACCGCTGCATCATCGAGCGCGAGAAGCGCACCCAGATGGCCTTCGGGCAGGGCCCGCACTTCTGCATCGGCGCAGGTCTCGCCCGCCTCGAACTCTCCGTCGGCCTGCGCGCCCTGTTCGAGCGGTTCCCGCGGCTGCGGCTGGCGGTGCCGGCCCAGCAGCTGCGCTGGAAGGACTTCGCGCTCCTCGGGGGTGTGGAAGAAATGCCCGTGGCCTGGGATTGATCACGCGATGACCGCGCCCCCGGACGCGCACCCGTCCCCGTCCCCGTCCCCATCCTCGTCCCCGTCCATGTCCTCGGCTCCGCCCGCCGTCGCGTTCTTCGACGTCGACGAGACGCTGATCTCGGTCAACAGCATGTCCCGCTTCCTGCGCCACCACTTGCGGGTCGCCGGACGGTCGCGCCCCGCCCTCGACGAGGCGGTGCGCGGCTTGCGGACCCTCGCGGCGCGCGGTGCGTCCCGGCCCGAGCTGACGCGCGCGTACTACCGCCTCTACGCGGGCTGCGATGCCCGGGAGCTCGCCGCCCAGGGCCGTGCCTGGTTCGCCGAGGAAACCCGCGCCGGCGGCCTGTTCCTGACCGCCACCGTGGCGGCGTTGCGGGAGCACCGGCGCCGCGGTGAGACGGTCGTCCTCGTCTCGGGGTCCTTCGCGCCCTGCCTGGATCCCCTCGCGGAGTGGCTCGGCGCCGACGAGGTGTTCTGCGCCCGACCCGAGTCGATCGGGGGCGTCCTGACCGGGGGTCTTGACCTCGCGATGCTCGGCGAGGAGAAGGCCGCCGCGGTGCGCGCCCTGCTCCGTGCGCGCGGGGTCCGTGCGGACCGCTGTCATGCCTACGGCGACCATGCCTCCGACCTGGCGATGCTGCGTGCCGTGGGCCATCCGGTGGTGGTGGGCGCGGATCCGCTTCTGGCCCGGTGTGCCAAGGAGTACGGGTGGCGGCGAATTCCTGCCAGCGCCGGCCCCCGGAGCTTGCGAGATTGGGGCGAACAGCGGCCGTCGATCGAGGGACGTACATCGAGGGACGTACGACGAAGGAGTGGAGACGCATGAGCCGGAACCCGGATTCGGCTGCCCGGCAGCCGAGTTACCCGGTCGTGGTGACGCTCGCGGCGGGCGCGATCTTCCTGTCGATCCTGGACGCCACCGTGGTCAACCTCGCGATGACGGACCTGCACAGCAGCTTTCCCGGCGCCTCGGTGACCGACCTGACCTGGGTCATCTCGTTGTACGCCATCGTGTTCGCCGCGTGCCTCGCCCCCGCGGGACGCCTCGCCGACGTGCTGGGGCGGCGCCGTCTGTACGTCTGCGGCATGGGCCTGTTCACCTTCGCCTCGCTGCTGTGTGCCGCGGCCCCCGCTCTGCCGGCGCTCCTTGTCGCACGGGGGCTGCAGGGACTGGGGGCGGCGGCCATGATCCCGGCCTCCCTCGCCGTGCTCCTCGCCGATGTGGCCCCGTGGCGCCGAGGGGCGGCGATCGGGCTGTGGAGCGCCGCGGCCTCCGCCGCGGCCGCGGCGGGGCCCAGCCTCGGCGGCATCCTCATCGACACGGCCGGCTGGCGCTCGGTGTTCCTCGTCAACGTCCCCCTGGGCCTCGCCCTGCTCGCGGGGATCAGGGCGGTTCGCGCACCGGCACGCAGCGGGCAGCGGCTTCCCGACCTGTTCGGCACGCTGTTTCTCACGGCCGGCACCGGGCTCCTCGTGCTCGGTGTCACCCAGGGGCGGGAGTGGCACTGGGACGACCCGCGCACGCTGGGCTCCCTCGTCGGGGGCCTCGTCCTGTCGGCATGGGCCCTGCTGCGCGCCAGGCGACACCCGCGGCCCGCCCTGCAGACCAGGCTGTGGCGCAGCAGGCCGTTCGCGCTGGCCAACCTCGTCTCTCTGTTCTTCGGCGCGGCGCTGTACGCCTGGCTCCTGGTCGGGGCGCTCTTGTTGGTGAACGTCTGGCACTACCCGTGGATCTCGGCCGGTCTGTCGATGACGCCGGGGGCGCTGCTGTCCGCGGGGGTCGCGGCGATGGTGGGACGCTCCCTGAGCCGAAGCCGCCCGCACCTGGTGGTGTTCTGCGGCGCGCTGACGCTGGTGGCGGCCGGACTGTGGCTGGGCCTGACGCTCTCCTCGCAGCCCGCCCTGTGGAGCATGTGGATCCCGGTCGGCCTGCTGGCCGGAGCCGGCATCGGCGCCGTCAGCACCGGGGTGTCCAGCGTGGCGGCACTGTCCGTGGAGCCGGCGGACTTCGCCGGTGCCACCGGACTCAACCTGGCGGTACGGCAGATCGGTGGCGCCCTGGGCATCGCGGCGGTGGCCGCCATCCTGCCCGTGGCGACCTCGTCCGACCCTGCCCCGTACCGACATGTGGTGCTCTTCTGCTGTGCCGCGGCTGCCGTCGCGGGTCTGCTGGGCCTTGGCCTCGCCCGGCGCCGCGGCCGCCCCGCGCCGCATGCCGTGCGAACTGCCGCGTCCGCGCTCGAAGTTGATGCCGTCGGTGGCAAGGAACCACAGCCGTGACGGTCTCCGACCACGACCCGCAGTACTGCAAGTCGGCCTCCCTCGCCCGCATGACCTGGCGGCGCTTCATCGTGCTGGGCGACGGCGGCGCCGAGGGCCCCGGGCCCGCCCGCGGTTGCGGCGACCCGCACTGGGCGGACCATGTGGCCGAGGCGCTGAGGTCGGTCCGGCCGGACCTCGCCTATCTCAACCTGGGTCGGCACGAACCCTCGACGGCCCAGGTCCGGGCCGGCCAACTGGCCCGTGCGCTGGCGTTCCGAGGAGACCTGGCCGCGGTCGTCGCCAGCGGCCGGGAGGCAGCGCGCGAGCCCTTCGACATCGACGCCGTCGAGGCGGAGTTGAGCAGGATCGTGGGCCCGCTCCGGAGCTCCGGGGCCGATGTGCTCACCCTCGGACCGTACGGACCGGGCCTGTCCGCCACGTCGGCCGAGGAGCAGCGGAGCGGACCGCGGCGACGGCGGCGGATCCTGGCGGAGCGCACCCGCGACCTCGCTCTGCGGCACGGCGCGCTGTACGTCGACGTACCGACGCGGGCCGCCACGGCCGGCGGCCGGAGTGTGGCCGCCGCGGTCATCCACCGCCTGGCGGACCACCTCGACGCGACCCGAAACGCCCGTTACTGAGGCTTCATGAGTTCAAGCCCAGTATTCGAACCCACCGGCCCGACCGCAGCCCTATCGGACCGAACCGAAGTGTGTCCCATACCAATCCGGGTGCGCCCGCACTACGAAGTATGGTCGAGAACACACGTCAGTCACTTCTCACGTGGCAAAAAACCGGGGGTTCGCATGCAGGTAAGGCTACTTGGGCCGCTCCATGTGATCGAGGAAGACATTCCCATCCAGCTGCCGGGAGAGAAGCTCAGAACGATTATGGCGGCACTGGCTCTCACACCTGGCACGCCGGTACCGGCACTTGATCTGCTTGACGAGCTCTGGGGAGATCAACCTCCGAAAACCGCGGACAACTCCCTGCAATCACATGTAGCACGGTTGCGCCGTGTCCTCACCGAACAGACCGGCAAGCAAAAAGCCCGCCATGTCATCCGTACGACCCGCTCCGGATATCTACTCGATGTCGACCCGGCGGACGTCGACGCGTTGCGCTTCTCGAATGCCGTGGAGGCGGCCGGCCGACGCCTGAACGCAGATTGCGAACTCGCCATCAAGCTGCTCTCCGATGCGTTCTCCGAATGGCGGGGGCCGGCCCTTATCGACACGGGGGACGGCTTGATCTGCCGTATCGCGTATACCCGGCTCGAGGAAACCAGGTTGATGGGCCGGGAGTTGTTCGTCGAGGCACACTTGAGGCTCGGCAGGTACTGGCAGGTGATCCCGGAACTCGAGCAGCTGCTGACCCAGCACCCCTTGCGCGAGCGCTTCTGCGAACAGCTCATGACTGCCCTGTACCACTCCGGCAGGCAGGCGGACGCCCTCAGTGCCTACCGCAGGGTCCAGCACAACCTGGACGCGGAACTGGGGATCGAGCCGGGCCCGGGAATGCGGCGGAGGTTCAGGCAGATCCTTCATCAGGAGGGGGCTCTGCTGCGCGGTGCCTGAGGGGCGAGCTCGGATGTGACAGTGACTCAGATGGACTTGGTCAGCCGGAGGATGCACCAAACGGCGCGCAGACTGGCGCCACCCTCGAAGGCCAGATACTCGGGCAGTACCAACTGCGGACCCCACTTGCTCTTGTACGCGAGCTGACTGGCAGCCGGGTAGACGTGCTCCCCCTTTTCCGCGAGGAATCGCAGGAGCTTTCCCGTCAGGGCGCTGCTCGGCGTCAGTTCATGCGCCGCGTCCAGGCCGGTGAAGGGCGTGAACCCGAAGTGCAGCCACTCGGCGTGCTCACGCGTGAACGTCTCCAGGGCGGTGGCGTTGATGGCCTCCATCACCCCGGGCCCGGATTCCGGCAGACGCCGGCTGAGATCGTGCAGCCAGCCGGGGCGGGATCCGAACGCGGGAGCGTAGGAAATATAGGCCAGCGGCCTGCCGTCGAGCGTCCCCAGGAACAGCCGCCGGTGCCGCTGCACCCGCCCGCCGGTCTCCCCGACCAGGAACTCGATCTCCTTGACGTGCCTGCCCATCCCGCGCAGCCACGCCTCGTCGATCCGCTCGACACCGTCCTGGTGTTCCGCGAACGAGACCTCCTGGACGTCAAGTCCGTCACGCCTGGCCCGCGAGATCTTGTTACGCAGCTTCATGAACCGTGTGCCGCGCAGCGTGAATTCGGGCAGCCGGACCGCATAGGAGGCCCCCACCTGATTGAGGACGAACCCCGCAGCCGCATATAATTCAGCGTCGGCGCGCTGCAGTTGAATACTGACGATCAGGCGTTTTCGCGCACGCGCATACTCCTTGAAATCCTGGAGTGCCGCCGCCTGTTGCCCCGGAGACCCGAATACGCCGCCGAACTGAACGAAGAAGCGCCCCGCCTCCCGATAGGCGACGAGTGCGCCTCCGTCGCCGATGAATATCTTGTTGCCGGCGTTCAGTGCCAGAAAAGCGCTGGGGTTGTCCGCGTACTTCTGAATGGCAGTCAGCGCCAGCTCCGTCGTCTCGGGGCCCTCCGCGCGCTCTTGCAATATGTTCGGCAGTCGGCTCATTTGTCGCACACCCTCCATCAGGCGGACGCTATTTTTGGCCAACGTATCTGAAAGTCAGCGGAGTTGGCTGACGTTGCGGTCTCAGTGGATTCTCAGCTGTATTTCAGTGACCCTTGCCATGCTCACCGGCATGTACCGAAACTATTCGTCCTACGTAAACGGGCAACACCTGCCCAGCGAGGAATGGGTCTACGTACTCAGCGCCGATTCCTTGCTGGACGACGTCTTCGCGAGCCTGGCACTCAAAAGGAAACTGGAACAGGGCCGCATTCCACCGCACGACCTCCCGTCGACCGTCGTCGGACGCGTCGCGAAGGCCGATCGTGCCACCATCCAGCGCGCCGTCGAAGCCGCGGCCGCGGCAGCCCCCGCCTGGAGTGCCGTTCCGTCGCACATCCGCATGGAGACCGTGGGCCGCATGCTGCACGCCCGCCTCGCCGACCACGCCGAGGACATCGCCGCCGTCCTGGTCGAGGAAGGGCACCCCCTGGCACTGGCACGGTGGCAGGTCTCCGGCATGCTGGAGTGCTTCGGCCCGGAGTCGGTGAGTTTCTACCGGTCCCAGATGCTGCAGGAGTTCCATCGAGGCGAGCGCCGCCTCCAGGTGCGTCGGCAGCCCGACGGAGTGGTCTGTCTCAACCCCCCGCAGAACGCGCCCCTGTCCAGCGCCCTTCTCGGCGTGACGGCGCTGATGGCCGGCAATGCGCTGGTGGTGCGGGCCCCGCGCAGCGCGCCGCTGGGCGTCATGTACGTCATGCAGGAGATCGTGGCCCCCGTCCTCGCGGAGTGCGGCGCTCCGCCGGGCACGCTGAACGTCGTCTGCGGCGATCCGGCGCCGATGCTGAGCTGCTGGCTGGGGCATCCCGCGGTGAACGACATCATCTATTTCGGCAGCAGCGACGCGGGGTTGAAGTTCGAGGCACGCTGCATCGCCGCGGGTAAGAAGCCGATCCTGGAACTTGCGGGCAACGACGTCGTCACCGTATGGAAAGACGCCGACATCGACCTCGCGGCCGAGGCCCTCACCGAGAGCTTCTACGGCTCCGGGCAGCTGTGCATGATTCCCAACCAGGTGCTCGTGCACCCCGATGTCGCGGACGCGCTCGTCGCGTCCCTGGTACGGCAGATCGGCCACATCCGGCCGGGCTACCCATGGGAACCCGACGTGCTGCTGACGCCGGTGCTGCGCAACGAGAAATTCTTCAGCTGCTTGAAGGACGCCCGCGACAAGGGCGCCAAGGTGGTCTGCGGCGGCCACCCGATGCAGCTCGACGAAGTCCGCGACCCGGGCGGCATCTTCCTGGAGCCGACCGTGATTCTGGTGCGCGGCGTCGAAGGTGCACGCGAGCTCCACGCCGTGCGGCACGAGACGTTCTTTCCGCTGCTTCCCGTGATCGTCGCCGACTCCGCGCCGGACACCGAGTTGATGGCCACCTTCATCGGCTTCGTGAACTCCAATCGCTACGGCCTGCGCAACTCGCTGTGGGCCAAGGACCCGGCCGTCATCGACGAGTTCATCGCCCGCGTCCACACCGGCGGCCTGTTCAAGGTGAACGACTCGCACATCGGCTTCCTGCCGTATATGCCCACACACGGCGGCACCGGGCTGACCGGAGGCGTCTTCGGCGAGGCCAACTACCCGATCCTGCGGACCTCGCACCTCCAGGGCGTGAGCATCAGCCCGGGCTCCCGGCCCCGGGACGCGGTCTTCGGCGCCTGGCAGAACCTGATCGACGAGCGCCTCGGCAACGGCAGCCGCTCGCAGCCGGATGCCCACAAGGAGACGACGCCATGCGCTCGATGAACACCGCTCGCCGCACCTGCGAGGAGTTCCTGCCCGGCCTGCTGGCCGCACTCGACGAAATTCCGCTGGCCGATCTGGAGCGGCCGGGAAGCCCGGCCATCGGCCTCTTTCGCGCGCACGGCGGTCCAGGTCTCGTCATTCCCCGGACCTACTCGGGAAGCGGCGCCACGCCGCTGCAGGCCGTGGACGTCACCAGGGCGCTGGCCGCCGTCGCCCCGTCCCTCGCGGTGGCCACCACCATGCACCACTTCTCCGTGGCCACCCTGTTCGCGCTCGCCGACAGCCCGCAGAGCGACGGCGTCGAGTGGGCGCTGCTGGAAGGGATCGTCGAACAAAGGCTCCTGGTCGCCTCGGGATTCGCCGAGGGACGCCCCGGCCAAGGCATCCTCAGCCCCACGGTCCTGGCACGGCCGGACGGAAAGGGCTACCGCATCAGCGGGTCGAAGAAGCCCTGCAGCCTCTCCCGCTCCATGGACCTGCTCACCGCGAGCGCCGCGCTGCCGAACGCGGACGGCACCAGCGACTTGGCGGTGGTGCTCGTACCGCGGCAGGCGGAGGGGCTGACCGTGGAGCCGTTCTGGTCGAGCTGGGCACTGGCCGGCGCGGAGAGCGACGAGGTGCGGTTGCACGAAGTCTTCGTCGACGAGCAGCAGTTGATGCGCACCGAGACCGGCGAGGCGGGCGAGCTGGACGAGCTCCAGACCATCGGCCTCATCTGGTTCGAACTGCTCATCACCGCCTCTTACGCCGGAATGGCCGGCGCCCTGGTCGAACGCGTCCTGACCAGCGGCCGCGGCACGAACACCGAACGGGCCGAGCTGCTCACCCGCTGCGAGACGGCGACGCTGCTCACCGAGGGCACCGCCCGCATGATCGAGGACAAGGCGGTGGGCGACGAGGGACTCGCCCGGGCCCTGGTCGCGCGCTACGCCGCGCAGGACCTGATCCGTGAGGTCGTGGCCCGCGCCGTGGAGCTGCTCGGCGGGATGGCCTTCATCGGCTCGCCCGACATCGCCACCCTGGCGGCCGCCTCGCACGGCCTGTCCTTCCACCCGCCGTCCCGCTCCAGCTTCGCCGACCCCTGGCTCGAGCACGCCGCCGGCCATCCACTGCGACTGGCATGAGGAGCGCCATGACCACGACCATCACGCCCGCGCAGCCGCCGGGCCGCGAAGAGATCGGCCGGCTGTACCGGACCCGCCTGAGCAAGGGCCGCGCCACCCTCGGCGAACTCCTCGGCGGCGAGCTGGAGATGGAGTCGCAGGGCGCCTGGGTGACCACCGCGACCGGACGGCGGCTGCTCAACTGCGGCGGCTACGGCGTCCTCCTGATGGGCGCCCGGCACCCCGTCGTCGTAGCCCACGTCACCGAGCAGCTGCACCGCAACCCGGTGGCCACCCGCGTCCTTCTCGAACCCCAGGCGGCGCTGGCCGCCGACGCGCTGGTGGCCAAGGCGCCGACGGGTCTCGACCGGGTGCACTTCGCCTGCTCCGGCGCGGAGGCCGTGGAGACCGCCATCAAGATCGCCCGCACCCGGGGCAAGGACCGGCTCATCGCCACGCACGGCGGCTACCACGGCAAGACCATGGGCGCGCTCAGCCTCACCGGCAAGGACCTGTTCAAGGACCCGTTCCGCCCCCTGCTCCCCGGCACCTGCCATGTACCGTACGGCGACGCCGAAGCGCTGGCCGAGCGGCTCGACGCGGCATCCGGCCGCGCCTGCGTGGTGATCGAGCCGGTCCAGGGCGAGGCGGGCGTGGTGCTGCCGCCACCCGGCTATCTGCGCACGGTCCAGGAGCTGTGCCGCGCCCATGACGCGCTCTTCGTCCTGGACGAGATCCAGACCGGACTCGGCCGTCTCGGCTCCTGGTGGGGAGCGGACGAGGAAGGGCTCACCCCGGACCTGCTGCTGGCAGGCAAGGGCCTTGGCGGCGGCATCATGCCCGTCTCGGCGGTCATCGCGGCGGCGGACGTGTTCGGCGCCTTCGACCGGGACCCGTATCTGCACACCTCCACCTTCTCCGGCATGCCGCTGGCGATGGCCGCCGTGCGCGGCGCGCTGCGGGCCATCGAGGAGGAGGACCTGGTGACCCGCGCCCGCGAGCTGGGCCGCGTACTCCTGGCCGGGATCGACCGGATCGCGCGGGAGTGCTTCGGCGATCTCGTACGGGAGGTGCGCGGCCGGGGGCTGCTCATCGGCGTCGAGTTCGCCGGGCCGGGTCCGGCCGGCGACCTGCTGGTCGAGCTGATCCGGCAGGGCGTGGTGGCGAACCATTCGCTCAACTCCCACCTGGTGCTGCGCTTCACCCCGCCCGCCGTCCTCGGCCCGTCGGAGGTGCAGTTCCTCCTCGCGGCGTTCGAACGTGCCTGCCGCGTGCAGGCAGCCCGCTATGTCCCCGACATCCAGACTCACGAAGGTGGCGTCGCCCATGCGCAGCGTTGATGTGACCATCGGCGTCCCCGGTATCGCCGCGGAAGCGGTGTACGACCGGGTCGCGGAATTCGCCCGCTATCCCGAACTCACCCCGGTGGTCCTGTCGGTCACCGTCCACGACCTCAGCGAGACGGAGGAGACCAGCGCCTGGGAGGTGTACTTCCGCAACGGCATCCTGCGCTGGACCGAGTCCGACCACTTCGACCGGCCGACGCTCACCATCACCTTCACCCAACTCGACGGTGACTTCGAGGTGTTCGAAGGCACGTGGCGGATCGCCGCCGAGGGCAGCGAAGTACGGGTCGCCTTCCGCGCGGCCTTCGACTTCGGCATCCCCAGCCTGGCGGGCATCCTGGAGCCGGTGGCCGAGCGGGTCTTCAAGGAGACCATCGCCCAGGTGGTGCTCGGCCTGTTCCCCTCGGGCGCGGTGCTCGGCGACCGGGCGCTGGCCCGCACCGTGGGCGGCGCTCCGGCCGCGTCGCTTGCTCCCGCCCAGTCGTGGCAGGCCGGCTGATGGACACCAAGAACCTGTTCATGACGCCGGTGACCGCGCGGCTGATACGGGCGGAGTACGGGCTCGGCCTTGTCGTCGCCACGGTCTTGTTCTTCGTCCACCTCGATCAGGTGCGATGGCTGCCCGCCCTGGTGCTCTTCGCCTATATCGACCTGATCGGATACCTCCCAGGAGCCATCCAGTACCGGCGCCGCGAGGGCCGGGTCGGCAAGGGCTATTACGTCGCCTACAACCTCATGCACTCCATGGTCACGCAGGGGCTGCTGGCGCTGGGGTGGATCTGGCTGTGGGGCTTCGAGTGGGCGCTGCTCGCGCTGCCCATCCACTTGTGCGGCGACAGGGCGCTGTTCGGCAACTACCTCAAGCCGTTCGCTCTGCGCTTCGAGCCCGTCACGCACCAGGCGTACCGCCGCTTCCGCAGCGAGTTCGCGGCGGCGGACGCGGTGGCCACCGGCAGCGACGCCACGAGCCAGGGCCCGCTGCCATGGCCGTAGCCACCCGACGCTCCTCCGCGACGGCCCGTGCGGCCGGCGACACCGCCGTCCTCACCGCGATGCGCCACTTCGTCACCGGCGTGACGGTCCTCATCTGCGGGGTGGGGGAGGCGGCCGAGGGGGTCACGGTCAGCACGTTCAGCACCGTCCCCGGCGACCCCCCGATGGCCTGTGTGGCGCTGCGCCGCGGCAGCCGGGGACTGCGCGCCCTGGCCAACAGCCCGGTATTCGTCGCCAATGCGCTGGCGGCGACGCAGGAGCCCCTCGCCCGGCACTTCGCCCGCCGCGGCCGGCCCCGCGGCCTGGGACAACTGCCGCCGGACGGCTGGCTCGGCGACCCGGGCGACGACGTGCCCCGGCTCAGCGGAGCGGTGGCGTGGCTGGAGTGCCGGCCTGAGCTCACCATCCCGCTCAGCGACCACGAACTGGTGGTCGCCCAGGTCGTATCGGCGGTCCACACCGGAGCCGCCCCGCTCGTCAACTTCGCCTACGACCTGCACCCCGGCCCTGTAGCCCCCTCCGCCCCCGGAACCTCCACCCCTGTCCCGCGACAGACCGAAAGGGATCCCTCATGACGCCACCGACCACGCCACCGACCACGACACCGACCACGACACCGACCACGCCACCGACCACGGCACCGGCACCGGGGACCGTACCGGCGGCCATCCCCTCCGAGGCCGACTGGAACACGGCTCCCTCGCTCCTGGACGGCGCGGAACGCCTCGAACTCACCCCGGCCGTCTGCAACTTGCGGTACTGGCTCAGCGTCGTGCCGCACGGCACCTTGCGCGGCAACGTCTCGGGCCACGACGCGAACGTACGGCCACTGGCCGCGGTCAGTGCGGCAGGACCGCTCAACAGCGCACTCACCCAGGAGCTCGCCTACCGCTCCCTCGCGGAGGAGAAGGCCACCCGGGCCATCGGCTATCTGACGGCGCTCGCGCCCGACACCGACAGCATGGAGTTCTACGCCACCCAGCTGCTCGACGAGGCCCGGCACGCCATGGTCTTCCGCAGCCACCTGCTCGACCTCGGCGTGTCCCGTGCGGAGCTGCGGGCCACCGTGGCCCGCCTCGCGGCCGCCGACGAGGAGCAGATCCTCGCCCCCCTGGAGGACTTCGGGCTGCGCGTACTGCGCGACGAGCGCGACTTCATCGGCGGCGTACTGGTCCTGACGGTCCTGGTCGAGGGCGTGCTGGCGCCGGCCGCCGAGCTCAGCGAGCGCAAGTGGCGGATCTTCGACCCGGCGGCAGCCGACATCGAGCGGGGCGCCGGCATCGACGAGATCCGGCACCTCACGGTCGGCAGCGCCATCGTCCGCGACCACCTCCGCGCACACCCGCACGACAAGGCACGACTCCTGGAGCTGATCCAGGAGGGCTACGCCCTGTGGGACAAGCTGCCGACCACCGAGGTGCTTGCACGCCGCGAGGAGCTCTTCCAGCAGGGCATCGAGCGGCACGCCGACCTCCTGGGCGACTACGAGATCTGGCCCGGCCGCCGCCTGGCGGACACCACCGCGCGCGAACGCCTCGAAACCGCCCACGCATGGGCCGCGCACCTGCAGCGGACCCGGCTGGCCCACATGGGTCTCCAGGAGGCGATATGAGCTCCCTGGACGGCACCCCCCACCCCCTGGCCGCGACGCCGGAAGACACCCCGAACATGCCGGAGATCACCCGCCTGGTGCGGGAAGCCGGCCTCCTGGACTCCCAACCCGGCTACTACGCCTTAAAGATCACCGCGAACCTGTTGCTCCTCGCCGCCGGCTGGACCTGCTTCGCGTTGCTCGGCGACAGCTGGTGGCAACTGGCCGTGGCGGCCTTCCTCGCGGTGTGCTGGGGCCAGACCGACCTCATCGGGCACGACGCGGGACACCGCCAGATCTTCCGGACCCGGCGGGCCGGCGAGGTGATCGGGTACACCCACGGCAATCTGCTCACCGGCGTGAGCTTCGGCTGGTGGGTCGCCCACCACACCAAGCACCACAACTACCCCAACCACCTCTCGCTGGACCCGGACATCCTCCGCCGACAGGTGATCTTCGACGCCAAGGACAGCGCAAAACGCACCGGAGCCGTCGGCCGGTACATCGTGCGGCACCAGGCGTGGATGTTCTACGTGCTCATCCTCATGGAAGGACTGCGCCTGCACGCCTCCGGATACGTGGCGGCACGCAAGGGCGCACTGAAGCGTCACGTCGCCCTCGACCTGGCCCTGCTGACACTCCATCTGGCGGCCTATCTGACCGCGGTCCTCATGGTCCTCCCGGCGGCCCTCGCCGTGGCCTTCATCGTCGTCCACCAGGCGCTCTTCGGCTTCTACATGGGCCTGCTGTTCGCCCCCAACCACAAGGGCCAGCCCGTACGCGACGGCACGGAGGAGGAACTCGACTGGCTCACCCGGCAGGTGATCACCTCACGCAATCTGGCACCCCACCGGATCACGGACTTCTTCTACGGCGGGCTCAACTACCAGATCGAGCACCACCTGTTCCCGTCCATGCCCCGCAGGAATCTGCGCCGCGCCCAGCCGCTGGTGAAGGACTACCTGGTGCGCAGCGGCCTGCCGTACGCCGAGGAGCGGCTGCTGCGCTCCTACCTCATGGTCGCCGACCACCTCGGTACGGTCAGCCGGGCCGCGGCCGATCCCGACCGCGCCCCGTCGCCCCGGGAAGCCCGGTGAACGCCGCGGCGGCGGTGCTGTGCGGCCTCGGCACCTGGCTTCCGCCCCAGGCGGTCACCAATGACGACCTGGCCCGGGAACTGGACACGTCCGACGACTGGATCCGCAGCCGTACCGGGATCGGGACCCGCTTCGTCGCCGCCCCGACCGTCGCCACCTCCGATCTCGCGGTGGAGGCGGGCCGGCGGGCGCTGAAATCCGCGGGCCGCGATGCCGTGGACGGGGTGGTGCTTGCCACCACCACCCCGGACCGCCCCTGCCCGGCCACCGCCCCGCTGGTGGCGGCCCGGCTGGGCCTCGGCACCGTGGCCGCCTTCGACGTGGGCGCGGTCTGCACCGGATTCCTGTACGCCCTGGCCACCGGTGCCGGGTTGATCGCCGCGGGAACGGTGGGCAGCGTGCTGGTCATCGGCGCGGATACGTACTCCCGCATCCTCGACCCCGCCGACCGCTCCACGCGCGCCATCTTCGGCGACGGCGCCGGAGCGGTGGTGCTGCGGTCCGGTGGTGCGACGGAGCCCGGCGCGCTCGGCTCGGCGGTGCTCGGAAGCGACGGTACGGGCAGCGAGCTCATCACCGTCCGCTCGGGCGGCTCCCGCGAGCCGCTGCAAATGTCCGGTACGTCCGGTATGGGCACCGGCACGGGTGGTCCCGCGGACCCGTACTTCCGGATGGCGGGCAAGGCCGTCTTCCGCAGCGCCGTGGAGCGCATGGCCGATGCCGCGCTGACCGCGGCGCGTCGCGCCGGCTGGACCACGGACGACATCGACCGGCTCGTCGCGCACCAGGCCAACCTACGGATCCTGCACGCGGTGGCGGACCGGATGCGGCTCCCGCGGCACCGCTGCCCGGTCCATCTCGACCAGGTCGGCAACACCGCGGCCGCCTCCATCCCACTGGCCCTCGCGCACGCCGTGGCCACCGGCACGCTGGCCCCCGGTCACCGCACCGTACTCACGGCCTTCGGCGGCGGCCTCACCTGGGGCTCCTGCACCCTCCGCTGGCCGGCCCTCACCCCCGCTTGAGCACATCCGCACCCACTCATCAAGCTCATCAAGCTCATCAAGGAGAACGACATGACCGCCACCACCACTTACGACCGCTTCGTGGGCCTGCTGGCCAAGGGCTTCGGCGTCGAGGCCGACGAGGTCTCACCGGAGAGCACCTTCGCGGAGCTGGAACTGGACTCACTGGCCCTCGTGGAGCTGACCCTCGCCGCGCAGGAGGAATTCGGCATCACCCTCACCGAAGACGAGCTGCACGCGACGAGCACCATGACGGAGGCGGCGGGGACTCTCGACTCCAAGCTGGTGACAGTCCGATGACCGCGGCCGCCGGCGGGTACGACGCGGCGGTCACGGGCATCGGCATGGTGACCGCCGCCGGCCTCGACACCGCCGCTTCCTGGGACCGCATCAAGGCCGCGTCCGGCACCGCCGCACGGCGGGTGCCCGCGCTCGCGGGAATCCCCGCCGACATCGGCTGTTGGATACCCGACTTCGATCCGGCCGCCGTGATCGGCGCACGCAAGGCGTGGCGCCTGGACCGCAGCAGCCAGTTCGCGGTCGCCGCCGCGGCCGAAGCTCTCGCGGACGCGGGCCTCCGTCCGGCGGACTGGGAGGGCGACGCGGGCGCGCGGGTGGGCGTGGTGCTGGGCAGCGGCATCGGCGGCGCCGGGACCTGGGAGAAGCAGCACGGCGTGCTGCTGGATCAGGGGCCGGGGAAGGTGTCCGCCATGCTGATCCCCATGCTCGCGATCAACATGCCGGCGGGCCATATCGCCATGGAGATCGGTGCCCGCGGGCCCAACTTCGTGACGGCCACCGCCTGCGCGTCGGGCGCCACCGCCGTGGGTGCGGCGCGCGAACTGCTGCGTGGCGGGCACTGCGACGTGGTGCTCACGGGCGGCACCGAGGCGTGTCTCGTGCCCTCCATCATCTCGGGCTTTCAGCAGATGGGCGCGCTGTCCGGGCGTCGCGACGACCCCACGGCGGCCTCCCGCCCGTTCGACGTCGACCGCGACGGCTTCGTGCCGGCCGAGGGCGCCGCCGTCCTGGTCCTCGAGCGTCCGGAGAGCGCCCGGGCCCGCGGAGCGCGCATCCGCGCCCACATCAGCGGATACGGGGCCTCGGCGGATGCCTACAATGCCACCGCGCCGGAACCCCGGGGCGCCGGCGCGGAGTTGGCTCTGCGCGCGGCCCTGAAGGACGCGGGAGTGGCTGCGCACGCGGTGGACCATGTCAACGCTCATGGCACCGCGACGCCCCTGAACGACCTGATGGAGGCCCGGCTGATCCGCCGGGTCCTCGGGGGCCGGCCCGCGGTGACCTCGGTCAAGGGCGTGACGGGCCACTCGCTGGGGGCTTCCGGAGCCGTCGAAGTGGCCGTCGCCGCCCTCACCATGGAGCAGCAGCTGATCCCGCCGACCGCGAACCTGGACAGCCAGGACCCTCGGATCGACCTGGACGTCGTCGTCAAGGAGGCCCGCCCTGCCGACGTGGAGGTCGCCGTCAGCAATTCCTTCGGCTTCGGCGGCCAGAACGCCGTGGTGCTGCTGACCCGCCCCTGATGAATGCCGCTGCCGACCCAGCAGGCTGCGCCGGACCCCTTGACCGGGTCCGGCGCAGCCTGCTGGGCCGACAGCGGGGCCGTTCAGCCGTCGTCGCCGGCGGCGTTGAGCCGCCCCTCCGCAATCGCGTGGTGGACCTCGTTCTGCCGCGACTTGAGCTCGTGCCGCTCCGCGTCCAGCGCCTCCGCCTGGGCCTCGTCCGCCGCCATGAGCTTCAGCAGGTCGCGGTCCGCCATGTCCAGCACGCCCATGTCCGCGTATGCCTGCTGGACCCTTGGCCCCCACAGCCCGATGTCCTTGACGCAGGGCACGATCCGGGTGAAGAGCCGTGACCGGAAGGCACGCATGCGCGGGCCCCGGTTCATGTACTCCATGCATTCCTTCATGTCGAAGCCGAGCGTCTCCCACACCTCCTGCATCCGCAGCCGGTCGCGCATCAGGTAGCAGCCCTCGACGATGAAGTCCTCGCGTTCCGCGATCTCCTTGCTGGTCAGCTCCTTGTAGTAGTCCCGCAGCGCGATGCGCCCGAAGGCCACGTGCCGGGCCTCGTCCTGCATGATGTAGGAGAGAATCTGCTTGGGCAGCGGCTTGTCCGTACGGTCGCGCAGGATGCCGAAGGCCGCGAGGGCCAGGCCCTCGATGAGCACCTGCATTCCCAGATACGGCATGTCCCAGCGGGAGTCGTTCAAAGCCTCGCCCAGCAGGGACTTCAGATGCGGGCTGATCGGATAGCTCATGCCGATCTTGTCGCGCACAAAGCGCGTGAACAGCTCCGCGTGCCGCGCCTCGTCCATGACCTGGGTCGCGGCATAGAACTTGGAGTCGATGTCCGGCACCGACTCGACGATCCGGGCGGAGCAGATCATGGCGCCCTGCTCGCCGTGCAGGAACTGACTGAACTCCCAGGCCGCCATGTGCCGTCGCAGCTCCTGCTTCTCCCGCCCGTTCAGGCGGGAGTACTGCCGGGAGCCGTACAGCGCGAGGGCGTTCTCCGGAGTGCCGAGGACATCACAGGGGTCCACGTCCAGGGACCAGTCGATCCGCTTCGTACTGTCCCACTGCTTGTCCTTGCCCTTCTGATAGAGGCTCAGCAGCCGCTCTCGATCCGTGTCGTACTCCCAGGTGAAGGTGTTTCGCCCCTGCATCGGAAACGACCAGGCGGCGCTGGTGTCGGTGTTCGGGATATGGGCGCTATCACTCATGAGCAAGTCCCTTGCGTGGTACGGATGGTGGTCGACCCGCGGCCGGCCTGCGGTCATACGGACTCGGCGGCCGGGGCCAGCACCGGCAGCGCCGCGGGAAGGATGTCGAGTGCGTAGCGCGTGCGCCCGCGCTTGACCTCGCCGTCCCACTCGAAGGTGAGGGGTGCACCGTCGGTGCGTTCGATCTCGACGCGGCGACCGCGCCGGTACAGCACCTCGGGCCGTTCGAGATGCCGTCCCTCCCGAGTGAGACCGGGAAGCTCCAGAGGATCGAGATCGCCGGTCACCACACAGACGTCGAGCAGAGCGTCGTCCAGAACGGAGTGGGGCAGCAGGAGGAACCCGCCGCCCCGGTAGCGGCCGCCACCGACGGCCGCGAGGACCACGCTGCCGTCATGGACCACCTCGCCGTCCACCACGACCCTGGCCGGGTGCGGCGCGAAGTCGCGCAAGGTCGCGGCCACCGCTTGCTGGTAGCGGGCCCGACCGCTGATCCTGGTGAGCCCGGCCGCCGTCTCCAGCGCCTCGGCGACGAGACCGGAGCAGGCGCCCAGCAGCACGATGTCCCGCGTCTGCGCCACGCGCGCCAGGTCCAGCCGCCGAAGCCGCGGACGCGCTCCCGTGAAGGCGGCGGCGAGCGCCTCGCGCCACGGCCGGTCGTGCCAGACCTCTTTGTAGAAAGAGTTGCCGGTGCCGGCCGGAACGCAGAACAGGGCCGGGCCGACGAGCCCCGGCCGGGCCGCCACGACCTCCGCGCCCTCCCCGGCCGCCACGATGCCGCCCGCCACTTCGCCGACGGTGCCGTCGCCGCCGACCGCGACCACGGCGTCCACGCCGTCCCGTACGGCCTTCGCGGCCAGTGTCCGGGCGTGCCCGGGGTACGCGGTCCGCACCACGCCGACCTCTCCGACGAGCCTCTGACACGCCTCAGCGACATCCGCGACCGGGACCGAAACGGCGCCCCCCGCCCGTTCGTTCGCCACGATCACCGCATTGCGTGCCCAGTGGCTCATGCGCTGCTTCCTTGTCCGCATCGTCTGCATCGGATCGGCCGCCGCCGCGCTGAGCGGAGAGAGCAGGATTCGAACCTGCGCGGGGCTTGGCACCCCTGACCGGAAACGGGTTCCGGCCCCCATTGGGCCGCTATGGGTATCTCTCCTCGCCGGCCTCCGCGGCCGACGTAAGGACGATGCCACGCCGGACTTGCAGACGGCTGAAACGCTCGTCTCAGTCCGCTGCGCTCCGCTCTGGTCTGTGCGGTGCGAACAAACGGGGGTGGTTCTGGGACAGCCGGTTGGCCTGGGTACTCGCAGACGGCCCATGACCGGGGCGACAGCGGGACCGTCCGAGCGCAGGATGGTCCGGCTCGCGGGCCGGGACCCCTTTTGCCGGGCCCCGGCGGCGTGTTGATGAGCGCGCACGATCGTGGCGTCGACGGCGACGCCCCAGTCCAGATCGCCGGCGGCGTCGGCCGCGAGCAGAGCGGTGAGAGTCCGCTGCCGGGTTCCGCCACGCGCCCACATTTGCAGCGGGTTGGCGGGATGGGCACAGGCAGGGCCGTGTAAGCAGCGCGCCGCTTAAGCGAAGGGCGCCCATGGTAGGCGCCTGACATGGACAAGCCCAGGTCAGGCGCCCTTCTTGTGCCCTCTAGAAGAACCCCAGCTTCTGTGCCGAGTACGACACCAAGAGGTTCTTCGTCTGCTGGTAGTGGTCCAGCATCATCTTGTGGTTCTCGCGGCCGATGCCGGACTGCTTGTAGCCGCCGAACGCTGCGTGTGCCGGGTATGCGTGGTAGCAGTTGGTCCAGACGCGGCCCGCCTGGATCGAACGGCCCGCCCGGTACGCCGTGTTGATGTCGCGGGTCCACACCCCGGCCCCGAGGCCGTACAGCGTGTCGTTGGCGATCTTGATGGCGTCGTCGTAGTCGGCGAAGGAGGCCACCGAGACGACCGGGCCGAAGATCTCCTCCTGGAAGATCCGCATGCGGTTCTGGCCCTCGAAGATGGTGGGCTGGACGTAATAGCCTCCCGCCAACTCGCCGTCGTACTCGATGCGTTGGCCGCCCGTGAGGACCTTCGCGCCCTCCTGCTGGCCGATGTCCAGGTAGGAAAGGATCTTCTGGAGCTGGTCGTTGGAGGCCTGGGCGCCGATCATCGTGTCGGTGTCCAGGGGGTGGCCGGGCTTGATGGCCTCGGTGCGGGCGATGGCCGCCTCGATGAACTCGCTGTAGTGGCCCTGCTGGATGAGCGCGCGGGACGGGCAGGTGCAGACCTCGCCCTGGTTCAGGGCGAACATCGTGAAGCCCTCGAGGGCCTTGTCGCGGAAGTCGTCGTCCTTCGCCCAGACGTCGTCGAAGAAGATGTTCGGGGACTTGCCGCCGAGTTCGAGCGTGACTGGCTTGATGTTCTCCGAGGCGTACTGCATGATCAGGCGGCCCGTCGTGGTCTCGCCGGTGAACGCGACCTTCGCCACGCGGGACGACGAGGCCAGGGGTTTGCCCGCCTCCACGCCGAAGCCGTTGACGACGTTGACCACGCCCGGCGGAATCAGGTCCTTGACCAGGTCCAGCCAGACGTGGATCGACGCCGGGGTCTGCTCGGCCGGCTTGATGACCACCGCGTTGCCGGCCGCGAGCGCCGGAGCCAGCTTCCACGTCGCCATCAGGATCGGGAAGTTCCACGGGATGATCTGCGCGACGACGCCGAGCGGCTCGTGGAAGTGGTACGCGACCGTGTCGTCGTCGATCTCGGAGAGGGAGCCCTCCTGCGCGCGGACCGCGCCCGCGAAGTAGCGGAAGTGGTCGATCGCGAGGGGGATGTCGGCCGCGAGGGTCTCGCGGATCGGTTTGCCGTTCTCCCAGCTTTCGGCGACGGCGAGGAGTTCGAGGTTCTGCTCCATGCGGTCGGCGATCTTGAGGAGGATGTCCGCGCGGGCCCCGGGCGCCGTGCGACCCCAGGAGGGCGCCGCGGCGTGCGCGGCGTCGAGGGCGCGCTCGACGTCCTCGGCCGTGCCGCGGGCGATCTCGGTGAACGGCTGTCCGTTGACGGGGCTCGGGTTCTCGAAGTACTGGCCGCGGGCGGGCGGCGCGTACTCGCCGCCGATGAAGTGGTCGTAGCGGGCCTCGTAGGAGACGACGGAGCCCTGTGTGCCGGGCGCTGCGTAGCGGGTCATGGTGAGTGGCCTCCTGTGCGGCTGCCCGCCTTTGGGCAGCGTTCGCTCGGGAGGCTAGGAGTCCGGACGTTGCAGTTACGTTGCGTACGGGGCCGGGGAGCGCAGTTCGTCGTCGAGCGCGGCGAGGCGGGCAAGCACCGGCGGCGTCGGGCGGATCGCCGCGAGCGCGCGCCAGACGTCCAGGTCGTCCTCGCCCCACGGTGCGTGTACCCAGTCGGCCAGCAGGTCGGGGTCGGCGCGGGCGATGAGCGCGGCCCGGAGTTCGTCGACGAGGCGGTGCCGGATCCGGGCCACGGCGGGCGCCTGCGACAAGGGGAGGAGCGGGCCGGTGTACGCCGAGGCCGCCGCCGTGACCGCTCCCGAGGCGAGGCGGCGCTCGACCGTGGTGAGGTCCGAGTCGACCGGTCTCGACAGCCGGTAGGGGCGCGAGCGCAGCACGTCGGGCCCCAGTACCCGGCGCAGCCGGGCCAGTTCGGCGCGCAGCGTCACCGGCGTCACGGACTCGTCCTCGTACAGGAAGCAGAGGAGTTCGTCGCCCGTCAGGCCCTCCGGGTGGCGGGAGAGCAGGACGAGGAGCTCGCTGTGGCGGCGGCTGAGGCGGAGCTTGTGGCCGTCCGGCGTGAGGAGGAGGGCCTCGTCGCGGCCGAGCACCGTCAGGCGCAGGGCCGGCTCGGCCGCCGGCGGCGTTGCCAGGAGGGCGAGTTGGGACTCCGCCGCGCGCGCCACCGCCTGCACGAACGCCAGGCTGTGCGGATGTGCGAGGCGGTCGCCGCCCGTGATGTCGATGGCGCCGAGCAGCCGTCCGGTGTGCGGGTCGTGCACGGGGGCCGCCGCACAGGTCCACGGCTGCACCTTGCGGATGAAGTGCTCGGCCGCGAACACCTGTACCGGGCGGTCGACGGCGACGGCCGTGCCCGGCGCGTTCGTCCCCATCGCCGACTCCGACCAGCGGGCACCCGGCACGAAGTTCATCCGGTCCGCCGCCTGCCGCGTACGCGCGTGCCCCTCCACCCACAGCAGCCTGCCGTGCGCGTCGCACACCGCGAGCAGATGCTCGCCGTCCGCGGCGAACGTGCCCATCAACTCGCGGAACAGCGGCATCACACGGGCCAGCGGATGCTCCGCCCGGTAGCTGTCGAGATCACCCTCCGGCATCTCCACCGACGCCGAGGCGTCCGGGCTGACGTGCGCGCCCGCCGAGCGGCGCCAGGACGCGGCGACGACGGGGCGCACGGGGCGGGCCACGGTGCCGGCCGCGGTGAACCGGTCGTGCGCGCGGCGCAGCGCCCGGACCCGCTCGGACGGATCGGTGCCCGGCTCCAGGGCGACCCACTGTTCGGTCAACGCGGCCTCCAGGCGGGATCCTTCGCGACGGTGCGGTGGCGCGACCATCGTCACCCCGGGGACGCGGGCCGACAAGAAGCGGAACACGGATCGGGCGATTCGGCACATGCCACTCACGGGTGTGGAGACGGCCGCGCCCGCCGGGATCAGGAGGCGGCGACCAGCCGCATGTACCGGTCCCAGTCCCAGTTCGGGCCCGGGTCCGTGTGATCCGCGCCGGGCACCTCCACGTGGCCGATGATCCGCTCGCGGGTCTTCGGGATGCCGTAGCGCGTGCAGATCGACGCGGTGAGCGCCGCCGACTCCCGGTACATCGCGGCGGTGAAGTACTCCGGTTTGTCGACCCACCCTTCGTGTTCGATGCCGATGCTGCGCGTGTTGTAGTCCCAGTTCCCCGCGTGCCAGGCGACGTTCTTCTCCCGCACCATCTGGGCGATGTGCCCGTCGGAAGAGCGGACGACGTAATGCGCGGAGACCTGCTTGGCCGGGTTCTTGAAGATGTCGAGCGTCGTCGCGTACGACTCCTGCGTCACGTGGACGATCACGAACTCGACCGGGTACGACAACGGGCGCCCGGACTCCGTGTAGTTGGACTTGCTCGCCGGAACGGACTGGGCCTTCGGGTAGTCCACCGTCGCCAGCGGCAGGGCGTCGGCCCGGCCCGTGGCCAGCAGTGCGGTGGGCGCCGCGGCGAGCGCGCCGAGTTGGAGCAGTCGGCGGCGGCTCGGGAATGATTGTTTTGCTCGGTCCATGTCAATCCTGCCTCTCGGGTCACCGGTGGGGCGGAACTCAGTGGGGCGGGTGCGGTGCTGTGGGGGTGAGTGGGTGAGTGGAGGGGTGGGGGATCGGTTGGGGCGGGGGTTCAGAGTTCGGGGCGCGGCAGGGTCGCCGCGCTTTCGCGGAGCCGTGTGTGCAGCCCGCGGTGCGTCTCGCGTGCAGGCAGCCATTCCTTGCGGAGCTTGGCGACGCACGTGTAATTGGTGTCGCAGACGTTCGCCAGCGGTGACTCCACGGTCTGCGTCACGAACTGGTACGCGTCCAACTCGCTGAAGCCGTAGTCCCGTACGAGCCACTGCACCAGGTCGAGCTGGGATATCCGGAAGGCGTCCTCCAGCGGGCGGGCCGAACCCGTCGAGACGATGTGCGTGTCCGACTCGATGCGCGGCCACGGCGTAGCCACGCCCTTGAGGAGCTCCACGATGACGACGGTCCGCATGGCACACTCCACGGCCACACCGCAGGTCTCGCCCTCGCCCTGCCTCGCGTGCCCGTCGCCGAGGCTCAGGAGCGCGCCCTCCACGTTCACGCCGAGGTAGCAGGTGACGCCCGCCCGCATCTCCGGCGTGTCCATGTTCCCGCCGTGCGCGTCCGGCACGAGCGCCGAACGGACCTCCAGATTCGCGGGCGCGACACCGACCGTGCCGTGCATCGGGTCCATCGGCAGCTCGGCGGTGAACTCGCTGTCCCGCGCCGCGAACAGGGCGGTGCGGCGCGCCCGGTCGAGCTGCCATATCCAGACGGTCTCGGGGAGTGGCGGCTGGAGCGTCGCGGTCGCGTGCGTCGATGTCAGCGCCCCGAACAGCGGCACCGTCGTGGACGCCGCCCAGTCGCGCGCGGGCTCCACCGACACGAAGTGCACCGCCACGGTGTCGCCCGGCTCGGCGCCCTCGATGTGGAACGGGCCGGTCTGCGGGTTGAGGAAAGGGAACTCGCAGACTTCCGAGACCAGGTCCTTCTCGGAGCGGACCCGGCCGCCGAAGCAGTCCTCCGTGAACAGGTCGAGCGCCGTGCCCGGAGCGATGCGCGCGACGGGCGGCGCACCGCCGAACGTCCAGGCGTACTCGCCGGGCCCCGGCCGGACGGTCAGCATCCGGAGATCGCTCATGAGGACTGCGCTCCGCTCTGTGGGCAGTGGGTGACGGGCGTAGGGACGCCGACGACGCCGAGCACCAGCGATATGCCCACGACGGAACACGCGTAGACCTGGCCCCGCCCCGATGGCCGCTCGACGCTCTCCGTGACATCCCCCGACACAGGAATCCCCCTTTCCCGTGCGCGCGCCACCACCCGTCGGACGGACGGGGGTGCGGCGCCTCGCGTGAATTACGGTACGGGGCCCGCAGGTTGGGGCGGAAGGGGGCGCGGAAGATCTGTGGACAACCCACGCAATGTGAACAACCGCATGTCAGAGGTCCGAACCAGTGGCGTGTGGGGGGAGCGGTGCCACGGTGCGTGGGGGCAGGTGGCGTCAACGCGGCAGCCAATGGTGGGACCCGCCCCGTCCTCAGGCGGCGACCGCCCCCATCGGATCGTCGAGCACCGCCCGCACCACCGAGTGCGCCGCCCCCAGCAGCGGCCCGTCCGAACCCAGGCCGGAGGTGATGACGCCGTCCTCCGGGGACGCCGTGCGGCGGGTCAACTCCCGCTCCAGCGACGGCAGAAGCCACGGTGCAAGTCGGGACAGCGCGCCACCGAGGACCACCGCACGCGGGTCCACGAGGTTGACCGCGCCGGTCAGCGCGATGCCGAGCGCGGTGCCCGCCGAGCGCAGCGCCCGGCGCGTCGGGACGTCACCGTCGGCGGCCCGCTCGGCGAGCAGCGACACCCGGTCGGGGCCGGGCTCGATGTCCGCCGCGCGCAGCACCGCCTCCTCACCCGCGTACTGCTCGAGGCACCCACGCCCGCCGCACGGGCACGCGGGTCCCTCCGGGCGCACCGGCACGTGGCCCAGCTCCCCCGCGAACCCCCGTGTCCCGCGCAGGAGGTGACCGTCCACGACGAGCGCCGCGCCGATGCCGATCTCCGCCGACACATGGAGGAAGTCGGCGGGGGAGTCCTCGGCGAGCCACAGTTCGGCGAGGGCGCCGAAGTTCGCCTCGTTCTCGACGGTGACCGGCACATCGACCGGGAGCAGGGACGCGACATCCGTGTCGTGCCAGTCGAGGTTGGGTGCGCGCACGACGGTCGTGGTGCCGCGTGCGACCAGGCCCGGCACGGCGATCGCGAGCCCGGCGGGCCGCAGCCCGGCCGCCTGCGCCTTGTCGGTCACCTCCCGTACCAGTTCCGCGAGTTCGTCCAGTACGGGCTTCGGCGCGCGCTCCCGATTGCTCACCCGGCGCCGTGCCCGCGCCCGCACCTCGCCCCGCAGGTCCACCGCGCACACCGCGAGATGGTCGACGCCCACTTCGGCGCCGAGACCGGCAGGACCCCGACCGCTCACGGCGAGCGCCGAGCCCGGCCGCCCGACGCCGCCCGGACGCTGCGGCCCCAGCTCCTCCAGCAGCCCCGCCCGGATCAACTCGTCGACCAGCGTGGACACGGCTGCCCGGGTCAGGCCGATGTGCTGCGCCACCGCGGCCCGCGAGAGCGGACCCTCGGCGGCGACGGCGTGCATGGCGCGGGACAGGTTGCGGCGGCGCATGGCCTGCTGGGTGTCGGACGTGCCCGGTCGCGGCCGGTGCAGTGGTGCGGTCATGCGCTCATGCTCCCAGGGGCGGTGAGGTGGGATATGCGGGAGGTGGGTCCGCGCGTCGGGTGGGCCTCACCTGTCGGTGGGTGGGTCCACGCGTCGGGATGGGCCCACTCGCCGGTGGGCGGACCCACTTATCGGATGGGCCCACTCGCCGGTCGGCGGACCCACTCGTCGGGCGGACCCACTCATCGGGTGGGACTCACCTGTCGGGTGGGCCTCAGGCCTCACTCGTTCCCGAGAAGCGCCCCCGCCTCCCCGAGCACCCCCGAAATCCGCTCCAGCGCCGCCTCGTCCCGCCGCTCGACCGGTTCGAGCAGCGGGCCGCGCGCCGTGTCCCAGCGCCGGGCCACCGCCCCCGCGTCCTCGCCGGTCAGCACGCCCGCGGCCTGCGCCGCCGCTCCCAGCGCCACCAGTTCGCCGGCCTCGGGCACCTGCACCGCCCGCCCCGATAGCCGTCGCACCGTCTCCTGCCAGGCCGTCCCGCGCGCCCCGCCGCCGATGAGCAGCAGGGGAGCCGCGGGGTCGGCGTCCGCGTCGAGCACCCGGTCGAGCGCCCCGAGCAGCGCGTGCACCGCCCCGTCGTACGCAGCCTGCAGCAACTGGCCGCCGGTCGTGTCGTGGCGCAGACCGGTCAACAGGCCGGAGGCGTCCGGCAGGTTGGGCGTCCGCTCGCCGTCCAGGTACGGCAGGATCGTCGCCGTGCCGCCCGCCTCGACCGCCTCCCGGTCCAGGCCGAGCAGCGCCGCGATCCGGTCCACCGCGAGTGTGCAGTTCAGCGTGCAGGCCAGCGGCAGCCAGTCGCCGCGCGCGTCCGCGAAACCGGCGACGGTACCGGAGGGGTCGGCCGGCCGGTTCCGCGACACCGCGTACACCGTGCCCGATGTGCCGAGGCTCAGTACGGGAGTTCCCGGCAGCAGGCCGAGGCCGAGCGCGGCGGCCGCGTTGTCACCGGTGCCGCCCGCCACCAACGTGCCCTCCGCGAAGGGCAGATCGGCTCCCGCGCGTACTGTGCCCGCGACCTCGCCGGGTGCCACCACCCGCGGCAGCAGCGACGGGTCGAGCCCCACGCGCGCGAGCACGTCCTCGTCGTACGCCTCGGTCGACGATGCCCACCACCCCGTACCGGACGCGTCGCCCCGGTCCGTCGTGCCGTCACCGGTGAGACGGCCCGTGAGGTAGTCGTGCGGCAGCCGAACCGCGGCCGTGGCGCGCGCCGACTCCGGCTCGTGCTCGGCCAGCCACGCCCACTTCGACACGGTGAAGGAGGCCGCCGGCACGATGCCGAACCGCTCCGCCCACGCCTTCGCCCCGCCCAGTTCGTCCACGAGGCGGCGGGCCTGCGGCGCGGAGCGCACGTCGTTCCACAGCAGCGCGGGCCGCACCGGACGCCCCTGCGCGTCCAGCGTCACCAGACCGTGCTGCTGCCCGCCGACCGACACCGCCGAGGCGCGCCGAGCCGCGTCGCCGCACTGTGCCAGCGCCTCGCGCAACGCCCGGTACCACTCCTCGGGGTCGCTCTCGCGGCCCGCGCCCGAGGTCACGGTGTGCGGTGCCTGCCCGCGCGCCACGGTCGCGCCCGTCGCGACATCGACGACCAACACCTTCGTGGACTGCGTGGAACTGTCGACCCCTACGACGAGGGGTCCATCGGCAGCTGACATGCGGCTCTCCTGAAATCTCGGGAAATCTGTGTCTGTAGGACGGTCGGCTCTTCCCAGCGGCGTTCCCGCATACTAATTTGTAAAGCGCCATGACGAAATAGGCGGCCGCACTCCATGTGCGCGGCCGCCGGGCAACGGCTAGGGAGCCGCGAGATGACGTACCAGCCCACCCCTGACGACAAGTTCACCTTCGGTCTGTGGACCGTCGGCTGGCAGGGCCGCGACCCGTTCGGCGACGCCACCCGTCCGGCACTCGACCCGGTCGAGTCCGTGCAGCGCCTCTCCGAGCTCGGCGCCCACGGTGTGACCTTCCACGACGACGACCTGATCCCCTTCGGGGCCTCCGAGGCCGAGCGCGAGTCGCACATCAAGCGCTTCCGGCAGGCCCTCGACGCCACCGGCATGGTCGTCCCGATGGCCACCACGAACCTGTTCACGCACCCGGTCTTCAAGGACGGCGGCTTCACCGCCAACGACCGCGACGTGCGCCGCTACGCCCTGCGCAAGGTCATCCGCAACATCGACCTCGCCGCCGAGCTCGGCGCCAAGACCTATGTCGCGTGGGGCGGCCGCGAGGGCTCCGAGTCCGGCGGCGCCAAGGACGTCCGTGACGCGCTCGACCGCATGAAGGAGGCCTTCGACCTCCTCGGCGAGTACGTCGTCGAGCAGGGCTACGACCTCAAGTTCGCCATCGAGCCCAAGCCGAACGAGCCGCGCGGCGACATCCTGCTGCCCACCGTCGGCCACGCCCTCGCGTTCATCGAGCGCCTGGAGCGGCCCGAGATGTACGGCGTGAACCCCGAGGTCGGCCACGAGCAGATGGCGGGCCTCAACTTCCCGCACGGCATCGCCCAGGCCCTGTGGGCCGGCAAGCTCTTCCACATCGACCTCAACGGCCAGTCCGGCATCAAGTACGACCAGGACCTGCGCTTCGGCGCCGGCGACCTGCGCGCCGCGTTCTGGCTCGTCGACCTGCTGGAGCAGGCCGGCTACGAGGGCCCGCGGCACTTCGACTTCAAGCCGCCGCGGACCGAGGACTTCGACGGCGTGTGGGCCTCGGCCGCCGGCTGCATGCGCAACTACCTGATCCTCAAGGACCGGGCCGCCGCCTTCCGCGACGACCCCGAGGTCCAGGCGGCCCTGACCGCCTCCCGCCTGGACGAGCTCGCCAAGCCGACCGCCGCCGACGGCCTGGCCGCGCTGCTCGCCGACAAGAGCGCCTTCGAGGAGTTCGACGTGAACGCGGCCGCCGAGCGCGGCATGGCGTTCGAGCACCTCGACCAGCTGGCGATGGACCACCTGCTGGGCGTGCGCGCCTGACGTAGCCCGTACGGAAGCCCCGTACGGAAGTACGGAAGTACCGCGACCGACCGGACGTACGCCGTCCGGTCGGTCAACTTCCCTCAGGGGCTCGCGCGTTGGGCCCGATGCGGCAATTCTGGAGGGGTGTCCTTACCCCCGATGCCGCCGCAGCCGCCCCCGCCGCCGAACAATGCGCCGCCGCCCGGTGGCTTCGGTGCGCCGCCGCCCGACGGGCCGCGCCGCCCCGACCGGCGCAAGACCCTGGTGATCGCGACGCTTGTCGCCCTCGTGGTGATCGTGGGCGCCGTCGTCCTCCTGACGACCCGCGGCGGCTCCTCGGACGGCGACAAGAAGTCGCCCGACGAGAGCAGCGAACAGGCCACGCGCTCCTCGTCGCCCCGCATCCCGAGCAAGCTGCCGTCCTCGCTGCCCAGCAACCTGCCGAGCGAGCTCCCCAGTGGGCTGCCGAGCGAACTGCCCTCGGACATCCCCAGCGAGCTGCCGAGCGAGTTGCCCAGCGAACTGGGCGGCTGAATTCGCGGACTCGACGGCCGCGGGGTGCTTCTACAGGGCGCGCCGACGGCCGCGAGGTGCTCCTACAGGGCGCACGATGGCCGCCAGTTGCGCCTACAGGGCGCCCTTCGGCAGCTTCACGTGCGTCACCTTCGTCTCGACGCCGCTGTCCACGAGCCGTCCGTCCGCGTCGAACGCCCCGTCGCCGTCGGTCATCCCGAAGTCGTTGTCGTTGATCAGGGCGAGGGTGTCGCGTCCCGCGAGGGCGATGCCCTCGATCTTGTCGGGGACGCCGTCGACCTTGTCGAGGTCCACCACGAGGCGCTTGGCGAGGACCGGCACGCCCTTCGCCGTCGGGTCGTCGAGTTGCTCCAGTGACGGGGAGGTGGCGTCGTCGTCCCAGCGCCCGCCCAGGATGTCGGCGCCGCGAGTGAGCCGCACCTCCTGAAGGCGGGCCGCCTTGTCCGTGCGCTCCTCGACGAGCAGCCGGTCGCCGCCGACGGCGACGACGGAGGAGATCTTCAGCTCGGAGGGGTCGTCCTCGCCGGGGTCCACCACGTCCACCGGGTCGAAGCGGTACGCGTACTCCGCCGTGACCGCCTGGCTCTTCGGCGAGAACCGCAGCAGGCGCGTCGTCCGCGAGGCGTCACCCGCGTCCTCGTCCGGCAGCGACAGCGGGCTCTGCACCGCCAGTACCAGGTCCCCGCCCGGCAGTTGGGCGAGCCCCTCGAAGCCCCGGTTGACCTTGCGGTGCAGCAGCACGGACGGCAGCGACTCGACGACCGGGTAGTCGGCGCCCTTCAGGTCCAGCCCCTTCGGCACGTGCCGGGCGAGGACCCGGCCGTCCGCGGAGACGTGCACGAGCGAGGGGCCGTACTCGTCGACGAGCCAGAAGCTGCCGTCCGCCGCGCGCACGATGCCCTCGGTGTCGAGACCGTTCGGGTTGTACGAGAGCGGGGACTCGGCGTCGTACGAGTACGGCTTCTCGTCCCGGCCCTCCTGGTTCGACAGCCCGGTGACGGGCTTGCCGGACTTCGTGGTGAGCGGGATCGCGTCGAGCACCTTCACCTGATCGCCGGTGACGCGGATCTTCACGATCGCCGGGTCGAAGCCGGGCACGGGGAACGTGCGGCGCTTCGTGCCGTCGACCTTGATCTGGCCGTTCGGGCCGCGGTCGGTCACGGTCCAGAACTCGCCTTTGCGGCCCGCCGGGTAGAGGTCCGAGCCGATGCCGCCGAGGTCCACGCCCCGGTCGTCGTCGACCGTGCCCGGCAGCAGGGCGTTGCTGAACTCGCCCAGGGGTACGTCGCCGAGCCTCGCACTCCCGGTGACCTCGGCCGCCGCAGACCCGGTGGGTGCGCCCGTCGCGGCCGGCGCCACACCGAGCGCCACGAGGGCGGCGAGCGGCACACCCGCGGCGACGGAACGGCCGAGGGTGCGGCGCTTGCCGGGGACGAGCGGGGACATGGGGCCTCCTGGGGCGCGGACGAGGTGTACAGCGCACACGCTCGGCCCCCGCCCCGAACACGGAGTGACGCCAGGGTGAACAGGGCCGCTCAGGAAGGCGACTTGATCTCCACCGGGAAGGTCAGCCGCATCGACAGCCAGGCGTACACCGGGCCGAGCGCGTTCATGGCGACCACGCACACCCAGGCCGCCCACGGGTTGCCCGCCTCGAAGCCGAACCCGCCGAAGAACGTCGCGAAGTAGCTGGCGAAACCGAAGAACATGCCAGGAATGAGCGAGAAGAATCGGACCCGGCCCGTGTACATCAGAGCGCTGTTCAGGACGAGGATGCACAGCGCCCCGAACGCGTTCCGGGCCAACTGGCTCTCGCCGAACGCCGTGCCCGCATGAGTCTCCAACAGCACGATGAGCAGCGCGTACGTGGAACCCACCGGCATCGCGCACCACAGCCGTCGCGCGCCGGCCAGGCTCGGGCCGCCCATCAGGAACATGCCCGCCCACGAGATGAAGATCGCCCAAGGTGGCAGATGCAGCGCGGTCCCGCCCACGAAGGCGGTCGTCGCGGCGAGCACCGACGCCACGATCTCGTGCGGAATCCGCTCCCGGAGCACGGGTGTCACCGCAGCGGCCGTGCTCGTCCCTGTCGTCGCCTCGGCCATGTCAGACCACCCCGCCCGCGACGAGGGAACCGTCGAGTTCCGCGGAGACCGTCGAACGGGCCACCACCCGCCCCGACTTGACCACCGCGGTGCGCACGGGCCGGTCCAGGAGCAGCGTGGCGTAATCGCGGGTGTCCAGGACGACCAGGTCCGCCACCGCGCCCTCGCGCACCCCGTAGTCCGCTTCCGGAATGCCGATCACGCGCGCGGCGTCGTACGTCACCATGCGCAGCACCCGTCGCAGATCGGCGGGGCCCGACAGGTGCGCGATCCGGGCGAGCAGCAGCGCGGTCTCCAGGACGTCGCCGGTGCCGTACGGGGTGAACGCGTTGCGGATGTTGTTGGTGGCGCAGGCGGTGAGGACGTCCGCGTCCCAGAGTTCACGCACGGGGGCCAGGCCCCGGCGCGGCGCCGTGTCGTCGCCGCGACCGCCCAGGAAGAGATCCGTGGCGGGCAGCGGCACGACCGCGACCCCGGCGGCCGCGAGTTCGGCGAGGACCGTACGCCGCTCGGCAGGCGGGCGCCCGGCGAGCGAGGTGGCGTGGCCGAGGGTCACCCGCCCCTGGAGGCCGCGCTCGGCGGTGCGGGCGGCGATGAACTCGGCGAGGGCGAAGCGGCTGTCGCCGTGGTCGTCGCCGAAGTCCGCGTGCAGATCGGCAGGGACGCCGTACTCGGTGGCGAGATCGAGGACCAGCTCCACGTGCCGGTGGCAGTCGGCGAGAGAGGCCTCGTTGTAGGTGCACCCCCCGACGACATCGGCGCCCGAGTCGAGCGCCTCACGGAGCAGCTTCTCCGTGCCGGGCGCCTTGAAGATGCCCTCCTGGGGGAACGCGACGACCTGGAGGGTGACCAGCTCCGCCCACCTCTCGCGCAGTTCCAATAGGACGTTGAGCCCGGTCAGGCCCGCCACCGGGTCGACGTCGGGATGGGCGCGGATCGCGGTGGTGCCGTTCAGGACGCACATCCGGAGCACCTGTTCGGCACGCGCGCGTACCTCGTCGTACGTGAATCCCGCCTTAAGTAGCGCGGTGATCCTGATGGCGTCCGCGAGTGAGCCGGTGCCCTCCGGGGTCAACCCGTCGAGCAGTGCCTTGTCCGGGTGCAGATGGGCCTCGATCAGACCGGGCACGACGACGCGGCCCGCGCAGTCGAGGACCTCGGCGCCGATGTCGTCCGGCGCGGCGAGACCGGGGCCGATGGCCTCGATCCGTCCGCCGCGGACGCGGATGTCGGTCGGGTCGGGCGAGTCCTCCACACGCGCGTGGCGCAGCAGCAGAGCGGTCACGGTGGTTCTCCTTCGGTCGAGAGATGCGTGACGGGCAAGTGCGGGTGCGGGTGCGGTGCGTGCGGGCGCGACCTGGGGGGGGGAGGTTACGTCTGGGGTGGATCGGTGGGTTACGTCTCGGCGGGGAAGTCCGCCTTGCGGATCAGGCAGTGGACGCCCTTGATCTGGTCGACCACCTGTGAGACCTCGAAGTCGGCCGCCGCGCTGAGATACGCGTACGCGGTGGCCCGGTCCATGCCGGTGCGCGCCGTGAGGAAGCCGAGCGCGGAGCGCACGCACTGGCGCATCGCCTCGTCGAGGTCGGCGTCGAGTCCGAGCGCGATCCAGTGCGTACGTGTCTCGGCGAACGGCTCCGCGAGCAGCCCGGTCACCCGGCGTGCCGCCGCACCGCGCACCACCGACAGCTGCACCGTCGCCCGCAGGGGCGCCTCCAGCGCGGTGAGCGCCACCTCCCCGTTGCCCTGCGCGAAGTGCGGGTCACCCGCGTAGAAGCCCGCGCCGTCGGTACGTATCGGCAGGTACAGGTTCGATCCGCAGGTCAGGTGCTTGATGTCGAGGTTGCCGCCGAAGGGGCCCGGCGGCACCGAACTGCGCGTGTCCGCGCCGTCGTCCGTCACACCCATGATCCCGACGAACGGGCCGAGCGGGAAGCGCGCGCTCAGCGTCGGCGTGCAGCGCAGCACGCCGAACTCGGCGCCGTCGCCATCGCGTTCGACCGTGCAGAAGGAGGAGACCGTGCCCTCCGAGGCGCGCTTGGTGTCCGGGCTCGTGAACTCGGCTGCCGGGTCCGGGAGTTCATCGGGCAGGGAGCCGCGGGTGTGCCGGTTGGAGACGATGCCGTAGTGCGTGCGCCGGTGCAGGCTCAGGGTGCGTACGCACAGCAGGTCACCGGGGCGTGCGCCGCGCACCGCGACGGGGCCCGTGACGATGTGCGGGCCGATCGGGCCCTCAGGTTCGCGCCCGAGGTCGGACGCCGCGATCTCCTGGGCGTCGCGCGGCACTTGGTGTGCGGGCACTCCGTAGCCGCCGAAGAACTCCACCGGGTCGCGGCCCTGGTCGGGCAGGATCCCCTCGTGGGAGACGAGATCGAACGTGACCGTGTCACCGTCGTCGACCTTCAGTACCGGGGCGCTGTCCGCGCGGGGGAGTACGCCCCAGCGGGCGGTGTCGGGCGTGGTGGCGAGGTGGTGGCGGCCGTCGACGGGCATGGCGTCGGGGGAGGGGGCGGCGGAGGTCAGCGTCATAGGGGGTCCTTCGGCCGTGAGGGGGCGGGGAGGCGACGGGGAGGGGCAAGGAGGGGGTCGGCGGCAGGGACGATCTTGATGTCGTCGTGTTACGGCCCCGAAGCGGTCGTGTTGCCATTACCAAAGTCACTGCCACTGCCCTCGCCGTTGACCGACCGGACAGTTCGGGCGGTCGGGACGATGCGCGTGCCCGTCGCGCCGCGCAGCGCCTCGCTCAACGCGCCCGGTGACGTGATCAGCACACGGTGGCCGCCTGACGCGAGGAAGTCCAGGGCCGAGCGCACCTTCGGCCCCATGCTGCCCTCGGGGAACTGCCCCTCCGCCAGATACCGGTGGGCCTGCGCCGCGTCCATGCGGTCGAGGTCCCGGTGGCGCGGGGTGCCCCAGTCGAGGGCGATCCGCTCGACTCCGGTCGTCACGATCAGCTCGTCCGCGCCGAGCGCGGAGGCGAGCAGCGCGGAGGTCGCGTCCTTGTCGACGACCGCCTCCACGCCGCACAGCGCCCCGTCGGGCCCGCGGGTGACGGGGATGCCGCCGCCCCCGCCCGCCACCACGACATGCCCGGCGTCCAACAGGGCGGCGACGGCGTCGAGTTCGACGATGGCGTGCGGCGCCGGTGAGGGGACGACGCGGCGCCAGCCGCGCCCCGCGTCGTCGGCGACGGTCCACCCGTGCCGGGCGGCGAGCCGCTCCGCCTCCGCGCGCTCGTAGTGCGTGCCGATGGGCTTGGTGGGCCGGGCGAACGCCGGGTCGGCCGGGTCGACGACGGTGTGTGTGAGCAGGGCGACCGGCCGGGACCCGGCCGGCAGGGCGTCCGACAGGCCGCGTACGAGGATGTAGCCGATGCTGCCCTGCGAGTCGGCGACGCACATGTCGAGGTCGAGGAGCGGGAGTTCGGGGGCGAGCTCGGCCGCGAGGTCGGAACGCCGCTTGATGAAACCGACCTGTGGACCGTTGCCGTGCGTGACGACCACGCGGTGTCCCGCACGGACCAGCTCCGCCACCGGGCGCGCCAACTGCCGGGCGGCGGCGAACTGTTCCGCGATGGTGGCGCGCGGACCGCCGTTGAGGAGTGCGTTGCCACCGATGGCGAGGACGGTGACAGGGGCGACGGGGCGCGTCACGGCCGGTGGCCGCACGGGGGAAGCGGCTGGTGGGGGCGCGGTTCCTGGAGGCATGTCAGGACGATAGGAACGCCCGGCGCGGCGGTCATGGGCAGCCGGTGCCAGCGTGTGCGCGGGGGCGTTGACGCTCGCTGACAGTGCTTCGGGGGCGACCGGGTGGGGGCGGACGACGGCACCGCCACGGTATCGAGGAATCGTATACAACCTCGTGTCACGAGCGTTTACAGCCCCCGCGAGGGCGCCCATAGTGAGCGGCGTGACCCTTGTTCCGCACGCTGCGACGGCACCCCGTCCCGCCGGCGCCGTGGGCCTGACCGTGGCCCAGGCGCTGGAGCTGCCCGCGCTCGCGGGCGCCCGCCTGGCGGCCGGGGAGGCGGGCGCGCGTCGCGGCATCAGGGTCGCCAACATCATGGAAGTGCCGGACATCATCCGCTGGATGCGCGGCGGCGAGTTCCTGCTCACCACCGCCTACGCCGTCCGCGACGACGAGGAGGCGCTCACCGGCCTGGTGCCCGAACTCGCCGCCCGCGGCCTCGCGGCCCTCGGCGTGAAGGTCGGCCCCTATCTGCCGAGGCTGCCCGACCCGATGCTGCGCCGCGCCGACGAACTGGGCTTCCCCATCGTCGAGTTGCCCGGCGACGTCATGCTCAACGACATCCTCTCCGAGGTCATCGGCACCGTACTCAACCGGCAGGCGCTCAGTCTGGAGCGCTCGCAGGCGCTGCGCGACCGGCTCTCACAGGCCGTCCTCGGGGGCGGCTCCTACGGCGAACTCGTCGTCCTGCTGGCGGGGGAGACCGGCTGCGCCGCCGCGATCCGTGGTCCGGACGGGGGGCTGCTCGCGGCAGCGGGAGACGTGCCCGACGGCGTTCCCGCGTCCGTGTCCCGGCCGATCACCGTCGGGCATCGCAGCGGCGGCGAGGTCGTCCTGTGGGCGGGGCGCGGCTGCGTACCCGACGAGGAGTGGGGAACCGCCGCCGACCACGTGGCCAGCCTGGCCGGGATGCTCGCCGTACAGGAACGCGTACTGGCCGAGCGCGAACGCCGGTACCGCACCCTGCTGTTGACCGAACTCGTCTCCCACCCCCCGCGCGACCGTGCGGAGTCGGCGCGCCGGGCCGCGGCCCTCGGCTGGGACCTGGAGCGGCCGCACGCCGCCGTGGTCGTCGAGGCCGCGGCAACCCCGGAGGGTGCGGGCGTCCGCCTCACGGAGGAACGCCTGCTCTCCGCCGCCCGCACCGCACTGGGTGCCGACACACCCGCCTGGGGCACCCCCGGTGGCCTCACCGCGCTGGTGGCGCCGGGCGGCTCCGAACTGCGCAGCCGCTGCGAGGAGTTGCGCCGCGCGGTCGCCGCCGCCTGCCCGGGGCGCGCCGTGGCCGTCGCGGCGGGCACGATCCGCGCCGACTTCACCGAACTGCACCTCAGTCACAGCGAGGCGCTCAGCGCGCTCGCCCTGGGCCGTGAACTGGAGGGCCCCGCACGCTCGTTCGTCCGGCTCCACGAGGAGAGCGGGGTGTACCGGCTCCTCGACCAGCTGCCCGCGGGTGAACTCCAGGCACTGGTCGACGACGCCCTCGGCCCGCTGCTGACGTACGACGCCGGGCACGACGGCAGTCTCGTGCACAGCCTCACCGTGTATCTGCGGCACGACCGCAACGGCGTCGAGGCGGCCGAGGAACTCCACGTGCACTACAACACGCTGCGCTACCGCCTCAAGCAGATCGAACGGCTCACCGGCGCACCCGACAAGGATCCGATGCGCCGGCTACAGACGGAACTGGCCGTCCACGCCCACCGGTTGCTCAGCGCGCGCGCTCACTGACGGTGGCCGTCGGTGTCGGCGTCGGCATTGGTGGCGGCGTCGGTGAGCGGTCCGACGGCGCACGGTCGCGGGTGTCCCCGATCATGCTGGTGTGCGCCCGGCGGCCCGGTCACTGTCAGCCGTTGCCGGTGATCCACACCCGCGCGCTGGCACCGCTCGCCGAAGACCGCGCCCGGGGTGCGGCCGTAGCGTCGATGCCATGGAGCCCACCCCGCCCGCCACCGACGGCCACCCCGCCCCGGACACCCTGACGTCGAACTCCGTGCGGTGCGACGCCTACGCCGACTCGGTCGCCCTGATGCGCGCGGCCCAGCACCTCACCAAACTGCCCGGCATCACGGCCGCCAGCCTCGTCATGGCGACCGAACCCAATCTGCGGCTGCTCGCCGGCGCCCGACTCCTCACCGACGAGGGCCGTGCCGCACGCCCCGCCGACATGATCGTCGCGCTGCGCGGGACCGCCGACGCCATCGAGCACGCCCTGGCCGAGGTGCCCGCGCTGCTCGAACAGCCTGCCGCCTCGGAGAGCTCCGAGCGCGATGAATGGGTGCCGCGCGCCCTCGGCGAGGCGGACCCGGCGACCGCCCTCGCGCTGATCTCCACCCCCGGCCCGTACGCGGCGGCCGAAGCGCTCAAGGCGCTGCGCCGCGGCATGCACGCCTTCGTCTTCAGTGACAACGTCTCCATCGAGCAGGAGATCCGCATCAAGGAGGAGGCCCACCGCCGGGGCCTGCTCGCCATGGGACCCGACTGCGGAACCGGCGTCCTGGACGGCGTACCGCTCGGCTTCGCCAATGTGCTCCGCTCCGGCCGCATCGGCCTGATCGGCGCCTCCGGAACGGGACTTCAGCAGGTGTCGTGCCTGTTGGACGCGGCCGGCGAAGGAGTCCGGCAGATGATCGGGACCGGCGGCCGTGACCTCAGCGCGGAGGTCGGCGCGCGCACCACGCTCGACGCGCTCGACCTGCTCGCCGCCGACCCCGGCTGCGAGTTGATCGTGCTGGTGTCGAAGCCGCCCGCGCCCGAGGTGGCCGAACGTGTCATCGCCCGGGCGGGGCGTGTGGGCAAGCCGGTAGTCGTCGCGTTCCTCAGCACCGAAAGGCCTGCCGCGCTCGGCGACCTCGCGGGCGCCGAGCGGCCGGATGGGGCGGGCGCCGTCACTGTCGTCGGCACGCTGCGCGACGCGGCCCGCGCGGTCGTGCGCACCCTCGGTGGCGTACCTGCACCCCCCTGGGCGCCGCCCGCGGTGGACGCGGTACCGGGCCGGTACCTCCGCGCCCTGTACGCGGGCGGAACCTTCGCGTACGAGGCACGGCAACTGCTGCCGACGGCGGTCACGGCAGTCGACCCCTACGTTCCCGGACGTGAAATCGGCCTGCCAGAGCGCCATTTGGTGCTCGACCTCGGCGACGACGCCTACACCGCGGGCCGCCCCCACCCGATGATCGACCCCACCGTGCGCGCCGCCCATCTGCGTGCCGCACTGTCCGACCCGGGCACCGCAGCCGTGGTCCTGGACGTCGTTCTTGGACACGGCGCGGGCGCCGCCCCGGCCGCGGCGCTCGCGACCGAGTTGGAACGGGCGGGGGAGCGGGGGCGGGCGCCCGTCATCGCCTTCGTCGTCGGCACGGCCGGCGACCCGCAGGACGTCGACGCGGTGCGGGCGCGCCTGGAGAAGGCGGGCGCCGTGCTGGCACCGACCAGTACTGATGCGGCCGAGTGGGCAGTGTCGTTGGTGACCGGGGGTGGTGAACTCCGCTACGACGTCGGTGAGTTGACGCCAACGGGGAGGGCGGGGCGGTGACCGTGATGCCGCATCCGTGGCGCACGGAGGCATCGGCACGCACCGCCCGGCGCGACGCACACGTCGAACCCGCCCACCCCAACCACCGCTCAGGAGACCGCACATGACCCCTCACCTCGTGCCCGACCTGCTCGGCGCGGGCGACGCCGCACCGCGGATCGCCGCCGTCGGCGTGGCCGACTTCGCCGATGTGCCCCGCACCGCAGGCGCCCACGTCACCACTCTCGACTGGCGGCCGCCCGCGGGCGGCGACCCCGACCTCGGCTGGAAGCTGGCCGAACTCACCGGCCATGAAGCCGTCGAGGCCGCGAACCGCACGGCCGTCGAGCGGCTGCTCGCCGTGCGACCCGTGTGGCGCGACGTACGCACCGCCCGCGACGTCCTGCCGGTGCTCGACGACCGGGCCACCGGCGAACGCGTCCTGCTGCACGCCGGACCGCCCGTCGACTGGGCCGACATGTGCGGCCCGATGCGTGCGGGTGTCATCGGTGCCGCGCTGCTCGAGGGCTGGGCCGACACCCCGGAACAGGCCCAACACCTGGCGGAATCGGGCGTGTTGCGCTTCGAGCCGTGTCACCACCACGAGGCCGTCGGCCCCATGGGCGGCATCACCTCCCCGTCCATGCCCGTGCTCGTCGTCGAGGACCCGGCCACCGGGCGCCGCGCCTACGCCAACCTCAACGAGGGCGCGGGACGTTGTCTGCGCTACGGGGCCCTGGGTGACGATGTGATGGACCGGCTCCGCTGGATGGCGGACGTACTGGCACCCGCCCTGCGCGCGGTCCTAGCCGACCGGCCCGACGGCGTGGACCTGCGATCCGTCGTCGCCCAGGCGCTCCAGATGGGCGACGAGTGCCACAGCCGCAACACCGCCGCCTCCGCGCTGCTGCTGCGGGAACTTGCCGCGCCGCTCGCCCGCGTCCAACACGGCCCGGAAGTCCTGGAGTTCCTCGCCGAGAACCACTACTGGTTCCTCAACTTCTCGATGGCGGCCGCCAAACTCGCCACCTCCGCCGCGCACGGAGTCGCCCACTCCACGCTCGTCACGGCGTTCGCCCGCAACGGCGTCGAGGTCGGCATCCGCGTCAGCGGCCTCGGCGACTCCTGGTTCACGGCCCCCGCCGCCGAGGTGCGGGGACTGTACTTCGCCGGATACGGGCCCGAGGACGCCAACCCCGACATCGGTGACAGCGCCATCACCGAGACCAACGGCCTCGGCGGCTTCGCCCTCGCCGCCGCGCCCGCCATCACCGGCTTCGTCGGCGGCACCGTGCAGGAGGCGCTGCGCACCAGCCGCGACATGGCCCGCATCACGCTGGCCCGGCACGAGGCCTACCGGCTGCCGGCCCTCGGCGGCATCGGCTCCCCGGTCGGCATCGACGTGCGCGCCGTCCTCGACACCGGCATCGAACCCGTCGTCACCACGGGCATCGCCCACCGCGAACCCGGCATCGGACAGATCGGAGCGGGCCTGGCCCACGCGCCGCTGGAGTGCTTCCGGAAGGCGCTGGAGGCGTTCGCGGTTCCGGAGACGTCCGACGACGTTGCTGCCCTCAGGGCATGAGCCCCGCCCAACTGCCGTGCACCGTCAGCACCTTGGCCCGAGCGCTACTGGCCGGGCCCCCACGTCCCGCCCGGATCGTGGCCGTCGCGCGGCAGGCGCTGTATCTGCTGCCGGGCGACGGTGGCACCCCGCTCGCCGTGGTCGTGCCGCAGGCCGTGCGCGTGCCGACCGCCGTGGTTCTGCCGCATGCTGCGGGGGAGCGGCCGTTCGACGGCGTGGCGGTCGGGGGCGCGGGACGGGTCGGGGGCGGGTGCGTCGCGGTCGGTCCCCTGCGCCTGGCCGTGGGGGAGTTCTGGGCGCCGCCCCGCGTCCAGGACATCCCGCGCGGCCCGGTCCTCGACCGGCTCGCGCGCCTGCGTCCGCCCCGCCCACTGGCGGCCGAGGCCCGCCCCGCCGCGACCGCCCTCGTCCGCGCCCTCGCGCACGGAACCCCGAGCGCGGGGCGTCGCGCCGCTGAGGGACTGTTGGGGCTCGGCCCCGGAGCCACCCCGTCAGGGGACGACTTCCTGTGCGGCCTGCTGCTCGCCGCCCGCCTGTCCCCGCTGCCACCCACCTGGCTGCCCGCTCTCGTAGTCACCGCAGAGCAGGCCGGGACACGTACGCCCCCGGTCTCGGCCGCGCTCCTGCGGCACGCCGCCGACGGGCACTGCATCCCACAGGTGGCGGCGGTACTGCACGCGGCGGCGACCGGCGCGGATCTCGCCGCACCGGTCGCCGACCTGTTGGCCGTCGGTCACAGCTCCGGGAGCGACCTGCTGCACGGGCTGTGCGCGGGGGCGCGGATCGACCGGCCCTCGCATCGCCAAGCTCTCGCGGCTGCTGTCAGGCCCCGAACCACACCGTGGTGATGTTGCAGAACTCCTTGATGCCGTGGTCCGACAGCTCACGTCCGTAGCCGGAACGCTTCGCGCCGCCGAAGGGGAGGGCCGGGTGCGAGGCCGTCATGCCGTTGACGAAGACGCCGCCCGCCTGACTGTCGCGCACGAAGCGCTCGATCTCGTCCTCGTCGCGGGTCCACAGATTGGAACTCAGGCCGAAGGGCGTGTCATTGGCGACGGCGACCGCCTCGTCCAGGTCCGCGACCCGGTACAGGGTCGCCACCGGTCCGAACGTCTCTTCCTTGTGGATGCGCATCTCGGGGGTCACATCGGCGATGACGGTCGGCTCGTAGAACCAGCCGCGGTCGGCGAAGTCCTTGGGCCGCTGCCCACCGCACAGCACACTCGCGCCGCTCTCGACGGCGTCGTCGACCAGCTCCTCCAGGTCGCTGCGCCCCTGCTCGCTGGAGAGCGGTCCGACGTCCGTGTCCTCGTCGAGCGGATCGCCCACCCGCAGCTCCCGCATGCCGGCCACGAACGCGTCCCGGAACTCCTCGAACACCGACTCGTGCACGATGAACCGCTTGGCCGCGATGCACGACTGCCCGTTGTTCTGCACGCGCGCCGTGACGGCCGTCTTCGCCGCCTTCGCCACGTCCGCCGACGGCAGCACCACATACGGGTCGCTGCCGCCCAGCTCCAGGACCGTCTTCTTCACCTCGTCGCCCGCGATCGCTGCCACGGAACGTCCGGCCGGTTCGCTGCCGGTGAGTGTCGCCGCCTCCACCCGCTCGTCGCGCAGGATGCCCTCGACCGCGCCCGACCCGATGAGCAGCGTCTGGAAGCAGCCCTCGGGGAAACCGGCCCGGCGGAAGAGGTCCTCCAGGTAGAGGGCCGTCTGCGGCACGTTCGACGCGTGCTTGAGCAGACCCACGTTCCCGGCCATGAGGGCGGGCGCCGCGAACCGTACGACCTGCCACAGCGGGAAGTTCCACGGCATCACCGCGAGCACCGGGCCGAGCGGCCGATAGCGCACATGCGCCCGCACCGCGCCCGAGTCCTTCACGTCCGACTCCGCGGGATGCTCGTCCGCGAGCAGATCAGCCGCGTGCTCCGCATACCAGCGCATCGTCTTCACGCACTTCAACGCCTCGGCACGGGCCGCCGCGACCGGCTTGCCCATCTCGGTCGTCATCACGCGTGCGATGTCCGGCGCGTCCGCCTCCAACAGGTCGGCAGCCCGCTGCAGCAGCCTCGCCCGGTCGAAGAACGTTGTCGTCCGGTACGAGTCGAAGGCGCTCGCCGCGAGGGCGAGCCTGCGTTCGATCTCCTCCGGGGACAGGGCCTCGTACGTCTTGAGGGTCTCGCCGTTCGCCGGGTTGACCGTCGCGATGGGCATGCTGCCGACCTCCTCTGCGCGGTTCCTTCGACCTTCCCGCGCGCCACGGGCGTGCGCAACGCGGGCTGCGGGGCGATCGCCGGGTACCCGCGGGGAGGTCCGTCAGACGTCGGCCCGTCGGATCACTGTCCGCAGGCGCACTCCGCTGCGGCCGTGTCGGCGGTGACGGCCTGGCTCGTGCAGCAGCCGTCCCCGCCGTCGGCCCCGGCCTGCGCGCTCTTGCCGAGCGTTGCGGCGTCGGCCTTGACCACGTACACCTCCCAGGGCTCCTGGCCGGGGCCGTGGACCCACACCTTGTCCTGGAGGGCGTAGCAGCAGGAGGTGTCGTTCTCCTCGAAGGTCGCGAGGCCCGCGTCCTTGAGCCGGCCGGTGGCCGCACCGACCTGGTCGGTGGACTCGACCTCGACGCCGAGGTGGTCGAGGCGGGTCTCCTGTCCGGGCTCGCCCTCGATGAGGACGAGCTTCAACGGGGGCTCGGTGATGGCGAAGTTGGCGTAGCCCTCGCGGCGCTTGGCCGGTTCGGTGCCGAACAGCTTCGAGTAGAAGGTGATCGACGCTTCCAGGTCACTGACCCGCAGGGCGAGCTGAGCACGGGACATGGCGGTCTCCCCATTCGCTTGAATCGACTCGCTTGAATCGACGTCTTGTATTGATGCCTGTCGATGCAGCATTGCGCCTTGGATCGAAGACTGTCAACATAGAAGTATGTCGAAGCAAGAACTTGTGGTGTTGGGGCAGAACGGCGCGGCCGACGCGTGCTGCCCCGGGTTGCTGACCGCCCCATTGGACGAGGAACAAGCCGTTGACCTGGCGAAAGTCTTCAAGGCGCTGGGCGACCCGGTGCGTCTGAGGCTGCTGTCGATGATCGCTTCGCGGGACGGCGGGGACATCTGCGTCTGCGATCTGACGCCTGCCTTCGACCTGTCGCAGCCGACCATCTCCCACCACCTCAAGCTGCTGCGGCAGGCCGGACTGATCGACTGCGAGCGGCGCGGCACCTGGGTCTACTACTGGCTGCTGCCGGAGATGACCGACCGTCTGGCCGGCATCCTGACCCGCCCGGCGGGCACGCCGCTGCGCGACCGCGACGAGACGGCCGGAGCCGCCTCGTGAGCATGGACGCACCCGAACAGGGCGTGGCCGGACGCCTGTCGTTCCTGGACCGCTATCTCGCCCTGTGGATCCTCGCCGCGATGGCGGTCGGCCTGGGCCTCGGGCGCCTGATCCCGGGCCTCGGGGACGCGCTGGCCACGGTGACCGTCAGCGGGGTGTCCCTGCCGATCGCGCTGGGCCTGCTCGTGATGATGTACCCGGTGCTGGCCAAGGTCCGGTACGACCGTCTCGACACCGTGACCCGCGACCGGCGCATGCTGCTGCCCTCGCTGCTGCTGAACTGGATCGTCGGCCCGGCGCTCATGTTCGCCCTGGCCTGGCTGTTCCTGCCTGACCTGCCCGAGTACCGCACGGGTCTGATCATCGTCGGGCTCGCGCGCTGCATCGCCATGGTCATCATCTGGAACGACCTGGCCTGTGGGCACCGCGAGGCCGCCGCCGTGCTCGTCGCCCTCAACTCGGTCTTCCAGGTGATCGCGTTCTCCGCGCTCGGCTGGTTCTACCTCCAGGTGCTGCCCGGCTGGCTCGGCCTGGAACAGACGAGCCTGGACGTGTCGGTGTGGGAGATCGCCCGCAGCGTGCTCATCTTCCTGGGCATCCCGCTCGCGGCCGGGTATCTGACCCGCCGCATCGGCGAGAAGGTCAAGGGCCGCACCTGGTACGAGGCGAAGCTGATCCCGCGCATCGGCCCGTTCGCCCTGTACGGGCTGCTGTTCACCATCGTCATCCTCTTCGCGCTCCAGGGCGACGCCATCACCAGCCGCCCCGTGGACGTGCTCCGTATCGCACTGCCGCTGCTCGTCTACTTCGCGCTCATGTGGGCCGGATCGATGCTGCTGGGCAGGGCGGTCGGGCTCGACTACCCGCGTGCCACCACGCTCGCCTTCACCGCCGCGGGCAACAACTTCGAGCTGGCGATCGCCGTGTCCATCGCGACCTTCGGCGCCTCCTCCGGACAGGCACTCGCCGGCGTCGTCGGCCCGCTCATCGAGGTGCCCGTGCTGATCGGCCTGGTCTACGTCGCGTTGTACGCGCGCCGCTACTTCCCCGCCCCCGCTGCCACCGCCGTACCGCAGGAAGAGACGACCCGTGTCTGACACCCCGCAGCAGCCGTCGGTGCTGTTCGTCTGCGTCCACAACGCCGGACGTTCACAGATGGCGGCCGCCTTCCTCACCCATCTTGCGGGCGACCGCGTCCACGTACGCTCGGCGGGCTCGGCCCCGGCGGAGACGGTCAATGCGGCCGTGGCCGAAGCACTCGCCGAGGTCGGCATCGACATCTCCGCCGAGGTCCCCAAGGTCCTCACCGTGGACGCGGTCCAGGCCTCCGACGTCGTCATCACCATGGGCTGCGGCGACACCTGCCCCGTCTTCCCCGGCAAGCGCTACCTGGACTGGCAACTCCCGGACCCGGCGGGCCAGGGCGTCGACGCCGTGCGCCCCATCCGCGACGAGATCGAACAACGCGTCCGCGCGCTGATCGACGACATCGCAACGGCGGCGGACGCCTGAGGATCCAGCGGCTCGGCGACCCAGCGACCCAGCGGCTCGGCGACTCGGCGCCGACCAAGGAAGGCCGTCGGCTCGCGGCTCAGGACAGCTGAGTCGCGAGCCGGTCGAGGAAGACCGCCTGCGCCTTCACGATCCGATCCCGCGCCGGGTCCAGGCCGAACCAGGCCACCCGGTCCAGCTCGGGAAACTCCTGCGTGCGACCGGAACCCCGGGGCCACTCCATCGTGAACGTCCCCGGCACCATGTCCGCCGGATCCAGATCCGCCTCCACCGCCCACACGGTCACGTGTTTTCCGCCGGACTGCACCGTCTCGCCCAGCGGCAGCGCGGTCCCCTCCGGCGGTGGCAGTCCCAGCTCCTCCTGGAACTCGCGCCGCGCCGCGTCCCACGGCGTCTCGCCCTGCTCGTACTCGCCCTTCGGCACGCCCCACGCGCCCGCGTCCTTGCGCGCCCAGAACGGGCCGCCCATGTGCCCGAGCAGCACCTCGACCCCGCCCGACGCGCGCCGGAAGAGAAGCAGGCCCGCGCTGCGCTTCGTTCGCCTCGTCCCGTCAGCCATGCGTCAAGTCTCGGTGCAGGAAGCGGATGACCGCGAGTACACGGCGATTGTGATCCTCCGACACCGGCAGCCCCAGCTTCCCGAAGACCGCCGCGACATGCTTCTCCACCGTGCCCGCCGACACGTGCAGCGACTCGGCGATCGCCGCGTTCGACCGGCCCTCCGCCATCAGCTCCAGCACGTCCCGCTCCCGCTCCGTGAGCGAGCTCAGCTCCTCGGTCGCCCGGCCCCCACCGGCGAGCTGGGTCACCACCTCCGGGTCCAGCGCGGTGCCGCCCGCCGCGACCCGGGTGAGCGCGTCCGTGAACTCCGCGACGTTCGCCACCCGTTCCTTGAGCAGATACCCGACGCCCGCCGAGCCCTCGGCCAGCAGCCGCGTGGCGTACTTCGTCTCCACGTACTGCGAGAACAGCAGCACACCGGTCCCCGGGTGCTCGCGCCGGATGTCGATCGCCGCACGCAGCCCGTCGTCGGTGTGTGTCGGAGGCATCCGGATGTCGACGACCGTCACATCGGGCCTGTGCTCCGCCACGGCCGCCCGCAGCGCATCCGCATCGCTCACCGCAGCCACCACCTCGTGCCCCCGCATGGACAGCATCTGGGCCAGCAACTCCCGCAGCACGGCGGCGTCCTCGGCGATGACTACACGCATGGCCGGGATCGTCTCATGGGCCCTCTCCGCGTTCACTTCGCTCCCTCGCCTTCCGCCCGCTTCCACCTGCGCCTACGTGTGCAGCGGCAGCGACACCGTCACCACCGTCGGCCCGCCCGGCGGGCTCGTCACCTCCAGCGACCCGTCCACCGTCCGTGCCCGCTGCACCAGCCCCGCCAGCCCGCCGCCCGGCTCCCTGCGCGCGCCACCCTTCCCGTCGTCCGTCACCCGAAGCCGCAACGTGCCGTCCCCCGCGGCCAGTTCCACCCCGCAGCGCTGCGCCCCGCTGTGCTTTATCGCGTTGGCCAGCAGCTCCGCCACGCAGAAGTAGGCCAGGCTCTCCATCGCCGGCGCCGGCCGCTCCGGCAGATCCACGCTGACGTCCACGGGCAGCGTGCTGCGCGCCGCGAGCGTGCTCAACGCGTCGCCGAGCCCGCCGTCGAGCGCGGGCGGATGCAGGCCTCGCGAGAGGTCGCGCAGCTCCGTGAGAACCTCCGTCGCGTTGTCCCGCGCCGTCTCCACCATGCGGTGCAGCTCCGGCCGGTCCCGGTCGTCCAATTGCTCGCGCACCATGTCCAGGCTCATCGCGAGCGCCACCAGGCGGACCTGCGCCCCGTCGTGCAGATCCCGCTCGAGCCGGCGCAGCCGCTCATTGGCGTCCTCCACCGCCAGCGCCCGCTTCTCCTCCAGGTCGCGGACCCGGTCGGCCAGCTCACCGGGGCCGAGCAGCGCCGGCATCAACGTGCGATCCGCCTTGACGGCGATCCGGACCAGCCACGGCGCCACCACGACGATCAGCAGCCCCCGCAGCGCGACACCGAACGCTTCAGCCGGCGAGTGCACTTGCGGCTCACCGCCCCACGGCAACGGCGTCACCAGCGTCAGATCCTCGGGCGTGAACAACCACCGCACCGGCGCCGCGATGTTCACCGCGCCGATCACCCACCACGTCAGCCCGTACAGGCCCACCGTCGCCAGCGGCAGCTTCACCAGCACGTACGCGACCGCCCGCCACGCCGCCCCGTCCCGCAGCCGCGCCTCCACGCGCGCGAACGTCCCGCCCTCGGCCGACGGCGGGCCCGGCGCAGCTACCCGCTCGCCCAGCAGCGCGCCCGCAAGACGTCGGTGCAGCGCGCCGAGTCCACGGGCCAGGCCGAGCCCGGCCAGCAGGAACACCGCGCCGAGAACCGCCCCGACCACCGTCAGGGTCAGCGCCGACCCCAGGGCCAGCGCGACCACGACCAAGAGGAAGCCCGCGAGCGCGGGGACGTAGGACAGCAGGCAGTACGCCGCCTCCGCCCACGCCCGCCGCGTCACGCAGGCCGTCAACGCGGCCCGTACGGTCGGCAGGCCGATGAGGGGGAAGTCAGGCATCGCGACGCGCCAGCAGCCGGTCGCCCACGGCGAGGAACGCCGCCGTGTACAGGCACAGCACCCCGAACCCGGCCCAGGGCGACAGCATCCCGTCGACCGGCACCGTCACCGCCAGCGAATTGCCCGCGATCATCGTCGGGAAGAACTTCGCGACCGTCGTCCCCGTGGTCCCGGCCAGCAGCGCGGGCAGCACATATGTGATGCCGACCAGGACACCTATCGCGCTCGCCGTGTGCCGGGTGATCGTGCCGATCCCGAGCCCCATCAGGCCGACCATCGCCAGATACGCGCCCGACATGAGCACGGCGCGCAGCACAGCGGGGTCACCGAGCGAAGGATGCGGGACACCGGGGGAGAGTGCCGCGGTCCCCGCGAGGAACGACACGAACGTGACCACCTCGCCGATGGCCAGCGCGAGACCGCCGAACACCGCGGCCTTCGCCGCCAGCGCGAGCCGCCGGTCCGGCACCGCGGCCAGCGTCGAGCGGATCGTCCCCGACGCGTACTCGCCGGATATCACGAGGACACCCAGCACGCCGATGATGAGCTGCCCGAGGGCCACACCCGCCAGGACATTGTTCGTCGGGTCGAAGGACGCCACCTTCGAAGCACCCTGCGGCGCCTTGGTGTTGGCCATCGTCACGACCCCCATGGCGATCATGCCGACCACGGTGAGGAGCAGCGCGTACATTGTCGACCGCAGGCTCCGCAGCTTGATCCACTCCATCCGGGCGGCCTGCCGGAAGCCATGGTGCCCCGCCAGGGCGGGCGCGTACGTCACGGTGCTCATCGGGCTCCTCCTGCCTGGTACACGGGTCCTGCCTGGTACACGGCCGCGCTCCCGGTGAGCGCGAAGAACGACTCCTCCAACGAGCGTCCGCCCGCCGTGAGTTCGGCGACCGAGGTGTCCGCGAGCAGCCTGCCCTGGCCGATCACCAGGAGATGGTCGGCTGTCAGGGCCATCTCGCTGATCAAATGGCTCGACAGCAGGACCGTACGTCCCTCGGCGGCCAGTGAGCGCAGCAACTCCCTTATCCAGCGCACGCCTTCGGGGTCCAGGCCGTTCACCGGCTCGTCGAACAGCAGCACCGCCGGGTCGCCCAGGAGCGCCGACGCGATCCCGAGGCGCTGCGCCATGCCGAGCGAGAACGAACCCGCCCGCTTGTGCGCGACCGACGCCAGACCGACGGTCTCAAGGACCGCGTCCACCCGCGCCGGATCGATGCCGCCGCCCGCGGCGAGCGCCGCGAGATGGCTGCGCGCGCTGCGGCCCGGATGGAACGTGCGGGCCTCAAGGAGCGCGCCGACGCGGCGCAGCGGCCAGTCCAGCTCGGCGTACGGGCGGCCGTCGATCGTGACGTGCCCTGCGTCCGGCCGGTCGAGACCCATGATCATGCGCATGGTCGTGGACTTCCCCGACCCGTTCGGCCCGAGGAACCCTGTGACGCTCCCGGGGCGCACCCGAAAGCTCAGATCCTCCACGGCGACCGTCTCGCCGTACCGCTTGGTGAGACCCCTGGCCTCGATCATCACGACTCCCTCTGCCCGCGCGCTCTGGCGTCACGTCCTTCGTGTGACATCCACGCTATGAACCGGGACGATCCGCCGGAACGAGGTTGTCCTCCGACCCTGCTGGGGGAAATCCCCCAGGCCGCGGACGCGGGGGAGGAGTTCCGCGCTGGGGCTGGGGCTGGGGCTGGGGCTGGGGCTGGGGCCGAGGTCGGGGCTGGGGTCAGGGTCGGAGTCGGGTCGAGGCGGGTGTTCCTTCAGGCCCGCCTCCGCGGCAAGACCCCCAACGCCGTCGCGTCCGCGAGATGCTGTCCCAGGCGCAACCGCTCCGGCCCGATCGGCCCCGACAGCTCCGACAGCAGACTCAGCGAGCCCACCGCCCCGTCCGAGGCCCGCAGCGGCACCGCCACCACACACGCGAAGCCCATGCTGCGCGCCATCGCCGTGTACGACGGCCAGTTGGCGCGCGCGTACGGATGCGCGAGCGGGACGCCGCTGATGGCCGTCGCGGAGCTGCGGCAGTCCAGGCCGGGACCCTCGCCCCACGTCAACGCGGCCCGCTCCAGGCGCAGACCGCGTGGATCGGACGCCGCGACCTCGACCCGGGTCGCGGGTGGATTCAGCACCGCCACCGCCGACGCCACTCCGAGCAGCGACACGCAACTGCCGACGAGCACGCCGAGGGCCTGAGCACCGCCCCGTACGGCGGCGTCGGCCACTTCGACGAACGCCGTCGCCAGCCGTTCGCTGTCCACCTGGTACGGCTCGTACGGCACGCCACGCATGACGGCCCCCTCGCCCCTGTCTGGTCCGCCCCGCACGGCGCAGCCATCCGCCCTGCCACTTGCCCGTCGGGCGGACTGTGCTCAGGGGGTATGCCCCCTGAATGGGCCGCACGAACCAAACCCACGCCGACCAACCCCATGTCGACCAAACTCACGCCGACCCAACCCGAGCCGACAGAAACCGCGCCAACCACAGCCGCGCCAACCGAAGTCGCGCGTACCGGCTCACATGTGCGCGGCCCCCTCGCCGGACATCACCTTCGGCGCCCCCGGCCGGTACAGCAGCAGCGTCACGACGAAACCGACGCCGAAGAACGTGGCCGACCACCAGTAGGCGGTCGAATAGCTCTCGATCGCGGCCTGCGCCCGCACCAGCGGCGTGGGCCGCTTGCCGACGAGGTAGCTGGTCGCCGCGGTCGTGGCCAGGGTGTTCAGCAGCGCCGTGCCGATCGAACCGCCCACCTGCTGACTGGTGTTGACCATCGCGGAGGCCACGCCCGCGTCGTGCGCCGCGATACCGGACGTGGCGAGGTTCATGGCCGTGGCGAAGATCATGCCCATGCCGAGGCCCATCACCAGCGTGGGTGGCAGCACATGGGCGGCGTAACTACTGCCGAGGTCGAGGAAGGTCAGCCAGATCATCGCCACCACGGACAGGGCCATGCCCAGCGGGACGATCGGCTTCGGCCCGAACTTCGGCGCGAGCACGTTCTGCGTGACGATCGACGAGAAGATCATGCAGGCGACCATCGGCAGGAACGCCACACCGGTCGACACCGGCGAGAACTCCAGGATCTGCTGCAGGTAGTACGTCAGGAAGAGGAACACGCCGAACATGCCCGCACCGGCGATGAACATCGCCAGGTACGACGCGCCGCGGTCCCGGTCGAGGGGCACGCGCAGCGGCAGCAGCGGATGCGCGGCCCGCGTCTCGAACCAGGCGAACGCGGCGAGCAGGATCACGCCGATCACCAGGAAGCCCCAGGTCGCGAACTCGCTCCAGTCGTGCGTCTCGGCGTTGGAGAACCCGTACACGATGCAGAACAGGCCCGCCGAAACCAGGATCGTGCCGGGCACGTCCAGCTTCGGCCGGTCTGCGGGGCGCCCGCCGTGCAGCAGGCGCAGGCCGCCCAGGAACGCGAAGGCGGCGAAGGCCAGGTTCACGAACAGGCACCAGCGCCAGTCCAGGTACTCGGTCAGCACACCGCCGAGCAACAGCCCGACCGCGCCACCCGCACCGGCGATGGCGCCGTAGATGCCGAAGGCCTTGGCCCGCTCCTTGGGGTCGGTGAACGTCGTCGTCAGCAGGGAGAGCGCGGCCGGCGCGAGCAGCGCGCCGAACGCGCCCTGCAGGGCGCGCGCCGCGACCAGCATCTCGAAGCTGCTCGCCGCACCACCCAGCGCGGAGGCCACCGCGAAGCCGACCAGGCCCGTGAGGAAGACGGCCTTGCGGCCGACGAGGTCGGCGATCCGCCCGCCGAGCAGCAGCAGGCTGCCGAACGCCAGGGAGTAGGCGGTGACGATCCACTGCCGGTTGCCGTCGGAGAACCCGAGGTCCTTCTGGGCCGACGGCAGCGCGATGTTCACGATGGTGGCGTCGAGGACGACCATCAGCTGGGCCAGGCCGATCACGGCGAGGATCAGCCAGCGGTGCTCGTGCTTGCCCCCGCCCGCGTACGGCACGGAGCCGCCGCCGGGAGGGGAGCTCTCTATGCCGGGTTCGGCGCCTGCAGGGGAGGTGTCGGGCGAGCGATCCATCGTGGCCTCCAAACCACCAGACCCCCCGATCGACTTCGCCCACCACGCTAAGCGCCCTGGTCATGGCGGGCGACTGGAGAGAGAACGGGGCCGTTCTCCATGCCTGGAGAACGGCCCCGTCGGGTGCCGGGTTCGGCGGCGTGCGCCGAGGATCGGCGGTGGATCGTCAGCGGCTGTGCTCGTCCACGGCGGCCGGTCGTTCGTCGGGCTTCTCGTCCGGCTTCTTCTCGTCCGCCTGCGCGACCGGCGCGGCCTGCGCGACCTGTCCGGCCTGGGCGACCTCCGCGACCCGTGCGGCCTCCGCGCCCTGCTCGGCCGCACGCGGCTCGGGAACCACGCCCACGGGCACCGCCGGGCGCTGCGGGAACAGCCGCTGCGCGAGGGGCTGGACGAACCGCGCGGTCAGCGGGCCCACGATCACCAGGATCAGCACGTACGCGGTGGCCAGCGGGCCGAGCCGCGGCTCGATGCCGGACGTCACGGCGAGGCCCGCGATCACGATGGAGAACTCGCCGCGCGCCACCAGCGCGCCACCGGCCCGCCAGCGTCCCTTGACGGAGATCCCGGCGCGGCGCGCCGCCCAGTACCCCGTAGCGATCTTCGTGCAGGCCGTGACCACGGCGAGCAGCAGCGCGGGCAGCAGCACCGGCGGAATGCTCGCCGGGTCGGTGTGCAGACCGAAGAAGACGAAGAACACGGCCGCGAACAGGTCCCGCAGCGGGGACAGCAGCGTGTGCGTGTTCTCGGCGACCTCACCGGACAGCGCGATACCCACGAGGAACGCGCCCACGGCCGCAGACACCTGGAGCTGCTGCGCGAGGCCGGCGACCAGGATGGTCAGGCCGAGCACCACGAGGAGCAGCTTCTCCGGGTCGTCGCTCGACACGAACTTCGAGATGTGCCGCCCGAACCGCACGGCGATGAACAGCACCAGACCCGCGGCGCCGAGCGCGATGGCGAGCGTGAGCCCGCCGGCCGCCCAGCCGACCCCGGCGAGCAGCGCCGTGATGATGGGCAGATACACGGCCATCGCCAGGTCCTCGAGCACCAGGATGCTGAGGATCACCGGCGTCTCGCGGTTGCCGAGCCGGCCCAGGTCCCCGAGCACCTTGGCGATCACGCCCGAGGACGAGATCCAGGTGACACCGGCGAGCACCACGGCGGCCACCGGGCCCCACCCCATGAGCAGCGCGGCGGCGGCACCGGGCAGCGCGTTGAACGTCATGTCGACAAGGCCGGCCGGATATTGCGTCTTGAGATTGGTGACGAGATCGCTGGCCGTGTACTCGAGGCCCAGCATCAACAGCAGCAGGATCACGCCTATTTCGGAGCCGATGGCCACGAATTCCTCGCTGGCGCCGAGCGGCAGCAGACCGCCCTCGCCGAACGCGAGCCCTGCCAGCAGATACAGCGGGATCGGTGAGAACCGCAGGCGTCCCGCGAGCCGCCCGAGCAGCCCGAGCGCCAGCGTGATGGCACCGAATTCGATCAGAAAGAGAGCACTGTGCATACGGTCACTCCCGCCCCAGAATCGCGGCCGCCGCGTCGACGCCCTCGCGGGTACCGATGACGATGACCGTGTCGCCGCCCGCGAGCCGGAAGTCCGGCGTCGGCGACGGAATCGCGTCGGCGCGGCGCAGTACGGCCACGATCGACGCGCCGGTATCGGTGCGCATCTTCGTCTCGCCCAGCAGCCGCCCGTTCCAGATCGAGGTGCCGGGCACCTCGATGCGTTCGGCGACAAGACCCAGGTCGGTGGTGTGCAACAGGTTCGGGCTGTGGTGCGAAGGCGTCAACGCGTCGATGAGATACGCCGCTTCCCCCGACGTCAGCTTCAGCGACAGGTCGCAGGCGTCCGGGTCGTCCGCCCGGTACGCGCTGAGGGTGCGCCCCCCGTCCCGATGGGCGACTACCGAGAGCTGACGCTGCTCGCGGGTCGTGAGGTCATAGCGGTAGCCGATCCCCGGCAATGGTGTCCTGCTCAGGCGTGAAGCGGGCACGTCTCTCCCCTTGTCCGTGCGTGGCCGCTGTCCCGGCGGCCAATAGGTGGCAGATGCAACTTTAGATGGATGTCCGTCACCCTATACGCGCCAAGCTTTGGCAAAAAAACGGTCAGGCATGGAAAAGGCCATACGAGGCCGTACCTCGAAGCGGTCTTCTGTCGACACGCTCAGGCGTCGAGCGACGGATGAGCGGCGAGCACCGCCCCCACCGTGTCCGCCTCTCCGGCCGACTTGTCCTCCCGATACCGCACCACGCGCGCGAAGCGGAGCGTCACGCCCGCCGGGTAGCGCGTCGAACGCTGCAACCCGTCGTAGGCGATCTCGACGACCAACTCGGGCCGCACGGTCACGACATGACCGTCGTCACTGACGGCCGACGCGAGCAGCCGCTCCGTCTGCCAGGTCAGCAATGCGTCGGTGAGCCCCTTGAACGTCTTGCCGAGCATCGCGTACGTACCGTCGGGGCGGCGCGCGCCCAGGTGCAGATTGGACAGCTTGCCGGTGCGCCGCCCGTGCCCCCACTCGGCGGCGAGCACGACCAGGTCCAGCGTGTGCACGGGCTTGACCTTCACCCAGGACGCGCCGCGGCGGCCCGCGCTGTACGGGGCCTCGAGCCCCTTGAGCACGACACCTTCATGGCCACGCGCGAGGGTGTCGGCGAAGAACGCCTCGGCGACGCCCCGCTGTACGGCGTTGTCCGCGCCCTCTCCCTCTTCGACCACGACGCGCCGTACCCGCATCGGCTCCGGCACGAGCCGTGCCAGCTGTTCGTGCCGCCCGGCGAACGGCAGATCCAGCAGATCCCGCCCGTCGACGTACAGCACATCGAAGAACACGGGGGAGACCGGCAGTGCCTCCGCGGCCCGCGCGACGTCGACCCGCGACCCGACCCGCCCCGCGACATCCTGGAACGCCCGCGGCCGCCCGTCCGCACCGAGCGCGATGACCTCCCCGTCGAGAATGAACCGCTCACCGGCGAACTCCCGTACGGCGTCGGTCACTTCGGGGAGCCGGTCGGTGATGTCGTCGAGCGTCCGCGTGTAGATGTGCACGGCATCGCCGTCCCGGTGAACCTGCACGCGGATGCCGTCGAGCTTCTCCTCGACGGCGCAGGTGCCCAACTTGTCGAGAGCCTCGCCGACGCCACCCGCGCTGTGCGCGAGCATCGGCAGGACGGGCCGGCCGACGGTGAGCCGGAACTCGTCGAGCGCCTCGGTGCCGCGCGCGAGGAGCGCCTGCGCGACGTCCTGCAGCCCACCCGCCAGCATCACGGCACGTCGTACGTCGGCGGGGGCGGCGCCCGTCGCCTGCGCAAGCCCCTCGGTCGCGACGGCGTCCAGGGCGCCCTGCCGCACCTCACCGGTCACGAGCCCGAACAGAAACCGCTGCTCGCCCTCGGTGGCGGCCCCCATCAGCTCCCCGACAAGACGCTTCCGCTCGGCCTGGGACCCGGCGCCGGACACATCCCCGAGCTCGGTCATCAGCGCGTCGACGTCCTGCACGCTCAGCCGCGGCTCCGGCGCCGCCTCGACCCGCTCGCTCAGCACCCGCCACCCGACCCCGAGCCGCCCCTGGGGCAGCCGCCCCGCCAGATACGGGATGACGATCGGCACGTCGTCCGGATCGGCATCCCGGAACAACTCGGCGAGCAACGCGATTTTCCGCGACCGCGCGGAGGCGGCGGCGACGTCCTGGGACACCTGAGAGAGCCGGGCGAACAGCATGTAGCCATGGTGCTACGGGGGGAGTGGAGGCGCAGCGGGGCGGGCGCGGGGCGCAGGGACGCACCCAGCACTCACCCCCCCCTGCCCCGGACCTCAGCTCTGCGCCGAGAGCTCCCGCTCGATGGCCGCCACGACCTCCGGCGCGTCCGGCGTCGTCTGGGGCGAGAAGCGCGCGACGACGTCGCCGGAGCGCCCCACGAGGAACTTCTCGAAGTTCCAACGGATGTCGCCGGTGTGCCCCTCCGCGTCCGCCGTGTCGACGAGGTTCGCGTACAGCGCGTGTCGCTCCTCGCCGTTGACGTCGACCTTCTCGGTCATGGGGAACGTGACGCCATACGTGGCCGAGCAGAACTCGGAGATCTCGTCGGCGGTACCGGGCTCCTGCCCCATGAACTGGTTGCAGGGCACGCCGAGAACCGTGAACCCACGGTCCGCATACTGCTTCTGGAGCTCCTCCAGGGCGGTGTACTGCGGCGTGAGCCCGCACTTCGAGGCAACGTTGACGATCAGGACGGCCTTGCCCTGGTACTGGGGCAGGTCGGCGGCGCCGCCCTGAAGGTTGTCGATCTGTACTGCGTCGTAAATGGTCATGCTGCGGAGCCTACGCCGGGGCTGTGACAACAACGTGACCGCGCCCCACGGACGTAGGATCGCGCTCAGGATTCGTTCGGCGGAGTGGAGTTGACCGGCCGTGATGCCCCCGTTCTGCGAGATCTGCCACGCGACCGCCAAGGACTACGAGTACGAGACATTTACGCTCGTGTACTTCCGCGCGATAGCGCCACCGCTCGAACACGAGGGGCATCCCGAGAACGCCCTGTGGTTCTGCAAGGACCACGTCCGGCACACCGAGGGCAAGACCCACTTGAGCGCCATCCTGGCCATGGTCCACATCCGCGCGGCGGTCCGACGCAACGCCCCGAACCCCTGGCCGCTCCCGGGCATGCCCTGAGGTCCACAGCCTGAGGCCCAGAGGGCGACATGCTGTGACCGAGCGCTTCAGGCGGCGGCGAGGAAGCCGCGGACCGCGGCCGCGAAGCCGGCCGGGTCGTTGGCGTATACGAAGTGGTCGGTCTCCAGCTCGACGAGGTGGGTGCCGGGGCGTCGGGCGACCATCTGCTCTGCCTGCTCCGCCGGCAGCACACCGCCCTTGGCGCCACGCACCAGCAGCGCCGGGCAGGTGGAGCCGGTCCAGTCGGCCCAGTGGTCGCCGTGCACCTGGTCCTCGGAGTCGTAGATGTCCTGAGGGTGGAAGTGCAGGCCCCAGGTGCCGTCCGGCCGCTCGCGGACGGCCGACTCGAAGTGCGGCGCGAACGGGCCGAGTTGCGCGACGAACGCCTCCCGGTCGGGGGCGCTGCCCTCCGGCAGGTTCAGGACGAACGCCAGCGGATTGCTGCCGTCCAGGCCGAGTTCGGCGCACCCCTCCACATTGATCAGCGCGGTGACGCGCTCGGGGTGGCGGGCTGCGAACTGGTAGGCGTTGATCGCGCCGAGCGAGTGGCCGAGGAGGGCAGCCCGGTCCAGACCCAGGTGATCCATGAGGGCTTTCAGGTCGGCGAGGTAGCCCTCGCGGCTGTAGTCGGCCGCCCGGTCGGACTCGCCGTGGCCGCGCTGATCGGGGGCTATGACCCGCCACTCCGGGGCGAGATGAGCGGCGAGCCCGGCGTACGACAGGCCCTCGGACATGTGCCCGTGCAGAGCGAGCAGAGGGCGGCCGGGGCCGCCGAAGTCCACGTAGGAAAGGGTGCGGCCGTCGACGGTGAGCGCGGAGCGCTTGGTGATGTCGGTGTTCATGACGTCACCGTAGAGCAGATCTATACGTGCGTACAAGACGTTTGTTTAAGACGCGCGTATAAATCTCGGCCGGCCGGCCGGCCGCGCACGCGCACCGCGCGTCTCGTGTGTCAGCTTGCGCTGAAAATCGAACACGCGATCTAATCTGTCTCATGCGGAACACGATCACTGAGGACCTCGTGCAGACACAGCGGGAGTGGGACGCGACCTACCGGCAGCTTGCCGATCGGCCCGGTCGAACCGCTCTGCGGCGGCGTCTGCTGTATCTGTCCCGGGTGCTGGCGGGCGAGAAACTCACTCCGGCGCAGAAGGCGGAGCTGCGCCGGCGGGCGCGGGGTCGGGCGTGATGCCGCGCCCGACCGGCGGTGCGAAGGCTGTGGCGGATCGGTGGGCGTATGGCGACTGAGATAGTCGTGCACCGTCCGTCGCCGTCGGGCAGAGGGCGGCGGGTCACGGTCGGCGGTGTGGACTTCGGTCTGGCCCGTGACGACCACGACCTGGTCGAATTCCTGCGCCGGGCCGGGCTCGATGAAGCCGATCGGCTGGTGTCCGGGGACTCGCCGATCATCCAGTGGCGCGGAGGACGCGCGCACGAGTACGAGGCAGCCGGGGGATAACCCCACCCCGATCCGGATGGCCGCCCCAGTGCGCGGCGCGTCCTGCGCGGGCATCGTGGTGAACTTGACCGGTCGCCTCTTGCCTCTTGGGCGTCGGTCCAGTCGGCTGTGAAACCGCACTTCGCGCCCCTTAGGGGTAGCTCCCAGAGGTTTCCCCGAGATACGTCAACTCCTCTCGTTTTCTTAACCTTTGTTCCGTTACCTGTAGATATGCCCGACTACTTGTTTTACGGCCTGCTTGTTTTGTGCGTCATGCCGCCGCTGGTGCCCAATTCATGGCTGCTCGTCAGCGCGGGGGCCATGGCGGCCGACGGTCGTCTCCCGCTCGCCCTTGTGCTGCTGGTGGTGTCGGGCGCCGCCATCATCGGGGACCTGCTGGTGTATCGGTCGACGCGGCGGTTCGGTGGGCCGGTGCTGCGGCGACTTCGACGTAAGCGGCGACGTGCTGCACTGCTCGATTGGGCTTCTGTGCGGGTGCGTCGGCACGGGATCCCGTTCATCATCGGCATCCGGTTCCTGCCCACCGGGCGGTTCGTCGGCGCGGTGGCGGCCGGGCTCGTCGACTTTCGGTTGGGCCGGTTCCTTGTGGCCTCGGGCGTCGCCGAGGCGGTCTGGGCCTCGTACTCGATAGGTGTGGGCCTGCTGGGCGGGATCGCCGCCGGCGGTCCGTTCACCGGCGCGCTGCTCGGGATGGCCATCTCGGGCGCCGTCGCGGCCCTGACCGGAGGCGCGCAGTGGCTCGCGGTGCGGCGGAGGCGGCGGGCGGCGGCCGCCCGTGCGGACGCCTGGGCGTGCCGCCCCGAGCCGACGGTGTGACGCCGTCACATGTCGCGCAAGAGCTCCGCGAGCGCCTGGTTGAAGGCCTCCGGGTGTTCCATGTTCGGGTAGTGGGCGGCGTCGGGGATCGAGACCGCCCGGCCGTCGACGACGCTGCTCGTCAGGCGCTCCGCCATGCCGATGTGGTCGGGGGAGTCGAGCGCGCCGTTGATGGCGCGGACCGGCACCGTGATCTCGGCGGCGCGGGGCCAGGTGTCCTTGAGCGGGACGCTCCAGTCGGGTTCTTCCGCGGTGTGTTTCGACATCGTGCCCCACGTCATCGCCCGCAGTCGGTCGACGACTTGGGGGTCCAGGTCGTCCAGGGTGCGGTGCGGGCCCGACGCGAAAGTGGTGAACGCCTCCACCGCCGCGGTCGCGTCGCCCGCGGTCATCGCCGACTGCCAGGTGGTCCAGATCCCGGTCGTCCAGGGGTCCGTGAAGTACGGCTCGCTGGTGCCGGCGCCGCTGGTCACCACGCCGCTGACCAGTTCCGGGTGCTCCAGCGCGGTGTCGATCGCAATGCTGGCGCCCATCGAGACGCCCACCAGGACGGCAGGGCCGGTGTCCAAGTGGCGCAGCAGCGCGGCGAGATCGTCCGTGTGCCGGAACGGCCCCGTGGCGTTGGGGGAGCGGCCGTGACCGCGGGAGTCGGGTGCGATGACACGGTGGTCCGATGCCAGCTGCGGGATCTGGTCGTCCCACATGTGGTGGTCGAGGAATCCGCCGTGCAGCAGAACCAAGGGGCGGCCGGCGCCTTTGTCGATCCAGAAGAGGTCGGACATGACAATCAGGTTGTCATCTTCACCGTTCACTGACAAGTCAAATGACAACCCAGGTGTCATGATGGTGGGGTGAGTGAGAAGACGGGGCGCGGTTCCGTGTCCGCAGATGTGGCAGACCGGCTCTCCGAGGTGTTCGACCTCGTCGGGCCGCTGTACCGGCGCACGTACGTGAGGGTCGAGCGGGACGTCGCCGCCGAAGGGCTGTCCGTGGGCGTGCGGGCCGTGCTCAGCATGCTGCACGGGCGAGGCCCCATGACGGTCCCTCAGATGGGGCGGTTCCAGGCGCTCAGCCGTCAGTTCGTGCAACGCATGGTGAACGACGCCGCCGGGCGGGGACTCGTCGAGACCGCACCCAACCCCGCCCACAAGAGATCCTCCCTGATCCGGCTGACCGAGGAGGGGCGCACCGTCATCGGCGCCGTGCTCGACCGCGAGCGCGAAACCCTGCGCGGGGTCGACGGCGATCTCACGGAGGACGACATCGACACCTGCCTGCGCGTCCTCTCCGGCCTCCTCGCCGTCATGGACGACTGAGCCGTCCACGCTGTCATGGACGGCTGAGCGGGCCCCCTGCTGTCACGGGCGACTGAGCCGCCCCCGTGCCACCAGCTCCACCGTCGTGGCCACCGCGATCGCCTGGACGGCCATCAGCGCCACCAGGACGAAGAGTTGCACCGCCCCGGCGGTCACCGGTGACGCCCCGCCCAGGAGCATGCCGACGAACGCGCCGGGGAGCGTGACCAGGCCCACCGTCCGGGTCTGGTCGAGGCCGGGGAGGAGGGCGTCGGAGGCGGTCGGGCGGACGATTTCGAGGCGGGCCTCGTGGGGGAGCAGGCCGAGGGCCAGGCACGCCTCCACCTCGCCGTTGCGCGCCGTCAGCTCGTCGAGGGCGCGGCGCCCCGCCAGCACGGTCGCCGTGAGCGCGCCGCCGATGAGGATGCCGGTCACCGGGATCACGGCGATGCCGCGGAGCGGGAGGAGGCCGCAGACGATGAGCGCCGCCACGAGCGGGGTCACCGGTGCCACGATCGGCAGGGCCGCCCAGATCCAGGTCCGGTTCGAGGTGAGGCGGCGGCCCGCCGTGCGCGTGGCCACCGCCAGCATGAGCAGCAGGAAGGCCAGCAGCGCCGCTCCGTGGCGCACCACCCAGCCGATCAGGAGCGACACCACGGCCAGTTGGACCGTCGCCCGGACCCCGGCGATCGCGATGTCGCGGGCCCGGCGGCGCGACCCGTCCGGGGAGAGGCGGTACACCGCCGCGACCGCTGCCGCGATCACGAGGAGAACGACGAGCACCGCCGCGAGAGTTCCGTTGACGGGGAGGAGAGTGGCCGCTGCCTGGGTTCGAACGCGCACGGGAACACAGTAGAGCGCCCCGACCTGGGCACCGGTGCTGTTCTCCGCTTGACCGGTGAGCGAGGATGGGCGGGTAACAAAGCGTGAAGTTACCGCGATTCAGAAAGAGGGCTGACCGTCATGGCACAGCAGGTGCAGGGCGTGATCGCGCGGGCCAAGGGTGCCCCCGTGGAGATCGCGACGATCACGGTGCCGGACCCGGGTCCGGGCGAGGCCGTCGTGAAGATCCAGGCGTGCGGGGTCTGCCACACCGATCTGCACTACCGGGAGGGCGGGATCAACGACGAATTCCCGTTCCTGCTCGGTCACGAGGCGGCGGGTGTCGTCGAGTCAGTGGGTGACGGGGTGAGCGAGGTCGCCCCCGGTGACTTCGTGATTCTCAACTGGCGTGCGGTGTGCGGGCAGTGTCGTGCCTGTCGGCGTGGGCGCGCCCAGTACTGCTTCAACACCCACAACGCGAAGCAGAAGATGACCCTGGCGGACGGCACCGAGCTGTCGCCCGCGCTGGGCATCGGGGCCTTCGCCGAGAAGACCCTCGTGGCCGCCGGTCAGTGCACCAAGGTGGACCCGGCCGCCTCCCCGGCAGCCGCGGGCCTGCTGGGCTGCGGCGTGATGGCGGGGCTCGGTGCCGCGATCAACACGGGCAACGTGGGCCGCGGCGACTCCGTCGCCGTGATCGGCTGCGGTGGCGTGGGCAATGCCTCCGTCGTCGGCGCCCGGCTCGCCGGCGCCGCGAAGATCATCGCCGTCGACATCGACGACGCGAAGCTTGCCACCGCGCGTGAGCTGGGCGCCACCCACACCGTCAACTCCCGCTCCACGGACCCGATCGAGGCCGTGCGCCAGCTGACCGGCGGGTTCGGAGCCGACGTCGTCATCGAGGCGGTCGGCCGCCCGGAGACGTACGAGCAGGCCTTCTACGCGCGCGACCTGGCGGGCACGGTCGTCCTCGTCGGCGTGCCGACGCCGGAGATGAAGCTGGAGCTGCCGCTGCTCGACGTGTTCGGGCGCGGCGGCGCGCTCAAGTCGTCCTGGTACGGGGACTGCCTGCCCTCGCGGGACTTCCCGATGCTCATCGACCTGTATCTGCAGGGACGCCTCGACCTCGACGCGTTCGTCACCGAGACGATCGCGCTGGACGATGTGGAGAAGGCGTTCGAGCGGATGCACCACGGTGACGTGCTGCGTTCGGTGGTGGTGTTCTGATGACCGACTCCACCCCCACCGCCGCGCGAATCGACCACCTCGTCACCTCCGGCACGTTCTCCCTCGACGGGGGCACGTGGGACGTCGACAACAATGTGTGGATCGTCGGGGACGACCGTGAGGCGATCGTCATCGACGCCGCCCACGACGCCGACGCGATCGCCGAGGCCGTCGGCGAGCGGCGGCTCGTCGCGATCGTGTGCACGCACGCCCACGACGACCACATCGACGCCGCGCCCGCGCTCGCCGCGCGTACCGGCGCGCCGATCCTGCTGCACCCGGCCGACACCGAACTGTGGAAGCGCACGCACCCGGACCGCGCGCCGGACGGGGAGCTGGCCGACGGGCAGCGGATCGCCGTCGCGGGCGTGGAGTTGACCGTGCTGCACACGCCGGGGCACTGCCACGGCGCGGTCAGCCTGTACGCTCCCGCGCTCGGCACCGTGTTCACCGGGGACACCCTCTTCCAGGGCGGTCCCGGCGCCACCGGGCGGACCTTCAGCGACTTCCCGACCATCGTGGAGTCGATCAAGGACCGGCTGCTCACGCTGCCGGCCGAGACCGTCGTACGTACCGGACACGGTGACGGCACGACGATCGGCGCGGAGGCGCCGAACCTCGACGAGTGGATCGCGCGCGGGCACTGATCCCAGGTCCCGGCCGGGGCGGCGTGACCGTCGCCCCGGCCGGGACGTGGTTCAGTTCGGCAGGGTGTCGGCACCGCCGGTCAGCAGGGTGTCAGCACCGCCCGCACCGTCTTGCCGCCCCTCGGATCGGTCCGCACGCTCCAGCGGCGGGCGAGCGCCTGGACCAGGGCGATGCCCCGGCCCGACTCGGCGGTCCGCGACTCGGGCGCCACGCGGGGGACCCCGGGCGCGTCGTCGTGCACGGCCACGGTCAGCTCGCCCGCCTGCAGACGCAGGCTCATCCGGCAGCTGCTGCCCTGTGCCTCGGTGGCGTTGGCGACCAGCTCCGAGACCACCAGCTCGGCGTCCGTCACCCCCTCGCCCGTACGCCCGGCGAGAAACCTCCGGGTCATCCGCCGGGCCCAACGGGCGGCGCCGGATCCCTGCGGCATCAGGAATTCCACGCGCGCGGCACGCCGGTCGGCGTCCCTCGACGCACGCATGACGACCACTTCCTCTCGTGCTGGATTGTGCACGGGTCGTGCCTCGGTGACGGTCCCCCTTCCCGCCGTACCGCGGCGTCACCCTTGCTCCTGTGCACCGAGTGCCCCGCACCGGCCGGTTCAGGCCGTGTCAGCCGCTTTCCGTGGGGTGCGGGTGGGCCAGCGTGTCGAGGAACCGGTCGATGGCGGGCGAGGAGGCCCCATCGGCGCAGTGGGAGCGCTCCACCTGCGGTATCGGCAACTTGCCCAGATGCGGTGCACGGGATTCCAGGGCCCGCGTCAATTGGAGCCGCTCCAGGGCCCGTTCGGCGGCTGAGGAGCGTACGTACTCGACCAGGGTCACGCCCAGATGGTCCGCATGACTGCGTACCGCGGCGTACTCATCCGGCGTGAAGAGCTCCCGTAGGAGCGCAGTACTACCGTCCATGTCGGCATGATGCCGCCCTGCGTCGCGCCGCGTGGGCGGTTGGCATATTCACCCCCCGTTCGCGTGGAGTTGGCGTTGTTCGATGGCGCCCGCGGGGGAGGGCCGTACTCAGAAGCGGTCGGGGTCCGCGGCCGCCGATACGGACGGCGGGCGACACAGGAAGACGGAAGGAGGGTGGGGTGGACCGCCGTCGATCATCTCGGTTAAGTTAGGCAAGGCTTACCTAATGGAGGTTCGGGATGGGTGTCCGACAGATCGCTGCCGCCGTGCCCAGCACGGCGGCCCACGCACGCTCCGTGCTCACCGCCGCATGGACCTGCGGCGTCACCACCGATGTGGGGCAGGACGACCTCGTCGGCGCGCACCGCGTCGACGACGACGGCACGGTGCGCATCACGCCGCCGCCCGACAGCGTGCTGGCCGCCGCCGTGCTCTGCTCACCGCACGGACGGCCCACCACGCTCATGGAGTTCGCCGACGCGGCGCCCGTCCCCGTACGCGACCGGGTGCGCGCGCGAGTGTGGCTGTCGGGCGAGCTGATCCCGGACGGTGAGGAGTTGGTGCTGCGGCCCGAACGGGCGGTCCTGCAGACCCGCGCGGGGCGCACCGGCATCGACCTCGACGAACTCGCCGCCGCCGCGCCCGACCCGCTCGCGCTCGCCGAGCCCCGCCTGCTCACCCATCTCGCCGACGCCCACCCCGAGGCCGTCGAACAGCTCACCCGGCTCATCGCCCCCGACAGCCTGCACGGCGTCGTCCGGGTACAGCCGCTCGCCGTCGACCGGCACGGCCTGACGCTGCGTCTGGAGCGGTTGCGCGGCCAGGCCGACGTGCGGCTCGCCTTCCACCGGCCCGCCGACGACCTGGGTTCGCTCACCGAGCGCATGCATCACCTGCTCGCCTCTGCCCAGACCGTCAGCCGCCGCCGGAGGTGACCTTCTCGCGGGCCCTCACCTGTTCGGGCAGGGACCGTTGCTCTGTCGGCCGCCGGAACGCCCAGTCCATCCGGGGCTCGACGACGTAACGGAACACCCGCCGCACCGGTTCCGTGCACAGCACGGTGATGAGTGCGACCGCCGCCGCCGTCACGGCCAGCTCGCCGAGCGGGCTGTGCAGCCACGGGTGGTCGTACCAGTCCCAGAACCGGGAGGACTTGATGACGAAGCCGTGCAGCAGATACGCGTAGATCGTCCCCGTGCCCAGGGCCGTGAACCACAGCCTGCGGCCCGGCACCCACGCCAGGAAGCACGCGGTCAGCGCAAGTGCGAGCACGAACAGGGCGGGCGTCGCGAACAGGCCCGCCCACCCGGGCACGCCCCGCCCCTGGACGGCGCCCCGGTGGAAGAACCAGCCCGCGTCGAACCATGGCGCCACCCAGTACGCGGCGACCAGGGCCGCGCCCGAGACCCCCAGTGCCACCCATCGCACGCCCCACGTCCGCAGCCGCGCGAAGTGCTCGGGCCGCAGCACCAGGCCCGCCACGAAGAACGGCAGGAACTGCAGCACCCGTTGGAGCGCCAGGTCGCCGCCCGCGCCCGGCCACATCGACACGGCCGTGCCCACGGCCAGCGACACGGCCACGGGGTGACGCAACTGCAGCCACAGAGGCGTCGACAGCCGCCAGACGAACAGGGCCACCAGGAACCACATCAGATACCAGGGGTCCAGCAGGCTGATCGGATATCCCGGATCGTCCTGCGCCCACCGGTAGAACAGCGTGTACGCCACCTCGAAGACGAGGTACGGCACGACGACCCCGGTCACCAGGCGCCGCAGGCGGTGCGGCGCCATGTCGAAACTGCGCGAAAAGTAGCCCGACACCAGTGCGAACGCCGGCATGTGGAAGGCGTAGACCGCGAGGTATATCGCCGTCACCGCGCGGGAGCCGTAGGTCAGCGGCTCCCACGCGTGCCCGCAGGCCACGAGGACGATCGTCAGAAATTTGACGTTGTCGAAGTACGACTCGCGTGCCTGCCCTGCCATCGCGTTCGCTGCACCCTCCACCTCGGGACGGTCCGGGTCTCCTGCCCGTACCCCTCGCAGACCGTTCCATGAGTGAAGGTGTGACACAAGTGGCGTATGCGGCGTGGCGGGTCAGACCGCCGTGTATGCGCCATCCACGAGGTGGTAGCTGCCCGCGATGAACGAGGCGCGGTCCGAGAGCAGGAACACGATCAGCTCGGCGACCTCCTCGGACGTGCCCAGGCGGCCCGCAGGGTGCAGTGAGACCAGACCGTCGTAGGCGGCCTTGTTCATCTCCTTGAGGAGCGGGGTCTCGATGAAGCCCGGGCCTACCGCGTTGACGCGGATGCCCTGCGCGGCGTACTCGGCCGCGGCCGTCTTCGTCAGGCCGACCACGCCGTGCTTCGCGGCGACGTACGCGGGGGAGCCGGCGAAGCCGACCGAGCCGAGGATCGAGGCGACGTTCACGATGGCGCCGCCGTTGCCCGCGGCCTGCATGGCGGGGAGTTCGTAACGCATCGAGTAGAAGACGCCGTCGAGGTTCGTGCGCACCACGCGGTTGTACACGTCGATGTCGTACTCGCCCGTGGGCGCGCTCGCGCCGCCGATGCCGGCGTTGTTCACGGCCAGGTCGAGCCCGCCGAACGTGTCGACGGAGAACTGCACGGCCGCCTCGACGGAGGCCGGGTCGGTCACGTCGAGGGCGACCGCGGCGGCCTTCAGGCCCTCCGCCTTCAGCGTCTCGGCGGCCTCCTGTGCGCCCTTCTCGTTGTAGTCCGCGATGACGACATTGGCGCCGCCGCGGCCCAGGCGGCGGGCGGTGGCCAGGCCGATGCCGGAGGCGGAGCCGGTGACGAGGGCGGTCTTCCCGGCGAACTCGGCGGCGTACTCGGTCACGTTGCCGGTGGTGGGGGTGGTGCTCATGGTGCGATTCACTTTCTGGTAGCGACGTCGGGGGCCGCCGCTTCGGCGGCCTCCTCGATGAGGGCGTCGTAGGCCCGCGCCACCAGATCGGCGAGGTCTTCGGCGTCCGTGCCCGCGCCGCGCGCCCAGGTGCGCAGCGCGGCGGTCAGCACTCCGGCGGCGGCCCCGACGACGACCTCGGGACGCGGGTCCCGGGCCGGGTCGGTGCCGAGCCGGTCGGCGATGATGCGTACGGACTCGTCCTGGGCGTCGACCCGGATGCGCTCGTACGCGGCGAACAGGGCGGGCTCCGCGTCCACGACGGCGTACAGCTCGCGCAGCCGCGGACGGTGGTGCCAGCCGGGTGTCTGCCGGTCGGTGAGATAGTCCGCGACCGCGCCCCGGTAGGCGAGCAGTGGTGGCTCGCCGGCGGGGCGGGCGCGCAGCGCCGCGTTGATCCCCGCGCCGTCGGCGCGGGTGAAGTCGAGGGCCGCGTCCTCCTTGCCGGCGAAGTGCCGGCTGAAGGTGCGGCGGGTGACGTCAGCGCGGTCGGCTATCGCCTCGACGGTCACGTCGCCGAGCCCGCGCTCGAGCACCAGCTCGACCGCGGCCTCCGCGAGCGCCTCGCGCGTCCGGCGGGCCTTGGCCTGCCGGCGGTCGCCGGCGGGCCCGGAGCTGGTGGCCTCGTTCGCGTTCATGTCTTCGACGGTACACCTTGATGTCCCAATGGGACAGATGTCCCGGTGGGACATTTGTGCGGGGAGGCCGCGGCCCGCCGCGTCAGGCGTGCCAGTGCCCGTGCAGCGCGGCGGTCGTGAAGCCGGGCCCGTACGCGACCATCGTTCCGCGGGTGCCGGCGGCTGGCGGTTCCTGGTGGGTGCGCTCGAGGACGCGGAGGACGCTGGGCGCGCCAAGGTTTCCTTCGTCGGCCAGTGTGTCCGTGGAATGCCGCGCCGCGTCGGCGGAGAGGCCCAGCGCCGCTGCTGTATCGGTGATGATGCGCGTGCTGCCGGGGTGGACCACTGGGAAGTCGGTGCGGCGGGTGTCCAGCCAGGCCACGAGCGCCGGCAGCACGTCGTCGGCAGCCGTCAGTGCCTCTCTGGTGGAGTCGAAGTGGAATCCGTCCGGGGCGACTCGGCCGCTGTATCGGTCGACACTGTCCGGGAGTACGTACTCGAAGCTGTCCTCGATGGCCATGCCGGGCCCCAGCGGTTGTGCCGTGACGATCGCCGCGGCGGCCGAATCCCCGAAGAGCGCCTTATAGATCATTGACTGGATGGTCGTGTCGCTGTGCTGGTAGACGCCGGATATGGCTTCCGCGGCGACGACGAGCACGGTGTCGGAGGGGCGTGCTGCCACGTGGTCGGTGGCGCGGATCAGGGCCTGGGTCCCGCCGGCACACGCCAGGGTGGTGAGGGCGGTGCGACGGGTCGTCGGACGGAGCCGCAGCCGGTTCATCAGCTGGATGTCCAGATTGGGAACGGCCCACCCGGTCGAATGGGTGGTGATGATGGCGTCGATGTCCCCTGGGCCGAGGCCCCCCTCTGCGAGCGCGGCCCCCGCCGCTTGTTCGGCCAGATCGAGCGCGTCGTCGAAGGTGGTGCGTGCCCGCTCGCCGACGTCCGAGACGCCCGACACCGTCGGTGAGTCGAGTGGTCGGGCGAAGTAGCGTGTGCGGACCCCGCAGTTGCCGATGACGCGCAGGATGGCGTTGAGCCGTGGGTGATCGTGGTGGTGGGAGCGTATGTCGTCGGCGATCTCGTCGGTGCTGATCTTGTGGGCACCGAAGGAGGTCCGGGGGCGTGAGATGTAGGCGGGCACGAGGGTGACTCCCACTTGGCTGAGGTCGGGCGTGGGGGGTGCCGCTCAACGTACTTCACACCGTGAATACGGTCCCCGCCACCTCTTTCAGCCGGCGCGCAGGTACGGAGCGCGTAGATGGGCCCGACGTGAGCCGGGGTGGAAGACGAGGATGATGAGGCGGGTGCCCGGCGCGGTAAGTGGTTGGGCGGCGCAGGTGGTGACCCACCCCGGCCCGTATTTCGCGTGGAGGAGGGGGCGTTCGTCGCCGTCGGGGTGGACGGACGCGCCGCCCGCCTCGTAGATGGGTGCTGCCTCGGGGTCCGCGAGGATCTCCTTCTCGATCTGGAGCAGCGTGTCGTCGTCGGGCCGGGAGGCGAGTGCTGCACGCAATTGAGGCATGACGAGCGGCGCCCATGCCGTGGCCCAGTCCGTCAGGGCTGTCCGTGCCGTCGGATCCAGCAGCATCCATCGCATGGTGTTCGCCGGTACCTGCGCGTCGGGGAACAGTTCGCTGAACGATCTGTTGCACGCCAGGAGATCCCACGACGCGTCCGTCACGTAGGCCATGTGCGAGATGCTGTCGACCGCTTCCTGCCAGACACCGGGAACTTCCTTGCCTGCGGTGAGGTTCAACGGCCCTGGTGGATCCTGTAGCAGTGCGTACCGGCACAGCAGGATCCACTCCTGCTCGTTGAGCCCGAACAGCCGCGCCACATCGCGCAGTAGTTCCGCGGGGGCGTTGGGGTATGTCCCCGACTCCAGTCGGTGGTACGTACCGATTGTCCGGTGCAGCAACTGGTCGACCTGGTGCTGAGAGAGGCCGGGAGCGCGGCGGCCCTGGCCAGTGGGCCGGGCGAAGCCATGGGATTCCGGGGCTATGAGGGCGCGCCGTTCACGGAGCAGGGCGCGAAGCGCCGTCTTGTTCATGGTGGGTAATCCCTCGTTGTTCACGCCGAGTTGAGCGTGAGCAGTCTAAATAGTCCCATGGTCTTTGGTAATAAACATTGCCCGAAGAAAACGATCAGACGGTGCGTCATGATGGGTTGAGTTGGGTTTCCCACCTGCTGGTTTCCTCGCTCGTGCGCATGTGGGCGCGGCGTTGCGGCACCTGTGCCGGGCCACTCGAAAATGGCTGAAATTTCCCGCTGCGGGTAACCCACAAGCCTCTGCGACCGTTCAGGCAAGTGCGAGTGGGGCCGGGCCACCAATTGCGATCCATGTGGCCGGAAAATGCGTTGCGAGACGCGAACGCCCACACTCGTCCGGGCGGTCGGTGGAGGTCACTGGCTGCGGTCGGTGCCGTCACTCGCCATCACGTAGCGGCCACGGCACCGGCCGCGCCCGGTCCCGGACCCCGTCATCGCCCGGACTTGTGCACATTCCGTACGTAGTCGTCGGCCGCCGCGTCGAGGCCGATGTCGTGCTGGGCGCGCTCGGACAAGTACCAGCGGTGCTCCAGGACTTGGTGGTACAGCTCGGCCGGGTCCATCGGCGTGGACACCCGGTCGCGGACGGCGCGGACCGTGGGGCGGAACACGTCACGGACCCAGCGGTGGGCGAGAACCTCGGGGCGGGCGTCCGCCGCGTCCTCCTGCGTCGCCATCCAGCTCTCCAGGTCGCCAAGGAGCCGACGCGCCTGGTTCTCCTCGGCGTCCATGCCGGTCAGGCGCAGGAGTTGACGCTGATGGTGGCCCGCGTCGACGACCTTCGGCACGAACGTGACGGTGTCGCCGTGCGGCGAGCGGGAGATCTGCATCTCGGCCACGTCGAAGCCCAGATCGTTGAGGCGGCGGATGCGGCGCTCCATGTAGTGGTGCTTGCCGGCCGGATACACCGACGTACGGGTCAGCTCGGACCACAGGTCCGTGTACCGCTGCACGATCTCCGTACCGAACGCGATCGGGTCGATCGACGGGTGCAGCGCGCCCGACGCCTCCAGGTCGAGCATCTCGCCCGCGATGTTCACCCGTGCCAGATCGATGTCGTACTCCCGCTGCCCGTCGCTCAACTGCGGGTGCAGCTCGCCGGTCTCGGCGTCCACCAGGTAGGCGGCGTACGCGCCCGCGTCCCGGCGGAAGAGGGTGTTGGACAACGAGCAGTCGCCCCAGGCGAAGCCGCTGAGATGCAGACGCACCAGGAGCACGGCGAGCGCGTCCATCAGCCGGTGCACGGTCGTCGGCCGCAGCGTCGTCTCGAACATCGAGCGGTACGGCAGTGAACCGCCCAGGTGCCGCGTGATGAGCACGGGCTCCAGCGGGGAACCGTCGGGCTGCTCGCGGCCCGTGACCACGGCGAGCGGATCCACCGCGGGGATCGCCAACCGGTCGAGCGTGCGCAGCAGTTCGTACTCGTTCAGCGCCGGGCGCCGGGCCAGCTCCTTCACGGCGACGACCTCGTCCCCGGCGCGCGCGTAACGCACCACGTGCCGCGAGATGCCGCGCGGAAGCGGTACCAGGTACTCCTCGGGCCAATCCTCCAGCGGGATGTGCCAGGGCAGGGCGAGCAGGAGCACCGGGTGCTCGGGGTTGGTGGCGCTGATCTCGAGCGGCATGACCACCAGCGTAAAGGGGGCCCGGGCGCTGCCTCGTCGGCCTGATCCAAACGACAGACCCTAGTGGTCGGGGACCGGTTCCGCCCGGCCCGACGCCAGGGAGCGTTCGGCCGCCGCGAGGGTCTCCGTGAGCCGCAGGCCGAACCGGGCGTCGCACGGGTGGGCCGTGCCGCCGTGCGCCGCCTCCAGCAGTGCGTCGACGGCGGCGGCCAGCGCCTCCTGGGCCGTGCCGGTGCCCGTCGGCATCGCCGACACGCCCTGAGTGCCGCGCAGTTCGACCGCGATGCCGGTCGCCGCCGGGGGAGCGGTCAGGGTGAGCGTCGCCGTGCTGGTGGCGCCGCCCGCGTGCCGGAGCACGAGATGCACGGTGTCGCCGGGGCCGCCGTGCGCCGCCACCGTCCGCACGTCGCCCAGGACCGGCAGCAGCATCGACAGGGCGTGCGGACCGACGTCCCACAGGGCACCCTTGTCCGCCCGCCACGGCGTCGTGGCCCGCACGTGCGCATCGTCGCCGGGCGTGTACAGCGCGCCGTACCAGTCGGCGCGGCCCGTGAACCAGTCCTCCACCCCGCCCTGTTCGGCGACCCAGGCCGCCGTGAGCGGAGAGTGCCGCAGCGTGCAGAAGACGGTCGTCGCGACGCCCGCGGTGTCGGCCGCCTCGACGACCGCGCGGGCCGCGTCGGGCCGGGTGGCAAGCGGCTTGTCGAGGAGCAGGTGGCAGCCCGCCGCGGCGGCCCGCGCGGCGAGCGGGGCCTGGACGTCCGGCGGCACCGCGAACGCCACGACGTCGCTCGCCGCGAACAGGGCGTCCACGTCGTCGTACGCCGTCGTGCCGTGCCCTGCCGCGAGCTCGGCCGCCGCCTGTGTCCTGCGCCCCCAGATCCCGACGAGGTCGACGGCCTTGTGGGCCTCGAGTGTGGGGGCGTACGTCCGCCCGGCCCAGGAGCCGGTGCCGACGAGACCGAAACGCGCAGGGCCGGAATCGGCGGCCGGGGTGGAAGAGGTCATGAGTGGCAGTATCGACCGGTTCGATGGCCTCTGCACAGAGGGTCGCGTCGAGGGGTGCAGACAGGGCGTGGGGTTCGGTAAATAATGATTCACCGAACTGGTGAACCGGAGACACATGAGTCCTGCCCCGATATCGGCGACGCCCCTGCGCGAGCGGCTCGCCGTGCCCGTGCTCGCCTTCGGCGGCATCCTCATGGCGGTCATGCAGACCGTTGTCGTCCCGCTCCTGCCCGACCTGCCACGGCTGACCGGCGCCTCGCCCGCCGCCGTGTCCTGGATGGTCACCGCGACCCTGCTCGCCGGGGCCGTCCTCACCCCGGTCCTCGGTCGGGCCGGCGACATGTACGGCAAGCGACGCGTGCTGCTCGGCGCGCTCGCCCTGATGACCGCCGGGTCGGTGCTGTGCGCCCTGACCTCCGACATCCATCTGCTCATCGCCGCCCGCGCGTTGCAGGGCGCCGCGGCCGCCGTCGTGCCGCTGTCCATCAGCATCCTGCGTGACGAACTCCCGCCGCACCGCACCGGATCCGCCGTCGCCCTGATGAGCTCGACGGTCGGAATCGGCGCGGGGCTGGGCCTGCCGCTGGCCGCGCTCATCGTGCAGTACGCCAACTGGCACGTGATGTTCTGGGCGACCAGCGCCCTCGGCGCGCTCGGCCTCGGCCTCGCCTGGTGGGCGGTGCGCGAGTCACCGGTCCGCTCCCCGGGCCGCTTCGACGCGCTCGGCACGCTGGGGCTCGCCGCGGGCCTCGTCTGCCTGCTGCTCGGCGTCTCGCAGGGCGGCCAGTGGGGCTGGGGGAGCCCCGTGGTGCTCGGTCTGTTCGCGGGCGCCGTCGTGATCCTCGGCCTGTGGGCATGGCAGCAACTGCGCACCGAGGGGCCCCTGGTGGACCTGCGTCTGGCCGTCGGCCGCCGGGTCGGCCTTCCGCACCTCGCGGCGCTGCTCACCGGCTTCGCCTTCTACGCCAACTCGCTCGTCACCGCACAGCTCGTGCAGGCCCCCGTCGCCACCGGCTACGGGCTCGGCCTGTCCATCGTCGCCACCGGCCTGTGCATGCTGCCCAGCGGCGTCATCATGCTGCTGTTCTCGCCGGTCTCGGCCCGTATCTCCGCCGCGCGCGGCGCCCGGATCACGCTCGCCATCGGCGGCGTGGTGCTCGCCCTCGGCTACGCGATCCGCATCGTCGACAGCACCGACCTGTGGGTGATCCTGGTCGGCGCCGCCGTCGTCTCCACCGGCACCACCCTCGCGTACTCGGCGCTGCCCACCCTGATCCTGCGCGCGGTCCCGGCCGCCGCGACGGCCTCCGCGAACGGCGTCAACGTCCTCATGCGCACCATCGGGCAGGCCGTCTCCAGCGCCGCCGTCGCCGCCGTGCTCGTCCACCACACGACCCGTCTTGGCGGCGCCGACGTCCCGTCCCTGCATGGTTACCAGATGGCCTTCGCCATGGCGGGTGCGGTTGCCTTGGTGGCTACAGCGGTCGCCCTGGTCGTCCCCTCCGACGGAGCGCCGGGCCGTGCCGTCACAGGCGCTCCCGCCCCGGTGCCCACCGCGAAGGGGACGTGAGGCGATGACGGCGGCCCGCCCGTGCGGGCCGCCGAACGACCCCGCTCAGCCGTGCTGAACGTGCAGCGGCTCGAACCCGACGACGGTGCGCGCGCCGTCGCTCCAGCGCACCCTCAACTCCCCGTCCAGGAGCGCGACATCGGACACGGCGTCCGCGAGCGGCTGCTGCGGCGACCGCGCGCCGAGTGAGGCCAGCGCCACGAACACCGCCGTCCCTTCTACATCCGCCGCGAGGCGAGGCACCCGCACCCACGGCTCGTACGCCGTGCCCTGCGGCGCGCGCACCTCGTCCCGCAGCTCCCAGCCGCGCAGGCCGACCAGCTCCGAGTGCAACGCGTCCGTGGCCCAGCCGGTGAGCGTCACCCGCGCCCCGTGCGGGGCACCGATCACCCGGTGCACCCGCAACTCGTACGCGCCGCGCGCCACGGTCACGCTCTCCACGCGCAGCCCCGGCACCATCGGCGGACCCGACGTGAACACCGGCCGGTGCCAGGACGCCGCCCAGCCCCAGCCGTCGCCCTGGCCCGCCCCCAGCGGATGGATGCGGCGCCGGGCGCTTCCGATGCCGTCGCACTCGACCGACAGATGGTTGTCCGCCGGGTTGGCCGGGGACGTGGGCCCGGTGTGCGTGGAGTAGGCCTGGTGGCTGTAGAGGGCGTCGGCATCGGCAGCGTTCTCGCCCTCGAACGGGCGGACGTGGTCACTGCCGTGGTTGTGAAGGCGTACGATCCCGTCCGCCTGCGTGGACTGCACCAGGAGGCCCGGCGCGGGCAGCGAGAGCACCCGGTCGGGGCCTTCGCTCGGCGCCGCCTCCTCGGGCGCCGTCCACAACGGATCGTCCTCGCCCGCCAGCAGCGCGACGAAGCCCTTCGACGCCCAGTACGGGGACGCGGGGCCCGAGTAGTGCTGCAGCGTCGCGTCGTGCGGGCCGTGCCAGCCGAGGCTGAGCAGACCCTCGTCCGTAACGCCGCCACGGTCCAGGAAGTAGCGCAGGTTCGCGCTGATCAGACGGCGTGACGCGCCCGGGGACAGCGGCGTGTGCCCGGTGACCGCGCCGATACTGACGGCCGCCGACGCCGCGAACCGGTAGGTGAGCGAACGCCCGAAGTGGATCGGCGCCCCGTCGCCGCCGAAGAGCAGCGAGAAGCCCTCGAGGTGCTCGCGCAGGCGCGGACCCACCCGCTCCGACAGGGCGGAGTCGCCCGTCAGATGCGCGTGCAGCATCGGGTACAGGTGCAGCGCCCACCCGTTGTAGTGGTCGAAGGCCCGCCCGTCGCCGTCGCGGTACCAGCCGTCGCCCTCGTACCAGGTCTCCAGCAGGTCGAGCGCCCGCTGGATGGCGCGCGTCGTCGCCGCGTCGGAGCGGCCGACGGACTCCAGGAACGAGGCCACCATGAACGGGAAGAGGTACCAGTTGTTCGGCGCGGGCGTGTGCGTGATGGCGCCGCGCAGCCACTTCTCCGCACGGTCCTGCACGTCACTGTCGAGCCGGTCCCACAGCCACGGCCGGGTCAGCGACAGGCCGAGCGCCACCGAGGCGGACTCCACCATCGGCTGGCCCTGGACGTGGTGGTCGAGGATCAGCGGCCAGGACTCGGCGTCGTCGCGCCCCGGCGTCCGGGTGCCCGCCGCGAGGCCGCTCGCGTACCGGTCGAGCCAGCCGTGCGGGTCCTTGCCCTGCGCGCCCGCGACCCGGAAGCCGGCCGCCAGGAACGTACGGGCATAGCCCTCGAGCCCGTCCGAGCGGACGCCGGACCCGGAGGGCCGGCCCGGCAGATCGAGCAGTGCGCCCTCGGGCGTCGCCCACCGCCAGGCCGCCCCGAGCAGCCCGTCGGCGACGGCTTCCCAGTGCGCCCGGGTGAAGCCGGTGTGCGGGCTCAACTCCCGGTCCTCGGCGGGGAGATCGAACGGGGTGCAGTTCATGCGAGGTATGCCAGCCTTTCGCGTCGTACGGGATGGGCGAAGCCGTCGCCCGTGGACCAGCGGGTCAGTTCGCCGACCGCGGTGTCGGCGAGGCGCTGCCACTCGTTGCCCTGGGAGCCGGCCAGATGGGGGGTGATCAGTGCGTTCGGGCAGTCCCACAGCGGGTGGTCCGCGGGCAGCACCTCCGGGTCCGTGACGTCGAGGACCGCCCGGATGCGGCCCGCGCGGACCACGTCGGTGAGGGCGTCCTGGTCGACGACGGCGCCGCGCGCGGTGTTGATGAGCGTGGCGTCCGGCCGCATCGAACTCAGCAGCTCCCTGCTGACCAGGCCAGTCGTGGTGGGCAGCAGCGGCGTGTGGACGCTCAACAGGTCGCTGCGCGTGAACAGTTCGGGCAGACCAACGTGCTCCACGCCGAGCTCGGCCGCGTCCTCCTCGGAGACGTACGGGTCGTGCAGCAGCACCTCGAATTCGAAGGGGCGCAGCAGTTCGATCACCCGGCGGCCGATGAGCGAGGCGGACAGGATGCCCACCGTGCGGCGGTAGTTGCCCACTTCGTGGGAGGTGAGCAGCCAGTCGCCGCGCTCGCGCTCACGGTGGAAGTCGCGGGCCCGTTCCAGGACGTGCTTGCCGTGCAGAAGGATCATCGCGAGGGTGTACTCGGCGACCGGCAGCGCGTTGGCCGCGGCCGCAGAGGACACCGCGATGCCGCGCTCCCAGCAGGCCTCGGTGACGTGCCCGCGCACCGAACCGGCCGAGTGCACCACGGCCTTGAGGGCGGGCGCCGCCGCCAGTACGTCGGCGTCGAGCGGCGGGCAGCCCCAGCCGGTGACGAGCACCTCGACGTCGGCGAGCACCTCCTTCGCCCGGGCGGACGTGAGGTCGTCGAGTACGGGGAGCGGTGCGAGGTCGCAGACCTCCGTGAGCGCGGCCATGGACCGCGGCGTGAAGACGGCCGCCGCGGCCTGGGGGGACATGGCCAGCGCCACGCGGGGCTTGCTCACTTGACCGCCCCCGCCGTGAGGCCGGAGCGCCAGAAGCGCTGAAGGAAGACGAACGCGAGGACGAGAGGGAGGACCGCGAGGAGCGAGCCCATGATCACCACCGGGTAGTACTCGGGCGAGACGGTCGCCTGGCTGTTCCATTGGAACAGGCCGAGGCTGACGGGATACAGATCCTGGTTCGACAGCATCACCATCGGCAGGAAGAAGTTGTTCCAGATCGTGGTGAGCTGGAAGAGGAAGACCGTGACCAGGCCGGGGCCCAGCATCCGCAGCGCGACCTTGAAGTACGTCGCGAGTTCGCTCGCGCCGTCGACGCGCGCGGCCTCCAGGACCTCGTTCGGCACGTACCCCTGGGCGAAGATGCGGCCGAGGTACACGCCGAACGGGTTGAACAGGACCGGGATGAACACGGACCAGAAGGTGTTCACGATGCCGGTCGCCGACGCGATCAGATACAGCGGCAGCGCGAGCACCGTCTGCGGCACCATGACCGCCGCGAGCACCAGGCCGAACAGCTTCTCCTTGTGCCGGAAGTGGTACTTGTCGAAGGCGTAGCCGCAGGCGACGCTGATCAGCGCGCCGATGGCCGCGCCCAGGACCGCGTACAGCAGGCTGTTGCCGTACCAGCGGCTGTACAGGCCGCCGTCCATCGCGAACAGGTCCTTGAGGTTCTGCACGAGGGAGAAGTCGCTGAACGACAGGATGCTGCTGCTGAACAGGGCGTCGCGGGACTTGGTCGAGGCGAGGACCAGCCACAGGACCGGAAGCAGCGTGTACAGAACGGAGATCGCGACGACGACGTTGACCGTCGCGCGCCCCAGCATCCGGGGGCGAAGGAGGGTGGAGTCGGTGGCGCTCATCGGGCTTCCTCCTCGGCCGAGTTGACGCGGTTGGTCCAGCGGGTGACCCCGAAGGAGACGGCGATGGTGATGATCAGCAGGATCACCGACGCGGCGGCCGCGAGGGAGTAGTTGTTGCGGCTGAAGGCCGCGTCGTAGATGTACATGCTCGGCGAGAACCGGGTGTCCACCATCTGCGACGACTGGTGCAGCAGCATGGGCTCGGTGAACAGTTGCAGCGCCCAGATCAGCGTGAACATCGCGACCATGACCACAGAGGAGCGCACAAGCGGCGTCTTCACCTGCAGCGCGGTGCGCACCGGCCCCGCGCCGTCGACGACGGACGCCTCCAGGACCTCGCGGGGGACCGCCTGCAGGGCCGCGTAGAAGATGACCATGTTGTAGCCGAGGTTCGACCACAGGGCGATGTTCACGATCGACGGCAGCGTGGTGTGCAGACCGAGGAAGTCGACCTGGATGTCCGCCTTGCCGAGCGCCTCGACGACCGGGCTGATGCCCGGCGTGTAGAGGTACAGCCAGATCAGGGCCGCGATGATGCCGGGCACCGCGTGCGGCAGGAACAGGCCCAACTGGGCCCAGGACCGCAGCCGTACGACGCCGGAGTCGAGCAGCAGCGCCAGCGTGAGAGAGCCGATCACCATCAGCGGGATGTAGATCACGCAGTACAGCGCGACCGTGCCGAGCCCGGACAGGAACGTCGGGTCGGTGATCACGGCGGCGTACGAGCGCAGGCCCACGAAGACGGTGCGTTCGGGGCCGAAGCCGAGGCCCGGCTGGTCGTCGCTGAAGAAGCTCAGCCACACCGCTGTGCCGACCGGGATCAGGAAGACCAGCGTGAGCAGGACGAAGAACGGCGCCATCAGGACGCCGGCCGCACCGCCGCGGCGGCGCTTGGCCGCCCGCTGTGCCTTGCGCGCGGAGTGGCCACCCGCCTCCTGTGGGGCGGGCGCGGCCGTGGGGGCATGGGTTGTCGCGGTCATGGGTCACCTGCCTTTCGGGGTGCGGGCGTTCACGTGGAACGGGTGGTGGTCTTGAGGCCGAGCGCCTTCAGATCGGGCATCGTGCCGTCCTGCGCTGCGCGCGCGGCGGACAGGAGGGTGCCGGAACCGGCGCCCGCGCGGGCGAAGGCGTCCTGCATGACATAGCCGGTCGCGGTCATGCGCGGACCCCAGACCCAGCCATCGCGGATCTTGTGCGCCTCTTCCTCGAAGAGCCGGTAGATGTCCTGCCCGCCGTAGTACGCCTTGTCGAACGCCTTGCTGCCGACCGGGATCAGATCGCTGACGGCCGGGTACTGGCTGCTCGCGCCGCTGGACAGCCGAGCCTTGAGGGCGTCGGGGTGCGACACCTGCCACTCGATGAACTCCATGGCAGCCTCGGGCTTCTTGCTGTTCTTCGTCACGGCGAACGTGGAGCCGCCATGCGTACCGAGGGACGGCTTGTCCGGTGTCCACTGGGGGAGCGGCGCGATGCGCCACTGGCCCTTCTGCTCCGGGTGCGCGTTCATCTGCGCGCCCGCGTCCCAGGCTCCGCTGAGCCGGGTCAGGACCAGGCCCGTGCCGATCTGCGCATCGGCGATGCGGGCGCTGGAGGCGTTGGTGTAGACGAGTCCCTCGTCGATGAGGCGCTGCCAGTACGCGGCGACCTTCCGGGTCGGGGCGTCCGCCATGGAGACGTTCCACGCGCCGTGCGAGGTGTCGAACCACTGGGCGCCCGCCTGGCACGCCCAGGCGGCGAACTGCGTCATCCCGTCGGTGGGGAACAGTGTGACCTTGCGGCCGCCGCCCGTACGCCGCACCTTCCGCGCGAGCTCCGCGAACTCGTCCCAGGTGGTGGGGACTTCGAAGCCGTACTTGTCGAAGAGGTCCTTGCGGTAGTGCATCACCATCGGCTCGATGTCCAGCGGCACGCTGAAGGTGTGCCCCTGGAACGTGGTCAGGCCGAGCGCCTGCGGAAGCAGCTTGCGGCGCAGTTTGTCGCTGATCAGCTCGGTGATGTCGCGCGTGACGCCATCGATGGCGAAGCCCGGCAGCTGGGGGTACTCGATGGTGGCGACATCGGGGGCGTTGCCCGCGCGCGCCGCGTTACTGAGCTTCAGATAGCCGCCCTGCGTACCGGACGGGACCTGCTGGTAGTCGACCTGGATGTGGTCGTGCGTCTGATTGAACTTGTCCACCACCTCCTGGCTGCCGCGAAGGGCGGACCAGAAGGTGATGGTGGTCTTACCTGTCCTGCTTGAGCTAGAGCTTGCCGACGCCGCGCTGTCGTTCCCGCTGCAGGCGCCAAGGGCGCCCGTCAGGGGCAGCGCGGTGATCGCGGCGAGCACCGATCGACGGCTCTGTCGACCAGGCATGGGCGCCTCCCGCGGCTCCTGCGTGTTCGAGTCACGGGAATCCTGATCGGTTCACGAGATGCGGTCAATAGATCGATCAGAAGAAAATGAAACGGTCAAACGCTCAGTGTGTGGCGGGGGTTGAGGGAAGCGGGTCGCGATACGCGGCGGAACGGGTGGAACCGCGCACCTTGAGCGTCGGCAGCAGCTCGACCCGGTGCGCGGGACCGGCTCCCGCGCCCCGGCCCAGGCGGTGCAGCAGCAGCTCGGCCGCCGCCCGCCCGACCTCCGCCTTCGGCGGGGACACGGCCGTCAGCGGAGTGCTGCCGAGCCCGGCGACCACGTCGTCGTACGCGATCGCGGAGCAGTCCTCCGGGACACGCACCCCCGCGTCCCGCAGCGACTGGACGAGCATCAGCGCGTCGACGTCGCCGTGCAGCAGGACACCCGTGGCCCCCAACTCGTCCAGCAGAGGCGGCAGTTCGAGCTGCTTCTCGGATTCCTCCGCCTCCGGCTCGGGAACCGCGCGGGGGGAGCTGAGGGCGACCGCCCACTTGTCCACCTGCGGATGGTCCGCCGCGATCTCGGCGAACGCGGCACGCACCGCGCGCGCCGTCGGGCTGTCGTCGCGCGCCGCGAGCACGATGCGCCGGTGACCGAGGCCCGTGAGGTGCTCGACGGCGAGGTGCACGCCGTACCAGTGGTCGGTGCACACGGTGTCCACAGAGTGCACCGCGCTGCCCCTGCGCGGCCGGCGCTCCATCACCACCGTGGGCACGTCCACGCGCGCGAGCCAGGCGTAGTCGGCCTCCTCGGTGGCGAGGCTGCGCCAGCGCGGGGCGATGAGGAGCCCGCGGGCCCCGTCCGCCAACGCCCGCTCCACGAGGGGCTGTTCGGCTCCGGGGGCGGCGGGGGCGATGTGCAGGGCGATCCGGACCCCGGCCTCCTCGAACGCGGTGCGGGCGCCGTGCAGCATCTCGTACAGGTACGCGTGCCGCTCGGGGACGACGACGGCGATGGGGCCGCCGTCCAGGTCGGCGCCCGGGGCCGGTGCCCGGGCTTCGCGCTGCTCCTGCCGCTGGTCGTGTCCCTCGTCCTGCTCCGGCAGGATCGGGCGGGCGACGCCGTGCCCGCGGCGCAGCTTGCCCGCGCGCGCGAGCTCCTCCACGTCGCGGCGGAGCGTCACCACCGACACCGCGAGTTCTGTGGCCAGATCGCTGACCCGCGTCGCGCCGCGCGCCTGCACGGCGGCAAGGATCCGCTGCCGCCTGAGATCGACCGGTTCGCGCATGCTGATGGCCCCCTCGTGTACCGCTGGTACCGCTGTTCGTTTGAGCGTTTTGCTGAACGCTTCGGCCGAGCATAACCAGCGGGCGGCGTCGGGCGTCAGCCCTCCGTCGGATTCGGCTCCGGCGGTACGTGATCGAGGACGATGCCGAAGTGCTGGTCGTAGGCCTCGAGGACGGAGGCGTCGGTGGGGAGCTCGGTGACGGTGCGGCGGCCGTCGACGGTGGCCGTGAGCGTATGACCGCTGAGGGTGATCCGGCCGTCCTCGGTGAGTCGCGAACAGACCAGGGACTGTGTGAAGTGGGAGGCGGGTGAGGTGCGGTGGTACCAGGCGCCCGCCTCGAAGTCCCGCAGCATACGCGGGCGTTGCTCGAGCAGATACTGGGGTTCGCCGTCGCGCAGTACGAGGAGGTCACCCTCGGCGGCGCCCTCTACCGAAGCCGCGTCGGCGTCGGTGTCGGCATCACCGTCGGTGTCGGTGTCCTCGATCCGGAACACCCCGCCCGGGTCCGGCTGTTCGCCCCGTTCGTCGAAGGCCAGCGGATAGTGCGTGTGCGTGCCGAACCCGACGTCCGTGAGCCACGTCGTCCCCTCGGCCGTGCGCACGCGCAGCGCCATGTGGTCGTACGGGATGCCGAGCCGGCCGTCCTTGCCCACGACCCGCGCCTGTAGCGGAGTCACCTCAAAGCCGAGGGCGGCGAGCAGGGCGCCGAACGCGCCGTTGAGCTCGTAGCAGAAGCCCCCGCGGCCGCGGTCCACCAGCTTCGCGACCAGCGCGTCCGCGTCGAGGACGATCTCCTCGCCCAGGTGCACGGAGAGGTTCTCGAACGGCACGGCGAGCAGATGCGCCAGATGCAGCGTGCGCAACGCGTCCGCGGTCGGCGCCGAGGGGCGGTCGGCGCCGATGCGGCGGAGGTAGGCGTCGGTGCGGGGGTGATCCATGACGCCAGTGTCGCAGTGGTTCGGTGGGCGACCCGGCGTCAGGCGGGGGCGTCGGGAGGAGGCGTGAGGCGTACGCGTCGGCCGTGGTGGGTGTCAGCCGTGGCGGGCGTCCGGGCCCGGTCGCACCGGGAGCTCGACCACGCTGTTGCCCACGAAACTTGCGTTCACGGGCAACTCTTCTTCGGGACTGGCCAGTTCGAGCGTGGGGAACCGGGTGAAGAGGCGCTCCAGGGCCACCGTCGCCTCGAGCCGGGCCAGCGGGGCGCCCAGGCAGTAGTGCGCCCCGTGCCCGAGCGAGAGATGCCGGCCCGGCAGGGCGCGCGTGACGTCGAAGCGATCGGCGTCCGGGCCGTGCGCCGCCGGGTCACGGCCCGCGCCCGTGTAACCGGCGAGCACGGGTGTGCCCTTCGGTATCAGCGTGCCGTCGACCGTGAGGTCCCGGGTCGGGTAGCGGAACGGGAAGTAGCTGACCGGGCTGTCCCAGCGCAGCGTCTCCTCCACGACATCCGCCCAGCCCGCCGCGCCGTCGCGCACGAGGGCCAGCTGCTCGCGGTGGGCGCACAGCGCGCGCACCGCGTTCGTGACCAGATTCAGTGTCGTCTCGTGCCCGGCCACGACGAACAGCATGAGCGTGCCGATCAACTCCTCGCGGCTGAGCCGGTCGCCGTCCGCCTCGTGGGCCGCGAGCAGCGCGCTCGTCAGATCGTCGCCCGGCTCCCGGACGCGAGCGGCGACCACCTGGGCAAGCACCGACACCATCTCCTGGTTGGCGGCCACGGCTCTCGCCGGTTCGATGTTCGTGGCCACGACCTCGCTGGAGAGACGGTGCAGCGTGTCCCTGAACTCCTCGTCCACGCCGAAGAGTTCGCAGATCACCCCCATGGGCAGCGGCAGCGCGAAGTGCGTGCGCAGATCGGCCACGCCGGACCCGTCCCGCGCCGCCGCGGCGAGGCCGTCCAGCAGTTCGTCCGTCATCGCCTCCACTCGCGGCCGCAGCGCCTCGACCCGCCGGGCCGTGAACGCCCGGCTCACCAGGGACCGCAGCCGCCGGTGGTCCTCGCCGTCGGCCGTCGTCATCCCGCGCACCGTCGCGAACGTCCGCAGCGGCCACCCCTCGGGTATCCGGCCTTCAGCGAGCGCCGCGAAGTGCCGGGCGTCCTTGGCGACATCGCTGTGCCCGAGGAACTCCTTCAGCGCCTCGTGGCCCAGCACGAGCATGCCCTGCACGTCATCGGGCAGCACCACGGCGGCCACCGCGCCCTCCGCGCGCAAGCGGGCGTTGCGCGCGTGCGGGCAGCCGCCGGTCGGGTCGATGCGGTGCGGCTGGTCCGAGGACACAGTGGTCACGTCGAGCTCCTTGCAAGCCGGAGAAGTGGCGATGCACCGGAACGCGACCGACACACCGGATACGGATACTGATACGGATCAAGGGCCGATGCTAGGGCGCCTCGGCCTCGAGGCCCAGCCCATAGATCCGCTCGAGCAACCACGCCTCGTTGCCCGCCAGGCCCGCCCTGCTCAGCGCCTCGTCGGCCTCGGCGATCGGTACGGTGAGCACCGCGGCCGTGGCCGGTGGCTGGGATGTGGAGAGCGCCGCGCGTGCCGTGTGCATGAGACGCAGGCAGGCCTGCGCCGCGGCCAACTCGGGGTTCATGGTCAGCTGTCCGTGATTCCTGGTCCCGTTCATGACTCCACTCTTGCGCATGGGTCTGACAATCCCGCCGAGCCGACGCGGGACTACCCTCGGGAAGATCAACCCGATGGAGAGGAGGGTCCCGCTCTTGTCGTCCTCGCTCGCGTTCTCCCTGTTCGACCCGGCAGCCGGACAAGGCCTGCGGCAGATCGCCGAGTTGAGTCTCGCTCTCGTGCTTTCCACGCTGATCGGGGCGGAGCGCGCCGTCCAGCAGAAGAGCGCGGGGCTGCGCACGCACACCCTCGTCGGCGTGGGAAGCGCGCTGTTCATGGAGGTGTCGCAGCACGGGTTCAACTCCGTGCTCGGCATGGACAGCGTGTCTTTCGACCCGTCACGCGTCGCCGCCCAGATCGTCTCCGGCATCGGCTTCATCGGTGGCGGCCTCATCTTCGTGCGGCGCGACGCGGTGCGCGGACTGACCACCGCGGCGACCGTCTGGCTGACGTGTGCCATAGGGATGGCCTGCGGCGGCGGCCTTCCGCTGCTCGCGTTCGCCGCGACCGCCTGTCACTTCCTGGTCGTCCGCGGCTACCCCTGGCTGACGCGACGGGTACCGGCCCTGGCCACGGAGCGGCGCTCGGGCCTGCACCTCGCCTACCGGGTCGGCTCCAGCGTCCTCACCCGCGTCCTCGAGGAGTGCACGAGCCGTGGGTTCCGGGTCCTCGAGCTGCGCAACGACAGCGCCGACTACGAGCCCGGCAGCGGCCGGATCGGGACGATGGCCGTACGCATGGAGATCGAGGGGGCGTCCGACGTGCCGGAACTCGTGGCCGTGCTGGCGGAGTTGGATGGGGTGCTGGATGTGGCGTCGCTGGCGGCGGCGCCGGACGAGTAGCCCGGCGGGAGGGGTGCGCCGGAGCCAGGGCGTGTGGTGTGGATCAGCCCCCGCGAGCCCGGCCTGATCCACACGCCAGGCCCTACGTCCGCGTCCCGTGCCACGACCGCCACAGCGCCGCGTACGCGCCGTCCGCCGCCACCAGTTCCGTGTGCGGGCCGAGTTCGGTCAGCCGGCCGTCCTCCATGACCGCGACCCGGTCCGCGTCGTGCGCCGTGTGGAGGCGGTGGGCGACGGCGATGACCGTGCGGCCGTGCAGCACCGCCGCGAGGGCCCGTTCCGTGTGGCGGGCCGTCGTCGGGTCGAGCAGGGCGGTCGCCTCGTCGAGGACCACGGTGTGCGGGTCCGCCAGCACCACGCGGGCCAGCGCCAGCTGCTGCGCCTGCGGGCCTTCGAGGCGCAGGCCGCCGGCGCCGAGTTCCGTGTCCAGGCCCTGGGGGAGCGCGTCCGCCCAGTCGTCGGCGCCGACCGCCGCGAGGGCTGCGCTCAGGTCCGCGTCCCCCGCCTCGGGCGCGGCGATCCGCAGGTTGTCGCGGACCGAGCCGAGGAACACATGGTGCTCCTGCGTGACCAGGACGATGTGACGGCGCAGCTGTTCGGGAGCGAGCTCCGTGACCGGGACGCCGCCGACGCTGACCGTCCCGGTACGCGGTGAGTCGATCGCCGCGAGGAGCTTGCTCAGGGTGGTCTTGCCCGCCCCGGACGGGCCGACCACGGCGAGCCGTTCGCCCGCCCGCACGGTCAGGTCCACGCCGTGGACGACATCGCCGCCACCCTCGTACGCGTAGTGCACCGAGCTCAGGTGGATCGCGTCGCCGGACGGAACGGCCGCCTCGCGCGCAGGTACGCGTGACGGTGTCCCGCCGATGCCCTCGACGCGGGCGAACGAGGCGCCGCTGCTCTGTAGTTGCTCCACCCAGAACAGGATCGTGTCCAGCGGCCCCGAAAGCTGGCGCAGATACAGGGCGCACGTGACGATCGCGCCGAGGCTCGGACCGCCGTGCGCGTGGAGGGTGCCGCCCACGAGGAGGACGGCGGCGACCGGCAGGGCGTACGAGAAGTCGACCGAGGGAAACAGCACGCTACGTAGGGACAGGGTGCGCATACGGGTGCGGTAACTGTGCCGGATGCCCCGCTCGCACGCCTCGATGCGCTGCTCCTGGAGACGGAAGGCCTCGACGGTGCGGGCCCCCGAGGCCGTCGCCGCGAGCTGCTCGGCGAGGTGCGAGTCCGCCTCGCCCTGGGCGAGATACGCGGTGCGGGCCCGGCGCAGATACCAGCGCACCGCCACCGGGATGCCCGCCAGGCAGCACAGGGCGACCAGACCGAGCACCGGCTCGACCACGACGACGGCGGCCGCGAGGAACACCACCTGCGCCGCCGACACGAACACGTCGGGACCCGCGTCGCGCAGCGCGCTCGCGACGGCCGCCACGTCGTTCGTGCCCCGGTTTGTGAGGTCGCCGGGCCCTGCCCGGTCGACCACGGAGGCGGGCAGCCCGAGCGCGCGGTCCACGAACCGGTCCCGCACCCGCGCGGCGGTCCGCTCCCCGAACCGGTGCCCCACCAGGCGCGCCCAGCGCAGCAGCAGGAGTTGGGCCACGGCGCAGCAAAGGATCACCAGAGCCGCCCGGTCGACGTGCGCAACGCTCGTGCCGCCCCGCACGTCGTCGATGATCCGGCCGAGCAGCCAGGGCCCGACGATCCCGGCCCCCGCCGCGAGGCAGTTGAGAACCAGCGTCGAGGCGAAGGCGCGCCGGTCCGCGCGGACGAGTCCGAGCGCGGCGCGACGCACGGCGGCGCGGTCGGCGACGGGCAGGGAGAAACGGGGTGCGCTCATGACTCGGCTCCTGCCGCGGGGACGGATCCCGGGTCCGGGACGGCGTCGGGGTCTGGTCCGGCGTCCGGGTCTGGTGCGGCATCCGGGTCCGCCACAGCCCCCGGGCCCGCCACGGCATCCGTACCCCGCCCCACCAAGCGCCTGTACTCCTCATCACGGGCCAGCAGTTCGCGGTGGGTGCCCGTGGAGCGGACCGTCCCGTCGTGCAGGAAGCACACCTCGTCCGCCCGGTCGAGCAGGAGCGGGGACGTGCCCGTGACCACGGTGGTGCGGCCGTGCCGCGCCTCCCGTAGCCGGTCCGCGGCGCGTGCCTCCGTGTGGGCGTCGAGGGCCGATGTCGGTTCGACAGCGAGGAGGATCTCTGGGTCCGCGTGCAACGCACGGGCCAGGCGCACGCGTTGCCGCTGGCCGCCGGAGAGGTTGCGCCCCTGGGCCAAGAGCGCGCCGCCCGGCAGGTCGTCGGCCGCGGCCGCGTGCAGGGCGGCCTTCACCGTCGTCCCGTCCGGGATGTGCCGCCCCGCGACCGCCTCCCGCACCGTCCCCGCGAACAGATCCGCCTCGGGCGCCGCGAGCAGGATCCGGCGCCGCACCTCCGTCAGGTCCACCGCGTCCAACGCGGCGTCACCCCAGGTGGCCGTCGTCGGCGCGAACCGGCCCAGCCGGTCGACCACGGCCGCCGCCTCCCCGGGCCGCGCCGACACCAGCGCGGTGAGCCGCCCCGATTCGACCGTCACCCCGGACACCGGATCGTGCAGCGCCGCGCCCTCCGGTGGACCCGGAACGGGGGAGCGGTGTCCGCCCGACTCGGGCTCGAGGGACAGGAACCGCAGCACCCGCCGCGCCGCGACGAGCCCGCGCCCCAGGTCGTAGCCGCCCTCGATGAACGCCTCGACCGGCACGACCAGCATCGCCACATACCCGTACACGGCCACCAACTCGCCGATGGACAGCTCCCCTTGGGCCGCCATGCGGGCGCCCAGCCACGTCACAACGGCGAGGAAGACCGCGGGAAGGCCGACGGCGAGCGCCTGGATCCAGCTGATCACCCGCGCCACCCGGTACCCCTCCGCGCGCAGCCCGGCGGTGTCCTGCCGCAGCCGGCCCGCGTACACGTCCTTTCCGCCGAGCCCGGCGAGCACCCCGAGACCGCCGACGAGGTCGGCGAGCCGCGACGCCAGCACTCCCTGCCGTTCCCGGTAGCCGGACTCGGCGCCCTGCAGCCGCGTGAGCAGCGGGCCGAGCGCGCCGGCGAGCAGTGGCACGCCCAGCAGGATCACCGCCGCGAGCAGCCCCGAGATCGACAGGAGCAGCCCGGCCACCACCGCGTACGCGACGACCGCGCCGACGCCGGGACCCGCGATCGTCAGCGTCTGGCTGATCCGCTGGACGTCGCCGACGCCGATGGTGACGACCTCGCCCGCCGCGACGCGCCGCGGCAGCGCGGCCCCGAGCACGGTGGCGTGCCGCGTGACGAGCCGCGTCGTACGGAAGGTGGCGTCGAGGCGCACCCGCGTCATCGTGCGGTGTCGCATGATCGCGAGCCACGCGTTGACCGCGCCGAGGACGACGAGGGCGCCGCACCATCCGTACAGTGCGCCGGAGTCACCGGCCCGCAGCCCGTCGTCGACGGCGCGCGACAGGACGTAGGGCGGGAGCGCGAGCCCCACCATCCACAGGCTCCCGAACAGCGCCCCGGCGGCGACCCGGCCGCGTTGGCGCGCGATGAGCCACCCCAAGTAACGGGCCGGTCCGCGCAGTTCCGGGACGCCGGGATCGCGCCCCGAAGGTCTGTCGTGGGGCAGGTCAGTGGTGGTGGCACTCATTGACGCACCCTATGTGGGGTGCCGGAGCCCCGGGTAGATCACCCACGGGTCGGATCACCTACGGGCCAGGTGCAGCCGCAGGCCGCGCGGCATCAGCGTAAGCCGCTCCGTGATCGCGAGCCGGTAGTCGGGCTCGGGCCGCAGGTCGTAGCGGCGCAGCAGCAGGCCGAGCACCAGCGTGGCCTCGTGCAGCGCGAACTGGCGGCCGATGCAGGCGCGGGCGCCCGTGCCGAAGGGCTTGAAGACATGGGCGGGTCGGGCGCGGACCGCCTGCGGGGTGAACCGCTCCGGGTCGAAGGCCTCCGGATCCTCGCCCCACGCGGCCGTGTCGCGGTGCAGCATCGTCGTCAGGACCAGCGCCCACGCGCCGCGCCGCATCGGGTGCGTGCCGCCGAGCGTCGTGTCCGCGAGCGCTTCGCGGGCGAACGCCGGCGCGGTCGGCCACAGCCGCAGCGACTCGTCGAGGACCCGCCGCAGATAACGCAACTTGGCGACCTGCTCGTACGCGGGGACGTCGGCGTCGCCCCAGACGCGGTCGACCTCGTCGCGCGCCTTGGCGAGCACCTCGGGGTGCTGCGCGAGGTAGTGCAGCGCGAAGGACAGTGCGCCCGACGTCGTCTCGTGCCCGGCCACCAGGAACGTGATGACCTGGCGGCGGATGTTCTCCGGCGAGAGCCGCTCACCGGTCTCCGGGTGGCTCACCTCCAGCATCCGGTCGAGGAGGTCTCCGGGCCCGCCTTCGGAGGCACGGCGCGCCGCGACCACCTCGTCGACCGTGCGGTTCAGATACGCGCGGTCCGCCGCGTTGCGCTTCTCGGCGCCGCGCAGCAGTACGGACGACAGGAGTGGTGGTACGACGTTGCGGCGCTGCGCGAAGGTCAGGGCGCCGACCATCGCCGTGACGAACGGGTGCGGCCGCTCGCGCTCGAACGACCCGAAGTCGTGCCCGAACCCGGTCCGGGAGATCGTCTCCAGGGTCAGCTTGGTCATGTCGGCGGGCACGTCGACCGCCCGGCCAGCGGCCTCGCTCGTGTCCCAGGAGGCCATCAGCTGCCCCGCCACGTCCAGCATCAGCGGGTGGTAGCCCGCCATCGCGTCACGGCTGAAGCCCGGCGCCAGAATGTCGTGCGCCAGCTGCCAGTTGGGCTCGTGGTTGTACGCGGTGAACAGGCCGTCGCCCGCCACCGGGCGCAGATTCGCGACGCCGAGCCCGACGTGCTTGGCGAACCGCGACTCGTCGGCCAGCTCCGCCGCGAGGTCCGCGCCCGCGACGAACACGATCTCCTTGCCGAACCCCTTGCGCCGGAAGATCGGCCCGAGTTCGGCGGCGAGCTTCATCGAATCCTGCAGCGGGGAGCGGACGTTCGCGCCGACCACATCGCCGAGGAACGGGACCCGGCGGGACGGGCGCGGGATGCGGTCCAGGCGCGGCCACCCCTGCTCGGCACTGCGAAAACCTCGCGGCAGTGGGGTTCCCGGGGCCTGTGTCACCTGCGGCGTCGTCGTCATCGTGTCCATCTCCCTTGCACCGATGCCCTGTTGGGACACCCGGACCACACTGTTAGACGTGGATTCAATAACGGGCCACAGTCTGATCCTGTTATTGAACTCACGTCAAGTAAGGAGCGGGGCGTCCAGTAGGGTGCGCCCCATGACCAGGGAGCGAGCGGGAGTGTCGGCACCGGGGGAGCGCACCCGGCGCAGACTCAGCACGCAGGAGCGTCGCGAGCAACTGCTCGCCGTGGGCGCCAGGCTGTTCGCGCAGGCCCCCTACGGCGACGTATGGATCGAGGAGGTCGCGGAGATCGCCGGCGTCTCGCGCGGGCTGCTGTACCACTACTTCCCGAACAAGCGGGACTTCTTCGCCGCCGTCGTGCAGCGCGAGAGCCAGCGGATGCTGCGGCTGACGGCCGCCGAACCCGGCATCCCCGTCCACGACCAGCTCGGCACGGGCCTCGACACCTTCCTCGAGTACGTCACCACGCACGCGCACGGCTTCCGCGCCTTCCATCGCGCGGAGGCGGCGGGCGACCCGGGCGTGCGTGCGGCGTACCAGGAAGGGCTCGCCGCGCACGAGGAGCAGATCATGGCCGCCCTCGCGGCGGACCCGCACATCGCCGACCGGCTCCCCGCGCCGGACGTGCTGCGGCTCGCCGTACGCGGCTGGCTCGCGTTCCTCGTCGCCGTCTGCCTCGACTGGCTGGACGCCTCGGAACTCACGCGGGAGCAGGTGCGGGACCTGTGCGCGCGGGCGCTGGTGGGGGCGATCGGCCTGTGACGGTTCAGGGCTCGCGGGTGCGTAATCCGTAACCCGTAAAACCCGGGACCCGTAGCCCGCAGCCCGTAACCCAGAGATTCATAAGGGTAACTTGCAAGGCTTCCTGTCTACCTCGTACGGTGGCGGCATGTCAGGAACGCAGTCAGCAGCAGGGGACGAGCCGCCCACCCAGCAGGTCGCAGCCGACCTCGCCACCGTCGTCGGCCGGCTCTCGCGCCGGCTGCGCACCGCGTCGCCGGACAGCCTGCTCACGCCCACCCAGCGCACCGTCCTCGCCCGCCTGGAGTCCGAGGGCGCCGGCACGACCGCGGCGCTCGCCCGCGGCGAGTACGTACGGCCGCAGTCCATGCGGCTCACGCTCGGCGCCCTCGAGGAACAGGGCTTCGTGGCCCGTGAACCGGACCCGAACGACGGGCGGCAGTCCGTCGTGTCCATCACCGACAGCGGCCGCGCCACCCTGGACGCCGTCCGGGCCGCCAAGCACGGCTGGCTCACGCAGGCGCTCACCGAGGAACTCGACGCCGCCGAGCGGCGCACTCTCTCCGAGGCCACCGCGCTCCTCGAACGGCTGGTGCGCAAGTGACACAAGGCGTGGGAGACCAAGCCGTCGTCACCGGCGAGGGCGAGGCTCCCGCACAGCAGGAGGGGTTCAGGGCCCGGCTGACCGCGCCCCTGCTCCTCGGCTCGGTGCTCAACCCGCTCAACACCACGATGATCTCCACCGCGCTGGTGGCCATCGGACACGACTTCGGGATCGGCGCCGCCGACACGGCCTGGCTGATCTCCGTCCTCTATCTGGCGAGCGCCGTCGCCCAGCCCGTGCTCGGCAAGCTCGCCGACACCCTCGGCCCGCGCCGCGTGTTCCTCGCGGGACTCGTCGTCGTGTGCGTCTCCGGGATCGTCGGCGCCCTCGCCCCCGCCTTCGGCTGGCTCATCGTCTCCCGGCTGCTCCTCGGCATCGGCACCTCCGCCGCCTACCCGGCCGCGATGGCCGTGTTGCGCGACGAGGGCCGCCGGGTGGGCCGCCGACCGCCGCGCCCCGTCATGGCCCGCCTCTCCTTCGCGTCGCTCGGCAGCGCGGCGGTCGGCCCGACGTTGGGCGGACTGCTCGTCATGGTCGTCGGCTGGCGCGGCATCTTCGCGGTCAACGTGCCGGTCGCGGCGATCGCGTTCGCCTCCGCCCTGCTGTGGATCCCGCGCGACCCTCCGCGCTCCAAGGACGGGGAACCGGCACCGCGCACCGCCCTCGACCCCCTCGGTATCGGCCTGTTCACCACGGCCCTGACGGTCCTCGTCTTCTTCCTGCTCGACCTGTCCGACCCCATGTGGTGGCTGCTCGCGCCCTTCGTCGCGCTCGTCGGCGTGCTGGTGTGGTGGCAGCTGCGCAGCAGGACGCCGTTCATCGACGTGCGCATGCTCGCCGGGAACGGCCCGCTGGCCCGCACCTACCTCCGTCACGGGCTGAGCTATCTGCTCATCTACTGCGTGATGTACGGCTTCACCCAGTGGCTGGAGGAGGGCCGCGGCTTCTCCTCCGGGCACACCGGGCTTCTGATGCTGCCGATGTCGCTCACGGCGCTGGTCTGCTCGCTGCTCGGCGCCCGCACCAAGGGCATCCGCGGCCCGCTCATCACCGCATGTGTGCTGCTCACCGCGGGCGCGGGGCTGCTCGTCTTCCTCGACGGCGACACGCCGCTGGCGCTGCTGCTGCTCGCGGGCGCGTGCTTCGGCATCCCGCAGGGGTTCGTCGGCACCTGCAACCAGGCCGCCGTCCAGGAGTACGCCCCCGCCGCAGACATCGGCTCCGCCGCAGGGCTCCAGCGCACCGCCCAGTACATCGGCGCCATCACCGCGTCGAGCCTGATCGCCCTCGCGTACGGGCAGCGCGCCAGTGACAGTGGGCTGCACCTGATGGCCGGCGTCTCCGTCGTCCTCGGTGTCCTCCTGGTGGTCCTGACGGTCACGGACCGGGCGCTGCGCAGGAGTTGAGGCACGGGCTTGCCATAATGCGCTCATGGATCATGTGACCGCGCGGACGTTCGTCGACTCCTGGGTGACGGCGTGGAACGCGCACGACCTGGACGCACTGCTGGCCCACTTCGCGGACGACGTGACGTTCCGCTCGCCGGTGGCCGCCCAACTGCTCGGCGGTGACGGAGTCATGCGCGGCAAGGACGCACTGCGCGCCTACTGGACGGAGGGGCTGCGGCGCATCCCCGACCTGCGGTTCGAGGTGGTGGGCAGCTACGTCGGTGTGAACAGCCTGGTCATCAACTACCGCAACCAGAAGGGCGGTCTGGTCAACGAGGTGCTCATCTTCGACGGCCCGCTCGTCACCGACGGGTACGGCACGTACCTCGGCGAGGACGTCAACCCGGCCGGGGCCCGCTGAGCTTCTCCGCGGCGACCGCACGGTCCACCGGGCCACCGCTCATTCCGCGTCGTGGAAGACGAGCCCCAGTGTGTGGCGCCGGCCCGAGCGGACCGTGCTCACGCCGTGCCGCATCGGGCCGTTCGACCAGCCGCGCACCGAGCGCACCGGCCGGTCACGCGTCGTGAACACCAGGGCGTGGCCCTGGAGCAGCGTCGTCGAGTAACCGCGGGACTGGGCGCGCGCCCGCTGCTCGGTCATCAGGAACTCGCCGCCGGTGAAGTCGCCGCCCGGCTCGTCCAGACCGATCACGACCTGCAGCGGAAACACCAACTCTCCGTAGATGTCGCGGTGCAGCGCGTTCCAGTCGCCGGACCCGTAGCGCAGCAGGATCGGCGTCGGCCGCTTCTGGCCCGCCGCATGGCACCGGTCGAGCCAGCCGTCGAGGGTGTCGGGCCACGGCGCGGCCCTGTTCAGGCGCCGTGCCCACTCCTGGGCGACGGGCAGCAACCGCGGATAGAACGCCGCGCGCAACTCCCGTACGAGGTCGGGCAGCGGGTGATCGAAGTAGCGGTACTGGCCGCGGCCGAACCGGTAGCGCTCCATGTCGATCGTCGACCGGAACCGGTGCACGTCGTCGTAGAGCGCGGCGACGGACCGGCACTCGTCGGCGGTGAGTACCGGTCGAGGGGTGAGGGCATGGCCGAAAGCGTCGAGCTCCGCACTCAGGGCGGCCCAGTCGAGGGCCTCCACGCGGGCGTGCGGGGCGGTGGTGGTGCAGGTCATCGCTGTGCATCTCCGTACGTGGGCGGTATCGGCGAGGACTCCAGCCTCGTCGGCCCCGGCGCGGTGTGCTGGCGGCAATCGGACGCGGTGTTCGGTGGGGTACTGTGTGCGCTCCGTGCAGCACCGCGAGGGAACGAGGAGGTGAGTCCGATCACCGTTGTGTCAGGTCGGGAGCTCCCTTCTCGCGCCGTACGCCCCGCCCGCTCGCGCTGAGCGAGGCCGCGGCCGTCCGGTGACCGGGAGCCCCCTCGGCATCCCGAGAGGCCACCCCTTATGACGCTTTCCCCGTCGCCCAGCTCCCCCCTTCCGCTCGATTCCACTGCGGTGGTCGAGTCCCTGCGCGCCGCCGGCTGTGTCTTCGCCGAGGACGAGGCGCGCATCCTGCTGTCCACCGCCCGCGACGCCGCCGAACTGGCCGCCATGGTCGAGCGCCGCGCGAGCGGGCTGCCCCTGGAACACGTCGTCGGCTGGGCCGAGTTCTGCGGGCTGCGGGTCACCGTCGACCCCAACGTCTTCGTGCCGCGCCGCCGCACCGAGTTCCTGGCCCGACAGGCCCTCGACCACACACCGCCCGGCGCCGTCGTCGTCGACCTGTGCTGCGGCACCGGCGCCGTGGCCGCCGTCCTGGCCGCCCACCGCCCGGCCCGGCTGCACGCGGCCGACCTGGACCCCGCGGCCGTACTCTGCGCCCGCCGCAACCTCGCCCCGCTCGGCGGCGAGGTCCACGAAGGCGACTTGTACGCGCCGCTGCCCGCCGACCTCAAGGGCCACGTCGACACCCTGGTGGCGAACGGGCCCTACGTCCCCACGGGCGATGTCCCGCTGCTGCCGCCCGAGGCCCGCGACCACGAGCGGCGCATCGCCCTCGACGGCGGGCACGACGGCCTCGACGTGCTGCGCAGGGTCGCGGGCGAGGCCCCGGAGTGGCTCGCGCCCGGCGGACACCTCTTCGTCGAGACGAGCGAGCGCCAGGCCGCCGCGGCACAGGCGGCCGTGCGCTCGGCGGGCCTGCACGCGCGCGTGGTGTCGGACGAGGACCTGTACGCCACGATCGTCGTCGGCACACGCATCTCCTGACCTCGGGGTTTGACCTGGCGCGTCGCCGGTACCCGGAAGATCCGGACACCGGCGACGCAGAGGGAGCAGCCACCATGACCGACACGACTCCCGTCCACGGCTACGCACCCACAGTGGTGGGCGTGGCACTCAGCGACTGCACACCACAGGACGCCGAGGCGGCCCTGCGCATGCTGTCCACGGCCTTCCGCTCGGACCGCACACCGAGCGAGCGCCCCGACGGCGACGCGACGGTCTGGCTCACCACGGTGGACACCGCGTCCCAGCCGGCGTCCTACGAGGCGGAGCCCCTCACAGGGACGGTCACCGCGGACCTCCAGGGCGGCCACGAGGCCCTGGACCGCGTGCGCGGGGCACTGGCGACCGCGTTCACCGTGACTGAGGCGACCGCCGCCTCCGGCGACCAGGAGGAGGAGCTTCATCTGCTCCTGACGACACGGCACTGACCGGGGAATTCGGCACGGTGCGGCGGGTGTTCGTCATGGAGACCGTGCCCAGGACAGCACCGCCCGTGTGAAAGGCTCTGCCTCCATGACGAACACCGCGCCGACCCCGGCCTCCGACGTGCTGCACTACACCGCGTTCTCGACGAGCCCGGAGGGCGGCAACGGCGCCGGTGTCGTACTCGACGCCGCCGCGCTCGGCGACCAGGAGATGGTCGGGATCGCCGCCGAACTCGGCTACTCCGAGTCCGCGTTCCTCACCCCGGGACCCGACCCGCAGGACAAGCGGTCCTTCACGCTTCGGTACTTCAGCCCCAAGGCGGAGGTCGACTTCTGCGGCCACGCCACCGTCGCCGCCGCCGTCGCACTCGGCGAGCACTACGGCACGGGGGACTTCGACTTCCACACCGCTGCGGGACGCGTCCCCGTCGCCGTCCGCCGCGAGAACGGCGTCCTCAAGGCCACGCTCACCAGCGTGGAACCCCGCGTGCACGAAGTGGCCCAGGAGGACGTGCAGGAGGCGCTCGCCGCCCTGGGCTGGCAGGCCGGCGAACTGGACTCCGCCCTGCCCCCGAGGATCGCCTACGCGGGCGTGCGCCACCTGGTCCTCGCGGCCGCCACCCGCGACCGGCTGGCCGATCTGGACTACGACTTCGACGCCCTGCTGACCCTCATGCGCCGGCTCGACCTGACGACCGTGCAACTGGTGTGGCGCGAGAACGCGACCACCTTCCACGTACGCGACCCGTTCCCGGTCGGCGGCGTCGTGGAGGACGCCGCCACGGGAGCGGCGGCCGCCGCCTTCGGCGCGTACGCCCGCGAACTGGGCCTCGTGCCCGACGACGCGCACCTGACGCTGCACCAGGGCCACGACATGGGCCGCCCGTCGCTGCTGGAGATCGACCTGAATGCGGGGGACCAGCGGGTACGGGTGACCGGCGCGGCTGTCCGGGTCCAGTGCTAGCCTTTCGGAGGCCGTGCGAGAGAACGAGGAGGTGGTACCCGTGAACGAATCGACATGGGTGCTCTCCTCCGGGGTCACGGTCGGGCGATAGGTCGTCGTCCGGGAGCGCCGTCTCTGAGCTCTCCCGAAAGGCACGACCATGCATTTCACCTCTGAACAACGCCTCGACGACGGTGTCGTCGAGCGCGCGTTCACCCTCGGCGACATCCCCGGCATCCTGTGGACGCCCGCATCCGCTTCGGCCTCAGCACCGGTCCCGCTCATCCTGCTCGGCCACCCGCCGCTCGGGCTGGAGAAGATGTACCCGCGGCTTGCCGGCCGGGCCCGGCGCTCCGCGGCGGAGGGCTTCGCCGCGGCCACCATCGAGCTCCCCGGGAGCGGTGACCGGCCCCGCCTGGCCGCCGTCGATGAGGCACGCGCCGACCTGCGCCGGGCCTTGCAAGCCGGCGAGCCAGTTGGCGACGAGATCATCGACGCCGTGATCCTCCCGCTCGTCGAGCAGGCGGTCCCGGAATGGCGGTCCGCCCTCGACGCCCTGCTGGCCCTGCCCGAGATCGGCGGTCCGGTCGGGTACTCGGGAGGCGTGATCTCCATCGGCGTCCGGCTGGCGGTGGTCGAGCCGCGCATCGTGGCCGCCGGCCTCTTCGCCGGCAGCTTCGTGCCCCGCACCATGTTCGAGGAGGCCCGCCGGGTCACCATTCCGCTGCATGTCCTGCTGCAGTGGGACGACGAGGGGAACGACCGGCAGGCCGCCCTGGACCTGTTCGACGCCTTCGGCTCCAAGGAGAAGACGCTGCTCGCCAACATGGGCGGACACACGGGCGTCCCGCAGTCCGCCGGAGAGGACGCGGCCGGGTTCTTCGCCCGGCACCTGCGCTAGGGCCTGATCCAAACGGCAGGCCCTAGACGCCACCGGGCTCGTCACGTCCCATAGGTGACCTTCACGTCGTGGAACCCCAGGGACCGCAACAGGCCGCTGAGCATCTCGGTCGTGTTCCGCTCGGCGCGGCCCGTGAGCTTGCTGTCCCGCGCGGCCTCGCCGATGTGCCGGGCGGCGAGTTTGCGTACCGCCTGCTCGTCGCCCGGGTTGTCGGAGAAGACGTCGCCGAGCCGGTCGAGCAGGCCGCGCTGCTTCGCCACGGCGTACGAGCGGTCCGTGTCGAGAGTGGGAGCGGCGAGCCGGGCGTGCGGCAGGCGCAGCGTCGCGGACGTGCGCTTGTCGTTCACCCGCACATCGCCCGGTCCGAGCTTGCCCAGGTCCACATACGAGTTGACGGTGCCCGCGCCGATGTACAGCGTGCGCGTGCCCTGGATGGCGTCCGGCAGATACTTGGAGTCCTTCTCCAGGTCCACCACCACCTGGTAGTTCCCGGCCGCGGCCTCGTAACGGCTCATGTCCCGCACGGACTTGAGCAGCGCGGGCCCCGAGCGGTCGTGCGTCTCGGAGCCGAACATGTCGTCAAGGCGGTGCACCAGGCCAATTCCGGTGAACACGACCGCGAGCACGACGAACAGCACGAGCGCCGCCTTCGTCCACAGGGGGATTCGCGCGACCCTCGCCCAACGGGGCAGTGCGGTCCTCGGCGTCATGGGGACCTCCTTCCCATGACTACCAAATGCCACGGGAAGCGCTGATCATGCCTTTTTCAAGAAGCTGCGAACCGCCGTACGTACCGCTTCTGCCACGGCGTCTCGACCGCCCCACACGCGTAGTGCTCGCGTACGTAGGTGACGGCCCCGCCGGCCGGTACTCCGTCCAGCACCGCTAGACACGCGAGCGCCGTCCCCGTACGGCCGCGCCCGCCCGCACACGCCACTTCCATCCGCTCGTCCGCGCAGCGCCGCCACGCCTCGGCGAGCACGGCACGCGCGCGTGCACGGTCGGCGGGCAGCCGGAAGTCGGGCCAGCGCAGCCACGTCGACTCCCAGTCCGTGGGCGGAGGTTCGGCGCCCAGGAGGTAGATGCCGTACGTCGGCGGGGGACCGGCTGGCAGCGGATCGCGCAGGCCCCTGCCGCGCACGAGCCGACCCGAAGGCAGCCGCAGCACGCCCGGCGCCCCGGCCTCCCACGGCACCGCCGTCACCGCGCGTCCTTCGCCGCCGACAGCAGGAACGCCGCCATCCTGCGCGCCCGGCCGAAGGCGTCCGGGAACACATCCAGGCCGTCCGCGACCAGCGCACCCTCGTGCAACAGCATGAGCGAACGCCCCAACTCCCTTGCGGAGTCCGGCGCCACGTCGCCCGCGAGCCGGGTGAACAGCTCCAGCATCCACCGCTTCTGACCGGTGATCACCGCGTACGCGGGGTGCGCGGGGTCGCTGATCTCCGCGTGCGCGTTGACCATGCTGCAGCCCTTGCCGCTGTTGGCGCGCATCCACTCCTGGGAGGCGTCGAAGACAGCCAGCACCCGCTCGGTGGGGGAGAGTTCGGCGTCCTCGTGGTGACCGGCGAGGTAGGCGCGCCAGCGGGCGTCGCGGGTCGCCAGGTAGTCGACGACGATCTGCTCCTTGGAGCCGAAGCGGTCGTAGAGCGTCTTCTTCGTGACGCCCGACTCCGCCGCGATCAGATCCACGCCGACCGCGTGGATGCCGCGCTCGTAGAACAGCCGCGAGGCGGTCTCCAGGACCTTGCGCGCGGCCGGTGTGAGGTCGGGCCGGTCCGGGTCGACGGCCGGCGGGGCGGGGTTCGTCGTCGTACGCATGCCCCCAGAGTATACCGATCTGTATAGTGGGGCCAGGTAGACAGATCTGTATACCTCTGCACCTGAACCCGATCACGCGAGGCGGTGGCCGCGCCATGAACGTTCTTTTGTCCATCGGATTCGTCCTGACCTGGAGCTCCGGCTTCATCGGAGCCAAGCTCGGCGCCGGCGACGCGAGCGCCGTGACCACGCTGATGTGGCGGTTCCTGCCGCTGGCGCTGGTCCTGGGCGCCGTCGCGGCTGCGGCCGGCAGGAAGAAGCGATGGCGCGGGCTCGGCAGGCGCACCATCGGACGGCAGGTCGTCATCGGCGCCCTGTCGCAGAGCGGCTACCTGCTGACCGTCTACTACGCCATCCAGCTCGGCGTCTCCAGCGGCACGACCGCCCTCATCGACGGCACGCAGCCCCTGGTCGCGGGCGCCCTCGCAGGACCGCTGCTGCGGCAGTACGTCACCGGGCGGCAGTGGCTCGGCCTGTGCCTGGGTCTTGCCGGGGTCGTCGTCGTCACCACGGCCGACGCGGGCGCCGTCGCGGGCGTCCCGTGGTGGGCGTACGGCGTCCCGTTCCTCGGGATGCTGTCGCTGGTCGCGGCCACCTTCGTGGAGAGCCGCTCGCGTACCCGGGTCGAGCCGATGGTCGCGCTGACCGTGCACTGCGCCACCAGCGCCGTCGTCTTCAGCGGCCTCGCCGTCGCGCTCGGCAAGGCCGCGCCGCCCGCCGCGCCGTCCTTCTGGCTGTCGATCGCCTGGCTCGTCGGCCTGTCGACGTTCGGCGGCTACGGCCTCTACTGGATCGTGCTGCGGCGGGGCGGCCTCACCCAGGTCAACACGTTGATGTTCCTGATGGCGCCCGTCACCGCCGTGTGGGGAGCGCTGATGTTCGGCGAGCCCTTCGGGATACGCACCGCGCTGGGGCTCGTCCTCGGCCTCGCGGCCGTCGTCGTCGTGCGGCTCGGCACGCGTGCGTACCCGCTACGGAGCGGCCGCGACAAGGTGGCGGTTGGGGAGCACCGCCGCGTCGGCCAGCTCCGGGACCTCGACCACGGTGACGCCCGCTGACCCGAGCACCCCGATCCCGTCGGCGCCGGGCACGAACGTGTCCGGCTCCCGCCACGCCGTCACCACGCGGCGCACCCCCGCGTCGACGATGAGCCGGGCGCACGGCTTCGGCCGCGAAGCGCGGTGGGCGCACGGTTCCAGGCTGCTGTAGACGGTGGCCGTGGCGAGGCGCGGGTCGTCGGCGGCGAGCTTGCCGAGCGCGGACTCCTCGGCGTGCACCACGGGGTCCTCGCCCTCGCGCGAGTAGCCGCGCGCCAGCTCCGTGCCGTCGTCGGCGACGACCACGGCGCCGACGCTGAACGCGGTCCGCGACGGCGGGCACTCGGTGGCCAGTTCGCAGGCCAGCCGCAGCCAGTGCCGGTCCGCCGCGGTGGCCGCCGCGCCGGGGCCCGGAACGGTCGGCGCGTACCGGGTGACGATCACGTCCCCGACCCGCTCCGTGGCAAGCACCCGCATCCGGCTGCGCGGCCCGCCCGGGTAGGAACCGGGCCCGAACAGGCGCGGCGCGCCCGGCTCGCCGACCACCAACGGGGCGACGGCGAGCCGCAGTTCGTCCGCGAGCCCCAGCTGCAACAGCTGCGTGTGCACGTGCGCGCCGCCCTCGACGAGCAACCGCCGCACGCCGCGCGCGGCGAGGTCGTCGAGGAGCGCCGCCCAGTCGAGGTGCCGGCCGAGCGCCACCACGTCCGCCGCCCCGCCCACGCGCGTGCGGGCGCGCGTGGCGCCCGACTCGGTCGTGTAGACGAGCCGTTCCCCGCCCGTCGTCCAGAAGGGGTCGCCCGGATCCAGGTCCCCCGAGGCGGTGACCGCCACCTTCAACGGGTAGGCGGGCCGCCCGTCGTCGACCCGTTTCGCGCGCCGCTGCGGCGAATTGACCAGCAGCCGGGGCCGGTCCGCGCGCAGCGTCCCCGCCCCGACGAGGATCGCGTCGCTCGCCGCCCGCACCGCGTCCACCCGCTCGAAGTCCTCCGCGCCGGAGAGCAGGAGCCGTTCAGGACCGGTGTCGTCGAGGCATCCGTCGAGCGACACCGCGGCGGACAGCAATACGTGGGGGCGGGACATGGCGACTCCGTGACCGGGCGGAACGTACGCCCCGACCCTATCGAGGCGCCGGCGGCGTGCCCTCCCCGAAGGGGCGCCCGCCCAGCTTCTCGCGGCCGTGCGGGGCGAGAAGCTGGGCGGGTCGGGGCCGAGCGGCACGATCCGCGTGGGGTTGATGCCGGTGTGCACCTGGTAGTAGTGCCGCTTGATGTGGTCGAAGTCGACGGTGTCCCCGAAGCCGGGCGTCTGGAACAGGTCCCGCGCGTACGCCCACAGGACCGGGTCCTCGGCCAGCTTGTTGCGGTTGCACTTGAAGTGGCCGTGGTAGACGGCGTCGAAGCGGACCAGCGTCGTGAACAGCCGGACGTCCGCCTCCGTGATGGTGTCGCCGACGAGATACCGCTGCCCGGCGAGCCGCCGCGACACCGTGTCGAGCCGCGCGAACACGTCCCCGTACGCCTTCTCGTACGCGTCCTGCTCGCCGGCGAATCCGGCCCGGTACACGCCGTTGTTGGCGTCCCGGTAGATGCCCTCCATCACCTCGTCGATCTCGTCGCGCAGCGGCTCGGGATACAGGTCGGGGGCGCCGTCCCGGTGCAGCGCCGTCCACTCGGTCTCCAGGTCGAGCGTCAGCTGCTGGTAGTCGTTGGTGACGAGCTTCCCGGACGGTACGTCGACGATCGCGGGCACACTGACGCCGCCCGGATACCCGGTCTCCCGCGCGTCGTAGGCCTCGCTGAGGTAGCGGATCCCGAGCACCGGGTCGCGATCGTCCGGGTCGAGCGTGAAGCGCCAACTGCGGTCGTCCTGGATCGGATCGGTGACCGCGAGCGACAGCGCGTCCTCCAGGCCCAGGAGTCGGCGCACCACCAGGGCGCGGCTCGCCCAGGGACAGGCCTTGCTCACGACGAGCCGGTAGCGGCCCGCCTCCACCGGCCAGCCGCCTTGGCCGTCGGCGGTGATCCGGTCGGTGAAATGACTGCGGGACCGTTTGAAGGCCTTCTTGCCGTACGAGGCGTTGCCGGGCACGTGGGTCTCCCTCCGGGGTCGGACACGATGGTGCGCCCCGAGCCTGCCCGAGGAACGGCCCGCGCACCACCGTGGCGGAGGCGGCTGTCGGTGGCCGGTGAGAGGCTCGAAGTGAGCAGTGACCGTGATGGCAAGGAAGGCGCAGGCATGACGACCACGACCGGTAGCTACCTCACTCTGGACGACGGCCGTCCCGGCGTCCGGTTCACCCGCACGTACGAGAAGCCGATCGACCGCGTCTGGCGCTATGTCACCGACCCGGTCGACCTCGCGCACTGGTTCCCGTCCAAGTTCGAGGCCGGGGAGCTGAGCCCCGGCGCGACGATCCGCTTCTTCGGCGACCCGAACATGCCGGAGTCCGAGGGCACGGTCGTCGCCGCAGAGCCCCCACGCCACTTCTCCTTCATGTGGGGAGGCGACGAGCTGCAGTACGACCTGGAGGAGCGCGGCGACGGCGGCACGCACCTGACGCTCACCAACGTGCTGGTGACCGCGGACACCGCGGCGCGCAACGCGGCGGGCTGGGAGATCTGCCTGCTCGCCCTCGACGCGGCCGACCGCGGCGAGCCCCTGGCCGAGGGGCACACGGGAGCGACGCCGCCGTGGAAGGAGCTGTACGACGCCTACACCGCGGCCGGCTTCCCCTCCGGCGCGCCCGTGCCCGGCCTGGACGAGGAGTCCTGAGGCGCCCGCACCGCGTGTGCACACGGTCACACTCTGAATAGCGGGATCCCACGAACGGGCGCAAAATCGGACACATGTCCTTTATGTCCGCGAGTGTGACGTGGCTCGGACTCGGCCTCACGGTCGGTACCGCGGGACTGGTGACCTACGGTCTTGCGGCGCTCCCGTGCGGGGCTTCGGTCCGGCAGGAGGATGCCGAGGCGGTCTGCCGCCCGGCCAGGCGGACGGCGCTCGGCCTCGGTGCGCTCGGCATCGTGGCGTTCGTCGTCGGGACGGTGTTCCTGTTCCTGGATGTGACGAACTTCGGCTGAGCGCGGCCGGGGAACGCTTCCGGAATTTCTTCGCGGAAGCCGTCACACATCCGTGGTGGTGCGTGTCGTAGCAGTGAGAGTCACGTAACGAGTGAAGGAGTACTCCATGACCAGCGGTCAGCAAACGATCATCGCCCCCGTCCGGGACCTCGCCGCCGCCAAGGCCGTCTACACCAAGCTGCTTGGCGTGGAGCCGTCCTCCGACGAGGCGTACTACGTGGGCTACGACGTGGCGGGACAGCACTTCGGCCTGAACCCGAATGGGCACCAGCAGGGCATGACAGGACCCGTGGGCTACTGGACCGTCGACGACATCCAGGGGATGGTCAAGTCTCTGGTCGAGTCCGGTGCCGAGGTGATCCAGGACGTGACGGAGGTCGGTCCGGGCCGCCGGATCGCGTCGCTGAAGGACGCGGACGGAAACGTCTTCGGGGTGCTGCAGGACAGCTGAGCGGACGACCACGAGCGGTGGGGCCGCGGCCCGAAGGCCACGACCCCACCCGATCCCGTGCTACTGGTCACCGCCCCCGTAGGGGCGCGTGATCACTTCCATGCCGTGCTGCGCGGGGTCCATGAAGTACACGCCACGACCTCCGTCGTTGTGGTTGATCTCGCCCGGCTGCTTGCGGTGCGGATCGGCGTAGTACGTGAGCCCCGCGTCCTTGATGCGCCCGAAGATCCCGTCGAACTCCTCCTCGGTGACGAGGAAGGCGTAGTGCTGCGTGACGATGGACTCGGCGGGGATCGTCGCGAAGTCCAGGGTCACGCCGTTGCTCAGGTCGAGCGGGATGAACGGGCCCCATTCATCGCCCACTTCGAGCCCCAGGATGTGCGCGAGGAACTCGGCGGACTCCCGCTTGTCCCGGGAGTGGACGATGGTGTGATTGAGCTGAACTGCCATGGTGGATTGCCTCCAGAAGGCAACTCCGGCACCTCCATGCCTCACCCGGTCGGTGACCGGCACGCGATGCTGCCCGGGATCTTAGACACGGGGCCGGGCCCGTGGCCAGTCCGTTTCCGGCTTCGGCTCCGGCGTCAGTCCAGGACCAGTTCCGGGTCGTACATGTCGAGCCAGAGCGCCAGGTCCAGTGTGCGCTCCAGGCCGCGCCGCGAGGCCTGCGTGATCTGCGGGGTCTCGCGGTGGGCGGCGACACTGAGCCGGTCCCTGTCGACGATCTCGAAGACCCGGTGCGAGGGCTTCGCGAGCAGGTCCTTGGCGTGCTCCTGCAGCGCGAGCGCGTACTTCGGATCCTGCGTCGACGGGTAGGGGCTCTTGACCCGGTCGTACACCGAGGTCGGCAGCACGTCCGCCGTCGCCTCGCGCAGCAGCGATTTCTCCCGGCCGTCGAAGGACTTCAGCGCCCACGGCGTGTTGTAGACGTACTCGACGAGCCGGTGGTCGCAGAACGGGACCCGTACCTCCAGGCCCACCGCCATGCTCGCCCGGTCCTTGCGGTCGAGCAGGACCCGCACGAAGCGGGTCAGGTGCAGGTAGCAGATGCGGCGCATCCGGTACTCGAAGTCGCTCTCGCCCTCCAGGCGCTCGATGTCGCGGACCGCTTCGGCGTAGCTGTCGGCGGTGTACCCCTCCAGGTCGAGCCGCTTGGTGAGCTCGGGCCTGATCACGTCCGAGTCGTCACCGAGGTGCTTGCCCATGCTCACCAGCCACGGAAACGCCTCCGCATTGCGGGCCTCCTCGTCGAAGAACTGGAGGTAGCCGCCGAAGACCTCGTCCGCCGACTCGCCGGACAGGGCGACCGTCGAGTGCTCGCGGATCGCCTTGAACAGCAGGTACAGCGAGGCGTCCATGTCGCCGAGCCCCGCCGGAATGTCGCGTGCCCGGATGACGCGGGCGCGCACCTCGGGGTCGGCGAGCGCGTTCGAGTCGAGCACGATGTCCTCGTGGTCGGTCCCCGACGCCTGCGCCACGTCGTGCACGAAGGGGGTGTCGGGCGTACCTCGCAGCTCGTCGGCCACGAAGTTCTCGGCCTGGCCGAGGAAGTCGACGGCGAAGCTGCGCACCGTCTCCTGACCGGCCAGCTGCTCGGCGGCGATCGCCGTCATCGCGGAGGAGTCGAGGCCGCCCGACAGGAGCGTGCAGCGCGGCACGTCCGAGACGAGCTGGCGGCGCACGATGTCGTCGAGCAGCTCGCGCACCCTGGCGATGGTCGTTTCCTGGTCGTCGGTGTGCGGCTTCGTCTCCAGCGTCCAGTACGCGCGGTGCCGCAATCCCTCGCGGTCGACGGTGACGACCGTGCCCGGTACCACCTCGTTCATCCCGTCCCACACGGCATGCCCCGGAGTCTTCACGAACGTGAACAACTCGCGGAGGCCGTCGAGGGTGACACGGCGCGCGGCGAGCGGGTTGGCGAGGATCGCCTTGGGCTCTGAGCCGAACAGCACGCCGTCCGGGGTCTCGTAGAAGTAGAAGGGCTTGATGCCCATCCGGTCGCGGATCATGACGAGCTTGTCGCTGCGGCCGTCCCAGATGGCGAACGCGTACATGCCGTTGAGGCGCTTGGGCAGTTCCTCGCCCCACTCGAGGTAGCCGTGCAGCACCACCTCGGTGTCCGAGTCCGTGCGGAACTCGTGGCCGAGGGCCGCCAGTTCGGCGCGGAGTTCGGTGTAGTTGTACGTCTCGCCCGAGTAGACCAGGGCGACGTTTCCGTCCGGTGTCTCGACGGTCATGGGCTGCCGGCCGCCCGGCAGGTCGATGATGGCGAGCCTGCGGTGACCAAGGGCCGCGGGGCCCTCGATCCAGGTGCCGCGATCGTCAGGACCGCGGCACTCCATGGTCTGGGTCATCGCATTCAATGTCTCGGCCGAGGCCCGCAGGTCACGGTCGAAGGAAACCCAGCCGGTGATGCCACACATAACGCTTCCTCCTGCTCGCCGTACGGCCGTGGCCAACCGGGGCAACAAGTTGTACACGGCATCTATGTTTCGAGCGTGTGACATGGAGGTGGGTTCGGTCAATGCTCCCGTAACGCGCCGAAGGCGTCCGACCGAGCGGTTTCGGCCGCCGGTCGTGACGTCAAACGGAATGATCCCCTTCGCAAATCCCTTGTGGCGGGGGCCTCTTGAGAAAAGTTGCCTTGGGCTACCAGTGCGATCCGGCCACAGGCAAAGACTTGATCAATCCTGCTCCGGGCTCGACGTTGTCTCAGCAAGTGACCCGTCGAACGTCGCCGCAGCGAGCCCGAAGGACAGCGTCATGCCGATCCCCGACGTCACCGAGAGCGCCCGTACGCCCGGTGCCACATCGCGTACGAGCAGCGGTCCGCGGGCGCTGCTCGCGTACACGCCCTGCCAGCGTTCGGTGACCCGCACCGAGGGGACGCCCAGGACGCGGGAGGCCTCGCGCAGCAGCAGTTCCGTCGTCGCCTCGTCCTGGAACGGGATCTCCGTCGCGTCGTACGCGTGCGAGTCGCCGACCAGGACCGTGCCGTCGGGCAGCCGCGTGAACATCACGTTGGCGACCACGTCAAGCAGTTCGGGGCTGTGCGCGGTGACCTCGGTGCGCAGCCGGTCGGCGGACGGCATGGCCGTGAAGCCGTCGTAGCGCAGCATCGATGTGGCGGTCAGGACCGCCGAGTCCGTGCGGAAGGCGTCGGGCGCCGCGACCCGGGCCATCGACAGGCGGCAGCGTTCGATGCCGTGCGTCTCGGCCTCCGCCGGGTACAGACGGTCCAGGTCATGGCCGACGCAGAGCAGGATCCGGTCCCCGTGCACCGGGCCCCGGCTGGTGTGCACCGTGCCGGACTCCACGCCGACCACGTTCGTGCCCCAGGAGATCGTCACGCCGGGCTGCTCGGCCAGCCAGTCCGCGAGCCGCGGCGCCGCCTCGCGCGGGTCGACCCGCAGGTCCGCGGGCAGCAGCGCGCCGCCGGCCAGATCCTCGCGCCCCTCGGGGGAGCGGCCGAGCGCCTCGCCCACCTCGTCGCGCGTGCGCATCCGCACCGCGTCCGTGCCGCGCTCGTCCCGCAGCTCCTCCAGGACCGCCAGCTCGGTCGCCGACCGGGCCACCACGAGCGCGCCCGCCTCCGGCGCCCACAGCCCGGCCGACTTGGCGGCGTCCACCCAGCCGGTGCGCGAGCGCAGCGCGAGATCGAGGAGTTCACCGCGCTGCGCCGTGACGCAGCAGTGGCCGAAGTTGCGCACGGACGCGCCCACAGGCCGCCGGTCCCGCTCGACCACCGTGACGCTGAGCCCCCTGCGCACCGCCTCGAAGGCGTGGGCGAGGCCGACGATGCCGGCACCGACCACGACGAGGTCGCTGCGGTCGCGGGGGAGTGCGGTGGATGGCGCTGATGCGTTGTTCATGACCCCAAGACTGCGGACCGCCCGCCGCCACCCGCAAGTGTTGTCTATACAAGTTTCCTCGTTGTTTACCAGCTGTGCGCCGGGTGCGCTCTTGCCCGGTGGGTATCCGGGCTGCGAAACTCGACTTGTGAAGACAAGTAGCGAGGAGGGGCCGCTGCACCAGCGGCTCGGCGCCGAGTTCCGGCGACGCATCGAGTCGGGGGAGTGGCCCGAAGGGGCGCCCGTGCCGAGCGAGGCACAGCTGTGCGAGGAGTTCGGGACCTCGCGCGGCCCGGTACGGCAGGCGCTCGCGCAGCTGCGGGCCGATGGCCATCTGGTCGGCGGGCGCGGCAAGCCGCCCGTCGCCCGCAGGGTCACGCCCTCGCAGCCGTTCGCCTCGCTGATGTCGTTCACGCAGTGGGCCGAGTCGATCGGACGGACCCCGGGACAGCACACCGTGGAGGTGGCCCGGCGGCGCGCGAGCCCCGAGGCCGCCGCCCGCCTGGGTCTCGACGAGGGCGCGCCGGGCGTCGACCTCGTCCGGCTGCGCCACCTCGACGGGGTGCCCGCGATGGTCGAGCGGTCCACGTTCGTCCTCGACGTCGGCCTGCATCTGTTCGCGTTCGACCCGGACGAGGGCTCGGTCTACGACGCCCTCACCTCGTGCGGCGTCGACCTGGACCGCGCCCGGCACACCATCGACGCCGTCGCGGCGGACCCGCAGGACGCCGAGCTCCTCGGTGTCGATCCCGGCCAACCCCTGCTCCGCGTACGGAGGTTGGCCTACACCGGCGACGGCAGGCCCGTCGAGTACGCGGACGACCGCTATCTGCCGTCCATGGCCACCTTCACCATCGAGAACACCATGGACGGGCGCACCGTCGCGGCCCGCGGCGGCACCGCAGACACCCGCATCACACGTGAGGAAGCCCAGTGATCGAACTCGCCGTCTTCGACATGGCAGGCACCACCATCGACGAGCACGGGGCCGTATACGACGCGCTGCGGCACGCCGTCGATTCCACCGGCGTCCGTGTCGACCCGGTCGATCTGCAGACCTGGATGGGCACCGACAAGCGCGAGGCCATCGCCGCGCTCATCCGCATCGGCGGCGGCACGCCCGACGCGGAGCTGGTCGAGCGACAGTACGAGGTGTTCCGAGCCTATCTGCGCGAGAGCTACGCCAAGCAGCCGCCGGAGCCGATAGCCCACGCGGACAAGGCACTTGAAGAGCTGCGCGCCCGCGGCATCAAGGTCGCCCTCACCACCGGCTTCAGCGCGGACGTGGCGCTGCCGCTGCTCGACTCGCTCGGCTGGTCCACCGAAGAGGGCGGCAACCTCGACGCGGTCGTCACCTCCGACGAGGTGCCCCGTGGTCGTCCCGCGCCGTACATGATCCAGCGCGCGATGGAGAAGACGGGCGTCGTCGACGTACGCAAGGTCCTCGTGGTCGGCGACACGGTCGTCGACATGGAGGCCGGGTTCAATGCGGGCGCGGCTGTCGTGGTCGGCGTGCTCACGGGACAGCTCACCCGTGAGCAGCTCGAACTCCACCCGCACAGCTACGTGTTGGACGGCGTCGCCGACCTCCCCGGCATTGCCGAGACCCAGAGCCCGTGAACGTCAGCTGAGCGCCGCGTCCACGATCGCCTGCGCCTCGCTCTGCACCTGGGCGAGGTGCTCGGCGCCGTGGAACGACTCGGCGTAGATCTTGTAGACGTCCTCCGTGCCGCTGGGCCGGGCCGCGAACCATGCGTTCTCGGTGGTGACCTTGACGCCGCCGATGGCCGCGCCGTTGCCCGGCGCCTCGGACAGCCGGGCCGTGATCGGCTCGCCCGCGAGGGTGTCGGCGGTGATCGCGTCGCCGGTCAGCTTCGCGAGGCGGGCCTTCTGCTCCTTCGTCGCCTTGGCGTCGATGCGGGCGTAGGCGGCGCCCGACGCGCCGTGCTCGGCGGCGAGTTCGGCGTAGTACGCGGAAGGCGTCTTGCCCGTGACGGCGGTGATCTCGGCGGCCAGCAGGGCAAGCAGGATGCCGTCCTTGTCGGTGGTCCAGACGCTGCCGTCCTTGCGGACGAAGCTCGCCCCGGCGCTCTCCTCGCCGCCGAACGCCACCGAGCCGTCGACCAGGCCCGGCACGAACCACTTGAATCCGACGGGGACTTCGACGAGTTCTCGGCCGAGGGTGGCGGCGATCCGGTCGATGACGGCGGACGACACGAGCGTCTTGCCGATGGCCGCGGACGCCGACCACCGGGTCCTGTGGCTGAACAAGTAGTGGATGGCGACGGCCAGATAGTGGTTCGGGTTCATCAGGCCGGCGTCCGGAGTGACGATGCCGTGCCGGTCGGCGTCCGCGTCGTTGCCGGTCAGCAGGTCGTAGTCGTGGCGGCGTGCGAGCACCGAGGCCATCGCGGGCGCGGACGACGGGTCCATCCGGATCTTGCCGTCCCAGTCGAGCGTCATGAAACGCCACGTCGGATCGGTCTCCGGGTTCACCACGGTCAGGTCGAGCCCGTACATCTCGGCGATGCGTGCCCAGTAGTGCACGCTCGCGCCGCCCAGCGGATCGGCGCCGACCCGCACGCCGGAGGCGCGGATGGCGTCGATGTCGATGATGTCCTTGAGGTCCTCGACGTAGCGCTCACGGAAGTCGTACGGTTCCCAGGCCGGCTCCTCGACCGTGCGCGGCGTCCAACTGGCGTCCTCCAGCAGCTCGTTGGCGCGATCGGCGATCCACGAGGTGGTGGCGGAGTCGGCGGGGCCGCCGTGCGGAGGGTTGTACTTGAAGCCGCCGTCGCGGGGCGGGTTGTGGCTCGGCGTGATGACGATGCCATCGGCACGGTCGTCGGCGTCGTCGGCCTTCCCGCGGTTCCAGCGCAGGATCGCGTGGCTGAGCGCGGGCGTCGGTACGAAGTCCTCGTGCGCGTCGGCCAACACCCGGGCGCCGTGCGCCGCGAGAACACCGAGGGCGGTCTTCAGGGCGGGCTGCGAGAGGGCGTGCGTGTCCGGGCCGATGAAGAGGGGGCCGGTGATGCCCTCCGCGGTGCGGTGCTCGACGATCGCCTGGGTGATCGCGGCGATGTGCTTCTCGTTGAAGGCGCCGTCGAGGCTGGAGCCGCGATGGCCACTCGTGCCGAAGACGACGCGCTGCTCGGGGCGCGTGACGTCGGGCTCGCGCGTGTAGTACGCCTCGATCAGCGCGTCGACGTCGATGAGATCGCCCGGCAGGGCGGGGGTTCCTGAGCGCTCAGCAGTCATGGAAGCAGTCTCCCACCTGCGCCTATGAAGAAAAGTGGGCGGCACAGGCGGAAGACGGTTCGGGGCGGGGCCTGCCAGGGAACTCTCATCCCTCCAGGGTCTCCTGGAACTCCTGCTGGTTCTTCACGATCTCCGCGAGGGTCGCGAGGACCTGCGACTCGACCTTGTGCTTGTCGATGCCGAGCCCGGTGAGCAGCCCGGATCCGTTCTCGTGCTCCAGGAGTGCGAGCAGGATGTGCTCGGTGCCGATGTAGTTGTGGCCCAGGCGCAACGCCTCCCGGAACGTCAGTTCCAGGGCCTTCTTGGCGTCGGCGTCGAACGGCACGAGGGCGGGCATGTCGTCGGACGCGGGCGGCAGGGTCTCTGTCGCGGCCTGGCGCACGGCCTCGAGCGACACATCCTGCGCGAGGATCGCCTTCGCGGCGAGGGCCTCCGGCTCCTTCAGCAGGCCGAGCGCGAGGTGCGCCGGGGTGATGTTCGCGTTGTTCGCGGCGCGGGCCTCGTTCTGTGCGCCCACCACGACATTGCGGGCGCGCACCGTGTACCGGTTGAAGCCCTCGTTCGGGTCGATGGGCTTCTCGTCGCCCTTGGGCACGAAGCGCTTCTGCGCCGCCTGCCGGGTGACGCCCATGCTCTTGCCGATGTCCGTCCAGGAGGCGCCGGAGCGGCGAGCCTGGTCGACGAAGTGGCCGATCAGGTGGTCGGCCACTTCGCCGAGGTGGTCCGCCGCGATGACGGCGTCCTGGAGTTGGTCGAGTGCGTCGGGGTGGACCTTCTTGATGGCTGCGATCAGGTCGTCGAGGCGGACGTTCGCGTCGGTTGGCTTCGTCATGATGCAACCGTAGGTTGACAGTGGAGGACTGTCAACTACGAGTTGACACTCGGATTCGTGTCTCACACGGTCGGTGGATTCAGCTGCCGGAACCCGTCCTGGGTCCGGTACGGGTAGTACGGATAGGGGGCCTTGGTCTCGCTCGCCGCATCCAGCTTCGCCACCTGCTCCGGGGTGAGCTCCCAGCCGATGGCGCCCAGGTTCTGTGTGAGCTGCTCCTCGTTCCGTGCCCCGATCAGCACCGTGGAGACGGTGGGTCGGCGCAGCAGCCAGTTGATGGCGATCTGTGGGATCGCCTTCCCGGTCTCCTCCGCGACCTCGTCGAGCGCGTCCATGACGCGGTAGAGGTGCTCGTCCTCGATGGGCGGCCCGAACTGCGCCGTCTGGTGCAGCCTGCTGTCGGCGGGCAGTGGCTGTCCGCGCCGGATCCTCCCGGTGAGCCGCCCCCAGCCGAGGGGGCTCCACACCACGGCGCCCACGCCCTCCTCCTTGGCGAGCGGCATCAACTCCCACTCGTAGTCCCGGCCGGCGAGCGAGTAGTACACCTGGTGCGCGGCGAACCGCGGCCGCCCGTGCTTCTCCGCCTCGGCGAGCCCCTTCATCAACTGCCAACCCGCGTAGTTGGAGACACCGGTGTAACGGACCTTGCCGGCACGCACCAGGTCCTCGAGCGTGGCGAGAACCTCCTCGACCGGGGTGCTCGCGTCGTACGCGTGCAGCTGGAACAGGTCAATGTGGTCGGTGTCGAGGCGCCGCAGCGCGGCGTCGACGGACGCGATCAGCCGCGACCGCGACACTCCGGCGTCGTACGGTCCCTCGCCGGTCGGCAGTGCGGCCTTGGTGGAGATGAGCGCCCGATCGCGCCGCCCCTTGAGTGCCGCACCGAGCACCTCCTCCGACGCCCCGTCCGAATACACGTCGGCCGTGTCGAACAGGGTCACGCCATGCTCCAGGCTCAGATCCACCATGCGGCGCGCCTCGTCGATGCCGGCGCTACCCCATGCGGAAAACAGCGGCCCACGCCCACCGAAGGTCCCGGCCCCGAAACTCAACGCCGGAACCTTGAGGCCGGACGTCCCCAACTGTCGGTACTCCATGGCGATCTCCCTGCTAATGGGTTCTGTATCCCGTTAGTGCGTGCCGCAACAGTAGCAAGGAGTGGCGCGTAATGGAACCAGGGTGCCTTTAGGTCTGGGTCTTCGCGATGTCTTCGTCCGGGTACGGCGTCCGCTTGCTCTCGCCGAGCAGTCGCTCGAGGAACGCGTCGAACACTGCGAGCGCGGGTGCGTGGGGCGAGAGCAGCCCGGCCACCGCTTCGGGGCTGCCCGGGGGCAGGTGGTGGCGCCGCAGATGGCTCAGCGTCAGCAGGGAATCGTAGGAGGGGAGGTGTCGCGCGAGGAACTCACCTTCGGCGTCGTCCAGTTGGAACCGTGAGCTGAGTGCGAGGCCGAAGTCGGCGAAGAGGATCCGCTCGCCGTCGGTGAGTAGATTGCCGAAGTGCGCGTCGAAGTGCACGACGCCCTGGCCCCGCAGGAATCCGGCGCCGCGAGCCAGCTCCCGCAGCACCCAGCGGTACGCGGCGACCTCGTCACTCCGTGCCGCGAGCCACGCCGCGACCGTGTCCGGTACGTACTCCAGGAACAGGACGAGACTGTGCCGCGCCCTCGCCAACTCCTCGAGGCGCCCGCGCACAGCGAGGGAGCCCTCCCAGTGGGCCACGGCCCCGTCGATCCCGCCGAATTAGTCCATGAGAGGTTCCCGGTCGAGCGCAGGTGCTCCGGCCTCAACTCCCGGTCCGTGAGCGGTACTCGCTTCATGAACACGGGGGAGCCCTCGACATCGACCACGCCGGAGCGTCCGCCGATCCCCGCACCGCCGGACCGCGCGCCCTCGACCATGGTGCGCAGTCGGCGGTCGTCGTGCAGCGCGAGTGCGGTGGAGAGGCGGGCGTGCAAGGTGCGGCGGTGCATGGGCGGCTCCTGGGCAGGGAAAGGGTGGCCGGGCGTGTATGCCCGGCCACCCATCCTGGTGCGTCGGCGGCCGCCTACGGCAGGGAATTAATCTTGAACGTCGACGTCGTGTTGCGGATGTCCACCGCGTTGTCGGTCAACTTCAGGTTGTGGAAGGTGACTTCGCCGACGGCAGGGCCCTGGCCCGCCTCGGGGAGTTCGTTCGCCCACACGCCGAAGCCGGACTTGGCGTCGTGGGCGTCGCCGCTCTTGCGGGCGCCGGAGATCGTCACGTCCGTGAGGATCGTGTCCTTGATGGGGTACTGGGGTTGGCCTCCCACGTAGTTGGTCTGGAACATGATGCCGCTGTACGTCGGATCGACGATGTCGACGTCGTTCACGCGGATCCCCTGGAAGACCTTCGACGCCGAGAACATCCAGATGCCGGGGAAGGTCTGACCGCCCCAGAAGTGGCCGCCGGAGCGGACGATCGAGGTGTTCTCCAGCGTCGTCGGCTCCGTGCCGAAGCCGTTCATCGGGTAGCCGAAGTCGAGGGAGCTGATGGTGACTCCGGAGTAGACGAGGGTGTCCGCGATGAGGATGTTGCGGAACGTGTTGTCGTAGCCGCCGTAGACGGCGATGCCTGCCGCCCGCCAGGTGAGCAGCGAGGTCAGGTTCTCGTACACGTTGTTCTTCTCGTCCGCGCCGCCCGCGTCGATCGCCGAGAACAGCGCGAAGCTGTCGTCGCCGGTCGCCCGCGACTCGTTGTTCGCGACGTGGTTGTCCGTCGAGCCGTTCGTCATGTTGACGCCGTCGGCGAACGTGTCGCGGATCCGGGAGTTCTTGATGGTGATGTTGTCGGTGTTGGCGCCCCAGTACAGGCACACCGTGTGTTCGTTCCAGATGTCGTCGATGGTGATGTCGGCGACGTTCGAGAAGTCGAAGACCTTGCCGGGGCCGTCGATCCGCGACGTGTAGTTCCCGAAGAAGGAGAAGTGGGTGAACGTCGAGCCGTTCGCGCTTGCCTCCGCGCGGAAGCCCGCGTCCGTGTTCTCCTGCGACGAAGGGGTGTGGAATCGCGTGAACCACGGCCCCGCGCCGACCACCTTCACCGCCTTCCCGTACACCTGGAACTTGTTCGACGTCTCGTAGTCACCGGCCGGCAGATACACCCCGACGAGCTTGCCGCTCGTGTCCATCCGGACCTTGTCGAGTGCGTCCTGCACCGCCTGGTGCGAGAAGCCGGTCGGCACGGTGTACGCCGCCGGGTCCGGGTTGGGGAGTTGCTTCGCCTCCTCCAGGTTGATGAAGTCGATCGCGTACGTGGAGTCGTTCGCGGCGTCCTTCTGGAGCCGGATCTTGCTGCCCTGCGGGACCGTCGTGCCGAGCAGCAGGTTCGCCTCGTCGTAGATGTGGCGGGGTGCGCCGGTGCCGGGGGAGTTGCCCGGGCCGGTCTCGGACCCGTACAGCCACGCGTACTTCGACGTCAGGTCGACGGCCTTGAGGAGCGTGCCGTCGACGTACACGTTCAGCGTGGAGTTCTTGCCTCCGCCGCCCGCCGAGTCCGGCATCGAGTAGCGGGTGACGAGTGTGTTCGTCGGTGCCTTGGTGGTGAACTCGACGTAGTTTCCCGTTGATTCGAGCGTGACCGCCTTGCGGCCCGAGGCCTCGCCGGCGATGTCACCGACGGTCCGGTTCGGGCCGACGACCTTCGCTCCGCCGCCGACCGTGCCGTCCTCCGCCTCGTACATGTCGTACGGCATGCTGGCACCGCGACCCACGAACAGGGGTTGCGTGGACGTGTTGTTGGCGCGCTTGACCGCGAGCTCGTTGGCGTCGTCGGCGATCACCGTCTTCACCGTGAACTTGCCCTTGCCTGCGGTCCAAGTGCCCAGCTTCACGGGTGGTGTGGTGTCACCGGCCGCGATCGTCCCGTCGTAAGAGCCGGTGAGTGTCTTCACCGCACTCCCGCCGGAGTCCGTGACCGTGAGTGTGATGTCGTGCCCGCCGCTCGAACTCGCCTGGTTGCCCTGGTTCTTGAGGGCGACCGAGAAGGTAACCGTGTCGCCCTCGGTGGGCGCGCTCGGCGACCATGCCACCAGCGACGCCACTAGGTCGTTTCTGATGGCTCTTGCTGGGTGGGTGGATCAGTGCGGGTGCTGGGCATGCGGGTCGTATGGTGCGACGCCATGAACTGACGGACGCGCAGTGGCAGAAGATCGAGTCGCTGTTGCCGGGAAACGGTGCCCCGGGTGGGCAGTGGGCGGATCACCGCCGAGTCATCAACGGCGTACTGTTCCGGGCCCGTACCGGGGTGCCGTGGCCGGATCTGCCCGAGCGGTACGGGCCGTGGCAGACCGTCTATGAGCGCCATCGCCGCTGGTCGGCCGACGGAACCTGGCAGCGGATCCTGACAGAGCTGCAGATCGAGGCCGCCGCGAGCGACCCGGACGGTGCCCTGGCCCGCACGGCGGCGAAGGAGGCCGAGTGGGCGGTGAACATCGACTCCACGTCCTGCCGGGCTCATCAGCATGCGGCCGGGGCCCGGCACCGGCCGCCGGGTGACTTCCCGCAAAAGGGGGCGGGGCGCGTGTGGAGGCCGATGGACGCGAGGCACTGGGACGTTCCCGGGGCGGACTGACCAGCAAGGTCCATTTCCTGGCCGATGACCGGGCCCGCCCGCTGGTCTGGCAGACCTCGCCCGGCCAGCGGGGCGACAACCCCATGCTCGTCCCGGTACTGGAGTGCCTGCGGATCGCCCGGCGCGGGCCGGGGCGGCCCCGCACCCGCCCGGACCGGCTCCGCGGAGACAAGGCCTACTCCAGCCGCGACACCCGCGCCTACCTGCGCGGACGGCACATCAAGGTGACCATCGCCCAACCCGAGGACCAACGCAGCAACCGTCTGCGGCGGGGCCGGGCCGGCGGCCGGCCTCCGGCCTTCGACACAGGCCAGTACCGCCGCCGCAGTGCCGCCGAACGGTGCGTCAGCAAGTGGAAGCAGTTCCGTGCGGTCGCCAGCCGTTACGACAAGCGCGACTACATCTTCAACGGCACCCTGGCCGTCGCAGCAGTCGTCATCTGGCTCCGCGACACCGTCCAAGAGCCATCAGAAACGCCCTAGGTCCGAGCTCGTCACCGGCTTCACGACCAGATTCGTCGGGCTGATGTAGTCGTTGTTCGCCTCGTCGCGCTCCATGACCAGCTTGCTCGCGTCGACCACCGCGCCGACCTGGTACGAGCCCGCCTCGTGCGCGCCGATGTCCGCGCTCACCGTGGCCGACGCTCCGGCCGCGAGCGCGCCCACCGAACCCGTACCCACCTTCTGCGAGCCGAGCTTGAAGTCGATGTCGGTGGCGTCGGCCGCCTCGGTGCCCGCGTTGCGCACCGTCGCCGACAGGGTGATCTTGTCGGACTCGACCGGTGTCTCCGGCTTCGACGTGATGCCCGTGACCACGAGATCCGGGTTCGGGGCGGGCTCGCCGAGGACCTGGAACTCCGCCAACTGACCCGCTGCACCACCTGAGGTGGAGGTGAAGACGAGTCGCACGTCCGCGACGCGCGCGGTCAGCGGCACCGTCACCTTGTTGCCGTTCGCCGGATCGAAGCCGTACTCCTTCGGCTCGGCCAGCCTCGTGAACTCCGACGCCTTCTGCTCGCGCCCGAGCACCTCGATCTTCTGGGTGCGCGCCGCCCACGCCGCGTCCGGGTTCAGCTTCAGGACGAGTGAGGAGACGTCCGCGTTGGCGCCGAGCTTCACGGTCAGGCTGTTCGGGTACGAGCCGGCGGCACCCTCCCAGTACGTGCTGGTGTCGTCGTCCACGACGTTCTCCGCGACGTACGTCTGCGTGGTCGACGACGCGGACACCGGTTTTCCGGCCGCCAGGTTCGCGGCCTCGGTCGTGGAACCGTTGCGGGTCACCGTGTTGCTGTTCGCGGACTGATTGCCCGCCGCGTCCTTCGCCCGCACGTGGTACGTCACCGTCGCCGATGCCGGCTGGGTGTCGGTGTACGAAGTGACGTCACCGGCAAGCGACTTGAGAAGCTTGCCGTTCGCGTAGATGTCGTAGGCGGTGACCTTCACGTTGTCGGTCGATGCCCGCCAGTCGAGCTTGACCTGACCCTTCGTCTCCTCCGTGAAGGAGAGGGCGCCGGGTGCGGTGGGTGCCTGAGTGTCACCCGATCCGCCCTTACGCGTCACGGAGTTGCTGTTCGGCGACTGGTTGCCCGCCGCGTCCTTGGCGCGCACGTAGTACGTGAGCGAGGCCGACGTGGGCTGCGTGTCCGTGTACGTGAGGGTGTCGCCGTCGACCGATGCGCGCAGCTTCCCGTCCGCGTAGACGTCGTAGCCGGCGACCTTCGTGTTGTCCGTGGACGCCTTCCACGTCAGGTTGATCTGACCTGTCGCGGGCTCCGTGTAGGCGAGATCCCCGGGCGCCGTCGGCGCCTCGGTGTCGCCGGTCGTCGGCCCATACACCTCCAACTCGCCGAGCTGACCCGCAGGTTGACGGGTGTTGGCTGTCACGAGCACGCGTACGTAGCGCGTCGTCACCGAGTCGAACGTGATGCTCTGCCGCTGCCCGTCCGCCGCGCTGAACCCGTACGCCTTCGACGCCGCCAGATCGGTGAAGTCCGAGCCGTTGGTGCTGCCCTTCACGGCCAGTGTCTGCGTCCGGGTCTCCCAGGTGGGCGGCAGCCGCAGCACCACGCGGTTCACCCGCACCGACGCGCCGAGATCCACCTGCACCCACTGGGGCAGTGCGCCGTTCTTGCTCTCCCAGTAGCTCGACAGGTCGCCGTCACCCGCGTTGGCGGCCGCGTACGTCTGCGTCGTGGAGTCGGCCGTGAACGTCTTGCCGCGCGCCAGGTTGACCGAGGAGTCGGCGGCCCCGTGCACCTCCAGCTCCGCCAACTGGGCGGACGTCCAGCCGGTGTTGGCGGTCACGACGATCCGTACGAACTTCGTCTGCGTGGCAGGGAAGGTGACGTTCACCGTGTTCCCCGACCCGGGCGAGAAGGCGTACGGCGCCGAGGACTTGAGTGTGTCGAACGACGTGCCGTCGGCGCTGCCCTGCACCGAAAGCGTCTGCGTCCGGCTCTCCCACGAGGCCGGCAGGCGCAGCGTCACCTCGTCGACGCGCGCCGTGGACCCCAGGTCCACCTGCGCCCACTGCGGCCATTCGGTACCCGAACTCTCCCAGTACGTCGAGGAGTTGCCGTCCGAGACGTTCCCCGCCCCGTACCCCGACCTCGCGCTGCTCGCCTTGGTCTGCGCCCCCGCCGCGAGATTGGGGCCGCCCGCTGCCTGCGCCGCGACGGCGGGCAGGCCGAGCAGCGCCAGGGTGAGCGCGAGGAGGACCACCGAGAGGCTCCGCCACCTTCGTCTTCCACCGGATCTGAACACGCACTGTCCGAACATGCTTCTCCTGTCCCTGCACCGTTGATGTGGGTGAATTAAGGACGCGCATCAGGTTCTTGCGTTCAGTTGTTGGAGAATTGCAGAGCTGTGTTGCTGAGTCCACTGTTTGAACAGAGAGAGTTGCGGTGAGGGAGAATCGAACGGTCACGACCCGCCGTACCACGTCAGGGGAACCAGACCGATGCCCGCAGCCCACGTCACCCTCTCCGACGTCCTGAACGCCGCCGCGCCGGAGGCGACCGGCGCCCTCTGGCGGCTCGACGGCGCGGCCCGCCAACTCGACGCCAACGTCGTCCGCCTGCGGCCCGGCGGAGGCGGCGACGCGTACGTGGAGACCGAGCTCGATGTGCTCCTCGTCGTCGTGGAGGGTCACGGCACGCTCCACCGGGCGGGCGTGGACAAGGAGGTGGAGCCCGGCACGCTCGTGTTCGTGCCGCGCGGCGAGCGGCGCGCGGTCAGCGCCGGCGAGGACGGGCTCGTCTACCTCACGGCGCACCGCAGGCGGCCGGGCATGACGATCCGCCGCGCGGTACCGCAGGTGACGGCCGAGGGCGGCGAGGCACCCTGCCTGCTGCCCCAGGTGTGTGCGTCCTGCGGCCGGGCCGCCGACGACGCCGGCGCCCTGTACTGCGCCAGGTGCGGGACGCGCCTGGAGGCGCGGGGAGAGGCACAGTGATCCGGCCTTCCTTGAGGCGAAGGGATCACGCCAGACGGTGCGGTCCGCGCCTCGACTCCGGCCGTATGTACGGGATGTGGCGCCAGGACCCCGTAACTTCTCGCCACTGATTCAACACGTGAAGTTACCGAAATCCGGGGGTGCGGGATGAAGTCCGCCGCCGTCCCCGGCACACTCTGCAGCACGGCGGCCGCGTACTCGGGCACCGGCCGCCTGGGGAGGGAGCACCATCGGGGAGTCCGCGGGCGTGGGGCACGCGGACTCCCCGACCCGCCGCCGCCCCGACACCCCGCAGGCGATGCGCGGCACGGAGCCCGCCTCTGGTTACGGTTCCGGCATGGCCGACTACCGCATTGAGACCGTCCGCAACGGCGACCGCGACTGGACCGCCCGCAACGACCGCGGCGCCGAGGTCCGCATCGCCCCCGCCGACAGCGAGGGGGCCCAGCCGTCCTTCACCCCCGTCGAACTCCTCCTGGCCGCGCTCGGCGGCTGCGGCGGCCTCGTCGTCGACCGCACGGCCCGCACCGTGCCGCACGACGAGCTGCGCATCACCGTCGACTCCGTGTCACGGCCGGAGGACGACGGCCGGGTCGGAGCCGTCCGTGTCTCGTACGAGATCGAGCTGCCGGAGGGGGACACGCACGCCGCGGAGGCGCTCGAACGCGGCATCCGTCTGACCCACGAGAAGTACTGCACGGTCAGCCGCACCGTCGAACACGGCGCGCGCGTCGAGGCGGTGGGCCCCGACGGCACGGTGCTCTTCATGGGCGGCTGACACGACCGGGCGCGGTCGACCGTCGACGGCCGACCGCGCCCGGCCACGCGCCGCCTACGGCAGCGCGTGCACCTTCGGCCCGACCGCGTTCGACCAGGCGTTGCCCGCCGTCGCGTCCCAGTTCGTGGACCAGGTCATCGCGCCGCGCAGCCCCGGATAGGTCTTCGCGGGCTTGAACGTGCCACAGCCGGTGCCGCGCGCCAGGCAGTCGAGCGCGTTGTTCACGACGGACGGTGCCACGTAGCCGCTGCCCGCGCCGCGCGTCGACGCCGGGACACCGAGCCCGACCTGCGAGGCGTCGAGGCCGCCCTCCAGCTGGATGCAGGCGAGCGCCGTCAGGAAGTCGACGGAGCCCTGGCTGTAGACCTTGCCGTCGCAGCCCAGCATCGAACCGCTGTTGTAGTACTGCATGTTGACGACCGTGAGGATGTCCTTCACGTTCAGCGCCGTCTTGAAGTACTCGCCGGACGTCGACTGCATGTCGATGGTCTGCGGCGCCATCGTCAGGACCAGCTTGCCGCCCGCCTTCGCCGACAGCTGGCGCAGCGCCTTCGTCATGTACGTCGAGTTGAGCCCGTTCTCCAGGTCGATGTCGACACCGTCGAAGCCGTACTCCTGCATGAGCCGGTACGCGCTGTCCGCGAACGCGGTCGCGGACGCGTCGCTGTTGACCGAGATGCTGCCCTTCTCCCCGCCGACCGACAGGATCACGGACTTGCCCGCCGCGTGCTTGGCGGTGATGTCCGCCTTGAAGTCGGCGGCCGAGGCGTAGCCGACGGCCGGGTCGAGGTTGAAGGTGATCTGCCCGGGCGTGGTGGTGGCGTCGGCGAAGGAGACGGCGATGATGTCGTACTGCGACTGGACGTCGCGCAGCTTCTGGACGGTCGCGCCGTTGTCGAAGTTCTGCCAGTACCCGGTCAGCGCGTGCTTGGGCACGGTTCCGCCGCCGGGGTTGCCGCCGGACGTGGCGGTCCTCGCGCTCACCGCCGTCGACTTCGCCGATTCGCCCGCCGCGTTCGTCGCGGTGACCTGGAAGCCGTACGAGGTGTCGGCCGCGAGCCCGGTGACGGTCGTCGAGGCTCCCGTCACGGCGGCGACCTTCGTGCCGTCCCGGTAGACGTTGTAGCCGGTGGCGTTGGAGACCGGGGACCAGGAGAGGCCGATGGAGGACGCGGTGGCCGCGCCCGCCGCGAGCCCCGTGGGTGCGGCCGGGACCACGACCGGATCCGTGCCGCCGCCCCCGTCGGGCCCGAAGACGTTCACATCGTCGACGTGGTACGCGCTCTGCCCGTACCAGCCGTGCGTGTAGATGGTCACGGAGGTCGTGTTCGCGCCGGTCTTGAAGCTGGTCGTGAGCTGCTGCCAGGAGGAACTGCCCGGTGTCCACGTGGACACGTCGGTGGTGCCGGTGCCGCTCGCGCCGAGATACGCGTAACCGCCCTGCACCCAACTGCTCAGTGTGTACGTCGAGTTGGGCTTGACCGCGACGGTCTGGCTGCACTTGGCGTTGTCCTGGCCCGCAGGGGTCGCCTTCAGTGCCTTCGTGCCGCCGTGCACGGGTGAGGTCACCACGGAACCGCTGCCCGCGGAGCACGTCCAGTTGCTCAGGTCCGACTCGAAGCCGGCGTTCTTGGCCACGTTGACATCAGCGGCCTGCGCGGGTGCGGCGAGCGCGGTGACGCCCAGCGACGCGGCCGCCACGACGGCGAGTGCGAGGCCGGGTCTGCGTCTGTGATGGCGTGCACGGTCCACGGGGAGCCTCCTGGGAAGAGGTGGAGAAGCTGCGAATGTGAACGGTGGCCACCGCTGTGTGCGCCAAAGTTGGTTCAGACCAATCGAGTTGTCAAGACCTCTGGCACGCACGTCAGCGGCGCCGGACGGAAGGTCCGGCGCCGCTGAGAGAGGTGGAAGGTCGGTGGGTTCAGCTCAGTCCGCGCAGGTAGGCGGCCTGCCCCACGTGCTGCAGGTCGTCCGCGAGCACGCTGATGAGCCGGACCCCCAGCGTCACCGGCGGATCCCAGCCCTCGTCGACGACGCGGTCGAGATCGGCGTCCTTCAGGCCGTCGAGGAACCCGAGTGTCTGCTCGTGCACCGCGTCGTAATAGCCCGTGAGGAGCTCGCCCGAGGCGACCCGAACCTGGCCGACCTGCTTCGGCGTGTGTCCGTACCCGGTGTCCGACTCGGAGAGTGGCAGATCGAACCGCTCCGCCCAGCCGCCCGCGAGCCACACCTGCTCGACTCCCGCGGCGTCGGCGATGTGGTCGTCCTGGACCCGGGTGAGATGCCAGATCAGCCAGGCAATGGAATTCGCCGTGTCTTCCGGCCGCTCGTTCAGCGCGTCGACGGAAAGCCCCTCGACGGCCGCGTGCACCTCTTCCTGAATACGGCTGTAACCGTCCATGAGTACGTCATGTGAGCGCATGCGTGCAGTCTCTCCGATGCGGGGGATTTCAGCCAACGAACGCCGTGAATATGCCCGGAGACTGGCGTGAAAGCCATGGTTACGCTGCCTCCCGAGTGTCGATACTTGACCAGAGAACGGTTGAACGTTGTTCGTAGGCGGCGTCCCGCGGGCCAATTGCCCGGGCAATTCTCGCCGTTGCGGTGGATCACTGATCGTTTGGCACAACAGTCAATGCAGTCGGGCGCCAGGCAATGGGGGAGACCGTGCACGACGAATTCCTGTGCCACGTCACCGCGTACGGAATCTGCGGTGGCCGGCGCGTGGGTGTTCCGCTCGGCACATATCGCGCCCCCACGCTCCCGCTGGCCCTGTGGTGGCTGCGCGACCGGGCCATGTGGATGGCCGAGCGCCTCGACCCGCGCCCCGGCCTGAGCCACTTACCCGAGGGTGCGCTGACGCCCATGGGCGATGACGCACCCGACGTGCCGGAACAGCTGCGGGCCTGGTGCGGCGACCCGGACCAACAGGAAAACGTCGCGGAAGAGTTGGCCTCCGGGCGGCTCGTCAGGATCGTCACCCACGACGACACCACCGAGTACGAGCTCCTCGCCGAGTCCGTCGACGCGGTCCGCATGGCCCGCACCCAGCCGCGCCGCCGCGGCCCACGGCGCCGCATGACAGTTACCAATAGTCACTGACAAGAGTGACACGGCGCTTGATCGCGCCGACTCCGGGGCAGTCTGATCACGCTCAGTAAGAACGATCACTCCGGGGTCAACGAAATGAAACCCTTCATGAAGCACAGATCCGTGCTGCTCGCCCTCACCCTGCCCCTGCTCGGCGGCGCCACGACCGCCCTCGCACCCGCCTCCGCCGCCGCGCCCGGCGCCGTACCGCCCGGCCAGGTCTGCTTCTGGACCGAAGTCGGCATGCACGGCCAGGCCTGGTGCTACGGACCTCCCGGCTACGCCGACGCGGAGAACGGGACGGCGCGCCACGCCACCTCCTTCGAGTCCCGCGTCTCGGGAACCGTCTACGCCATCAGCTACACCTCGACCGGCTGCCTCTACCGGGAGATCAGGCGCGACGACTACTCCGAGAACTGGGACTGGGCCGGAAAACTCGACGGTGTCTCCGACACCACCATGGGGTGCGAGCAGGGCTGAGCGCGCCATGAACCGCCGAACCCGCGCCCTCAGCATCCTGGCCGGCGCCGCCCTGCTCCTCCCGCTCGCGGGCTGCACCACAGAGCACACCGACCGGCCCGCCCGCACACCCGACGACACCATCAGGGCCGCGACCCAGACCCTCACCGACCACTGCCTGACCCGCCAGGGCCTCACACCGCCCCGGCCGGGACAGCGCTCGGCGAACCGGGCGGAGGAACAGCGGGTCGCGGCCGCCCTCTTCGGCCGGCCGCCCGCCGAACTCTCCCTGACCCTCGCGAACGGCATCCCCGTACGCGCCCACACCGACGGCTGCCTGGCCGCCGCCCAACGCACCCTCTACGGCGACCAGAAACGCTGGTTCCAGGTGTCGACCGTCGTCAACAACCTCAAGCCCGAGGCCGCCCACCGCGACCTCAGCCTCGCCTCCGTGCGCGCACGACACCGCGCCGAACTCACCGACTGGCAGCGCCTGCGGGCCCGCGCGCTCGACGCGTCCACCCGCGTGCTGCACACCACCAGCCACTGACCCAGCAAGGAGAACAGACCTCATGAAGCACCCGATCGCCCTGGTCACCGCCGCGGTCCTCGCCCTCGGCGGCGCCGCGCTCCCCGCCACCGCCTTCGCGGCCCAATGCCCCAGCGGCGAGTTCTGCGCCTGGACCGACGCCAACTACACCGGAATGCGCTGGAACTGGTCCGGCGACGACCACGACTGGGAGGACGGCATCCAGGACGAGGACTCCTCCTGGGCCAATCACGGAATCTCAGGGCCAGGCATCAAGGACCACGTCCAGGTCTACGAGAACCCGGGCCTCGTCGGCTTCGGCACCGTCTGTCTCGCGCCCGGCCAGGAGATCGCGTCCAACGGCTGGGCCAACGACAGCGGCGACTCCCACACGTGGACCATGGAGTGCTGAACCCGCTTGGCAGTGACGTGAGTTCAGAACGTGTCGTCGGTGTGCGGCACTAGCTCCGTGCGCAGCGCGGCGTCGAGCATCGACGCCGCGCCCTGCGTGTGCTCCACCACCAGACCCGCGCGCACCAGCGCCGCCACCGGCGTCGCCGCCATGTACGCGGTCGCCAGATCGCGGGCCTCCAGGCTCAGGTCGGGCGCGTCGTCCGTGGGCGCGTACGAGAAGCCGTCCGGAGAGGCGATCAGACGGAACGTCCCCGCGTTCGCCGGGAGCCGCGCGTCACGGACCGCGAGCACCACATCCAAGGGCGCCGCCCAGGCCCGGGCCGCGAGCGCCGCGCGCACGTCCACCAGGCGCACCCACAGCGCCGGTTCGACGCTCTTGACGCTCACCTGATCGCGGTCGGCCGCGAACAGCGGCAGAGGATCGTCCAGCGGCCTGCCGTGCGCGCGCACCGTGCCCGTCAGGTCGATGTCCGCGAGATACCGCCACAGCGCCGCCGCGCTCCCCGGCGTATCGGCCTCCAGCTCTTCGACACTCACCAGGCCCGGCACGCCCCCGGACCAGTCGCCCGACTTGGTGCGGTAGATCGCGTAACCGGCGAGCGGATCGCCGAGCGTCACCACGCGCGGCGGCGACAGATCCTCGTCGTCCTCGTCCTTCCGTGCCAGCCACTGCTCGCGCCACCACGTCTCCGTGCGCGCGTGCCGCCCCGCCCGCAGCCCGCGCCTCGTCTCGAAGTACGGCGCGAGCACGGCGGGTGCCGAGTCGGCGTCGAGCAGCCGCAGCGGACGCTCGTCGGGCGGGATGCGCAGCCCCAGCGCGCGCCGCGAGTCGATCTCCACGGTCGCCCCGTACGTGCCGGGGCCGAATCCGAACCGGCCGTAGATCGACGCCTCCGACGCCCACAACGCGGCCAGCGGCGCGGCCTGTTCGGCGCAACGGGCGAACAGCTCGGCCATCATCGCCGTCAGCACGCCGCGCCTGCGGTGCGTGGGCGCGACCGAGACGTACGACAGGCCGGGGCAGGAGAGGTCGCCACCGCCCGGCACGGAGACGGTGAAGGGATGCGCCGCGGCGAAGCCGACGAGTTCCTCGCCGTCGTACGCGCCGATCCGCAGGCAGCCGGACAGCATCTGCTGTTGCTGCTTGCGGCGTTCGTCGTCGGGCGACTCGTGGAAGACGAGATGGGCGAGCGCCAGGGCCCGCTCGATGTCGGACTCGGGTACCTCGCGGAGGCGGACGGAACCAATGATCATGATCATCGACTGTAGTGGCGCCCCGCCCGTACCCACCTCAGCGGCGCCGACTCCGTTGAGGTGGGCGGGCGGCGGGGTCCGGGCCGTCCGCCCGCGCGCGCGGCCGACGCCGGCGCGCGCACACCGGAACTTCCGCCCGAAGGGGCCGGACGGATGCATCCGGGCCCGACGAATCTCAGCCGCGATCGCTGCGGCCGCGCAACCGGTCGCCGAGGCGTCTCATGCCGCGCCGGGCGTGGCTCTTGACCGTGCCCAGCGGCCAGCCGGTGCGCTCGGCGATCTGGGGTTGCGTCAGGTCCTCGTAGAACGTGAGACGCAGCACCGTGCGCTGCGTGCTCGGCAGGCGCGCCAACTCCTGCGACAGCACAAGACGTTCGACGACCGCGTCCATGCAGGCGTCGGTCGCGGGTTCGCGGCCGGCCGAGACGGCGTGCCGCCCGGCCGCTGCCTCGAACAGCGCCGCGCGACGGCTCCGGGCGGCGAGCGCGTCCGCGACCCGGTGCCGCGCGATGCCCGTCAACCAGGCGGACGGCGGGCCCAGTTCCGGCCGATATCCGGACCGGCCGCGCCAGGCGGCGAGGAACACCTGCTGCATCACGTCCTCCGCCTCGGAGCGGTCGCCGAGCGCCCGCTGTGCCAGGCCCCGCACGAGCGGCGACCACCGCCGGTACACCTCGGCGAGGCAGGCGACGTCACCTGCCGCGAGACCGTCCGCCAGGGCGGCCTCCGACGCCTCGCGCGGGTCGACGTTCCGCGACAGCATCCCTGGGATCCTCAACGCCCCGTCAACTCCTCGAAACGATCCTGAACTCGACTCGTGATGGCCAGGACCGGACGCGCGCAGTGCTCGCCAAGTCACGGCCCGGTCATCCTGGAAACGATTCCCGCCGCACGACAACCCGCATCGGTTGTGCGTCGTATCGTGGGCCGATGGACGAGGGGCAGCAGGTACGCGACGCGGTGGGGACACAGGCGGCACCATCGGAGGCGGGCGTCACCACCGGCGCCCTCGCAAGGCGGCTCGGGGTCTCGCCGACGACCCTGCGCAGCTGGGACCGCCGCTACGGGCTCGGGCCCGCGCAGCGCTCGACGGGACACCACCGGCGCTGGACCGCGGACGACGTCGCGGTCGTCGAGGAGATGTGCCGGCTGACCACGACGGGCCTGCCGCCCGCCGAGGCCGCGCTCCTCGCGGGTAAACGCCTTGCGACGGAGCCGGCCGCGCTGCCGCACCAGCGCCCGGCGTCGGCCGCGCCCGCCTCGCCGGCCACGCTGGAGCGCCAGTGCCGGGGCATCTCCCGCGCCGCGACCCGCATGGACGCGCCGACCGTGCAGAACCTGCTGACCGAGGCCGTGACGGAGCACGGCCTGGTCACCGCCTGGCAGGACGTGATGGCGCCGGTGCTGCACGCGGTGGGCCGCAAGTGGGAGGAGGCGGGCGACCGGTACGTCGAGGTCGAGCACCTGCTGTCCTGGCAGGTCTCGCGCACCCTGCACCGTGCGGCCGCCCCCGTCGACTCCACCCTCGCGCTGCCGCCGCTGGTCCTTGCCTGCGTCCCCGCCGAACAGCACGTGCTCGCCCTGGAGGCGCTCAGTGCCGGTCTGAGTCAACTGGGCGTACCGCAGCGGATGTTCGGGGCGGCCGTGCCGGTGGATGCGGTGTCGGCCGCGGTGCGCAGGACCGGGCCGCGCGTCGTCGTGCTGTGGGCGCAGGCCCGCTCCACCGCGAGCCTTCCGCTGGCCCGGCACCTCGCCGAGACCCGCTGGGGTGTGCGCGGCGCCCGCGGCAAACCCGCCGTGATGCTGGCCGGGCCAGGCTGGGCGGGCCGGGGCGTGCGCGGCGCGCTGCACCCGGCGACGCTGCCGCAGGCCCTCGACCAGATCGGGCGCCACTACCCGGAGATCAGTCGAGGCCCCGGGCCCGCTTGAACCGGGCAAGACCGTCCGGCAGTTCGACGATCGGGTCCGGATAGTCGCCGAGGGCGGCCCGGTCGAGTCCGGCCGCCTTCCACGGCGTGTGCACCGCGGAGCCCTCGATGCCGGCCAACTCCGGTACCCAGCGCCGTACGTAGGCGCCGTCCGGGTCGTAGCGCTTGGCCTGGGTCACCGGATTGAGCACCCGGTTCGGTCGGCTGTCCGTGCCGGTGCCCGCCATCCACTGCCAGTTCATCTGGTTGTTCGCGACGTCCCCGTCCACCAACAGGCTCAGGAAATGCCGTGCGCCCACCCGCCAGTCCACGTACAGCGTCTTGACGAGGAACGACGCGGTGAGCAGCCGGCCCCGGTTGTGCATCCAGCCCTCGTGCCGCAGCTGCCGCATCGCGGCGTCCACCACCGGGTATCCCGTACGCCCCTCCTGCCACGCCTCGACCTCCCGGGGCGCCCTGCGCCAACGGTCGTGATGCGTGCGGTAGTCGGCGCCCGCGGCGTCGGGCCGCGCGGCCAGCACCTGGTGGTGGAAGTCCCGCCAGGCCAGCTGCCGCACGAACGCCTCCGCGCCCGGGCCGCCCGCCGCGCGCGCCCGGTGCACGGCCTCGACGGGACCGATCGTGCCGAAGTGCAGATGCGGGGAGAGCCGCGACGTGGCGTCGCCCGCGAGGTCGTCGTGCCGGTCCTCGTACGCGGCGATCCCCGAACGCAGCCAGGACGTCAGCAGCGCCCGGCCGGCCCGTTCACCGCCCTCGGCGAGCCCGGGCGACACCCCCGACACATCGGCCCGCTCGGGCAGCACCTCGCCGCCCACGCCGTCCGGCACCCGGACGGCGCGCGGCGCCCGCACGACGGCCCGCGTCCCGTGCTGGGCCCAGTGCCGGTGGTAGGGCGTGAACACCGCGAAGTGGTCCCGGGCGTCGGGCGTGACGGCGCCCGGCGGAACGCAGGTGACGACGCCGTCGTGCGCCACCAGGTCGCAGCCGAGCCGGTGCAGCGTGTCCCGCAGCAGGTCCTCCCTGCGGTGCGCGTACGCGGAGACGCCGCCCGCCACGTGGACGGCGCACGCGTCCGTCTCGGTCACCACCTTCGCCACCTCGTCGACCACGTCGCCCGAGCGCACCACGAGCCGCCCGCCCCGGTCCCGCAGCGCCGCGTCCAGATCCCGCAGGCAGTCGGCGAGAAACGCCTCCCGGTTCGGGGCGAGGAACCCGGCGACCCCCGTGTCCCGGACGAACAGCGGCACCACGACGTCCCCCGCGGTCAACGCCGCCCGCAGTGGCGGGTGATCGTGCACTCGGAGGTCGGAGGTGAACAGGACGACGTGGACACGCACGGAAAGGCTCCAGGTGGAGAGGTGGCAAGCGGGCTACGTCAGGCCTTCCCGGCCGACGGTGCGCACGGATGCACGATCACCCGCACGGGGCGCCCCGCTCGGCCGTGGCCGCGATGTTGCGCGCCATCCCGCCGAACACCACGGAGTGGAACGGCGCCACGCTCCACCAGTACGCCTGGCCCGCCAGGCCGTGCGGATGGAACAGCGCCCGCTGCCGGTAGCGGGAGCGCCCGCCGTCCGCCGCCTCCACGGACAGCTCAAGCCAGGCCAGGCCCGGCAACCGCATCTCGGCGCGCAGCCGCAGCAGCCGGCCCGGCTCGATCTCCTCCACGCGCCAGAAATCCAGCGAGTCGCCGACCCGCAGCCGCGCCGCGTCCCGCCGCCCACGCCGCAGCCCCACACCGCCCACGAACCGGTCGAGCCCGCCGCGCACGGCCCACGCCAGCGGGAACGAGTACCAGCCGTGTTCCCCGCCGATGCCCTCGATCACGTCCCACAGCCGCTCCGGCGAGGCCTCGACCAGCCGCTCCCGGTCGTCCGTGTAGAGGCTGCCGCCCGCCCAGTCCGGATCGGTGGGCAGCGGATCGCTGGGGGCGCCCGGCAGCGCGGCGGACGACCAGCGGGTGGCCACCTGCGCCTCCTGGACACGGCGCAGCGCCAGCCGCACCGCCTCGTCGAACCCGATCGGGGAACCCGGCGGATACGCCACCCATTGCTGGATGTCGTGCTCGTGGCAGACGACTTCGTGGCGCAGCGACTCGGTGAGCGGGCGGGCGATGGAGGCGGGCACGGGCGTCACCAGGCCGACCCAGTGGCTCGACAGGCCGGGACTGAGCATCGGCACCCCGACCACGACGCGCCGCGGCAACCGCGCCACCGCCGCGTACCGGAGCATCATGTCGCGGTAGGTGAGCACGTCGGGCCCGCCGACATCGAAGGAACGGGACACCTCCGACGGCATCGCCGCGCTGTCCACGAGGCAGCGCAGCACGTCGCGGACCGCGATCGGCTGGATCCGGGTGTGCACCCAGCTGGGCGTCACCATCACCGGCAGCCGTTCGGTCAGATAGCGCAGCATCTCGAACGAAGCGGAACCGGACCCGATGATCACGGCCGCGCGCAGCACCGTCGTCGGCACTCCGGAGGCGAGCAGGATGTGCCCGACCTCCGCCCGCGAGCGCAGATGCGGCGACAGCTCACGCTCGGGCACGCCCGCGGGCGTCAGGCCGCCCAGATAGACGATCCGCCGCACACCCGCCCGGCGGGCCTCTTCGGCGAAGGCCGTCGCCATCTCGCGGTCGGTGCGCTCGAAGTCCTTGCCGGTGCCGAGCGCGTGCACCAGGTAGTACGCGACGTCGATGCCGCTCAGCGCGGCGCCGAGCGAGTCGCGATCCGTGAGATCGCCCTGAGCCACCTCGACATCGCCGGCCCACGGGTGATCCCGGAGCTTGGCGGGGGAGCGGGCCAGGCAGCGCACGTGATGCCCCGAGGCGAGCAGTTCCGGCACCAGGCGGCCGCCGATGTAGCCGCTCGCCCCGGTGACCAGGCATCGCTGTCCGGCACGTTCCGCGTTCATGGGTCTCCCTCGCTCGCCCCCTGTCCACCACGGTCCGCCCCAAGACCGACTTCCGCATCAACAGAGCGGGTGGATGCAGCAGGTCCGAACGGTCAGGGCCGCCCGGGTGCCACCTCCTTCAGCCGCTCCCCGGTGTCCAGGCGGGCCGCCACACGGACCGTGCCGTGCTCGGGAGCGCGCATTGCCACGGTGCGGCCCTTGCGGAACGCGGTCACCGCACCGCTCGCCTCGATCCGGGTGACCGCGCGGCTTCCCGCAGCCAGGAGGTACCAGTGGTCGTCCGGCGACCTCCACCGGGTGTCGGCCACCACGTGCTGGCCGAACCGGCTGCAGGCCGCCGTGGCCCGGGCCCGGCCGACCAGCTGCGCCGGTTCGGCGGCCGCGCCGGGCGCGCGCATCAGGAGAGCGACATCGCCCGGGCCACGCCAGGTGGAGGCGCGTACGCAGGACCAGACCGCCCGGCCCGCGTCCTTCGGCAACTGCTGCTCGGCGAAGTCCCACGCGTTCACGGCGCGCACGGCGCCGCCCCGCCACGGCTGGAGCCGGCAGGCGGTGCGCGCCCACGCGACCAGCGCCTGGCTGCCGGTGGCCTCGCGCGGCTGCCGGGGCGGAGGCGTGCCGTGTCCGGGAAGCGGCGTGTACGTGAGGTGCACGGGCGAGAGACCGCCGAGGTCGGCGAGCAGGAACGAGTGGTTCTCCACGATGCGCGCCGAGGAGCGCAGTTGGAGCACGGGGCGGCGCGCGCAGCCGTCCGCCGGCGCGACCGGAACGGCGTCGCTCACCCCGTCGTCCGACACGTCCAGCGGCCGCCCCTGAGTGTCGGGTCGCAAGAGGTCCCGGGTGGTCGCCTCGGTGATCCACGGCGCCGTCAGGTAGCGGGCGGAACCGTGGTCGCGGGTGAGGACGACGGCCGCCGCCGTGGTCACGTCCGCGTCGTCGACCCGGGCCAGGGCGAGGCCGGCCGGGCCGTCGCCGTCCGGCGCGGTGTAGCGGGCCAGCCGTTCGCCGTCGCTGAGGAGCACCACGGCACGGCCGTCGACGTCGCCCGCGAACAGCAGTTGCGGTGCGCGTGGCGGTGGATCGGCCGTGGTGTCCGGGGTCCGGCTGACGCGTACGGCGCCGGAGGGCTCGGCCCACGCGGCCAGCGCCCGGTCCAGCAGGGCGGTGTCGTCGGTCCGGTCGCCGCGCGCGGGCCAGGCCGTGAAGTCGACCCGTGAGGTGTCGGCCCAGGTGTCCCGCCCGGCGCGGGTGAGGTCACCGGAGGCGGGCGCCGCCCGGACCGGGGTGCCCGCGCCCGCCGCTTCCCGCTGCGGGGCGGAGTCGGGGGCGAGCACGGCGGCCGCCGCGACGACGGCCACGGCCCCGAGTGCGAGAGCGACCCGGGTCCGCCGCGCGCGGCGCAGCAGATCCGTGGGACGTGTCTGCACGGAGCAGGCGTCGAACTCCTGGGAGTGCAGCAACGCCGCGGCGGCAGGCCCGGATTCGGCGTCGAGTCCGACGGACTCCTGTACGGCCGCCCCGGCATCCGCCACCCCGGCCGCGGCCAACAGCGCCGTCGCCCGGTCCGCGTCCATGGAGTCGATGTGCCGGAGCACGAACGCGGCGCGCGCCGGGGCGGAAGCGTCCGCGAGGGAACGGACCAGCGCGAGTTCCTCGGCGCCGCCGGAGCGGGGGAACAGCCGCAGCCCCCAGACCACGGGGAGCCGGGGCAGCAGGATGCGGGGCGGCGGCAGGGCCGCGGGCCACCCGGCCGGCCGGTGCGCGAAGGACAGAGCGGTCCGCAGAATGCGTACGCGCAGCGCGTCGGTGGCGGTGGCGGTGTCGGAGCCGTCGCCTGGGGCACGGGGCCCGGGCACGGAGGCCGGGCGCCCCGGCAGCGCGCGCTGGACGGCGGTGTGGGCGAGCAGCACCCGGCGATGGCGGGTGAAGACGGCGGGGAGCGTCAGATAGGCCAGGCGTACGAGGCCGGTGTACTCGTCGAGCAGAGCTGCCTCGGCCTGGTCGGTGGCTATCCGTGAGCGGGGGATAATGCTTTCGCGACGAAGCTGGGGCATGGCGGGCCTCTCCCGGAAGTCCGTAGGGACACGGTGTCGTCCTTCAAACGACGAGCCGGGGAGTCGGTCACCCCGTCGAATCCGGCAGGACTGCGCGGCCTGATGCGGGGTATCAGCAGGCTGCGGGTGTCCATCGCGGAGTCCTGCAGGCGTGAAAGAGACACGAATGACCGAGTACATGGACGGGGCATTGATCCCCACAGGTTTCGACGAGGCAGTCGGGCCACTGATGCAGGCGACCCACTACGCAGGTGACGAGGGGTGCCTGGCCGACGCGCGCAGGTTCGCCGACGTGTTCCTGACGCGCCTGCGCCAGGAGTGGTGCGTCGAGCTCGACCCGCGCACGGCCGGGGACGTCCTGCTCGTCGTCAGCGAGTTGATCACGAACGCGGACCGGCACAGCGCGGGCCCGTACGTCCTGGAACTCGAGGGCACGTCGCGGCATGTCGCCGTCACCGTCTACGACAGCAGCGCCGCCGTGCCGGTGCGCTTCCCTCGGGACCCGGCGCGCGTGGGCGGCCACGGCCTGGAGATCGTGGACGCGCTCGCCGTCGTCTCCGTGGAGCAGGTGCCGGTCGGCAAGCGCGTGCGCGCCGTGCTGACCCTCGCCTCCTGAACGACCCCCGAGCTTCTTGAGCGACCCGCGCCGTGTGACGGCGCGAAGCGGTGTTCCATGATGGTGTCCCCGACCCGTGAACGCGCCGGTCAGGGCCATCTGTTCAGGAGGACGACATCGACACCGCAGACACGAGAAGCACGGTGGGCGAACTCGCCGCCGCGCTCCCGGACAGCACCCTCGTCACCGACCCGGACGTCCTCGCGTCCCTCGGCCACGACGACGCCGAGTGGGCGCCGATGGGCCGGCCGCTCGCCGCGGTGCGCGCCACGTCCGCCGAGGAGGTCGAGTCCGTGGTGCGGGCCTGCGCGGCCCGACGGATACCGGTCGTCACGCGGGGCGCGGGCACCGGACTCTCCGGCGGGGCCAACGCCGTCGACGGCTGCCTCGTGCTCGACGTGTCGAAGATGAACCGCATCCTCGAGATCGACACCGAGAACCTGATCGCCGTCGTCCAGCCCGGGGTCGTCAACAACGACCTCAAGGCCGCCGTCGCCGAGCACGGCCTGTGGTACCCGCCGGACCCGGCCAGCGCCCCCTGGTCCACGATCGGCGGCAACGTCTCCACGAACGCGGGCGGCCTGTGCTGCCTCAAGTACGGCGTCACCCGCGACTACGTCCTCGGCATGGAAGTCGTCATGGGCGGGCCCGCGGGGGACTACGGCAGCCGGGTCAGGCTCGGCCGGCGCACCACGAAGGGCGTCGCGGGCTACGACCTGACGAGCCTGTTCGTTGGCTCCGAAGGCACCTTCGGCGTCATCACCGAGATCACCCTCAAGCTGCGGCCCGCGCCCGTCGGTGAACCGCGCACCGTGGTCGGCAACTTCGACAGCCTCGTCGCCGCGGGCGCCGCCGTCGCCCTCGTCACGAGCCGGGGCCTCGCGCCCGCCGCCCTCGAACTCCTCGACCGCGCCTGCATGGAGGCCGTGGAGAACTGGAAGCACCTGGGCATCGAGCCGGGCGCGGAGGCGATGCTGCTCGCCCGCATCGACGCCCCGGGCGACGCGGGCGAGGCCGAGGCGAGCGCGGTGGCGGACGCCTTCCGGGAGGCGGGGGCGCTGTGGGCCGAGCAGTCCACCGACGCCGTCGAGGCCGAGGCCCTGTTCGACGTACGGCGCCTCGCGTATCCCGCGCTCGAGCGGCTCGGCCCGGTGCTCACCGAGGACCTGTGCGTGCCGCGCTCCGCCGTGCCGCAGATGCTCGCCGCCATCGAGAAGATCGGGCGCAGGCACGGCGTGCGCATCGCGACCATCGCGCACGCGGGCGACGGCAATCTGCACCCGCTGCTGATCACCGAGCCCGGTGACGAGGCGGAACGCGTCGCCGCGCAGGCCGCCTTCGAGGAACTCCTTCAGGCCGCGATCGCCGCGGGCGGCACGGTCACGGGCGAGCACGGCGTCGGCCTGCTCAAGCGCGACGGCATGCGCAGCGAACTGGGCCCCGCCGTCTGCGCGTTGCAGCGGGCCGTGAAGGAGACCCTGGATCCGCTGGACCTGTTCAACCCCGGCAAGGTCGTCGGCGAGGACTGAGACTCCGACAACTCCTGGCAGCCCACCGCGTGGCAGCCCGTTCCGCGGCACGCCGTCCCAAATGAGGCAATTGTTCGTTTATCCGCCCTACGGTGCGGAGGTCGGTGTCCGTGTGGGGGGACGTACAACGCCCCCGCCCGGGGCGCGGATTGGGTTGCCCATGGAGTTCGAAGAATCCGGTCGGTCCAGCGGAATCAGTCGCAGACGCGTGGCGCGCCTGGGTCTCGGCGTCGGCCTCGGCGCCGCGGCCGGGGCGCTCGCCGGATGCGGGACGAGCGGCGGCGAGAAGGCGAGCCCGCCCCCGGCAGGCCCTGCCCGCCATCCCGAGCGCCCCGCCAAGAAGAAGGCCCTGCCCCGGCTGATCGGCGACGGCTCGACCTCGTACACGGGCAGGCAGCCCAAGCAGCCCGCCGCGCCCACCGCCTTGGAACCCGGCCAGACGCCGCCGCAGTTCGTCGTCTTCTCCTGGGACGGCGCGGGCGAGGTCGGCAACGGCCTGTTCCCCCGCTTCCTCGAACTGGCCCGGCAGCACGACGCCCGCATGACCTTCTTCCTGTCCGGGCTCTATCTGCTGCCCGAGGCGCAGAAGCGCCGCTACCAGCCGCCGGGCAACCCCGTCGGGGCCTCCGACATCGGCTACCTCAGCGACCCGCACCTGAAGGAGACCCTGCGCTCCGTCCACCAGGCGTGGCTCGACGGGCACGAGATCGGCACCCACTTCAACGGGCACTTCTGCGGCGGCTCCGGCTCCGTCGGCAACTGGAGCCCCCAGCAGTGGCGCAGCGAGATCGAACAGGCCCGCACCTTCGTCAAGTCCTGGCGCACCCACACCGGTTGGCACGACCAGCCGGCCCTGCCCTTCGACTACGACAAGGAACTCATCGGCGGCCGCACGCCCTGCCTGCTCGGCCAGGAGAACCTGCTGCCCGTGGCGCGCGAACTCGGCTGGCGCTACGACGCCTCCTCGCCCGGTGGACTGCAACGCTGGCCGGAGAAGCGCCAGGGCATCTGGGACCTGCCGCTGCAGGGCATCCCGTTCCCCGGCCACAGCTTCGAGGTCCTCTCGATGGACTACAACATCCTCGCCAACCAGTCGAAGAACTCCACCCGCGCCCCGGCGTACAACTATCCGGGCTGGCGCACCCAGGCCACGCAGGCGTATCTCACCGGCTTCCAACGCGCGTACGAGACCAACCGGGCGCCGTTCTTCATCGGCAACCACTTCGAGGAGTGGAACGGCGGCATCTACATGGACGCTGTCGAGGAGGCGCTCAAGCGGATCGCCGACAAGGCGGGGAGCGGCGACGTCCGGCTCGTGTCCTTCCGGCAGTTCGTCGACTGGCTCGACGCGCAGGACCCGGCCGTCCTCGCGCAACTGCGCGACCTCCAGGTGGGGGAGCGCCCGGCGGGCGGCTGGAACCGGTATCTGCGACCGTCGAAGAGCCCGGCGAACTCCGGCACGACAAGCGGGACCGGTACGACGAGTAAAACGGGCGCTCCCGGACAGACAGCTCACTAGACGAGACCGGACACACGAGACCGGACAGACGAGGAGGCGGTGCGATGACCCGGCCCATCACCGCGGGTGTGGACGGATCCCCCGAGAGCGCGGCGGCGGCAGCCTGGGCGGCGCGTGAGGCGGTGCGGCGCGGACTGCCGCTGCGCCTGGTGCACGTGGGCGAGCCCGCCCCCGACGGCCTGGCGCTCGCCGCGGACGAGTCCTCGCTCACGCAGTGGGCGGGCGACCTGCTCGCGGACATCGAGCACGAGATCGCCGAACGCCACCCCGGGCTCGCGGTCACCACCGACGTTCTCGACGGGGACGGGGCCGCCGAGTCCCTGCTGGCGGCCGCGCACGACGGCGAGTCCCTGGTGCTCGGCTCGCGCGGGCACGGCGTGATCGTCGGCTTCATCGTCGGCTCGGTCGGCCAGCAGGTGATCGCCAAGGCCGAGCGGCCCGTCGTCCTCGTCCGCGCGGACGACGCGGCGCCGGCCGAGGCGAGCGGGCGCGACGTGATCGTCGGCCAGGAGGGCGAACCGGAGGACAGCGCCGCCGCGATGGAGTTCGCCTTCACCACCGCGCAGGCCCGCGGCGTGGCCGTGCGAGCGGTACGCGCGTGGAGCCTGCCGCCGGTGTTCTCCTACAGCCCCAGCTCGTTCGCCCTGCTCGACGACGCGGGCGGCATGGAACCGTACGAGAAGAAGGCCCTCGGCGCCGCGCTCGCCCCCTGGCGCGAGCGGTTCCCGGATGTGCCGGTCCGTGAGCACGTCGAGATCGGCAGCGCGGGCCAGGTGCTGCTCTCGGTCGCGCCCGAGGCCCAGCTGCTCGTCGTCGGACGCCGCGCGCGCCGCACCGCGATCGGCTCCCGCATCGGCTCGGTCGCCCACGCGGTGCTGCACCACGCGCCGTGCCCGGTGGCGGTGATCCCGCACACCGGCTGACCGTTGCGCGAATATCCGGATGCATGATCGGTGAGCGGCTTTGTAGGGTCCACGCTGTGGAACCACTCAGCGACAAACAGATCCGCTCGTCCTTCGTGAACTGCACCAAGGGTGAGGCGACCCGTATGCGGCTGCCCCTCGACTTCGCCGAGCTGCCCTGGCACGACCTGGACTTCCTCGGCTGGGTGGACCCGGGCGCGCCGCTGCGCGCGCACCTCGTGCGCCCCACGGACGACGGGCCGGTCGGCATCAGCCTGCGCGTGCCGCAGAGCGGGCGCACCAGCGCGATGAAGTCGAGCCTGTGCCAGATCTGCCTCACCGGACACGCCTCGTCGGGCGTGTCCCTGTTCGCCGCGCCGCTCGCCGGGGCCCGCGGCCGCGACGGCAACACGGTCGGCCTGTATGTCTGCGCCGACCTGGCTTGCTCCCTGTACCTGCGCGGCAAGAAGCAGCCGAAGCTGCGCGCGGGCCGCTACGAGGAGTCGCTCACGCTGGACGAGCGCGTGGACCGGGCCCTCGGCAACCTCGACGCGTTCATCGCCAGGGTCCAGGGAAGCTGAGGGCCCAAGCCAGCTGGGGGCCTCAGGCCTTGAGCGCGACCACGGCCTCGTCCGTGTAGGGCAGGAACGTCAGGGTCTGGTGGAAGTACAGCTCGATGCTGTGCGCGTCGTGCGCGCTGTAGCCGATCGCCAGATCCTGGCCGAGCCGCAGCTCGAAGTCGCCGCCGCGCTTGGACAGGACGAACGCCCCGTTCAGCGCCGGCGCCCAGATCAGCTCGCCGTCGAGGATCCGGCCGAGGTGGTTGGCGATCGGATAGCCGTGGTCGGAGGTCTCGCTGACCGCCGTGTACGCGTCGGCCCCGAGCAGCAGTGCGTACGGGCCCGCCACGCCGGCGAGGCGCAGCGCCGTCAGCGCCCGGCTGATCGTGTCCGGGTAGTCGCGGGCCTCGGCCGGCAGGCTCAGGACCGGGTTCGAGGTGCGCTCGCGCAGCCCTTCGATACCGGCCGCCGTATACCCGTCGAAGATCGCCTGGTCCTCCGCGTACGCCATGGAGCGCGCCGCGTCCTTCACCGGCTGCCAGTCGGAGTCCTTGGAGCCGCGCTCCACGTCGTCCACGGCCTCCCGGCTCACTGTGAACGGCACCCGCAGCTCGACCAGCGGCTGCACGCCGCGCAGCCGCGCCGTCACGCCCGGCGCGGGCGGCGCGATCTCGGAGAGGTGCCCGGTGCCGACGGCCGAGAGGTCGGCGCCGTCCGGTCCGGTGACGTCCACGACGCGGCGGCCCGCGACATGGCGCTGGAAGGTGCGCGTCGCCTCCTCCTCGATCTCGGCCCAGGCAGCGGGCGTGATCGGGGCGAGCTCGCGGTGCAGATTGTTGCTCGGGGTGGGGTTCGGGGCGCTACTCATGGTCTTCAGGCTCCTTTGAGGCTGCCGATGCCGAGGGAGCCGAGCGCGGGGTCCGCGGTGGCGGCGCCGGTCGGCGGCTCGGGCAGGTCGTCGAGGAAGTCGGCGCTCGGCACGTGGAACAGGCATCCGGTGACCGCGGTCGAGAAGTCGAGAATCCGGTCGTGGGTGCCGGGCGGGTTGCCGAGGAACATGTTGCGCAGCATCCGCTCGGTGACGTCCGGGGTGCGCGCGTAGCCGATGAAGTACGTGCCGAACTCGCCCTGGCCGACGTTGCCGAACGGCATGTTCTCGCGCAGGATCTGCCGCTCCGTGCCGTCCTCGTCGACGATGGTGTTGAGCGCGACGTGCGAGTCGGCGGGCTTCACGTCGTCGTCCAGCTCGATGTTCGCGGTCTTCGTGCGGCCGATGACCTTCTCCTGCTCCGTCGAGGGCAGTGCTTCCCAGGCGGCCATGTCGTGCACGTACTTCTGGACGATGACGTAGGAGCCGGCGCTGAAGTCCGGGTCCTCGTCGCCCACGAAGACGGAGTCCGCGGCGGCCCGCCCGGTCGGGTTCTCGCTGCCGTCCACGAAGCCGAGCAGATCGCGGTCGTCGAAGTACTTGAAGCCGTGCACCTCGTCGACGACGGTGACGGCGGAGCCGAGCCGGCCGATGATCACGCGGGCCAGCTCGAAGCAGAGGTCCATGCGCCGCGAGCGCAGATGGAAGAGGAGGTCGCCGGGGGTCGCGGGGGCCAGGTGCCGGGGGCCCGCGAGCGCCTGGAACGGGTGCAGTTCGCGCGGCCTGGGGCCGCTGAACAGGCGGTCCCAGGCGGTAGAGCCGATGCCGACGATGCAGCCGAGGGCGGCGTCGCGGTCGCGGAAGCCGACGGAGCGACTCAGCCCCGACAGCTCCTCGAGAGTGTCGCGGACGGCGGGCTCGCCGCCCGGCGCGACCGTGACGACCAGGAAGACGGCGGCCTTCGAGGGCGGGGTGAGGAGGACGGGCTGGGGGTCGGCCACTAGTGCTCCGATGGCGAGGGAGGGCGTCAGTTGGCTGTTGACACCATATGGGCTGTGGCGGCTCGTGGCACTCGCGCCCGAAAAGAACCTTCTAAAGACCAGATGAACCTATGTGTCCGACCTCACCCCCGGCCCCTGTCGAACCGGCGTCGGGCACCGGCCGCATGCTGTTAAAGTTTTAACCAGGCCCCGACCGTTCTCCCCCGTACGGTCGGGGTCCTTTTTTGTGCCGTGACACGTGTCCCATTGGGACATGTGTCCCGTTGGGACGTGAGCGAGTTACGGTGGGAGTGCGGGGGTCGGCGAGAGCGACGAAGGAGTCGAGCCATGAAGGCACTTCAGTACCGGACCGTAGGGGCACCGCCCGAGGTCGTCACCGTCCCCGATCCGGAGCCCGGTCCCGGGCAGGTCCTCCTGAAGGTCACCGCCGCCGGTGTGTGCCACTCCGACATCGCCGTGATGAGCTGGCCCGCCGAGAGCTTCCCCTACGAACTTCCGCTGACCCTCGGGCACGAGGGCGTCGGTACCGTCGCCGCGCTCGGCGCCGGGGTGACCGGCTTCGTGGAGGGCGACGCGGTCGCCGTGTACGGGCCGTGGGGCTGCGGCGCCTGCGCCAAGTGTGCGGAGGGCAAGGAGAACTACTGCCTGCGCGCCGAGGAGCTCGGCATCCGCCCGCCCGGACTCGGCGCCCCCGGCTCGATGGCGGAATACATGATCGTCGACGACGCGCGGCACCTGACGCCGATCGACGGCCTCGACCCCGTCGCGGCCGTGCCGCTCACCGACGCGGGCCTCACCCCGTACCACGCCATCAAGCGCTCGCTGCCCAAGCTGGTGCCCGGCTCGACCGCCGTCGTCATCGGCACCGGCGGCCTCGGGCACGTCGCCATCCAGCTGCTGCGCGCCATGACCGCCGCCCGTGTCATCGCGCTCGACGTGAACGAGGAGAAGCTCGCCCTCGCCAAGGCCGTCGGCGCCCACGAGGCGGTCCTGTCGGACGCGGCGGCCGCCGGCAAGGTCAAGGAGCTGACCGGCGGGCGCGGCGCCGAGGCCGTCTTCGACTTCGTCGGCGTCCAGCCCACCGTCGAGACCGCGGGCGCCGTCGCCGCCGTCGAGGGCGACGTCACGATCGTCGGGATCGGCGGCGGCACCCTGCCCGTCGGCTTCGGCGCCATGAACTTCGAGGTCAATGTCACCGCCCCGTACTGGGGCAGCCGCGCCGAACTCGTCGAGGTCCTCGACCTGGCGCGGGCCGGTGCCGTCTCCGTGCACACCGAGACCTTCTCGCTCGACGACGCCCCCAAGGCGTACGAGCTGCTGCACGACGGCAAGATCAACGGGCGTGCGGTGATCCTCCCGAACGGCTGACACGGGGAGGGGGTGTACGGGCTGACGGTCGGTCAATAGGCTGATGGCTACCGCCCGTTACACCCCCACAGGGAGCCCCATGTCCACCGCGCAGGTCCCCGACATCCTCTCGCCGGAGTTCGCCGCGAACCCGTATCCCGCCTACCGCGCGATGCGCGAGTCCGCTCCGCTCATGTGGCATGAGGCGACGCAGAGTTGGATCGTCTCGCGGTACGCCGATGTGGAGCGCGTCTTCAAGGACAAAGAGGCGACGTTCTCCACCGACAATTACGACTGGCAGCTCGAGCCCGTGCACGGCAGGACCATCCTGCAGATGAGCGGCCGTGAGCACGCGGTGCGTCGCGCGCTCGTCGCGCCCGCCTTCCGAGGCAGCGAACTGCAGGACAAGTTCCTGCCCGTCATCGAGCGCAACTCCCGTGAGCTCATAGACCGGTTCAGGGACGCAGGATCGGCCGACCTCGTCGCCGACTACGCCACCCGCCTGCCGGTCAACGTCATCGCCGACATGCTCGGCCTCGACAAGGCCGACCACGCCCGCTTCCACGGCTGGTACACCGCCGTCATCAACTTCCTCGGCAATCTGGCGGGGGACCCGGACGTCGCCGCGGCGGGGGAGCAGACGCGCGTCGAGTTCGCGCAGTATATGATCCCGGTCATCCAGGAGCGCCGCGAGAACCCCGGCGACGATCTGCTCTCGGCGCTGTGCGCCGCCGAGGTCGACGGGGTGCGGATGAGCGACGAGGACATCAAGGCGTTCTGCAGTCTGCTGCTCGCCGCGGGCGGCGAGACCACCGACAAGGCGATCGCCAGCATCTTCGCCAATCTGCTCGCGAACCCCGACCAGTTGGCGGCCGTGCGCGCCGACCGGTCCCTGATCCCGCGGGCCTTCGCCGAGACGCTGCGCGTCACCCCGCCCGTCCACATGATCATGCGCCAGTCCGCCGTCGACGTGGAGCTCACCGGCGGCACCGTCCCGGCCGGAGCCACCGTCACCTGCCTCATCGGTGCGGCCAACCGCGACGAGAACCGGTACAAGGACCCGGACCGCTTCGACCTGTTCCGCGAGGACCTGACCACCACGACCGCGTTCTCGGCCGCCGCCGACCACCTCGCCTTCGCGCTCGGCCGGCACTTCTGCGTCGGCGCGCTGCTCGCCAAGGCGGAGGTGGAGACCGGGGTGAACCAGCTCCTCGACGCCATGCCGGACCTGCGGCTCGCCGACGGCTTCGACCCGGTCGAGCAGGGCGTCTTCACCCGCGGGCCCAAGGCGCTGCCGGTGCGGTTCACGCCCGTGAGCGCCTGACCCGCACGGACCGTCAGGTGTACGATTACGGCATGCATCGATCTTCGTGCCTGAACTGGTGGCGCCTCACTTAAAGGCTCTAACAAAAGCTGCTGATCATGAGTGTTTCGGTCTGTCTGTCCGTAGGTCTGGTCATGGGAGAGCGTCAGTCGCGGCCATGGATCGTGTCGGACGAACTGTGGTCGATGATCGAGCCGTTGCTGCCGAAGCCGGGCCCGAAGAAGGTCGAGGGCAGACCACGGGTCCCGGACCGGCAGGCACTGTGCGGGATCCTCTTTGTGCTGCACACCGGCATCCAATGGGAGTACCTGCCCCAGGAGTTGGGCTTCGGCTCGGGCATGACCTGCTGGCGCCGGCTGGCCGCCTGGAACGAGGCGGGGGTGTGGGACGAACTGCACCTGGTGCTGCTGAAGAAGCTACGGTCGGCGGGCAAGCTGGACTGGTCCCGGGCGGTGATCGATTCCTCGCACGTGCGGGCCGCTCGGCGGGGCCCAAAAGTGGGCCGAGCCCGGTCGACCGCGCGCGGCCGGGCAGCAAGCACCACGTGCTCACCGACGGCCAGGGCATCCCGCTCGCCGTATCGCTGACCGGCGGCAACCGCAACGACGTCACTCAACTCCTGCCCCTGCTCGACAAGGTCCCCGCCGTGGCAGGCACGGTCGGACGGCCACGCAAGCGGCCGGACCTGTTGTTCGCTGACCGCGGCTACGACCACGACATCTACCGGCGCCAGGTACGACAGCGCGGCATCCGCCCGGTCATTGCCGAACGCGGTCAGCCGCACGGCACCGGACTGGGCACCTTCCGGTACGTGGTCGAGCGCACCATCGCGTGGCTGCACGGCTTCCGTCGTCTCCGCATCCGCTGGGAGCGGCGTGACGACATCCATGAAGCCTTCCTCGGGCTGGCCGCCTGCCTGATCACTCATCGGCACGTCCAACGCCTTTGTTAGCACCTCTTAGAGGCGGCCGCACAGACAAGCACGTACAAGGGCCGTCCCCGGACGGCCCTTTCTTCATGCCCTCCCACCGGAGGTCACGCCGTCCCGAGGACGCCCGTGAACCCAGGGGAGAGACCACCATGAGCAGCAGCACCGATGCCCTCGGCACCTCCGCCGCGCAGGAACGCAGCGCCGAGCTGGAACAGCTGATCCGCAAGGATCCCGGGCAGTTCCGCATCCTCACCGGGGACCGGCCCACCGGCCGACTGCACCTCGGGCACTACTTCGGCACCCTGCACAACCGCGTCCGGCTCCAGGACCTCGGCGTCGAGACCTTCGTCCTGATCGCCGACTACCAGGTCCTCACCGACCGCGACATCGCCGAGAACCTCACCGGACACGTCGAGGAGCTGGTCCTCGACCACCTGGCCATCGGCATCGACCCCGAGCGTTCCACGATCTTCACGCACAGCGCCCTGCCGGCCCTGAACCAGCTGCTGCTGCCGTTCCTCAGCCTCGTCTCGGTCGCCGAGCTGAGCCGCAACCCCACCGTCAAGGACGAGATCGCGCTCTCCCGGCAGTCCGCGGTGAGCGGCCTGATGTTCACCTATCCCGTGCACCAGGCCGCCGACATCCTCTTCTGCAAGGCGAACCTGGTCCCCGTGGGCCAGGACCAGCTGCCGCACCTTGAGGTCACCCGCACCGTCGCCCGCCGCTTCAACGACCGCTACGGCAACGGCACTCCGGTCTTCCCGCAGCCCGAGGCCCTGCTGTCCACGGCGCCGCTGCTGCTCGGCACCGACGGCACGAAGATGAGCAAGTCCCGCGGCAACGCCATCGCGCTGTCCGCGACACCCGACGAGACCGCGCGGCTGATCCGCGGCGCCAAGACCGACGCCGAACGCCACATCACGTACGACCCGGGGACCCGCCCCGAGGTTTCCTCGCTCGTCCTGCTCGCCGCCCTGTGCGAAGGCGTCGACCCGCACGCGGTGGCGCAGGAGATCGGGGGCGGGGGCGGCGCCGCGCTCAAGCGGCGCGTGACCGAGTCCGTGAACGAGTACCTCGCGCCGATCCGGGCCGGGCGCGAGTGCTACGCGCAGGACCGTGGCCTGGTCAGGGACGTGCTGAGGGCCGGGAACGAGCGGGCGGGCGCGGTCGCCGACGCGACGCTCAGGGAGGTGCGGGCGGCCATGAACGCCGACTACTGACGAGGGCGTGAAAAGCCGCCGGGACGATTCTGCCTGCGGCATGCATGCCCGGCCCGATCCCGGGCAGCAGGAGAACAGACGCTCAAGCAGCCCACCCCCCCCGGGCGCTCGAGCCCGTGGCCCTGTCGCCCCCTCTCCCCCCTGGGAGGCGACAGGGCCACCTTTTATGGCATCGGCCCCCGGCGAACCAACTAGCCCTGGTGGTGCTGCTGTTGCTGCTGCGGCGCCCCGGCCCCCGGCCCGGCGGCCTGCGCGAGCATCCCGTCCACGTGATCCTTGGGCACCTGGTGCGCGGCGCCGCAGAACGTGCACTGCGCCTGGTACTTCGTCGAGATCGGGAACAGCGGGATGAAGAACAGCGTGAACTTCGTGACGAACTTCCGCAGCGTGTGCGCCGCGGGATTGCCGCAGCTGCCGCAGACGAAGGTGAGGATCGCGAGCTGGTACGCGTAGCCCCGCGTGCCGAAGATGATCATTGGGTCCCTCCCGTTGTGTGTCCGCCGCAGAGCGTTCGGCGTCCGGCCGTCATCGTATGCGGCCCTCCCCTGAGCCTCACAAGCCGTAGCGGCGCGTGGAGTGCTCCTCCTGGGCGAGCCGGCGCAGCGCGAGCAGCAGGGGTTCGTACAGGACCGCCGCCGCGACCGCCAGCTCGACCTTCTCGGAGTCGTCCTCGTAGGTGTCGAGTTGGTCCAGGTCCAGTTGGGCCACCTCCTCCATGAGGTGCGCGTACTGCGCGAGGATCTCGGGCCCGCGCGAGAAGCCGAGGCGGGTCAGCGTGACGATCGTGGTGACCAGGGCGCGGTATGAGGGGGAGAGGACGCCGATCTCGCGCGCGTTCTGCCAGCCCATGTCGCCGAGGAACCCGTCGACCGCCTCGGTCACCTCCGCCGTCAGCAGGTCGTCCGCGGGCGCCTCCGGCGGCTGCGGCATCGCCCACAGGGCGGCGCCCAGCCGGAAGGTCGTCCCCAGGGACTCGTCGTCCACATGTCCGAGCACCTCCCGCACGGTGGCCACCGGGATCCGCCCGATCTGGATCATCGCCCGGATCAGGCCGAGCCGCCGCAGATGCGCCTCGCCGTACGCGGCCTGAGTGGCGCTGATCCGCTCGCCCTGCGGCAGCAGCCCCTCGCGCAGGTAGTACTTGATCGTGCCGACCGGCACCCCGCTGCGCTCGCTCAGCTCTGCCAGTCGCATCCCTTGTGCCCCTCCTTGGAAAGTGCCACTATCCAAACACGGGTCAGGGGATCGGGGGACCCCTGACCCCCTGTCAATGTCAGACGGGAACGGGGGAGTTGTGTTCACGAAACTGGAGATGGGGCGGGTGACGGCGGCCGCCGACGGCGACGTCGTGCTCTTCGTCGCCGGTATGCGGATCAACCGGTTCTGGGCGGTCCACCGCTGGATCCCGGTGATGTGCGCGATGCTCATGATGCTCAGGGGCCTCGGCAAGGATCGCACGGCCGGTCTGCTCCACTACGTCCTGGGCACCTCGGACCCGCGCAACTTCTACGTCATCCAGTACTGGGAGTCGAAGGAGAAGCTGCTCGCCTACGCGGCCGCCTCCGACAATCGGCACCAGCCCTGGTGGGCCCGCACGAACCGCTACCTCCGCAAGGGGAAGGGGCGTGTGGGCGTCTGGCACGAGACCTACCTCGTGCCCGCGGGCTCGTACGAGACGATCTACGGCGACATGCCGGCCTACGGCCTCGGCAAGGCCTACGGCGTGCGGCCGCTCGGTGAGGGCGTGCGGGCGCGGGACCGGCTCGCGGTCTGAATGTATCCGCCCCGTAAGCGGAGCATCACGCAGCGTACGAATGGCGTACGAAAATGGCCATCCCGACGGGCCGAATCGGCAATCCGGGGTTGGTGATGAAAGGATTGCGTCCATGGCAATCAAGACCTACTTCGACATCGAGATCAACGGCGAGCCCGCTGGGCGGATCACGTTCAACCTCTTCGAGGACGTCGTCCCGAAGACCGCGGAGAACTTCCGTGCCCTGTGCACGGGCGAGAAGGGCTTCGGCTACGCCGGCTCGTCCTTCCACCGCGTCATCCCGCAGTTCATGCTGCAGGGCGGCGACTTCACCGCCGGTAACGGCACGGGCGGCAAGAGCATCTACGGCGAGAAGTTCGCCGACGAGAACTTCCAGCTCAAGCACACCAAGCCGGGCCAGCTCTCCATGGCCAACGCGGGCCCGAACACCAACGGCTCGCAGTTCTTCATCACCACCATCGTCACCGACTGGCTGGACGGCAAGCACGTCGTCTTCGGCGAGGTCGAGGACGGCATGGAGCTCGTGAAGAAGATCGAGTCCCTCGGCTCGCGCAGCGGCGGCACCTCCGCCAAGATCACGATCTCCGAGTCCGGCCAGCTCTGATCCAGGCCGATCATCCGGTGCAAGGGTCCTTCTGACGGATCAGGCTGGACGTGGGAGGCCGCACGGTTCGGCTCCGCGACTCCAGCAAGATCCGTCAGAAGGACCCTGGGAGCCGGGACCCCGTCCGGGGTCCCGGCTCCTCGCGTTTTCGACGTGAGGCCAACTCCCGGGCGGGCGCCGCAGGTTAGGGTCTCGGTCGGTGGATCAACGATCCGCCGCACCGTTCCCTCGACCCAGGGAGACCCTTGTGCGCCTGCGCGCCATACCCACGCTGCTGCTGTCCGCCGCCCTCACGGCGGGCGCCCTCGCCGCCACCGCGGCACCGGCGACCGCCGCGCCCGCCTCGTTCGAGGATCAGTTGCGGGCTCTGCCCGGAGTGAGCGTCACCGGCGTCACCGACAAGGAGGGCTTCCCGCTCTACTCCTTGTCGATCACGCAGCCGGTCGACCACGCGAGACCCGGCCTCGGCACGTTCCAGCAGCGCTTCACGCTCTGGCACAAGTCGACGGCCAAGCCCGTCGTCTTCTACACAGGCGGCTACGAGCTGTCCTCCTCGACCCGCGAGCCCACCACCCTCCTCGACGCGAACCAACTCAGCGTCGAGCACCGCTTCTTCGGACCGTCCGTACCGGCCGGCGGCACCCCCTGGGGCAAGATGACCGTCCAGCAGGAGGCCGCCGACGAACACGGGATCGTGCGGGCCGTGCGGCCGCTGTACGAGAAGACGTCGAAGTGGCTGGCGACCGGCGGCTCCAAGGGCGGCATGACGGCCACGTACCACTACCGCTTCCACCCCAAGGACTACGACGGCGTCGTCGCCTACGTCGCCCCGAACGACGCCAACAATGCCGACGACAGCGGCTACGAGGACTTCTTCAAGAGGGTCGGCACCCAGCAGTGCCGCGACGGGCTCGCCGCCGTGCAGCGCGAGATGCTGGCGCGCCGCGACACCCTGCTCCCCAAGTTCGAGAAGACCGCGAAGGACGAGGGCTACACCTTCACCAACACCCTCGGAACGACCGACCGGGCCTACGAGTTTGCGGTCCTCGACCAGGTGTGGAACTTCTGGCAGTCCGGCTCCGTCGACAACTGCCCGACCGTGCCCGACGCCAAGAAGGTCTCCGACGACGACCTCTACAAGTGGTCCCTCGACCACGGACTGTCCATCTACGAGGACTCCACGCTCGGCGCCAACAGCTCGGGCCCCTACTACCGGCAGGCTGCCGCCCAACTCGGCTGGGCCGACCTGATGTTCAAGAACCTCAAGGGTGTGCGCCACTACCCGGACATCTATCAGCCGAACTCCGTGCTGCCCGCCGACATGCGCACCACCTACGACGGCACCGTCATCAAGGGCGTCGACAAATGGGTGCGTACGAAGTCCGAGCGGATGCTGTTCGTCTACGGGCAGAACGACCCGTGGAGCGCCGAGCAGTTCACGCCCAGCAAGAAGGACTCGTACAAGTACGTCGTGCCGAAGTCCAACCACGGCGCCCGGATCTCCGCGCTGCCCGCGAACGAGCGGGACGCGGCGACGGCCACGATCAAGCGCTGGGCGGGTGTCCGGTAGGCGTCAGCCGAAGCGCTCGATGCGGATCCGGTCCACCGGCTGACCGAGGCCGACCAGCAGCTGGGAGGCGTGCTCGGCAAAGGAGTTGGAGCCGCACACGTACGCCTCCCACTGTGGCGCACCTTCGGTGAAGCACGGCGCCAGATGATCCGCGGCCAGACGTCGGCGCTCGTCCTCACGGGTGAGTACCGACGTCGTCTCGGCCCCGTACTCCTCGGCGTAGATCAGGTCCGCACGGGTGCGTGCCGACACGATCAGCTTGAGCGGGACGGTCAGCCGGCGCTGCCTGTGGTGGCGGATCATCGACATCAGGGGCACGACACCCGAACCCGCGCCGAGCAGCAGTGCGGGCCGGTCGCCCGGCCACGCGAAGAAGCCGCTGAGCGGGCCGCGCATCTCCACCTCGTCGCCGACCCGCGCCTCGGTGTGCAGAAAGCCGGAGACCTCGCCGTCCGCGACGTGGTCGAGGGTCAGCTCGATGTGCCCCGAGTCGTCGGGAGCCGACGCGAGCGAGTAGTGGCGCTGGGCCGTGTAACCGTCATCGGCCGTCAGTCGCAGCATCAGGTGCTGACCGGGCAGATGCCCCTGCCAGCCGGGCACCGCGAAGCGGAACGTCGACGCGTTCGCCGTCTCCCGGCGGATCTCCGTGAGTACGGCACGCTGCCACAGGGCGGCGCCCTGCCCGGCGGCGATGCGGCCCGGCACGGCGAACCGGGTCGGCGGCGTGAAAGTGGTGGTGTCCGGCACGGTCTCAGTCACCTGCGTATCGCTGTTCTTCCCAGGGGTTGCCCCGCGCGTGGTACCCGTTCTGCTCCCAGAAACCGGGCTCGTCGTGATCGAGGAGCCTGATGCCCGCGACCCACTTCACGCTCTTCCAGAAGTAGAGGTGCGGCACCAACAGGCGGGCGGGGCCGCCGTGTTCGGTCGGCAGCGGCTCGTCCTCGTAGGTGAAGGCGAGCCACGCCTTGCCGCCCGTCACGTCGGCGAGCGGCAGGTTCGCGGAGTATCCGGTGTGCGAGTACGCCATGATGTGCGTCGCCCCGGGGGAGGGGCGTACCGCGTCGAGGAACGTGTCGAGCGAGACACCACCGAAGCGCACCCCGAACTTCGACCAGGTCGTCACGCAGTGGATGTCCCCGCTGTACGTCGCCGGGGGCAGCGCCCGCGCCTCGTCCCACGTCCAGGTGCGCTCCTCGGCGACCAGGCCGTCGATCGTGAACGTCCAGTCCTTGCGGTCGAGTTGAGGCGTCACCTCGGCGGAGAGCACCGGCCAGTCGTCGCCCGCGTCGTACTGGCCCGGCGGCAGGCCGGGGTTGTGGACGCGGGGGCGACCGACGAAGCCTCGGGTGGGGGTGGGGTGGCCGGTCATGCGAGGGCCTCCAGATCGGCGAGGACCGCGCCCTCGTCGAGAGTCGTGAGCGCACGGTCGCGCATGAGGACCCTGCCATCGACGACGGTGTCCCGCACGTCGGAGGCCTGCGCGGCGTAGGCGAGCATCGCGTACGGGTCGTGGCGCGGCGTGAGGTGCGGCCGGTTCAGGTCGAGGACGGCCAGGTCGGCGCGCTTGCCGACCTCGAGCGAGCCGAGTTCGTCGCCGAGGCCCAGGGCGCGGGCGCCCTCGATGGTCGCCATGCGCACGGCCTGCTCGGCGCCGACCGCCGTCGGATCGCCGTCCGCCTTGTGCACCAGAGCCGCCTGCCGCACGGCGCCGAGCACGTCGAGGGTGTTCGAGCTGACGGCGCCGTCCGTACCGAGGCCGACGGTGACACCCGCGCTCAGCAGCCGCGGAACCGGCGCGATGCCGCAGCCCAGCTTCAGGTTCGACACCGGGCAGTGGGCGACCGAGGCGCCCGCACGGGCGATCGCCGCGATCTCGCCGCCGGTCAGGTCGACGGCGTGCGCGAGCACCACGTCGGGGCCCAACAGGCCGAGGGATTCGAGGAGTTCCACCGGCCGCTTGCCGTGCGCCACCTCGACACCCGCGACCTCGGCGGCGTTCTCCGCCGCGTGCAGGTGGATCAGCGCACCGAACTCACGGGCCAGCGTGAAGCACTCGGCGAGCTGCTCGGGGGAGAGCGTGTACGTCGAGTGCGCGAACAGGACGGGACGGGTGCCGGCGGGGCGCCCGGCTAGGTACCGGCGCGCCCACTCCATGCGCTCCTTGTACGGCCGCCCGTCCGGCGGCTCGGGGACGTCCATGAACAGCGGCCCGGTGTGCAGCCGCCAGCCCGCCGTGCGCGCGGCCTCTTCGGCGGCCTCGTGGAACCAGTACATGTCGAGCGCGGAGGTGACACCTGCGCGCACACTCTCGGCGACGGCCACGCGGACGGCGGAGGCGACGGTGCCGGGGTCGAGCAGGCGCGCCTCGGCGGGGACGACCCGGCCCAGGAACTCCTGCAGCGTCACATCGTCGGCGGTGCCGCGCAGCAGCGTCATCGCGAGGTGCGTGTGCGTGTTGATCAGGCCGGGCAGCACCAGGCCGCCGGAGGCGTCGATGGTGTCGGTGGCCGTGTGGCGGGCGCGCAGCTCGGCGGCGGGGCCCACCGCCACGATCTCGCCGTCGCGCACGGCGACCGCGCCGTCGGCGACTACGGTCGACGCGTCGTCGACGGTGAGGACGGTGCCGCCGTGCACCAGCAGATCGACGGACTCGGTCACAGTTGCTCCTCGGTAAGTATGCGCAGCGCCTCCAGGGCCACGACGCTGCCGCGCGCGACGCCCTCAGCGACGACCTCGCGGTGCGGGTCGTAGCCGCCGGTGCTCTCCTCGTCCACCAGATCGTCCGCGTTCACGCCGTCGACGACGAGCACGGCACCCGCGACGAGCCCGCGCAGCGACGCCGTGACGAACAGCGCGGACACCTCCATCTCGATCGCCGCGAGGCCCGCGCCGTCGTACTGGTTCAGCGGGATCAGCCCTGGTTGGAACGCCGCCCGCGTCCACACGATTCCCCGATGGTGCGGCGCGCCCGCCTCGCGCGCCGCGCGGGTGAGGGCGAGCACGGCCTCCGGAGCGGACACCGCCGGGTACTCGGCGGGCACCAACTGGCCGGTCACGCCGTCGTCGCGCACCGCGGCCTCCGCGACGACCAGGTCGCCGTCGCCGATCCCCGGCCGCATCGCACCCGCCGTACCGAACCGCACGAACGTCCGCACGCCCGCGTCGGCCAGCTCCTGGAACAGCAGGATCGCGCCGGGCCCGCCGATGCCGTGCGAGGCGACGACGACCGGCACCCCGCGCCACGTCCCGCTGAACGTGCGGTACTCGCGGTTGTACGACACCTCCACGGCGTCGTCGAGCAGCGCGGCGACGGCCGCCGCGCGCTCCGGATCACCCACGACGACGGCGCGCGGCGGCAGCCCCGTACGCGGGATTCGGCTCAGCGGGAGCAAGGAGTGGTGATCGGGTGCGGGGGCACTCACGAGGTGGCTCCAGTCATGCGTCGGCGCGGCATCGGGTTCGGAGGGGATCCGGGGATCGTATCCCCAGGTCGGGGCGGGTTTGAAGGCAGACCCCCGCTATGTGCGCGGTCCCACAGGGACGTCGAGCGGTCGGGCGAGACCGGAGATCCCCTCGTCGAGCCGCTGAAGGTGACGCAGCACACGGAACGTCACCGTGTTCGCGGCCGGCACCCCCAGGCCGTCCGTCTCCAGCATCGCCGCGATGCTCGCGCCGGACTCGACGATCCCCGTCGTGTCCTCGTCGGTCACCTGCGCGACCAACACATCGATGTTGTGCGCGATACGCCGCGCCGCCCTGCCGAGCCGAGGATCGGCGGCCACATGCTTGCTGTACGGGACGAGCTCGGCGGTCGCCGCCAGGGAACGCGCGTGGTACGCGGACGTCTCCAGGAGCGCCACCAGATAGCGCACGGTCTGCCGCCGCTCGCGCTGCGGGGCGATCGCGTGGGTCAGCGGCTTGGTGGACGCGCGCAGGTCGTCCAGGGCGGTGTCGAGGTCCCGCGCCCGGTCGAGCAGGTCCGCGGCCGGGCCGCCGCTGAGCTGCTCCACCGCGCCCGCCACGACATCGCCGAGCCGCTCGAGGACGGTGGCGAGCAACTCGTCGGTGCGCCGGTCGGTGCGCACCGGAAGCACCAGCATCGCCGCGATGATGCCGCACGCCGCACCGAGCGCGGTCTCCTCGATGCGGAGCACCAGCACGTCGAGGCTGTAGGTGTTCAGGAGCGTGTACAGCAGGCCCAGCATCGCCGTCACGAAGAACGACATCAGGGCGTACGACAAGGGGGCGGTGAAGAACGCGGCGAACACGCACAGCAGCACCAGGACGAACGCCAGCCACGTGTGATTGCCGACCGCCCCCGCGAGCAGCACTCCGGCGAGCACACCGAGCACCGTGCCGAGGACGCGGCGGTAGCCCTTGATGACGATCTCGCCCGTGGACGCGGTGTTGAGGAAGACGACCCAGCAGGTCAGGACGGCCCAGTACCAGCGCTGGCTGGAGAGGAACTCGCCGCCGACGATCGCGAGGGCGGAGCCGACGGCGACCTGGAAGGCGGCGCGGGTGGTGGGCCGGTCCAGGCCCCCGCGGTCGTCCTCGTCCTCGTCGGCCTCCTTCTCCGCGTCGGCCAGCGCGACGGTGCCGGTGATGGACATGTCCTCCGCCTCCAGCTCCTCACGCGAACGCGTCGTGGAGGGGGAGTCGTCCGACTCGTCCTGCGGGCCGTCGAGCGCGATCCGCAGACCCATCACCGCGCGGGCCGCCTCACCGATGCCGCGGAACACGTCCTGCACGGCGAGCGTGGCGCCCGGAGGCATCCGCTCCTCGTCGCGGTAGCCGAGCAGACGGTTGCGGATCTGGGCGACGGCCGTGCCCCGGTTGGCATCGGCGGGGCGGGACACCATCAGGTGCAGGGCGCCCAGATCGCGGCGGAGGGTGGCCGTCGACTCGTCCTCGTCGTCGCGGAACAGCAGCTTGCCCGCGGCCGGCGCGGGCGCGTGGGGGAGATGCAGGGTGAGGGTGTCGGCGCGTTCGGCGCTGCGCGCGTTCAACAGCAGCATGCCGAGGCGCTCAGCGGAGATCTCCGCGTCGGCGATACGGCGCTGGATCAGCGAGGCGGTCGCCGCGTCCCCGGCGCCGTCCTCGAGCCGGCCCTGGATCATCAGCGCCGTCTCGTGCAGCCGCGAGGTGTGGTGCCGTAGGTCGTCCAGTACGTCGTCGAGGTCCTCCGGCGCGGCGTCGAGCAGCCTCGTCTGCGCGGTCACCAGCTGAGCGAGCCGCGCCCGGAACGCCCCGCGCAGCCGCCCGAGCACGCGCTGCGGCGTCTCCGGAACCAGCGCGAACCGGGCCACGGCGCTGCAGCCGAACGCCACCGCCAACGTGCCTGCGAGGACCGGGAGTTGATCGGGGGTCGCGTTCACGAACAGCGACACGAAGTAGACCTGGAAACCCATGAGGCCGAGGGCCGTGCCCCGGTCGCCGAAGCGGCGGAAGTAGACCGCGCCGAAGATCAGCGCGATGAAGAAGAGATCACCCGCGATCACCTTGTTGTGCAGCAGTGCGCCGAGGGTCACGGCGGCGAGCGCCACCGGGAATCCCCAGGCGAGCGTGATCGCCTGCCCTCGCAGATTCTTCTCACGGATCGCGAACGTGCTCACCATCGCGGCCATCGCGCCCGCGACCATGTGTGTCACGTCCGTGCCGAGGAGCGCGAGCACGGCGAGCGTCAGCCCGATCGCCGCGACGATCCGCAGCCCGGCCATCAGGCGCAGCAGCCCCGGATCGGATGCAATGAAGCGGTCCCAGGTGTCCCTCGGCCGTCGCGCCACCAGTACTCACTCCAAGATCGGTCCGTCGGCGTCGCCCCCGAGCATACGAGGAGGTGGGCACGCTCTTGACACGAGTATCGACAGGTGGACGGCGCCCGACCTGGTCACATGGTGACTTCTGGGGGATTGCCCCCAACGAGAAGTGGGGGTGGGCCGGATGGTGCGCCGGGGGCGGTTCCACGAATCTTGAGTCATGGACGATCTCGGCACGATTTCGATGGGCGGGCCGGCCCGGCGGGGCGTACTCGCGGCCGGCGCGGCGCTGTTGACCCTGGGCGCGGCGCCGGCGGTGGCGGCCGCGCCGCAGCGGGTGCGGCTGCGGTTACCTGCTCCGAGCGGCCCGCACCCGGTGGGCAGAGTGGCGCTGCGCCTGGTGGACCGCTCCCGCCCGGACCCGTGGACGGCGGCTCCCGCACGGGAGTTGATGGTGGACGTGCGCTACCCGGCACGCGCGGTCGCCGGGCACGGGCGGGCCCCGCAGATGACGGCCCGGGAGGCAGCGGGCTTCGACCGGCTCAACAACTTCGCGGGGCTGCCCGCGGGCCGCGTCGACTGGGCGGCGACGCGGACCTTCGCCCACACCGCGGCGCCGCTCGACCGCAGCGCGGCGCACCCCGTGGTGCTGTACTCGCCCGGTGTCGTGGACCCGCGCTCCTTGGGCACGACGCTCACGGACGACCTAGCGTCCCGCGGCTATGTGGTGATCGCCATCGACCATCCCTACGACGTGTCGGCGGTGGAGTTCCCCGGTGGGCGCGTGGCCGTCTCCCGGCTCCCGCAGGAATTCGAGAAGGCGCAGCAGTCCGGCCCGGCCGGGGTGACCGCGCTGTTGAAGAAGACGACCGCCGTACGCGTCGCGGACACGCGCTTCGTCCTCGATGTGGTGCGGCGGGCCTTCGACACGCAGCGGCTGCGCCGGGCGCCGATCGGCATGTTCGGGCAGTCCGCGGGAGGCTTCGCCGCGCTGCAGACCCTGCACGACGACGAGCGACTCGCCGCGGCCGCGAACCTCGACGGCGTGCTCGCCTACGTCCAGGACGACCACGACGAGGGCGGCCTCTCCACCGTCGCGGCCGAGGGCGTGGACCGACCCGTGCTCCTGATGGGCAGCGAGGGCAACGACCGGACGAACGTCCCCTCCTGGCGGGAGCTGTGGCGGCACAGCAGTGGATGGCGACGCGACCTGACCCTGCGCGGCTCCCGGCACGCCACATACACGGACGCGACGTCGCTGCTGCCACAGATAGCGGCCCGCCTCGACCTGCCGCGCGAGACGCTGACCACATGGGTGGGCACAGTGCCCACCCACCGGGCGGTCGTGGCTCAACGGGCGTATCTGGCGGCCTTCTTCGACCGCTGGCTGCGCGGTGGGGACGGCGCGCTCCTGGACGCGCCGTCACCGAAGTACCCGGAGATCGCCTTCATATGAAGCGGACTCCACTGAAGCGGACTCCGCGGCCCGGGAGTCAGTGCATCCCGAGCGCGCCCATCGTGGCGTCGGCCATCGCCGACTCACCCAGCGCGTTCGGGTGCACGGGGACGAAGTTGGTGCCGAAGAGGGCCGGCTCGACCCAGCGGGTGCCGATCGGCTGACAGGCGTCGTGGCCCTCGGAGGACTGGGAGAAGTCCACATAGGTCGAGCCGGTCTCGCCCGCCGCGCGCTGCACCGCGCGGTTGAGGTGGGACTGGATGTCGCGGACGTACGGCACATCGCCGGACGCGATCGGCATCTTCAGGAAGCAGCCCTTCTGCGCGACCTGCGGCATGATCCACGGATAGCCGAGGACGGCGACCTTCGCGTTCGGCGCCTTGCTCTTGACCGCCTGGAGCGCGGACTTCACCGCCGGGTACGTCTTGGCGTCGATCTCGTCGCTGAACTTGTCGCCGTTCAGGGACTTGCACGGGTGGCCCTGGCCCGCGGAGGCGAGCCCGGCGGTGGCGCAGGACAGGATCGTGTTGATGAAGGTGCTGTTGTCGTTGCCACCGATGGTGAGGGTCACCAGGTCGGTGTCCTTGCTCAGCGCGTCGAGCTGCGGCGGCACGCCCGGGTACTGGGATCCGGCGAAGTCCTTCGTCTGCGCGGCGCCGCACGTCACGTCCTTGAGCGCGGCGCCGGTGCGCTTCGCGATCACGTGCGGGTAGTTGGCCGTGGAGCGGGCACACAGCGGGCTGGCCTTCGGGTCGAGCGGAAGCACGCCGGAAGCGGCGCTGTAGCTGTCGCCCAGAGCGACGTAGGAGAGGGGCTCGGGGGCCGCGTGTGCGGGTGCGGCGAGGGTGACGAGGGCGGCGCCGGTCGAGGCCGCGAGGGCCGTGAGTCTGCCGCTGAACGCGCGGATCGCCATCTGATGCTCCTTCGAAGCATTCGGAACCTGCGGAACCGGGCCGGGGCATGGCCAAGTTCCGTGTGAGGCAAGGGGGTTCAGCGCGCCGGTAGTTGAAGCTACCGACGAGTTTGAATATCAGTCAATAGGTGTGCACAGGGTCGTGACCAGGGGAGAGTCGTGCAACACCGGGTTGTCAGTGGTGCTCGATAGCCTCACAGACGGATGGCGGAGCCGTCGGCAGGTCACCCCCGGCGTGTTCACCGATTGAGGTGGCGGGGGCCGCGCGGACGGCGACAATCGAACACACCGATGCGAAACAGGCGACGCCGAGCACTCCCTATGGCGGCCCCGGACGATGGAGACATGATGAGCAAGGTCGCGAGGACGGGCGCAGCGTCGTCGACGTCGCACCCCGCCGACAGCCACGACCTGATCCGCGTGCACGGCGCGCGGGAGAACAACCTCAAGGACGTCAGCATCGAGCTGCCCAAGCGACGCCTGACGGTGTTCACCGGGGTCTCGGGGTCGGGCAAGAGCTCGCTGGTGTTCGACACGATCGCCGCCGAGTCGCAGCGGATGATCAATGAGACGTACAGCGCGTTCCTCCAGGGCTTCATGCCGACACTCGCGCGGCCCGAGGTCGACGTGCTGGACGGATTGACCACCGCGATCACCGTCGACCAGCAGCGGATGGGCTCCGACCCGCGCTCCACGGTCGGCACCGCCACCGACGCCAGCGCGATGCTGCGCATCCTCTACAGCCGGCTCGCGAAGCCGCACATCGGCGGACCCGGCGCCTACTCCTTCAACGTCGCGTCGGTCTCGGCTCAGGGCGGGATCACGGTCGACCGGGGCTCCGACAAGACCAAGACGGAGAAGGTGTCCTTCAGCCGCACCGGCGGCATGTGCACCCACTGCGAGGGCCGGGGCACGGTCTCGGACATCGACCTGGCCCAGCTCTTCGACGACTCCAAGTCGCTCAACGAGGACCCGTTCAGCATCCCCACGTACACCGGGGACGGCTGGGTGGTGCGGGTCATCAGGGACTCGGGCTTCTTCGACCCGGACAAGCCGATCCGCAAGTACACCAAGAAGGAGCGGCACGACTTCCTTCACCGTGAACCCACCAAGGTCAAGATCAACGGTGTCAACCTCACCTACGAGGGCCTGATCCCGAAGCTCCAGAAGACCTTCCTGTCCAAGGACCGGGAGTCGATGCAGCCGCACATCCGGGCCTTCGTGGACCGGGCGGTCACCTTCCAGACCTGCCCCGACTGCGAGGGTTCCCGGCTCAGCGAGCTGGCCCGCTCCTCGAAGATCAAGCGCAAGAGCATCGCCGACCTGTGCGCGATGGAGATCAGGGACCTGGCGGAGTGGGTGCGCGGCCTCAAGGAGCCGTCGGTCGCCCCGCTGCTCGCCAAGCTGCGGCACACCCTGGAGTCGTTCGAGGAGATCGGCCTCGGCTATCTCTCACTCGACCGGGCGGCGGGCACGCTGTCCGGCGGCGAGGCGCAGCGCGTCAAGATGATCCGTCACCTCGGCTCCTCGCTCACCGACGTCACCTACGTCTTCGACGAGCCCACCATCGGCCTGCACCCGCACGACATCCAGCGGATGAACAAGCTGCTGCTCCGGCTGCGGGACAAGGGCAACACCGTGCTGGTCGTGGAGCACAAGCCGGAGGCCATCGCCATCGCCGACCACGTCGTGGACCTCGGCCCCGGCGCAGGCACGGGCGGCGGCAGCGTCTGCTTCGAGGGCACCGTCGAGGAGCTGCGCGCCAGTGACACCATCACCGGGCGGCACCTCGACGACCGGGCCGCGGTCAAGGACACCGTGCGCGAGCCCACCGGCAAGCTCGCGATCCGCGGGGCGAACGCGCACAACCTGAGGGACGTCGACGTCGACATTCCACTCGGGGTGCTCACGGTGGTCACCGGTGTCGCTGGTTCGGGCAAGAGCTCGCTCGTGCACGGCTCCATCCCCGCCGACGACGGCGTGGTGGCGGTCGACCAGACCCCGATCCGCGGCTCACGGCGCAGCAACCCGGCCACGTACACCGGGCTCCTCGAGCCCATCCGCAAGGCGTTCGCGAAGGCCAACGGCGTGAAGCCCGCGCTGTTCAGCGCCAACTCGGAGGGCGCCTGCCCGACCTGCAACGGCGCGGGAGTCGTCTACACCGACCTCGGGATCATGGCGACCGCGGCCGCGACCTGCGAGGAGTGCGACGGCAAGCGGTTCGAGGCCTCGGTGCTCGACTACCACTTCGGGGGCAAGGACATCAGCGAGGTGCTCGCGATGCCGGTGACCGAGGCGGTCAAGTTCTTCGGCGCGGGGGAGGCGCGCACCCCGGCCGCGCACAAGATCCTCGAGCGGCTCGAGGACGTCGGGCTCGGTTACCTCACCCTCGGGCAGCCGCTGACGACGCTCTCCGGCGGCGAGCGGCAGCGGCTCAAGCTCGCCGTGCACATGGCCGACAAGGGGGGTGTCTACGTCCTGGACGAGCCGACCACGGGTCTGCACCTGGCGGACGTCGAGCAGCTGCTCGCGCTGCTCGACCGGCTCGTGGACTCCGGCAAGTCGGTCATCGTCATCGAGCACCACCAGGCTGTGATGGCGCACGCCGACTGGATCATCGACCTGGGCCCCGGTGCGGGACACGAAGGCGGCAAGGTCGTCTTCGAGGGAACCCCCGCCGACCTCGTCGCCGACAGCTCCACTCTCACCGGCGAGCACCTGGCGCAGTACGTGGGGGCCTGACCGGGCGCCGCCGACCGACCGGGAGGGTCCTGACCGGCCGCGGTCGCGGTCAGCCCTCCTGCGTCGGGGCGGGGGACTGCTGGGCCTGAGGGGCCTGGGGGAAGTGCGGTGCCTGGGGTGCCTGCTGGCCCTGGGGTGCGTGCTGGCCCTGGGGGGCCTGCGGGTTCTGCTGACCCTGCGGGTTCTGCTGACCGTGCTGGGCCTGCTGGCCCTGCGGGGACTGCTGGCCCTGCGGCACCTGCGCCTGGTCGAGGGCGGAGGCCTGGGGGGCCTGCTGACCCTGGAGGGACTGCGAGCCCTGGAAGGACTGCGGGGCCTGGGGAGCCTGGGGAGCCTGGTGGGTCTGGGGGGCCTCCGCGTGCCCGAAGTCGAGCACGCCTTCCGCGGTGCGCTCGGCCTTGTGCGCGGCCTCACGCGCGTCGGCGAGCACATCACCGTGCTCGTCGACGAGTCGGTCGTAGATGGGCGCCGGGGCAGTGGACGGTGCGGGCACGGGAAGAGCTCCTGGTCGTCGAGGTCTTGATGTCACCCTGCGGGTGAACAAAAGGGGACCCTACGTCGATCAGGTGACGTGGGTACATCCGGGGTGGGGTTGAGGAGCCGGAGACTTTCGCCACTCGCGGGCGCTGTACCCGCGGACCGGTGCCGGCCGACGTGGACGGCGGCGCCGATCCGCCGGTATGTGACGCAGGGAGGCCCCGTCAGTACTGCTCGGACTGGCCGCCGTCGATCGGGACGACCGTGGCGTTGATGAAGGACGCCTCGTCGGAGAGGAGGAAGGCCACCAGGTTGGCGACCTCCTCGGGGCGCCCGAAGCGCTTCATCGGGTTGGTGCTGACGAACTGGCGGCCGGCCTCCTCCCAGTTCACCGGGTCGAGCTGCTTGAGCGAGCCCTCGACCATGGGCGTCATGATCGCGCCGGGCGCGATGGCCTTCACCGTGATGCCGAAGCGGCCGTACTCCACTCCCGAATTGCGGGTCAGGCCGACGACGCCGTGCTTGGCGGCCGCGTAACCGGACTGGTTGCCCACACCGCGGATGCCGCCCACCGAGGCGGTGTTCACGACGGTGCCGCTGCCCTGCTCGCGCATGACGGCGAGGACGTGCTTGAGGCCGAGGAAGACGCCCCGCAGGTTGATGTCGACGACGCGCTGGAACTCGTCGCTGCCGAACTCCTCGGTGAGGTTCTGCTTGCCCTCGATGCCCGCGTTGTTGAAGAAGGCGTCGATCCGGCCGTAGGCCCGTGTGGTCTCGGCCACGTAGCGCGTGACCTCCGCCTCGTCGCTGACATCGGCGGTGAGCGTCAGCACCTCGGCGCCCGGCGTGGCCGTCTCGATATCGGCCGCGCTCTGCGCGAGCCCTTCCGCGTTCACGTCGACGAGCGCCAGCTTCGCGCCCTCGGCCGCGACCCGCAGCGCGGCGGACCTGCCGAGGCCAGAGCCGCCACCGGTGATGAGGACGACCTTGCCGTCGAACCTGTTGTTCATTGCGGACCTCCTGAGGGGACTGTGTCGCGGTCCGCCGTCGCCCGACGGGCCTGTCACTATTCTTAGACGATACGTACTGTCTAGAAATTCCCGTACGCGGGGATCGGAGCGAGGCATGGACGAGTCGACGGCTGCCCGGCCCAGGCGCGGGCGCTACCGCGACCCGCAGGCGCACGCGGCGGTACTGCGTGCCGCGCGGGAACTCGTCGCCGAGCTCGGCTATCACAAGGTCACGATGGAGCGGATCGCCGCCCGCGCCGGCGTCGCCAAGATGACGCTCTACCGCTGGTGGCCGAACAAGGCGGCGGTGATCACCGAGGCCGTCACCGATCAGCTGGCGCCGGTCCCGCAGCCGGACACCGGCTCCGTGCGCGAGGACGCGCGGGCCCACGTCGCCGACCTCGTCCGAACGCTGACGCTGCTCGGTGACCCGAGCGTCGTGGCCGGTGCGCTCGTCGAGCGCGGCGAGGCGGGACGCGCGGAGCTGCGGGACCTCCTCAAGGCCTGGAGCGAACCGGGGGCCGCACTGCTGCGGCGCGGTATCGCGCGGGGCGAGTTGCCCGCCGGCCTCGACACCGGAGCGGTGATCGACAGCTGGCTCGGCTACGCGCTGTACCGCGTGGTCTTTCTCGAGAGCGCGCCGACCGAGGCGGATCTGGCCGGACTCGTGGACGCGCTGCCGTACACGGTCCGAGAGGCCTGAGGACGCTCAACTTCCCATCAAGATCAGCTAGTTGGACGCAGGCGCGTCACGCTCATTGGCGTATTGACCGGGCGTATACACCCGGCGTATACACCAAGGTATGACCGTTCCATTGGCGCTCCTCGGGCTCCTCGAACGTGAGTCGAGCCACGGCTATGACCTCAAGCGGAACTACGACACGTACTTCGGTCGGGGCAAGCCATTGCCCTACGGCCAGGTCTACTCGACGCTGCGCCGCCTCGCCCGGGACGGGAAGGTGGCGGTCGGCGAGTCCGAGCCGGGGGAGGGGCCGGACCGCAAGCGGTATGTGATCACCGACAGCGGGGTCACGCAGGTGGAGGCCTGGCTCGTCGAGCCGGTCGCCCCCGAACAGCACCTGCAGACCGTGCTGTTCACCAAGGTCGTCCTCGCTCTGCTCCTGGAGCGGGACGCCCAGGCGTACCTCGACACCCAGCGGGCCGCCCACATGTACCGGATGCGCGAGCTGACCGAGATGCGCCGCACCGGGGAACTCGTCGACAGGCTGCTCGCCGACCACGGTCTCTTCCACCTCGAAGCCGACCTGCGCTGGATCGACATGACCGTGGCGCGGCTCGGCGCGCTCGCGGCGGAGGTGCGCTCATGAGTGCGGTGACGAGCCTGGTCGAAGCACGCGATGTGGTGCTCTCGTTCGGTAGCACCCCCGCACTGCGGGGCGCCGAACTGGCCGTGGCACAGGGCGAGATCGTCGCCGTGACGGGGCCGAGCGGCTCCGGCAAGTCGACGCTGTTGCACTGCCTCGCGGGAATCCTGGTGCCCGACGAGGGCGAGATCCTCTATGACGGGCGGCGCCTCGACGTCATGCGGGAGACCGAACGCAGCGCGCTGCGCCGCGACCGCTTCGGCTTCGTCTTCCAGTTCGGCCAGCTCGTACCCGAGTTGACGGCCGAGGAGAACGTGGCGCTGCCGCTGCTCCTCGCGCGCGGCCGGCGTTCCACCGCGCTGCGCGAGGCCCGCGGCTGGTTCGAGCGGCTCGGTCTGGCCGGTCTCGAAGGACGCAGGTCCGGTGAGTTGTCGGGCGGACAGGCGCAACGGGTCGCGCTGGCACGGGCATTGGTCGCCCGGCCGCGAGTGCTCTTCGCCGACGAACCCACCGGCGCCCTCGACTCGCTCACCGGTGAACAGGTGATGGACCTGCTGGTCGGCTCAGCCCGCGAGCAGGGCACCACCGTCGTCCTCGTCACCCACGAGCCGCGCGTCGCCGCCTTCGCCGACCGGGAGGTCATCGTCCGCGACGGCAAGGTGACACCGCTCTCCATCGAACGGGCGGTCTCATGATCCGGCTCGCGCTCCGCCTCACCGTCGCGGGCGGCCGCGAGGCGCTGATGCGGCTGACCGTGATCGCCGCCGCGGTGGCGGTGGGTGTCGCGCTGCTGCTGTCCACACTCGCCGCCATCCAGGCCACCCGGACCCAGAACGACCGCAACGCCTGGCTCAACACCGGCGCCGAGTTCACCCAGAGCAGGAGCGCGCGGGCCGCGGGCGCCGACCCGCTGTGGTGGCTGCTGCGGGCCGACCACTACGACGGCGGGCTCATCGGCCGCGTCGATGTGGCGGCCACGGGGCCCAACGCGCCGGTGCCACCGGGCCTGCCACGCCTCCCGGGCCCCGGCGAGTACTACGTCTCCCCGGCGCTCGCCGAGCTGCTGCGCGCCACGCCCGCCGGGGAGCTGGCGGACCGCTATCCCGGCCGCCGGGCGGGCACGATCGGGAAGTCCGCGCTGCCCGGACCCGACTCGCTCGTCGTCGTGGTCGGACACCGCCCCGGCGACCTTGCGGGGAAGGAGGGCGCCCGGCGCGTCACGACCATCGAGACCCACTCACCCAGCAGCTGCAGCGGCCCCAACTGCGACGTCGCCACCGGCATCAACGCCGAGGGCATGGCGCTCATCCTCTCGGTGGTCGCCCTGGCACTGATCTTCCCCGTGCTGATCCTGACCGGTACGGCCAGCCGCCTCGCCGCCGCCCGCCGCGAGCAGCGCTTCGCCGCGATGCGCCTGGTCGGCGCGACACCAGGACAGGTGTCGCTGATCTCCACGGTCGAGTCCGCGGTCGCCGCCGTCGCCGGTACGGCGGTGGGCTTCGTCCTCTGGTACGCCCTGCGTCCCCTGGTGGCGCGGGCCGACCTGACCGGTACCCCGTTCTTCACCGGGGACATGTCGCTCGGCGCGGCCGAAGTGCTGCTCGTCGCCGTGGGTGTGCCGGTGGCCGCGGCGGTCGCGTCGCGCGTGGCACTGCGCCGCGTGCGGGTATCGCCGCTCGGTGTGACCCGCCGGACCACGCCCCGGCCGCCACGGGCCTGGCGGCTCATCCCTGCGGCGCTCGGCCTCGGTCAGCTGTGGTGGGTCATCGGGCGCGTTCCCGACGGCAGTTCGGGCCAGATACTTGCCTTCGTCCCCGGCATCCTGCTGATCCTGGTCGGCATCGTCCTCGCGGGCCCGTGGCTGACGATGGCCGGGGCGCGGCTGCTTGTCCGGTTCACCGGCCGACCGGCGCTGCTCGTCGCGGGGCGGCGCCTCGCGGACGACCCGAAGGCCGGGTTCCGCGCGGTCAGCGGCCTCGTCCTCGCGCTCTGTGTCACCAGTACGGCGGTCGGAATCATCACCGCGGTGGTCGCGGAGAGCGGAGTGCCCGAGAACAAGGTGGCGTTCGGCAGCTCGGTGGTCGGCGATTACGACTGGCAGTCCGGGTCCCCGCGGAACCCCCCGGCAGCGCTGCCAGCCGCGACCCGGTCGGAGCTGGAGTCCGTGCCCGGCGTGCAGGGCGTCATGGTGGTCCGCACGAATCCGCTCCGCATACCGGATCCCGCCGAGCCGCACCCGCCGAAGGGGGAGCCGCCGATCCTGGCGGGCCTGGTCCCCTGCGCCGAGTTGGCACGGATGCCCGCACACAACAGGTGCCCGGAGGGGGCCCGGGCCGCCGCGATCCCACCGGACTTCTCCCGCCTCGGCATGCACGAGGACCAGGCGGCCTTGCCCGCAGTCTGGCCCGCGGCGAAGATCGAACCGCAGCGCCTCGAGTCCCTGCCGGTGAGCGAGATCATGGTGACGACGGACGGCTCCACCGCGGCGGTCGAGCGCGTTCGCACGCTCCTCACCGCGGCGTACCCGGACGAACTGCCGCCGTACACGGTCGAGGAGGACTATGGGCAGCGGTGGGGCGACATCGCGGCGTACCGGCAGCTGGCCACCGTCGTCATCGTGATCAGCTTCCCGATCGCCGGATGCAGCCTGGCGGTCGCCGTCGCCGGGGGACTGAACGAACGCAAGCGCCCCTTCGCCCTGTTGCGGCTGAGCGGAGTGCCGCTGAGCACCCTGCGCCGGGTGGTGCTCCTGGAGAGCGCCGCGCCGCTGCTGATCGTCGCGGCGCTTGCCATCGGGTTGGGCTTCCTGACCGCCCAACTGTTCCTCCAGGCGCAGTTCGACTACTCGATACGAGCGCCGGGGCCGGGCTACTACGGCCTGACCCTCGCCGGGATGGTCGTCTCGCTCGCCGTCATCGCCTCCACGTTGCCGCTGCTGCGGCGGATCACCGGACCGGAGACGGCGCGCAACGACTGACAACACCACGGCGCCCGCCCCTCGAGGCGGGCGCCGCGCTTCACGCCTGCGTCGCGTCGACCAGCGTGTCCCGCATGAAGTCCACCAGCCAGTGCTGCGCCGGAGTGCGGGCGTGCGCGTGGCGGGCGTAGACGGAGACCTGCGCCGGTTCGATGTCGATCGGAAGCTCAAGGAGCCGCACCCGGTGGTCGGCGGCGAACATGCGGGCCACCAGCCGGGGCGCCACCGCGACGAGCTCGCTGTCCTGGATGAGGTACGGCAGGCCCGCGAACCGGGTCACGTCCAGCACCACGCGGTGCAGCAGACCGTGCGCCTCCAGGGCGCGGCGCGGCCCCTCGTGCCCGGCGGGTCCTGAGACCGTCACATGCTGCTCGGCGCCGAGCGCGGCCAGGTCCACGGAGCGGCCGCGCAGCCGTGGGTGGTCGCGGGCCACCACGGCGACGTATCCCTCGGAGAACAGCGGGATCCGTGCCACCCGCGCCGAGCCGAGCAGCGGCGAGGCGATGAACGCGTCGATCTCCCCGCGGCCCAACTGGTCGGCGGCGCCACGGATGTCGAGCGGCCGCACCGTGAGCGTGGCGCCCGGCGCCTGCCGCGGCAGCGCGGCCATCAGGCGCGGCAGCAGGGCCACCTCGCCCAGGTCGGACAGGCACACGGTGAACGCGGGGCGCGCGGTCGCCGGGTCGAAGGAGCGGGAGCCGCTCACGGTCGTATCGATCTCCGAGAGGGCGCGGTGCAGCGGCTCGTACAGGGCGCGGGCCGTGGTCGTCGGGGCGAGCCCCGCGCCCGTGCGGCGGAAGAGCTCGTCGTCGAAGCGGCGGCGCAGCTTCTGCAGCCCATAGCTCACGGTCGGCTGGGTCACGTGCAGGGCCTCGGCGGTCGCCGTCACGCTCCGGGTCTCGTAGAGCAGCACGAAGGTCCGTACGAGGTTGAGGTCGAAGTCCCGCATGATCGCTCCCGTCTGCTGCCCCATTATCGATGCTGTCTATGAAGCGGGTAGGCAACATTGATTGGATCACGGTCGGCTTTATTTCTAGGCTCAACCACATCACCGCCGGTCAAGGAGGAGTCTGCGCATGCCGACCGCACGCCGGATCGCCCACGCGTTCCTCGAGCGACAGGGCCTGACCACGATCTTCGGGAACCCCGGCTCGAACGAACTGCCCTTCCTGGCGGGACTCCCCGAGTCCTTCCGCTACGTCCTCGGTCTGCACGAAGGCGTCGTCGCCGGCATGGCCGACGGATACGCCCAGGCCACCGGCCGCCCCGCGCTGGTCAATCTGCACGCCGCCGCCGGTTCCGGCAACGCGATGGGCGCGCTCACCAACGCGGTGTACGCGCGCTCGCCACTGGTGCTCACGGCGGGCCAGCAGGTGCGCTCCGCCGTCGGCCTGGAGGCGATGCTTGCCAACGTCGACGCCCCGCAGCTGATGCGCCCGCTCGTCGGCCACTCCGCCGAACCGGCCTGCGCCGCCGACGTCCCGCGCTCGCTGGCCCAGACGGTCTTCGAAGCCGAGTTGCAGCGCCGCCCGACCTATCTCTCCGTGCCGTACGACGACTGGGACGCCGAGGTCGACCCGGGGGCCTGCGAGGTCCTGGAGCGGCGAGTGCGCCGCGGGCTCGCCCCGGACGAGGAGCAACTCGACGACCTCGTAAGGGAAGTGGGCGCCGCCCGCAATCCCGTGCTCGTCCTCGGCGGTGACATCGACGCGGCCGGGTACTTCGACCGGGCCGTGGCCTGCGCCGAACACCTCGACCTGCCGGTGTGGGTGGCGCCCTCGCCGCACCGCCTCCCGTTCCCCAACCGGCATCCGCTGCTGCGCGGTGTGCTGCCCGCCGGAATCGGCTCCGTGTCGTCGGCGCTGGCCGGGCACGACCTGGTGCTCGTCGTCGGCGCGCCCGTCTTCCGCTACCACCAGCACGTACCGGGCCCCTATCTGCCCGACGGCGCCCGGCTGATCCAGATCACCGACGACGCCGGCGCCGCGGCCCGCGCGCCGATGGGGGAGGCACTGGTCGCGGATCCGGGTCCTGTGCTGACGGCGCTGCTGCATCGGCTGCCACAACGGGCAAGCGGGCCAAGGGAGTTCACGCCCCCGCCCGAACCCGCCACCGCCATCGGCGGCGCCCTCCACCCCGAGGAAGTCTTCGCCGCCCTCCGCGACACCCAGCCGCCCGACACCCGCTACGTCGTCGAGTCGACCTCCACCAACGGCGCCTGGTGGCGGCAGATGGACCTGCGGCGCCCCGGCTCCTACTTCTTCCCGGCCTCCGGCGGGCTCGGCTTCGGCCTGCCCGCCGCCGTCGGCGCGGCGATGGGCGACCCGGACCGCCCGGTCGTCGCGGTCGTCGGCGACGGCTCCGCCAACTACGGGATCACGGCGCTGTGGAGCGCCGCCCACTACCGGGTACCGGTCACCTTCCTCATCCTGCGCAACGGCACGTACGGTGCGCTGCGTTGGTTCGGGACGCTGCTCGACACCCCCGACGTGCCGGGCACCGCGATTCCCGGCCTCGACTTCACCGCGCTCGCCGCGGGGTACGGCGTGCCCGCCACCGCCGTGACCGAACTCGCCGATCTGCGCGAGCAGTTGAAGAAGAACGCGACCGAAGGACCCCGGCTCATCCAGGTCGACACCCACCCCACCTCACCGGAGTGAACATGACTCTCCTCGAAGACCCCGTATGGCACGAGCGCATCCACCTCGACGGCTGGACCGCGGGAAGTGGGGGCACGTCCGCCGTCGTCGAACCCGCCACCGGGCGGCGGCTCGGTGTGATCGGCAACGCCACCGCCGACGACGTGTCCCGCGCAGCGGCCCGCGCCGCCGTGGCGCAGGAGGAGTGGGCCCGCACCGCCCCCGCCGAGCGCGCCGCCGTGCTGCGCCGGGCCGGTGACCTGTTCGCCGAGCACGCCGAGGAGATCAAGGACTGGATCGTCCGCGAGGCCGGCTCGACGCGCGCCAAGGCAGGCGTCGAGACCGACTTCGCCGCCGCCGAGTGCTACGAGGACGCGGCCCTGCCCGCGCACCCGCTCGGCGACGTGCTCAGCAGCGGCGAGCCCCGCTGGTCGTTCGCGCGCCGCGTACCCGCGGGCGTCGTATCGGTCATCGCGCCGTTCAACTTCCCGCTGATCCTCGGCATCCGCTCCGTCGCGCCCGCGCTCGCCCTCGGCAACGCCGTGCTCCTCAAGCCGGACCCGCGCACCGCGGTCTGCGGTGGTGTCACCATCGTCCGTATCTTCGAGGAGGCCGGGCTGCCCGAGGGGCTGCTGCACCTGCTGCCCGGCGACGCGAGTGTCGGCGCCGCCGTCGTCGAGGCGCCCGAGGTCTCCGTCGTCTCCTTCACCGGCTCAACTGCCGCCGGGCGCAAGGTCGGTGAGGTCGCCGCCCGGAACCTCAAGAAGGTCCACCTCGAACTCGGCGGCAACAACGCGCTCGTCGTGCTGCCCGGCGCCGACCTCCCGGCGGCCGCCTCGGCCGGCGCGTTCGGCTCGTACCTCCACCAGGGCCAGATCTGCATGGCGACCGGCCGTCACCTCGTCCACGAGTCGCAGGCCGAGGAGTACGTGGCGCTGCTCGCGGAGAAGGCCGCGAACCTGCCCGTCGGTGACCCCGCCGCCGGCGACGTCGCGCTCGGGCCGATCATCGACAGCCGGCAACTCGCCCACATCGACAAGGTGGTGACCGACAGCGTCGCCGCGGGCGCGAAGGTCGCAGCGGGCGGCAAGGCCGACGCCCCGTACTATCCGGCGACCGTGCTCACCGGCCTCGACGACGACAGCCCGGCCTGGCGCGAGGAGATCTTCGGGCCCGTCGCGCCCGTGCGCACCTACCGCGACCTCGACGAGGCGGCCCGCATCGTCGACGCCTCGCCGTACGGCCTGTCCGTCGGCATCCTCGGCGACGTCGGCACCGCGATGACCCTCGCCGACCGGATCCGCTCCGGCAAGGTGCACATCAACGAACAGACCGTCATGGACGAGCCCGGCGCGCCCTTCGGCGGTGTCGGCGACTCCGGAAACGGATCCCGGTTCGGCGGCGCGCAGGCCAACATCGAGGCGTTCACCGAGACGCAGTGGGTGACCGTGCGCCCGCAGATCGCGCCGTACCCCTTCTGATCCCCGCAGAAGATCCGGCCCCACCGTAAAAGTCCCCCACCGTCAAAGTCCCCTGTCGTCAAAGTCCCCTGTCGCCAAAGTCCCCCGCCGTAAAAATCCCCTGTCGTCCAGGAGCAGCGCGTCCCCGTCCCCATCCGCTCATCAGGCAAGGAGCACGCCAATGACGACGTCTCCCAAGCGGGCAGCCGGCACGGCGGTGCTGTGCTGGCTGACCGTACTGCTCGAGGGGTACGACCTGGTGGCGCTCGGCGCCACCATCCCCACCCTGCTCAAGACGCACCACCTCGGTTTCACCGCGGCTGATGCCACCGCGGTCGCCACCGTGTCCCTCGTCGGGGTCGCGGTCGGCGCCGCGGGGCTCGGACCGCTCACCGACCGCTTCGGCCGGCGCGGCATGCTCATCGGCTCGGTGCTGCTGTTCTCGGTGTTCACCCTGGTGACACCGCTCGCCCCGAACGTGGCCGTGTTCGGCGGCTTGCGCTTCCTCGCCGGGCTCGGCCTCGGCGCCTGCATGCCGGTCGCCCTGACCGTCATGTCGGAGAACCTGCCCGAACGCCGCCGCGCGAGCGCCAGCACGTTCACCATGACCGGCTACCACGTCGGCGCGGTGCTCACCTCGGTGCTCGCGCTCGCCGTGGCCGGTGACTGGCACTGGCTGTTCTACGGCGGGGGAGTCGCGGGGTTGCTCGTCGTCCCGCTGATGTGGTGGAAGCTGCCGGAGTCCGCCGCGTACCTCGCCGCCAAACAGCAGCCCGAGACCGAACGCATCGGCATGCGCGACCTGCTCGGCCCGCGCGTGCGCCGCACCACGCTCGCCGTGTGGGGCGGCTCCTTCATGGGCCTGCTGCTCGTCTACGGGCTCAACACCTGGCTGCCCCAACTCATGCGCAGCGCCGGCTACCCCATCTCCCGCTCCATCGCGCTCCTGCTGGTCCTCAACGTCGGCGCCGTCATCGGGCTCGTCGTCGCGGGCATCGTCGCCGACAAGTACGGCATCCGGCGCGTGGCCCGCATCTGGTTCGCGGCGGGCGCCGTGCTGCTCGCCGTCCTGAGCCTGCGCATCGAAAGCAGCCTGCTGCTCAACGCACTGGTGCTGCTCACCGGCGTCTTCGTGTTCTCCGCGCAGGTCCTCATCTACGGGTACGTGGCCCAGGTCTTCCCGGCCCGCACCCGCGGCACCGCGCTCGGCCTCGCCTCCGCGGTGGGCCGGCTCGGCTCGATCACCGGACCGTTCGTGACCGGCGCCCTGGTCACGGCGGGCATCGCCCACCCCTGGGGCTTCTGGTTCTTCGCCGGTGTCGCGGCCCTCGGACTCGGCGCGATGCTGCTGCTGGCACCGCCGGCATCCGAGGACCGGGAGGCCAGGTCACCGAGCGCGGCGTTCACCGGCTGACCAGCCCCGCGTTCACCAACTGGGCGTCCTCGACAGGGCGGCCGGGCCGCGTGCCAGACTCGGCCCCATGAAGATCAGAGACATCAGGGACGGGGACTGGGAGCGGATCTGGCCGTTCTGGCGGCGGATCGTGCGCGAGGGCGAGACCTATGCCTGGGATCCCGACACCAGCGAGCCCGAGGCCCGCGCCCTGTGGACCGAGGGCGCGGGCAAGCGCGTCCTCGTCATGGAGGACGACGCGGGCACGCTCGTCGCGACGGCCTACGTGAAGCCCAACTACGGCGGCCCGGCGCGGGACACCGCGAACGCCGGATTCATGGTCGACCCCGACCACGGCGGCCACGGCTACGGCCGCGCCCTCGCCGAACACGTGCTGACCGTGGCCGAGCAGGACGGCTACCGCGCCATGGTCTTCAACGCCGTCGTCGAGACCAACCCGGCCGTACGGCTGTGGACTTCGCTCGGCTTCACGATCCTCGGCACGGTGCCCGAGGCGTACGACCACCCGCGGCACGGCAGGGTCGGACTGCACATCATGCACCGCGCCCTATAGGCCCTGGTGGGGTGGGGCGGACGCGGGCCATCCGTTGAGTTAGGGTTACCTAACCAGCGGGGTGGTCCCCGTGTTCTCCGCCTGCCTACAAGGAGCCCGCATGACGGCGACGCCCGCCGCCGAACAGCCGACCGCACCCGCGCCCGCCCGGCCGAGGGACCCGCGCCGCTGGCTCATCCTCGGCGTGATCTGCCTCGCCCAACTCGTCGTCATCCTCGACAACACGATCCTCAACGTCGCCGTCCCCACGCTCACCGACGACCTCGGCGCAGACACCGTCGACGTCCAGTGGATCATCAACGCGTACGTGCTGGTGCAGGCGGGACTGCTGCTCGCGGCCGGGGCCGCCGCGGACCGCTACGGCCGCAAGAAGCTGCTCCTGACCGGTCTCGTGCTGTTCGGTGCGGGCTCGCTCGCCGCCGCGCTCTCCCACACCACCGGCCAGTTGATCGCCGCGCGCGCCGGCATGGGCGTGGGTGGCGCACTCCTGCTGACCACGACCCTCGCGGTGGCCGTGCAGGTCTTCGACGACGACGAACGGGTCCGTGCCATCGGGGTCTGGGCCGCCGTCAACGCCCTCGGCTTCGCGGCGGGACCGCTGGTCGGTGGCGTCCTCCTCGCGCACTTCTGGTGGGGCTCGCTCTTCATCGTCAACGTGCCCGTCGTGCTGCTCGGCCTGTGCGCCGTCAGCGTCCTCGTGCCGGAGAGCAGGGCCGAGCAGAGCCACCGCCCCGACGTGCTCGGCGCGCTCCTGTCGACGATCGCGATGGGCTCCCTCGTCTACGCCGTCGTTTCGGGCCCGGACCACGGCTGGTCCTCCCCGTACGTGCTCGCGGGCGCGGGTCTCGGGGTGTGCGCGCTGACCGGGTTCGTGCTGTGGGAGCGGCGGGTCACCGACCCCATGCTCGACATGAGCTTCTTCCGCAACCGGACGTTCACCGGTGCCGTGATCGGCGCCGTGCTGATCACCTTCGGCAGCGGGGGAGCGCTCTTCCTTCTCACGCAGCAGCTCCAATTCGTGCTGGGCTACGGCCCGTTGGAGGCCGGGCTGCGCACGGCCCCGTTCGCGCTCACCGTCGTGCTGCTCAACTTCTCAGGTTTGTCGGCCCGGTTGAGCAAGCGGCTCGGCATTCCGGGGTCCGTGGCCGTCGGCATGACGCTGCTCGCGAGCGGACTCGCCGCGGTCGCCCTCGCCGGGCGGGTCGTGGACGGGTACGGGGGCCTGCTCGTCGGGCTCGTCCTCATGGGTGTCGGCTGCGCGTTCGCCAACCCGGCGATGGCCGTCGCCGTGATGGGCTCGATCCCCCGAGAGAAGGCGGGCGCGGGCGCCGGCATCCAGGGCACGGTCACCGAGTTCGGCAGCGGCCTCGGCGTCGCCGTCCTGGGCGCCGTGCTCAGCGCCCGGTTCTCCGCGCTCGTACCGGTGGCCGCGGCCTCACTGCCCGCCGCCCTCGCCGCGACCGACTCGGCGGCCGAACGCCGCACGGTGACGCGGGCGTTCGGCTCCGCCCTGGAGACCGGTCAACTCGTGGGCGCGGCCGCCGTGTTGACGGGCGGCCTGGTGGCGGCCACGCTGCTGCGCCGCGCGGAACACGCGACGCAGCCGGGAGCCGAGTCCGAGGCCGCCACGGATGAGGCGGTCACAGATCGAGCGTGAGCCGCTCGCCCTTCGCCCGTGAGACGCACACCATCATCGTCTCGTTCGCGTCCCGCTCGGCGGCCGTGAGCACGCTGTCGCGGTGGTCGACCTCCCCGGCGAGCACGTCCGTCTCGCAGGTGCCGCACGTGCCCTCGGTGCAGGAGTACAGCACCTGGATCCCGGCCTCCTGCAACGTGGCGAGGATCGTCCGGTCCGCCGGGACCTTCAACGTCCGGCCGCAGGAGGCGAGTTCGACCTCGAAGGCCGTGTCGCCGCTGGTGTCGGTCGCCGTCGGCGTGAACCGCTCCGTGCGCAGCGCCTCGGCCGGCACCAGCTCCTCGACGGCGGCGAGCAGCGGCTCGGGGCCGCAGGCGTAGACGAGTTCACCGGGTCGCCGGTCCGCGAGGACCGCGGGGAGGTCCAGCAGGCCCTCGACGAACTCGATCCGCCCGCCGGGGTGCCGGGCGGCCAACTCCTCGGCGAACGCCATCGTCGCGCGGGAGCGGCCCCCGTAATGCAGGGACCACTGCGCGCCCCGGTCGGCCGCCGCGGCCAGCATCGGCAGGATCGGCGTGATGCCGATGCCGCCCGCGACGAACCGGTACGCGGGCGCCGGTTCGAGCCGGAAGTGGTTGCGCGGCCCACGGGCACGTACCGCCGCGCCTTCCTGAAGCTCGCCGTGCACATGCGCCGAGCCGCCCCGCCCGTCCCGCTCGTGCAGCACCGCGATCCGCCAGGAGTGCGCGTCCCCGCCGCACAGCGAGTACTGCCGTTCGAGGCCCGCGGCCTCGGAGAGGATCAGGTCGATGTGGGCGCCCGCCTCCCACGCGGGCAGCGGCGCGCCGTCCGGGCGGCGCAGGAGCAGGGAGACGACGCCTTCGGCCTCCTGGCGGCGTTCGGCGACGACGAGGTCGTACGTGTCGAGGGGGACGAGCGGGTCGCTCACGGGGTGCGGTCCTTCTGGTCGGAGGCCTGCGGGTGGTCCGGGTGGGCGAGCATCCACTCCCACATGGCGACCGGGTCCTCGCTCGTGTGCCGCTCACCGCAGTAGCAGTGGCCGTCGAGGATGTCGGTGCCGGGGAGCCATTCGATGCGGTACACGGGCCGGTTCATCCGGCGGCCAGCTTCCCGAGGATGCGGCGCGCGGCCAGGCCGCCCGTGTCGATGTTGATGCTGAGCTCCTGGTAGCCCTCCGGTTCGGTGTCCAGGGTGCGCTGCAGCAGATTGAGCGCGTCCACGTCCTGCATGACGACCTTGTGGTTGAAGTCCCGCAGGAACGTGGTGACTTCGGCGTCCTCGGTCGCGAAGTTCCGCGACACCGCCCAGAAGTCGTACACCTTGCCGGGCGAGGACGGGGTGATCGCGTACGTGATCTCCGTGCGGAACGCGGGGGTCTCCTGCCCCGACGGGCTGATCGTGCTGTGCAGCAGATACAGGCACGGTGCGTGGTACTCGATGTCCTGGCGCCGGTCGATGCGGCCCTCGATGCCGGTGGAACGGGCGTAGAACGGCGGGCACTCGGCGTCCTTCATGTGCCGCGACACCCGCACGATCCCGGACTCCTCGTCGACCTCCGTGGCGATGGGTGTCTCGGCGACCTCGGGCGTCCCGATGTAACCGCCGTGCAGATACGTCTCGTGGGAGAGGTCCATGAGGTTGTCGACCAGGAGCATGAAGTCCGCGTCGATCGGCTCCATGCCCTCCACGGTCACGAAACCGTCCGCGACCAGGTGCGGGGCGCGCGGGATCACACCCTTGTCGGCCTGCTCCGGGTCACCGACCCACACCCACACCATCCCGTCGACCTCGGCGACCGGGTACGAGCTCACCCGCGCGGTCCGCGGCACCCGCTTCTGCCCCGGCACGAACACGCAGGTGCCCGTCGTGTCGTAGGTGAACCCGTGGTACCCGCACACCACCCGGTCCCCGTCGAGCCCGCTCGCCGACAGCGGGTAGCGGCGGTGCACACAGCGGTCCGCGAGCGCGACCGGCTCCCCGGCCTCGGTGCGGTAGAAGGCGATCGGCTCACCGAGGATCGTGCGGCCGAGCAGCTCCCGGCCGACCTCCTTCGACCACGCGGCGACGTACCACTGGTTACGGGCGAAGGCCGAGTAGGCGGTCATGACGGGTGTCCCTCCAGTCACCGCGCGGCACCGTCGCCGCGCGTCACCGACCACCCTGGTGACCTGGACCACAGCCCCACAACGCCACTTCCGTCAGACGGAAGCCGGGGGTGCGGTCGAGGCGGGTTGCCAGCCCAGAGCGCGCGAAATGCCCCGCCCGGCCAGCTGTACCGCCGGAATCAGCGCAGGCGTCCGCGCGCCCTCGACCGGTACGACGACGGACACCGCGGCGACGACATCCCCGCGCGGCCCGCGCACCGGAGCCGCCACCGACAGCGCGTCGTCGGTGATCTGACGGTCGCTCACCGCGACGCCGCTGCGCCGCACTTCGGCCAGCATCCGGCGCAGCCGGACCGGATCGGTGACGGTGTAGGGGGTGAACGGGTCGAGCCCGCCCTGCGGGTAGCGGTCCTGGAGGTCGAGGTCGCCGTGCGCGAGCAGCACCAGACCCACGCCCGTCGCGTGCAGCGGCCAGCGCGCGCCGACCCGTGAGTGCACGCCCACCGCCGAACGGCCCGACAGGCGCTCGATGTAGACGACCTCCAGGCCGTCGCGCACCGCGAGGTGCACGTTCTCGTGCGTGGCCTCGTACAGGTCCTCGAGGAACGGCAGGGCCGCCTGCCGCAGGCCGAGGCCGCGCGGGGCGAGCGCCGCGATCTCCCACAGGCGCAGGCCCACGTGGTAGTTCCCCGCCTCGTCGCGCTCCAGGGCGCCCCAGCGGGAGAGCGCGCCGACGAGCCGGTGCGCGGTGGGCAGCGGAAGCTCGGCGCGATGCGCGAGCTGGGTCAGTGTGAGCGACGGGTGGTCCTGGTCGAAGGCGCCGAGCGCGTCGAGCAGCCGGTCGCTCGCGGAGCGGGTCACGATCCCGCCCTACCCGGTCGGACAGCGGTCGCGGAGGAAGTCCAGGAGTACGGAGTTGAACAGCTCGGGCTGCTCGACGCCCGGCAGATGCCCGGCCCCGTCGATCACCCGCAGCAGCGAGTCCGGCACCAGCTTCACGATCTCCTCGGAGTCCGGGACCGGCGTGTACGCGTCGTCCGCGCCGACCACGACGAGCGCGGGAACCCGGGCCGCCGCGAGGCTGTCGCGGTAGTCGGGGCGCTCGGCCCGCCCGCGCAGCGCCGCCGCGGCCCCGCGCGGGTCGGTGACCTGCATCATGCCGAGGACATGCGCGGCGACCTCCGGCAGCGCGGCCACGTTGTACCGCGCGAGCATCTTGTCGATGACCTCGTCCGCGTACGCGCTCATGCCCTCGGCGAGCAGCCGCACCGCGAGCCGGTTGCGGTGGACCTTGCCCTCGGGGGTCTCGGGCGGCGCCGAGGTGTCGGACAGGACGAGCGCGCGGGTGCGGTCCGGGTGCCGCAGGTGGAACTCCATGGCGATCTGGCCGCCCATGGACACACCACCGACCACGGCGGTGTCGATGTCCAGCTCGTCCAGGAGCGCGACGACGTCGTCCGCGAAGCGCGAGAGCAGCACCTGCCCCGGAGTGACATCGCTCTCGCCGTACCCGCGCAGATCGGGCAGGAGCACCCGGTACCCGGCCGCCGTGAGCGCGTCGGCCTGAGTGGCCCACAGGGTCCGGTTGAACGGATGCCCGTGGATCAGCACGATCGCGACACCGTCCGCGGGACCGAGGTCGTCGTACCGCAAAACGGTGCCGTCCTGCGTGAATCGGGGCATGGAGTGCTCCAGGTTGGGTCGGACCCGCGCGGGGTGAGTGCCGGAACCGTACGGCGCGGGCGTGGGCATGATCAAGAGTGTTGGCCGGTCAGAGCGGCCGGGACGGCCCTTCTAGACTGGTGGTGCTGCGTCCTCGCCCCGTGGCCCGCAGCCCGCACCACCGAACCAGGAACCACCGTGAACACCCAGCACCAGGCGACCGCCGCCACCCCGCCCGACATCCGCCTGGTCGTCACCGACATGGACGGCACGCTCCTGGACGGCGACGGGAAGATCCCGGATTCCCTCTGGCCGCTCTTGGCCGAAATGAACCGCCGAGGCATCGCCTTCTGCCCCGCCAGCGGCCGGCAGTACGCCACGCTCGCCGCCCAGTTCGACGCCGTGGACGACGGCGGCATGGTCTACGTCGCGGAGAACGGCGCCTACGTCGTGCGCGGCGGCGCCGAGATCAGCTCCGATCCGCTGGAGCCGGCCGTCGTCGAGTGGATCGTCAAGGCGGTGCGCGCTCTCGTCGACGAGGGCGGGGCCGACGCGGGCGTCGTCGTCTGCGGGAAGCGGTCCGCCTACGTGGAGCGCTCCGACGAGGCGTTCATGACGCAGGTCCGCAAGTACTACGCCGCCCACGAGATCGTCGCCGACGCCACCGCCGTCGAGGACGAGTTCGTCAAGGTCGCGCTCTTCGACTTCGGCAACGCGCAGGACACCACCGCCCCGCTCCTCGCCCCGCTCACCGACTCGCACCAGGTCGTCGTCTCCAGCCGGCACTGGATCGACGTCATGAACCCGGCCGCGAACAAGGGCGCCGCCGTCCGCAGGCTCCAGGACGCCCTGGGCGTCACGCCCGCGCAGACCGTGGTGTTCGGCGACTACCGCAACGACCTGGAGATGCTGGACACCGCCGACTGGTCCTACGCCATGGCCAACGCCCACCCCGACGTCCTCGACCGCGCCCGGCTGCGCGCCCCGGCCAACACCGAGAACGGCGTCGTCCGCACGGTCAGCGATCTGCTCGGGCTCGCGGTGCAGCCGTAAGTTACTGAACCGTAACCTTCCCGGTGCTACTCGCGGTAACGGTGTTCTGGATAGCGTCCGGCAAGGCGTGTGGTGGCGGTGGGACGACCGCTCCGAACGCGCCGTCGGCCTGCCCGATGTTCCGGCCGACAGCCGCCAGGCGGGGGGTCACCCCCCGCCCGTAGACCGGAGGTTCGCCATGCCCACCGCTCCCACCCGCCTGCTGGCCGCTGCCGTCACCGTCGCCGCGTGTGTCGGCGCCCAGGCCGTGCCCGCCGCGGCGGCCACCGGATCGGACGCCTCCGGCGACACCGTCTCGCGCGGTGTCACGATCCCCGCCTTCTACAACCCGCCGGCCGAACTGCCCGCCGCCAACGGAACGTTGATGCGCAGCGAGGGCCTCCCGCTCGCCCTCAGCCTGCCCGGCCTGCACGGACCGCTGCCCGGCAAGGCGACCCGCATCATGTACAAGACCACCGACTCCAACGGGAAGCCCGCGGCGTCCACGGGCGCGTACATCGAGCCCAGCGCCAAGTGGCGCGGCGCCGGGCCCCGTCCGCTCGTCGCGCTCGCCCCCGGCACGCAGGGGCAGGGCGACCAGTGCGCCGCGTCGATGGGGCTCGAGCACCCGATCGTGTTCAACGGGCAGACGCTGGTGGCCGGTTACGAGGACCTGGCGATCTACCGGCTCCTCGCCAAGGGCGTCGCCGTCGTCGTCACCGACTACATCGGCCTGGGCGCCACCGACCGCCTGCACACCTACGTGAACCGGCAGGACGAGGCCCACGCGGTGCTCGACGCCGTGCGGGCCGCCCGCGCCCTCAAGGACGCCACCGTCACCAGCGGTTCGCGGGTCGGCCTCTTCGGCTACAGCCAGGGCGGCGGCGCCACCGCCGCTGCCGCCGAACTCCAGCCGACGTACGCACCGGATGTCACGCTCTCCGGAACGTACGCGGGGGCGCCGCCGGCCGACCTGACCGAGACGACCAAGGCCATCGACGGCACCGACCTCGTCGGGGCGCTCGGCTGGTCGCTCAACGGGTTCCTGCAGTCCGACCCGGAGCTTCGGGCGATCGCCGACAAGCACCTGAACGACAAGGGTCGGGCCGCCCTGAAGGACCTCTCCACGGCGTGCGTCGGCGACGCCATCCTCGGCTACTCGTCCCAGAAGAGTTCGACCTGGACGAAGGACGGCGAGAGCCTCGAGGACATCATCAAGGCCGAGCCGCGCCTCCAGGAGTTCCTCGCCCAGCAGCGCATCGGCACCATCGAGCCGCAGAGCCCGGTGCGCGTCGCCACGGGTGTGAGCGACAACCTCGTCCCGCACGGCCAGGCACGCCAGTTGGCCGTCGACTGGTGCGGCCGCGGTGCCCAGGTCACGTACAAGGCGGTGAACATCCCGGACGTCGGCCGCGCCCTGATCAACCACTTCGCCCCGCTGCTCACCGACCAGGGACCGGCCATCAACTGGCTCACCGACCGCCTCTCGGGAGAGCCGGCCACGTCCACCTGTGGCGAACTCCCCGCGCAGCGCTGACCGTACGGGCGGGTGCCGTGGCACGATGACGACCACCGCACCCGTCCGAAGGGAACCCCGTGCCCCGTGCCGTCACCCTGATCCGCTCCGACGCCCTCTCCGATGTCGCGGAGTACGCCTACGCGGCCACCGCGCCGGCCGAGGCGCGGCTCGTCTTCCTCGCGGGTTCCTGCCCGTTGGACAAGGACGGCTCGACCGTCGCGGTCGGCGACTTCGCCGGTCAGGCGGCCCAGTGTGTCGCGAACATGCGCCTCGCCCTCGACGCGGCCGGCGCCGGTCTCGAGGACGTCATCAGCACCCGCGTCCTCGTCGCGTCGACGCGGCAGGAGGACCTGGTCAAGGCCTGGGAAGTGGTGCGTGACGCCTTGGGCGACCACGACGTACCCAGCACCTTGATGGGTGTCACCGTGCTCGGCTACGCCGACCAGCTCGTCGAGGTCGAGGCGGTCGCCGCGGTGGTCGACTGAGACACGCGAAGGCCCCGACTCCCGTGCGGAACACGGGAGTCGGGGCCGATGCGTCTGAATTGGATCAGGCCGAGGTGACCTTCACCGGCTCCGTCTCCGCGGAGCTGTGCCGTTCGGCCCAGTTCTCCAGAGCCGTGCGGCACGCGTGGTCCAGGTGGTGGACCCCGCTCAGGTTCAGTTCGACCGGGCGGTCCTGCGGGAGCGCCTCCAGGCTGTCGAGGATCTTCGGCAGCTTCAGGAAGGTCGCGTTGCCCGTCAGGTGTGCCTGGATCGGGCCCGCTCCCTTGTCTATGACCTCCAGCTTGACGTGCGAGGCGTCCCAGGCGGTCTTGATGACCGACAGGGCGAGGCCGATGAGCACGCCCTCGAACATGCTGATCGCCACGATCGACACCGCGGTGACGACCAGGATCAGCGCCTCACCGCGATGGTCGCGCCAGAGCTTCACCAGGGCCCGTACGGGCACCAGCTTCGCCCCGGCGTGCACCAGCACGCCCGCGAGGGCCGGGATCGGGATGTAGGCGAGCAGCGCCGGCAGCAGCGCCGCGAACAGCAGTAGCCAGACGCCGTGCATGACCCGCGACGCCTTCGTCCTGGCGCCCGCCTGCACATTGGCCGAGCTGCGCACGATCACCGCGGTCATCGGCAGCGCGCCGAGCACGCCGCACACCGCGTTGCCCGCGCCCTGCGCGAGCAGTTCCTTGTCGTACTGGGTGCGCGGACCGTCGTGCATCCGGTCCACGGCGGCCGCGCTGAACAGTGACTCGGCGGACGCGATCAGGGTGAACGCCACGATCGTGCCGAGCACACCGACGGTGGCGAGCTCGCCGAACGAGCCGAGGGGCGGCGGCTGGATCGAACCGATCAGGCCGTTGACCTCGACCATGGCGACGGGTGCGTTGAACACGAACGCCGCCAGCATCGCCAGGCCCACCGCGGCGAGCGGTCCCGGAACGACGCGCGCCTTGCGCGGCATGTACTTCCAGAACACCAGGATCAGGACGGTACCGGCGCCGAGGGCGAGCGAGGCCAGCGCCCGGGTGCTGCCGAGCGTGTCGATGAAGGCTTCCGGCAGCCCGGCTATCTTGCCGAGCCCCGACTCCGGGGCCTTGGCGTCGAGGACCGAGTACATCTGGCCCGCGATCAGGACCAGGCCGATGCCGGCGAGCATGCCCTCGACGACCGAGACCGAGATGGCCCGGAAGTACCGGCCCACCTTCAGAGCGCCCATGGCGATCTGCAGCACGCCGGTCGCGAGGACGATGACGCCGAGTATCGGAAGGCCGAACTCCTGCACCGCTTCGTACACGAGGACGGTCAACCCGGCTGCCGGGCCCGACACTTGGAGACTGCTGCCGCGCATCAGGCCGGTGACGATGCCGCCGACGATGCCGGTGATCAGGCCGAGTTCCGCGGGCACACCCGAGGCGACGGCCACGCCGACGCACAGCGGAAGTGCCACGAGGAACACGACGAGCGAGGCGGTGAAGTCCGCCTTGAGATGAGGGAACTTCGGGGTTGGGGTGTGGGGGGTGGTTTCAGTCATGGTGGCGCTCACAGAGTCTCGAACGTGTCGGTGTCGACACGGTGTTCGCGGACGCCGCCGGTGTGCACCTCGTAGTACCAGCCGCGCAGCGTGAGGCGGCCGTCGGCGAGCCGGCGCTCCACACACGGGTAGGAGCGCAGCCGCAGCAGCTGGGCGAGGACGTGCTGTTGGACGGCCGAGGAGACCGTGACGTCGGCCGGGTCGCAGCCTCCGGGCTCGTCCGCGGCGTGCGCGAGCCAGTCCCGGACGGCGGGCACGGCCTCGAGGTCGTCGCCGCGCACCAGCGCGCCGACCGCCCCGCAGTGCGAGTGCCCGCACACGACGATGTCCTGGACGCCGAGGACTTCCACGGCGTATTCGATGGTGGCGGTCTCCCCGCAGGGGGTGCCGCCGGCGTACGGGGGCACGATGTTGCCCGCGGTGCGGAGCTCGAAGAGCTCACCGGGGCGCGCGCCCGTGATCAGGGCCGGCACGACGCGAGAGTCGGAGCAGGTGATGAAGAGGACCTGCGGGGACTGGCCGTCGGCGTGACTGGCGAACTCCTCAGGGCGCTGGCCAAACGTGCGGGCGTTGTCGATGAGGGGCTGCATGTGTGGTGATTCCTCCTGGCGCGCCGGCAGGGGCGCGTCGGACGGGCAGGACAGGTGGGAACGGCAACTGTCGGGAATCAGCAGCGGAAGATCTGAAGGGACGCCGCTGTCAGCTCGTCGATGGATCTGTCCGGGCGGGCGTACGAGGCGTGCGGCGCGGTCGCCGACGCGGAGGTGACGTCCGGCACGGGTGACTCGGCGCAGGGGCAGGGCAGTTGGCTCGAGCCCGACGCCGTGCGATGGCGGTCGCGGGTGCGGACCGCTTCGGCGGGCCTCTGGGGCTCCGTCCCGTCGCCGTGACAGGCCTTCGTGTCGGCGGGTGTCGCGACCGAGGTATGTGCGGACGCGAACGAATGTCCGGACGCGAGCAGGGGAAGCGACAGCAGCAGGGCGATGACAAAGGCCATCGCCGTGCGCTTCCTCCCACCTCGGGACATGTTCCCCCCTCGCGCATCTCTCACCAAGAGATCGCCAACGTACGGTCAACTGCTGGTCAAGAGCCAGGTTAACTCTGCAAAGGTGGCTCGTGGGTTAACTGAGTGTTTCGGCTCGAAGGATGGGCGAAAGATGGGGGTGTTTTGGCGTGAATGACACCCCTAGACTCGCGATCATGAATCAAGTCACCACAGACACCGAGACACCCCAAATCGCCGACGACACAAGCCTGTTCGGCACCATGGCCACGATGCGCGCCATGCGCCGGCTGCGCCCGGAACCAATTTCCGACGAGCTGCTGGAAAGGCTGATTCAGGCAGCCGTGTGGGGGCCCAGTGGCGGCAATATGCAGCGCTACGAGTACGTCGTGGTCACCGACCCGGCAGTTATGGCGGAACTGGCACCTTTGTGGACACGTTGTGTGGACGCCTATCTGGCGACCACCGGCAAGTACGCGCCCGAGGGCATGGACGAAGCGGCGTACGGGCGCATGGTCGCAGCCATCGAGTACCAGCGCGACCACTTCGCCGAGACACCGGCGCTCGTCATCCCCTGCTACCAGTTCCCGCCGTCCCGCGTCGACGAGGAGGGCCTGCAGGCCTCGGTCACCGCGCTCGGCCCCACGGCGGCCGCCGCGCTGGCGAGCACGCAGGAGCGCTTCGCCGCACTCGCGGAGGGCTCCTGCGTCTACCCCGGCGTACAGAACCTGCTGCTCGCCGCGCGCGGCCTCGGTCTCGCCGCCAACATCACCATCTGGCACCTGATGCTGGAGGACGAGTGGAAGGCCGCGCTCGGCATCCCCGACGACATGCGGACGTTCGCGGCCATCCCGGTCGGATGGCCGCTCGGCCGCTTCGGCCCGGTGCGCCGCAGGCCGGTCGAGGAGGTGCTGCACCGGAACCGCTGGTAGGTCGCGCGCTCACCCCTCGCGGGAGAGCCGGATCTCGCGGCCCTTCCAGCGCTCGCGCAGCCAGCGGTCGTGGCAGGCGACGACGATGGCGCCGGGGCCCGCGCCCAGCGCGTCCTCCAACTCGTCGCACAGCGTGGGGGACAGGTGGTTCGTCGGCTCGTCGAGCAGCAGCAGCTCCGGCGGGTTCGCCACGAGCAGCGCGAGCGCGAGCCGGCGCCGCTGGCCGACCGACAGCTGGCCCACGGGCTGGTCGAGGTCGGCCGTGCGCAGCAGCCCGAGCCCGGCCAGCGGCACCGCCTCGGCCCGCGCGAACCCGAGTTCCTGCGCGTACGTGTCCCGGGCGGTGCGCCCGGGCCGCGCGAACACGGAGTCCTGCGCGAGCAGCCCCACCGAAAGGCCCGGGCGTCGATGTGTGCCGCCCCGCGCCGTCAACTGCCCGGCGAGGACCGCCAACAGGGTCGACTTCCCTGTGCCGTTGGCGCCGGTGACCAGCAGTCGGTCCTCGGGTGTCACGTCGAGCAGGTCCAGGGTCAGCCGCCCGGGGACCTCGACCGCCCGCAGGGACACGAGCGGTGCGTCGATGTCCTCGACCGACATGTCTTCGGCGGACATGTCGGCGAGGCGGTCGGGCCGGAAGCGCAGCGGCGGCGGGGGCGCGGCGACCTGCGTGCGCTCCAGGTCCTCGAGGCGGCGGGTGGCATTGCGGACCCGGCGCGAGATCTGGCTCTGCACCCGGTTGGCGCGCTTGCCGTAGCCCATCTTCTCGTTGTCGCGCGGCCCGCGGTCGGGGGCGACGCGGCGCGCCGAGACACCGGCCGAGTGCCGCAGCGCTGCCAACTCCTCCTGCTCCTCGGCGAATCGCCGCTCCCACCGCTCCCGCTCGGCCCGCTTCTCCGCGCGGTAGGCGCTGTAGTTGCCGCCGAACCGCACGGGGCCGTCCACCGCCGGATCGAGGTCGACGAGGTCCGTGCAGACGGCGTCGAGGAACGCCCGGTCGTGGCTGGCGAGGACGACCACGCCGGGCAGCGCCCGCACCTGTTCCTCGACGAACAGCGCGGCGTCGTCGTCGAGATGGTTCGTCGGCTCGTCGAGCAGCAGTGCGGTGGGACGGCGTACGAGCAGCGCGGCCAGGGCGAGCCGTCCGCGTTGGCCGCCGGAGAGCGAACCCAGGGTGCGGGTGTGCGCGAACGTCCCGAGGCCGAGACCGGCGAGGGTGATCTCGGCGCGCCGGTCCGTGTCCCATACCTCGTGCTCCCGGGCGCGCTCGAGCAACTGCCCATAGGTGTCGAGCAGTTCGGCGTAGGTGTCGGAGTCCTCCGGAGTCCTGGCGAGCTGATCGCCGAGCCGGTCGAGCTCGGCGAGTTCGGCCCGGGTCTCGCGCAGCGCGTCGTCCAGCACGTCCGCGATCGTCGTCGTGGCGTCGTACGGCGCCTCCTGCTCGAGGAAGCCGAGGTCGGGCGGCCGGACGACGCTGCCCGAGTCGGGGGTGTCGTCGCCGGCGAGAAGGCGCAGCAGGGTCGACTTGCCGACCCCGTTCTCGCCGATCAGGCCGATGCGGCGACCGGGGGCGGCGGTGAGCGACACACCGTCGAGGACGCGGCGGGTGCCGAGGGTGCGGGTCAGGTCGTGGGCGATGAGGGCGGGCTGGGCCATGAGGTGAGTTCCGTTCGACGTGAGCAGCCGTGGGGCCCGCCGGGCGTACGCCTCGGGACGGGCCATGTCGTCACGCCGACGGGTCACATCTCGGGCGCCCCCACCTCGGTCAGCCCGCCGCCCGCGAGCCGCAGTCCGCGCTCCACTCCGATCCGCGCAAGGAACCGCTCGTCGTGGCTGACCACGATGAACGCGCCCTGGTAGGAGGCGAGCGCGCTCTCCAGCTGGCCGACGCCGACCAGGTCGAGGTTGTTCGTCGGCTCGTCGAGGAGCAGCAGCTGCGGGGCCGGCTCCGCGCACAGCACGCAGGCCAGGGTGGCCCGCAGCAGCTCCCCGCCGGAGAGCACCCCGACCGGCAGCTGGGCGCGCGGGCCGCGGAACAGGAACCGGGCCAGCAGATTCATCCGCTCCGCCTCGGGGCGCCCCGGCGCGAACGCGGCGAAGTTCTCCGCGACGGTGCGCTCGGGGTCGAGCAGGTCCAGACGCTGCGACAGATAGGCGATCCGGCCGTCTGCGCGCTTCACGCTGCCGCCGCTCGGCCGGAGGTCGCCGCTCACGAGCCGCAACAGGGTGGTCTTCCCCGCTCCGTTGGGACCCGTCAGCGCGATGCGCTCGGGACCTCGCACCGCGAAGTCGACACCCCCGGCGACGAACAGGTCCTGCTCGCCCCGGCGGACCTGTGCGTGCTCGGCGAGGACGAGGGTGCGGCCCGCGGGCACCTTGGTGTCGGGCAGATCGAGGACGAGGCGCGGATCGTCGCGCACGGCGCGCTCCGCCTCGTCGAGTCGTGCCTTCGCGTCGCCGACGCGGGCCGCGTGCGTCTGACCGGCCCGGCCCGCGGACTCCTGGGCGCCGCGCTTCATGGTCCCGGCGAAGATCTTGGGCAGTCCGGCGCTCTTCAGGTTGCGCGCGGCGTTGCTCGCGCGGCGCTCGGCACGCTCGCGGGCCTGCTGCATCTCCCGCTTCTCCCGCTTCACCTCCTGCTCGGCGTTGCGGACGTTCTTCTCGGCGACGTCCTGCTCCGCGCCCACCGCCTCCTCGTACGCGGTGAAGTTGCCCCCGTACCAGCGCAGTTCGCCGTGGTGCAGTTCGGCGATCCGCTCCATCCGGTCCAGGAGCGCACGGTCGTGGCTGACGAGCAGCAGGCAGCCGTTCCAGCGCTCCAGCACGTCGTAGAGGTGGCGGCGGGCGTCGAGGTCGAGGTTGTTGGTCGGCTCGTCGAGGAGCAGCACATCCGGCCGGCGCAGCAGTTGGGCGGCCAGGCCCAGGGAGACGATCTGCCCGCCGCTGAGCGTGTCGAGGCGCCGGTCGAGATCGAGGGCGCCGAGGCCGAGGGAGTCGAGTTCGGCGCGGGTGCGCTCCTCGATGTCCCAGTCGTCGCCGATGACGGTGAAGTGCTCCTCGCTCACATCCCCCGACTCGACGGCGTCCAGGGCCCGGACGATCTCGGCGACACCGAGCACCTCGGCCACGGTGAGCGAGCCGGCCAGCGGCAGGTTCTGAGGGAGGTGACCGAGCACGCCGTGCACGGTCACCGAGCCGCCGGTGGGCCGCAGCTCACCGGCGATCAGCTTGAGGAGGGTGCTCTTGCCCGCGCCGTTCGGGGCCACGAGCCCGGTGCGGCCGGACGGCACGGAGAAGGACAGGCCGTCGAACACAGGGGTGTCGTCGGGCCAGGAGAAGGACAGGTTCGAGCAGACGACGGAAGCGTCGGACACGGAAGCAGACCTCGCGTGGGAGACGGGCAGGCCGATACGGCTGCCCGGAACAGGAAAGGGGGACGACTGTGAGGCCACCGAGGCGGTGCGTCAGCGCACCGGCCACTGGCCTGTCAGAGCCGGGTATTCACCCGGAGATGTCGTCGTCCACCGCCATGTTCGTTCCCCTCAAGAGGCGAAAGGTCCAAGAACACTAACAGCTACGGACGCCCGGTCACCAGCTCAATGGGTAGCGGACGGGGTGTCCGCCGATCCGGCCCGGCAGCAGTCCGATCAGGACCAGCAGCGCGGTGCCGAGCGCGAGGAGGGAGAGGAAGGGGACGGGGTGCGGGGCCTGCAGCACGACGATCACCGAGGTGGCGGCCGCGGGGGAGTGGGAGAGGTGCGTGAGCATCATCGCCCCCAGCGAGAGCCCGGCAGCGACGGCCGCGCCCCATCCGTTGCTCCCCGTCACCGCGAGCGTCCCGAACCCGATGGCGGCGGAGATCAGCTGGCCCCCGACGAGATTGCGCGGCTGCGAGATCGGCAGTCCGGGCGCGCCGTGCACCAGGGCGGCGCTCGCGGCGAGCGGGGGTATCAGGAGCGGCTGCCGCAGCAGCACGCCGACGCCGACGAGCACCAGCAGGGCGCCGATCGCGAAGACGGTCGCCCGCAGGGCGTGCAGCGGATGGGGGCGGGGGACGGCGGACGGGGGCGTGGACATGCGATCTCCGGGCAGGGGTAGCGGGGGCCCGGTGATCATAAACAGAATGTTGAAGCCCTGGCATTTTGCTTGCCTCTGAGGCAAGAAGGCGGCGGGCCCGCTGCTCAAGAAAGCGGCGGGCCCGCTACTGCCGCCGGTTGTCCTCGGCGATCCGTGTGGCGTGCGAGCGCACATCCGCCTCGGACAGGCCCGCGTCGCACACGATCGTCATCACGCTGCCGTCGTCCAGCGACACCTGCCGCATCTCGACGCCCAACTTCCGTGTGCGCTGCGGCTCTTCGTCGGACATGGGATCGTCGGACATGAGAGCTCCTCACGGTCGACGCGGCGCTGTGCCGCGTCGACTCAACAATTGACGAACTCCTACGGTAGGCACACGCGGTGGTGCGCGGGGTGCACCGGCGGGGCGCAGTCACACGTTCGGGCTCGTGGGCCTCACCGTACGGCCTGGTGTGCCGCCTCCGTCTCGGTGTCGGCGTCACCGGTGCGCAGGGCGCCGCCCGCCGTCTCGAGGTGGGCGCGGACGAACCACTGGAACTTCTCGAGCTCGCGCAGCTGTCCGATCAGCAGGTCCTGGGTGGCCAGGTCGATCCTGCCGGTCTGCTCGACCGCCTTGCGGACGTCCTCGAGGAGGCCGGTGTAGACGATGTCGAGGGCGCCGAGATGGGCGATCGCGTCCGCCCGGCCGACGCTGTAGTCCTCCCAGGTCCGCGCGGCGACGAGCACGCCGGGTGTGCCGTGGCTGACGCCGCCGAGCGTCGCGGCGCGCTCCGCCACCTCGTCCGCCATCGCGCGGACCTTGTCGACCTGCGGGTCGACCATCTCGTGCACGGCGATGAAGTGCGGTCCGACGACGTTCCAGTGGATGTGCTTGAGCGTGAGGTGCAGATCGTTGAGCGCGTGCAGGCGCAGCTGCAGGATGTCGATGAGCTCGCCCGCCTCGGTCACGTCGAGGCCGGGGACGGTGTACTTCGGGTTGCTCCGCAGAGCCATGGTGCGTGTCTCCCTTCGGACTTCGGGCTGAATGAGCTGCGCTGTCCGACTACCCCGCATGCGAGATCCATTCATGATCGGCCCGGATCGGGGAGGCGGCACCCGGGGTTCCCCGAGAGGTAAGGTTAGGCTAACCTTCAGGGCGTGAGATCTGGTGAACGCGCAGGTAGCGCCCCTCGTCCGCGCGGTCACGAACTGTCGGCCGAGCATGTGACCGTGTCGTATGACGGAGTCGACGTCGTGCATGACGCGGCCCTCGTCCTCAAGCCCGGCGAAGTGACCGCCCTCGTCGGTCCCAACGGCAGCGGCAAGTCCACGCTGTTGCGGACCATCGCACGGCTGCAGAAGCCCCGGCACGGCACGCTGAGCCTCGACGCGGGAACGTCCGACGCCGCCGACGGCTTCGACCTCACCGCCCGCCAGTTCGCCCGCCGCGTCGCCCTGTTGACGCAGAGCCGGCCCACACCGGGCGGGCTCACCGTGCGCGACGTCGTCGAGTTCGGCCGCTACCCCTACCGCGGACGGTGGGGGCAGGCCGACGCCGACGGCGCCGAGGTCGTCGCGCAGGTCCTCGCGATGACCGGGGTCGAGACACTCGCGGACCGGGGCGTCGACCAGCTCTCCGGCGGGCAGTTGCAGCGCGTGTGGCTGGCGAGCTGCCTCGCCCAGCAGACCGGCGTGCTCCTCCTCGATGAGCCGACCACCTACCTCGACCTGCGCTACCAGATCGAACTCCTCGACCTCATGCGGGACCTGGCGGACGACGGCGGCATCGCCGTCGGCGTCGTCCTGCACGACCTCGACCAGGCCGCCGCCGTCGCCGACCGGATCGCGCTGCTCAGCGACGGCCGCGTCATCGCCGACGGCGCCCCCGAGGACGTACTGCGCTCCGAGCGCCTCACCGAGACGTACGGCATCCGCGTCGATGTCGACACCGACCCCTTCACCGGACGGCTGCGCACCCGCGCGATAGGCCGTCACCACAGCAGAAGCGAAAGGCTCCAGAGCACCTCATGAGACGCCCCCTGATCGTCGCCGCATCGGCCGCCGCAGCGGCCCTCGTCCTCTCCGCCTGTGGCACCTCCGAGCCTGCCAAGACCGGCTCCGACGCCAAGTCCGAGAAGATCACCGTGACCGGTGGAGACGGCTCCAAGGTGAGCCTGGACGGTCCGGCCACCAAGATCGTCGGCACCGAGTGGAACGTCGTCGAGTCCCTCGTCACGCTCGGCGTCGACCCGGCCGGTGTCGCCGACGTCAAGGGCTACAAGGCGTGGGACACCGCCGCGCCGCTCACCAACTCGCCCAAGGACGTCGGCACTCGGGGCGAGCCCAGCATGGACAGCATCGCGGGCCTCACCCCGGACCTCATCATCGCCACGAACGACCTGTCGGCGTCCGCGATCAAGCAGATGAAGAAGATCGCCCCGGTGCTCACGGTCAAGTCGGCCGACGGCGCCGACCAGGTCGGCACGATGTTCGAGACCCTCGACACCATCGCGAAGGCCACCGGCAAGGAGGACGAGGCCAAGGCCGCCAAGAAGGCGTACGAGTCGAAGCTCGCCGAGGGCAAGAAGGCGCTCAAGGACGCGGGCGCCGACGGCTCGAGGATCGCCACCGCCGACGGCTACTCCGCCTCCAACCAGGTCTCCGTGCGCGCCTTCACCAGCACCTCGCTGCTCGGCTCCGTCAACGAGGACCTCGGCCTGAAGAACGCCTGGAAGGTCAAGGGCGACAAGGACTACGGCCTGGCCACCACCGACGTCGAGGGCCTCACCGGGCTCGGCGACGACGTGCGGTTCACGTACATCGGCAACAAGAAGGCCGGCGGCTCCGACGTCTTCACCAAGGACCTCGCCGACAACTCCGTGTGGACCTCGCTGCCCTTCGTGAAGGCCGGCGACGTGCACCGACTGGCCGACGGTACCTGGCTGTTCGGCGGGCCGAAGTCGATGGAGCACTACATCGACGGCGTCGTCGCCGCCCTGACGAAGAAGTAGGCACGTGGCCGTCACCTCACCTCCCCGCACTCTGACGGCGCCGTCCTTCGGCGCCGTCGGGGTGACGGCCGGGCTCGCGCTGCTCGTCGCCGTACTCGCCGTCGTCGACATCACCTACGGCACGGCCGACGTCGGCGCGCACCAGGTGTGGCAGGCCCTCACCGGGCAGGCCGAGGCGGGCGACGCCTCCGTCGTCGTCGCCTCCCGGCTGCCGCGCATGGTGGCCGGACTGCTCGTCGGCGTGGCGCTCGGCGCGGCCGGCGCCGTGCTGCAGGCGGTGAGCCGCAACGTGCTCGCCTCGCCCGACACCCTCGCCGTCAACGCCGGTTCGTACCTCGCGCTCGGCGTGCTCGCGGCCACCGGGGCGACCGTCTCCGTGTTCGCGTCCTCCGCGGTCGCCCTCGTCGGCGGACTCGCCGCGGCCGCCGTCGTGCTCGGCCTCGCCGGCCGCGGCGCCACCACCGTCCGTCTGGTCCTCGCGGGCAGTGCCCTCGCCCTCGGCCTCAACGCCGTCACCGAGTCGCTGATCCTGCTCTTCCCGGAACAGACCGAGGGCCTCTACCAGTGGAACCAGGGCAGCATCGCCCAGAACGGTTTCGCGGGCGTGGCCCGCATGGCGCCCCTCGTGGTCGTCGCGCTCATCGGCCTGGTGCTGCTCGCCCGCCGCGTCGACGGGCTTGCCCTCGGGGACGACGCGGCGCGCGGCCTCGGCATCCCGGTGCGCGGCACCCGCGTCACCGCCGTCGTGCTCGCCGCGCTCCTCTCGGCGGCCGCCGTCACCCTGGCCGGACCGATCGGTTTCGTGGGCCTGTGCGCCCCGGCGCTGGTCAGGCCGGTGGCCCGCCGCGTGCGTTCGCTCGTACGGCACCGGGTGCGCATCCCCGTCGCGGGCCTCGTCGGCGCCGCGCTCGTGCTCGGCTCCGACCTGCTGCTGCGCGCCGTGACGTCCGCCCAGGTGGCGGTCACCGTGCCGACGGGCGTGGTCACCAGCGTCGTCGGCGCGGTGTTCCTGGTCGTGATGGCGCTGCGGCTGCGGGACGGGGAGGCCGCCGCGCCCCCGGACCGGCTGCGCATCCCGAGCCGCAGGGTGTTCGCGGTCACCGTGGCCGGCCTGGCGGCGGTGCTGGTCGGCACGGCCGTCGCGGGCGTGCTCCTCGGCGACAGCACCCTGCTGCTCGGCGACGTCGTCAACTGGGCGGGCGGGCAGGCCGGTCAGGCCATCACGTTCGTCCTCGACACCCGGGTGCCGCGCGTCCTGGCCGCGCTGTGCGCCGGCGCGGCGCTCGCCCTGTCCGGCACCCTCGTGCAGTCCGTGACCCGCAACCCGCTCGCGGAACCCGGCGTCCTCGGCGTCTCCGGCGGCGCGGCGCTCGGTGCGGTCCTGCTGGTCACCACGGTGCCCGGCGCCGGTTCGTGGTCCATCGCCGCGGCGGCGTTCGTGGGCGCGGGCATCACCTCCGCGGTCGTCTTCGGTCTCGCGGCCAAGGGCGGGTTCCAGCAGAGTCGGCTCGTCCTGATCGGCATCGGCACGGCGTCGGGGACGGCGGCCCTGATCAGTCTCCTGATCGTGCTCACCGACCGGTTCAGCGCGACCAAGGCCCTGGTGTGGCTGTCCGGTTCGACGTACGGGCGCAGCCTCCCGGATGTCCTGCCGGTCGCGGCCGTGCTCGTCGTAGGCGCCGTCATCGCGGTCGCCCGGCGCAAGGAGCTCGACCTCGTCTCCCTCGACGCGGACACGCCGCGCCTCCTCGGCCTCGACCTCGCGCGCGGCCGCCTCGGCTTCCTGGTACTCAGCGTGCTGGTCAGCGCCACGGCCGTCGCCGCCGCGGGCACGATCGGCTTCGTGGGCCTCGTCGCGCCGCACGCGGCCCGCGCCCTGGTCGGGCGCAGGCACGTGCGCGTCGTGCCCGTCGCGATGCTCCTGGGCGCGGCCCTGGTTTGCGTCGCGGACCTGCTGGGTCGCTCCGTGATCGCCCCGGCGCAGCTGGGCGCGGGCCTGATGACGGCCGTCGTCGGCACGCCGTACTTCGTGTATCTGCTGGTGCGCGGACGGAGCTAGAGCCTGTCGTCGAACTCCCGCCTGCCCTTCGTAGGACGACGGAAGTTCGACGACGGGCCCTGGCGAGGACAGCTCCTCAACCCGCCTTCGTACGCAACACCTCGAGAGCCCGGTCCGCGTGCGCGCTCATCCTGAACTCGCTGCGGACCACCTCGAGGACCTGCCGGTCGGTGCCGATGACGAACGTGGCGCGCTTGGTCGGCAGCGGGCCGAAGCCGCGCGCCACCCCGAACCGGCCGCGCACCTCGCCCTCCGGGTCGGACAGCAGCGGAAACCCGAGCGTGTGCCGTTGCGTGAACTCCCGCTGGCGTTCGACGGCGTCGGAGCTGATCCCCACGGGGCGCGCGCCGACCGCCGCGAACTCCGCCGCCAGGTCCCGGAAGTGGCAGGCCTCCGCGGTGCAGCCGGGGGTGAGCGCGGCCGGGTAGAAGAAGAGCACGACCGGCCCGTCGGAGAGCAGGGACGACAGCGAAGTGGGCGCCCCCGTCTCGTCGGGCAGGGTGAAGTCCTCGACGACGGATCCGGCTTGGATCCGGGCGGACGTGGGCATGGGGCCTCCCAGGGCTCGACAGTGGACGCGTGTGCCGTTCACGTATACCGGACAGTAAGTCGTACCGAACAGAATGTGCCCCAGGGATGTTGAGCCGGTGGAAGCTGGGTAGGGGCGGCTCATGGACGTGTCGCATGACCAGAACGTGGAGACGGCAGTGGCCGCTGCCGCCTTCCTCTCCGGGCAGCAGGTCACCGAGAAGCAGTGCGGTGGCTGCGGAACCGTGGTGGCAGGCATCAACGGACGCTATGCGTGCGGCGCTTGTGGCTGGATCAACCACTGGTCGGACGGTGACACCCACCTGCCCTGTGCGGAGGACGACGTCTGATCGACGCCGCGGGGGAGCGGTGTGATCGAACGTTTCTGCGGTGTCTACCTCTCACGTCGAACTGGTTGTGAAGGCTGCCTGGTCATTCGCGCATATGCCACGGGTTGTATGTCCCTTGGCCTAAGGTTTGGTATGTCGCCCTTGTCGGGCGACAGCACAGTCCGGCGGGAGCGGTGATGGGCCGGGCGACCCACGTGTCCGGCAGTGCCGCCGGGTGCGGGGCAAGGAGTGATGAGTGCTCCCGCACAGGTGCGACAGCAGGGATGAGGTGGGTCAGGGTGAGCCCTGACGAACGGCACACGTATGGGCGCCTGGAGGCGCTGGCGACGGGAGTTCTCGCCTACCCGGACGGCGAGCGGCTCGCGTGCGAGGTCCAGTTGCAGTACAGCGCGGACGACCCCTTGGTCGTCCGGATCGTCGTGCCCAAGGGCTCGGCGCGCGGCGGGAGTTGGGTGCTGTCCCGCGATCTGCTCTCCGCGGGACTCACCGGCGCGGCCGGTATCGGCGATGTCACGGTGCGGCCCGTGGCGCAGGAGGGCGAGCCCCTCGGCGTGGAGATCGAGATCCGCGACGCGCGCGCCGGCGAACCGGCGCGCTTCGTCATGGGGCACCGGGCGCTGCTCACTTATCTGGAGCGCAGCCACGCCCTCGTCCCGTTCGGGGCGGAGGCCGATCAGGGCGCGATGGACCGGGAGTTGGAACTGTTCCTCGACGAGAGGGACCGACCCGGGGAGGCCGGAAATGCGTGATAACCCGCGCATTGAGCCCTTCGTGTGATCCTCGGCCCCGGCCGCAACCGGCGCACGGCCCCCGTCGCTCTCTGCCTTCGAGACAACGGCGTACGCCACGAAGGAGGCCGGCATGCACACCATCACGACCGGGCTGGACGAAGAGCAGATCTGCGCCACCGACTGGGCCGACGACTGGCTGCTGGCCCCGCCGAACCCGGCGCACCGCCTGTCCTCCCGGATCGACGCGAAGGACATGCGCCGCCTCGAACTGAACGCTGTGCTCACCGCGTCGGGCATCGCGCCCTCGCCCGGTGACACGGAGGCGATCGACCAGCTCAGCGCGCTCCCGGACGCCGTGCACGCCACCCTGCGCCGCTGGCTGGGGTGTTGTGGGCAGTGCGGGTGCGCCGCCTGAGTCCCGCCGTGACACCGGGTGGCGACACCACCGGGACGAGCCCCTCCACACCTGGTGTGGAGGGGCTCCGGTGTGTCGTCGGGGACCTGGTCACAGACGGCGGGACACGTCCTCTGCCGCCTGCCGCACCGCCGGGGCGAACCCGCCCAGTTGCTCCTCGGTGACGAGGAAGGTGAGCGAGGAGACCGAGACGGCGCCGACCGGTGTGCCGTCCGCTTCGAGGACCGGGGCCGCGATCGAGCAGATCGACGCGTCCGCCTCCTCGTAGTCGGTGGCGTACCCGGCATCGCGGATCATGGCCAACTCCTTGACGAGGGACGCCCGATCGGTGTGCGTGTGAGGCGTGCGGGCGGGCAGTCCGGTGCGGTCGAGGACGGCGGCGGCCTCCTCGGGCGGAAGATGGGCCAGCAGGGCCTTGCCCGCGGCGGTCGCGTGCAGCGGCAGCGGGGCCCCGACGTCGGTGGCGATGCGGTAGGCGTGGCCCGGGTCGACCTTGTGCGTGTACGTGGCGTGGTCCCCGCTCGGCACCGCCAAGTGCACGGCCTGGCCCAGGCGTTGCTGCAGCGCGCGCAGCACGGCGTCGATGCCGACCGCGTCGTCGGCCAGCACCTGCGCGGCCATCGCGCGCAGGTGGTTGCCGCAGCCGTAGCGGCCCTCGCCGTCGGCGGCGGCGTATCCCTCCTCGACGAGTGTGGCGAGGACCCGGTGCGTGCTGGCCTTGGAGACACCGGAGCGCTCCGCGATGTCGCCGAGCCGGTGCGGTCCGTCCGCACGCGCCACCGCGTGCAGTACTCGAAGCGCCTTGACGACGGAATTCGCGGGCTTGCTCGCTTCCATTGACCCTCCGAGGAGACGCGGGCTATGTTTCCACTCGATCCGCAGAACGGAACGTCATTCTACTCCACGGAACGTTCTTGGGTCCTCAACTCGGGTGTCCAGCAGCGGTGCGCCCAGCCGCGCTCCACTGCGCCCGTCGTCGTACGCACTACTCTCATGCCGGGAAAGGTCGCCGTCCATGGCTGTGCACTCAGCTCCTTCCGCAGGTCCGCAACGATTCGATCTCGTCGTCTCGGGTGGGCTGTTGGCCGACCCCCTGCGCGCGGAGCCCTTCGCCGGTGACCTCGCCGTGCAGGATGGCCGCATCGTCGCGATCGGGGAGCCCGGCACGCTGGCCGGACAGGTGCGCGTCGACGCCACGGGACTGCTCGTGGCACCCGGCCTGATCGACCTCCACTCACATGTCTACGCGCCCCGCACCGCGCTCGGTGTGCCGGCGGACACGGTCGGCGTCGATCAAGGTGTCACCACCGTGGTGGACGCGGGCAGTTGTGGCAGCGACCACTGGGACGACTTCGCAGGCAACGTTGTCACCGTTGCCGCGACCCGCGTCCTGAGCTGGCTCAACATCTCCCGGCACGGCCTCGTCCACGGCCGCACCGAACTCGCGGGCGGCCCCGGCGACATCGACGAGGCGGCCACCGAGAAGCTGCTGCGCGAGCACCCCGACCGGGTGCGAGGCATCAAGGTGCGGATGAGCTCCTCGGTCCTCGGTGACAGTGGCCTCGAACCCCTGCGGGCCGCGAAGCGGGTCGCCGCGCGAGTGGGCCGGCCGGTCATGGTGCACGTCGGGAACGAGCCGCCGCGCCTCGCCGATGTACTGGACCTGCTCGGCGAGGGCGACGTCGTCACACACGCCTTCCATGGCAAGCCCGGCGGCCTCTTCGGCAGCGAGGACGCCGCGCGCCGGGCCGTGGCGCGCGGGGTGCGGCTCGATGTCGGTCACGGCAGCGCGAGCCTCAACTTCGCCACAGCCGAACGGGCCCTCGCCGCCGGCTTCTTCCCGCACACCATCAGTACCGACGTACACGTGGGCAATGTCGAGGGACCGGTCCACTCGCTCGTCACCACGCTCAACAAGCTGCTCGGGCTCGGCCTCGACCCGCACCAGGTGATCCGCTGCGCGACGCTGCACCCCGCCCAAGTCCTCGGCCTGGGGGACGAGTTGGGCACCCTGCGCGTCGGCGGCGCCGCCGATCTGACGCTGCTGCGCCTCGTCGAGCGCACCGCCGTACTGACCGACGCCGACGGCGACACACGTACCACCCACACCCAGCTGGAGGCGGCCCGGACGGTGCGCGCCGGACGCCTCCACACCCCCGGGACCCCCACCGGCTGAGTCCCACCCACCAACCGCTCCACCGAACCACCGAGAGGCCCGTGAATGAGCACGCCCCTGATCGAACGGCTCGCGACGGCCGTCCACGACACCACGCAGCCCGTCATGGACGAGGACAGGGCCGACCTGGCGGAGTTCCTTCCGCTCGCGCTGGCCCACGCGCAGGTCGCCGGGATCGTCTTCGACGAGACACGGGTGCTCGCCCTCGCCGTGCACGCGCTCGCCTTCGTCCGCCGGGTGCGCACCGCCGAACACCTCGACCCGCTCGACCCGGAACTCGCCTCCGAACTGCGCGCCGAACGCATCGTGTCCGCCCGCACCCTCATCGACACCTACTGCGCCCCGCGCGAATTCCTCGCGGGAGACACCGAAGTCCTGCTGCTCGCCCTGCACTTCGAGGCGGCGGCACAGCTCCAGACCCAGTCCACCCCTCAGGCCTGACCCCACCCACCAAGGAGCACCGCCATGACAGTCAAGATCGTGATCGGACACCGGCTCGGCAAGGGCCAGGCCGTCGCCGACGGCGTACGCGCGGCGGGCGGCGAACCCGTCCTCATCGCGGGCCCCGGCGCCGACATGAAGGTCGGCGACGTGATGGCCGCGGAGGGCGCCGCGCTCGGCATCTCCTTCTGCGGCAGCGGTGGCGCGGGAGCGGTCACCGCCAAGGCCAAGTACGGCCACGACATCGAGTTCGGCATGCGCTCGGCGCAGGCCGGGGTGACCGCCGTGGAACAGGGCCGCACCGTCCTCGGCTTCGGCTTCCTCGACAGCGAGGAACTGGGCTTCAAGGTCACCCAGGCGCTCCTCAAGAAGCTGGGGGAGGACGCCTCGTGAAGCAGACCCGCCACACCCTGCGGCTCACCGGCTCCGGGCCCACCAGGGACAAGGCGTTCGCCACCGCCATCGGGCAGGTGCAGTCCGCGGTCGACAAGGTGACCGACGGCGTGTGCTTCCGCGTCGAGCCCCTCGAACTCGAGGTCGCCTCGGCCGTGGAACACCGCTGGACGGAACGCTTCCTCGGGCTCCTCTTCCCCCGCACCCGGCAGCGCTTCGAACTCACCCTGCGCGTCGAGGTGCAGGTGGCCTCGCTCGACCTGGAAACCGTCGACTTCACGGTGCGCGAGGAGCGGCTCTCGCCGGTCCAGCACGCCCTGCACATGAGGTGACCCGATGAACGAGACCCTCACCGTCCTGCTGGAGTCCCTCGTCATCGGCGGACTCATCGGCTTCGGCGCCTCCGCGGGCGTGGCCCGCATGTTCCACGCGCCGAAGGTCCAGGGCATGGGCGCCTTCCGCACGCTCGGCGAGCTGAACGCCTGTCAGAACGACCCGGTCGCGCACTTCTCGTTCGGCCTCGGCTTTCTGTTCAACGCCTGGTCGAGTGCGGTCGGTACCGGTGCGCTCACCTCCGACGTGGACCACCGCATCGTGCCGCACTGGACCGCGTCGGTCGCGATGATCAAGAACCGTAAGCTCGCCGAGACCCTGCACAACCCGCGGCGCATGGCCATCACCGGCACGGCCGTCGGCATGGTCCTGGTCACCCTCCTCAACACCACCGCCGCCTCGATCCCGCACTCCCTGCAAGAGGTCGCGGCCAAGGTGCTGGGGCCGGCGTCGGAGTGGCTGATCAACCCCGTGATGCCGATCATCTTCTGGATGGCCGCCGTCGACGCGGGCCGGCGCGCCGGCGCCTGGGGCACCGTCCTCGGCGGCCTCGGCCACCTCGTGATGGGCAACGCCGTGCCCGGCATCGTGCTCGGCATCGTCATCGGCAAGGGCGTCGACGACCTGGGCTGGACGAAGGTCACCAAGTCCCTCGCGGCCGTGGTGCTCACGCTCTTCGCGGCCAGCACCTTCCTGCGCGGGGCCGACGTCACCCTGCTCCAGCAGCTGAACGTCGACATCCCGCACTGGCTCACGCACCTCCACGACGTGACCGGCACCAAGCCCGAGTGAGGCAGGCACCGACATGACCGACACATCAACCTCCGCCACGGGCGACATACCGGCGCAGAACTCAGGCTCCGGTTCCGGCGAAGAGCGGGCCAAGGGCGGCTTCCTGACCAAGGTGCCGGGCGAGGGCAGCTTCTGGCTCTCCGAATGGGCCTTCCCCGTCTTCGTGGCCTGCCTGGCCGCCGGCATCTTCACCGGCACGCAGCTCTACTACACGTACGGGACCGGCGTGTTCAGCGACGTCGCGGTCGCCTCCATGCTCAAAGCCGGTATGGAGAACGGCAGTTACGGCGCCGCGGCCGCCTTCGGCGCCGGCTTCCTGTTCGCCCGCATCATCGAGGGGCCCATGGTCGGCATCCTCGACATCGGCGGCTCCCTCCAGACCGGCGTCGGCATCGGCATCCCCGCCATGCTGCTCGGTGCCGGATTCACCGCCCCGCTCGAACACTTCTGGCTCGCCATCCCGGTGGGCGCCCTCCTCGGCGGCCTCATCGGCATCGCGATCCTCGCGATCCGGCGCGCCACCGTGAACTCGACGGGCGGCACCTCCACGTTCGGCGCCGACGTGATGATGGGCGCGGGCAACTCCGCCGGACGCTATCTGGGCCCGCTCGTCATCATCTCCGCCGCCACCGCGTCGCTGCCCGTCGGCATCGGCTCGACCATCGGCGCCGCGCTCTTCTACAAGTGGCAGAAGCCGCTGACCGGTGGCGCCATCATCGGCGCGATGATCGCGGGCCTCTTCTTCCCGATCCCCGGCAAGTGACCGCCCTCCTGGGCCATTCAGAGCTTGAGGAAGCACCGTGCAATCTCTCCACCACGACCTCGGTACACCGCCCGCCATCAACGCCAGCGGCAAGATGACGGCGCTCGGCGGCAGTGTCCTCAGTGACGGCGTCGTCGCCGCGATGGGCGAGGCCGCCCGCAACCACGTCGTCATGGACGACCTGTTGACCGCCGTCGGCCGCGAGATCGGTCGTGCCACCGGCACCGAGGACGGCTGTCCCACCACCGGCGCCGCCTCCGGCATCGCCATCGCGGTCGCCGCCGTCGTCGTGGGCACCGACCTGTCCCGCATCGAAGCCCTGCCCGACGCGGGCGACGCCCCCTGCGAGGTGATCCTGCCGCGCGGCCACTCCGTCCACTTCGGCGCGCCCGTACGGCAGATGGTCGCGCTCGGCGGCGGCCGCCCCGTCGAGGTCGGTTCCGCGAACAAGGTGAGCGCCGGCCACCTGGCCGGCGCGATCGGCCCGCGCACCGCGGCCCTGCTGTACGTCCAGTCCCACCACGCCGTGCAGAAGGGCATGGTCTCCCTGGCGGAGACCATCGAGGTGGCCCGCGCCCACGACCTCCCGGTCATCGTCGACGCCGCGGCCGAGGGCGAACTGCGCCGCTGGCCCGCCACCGGCGCCGACCTCGTGATCTACAGCGGCGGCAAGGCCGTTGGCGGACCGACGTCCGGGATGATCTGCGGCAGCGCCGCGCACATGGCGGCGTGCCGGGCCCAGTACGGCGGCATCGCCCGCCCGATGAAGGTCGGCAAGGAGACCCTCTTCGGCCTCGTGCAGGCCCTGCGCGAGTACGGCAGCGCCCAGAGCGGCGGGCACCGGCCGCGCATGGAGAAGCTCGCCGCGCGCCTCGCGGACCTGCCGGGCCTCACCACCCGCGTCGTCAGCGACGAGGCGGGACGCGACATCCACCGCACCGAACTCACCGTGGACCCCGGGACGGCGGGCCGCGACGCGGCGACTCTCGCCGCAGAACTCGCCGCGGTCGGCGTCTACTTGAGGGATCATCACGCCGTCACGGGACGCCTCGCGATCGACCCGCGCCCCATGAACCCCGACGAAGAGGAACAGCTGGTGGACCGGCTGACCGCACTGCTGGACGGAGAGAACAACCGATGACCGTCGTCGAACGACGCCTGGTGGTCACCGAGGAGGCCGGCCTGCACGCCCGCCCCGCCGCTGCCTTCGCCCAGACCGCCTCCCGCGCCTCCTCCGACGTGACCGTCGCGCGGGAGGACGGCCACGAGGTCCCCGCCCGCAGCGTCCTGTCGCTGATGACACTCAACATCCGCTGCGGCGACGCCATCGTGCTGCGCGCCCGCGGGGCCGACGCCGAGTCGACCCTGGACGCCCTCGCCGAGATCGCGGCCCCGGCATGACCACAGCCCGTACCCGACCGGAGTCCACCATGTACGCCGAAGTCATCGACGCCCTGCGCGCCGCGCGCGTCACCCCGACCGTGCGCGAGGCCGACGCCGACACCGCCGACGCGGTGGCCCGCACCCTCGTGAACTGCGGCCTCACCGCCTTCGAGTTCACCGCCACCACACCCGGCTGGGAGGACCTCGTAGCGGGCTGGGTGAAGGAGTTCCCCGAGGTGACACTCGGCCTCGGCACCGTCACTTCGCCAGAGATCGCCGAACGCGCCCTGGCGGCCGGTGCGAACTTCCTGGTGAGTCCGTTCCAGGTGCCCGAGGTGCGTCCCGTCGCCGATGCTGCGGGCCGGCTCCTCGTCGAGGGCGGTCTCACCCCGAGCGAGCTGCGCATCGCGGCGGACCGGGGCGTCGCCAAGCTGTTCCCCGCGCACGTCGGAGGCATCGCCTACCTGAAGTCCGTGCTCTCCGTGCTGCCCGGCGCCCGGATCATGGCGACGGGCGGAGTGAGCGTGGACGACGCCGACAAGTGGCTCGCCGCGGGCGCCTTCTCGGTGAGCATCGGCAGCGACCTCACGCGCGGCGACGTGGCGGCCAACGTGGCCCGGCTGCAAGAGCGCCTCGGCTGACGGGGGTTCGGACACACGGGTGGGCATAACGGAGTGATCTCGGCACTGGAAACGGGGCGAGTGCATCCGTTGTAGTGGCCACATGACATGCGAGCCGACAGCACCTCCGCGCCGCGGACCATGGTGGCGACGGGGCATCGGCCTCCTCGCCACCGCACTGGTCCTGGGCACCGCCACGGGCGCCCGCCACCAGGAGGGTTACCCGCAGGTCCCGGACAGCGCCTGCGCGGCGTCGGCCGCGAAGGCGAAGAGCGCGGGCACCCCCGCGCCCGACCTCGACGGCGACGGCAGCCCGGACCTGGCGCTCGGTGTCCCGGCCGGCAACGGTGACGTCTACCAGACCGGCCGGATCGCCCTGCTGCACGGTGCCCGGGCCGGCGAGCGCACGGTGTTCACGCCCACGGACTTCGACCTGCCCGAGCACGACTCCATGACCGACGGGGAGAGCGGCCCGACCGTCGCCGACCTGGACGGCGACGGCCACCTCGACCTCGTGGCGGGCGGCAGCGCCCATGTGCAGTGGGGCGGCGCACACGGCCCGGACCCCGGCCACAAGGCAGCGCGCATCCCGCTTCCGCACATGGGCAAGGGACAGCCGGTACGGATCAGCAAGGGCAACGACGTCTACGAGGACCCGCCGGTGGCCGGGGACTTCGACGGCGACGGCCGGGTCGACCTGGCCACCTACCGCACCGGCCTGCACGAGCGTCACCTCGTGGTGCTTCAGGGCCCGTTCACCCGTACCGGCAAGCCGGCGAGGATCACCGAACGCGCCGACCCCTACAGCGGCTCGGCCGACACCGTCACCGGCCTTCGGCTGATCGCGGCGGAGGTGACCGGCGACCGGGCCACCGACCTGCTGGTGTACAAACCCGGAGCGCCGGACGCGCTTCGGGTGTTGGCCGGGGGAGCGGACACCGCGAGCGGGCTCGCCGCGCGGCCCGCACCGCTGCCGCGCGGCGAGAACGTCGCCGTCGGCGACTTCGACGGCGACGGACGGCCCGACATCGCCCTCGGTGACAGCGGCGTCCCCATGGACGACGAGTTCGCACCGCGCGACCGCAAGGGCAAGGTGACCATCCGTTACGGCAAGGCGCCCGAGGCCCCGGTCATCATCGACGGCGGCGCCCGCAAGGGCGGCTTCGGCATCGACCTGATGGCCGCCGACGTCAACGGCGACGGCTGCGACGACCTCGCCGTCCGCAGCGACGACGACCGGGTGGGCGGGCACGACCGGATCGACATCCTGCGGGGCGGCTCCTCGCCGGGCCTGGGTTCCGAGCCGTGGCACTCACTGCCGCGGCCCTCGGGTCGAATCGAGGACGCCGCCGATGTCGACGGCGACGGCCGCGACGAACTCGTCCTGGCCTCGGGCAACACCTGGCGGGTGGTCGACGGCTCGGGGAAAGAGATGGAGTCCTTCGACGTCCGAAAGGTGGCGCGACCGCTGAACTAGGCGGCGGGGGTGCACCCGTGGCGCTCGGGACGGGACCCCGTCGTGGCGCTGAACTCGCGGCGGGTCGGATACAGGCTGTACGCCGCGAGGGGGCGCACCTCGGCCGAACACACCACGTCGGCACCGGCGCCCGCACCCACGTGCTCCAGGAGCAGCGCCAGAATCCGCTGCGACAGGCGCGTCATGGTCCGCTCGCTGCGCCCCGGGAGCAGCGCCACCTCCACGTGCACGACCGGCACGTCGTCGTGCTCGCTGCCGACGACGTACGTCTCCGTGGCGGCGCGGAAGAACGTCTTGCAGGTGCCGCGCGAGCCGGATCCCTCGACGACCAGGGCGTGCAACGCGGTGGCGAGGGCGGCCCGGTCGAGGGTGTCGGTGAGTCGGGGCGAGTAGTCGACGGTGATCTGAGGCACGGCGCCTCCGCGGCGGACAAGGTGAGTGGGTTAGGTGGGTGGGTTTTACATCTACCTGTCGACCACTTTATCCCGTCGCACGTCACGCCTTGAACGCGCGGGTACGGGTGAGGGGAACGCGCGGGTACGGGTGAGGGCCCGGCCGAGTTCGACCGGGCCCTCACCCGTCATGTCACGCCTCGCTGGCGTCGAGCATCTCCGCGCGCTCCACGATCTTCACGCGCTCACGGCCGTGCGGCTCGCCGAGCGCCTTCTCGGCGGCGTCCAGCTTGTACCAGCCGTCCCACGTCGTGTACCGGACGCCGCGCTCGCCGAGGAACTCCTCGACGGACTCCGGGGTGGGCGAGACCGGCGTCTGCAGGCGGCCCTCCGCGTGGTCGGCGAGCAGGTTCGCGACCGCCTCGTTGGCGTCGCCCTTGGTGTGCCCGATGAGGCCCACGGGGCCACGCCGGATCCAGCCGGTCACGTACGTCGACTGCAGGTGCTCGCCGTTCTCCTGGATGACGCGGCCGCCCTCGTCCGGGACGGTGCCGGACTTGATGTCCCAGGGGAGCTTGGGCAGTTCGTCGGAGAGGTAGCCCACCGCGCGGTAGACGGCGCCGAGGTCCCAGTTGGTGAAGTTGCCGGTGCCCTTGACGTTGCCCGTGCCGTCCAGCTCGGTGCGCTCGGTGCGCAGGCCGACGACGCGGCCGTCCTCGCCGAGGATCTCGGTCGGCGACTCGAAGAAGTGCAGGAACAGCTTGTGCGGGCGGTCGCCCTCGTCGCGGATCGCCCAGTTCTCCAGCGTCTTGGCGACCATGTCGGTCTGCTTCTCGCTGCGGCGGGCGGCGATCGAGCCCTCGTCGTAGTCGATGTCCTCGGGGTTGACGATGACCTCGATGGACGGGGAGTGGTCCAGCTCGCGCAGCTCCAGCGGGCTGAACTTGGCCTGCGCGGGGCCACGACGGCCGAAGACGTGGACCTCCAGGGCCTTGTTCGCCTTCAGGCCCTCGTAGACGTTGGCCGGGATCTCGGTCGGCAGCAGCTCGTCCGCCGTCTTCGCGAGCACGCGCGCGACGTCGAGCGCGACGTTGCCGACGCCGAGGACGGCGACCTTCTCGGCCTCCAGCGGCCAGGTGCGCGGGACGTCGGGGTGACCGTCGTACCAGGACACGAAGTCCGCGGCGCCGTACGAGCCCTCGAGCTCGATGCCCGGGATGTCGAGCGCCCGGTCCGCCGTCGCGCCGGTGGAGAAGACGATCGCGTCGTAGAAGGCGCGCAGGTCGTCGAGGTCGATGTCGCGCGGGTAGTCGACGTTGCCGAACAGTCGGATCTGCGGCTTGTCGAGCACCTGGTGGAGGGCCTTCACGATGCCCTTGATGCGCGGGTGGTCCGGCGCGACGCCGTAGCGGATCAGGCCGAACGGCGCCGGCATGCGCTCGAAGAGGTCGATGGACACCCCCGGCTCGGAGGCCGCTTCGGACTTGAGCAGGGCGTCGGCGGCGTAGATGCCGGCGGGGCCGGCTCCGACGATGGCGACCCTCAGGGGGCGAGGCATGGTTCAGGTTCCCTTCGAGTGGTTCCCGCGGTCCGTACGTGCTGGTCGGGCCACGAGTGCTTGTAGGGAAGCCTAAAGTAAGGCAAGCCTTAGAAAGTAGGCGGGTCCGGTCTATGGGCACATAAGGCTGCCTTATGGGGGTCGATAGCTTCGCTTTAGGGGCTCGGCCTAAGCTGGAAGATCTGTGGGTCGCGCTCTGTTGCACTCATTGGATCTGTTCGTCGTGTCAGGTAGTGCAGGGAGTGGCGTATGTCAGAGGTAACCGAGAGGGCAGTGCTGGCGGGTGGCTGCTTCTGGGGCATGCAGGACCTGATCCGCAAGCGGCCCGGCGTGCTGTCGACGCGTGTCGGGTACTCCGGCGGTGACACGCCCAACGCCACGTACCGTAACCACGGCGACCACGCCGAGGCCATCGAGATCGTCCATGACCCGTCCGTGGTCACCTACCGGGACCTGCTGGAGTTCTTCTTCCAGGTCCACGACCCGACCACGAAGGACCGCCAGGGCAATGACCTGGGGCGCAGCTACCGGTCCGCGATCTATTACGTGGACGACGCGCAGCGCCAGGTCGCCGTCGACACCATCGCGGACGTCGAGGCGAGCGGTCTGTGGCCCGGGAAGGTCGTGACCGAGGTCGAGCCGGTCGGCGACTTCTGGGAGGCCGAGCCGGAGCACCAGGACTACCTGGAGCGCTACCCGGAGGGCTACACCTGCCACTTCCCGCGACCGAACTGGAAGCTGCCGAAGCGCGCCGCCTGATTTCGGCGGGCCGGGTGCCGCTCGGAGGAGAGCGGCACCCGCACGCATCTTGTTTCCATGTACACGTAAATGCATGATGGCGGCATGCAGCAGCGGGTAACGACGAAAGCGAGCCCCTTCAAGCAGCCGAAGGCCGTCTGGGCCGTCGCGTTCGCCTGCGTCATCTCGTTCATGGGCATCGGTCTCGTGGACCCGATCCTGCCCGCCCTGGCCGACAGCCTGCATGCCACGCCCAGCCAGGTGTCCCTGCTGTTCAGCAGCTATCTCATCGTCACCGCGGTCGCGATGCTCGTCGTCGGCTGGTTCTCCAGCCGCTTCGGCGCCAAGCGCACCCTCGTCATAGGCCTGAGCGTCATCGTCGTCTTCTCGGCGCTCGCCGGAGCCACCGGCTCCATCAACGGCATCGTGGGCTTCCGGGCCGGCTGGGGGCTCGGCAACGCGCTGTTCATCGCCACCTCCCTGGCCGTCATCGTCGCCTCGGCGAGCGGCGGATTCGGCGGCGCGATCATCCTCTACGAGACCGCGCTCGGCCTCGGGATCGCCGTCGGGCCGCTGCTCGGCGGCGAGTTGGGGGCGATCAGCTGGCGCGGTCCCTTCTTCGGCGTCGCGGTCCTGATGGCCGTCGCACTGGTCGCCACCATCGCCCTCGTACCCGATCTGCCCAGGCCGAAGAAGATCACGTCGCCGATCGCCCCGCTCAAGGCACTGCGCCACCGCGGCCTGCTGACCATGGGCATCATGGCGCTGCTCTACAACTGGGGCTTCTTCACGATGCTCGGGTACGCGCCGTACCCCATGGAGCTCGACGCCCACGAACTCGGCCTCGTCTTCACCGGCTGGGGACTTCTGGTCGCCCTGTTCAGCGTGTACTTCGCGCCGCGCCTCCAGGCGCGCTACGGCACCGCGGCCGTCCTGTACGCGAATCTCTTCTGCCTCGGTGTCGTGATGGCGGTCATCGCCGCCGGGGTCTCGACGCCGACCGTCGTGATCGTCGCGGTCATCGTCAGCGGTGCCTTCATCGGCATCAACAACACGCTCACCACGCAGGCCGTCATGCTGGTCTCGCCGGTGGAACGCCCCGTCGCCTCGTCCGCGTACGGCTTCCTGAGGTTCATCGGCGGCGGCCTCGCGCCGTACGTCGCGGGCAAGCTGGCCGACGCCATGGACCTGAGCGTGCCCTTCTACCTGGCCGCGCTCACCTTCGTCCTCGCCATCCCGGTCCTGGCCAGCGGGCACCGGCTGCTGCGGCAGGCCGAGGCGAACCTGGGCGAGGGCGAGCCGGTGCAGCCGTCGCTCACGCCTGTGGGGGCCGTGGCTCCGAGCAGCGATCCGCGCGTCGTCGTCGCCGTCGGGGACCACGACCGGGCGCCCGCCATCGTCGACGCGGCCGCACGCCTCGCCCGGGACACCGGCAGCCCGCTGGAGGTCGTGCACGTCCGGCAGACCGCCGTCGTCGACGACCAGGCCGCCGATGCCGAGGACCTCGCGCAGGCCCGCGCCGCCGTGCGGGACCACCTCGACCGGCTCGCGGGTGCGGGGGTGGCCGCCACGGGGCAGGTGCTGAACAGCGTCGGGGACCATGCCGCCGCCGGCCGCGCGCTGGCCCGGCACGCGGCGGACGTCGGCGCCCGCGTCGTGGCCGTCGGGCACTCGCCGCGCGGCCCGCTCACCCAGTTCGCCGACGGCAGCTTCACCACCGCCCTCACCCACGCCTGCGCGTGCACGGTCGTCCTCGTCGGCACCGGCACGGACTCCGCGCCGCGCCCGCTGAACGCGGCCGCGCTGGCCGAACTGCGGGGCGCAGGGGCCTGACGCGCACGGGTGGACGTTTACCCGAGCCCCATTCGGTAAGGAGCAAGATCAGTCGACAACGGGGAGGTTCAGGGGAATGTTCGCTCCTGGAAACGGGTGGGTGCGCACGCGCACCGAGGAAGACACCAAAGCCTTCATCAAAGAGAAGGAGCTCGAGCGCTCGATGGAGCCGGGGAAGGGCACCGCGATCCTGACAGGAATCGTGGTGCTTTTCCTCCTCGGCTGGCTGGTGTACGCCCTCGTCCGCTGACCTGACCTTCAGCGGATCGCGCGTACACCGTCGATGAGGGCACTCACCCCGCGCTCCACCTTGGAGCGCGGGCAGCCCACATTGAGCCGCACATGGCCGGCGGCGCCGTACGCCGTACCCGGCATGATCGCCACCCGCTGCCGCTCGACCAGCTCGCGCTGGAGCGCCTCCTCGTCCACGCCGAGGGGGCGCAGGTCGATCCAGGCGAGATAGCCGGCCTCGGGTGGCGTCCAGCCCAGCTCGGGGAACGCCTCTGCCAGGCGCTGCGCCACGTAGGACAGATTGCCGCGCAGGTACGTGCCGAGCGCGTCCAGCCAGGTGCCGCCCTCCCGGTAGGCCGCGATATGGCCGACCACGGACAGCACCGCGGGGGACGACAGACCGTCGGCCTCCTTCAGTCGGCGCAAGTACGCGTCCCGGGACCCGGGGTCCCCGACGATGCCGTAACTGCCGGTCAGCGCCGGGATGTTGAAGGACTTCGACGCGGACGTGACGACCGCCCACCGGGTGCCTGAGCCCGCGTGCAGCGCCCACGGCCGGTGGACGGCCGGCGGGTGGGCGAGGTCCGAGTGGATCTCGTCGCTGATGACCGCCACGTCGTGACGGGCGCACAGCTCGGCCATGCGGTCGAGCTCCGCCGACGTCCACACGTGACCGGTGGGATTGTGCGGGGAGCACAGCAGCAGCACCGAGGTGTCCGGCAGCGACAGCAGCCGCTCAAGCTCCGCCCAGTCTCCCAACGGGCAGGTGAGCAGCCGCCGTTCGTGTGCGGCCACCGTCTTGGGGAAGGCGTCGTACGTCGGTGCGTGCGCGACGACGCCGTCGCCGGGCCGTGACCACAGGCGCAGCAGCTGACCGACCTGGTAGATCACGGACGGGCCGTAGACGATCGACCGCGGGCCCACGGGGGTGTCGTGCCGGGCGGCGTACCAGTCGACGATCGCGGACAGGAAGTCGTCGTGGCGCCAGCGGGAGTAGCCGAGCACGCCGTGGTCGAGCCGGGCGCGCAGCGCCGTCAGGACCTCGGGAGCCGTCTCGAAGTCCATGTCGGAGATCGTGAACGGCAGCAGGTCCGGCACGCCGAAGCGGTCCTCGACGTAGTCCCACTGCGTGCACCAGGTGCCGTGCCGGTCGACGACGGTGTCGAACTCGTAGACAGGGGAGTCGGGGGAGTCCGGTGAGGTGTGTCGCACGGCTCAGCCCACCGGGACCATCGTGGCGATGGCGTCCTTCACGGACTGCACCTGCGGGCCGATGACCACCTGCACGGTGTGCGCGTCGAGCTTCACGACGCCGACGGCGCCCAGCTTCTTCAGGCGCGGCTCGTTCACGCGCTCCGCGTCCTCGACCGTCAGTCGGAGCCGGGTGATGCAGTTGTCGAGGGACGTGATGTTGTCGGCGCCGCCGATCGCGTCGAGGATCGCCACCGCGTCGTACTTCCCTGCGACCAGCTCACGCGGAGCCCCGGACTCGTCCGCTTCTTCCGCGGGCTCCTCCTCCGTCTCCTCCTCGCGCCCCGGCGTCTTGAGGTCGAAGCGCACGATGGCCCAGCGGAACAGGAAGTAGTAGACGGCGAACCACACGGCGGCGATGACCGGCACCAGATACCACTTGGTGGTCGTGCCTTGCAGGACGCCGAAGACGAGCCAGTCGATGACATTGCCGTCCGTGTTGCCGATGAACACCCCGAGGACGGCGGCGGCGAGGAAGCCGAGACCGACGAGGACGGCGTGCAGGAGGTACAGCCACGGCGCGATGAACAGGAACAGGAACTCCAGCGGCTCGGTGATGCCGCCGACGACACAGGCCACGACACCGGAGACCAGGAGTGCCTTGATCTCGGGGCGCATGCTCTTGCGGGCGCAGTGGTACATCGCGAGCGCGGCGCCCGGCAGACCGCCGAGGTAGGCCGCCATCTTGCCCTGCGACAGGAAGTGGGTGGCGTCGGTGACGGCGGCCGTGGGTGGCTTGGAGCAGTTCAGCTGCGCGTAGAACATGTTCAGGGCGCCGGAGACATGGTCCCCGCACACCGCGCCCGAGCCGCCGACGTCCGTGAAGCGGAACATCGCGACGAGGATGTGGTGCAGGCCCACCGGGCGCAGCAGCACCTCGCCCATGCCGAAGAAGAACGGTCCGAAGACCCCCGCGTGACCGATCGCGCGGCCCAGGTCGGTGATCCAGCCGTTGAACGTCGGCCACACCAGCGGGATGAGCAGACCGAGCACGCTCAGCGTGAGCGCGGAGATGATCGGCACGAAGCGCAGGCCACCGAAGAAGGCCAGCGCGTCGGGCATCCGCTGCGTACGGAACCGCTGGTGGAGCAGGCTGACAACGATGCCAACGGCGACCGCGCCGAGGAGGCCCGTATCGATGGACTGGATGCCGATGACATCGGCGATGCCGTAGTGGGCGATCGCCTTCTCGTCGTCGAAGTCCACGCCCTTGGCGGTGAGGTAGAAGTTCACCGCCAGGTTCATCGCGGCGTAGCCGACGAAGCCGGAGAAGGCGGCCACGCCCTTGTCCTCCCGGGCGAGCCCGAGGGGGATGGCCATCGCGAACATCACGGGCAGGAACTGGAAGGCGACCTGGCCGGTGTTGGCCATCCACGTGAAGACCAGGTGGAAGCCCTGGCCCTGAAGGAAGGTCAGGTTGCCGGTGACGGCGTCGCTGGAGAGCGAGGAGCCGATGCCCAGCATGATGCCGCAGAACGCGAGCAGCGCCACGGGGAGCATGAACGTTTTGCCGAGGCTCTGGAGGAACTCCCAGAGCGCGGCCTTGGTCTTCTGCATGGGGGGTCTATCGTCTTTCGGGCCTGGACGGGAGGCTGGCACAAGTCGGCCACCTGGTCACAAGCCGACCGGAGCGGCCGGTCACCTGCCGCGTACAGGGATCGCCCGTCGAGCGGCGTCGAGGGTGTCCGATCCGCCGAGACGGATGAGATCACAGCAGGTCGCGCCATGTCTATGGCCAATCTCGCCCGCCGTGAGCCCTGGTGCTCGAAGGCCACCTCAGCCCTGGTCCTTGAACGTCACCTCCGAGGCCGCGGTGATACGTGCGCCCATGTTGCGCCGCATCATCTCCATCACTGATTGAAAAGTGTGCCGCGCCGTGCTGTCCTGTGCCCCATGCCCACCGACACCACACGGGCGGCACTGCTCGACGCCGCCGAACGGCTCTTCCTCACCAAGGGATACGAGCAGGTGTCGGTCCGTGCGGTCAACGCGGCGGCGGGCATGAACCCGGCCGCGGTCCACTACCACTTCGGCGCCAAGGAAGACCTGGTCGCCGCGCTGCTGCAGAGCCGGCTCGGCCCGCTGTGGGCGCAGCCGCTCGCCGACGTGGAGCGCAGGACGGCCGACGGAGAGACGCCGCGCGTCGAGGAGTTCGTCGACGTACTTGTTCGTCCGCTCGACGAGCTGACCCGGACACCGCACGGCCGCATGCTGCTGCACCTGCTCGCCCGCGTCGTGCTGAGCCGCCGTGAACTCCCCTTCGACGAGCGGTGGTTCGGGCACCGGCCGTGGAGCGAGCTGCTGTGTGCCGCGCGGCCCGATCTCTCCCGGGCGCAGGCCGGGCACCGCCTGCGCATGACGTTCGACCTGCTGCTCCAGCTCTACGGGGAGCCGCAGTTGGCCACCGCCGAGTTGGGCGGCACCCCCCGGCCTCCGGCTGAGGCGGTCATTGCCTTCGTCGCGGCGGGCCTGAACGCCCCACAGTGAACCGACAGTTGAGGAGTTGCACAGCCATGAGCACAGCAGACTCCACCCGCGACACCACCGGGTCCACGCCCGACCTGCTCGCCCCCGCGCGCCTCGGCCCCCTGACCCTCCGCAACCGCGTGATCAAGGCGGCCACCTTCGAGGGGGTCACTCGCGACGCGCTCGTCAGTGACCGGCTCATCGAGTATCACCGGCGACCCGCTGCCGGCGGTGTCGGCATGACGACCGTCGCGTACTGTGCCGTCGCCCCCGAAGGACGTACCGAACGCGACCAGATCCACATGCGGCCCGAGGCCGTTCCGGGCCTGCGCCGGCTCACCGAGGCCGTGCACGCGGAGGGCGCCGCGATCTCGGCGCAGATCGGCCACGCGGGACCCGTCGCCGACCCCGTATCCAACGGGCTGCCCGCGCTCGCGCCCAGCCGCTTCCTGAACCTGCAGTCCTTCCGCTTCGCCCGCCCGGCCACCCGCGAAGACATCGCACGTGTCACCCGCGCCCACGCCCGCGCGGCCCGCACCGCGGTCGAGGCCGGATTCGACGCGGTGGAGATCCACCTCGGCCACAACTACTTCGCGAGCTCCTTCCTCAGCCCGAGGCTCAACAAGCGCAAGGACGAGTACGGCGGCACCCTCGCGAACCGGGCCAGGGTCGCCCGGGGCGTGGCCCGCGCGGTCCGCGACGAGGTCGGCGACGAGATCGCGATCACCGCCAAGCTCAACATGGACGACGGCGTGTCCGGCGGCATCTGGCTCGACGAGAGCCTGCGCACCGCCGCCTGGCTGGAGGCCGACGGCAGCGTCGACGCCCTCGAACTCACCGCGGGCAGCTCCCTGCTGAACCCCATGTACCTGTTCCGCGGCGGCGCGCCCGTGCGCCAGTTCGCGGCGACGTTCCCCCAGCCCCAGCGCTTCGGCATCGAGCGCGTCGGAAAGAAGTTCATCCGCGCCTACCCCTACGAGGAGGCGTTCCTGCTCCCCTCGGCACGCCAGTTCCGGGCCGCGCTGAAACTGCCGCTGATCCTGCTCGGCGGCATCGCGGACCGCGAGACCGCCGAACAGGCCATGACCGAGGGCTTCGAGTTCGTGGCGATGGGCCGCGCGCTCCTGCGCGAACCCGACCTCATCAACCGCTTCGCCGAGGACCGCGCCGCGGACCGGCCCACGCACTCGCTGTGCATCCACTGCAACCGCTGCATGCCCACCATCTACACCGGTACGCGCTGTGTCCTGATCGAGCCGGAACCCTTCCACGCGCGCGGCCACTGAGTACGTGGCGCACGACCAGTGAGTATGTGACCCCACGCGCGCCGGGTGTCACTTCCGCCAGAACAGATGGTGTCGCACCGCGCCCGTCGGGCTCGGTACGACATCGAGGTGGAAGCGGTCGAGCAGGTCGTCGGGGGAGTCCCAGAGCTTGGAGCCGGAGCCGAGCTTGATGCCGTCCGCGACCGCCACGTGCAGGGTGTCGACGAGGTCGGCCTCGAGGAACTCGCGGACGGTGGTGGCCCCACCGCCCAGCCGGATGTCCTTGCCCTGCGCCGCCACCCTGGCCTGCTTGAGGACGGTGCCAGGATCGGCGTCGACGAAGTGGAACGTGGTGTCCGAGAGCGTGATCGACGGGCGCGTGTGGTGGGTCATCACGAACACCGGAGTGTGGAACGGCGGCTCCTCACCCCACCATCCGCGCCACTCGTCGTCCTGCCAGGGCCCGTGCTGCGGCCCGAACTTGCCCCGGCCCATGATCTCGGCGCCGATGTTGTGGTGGAAGTCCCGCGTCAGATAGTCGTCGATGCCGCGGGAGCCCCCCGGTTCCGTGCGATTGGGCCAGCTCGCCGTGGCCCCGGCCCAGGCGAACATGTTCCCCGGGTCGGCGTGTCCGAACGGCCGCTCAAGGCTCTGACCCTGACCGGCGCCGAAACCGTCCGCGGACACGTTGAAATTCTGGACCTTCAACAGTTGCTGTTTCACGGGGCTCCTCCTACGTGATCGACAACTGTGAGACTGCCACGGCGAACGAGACTCATCGCGCAGGCGACGAGCGGGGTGTCACGCGGCGCCGTCCTTCGCCCCGGCCTTCTCCACCGCCTTGTCCTGTCCGGCCTTGGTGTCCGCGCCGGCCTTGCTGTCCGTGGCCTTCGCGGACGTGCCGGTAGCGGGCAGGGCGACGTAGAACACCGAACGCTGCTGCCGGGTGCGCTCGGCGCGGGCCTTGGCGACCAGGGCCTCCAGCGTGTTGCGGACCACCTTGGTGCTGAACTCCCGCTTGGGGTGCTTCTTTTCCAGCGTCGCGGTGATCTCGGCGGCCGAGCGCGGGCTGGTCTCGGCGCCCAGCTGGGACACGATGAGCTCGACCAGCGTGGAGCCCTGCGGCTCGGTCTTCTCGGCGGCGGGCGCGGCGGGCGCGCTGGGCTTGGTGGCTGCCGCGGCCTTGGCGGGCTTCGCGGTCTTGGCCGCCTTCGCGGGGGCTCCGGCCGTCTTCTTGGCCTGCGCGGGCTTCGCCGCCGTCGTGTCCCGTGCCTTCTGGCGCGGAACCTTGCCCGCGGCCTTGCCGGCCGGCTTCTCCGCGAGGGGCGCCGGAAGGGGCGGGAGATTCCCGCTGCCGAGGGACTTCAGCATGCTCTCCAGCAGCGTGCGGTTCTCCTCGAGGGTGCCCAACTGGGCCTGCAGCGCGGAGATTTCCTCGCTGATCCGCTTCAACTCGCTCTCGTTGTTGGCGATGTCGTCCTGGATCCGGTCGGCGTAACGGGACTTGAGCTCGGTCTGGTGCGTGGTGTCCGCCATGATGGCTCGCTTCCGTGGAAAGGAGTGATCTGTCGGTGTGTGCACGTGTGTGCTGTAGGGCCGGATGGTACTCACCCGGGTGCCCATCATGTGGCACGTCAGCGCAGATCGGTCTCCTTTTACGGTACGGGAGTTGGCGTGTTGACGCGCATCAGGGCTTGCGTCCGATGCCGCCGAAGCTGCTGACGGGCTCCGGGAGTTCACCCTCGACGTCATCGGGGCGCCACTGGGACACCGAGGTCAGACCCGGTTCGACCAGCTCGAATCCCTCGAAGAAGCGACCGATCTGCTCGGGGGTGCGATTGGTGCGCGGGTTGTCACTGGTGCTGTTCCACTGTTCGACCATCGCGCGGGTGGATTCGGGGTGGTATGCCTCGGTACTGTCGCACAGAACCAGGTGACTGCCGCTGGGCAGCGCGCTCTTGAGTTCCTCGACGATCGTGTAGGCGCGGTCGTCGGTGACATGGGCGACGACCCCGAGCAGCATCAGGGCGATGGGACGGGTGAAGTCCAGCGTGTCCCCGGCCTGCCGGAGGATGTCGGCGGGGTCGGTCAGATCGGCCTCGATGTAGTCGGTGGCTCCCTGCGGAGTGCTGGTCAGCAGGGCCTCAGCGTGCCGCAGCACGACCGGGTCGTGGTCGACGTAGACGATGCGCGCCGTGGGGTCGTGGCGCTGTGCCACGTCGTGGGTGTTGTCGATGGTGGGCAGCCCGGTGCCGATGTCGAGGAACTGGTCGATGCCCACGTCCCGTACGAGGTGGGAGACGGTACGGGCGAGGAAGGCGCGCTGCGCGCGGGCCACGTGCACGATCTCCGCGTTGACCTGCTGAATGGCATCGCCTACCTGGCGGTCGACCTCGTAGCAGTCCTTGCCGCCGAGCCAGTAGTTCCAGATGCGGGCCGAATGCGGGGAGTCACTGTCGATCAGCGGACGGTCCTGGGGCACGAGTCGCTCCGAAGGGTCGATGGGTCGCCGTGGGTCACGTGTCAACCAGGGTATTCCATGCGGCAGTTGAGGCGGTGGTGAGGTGTGGGGCTGCGTGGTGTGCGAGGTGGTGGCCGGCGTGGCCGGTACGTGGGTGGGTGTGACGCCGGTGACCGGCGTTGCCCCCTACGGCTGCCGCTCCGTCGCAGGTCAGACGTTTGTGCAGGTCGGAGGGGGTGGCGTAACACCCGCGAAACATCAGAGGGCGTACGGTCTGCCGTCACATGCACCACGGAGAAGGGACGGGCATGGAAGACCGTGACGGATCGCGGGCCGACCGGGCACGCCGCGTCGCCGACGTGCTGCGCCAGCGCATCGTCGACGGCGCGTACGAGGGTGTGCTGCCGGACGAGCGCGCCCTCGGCCGGTCCCTCGGGGCCACCCGCAACGCCGTGCGCGAGGCGCTGAACATGTTGCGGGACGAGGGTGTCGTGACCCGGCGGCGTGGCATCGGCACCCTCGTGACCGGCCACAAGGCCGGCCACGGACTCGCCCGACTGGTCGGCCTCGCCGAGGAGTTGACCGCGTACGGCACGGTCAGCAACGAGGTGCGCGAGGCACGCGTCGTGCCGCACGCCCCGCCCGCGATCACGCAACGCCTCTGCCTCCCGGAGCGCTCCGAGGCGGTCTACATCGAGCGCCTGAGATCACTCGACGCGGATCCGCTCTCCCTGGACTCGACCTGGCTCGCCCCCGACATCGGCCGCCCGCTGCTCGACCGCCACCTGGCGGGCCGCGATCTGTTCGCGCTCATCGAGGAGACCAGCGGCACGCGGCTCGGCAGCGCCGAGGTGACCGTGCACGCCGTCACCGCGGACCCGGACACCGCGCGCCTCCTGGGAGTGGCGGAGGGCGCCGCGCTGTTCACCATCGACCGGCTGACCCGGCTCGCGGACGGCCGCCCGGTCGACGCCGAGTCACTGCGGGTGCGCGCGGACCGCTTCGCCCTGCGGGCCGTCCTGCCGAGGGACTGACGGAGCCGATCATGCGAAGCGAACCACGAAGCGAACGACAAAGCGAACGACGAAGAGAACAACAGAGCGGGCGGTAGCGCACATGACCCTGGACACCACACACCTGGTCCTCCTCGCGGTGGCCGGGCTGCTCGGCGGCATCGGGATCACCGCCATCGGACCCGGCGGAGTGCTGCCCACCATCGGCCTGTTCCTGTTCTCCGGCCTCACGCCCTCGGGCGTGGCGGGCACCGCGATCGTCACCCACGTCGCCACGGGCCTGCTCGGCACGGCGGCGTACGCCCGGTCGGGACAGCTCCGCGACCCGGGAACCCGGCGCTGCGCCGCCGCACTCGCCGGAGCCGCACTCGTGGGGGCGCCGCTGGGCGTGCTGTGCAACACCCTGGTCGCAGGGCGCGGCTTCGGGATCCTGCTGGCCTGCGCGGTCGTCGTCACCGGCATCCTGGTGTGGGTGCGCGACCGGCGCGCTCCGGAGGGTGCCGAGCGGGCGCACATCCCGATGGGCCGCACGGTCCTGATCGGCGTCGTCGTCGCGGTCGTCGCGGGCCTCTTCGGGCTCGGCGGCCCCATGCTGAGCGTGCCACTGCTCGTGGTGGCCGGGCTGCCGGTCCTGTCGTCGCTGGCCGCCGCCCAGGCCCAGTCGATCGTCATCGCGAGCGTGGGCACGGTGGCGTATGTGCTGCACGGATCCGTCGACTGGCGGCTCGCGGCCCTGGTGGGCATCCCGGAACTGGTCGGCGTGCTCATCGGCTGGCGCATCGCACACGCCATCCCGGCCCGACGCCTGAAGTACGCGATGGTGGCCTTCCTCCTGCTGTCGGCGCCGTTCCTGGCCCTGCACTGAACAGGGCCTATTGCCCTGCACTGAACAAGGCCCCGCCGCGCGTCAGAGCCGCTTCACCGTCACCTCGTCGACCCCGTGCCCCTCCACGACCGCCGCCTCTCCGGTCGTACCGTCCCGCACCACCCGATACGTCGCCGCCACACCGCCGTGCTGATCGGGCACCGTCACCGTCACGTCCTCCGTGTCCGGGGTGACGAGCAGCGTGAGCCCGGTGAGCCAGTCGCCGTCCGGGCGTGACGCGTCCGCGCCCATCGGCAGGACCGCGCCAGGACGCACGTACAGCGGCAGGCTGTCGAAGCCGTGCTGCTCGCGCCGCCAGGCCGGGCCCTCGACCCGCTCGCCGGTGAGGAGATGGGTCCACGTGCCCTCGGGGACGTAGAACTCGACGTCGCTGTCCGCGGAGAACACCGGTGCCACCAGGAGGTCGGGGCCGAGCATGTACTGGCGGTCCAGGGCGCGCGCCGTCGGGTCGTCGGGGAAGTCGAGCAGCATCGGGCGCATCAGCGGCACGCCCGTCGTGTGCGCCTCGACCGCCGCGCCGTACAGGTACGGCATCAGGCGGTGCTTGAGCTTCGTGAACTTTCCTGCCACGTCGACCGCTTCGTCGCCGAACTCCCACGGCACCCGGTACGAGGACGAGCCGTGCAGGCGGCTGTGCGAGGAGAGGAGACCGAAGGCCAGCCAGCGCTTGAAGACCGCCGCGTCGGGGGTGCCCTCGAAGCCGCCGATGTCGTGCGACCAGAAGCCGAAGCCGGACAGGGAGAGGGACAGGCCGCCGCGCAGCGACTCCGCCATCGCGCCGAACGAGGACCAGCAGTCGCCGCCCCAGTGCACCGGGAACTGCTGCCCGCCCGCCGTCGCCGAACGGGCGAAGAGGACGGACTCGCCGCGGCCGCGCTCCTTCTCCAGGAGATCGAAGACGACCTGGTTGTACAGGTGCGTGTAGTAGTTGTGCATGCGCTCCGGGTCGGAGCCGTCGTGCCAGACGACATCCGTGGGGATGCGCTCGCCGAAGTCCGTCTTGAAGCAGTCGACACCCTGGTCGAGCAGCACCTTGAGCTTGGAGCGGAACCAGGCGCAGGCCTCCGGGTTGGTGAAGTCGACGAGCGCCATCCCCGCCTGCCACAGGTCCCACTGCCAGATGTCGCCGTTCGGCCGCTTCACCAAATAGCCCTGGGCCGCGGCCTCTTCGAACAGGGCCGACTTCTGCGCGATGTACGGGTTGATCCACACGGAGATGCGCAGTCCGCGCTCCTTGAGGCGGGCCAGCATGCCCTCCGGATCGGGGAAGACCGCGGGATCCCACTCGAAGTCCGACCACTGGTACTCGCGCATCCAGAAGCAGTCGAAGTGGAAGACGCTCAGCGGGATGTCGCGCTCCGCCATCCCGTCGACGAACGACGTCACCGTCTCCTCGTCGTACTGCGTCGTGAACGACGTCGTCAGCCACAGGCCGAACGACCACGCGGGCGGCAGCGCCGGGCGGCCGGTGAGCGCGGTGTAGCGGCGCAGCACGTCCTTCGGGGTGGGTCCTGCGACGACGTAGTACTCGAGCGACTGGTCCTCGACGCTGAACTGCATCTGACCGACCGACTCCGAGCCGATCTCGTAACTGACCCTTCCGGGGTGCGCGACGAACACGCCGTAGGCACCCGCGGGGGAGACGTGCAGGCTGAACGGGACGTTCTTGTACGCCTGTTCGCTGCTCGTGCCGCCGTCGGCCTGCCACATGTCGACGACCTGGCCGTTCCTGACGAACGGGGTGAAGCGCTCGCCGAGGCCGTAGACCTGCTCCCCGACGCCGAGCGACAGCTGCGCGGCCATGTGGTGCGCCCTGTCGCCCGTCCGGAAGAAGGCGGTGCCCTTGCCGCCCGAGGAGGTGACCTCGCGGCCGTCGGCGTCACGGAAGGACAACTGCCAGGGCGCCGCCTCGTCGAGGTGCACGGACAGCGGCCCGCTGGACAGCTCGACCCTTGTGCCGTCGCGGCGCACCTCACCGGCGCCGGCGTCCTCGCCGGGCAGCCGGAAGTCCGGCCCCGGGTGCCGCTTTCCCGCGTGGTGGGTGACGCGGACCCCGATGACGCCCTCGGCCGGGGTGAAGCAATCGACCGTCAGCAAGGGGGAGTTGAGGGTGTCGCCGCGCCGCTGGATCCGCTTGTCCGCGGCGAACGCGGTGAAGCGGTCGGCGTCGACGCGCAGGTCGCGGACCTCGGTGGCGTACGAGGCCTCGACCCCGTCGCGCATCAGCCAGAAGCCGTCGGTGAACTTCATCATCTTCCTCGGGGTGGGCAATGTGCGTGGGCAGGGCGCCGCTACACCGCATTTGAGCTCACGCGCATCGAAAGATCAAGAGGTCGGTACGAGGAATCGTCGAAGCGCTTCGATTCGATCGCGATCGGGGTTCGCAAAGGGGTGTAGCGGGCTGTGCGCGAGTGATGAAGTCCGTCGCAAGGTCTGGTGTCGAAGCGCTTGATGACGTATTAGTCATGGCGGAAAACAAAAACGCGCTCTACGTGTGCGGCGCGGGCCGGAGCCGTACCGCGCGATGCGAACACCTCGCCGGGACACGGGAGTTCCGTCGGGGCCGGCCACCCCTTCAAGGCTTGGGTAACCACCGTGACAGCAGCACTTCCACCGGACGTGCCGCGCCCCCGGCGCGGCCGCCGCGGCCGAAGCACCACCGCGGCACTCACCGCCTGTTCCGCACTCGTCGCAGGCGCGGCGCTCACCGGCTGCGGCGCGGGGCGCGACCCCGGTGTGTTCACCGTTCTCAACTCCTCGACCGACGCCTCGTACCACGGCTGGGACGCCGCCACGCTGAAGCGTTGCAGCACAAAGCTGGGCCTCACCATCGAGCAGCAGAGCGTGCCCGCAGCGCAGGTCATGCAGAAGTCGCTGCGCATGGCGTCGTCGAAGTCGCTCCCGGACGTCATCCAGTTCGACGCCTCCGAGACGCCGACGTTCGCGGAGGCGGGCGGCCTCGTCGACCTGCGGTCCCTCGGTCTGTCCACGAAGGACATCCCGAAGGGCATCGTCGACTTCGGCTCGTACAAGGGGACGTACTACGGGGCCGCGCGCACGGTGAACACCCTCGCCCTCTTCTACAACAAGGACATCCTGAAGAAGGCCGGGCTCGAAGTGCCCACTACCTGGGACGAGATGAGGGAGACCTCGAAGAAGCTCACCCAGGGCAGCCAGTACGGGATCGCGCTGAGCGCGGGCGGGGCTGAGGACGGTGTCTTCCAGTTCGCACCGTTCATGTGGTCCAACGGCGGCGACGAGACGAACCTCGCCGGGCCGAAGGTCGCGGCCGCCCTCGACTACTGGAAGGGCCTCATCAAGGATGGCTCGCTGTCCAGGTCGACCGTCAACTGGACGCAGGCCGACGTCAACGACCAGTTCATGGCCGGCAACGCCGCGATGATGATCAACGGCCCTTGGCAGGTGGAGACGCTGAACACGAAGAAGAACCTGCACTGGGGCATCGCCCGGATCCCGGTCCCCAGCAGCGGCGAGAAGTCCGTGGGACCGCTCGGCGGCGCCGTCCTCACCGTCCCGAAGACCGGGGACACGGGCCGCCAGAAGACCGCGGCGAAGATCATCCGCTGTATGTCGTCCGAGCGCGAGCAGATCACCTACGCCCGCAACAGCTGGATGGTCCCCGCCAACGAGAAGGCCGCCGCGACCTGGCGCAAGGAAGTGCCCGAACTCGACGCGCTCGCCGACCAGGTGGCCACCGCCCGCTCCCGCACCGCGAAGGTCGGGGCGCGCTGGTCGTCCGTGTCGCTCGCCCTGCAGAGCGCCTTCCAGTCGGCGCTGACCGGGCAGTCCAGCGAGGCCGCGCTGAAGAAGGCGCAGACCCGCGCCACGAGCGGGAACTGAGGGGGACAACCGTCATGTCGACCACCACGGCCACCGCGCCCTCCGTTCAGCGCACGGCAGTTCAGAAGAAGACCGACCCGGCGCGCGCGAGGCGCCGCCGCAGGCTGAGCCAGTGGGGGTTCATCGCCCCCGCTGTGGTCTTTATGCTGCTGTTCTTCGGCTACCCGCTCGTCCGCAACGTCGTGATGAGCTTCCAGGACTTCTCGCCGTCCACGTTCTTCGACGGCAAGTCCCCCTTCAACGGCACCGACAACTGGAGCAAGGTCTTTCACGACGACCTCTTCGGCAAGGCGCTGTGGCACACCATCGTCTTCACGATCGGCTCGCTGATCGGCCAGTTCGGCATCGGCCTCGCACTCGCCGTCTTCTTCACCAAGCGGTTCCCGCTGAACGGCTTCCTGCGCTCGCTGATCCTGCTGCCCTGGCTCGTCCCGATGGTCGTCTCCGGCATCGTGTGGCGCCGGATCCTCGACCAGGACACCGGCGTCCTCAACTCCTTCGCCGAGACCATCGGCCTGGGTGGCGCCACGCCGTGGCTGACCAGCCCCGGCATGGCCCTGTTCTCCGTGGTCATGGTGAACATCTGGATCGGCATCCCGTTCAACATGGTGATCCTCTACGGCGGGCTCCAGGAGATCCCCAAGGAGCTGTACGAAGCCTCCTCCCTGGACGGCGCGTCCGCCTGGCGCACCTTCCGCTCGATCACGCTGCCGCTGCTCAAGCCCGTCATCACGGTCGTGCTCGTCCTCGGCTTCATGTCGACGGTCAAGATCCTCGACCTGATCCTCGCCCTCACCGACGGCGGCCCCGCCGACGCCACCCAGACGCTCGGCACGCTCACGTACCAGAACTCCTTCGTCCAGCTCGACTTCGGCGCGGGCGCCGTCGTCGGCAACGTCCTCATCCTCATCTCCGCCGTCTTCGCGGTGTTCTACCTGCGGGCCAACCGCTCCGAGGGGAAGTGACCGGCATGGCGAACGCCACCACCACGTCCGGGCGCCGCTGGGGTGCCACCGTCGCCGGGATCGTCATCCTCGGCGTGATGCTGTTCCCGCTGTACTGGATGATCAACACGGCGCTGCAGCCGGAGTCGGGACTGCTCGAGGTCTCGCCCGTACCGCACTCGCTCGACCTGTCCGGCTTCACATCGGCCATCACCGAGCAGGGCGGCCACCTGCTCACCTCGCTCGCCGTCGCGCTCGGCGCCGTCGTCATCTGCCTGGCGATCGCTGCGCCCGCCGCGTACGGGCTCGCCCAGTTCCGGCTGCGCGGCAGCCGCACCATCGTCTTCGGCACACTCATCACGCAGATGGTGCCGGGCATCGTCATCGCCAACGCCCTCTACAGCGCGTACGTCGATATGGGCCTGGTCAACTCCTACTTCGGCCTGATGCTCGCCGACGCCTCGCTCGGCATCCCCTTCGCCATCGTCCTCATGCGCTCCTTCATGGTGGCGATCCCGAAGGAGGTCATCGAGGCGGCCGAGGCCGACGGCGCGGGCAAGCTGCGCACCTTCGTCCAGGTCGTCCTGCCGATGAGCCGCAACTCCCTGATCACCGCGGGCCTCTTCTCCTTCCTGTACGCGTGGAGCGACTTCATGTTCGCGCTCACGCTGAACACCACCGACGACGTCAAGCCCGTCACGCTCGGCATCTACCAGTACATCGGCGCGCACGTCGGGGACTGGGGGTCCGTCATGGCCGCGTCCGTCCTGTCGGCGATCCCCGCCGCCGTGCTGCTCGTCCTCGCCCAGAAGTACATCGCCGCCGGGATCACCGGCGGATCCATCAAGTAGGTCTCCGCGAGTCGGTCTCCGCGAGTCGGTCTCCGTGAGTAAGTCAGTTCAAGTAAGTCACTTCAAGTAAGGCTGTTCATGAACGACCTGCCCGTGTTCCCGGAACGCTTCGTCTTCGGCGCGGCCACCGCCTCGTACCAGATCGAGGGAGCCGCGAAGGAGGACGGCCGCGGCCCCTCCATCTGGGACACCTACAGTCACACCCCCGGCCGCACGCACGAGGGCGACACCGGCGACGTGGCCTGCGACCACTACCACCGCTACCCCGAGGACGTGGCACTGCTGCGCGACCTCGGCGTCGACTCGTACCGCTTCTCGATCGCCTGGCCGCGCATCCAGCCGACGGGGGAGGGCCCCGCCAACCCGAAGGGCCTCGACTTCTACTCGCGGCTCGTCGACGAACTGCTGGAGGCGGGCATCGAGCCGGCCGCCACGCTCTACCACTGGGACCTTCCGCAGGCACTGGAGGACCGCGGAGGCTGGCGGGTCCGCGAGACCGCCGAGCGGTTCGGCGAATACGCGGCGATCGTCGCCGAGCACCTCGCCGACCGCGTCCCGCGCTGGATCACCCTCAACGAGCCCTGGTGCAGCGCCTTCCTCGGCTACTCGGTGGGCCGCCACGCGCCCGGAGCCCAGGAAGGCACCGGCGCCCTGGCAGCGGCACACCACCTGCTCGTCGGCCACGGCCTGGCGATGAAGGCGCTGCGGGCCGCGGGCGTGCGCGAGGCGGGCATCACCCTCAACCTCGACCGCAACGTCCCCGCCGCCGACACGGACGCCGACCGCGCGGCCGCCGTCCGCGCCGACACCCAGCACAACCTCGTCTGGACGGAGCCGATCCTCGCAGGCCGCTACCCGACGACGGAGGACGACACCTGGGGCGAGCTCGTCGCCCGCCAGGACTTCCGCCGCGCAGGCGACCTCGACCTCATCGGGCAGCCGCTCGACTTCCTCGGCGTCAACTACTACCGGCCGATCGTGGTCGCCGACGCCCCGCACCGGGAGCCGGACCCGGCGCGCCGCGTCGCCACCGACAACCGGTACGAGGAGCGCCCCTACCCCGACGTGCGGCGCACGGCGATGGGCTGGCCCGTCGTCCCCGAGTCCTTCACCGACCTGCTGACCACGCTGAAGGCCCGGTACGGCAGCGCCCTCCCGCCGATCCACATCACCGAGAACGGCACCGCCGAACACGACGAACCGGCCGCCGACGGCGCCGTGCACGACACCGACCGCGTCGCCTACCTGCACAGCCACCTCACGGCGCTGCGCGCGGCGATGGACGCGGGCGTCGACGTGCGCGGCTACTACGTGTGGTCGCTGCTCGACAACTTCGAGTGGGCCCTCGGGTACGCGAAGCGGTTCGGCATCGTCCGCGTCGACTACGACACCCAGGAGCGCACGCCGAAGGACAGCTACCACTGGTACCGGAAGCTGATCGCTGCGCACCGGGGCTGACACCCGCACCGGGCTTCAGGCGGTGATGTCCTCCAGGCTCCGGTCCCGCGTCGACGTACCGAACACGGCGACCGCCACCACCGCGATCACGATCACGGCGCACAGCAGCAGGAACACGCCGACGAACGTGAGCGAGGTGTAGGCGGCGCCGAGGACGATCGGGGCCAGGGCCGCGCCGATACGGCTGAAGACGGCGGACGCGCCGACGCCCGTGCCGCGGATCCACGTCGGGTAGACCTCGGGCGTGTACGTGTACAGGGGCGCGTAGGCGCCGTTGAGGAAGAACGCGAGCGCCACGCTGCACACGATCACGACCGCGTCGCTGTGGGTCGTCGCCGCACCGAGCGCGGCCAGGGCGCCCGCCAGCAGGAAGATGACGATGCTCCACTTGCGGTCGAGGCGCTCGGACAGCACGGCGGCCGGGTAGTAGCCGGCGACCTGGGCGACCTCGATGAGGATGGAGTAGCCGAAGCTCTCGCTGATGGAGAAGCCCCGGTCGACCAGGAGCGTCGGCAGGAAGACCAGGAAGCCGTAGTAGACGAAGCTGAAGCAGAACCAGAGCACCCAGACGAGTCCGGTCTGGCGCAACAGCGGAGGACGCCACAGGGCCAGGAAGCGGGCGAGGCCCGTCGGTTGGTCGGTCGGCGGGGCCGAAGTCGCCGCGTGCCCTGTGGGCGCCGGCTCGGGCAGCGGCGCCCCGGTCGCCTTGCGGACCTTGTCCTCCAGGCGCTCCACCTCCACCATCGCCTCGTCCACCCGCCCGCGCGAGACCAGATAGCGCGGTGACTCGGGCAGACTGCGCCGCCAGAACACGGCCAGGATGATCGGGAGGCCGACGACGATCTGAGCGATGCGCCAGCCGCCGTCGAAGGCCTGGATGATGAAGTAGCCGATCAGCGCGGCCAGTACATAGCCGAACGCGAAGAACCCGGCGAGCGAGCCGACGAAGTGACCGCGCCGGGACGGCGGCGAGAACTCCGCCAGGTACGGCATCACGATGTTGGCGTTGATGCCGATGGCGACGCCGCCGACGATGCGGGTGGCGACCAGCACGAAGGCGTCGGGGGAGAACGCACCGAGGATCATCGCCGCGCTGTAGACGGTCATCGACCAGACGAGGAGATTGCGCCGGCCGGTGCGGTCGCCGATGAAGCCGACGAGCAGCGCGCCGAGCACGGCGCCGATGAGGGAGGAGCTGCCGAGCAGCCCCTGTTCCAGGCCGGAGAGCGCGAAGACACCGGCCACGATGGGCAGCAGGAACGAGACGATCCCGTTGTCCATGCCGTCGAAGGTGGTGCTCAGGCCGCCCTTGAGGAGGATGCCGCGCTGGACGCGGGTGAACGGCAGCCGGTCGAGCCGGGCCGCCACCTCGCGGGCGGCGCCGGTCAGTTGGTGGGGTGGGGTGGAGGTCTGTGGGGTCACGATGACCGCCCTTCGGGGCCACGCCGGGGGTGACGTGGTGGGGTCGGGGAGAGGGGGCTCCTTGAGGTGGTGCGGGGACGCCGGGGCATGGCGGACCACGCCCCGGCGGGTGGGGCGGTGAGTACTACAGGGGGAGGGGTCAGGCCGGCTTGAGGACCTGCCGGTAGAAGCGCAGCCAGTTGCCGCCCATGATCTTGGCGACCTCGTCCTCGTCGAACCCGGCGTGCTCCGACAGGCATTGGGCCAGCGCCGGGAAGTCGGCGGTGGACTCCATCCACGTGATCGGCGGAGCCTTGGTCTGGGTGCCGGAGAGGGAGGCGCCGCGCTGCTCGGTGCGGGTCCAGCGGCCCTTGCGCATCCACTGGAGTTCCGGTTCGCCGCTCTTGCGGCTCAGGTCGGTGCCGATACCGACGTGGTCGATGCCGATCAGGTCGACGGTGCGGCGCACCATGTCGCACCACTCCTCGCGGCTGCCCGCCCACGGCCCGCTGATGTTGCGGTACGTGGCGAGGCCGAGCATGCCGCCGCCGGCCGCGAGCGCCTTGAGCAGCTCGTCGCCCTTGTTGCGCGGGTGGTCGTAGAGGGAGCGAGGGTTGGCGTGCGTGACGGCGACCGGCCGCTCTGAGACCCTGATGGCGTCGAGCCCGGTGCGCTCGCCGACGTGGGAGAGGTCCACGACCATGCCCAGCCGGTTCATCTCCTGGACGACCTCGCGCCCGAACCGGGACAGGCCGCTGTCCTCGGGCTCGTAGCAGGAACCGCCGATGGCGTTCTGGTTGTTGTACGTGAGCTGCATGACCCGCAGGCCCATGTCGTGGAACAGTTCCAGGAAGCGGATGCGGTCCTCGATCGGCGAGGAGTTCTGGGTGCCGAGGAGGATGGCGGTACGGCCGTCGCGGTGGGCCTGCTCGATGTCGTCGGCGGTGCGGGCGATGCGGATCAGGTCGGTGTTCTCGCGCTCCAGGTCGCGCCAGCGGCCGATCTCGTCCATCGTTTCCGTGGCGTTCTCCCAGAACGCCAACGTGGGTGTCACGCAGGCGAGTTGACCCGCGCGGAGCTCCTGGAAGACCTCGCGGTCGTAGAGGCTGCATTCGAGGCCGTCGATGTAGAGCACGCCGTCACCTTCCGTCGCTGAGTATGGGGTCCTGCGCCTGGGTTTGTGCCTGGCCCGCCGGCTTGGCGGCCCAGTCCTCGCCGACCTCGCCGACGATCCGGCCGCTCTCGTCGAACACCGAACGTCCGGTGTGCTGCCGCGACAGGTCCGAGTCCGGGGTCAGGGCCTCGTTGCCGAGGTGGAACAGGCTCCACCACAGGTCGGCGGACACGTCGAGGCCGTGGCGCAGCACGTGGTCCAAGGGGAACTCCGGGGCGGGCGCCGGGTCCTGGATCGGGGCGCAGTCCAGCACCAGGCCGCCACCGCTGACCGCGAGTGCCACACCGAACTCGGCCGCCTGCACAGGCAGTACGTCGAGCAGCTCCGGTCGCGCGACATCCGTCACGGTGACGCGTGCCTTCACATGGCGGTGGGTCAGCGCCACGGCCAGGTCGAGGAGGTCGGGCGCGGCGACCAGCGCGTGGCGGCCGCGGGCGTCGACGACGGTGTCGGGGCCGTCCGTGCGCCGGTGGCTCCGCAGCGCGGCGGTCGCACGGAGGGCGTCCGCGTCGTCGTACAGCCGGCGCAGCGCGTCGAGGCCGAGGGCCTGCGCGACGACGGTCGTGTCGCGGGCGGCGGGCACCGCGCCGCGCGGCACACCGAGTGTGCGCAGCGCGCGGCCGGTCACCAGACGGCACTCGCGCAGCGAGACATTGACCGACGAAGTGGGCTTACGGGTAAGGGGAGTTGAGGTCACGATCAGTCACGCTCCTCGGGGCGGCGGGGGTAGATCCAGTCGAAGGCGCGCCCCTCGGCCAGATCCACGCGGGTCGGCGCACCGTGGAAGAGAAGGCCGAGCACGCTGCGGCCGAAGGCGTCCACGGTCTTGTCCAGGCCGTGGAACGCGGCGTTCATCAACCGCACGACGTGCACCGGGACGAAGTCCTTCGCCAGCATGTTCATGTGCGGCGAGTGGTGATGACGGCCCGCAAGTCCCTGTGCCCGGGTCACCGTCCAGCGCTCCTCGGGATGTTCGGCGAGGAATTCGCCGACGAGCGTGTCACCGGGCACCGCGTCGAGGGCGGCGGCGAGCCGCTGGATGTCACCGGGCAGATCCAGCGCCCACTCGAAGCCGCCGGGCACCTCCTCGACCGGGCCGCGGCGCGGCTCCTCGGCGTCCCGCGACTTGTACCAGCGGAAGTGCCGCTGGTCCGGGTCGTCCAGGTCGTGGGCGAGGGCCCAGGCGTACTCGCGGGTGAGCAGGTCCCGCAGTTCCGTGACGGTCTCCTGCGGACGGTGGCGCAGCGTCTCGTCCGCGGGCTGATGGCGCAGCAGGGCGTCGGTGTGCTCCGGGCGCAGTTCGAGCAGGACGGCGTCGAACACCTCCACGGCCTCCTGGCACACCAGGTCGTCCGGAAGCCCGCCGAGCAGATCACCGAAGACGGCGTCGGGCCCTGCGCCCGCCAGCCGCTCGACGAGGACGCGCAGCCCGTCCGCCACCACGGACGAGGCCGTGAAGTCGTGGTACGTGAGCGGGTCCTGGTCGTGGAAGTCGACCGCGCGCGCCAGGAGTTCGGCGGCCCGGTCCGCCTCCGCCGAACCCGGCACCACCGGGATCCGGCGGGCCTCGGCGACCGCCGTGCGGCGCAGGGTGAGCCAGCGGTCGAGCAGCACCGGATGGTTGTTGGCGAAGAAGACGAGGCCGAGCGCGGAGCCGTTGCCCAGACCCAGGAAGCGGCGCAGTTCCGGGTCGAGTCGCGCGGCGCGCGGGTTGCGGCAGCGGGCCAGGTGCTCGACGAGGTCCACGGAGAACTCGCGCATCAGATACGCGGCGAGCATCTGCGCGTGGTACGGCAGACGCAGCGGATGGTCGGCCTCCAGGGCCCCGTAGGAGCGGGTGCCGAAGGTGCCGTTGCCGTCCAGGCCGGTGTTGCGCATCAGATAGCCGACCGGCCACAGCTCCGCGACGCGCGGCTGGCGGCCGGCCGCGAGGTGCTCGATGACATGGTCGAACAGGCGCAGGCTGCGGTTGGAGCGGCACCACACGAGACTGCCGGGCGTGGCCCGCCCCGCGTACAGCTTCGGCATCTCCTCGCGGGTGGCCCGCAGGTCCTCGTCGGTGGTCTCGCCCTCGACGAGCGCGCCCATCATGTCCCAGTCGGTGCCGATGATGCGTCCTGTACGCCCCTCGAGCTTGGGCTCGAAGGAGAACACCATGAAGTCGAAGACGGCACCGGGAGTGCGCACCCGGTACACCGCCTCGCCCCTGGCGCGCTCGTCGATGTCGAAGCGGACGAGGTCGACCGTCCACCGCTCCCGCGTCATCAGGTGCATGAGCGAGCGGCTGGCGCTGAGTCTGCTCGGGGCGAGGGTGGCGAGCCGTTCGGGGCGCATGAAGGCCGCGGCGGGTTCGGGGTGGTCCTCGGGGGGCCGGAGTTCGCTCCGGGTGGTCATGTGACTCCCTTCGGAGGGGATGACCGCGCGATGCGCGGTGGCTGGGTCAGGCCGTCCAGGACGTGTGGCCGTCGCCGAGGCCGGCGGTGAGCCGGGCGAGGTCGGTGGCGCCGTCCGTGAGCACGTCCTTGGCGGACAGCGGGTCGAAGCGGGTCGCGGGGCCGACCGCGCAGAGTGTCACGGTCGGCCGGCCGGTGCGGCCGACGAGCGGGAAGGCGATGGCGGCGAGGCCCTCGTCGGCGTACTCGGGGATCAGGGCGTAGCCCGCCTCCCGGATCTCGACGAGTTCCTCGTCGTCCGGGAGTGGGACGCCGCGTTCGCGCAGCGCCGCCAGGGTGGCGTCGTCGGCGTGGGCGATCAGCACCCGCCCCGTCGCGCCGCCCCGCAGCGACATCCGGCGGCCCAGCGCGAGCGTCACATGAGCGGCGGTGCCGGGCTCGGCGCGCTTGACCACGCGGGTCGCGTCGTCGTCGAGGACCGCGAGACACACCGACTGGCCGATGCGCTCGGCGAGGTCGGCGAGGACCCGGGAGACCCGCTCACCGAACCCGGCGTGCTGCAGCGCCGCGTTCCCCAAGTGGGCTGCCTTCACGGTGAGTTGGTAGGCGCCGTCGGGGAGCTGCTCCATCCAGCCGGCGGCCACGAGCGTGACCAGCTGGCGGTGCACCTCGGAGCGCGTGGCACCGACGGCTCGGGCCAGCTCCGCCACCCGCACGGGGTCGGTGGTCTCGCCCACCACGTCGAGGAGACGCAGCAGTTTGAGGGCGGAACTCATGGGCTTGGTCGTGTTGTTGGCTTCATTGGTCGTCATAAAATGTAGGACACCATCCCGTATTTCGTGACGCCAATTATGAAGACCACGGCCAGAGTCGAGTCAAGAGGCTGGCAATGGCCAAATGTTCAGGGATGGTTGGTGCGTCGTCCCACGTCAACGCATGTGTGACAAGAACGCCTTCATGAACGCGTCGGTCGACTGGCTCACGCCGCTGCACGTCGCCGCCGCGGGGCCGCCAGGGCCGTCGGGGCACGCCCGGTCGCGGGTCGCCGACCACAGGGAGACCCAGGCCATGCCCTTGGACTTGGCGAACGCGCCGAGTTCGGCGGCGTCGGAGAGCGTGAAGACCTCTTCGTCGATGTCGTTGACACCGATCATCGGGGTGAGGGCGACACGATTCCACACCGCGCGGTCCGAGCCGCCGACGATGTCCTTGAGCTGTGCGTGCGTGGCCTCGGCGGCATCGATGGCGTACTTGCCCATCCGGCCGCGCGGGTGCGGCGCGGGGGAGGAGCCGAAGTTCATGGCCATGGCATTGACGGAGCCGATGTCGACACCGTGCCCTTTGGCGTTGCGCAGCAGCGAGAGCCCGTCCGCGGTGATGCCACGCGGCAGCGCGGGCAGCGTGAACGACACGTCCAGGCCCGGGTGTTGGCGTTGCAGCGCGGCGACCACCCGATTGCGCCGGTCCACGCTCGCGCGGTCGGTCAACGCGTCGCCCTCGATGTCGAAGTCGACCTTGGTGAGTTTGTAGTGGTCGATCACGTCCTCGTACGCGGAGGTGAGCCGTGACACCGACGTACAGGTGCGGGCGAGTTCGTTGCCGCTCTGCCCACCGAAGGAGACACGTACGTCGCCGCCCGCGGAGCGCAGTGCGCCGATCTTGGCGGCGACCGGGTTGCCGTCGAGCGTCGACCTGCCCCACTGCGGGGTGCAGTCACCCTTGGGCTTCACAAAGGCCAAGGTGTAGGTCTTCACGCCCGTGCCGCGGGCGGCCCGGGTCAGGTCGAAGGTGGGGGAGAGGGAGGTGTCGACGTACGGGGCGAACGAGACGGGCTCGGGAGGGGCGCTGGAGTGTGTCGGCTTCGGCTTCGGCTTTGGGGTGTGCTTCTTCGGCGGGGAGTGGGAGGGCTTCGGTGACGGCGAGGTGCTCTTGCCGGGGCTCGGGGTCGGCGTCGAGCCGCCCGTGGCCAGCAGGACCCCGCCCACCGTGGCCGCGACCAGCACGGCGCCGCCGGCCACGAACGCACCGGTGCGGCGTCCGGCCCGGGCGGCCCGCGTGCGCTCCGTGCCGGCGGATGCGCGCGCGGACAGCCATGCGGCGGGCGAGGTGCGCGGCTTGCGCCGCTTTCCGGCGGGGCCTCGGGACGGGGGCGCCATGCGGGTCCTTCACGATCGGGTGCGGGGCACGGCGGCACATCGTAGGCGCTGTGTTCGACTTGTGCCTGCCCAGTGCGTGCCGGGCACAACTCGCCGCGTCCTAGTGTGAGTTACCCGACTCGGTATGCGCGACGTGTCGGGTCACTTGGTGCGAATCGGCCCGTCTGTGTGCGGCACCGGCATGTCGGACGTTTCGATGCGTCAAGCGGTGGGGCGCCGTTCCTGTATCGGGCGGCAATATCCGTACAGCCTCACGGAAATGAGGAGGTTGGCGACGGTGGTCGATGCGCCGCCGATTCCGCCGCACTCCGCGAGCGAGGGATGTGTCACACGGGTAGAGGAGCCCTGTGTGTCAGCTCACAATAATGCGTTATTATTTCCCGGCTACTTGGGGGCGCGTAGGCGTTCGCCAACGCCGGGGAGGGCTTGTGGTCGACCGTGAGGACGTATTGCGGGCGGCGGCCCGCGTGCTGGCCGAGCGCGGCCTGGACGCCGCCCGGCTGCGGGATGTCGCCCGCGCCGCCGGAGTGTCCATCGGCGCGCTGCAGCACCACTTCGAGACACGTGACGAGCTGTTCCGTGAGGCCTTCGAGTGGTCCATCGAGCAGCTGATCGCCCGCTGGCGGGCCTCGGCGGCGGACGAACCGGATCCATGGCGCCGCTTCGAGCTGCTCGTCCAAGCCCTCACCGGAGACCCAGAGTTGGAGCGCCGGTGCGCGACATGGACGGAGTTCTGTGCGAGCGCCGCCCGCCACCCCGGGCTGCGCGACGGCGTGCGGTCCGTGCACGAGGAGTGGCTCACGCTGCTCACCGGCATCGTCGAAGACGGCGTCATCCAAGGGGACTTCGTACCCGTGCTCCCCGTGGACACGGCGATCGCCTCCGTCGCGGCGCTGGTCGACGGCTGCGACATGGCAGTGGCGGCAGGGGGTGGCATGACACCGGAACGGTATGCGGATCTGCTGCTCGGCACGGCCCGCGCGATGTTCGGCGTCCGGGCGCGATGAGTGTGTGAACAGGCCAGAAGTGCACGGTAGTTGAAGCGCGCCACGGCGCGCCGGGAGGGAGAAGCCGCATGGAGCCGCAGTCGCCATCGCAGTCGCAGTTCCCACATCTGTTCAGCCCGCTGCGGATCGGAGGCGTGCGGGTGAAGAACCGTGTCGTGTCGTCCGGGCACGACACCGTCCTGGTGCGCGACGGCAAGGTCACCGACGAGCTCGTCGCCTACCACGCGGCGCGCGCCGAGGGTGGCGTCGGCCTGATCGTCGTCCAGGTCGGCGGCGTGCACGAGAGCGCGCACTACACCTCGCACGTCCTCATGGCCGACGACGATTCGTGCGTCGAGGGCTACGCCCGCCTCGCCGAGGCCGCGCACCGGCACGGCGCCGCCGTCTTCGGCCAGATCTTCCACCCGGGCCGCGAGATCCTGGAGTCCCCCGACGGCAGCGCCCCCGTCGCCTGGGCGCCCTCGGCCGTCCCCAGCGAACGCTTCCACGTGATGCCCCGCGCGATGACCGGCGAGGAGATCACCAAGGTGATCGAGGGCTACGGAGAGGCGGCACGGAGGCTGCGCGCCGCGGGCCTCGACGGCGTCGAAGTCGTCGCGAGCCACGGCTACTTGCCCGCCCAGTTCCTCAACCCGCAGGTCAACCACCGCACCGACGGCTACGGCGGCAGCGCGGACGCCCGGCTGCGCTTTCTGCGCGAATCCCTCGCGGCCGCACGCCGACACGCCGCCGACGACTTCGTCATCGGCCTGCGCATCTCCGGCGACGAACTCGCCCACGACGGACTCACCCCGGACCTTGTGTGCGACGTCGCCGCCCGGCTCGACGCGGAAGGTCTCGTCGACTACGTGTCCGTGTGCGCAGGGAGCTCGGCCACCCTGTCGGCGGCCCAGCACATCGCACCGCCGATGGCCCACCCGGCCGGCTACACCGCGCCGATGGCCGCCCGCGTACGAGACGTGGTGAACGTGCCGGTCATGGTCGCCGGCCGCATCAACCAACCCCAAGAAGCGGACACCATCATCGCCAAGGGTCAGGCCGACGCCTGTGCCATGACCCGCGCCCTGATCTGCGACCCCCGCATGCCGGGCAAGGCCGAGCGCGGTGACACCGAAGCGATCCGCGCCTGCATCGGCTGCAACCAGGCCTGCATCGGCCACTTCCAGTCGGGCCACCCCATCTCCTGCATCCAACACCCGGAGACCGGACGCGAGTTGCGCTTCGGCACCCTGCCGCTGATCACACGACGCAAGCGCGTCGTGGTCGTCGGAGGCGGCCCGGCAGGACTGAAGGCGGCGGCGGTCGCGGCGGGCCGCGGACACGACGTGACCCTGTACGAGGCCGGACGACGCCCCGGCGGCCAGGTCCTGCTCGCCCAAGAGCTGCCCGGTCGGGCCGAGTTCGGGGGAGCGGCCACCAACCTGGAAGGCGAGGCACGGCGCGCCGGGGCCCGCATCGTCACCGACACCCGCGTCGACCACGCCCTGCTCGCCGACGCCGCGCCGGACGCGGTGATCCTGGCCACCGGCGCGCAGCCGCTGCGCCCCGAACTGGAGCGCCTGGACGACCCGGTCGTCCTCGACGCCTGGCAGGTCATCCAGGGCGCCCGCACGCCGCGCGGCCGCGTCCTCGTCGCGGACTGGCGCGGCGACTGGGTCGGCCTGGGCGTCGCACTCCTCCTCGCCCAGCAGGGCCGCCGCGTGACCCTGGGCGTCACGGGCTTCGCCGCGGGCGAGCACCTGCAGCAGTACGTGCGCGCGGCCATGCTGACGGCTGCGGTGCGCGCGAAGATCGAGGTACTCCCCAACGTCCGCCTCTACGGCGCCGACAACGACACGGCCTACCTCCAGCACACACTGACGGAGGAGCCCGTGATCCTCGACGACATCGCGGCCGTCGTCCTGGCCCAGGGCCACACACCCGTCACGGACCTCACGGACCACCCCGGCGCCGTATCGATCGGCGACTGCGTGAGCCCCCGGTCGGTGGAGGAGGCGGTCCTCGAGGGGCTGCGCGCGGGGGCCGCGGTGTGAAGGGGCGGCGCCCTGGTAGGACGTCGGCCGCCGGGTGACAGAGACGGCCCCGCCATCCGGCCCACCGCTACCGTCCCCGCCCCTCCGACGTCCCCGCCCGGTACACACTCGGCGGCACCCCGAAGCGTTCCCGGAAGGCGCGGCTGAAGTGGAAGGGGCTCGCGAAGCCCGAGGACCGTGCGACCTGGCCGATGTCCAGATCGGTGGCGTCCAGGAGCTGCTGCGCATGACCGAGGCGCGCGGCGCGCACGGCCTGCATCGGCGTACGGCCGGTCTGCTCGGCGTAGAGATGCGCGAACCGTGAGGGGGACAGGGCGACTTGGCGCGCCAGGGAGCGGACCGTGTGCGGGCCGCCCGGGTCCGCGGCGATGATCGCGTCGGCCTGCCCCATGCGCGGATCGTACGAGGCTGAGGCGGCCCGGCCCACGGCGGCGGTGGATGCGGTGGCCAGGAGCAGCACCTCCTCGATCGCGCCGAGCGCCAGTTCCCGGCCGGGCCCGGCGGAGGCGATCGCGATGCCCGCCGGGTCCTGGGCGGGCGGCGCCTCCCCGTCGGACCAGCGCGCGTCGGCGTGCAGCCGCCGGAAGGCCGCGTCGACCCGGCCGCGCGCCGCCTCGGGCACGCCCGCGACGCAGTACACCCCACCGTCCCGGCCGTGGTCGCGCAGCCAGGCCGGCCAGGCCGCGCGCGGCTGGAAGTGCACCCACCAGCCACCCCAGGAACGTACGGAAGGGTCGGTGCGGTAGGCATGTCGACGGTGGGCGGGCAGCACGGCGAGGTCACCGGGCCGCTGTGCGACCCAGGGGCCGCTTCCCCGTACCTGGCCACGCCCCTCGGCGGTCCACATGAGCAGCCAGTTGGCGGCGCCCGCGGCGCGGGTCACCCGGTAGTCGGCGGGCTGTGAGAACGGCGAGGCGACGAGCAGCTGCGCCGGAGGCGAAGGAGTATCGGCAGCAGTTTCAGGCAGGTGCGCGCTGGTGCCTGTCATTCGGTGTCCGCCGCCCCGGCCGTAGTTTCGGAGCAGTCCGCTTCCGCGCGGACCGCGAGTCCGCAGCAGTCCAGCACACGGTCCGTGTGCGCTCAAGAGATGCCCGACGGCCGAGAGGAACACCCCGTGCAGACCCACGAGTTCGCCGCCCCCGACTCAGTCGCCTTCCAGGAACAGTTCCGCACCCGTGGCTACGCGATCGCCCCCGCCCTCTTCGACGCCGCCGAAACACGCGAACTCACCGACGAGTTCATGGGCGTGCAGGCCACGGGCCCTGTGCCCGGCCACTTCGAACCCAAGCCGCAGCCGGCCGACGCCGCCATCGACCCGCTCCTCGCCTACCCCCGCGTGATGCAGCCGCACCACTTCAACGACCTGGCGCGACGCCGACTGCTCGACCCGCGCCTCGCGGGCATCCTGACGGGCCTCTTCGGCGAGGAACCACTGGCCGCGCAGAGCATGTTCTACTTCAAGCCGCCCGGCGCCCGCGGCCAGGCCCTGCACCAGGACAACTTCTACCTGCGGGTCGAACCCGGTACGTGCATCGCCGCCTGGGTCGCCCTCGACCACATCGACCGGGACAACGGCGGTCTCGAAGTCGTGCCCGGGACCCACCTGATGGACCTGTTCTGCCCGGAGGAGGCGGACGCGAGCGTGTCCTTCGCGCGCGAGTACGTGCCGCCGCCCGCGGGCCTCGTCCCCGAGCCCGTCGACATGGCGCCCGGCGACGTCCTGTTCTTCAACGGCACACTGGTTCACGGCTCCGGACCCAACCGCACGGCGGACCGCTTCCGCCGCTCGTTCATCTGCCACTACGTCGGCCGGTCCACCGAGCGCATCGCCGGCTACTACGGCCTGCGGACGATGGACGGGCAGGCGGTGGAGGCGCAGGAGAGCACCGGCGGCGGCCCGTGCGGAACCGAGTTCGCCCCGGCCCCGCACTAGCCTCCCAACGGGTCACACTGCTTCCGGCCCCGACCTTCCGTTGATCTTGTCGATGGCCTGGCGGGCCTGCTCGCCCGGGGCACGCCCGTTCGGCACGGACACCGGGAGGGCCGTGGCGCCGGTCTGGGGCGGCTTCGCATGGGAGGCGGGCGGACGGGAGCGCAGCCGGTGGCTCACCGCCTCGTCCAGCGTCACGGCCCGCTGCGCCCGCGCGGCGAGCCTGCTCGCCTCCTGCCCGATCGCGGCGACGTCCTCCCACGTCAGCCGCAACACCACGGCGAGTTCCGCCTCACCGTCCGGCAGTGCGTGCAGCGGTGGTCGGCCGGATTCCGACATCTCTACGGTCCTCCTCCACGCCTCACAGCGCGTAGCCAGCAGTGCGTCGCAGAGAGATACGAGCGCCTCGGCGGGCCCGTTCAGCATCCGTAGGACGCGGTGGGCACGGAAAGGAGGTGAGCGGCGACGAAGATCCCGATAGCGTCACCGCCTCAACACCGCGCAATCGAGAGGAGCTTGATGCCATGCGTCCCTGGTTGGAGGTGCCCGTACTCAAGGGGGACCTGGTCGTGCTCGAGCCGCTGTCGGCCGCGCACACCGACGATCTGGCACGTGCGGCCGAGGAGGACCGCGGCCGCTACGACTTCACGCTGGTTCCCCGCGCGGACCAGGTCGGCTCCTATATCGAGGGGCAGTTCGCCCGTGTCGAGCAGGGGCTCGTCCCGTTCGCTCAGATCCGGCGCGGCGACGGTCGCGCGGTGGGGTGCACGGCGTACTGGGACCCGCGATTCTGGCCAGGTCGGGAGAGGAAGCCGCGCGCCGTCGAGATCGGCTTCACCTGGCTCGGCGCGTCCGCGCAGGGGACCGGAATCAATGCCGAGGCCAAGTTCCTCCTGATGGCTCACGCCTTCGAGGAGCTCGGGGTGGCACGCGTCGACCTCAAGACCGATGCCCGCAACGAGCGTTCCCGCCATGCCCTGTTGGCTCTTGGCGCCACCTTCGAGGGCGTACTGCGCAACTGGTCGATGTCATGGGCCCCGGGGGAGGAAGGGCGGCTGCGGGACTCGGCCATGTACTCCGTCGTCGCCGCGGAGTGGCCGCGGGTCAAGGCCCGGCTGGCCGAGCGCGTCGCCGGCCACGCGGAGGGACATGCGGACGGACCGTCCGCGTGAGACGCGAAAGCGGGGCGGCAGAAAGCTCCGCCGCCCCGCTCTCTCTTGCTGCCGTCAGTCCTTAGGACTGCGGACGGCTGCCGTGGTTGGCGCCGTTCTTGCGGCGGGCCTTCTTCTTACGGCGTCGCTTCGAGGACATCGATACCTCCCAGGGTGTGGTGTTTCTTGTCGTTCTCCCTGGATCTGTCCAGGCAGCGCCGGGGCTCATACCCGTGATCATGCGTGCCTAATGTGTGTTCTGGGTCACATGTGTTTGAGGCTCGGGAGGCCGGAACGGACGAGCCTCGATGTGCTCGCGGACGAGCCCGGCGAAGGCCTCCGCCGCCGCGCTCCGATAGCCGTCCGCGCGGCTGAGGAGAGCGGCCGTACGCGTGGGCAGGGGAGGGTCGACCGGGAGCGGGGTCAGGTGCGGATGGCCGTGGGTGACCGGGTCGGGGAGGACGGTGGCCAGGCCGGTGCGCTGCACGATGTCGATCAGCGTTTGCAGGGAATTGGCCTCGACCGCGATCAGGGGCCGTACCTGGTGCTCGGCGAAGTACGCGTCGATCCGGCCACGGGTGGCGAAGTCCCGGCTGAGCAGCGCGAGATGCAGCCGGTCGAGGTCGGCGGCGGCCCACGGTCCGGCCGCCGCGCGGGCCGAGTCGGCCCCGTCGCCCGTGACCAGGCTGAGGTTCTCCGTGAACAGCGGCTCCACCGCGACCCCCGGCAACTGGCCGCCCCGGAAGGCGATCCCCAGGTCGCACGCGTCCGCGAGCAGCTCGGCCTCCAGCAGGTCCTGCGTCAGCTCCCGCACGGCGACCGTGATCCCCGGATGCCTCTCCCGCAGCGCGGCGATGAGCGGGCCGACCAGATACGAGGTGAACGTCGGCGTCACCCCCAGGCGCAGATGCCCGCGCGACAGATCCCGTACGTCGTGCAGCGCACGCTCCCCGGCGGCCAGATCCCGCAGCGCGCGCCGCGCGTGGCCCAGATACGCGCGCCCCGCGTCGGTCGGCCGCACCGTGCGCCCGCTGCGATCGAGGAGCTGCACGCCCAAATTCCGCTCCAGCTGTCTGACCTGCTGGGACAGGGTCGGCTGGGAGATCCGCAGTGCCTCGGCGGCGCGGGTGAACCCCGCGTGCTCGACCACGGCCATGAAGTAGCGCACCTGACGCAGCTCGACGGACATACCCCCAGCGTAGAAGCAGGTATAGAGAACACCAATACAACCCATGCCCATCGAGTCTTTGACGCTATAGGTCCAGCCGATGCACCGTGAACCCATCGGCCCGCTCCTCCGGAAGCCCTCCGGGAGTCTTCGGGGAGCGAGACCGGTTCGGAACAGCAAGAGAAGGAGCTCTCCATGGACGTCAAGGACTTCGCCCAGCGCACCATCGACATCGCCCGCGCCAATGTCGCCGACGGAGGACGCCCCTTCGCCACGGTCATCGTCCAGGGCGGCGAGATCATCGCGGAGAGCCCCAACCAGGTCGCGCAGACCAACGACCCCACCGCCCACGCCGAGATCCTCGCCATCCGCGAGGCCTGCACCAAGCTGGGCACCGAGCACCTCACCGACGCCACGATCTACGTCCTCGCCCACCCGTGCCCGATGTGCCTGGCCGCGCTCTACTACTGCAGCCCCGCAGAGGTCGTCTTCGTCACGACCCGCGAGGAGTACGCCCCGCACTACGTGGACGACCGCAAGTACTTCGAACTCGACACGTTCTACGGCGAGTTCGCCAAGAACTGGGACGAGCGCCGGCTGCCGATGACCTACGAGCCGCACGCCGATGCCGTCGACGTCTACCGCGAGTGGCAGCGGCGCAACGGCGGCGAGCGCCGCGTCCCCGGCGCCCCCACCGGCGCCTGAAGCCCTGAAGGGGCGCGCCCGCCGCCCACTTCCCGACGGAACAGCGCCCGCTCCCGACCGAACACCACGGACCACCACACTCGATGACACAGGACTGCGCCCCGTTCACGATGACCGGAGCCTCGTCACCGCCCGCCCCACCGCGCCGCTGGTGGGGCCTGGCCGTGCTCGGGCTCGCCCAGCTGATGATCCTGCTGGACGCGACCATCGTGAACGTCGCGCTGCCCTCCATGCAGCGCGACCTCGCCATGAGCGACGCGGCCCGCCCGTGGGCCATCACCTCGTACACCCTCGCCTTCGGCGGACTGCTCCTGCTGGCGGGCCGGATCGCCGACCTCGTGGGCCGCAAGCGGGTCTTCCTGACCGGCCTGGCCGGCTTCGCCGTCGCCTCCGCGGCCGGCGGCGCGGCCCCGGGGTCCGGGACGCTGTTCGCGGCGCGCGCCCTGCAGGGAGTGTTCGCCGCGCTGCTGGCTGCGAGCGCCCTCGCCCTGATCACGACGACCTTCCCGGACCTGCGCGAACGCCGCCGCGCCATCGCGATCTTCGGCGCGCTCGGCGGCGCGGGCGGCGCCCTCGGTGTCACCCTCGGCGGCGTGCTGACCGAGACCGCGGGCTGGCGCTGGTGCCTCTACGTCAATGTCCTCTTCGCCGGGGCGGCCCTCGCCGGCAGCGTCCTCATGCCACCCGACACGGCGCCGCGCACTCGCGGCCGCCTTGATGTGCCCGGGGCGCTGCTCGCCTGCGGCGGACTGATCCTGCTCGTCTACGGGTTCAGCGCGGCGGAGCACAGCGGCTGGACCGGCCGACCCGTGGTGACGGCGCTGTCGGCGGGCGTGGTGCTGCTCCTGCTCTTCGCCGCCTGGCTGCGCAGGGCCCGCACCCCGCTGCTGCCGCCGCGCCTGCTGCGCGATCCGGCCCGGGGGGCGGCCCTCGTGGCGGGGGCCTGCCTGATGGCGGCGCAACTGTCCCTCTCGCTCTTCCTCACCTTCCACCTGCAGACCGTCCTCGGCTGGTCGGCGGCCCGCACCGGCCTCGGCTTCCTGCCGCTGAGCCTGATCACCACGCTGACCGCGACACAGCTCGGCACCCGGCTGCTGCCCAGGCTCGGCGCGCGCGTGATGATGACGAGCGGCCTGTGCGTCGCCGCGTCGGGCCTGTGGTGGCTCAGCCGCCTGACGGTGAACGCGGACTACGCGACCGGCATCCTGCCCGGACTCGCCCTGTTCGGCATCGGCATGGGCGCCACCTTCCTGGCCCTGATGACCACGGCCACGTCCCACCTCCCGCCCGAGGACTCCGGCATCGCCTCGGCCGCCCTCAACTCGGCCCAACAAGTCGGCGGCTCGATCGGCTCCGCCGTCTTCAACACGGTGGCCGCTGGTGCGGCCGCCGCCTTTGCGGCCCCGCACCGCACCGCGCTGCTGCACGGTTTCACCACGGCGGTGCGCTGGCCGCTGGCCGGCCTGCTCCTGGCCGCGCTCGGCACGGCGGTGCTCGCCCGCCCACGGCGCACCGAATAGAACCGCAGGCAGGGGAGACGCGGTACCGCTCGCGCGGGCCGTTGACATGCGACCGGGCCGGTCCGCGGGCACAGTGGGGGAAAATCTCCTGGAACGGGGCGAACGATGTTCCGCAGCGAGTCCCTCGAGGACGGTCAGGAAATGCTGACCAAGCTCGGTGCGCTCACCGCCCGGGCGCGGGAGCTGGCGCAGTTGCAGCGCTCGCGGGTCGAACTGGCGGTGGCGCTGCAGCGGGGCATGCTGCCCCGCGACCTGCCCCACCCCGAGGGCGTCCGCCTCGCCGTGGGCTACATGCCCGCCAACCACGGACTCAACGTCGGCGGCGACTGGTACGACGCCTTCACCATGGCCGACGGCTGCATCGGCCTGTCCATCGGCGACGTTCAGGGGCACAACATCCAGGCGGCCGCGTACATGGGGCAGGTCCGTGTCGTGCTGCGTGCGCTGGCTTCCGTCACCGGAGACCCGGGGGAGTTGCTCGGCCGCACGAACGACCTCCTGGTCTCCCTGGACACCGACCTGTTCGCCACCTGCACGTTCCTGCGGCTCGACCCGGCCAGCGGCACCCTGGAGTGCGCGCGGGCCGGTCACATCCCGCACATCTGGGCCACCGCCGACGGCAGATCCGGCATCGACGAGGAGGAGGGCGGGCCCCCGCTCGGCGTCCTGGAGGGCGCCACCTTCCCCGTCGCGTGCCACCGGCTGAGCACAGGTGGTGTCTTCGTCCTGCCCACCGACGGCGTGGTCGAGGGTCCCTCGCTCGACCTCGACGACGGTCTCGAACAGGTGCGGCGGCTCGCCGAGGTCACCGCCGCGGCCGGTCTCGGCGTCGACACACTCGCCGGCGGCGTGATGAAGCTGGCGGATTCGGTGGGCCACGAGGACGACGCCGCCGTCCTCGTCGTCGGCCACGACGTCGGCACCGCGGGGCGGCGCCCGCCGACCGCTTGAAGGGTGCGCGCCCGCACACGAGCGGGGGGCTTCGCGTGGCCGAGGAGACCCGCTCGGTGTCTGATGGCTGCTGTGGTGGTTTCTCGGCGGTTCCGGCCGGTCATGGAGATGGCCCTGAAGGCACTTGCCGTGGCTGCCTGCTATTACGCGGCAGGGCGCCTCGGTCTGCTGGGCCGGGTCGGCGTCGAGGGCGTGGTGGTCACCCCCATCTGGCCGCCGACCGGGGTCGCCGTCGCCTCCTTACTGGTGTTCGGCGTGTGGGTGTGGCCCGGTATCGCCCTCGGCTCCTTCCTCGTGATCACCTCTCTCACCACCCCTGACCTCACCTCGATCGTCACGGTCGCGGGCAACACCGCGGCGCCGATCTGCGCCTTTCTGCTGCTTCGAGGGGTCGGCTTCCGGCCCGATGTGTCACGGCTGCGCGACGGGACCAGCCTGGTCTTCCTCGGCGGGCTCGGCGCCATGCTGATCAGCGCGACGGCCGGCGCCGCGCCACAGGTGTGGACGGGGTCGCTGGCCCCGGAGGACTTCCTGCCCGTGTGGCTGGCCTGGTGGGTGGGCGACGCCATGGGTGTGCTGCTGGTGACCCCGCTGCTGCTCGTGCTGTGCCGGGGCACACTCCTGCCGAGCCGGCAGCGGATCGGGCGCATGCCCGTAGGGCGCTGGGTGGAGGCCGGGTGTCTGGTGGCCGCGGCCCTGCTGCTCGTGCCGTTCGCCGTGTTCAGCTCGCCGAGCATGCTCTTCCTGATCTTTCCGCTGCTGATCTGGGCGGCTCTCCGGTTCGAGCTGGCCGGAAGCATGCTCTGTGCGCTGTTCGCGTCCGTGCTCACCACGTACGCGGCGCACCAGGACCGGGGCACGTTCTTCGACCTGTCCAACATCGAGGTCATGACCAAGCTCCAGGCCTTCAACGGAGCCGCCGCTCTGACGGCGCTCCTGCTGTCCGCGCTCGTCACGGAACAGCGCGCCACCCGGCACTCGGTGCAGAACGCCTGCAACGAACTCGCCGAACTGCTGGAACACCTCGCCGCGGGCGAGGACCCGACGGAGTCCTCGGGCAGACGCCCGCCCGAGGCCCCCGACGGATGAGCCCTGCTCAGGGACGCCGGGCGGTGAGCAGCTCGAAGGGCGGATTGGCTTCGTAGGCGTCCCAGAAACCGCCCGGGAACGCGGCACGGCCTTCGTCCGAGACGGCCGGCGGCGACCAGGCGACGTCGGTGAAACCGGCCCGGCTCAGGGCCTCGGCGTAGACCTCGCGGCGCGGGAGATTGGCGACGAAGGAGACGGGCTCGGGCTCCAGGAACGCGGTGACACGCACCCGCGGGCCCACCTCCACGCGGCTGCCCTCCAGCTCGCAGTGGAAGCCGTACGGGCGCGGGCTCGGCCCGTCGAAGTCGTAGTCGGGGCTCTGGTTCAGGGCGTACAAGGTGCCGCCGGGGCGGACGGCGGCGTGGATGGTGCGGCACATGGCCGTCATCCCGTCGACCGTCTCGGAGTAGTTGAGCAGGTTGACGGCGGTGGCGATGTCGTAGCCCGGCGGGCGACGTCGACCATCTCGCCCGAGACGTCGATGCCCCACACATCGGTGGCGCCGCGCCGTTTGAACAGGCGGCTGTAGAAACCGGTGCCGCACGCGAGGTCGACGACGGACCTGCAAGATCGTGGCGCCGGCTCGGGTGCGTGCACAAGGCCCGCGCGCCGGATCCCGGATGTCAGGCGAGCCGCTCCGACGCCCGGCTGCAGTCAGCGCATCGACCCCACCAGGTGACCTCGGCCTCGTCCACGGTGAAGCCGCTGTCCCGGACCGGGGCGAGGCAGGGGGCCGCGCCGACGGCACAGTCCACGTCCTCGATCCGGCCGCAGGAGCGGCAGACCAGATGATGGTGGTTGTCTCCCACGCGCAGTTCGAACCGGGCGGGGGAGCCCGCCGGCTCGATGCAGCGCACGAGGTGGACCCGGGTGAGGTCCTCCAAGACGTTGTAGAGCCCCTGACGCGACAGGACCGCGGCGGATCCCTCCGGCCCGGACGGTCCGATCCGCTCCTCCAGGTCGGCCGCGGACGCGTGCGGCAGGCCCTGGAGCGCGGCCAGCACGGCGCGCCGCTGCGCCGTGCTGCGCAGACCCCTGCGCCTGAGGAGCTCGCTCGCGTCCTGGCCCGTCATTACGCGGCCTCTGCGGCCAGGCAGGTGCGGCAGACGACGCGCCGCCCGGCGAGGCGGCTGGTCGAGCGGCTCATGCCGTTGGCCCGCTGGACGTGCGTGGCGAGCACGCGCGAGTGGTCGTGGCAGGTGGCCAGGCCGCAGCGGGTGCAGATGCCGATGCCGGTCGAGTCGGGACGGTTTTCCTGCATGCAGTCGTAGCAAGCCATGTGGGGGCCTCCGTGGTGATTTGTTACCGGAGGTGGCAGGCGTCACTGGCTGCGCTGATATGTACCTCGGTTTCTTCTAAGGTACGTCCCAGTTTGGATCGAGTCCAATTTAGGTCCGCTTCACGTACAGGCGATTGCCCTGCGGCCCGGTCCACTCCAGGCGTACGACACCGGCCACCGCGGCGTCGCCGGACCTGGACGGGTCGGCCCAGTAGCCGAAGGCGGGGTTGCGGAAGAACGTCGCCCACAGGCCGCCGTGGTGGTCCTCGAAGAAGTTGTTGTGCCCGGCGCCGACGCCCGCGGTCCAGCGCTTGGAGTACGGGCCCTCCAGACGGTCGGCCACGGCGACGACGGCGTCGTACTGGTACTGCGTGCGGCCCGTGCCCGCCGGATCGTAGGCGTTGCGTGTGCTGCCGTCGTCGCCCGTGGAAGTGCGGTCCCACGCCGCGTGCACCAGGAAGTACTTGCCGCCGTACTTGAAGACGTACGCGCCCTCCAGGTACGGCTCGGGCGAGTACGGGGTCTGCTGGAACGCCGGGAGGTTCGTCGTCGGGACGATGTCCTCCATGTCCGGACGGAACTTGGCGTACAGGTTGTTGTGCAGGACCAGCCACGCGTCGTCGCCCTCCGTGTAGAGGCCGCCGTCGATGTGGTGGTACGCACCCGGCTCGATGAACGAGGGGCCGCCGATGAACGAGTCGCCGAACGGCTTGTCGAGATTGCCGTCGACGAGCCGGTAGGGACCCTCGACCCCGCCGTCGCTCACCAGCATGAAGGAGCCGACCAGCTTGGAGTGGTCGCCCATGCACGCGACGATGTACCACTTGCCGCGGAAGCGGTGCAGCTCGGGCGCCCAGGCGTTGGCGCGCTTGCCGAACTGCTCGTCGTGCCAGTACTCCTGCCACGGCGCGACCACCGTGCGCCCCGGTCGGTTCTCGTCCACGAACTCCGGCGACCAGACCTTGCCGCGCTCGGCGCCGGGCCGGATGCCGGTGGTGTCGGCGAGGCGCCACGGGCCGTGCAGCGACGGGGCGGTCCACACGAAGATGCCGTCGTTCCAGGGACCGGCCGCCGAGAGGCCCGGTACCCGGGTGGTGCCGGTGGCCACGTAGAGCGGACGGCCGTCGACGACGAAGCAGTTGACGTAGGTGTCGCGCATCCAGACGCGCCCCAACTCCTTGTCGCGCGGGCGCAGTTCGAGCGGCAGGACGAAGGAGTTGTCCTCGCGCGGCCAGAGGTCCTTGCGGGTGTCCGCGAGCCCGTACGGTTCGAGGGCGGGCCAGTTGGGCGGATACTTCCGCCCCGCCGCGGGCCGCGGGGGCTGGACGGGTTGTGCGAGCGCGGAGCCCGCGGGGAGCGCCACCGTCCCCATGGTTCCGGCGATGCCGGCCAGCACTCCGCGGCGGCCGATGTGCGCTGCGTTCGTCTCGTCCCGGGTCATCAGGCGTGGCTCCTCGGCTGGTCGGTCTCGGGTGTGTGCAGCATGCTTCAGCGGGGTCACGATTTAAGTCAAGAGCACCTACATAAATAGGTGCGCGAGCGGCGGTCCGACGGCGACGAGGGTGCTGGTCAGCGGCGAATGTTGCAGTCGTATGGCGTTCCTCGAACGTGACGTGACGTGCTCGCCCGCGGCGTCTTCCTGCGTCGTCGCAGGTCAAGTCCAGTGCGGGGGAGTGGTGTTGCGGAACGGGGCGTCGCGAGTATTTCGTTCCGACTCATTGACGAAAATCGTCGGCCCTCACATGCTGTGCGGCATGCACGAACACGACGGCCCGCTGACGCGGCTCCGGCGCGGCCACGAGCAGTCCGTCCTCGAGCTGCTGCGCAAGCAGGGCCCGCTGAGCCGCGCCGAGTTGAGCATCCGCAGCGGGCTCTCCCGCACCACGCTCCACGACATCGTCGCCGCCCTGGTGGGCAGTGGCGCCGTGGTCGCGAGCACTCCGCAGGTGGAGGCGCGCAAGCGCGGCCGCCCGGTGGAGAAGCTCAGCCTCAACCCGGCCGCGGGCGAGGCGGTCGGCATCGACTTCGCGCGCCGTGCCGTACACGTCGCGGCCGTCAACTTCGCCCATGAAGTGGTCGGTTCGGCGAGCGAGTCGCACGCACCGGACCTCTCCTGGCCCGAACGCGTCGAGCACGCGGAACGGCTCCTCGACGCCCTGGCCACCGGCCCGCCCGATGCCGATGAGGGCGAGGCCGGTGGTCAGGGCCGGTCCTCCGGCGTGCACCTCGACGCACTCACCGCGATCGGGGTCGGTGTCGTCGGGCCGATCGCCGACCCCGGCAGCGAACACGCCCACGCCCGGGGCATCGACGGCCTGCCCGACCTGCTGCGCAAACGGTTCGGTGTGCCGATCCTGCTGGACAACAACACCCGGCTCGCCGCCCTCGCCGAAGCCGTCTGGGGCGCGGCGGCCGACAGCAGCGACGTGCTCTACCTGCGCCTTTCGCACGGTGTCGGCGGCGGCCTGGTCGTGGGCGGCGCGCTGCACCGCGGCCGCTACGGCCTGTCCGGCGAGTTCGGACACATCACCGTGGACCCGGTGGGCGGCCGCACCTGCGAGTGCGGCGGCACCGGCTGCCTGGAGACCCGCGCCTCGCTCGACGCCGTACTGAGCCGCTACCGCGAATCCGGTGGCCCGGCCGAGGATCTCGCCGGGTTCCTCGAAGCGGTCGCCGCCTCCGAACCGACGGCCCTGGCGGTCCTCGAGCACGTCGGCAGCGATGTCGGCGGAGTGCTGGCCGCGGTCTGTCACGTCGTCGGCGCGGGCGTCATCGTCGTCGGCGGCGAACTCGCCGAGGCGGGCCCCGCGCTCCTCGACCCGGTCGAACGGGCCCTGCGCCGACACCTGATGCCGATGGCCCAGCACCACGTGGACCTGCGCCGCGCGACGCTCGGCGAGGCCGGCAGCGCTCTCGGCGGCATCGCCCTCGTCCTCCACGAATCCCCCCTGCTCACCCAGTACCCGCAGCCTGTCTCCGAGGAGCACGCGTGAAGCCATCAGCGAGGAATCCATGGCTGTGATCACCCCCGCTCAGAAGACCACCGCCGAGCCCCGGCGGCAGCAACCGCGCCGCGGCCGCGGCCGACCCCTGATCCTGAACGTCGTGGCCGTGGCGGCAGGAATCGCCGTATGGGCCGTCGTGGCCGCCCTCGGCTGGGTCGAGAACCTGCCCACACCGGCGGCCGTGGCCGAGAAGGCCGGCACCATGATCTCCGACGGCACCCTGGCCGACGACACCCTCGCCAGCCTGCGCCGGGTCCTGTCCGGCTACGCCCTCGGCGTGCTCGCGGCGGTCCCGGTCGGCTTCCTCATGGGCTGGTACCCGACGGTGCGCGCCCTGGTCGAGCCGTACATCCAGTTCTTCCGCACCATCCCGCCGCTCGCACTGATCCCGCTGGCCGTGGTGCTCCTCGGCATCGGCGAGGTGCCGAAGATCGCCGTGATCTTCCTGGCGTCGTTCATGGCCTGCGTCGTCTCCTCCTTCCAGGGCGTAGTCGACGTCGACAAGACACTGATCAACGCGGCCCGGGTGCTCGGCGCCTCGGACCGGACCATCTTCGCCAAGGTGGTCGTCCCCGCCTCCACCCCCTTCATCCTCGTCGGCATGCGCATCGGACTCGGCGCGTCCTGGGCGACCGTCGTCGCCGCCGAACTCATCGGCGCGCAGGAGGGGTTGGGCTACCGGATGCAGAAGGCGTCCACCTGGTTCGAAATGGACACGATCTTCGTGTCCCTGATCACTATCGGTGTGCTCGGGCTCGTCATGGACCGGCTACTGCTGCTGGCCGAACGGCGGCTCACCGGCTGGCAGGAGCGTCGATGAACGACAAGGCAGTGCACGACGGGACGATGCACGGCAAGACAGCGGACGAAGGAACGATGGACAGCAAGATCAGCTTCCGGGGCGTGGTGAAGACCTTCCCGCTCAAGGGGACCACCTTCACCGCGCTGGACGGGATCGATCTGGACATCGCCGACCAGGAGTTCGTCACGGTCGTCGGCCCTTCAGGATGCGGCAAGTCCACCCTGATGAGCATGGCCGCCGGACTCCAGGAACCCGACTCGGGCGCCGTCCTGGTCGACGGCACACCCGTGTCGGGACCGGGACCCGATCGGGGCGTGATCTTCCAGCAGTACGCGCTGTTCCCGTGGCTGACGGTCCGCCAGAACGTGGAGTTCGGGCTGAAGTTGGCCTCCGTGCCCACAGCGGAGCGCCGCCGCCGCGCCGCGGCGGCCATCGCCCTCGTCGGCCTCGACGAGTTCGCCGACGCCCTGCCCAAGACGCTGTCCGGCGGAATGAAGCAGCGCTGCGCCATCGCCCGCGCCTACGCGGTGGACCCTCAAGTCCTGCTGATGGACGAGCCGTTCGGTGCGCTCGACGCCCTGACCCGGGTGCAGCTGCAGGACCAGCTCCTCGCGACCTGGAGCCAGGAGAAGCGCACCGTCCTGTTCATCACCCACGACGTGGACGAGGCGGTCTACCTCGCCAGCCGCGTCGTGGTGATGGCCGCGAGGCCCGGCCGCATCCACCGCGTCGTCGAGGTCGACCTGCCCTACCCGCGCACCGAACAGATCCGGCTGTCGCCCGAGTTCCGGCGCATCCGCAACGAGGTGTGGACCTCGGTCTACCACCAGGACGCACCGGCCGGCGCCGCCTGACACACCATCACCCGAGCTCTCCCGCCCCGTAGATCACGCGCACCACCCGAGAGGACTTCCAGCATGCCCAGAAGCAGGATCAGGCGCACCACGCTCACGGCGCTCCCCGCCGCCCTGATGCTCTCGCTCTCCGTCACCGCCTGCTCGGGCAGCGGCTCGGGGGACGACAACACGGTCCGCTTCGGCTACATCGCCGACTACAACGGCGCCAGCCTGCTCGCGATCGCCGAGAAGCAGGGCCTGTGGAAGAAGGCGGACCTCACCGCGAAGGTGAGGGCGTTCAACAACGGTCCGGTGCAGATCCAGGCGCTCAGCGCCGACAGTCTCGACTACGGCTACATCGGTCCCGGCGCCATGTGGCTGCCCGCGTCCGGCAAGTCCAAGGTCATCGCCATCGACACCCTCACGTACGCGGACCGTGTCATCGGCCAGCCCGGTATGAAGTCCATGAAGGACCTCAAGGGCAAGCGGGTCGGCGTGCCCGAAGGCACCTCCGGGGACATGATCCTCAACATCGCGCTGGCGAAGGCCGGGATGACCACGAAGGACATCACCAAGGTCAACATGGACCCGTCCACCATCGTCTCCGCCTTCTCCTCCGGAAAGATCGACGGCGCCGGCTTCTTCTACCCCGCCATCGACACCATCAGGAAGAAGGTCCCCGGCCTGCACGAGATAGCGAGCACCAAGGACACCAAGGACTCCTTCCCCACGGCGTTCGTCGCCGGCAACAAGGTGCCGGAGGCCAAGAACAAGAAGGTCATCAAGGTGCTCCAGCAGGCCAACGACTGGCGCCAGGAACACCCCGAGGAGACCATCAAGCTCACCGCCAAGATGCTCCAGGTCACCGAGGCACAGGCCAAGGCCGACGCCTCCCACGTCGAGACGCTCTCCACGAAGGACCTGGTCGCCAAGACCAAGAGCGGCGAAGTGGACACCTGGCTGAAGGATCTCGGCGACTTCTTCGTCCGCAACAAGCAACTGGACGACAACACCGACCCGGGGAAGTATTACGTGGCGGATCTGTACTCGGAGACGTACGCCAAGTAGGGGAGCCCAGGCCCATGACACCCGTTCCAGCACTCCAGGTCACCTCGCTGACGACCACCGCCATCAAGGGACTTGGGGTCGTGCGGCGCGACGAGGTCGAGCTGACGAGAACGGGGGTCGCGGGCGACCGGGCCTTCCTCATAGTGGACGCCGAGGGCAATCTGCTGTCCATGACCCGCACGGGAGCCTGGGCCGAATACTCCGCCTACTACGCGGCGGAGTCCGGCGTCCTGACCGTGACCTGCCCGGACGGCACGGCGGTCACCGGCGAGGTGCGCCTCGGTGACGCGCTGGAGGTCGACTTCTTCCGGCACCACAAGGTGCCCGGGCGCGTGGTCGACGGACCGTGGGCCGAGCTCTTCTCGGACCGAGTGGGACAACCGGTGCGGCTGGTGCACCCCGACGCCGACAACGGCGGAGTGGACCTGCGGCCCGTCACCCTCCTCGGCGACGCCTCCGTGGACGAACTGGCCCGCAGGTCCGACCTCGACGCTGTCGACAAACGGCGCTTCCGCATGACGCTCGGCTTCTCCGGCGGCGCACCCCACGCCGAGGACGGCTGGGAGGGGCGGACGGTGCGCGTCGGCGGGGCGGAGCTGCGCGTCGAGGGTCCGGTGAAGCGGTGCGGAGCCGTGAACCGCGACCCGGTCGACGGCTCCGGGGGAGTGCGGGCACTGTCCCTGATCAAGGGCTACCGGGGGCTCGGCCAGAGCACCCTGGGCCGCGGCGTGCTGTTCGGTGTGTACGCGGACGTGGTGACACCGGGCCGGATCGCGGTCGGCGACACACTGGAGCTGGCGGCGGCCCCGGCGGCGCTGAGCCACTGAGTCGGCTCGCTGACGCCGCGCCTTCAGGACCCTGCGGCGCCGACCTCTCAGGACACCCGCGGCGGCGTCCTCTCAGGACACCCCCGGCGCCACCCCTTCAGGACACTCGCGGCGGCGTCCTCTCAGGACACCCGCGCCAGCGCCCCTCAGGACACCCGCGGCGGCGCCGTCGACGCGCGGAGCACCGGTGCCGCCGGCACCCGGGACGTCACCGTGCGCCGCTGCCCGCCGATCAGTTCGTGGAGGCGGGTGACGGCGAGCGTGCCGACCTCCCGCAACGGCACGTCCAGCGCGGTCACCGGCGGAGTCGTCGCCCCGAGCGTGCTCAGGTCGTCGGCCGCCGCCAGGCTGATGTCCTCGGGAACGCGCCGCCCGGTCGTGCCGAGCCCGTGCAGCAGGCCCAGCGCGAGATAGCTGTTGTACGCGAGAATGGCCGTGGCCGCCCCGGGCAGAGCGCGCGAGGCCTCGATGCCCGCATCGAACGTGGGCGGCAGCGGGCCCAGCACATGCACGCGGGCGCCCGCCTCTGAAGCCTGCGCGGTGAGCGCCGCGCGCCGCTGCTCGTCCGCCCAGGAGCCCGCGGGCCCGGACACGTAGGCAATCTCGCGGTGGCCGAGGCCCAGCAGATGGCCGAGGAGTTCGGCCAGGCCCGCCGCGGTGTCGGCGACGACGGCGGGCAGCCGCCCCACCTGACGGTCGACGAGCACCAGCGGCCTGCGCTTGAACCGCTCGCGCAGCGCCGCGTCCGTGCCCACCGGAGTCACCATGATCAGCCCGTCGGCCTGCTCGGACAGCCGGTCGGCGAGCGCGGCCTCGCGCTCCGCGTCGTACTCGGACACCGCGATGAGCAGATGGCTCTCGGTGTCCTCCGCCGCCTGCTGCGCGCCGATGACCAGGGGAGCGAAGAAGGGGTTGGAGAGCGTCGGCACGATGAGGCCGATCAGTCCCGTGCGGCCGGTGGTCAGGGCGCGCGCCGCGGCGTTGGGCTGGAAACCGAGCCGGTCCGCGGCCTCCCGCACCCGCAGCCGCGTCCCCTCCGCGACCATGTCGGGGCGCTGCAACGCCCGCGAGGCGGTGGCCTTCGACACCCCCGCCGCGTGCGCCACGTCCATGAGCGTCGCCACTGCTGCCCCCTGCTCGCCGTCCCGACCGGTAGCCCCGACCGAGGTGTCCGGCCCGGTGTCACGAGGTTCTCTCCGGGCCGCTGTTCACTTTCCCTTTATGCCGTGTCATGATACCTGCAACCGGTCTCTGCAACCGGTTGCAGAGACCGGTTGCAGAGACCGTACCCAGCCGGGTGCCCGCACGCCCCGCGCACTCCTCGCGCCGACGTCGCCGCAGACCGCCCTGCCCACCCCTCATCCCGCCGAGGTCCCCATGTCCACCACCGCTCCGCCGTCCGGCGAGCAGGCCGACACCGCCCCCGAGTCCGCGTCGCTCGTCGAGCGGCTCTTCCGCGTCCGCGGTCGCGGGAGCACCCCGCGCACGGAACTCGTCGCCGGCGCCTCGATGTTCATGGCCGCCGCCTACGCCGTCGTCGTGGTTCCCGGCCAACTGGCGGGCGCGGGCGTGCCGCACGGCGCCGCGACCACCGCCGTCATCATCGCCATCGCGCTGGCGACCCTGGCCATGGGCCTCATCGCCAACCTGCCGTTCGTCGTCGCGCCGGGCCTCGGCGGGGTGGCGCTGATCGCCTTCACCATCGTCGGCCAGGACCACGTCCCGTGGGACACGGCACTCGGCATGGTGTTCTGGTCCGGCGTCGCCTTCCTGGTGCTGACCCTGCTCGGCATCCGTGACCTCGTCACGCGCCTGATGCCGATGAACCTCAAGTACGCCATCAGCGGCGGCCTCGGCCTCTACATCGCCCTCATCGGCTTCCGCGACGCCGACCTCGTCGTCGGCAACGCCGACAAGGCCGCCCTCGCCGTCGGCGACCTGTCGAAGCCCGCCGGGCTGCTCGCGCTGGGCGGCCTGCTGCTGCTCACCGCGCTCGCCTCGCGCAAGGTGCCCGGCGCGTTCCTCATCACCATCGCGGCCGTCACCGTCGTCGGCATCCCCCTCGGGGTCACGGACGTCCCCGACAGCCTCTTCGCCGCCCCCGCCTCGCCCGGGCCGCTGCTCTTCCACATCGACATCCTCGGGGCGCTCAAGCCGGAGTACTTCCCGTACATTTTCGCCTTCTTCGTGTCCGAGTTCTTCTCCATGACCGGCACCCTCCTCGCCGTCTCGGGGCGCGCCGGGCTGCTCGACAAGGACGGCAACATCCCCGGCTCCCGCCGCCCCTTCCTCGTCGACTCGGTCTCCGTGATGGGCGGTTCGGCCGTCGGCGCCCCGTCGATGACGGCCTACCTGGAGTCGTCGGCCGCGGCCGACGCGGGCGGCAAGACCGGCCTCGCCTCCGTGTGGGCGGCCTGCGGCTTCGGACTGCTGCTGCTCGTCACGCCGTTCGCGACACTGATCCCCTCGGCGGCCACCGCGCCCGTGCTGATCTACATCGGCCTGAACATGCTCGGCGCCCTCAAGAACGTCGACTTCAAGGACCCGACCAACGCGATCCCGGCGGCCCTCACCGTCGCGACCACGCTGTTCTTCGGCAACTTCGGCACCGGCATCGCGGTCGGGCTCGCGGCCCACGTCCTGGTCAAGACCGTCAGCGGCCGGGTCCGCGAAGTGCCCTGGCCGCTGTGGATCGTCATGGTCCCGCTGGGCTACTACTTCTACACACTCGTCCCGTGACGGCGCCCCGCCCCTGTGACGACACCATTCTGAAGGAGCACGACCCCATGAGTGAGCAGCACGACCTCCGGATCAGCGGCGGGCGCGTGGTGTCCACCTTCACCGGCGAGGAGTTCGCCGCGGACGTCCTCGTACGAGGCGAGACGATCAGCGCGGTGCTGCCCCCGGGCACCCCGGCCGACGCCCGCGAGGAGATCGACGCGACCGGCATGCTGGTCGTCCCAGGCTTCGTCGACGCGCACATGCACATCGAGAGCGCGTTCCTGACGCCGCAGGAGTTCGCCGCGGTGACGCTCGCGCGCGGCACGACGACCGTGCTCGCCGACCCGCACGAGATCGTCAACGTCGCCGGGCGCGACGCCATGCGCTGGATGATCGACGCCGGCCGGGAGACCGCCCAGACCCAGCTGTGGGGCGTCCCGTCGTGCGTGCCCGCCCTGGAGGGCCTGGAGCACGCCGGCGCCGCGCTGTCCGCGGACGACATCGCGGAGATGCTGCGCTGGCCCGGAGTGATCGCGCTCGGCGAGGTCATGGACTACCGGGCCGTGGTCGCGGGCGACCGGCGCATGCACGAGATCACCGCCGCCGCCCGCGCGCAGGACGTCGTCCTCGACGGCCACTGCCCGAACCTGACCGGCGCCGAACTCAGCGCCTACCTGGCCACTGGCGTGGACTCCGACCACACCAAGAACCGCACCGAGGTGGTCCTGGAGAAGGCGCGCCTCGGCATGACGATGATGCTCCAGGAGAAGTGCCTCAGCGAGGAGGTGGCCGAGGCCCTCCTCGCGCTGCCGCAGCTCCCGCCGCTGTGCCTGGTGACCGACGACCTCGCCGCCGACCACATCGTCGACAAGGGACACCTCGACCACATCGCGCGGGTCGCCGTGGCCGCCGGATTCCCCGCGCACGTCGTCCTGAAGGCCCTGACGTGGACGCCGGCCCAGCGCCTGCGCCTCCACGACCGCGGCGTCGTCTCGCCGGGCAAGCGCGCCGATCTGGTGCTGCTGCGCGGCGAACTCGCCTCGTTCGACCCGGCGTTGGTGCTGTCCGGCGGTCGGGTGGTGGGTCGGGACGGCGCGCCCGCGCGTTCGGAGGCGGGCGCCGAGGCTCCGGCCGTCGCGCCGCTCGGCAGCCGCATCGACGTCGAACCGCAGGACGCGGACACGTTCCGGTGGACCGTCGACCTGCCCGACGGTGTGCACACCTTCCGTGCCATGCGGGTCAACGAGCGGGACACCTACACCGAGGCGGCGGAGATCCGACTCCCGGTCCACGGTGGTGAGGTGCAGTGGGAGGGCCGCACCACCCTCGTCCGCGTGCGCAACCGCTACGGACGCGAGGGCGCGGTCTTCGCCCCCCTCCTCGGCCGCGAACTTTCCGACGGCGCCGTGGCGTCGACGTACGCCCACGACAGCCACAACCTCCTGACCATCGGCACCTCCCGCGCCGCCATGGCCGCTGCCGCGGCGACCGTCGTCGCGGACGGGGGAGGCGTCGCCGTGGTCGGCGGGCCCGAGGGCGAGTCGATCGCGGCGCGGATGCCGCTGCCCGTGGGCGGCGTGCTGTCCGCCCGCCCGGCCGGGGACGTCGCCGACCAGGCGGCCGCGGTGCGGGCGGCGCTGGAGAGCTGGGGTTGGTGCCACCTCAACCCGTTCATGAGCGTGTCGACCCTGACCCTCGCCGTCTCACCCGCCCTCAAGATCACCGACCGTTCCCTGGTCGACGTCGTGCGCCGCGAGGCCGTGGGGGCGACGACGGGAGCCTGAGCTGCACGGTCGCGCCCGGCCCCTGCCCCGTCATGTGTGCGTCACCACACCCCCTCGAACTGCCCGTAACGGCACGCCATTTGTCCGTTTCGGATCGTCAATTGACCGTGTGTTCAGAGGGGGTGGGGTGCGCGAGCTGCACGTATGGCCTAAAGTGACGACTCGGCTACGCTGAGAGGCGATACGGAGAAGGGGGCGGGAGAAGTGCGCGACGATCAGATTTCCAGGTGGGATCAGGCGGCATGCCGCACAACGGACCCGGACGAGTTGTTCGTCGAGGGGGCCGCACAGAGCAGCGCCAAGCGCATCTGCGGCGGATGCGTGATCAAGACCGAATGCCTGGCCCACGCGCTGGATCAGCGGATCCAGCACGGGGTCTGGGGAGGGATGACCGAGCGCGAGCGTCGCGCCCTGCTGCGCCGACGGCCGACCGTCACCTCGTGGCGGCAACTGCTCGAGGCCGCCCGCGCCGAGCACGAGCGGCCTGTCCGAGCGGAGCACGCGGGGGTTTCGTGAGGGGGTGTCCTCAGGGCCTGATCCGAACGACGGACCCTGATCCGTCAGAAGGACCCTAGCCCCACGCCCCGAGCGTGAACTCGGCGATGACCACCGAGAGCAGGAACGACGCGGTGATGGCCACGAGTCCGACCGGGACGATCTTCCAACCGATGCGGCGCAGCAGCGGCAGATCCTTTCCGAGGGAGAGCCCCGCCAGCGTCAGCATGATCGTCGCGATGGACAGGAAGTCCACCGACGACACAAGGCGGTTCAGCGTGTCCGAGGCGAAGAACCACGGGCTGGACACGTACGCGCCGACGGTGGTGATCCACACGATCGCCGAGATCTTCCGGCTGACCTTGGCCAGGATGAGCCCGACCAGCACCAGGGCCAGCAGCACGGCGTAACCGCCGATGATGTCCAGGCTGATGTGCCCCGCAGCGACGGAGGCGGTGCCGATGCCGAGCACCGTCAGTACGCCGAGCGACAGCCAGAGCGGCAGCTTGATCTCGCCCGCCGCCGAGGCCACTTGCTCCCGGAAGGCCCGGTTCTCCGCAGCGCTCTGCTCCGCCTCGTGCGGCTCGGTCGGTGCGGCCTCTGTCGCCTCCTCACGCCCACGACGTGTCAGGAAACGGTAGAAGCGGTCGGCCAGCGGCAGCGCCAGATAGATGCCGACGTACACACCGAGGATCGTCGTGATCAGGTTCGAGACCGCGGCCATGCCCAGGATGGCCTGCTCGTCGCCGGGATAGGCGGCCACGATACTCGCGGAGGACGCGGCCATCATCGATCCCGAGCCGACACCGGCGCCCATCGCCAGGGCCAGCGGGTCGAAGATGTTCCAGTTCGAGATCAGCGAGGTCAGGAGCGTGATGAACACCGCTCCGAACATCGTGCCGAACACATACATGGCGAGCACACCGCGGTACTGATCCGAATCGGGCCCGTACTTCTCCGAGACCATCGCGAACGACGGCTCGCGGTCCAGGGAGAACGTGGCGCCCACCGTCGCCTTGCCCATGCGCAGCAGCACGGCGAGCGGCAGCGCGATCGCGACCGTGCCGAGCAGATGCCCGATCTCCTGGAGCAGCAGCGCGGGGCCGGCGTCGGCGAGCGTCGGCAGGCTGGGACCGATGTTGAACGCCAGCCGGGCGACCAGGATCATCACCGCGACGCCGACGAGCGCGGCCGCCACCTTCTGCAGATCGATGCCCAGCGGCCGGAACTTCTGGATCGACACCAACAGGCCCAGCAACAGGCCCCACACCATGGGGAAGATGATGATGGAGCCGATGCCCAGGTCGATGTCGAGTTCACCGATGAACTGCACGACCAGCGCGATCACCAGGGCGAGCCCGGCGATGGGCAGCGTCTGACGGGTCCGCGTGCCGCGGTCGTTCGGCTTGACGAGGGTGGACATGTCGTCACCCGGCCCTTCTGATGTCACGGTGGTAGGCGGCGCCCTCGAACCGGGCACGCTGCTCGGGATCGCCCGCCGCGTCGACGACGGTCCAGGCGAGCGCGCGGGCCGCCTCGAGCATCAGCTCGTACGCCGCGTCGGTGTCGGCGACCGCGGTGAACCCGTGGGAGTGGATGGGCACTTCGGCCCCGGGGATGCTCAGCCAGGGGTGCAGACTCGGGATGACCTGACTGACATTGCCCATGTCGGTCGACCCGCCGCCGAGCCGGCCAGTGGACGTGGTGTCACGGCCGAACGACTCCATCGCGGCCGTCCAGTACCCGGCCAACGCGTCGTCCTGGACGAGCGGTTCGTACAGCGGCTCGGTCGCCTCGATCACCACCTCGGTGCCGCTCGCCAGGGCGGCCCCTTCGAAGCAGCGCCGCACGCGGGCGAGGAGCGCCTCGTACTCGGGCAGGGTGAACGCCCGGCACTCGAAGTCGACGACCGCCCGCTCGGGGATGATGTTCGTGGCCACGCCCGCCTCGGACACGAACAGGGCCACACGATGGTCACCGGGGATCTGCTGACGCAGCAGCCCGATGGCGACCTGGGCGATGGTGGCGCCGTCCGCGGCGTTCACACCCTGGTGGGGCGCGGCCGCCGCGTGCGCGGCACGGCCGGAGAACACGGCACGGTAGCGGCCGACCGCCTGCGCGGTGGTCCCCGCCGGGTTGTACGAGACACCGTCCTGCACCGGGTGCACCATCAGGGCCAGACCCACCCCGTCGAACGCGCCCGCTTCCAGGAGCAGCGACTTGCCGCCACCGTGCTCCTCGGCCGGGGTGCCGATCGCCTTGAGCGTGATGCCCAACTCGTCGGCGTGCGGGGCCAGGGCCAGGGCCGCGGCCACCGACGCACCGGCGATGAGATTGTGCCCACAGGCATGGCCGACCCCAGGCAGCGCGTCGTACTCGACACACAGCGCCACCGTCAGGTCGCCGCTGCCCGCCGTCGCCGTGAACGCGGTGGGCAGGCCGCCGGTGCCGTGCTCGACCGCGAGCCCGCCCTCGGCGAGCAGCGCGGTGATCGCCGCCGCTGACTCGGTCTCCTCGAAGGAGAGCTCGGGACGGGCGTGCAGGGAGCGGGCCAGGGACAGTACCTGTCCCTCCCATGTGGAGACACCGGCGGAGGTGTCCTTCTTGAGTCGGTCGCCTTCGGCGACGGTGTGTGTCTGGCTCATGGAGGACTCCTCAGTAGCTCAGCGACGGGAACGGGGAACCGGCGGCACGCGTGGGCGTCCACACGGCCTTGGTCTGGGTGTACTCGTCCAGCACGCCGGGGCCGGAGGATCGACCGTGCCCGGAGTCGCCGAAGCCGCCGAAGGGCACGGCCACGTGGATCGTCTTGTACGAGTTGATCCAGAAGGTACCTGCCGTCACCGAGCGAGCCACATGGTGGGCCCGCGCGACGTCCTGGGTCCACACCGCGCCCGCGAGCCCGAAGGTGGTGGCATTGGCGCGCTCGATGGCCTCCGCCTCGGTGAAGAAGGAGTCGACCCCGACGACCGGGCCGAACACCTCGGTGGTCTCCAGCACATTGGCGGGGCTGACCCCGTCCAGCACGGTGGGCAGGACCCAACGCCCGTCCGTGAGCGGGGAGTTGGTGACCTGGGTGGGCAGGCTCGCCGCCGTGGCGCGGCGGGCGCCACCCGCGATGCCCGCCTCGACGAGCGAGGTGACCGTGGCGAACTGCGACTCCGTGATGATCGGGCCGACCTCGGTCCCCGGGTCCAGCGGATCGCCGACCCGCAGCCGGGCCGCCCGCTCCGCGACACGCGCCACGAACTCGGCGTGCACCGACCGCTCCACCAGCAGCCGCGAACCGGCCACACACGACTGCCCGGCCCCGGAGAAGATCGCGGACACGGCGCCGTCCGCCGCCCGGTCCAGATCCGCGTCGGCGAACACGATGTTGGCGCTCTTGCCGCCGAGCTCGAGGACCGTCGGGATGCCCGCGGCCGCTGCCGCGACGGCCACCCGCCGCCCCGTGCCCACCGAGCCGATGAAGGACACCTTCCCGACCCGCGCGTCACTGGTGAGCGTGGCACCGACCGTGGAACCCAGACCCGTGGCGACGTTGAACACACCGTCCGGCAGCCCGGCCTCGTGTGCCAGCTGCGCCAGGCGCACAGTGGAGGCGGGCGTGAACTCGCTGGGCTTGACGACGACCGCGTTGCCCGCGGCGAGCGGCGCCGCCGAGTTCCAGCCCCCGGTGAACAGCGGCGCGTTCCACGGCGTGATCGCCACGACGACACCCCACGGGACCCGCTCGGTGTACGTGTGCCAGTTGCCGGGGACCGGGATGGTGTGTCCGAGCAGCTTGTCCGCCCAGCCCGCGTAGTAGCCGAACATCTCGGCGACCTTGGCCGCCTCGCCGCGGGTGTCGCGGATCGGCTTGCCGGTCGTGGCGGACTCCAGCGCCGCGAGTTCCTCGACGTGCTCGGCGACGGTGCGGGAGACCTCGCGCAGGATCGCCGCGCGCTCGAAGGGATCGGTGGCGGCCCACACCTCGGCCCCGCGGACCGCGCTCGCGAGGACGGCGTCGGCGCCCTCCGTACCGGCGTCGGCGTAGTCGGCCACCCACTCCGAGGTGGCGGCGGACGTGAGACGGACGGCCTCGCCGCGGCCGGGGACGACCTGGCCGTCGAGATACGAGCCGAGTCCCTGCGGGAAGTGGGCGTCCAGCGCCGCGCGGGCGGTGGCGGCACCGGAGGTCGCGGAGCCGATCGAGAAAGTCGTGCTGTTCATGGTGCGTCGGTCCTTAACGCGTGAGGGTCGGTGCGACGGTGCGGGCTATCTCGGAGAAGTCGGCGGCCGGGCCCAGTTCGGCCAGGGCCTCCTGCCACCGCTCGCTCGCGGCGGCCAGCAACTGAGGTGTCTCACCGCGCTGCCTCGCGGTCTCGACGGCCAGGGCGGCATCGCGCGCCATCAGCCCGAGCGAGAACCCGGAGTCGTACGTGCCGCTGAGCACCCAGTCCGGATACATGGCGGCGGACGCCTTGCTGGCACCGGACGCGCCACTGATTCCGGCGGCGGAGGCGGCCGGGTCGACGCCGTAGGACTTCGCGACGGCCAGCGCCTCGCCGACCGCCACCAGGTTGACCGCGGCCAGCATGTTGTTGAGCAGCTTGACCACGTTGCCCGAGCCGGGTCCTCCGAGGTGCCGGAACTGGCCGGCGGTGAGGGCATCGAGGACCGGTCGCGCGGCATCGAGGGCGTCCGGCTCGGCGCCCACGAATGCGGTCAGCCGACCGGCGACGGCGCCGGTGCGGCCACCGGAGACGGGCGCGTCGACGAACGACACACCCCGCTCCGCCGCGAGCGCCGCACACGCGGCCGAGGTGTCGGGCTGCGACGTCGTGGTGTCGACCACCGCCACCGTGCCCGGGCGGTCCAGCAGGGTGGGCAGGCTCGCCTCGACGACCTGGGCCGAGGGCAGGGACAGCACCACGTACGGGGTGCCGGCGAGCTGTTCGAGCGCCTCGACGGCGTCGACTCCGGCTTCCTGGGCGGTGGCCCGCGCCGCGGGAGAGGGGTCGTACCCGCGGACCTGCCAGCCGGCGGCGACCAGAGCGGTGGCCATGGCGCCGCCCATCGAACCGAGGCCGACGACGGCGATGTGCTTGCTCATCTGTGCTCCTTGCGGGAGGGAGGGGGCGATGAGGCGTGGAGCCCCCGCCGCTCGGGGTGTCAGTCGAGATAGATGTCCAGGTCCCGCCACAGCTGCTGGGTGCGGCGGATCGCGGCGCGGCTGCGCTCGGGCTGCGCCTCCTGCATGCCGGCGAGCAGCCCGTAGACCACCGACGTGGCGGCGGTGACGGACTGGAAGAACGAGATGCCTTCGGACGGCACGATCAGCAGGTGGTCGGCGATGGCGGTGGCGAGCCGCCCGCGGCGCATATCGGTGATCGCGACGACGGTGGCCCCGGCCTCGTGGGCGGACTCCGCGGCGGCGATGACCTGCTTCGTGGAGCGCCACATGTTGACGACCAGGAGCACATCACCCGGCCCGACGTTGTTCACCGCCGAGGCCAGGTGCACACCGGCCCGGTTCTCCAGCGTGATCGGGTAGCCCATGGTGGAGCCGAGGTGCGCCATCACGGTGGCGGGACCCGCGAAGGAACCGACGCCGATGACGAGGATCGACCGGGCCCCGGCCAGCGCCGCGATGGCGGCCTCGGCCTCCGCCGCGGAATTGCTCTCGAGGGTCTGGCGCAGGTTCTCGAGGTCGTGCGACAGCGCGTCGTGCAGCGGGCTGCGGTGCTCGCCGTGCTCGGTGAGCGTGTCCTCGGTGGAGATCTGCACCAGGTACCGTGCGCGCAGCTCCCGCTGCAGGTCGGGCCAGCCCTGGTAGCCGAGGGTCTGCGCGGCCCGGACGACCGTGGAGCTGTTCACGTCCGCCCGCTCGGCGATCTGCGCGATCTCGGCGTACGAGGCGAGCTGCGGATTGCGCACGATGACGTCGACGACGCGGGTCTGGGCCTTGGACAGGGGCACGTCGGGCAGGGCGTCGCCCAGCCAGTCGGCCTGGCCGGGGTTCTTGGGGGTGCGAGGTGAAGGCACGGGCGTTGCTTTCTGAGAGAGAGGCAATCTGCAAGTGCGATTGCATAAACGTACCTCGCAATTCCAATTGCGGGAACCCCTCGCTCGGCCCGTCGTCCACGCCGCCGCAGGTGATAGAGATGGTCCTGCCGTGATCTTCACCGGAAGGAACCACCGTTGAGCTCCGACGACGCCCCCGTCCTGCGGGCCGTGGAGGGACGCGCCGCGTACCTCACCCTGAACCGGCCCCGGGCCCTGAACTCGCTCACCCACGCCATGCTGCGATCCCTCGCGGAGGCCCTCGACACCTGGGCGGACGACCCCACAGTCGGGACCGTCGTGCTCCAGGGGGCGGGGGAGCGGGGCCTGTGCGCGGGCGCCGACATCCGGCTCTTCCGCGACGACGCGCGCAGCGGTGACCACCGGGCGTCGGCGGCCTTCCTGCGCGACGAGTACCGGCTCAACTCCCTTATCGCGCACTACCCGAAGCCCTACGTCGCCGTCATGGACGGCATCGTCATGGGCGGCGGCGTCGGCCTGTCCGCGCACGGCGGCATCCGCATCGTCACCGAACGCTCGAAGGTCGCGATGCCCGAGGTCGGCATCGGCCTGGTCCCCGACGTCGGCGGCACGTACCTGTTCACACGCGCGCCCGGACACCTCGGCACCCACCTGGCGCTCACAGGCATGGCGGTCGGCGCGGCAGACGCGCTGCTGTGCGGCCTCGCCGACCACTACGTACCGTCCGAGGCCCTGCCCCAGCTGCTGCGCGAGCTGGCCGGGGCGGAGCAGCCGGGCGAGGTCGTCGCACGCCACACGGATCAGGCACCGCTCGGAGTCCTCGCCGAGCAGCGGTCCTGGATCGACGACTGCTACGCCGCGGACACGGTCGAGGAGATCGTCGAGCGGCTCTTCGCCACCGGCGATGTCGCGGCCAAGGAAGCGGCGGACATGATCCTTTCCCGCTCGCCGATGGCCGTGAAGGCGACGCTCGAATCCCTGCGCCGTGCGGCGCGTCTCGACTCGCTGGAGCAGGTACTCGACCAGGAGTACCGGGTGATCTGCGCGGCCCTGGACACCCACGACCTGCCCGAGGGCATCCGCGCCCAGATCATCGACAAGGACCGCGACCCCCGCTGGTCCCCGGCGACCCTGGCCGAGGTCGGGCCCGCCGATGTGGAGCGCTACTTCGCGCCGCTGGGGGAGTGGGAACTGGGCCTCGGCTGAGGCCACCCGGAGCGGGCCTCAGGCGCCCTGTGCCAGCCGCCGGTGCAGCTCCTTCACGGCCGGCACCAGCTCGTCCACCGGCCCCTCGACCTTCACCGACGGGGCGACCTCCTGCACGGGCAGGGCGTTCACCGGGCCCTGGGGCCGCCCCCACTCGGCCAGCCACCCGGACAGCTGCGCCGAGGACGCCACGTACACGATCCGGTCGAGCCCGACCCAGGCGTGCGCCGCCGAACACATGGGGCAGTGCTCGCCGGAGGTGTACACGGTGGCGGTGGCACGCTCCTCGGGGGTGAGGTGACCGGCCGCCCAGCGGGCGAGCTCGAACTCGGGATGCCGCGTCGCGTCACCACCGGCGACCCGATTGCGGTCCTCGGCCCGCACCTTCCCGTCACCGTCCACCAACACCGAGCCGAACGGCTCGTCACCGGCGTCCAACGCCTCGGCGGCCAGCTCCACACACCGGCGCAGATGGTCCAGTTCACGCTCTTCCACGGTGGCCTCTTTCGCTACGGGGACGGGCCTCTGTCGCAGCCATCCTGTCAGCGCCCCACGCGGTTTACGGGACGCGGGCGACGCCGACATAGAACCCGCTCAGCTCCTCGGCGGGAGCAGGCCCCGACTGGTACCACTTGGTCGCCGTCACCAGTCCGGGCTCCACCAGCTCCAGGCCCTCGAAGAACGGCTCGACCTCGGCCCGCGTGCGCATCCGCAGCGGGATCTCGCCCTTGCGGTACGTGTCGGTCACGGACTTCACCAGGTGCGGGTGCTCGTCGGTGGTGCCGTGCGACAGCACCAGATAGCTGCCCGTCGGCAGCGCGTCGACGAGCGCCCTGGTCAGGCCGTACGGGTCCTCGTCGTCGCCGATGAAGTGCATCAGCGCGATCATCGACAGGGCGACGGGACGGGAGAAGTCCAGGACCGTGCGCGCGTGGTCGAGGATGACATCGGGGCGGCGGACATCCGCCTGGATGTAGTCGGTGACCCCCTCCGGAGCGCTCACCAACAGGGCCTCCGCGTGCCGCAGCACGATCGGATCGTTGTCCGCGTACGAGACCCGGGCGGTCGGCACGATGCCCTGCACGATCTGGTGGAGGTTGGGCTCGGTCGGGATGCCCGTGCCGATGTCGAGGAACTGATCGATGCCGTTGCCGGCGAGCCACGCGGCGGCCCGGTGCATGAACGCGCGGTTGCGCAGGGCGTTCTGGCGGGCCTCCGGCGGCAGCTTCTCCGCGACTGCCTGGTCGACCGGGTAGTGGTCCTTGCCGCCCAGCAACCAGTCGTAGACACGGGCCGGGTGGGGTCTGCTCGTGTCGATGCGGTTCTCGAAGGGCTGTGCCGTCATGTCTGACTCCAGCGTGTGCTCGATCGCCGGGGCCCTCGGAAGCGTCGCGGGCCCCGGACCCGGTCCGGAAGGCTTCCGCGATCATGCCATGGGCAGGCCTTCACCAGGTGTCGCTTCAACTCGGGGCTACGGGAGGCGACTTGGGCCCGTCGGCTCGGCCGTCAGGCGGTGCCGGTCGGTGCCGTTGCCGGTGCGTCTCCCGTGATCGGCGGCACCTCCGCCTCCGAAGCGCGCACCAGACGCGGCCCGTCCGGCCCGTACACCGCGCACGGTTCGGGGAAGAGGAACAGCAGGGCGAGATAGACGACGGCGGCGAGGACGAGGCCGACCGGGAGCGAGATGTCGGTGCCGCCCGCGAGTGTGCCGAGCGGGCCGACGAACTGGCCCGGCAGATTCGTGAACAGCAGCGCCATGCAGGCCGAGACCAGCCACGTCGACAGACCACGCCAGTTCCAGCCGTGCGTGAACCAGTAACGCCCGCCGCGCTGGCGCCGGTTGAAGACCTGGAGCGCCTCCGCGTCGTACCAGCCGCGCCGGGTCACGTAGCCGAGAGCCATGACGACCATCCACGGTGCGGTGCACGTGATGATGAGCGTGGCGAACGTGGAGATCGACTGGGCGAGGTTCAGGGCGAACCGGCCGACGAAGATGAACGCGATCGACAGCGAACCGATGAAGACCGTCGCCTGCACACGCCCGAAGCGGGGGAACACCGAGGAGAAGTCGAGGCCCGTGCCGTACAGGGCGGTCGTGCCCGTCGCCATGCCGCCGATCAGCGCGATCAGGCACAGCGGGAGGAAGTACCAGCCGGGGGAGATGGCCAGGAGTCCGCCCACGTAGTTCGGCGCCGCTGGATCCAGGTACTTCTCCGCCTTCGCGGCGATCACCGACGCGGTGGCGAGGCCGAACAGGAACGGCAGCAGTGTCGCGATCTGCGAGAGGAACGCCGCGCCCATGACCCGCCCGCGCGGTGTGGCCGCAGGGATGTAGCGCGACCAGTCACCGAGGAACGCGCCGAACGACACCGGGTTGGACAGCACGATCAGCGCCGAGCCGATGAACGACGGCCAGAACATCGGCGTCGACGTGGAGGCGAACGACCCCGTGTAGCCGGGGTCGAAGTCCCCCGCGAACGCGAACACACCGAGCACGAACAGCGCCGAAGCGGCCAGCACCGCGATCTTGTTCACGAAGAGCATGAACCGGAACCCGTACACGCACACCGTCAGGACGAGCCCCGCGAACACCGCGTACGCGACGCCGTAGGAGAGGTCCGACTCGGGCAGCCCCGCCAGCCGGTGCGCCGCGCCGATCAGCGCGTCGCCGGACGACCACACGGAGATCGAGAAGAACGCGATCGCCGTGAGCAGCGACAGGAACGAGCCGACGACACGGCCGTGCACACCCAGATGTGCGGACGAGGACACCGCGTTGTTCGTGCCGTTGGCCGGGCCGAACACGGACATCGGCGCCAGCAGCAGCGCGCCCGCCACCAGGCCCAGGACCGTCGCGGCGAGCCCCTGCCAGAAGGACAGGCCGAACAGGATCGGGAACGCGCCGAGCACACACGTGGCGAAGGTGTTGGCGCCGCCGAAGGCGAGACGGAACAGGTCGAGGGGACGGGCCGTGCGGTCCCCGTCGGGAATCCGCTCGACACCGTGGGTCTCAACTTCCGTGACACTGGGGGACGTTGTGGCGCCGGGGGCCGCGTCGGCCATGCGTAACCGCCTTTTGGATCTTGCCGGACTTCAACGGGGTGACGGTACCCGTGTCCCGGCGGCGGCACGGGAACCGGGTCCCGGACCGGCGGTCCCCAGGACAAGGACCTGAATCGCCAGCACGGCCCCGCCGCGCGCCCAGTCGTGGAAGTCGGAGACCTTGGTCTCCAGATTGACCGGGTCGGCCCGCGGGTGGCGGTTCGTGCGGATCGTCTCCTCGATCACGGGGGCCGCCACGTCGACGAGGCCGACGCCCTCCCCGGCGAGCAGGATCTTCTGCGGCATCGCGAAGTTCGCGATCTGCGCGACGAGCGTGCCGAGCGCGCGGGCCGCCTCGCCGACCACCCGGGCCGGGAGCGGTTCGCCCTCGACGGCGCGCGCGAGGATCTCCTCGTACGTCGCGTCCTCGCCCGTGGCGGCCCGCACCTGGCGGCGGATGCCGGGGATCGTGAGAAGGGAGACGGCGCTGCCGCGCCGACCGTCGGGGGTCAGCGGCCCGGACGGATCGACGATCCAGAAGCGGCCCACCCCGAGCCCGTCCTCGGCCGTCGCCACCCGCCGGCCCCCGCTGACCAGGCCGTACCCGAGCCCCGCCCCGATCGTGAGCACCGCGAACCGGTCCAGGCCCCGGCCTGCCCCGAACCAGCTCTCGGCCTCGACGAGGGCGCTCACATCGTTCTCGACGACCGCGGGCAGCCCGGTGCGCTCGCGCACGAGCCGCGCGAGCGGCACGTCCCGCCAGTCGAGGAACGCCGACTCGTCGACGACCGAACGGTCCTGCGCGCGGCCGCCGAGCCCGATCCCGATGCCGCACAGCGAGGGAAACTCGTGGGCGAACGCATCGGTCAACTCGCCTATGGCTGCGACGACTTGATCCGGTTCGCGGCTCGCGAGCGGCGCGTCGCGGCAGGCCACGATGTCGCTCCTGAGCGTGGTGACGACGCCGTAGACCGTGTCCTCGGTGACCTTGAATCCGGCGAAGGTGCGGGACTCGGCGACGATGTCCAGGGGGCGGGACGGTCGGCCCTGGCGTGACTCCGAGCGCGCCGGGCCCTCCGGTGCCTCGACCAGCAGCCCCGACTCGATCAGTGGCTTGGTCAGCCGGGTGAGGCTGCCCGCCGACAGGTCGAGGCGCCGCGCGAGCTCACTGCGCGACAACGGCCCACGGGTGAGCACCTCCAACGCCACGGCGCGCTCGCCCGAACTGAGCGGCACCCAGGTGTCCGCCTTCGCGTTCATCGCCAACCCCTCTCCCCGTTCCTTCTGTTGCAAAAGGAATGACGTCACTTTAAGTCGCAGCAACCCCTTTCAGGTAGTCGCTGCACGCATCTTGACGGCCCGAAAGTTCTGCCGCGAAAGTAACCAAGCCGAGGACGAGGCCGAATCGCAGACGAGGGAGTCCCGATGACTGTCACCTCCAGCAGCCCGCCGAGACATCTGCCGCTCACCGGCAGTGCCCCGCGGGAGAAGCGCAGACGTCCCCTCGGTGACGGTGCGATCGCCGCACTCTTCATCGCTCCGGCCATGCTCGGCTTCGCCGTCTTCCTGCTGTGGCCCACCCTGCGCGGCATCTGGCTGAGCTTCACCCGCTTCAACCTCCTCACACCACCGGAGTGGGTCGGCCTCGCCAACTACGAGCGCATGGTCAACGACCCCATCTTCTGGGACTCGTTGAAGGTCACCGTCGAATACGTCCTCGTCAACATCGGCGTGCAGACGGTGGCCGCGCTCGGCATCGCCGTCCTGCTGCACCGGCTCACGCAGTCCTCCCTCCTGCGCGGCATCGTCCTCACGCCGTATCTGATGTCCAACGTCGTCGCCGGCCTCGTCTGGCTCTGGATGCTCGACACCCAACTCGGCATCGGCAACGAGATCATCGCCGGCGTCGGCCTCGACCGGATCCCGTTCCTCGCCGACGAGACCTGGGCCATCCCCACCATCGCGCTCATCAACGTGTGGCGGCACGTCGGCTACACCGCGCTGCTCCTCTTCGCGGGACTCCAGGCGATACCCCACGACATGTACGAGGCGGCGCGCGTCGACGGCGCGAGCGAGTGGCGGATGTTCGCCCGCATCACCATGCCACTGCTGCGGCCGGTCCTCGCGGTCGTCCTCATCATGACGGTGATCGGCTCCTTCCAGGTCTTCGACACCGTCGCCGTGACCACGGCAGGCGGGCCCGCCAACGCCACCAACGTGCTGCAGTTCTACATCTACGGCTCGGCGTTCGGCCGCTTCCAGTTCGGCTACGCCTCCGCGATGTCCGTGGCCCTGCTGGTCGTGCTCAGCGTGATCACCATCGTCCAGTACCGGATCACCCGGGCCGGACAGACCGACCTCGGCTGAAGAGAGGAGCACCGACATGGCCACCACCACCGCACCCGCACCTGCGCGCAGCGCCCGGCCCGCCCGGCGCCGGCCCTCCTTCGGGCGCGCCGTCGCCTGGACCACGATGGGCGCGATCGTTCTCGTCACCCTGCTGCCGTTCTACTGGGTGCTGCGCACCGCGCTCTCCTCCAACCCGGGCATCGCCGCCGACCCGACCTCCGTGCTGCCCGTCGAGCCGACGGGCGGCGGCTTCGAGCGCGCCCTCGGGCTGCAGTCGACGAAGGAGGCCGTCGCCCAGGGCGGCGCGGGCGGCGGTCTCGACTTCTGGCGCTACCTGCTCAACTCGATCGTCGTCTCGACGCTGATCACCGTCTGCCAGATCCTGTTCTCCGCCATGGCCGCCTACGCGTTCGCGCGGCTCAACTGGCGTGGCCGCAACACCGTGTTCGCGCTGTTCCTCGGCGGTCTCATGGTGCCTTCGATCTTCACGCTGCTGCCGAACTTCGTGCTCGTGAAGGAACTCGGGCTGATCGACTCGCTGCTCGGGATCGCGCTGCCCACGATGTTCATGACACCGTTCGCCGTCTTCTTCCTCCGTCAGTTCTTCATGAACATCCCGCTCGAGGTCGAGGAGGCCGCGCTCCTGGACGGCGCGGGCCGGATCCGGATCTTCTTCCGGGTGCTGCTGCCCATGGCGTCCACCCCGGTCATCACCCTCGCCGTCCTGACGTACATCACCTCCTGGAACGACTACTTCTGGCCGCTGATGGTGTCGTACAGCGACAGCTCCCGCGTCCTCACCGTCGCCCTCGCGATGTTCCGCGCGCAGACCCCGCAGTCCGGATTCGACTGGTCCGGGCTCATGGCGGCGACCCTCATCGCGGCGCTCCCGATGCTGCTGCTCTTCGGAGTGTTCGCGCGCCGGATCGTCAGCTCCATCAGCTTCACCGGACTCAAGTAGGAGGCACCGGATGCGATTTCGTACGCTCGTCGCGCTGACCGGAGTACTGGCGCTGTCGCTGACCGGGTGCGCGGGCAGCGACCCCGGCGCCCGCTCGTCGAGAACCGTGACGTACTGGCTGTGGGACGCCAACCAACTGCCCGCCTACGAGGCCTGCGCGAAGGACTTCGAGAAGCAACACCGCGGCCTTGACGTGAAGTTCACCCAGATCGGCTGGGACGACTACTGGACCAAGCTCACGGCGAGCTTCATCTCCGGCACCGAGCCGGACGTCTTCACCAACCACATCCAGAAGTTCGGCCAGTTCACCGACCTGCAGGTGCTCGAACCGCTCGACGACCTCGGTATGAAGGACACGGACTATCAACCGGGCCTCGCGGAAAACTGGGTCGCCCAGGACGGACACCGCTACGGCGCGCCGAAGGACTGGGACACCGTCTCGCTCTTCTACAACAAGAAGATGCTCGACGACGCCGACCTCACCCCGAAGGACCTCGACGGGCTGCGCTGGAACCCGAAGGACGGCGGCACCTTCGAGAAGGCCATCGCCCACCTCACCGTCGACAGCAACGGCAAGCGCGGCGACGAACCCGGCTTCGACAAGCACAAGGTCAAGACCTACGGCCTCGCCACCAACGGGGCAGGGGACGGCGACGGCCAGACCCAGTGGAGCCCGTTCACCGGCTCCGCCGGCTGGTCCTACACGGACAGGAAGCGCTGGGGCGAGCAGTACCGGTACGGCGACAAGACCTTCCAGTCCGTCATCGAGTGGTACTTCGGCCTCGCGAAGAAGGGTTACATGGCGCCCTTCACCGCCTGGAACGCCGGACTGAACCAGTCCAACGCCCAGTTCGCCGCGGGCCGCGCCGCCACCGCCTTCGACGGCGCCTGGATGCTCTCCACCTACGCCGGGTTCAAAGGCATCGACTTCGGCACCGTCCGCAACCCCACAGGACCCACCGGCAAGCGCGCCACCATGATGAACGGCCTCGCCGACTCCGTCACCAAGGGCGCCCGCAACAAGGCGGGCGCCAAGAAGTGGGTCGCGTACATGGCCTCCGACGCCTGCCAGCGGACGGTCGGCCGGTACGGGATCGTCTTCCCCGCGACACCGTCGGGGACGGACACGGCCGTCGCGGCCTACAAGAAGAAGGGCATCGACACCTCGGCCTTCACCACCCCGGTCGACGACCGCAAGCAGTACCGCACCTTCCCCTTCCCGATCACCAACTACGCCGCCGACGTCTACGCCCTCATGCACCCCGCCATGCAGGACGTCTTCGGCAACGGGGCGCCCGCGAGACGCCTCGACGAGACCAACGACCAGATCAACCTCCTGCTCGACCAGTGACCACGCAGCGAACGCACAGCACGTAGCGACCACGCAGCACGCAGCGACACATAGCGACCACGCAGCACGTAGCGAAAGGCATGCGCACATGACGTTCACCCTCGGCATTGTCGGCGCCGGACAGTTCGCCGGCGGTTTCGCCAAGTTGTTCCTCGCCCACCCGGGCGTCGACGCCGTCCACGTCACCGACCTGCTGCCGGAGCGAGCCGAGCAACTGGCCGCGAAAGAGGGCCTCGCCGGAACCTTCCCCTCGTACGAGGCGATGCTGGAGTCCCGCGACATCGACGCCGTCGCCATCTTCACGCAGCGCTGGACCCACGGCCCGCTCGTCCTGCAGGGCCTCGAAGCCGGCAAGCACGTCTACTCGGCCGTCCCGATGGCCATCACACGCGACGAGATCGCGGCGATCATCGACGCGGTCCGCCGCACCGGACTCACGTACATGATGGGCGAGACCAGCGAGTACAACCCCGCCACCGTGCACGCCCGCAACCAGATCGCCGACGGCGCCTTCGGACGGCTCTTCTACGCGGAGGGCGACTACGTCCACGACATGGACCTCGGCTTCTACGAGGCGTACCAGTACAGCGGAGGCGAACGCTGGAAGGAGACCGCCAGCTATCCGCCGCTGCTCTACCCGACACACGCGGTCGGCGGAGTGCTCGGCGCGTGGCGGACCCACGCGGTGAGTGTGTCTGCGATCGGTGTGAAGGACGAGCGCGGCGACGGTGTCTTCGACACCGAGGTCAGCCAGTTCGGCAACGACATCTCCAACGCCACCGCGCTCTTCGAGGTCGCCGGTGGCGGCTCGTTCCGTACGAACGAGTTCCGGCGGGTCGGCTACCCCTCGCACATCAGGGAGTCACGCTTCCGGTTCTTCGGCACGGACGCCAGCATGGAGCAGCTCGCCACGGTCAGCTTCTGGCAGGACAAGAAGGGCGTGCAGGACATCACCGAACTCCTCGAACCGAAGCCGTCGCTCAGCCCGGACGACCCGTCGCTCGAGAAGATCGCGCCCGCCCTGCGCGCCGCGTTCACGTCGGGCTCGGCCCCCGTCCACGACCGCTCCCGCCTGCCCCGCGTCTACGACGACATGCCCAACGGCCACGAGGGCAGCCACCACTTCCTGGTGGACGACTTCGTCACCGCGGTCAACACCCGCACCCTGCCGTCGGTGAACGCGTGGGTGGCCGCGCGCTACACGCTGCCGGGCATCGTCGCCCACGACTCGGCGCGCCAGGGCGGGGCACGCCTGGAGATCCCGGACTTCGGGGACGCGCCGGGGGCCTGAGTAGGGCCGGGCGGGGTGAGGGCCTGATCGTTCGGATCAGGCCCTAGCCCAGCCCGAGGACGCAGAAGTCGTGTCCCTCGGGATCGGTGAGACACGTCCACGGGACGTCGCCCTGGCCGAGGTCGATGTCGGTGGCGCCGAGGGTCCTCAGGCGGGTGACCTCCGCCTCCTTGTCGTCACCGGCGTACGGCAGCAGATCGATGTGAACGCGGTCCTCCACGGTCTTGCCGTCCGACGAACGAAGGAACTCGAGATACGGGCCCACCCCCTGGGAGGAGCGCAACACGGCCCGGTCGTCGGCCACTTCGCGCACCGTCCAGTCCGTCGCCCCGCCCCAGAACCGGGCCATGGCCCGCGGGTCCGCACAGTCGACCACCACGGCCGCGATCGGCCCGGTGTCCCGGTAGACCTCCCGGGGCTCCAGCACGCAGAACTCATTGCCCTCCGGGTCGGCGAGCACGGTCCACGGCACATCGCCCTGGCCGACGTCGGCGGGCGTCGCCCCGAGCTGCTTCAACCGCGCGACCGTCTCCGCCTGATGAGCGGGGGAGGTGGTCGCGAGATCGATGTGCACACGGTTCTTCGTCGCCGTCTTCGCGTGCGGAACGGTGACCACGTCGATGCACACGGCGCTCGCGTCCGGCCACACGAAGCCGCCACCGGGCTCCACATTGGTCACACCGGGTGCCTCACTGGACACGCCCCAGCCGAGCGCGTCCGCCCAGAACCGCCCGACGACCGCATCGTCAAGGGCCTTGATGTTCACCTGAACCGGTCTCAGAGCCATGCCGGAGACCCTATGCACACCGCTGCCGCACAGGTACGTGGTGTCGCCGAACGGTGATCATTTCGCATGCCCCGCCTCGAACTCCATGGCCGCCACCTCGATCATGGCGAACCGGAACCCGAACGTCCTGAACGACTCGACGCGGGCCAAGCGTCGCGCCGACCGCCTCGACCTGGGCATGATGGGCCGGTGTGCCGGGGGAGCCGCGCAGGGTCGGCCTTCGACATGCGTGGAGTGGCAGGGAGGGGGTAGGCGCGCCGCCGGAGGCGCTGCGCGTGACAGGGACGCCTCGGCGGCTGAAGGGACGGTTATGGGGCAGGCTCGGGTTCGGTTTCCTGTGCGCTGGGAGGACGGAGGTGTCCTGGTCGTGCAGGTCGTGGGCCGGTTCGATGCCGATGCCGCGGCGGAGCTGGGTGCACTGATGGGGCGGCTGGGCGCCACGGGTCAGTCCGGTCTGGTGGTGGACTTCCAGGACGCCGAACTCTGCGGGGCCGACGGGGCGCGGCAGTTCGTCGAGGCGGGTCTGGACATGGTGGCGGGCGGCGGCGCGCTGGCCGTCGTGGCGGACGCCTCCGAGCAGGCCGTGCTGCGCGCCGCGGGGGCGGACCGCCTGCCCCTTGGCGTGCACGACGATGTCGCCGCGGCCCTCGAAAAGATCTCGGGCCGGTCGACGGACACGCTGGGGGACCGGGACGCCGGCGCGGGATCGGGCTCCGCACTGCGATAGGCGCCCGGCCCGGACCCCACCGGCACGCAAGGGCGTACCGCACAGTGGTGCCATGACGAACTCCGACGCCCGGTTTCTCCCCGGCCTCGAACTGTCCAGGGCCCTGTACGAAGAGGCCGTACGGCCGATCCTGCGGGAGGCGTTCCCCGGGCTGCGCCACGCGGCCGCCCGCATCGGCGGTGGATCCGAGGTACTCGGCTTCGACACACCACGGTCCGCTGACCACGAGTGGGGTCCACGGCTGGAACTCTTCCTGACGCCCGAGGACCGGGCCGAACACGGCGCGCGTATCCACGACGTCCTTGCACAGCGGCTGCCCAAGCACGTACGGGGCTGGCCCACGCACTTCCAGGAGAGCGGGAACCCGCTGGACCCGGTCGGCCGCATGCAAGCCACTGACGGCCCGGTCAACCACCGCGTCGACCTCCACACCGTGGACGACTGGGCGGCCGGACACCTCGGACTGCCCGCGGCCGACGCGGAACCGAGCGTGAACGAATGGCTGGCCATGCCCCAGCAGCGACTCGCCGAGACCACCGGCGGCATGGTGTTCCACGACGAGCCCGGCACCCTCACCGCCCTGCGGCGCACCTTGGCGCGGTACCCGGACCAGGTGTGGCGGTACGTGCTGGCGTGCCAGTGGCAGCGCATCTCCCAGGAAGAGGCGTTCGTGGGCCGCTGCGCGGAAAGCGGCGACGACATCGGATCAGCCCTGGTGGCAGGCCGCCTCGTGCGCGACCTGATGCGCCTGTGCCTGCTCCTGGACCGGCGCTACGTTCCGTACAGCAAGTGGCTCGGGAGCTCCTTCGGCCGGCTGCCGGTGGCGGACTCGCTCGCCCCGTCGCTGCGCGGCGCGCTCGCGGCCCCGGATCACCCCACCCGAGAACGGCACTTGTGTGACGCCTACGAGGCCGTGGCCACGCTGCACAACGCGACCGGACTGACCACCCCACTGGACCCGAACCGACGCCCCTACCACTCCCGCCCCTTCCTGGTGCTGCACGCCGATCGCTTCGCCCAGGCCCTGGCCCGCACCCTCACACACCCGGCTCTACGTGAACGGCCTCTGGTGGGAGGCGTGGACCAGTGGTCGGACAGCACCGATCTGCTCCGCCAGCCCCGGGCCGTGCGCGCCGCGGTGGACGCGATCCAGTGAGCCGACCGGGGTGCGCGGGGGACCGGAACCGGCTCAGGAGCGGCGTGAACTGGTCCTGACGAAGCCGGGGGCGGCCGGGCACCATGGTCCGGTGGTCGGACGGGAGGGCCGTCGTGGGCGCGAAGGTGCGTGACGTGGTGCGGGACGTGGTCGCCGAGGTGGCGCCGGACGAGGTCCTGTTGCTGGACCAGTTGGCGCCCCTGGATGAGGGCCGCGTAACCCGCCTCTTCGAGCGGCGAGTTCGAGACATGGAGTCGCATCCGGAGCCGTACGCGGAACCGCACATGGACCCGCGCGCGGACTCGCACACTGACCCGCACATGGACCCGCACACCGACCCGCACATGGGATCGCTCGAATGCGGTCACGTCGATGTCACCGCGCCGGTCACCCCGGTGGTGTGGCTGGCGCTGGACGAGGCGGCTCGGCGCACCACCTGCCGGGCCATCGACGGCCGCTCGCGACGCCGCACGCCGCTGCTGCACCACCTGTTCCGCCGACGGCCCCAGGCCCCTCCCACGATCCGCTCCCTCACCGCGACCCAACTCGACGCCGTACGCCGTCTGGTGCGCGACCATGCCCGCTCGGCGCGACTCGGTGAGGACGCGGCGGCGGCACTCGCGGATGCGGTGACCTCCCGGCTGTCCCTGGAGCTGACGGACGCGGGCTGAGGCGGGCCGACGCGTGCCGACGCGGGCCCGCGCGGTCCTGGGACGGTTCGCCCTGATGTGCCCCGCCCCGCGGGATGTCCTGGCTCGTCACTGCGAGGAGATCCCGTGAAGTACGGGAATGCCACCGGAACTTCGGGGCACGTGCGTCCTACACCTAACTGGGTGGCCGGGCCGACCCGGCGACCGCACAGGGAAAGGACCCACGCCGCCTTGTCGTCTCGAGCCGCGCATTCACCCGAGGGGTTCTCTCGCCCCGGAGGCAGCACCCGTGACCCACGCCGCTTCCTGTGGCGGCTGACCGCAGCCACCGGCGGCGGCATGTTCATCGACGGGTTCGTGTTCGCCTCCGTCGCCTCCGCGCTGGCCGGCAGCGCGATGTCCCGCGAGATCGGCGTCACCCTCACCTGGGCCACCCTGATCTCGTCGTCGACACTCGTCGGCACCTTCTTCGGCGGCCTCTTCCTCGGCTATCTGACCGACCGGGTCGGCCGTCGCCCGATGTTCACGATCGACCTGTCGGTGTTCCTGGCCGGCGCGGTGCTCATGCTGTTCGTGACCGCCCCCTGGCAGGTCATGGTCCTCGGCCTGGTGATGGGCCTCGCGGTGGGCGCCGACTACTCGATCGGCTCCCCGCTGCTCGCCGAGTTCGCGCCGCGCGTGCGGCGCGGCAACTATCTCGGCGTCCTCGAGATCCTGTGGAACGTCGGCTACGTGGTGGCGTACCTCATCGGATACCTGATCAACAGCCACTGGCCGTCCGCCTGGAACATCACGCTCGCAGCGAGCGCCGTACCCGCGGTGATCTGCCTGATGCTGCGGCACGGACTGCCGGAGTCCCCGCGCTGGCTGATGTCAATGGGCCGCCGCGAAGAGGCACTTGAGGTCCTGACCGAGTCCTTCGGCGCCACCGGGACACGTACCACCCTCGACGCCGACACAGCCGACATCGACGCCGACACGGCCGACATCCACGCCGAACAGGCCGAGGACACGCGCTACTCGATGCTCTTCTCCCCGGACTATATTCTGCGCACCGTCTTCGTGTGCACGTTCTGGATCTGCATCGTGCTGCCCTACTTCGCCCTGACCTTCTTCCAGCCGACCGTCCTCACCGCCATCGGCATGGGTAGCTCGGCGCTGGCCGGGGCACTGCTCGGGACGATCGTCGCGCTGGTCGGGGCCGTCACCGGCTGGTTCCTGGTCGACAAGGTGGGCCGCCGCAAGATCCTGATCTGGCCGATGTTCGGCTGCGCGATCGCCCTCTTCCTGGTCGCCCTCGGCCACCGGCTGCCGCTGTGGGCGGGCACCGCCTGCTTCTTCGGCTACCTCTTCTCGTACGGAATCATGAGCATCCTGCCGGGCGTCTACCCCGAAGAGGTCTTCCCCACCGCGATCCGCACCTCGGGCGTGGGCCTCGCCTCCGCCGCGAGCAGGATCGGCGCGGCCGTCGGCACCTTCCTGCTGCCCCTCGGCCTGGAACATCTCGGCCTGGGCTGGTGCATGGCCGGCATGGGCGTGGTCTCCCTCATCGGAGGTGTCACCGCGCTCGCCTGGGCCCCGGAGACGAACGGCCGCCTGCTCACGGACACCGGCCACCGCGCACAGCGCGGCCGCCGCCTTGTCGCGGCCGCGCCGGTGGGACAGGGTTAGCGCCTGGCGTATGGATCAGATCCCAGTCGGGAGTCAGGACCGGGTGAGGGTGTACGAGAGCTGGTAATTGGCCCCGTCCTTGGTGAAGTTGAGGATGCCGCTGCCCTCCTCGGTCAGCGTGTGCGATCCCAGGAGGTCACTTCTGTCGCCCGGGAGGCCATCGGCTTCGTGGAGCGTGATGGTGACCTCGTCGTCGAAGGCGTGGTACTCGTCGATGGCGTACTTCTGGCCCCCGCTCATGCTCGGGAGCAGGATGTTCTGGCCGTTCACGGCGAGCTTGGGATCGTCGTGGCCGACCCAGTCCTCGGTCTCGATGCACTTGAGCATCTTCAGGTGAAGGTTGGCCATGGTGTTGCTCCCCGTTCTTGCGGTCGGTCTTCCGTCGGCTGGTCGGCCGTACCCCCGCAGGTAAGCATCGTGAACTGCGGGTCTTCTCGCCGGTGCGCGGGGTCGATACGCAATCTTCACGGGTGCGGCACGGGTCGTGGGACCGGGACTTGGGTGTGGGCGCGGTCCTGTGTTCGTATGTGGCGGTGATTGAGAACGGCCCTCCCGAAGACTCCACGGCACACATCCCCGACCAGGCATCTGCCCCGGACGACTACGACGCCCCCTTGGGCCGCAAGGCCCGCAAGGCCCGCCGACGTGCGGCGCGCAAGGTGCTGCGCTCTCCCGCCCGTACAACGGCGAAGGTGACGGCGACCCTCGTCGTGGTGCTCGCGTTCCTCGTGCTGGGGGACCGCTGGGCGGTGCTCTACGCCGAGAACATGGCGGCCGAGAAGGTGCAGGAATCGCTGAAGCTGCACGCCGAACCCGAGGTGCACATCAACAGCTTCCCCTTCCTGGGCCAGGTCGCCATGGGCAACATCGACAACGTGGAGGTCAACGTGCCCCACGTGCCCGCGGGGCCGGTCTCGGTCGCGCAGGTGAAGGGATCGGTCGACGACATCCGGATCGTCGGCAGCCTCCCGTCCTCCGTCAAGGGCGCCGTCCTGAGCAAGGTCCGCGGCGACGTGTTCCTGTCCTTCGACGACCTCAACCGCGAAGTCGGCGCGTCCCAGGTGACGTTGGCCCCCGGAAAGCAGCGCAATACGGTGCAGGCCAAGGGTGATCTCCCGGTCGCCGGAAAGAAGGCCCAGATCCGTGGCCGCGCGCACTTGGAGCGGACCGGGGACCGGGGCCTGGCCCTGTCCGTGGAAGACACCAAGATCGTGGTCCCGGGCCTGCTCACCTACACCCCGGGCAAGGGCGGCGGCCTGCAACTGGCCGCACCCACCATCAACAAGATGGACCAACGCGAGACCGAACAGGCCACGGGACAGCGACTCCTCCCCGGAAAGCTCATGAAGGGCGGCGCCCTGGACGCGCTGGCCGACCACCCTGCGCTGCTCAAGCCCGCCGGTATCGACCCGTCACTGATCCAGGGCCTGCAGAAGCTGCAGGAGCCGAAGGTCGCACAGAAGATGGAGTTCTCGGCCCAACTGCCCAAGGACATGCCCGGCGACCTGCGCCTGCGGGACATCACGGTCACGAACGAGGGAATCCGCGCCCAACTCTCCGGCAAGGACGTGCCGTTGGGCACCTGACGCATGGAGTCATTGCGCGGTCTGCGGCTGCAGCCCGGTCATCCCCGCGTAGAGGCCGCGGTGGAACAACAGGGGACGGGCGTGCAGCGCGGCCCCCAGATCGTCCACCGCGCCGACGACGATGAGGTGATCCCCACCGGGGTGGACCGCCGCGACCGTGCAGTCGAGCCACGCGCACGTCCCGTCCAGCCGCGGCAACCCCGACGGGGACCGGGTCCACGCGACACCGGCGAACTTGTCGATGCCCGACGTCGCGAAGGTCGTGCTGATGTCGTCCTGGTGGTCGGCGAGGATATTGACGCAGAACCGGCCGCCGGCCGCGATCCGCGGCCAGGTGGTGGACGACCGTCCCGGCAGGATGATGATCTGCGGTGGCTCCAACGACAGTGACGAGAACGACTGACATGTGAAGCCCACCGGGCCGTCCTCGCCGATCCCCGTCACCACGGTCACGCCGGACGCGAAGTGGCCCAGGACATCGCGGAACGACGGCAGTTGCTCTGTGTTCATGTGTCTCTCTCCCGTTCCGTGTGCCGGTAGCGGAGGGTGTACGCGTGCGGAGGTCAGCCCCTGACCGGTACGGTGCCCGCGGCCCGCAGGTCGGCCAGGGCAGGGAACCCGTCGATCGCCATCAGGAGGTCCAACTCGGCGAGAATTGCCCGCAGTTGGGACACCACGCCGTCCGCGCCCCCGACCGCGAGCGCGTAGGCGTACGGTCGCCCCACCCCGACCGCTGTCGCACCCAGTGCGAGTGCCTTCGCCACATCGGATCCGGAGCGAACACCGGAGTCGAACAGCACCGGCATCCCGTCGGCGGCCTCGACCACGCCGGGCAGTGCGTCCAGGGCAGGCAGTCCGCCGTTGGCCTGGCGGCCGCCGTGGTTGGAGCAGTAGATGCCGTCGATTCCGACGTCGCGGGCACGGCGGACGTCGTCAGGATGGCAGATGCCCTTGAGCAGGATCGGCAGCGAGGTGAGCGAGCGCAGCCAGGGCAGGTCGTCCCACTGCAGGGAGTTGGCCCAGATCCCGATCCACTCCCGGACCGCCGCGCGCAGGTCCTCGGACGGAGGGGCGGCGAGCCGCTTGAGGAACGTCGGATCCGAGAAGTAGTTCTCCAGGACGAGCCCGCGCAGCTGCGGAAAATTGCCCGTGTTGAGGTCCCGCGGTCGCCAGCCCGTCGTCCAGGTGTCGACGGTGACCACGATCGCGCGGTATCCGGCCGTTTCCGCGCGTTCGACCAGACTCGCCGCCAGGTCGCGGTCGCGGGGAACGTAGAGCTGGAACATCCCCGGGGTGTCACCGGCGTGCGGTGCGACGTCCTCCATCGGGTCCTGCATGAGCACGGAGCCGACCATCGGGACGCCGGTGCGCGCCGAAGCCTTGGCGACGGCGATGTCGCCGTGGAAGTCCTGGCTGCACAGGCCGATCACCCCGATCGGTGCCATGAACAGCGGACTGGGCAGCGACATCCCGAAGAGGTCGACCGACAGGTCCCGTTCATAGGCCCCGTTGAGCATCCGCGGCACGATCCCGTGGTGGGCGAACGCCGACACGTTCGCACGCTGCGTGCCCTCGTCGCCGCACCCGCCGGCGACGTAGGAGTGCACCCACCAGGGGAGCACCTCGGCGGCCTTGCGTTCGAGCGACGTGGCGTCGACCGGGAAGCGTGGGGCGATGCCGTCGAGGGCGTCGAAGTAGATCTCGTACTGGTAGTCGCCGTACTGCGGTGCGGGCATGACGGTCCCTTCGTACGGGAAATAGGGGGGCGGGATATAGGGGGGCGGGCGCCGTTCAGAACGCGGGCCCGGCAAGGTGGTTGGTGAAGTCGAAGCGGGCGATCTCGTCCAGCTGCTCACCGAGCTGCGCGGTCATCGCGTCGAAGGCCCGCCGCCCGGCGTCCGCGGTCGCCTGCGTCGGGTCGCCCAGGTAGCCGTCAGGACCGAAGTCGTCGGACAGCCAGCCGAAACTCACGCTGCCGCCGAAACGGACGTGCGTGTTCTTGTTCAGGCCGCGGGGCAGACGTGGCGCGGCGGCGCCCATGTCGACGAGATCCGGGCGCAGGTGCAGCATCAGCGACGTCTCGCCCGCCCCGCCGTGGATGCCCTGCCCCTGCTCGATCCCGGCGAACGGATCCTCCTCCGGTGGCGGGAAGGCGTTCACGGCGAAGGTCATGAGTCCGTGGGCCCTGCGGAGGTCGCGCAGCATCGTCTGGATCTCGGAGCTGTTGCCGCCGTGCCCATTGACCAGGACCAGCCGACGGATCCCGGCCGTGGCGACGCTCCGGCCGAGGTCGGCGAGCACGGCGGCGAACGTGCCGGTCGACAGGGACAGGGTCCCCGGTGACCACTCGTGTTCCACGGACCGGCCGTAGCCCAGCGTCGGCAGCAGCCACAGATCGAGCGCCTCACCGTAGGAGTCCACGGCCGCCGCGCTCGCGGCCTCCGCGACGAGCGCGTCGGTGATCAGGGGGAGGTGCGGGCCGTGCTGCTCGACGGCGCCGACCGGCAGGATCGCGACGGAGGCGCCGGAGCACCGCTCCCGGACCTGGGCCCTGCTCAACTCGGCGAAACGGCGCGACGGGGATGTCATGAACCCTCCTGCGGGGTCGGATGGGTCGGGTGGGTCGGATGGGTCGGCTCGGGGAGACAGGCGGTCGCCCGGATCTCCACCCGCATCTGAGGGGTGGCCAGGCGCGGATAGATCAGCAGGGACGCGTAGTCGCGCCGGGCGTACAGGCCGGGACCGTGCTCGGCGAGCCACCGGTCCCGTACGTCCATGTACTCGGCCCGCTCGGCGGGATCGGCCAGGTACTGGTCGAGCGCCACGATGTCGTCGACGGCGCAGCCCGCGTCGGCGAGGATCGTCCGGATGCGGTCGAGGACCATGACGGTCTGGGCTCCGACGCCCGACAGAGTGGCCCCCGAGTCGTCGACGACGCCGTCGATGCCGCTGGTGAGAACCCAGCCTCCGGCCGCGGCTCCACGGCTCCAGGGCTGCTGGACCGTCCCGTAATACAGCGGGCCGAGCCCGCGCTTGGCCGTCATACCGTGCTCCGGTCGGTGGCGGTGTCCTGTGCGTCCCGTGCTGCGTGGGCCCGTACCGACCAGGACGTCCGGGTGCGCCGTATCGCCCAGTAGGCCAGCGCTGCGACGGCCCCGCCGATCCAGTAGGTGATGTCACCGAGGAACGGGTACCGCGCGGCGACGGGGCCGACGTACAGGGTCTGGTTCATGAACGGGACCGACACCAGGACGCCGAGGACAAAAGCGGGAAGTCCCGGGCCGACCCGCCAGGTCCGGTCGTAGAACCAGGCCGGGCGCACCCCGTCACCGCGCAGGGACATCAGATGGTCGGTGAGTGTCACGCCGAGCCAGGGCCCCACCCAATACCCCATGACGAACAGGAAGTTCTGGAAGTTGGCGAACGCCGCGTCACCGAGCCCGGCCCACCAGGCCAGCGAGCCCCCGGCGGCACCGGTGACCAGGGCGGACACCCATCGTCGCAGCGGGATGTCGGCGATGAGCAGGGCGAGCGACCCGGAGTAGATGTCGATGACACCGGCGGCGACGGTCGAGGCCAGCAGCGGGATCAGCGCGAGGACGGCGACGGCCGAGGGCGCGATGGCCGTGACGAGGTCGGTCGGGCTCTTCGGGAAGATCACCGAGCCGATCGCCGCGCCCAGCAGATGCATCCACAGCCCCGCGACGGCGGCCCCGAGGAAGGTGGCTCCGGTCACCTTCCTCCGGCTGGTGCCGATGGGGAGATAGCGGGTGTAATCGGAGGCGCAGATCGCGAAGCCGAAGGTCCGGGACGAACTGAGCGCGACGGCCGTGAGCATGGCCCCGACGACCCCGTGCTCGGCGCCCTTGCCGGGGGCGGTCAGATGGCCGGCCATCAGCCCGTAGACCGTCACCACGACGAACAGCACACCCATGACCGGCACGAGCGCCCGCTCGACCTTGTGGACGAGGTCGTGGCCGATGACCACGATGACCATCTGGAAACCGGCGACGAGCACAACGGCACCGAGGAACGGAATGCCGAACAGATACCGCACGATGTAGGCGCCGAGCGCGGTATTGACGGCGAAGAACCCGAACCCCGTCATGAACAGGAGCAGCGTCGGCAGGACGTTGCCGAGGTACCCGAACGGGCCCCGGGACTGGACCATTTGTGCCGTGCCGGCCCGCGGCCCCATCGACGAGGTGAGCCCGAGCAGCAGGCTCCCCACGAGGGTGCCGACCGTCAGAGCGAGAGCGGCCTGACCGAAGCTCAGCCCGAGAAAGGCGGTCGGCAGCGCACCGACGACGATGGCCGAGTACTGGAGATTTCCCGAGAACCAGAGCGTGAACGACGAGGAGACCCTGCCCCGCCGTTCGTCCTCGGCGACATGCTCGATCCCGTTGCTCTCGACGGGTACGCCCTGGTGCCGCGCAGCTCCGGAACTACCACCCATGAGGCCCTCCAACGCTGGAGCCGTGTCACCGAGCGGATACGTCACGCCGTTCCCGGCCGGCCAACCCGCACGAGGACAATTGTTGATGTGGCGAACATCTGCACACGAGAGTTGGTCCCAAAAGCCTTACTGTCAAGGCCTGTTGCAAGGGTTGACGCGATGAGGAATGTAAGTATCACTTACAAGAACCGTCGAAACGGACCTCGTTCGACGACCCCGCTACTGGGAGGTGCGGCGTGCGCTACGGCGTCTTCTACTTCGGATCCATCGAGATGGCCGATGTCCAAAGCGGACAGTGGCTCCCGGCCGGCCAGCGTCGGGCCACTCGGGAGGAGGTGTGGCACGCGACCGAGCGCCTGCTCGAACTCGGCGTCCTGGCCGAGGAACTCGGCTACGACAGCTACTGGCTCGCCGAACACCACTTCCAGCACGAGGGATACGAGGTCATCCCCAACTCCCTGCTGCTCCAGGCGAATCTGGCCGCGCGCACCCAACGCATCCAGATGGGCGCGATGTTCAACATCGTTCCCCAATGGCATCCGCTGCGCCTCGCCGAGGACTTCAGCACCCTGCTGAACCTCTCCGGCGGGCGGGCCGTGCTCGGCGTCGGCCGCGGCACGGTGCCCCGCGAACTGCGCAGCCTCGCCGCGCACCAGGCGGACATCCACCTGGCCGAGGGCGACGCCCGGACCGCGGTCGACGAACAGAACCGCGAGGTGTTCGCCGAGTACATGGACATCATCCGCACCGCACTCGCGAACGAGACCTTCTCCTACAAGGGGAAGTACCTCGAGTTCCCGCCGCCGGGCACGACGGGACCGGACGGCCCGGTCGAATCACTGTCCCTGCTGCCCGGCCCGCTGCACCCGGTGGAGATCTGGCAGGCCGTCACCAGCCCGCCGACACTGGCCTACGCCGCCGAGGTCGGGCACGGCTGCGTCTGGTGGAACCAGCACCACTCGTTCATCGAGTCGCAGTGGAAGCGCTACGGCGAGCTCTACGCCGAACATCACAACGCCGAACTGCGCCCCGGCCAGAACCGCATCCTGGTCCTCCCGTTCCACATCGGGGACACCCACGAGCAGGCGTGGACGACGGGCCGGCGCGGTCACGACGAATTCTGGAACCTGCTCGCGCCGTTCGGCTGGAGCCGCGGCTACATGGGACCGGACGGCAAGCCGGCGCCCCCCGGACTCGTCCCCACCCTCGAAGACTCGACCGCGCAGAAGACCTGGGCCGTCGGCACCGCGGAGGAGGTCGCCGAACTCGTCGCCCACCACCGCGACGCACTCGGCCTGGAGCACCTGGTGCTGTTCCCGCACTTCCCCGGGCACACCTACGACATGGCCGCCGAACAGATGCGGCGCTTCACCGAGGAAGTCGTGCCACTGCTCGGCTGACGGGGCGGTAGGTACTCTTCTCCCGTGGCACGGAAACCGGTCGCAGACAGCCCCCGCCCCGAAGACGACCACCTCATGCAACTGTTGGGATTGCGGATCAGGGCCCTGCGTCGGGCTCAGAAGCTGACGCTGCAACAGCTCGGACAGAGCTCCGACCTGTCGCACGCGTTCCTCAGCCAGCTCGAACGCGGCCTCACCACGGCCAGCATCACCACGCTGAACCGGATCGCACGGACCCTGGACACCACGATCTCGGCCCTCCTCGCGCAACCGGCCGAGGAGGTGGTGGACGTGCTCCGCGAGGCCGACGGGATCCGGGTGCCCCGCACCGACGCCCCCAACGGGGCCGTCGTCCGCTCGCTGACGCGGCTGGACTGGCCGGTGGAGCCGCTCGAGTACACGGGCGGTCCGGCGGAGTTCGAGGACTACTTCCAGCACCCCGGCCACGAGCTGATCTACGTCGTGACCGGACAGATCGAACTCGACTTCGAGGGCGGCCGAAGGGAACGCCTCGGCCCGACGGAAGTCATCAGCTACCCCGGTTCACTCCCGCACCGGTGGCGGGTGCTCGACGACTCCGAGGTACGACTGTTGCTCATCGTCTCGCGGCAGTGAGTGCTTCCCGGCCGGGCGGCCATGGCCGTCGTGCAGCACTGTGCAGGACTGTGCAGCACAAGGGCCATGGTCGCGTCAGTCGATGAGGTCGAGGGCCGCGGCGGCGATGCTGTCGGCGTCGATGCCGTGGTGGCGGTGGACGTCCTCCAGCGATCCGGACTGGCCGAAGCGGGTCACGCCGAGGGTGGTGACGGGCGTGTTCCGGATCGTGCCGAGGAAGGCGAGGGTGTGCGGGTGGCCGTCCAGGACGGTGACCATGGGGGTGGCACGCTCGGCGGGGAAGACCTGGTCCAGGATCCAGTGCGGGGTGCCTTCCCGGCCTTGGCAGCGGCGCGCCTGACAGGCGCGGAAGAGCAGGTCGGGGCTGGTGACGCAGATGACGTCGGCGCCGTACCCGAGGGCCGCGAGCCGATCGGCGGCGGCCAGCGCGTCCGGGACCATGGCGCCCATCGCGGCCACAGTGACGACGGGCGCACTGTGCTGCCGCAACCGGTAGGCGCCGGCGGCCACTTGACGACGGCGGCGCTCGCGCGCCACCGAGTCGTCCGGCACGGCGGCGAGGGACTGGTCCACCGGGCGGGTGGAGAGCCGCACGTACGCCGAACTCCCCTCCGGCTTGCCGAGGTTCCCGAGCGCGGCGAGCAGGCACCACTCGGTGTCGATGGCGAAGGCGGGCTCGTAGCCCACACATCCGGGCTGCTCGATGGCGAGAGAGGGGGTGGTGATCGACTGATGCGCCCCGCCCTCCGGGGCGAGCGTGACGCCCGACGGGGTGCCGACCAGGATGGACTGCCCACCTGCGTACATACCGAACGACCACGGCTCCAGGGCCCGGTTGACGAAGGGGTCGTAGATCACGCCGATGGGCAGCAGTGGCTGTCCCCAGCGGTCCCAGGTGGTGCCGAGTTCGCCCAGGAGGCCGACGAGGTTGGTCTCGGCGATGCCCAGTTCCAGATGGCGGCCGGTGGGCTGCTCGCGCCAGTGGAGGATGGTCTCGGCATCGTCGGCGAACCAGTCGGCGTGCTCCGCCGGGGACCAGACACCGACCTTGTTCAGCCAGCCTCCCAGGTTGGTGGTGGAGCTGACGTCCGGGCTGACCGTCACGATCCGTTCCGCGGCCAGGGGTGCCCGGCGGGTCAGATCCAACAACGTCCGACCGAGGGCCTGTTGGGTCGTACCGGTACCCGTGGGGGCCGGGCGCCCGAGGTCGGACGGCACCTCCGGAGGGGCTTGGAGCTCGCGGGCGGGACGCCGCAGCCGTTTCGCGGCTGCCGCACACAGTGCCGCTTCCTCCGAGCCCTCGCCGAAGCGGGTCCACGGGTCTTCCAGATCCGTTCCCAGGCGTTGTGCGAGCGTGGCCATCTGATCGGCGGTCAGCAGCGACGAGTGGTTCTGCGGGTGCCCCTCGGTGGGCAGCCCGTGCCCCTTGACGGTGTAGGCGAACACGACGGTCGGGCGCGTGTCGTCGATGGCTTTGAACGCGTCGAGAAGCGAGCCGAAGTCATGCCCGCCCAGATTGCGCAGCGCGGACAGGAGCGACGCATCGTCCACCGAGGCGATCAGCTCGGCAATGGGCCCGGCGGTGGACCCGGAGCCGGGCAGTCGCTCCCGCAGTTCGGACGCGGTGCAGCGCAGCAGGCGCTGGTACTCGGGATTGCCCATCGCGTCGATACGGGTGCGCAGCGCGTCGCCGCCGGGGCGGGCGAACAACTCCCGCAGCAGACTCCCGTACTTGAGGGTCAGCACCTGCCAGCCCGCTGCCGCGAACATGCCCTGCAGCTTGTCCGCGGCGATGCCGGGGATGACACGGTCCAGGGACTGCCGGTTGAGGTCGACGATCCACACGGCCTCGCCCAGACCCGGCACCATCGGATCGCGCAGCGCTTCCCAGACGGCACCTTCGTCCAGCTCGGCGTCGCCGAGGAGCGAGTACTGCCGTCCGGCGCCCACACCGCCGAAGTGGCCGTCCACGTAACGGCGGGCGATGGCGCCCCACAGCGGTGCGGTGGCGCCGATGCCGACGGATCCGGTGGAGTAGTCCACCGGATCGGGGTCCTTCGTGCGGCTGGGATAACTCTGCAGGCCACCGAAGGAACGCAGGGTGGTGAGCTGCTCCTCGTCCAGCTCACCCAACAGATAATTGATCGCGTGGAGCGCGGGAGAGGCGTGGGGTTTGACGGACACCCGGTCCTCGGCGCCGAGTTGGTGAAACCACAACGCCGTCATGATCGAGGTCATCGAGGCGCTGGACGCCTGATGCCCACCGACCTTCAGCCCTGACGGGTTGGGCCGCACCCGGTTCGCATGGTCGATGACCGCGGTCGACAGCCACAACACCCGTCGCTCTATGGCCTCCAGCGCCGTGAGTACGCCCCCGTGAACACCCCCGGCTTCTGCCGCGTCGACCGGCGTGCAGGGCGAGACCACAACGAACCACCTCCCTTGAACACCCAGAACTCTGGATCTGGCTTTGTGATCCTGCAGTAGACCCATAGCCCCCTGGATGCACAAGATGTCACTCTCGATCTGAGCATTCTGCTCAATTCAACTCACCACAATGGGGAAGCACTTGAGCACAATGAACACCAAGCAGAGCCTTGACGGCACCGACGCGCAGATCCTGCTCGCGCTCGCGGCCGACCCCCGCGCGACCGTCGTCGCGCTGGCCGAACGCCTGGGAATGTCGCGCAACACCGTCCAGGCACGCCTGGCGAAAATGGAGCGGAACAACGCGCTCGGCGCTTTCGAACGCAGGATCACTCCCGGCGCACTGGGCTACCCCCTGACCGCTTTCGTCACCGCTCAGGTCGACCAGCATCGGCTGGCCGAAGTCTCCGGAGCGCTGGCCGAGGTTGCCGAGGTGGTGGAGGTCTTCGGCCTCAGCGGCGAAACCGACCTCCTGGTGAGGGTGGTGGCGACCGACGCCGAAGACCTGTACCGAGTGGCAGGCAAGATCCTCGCCATCCCCGGCATCGACCGCACTGCGACGGCATTGGCCATGCGCGAACTGGTGCCCTACCGCCTCACACCACTGCTCCGCCGCGCCGAGGCGAGCGGTGGTGGCCGGGGCGGCGGTGCGGGTGTGGGTCACCGGCCGATGTTGGTGCCCGCTGACGGCAGGTAGCGCGGTGCCCGCCATGCGGCGAGGCGGGTTTCCACCGATGCGCCGAGCGACAGCAACTTGCCGTCCTGGTGGTTTCCGGCCATCAGCAGGACGCCGACGGGCAATTCACCCACGAAGCCCGCGGGCACCGAGAGGGACGGGTATCCGGAGACTGCCGCCGGGGTGGACGACGGGATCACGTCGTTGTCGCCTCGCACGCAATCGGTTCTCCATGCGGGCGGGTTGGTCGGCGAGGCGATGGCGTCGAGGTGGTGGACGGCCATGGTCTCGTCGATGGAACGCCGGGAGAGATCTTTCAACTCCGCCCGCGTGGCCCGGTATTTCGGGTCGGTGGTCGACGGCGCGGCGAGGGCCTGCTCGAACAGTTCCTGTCCGGCAAAGCATGTCTGCTCTTCGGAATGGGTGCGGTTGAAGTCGATGAGCGCGGCGAGATCCCGCGGCCCGTCGCGGGTGGAGAGGTAGGTGTCGATGTCCCGGTGGAACTCGCTGAGCAGCGCCGGGAATTCGAGCTCGGCGAGCCGCTTCTGATACGGCGGCGTCACCTCGACGACCTCGGCGCCCGCCGCGCGTAGCTTCTTCGCCGTACGGGTCATCAGGGCGTCCACGTCGGATCCGAGCGACGGCAACCGCCACAGGCCGATCCGCTTGCCCCGCAGGCCGTCGGGACCGGGCAGTGTATCCGTGGGGCGGGCCACGCCGCCTGAGCGGACGGCGCCGTCACCGCGGATCGCCGACAGGGTGAGCGCGGTGTCGGTGACGTTGCGGGCCATGGGGCCTGCGGTGTCCTGCTCGGCGGAGATCGGGACCACGCCGTCCTGGCTGACCAGGCCGAGACTGGGCTTGTGGCCGACGACCCCGTTCATGCCGGCGGGGCACACGATGGAGCCGTCCGTCTCGGTGCCGATCGCCACCTGGGTCAGCGTCGCGGCGAGCGCTGCGGCCGAGCCGGAGGAGGAACCGCAGGGGTTGCGGTCCAGTACGTAGGGGTTGTTGGTCTGCCCGCCCACCGCCGACCAGCCCGACGTCGGCTTTTCCGCACGGAAGTTCGCCCACTCGGAGAGGTTGGACTTGCCGAGGACGACCGCCCCGGCCTTCCGTAGCCGCGCCACCAGGTCGGCGTCGACACTGGGCGGTTTCCCGGCCAGCGCCAGCGACCCGGCCGTCGAGGACAGCCCGCGAGTATTCACGTTGTCCTTGATGAGGACAGGGATGCCGTCGAGCGGGCCGCGGACGGTGCCGCGCCGGTGTCGGGCGTCGCTGGCGGCGGCCTGGCGCAGCGCCGTCGGGTTGGTGCGCAGCACCGCGTGGATCTTGGGGTCGATGGTTCTGATTCGCTGCAGATAGGCGGTGGTCAGCGCCGACGAGGTCAGAGAACCCTTCGCCATGCGGGCCTGCAGTTGCGGGATCGTCACTGTGCCGAGGTCGACGCCCAGCGGCCTGTCCGTGCCGGCCGCCGACGGAAACGGCGCGATAACGAGAAGGGGCACCGCCAGCAGGAGGGCGCCCAGCGCAGTAACGCCTTTCTTCCTCAGGTTCCTCATGAGGCGTAGCGCACTACACACAGACTCCGCACCGCAAGGCCACCACATCGGCCACACGTCTCCGATCGCACCCGGCGGGCCACTCCCTGTCCTACCGTCAGCCATGCCGCCAGACTGAGCGATCCGTGGACCGGAGCGGGCAGGCCCGGGCCCGCACGCCCCGGAGTCGTGCGCTGGCGTGACTGAGGTCCCGCCTGCACGATCTCTTGTGTCTGTTCGCTCGTGATTGTTTTGGGGTTGGTTGGAACTGGTCCACGGCGTCCCGGCTGCCGGTTGGTGCGGCGCTGTGGGCCTGTCCTCGGCCGGCAGTGCGCTGGAGTGGCTGAGGGCCGGGAGTGCCGACTGGCTGGCCGTCTTCCGTGCTGCCGTGGCGGCTGGTCGGCACGCCGCTGTGGTGGGGGTGGCTGGGGTGTTGTGCTGGTTTTTTGGTCGGTGGGTTTTCTGGGGGTGCTGGTCCGGGGTCTTTGTCAGGGTGCTGGGTGCTGGGGGCTGGGTGCTGGGGGCTGGGTTTCTGGGGGTGATTCTTTTGGTTGTATGTGTGGGAGGTTCGGGTGGGGCTGGGAATCGTGTGGTGGGGGGTCTTTTGTTGGGTTGTGTGGGTGTTGCTGGGTGTGTTGTTGTGGTTGCGGGGTGTGTGTGGTGTTTGCAGGGTGGCGGGGTGTAGTGCTCGTCAACCGCAATCGCGAAAAGGTGGGTTATGCGTTTTTCCCGGAAGGTCGGTGTCTTGGGGTCCGCCGTGTTGTGTGGTGCGCTCGCGTTGGGTGTGGCCGGTCCGGCCGGTCCGGCGTTCTCGTCGGTGATGGATTCGCGGGCCGGTGGTGTGTCCGGTGCGTCCGTTGCTCCGGTTCCGGGGGCGGATGCGCTGGCGAAGCAGAATGCGGCGCTGGCGGGGGCGGGCGCGGTTCTGCAGCCGGTGACCGGCCTTGTTGCCGGTGTGCTGAAGGCGCCCGGCGGCAAGTTGTCCAAGGAGGAGGCCGCCGGGCATGCGGCCGGCGTGAAGAAGGCGCTGGACGGTCTGACGGCCGGTGCGAAGGCGGCGGCTGACAAGGGGGGTGCGCCGGGTGCCGGTGGGCAGGCCCCGGGCGCCGAGCTTGTCGCGAAGGCGGCGGCGGACCTGCAGGCCAAGGTGGACGCTTTGGTGAAGGCGTCGGCTGCGGGGGATGCGAAGGCGACGGCCGCGGCGCTGCAGGCGACGTTGACCGGGACGGTGAATGTGGTGGTTGCGATCGTGCTCGGTGGTGATCTGCCGGCGCCGGACCTGAAGGGTCTGCCGAAGCTGCCGTCGCTGCCGGGCGTCTCCCCGGCACAGACGCTGCCGTCGTTGTAGGTGCCTGGGGCAACTCGAGGTGGGGGGAGGGGCCGGCCCGCACGGGCCGGCCCCTCCCTTGCGGGCGACCGGGAGCGGTCCGTTCACCGGTAGCCGGCAGAGCGCACCGGCATGGGTGGCTGGACGGTGCCGGTGCTGGCACACGACGTCAGGAACGGTTGTGGCCGAGCTTCCTGTCCCGGGTCGGGGCGAGGGCGCATGCCGCTTCTGCTCGGCCGGCGGCTTGGGGCGTGAGGGCTTGCGGCCAAGGGGTTCCGTCTCGCCGGTCGCGCGCGGGGATCCTGTTCGCGTGCGTCCTGGTGCGGCCCGCGGGCGCCGAATTGGGTGGTGCCGGAGACGGGGACGGGGTGGATCCCTTTCCATCTCAACCGGGGGAAAGGTGCGCGGGCTTGGGCTGCAAGGCCACTTCCGCCACGCCGTCCCCATGGGTGGCGAAGCCGCGCCATTGCCGAAGGTTCTGTCGTCAAACTCCCGTCTGCCCGGCGGCGTCTGACACGCTCGCGGCGTTGCCGAAAGGCCTGAGTAGCTCCGCTACGAGGGCTTTCCGGCGCCTTGCGGTCGCACGTTTCCCCAAGCTCTCGGCTTCGCTCGAGCAGGGGTGGCCCCATTAGGCCGTCGGGCCGCCCTTGGGGCGACGACGGGAGTTTGACGACAGGTCTTAAGAAGGCTGGCGCGCCGCTCGATGGTGTAGTGCTGCGTGTGTGTCTCGCGCTCGGGAGCCGGTGGCGTGCTGTGCCGTGTCCGGCCGCGGGGGGTGGGGCCGGCCGGGACCGGAGCGACGGTGTACCGCGTGTGGCCTGGTTCACGTCTCACGGCGGCGGATGCCCGTCTGCTCGAGGGCCGGTCGGTGCGCCGGGGCGGGCGATCAAGTGCCGGCCCCGGCGTGGGGCGGTGTGGTCAGGGCCGTGGCTCGTCGAGGTACTGGTCGGCCCAGGCGCTGATGATGTGCGCGGCGCGCTGCGCCTGCCCCCGCGCGGTCAGCAGGTGGTCGGCGCCTTCGAGGGAGATGAAGCTGCGGGGGTGGCGGGCTTCCTGGAAGATTTCCGCGGCGTTGTCGATGTCGACGGTGGAGTCGGTGGGGGAGTGCGCGACCAGCAGCGGAAGGTTCAGTTCGCCGATCGTCTCGCGCAGATGCGCCTTGCGGACGTCCTCGACGAAGGCACGTTTGAGGACGAGGGTGCGTCCGCCGACGAACCATTCGTGGGAGCCCTCGCTGAGTACGCGGTCCAGGACCGTGTCGTACTGGCGCTCGACGTGGCTGGGGTCGACGGGTGCGGCGATGGTGGCCAGGGCGCGCAGGCCGGGGATGTCGCGGGCGGCGGCGAGGGCGGCGGCGCCGCCCCAGGAGTGGCCGACCAGCAGATCCACGGGAGTCCCGCGCTCGGCCATGAAGGCCGCGGCTTGGATGGTGTCCTGGACCTTGACGGTGAAGGAGCCGTCTCCCCAGTCGCCGTCGGAGCCGCCGATGCCGAGGTTGTCGAAGCGGAGCATGCCGATGCCCTCGCGGGCCAGTTGCTTGCTGACGCGGGAGGCGGCCGGCGAGTCCTTGCCGAGGGTGAAGCCGTGCGCGAAGAGTCCCCAGCCGCGGACCTCGCCCTCCGGCAGGTCGATCACTCCGGCCAGTTCGGGGCCGACGACGCTGGGGAATCTCACTTTTTCTTTCATCTGTGGTGCTCACCTAGGCAGGAACCGGTCGGGGGACGGGGGCGCGCGTGGCACCGGCCGGTGCCACGCGCGAGCCGGTGAGCAGCATGTCACGCGCTGATCACTCCTCTCGACAGTTCAACTGCTGACCGCTCAGGGGGAGGGCCGGGCGGCCCCCGCCGGCCCCCGTCGGCGCACACGGTCCGGCGGGCACCGGGCGCCGGGCCGGCACATACCGGCCCGGGCGGGCACGGGCCGGCGCATAGCGGTCCGGGCGGGTGCCGGTCCGGCGTATAGCGGTCCGGCGGGTGCCGGTCCGGTGGTTTCGCCGGGCGGTGGTGGCGTGGTGTGTGGAGCAGGGGTGGTGTGGCTGGGCCGAGGGGGAGTCGGGGCCGGGCCCGCCGGGTTCCGCGCGCAGACCGCCCGGACAGCCCGGACAGCCCGGACGGTCCGGACGGTCCGGGCGGTCCGGGCGGTCCGGGTGGCGGCAGTGGCCTGCTCGTGGGTGTCGTTGTCTGTGCCGGTCGTTAGCTGTACGGCGTTGCCGGGAAGTGCCATCACCACCGGTGCGCGGCCACAGCGCTGCACGGGCGGCCCCTGAACAGCCCGCCTTCCCCCGTTCGTACGCTTTCCGTACGGTCGATGTACGCGATGTGTGCGGTTGGTGGGGTAGGGTCTGGGGTGGGAGGTGTTCCATGTCCGAGTCCGGGTCCGGGGCTGAGTCCGGGGCTGATTTGTTTGATGCGGTCGATGCGCTGGTGGCGTCGCGTGCGTCGTTGCCGCCCGCGCAGGAGCGCAAGCGGTTGCGCGTGGCGCATGGTCTGACGCTGGATCAGGTGGCGGTGGCGTTGAAGGTGCGGCGGGCCACGGTGTCCGGCTGGGAGTCGGCGAAGAAGCCGACGGAGCCGCGTGGTCCGGAGCGGGAGGCGTATGCGCGGCTGCTGGGCCGGCTCGCGGAGCTTTATCCCGCCCCGGCGGAACCGGGCGCGCCGGTGTCCGCCGCGTTCACCGTCGCGCCCGGTCCGGCGCACGCGCGGAGTCTGTCCCCGGGCCGGGCCCCCGGGGCTGCGGCCGTGACTGCAGCCGAGACTCGCCAGCCCCAGCCCCAGCCCCAGCCCCAGCCCGCGGCCCCGGCTGCGACGGCTTCGGCCCCGGATCCCGCGGCCGCGGTCGTGTCCGGGGCTGGGACGGCTCCGGGCCCCGCGCGGCGTGCGGCGCGGAGCGCCGGGCCGTCGTCGACGCCGCGCCGCCCCGGTGCGAAGAAGCCGGCCCCGGCGGCGAACTCCCCGGCCCCGGCGGCCGATTCCCCGGCGCCGGCGGCGAACACCCCGGCGCGGGCGGCGGATTCCCCGGCCCCGGTGGCCGGTACCGCGGTGGCCGGTGCCGGTGCCGGTGCCGGTGCGCGGTTCGCGAACGGCCCGCTGGCTGTCGTCGATGTCGATGCGGAGGGGCGGGTGGTGGCGTACTGCACCGGCGGTCTGGTCCTGGACGTGCCCGCCAGGTCGATGCCGGCCCTGGTGGAGTGGACGCTGACGGAGGCGGAGCTCGGGCAGCCGAAGCTGTCCGGGCCGGGCCGGGACGCCGACCCGCTGCTCGTGCTCACCGAAGCCGCCCTGGAGCGTTACGGTCTCCCGGCCACCCTCACGGAACAGGAACGGCTGGCCGGCCGTCTCCCGGACAGCCACCGGGCCGTCAGGCAGCTGGCCCGCGCGGAGTGGAAGCTGACGAAGCGGGGTTTCGGGCCGTGGGCACGCATCTACCGGCCCGCCACCGGTGCTGGGCGGGCGTGTGTGCAGCTGTGCATCCCGTCCTGGCACGCCCTGGATGCCCGCCACTGGGGTACTGCCGCCGAGCTGGCGCCGGCGGAACTGGCGCGGGTGCTGGGCGTGTACGCCTCGCGGGTGATGACGCCGCGCGGTTCGACGGCGGTGACCGGTCTGGAGCTGATGACCGCGCTGCACCCGCCGACGCGGGCCTCGGGTCCGGACGGCGACGGTATCCGGCACTCCGAGCACAATCCCGGCTCGCTGGGCAGGGATCCGGTCGATCCGGCGCCGTGCGAGGCCCCCGACGGCCACCCGCTGCTCAGGGACCTGCCCCGTTTCCACGTCCGCGGCCCGGGAGAGAAGCTGTTCGAGGAGGCCCTGGACTGGGCGCGGCCGATGACGGACGCCGAGTGCACGCTGCGTCATCTGGTCGGCATCGACGTCAATATGGCCTTCGCGGCCGGCGCCAACGGCCTCCATGTCGGTCTCGGCGCGCCTGCGCATGTCACGGACCCGGTCTTCGACGCGAAGCTGCCCGGCAGTTGGCTGGTGGATCTTTCCCACGTCGATCTGTCGAGGGTGAAGTCCGGCAGGGACCGGTGGGTGGAGCTGGACGGTTCGCTGCTGCCCTCCCCGTTCACACCGAAGGGCGAACGGCCGACGGGGCCGGCCTGGTATGCGACCCCGACCGTCGCCTACGCGGCCGAGCTCGGTTACGAGGTCCGCCCAATCGAGGCGTGGGTGCGCTACGACAGCGGCCGCTATCTGGACGGCTGGTACCAGCGGCTGCGCGACGCCTACCTCGCCACGATGGCCGACCTCGGCGTCGCCGCGGACCTGCCGCCCGGGGACTTCCTGGCGGCGATGGACGGCTACCGGGACCGCGACCCCCAGCTGGCGATCGTCGGCTCGGCGATCAAGGCGACCGTGAAGGGTGGTCTGGGCAAGCTGCGCGAGCGTCCCCGCGGGGAGGGCTGGCGGCCGGGCGAGCCGTGGCGTGCGCTGGCCCGCCCGACCTGGCGCCCGGACATCCGCGCGGCGGTCATCGCCCGCACCCGCATCAACCTGCACCGCAAGATCGTCAAGCATGCGGCGTTCACGGGGCAGTACCCGGTTGCGGTGCTGTCCGACTGTGTCGTCTACGCCGCGGGCGGGCCGGGTCCGCTGGATTTCCTGCCCTACCGGGACGGCAAGCCGCTGCCCGGCGGTTTCCGGCTCGGCATCAACCCCGGCCTGGTCAAGCACGAGGGCACCCAGTCCGTTTTGTGGGGTGAGGAGGTCCGCGAGCGGTTTGACGCCCCGGAGCTGAACCTCGCCCGTTACATCAAGGACGGCACCGTCACCGACGCCGACACCGGTGAGCAGGGGAGGGGAGGGCGATGAGCCTGTTCGCCGATGGTCTGGACGCCGCGGTGCAGAAGGCGTTCACGCGCCCGGCACCGAAGAGGGCGGGCCCGCAGATGCGCTACCTGGTCAGACAGCTGGGCGGCACCAGGAAGGCGGCCCAATTGCTGGGCGTCTCCCAGCGCACCGTCGAGCGCTATGTGAAGGACCAGATCAAAAGGCCCCGCCCGGATCTCGCCGCGCGCCTGGAACGCGAGGTGAAGAGGCGCTGGCAGCCGCAGGTCCGCGCCAAGGCGCGGCAGAAGGCGGCCAGCACGGACGGCCTCGTCATCGACACCCGCGCCCGCATGGGCTACACCGCCCCGATCGGCACCACCGACCAGGACCGCATCCGGCACCTGACCGTCGCGCTGCCGCCCGTCCACGCCGGCCGCCTCTTCGATGCCCGGCAGGCCGGCGCCTCCGATGAGGAACTCCGCCGGATCGCGGCCGACGCGCTGCGCGAGGTGTACTTCCAGGACGGCGGCCGCCGCGCGGGCAGCCTGGAAGAGGTCCGCTTCACCGACATCGAGCACCTGGAGTTCGACCTGTAGCGGCCGTTGCTCCGAACAGCCCGCGGGGGCCTGCCGGACGGCCCCCGCGGGCAGGCGCGCCGTGCCCGGCGGCATCCGGCCCTGCCGGCGACGGGCGGCCACGGGCCCGTCCCCACGCGCCTGCCGCTCGCACAGCTGCTGGATGGGGGGCAGGGCGGTCTTCGCCGCCCGGCGTGCCGGAGCACCCGGGCGGCGTCTGCCGGTCTGCAGGGTGTGAGCCGTCCGCGTCCGTCCGCGCCCGTCCGCGTCCGTCCGCGTCCGCTCGTGTCCGCCGTACGTACCGCTGGTCCCGGCCGTGCCGGCACGGGAACCGGCGGCGTTCCTCGGCCCGGTGCGTGACCGGCTTCCCGAAGCCTGAAACGGCCCCTTCTGCCGGACGGTCCGGCCCCGTCGCAGATCACGGCTGGAGCAGGGAAGACAGAGGGGGCAGCAGAGGATGATCCGGGATCGTCCCCGAAGCCGAAGCCGAAGCCGAAGCCGAAGCCGAAGCCGAAGCCGAAGCCGAAGCCGAAGCCGAAGCCGAAGCCGAAGCCGAAGCCGAAGCCGAAGCCGAAGCCGAAGCCGAAGCCGAAGCCGAAGCCGAAGCCGAAGCCGAAGCCGAAGCCGAAGCCGAAGCCGAAGCCGAAGCCGAAGCCGAAGCCGAAGCCGAAGCCGAAGCCGAAGCCGAAGCCGAAGCCGAAGCCGAAGCCGAAGCCGAAGCCGGGTTCCCGGTCCGCATCCACGTCCTCCTCTGTGCGCGCTGGAATGACGTCCTGGCCCGGCGCGCCCATTTCCTGCCTCGTCCTCCCAACCACCCGGCCACCTGGCACCGGCAGTTCCTGGAGCGAGGGCCTGGGGCCGGCCGGCAACGTGGCCGCGACGGGTACCGGCCAGGTCCTGGCCACGTGCCCGGCAGTCACAGCCCGGTGATGGACTGCGAAGTCCTGGTCCGTGGGCTCCTCGCAGCAGGCGTCAACAGGCAGGGAGGAACGGGGGAACGGGTGCCCGGATGCATGGGACGCCGCCGGGCGTGGTGAGGGCGCCGGGGGAGTCCTCGGGCCGCGCGCCGGCGGAACCTCGCCGCCCTCGCCGCGCCCGCCGAACGGCCCGGGAGGAGGCGGAGGCGATCGCCGGCGGTCCGGCCCGGCGGCCTCGCCTCAGGGACGGGCCCCGGCAGTGCCCATCACATCGGGCTTGCGGGCCAGGAGGCAGGCGTGCGGCCTGGCCACGCGTTTGCCGGGTTCCTGTTCCAGTCGTGCGGTGACGGCGAGTCCGGCCTGCTCCAGCAGGCCGGCCATGCGGTCCAGGGGCAGGAGGTACGACTCGTAGGACACCGGTCGGCCGTAGCCGTGGGTCGGCTGCAGCCGCTCGTTGCCGACGTAGTCTCCCCAGAGCAGGTGGCCGCCGGGCGCGAGCGTGCGGTGGAACTCGGCGAACACCGCCGGCAGCCATTGCGGGGGCGTGTGATGGGTGGAGTACCAGGCCAGGATGCCGCCGAGTTCGCCGTCCCCCGTCTCCAGCGCGGTCATCGAGCCCTCGGTGAACCGCAGCGTTGGGTAGGCGCGTCTGGCCGGCCCGACCATCTTCGGCGACAGGTCGACACCGAAGGCGGGCACCCCCAGTCCGGCCAGGTGCGCCGTCACGCGGCCGGGGCCGCACCCCAGGTCCGCGACCGGCCCCAGAGCGGCCATCCGCACGAGTTCGGCGAACCCGGCCGGCATCGTGCGGGACAGCGGGTCCATTGCGGCGGGCGGCGGGACGCGTTGGACGTAGTCGGCGGCGACCGTGTCGTAGGACTCGCGGACGGCGGTCAGGTAGGAGAGCTCAGCCACGCGGGCGACCCCAGAGCAGACAACTGACAGGCCGTGCCACGCCCTTCAGCCGGCCTGCGCAACGCCCACCACTGTCGCCCCCAGCCGCCACCCCACCCCGCCCCGGTGATCGTTCCCGGCCACGGCACGGCGGTCACCGCCATGCCCTCCATCCCCTCCCCGGAAAGTCCGGCGCCGCACGGCACCCCGCCCGCTGAGAAGCTGCGCGACACACCCCCTGTCTTGCTCTTGCTGCAGATCGATCGGGTGGTGCTTGGCCGCGGATGGCGCTCTGCTCAGCGTCACAGCGTTCCCGGACGGCGAGCCGCACCCGGCAGCATCTGGCCGGCCGGGTGCGGGCCGTGGCTTGCATCAGTGCCCGGGTGCGGCTCCAGCGGTGCCCGGCGAACCCGAACGCCCGCGTGGGGGCCGGCATTTCACTGTCGTGCGGAGCAGCACGGGGCGGGCGGTTGCCTCAGGCGGTCGGGTCCCACAGGCCGCCGGCTTCACCGCGGGCGAGGTGTTCGGCGTAGACGCCGGTCTTCCAGGCGATGAGGGACCGGCACTCTTCCAGGGCCTGGATCTGTGCGTCGACGCGTCGGCGGTGGGTGTCCAGCAGCCGCAGACGTTCTTCCTCGTTGCCCGGTCCGTGGCGGACGAGTTCGGCGAAGTGTTTGAGGTCGGCGAGGGGCATGCCGGATGCGCGGAGCTTGACGCAGATCAGCAGCCAGTCGACATCGAGGGCGGTGTAGCGCCGGCGGCCGCCGGATGTGCGCTGGAGAGGCCCGACGAGCAGGCCCTCGCGCTCGTAGAAGCGCAGGGCGTGCACGCTCAGCCCGGTCCGTTCGGCGACCTCGCCGATGCCCAGCGACTGCATAGGAGCCCCGGTGCTGGTCATGCCGCTCACTCCCGGACTTGATCTAGACCTTGCTCTAGATCGTAGCGTCCACGGCATGTCCTTCACCGATCAGCAGCAGCCCCTCGGCTCGCCCTTCTCCGCCTCCAGCACCGCCGAAGACGTCATGGCCGGCCTCGACCTTTCCGCAAGGACGGCCGTGGTGAGCGGGGGCTACTCGGGGCTCGGCCTGGAGACCACCCGGGCGCTGACGGCCGCCGGAGCCCGGGTCATCGTTCCCGCACGCCGCCCCGACGCCGCCCGTGCCGCGCTGAAGGAGGTGAACAACTGCGAGGTCATTGCCATGGACCTGGCCGACCTCGCCGGCGTCCGCGCAGCCTGCGCCCACATCGGCGACCGTTTCGGGCGGCTCGACCTCCTGATGGCTGTCGCCGGGGTCATGGCCACAGCGCAGCGGCGCGTCGGGCCCGGCTGGGAGGGCCAGCTCACCGCCAACCACTTCGGGCACTTCACCCTCGCCTGCGAGCTCTACCCGCTGCTGGCCGCCGCGGACGGCGCGCGTGTCGTCGTCAACAGCTCCGCCGGACACGCCCTGAGCGGCATCCGCTGGCACGATCCGCACTTTCGTACCGGCTACGACAAGTGGCTGGCCTACGGCCAGGCCAAGACCGCCAACGCCCTGTTCGCCGTCCACCTCGACGCCGTCGGGCAGGGCGACGGGGTGCGGGCCTTCGCCCTGCACCCCGGCAGGATCATCACCGCTCTCCAGCGGGAGATGACACTCCGGGAGCAGATCGACCGCGGCTGGGTGGACGAGCACGGCACGGTCGTCGGCGACGGTTTCAAAACCCCCTCCCAGGGGGCCGCCACCGGCCTGTGGGCCGCCACGTCCCCGCTCCTCGCCCACCGGGGCGGCCTCTACCTGGAGGACTGCGACGTCGCCCGCGTCTGCGCCCCCGGCACCCCCATGGACGACGGCGGCGTCCGCGCCCACGCCGTCGACCCCGGCGAGGCGGCCCGGCTCTGGGACCTGTCCCTCGCCGCGACCGGCGCCACGCCGGTCACCTAGCCACCCCGGGAGCCCCGGCGGATCAGCGCCGAAGCCACGCGGCCACCGGAGCACCCCGACAACCAGGACCAGCAGCCGGGCAGACGCACCCCTGGGCCGCATCACCGGACAGAACCCGGACCCGCAGACACGGCAGGCCCGGCAGGCCCGGCCGGCGCAGAGCCGGGCGCGGCGCGGGACTCCAGGTCCTTCTCCGGCCGGGGCCAAGGTCCCGCCACAGCCGGGCAGTTACTCCCTATGTGCGCACTTTCAAGGCGCTGTCACATGTCTGTGATGTTCTGTGCGGAATGCCTTGATGTGTGCCGCCTAGCTTCATGAGTACGCGGTCCACACGACGCGTTCGACTCAGCCAACTCAGCCAACTCGTTCGACTCGCTCGACTTGTTCGACTCATGGAAAGGGGCCGGCGCATGCAGACCTCTCGTATTCTCCGCACGTCTCTGGCATCCGCCGTTCTCGGCCTCGGTGCCGTGACCGCCGTCGCCGCCACCGCCGAGGCCGCTCCGGCGTCCACCGGGCCCGCGGCCGCCGCCTCCGCCGCCCAGCACACCGCCACGGCGGGCCGTACCCAGACGCTGCCGCTCAGCGACGGCAGCACCGCGCATGTCACCCGGCTGGCGAACCACACCTACCAGGCCTGGATCACGCACAAGGGTGTGCGGATCGCGGCGCTGGACTCCGCGCACAAGACCCAGCGCGTGCACGGCTACACGTATGCGCTCAACCAGGCGAACGGCTTCGTCGGCGTGGTGCACCCAGGCGGCTGGCACAGCGAGCAGAACGTGCCCCAGCACCCGGCGAAGAAGCACACGCACCACAAGAACAACGACCACAAGAACAACGACCACCAGAACAAGCACCACAAGAGCCGGGCCGGCAAGACCCACGACGTACGGCTCGCGGACGGCGCCACCGCCCACGTCACCAAGCTGGCGAACGGTACCTACCAGGCCTGGATCAACCGGCACGGGGTGCGCATCGCCGCCCTGGACGCCGGCCACAGCACGGCCCGCGCCCACGGCCACCACTACACGCTGAACGCCCACACCGGAGCCGTCCACCTGCGCTGACACTCCCGCAGCCCCACCCCCACCCCCACCCCTGCCCCCTGCTCTCTGCGCCCGCCGGGGAGGGCAGGGGCGGGGCCGTGACAGTCCGGACACGGAGCCCGAGCCACGCCGTTCGCGGGAGGGGTGTGCAGACACCCGTGCGCTGCGGCCGGCCCACGGCGCACGCACCACCCGGTCCACGTGCATCGAGCGCGAAGCCGCTCGCCGCGCCGAGCGGCTCGCTGAGAGAAGAGAGACAGGGGGGAACGGCGCCGCGATTCCGGGGTGCACCAGGACCACGAAGACTCAAGAAGCAAGAAGACCCAAGAAAGCAAGAGGCGTTCTGCGCGCGATGCGCCGGCGCAGACACCGGAGCCAGACAGGCGGGGTGACCTGTGCACCGCCCCGTATTCCGGGTACGTGTACGTCGCGACGCCCCGCACGGCGCCACCGTGCAGGGCGTCAGGTCATGGTCCCGCCTGCACAATTGGGCAAGAATGATCTTGGCCGAGGGGTGCTGGGTGCCCCGCTTTACGCCGAGAAGCCCAAGAACCTGCGGAGTACACCCGACAGTGAGGGCGAACGCCTGCCCACCGCTCCGACGGCAAGGGCGTCCTGCCGGCCGAGGCCCCGCCCCCTCCTCTACGGCTGCCGGGGATGGGGGAGCGGCCGCCTGTCGCCCGCCGGCTGCTGGACTGCAAGAGTCCCGATGGCGGCAAGCGGTGGGAGTTCGGCGTGACCGGCCAGGGCACCGGCAGCGGGCAACCTGCCGCACACGTCGCTGGCTTGATCCACACCGGTGACCGCGGCTTCCGCGACCGCGAGGCCCCTTCGGTATCCAGCCGCCCGACGCCCGGCGCTGGATAGACCGAACAGGCCCCGTCCCCTTCGCATGGAAGACACCGCGCAAACCGGATCACTGTCGACTGGGATGACGCCGTCGCACCCTGCGCCACGGCCGACTCGATGCCTACCGCGAGGCGACCGGCGCGGCCCCCAAGGAGGCCAAGGACGAAGCCGACCGCACCGCTACCGGCCCCGACGCCAGAGGGGGGCAACGACGCCGACCGGTGGTCAGTGCCGGCGGTTGCGGCGGCGCACGAGCAGCAGTACCGCCGAGCCCGCGGCGATCAGTGCAACGGCCGTACCTCCCACGGCGGTTCGCATGGTGGACGCCCCGGTCTCCGCCAGGCGCGGGTGACTGCCGGTGCCGCCCTTCGGGGGTGTGGGCAGCGGCGCGGCCGACCGGGACGAGGTGCCGGTCGGCCGCGGGGGAAGCGTGGGGGTGTCGGTGGGAGACGCCGCGGGGGACCGCGTGGGAATGGGCTTGACCGTCGGGGTCGGGGTTGGGGTGGGGGTGGGGGATGCGGCGGCCTCGACGTTCACGGTTACCAGGTTCGCCCTGGTCTCGGCTCCGCTCGGGCTCACGCAGAAGGCGTCGAAGAGGTGCTCCCCGGGGGGTGTGTCGGCGGGGACCGTATAGGGGCCGTAGGTGCCCTGCTTCCCGTGGGAGCTGGCAGTCACGCCGACGAGCGGGAAGTCCCGCTCGATGTCGACCACGTCGTCGGCATGGGGGCATGTGAGGCGCACGGTGTAATGGCCGCCGGCCGCGACCGGGTCCGGGTCGGTGGTCCGGAATACGAGGTCCTGGGGTACGGCGACGGCCTGCGTGCCGCCGAGCCCTGCCAGGAGACCGGCGACTGCGGCCGCCGCACACCTTCCGAAGGCCATGAGGAAGCTCCCTGATCGACGGCGCTGCACCCCGACAGCGTGAGGCCGGCTCGTCGGACCACTGGATCAACGCGCCGCACAGGCAAAGGGAGAACCCGCACGGCGTAGACGCGCATTGCGGCCGCGGGAACGGGGACGCCCCGGAACCCGCTCGTGCAGCCTGCACGCCAAGCGATCCGTTGCGGCAGCCGGCACGGCACGGCACGGGGCCGGGCATCGACGGCCGGCCCCCTTGTGAGGACAGCGTCACGTCCCTCTCGCTCTGCGCGCCCTGTGCCGTCGCGGCCTTCCCTTGCGGACGGAGCAACGGCGGTGATGGCCGGGCTCACGCCCCGTCCGTCCTGCGCGGGCCCGCTGCTCCGGCAGTACTTAGTGCGCGCACGACAGCTGCTGGAGCGCCCACAAAGACAGACGAGACAGACAAGACAGAAAGGGCAGAAAAGGCAGGACGGGGCGCCCACCGTTTTGGTGGACGCCCCGTGCTGGTGCGGGCGAGGGTTAGCCGCGCACGATGTTCTCGGCCTGCGGGCCCTTCTGGCCCTGGGTGACGTCGAAGCTGACCTTTTCGCCCTCGGTGAGCTCGCGGTAGCCGTTGCCGGAGATGTTGGAGTAGTGGGCAAACACGTCGGGGCCCCCGCCGTCCTGCTCGATGAAGCCGAAGCCCTTCTCGCTGTTGAACCACTTCACGGTGCCGCTGGCCATACGTCAGTCCTTCACATCACTCGAGCCGTTCCGTGGCGGATCGGCTCGGTTTCCACGAGCGTTCCCGGGTGGGACGCTCGGACGTCATCCTGCCCCAAACACGTCGGTGCTGGCCAGGACTTCGAGCGTCGACAGGATGCACGAACACACCGCAACATCCTTGAAGGGCCCCGCGCACCGCTTCGCACGCCGCGCGGGGCCCCGCCTTTCGACGTCGCGCCGGCGGAGCAGACCGCGACGCCGCCTGCCGGGCCAGGCCGGTGGCACGAACCCACAGCCCACATCCGACGCCCCTCCAGAGGCTCTCTGGTGCCGCACACCCGCACACCCGCGGCTCGCGGCCCGCGGATCTGGCGTCTCGCTCTCCGTGCCACCGCCGCAAGCCCGGCCACAAGCGGACCCCCTCCACAAGCAGGCCCCCTTACCGCGAACCGACCGCGAACTGACCGCGAGCACCGGTCAGGAGGCCGGCGCGCCGGAGGTGGCGCGTTCGGTCCGCGTCGTGGCGCCTTCGGCCCTCCTTGCCGCGCCCTCCCCCTTCGTAGCGTCGTGGCATGGACACACACGTTGCCCGGAACGGGGCTTCAAGGGCGGGCCTGCGGCAGTGGGTGGGACTGAGTGTTCTGCTGCTGCCCACCGTGCTACTCACCGCCGATCTCGGCGTGTTGTGGCTGGCCACCCCCGATCTGACCGCCGAACTGCGCCCGAGCAGTGTCCAGTTCCTGTGGGTCACCGATGCCTACGGCTTCATGACCGCGGGGTTCCTCGTGGTGATGGGCGCACTCGGCGACCGCATCGGCCGCCGCCGGCTGCTGCTCTTCGACGCCGGCGCCTATCTGGGCGCGGAGTTCATGATGCTGGCCGCGGCGCACGCCGCCGGCCCGGGGCTGCTCATCGTGGCGCGCGCGGTCCTCGGTATCGCGGGGGCCGCGATCCTGCCCTCGACGCTATAGTTGATCACCGTCATGTTTCCCGATCCGGTTCAGCGCACCCGCGCCATCTCGGTGTGGGCGACCGCGCTGGCGCTGGGCATCAGGCTGGGACCGGTGCTGGGCGGGCTGCTGCGCACTGTGGTGGGGGCTGGTGCCCCGGTGATGGTGCTGGTCCTCGTGGCCGGTCCGGTGCTGCTGCCCGAGTACCGCGACCGGGCCGCCGGGCGGATGGATTTGGTGAGCCCGGCGCTGTTCCTCCTGGGCATCCTGCCGGTCGTCTACGCCGTCAAGCGCGTCGCGGAGCTGGGCCGGCAGGGCTTGGACGTATCGGTCGGTGTGGGCGGCGTCGTCTTCGCCGTCCTGTTCGTGCGCAGACAGCGCCGGCTGGAATCCCCGATGCTGGATCTGCGCCTGTTCGCCGACCGGGCGTTCAGCGGCGCGCTCGCCGTCCTCTTCCTGGGCATGCTGGCACTGAACGGTGTGGAGTACCTGGTTCCCCAGTACCTGCAACTGGTCGGCGGGATGGGCCCGGTGACCGCGGGGGTGTGGCTGCTGCCCTCCGCCGCCGCGTTCCTCGCCGGCTCGCAGCTCACCCCGCTGCTGGCGCGCCGGCTGCGGCCCGCGTACGTCATCGCCCTCGGCTCGGCCGTCTCGCTGGCCGGCTATCTGCTGGCGCTGGTGAGCGAGCGCCCCGTCGAAGCGGCGGCAGTAATGACCGTCATCATGCTGGGAGTCGGGCCGGTCAGCGTGCTCGGCACCGCCCTGGCCGTCGGCGCCGCCCCGCCCGGGAAGGCGGGCTCCGCCGCCGCCACCGGGCAGACGGCGTACGACCTCGGCCTGGCGCTGGGCATCGCCGTCCCCGGCAGCCTGGCGGGCGCCGTCTACCGCGAGGAGATCACCGCCGGCGCGCCGCCGGGCCTGCCCGCCGACGTGGCCGCCGCGTCGCACGACACCCTCGGCACCGCGGTCAAAGCCGCCGAGAGCCTGCCCGCCCCGCTCGCCGGCCGGCTCGTCGAGGCGGCGCGGGAAGCGTTCCTGTCCGGCTTCGCCGCCGCGGCAGCGGTCAGCGCCGGCGTCGCCGTCGTGGCAGCCGCCATCGTGCTGGCCACACTCCGCCACATCCCCGCCACCGGCAGAAAACCGGAGACGACGGAGACGACGGAGACGACAGGAACGGCCGGGTCCAAGGAGCTGTCCGAGACCCCCGCACCGCCCAAGGAAGTGACCCCCGCATGACCACACACCCCACCCCCACCACCGTCATCAACCGTCAGGTCCAGCTGGCCGCCACCCCGGTGGGCACCCCGCGCCCGCACGACTTCCAGCTCGTGCGCACCGACCTGCCCCGGACCGGTCCCGGACAGCTCCTCGTGCGCAACACCTGGATGTCGGTCGACCCCTACATGCGCGAGGCGATGAAGGGCGTACCGTATCTGCCGCCGCTGCGGCCCGGGGACGCCCTGTACGGGGCCGCCGCCGGCGAGGTCGTCGTCTCCCGGGCGCAGACGGTCCCCGTGGGTGCGACGGTCACCCACTTTTCCGGCTGGTGCGACTACGCCGTCGTGGACGCGGCCGGGGCGAGCGTCGTCGACACCGCTGCGGCACCTGTGCCCGCATACCTCGGCGTGCTCGGCGCCACCGGCCTGACCGCGTACGCGACGCTCACCGAGGTCGCCCCGGTGCGCCCGGGGGACGTGGTGTTCGTGTCGGCCGCGGCCGGCGCGGTCGGCAGTGTGGCGGGCCAGATCGCCCGCGAGCTGGGCGCCGCGCGGGTGATCGGCTCGGCGGGCGGGGCGGACAAGGCGCGGACGCTTGTCGCCGAACTCGGCTTCGACGAGGGCCTGGACCACCGCGCCGCGCCCCTGTGCGAGCAACTCGCGAAGGTGGCCCCGGACGGCATCGACTACTACTTCGACAACGTCGGCGGCGATCACCTCGAAGCCGCCATCGGCGCCCTGCGCGAACGCGGCCGGATCGCCATGGTCGGCGCGGTCAGCACCTACAACGCCACCGAGCCGCCGCGGGGCCCGGCGAACCTGTTCGTCCTGTCGTCCAAGAACGCGAGCCTGCACGGCATGCTCGTCGGCGGTTACACGCACCTGCACCCCGAGTGGATCGGACGCGGCACCGCCTGGCTGGCCGCCGGCGTCCTGCGCACAAGGCAGACCGTCGTCGAGGGACTGGAACAGGCGCCCGCCGCGCTGATCGGCGTGCTGCGCGGCGCCAACACCGGCAAGATGCTCGTCCGCCTCGCCGCGGCGCACCCGCACCGAGAGGAAGCCTGAGTCATGGACAACGAGCTCTACGACTACAGCCCGATCACCGAGCGGGAGCCCGTCCGCTGGCCGAACGGGGCCCGGGTCGCGTTCTATGTCGGCCTGAACATCGAGCACTTCACGCTCGGCGTGCCCTCCACCAGCCTCAACGAGGGGACGGCCGGCCTGGTGCCGGACGCGCTGAACCACGGCTGGCGGGACTACGGCCCGCGGGTCGGCATCTGGCGGGTGATGGAGGCGCTCGACCGGTACCGCGTCCGGGCCAGTGTGCTGCTCAACTCCGACGTCACCACCCACTACCCGCAGATCATCGAAGCCGGCCGGGCCCGCGGCTGGGCCTGGCTCGCGCACGGCCGCACCAACTCCGTCCTGCAGGCCGGCATGACGCCGCAGGAGGAGCGGGAGTACCTCACCGACGTCGTCACCACGATCGAGAAGGCCACCGGGCGCCGCCCGCGCGGCTGGATGGGCCCGGCACTGACCGAGACCTTCCACACCCCGCGGCTGCTCGCCGAACTCGGCCTGGACTACGTGCTCGACTGGACCGCCGACGACCAGCCGTTCCTGCTGAACGAGCCCGGCATGCTGAGCGTGCCGTACTCCGTCGAACTGAACGACCTGGCACTGTTCACCCTGCACGGCATGACGGGTCCGGACTTCCTGCAGCTGGTCAAGGACCAGTTCGACCAGCTCTACGCCGATGCGGCGGACAGCGGCCGGGTGATGGCGCTGGCCCTGCACCCGTTCGTCATCGGCCAGGCGTTCAGGACCAGATACCTCGCGCAGGCGCTGGCGTACATCTGCGGGCACCGCGGCGTGTGGCTGACCACGAGCGACGAGATCGCCGAGCACTACCGCCGTACCGCGCAGAAGAGGCCGTAGCGGCAACGGCACGCAGGCGCCGAAGCCGACGACGGCACCCCTATCACCCATGACCGCGGGCCGAGTTGGACCGCACGCACCGCACCGCACCGCACCGCATCCACCCGGCCGGGGCCTCCCGGCGCAATACAGCGTTGTCCCCGGCCAGGGCCTGGAATAGAGTCCGGGCGTGTCCGCATCCGGCCGGGTTCCGGCCGGAACCGTTCCCCCGCACGTGACGCGGCTGCTGCTGCGCGCGGGACAGGCGGCGGGACTGGACCGAAGCCGGCTGGCGAAGGTGGCCGGGCTGGCAAGCCTGGACGACGAGGCCGTACGGCTGCCCTCGGCCTCGCTCGTACGGATATGGGAGGAGTGGGCGGCTCAGCTGCGCGACCTCGGCGGCGGCTCGCTGCCCTGGCGGCTGTGGCGCCCCGGCTCGCTCGGCGTGTGGGACTACCTGTTCACCAGCGCCGATACGCTCACGGAAGCATTCGAGCACGCCGACCGCCACGCGGCAGTCGTCACCGACCCGTCGGAGTCGTTCACACCGGTGCACGACGCCGCCGGACTCACCGTCACCTTCCACGGCCGGTTCGCCAGCCACCCGATCTTCCCGATCATCGCCGAGTTCGCCGTGTCGATGATCCTCACCGCGGCCGCCTCGGGCGCCGGCCGCCCGCTGACCCCGCTCCGGGTGACCCTCACCGGCCCTGCGCCGCGCCGGCACGGGCACCTGGCCGAGACGTACGGCACCCGCAACATCGCGTTCGGCGCGGAGACGCCCTCCGTCACCTTCTCGGCCGCCGACACGAACCGGCCCCTGCCGCGGGCGGATCCGGTACTGGCAGCCATCCTGCGCGACCACGCACGCACCAGGGTGGCCACCTCCCGCACTGTGCTGTCGTGGCTCGACCGCTTCCGCGGCGAGGCCGAACTGAGCCTCACCCACATCGCCCACAGACTGGGGATGTCACCCCGCACGGTGCAGCGCCGCCTCCACGAACAGGACACCACCTGGCGCACGGAGCTGGAATGCGCCCGCCGGCGGCGCGTGGAGCAGCTGCTCGCGACCTCACTGACCGTGGAGTCGATCGCGACCCGCACCGGCTACACCGACCCGCGCTCCCTGCGCCGCGCCCTCCACCGCTGGTACGGCCAGGGCCCCGCCGAACTGCGCCGCCCCCGCACCTCGCCGTAACCCCCCAGGAACCCAGCCACCCCGGGGAGCCGGCACACACTCCGACGCACCCCATGAAAGACAGCGAATCGGGGAGAGCAACGGCCAACACAGGGCGCGGTGGCGCGACGAGGACGACGCGGCACACCGCCGGGCCAGCTCCGGGCGCCGTGAGCGCCGCGTGGATGCGGCCATGAACACCTTCATGCCGCTGCGCCGCGGGAGCGCCGAGGACGCCCGCCGGAGCGTGCCGCTCACCGGCGGCGGCACCGTACGCCTCCAGACCTCGGCCGTCCTGCGGCTGGACGAGAACGCGTTCGCCGACGTACTGACGCAGCCACGCATCGAGGAGTGGACCGGCATGACGGTCCACGCCATGGGGTCCCCGGGGCGGATGGAGCTCTTCCCGGCCTGCCCTCTGCCGTCCGGACCGATCCGAATGCTGTTGCCGAAGACCGCCAGGGGCAGGCTGCTCACCGAGGCCCCCTGCCCTCGTCCACGGCGGCCGTGAAAGGTGCCGATCGGTCATCTCGCCGCTTGCCGTGAGCGCCGAGGCAGGAATCCTCCCGGGCCGCGCGGGCACACCTGGCTGAAATCTGGTGGGTGTGTGGCTGGGATCATTCGGGTGCCGGGCGGGTCAAACGGAATCTTCCAACAGGGGTGCTGGGCAGGCAGGTTGAGGCGAAACGGTCCTGATAGCATCCCGGCGGCGATCTTGATCAACTCATCCAGCGTGCCGACTTGACACGTGCCTGCGGGGTGAGAGCGGGGGTACGGGTCGCCAGTTCCTCCTGCCCGTGCCACGAGAGGTGTCCATGACCCACGCACTTGTGTGGACCCTGGGTGCGATTGCGCTGATATCCGTCGCCGCGAATGTCGCACTCATTACCCGCAACCGAGCGGTGACCGCGAAGAGACGCCAGGCCGAGGCCGCGCAGAAACAGGAGCTGAGCCGCGCCACCGCGCAACTCGCGGCCCAGCAGGGCGAGTTGGCCGCGGCCCGCTCCGAGCGGGAGAGCGTCATCGCCGGGGCGCGCGAGGCCGCGGAGGACAGCACGAAGAGCGTCCTCAAGGGCGCGGCGAGCTTCCTGCAGAGCCTTGCGGCCGAACAGACCGCCCTGCTGGACACCGTGCAGCGCAAGCACGGCGGCCACGAGGTGCTCAGCGACCTCCTCGACGTGGCGCACGCGAACGCCCAGATGGCACGCAAGGCACAGGGCATCGCGGTGATGTGCGGTGCGCCGCTGGGCCGCCGCAACCGGCCGGCCAGCGTGTACGACGTCGTGCAGAACGCGAAGGGCCAGATCCGCAACTTCCAGCGCGTGTCGATCATGCAGCAGAGCGGCCTCGCCCTCAAGGCGTCCGCGGTCACCCCGGTGGCCCTGGCGGTCGCCGAGCTGCTGGACAACGCGGCGAGCTTCTCGCAGCACGACGCTCCGATCGAGGTCACGTTCCAGCGTGTCCAGGGCAACCTCTGCATCGTCATCGACGACGCCGGCGTCAGCATGAACGACGAGGACCGGCAGCGGGCGACCGCCCTGCTCTCCGGCGACGAGGCGCCGCGGCTGCAGCAGCTGGGCACGCAGCCCAAGTTCGGTTTCCCCGTGATCGGCCTGATCGCCCGTCAGCACGGCTTCCAGGTGGACGTCACCGGGGTCTCCCGCTACGGCGGAGTGCGGGCCGTCGTCCGACTGCCCGAGGAGTTGTGGACCATGGAAGAGGCGACCCCCAAGGCCGCGGCGCCGGCTCCCGCTCCCGCCCCCGCCCCCCACCCTGCACCCGTACGGCAGGGTCCGGGCCCGTCCGGGGTCGCTCCCCAGCGCACCGCGCACGGACTGCCCAAGCGCGCTGCCCGGCAGACGCCGACGGCCTCCCCGGCAGCAGTCCGCGCGCCCCGTCCGGTGGACGAGGCCACGCAGACAGGGCCGCGGGCATCCAGCCGGGGCCTGGGTGCGTTCCAGCGCGGCACCCTTGAAGCCCGCGCCGATGAGTCCCCCCTGGGCGAAGGGTCTGATGAGCGGTGAGCACCTCCGACCTGTCATGGATGCTCGATGACATCGTTAACAACGTGCCCGGCGCGCGCCATGCGGTCCTGCTGTCCGCCGACGGCCTGCCCCGTGCATCCACCGAGGGCCTCGGCGAGCGGGACCTGGTGACCATCTCCACGGCCATGTCCGGTATCCAGGCCCTGAGCCGGGCCACGGCGCCCTTCGTCGGAACCGCGCCGGCCGCGTCCTGGACGCAGACCATCATCGAGTTCCAGCACGGCTGGATCTTCCTGATCGGAGCCGGTCAGGGCGCCTATCTGGCGGCGGCCGCGGAACCCCATGTGGACATGCAGCAGATCAGTTACCGCATGCACCGTCTGGTGGCCCGGCTGGGACACAACATGACGTCCGCACCTCGCGTGGACGGTCCGCAGGCAGGCCGGCGCGGCAGCCCCGAGCCGGCGCCCGGTGAGGAGACGGCCGATGTGCTCAAGGAGCTCGATGTGGCGCTCGCCGACGTGCACGGCGCCCGCCACGCGGTGCTGCTGGGCGGCGACGGACTGCCGCGCGGCGGCACCTCGGGCCTGCCGCGCGATCTCGCCGACCGGATCTCGGCGGCCATGACCGGCATCCACGCCAACAGCCGGGCCGCCGCGCAGTTCGCGGGCGCGACCGCGGACGTGGCGTGGCAGCAGACGGCCATCGAGTTCCAGCACGGGTGGATCTTCCTCATCGCCGCCGGTGACGGGGCGCTCCTGGCGGCCTCGGCCGACCACGACTGCAACATCGAGCACTTGACGTCCCAGCTGCATGCGGCAGAGCTCAGGATCGCGGCCTCTGCCGGGGCCGGCAGGGTGCCCGGCAATGTCTGAGCCCAGCGGTCCGGACCTCGAGCTGACGTCCGACCTCGTCCCGCTCTTCGTGATCACGAACGGGCGGTCCCTGCCCCCCGAGCACGAATTCGAGCACACCGCGATGGTGACCTCTGCCGACGGGTCCGAGGCCGCCCTGCGCGCCCTGACGCCCGAGGCCCGCAGGGTCATGGAAGTGGTCACCGGCGGGGTCCTGTCCGTCGCCGAGGTCGCCGGCCACACCCGGTTCCCGATCGGCGTCGTGCGCATCCTGCTGGCCCAACTCGCGGAGGCCGGCCTGCTCGACGTCCGCCAGCCGGTCCCGGCCGCCGAGCTGGTGGACATCGACCTCGTCCGTGCTGTGCGCACCGGCCTGCAGAAGAAATTCGGAGTGTGACGTGTACCTGGATCCCTCTGTCAGCCAGGCCGTGAAGGTGCTCATCGTGGGCCATTTCGGCGTGGGGAAAACCACCTGCATCGGCAGTCTCTCGGAGATCAAACCGCTGCGGACCGAAGAGCAGATCACGATGGCCAGTGTGGGGCTCGACGACCTCACCAGCACACCGAACAAGACGACCACCACCGTGGCCATGGACTTCGGCCGCCTCACCCTCTCCGACAGCCTGGTCCTCTACCTGTTCGGCACGCCCGGCCAGGAGCGGTTCACCGAAATGTGGGAGGACCTCTCGCGCGGCGCACTGGGCGCGCTCGTCCTGGTCGACCCCGCGCGCATCGACGAGTCCTTCGCCGTCCTCGACCTCGTCGAGTCGTTCGGACTCACCTACACGGTCGGTGTGAACTCCTTCGCGGGCGGCACCGAGTACGCCCTCAAGGAGGTGCACGAGGCACTGAACCTCCACCCCGAGACCCCGATCGTGCGGTGCGACGTACGCGACGAGCGTTCCTCCGCCGAGGCACTGATCACCCTCGTGCAGCACCTCATGACCCAGCTCGCCGCCTAGGAGCCCCTGCATGTCCCAGCCGACCGACCCCCGCCTGATACCGCCCGGCTGCCCGGCGCACGCCCAGGGCGGCAACACCCAGCTGTACGGGACCGATTTCGCGGCCAACCCCGAGGCCTACTACGCGCACCTGCGACAGGCCGGGCCCAGCGCGCCCGTCGACATCGCCCCCGGCGTCGAGGTCGAACTCGTCACCAGCTACGACGCCGCCCTGCACATCCTGCAGAACCCGGCCACCTTCCCGCGCGACGCGCGCCGCTGGAACGCGCTGAACGAGGGGCGGGTGCCGGCCGACAGCCCGGCCCTGCCGATGATGGCCTGGCGGCGCAACGCCCTGTTCGCCGACGGTGCCGACCACGCCAAGCTGCGCCAGGCCGTCACCGCTGCCCTGGCCACCGTGGACGAGCGTGCGCTGATCCGCCAGACCCAGGCCTCCGCCGACTACCTCATCAGCGGCTTCAGCTCGGACCGGCACGGCCGCGCCGAGCTCATGGCCGAGTACGCCGGCCCCCTGCCCCTCTTGGTCTTCTCCCACCTGTTCGGCTGCCCTCCCGAGATCGGCGACCGGGTCATCACCGGGATCTCCGGCATCTTCGAGGGCGCCGCCGGCGCGGACCAGATCCTCGGCCAGGCGCTCGCCGAGCTGATCTCGCTCAAGCACCGCCGGCCGGGCGACGACCTCACCACCGAGCTGATCCGCCAGCACACCCTCCTCACCAGCGACCGGGCCGAGGCCGACGAGGCCGTGCTCCAGCAGCTCGTCACGCTGCTCTCCGGCGGCACCGCCCCGCTCGCCGCGGCCATCGGCACCAGCGCCGCCCTGTACCTGGGGGAGGACTGGCCCACCGGCCTTCCGGTCGAGGACGCCGTCTCCCAGGCCCTGTGGTCCTACGCGCCGATCGCCAACTACGCCGGTCACTACCCGACGGTGGACATCGAACTCGGCGAGCGGAGGCTGCGGGCCGGCGATCCGGTGCTCATCTCGTTCGCCGCGGCCAACACGGATCCGCGGCTGACCGAGCACCGGGCCCAGCTCAACTCGAAGGCCCATCTCGCGTTCGGGGCGGGACCCCACGCGTGTCCGGCGAAGGACCCGGCGCTGCTGATCGCGGTGACGGCGGTCGAGTGCCTGCTCAACCGGCTGCCCGACCTGGAGCTCGACAGGCCCTTCTCGGCGCTCGACTGGGTGCCCTCGCCGTGGAGCCGCGCGCTGGCCGCGTTGCCCGTGCGCTTCTCCCCACGGGCCGTCTCCACCGCCTCCGCCCCGTACGAGTCCGCCGCCCCGGCGGTGTCCCGGCCCACGCCCGGCCTCCAGCCGCCCGCGGCCGAACCGGCCGCCTCCGCTTCCACCGGAGCCGGCGTCGAGGACGAGTCCGGCCAGGGCAAAAAGCGCAAGGCGGGACTGTTCAGCCGCTTCGTGGCATGGACCAGGGGCGAGTGACGCAGGCAACTCCACTTTCCTGCGGTGCCATTGGATACTCAAATGATCTTGTGGGTATTCATGGCGGCTGATGCTCGGAAAGGAGCACAGTGGGAATCGCCGTACTGCCGCAGGATCTTCGCCGCGCCACCGTCAGAGTCTTCTCGCGCCTGCGCACCCCCCAGGGGCAGGCAAATCCACTCCCTCACTACGCCGAACTCGCTGCATCAGGACCGGTCAGCCCCGCACCCTGGGGCGGCCACCTGGTCACCGGGTTCGCCGAGTGCGACCAGGTCCTGCGCGACCGGCAGTGGTGCGAACCCGACCGGCGCTGGCGCGAGCGGCAGGGCCCAGGCACCCGCTGGGCCGCGCCGTCCTCGCAGGAGATGAGCCACGCCCTGCCCAACCTCAACGGGCCGGAACACGCCCGAATACGCCGGGCGGCCGACGGTTTCGACCGCGCCGCCATCGGCCGTCTCCGCCCCGTCATCACGACAGCCACCGACCGCCTCCTCGACACATTCCACGAACAACTCCGCCACGGGGAGGCCGACTTCGCAGCCCTGGTCGGCGAGGAGCTCCCCATCGCCACGGTCGGACACTGGCTGGGCTTGCCCCGCGCCGACTGGCCCCGGCTGCGCGAGCTCACCCACGACCAGGTGTTCACCCAGGAACTCCTGCCGACGGCCAGTCAGCTCGCCCGCTCCGACGCCGCAACCGTGGAACTGCGCACGTACTTCACCGACCTCGTCCGCGCTCGCCGCGCCCGCCCGGGAGACGACCCCGTCTCGCAGTGGATCCGCACCTGGGACACCCTCGAAACCGACCGCGACCAGGCCGACCACCAGGTCTACCACCTGGCCCGCTTCGTCCTGCTGGCCGCGCTGGAGACCACCGCGACCCTGCTGTCGCAAGCGGTCCTCCACCTCGTCGAACACCCCCTGCACTGGGACGCGGTCGCCGCCGACCCCGAACTCGTCCCGGGCGCCGTGGAGGAGAGCCTGCGCTACGACCCGCCCACCCATGTGATCAGCCGCGTCGCCTCCCACGACATGCGCCTGGCCGGCCGCGACATCCGTGAGGGCGAGATGGCCCACCTCCTGATCGGCGCCGCCCACCACGACCCGCACCGGCACGCCGACCCCGCCACCTACAACCCGCACCGAAACCCCGGCGGCCACCTCGCCTTCAGCGGCGGCGTCCACTACTGCCTCGGCGCCCCCCTGGCCCGCCTGGAAGCACAGACCCTCATCACCCAACTCACCCGCCGCATCCCCCGCCTCACCCTCGTACGCCCGCCCACCTGGGCGCCCCGCGTCGCCTTCCGCCGCCTCCTGAACCTGGACCTCACCCTCGCATGACCGACCACCTCCAGCCCTCCGACGGCTACAAAACCCTCCACCTCGACCAGGACGGGCCCGTCCTGCACGCCCGGCTCCACGCCGGCCGCACGGACGCCGTCCTCGACGTCGCCGCCATCGACGACCTCCTGCGACTGCTCGACAGCCTCACCGAGCGCACCGACGTGAAGGTCCTGGTCCTGTCCTCGCTGGCCGACGACTTCTGCCTGGGAGCCGACCGCAGCGAGTTCGCCGACGCACGCAAGGCCGACCCGACCGGCGCGGCCCTGCGCCGCATCGTCGACAAGGGCTTCCGGCTCTGTCAGGCCCTGGAGACCACCGACGCCATCACCATCGCGCGCCTCCACGGCCGGGTCACCGGTGCCGGCCTCGCCCTCGTCTCCTACTGTGACCTCCGCGTCGGCGCCGACACCAGCCGCTACCGCATGCCCGAAGTAGGCCTCGGACTGCCACCCGCATGGGGCGGCGCCACCGGCCGCCTCATCACCGAGGTCGGAGTCTCCCGCATCCGTGAACTCATGCTGACCAGCCGCGAGTTCGACGCTGCCACCGCGCACCGGATCGACTTCCTGCACGAAACCGTGCCCGAAGAGGGCCTCGACCGCGCGGTCACCGCCTGGACGCGTCTCCTCGGCCGCCGCTCCCAGGAATCAATGATCGCCGCCAAACGGATACTGACCGGCTACGCCCGCGCCGACCGCACCGCCGACCTGGGCCTGCTCGACGCCAATCTCCTCACCGCCCACCTGTAATTCAGGACGGGCTCGGAGCCGGGGCGGGCGCCTGCAGGAGTGAGGCAGGCAGATAGGCAGAGGTCGCCGTGCAGGTCCCAGCCGTGGACCTGCAGGCGAGCACGGACAGAGCGATCGCGCCCAGGGGGAGCAGGCTCTCGGGCCCGGCCTCTTCACCGGCGGCGCTTCGGTGGGTGACGAGCCGTTCGTGCAGCGCCTGCTCGAACGCGGCCTGGTCGCCGCGGAGCAGGATGCGCAGCAGCCGCTGGTCGGGGCCCGTGGCCCCGGCCGCATCCAGCGCGAGGGCAGCGTCGAGGCGCTCGCCCATCGACGGCATCCACAGGGGAACTTCCGGCCAGCCGCGGGGCAGACGGCCGGCCGACGGCGTCAAGTAACCGCACAGGGCGTCCACCTGCGCGAGACCGGCTGCATCGGAGACCGAGCCGCACGCTACGCGCTGAACTCACCGACGCGATGGAAGAGCGGCCTGTCGCTGCGGCGACTGCGGGTGTCGGGCGATCTTGCGGGTCTGCTGCGTCTACTCGCGATCGAGGCGCTCGGCCGGCGAACCGTGTGAGACATGCAACGAACACCCATGATCAATTTCCGCCGCGTCCGGCCCGCCGCCTAGCGTCCCCCGGACACATCGACAGCCGGGGGCTTATCGAGCGGAAAGACAGCACGTGATGACCCCGGCCCACAGCGGCAGAGGCTCCGGGAGCCTCATATCCGCCCTGCTGCCCGACGGGGCAGAGGGGCCGTTCCTGGTGCTCCTCTTCGCCGCCCTGATCGGGCCGGCCTTCTACGGCCGGTACAAGCAGCGCCGCGACGGCACGCACCCGCCGCGTGTGAACGCCGCGGTGCAGCGGGGCGCGGCCCGGGTCACCCTCTGCGGCGCCGTCCTTGCGGAAATCCTCGGCCTGATCGGGATCTTCGCCTTCAAAACCACGTGGCACGTGGTGGGCAGGCGTCGCGCCGCTCGTCCTCTGCGCCTTCGGGATCGTCCTGGTCCGATGGGCACGCGCGCACGCCCGGGGACACAGGTGACGCGCTCGGACAAGTGGCTGGTCGTCGCCCTGGTCGTGCTGATCATGGCCACCGTCTGCAACGCCGTCACGAGCCGCACCGGCTGGGGCCGCGTGCGCGAGCTGGCCATCGGCGTCTACGTCATCAGCTTTCTGGCCTGGCACTTCCGCAGCGACCGGCGCAAGCGGCACGCAGGGAAGAGGAAGCCGAAGTGAAGCTCCACATGGACGGGACGGACCGGGTCCTGCTCATCGCGCTGACCATCCTCGGCATTGCCAACGCCACGGACTCGGACGCCTCGACCGGGTGGCGGCTGTGGGGCACCTTCATGCCCGCCGCCCTCGCCTGCAGGATCATCCGCGATGCCCGCCGCAAGCGGCGCAGGCAGCGTGCCGAGCGCCAGGCCCTGCTGACGCGCCTCGACCGCCTCATGCGCCGCGAGGTGAAGCGCCGATGAAGAAGCACCTGAAGAAGAACCTCGGCGCCGTGCCGGGCGGTGCTGCGGTCAGCGTGGCGGGCGGGGCGAGCGGCGCCGCCTGGGGCGGATCCGGCGGCGCAGTCGTGCCGTGGTGGCTGTGTGCCCTCGTAGGAATCGTTCTCCTCCCACTGATCGTGATCATCGTCCAGAACGTCCGTGACATGGTCCGGCTGGCGAAGGCGAACCGATGAAGTGGATCTCGCCCAGCGGGCCGCCGCGCAGCCGGAGGTTCCATGCCGTCCAGATCGGGCTCGTCGTGGGCTACTGCCTCGCGGGCGGCGTCGAGGTCTCCGTATGGCGCTACTCGGTGCAGGCGGCCTGCATCGGCGCGCTGATTGCCTCGTCCGTCTGGAACTGGTGGCGCATGCGGCGCACATGGAAGAAGGGCCCCAAGTGATCAAGCGCCTGAAGAAGCTCGGTGCGATGCCCGCCACCACTGGCGGCATCACCACTGGCGGCATCGCCGCTGGCGGGGTCGCCGCTGGCGGGGTCGGCGGCAGCACCTGGAGCGGATTCGGTTCCGATGTCGCCGTGGTCATGCCGTGGCGGCTGTGGGCCCTCTTGGGAGCCGTCCTCTGCGCGCTGTTCGTGGCCACCGTCAAGAACATCCGTGACGCACTCCGTCTGGCAAAGGCGAACCGATGAAGCCGCCTGCCAAACGGCGGCTGAAGTTCGTGGGTGTGGTTGCGGACCCGCCGAAGCCGCTCACCGTCCTGGAGATCGTGGTGAACGTCGCCACGGCCGTCATGGTCTTCGGCGCCCTCGGGTTCATCACAGGCAAGTGGGACATGGCGATCGGCGCGGGCGTCAGCGGCACGGGGGTCCACCTCCTGTTCCAGTGGTGGTGGCGCCGTTCCGACCGGCCGGAGCACAACGAGGGCGAAGATGGGTAAGCCCACGAGGCTCGTCCTGTACGCCTTGGTCGTGTTCGCCGTTCTGGGCGCCATCGAAGCCGTCACGGGAAAGTGGAACGCCGTCATCAACGGCGGGTGCATTTTTCTCGGCTCCGTGGGCTGGAACTACTTCCACGCCCGGCGCATCGAGCAGCGCGGGAACGACGATGATCATTAACGTCCTGGTCCGGATCATGTACGCGCTCATCCTCGGCGGCATGGTCGCCTACGTCGCCCAGGGCCTCTTCCATGACGGCTGGGTGTCGGCGGCCTTCGGTGCCATCACCGTCGCCGTCTGCGCTGTCTGGAACCTGCGCCGGGCCACGGTGTACCGCGACAAACGGCTGGGCAGCTCCGGCACCCGTATCAGCCGGTTCCTGGCCACGCGTACCGGCCTCGCCGTCATGCTCGTAGTGCTGGCGCTGGCCATGGCGCTCTTCATGCTCGGCTGGGGCGACTGTCCCACGCGGGACGCCTCCGGGAAGTGCGGCATGCCCAGCCACATGAACTGGTAGCCAAGCAGGGAGCCTGGCCCCCCTGTCCGGGAATCGCGACCATTACGGCCGCTCCCGAAGTTTCTACTCCTCCTGCTTCGGTGGGTTCCGAGTGACCTGACGGAGCTGCTTCTCGACGTCGAACCGGTTGAGGTCGCTTTTGAACGCGTACATGGAGACCGCATCCTGTGCCCTCGCCGCGGCCTCGAACCAGACCTCGCGTTGCTTCTCGCGTTCATCATCATCGAGGTGCTCGAGCTTCCGGCCCTCGTCGTCGGCCGAGTGGAGGCGCGATACGGCGGCAGAGATCCACAACCGGATCACCGTCGGCGGAGCGAGGTCGGGTCAGCTCGGATCCGTCCGCAGCTGCCCGGTGGCGGGGGCCGCGGGAGCCAGGGTGACGCCATGGGCCGCTGCGAGGCGGATGACTGCATCCTCGAAGGCCGTGACGTTCTCCTCCGTCGGGCCTTCGGAGCGGGCCCTTGCAGAGGCGGCGTTCAATTCGACCTGAGCTGCTTCCTTTCCCTCCATTCTGCGACTTTATGAGAGGAAGCTCGGCTGACCGGTGCGGGTCCGCAAGGCGAGCGAGAACCGGCGTCGTTTCCCGCCGCCTCAGAACCGACAAGTCCACCACTGGCCCTGGAGGGCGTGACCGTGCCGTTCGACCCCGACCGCCCGGCCCCGGCAAACGGGATGAAGTACCGCACCGAGTACGGCTACATCCTGGCCGGCCCGGACGAACGAGGATGCTGCGTGATCCACGAACTGTGGGTCGCACCGGAGCACCGCGGAAACGGAACAGGACGCCTACTCGTCGACCACGTCCGCACCTGGGCAAGAGAACACGCCCTGGCACCGTTGATCGTCCACTGCTCGCCCCGCAATAGAGACGGGCGCGCCTTCTACGAGGCGCTCGGGATGCGGGCTGTGTCCGTGGTCTACCAAGACGATCTGGCCGAGTAGACAAAGCGTCGTGGCAGCACAACGGAGCTACCAGCAGATGACACCCCTCAGCTCCTGGACGCGTTCTGTTGTCACTGACCTCCATCAGCACCATGTGCGGCGCCTACATCGCCGACTGGAACGAAACACACATCCACAACCCCAACTGGCCGCCACACGCGAAATTCCACAACGCGCAGACCATGAGCACCGGCGCCGCACTCGGCGCCATCGGACTGTGGGCACTGTGGGGCCGCGGAGCCGACGCCTCCGGCGAGCGACTGAAACTGGCGACCGGTGCCGCCTCGCTGTACTGGATCACCCAGATGTCGGCCATCGCGTACCCCGGAACCGCCTTCATGGACCCGCCGAAGAAGGGCGCCCCGCAAGCAGTACTCGCCGGGGCCACACTCACCCTCAACGGCCTGGCCTTCGCCCTGGAACGCCGACGGCTGCGCCGGTGATACCCGGCCGCCGATTCCTCACCGTGCTCCGCCGCACGGGGATCACACAACTCCACCACCACGTGGAACAGGAGTCAGAGATACAGAGATCCCGCCCAACCTTCCGACCGGGCGGGATCTCATCACTGATCTTCGTGTGCTCCGCTTCCCTGCACGGCCAGACCAGGAGATCGACACACCAACTACCCCTCCTTGTACGCCAACTAAAAATCCTCGTCACAACGAACACACCCACCGGGCCGAGCGCACGGGCCGCAACCCCTCCACAGGCGAGGCGATCACCATCCCCACTGCCTACAGCGTGAAGGCGACCGCGGACTCCAAGCTCAAGAAGGCCGCCAAGAACAAGCAGCCCCCTCGAAGCCGGGACGCTGGCGAGGCACGCAGACACCTCGCAGACGTGGAACCTCGAGATACCGAGAGACGGCGATGTGTACCGAACCACAATCGGACTCACTAGCCTTACCGCACAAGCGTTACGCCCAGGTGATGCCCAACTCCCTTAGTGCGCCCAGCTGCTCGGCGTCGAGTTTGTCGCGCCGGGTCTTGGTGTTGGTGATCCATACGCCCAGCTTCACAATCACTGGCTCCGCTTCGCCGTCGACGGCGATCGGTTCGCTGTGTCCGCGCGGCACCGGCCGGTGGGCGCCTTCCCGCTCGACCCACTGCGTGAGGGCTGTCAGGCCTCGTTGGAATGCCTGCTGCGCTTTGCTCGGTCCCTTCGTCGTACGAGTGGCTGTCGGGGCGGGCTGGATGCCCAGCTTGGTCAGCCGCTCCTGCTGCTCGGGAAGGAGCCGTGCCCAGTTGCCCGGCTGCTTCTGCTGCTTCAGCCATTTGCCGATGTCGTCGCTGTCCATGAGTACGCCGGGTGCGATGTCGGGGAGCCGGCCGTCGGGTTCGTCGGCGGCGAGGTCGGCCAGGACGCGGTAGTGCCGCTGCCAGTCCAGCGGCCACGGGCAGTTCCAGTCCGGGTCGATCTCCGCTAGCTGCGCCGCACGTACGGCGGCGCGCACCGGGGCCTTGCCCAGGCCGTTCTTCTGCCCCTTCCGGCGGAGGTTGGCGATGTGCTGTCCGACGGGCACCAGCGTCTCGCTCTCGCCCCACACTGCGTCCTGGCGGGGTGCGAGGTGTCCGGTGGCCCGCCGGTACGAGCGGAGCGCGGCGAGCTTGTTCTCCCAGGCTTCCTCGCCCGGCTCCCACGCCATCCCGGCTTCCGGGGCGTCCAGCAGGGTCTTGCGCCGCTCCTCCAGTTCCCCGGCCCGTAGTGCTTTGCGCTGCTGGTGCACCCACCTGCCGAGGGGGAAGTCCTTGGTGACGCCGACCTCGGTCTCGGCGTCGTAGGGGACGGCGTAGAGGCCGGTGATCTGGTTCTCGGCCCGCCAGCGCAGCAGGGCTTGGTAGCCCTCCAGCCACACCAGCGACTCGGGCTGGTAGACCCGGGTGCGCAGAAAGGCGGCGATCGTGGCCGCGTCTCTGGGGGAGGAGAAGCGGAGCAGTACGGACTCGGCAGTGTCGTCCTGCTCCTGGTCGTCGCCGTCATCTTCGCCGCCGGCCCCGACGATCCGGCCGCTCTTGTCCCGCTGGATGTGGACCGTGCGCTTTCCGCTGGTGAGGGCGCGGGAGGCGAGCTGCTCGACGAGTCGTTCATCATGCGATCGCAGACCCTGGAGCACAGCTACGAGCGGACGGAACGAGGCGCTGGCGATCATGTCGGTGGGGTTTTCGCCGGGCTTCAGGAACACGGGCACGATGATCCGTGCGACCTTGGTGGAGCCGTCTTTGTTGAGGCGGAGTGCGCGGCCGATGTTCTGCACGATCTCGACCTGGGAGCCGCGGGTGTCGGCGAAGCAGACGGCTTCCACGCCTCGTTTGCCGGTGATGTCGACGCCTTCTCCGAGTACGCGACAGCTGGCGAGGAACGCGCGGTGCACGCGCCGGTTGCTGGCGTCGATGCCCTCTGCGAACTGGCGCAGGGCTTCCCGGCGTTCGGTGACGTGGTGGTCGCCGCACAGCCATGCTGACCAGACGCGCTCTGGTGGTACGTGGCGGCCGGCGTCGAGTTCGTAGAAGTCGGCGTCGATCGATGATGCGGGGAGCCGGTCCGCGGCCACCAGGCCGTCCTCGGAGGTGTCGTTGGCGTACAGCTCCGCGGCGGTCTCCGGCAGTTTCTCCGCGAAGGCCGCTGCTTCCTCCACCTTCTGATGGAAGGTCATCACCGTACGGAGGTTCCACTTCGCGGCGTGTTCCAGGAGTGCGGTCTGGAGCAGGGCCAGGCGCCGGCCACGCTGCGCCTCTTCGGATTCCCCGAGGACGGGGGAGGGGTCGCGGATCTCGAGGACGTCGATCTCGAATCCGGCGAGGATTTCGCGTTCGATCGCCTCCGAGAGTCCCAGCTCGGCCAGCCATGGTCCGTAGATCTCGGAGTCCTGGCCCATGGACGCGATCTCCGCCTCCTGGCCGTGCGGGCCCTTCTGCGGGCGGGGCGCGGCGAGGATGCGGGGGGTTGCGGTGAGGTAGAGCCGGTAGTCGGCGGGGACGCGGGCGTTGTCGTGGATCGCCGCCCATGGCTTGCCAAGATCGCCTGCGGTTGAGTGCGCCTCGTCGACGATGGCGAGCGAAAAACCGTCCATCCGCTGTCCGTACAGCTGCTCCCCGCCCGCGAGAGCGGCCTCCAGCGGCCCGCGCACCTTCCGCTGACCCGCAGGGTCGTCGAAGTCCTCGCGGTCCACGAGGGAGGCGTATGTGGCGAGCACGATGACGGGTCCGTGTCCGGCCCACAGGGCGAGCTGGATCGGGTTGGTGGTGGTGCGCACCCCCAACGCACCCAGGACCGGGTCGTTCTCCAGCGAGCACACCGTGACCATCGGCGCGGTGTGGCCCACCAGACGCCAGGCCTCGACGGTCTGCGCGAGCAGGTCCAGGGTCGGCACCATGACCAGGATCCGACCGCCCGCGAACGACTCCAGCGCGCATGCGGCGGCCGTGATCGTCTTGCCCGAGCCGGTCGCGGACACGATCGTGCCCCGGGCACCCTGCGGGGACACCGGTGCCCTTTCAGGGAACCCCACCCACCGGCGAAACGCGGAGCGTTGAGCTACCTGGTGCCCCTTGAGCCGAATCGCTGACATCTTCGTGCCCCCTCAACGCCTGAATTCATTCAGGCGAGGATCTCACCCCTAGGGTGTCCCATGCTTCCACCAAAGGTACATGCTGCATCAATTTTGATGCAGCTAAGACACCAACACCCCAGACCCCAACCAGCCACACACCTTTGCCGCTAGCCCGGCCCGCGCCAGCGGGCCCAAGTTCCGCAGGCGCAGCCGAAGGAACCCCAGGGCAGCGGACCTGCCCCCAAGGCTGAAGCGCAGCGGAAGCCTCCAGGTGAGAGCGAAGCTCGAACCCGCTCCGAGAGCGCAGCGAACGGAGCCTCAATCCCCATGCGCAGCATGGGGATTGAGCGGGATGCGCAGCATCCCGCCAGC